>NZ_JBWBQE010000001.1:2220000-6176361 GCF_056278855.1 Pseudomonas sp. TE3895 | reverse complement strand
CAGGCGGCGAAACTTCCGACGGTTGATTGCACAGTCGAAGCGCTTCGGCCTTACTGACTGCTCAACAAAAACAACACCAAGGAAGTGTCATGCGTATTGTCCCTTTCCAGTATCTGGCTCTCGCAGCCGCGATCCTGAGCTGTTCCTCAGTTTACGCCGCCACCCTGGAGGGCGGCGCGGTGGCCGCCCCCGATCAATATGGTGCACAGGTGGCCGCCGATATTCTGAAAAAGGGCGGCAACGCGGTGGACGCGGCAGTAGCGACCGCCTTCACCCTGGCGGTGACTTACCCAGAGGCCGGTAATATCGGCGGTGGCGGCTTCATGACCCTGTTTGTCGATGGCAAGCCTTACTTCCTCGACTACCGCGAAGTCGCGCCCAAGGCCGCCACGCGCAACATGTATCTGGACGACAAGGGCGAGGTCATCGAGAACCTCAGCCTGGTCGGGGCACGCGCCGCAGGCGTACCCGGTACGGTAATGGGCCTGTGGGAGGCGCACCAGAAGTTCGGCAAGCTGCCCTGGAGCGAGTTGCTGACCCCGGCCATCGGCTATGCGAAAAATGGCTTCAAGGTGGCGGAAAAGCAGTACCAGTACCGCAACGATGCCCAAGGCATGTTCAAGACGGCGACCAACTTCAACGATTACTTCGGCAACATGAAGGTCGGCGAGCTGTTCAAGCAGCCGGAAATGGCCCAGACCCTGGAGCGTATAGCCGCCAAGGGCGTGAGCGAGTTCTATCAAGGCAAGACCGCCGATTTGCTGGTGGCGCAGATGCAGGCTGACAAAGGCCTGATTACCAAAGATGACCTCAAGGATTACAAGGCGGTATGGCGTGAACCGATGGCCGTGAGCTGGCGTGGCAATGTGGTGTATACCGCGCCACCGCCGAGCTCAGGCGGTGTGGCGCTTGCCCAGTTGCTGGGCATCAAGGAAGACCGCGCGGCCGACTTTAAAGGGGTGGCGCATAACTCGGCGCAGTACATCCACCTGCTGGCCGAGATCGAGAAGCGGGTGTTCGCCGACCGCGCCGATTACCTGGGCGACCCGGCCTTCACCAAGGTTCCGGTGGACCAATTGGTGGCCAAGGATTACCTGGCCAAGCGCGCAGCCCAAGTCAACCCGAAGGCCATTTCCGACACCGACAAGGTCAAGCCGGGCCTTGAGCCGCACCAGACCACGCATTTCTCGATCGTCGACAAGCAGGGCAACGCGGTCAGCAATACCTACACCCTCAACCTCGACTATGGCAGTGGTGTGGTGGTGAAGGGCGCTGGTTTCCTGCTCAACGACGAGATGGATGATTTCAGCGCCAAACCGGGGGCGGCGAACGCCTTTGGCGTGGTCGGCGGTGATGCCAACGCGATCGAACCAGGCAAGCGCATGCTGTCGTCGATGAGCCCCAGCCTGATGACCCGCGATGGCAAGGTCGAGCTGGTAATCGGTACCCCGGGTGGTTCACGGATCTTTACCTCGATCTTCCAGGTGATGAACAACCTGTACGACTACGGCATGCCGCTGGACAAGGCGGTGGCGGCGCAGCGCGTGCACCATCAGTTGCTGCCCAAGGACACCATTTACTTCGACAGCTATGCGCCACTGACCGGGCCGGTAGCTGATGAGCTGAAGAAGATGGGCTATGTGCTGGAGGACCAGGGCTGGGAGATGGGCGACATCCAGGCGATCCGCGTCGATGGGGCGAAGCTTGAGACCGCTTCCGACCCACGTGGGCGTGGGGTAGGGATGATCGTCAAGTAGTACCTGTCAGAACGCCGGGAGGGCTTTGCCCTCCTATCGCGACACAAGGCCGCTCCCACGAGGACCTGCGTACGTCGATCAATGTGGGGTGCGGCCTTGAATCGCGAAAGGGCCGCAAAGGTCAGACGCGGAACTGGCTGACCAGTGTCTGCAACTGCCCACCCAGCCGCGCCAGCTCCACACTCGACGCTGCCGTCTCGTCACTGGCTGCTGCGGTTTGCTCTGACACATCACGCACATTCAGGATGCTTCGGCTGATCTCTTCAGCCACCGCACTCTGCTGCTCTGCCGCCGCAGCAATCTGCTGGTTCATCGACTGGATGCTCGATACCGTACTGGTAATGCTCTCCAGCGATGATCCGGCCTTTCGCGCCAGTTCGACGCTGCTGTCGGTCAGGGTACGGCTGCCCTGCATGGCATTCGCCACTTGCTGGGTACCGTGCTGCAGGCTGGCAATCAGCTCTTCGATTTCTTCGGTAGACTTCTGCGTGCGCTGGGCCAGGCCGCGCACTTCGTCGGCAACCACGGCAAAGCCACGGCCTGCCTCGCCGGCACGCGCCGCCTCGATCGCTGCGTTGAGCGCCAGCAGGTTGGTCTGTTCGGCCACCGACTTGATCACGTCCATCACGCTACCAATTTTCTGGCTTTCCTGCTGCAGCAGGTTCATGGCCTCGGTGGAACGGTGCATGTCTTCGGCCAGGCGTTCGATCTGGCCAATCGCTTCGCCCACCACGCGGTCGCCGGCACGGGCTTCGTCATCGGCACCTGTAGCTGCATGTGAGGCCTGCTCGGCATTGCGCGCCACTTCCTGAACGGTAGCGGCCATTTCGTGCATGGCGGTGGCCACCTGGTCGGTCTCGACTTTCTGGCTGTTGGCGCCCGCGCTGGTCTGTTCGGTGACTGCCGACAGCTCTTCGGCGGCGCTGGCAATCTGGGTGACGCCATCGCGGATGCCGCTGATCAGCTCGCGCAGGGTGGTGCCCATGCGCGCGATGCCTTGCTGCAGCACGCCCAGTTCGTCACGGCGGGTGACGCGCATGTGCTGGGTAAGGTCGCCACTGGCGATTTTTTCCACGGCCACCAGGGTGTCTTGCAACGGGCGCGTGATCTGGCGGGTGATCAGCACCGCCGCCAGCACGCCGACCAGCAGCGCCAGCAGTGTGGCGATGGCCTGCAGGCTGCGGGCCTGGGTACTCTCGATGTCACGGCGCTCTAGCTGGATCTGGTACAACGCGTCGCTGCGCTTGACGATGTCGGCACCCTGCACGGTCATTTCGGCGCGCGAGGTGGTGATGTTGGCAACCGCGTCGCGGAACTGGCGTACGGCGTCACGATAGGCCAGTACTGCGTTTTCGAACTGTTGCAGGCGCGCGTCTTCGCTAGGCAGCTGGCGCTTGAGGTTGTCGATATCGGCCAGTGCTGCATCCAGCTGGCGCAGGGCGGCCTGCTCGTTGGCGCTGCTGTTCTCGGCGATGTAGCCACGCACATCGATGCGTACCTGCAGCAATTGCTGGCGGGCCTTGCTGATCAGCTGGTACTGGGCCAGGCGCGCACTGTCAGCCTCGGGGCGAGCCATCACCTCCTGGCTGAGCGCATCCATGGCCTGGTCGGCGCGGATGGCCGAGCTGTTCATGGAAACGCGCGCTGCGCGGGTGGCGTCGTAGCCCTGGCGCATCTTGTTCAGCGACAGCTTGTAGGCGCTGATGGTATCGCCAAGCTCACCCAGCAGCTTGACGTTCTCCGGGCTTTTGAAGGTGGTGGCCAGGTAGGCCTGCTGCTTGCTGAATGCGTCCAGCTTGGCCAGGGTGTTGGCGGCGGCGGTATCGTCGCCGTTGGCGATCATGTACTGCAGGCGCGCAATGCGCAGATCGGTGAGGTCCTTGTTCAACTGGCCAATATCGCCCATCCAGTTGCTACGGTCGATCAGGCTGCCCAGGCTGGTCCAGCCGGTGAGGGCCAGCAGGCCAGTGAGGACCAGCACCAGGCCGAAGCCCAGGCCGAGTTTAAGGTTGACGCTGATGTTGGCGAACCAGCTGTTCATGCACGCTCTCCAGAAGTTGATTTCGCTCTCTTGATCTTCGATCGCCAGGCGTTTTTGTTCTGGATGCCCGCTGATTCGTGCAGGGGTTATCGGCCATGATTGGGGAAGCTGAAACGCTTTTTCAGCAAAATGTCAGCAAGCGGTCTCACTCGGTCCCTGTTGCACCGGGTATCAGAGGGTGCGTGCACTGAAGGTGTCGCAGCGGTTCACTTCACCTTCGGCAAACCCGGCCTTGAACCAGCGCACCCGCTGCGCCGAGGTACCGTGGGTGAACGAGTCTGGCACTACGCGCCCGCGGCTTTGCTGCTGCAGGCGGTCGTCGCCAATGGCATTGGCCGCATTCAGCGCTTCCTCGACATCGCCTGGCTCCAGCCAGTTCAGGCGTTTCTGCGCCTGGTATGCCCATACCCCGGCCAGACAGTCGGCCTGCAACTCCTGGCGCACCAACAGGCCGTTGTCGCCCTCCATGCGCTGGCCGGCGCGTCGTGCGGCGTCGACCTTGGCCGAAACGCCCAGCAGTGTCTGCACATGGTGACCGATTTCATGGGCGATCACGTAGGCCTGGGCGAAGTCGCCAGCTGCAGCGAAGCGGGTTTCCATTTCACGGAAGAACGACATGTCCAGGTACACCCGCTGGTCCGCCGGGCAATAGAACGGCCCAACCGCTGCCGAGGCAAATCCGCAGGCCGAATTGACCTGGCCGCTGAACAGGACCAGTTTGGGGTCACGGTATTGTTTGCCGGCCTCGGCGAACAGGGCTTTCCAGGTGTCTTCGGTGTCACCCAGAACCGAGGCGACGAACTCGGCTTGCTGGTCGTTGGCCGGTGGCGCCTTGCCGCCCGCACCACTGGGCGCCGTCTGCTGTTGTTGCTGCTCCATCTGCCCGGCAAGCTGGCCAAGAATCTGCAACGGGTCCTGCCCGGTGAGCCAGCCGATGCCGACGATCAGCAGGATTGCCCCAAGCCCCAGCCCCTTGCCGCCGCCGAAACGCATGCCGCCGCCGCCACCTTCGCCTCGGGCATCGACCACGTTGTCGCTGCGTCGGCCTTTTCGCCATTCCATGAATGCTCTCCGAGCGTGAAACAAGAAGACAAAGATTAGTTCACGAAGGTGGAACCTGTCAGGCCGAGGTGTTTATCCATAACCATTTGGTTATGTATCAAGGGGTCGATTTCAATGTTCATCGCCCGCGACCTGCCGGAAACTGTAAGTCCGCCTGCCACACTCAGGCGTTCTCATAATTCCAAGAGAGGAAACCGGCATGCCCGCCCAGGACAACAGCCGCTTCGTGATCCGTGATCGCAACTGGCACCCCAAAGCCCTTACGCCTGACTACAAGACGTCCATTGCCCGCTCGCCGCGCCAGGCACTGGTCAGTATTCCGCAGTCGATCAGCGAAACCACTGGTCCGGATTTTTCCCACCTGGGCTTCGGCGCCCATGACCATGACCTGCTGCTGAACTTCAATAACGGTGGCCTGCCAATCGGCGAGCGCATCATCGTTGCCGGCCGTGTCGTCGACCAGTACGGCAAGCCTGTGCCGAACACCTTGGTGGAGATGTGGCAAGCCAACGCCGGCGGCCGCTATCGCCACAAGAACGACCGCTACCTGGCGCCGCTGGACCCGAACTTCGGTGGTGTTGGCCGGTGCCTGACCGACCGTGACGGCTACTACAGCTTCCGCACCATCAAGCCGGGCCCGTACCCATGGCGCAACGGCCCGAACGACTGGCGCCCGGCGCATATCCACTTCGCCATCAGCGGCCCATCGATCGCCACCAAGTTGATCACCCAGCTGTACTTCGAAGGTGACCCGCTGATTCCGATGTGCCCGATCGTCAAGTCGATCGCCAACCCGCAAGCCGTGCAGCAGTTGATCGCCAAGCTCGACATGAGCAACGCCAACCCGATGGACTGCCTGGCCTACCGCTTCGACATCGTGCTGCGCGGCCAGCGCAAGACCCACTTCGAAAACTGCTGAGGACCCCGCCATGCCAATCGAACTGCTGCCGGAAACCCCTTCGCAGACTGCCGGCCCCTACGTGCACATCGGCCTGGCCCTGGAAGCGGCCGGCAACCCGACCCGCGATCAGGAAATCTGGAACCGCCTGGCCAAGCCAGACGCGCCAGGCGAGCACATTCTGCTGCTCGGCCAGGTGTATGACGGTAATGGCCACCTGGTGCGCGACTCGTTCCTGGAAGTGTGGCAGGCCGACGCCAACGGCGAGTACCAGGATGCCTACAACCTGGAAAACGCCTTCAACAGCTTCGGCCGCACCGCCACGACCTTCGATGCCGGTGAGTGGACGCTGCACACGGTCAAGCCGGGTGTGGTGAACAACGCTGCGGGCGTGCCGATGGCGCCGCACATCAACATCAGCCTGTTTGCCCGTGGCATCAACATCCACCTGCACACGCGCCTGTATTTCGATGATGAGGCCCAGGCCAATGCCAAGTGCCCGGTGCTCAACCTGATCGAGCAGCCGCAGCGGCGTGAAACCTTGATTGCCAAGCGTTGCGAAGTGGATGGGAAGACGGCGTACCGCTTTGATATCCGTATTCAGGGGGAAGGGGAGACCGTTTTCTTCGACTTCTGAGGTGACGCTTGGGGCCGCTCTGCGGCCCATTCGCGGGCAAGCCCGCTCCTACAACGATCTGCTTACGCCGAGCAATGGGCTGAACGCCGAGCAACGGGCTGTACGCCGATCAATGTAGGAGCGGGCTTGCCCGCGAATGGGCTGCAAAGCAGCCCCGGCAATACAACGATCAGCGCCGAACCAGCAGAACCCCACTCTCCATATGGTGGGTATACGGGAACTGGTCAAACAATGCACAGCGCTCGATGCGGTGGGTGTCCTGCAACTGGGCAATGTTCGCTGCCAGCGTTTCCGGGTTGCACGAGATGTACAGGATGCGCTCGAAACGCCGGGTCAGCTCGCAGGTATCCGGGTCCATCCCCGCACGCGGTGGGTCGACGAACACGGTACCGAACTGATAACTCTTCAGGTCGATGCCTTCCAGGCGCCGGAACGGCCGCACCTCATTCAGTGCCTGGGTCAGCTCCTCTGCCGACAAACGTACCAGCCGCACGTTATCCACAGCGTTCTCGTCGAGGTTGCTCAGTGCGGCATTGACCGATGTCTTGCTGATTTCGGTGGCCAGCACCTGGCGTACGCGCGTGGCCAGCGGCAGGGTGAAGTTACCGTTGCCGCAATACAGCTCCAGCAGGTCATCCTCACGCTCGCCCATGGCCTCGAAGGCCCAGCTGAGCATCTTCTGGTTCACTGCGCCGTTGGGCTGGGTGAACGCACCCTCCGGCTGGCGGTAACTGAACACGCGGCCAGCCACATCGAGTTTTTCCACCGCGTAGTCGCGGCCGATAACCAGGCGCTTGCCCTTGGAGCGGCCGATGATGCTCACCCCCAGCGCTTCAGCCAGTTGCCGTGCTTCCACTTCCCAGGCCTCGTCCAGCGGGCGGTGGTAGCACATCGTGATCATCGCATCGCCAGCCAGGGTGGTGAGGAACTCCACCTGGAACAGGCGGTTGCCCAGTTCTTCGCTGGCCTGCCAGGCTGCCTTCAGGCGTGGCATCAACGCGTTGATGCGTTCGCTGGCAATGGGGAAATCGTCGATCAGGATTGCTTTGTGCTTCTCGCCCGGGGCGAACATGGCGTAGTGGCGCTGGCCATCCTCGCGCCACAGGCGGAACTCGGCGCGCAGGCGGTAATGCTCGCGCGGCGAGTCGAAAACAGCCGGTTCCGGCGCACCGAACGGTGCCAGCAGCTCGCGCAGCCGGGCCACTTTGGCATCCAGTTGGGTGGCGTAGGAGGAGGGGTCGAAAGCAGCACTCATGCGTTGAACCAGCCTAGCTTGATGACGAACAGGATGGAAAGGATCACCAGGGCCGGGTTCAGGTCGCGACGGCGGCCGGAAATCAGTTTGACGGCGGTCCAGGCGATGAAGCCGAAGGCGATGCCATTGGCGATCGAGTACGTCAGCGGCATGGCCAAGGCAGTTACCACCACCGGTGCGGCTTCGGTGACGTCGTCCCAGTTTATTTCCGCCAGGCCCGAGGCCATCAGTACCGCGACGAACAGCAGCGCTGGAGCGGTGGCGAAGGCGGGCACGCTACCGGCCAGTGGGGCGAAGAACAGCGCCAGCAGGAACAGCACAGCAACCACGATGGCCGTCAGGCCGGTGCGGCCACCGGCGCTCACGCCCGCAGCGGACTCGATATAGCTGGTGGTGGTCGAGGTGCCCAGCAGGGAGCCGGCCATGGCGGCGGTGCTGTCGGCGATCAGGGCGCGGCCCATCTTCGGCATGTGGCCGTCCTTGCCCATCAGGCCGGCGCGCTTGGCCACGGCGATCAGGGTACCGGAGTTGTCGAACAGGTCGACGAACAGGAACGCGAAGATCACGCTGATCAGGCCCACGTCGAGGGCACCGGCGATGTCCAGCTGCAGGAAGGTGGGTGCCAATGAAGGTGGCATCGACACGATCCCGCCGAACGGCGTGACGCCCATGGCGATCGACGCGACGGTGACGGCCAGGATGCCGATCAGCACCGCGCCGCGCACTTTCAGCGACTCAAGGCCGACGATCAGGAAGAAGCCCAGTGTGGCGAGAATCACCGAAGGCTGCTTGAGGTCGCCCATGCCCACCAAAGTGGCTGGGTTATCGACGACGATGCCGGCGTTATGCAGGGCGATCAATGCCAGGAACAGGCCAATGCCGGCGGCAATCGCCGAACGCAGCGGCAGCGGGATGCTGTTCACGATCCACTCGCGGATGCGGAAGATCGACAGCAGGAAGAACATCACCGCCGACAGGAACACGGCACCCAGTGCCACCTGCCAGGTGTGGCCCATGTGCAGCACTACGGTGTAGGTGAAGAACGCGTTCAGGCCCATGCCCGGTGCCAGGGCGATCGGGTAGTTGGCAATCAGGCCCATGGTGGCGGAGCCGATGGCTGCTGCCAGGCAGGTGGCGACGAAGATCGCGCCCTTGTCCATGCCGGTCTCGCCGAGGATGCTCGGGTTGACGAACAGGATGTAGGCCATGGCCAGGAAGGTGGTGACGCCCGCGAGAATCTCGGTGCGCACGTTGGTGTTGTGTGCTCTTAGTTGAAACAGCCTTTCCAGCATGCCCGCTCCCCAAGGCGCCCCCGGCGCCATGAATGTATCGACCCCATCAGCAAAGCACAGACCGTACCGGATGCTGTGGTTTTGTGTGGGGAGGAAAAAAGCCGCGCATGATACCAGCATGCATGGCGGGGGCCTATGGCCGTTGGGGAATGGGTTTTTCTGGTCCTGCGCGGGTAACGTCCCCTGCAGGCGCGGGCTTGCCCGCGAACAGGCCGGCACGGGTGACGCATCACCCGTTATGCAACCGATCCCGCTTGGCCAGGGTAGGGAACAGTTTTATCCACACCCCGGTCACCACCAAGGTGCCCACCCCGCCCAGCACTACCGCCGGCACTGTACCAAACCAGTGCGCGGTCACCCCCGATTCGAACTCACCGAGCTGGTTCGAGGCACCGATGAACAAGCCGTTCACTGCGCTGACCCGCCCACGCATTTCATCCGGTGTCTCCAGCTGCACGAACGAACTGCGAATGACCATGCTGATCATGTCTGCCGCACCCAGTACCACCAGTACCGCCAGCGAGAACCAGAACGAGGTCGACAGGCCGAAGGCGATGGTCGCCACGCCGAACATCCCGACCGCAGTGAACATCGTCCGCCCGACGTTGCGCTGGAACGGGAAGCGCGCCAGCCAGAGCGACATCAGCAACGCCCCCACCGCTGGCGCCGAGCGCAACAGGCCAAGGCCCATCGGCCCGGTCAGCAGGATGTCTTTGGCAAATACCGGCAGCAACGCGGTGGCTCCGCCCAACAATACGGCGAACAGGTCCAGCGAGATGGCGCCGAGGATGTCGGGCCGGCTGCGAATGAAGCGGATGCCGGCCAGCAACGATTCGATGCTGGCGCGCCCGCGCTGTGCGACCTGGCCGCGCGCCTGCAGGCTCAGGGTCAGCACGCAGGCAATGGCGTACAAGGCCACCGTCGGGCCGTACACCCACATGCTGCCAAAGGCATACAGGAAACCGCCCACCGCCGGCGCCACGATGGTTGCCGACTGGGTGGCCGAGGCCGACGCCGCCACTGCCCGCGGGAACAGCCCGGCCGGTACCACATTGGGCAACAACGCCTGGGTTGCCGGCATTTCGAATGAGCGGCTGGCGCCGAGCAGGAAGGCCAGGGCAAAGATCAGTTCGCGGGTGACGTTGTCGGTGGCACTGCCCACCGCCAGCGCCAGGGCAATCAGCCCCTGAAGGCTCTGGCACAGGGCGGCGACCTTGCGCCTGTCATAGCGGTCGGCGACATGGCCGGTGTGCAGCATGAACAGCACCCGTGGGGCGAACTCGACCAGGCCGACCAGGCCCAGGTCCAGTACGTTGCCGGTCAATTGGTAGAGGTGCCAGCCGATGGCCACGGTGAGCATCTGGAAGCCGCTGGCGGTGAACACGCGGGCCAGCCAGAAGGCCAGAAAAGGACGATGGTGACGCAACAACTGCGGTGCGGAATCGGACATCGGAAACCAGGGGCCTCGGCGCAGTAGAGGGGGTGCGCAGCGTATCACCTGTTTGTAACAAACGGTTACTGTTTGCTCGGGTCGGCACTTTTCCACTGTTAATTAAAGAGGGTGAGGCAACAGGTCACGCGGCAATCCACCACACGGCCCACCGGGCCATTCGGGACTATGCTTCCTAGCATTAATTGATCTGGGTCAATCGTTCCAGATCAATGAAATGGCCGTCTGGCCGGAATCCCTGCGATCGAACAGAACAATTCAAACACGCCGTACTCGACCCAGTGGGGGCAGTGGGCGACGGGGCCACAAGCCCGGCCGCCGGATTATCTGAAGAGGAAGCACCATGTTCGGAATAGAAGCCTTAGAGCTCGCCCGAATGCAGTTTGCCTTTACCGTGTCGTTCCACATCCTGTTCCCGGCCATCACCATTGGCCTTAGAGCTCGCCCGAATGCAGTTTGCCTTTACCGTGTCGGCCATCACCATTGGCCTGGCCAGCTACCTGGCAGTCCTCGAAGGCCTATGGCTGCGGACCCACAACCAGGTCTACCGTGACCTCTATCACTTCTGGTCGAAGATCTTCGCCGTCAACTTCGGCATGGGCGTCGTCTCCGGCCTGGTCATGGCCTACCAGTTCGGCACCAACTGGAGCCGCTTCTCCGACTTTGCCGGCGCCGTCACCGGCCCGCTGCTCACCTACGAAGTACTGACTGCGTTCTTCCTCGAAGCCGGCTTCCTGGGCGTCATGCTGTTTGGCTGGAACCGCGTCGGCCGTGGTCTGCACTTCTTCTCCACGGTGATGGTAGCGCTCGGTACGCTGGTCTCGACCTTCTGGATTCTCGCCTCGAACAGCTGGATGCAAACCCCGCAAGGTCACGAGATCATCGATGGTCGGGTGGTGCCGGTGGACTGGTTTGCGGTGGTGTTCAACCCCTCCTTCCCCTACCGCCTGATGCACATGGCCACTGCCGCGTTCGTGTCCACCGCGTTCTTCGTCGGTGCCTCGGCGGCCTGGCACCTGCTGCGCGGGCGTGACAACCCGGCCGTGCGCAAGATGCTGTCGATGGCCATGTGGATGGCACTGATCGTCGCCCCGATTCAGGCAGTGATCGGCGATTTCCACGGCCTCAATACCCTCAAGCACCAGCCGGTGAAAATTGCCGCGATCGAAGGCCACTGGGAGAACGTGCCCGGTGAGCCGACGCCGCTGATCCTGTTCGGCATTCCCGACATGGAGGCCGAGACTACCCGGTTCAAGATCGAGATCCCGGCGCTCGGCAGCCTGATCCTGACTCACAGCCTGGACAAGCAGGTGCCGGCGATGAAGGAGTTCCCGCCCGAGGACCGGCCTAATTCGACCATTGTGTTCTGGTCGTTCCGGATCATGGTCGGGCTTGGTTTCCTGATGATCTTCGTTGGCCTGTGGAGCCTGTGGTTGCGCAAACGCGGCACGCTGTACAGTTCACGCCCGTTCCTGCATGTGGCCCTGTGGATGGGCCCATCCGGGCTGGTCGCGCTGCTGGCCGGCTGGTTCACCACCGAAATTGGCCGCCAGCCCTGGGTGGTGTACGGCCTGATGCGCACGGCGGACGGTGTTTCCAACCACAGCTACGCCCAGCTCGGCTTCACCCTTGTGGCGTTCGTGGTGGTGTACTTCGCCCTGTTTGGCACCGGCCTTGGCTACATGATGCGCCTGGTACGCAAAGGGCCGCAGACCGGCGAGGGTGACGAGCACACACCGGGAGGCCCAGGCCAGAAACGCACGCCGGCACGGCCTTTGTCCGCCGCCGATGATGGCCGCGAGGCCACCTCTGCCAGCCTGAACGAGGGGAACTGAACCATGGGTATCGACCTTCCACTGATCTGGGCCGTGATCATCATCTTCGGCGTCATGATGTACGTGGTGATGGACGGATTCGACCTGGGGATCGGCATGCTCTTCCCCTTCGTCAAGGGCGAGCAGGACCGTGATGTCATGATGAACACTGTCGCGCCGGTATGGGACGGCAACGAAACCTGGTTGATCTTGGGCGGTGCCGGACTGTTCGGTGCCTTCCCGATGGCGTATGCCGTGGTCCTCGAGGCCCTGTACCTGCCCCTGATCCTGATGCTGATCGGCCTGATTTTCCGAGGCGTGGCCTTCGAGTTCCGCTTCAAGGCCAAGGCCGACAAGCGGCACATCTGGGACAAGGCTTTTATCTGGGGTTCGCTGATCGCCACCTTCTTCCAGGGTGTGGCGCTGGGCGCGTTCCTGGAGGGGTTCAAGGTGGTCGACCGGCATTTTGCCGGTGGCACCCTGGACTGGCTGACACCATTCAGCCTGTTCTGCGGGCTGGGGTTGATCGTGGCCTACACCTTGCTGGGTTGCACCTGGCTGATCATGAAGACCGAAGGGCCGTTGCAGCAGAAGATGCACGATATGGCCCGGCCGCTGGCGCTGGTGCTGCTGGTGGTGATCGGTATCGTCAGCCTGTGGACGCCCATCGCCTACCCGCAGATTGCCGACCGCTGGTTCAGCATGCCCAACCTGATCTGGTTCATGCCGGTACCGCTACTGGTGCTGGTGACCTTCTACGGGTTGCTCAAAGCGGTGGCACGCAACGCGCACTACACGCCGTTCCTGCTCACGCTGGTACTGATCTTCCTTGGCTACAGCGGTTTGGGAATCAGCCTGTGGCCTAACATCATCCCGCCGTCGATTTCGATCTGGGATGCCGCAGCGCCACCGCAAAGCCAGGGCTTCATGCTGGTGGGTACCCTGTTCATCCTGCCGTTTATCCTCATGTATACCTTCTGGAGCTACTACGTGTTCCGCGGCAAGGTGACCCACGAAGACGGCTACCACTAGGAGGGCCGCATGATGGCTGGCAAGCATGGTTTGGAAGACAAGAAACCGTTGTGGCAGCGACTGGGTTGGCTGTTGCTGATCTGGGCGATGAGCGTCGCAGCGCTGGGTGTGGCGGCCTGGGTGATGCGGCTGTTCATGGGGGCGGCGGGCCTGACCACACACTGATAAAGAGCGGCAGCGGGCTTGCCCGCGAAGCAGGCAACGCGCTAGATGGCACCGGCGTTGCCGGTGTTCGCGGGCAAGCCCGCGCCTACGGGGACGGTGGCGCGCCTACTTGCGGGCTTTCAGAATGACGAACTTGGGCGTTGCCGCCACCTGCTCCACCCCCCGGAACAACCGCGCCAGCTTGCTGTGATAGCCCAGGTGCCGGTTACCCACGATGTACAGCGCCCCACCTACCACCAGCGCTTCACGCGCCTGCTGGAACATGCGCCAGGCGAGGAAATCGCCTACTACCTGCTGTTGGTGGAACGGCGGGTTGCACAGCACCACGTCCAGCGACTGTTTCTCCAGCCCGGCCAGGCCATCGGCCGCGAGGAAGGTCGCCGGGCGCTCGCCCAACGCTGCCAGCCAGTTCTCCTGCGCCGATTGCACTGCCATGTACGACTCGTCGACCAGGGTGTACTCGGCCTCCGGGTTGGCCAGGGCGCTGGCGATCGCGAGCACGCCGTTGCCGCAGCCCAGGTCTGCCACCCGCGCACGGCCGAGGTTGCGTGGTAGATGCGGGAGGAACGCCCGCGTCCCGATATCCAGGCCTTCACGGCAGAACACGTTGGCGTGGTTGACCAAGTCAAGTGCCGGCGCGTCGAGGCGGTAGCAGCTGGGGTAGGGGGACTTGGCGAGCGGCCGCTCGGCAACCGTTGCTGTCAGCAAACGGGCCTTTTTCAGTGCCAGCGAAGCCTGTACGGGGCCGATGTACTTCTCCATCAGGTCGCCGGCCGCCCGCGGCAGGTGCTTGATCATCGCCCCTGCAATCACCTGCGCACCGGGTGCCAACTGGCCTTGCAGGCGGATCAGTTGTTCTTCGAGCAGGGCCAAGGTCTTGGGCACACGCACCAGCACCCGGTCGAACGGGCCTTGCCAGTGTTCGCTGGCCGGTACGAACGGCACACTGTCGAACGGCAGGCCATTGCGCGCCAGGTTCTTTTCCAGGGCCAGGTGCCCCAGGTGCGAGTCACCGCTGCTGACCACCTGCAGCTGGCCCGCAAGGCTTGCGGCCAGTGCACCGAAGCTGTCATTGAGCACCAGTACCCGGCAATTGGCGTCGGGTGCCTGATCGTGTAGCTGCGCAAGCAGGTACTCGTCGGCGGCATCGAAGGCCTGCAACGGGTCGTTGGCCTGCTCCGGCTGGCGGATCAGGTCGAGTTCGGCGTAGGGGGTGGTCAACAGGGGCATGGCGTCTGGCTCGGGTACGAAACTGCCCGTTGCGGTTCGCTCCGGGCTTTGCCGGGCGATTCTACAGGGCTTTGCCCGAGGTCGCAGGTTCGAAGATCAGATCCAGCCACGCAAGGCGGCAATGGCAATGGCTCCGGCCTTGTTGGCTGCGTTGGTCTTGGTGATCACGCTGCGGATATGGAAATTTACCGTGCTTTGCGACAGCGAGAGGATGGAGGCAACATCGGCAGCGGTCTTGCCGGCGGCAGACCATTTCAGCACTTCCAGTTCACGCTCGCTCATTTTCGGCTGGGGTGGGCATAGCGCGTTCAGGTGGTGCTCGCCCAGTACCGCGTGAAGGGTGTGGCACAGCCACTGCACACTGCCGGCTTTGTCGTACAGTTCGAGCATATCGATGTGGCCGTTTGGCCGAGCGACACTGATCTGGCTCTCGTTGTGCTGCTGATCGTGAAGCGACTGTGTCCAGCCGTGGCGCAAGCCATGCAGGCAGGCCGTTTCGCGAAATTGCGGGGCTTCCTTGTACAGGTCATCGGTCCACAGCACCGGCATCGTCGAGCTGTGACTCAGGTTCGCTGCCGGGTCCAGCTTGTAGAAGTCGTCGCGCTGGTAGCGCTCGATCCACTCACTTGGGTAGTTGCTGTAGAGGTACAGCCTTGGCGTTTGCGTAGCGATCTGAATGCGGATGTTCAGCCCAAGGTAATCCATGTCCAGGTCCTGAGCCAGATGGACTGCAATGTCGAATAGCTTCTGCGGGCTGCGTTCGCTGACGAACGCATGAAGATACTCGGGTTTCCAGTGAAGCATCTGAAACACTCCTTCGGGTGCACAGGATCCAATCCGTTTGAGTACCCGGATGATTGTAGGAAAAGACCTACCATCCTGTTGGGATTTTTTTGTTATAGCGAACAGGATTTTCTGCGAGTTCGGCACGATCACCCTTGATGAGGCCCTACAAAGCGGTGGTTTTTATCCTGGCCACTTTAGGCGACACTGTGCACACGCCAACCCTGGAGCCCGATATGACCGCTAGCGCCGAAAAGTTCACTCGCCAGACACTGCTTGACGTTCAGCCACTGACGCCGAACCTCTTCAGCCTGCGGGTTACGCGCGATGCGGGGTTCCGCTTCCGTTCCGGCCAATTCGCCCGGCTAGGTGTGACCAAGGCCGATGGTAGTGTGGTGTGGCGCGCCTATTCCATGGTCAGCGCCCCCCATGACGAGCACCTGGATTTCTTTTCCATCGTGGTGCCAGGTGGTGAGTTCACCAGTGAGCTGAGCCGTTTGGGTGCAGGCGATACGTTGCTGATCGACCGCCAGGCGTTCGGTTTCCTCACCCTCGACCGCTTCGTCGGTGGTCGTGACCTGTGGCTGCTGGCTACCGGTACCGGCATTGCGCCATTCATGTCTATCCTCCAGGACTTTGAGGCCTGGGAGCGCTTCGACAGCATCAAGCTGGTGTATTCAGTGCGCGAAGCGAAGGAGCTGGCCTATGTGGATGAAATTGCCGGGCTGGAACAGCGCGATTACCTGGCCGAGTACGCGGGCAAGTTGCAGTTCATTCCCGTGGTGACCCGTGAACAACACCCTGGGGCGTTGAATCAGCGGATTACGACGTTGATCGAGAATGGCGAGCTGGAGAGGGCGGCAGGGCTTGAACTGTCGCCGGAGCATTCTCGTGTGATGCTGTGCGGCAACCCGGAAATGATCGACGAAACCCGCAAGGTCCTCAAGGCGCGCGATCTGCAATTGAGCCTGAGCAAGCGGCCCGGGCAGGTGGCAGTCGAGAACTACTGGTAAGACCATTGCGGCCGTTGTGGGGCCTGTAGGCGCGGGTTTACCCGCGAAAGGGCCGGGCCTGCTGGCCAATCTCCACCCGCCGTTCACCGTTGCCGCCACCACCGTATTCGCGGGTAAACCCGCGCCTACACAGATTGGTGGTGGACACACATCGGAGGTTTAACACAGGCCGCCGTGTAGGAGCGGGTTTACCCGCGAACACCGGCGAAGCCGGTGCCATCCACCGCACTGGATTCTTCGCCAGCATGCCCGCTCCTACAGCGCCCCCGGCAATTTCAAGGCAAGCGGTTCTGGTTCTGCGTCTTGAGCAAATCGCGGATTTCGGTCAGCAGCGTCTCTTCAGCCGAAGGCACAGGCGGCGTAGTCGGTGCCACGGCTTCTTCACGCTTGAGCTTGTTGATCGCCTTCACGCCCATGAAGATGGCAAAGGCCACGATCAGGAAGTCGATCACGGTCTGGATGAACTTGCCATACGCCAGCATCACCGCTGGCACGTCACCTTCGGCAGCCTTCAGGGTAATGGCCAGGTCGCTGAAGTCCACGCCACCGATCAGCAGGCCCAGTGGCGGCATGATCACGTCGCCGACGAAGGACGAGACGATCTTGCCGAAGGCCGCGCCGATGATGATACCGACCGCCATGTCGACGACATTGCCTTTGACTGCGAAAGCCTTGAACTCGTTGAGCACGCCCATGTTTGGTTCCTTGTAACAAAAGGTGAGGTTAACGCAGTGTAAGCCACTTAAACGCTTCATGCGTTGTGTTCAGGGCTACTGACTGCAGTTAGAACGAATAGTTTTGTCGCATCTCGAGGCGTTCGAGACACGTCCTGCTCAGTTATCATGGCGAATTTTTCCAGGAGACCCCACCCATGGCCAAGGCCAAGCGCTTGTATGGCTGCACCGAATGCGGCGCGACCTTCCCCAAATGGGCCGGCCAGTGCGGCGAATGCGGGGCCTGGAACACCCTGGTCGAAACCATGATCGAAAGCGGCGGCGCTGCTGCACCCAGTAGCGGCCGCGCTGGCTGGACAGGACAGCAAGCGCAGATCAAGACCCTGGCCGAAGTCAGTGTCGAGGAAATCCCGCGTTTCACGACCAGCAGCACCGAACTGGACCGCGTGCTGGGTGGCGGCTTGGTGGATGGCTCGGTGGTGCTGATTGGCGGTGACCCCGGCATCGGCAAGTCGACCATTTTGCTACAGACCTTGTGCAACATCGCCGTGGGCATGCCGGCACTGTATGTCACGGGGGAGGAGTCGCAGCAGCAGGTGGCCATGCGCTCGCGGCGGCTGGGCCTACCCCAGGACCAGCTCAAGGTGATGACCGAAACCTGCATCGAGACGATCATTGCCACAGCGCGGGTCGAGAAGCCGCGGGTAATGGTGATCGACTCGATCCAGACCATTTTCACCGAGCAGTTGCAATCGGCCCCGGGCGGCGTGGCCCAGGTGCGCGAAAGCACAGCGTTGCTGGTGCGCTATGCCAAGCAAAGCGGTACGGCAATCTTTCTGGTCGGCCACGTGACCAAGGAAGGCTCGCTGGCTGGCCCAAGGGTGCTGGAGCACATGGTCGACACGGTGCTGTATTTCGAAGGTGAGTCCGATGGCCGGCTGCGCTTGCTGCGGGCGGTCAAGAACCGCTTTGGCGCGGTCAACGAGCTGGGCGTGTTCGGCATGACCGATCGTGGTCTCAAGGAGGTATCCAACCCGTCGGCGATCTTCCTCAACCGTACTCAGGAAGAGGTGCCGGGTAGCGTGGTGATGGCAACCTGGGAGGGTACCCGGCCAATGCTGGTCGAGGTGCAGGCGCTGGTCGACGATAGCCATCTGGCCAACCCGCGGCGGGTAACCTTGGGCCTGGACCAGAACCGCCTGGCCATGTTGTTGGCGGTGCTCCACCGCCATGGCGGTATCCCGACCCATGACCAGGATGTGTTTCTCAACGTGGTCGGCGGAGTGAAGGTGCTGGAAACGGCTTCGGACCTGGCGCTGCTGGCGGCGGTGATGTCCAGCTTGCGTAACCGGCCACTGGCCCACGGTTTGCTGGTGTTTGGCGAGATTGGCTTGTCGGGCGAGGTACGGCCGGTGCCCAGTGGTCAGGAGCGCTTGAAGGAAGCGGCCAAGCACGGCTTCAAGCGTGCCATCGTACCCAAGGGCAATGCGCCGAAAGAAGCGCCTGCGGGTTTGCAGGTGATTGCCGTTACCCGCCTGGAACAGGCGCTGGATGCATTGTTCGAATAGTGTGCAGGAGCGAGCAAGCTCGCTCCTGCAATCAGTCAGTGCTCGGCAACGGCCGTGCGCCTGACCGTTTCATTGCCATGCTCGTCCAGTTCCAGCATCGGCACTTCGTTACCTTCGGCATCGAACAGCTTGCCATCTTTGAAGTAGTCCCCATCACGCAGCGCGGAAATGTCCGAATACTGGATGGTCCGCTCGTAGGCTGCAGCGAACACTGACTGGTTTTCCGAGTTGCCGGTGGTGAAGTGGTTGAAGATCAGGTTCAGCAGGATGGCCATGATCGCCGCCGAGCTGATGCCGGAGTGGAAGATGGTCTCGAACCAGTTCGGGAAGTGGTGGTAGAAGGTCGGCGCGGCAATCGGGATCATGCCGAAGCCCAGCGAGGCCGCGACGATGATCAGGTTGACGTTGTTCTTGTAGCTGACCTTGGACAGGGTGCGGATACCGCTGGCCGCCACGGTGCCGAACAGCACGATACCGGCGCCGCCCAGTACCGGGGTAGGCACGGCGGCAATCACCCGGCCCATGACTGGCAGCAGGCCGAGTACCACCAGAATCACGCCGCCGGTAGCCACCACGTAGCGGCTCTTGACCCCAGTCACGGCCACCAGGCCGACGTTCTGGGCGAACGCGCTCTGGGTGAATGAACCGAAAATCGGCGCCAGGATGCTTGATGCCATGTCGGCGCGCAGGCCGTTGCCCAGGCGCTTGGAGTCCACCTTGGTGTCGATGATCTCACCCACGGCGAGGATATCGGCCGACGTTTCCACCAGGGTGACCATGATCACGATACACATCGACAGGATCGCGGCGATGTGGAACTCCGGCATGCCAAAGTGGAAAGGCGTGGGGAAGGCGAACATCGGGCCTTCGCCGACCTTGCTGAAATCGGTCATGCCCAATGCCCAGGCGATCAGCGTGCCGACCACCATGGCCAGCAGTATCGACAGGCGTGAGATGGTTGCGCTGCCAAGCTTGCTCAGCAGCAGCACGATGGCGAAGGTCAGCCCGGCCAGGCCGATGTTGGCCACGCTGCCGAACTCCGGCGAGGCGCTGTTGCCACCCATTACCCAGCGTGCAGCAACCGGCATCAGGGTCAGGCCGATGGTGGTGATGACGATACCGGTCACCAGCGGCGGGAAGAACTTGGTGATGCGCGAAAACACCGGTGTGATCAGAAAGCCGATCAGCGACGCAGCCATGACCGCGCCGAGCACCCCTGGCAGGCCACCGCCCCCCTCGCTACTCAGGATCGCACCCATGGTCGCCACACCGGCGAACGACACGCCTTGCACAAGTGGCAACTGGCAACCGAAGAACGGCAGGCCAAGGGTCTGCAGCAGGGTGGCAAGGCCACCGGCGAACAGCGATGCGGCGATCAGCATGCCGATTTCGGCACCATTCAGGCCCGCGGCCTGCCCCAGGATCAGGGGTACTGCGACGATCCCACCATACATGGTCAGCACATGCTGCAGACCATAGGCCAGGTTGGCACCAAGACCGAGGTTTTCATCCTCGGGTCGCTTGGCGGGAGACGTGCTAGGGGACGTAGTCATGGAGCAGGCTCTCTGTTTATTGTTGTGCCGCTACTGTAGACACTTCCTACAAATGATTGCCACAAGAATTGTATACAATATTTTGATCGGAGCGCGAACAGATCCGGCCGCAGGGTGTGTTAAAACCCAATGCAGAAGGCGTACCAACTTGGCAGAAGCTGTATTAGAAGGGTGTGTACAAAGCAACGCTACCCAGGCTTAAAGCTGTCTGGGTAGACAAGAAACACCAGGCGGGAAGGCTATTAGCTAGCTAAGAGATTTTATTATTCGATGAGTTCACGCAGCTCACGCATCATTTCGGTGCTGTCAGCCACGTTCAATTCCACAAGACGGTGCAAATGGCTCATCGAGTCGAGGTCGATGTACAGGCAGATGAAGCCCAGGCGGTCCGGTTCTTCGTGGCGCAGTTCGACCTGCATCTGCACACGGGTTTCCTCGTCCAGCTCGATGATGGCGTCGAAGTCCTGGGTCAGGTCGGCATCCCAGCCTGCGGGGCGTTCGATCAGCAAGCCTTTGAGTGAAAGGTCCAGCAGTTTTGCAGGCCAGCGTTTCAGCCCCTGGCGCAGCTCGGTGGGGGCATCGAAGTCGATGCGTTGAAAGCGGCGGCGTTCGTCATGATCGCTCATGGCATGGATCCTCGAATAGGTCATCAGGTGTCATCCTGACTATAGTTAGAGTTGCATGTGCATCAGGTACTGCAATCTGGCCGCAGAGGCTCTAGAACGAAGCAAGTGTGGCAATGCCGCTTGACTGGCCCTAGACTCGGTGGGCGGTCTTTCCAATCCACCAGCTGGAAGCTAACCATGAACAACAATAATAGCCTGCTACGCCATATTCCGTGGCTGGCGCTGGCAGTCATAGGTGCCTGCGCACTGGGTGTGGTTGCCCTGCGTCGCGGCGAGGCGATCAACGCCTTGTGGATCGTGGTCGCGGCAGTGGCCATCTACCTGGTCGCCTATCGTTACTACAGCCTGTTCATCGCCACCAAGGTGATGCAACTCGACCCGCGCCGTGCCACCCCGGCGGTGCTCAACAACGACGGCCTGGACTACGTTCCGACCAACAAACACATTCTTTTCGGTCACCACTTCGCTGCCATCGCCGGCGCGGGCCCCTTGGTCGGGCCGGTACTCGCCGCGCAAATGGGCTACCTGCCCGGCACGCTCTGGCTGATCGCCGGCGTGGTGCTGGCCGGTGCGGTGCAGGACTTCATGGTCCTGTTCCTGTCTACCCGCCGCAATGGGCGCTCGCTGGGCGACATGGTGCGCGAGGAAATGGGCAGAATCCCGGGCACCATCGCCCTGTTTGGCTGCTTCCTGATCATGATCATCATCCTCGCGGTGCTGGCACTGATCGTGGTCAAGGCCCTGGCCGAAAGCCCATGGGGCATGTTCACGGTGATGGCGACCATCCCGATCGCGATGTTCATGGGCATCTACATGCGCTACATCCGTCCGGGCCGTATTGGCGAAATCTCGGTCGTTGGCGTGGTACTGCTGCTGGCCTCGATCTGGCTGGGGGGCGTGATCGCTGCAGACCCGGTGTGGGGCCCGGCGTTCACGTTCACCGGCGTGCAGATCACCTGGATGCTGGTGGGCTACGGTTTTGTCGCCGCCGTGCTGCCGGTGTGGCTGGTGCTGGCGCCGCGTGACTACCTGTCGACCTTCCTCAAGATCGGCACGATCCTTGGCCTGGCCATCGGTATCCTGATCATCGCTCCCGAGCTGAAAATGCCGGCGCTGACCCAGTTCACCGACGGTACGGGCCCGGTGTGGAAGGGTACCCTGTTCCCGTTCCTGTTCATCACCATTGCCTGTGGTGCGGTGTCCGGCTTCCACGCGCTGATTTCCTCGGGGACCACCCCCAAGCTGCTGGATAACGAAACCAACGCCCGCTATATCGGCTACGGCGGCATGCTGATGGAATCGTTCGTCGCCATCATGGCCATGGTTGCGGCCTCGGTGATCGAACCGGGCGTGTACTTCGCCATGAACAGCCCGGCTGCAGTGGTCGGTACCGATGTCACGTCGGTGGCGCAGACCGTCAGCAGTTGGGGCTTCCTGATTACACCCGAGCAGCTCGAAGCCGTTGCCCGTGACATCGGCGAGCACACCATTCTGGCCCGTGCCGGCGGTGCGCCCACCCTGGCGGTCGGTATCGCGCAGATCCTGCACCAGGTGTTGCCAGGTGAAAACACCATGGCCTTCTGGTACCACTTCGCGATCCTGTTCGAGGCGCTGTTCATCCTCACTGCGGTAGACGCTGGTACCCGTGCCGGGCGCTTCATGCTGCAGGACCTGCTGGGCAGCTTCGTGCCTGCACTCAAACGCACTGAATCGTGGGGGGCCAACCTGCTTGCCACTGCTGGCTGCGTGGCACTTTGGGGCTATCTGCTGTACCAGGGCGTCATCGACCCGCTGGGTGGCATCAACACCCTGTGGCCGCTGTTTGGTATCTCCAACCAGATGCTGGCCGGTATCGCCTTGATGCTCGGTACTGTGGTGCTGATCAAGATGAAGCGTCAGCGCTACATCTGGGTCACCCTGCTGCCGGCCGTATGGCTGCTGATCTGCACCACGGCTGCAGGCCTGATCAAGCTGTTCGACCCCAACCCGGCTGTCGGCTTCCTGGCCTTGGCCAAGAAGTACAGCACTGCGCTGGACGCCGGCCAGGTACTGGCCCCGGCCAAGGACATCGGGCAGATGCAGCACGTGATCTTCAACGCCTACACCAACGCGGGCCTGACGATCTTGTTCCTGCTGGTGGTCTTCAGCATCCTGTTCTTCGCCATCAAGGTCGGCTACGCCGCCTTGGGCCGCAAAGAACGCAGCGACAAGGAAACCCCGTTCCAGGCGTTGCCTGACGCGTAATCGAGAGGACTGCAATCATGTTCAACGACTTGGGTCGACTGGGCAAATACCTGGGGCAGGCAGCCCGCCTGATGGTCGGCATGCCCGACTACGACAACTATGTCGAACACATGCAGAAAACGCATCCGGACAAGCCGGTGATGAGCTACGAGGCGTTCTTCCGCGAACGCCAGGAAGCACGCTACGGTGGCAAGTCCGGGCCCAAGTGCTGTTGAGCCTGCGGTACGTGTAAACCTGTGGGAGCCTGGGTAACCGGCTCCCACAGTCATTTTCAGATTCAGGAGTATTTTGCGTGCAGACGCCCATTCCCGTAACCGTCCTCACAGGCTTCCTCGGTGCCGGCAAGACCACCTTGCTCAAGCACATGCTCAAGGCCGAGCATGGCCTGAAGCTCGCCGTGATCGAAAACGAATTCAGCGAGGCCGGCATCGACAGCCAACTGCTGGGTGACCAGCCGGTGCAGGTCATGACCTTGGCCAACGGTTGTGTATGCTGCAGCATCCATGGCGACCTGACTCGCGCTCTTTACCTGCTGCTTGAACGCCTGGATGCGGGGGAAATCGCCTTCGATCGCCTGGTGATCGAATGCACCGGCCTGGCCGACCCGGCGCCGGTCGCGCAAACGTTCTTCATCGACGAGGAGCTGCGTGAGCGCTACATCCTCGACGGCATCATCACCCTTGTCGATGCCGCGCATGCCGAACTGCACCTGACCCAGACCATCGCTCAGGCCCAGGTCGGCTTTGCCGATCGTCTGCTGCTGAGCAAGACCGACCTGGTCGAGCCCGCTGCGGTTGAAGCCCTGCGCGAACGCCTGGCCCGCATCAATAGCAGGGCTGCGATCCGTGTAGTCGAACACGGCTGCATCGACCTGGCTGAATTACTGGATGTGCGCGGTTTCAACCTCAACCCCGACCTTGGGGTGAACCTGAAACCGATGTTGCGACCGGTGCTCAAGCCTGCCACCCCGGACCGTATCTCCACGATGGTGCTGCGTACCGAAACCCCGCTGGATATCGACCGCCTCAGCAGCTTCATGAACGAGCTGCTGGAAACCCACGGCAAACAGCTGCTGCGCTACAAGGGCGTGCTGAACATTGCCGGCGAGGAACGCAAGCTGGTGTTTCAGGGCGTGCTCAAGCTTTATGGCTTCGACTGGGACGCCGAGTGGGCTGCAGGCGAAGCACGCGAGAGCGTGATGGTGTTCATTGCCGATGAACTGCCCGAGGCTACGATTCGGGCTGGCTTCGAGGCAATGGCTGCGGGCTGAGCCGCTGCGGCGCCTGCCCTGCGAACCACTGCGGCCATGAGCTGCGGTGGCGGGTTTCGACCTCGATGCACGGGATCAGGCGCTCGGTCAGCACAGCGGTTTGCCGCACGGCTTTGGCGGTGCGGTACTTGACGCTGTGGATGCACTCGCGGTCGCCGAACTCGCAGCGATTCAGGGCGGTTCCGCCGCAAGGGCCATTGGCCAGGCCTTTAGGGCAAGTTTCCGGGCAGATATACAAGGTGTCTTCCAGGCGGCAACGGCCGCAGGTGTCGCAACCCACCAGGGGGCGCTTCACACTGCGCTCCAGCGTGTGTAGCACGTGTGCGCCAGCGCGTGTTGCCCACAGAGGCTGGCGCACTGCCCAGCCGAAGGCCTTGCTCAGGCCGTTGCGCCGGCTGAACAGCAGTGAATGCATGCCATGCATCAGGTGATAGCGGGCTTTTTCCTTGAATGAGGCATCGACCCGTGACTCGTCCAGGCGCCAGCCAGCCTGTGGCGGATGGAAGGTCACCGCCGGCAGGCCAGGCATCTGCCAGCTGGCGTGCCAGGCCGGTGCCCATTGCTCCAGGGACTGAACCTGGGATTGCCAGTGCTCGATACGGGTCTCAAGGGCCAGCAACTGTTCGAGTGTGTGAACCCCTGACAGGTGCACACCGGCGTACCCCATCAGCTTTGTACCGATGATCTGCAAGGCCAGGCGGTCAACACTGCGCGCCTGGGCAAAGGCCTTGGACTGCGCCGTCTCCGCTTCGAGCATGTCGCGCATGGAGGGCGTGACAGTCACGCCGGCCACGTGGTCCAGCATCGCCGCGCGCCCGTGGGTGAGGCTCATGAGGCAGGCCAGCATGGGCTTGGGTGTGGCCTGGCGGCGCATCCAGTGTATGGCTTCCTGATGCTTGGCGGCATCGAAGCCCAGTTGCAAGGTGAGGAAGTCAGCCCCCGCTGCGAGCTTTTTCTCGGCCTTGAAGTACTGGGCGCCGCCTTCTTCCTCGTGGTACTTGAACGGGTTCAGCGCCGCACCCAGCAGCCAGTGCGGGCAGGCCTGGCGGGCAACCTGCAGGGCGGCGACCGATTCCAGATAACGCACCGGGCGCTGGCCAGGTTCATGGCCGGGCAGGCGGTCGCCAGTCAGCAGTAACAGCTGGTCGAGCCCGGCGGCGTCCATGCGCTGCAGTTGGGCGAGCAGGTGGTGGCGTTCGCGATCCTTGCCTGAAAAATGCGGCAGGGCAGGCACCGGGTTGCTGAACGAGGCGAGCGCGTCCAGCGGTGACATGTCCAGCGGGCTGCCGACACGATCACCGATGGCCACGGTCATAGGCCAGCCGCACAGGTGCGCACGGGCCATGATCGCTTCCATGGCGGCAAAGCGTTCTGCGGAAGGCTTGGGGACGAACTCCATGACACAGACGAAGTTCTGTTCGCGCAGGGCGGTTTTCAGCAGGCTCATGTTGGCCGGGCACCTGGTGTGGTCAGGGTGGCATTGTGCGGCAGAAGGCGAGCCGGGTCATGTCCGGATGCGCAAGGTGGTGATCTGAATGAGACATGGGGCGCGAAGACCATGACAGCATGATCATGAAGATTTCTTGGGTTCATCTCAAATTTAATGAGTTTGTCTCAATACCCCGTCAGCCGGAGAATCCCCCTTATTCATTCAAGCATGCTGAAGGGACAAGACATGGCACTGGCACATAACCTGGGCTTTCCACACATCGGCCGTGACCGCGAGCTGCGTGCCCGCCACTGGCAGGTGCAGAAAGACGCTGGCATCGAGCTGGTGCCGGTCGGCGACTTCGCCTGGGACAGCCACGTGCTTAGCGCAGGCGATCAGCCGTTGGTTCTGAACTGGGAACCACTGTTCGAAGAAGTGGAGCACGCCAAGGCTCTGGGTCATGCAGTCAAGCCGGTGGTGATCGGCCCCTTGACCTACCTGTGGCAGGGCCAGACCGTGGGCGGTGACTTCGACAAGCTGGAGCTGCTTGACCGCCTGCTGCCCGTGTATGACCAGCTTCTCAACCGCCTGGCCGACCATGGCGTTGAATGGGTGCAGATCGATGAACCCATCCTCGCCCAGGACCTGCCCCAGGATTGGAAAAATGCCTATGAACGTGTCTACAACATCCTTCAACGCGCACCGTTGAAGAAGCTGATCGCCACGTACTTCGGCGGCCTGGAAGGCAACCTCGGCCTGGCCGCCAACCTGCCGGTTGATGGCCTGCACGTCGATCTGGTTCAGGCGCCCGAGCAGTACCAGACCATTCTCGACCGCCTGCCGGCCTACAAGGTACTGTCGCTGGGCCTGGTCGACGGTCGCAACGCCTCGCCTTGCGATCTGGGCAAGACCCTGGGGCTGCTGCACGAAGCCCATGAACGCCTGGGTGAGCGGCTGTGGTTGGCGCCGGCCTGTTCGTTGCTGGAAAGCCCAGTGGACCTGGCCGTGCAGAAGTGCCAGGAAGTGGCGGTGCTCGCCGCTTCGCTGGAGCAGGACCGAGTCGCGGCTTGAACAGTTGCTGCCTGTGCCGGCCTCTTCGCGGGTAAACCCGCTCCTACGACGGCCTGCGTCCGATCACCGATGTGTGTCCATCATCGATCAGTGTAGGCGCGGGTTTACCCGCGAATACGATGGCGGCTGCAACGGTGAACGGCTGGTGGAAACTGGCCAGCAGGCCCGGCCCTTTCGCGGGTAAACCCGCTCCTACGACGGCCTGCGCCCGATCACCGATGTGTGTCCATCATCGATCAGTGTAGGAGCGGGTTTACCCGCGAATACGATGGCGGCTGCAACGGTGAACGGCTGGTGGAAACTGGCCAGCAGGCCCGGCCCTTTCGCGGGTAAACCCGCTCCTACGACGGCCTGCGCCCGATCACCGATGTGTGTCCGTCACCGATCAGTGTAGGCGCGGGTTTCCCCGCGAAGAGGCCGGGCCTGCTTGAATCAATCAACGTTCGATGGCCAGCGCCACCCCTTGCCCACCACCAATGCACAAGGTCGCCAGGCCTTTTTTGGCATCCCGTTTGATCATCTCGTGCAGCAGGGTCACCAGCACCCTGCACCCGGAAGCACCAATCGGGTGGCCCAGGGCAATCGCTCCTCCATTGACGTTAACCCGCGCGGCATCCCATGCCAGCGCATTGCCCACGGCCAGCGCCTGGGCGGCAAAGGCTTCGTTGGCTTCGATCAGGTCCAGTTCGGCCAGTTGCCAACCGGCCTTGTCCAGGCAACGCTGGGTCGCCGAAACCGGACCAATACCCATGATCGCGGGGTCTACCCCGGCACTGGCATAGGCGGCGATCTTCGCCAGCACCGGCAGGCCCAACGCCTTGGCCTTCGCTGCGCTCATCAAAAGCACGGCGGCGGCGCCGTCGTTCAGGCTGGAGGCATTGCCTGCGGTGACGCTGCCGTCCTTCTTGAAGGCCGGGCGCAGTTTGGCCAGGGACTCGGCGGTGGTGTCCGGGCGTGGTTGCTCGTCACGGGCAAAAACCTTGGGCTCGCCCTTTTTCTGCGGCAGCACGATGGGGGTGATTTCAGCGTCGAAACGGCCGGCCTCGATCGCTGCCACTGCCTTGCGCTGCGATTCGGCAGCAAAGGCATCCTGCTGCTCACGGCTGAGGCCGTACTTGTCCACCAGGTTTTCGGCAGTGATGCCCATGTGGTAGTCATTGAAGGCATCCCACAGGCCGTCCGTGATCATGCTGTCGATCAGTTGGCCATGGCCCATGCGTTGGCCGGTGCGGGCCGAGGGCATCACGTAGGGGGCTAGGCTCATGTTCTCCTGGCCACCGGCAATCACCACCTCGGCATCGCCGCAGCGGATCGCCTGGGCGGCCAGGTGCAGGGCCTTGAGGCCCGAGCCGCAGACCTTGTTCAAGGTCAGGGCCGGTACGCTGAAGGGCAGGCCAGCCTTGATCGCTGCCTGGCGTGCCGGGTTCTGACCGGCACCGGCAGTGAGCACTTGGCCGAGGATGACTTCGTCGACCTGCGCCGGGTCCAGCCCGGTTTGTTTCAGCAGTTGCTTGATCACGGCGGCGCCGAGGTCGACCGCAGGCACAGTGGCCAAGGCGCCCTGGAAGCTGCCGATGGCGGTGCGGGTTGCGGCGACGATCACCACGTCGTTCATGTTGTTGTTCTCCGTGCAATGGGCGTAGTGCCGCCAGCATCGGCGGGATTGGCTTATTTGTTAAGTTTGTTTTTCTTTCGGATTGATGTGAAAAGCAAATCAATGGGTGCCCGGCGTTCTAACCCGCCAATCTGGATTTCAAGCAGCCATGTCCTTCCTGCACAGAAGAACTCTGGTTTTGCATCCCTCTGATCACCCCGTAATATGTGTCGGATAACCTGCGGGGGTAGTCTCACCCTCTGATCAATCGGAATCGCCCCAAGCGGCGCTTTCCTGGCATAAACCTGACGAGGTACAGACATTGGCCATCATTCATCCTAAGGTTCGCGGTTTCATCTGCACCACGACTCACCCGAAGGGCTGCGAGCTCAACGTCCGTGACCAGATCGAAGCCACCCGCAAGCTGGGCGTACGCGAGGATGGCCCGAAGAAGGTCCTGGTCATCGGTGCTTCCAGCGGCTACGGCCTGGCTGCCCGCATCACGGCGGCCTTCGGCTTCAAGGCCGACACCTTGGGCGTGTTCTTCGAAAAACCAGGCACCGAGACCAAGGCCGGCACTGCTGGCTGGTACAACGCTGCCGCCTTCGACAAGTTCGCCAAGGCCGAGGGCCTGTACAGCAAGTCGATCAACGGTGACGCCTTCTCTGACGAAGCCCGCGCCAAGGTCATCGAGCTGATCAAGAACGAAATGGGTGGCAAGGTCGACCTGG
The DNA here is from genome assembly GCF_056278855.1 of Pseudomonas sp. TE3895. Taxonomy (NCBI): domain Bacteria; kingdom Pseudomonadati; phylum Pseudomonadota; class Gammaproteobacteria; order Pseudomonadales; family Pseudomonadaceae; genus Pseudomonas; species Pseudomonas sp. TE3895. The sequence continues at coordinate 6,147,172 of NZ_JBWBQE010000001.1, read as the reverse complement.
TCATCTACTCGCTGGCTTCGCCCGTGCGCAAGCTGCCGCAGACCGGTGAAGTCATTCGCTCGGCACTCAAGCCGATCGGCCAGCCATACAAGTCGACCGCCATCGACACCAACAAGGACACCATCATCGAGGCCAGCATCGAGCCGGCCACCGAGCAGGAAATTGCCGATACCGTCACCGTCATGGGTGGCCAGGACTGGCAGCTGTGGATCGATGCGCTGGCTGGCGCCAATGTACTGGCCGAAGGCGCTCGCACCGTGGCCTTCAGCTATATCGGCAGCGATATCACCTGGCCAATCTACTGGCACGGTGCACTGGGCCAGGCCAAGCAGGACCTGGACGAAACTGCCCTGCGTCTGAACCAGAAGCTGGCCGGTGAAGTGAAAGGCGGCGCCAATGTGGCGGTGCTCAAGTCGGTGGTTACCCAGGCCAGCTCGGCCATCCCGGTGATGCCACTGTACCTGTCGATGGTCTTCAAGATCATGCAGGAGAAAGGTGTTCACGAAGGCACCCAGGACCAGCTCGACCGCATGTACCGCGACCGTATGTACCGTACCGACGGTGCGCCGGCAGAGGTCGACGAGAAGGGGCGCCTGCGCCTGGACGACTGGGAACTGCGTGACGACGTGCAAAACGCCTGCAAGGCCCTGTGGCCACAGGTGACCACCGAGAACCTGTTCGAGCTGACTGACTACGCCGGTTACAAGAAGCAGTTCCTCAACCTGTTCGGCTTCGAGCGCGCTGACGTCAACTACGACGAAGACGTGGCCACCGATGTGAAGTTCGACTGCGTCGAGCTGTAATCGGGTAAGCCTGTACCGGCCTCTTCGCGGGCAAGCCCGCTCCCACAGGTTCTCCCCCTGTAGGAGCGGGTTCACCCGCGAAGAGGCCAGTACAAGCTACAAAATCTTTGCTAGTTTTGGCGCACAACAACAGGAAATGCGCCATGAGTAGCCTCATCCAACCCGCTACCCCATTTCGCCACCCCGCGGCCGACGGATACAGCCTCGGCGGCTTCTGCTGGCGCCACGCCCAACCTGACCCCCAGCGCCCGCTGGTGATCATCAACGCTGCCACGTCGGTACGCTGCCGCTATTACGCCCGCTTTGCCGACTACCTGTTCGCCCACGGCTGCGATGTGCTGACCTACGACTACCGTGGCATCGGCGAATCCCGGCCGGCGTCGCTGCGTGGTTTCCAGGCCTCCTGGAGCGACTGGGGCCGGCTGGATTTTGAAGCCATGCTGGCGCATGCGGCAGCGCATTTCCCAGGTCAGCCGGTGGACGTGGTGGGGCACAGTTTCGGCGGTTGTGCAGTAGGCCTGGCACCGTCGGCTGGCCAGCTCCGTCGGGTCGTGATGGTTGGCGCGCAGTTCGCCTACTGGCGCGACTACGCGGCCAACCAGCGCTGGCAGCTGTTCGGCAAGTGGCATGTGGTCATGCCGCTGTTGACCCGGGTATTCGGCTACTTTCCCGGCAAGCGCCTGGGTTGGCTGGAAGACACGCCATCCGGCGTGGTGCACGACTGGACCACGCGTACCCCACGTTATGAGCACCGCCCCAGCGGGCGGGCGTTGGCGGCGCTACCGTTCGCCCAGGTGCGTGCGACGACGCTGGCCATCAGTCTGACGGACGACCCTTTCGGGACCGTGGCGGCGACCGAGCGTTTGTTGGGTTATCTACAGGGTGCCGAGCGAAAGCACCTGCGCATTGCACCTGTGGATATCTCGGCCGAGGAAATTGGCCATTTCGCATTTTTCCATGACCGGTTTCGCGAAAGCCTGTGGCCGGTGGCCTTGCAGTGGTTGCGGCAGGGGAGGCTGGAAGGTGGGGGGCCTGGCACCATCATGGATTGATGGTGGGCGCAGGATCGTGGGGCCGCAAAGCGGCCCCGGCAATCTCAAGCCTTGCGCGCAAGCGGCTGCGCAGCAAACTTCACACCCGCCAGGCCGTGTTTGATCAGTGCACGGATGTTGCCATGGTCGCTGCCCTCAGGCGTGGCCACCACATCACGGTAGTGCTCGCCGAAGGCCAGCAGCGCTTCCTGGTCGCTCAGCCCTTCAAGCAAGGCCAGGCCCAGGGTTTTGCACGAACCTTCGTTCTGCCCTGCCGCATTCTCCACGCCGCCGTTGTTGAAGGCCTGCGGCTGGTAGCTGTAGTTGTCGGCAATGAACGCCAAGGTATCGGCAAATACATGTTGGCCGCTGGCCAGGCTTGCGCGCAGGGTATTCAGGTCAGTCACGAGGTTTTTCCTTTTTCGAACGCCGCTTGTTGTTCGGCGCTGGCTTCTTTCTGGTATTGGGCTTTCCACTCGGCGTAGGGCATGCCGTACACCGCTTCGCGGGCATCATCCAGGCTCAGGTCCAGCTGACGCTCGTCAGCGGCGGCCTTGTACCACTTGGACAGGCAGTTGCGGCAGAAACCGGACAGGTTCATCAGGTCGATGTTCTGTACATCGGTGCGCTTTTGCAGGTGTTCGACCAGGCGCCGGAACGCGGCGGCCTCGAGCTCGAGCTGTTGTTGTGGGGTCATGGTCTTCTCTCAAGTCATGCGGTTCTTCAGGTGGCGGCCACCGTTGATGACCACCTGGCTGCCGGTGCTGTACTGGCTGGCGAGCAGGTACTTGACGGTCTCGATCAGCGGGCCGGCGCCGGGTTCGAACTCCAGCAGGGCCTTTTTCAGGGTTTGCTGGCGGTAGGCGTCGTCACCCCCTTCCTTGAGGATCAGCAGCCCGGGCAGGATACCGTTCACACGCACCTTGGGCGCATATTTTTCGGCGAATGACAGCACCATGTTCTGCAGCGCGGCCTTGGTGGCGGCGTAGCCGATGTGGCTTTTACTGCCGCGCGAGGAGGTTTCGTCGCAGATGTGGATGATGTCGGCCTTTTCCACCTTGGCCAGCAGGTCGCCCAGGGCCAGGTTGAGGTGGTAGGGCGCTTCGACGTGCAACCGGAACATGGTCTCGAGGTTGTCGAGGCCGTCGTCGAGCCATAGCGAGGCGTTGTGGATGATGGCGCGCAGTCCGTCGTAACGATCGTGCAGGTGATCGATCAGCGCCTGGCGGTCGCCCGCCTGGCACAGGTCGGCCTGAAACTGCACGATGTTGGGGTGGGCTGCCTGCGGCTGGATGCTGCGGCTGGCACTGACCACCGTATGGCCGGCCTGTGCCAGTTCGAGGGCCAGGGCCAGCCCGACACGCTGGCTGGCTCCGGTAACGAGAATGGGGCTGTTCATGTTCGGGGTGGTCAACTTGTCTGTCCTTTGATTGCCACCCAGCATACCCGAACTGTTTACCTGTTGTATGGCCTGGCCTCAGCGGCTGCGCAAGGCGCCAGCAGCGGGCGGGGAGGCCTGTAGCCAACTGGCCAGCAGGCGGGTGGACAGCGGGATGAACAGGTACACCATCACCGGCGTCAGGGCCAGGGTGCTGAGCAGTACCCGGGGCACGAGGTCGAGTGCCGTCAACCAGTGGCCGAACACCAGGTTGAAGGCCAGCGAGACAGGGAAAAACGCCAGCCAGATGGCCACGGCCTGTTTCCAGCGTGGCGGTTTTTGCACCCTGTTGGTGCCGAACCAGTCGTCGATACCGCTAACGCGCGCCTCTTTGGGGCGCTCGAACAGACCGTTGCCGCGTTGTAACCATGCGCGACGCGAGGCGGAGTGCTCCCAGGCATGCAGGGTCGGCTCGTCGCTGAAGCGGAAGATGATCTGAAATTCGTCGCCATCCCGGGGCGGGGCGAGGATGCCCGAGCCGAGGTAGCCAGGGAAGTCGGTGGCCAGCTGTTCGCCTTCGTGCAGCCAGGCCAGCAGGTCCTGGTAGCGGCCATGGGCGGCGCGGCGCGACACCATGAGGGTGACGGGTGGGGTAGACATTGTGTATCTCCTGGCAACGGGGCTGGCGGGTAGCTGGCCCCTTTGGCTGTGTGGCCCGGGGTGGTGGGCGACGCAGTCGTGCATGCAAGAATCGGGCACGCATTATCGCGCAGTTGCGATCTTCGGCAACGCTCAGCTGGCAAACGGTGGCACCAACAGACCGACACAGTCGTAGTAAGCTATGTGCTCAGTTTCTTCGCACTCAGGGTACTTCGTGCACATGAACGAACAGGGACGTAAACCGGTGATCGATGCGAGTTTCGAGCAGCAGGAGCTGTTTCCGATTCGTGAAGTGTCACGCTTGACCGGTGTCAACGCCGTGACCCTTCGTGCCTGGGAACGCCGTTATGGGCTGATCCAGCCCATCCGTACCGACAGTGGTCACCGCCTGTATTCCCAGGCTGATATCGATGAAATCCGCCGTATCCTCGGCTGGCTGGAGCGCGGCGTGGCGGTCAGCAAGGTGGGCAGCATTCTTGCTCGCGGCCATGCTCTCTCCGGGCAGGCCGGCGGCGCGGTGGACCCCTGCTTGCGCTGGCAAAACCAGATTCGCCTGGCGGTACAGCACTTCGACGTGGCGGGCCTGGATCGCCTTTATGACGAGGTGTTCGCGGCCAGCACCCTGGACCAGGTTTTCGCCAATGTGTTCATGCCGGTGTGGCATGACATGGTAGTCCGGCAAGGCGGTTATGGGCAGGCCAGCGAATGGCTGTTCTATGATCAGTTTCTGCGCGGTCGGGTTTTCGCCCGCTTGCAGCTGGCCCGTGTGCCGAGTAGCCGCACCGTGCTGGTGGCGCCATTGCCGGGGCAGTGCCATGAGCTTGAGTTACTGGTAACCAGTCTGATCCTGGGTAGCGATGAAATACGCGTGATCCCGCTGGCGAACGGGCAGCCGCTGCAAGAGCTTGCGCTGGTCTGCGAACGGCTGAAGCCGGACGCCTTGGTGCTGTTTTCCCATCCGTCGCCCACAGTAGAGCTCACCCGGCACCTCAAGCGCCTGGCGTCGATGCTGGAATGCCCGTTGTTACTGGCCGGTGAAGCGGCGGAAGCGGTACAGCACAGCCTGGCTGGCAGCCCTGTAGCCTGCCTGGGCGCGCAGGGCAGTGTGATGCGCCAGCGCTTGCGGCAGTTTCTGGCCCGTCAGCTCGATACTTGAGTGTGCAGCTCAGGGTGGGCGTGGCGGTGGGCCTGGAGGATGTAGTCGCGCAGGCGTTCGATTTCTTCGGCTGGGCTTTGGCCGAGGTCGTAGGCAGCCAGGTCCGTGCCGATGCGCCGGCCCAACACACCATGCAGTTCGATCGGGGTGATGCCGCCCGGGGCGAAGCGCAGCTCGAAGCGGGCGGGTGCTGTTGGCAAATCACGGACTTCCAGCAGCACGCCTTTGAAGGAAATCTCGCGCACCCACAGGCCGCTTGCCTCGTCATGGGCGTTGAGCAGAGCGCTGGGCTGGTCGAGCGACAAGCGCCATGGGCGCAGCATGGGGCCGTCTTCGTAGATTTCCGGTGAACCCAGCTGCAGGTGCAGGGCGTGGAACTCGTCCTCTACCAGCTGCAGCGGGAAACTGATCTGCTGGTTGTTGAACTGGGCCTGCAAGGTCACCTGCTCATTAGCCACCAGCCGCGTAAGCAAGCTTTGAATGCGGCGGTCGCCATTGACCAGCAGGCTCGACATGGTGTCAGCCAGGTTCAGTTGTGGCGAATGCTGCATGTTCTGTATGAAATCCAGCTCGTCCTGGGTCAGGAGCGCGTCTGCTTGCATGATCGAACTCGGTGGTGGCGATTTCTTCAACGGAATTGACCGTGCGTGGCGGACTTGGTTCAGGCGCGTTCGTCGGGTTTCGGACGAGCGCGCAGTTCCGCCAGCTCCCGTTCCAGTTCGACCTGGCGGCTGACGTCCTTCTGGATGCCGATGAAGTAGGTGCGCTGGTCGAAGTCGCTCTTCACCGGCGTGATCGACAGCTCGTTCCAGAAGGCGCTGCCATCCTTGCGATAGTTGCGCAGTACTTCGCGGCAGGGGCGGCCTTCGGCCATGGCCTTGCGGATGCGTGCGCGGCCGAGCTGGTCACGGTCGTCAGCCTGCAGGAACCGGCAATCCTGATAGAGAATCTCGTCACGGCTGTAGCCAGTGAGGCATTCGAAAGCGGCGTTCACGTAGATCAGGATAGTGTCGTCGCCTTCCTTTTCGGCAACCACGATGCCGTCATTGGACGCATCGACCATCGATTGCAGCAATTGCGCGTTGATCATGTCCGGGCCATAGGTGAAGGAAAACGGAAGATGGCGACTTTGGTAACGGCGGCCTTTTGCCAGCGTTGAATGCTAGTATCCTACGTTTTCACTCAGTTTCGGAATCCTCTACCCGATGAAAGTCGCCATTATTTCCGGCTCGGTCTATGGCACCGCCGAAGAAGTCGCTCGTCACGCTGAATCGCTACTCAAGGCGGCGGGTTTCGAGGCCTGGCATGCTGCGCGTGCCACCCTTCAGGATCTTCAGGGTTTTGCCCCCGACGCCTTGTTGGCCGTGACCTCGACCACCGGTATGGGTGAGTTGCCGGACAACCTCATGCCGCTGTACAGCACACTTCGTGACACACTGCCCGCGGCCTGGCGCGGCCTGCCTGGTGCGGTGATCGCGCTGGGCGACTCCAGTTATGGCGATACCTATTGCGGGGGTGGCGAGCAGATGCGTGAGCTGTTCGCCGAGCTGGGCGTGCGCGAGGTGCAGCCAATGCTGCGCCTGGATGCGAGCGAGACCGTGACCCCGGAGGCGGATGCCGAGCCTTGGCTGGCTGAGTTGGCGAGCGCACTGAACGCCTGACCCGGCATCTGCGCAGGCGTGTTAGCCATGGGGCTCGCGCAACAAGGCCAACCACGCCTGCGCCGCCCGTGACAGGTAGGCGCCGCGTCGCCAGATAAACGCGATATCCCAACGCAAATCCTCCTGCGCATTCAACGGCACACGCACCACCCCGGGGCGCTCCAGCGCTTTTGCCACCACCCGGGGCAGCATCACCACGCCCTGGCCCGCTGCCACCAGCGCCGCCAAAAAATCCGCCTGGCCGCTGCGCCCGCCTTCCTTGGGGGTGAAGCCCTGCTGCTGGCACGCCTTCAGCAGCCGGTCGTTGAGCACGAAACTGCGCTGGTACAGCAGGAACGGTGTATCGGCCAGTTGCCTCAGGCCCACGGCGTCCAGGCCCGCCAGGGCATGGCCAGCCGGCAGCAAGGCATCCAGCGGTTCGTTGCAGAAGGGCTGGTAGTCGAATGCCTCGTCGGTGGGCGTCAAGCAGCCGCCCAGTTCCAGTTCGCCACTTCTGACGGCCTGTTCGACGTTGCGGCTGCCGCCTTCAAGCAGCTGGATGGCGATGTTCGGATGGCGCCGCCGGTACTCGGCGAACAAGCCGGCGAACAACGTGTCGCTGCCAAGCATCGGCAAGCCCAGGCGTAGTTCGCCACGCTCCATCTGGCTGAGATCGTCCAGCTCGTTGAGCAGCGCCTGGCGCTGGCGCAGCAGGGCTTCGCCACGCTCCAGCACGATGCGCCCGGCAGCGGTCAGGTGCAGGTGCGACGCCTGGCGCTCCAGCAGCGGCTGGCCCACATCTTGCTCAAGCTGGGCCACCTGCTTGCTCACGGCCGACTGGCTGATGTGCAGGGTCTGTGCCGCCTGGGTAAAACCGCCGCGGTGCACCACTTCGATGAAGCTGCGCAGTTGTTTGAATTCCATGCTTCGAATTCCATTTTGGAATGGTGAGCAGTCTAACAATTCGCTTCTGGCCTAGGCAGCCAAATCCTAAAATGAGGGCCTGTCGAGGAACCCCCCCATGAAACCTGCATTATTGAAAAAAGCCCTGCGCCTGCTTGTCGAGCTGGCGGTTCTCTGTGCCCTGTTCCTGCTTGGTGGTCAGATTGCCAGTTGGCTGGGCTGGCCAATCCCCGGTGGTGTGATGGGCCTGGCACTGCTGTTGATACTGTTCGCTTCGGGTGTGCTCAAACCGGCCACGCTGCAATTGGGGGCCGGCTGGCTGATGGCTGAGATGCTGTTGTTCTTCATCCCGGCGCTGATGAGCCTGCTCGACTATGGCGCATTGATCCGTGAAGAGGGCTGGCGCATCTTGCTGGTGATTGCCGTGAGCACGCTGATGGTGATGGTAGTGACCGCCATGACCGTGGAGCTGGTGTGCCGCTGGAGGCTGCGCCGTGAGCCTTGAACCCATGCCGCTGTTCTGGTTGGCCTTGACCTTGCTGGCTTACCTGGGTAGCCGTTGGTTGTACCGGCGTAGCAAGCGCTACCTGCTGTCGCCGTTGATCCTGGTACCGGTGTTGCTGCTGGCTGTGGCCGTGCCGCTGCATACGGCCTATGCCGAGTATGCGCGCAACACCCACTGGTTGATGGGCGTGCTCGGCCCGGTGACCGTAGCCTTCGCAGTGCCGATCTGGCAGCAGCGGGCCATGCTGGCGCGCCATTGGCCGGCCCTGATGGTGGGCATGGTAGCCGGCAGCAGTGCCTCGATCGCCAGCTCCTGGGGGCTGGCGCACCTGTTGGCGCTGGACAGCGCAACCAGCCTGTCGCTGGTGCCGCGCTCGATCACCACGCCATTTGCCATGCCGCTGGCCCATGACTTGGGTGGGGTGCCAGAACTGACAGCGGTGTTCGTGATGTTCACCGGCGTGCTCGGTGCCATGTTCGGCGGTGTGCTGTTGCGTTGGTTGCCGCTGCGTACGCCGTTGGCACGGGGGGCGCTGTTCGGTGTTGGCGCGCATGGTGCCGGGGTCAGCCGGGCGCAGGAAGTGGGCCGTGAGGAAGGCTCGGTGGCCGGCCTGGTGATGGTCCTGACCGGGCTGCTCAACCTGTTCGCGCGCCGTTGTTGGCCTTGCTGCTCTGACCGTTCGTGCCACTGACTCGCTCAGTCATCAAGCTGGCTGGCAACGCAAGTTCCAGCCAATGGGCTGCTGGCTAGACTTTGCCTCGACATAGAGAGCACATGTAAGTGCCGAGGTGACATGCAATGAACGCAGCCTTGCCCTATTCCGCCAACACCACTACACCGGGACCCATCTGATGCCTATGGCCGAGATTCCATTGTGCGTCTGGCGTACCCGGTCACAGAGTTTCATGTTCCGGGGCCAGAGCATCCGCTACTGGACCGCAGGGCAAGGAGAGCCTCTGCTTCTGTTACACGGTTTCCCCACCGCCAGTTGGGACTGGCACTACCTGTGGGGCCCTCTTAGCCAACGTTTCCGGGTGATCGCTTGCGACATGCTTGGCTTTGGTGATTCGGACAAGCCCGTCGATCACACTTACAGCCTGATGGAGCAAGCAGACCTGCAGCAGGCATTGCTTGCCCATCTGCAGGTCGCGCAGCCAGTGCACCTGTTGGCCCACGACTACGGCGGCAGCGTGGCTCAGGAACTGCTGGCGCGACACCATGAGCAGCGTGCCGACATTGCCAGTTGCGTGTTCCTCAACAGCGGGCTGTTCCCCGAAAGCTGCCGCATGCTACTGATCCAGAAGCTGCTGCTCAGCCGGTTTGGCTGGCTGGTCGGGCGTTCGTTCGGGCGTGACGACCTGGTGCGTAACGTGATCCAGGTCTATGGCCCCTGCACGCATCCCAGTGAAAGCGCGCTGGATGATTTCTGGAGCCTGATCGCTGCCAACCGGGGCACGCGCATCCTGCACAAGCTGGTGGGCTACATGCCGGAGCGCAGGTTGCACCGCGAACGCTGGGTCGGGGCGATGCAACGTAAAGGCGTGCCGCTGCGCTTGATCAATGGCGTGGTCGACCCGCTTTCCGGCGCGCACATGCTTGAGCGCTACCGGCAACTGGTGCCGGAGCCGGACACTGTGCAGTTACTGGGCATTGGCCATTACCCGCATACCGAAGCGCCAGTGCAGGTGCTGCGCCACTACTTGGCCTTTCGTGAGCAGCCGCTGAGCTTCTACCCGCCGAAAGTGGCGTGGTCATGACGAGGTTTCAGCGCCGATGAGGTCGGGCGCCGTCCGGGCGGCGCCCGATCTCAACGGCGCTGAAAGTCTTGACGGTCACCTGACCGCCAGGATGCATTTTCAGATTTCAAAAAAAAGGCCGCTGCAAGCCGCAGCGGCCAATCGAGACGTCAGATCAAGGAGCTTCAAAATCTACGTCGGTGAACCTCGCAGGCTTGAAAGGCGGGGGGGAGAGCCCTTCAAGCCGGCCAGTGAGTCAAGAATAAGCGCTTGATCCGTTAGGAAAAATAGCTTCTGCCGACATTCACCTTTACGTTTCAGGCAACAGTGCCAAGTGCTGGGTAAGCTTCCCTGCGCTATTGCCTTTATCATCCGTTCACTCTGCTGCCTCCTTGTTTTTGGAGCGCAGTTCATGTCTTTCGATTTCAATCTCGGCAGCCCTGATTTCGGTGAAGGGTGCACAGGTGCACGCTCTGTGAAAGAACAGGTGAAGGCCATGATGGCCCACGCCCAGGAGCTGCAACAGCTGATGGCTGCGGTTGCGCAATTAGGCAGCCTGATGCCGGAGGCGCATCGACAACAGTTCACCGAGCAGAAGCGTTTGCCGTTGGCGGTTGTCGAGTCGCTTGTGCCGCAAAGGCAGTCGGTTCTTGACCAGTGGTGGGAGCAACAGTCCAGATTAAGTTTGAAACCACTTACCCTGGCGTCCCATTTGATCCAGCTGATGTTTGCTGAAACGCGCCTCAAGGCTCTTACGTTCAAGGCCTGGGAAGCCGGTATCGAGGCCCTTGAGCAGGACGGGGACATAAACAAGCATGAGGTGTATCTGGTTGCCGGAGATTTGCGTTTTCGTTTGCCGGGTGTCGTTGCCAGCCGTCATGACCTCGAACAGAACCCGGACGCACCTGCGGATTTTCTGATTTACAGCTTGGCCAGCGGTTGCTGGTTCGACACTGAACGCGCGCGCGCAGCCAGCGCACTCGCCCCAGCCTTTGCTGAAGGCAGCCCGTTGCGTTGGCTGTTGTCTTCGCAAGAGCGGGCGGCGTTGTCTACAGAGGGTTTGACACTCGATTTCGTGCCGCTGCAAGTGCCACTTCACAGGTACTTCATCCGTGATCTGCGGGCTTTCCAGCTTAAGGCCACCCAGCGCAGCCTACGGGTAAAGGTCGATGACGCGCGGCGTCTGGCCCAGCTCGACAGTGCGGCTCGGCTTGAGCCTTTGGTGGCTGCGCTGCAGAAACGTGCGACGCGGCATGTGCGAGCGTACCGCACCAGCCTGCTGCCCGAATGGCGGCGGTTCATGCAGGGCGAGGAACTGCAAGCCTATCGACAACTGGAAGATGACCTGCAGGTGAAGGAGCAGCGTTGCACCGAGCGTCTGGCGCAATGGCGCGACCTGCGCAGCTTCGCCAAGAAACAGGTCAAGCAAGCCCTTGGCCTGGATATCGACCCCGAGCAGGTACGCGTGTGTGTCAGTCACGTCGATGACCCTGAGCAGGTGATGAAACACACCCTGCTCGATTGGGCGTTGAGTGGTGGCTACAGCGGGGGCCAGCTCAAGGTCGAAGTCCTGGGGGAGCGGCACCGTTCATTGTTGGGGAGTACCTCTATCCAGAGCGTGATCGAAAAACTGGATTTGCGCGTGAACTACGTCAAACAGATCCGTACGCTCTATGACGACGCTTTGACCATGGCCGCACTGTGCGAGGTGCTTGATGCGCGGCTGGCGCTGGCCAATCAGGCCGCTCGTCATCAGGGTTTTCACCCGGCGGCGTTCGATCTGTTGCACCACGCACGCCTGGGGAAAATGCAGGCCAATGTCAGCGCCGGTCTGGTTTGCCTCGATGGTGCGCAAACGCCCTTGAAGGATCTGCTGTGCCTGGTGCAGGGCGATCAGTACTTGCTCTACGCCCCTGGTGCACCAGGAGGCGATTTTCATCTTTTCGACTCACTCCAGGAAATGGCGCTCGAAATCGGTAGCTGGACCTTGTGGCCGGTAGGCAGTGAGTACCTGCTGGGGCAATGCTCGCGGGCCCAGCATGATTCGCTCAAACGCCATTTGCGCAAGGTCGAGCTGCTACCCACCGACTGGTCCATGCACAGCGTGACGCTCGCGCCGATCAAGTCCCAGCAGTGGCCGGATGTGCTCAAAGCTCTGGCCAAGCGCAAGATCATTGCCCTGATCGAGGATCAACAGGCCACCACGCCAAGCTGGTTCATCAAGGCCAGTCGTACCGAGCAGCAGGCACTGGTTGATATCGACCAACTGCTCAAGCTGGCGCAGGCCAGGTATCAGTCGCTGATGAAGATGCCGAGCTTTCGCACCTTCGCCCATCGACAGGTGACGGAAAAGGTCAATTCATACCCGGGCAATCGCGGCGGCCCAATCAACCCGGATCAGGTATTGATAGCGCTGGAAGAGGATGCCTTCCGCACACTGACGCAGACCGTCATCAAAGGGTACCCCACGTATTACAATTTTTCCGGCTTTGCCCGCATCACCTCGGCTACCGGCCAGGATATCTCGCACCTGAGCCCGGCGCTGCTGGGGGGCTACATCCGTGCTGCCGACCTGGGCAACAAGTACATCGAAGAAGTGAAAGCCCAGTTACTCGACCGCTCTAGGCCGGAATATGAAAGGCTCAGGCAGTGTTATCGCACGCTCTTCGCTTTGAAGATCAGACGTGCAGTGCTCAGCGAGAAACTTCAGGGCAGCTTGTCGGGCCGCCATGCGCAGTGGCTGGAGTCGGTGATCGACAGCTTTTCGGGGACCTCGATCGACGCGGCGTGCAACCTTTATCCGTTGTGGATGGACGATTGCCCTGTTCAAGGTGCCTACCTGCTGAAGCATGCACGTGACCGCGAGCTTGAGCCCTTGGTCTATCTGCCAGAAATCGAGCAAGGCCCCACGCTGCGGACCCTCAGCGAGCTGGCAAGGACTTGGCGTGAGCACGACTTGGCAGGTTATTGCCAAGACCGCGTGCCGTTATCGAACCAGGCGCGCTTGAACGCATTGATCGAAGAGCAACTGCGCGCCGGGGATGGCATTGAGGTGGTGCTGGACGCCGTTGCCCGAGGCAGGGGCGTGCGGCCGCCGATAGGGGAGACCGGGCGTATCGGGGATCCTGTCCAGGACCTGGAGAAACGTATCAGGCGGATGATCAACGAAGCCGCTGAAGACAGCGCCGACGCTGCCGAGCGTATTTCGGCCGTGGTGGTAGAGTGGGGGATCGTACTGGCCGGCATCCTCACCGTGCCGTTTCCGCCGGCGGCTATGGCCGTCGGGCTGTTCTGTGCGGCCAGGTCCTTCGTCACCGGGGCCATCGCATGGAGCGATGGCGACCGCTCCGCCGCCTTGCTGTCGTTCGCGGCGGGGGTTGCAGGAACGGTGGCTTCCACGGGGGTCTTGGTGCGGCTGTTCGGTGCCGCACAGAAATACATCACCGTGCTTTCCCGGGCAGAAGTGTCGCAGCCCACGGCATTCTCACGTGTGATCGGGCGGCTATGCGATGACTACGGCGATTTGGTGAGTGAGGTGGCGCCCGCCCTTTATGACGGCTTCTCTCAGGAACTGCTCTGGCTCGTCGAGGAGGAAACGCTAGACGTCGAAGCGCAGTGTGGGTTGCCCGCATAACCCATGCGCCAGCTCACGGTTCGTGCGGCCGTGAGCAGGCGCTGCGCCGCCGGCCCATGTTCATCGGCATGGAAGATCGACGTCGGCCCGACCACGGTCATCACCGCGGCGATCTGCCCCATGGCGTTGAATACCGGCGCCGACAGCGCATCCACCCCCGGCATCAGCAGGCCATGCACATGGTGCAGGCCCTGTTCGCGGATGCCGGCCAGCAGTGTGTGGTAGTCACTGGCGGTTTGTTGCAAAGCGGCCAGTTCCCTGTCGCGCAGCTCCTGGGTTTCTCGCTCGGGCAGGTAGGCGGCGAATACCAGCCCGGTGGACGAGCTGAGCAACGGCAGCACCGAACCGATCTGGGTCACCACGGTGACTGCGCGCACGGCAGGTTCGATGCTTACCACCGTGGCCCCCTGGTTGCCCCACACAGCGATGAAGCAGCTTTCGTTGAGCTCATCTCGCAACTGCGACAACGGCATTGCCGCCACCTTGAGCACATCGATGCTGCCCAGCGCCGCCAGCCCCACCCGTAGTGCCTCACGCCCCAGCCCGTAATGGTTGGTGGCCGCATCCTGTTCGGCAAAACCACTGGCAATCAGCGCTTGCAGGTAGCGATGCACTTTGCTTGCAGGCATCTGCACGTGCTCGGCCAGGCGTGATAGTGACGTCGAGGGTGAGAGTTCGGCGAGGGCCTTGAGGATATCGGTGCCGACTTCCGCCGAGCGGACCTTCTGCTTGCCGGTGTCGGTGGGGGAGCTGGCTTTGGCCATGGGAGGGGAGGTTCCGGGTTTATCGTGTCGCCTTTATAGCTTGACGCCTTGAGCGGAGCAAATTACGTTATTCGTAATCTGATTACGATAAAAACAAAATCCGGAGGCATCGATGAACCGCGACACGTCGCCCGACCTTCACTACCTGAGCGGCTTCGGCAACGAATTCGCCAGCGAAGCATTGCCCGGGGCGCTGCCTGTCGGGCAGAACTCCCCGCAGAAGGCCCCGTATGGCCTGTATGCCGAGCTGCTGTCGGGCACGGCGTTCACCATGGCCCGCAGCGAGCTGCGCCGTACCTGGCTGTACCGCATTCGCCCTTCTGCCTTGCACCCACGCTTCGAGCGCCTGGCGCGCCAGCCGCTCGGCGGGCCACTGGGTGGCATCAACCCCAACCGCCTGCGCTGGAGCCCGCAGCCGATTCCTGCTGAACCGACCGATTTCATCGAAGGTTGGCTGCCCATGGCTGCCAACGCCGCAGCGGAAAAACCGGCTGGCGTGAGCATCTACATCTACTGCGCCAACCGGTCCATGGAGCGGGTGTTCTTCAACGCAGACGGTGAACTGCTACTGGTGCCGGAACAGGGCCGCCTGCGCATCGCCACCGAACTGGGCGTGATGGAGGTCGAACCGCTGGAAATTGCGGTGATCCCACGTGGCATGAAGTTCCGCGTCGAACTGCTCGACGGCCAGGCCCGTGGCTATATCGCGGAAAACCACGGTGCGCCGCTGCGCCTGCCGGACCTGGGCCCGATCGGCAGCAACGGCCTGGCCAACCCCCGCGACTTCCTCACGCCCGTGGCCCACTACGAAGAAGCGGAAGGCCCGGTGCAACTGGTACAGAAGTTCCTGGGTGAACACTGGGCTTGCGAGCTGCAGCACTCGCCACTGGACGTTGTGGCCTGGCATGGCAGCAACGTGCCGTACAAGTATGACCTGCGCCGCTTCAACACCATCGGCACAGTCAGCTTCGACCACCCGGACCCCTCGATTTTCACCGTGCTCACCTCGCCAACCAGCGTGCATGGCATGGCCAACATGGACTTCGTGATTTTCCCGCCACGCTGGATGGTGGCCGAGAACACCTTCCGTCCGCCATGGTTCCACCGCAACCTGATGAACGAGTTCATGGGCCTGATCAATGGCGCCTACGACGCCAAGGCCGAGGGCTTCCTGCCGGGTGGTGCCTCGTTGCACGGGGTGATGAGTGCCCATGGCCCCGACGCTGAAACCTGTGAAAAGGCCATTGCCGCTGACCTGGCGCCGCACAAGATCGACAACACCATGGCCTTCATGTTCGAGACCAGCCAGGTGTTGCGCCCGAGCCTGCAAGCCCTTGAATGCCCGCAATTGCAGGCCGACTACGATAGTTGCTGGGCGACCTTGCCGAGCACCTTCAACCCGAACCGGAGATAACCCATGAACCACACTGCCAATGCCCGTAGTTGGGTCGAGCACGCCAACGGGCACAGCGACTTCCCGCTGCAGAACCTGCCCTTGGGCATCTTCAGCCGGCCGGGTGAAGCCAGGCGCTGTGGCGTGGCGATCGGCGACGCGATCCTCGACCTAGAGGCGGTGCTGGCCGCCGGCCTGTTCGACGGGGCGGCCAAGGCCGCCGTTGAAGCCACCCGCGGCGGGGCTTTGAACGCCTTCTTCGCTTTGGGTCGCAATGCCCGCTTAGCCCTGCGCGAGCGTTTGCAGGTGCTGCTCGATGAGCACAGCGAACACCAGGCGGCCTTGAAGCCGGCGTTGTTCCTGGCCAGTGACTGCCAGTTGCACGTGCCGGCGCAGATCGGTGACTACACCGATTTCTACGTTGGCATCGAGCATGCGAAGAACGTGGGCAAACTGTTCCGCCCCGACAACCCACTGCTGCCCAATTACAAGTACGTGCCGATCGGTTATCACGGCCGCGCCTCCACCATCCGGCCGTCCGGCACCGACGTGCGCCGGCCCAAGGGCCAGACCCTGCCGGCCGGGCACACCGAGCCGAGCTTCGGCCCTTGCGCTCGTCTGGACTACGAACTGGAACTGGGTATCTGGATTGGCCAGGGCAATGACATGGGCCAGGCAATTCCGGTAAGCGATGCCGCCGAGCACGTAGCCGGCCTGTGCCTGCTCAACGATTGGTCGGCGCGCGATATCCAGGCGTGGGAATACCAGCCACTGGGGCCGTTCCTGTCCAAGAGCTTCATCACCACCATTTCGCCCTGGGTAGTCACCGCCGAAGCGTTGGAGCCGTTCCGCTGCGCCCAGCCGGAGCGCCCGGAGGGCGACCCGCAGCCACTGTCGTACCTGCTGGACAAGCGCGACCAGGCCAGCGGTGCATTCGATATCGAACTCGAAGTGCTGCTGCTGACCGAGCGCATGCGTGAGCAGGGCATTGCCCCGCACCGCCTGACCCTGAGCAACACCCGCAGCATGTACTGGACCGTGGCGCAGCTGGTGGCGCATCACAGCGTCAACGGCTGCCAGCTGCAGCCAGGTGACCTGTTCGGTTCGGGCACGCTGTCGGGCGCCACGCCGGGATCGTTCGGTAGCCTGCTGGAGATCACCGAAGGCGGCAAACTGCCGGTCGAGCTGGCCAGCGGCGAGGTGCGCAAATTCCTCGAAGACGGCGACGAAATCATCCTGCGTGCCCGCTGCACACGTGACGGCGTGGCCAGCATCGGTTTCGGTGAGTGCCGCGGCACGGTCATCGCAGCCAACTGAGGAGGCAGGGGTATGGAGCTGTACACCTATTACCGTTCCACCTCGTCCTACCGGGTGCGCATCGCCCTGGCACTGAAGGGGCTGGCTTACCAGTCCCTGCCGGTCAACCTGCTGCAGGGTGAGCAGCGCGGCGAGGGCTATGTAGCCGTCAACCCGCAGGGCCGCGTACCGGCCTTGCGCACCGACGGTGGTGAGGTGCTGGTGCAGTCGCCGGCGATCATCGAGTACCTGGAAGAGGTTTATCCACAGCCTGCGTTGCTGCCGGCCACAGCCGAGGAACGGGCCAAGGTACGTGGGGTGGCGGCCATCATTGGTTGCGACATTCATCCGCTGCACAACGTCAGCGTCCTCAACCGGCTGCGCCAGGCCGGTCAGGATGAGGGGCAGGTCAACCAGTGGATCGGCCACTGGATCAGCCAAGGGCTCGCGGCAGTGGAGCAACTGATTGGCGATCACGGTTTCTGCTTTGGCGACACGCCTGGGCTGGCGGATGTGTACCTGATCCCGCAGTTGTACGCGGCCGAACGCTTCAACATCGACCTCGACAGCTTCCCGCGCATCCTGCGGGTTGCCGCACTGGCGGCCGCGCACCCGGCGTTCGCCAAGGCCCATCCCGCCCAGCAGCCGGACAGCCCGGCTCAGTGAAGTGAACGGTTCGCCGCCGGAAGCTTGCCGATTCGCTCGGACAGCTTCAGGCGCTGGACCGGGTCTTCCGTCAGCAGCAATGCATGCTCCAGGTCGAAGCGCTCGGCCTGCGGGCAATCCAGATGATGGTAGAGCGAGGCGCGGGTCATGTAGTCGCTCACCTGCACCGGGCCCAACTGCATGATCCGCTCTGAATCGATCAATGCCGCCAGGTGGTTGTCGTTACTGATGTGCAGTTGGCGCAGGTTGCGTGACAGGCGTTGCAGCATCTGCAGCGGGCTGGCGCTGCGCAGGTGCTCGGCTGTCAGCGCCAGGTGCGGGCCGAACTGGCGCGCCAGCAATTCGCGGCAGTCGCTGGGATACAGGCGCCGGCCGCCGCAGGGATCGAGCAGGTGGTCGGCACCCGGTACGCGCAGCAGGAAATGGCCAGGGAAGCCCACACCCTCCAGCGGTATGGACAGGCGCCTGGCCAGTTCCAAAGCGAGGATGGCCAGGGTCAGTGGTTGGCCGCGGCGGCGCTGCAGTACCTTGTCCATCATCGCCGCATGGGGGCGCAAGGGGTGATATTCATCCTGCTGAAAGCCCAGCGCATTGAGCTGGCGCAGCAGTGGCTGGGCCAGTTCGCATAGTGGAAGCATCGGCAGGTTGGCGCTTATCTCGCGCTGCAGGTCGTGCAGCGCAGCAAGGCTGGCCGCGGGCTCGACACCCGGGTCGTGCTCGGCAGCAATCCACAATGCGGCTTCCAGCAGGTCGACAGGCTCGCGTTCCAGGCAGGCCAGGCAGGCTTGACGTGGCTTCATGGGGCATCTCCACACACGTTTGAGTATTAGCCGTGGCGCGTGGTTTCGTCCAGTGGTCCGGCGGCGGCGTCAAGGCTGAGGCCGTGCCTATACTGGAAGGAGCACCTCGTAGGGGAGCCGGTCGATGTTCGCGCTGATGCAAAGCACCCGTACCCAGTCACTGCACCTGTTCAATGACCCGCCTACGGGCCTGAAAGCCGTTGTGGCAATCCACAGTGAGCATTTGGGCCCGGCCATGGGGGGGTGCCGCTACCTGCCTTATGCCGATGACGAAAGCGCCATGACCGACGCGATTCGCCTGGCCCAGGGCATGAGCTACAAGGCAGCACTGGCCGGCTTACCGATGGGGGGTGGCAAAGCGGTGATCATGCGCAACCCGCATGTGGAAAACCGCGCCGCGCTGTTCGAGGCCTTTGGCCGCTTCATCGATACCTTCCATGGCCGCTTCATTATCGCCGTGGACAGTGGCACCTCGACCTTGGACATGGACTGCATTGCCCACAGCACGCCCTACGTGACCAGCACCACTGCGTCGGGCGACCCATCGCCACATGCGGCGATGGGGGTGTTCGCGGGCATACGTGCCACAACCTCGTTCCGGCTGGGCAGCGATGACCTGAGAGGCTTGCGGGTAGCGGTGCAGGGGTTGGGCAATGTCGGTTATGCACTGGCGGAGCAACTGCATGCGGTGGGCGCGGAGCTGCTGGTCAGCGACCTGGACCCGGGGCGGGTGCGGCTGGCGATGGAGCAGTTCGATGCCAAACCGGTGACCAACGATGCGTTGATCAGTACCCCTTGCGATATCTTTGCACCCTGCGGCGTGGGGCCCGGTACTGAACGGGCAGAGCGTGATGCAACTGCGTTGTGCGGCAGTGGCGGGGGCGGCCAACAACCAGCTGACGACCTTGCAGGTGGCAGACCAGCTGGAGTCGCGCGGCATATTGTATGCACCTGACTACGTGATCAATGCCGGTGGGCTGATCTATGTGGCACTCACCCACCGTGGCGAAGACCAGCGCACCATTACTGCGCACCTGGCGCGGATTCCTTCACGGCTGACCGAAGTGTTTGGCCATGCGCAGGCGGAGAAGCGTTCGCCGGCAAGGGTGGCGCAGATGTTGGCGGAGCGGTTGTTGTATGGCTGAAGGTTGCTGATGGCGTTGTTGGCCACTTCGCCGGTAAACCCGCACACCTCGGGCGATATCACTCGGCAGCAGTACCCTCAAGCAATTCGGCCAACGCATCCGGCTGGCTTTTGAACGCCCGGGCGAACACATCGCGGTTCTTCGCCATGTAGATACCGGCTTCCTCGACCTGCTGCTCGGTCAGCGACGGCACCGCCTTGTGCAGCACTTCGGCCAGGCGCTCGGCCAGTTCGAGCATTTTGTCGTGACGGTCTGCTTCGGCCTTATCCATGAACAAGCGCTCCGGGTCGCGGCTGCTGCGGTACACCACTTCGACGGCCATTCATCACCTCTATGCCTTTTTGCTGGTTGTGTTGCGGTTTACTGTATCTATATACAGTAATGGCAATGCTGGTTGGTTCGCAAGCAGAAATTGTAGCGTGGCACAGACCGAGCGCTGCGCGCGCACCTTTGCCAGGAACAATTGGCCAAACAGATGTAGGAGCGGGCTTGCCCGCGAATGCGGTGGCGGCTGCGACGGTGAATGACCGGGAGATATTGGCCGGCAGGTCCGGCCTATTCGCGGGTAAACCCGCTCCTACAATGGTGCGCCGCGCGGGCGGGGCTCGATCTCACAGGCGCTGAAACTGCTGCGGCAAACACATAGAGGCCTTCATCCAACCTGAAGCGAAATCCTCATTGCTTCATGCCCAACTCGGCATCATCCATCAGCGCCTTGGCCATGGCACTCAGATAATGGGCGGCCCATATCATCATGAGCTTCTCCTCCATCAGGCCAGTGATGGTCAATTCACGCACATAGCCCATCAATTCCGACGACTGCTCGCGGGCGTCCCTGCAGGGGATGCCGGGCTCGATGCGGAACAGTGGATGGGTGCTGTTTTCGCCTTGATAGAAAGTGGTCTTGCCGACGGTGAATTGGGTGTCTTCTGTTGTCATTGTTCAATCCCCTGAAGTTTCTCGAGTGCCTGGCCGCCCGTTTCACGGGCGAGCCCGCGAAGAGGCCGGCCCTCCCGGCACATTAACCAGCCTTAGTGCGAAGTCCTGGGCTCAGCGTGCATCTGCACCTGAACCAGTGCCGACTCAAGCAGAGCCCGCAGCGCCTCCAGCTCATGCATCGAGGTCATCATCAGGATCGAAACCGGTGACTTGGGCTGAAGCAGCAACGCCTGATGCACCACGGTGGCTGCGCACAACGCGTAGTCGGTGGCCTGGATCAGGGTGTCTTCGAGGGAATGGGGGTTATGGGGTGGATCGGGAACTACTTTCAGCATGGTGAAGGCCTGTTCAAAGTTGGGGCCACCACCTCCTGCTGTCAAACAATGAGGCGGCAGCTGTACATGGGTTGACAGACCGGTGAACAGAACCAAAAGCCGGCGCACACGAGGTGCCCCATGACAGCTGCCATAAAGGCAAAGCCATGTGGTTAGTTCAGGGCGGCCTGTCAAAGCCGGTCGCTGATTGGCAGCGACGACCCCAGACTAGTGCGCATGCCCGAACGCCACAATGGCAGGGAGTATCTTTGGGAAATGCCCTACAAGGAAGGGGTTAAATCTGATTTTTCCCCAAGCACGGCGTGCTTTTTTGCAATGCGCCACGCCTCAAGGTGTCTTGCGGCAATCGGTCGCCTTCCAAGACAGGGGCTTGGCCCTTTAACTGCATGGCACAAGCGTCACATCAGCGACGCATCATCCTTAAAGACGTATCGGGGAATGGAACATCGTGAACATCAAATGGGCAGAAAAACTGCGCAAGGGCCTGCACGGCTCGGCCGACTCGCTGGGCAACCTGTGCGTCGAGGCGTTCCATTACCTGGCGCTGTTCGGCATTGGCGCGATCACCGCCTACGCGGCGGTGGTGACGTTCCTGGACATGCTGGGCAAGGGCGGGATCAGTGTCGATGACATCCTGCTGTTGTTCATCTACCTGGAGCTGGGGGCGATGGTGGGGATCTACTTCAAGACCAACCACATGCCGATCCGCTTCCTGCTGTACGTGGCAATCACCGCGCTCACTCGCCTGCTGATCGGCGATGTTTCGCACCACAAGGCACCCGATGAAGGGCTGTTGTACCTGTGCGGCGGCATCCTGCTGCTGGCGTTCTCGATCCTGGTGGTGCGCTACGCTTCGTACCGCTACCCCTCGACCAAGGTGCTGGACGCCAACGGCAAGGCAGTGGAGGAGGGCAAGTAGCCCTCAGTTGGCAATGAAATGGCGCGGCTCGTGGCGGGCGTCACGGGTCAGCGCGGCCAGCACTTGCAGGGGGTTCTGGCTGAGTTCGATCGCAAGGCCCAGGCGGATGCTGTCGATCACCCGTTGCAGGCGCACCGGGTCGTTGCGTTGGGCCGGGGTGATGAGGCGCTTGGCGACCACGCCGGCGTCGTCGGACAGGGTCAGCATGATACTGCCGTCGAGGTTTGCAATGCTCAGGTTCACCCGGTATTCGGGCGCGAATGCAGCACTGATTCGTTCGAATGGGTTGTTCATGGTCTTGCTTCTGCGTTGAGTGAATGCAGAGGTTGACCGGGACGTTCGCACGTTGGTTCAGCGCCATTGATCGGCACAAACGAAAACGCCCGGCTCAAGGCCGGGCGTTTTGCATTGCCGATCAGGCGTCCGGGTCACTCAGTTCCAAGACGCCGCGCTTGCTGCGCAGCTTGCCGTAGAAGTGCTCCAGCGCGTGATTGAGCTTGGTGGCGGCACCGTCGACTGCCTGGTCCAGCGAACTGGCGGTGTGGGTCACGGAAATCGGTTGGTGGCCTTTCGGGCGAGCCTCCATCTGGCAGCGTTTGTCATGCGGTCCGGGCTTGACGCCGTTCTCGTCGCGCAGGTGAACCTCGATGCGGGTGAGGTCTTCTTCGTAACGTTCCAGCGAGTTCTGCAGTGTGCTGCGGACCCACTGGTCGAGCCGGGCGTTACCGTCGAAATCGTTGCTGCTGTTGACCTGGATTTGCATGATTCAATCCTTATTCAGCTTGCTCGCATGGAGACGCGCCTAGGCCCTTGAGACCCTTGGAATTTCTGCGCCTCTTGACTCTAAGGTCAGGCAACTGCGGAATGAATTCAAGCCCTTTTTGAAAATAAATTTCTTGTTGCAAAAGGGGGCTACAAAGCGGCCCCCATTTGCTACCGGTCAGAATTCCACCGACGTCTGCACATACAAGGTACGTGGTTCACCCACATACTTGCCCTTGTTGTTGTCATCGTAAGAACGCGTGTAGTACTCGCGGTTGAACAGGTTCTTCACCCCGACTGCCACCTTGAGGTTCGACAACTGCGGGCCAAAATCGTACCCGGCACGGGTGCTGACCAGCATGTAGCCCGGAATGCGCCCGGTGCTTCCATCGGCGCTTTCGGTGCTGGTGTTGGCGTTGTCGGCGTACTGGCTGCTCTGGAAGCTGCCGTCCAGGTTCAGCTGCCAAGGGCCCTCGGTGTAGCCCACGCCCAGGTTGCCCTTGTGGCGCGACGAGAACGGCACCTGGTTGCCTTTGTTCGGCCCGTCCTCACGGATGGTGGCGTCGACGAACGCATAGCTGGCGTGCACGTCGAAGCCGGCCAAGGCCGGGCTCAGGCCGTCCAGCGCATAGCGGACGCTGGTCTCGATACCCTGGTGGCGGGTTTCACCACGGGCGATCACCGAGTCGTTGGTCTGGTTGCTTTCATACTGGTTGTCGAAGTTGATCAGGAACGCGCCGATCTCGGCCTGCAAGTCGCCGTTGTCGTAACGGGTACCCACTTCCCAGGTGCGCGCTTTTTCCGGTTTCACTTCGCCACTGCTGACCCGGTTGGGCATCTGGCTGTACTGCACGCTGCCGAACGAGCCTTCGGTGTTGGCGTACAGGTTCCAGCTGTCGGTCAGGTGGTACATCACGTTCAGGGCTGGCAGTGCAGTGTTGTAGCTGCCCTGGTAGCGCTGGCCGTTGAGCTTGTTGCTCTGCTCGGAGTCGATCATCTCGTAGCGCACGCCCGGGGTGATGGTCCAGCGGCCGATGTCGATGCGGTCATCCAGGTAGATGGCATGGGCTTCGGTGCTGCCACGGGTGTCGCGGTCGTTGCGGCTGGCGGTGGTGGGCAGGCTGCCGTTCACCGGCTCGCGGAAGCGCAGTTCGTGGCCGGCTTCGTTGACGTAGCGGTAGCCGATGCCCAGCTCGTGCCAGCTGTCACCCAGGGCCACGCCCTGCGAGAAGCGGGTTTCGATGCCACGCACCCAGTACTCGCGTGGCGACAGCGAGACGAAGCTGCCTTGGTCCAGGTAGCCGCTGCGCAGGGTCTTGGTGAAGAAGCTGTTGACGCTGAACTGGCGGTCATCCTGCTTGTAGTCGTAGCCGAAGTTGAACAGGGTGCGGCGGCCCCAGAACTTGTCTTTCAGGCGCGTGGACTGGTACGGGTCGGCATCGAAATCGGCGGTGCTCAGGCCGCCGGGCATGTCGGCCTCGCCCTCGTAGTACTGGGCCATGGCGTGCAGGCTGTTGGCTTCGTCCAGTTGCAGCTTGCCCTTGAGGATCAGGTCGTCGATCTGCGTGTCGCTGTGTTCGCGCCAGTCACCCCCGCGGGTGCCGGAGTACAACAGGGCGCCGCCCAGGCCGTTGTCGTTGGTGCCACCGACCAGCAGGTTGGCGCTGTTCTTGAAACCGTCGTGGCTCGAAGACGGGCTGATCTGGTTTTGCATGGCGGCCTTGAACGTGGCCTGTTCAGGGATCGCCCGGGTGACGAAGTTGACGATGCCGCCGACGTTCTGCGGGCCGTAGCGCACCGCGCCGCCACCGCGCACTACGTCCACTGCGTCCATGTTGCCCATGCTCAGCGGGGCCAGCGACAGCTGCGGCTGGCCGTACGGCGCGAAGGGCACCGGGATGCCATCCATCAGCACGGTCGAGCGCGATGCCAGGCGCGGGTTGAGGCCGCGGATGCCGAAGTTCAGCGCCAGGTCATGGCTGCCGGTACCGTTGTTGTCGGGGGCGTTGACCCCGGGGATGCGGTTGAGCACTTCGCGGGCGGTGGTAGCACCGTTGCGTTCGAATTCCTCGCGGCGCACTACGTCGCGGGCGCCGGGGTGCTCGAATACGTTGTCCTGCTGCGCCTCGGCCAGCCAGTCGCCGACCACGGTGGAGGCGCCTAGCTCGACTGCTGCGCCGGCAGCAGGGGCTGTGATGGGTTGCAGGCTGAACGCGTTGTCGGTTTCCTGGCGTGCTTGCAGGCCGCTGCCGCGCAGCAGGGCGTCCAGCCCCTGGCGCGTGTCGTACTGGCCGTCCAGGCCTTGAGTGCTCATGCCCTGGGTCAGTTGCGAGCCGAACGAGATCAGTGCACCGCTTTCGCGGCCGAACTGGTTGAGGGCGTCTTCAAGAGAACCGGCGGCGATGTGGTAGCTGCGGGTTTCGGCCTGGGCGGCGGGCATGGCCAGGCCGAGGAGGGTGGTGAGCAGCAGGGCGTGAACGAACGGGCTGGGGCGCAACGGCATGGGTCGGGTCCTGAGAGAGGGCTTCTGCCATGTCTGTCACGCGAGGTCGGGAAAATGGCTCAGTCGATATGAAAATATTTCGCCTTTGCTGGCGCTAACTGATTTTGGGCTCGACCGTCACCCAGTAGCGGGTGAACTGCTTCACACGCACCGGCAACGCCACTTCCAGCATTTGCAGGATGCGCTCACTGTCATCCAGCGGATACGACCCGGAAATGCGCAAGTCGGCAACCTGCTCGCTGCACCCCAACTGCCCATGGCGATAGCGCCCAAGTTCGGCAAGGAAGTCTGCCAGGCGCATCTGCGAGGCCACCAGCATGCCGTCGACCCAGGCGCCGACATTGCGGTCGAGTGCCGACACCGAGCGCCAGGTGCCGGTGAAGCGTGCCTGTTGCCCGGCCATGAGCGGCTGCCCATGTGCGCTGGCCCCGCCTTCGAACACCGACACCAGGCTATACCCGTCGAACTGGCGTACGTTGAAGCGCCCGCTATCCAGGTACAATACACCCTCACCAGTACGTAGCTGCAGCGGCCGTGCTTCGCTGGCCACTTGCAGTGCCAGTTCGCCCTCGAACAGGTGCACCAACCGCTGCTGCCCGTCGAAACGCACATCGGCGGCGCTGCGGGTGTTGAGTTGCAGCACGCTGCCGTCGCCCAGTTGCATGCGTCGGCGCTGACCGACCGGGCTGCGGTAGTCGGCCATCATCCCGGGAAGGGGGTTGTGCTGTTGCAGACCAAGCCCCGTGGCACTGGCCACACCGACCAGCAGCAAGGCCTTGAGCGCCCGACGCCGGGCTGAAGATTGCGGGGCTTGCAGCGTTGCGTGCACCACCGGCGAGGACACCCCACGCAAGCGTTGGTTGACCTGTTGGATATGCGCCCAGGCCCGCTGATGCTCCAGGTCGGCCTGCAACCAGTGGTCGAACGCCAGCTGTTGCGCCTGGCCGAAGTCATCACCTTGCGACTCGATCAACCAATGCACGGCCTGTTCCGCCACCAGCGGGGAAAACGAGGCGTTCACAGCGCGAAGTAGCAGCGCATGGCTGCCTTGTTCAGGTAGCGCTTGACCGTGGCCAGCGAAATGCCCAGTTCGCGGGCGATTTCGCCTTGGCCCAGGCCGTCGACCTGGGCCAGCAGGAAGGCGCGTTTGACCAACGGTGGAAGGCCGTCCAGCAAGTGGTCGAGCGCTAGCAATGTCTCGAAGATGATCGCCTTCTGTTCCTCGCACGGCGCGACCTCTTCCGGTACCTGTGCGAGCGCTTGCAGGTAGGCACGCTCCAGTTCCTGGCGGCGGAAGTGGTTACACAATACGCGTTTGGCTACGGTGGCAAGAAACGCACGCGGCTCCACCAACTGGGGCGCCTCGCGCGCCTGGAGCAGGCGCATGTAGGTGTCCTGGGCCAGATCGGCGGCGCTGTGCGGGCAGCCCAGACGGCGACGCAACCAGCCGGTGAGCCAATTGTGGTGTTCGTGGTAAAGGCCTTCGACCGTCGATGTAAGCGCGCTGGTCACCGTGATACTCCGGCGCATGACAGCGCAACTGGTAGTAAGAATTGTTCGCATTGTATGGGTGGCCGTCTGTTTCGGCAATCGTCACCTGTCAGCAGGCTTTGCTTATGAGAATTGAAATCATTAGTATTGCAACCCCGAAAACGCCCGGACCTTCGCCATGACGCGCAAAACCGCCGGCCTCCCGCTCAGTTACCGGCTGGGCGTTGCCTCACGCAGCCTGGCCGCGCTGCTGGGCGGCTACTTGCTGGCGTCGATGGCCAGTGTCTGTATTGCCTTGGTGGCGCCGTTGCCCAAGGTTGATGCCACGCTCACCGGCCTGCTGCTGTCGTTCGTCTTCTACCTGCTGGCGTTCATCTGGTGTTTCGCCTGCCGCAGCGCCTGGCGTGCCTGGTTGGGCGTATTGGCGCCAAGCCTGCTGCTGGGTGTGATCAGCGGCGTTGCCTACTGGATGAAAAACCCATGAAAGAAGGCTTCCGCCAGGCCATGGCCTGGTTGCACACCTGGACCGGCCTGATCTTCGGCTGGCTGTTGTTCGCCATCTTCCTTACCGGCACGCTGTCGTACTTCAAGGAAGAAATCACTCATTGGTCGCAGCCTGAAGTGCGCAGCCATGCCCTGGACCCGATCAATAGCCTGGCAGTCGCTCAACGTTACCTGCAGGACAATGCAGGGCATTCGAGTACCTGGTTCATTCGCATGCCGAACGAACGGGAGGCCGCCTTGAGTGTGGGCTACCGCGACCCCAGTGGCGGCCCGCGTGGCTTCGTCAGGAAAACCCTCGATACCCAGACCGGCCAGCCGGTGGAAGCACGTGACAGCCGCGGTGGTGAGTTCTTCTACCGCTTTCACTTCCAGCTTCAGATGCCTTACCCGGTTGGCCGTTGGCTCTCGACGTTCTGCGCTTTCATCATGCTGCTGGGGTTGGTCACCGGCATCATTACCCACAAGAAGATCTTCAAGGAGTTCTTCACCTTCCGCCCTGGCAAGGGGCAGCGTTCCTGGCTGGACGGGCACAATGCCATCGGCGTGCTGGTGCTGCCGTTTCACCTGATGATCAGCTACAGCAGCCTGGTGCTGTTCATGTACATGGTGATGCCGGCGGGCATCATGGCCAGCTACGGCAATGACACCGACAAGTACTTCAACGACCTGTTTGGCCGCAACGATGCGCCCAAGGCGGCCCAGGTGGCCACGCCGCTGGTAGCGCTGCCGAGCCTGTACGCCAAGGTGCAGGCGCTGCAGCCGGGGGCGCGTGTCGGCAACATCCAGGTGCAGAACCCGGGCGACAGCAATGCCCGCGTCACCTTCACCCAATCGGCAGCCGACCACGTGGCTTATCGGCGTAGCGCCAACTGGACATTCGATGGGGCCAGTGGTGCGCTGTTGAGCCAAGGCAAGCCAGAGAGCGGGGTAATGATGACCGCCTTCAGTTTCGCCGGCCTGCACATGGGTAACTTTGCCGGGCCTTGGCTGCGCTGGCTGTACTTCTTCTTTGGCGTGGCCGGTACTGCGGTGATTGGTACCGGGTTGGTGATGTGGTTGGGCAAGCGCCAGCTCAAGCACGCCAAGAGTGGAGCTGTGCCAAGTGAGCTGCGCCTGGTCGAAGTGCTCAATATGACCAGCATGAGTGGCTTGTTGCTGGCGGTGGCGAGCTTCTTCTGGGCCAACCGCTTGGTGCCCATGGCTGTCGAAGGCCGGGCCGACTGGGAGGTGAATGCTTTCTTCATCGCCTGGGGCCTGTCGCTGGTGCACGCCGTGCTGCGTAGCGGGCGCAAGGCCTGGGGCGAGCAACTGGCGCTGGGTGCGCTGGCCTTCGTCCTGCTGCCGTTGCTCAATGGCCTGACGACTGACCGGGGCTTGAACCATTCGGTACTGGAGGGCGACTGGGCCATGGCCGGCTTCGATCTGACAGCCCTGGGGACCGGCCTGTTTCTGGCCTGGCTGGCCCGCAAGATGCTGGCCAGCCCCATGCCCGTAGCCAAGCGCGCCGCGCGTTCGACAAAAAAGCCGAGCATTGAAACGGTAGGGGCGAGCTGATGCTGGGTAACGCACTGATCGCCTTTGCAGGCTTCGTTGCCCTGTGCCTGGCGATGGAAAAGCATTTCAGCGACTTGCTCGGGCGCAAGCCGCGCCCGCGCCACTTGCACCTGTTGCGTGTCGCAGGTTGGCTGCTGCTGATACTGTCGCTGGTGCTCAGCGTGCACCAGCGTGGCTGGGCCCTCGGCCTGGTGGAGTGGACCGCGGTGCTGATGGCCGGGGTAACACTGTGGGTGTTCGGCCTGCCGTACCAGCCTCGTCTGCTGCTGGGCCTGGCCGCCGCCAGCGTGGTGCTGGGCCCGATGCTCGCAGTGTTTGCCGTGTAACCCCCATGAGCGAGCCAGGGGATATCATCGAACCTCACGCTGACAGCGCAGGCGCACGTGCACGTTTCGTCCAGGTGTTCCAGGCCCAGCGTGCGCGTATGGAGGCGTTGGTAAGCCGTCGGGTCGGCTGCCGCGCCACCGCTTCGGACCTGGTCCAGGAGTTGTTCCTGCGTTTCTGGCGTCGCCCCGAGGTCAAGGTCGAGGCGCTGGACACTTACCTGCTGCGTTGCGCGGGCAACCTGGCCATAGACCACCTGCGCAGCGAAAGTAGCCGCGAACGCGTGGCCGAAGCCGCTGTGCCGGTGAGCGAGGCGAGCCTGGCCCAGGCCCCTGAGCAGGCCGTGGAGGTCGACCACGACTTGCAGCGTATCGAGGCCACCTTGCGTGCCTTGCCCGAGCGCACCCGGCAGATCTTCCTGCTCAACCGCATTCACGGCTGCAAGTACAGCGAGATCGCCAAAGCCATGCAGCTGTCACAGAGCGCCGTGGAAAAGCATATGATGCGCGCCCTCGAAGCGTGCAAGGCGAGTGTTGCCGAGCCCGCGTCCACCCCACGCCGGCCAGGGAGCGCCCGTCGATGAGCCGTTTACCGCCGATCACCGAAGCGCAGTTTCAGGCTGCCCTGCAATGGTTCAACCGGATCAACGAGCAACCCGGGCAAGCCGAAGGGGCGGCATTCAAGCGCTGGTTGCTGGCCGACCCCGCACACCGCGCAGCCTACGACCAGGCCCAGGTGCTTTGGCAGAAAAGCGCCGCCCCGGCGGCGCGGCTGGCGGACGAAGAACAGGACGCCCTGCAGCGCTACCTCGATGCCATGGCCAGACCACCGGCGCGTGGCGGCTGGCGGCGGGTGGCAGGGCTGGCGATGGCAGCCTGCCTGGTGCTGGCCGTGGGCGTCGCTGGTGGTTGGCACCCGGGGTACTGGTTGCAGGACCTGCAGGCGGACTACAGCAGTGCCGGGCAGATTCGCCAGGTGACCTTGGCCGACCAGTCACAGGTGACGCTTGATGCCGGTAGCGCCATTGCGGTCGATTTCGCCCAGGGTGAGCGCCGTGTGCGGTTGCTGCATGGCGCGGCGTTCTTCGAGGTTATCCATACCGGTGAGCCGTTCCTGGTGGAAGCTGCCGGCGGCGAAGTGCGGGTGCTCGGCACCCAGTTCGAGGTGCGTGAGCAAGGCGAGGGTGCCCAGGTGACGGTGCGCAGTGGGCGTGTGGGCGTCAGCCCCGCGCAGGGCACTGTGGCGCGAGAACTGACTGCCAACCAGCAGCTGACCTACCGCGCAGGCAGGGTAGGCGACACCCTGGCGGTGGACAGTGACAACCGCCTGGCCTGGCGCCAGGGGTGGCTGAACTATTACCAGGTGCCGCTGGCGCAGGTGATCGAAGACCTTGGGCGATATTACCCGGGGCGTATCCTGTTGCTCGATGGTGACCTGGGGCAGCGCAAGGTCAGCGGCAGCTTCCCGGTGGCCGAGCCGCTGCTGGCGCTGGATTCGCTGGGCAAGGTGATGGGTTTTTCACGGCAGACCGTGTTGGGGCGTTTGACCCTGATTCGGTAGTTGCCTGTGCCAGCCTCTTCACGGGTAACCCCCCCGTAGGAGCGGGTTTACCCGCGAAGAGGTCGCCACAACAAAAATATTTCCAGGCACAGGTGAGGTAACAGCACGTGGCATCCGTGTAATGAGTGAAAGTGCGATTGATTCGCAATAATCACCCCCTCACAGGTCAGCGTCCATGAAGTTCTCCCCGCGTTGCGTCCCTCTCTGGTTCGGCCTTGCTGCGCTCCCGGCCTTCGCTGTCGCCCCCTTGGCAAGCGCGGCCGAGCAGCTGCAGGCCTATGCCTTCGCCCAGCCGGCCCAACCCTTGGCCCAGGCCCTGAACGCCTTCAGCCGCACCACTGGCCAGAGCGTGGTCTACACCCTCGAGCTGCCGGGCGTGCAAGCGCCAGCGCTGAAGGGTCGGTTCAGCGCCGAGCAGGCGCTGCAACAACTGCTGGGCAACGCTGGGCTGGCCTGGCGCCGCGTCGACGCACGTACCCTGACCCTCGAACCTGCAGACACCTCCGGTGCCCTCAGCCTGCAGGCCACCACCGTGACCTCGCAACTGGACGACTACAGCTACCAGCCCCCGGCCAGCGCTTCGATCATGCGCGGGCAGGGCCCGAACCAGGACATCCCCCAGGCAATCAACGTGGTACCGGCCCAGGTCATCCGCGACCAGGCCCCGCGCAACCTTGATGACGCCCTGGCCAACGTCAGCGGCATTACCCAGGGCAACAACTTCGGCGGCACATCCGACACGGTGATGAAACGTGGCTTCGGCGACAACCGCGACGGCTCGATCATGCGCGATGGCATGCCCGTGGTGCAGGGTCGCAACCTCAACGCCAGCACCGAGCGGGTCGAAGTGCTCAAGGGCCCTGCCTCGCTGCTGTACGGTATCCAGGACCCGGGTGGGGTCATCAACGTGGTCAGCAAGCGTCCGCAGTTGCAGCAGTACAACGCCCTGACCGTGCGCGGCTCGACCTATGGCAGCGGCAAGAACGGCAGCGGTGGCGGGCTCGACAGCACGGGCGCACTGGGTGACAGCAACTTCGCCTACCGCCTGGTCGTCGACCACGAAGACGAGGACTACTGGCGCAACTACGGCGTGCACCGCGAATCGCTGGTGGCGCCGTCGCTGGCCTGGCTGGGCGAAGACACCCAGGTGGTGCTGGCCTACGAGCACCGTGAGTTTCTCTATCCCTTTGACCGTGGCACCGCGTTCGGCAACAACGGCCACCCGCTGAACATCCCTGCCACGCGCCGCCTGGACGAGCCGTTCAACGACATGGAAGGGCGCTCCGACCTGTATCGCCTGGAAGTCGACCATCAGCTGGCCGATGACTGGAAGCTGCACTTCGGCTACAGCTTCAATCGTGAGACCTACGATGCCAGCCAGGTTCGCGTGACCGGCGTCAACGAAACCCAAGGCACGCTGACACGCAGCATCGACGGCACCCACAACGCCATGAGCCGTGACCAGTTCGTGACCCTGAGCCTCAATGGCAATGTCGAGCTGGCGGGGATGCAGCATGACCTGCTGTTCGGCATCGACCATGAAGACCGCAAGATCTTTCGCGGTGACCTGATTCGCCAGACACCACAGTCCACGTTCAGTTATCTGGACCCGGTCTACGGGCAGGAAGTGGAGGGCACCAACGTACGAGCCGGCGACAGCGACCAGACCGACAAGCTGCGCACCGATGCGCTGTTCGTGCAGGACGCGCTGCACCTCGATGAGCACTGGATCCTTGTAGCAGGTGCGCGTTTCCAGCAGTACGACCAGTACGCTGGCCGCGGTCGCCCGTTCAAGGCCAATACCGACATCAGTGGCCAGGCTTGGGTGCCCCACGCCGGTATCGTTTACAAAGTCGACGACCAGCTCTCGTTCTATGGCAGCTACAGCGAGTCGTTCAAGCCCAACTCGACCATCGCGCCGCTGACCGGCAATGTCGTGCTCGACTCCTCGGTGGCACCTGAGGAGGGCAAGTCGTGGGAGCTGGGCGCCAAGCTCGACATGCCAGGCCGCATCACAGGCACCCTGGCATTGTTCGATATCACCAAGCGCAATGTACTGGTCTCGAACTTTGACGCCGTCACAAGCGAGACGGTCTACAGCAATGCGGGTGAGGTCAGTTCACGCGGTGTGGAACTCGACGTGACCGGCCAGATCAGCGAGCGCTGGAGCCTGATCGGCAGCTATGCACTGACCGATGCCAAGGTCACCAAGGACCCTGATCTTGAGGGCAATCGCCTGCAGAACGTGGCCCGGCACAGCGGCTCGCTGTCGGCGGTGTATGACTTTGGCAGCCTGTTTGGGGGGGACCGGCTGCGCTTCGGTGCCGGCGCCCGTTATGTGGGCGAGCGTTCGGGTAACGCGACCAATACCTTCGACCTGCCGAGCTATACCGTTGCCGATGCGTTTGCCACTTATGAAACCAAACTCGACGAACACAACGTGCGCCTGCAACTGAACGTGAAGAACCTGTTCGACAAGGTGTATTACAGCTCGGCGGTGAACCAGTACTTTGTGGCGATTGGCGATGCGCGGCAGGTCAGTTTGTCGAGCACCTTCGAGTTCTAGGCAAATGGGGCCGCAGAGCGGCCCTGGTTTCAGATGAAAAAGGCCTTGCGGTATTCGCCAGGTGTGGCCCCCAGGGTTTGGCGAAACCGGTTGCTGAAATGGCTGGCACTGGCAAACCCACACAACAAGGCAATCTCCCCCAGCGGCATTACTCCCAGCCGCAACAACTGGCACGCCCGGTGCAGCCGCCGGGCCAGCAGATACTGGTGCGGCGGGAGCCCGAAACTGGCGCGGAACATGCGCGCAAAGTGGTATTCGGACAAATTGCAGCGCAGCGCCAGCTCTTCCAGGGTGATGGGCTGGTCCAGGTGTGCCTCGAGGTAGTCGACCAGCTGTCGGCGCAGGTTTGGCGCCAGCCCGCCTTTCAGGCGCAGGCCTTGGCGCAACCCGACCTGGCTGAGCAGCGCATGGTCAACGATCTCGTGCGCCAGGCTGCTGGCCAGCAGGCGCTCGCCGGGCTCGTCCCAGTCCAGCTGGATCAATTGACGGAAGCGGGCAGCCTGCTGCGGGTCGTCCAGAAAGGTCGCTTCCTGCAGTTGCAGCTCGCGCGGTTCCCGGTCGAGCAGGCGTACACAGCCCAGGGCGAACTGCGCCTCGCTGATATACAGGTGTGCCAGGCGGATCGCGCCATTGACGACCCAGTTCGATTCCTGCCCGGCCGGCATCACGCACAGCTTGTCGGGCGCACCTTTGTCGGCCGGGCGCTGGCGGCGGAAGGTGCCGGTGCCGTCGGCGATGTAGCACGACAGGGTGTGATGGCTAGGCGCCTGGTAGTCGCGCGCATCGTCACGGTTGCTCCACAACGCTGCCGCCAGTCCGTCGCCCAGGTGCGCGCTCAGCTCCAGCCTGGCGTTGGGCGAGGCATGCATGGCGTTGAACACTTGCAACTGGGTGAGTGGCGTCATTGGCAGGTCCTCTTGCCTGCCATCCTACTGCGCCCTGGATCGAGTGACAGCTACCGGCGCAAGAAAAGCGCAAGTTCGTGCAAGCAGACAGAGGCTGATCGAAAGAACACTGGTGATCCCTGTAGGAGCGGGTTTACCCGCGAAGCGCCGGGCACCGATTTCCAGAGGCCCAAGGAACCGCCACCATGAACCTGTCACTCTACCTGCTCACCGTCCTGATCTGGGGCACCACCTGGATCGCCCTGAAACTCCAGTTGGGTGTGGTCGCGATCCCGGTGTCGATCGTCTACCGCTTCGCCCTGGCCGGGCTGATCCTGTTTGCTTTCCTGTTGCTTACCCGCCGGCTGCAACCCATGAACCGCCGTGGCCACCAGATCTGCCTGGCCCAGGGCCTGTGCCTGTTCTGCGTCAACTTCATCTGTTTCCTCAGCGCCAGCCAGTGGATCGCCAGCGGCCTGATCGCGGTGGTGTTCTCCACCGCGACACTGTGGAACGCGCTTAACGCTCGCATTTTCTTCGGCCAGAAAATCGCCAGCAATGTGCTTGGCGGTGGTGCCTTGGGCTTGCTTGGCCTGGGCCTGCTGTTCTGGCCGGAGCTGTCGCATCACGCAGCCAGCCGCGAAACCCTGTACGGCCTTGGTTTAGCCCTGTTCGGCACGCTGTGCTTCTCGGCGGGCAACCTGCTGTCGAGCATGCAGCAGAAGGCCGGGCTCAAGCCGATGACGACCAATGCCTGGGGCATGGTCTATGGGGCGATGATGCTGGCGGTGTTCTGTGTGGTCAGCGGCGTACCGTTCAGCATGGAGTGGAATGCGCGCTATATCGGTTCGCTGCTGTACCTGGTGGTGCCGGGGTCGGTGATTGCGTTTACTGCCTACCTGACCTTGGTCGGGCGCATGGGGCCGGAGCGGGCAGCTTACTGCACGGTGCTGTTCCCGTTGGTGGCGTTGAATGTGTCGGCGGTGGCCGAGGGTTATCAGTGGACGGCGCCGGCCTTGCTTGGCTTGGTGGCGGTAATGGCGGGGAATGTGCTGGTGTTTCGCAAGCCCCGGGCTAGGGTGGCTGGGGGTGTTGTGGTAGCCAAATAGGTGATGGGTTGCCTGGGCCGGCCCTTTCGCGGGTAAACCCGCTCCTACAGGGCAGTGCACACCCTTTGTAGGCACGGGTTTACCCGCGAAGAGGCCAGCACAGGCACTCCAAATCGTAGGAGCGGGTTTACCCGCGAAGAGGCCAGCACAGGCACTCCAAATCGTAGGAGCGGGTTTACCCGCGAAGAGGCCAGCACAGGCACTCCAAATCGTAGGAGCAGGTTTACCCGCGAAGAGGCCAGCACAGGCACTCCAAATGGTAGGAGCGGGTTTACCCGCGAAGGGGCCAGCACAGGCACTCCAAATCGTAGGAGCGGGTTTACCCGCGAAGAGGCCAGCACAGGCACTCCAAATGGTAGGAGCGGATTTACCCGCGAAGAGGCCAGCACAGGCACTCCAAATGGCAGGAGCGGATTTACCCGCGAAGGGGCCAGCACAGGCACTCCAAAACGGTCAGCCCTTCCACACCTGCGGGTTCACCAGGTCCCGCGGCCGCTCGCCCAGCAGCGCCGCACGCAGGTTGTCGATCGCCCGGTTGGCCATGGCCTCACGGGTTTCGGCAGTGGCCGAGCCAATGTGCGGCAAGGTCAGCGCATTGGGCAGCTTGAACAGCGGCGAGTCGCTCAGCGGTTCTTTCTCGTACACATCCAGGCCTGCGCCGCGAATGGTGCCCGCCTGCAGCGCCTCGATCAGCGCCGCCTCATCCACCACCGGCCCACGGGCAATGTTGATCAGGAACGCACTCGGCTTCATCAGCTTCAGCTCGCGGCTGCTAATCAGCTTGCGGGTGGCATCGGACAGCGGCACCACGATGACCACGAAGTCGGCTTCGGCCAGCAACTGATCCAGGCTGCGGAACTGCGCGCCCAGCTCCTGCTCCAGCGCGGTCTTGCGGCTGTTGCCGCTGTACAGGATCGGCATGTTGAAGCCAAAGCGGCCACGGCGTGCCACTGCTGCACCAATGTTGCCCATGCCGACGATACCCAGGGTCTTGCCATGCACATCGCTGCCGAAGTGGGCCGGGCCCACGGTGGCCTGCCAGTTGCCGGCCTTGGTCCAGGCATCCAGCTCGGCGGTGCGCCGGGCGCAGCCCATGATCAGCGAGAAGCCCAGGTCGGCGGTGCTTTCGGTCAGCACGTCGGGGGTGTTGGTCAGGGCGATGCCGCGCTCGTTGAAGTAGTCGAGGTCGTAGTTGTCATAGCCGACCGACACGCTGGACACCACTTCTAGCCTGGCCGCACCTTCAAGCTGCGCCCGGCCGAGCTTGCGGCCAACGCCGATCAGGCCATGGGCTTCGGGCAGGGCTTCGTTGAACTGGGCGCTGATGTCGCCGAGCTTGGGGTTGGGCAGGATCACGTTGAAGTCTTGCTGCAGGCGTTCGGCCATGGCCGGGGTGATACGGCTGAAGGCCAGGACGGTCTTTTTCATCGGGCAACTTCTCTGCAAGGCGGGGTGGGGTTGTGCCGGCCTTTTCGCGGGCAAGCCCGCTCCTACGGGGGGGCGCGGTGCCTTGTAGGAGCGGGCTTGCCCGCGAAGGGGCCGGAACAGGCGAAATCAATGGTTAGCAACCTACCATTGTCCGCCCCCGCATTGCAGCAGCTTTTTAGTTGGCGATCAGCACCTGATGGGTTTTCAGGTCTGCCTCATGCGCGGCAAGAATCTCTGGCAGCGAGTTGCGCAGGTACTCGACCCAGGTCTTGATCTTGGCATCCAGATACTGCCGCGATGGATAGATGGCATACAGGTTCAGCTCCTGCAGGCGATACTCGGGCAGCACCCGTACCAGGCTACCGTCCCGCAGGCCCTCGATAGCCGAATAGATCGGCAGTACGCCTACGCCCATGCCACTGCGGATCGCAGTCTTCATGGCATCGGCGGTGTTCACCATGAACGGCGAACTGGTGATGTTGACCATCTCTTGGCCTTCCGGGCCATCGAACAGCCATTTCTCCAGCGGTATGACCGGGCTGACCATGCGCAGGCAGGCGTGCTTGAGCAAGTCGGCAGGCTTGTGCGCCACGCCATGCTGGGCGATGTAGGCGGGCGAGGCACAGACAATGCTGTAGGTGATGCCCAGGCGCTGCGAAACGAACCCCGAGTCGGGCAGTTCGGTGGCCAGCACGATGGAGACGTCATAACCCTCGTCGAGCAGGTCGGGCACGCGGTTGGCCATGGTCAAATCGAAGGTCACGTCCGGGTGCGTTTCGCGGTAGCGGGCGATGGCATCGACCACGAAGTGCTGGCCGACCCCGGTCATCGAATGCACCTTCAACTGCCCGGCCGGGCGCGCATGGGCGTCGCTGGCTTCGGCCTCGGCTTCTTCGACGTAGGTAAGAATCTGTTCGCAACGCATCAGGTAGCGCTTGCCGGCTTCGGTCAGCGCAATGCGGCGGGTGGTACGGTTGAGCAGCCTTGTTTGCAGATGGGCTTCCAGATTGGAGACCGCCCGCGACACGTTCGCGGTGGTCGTATCCAGTTGCGCCGCAGCGGCAGTGAAGCTGCCGAGTTGGGCTACGCAACTGAAAGCACGCATGTTTTGCAGGGTGTCCATGGGTCACTCTCGAGGTAGAGGACAAAATTGTGTCACGAAGTAACTTGGAAAAGAGAAAAAGTTGCCTTCGACCAAAGGCGGATTATCGCTGTTTTGGTAACAAAGATTCGCAGGAATCTGTGCTTATCGCCAGTGCTGCCGCCCCCTAGAATTGCCCGGCCCCCTTCACCTCTTCCTCGGGAAATCGCAGCTGTGCCGCGTCGCATCATCAGAACGCTCAAGGCGTTCAGTGCCTGTGCCCTTGCCCTCACCTTGAGCGGCTGTATCGGAACCTGGGGCATTGCCCCGCAAAGCAAGACGCTGCAAGCCAATACCTTGACCACCGACGCGGCCATTCGCGAAGCCGCGACCGACGCTCACTGGCCCGACCAGCAGTGGTGGCACGCCTATGGTGACCCACAGCTGGACCGCTGGGTTACCCTGGCCTTGGCCGGTAGCCCAAGCCTGGCCATGGCCGCTGCGCGGGTGCGCGAAGCCAAGGCCATGGCCGGTGTGGTCGAGTCGGCGGAAAAGCTCCAGGCCAACGGCCAGGCCACGCTCAAGCGCCACAACTGGCCGGAAGACCAGTTCTATGGCCCTGGCGCGCTGTCCGGTGCCAACACCTGGGACAACAACGCTGCCATCGGCTTCAGCTACGCCCTCGACTTGTGGGACCGTGAACGCAATGCCAGCGAGCAGGCCGTGGACCAGGCGCACATGAGCGTGGCCGAAGCCCGCCAGGCGCAGCTGGAACTGCAGAACAATGTGGTGCGTGCCTACATCCAGTTGAGCCTGCATTTTGCCCAGCGCGATATCGTCAAGGCCGAACTGGAACAGCAGGAGCAGATCCTGGCCCTGGCCAAGCGGAGGCTGGATGCCGGCATCGGCACCCACTTCGAAGTCAGCCAGGCCGAAGCGCCGCTGCCGGAAACCCACCGTCAGCTCGACAGCCTCGACGAAGAAATTGCCCTGACCCGCAATCAGCTGGCCGCACTGGCCGGCAAGGGCCCGGGGGAAGGCGCGCAGTTGCAGCGCCCGGCCCTGGCCTTGGCCGCGCCGCTGAAACTGCCTTCGAACCTGCCCGCCGAACTGGTTGGCCAGCGGCCTGATGTGGTTGCCAGCCGCTGGCAGGTGGCTGCCCAGGCGCGTGGCATCGACGTCGCTCACGCCGGCTTCTTCCCCAACGTCGACCTGGTCGGCAGCCTGGGCTTCATGGCCACCGGCGGTGGCCCGCTGGAATTCCTGACCGGGCGCAAGTTCAACTACAACGTCGGCCCGGCCATCAGCTTGCCGATCTTTGACGGTGGGCGCCTGCGCTCAGAACTGGGCGTGGCCTCGGCGGGGTATGACGTGGCGGTGGCCCGCTACAACCAGACCGTGGTTGGTGCACTGAAGAACATCTCCGACCAGTTGATCCGCCGCGAGTCGATGAAAGAACAGTCGCACTTCGCCGCCGAATCGGTTGCTGCCGCGCAGAAAACCTACGACATCGCCATGGTCGCGTTTCAGCGCGGCCTTACCGACTACCTGAACGTACTCAACGCGCAGACCTTGCTGTTCCGCCAGCAGCAGGTGCAGCAGCAGGTGCAGGCCGCCCGCCTGATTGCCCATGCCGAGCTGGTCACCGCCCTGGGTGGTGGCCTGCAGGCTGGTCAGGATGTGCCGAAAGAGGAACGCCAGGCAGCACCGAAGACCCCGGCCACCCTGGCCATTTTCGACAAGAAGCCGGATAACGCCGAATGAGCACTTCCAGTTTGCCCGTGCGCTGGCTGCAAAGCCTGGAATGGCGGCGGGGCTTCTTTGCCTGGGCACGCACCGACGGCGTGACCTGGGTGTACATCTTCAAGGTGCTGGCCGCCGCGTTCATCACCTTGTGGTTGGCCATGCGCCTGGAGCTGCCGCAACCGCGTACAGCGATGATCACTGTTTTCATCGTCATGCAGCCGCAAAGCGGGCATGTGTTCGCGAAAAGCTTCTACCGGGTGCTCGGCACCCTGGCGGGTTCGGCGATGATGGTGGCGCTGATTGCCATCTTTCCGCAGAACACCGAGCTGTTTCTGCCCAGCCTGGCCCTTTGGGTGGGCCTGTGCTCGGCTGGTGCCATGCGCTACCGCACCTTCCGCGCCTATGGTTTCGTGCTGGCCGGCTACACCGCAGCGATGATCGGCCTGCCGGTGCTGCAACACCCCGACCAGGCGTTCATGGCAGCGGTATGGCGGGCGCTGGAAATCGCCCTGGGTATTCTGGTGTCGACCTTCGTCAGTGCCGCGATCCTGCCGCAGTCGGCCAGTGCCGCAATGCGCAACGCCCTGTACCAGCGCTTTGGCGTGTTTGCCGGGGTGGTGGTCGAGGCCCTGCGTGGCGACAGTCAAAAGGACCGCTTCGAGAGCAGCAACGTGCGCTTCGTGGCAGAGGCAGTGGGCCTCGAGAGCCTGCGCAACGTCACCGCTTTCGAAGACCCGCACATGCGCCGTCGCAGTGGCCGGCTGGTGCGCATGAACAGCGAGTTCATGGCCATCACCACCCGCTTCAATGCCTTGCACCGCTTGCTGGAGCGCCTGCGTGCCCGTGGCCCGCTGCAGATCGTCAGTGCCATCGAACCGGGCCTGAACACCCTTGTGGAGTTGCTGCAGCCCTATGTGGGCCGGGCGTTGACTGACGCCGATGCGCTGCGCCTGACCCTGGAGCTGGCCGCCTACAAGGAAGGCCTGCAGGCCCAGGTGCGGGGGCTGCGGGCTGAGTACCTGGCAACGGACCCCAGCGAATCCGACCTGCTCGATTTCCACACCGCGTTCGAGCTGCTGTACCGCTTCGTCGACGAGATGTTGAGCTACGCCGAAACCCATGCCTCGCTGGCCGCGCACAAGCACGAGCGCGAGCAGTGGGACGAGCCCTACGTGGCGCAGACCAGCTGGCTGGTATCGCTGGCGGCCGGTGTGCGCGCCTCGGCAGTGCTGTTGCTGCTGGGCAGTTACTGGCTGCTCAGCGATTGGCCCAGCGGCGCCATGATGACCCTGATCGCCACGGTCACCGTATGCCTTTCGGCAGCGTCACCCAACCCCAAGCGCATGTCGTTCCAGATGGCTTGCGGCACGGCCATCGGCGCTTTTGTCGGCTTCTTCGAAACCTTCTTCGTGTTCCCCTGGATCGACGGTTTCCCGCTGCTGTGCATGGTGCTGGCGCCTGTGTTCGTG
The DNA here is from genome assembly GCF_056278855.1 of Pseudomonas sp. TE3895. Lineage (NCBI taxonomy): Bacteria > Pseudomonadati > Pseudomonadota > Gammaproteobacteria > Pseudomonadales > Pseudomonadaceae > Pseudomonas > Pseudomonas sp. TE3895. The sequence continues at coordinate 6,106,488 of NZ_JBWBQE010000001.1, read as the reverse complement.
CTGGGCGCTTTTCTTTCGTCGCGCCCTGCCTACGCCGGTTATGGCATCGGCCTGCTGGTGTTCTTCGCGATTGGCTCGGTGCCGAACAACCTCACCGTTTATGACCCGTACACCTTCATCAACGACTACATCGGCATGGTGATCGGCATGTTCGTCTGTGCCGCCGCCGGGGCGATCATCCTGCCGCCCAACAGCCGCTGGTTGTGGAGCCGCCTTGAGCAGGCGTTGCGCGAGCAGGTGCTGTTCGCGATCAGCGGCCGCCTGCGCGGCCTGGGCTCGGCCTTCGAAAGCCGCACCCGCGACCTGCTGCACCAGGCCTATGGCCTGGCGGCCGGCAAGCCGCAGGTGCAAAGCCAGCTGATGGGCTGGATGTTCACCGTGCTGGAGATCGGCCACGCCGTCATCGAGCTGCGCAAGGAGCAAGCCCGCGCCCCGGTGCACCCGGCCTATGCCGAGTCGCAGCCTTGGCGCCAGGCAATCCGTGTCATGGGCCGTGCGCTGACCCGGCTGTTCCTGCAGCCCAGCGCCAGCAACCACGAACGCGCACTGGTGGCAGTGGACCACGCCATCGCCCGCGTGCAGGCCACCGACGAGCCATTCGCCCGGCACTTCGACACCTCGGTGCTGCGCCGCGTGCAAAGCTACCTGCACTTCATCCGTACTTCCCTGCTGGACCCACAGTCGCCACTGGCACCGGCGAAAGGACTGCACCATGCCCCGTGAGATCGCCTTCCATGGCGTGTACATGCCCACCATGACCTTGATGTTCCTGTTTGCCCTGGGCCTGGCCTGGGGCCTGGACCGGTTCATTGCCAGCCATGATGGCTACCGCTTCTTCTGGCACCCGGCGTTGCTGCGCCTGAGCCTGTTCGTCTGCTTGTTCGGCGCCATGGCGCTGTCTGTCTACTGGTGAGAATCCTTCGATGAAAAAGTTCTTCAGCCTGATCGCCACCCTGCTGGTGCTGGTCGCTGCCGTGGCCATCGGTCGCCAGTTGTGGCTGCACTACATGACCACGCCATGGACCCGTGATGGCCGTGTGCGTGCCGACATCATCAACGTCGCTGCCGACGTGCCCGGCTACGTGGTGGATGTACCGGTCAAGGACAACCAGCGGGTGAAGAAGGGCGACCTGCTGATCCAGATCGACCCTGAGCACTACCAGTTGGCCGTCGACCAGGCCAAGGCGCTGGTCGCCTCGCGCAAGGCCACCTGGGAAATGCGCAAGGTCAATGCCAAGCGCCGTGCCGACATGGACAACCTGGTGATCTCCAAGGAAAACCGCGACGACGCCAGCAACATCGCCAATTCCGCCCAGGCTGACTACCAGCAGGCCCTGGCCGAACTGGCTGCTGCCGAACTGAACCTCAAGCGCACCCACATCGTGGCCACGGTGGACGGCTACGTGACCAACCTGAATATCCACAAGGGCGACTATGCGCGTACCGGCGAAGCAGTGATGGCGGTGGTCGACGAGAATTCGTTCTGGGTTTACGGATTCTTCGAGGAGACCAAGCTGCCGCATGTGAAGGTGGGGGACCAGGCCGAATTGCAGATGATGAGCGGCGAGCGCCTCAAGGGGCATGTGGAGAGCATTGCCCGCGGCATCTACGACCGTGACAACCCACAGAGCCGCGAGCTGATCGCCGACGTGAATCCGACCTTCAACTGGGTGCGGCTGGCACAGCGGGTGCCGGTGCGCATTCACATCGATGAAGTGCCGGAAGGGTTTTTGCTGGCGGCGGGGACGACCTGTACGGTGGTGGTGAAGCCGAGTTCGCCTTGAGAGGCAGGTCGCCAGACTGATCGAGCGCCGCTCGCGTGGTGCTCGATCTTACAGGCGGCACATCGCTCCAATCATGCACTCGCCGCCCCCACCAACACCGGCACTTCGACCTGATCAATCACCTTCGCGCTGATCGACGGGTCGAGTAACCGCCCCAGCCGCGACAGGTGGCGGTGGCCCATGATGATCAGCTCGCAGTTCAATTCCTGCGTCTTGGCCACAATCGCTTCAACCGGCAGCCCGGCCACCATGCAGCCCTGGCTGGCGAAGCCGGCTTGCTGCAGTTCGCGCACGACCTCGGCTACGGCGTGGTCGGCATGCTGCTGTTCTTCGCAGGCGGCGGGGTATTCTTCCCGTTCCTCGGCGGTGTAGGGCGCGGGTTGCTCGTGCACCGCGAAGGTCGAATCGATGGCCAGCAGCACGTGCAGTTCGTGCTCGCCCGGGCGGCAGTAGCGGCGGGCGAGGGCAAGCAGGGCGGCAGATGCGGGGGAGGCGTCGATGGCGATCAGGACGGGGCTGGGCATGCGGGATCCTTGATGTATTTGGGGGGCTGGGGCGGCCTCTTCGCGTAGACCAACGCAGGCGCGGGTTTACCCGCGAAAGGGCCGAACCTGCCATGCATCATTCTTGACCCAATCCTTTCCCTGAATAAATGGCCCACCACGCACAAGCGCATTGCGTCCGGTGCAATCCATCAACCTGATAACATCACATTTCCCACAGCTGTAACGGAAAACGGCCATGCAACTTCCGGACATGAACCTGCTTGTCGCCCTCGATGCCTTGCTCGACGAGGGCAGCGTGGTTGGTGCGGCGCAACGCATGAACCTGAGCCCGGCCGCCATGAGCCGGACCCTGGGGCGTATCCGCGAAGCGCTGGGTGACCCGATCCTGGTGCGGGCCGGCCGTGGCCTGGTGCCGACGCCGCGTGCGCTGGCCTTGCGCGAGCAGGTGCATGGCCTGGTGGAGCAGGCCGGGCAGGTATTTCGCAGTCGCGACGATGTCGACCTGGTGAACCTGGACCGTGCCTTCAACATCCGCACCAATGACCTGTTCATCGCCCTGTATGGCGCTCAGCTGTTGCGCATGATGCTGGCCCAGGCACCGCATACGGTGCTGCGTTTCGTGCCGGAGGGCAGCGGCGACGATGATGCGGTGCTGCGCAATGGGCAAATCGACTTGATCATCAGTTCAGCCATTGAACTGGGCCCCGAAATCAAGGTTCAGAGCCTGTTCAACACCTACTTCGTGGGCTTGGCGCGTGAAGGGCACCCGGTTTTCGATGACGAGATCACCCCTGAGCGCTTCGCCGCCTACCCGCACATCAGCGTGTCACGCCGTGGCCGTGCCAATGGGCCTATCGACGTGGCACTGGCCAATTACAAGGTGGAGCGCCGGGTAGCGCTGATCACGACGAGTTTTCACTCCGCGATGTTTTCGCTGCCGGACTCGGACCTGATCTTGCCGATACCCGCCAATATCCTGAACAGTGTGAACAGGCTGAAACTGCCATTGAGGTCCTTCGAGATCCCCGTGCCACTGGAAAAGGTCAATGTCATGCAGGCATGGCACCCGCGGTTCGATAACGACCCGGCCCATCGCTGGCTGCGGCAGACGTTGAAGGCGTGCGGCAGGATGGACCCTTGAGGCGTGTGGCACGTGCGCATCCGTTGCCCGATTGCGTTTGACGCAATATAAAACTGCCAACAAGTCAGTTTTCGTAAGCATTCGACCTTTTTAGACTTGCTCCGGTCGCAAATTTGTTGCCGGAGATGTCTGCCCATGAGTTCCCTGTCCGCCCCGTCTGCCGCCATTGCCGCCGCCCCCGCGCCGGCTGCGCCCGTGCAGGCGGCGTTCGGCCTGCAGGTAGTGGTCGGGTTGTTCGGTGTATTGCTGGCTGTGCTGTGCGCCGGCCTCAACGAGTCGGTAACCAAGATTTCCCTGGCCGATATCCGCGGCGCCCTGGGCATCGGTGCCGACGAAGGTGCCTGGTTGCTGGCGGTGTACAGCGCCGCTTCGGTCTCGGCCATGGCCTTTGCGCCGTGGCTGGCGACGACCTTCTCGCTGCGCCGCTTCACCATGAGCGCTATTGGTCTGTTCGCCGTGCTTGGCCTGCTGCAACCGTTCGCCCCCAACCTGCACAGCCTGATGTTGCTGCGTGTACTGCAGGGCTTTGCCGCTGGCGCGTTGCCGCCGATGTTGATGAGCGTGGCCCTGCGCTTTTTGCCGCCAGGTATCAAGGTCTATGGTTTGGCCTGCTACGCCCTGACCGCCACCTTTGGCCCCAACCTTGGCACGCCGCTGGCGGGGCTGTGGACCGAATACGTCGGCTGGCAATGGGCGTTCTGGCAGATCATCCTGCCCTCGCTGCTGGCCATGGTCTGCGTAGGTTGGGGGCTGCCGCAGGACCCGCTGCGCCTGGAGCGTTTCAAACAGTTCGACTGGCGGGGCGTACTGCTGGGCCTGCCCGCCATCAGTTGCACTGTGCTGGGCCTGTCGCTGGGCGACCGCTGGGGTTGGTTCGACTCGCCGCTGATCTGCTGGCTGCTGGGCGGTGGCCTGCTGTTGCTGGTGTTGTTCATGTACAACGAGTGGTCCGAGCCGTTGCCGTTTTTCCAGTTGCGCTTGTTGCAGCGGCGCAACTTGAGTTTCGCCTTGGTGACCCTGGCCGGTGTGCTGATCGTGCTCTCGGGTGTGGGCAGCATCCCGTCGGCCTACCTTGCGCAGATCCAGGGCTACCGCCCAGCGCAGACCAGCCCGTTGATGATGCTGGTGGCCATGCCGCAACTGATCGCCCTGCCGCTGACGGCGGCGCTGTGCAACATCCGCGCAGTGGACTGCCGCTGGGTGCTGGGCATTGGCCTGGCGATGCTGGCGGTGTCCTGTGTTGGCAGCAGCCTGCTAACCAGCGAGTGGATCCGTGGCGACTTCTACCCGTTCTACCTGCTGCAGGTGTTCGGCCAGCCGATGGCAGTGCTGCCGTTGCTGATGCTGTCCACCAATGGCATGACCCCGCAGGAGGGCCCGTTCGCCTCCAGCTGGTTCAACACCGTCAAGGGCCTGGCCGCCGTCATCGCCGGTGGCCTGCTGGATGTTCTTGGCACCCTGCGCCGGCACTTCCATTCCAATCACCTGGTGGACAGCCTGGGCAACGCCCCGCTGGTCGACGGCAACGCCGCCGGCCTGGCCAAGCGCATTCACGACCAGGCGCAGGTATTGACCTCAGCTGACCTCTATCTGGTGCTGGCCTGTATCGCCGTGGCCCTGATCTGCCTGATTCCTTTCGTGCCTACCCGGGTCTATCCGCCGCGTGCGGTGGCTTGAGCCCTGGATGATTTCGAGAACCATTGAAATGACCAACAACCGCAAAACCCTTTTCATCGGCTCGGTGCTGGCCGTGGCCGTCCTGGCCGGCATCGTCGGCCCCTGGATGTTTGGCAGCGATCACCGCCAGAGCACCAATGACGCCTATGTGACCGCCGACTACACCGTGGTCGCGCCCAAAGTCGCCGGTTTCATCAAGCAAGTGCTGGTGGAAGACAATCAGCAGGTCACGGCTGGCCAGTTGCTGGCGACCATCGACGCGCGTGACTACCAGGCCGCGCTGGATGCTGCGCAGGCGCAGTTGCTGGTAGCCCAGGCACAAAGCGCCGATGCCCGCGCCACGCTTGAACGCCAGGACGCGCTGATTGCCCAGGCCGAAGCGGCAGTGAAGGCGGCCCAGGCTGAAGCGGCGTTCGCCGACCATGAAGTCAACCGCTACAGCCGCCTTGCCGAGCAGGGCGCGGGTACCGTGCAGAACGCCCAGCAGGCGCGCAGCGCGGTCGATCAAGCCCGTGCTCGCCTGGCCAACGCTCAAGCTGCGCGGGTGGCGGCGCGCAAGCAGGTGGACATCCTCACGGCTCAAGTGGCCAGCGCCGATGGCCAGCTCAAGCGTGCCGAAGCAGGCCTGGAAAAGGCCCAGCTCGATCTGTCCTACACCCGCATCACAGCGCCGGTGGACGGTATGGTCGGCGAACGCGCCCTGCGCGTGGGGGCCTACGTCAACCCGGGCGCCCGCTTGTTGTCGGTGGTGCCGTTGCAGCAGGCTTATGTGGTCGGCAACTTCCAGGAAACCCAGCTGACCCACGTACAGCCGGGCCAGCCGGTGCGCATCAGCGTCGACACCTTCTCCGGCGAAACCCTGCAAGGCCATGTGCAAAGCATTGCCCCGGCTACCGGCGTAACCTTTGCCGCAGTCAAGCCAGACAACGCCACCGGCAACTTCACCAAGGTGGTGCAGCGCATTCCGGTCAAGATCGTTCTCGATGATGGCCAGCCACTGCTCACCCGCCTGCGTGTGGGCATGTCGGTCGAAGCCACCATCGACACGCGTGGCGACAAGCTGGACGGCAAAGAGGTAAGCGCGCGATGAAACCGGGATTACGCTTGAGCCCTTTGCTGCTGGCTGTGCTGCTGACCGGTTGCACCCTGGGCCCGGATTTCCTGCGCCCAGATAGCCAGGCCCCGCAGCAGTGGGCGCCGCTGCAAGGCGAGGCGGCGGCCAGCCAGCCGCAGGCCGAACCGCTTGAACTGCGCTGGTGGGAAACGTTCCACGATGCCCGCCTGAGCGCGTTGATCCAGCGCGTTGCTGAACGCAACCTCGACCTGCAGATGGCCAGCACGCGGCTGCTGCAAAGCCGTGCCCTGCGCAGTACCTTGGCTGCCGACGAAGTACCGTCGGTGGACGTGAACGCCGGTTACAGCCGCGCTCGTAACAGCGCCGATGGCTTGAGCGATCCGTCCGGCAAAGCCGGGAAAGAAGCCTTCAACCTTTGGCAGGGCGACCTGGTGGCTGGTTGGGAACTGGACCTGTGGGGCCGTGTGCGGCGTCAGGTCGAGGCTGCCGATGCCACGGTCGAAGTGGCCGAGAATGACCGCCGCGGTGTGCTGTTGGCACTGCTTTCGGAAACCGCCGGCAATTACATCCAGCTGCGTGCCGTGCAGCACACCCTCGATGTGACGCAGGATAACCTCAGGGTCGCCCGGCACAGCCTGAAGCTGTCCCAGGACCGCCAGGCCGAAGGCGTTGCCACGCGCCTGGATGTGGCCCAGGCCAGCGCCCAGGTCGCGTCTATCGAAGCGCGTCTGCCAAGCCTGGAAGCGCGGCGTGATGACCTGATCAATGCCCTCAGCCTGCTCGCTGCCGAGCCGCCGCGCAGCCTCCAGGCCGAATTGCTGCCAGGCGGCGAGCTGCCTGCGCCGCAGCAGAAGTTTGCCATCGGCTTGCCGTCCGAACTGGCCGAGCGCCGCCCGGACATCCGCCAGGCCGAGGCCCGCCTGCATGCCGCCACTGCCAGCATTGGCGTGGCCAAGGCGGATTTCTACCCGAGTATCCGCCTGTCGGGCAGTGTCGGCTTCCAGGCGATGCAGCTGTCGGATTTCGGTGGCTGGGATGCGCGCCGGTTTGCCTTCGGTCCACAGATGTCGCTGCCAATTTTCGAAGGCGGCCGGCTCAAGGGCACCTTGGAACTGCGCGAGGCGCAACAGCAGGAAGCCGCGCTGAACTATCGCAAGGTGGTGCTGGGGGCCTGGCATGAAATTGACGATGTGCTACGCCTGTACAACGCCAGTCAGTTGCGCCGTGATCACCTTGCCGAGGCCGTGCGGCAAAACCGTATCGCCCTGGAAACCGCCCAGCGCCAGTATGTGGAAGGGGCGGTGGACTTTCTCAATGTGCTGACGGTGCAAGGCGCGCTGCTGGCCAGCGAGGAGCAATGGATCGACAGCTCGGCGGCGGTGTCTCAGGCGCTGGTGGGGCTTTACAAGGCGCTGGGTGGAGGCTGGCAGGCGTTTGATGAGCCGCCGCCGAATGCTCACGGTTAGAGAGGACGCGCAGCATCTGGAGGGCGGGGTACTGCGGTCCATGGCATGATGCTTTACAGCCTGTACTGGCCTCTTCGCGGGTAAACCCGCTCCTACAGCGGCCTGTGTCCAACCACCGATGCGTGTGTGTAGGAGCGGGTTTACCCGCGAATACGGTAGCAGCGTCAACGGTGAACGGCGGGTGAAAATTGGCCTGCAGGCCCGGCCCTTTCGCGGGTACAGGCAGGCGATCACTCAGAGCGGGCGCAGCAGGCCAAAGCGCTTGCGCAGCGCCCAGTCCAGCAACCGCCGCGGCAGCAACCGTGCCATCAGCGGCAAGGCTGTACTGCCATTCCCCAAACGTACCACTGCGGGCGCCGGCGACTTGCCGACTGCTGCCAGCACGCCTTGGGCAAATACCGCCGCCGACGTTGGCTTGTCCTGCGATGCCCGCGCCCGCGCCTGCACATGCTCACGCAAAGGCCACCACGCCGAGTCTACCGCCAGCACCTGCTCAGCCTGGCGCTGGGCATTGCTGGCGAACTGCGAGGCAATTGCACCCGGCTGTACTTCCATTACCCGCACACCGAACGGCGCCAGCTCCAGGCGCAAGGCATCGCTCAGGGCATGCACAGCCGCCTTCGAGGCGCAGTACGCGCCGGCGAATGGCGTGACCAGTACGCCCGATACACTGCCGATATTCACCACCAGGCCGCGTGAGCGGCGTAGCAGCGGGAACAGCGCCCGGGTAACGCCGACCACGGCGAAGACGTTGGTTTCGAATTGCTGGCGCAGGGCGTCGACGCCACCATCGAGCAGTGGGCCCATGGCGCCGTAGCCGGCGTTGTTGATCAGGATATCGAGGGTCTCAAGTTCCTCTGCCAGGCGGGCCAGCGCCTCGCCATCGTTTACATCCAGCTGCCGGGCTGTGTAGCCGGCGGCACTCAGCTGCTCGACATCCTCAGGCTTGCGAGCGGTGGCCCAGACATGGTGGCCGGCATCGCGGAAAGCGTCGGCCAGGGCGCGGCCGATGCCGCTGGAACAACCGGTGATCAGGACGGTGGGCATGGTTGGGGCCTGTTGTCATGGAGGAAACACATCAATTGGCAAACGTACCTTGCAGGTGCTCTGCCCGGAACTCCAGGGTCTGCGGCCGATAGCCGGAACGCAGCGGCGGCAATGGCAGGCAGTCATGCCACTCGGCCCCCGGCTGCAATTCACCTGGCCCTCGGTATCGCGGTGCATTGTAGGTGTTCTCGGCCAGGTTCACGGTATCGCCCGGTGCGTACGCTGCCACGCGCCAGCGCAGTTCGGTCAGCGGCACGTCGTTGCCGTTCTTCATGCGTACCTGCAAGGCACGGTCGGCGGGGCAGTGTTCGGGGGCGTAGGTCAGGCGCAGGTCCAGGCGTGCCAGTCGACTGCTTTCACGGCTGTCTTGCCAGACCACGAACAAGGCCACCAGGCCCAGGCCAAACACGGCCGCCAGGGAGATGGGAAGAGCCTTGGCTGGGTAACGCAACAACAACACCAGCCAGGTGAGGATCAGCAGGGCACCGATCAGCATCGCGTAATCGCCTCATTCGCGCGCAGGGATGGCTACAGCCTATCTAAAACCCAGCGGTCAGGTAACCGGTGAGCAACTATGCCAGAAGCCAGACCTGGCAATACTGCGAGTAGTGGAAAGGGTACATCCATTCTAGATTCCGCCATGCCTATTCAAAAGGAGCATGGCCATGAGTGACACATCGGTTGAGCAAAAACCTGTGCAAGAAATGAAAAAAACGCCTGCCAAGGGCAACGTTACGGCTGTCATCAGCCTCGCGGGTCAAAAGGAGGATTTCGTTTCCGAGGGCGTGGACTACGGGAGCGCTGAAAAATCAGCGTGGTTGTACGCGTACAAGGGGCAGGCCGAAGATGCGGACGTCTACATTGACTTCGATCTGGAACTACAGGAGGGCGTGCGGGATGTCGTTATCGGGGGTGAGGCGAACCGGGCGCTTGTTCACAAGCGCGGCACAACCTATGGCGGCTATGCGAAATCCGGGCGTATCCGGAAACTCGAAATGACTGCCACAAGCATCAGGGCTGAATCCTTCGAATTTGAAGGGGAGGATGATTTGCAGCGACCTTTCAAGGTGGTGGGTGGCCCATTCGACATCTACGTCATAGCCCCAAGCGTTGAATAAGCAGGCTCGCCCCTGGTCAGCCCAGGGGCGAGTCAGCATTTACTGCGCGATGGTCTTCACCGAAACGCCGCGCTCGATGGGGGTGGACGTGCGCCCATACACATCCTCGAAGCGCTCGATGTCATCCTCGCCCAGGTAGCTGCCGGACTGCACTTCGATGATCTCCAGCGGGATCTTGCCCGGGTTGCGCAAACGGTGCACCGAAGCGATGGGGATATAGGTCGACTGGTTTTCGGTCAGCAGGAACACGTTCTCGTCGCAGGTCACCTCGGCGGTACCGGATACCACGATCCAGTGCTCGGCGCGGTGATGGTGCATCTGCAGCGACAGGCTGGCGCCCGGCTTGACGGTGATGTGCTTGACCTGGAAGCGGCCGCCCATGTCCACCGAGTCGTACGAGCCCCACGGGCGATACACTTCCAGGTGGTTCTGGGTTTCCGTGCGGCCCTGTTCGTCGAGGGTCTTGACCATCTGCTTGACGCCCTGGACCTTGTCCTTGTGGGCAATCATCATGGCATCCTTGGTCTCGACCACCACGATGTTCTCCAGGCCGATCACCGACACCAGTTTGCCGTTGCCGTGGATCATGCAGTTGCGGCTGTCTTGAACCACCACGTCGCCCTTGGTGACGTTGCCGTTGTCGTCTTTCTCGTGCACTTCCCACAGCGACGACCAGCAGCCTACATCGCTCCAGCCCGCCGACATCGGCACCACGCAGGCACGCTGGGTTTTCTCCATCACCGCATAGTCAATGGAATTGTCCGGGCAGCAGGCGAAGGTGGCTTCGTCGATGCTCAGGACATCGCCGTCTTCCTGGCTGCGCTCCAGGGCCAGTACGCAGGTATCGTAGATGTCGCCGTCGTGCTTTTTCAGCTCTTCGAGGAAGCGGCTTGCGCGGAACAGGAACATACCGCTGTTCCAGAAGTAACCACCGGCCTGGACGAACTCTGCGGCGCGTTTTTCGTCGGGCTTCTCGACGAACTGCGCAACCCGCGCCACGCCTTCGGGCAGCAGCGCATCCTGGCTGGAACGGATGTAGCCGTAGCCGGTTTCCGGCTTGGTCGCCGGCACGCCGAACAGCACCATCTCGCCACGCTCGGCGGCCACGGTGGCCAAGGCCAGGGCACGTTGCAGGGCTTTCTGGTCATCGATCACATGATCGGCAGGCAGCACCAGCATCAGCTCGTCGCGGCCTTCGTTGACCAGCTTCATGGCAGCCATGGCCACGGCCGGCGCGGTGTTGCGGCCGAACGGTTCCATGAGGATGCCTTGGGTTTCCAGCTTCAGTGCGGCCAGTTGCTCCTGGACGATGAACTTGTGGTCCTTGTTACAGACCACGATCGGGGTGTCCATGCCCTCGAATACAAGGCGCTCGATGGTTTGCTGGAACAGCGTGTGCTCACCGGTCAGGGCCAGGAACTGTTTGGGGAACTGCTTGCGCGACAGAGGCCACAGACGGGAACCGCTACCACCAGAAAGAATTACCGGGATCATCATGTTTCTCCAATAGTCGTTGAGAGGCAGGGGAATCAGTTGCTAGCCACGGGGCGAGTTACCCACACCGGCGACAAGGCGTTGCCGGAACCCGTTACGTACAGCACTGCGGCTTCGCCGCGCTCCAGGGCGACGGGTTTCACGTCACCCACTTTCTTGTCTCCTTGGTACAGCGCCAGGTTGACCTTGACCGGGTTGATTTCGCGTTCGCCACGGCCGTTGGCGGCCACCGGCTTGACCACTTCGGTCTTGCCGTCGGCGGTTTTCAGGGTCAGTTGCTGGTCGCTCAGGTTCTGCACGCGCACCAGGGCTTTCTGCTTGTTCTTGAACGGTGGTTCTTCGATCAGCTTCGGGCTGCCGCTGTTGCTGTTGACCAGGGTGTAGTACTTGTCCGAGGCCAGCTTGACCGGCACGCTCTTGCCGCCGACCTGGGCGGTGTAGTCGCCGCCTGGCAGGAAGCTGAAATCGCTGCTGGCCTGTGCGCCAACCTGTTTGATCTGGGTGTTGCCGACCGACGCGGCGGCGGGTGCGCTGGTCGCGTTGTACAGGCGTACGAAGGTCGAGCCTTTCGGCGCACTTGGGCCATACAGTGCGGCGTCGGCACCGGCGAAGGCCTGCATCGAAGCAAGGGAAAGGCCGGCCGCGAGGGTGAGGGCTTTGGCAATGGAAGTCTTGGTAGTCATGTGCGTTTCCTCTCTATCAGTCAGTGGTCTGTCCGGGTGGACGACAAGGCCAGGTTTTCTTCGGATTTACGGGAGTTTTTCAGCTGCGCGATCCACTGCGGATCGAAGCTGCTGAGGTCGTTTTTCATTGGCAGATAACGTTCGGGGAATTCCCACACCACCACTTGTGGTGCGGCGTTTTTAAAGGCATCGCTTTGCAGGTACTTGAGCATCGGCAGCAGCGGGCCATGGCCGTCTTCGGCGTAGTTGGCGACGTCACTGCGCAGGGCCTGCTGCAGCGCGCCGAGGAAGTTCCAGTGCGGGTTGGCGCTGTAGCTGGTGCCTACCAGTGCAACCGGGATCTGCTTGTCGGCGAACAACGCGTCGCCGGCGTCACCCTCGGCATCGACCGGCCGGGTGGTGCGTTTCTGCAGGTTGTCCGGGGCCGGCAGCAGGTTGCTGAACAAGGGGTCCAGTGGCAGGAAGTTGGTCAGGTCGCCCTTGTAGGGGGCGGTGTTGCCCGCTTCGGTGATGAAGGCTTGTGGGTCGCCATTGAGCAGGCTCTGGCGGCTGACCGCTTCGGCCAGCGCCTGCGCCGCCACTTCGGCACCCATAGGCGTCCAGTGGGTATCGGTACGCAGGAATACCTGGCCGCGGGCCTTGGCCTGCTCCATCGGTGCCATCAGGTCCGGTGCGAACACGTTGGCCTGGCGTGCCTGGGCATGGAACTGGTTGTACAGGTCGTCATGCAGGCTGGCAGGCCGCTCTTTGCCCAGGTACTCGGCGTAGACCCGTGCCTTGGCCGGCACGATCGCCAGCACCAGCTGGCTACCGTGTTGCTGCAGGGTGTCGCGTACGCCACGGATCAGTGCCAGGTTTTCCTGCATCAATTGCTCGGCACCGGCGGTGGGCTTGAATTCTTCGTCGCTGAACAACCACTGGTCGCGGCCCAGTACCACACCCGGGCGGCCTTCGTTGAACAGTTTGAAGTCCATGGCCGCCCACAAGTTGGTGCCCAGGCGCTTGATCGGGAACTCGGCGTCGTAGTGGGTCTCGGCGGCCTTGGCCAGCTTGCCGTTGAGCAGGGTCATCTGCTCGGTGCGCTGGAAACTCTGCAGGCCACCGGTGGACCAGGCGCCCATGCCGACCAGCAGGCCGAGGAACGACAGGGAGTAGGTGATGCGTAATGTCCGGGTCATGGTCATCAACCTCAGAACTGGAAGTAAAGGAACGGCGAGTAGCTTTGCGCCGAAAGCTTGAGGATCGAGGCGACGAACAGCAGCAGGATCAGTGCGCGGGTCATCACCCGGGTCCAGTCCAGGCCGATCGAGCCGTCCGCGTTGACCTGCACCGGGGCCACCTTGGGCGTCGGTCTGGCATTGCGGTAGAAGTCGCGCAGGCCGAAGAACGCCAGGGTGAGGTAGGCGATGACCAGGGTGGCCACCTGCAGACCGGTGAGCTGGGCGCGGTTGAGCTCCGACAGCTGCCAGTCGCCGAAGCTGAACATGGCGCCGTACATACGGGCGGCCACCTGCAGGTTTTCGGCGCGGAAGATCACCCAGCCGACCACCACCAGCAGGAAGGTGAAGGCCCACTTCACCGGGTTGAAGCGCTGCGGGTTGGTGTCGAGGCCCAGCGCGCGCTCGATGGCCAGCCACATGCCGTGCCAGGCGCCCCAGATGATGTAGGTGAAGTTTGCACCGTGCCACAGGCCGCCCAGCAGCATGGTCAGGAACAGGTTGCGGTAGGTATTGAAGGTGCCTTTACGGTTACCGCCCAAGGTGATGTACAGATAGTCGCGCAGCCAGGTCGACAGGCTGATATGCCAGCGCCGCCAGAACTCGGTGATCGATTGGCTGATATAGGGCTGCTTGAAGTTTTCCATGAAGCGGAAGCCCATCATCAGGCCCAGGCCGATGGCCATGTCGCTGTAGCCGCTGAAGTCGAAGTACAGCTGTGCGGTGTAGGCCAGGGCGCCGAGCCAGGCATCGCCCGTGGTGGGGTTTTGCAGGGCGAAGCAGTGGTCGGCGACCACGGCCAGGGTGTCGGCGATGAACACTTTCTTGATGAAGCCCTGCATGAAGCGGGTGCAGCCTTCGGAGAACTTGTCCAGGGTGTGAGTGCGGTTGTTGAACTGGTCGACCAGGTCCTTGAAGCGCAGCACGGGGCCTGCGATCAGGTGCGGGAAAATCGCCACGAACGCTGCGAAGTCGATCAGGTTGCGGGTAGCCGGGGTGTCACCGCGGTACACGTCAATGATGTAGCTGATCGACTCGAAGATGTAGAACGAGATACCGATCGGCAGCAGCACGTGGGTCAGAATGAATGGCTCCAGGCCAAACGACGTCATGATCGCGTTCAGGCTGTCGACGCCGAAGTTGGCGTACTTGAAGTAGCCGAGGATCGCCAGGTCGACACCCACGCCGAGCAGCAGCCAGCGCTGCGCAGGCTTGGTGCGCACACCGGCGGCACCGACTTTCAGGCCGATCCAGTAGTTCCACAGGGTGACGCCGGCGAACAGTGCCAGGAAGTCCACCCGCCACCAGGCGTAGAAGATGTAGCTGGCGACCAGCAGCAGCAGGTTGCGATAACGTTGCCCGCTCAAGTAGTACAGGCCGAGGAAGATCGGCAAGAACAGGAACAGGAACACGTTGGACGAGAAGACCATCCCGGTTCTCCTAATTTGTTCACAGCATCCAGGGCAAAGCGCCCCCCAAACCCCCCACGAAATGGTGGGAGATACCTAGTCCCCCGTAGGAGCGGGTTTACCCGCGAATGAGGCCGGCACAAGGCACCGCAGATGGCAGGCCCGGCCTCTTCGCGGGTAAACCCGCGCCTACAGGGATGGTGTTACTTTTTACGCTCTGCACTCGGGTCATAGACCCGGGTCACATCGCCCCCCAGCCGGAAGCTGTTGAACGGCTGCATGTCGTGCTTGCGCTCAAGCGTGTCGCCGACGCAGTGGTACAGCGCACACCAGGGCTCGAGCCAGGAGTACTTGCTGTCGACCTTGAGGTCGGTCATGTCCTGTTTCTTGCCCGCGCGCGCCTTGAAGTGGCTGGGATCGCGGGCGCCGGCCAGCACGCCTTCACCCAGGCGCTGCAAGGCGAAGTTGTTCTCGGCGCGCAGGTCGACGCCATTGGCCTGGGCGAAGCTGGCAATCATCGCCAGCGGCGGCAAGGCGTAGTTGTGATAAGCCAGCGCGCGCTGCTTGCGCTTGATTTCGTTGGGCAGGAAGCCTTGGTCATCCACCTGGTTGGCGCCAACCTTGTATTCCTTCACGGCCCAGTCGAACAGGTCGCGACGGTCGGTGGCGACGGCGGTAGCCATGACCGACCAGGCCGCCCAGTAGCTGTGGTTGTTGATCTTCTCCAGCGGCAGGTCGCTCCAGTCACGCACAGTCTGCTCGGCCAGGCGGCTGAGCCATTTTTCGATCAGGTCGGCCTCGGCCTGGTGTGCCGCCAGCGGTTGCGAGTTGGAGAATTTCAGCCGCAACCATGAACCGCTCATGCTGCCCAGCGCCCATTTGCGCATCGACTTGCCGGTATGGTTGTAGTCGGTGGACAGCAATGCACCGGCGCGTGCCCAGGTACCCAGCCAGGTCAGGGTGCAGTCGAGTTGCGCCGGGCGGCCGTCGCGCATGTACTGGCCGACCATCTTGCTCACGCCTTTCTCCAGCGTGGTGATGTCTTCGGTCGACGTGCGGAAGGCCTTTTCCGAGGCTGCGTTGAGCGTTGCCCGTGCCTTGTCCGAGCCTTCGTACTTGCTGCGAAACTGCAGCGGGCCGGTGTATGGCTTGGGCGCCGCTTCGCAGCGGAAGTTACCCTCACCGGTCTTGAGCTTTTCGATCCCCTGGTAGTAACCCTGCGGCGGTACCAGCGCGGCGTGCGCGGCACCACCAAACAAGGCCAACGCGAGCAGGGCGGGGCTGGAAATTCGCTTGAAAATGGTCATGGGTCGCCTCACTGGCCAGCCTGCGCGGTCTGCGCAGGCACGGCGAAGTTGTTGCGTTTGCAGAGCTTGGCTTCGACCTTCTGGGTGCCGCTTTCCGGCCCTTGTACCTCGAACGCCAGCAGGCTCTGGCTGGCCCAGTCCTCGTCTTCGCGCATCTGGAAGACGAAGCGGCCGTCGGTGTCGGAGGTTTCCGGTTTTTCCAGCTTGATGTCCTCATGGCGGCCGTTGAGGTACCAGAGGGTGGCCTGCAACACCTTCACCGAGGGGTCTTCGAACTTGACGTCCATCTGCAGGTTGCGGTTGATCAGGTCTTTGATCACGCCGCCCTTGCCGTTGACCATCAGCTCGTTCTTGCCAGGCTTGAGGGTGGTGCTGGCGCTCATCAGGGCTGGGCGGTCGTCGCAGCCGTCGTCGAGCAGGCCAAGGATTTGCCGCCAGATGGTTTCCTGGTCCAGGCGGTACAGCGGGGAGAATTCCCAGATCAGGATCTTCGGCGGGTTCTTCTGGAATTCCTCGCTGCCCAGGTACTGGATCATCGACCCTTCCAGGCCACCGCCTGGGAAAGCGACGTTGAGCACGTCGGCGCTGATGTATTGCTCGAGGAAGCCCGAGAAGTTGTAGTTCTTGCCGCTGTGGCTGGTACCGACCAGGGTGATCTGCGCATTGCCGCTGTCACCGAACAGGTCGTCGCCACCGCTCGCGCCTTTCGGCTCGGTGGCGAACTGGTCCATGTACTGGACGGCGTAGCTGGTGCCGCACAGTTGGCCGGCAACGTTGTGCAGGGTGCCGGTCTTGCCCATGCGCCCGGACTTCTTCGTCTCGAATTCCTTGCGCGGGATGCCTTCGAAGGCCGGCATCTTGTGCACGGTGTCGGCCACGATCTTCGCCGCGCGCTCGGCCCCGTACGGCGTCCAGTGCTGGTCGCCACGGAAGTAGAAGTCCTTGCCCTGGTCAGCGGCGGCCAGTTGCTCGTTGGTCAGCGGTGACAGGTCGGGCACGTTGTAGCCCATGCTGGCGAAGCGCTTGAGCATGGCCTGGTAGTTGCCCAGGGCCTTCTGGTAGTCGAACGCGGCTTTTTCGGCCGGGTTGAGCATGTTGCGGTTCACCAGGCCACGGGTCGGCTGGTACACCACCACCAGTTCCACACCACGTTTCTTGAACGCGTCGTGCACTTGCTGCAGGCGTTTGTAGCCGGCTGGGGTGGTGTTGAACTCGGTGCGCAGGTCTTCACGGGTGCGGAACAGCCAGTCGCCCTGGGCCTGCACCAGCGTGGTGAAGTTTTGCTGATAGCGGGTGGTGTAGCGGCTGGCATCGTGCGCTTCAGGGCACAACTGGCAGCAGGGCTCGGCGTTGAAGGTCGGGGCCTTGACGTCTTCGGCGCGCACGCCCTGGCTGATTGCCAGAAGGGCGGCGGACAGGCCCAGCAGTTTCATCAGGTGTGGAGTCATGGTCTGGGCTTCCTTAATCGATCATTTCGGTCTGGCGTTCGACCGGGTCGATCAGCACAGCCTTCTGCTGGCGTACCAGCAGGTCGAGGATTTCGTCCTGGCGCTCGCCCAGCACACCATTGAGGCTGATGCCGCTGGCCTTGCGCGGGGCGAGCATGGACACCTTGTACAGCTCGACCGACAGCGGCGAGTCGATCGACAGCGGGCCGGAGCCGTTGGCCGACAGCTCGCCACCCACCACGATCAGCGACACCTTGGTGTCGAACGGGTCGAGGGCGATGTCGCGGTCGGTGTCGGACAGGTCCTTGATGTGGCCGTATACGCCGACCAGGCCGTTGGCCATGGCGACGTTTTCGTACAGGCGGATGTTCACGCTGTTGCGCACGCGGATGCCGTGGCGGCGGTTGTTGACCAGCTTGTTGCCCCAGATCAGGTTGTCGCCGCTTTCGTACAGGGTGATGCCGTCGGTGTGGTTGCGGTAGATCTCGTTGTAGGCCACCAGGTTGTTGACGCTGTTACGGTCGATCACCACGCCCGAGAGCTTGTTGTCGTAGCTCTTGTTGTTGATGATCCAGCTGTCGTTGACCTCACGCGAAACGATGATGCCGTGCTTCTTCTTGGTGCCGTACACCGTGTTGCCGGCGATGATCAGGCGATGCGAACGGTCGTGCGGGTCGATGCCGTAGACGATGTTGTCGCGGTAGGTGCTGTCCTTGATCACGAAGTCCTGGGTTTCGTAGCAGTAGAAGCCGTACCACATGTCGCTGAACTCCGAACCGATGATCCAGCCGGTGGGCTCCGGGCGGCCCATGCGCTTGGCCATGTTCGGCGTGTACTGCGAGATGCTCACGCCATACGACTTGGACTTGGCGTAGCCGAAGCTGGCCATCTTCGTATTGACGATATAGGTCTCGGTACCGCCCCAAGACAGCAGAAACGGGCGGAATTCCTTGGGCGAGCGGAAGGTCGCCGGGCCGTTGTCCTTTTCCCGCCAGCCGGTCACCTGGGTGTCGGTTACGAACAGCTTGCCGTCATTGACCAGAAAAGCGCCGCCCTCCTGGGACAGGCGCAGCTGTTTGACCTTGCCGTCGATCTCGAGGATGCCCTTTTGCCCGACCACGATCGGCAGGCGTGCCAGGTAAACCCCAGGCTCGACTTCGCTGAAGTACTGTTTGGGTACCTTCTTGCTCAACTCGGTCAGGTCGACATGGCCGTCATCGACGAAGATCGCCTGCGGGATGCCGTGCTGGCGCTGCACCCACTCGGCGGCCTTGTTGTCGCCGCCAACGAACTCCTTGAGGGTGTCCTCCTGGAACATACGGCGCAGGCTGACCTTGCCCTTGTGGCGGCGGTCGATTTTCTTCTGCACCGCCTCGGCCGTGAAACCGGTGAGGTCGGGCAGCTTTGGCGGGTCCATCTGCAGCGGCTCGATCGGTGCGCTGGCCACCGTATAGGTCTTGGCCTGCTGCAGCTCCTTGGCGATCACCTGGGGCTCTGCGGCAGTGGCCAGGCCGCTTGCCAGCAGCAAGGCACTGGCCAACAGGCTGTGACGTAAGTGCGGGTGAAGGTTCATCACGGTCAGTCCCCTACCGGCCTCAGAAGCGCCAGATGACGTCGACGAAGGCGCGGTGCATGTACGAGTCCGCTTCCTTGCCGTAGGCGTCGCCCGGCTTGAATACACCGGCACGCAGGCGCACCAGGGCTGACGGCTCGTCGATGGCCTGGCTCATCGAAGCCGGCAGCAGGCCTTGCTTGAAGTACTTGGTCACGACCACGTCCATTTCCTGGCCGAGGTCTTTTTCGCCATCGACCAGCGGGCGATTCACGCCGTTGTCGTTGACCACCGCGTTGATGCCACTGGAACCGATGTTCTGGTTGCCATCGACCCGCCAGAATTTGTGGTAGATCAGGCTCGCGTCATAGTCGTCACGCAGCTGCCACGAAGCGAACAGGGTGGCGGCCTGCAGGTTGCCCAGCTCGCCGCGGAACGCTTCGCCGAAGCGGTGCACACGCGAGCGGGTGCCGGTGAAGTTGGAGCGGTTGCTCTCCAGGCCGGTCTGCTCGAAGTTGTTCGAACCGTCATCGCCGCCGCCGCCGCTACCGCGGGCGTACGCGGCGCCGACCTGCCATTGCGGGTCCAGACGCAGGCGGATACCGAGGTCGGTTGCCCAGGCGTTGACGTCACCGCTCTGCTTGCCGGTGGCGACCTGGTCGTCACCCACCTGCTGGGTGCTCAGCTTGTCGCGGTCACCGGTCAGCCAGGTGACGCTGCCCCAGTAATTCACGGTGTGGTCGTTGCGCCAGTTGTAGGCGTCGCTGTTGGCCTCCAGGCCCAGCCAGGTAAGGTCGCCAGTGCGGGTCTTGTCCAGCGCGTCGACCGTTTCGCCGGGGTTCTTCAGGCTGCCGCTGTCATGTGTGTGGTGAGCGCGCAGGCCAACCCAGTGGCCAGGGGTCCACTGTGTGGCGACGTTGCCGTAGATGTGGGTGCGGTCCTTGTCTTCCGGCGCCAGTTCGGTGAGATCGGTGCGGTATTCGCTGAAACGCTGGGCGACGCCCAGGTCGGCCTTGAGCAGCGTGGTGTCGAAGGTCCAGTTCAGCGCTTCGATGTTGGTATCGCGCCACATGCCATCGTCGCTGCGCAGGCGCTGGCGACCGAAGCGCAGTTGCTCGCCTGGGTAGGCGGTAAGGCCGCTGTAGCCGACCCAGAACTCGCGCATGGCCAGGTAGCTTTTGTCTGGTTGACGGCTGTCGTCGCCGGTGTCGGTGCTGGTGCCGTCGTCGTTCTGGCGCAAGGTGTCGGTTTCGATGGTGTCGGTCGCAGCGACTGCCTGGCCCATGGCGTAGGCACTCCAGTTACCGCGCTCGCCGTACACCCACGGGCGCAGATCCAGGCCCAGGCCGTTGACGTCGCCGCCAGAGCGGGTGCCCAGGTCACGGTCGTCTTCCGACTGGCCGGTGATTTTCACGTCCAGGCCGAAGTTTTTTTCAGCGGTCATTTCCGCCAGGGTCGGGCAGGACCACAGCAGGGCGAAGCTCAGGCCGATGCCGGCTTTCACGAAGGGATTGAGCGTCATAGCGAGTCCTCACCGTCTACTTCTTTTTCGTCGTCTTGCAGGGCTTCGAGGGCCAGGGTGCTATTCGCGCCCTGCGCCAGGCTGCCGCGTGCACGCTTTTCCTGGTCCAGCAGTTGCTGGGCCTGGTTGCGCTGATCAGGTGTCAGTTGCTGGTCGAGCTGCTGCAGCAGTTCGGCTGATTGCGGCGTCGGGTTGGCCTGCGACAGCTGGGCGAACACCCAGGCGTTGCCCGGTTGCGGGCGGATGCCGTGGCCCTCGCTGAACAGCTGAGCCAAGGCATAGTCGGCGCTGTTCTGCCCGCCACGGGCGGCGGCCAGCAGGTGGTCGACGGCTTTCTGCGGCTCGACATTGCCCAGGTAGCCGCGGCGGTAAAGCTGGCCCAGGTAGTAATGGGCGCTGATCTCACCGGCTTCGGCAGCGGCTTGCAGGTGGTGCTCGGCTTTTTGAGCGTCGGCTGGCAGGGTTTTGCCTTCGTAGTACAGACGGCCCAGCAGCAGTTCGGCGCGTGGCTGTTCAGCTTCGCGGCCTTTGTCGATGTAGGCCATCAACTGGTCGGTGTCGCCCAGTTCGGGGAAGTCGTATACCAGCTGTGCCAGGCTGACCCAGGACGCCGGGTTGGCCGGGGCTACTTGCTCGAGCAGGTCCTTGGCGGTTTTTTCGTCGGTCTGGCCAAGGCTACGGTCGGCCAGCACACGGGCCACGCTGTCAACCCGGGTGGCCGGCACTGCGCCACGGGCGTAGGCGGCCTTCAGTTGGCCGAGCAGGGCGGCTTGCTGGTCGGCCTGGCCGCGTTTCTGGTACACGGTGGCCAGTTCGACGTAGCAGATGTCGGTGCTGTTGAGCGCCGCCTTGCAGATCTTTTCCACTTCGCCCAGGTGCTGGTCATAGGTGCCCTGGGTGCGGTACAGCAGCACCTGGGCCAGGCCCGCTTCCGGGTTGCCGGCGGCGCGCCACTGGTCAATCTGCTGCTGCGCGTTGACCTTGGGGAAGCTCTGCGGGTAGCTGAGGTAGAGCATCGCCAGTGGGATCAGGGTGTTGCTTTCGCCTTGACTGGCCGCTTGCTTGAGCAGGGTCTCTGCTTCTTCGCGCTCGGCCTGGGTGCTGTCCGGCTTGGCCACCAGCAGGCGGCCAAGGCGCGCCTGGGCGCGTGGCGACGTGGCGGCTGCAGCGCGATAGGTGGCTTCGGCTTCCTTGATTTGCGAGGGGTCGCGGGTGGCCACCTTGATGTCCGCAAGGCCGACTTGCGCTTCGCTGTAGCCCAGGTCGGCCAGCGCCTTGTAGTTGCGCTCGGCCAATGCCGTGTCACCGCGCTTCATGGCCTCGTTGGCCAGGCGCTGGTCGGGCAGGCCGGCACAGCCGGCCAGGGTGATGGCGGCGGCCAGTGCACACAATCCCAGGTTCACGCGGACCTTGTAGGTATCAGAGATCATTGTCCGTCCCTCACAGGCCACGGGCCACGGCTTTGTCGATCAGCCAGTTCAGCGAGGGGCCACGGTCGCTGTTGACCGAGGCCGGGCGGCCGGCCAGTTCGGCGGGCAGGCCGCTGTCTGGCTTGATCTGCACGCGGATGTCGGAGGACAGGTCTTCGCTGTTGAGGCTGGCGCTGCTGACGATCTGGCCGGTGCGCACTTCGTCTTCGCCGGCCACCTGGAAGTTGACCCGGGTACCCGGCTTGACCTCGTCGAACTGGCGGTAGCTGAAGCGCGCCTCGACCATCGGGTTGGTGGTGCGTGGGATCAGCTGGAAGATTGGCTGGCCCTTGGCGGCGTACTGGCCGTCGTCCACCAACTGGCGCGCGACCACGCAATCGCAGGGGCTGGTGAGGGTACCGGACAGCTGCTTGCCGAACAGCTCCTCGATCTTCGCCGGCTCCAGCTGTGCGTCTTCAAGGTTGCCCTTGAGCATGTCCAGCATGCTGGTGGTGAAGCTGGCCAGTGGCGCGCCCTTGGCGATCTGCCCACCGCTTTCGACCAGGCTGCTTACGGTACCGTCGCGCGGCATGGTGACGTTGGTGGTTGGCACTGCGACCACACCGGCTTCGGCGTGGCTGACGAAATACATGCCATACAACGATTTGGCGACGAAGCCAAAGGCCGCAACGCCGACCACGAACACGCCCAGTGTGACGGTGACTGCCTTGAAGCGGCCGAAGGCGCTCAGGCCCGACCCACCGTCCTTCTGCTTGCGCGCCTTGGTGAAGTTGTCACGCTGCAGGGTGCTGAGGACGTCGCCGATGCTGATCAGCTCACCCGACAGGTGGCTGGTGATGATGTGCCGCAACGTGGCGATGTCGCGAGGTTCAAGGTTCTGGAACTGCGCACCGATACGGCCATTGTCCGGGTTGTACGAGCGCACCTGGAACTCGATGTCGATCGACAGGCCCAGGTTGTCGACCACGAACTGCAGGCGCCCGCGCAGCACATCGCCCACCGACTGCGGTTGCTTGGCGTGGAAGCTCAGGCCGCCGGCAGAAAGGTCTTCGACCTTGACTTCGTGGACCTGGCGCTGGGCGTCCAGGAACCGCAGCTTGGCGGGAATGCGTACCCGGGCGTGTTGGCGCTGGGCTTCGGACTCATGCACGACATTGACGTTCACGGCGGTATTCATGGTGGTTTGTTCCTGTTAGATCCGATCCGGGTTGGGCTCACACGACCATGAACAGCACAGCAACGAAGATGCTGGCAGCCGAGAAGGTCATGGTCCGTGAGGACCAGGTGTTGAACCATTGTTGAAAGCTGGCGAGGTCACGCTTGAGGGCAGTGGGCTGACGCGTCCACGACTGCTTGTCGAGGCGGAAGAACACGTAGATCTTCATCAGCGCGCCGATGATCTGGTTGTAATAGAGAATCAGCGGGTAGGCCGGGCCTACGTTGTGGCCTGAGCACAGCAGCATGATGGTGAGGATCAGGCGCGTGATGCCGATCCACAGCAGGTACACCAGCAAGAAGGCCATGCCGAACTTGAGGCTGGCGATCACCGCCACGGTCAGGCCCAGCAGGCTGGTCCACATCGACACGCGCTGGTCGAACAACACGATGCTGGTGAACAGCCCCAGGCGACGCAGGCCAAGGCCCAGTGCCCGTGAGTTCTGCCGCAGGTTGTTGCCGTACCAGCGGTACATCAGCTTGCGGCTGGCCTTGAGGAAGCTTTTTTCCGGCGGATGCTCGACCGTGTTGATGGCGGCGTCCGGCACGTAGAAGGTGTCGTAGCCCAGGCGCATCAGGCTGAACCAGCTGGACTTGTCGTCCCCGGTAAGGAACTTGAAGCGGCCCAGGCGCCAGTGCATCAGCGAGTCGCTTTCGACGTCGGCGATGAACTCGGGGTTGGTCACCACGCTGGCGCGGAACATCGACATGCGCCCGGTCATGGTCAGTACGCGCTTGGACAGGGCCATCGAGCACATGTTGATGTGGCGCTGGGCGAAGCGCAGCTTATGCCACTCGCTCATGATGTAGCCGCCACGCACTTCGCAGAATTCATTGGTGGTCAGGCCGCCCACATTGGGGAACAGCTTGAACCACGGCACGGTCTTGCGCACCACGCCGTCGGCCAGCACGGTGTCACCGTCGATCACCGCCACCACGGCGTTCTCGTCCGGCAGCATGCGCGAGATGGCGCGGAAGCCGTAGGCCAGGCCATCACGCTTGCCGGTACCGGCGATACGCACGATGTCCAGCTTCACGTGGGCCGGCGGGTTGTACTTGGCCCACAGGCTCTTCACCAGCAGTTCATCGGACATTTCCACCAGCGAGCAGACCACGGTGGTAGGGAAGCCGCAGTTGATCGCCTCGCGGATCACCGAGCTGTACACCTGGGCGGTGGTCAGCGCTTCGATACGGAAGCTGGTGACCATCAGGTAGACATGCGACGGGTCGGTGGCGTTACCCATTTTCTGCACCTTGCGGCGCAGGTACGGGTACACGCCGTAGAGGAAGATCATGCCGCGGATGAAATGGGTGGCGCCCATGGAGTAGCGCCAGATGCCGACTGCGCCGACCAGGAAGATGAAGTGCTTCGACTGCGAGTCGAAGATATCAGCTGGCAGGGCCAGGGCGATCAGCATGAGCAGGCTCATGTAGAGCAGCCACCCGGCGCACTGCAACAGCACTGTCTGGAGCCTTTGCATGTTCAGCATCCGTCGAGAATTCGGGAAAGGGTGGGCAGCGAGGAGGCGGCTCTTGTCGAGTGCCTCATCGCTGCCCGGCCGGGCACTTACCAGCAGATGCCTTCGGTACGGTGGGTGGTGCTGGTCGGTTTGTTCATGAAGCCGACCAGGTCGATCACCTGCTTGCCGGCTGGCGCTTGCAGGGCCAGCGCACGGAACTGCTCGTCACGGTTGCCGAGGACGATGATGTCGGCGTTGTCGATCACCTGCTGCAAGTTGGCGTTGAGCAGCGACGACACGTGCGGGATCTTCGACTCGATGTAGTCCTTGTTGGCACCGTGAACACGGGCGTACTGGACGTTCTCGTCGTAGATGTCCAGCTGGTAGCCCTTGCCGATCAGGCGCTCGGCCAGTTCCACCAGCGGGCTTTCGCGCAGGTCGTCGGTGCCGGCCTTGAAGCTCAAGCCCAGCAGGGCGACCTTGCGCTTGTCGTGGGCTTCAATCAGCTCGAAGGCGTTCTGCACCTGCGATTCGTTGCTGCGCATCAGCGAGTCGAGCAGCGGTGCACGGACATCGAGGCTGGCGGCGCGGTAGGTGAGGGCGCGTACGTCCTTGGGCAGGCAAGAGCCGCCGAAGGCGAAGCCAGGGCGCATGTAGTACTGGGACAGGTTGAGGACCTTGTCCTGGCAGACCACGTCCATCACCTCGCGGCCATCGACGCCCACCGCCTTGGCGATGTTGCCGATTTCGTTGGCGAAGGTGACCTTGGTGGCGTGCCATACGTTGCAGGTGTACTTGATCATCTCGGCCACTTCGATCGGCTTGCGGATGACCGGGGCGTCGAGTTCTTCGTACAGGGCCTGGAGGATGTCACCGCTGGCGCTGTCCAGTTCGCCGATGACCGTCATCGGGGGCTGGTCGTAGTCCTTGATGGCGGTGCTTTCACGCAGGAATTCCGGGTTGACCGCCACACCGAAGTCGACGCCGGCCTTCTTGCCCGAGCAATCTTCCAGGATCGGGATGACCACGTTCTTGACGGTGCCAGGCAGCACGGTGCTGCGCACCACGATGGTGTGACGGCGGGTGGTGTCACGCAGCACGTAGCCGATTTCGCGGCACACGGACTCGATGTACTCCAGGCCCAGGTCGCCGTTTTTCTTGCTGGGGGTGCCCACGCAGATCATCGACACATCGCTGGCACGGATGGCTTCGGCGAAGTCGGTAGTGCCGCGCAGGCGGCCATTGGCGATGCCCTGTTGCAGCAGTGCTTCCAGGCCAGGTTCGACGATGGGCGACTTGCCCTGGTTGATCAGGTCGATCTTGGTGCTGGACACGTCCACACCGATCACTTCATGGCCACGCGCCGTCAGGCAGCCTGCACAGACTGCACCCACATAACCCAAACCAAAGATGCTGATACGCATCGCTATCACCTCATGTGTTTATCACGCCGACGCCTCCGCAGAGAGCCGGGCTGGGTTGATTAACAACAGTTTTCGGGCGCACGGATCCATGGCGAATGCACACTTCGCCGAGCGCAGGCAAAATAAATCCGGAACGCAAAAAGTTATGCGCTCAAAGTTGGCACTCAATAGCCATTCATTAAAAAACGTGCCCTGAAATGCAGCCGTCTTTATTGCAATGCGCTACTTGGCGCGTTGCTGTGCTTGTTTTTTCAAGTGAATAAATCCTTTGAAATCAACCACTAGGACGATTTGTAAGGGACGCGTCTCTCCTGCATGGACAAGGTCTTCGGGGGGTTCCGTGATACCTGTCGAATTTCTTATGGCGGGCAGTGGATACCCGCCGCTGTCATCTGTAAGTCATCTCTCACAGCCCGTAGGCAGGACAATCGTTACGGCACTATGAGCGATTGCCTTTGGTAGAAGTTCCGGAGCCGGTTTCGCTCGAATGAAAGATTTCTAAATATTTATTCAGTTGTGGACAGTTTCAAATTGATAGCACGCGGGTGTTTCACCCCCGTGTATGAAGGACGTAACTGTTGCGAGATATTTTTATGCCAGCATCTGAAAAATTTTTTCAGAATTCGTCAAAAAAGGTATGAACGGTCTTATGTCGTTTGGCGATAAAGGTGGGCGTGCTGGATTTTTGGCGTCGGATTAATGGCGTTATGGCGGTTTGCAGCGTGCCCTGTTGCAGGGCGGAGAGGGGGTGGGGGCTGCTGGCCCCTTCGCGGGTGAACCCGCTCCTACGGGTAGCGCGTTACCTGTAAGAGCGGGTTTGGCCGTGAAGGGGCGTTACAGGGTCACTCCGAGGGGTGATCGCGCAGGAACACCAAATGGTCCGGCTTGGACTGCTCGTCACTGTAGTAGTACCCCTGAGCATCGAACTGCTTGAGCTGTTCCGGGGTGCTGATGCGCTGCTGGATGACGAAGCGGCTCATCATGCCGCGGGCTTTCTTGGCGTAGAAGCTGATGATCTTGTACTGGCCGTTTTTCTGGTCCTTGAAGTCGACGTTGATCACCCGGGCCTTCAGTGCACTGCGTTTCACTGCACTGAAATACTCGTTACTGGCCAGGTTCAACAGCACGTCATCGCCTTGGTCGGCCAGGGCCTGGTTCAGCCATTCGCTGATGCGCGTGCCCCAGAAGGCGTACAGGTCCTTGCCGCGGGCGTTGGCCAGCTTGGTGCCCATCTCCAGGCGGTAGGGCTGCATCAGGTCGAGCGGGCGCAGCAGGCCATATAGGCCCGAGAGCATGCGCAGGTGGTCCTGAGCGTAGCTGAAGTCGTCGTCACTCAGGCTCTCGGCATCGAGGCCGGTGTACACGTCACCCTTGAACGCCAGCAACGCCTGCTTGGCATTGGCCGGGGTGAAGTCTGGGGTCCAGCTGCCAAAGCGCGCCGCATTCAGGCCGGCGAGCTTGTCGGACAGGTGCATCAGCTCGCTGATCTGCGCCGGCGACAGTTCGCGCAGTTGCTGGATCAGGGCCTGGGATTCATCCAGGTACTGGGGCAGGGTGAAACGCTCGGTCACTGGCGGGGTGTCGTAGTCGAGGGTCTTGGCGGGGGAAATCACCGTCAGCATCGGGTCGGCTCCTGGCATCGTTGGCCGAGGATTCTACGGGGTGGGCGGTACAAGTCCAAACTATGGCGACGATAGTCACAGCCCATGGTCGGTGCAGGCGCTATAGTTCGCGTTTTGCCGTTGCGGAGCCTTCCACTGTGCGCATTGCTTCTGCCTTGCTGGCCGGGCTGCTGAGCCTGGCCGTGCAAGCCGCCCCTTCACCTCAGGTCAGCCTGGACCGCAGCCTGTGGCCCGAACAGCTGGACAGCCCGGCGCTGTTCGATGTGGCCTCTCGGGCAGAAATCCTGTCGTTCGCCCAAGTGCTGCACGAAAGCGAGTTGCTGGATGACGCAAGCCTGGCGGCCCGGCTGGGGCTGCGGCAGATCAACCTGCAGAAGGTGCGCCAGGTTCGGGCGCGCATGTGGCAGCGGTTGTGGGAGGGTTATCAACAGGCGCAGCGCAGTTGTGAGCAGGATGCATCATTCTGCTACCCGGTTACGTCCATGGCGGAGTTGCGTACACAAGCGGCGACGTTCGCTGCCGATGTCGGTGCGTTCTATACCGGCTGGATCGAACCGAGCCACCAGTTCCATGTCCGCTACCTGGACGAGCAACTGCGCAAGGCGGCGTTGCTGCCGCAGACCAGCAGCGAAATCGAGCGGTTGTCTTCGCGTGAGCGCAAGGGTGACGAACTGAACGACCGCATGTTCCTGCTGACCTTTGTCGGCGGGCCTGGGCCCGAGGGGGGCAGTACGGATCTACTCACCGATTACCTGCGCCGGCAAAAGCTCGAAGGCACGTTCTTCACGCTCGGTAACCGTTTGCAGCAACGCCGTGATGGCGCGGCGGCAAATGCCTTGCGCCAGCTCTATGGCGGGCAGTGCGTGGGTATCCAGGGGTGGGAATACCGCTCCCATGCGCAGTGGACCGACTGGCAGGATTCGCTGCGGCGCAGCCAGGCGCGGGTGCAGGCTGATCTGCCCGAGCAGTATGTGCCGCTGTTCCGCCCTCCTTATGGCCAGCGCCGGGCTGACGGCGAAGCGTTCATGGCCCGCCAGCAGTTGCGGGTATCGTTGTGGGACATCGATGCCCAGGATGACGGTGCATTGAGCGCAGAGGGGTCCGCACAGCGCGTATTGACCCTGATGCTGTTGTGGCGCAAGGGCGTGATCCAGTTTCATGACAGCCTTCCCAAGGCGCAGCCGGCGGTGGAATGGCTGCTGCGCAATACCGCGCAAAGCGGCATCGGCTGGGAGGATTGCCGGGAATATGGATACCGCGAATAAAGGGTATGACTTTTGAGCGTAGTCCCCTCTGACGCTGGCGCCAAGGCCTCTTCGTCAATCGGAAAAATAAACTTCAAAAATGCGTAAAAATGCTTTTTTCGGTCATGGTTTTTGCGGTATGAAGAAACCAGACAGCCGATTCCTGCAGCACAGGTGGCGTCATCCAGGCCCACCTAGCCAGGTTCGCTTCCCGCCCGTAACAACGCGGATACGGGAACAGCGGCAGTCACTCTGCGGCGTAACAGACCACGCCGTGTGGCTTCGACATAAGGTGACCGAGTATGGATGACCAAGGACGCAACCCTTCCTCCAGCAAGCCAATCCTGTATGTGCTCGATACCAACGTCCTGATTCACGACCCTAACGCGTTACTGAACTTCGAGGAGCACCATGTCGCCATCCCGATGACGGTGCTGGAGGAACTCGACAAGCTCAAGACCGGCAAACAAAGCATCGCCGCCGAATGCCGGCAAGCCATCCGCCTGATAGACCAGACCCTCGGTGACGCTTCGCCCAGCGATGTCGAGCAGGGCGTACCGATCCAGCGAAACAAGAGCGGCCCCAAGGGGTTCCTGTCCATCCTGATGACCCCGCGCAACGAGCCGAACAAGCTGCTGCCGGAAAACCTCAACGACAACATCATCATCAACCAGTTGCTCGAAGTCCGGGCCCGGCGCACCGATCTGGACGTCGTGCTGGTCACCAAAGACATCAACATGCGCCTGAAGGCGCGCGCTTGCGGTATAGCGGCTGAGGACTACAGCACCGACCAACTGGTCGATGACGTGTCCTTGCTGTCCAAGGGCTACCATTCGGTCACCGGCTCGTTCTGGGACCGCGTGAGCAAGGTCGATACCCGCCAGGAGCGCGGCCGCACCTGGCATCGGGTGCAGATGATCGACAACCTGCCAGCCGTGCATGTCAATGAGTTCATCATCGATGAGCAGGGCTTCGTCGGGTGGATCAAGGGCATTCGTGACGACGAACTGCTGCTGCTCGACCTGCACCAGGAGCCGCTGCTGCACCAGGAAGCCTGGGGCCTGAAACCACGCGACATTCACCAAAGCCTGGCGCTGTTTGCCCTGCTGGACCCGGATATCCACCTGGTGAACCTGACCGGCGCCGCCGGCTCCGGTAAAACCATCCTGGCACTGGCTGCGGCCATCGAGCAGACCATGGTCAGCAAGCGCTACCGGCGCATCATCGCCACCCGCAGCGTGCAGGGGCTGGACCAGGAGATTGGCTTCCTGCCGGGTACCGAAGCAGAGAAGATGGAGCCGTGGCTGGGCGCCATCACTGACAACCTCGAAGCTTTGCACATGGATGACGAAAGCACCCATGGCAGCGTCGAATACATCCTTGAGCGCGTGCCGCTGCAGTTCAAGTCGCTGAACTACATCCGTGGCCGCAGCTTCCAGCAGAGCCTGATCCTGATTGACGAGTGCCAGAACCTGACGCCGCACCAGATGAAAACCATCATCACCCGTGCCGGCTCCGGGTCCAAGGTGGTCTGCCTGGGCAACCTGGCGCAGATCGACACCCCCTACCTGTCCGCGACCAGCTCGGGCCTGACCTACCTGACCGAGCGCTTCAAGGACTTCCCCCACGGCGTGCACATCACCCTGCAGGGCGTGCCTCGCTCGGTGCTGGCCGAGTACGCCGAGTCTCATTTGTAAACCCTGTAGCCGGGCAGATTACTGCCCGGCCTCTTCGTGGACACGCCCGTTCACAGGATCTCCACTTGATTCGAGGCCATGGAGCTCCTGTGGGAGCGGGCGTGCCCGCGAAGAGGCCAAACCTGCCGACACATACCTCTGCTCAAACCTGACCCACAGGTTTACACTGCGAAATCCCTTCACAGGAGCAGAGCAGTGCTGACACATCTTGATTCCCAGGGGCGGGCCAACATGGTCGACGTCACTGAAAAGGCCGTGACCGAGCGCGAGGCTACCGCCGAGGCGCGGGTGCGCATGTTGCCGCAGACCTTGCAGATGATCGTCGACGGTGAGCACCCCAAGGGTGACGTGTTCGCCGTGGCGCGCATTGCCGGGATACAGGCGGCGAAAAAAACCAGCGACCTGATCCCGCTGTGCCACCCGCTGATGCTCACCAGCGTCAAGGTCGAGCTCAGCGCCGAGGGGCAGGACGCCGTTCGCATCGTCGCCCGCTGTAAGCTGGCCGGGCAGACCGGTGTGGAGATGGAGGCGCTGACCGCCGCCAGCGTGGCCGCGCTGACGATCTATGACATGTGCAAGGCTGTGGATAAAGGTATGGTCATCGAGCAGGTGCGCCTGCTGGAAAAAGTCGGTGGCAAGAGTGGCCATTACAAGGTGGAGGCGTGATGAAGGTCAACGTGATGTACTTCGCCCGTTACCGCGAACTGTTGGGCGTGGATGCCGAGCGGGTGGAGGGGGCGTTCAAGGTGCTCGATGATGTGCGCCAAGCCTTGGTTGCCAAGGGCGGGCAGTATGAAGTGCTGGCCGAGCAGAACCTGATGTGCGCGCGCAACGAAGAGCTGTGCAAGCTCGATGAACCGCTGGAAGAGGGCGATGAAGTGGCGTTCTTCCCACCGGTGACCGGAGGCTGAACATGGCTGTACGAGTGCAGGAAGGCGCGTTCGACCCGGGGGCTGAGACCAATGCCATGCATGCAGCCAATGTGGGCGTGGGCGCGGTGGTCGGTTTTGTCGGCTATGTGCGGGATTTCAACGATGGCCGCGAAGTGGCGGGGATGTTCCTCGAACACTATCCGGGCATGACCGAAAAGGCCCTGGCCAAGATCGTGGTCGAGGCCGAGCAGCGTTGGCCGCTCTTGAAAGTGGAGGTGCTGCACCGCATCGGTGCGCTGGAACCGGGCGAACCGATTGTGTTCGTGGGGGTGGCCAGTGCCCATCGGCAGGCGGCGTTCGATGCCTGCAACTTCATCATGGACTACCTGAAGACCCGGGCGCCGTTCTGGAAGAAGGAGAATACTCAGGAAGGGCCAAGGTGGGTGGAGGGGCGGCAGAGTGACCAGGATGCGGCGGGCCGCTGGTAATCAAGGCGCCGCTGATCCTTTGTGGGAGCAACTGTCTTGCTCAATTTCTGAAAGCTGGCGCCATCCGTGTGGGAGCGGCCTTGTGTCGCGAAAGGGCCGCGTAGCGGCCCCCGACAATCTGCGCATCAAAGCCGAAATCCCGGGGCCGCTGCGCGGCCCAATCGCGACACAAGGCCGCTCCCACAGGGGGCGTGTAGCCCGCTGAAGGTCAGTGATGCTTGCGCGGCACCGGCTTGAGCAGTTCATCCGGCGGCATCTCGCACTTGATCTTGCGCCCCAGCAGCGCTTCGATCGCCGGCAGCTGATACGAGTCATCCTCACCGGCAAAGCTGATCGACACACCACTGGTGCCGGCACGGCCGGTACGGCCAATGCGGTGCACGTAGTCGTCAGGGTCTTCCGGCAGGGTGAAGTTGATCACGTGGCTGATGCCATCGATATGGATCCCGCGCCCGGCCACGTCGGTGGCCACCAGCACGGTGATGCGCCCTTCGCGGAAGCTCTCCAGGGTTCGGATGCGCTTGTGCTGCGGCACGTCGCCCGACAGCTGGGCGGCATTGATACCGTCGCGTACCAGCTTTTCCTCGATGCGCCGCACTTCGTCCTTGCGGTTGGCGAACACCATCACCCGTTCCCACTTGTTCTGGGTCACCAGGTTGTACAGCAGTTTGTACTTGTCGCTGCCGGCCACCGCATACACGTGCTGCTCCACCGTTTCGCTGGCCACGTTCTCCGGCTCGATCTCGACGATGGCCGGGTTGGTGGTCCACTGCTTGGCCAGGTTCATCACATCGTCGGTGAAGGTGGCGGAGAACAGCAGGGTCTGGCGCTCGCTTTTCGGCGGTGTCTGACGAATGATTTGGCGGACCTGGGGGATGAAGCCCATGTCGAGCATGCGGTCGGCTTCGTCAAGCACCATCACCTCGACCATGTCCAGGTGCACTTCACCACGCTGGTTGAAGTCCAGCAGGCGGCCCGGGGTAGCCACCAGGATATCGCAGTGGCGCGCTTCCAGGGCTTTGAGCTGCTTGTCGAAGTCCATGCCACCGACGAAGCTCATCACGTTCAGGCCGGTGTACTTGGTCAGGGCAGCGGCGTCCTTGGCGATCTGCACCACCAGCTCGCGGGTGGGGGCGATGATCAGCGCGCGCGGTTCGCCCATGTAGCGTTCTTTAGGCGGTGGCGTCTGCTGCAACTGGGAAATGATCGAGATCAGGAAGGCGGCCGTCTTGCCGGTACCCGTCTGGGCCCGGCCGATAGCGTCCTGGCCACGCAGGGTGTAACCCAGGACCTGCGCCTGGATTGGCGTGCAGTACGGGAAGCCCAGGTCGTGGATGGCGTGCATCAGCTCGTTGGACAGCTTGAAGTCGTGGAAGCGGGTTTTGCCTTCCTGTGGCTCGACCACGAAGTCCTCGGGCTTCCACAGGCTGGCCTGCGGCTTGGGCTTGCGTTCGCGGCGCGGTTTGTCCTTGGCCGGTTGTTCGGCAGGTGGCGTCGCGGCGGCAGGTTGCTCAGCCTTGGGGGCGGGGTTGGCATGTGGTGCGGCCGGTTTTGCCGCGGGCCGGGCTTCCGGCGTCACGCTGGCAGCAGGAGCGGCGGCTTGTGGCGCGGCCTCTCCCTTGCCGAATATTTTTCTGAGTGCTTTGAGCACGGTCGTCTCATCAACTGATTAAGGAATGTACGCCGGGCAGTGTAATGCAAGATCCGGGCGCGGCGTAGCGGAATACGCCCACAACTACAAGCGAGGCTGCCTATTGCAGCTGCTTGCTCAGCCAGTCGTGGATATCGTTCAGTTCTTCGACCACCACTTCGTGTTCCATCGGGTATTCGTACCAGCGGGCAGCGACGCCCCAGGTGTTCAGGTACTCGAAGGCGGTACGGCCCATGGACGGGATGACCACCGAGTCATGCACGCCATGCAGGCACAGGGCCGGGGTGCGTTGCTGGCAGGCACTCAACTGGTGCTGGTCATTGAAGGTGGGGGCATAGGTGGACAGGGCGATCACCCCGCCCAGTGCTTCCTGCCACTTTATATAGGCAGTGTGCAGCACCACCGCGCCGCCCTGGGAGAAGCCGGCCAGGAAGATCCGCGACAGGTTGATGCCTTTGGCCTGCTCGGCCTTGATCAGCGCAACCACCTGCTCGGCAGATTCTTCCAGCTGCGCTTCGTCGATGGCACGGGCCGGGGTCATGGCCTTGATGTCATACCAGCTGGGCATGGCATAGCCGCCGTTGATGGTCACGGGGCGGGTCGGTGCCTGGGGCATGATGAAGCGAGTGCTGAGCAAGCGCTCCTGCATGAATTCGGCCACAGGTAGGAAGTCGTAACGGTCGGCCCCCAGACCGTGCAACCAGATCACACAGGCGTCAGCGGTTTTCTGTGGTTCGAGAATCAGCGGGTTGGTCATGACTGCTCCGAAAGTGTGCGGGTCTTGTTATGGCGTGCGTGAAAAGAAAGCACCGGAAATGATTGTCGGAAAAAGAATGTCGCAACGATACAACTTTTCCTACTTGACGAGCGCTTAAACGCTACAGCCAGAAAATTTGGTACGCGGTTTGCAACTACACCTGTGATGCAAAGGGCAGGCCGTGACGGTAACACCCTCTGCACGCGAAGGCTGTCACAGAACAGTCCATTGCGCCAATTGACCCAATAACAAGCCAATACGGGTCGGATACGCCTCAAAAGGGTGCGGTGCAATTCCGGCTCGATACAACAAGAGCGATTTGGAGGTTGTGAATGAAGATGTTGAAAACCACCCTGGCAGTCCTGACCGCTGCCGCCGCGCTGGGCGCCGTGAGCACTGCCCAGGCCGGCGCCACCTATGATGCGGTCAAGAAGAAGGGCTTCGTCCAGTGTGGCGTGAGCGACGGTCTTCCAGGCTTCTCGGTACCTGATGCGCAGGGCAAGATCGTCGGCATCGATGCCGATGTCTGCCGCGCCGTGGCCGCCGCCGTGTTCGGTGATGCCACCAAGGTCAAGTTCAGCCAGCTCAACGCCAAGGAACGCTTCACTGCCCTGCAGTCGGGCGAGGTCGACGTACTGTCGCGTAACACCACCTGGACCAGCTCGCGTGATGCCGGCATGGGCCTGGTGTTCGCGGGTGTCACCTACTATGACGGCGTCGGCTTCCTGGTCAACAAGAAGCTCGGCGTTTCCAGCGCCAAAGAGCTTGATGGCGCGACCATCTGCATCCAGGCCGGCACCACCACCGAGCTGAACGTGTCGGACTTCTTCCGTGCCAATGGCCTGAAGTACACCCCGATTACCTTCGACACCTCTGACGAGAGCGCCAAATCGCTGGAGTCTGGCCGTTGCGACGTGCTGACTTCGGACAAATCGCAGCTGTTCGCCCAGCGCTCCAAGCTGGCTGCGCCGACCGACTACGTGGTGTTGCCGGAAACCATCTCCAAGGAGCCACTGGGCCCGGTAGTGCGTAAAGGCGACGAGGAGTGGTTCAGCATCGTCAAGTGGACCCTGTTCGCCATGCTCAATGCCGAAGAAGCGGGCATCACTTCCAAGAACGTCGAGGCCGAGGCCAAGGCCACCAAGAACCCGGATGTCGCCCGACTGCTGGGTGCGGATGGCGAGTATGGCAAGGACCTCAAGCTGCCCAAAGACTGGGTAGTGCAGATCGTCAAGCAAGTGGGTAACTATGGCGAAGTGTTCGAGAAGAACCTGGGCCAGAGCACTGACTTGAAGATCGACCGTGGCATGAACGCCCTGTGGAACAACGGCGGCATCCAGTACGCGCCTCCAGTGCGCTGATGGCTGCATCCTGCGGCGGCATTCCGCCGCCGCAGGCTGTTCGAATCCCTACTGTCCGGGGCACTTCATGCAAAATCAAATCGGCGCACCCAAGGGCTTGTCCCTTAACGATCCGCGTGTGCGCGCGTGGCTGTTCCAGATCCTCACGATCGTCTTCGTGGTCGGCCTGGGCTGGTACCTGTTCCACAACACGCAAACCAACCTGCAACACCGGGGCATCACCTCGGGCTTCGACTTCCTCGACCGCAGTGCCGGCTTCGGTATCGCCCAGCACCTGATCCCCTATGTGGAATCCGACAGTTATGCGCGGGTGTTCGTCATCGGCCTGCTCAATACGCTGTTGGTGACCTTCATCGGCGTCATTCTGGCGACGATACTGGGCTTCATCATCGGTGTGGCTCGCCTGTCACCGAACTGGATGATCAACAAACTGGCGACCGTCTATGTGGAAACCTTCCGCAACATTCCGCCGTTGTTGCAGATCCTGTTCTGGTATTTCGCCGTGTTCCTGACCCTGCCGGGGCCGCGGGGCAGCATCAACATCCAGGACATGTTCTTCATCAGCAACCGTGGCTTGAACATGCCTGGCGCGTCCATGGCTGATGGCTTCTGGCCATTTGTGGTGGCTTTGGCGCTGGCCATTGCCGCTATTGCCGTGATGGTGCGCTATGCCAACAAGCGTTTCAACGAGACGGGCGTGCCGTTCCACAAGTTCTGGGCGGGGCTGCTGTTGTTCATCGCCATTCCGAGCCTGAGCGTGCTGTTGTTCGGCAGCCCGGTAACTTGGGATATGCCACAGCTCAAGGGCTTCAACTTCGTCGGGGGCTGGGTGCTGATCCCCGAGCTGCTGGCGCTGACCCTGGCGCTGACTATCTATACGGCAGCCTTCATCGCCGAAATCGTGCGTTCCGGCATCCGTTCGGTCAGCCATGGCCAGACCGAAGCCGCGCGCTCGCTGGGCCTGCGCGAGGGCCCGACCCTGCGCAAGGTGATCATTCCCCAGGCGCTGCGGGTGATCATTCCGCCGCTGACCAGCCAATACCTGAACCTGGCGAAGAACTCTTCGCTGGCGGCCGGTATCGGCTACCCGGAGATGGTCTCGCTGTTCGCCGGCACCGTGCTCAATCAGACCGGCCAGGCCATCGAGGTGATCGCCATCACCATGAGTGTCTATCTCGCCATCAGCATCAGCATTTCGCTGCTGATGAACTGGTACAACAAGCGCATTGCGCTGATCGAGCGGTGAGGATACGCCCGTGAATGCCCATGTTTTCAAACCCGATATGCCGCCACCGGTGAAAACCGTCGGCGTGCTCGCATGGATGCGTGCCAATCTGTTCTCCAGCTGGCTCAACACGCTGTTGACCCTGTTCGCCATTTACCTGGTGTGGCTGATCGTGCCGCCGTTACTGCAGTGGGCGTTGATCGATGCCAACTGGGTTGGCACCACGCGCGCCGATTGCACCAAGGAAGGCGCCTGCTGGGTGTTCGTGCAGCAGCGCTTTGGCCAGTTCATGTACGGCTACTACCCGACTGAACTGCGCTGGCGTGTGGACCTGACCGTGTGGCTTGCCGTGCTCGGCGCCGCCCCGCTGTTCATCAAGCGTTTCCCGCGCAAAGCCTTCTACGGCCTGGGCTTCCTGGTGCTGTACCCGGTACTGGCCTATACCCTGCTGCACGGGGGGTATCTGGGCCTGGAAAGTGTGCCGACCAGCCAGTGGGGCGGGTTGATGCTGACCCTGGTGATCGCCACCGTGGGCATCGTCGGCGCCTTGCCGCTGGGCATCCTGCTGGCACTGGGCCGGCGTTCGAGGATGCCGGCCGTGAAAGTGGTGTGCGTGACCTTCATCGAGTTCTGGCGAGGCGTACCGCTGATCACCGTGCTGTTCATGTCGTCGGTGATGCTGCCGTTGTTCCTGCCAGAAGGCATGAGCTTCGACAAGCTGCTGCGGGCGATGATCGGTGTGATCCTGTTCCAGTCGGCGTACATCGCCGAGGTGGTGCGCGGCGGCCTGCAGGCCATCCCCAAGGGCCAGTACGAAGCCGCCGCGGCCATGGGCCTTGGCTACTGGCGCTCGATGGGGCTGGTGATCTTGCCGCAGGCGCTGAAGCTTGTGATCCCCGGCATCGTCAACACCTTCATTGCCCTGTTCAAGGACACCAGCCTGGTGATCATCATCGGCCTGTTCGACCTGCTCAACAGCGTCAAGCAAGCAGCCGCAGACCCTGCCTGGTTGGGCATGGCCACCGAGGGCTACGTGTTCGCCGCCCTGGTGTTCTGGATTTTCTGTTTCGGTATGTCCCGCTACTCCATGCATCTGGAGCGCAAGCTGGACACTGGCCACAAGCGTTAGGAGTTTCGAAATGAGTGAAGCGATCAAGCAGCCTGCTGGCCCCGAAGGCATCATCCAGATGCAGGGTGTGAACAAGTGGTACGGCCAGTTCCATGTGCTCAAGGACATCAACCTGAACGTGCGCCAGGGCGAACGCATCGTGCTGTGCGGGCCGTCCGGCTCGGGCAAGTCCACCACCATCCGCTGCCTTAACCGCCTGGAAGAGCACCAGCAAGGGCGCATCGTGGTCGATGGCGTGGAGCTGACCAACGACCTCAAGCAGATCGAGGCCATCCGCCGCGAGGTGGGCATGGTGTTCCAGCACTTCAACCTGTTCCCGCACCTGAGCATTCTGGAGAACTGCACCCTGGCGCCGATGTGGGTGCGCAAGATGCCACGGCGCAAGGCCGAGGAAATTGCCATGCACTACCTGGAGCGTGTGCGGATTCCGGAGCAGGCACACAAGTACCCTGGCCAGTTGTCTGGCGGCCAGCAGCAGCGTGTGGCCATTGCCCGCGCGTTGTGCATGAAGCCCAAGATCATGCTGTTCGACGAACCGACCTCGGCACTGGACCCGGAAATGGTCAAGGAAGTGCTCGATACCATGGTGGGCCTGGCCGAGGATGGCATGACCATGCTCTGCGTGACCCACGAAATGGGCTTTGCCCGTACCGTGGCGAACCGGGTTATCTTCATGGACAAGGGCGAGATTGTGGAGCAGGCCGCGCCGGATGACTTCTTCGACCGGCCGCGCAGTGACCGGACCAAGTTGTTCCTCAGCCAGATCCTGCATTGATGCAGTAGCGGCAGCAGACTCGGCCAACTGTGGGAGCGGCCTTGCGTCGCGATGGGCCGCAAAGCGGCCCCGGGCATATGCCCTGCGAAGCTGAAATTTTGGGGCCGCTAGGCGGCCCATCGCGACGCAAGGCCGCTCCCACAGGGTTGCGGAACGGCTTAAGGCCTCACCTTACTTTTCTTCTTGCGTTACAGCCGGCGCCGGCGGCGGCCGCAGCCCCACCTCGGCGATCAGCTTCAATTGCTGACCGTTGCGCATCACCTCGATGGTGATCTTCTCGTTGGGTTTGATCCGCGCAACCTGGTTCATCGACTTGCGCCCGTCGCCGGCCGGCTCGCCATTGATGCTCAGGATCACGTCACCCAGTTGCAGCCCGGCCTTGGCCGCTGGCCCCTCGCGGAAGATACCCGCCACCACGATGCCTGGGCGGTCCTTCATGCCGAACGATTCTGCCAGCTCCTGGCTCAGTGGCTGTACTTCGATACCCAGCCATCCACGGATCACCTGGCCGTGTTCGACGATCGACTTCATCACCTCCAGTGCCAGTTTTACCGGGATGGCGAAGCCGATGCCCTGCGAGCCACCAGACTTGGAAAAGATCGCGGTATTGATGCCGATCAGGTTGCCATTGGCATCCACCAGCGCGCCACCGGAGTTGCCCGGGTTGATCGCCGCGTCGGTCTGGATGAAGTCTTCGTAGTTGTTCAGCCCCAGCTGGTTGCGGCCAGTGGCGCTGATGATGCCCATGGTCACCGTCTGGCCGACGCCGAACGGGTTGCCGATGGCCAGCGACACGTCGCCGATGTGAATGGTGTCGGAACGGCCGATGGTGATCGCCGGCAAGTTCTTCAAGTCGATCTTCAGCACCGCCAGGTCGGTTTCCGGGTCGCTGCCGATCACGCGGGCCAGGGTTTCGCGGCCATCCTTCAGGGCTACGACGATCTGGTCGGCGCCGCTGGTGACATGGTTGTTGGTTAGCAGGTAGCCCTCTGGGCTCATGATTACCGCCGAACCCAGGCTTGATTCCCAGCGGCGCTGTTTGGGCAGGTTATCGCCGAAGAAGCGGCGGAACTGCGGGTCTTCGAACAGCGGGTGGGCGCTTTTGTTCACCACCTTGGTGGTGTACAGGTTGGCCACCGCCGGGGCGGCCAGGGTCACGGCGTCGGCGTACGACACCGGGCCTTGCATGATCCGCGTGGTCTGTGGCGCTTGCTGCAGGTTGACGTCCTGGCTGGGCAGCCCGACCCACTGCGGAAAACGCTGGATGATCAGCATGGCGATCAGTATGCCGGTAAGCAGGGGCCAGCCGAAGTAACGCAAAGCCTTGAACATGAACGAATCCTGGAAAGAGCAGGGGCCAGCGGCCTGGCAGTGGGGCATGAGCGCGCGCGATCATACACCGGTTCCCCCAGTGACAGCGACGGCCCATAATGGCCGGCATTATACGGGCGTTCGTCAGGCGTTGTGCCCGAGAAAAGCGCAGTTTTCGAGGAGATTTTCATGGCCGTCGCTCTAAACACCCTGGTCGAGGAAGCCGAGCGTTACCTGGGCAGCGCGAAGATCCAGGATTATTGCCCAAATGGCCTGCAGGTCGAAGGCCGGCCGCAGGTCAGCCGTATTGTCAGTGGTGTTACCGCCAGCCAGGCATTGCTGGATGCCGCCGTCGAGGCCGAGGCCGATCTGGTGCTGGTGCACCATGGTTATTTCTGGAAGGGCGAGAACCCGTGCATCACCGGCATTCGCCAGCGTCGCCTGAAGACCTTGCTGAATAACGATATAAGCCTGTTGGCGTTCCACCTGCCCTTGGACGTGCACCCGGACGTGGGCAACAATGTGCAGCTGGCGCGGCAACTGGAGATCACTGTCGAAGGGCCGCTAGACCCGGAAAACCCCAAAGTGGTCGGGCTGATTGGTTCGCTCGCCGAACCCATGACCGCGCGCGATTTTGCCCGGCGGGTGCAAGAGGTGCTGGGGCGTGAGCCGTTGCTGGTCGAAGGCAATGAAATGATCCGCCGGGTGGGCTGGTGCACCGGCGGCGGGCAGGGCTATATCGACACGGCGATTGCCGCCGGGGTCGACCTGTACCTGACCGGCGAGGCGTCCGAGCAGACCTACCACAGTGCGCGCGAGAATGGCGTCAGCTTCATTGCTGCCGGGCACCATGCCACTGAGCGCTACGGGGTGCAGGCGCTGGGCGATTACCTGGCACGACGGTTTGCCGTGGAGCACCTGTTCATCGATTGCCCGAATCCTATCTGATGGCAGGGCCGGCCTCTCCGCGGGTGAACCCGCTCCTACGCGCGGGCCTCGTAGGAGCGGGTTCACCCGCGAAGAGGCCGGCCCTGCCAGCCCAAACCCCCAGTCATATCGTTAGACTTTTTCGATCTAGCCAGCCTCCTAAATAGAAGCAGCTGCTGTGATAAAGTGGCTCGCTCGAACACGGCCCGCAGGCCGTCCATAAGATCGTTTTTCGTGAGTAGCCATGGTCGACAAACTGACGCACTTGAAACAGCTGGAGGCGGAGAGCATCCACATCATCCGCGAGGTGGCCGCCGAGTTCGACAACCCGGTGATGCTGTACTCGATCGGCAAGGACTCCGCCGTGATGCTGCACCTGGCGCGCAAGGCCTTCTTCCCGGGCAAGCTGCCGTTCCCGGTGATGCACGTCGACACCCAGTGGAAATTCCAGGAGATGTACAGCTTCCGCGACAAGATGGTCGAGGAAATGGGCCTGGAGCTGATCACCCACGTCAACCCCGAGGGTGTGGCGCAAGGCATCAACCCGTTCACCCATGGCAGTTCCAAGCACACCGACATCATGAAGACCCAGGGCCTGAAGCAGGCGCTGGACAAGCATGGTTTCGACGCTGCCTTCGGTGGTGCGCGCCGCGACGAAGAGAAGTCGCGGGCCAAGGAACGTGTGTATTCGTTCCGTGACAGCAAGCACCGCTGGGACCCGAAGAACCAGCGCCCCGAGCTGTGGAACGTGTACAACGGCAAGGTCAACAAGGGTGAGTCGATCCGCGTCTTCCCGCTGTCGAACTGGACCGAACTGGACATCTGGCAGTACATCTACCTTGAAGGCATCCCGATCGTGCCGCTGTACTTCGCCGCCGAGCGTGAAGTCATCGAGAAGAACGGCACCCTGATCATGATCGACGACGAGCGCATCCTCGAGCATCTCTCCGAGGAAGAAAAAGCCCGCATCGTCAAGAAGAAGGTGCGTTTCCGTACCCTCGGCTGCTACCCGCTGACGGGCGCTGTCGAGTCGGAAGCCGAGACGCTCACCGACATCATTCAGGAAATGCTCCTGACGCGCACTTCCGAGCGCCAGGGCCGGGTCATCGACCACGATGGCGCCGGTTCCATGGAAGACAAAAAACGTCAGGGCTACTTCTAATTTTCAGGGTTACTCCATGTCGCACCAATCCGATTTGATCAGCGAAGATATCCTCGCTTATCTGGCTCAGCACGAGCGTAAAGAACTGCTGCGTTTCCTCACCTGCGGCAACGTGGATGACGGCAAGAGCACCCTGATCGGGCGCCTGCTGCACGACTCGAAGATGATCTACGAGGACCACCTCGAGGCCATCACCCGCGATTCGAAGAAAGTCGGCACCACCGGCGAAGAAGTCGACCTGGCGCTGCTGGTAGATGGCCTGCAGGCCGAGCGCGAGCAGGGCATCACCATCGATGTCGCCTACCGCTACTTCTCCACCGCCAAGCGCAAGTTCATCATCGCCGACACCCCGGGCCATGAGCAGTACACCCGCAACATGGCCACCGGTGCGTCCACCTGCGACCTGGCGATCATCCTGGTCGATGCCCGCTACGGTGTGCAGACCCAGACCCGTCGCCACAGCTACATCGCGTCGTTGCTGGGTATCAAGCACATCGTGGTTGCGGTCAACAAGATGGACTTGAAGGGCTTCGATGAAGGCGTCTTCGAGTCGATCAAGGCCGACTACCTGAAGTTTGCCGAAGCCATCAACCTGACCCCGAGCAGCCTGCACTTCGTGCCGATGTCGGCGCTCAAGGGTGACAACGTGGTCAACCACAGCGAGCAATCGCCGTGGTACGCCGGCCCGACGCTGATGGAAATCCTCGAAACCGTCGAGGTTTCGGCCGACCGCAACTTCACCGACCTGCGTTTCCCGGTGCAGTACGTCAACCGTCCCAACCTGAACTTCCGCGGCTTCGCGGGCACCATCGCCAGTGGCGTGGTGCACAAAGGTGACGAGATTGTCGTGCTGCCGTCGGGCAAGAGCAGCCGGGTCAAGTCCATCGTCACCTACGAAGGTGAACTGGAAAACGCTGGCCCAGGCCAGGCCGTGACCCTGACCATGGAAGACGAGATCGACATCTCCCGTGGCGACCTGCTGGTACATGCCGACAACGTCCCGCCGGTCACCGACCAGTTCGACGCCATGCTGGTGTGGATGGCCGAGGAGCCGATGCTCCCGGGCAAGAAATACGACATCAAGCGTGCCACCAGCTACGTGCCAGGCTCGATTGCCAGCATCACCCACAAGGTCGATGTGAACACCCTGGAGCAGGGCGCTGCCAGCGCGCTGCAGCTGAACGAGATCGGCCGCGTCAAGGTAGCCCTGGACACCTCGATCGCCCTCGACGGTTACGACAGCAACCGCACCACCGGTGCGTTCATCGTCATCGACCGCCTGACCAACGGCACCGTTGGCGCCGGCATGATCATCGCCCCGCCAGTCTTGCCACACGGCAGCACCGGCCATCATGGCAAGCAGGCCCACGTGTCCACCGAAGAGCGCGCCCTGCGCTTCGGCCAGCAGCCAGCCACCGTGCTGTTCAGCGGCCTGTCGGGTGCTGGCAAGAGCACCTTGGCCTATGCCGTTGAGCGCAAGCTGTTCGACATGGGCCGTGCGGTGTACGTGCTCGATGGCCAGAACCTGCGTCACGACCTGAACAAGGGCCTGCCACAGGACCGCGCTGGCCGTACCGAGAACTGGCGCCGCGCTGCCCATGTGGCGCGCCAGTTCAACGAAGCCGGCATGCTCACCCTGGCTGCGTTCGTGGCCCCGGATGCCGAAGGCCGCGAACAGGCCAAGGCGCTGATCGGCAAGGAACGCCTGGTGACCGTTTACGTCCAGGCCTCGCCGCTGGTTTGCCGCGAGCGTGACCCGCAAGGCCTGTACGCTGCCGGTGGCGACAACATCCCGGGTGAAAGCTTCCCGTTCGATGTGCCGCTGGATGCTGATCTTGTGATCGACACCCAGGCCACCAGCGTGGACGAAGGCGTGAAACAGGTGCTGGACGTGCTGCGTCAGCGTGGCGCGATCTAAGCGCTAGCCTGCAAGGAAAACCCCGCTTCGGCGGGGTTTTTTGTCTCGCGTTCAGGATCCTTCTCAATACTCGGAAAGATCCGTCTCAGATATGTTTCTCCGACACCGGTATCACCCGTCTTTCCTTCACCGCTTTGTACGAAAAGCTCGAATAGATCTCCTTCACCCCCGGCAAGCGCTGCAGCACTTCCCGGGT
The DNA here is from genome assembly GCF_056278855.1 of Pseudomonas sp. TE3895. Taxonomy (NCBI): domain Bacteria; kingdom Pseudomonadati; phylum Pseudomonadota; class Gammaproteobacteria; order Pseudomonadales; family Pseudomonadaceae; genus Pseudomonas; species Pseudomonas sp. TE3895. The sequence goes on along the minus strand of NZ_JBWBQE010000001.1, from coordinate 6,062,178 downwards.
AAATTCGCCAAACGACTCCAGGTCCCGTGCCAGGATCTCCAGCAGAAAGTCATAGCGGCCGGAGATGTTGTGGCAGGCGACGATCTCGGGGATCTCCATCAGGCGCTGTTCGAACGCCAGCGCCATGTCCTTGGTGTGCGAGTCCATCATGATGCTGACGAACGCGGTCACGCCAAACCCCAGCGACTTGGGCGAGAGGATGGCCTGGTAGCCGGTGATGTAGCCGTTTTCCTCCAGTAACTTGACCCGTCGCCAGCAGGGTGAGGTGGTCAGTGCCACCTGGTCGGCGAGTTCGGCAACGGTGAGACGGGCATTGTCCTGCAAGGCGGCGAGCAGGGCGCGGTCGGTGCGGTCGAGGCTTGAAGGCATTTTTTGCCCTCCTGGTCCGTTGATTATTGTTTTTGTTCCAGCAAGCACGTGTATGCGTAGGCTATTTTGGAAAAAATCGGGCAGCTCGGTGGCATAAGCTTATAGCAAACCACAAGAGGCTGTTGCCATGCGCGACTCCCACCACAACACCGGTTTTTCCACGCGGGCCATTCATCATGGCTATGACCCGCTTTCCCATGGTGGCGCCCTGGTGCCACCGGTGTACCAGACGGCTACCTATGCCTTTCCCACTGTCGAGTACGGTGCTGCCTGCTTCGCCGGGGAGGAGCCTGGGCATTTCTACAGCCGCATTTCCAACCCCACGCTGGCCTTGCTGGAGCAGCGCATGGCTTCGCTGGAGGGCGGTGAAGCGGGGTTGGCGTTGGCCTCGGGGATGGGCGCGATTACCTCAACCCTCTGGACCCTGCTAAGGCCTGGGGATGAGCTGATTGTCGGACGCACCTTGTATGGCTGTACCTTCGCTTTTCTGCACCACGGTATTGGTGAGTTCGGGGTGAAAGTTCGCCATGTCGATCTCAACGATGCCAAGGCCCTGAAAGCGGCGATCAGCAGCAAAACACGGATGATCTACTTCGAAACACCGGCCAACCCCAACATGCAGCTTGTGGATATTGCGGCGGTTGTGGAGGCAGTGCGGGGGCATGATGTGCATGTGGTGGTCGATAACACCTACTGTACGCCGTACCTGCAGCGGCCACTGGAGCTGGGGGCGGACCTGGTGGTGCACTCGGCAACCAAGTACCTCAGTGGGCATGGCGATATCACTGCCGGGTTGGTGGTGGGGTGCAAGGCGTTGGTAGACCGTATCCGCCTGGAAGGGCTGAAGGATATGACCGGCGCGGTGCTGTCACCGCATGACGCGGCGTTGCTGATGCGCGGTATCAAGACCCTGGCCCTGCGCATGGACCGGCATTGCGCCAATGCCCAGCAGGTGGCCGAGTTTCTCGCTCGGCAGCCGCAGGTGGAATTGATTCATTACCCGGGGCTACCGTCTTTTGCCCAGTACGCGTTGGCCCAGCGACAGATGCGTTTGCCTGGCGGGATGATTGCGTTTGAGCTCAAGGGTGGCATTGAGGCGGGGCGTCGCTTCATGAATGCGCTGCAGCTCTTTGCCCGGGCGGTGAGCCTGGGGGATGCCGAGTCGCTGGCGCAGCATCCGGCGAGCATGACGCATTCCAGCTATACGCCGCAGGAGCGGGCGCATCACGGGATATCGGAGGGGTTGGTGCGTCTGTCGGTGGGGCTGGAGGATGTGGAGGACCTGCTGGCAGATGTCGAACAGGCATTGCAGGCCTGCTGTTAGGTTGCCTGCACTGGCCCTTTCGCGGGCCCGCCCGCTCCCACAGGTGTTTCACAGGTTTCAAATGCTGTGGTGTACCTGTGGGAGCGGGCGTGCCCGCGAAGGGGGCCAGTGAATCCAGCCCATAAAAAAGGCCTCTTGCGAGGCCTTTTGCATGTTCAGCAGATCAACGCTTGAGCCCGTAGCTCTCATCCAGCATGCCCGGCGAGTTAGGCACTTTCGGCGCATAGTCGCGCGGCACTTCGGCGGTGTCTTTAGGTGGGGTCAGGCGGTCGCGCGGGCCTTGCGGTGCATCGGAGTGCAGCGCAGCCAGCAGGCGTTGGCGGGTGACGTCATCGAGGGCCAGGCTGTTGGCGCCTTCAGCCAGGTGATCCTGTACGTCCTGATAGCTCTGGGTCAGTTTCTTGACCAGCATGGCGGTGCTGTTGAAGTGGGTGACCACTTCGTTCTGGTAGCTGTCGAAGCGCTTCTGGATGTCATCCAGTTGACGCTGGGTGTTGCTCGGGGCCGCATTGGGCAGCAGGCGGGCAACAATGAAACCGACTGCCACACCGATGACCAGGGCCAGGGTTGGCAACAACCAAACAAGGAGCGAGAGTTCCACGAGTCCTTCCTCTATAAACGGCTTTGCTTTACGTTAACGGCTCAGACCTGCGCTGTATACCGCGAGCGATCGCAAATCAGAACAGAATTTCACACCTAGACGAATCGACCCTTCCCGAGGTCACGGAGTAGTGCCTTGCTTGTCCGCGAAACCCCCTTGTTCATCGATGGCCCCAGCGGCCAGCTGGAAGCGTTGTACCTGGACGTGGCGCAAGCCCGTGGCGCGGTGCTGATCTGCCATCCTAACCCGGTCCAGGGCGGCACCATGCTCAACAAGGTTGTCTCGACCCTGCAGCGCACTGCACGTGATGCCGGTTATGTGACCCTGCGTTTCAACTACCGTGGCGTCGGCCAGAGCGCCGGCAGCCACGACATGGGCGCTGGCGAAGTGGCCGATGCCGAGGCCGCTGCAGCATGGCTGCGTGCCAGGCACCCCGGGCTACCGCTGGTGCTGATGGGCTTTTCGTTCGGTGGTTTCGTTGCCACCAGCCTGGCCGGGCGCCTTGAAACGGCAGGCGTCGAGTTGCAGCACCTGTTCATGATCGCCCCGGCGGTCATGCGCCTGACCGCCGAATTCCCGCTGCCGCAGCGCTGCCCGCTCACCGTGGTGCAGCCGGACGCCGATGAAGTCGTCGCGCCGCAGCTGGTTTACGAATGGTCCGACAGCCTGTCGCGTCCCCATGAGCTGCTGAAAGTGGCAGAATGCGGACACTTCTTCCATGGCAAGCTGACCGATCTGAAGGATCTGCTGCTGCCGCGCCTTTCGAACTGAGCCAAGCCTGAATAAGCGAACACCCATGACCACGCGCATTCTTACCGGTATCACCACCACCGGCACTCCGCACCTGGGCAACTACGCCGGCGCCATCCGCCCGGCGATCCGTGCCAGCCAGCAGCCCGGTGTCGACTCGTTCTACTTCCTGGCCGACTACCACGCCCTGATCAAGTGCGACGACCCGCTGCGCATCCAGCGCTCGCGCCTGGAAATCGCCGCCACCTGGCTGGCCGGTGGCCTGGACCCGGACAAGGTGACCTTCTATCGCCAGTCCGACATCCCGGAAATCCCCGAACTGACCTGGCTGCTGACCTGCGTTGCTGCCAAAGGCCTGCTGAACCGTGCGCATGCCTACAAGGCCTCGGTGGACAAGAACGTCGAGAACGGCGAAGACCCGGACGCCGGCGTGACCATGGGCCTGTTCAGCTACCCGGTGCTGATGGCCGCCGATATCCTGATGTTCAACGCCAACAAGGTGCCGGTCGGTCGTGACCAGATCCAGCACGTGGAAATGGCCCGCGATATCGGTCAGCGCTTCAACCATCTGTTCGGTCAAGGCAAGGACTTCTTCGCCTTGCCGGAGGCTGTGATCGAAGAAAGCGTGGCGACCCTGCCGGGCCTGGACGGGCGCAAGATGTCCAAGAGCTATGACAACACCATCCCGTTGTTCACCAGCGCCAAGGACATGAAAGACGCCATCTCGCGCATCGTCACCGATTCGCGCGCGCCGGGTGAGGCGAAAGACCCGGACAACGCGCACCTGTTCACCCTGTACCAGGCCTTCTCGACGCCTGAGCAGTGCGCCAGTTTCCGCGAAGAGCTGCTGCAGGGCCTGGGCTGGGGCGATGCCAAACAGCGCCTGTTCCAGCTGCTGGACGGCCAACTGGCCGAGAAGCGTGAGTACTATCACCAGCTGATCGCGCGGCCGGCGGACCTGGAAGACATCCTGCTGGCCGGCGCTGCCAAGGCCCGCAAGATCGCCACGCCGTTCCTCGAGCAGCTGCGCGAGGCCGTTGGCCTGCGTTCGTTCCGCAGCAGCGTGCAGGCCACCGCCGAAGTGAAGAAAAAAGCCACCAAGAGCGCGCGTTTTGTCAGCTTCCGTGATGAAGACGGCAGCTTCCGCTTCCGCCTGCTGGCCGCTGATGGCGAGCAACTGCTGTTGTCGCGCAGCTTCGCCGACGGCAAGAGTGCTGGCGCCGTGAGCAAGCAGTTGCAGCAGGGTGGCGAGGCCGATGTCCGCGTCGAAGGCCTGAGCTTCGGCCTGTGGCTCAATGGCGAGCAGGTTGCCGACGGGCCGCAGTTCGACAGCGCCGAAGCCCGTGATGCTGCCATTCAGAGCCTGAACGAAGCCTTGGCGCCTCAGCAGGACTGAGGCTGCCAAACGGTGGGAGCGGGCGTGCCCGCGAAACAGGCGCCGCGGTGCATGGCACCGGCTTTGCCGGTGTTCGCGGGCACGCCCGCTCCCACAGACTGATTGCCATTAAGCGGGCCTGTCGCTACAGTGACGGCCCGTTTTTTGTTGCCTCGCTAACGAATCATGACTCCCTTAGAACGCTATCAAGCAGATCTGAAACGTCCCGACTTCTTCCATGACGCGGCGCAGGAAACTGCGGTGCGTCACCTCCAGCGCCTGTACGACGACCTGGTGCACGCGCAGAACAACAAGCCGGGCGTGTTCGGCAAGCTGTTCGGCAAGAAGGAGCAGACCCCGGTCAAGGGCCTGTACTTCTGGGGTGGGGTGGGGCGAGGCAAGACCTACCTGGTTGATACCTTCTACGAAGCGCTGCCGTTCAAGCAGAAGATGCGTACGCACTTCCACCGCTTCATGAAGCGTGTGCACGAGGAGATGAAAACCCTCAAGGGCGAGAAGAACCCGCTGACCCTCATTGCCAAGCGCTTCAGCGAAGAAGCCAAGGTGATCTGCTTCGACGAATTCTTCGTGTCGGACATTACCGACGCCATGATCCTCGGCACCTTGATGGAAGAGCTGTTCAAGAATGGCGTGTCGCTGGTGGCCACCTCCAACATCGTGCCGGACGGCCTGTACAAGGACGGCCTGCAGCGTGCGCGCTTCCTGCCGGCCATCGCCATGATCAAGCAGTACACCGACGTGGTTAACGTCGATAGCGGGGTCGACTACCGCCTGCGTCACCTGGAGCAGGCTGAACTGTTCCACTTCCCACTCGATGACGCGGCGCACCAGAGCATGCGCGCCAGCTTCAAGGCGCTCACCCCTGAGTGCACCCAGGCGATCGAAAACGACGTGCTGATGATCGAGAACCGCCCGATCAATGCCTTGCGTACTTGCGACGACGTCGCCTGGTTCGACTTCCGCGCCTTGTGCGACGGGCCGCGCAGCCAGAACGACTACATTGAGCTGGGCAAGATCTTCCACGCCGTATTGCTGAGCAACGTGGAGCAGATGGGCGTCACCACCGACGACATCGCCCGTCGTTTCATCAACATGGTGGACGAGTTCTACGATCGCAACGTCAAGCTGATCATCTCGGCCGAGGTGGAGTTGAAGGACCTGTATACCGGTGGGCGTCTGAGCTTCGAGTTCCAGCGCACCCTGAGCCGGTTGCTGGAGATGCAATCGCACGAATTCCTGGCGCGCGCACACAAGCCCTGACGGCAGCGGCAAGCGTCAGGCGACAAGGAAAGTTCAGGGCAATGCGCGATCCGCTCTGGTTTTTCCTTGTCGCTTCAAGCTCGAAACCTGCCGCTCTGGAAGCCTTTCAGGCTTCCTGCATGAACTGCTGCCGATACTGGTTCGGCGACAACTCGGTGTGTTGGCGGAACAGCCGCGCAAAGAAACTGGCATCGTCATACCCCACCTCGTAACTGATGGTCTTGATGCTCTTGCGCGTACTCGACAACAACCCCTTGGCTGTCTCGATGCGTAACCGTTGCAGGTAATGCAGCGGCTTGTCACCCGTTGCGCCCTGGAAGCGGCGCATGAAGTTGCGGATGCTCATGCCGTGGTTGCGGGCCACATCCTCGAAGCGGAACTTGTCGGCGAAGTGTTCCTCCAGCCAGTGCTGGATCTGCAGGATGATCAGGTCCTGGTGCAGCTTCTGTCCGCCAAAGCCCATGCGCCCCGGGGTGTAGTTGCGTTGCACTTCGTAGAGGATATCGCGGGACACCGCACGGGCCACGTTGGCACCGCAGAAGCGTTCGATCAGGTAGATGTACAGGTCGCAGGCCGAGGTTGCACCGCCGGCGCAATAAATATTGTCGGCATCGGTCAGGTGCTTGTCCTGGTTCAGGCGAATCTTCGGGAAGCGTTCGGCAAAGCTGTTGAAGAAGCGCCAGTAGGTGGTCGCTTCCTTGCCATCGAGCAGGCCGGATTCGGCCAGCCAGAACACACCACTGGCCTCGGCGCAAAGCACCGCGCCACGCGCGTGCTGTTCACGCAACCACGGCAGCACCTGTGGGTAACGCTGCAGCAAGTTGTCGAAATCATCCCAGTAGGCCGGGAGGATGATCACATCGGCGTCGTCCAGGCCGCCGTCAACCGGTAACTGCACATTGCTGAAGCTGTCCACGGGCTGGCTGTCGGGGCTCACCAGGCGGATGTCGAACATGGGCTGCAAGCCCAGGCCCAGCTGCTTGCTATAGCGTAGGCTGGCGAGGTGGAAGAAGTCCTTGGCCTGCATCAAGGTCGAAGCGAACACCTTGTCAATGGCCAGGATGCTGACGCGCCGCAGCGACGCTGAGGGTTGGGTAAACATCATTGTCATTGTTCTTATAGGGTAGAGTGGTCAATCACCGGCTGGATCGTCTTATTTTTTGGCGATTGTGTCTACCCCATGTAACAGCGGCGCGAAGCGGGGCGCAGTGTTTGGCTCAAGGCGCCGGGTTGGGCTGCTCCTGATGAATGGCTTCGATCGCTGTCAGCAGATCGGCGCTCAGGTTCAGTTCAAGGCTGGCCAGGTTGCTGTCCAGCTGCTGCAGGCTGGTGGCACCTATGATGTTGCTGGTCACGAACGGCTGTCGGGTGACGAACGCCAGGGCCATTTGCGCCGGGTCCAGGCCGTGCTCGCGGGCCAGCTGCACGTAGCGGCTGCAGGCCGCCACGGTCTGTGGGTTGGAGTAACGGGCAAAGCGGCTGAACAGGGTCAGGCGTGCATTGTCCGGCCGTGCGCCGTTCTCGTACTTGCCCGAGAGCATGCCGAAGGCAAGCGGCGAATAGGCCAGCAGGCCACACTGCTCGCGTATGGCTACTTCTGCCAGGCCCACCTCGAAGCTGCGGTTGAGCAGGTTGTACGGGTTCTGAATCGATACCGCCCGTGGCCAGCCCCGGCTCTCGGCCAACTGCAGGAACTTCATGGTGCCCCACGGCGTTTCGTTGGACAGGCCGATGTGGCGGATCTTGCCCGCACGCACCTGCTCGTCGAGCACTTCGAGGGTTTCTTCCAGTGGGGTGAAGTGATCCTGCGGCAGGTGCTGGTAGCCCAGCTTGCCGAAGAAGTTGGTGCTGCGCTCTGGCCAGTGCAACTGGTACAGGTCGATGCGGTCGGTCTGCAGGCGCTTGAGGCTTTCGTCCAGTGCCGCGACGATGTGCTGACGGTTGTGCTTGAGCTGCCCGTCACGGATATGGCTGATGCCGTTGCCCGGGCCTGCAACCTTGCTGGCCAGGATCCACGCGTCGCGGTCGCCATGGTCACGGAACCAGTTGCCGATGATGCGCTCGGTGGCCGCGTAGGTCTCCGGGCGGGGAGGGACCGGGTACATCTCGGCGGTGTCGATGAAGTTGACCCCGGCGGCCTTGGCCCGGGCAATTTGCTCGTAGGCCTCGGCCTGGATGTTCTGCTCGCCCCAGGTCATGGTGCCCAGGCACAGGGCGCTGACGTTGAGGTCGGTACGGCCGAGCTGGCGGTATTCCATCGGTTATTCACTCCTTGGCGATAGAAGCCAATCAAAGCAGGTTGAAATTTTTCGCGCAATCTGGATAATTCAGCCCCTCTCCGCGTGGCGGAAGTGATGCACCATCACGCAGGAAGAACCCCGTCGAACATTGGCGTGCCCGACCCGAGCCCCCAAAAGCGTCTGTGTTCGGCTGCGCGCTTGCCCTTGGCAAGCTGTGCACTATCCAGTAAGATTCGCCGTCTATTTTTCGCTGGGCGGCCTCTGAGGCTTTAGAGAATGAAAACTTTTACTGCTAAACCGGAAACAGTAAAGCGCGAGTGGTTCGTAGTCGACGCCGCTGGCCAGACCCTGGGTCGTCTGGCTACCGAAATCGCTACCCGTCTGCGTGGCAAACACAAACCAGAATACACCCCTCACGTTGACACCGGCGACTACATCGTCGTTATCAACGCCGAGCAGGTTCGTGTGACTGGTGCCAAGTCTTCCGACAAAATGTACTACTCCCACTCCGGTTTCCCAGGCGGTATCAAGGAAATCAACTTCGAGAAGTTGATCGCCAAGGCCCCTGAGCGTGTTATCGAAACTGCGGTCAAAGGCATGCTGCCTAAGAACCCGCTGGGTCGCGACATGTACCGCAAGCTGAAAGTGTACGCGGGTGCTGCTCACCCACACACTGCTCAGCAGCCTCAAGAACTGAAGATCTAACGGGATAGTTCATTATGTCGGCGACTCAAAATTACGGCACTGGCCGTCGCAAGACCGCAACCGCTCGCGTATTCCTGCGTCCGGGTACTGGTAACATTTCCATCAACAACCGTTCTCTGGACGTGTTCTTCGGTCGCGAAACCGCTCGCATGGTTGTTCGCCAGCCGCTCGAGCTGACTGAATCCGTTGAGAAATTCGACATCTACGTCACCGTTTCCGGTGGTGGTGTCAGCGGTCAGGCCGGTGCGATCCGTCACGGTATCACCCGCGCTCTGATGGAATACGACGAAACCCTGCGTGGCGCTCTGCGTCGTGCTGGCTACGTCACCCGCGACGCTCGTGAAGTTGAGCGTAAGAAAGTGGGTCTGCGTAAAGCGCGTAAGCGTCCTCAGTACTCCAAGCGTTAATACCGCTTCGGCAGTCGAAAAAAGCCCGGTTCCTTGGAACCGGGCTTTTTTTTTAGCCTTGAACTAACCTGTCAGCAGTCAGTGGCCGCTTGTCGCATAGACGTAGATCAAGCAAAGCGTGGGTTGTCGCCCTTGCCGGGGTAATCACCTTGTCAGTGTGTGGATTTGTTTCTTACCATGGCGGCCAATTTTTAGTGCCATTGACACAACCTAAGTACAGGCCAGGTCCAACTGGCCAAGCAAGCTGATGGGAGAGGACTGAATGAGCAATGACGGCGTCAACGCAGGCCGGCGCCGCTTCCTCGTAGCCGCGACATCCGTGGTCGGGGCGGCGGGGGCAGTGGGGGCTGCGGTACCGTTCGTGGGGTCATGGTTTCCCAGTGCCAAGGCGAAAGCCGCGGGTGCACCGGTGAAGGTCAACATCGCCAAGGTCGAGGCGGGGCAGCAGATGGTGGCCGAGTGGCGTGGCCAGCCCGTATTCATCGTGCGGCGAACGGAGGAAATCCTTGGCAATCTGAAAAAAATCACGGGTGACCTGTCCGACCCCGAGTCCAAGGCCTCGGTACAGCCAGCGTACGTCGACCCTGAGGTTCGCTCGATCAAGCCGGAAATTCTTATTCTCGTCGGCCTGTGCACGCACCTGGGCTGCTCGCCCACCTTCCGACCAGAGGTGGCGCCCGCCGACCTTGGGCCGAAGTGGGTAGGTGGTTACTTCTGCCCATGCCACGGCTCTCACTATGACCTGGCTGGCCGTGTCTACAAGTCCCAGCCAGCGCCTCTCAACCTGCCCGTGCCACCGCACTCTTATGAGTCGGACGAGATCATCGTCATTGGCGTCGACCAGGAGAACGCATGATGAGCAAGTTCATGGACTGGATTGATGCTCGCTTCCCCGCCACCAAGATGTGGGAAGACCACCTCAGCAAGTATTACGCACCCAAGAACTTCAACTTCCTGTACTTCTTCGGCTCCCTGGCATTGCTGGTGCTGGTCAACCAGATCGTGACCGGCGTGTGGCTGACCATGAGCTTCACGCCCTCGGCGGAAGAGGCGTTCGCCTCGGTCGAGTACATCATGCGCGACGTGGAATACGGCTGGATTCTGCGCTACCTGCACTCCACGGGGGCGTCAGCGTTCTTCATCGTGGTCTACCTGCACATGTTCCGCGGCCTGCTCTATGGCTCCTATCAGAAGCCACGCGAGCTGGTCTGGCTGTTCGGCATGCTGATCTATCTGGCGCTGATGGCTGAAGCGTTCATGGGCTACCTGCTGCCATGGGGGCAGATGTCGTACTGGGGCGCCCAGGTGATCATCTCGCTGTTCGGTGCCATCCCGGTGATCGGTGATGACCTTACCCAGTGGATCCGTGGTGACTACCTGATCTCGGGCATCACCCTGAACCGCTTCTTCGCCCTGCATGTGGTTGCCCTGCCAATCGTGATTCTTGGCCTGGTGGTACTGCACATCCTCGCCTTGCACGAAGTGGGTTCGAACAACCCTGATGGCGTCGACATCAAGAAGAAAAAGGACGAAAACGGTATTCCGCTGGATGGTATTCCGTTCCACCCGTACTACACCGTCAAAGACATTGTCGGCGTGGTGGTGTTCCTGTTCGTGTTCTGCGCTGTGGTGTTCTTCTTCCCTGAAATGGGCGGTTACTTCCTCGAGAAACCTAACTTCGAGCAGGCCAACGCCTTCAAGACCCCAGAGCACATCGCGCCGGTGTGGTACTTCACACCGTTCTACGCAATCCTGCGTGCGGTGCCTGACAAGCTGATGGGCGTCATTGCCATGGGGGCGGCCATCGCCGTGCTGTTCGTACTGCCCTGGCTCGACCGCAGCCCAGTGCGTTCCATGCGTTACAAGGGCTGGATCAGCAAGGTCTTCCTGCTGGTGTTCTGCGTGGCCTTCGTCATCCTCGGCGTGCTGGGCGTACTGGCACCGACACCTGGGCGTACCTTGTTGTCGCAGGTATGCACGGTGCTGTACTTCGCCTACTTCCTGCTGATGCCGTTCTACACAAGGCTTGAGAAGACCAAACCGGTTCCGGAAAGGGTGACTGGCTGATGAAAAAGTTGATTGCAGTATTTTTGCTGGCAGTGATGCCTGCCTTTTCCTTCGCTGCCGAAACTGGCCTGGAGCTGGACAAGGTCGATATCGACCTGACTGACAAGGCCGCCATGCAGGACGGTGCGCGTACTTTCGCCAACTATTGCATGGGGTGTCACAGTGCCAAGTTCCAGCGTTACGAGCGGGTGGCTGATGACCTGGGTATCCCGCATGAATTGATGCTCGAGAAGCTGGTGTTCACGGGCGCCAAGATTGGTGACCACATGCAGATCGGCATGAAGCCCAGCGACGCCAAGACCTGGTTTGGTGCCGCGCCGCCCGACCTGACCTTGGTCGCCCGCGTGCGCGGTACCGATTGGCTTTACACCTACCTGCGCAGCTTCTATGAGGACCCATCGCGCCCATACGGGGTGAACAACAAGGTGTTCCCGAACGTCGGCATGCCTAACGTGCTGGTGGGTCTGCAAGGTAACCAGGTGGTGGGTTGCAAGCAGGTGCAGACGGTGGTCGATGGCAAGAAGCAATTCGACCCGTTGACCGGCAGCCCGTTGACCCATGAAGCTTGCGATCAGCTGACCATTACGCCGAATTCCGGTACCCTGACGACCGAGCAGTTCGACGAGAAGGTCAAGAACCTTGTGACCTTCCTGGCCTATTCGGCCAACCCAGTCAAACTGGAAAGCCAGCGCATCGGCACCTATGTGTTGCTGTACCTGGCTTTCTTCTTCGTATTCGCCTACTTGCTCAAGCGTGAATACTGGAAGGACGTGCACTGATCACGCAGTAGTTTCTGGTTGTTGAACGCGCCCGGGGTGGCCTAGCAGTATTGCCAGGCCACCCCGGGCGCGTTTTCATTTAAAGTTGCACAAGCATCCGTGCGAGGAGCCGCTACATGGGCGCAACCAACAGGTTAGCCTGCTATTCCGATCCCGCTGATCACTATTCTCATCGGGTGCGCCTGGTTCTGGCCGAGAAGGGCGTCAGCGTGCAGTTGATCGATGTCGATCCCGCCCGCCTGCCGCCGAAGCTGGCCGAGGTCAACCCTTATGGCAGCGTGCCGACCTTGGTCGACCGTGACCTGGCGTTGTATGAATCGACCGTGGTGATGGAATACCTCGAGGAGCGTTACCCGCACCCGCCGCTGATGCCGGTATACCCGGTTGCGCGTGGCAACAGCCGTCTGCTGATGCACCGCATCCAGCGCGACTGGTGTGCCTTGGCCGATACCGTGCTTGACCCGCGTAGCAGTGAAGCTGCCCGAACCGAAGCGCGCAAGGCCTTGCGCGAAAGCCTGACCGGGGTCTCGCCGTTGTTTGGCGAGTTCGCCTGCTTCATGAGTGATGAGCAAAGCCTGGTCGATTGCTGTCTATTGCCCATACTCTGGCGTTTGCCGGTGTTGGGTATCGAATTGCCGCGGCAAGCCAAGCCGCTGCTGGATTACATGGAGCGCCAGTTCGCCCGCGAGCCTTTTCAGGCGAGCCTGTCCTCCGTAGAACGTGAAATGCGCAAGCTTTAAGGAGCCGTTGATGAACTCCAGTCGCCCCTATCTGGTTCGAGCACTGTACGAGTGGATCGTCGACAACGATTGCACGCCCCATATGCTGGTCAATGCCGAATTCCCGAAAGTTCAGGTGCCGGATGGTTTCGCCAGTGATGGCCAGATCGTCTTGAATATCTCGCCAAGTGCCGTGCGTAGCCTGCACATGGACAATGACGCAGTCAGCTTCGAGGGCCGCTTCAGTGGTGTGGCTCACTCGCTGTTCGTGCCGGTTGGTGCAATCCTGGGTATCTACGCCCGCGAAAATGGCCAGGGTATGGTCTTCGAGCTGGAGCCGTCTTCGATGGATGGCGACGAGCTCGAAGACGATGATGTGCAGCCGGATGACGATGGCCCGCCAGACGATGGAGGGCAGCCGCCGCGTCCGACTGGCCGGCCAAGCCTGAAAGTGGTCAAGTAACAAAAAAGGCGATCCAGATGGATCGCCTTTTTTGTTTGGCCTGTCCAGGCAATCACTGAGTCAATCGATGTACTCGAACAGCTTGACGATCTTCTGCACGCCCGACACGCCCTGCACCACGGCAGTGGCCGAGTTGGCTTCTTGGCGGGTGACCAGACCCAGCAGATAGACGATGCCGTTTTCGGTAATCACCTTGATGCGCGAGCTGGGCACGGCGTTGTCGGTCAGCATCTGGGTCTTGATCTTGGTGGTCAGCCAGGCGTCGTTGTTGCGCGCCAGAATGGAGGAGGGCTGCATCACTTGCAGCTCATTGTGTACTTTCTTGACCCGTTGGACCTGGCTGGCCGTTTGCTCCGCGAGGCTCTTGAGGTCGGCGCGTGGGGTCTGCCCGGCCAGCAGGACGATGCCGTTGTAGCTGCTGACAACGATGTGCGAGCCCTTGTCCAGGTCTGGGTTGGCTTTGGAAATGTTCACGGCAGCCTTGGTCTCGATCAGCGAGTCGTCGATCTTGCTACCGATGGTGCGCGTGCCGCGATCGTCCTCGATCGGCGAATTGCGGGTAGAGGTGAGTACCGAGCTGCAACCAGTGACGCTCAGGCACAGGGTCAGGGCCATCAGGCCGAGGCGCATAGGGGTCATTCTTCACTCCCGAACAGTTGGCTGTCGATCAGATCGCACAGGCAGTGGATCGCCAGCAGGTGGACTTCCTGGATACGCGCGGTAACTGTCGAAGGCACGCGGATTTCCACGTCCTCGGGCAGCAGCAGCGAAGCCATGCCGCCGCCGTCGCGACCCGTCAATGCTACGACAATCATTTCACGGTCATGTGCGGCCTGGATTGCCTGGATCACGTTGGCCGAATTGCCGCTGGTGGAGATCGCCAGCAGAACGTCACCGGGCTGGCCCAGGGCGCGGATCTGCTTGGAAAAGACTTCGTTGTAGCTGTAGTCGTTGGCGATCGAGGTCAGGGTCGAGCTGTCGGTGGTCAGCGCGATAGCTGGCAGGCTGGGGCGCTCGCGCTCGAAGCGGTTGAGCAGCTCCGATGAAAAGTGCTGGGCATCACCGGCCGAGCCGCCGTTGCCGCAGGCGAGCATCTTGCCCTCGTTGAGCAACGCATTGACCATGACCAGGCTGGCCTGCTCGATGTGCGGTGCCAGGATGTCCATTGCCTGTTGCTTGGTTTCGATGCTGGCCTCGAACAGCCGGCGAATTCGGGATTGCATGTCCATCTGGTGACCTTAAATGGGGCGGTGGCCTTTGCTACGCGCAACAACGACCAGCCCGCGATACATAGAGCAAAAAAAACGAAGTGGGTTCAGCATTCGAAGGCGTTTTTCAGCCATTGAAGCGGTCTGCCTGCATGGTGGCTACCCTGCAGGGCGACTACGTCGAAGCGGCAGGGGTAGTTGCCCCAGTGGGCCTCCTTCTGCAGGAACAGGCTGGCGGCAAGCACCAACCGTTTCTGCTTGCGCCCGTCGATGCTGTCGAGGGCGCCTCCGAAGCCCGCGTGCAACCGGTAGCGGACTTCGACGAATACTACTGTATCGGCGTCGAGCATGACCAGATCAAGCTCGCCGCCTTTGCATCGCCAGTTGCGCGCCAGCAACTGCAGCCCTTGCCCCTGAAGGTACTCAAGGGCTTGGGTTTCTGCCGCTTGCCCGGCACGGGTAGGCGATGCTGCGGCCATCAGCGCGCGGTATCAGGCAGGCGCTTGACCTGGCCGCCGCTAAACTCGGCCCAAGGCAGCTGGCGTTCGACGCGCTGGTTGGCATTGATGCTCAGGCTGCCCGAAAGGCCAAGGACGCGGTTGTCCGGTAGCGCTTTCAGTTGGCCCAGGCGCGGCGCCAGGCTGTAGGCGTCAACGCCCATGGCATACAGGCGGCCGAGGCTGCCAGCGGCTTGCGGCCACTGCTGCACAACCTGTTGACGCAGGCTGTTGCTGGTGTCGAGCAGCCACGGTGTTTCGCAGAAGCGGATGCCGTTCATGTCATTGTACTGGTTGATGTCACCGCTGGCGCTGTACAGGTTCGAGGTGGCATAGACCGGCACATCACCGGCGTACTGGAAGTTCAGGGTCGGCTTGATCTGTTGCGCCTGTTGTGGGGTCGAGGCGAGGAAGATGAAGTCGATGTCCTGGCGGCGCGACGGTTGTGCAGCGATGCTGCCGCCCACCGTGCTTTGCAGGCTCTTGGCGCGGCCTTCGCTCTGGCGCAGCTGGAACAGGTCGGCAATCTGCTGGGCCAGGGCGACCGGCTGGGCGATGCGCTGGGCGGCGAGCAGGGTTCCGCCATTGCCTTCCCAGTCCTGGCGGAAGGCGGCCAGGACACGGTCACCCCATTCGCCGCTCGGCACCAGGGCTACGGCGCGGACCATGCCATCGGCGCGGGCGCGGCGGGCCACTTCACGGGCTTCGTCTTCGGCCGCCAGACCGAACTGGAACAGTTGTGGCGGCGCCTTCTGGCCAGCGTCGGCGTAGTTCAGGGCCAGCGTGGTGATCGGCAGCTGTGGTTTGGCGGCCAGTTGTTTGACCAATGGTTTTTCAAGCGGGCCGATGACCAGTTGCACGCCGGCGGCTTGCGCCTGGCGATAGAAGTCGTCCAGCGAGCCGATACGCGAGCTGTCGAACACCTGCACCGCAGGCGCTGGCTGGCCGCTTTGCTGGGCCTGGAAGTGGGCGGCCATGAAGCCATCGCGCAGGGCGCGGGCTACGCCGGCCAGCGGGCCTTCCTGAGGCAGCAGCAGGGCGATCTTGGTCAGCGGCTGGCTGGCCAGCTCCTTGAGCTTGGTCAGGGCCAGCGGCAGTTGCTGGGCGGCAGGGTGGTCCGGGTGCTGTTTGACCCAGGCTTCGATGGCCGCTTGCTGCTGCTCCAGGGTGCCAGCGCTTTTCACGGCGAAGGCCAGGCTGGTCCAGCCAGCCAGGGTCTGATCGTTGGTTGGCTGCTGCAGTTGCTCTGCAGGCAGCGAGGCGACCAAGGCCCAGATGGCGTCATTGTTGGTGCTGGCGGCCTGGCCGCCAAGCAGCGGGGCCAGCAGAATGCGCTGCTGTGCGGCAGCCAGGGCCTGGCCATCGGCTTCGAGCGCGGCGGCGTGCACACTGTAGGTGCGCGCTTGCAGTTCTGCCGGCAGTTCTGCGAGGCGCTGCAGGCTGGGGTGGGCCAGGGCGGTCAGCGCTGCTTTGGGCTGGTTGCGGCTCATGGCCAGTTCCGCCGCGAGGGTGCTGGCGAACACTTGCTGGGCCGGCTTGAGCGTGTCCAGCGGGACCTGCTCGAGAATGCGTGCGGCGCGTGGGAAGTCCTTCTGCTTGTAGGCCAGGTCGGCCGCGCTAAGGCGCAGCAGGGCGGCGTCTTCCGCAGACTTGCTGGAAGCGGCCTTTTCGAGCAGTTGCTCGATGCTGGCATCCGGGGTGCGTGGCAGTTCGCCCAGGCTGGATGAGGGCGAGCTGGCGCAGGCTGCCAGCAGGGCGGCGAGGCAGAGGGCTGTGAGCAGCCGCAGGCAAGCGATCATGTAAAGGTCCTGTTACTCGATCAAGTTGGCCGGCAATTGTACCCAAGCACTGGCCGGGGCGCGATGTTGCTGTGTCGATCCTTCACTATAGGCGGCGTGTTCCTGATCGCCGGCGAGTTTCTTTGCGCCCTGTTGCAGGCGCTCGGGCTACAATGGCGCCTTTGATCCGAATGACAGGTGTGCGCAGTGACTGATGTGGCAGGGGCTTCGAAATCCGCGGTGGGGACGCTGTATGTGGTGGCAACCCCCATCGGCAACCTCGACGACATGAGCGCCCGGGCGCTGAAGGTGCTGGCGGACGTGGCGCTGATCGCCGCCGAAGACACCCGTCATTCGATCCGTCTGCTGCAACACTTTGGCATTGATACGCCGTTGGCCGCTTGTCATGAGCACAACGAGCGTGACGAGGGCGGGCGTTTTCTCTCCAAGCTGCTGGCGGGTGAAAATGTGGCGCTGGTCTCTGATGCCGGCACGCCCCTGATTTCCGACCCGGGCTACCACTTGGTGCGTCAGGCGCGGGCCGCGGGGGTGAGCGTGGTGCCGGTGCCGGGCGCCTGTGCCTTGATCGCCGCGCTATCGGCGGCAGGCCTGCCATCGGACCGCTTCATCTTCGAAGGCTTCCTGCCGGCCAAGCAGGCAGGGCGCCGGGCGCGCCTGGAGCAGGTGAGGGAAGAGCCGCGCACGTTGATCTTCTATGAAGCCCCGCATCGCATCCTGGAGTGTCTTGAAGACATGGAGGCGGTATTTGGTGGTGATCGTCCGGCGTTGCTGGCGCGCGAACTGACCAAGACCTTCGAGACCCTAAAGGGCTTGCCGCTGGCTGAGTTGCGCGCCTTCGTAGCCGGCGACAGCAATCAGCAGCGCGGTGAATGCGTGGTGCTGGTCGGCGGCTGGAGTGCGCCGGAGGGCGAGCAGGCCATCAGTGCAGAAGCACAGCGCGTGCTCGACCTGCTATTGGCTGAGTTGCCACTGAAGCGGGCGGCGGCGCTTGCAGCGGAAATTACCGGGGTGCGCAAGAACCTGTTGTATCAACTGGCCCTTGAAAAGCAGAAAGCCGAATAGTGGCAGTTTGATATAAATGGCGTTAGCGCTTGTTCTTGCGCCCGCGTGTCGGTAACCTTGGCGGCGGAGAGTCGATCGGACAGTCGCTGCCTGTTTTTGTTCCGCAACTTTTTGTTGTGTGAGCAGCAGGGGGAGGAAAGTCCGGGCTCCATAGGGCGGAGTGCCAGGTAACGCCTGGGAGGCGTGAGCCTACGGAAAGTGCCACAGAAAATAACCGCCTAAGCACTTCGGTGCCGGTAAGGGTGAAAAGGTGCGGTAAGAGCGCACCGCACGGCTGGCAACAGTTCGTGGCTAGGTAAACCCCACTCGGAGCAAGACCAAATAGGGTTCCATCAGGCGTGGCCCGCGTCGGAACCGGGTAGGTTGCTAGAGGCGTCCAGTGATGGCCGTCGTAGAGGAATGACTGTCCTCGACAAAACCCGGCTTACAGATCGACTCTCCACCTTTCTTTCCCTGCTTGAATCGATAGCAGATCCTCTCTGGTAATACCGAAAAAATCTTACTCTTAATAAATTACTTTAACTTCGAACTCCATTCGTTTGCGTGGGTTTGATTTTTCTCGTGTTTTTCTCTCTCTGGCAGTCCTTCCACATTCCGTTGTTGCGCTAAATCTCGGTCCTGTAAGGCTTTTCCTTATGAACGTGCCTTGACGGTGCTGCGGGCGGATTCCTATAGTGTGCGCAAGTGGCAGAAAGTGGGATGAAGTGGGTTTTCTGACACAAAAAAGCTAACATTGTGGGGAATCACAGCCGTGTTCCGCGGAGCCAACGCCGTCAGCCTCGATGCAAAGGGCCGTCTCGCCATGCCGAGCCGGTACCGTGACGAGCTCGACTCACGTTGCAATGGCCAACTGATCGTGACCATTGACGCCGTAGACCCCTGCTTGTGTGTTTATCCCCTCGATGAGTGGGAACAGATAGAAGCCAAGTTGCGTGCCTTGCCATCGTTGCGTGAGGAAAACCGCCGCCTGCAGCGTTTGCTGATCGGTAATGCGGTTGACCTGGAGCTCGATGGCAGTGGGCGTTTCCTGGTGCCGCCCCGCCTGCGTGAGTACGCCAAGCTCGACAAGAAGGCGATGCTGGTGGGGCAACTGAACAAATTCCAGCTGTGGGATGAAGATGCCTGGAACGCGGTTTCGGCAGCTGACCTTGCAGCTATTCAACAACCGGGCGCCATGCCCGACGAATTGCGTGACCTGATCCTGTGACCATAGATAGCGGCTTCAACCACATTACCGTCCTGCTCGACGAAGCTGTCGAGGCATTGGCCCTGCGCGCCGACGGTTGCTATCTGGACGGCACTTTCGGCCGTGGCGGACACAGCCGTCTGATTCTCAGCAAGCTTGGGCCGCAAGGGCGGCTTTTGGGCTTCGACAAAGATCCACAGGCGATTGCCACGGGGCAAGCGCTGGCGGCCGAAGACGGCCGCTTTGTCATTGTGCAGCGCAGTTTTGCCGAGCTGGGTGCAGAAGTGGCAGCGCGCGGCCTGCACGGCAAGGTCAGTGGTGTGTTGCTGGACCTGGGCGTGTCCTCGCCGCAACTGGATGACCCAGAGCGTGGCTTCAGCTTCCTCAATGATGGCCCGTTGGACATGCGCATGAACCCGGATCAGGGCATCAGTGCCGCCGAGTTCATCGCCACTGCGCCCGTGGAAGAAATCGCCCGCGTCTTCAAGGAGTACGGCGAAGAACGCTTTGCCGGGCGCATGGCGCGTGCAGTGGTCGAGCGCCGTGAAAAACAGCCCTTCACCCGTACCGCCGACCTGGCGGAGGTGCTCAAAGTGGCTAACCCGGCATGGGAAAAGGGCAAGAACCCGGCTACCCGTGCCTTCCAGGGCCTTCGCATTCACGTCAACAACGAGCTGGGCGACCTGGAGGCTGGCCTTGAGGCTGCGCTCGATGCGCTCGAAGTCGGTGGTCGCCTGGCGGTCATCAGTTTCCACTCGCTGGAAGACCGTATCGTCAAACTGTTCATGCGCAAGCTGGTGAAGGGTGAGGCCGACAACCTGCCGCGCAACCTGCCGGTTCAGCACAAGGTCTTCGAGCCGAAAATCAAGCTCATCGGCAAGGCTCAGTTCGCCTCCGAGGCCGAGCTCAAGGCCAACCCGCGGTCGCGTAGCGCCGTGATGCGCGTGGCGGAGAAGCTGCGGTGAGCAGGCTACTTGCCAAGCCCTTGCCAAGCGGAAGCTTCCTGATGCTTTTGCTGTTCGTCGGCGTGCTGGTTTCGGCCGTTGCCGTGTCCTACAGTGCGCACTGGAACCGTCAACTGCTCAACACCCTGTACGGTGAATTGAACGAGCGCGACAAGGCTCAGGCCGAATGGGGCCGGCTGATTCTTGAGCAGAGTACCTGGACTGCTGCCAGCCGCATCGAGAGCCTGGCCTCCGAGCAGTTGAAGATGCGCGTGCCATCAGCTGACGAAGTCCGGATGGTGGCGCCATGATGAAGCTCGAAGGCGCACTCTACCCGTGGCGCTTCCGCGTAGTGATCGGCTTGCTGGCGATCATGGTCGGCGCCATTTGCTGGCGCATCATCGACCTTCAGGTGGTTGACCGTGACTTCCTCAAGGGCCAGGGCGATGCACGCAGCCTGCGTCACATCCCCATCCCGGCGCACCGCGGCTTGATTACCGACCGCAACGGTGAGCCGTTGGCCGTGAGTACCCCGGTCACCACCTTGTGGGCCAACCCCAAAGAGATGCAGGCCTCCAAGGAGCGCTGGCCGCAATTGGCCGCTGCGCTGGGGCAAAACCCGCAGCAGTTGATCGAGCGCCTGACCCAGCAGGCCAACAAAGAGTTCATCTACCTGGTCCGGGGGCTGACCCCCGAGCAGGGCCAGCACGTGCTCGACCTCAAAGTGCCTGGTGTGTACGGCCTGGAAGAATTCCGCCGCTTCTATCCGGCCGGTGATGTGACTGCACACATGGTCGGCTTTACCGACCTCGACGACCACGGTCGTGAAGGGGTGGAGCTGGCCTATGACGAGTGGCTGGCCGGTGTGCCCGGCAAGCGCCAGGTGATCAAGGACCGGCGCGGCCGGCTGATCAAGGACATTCAGGTAACCAAGAACGCCAAGGCCGGGAAGACCTTGGCGTTGTCGATAGACCTGCGCCTGCAGTACCTGGCTACCCGCGAGCTGCGCAATGCCATTGCCGAACAGGACGCCAAGGCCGGCAGCCTGGTGATCATGGACGTCAAGACCGGTGAGGTCCTGGCCATGGTCAACCAGCCGACCTACAACCCCAACAACCGCCGTAGCATGTTCCCGGCGGCCATGCGTAACCGGGCGATCATCGACGTGTTCGAGCCGGGCTCCACGGTCAAGCCGATCTCCATGAGTGCGGCGCTGCAGAGCGGCCGCTGGAAGCCTACCGACAAGGTCGAGGTGTACCCTGGCAGCCTGCAGATCGGCCGCTACACCATCAAGGACGTGTCGCGCAGCGAGGGCCCGATTCTTGATTTGACCGGCATCCTGATCAACTCCAGTAACGTTGGCATGAGCAAGATCGCCTTCGACATCGGCGGCGAGGCCATCTACCGGGTCATGTCCCAGGTCGGCCTGGGCCAGTACACCGGCCTTGGTTTCCCGGGCGAACGTGTCGGCAACCTGCCCAACCACCGTGAGTGGCGCAAGGCCGAGACCGCCACCCTGTCCTATGGCTACGGCGTATCGGTGACTGCCCTGCAGTTGGTGCATGCCTACGCGGCGCTGGCCAACGACGGCAAGATGGTGCCGCTGTCGATCATCAAGGTCGACAAGACGCCGGAAGCCGTGCAGGCCATTCCGAAGGATGTCGCCGAAACCGTTCAAGGCATGCTGCAGCAGGTGATCGAAGCGCCGCGCGGCGTCTTCCGTGCCCAGGTGCCGTTCTATCACGTGGCCGGCAAGTCCGGCACCGCGCGTAAGGCCACCGTGGGTGCCAAGGGGTACACCGAAAACGCCTACCGCTCGCTGTTCGCCGGCTTCGGGCCAATGAGCGACCCGCGCTACGCCATCGTTGTGGTCATCGACGAGCCGGGCAAGGGCGGCTACTTCGGTGGTCTGGTATCGGCGCCTGTATTCAGCAAGGTCATGTCCGGCACCCTGCGCCTGATGAACGTGCCGCCAGACAACCTGCCGCCACCTGCACCTGCACCCGCCGTGCCATCACAAGTCAATGCAGCAGCCGCCAAGGGAGGGCGTGGATGATGACAATGCCATTAAGCAAACTTTTCGCCCACGCCAGCCGTGATCCATTGATTCGTGAGCTGACCCTGGACAGCCGTAATGTGCGCCCGGGTGACTTGTTCCTGGCGGTGCCGGGTGCCAAGGTCGATGGCCGCGAGCATATCGCCGATGCCCTGGCCCGTGGCGCTGCCGCCGTGGCCTACGAAGAGCAGGGTGCCAACGTGCTGCCGCTGACCGATGCGCCGCTGATTCCGGTCAAAGGCCTGATCGCTCAGCTGTCAGACATCGCCGGGCGCTTCTACGGTGAACCGAGCCGCCAGTTGAATCTGGTCGGCGTGACCGGCACCAACGGCAAGACAAGCGTTACCCAACTGGTAGCCCAGGCGCTCGACCTGCTTGGCCAGCGCTGCGGTCTGATTGGCACCCTGGGGACCGGTTTCTACGGCGAGTTGCAGAGCGGCCGTCTGACCACGCCCGACCCGATTGCCGTGCAATCGACCCTCAACGACCTCAAGAAAGGCGGCGCCAAGGCCGTGGCCATGGAAGTGTCTTCCCATGCCCTGGAGCAAGGCCGGGTTGCCGCACTGGAATTCGACATCGCGGTGATGACCAACCTGTCCCGCGACCACCTCGACTATCACGGCAGCATGGAAGCCTATGAGGCCGCCAAGGCCAAGCTGTTCGCCTGGCCGAGCCTGCGTTGCCAGGTGGTCAACCTGGATGACGACTTTGGTCGTCGTCTGGCGGCCGACTTTGCGCGTCGCCCGAGTGTCGACCATATCGAAACCCGGCTGCTGAGCTACAGCCTGGAAAACCCTGAAGCCTCGCTGTTCTGCCGCGAAGCCGTATTCAGTGACGATGGCGTGCGCGCCACCCTCGTCACCGCCCAAGGTGAGCGTATCTTGCGCAGCCAACTGCTGGGTCGCTTCAACCTGAGCAACATGCTGGCCGCTGTCGCGACCCTGCTGGCGCTGGACTATGCGCTGGACGAGATCCTCAAGGTCACGCCGCACCTGCAGGGGCCGGTAGGCCGCATGCAGCGCCTGGGTGGCGGCGACAAGCCGCTGGTGGTGGTCGACTATGCGCACACGCCGGATGCACTTGAAAAAGTACTCGAGGCCCTGCGCCCGCACGCTCATGGCAAACTGTTGTGCCTGTTCGGCTGCGGCGGTGACCGTGATCGCGGCAAGCGCCCGCTGATGGCCGAAGTGGCCGAGCGCCTGGCCGACCGCGTACTGGTCACCGACGACAACCCGCGCACTGAAGATCCGTCGCGCATCTTCGATGACATTCGCCCCGGTTTCACCAGGCCTGACGACGTCGAGTTCGTCGCCGGGCGTGGCGAAGCCATTGCGCACCTGATTGCCACCGCCGCTGCCAACGATGTGATCGTGCTGGCCGGCAAGGGGCACGAGGATTACCAGGAGATCAATGGCGAGCGCCATGATTTCTCCGATTTGACCGAAGCCGAAAAGGCACTTGCAGCCTGGGAGGCTCCACATGCTTAAGCCGTTGTCACTCAGCCAGCTGACCACAGCACTGAAGGGTCAACACATCGGTGGCGACGCCACGTTCACCGGCGTCAGCATCGATAGCCGCAGTGTCAGCGCCGGGCAACTGTTCGTCGCCCTGGCCGGCCCGCGTTTCGATGGTCATGACTACCTGGCGGATGTGAAAGCCAAAGGCGCAGTGGCTGCCCTGGTCGAGCGTGAAGTGGCCGGTGTCGACCTGCCGCAGTTGCTGGTCAAGGATTGCCGGGTAGCACTGGGTCAGCTCGGCGCCCTGAACCGCGCGGCTTTCGACAAGCCTGTAGTGGCCATTACCGGTTCCAGCGGCAAGACCACGGTCAAGGAAATGCTCGCCAGCATCCTGCGTACCCGTGGCCTGGTGCACGCTACCCGCGGCAACTTGAACAATGACCTCGGTGCACCGCTGACACTGCTGGAGATCGCACCGGAGCACAGCGCAGCAGTGATCGAGCTGGGTGCCTCGCGCATTGGCGAAATCCGCTACACCGTGGGCCTGACACAACCGCAGGTGGTCATTATCAACAATGCCGGTACTGCCCACGTTGGCGAATTCGGCGGCCCGGACAAGATCGTCGAAGCCAAGGGCGAGATTCTCGAAGGCCTGGGCGAAGGCGGTATTGCCATTCTCAACCTGGACGACAAAGCCTTTGATATCTGGAAGGCGCGTGCCGGTGCGCACAAGGTTGTCAGTTTCGCACGCAGCAACCCGAAGGCCGATTTCCACGCGTCAGACATTGGTCGCGATGCCCGTGGCTGCCCGTCCTTCACCCTGCATGGCGCCGGTGAAACGGTAGCGGTGCAACTCAATGTGCTGGGTGAACACAACGTCAGCAATGCCTTGGCCGCCGCCGCCGCTGCACATGCCGTTGGTCTGACCCTGAGCGGCATCGCCGCCGGCCTGGCTGCGGTGCAACCGGTCAAGGGGCGTACCGTGGCGCAGATCGCGCCGAACGGGGTACGGGTAATCGACGACAGTTACAACGCAAATCCCACCTCTATGTGCGCAGCCATTGATATACTCGCCGGCTTTTCCGGACGCACCGTTCTGGTGCTTGGGGATATCGGCGAATTGGGGCAATGGGCGGAAGAAGGCCACCGTCAGGTGGGTGACTACGCGCGTGGCAAGGTCGACGCCCTGTACGCAGTGGGTTCCAACATGACACATGCGGTCAAGGCGTTCGGCGCCAATGGCCGCCATTTCGCTACTCAAGCTGAGCTGATCGATGCGGTTAGCGCCGAGAATGCCAGTGACACCACTATCTTGATCAAGGGCTCGCGCAGCGCTGCGATGGAAAACGTCGTAGCGGCATTGTGCGGTGCCAGCGGGGAGAAACATTAATGCTGCTGCTGTTGGCCGAGTATCTGCAACAGTTCCACAAAGGCTTTGCGGTCTTTCAGTACCTGTCCCTGCGCGGGATTCTTGGCGTACTGACCGCATTGTCCCTGGCGCTGTGGCTGGGCCCCTGGATGATCCGTACCCTGCAAATTCGCCAGATCGGCCAGGCCGTGCGTAACGACGGCCCGCAATCGCACCTGTCCAAGTCCGGCACCCCGACCATGGGTGGTGCGCTGATCCTGTCGGCCATCGCCGTCAGCACCTTGCTGTGGGCCGACCTGAGCAACCGCTATGTATGGGTTGTGCTGATCGTCACCCTGGCGTTCGGTGCCATTGGCTGGGTCGATGACTACCGCAAGGTGATCGAAAAGAACTCCCGTGGCCTTCCAAGCCGCTGGAAGTACTTCTGGCAGTCGGTGTTCGGCCTGGCGGCGGCAGTGTTCCTGTACAAGACGGCGCCAACCAGCGTCGAGACCACGCTGATCCTGCCGTTCATCAAGGATGTCACCATTCCACTGGGCGTCGGCTTCGTCGTACTGACCTACTTCGTCATTGTCGGCTCGAGCAACGCGGTCAACCTCACCGATGGCCTTGACGGCCTGGCAATCATGCCGACGGTGATG
The DNA here is from genome assembly GCF_056278855.1 of Pseudomonas sp. TE3895. Lineage (NCBI taxonomy): Bacteria > Pseudomonadati > Pseudomonadota > Gammaproteobacteria > Pseudomonadales > Pseudomonadaceae > Pseudomonas > Pseudomonas sp. TE3895. Next base: position 6,036,879 of record NZ_JBWBQE010000001.1, on the reverse strand, counting down.
GTCGGCGGCGCGCTGGGCATCTTCTGCTACCTGTCGGGTAACGTGAAGTTTGCCGAGTACCTGTTGATCCCCTACGTGCCGGGCTCGGGCGAGCTGATCGTGTTCTGCGGCGCGCTGATCGGTGCCGGCCTGGGCTTCCTGTGGTTCAACACATACCCGGCGCAAGTGTTCATGGGTGACGTCGGCGCGCTGGCGCTGGGCGCCGCGCTGGGCACCATCGCCGTCATCGTGCGCCAGGAAATCGTGCTGTTCATCATGGGCGGCATCTTCGTGGTGGAAACCCTGTCGGTGGTCATCCAGGTCGCTTCCTTCAAGCTGACCGGCAAGCGCGTGTTCCGCATGGCGCCGATCCACCACCACTTTGAACTCAAGGGCTGGCCAGAGCCCCGGGTGATCGTCCGATTCTGGATCATCACCGTGATCCTGGTACTGATTGGCCTTGCAACCCTGAAACTGAGGTAGATGAGCGTGTCTTTGATCGCTTCCGACCAATTCCGCATCGTTGTCGGCCTCGGCAAGAGCGGCATGTCCCTGGTTCGCTTCCTGGCGAGCCGGGGCATTGCCTTTGCGGTCGCCGATACCCGCGAGCAACCGCCGGAACTGGAAACCCTGCGCCGTGATTACCCGCAGGTGGAAGTGCGCTGTGGTGAACTGGACGTGGACTTCCTGTGCCGCGCCAACGAGTTGTACGTGAGCCCCGGTCTGGCCTTGGCCACGCCGGCCTTGCAGCAGGCGGCCGCGCGTGGCGTGAAGCTGTCTGGCGACATAGAGCTGTTTGCTCGCCATGCCAAGGCGCCGATCATTGCCATCAGCGGTTCCAACGCCAAGAGCACCGTCACGACGCTGGTCGGTGAAATGGCCGCCAAGGCCGGCAAACGCGTGGCCGTGGGCGGTAACCTCGGTACCCCGGCGCTCGACCTGCTGGCCGATGACATCGAGCTGTACGTGCTGGAGCTTTCCAGCTTCCAGCTGGAAACCACTGACCAGCTCAACGCCGAAGTGGCGACTGTTCTGAACATCAGCGAAGACCACATGGACCGCTATAGCGGCCTTCCGGCCTACCACCTGGCCAAGCACCGGATTTTCCGCGGTGCCCGCCAGGTTGTGGTCAACCGCCAGGACGCCCTGAGCCGGCCGCTGCCGGTGGAAGGCCGACCATGCTGGACCTTCGGCCTCAACTCGCCCGACTTCAAAGCGTTTGGCCTGCGTGAAGTGGACGGTGAAAAATACCTGGCGTTCGAGTTCCAGACGCTGATGCCGGCGCGTGAACTGAAGGTTCGCGGTGCTCACAACCAGAGCAACGCCCTGGCGGCGCTGGCCCTGGGGCATGCTGCCGGCCTGCCGTTCGAGCCCATGCTCGAGGCCCTGCGCGAATTCGGTGGCCTGGCCCACCGGTGCCAGTGGGTACGCGAGCGTAATGGCGTGAACTGGTACGACGATTCCAAGGCCACCAACGTCGGTGCAGCCCTGGCCGCCATCGAAGGCCTGGGCGCCGATATCGAAGGCAAGTTGGTGCTGATCGCCGGTGGTGATGGCAAAGGTGCTGAATTCACCGCGCTGCGCGAGCCGGTCAAGCGTTTCTGCCGCGCCGTGGTATTGCTCGGCCGTGATGCCGAGCGCCTGGCCGAGGCCTTGGGCGATGCCGTGCCACTGGTTCGGGTCAAGACGCTTGACGATGCTGTACAGCAGTGTGCCGAACTGGCCCAGGCCGGCGATGCCGTGCTGCTGTCGCCAGCATGCGCCAGCCTCGACATGTTCAAGAACTTCGAGGAACGGGGGCGTCTGTTCGCCCAGGCAGCGGGAGGTCTCGCATGATCTTCGGCATCTTCAAACCCTACCCGTCGCCGCTGATCAGCGGCCGTGGCGTCGACCTGGACTTCCCGATGCTCGCCGGTTGCCTGGCCTTGCTGGGCCTGGGCTTGGTGATGATCACTTCGGCCTCCTCGGAAGTGGCTGCTGTACAGTCCGGCAACCCGCTGTATCACATGTTCCGCCATCTGGTGTACGTGTTCCTTGGCCTGGTGGCCTGTGGTGCAACCATGCTGGTGCCAATCGCCACTTGGCAGCGCATGGGCTTCATGATGCTGCTTGGCGCCTTCGGCCTGCTGGTACTGGTCCTGGTGCCGGGTATCGGCCGTGAGGTTAACGGCTCCATGCGCTGGATCGGTTTCAGCTTCTTCAACGTGCAGCCTTCGGAAATCGCCAAGGTGTTCGTGGTTATCTACCTGGCCGGCTACCTGGTACGCCGACAGACCGAGGTACGCGAAACCTGGATGGGCTTCTTCAAGCCGTTCATCGTACTGCTGCCCATGGCCGCCTTGCTGCTGATGGAACCGGACTTCGGCGCCACGGTGGTGATGATGGGCGCGGCGGCGGCCATGTTGTTTTTGGGAGGGGTGGGGCTGTTCCGCTTCAGCCTGATGGTGGTGCTGGCGGTGCTGGCGGTATTTGTTCTGGTTCAGGCGCAGCCCTACCGGATGGCGCGCCTTATTACGTTCACTGACCCCTGGGCCGATCAGTTCGGCTCCGGCTACCAGCTGACCCAGGCACTGATCGCCTTCGGCCGTGGCGAGTGGCTGGGCGTTGGCCTGGGCAACAGCGTGCAGAAGCAGTTCTACCTGCCTGAAGCGCACACCGACTTCGTGTTCTCGGTCCTGGCGGAAGAACTGGGCGTGGTCGGCTCGCTGCTGACCGTCGCGCTGTTCGTGTTCGTCACCGTGCGCGCCCTGTACATCGGCCTGTGGGCCGAAAAAGCCAAACAGTTCTTTGCCGCCTACATGGCGTTCGGCCTGGCTTTCCTGTGGATTGGCCAGTTCCTGATCAACATCGGTGTGAACGTCGGCCTGCTGCCGACCAAGGGCCTGACCCTGCCGTTTCTCAGTTACGGGGGGAGCTCGCTGGTGATTTGCTGCGCCTGCGTAGGCCTTTTGCTGCGCATCGAGTGGGAGAGCCGCACGCATCTGGGCAGTGAGGAGCACGAATTCAGCGAAAGCGATTTTGCCGAGGAGACCAGTCATGGCCGCTGAAGGCAAAAATGTATTGATCATGGCCGGCGGCACCGGGGGGCACGTATTCCCGGCGCTGGCCTGCGCCCGTGAGTTCCAGAAGCGCGGTTACAGCGTGCACTGGTTGGGCACCCCGCGTGGCATCGAGAACGAGTTGGTGCCACAGGCGGGTTTGCCATTGCATCTGATTCAGGTCAGCGGCTTGCGCGGCAAGGGCAAGCTGTCGTTGCTCAAGGCGCCTTTCACGTTGGTCAAGGCCGTACTGCAGGCACGGCGCATCATTCGCCAGCTCAAGCCCGTATGTGTCCTGGGCTTTGGCGGCTATGTGACCGGCCCCGGCGGCGTGGCCGCGCGGCTGTGCGGCGTGCCACTGGTGATCCATGAGCAGAACGCCAGGGCCGGTACCGCCAATCGGTTGTTGGTGCCACTCTCGGCGCGGGTCTGCGAAGCTTTCCCGAACACCTTCGAGGCCAGCGACAAACGTCGCACCACCGGCAACCCGGTGCGTCCGGAGCTCTTCATGGACGCGCAACGCACGCCCTTGGGCGAGCGCCGCGCACGCCTGTTGGTGCTGGGTGGCAGCCTGGGTGCGGAACCATTGAACAAATTGTTGCCTAAGGCCCTGTCTGAAGTGCCCGCGGCGCTGCGGCCAGAGGTGTTCCACCAGGCCGGCAAGCAGCACGCACCGATCACCGCCGAGCGTTATCACGAGGTGGGCGTCGAGGCTCAGGTAGAGCCTTTCATCAAAGACATGGCCCAAGCTTATGGCTGGGCCGACCTGGTGGTGTGCCGGGCCGGTGCCCTGACTGTCAGCGAACTGGCGGCAGCAGGCCTGCCTTCGATGCTGGTGCCTTTGCCCCACGCGATCGACGATCACCAGACCCACAACGCCCAATATCTGGCCCGCGAAGGCGCTGCCTTCCTGATGCCACAAGCGACAACTGGCGCAGCGCAACTCGCTGAACGCCTGAACGAGGTGCTGATGCAACCCGAGAAACTCAACGTCATGGCCGGCACCGCACGGCGCCTGGCCAAACCTGCTGCAACCAGCGCCGTGGTCGATATCTGCCTGGAGGTGGCCCATGGTTGAGAGCCAGAAAGCCATGCCCCAGCCGAAGATGGGCCGTATTCGCCGCATTCACTTCGTCGGCATCGGCGGCGTGGGCATGTGCGGTATTGCCGAAGTGTTGCTGAACCTGGGCTATGAAGTGTCCGGTTCGGACCTTAAAGCCTCGCCGGTGACCGAGCGCCTGGAGTCCTTTGGCGCTGAGATCTTCGTCGGCCACCGCGCCGAGAACGCTGCCACCGCCGATGTGTTGGTGGTGTCCAGCGCCATCAACCCGGCCAACCCGGAAGTTGCCACCGCCCTGGAGCGGCGCATTCCGGTAGTGCCGCGTGCCGAGATGCTCGCCGAGCTGATGCGTTACCGCCATGGCGTGGCCGTTGCCGGCACTCACGGAAAGACCACCACGACCAGCCTGCTGGCTTCAGTGTTCGCCGCCGGTGGCCTGGACCCAACCTTCGTTATCGGCGGCCGCCTTACCGCTGCCGGTACCAATGCGCAGCTGGGCACCAGCCGCTACCTGATCGCTGAAGCAGACGAAAGCGATGCCAGCTTCCTGCACCTGCAGCCGATGGTCGCGGTTGTCACCAACATCGACGCCGACCACATGGCGACCTACGAAGGTGACTTCAACAAGCTGAAGAAAACCTTCGTCGAGTTCCTGCACAACCTGCCGTTCTATGGGCTGGCGGTGATGTGCCTGGACGACCCGGTGGTTCGCGAGATCCTGCCGCAGGTGAAGCGCCCGACCGTGACCTACGGCTTCAGCGAAGAGGCCGACATCCGCGCCATCAATGTGCGTCAGCAGGGCATGCAGACCCACTTCACCGTGCTGCGCCGTGATCGCGAGCCGTTGGAGGTTTCGGTGAACATGCCCGGCAACCACAACGTGCTCAACGCCCTGGCGACCATCGCCATCGCCACTGACGAAGGCATTACTGACGAGGCCATCGTCCAGGGCCTGTCCGGCTTCCAGGGTGTCGGTCGTCGCTTCCAGGTATACGGCGAGCTGCCGGTCGAAGGCGGCAGTGTGATGCTGGTCGACGACTACGGTCATCACCCCACCGAAGTGGCGGCGGTGATCAAGGCTGTGCGCGGTGGCTGGCCAAGCCGCCGCCTGGTGATCGTCTACCAGCCGCACCGCTACAGCCGCACCCGCGACCTGTACGACGATTTCGTCCAGGTGCTGGGCGATGCCAACGTGCTGCTGCTGATGGAAGTCTACCCGGCCGGCGAAGAGCCGATCCCCGGTGCCGACAGCCGTCAGCTGTGCCACAGCATCCGCCAGCGCGGCAAGCTGGACCCGATCTACATCGAGCGCGGCGCCGAAACTGGCACCGCTGGTCAAGCCACTGCTGCGCGCTGGCGACATCCTGCTCTGCCAGGGTGCCGGTGATGTCGGCGGCCTGGCCCCCCAGTTGATGAAAAGCCCGCTGTTCGCAGGCGCCAAGCAGGAGAAGTCGAAATGACCAGCGCCTACGACAAGCTGCACTCGACCCTGGACGTCAAGGCGTTCGGTCGCGTCGCCGTGCTGTACGGTGGCAAGAGCGCCGAGCGTGAAGTGTCGCTGAAATCCGGCGCCGCAGTGATCGATGCGCTGAGCACTGCCGGCGTCGACGTGGTTGCCATCGACGTCGGTGACGACCTGCTCGCACGCCTGCAGAGCGAGAAGATTGACCGCGCCTTCATCATCCTCCACGGCCGTGGCGGTGAAGACGGGAGTATGCAAGGTTTGCTGGAGTGCCTGGGCATCCCCTACACCGGCAGCGGCATCCTGGCTTCGGCGCTGGCGATGGACAAGCTGCGCACCAAGCAGGTGTGGCAGAGCCTGGGCATTCCCACGCCACGCCACGCGGTGCTGGCGAGCGAAAGCGATTGTTTGCAGGCCAGTACGGAACTGGGCTTCCCGCTTATCGTCAAACCCGCCCATGAAGGCTCTAGCATCGGCATGGCCAAGGTGAACAGCGCCCAGGAACTGGTCGCCGCCTGGCAGGACGCCGCCAAATACGATTCCCAGGTACTGGTGGAGCAGTGGATCCACGGTCCGGAGTTCACCATCGCGGTACTGCGCGGCCAGGTGCTGCCGCCGATCGCCCTGGGTACGCCGCACGTGTTCTACGACTACGACGCCAAGTACATCGCCAACGATACCCAGTACCGCATCCCGTGCGGGCTGGATAGCGTCAAGGAACAGGAACTGATCGACCTGACCGCGCGCGCCTGCGATGCCATTGGCATCGAAGGCTGGGGGCGGCTGGACGTGATGCAGGACGAGCAGGGCCAGTTCTGGCTGCTCGAAGTCAACACTGCACCAGGCATGACAGATCATAGCCTAGTGCCCATGGCGGCCCGCGCGGCTGGCCTGGACTTCCAGCAACTGGTGCTGGCAATCCTGGCCGAAAGCGTGGCGACGCGAGGTTAATAACCATGCAAGGCGCGATGATACGTCAGCAGCAACCCGTTACCGGCCGTAGCAAGCCGGTGCCGCGTGGTGCCAGCCGGCTGGTGGCCGACGAGCCCGTATCGGCGCGCCTGCCCCGGCCAAGCCTGGGCGGCCTCAAGCGCTTGCTGTGGCCGGTGTTGCTGGTGGCGGCCGGCTTTGGTGCCTACGAGGGCGCCATTCGCCTGATGCCGTACGCCGACCGCCCGATCACCAAGATCGATGTGCAGGGCGACCTCAGCTACATCAGCCAGCAGTCGGTGCAGCAGCGTATCGCGCCCTACGTGGCGGCGAGCTTCTTCAGCGTCGACCTGCCGGCGATGCGGGCCGAGCTCGAGCAGATGCCGTGGATCGCCCACGCCGAAGTGCGCCGGGTGTGGCCCGACGAGGTGGTGATCCGCCTTGAAGAGCAGCTGCCGGTGGCACGCTGGGGGGACGCAGCCCTGCTCAACAACCAGGGTCAGGCTTTCACCCCGCGCGAGCTGGCCAACTATGAGCACCTGCCGCAGCTGGCCGGGCCGCAGCGTGCTCAGCAACAAGTCATGCAGCAGTATCAGGTATTGAGCCAGATGCTGCGCCCCTTGGGCTTTTCCATCGCTCGCCTGGAGCTGCGCGAGCGAGGCAGCTGGTTCCTGACCACCGGTGCGAGCAGTGCCGGGCCAGGCATCGAGTTGCTGCTGGGGCGCGATCATCTGGTGGAGAAGATGCGCCGTTTCATTGCCATTTACGACAAGACACTCAAAGACCAGATCACCACTATCGCCCGCATTGATCTGCGTTATTCCAACGGACTTGCCGTTGGTTGGCGGGAACCGATTGCACCGACGACGGCCCAACCCGCCGTTGCGAAGAATTAGAGAGAGGCAGGACCATGGCAAACGCGCATAGCGGCAAAATGATCGTCGGGCTGGACATTGGCACCTCCAAGGTGGTGGCGCTGGTGGGCGAAGTGGGCGAAGACGGCACCCTGGAAATCGTCGGGATCGGCACCCATCCGTCCCGTGGCCTGAAAAAAGGCGTGGTGGTGAACATCGAGTCCACCGTGCAGTCGATCCAGCGCGCCGTGGAAGAGGCGCAGCTGATGGCCGGCTGCCGTATCCACTCGGCGTTCGTCGGTGTGGCCGGTAATCACATCCGTAGCCTGAACTCCCACGGCATCGTTGCCATCCGTGACCGCGAGGTCAGCCTGGCCGACCTGGAGCGCGTACTCGACGCCGCCCAGGCCGTGGCGATTCCGGCCGACCAGCGCGTGCTGCACACCTTGCCGCAGGACTATGTGATCGACAACCAGGAAGGCGTGCGCGAGCCGCTGGGCATGTCTGGCGTGCGTCTGGAAGCCAAGGTTCACGTGGTCACTTGCGCCGTCAACGCCGCCCAGAACATCGAGAAGTGTGTGCGCCGCTGCGGCCTGGAAATCGACGACATCATCCTCGAACAGCTGGCTTCGGCCTACTCGGTACTGACCGATGATGAAAAAGAGCTGGGCGTGTGCCTGGTGGACATCGGTGGCGGCACCACCGACATCGCCATCTTCACCGAGGGCGCCATTCGCCACACGGCGGTCATCCCGATTGCTGGCGACCAAGTGACCAACGACATCGCCATGGCCCTGCGGACCCCGACCCAGTACGCCGAAGAAATCAAGATCCGCTACGCCTGTGCCTTGGCCAAACTGGCTGGCGCTGGCGAGACCATCAAGGTGCCAAGCGTGGGCGATCGCCCACCGCGCGAGCTGTCGCGCCAGGCCCTGGCCGAGGTGGTGGAGCCACGTTACGACGAGCTCTTCACCCTGATCCAGGCCGAACTGCGCCGCAGCGGCTACGAAGACCTGGTGCCCGCCGGCATCGTCCTCACTGGCGGCACCGCGAAGATGGAAGGCGCCGTCGAACTGGCCGAGGAAATCTTCCACATGCCGGTACGCCTGGGCGTGCCGCACAGCGTTCGGGGGCTGAGCGACGTGGTGCGCAACCCGATCTATTCCACTGGTGTGGGCTTGCTCACCTACGGCCTGCTGAAGCAGTCCGAGGACTTGGCCCTGACCGGTAACAGCAACAGCAGCAGCAACAGCTATGGCGATGAACCGAAGGCCCCAGTGCTTGAACGCTTCAAGAAGTGGGTCCAGGGCAACTTCTAAGTTTCAAAGCAGTAGTGGTAGGCGCAACAACTAGAGAACTGTAAGGAGAGGGAAAATGTTCGAGCTCGTAGACAACGTCCCGCAAAGTCCGGTCATTAAAGTGATCGGCGTTGGTGGTGGTGGCGGCAACGCCGTCAATCACATGGTCAAGAGCAGCATCGAAGGCGTGGAATTCATCTGCGCCAACACCGATGCCCAGGCGCTGAAAAACATTGGCGCGCGCACCATCCTGCAATTGGGCACGGGTGTGACCAAGGGCCTGGGTGCCGGTGCCAATCCGGAAGTCGGCCGTCAGGCCGCGCTGGAAGACCGTGAGCGCATCGCTGAAGTGCTGCAGGGCACCAACATGGTGTTCATCACCACCGGCATGGGTGGCGGCACCGGTACCGGTGCAGCGCCAATCATTGCCGAAGTGGCCAAGGAAATGGGTATCCTCACCGTCGCAGTGGTGACCCGTCCGTTCCCGTTTGAAGGCCGCAAGCGCATGCAGATCGCCGATGAAGGCATCCGCATGCTGGCTGAAAGCGTCGACTCGTTGATCACCATCCCCAACGAGAAGCTGCTGACCATCCTGGGCAAGGATGCCAGCCTGCTGTCCGCCTTCGCCAAGGCTGACGATGTACTGGCCGGTGCCGTACGCGGTATCTCCGACATCATCAAGCGCCCAGGCATGATCAACGTCGACTTCGCCGACGTGCGCACCGTGATGGGTGAAATGGGCATGGCCATGATGGGTACTGGCTGCGCCAGCGGCCCGAACCGTGCGCGTGAAGCCACCGAGGCAGCTATCCGTAACCCGCTGCTGGAAGACGTCAACCTGCAGGGCGCCCGCGGTATCCTGGTGAACATCACCGCAGGCCCGGACCTGTCGCTGGGTGAGTACTCCGACGTGGGTAGCATCATCGAAGCCTTCGCCTCCGACCACGCGATGGTCAAGGTCGGCACCGTGATCGACCCGGACATGCGTGACGAACTGCACGTGACCGTGGTGGCCACTGGTCTGGGCGCACGCATCGAGAAGCCTGTGAAGGTGGTCGACAATACCCTGCAGACTGCCCAGCAGGCGTATGAAGCGTCCAATCCTGCGCCGGTGCGCCAGGAGCAGCCAGCGGTCAACTACCGTGACCTGGAGCGCCCGACCGTCATGCGCAACCAGGCGCATGCAGGTGCTGCCGCAGCCGCTAAACTGAACCCTCAGGATGACCTGGACTACCTCGATATCCCGGCATTCCTGCGTCGTCAGGCTGATTAATGGAATTTATCAGGGGTATAAAGGTGATTGGTATTCATCAAAGGTTGGGTCTGTTATCATCCCCAGCCTTTGTTGATACCTGTTCGCAATTTGCGCTGAAGCGGCCAATGCCATGATTAAACAACGCACCCTGAAGAATACCATCCGTGCCACAGGTGTCGGTCTGCACTCCGGGGAGAAGGTTTACCTGACCCTCAAGCCTGCACCTGTTGACACCGGCATCGTCTTCCGCCGCGCCGACCTCGACCCTGTGGTCGAGATCCCTGCGCGTGCGGCCAACGTCGGCGAGACAACCATGTCGACGACGTTGGTCAACGGTGACGTCAAGGTCGATACGGTCGAGCACCTGCTCTCCGCTATGGCGGGTCTGGGCATCGATAACGCCTACGTCGAGCTCTCCGCCTCGGAAGTGCCGATCATGGATGGCAGCGCCGGTCCTTTTGTATTCCTGATTCAGTCTGCCGGCCTGGAAGAACAGGACGCAGCCAAGAAGTTCATCCGCATCCTGCGTGAGGTAACCGTGGAGGAGGGCGACAAGCGCGCCACGTTCCTGCCTTTCGAAGGTTTCAAGGTGAGCTTCGAGATCGATTTCGATCACCCGGTGCTTCGCAACCGGACCCAGAGCGCCAGCGTCGACTTTTCCAGCACGTCGTTCGTGAAGGAAGTCAGCCGCGCGCGTACTTTTGGCTTCATGCGTGACATCGAGTACCTGCGCAAGCACAACCTTGCGTTGGGTGGCAGTGTCGAGAACGCCATCGTGGTCGATGAGGACGGCGTGCTCAACGAAGACGGCCTTCGTTACGAAGACGAATTCGTCAAGCACAAGATCCTCGACGCCATCGGCGATCTGTACCTGCTGGGCAACAGCCTGATCGGCGAGTTCAAGGGCTTCAAGTCCGGCCACGCGCTGAACAACCAGCTGTTGCGCAAGCTGATTGCTGAAACCGATGCCTGGGAAGTGGTCACTTTCGAAGATGCCAGCACGGCACCGATCTCGTACATGCGCCCTGTTGCGGCCGTGTAAGTTCGAACACTCTCTAGTTCATTAAGGCCACCTTCGGGTGGCCTTTTTTATGGCTTGCCCTGGGCGTGGGCGGCCAACCGTTCCAGTGCTGCGCGCAGTTTGGGGTCGGTAATGCCCTCGGCGGTGTCGCGCAGGCTCTCGGCCGCGCTGTTCGAAAGCTCGGCAGCATGCCCGCCACGCTTGGCCGGCACCAGCGGCGGCTGCACCTTGTACAGGATGCGCCTGAGGTTGCCGAATGCTTCCATGGCCTGCAGTGCCGCCAACAAGCGCTTCTGCTGGTAGCGCAGGCGGGTTGCCCAATGGCCGTCGGTAACCACCAGCAACAAAGTACCATCGCGCCAGGACGCCACATGGCAGTGCTCGCGGGCAGCCGGTTGCAACTGGCTTTCCAGCAGGCGCTGCAAGTGCTCCAGGCGCTCGGCCTGGTTCAGCAGCAGGCGCAGCGGGCGCACTTGGCGCAGCAGGGCGGAGGGCGGCTGGGCGGGGGAGGGTTTGTAGGCCATGGGGGTACGCGTGAGGTGACGTGGGCACAGTCTAACATCTCCGTTGCCTGTGCCGGCCTCTTCGCGGGTGAACCCGCTCCTGCCAGGGCTATCGGTATCTTGTAGGAGCGGGTTCACCCGCGAAGAGGCCGGCACAGGCAGCCAAAGACAAGACTGGTTCTCGATAGCTTTCATGTTGCCAAGCCTTGAACTCAGTGAAAATGCCCCTATCTAAAACAGGCCCCTGCCAAAACGCTGTATCAGCATCGTGGAAATCCACCACTTTCCTCACCATCGTTTCCGGGTAGAATGCTCGTTCGCATGCGGCCTATGGGCTGCACGGGCGACTCATGGGGCCGCCCTCCATCCCTACGTGTGGAAGATCCTGCCGATATGTTTGCGCCTTTGTTAAAAAAACTTTTTGGAAGCAAGAACGAGCGTGAAGTCAAACGCATGCTCAAGACGGTGAGTATCGTCAATGCCTTCGAAGAGAAGATGGTGGCCCTCTCCGACGAGCAACTGCGGGGCAAGACTGCAGAGTTCAAGGAGCGCCTGGCCAAAGGCGAGACACTGGACCAATTGCTGCCCGAAGCCTTCGCCGTTGCCCGTGAGGCCGGCAAGCGCGTCATGGGCATGCGCCATTTCGATGTGCAGCTGATCGGCGGCATGACCCTGCACGAGGGTATGATCGCAGAAATGCGCACCGGTGAAGGCAAGACCTTGGTCGGTACCCTGGCCGTCTACCTCAACGCATTGTCCGGCAAGGGCGTGCATGTGGTCACCGTCAACGACTACCTGGCGCGCCGTGACGCCAACTGGATGCGCCCGCTGTACGAATTCCTCGGTCTGTCGGTCGGTATCGTCTCGGCCTTCCAGCCGCCGGAAGAAAAGCGCGCCGCCTATGCAGCCGACATCACCTACGGCACCAACAACGAATTCGGGTTCGACTACCTGCGCGACAACATGGCGTTCAGCCAGGACGAGAAGTTCCAGCGTGAACTGAACTTCGCCGTGATCGACGAAGTCGACTCCATTCTCATCGACGAAGCGCGTACCCCGCTGATCATTTCCGGTCAGGCCGAGGACAGCTCCAAGCTGTACATCGAGATCAACCGCCTGATCCCGCGCCTCACCCAGCACATTGAAGAGGTCGAAGGCCAGGTCACCCAGGAAGGCCACTTCACCATCGACGAGAAGAGTCGCCAGGTGGAGCTGAACGAAGCCGGTCACCAGTTCATCGAAGAGATGCTGGCCCAGGCGGGCCTGCTGGCTGAAGGCGAGAGCCTGTACTCCGCGCACAACCTGGGCTTGCTGACACACGTCTACGCCGGTCTTCGTGCACACAAGCTGTTCCACCGCAACGTCGAGTACATCGTCCAGGACGGCCAGGTTCTGCTGATCGACGAACACACCGGCCGTACCATGCCGGGCCGTCGCCTGTCCGAGGGCCTGCACCAGGCCATCGAGGCAAAAGAGAACCTGAACATCCAGGCCGAGAGCCAGACCCTGGCTTCGACCACCTTCCAGAACTACTTCCGCCTGTACACCAAGCTGTCCGGCATGACCGGTACCGCCGACACCGAAGCGTTCGAGTTCCAGTCGATCTATGGCCTGAACGTGATGGTCATTCCGCCGAACAAGCCATTGGCGCGTAAGGACTACAACGACCTGGTGTACCTGACCGCTGACGAGAAATACGCCGCGATCATCGCCGACATCAAGGAAAGCATGAAGCTGGGCCGCCCGGTGCTGGTGGGTACCGCGACCATTGAAACTTCCGAGCACATGTCCAACCTCCTGAAAAAGGAAGGGATCGACCACAAGGTGCTCAACGCCAAGTATCACGAGAAGGAAGCCGAGATCATCGCGCAAGCAGGCGCGCCAGGTGCACTGACCATCGCCACCAACATGGCTGGCCGTGGTACCGACATCCTGCTGGGCGGTAACTGGGAAGCCGAAGTGGCTGCCCTGGAAAACCCGACAGCCGAGCAGATCGCCCAGATCAAGGCCGACTGGCAGAAGCGTCACCAGCAAGTGATCGAGACGGGTGGCCTGCATGTAATCGCTTCCGAGCGCCACGAATCGCGCCGTATCGACAACCAGCTGCGCGGCCGCTCCGGTCGTCAGGGCGACCCGGGCTCCAGCCGCTTCTACCTGTCGCTGGAAGACAGCCTGATGCGCATCTTCGCCTCTGACCGGGTGAAGAACTTCATGAAGGCACTGGGCATGCAGTCGGGCGAGGCCATCGAGCACCGCATGGTCACCAACGCTATCGAGAAAGCCCAGCGCAAGGTCGAAGGCCGCAACTTCGACATTCGTAAGCAATTGCTCGAATATGACGACGTCGCCAACGAGCAGCGCAAGGTGATCTACCACATGCGCAACAGCCTGCTGGCCGCCGACAACATTGGCGACACCATCGTCGAATTCCGCAAGGAAGTACTGGACGCTACCATCAGCCAGCACATTCCGCCGCAGTCGCTGCCAGAGCAGTGGGACGTAGCCGGCCTGGAGGCTTCGCTGGCCAGCGATTTCGCCATCAAGTTGCCGATCCAGCAATGGCTCGACGAGGACGATCACCTCTACGAAGAGACCCTGCGCGAGAAGCTGCTGAGCGAGATCACCACGGCCTACACCGAGAAGGAAGACCAGGCCGGTCTCGACGCCCTGCGAACCTTCGAGAAGCAGATTCTGCTGCGTGTACTGGACGACCTGTGGAAAGACCACCTGTCGACCATGGACCACCTGCGTCACGGTATTCACCTGCGTGGTTATGCGCAGAAGAACCCGAAGCAGGAGTACAAGCGCGAGTCGTTCAGCCTGTTCCAGGAGCTGTTGGAGTCGATCAAGCGCGACACCATCCGCGTGCTGTCGCACGTACAGGTTCGCCGCGAAGACCCGGCCGAAGAAGAAGCCCGCCTGCGCCGCGAGGCCGAAGAGCTGGCGAGTCGCATGCAATTCCAGCACGCCGCTGCACCGGGCCTGGAAAGTGAGCAACTGAGCGAGGAGGGTGCCGAAGTAGCGGTAGCCTCGGCGCCAGTACGCAATGACCAGAAGCTGGGCCGCAACGAGCCGTGCTGGTGTGGTTCGGGCAAGAAGTTCAAGCATTGCCATGGTCAGATCGAGTGATCTGAACCTTACGTTGTACAAGCCTGGGGCCGCTTTGCGGCCCTTTCGCGACACAAGGCCGCTCCCACAGGTACCGCGCTCGTCCATGAACGGGCGCGATCCTTGTGGGGGCGGCCTTGTGTCGCGATGGGGCGCGAAGCGGCCCCTTTTTCGACATCATCGTTTTTTCTAGGAGCGCTCTAATGGCTGTTGGTCTTGGTCCTTTGCCCACCCTGCACCCGGTTCCGGGTTTTGAACTCGGTATCGCTTCTGCCGGTATCAAGCGCCCGGGGCGCAAGGATGTGGTGGTCATGCGCTGTGCCGAAGGCTCCAGCGTGGCTGGCGTGTTCACCCTCAACGCCTTCTGCGCCGCGCCGGTGATCCTGTCCAAGCAGCGTGTACAGGGCACCGTGCGCTACCTGCTGACCAACACGGGTAACGCCAACGCCGGCACCGGCGCGCCAGGCCTGGCCGCCGCCGAGCGCACCTGCGCCAAGTTGGCCGAACTGGCTGGCGTACCGGCCGAGTCGGTACTGCCGTTCTCCACCGGCGTGATTGGCGAGCCGCTGCCGGTCGAAAAGATCGAAGGCGCGCTGCAGGCCGCCCTCGACAACCTGTCGGAAAACAACTGGGCTGAGGCCGCTACCGGCATCATGACCACCGACACCCTGCCCAAGGGGGCCAGCCGCCAGTTCCAGCACGATGGCGTGACCGTCACCGTTACCGGTATCAGCAAGGGTGCAGGCATGATCCGCCCGAACATGGCGACCATGCTGGGCTACATCGCTACCGACGCCAAGGTGGCGCCAAAGGTACTCAAGGACCTGATGCTGGACGGCGCCAACAAGTCGTTCAACCGCATCACGATCGATGGTGACACCTCGACCAACGATTGCTGCATGCTGATCGCTACCGGCAAGGCCGACTTGCCGGAAGTGACCGAAGCCAGCGGCGCGCTCTTCGAAGCGCTGAAAAAGGCCGTGTTCGAAGTGTGCATGGAAGTGGCCCAGGCCATCGTCCGTGACGGCGAAGGCGCGACCAAGTTCGTGACCGTGCAAGTCAACGGTGGTGGTAACCACCAGGAGTGTCTGGACGTCGGCTACGCCGTGGCCCACTCGCCGCTGATCAAGACCGCGCTGTTCGCTTCCGACCCGAACTGGGGCCGTATCCTCGCTGCCGTAGGCCGTGCCGGTGTACCGGAGCTGGATGTGAGCCTGATCGATGTTTACCTGGACAGCGTTTGCATTGCGAGCAAAGGCGGCCGCAGCCCGAGCTATACCGAAGCGCAGGGTTCGGCAGTGATGGCCCAGGAAGAGATCACCATCCGAATCGAACTGGGCCGTGGCCAGTGCAGCGAAACCATCTGGACGACTGACCTGTCCCACGAGTACGTGAAGATCAACGCCGAGTACCGTACCTGATCTACTGATCCGAAGGCCTCTTCGCGGGCACGCCCGCTCCCACAGGTGTTGCAATGCCTGCAGGAGCGGTGCGGTCCCTGTGGGAGCGGGCTTGCCCGCGAAAGGCCGCGCAGCGGCCTGCGGGTTTTGCAATACAAACCTGATGGAGCCGAACCATGAGCTATCACCTGATCATCGGCGACAAGCTGTACTCCTCCTGGTCGCTGCGTGGCGCCCTGGCCCTCGAGCTGGCTGGCGTGCCCTACGAAGAAACCCTGATCAAGCTGAACCAGCCTGATACCCGCCAGCGCATCCTCGCTTTCTCCTCCACCGGCAAGGTGCCGCTGCTCATGAGCGAGCACGGTGTGATCGCTGACTCGCTGGCCATTGCCGAATACCTCAACGAACGCCATCCCGAAGCCCAGCTGTGGCCTGCCGATGTGGCGGCGCGTGCCCAGGCCCGTTCGGCCTGTGCGCAGATGCATAGCGGCTTCTTTGCCCTGCGCGGCGCCATGCCGTTCGACTTGTCGCGCGACCAGGCGCTGGACAGCGTGCCGCTGGACGTGCAAATCGACATCGACCGTATCGTTGCGCTGTGGTCCGAATGCCGTCTGGTGGCCAAGGACAGCGGCCCGTTCCTGTTCGGCAAGGCAAGCCTGGCCGATGCCTTCTTTGCCCCGGTGGCCGTGCGCCTGCGCACCTACCGCGTAGAAGTCCCCGCCGAGGCGGCAGCCTACATCGAGACCATTTATCAATGGCCAGCCTTCCAGGCATGGCAACAGGCAGGCCTGGAGGAGCGTGAAGCGTGAAACGGATTCATGTAGTAGCTGCCGTGATTCGCGGTGCTGATGGCCGTATTCTGATCGCACGCCGTGCCGATACCCAGCACCAGGGCGGCTTGTGGGAGTTCCCCGGTGGCAAGGTGGAAGAAGGCGAAAGCGTCGAAGCGGCGCTTGCCCGCGAGCTGCGCGAGGAGCTGGGCATCGAGGTAAGCCGGTCGCGTGCGCTGATCAAGGTCAGCCATGACTACCCGGACAAGCAGGTGCTGCTGGACGTGCGCGAGGTCGAAGCGTTCACTGGCGAACCCCATGGTGCCGAAGGCCAGCCGCTGGAGTGGGTTGCCCCGCGCGATTTGCCGCAGTACGAATTCCCCGAGGCCAACAAGCCGATCGTCGCCGCTGCGCGCCTGCCGGACCAGTACCTGATCACCCCGGACGGCCTGGAAGTGCCGCAAATGCTCAAGGGCATCCAGAAGGCGGTGGCCAATGGTATTCGCCTGATCCAGTTGCGTGCCCCGGACATGTACGACCCCAAGTACCGCGACGTGGCGGTGGATGCGGTCGGGTTGTGTGCGGGCAAGGCGCAGCTGATGCTTAAAGGGCCACTGGAATGGCTGGGTGATTTCCCGGCGGCCGGTTGGCACCTGACGGCCGCGCAGCTGCGCAAGTACGCCGCCAGGGGCCGGCCGTTCCCCAAGGAGCGCTGGTTGGCGGCATCCTGCCACAGTGCCGAAGAGCTGGCGCTGGCTGAGCAGATGGGCGTGGACTTTGTCACCCTGTCGCCAGTGCAGGCGACCCAGACTCACCCAGAGGCGGTGCCGTTGGGATGGGATGAGGCGCAGCGGTTGATTGCCGGGTTCAACAAGCCGGTTTACCTGCTGGGTGGGGTAGGGCCGGGTGAGCGCGAGCAGGCCGGGGAAGCCGGGGCACAGGGTGTAGCCGGGATTCGGGCGTTCTGGCCCGAGGTTTGAGTCTCCTGTAACAGGGGCCGCTGCGGGGCCCATTCGCGGGCTTGCCCGCGAATGGGCTGCAAAGCAGCCCCAGAAGTATCAGCCTTTGGGTTTCTCGGCGGGCTGCCACAAAACCTCAGCCACCCCCTGGCGCCGCCCGATGATCCGCGCCGCCACGAACAATAGATCGGAAAGCCGGTTGATATACGCCAGACCAACGCCTTCCAGCGGCTCCATGGCATTCAACTGCTGACACCGGCGCTCTGCACTGCGCGCCAGACTGCGGCACACATGCGCCTGCGCCACCAGCGCCGAACCACTGGGCAGAATGAAGTTCTTCAGCGGCCCCAACTCTTCGTTCCACACATCGATGGCCGCCTCCAGGCGTTCCACTTCCGCCAGGGTCAACGCCTGGTAACTGGGCATCGCCAGCTCGCCACCCAGGTCGAACAAGCGGTGCTGACACGGCGCCAGCACTGTGGTCACTTCATTCAGCCCATGCTCGGCGAGCCCCGCCAGCAGCAACCCCAACTGGCTGTTCAGGCTGTCCACCTCGCCAATCGCTTCGATCCGCGGGTGGTCCTTGGGCACCCGACGGCCGTCGCCCAGGCCGGTTTCGCCTTTGTCGCCGGTGCGGGTATAGATCTTCGAAAGGCGGTAGCCCATGTCATTGCTCCGTTCTGGCCGGCACCGCCGCTGCCGGCTGGGTGAGGGGCAGGCGTAGGGTAAAGCAGGTGCCTTGGCCTGGCGTGGATTGCACTTCCATCTGCCCCTTGTGGTTGTTGGTGATGATGAAGTAAGAGACCGACAGGCCCAGCCCGGTACCCTGGCCGATTTCCTTGGTGGTGAAGAACGGCTCGAAGGTGCGCTTGCGCACCGCCTCGGGCATGCCGACGCCGTTGTCTTCGACCTGGATTTCCGCCCATGGCGGGTTTAGCCGGGTGCGCAGTGTGATGCGTCCGGGCTCGCTGGGTTGCGGGCGTTGGTGGATGGCCTGGGCTGCGTTCTTCAGCAAGTTGAGCAGTACTTGTTCCAGCTCGTTGGCGGTGCATGGCACCGGCCCCAGGTCGGGGTCGAACTGGCGCACGATGGCTTGCCCCTTGAAGTCGAAGCCGATGGCCAGATCGAAGTCATTGCCGGCAATTTCAAGCGCCTGATCGATCAGTGCCGGCAGCTCGCATGGCACCAGCTGGCGGTTGCTGCGGCGGCTGAAGCTGAGCATGTGGGTGACGATCTTCGCCGCCCGGGCGCCGGCCTGCTGAATGCCGTCGAGCAGTTGCGGCACCTCGCGGCTGTCCAGGTAGCGGTTGATCGTGGCCAGGTCGATGCCCAGCTCTTCGGCCTGTTCCTGGTTGCGCGGCAGGTCGGACGACAGGCGCCGGCGAATGTTCTGCACGTTGTGCAGGATAGCGCCCAGCGGGTTGTTGATTTCGTGCGCCATGCCGGCAGCCAGACCCCCGACCGAGAGCATTTTCTCCGATTGCACCATCATTTCTTCCAATGACAGACGCTGGGTGATGTCGTCGATACGAATGACCACGCCGCGCCCGCCGCCGCCGGTCAGTGGGTAGAAGGTCAGGGCGTAGTGGCGCAGGTCGTCGCCCTTGGGCCAGGTTACCCGCTCGATCTTCGCCACTCGATGTTTTTCCACGGTTTCCTTCAGTTGCGGGAGGAACGGCTTCAGCGGCTCGAACGCAATGAACACCGGCTGGTTAAGTGCCTCGTCCAGTGGCGTGCCGGAAAGCACCGTGGCTTCGTGGTTCCATTGGGTCACGTAGAGCTGTTCGTCGAGGGCAATCAGTGCCGAGGGCATCGAGTCGATGATGCTGTTGAGGTAGTTCTGGAAACCGGTGAGCTTTTTCTCGATCTTGCTGCGTACCTGTACTTCCAGTTCCAGCTTGCGGTTAGTGTGGCGGGTTTCTTCGGCAAGGCCCTGAGCCTGGTCGTAGGCACTCTGGAACTCGTCGCGGGCGCTCTTGAGCTGCTGCTCGCGGGCCTCGATGCGCGACAGCATGGTGTTGAAGGCCTCGGCCAGGCTGCCGATTTCATCATCATTGCCGCGTTGGGCGCGCAAGGCGTAGCTCTCTTCGCGGGTAACCTGGCGGCTGAGTTCCTCAAGCTGGTTGATCGGTTGGGTGATCAGGCGTTTGATCTGCCGGGCGATGACGATCCATAGCAGGATACTGAACACCAGGATGCCCAGGCTGGCACTGAGTGTGCCGGTGTAGAAGGCCGTGGGCAGTTCGCTGCTGGCTACCAACAGCAAATGTGCCGGTGGGTTGGCATCGCGGGGGATGCGGATCAACTGAGTGCTGCGAAACTCCATCAGGCGCCAGCCGTCGATGTTGCGAAAACGCTTGGGCAGGGCCAGCGGCTCGCCATGCTGCAACTGCGCCAGCATTCGGCCATCGCCACCGTAGATGGCGGCGGCGCGCAGCGGTGTGTAACTGTCCAGTTCCTTGAGCAGGGCACGGGCCGTGTCCGGGGTGTCGCCGGCGCGGGCTGCAAGCTGTGGATTGGCCACCAGCCGGCCGATGGTGTGCATGGCCTGGGGCGCCATGCTTTCCTGGGTGATCCAGTAGGCGGCGCTGATGAAGGTGAGGTTGGCCATCAGCAAGATGGTCACCAGCAATACCAGCAGGGCCGCCAGCAGCTTCTGCCCGACCGGGAGGTTTTCCAGGCGTTGGCGCAAGGTCATGGGCAAGGCAATGTCCGTATCCGGTTGAAGGGCCGCGTCAGTCGCAGGGCAAACCACGCGCGCGCAGGTTTTCGACCAAGCGCTGCAGCAGGTGTTCCAGCTGCGGCAGTTGCAGGCCATGACGGCCCGCAGCGCGGCAAGCATGGCCGAGCAGGTAGTGCAACTCGGTGCGTCGTCCTGCATGCACGTCCTGGTACATGGAAGAGTAGTTGGCTGCGGTGGCGAGGATTACCCGCTGCACTTCTTCGTCCAGCCCCTCGGCTGCTTGCGGCTGGCCGCAACGGCGCAGCAGTCGGGCCAGTTCGACGCACAGGGCTTGCACTTCACCTAGGTGCCCCAGCAGCCCGCCATTCTGGCAATCGTGAAGCACGGTCAGCGGGTTGATGGCGCAATTGAGCGCCAACTTGCGCCACAGGCGGGTCAGTATGTCTACTGTCCACTCAGCGGGGATACCGGCCTCGTGCAGGTCATCGAACCAGGCGGGGAGCAGGGGGCTTCGTGGGTCGCCTAGCCAGTTGAAGCCATGGCCGGCAAAACGCACTTGCCAGTCCCCCTCGCGGAAGGCGCCTTCGGTGCTGGAGGCGAAGATGCAGCGAGCGTGCGGCACCAGGTCGGCGACTTCATCCTGGCTGCCCAGGCCATTCTGCAACAGCAGCACTTCGGCGCTCTCGGCCAGCCGAGGTGCTAGACCGGCAATCGCCGGGGCAGCGTCATAGGCCTTGCAGGCCACCAGCAGCCGGTGGATCGGGCCTTGCGCTTGCGCCGTTTCGGCCGGTATGGCGTAGCGCCGGGTTTGGTCCTGCTCGACCAGGGTCAGGCCACCGGCCTGCTGATAGGCCTGCAGCCGTTGTCCGTCACGCAGGATCAGGCGCACAGCCTTGCCGGCGCGTGCCAGCCGGCAGGCCCACAGACTGCCAAGGCTACCGGCGCCGAGAATATGCCAGGTGCTGCTCATATGCGTTTCGCAACCCGTTATAATGAGCCCGCATTTTAACCTTCAAACCCAGCGCGCTCCATCTTCAGCCTGAGCGCGCTTTTATTTTGGGAGAACAACCATGCCTTCGTTCGACGTGGTATCGGAACTGGACAAGCACGAAGTGCAGAACGCGGTCGACAACGCCATCAAGGAACTGGACCGCCGCTACGACCTCAAGGGCAAAGGCACCTTCGAGTTCAAGGACAAAGAGCAGACCGTGATGCTCACTGCTGAGGAAGAGTTCCAGCTCGAGGCGATGCTGGAGATCCTGCGCCTTGCACTGGTCAAGCGCAAGATCGACGTGAAGTGCCTGGAAACCAAGGACCCCTACGCCTCTGGCAAGGAAAAGAAACAGGAAGCCAAGTTCCGCGAAGGCATCGACAAGGACCTGGCAAAAAAGATCGTTGCCACCATCAAGGATGGCAAGCTGAAAGTACAGGCCGCCATCCAGGGTGAGCAGGTACGGGTAACCGGCAAGAAACGTGACGATCTGCAGGAAGCGATTGCCCTGCTGCGCACCAAGGAATTCGACATGCCGCTGCAGTTCAACAACTTCCGCGACTGATGCGGGGGGGCCGGAACCCCGATGGCCAAATGATGTCCATGGGGGCCGGGGTTGCGTAATAACACGCGCGGCCTGTTCTACCGTGTACTTGCCACTCGGCATCAGGAGATGAATATGGATTTGAACGCTGAGGTCGACCAGCTCGTCCGCCAATCCCAGACGTGGATCCCTTTGATCATGGAATACGGCAGCCGTGTGCTGCTGGCACTGCTGACCTTGGCGGTTGGCTGGTGGATCATCAACAAGGTCAGCGCCCGCCTCGGCAAGCTGGTTGGCCTGCGCAACGCCGACCTGGCGCTGCAGGGCTTCATCAGTACCCTGGCGAACATTGTGCTGAAGGTGCTGCTGTTGGTCAGCGTGGCCTCGATGATCGGCATCGAGACCACCTCGTTCGTCGCCGCCATCGGTGCCGCAGGCCTGGCCATCGGCCTTGCCTTGCAGGGCAGCCTGGCGAACTTCGCCGGTGGTGTGCTGATCCTGATGTTCCGCCCGTTCCGTATCGGTGACTGGATCGAGGCGCAGGGCGTTGCCGGCACCGTCGACAGTATCCAGATCTTCCACACCGTGCTGCGCACCGGTGACAACAAGACGGTCATCATGCCCAATGGCAGCCTGTCCAACGGCATCATTACCAACACCAACCGCCAGCCGACGCGCAAGGTGGTGTTCGATGTGGGCGTTGACTACGAGGCGGACCTGCAGAAGGCCCGCAATGTGTTGCTGGAGCTGGCAAAGGACCCGCGTGTTCTGCAAGACCCGGCACCGCAGGCGGTCGTGTCGACGCTGGGCGACAGCTCGATCACCGTATCGCTGCGCTTGTGGACCAAGACCTCCGATTACTGGGATGTGATGTTCATGCTCAACGAGTATGCGCGTGACCGGTTGAAGGCCGAAGGGATCGATATTCCGTTTCCGCAGCGGGTTATTCGCGTGGTGCAGGAGACTGCAACGCAGTAATACCGCGTTAAAGCCGGGGCCGCTTTGCGCCCCTTCGCGGGCAAGCCCGCGCCTACGAGGACATGCGTGTTCTGTGTAGGAGCGGGCTTGCCCGCGAAGGGGCGCAAAGCGGCCCCAGCTTTTTCCGACCCTGATTACACTTGCTCACAGCAATTTCCAGCCATTTCTGGCATATAGCGTGACCCCGCCCGCCACACCCGATACGCCATCATGAAACCATTGCTGTATATCACCCCTCTGCGTGCCTTGCTGTTCGGCCTGACCCTGGCCCTGTTCGAACTGCTGACCTACCTGGCCAGCGATGCGGTGATGCCGGCCATGCCTGTCGTGGTCAACGACCTCGACGCCAGCCCCGAATACATACCCCATGCCCTCAACCTGTACCTGCTGGGGGGCGTGGTACTGCAATGGCTGATCGGCCCGTTGGCCGACCGTTATGGACGGCGCCCGTTGCTGCTGGTCGGCTGCGCATTCTTTGGCCTGGCCTGCCTGGCTACCTTCTGGGTCCAGGACATCGGCCTGTTCAACCTGTTGCGTCTGTTGCAGGGCATTGGCCTGGGCTTTGTGGTCACCGTCAGCTACCCAGCCCTGAACGAGGCTTTCAGCGAGGCTGATGCCGTACGCATGATGGCCCTGTTGGCCAACATCGCCTTGCTGTCGCCCCTGCTCGGGCCGCTGGTGGGCACCTTGCTGCTGCAATGGCTGGACTGGCGCTGGCTGTTCGTGGCGTTCGCCATCGGCGCGGTGCTGGCCTGGCTGCTGCTGTACCGGCTGATGCCGGAAACCCTGGGCGTGGAGCGCCGTGACGGTTCGCGGCTGGCGTTCACGCCTATTCACCTGCTGCCACTGTTGGCGGGCTATGGCCAGCTGCTGGGCAACCGCCCCTTCGTTGCAGGCAGCGCTGCCCTTGGGTTGGTCGGCTTGCCGCTGATTGGCTGGATTGGCCTGTCGCCGGTGCTGCTGATTCACGATGAGGGATTGAGTACCCTGGAGTATGCCTTGTGGCAGTTGCCGGTCTTTGGCGGCCTGATCCTCGGTAACCTGATCATCAACCGTATTGCCGATCGCTACCCGCTGCCAGCCCTGGTGCGTGGCGCGCTCTGGCCATACCTGGCTGGCCTGTGCCTGATGGTGCTGGCGACTTGGCGCTGGCCGAGCGTGACCAGTGTGGTGGCCGGCATGTCGCTGTACGCGCTGGGGTTGGGCGTGGCCAATGCGGTGCTGTACCGCATGACGCTGTTCTCCAGTGAGCAGAGCAAGGGGCTGGTTTCGGCCATGCTGGGGATGATCACCATTGCCTTGCTGGGGCTCGGCGGTGCGCTGCTGGCGATGATTGGCGCCGGTGCCAGCTTGCTACATTTTGCCCTGGCGGCGGGGGTGGCGGGGGCGTTGGCGCTGTGGCCGCTGTGGTTTGTGGTGGGTGGGCGGCCTGGGGAAGGGGCTGTAGCTCGATAATCGGTATTGCCTGTGCCGGCCTCTTCGCGGGTAAACCCGCTCCTACAAGGCAACGCGGCCCGGCCTCTTCGCGGGTAAACCCGTTCCTACACAGGGCCGCGCCGCCTTGTAGGAGCGGGTTTACCCGCGAAGAGGCCAGCACAGGCAATACAAAGCTTCAGGGCCGCTCAGCCACCGAGTGGTCGTCCGCCACCGGCGTCCCCCGCCCGGCTTCCTGATGCCACTGCAGGGCGATCAGGATCAGCGTAGGCACCCCCAGCAGCGCCGTGATCAGGAAGAAGTCGTGGTAGCCGAACTTCTCCACAATTACGCCCGAATACCCGCCGATCAGCCGCGGCAACAGCAGCATGATCGAACTGAGCAGCGCGTACTGGGTCGCCGAGAACTTCAGGTTGGTCAGGCTTGACAGGTAGGCGACAAAGGCCGAGGTAGCCATGCCGGAGCTGAAGTTGTCCAGTGAGATGGTCACCACCAGCATTTCCAGGTTCGGCCCCATGTCAGCCAACATCAGGAACAGGATGTTGGTGCCGGCAGAGGCTACGCCGCCAATGAACAGGATGGGCATGATGCCGAAGCGTACGATCAGCAGGCCGCCAACCCCGGCGCCGACCAGCGTCATGATCAGGCCGAAGATCTTGCTGACGCTGGCAATCTGGTCCTTGGTGAAGCCCATGTCGATATAGAACACGTTGGCCATCACCCCCATCACCGTGTCCGACATGCGATAGGTGGCGATCAGGCCCAGCAGCAGCAGAGCTTGCCAGCGGTAGCGGGTGATGAAGTCGTTGATCGGGGTCAGCACGGGAGCCAGGCCGCGACGGCCGAGGCTCGACAGGCAGGCCCAGGTCAGCAGCACGTAGAGGATCAGGCGCAGGAAGGCTCGGTCTTCCAGCAGCAGGTCCAGCGGCGTGGCATCACCGGAGACCACGCTGGACCAGCCGGTATTGAACATCTGGGTGAAGCTGGCCGGTACCGAGACCAGCAGGATGATCAGCACGAACACCGAAGCCATCTGGTGCACCAGCCCGTAGCGCGCTGCCGACAGCTGGGTGCGCATGGGCACTGGTGGTTCGCGCATGACCAACGTGGTGAACAGGGCGGGCAGCATCATCACCCCGAACATCACGTACGTGCCGGCCCAGGCCTTGTGCAGGTAGCTGAAGCCGGTAGAGCCGAACCACTCGGCGAAGAACAGGGCACCGGCCGTGGCGAGCAAGGCAGCCACCCGGTAGCCGGCCATGTAACTGGCTGCGAGCGCGGCCTGGCGCTGGTCGTCAGCGATTTCCAGGCGGTAGGCGTCGACAGCAATGTCCTGGGTAGCCGAGGCGAAAGCCACCAGTACGGCCATGGCAATCAGCCAGGAGAGGTGTTGTTGCGGGTCGCACAGGCTCATGCCGACCAGCCCGATCACCACCAGCGCTTGCGACAACAGCAGCCACGAACGCCGGCGCCCGAGGCCGCCAAGCAGCGGCAAGCGCCATTGGTCGAGCAGCGGTGACCAGACCCACTTGAAGGCGTAGGCCAAGCCAATCAGGCTGGCATAACCGATGGTTTCACGGGCAACGCCGGCTTCGCGCAACCATACCGACAGGGTCGAGAACACCAGCATGTAGGGCAGGCCGGCGGCGAAACCGAGTAGCAAAAGTACCAATGTTGACGGGCTGGCATAGGCAGCAAGCGCAGCGCGCCAGGTTTTACGGGGCATGGGCCAACATCTGCCTCAAGTTTTCGAAAACAAAGCGCGCACTCTAACCGCTGTGCTCCATTGGGCGCCAGCCATGGCGCGTCATATCCACACGATTGTTGCTTACATTCACACCTTCCCCGCGTAACCGCGCCCTTTGTTCATCGCCCGACGGGGTGCCCAGCGGCAGGCTCAGCCGGCCACCTGCACCGAGCACCCGGTGCCAAGGCAGGCGTGTGTCTGCAGGCAACTGCCCCAGGGTACGCCCCACCCAGCGCGCCGCACGGCCAAGCCCGGCCAGTTCGGCCAGTTGGCCATAGCTCACCACCTTGCCGGGTGGCACTTGGCCCAGTACTGAATACAGCGCCGTTCGTCGGCCCTCGGCCGAATCAAGGGCGTGCTCATATCCATCAGACATCTCGCCCGCCTTGGGCTGCAGATGAAACCGGACCGGTGGTCTGGTAAATGAGAGTTGAACTCAACGGCATACTCCCGGTCTGTCCTTGCTCTGGTCGTGGGTATCTGGATAATGCCCGGCTTTTTCGTCAAATCGAACCCATAGTCCGCAAACAAAGCCCGTTTATGAATTCTAGATCCTTGTTGTGCCTTCTTGCTGTTTCCCTGTGTGCCTCTCCGGTGTTGGCCGACACTGTGTGGATGAAGAACGGTGACCGGCTAAGTGGCAAGATCAAGGTATTCGACGGCGGCAAGCTGCTGCTGGAAACCCCTTATGGCGGGTCCATCGCCCTGGACTGGAAACAGGTCCAGACGCTGGAAAGCGACCAGGAGATGCTGGTCAAGCAGGACGCCTACAGCGGAGAGAAAGCCAAGTCGCTCAAGGCGGCAGAGCCAGGCAAGGTGACCTTGGCCAATGGCGAGGCACCGAAGACGGTGGAGCTGGCCAGTATCGAGCAGATCATGAAGCCCAAGCCGTTGGTCGAGGATTTCGTGTGGAAAGGCAATGTCGACGTGGCGCTGGACTACAAGCGCGCCGAGAACGACACCGACGATTACGACGTAGGCTTCAAGACCACTGCCCGCCATGGCCGCTGGCGACACAACGCCGAGGGTGAGTACAACCGCGAGACCAAGGACGACGTCACCACCACCAACAACTGGAGCGCCGAGTACGCGCTGGACCGCTTCATTACCGATAAGTGGTTCTGGCAGGGGCGTGCGGAATACAAGCGCGATCACATCGAAGACCTGGCCCGCCAGCGCACCGTGGGTACCGGCCCGGGTTACCAGTTCTGGGACGATGAGCTGGGTGCGTTCTCGCTGGGCTCACTGATCAACCGCACTGATTTCGAGTATCGGGACGGCGGCAAGGATAATTTCTATTCTGCGGCCGTGAAGTGGGATTACACCCGCTACCTGATCGGCAAGAACGTGCAACTGTTCACCAACGGCGAGTTCGCCAAGCCGCTGGGTGGCGTGGCCGACTACTCGCTGGATGCCGAGGTTGGCCTGCGTTACAAGGTCACCGAGTGGGCCTCGCTCAACCTCAAGGCGGAGAAGGATATCATCACCGGCACGCGTGAGAGTGACCTGGACAAGACACGCTATACCGCGGGCTTCGGCGTTACCTGGTAAGGCGTCTGGATGCAGGTCAGTGGCACAGGCAGCTGATAATGCTTATCTTGTCCCCAACCCGTCCGCCAGGAGCCGCCCTCAAGTGAGTACCAACGCCATTCGCCCCGCCCGGGAACTGCTGCTCAAGGAGTACCGCGGCGTGCTTTCGACACATTCCAGGTCGATGCCTGGCTACCCCTTCGGTTCGGTCGTGCCGTACTGCCTGGACGCCCAGGGCAACCCGCTGATTCTGATCAGCCGTATTGCCCAGCACACCCACAACCTGCAGAAGGACCCCAAGTGTTCGCTGTTGGTGGGTGAGCGCGAGGCCGAGGATGTGCAGGCGGTAGGGCGCCTGACGGTGATGGCCGAAGCGCACAAGCTGGTCGACGAGGCCGTCATCGAGGCCGCCGCCGAACGCTATTACCGCTATTTCCCGGATGCGGCCAACTACCACAAGGCCCACGACTTCGATTTCTGGGTGCTGCAACCGGTGCGCCACCGCTACATCGGCGGCTTCGGTGCGATCCACTGGCTTGACCATGTGACCTTGGCCAACCCGTTCGCGGGCAAGGCCGAGGGGAGCATGATCGAACACATGAACAGCGATCACGCCAGTGCCATTGCCCACTACGTCGAATTGACCGGGTTGCCACAGCACGTACCGGCGCAGATGGTTGGGGTAGACAGTGAAGGCATGCACCTGCGCATCGGCCAGGCCGTGCACTGGTTGCCTTTCCCCACTACTTGCAACACGCCGACACAAGTCCGCGAGGCCTTGGTTTTGCTGGCTCGCGCCGACAATTGGCCGCTTGTGATGCAAGCCGAGGGTTGAAATCTGGAGCGCAGGCATCCATTTGAGGTCTTATTGGAAGGTTATCTTCCGTCGAGGAACCCTTGATGCGTGCTTTTCTACTGCTGTTTCTGATTTTTCCTGTGCTGGAGCTGTTCGTCTTCGTGAAGGTCAGCGCGGCAATCGGTTTCTTTCCAGCGTTGCTGCTGATCATCGCCGGCTCCGCCTTGGGTGTACTGGTCATGCGGGTGGCCGGCCTGGCGACTGCATTGCGCGCCCGTGAAAGCCTGCAGCGCGGTGAGTTGCCCGCCGAGGACATGTTCCAGGGCATGATGCTGGCCGTGGGTGGTGGCCTGTTGTTGCTGCCCGGCTTCATCAGCGACGTGCTGGGTGTGCTGTGCCTGCTGCCATTCACCCGCCGCCTGGCGGCGCGCAAGATGCGCGAGCGTGCCGAGGCCCAGGCCATGCGCCAGCGTGCATTCCAGGATGACCCCTTCCAGGCGCAGCCGCGTGATGGCGGCCACCGCCCGAACGTGATCGAAGGCGAGTACGAGCGCCGCGACAAGTAAAAGGACCGGGGCCG
The DNA here is from genome assembly GCF_056278855.1 of Pseudomonas sp. TE3895. Classification (NCBI taxonomy): domain Bacteria; kingdom Pseudomonadati; phylum Pseudomonadota; class Gammaproteobacteria; order Pseudomonadales; family Pseudomonadaceae; genus Pseudomonas; species Pseudomonas sp. TE3895. Next base: position 6,007,959 of record NZ_JBWBQE010000001.1, on the reverse strand, counting down.
CGCAAGCGGCCCCGGTTTTTTTGGCCTGATGAAAATTTTTCTATCTCGAGCCTTGTAATTGGATGTGGCGGCCTCATGTATGTGGTCACCGCAAGGTTTCTGGTGGCAACACCAGACATTACACAGGTGGTTCGCTCACAGCGGGCCACCCCCGGCAACGCCGGACAGCATCAAAACCGCCGGTGTCGAACCGGCCGATGAAAACCACAATTTGGGAGAGATCGACAATGAAACTTCGTCCTCTGCATGACCGCGTAGTCATCCGTCGCAGCGAAGAAGAATCGAAAACCGCTGGCGGTATCGTCCTGCCGGGTTCGGCCGCTGAAAAACCAAACCGCGGCGAAGTTGTAGCCGTCGGCACCGGTCGCGTCCTGGACAACGGCGAAGTTCGCGCGCTGGCCGTGAAAGTGGGTGACAAAGTGGTTTTCGGCCCGTACTCGGGCAGCAACACCGTGAAAGTCGATGGCGAAGACCTGCTGGTCATGGCCGAGAACGAAATCCTCGCCGTTGTCGAAGGCTGATTTCCCCCGACTTCCCGTTACTCCAAAGTTTTTCAAGGATTAAACGATCATGGCTGCTAAAGACGTAAAATTTGGTGATTCCGCCCGTAAGAAAATGCTGGTTGGTGTCAACGTTCTGGCTGACGCGGTAAAAGCGACCCTGGGCCCGAAAGGCCGTAACGTGGTACTGGCCAAGAGCTTCGGCGCGCCGACCATCACCAAGGACGGCGTTTCCGTCGCCAAAGAAATCGAGCTGAAAGACGCTTTCGAAAACATGGGCGCCCAGCTGGTCAAGGAAGTTGCTTCCAAGGCCAACGACGCTGCCGGTGACGGCACCACCACCGCTACCGTTCTGGCTCAGGCCATCGTCAACGAAGGCCTGAAAGCCGTCGCTGCCGGCATGAACCCGATGGACCTGAAGCGCGGTATCGACAAGGCCACTGCTGCCGTTGTTGCCGAGCTGAAGAACCTGTCCAAGCCATGCGCCGACTCCAAGGCCATCGCCCAGGTAGGTACCATCTCTGCCAACTCCGACAACTCCATCGGTGAAATCATCGCCGAAGCCATGGAAAAAGTCGGTAAAGAAGGCGTGATCACCGTTGAAGAAGGCTCGGGCCTGGAAAACGAACTGTCCGTCGTAGAAGGCATGCAGTTCGACCGCGGCTACCTGTCGCCGTACTTCGTCAACAAGCCGGACACCATGGTTGCCGAGCTGGAAGGCCCACTGCTGCTGCTGGTCGACAAGAAAATCTCCAACATCCGTGAGCTGCTGCCAGTTCTGGAAGCCGTTGCCAAGGCCGGCCGCCCACTGCTGATCGTTGCCGAAGACGTTGAAGGTGAAGCGCTGGCTACCCTGGTAGTCAACAACATGCGCGGCATCGTCAAGGTTGCTGCAGTCAAGGCTCCAGGCTTCGGCGATCGCCGCAAGGCCATGCTGCAGGACATCGCCGTCCTGACTGGCGGCCAGGTCATCTCCGAAGAAATCGGCCTGTCCCTGGAAACCGCTACCCTGGAGCACCTGGGTAACGCCAAGCGCGTCATCCTGTCCAAGGAAAACACCACCATCATCGACGGTGCTGGCGCTGACACCGAGATCGAAGCACGCGTCAAGCAGATCCGTGCCCAGATCGAAGAAACTTCCTCGGACTACGACCGTGAGAAGCTGCAAGAGCGTCTGGCCAAGCTGGCTGGCGGTGTTGCCGTGATCAAGGTCGGTGCCGGCACCGAAGTTGAAATGAAAGAGAAGAAAGCCCGCGTTGAAGACGCCCTGCACGCTACCCGTGCAGCCGTTGAAGAAGGCGTGGTGCCTGGCGGTGGTGTTGCCCTGGTTCGCGCCCTGGCGGCCATCGTCGACCTGAAAGGCGACAACGAAGACCAGAACGTCGGTATCGCGCTGCTGCGTCGCGCTGTTGAATCCCCGCTGCGCCAGATCACTGCCAACGCCGGTGATGAGCCAAGCGTGGTTGCTGACAAGGTCAAGCAAGGTTCGGGCAACTTCGGCTACAACGCTGCTACCGGTGAATACGGCGACATGATCGAGATGGGCATCCTGGACCCAGCCAAGGTTACTCGCTCGGCGCTGCAAGCTGCTGCTTCGATCGGCGGTCTGATGATCACCACCGAAGCCATGGTTGCCGACCTGCCGGAAGACAAGCCAGCTGCTGGCATGCCTGACATGGGCGGCATGGGTGGCATGGGCGGCATGATGTAAGCCAGCCTTACCCCCTGCACCATCAAAAAGCCCCGGTTCGCGAGAACCGGGGCTTTTTTTATTGCTGTCGGGGCCTCTTCGCAGCACAAGGCTGCGCTTGAGCCTTGTGCTGTGAAACGAGTGGATCAACCGACCAGCGGATCACCGACGTGCAGGATCTTCATGCCGTTGGTGCCACCGATAGTGTGGTAGCTGTCACCCTTGGTCAGGATCACCCAGTCACCTTGCTCCACCAGGCCACGTTTGAGCAGTTCGTCGACCGCCGCCTGGCTCACCTTGTCGGCCGGCAGCGCGGCCGGGTCGAAGGCAATCGGGTACACGCCACGGAACATCGAGGCGCGCGCCTGGGTGGCGCGGTGCGGCGACAGGGCGAAGATCGGTACATGCGAACGCAGGCGCGACATGATCAGCGGGGTGTAGCCGCTTTCGGTCAGGGCGATGATCGCCTTTACGCCCGGGAAGTGGTTGGCAGTGTACATGGCCGCCAAGGCGATGCTTTCGTCGCAGCGCTGGAAGGTGGTGTGCAGGCGATGGCTGGACTTCTGGCTGGTCGGGTGCTTTTCTGCACCCAGGCAGATGCGTGCCATGGCCTGGACAGCTTCGATCGGGTAGGAACCGGCGGCGCTTTCGGCCGACAGCATCACCGCATCGGTGTTGTCCAGCACGGCGTTGGCCACGTCGGACACTTCCGCGCGGGTCGGCATCGGGTTCTGGATCATCGACTCCATCATCTGAGTCGCCACGATCACGGCCTTGTTGTTGCGGCGGGCGTGCTGGATGATCTTCTTCTGGATAGCGATCAGCTCGGCGTCGCCGATTTCCACGCCCAGGTCACCACGGGCAACCATCACAGCGTCGGAGGCGGCGATCAGCTTGTCGAGGGTCTCGTCATCGGCCACCGCTTCGGCGCGTTCGATCTTGGCCACCAGCCAGGCGCTGCCGCCGGCTTCGTCACGCAGCTTGCGCGCGTATTCCATGTCGCTGGCGTCACGCGGGAAGGAAACGGCCAGGTAGTCCAGGTCCATTTCCGCAGCCAGTTTGATGTCGGCCTTGTCTTTTTCGGTCAGGGCCGGCGCGGTCAGGCCACCACCTTTACGGTTGATGCCTTTGTGGTCCGACAGTGGGCCGCCGATGATCACCACGCAGTGCAGGGCGTCTGCAGTGGCGGTTTCGACGCGCATGACCACGCGGCCATCGTCGAGCAGCAGTTCGTCACCAACGCCGCAGTCCTTGACCAGATCGGGGTAGTCGATACCGACGATGTCCTGGTTGCCTTCGGTCAGCGGGTGGGCGGTGGAGAAGGTGAACTTGTCACCGATCTTCAGTTCGATGCGCTTGTTGGCGAACTTGGCGATGCGGATCTTCGGACCCTGCAGGTCGCCCAGCAGTGCAACATGGCGGCCGTTCTTGGCGGCGATGTCACGGATCAGGCGCGCGCGGGCCTTGTGCTCGTCCGGCGTGCCGTGGGAGAAGTTCAGACGTGCCACGTCCAGGCCGGCGAGGATCAGTTGTTCGATCACTTCCGGCGAGTTGCTGGCGGGGCCAAGGGTGGCGACGATTTTGGTGCGGCGGATGCTCATGCACAGACTCCTATAGTGAAGCGCAGCGAAAGGCTACTCCTGAATCTCGCTGTAGTCATTGTTCCGTTGCACTACCTGCGACCAAGGCAGGGTGGCATTTGAACGGGGCAGGGTATCCTTGCAAAAGGGTGTGAAGATTTGCAGGCAAACGCCGATACACTGGCATCAAAGGAGATCCCCATGCGAGCCCTGATCGTTTTAGCCTTGGCCGCCAGCGCCGTCGGCTGTACCCGCTGGTCCATGGACCACCACCTGAACAATGCCTACCGCGCCTACGACCGCGGCGATTGCGCACGGGTCATGCTCGAACTGTCGCAGGTTGATCGCACCAGCCGTGCCCGGCCGTTCATCCACCCCGAAGTGTCACTGCTGCGCGGCCAGTGCCTGGAGCGCCAGGCGTTGTACGTGGACGCGGCGCAAACCTATCAGTACCTGATCCAGCAGTACCCGGGCAACGAATATGCCTATCGCGCCCGAGCGCGCCTGCAGACGCTGGAAAAACTCGGCCATTTGCGCGGCGCAGAAACGGCCGTGGCCAATCCGGTGACGACCGTACCTTGGCGCTAACACAAAGGTGTGGTTTATTTCACGGGATTTGCTGCGCGTGCTGCGCTAATCTGTAACTCAGCTGTTACAACAACCGCCAGTACCTAGTATTCCTGGCATCAGGTACGGAATACACTCGCGATCATGTTTAACAAGCGCCACATCGAACGTCATCAGCTACCTTGTGTCCTCAAGGTGTTCAACCGCTTTACCGGTCAGGAGATCGGTCAGCTAGGCAATGCCTCTGAAAATGGGTTGATGGTCATCAGCCAGCTGCCCGTGTTGGTCGGGCCTGATTACGAGCTGCAACTGCGTATGCCCCTGCCTGGCGGCGGGCACCAGTTCGTCAACCTCACGGCCAGTTGCCTGTGGTGCCGCGAGGACCAGACGCCTGGGCACTACGATTCGGGCTTCATGCTGCTGCAGTCTCCGCGCGAGTACGATGATTTCGTACGTTCGTTGCGCGACTATTTCAGTTTCCGCCCCGCGAACGCTCCCGTCTGAACGTTCATTTTTCAGAATCGCGCTAGAATCGGGTCGACCTCGATACAGGACGACCCCGTGACCTCCAGCATTTTCTGGCACGACTATGAAACCACCGGCATCAACCCGCGCTGCGATCGGCCGCTGCAGGTGGCCGGCGTGCGCACTGACTTCGACCTCAACGAAATCGACGAGCCAATCAGCCTTTATTGCCGACCGTCGGACGACATCCTGCCGCACCCGGCGGCCTGCCTGGTGACAGGCATCACGCCACAACTGTTGGCGGAGCAGGGCCTGTGCGAAGCCGAGTTCATGACTCGCGTGCACGCCCAGCTGGCGCAACCGGGTACCTGTGGTGCCGGCTACAACACCCTGCGCTTTGACGATGAAGTGACCCGCTACAGCCTTTACCGCAACTTTTTCGACCCCTATGCCCGTGAATGGCAGGGAGGCAATAGCCGCTGGGACCTGATCGACATTGTGCGCACCGCCTATGCCCTGCGCCCGGAAGGCATTGAATGGCCGCAGCAGGACGGGCGCACCAGCCTGCGTCTGGAGCTGCTGAGCAAGGCCAATGGCATTGACCACGGTCATGCCCACGAAGCGCTTTCCGACGTGCGGGCAACCATTGCCTTGGCTCGCCTGATTCGGCAGAAACAACCCAAGTTGTATGACTGGCTGTTTCAACTGCGTAGCAAGCATAAAGTGATGGAGCAGATCCGTCTGTTGCAGCCACTGGTGCATATATCCGGGCGTTTTTCGGCGGCGCGCAATTACCTGGGGGTCGTATTGCCACTGGCCTGGCACCCGCGTAATCGCAATGCACTGATTGTCTGCGACCTGCATCAGGAAACCCTACCGTTACTGCGGGAAAGTGCTGAAGTTTTGCGTCAGCGCTTGTACACCCGGCATGATGAATTGGCTGAAGGTGAATTACCGGTACCGCTCAAATTGGTGCAGATCAATCGTTGCCCGGTAGTGGCGCCGCTGTCGGTATTGCGCCCGGTCGATCAACAACGATTGGGCCTGGACTTGACGTTGTTACAATCGCGCGGCGAACAATTGGCCAATCAACAGGCGCAATGGCAAGAAAAGCTGGAGCACATCTATGGCAAGGACGAGTTCGCTCCGAGCGAGGACCCGGAACAGCAGTTGTATGAGGGTTTTATAGGTGACCGCGACCGGCGCTTATGCGAGCAAGTTCGTGCGCTGGAACCGGCGCAGTTGAGCCATGGCCAATGGATGTTCGATGATCCGCGTTTGCCGGAGCTGTTGTTCCGCTACCGGGCACGTAACTTCCCTGAAACCTTGACCCCCGAAGAGCGGCAACGTTGGTATGGCTTCTGCCAGCAACGCCTGAGCGACCCGCAGTGGGGCGCGCCGAATACCTTGGGCGACTTCGAACAGGCACGCCAGCAAGCCTGGGAGGGCGCCGACGAGGCGGGCAGGCGAGTGTTGGAGGCCTGGCAACTGCATGCTCGACAATTGCAGGAGCACTATTCAATCGGCTGATGGCCGGTAAACAAAAACGCCGGCAGTGTGCCGGCGTTTTTGTTGTGCGAAGCAAGAGGCGTATGCGGATAATCAGTCCAGCAGGGTTGCCCAGCTTTCAACCACATCGCCGCCCCAAGTGGCTTTCCACTCTTTCAGGGTCTTGTGGTTGCCGCCTTTGGTTTCGATCACTTCACCGTTGTGCGGGTTCTTGTATTGCTTGACCTTGCGTGCGCGCTTGGTGGCGGTAGTCTTGACCGAACCACGAGGTGCCTTGCTCAGTTTCGATTCTGGATCGAGCAGGGCAATCACGTCGCGCAGCGACTTGGAGTACTCGCCCATCAGTGTGCGCAGTTTGCCTTCGAACTCCAGTTCTTTCTTCAGCTTGTCATCCTGCGACAGATTGGCCAGGCGGGCCTGAAGTTCCTTGATGGCTTCTTCGGTAGCGCGGTACTCGTTGATCAGGGACATGGAGTGTTCCTTAATGCGTGTTCAGAAATGTGTGGGGCAATAATAGACAGCCCCTACTCGCAAGTAAACATAAGATTGGGCAATTAACTGTTAATTAAGCTGTGACAGCATTTCTCTACGTGAACAAATTTTTACATATGCCCCGTGCGTTTCCTCTTGTCTGTCAGGCAGCGCCCGTGTGGCGTTTTCGGGCCTGCATATGCAATCGCGGCAGCGATCAATACTGCGTTTTTTCTGGCGGGCCGCTAGAATAGGCGCCTTTGCGAAGTTCTGGAGTCTCATTCATGCGCACCTATCGTCTGGTGATCGCCTGCCCCGACCGTGTAGGCATCGTGGCGAAAGTCAGTAATTTCCTGGCCTTGTACAATGGCTGGATCAACGAAGCCAGCCACCACTCCGATGAGCAGAGCGGTTGGTTCTTCATGCGTCATGAAATCCGCGCTGAATCGCTGCCGTTCGGTATCGAAGCCTTCCGTGAGGCGTTTGCGCCGATCGCCGAAGAGTTCTCCATGACCTGGCGCATTACCGACTCGGCTCAGAAAAAACGCGTGGTATTGATGGCCAGCCGTGAGTCGCACTGCCTGGCAGACTTGCTGCACCGCTGGCACACCGATGAGCTGGACTGCGAGATCCCTTGCGTCATCTCCAACCACAACGACCTGCGCAGCATGGTCGAGTGGCACGGTATTCCGTTCTTCCATGTTCCGGTCGACCCCAAAGACAAGGCCCCGGCCTTTGCCGAAGTGTCGCGCCTGGTGCAGGAGCATGCCGCCGACGTCGTGGTGCTGGCCCGCTACATGCAAATCCTGCCACCACAACTGTGCCGGGACTATGCCGAGAAGGTGATCAACATCCATCACAGCTTCCTGCCGTCGTTCGTCGGCGCCAAGCCTTACCACCAGGCTGCCCTGCGTGGGGTGAAGCTGATTGGCGCGACGTGCCACTACGTCACTGAAGAGTTGGATGCCGGCCCGATCATCGAGCAGGATGTGGTGCGTGTCAGCCATGCCGACAGCATCGAGGACATGGTCCGCTTTGGCCGTGATGTGGAGAAGATGGTGCTGGCCCGTGGCCTGCGTTATCACCTGGAAGACCGTGTGCTGGTGCATGGTAACAAGACTGTGGTGTTCGACTGACACCGTCCGGCTTGCTGTGAGGTGCTGGGCTGCTGCGCAGCCCTGTCGCGACAGGGGCGCAGAGCGCCCCGGCAATCTTGGGTGAAACGGCAATGACCAAGCAACGCAACAACCCCGTCGCCTCACCTCCACCGATCCTTGGCGAAGGCTGCCTGGCCCGCTACGACCCTGAAGCCCTGGATGACACGGATGGCACCGACTTCCCCGGCGCCGCCGAACTCTGGCAACAGCTCAACCCGCCTGACGCCGCCAGCGCTCCAGCAACGGACGTCCCAGCAGGCACACAAACACCGGCCCCCCAGCCAGCAGATAAAAGTAGTAAGTAACTGCCCGCCATATCAGGATTGCCGCAGCTGCGGTCGAGCTGCCCACCAAGGGTGTCAACAGGCTGGCAGACGTCAGCTCGGCGGCCCCGGCCCCGCCAGGCAGCAGACTGAATTGGCCGGCGCTGAGCGACAGCATCTGCACCAGGAAGCTGGGAATCCACTGCAGGTCTACCCCCAAGCCCCGCAACACCAGGTACAGCACGCTGTAGCGCAGCCCCCAGTGGATGCAGGTCAGGGTGAACACCAGGCTCAGCCTGCGCTTGGGCAGGCGCCAGGTCTGCGCCAGTGCTGCAACGAAGTGCAGCAGTTTGCGCGCCCAGCGACGTTTGCGCGGCTGGCCCATCCCCATGCGCTGCAACAGCCTGCCGTTCATGCGCATTATCGGGCGCCGGTAGCGCAACAGCCCGATCACCCCGGCCAACGCTGTGCACAGCAGTAACGCACTGCCAAGCAACATGCTTTCCTGGCTGCGGCCCAGGCTGTGGAACAGCGCGTAGCCGGCAATCGCCAGCATTGCGCAGAAGAAGAACACCAGGTCGTTCAGCTGGTCCATGGCAAAAACGGCGCCGCTGCGCGCCGGGCGGATGCGGTCTCGCGCCAGCAGGGCCATCAGGGTCAGCGGCCCACCACTGCCGCCAGGGGTGGTGCAGATGGCAAACTCGGTGGCCATGACAACGCCCAGGCTGCGAGCATGGCTCAACTGTTTTGCCTGCTCACCCAGCAACAGGCGCAGGCGCAGCGCATTGATGACCCAGCACAACAGAATCATGCCTAGCAGCATGAGCAGCAGGTGCGGGTCGAACCGGCTCAGCCTCGGCAGCAGCTCGCTACCACCCAGCAACGCTGGCACCAGCGCTGCCCCCAGCAATGCCAGCGCCAGCCAGGCCCAGCGCTTCATGCTGCCCCCTGGCGCTCCAGCCAGGCAGATTTGGTCAGCGGTTCGCGGCCATCCTTCAACAGTCTCTCCAGCGTGCGCAACCAATAGTCACGGGATGAGCGATGGCGCATGTCTACAGGGTGCAGCCCCAAGCGCAACGTGCTCGCGCCCCGCCAGCGCTGGCATTGCCAGTCGCACAGCGTGCGGGACAGTTTGCGACGCCATGCGCTCCGGGCGCTCCATACCAGGCCTGGCGCATCAACGGCCGTAAAGTCTGGCAAGCGGTACAGATGCTGCGGTGTACTGGTGTATTTCAGTGGCAGGCGGCACAGCGCTTGCCGCGTGCCCTGGCTCATGAGCCAGGCCGGTGCGACAAACCCTGCCACAGGCCACCCTTGGTCCTCGAACAGCGCCAGGCCCTCCTGTAGCCGGGTAAGCGCTTCGTTCTCATCAAGGCCGTAGAACTCGCCTTCATGGGTATAAATGCGCCGCATGAAGTAGTCGATGGGGCTGTGCGGTGCGGGGCCTTCGTCAGCATGGGCATAGCCGTGAAGCGCCAGTTCGTCGCCTTTGACAAGGCGTTCGTCCAGCAGACGGCAGAACGAAGGTGCCTGGTGCAGCGGATTACGTCGATGGAAGTCCGGGACCACCAGCCATGTCATTGGCACGTTGCCCAGCGCGTCCACGGCCCTTACGAACGGTTCGTAGTCCGGCCAGGTTTCCGGGGCAACATCGTGCAACACCAGCATGAGGCTGCGCTGGCTGGCGGAGGGCTCAAGCATGGGCGCGCACCTGCGGCTGGTGGCCGAGCACGGCCTGGTAGTGCTGTAGCAGGCCAGCTACCACGTTATCCCATGAATAATGTTGCTCTACATGGTGACGGGCCTGCACGCCGAGCTCGCGGATACCCGCCTCGAACGCCTCGCGCACGGCGCACGCCATGGCCCGACCATCGTTGGGCGTGCACAGGCGGCCACACTGTTCGTTGATGATTTCAGGGAACGCACCGGCGCGCACGGCCACCACGGGTGTGGCGCTGGCCATGGCTTCGAGAATGACCAGGCCGAATGTTTCCTGGTCGCCTGCATGCACCAGCAAGTCGGCGCTGGCGATCAGCCGGGCCACCTCTGCAGCCGGGCAGAAGTGATCGATGACGCTGACGTTGGGCGGCACGCTGGCCGGCATGTTCGAGCCCACCAGCAACAGGTGGTAGGGGGCGCCGAGTTGCTGCATGCAGTCAAGCAGCACCGGCAGGTTCTTTTCCCGCGAGCCGCGGCCGGCAAAGATCAACAGGCGGCTGGTGTCGGCAATGCCCAGTTCGGCACGCACATGTGGGTCGCGCCGGGAGGGGTGGAAAGTGGCAAGGTCAACGCCCAGCGGCTGCACATGGACATCGCGCACGCCCAAGCGGCGTAATTTGTCGGCCATCACCTGGCTGGGGGCCAGTACCCGATCAAAATTGCCGTATAGCTTGCTGACGTAGGCCTCGACATTGGGTGCGAACCAGTTGCCCATGCGGTTGCTGACCAGTAACGGCAGGTCGGAATGGTAGAAACCGATCACGGGCACGTCGAGCTGGCGCCGCGCTTCCAGCGCCGCCCAGGCGGTCAGGTAGGGGTCGCCAACTTCAATCAAGTCGGGTTTGAGCGTGCGCAGTGTATTGCACCAGGGGGCCAGGCGTACCGGAAAGCGGTAGCCCTTGCCAAACGGCAAGGGCGGCGCAGGTACCTGATAGATGCCATCGCCGTGTTGGGCGCTGGCACCGGGAATCAACAGGCTGTGGCGTACGCCGTGAATGGCGTCGAGACGGTGATGTTTGGCATCAAGATAGGTACGTACGCCACCGCTGGCCGGGGCGTAGAACATGGTGATGTCGGCGATATGCACGATCAGCATCCCTCCGGGATCGTCTTCGGGTCTGTCATCCGGCGTTGAATGGCCGGCGATGAAACGCCTAAAGGTGGACCTATCAGAAGGATAGTTTGTTCGATCGGTTTGAGAGGAGGGGAGTGCGCAATGCCTGGCGCAGCGCAGAGGCTGCGCCAGGCGAAGGTGTAGCTCTATCAGATACGGAAGCTGCCCACCAGGTGCTTCAGGCGGCCAGCCTGCTGCTCGAGGTCGGAGCAGGCGCGCAGGGTCGCTTGCAGGTTCTCCACACCTTCCTGGTTGAGCATGTTGATCTCGTTGATGTCCATGTTGATCGCCTCGACCACGGCGGTCTGCTCTTCGGTAGCAGTGGCCACCGACTGGTTCATGCCGTCGATCTCGCCAATGCGCACGGTAACGCTGTCCAGTCGCTCACCCGCCTGGTTGGCGATCTGCATGCTGTCCTGGCTGTGGCGCTGGCTCTGGTCCATGGTGTCGACCGACTCGCGGGCACCGACCTGCAGCTCTTCGATCATGGTCTGCACTTGCTGCGCCGACTCCTGGGTGCGGTGCGCCAGATTGCGCACCTCATCGGCGACCACGGCAAAGCCACGCCCGGCCTCACCGGCGCGGGCCGCTTCGATGGCGGCGTTCAGCGCCAGCAGGTTGGTCTGCTGGGAAATGCTGGTGATCACTTCCAGGATCTGGCCGATATTCACGGTCTTGCTGTTCAGTGTTTCGATGTGCGCGCTGGAGGTGACGATCAGGTCGGACAGGCGGTTCATCGCGGCAATGTTGCGCTCGACCACTTGCTGGCCTTCTTCGGCCAACAGGCGCGCGGAGCTTGCGTGCTGCGAAGCCTGGGCGGCGTTGCCGGCGATTTCCTGAGCCGCAGCGCCCAATTCATTGATGGCGGCGGCGACACTGTTGGTGCGGTTGGACTGCTCGTCGGAGTTGGTCATCGACGAGTTCGAAGCGCTGATCACCCGCAGGGCTACTTCGTTGACCTGCTCGGTGGCCGAGGACACTTCGCGAATGCTGCTGTGAATGCGCTCGACGAAGCGGTTGAAGGCGTTGCCGAGGACACCGAATTCGTCGTGGTTGTGGATGTGCAGGCGCTTGGTCAGGTCGCCTTCACCTTCGGCAATGTCTTCCATGGCGCGGGTCATGGTGTGCAGCGGCTGCATCAACACGCGGATCAGCAAGCCGAGCAGGCCGATGATGATCACCACTGCCACCACCGTGGCGATCACCGCCGAGGTGCGGAAGGTGCTGAGCATCGAGAAGGCCTTGTCCTTGTCCACCGACAGGCCGATGTACCAGTTTGCCGACGGCAGGCCGGTAATCGGGCTGAAGGTCAGCAGGCGGGTCTGGCCCTCGCTTTGCACTTCGGTCAGCTCACCGGTCAGCTTCGGCGTGCGCTGCGGGAACAGGTCCGACAGCGACTTCATGACCAGATCCTTATCCGGGTGTACCAGGATCTTGCCCTGGTCGTTGACCAGGAAGGCGTATCCCATGCCGCCGAAGTTCAGCGAGTTGATGATCTGCACCAGGCCGTCCAGGGCCAGGTCGCCGCCGACCACGCCCACGCTGCTGGATACCTTGCTGAGGATACCGATGACCATCTTGTTGGTGGTCATGTCGATGTAGGGTTCGGTCAGCGTCGCGCCGCTGGCGTTCATGCCGTCCTTGTACCAAGGGCGGGTGCGCGGGTCGTAGCCGTCGGGCATCTTCGCGTCCGGGCGCACACTGAAACCGCCGTCGACTTTGCCCAGGTAGACCGTGAGGAAGCTGGATATCAGCGCATTCTGACCCATCAGGGTTTCGGCGTTGGCTGGGTCTTGGGCAATGTTCTGCGCCAGGTTCTCCACCAGTTTTATCCGGCCCTCGAACAGGTTGCGAATGTTGGTCGACGTGGAGGTGCCCATTTCAGCCAGATAGTTTTCCAGGTCCTCGCGGATCGCATTACGCTGGAGGTAATCGTTGTAGAGGGTGAAAAGGCTGAAGGCGAGTATCACGATCAGTGATGCCGCCAAAAGAATCTTGTGGCTGAAACGAAGGCTTTTGTTCATGGCGTAATCGGTTCCGCTAAGGTTTTATATCAGGCGTTCGCACGAGTGGAGCCGTAGGTTGTGCAACATCCCGAAAAGTCCCTTTTCGGCTGTTCCTCTCTAATTAAGGCGAATAACACCCACAGGTATCGGCCGAATTAAGCTAAAGCTTGAGCAGAGGATTAAAGAGATGTCGGAATTTTCGACCATCGTTGTAGGCGCGGGCCCGGATGGCCAGCCAGTCGGGCAAGCAATGCGCCTGGCCAACCGCCACGGTCTGGTAGCTGGCGCAACCGGTACTGGCAAGACCGTCACCCTGCAGCACCTGGCGGAGGTGTTCAGCGACGCGGGGGTAGCGGTGTTCGCCGCCGATGTCAAAGGCGACCTCTGTGGCTTGGGGGCTGCTGGTGCGCCACAAGGCAAGGTGGCTGAGCGCATCGCCGGCATGCCGTGGCTGGGGCATACGCCCAAGGCCTACCCGGTGAGCTTGTGGGATATCGCCGGGCTGTCGGGCCACCCGCTGCGCACCACCCTAAGTGAAATGGGGCCGCTGCTGCTGGGCAACTTGCTGGAGCTGACCGACAGCCAGCAGGCGGCGCTGTATGCAGCATTCAAGGTGGCCGACCGCGAAGGCCTGCTGCTGCTGGACCTCAAAGACCTCAAGGCCCTGCTGGCGCATCTGAAGGACAACCCGCAGCTGCTCGGCGAAGACAGCGCGCTGATGACCACGGCCTCCACCCAGGCTTTGTTGCGCCGGCTCGCTACGTTGGAGCAGCAGGGCGCCGAGGCACTGTTTGGCGAGCCGGCATTGCAACTGGAGGACCTGCTGCGCCCTGATCCGGATGGCCGTGGACGTATCCACCTGCTCGATGCCAGCCGATTGGTGCACGAGGCACCCAAGGTGTACGCGACGTTCCTGTTGTGGCTGCTGGCCGAATTGTTCGAGCAGTTGCCCGAGCGCGGTGATGCCGACAAGCCGGTGCTGGCGCTGTTCTTCGATGAAGCACACTTGCTGTTCAACGGCACGCCCAAGGCGCTGCAGGACCGTCTTGAGCAAGTGGTCCGGCTGATCCGCTCCAAGGGGGTGGGGGTCTATTTCGTTACCCAGTCGCCGGGTGACTTGCCTGACGCGGTACTGGCCCAGTTGGGCTTGCGCATTCAGCACGGCTTGCGGGCGTTCACGGCCAAGGAGCAGAAGTCGCTGCGGGCGGTAGCCGATGGTTTCCGTCCCAACCCAACATTCGACACCCTGGCGGTGCTTACCGAACTGGGTATTGGCGAAGCGCTGGTGGGAACGTTGGAAGAAAGGGGCACACCGGCCATCGTGCAGAGGGTGCTGGTTGCACCGCCGCAGTCGCGTATCGGGCCACTGAGTGCGGCTGAGCGCAGTGCGCTGATTGCGGCGTCGCCATTGGCGGGGCGCTATGACAAACCGGTGGACCGTGAGTCAGCGTATGAAATGCTGAGCCAGCGTAAGGGCGAGCCGGTGGAACCGGCGCCGCAACCGAAGGCGGATGAAGAGAGTTTTGCCGACAAGGCGGGTGAGTTCTTGCAGAGTGCAGCGGGGCAGGCGATCAAGTCAGCAGTGCGCCAGGCCGCTAACCAGTTGGGGCGGCAGTTGGTGCGCGGGTTGATGGGGTCGTTGTTAGGGGGCAAGAAAAGGTAGTCTTCCTGCGCTGCGCCCATACCCTTGGTAGCACAAGGCTGCTTCGGCAGGCATAACGGCTATGAAAAAGGCGCCCGAGGGCGCCTTCATTCATTGCGGTGTCACTCAGCCAATGGCTTTGGACGCCAGCCAGAACAGGCCGGCCGCCAGGCCCATCGAGGCAGGCAGGGTCAGGATCCATGCCAGCAGGATGGTCTTCACGGTGCCGCCTTGCAGGCCACTTTTGTTGGCGACCATGGTGCCGGCCACGCCGGACGACAGCACGTGGGTGGTCGACACCGGCAGGGCGAATACGTTGGCCATACCGATGGCGCAGGCTGCGGTGATCTGTGCCGACATGCCTTGGGCATAGGTCATGCCTTGTTTGCCGATCTTCTCGCCCACCGTCAACACCACGCGCTTCCAGCCAACCATGGTGCCCAGGCCGAGGGCCAGGGCGACGGCCACGATCACCCAGAACGGGGCGTATTCGGTGGTGGCGGTGAGGTCTTTGCGCAGTTTTTCAAGGTCGGATTTTTCACGGGCGTCCAGGCCTGGCAGCTTGCCAACCTTCTTCGCCGTGTCATCCAGGCACAACAAATAGCGGCGCACTTCAACGCGCTTCTCGGCATCGAGGCTGTGGTAGTCCGTCACACCTTTCAGCGAGGTCTGCAGCGCAGCAATGGTCGGCTCGGTCTGCTGCGGGTTGCAACTGAACTGCTCCGGCAGATCGCTGGCTTTGGCCTTGCCCAGTGCCAGGAACTCGCCCAGGGTGGCGGCGTTACGCTGGTAGAACTGGCTCATGTGCAGGGTAGCGTCGCGAGTACGTTCGATCTGGTAGGTGGTGCTGTTCAGGTCGAGTACGAACTTGGCCGGCACAATACCGATCAGCACCAGCATGATCAGGCCGATGCCTTTCTGGCCGTCGTTGGAGCCGTGCACGAAGCTCACGCCCATGGCGGAAACCACCAGGACCAGACGGTTCCAGAAGGGCGGGTGCTTCTTGTCGTCGAGCTTGCGGCGCTGTTCCGGGGTTTTGTGCATCTTCGACAGCGGGCGCCACCATTTCAGGCCGATCAGCACCAGGGCAGCAACGGCGAAGCCGGCCATTGGCGAGACCACCAGCGACATGGCGATATCGATCGCTTTCTGCCAGTTGACGCCGTCGCCCAGCGGAATGTCGTTGATCAGGGCGTTGGCCAGGCCGACACCAAGGATGGAGCCGATCAGCGTGTGCGAACTGGAGGCGGGGATGCCAAAGTACCAAGTGCCCAGGTTCCAGGTGATGGCCGCAGCCAGCAACGAGAAGACCATGGCCAGGCCGTGGCCGGTGTTCACATTGATCAGCAGCTCTACCGGCAACAGGTGCACGATGGCATAGGCCACCCCTACACCGCCGAGCAGAACGCCAAGGAAGTTGAACACGCCGGAGAAGAACACGGCGAGGTGCGGTGGCATGGCTTTGGTATAGATGACGGTAGCTACCGCGTTGGCGGTGTCATGAAAGCCATTGATGAACTCGAAGGCGAGTACGAAGGTCAAGGCGAGCAGCAGGCTCACCAACACCCAGGCATCCAGTCCGCTGAATAAATCGATCATGAAGGTTGTCTGGCGGGTCTTAGGGGGGCGGGATTATGCCAGAAAACCTTGGCAATCGATGCACCTGCAACAGGCGGATGGCAGTCTTCATGGTGCAAGCGCGCCATGCAGAGGGGGGCGGTACGGGAGGTAGATAGCGGCTAAAAATCACAAAATAGGGCGAAAAAAGGCCGAAATCTTGAGAAAAATCCATTTCGCAAAAATTCAAACGCCTGTATGAAATTTGTGTGATTCCATTTCATCATCGGCCAGACAGTAAAGATCGACCTCGCCCGGGGAGGCCGGGCGACGACGCGCAGGGGGCCCCGACGCTCAGGGGTTGTCGCTGCGCAGTTCTTTTTCGATGCGTTCCAGTTCCTGGCTGAAGGCCTGGTCACGAACGCTGGCACGCTTGCGCCAGGGTTTGCGTTCCGGATCCGGTTGTGCGGCGTAAGTGGTGACTTCGCCACCATAAACATCCTTGTAACGTTCAGCCTGGCGCTCGAGTTCCGCGCGCAGTTCATCTTTCGTCACGTGCAGTACCTGAAATAAGTGTAATGACTGTTGTTATGCATTGTGCAACATGCATTTTGCCTTGCTGGCCGCAACGGCTTGATAAAGCGGAAGGTTCCATGACCACGGTAAGCGGAGGGCCTGCGCAATCGATTATAGCAACCGATAATTCGCCGATCATCGTTAATTTACTCAGCCCTGACATCATCTGGCGTAAATAGCAGGATGTGCCCGCGAACAGTTTGGACCTTTCGTACAAGTTAGAAAGGAATGACGGATAGAAGTTCGTTGCAATGTCAGGGCGGGCCGTAATGAAAAACGGCCTCGCCGAAAGGCGAGGCCGTTGCCTGGGGACTTCTACGGTGGGTACCTGACCAGTCTCTCCAAAGAAGCCACAAGTGGCATGAGAAAGGTATAAGCAAAAGTGTCGGCGGTCAATTGCGATTATCGGCCGTTTGTTCGATAATCGCACGAACCGGTGTTTTTTTTGAGGTGTGCGATGAGTGACGAAACCCTGGGCAACGATTCCGGCAATGCAGAGGTGGCGCGACCTGCTTCGGCTGCCATGGCGCCGCCGATCGTGGCTTCCCCGGCCAAGCGCATCCAGGCCTTTACCGGTGACCCGGACTTCATGACCTCGCTGGCACGTGGCCTGGCCGTGATCCAGGCATTCCAGGAGCGCAAGCGCCACCTGACCATCGCCCAGATCAGCCACCGTACTGAAATCCCTCGCGCAGCGGTGCGCCGTTGCCTGCACACGTTGATCAAGCTGGGTTACGCCACCACCGACGGGCGTACCTATTCGCTGCTGCCCAAAGTGCTGACCCTGGGGCATGCCTACCTGTCGTCGACGCCGCTGGCAATTTCTGCACAGCCGTACCTGGATCGCATCAGCGACCAGCTGCATGAGGCGGCCAACATGGCCACCCTCGAGGGCGACGACATCCTTTATATAGCCCGTTCGGCCACGGTCGAGCGGCTGATCTCGGTCGATCTGTCGGTGGGCGGGCGCCTGCCGGCCTATTGCACGTCGATGGGGCGCATTCTGCTGGCGGCCATGGACGACACCAGCCTGCGTGAGTATCTGGAACGTGCTGATCTCAAAGCGCGCACCAGCCGCACCCTGAATGACCCCGAATCGTTGTTCGCCTGCATCCAGCAGGTGCGCGCCCAGGGCTGGTGCGTGGTAGACCAGGAACTGGAACAGGGGCTGCGATCGATTGCCGTGCCGGTGTATGACGCTTCGGGGCAGGTGTTGGCTGCGTTGAACGTCAGTACCCATGTTGGACGGGTGACCCGCAGTGAACTGGAGCAGCGGTTCTTGCCGATTTTACTGGCAGCCAGTCGAGACCTTTGCCATCAGTTGTTTGGTTGAGGCCGCAGGGAGCACGTTGCGGCCCCGGATCAGAACAGGCAAAACCGTTTCTTGTGCGATAAACGCACAGTGTCGTGCCGGGTGAATTGCTTCACCCCGGCCCGCTGATTAATGTCTCTCGCAACGGTCGGCTAGCCGACCGAACAAGAAAAACATAAGAGGCACTTACGCATGAATACTGTCACCTCGCTGCTGCGGCCGCACCCGCATGCAGTACCGTTGTATCCAGGCTGACCCAGGCCATATACCCCAATCATCGCCTTTGTACCGGTTACCCGCGTGCAATGGCCTGACTGTGCCCCACATTCTGGATAACAATAATGAATCAAGCGCAAACCAACGTCGGCAAAAGCCTCGACGTTCAGTCGTTCATCAATCAGCAGCCGCTGTCCCGCTATCAGTGGCGAGTCGTGCTGCTGTGCTTTCTGATCGTCTTCCTCGATGGCCTGGACACTGCTGCCATGGGTTTCATCGCCCCGGCACTGTCGCAAGAGTGGGGGATCGACCGCGCCAGCCTTGGGCCGGTCATGAGTGCCGCGTTGATCGGCATGGTGTTCGGCGCCCTGGGCTCCGGGCCGCTGGCTGACCGTTTCGGCCGCAAAGGCGTGCTGGTGGGGGCGGTGCTGGTATTTGGTGGCTTCAGCCTGGCTTCGGCCTATGCCACCAACGTCGACCAGTTGCTGGTACTGCGCTTCCTGACTGGCCTGGGCCTGGGTGCAGGCATGCCCAACGCTACCACGCTGTTGTCCGAATACACCCCGGAGCGCCTCAAGTCGCTGCTGGTGACCAGCATGTTCTGTGGCTTCAACCTGGGCATGGCGGGTGGTGGCTTCATTTCCGCCAAGATGATCCCGGCCTACGGCTGGCACAGCCTGCTGGTCATCGGTGGCGTGCTGCCGTTGCTGCTGGCGCTGGTGCTGATGGTCTGGCTGCCGGAGTCGGCGCGGTTCCTGGTGGTGCGCAACCGCGGCACCGACAAGGTGCGCAAGACCTTGTCGCCAATCGCCCCGCAAGTGGTGGCCGAGGCAGGCAGTTTCAGTGTGCCTGAGCAAAAGGCGGTGGCTGCGCGCAACGTGTTCGCGGTGATCTTCTCTGGCACCTATGGCTTGGGCACCGTGTTGCTGTGGCTGACCTATTTCATGGGCCTGGTGATCGTCTACCTTCTGACCAGCTGGCTGCCAACCCTGATGCGTGACAGCGGCGCGAGCATGGAGCAGGCGGCGTTCATCGGCGCGCTGTTCCAGTTTGGCGGAGTGCTAAGTGCAGTCGGAGTGGGTTGGGCCATGGACCGTTTCAACCCGCACAAGGTGATTGGCATTTTCTATCTGCTGGCCGGGGTGTTCGCCTACGCAGTGGGGCAGAGCCTGGGCAACATCACCGTGCTAGCTACGCTGGTACTCGTTGCCGGTATGTGTGTGAACGGTGCGCAGTCGGCAATGCCATCGCTGGCGGCGCGCTTCTATCCCACTCAGGGCCGTGCCACAGGTGTATCGTGGATGCTGGGTATTGGCCGCTTTGGTGCGATTCTTGGGGCCTGGAGTGGTGCAACGCTGCTGGGCCTGGGCTGGACTTTCGAGCAGGTGCTGACGGCGTTGCTGGTGCCGGCAGCGCTGGCGACTGTGGGTGTGGTCGTCAAAGGGCTGGTCAGCCACGCCGACGCAACCTGAGGGCGAGGGCCGCGTTACGGCCCATTCGCAGCACAACGCCGCGCCGACTGGTGCGGCATTGTGCTGCGGATCAGGGCGCACAGCTGCCCTGTGGTGGGCGTGGGCAGTTGCGCAACAAATGGTTCGTTAATCGCACAAATAGTCGATTATCGGATTGTAAGGTGCCCACCAGTCTCCTTAATCTGGGTTCATCGAAGCACCCTGACCAGGAGCCTCCAAATGCCACGCGCAGACCATTTCCACACCCACCCCAATCGAGCCGTCCGCCATGCGTGACCTCGACGCCCGTACCGCCGCTGAGCATGGCCAGCTGGCAGGAGAAGCCTGATGCACGACGTATTCATCTGTGACGCCATCCGTACCCCGATCGGCCGCTTTGGCGGCGCCCTGGCCAGCGTGCGGGCCGACGACCTGGCAGCCGTGCCGCTGAAGGCGCTGATCGAGCGCAACCCTGGCGTGCAGTGGGACCAGGTAGACGAAGTGTTCTTCGGCTGCGCCAACCAGGCCGGTGAAGACAACCGCAACGTGGCCCGTATGGCACTGCTGCTGGCCGGCCTGCCGGAAAGCATCCCGGGCGTCACCTTGAACCGCCTGTGCGCGTCGGGTATGGATGCCATCGGCACCGCGTTCCGCGCCATCGCCAGCGGCGAGATGGAACTGGTGATTGCCGGTGGCGTCGAGTCGATGTCGCGCGCCCCGTTCGTCATGGGCAAGGCTGAAAGCGCCTATTCGCGCAACATGAAGCTGGAAGACACCACCATTGGCTGGCGTTTCATCAACCCGCTGATGAAGAGCCAGTACGGTGTGGATTCCATGCCGGAAACCGCCGACAACGTGGCCGACGACTATCAGGTTTCGCGTGCTGACCAGGACGCTTTCGCCCTGCGCAGCCAGCAGAAGGCTGCCGCTGCGCAGGCTGCCGGCTTCTTTGCCGAAGAAATTGTGCCGGTGCGTATCGCTCACAAGAAGGGCGAAATCATCGTCGAACGTGACGAACACCTGCGCCCGGAAACCACGCTGGAGGCGCTGACCAAGCTCAAACCGGTCAACGGCCCGGACAAGACGGTCACCGCCGGCAACGCCTCGGGCGTGAACGACGGTGCTGCGGCGATGATCCTGGCCTCGGCCGCAGCGGTGAAGAAACACGGCCTGACCCCGCGTGCCCGCGTTCTGGGCATGGCCAGCGGCGGCGTTGCGCCACGTGTCATGGGCATTGGCCCGGTGCCGGCGGTGCGCAAGCTGACCGAGCGTCTGGGGGTAGCGGTAAGCGATTTCGACGTGATCGAGCTTAACGAAGCGTTTGCCAGCCAAGGCCTGGCGGTGCTGCGTGAGCTGGGTGTGGCTGACGATGCGCCCCAGGTAAACCCTAATGGCGGTGCCATTGCCCTGGGCCACCCGCTGGGCATGAGCGGTGCACGCCTGGTACTGACTGCGTTGCACCAGCTGGAGAAGAGTGGCGGGCGTAAAGGCCTGGCGACCATGTGTGTGGGCGTTGGCCAAGGTCTGGCACTGGCCATCGAGCGGGTTTGACCTGTACCGGCCGCTTCGCGGGCAAGCCCGCTCTTACAGGGATCCACGCAATCACCTGTGGGAGCGGGCTTGCCCGCGAAGAGGCCTGTCCTGTGAGACACAAGGCCAATTGCCAGCCAGATAGCGGAACGAGTGTGTTACTAGGTATGTCTAGAACTACCTAGGACCCTCCAGGAGTAAACCCGTCATGACCTCAACCTATTACACCGGCGAAGAACGCAGCAAGCGCATTTTCGCTATTGTCGGTGCCTCATCAGGCAACCTGGTGGAATGGTTCGACTTCTACGTCTACGCCTTCTGCGCGATCTACTTCGCCCCGGCCTTCTTCCCCTCCGACGATCCCACCGTGCAGCTGTTGAACACGGCAGGTGTATTCGCCGCAGGCTTCCTGATGCGCCCCATTGGTGGCTGGATCTTCGGCCGCCTCGCCGACCGCCATGGTCGCAAGAACTCCCTGATGATCTCGGTGCTGATGATGTGCTTCGGCTCCCTGATGATCGCCTGCCTGCCCACCTATGCCAGCATCGGCACCTGGGCCCCGGCGCTGCTATTGCTGGCCCGCCTGATCCAGGGGCTGTCGGTAGGGGGCGAATACGGCACCACGGCCACCTACATGAGTGAAGTGGCACTGCGTGGGCAGCGCGGCTTCTTTGCTTCGTTCCAGTACGTCACCCTGATCGGCGGCCAGTTGCTGGCGGTCCTGGTCGTGGTGATCCTGCAACAGCTGCTGACTGAAGATGAACTGCGGGCGTGGGGCTGGCGCATTCCCTTCGTGGTGGGCGCCATCGCCGCCCTGATCTCGCTGATGCTGCGCCGTTCGCTGCACGAGACCAGTAGCGCCGAAGCCCGCAATGACAAGGATGCAGGTTCTATCGCAGGCCTGTTCCGCAATCACGCAGCGGCGTTCATCACGGTACTGGGCTACACCGCAGGTGGCTCGCTGATTTTCTATACTTTCACCACCTATATGCAGAAGTACCTGGTCAACACCGCGGGCATGACCGCCAAGAACGCCAGCTACGTGATGACCGGGGCGTTGTTCCTGTTCATGGTGGTGCAGCCGTTCTTCGGCATGCTGTCCGACCGTATCGGCCGGCGCAATTCGATGCTGCTGTTCGGCGGCCTCGGTACCCTGTGCACCGTGCCGCTGCTGATGGCGCTGAAAACCGTGACCAGCCCGATCATGGCCTTCGTGCTGATCAGCCTGGCCCTGTGTATCGTCAGTTTCTACACCTCGATCAGCGGTCTGGTGAAGGCTGAGATGTTCCCGCCGCAGGTGCGTGCACTGGGTGTTGGCCTGGCCTACGCGGTGGCCAACGCAGCATTCGGCGGTTCGGCCGAGTATGTGGCCCTGGGTCTGAAAACCCTGGGGATGGAAAACACTTTCTATTGGTACGTCACGGCGATGATGGCGATTGCCTTCCTGTTCAGCCTGCGCCTGCCGAAGCAGGCGGCGTACCTGCACCATGATGATTAAGGACGCTGCATGAGCAACCAACTGTTCGACGCCTATTTCACCGCGCCGGCCATGCGCGAGGTTTTCTCAGACCGAGGCCGCCTGCAGGGCATGCTGGATTTCGAAGCCGCGCTTGCCCGTGCCGAAGCCTCTGCCGGTTTGGTTCCGCACAGCGCGGTAGCGGCCATCGAGGCGGCATGCCAGGCCGAGCGCTATGACGTTGGCGCGCTGGCCAATGCCATCGCCACCGCGGGCAACTCGGCCATTCCGCTGGTGAAAGCGTTGGGCAAGGTGATCGCCACCGGCGTGCCTGAGGCTGAGCGCTATGTGCACCTTGGCGCCACCAGCCAGGATGCGATGGATACCGGTCTGGTTCTGCAGTTGCGCGATGCCCTCGATTTGATCGAGGCCGACCTCGGCAAGCTGGCCGATACCCTGTCGCAGCAGGCCTTGAAGCACGCCGATACGCCCTTGGTGGGTCGTACCTGGTTGCAACACGCCACCCCGGTGACCCTGGGCATGAAACTGGCCGGTGTACTGGGTGCTTTGACCCGCCACCGTCAGCGCCTGCAGGAACTGCGCCCGCGTCTGCTGGTCCTGCAGTTCGGCGGTGCCTCGGGTAGCCTGGCGGCCCTGGGCAGCAAGGCGATGCCGGTGGCCGAAGCACTGGCCGAACAGCTCAAGCTGTCCCTGCCCGAGCAGCCCTGGCACACCCAGCGCGACCGCTTGGTGGAGTTTGCCTCGGTACTGGGCCTGGTTGCCGGCAGCCTGGGCAAGTTCGGCCGTGATATCAGCTTGCTGATGCAAACCGAGGCGGGGGAGGTATTTGAGCCTTCTGCGCCGGGTAAGGGTGGTTCTTCGACCATGCCACACAAGCGCAACCCGGTGGGTGCCGCCGTGTTGATCGGTGCCGCGACCCGCGTGCCGGGCCTGCTGTCGACGCTGTTCGCAGCCATGCCTCAGGAACACGAACGCAGCCTGGGCCTATGGCATGCCGAGTGGGAAACCCTGCCGGATATCTGCTGCCTGGTCTCTGGCGCCCTGCGCCAGGCTCAAGTGATTGCCGAGGGCATGGAGGTGGATGCCGCGCGCATGCGCCGTAACCTCGACCTGACACAAGGCCTGGTGCTGGCCGAAGCGGTGAGCATCGTCCTCGCCCAGCGTCTGGGTCGCGACCGTGCCCACCACCTGCTGGAACAATGCTGCCAGCGCGCGGTGGCCGAACAGCGGCACCTGCGTGCCGTGCTGGGTGACGAGCCGCAGGTCAGCGCCGAGCTGTCTGGCGAAGAACTCGATCGTCTGCTCGACCCTGCCCATTACCTGGGCCAGGCCCGCGTCTGGGTGGCGCGCGCCGTGTCCGAACATCAACGTTTCACTGCCTGAAGGAGACCGCTGTGGCGCACTTGCAACTGGCTGATGGCGTTTTGAATTACCAGATCGATGGCCCGGATGACGCCCCGGTGCTGGTCCTGTCCAACTCGCTGGGTACCGACCTGGGCATGTGGGACACCCAGATTCCGCTCTGGAGCCAGCACTTCCGGGTGCTGCGCTATGACACCCGTGGTCACGGCGCATCGCTGGTCACTGAAGGCCCTTACAGCATCGAACAGCTGGGCCGCGACGTGCTGGCCCTGCTCGATGGCCTGGACATTCAAAAGGCTCACTTCGTCGGCCTGTCGATGGGAGGCCTGATCGGCCAGTGGCTGGGTATCCATGCAGGTGAGCGCCTGCACAGCCTGACCCTGTGCAACACGGCCGCCAAGATCGCCAACGACGAGGTGTGGAACACCCGTATCGACACGGTACTCAAAGGCGGCCAGCAGGCCATGATCGACCTGCGCGATGCCTCTATCGCCCGCTGGTTCACCCCGGGCTTTGCCCAGGCACAGGCGGAGCAGGCCCAGCGTATCTGCCAGATGCTGGCGCAAACCAGCCCGCAAGGCTACGCAGGCAACTGTGCAGCAGTACGTGACGCTGATTATCGTGAGCAACTGGGCCGTATCCAGGTGCCCGCGCTGATCGTTGCCGGTACGGAAGACGTGGTTACCACCCCTGAGCATGGCCGCTTCATGCAGGCCGGTATCCAAGGTGCCGAGTACGTCGACTTCCCGGCGGCGCACCTGTCCAATGTCGAGATTGGCGAGGCCTTCAGCCGCCGCGTGCTCGATTTCCTGCTGGCTCACTGAGGACAACGCCATGGACGAGAAACAACGTTACGACGCTGGCATGCAAGTGCGCCGCGCAGTGCTGGGTGATGCCCACGTGGACCGCAGCCTGGAGAAGCTCAACGACTTCAATGGCGAGTTCCAGGAAATGATCACCCGCCACGCCTGGGGTGACATCTGGACCCGCCCGGGGCTGCCGCGCCATACCCGCAGCCTGATCACCATCGCCATGCTGATTGGCATGAACCGCAACGACGAGCTGAAGCTGCACCTGCGTGCGGCGGCCAACAATGGTGTGACCCGCGACGAGATCAAGGAAGTGCTGATGCAGAGCGCGATCTACTGCGGCATTCCGGCGGCCAATGCCACGTTCCACATGGCTGAGTCGGTGTGGGATGAACTTGGCGTAGAGTCGCGCCAGTAAACCGTGTTCGCGGGCAAGCCCCCTGCAACAGGGCGCTTGCCCGCGAATGGCCTTTACACCGATGCCTTTTTTTGCCGCATGGCAATCGGGCCGGCGTTGGTTTCCACGGCGCGCTTCAGGGTCGGGCACAGGCCCAGCATGAACGCAGCTTCCGCCACCACGAACAGCGGCCCGATGATCAGGCCACTCACGTCGTCAACAAATGCCGGTTTGCGGCCTTCGTAGTAATGGCCGATGAACTGGATGATCCAGCCCACCACGAACGCTCCCAGCCCGGCGCCGAGCCATAGCGTTGTCGACTGTACTGCCAGCGCCTCACCGACCCACAGGCACAGGCCCAGCAACAGCCCCATCACCAGCCCGAAGCGCAGGTCCAGGCGCAAGTAGAACCACACAGACGCCGCCGCTGCCACCAGGGCAGGGGACAGCCACATGCCAGCTATCTCCCAGCCTGGGCGTGAAAGCAGGATGGTGACTGCCAGCACGATCATGGGGATGCCGACGAAGTGGGTGGCGATATTGCGCGGATCGCGGTGGTAGTTGGCGTATTGGCTCAGGTGGTCGACGAGGGTTTTCATTGTTGTGCCTCCCTGTTCTGCTTTGTTTCACCTGTACCTGATAGTGATCAGGATAGCCTGCAGTCACCACCATCATCAGCTCAGCGAATGGCGGCAGCGTGCACTGGCAAATTCATGGCAGGGATTTCATCAAGCTGTTGCAAATCATGCCTTCAAAAAAGGGGCATGGATTTTTATGGCTTCAGGTCATTTGAGGAGGCGTCTGGCCTCCTCGCGGGTTTATCCGCGAAGAGGCCAATTGAGTCACAGAAGATTCAGCGGATAACTCACAATCAAGCGGTTCTCATCGAACGCGTTGGTGCTGAAGTCGCGACGCATGGTCGAGTTGCGCCATTTCACCGACAGGTCCTTGAAGCTGCCCGACTGCACCACATAGGCCAGCTCTGTTTCCCGCGCCCATTCCTTGCCATCGTCCACGCTGCCCACGGTGACGTTGTCACCCTTGATATAGCGGTTCATCAGGGTCAGGCCGGGTACGCCGACGGTGGCAAAGTTGAAGTCATGGCGAACCTGCCAGGAACGCTCCTTGGCATTGTCGAAGCTTGAGTTGTAGCTGTCGTTGGCCAGGGTACCGCCACTGGTGCCATTGACCCGCATCCAGGCATCGTCGCCGCTGACCTTCTGCAGGCCAACGTAAAAGGTGTGGCCTTGGTAGCGCGCCGAAAGCAAGGCGGAGGCGGTGCGGTTGTCCAGCTTGCCGGCCCGTTCGGCGCCATCTTCCTTGCCGATGAAGTAGCCCAGGTTGGCGCCTAGCGTCCAGTCGCCCAGCGGCTGGCTGTGCGTCAGGTTGAGGTATTGCTGGCGGTAGATGTCCTTGAGCTGGGCATCCCACAGGCCGATCATGGTGCGCTTGTCGTTGAAGGTGTACTCACCGCCGCCGAAGTTGAAACGGTCGGAGGTGAAGGCGGCTTTGCCGTTGAGCGACATGTCTTCCATGCTGGCATCGTTGCGCGGGCTGTTGCCGCGGAACTGGCCGGCGTACAGGGTCAGGCCGGCGATTTCCTTGGAGGTCAGCTGGCCACCGCGGAAGGTTTGCGGCAGTGAGCGGCCATCGTCCGAACGCAGGATTGGCAGTACCGGCATCCATTCACCGACTTTGAGCTCGGTTTCGGACAGCTTGGCCTTCAGCGCCACACCCAGCCGACCAAAATCATCGGCCGGGCGGCCGTCGCCATGCACGGGCAGCAGGTGAGTGTTGGTGGTGCCTTTGCCGCCGTCGAGCTTGACCGAGTACAGGCCCAGTACGTCCACGCCGAAACCGACCGTGCCCTGGGTGAAACCGGAACGGGCATCGAGGATGAAGCTTTGTGTCCATTCCTCGGCCTTGCCCTGTGGGTGGGCCGGGTCGACGAAGTTGCGGTTGATGTAGAAGTTGCGCAGGTTGAGGGTGGCCTTGGCGTCCTCGATGAAACCACCTTCGTTGGCGGCGAATGCGGGGAGGGCGCAGGACATGGCCAACAGGCCAGGCAGCAGCTGACGTGCGGGTAGCGAAATGCTCATCTGTCGTGGATCTCTTGTTTTTATGGTCGAGCCGGTGCACTGCGGGATCGGGCCTGCAGGTGCGGGTGTTTTTGATGAACTTGGGTAACGTTGCGTGGGGGGATGGTGCGGGGTAGTGCGGGGGTGAGGCAATTCGCCGCAAACGGAACGGGGCGATAATCGAACGGAATGTTCCGTTTGGTTAATAACTCTCCTGGGGCGGCCTCTTCGCGGGTAAACCCGCTCCTACAACGGCTTGCGCCCAACCACCGTATGTGTCCGCCACACGATCCGTGTAGGAGCGGGTTCACCCGCGAATACGGTGGTGGCTGCGACGGTGAATCGCCAGGGGATACTGGCCGGCACAGGCAGTAAAAAAGCAAAGCCCACCGCTAAGGGTGGGCTTTCTACTTTTGTAACAAGGCCGATCAGCCTTTCGGTGTTTCCACCGATGCCTGCTGGTTGGCCTGCCCGGTCTGCTCGTACCAGCCACCGCCAAGCGCCTTGTACAGGTTGACCTCGCTGGTCAGCTGCGACAGGCGGTCGCCGATCAGCGCTTGCTGGGCACTGAACAGGTTGCGTTGGGCATCGAGGAAGGTCAGGTTGCTGTCAATCCCGATGCGGTAACGGCGTTCGGCCAAGCGGTAGTAGTCCTGGTTCGCCTGCACCAGGTCGCGCTGGGCCTGCAACTGCTCTTCGAAGGTCTTGCGTGCCGCCAGGCCATCGGAGACTTCCTGGAAGGCCGTCTGGATGGTTTTTTCGTACTTGGCGACGTTGATGTCCTTCTGGATTTTCGAGTAGTCCAGGCTGGCTTTCAGGCTACCGGCGTTGAAGATCGGCAGGTTGATCTGCGGCTGGAACAGCCAGGTGCCCTGGCCGCCCGCGAACAGGTGGCCCATGTCGGGGCTCAGGCTGCCGGCGTTCGCGGTCAGGCTGATGCTCGGGAAGAACGCTGCGCGGGCTGCACCAATGTTGGCGTTGGCAGCCTTGAGCAGGTGCTCGGCTTCCTGAATGTCCGGGCGACGCTGAAGGATATCCGATGGCAGGCCGGCCGGTACTTCGGCCAGTTGGTCGGCATCAAGCTCCAGCGGCTTGGCCAGGTCGGCAGGAATGCCGGTGCCCAGCAGCACGGTCAGGCTGTTGACGTCCTGGGCAACCAGGCGCTGGTACTGCGAGTACTTGACCCTGGCGCCTTCCACGGCGGTACGCGCCTGGCTGACGTCCAGGGCCGAGGCCACGCCGACTTCGTTGCTGCGACGGGTGAGGTTGTAGCTTTCCTCGTAGGTCTTCAGCGTTTCTTCGGTCAGCTTGAACAGGGCCTGGTCGGCCTGCCAGGTGTAGTAGGCGTTGGCCACGCTGGCGACCAGGGCAATTTGCGTGGAACGACGCGCCTGCTCGCTGGAGAGGTAGGTTTCCAGGGCCTGCTCGGTCAGGCTGCGCACGCGGCCGAACAGGTCCAGCTCGTAGGCGCTGACGCCCAAGGTGGCCGAGTACTGGCTGGTGATGCCAGATTCGCCCGTTTGCGACATGTTCGCCGGGACACGCTGGCGGCTGCCGCTGCCGGTGGCCGAAACCGCCGGGAACAGGTCGGCGCGCTGAATGCGGTATTGCGCACGGTAGGCGTCGAGGTTCAACGCCGCGACGCGCAGGTCGCGGTTATTGACCAGCGAGGTCTGGATCAGCTGTTGCAGCGCCGGGTCGTGGAAGAACTGGCGCCAGCCCTGTTCAGCAGCGGCAACATCCGCCGATTGCGTCGGCGAGTAAGCAGGGCCTTGCGGCCACTGCGCAGCCACCGGCGCCTCTGGGGTCTGGTAGTCAGGGATCAGCGAGCAGCCGCCAAGAATGAAAGCGGTTACCGCCAGGGACAACAAAGACTTGGTCATTGCCCAGCCTCATAACGTGGATTTTCAGGGGTGACGTCTTTTTCCGGCTCTTTGCTGCCGAACAGCGACGACACTGCGACGAAGAACAGTGGTACCCAGAAGATAGCCAGCACGGTCGCACTGATCATACCGCCGATCACGCCAGTACCGATGGCGTGCTGGCTGCCGGCGCCGGCGCCGCTGGCGATGGTCAACGGCACCACGCCCAGGATGAACGCCAGCGAGGTCATGATGATCGGGCGCAGACGCATGCGGCACGCTTCGATCGCTGCGTCGTACAGGCTACGGCCTTGTTCGTGCAGCTCCTTGGCGAATTCCACGATCAAAATGGCGTTTTTCGCCGCAAGACCGATGGTGGTCAACAGGCCAACCAGGAAGTACACGTCGTTGGACAGGCCGCGCAGGCTGGTGGCGATCAGCGCACCGATGATACCCAGCGGTACCACCAGCACCACAGCGATCGGAATCGACCAGCTTTCGTACAGGGCCGCCAGGCACAGGAACACGAACAGCACCGAGAGGGCGAACAGCGCCGGCATCTGCGAGCCGGAGAGTTTTTCCTCGTAGGACATGCCGGTCCAGGAGAAGCCGATACCGCTCGGCAGCTCGCCTGCAATGCGCTCGACCTCGGCCATGGCTTCACCGGTACTGTAACCAGGCGCCGGTGCACCGAGGATTTCCATCGCTTCGACACCGTTGTAACGCGACAGCTTCGGCGAACCGTAGGTCCATTCGCCTTTGGCGAAGGAGGAGAACGGCACCATCTCGCCTGCGCCGTTGCGCACGTACCATTTTTGCAGGTCTTCCGGGCTCATCCGCGCGCTTGGTTCGCCTTGGATGTACACCTTCTTGACCCGGCCACGGTCGATGAAGTCGTTGACGTAGCTGGCACCCAAGGCAATCGACAGGGTGTTGTTGATGTCGGCAATGGTCACGCCCAAGGCGCTGGCACGTTCGTCATCAATGGTCAGTTGGTACTGCGGTTCATCGTTCAGGCCGTTCGGGCGCACGGCGCTGAGGATCTTGCTCTGCGCAGCTTTGGCCAGGAACTGGTTGCGCGCCTCCATCAACTTCGCGTGGCCGACACCGCCGCGGTCCTGAAGGAACACGTCGAAGCCGGTGGCGTTACCCAGTTCAAGCACCGCTGGCGGGGCGAAGGCGAACACCATCGCATCGCGGAAGGTGAAGAAATGCTGCTGGGCGCGCTGGGCCAGGGCGAACACGCTGTTTTCCTTCGAGCGTTCATCCCAGGGTTTGAGCATGATGAAGGCCATGCCTGAGCTCTGGCCGCGGCCTGCGAAGTTGAAACCGTTGACCGTGAACACCGACGATACGGTATCGGCTTCGTCCTTGAGCAGGTATTCACGCATCTGGTCGACCACGACCTGCGTGCGCTCGGCACTGGAACCGGCCGGGGTCTGCACCTGAGCGAACAGTACGCCCTGGTCTTCTTCTGGCAGGAACGCGGTAGGGATGCGGGCGAACAGCCAGATCATGCCGACCACGATCAGCGCATAGGCCAGCAGGAATGGCACCTTGTTGCGCAGGATGGTGCCTACACTGCGCTCGTAGCCGTTGACGCTGCGGTCGAAGTTGCGGTTGAACCAGCCGAAGAAGCCGCCTTTGGCGGTGTGGTGCTCACCCTTCTTCAGCGGTTTGAGCATGGTTGCGCAGAGCGCCGGGGTGAAGATAAGCGCAACCAGTACCGACAGGCCCATGGCCGAGACGATGGTGATGGAGAACTGCCGGTAGATCACACCCGTGGAGCCGCCAAAGAACGCCATGGGCAGCAGTACGGCCGAGAGCACCAGGGCGATACCCACCAGGGCGCCCTGGATCTGTTCCATCGAGCGCTTGGTCGCTTCCTTGGGTGGCAAGCCTTCTTCGGACATGACCCGCTCGACGTTCTCCACCACGACGATGGCGTCGTCCACCAGCAAGCCGATGGCCAGGACCATGGCGAACATGGTCAGGGTGTTGATGCTGAAGCCCGCGGCGGCAAGGATACCGAAGGTACCCAGCAATACGACCGGTACGGTCATGGTGGTGATGATGGTGGCGCGGAAGTTCTGCAGGAACAGGTACATCACCAGGAACACCAGCACCACGGCTTCGATCAGGGTGTGGATCACGCCGCTGATCGATTCGGTGACCACGGGGGTGGTGTCATACGGGAATACCGCCTTGACCCCCGGCGGGAAGAACGGTTCCAGGCCTTTGATGGTCTCGCGCAGTGCCTTGGCGGTGTCCAGGGCGTTGGCGCCGGTTGCCAGTTTTACCGCCAGGCCGGAAGCCGGCTTGCCGTTGAACTGGGCGCTGACGGCGTAGTTTTCACCCCCCAGGCCTACTTGGGCGACGTCACCCAGGCGCACCTGTGAACCGTCTTTGTTGACCTTGAGCAGAATGCTCTCGAACTGCTCGGCGGTTTGCAGGCGGGTCTTGCCGATGATGGTGGCGTTCAGCTGGGTGCCCGGCAGGGCTGGCAGGCCGCCGAGCTGGCCGGAAGACACCTGCACGTTCTGTGCGGCCACAGCGGTCTTGACGTCGACCGGGGTCAGCTGGAACTTGTTCAGTTTGGCCGGATCGAGCCAGATACGCATGGCGTACTGCGCACCGAACACCTGGAAGTCACCCACACCGGCGGTACGCGAGATCGGGTCCTGCATGTTCGAGACGATGTAGTTGGCCAGGTCGTCCTTGGTCATGCTGCCGTCTTCGGAGACCAGACCAATCACCAGCAGGAAGTTCTTCACTGCTTTGGTGACGCGGATACCTTGCTGCTGCACTTCCTGCGGCAGCAGCGGGGTGGCCAGGTTCAGCTTGTTCTGTACCTGTACCTGCGCGGTGTCGGGGTTGGTGCCCTGTTCGAAGGTGGCGGTAATGGTCATGCTGCCGTCGGAGTTACTTTCCGACGACACATAACGCAGGTTGTCGATACCGTTGAGCTGCTGCTCGATCACCTGCACCACGGTGTCCTGCACGGTTTGCGCCGAGGCGCCCGGGTAGGTCACGGCGATGGCGATGGCCGGCGGCGCGATACTGGGGTACTGGTTGATCGGCAGCTTCAGGATAGACAAGGCCCCGACCAGCATGATCACCAAGGCGATCACCCAGGCGAAGATCGGGCGATCGATAAAGAACTTCGACATGGTTTACTCCGCTTTGGCGTCTGCTTTCGCCGCGTTGGCCTGATCAGGGCCGGCCGGCTTCTTGACGTTGGTGGCATCGCTGACCTTCACCTCGACGCCTGGGCGCACGTACTGCAGCCCTTCGGTGATCAGGCGGTCACCCGGGTTGAGGCCTTCCTCGATCAGCCAGTCGCTACCCAAGGTGCGGCTGGCCTTGAGCTGGCGCAGTTCAACCTTGTTCTCCTGGTTGACCACCAGGGCGGTGGGTGCGCCCTTGAGGTCGCGGGTCACGCCTTGTTGCGGTGCCAGGATGGCGTTGGCGTTGACCCCGGCCTTGAGCCGCGCATGCACGAACATGCCTGGCAGCAGGGTGTGATCGGGGTTGGGGAACAGCGCGCGCAGGGTCACCGAGCCGGTGGTCTCGTCAACCGCGACTTCGGAGAATTCCAGGCGGCCTTCCTGCTTGAACAGGCTGCCGTCTTCCAGCACCAGCTGAACCGAGGCGGCGTTGTTGCCAGCCTTCTGCAACTGGCCGCTTTCTAGGTCACGGCGCAGCTTGAGCAGCTCGGCGGTGGACTGGGTAACGTCGACATAAATAGGATCGAGCTGCTGGATGGTGGCCATGGCGTCGGTCTGACCGTTGCTCACCAGTGCACCTTCGGTGAACGAAGAGCGACCGATACGGCCGCTGATCGGCGCCAGAACCTTGGTGTAGCGCAGGTCGATCTGTGCGCTCTTGAGCGAAGCCTCAGCCTGCAATCGTTTGGCATTGGCGTCGTCGTATTCCTGTTTGGAGACGGCCTGTTCGTCAATCAGTTGCTTGTAGCGTTCGGCCAGTGAGCGTGTAGCCAGCAGGTTGGCCTTGGCATTGGCCAGGGTGGCTTCGTACACGGCAGGGTCGATCTGATACAACTGCTGGCCTTCCTTGACCTCACTGCCTTCCTTGAACAGGCGCTTGAGGATGATGCCGTTGACCTGCGGGCGCACTTCGGCGACGCGGTAGGCACTGGTTCGCCCCGGCAATTCCGAGGTGAGGGTGAAGGCTTGCGGCTGGATGGTCACGACGCCGACCTGAGGAGCCTGCGCCGCTGGCGCTGCTTCTTCTTTCTTACAGCCACTGAGCAGGGTTGCCAGGGCGACGGCGGAAACCAGAGCGGTAACGGCTGGCTTGAATTGCATGAGGATCCTCGGGTCGCTGGAGCAGGGAGACGCTCAAGAGTAATGGAAGAGATCTTGATCTGGAAAAAATGCTATCCGGTGGATAAATAGCTTGCTAAGGAATATACTTACATTCATGGTTGTTTGTAAATACTGCTGGGTGGTACTCAGGTACTGCCTCAGCGCTTGATTAGCTCATCCGAGAGGCCCCGGCAGAGGTGCCCCCGGAGCGTTCCCCGCACGCGCTGCGCGTTCGGGCCAGATGAGGTTGTACTGCCATGGTCCGTCGAACCAAAGAAGAAGCCCAGGAAACCCGTGCCCAGATCATCGAGGCGGCGGAAAGGGCCTTCTACAAGCGCGGGGTCGCGCGAACCACCCTGGCCGACATCGCCGAACTGGCGGGTGTGACGCGGGGGGCGATCTACTGGCACTTCAACAACAAGGCCGAGCTGGTGCAGGCGTTGCTCGACAGCCTGCGCGAGACCCATGACCATTTGGCGCGCGCGAGCGAAAGCGAGGATGAACTCGACCCGCTTGGCTGCATGCGCAAGCTGCTGTTGCAAGTGTTCAACGAGCTGGTGCTCGATGCCCGAACCCGTCGTATCAATGAAATCCTGCATCACAAGTGCGAGTTCACCGATGACATGTGTGAAATTCGCCAGCAGCGCCAGAGTGCGGTGCTGGATTGCCACAAGGGCATCACCCTGGCGCTGGCCAATGCCGTACGCCGGGGCCAGTTGCCTGGCGAGCTGGATGTCGAGCGCGCGGCGGTGGCCATGTTTGCCTATGTCGATGGCCTGATCGGGCGCTGGCTATTGCTGCCTGACAGTGTCGATCTGTTGGGTGATGTCGAAAAATGGGTCGACACCGGGCTGGATATGCTGCGCTTGAGCCCGGCTCTGCGCAAATGACACTTTGTTAAGGATTGTGAGGGAGTGTTTCCCCTTTGTGTTAAGGGGAGATTAAGGTCGCCGCCGCCTTGCAGCTGTTCGCACCACAAGGCGGCAGCGCGTGTGCAACCTTCAGCGGCCGCGCAATTGCCGGTCAGGCAAAGCAAATGCCGCGAACAGTCCCAGCACCGCGACGACCGCACTCCCCATCAGCAACTGCCGGAACGTCTCCAGCAACCGCCCCTGAGTCACCAGGTCTACCTCTGCGGCCTTCAAGCTCCCCAGCAACGGATTACCCGACAGTTCGAAACCACCCTGATGCAGCAGTGCCAGCAACAAGCTGGACATGCACGCTACGCCCATGGCTCCGCCCAGCGAGCGGAACAGGTTGGTGGTGCTGGTGGCCACGCCGATGTCCCTGCTGGCCACCGCGCTTTGTGTGCCCACCAGTGAGGTGGGGAATTGCAGCCCGCAGGCTATACCGGTCAGCAGCATGAACAGCGCACTGAGCAACGCTGATTGCGGCGGAGTCAGTGCCATCGCGAAAATGGCCACTGGCATCAGCAGTGCACCGGCCAGGATCTGTGGCTTGTAGCGCCCGGTCCGGCTGGTCATCCGGCCTCCTGTGAAGGCGCCCATGGGCAGCCCCATGGCCAGCGGCAGCAGATGCAGGGCGGCGCTGTCGGCACCGGCGCCGGTAATGCCCTGGTAACGCAAGGGCATGAGCATGGTCAGGGAAATGGACTGGAAGCTGGCGAAGAAGATCACCGCCCAGCACAGCACTGCCACACGGTTGCCAAACAGGCTGAGCGGCAGCAGCGGCTCTGGGCAGCGGCGTTCGTGTGCGATGAAAAGCGCCAGGCCCAGTAGGGCGCAGCCGAACAGCGCCAGCACGGCCGGGTCGGCCCAGGCGTGGCCCTGGCCCACCAAGGTGATGCCCAGCAGCAGGCTGCCAAGGCCGAGAATCAACAGCATGGCGCCAAGGTAGTCCACCTGTGCCTCGCGACGCTGCACCGGCATGTCAGCGAGCGCACGGCGAATGGCCCACAAGGCGACCAGCCCCAGCGGCAGGTTGATCCAGAACACCCAGCGCCACGACAGGTACTCGGTCAACCAGCCGCCCAGCACTGGCCCGGCCACGCTGGCCGCAGCGTACATGCTGCTGAAGTAGCCCTGGTAGCGGCCGCGTTCGCGTGGGGGCACGAAGTCGCCAATGATTGCCTGG
The DNA here is from genome assembly GCF_056278855.1 of Pseudomonas sp. TE3895. NCBI lineage: Bacteria > Pseudomonadati > Pseudomonadota > Gammaproteobacteria > Pseudomonadales > Pseudomonadaceae > Pseudomonas > Pseudomonas sp. TE3895. Next base: position 5,972,227 of record NZ_JBWBQE010000001.1, on the reverse strand, counting down.
CTCACCGAGACCATCCCGCCTGCGCCGATACCCTGCAGTACCCGGGCCAGCACCAGTTGCGGCATGTCCTGGGCCATGGCGCAGGCAATGGAGGCCAGGGTGAACAGGCTGATGCCGGTGAGGATCATCCGGCGCCGGCCGTAAAGGTCGCCCAGTTTGCCGTAGATCGGCACGGCCACGGTCATGGCCACCATATAACCGGAGATGACCCAGGCCAGCAGGCCGACATCGCTGAACTGCGCCGAGATGGCGGGCAGCGAGACGGCGACGATGGTCTGATCCAGTGCGCCGAGGAAGATGGCCAGCATCAGGGCGGTGAGCACGTTGCGCAGGGCGGTGGGGGGCAGGGCGGCGGTCACGGGAATACCTTGTTTGTCTATGGCGGCCCCTTCGCGGGCAAGCCTGCTCTCACAGAAGCCCTCGGATTGTAACCTGAGTTAGGTAGCTTCCTATGTACTATCTGCATCCCCTATGCAAGATCGGCATTGGCGCATTCATCCAGTGCTGCATGGCTGCGTGATATCGTTGGTATGCCACAGAGGCTGAAATCCGGGGCTTGCACCAGGTTGGTGCAGCATATTGACTCAGGTTTTTCAGTCCGCTGTCTCCCACACCTTTTATTCCTCTGCCTGCATGTCGAGCATGACCGCCCAGATGGCGACGGTTGGAACAGGTCAGGTAGACCCGATTACAGGGGTCGGTAGTTACCGTTCAAATTTCAACTTTTTTGCGGAGTGATCATGCCCAAGGCTTCCCACCAAGATCTGCGTTTTGCCTTCCGCGAGCTGCTCGCTTCGGGTTCGTGTTTCCACACTGCCTCGGTGTTCGACCCGATGTCGGCACGCATTGCCGCAGACCTGGGCTTCGAAGTCGGTATCCTCGGCGGTTCGGTCGCTTCGTTGCAGGTACTGGCTGCTCCAGACTTCGCTCTGATCACCCTCAGCGAGTTCGTCGAGCAGGCCACCCGCATTGGTCGGGTCGCGCAACTGCCGGTACTGGCCGACGCCGACCACGGCTATGGCAACGCACTGAACGTGATGCGCACGGTGATCGAACTGGAGCGCGCCGGTGTGGCCGCACTGACCATCGAGGACACCCTGCTGCCTGCCCAGTTCGGGCGCAAGTCCACTGACCTGATCCCGGTCGAGGAGGGCGTTGGCAAGATCCGCGCGGCGCTGGAGGCACGAGTCGATTCGTCCCTGTCGATCATTGCCCGTACCAACGCGGGCGTACTCAGTACCGAAGAAATCATCGTGCGTACCCAGAGCTACCAGAAGGCGGGCGCTGATGGCATCTGCATGGTCGGGGTCAAAGACTTCGAGCAGCTCGAGCAGATTGCCGAGCACCTGACCGTGCCGCTGATGCTGGTCACCTATGGCAACCCGAACCTGCGCGATGACGAGCGCCTGGCGCGTCTGGGCGTGCGCATCGTGGTCGATGGCCATGCGGCTTACTTTGCCGCGATCAAGGCCACTTACGACTGCCTGCGGCTGCAGCGTGGTCGGCAGAACAAGTCGGAAAACCTCAGTGCCACCGAACTCTCGCACACCTACACCCAGCCTGAAGACTACATTCGCTGGGCCAAGGAATACATGAGCGTCGAAGAGTGATCAGCAGGGCGCCGTCCATTCAACGGACGGCGCTCAAGGTGGCACTGTGAGGCACGCAATGTGCCTGCTCGCAGCTATTGGCGACGCTGGGCTGGCTGCGTAGCAGTTCGGCGCGCCAGCAGGCTGATCCATACAGCCCTGCGACTGCGGTAAGGGCCATGACAAGGGCGACTCTTCTGGATTTGATGCCCATGGTGCTCACCTCCCGTGACAGCGATAGGGGTGTACGCCACTAGTATAGATCCCGATCCCACGCCGGTTCGTCCTTGAAATGCTGCACCAGGAAATCCAGCATGCTGCGCAAGGTCGCCGGCATGTGTTTGCGCGACGTATACACCGCATTCAGGTTCAGTTCACGCGGTTTGGCCTCGGGCAGCAGACGCACCAGTTCACCCCGGCGTATGGCGTCTGCGGCCTGGTAGGTTGGCAGCATGGTGATACCGGCGCCAGCCAGCGCAGCCCTTTGCAGGGTCATCACCTCGTTGGCACTGATGTTTCCGGATACGGGCACGGCGACCTGCTGGCCGGCTACCGCGAAATGCCACAAGCTGTGTCCGAAGTAGGCATGGGTCAGGCAGTTGTGCAGGCTCAGTTCCTCAACCCGTTGCGGCGTGCCTCGCTCATTCAGGTAGGCCGGTGCCGCGCACACGACCGAGCGGCACACGCTCAGGCGCCGGGCGATGAGGCTGGGGTCCACGTCATTGCTGGTGCGAATGGCCAGGTCGATGCGCTCGTCCACCAGGTTGACGGTGCGGTCGAGCATCTGCAGTTCTACCTTCACGTCAGGAAAGCGCCGCACATAGGCGGCCACTGCATCCACCAGCTGTGCCTGGCCGAATGAGGTACTGACGCTGATACGCAGTGCCCCCCTTGGTGCGTCTTCCGGCTGCTGCACGGCGGCCTGCAGGTCGCCGGCCAGTTCCAGCAGTTGCCGGCAGCGAGGCAGGGTTTCCTGGCCGGCTGCCGTGAGGCTGAGCTTGCGCGTGGTTCGCTGCATCAGCCGCGTGCCAACCCAGTCTTCCAACTCTGCCAGGTAGCGCGACACGACCGGCCGCGATAATTGCAGATAATCCGCCGCCGCCGACTGGCTGCCCAGGTCGATGACTGTGACGAATACACGCATGGCGTTGAGGCGATCCATGATTTGCCCGATTTCAGAAACAAACTATGTCTGAGCATCGCATTTTTTGTGACGAATCGGGTAACTAAGCTGTGCGCATTGTTTGCCGGAAGGCGTTACCCGAAGCCAGCAGACGAGAGCCCTGGCGCTGGCGGCGAAGGTCGCCAAGGGTAGTCATTTCGTTCAACTGATGGAGAGTATTTCATGAGCAAGATCGCAATCATCGGTGCCACTGGCCGCGCTGGCAGCCAGTTACTGGAAGAGGCCCTGCGCCGTGGTCACCGTGTACTGGCCATAGCCCGCGACCCTTCCACGCTTGAAGGGCGTGAGGGTGTGACCGTCAAGTCGCTGGATGCCACGGACAGCGCGGCCCTGCAGGCAGCGGTCGCAGGTATGGACGCTGTGTTGAGTGCCGCGCATTTCTCGACAATGGAGCCGCACGCCATCATCGAGCCGGTGAAGCGCGCCGGGGTCAAGCGCCTGCTGGTGGTGGGTGGCGCCGGTAGCTTGTTGCTGCCGTCAGGGCACCGGGTGATCGACAGCCCGGATTTCCCGGAGGCGTATAAAGCCGAGGCCAGTGCCGGCGTGCGTTTTCTGGAGGCGCTGCGGCGCGAGCCGAACCTGGACTGGACCTTCCTTTCGCCTTCGGCTGAGTTCGTTGAGGGTGAGCGCAGAGGTCACTATACGCTGGGCAAGGATCATCTGTTGATCGGTGCGGACGGCAAGAGCTGGATCACGTTTGCCGACTATGCGATTGCCATGCTGGATGAGCTGGAGAAGCCGCAGCACTCGCGGCAACGGTTCACAGTCGGCTATTGAGTCGCCTGCGAAAGGGCCGTCACAGGCTGGCCTGGCCCTCCAGCCAGTCCAGCAATTCCAGCAGCCCCGGCGGTAAGCTCCTGGCCTGGCTCACCAGGTAATACCCCTTGCCTGTCAGCACCTTCAGCGCAAACGGCATGCACAACCGCCCACCGCGCAGGTCATCGCCAATCAGCGACCAATCGCCGATCGCCACCCCTGTCCCCTGCGAGGCCATGGCCATCGCCATGTCCAGTGTCTCGAAATGTTGTTTAGGCCCATGCGTGGCGAGCGTCACTCCAGCCGCCTGCAACCACAACCGCCAGTCGTGTTCATCCCGCGAGGGATGCAGCAGCATGTGCCTGGCCAGGTCTTCCACCTGCTGCAACGGCACTGGCCCTTCACGCAGTGACGGTGCGCACACCGGGGTCAGCTGCTCATCAAACAGCTTGCGCACCTGCAGCCCGTGGTTCGGCGCATCGCCGTAGACCACTGCGGCATCGAAGCCCTCGCGACGGAAATCCACCCCGTGCTGCACGGTCGTGGTCAGCTCAACCGGCACATCCGGGCGCAGTGCCTGCCACTCCATCAGGCGCGGCAGCAGCCAACGCATCACGCAGGTGGGTGCCTTGAGCTGCAGGGTAGTGCTGTGCTCACCCACCTCGCGCACCCCTTGTTCGATCAGGGCGAACACCTGCTGCACCCGCGGCAGCCAGTCCAGGCCTTCACGGGTCAGGCTCAACCCACGCGCCTCGCGCTTGAACAGGGCATAACCGAGGTGTTCTTCGAGTGCTGCAATCTGGCGGCTGACAGCGCCCTGGGTGATGTGCAACTGCTGCCCGGCGCGGGTGAAGTTGCAGTGCTGGGCGGTGACCAGAAACGTGTGCAGGGCAGGCAGGGGCGGGAGGCGTTTCATTGCAGTAAGCCATGATCACAGGACATGGCTAGTATGTGTTTTTTTACATTGTGGCGATAGCCGTGGCTTGGGTCCAATAAGGGCATACCCCAACACGATTCATGGTGACCCCTGATGGCAACCTGCGGCGAAGTACTGGTCAAACTCCTTGAAGGCTATGGCGTCGATCATGTCTTCGGCATCCCCGGTGTACATACCGTGGAGCTCTATCGTGGCCTGGCGGGCTCTTCCATTCGCCACATCACCCCGCGTCATGAGCAAGGTGCCGGGTTCATGGCTGACGGCTATGCGCGCACCCGCGGTAAACCCGGGGTGTGCTTCATTATCACCGGCCCGGGCATGACCAATATCACCACTGCCATGGGCCAGGCCTATGCCGACTCGATCCCGATGCTGGTGATTTCCAGCGTGCAGTCCCGTGACCAGCTGGGCGGTGGCCGTGGCAAGCTGCACGAACTGCCCAACCAAGCCGCGCTGGTATCGGGTGTGGCGGCGTTTTCCCACACCTTGATGAGTGCAGCCGACTTGCCGCAGGTGCTGGCCAGGGCATTTGCCGTGTTCGACAGTGCCCGGCCACGCCCGGTGCATATCGAAATCCCGCTGGATGTGCTGGTTGAACCGGCCGACTTCCTGCTGCCGGGCCGCCCTGTACGGGGCAGTCGGGCAGGGGCTGCACCGCAGGCAGTGGCGCAGATGGCTGAGCGACTGGCCAGTGCACGTCGGCCGCTGATTCTGGCCGGTGGCGGGGCGTTGGCTGCGGGCGCTGCGTTGGCACGCCTGGCCGAACACCTTCAGGCCCCGGTGGCGCTGACCATCAATGCCAAAGGCTTGCTGCCAGCCAGCCACCCATTGCAGATCGGCTCGACCCAGTCGTTACCCGCCACACGGGCGCTGGTGGCCGAGGCTGACGTGGTGCTGGCGATCGGCACCGAACTGGCCGAAACCGATTATGACGTGACCTTCAAGGGAGGCTTCGAGATCCCGGGCAGTCTGCTGCGCATTGACATCGACCCGGACCAGACCGTGCGCAATTATCTGCCGGAGCTGGCGCTGGTAGCCGATGCCGAGCTGGCAGCCGAAGCGCTGCTCGGTGCCTTGCAAGCCCAGCCGCAGCCAGTGCACGAAAGCACTTGGGGCGTGGCCCGCGTGGCCGACCTGCGCAAGGTCCTGGCGGCAGACTGGGACCAGCCCACCCTGAGCCAGACGCGTTTGCTGAGCGCCATACTGGAGCGCCTGCCTAGAGCCATTCTGGTGGGCGACTCGACCCAACCTGTGTACACCGGCAACCTGACACTCGACATGGAGCAGCCACGCCGCTGGTTCAACGCCTCGACCGGTTACGGCACCTTGGGTTACGCGTTGCCAGCAGCCATGGGCGCCTGGTTGGGCAGTGCCGAGCAGGCCGTCGAACGCGCTCCGGCGGTGTGCCTGATTGGTGATGGTGGTTTGCAGTTCACCCTGCCGGAACTGGCCAGTGCAGTGGAGGCACAGGTACCGCTGATCGTGCTGCTGTGGAATAACCAGGGGTACGAGGAAATCAAGAAATACATGGTCAATCGGGCGATCGAGCCGGTCGGGGTGGATATCCATACCCCGGATTTCATCGGCGTGGCGCGGGCGTTGGGCGCGGCAGCAGAGAACGTGGCCGATATCGCCCAATTGCAGGCCGCGCTCGGGCAAGCGGTGGAGCGCAAGGGGCCGACCTTGATTCAGGTGGACCAGAATCAGTGGCAGGCCGCGGTGTTGGGTTGAAGCATTGCGATTGCCTGTAGCGGCCGCTTCGCGGGTTCACCCGCTCCTGCAGGTGCCACGCAATTTTCGCATGTGTGCAAAAACCTGTAGGAGCGGGTTTACCCGCGAAAGCGCCGGTGCAGGCGAGTGTTGAGCTTCAGACCGCAGTAGCCCGCAACCGAGCCACATCGCGAATTGGCGGCGCGCCGTAAAGCCGGCTGTATTCACGGCTGAATTGCGACGGGCTTTCATAACCCACCCGATAAGCCGCCACCGCCGCCTCCAGCCCGTCGTTCAACATCAGCCGCCGCGCCTCTTGCAGGCGCAGTTGCTTCTGGTACTGAAGCGGGCTCATCGAGGTCACGGCCTTGAAGCGGTGGTGCAAGGTCGAGGTGCTGAGGTTGACCTCACGCGCCAGGTCCTCGATACGCAGCGGCTGTTGGAAGTTGTTGTTGAGCCAAGTGATGGCCTGGCAAACCCGGTGGGTCTGGCTGTTGGCCAAGGCAATTTCATACAGCCGGTAACCCTGCGGCCCACGCAGCAGGCGGTAGAGAATCTCGCGGCGGAACAGCGGCGCCAGCATTGCGATGTCGCGGGGGGTGTCCAGCAGCCGCAGCAACCGCAGCAGGGCATCGAGTAACGCGGCATCAGTCCTTTCCACATACAAACCCCGGCCGGAAGGTCGATTGGGTACCAGCATCGGTCCGCTCTCGGCGATCAGCTGGCTGATCTCGGCCGGGTCCAGGTCCATGCGCAGGCCCAGGCTTGGGTTCTCGGGGCTGGCATCCAGCCTCACGGCACTCAGTGGCAAGGTTACCGAAACGACCATGTAATGCAGTGGGTCGTAGGCGTATTGCTCGTCACCCAGGAACAGGCTTTTGCTGCCTTGGGCAAGGATGCACAGGGCAGGCTGCGCCAGGGTGGGTACAGAACGCACATTTTCGGTGTAACGCACCAGGTACAGGTCATCGATGGCCGATGCTGGGCCATAGGGCTCGCCCGCGTGGCGGTTGATCAGCTCGGCCAGCTCCAGGCGCTGCAGTTCCAGGGTCGGTTCGGTGGACGTGGCGGTGGTCATGATGGCTTTCCTCTGCTGACCGACGCAGCATAGGTTTGGGCAAAGACGGGCGCTAGTCGAAAGCTGCATGTCGATTGCCTGATCCTGCCGCGCTGCAGGATCAGGCAATCGACATGCAGTAATGGCCTAACGCGCCGCGCGGGTGAGCGCCTAACCTTGGCAGCCTGGCTTTTCCGTCCGCCTGCTTCAAGGAGATTGTGCAATGACCCTTAAACAACCGGTCACCCACCTTGCTTTCATCCGTGCCAGCAGCGGGCGCTCGGCAGAGCTGGGCGCGCGCCTGCGTGACCTGCTCGAGCCCTCGCTGCGTGCACCGGGATGCCTGAGTTTCACCGTGCAGCGTTCTCAGGCTGATGCTGACCTGTGGTTGCTCAGCGGAAGCTGGCAGGACCAGCAGGCGATGAGTGGCTACTTTGCTTCACCGACACTGGAGGTGTTCGGTGAGCTGGTGCAGGCTCAGGTGGTCAGCAGCCTGGACTTGCATACCTTCGATTGAGCGTGGATGAGGTAAAGTGACGCCCTTGTTCAATCACGCGGACAACAACATGGCACGTAGGGAATTCACTCATTTCGAAGCGGTATCGGCGATGGTGCCGGTGGAAGGTGGCGGCTACTACGCGGCCATCGCAGTCAAAGCCTTGGGCATGGGCGGTGCGCCGCGTTTTCACAAGGTTCTCGACGGGCAGGTGTTCAAGGGCGCTGTGGCCGCCGACGAAGCGGCCACCGCCGAGCTGCAACGCCTGCAGGGCGTCAGCGAAGAGGGTGAGCTGGTCTGGTGATCAGGCCGGCGGCCGGGCCATCTTGAACAGGTTGCCCAGCTCGAAGTAATCCGCCGGGCCACCCCCACGCAGGATCGGCTCGGCGGCAGCGGTATCGTAGATGCCGTTGTTCAACAGGTGCTCGGCAATGTGCACCGCCACCACTTCCCCAAGGATCAGCCAGCTGGGCACCTCTTGCTGGTCGGCGCGCTTGAGCTGGACGATCTGGCTGACCTTGCACTCGAAGGCTACCGGCGTTTCACCCACGCGCGGCACCTTGACGATGCTAGACGGTGCGGCAGTGAGGCCGCTCAATTCGAATTCGTTCACTTCGGCAGCAACCGGTGCGCAGCTCAGGTTCATTTGCTCGGCCAGTGGGCGGGTGGCCAGGTTCCAGACGAACTCACCGGTCTGCTCGATGTTGTTCAGGCTGTCTTTGCGCCCGACGCTGCAGAAACCGATGATCGGTGGGATGTAGTTGAACGCATTGAAGAAGCTGTAAGGCGCCAGATTCAGGCGGCCTTCGCGGTCCTGAGAGGAGATCCAGCCGATAGGGCGGGGACCGACGATGGCATTGAACGGGTCGTGCGGCAGGCCGTGGCCTTTGGCGGGTTCGTAGTAATACATCTGTGCTGGGCTTGTTGGCCCTACCTCCTGGTGGACAAGGTGCCTAGTGTGCCAAGCCTGAGCTCGCGTGCAAATGATCAAGCCCGGCCGAAGCCGGGCTGGGTGCTCGCAATCAGGTATCAGCTGATGCGGTGCGCGTTGGTGCGGTCGAAGCCGTCTTCAGCGAAGCGTTGGCCACCGGTGCGGTCGAAGCCGTCTTCAGCGAAGCGTTGGCCACCGGTGCGGTCGAAGCCGTCTTCAGCGAAGCGTTGGCCGCCGGTGCGGTCGAAGCCGTCTTCGGCGAAGCGTTGGCCACCGGTGCGGTCGAAGCCGTCTTCGGCGAAGCGCTGGCCGCCGGTGCGGTCGAAGCCGTCTTCAGCGTAGCTGGGCGACTGGGTTTGAACTGCGGCAAAGGTGTGAGCGTCGGTCCGGTCGAAGCCATCTTCGGCGAAGGCGCCAGCTGCGAAAACCGAGAGGGCCAGGGTAAGGATCAGTTTGTTTTTCATGGTCGTTGCTCCAGGGGTTTGTGAGTTGTTTGTTTCTATGGGTTTAATCCTACGCCGAATAATTTGATTAAAAAGCGCAAAAAATAGCGCTTAATAATCTATATGTTCGATGTATTTGGGCGCGTATGTCGTGCTTCAGGCCGCGAGGCTGGCTTGGGAGCGTTCGCGCGGGCGCCAACGTTCTGCCAGCCATTGCAGCTTGATAAGGTGGAATTAATAGGGCGTTAAGAAGGAAAAGTCTGAATAGAAAAGGGGCGCTCCATGCAATGGAGCGCCCCTTTTAGTACTGCCAGGCCAGCGTTACTCAGTGGTAATCCGCGAGTGCTGCTTGGTGTCTTTCATGGTCGCGTAAACCAGCAGCGAGCAGGCGATACAGGCGGTGACGTACCAGTAGAAGCCGCTCTCCATACCAGCGCTCTTGAACCACAGGGCCACGTATTCGGCGGTGCCACCGAAGATCGACACCGTCAGGGCATACGGCAGGCCCACGCCGAGGGCGCGAATCTCGGTAGGGAACAGCTCGGCTTTGACCACGGCGTTGATCGAGGTATAGCCGCTTACGATGATCAGTGCGGCCATGATCAGGAAGAACGCACCCCACCAGGTCTGGATGGTGTGCAGGGTGCTGAGGATGGGGACGGTGAACAGGGTACCGAGCACACCGAAGGCGATCAGGATCGGACGGCGGCCGATCTTGTCGGACAGACCACCGATCACCGGCTGCAGGCACATGAACAGGAACAGCGTGGCGGCCGAGATGGTGGTCGAGTCACTGATGCTCATGCCCACGGTGTTGACCAGGTATTTCTGCATGTAGGTGGTGTAGGTGTAGAAGGCCAGGGTGCCGCCCATGGTCAGGCCAACGACGGTCATCAGCTCCTTGGGGTGACGCAGCAGGGTGCGCATCAGGCTTTCCTTGGCCTTTTCCTTCTTGGTGAACGAGGCGGTTTCTTCCATGCCGCGACGCAGGTACAGGGCCACCACGGCGCACAGCGCACCGATCACGAACGGCACGCGCCAGCCCCAGGCGTACAACTGCTCGGTGGTCAGGGTCTGTTGCAGGACGATCAGGACCGCCAGGGCGATGAGCTGGCCAGAGATCAGGGTCACGTACTGGAAGCTGGAGAAGAAACCACGGCGCTCCTTGCTGGCCATCTCGCTGAGGTAGGTGGCCGAGGTGCCGTATTCACCACCCACCGACAGGCCCTGCAGCAGGCGCGCGATGACCAGCAGGACAGGTGCGGCGACGCCGATGGTTTCATAACCTGGGGTCAGGGCGATGACCAGCGAGCCTGCGCACATGAGCAGTACCGACGCCATCAGCGCGGCCTTGCGGCCCTTGCGGTCGGCGTACAGGCCCATCAGCCAGCCACCGATCGGGCGCATGAGGAAGCCCACGGCGAAGATCGCAGCGGTATTGAGCAGTTGTGCGGTGGAGTCGCCGGCGGGGAAGAAGGCCTTGGCGAAGTACAGCGAGAATGCGGCGTAGACGTACCAGTCGTACCATTCGACCATGTTGCCGATGGACCCGCTGAAAATCGACTTCAGGCGGCTGGCGGTGGTTTTTTCTGCGGCAGGCGCGGTGGCCGCCCCGGCGGGCAGGGAGGTGGCGTTATCCATCAGGGATACCTTCTCGTTGTTTTTGTGGAGCGCGCCGTGGCGCAGCTTGCCAAGGCAATTGCAGAAGGTGTGCCAAATGGGGGCGGGCTGATTCATTTCAGGGCATCCAATACCCCAAAACCGGCACAGTAGTGGGGCTTGCGCTGCCCATTGCGGGAGCGGGCTTGCCTGCGAAGGGCTGCAAAGCAGCCCGGAATCTCGACGTGATAAGCGGTTTTTTGCCTACCAGGTGCAGGTCATAAGCGGATTTCCGCTCATTCCTGCCCAACAAAATCCTCGCGCACCAGCCCGTGCCGTTGCATCTTCTCGTTAAGGGTGCGCCGCGGCAGTTGCAACGCCTCCATCACCGACTTGATCTCGCCCCCATGCTGACGCAAGGCCGCACGCAGGCATTGCGCCTCGAATGCTTCCATCTGCTCGCCCAGCGACTGCCCGGCAGGTGCCACCTCGATGTTTGGCGAACCCAGCCCCAGCGCATGCCGCTCCGCCGCATTGGCCAGCTCACGCACGTTGCCAGGCCAGTCATGTGACAGCAGCTGCGCCAGCTGTGCAGCCGATAGCGGCGGGGCGGTGCGACCCAGCTTTTCACCTGCAGCACGGGCAAAGTGTTCGAACAGCAGCGGTATGTCCTCCCGCCGCTCGCGCAGCGGTGCCAGGCGCAATTCGGCCACGTTCAGGCGGTAGGCCAGGTCTTCGCGGAAGCGCCCGGCACGAGCCTCCTCGAGCAGGTCGGGCTTGGTCGCAGCAATGATGCGCAGGTCCACGCTGATGCTCTGGTTGGCCCCCAGGCGCTCCAGCTTCTGCTCCTGTATCACCCGCAACAGCTTGGCCTGTTGGGCCAGTGGCATGCTCTCGATTTCGTCGAGGAACACGGTGCCACCGTTGGCATATTCCAGCTTGCCGATCCGTTTACCCTGGGCGCCCGTGAAGGCGCCGCTCTCATGGCCGAACAGTTCGGCCTCGAACAACGACTCGGGGATGGCTGCGCAGTTAAGGGCTACAAAGGGCTTGGCGGCACGGGGGCCAAAGTCGTGCAGGCAGCGGGCCACCCGCTCCTTGCCACTGCCGGTTTCACCGCGAATCAGCACGTTCACCGGCAGGCCGGCCAGGTCCAGCACTTGCCGGCGCAGCTGTTGCAGGCCCTGGGACATGCCCAGTAGCGTGACTTCCAGGCGTGACTTGAGGTCGGCCTGCTCGTGGAGCCGGCGGTTCTCAAGTACCAGCTGGCGCTTTTCCAGGGCGCGGCGCAGGCTGCCCAGCAAGTCTTGCGGCGTGAAGGGTTTTTCCAGGAAGTCATAGGCCCCCATGCGCATGGCTTCTACCGCCATCGGTACATCACCGTGACCGGTCAGCAGAATCACGGGCAGGTCGGGGTCGTTCGCCTGCAGGCGTTCGAGCAATTGCAGGCCATCCATGCCCGGCATGCGCACATCGCTGATGATCACCCCAGGGAAGTGCTGCGGCAGGTGTGCCAGGCACGCTTCGGCGTGAGCGAACAACTGCACGCTGAAGCCAGACAGACTCAGCCATTGCTCGACAGCAGTGCGGATACTGGCTTCATCATCGACGACGATCACCGAATTCAACATACAGGCTCCAGGTCACGGGGCAGGGTAAGGCTCAGGCGCGCGCCGCCAGGCAGGTTTTCGGCCCGCAGCTGGCCGCCGGCCTCGTGGACGATGCCGTAGGAAATGGCCAGGCCCAGCCCTAGCCCTTCCCCCACCGGTTTGGTGGTGAAGAACGGGTCGAAGACCTTGGCCAGGTCGGCTTCGGCAATGCCGCCACCCGAGTCGAGCACACTCAGGCGCCATAGCTCCCCGTCGGGTTCGATGCGGATCTCCAGGCGTTTGTAACGCTTGTCGAGCATGGCGTCGAGTGCATTGTGCAGGAGGTTTATCAGCACCTGCTCCAGGCGGATGGCATCGCCGCGTACCCAGGCCGGGCGTGCCAGGTACAGCGCCACTTCCACTTCTTCGTTGCGAAGGCGCGCTTCCAGCAGGTGCAAGGCCTGGTCGACCACGGTTGCCAGGTCAAGGCGTTCGCGCAGGCCCATCGGGCTGTTGCGGGCAAAGGTTTTCAGGTGGCTGGTAAGTGCTGCCATGCGCGTGAGCATCTGTTCCAGTGGCTCCAGCGCTTGCCGCGCTTCGTCATGGCGACCATGGTCAAGCAGCAGGCGCAGGGTTTCCAGCTGCATACGCTGGGTGGTCAGCGGTTGGTTGATTTCGTGGGCCATGGCCGCCGACATCTGCCCGAGAGCGGCGAGCTTGGCTGATTGCACCAGGCCTTCCTGGGCAGTGCGCAGCTCGCGGGTGCGTTCTTCGACCTGGCGTTCGAGTTCTTGCCGGCTGCGCTGGCGCAGGCGTGCCAGGCGCAGGCGTTGGCTGACGAAAAGGGCGGCGAACACCAGGCTCAGCCAGACGGCGGCGGCGCCAAGCGCGGCATTACGGCCGTCGGCAGCGACCTGCGGTTTGCGCAGCAGGTGCAAGGTCCAGTTTTCGCCTTCCAGCGGCAAGCTTTCCCACAGGTACTCGGTACTACCCTCGGGGCCTTGCACGCGGCTAAGGGTGCTGTAGGGGGCAAACCGCGTCAGCACCTGATGGTGTAGCGGCACCAGCGGTTGCTTGTCGTACTGACGGGTTTCGGCCAGCTCGGCACGGTCGGCGCCACTGAGCGGCTGAAGTTCGCGGTAACGCCAGCCGTCCTGGTTTGCGATGAAAGTGATGCCGCGGGCGTCGCTGACCAACAGGATATCGTTGCCCTGTCGCCATTCGCGTTCCAGCTCGGGGAACTCCAGCTTCACCACCATGGCGCCAAGGAACCGGCCATGCTCGTCGTTCACCGCGCTGGCGAGGAAGTAGCCCGGCACGCCACTGGTCACGCCCACGGCATAGAAGCGGCCACTGCCCTGGTTGCGGGTTTGCTTGAAGTAGGGGCGGAAACCGTAGTTGGAGCCGACGTAGCTGCTGGGCAGCCGCCAGTTGCTGGCGGCAATGGCCAGCCCGGTGCGGTCGAGCAGCTCGAGGGTGGAGGAATTGGCGGCGCCATTGATGCGTTCGAGCTTGAGGTTCAGGGCGTTCTGAACCTTTTCGTCGACCGGGCCGCGCAAGGCTGCGATCAGCTCCGGGTCTAGCGCCAGCACGGCGGGGAGGGCACGGTAGCGATCAATCAGGGTGTGCAGTGCGTTGGCGTACAGGCCCAGTTGCTGGCTGGCACGCTTGGCGTCGTCTTCCATGGCCTGGCGCTTGGCCTGGTGCATGGCCCAGCCGGCGCTGAGTGCGGTACCCAGCACGATCAGCAGGGTGATCAGCCCCAGACGCAGGGCGCGAAAGGAAAAGGGCATCGGGGGCGGATCCGGTGGTGGGAGATCGGGGCCTGCCTCTTCGCGGGTAAACCCGCGCCTACAGGTACTCTGCAGCACCTGTAGGCGCGCTTTTATCCGCGAAAAGGCCGGAACAGGCGGCCTTTTTCAGTCAAAGCAATTCAAAGCTCTGCTGCTGCACCGCCTGGGAGTCCAGCCCTACCTGGACATTGAACTCCCCTGGTTCGGCAACCCGCTGCAACTGGCCATTGTAGAACTTCAGGTCGTCCTCGCTGATGCGGAAGGTCAACGTGCGGGTTTCACCCGGTTCAAGCATCAGCTTCTGGAAGTTTTTCAGCTCTTTCACTGGGCGGCTCATCGATGCCGACACATCCTGCAGGTACAGCTGCACCACCGTCTCGCCTGCAACCTTGCCGGTGTTCTTGACCGTTACCTTGGCTTCCAGCGTATCGCCGCGCTTGAGATCCTTGCTCGACAGGTTCAGGCCCGACAGCTCGAAGCTGCTGTAGCTCAAGCCATAGCCGAACGGGTAAAGCGGCCCGTTGGGTTCTTCGAAGTACTGCGAGGTGTAGTTGCCCGGCTTGCCCGGCGTGAACGGCCGGCCGATGCGGGTGTGGTTGTAGTACATCGGGATCTGCCCCACCGACCGTGGGAAGGTAATGGCCAGCTTGCCGGAGGGGTTGTAGTCGCCAAACAGCACGTCGGCGATGGCATTGCCGCCTTCGGTGCCGGCGAACCAGGTTTCCAGGATGGCGTCGGCCTGCTCGCGCTCCCAACCGATCGACATCGGCCGGCCGTTCATCAGCACCAGCACCAGCGGTTTGCCGGTGGCCTTGAGCGCCTTGATCAGCTCGCGCTGGCTGGCCGGGATCTCCAGGGTGGTGCGGCTCGACGACTCGTGGGACATGCCGCGGGACTCGCCGACCACTGCTACCACAACGTCGGATTGCTTCGCTGCCTTGACTGCTTCATCGATCAGCACGGCAGCCGGGCGTGGGTCGTCGACGATTTCCGGGGCATCGAAGTTAAGGAAGTTCAGGTAGTCGAGTATCGCCTTGTCACCCGTGACGTTGGAGCCTTTGGCGTAGACCAGCTTGGCCTTGCCTTCCACGGCGCGGCGCAAGCCTTCGCGCACGGTCACCGAGTGGACGGGTTTACCGTCGGCGGCCCAGCTGCCCATCATGTCGATCGGGGCATCGGCCAGCGGGCCGACCAAGGCAATGGTGCCGGCCTTTTTCAGCGGCAGGGTCTGGTTGCGGTTTTCCAGCAGCACCAGGCTGCGGCGTGCCACGTCACGCGCAGCTTCGCGGTGCAGGCGGTCGTTGCCGTAGTAGTCCTTCAGGTCGGTTTCGGCCTTGCCGATGCGCACGTACGGGTCCTTGAACAGGCCCATGTCGTACTTGGCACCCAGCACTTCACGCACCGCCTGGTCCAGCTCGCGCTGGGTCACCTCGCCGGACTTCAGCAGGCCCGGCAGCTCTTCGCCGTACAGGGTATCGTTCATGCTCATGTCGATGCCGGCCTTGATCGCCAGCTTGGCGGCTTCACGGCCATCACGGGCGACGCCGTGGCGAATCAGCTCCTGGATGGCACCGTGGTCGCTGATGGTCACGCCCTTGAAGCCCCACTCCTTGCGCAGCAGGTCGTTCATCAGCCAGGTGTTGGAGGTGGCCGGTACGCCGTTGATCGAGTTCAGCGCCACCATCACGCCACCGGCACCCGCATCGAGCGCGGCGCGATAGGGTGGCAGGTAGTCGTTGTACATTTTCGGCAGGCTCATATCGACCGTGTTGTAGTCGCGCCCGCCTTCCACGGCGCCATACAAGGCGAAATGCTTGACGATGGCCATGATGCTGTCGGGGTTGGCCGGGCTGCTGCCCTGGAACGAGCGCACCATTACCTGGCCGATTCTCGAGGTCAGGTAGGTGTCTTCGCCGAAACCTTCACTGGTGCGGCCCCAGCGCGGGTCACGGGCGATATCCACCATTGGCGCGAACGTCATGTCCAGGGCGTCGGCCGAGGCTTCGATCGCGGCGGTGCGGCCGACCTTGGCGACGGCCTCCATGTCCCAGGTAGCGGCCATGCCCAGGCCGATCGGGAAGATGGTGCGCTCGCCGTGGACGGTGTCGTAGGCGAAGAACATCGGGATCTTCAGTCGGCTGCGCATGGCCGCGTCCTGCATCGGCCGGTTTTCGGGGGCCGTGCGGGAGTTGAAGGTGCCACCGATACGGCCGGCGGCGATTTCCTCGCGGATCTTGTCGCGGGGCATTTCCGGGCCGATGCTGATCAGGCGCAACTGGCCGATTTTCTCGGCTTCGGTCATCTGGCTGATCAGATGCTCGATGAATGCCTGCTTGTCCTGCAGGGGCGGGGCGGTGGGGGCGGCGAGGGCCGCCTGACTGGCAAGGCCCATGGCCAGGCCCAGCAAAGACAGTTTCATCATCAATTCCGTTGTGGGGCCTCTGCCGTATCCACGGTGATACGTGCGCGACCGAAGTTTTCAGGCGGCTATTGTTGTACGATTTGCAGGCAATTCTTCCAGCGGCGGATTATGCCTGAATATGTCGCCTGCGGATGAAGCCCCGAATGCCGGGATAACAACTATAAGAACGCTCAAGAGACCGACGGCATGACCCCCTTCGACGAATACCATCAGCGGCAGATTGCCGAAGCCATTGCCCGTGCCGAGCGGCGTACCGATGCCGAACTGGTGACGGTGCTTGCCCGTCGTGCCGACGATTATGCGTATTGGCCGTTGTTGTGGGCCGCCGTGCTGGCACTGACCGTGCCCGGTCTGTTGCACTGGCTGCTGGCTTGGCCCAGCGTGCGTGGCGTGCTGATGGGCAACGTGCTGCTGTTCGTCGTTTTGTGCCTGCTGCTGCGCAACCCGCGCCTGGCCGACTGGCTGATCCCCCGTGCCTTGCGCCGCTGGCGAGCCTCGCGCCTGGCCCACCAGCAGTTTCGCGAGCAGAACCTGCAGCGCACAGCAGGCGCCACGGGCGTGCTGATTTTCGTCAGCGAGGCGGAGCGGCATGTGGAGATCCTGGTCGATCGGGGTATCGAGCACTGCCTGGATGCCCAAGCCCGCGCGGCCATCGGTGCCCGCTTGGCCGAGCAGGTGCGCCAGGGCCGCACCTTGCAGGGCTTTGTCGAGTGCATCGAAGCGTGTGGCGAGCTGCTTAGCCAGCACGTGCCGCCAACCCATGCACGCAACGAATTGCCCAACCGCTTGGTGATTCTCGATTGAAGGAGCGCCCAGCCTTGCTGGATTCCCTGCAGGAGCGGGCTTGCCCGCGAATCAGTCGACACGGTGTCTGCCACCGGCTTTGCCGGTGTTGCGGGCAAGCCCGCTCCCACAGGGTGCTTGCGGCACGTTAGAATAGGCGTTCCGCTTCCCAAGGCCCCCTTTTTCATGTCCGCCAGTACTTCTGCCTCTTGCGCGCCGGATGCGCGCGCTCAGTTTCTCGACCTGCTGAACGCCGCCCTTCACGGCGAAACCCTGGTCAAGCTGGTGCTGGCGCGCCATGTCGGTGCCGACCAGACCTTGCAACGGATCATTGCCAAGCCGTTGCAGGTCAAGGGCCAGCCGTGCCTGTCGCTGGTCTACCGCCACCAGACCCGCGACATCACCCGCAACCTGCCGCTGGACCAGGCCCAGGTGCTGGTTGCCGAACTGCTGCCGGACAGCTTCCGCAATGCCCACCTGTTCGATGCTGACGGCGAAGTGCAGTTGACCTTCAGCAAGAAGGGCAAACCGATGCTCCAGCGCCACGGTGCCCAGGCACCGCGCGTGGCCGATGCGGGCAGCGGGCATGATCGCGAGAAGAAGCGTTATCTGGAGCTGTCGCGGCCGTTTCTGCGCGACCTCGGTGTGACCGACGCACAAGGCGCACTGATCCCGTCCATGTCACGCAAGTGGAAGCAGATCAACAAATTCATCGAGGTCTTCGATCACGCCCTGGCCAATGCACCGGTGTCGACGGAACAGGCGCTGCGGGTGGCCGACTTCGGATCGGGCAAGGGCTACCTGACCTTTGCCATGCATGACTACCTGCGCAACAGTTTGGGCCGTGACGCACAGGTCACCGGCGTGGAGCTGCGCCAGGACATGGTCGACCTGTGCAACGCCGCGGCCGCACGCCTCGACCACCCGGGGCTGGAGTTCCAGTGTGGTGATGTGCGCAGTGTGGTGCCTGAGGCCATCGAGGTGATGATCGCCTTGCATGCCTGTGACATCGCTACCGACTACGCCATCCACACCGGCATCCGCTGCAACGCCGCGATCATCATGTGCTCGCCGTGCTGCCACAAGCAGATCCGCCCGCAATTGCACAGCCCAGGGTTGCTGCAACCCATGCTGCAGTATGGCCTGCACCTGGGCCAGCAGGCCGAAATGCTGACCGACAGCCTGCGTGCGCTGTACCTGGAAGCCTGTGGCTATGAAACCAAGGTGTTCGAGTTCATCTCGCTGGAACACACCAACAAGAACAAGATGATTCTTGCGGTGAAGCGTCGGCAGGCGGGGGATAACGGGGCGTTGCTGGAGAAGATTGCCCAGCTCAAGGCGTTCTATGGGGTGCAGGAGCATTGCCTGGAAACGTTGTTGCGCGCGGATGGGTTGCTCTGACGCCACCCACCGGTACGCCTGCCGGGCACCTTGTCAGCGCTGAGCAGAGGGCACTTCGATAGCCAATGCTGCCTGCCCCAACGGATGGGTGCTGGCATCGAAGAAATGCAGCGCCGTCCCCGGCAAATCCCCGAAACGATCTGCAAAATGCTGCTTCTGATTGATCACCGACGCCTCGCCCAGCGGCCTAATGGCAATGGATAGCTGTTGCGGACGGGCTTGGCGCACAGCGTCGAGCAGGTGCCGGTCACTGCTGTCCAGATGCTGCCCGAACAGGCATATCCCTTGGTTTTCCTGCGCCAGCTGCCCCAGGCACCAGCTCAGATAGTCCGAGTTGCGGATAGCGCGCAGTTTCTCGTCGCTGCGGTCTTCGTTGACGAACAGCGGTACTTCACCCGGGATATTCACGGCAAACCCATCGAGCAGTTCGGCACTTTCAGCGCTGCGCTGGCGGGTGGTGCCGTCGGGCAGCTTGAGCAGGTGCAGGCCGCCATGCAGGTGCAGTACCCGGGTACCTTCGCTGCCGGTGCGTCGCACGTCGAAATAGCCTTGTTCGTCGAACAGTTCGGCGAAGCCACTCGGGGCGTGCTGCACGGCCCATGGCAGCAGCAGGTCGTAGTTGCTGGTGTAGACGCTTCGATAGCCGCGCAGGGCCTGATTGAGGGTTGCCAGGGTGGCCTTCGGCATCAGCGGCCAGGGCAGATGCACCGTGCGCACGGCGTGAATCAACGCTTCCTTGATCGAGTAGTAGCGGTTCAGCGGCGCGGTGGAGTTGATGGCCAGGGCGGCATTGGTACGCACGGTGGTGTTGAGGGCGCTGAGCACCGGCTCGAACAGTTCCGTGGCCAAGGACTTGAACAGTGCTTGGTCGCTGACCGCCAGGCCTTTCTTGCGGCCTGCGCGTTGCGCTTGCTCGAACAGCGAGAAGTAGCCGAACGGCTTCCATACTGCGCGGCTGGCGCCGTTGCCCAGCAGCAGGGCGTCGCAGGGATGGCGGGCGGCGAGTTCTGGCCAGGGGGTAAGGGTGGCATCAAGTGCGGGCATGCTGGATCCGTTGGGTGGTGCGGGGAACGGGGCGACTTTAGCATGTCATGCGAGGTGTGCGAGGGTTGGTGTCAAGGCGAGGTTTTGTGTTGCCTGTGCTGGCCCTTTCGCGGGTGAACCCGCACCTACAAGTCCATGTAGGAGCGGGTTTACCCGCGAAAGGGCCAGCACAGGCGCAGCACGTTGAACAGGATGAAAGCCGCTCAACCCTGTTCGGTCACTTGCACACTGCGGTTTCGGTTGCGCCACACGCGGTACGCACGAATCCCCGCGCGTACCGAGCCGAATAGCAGTTTTTCTTCCATGTCCCGCGCCATCCCCGAGCGCACCAACATGCGCAGGAAAGTGCCACGGGCGCGGGCGATGGCGAAGAAGATGCCTTGGGCCGCCAGGGTGTCGCGCACTTCGCGCAGGGCGGCGATGCCGCTGACATCGATGCTGGTTACCGCTTCGGCATCGAACAGCACGGCTTTAGGCTGGTCCTGGCTTTGCACGGCTTCAAGCAGGCGCATCTTGAAGTAGTCGGCATTGAAGAACAGGATGGCGTCGTCGAAGCGGTACACCACCAGGCCAGGCACGGTGCGGGCGTCCTTGAACTTGCGGATGTCGACCTGGCCTTCGGTGCCCGGCAGCCAGCCCAGTACGGCATCGGTGGGCTGGTAGATGCTGTAAAGCAGGCGCAGGATCGCCAGGGTCACGGCAAACACGATGCCGGGCAGCACGCCCAGGCCCAGTACGCCCGCCGTGGTCAGCAGGCACAGCCAGAACTCGAAGCGGCTTAGACGCCGGATATGCCCCAGCGATTTGATGTCGATCAACCCCCAGCCTGCCATCAGCAGCACGGCGCCCAGCGCAGCCTGGGGGATCCAGGCCATGGGCGCGGTGAAGAACAGCAGGATCAGGGCGATCACCAGTGCCGCGATGATGCCCACCAGCTGGCTTTTGCCACCGACCATGTCGTTGACTGCAGTGCGCGAGTCGGCACCGCTGATGGCAAAGCCCTGGGAAACCCCGGCCGCCAGGTTGCTCACGCCCAGGGCGACGAATTCGTGGTTGGCGTTGATCGCATAGCCATGCCGGGCGGCAAAGCTGCGTGCGGTAAGCATGGCGCTACAGAAGCTGACGGTGGCGATACCCAGGGCGTCGCGCAGCAGGCTCTTCATTTCCGCCAGGTTGCTGTGTGGCCAGGCCAGTTGCGGGATGCCTGCAGGTACCGGCCCAAGGACGGCGACGCCAAAGCGGTCAAGGCCGAACAGGCCAACCAGCAGCATGAACAGCGCCACTACCGTGAGGGCTGCGGGCAGGCGCGGGTAGCGCCGTGGCAGCCAGATGAGCAGGCCCAGGGCGGCCAGGCCGATGATCAATGTGACCCAGTGAATTTCCCCTAGGCGCTGGAAGAAGTTGATCAGGCTGAGGATGAAACCGTCGCCCTCGATCTGGAAGCCCACCACCTTGGACAGCTGCCCGGCGATCAGGCTCAGCCCGATACCGTTGAGGTAGCCGATCAGGATCGGCCGCGAGAAGAAGCTGGCGATGAACCCGGCCCGCGCCAGGCCCGCGGCAATCAGCATCACGCCGACCAGCACGGTGACGATCACCGACAGTTCG
Source organism: Pseudomonas sp. TE3895 (assembly GCF_056278855.1). NCBI lineage: Bacteria > Pseudomonadati > Pseudomonadota > Gammaproteobacteria > Pseudomonadales > Pseudomonadaceae > Pseudomonas > Pseudomonas sp. TE3895. The sequence goes on along the minus strand of NZ_JBWBQE010000001.1, from coordinate 5,950,886 downwards.
ACGATGCGCTGCGGGTCGCCCAGGGCCAGCGGTGCCACGGCACCGGCGATCATCGCGCAGGTGGCGGCGTCGGGGCCGACCATCAGCTGGCGCGAGCTACCGATCAGCGCGTAGACCATCATCGGTAGCACACAGGCGTACAGGCCATATTGCGGCGGCAGCCCGACGATCTGCGCATAGGCAATGGCAATGGGAATCTGGATCGCGGCTACCGACAGGCCAGCTTGCAGATCGGCGTGGAACCATTCACGGCGGTAGTGCAGCAGGTTGGCAAGGCCCGGTAGCCAGCGGGAGAGAAACATGCGTTGTCCTTTCGAATGGTTTCACGAATCCAGTGAGCCTATCCGCCACAAGCCGTTTCGCTTGCACACGCAAAGGCCCGATGCGCATTGAAGCGGATCGGTGGGTAAATGGCCATGGGCCAGGTCAAGGCAGGGTGAAAAACGAAAAAAGGAGCCAAGGCTCCTTTTGACTGCGATGACGTTGCTGGAACGCCATGCGGGAATGCGATGTGGAGCGGGTAGAGGGAATCGAACCCTCAACTAAAGCTTGGGAAGCTTTCGTTTTGCCACTAAACTATACCCGCATCTGAGCTCGACTTTTTACCAGAACCTTCAGCGAATTAGAAGCCCAAGTTATAAAAAAGCTTGTCGGCGCCCCGTGGCCTGCGGGTATTTGCTACAAGGCGCCGAGCCGCTCAGATGGCAAATGCATGCTGCCCCTGTTGCACGGGTTGGTAACGTTGGCGGGGTTCACGCACGGTTGGCTTGAGGAACCCCAGCATGACACTGCGGGTGTTCTCGCAGGCGGTCTTGTTCTCCATGTCCAGGAAGTGGCCCGCATCGCGGATCACGCTGAACTGGCTTCTGCCCACATGCTTGCTGAACTGCCGCGCATCTTCGACTGTGGTGTACTCGTCGCGTTCGCCGTTGATGAACAGCACCGGGATGTTGATATTACGCGCGCCTTGCAGCGCACGTTCCAGGTCGTGCTCCAGCACCTGGTTGATGTGGAAGTGCATCTGTGCGTACTCGTGGCTGTCCAGGCTGCTCACATGGCGGTAGTTGAAGCGTTTGAACAGCGACGGCAAGTGCTTGCCGATGGTGTCATTGACCAGGTTGCCGACCTGATAACGGTCGCAGGCGGCCAGGTACTGGCAGCCACGGTCCAGATAGTCGCGCATCGGCTCGTTGATCACTGGCGAGAACGAACTCACCACTGCCTTCTTCACGTACCGCGGCTGGTGCGCCAGCGCCAGCAGCGTGCTTGCGCCACCCCACGAAAAAGACATCACGTGGTCTGCCTGGAAGTGCTCGATCAGCTCAAGGAGGATATGCGCCTCGGTCTCCTTGCTGATCAGCCGTTCCTGACGGTTGTGCGGCTTGGACTTGCCTGAATACGGCTGGTCGAACAGAACCACGTTGAACTGTGGGTGCAGGTTACGTACCGTCTGGGCGAACGAGGCCGTGGTGGCCAGCGAGCCGTTGATTAGGATGATCGTGTTTTCGGCCGCATCCGCGCGATAGAACTCCGTGTAAACCCGATACTGACCTTGGATATCAAGTACAGCGATTTCTGGCCTCATGTCATCGACTCCTGGCGCAAAAAGGGTATTCGCGTCACCTAGGGTGCACGTTCTTTATGACAGGTAGGCATTTGCCTGAAGATAATCCGGGGGCCCTGTGTCGATCCTTGGCACTTGCGTCGACGGTATTGTTTTTGGCGGGCAATTTGCCGTGCCCCAAGGCATCTAGGCTTTGGGTGGCCGGCAAAAAGTGTCATCGCCTGCAGGTGTGACTTGGTAGTCACATGCAGACTGACGATTTGGATTCAAGCAGTGGGTTGGGGATCGCGCAAGTGCCGTTCGGTAAGTAATGTGACTTTTGTCGCTGAGCGGTCGTATGACGACACGGGCTGTCTGTCACGGCCTAGACAGTGGCTATCTCATTGGCCGTCAGTTCACGATACTCTCCCGGCGCCAACCCCGGATCCAGCCGGATCGCCCCCATGCTCTCCCGATGCAGCCCCACCACCTTGTTGTTGAAGTGCCCGAACATGCGCTTGACCTGGTGGTACCGCCCCTCGACGATCGCCAGCCGGGCTCGGTGGGGGCCGAGGATGTCCAGCTGGGCTGGTTGGGTGGTGAGGTCTTCGAAGGCAAAATAGAAACCCTCGCGAAACTTGGCCACATAGTGCTCGCCAATCTCGTCCTCGGTGTCCACCAGATAATGCTTGGGCAGCTTTGTGGCAGGCTGGGTCAGGCGCCGTGACCACTGGCCATCGTTGGTCAGGATCATCAGGCCGGTGGTGTTGAAATCCAGGCGCCCGGCTATGTGCAGGTCATCTCGCAACGCCGTGGGCAGCAGGTCGAGAACGGTACGGTGTTGCGGGTCGTGGGTGGCGCTTACGCAGCCAGTGGGCTTGTACAGCATCAGGTAGCGGGCCGGACGGCCGGCCTGCAGCAGTTGCTCGTCCAGCTCTACGCGGCTGAATTCACGCACGTCGGTCAGCGGGTCACTGGCGACCTTGCCGTCCACCCGCACGCGGCGTTGCGCCAGCATCAGACGAACTTGCTGGCGGTTGTAGCTGGGCAGGTTGGCGAGGAAACGGTCAAGGCGCATGGCAACGATCAGTGGGCAGCGGATGGACGGAGCTGTTCTTCAACGGCGGCGCAGCGCGGGCACAGACAGGCCTTGTTACGCAGTTCATCGGGCAGGGCCTGGAGCACGGCCGGGTCGATGGTCACGCTGTAGCACCAACACGCCTGGGTGGCACGGCGTGGGTCGGCCAGGCTGCACTGGTTGAGGGCACCGCAAGCGGGGCAGTGTTGCTTGTCATTCATGGCGGGTTTCACTGCAGACGCGGTTGCGGCCAGCCTGCTTGGCACGATAAAGCGCGCGGTCGGCGCGGGTCAGCAGGGCGTGCAGGGTGTCCCCCGGTTGCAGGCTGCTCAGGCCGATGCTGGTGGTCAGTCGCAGCGGCTGGTTGTCGTAACTGAAGGTCAGCTGTTCGGTGCGTCGCCGGATCTTTTCCGCCACCTCGATGGCCTGGCGGCCTTCAGCTTCGCGCAGCAGCACGATGAATTCCTCACCGCCCCAGCGGCACAGTATATCTGACTGACGCAGGCTGCCTTGCAGCACATTGGCGAATTGGCGTAGCACTTCGTCACCTGCCAGGTGGCCGTGGTTGTCGTTCAGTGCCTTGAAGTGGTCCAGATCAATCAGCAAGGCCACCAGAGGGCTGCTGTCGCGCCGGGCTTCTCGCAGCGCCTGGGCGGCGAGCAGGTCGAAGCTGCGCCGGTTGTGCAAGCCGGTGAGGCTGTCGAGCGTGGCCAAGGCTTCGGTGCTGGCCTGGTGGCGGCGGACCATGGCATGCACCAGTGCCAGCACCACCAGGGTGATCATCGTACAGATCGCCAGGTTCAGGTACAGCGCGTGGCGAATGCGGTCGAGGACGCCGGTTTCGCGTTTGTCCACCAACAGGTACCAGTCCAGTTCGGGCAGGTGGCGAACGTTGAGAAAGTGGCTGTGCTTTTCGCTGTCATGGTACTCGTGGCTGCCTTCGCCTGGCACCCACTGCTCGGCCAGCATGGCCCTCAGCTCAGGGTTGTCGCTGAGTGACTGGCCGACTTGCAAACCATGCGGGCCACCCTCGGAGCCGGTCAACAGCACCTTGCCTTTGGCATCCGTGAATAGCACCGCGCGCTGGTAGCGGCGTTGGTACTGATCGATCAGCTTGACCACCGACGATACGCTCAGCCCTACGCCTGCCGCGCCGATGAAGCGCTGCTGGTAGTCGTGCACCTGGTAGTTGATGAACACGGTCAGGCTGTCCTGGTTGGCCATGTCCAGGTCGACGTTGATCTCATAAGGGGCCTTGAGTTCACGCAGACGGAAATACCAGGCATCACGCCAGGTGCCCGGTTCGACGTGTTTGAGCACGCCTTTGGCCTGGTAGTAGGTCCGCGTGCGATCGGACACGAAAAAGGACGTGAAGATGTCCTGCTTGCCCATGACCTCGCTCAGGTAACGGGTCATGCGTTCGGTATCCTGCTCGCCGGACAGCACCCAGTCGCGCAGGAAGGTGTCCTGGGCCATCATCGAGGCGATCAGTACCGGGCGGATCAGGTCTTTCTGAATTTCCGAGTAGACAGTGTCGGAGGTCAGCGGCAATTCGGTATTGATGATGCCGTCGCGGATGGCGCTGCGAGAGGAGAAGTAGCTGAGCAGCGAGGTGGCCAGGAAGCCGCAGGCCAGTAACACGAGCAGGGTAACGATCAGCGAGCGTTGCGAGAACAGAGCGGAACGTAAGGGCATGATCTTCCCGTGATGTGTGCCGAGCCGCTTATTCTAGAGAGATGGCCGACAAATGACTGCAAGTTTTTCAGGGTTATTTCAGCTGTATCAAGTTATTGCAGAAATGGCACTGCACCTGCGCGCCGTTGTCTTAGTCAATGTCGATTGACGCATCTCGTATCGACGCTCGCCAGCGCCGCTGTTCGGGCACTCCAGCGGTCCAGGAGGCCGCCATGTCCTATCGAATCCTGTTGATCGCCCTGCTGGGGCTGATGACTTCGGCCTGCGCCCCGTACTATGAACGCGGGGGCTACTACCGTTCGGACTACTACTCCACCGACCGCTATGTGGCGCCGGGGTATTACCGCTATGACCGGTACTATGTAGCGCCTGCGCCGCGCTACTACTATCAGCCTGCTCCCCGTTACTACAATCGGTCGGCCCCTGTGCCCCATTACCGGCCCTATCCGCAGCCGAGGATGAACCAGTGGCATGGCAACCCGCGCTATGACTACGGCAATCGCCAGCGGCAAGACTACCGGCAGGACCGGGATCGCCATGACTATCGCAATGACAGCCAGCGTTACCGGCAGGGCGACCGGCACTCCAATCGGCAGGTTGACGACCGCGGGCGCTGGGACGGGCGGGGCGGGCAGGGGCGAGGAGGAAACTGGCAGCGCTAGCTGAGCGGAGGCGGGGGCTGAAAAGCAGCCCCCGCAGCAGCAGGCTAACCCACATCCGCCAATGGGTGGCGTCCCTCCCACGCCTTGGCAAAATGCGCCTCGACTACCGCCGCCGGCACTTGCGCCACATCAGGCCAGTGCCAGCGCGGCTGGTTGTCTTTGTCCAGCAGGCGAGCACGCACGCCTTCACTGAACTCAGGGTGGCGGCAACAGTTCAGGCTCATGCTGTATTCCATCTGGAACACTTGCGCCAACGAGAGGTACCGCGCCCGGCGGATTTGCTCCCAGACCAGATGCGCCGTCAGCGGACAACCCTCATGCAGGCGTTGGCCGGCATCTGCCAGCAATGGGTCGTCATGCTGCTTGAGCCTTTCCAGCGCGCGCCAGGCTGAAGCCGCATCCGCCACGTCGAGTAACTGATCGATCACATGCCGTCGTGGCAGCCACTGGGCATCAGGCAGCTCGGCGCAGGCACGATGCTGCTCGGCCTTGAGCAAGCTGTTCAGTTGTACGGCGGTCTGCTCCTGCCAGTTGAGTTGCAGCAACTCCTCGATCAAGGCCTCTTGCTGGTGCTCGCCCAGAAAACGGTCAGCCAGGCCCAGGTCAAGGGCATCGCGGGCGTTGATCGGCGCGCCGGTCAGGCCGAAGAACAAACCCAGCTTGCCCGGCAGCCGGGCCAGGAACCAACTGGCGCCTACGTCAGGGTACAGGCCGATGCTGATTTCCGGCATGGCCAGCCGGCTGCTGGGTGTGACGATACGTACATTGGCGCCTTGCAGCAGCCCCATGCCGCCACCCAGCACATGCCCATGGCCCCAGCAGAGTAACGGTTTGGGGTAGGTGTGCAGGGCAAAGTCCAGGCGGTATTCGGCGGCGAAGAAAGAGGCCGCCAGCGGGGGGACACTGCCGGGGTGGTCGCGGCAGGCTTGCACCAGCGCACGTACATCGCCGCCTGCGCAAAAGGCTTTTGCCCCGTTGCCGCGCAGCAGCACGCAGACGATAGCCGGGTCGCGGGCCCAGGCATGCAGTTGTTCGCCCAGCACTTCGATCATCGGCAGGGTCAGGGCATTGAGCGCCTTGGGCGCATCCAGGGTGGCGATGCCGATGCGGGCGCCATCGACGCCGGTGAGTACCTCGCAGTGAATGGTCATGGACTACCTCTCGCAAGTCATCGCTCAAGTATGGCTTGCCTGGCCAATCATGCCGGTCGTCGGTCGGATCGTTTGACAAGCGCGAAGGGCTTACCTAGTGTCGCGCCATTGTTTATGGAAGGCCCCATGACTGACGACGATCGCATCAAACTCGAACCCAGCTGGAAGGCCGCATTGCGCGGTGAATTCGACCAGCCTTACATGCACCAGCTGCGCGAATTTCTGCGTGGCGAGTACGCTGCTGGCAAGGAAATCTACCCGCCAGGGCCGCTGATCTTCAATGCGCTCAATTCGACACCGCTGGACCAGGTGAAGGTGGTCATCCTCGGTCAGGACCCGTATCACGGGCCGGGGCAGGCCCATGGCTTGTGCTTCTCGGTGCAACCGGGCGTGGCCACGCCACCGTCGCTGGTCAATATCTACAAGGAGCTGCAGCGCGACCTGAACATCCCGATCCCCAGCCACGGCTACCTCCAGAGCTGGGCGGAACAAGGCGTTCTGTTGCTCAACACGACCATGACCGTCGAGCGCGCCAATGCCGCGTCGCATGCCAAGAAAGGCTGGGAGTTTTTTACCGACCGGATTATCCAGGTGGTCAGTGAGCAATGCCCGAACGTGGTATTCCTGCTATGGGGGGCGCATGCACAGAGCAAGCAGAAGCTGATCGACGGTACCAAGCACCTGGTACTGAAGTCGGTCCATCCTTCGCCGCTGTCGGCGTATCGCGGGTTCATCGGTTGCGGGCATTTCAGCCGTACCAACAGCTTCCTCGAGCAGCGGGGGCTCGGGCCCATCGACTGGGCACTGCCCCCGCTGTGAGAAACCGGGGTGGGGTACGCAATCGCTCAGGGCGTCATGCTGATGCGCGGCTCGCTGCGCTGGCCAATTGCAATACCCCGCTCATGGTTCTGGCGTACATACGCCACCAAGGCTTCCAGGTCGGAGATGCCGGTGTCCTGGCGTCGCCTTCCTTCTTTGAAAGTGGCCAAGCCACCGCCACCATCGGCCAGGAACAGGTTGCTGACGACGCGATAATGGGTCAACGGCTCAACGGGTTTGCCGTGAAGACGCACACTGCCCTCGACGACACGGCTGCCGACAGGCCGTGAACCATCCCACTCATAATGAAAACCCTTCGATACTTGCAGCGGATTGAAACTGCCCCTGTTCCATTGAAGGTTGAGCAGTTCGGTAATCTGCTTGCCTGTCAGTTCCTGAACCACCAGTGGGTTATTGAACGGTTGTACGGCGAATAATTGTTCGTAGGTCAGGTCGCTATCGGCAGGCTGGATAAGATCACTGCGCAGCCCACCCAGGTTGAGAAAGGCAACCTGGGTATTAAACGCTTGGGTCATGGCCAATTGGGCATCCGTGACCAGGTTCCCCAAGGTTGTTTCACCGGCGGCATTTTCTTTGCGGTCAAGTTCTGCCGTCGAGATGCGTCCTATGGGTTCGAGCAATTTTTCCCCGGACCGCTGACGCACTTCCTCCAGCAAACTCGTCAACTTGGCATTCGGCAGGTAGTTCTGTGGGTCAGCAGGAATATTGCGGGCGGTGATGTTCGTGACGTGATGGGTGCCCGGCGTTACCTGCAACTTCAACTGAGTCAGGAAGTGGCCGTATTTGCCCGCCTGAGTGATGCTCAGGTCACCCACCTTGCATTGATAGCTGGCATGCGAGTGACCGCTGATGACAGCATCTACCGCAGGATCCAGCCGCTTCGCCACGTCGACGATCGCGCCATTCAGCTGGCTGCAATCCTGCGTGTCGAACGGCTCGACGGTATCCCCTCCCTGGTGCATGACCGCAATGATTGCATTGACACCTTTGGCCTTGAGCTCTGGAATCACGTCATTGATGGCTTGCGCTTCATCCGTGGCTTTGAGCCCTGCGAATGCGCTGGCCGAGACCACTTTTTCCATGTTGCGCGGCACAGCTCCGACGAACGCTATCTTGACCCCTTTTACCTGCTCAATGTGATAGGCCGGTAGCAAGCGCTCGCCCGTGGTGGTATTGATCAGGTTGGACGCTATGTAAGGGAAGCCACTTCCTGGATAATTGCCGCGAAACGTGCAGGCCTTTTCAGGGCGCGTTGACTCGCATCCTCCGTGGATCTGACGAAGAAACTCGGCCTTGCCTGCATCCAGTTCGTGGTTCCCGGATGCGCTGACAATCATGCCCATCGCGTTCAAGGCCTCAAGCACAGGTTCGTCAGCCCACAGCGCAGAAATGGCGGGGCTGCCCCCTATCAAGTCGCCAGCCCCGATGAACAGCAGATCGGGGTCCTGCGTTCGCAGCTCATCGAGCATGGCACCGAGTGTGGCGATGCCGCCGTAGGTCAGGCGGGTAGCGCCTTGCGCGCCGGCGTAGTCCTGGGGGTTGGGTTCCAGGTAGCCGTGAAGATCATTGATAGCCACGACGTTGATCTGGACGGGGGCAGGTGGCTCTGCGGCAAGGCTGCCTGCGCTGATGGCAAGGCATGCCCAGGCAATAGCCGAGCGATAGTTGCAAGAAAGACGGACTTTCATCATTACCTCTTGAATGCCGGGAAGTGTGGGTTTGCTGGCGATCAGGGCAGCAATCCGACTCTATTCATCCGGGCATTGGGCAAGTGGTAACTATCTATCTTCAGGGGGCTTGCCGCTTGAATACCTGTTGTCCCACAACCGGAAAAGCGGTTCTGCAAGAAACAACACCAGGATCAGGCGCATCACCTGCAGCGCGGTCACCAGCGGCACTGACAATTGCAACGTTTCGGCCGTGAGGCTCATTTCGGCGATCCCGCCAGGCATCATCCCCAGTGTCAGCGAACGCAAGTCCAGTGCAGTCATCATGCTCAGCACCCACGCGGCACTGGCGGCAATCGCCATGCACAACGCCGTGGCCATCAAGGTGCGTCCCAGGAACGACGGTGCGCGGCGGAAGAACGCGCGGTTGAAGTGGCAGGCCAGGCCGCTGCCGATGAGCCACTGGCCGATCTGGCTGGCGCCGTTGGGCAGGGCGATCTGCAGGTTGCCGGCCAGGCTGACCGTAGCCGCGACCAGCAATGGCCCGAACAGCCAGGGGTTGGGCTGGCGCAAGCGCTGCCAGAGCAAGGCAACGGCAACGCCCAAGGGCGCAATCAACGCCAGCCAGCCCCAGCTCACGCTACCGGTGTGGTTCAGTGGTACCCCGTCACCCAGCAGAAACTTGAACAGCGCCGGCACGCACAGCACCACTGCCAGCACACGCAAGCTTTGCGCTGCCGCCACCTGGCTGAGCACCGCGCCATTGCGCGCCCCAAGGTTGACCATCTCGCCCGAACCGCCAGGCATGCTGGCGAAGAACGCGGTGGCGCGGTCTTCACCGGTTCGCCGCAGCAGCCATACGCTGATCACGCTGGACAGGGTGGTGAACAACGCACCGAAGCAGATCAGCGCGAAATGGCTGGCCACTTGCTCGATCACCGCGGGGGTGAAGTGCAGGCCAATACCGATGCCGATGATCCACTGCCCACACTTGCGGCCGTTGGGGATTTCCGACAGCTGCCAACGCGTCAGGCAGCGCACCAGGATGATCGCCAGCAATGAGCCGACCATCCATGGCAAAGGCCAGCCGACCTTGCTGGCGGCAAAACCGCCAGCAAGGCCGACCAGCCCGGTCGCGACGAACAATGGCAACGACCGATCAGGCATCGGCCAGGGCCCGGCGCTGCAGGCTGCGTTTGCGCCAGATGCGCAGCAGCGGCAGGGCGAGCATCAGCACTACCAGCGCCCAGACGCCCATGCTGATCGGGCTGGACCAGAGGATGCCCAGTTCACCGTTGGAGATCGACAGCGCCCGACGCAGGTTTTGCTCCATCAGCCCGCCGAGGATGAAGCCCAGCAGAATCGGCGACAGAGGGAAGTCCAGCTTGCGCAGGATGTAGCCCATGATGCCGATACCGACCATGAGGAACAGGTCGAAGGTGGTGGCATGCACGGCGTACACACCGATCGCGGTGATGATGGCGATCACCGGCACCAGCGCCCAGTTTGGCACGGCGAGGATGCGGGTGAAGATGCGGATCATCGGGATGTTGAGGATCACCAGCATGATGTTGGCGACGAACAGCGAGGCGATCAGGCCCCAGACAATATCTGGCTGCTGTTCGAACAGCAGTGGGCCAGGGGTGATGTTGTACAGGGTCAGGGCGCCGATCATCACAGCCGTGGTGCCAGAGCCCGGTACGCCCAGGGTCAGCATCGGGACCAGGGCGCCACAGCAGGACGCACCAATGGCCGTTTCCGGCGCTGCCAGGCCACGGGCATCGCCTTTGCCGAACTTGCCGCTTTCCCCGGCCATGCGTTTCTCGGTCATGTAGGCCACGGCGCTGGCCAGCGTTGCGCCGGCGCCGGGTAGAACACCCATGATGAAACCGAGCAGGCCGCAACGGATGTTGACCAGGAACACCGAGGCCGCTTCCTTGAAGTTGAACAGCATGCGGCCGGTAGCCTTGACCGCCTGGTGGCCATGGTGGGTCTTTTCCAGCAGCAGGAGGATTTCGCTGATGGAGAACAGGCCCAGCACGAGCACCACGAACTGAATGCCGTCGGCCAGGTGCACGCTGTCACCGGTGAAGCGGTACACGCCGCTGTTGGCGTCGATGCCGACCGCCGACAGGAACAGGCCGATGAGAGCGGCAATGAAGGTTTTCAGTGGTTTGTCACCGGCCATGCCACCCAGCGCGACGATGGCGAACACCATCAGCACAAAGTACTCCGCCGGGCCGAAGGCGATGGCCCATTTCGCCAGCAGCGGGGCGAACAGCACCATGCCGCAGGTGGCAATGAAGGCGCCGATGAACGAACTCCAGGCCGACAGCGACAGCGCGACGCCTGCCAGTCCTTGGCGAGCCATCGGGTAGCCGTCCAGGGTTGTCATCACGGTCGAGGCTTCGCCCGGGATGTTCAGCAGGATCGAGCTGATACGCCCGCCATATTCGCAGCCCAGGTACACCGCCGCCAGCAGGATCAGCGCCGATTCCGGCGGCAGGCCGAGGGCAAAGGCGATGGGGATCAGCAGGGCCACGCCATTGATCGGGCCCAGGCCCGGCAGCAGGCCGACCACGGTGCCGATCAAGGTGCCGGAGAGGGCGGTGACCAGGTTGTAAGGGGACAGGGCAATGCCGAAGCCCTGGCCCAGGTAGCTCAAGGTATCCATGTCAGTTCTCCAGTACGCTCAGCAGGCCAAGGGGCAGTGGCACGTCCATCACACGGTCGAACAGCCAGTAGAGGAAAATGCTCATGCCGGCCACCACAATGGCGCTTTGCAGCCAGCGGCCACCGTACAGCCGAGCCATGGGCAGGCCGACCAGGATAGCGCTGAGGATGAAGCCGAGCGCTTCAAAAGTGGCGGCGAAGACGATCAGCAGGCCGACACAGGCGGTGATCTTGATCAGGGTCTCGCGGTCCAGTTCCGGTTCGTCATCCTTGCGCACGATGGGCGTTGGGCGGAACAACAGGTACAGCAGGCCCAGCCCCATCAGGCCTAGCACTAACAACGGGTAAGCGCGCGGGCCCACCGGTTCATAGGAAAATGCAGCCTGATAGGGCCAGGCCATCACGGCCAGGGCGGCACACACCACTAGCAGAGCCAGGGCGAAAATGCGTTGAAGGATCATTGGGGAATCCTCGTTGGGATTGCTCAAGTGAGATGCACATCCTGTGGGAGCGGCCTTGCGTCGCGATCGGGCGCGAAGCGGCCGCTAAACCTGCCGATGCGATCTGTCCGAAGCATCGTATCGGCTGTGCCAGGGGCCGCTTCGCGCCCGATCGCGACACAAGGCCGCTCCCACAGGGGTGGTGGTGAGTTCGACAGGCTTACTGGATCAGGCCGAATTCCTTGGCCAGTGCCTTGTAGTCAGCCACTTGCTTCTTCACATAGCCGTCCAGCTCTTCGCCGGTCATGGCGAACGGGAACAGCTCGCGCTGGTCTCGCAGCTTGGCGAAGTCCTCGGAGGCCAGCATCTTGTCGAACGAGGCCTTCCACCAGGCGTAGTCCTCGTCGCTCACTTTTGGCCCCAGGTAGAAACCGCGCACCACCGGCCAGACGATGTCGTAGCCCTGCTCCTTGGCAGTAGGGATGTCTTTCATTTCCGGCTCGTCCAGGCGGTTTTCAGAGAACACCGCGAGGATGCGCATGTTGCCGCTCTGGATGTGCGGCATGGAGTCGGAAATGTCGGTAGAACCGACCTGGATATGGCCGCCCAGCAATGCCGTGGCGATTTCGCCGCCGCCCTCCAGGGCCACGTAGCGCAGGTCGCGCGGGTTTATGCCTGCGGCCTTGGCGATCAACGCGGTCTGCATCCAGTCCTGGCTGCCGACGGTACCGCCGGAACCGATCACGACCTTGCTCGGGTCTTTCTTCAGCGCTGCGACCAGGTCATCAAGGGTCTTGTAGGGCGAGTCGCTCTTCACTGCGATGGCACCGTAGCTGGTGCCGACGGCAGCCAGCCATTTCACTGCGTTTTCGTCGAAGCGGCCGAATTTGCCCTGAGCCAGGTTAAGCAGTGAGCCACTGGACCAGGCCACCAGCGTGCCGGCGTCTGCCGGGCGCTGGGCGACCACGGCGTTGTACGCGACCGCGCCGACACCGCCGGGCATGTAGGTGACGCGCATCGGCTTGCTGAGGATTTTTTCTTGTACCAGTGCGCTTTGCACCAGCTTGCAGGTCAGGTCGAAGCCACCGCCAGGGGAGGCGGGTGCGATGCATTCGGGGCGTTTCGGTTCTGCAGCGAGGGCGTTGCCGGCCAACAGCAGGCAGCCGGTAGCGAGGACGAGGCGGCGCAGTGAAAAGGTCATCGTCGATCTCCGTGAGCGTTGTTGTTATTGGATTACCGCTATGGGGTTACCACAGCGCCACGCTGTAGCTGACCAACAGCCTCACTTCATCCGCGTCACGGGCGAAGTTGGAGCGGAAGGTGGCGTTGCGCAGGCGCACGGCGACGTTCTTCAACGGGCCGCTTTGTACCACGTACTTCAGTTCGGTGTTGCGTTCCCACTCTTTGCCTTCGCCACCGGCAGCACGGCTGACGTTGTCACCGCTGATGTAACGGGTCATGAAGGTCAGGCCCGGTACGCCGAGCGCGGCGAAGTTGTAGTCGTAGCGCGCCTGCCAGGAGCGTTCGTCGGCACCGGCGAAGTCGTTGATCTGGACGAAGTTGACCAGGTACGGGTCGGCGCCATCCACATACGGGAAGGCACTTTCGCCAGACAGCTGCTGCCAGGCGGCGCTGACCTTGTGCCCGCCCAGGGCATAGCTGAGCATGCCGTTGACGGTGGTGTTGTCGATGTTGCCGGCCTTGGCTGCACCGGCGTCGTCGCTGATCGCAAGGCGCAGGTCGGCACCCAAGGTGCCCGGGCCCCATGGCTGGGTGGCGACCATGCCGATGAAGTGCTGGCGGTAAATATCGTCGAGCTGGGCGAAGTGGTAGCTGCCGGTGATGCGGTCGGTGAACTGGTAGTCGAGCCCGCCCAGGGCCAGGTTGTCAGCGCTGAAGCTGCCACCGAAGCGGCCGTTCTTGTTGTTCAGCGCCAGGTCTTCCCAGTTGGTGTCGTTGCGGTCCTTGGCCTTGTCCAGGCGGCCACCGGTGAAGGTCAGGCCCTTGATCTCTTTGGAGGTGAGCAGGCCGCCCTCGAAGGTTTGCGGCAGGATACGCCCGTCGTTGGGCTGCAGGGTCGGCAGTTCGGGGATCAGGGTGCCGATCTTGAGTTCAGTCTGGGAGATCTTCACCTTGCCGGTCAGGCCCAGCTTGGAGTATTCGTCGGCAGCCTTGCCGTCATCGTGGGTCGGCAGCAGGCCGCTGTCGGTACGGTCGGGGCTGGAGTCGAGCTTGATGCCGAGCATGCCCAATGCGTCCAGGCCAAAGCCCACGGTGCCATCGGTGTAGCCAGACTCGAAATTGAGGATGAAGCCCTGGGCCCATTCATCGCGCTTGGATTGCTGCGCGCTGGTGCCGTCGCGGAAGTCGCGGTTGAAGTACATGTTGCGGGTTTCGAAGGTGGCCGTGCTGTCTTCGAAGAAGGCGGCCTGGCTCATCGGGGCGACACCGGCAAGCGCGAGGGCGCTGGCGATGGCTGAGGGGCGTGCGGCAAAGGAACGGGTAGGCGCGAACGCCTGCGGCTGCAATGACAGCATCGTCGATGACTCCGTTTATTGTTCTTATTCGTTGCACCTTGCTGGTGCTTTTTTCGGCGCGAAGGGCGACCGTGGTGCGATGCTAGGCAACGAACCTTTCGCTAACCTTTCAGCGTGAAAGGTTTGTCACGAGGGGCTTCACAGGCGTGGTGACAGCGGTACACTCCGCGCCACCGCCCCACCCGAGCCGGGAGAATCCGATGCGTGTGCTACTGGTCGAAGACCACCTGCAACTGGCCGAAAGCGTGGCCCTGGCCTTGAAAAGCCATGGCCTGACCGTAGATGTGCTGCATGACGGCGTGGCTGCCGACTTGGCGCTGGCCAGTGAGGAATACGCCGTGGCCGTGCTGGATGTCGGCCTGCCGCGCATGGACGGCTTTGAGGTACTGGCGCGCTTGCGAGGCCGTGGCAAAACCTTGCCAGTGCTTATGCTGACTGCGCGCAGCGACGTCAAGGACCGGGTCCATGGCCTGAACCTGGGCGCCGACGATTATCTGGCCAAGCCGTTTGAGCTGACCGAGCTGGAAGCGCGGGTCAAGGCCTTGCTGCGCCGCAGTGTGCTCGGTGGCGAGCGACAGCAACGCTGTGGGCCGTTGGTGTATGACCTGGACACCCGGCGCTTCACCCTCGGTGATGACAACCTGACGCTGACCTCACGCGAGCAGAGTGTGCTGCAAGCGCTGATCGCCCGCCCGGGCCGGGTGATGAGCAAGGAGCAGCTGGCTGCCCAGGTGTTTGGCCTGGACGAAGAAGCCAGCCCTGACGCCATCGAAATCTACATTCACCGCCTGCGCAAGAAGCTCGACGGGCACCCCGTAGCCATCGTCACTTTCCGTGGTCTGGGTTATTTGCTTGAGCACCGCGATGCGTGACAACGGCAGCCTGCGCGGGCGCTTGCTGGGTAATTTGGCGCTGTTGCTGGTGGTGCTGATGCTGGCCAGCGGCCTTAGCGCCTACTGGAATGGCCGCGAGGCCGCCGACACCGCCTACGACCGCACCCTGCTGGCTTCGGCGAGAACCATCGCCGCTGGCCTGTCGCAGCGCGATGGTTCGTTGAGCGCGGATGTGCCTTACGTGGCGCTGGACACGTTCGCCTATGACAGTGCGGGGCGCATTTACTATCAGGTGCTGGATATCCAGCAAAGGCTGATTTCTGGCTACGAGAACCTGCCGCCACCGCCGCCTGGCACGCCGCGCACCGACGACTATCCGGCATTGGCACGGTTCTACAACGCCACTTACCTGGGCCAGGACGTTCGTGTGGTCAGCCTGCTGAAGCCGGTCAGCGAGCCGAACATGAACGGCATGGCAGAAATTCGCGTAGCCGAAACCGAGGAAGCGCGGGTGCGCATGGCCCGAGGGTTGATGGCCGATACCCTGCTGCGCCTGGGCATGCTGGCACTGGGGGCGTTGGTGATGGTGTGGTTTGCCGTGAGTGCCGCGTTGCGGCCGTTGGAGCGCCTGCGCACAGCGGTGGAGGAACGTCAGCCGGACGACTTGCGAGCGTTGCCGGTGGTGCAGGTACAGCGCGAGCTGGGCCCGCTGGTGCGCGCCTTGAACCACTTTACCGAGCGCTTGCGTGGCCAGTTCGAGCGCCAGGCGCAGTTCATTGCCGACGCGGCCCACGAACTGCGAACGCCGCTGGCGGCGTTGAAGGCACGTGTCGAGTTGGGCTTGCGCTCGGCCGAGCCGCAGGAGTGGCGGCAGACCTTGGAGTCTGCCGCCCAGGGCACCGACAGGCTGACCCACCTGGCCAACCAGCTACTGTCGTTGGCGCGGGTCGAGAATGGCGCACGGGCAATCGCCGAGGGCGGTGCACAGCGTCTGGATTTGAGCCAGCTGGCCCGTGAACTGGGCATGGCCATGGCGCCATTGGCGCACAAGCGCGGGGTGTCGCTGGCGCTGGAGGCCGAGGCGCCGGTATGGCTGAAGGGGGAGCCGACGTTGCTCAATGAGTTGTTGAGCAACCTGGTGGACAATGCCTTGGCGCATACGCCAGCGGGTGGCAATGTGATTTTGCGGGTAATGGCGCCGGCAGTGCTGGAAGTGGAAGACGATGGGCCAGGTATTCCCGAGGCCGAGCGCGAGCGGGTGTTCGAGCGGTTCTACCGGCGAAGTGCGCAGGGCAGTGGACTAGGGCTGGCTATTGTTGGCGAGATCTGTCGGGCGCACCTGGCGCAGGTGAGCCTGCATGATGGCGAGAAGGGCGGGTTGCGGGTGCGGGTGAGTTTTATTGCGGATTGATGGTTTGCCTGTGTCGACCCTTTCGCGGGCTCACCTGCGAAAGGGCCCTGGCAGGCTGTTACAGCTCAGCGCAACATGCTCCGCGCCTCCAGCAGTTCATCGACCTCCAGCTCGGTGCCAAACGGCAACCCTAGATGGCGGTACGCCGGCAGCGCAGCCAATGGCCGGTGGCGCCCGCGCTGACTGATGCAGCGGGCGATCTGCACGATGTCGATGTAATCGATCTTGTCAGTCTGGCGGTCCAGGTCATGAACCTGGCTCGGCAGGTGGACCAACTGCTCCGGAAACTCCCAGGCCTTGAGGATCTTGTCCCCCAGCACCGGCTGGAGTTGCTCGATCACGTAATGCAGGCAAACCGGGTCGGACAGCAGTTCGTTGTGCTCTTCGGCATAGATGAGTACCGGCAGCGCGCCAATCTGGTTGACCAGCCCACCCAAGGTGGCCTGGTCAGGCTTGAGAGGTGTAAAGCGACGGCAGATTTCGTAGCTGATGCCTGCCACTTCCAGGCTACTGGCCCAGATATCGCGCAGTTTCTGCTCGACTGCCGGCGAGCGGGCATGGAAAATCTGCTCGATCACCAGGCCGATGGCCAGGTTGCAGCTGTAGTTGATGCCTAGCCGCGTGATGGCGGTATGCAGGTCGGTCACCTCGATCGCAGCACGCAGCAGTGGGCTGTTGACGACCTTGATCAGGCGCGCTGACAGGGCCGCGTCGCGGCCGATCACCTTGCTCAGGGCCGCTACGCTGATCTCGCTGTCTTCCGCTGCCTCGCGGATGCTCAAGGCAACCTCGGGCAGGGTTGGCAGGACCAGGTCATCCTTTTCGATGGCGTCGAGCAATTGTGCTTGAACCAACTCGGCCAGCTTGTTCATGGGCATGTCTACCGCAGTGGTGGTGCGGCCCCGCCACAGGGGTGGGGCAGGCTGGTCAGCGCTGGATTTCCCGGTCGCGGTCCAGTTCGTAAGGCAGGGTCAGTACCTGCAGGCGCGGGCCTTCGAGGCTGCCCAGGTGCAGGTTGCCGTCTTCCACCGCCTCGGCGCTCAGCACTGCGAGCAGTTCGCAGCCGGCGCCGTTGCTGGCAGCAATGACCACTTCACCAACCGACGACCCATGAGTGGGCGAGAAAATCTCGGCGCCCGGGGCCGGAATGGCCTGCTGGTCCAGGGCCAGGCGGTACTGGCGGCGCTTGAGTTTGCCCAGGTACTGCATGCGGGCGACGATTTCCTGGCCGGTGTAGCAGCCTTTCTTGAAACTGACGCCGTCGACGGCTTGCAGGTTGATCATCTGCGGGATGAACAGCTCACGGGTTGGGCCCATGACCTGGCCAATACCTGCGCGAATCTGTCCCAGCAGCCAATCGTTGATACTGCCTTCGGGCAGCGCTGCGGCAAGGGCCTGGCGTACAGGCTCGGCGTCAGCCGCCGGCACCCACAGCTCAACCCGGCCGGCGGACACGGCGATTGCGATCAGCCCGTCATGGCGCACGGTGCTACCGGCGGCTGCGGGCACGACAAGCCCCAGCGCCTGCAGTGCAGCGTCGCCACCTTGCAGGCCGAAGCGTGCCCATTCGGTGCTTTCGTCGGTCAGCGTGGCCTTGGAGAACACGGCGTATTTTTTCAGGTCGGCCAGTTGCGCGTCGAGCAGTTCACTGGCCATGGCCAGCAAGTAGCCGTTGCCTTCGGGCACTATGCGGAAGCTCGACTGCATGCGCCCCTTGACCATGCAGCGGGCGCCGAGGCTGGCGTGTTCCTGGCTGAGGTAGTTGATGTTGCAGGTCAGCTGGCCTTGCAGGAACTTGCCTGCATCGGAGCCGCGGACGGCGAGGATGCCCTCGTGGGACAGGGGGCAGAAGAAAGCGGAATCGGCCATGGGTCATCGCGGTGGCTAAAGACTGGCGGCCATCATAGAACGCCGGTAACAAAATAGGTAGGTGACTAGACCAACGCCCGGTGTCGCTTCGCGCGCCTGGCTGTATACTGGCGGCCCATTCGAGGAGGGCCCCATGGTCGAACAAACTGAACTCAACCGGCTTTTCTGGCACAGCCGCCGCGGCATGCTGGAACTGGACGTACTGCTGGTGCCTTTCACCCAGGAAGTCTACCCCACCCTCAATGAGACCGACCGTGAACTGTACGTGCGTCTCTTGAGCTGCGAGGATCAGGACATGTTTGGCTGGTTCATGGAGCGCACCGAGTCCGAAGACCCGGAACTGCAGCGTATGGTCCGCATCATTCTGGACCGTGTCCAGCCCAAGTGAGTGCTTCGAGTGCCGCTGGCAAGGCTCGCGCCTGCTGCTGACGGCCTATCTGGCTTGTCAGGTACTGGCGTGGCTTGCCGTGTGGGCGAGCCCGCTGCCCGGGTGGCTGGCCTTTTCTGTTGTCGCCGCCTGTACGGCCCACGCTGGCTGGGCCATTCCCCGACGTATTCTGTTGACCCATGAGCATGCGGTTGTCGGCCTGCGCCGTGATGTGCGGGGCTGGCAGGTGTTCAGCCGTGCCTGTGGGTGGCAGTCAGTGCGCTTGTGTCGGGATAGTGTGGCGTTGCCTGGGCTGGTGGTGTTGCGCTTTGAGCGGGCGGGGCGGTGGTTGGGGCAGAGCCAGTGCGTACCGGGGGATGCGCTGGGGCCGGATGAGCATCGGCGATTGCGCGTGCGATTGAAGTTCAGCCGGCGGCGCTGGGCCGAGGTGAGCCAGGCATAGATCGAGACCGGGTCAGCTTCTTCGCGGGCTCGCCCGCTCCCACAGGTACTGCGCAATGCTGCAAGGCAGTCAAATTCCTGTGGGAGGGGGGGGCGAGCCCGCGAAGGCCGCGACGCCGTTTTCAGAGCGGGCTGAGGATGGTGTCCTTGGCCTCGTCCAGCATCCCTGGATAATCCAGTGTGTAATGCAACCCTCGGCTTTCCTTGCGCTGCATGGCGGACAGGATCATCAATTCGGCCACTTGCGCCAGGTTGCGCAGCTCGATCAGGTCACGGCTGACCTTGTAGTTGCTGTAGAACTCGTCGATTTCATCCAGCAGCAGGCGAATGCGGTGCTGGGCCCGCTGCAGGCGCTTGCTGGTGCGCACGATGCCGACGTAGTCCCACATGAAGCGCCGCAGTTCGTCCCAGTTGTGCGCAATGATCACGTCCTCGTCCGAGTCGGTCACCTGGCTGGCGTCCCAGCCGGGCAGGGCCTTGGGCATGTCCACTTGCTCCAGGTGCGCCTGGATGTCGGCAGCGGCGGCGCGACCGTATACGAAACATTCCAACAGCGAGTTGCTGGCCATACGGTTGGCGCCGTGCAGGCCGGTGAAACTGGTTTCGCCGATGGCATACAAGCCAGGCACATCGGTGTGGCCGCAGTCGTCGACCATCACCCCGCCGCAGGTGTAATGCGCCGCAGGCACCACCGGGATCGGCTGACGGGTGATATCGATGCCAAAGGCCAGGCAGCGCTCGTACACGGTGGGGAAGTGGCTCTTGATGAAATCTGCAGGTTTGTGAGTGATGTCCAGGTATACGCAGTCCACGCCCAGGCGCTTC
This sequence comes from Pseudomonas sp. TE3895, assembly GCF_056278855.1. Taxonomy (NCBI): domain Bacteria; kingdom Pseudomonadati; phylum Pseudomonadota; class Gammaproteobacteria; order Pseudomonadales; family Pseudomonadaceae; genus Pseudomonas; species Pseudomonas sp. TE3895. The sequence continues at coordinate 5,930,833 of NZ_JBWBQE010000001.1, read as the reverse complement.
ATCTCGTGGTCGATGGCGCGGGCCACGATGTCCCGCGGGGCAAGCTCTTCGCGTGGGTCGAAGCGTGGCATGAAACGTTCGCCGTTGGGCAGGCGCAGCAGGGCGCCCTCGCCGCGCAGGGCTTCGGTGATCAGGAAACTCTTGGCCTGCGGGTGATACAGACAGGTCGGGTGGAACTGGTTGAACTCCAGGTTCGCCACTCGGCAGCCGGCCCGCCAGGCCATGGCGATACCGTCGCCGCAGGCACCATCGGGGTTGCTGGTATAGAGGTAGACCTTGGCTGCACCGCCCGTGGCCAGCACGGTGAAGCGCGCGCCGAAGGTGTCTACCTCGCCGGTGTTGCGGTCGAGCACGTAGGCGCCCAGGCAGCGTTCGCCGGGCAGGCCCAGGCGGCGTTCAGTGATCAGGTCGACCGCCACCCGCTGTTCCAGCAGCTGGATGTTCGGGCGCTGGCGAGCCTGTTCCAGCAGCGTGGTGAAAATTGCCGCGCCGGTAGCGTCGGCGGCATGGATGATGCGCCGGTGGCTATGGCCCCCTTCACGGGTGAGGTGGAACTCGAAGCCGCCATCGTCGACGCTGTAGTGCTCATCGCGGGTGAAGGGCACGCCTTGCTCGATCAGCCACTGGATCGCTTCGCGGCTGTGCTCGACGGTAAAGCGCACCGCGTCTTCATGGCACAACCCGCCGCCGGCATTGAGGGTGTCCTCGACATGCGACTGCACAGTATCGGTGTTGTCCAGCACTGCAGCGACGCCGCCCTGGGCCCAGAAGGTCGAGCCGTTGGACAGGTCGCCCTTGCTCAATACGGCAACGCGAAGGTGGCTGGGGAGGTTAAGTGCCAGGCTGAGACCGGCGGCACCGCTGCCGATCACCAGGACATCATGTTGGAATTGTTGGCTCATGTCGGGACACTAGTAATCTTTGGGAGGGGCACGGCACAATGGTCACGCGCGGATGGCATTGTGAAACTATCGTTAAACGTGGCCGGGATGCCTTTATAGCAGCCCCGGGTGGCCAATTTCCATGCCACCTGCCAGGTTGCGACGACCTTTGTGGGAACTTTCCGACATGGCCGGAAATCCTATGAAGGCTGCCCGTACGCCACAATTTGCCGCGGCGACGCAGGGCGGCAGGCCTTTCCGGGCTTTACCCCTGCGTATTTGAAACCTGATTATCGACGTAGCCGGCCGTGACCGCGCCGCGTCTTCCGTGCAAGCCGACCAAGGGCTGCAGGAAACTTGCTTGGAGGGGAGAACTTTTGCGCAAAGCCCGAGTCTATGTTTGCAAGCCTGAGCGATGGCTGATGCAACGCTCCTTCGAGTTCACTGAGGAGTGTTCATGCTAACCCAGGAAGAGGATCAGCAGCTTGTCGAGCGCGTTCAGCGCGGCGACAGGCGAGCTTTCGATCTGTTGGTGCTGAAGTATCAGCACAAGATTCTCGGGTTGATCGTGCGGTTTGTACACGATACCCACGAGGCCCAGGATGTAGCACAGGAAGCCTTCATCAAGGCCTACCGTGCGCTTGGCAACTTCCGCGGCGACAGTGCGTTTTATACGTGGCTGTACCGCATCGCCATCAACACGGCGAAGAATTACCTGGTGTCCCGTGGAAGACGGCCGCCAGACAGTGATGTGAGCTCCGAGGATGCGGAGTTTTACGACGGCGATCATGGTCTCAAGGATCTCGAGTCCCCAGAGCGCTCGTTGTTGCGGGATGAAATCGAAGGCACTGTCCATCGCACCATCCAGCAACTGCCCGAAGACCTGCGTACGGCATTGACGCTGCGCGAGTTCGATGGGCTGAGTTATGAAGACATTGCCAGTGTCATGCAATGTCCGGTGGGTACCGTGCGCTCTCGAATCTTCCGCGCTCGGGAGGCCATAGATAAAGCCCTGCAGCCGTTGTTGCAGGAAACCTGAGACAGCGGCGACAGCGCCAAGAGAGGAACCGCCATGAGTCGTGAAGCTTTGCAGGAATCGCTGTCCGCGGTGATGGATAACGAAGCGGATGAACTGGAACTGCGTCGGGTGTTGAACGCCGTCGACGACGCCGAAACCCGTGCCACCTGGTCGCGTTACCAGGTTGCCCGAGCAGCCATGCACAAGGAGCTGCTGCTGCCTAACCTGGATATCGCCTCGGCGGTGTCCGCTGCGCTGGCCGACGAAGCCGTGCCAGCCAAGGTCAAGAAAGGCCCTTGGCGCAGCATTGGCCGCCTGGCGGTTGCAGCCTCGGTTACCGTGGCGGTGCTGGCGGGTGTGCGTATGTACAACCAGGACGAGATCACGGGTGCACAGCTTGCTGCCCAGCAGCCTGTCCAGCAGGGCCTGAGTGTGCCACAAGCGCAAGGCCCGGCCGTTTTGGCAGGCTATAGTGAGAGCAGTGAGCAACCGACCGGGCCGATGGCCAATGGCGTGCTGCAGAACCAGGCCGGCTGGGATCAGCGTCTGCCAGGTTACCTGCGCCAGCATGCCCAGGAATCTGCGCTCAAGGGCACTGAAACCGCATTGCCGTATGCCCGCGCCGCCAGCCTGGAAAACCGTTAAGTAAGGAGGATCATGCGCGCGCTACCTCTCCTGTCGCTGCTGATTGGCAGCTGCATGACGGTGCCAGCATTGGCGGCCAATTCTTCGCCTGAGGCGAGTGAGTGGTTGAACAAGCTGGCACAGGCCGAGCAAAAACAGAGCTATCAAGGGTCGTTCGTCTACGAACGCAACGGCAGTTTCTCCTCCCACGACATCTGGCACAGGGTCGACGACGGCAAGGTCAGCGAGCGGCTGTTGCAGCTTGATGGCGCCGCCCAGGAAATCGTGCGCGTGGATGGCAAGGTGGAGTGCGTCAGCGGGGCCTTGGCCAGCGGTGTCACGGCGCCGCCGGATACCGCGCCGCGTGTGCTTGATCCGCTGAAACTGATGGGCTGGTACGATTTGAGTGTGGCAGGCAAGTCACGGGTCGCCGGGCGCGATGCCGTGATCATTACGCTCTCGCCACGCGACCAGCATCGCTATGCATTCGAATTGCATCTGGACCGTCACTCGGGTTTGCCGCTGCGTTCGTTGATGCTCAACGACAAGGGGCAGTTGCTGGAACGCTTCCAGATGACCCGTCTCGATACCGATGATGTCCCCAGCGACGCAGACCTGCGCCCAGGTGCTGGCTGCAAGCCGGTGCAACATGTGGCGGCCGGCAGCAATGATACCGTCGCGGGTTGGCGTTCGGACTGGCTGCCACCCGGTTTCGAGCTGGTCAACAGCTCGGTACGCCGTGATCCCAAGCGCAACAGTTCGGTCAGCAGCTTGATGTATGACGACGGCCTGGCGCGTTTTTCGGTGTTCATCGAGCAAGTAAGCGATGATGGCGGCACCGACATGCGCACCCAGTTAGGCCCGACCTCGGCAGTCTCGCGTCGCCTGAATACACCCAAGGGCAAGGTGATGGTGACCGTGGTTGGCGAAATTCCGCTGGGTACGGCAGAGCGCGTTGCCCTGTCGATGCGCCCCCAGGATGCCCAGGCGCGCCAGTAATGGCGCGCTTTTGCGTGCCGAGCCAAGGTGGGCGGGTATACGGCTGAAATGAAATTAAAGCATTGTCATTTGCAATCCATCGGCAAATTTTCTATAGGTCAGGCTTTGAAGAGCCTGGCCTTTCTGCGTTGTGCAGGGGTCTTTCCAAACTACCGCTCGTTGTGACGGGAGTCGTATGTCAATACCACGCTTGAAATCCTACCTAATGATGTTCGCTGCTGTGCTGATGCTCGGCCAAGTAGTCACCGCCCAGGCCGAGGAAGCCCTGCCGGACTTCACCACCCTGGTGGAGCAGGCTTCGCCGGCGGTGGTCAACATCAGTACCAAGCAGAAGCTGCCTGACCGCCGAATCGCCGCAGGCCAGATGCCGGACCTGGAAGGCCTGCCGCCGATGTTCCGCGAGTTCTTCGAGCGCAACATGCCCCAGCAGCCGCGCTCGCCGCGCGGCGACCGCCAGCGCGAGGCGCAGTCGCTGGGCTCGGGTTTCATCATCTCCAGTGATGGCTACGTGCTCACCAATAACCATGTGGTGGCCGATGCCGACGAGATCATCGTCCGCCTGTCGGACCGTAGCGAGCTCCAGGCCAAGCTGGTGGGTACCGACCCGCGTACTGACGTGGCGCTGCTGAAGGTCGATGGCAAGAATTTGCCAACGGTGAAATTGGGTGACTCCGAGAAGCTCAAGGTGGGCGAGTGGGTACTGGCCATCGGTTCGCCGTTCGGCTTCGACCATTCGGTGACCAAAGGTATCGTCAGCGCCAAGGGCCGGACCCTGCCCAATGACACCTACGTACCGTTCATCCAGACCGACGTGGCCATCAACCCGGGTAACTCCGGCGGCCCCCTGTTCAACATGAAAGGCGAAGTGGTGGGGATCAACTCGCAGATCTTCACCCGTTCTGGCGGTTTCATGGGGCTGTCGTTCGCCATCCCGATTGACGTGGCGATTGATGTCTCCAACCAGCTGAAGAAAGACGGCAAGGTCAGCCGCGGCTGGCTGGGCGTAGTGATTCAGGAGGTCAACAAGGACCTGGCTGAATCGTTTGGCCTGGACAAGCCGGCGGGCGCCCTGGTGGCCCAGGTGCTGGAAAACGGCCCGGCAGCCAAAGGCGGCCTGCAGGTGGGCGACGTGATCCTCAGCATGAACGGCCAGCCAATCGTCATGTCGGCCGATCTGCCGCACCTGGTTGGCAGCCTCAAGGATGGCGAGAAGGCCAGGCTGGAAATCATCCGCAACGGCAAGCGCCAGAACCTGGACATCAGCGTCGGCGCACTGCCGGATGACGACGTTGAGATTGGCGCTGGCACCGAAGGTGGCGCCGAGCGCAGCAGCAACCGCCTGGGTGTATCGGTCGCCGACCTGACCGCCGAGCAGAAAAAGTCCCTGGAGCTCAAAGGTGGCGTGGTCATCAAGGAAGTGCAGGATGGCCCGGCAGCCATGATCGGCTTGCGCCCGGGTGATGTCATCAGCCATCTGAACAACCAGGCTATCGGTTCGGCGAAGGAATTCACCGAAATCGCCAAGGAACTGCCGAAGAACCGTTCCGTGTCGATGCGCGTGCTGCGTCAGGGCCGTGCCAGCTTCATCACCTTCAAGCTTGCTGAATAAGCGGTTTCGCAAGGCGAAAGGGCAGCTTTGGCTGCCCTTTTTCATGAATATTCACAATTGCCGGAATGATTGCTGTGTACAGTCGGACAGAGGAATCTCCCATAACCCAGCAGCTTAAGGTACAATTCCCGGCTATTTTTCGGCGGGCGTCCGGCTCGCAGCCTTTTCGAGTGTTGACCCGTGAGTGATTTGAGTCATATCCGCAATTTCTCCATCATCGCCCACATCGACCATGGCAAGTCGACGCTGGCTGACCGTTTCATCCAGATGTGCGGTGGCCTGTCGGCGCGCGAGATGGAAGCCCAGGTGCTCGATTCCATGGACCTGGAGCGTGAGCGCGGTATCACCATCAAGGCCCACAGCGTCACGCTTCACTACAAGGCGCAGGACGGCAAGACCTACCAGCTGAACTTCATCGATACCCCCGGCCACGTCGACTTCACCTACGAAGTCTCGCGCTCGCTGGCGGCCTGTGAGGGGGCACTGCTGGTGGTTGACGCCGGCCAGGGCGTGGAGGCCCAGTCCGTAGCCAACTGCTACACCGCCATCGAGCAGGGCCTGGAGGTCATGCCGGTCCTGAACAAGATGGACCTGCCCCAGGCCGACCCGGACCGCGTCAAGGACGAAATCGAGAAGATCATCGGTATCGACGCCACCGACGCCGTCGCCTGCAGCGCCAAGAGCGGCATGGGCGTTGACGAGGTGCTCGAGCGCCTGGTGCACACCATCCCCGCGCCAGAAGGTGAGATCGATGCACCGCTGCAAGCGCTGATCATCGACTCCTGGTTCGACAATTACCTGGGTGTGGTCTCGCTGGTGCGTGTGCGCCAGGGCCGCGTCAAGAAAGGCGACAAGATCCTGGTCAAGTCCACCGGCAAGGTGCACCTGGTCGACAGCGTCGGTGTCTTCACCCCGAAACACACCCAGACTGCCGATCTGAAAGCCGGCGAAGTAGGCTTCATCATCGCCAGCATCAAGGACATCCACGGTGCCCCGGTTGGTGACACCCTGACCCTGTCCTCGACTCCTGAGGTCGAGGTGTTGCCAGGCTTCAAGAAGATCCAGCCGCAGGTCTATGCCGGCCTGTTCCCGGTCAGCTCCGACGACTTCGAGGATTTCCGCGACGCTCTGCAGAAGCTGACCCTGAACGACTCCTCGCTGCAGTACATGCCGGAAAGCTCCGACGCGCTGGGCTTTGGCTTCCGTTGCGGTTTCCTGGGCATGTTGCACATGGAGATCATCCAGGAGCGCCTGGAGCGTGAATACGACCTGGACCTGATCACCACCGCACCCAGCGTGATCTACGAGCTGGAGTTGAAAACCGGCGAAACCATCGTCGTCGACAACCCGTCCAAGCTGCCGGACGTCTCGGCTGTGGCCGACTTCCGCGAGCCGATCGTCACCGCGACCATCCTGGTTCCGCAGGAGCACCTGGGCAACGTCATCACCCTGTGCATCGAGAAGCGTGGCGTACAGCGCGACATGCAGTTCCTCGGCAGCCAGGTGCAGGTGCGTTACGACATGCCGATGAACGAAGTGGTGCTCGATTTCTTCGACCGCCTCAAATCCACCAGCCGCGGCTATGCTTCGCTGGATTATCATTTCGATCGCTACCAGTCGGCCAACCTGGTCAAGCTGGACGTACTGATCAATGGCGACAAGGTCGATGCCCTGGCATTGATCGTGCACCGCGACAACGCGGCCTACAAAGGCCGTGCGTTGACCGAGAAGATGAAGGAACTGATCCCTCGGCAGATGTTCGACGTAGCGATCCAGGCAGCCATTGGCGGCCAGATCATTGCGCGGACAACCGTCAAGGCGCTCAGAAAGAACGTACTGGCCAAGTGCTACGGCGGTGACGTCAGCCGTAAGAAGAAGCTGCTGGAGAAGCAGAAGGCCGGTAAGAAACGCATGAAACAGGTGGGCAATGTGGAAATTCCACAAGAAGCCTTCCTCGCCGTGCTCAGGTTGGATAGCTAGGTCCTATGTCGCTAAATTTCCCGCTGTTGCTGGTCATCGCCGTCTTCATCTGCGGTCTGCTGGGCTTGATCGACCTGCTGTTCCTGGCCCCGCGCCGGCGTGCGGCAATCGCCAACTATCAGGGCAGCGTCAGCCAGCCTGAGATGGCGGTGGTCGAACGGCTGAACAAGGAGCCGTTGCTGGTCGAGTACGGCAAGTCGTTCTTCCCGGTGCTGTTCATCGTGCTGGTGCTGCGTTCGTTCCTGGTCGAGCCGTTCCAGATCCCTTCGGGATCGATGAAACCGACCCTGGAAGTGGGCGACTTCATCCTGGTGAACAAATTCTCGTACGGCATTCGCCTGCCGGTGATCGACAAGAAGGTCATCGAGGTCGGTGACCCGCAACGCGGGGATGTGATGGTGTTCCGCTACCCGAGCGACCCGAATGTCAACTACATCAAGCGTGTGGTTGGCCTGCCGGGCGACGTAGTCCGTTACACCAACGACAAGCGGCTGTTCGTCAACGGCCAGCCCGTTGCCGAACAACTGGTGGGCAGCGAGCCGGGTACCTTGGGCAGTGCTCAGCTGTACAAGGAAAAGCTCGGCGCGGCCGAACACCTGATCCGCAAGGAAATGAGCCGTTATCGCATGCCGCCGGACCAGCAGTGGACCGTGCCTGCGGGCCATTACTTCATGATGGGCGACAACCGCGACAACTCCAACGATAGCCGTTTCTGGGATGACCCGAACATTCCCAAGGAACTGCACGGCATGGTTCCGGACCGGAACATTGTCGGCAAGGCCTTCGCGGTGTGGATGAGCTGGCCAGAGCCCAAACTCAGCCACTTGCCCAACCTGTCGCGGGTTGGCCTGATCCATTGATACCCATCGGCGCTGTCCAGCAGACAGCGCCGAATGCATTTCTGACATAGGCTGTGTTCTCAGGGATCGGGAGATTCGCCACACATCAATCGGCGGACCACAGCCAAACAGTCTTTCAGGATGTTGATTTGAACAACGCGTTGAACAACGATCGGGTGGCCGCATGAGTGCTTCCCTTGCCGGTCTGGAGCGAAAGCTCGGTTACACCTTCAAGAACCAGGACCAGATGCTCCTGGCACTGACCCATCGCAGTTACGCCGGGCGCAACAATGAGCGCCTGGAGTTCCTCGGTGACGCCATTCTCAACTTCGTTGCCGGCGAAGCGCTGTTCGAGCGTTTTCCGCAGGCCCGCGAAGGCCAGTTGTCGCGGCTGCGTGCGCGGTTGGTCAAGGGTGAAACCCTGGCCCGTCTGGCCCGTGGTTTTGATCTGGGCGATTACCTGCGCCTGGGTTCCGGAGAACTCAAGAGCGGCGGCTTTCGCCGCGAGTCGATCCTGGCCGACGCCCTGGAGGCACTGATTGGTGCCATCTACCTGGACGCTGACATGGACACCGCCCGGGAGCGCATCCTGGCCTGGCTGGCCGATGAGTTTGAAGGCCTGACACTGGTCGACACCAATAAAGATCCAAAAACCCGCCTGCAAGAGTTCCTGCAGTCGCGCAGCTGTGAGCTGCCGCGTTACGAAGTCGTGGATATCCAGGGTGAACCACACTGCCGGACCTTCTTCGTCGAATGCGAAGTGGTACTGCTGAACAACAAGAGCCGTGGTCAAGGCGTTAGTCGGCGTATTGCCGAGCAAGTCGCCGCCGCGTCTGCACTGATCGCCCTGGGCGTGGAGAATGGCAATGACTGATAGCAACCCGACCCGCTGCGGCTACGTAGCCATTGTCGGCCGTCCCAACGTCGGCAAGTCGACCCTGCTCAACCACATTCTGGGCCAGAAGCTGGCGATTACCTCGCGCAAGCCGCAGACCACCCGCCACAACATGCTCGGCATCAAGACCGAAGGTGATGTGCAGGCCATCTACGTCGACACCCCCGGTATGCACAAGGCCAACGACAAGGCCCTGAACCGTTACATGAACCGCAACGCCTCGGCGGCCCTCAAGGACGTCGACGTGGTTATCTTCGTGGTTGACCGTACCAAGTGGACCGACGAGGACCAACTGGTTCTGGAGCGCGTGCAGTATGTCACCGGCCCGCTGATCATCGCGGTCAACAAGACCGACCGCATGGAAGAGAAAGCCGAGCTGATCCCGCACCTGCAGTGGCTGCAAGAGCAACTGCCGAACGCCGAGGTGATGCCGATTTCCGCACAGCAGGGGCACAACCTTGAAGCGCTGGAAGCACAGATCGCCAAGCACCTGCCCGAGAACGATCATTTCTTCCCCGAAGACCAGATCACCGACCGTAGCAGCCGCTTCCTGGCCGCCGAACTGGTGCGCGAGAAGATCATGCGCCAGCTGGGTGCGGAGTTGCCGTACCAGATCACCGTGGAGATCGAAGAATTCAAGCAGCAGGGCCATGTGCTGCACATTCACGCGTTGATCCTGGTTGAACGCGATGGCCAGAAAAAAATCATCATTGGTGACAAGGGTGAGCGCATCAAGCGCATCGGTTCCGAGGCGCGCAAGGACATGGAAGTGCTGTTCGATTCCAAGGTCATGCTCAACCTGTGGGTCAAGGTGAAGGGCGGCTGGTCCGACGACGAGCGCGCCCTGCGTTCGCTGGGCTACGGCGACCTGTAAGCCGCGCGCTGGTCCCTGTAGGGGCGGCCTTGTGTCGCGATAGGGTTGCGCAGCAGCCCCGGCGATTTATGCTGCGAAGCTAAAAATCTGGGGCCGCTTTGCGGCCCTTTTCGCGACACAAGGCCGCTCCCACAAGGGCCAGTGCAACCCTCGGCGCGAGTGATTTTTAATGGAACAACCTGTCGGTCAGCCAGCCTACGTACTGCACAGCCGAGCCTACAAGGAAACCAGCGCGCTGGTGGACTTTTTCACCCCGCAGGGCCGCATGCGTGCCGTGTTGCGTCGCGCGCGCAGTAAGGGCGGCAGCCTGGTGCGGCCGTTCGTGTCGCTGGAGGTGGAGCTGCGTGGGCGTGGCGAGCTGAAGAATGTCAGCCGCATGGACAGCACCGGCATCGCCGCCTGGCTTCACGGCGATGCGCTGTTCAGCGGGTTGTACCTGAATGAGTTGCTGATGCGGCTGCTGCCCGCCGAAGCACCGTTTCCGACCATTTTCGAACACTACACCCTGACCTTGCAGGCCCTGGCTGAAGGCCGCCCGCTGGAACCTCTGCTGCGTTCGTTCGAATGGCGGCTGCTTGATGAGCTCGGGTATGCGTTTTCATTGAACCAAGACGTCAACGACCAGCCGATTGCCGCCGACGGCCTGTATCGCCTGCGCGTGGATGCCGGCCTGGAGCGGGTCGAGCTGTTGCAGCCCGGCCTGTTTCGTGGGATCGAGTTGCTGGCCCTGGCTGAAGCCGACTGGGACGCACCTGGCGCCTTGCTCGCTGCAAAGCGGCTGATGCGCCAGGCACTGGCAGTTCACCTGGGGGCAAAACCGCTGGTCAGCCGGGAACTGTTTCGCAAGCGCTGATCAGGACGTATGCTGTTGGGCTCAATCTTCAGGAGAGCCTTTCGTGACTCACAGCAACCGCATGCTTCTTGGCGTCAACATCGACCACGTGGCGACCCTGCGCCAGGCCCGTGGCACGCGCTACCCTGACCCGGTCAAGGCTGCCCTGGACGCCGAGGAAGCAGGCGCCGATGGCATCACCGTGCACCTGCGTGAAGACCGCCGGCACATCCAGGAGCGTGACGTTGTGCTGCTCAAGGATGTGCTGCAGACCCGCATGAACTTCGAAATGGGCGTCACCGAAGAGATGATGGCCTTTGCCGAGAAGATTCGCCCGGCGCACATCTGCCTGGTACCCGAAACCCGTCAGGAGCTGACCACCGAAGGTGGCCTGGATGTGGCAGGCCAGGAAGCGCGGATCAAGGCTGCAGTCGAACGGCTGGCGCGTACCGGTGCCGAGGTGTCGCTGTTCATCGACGCCGACGAACGGCAGATCGAGGCCTCGCGTCGGGTTGGCGCACCGGCCATCGAGCTTCACACCGGCCGTTATGCCGATGCCGAAACCCCCACCGAATTGGCTGAAGAGCTCAAGCGGATCGTCGAGAGTGTGGCGTTTGGCGTGGGGCATGGGCTGATCGTCAATGCCGGTCACGGGCTGCACTACCACAACGTCGAGGCGGTGGCGGCGATCAAGGGTATCAATGAGCTGAACATTGGCCATGCGCTGGTGGCGCATGCCTTGTTTGTCGGCTTCAAGGCTGCTGTGGCCGAGATGAAGGCGCTGATCGTGGCGGCTTCGCGCTGATTGTTGGTCGCCTGTACCGGCCTTTTCGCGGGCAAGCCCGCGAAGAGGCCAGCACAGGCGGCCGATCACTCGGCAGGAAACACCAGGGTAAACCGGGTAGGCCCCAGGGGGCAGCTGCTGACCTCGACCCGCCCGCCATGCAACTGCATGATCGACTTCACGATCGCCAACCCCAACCCGGTCCCGCCCTCCAGCCGCGAACGCCCCGAACCTACCCGGTAAAACCGCTCGAACAAGCGCGACTGGTGCTCTGCAGGCACACCCGGCCCCTGGTTCTCCACGGATAGCCTGACTTCGCTGCCCGAGCGTTCGATGCGCAGAGCCACGGGTTTACCCTCGGGACTGTGCCGTATGGCGTTGCTCAACAGGTTCGACAGTGCCCGCTGAAACATCAGCCGGTCTCCCAGCGCTGTCCCCCAGCCCTGAACACGTAGCTCAATTTCTTTCAGCTCGGCACTGTAGGCAAACAGTTCGACAACCCGCGCTGCATCGTCGGCCAGCGCCAAGGGTTTCAACGCAACCTGCGTATGCGGCTGGCTGACCTGGGCAAGAAACAGCATGTCGTTGATGATGCGGTTGAGCCGGGTCAGCTCTTCGATGCTGTCTTCCAGCACTTCCCGATAGTTGGCGTTGTCCCGCTCACGGGCCAGTGTCACCTGCGCCTTGCCCATCAGGTTGCTCAACGGTGTGCGCAGTTCATGGGCTAGGTCGTCAGAGAACTGCGACAGCTGCCTGACACCTTGGTCGAGTCGGTCGAGCATCACGTTGATACTGCCGGCCAGGTCTGCCAGTTCCTGCGGCAGGGCGGTAGCGGGCAGACGATGCTGCAGGTCCTGGGCCGACACCTGCCCGGCAATGCGCCGGAAGTGCCGCAATGGTTTCAGGCCGCGCTGCATCAGCCACCATGCCCCCGCACCAATCAAAACCAGTAGCAGTGGCAAAGCGAGCAACGTGGAGTGCAGGTAGGCTTGCAACAGGGCGTTGTCGTCGGCGCGGTTGAGCGACATCATTACCTTGACAGGGGTGTTGTCGCGCAGGCGCATCAGCCGGGTAACGGTGAGGATCTGGTTACCGCCGCTGTCACGCCAGGCGTGAAAGGCCAGGCGCGCATCGGTGTGCAGTTCACCGACCCGCGATTCCAGGGCCGGGCCGAGGCTGAGCAGGTGGGGGTGACGGCCGTCGAGAGCCAGCACACTGAGGCTTAGGTTGTCATGCCCCATCACCAGGTCCAGCAGTGGATGGGCGCGGCTGCCCAGGTCCTCGCTGCGCAGGTCGACACGCAGGTTGTGCTCGACCTGAAGCATCTTGCGCGCCAAATCCTTGCGCGCGCGGCTGTCCAGTTCGTGATCCAGGGCAAACACGGCCAGGCAGGCCAGCAGCAGCACCAGTGCGGCGCCCATCAATGTCACGCTCAGGCCCAGGCGTAACGACAGGCTGGCGTTTTTCAAAGGCGAGCCTCAAGTACGTAGCCCACACCACGCAGGGTATGGATCAGCTTGTTGTCGAACGGGTCGTCGATCTTCGCCCGCAGGCGCCGGATCGAGACCTCGACCACGTTGGTGTCGCAGTCGAAGTTCATGTCCCACACCAGCGAGATGATCTGCGTGCGCGACAACACTTCGCCAGTCTGGCGCATTAGCAGGTGCAGCAGGGCGAACTCCTTGGCGGTCAGGTCGATGCGCTGCCCGGCGCGGTAGGCGCGGTGGCGGCCGGGGTCCAGTTCCAGGTCAGCGACGCGCAGGGTGCTGGGCTGCAGTTGCTGGTCGTTGCGGCGTAGCAGGCTGCGGATGCGCGCCAGTAGCTCAGGGAACTCAAAGGGCTTGAGCAGGTAGTCATCCGCGCCCAGGTCCAGGCCTTTTACCCGGTCGGCCAAGCGACCGTGGGCGGTCAGCATCATGATACGCGTGGCCGATTCGGCACGTAGCCGCTGCAGCACGGTCCAGCCATCGATTTCGGGCAGGTTGACATCGAGGATGACCAGGTCATAGGCCTGTTGGCGTGCCAGGTGCAGGCCGTCGGTGCCTGTGTGGGCGCAGTCGACCACGTAACCGTTCTCGCGAAGGCCCTGTTGCAGGTAGTCGGCGGTACGCAGCTCGTCCTCGATGATCAGTAGGCGCATGGGGGGCTCGGTGTGTTGAAAGGGGGCGATTCTTGACCCTGTAGTGACATCAGGGTCAAGCGCTCCAATGTTACGGCATGAAAAAAGGCCTGCGGTGCAGATAACGGATTTGTAATTCTGCTGTTATCTGGCTGTCTGTTCGGGCCTCTTCGCGGGTAAACCCGCGCCTGTAGGAACGGGTTTACCCGCGAAGAGGTTCGAACAGTCCACACAAGGCCACATTGCAGGACTGTAATCCCCGCCTCACCTTGCCGTTAGCCAGCCCTCGCTAGGATGGCCGTGTCTGATCGGTTATTACGAGGCAAACACGATGAACCTGACCAAATACCTGCTGTTGGCCACCCTTGCCCTGGGCAGCGCCAGTGTTTATGCCGAGGGCGGTGCGGAGCGCTCGAAGCAGTTCTGGCAAGCCTTCCGCGAAGACCAGCAGCGTCTGCATGGCGACAAGCAACAGGCTGTTGCCGAGCGCGAGCGCAAGGCGCAAGAGAAGGCGCGTGAGGTGGCCAAGGATTGAGGTAACGACACCTGCGCCGCGACGGCTCCTCGCCGCAGGTGTATTCAGGCGCCCCTGCGGGCGCCTTTTTTATTTGCGCGCCAGCAGGGTGGCGCGGCGTGGGGCAGGCAGGCCTTCGACGGTCTTGCTGTGGTCGTTCGGGTCGAGGAAGTCGCTCAGCGACTGGTAGCGCATCCAATCGGTGCTGCGCTGCTCCTCGACGCTGGTCACGCTCACGTCGACGCAGCGCACATCGCTGAAGCCGGCACGGCGCAACCAGCGGGCCAACGCCGGTACCGACGGCAGGTACCAGACGTTGCGCATTTGTGCGTAGCGGTCCTCAGGCACCAGCACCTGGTTTTCGTCGCCCTCGATAACCAGCGTTTCCAGCACCAGCTCGCCACCTTTGACCAGGCAGTCCTTGAGCGCCAGCAGGTGCTCGATGGGCGAGCGGCGGTGATAGAACACGCCCATGGAAAACACGGTATCGAAACCTTCAAGGTTGGCGGGCAGGTCTTCCAGGGCGAACGGCAGGTGCCAGGCCGGTAACTCCGGCAGGTATTGCTGCACGGCCTGGAACTGGCAGAAGAACAGCCAGTTGGGGTCGACCCCGACCACCATGTCTGCGCCGGCGCCGAGCATGCGCCATTGGTAGTAGCCATTGCCACAGCCCACGTCGAGTACGCGTTTGCCTTTGAGGTCCAGGTGCGGGCCGACCCGCGACCACTTCCAGTCCGAACGCCATTCGGTGTCAACGTGTACGCCAAACAGGTCGAACGGCCCTTTGCGCCAGGGCGACAGGCCCATCAGTGCCTGGCGCATCTGCGCGCGGGTGGCGTCGTCGCAGTCGCAATCCAGACGCAACCCGTTGACCAGGTCGACTTCACTGGGTTGCAGGGCGGGCAGGGCTTCCAGCGCCCCGCGCCAGCGGTCGAGGTCACCGTGACCCTTTTCCAGCTTGGCGTCCAGTTGCGCTTGCAGGCCTTGCGACCAGGAAGCCAGGGGCGTGCCCGCCAGGCGGCGGACGAGGGGAGACAGATCGATCATGGCAGGGCTATCAACGAGGCGAAGTTAAGGCATTGGAACCAAGGCACCACTTTCGAGAAGCCGGCTGCGCGCAGGCGTTCCTGGTGGGTTTCGAGTGTATCGGGCTTCATCACGTTTTCGATGGCACTGCGCTTCTGGGCGATCTCCAGTTCGCTGTAGCCATTGGCCCGTTTGAAATCCAGGTGCAGTTCATTGAGCAGGTCCTGCGCTTGCTCATCGGCGAAGCGCAGCTTCTCCGACAGAATCAGCGCGCCGCCGGGCAGCAGCGCCTGGCGGATTCGCCCGAGCAGTTCAAGGCGCTGGTCAGGGGCAATGAACTGCAGGGTGAAGTTCATCGCCACTACCGAGGCCGGCTCGAAGGGCAGGGCAAGGATATCGGCCTCCAGCACGTGCACCGGCAGCAACTCCTGGAACATCGAATCTTGTGCAGTGAGGTACTGCCGGCAGCGCTCGACCATGGCAGCGGAGTTATCCACCGCGATTACCCTGCAGCCGTCGCTGCGCACATGGCGACGCAGCGACTGGGTAACGGCGCCCAGCGATGCGCCCAGATCGTACAGTGCGGTGCCTGGCTGGGCGAACCGGGCGGCCAGAACCCCGAGGTTCTCGACAATGGTTGGGTAACCGGGCACCGAGCGCTTGATCATGTCCGGGAACACACGTACGACGTCTTCGTTGAAGACGAAGTCGGGCACCTGCTCCAGGGGTTGGGAGAAAAGGCGGTCGGGTTGTTTGCTCACGGCGAATCCAGGCGGCTGGTGATAGGCAGGGGGCGCATTCTAGCCAAACCGCAGCCGGGATGCATGGTTGGCTGACCAGCGCTGTGCGTTCAATTGACCCGAATGGCGCAATTGAAGGTCTGCACCGGGCGCACTTCCGGGGCCCAGGGTTGCTGGTAGACCAATACCAGGTTCCCTTCGCCGGCAGCGCGGGCCTGGAAGCGCCAGGTCGACATGCCCGAGCTGCCGACGATACCGGTGTCTTCAGGCGCGCTGTAAACCTCGGGGCCAAGGCTTTGCAATATGTTGGGCGCCGGGTTCTGTAACAGCCAGCGGTAGCCGGTGGTGGGGTTGCTGGGCAGGGTAAGCGTGAGGACCTGACCGACCTGCAGGCGCTTTGGGCATTCGCTTTCGGCGTCCAGGTCAACAGGCTGCGAGGGTTGTTGAGCGCAGGCAGAAAGCAGGGCGAAGCTCAGGGGAACGAGCAGACGAGGAGAGGTCATGGTGGCTCCGAAGGCTGGCGATGGCCTGAGGATAACCGATGATCGAGGACATTTGTGTTGCCTGTGCCGGCCCTTTCGCGAGTAAGCCCGCGCCTGCAGGGATAGCGTACCCGTGCAGGTGCGGGCTTGCCCGCGAAGAGGCCGGTACAGGCTAGAACAGCACTTTCGCCACGTCGGCAAAGCGCTTGGCGAAATGCACTGTCAGGCCTTCGCGCAGGTAGTCCGGCAGTTCTTCGAAGTCGCCGCGGTTGGGCTCCGGCAGGATCAGTTCGAAAATCTTCTGCCGCCGCGCCGCAATCACCTTCTCGCGCACGCCGCCAATCGGCAGTACCTGGCCGGTGAGGGTCAGCTCGCCCGTCATGGCGACACCCTTTTTGGCAGGCTGGTCGCGGGCCAGTGAAAGCAACGCGCTGGCCATTGTGATGCCGGCACTGGGGCCGTCTTTGGGCGTGGCGCCTTCGGGTACGTGCAGGTGGATGAACGCTTCGTTGAAGAAACCAGGATCCCCGCCAAATTGCTTGAGGTTGGAGCTGATGTAGCTGTAGGCAATTTCGGCAGACTCCTTCATCACGTCACCCAGTTTGCCCGTCAGCTTGAAGCCGCGGTTGTGGGTGTGGATGCGGGTCGCCTCGATCGGCAGCGTGGCGCCGCCCATGCTGGTCCAGGCCAGGCCGGTGATAACGCCTTTGCCAGCCAGTACCTGCTCGCTGCGGAACACCGGTATGCCGAGTGCGGTCTCCAGGTCTTTGGTGCCGATCTTAAGTTTGGCGTCGGGGTTTTCCAGCAGCTTGACCACGGCCTTGCGCACCAGTTTGCCCAGTTGCTTCTCCAGCTGGCGCACACCGGCCTCGCGGGCATAACCGTCGATCACCAGGCGCAGTGCGCTGTCGCTGATGCTGAGGCTGGTCTTGGAAACGCCGGCCTTTTCCAGCTGCTTGGGCCACAGGTGGCGCTTGGCGATGGTCATTTTTTCTTCGGTGATATAGCCGGACAGGCGGATCACTTCCATGCGGTCGAGCAACGGCCCGGGTATCGAATCGAGGGTGTTGGCAGTGCACACGAACAGCACCTTGGACAAGTCCAGGCGCAGGTCGAGGTAGTGGTCGAGGAAGTCGACGTTTTGCTCGGGGTCGAGGGTTTCCAGCAACGCTGATGCCGGGTCACCCTGATAGCTCTGGCCCATCTTGTCGATTTCGTCGAGCATGATCACCGGGTTCATCACTTCGACGTCTTTCAGGGCCTGCACCAGCTTGCCGGGCTGGGCACCGATGTAGGTGCGGCGGTGGCCCTTGATCTCGGCTTCGTCACGCATGCCGCCGACGCTGAAGCGATAGAATGGCCGGCCGAGCGATTCGGCGATGGACTTGCCGATGCTGGTCTTGCCCACCCCGGGCGGGCCCACCAACAGCACGATCGAGCCGCTGATCTCGCCTTTCCAGGCTCCCACGGCGAGGAACTCGAGGATGCGCTCCTTGATGTCGTCGAGGCCAGCGTGGTACTGGTCGAGGACTTTGCGCGCATGTTTGAGGTCGAGCTTGTCTTTGCCGTACACGCCCCACGGCAGGGCGGTGGCCCATTCCAGATAGTTGCGGGTGACGGCGTATTCGGGCGAGCCGGTTTCCAGGATGGCCAGTTTGCCCATCTCTTCATCGATGCGCTTGCGTGCCTGGGGCGGCAGGGTCTTGCCTTCCAGGCGCTGTTCGAACTGTTCGAGGTCGGCGCTGCGGTCGTCCTTGGTCAGCCCCAGCTCTTGCTGGATGACCTTGAGTTGTTCCTTGAGGAAAAACTCGCGCTGGTGCTCGCCGATCTGCCGGTTGACCTCGGCCGAGATCTCGTTCTGCAAGCGTGCGACTTCCACCTCTTTGCGCAGCATTGGCAGTACCTTTTCCATGCGTTTGAGCATGGGCACGCAGTCGAGCACTTCCTGCAACTGGTTGCCGGTGGCCGAGGTGAGCGCGGCGGCGAAGTCGGTGAGCGGCGAGGGGTCGTTGGGGCTGAAGCGGTTGAGGTAGTTCTTCAGCTCTTCGCTGTACAGCGGGTTGAGCGGCAGCAGCTCCTTGATCGCGTTGATCAGTGCCATACCGTAGGCTTTGACCTCGTCGGTCGGCTCGGCGGGCTGGCGCGGGTATTCGACTTCGACCAGGTAGGGTGGGCGGTGGTGCTTGAGCCAGTTGCGGATGCGCACCCGGGACAGGCCCTGGGCGACGAACTGCAATTTGCCGTTTTCGCGGCTGGCATGGTGCACCTTGACCAGCGTGCCGTACTGCGGCAGTGCCGAGGTGTCGAAGTGGCGGTGGTCCTCTGGCGGGGTATCCATGAAGAACAGCGCCAGGCAGTGGTCCGGTGACTTGGCCACCAGGTCGAGCGTTTCGGCCCAGGGCTCTTCATTGACGATGACCGGCAGTACTTGGGCCGGGAAGAACGGGCGGTTGTGGATCGGGATGACGTAGACCTTGTCCGGCAGCTGCTGGCCGGGCAGGGCGAGGGCGTGGCCGGTTTCGGCCTGGAGGGTGTGTTCGACTTCGCTGTGTTCGTCCGGGTGTTCCGGGAAATCCTGCTGGTCGCTCATGGGGCACCTGCGTGAATGACTATGGTGCTTAGATGGGGCGGGAGGGGATGGGTTTCAATGGTATGGGAGTGGCCTTGTGTCGCGATTGGGCTGCGCAGCAGCCCCAGCATCCATCCAGCATTCTAGAGCGTTGGGGCCGCTGCGCGAGCCAATCGCGACACAAGGCCGCTCCCACAGGGTTGAGCCTGCGGGAGCGGTGTCGCTTACTCAGCTAATTTGTAAGCGATGATGTAATCGCCCATCTTGGTGCCCAGCGAGCCATGGCCGCCGGCAGTCACCAGCACGTACTGCTTGCCGTCCTTGCCGGTGTAGCTCATCGGCGTAGCCTGGCCACCCGCTGGCAGGCGTGCCTTCCACAATTCCTTGCCGTTGTTCACGTCATAGGCGCGCAGGTACTGGTCGAGCGTGCCGCTGAGGAAACCGACGCCACCGGCGGTGACGATCGAGCCACCCATGCTTGGCACGCCAACCGGCAGGCCGATCGGCACCGGAGTGCTGTCCCGGGTGGTGCCGTTCTTGTGTTTCCACACCACCTTGTTGGTGAACAGGTCGATGGCGGCGACGTAGCCCCAGGCGGGTGCCTGGCACGGTACGCCGAGCGGCGACATGAACGGGTGCATGGTCACTGCATACGGTGCGCCGGTGTTCGGTTGCACGCCGCTGGTCTCGCTTTCGCGCTTGCTGCCTTCGGCAACCTGCTCACGCGGAACCATCTTCGACACGAACGCCATGTAGTTGGGCGAAGTGAACAGCAGCTGGCGCACCGGGTCGACCGACACGCTGCCCCAGTTGAATACACCTACGTTGCCGGGGTAGACCAACGAACCTTGTTCGGATGGCGGGGTGTACTGGCCTTCGTAGCGCAGCTCGCGGAACTGGATGCGGCACAGCATCTGGTCGAAAGGCGTGGCGCCCCACATGGCCTGTTCGGTCAGCTCTGGGCCGAGCAGGTTGAGGTCGGAACGAGCCTGGGTTGGCGAGGTGTGGTCGCCTTCCACTGCGCCTTGTGGGGTGGGGATCTCGCGGATCGGTACGATTGGCGTACCGTCGCGGCGGTCGAGCACGTACAGGCTGCCTTGCTTGGTCGGTACGATGATTGCCGGTTTCACGCCATCGTCGGTTTTCAGGTGTACCAGGGTCGGCTGGCTGCCGACGTCCATGTCCCACAGGTCGTGATGGGTGAACTGATAGTTCCAGCGTGCCTTGCCGGTGGCCAGGTCAAGGGCGACCACGCCGGCACTGTACTTCTCGGCGCCTGGGGTGCGGTCGGCGCCCCACTGGTCCGGGGTCTGGTTGCCCAGCGGCAGGTAGATCATGCCAAGGTCTTCGTCGACGCTGGCGATTGACCACATGTTGGCCGAGTTGCGGCTATACATTTTGCCGGCAGCCAATGGCTTGGTGTCGTCCGGGTTGTTGCTGTCCCAGTTCCACACCAGGTGGCCGTCGTGCACGTCGTAGGCGCGGATCACCCCGGACGGCTCATTGGTCGACTCGTTGTCGGTGACGTGGCCACCGATGATCACCAGGTCACGGGTAATCGCAGCAGGCGAGGTGGAGTAATAGCCGCCGGCGGTGAACGGGCCGATGCCGGTGGTGAGGTCGATCACGCCCTGGTTGGCGAAGCCTTCGCAGACCTTGCCGTTGTCGGCGTTGATGGCGATCAGGCGGGCATCTGCAGTCGGCAGGTAGAGGCGACGTGGGCAGGCTTGGGCCACGGCCTGGCCTGCGTCGGTAATTTTCGGCGCCGGGCTGCCGTCGCGGCTGACGTAGCGGTTTTCGTCATAGTACGAGACGCCACGGCACGTCATGTGGGCAAAGCCTTTGAAGGTGCCGGTCGGGCTCTTGACCTGCGGGTCGTAGCGCCAGATTTCCGCGCCAGTGTCCGGGTCCAGCGCCAGCAGGCGGCTGTGCGCGGTGCAGGCGTACAGCATGCCGTTGACCTTCAGCGGGGTGTTCTGGTTGGTCAGCTCCACCGGGTCGTTTTCGGTCGGCAGATCACCGGTGCGAATGCGCCAGGCCTCTTCCAGGCGGTAGGCGTTCTGCGGGGTGATCTGGTGCAGCGGCGAGTAGCGGTCGCCATGCTCGGTACGGCCGTAAGCCTGCCATTCGCCGTCGGGCATGGCCGGTGCGGCACTGGCCATTTCGCTGCTGTCGCGGCCCAGTTCGCCGAACACTTCACCGGGATGGGTGAACTGGCTGCCCAGCGCGCAAGCGCCCGAAGCGACCACTGCCAGGCCGAGCAGTGCAGTATTGGCTTTGCTGGCCGGGCCGATCAGCGGGCGACGTGCCCACGGAAGCAGCAGCACCACGCCGATGGCGAACCAGATGGCCAGACGGGGCACCAGTTGCCACCAGTCCAGGCCCACTTCGAGCAGGGCCCAAACGGTGCTGCCCAGCAGCACCAGGCCATACAGGCCCAGGGCGATCTGGCGTTGGGCCAGCAGCAGGATGCCCGAAAGGGCAAAGCCGATACCGGCGATCAGGTAGTACAGCGATCCGCCCAGCTGGCTCAGCTTGATACCGCCGGCCAGCAGGGCCAGGCCCATCAGCAACAGCAGCGCGCCAATCAGGCGCGGTAGCCAGCGGCTTCCTTGGTTCGCACCTTCAGTGCTCATCGTAGGTTCTCCGTCAGGTCAAAAAAGGGGTTAGAAACTGCTCTGGATCTTCAGGCCGCCGATCAGGGCGCCATCCACCTGCGACACCCCGCCCGGGTGGCGGATGTACTGCAGGTTGGGGCGTACCGTGAGCCAGTCGGCCAAATGGATGCCGTAGTACAGCTCGGCGCTGTACTCGGTGTCCTGCACGGGCAGGAAGCCTGGGTTGTCGTAGTCGTAGAGGCCGGCGGCCTGGTTGGCCAGGCGGGCGTTCTTGCGATAGGCAGGGTTGACGTGCACGCGGGCCAGGGCGAAACCGATGTCGTCCTTGGCGCGGGCATCGAAGGGCCCTTTGAATACCAGTCCTGCCTGCACATAGTTGTCGATGGCATTGGTCTTCTTGTCATGCACGGTGGCGTTGGCGAAAACGCTCAAGCCGCGTGACTGGTCGGACGCCAGCGAGGTGACCTGCTGCTGGGCGCCAATCCACAAGCCGTGCTTGCTCGAGCTGCTGCGGTAGGCGGCGCCGCTGATGGCGGCCGGCTGACCGTTGCTGTCCTTGAGAACATCTTGTGCTTTGGCATTACTGTAGTAGTAGCCGGCACGATATTCCCCTTTCAGGCCTTGGATACGTGGGGTCCATACCAGTTCGAACGGCATTACCGCACCTTGGGTGCCGCTGCCGCTGAGCTTGAAACCATTGCCAGATTCAAGGTTGGAAGGGTTCTGCTCGAAGACGCCGACCTGTGCGTACAGCTCAGAGGTAAGGTTGTAGCGCACGCGCAGGGCCCACTGGCTGACTGGCCAGTTGTACCAGATGCCACCTACCCAGTTGCCCACCTGCGAGCCGCAGAAGGCCAGGTTCTGGAAGTCGCAAGGGAAGCTGTTGAAGTCCTCGCCTTCACCGAAGCGGCCGAATTTCACATCCAGCGCACCGTCGAAGTACTTCTGCTTGATCCACATCTGCGTCAACCGCCAGGTTTCGCCGCGGCCCCAGACTTCCTGGGCGGAGGTGAAGCCGCCGACACGCGGGTCGTTGATGCGGTCGTTGCTGATGTTGTCGCCGTGACGCTCGGTGACGGTCAGCTGGAGTTCGGTGTCGTGCCAGCCGAGGATCTTGTCCAGGTCCAGGTGGCTGCCAAAGGTGAACTGGTCGCTATAGCGCGCTGTGCGGTCGTGGTCGTAGCCGCCGTGCAGGTTGCTGCCCATCTCGCCGGTGTAGCCAAGGGTAAAGTCGTAGCCCTTTTCCAGCAGTTCGCTGCGGGTTCCACCCCAGTCGCCGAGCATCCACGGGGAGTCGCTGGCGAACATTTCGCTGGCGCTGGCGGGGGTTGCCAAGGCACTGAGGGCGAGGCCGATGTAACAGGTTTTAGGCAGTTGGAACATGAGATAGCGCTATCTTTTGATTATTGAAAAAACGGCAAGCGCATCGAAGGGCGAGCCCCTCAATGGATATGGCGACAAGGTTGTTCGATGAAGCGTTTCAGCTTGCGGCGGGGAGGATATAGGGGAAGTTGTAAGAAAAAAAGACAAATTGTCGCAGAGGATTGTTGTTGAACGGGCAACAGTCGTCATTAATCGAGGCCGGTGTAGGAGCGGGTTCACCCGCGAATGCGCCGGTTGACCTACCATCGTCTTCGCGGGTGAACCCGTTCCTACACCGATCTTCGTCGCTTGTGGTTCAGAAGGTGGTACGCAACCCGACTTCCACACTGCGCCCCGGCGCCGGTGCGATATCGCGCAGGATCGAACTGGCGTAGCGCACGGTCTGGTCGGTGAGGTTTTCGCCGCGTACAAACGCCAGCCACTGGCTCTGGCCAATGTCGAAGCGGTAGCCAACGCTCGCGCCCAAGGTGGTGTAGCCATCGGTGCTGGTTTCGTTGGCGGGTTTGCGGTGCTGCGACGCAGCGTGCTGCACGTCTACCCGCGCCTGCCAGCGGTCCAGTTCCCAGACCAGGCCGCTGTTCAGGCGCAGCGGGGCGATGCGGGGCAGTGGCTCGCCGCTGTCCAGGTTCTTGGCCCGGGTGTAGTCACCGGACAACTCCAGCGCAAAGCTGCCGTAACGGTTCTCGGCCAACTGCCAGCGGTCCTGGGCCTCGATGCCGTAGAAGCGCGCCCGCACGCCTTGGTACTGGTATTCCGGGAAGCCGTCGTCATGATCGTGGTCGTGGTCATCCTCGTCATGGTCGTGATCATGCCCGCCCTCACGCAGGTTGCCGGTGCCAATCAGGCCGATGTAGTTGCGAAAGTGGCTGTAGAACACCCCAACACTGCCTTTGTGGGTGCCGTTGTCGAAGCGCAGCGCCAGGTCGGCGGAAATCGCCTTTTCCTTGTTCAGGCTGGCGT
This sequence comes from Pseudomonas sp. TE3895, assembly GCF_056278855.1. Taxonomy (NCBI): domain Bacteria; kingdom Pseudomonadati; phylum Pseudomonadota; class Gammaproteobacteria; order Pseudomonadales; family Pseudomonadaceae; genus Pseudomonas; species Pseudomonas sp. TE3895. The sequence goes on along the minus strand of NZ_JBWBQE010000001.1, from coordinate 5,907,087 downwards.
CACCAACTTCAAACGCGCCGGTGGCTACGTGCGCGCCATTGGCGTACAGCTCGTAAAAGGTAGGGGCGCGCTCGGTGTAGCCGAGGTTGGCGGCCAGCGACCAGATGGGGTCGAGCTGGTACACAGCCCCCGACGACAGGCTGAAGGCGTTGAAGCTGCTGGCGCTGTCGGCGTCGACGAAGTTCTCGTTGCCTTTGGCGTCCGGGTCTACGCGGGTGTGCTCCATGCGCGCGCCCAGGCTCAGGTTCAGGCGTTCGGTGGCTTGCCACTGCTCCAGCATGAACAGCGCCACGCTGTCGGTATCGGTATGCGGGACGAAGGCTTCCTCGCCCAGGGCGGAGAATTCGTTGCGGCTGACCTGGGCACCGATCACCCCTTCCACCGGTCCGAGCGGCTGGTGACGGGCTTCGATGCGGGCTTCGTAGCCCTTGTTCTTGAAGGTGGTGTGGACCTCGCCTTCCTCGATTTCGCTGTGTTCGTAGTCGGTGTAACCAGCATCTACCTTGACCGAGCTGAACGGGCCGTCGAGGTCGCGCAGTTCGGAGGCGAAGGCGTAGTGATCCTGTTTCATGTCCAGGCGCACGCCGGACTCGGCCACCGAGCCGTAGTTGCTGTCGTAGCGGCTGTACGACAGGCCGGCGTAGCCGTGGTCCCAGTGGTAGGCACCACCGATTGCGCCGCCGTCCTGGCGACCGTCGCTGTTTTCCAGGCGGTGTTTACTGCCGGGCTCGTCGGCATCGCGCACCTTGGCGCTGCGTGCGTAGCCCGGGATGCGCAGGTCGTTGAACTGGCGGCTGTTGGCGTCCAGGTGCAGGGCGAAGGCGCCGTTACCGGCCTCAAGCTTGCCGGCGCTGCTGCGGGTGGTGTCCGCGCCGCCGTAACGCAGTTCACCGGCACCGTGGATGCCCTCGATCGGCGAGTCCGGGATGCGGTTGTCGAAGGTGTTGACCACGCCGCCGATGGCGTTACCGCCATACAGCAAGGCGGCCGGGCCACGGACGATTTCGACGCGGTCGACCGTCACCGGGTCTAGGGGCACGGCGTGGTCATAGGACAGCGACGAGGCATCCAGGGCGCCGACGCCGTTGCGCAGAATGCGGATGCGGTCGCCGTCCAGGCCGCGAATGACCGGTCGGCTGGCGCCAGGGCCGAACCAGGTAGAGGCGACACCGGGCTGCTTGTTCAGGGTTTCACCGAGGCTGCCGTGCTGCTGTTGCAGCAGGTTGTCGCCTTCGAGCACGGTGCTGGGAGCCGCCAGTTGGCGGTTACCCAGCGGGTTGGCGGTGATGACCTGGGGTTCGAGCTCTACGGCCTGGCTGGGGGATGCAGCCAGCCAGAGTGCGACGGCAAGGGGGGAGAGGCGAAGCGGTGTGTGCAGCATGGGGATGGGGCGTTCCTTGGCAGAGGCTTTTATAGTGTTACAACATAACATAACTATTCCATCACAGAGGTTTTGCCTCTGACCAGCGATTTTTCTGTCGACTTGACGGATCCCTCCCACCACTACACTCGTGTAAGGTGCGCATCTTTCCTACGGAGCACAGCATGAGCACGGCCCAACACAACGCGCTGCACGGCAAGACCCTTGAACAGATCCTCACCGAGCTGGTGGCGCACTACCAATGGCAGGGCCTGGCCGAGCGCATAGACGTGCGCTGTTTCAAGAGCAACCCGACCATCAAGTCGAGCCTGACTTTTCTGCGCAAAACGCCATGGGCGCGGGAAAAGGTCGAGCAGCTGTACGTGAAGCTGCAGCGTCAGGCCTGACATGTCGCGTCGCCCTTGGCTGACCGGCATGGCTGTGCTTGGCTGGTTCGGCCTGGCCGTGCAGGTGAACCTGGTACTGCTGGCGCGTTGGCAGGAACAGGCCAGCCTGATTGGCGGCCTGATCAATGTGTTTGGCTATTTCACTGTGCTGACCAATACCCTGGTGGCAACGGTGCTCAGCTATGCCGCATTCGGCCGGGAAGGCCGTGGAAAACGCTTTTTCCTGTCGCCCTCGGTAAGCTCTGCGGTGGCCGCCAGTATCGTGCTGGTGGCGCTGGCCTACAGCGTGCTGCTGCGTCATTTGTGGCAACCACAGGGTTGGCAATGGCTGGCGGACGAGTTGCTGCACGACGTGATGCCGGTGCTGTATGCCCTGTACTGGTGGTGCGAGGTGCCCAAGGGCAGGTTGCGGCTATGGCATTTGCTGGTGTGGGCGGTGTACCCGGCGGTCTACTTTGGTTATGCGTTGTGGCGGGGGAGCGAGATTGGCGTGTATGCCTATCCGTTCATTGATGTGGCCAGTCTGGGGTATGGGCAGGTGATGCTCAACGCCCTTGGGGTGCTGGCGGGTTTCTGGGGGATAGGGCTGGTGTTGCTTGGGCTGGATCGGTGGCGGGGGCTGCACAGGTTGGCTTGACCTGTACCGGCCTCTTCGCGGGCAAGCCCGCTCCCACAGAGCAATCACACGCCCAGGGGGCTGTGGTATTCGCTGTGGAAGCGGGGGACACGCGGTGCCTGGGTATCAGCAGCAGGGCACAAGATTTCTGATGCCCCCAAATTGCCAGGGCCGCGATTGCGTCTTAGTGCTTCTTCCCTTGCATGCTCGAAGCCCATTGCTCGCTGCGACTATGCCCACTGGTTCTCAACACACCCAGGTCCAGCGCATTTTCCCCATCCGCCGCCATTTTGCTTTTGGCTATCTCGGCGATTGCCGTGCCCAGATCCACCGGTGAGTTGGACGCATCGAGCGACAGGTCTCGGCGATAGTCATTGCCGCTTAGCGTTTCCTGGGTGACCGAGTTGGCGTCGAGCCTCACGTCGCCTTTGGCCGACTGCAAGCGTGCCCCTACCAGATGAGCGTTGCCACCGACCTGCAGGTCGATGCCGTCGCTGCTTTTAAGCGTGGTCTGACGCGCCACGTTGTCGCGCTGGGCATGCGACACGTCGAGGCTGACGGTCGGCGAGAACCCTGGGTCTGCCTTGCTCAGGGCAGAACCGGCCGTTTTCTCGACCTTGCCTCCCAGCGGGCCAGCCACCGATTTGGCCGCGTTGACATAGCCCTGCGGGTTTTTCTCCTGGCTCAGCCTGACATCACCCTTCACGCTCAGGGTGTTGACGTTGTCCTTGAGGCTGGCGATGCGCAGGTCACCGTCGATTGTGCCGCCAATGTGCTTTGCATCCAGGGTGGCACTCTCGATACGGGTATCGCCGCGGCTTTGCAGGTCGATGCGCTCGGCGCGCAGGTCACTGGTATTCCAGGTGAGGTTGTCGCGCTTGTCGAGCTCTACCTTGAGCCGGCCATGCAGGCCGCGGGTGTCCAACGCGCCCTTGGCCATGTTGAAACCGGCGCCGGCCGAGATGTCGAGGTTGTCGCGTCGCTCCTGGCTGGAAGAGGCTTCAACCAGCATGCCGCCATTCGAGGCGTCGAGGGTGATCTGTTCGGCCGAGGCCTGCAGGCCTTGCAGGTGCAGGGCGATGTCCTCGCGGGCGCTGCTGGTCAGGGTCAGTGTGCCGTTGCTGGCAAACTGGGCATCGACCGCCTGACGTGCATGTTCGTCCTGCTTGCCGTGGCTGAAGTGGCCGCCTATGGCTCCCCCCTGGGTCTGGCCAGCCTTGGCCGCCAGCTCCATGCCGCCACCCAGGTTGGCGCCTGTGGCCTGCTGGGTGTTGCTGGCCGCCTTGACCTGCAACTGGCCGCCGCTTTGCACCCGTATGTCGCCGGCCTTGGCCTCGCGGTTGCCAATGCGGGTGCCTTCGAGCAACAGGTCGCCGGCGCTGGTCAGTTGAACTTCGCCCTTGGCGTCGATTTGTGCCACTTGTGCCTTGCTCTGCGTGCTCAGCTTCTGGCCATGGTCCAGATAGCCCCGACCATCGACGCCGGTGCTGCCCGGGCGGTTGCCGACTTTGGCCCAGGCATTGCCATCGAGCTGGCGTGACTGCTGTTCGGCCTGGTCGGTCGCCTGGGGTAGGGCCAACGACCCTGCACTGTGCATGACCACGCTGCCTTCACCGCCATCGATGCGGGCCCCTTCGTAGCGGCCATCGCTGCCTAGCTGTACCTGGATACCCTGTTGCCCGTAAAGGCTGCCGGGCACGGCGGTGCTGGCGATATCCTTTTTATCCAGCGACCCTCCTTTGCCGGCGGCGCGTACATTCAAGTCCTCGCCGGTGCTGGTGTCCAGGCGCGCGTCGCCACCATAGGCCAGGCGTTGAACGGTGGTTTCCTGGGTATTTTCGGCGGCGCTCACCTGGTGCTGCTGCGCCTCGATTTTCAGCGAGCCGGCATTGGCCCGCCAGGCTGTGCCCTGGTCGGCCAGTGTGTCAGCCTTGACCTCGACCTTTGCTGCGGACAACTCGCTGACCTGAGCAATGCCACGGCGCTGGTTTTCCAGGCGCTTGAGGTGTTCAACCGTCATGTCGGCACCCACGCTGGGCGGTGCCATGGCGTCTTCGGGCGAGGCTTGCTGGAAGCGCGCGGCTTCCTCACCCAGCACCAGGCGTTCGATAGGGCGGGTCAGGTCGCGGTATTCGATACTGGCGCCCAGGCTACCCGACCAGTCGTCACGGCTTTGTTCATGTTCATGGGTATCCTGCACTGCACGGTTGTCGATGCGTTTGGCGGTCACCTGCAGGGTGTTGCCGGCCTCGACGTGCGCGGCCTCGGTGAGCAGTGCATCACTGCGCAATTTCAGATCGCCGCTGGCCTGCAACTCGCTGCGCTGCACCTTGCTTTCGCGTTCGGCTTGCACCTCGCGGTTGTGATGGCCTTCGAACAAACTGCCCAGGCGGTCGATGCCACCGGTTACCGTCAGCCCGCCACCACTTTCGGTGGTGCTGGTGACTACGTCACGGTCGTTGCGGGTCGCCCCCAGTGTCACTTCCCGCGCCTGCACATCGAGGTCGCCGGCAGTGGCCTGGACCTTGCTGCCGTTGACCTGCAGGTGCGCGCTGCTGCTCATGCCCACCGAGGCACCCTTGAGCTCACTGGCAACCTGGCTGGTCGCGCGCTGCTTGCTGGTGGTGGTCACGACCTCATACGCCACGCCAGCCGCGTATTGGCGAGACTCGGGCTTGCCATCCTCGGTTTCCTGGGTCTGTCTGGCGCTGGCCGTGAAACCCCGTTGTTGGTCGCGGGTTTCGCGTTCATCGACCGATTGCGCACTGCCAATCAGCAGGTCGCCTTTGGCCTCGACTTGCAGATGCTTGCCAGCGGCAACCTTGGCGCCCTGGATGCGCATCTCTTCGGCGCTGGCCAGGCGCAGGTTGCTGGTCGAGCTGACGTCGCTGACCAGTACCTGCTGTTTGCGGTCCGTGCTTTCGTGCGTGCTGCCGATCAGGCCGAACAGCTTACTGTCACTGGTGCGCTGGGTGGAGGTCGTGCTGCCATGGTCCGCCGCGATGGCCAGCGAACCGTTCTCGCTGTAGAGCACCGCGTCCTTTTTACCGAACACGGTACTGCCTTTGATGGCGACCTGGTCGGCTCTGACTGTGAGCTCGCCATCGCTGGTTATGGTGCTGCCCGCGACGACCTGGCCCTCGGTGTCGTTACCTTTTCGATCGCCAAAGAATGTACCGGATACCAGGTCGCCTCGGTAATCGCGTTGGGTACCGTGTTCCTGCAAGGTGGTGGTGCCGATGTCGGCCTGTTTTGCCTGGATAGCCAGATCGCCGCGGCTGTGCAGGCTGCTGCCCTGCACGTTGAGGTTGTCGCTTGCCTTTATCGACATGTGCCCGGCGCTCAGGGTACTGCCCTTTGCGGTTTCCTTGAGCTGGTCGCTATCGCTGTCACCGCGCCATAAGTCCTTGCGATGACGCACCTGCTGTTCGGTGCGTTTGCTGTCGATGCCGGCGAGGATGTCCAGGCCGGCACCGCTGTCGACCGTCAGCTCGCTACCGGCGTCCACCTTCGCTGCGGTCATGCGCATGTCGTCGCCGGACTGCAACAGCACGCTGTCAGTGCCCAGCAATTGACTGCCCTGTTGCTGCTGGTGGGTGGTGGTGGTTTTGCTGTTGTAGGTTTCGCGGGTGACGAACCAGAACTTCTTGTTCCAGCTGTCACTGTCGTGCTTGATGTGCTCGATTGTCTTGGCGTCCAGTGTGAGTTTCTTGCCCGCCCTTGCTTCGATTCGCGGGGCCTGGCCGTCGACCGTTTCAAGCATCAGGTCATCGGCAGCGGTGAGTTTCAGCACGTCGCGCTCGCTGCGCAGCTCGGTCGGGCGGTCGGCACTGCCACTGACATGCAGGCCCCCGGCCGAGCTGATGTCGACCCCCTCGGCGCCCAGAATCTGCGAGGCCCCCACACGCACACCCGCGCCTTCGGCGGTACTTACCACACGGATACGCCCGGCGCGCATGGCGCCGAACAGGCTGGCATCAATGCTCGACGAGGGGCTGGGCAGGTGTTCGACCACCTCGCCGCTGCGGCTGTCGATACGGTTGCGACCGACGGTGATGTCGAGCGTTTCGCTGGCCATGAGCAGGCCTTTGCTGTCCACGCGTGGTGCGATCAGTTCGAGTGCGCCACCGGCATTGCCCTGGCCATGCTCCAGTACCTGCAGGGTGCCACTGGCCGTGAGCGTATCGAGATACCTGAGCTGTTGTTCCTCGAATTGCGGGGTGCCCACCACGAAGCCTGCGCGGGTGGTGTTGATGAAACTGCCGCCATTGAGGGTGATGCCATTGGGGTTGGCCAGTATGTAGTCGGCCGGGCGCCCGAAGATTTCCTGCGGCCCCTCGATCAGCGAGGCGTTGCGGCTGACCACTTCGTTAAGAATGGTCGAGGCGGCCTGGCCCTGGAACTGCGGGTTGGCCGCCAGGGCACCGGCCAGTTGCGACTGCCCGGCTGCGGTGGCGTTGTTCAGCACCAGGCCAGGGGTGGCCACGTTGTAGTCGATGAACTGGTTGTGTGACAGCCCCTTGGCGTTGGGCGGCACGATGTCGATCACCGGCACCCCGTGGCCATTGTGGATGACCGGGGTCCCCCCGGGGCCGCTGGCTGCTTCCAGTCCTGTCTGAGCCAGTGCGGCGCTGGGCCCGAGCACGGCGAGGAAGATTGCCCAGCGCAAGGTATCCGGGCGAACAGGCGGTAACTGCGAGAGTGTTTGCATTTTCTCGTTCTCTTTGTTGTGGGTGAATCAGATGTTCAGGGCCCAGTCCAGCACCCAGAAGCCGGGCTCCAGCAGCGGGCGGGGCAGGTCACTGGTGTACAAGGCGCGTTGGTAGTCCAGGCGCAGGCGGCTGCCGGGCAGGCTCAGTTCCAACCCTGCGGCGGCCCCGGCCAGGCGCTGTGACGGTTTGCCTTCGGCGGTGCGAACCCAGCCCTGGTCCAGGCCGATGTAGGGGCGTATCTCGAAGGGGTGGGCCCAGGTCAGTGGCAGCGCTTGGCTGAACGTATTGCGCCAGACGGCGCTGCTGGCACCGGAGTAAGTGTGCAGACGAAAGCCGCGGACAGCCGAATCGTCGCTGACCAGCAGTTGTTCGACGGCAGGCAACAGGTCGCGGCTGTACTGCAGGGCCAGCTCGCTCTGCCAGCGCCAAGGGTTGGGTGCCGGGCCCTGACGCAGGTGCAGCAGGTTGGCGCGGTATTTGCGAAAGTCCGGGCGCAGGCGTTGAGCACCCAGGGGCGCGCGGTCGGCACCCAATGCGTCAATGCCTTGGGCAACGCCGAAGTAGCCGTTCCACAAGCCATTTTCGAGCCACAGCAGGTTGAGGCCGGCCTCTACCGTGGCCAGCGTCGGGCTCTGCTGGACGATAACTGCGCCAGCGCTGCGGTTGATCAGCTGCTTGCGGTCCAGCCGGGCGCTGGCGCTGAGCATGCCTTGCTGGTTGCGCCACAACACCCGCTCGACACTCAGGCCCTGATAGCTGCTGCTGCCGTCGGCAGCCTTGTCGCTGTAGGGGAGTGGGGCTTGATAGCTTAGCTGGCTGGCGCTGAGGGCAAAGGTCCAGGCGCCGTAGGGGATGCTGTAGTACAACGATATCCCTTGGCTTTGGCCGGGCGTATCGAGCACCGTGCGGGTCCACGACAGGCGCAGCTCATCATTGAGGCCAAGCGGGCTGTCCAGGCCAATGCCGAGGTTGACGCGGTGGCGGCCCGTCAGCTCGCTGCCCCGGTTGTCGAAGCGGCTGTCCAGGTGCCAGCGTGAAGCAACCTTGCCCGGCTGCACGACCACGCGGGTGCCGCCTTGCAGTTCGCCGGGCAGCAAGGTGGCGCCCAGTTCATAGGCGCGTAGGCGGTTGAGCTGGTCCAGGCCTTGCTCAAGGTCGGGCAGGTACAGTGGCTGCCCGAGCAGGCCTGGGAAGGCACTGGAGAGGGACAGGGGCAGGTCGGGCCCTGCCAGTTCGATTGTTTCGACAAAGCCTTCGACAATGACGATGTCCAACGGCATGCCTTGTTCTGGGGGCTGTCGCAGGTAGGGTCGGCTGGTTGGGTAGCCGGCTTGTACATAACGTTGGGTGATGGCTTTGAGCAGCCGATTGATGTCGGCGATGCCCATGCAGGCAGGCGTGAGCGCACGGAGGGTGGGCGCCAGTGCCGAGCTCGAAAGCCGGTGCATGCCCGCCACGCGCACGCCATCGACTGCCCAGCAGCGATCATCGTGCGGTCGCTGGGAAGTGCTGTTGGTCGGTTCAGTCGGGGCGGAGATGCGCCGCCAGCGCTCCAGCCGCTGCTGTTGCTCCAGTTGCCGCAGCCCATGCTGTTGATCGCGCAACTGCTGGCTGGCAGGGTCGTCGGCCAGCACGTGGGGAATGGACAGCACGCCTGACAGGCAACTGGCCGACAGCCAATGGGCGATGCGGTGAATCAGGCACGGCATTGAAGCACCCCGCAAATGATGTACGGTTTTCGTACTCGTCTGCGTGGATGCTAAAAATTAAGTCACTCGCCTGGATGCAGTACCCTGCCTAAGCAACTGTCAGGCAAGTTCTCGCAAAGTGGTGAGAAGGTTCCTACAACCTGTACTGAAAGGCCCTATATCAAGGCCTGATCTCGATCAGCGTTCCATCCCGTACCAAGTCCCACACTTCCTGCATGTCGCGGTTGCGCATGGCAATGCAACCATCCGTCCAGTCCAGGGTATGGAAGTACCATTCCGGGTATTCATCGTTGATCGGCGTGCCGTGAATCATGATCATGCTGCCGGCACTCACCCCTGCCCGGGTCGCGCGGGCGGCATCGCTGATGTTCGGGTAATTGATGTGCATGGCCAGGTTGAAGCGGTCGCTTTGCTTGCGCCAGTCCAGCCAGTACAAGCCCTCGGGGGTTTTCTTGTCGCCTTCGCGTTCCTTGGCGCCCTTGGGCTGCTTGCCCAGCGAGATGCGGTAGGTTTTCAGCGGCTCGCCGCGGCTGATCAACTGCAGGCGGCGCTCCGACTTGATCACCAGTACCTTGTCGATCAACGGTTGCATGGCTTGCTGCGAAGGCGATGGGGTTTGCGCTGCCGGCGCGGGCTTGCGGATGATGGTTTCGGTGAAGGCCGCCTGGGACACCGAGGTAACGCAAAGGCAGAAAAGGGCAAGCAACCAGCGCATGTAACAGTATCCCTGAAGGCGTTTAGGTGTGTGGCGAAACGTTCATCGGCGGCAGGTATTCATGGCCTATGGGGTAGTGCTGGCCGATGCGGTCGCGATAGTAGCATTCTAGTGTGCGAGTGACGGTGCGGAAAGCCAGCTCGTCCCACGGTATCTCATGTTCTTCGAACAGCCGCACCTCCAGGCTTTCGACACCGACGGCAAAGTCCAGGTCCGCCAACTCGGCGCGGAAGAACACATGCACCTGGCTGATGTGCGGCAGATCGAATAGCTGGTACAGGGACGTCGGCCCGACCCGGGCGCAGGCTTCCTCGACGGTTTCGCGACGCGCGGCCTGGTCGAGGGTTTCGCCGTTTTCCATGAAACCGGCGGGCAGGGTCCAGAAACCCCGGCGCGGTTCGATGGCGCGGCGACACAGCAACACCTGGCTGCCCCAGGTCGGCAATACGCCGGCCACGATGTTGGGGTTCTGGTAGTGGATGGTCTGGCAAGAGCCGCAGACGTACCGCAGGCGGCTGTCGCCCTCGGGGATCTGCTGAGTGACCGGTTGGCCGCACGCGCTGCAGAATTTCATGTGTGGTTCCTTATGTTCAAGGCTATCTTGGCGCGGCCACCGTGCCGCCGCAAGCGCTGGGGCTTGGGTGCTTCGCGGCTTTGGTGCATGATGCAACACAGGACCTGGATACGAGCGTGCGCAATGCTGGACGAGCTACTTCGCCGAATGAGCAACCACCAACCCGCGTCATTGGAAACCGACAGGCGGTTCCCCGAAGCGGCGGTCCTCTTGCCCATTACCCGCAGCGAAGCGCCCGAACTGGTTTTGACCCTGCGCGCCAAGGGCCTCTCTACCCACGGTGGTGAAGTCGCCTTTCCCGGTGGCCGCCGCGACCCGGAAGACCCGGACCTGGTCTTTACTGCCCTGCGCGAGGCTGAAGAAGAAATCGGCCTGCCCCCTGGCCTGGTGGAGGTGATTGGCCCGCTCAGCCCGCTGATTTCGCTACATGGCCTGAAAGTGACGCCATTCGTCGGGCTTATCCCGGACTTCGTCGAGTATCGCGCCAATGATGCCGAGATCGCGGCAGTATTCACCGTGCCGCTGGAGTTCTTCCGGCAGGACCCGCGTGACCATACCCACCGTATCGATTACCAGGGGCGTAGCTGGTATGTGCCAAGTTACCGCTATGGTGAATACAAGATCTGGGGGTTGTCGGCGATCATGATCGTCGAGCTGGTCAACCTGCTGTTCGATGCCGGTATCAGCCTGCATCAACCCCCGGAGCGTTACATCGAAAATTGAGCGGGGCCTACCCCGCCGTCTGCGTCGCAGCCTGAGGAACAAGCATGAAATATCGCCTGGGCGACCTGCGGGTCGAGAGCCACCCCACCAGTTGGGCCGCCCCCAACGCCACGCTCATTGGCAACGTGCGCCTGCAAGCCAATGCCAGTGTGTGGTTTGGCGCGGTGTTGCGCGGTGATAACGAGCTGATCGACATCGGCGAAGGCAGCAACGTGCAGGATGGCACGGTGATGCACACGGACATGGGCTCGCCACTGACGTTGGGCAAGGGCGTGACCGTTGGCCACAATGCCATGTTGCATGGCTGCACGGTGGGCGACTTCAGCCTGGTCGGTATCAACGCAGTGATCCTCAATGGCGCACGCATTGGCAAGCACTGCATCATCGGCGCCAACGCACTGATTGCCGAGGGCAAGGAAATCCCGGACGGTTCGCTGGTGATGGGCTCGCCGGGCAAGGTGGTACGCGAGCTGACCGAGCAGCAGAAACGCATGCTTGAAGCGAGTGCTGCACATTACGTGCATAATGCCCAGCGTTATGCGCAAGCGTTGGTGGTTGATGATGAGTGATGTAGCAGAGCGGCCGGTGGCATCGCCGTGCGTGAGCATTTGCGCGCTGGACGAGCAGGATATCTGCACCGGCTGCCAGCGTACCGTGGCCGAGATTGGCCGCTGGGGGCGGATGGACAACGACGAGCGCCGGGCGGTGCTCAAGCGTTGCCATGAACGGGCAGTAGAAGCCGGCCTCATCTTGCAGGCCTGACGCGAACCCTGTAGGGGCGGGTTTACCCGCGAACGGCCCAGCGGTAATCTGTACGGCTTGCCCACAGACAGCCCGCCATGTTCTATCTGATTGCCTATATCAGCAGCGTAGTGCTGATCAACTACGCCTTCTCCAGTGCCCCGCATCTGGACATCATCTGGTCCGCCTGGGGCGGCCTGGTGTTCATCCTGCGCGACATGGTGCAGACCCGTTTCGGTCATGGCGCCCTGTTCGCCATGCTGGTGGCACTGGTGTTGTCCTATGTCACCTCGGAGCCGGCCATCGCCCTGGCCAGCGCCACTGCGTTCTTCATTTCCGAGCTGATCGACTGGCTGGTGTTCAGCATCACCCGTCGGCCGCTGCGCGACCGCCTGTGGCTCAGTTCGGCGCTGAGCATCCCGGTGGATACCTTCATTTTCTTCGGCATGATCGGCGCTTTGACCCCGGCAGTCATCGGCACCGCGATGGCCTCGAAGTTCGCCGGTGTAACGGCGGTGTGGCTGGCCATGGCATTTCGCGCCCGGCGGGCCGCCGTGGCCGGTTGATGGTGTAGAATAGCGGTCCTTTTTCAGCGGGTGGCGCCTAGCCTGGCGCGGCCCCGGATGCCTTCGAGGACCTGAAATGACCCGTATCGGAACCCCATTGTCGCCCACCGCGACCCGTGTACTGCTCTGCGGCTGTGGCGAGCTGGGCAAGGAAGTGGTAATCGAGCTGCAGCGCCTGGGCGTCGAAGTAATCGCCGTCGACCGTTACGCCAATGCTCCGGCAATGCAGGTGGCGCACCGCAGCCATGTGGTCAACATGCTCGATGGCGTTGCCCTGCGCGCGGTGATCGAAGCCGAGAAGCCGCACTACATCGTTCCGGAAATCGAAGCCATCGCCACCGCCACCCTGGTCGAGCTGGAAAACGAAGGCTTCACCGTGGTGCCCACCGCCCGCGCCACCCAGTTGACCATGAACCGCGAAGGCATCCGCCGCCTGGCTGCCGAAGAGCTGGACCTGCCAACCTCGCCGTACCACTTCGCCGACACCTATGAAGACTACGCCAAGGCCGTAGCCGACCTGGGTTACCCGTGCGTGGTCAAGCCGGTGATGAGCTCGTCGGGCAAGGGCCAGAGCCTGCTGCGCAGCGATGCTGACCTGCAGAAGTCGTGGGACTATGCCCAGGAGGGCGGCCGCGCTGGTAAGGGCCGGGTGATTGTCGAAGGTTTCATCGACTTCGAATATGAAATCACCCTGCTGACCGTGCGCCACGTGGGCGGTACCACCTTCCTTGAACCTGTCGGGCACCGTCAGGAGAAGGGCGATTACCAAGAGTCCTGGCAGCCACAGGCCATGAGCCCGAAGGCGCTGGCCGAATCGCAGCGCGTGGCCAAGGCGGTCACCGATGCCCTCGGCGGTCGCGGCCTGTTTGGTGTGGAGCTGTTCGTGAAGGGCGACCAGGTGTGGTTCAGCGAAGTGTCGCCGCGCCCGCATGACACCGGTCTGGTCACCCTGATTTCCCAGGACCTGTCGCAATTCGCCCTGCATGCCCGCGCCATTCTCGGCCTGCCGATTCCGGTGGTGCGTCAGTTCGGCCCGTCGGCCTCGGCAGTGATCTTGCCCGAAGGCCAGTCCCAACAGACCAGCTTCGCCAACCTGGGCGCAGCGCTGAGCGAGCCGGATACCGCCATTCGCCTGTTCGGCAAGCCGGAAATCAACGGTACCCGCCGCATGGGCGTGTGCCTGGCGCGTGACGAGTCGGTCGAACTGGCGCGGGCCAAGGCGACTCGTGCTTCGCAGGCGGTCAAGGTCGAGTTCTGATCCGAGAGTGCTGGGGCTGCTTTGCAGCCCTATCGCGACACAAGGCCGCTCCCACAGGGATCGCGCAGCTTCCAGGCTTACGCGATCCCTGTGGGAGCCTTGTGTCGCGATAGGGCCGCAAAGCGGCCCCAGTGGCTTACAGCGCGGTATCCCGCGTCTCTTTCAGGCACAGCACGGCAATCAGGCTGATCACCGCCGCCGCCGACACATAACCCCCCACCCAGCTCAACCCCCCCATGCTCACCAGCTTCTGGGCAAAGAACGGTGCCGCCGAGGCGCCAACGATGCCGCCCAGGTTATACGCCGCCGAGGCACCGGTATAACGCACGTGAGTCGGGAACAGCTCTGGCAGCAGTGCCCCCATCGGCGCAAAGGTCACGCCCATCAGGAACAGCTCGATGGCCAGGAACAGCGCCACCCCCGCAGTCGATCCCGAGGTCAGCAGCGGTTCCATGGTAAAGCCCGAAGCTATCGCCAGCAGGCCGCCGACGATCAGTACCGGCTTGCGCCCGTAACGGTCACTGAGCCAGGCCGACAACGGTGTGGCCAGTGCCATGAACACCACCGCGAAGCACAGCAGGCCAAGGAACGTTTCGCGGCTGTAGCCCAGTGTGGTTACGCCGTAGCTCAGCGAGAACACCGTGGAAATGTAGAACAGTGCATAGCACACCACCATGGCCGCAGCGCCCAGCAGGGTTGGCAGCCAGTATTTCGAGAACAGGTCGACCACCGGCATTTTCACCCGCTCGTGGCGGGCAACGGCCTTGGCGAACACCGGGCTCTCTTCGAGCTTCAGGCGCACGTACAGGCCTACCAGTACCAGTGCGGCGCTGAGCAGGAACGGAATGCGCCAGCCCCACTCACGGAACTGCTCGTCGCTGAGCACCAGGGCCAGGGTCAGGAACAGGCCGTTGGCCGCCAGGAAGCCGATTGACGGCCCCAGCTGCGGGAACATGCCGAACCAGGCCCGTTTGCCTTCCGGCGCGTTTTCGGTAGCCAGCAGGGCCGCGCCACCCCATTCGCCGCCCAGGCCCAGGCCTTGGCCAAAACGCAGCAGGCAGAGAATGATCGGCGCCCACACGCCAATGCTGTCGTAGCCCGGCAGCACGCCAATGGCGGTGGTGGATACGCCCATCAGCAGCAGCGAGGCGACCAGCGTCGACTTGCGGCCAATGCGGTCGCCGAAGTGGCCGAACAACGCCGAGCCCAGTGGCCGGGCGAGGAAGGCGATACCGAAGGTGAGGAAGGCGGCCAGCATTTGCGCGGTGCCCGACCCGGACGGGAAGAACACCGGGCCGATCACCAAGGCTGCGGCGGTGGCGTAGACGTAGAAATCATAGAACTCGATGGCGGTGCCGATGAAGCTGGCAGTGGCGACCCGCGCAGGCGAGTTGACGGGTGTGGCAGGCGCTTGGGCGTAAGTGCTGCTTGTCATTGAATAGGTCCCTGACAGTCTGGTCCGGCTCCATGGGCTTGGCCCGCAGTGGCGTGCCCTGTAAAAGGCACGGTGACGCGGACGCCGGAGCGTTTTGTTGTGTGCGCCCGACTGACGATGGCCCAAGGGGGGTAGGGGCGGGGGCGGGTACTGTTCGGGGTGTTGACGCAGGACCGCAGGGCGTATCAGTGGAGCGGACTGGCCGTGGAGCGCCGGGTGCGGGTAGCAGGCGTGACGGCGGGGCTGGGTAAGCGTGACCCGAGTATAGCTATCGGGTCACGGTCCACACCAGTACCTTGCTGGCGCAATTGTCCTCTGTTTCAAGGATTTCCAGGCGATAGCGGCCTATCTTCAGGCAAACAGCGCTTTCCGGGATGCTTTCCAGCGCTTCGGTGACCAGCCCGTTGAGGGTTTTCGGCCCGCCGTCGCAGGGCAGGTGCCAGCTCAGGGTGCGGTTGATTTCGCGTAACGAAGCGGTGCCATCGATGACGAAGGTGCCATCAGGTTGCGGGTGCACATGCGGGTTTTCCAGGCTTTGCTCGTCCTCGAACTCACCGACGATCTCTTCGAGAATGTCTTCCAGGGTGACGATACCCAGTACTTCGCCGTACTCGTCCACCACCACGCCCAAGCGGCGTTGCTGCTTGTGGAAGTTCAACAACTGCATTTGCAGGGGCGTGCTTTCCGGTACGAAATAGGGTTCGTAGCAGGCGCTGTGCAGCGCTTCCAGGGTCAGCTCGGCCTTGGGCAGCAGGTGGCTGATCAGCTTGGTGTTGAGGATCGCTTCGACCTGGTTGATGTCGTTGTGGTAGACCGGCAGGCGGGTGTGGCGGCTGACGATCAACTGCTCGATGATGCGTTCGATCGGCTCGTCGAGGTTGATGCCATCCACTTCGTTGCGCGGCACCAGGATGTCGTTGACGGTGATCTTGTCCAACGACTGCAGGCCGTCGAGCAGGCCATGGCGAGGTGCTTCGTGCTGTTCATCCTCATCAAAGTCGTCGGCATCCTGCGTATGCAGGGCCACAGCGGTGGGCTGTGCACGGAACGGGCGCAGCATGAGCTTGGCGGCGCCGTCCAGTAGGCAGGCCAGTGGCTGCAGCAGTGCGAGAGGCACTTTCAGCAGGCTGGCGCCAAGGCTCACGAACGCCTGCGGGTTACGTCGGGCCAGGCGCCGCGGCAGGTATTCGGCAAACACCAGCAAGGCGAGGGTCGCGGCCAGGCCCGCCAGCCAGAAGCCGTGCTCGCCGCTCTGGCGCTGGCCCATCAGGCAGGCCAGCCCCAGCACCAGTAGCTTGCCCAGGCTGGCGCACAGCACCAAGGCCTGGGCCGGCAGCACGGGATGGCCGTCTTCGCCGGCGCGCAGTGCGCCATTGAGCTGCAGGCGGGCAGCCTCCACGGCGGTGAACAGTGCTGACCACAAAAGGGCCAGTGCCAGAGTGCCGAATAGCGGTGCGTACGGCAGGGTGTCCATGGGCGGCCGTCAGATATGCAAGATGAATTCGCGAACCAGCTTGCTGCCGAAATAGGCCAGCATCAGCAGGCAGAAACCGGCCAGCGTCCAGCGGATGGCCATGTGGCCCCGCCAACCCAGGCGGGTGCGGCCCCACAGCAGCACGCTGAACACCACCCAGGCGACACAGGCCAGCAAGGTCTTGTGCGCCAGGTGCTGGGCAAACAGGTTGTCGAGGAACAGCCAGCCGGAGATCAGCGACAGCGACAACAGGCACCAACCGGCCCAGAGGAAGCCGAACAGCAGGCTTTCCATGGTTTGCAGTGGCGGGAAGTTGCGGATCAGCCCGGACGGGTGCTTGTTCTTCAGCTGGCGGTCCTGCAGCAGCAACAGCAGCGACTGGAACACCGCGATGGTGAACAGCCCGTAGGCCAGGATCGACAACAGGATATGCGCAAGGATGCCCGGTTCTTCATTGATCAGCGGCACCGTACCGGGGGGCGCGAACTGCGCCAGCAGTGCCGTTACCGCGCCCAGCGGGAACAGCAGCACCAGCAGGTTTTCTACCGGTATGCGCAGGCAGGCCAGCAATGTCAGGGTAATGACTGCCACGGCGATTAGGCTGGCGGCGCTGAAGAAGTCCAGGCTCAGCCCCAGCGGGGTGATCAGCTGGAAGAACAGTGCGCCGGCCTGGGCCAGCACCGCGAAGGCACCCAGCAGGCCAAGCAGGCGCTTGTCGGCCTTGCGGCCCTGGGCCAGGTGAGAGCCCTGGTAGATGGCCGCTGCTATATATAGGCCGGCGGCGATCAGGTTGGGAATGAGGCTGGGAGAGGAGACCATAAGTCCTGGTTGGCGAGCCTTTAAAGAGACGGAGTTTGGCATAGATTCTGCCGCTCTAGGAAGACTGAAGGGTTGTGTCAGGGCATTCGCGGGCACGCCCGCTCCCACAGGTACGGCCCAGGCCTGCAAGCAGTGAAGATCCTGCGGGAGCGGGCGCGCCCGCGAAGAGGCCAGCACAGCCACCGAATATCTACCAAGGTGTGCGTCGCCGCTGCACTTCGCTATAATCGCCGCCTTGCTGTGCCCGGCGGGTGTGTATTTCCCCCCTGGCACCTGACAAACCTCGGCTTTACTGGGCCTGAAAGGATCACCATGTTCGAAAACCTGACCGACCGCCTGTCACAGACGCTGCGCCATGTCACCGGCAAGGCCAAGCTGACCGAAGACAACATCAAGGACACGCTGCGCGAAGTGCGCATGGCGCTGCTCGAGGCCGACGTTGCCCTGCCGGTAGTCAAGGATTTCGTCAACAGCGTCAAGGATCGTGCGGTCGGTACCGAGGTGTCGCGCAGCCTGACCCCGGGCCAGGCCTTCGTGAAGATCGTCCAGGCCGAGCTGGAAAGCCTGATGGGCGCGGCCAACGAAGACCTGGCACTGAACGCCGCCCCGCCTGCTGTCGTGCTGATGGCGGGCCTGCAGGGCGCGGGTAAGACCACCACCGCCGGCAAGCTGGCGCGCTTTCTTAAAGAGCGCAAGAAAAAGAGCGTGATGGTGGTGTCTGCCGACGTCTATCGTCCGGCGGCGATCAAGCAGTTGGAAACACTGGCCAACGATATCGGCGTCACCTTCTTCCCGTCCGATATCAGCCAGAAGCCGGTGGCCATCGCCGAAGCCGCCATCCGTGAAGCCAAGCTGAAGTTCATCGACGTGGTCATTGTCGACACCGCCGGCCGTCTGCACATCGACGCCGACATGATGGACGAGATCAAGGCGCTGCACGCTGCCGTCAAACCGATCGAGACGCTGTTCGTGGTCGACGCCATGACCGGCCAGGACGCTGCCAACACCGCCAAGGCCTTTGGCGAGGCGCTGCCGCTGACCGGTGTGGTGCTGACCAAGGTTGACGGTGACGCCCGTGGCGGTGCTGCGCTGTCGGTACGCGCAATCACCGGCAAACCGATCAAGTTCATCGGTATGGGTGAGAAGACCGAGGCGCTCGAGCCGTTCCACCCCGACCGCGTCGCTTCGCGCATCCTCGGCATGGGTGACGTGCTCAGCCTGATCGAGCAGGCTGAGCAGACCATCGACAAGGCCAAGGCCGACAAGCTGGCCAAGAAGCTGAAGAAGGGCAAGGGCTTCGACCTCGAAGACTTCCGTGACCAGCTGCAGCAAATGAAGAACATGGGCGGCCTCGGCGGCCTGATGGACAAGCTGCCAAGCATCGGCGGGGTCAACCTGTCACAAATGGGCAACGCCCAGGGCGCGGCCGAAAAGCAGTTCAAGCAGATGGAAGCGATCATCAACTCCATGACCCCGGCCGAGCGCCGCGACCCTGACCTGATCAGCGGTTCGCGCAAGCGCCGTATTGCGTTGGGGTCCGGTACCCAGGTGCAGGACATCGGCCGGCTGATCAAGCAGCACAAGCAGATGCAGAAGATGATGAAGAAGTTTTCTGCCAAAGGCGGCATGGCCAAGATGATGCGCGGCCTCGGTGGGATGCTGCCAGGTGGCGGCATGCCAAAGCTGTAACCCCTGATTCGGGTGCTTGCCTTTTGTCGGGCAAGCGCCCAGAACCCCCGCTGTAGCGGGGCAACGGCCGCGAATTTCGCGGCGCAACCGGCAAATCTGGACGGCAGGGCGAGGCCTTGCCGAAAAAGTCATTTGCAAATGTCCGTGTATTCCCCGAGAATATGCGGCCTTTTGGGCACCCGTGTGCCTATTTGGCATTCAGATTTGCAGTACCAGCTGCTGTATCAACTGCAGCACCGACTATAGGAACGATGTTCACATGGTAACCATTCGTCTGGCCCGTGGCGGCTCGAAAAAGCGCCCATTCTACCACCTGACCGTGACCAACTCGCGTAACGCCCGTGACGGCCGTTTCGTTGAGCGCGTAGGTTTCTTCAACCCAATCGCTGCTGGCGCCGAAGTTAAGCTGTCGGTCAACCAAGAGCGCGTCACCTACTGGCTGAGCCAGGGTGCACAGCCGTCTGAGCGTGTTGCTCAGCTGCTGAAGGAAGCTGCCAAGGCTGCTGCCTGAATAGTATGAACGCGACGCCAGAAAAGGCTGACGACCTCATCGTCGTTGGCAAGATTTTTTCGGTTCACGGCGTTCGCGGCGAGGTGAAGGTGTATTCCTTTACCGATCCGATTGAAAACCTGTTGGATTATCCACGCTGGACGCTTCGGCACGAAGGCAAGGTAAAGCAGGTCGAGCTGGTCAGCGGTCGTGGCTCCCAAAAGGGCCTGGTCGTGAAGCTGAAAGGTCTCGACGATCGCGATGAAGCCCGTCTTCTGAGCGGTTACGAAATCTGCATCCCGCGGAGCCTTTTGCCCAACCTGGCTGCCGACGAGTACTACTGGTACCAGTTGGTAGGTCTGAAGGTCATCAACCAGGACGAACAACTGTTCGGCAAGGTCGATCACCTGTTGGAGACCGGTGCGAACGATGTAATGGTGGTCAAGCCCTGCGCAGGCAGCCTGGATGATCGCGAGCGTCTGTTGCCCTATACGGAGCAATGTGTGCTGGCAATCGACCTCGAAGCAGGCGTGATGCGGGTCGAATGGGACGCGGACTTCTAAACGATGGGTAACCTTCGCGTAGACGTCATCACGTTGTTCCCCGAGATGTTCTCGGCCATCACGGAGTACGGCATTACCAGCCGCGCGGTGAAACAAGGGTTGCTTCAGGTGACTTGCTGGAACCCGCGGGACTACACCACAGATCGTCACCACACGGTAGATGATCGGCCGTTTGGCGGTGGTCCGGGCATGGTGATGAAAATCAAGCCTCTGGAAGACGCCTTGGTTAGCGCCAGGCAGGCGACCGGAGCAGCGGCGAAGGTGATCTACCTTTCGCCACAAGGCCGCAAGCTGACTCAGCAGGCGGTCAAAGGCCTGGCCGAGCAGGAATCGTTGATCCTGATCGCCGGTCGTTATGAAGGCATCGACGAGCGCTTTATCGAGGCTCATGTCGATGAGGAGTGGTCGATTGGCGACTATGTGCTTTCCGGTGGCGAGCTGCCGGCCATGGTACTGATCGATGCGGTTACGCGACTGCTGCCCGGAGCTTTAGGGCATGTGGACTCGGCGGAAGAAGATTCCTTCACCGACGGTCTGCTCGATTGCCCGCACTACACCCGGCCTGAGGTGTATGCGGATCAGCGTGTTCCCGACGTGTTGCTAAGTGGCAACCATGCACATATCCGGCGTTGGAGGATGAAGCAGTCCCTTGGTAGGACCTTCGAACGACGCGCCGATCTTCTGGAAAGTCGCTCACTTTCTGGAGAAGAGAAGAAGCTGCTCGAGGAATATCTCCGCGAGCGGGACGATAGTTAAACGTATCGATGGTGGATCGCGTATCCATCTTAGGAGCACAGCATGACCAACAAGATCATCCAGCAGCTCGAAGCCGAGCAGATGAGCAAGGAAATCCCGACCTTCGCACCAGGCGACACCGTTGTCGTTCAGGTTAAAGTGAAGGAAGGTGAGCGTTCCCGTCTGCAGGCGTTCGAAGGCGTCGTTATCGCCAAGCGTAACCGCGGTCTGAACAGCGCCTTCACCGTGCGCAAGATCTCCAGCGGCGTTGGCGTAGAGCGTACCTTCCAGACCTACAGCCCGCAAATCGACAGCCTGGCCGTGAAACGTCGTGGTGACGTGCGTAAAGCCAAGCTGTACTACCTGCGCGACCTGTCCGGCAAAGCCGCTCGCATCAAGGAAAAACTGTCCTGAGTGCAGTTTGCCCGGTGGCCGAGGCCGCCTAGCGAGAAAAAAGCAGCCTTCGGGCTGCTTTTTTGCGTTTTGAAACCCCGAAAATGTGATTGCCATGACGACCCGAGACCAGGAAATCCAGCGCCGCACCGAACTGTCGGTGACCCGCGTGACCAAGGCGGTGTTCCCCAATACCACCAACCACCACAACACCCTGTTCGGCGGCACCGCCCTGGCCTGGATGGACGAAGTGTCGTTCATCGCTGCCACGCGTTTCTGCCGCCTGCCATTGGTTACCGTGTCTACAGACCGCATCGATTTCAAGCACCCGATTCCTGCGGGCTCGATCGTCGAGCTGGTGGGGACGGTGATCAAGGTTGGCAATACCAGCCTGCAGGTGCAGGTGGATGTGTTTGTCGAGAACATGTACCTGGATGGCCGTGAACGGGCGATCCATGGGGTGTTCAGCTTCGTCGCCATCGACGAGGACAAGCGCCCGGTGCCCGTGCTGCCAGGCACCTGAGCATTACGGTTGCGCTGCTGGCTCGATCAATGCCACCAAGGTCCAGCCCGGTTGTGGCTGCAGCGGGTTATCAGGGCTGGCTACATGGACCCAGCCATGGCCATCGCGCGCGAACAGCAAGTTTGCCCGTTCGCCATGCAGTGCCTGGTAGGCATCCCAGCCAAAGCCTTCGGTCAGGTTGGTGCTATACAGCTCGGCGCCTTGATGCAGACGGTTGGCCAGTTGCAGATAGGTCATCGGCTTGGCCCCCAATAGATGCCCACGGTGTTCTTCGGCCGCCCGATGCTTGTCGCTACGTTGTTTCTCCAGGCCACTGGCTAGCACGAACAGCCGGCTGTGGCCGAAATCATGACGGAACCTGGCGCAGGCCAGGGCATTGATTTCGCCGGCGGGAGAGAGGCCCAGCAAGTGCCCGAGGCCGACCAGGTCCAGATGGGCGTCGGCATGCTGCGAGGCCGGGTTGCCAAAGTAGGTCGTGAGCCCGTCCATGCGTGCGGCGCGGATGTTTTCCCAGCTGGAGTCCGTCAGCAAAACCCGGCAGCCCAATTGTTGAAGGGCTTTGGCGATGGCCCGGGCCGGTTCGTTGGCACCGACGATGAGAAACCCGCTGGGTGCCGGTTCGGCGACCTTGAGCAAGCGTGCCAGCGGCCTGGCCGTGGCGCTTTGCAGTACCACCGTGCCAATGATAACCGCGAAGGTCAACGGTACCAGCAGCAAGGCATCCTGGTGGCCGGCCTGGTGCAGACGGATGGCAAAAATAGCGGAAACGGCCGCAGCAACGATGCCGCGTGGCGCAATCCAGGCCAGCAGCGCGCGCTCCCGCCAGTTGAGTGTCGAGCCCAGTGTGGCCAGCCAAACGTTGAGCGGACGTGCCAGCAGCTGGATCACCAGCAACAATGCCAGCACAGCAGGGCCAAGGCCCAGCAGGGCATGCAGGTCAAGGCGTGCAGCCAGCAGGATGAACAGGCCGGATATCAGCAGCACACTGAGGTTTTCCTTGAAGTGCAGGATTTGCCGCACATCAACCCCGCGCATGTTGGCCAGCCACATGCCCATCACGGTCACCGCCAGCAGCCCGGACTCGTGCACGATCTGGTTGGCGGCGATGAAAATGCCCAGTACCGCCGCCAAAGACGCGAGATTGTGCAGATATTCTGGTAGCCACTGTTCGCGCATGATTTGCCCCAGTACCCAGCCCCCTGCCGCGCCCAGGGCGGTACCGCAGAAGATCACACCGGCAAAAGTGATAAGGCTCTGGCTCAGGCCGTTACCCTCGGCGCTGGCGATGATGAAGCTGTATACCACCACGGCGAGCAGCGCGCCGATGGGGTCGATCATGATCCCTTCCCAGCGCAGGATGTTCGCGATCGCTGCCTTTGGCCGCACCACGCGCAGCATGGGCACGATCACCGTGGGGCCAGTCACCAGGGTCAAGGTGCCGAAAAGAATCGCCAGCGGCCAGTCGAACCCGAGCAACCAGTGGGTTGCCAGTGCAATCACCAGCCAGGTGACCAGTGCGCCCACCGTGACCAGGCGATGCACCACGCTGCCGATCTCGCGCCACTGCGACAGGTGCAGGGTCAGGCTGCCTTCGAACAGAATCAGCGCTACCGCCAGCGACACCAGCGGCATCAGCAATGGGCCGAACAGCGCCTCGGGGTCGAGCCATCCCAGCGCTGGGCCGGCAAGGATCCCGGCCAACAACAGAAACAGAATCGCCGGCAGCTTCAGGCGCCAGGCCAGCCACTGGCAGGCGAGCGCTGCTGCGCCGATGCCGCCCACACTCAGAAGGATCTGCTGTTCGCTCATGCGGGCTCCCTATGCCGACGTTGTTATGAAAGACTAAGCGCCATTTCGTCGTTTGCCACCGAGATTTCATGCCCGCCCTCGACCACCCCCTGATCGACCAGTTCCTTGACGCCCTATGGCTGGAAAAAGGCCTGTCCGACAACACCCGCGTGTCCTACCGCAGCGACCTGGCCCTGTTCAATGGCTGGCTGCAGGAGCATTCGGTATCGCTGCCAGACGCCGGCCGCGACCTGATCCTCGATCACCTGGCCTGGCGCCTGGATCAGGGCTACAAGCCACGTTCCACGGCGCGTTTCCTCTCCGGTCTGCGCGGCTTTTTCCGTTACCTGCTGCGGGAAAAGCTGGTGGCCATCGACCCGACCCTGCAGGTCGACATGCCGCAATTGGGCAAGCCGCTACCCAAGTCGCTGTCCGAAGCCGATGTCGAAGCCCTGTTGCAGGCTCCGGACCTGGGCGAAGCCATTGGCCAGCGCGACCGTGCCATGCTCGAAGTGCTCTACGCGTGCGGCCTTCGGGTTACCGAACTGGTCAGCCTGACCCTCGACCAGGTCAACCTGCGCCAGGGTGTGCTGCGGGTGATGGGCAAGGGCAGCAAGGAACGCCTGGTGCCCATGGGTGAAGAGGCGGTGGTGTGGTTGGAGCGCTACCAGCGCGATGGTCGCGCCGAACTGCTCAATGGCCGTCCCAGCGACGTGCTGTTCCCCAGTCAGCGCGGCGAGCAGATGACGCGCCAGACCTTCTGGCACCGTATCAAACACCACGCACGGGTTGCCGGCATCGACAAGCCGCTGTCGCCGCACACCCTGCGGCATGCCTTCGCCACCCACCTGCTCAACCACGGTGCCGACTTGCGGGTGGTGCAGATGCTGCTGGGCCACAGTGACCTGTCGACCACGCAGATCTATACCCACGTCGCCAAGGCGCGCCTGCAGCAGTTGCACGCCCAGCACCACCCTCGTGGATGAATGTTTTTCATGTTCCGCCGACCGGTCCTTGCGACCCCCTTCACGGGCAGCGTGATGTGGTAGGCTTGAGCGGTTTGCACCAAGGGCCGCACGGTCACCGCGTATTTTCCGCAGGTGGCGCCCTCCGGCCCCTGTCCGCCTTCAGGAGTTCCCATGCGCGTGACCCAGTTTTTCGCCGCCGCCGCGTTGGCGCTGGCCAGTACCTTTGCCGTTGCCGCGGCAACCGATAGCAACGCCGGTGCCGAGCAGGCCATCCGTAAATCGTTGCAGAACCTCGAGTTGGAAGTGCCTGTGGAAAGCGTGGCCAGCAGCCCGCTCAACGGCCTGTATGAAGTCAAGCTGCAGGGCGGCCGCGTGCTGTACGCCAGCGCTGACGGCCAGTTCGTGATGCAGGGCTACCTGTTCCAGATCCAGGACGGCAAGCCGGTCAACCTCACCGAAAAAACCGAACGCCAAGGTATCGCCAAGCTCATCAACGGCATTCCAGCCGCCGAGATGGTGGTTTATCCTGCCAAAGGCGAGACCAAGTCGCACATCACCGTGTTCACCGACACTACCTGCCCGTACTGCCACAAACTGCACGCCGAAGTGCCTGAGTTGAACCGTCGCGGTATCGAAGTGCGCTATGTCGCCTTCCCGCGCCAGGGCCTCGGTTCGGCGGGTGACCAGCAGTTGCAGGCGGTATGGTGCTCCAGCGACCGCCGTGGGGCGATGGACAAAATGGTCGAAGGTGAAGAAATCAAGGCCGCCAAGTGCACCAACCCGGTCAGCAAGCAGTTCCAGCTGGGTCAGTCGATCGGTGTCAACGGCACGCCGGCCATTGTTCTTGAAAGCGGCCAGGTCATTCCGGGCTACCAGCCGGCACCGCAGGTCGCCAAGCTGGCACTTGCCAAGTAATCCAGTTCAGTACGCCGTCGTCATGGGGTGACGGCAAGTTTCACGGTCGGCAAACGTGTCGGCCGTTCAATGGGGAGTTCACAGTGAAACCGGTCAAAGTAGGCATCTGTGGGTTGGGGACCGTCGGTGGCGGAACCTTCAATGTACTTCAGCGCAACGCCGAGGAGATTGCCCGCCGTGCCGGGCGCGGTATTGAAGTGGCACAGATCGCCATGCGCTCGCAGAACCCGAACTGCCAGATTACCGGTACCCCCATTACCGCTGACGTGTTCGAAGTTGCAAGCAACCCGGAGATCGACATTGTCATCGAGCTGATCGGTGGCTATACCATCGCCCGCGACCTGGTGCTGAAGGCCATCGAAAACGGCAAGCACGTGGTCACTGCCAACAAGGCGCTGATTGCCGTGCACGGCAACGAAATCTTCGCCAAAGCTCGCGAGAAGGGCGTGATTGTCGCTTTCGAGGCGGCCGTAGCCGGTGGCATCCCGGTGATCAAGGCCATCCGCGAAGGCCTGTCGGCCAACCGCATCAACTGGCTGGCTGGCATCATCAACGGCACCGGTAACTTCATCCTCACCGAAATGCGTGAGAAGGGCCGTGCCTTCCCGGACGTGCTGGCCGAAGCTCAGGCGCTGGGCTACGCCGAAGCCGACCCGACCTTTGACGTAGAAGGCATCGACGCTGCGCACAAGCTGACGATCCTGGCGTCCATCGCGTTCGGTATCCCGCTGCAGTTCGACAAGGCCTACACCGAAGGTATCACCCAGCTGACAACGGCAGACGTGAACTACGCCGAGGCCTTGGGCTACCGCATCAAGCACCTGGGTGTGGCGCGTCGCACCGCCGAAGGTATCGAGCTGCGCGTGCACCCGACGCTGATCCCGGCCGACCGTTTGATCGCCAACGTCAACGGCGTGATGAACGCTGTCATGGTCAACGGTGATGCTGCCGGCTCCACCCTGTACTACGGTGCCGGCGCGGGTATGGAGCCTACCGCTTCGTCAGTGGTCGGCGACCTGGTCGACGTGGTCCGTGCCATGACCTCCGACCCGGAAAACCGTGTGCCGCACCTGGCCTTCCAGCCAGACTCGCTGTCGGCCCATCCGATCCTGCCGATCGAAGCCTGCGAAAGCGCCTACTACCTGCGCATCCAGGCCAAGGATCACCCGGGCGTTCTGGCCCAGGTCGCCAGCATCCTCTCGGAGCGCGGTATCAACATCGAGTCGATCATGCAGAAGGAAGCCGAGGAGCAGGATGGCCTGGTGCCAATGATCCTGGTGACCCATGGCGTGGTCGAGCAGCGTATCAATGACGCCATCGTCGCCCTGGAAGCCCTGCAGGACGTGGTCGGCAAGGTTGTGCGCATTCGCGTCGAGCAGCTCAACTAACAAATATTGCCGACGGGCCGCCCGCGCGGCCCCGGCCCCAGCATCGAAGGTTTGCACCCATGCGCTATATCAGTACCCGCGGCCAGGCACCGGCCCTGAATTTCGAAGACGTGCTGCTGGCTGGCCTGGCCAGCGACGGCGGCCTCTACGTGCCGGAAAACCTGCCACGCTTCACCCAGGAAGAAATCGCCTCGTGGGCCGGCTTGCCCTACCACGAGCTGGCCTTCCGCGTGATGCGCCCGTTCGTCGAAGGCAGCATCGCCGACGCCGACTTCAAGAAGATCCTCGAAGAAACCTACGGCGAGTTCGCCCACGCTGCGGTCGCCCCGTTGCGTCAGCTGAACAGCAACGAGTGGGTGCTGGAGCTGTTCCACGGCCCGACCCTGGCGTTCAAGGACTTTGCCCTGCAGTTGCTCGGCCGCCTGCTTGACCATGTGCTGGCCAAGCGCAACGAGCGCGTGGTCATCATCGGTGCCACCAGCGGTGATACCGGTTCTGCCGCGATCGAAGGCTGCCGCCGTTGCGACAACGTCGACATCTTCATCCTGCACCCGCACCAGCGTGTGTCGGAAGTGCAGCGCCGTCAGATGACTACCATCTTTGGCGACAACATCCACAACATCGCCATCGAAGGCAACTTCGATGACTGCCAGGAAATGGTCAAGGCCAGTTTCGCCGACCAGTCGTTCCTCAAGGGCACCCGCCTGGTCGCCGTCAACTCGATCAACTGGGCGCGGATCATGGCCCAGATCGTCTACTACTTCCATGCAGCCTTGCAGCTGGGTGGCCCGGCGCGCTCGGTGGCGTTCTCGGTACCGACCGGCAACTTCGGCGACATCTTCGCCGGCTACCTGGCGCGCAACATGGGCCTGCCGGTCAGCCAATTGATCGTCGCCACCAACCGCAACGACATCCTGCACCGCTTCATGAGCGGCAACCAGTACGTCAAGGAAACCCTGCACGCGACCCTGTCGCCGTCGATGGACATCATGGTCTCGTCCAACTTCGAGCGCCTGCTGTTCGACCTGCATGGCCGCAACGGTGGTGCGATTGCCGAGCTGATGGCCAACTTCAAGCAAGGTGGCGGCTTCAGCGTCGAGCAAGACCGCTGGACCGAAGCCCGCAAACTGTTCGACTCGCTGGCTGTCAGCGACGAGCAAACCTGCGAGACCATCGCAGAAGTGTTCGCCGCCACCGGTGAAGTGCTCGACCCGCATACCGCAATCGGCGTCAAGGCTGCCCGCGAGTGCCGCCGCAGCCTGGACACGCCAATGGTGGTGCTGGGTACCGCGCACCCGGTCAAGTTCCCGGACGCGGTGGAGAAGGCCGGTGTGGGCAAGGCGCTGGAGCTACCCGCGCACCTCAGCGACCTGTTCAGCCGTGAAGAGCGTTGCACGGTACTGGCCAACGACCTGAAGGCTGTACAGGGCTTTGTCAGCCAGCACGGCAACCGCGGCAAGCCGCTGTAACTGCATGGCGTTTGGGGCTGCAGGGCAGCCCCAACGTCTCAGCCTTTTCCCTCAGGTCTATCAGAAACATCCTATTCGGCCTGCCGAGCACCCCGCATAAATTAGCCGGTCCTCCCATCAGGAGCGGCTCATGCACCAGCCCTATGTGTTGATCCACCAGGCTCGCCCATCCCACCAGATCCTCTTGCACCAGGCCCTTAACGGCCAAGGCGTCTTCAACGTGCGCATCAGCGAGAGCATCGCTGACCTCGACGCCTGCCTCTGCGCTGAGCGTCGCCCCGACCTGCTGATCCTCGACCACGCCATGCCAGCCCGGGCCGGCCTTGCCCTGTTCGCCCAGCAGCAGCGAGCGCGCGCATTGCTGTTCGTCGGCCAGCCTGCCCCAACGCGTCAAAACCTTGCCCAAGAGGCCAGAAAGCGCGGCATGTGGGTGCTCGACGAGTTGCCCTGGCCGCTGTCGATGCCACGCCTGCAGCATGCCTTGCAAACACTGCAGGTGCGCCCAGGGAGGCGTATTCAAACTGTCATGCCAGCCCCGCATGCTCACTGAAGCGGGCGCGGTTTGACGAACTTTCTGCGGCGCCTGCTGGTCAGTTACTTTAGGTCCCACCACGCAGCGAGTGATCCGGATGGAAAGAATCTGCAGCCTGCTCAACGAAGCCCTGACGCCCTATCAGACCCACCTCGGCATCGCCGATCCCAGTGGTAATCGCCAACTGACCGTTCACGACCCTCTCTCAGGTATTACCTTGCGGCGCACGGTTAGCGAGCGCCAATTGCAGGAGCAACGCCTGCTGATCGACCTCGTGGACGGCCTGCACCGAGACCTGCAGATAGCTGAGGGGCGGTTGCAGCCGTGTGTCATCGCAGCATTGCAGCATCGCCAGCAACCGCAGGGAACCTTTGCCTGAGTGGTTTATCAGACAGTGTAAGGGCAGCCAGCCAGTGCTTTGCTCCGGCGCTGGCAAGGCTGTCACGGGAAGTCCTCAAGGGCTTTCGCTTGACCCCGGGCGTCTTCCCCAGCGCCTGGGGTTTCTTTTTCTGGGCAGGCACGTATCCCTCGGCTGCTCCTGCAACGACCGTGCAGACCGGTTAGGCTTATTTGTCCTCAAAGAAACGCCGGCTTTCCTCCAGATAGTCCTCCCGCAATGCCAGGTCCAGCCAGCGGGCATACAACCCTGGCAACACATCCCGGCGCAGGGTGGGCAGCAACTGGTCGATGTGGGCAACTGCCGCACGCCCCAATTCGCTGTCTGAACAGCCCACATGCAGAAACTGGTAGCGATCCACGCCCTGCACAGTATGAAACTGGTAGTCAGCCAGTGACCCGCCTTGTTGTTGGATCAGGTAGCGAACTTCAGGCCAGTAGCCGAGCACGAGGCGCAGGCGCCCCAACTGCTGCATCTGCAGCAGGTTGGCGGTGGCCTCGTTGCCGTAGTGGCGGCTGAGCGCGCTGTCGGGTAACTGGCGCAAGATGCTGTCAATCTGCGTGCCATAGCTGCGTTCCGCGACAATCCCAAGCTTTAGCGGCGCCTTGCTCAGCAGGCCATGCAGGTCCACCTGCTGGCCGTCGAGGTAGGGTGCCACCAGCGCCTGGTTTTCCTTGCGCAACACCAGACCGCCGCTGAGTACGCCCAGCGATGGAACAGAAAAATGCACATATTTGGCCCGTTCCGGTGTCCACAGCAGGGTTGGGTCGCAGGTGAAGGTGTCACGGTCTTGCAGCATTTGGAGGCTGCGGGCGCGGTTGACCCGCACGATGCTGTGTTCGTACTCGGGCATCTGCCTTATCAGCAGCGGTAACAACTGGTCGATGACCCCCCGGCCTTCTTCCGGGCCATCAAAAATGGTGAACGGTGGCAGGTCGCGTACCAGCCAGAAGAGGTGCTCCTTGGCATTTGCGGGCTGCAACAGCAACGCAGGTAGCAGCCCGCAGAGCAGGACCAGGTGGCGTAGGCAGCGGGGCGCGCACATGGAACCGGTCAGCGCCAGGATCAGACCGTGCCCGCTGCGCGCAGGCTGGCGATGGCCGCTGCGTCGTAGCCCAGGCTGCCGAGCAGCGCCTCGGTATGCTCGCCCAAGGCCGGGCCGACCCATTCGCTAGAGCCGGGTGTTTCCGACAGCTTGGGCACGATGCCGGGCATGTGGAATGGCTTGCCATCCGGCAGCTTGGCCTGCAGGAACATCTCGCGTGCCAGGTACTGGGGGTCGTTGAACATGTCTTCGGCCGAATAGATACGGCTGGCCGGCACTTCGGCAGTGGTCAGCACCTGCATCAGTTGCTCCAGTGGCAGGCTGTTGGCCCAGCGGTCGATTACCCCGTACAGCTCGTCACGACGCAGGTCGCGGCCGTCGTTGCTGGCCAGGGTCGGGTCGTTGGCGAGGTCATCGCGACCGATGGCCTGCATGAAGCGCTTGAAGATCGCATCACCGTTGGCGCCGATCTGCACATGCTTGCCGTCGGCGCTTGTGTGGATGGAGGAGGGCGTGATGCCTGGCATGATGTTGCCGGTGCGTTCGCGGATGAAACCGAACACATCGAATTCCGGGACCATGCTCTCCATCATGGCAAAGATCGCCTCATACAGGGCCACGTCCACCACCTGGCCCTGGCCGCCATTGACTTCCCGGTGGCGCAGCGCCATCAGCGCGCCGATCACCCCCCACAGGGCGGCAATCGAGTCCCCGATGGAAATCCCGGTGCGCACCGGCGGGCGGTCATCGAAACCGGTGATGTAGCGCAGGCCGCCCATCGACTCGCCTACGGCACCGAAGCCTGGCTGGTCTTTCATCGGCCCGGTCTGGCCAAAGCCCGACAGGCGCACCATCACCAGGCGCGGGTTCAGCGCATGCAGCACATCCCACCCCAAACCAAGTTTTTCCAGCACGCCCGGGCGAAAGTTTTCGATCAGGATGTCGGCCTCGGCCAGCAGGCGCTTGAGGATATCGCGGCCCTCGGGGTGCTTGAGGTTAAGGGTGAGCGACTGCTTGTTGCGGGCCTGCACGAACCACCACAGCGAGGTGCCCTCGTACAGCTTGCGCCACTTGCGCAGCGGGTCGCCGCCATCGGGCGATTCGACCTTGACCACTTCGGCGCCGAATTCGGCACAGATACGCGAGGCGAACGGCCCGGCGATCAGGGTACCGAGTTCGACAACTTTAAGGCCGGCGAGGGGTTTGCTGGGCGTCGACATGGGGTGTCCGTGGCAGTTGGGCAGAGCCGTGGTTTTATCACACGTCGGTTTCGCCGGGTACTGCTGCGGGGCATGGAAGGTGCGGATGGGGTAGACTGTGCCACTTTCTTTTGCACGAAGCCCGTCGACCATGGCCCAGCCGTCCACCACCTACAAGTTCGAATTGAATCTCACCGACCTTGATCGCAACGTCTACGAAAGCGTCAAACAGACGATCGCTCGGCACCCTTCGGAAACCGAAGAGCGCATGGCAGTTCGTTTGTTGGCGTACGCGCTCTGGTACAACGAGAACTTGTCGTTTGGCCGCGGCCTGTCGGATGTCGATGAGCCAGCGCTGTGGGAAAAGAGCCTGGACGATCGCGTGCTGCACTGGATTGAAGTTGGCCAGCCTGATGCCGATCGTCTGACCTGGTGCTCGCGTCGTACCGAACGCACCAGCTTGCTGGCTTACGGCAGCCTGCGAGTGTGGGAAGGCAAAGTGGTGAGCGCGGTCAAGAACCTGAAAAACCTGAGCATTGCCGCTGTGCCGCAAGAGGTGCTGGAAACCCTGGCGACCGACATGCCGCGTAGCATCAAGTGGGACGTGATGATCAGTGAAGGTACGGTATTCGTGACTGACGACCGTGGCCAGCATGAAGTACAACTGCAGTGGCTGCTCGGTGAGCGTGGTTGAAGCAACCCATGCGTATCGAACCTCGCCCGCTGCCGCCGACCCTGCCATTTCTGGGTAACCTGCCACCCTTGCTGACCCGCCTTTACGCCGCGCGCGGCGTGCAGAGCGAGGCCGAGCTGGACAAAAGCCTGGCACGCCTGCTGCCGTACCAGCAGCTCAAGGGCATCGAGGCCGGTGTGGACCTGCTGGTCGAAGCCATCGACCAGCGCCAGCGCATCCTCATCGTCGGCGACTTCGATGCCGACGGTGCCACTGCCAGCACCGTCGGGGTGCTGGGCCTGCGCCTGCTGGGGGCAGCCCATGTCGATTACCTGGTGCCCAACCGCTTCGAGTATGGCTACGGCCTGACCCCGGAAATCGTCGAGGTGGCGCTGCAGCGCCAGCCGCAGTTGCTGATTACCGTGGACAACGGCATTTCCAGTGTCGACGGGGTGGCGGCCGCCAAGGCCGCCGGGCTCAAGGTGCTGGTCACCGACCACCACCTGCCGGGCGAGCAGTTGCCCGACGCTGATGCCATCATCAACCCCAACCAGCCGGGCTGCAGCTTTCCGAGCAAGTCACTGGCCGGGGTAGGGGTGATCTTCTATGTGTTGATGGCCCTGCGCGCTCGCTTGCGCAGCCTTGGGCGGTACGAGGCACAGCCACAGCCGAACATTGGCGAACTGCTCGATCTGGTGGCGCTGGGCAGTGTTGCTGACGTGGTGCCGCTGGATGCCAACAACCGCATCCTGGTGCACCAAGGCCTCGAGCGCATCCGCGCCGGCCGAGCCCGACCAGGGCTGAAGGCCATTCTCGAAGTGGCCCGCCGTGATCACCGGCGCATCACCTCGACCGACCTTGGTTTCATCCTCGGCCCGCGGTTGAACGCCGCAGGGCGGCTGGACGACATGAGCCTGGGTATCGAATGCCTGCTGTGTGAGGACGCGACCCTGGCCCAGGACATGGCCCAGCAGCTGGACGACCTGAACCAGGACCGCAAGTCCATCGAGCAAGGCATGCAACGCGAGGCTCTGGCCCAGCTCAAGGACCTGCCGATCGAGTCCATGCCCTACGGCTTGTGCCTGTTCGATGCCGATTGGCACCAAGGGGTGATCGGTATTCTGGCTTCGCGTCTGAAGGAACGTTACCACCGGCCGACCATTGCGTTCGCTGATGCTGGCGACGGCATGCTCAAAGGTTCGGCGCGCTCGGTGCCGGGCTTCCATATTCGCGATGCGCTGGATGCCGTGGCCGCGCGCCACCCGCAACTGATCAGCAAGTTCGGCGGCCACGCCATGGCTGCCGGTTTGTCGTTGCCAGAAGGCAACTTCCCGGCATTCGCCGAGGCCTTCGACGAAGAAGTGCGGCGTCAACTGCGCGAAGAAGACCTGACCGGCCGGCTGTTGTCCGACGGCAGCCTGGCGGTAGAGGAGTTCCACCTCGACCTGGCCAAGGCCCTGCGCCATGCCGGCCCATGGGGCCAGCACTTCCCAGAGCCGCTGTTCCATGGCGTGTTCCAGCTGGTGGAGCAGCGTGTGGTTGGCGAGCGGCACCTGAAGGTGGTGCTCAAGAGCGAGTGTGGCTCGGTACGGCTGGATGGCATTGCCTTCGGCGTCGATCGCGAAGTGTGGCCGAACCCGACCGTGCGTTGGGTCGAGTTGGCGTACAAGCTGGATGTGAACGAGTTTCGCGGCAATGAAACTGTGCAGTTGATGATTGCCCACATGGAGCCGCGCTGACGGTTTTGCGGGGCTTGCCTTGATTCTTGTGGTGTAGCGGAAATCCAGCGCCGCGAGGGCGGCGCTCGATCTCACCGGCGACATCACCTTAGAGCCTGACACCCGCACCCCACACCCCACCCAAAATCCCATGGAACCTCCCCCCCACCCATTCTGGTCTAGTCTGAAGTTATGACCGGACCTGGGCCAGGGACGTGTAATTGAGTGTCCAGGCCGGATCACCATTGGAGTCCTTGGGAGGTGCCCTCATGAGCCTGCTGCTCGAGCCTTACACCCTGCGTCAGTTGACCCTGCCCAACCGCATCGCCGTGTCGCCGATGTGTCAGTATTCCGCCGTCGATGGCCTGGCCAACGACTGGCACCTTGTTCATCTTGGCAGCCGCGCCGTCGGTGGCGCCGGCCTGGTGATCACTGAAGCCGTGGCGGTTACCGCCGATGGCCGCATCACCGCCGAAGACCTTGGCCTGTGGGACGACGCGCAGATCGCCCCGTTACAACGCATCACCCGCTTCATCACCGCCCAGGGCGCCGTGGCTGGCATCCAGCTGGCCCACGCCGGGCGCAAGGCCAGCACCTATCGCCCATGGCTGGGCAAACCAGGTAGCGTCAAACTGGAAGAGGGCGGCTGGCAGCCGGTGGGGCCCTCGAAAATCGCCTTCGACCCGCAACATACCGCGCCGCGCGAGTTGAGCCAGGACGAGATTGAGGATGTGATTGGCGCCTTCGTCGCCTCGACCGAGCGCGCCTTGAAGGCCGGTTTCAAGGTGGTTGAGATCCACGCCGCGCACGGCTATTTGCTGCACCAGTTCCTATCACCCCTGAGCAACCAGCGCCGCGATGAGTACGGTAGCAGCTTTGAAAACCGCATCCGCCTGACCTTGCAGGTGGTCGAGGCAGTGCGCAAGGTTTGGCCCCCGGAGTTGCCACTGTTCGTGCGGGTTTCGGCAACCGACTGGGTGGAAGATGGTTGGAACCCGGATGAAACCGTCGAACTGGCCCGGCGCCTGCGGGGCTTGGGTGTGGACCTGATCGATGTGTCCTCTGGCGGCACCTCGGTAAACGCCGAAATCCCCACCGGCCCCGGCTATCAGACCCGTTTCGCCGAGCGCGTGCGCAAGGAATCGGAAATCGCCACTGGCACTGTGGGCATGATCACCGAACCGGCCCAGGCCGAGCACATCCTGCGCACCGGGCAGGCCGATATCATCTTCCTGGCCCGCGAACTGCTGCGCGACCCGTACTGGCCGCTGCATGCCGATGACGATCTGGGCGGCAACAAGGCCACCTGGCCTGCGCAGTACCAACGCGCCACGAGCAGGGCCAACCCGATTCACGAGTCTGATTTGCGGGACTAGGGGCGTCGAGTTTGCTGGGGGTTGGCGAGGATTTTGTTTGGGGCTGAGATCGAGCGCCGCGCGGGCGGCGCTCGATCTCGTTGGCGTTACAAATCTACCGACGTACCCCTGTGCCTCCTCAATGCTTGATCATCACATGCCGCACACAGGTGTAGTCCTCCAGCCCATACATCGACATGTCCTTGCCATACCCCGAATGCTTCTGCCCGCCATGGGGCATTTCGCTGACCAGCATGAAGTGGGTGTTCACCCAGGTGCAGCCGTACTGCAAGCGCGCCGCCAGGCGGTGGGCGCGGCCGGTGTCGCGGGTCCATACCGATGAGGCCAGGCCGTAGTTGGAGTCGTTGGCCCATTCCAGCGCCTGCGCTTCGTCTGTGAAGCGTGTGACCGAAACCACCGGGCCGAACACTTCGTTGCGCACGATCTCGTCGTCCTGCAGGGCGTCGGCCAGCACGGTCGGCTCGAAGTAGAAACCCTCGCCATCAATCACCTTGCCACCCGTCACCAGGCGAATGTGTGGCTGGGCGATGGCCCGCTGCACCAGCCCGGCCACCTTGTCGCGATGCTGGGCACTGATCAATGGCCCCAGCTCGGTGTCCTCGGCCTCTTGCAGGCCAGGTTTCAGGCTCGCTACTGCTGCACCCAGGCGCTCGACGAAGCGCTCGTAGATCCCGTCCTGCACATACAGGCGGCAGGCTGCGGTGCAGTCCTGGCCGGCGTTGTAAAAGCCGAAGGTTCGGATGCCGTCGATGGCGGCATCGATGTCAGCGTCATCGAACACCAGCACCGGCGCCTTGCCGCCCAGCTCCATGTGCATGCGTTTCACGCTGTCGGCGGTGGCGCTGATGATGTGCGCGCCAGTGGGGATCGAGCCGGTCAGCGACACCATGCGCACCTTGGGGTGGGTTATCAACGGGTTGCCGACCGTCTGACCGCGGCCGAAGAGAATGTTCAGCACCCCCGGCGGCAGCAGGTCCTGGGCCAGCTCGCCCAGGCGCAGGGCCGTCAGTGGCGTCAGTTCGGACGGCTTTATCACCACCGTGTTGCCGGCAGCCAGGGCCGGGGCGATCTTCCAGGCGAGCATCATCAGCGGGTAGTTCCACGGCGCGATGGAAGCCACCACGCCCAACGGGTCGCGGCGGATCATCGAGGTGTGGCCCGGCAGGTACTCGCCAGCCGCCGAGCCGCCCAGGCAGCGCGCAGCACCGGCAAAGTAACGGAACACGTCGGCAATCGCCGGGATCTCGTCATTCAGTGCAGCGCTCAGGGGCTTGCCGCAGTTCTGCGATTCCAGCCGGGCCAGTTCATCGCCATGGGCTTCGATGGCGTCGGCCAGCGCCAGCAAGGCCTGCGAACGTTCTTTAGGACTGGTTTGCGACCAGCTGTCGAAGGCTTGGTCGGCAGCGCGCACGGCGCTGTCTACCTGTGCCTCGGTGGCTTCGTTGATCTGCGCCAGGGCAGTGCCCAGCGCCGGGTTGAGCACGGTCCAGGCCGGGCCTTGGCCAGCGATCAGCTGGCCATTGATCAGCATCTGCGTTTGCATCGGGGACTCCTCCAGGGTCATTTTCCACCGCCCGCGACGCTGTCTCCGCCACGGGTCAGGTAATAGGCGCCAAGAATCGGCAGCATGGTCACCAGCATCACCAGCATGGCGACAACGTTGGTCACGGGCACGTCGCGTGGGCGGCTGAGCTGGTTGAGCAGCCAGATTGGCAGGGTGCGCTCATGGCCGGCGGTGAACGTGGTGACGATGATTTCATCGAACGACAAGGCAAAGGCCAGCATGCCGCCCGCCAGCAGCGCCGAGCCGAGGTTGGGCAGGACGATGTAGCGGAAGGTCTGCCAACCGTCGGCACCAAGGTCCATCGAGGCTTCGATCAGGCTTTGCGAGGTACGCCTCAGGCGGGCGATCACGTTGTTGTAGACGATCACCACGCAGAACGTGGCGTGGCCGACTACGATGGTGAACACCCCGGGCTCTATCCCTAACGTCTTGAACGCCGAGAGCAGGGCGATACCGGTGATGATGCCTGGCAGGGCAATGGGCAGGATCAGCACCAGCGAAATGCTCTCCTTGCCGAAGAAGCTGCGCCGATAGAGCGCCGCCGAGGCCAGCGTACCGAGCACCAGTGCGATTAAAGTGGCCAGGCAAGCCACCTGCAGTGACAGCTTGATTGCCTCGAGCACATCGGGCCGGGCAAAGGCCACGTCGATCCACTTCAGGGTAAAGCCCTTGGGTGGAAAGCTGAACGCCGCGTCTTCGGTGTTGAAGGCGTACAGGAAGATGATCAGGATCGGGAAGTGCAGGAACAACAACCCGCCCCAGGCCGCCAGGCGCAGCCCTGCCGACGCTTTTTCAGAGTGCATCGAAGGCCCCCAGACGCTTGACGATGGCCAGGTATACCGCGATCAGCACAATGGGCACCAAGGTGAACGCGGCGGCCATCGGCATGTTGCCGATCGCCCCTTGCTGGGCATAGACCATGCTGCCGATGAAGTAGCCGGGCGGCCCGACCAGCTGCGGCACGATGAAGTCGCCCAGGGTGAGCGAGAAAGTGAAGATCGAGCCGGCGGCGATACCGGGGATCGACAGCGGCAGGATCACCTGCACGAACGTTTGCCCTGGCCGGGCGCCCAGGTCCGCCGAAGCCTGCAGCAGCGACGGTGGCAAGCGCTCCAGCGAGGCCTGGATCGGCAGGATCATGAACGGCAGCCAGATATACACGAACACCAGGAAGCGCCCCAGGTGCGAAGTCGACAGCGTGCTGCCGCCCACGCCCGGCACGGCCAGCACCGCCTGCAGCAGGCCGTCCAGGTGCAACTGCTGGACGAACCATTGGGCCACACCGCCCTTGGCCAATAGCAGGGTCCAGGCATAGGTCTTGACGATGTAGCTGGCCCACATCGGCATCATCACCGCGATGTAGAAAAACGC
Organism: Pseudomonas sp. TE3895; assembly: GCF_056278855.1. Taxonomy (NCBI): domain Bacteria; kingdom Pseudomonadati; phylum Pseudomonadota; class Gammaproteobacteria; order Pseudomonadales; family Pseudomonadaceae; genus Pseudomonas; species Pseudomonas sp. TE3895. The sequence continues at coordinate 5,869,182 of NZ_JBWBQE010000001.1, read as the reverse complement.
CTTGGTCTTGCCGCTGGTGTAACGCGCCATGTAATAGGCGATGGGGAAGGCCAGTACCGCGCTGGCCAGCGACACCGCCACCGCCATGCCCAGGGTGCGCAGGATGATGTCGAAGTTCGACGGGTTGAACAGTGCGGCGAAGTTGCCCAGGGTCAGGTCCGGGGTCACCGCCATGGTGAAGTCGTCGAAGGTATAGAAGCCCTGCCACAGCAGGTTCAGCAGCGAACCCAGGTAAATCGCGCCGAACCAGGTCAGCGGCGGGATCAACAGCAGTGCCAGGTACAGGTTGGGGCGCCGGTACAGCAGGTTGGACAGGGCGCGCAGTGTGCTCATGTCAGCGGCCCTCGGTTTCCTGCAGCACCGTCATGGCCTCGCGGGGCCAGTGCGCCTGCAGGCGTTGCCCGGGCTGCCAGGCCTGCACCTGCTTTTGCCAGCGGTCATTGGCCTGGCTTACTGCCAGCAGTTGACCGTTTTCCAGCTGCAGTTCGTAGCGTGTGGCGCTGCCTTGGTACTGGACATCGTGCAGCACGCCGCTGACCTGTACCTCATGGCTGGTCACTACCGGGTCGCCCAGGCGAATGTGTTCGGGACGGATGGAGAAGGGCGCAAGGCTGCCGTTGAGCTGCATGGCCAGCTCGCCACGCACCACGTTGGACGTGCCGACGAATTCAGCGACGAAGGTTGTGCTGGGCTTCATGTACAGGTTGCGCGGGGTGTCGACCTGTTCGATACGGCCGCGGTTGAACACCGCGACCCGGTCGGACATCGACAGCGCTTCGGTCTGGTCGTGGGTGACGAAGATGAAGGTGATGCCCAGTTGGCGTTGCAGCTTTTTCAGCTCGCCTTGCATCTGTTCGCGCAATTTCAGGTCCAGCGCGCCCAGTGGCTCATCGAGCAGCAGCACCCGCGGGCGGTTGACCAACGCCCGGGCCAGGGCCACGCGCTGACGCTGGCCGCCAGACAGCTGTGCCGGCTTACGCGCGCCATAGCCGGCCAGGGCCACCATGGCCAGGGCTTCTTCGGCGCGGCTGTAGCGTTCGGCCTTGCCCGCGCCTTTTACCTTCAGGCCATAAGCGATGTTGTCCAGCACGTTCATGTGCGGGAACAGCGCATAGTCCTGGAACACTGTGTTGACGTCACGTTGGTAGGGCGGCAGGCCAGCGGCCTCGACCCCTTGGATGCGGATCGAGCCGCTGGAGGGTTGCTCGAAGCCTGCGATCAGGCGCAGGCAGGTGGTTTTGCCCGAGCCGGAAGGGCCGAGCATGGAAAAGAACTCGCCATCGATGATGTCGATGCTGACCTGGTCGACGGCCTTGACCTCGCCGAAGGTGCGGGAAACCTGGGTGAACTGGACGGCTAGGGGCATGCGTGGACTCCAGGTATGAATATGTCTCCTGTGCCGGCCTCTTCGCGGGCAAGCCCGCTCCTACAGGTGGAGCGCCACCCTTGCAGGCGGTGAAGAACCTGGGGGAGCGGGCTTGCCCGGGAAAAGGCCGGTACAGGCATTCAGACAACCTCAGCGACCACCCATGATCGCAATGTAGTCCTGGGTCCAGCGGCTGTAAGGCACGAACTTGCCGCCTTGGGCCTGCGGTGTTTTCCAGAAGGCAATCTTGTCGAAGTTGTCAAAGCCGTTGGTCTTGCAGCCCTCGGCCCCCAGCAGTTCGCTGCCGGTGCACGCCGCCGGCACAGCCGGCAACGAGCCGAACCAGGCCGCCACATCGCCTTGCACCTTAGGTTGCAACGACCAGTCCATCCATTTGTAGGCGCAATTGGGGTGCTTGGCCTCGGCGTGCAGCATGGTGGTGTCGGCCCAGCCGGTCGCGCCCTCCTTGGGAATGGTCGAGGCCACTGGCTGGTTCTCGGCCTTGAGGCCATTGACCATGTAGCCCCAGGAGCTGGAGGCAACCACGCCTTCGTTTTTCACATCGCTCATCTGCACCGTGGCGTCATGCCAATAGCGGTGGATCAGCGGTTGCTGTTGGCGCAGCAGTTCCAGCACGGCCTTGTATTGTGCCTCGTTCAGTTCGTACGGGTCCTTGATGCCCAGTTCGGGCCTGGCCGACTTCAGGTACAGCGCTGCATCGGCGATGTAGATCGGCCCGTCATAGGCTTGCACGCGGCCCTTGTTTGGCTTGCCGTCGGGCAGGTTCTGCGGCTCGAACACCACGCTCCAGCTGGTGGGGGCCTGCTTGAAGGTGTTGGTGTTGTACAGCAGCACGTTTGGCCCCCACTGGTACGGCGTGCCGTACACCTGCTTGTCGACCACATACCAGCCACCGTTCTGCAGGCGCGGGTCGATGGTTTTCCAGTTGGGGATCAAGGCGGTGTTGATCGGCTGTACGCGCTTGCCTGCAATCAGCCGCAGCGATGCATCACCCGAGGCGGTGACCAGGTCATAGCCGCCCTTGGTCATCAGGCTGACCATCTCGTCCGAGGTGGCGGCCGTTTTCACGCTGACCTTGCAGCCGGTTTCCTTTTCGAAACCGGTCACCCAGTCGTAGGCCTTGTCGCTTTCACCGCGTTCGATGTAGCCGGGCCAGGCGACGATGTCCAGGCGCCCCTCGCCGGCCCCCAGGGCCTTGGGCGCTTCGGCGGCCTGCAGGCTGGCGCTGGCCAGCATGGCGCAGGTGGTGGCGCCGAGCAATGCGGTCTTGTGCACTGACATGGTGTTCCCTCTTCTTGGCGATCTTGTTCGGGCAGTCATGAGGCAAGCAGTGAAGCAATTGTTATAAGCGTAGTGCGTGAGTGCGAGGTATTGGCGATATCGAGTCTAGTTGGCTTTTTGCCAGCTAACGCAACATCCTGAAGCAAATCCCTGCATGGCGTGTGCTCGGCCAAGCCTTACTCTGGCGTTTGAATCTTCTTACGTGGAGACACGCGAATGAATACCCGGGGCTTGCTTGATCAACTCCTCAAATCCGGCCAGCAAATGCTCGAGAAGCAGGGGGGCGCGACCAAACCTGGCAGCGCGTCAGGCGGGCTTGGCGGGTTATTGTCCGGAGCAGGGGGCGGTCTTTTGGGGGGCGGCGCTCTGGGCCTGTTGCTGGGTAGCAAGAAGGCCCGCAAGTACGGTGGCAAAGCCCTGACTTACGGTGGCCTCGCCGCGCTGGGGGTGCTGGCCTATAAAGCTTATGGCAACTGGCAGGCAAACCAGCGTGTGGCCGCAGCCGAGCCTCAGACGATAGACCGCCTGCCGCCGGCCCAGGCCGAGCAGCACAGCCAGGCGGTACTGCGCGCCCTGGTGGCTGCGGCCAAGTCCGATGGGCATATCGACGAGCGCGAGCGGGCGCTGATCGAGGGCGAGTTCACGCGCCTGGACAGCGACCGCGAATTGCAGCACTGGCTGCATGCCGAGCTGAACAAACCGCTGGACCCGGCCGAAGTGGCCCGCGCTGCGCAAACGCCGGAGATGGCTGCTGAGATGTACCTGGCCAGCGTGATGATGGTCGATCAGGAAAACTTCATGGAGCGTGCCTACCTGGACGAGCTGGCACGTCAGCTGCGGCTGGACCCGGGATTGCGCCAGGAGCTGGAGGCTCAGGTGAGGGATGCGGTTGCGCAGTAGCAGCGCTTATCAGGACATTTTCTGCGCTTGTCGAACCGAGCGCGGAAAATGTCACGGCAAGCCTTGCCAGCTTTTACCCAATCCGCGCATTTCGCCCGATAAACCGTAAGACCTCTGGGCTATACTTCGGCGATTTTTCCCGCTCGTTGTGAATTCCTGAGGGCTGAATGTGAAGAACTGGACCTTGCGCCAACGGATCCTGGCAAGTTTCGCCGTGATCATCGCCATCATGCTGCTGATGATCGTGGCCGCCTACTCGCGGTTGGTGACTATCGAAACCGCCGAAGAGGCGGTGGGGACCGACAGCATTCCCGGCGTCTACTACAGCTCGATGATCCGCAGCGCCTGGGTCGACAGCTACGTCACCAGCCAGCAACTGGTGGGCCTGTCCAACCATCGTGAAATCACTTCGGCCGACCTGGAACTGTTCAGAAGCTTCGATAACCGGCTGAAGCAATACATGGCCAGCTACCAGGCCACCATCCAGGACAAAGACGACCAGGTCCGCTTCGACAGCTTCGTGCAACTGGAAGAAAGCTACCTCAAAATCGTCAACCAGGTGCTGGATGCGTACGGTCAGCGCAACTACGACGAGGCCCAGCGGCTGATCACCGAGGTCCTCACTCCGGCCTGGAAGGATGGGCGCGAGCACCTCAATGAAGTCATCGAGAACAATCGGGCCTCTGCTGATGCCGCCACCAACGAGATCGTCAACGCGGTCAACACGGCCAAAGGCAGCATGGTGGTTTCCCTGTTGCTGGCAATCATCGCTGCCGGCATCTGCGGCCTGTTGCTGCTGCGCGCTATCACAGCGCCCATGCAGCGTATCGTGCATGCCCTCGACAAGCTGCGTTCCGGTGACCTGAGCATGCGCCTGAGCCTGGATCGCAAGGACGAATTCGGCGCCATCGAAAGCGGCTTCAACGAAATGGCCGAGGCTCTGGCCAACCTGGTGGCCCAGGCCCAACGCTCGTCGGTGCAGGTGACCACTTCGGTCACCGAAATTGCCGCCACGTCCAAGCAACAGCAGGCCACCGCCACCGAGACGGCCGCTACCACCACCGAAATCGGCGCTACCTCGCGGGAAATCGCCGCGACTTCGCGGGACCTGGTGCGCACCATGACCGAAGTGACCACGGCTGCTGATCAGGCATCCAGTCTGGCAGGCTCCGGGCAGCAGGGCCTGGCACGCATGGAAGAGACCATGCATCAGGTGATGGGCGCTGCCGACCTGGTCAATGCCAAGCTCGGTATCCTCAACGAGAAAGCCAGCAACATCACCCAGATGGTGGTAACCATCGTCAAGGTTGCCGACCAGACCAATCTGCTGTCGCTCAACGCCGCCATCGAAGCGGAAAAGGCCGGTGAATATGGCCGCGGCTTTGCCGTGGTCGCGACCGAAGTGCGCCGCCTTGCCGACCAGACCGCCGTGGCCACCTACGACATCGAGCAAATGGTGCGCGAGATCCAGTCGGCAGTGTCGGCCGGTGTCATGGGGATGGACAAGTTCTCCGAAGAAGTGCGCCGCGGCATGTTCGAGGTGCAACAGGTGGGCGAGCAACTCAGCCAGATCATTCACCAGGTGCAGGCGTTGGCGCCGCGCGTATTGATGGTCAACGAAGGCATGCAGGCCCAGGCCACCGGTGCCGAGCAGATCAACCAGGCACTGGCCCAGCTCAGCGATGCCAGCACCCAGACTGTCGAGTCGCTGCGTCAGGCCAGCTATGCCATCGATGAGCTGAGCCAGGTGGCCGCGGGCCTGCGTGGCGGCGTGTCGCGCTTCAAAGTCTGACCGCGATGAACGACTTGCAACTGCGCACTGCGCGGGCGGCGAACACCGGGGGGGCGTTGTACCTGCAGTTTCGCATCAGAGCGCAGCGTTTTGCCCTGAGCGTGCACGAGGTGATCGAAGTGTTGCCGCGTCAGCCGCTCAAGCCGATCGCCCAGGCACCTGCCTGGGTCGCGGGCATCCTCGCCCATCGTGGCCAGTTGGTTCCGGTCATCGACCTTGCCGCCTTGAGCTTTGGCCAGCCGGCGGAGCAACGCACCAGCACCCGCTTGGTGCTGGTGCACTACCGAGGCGGCCTGCAGCTTGGCCTGATCCTGGAGCAGGCCACCGAAACCCTGCGTTGCCAACCGGACGAGTTCCAGCCCTATGGGGTGGACACCGGTGAAGCGCCTTATCTGGGCCCGGTGCGCCAGGATGCCCAGGGGCTGCTGCAGCGCATCGAAGTCAATGACCTGCTGCCCGACACCGTGCACCAATTGCTGTACACGCAAGACCCGACAGGGATGCCAACATGAACGAACAGCGTTTCTTCCGCTTCTTGCGCGAGCGTATTGGCCTGGACGTGGAGTCGGTGGGCGCGCCCATGGTCGAACGCGCGCTGCGCCAACGTTGCGTGGCTGCGGGCGCGATGGACCTGGACGATTACTGGCTGCGCCTGCAGCAGTCGGCAGATGAGCAACAGGCGCTGATCGAAGCGGTGATCGTCCCGGAAACCTGGTTTTTCCGTTACCCCGAATCCTTCACTGCGCTGGCCAGCCTGGCCCATAAACGCCTGGCTAAACTGGCTGGCGCGCGCCCGCTGCGATTACTCAGCCTGCCGTGTTCTACTGGCGAGGAGCCCTATTCGCTGGCCATGGCCTTGTTTGACGCCGGCATGGCGCCAGGGGCATTCCTTGTCGATGGAATGGACATCAGCCCAAGTTCAGTAGCCAAGGCCGGGCAGGCGGTATATGGGCGCAATGCGTTCCGGGGTAGCGAACTGGGCTTTCGCGAGCGCTACTTCGATGCTCTGGACGAAGGCCACCGCCTGCATGAGCGGGTACGCCAGCAAGTCAGCCTGCGGGTGGGCAATGTGCTTGACCCGGCGCTGGCCAGCCGCGACGGCCTGTATGACTTCGTGTTCTGTCGCAACCTGTTGATCTATTTCGACGTACCGACCCAGCAGCGTGTGTTCGAAGTGCTCAAGCGCTTGCTGCATCCGCAGGGTGTGCTGTTCATCGGCCCGGCCGAAGGCAGCTTGTTGGCACGCATGGGCATGCGTCCATTGGGGATCGCCCAGTCGTTTGCCTATGTGCGTCACGAAGGCGACAGCCCCCCCTTGGCGGCGGCACCCGCCCAACCCGCCAAGCGTACGTTCGCGACGTTGCCCGCACCGGTTTATCCGCAGCCCAGTGTGCCGTTGCCGCGTTCGCTGCGTGTGCTGCCGGTGGCTGCCAGGCCAGCGCCAGCCCGCGAGCACAGGCACGAGGGGGCCAGCGAATTGCTGGCCGACATTGCCCGGTTGGCCAATGCCGGTGCCAGCGAGCAGGCCCGTAGCGAATGCCAGCGCTACCTGAGCCAGTACCCGCCGTCGGCACAGGTGTACTACTGGCTGGGGTTGCTCAGTGATACCGAAGGCGATGCGCAGCAGGCGCTGAGCCACTATCGCAAGGCCCTGTACCTGGAACCACAGCACCCCGAGGCGCTGGTGCACCTGGCCGCCTTGCTGGCGGCCCAGGGTGACCTGGCCGGCGCTCGGCGCCTTCAGGAGCGCGCGGCGCGGGCTGGCCGGGAGTCTGAACGATGAACAGTGAATCCGCGATGCAGTTGCTCGCCGAGGATGACGCGCACATCGACGACTGCTGGAACCGCATTGGCGTGCGCGGCGACAAGCAGTGCCCACTGCTGGAGCGGCATGTTCATTGCCGCAATTGCGAGGTGTATGCCGCTGCGGCCACGCGCTTGCTCGACCGCTATGCGCTGGTGCAGGAGCACCAGGCTACAGCGGTGCAGCCGGACGCGGAAAACACCGGTCGCTCCATGCTGCTGTTCCGTCTGGGCGAAGAGTGGCTGGCGCTGGCTACCGCCTGCCTGGCCGAAATCGCCCCGTTGCAGGCGGTGCATTCATTGCCGCACCAGCGCTCGCGGCTGCTGCACGGGGTTGCCAATGTACGCGGTGCGTTGGTGCCGTGTCTGTCCCTGGCTGACTTGCTCGGGGTGCAGGCCGGCTCCACCGAGCAACGCAGCGCACGGGCGATGCCACGTATGCTGATTCTGGCCGCCGAAGGCGGGCCGGTGGTGATGGCTGTCGAGGAAATCGACGGTATTCACCGGCTCGACCCGCAGTTGCTGGGCAGTGGCCGGGACGCCACACGCTTCACCGCCGCAGTCCTGCAGTGGCGCGGCCGCAGCGTGCGGGTTCTGGACGATCAACACTTACTGTCTGCCGTGCAGCGGAGCCTGTCATGACCCCAGAGCAAATGCGCGACGCATCGTTGCTCGAACTGTTCAGCCTGGAGGCCGAGGCGCAGACCCAAGTGCTCAATGCCGGCCTGATGGCACTGGAGCGCAACCCTACCCAGGCCGACCAGCTCGAGGCCTGCATGCGCGCTGCCCACTCGCTCAAGGGGGCTGCGCGCATTGTCGGGGTGGATGCTGGCGTCAGTGTCGCCCACGTGATGGAAGACTGCCTGGTAGCGGCCCAGGAAGGCCGACTGCGGCTGACCGCCGAGCATATTGACGCGCTGTTGCAAGGTACCGACCTGCTGATGCGTATTGCCACACCCGGCGATGCCGGGGCGCAGGCGACCTTGCCGGTGTTTCTTGCGCAAATGGCCAGCCTGCTCGACCCGGGCGCCTCTGCCATGCCTGTCGTGCCACTGGCGGCATCCGTGCCGCCGGAACCGCCGCTGGCAACCCTGCCGCCTGCACCTAGGGTAATGCCAGCCGAACCGCCGGAGCCAGAGCCCGAACCCGCCCTGCGGCGCAAGGCTGGCAAGCGTGCCGGCGAAGGTGCCGAGCGGGTACTGCGTGTCACCGCCGACCGCCTTAATAGCCTGCTTGACCTGTCCAGCAAGTCGCTGGTGGAAACCCAGCGGCTCAAGCCATACCTGGCTACCCTTCAGCGCCTCAAGCGCATGCACGGCCAAGGTATGCAGGCGCTTGACGGCTTGCGCATGCAACTGGAAGACACGGGGCAGGGCAGCGAGGTGCTGGAAGCCTTGGCACAGACCCAGCGCCTGTTGGCAGAGACCCAGCAGATTCTGCAGCAGCAGGCGGCCGACCTGGATGAGTTCGGCTGGCAGGCCAGCCAGCGTGCGCAGTTGTTGTATGACACCGCCCTGGCCTGTCGGATGCGGCCGTTTGCCGACGTGCTGACCGGGCAAAGCCGCATGGTCCGCGACCTGGGCCGTTCGCTGGGCAAGCCGGTGCGGCTGGTGGTGGAAGGGGAGAAGACCCAGGTCGACCGCGATGTGCTGGAAAAGCTCGAAGCACCGCTGACCCACCTGTTGCGCAATGCCGTCGACCACGGCATCGAGTTGCCCGAGCGGCGCTTGCTGGCGGGCAAGCCGGACGAAGGGGTGATCCGCCTGCGGGCTTCGCACCAAGCGGGCATGCTCAGCCTGGAGCTGATCGACGATGGCGCCGGTATCGACCTGGAGCGCCTGCGCAGCAGCATCGTCGAGCGCGCCCTGTCGCCCGCTGACACGGTGACGCGGATGAGTGAGGCGGAGCTGCTGACGTTCCTGTTCCTGCCCGGTTTCAGCCTGCGTGACAAGGTTACCGAAGTGTCCGGGCGCGGTGTGGGGCTGGATGCGGTGCAGCACTTGATCCGCGAGCTGCGCGGCTCGATCGAATTGACCCAGGTGGCAGGGCAGGGCTGTCGCTTCCATCTTCAGGTGCCGCTGACCCTGTCGGTCGTTCGCAGCCTGGTGGTCGAGGTGGGCGGGGAGGCTTACGCCTTCCCGCTGGCGCATATCGAACGCACGCTGGAAGTGACCGCCGAACAGATCGTGCAGATCGAAGGGCGCCAGCACTTCTGGCACGAAGGCCGGCATATTGGCCTGGTGGCGGCCAGCCAGTTGCTCAATCGCCCGGCGGGGCAAAGCGACGAAGCCAGCTTGCGGGTAGTGGTGATTCGTGAGCGCGAGCAGCTGTACGGGGTGGCCGTGGAGCGGCTGGTGGGGGAGCGGGTGCTGGTCGTGATGCCACTCGACCCACGCCTGGGGAAGGTGCAGGACATTTCCTCCGGCGCCTTGCTCGATGATGGCTCGGTGGTCCTGATTGTCGATGTCGAAGACTTGCTACGTTCGGTGGAAAAACTGCTCAGCACGGGCAGCCTGGAGCGCATCGAACGCGGCAGCAGCGGAGCCCGTGGCGTAGTCCGCAAACGCATCCTGGTGGTCGACGACTCGCTGACCGTACGCGAGCTGCAGCGCAAGCTGCTGGGCAACCGTGGCTACGACGTGGCGGTGGCGGTGGATGGCATGGACGGCTGGAACGCCCTGCGCAGTGAGGACTTCGACCTGCTGATCACCGACATCGACATGCCGCGCATGGACGGTATCGAGCTGGTTACCCTGGTGCGTCGCGACCAGCGCCTGCAGTCGTTGCCGGTGATGGTGGTGTCCTATAAAGACCGTGAGGAAGACCGACGGCGTGGCCTGGACGCCGGCGCCGACTACTATTTGGCAAAGGCCAGTTTCCACGACGATGCGTTGCTGGATGCTGTGGTGGAGCTGATCGGAGGTGCTCAGGGATGAAGATCGCCATCGTCAATGACATGCCCCTGGCCGTCGAAGCGTTGCGCCGGGCGGTCGCCCTGGAGCCCGCACACCAGGTTGTGTGGGTGGCCAGCAACGGTGCCGAGGCGGTGCAGCGCTGCACCGAGCAGTTACCGGACCTGATCCTCATGGACCTGATCATGCCGGTGATGGACGGTGTCGAGGCGACCCGGCGGATCATGGCCGAAACCCCGTGCGCCATCGTCATCGTCACGGTCGACCGTAAACAGAACGTACACCGGGTATTCGAGGCCATGGGCCATGGCGCTCTCGATGTGGTCGACACGCCTGCGCTGGGCGCTGGCGATGCCCGCGAAGCAGCGGCGCCCTTGCTGCGCAAGATCCTCAATATTGGCTGGCTGGTCGGCCAGCAGCGTGCACCTGCCGCAAGGGCGGTGGCTGCGCCGCTGCGCGAGGCTTCCCAGCGCCGCGGGTTGGTGGCAATCGGGTCTTCGGCAGGTGGCCCGGCAGCACTCGAAGTGTTGCTCAAGGGTTTGCCGGCAGCGTTTCCGGCGGCCATCGTGCTGGTCCAGCATGTGGACCAGGTGTTTGCCGCAGGCATGGCCGAATGGCTCAGCAGCGCAGCAGGCCTGCCGGTGCGCCTGGCCCGTGAAGGCGAACCGCCGCAGCCAGGGCAGGTACTCCTGGCCGGTACCAACCACCACATTCGCCTGCTACAGAGCGGCCAACTGGCCTACACTGCCGAACCTGTGAATGAAATCTACCGGCCCTCGATCGATGTGTTCTTTGAGAGCGTGGCACGTTACTGGAATGGTGATGCGGTGGGCGTGCTGCTCACCGGCATGGGCCGCGACGGTGCCCAAGGCCTGAAGCTGATGCGTCAGCAGGGCTTTCTGACCATTGCCCAGGACCAGGCCAGCAGCGCGGTGTACGGCATGCCCAAGGCTGCTGCGGCTATTGATGCCGCGGTGGAAATTCGCCCGCTGGAACGCATAGCCGGGCGCTTGACTGAATTTTTCGCAAAATGACGAAATGTATTGAATCACGCCGCCAGGCCGGTAGTGATCGGGTGAACAATGATGAATGATTTACCGATCGAAGGTTTCGCGACCACCAACGAGAACTCGGCGATGGTGCTGCTGGTCGATGACCAGGCCATGATCGGCGAAGCGGTGCGGCGTGGCTTGGCCGATGAAGACAACATCGACTTCCACTTCTGTGCCGACCCGCACCAGGCGGTGGCCCAGGCCATGCGCATCAAGCCCACGGTCATTCTTCAAGACCTGATCATGCCTGGCCTGGACGGCTTGACCCTGGTGCGCGAGTACCGCAACAACCCGGTGACCCAGGACATCCCGATCATCGTCCTGTCGACCAAGGAAGACCCGCTGGTCAAGAGTGCGGCATTTGCCGCCGGGGCCAACGACTACCTGGTCAAGCTGCCTGACACCATCGAACTGGTGGCCCGCATCCGCTACCACTCGCGTTCCTACCTGACCCTGCTGCAGCGCGACGAGGCCTACCGTGCCCTGCGCGTCAGCCAGCAGCAGCTGCTTGATTCCAACCTGATGCTGCAGCGGCTGATGAACTCCGATGGCCTGACCGGGCTGTCCAACCGCCGGCACTTCGACGAATACCTGGAGCTGGAATGGCGCCGGGCCATGCGTGAACAGCAGCAGTTGTCGTTGCTGATGATCGACGTGGATTACTTCAAAGTCTACAACGACAGCTTTGGCCATCTGGCCGGTGACGAGGCCTTGCGCCAGGTGGCCGAAGCCATCCGTAGCTCGTGCTCGCGGCCGACCGACCTGCCGGCGCGCTATGGCGGCGAAGAGTTCGCCCTGGTGCTGCCCAATACCTCGCCAGGCGGGGCGCGGCTGGTGGCTGAAAAACTGCGCCAGACCGTGCTGGGCCTTGGCATCCCCCATACTGCGCCGACGGCTGATACGTTCTTGACCGTGAGCATCGGCCTGGCCACCCAGACTCCGGCTATCGGCAGCCATTGCCGGCAGCTGATTTCGGCGGCCGATAAAGGTCTTTACCTGGCCAAGAACGGTGGGCGTAACCAAGTCGGCATCGCCTGAGCTCCTGGAGACGGCGCGGCCTGTGTGGGAGCGCAGGTTGCCCTATCTACATACGACCGCCCGGCGGGTCTGCCGCCATGCTGCGGACTCGGTTATACTCGCGGGCTTTTCACCGAATTCGCACGAGTAGCCCGCCCATGGAAATCCAACCGATCCTGAACACCATCAAGGACCTCACCGAGCGTTCCCAGTCAATTCGGGGGTATCTTTGACTACGATCACAAGCATGACCGCCTGATCGAAGTCAACCGCGAGCTGGAAGACCCCAACGTCTGGAACAAGCCTGAGTACGCCCAGGCACTGGGCCGCGAGCGTGCCATGCTGGCCCAGGTCGTCGAGACCCTGGACAAGCTGTCCAACGGCCTGGGTGACTGCCAGGACCTGCTCGACATGGCCGTCGAAGAAAATGACGAAGGCGCCGTCGGCGACGTCGTGACCGAGCTGGAAAGCCTGGAAGAAAACCTGGCCCAGCTTGAGTTCCGTCGCATGTTCAGCGGCGAGATGGACATGAACAACGCCTACCTGGATATCCAGGCCGGTTCCGGTGGTACCGAGGCGCAGGACTGGGCCAACATCCTGCTGCGCATGTACCTGCGCTGGGCCGACAAGCGTGGTTTCGACGCCACCATCATCGAGCTTTCCGAAGGTGAAGTGGCCGGTATCAAAGGTGCCACCGTGCACATCAAGGGTGAATACGCCTTCGGCTGGCTGCGCACCGAAATCGGCGTGCACCGCCTGGTGCGCAAGAGCCCGTTCGACTCCGGTGCCCGTCGCCACACGTCGTTCTCGGCGGTGTTCGTATCGCCCGAGATCGACGACAAGGTCGAAATCGAGATCAACCCGTCCGACCTGCGCATCGACACCTACCGTTCCTCCGGTGCCGGTGGCCAGCACGTGAACACCACCGACTCGGCAGTACGTATCACTCACGTACCGACCAACACCGTGGTGGCTTGCCAGAACGAACGTTCCCAGCACGCCAACAAGGACACCGCCATGAAAATGCTGCGGGCCAAGTTGTACGAGCTGGAAATGCAGAAGCGCAACGCTGCTTCGCAGGCGCTGGAAGACAGCAAGTCGGACATCGGCTGGGGCCACCAGATCCGCTCTTACGTACTGGATGACTCGCGCATCAAGGACTTGCGTACCGGCGTCGAGCGTAGCGACTGCCAGAAAGTCCTGGACGGCGACCTTGACCAGTATCTGGAAGCGAGCCTCAAGCAGGGCCTGTAATTCGCACCCCCATGCCGCGCTATCTGGCCAGCCGCCGGTAGCGCGTGCCCTGCCCGGAACGGGCAACGAATACCTGATGGAAAGAATGACGACATGAGCGACCTCAAGACCGAATCGCAAGACCTGCAACAGGAAGAAAACGCCCTGATCGCCCTGCGCAAGGAAAAACTTGCCGCCGAGCGTGCCAAGGGCAATGCCTTCCCCAACGACTTCCGTCGCGACAGCTACTGCAACGACCTGCAGAAGCAATACGCGGACAAGACCAAGGAAGAGCTGGAAGCAGCCGCGATCCCGGTCAAGGTCGCCGGCCGCATCATGCTCAACCGTGGTTCGTTCATGGTTATCCAGGACATGACTGGCCGTATTCAGGTCTACGTCAACCGCAAGACCCTGCCGGAAGAAATCCTGGCCGCGGTCAAGACCTGGGACCTGGGCGACATCATCAGCGCCGAAGGCACCCTGGCCCGTTCCGGCAAGGGCGACCTGTACGTCGAAATGACCAACGTGCGCCTGCTGACCAAGTCGCTGCGCCCGCTGCCCGACAAGCACCACGGCCTGACCGACACCGAGCAGCGCTACCGCCAGCGCTACGTCGACCTGATGGTCAACGAAGAAACCCGCCACACCTTCCGTGTGCGTTCGCAGGTGATTTCGCACATCCGCAAGTTCCTCATCGAGCGCGACTTCCTTGAAGTCGAAACGCCGATGCTGCAGACCATCCCGGGCGGTGCGGCAGCCAAGCCGTTCGAAACCCACCACAACGCCCTGGACATGGCCATGTTCCTGCGTATCGCGCCGGAGCTGTACCTCAAGCGCCTGGTCGTGGGTGGCTTCGAAAAAGTGTTCGAGATCAACCGTAACTTCCGCAACGAAGGCGTTTCGACTCGTCACAACCCTGAGTTCACCATGCTCGAGTTCTACCAGGCCTACGCCGACTACCGCGACAACATGGACCTCACCGAGGAACTGTTCCGCGAGCTGGCGCAACTGGTACTGGGCTCTACCGACGTACCGTACGGCGACAAGGTCTTCCACTTCGGCGAGCCGTTCGTACGCCTGTCGGTGTTCGACTCGATCCTCAAGTACAACCCGGAGCTGACCGCTGCCGACCTGCAGGGCGTCGACCGCGCCCGTGAGATTGCCAAGAAGGCCGGCGCCAAGGTGCTGGGCCATGAAGGCCTGGGCAAGCTGCAGGTGATGATTTTCGAAGAGCTGGTCGAGCACAAGCTGGAACAGCCGCACTTCATTACCGAGTACCCGTTCGAAGTGTCGCCGCTGGCCCGTCGCAACGACGACAACCCGGCCGTTACCGACCGTTTCGAGCTGTTCATCGGTGGCCGCGAGATCGCCAACGCCTACTCCGAGCTCAACGATGCCGAAGATCAGGCCGAGCGCTTCCTGGCCCAGGTGGCCGAGAAGGACGCGGGTGACGATGAAGCCATGCACTATGACGCCGACTTCGTTCGTGCGCTGGAGTACGGCATGCCGCCGACCGCCGGTGAAGGTATCGGCATCGACCGCCTGGTGATGCTGCTGACCAACTCGCCGTCGATCCGCGACGTCATCCTGTTCCCGCACATGCGTCCGCAGGCCTGAGTGAGCTGAACGAGCCGCCTTTCGAGGCGGCTTTTTCTTGCCTGAAGCTTTATGTTGTCAGTACCGGCCTCTTCGCGGGTAAACCCGCTCCTACAAAGGCCTTGTAGGAGCGGGTTTACCCGCGAAGGGGCCAGCACTGACGAAACACCGCCCATGAGGTATCCCCCGTGACACCCGCCATGCCTGACCAAGGCGCCGCCGGCATCGCCACCGCCGTCGCCGAAAGCGTGCAATACCAAGGCCGCAAGACTGCCCGCCAAGGCAGCGAACAGCGTCGCCAGTTGATTCTCGATGCCGCCATGCGCATCGTCGTACGCGATGGCGTGCGCGGTGTGCGCCACCGGGCAGTGGCCGCCGAGGCCGGCGTGCCATTGTCGGCCACCACCTACTACTTCAAGGACATCGAGGACCTGCTCACCGATACCTTTGCCCAGTACGTCGAGCGCAGTGCGGCTTACATGGCCAAGCTGTGGGCCAACACCGAGGTGGTGTTGCGCCAGTTGCTGGCACAGGGCGATGGCAGCCCGCAGGCCCGGGCGCGGCTGGCTGACGAGGTGGCGCGCATGACCGCCGACTACGTTCAGCGGCAACTGCTGAACCGCCGTGACTTCCTGATGGCCGAGCAGGCTTTCCGCCAGGAAGCATTGCTGTGCCCGCGACTGGCTGAGCTGGTGTGCGCTCATGAGCAGATCCTGCTGCACGGCACCCGGCAATTGCTGCAGGTCGTGGGCTCGCGGCAGCCGGAGCAGGATGCACAGATGTTGACGGCGATTATCGAGCAGTTGGAATATCAAGGCCTGCTCAAGCAAGCGAATGCGCAAGCCGATGGGCAGATGCTCGCTATGCTTACCCGATACCTGCAGCTGGTGCTGGCATCGGCCTGAGCCGAGAACGACCTTTTCAAGGAGAACCTGATGAGAGCCTGGCGTGTGGTGTTGTTGACTTTGTCATTCCTGCTGCTGGGCGGTTGTCTGGTGACCTTCCATGAGCCTTTGCCCAGCAACCAGGCAGCGCCCAAGGCCTTGCTCGGCAAGTGGAGCAGCAAGGACGCCTGGGGAGAACCGTTGAAACTGGTGATCAGCCGTAGCGGTGGCGACGCCTACAAGGCAGTGGCCACCGCCAAGGGCAAGGCGCCTGAAGAGTACGTGTTCACCGTGTCACGCCATGGCAACCGCTGGTACTTGTCGGCTGGCGTGCCCAAGCGCCTGGGTGGCAATTTCCTGATTGGCGGCTTCGATATCGTCGACGGCAAGGAGCTGGTGGTCTACAACCTGGATGTCGAGCAGGTACAGCAGGCGGTGGACAACAAGGAACTGACCGGTCGCAGTACCGAAGTGCCGGACGACAACGGCGATGGCGTGCTGATCGATAGCCCGGCGGCGCGGGTGCTGGCCTACCTGGACGACCCGGCCAACTCCGACCTGTTCGTTGAAGTGGCGCGGTTCCAGCGTTCCAGCAAGTAGTGGCCTGTACCGGCCTCTTCGCGGGCAATCCCGTTCCTACAGGGGCCTTGCCAGGCCTGGGCTTCTTGATATCCCTGTAGGAGCGGGCTTGCCCGCGAAGAGGCCGGTACAGGTTTCGTGTACTAGAAAGGAGTCCCCGGTGGACGAATACCAGCAAACCATCCGCGCCCTGTCCGACCGCATCGTCGCGGCACAGACGCCTATCCGGGTCCTGGACGCGGTGAAGTGGGACGACAACATCCGCCAGGGCTTTCTCAAGGCCAAGGGCAAGGAGCCGCCGGCGGTTGATCGAGCCTACTACCAATCGCGTCCGCTGTCGTTCGACTCCAGCGCGGTCAAGGCCGAGTTCCAGGGCATCGAGCGCGACATCATTCGCCAGTTGGGCCAGTTCAACCCGGTCGGGCAGATCATGAAGCGCATGTGCCGCGAATACCGCATGGTGGTGCGCATGCTTGAAGCGCGCGGTACCGAGGACTTCGGCCTGATCTCCCAGGAGCTGTACGGCGCCGCCTCGGATGCTTTCCACGCCGGTGATCCGACCCTGGCCGACCTTGGCCTGATGCTGTCGGACTACCTGAACAACATCGATGGCCGTGGTGACCTCAAGGATGAGCCAAAGAATCTCACCGCCAAGGAGGCGGTGGAGATCCTCCAGCACCGGCTGAACAACGTGTTCGGCGAGGCTGAAGGGACCATTCGCGTGTTCGAGTCCGACGGTATCGTCGCCGATGCCGCAGCCGGTGCCGACTACATCAAGGTGCGTGCCGATGCCATGTTCAACGCCCGCGATGTGCGCGCCCTGGAGGTGCATGAAGGGTTGGTGCATGTCGGCACCACGCTCAATGGCCTGAACCAGCCGATCTGCACCTTCCTGGCCAAGGGCCCGCCCTCCTCGACGGTAACCCAGGAGGGCCTGGCGATTCTCATGGAGGTGATCGCCTTTGCCTCCTACCCCAGCCGCCTGCGCAAGCTCACCAACCGCACCCGAGCCATCCACATGGTCGAGGAGGGTGCAGACTTCATGCAGGTCTACGGTTTCTTCCGCGAGCAGGGCTTCGAGATGGCGCAGAGCTACAGCAACGCCAGCCGGGTGTTCCGCGGCTCGGTACCCAACGGCCTGCCATTCACCAAGGACTTGTCCTACCTCAAGGGCTTCATCATGGTTTACAACTACATTCAGTTGGCCGTGAAGAAGGGCAAACTGGAACAGATCCCGTTGCTGTTCTGTGGCAAGACCACCCTGGAAGACATGCGCACCCTGCGCCAACTTGTCGAAGAAGGGTTGGTCGAGCCGCCCAAGTACCTGCCTGAACAGTTCCGCGACCTGAGTGCGCTGTCGGCCTGGATGTGCTTCTCCAACTTCCTCAACCACCTGAGCCTGGATCGCATTGAAGCCGACTACGCGAACATTCTCTGAGCACTGCCGCCTGCTCGTCCTCGGCCTGGCCCTGCTGAGCCTTGGCGGCTGCAGCAGCCTGTTGTTCTACCCCGAGCGTGGTCAGGCCTTCACCCCGGAGCGTGCCAAGCTGGAATACCGCGATGTCACGCTGACCACTGCTGATGGCATCCGCCTTCACGGTTGGTGGCTGCCAGCCAAGGCCGGGGTCGAGGTCAAGGGCACGGTGCTGCACCTGCACGGCAACGGCGGTAACCTGCCAGGGCACCTGGGGGGTAGCTACTGGTTGCCGGAGCAGGGCTACCAGGTGTTGATGATCGATTACCGCGGCTATGGCTTGTCTCAGGGCCAGCCGAGCCTGCCGGAGGTGTACCAGGACATTGCTGCAGCCATGGCCTGGCTGGAGCAGGCGCCCGAGGTCAAGGGCAAGCCGCTGGTACTGCTGGGGCAGAGCCTGGGCGGTGCCATGGCCATTCATTACCTGGCGGCCCACCCCGAGCAGCGTCAGCGCTTCAGCGCCCTGGTGTTCGATGGTGTGCCGGCCAGTTACCGCGCGGTGGGGCGCTTTGCGCTCAGCACCTCCTGGATGACCTGGCCATTGCAGGTTCCGCTGTCGTGGCTAGTGCCGGACGGCGACAGCGCGATCCGCTCGATCGAGCGATTGAGCAGCCCGCCCAAGTTGTTTTTCCACAGCATCGACGACAACCTGGTGCCGATGGACAACGGCATCCGCCTGTATCAGCACGCGCCACCACCGCGGGTGCTGCAACTGACCCGGGGGGGGCACGTGCAGACCTTCGCCGACCCTACCTGGCGCCAGGTGATGCTGCGGTTTCTCGATGACCCCAGCCATTTCAACGGCCTGCGGCGGCTTGCCGAAGTGCCCAATTTCCCTGACGAGAAGAACAAGCAATGAGTGAAGAACGCAACGCCATCCCGCTGATCCTGACCGGCGTCGGCAGCATCATCGTGACGGTGGGGGCCTTGTGGTATTACGGTTACCTGCATTTCGCCAAGCCCGAAGATGCCCTGCTGCTGCAGGACTTCACCATGCTCAAGACCATCCCCGGCGAGGACTACAAGGTATCGCTGGACCCGGCGCCGCAAGTGGCCCAGTGCGTCGACGGCGTGCTGGTGCTGTTCGACACCCAGCAGAAAGGCCTGACCGGCGTGCTGGTGGACAACCGCAAGCGCGCGGTGCGCTGCATGGGCGAGGAAACACCGCAGCAGGTACAGTGAGCCGGCCCTTTCGCGGGCAAGCCCGCGCCTGCGACGACTTCATTGCCCCCTGTAGGAGCGGGTTCACCCGCGAAGAGGCCAGAACAGGCAAAAGAAAGCCCCGCGTCGATCGCGGGGCTTGTCCTTTCAGCTAGCCAGCCTTAGCGCTGAACCTGGCTCACCGAGCGTGGTGCCACCGGCTGGTTGTCGTTGGAGATGGTCACCTCCACCCGACGGTTCTGCGCACGTCCCGAGTTGCTCGAGTTGTCCGCTACCGGGTACTCCTTGCCATAGCCCTGGGAAACGATACGCGCCGGATCTACCCCGGCACGCACCAGTGCCATGCGCACGCTGTTGGCACGGCGCTCGGACAGTGTCTGGTTGTAGTTGGCCGAGCCGACGCTGTCGGTGTAGCCCTCGACGATCACCTTGCGTTCCGGGTTTTCCTGAAGGAACTGGGCCAGCTTGGTGATGTTCGGGTAAGCGCTGCTCTTGAGTTCGGCCTTGTTGAAGTCGAACAGCACGTCGCCGAAGGTCACCAGCGTTCCGCGGTCGGTCTGCTTGGCGTTGAGGCTGTCCTGCAGCTTGGCGATTTGCGCGTCGCGGGCATCCAGCTTGGCTTGGGCGCGCTGGGCCGAGGCGTTCTTCAGTTCAGCTTCGGCGGTGCGCAGGGCAATGGTCTGCTTGGCCACTTCGACGCGCTGGTTGGTCAGGTAGGCCAATTGGTCGACTTTCTTCTCGTCTTCACGGTCCATGTAGGCCTTGTCGGCCTTGTTCAGCCAGTCCTGGGCGTCCTTGGTCTCCAGTGCCGCGACTTTGCTCGCTTGCGGGTCGCTCTGCAGCGAGGAGAAGTTGGTGCGGGCCGATTCCAGGTTGGCATTCGGATCGTGCGAGCAGGCAGCAAGACCGACGCTCAGGGCCAGCAGGGCGGGAATCATGACGTGTTTGCGCATAGTGTTCATCCTTTGATCGTGTGCGAAGGCTAAGGTTGGCGGGGCAGGGCTCACTGAGCGCTGCGCAGGCCTTCCTCACGTACGTCCTGAACGCCCTGGCGGGCATCCTGCACGGCCTTCTGGGCTTTGGCTGCCTGGGCCTTGCGTTCGGCGAGGCGGGCATCCCACTCGGCCTGTTGGGCCAGGCGCTTGGCCTCGTCGTACTTCTTGTCGTGCATGGCGATTTCGGCTTGCTTGAACTTGTCCTGAGCCGCTTTCATTTCCACGGCGGCGAACTCTGTACCGCCAGCGCTGACGGCGGAGTTCACGGCGGACTGGGTAACGGCATACTGCTCGGTGGGCGGATTGCCCGCACAGCCGGCCAGGACCAGGCTACTGCCCAGCGCCAGCGCGGCCAGCTTGAACCCGCGCACATGAGTGGATGACAGTTGGCTAGTGCGGGTCTTCATGGTGGTCAGCTCCATTGGATCACTCCTGATAACGACGATGTCCGTAGCAGTCCATCGCTCAATCCCTGACAAAACCGCGCGCTTCAGCTCAACGGTGCACGAGGGCAGTGTGCAGGGTTTTAGCGTGATGGCTATTGGCTCCGACTCGAACGTTTTTCGAATAGTTCAGAAAAAAGCGCCGTAATCGAATAAGTATTTCTGACTGATCGGTCAGTGCGATTTGCCTGGAACTTTCCCAGGCTGGAGCGGTATTCCGGGCCTTGAGCAGGCCCGGAATGCTGAAGCGCAGGATTATTTGTCGCTGTCGACTGTCGTGTTGCTCAAGTTGTGCAGGTGCTGGCGGGACAGGGAGAGAAAGCGCGGCGTAGGACCAACGTCTTCGTACAGCGGGTCGCCTTCTTCGTCGGTGGCGATGACCTGGCGGCCCTGCACATAGGGGAAGCTTGCCTCTAGTTCTTCAAGGGCGGCGGCGACCAGTTCGCCGAGCAGTTCTTCGGCGGTGCGCTTGGGGTACATGTCGATCAGCGCGGCCAGGCGCGCTTCGGACTCCAGGTCCAGATGCAGGACATGGCCGGTACGGCTGAGGGTACCGGCGGCATTCTGTTCCCAGTGCTGGGCGAGTTCACGGATTTTCATGATGACCTCTGTTGACGCCTGGAAAGGCTGCACTGCATGGGAGTGCTGTGCTTTCACTTTAGTTTGGTTTGGCCGATCACGGCTTGCCATCGTCGCCCGGCTGTGGGCACTCTTGGGGGATACCGCTCGCTCCTGCACAGGGCGCGCTGAGGCTGATAGGGATGCAACGGAGAGAGCGCCAATGACCGATATCGATGTGCGTTTGCGTGAAGATGTCCATGTGTTGGGTGAGCTGCTTGGCGAAACCATTCGCCAGCAGCATGGCGATGCGTTCCTGCAGAAAATCGAGGACATCCGCCACAGTGCCAAGGCCGACCGTCGCGGCCCGGGTGAGCAGCTGAGCTCAACCTTGGCGGACCTGGCCGAAGAAGACCTGCTGCCCGTAGCGAGGGCCTTCAACCAGTTCCTCAACCTGGCCAACATGGCCGAGCAGTACCAGTTGATCCGCCGCCGCGACGCCGACCAGCCCGAGCCGTTCGAAGCGCAGGTACTGCCCGAGCTGCTGGGGCGCTTGAAGCAGGCAGGCCACAGCAACGATGCCCTGGCCCGGCAACTGGCCAAGCTCGATATCCAGTTGGTGCTCACCGCACACCCCACCGAAGTGGCCCGCCGCACGCTGATCCAGAAGTACGACGCGATCGCCGGCCAACTGGCCGCACAGGACCATCGTGACCTGACCCCGGCAGAACGCCAGCAAGTGCGCGAGCGCCTGCGCCGGCTGATCGCCGAGGCCTGGCACACCGAGGAAATCCGCCGTACCCGGCCTACGCCGGTAGACGAAGCCAAGTGGGGTTTCGCAGTGATCGAGCATTCACTGTGGCATGCCATCCCCAGCCACCTGCGCAAGGTCGACAAGGCCCTGCTGGAGGCCACTGGCCTGCGCCTGCCGCTGGAGGCCGCGCCGATCCGCTTTGCCTCGTGGATGGGTGGGGACCGTGATGGCAACCCCAATGTGACGGCTGCCGTCACCCGCGAAGTACTCCTGCTGGCGCGCTGGATGGCCGCCGACCTGTTCCTGCGCGACATTGATGCACTGGCCGCCGAGTTGTCCATGCAGCAGGCCAACGACACCCTGCGCAAGCAGGTTGGCGACAGTGCCGAACCCTACCGCGCTGTGCTCAAGCAACTGCGCGACCGCCTGCGTGCGACACGCGCATGGGCGCATTCGGCCTTGACCAGCAACCAACCGGCCGGTGCCGACGTGCTGGTGGACAACCGCGAGCTGATCGCGCCGCTGGAGCTGTGCTACCAGTCACTGCACGAATGCGGCATGGGCGTGATCGCCGAGGGGCCGCTGCTTGACTGCCTGCGTCGTGCGGTGACCTTCGGCCTGTTCCTGGGCCGCCTGGACGTACGCCAGGACGCTGCCCGCCACCGTGATGCGCTGACCGAGATTACCGATTACCTGGGCCTGGGGCGTTACGCCGACTGGGATGAGGAGCAGCGCATCGCGTTCCTCCAGGCCGAGCTGAAAAACCGCCGGCCCCTGCTGCCTGCGCATTTCAAGCCGCAAGCGGACACCGCCGAAGTGCTGGCGACCTGCAGGGAAGTGGCCGCTGCGCCGGCCGCCTCGCTGGGGTCTTACGTCATCTCCATGGCCGGTGCCGCCTCGGATGTATTGGCGGTGCAACTGTTGCTCAAGGAAGCCGGCCTGACCCGCCCCATGCGCGTGGTGCCACTGTTCGAGACCCTGGCCGACCTCGACAACGCCGGCCCGGTCATGCAGCGCCTGCTTGGCCTGCCGGGCTACCGCGCGGGCCTGCGCGGCCCGCAGGAAGTGATGATCGGCTACTCCGATTCGGCCAAGGACGCCGGCACCACGGCTGCTGCCTGGGCGCAGTACCGGGCTCAGGAAAACCTGGTGCGTATCTGTGCCGAGCATCAGGTCGAGCTGCTGCTGTTCCACGGCCGTGGCGGTACGGTCGGGCGAGGCGGCGGCCCGGCCCATGCCGCGATCCTGTCGCAGCCACCGGGTTCGGTGGCGGGGCGTTTCCGCACCACCGAGCAGGGTGAAATGATCCGCTTCAAGTTCGGCTTGCCGGGCATTGCCGAGCAAAACCTCAACCTGTACCTGGCTGCCGTGCTTGAAGCCACGCTGTTGCCACCACCGCCCCCGCAGCCGGCCTGGCGTGAAGTGATGGACCAGTTGGCCGCCGATGGTGTCCAGGCCTACCGCAGCGTGGTACGGGAGAATCCCGATTTCGTCGAGTACTTCCGTCAGTCGACGCCAGAACAGGAACTGGGGCGCCTGCCGTTGGGCAGCCGCCCGGCAAAACGTCGCGCCGGGGGCATCGAAAGCCTGCGGGCCATCCCGTGGATCTTCGGCTGGACCCAGACCCGGCTGATGCTGCCGGCCTGGCTGGGCTGGGAAACGGCGCTGACCAATGCCTTGGCCCGAGGTCAGGGTGAGTTGCTGGCACAGATGCGCGAGCAATGGCCGTTCTTCCGCACCCGCATCGACATGCTGGAAATGGTACTGGCCAAAGCGGATGCACAAATTGCCGAGGCCTACGACGAACGTCTGGTGCAACCGCACTTGCGTCCTTTAGGTGCGCACCTGCGCGACCTATTGTCGCAGTCATGCCAGGTAGTGCTGGGTCTGACCGGGCAGCCGGTGCTACTGGCGCACAGCCCCGAGACACTGGAATTCATTAGCCTGCGCAATACCTATCTGGACCCGTTGCACCGCCTGCAGGCAGAGTTGCTGGCCCGCTCGCGCAGTCGCGAAGCCGCTCTGGACAGCCCGTTGGAGCAGGCCTTGCTGGTGACCGTGGCGGGTATTGCCGCCGGGCTGCGCAACACCGGCTAAGGGCAAGCCCGGGTCATGTCTGGCGCGTGCCATCCAGGCCCGGCACTATGACGGGGAGAGTGGTTGCGCCTGGCGCAACCGCCTGCCCGGTCAGCCGCAAGTGGCGCATTCCTGCAACTTTGGGACGCTTGTCTGGCTGCCGGGCGCTGTGTATCTTGAGCAGCCTTCTGACCGATTTATGGTCATACCCGATTTTCCGGACTTGGCCCTGGTCGCCGAATCCATTGAATTTCATACAAAAATTTGAGGAGCACGAGATGCGCGTAATTCTGCTGGGAGCTCCCGGGGCCGGTAAAGGTACTCAGGCAAAGTTCATCACCGAAAAGTTCGGTATTCCACAGATCTCCACCGGTGACATGCTGCGTGCCGCCGTCAAGGCTGGCACCCCGCTGGGCCTGGAGCTGAAGAAAGTCATGGATGCCGGCCAGCTGGTCTCCGACGAGTTGATCATCAGCCTGGTGAAGGAGCGCATCGCTCAACCTGATTGCGCCAACGGCTGCCTGTTCGACGGCTTCCCACGCACCATCCCACAGGCCGAAGCCATGGTCGCTGCCGGTGTCGACATCGATGCCGTGGTCGAAATTGCCGTGGACGACGAAGAAATCGTCGGCCGCATGGCTGGCCGCCGCGTGCACCTGGCCTCGGGCCGTACCTACCACATTCAGTACAACCCGCCGAAAGTGGAAGGCAAGGACGACGAGACCGGTGAAGACCTGATCCAGCGTGACGACGACAAGGAAGAAACCGTTCGCCATCGCCTGTCGGTCTACCACAGCCAGACCAAGCCGCTGGTGGATTTCTACCAGAAGCTGTCGGCTGCCAATGGCGGCAAGCCGAAGTACAGCCACATCGAAGGTGTCGGCTCGGTTGAAGCCATCACCGCCAAGGTCCTGGCAGCCCTGAGCTGATCCGGCGCCTGACGCACCTCGACAACGGCCCGCTTCTGTGGGAGCGGCCTTGTGTCGCGAAAGGGCTGCAGAGCAGCCCCAGACAATGGTGTGATACCGCTGAAACCCTGGGGCCGCTTTGCGGCCCTTTTCGCGACGCAAGGTCGCTCCTCCAGGGCCAGTGCAGGCTTTGAAATCAGCGTGATGGGCCGCACAGCGGCCCCCTCGGGACACAACGCCGCTGCTGCTCTATACTGCCGCTCTTTTTCATTCGCACCTGGATACCCGTTCGATGACCACCCTGCTGGCCCTGGATACCGCCACCGAAGCCTGTTCCGTCGCGCTGCTGCATGACGGCAAGGTGACCAGCCACTACGAGGTGATCCCGCGCATGCATGCCCAGAAGCTGCTGCCGATGATCAAGCAACTGCTGGCCGACTCTGGCGTGGCACTGAATGCGCTGGATGCCATTGCCTTTGGCCGTGGCCCGGGCGCGTTCACCGGCGTGCGTATTGCTATCGGTGTTGTGCAAGGCCTGGCCTTCGCCCTCGAACGCCCAGTGCTGCCGGTGTCCAACCTGGCCGCTTTGGCCCAGGGTGCATTGCGCGAGCATGGCGTGCAGCAGGTGGCAGCTGCCATCGATGCGCGCATGGATGAAGTGTACTGGGGCTGCTATCAGGCCACGGCGGGCGAAATGCGCCTGGTCGGCCGTGAAGCCGTGTTGCCGCCCGAGCAGGTGGCGCTACCGGCAGGCAGCAATGGCGAGTGGTTCGGTGCCGGTACCGGATGGGGCTATGCCGAGCGCCTGGCGGTACAGGTAGCGGCTAGCAACCCGGGTGCCTTGCCCAACGCCCTCGACGTCCTCAGCCTGGCCACCTTTGCCTGGGCCCGTGGCGAGGCAATCGTCGCCGAGCAGGCGCAACCGGTTTATCTGCGCGATAATGTAGCCACGCCCAAGAAGCACTGAGTGCTGTTCGTCGATTATCGCCGAACACGCTAAAACCTTTTGCGCGATCTGTGGTCCAGTTATCACTCAAGCATTAGCGACGGAACCCTGATGCTGCTAAATTGCCATCATTGGTCCTGAGTGCTCATGCCATGCGTATCGACGGTTTCTCATCGCAGTCCTACCCGCTCAAGCGCATCTCGCGCAAAGCAGCGGTGCGTGACGAGGCCATCGACGATGCCGAGGTGATCGAGGAGGCAGAAGCCGCCCCGCAGGAAGCCACCGCCCGCCGCCCTGGTGGTGGCCTGCCAGCCCGCCAGCAGGACATGGTTTTCCCTCGCGCCCGTGACCGCCGCACCGCCACCGCACTGGCCAGCTACCTGAGCACTGCAGGCTTTACTGACTGGGACATGGAAGTACTGGGGCTCGACCTGTACATTTGATGGATGAATCCCTCACCACTGCCTTATTTTCTCGGTTGCCCGTCGTGGAGCGAAAACGCCTGGCGCGACTACCTGTACCCCGCTGACGCCAACAGCAATCAAATGCTTGGCTTCTACAGCCAGGTATTCAACGCCGTCGAAGGCAACACCACGTTCTACGCACGTCCCGCTCCCGGCACCATTGCCCGCTGGGCGCAGGTCATGCCCGAGCACTTTCGCTTCACTGCCAAGTTTCCGCGGGATGTCAGCCATGAAGGCGACCTGCGAGACCAGCTTGAGCCTGCCTTCGACTTCACTCGGCTGATGGCCCCGCTGGGCCAGCGCGTATCACCCTACTGGCTGCAGTTGCCGGCCCAGTTCGGCCCGGCGCGGCTGGGTGAGCTTTGTCACTTCCTCGATCAGATTGCCGTACCCGTGGCTGTGGAAGTGCGCAACCAGGCCTTTTTTGCCAAGGGTGAGGAAGAACGCCTGCTCAATCGCCTGCTGCACGCACGCGGTGTAGAGCGTATCTGCCTCGATCCGCGTGCGTTGTTCAGTTGTACCTCGCGCGACCCTGCCGTGCTGCATGCGCAGTCGAAGAAGCCCAAGGTGCCACCGCGTCCGGCAGCCTTCAGCCAGCACCCGCAGGTTCGCTTCATCGGCCATCCGGAACTTGAGGCCAATCACACCTTCCTTAGCCCCTGGGTAGAAAAAGTCGCCGCCTGGATCGAAGAAGGCCGCAATCCCTATATTTTCCTGCACACCTCGGACAATCGCCTGGCTGCGGCGCTGGCCCAGCGTTTCCATCAGCGCCTGATGGCACGCCTGCCGGGCCTGGCACCTTTGCCGGAATTGCCGCGCGCCCCTGAGGTCGAACAATTGGGGCTACTCTGACCTTTCCCTGACTGCCGGAGGTTGAACCATGGATGTGCAAACCCTACGAGCTGAGGCCTTCAAGGCGTTACACGAGCGCGACGGCGCGTTCGTCATCCCCAACCCGTGGGATGCCGGCTCCGCCAAGTTGCTCGCCAGCCTGGGTTTCGAGGCGCTGGCTACCACCAGTGCAGGCCTGGCCTTCAGCCTGGGCCGGCCAGACGCCGAAGGCGCCTTGAGCCTGGACGATACACTGGACAATGCCGGCGAGATCGTCGATGCCACTGCGCTGCCGGTGGCCGCCGATCTGGAAAACGGCTTTGGCGACTTGCCCGAAGACTGTGCCCAGACCATTCTGCGTGCCGCCGAAATTGGCCTGGTGGGCGGCTCCATCGAAGATGCCAGTGGCCGCAGTGATGCGCCCATCTATGACTTCGGGCTGGCTGTGGAGCGCGTGCGCGCCGCTGTGCAGGCTGCGCGAAGCCTGCCATTCCCGTTCACCTTGTGCGCCCGGGCAGAAAACCTGCTGCACGGACGCATGGACCTCGACGACACAATCCTGCGCCTGCAAGCCTATGCCGAGGCCGGTGCCGACGTGCTCTACGCCCCCGGGCTGCGCACCGTGGAGGAAGTCCGTGCCGTGGTGCAGGCAGTCGCACCGCGCCCTGTGAATGTGCTGATGGGCATGGCGGGCGTGCCGCTGAGCGTCAACCAGTTGCAGGACCTGGGCGTGCGCCGCGTCAGCGTTGGCTCGTCGCTGGCCCGTGCTGCACTCGGGGCCTTCTACCGGGCCGCGCAGGAAATTCGCGATGAGGGCACGTTCGGCTACGGTGAGCAGGCAATGCCGTTTGCCCAACTGAACGACCTGTTCCGCCGCTGATGCGGGCAGTGCTGGCGCTACTGGCCGGCCTGCTGACGGTGGCTGGCCTGGCCTGGCACTTCGGCTGGCGCCTGCCTGCCACATGGAACCCCTGGGCGCCGCTGGACGTACGCCAGCCGCCCAACCTGCTGACCCCCTACAAACTGTCGCGCCTGCGCGATGACCCAGCGCTGTGCCGGCAGGCGCTGGAAACCAGCCACCTGCGTTACCGGGCACAAGCCGACAGCCCTGCGTCGGCCAGCTGCCCACTGCAGAACGTATGGCGCATCGAGGGCGGCCAGGCGCGGCTGAGCAGCAGCTTTCTGGCCAGTTGCCCGTTGGCGGTGGCCTATGCACTGTTCGAAAACCATGGCTTGCAGCCGGCGGCGCAGGAAGTGTTTGGGCAACCGGTGACGCAGGTTGATCACCTGGGCAGCTTTGCCTGCCGCAACGTCTACCACCGCAAGCAGGGCCGTTTGAGCCAGCATGCCACGGCCAATGCCTTGGACATCAGCGGTTTCCGCCTGCAGGACGGCCAGCGGATCGTGCTGGCGCGTGACTGGCAGGCGGGTGGGCAGAAGGCCGAATTCCTGCGTCGGGTGCAGCGGGCGGCTTGCGAGAGCTTCAGCACGGTGCTGGGGCCGGACTACAACGCGGCTCACCACAATCACTTTCACCTGGACATGGGGCGCTGGCAGGTGTGCCGCTAGCCTCAGGCGTGAGCGCGCACGTTGTTCAGCACCACAGGGCGCGCCCAGTGGATGTCGAACTCCAGGTCATTCTGCTGCTTGGCCAGTGTGGGGTCGTCGAACGGTTCCGGGGCCGGGTCCAGCAGGTTGCGTTCCAGCTCGGCGATGGGCAGGAACAGTGACCGTGGCGTGGGGCCAGGGCCGGGTTCGGCGATCGGCTGACCCTGGCTCATCACCACCGGGCGCAGCCAGCTGTTGTTGATGTCGAGCTGGCGCTGTTGCTCGATCAGTTCCATGGCGCTGAACGGCTCGGGGGCGGGCGGCAGCAGCTTGGCTTCAAGTTCGGCCTTGGGCAGAAACAACGGTTCGGGCGGCGCCACGATGGTGTCGTGCACCGGGCAGGCGCGTTGGGCGTCGATCAAGGCCAGTGCACGGGCGCCGCCGATGGGTTCACCGCTGTCCTGGTCGTACTGCACGAACGACTGGCTGACGCCGTCTACGGGCTCTTCCTGCTGCTCGGCCATCGCCCGGGCAAAGAAATCCTGCCACAGGTGGCTGACGCCCCCGAGTGCCTGGGTGTTGTGCTGACTGTAGTTGCCGACAGGCGACAAATAGGTCAAGCCGATGGGAAGAGTATCTGACATGGCAGTCGTGCGCGCTGTGCTCTGGCAGAATAGCGGGATATTGCCTGTATCGGCCGTGGCTGCCGATTCATTAAGGGCTTGGTTTGATTTTTCGGGTGTGAACGATGGAAGAGCAAGGCACGGGTATCAGGGTCGAGGCGATGGCAGCTGAGTATGCGCAACAGGCCAGGGCGTGGGCTGAACGCCTGGGCCTGCCGCTGCAGGACGATACCGCCGCCTTCGCTGTGCAGGTGGGCGTCGACGGCTTGCAGATTCAGCAACTGGGCCCGCAGGCGCCTGGGCCGGTGCGTGTGGACTTCGTCGAAGGCCAGGCTGCGCATCGCCGCCAGTTTGGCGGTGGCAACGGGCAGATGATCGCCAAGGCCGTGGGCATTGCCCAAGGTATCCGGCCGCAGGTGCTGGATGCCACGGCGGGGCTGGGCAAGGACGCGTTCGTGCTGGCCAGCCTTGGCTGCCAGATGACCCTGATCGAGCGCCAGCCGCTGATTGCCGCGCTGCTGGAGGACGGCCTGGCGCGGGCGCGGGCGGATGAAGAGGTGGGCCCGATTGTCGGGCGAATGCGCCTGCTGACCGGCAACGCCATCGAGCGCATGCGTGCCTGGGAAGGGGAGGCGCCGCAGGTGATCTACCTCGACCCGATGTTCCCGCACCGCGACAAGAGCGCCCTGGTGAAAAAGGAAATGCGCGTGTTCCGGCCCTTGGTGGGCGATGACCTGGATGCCCCGGCGCTGCTCGAAGCCGCCCTGGCGCTGGCCAGCCACCGTGTGGTGGTGAAGCGCCCACGCAAGGCACCGATCATCGACGGGCCGAAGCCCAGCCATAGCCTGGAAGGCAAGTCGAGCCGGTATGACATCTATCCGAAGAAGGCTTTGAAGGCCTGACCTGCCCCTATCTGGCCGGCTAGCACGATTGTAGGAGCGGCTTTAGCCGCGAACACCGGCAACGCCGGTGCCATCCACTGCGGCGCCTCCTGCGCGGGAAACTCGCTCCCACAATGACCTGTTATTTCTGCCAGTAGTCATTAGTTGGCTAAGGGCGCGATCCTAACGGACATTTGATCCTGATGGAGGGTAATGTTGATGTCGCCTGCTCCTTATGCCCGGCAAGCTGGCCGCCAGTTTTTTTACTGTAACGGCAAGATAGTTGCTGAATTGAATGGCGATGCCCGCTGGCGTTTCTTTCAGGCTAATGACCTGGTGCTGGCTCAGAAAGATCATCAGTCCTCGGGCTTGTCCAGCATGCTGACGGCATCCGACCAGCAGCGCTCGGTCCTACTCATTTATGAAAAGAAACGCCTGGAATCACAGGCTTACTCGCCCTATGGGCATCACAATCAGGGTAGCGGCTTGCTGTCGTTGCTTGCCTTCAGTGGCGAGCGGCTGGATGCGAGTTCGGGGCTTTACCATCTGGGGAATGGTTACAGGCAATTCAGCCCGGTCATGATGCGCTTTTGCAGCCCGGACAGTTGGAGCCCATTCGGTGCAGGTGGTTTCAACGCGTACGCGTACTGCGCGGGAGACCCCACTAATCGCACTGATCCGACTGGACACTTTTGGGGGATCGGAAAGTTCTTTAGAAGACTATTCCGGCTGAAGCCGAAGCCACCAAAGGTAACGAAGACTTTCGCTCCAGAGACTCAAAGCGCCACAATTCAAGCTGCCCAAACCAGTACCTTATTTCCGAACGCTCAGCAGACAGGTGGTGCGGATGATCAGTTCATGAAGGGTTTTAATCAAATCCAGATTGATGAGCAAAATGCGATCTGGCTACAAAACGAGAGTTCGTTGACTGACAATATTGCTGCTAAGTCGCAGATTACCATTCCGGGCGCCTCTCCGGTTTCCGGGCCCAGAAAAACTTTGGCGGAACGAAGGGCGGCACAGGAGCAACTCAACAAGAAGTCTGCAATTCAAAGGGCTTTTGCGGAATTGGAAGAGGTTAACGCCAGGACGCGAGACGGGATGAGCACATCGACAGACGCCATGATTATTGAACAGTTGCATAGCATTATTCAGAGATTGTTGGATTAATGGTCTAAGTAGTTGTCTCTGCCTTCCGTAGATGGCCCACGAAAGGCAGAGGCAGAACTTCAGGGCCGGTATGTAACTTCAACCCTTCAAGGCTGGAACGCTCGCAAGAACACCCCCACCACCTCGCGCACATGCGCCTCGGCTTCATCGCCCTCCAGCGGCCCCGCGCAACCCAGCAGCAACCGGTAATCCGGTGCCCCTTTGACCAGGCAGAAGAAATGCTCCGCCGCCCTCAAGGGGTTGTCGATGCGCAGCAGCCCGCGCTCATGTGCTCCCCGCAGTAGCGCTTCCATGCCTGCGAGCACGCGCTTGGGCCCGGCCTCGTAGAAGTACTCGCCAAAACTCGGGTCCAGGCTGCCCTGGGCCATGATCAGGCGGCTGAGCTTGATCGCTTCGTCACTGCTGATAAGCGCCTGGAAGTTGCGGGCAATGGTCAGCAGCACTTCTTCCACCGGTACCCCCTCGGGATACTCGAACAACAGGTCAGGCAACTGGATCTGGCAGGTGGCCATGACCGCCGAGCAGAACAGGGTCTGCTTGTCGGTGAAGTGGCTGTACACGGTGAGCTTTGAAACACCTGCCGCCGCAGCGACCGCATCCATGCTGGTGTTGGCGTAGCCAAGGCTGAGGAACAGGGCCTTGGCCGCTTCGAGGATCGCCTCGCGCTTGGCCAGGTCCTTTGGCCGGCCTGGGCCGATGGGTGCGTCGTTGAGCATTTTGGTCTGCATCTGGTTTAAGAATCCCCATCTTAACGGGTCAGCTGCGATACGGCTAAAACTAGCTCACATTTACCTGCGGCCTGCCAGCGTTCAGTTGATCGACAGGGTGGGCGTTCAGCCGCCGCTTGATCTCACCGGCGCCAGAGGGCTCCAGCCAGGTCGTCGAAAAACCAGCGCATGCCCTTCCCGGCATCGTTGCGCTGATTTAATATACCAGCCAGTACAAATATTAAATGTGCACTCCGCGAAAGGATTCATCATGTTGCGCCATGCCTTGTCCATCGCTCTGCCCGCCGCCGCTGCCCTGCTTCTGGCGGCGTGTGGTCAGGAAGCCGCCCCACCCGCCGCGCCTCGCCCGGCGCTGGTGGTGCAGCCGCAGCCTGCCGAAGCCGCTGCCGACAGTTACCCCGGCGAAGTGCGCGCGCGCTTCGAGCCGGAGCTGGCCTTCCGCATTGGCGGCAAGGTCAGCAAGCGTCTGGTGGAGGAGGGGCAGCGGGTCAAGGCCGACCAGCCGCTGGCCGAGCTGGACCCGCAGGACGTGCGCCTGCAACTTGAAGCCAACCGCGCCCAGCTGGCGGCTGCCGAGGCCAACCTGGCATTGGTGCGCGCCGAACGCGACCGCTACCAGAAGCTGCTGGAGCGGCAGATGGTCAGCCACTCCCAGTACGACAATGCCGAAAACCTCTACCGCGCCGGCCTTGCCCGTCTGAAGCAGGCCAAGGCCGAGTTCGATGTGGCGGGCAACCAGGCCGAATATGCCGTATTGCGTGCGCCGCAGGCCGGGGTGATCGCCAAGCGCCAGGTTGAAGTGGGCCAAGTGGTCGCCGCCGGGCAGACCGTGTTCACCCTTGCCGCCGATGGCGAGCGAGAAGTGGCCATCGGCCTGCCGGAGCAGCAGTTTGCCCGCTTCGCTGTGGGCCAACCGGTGAGCGTGGAGCTGTGGTCGCACCCGCAGGCGCGTTTCCAGGGGCGCATTCGCGAGCTGTCACCGGCCGCCGACCCGCGCTCGCGCACGTTCGCGGCGCGCATCGCCTTTACCACGGCCGCCGTACCGGCTGAGCTGGGCCAGAGCGCCCGGGTGTTCATCGCCAAGGACGGGCTGATCCCGCTGGCGGTACCGCTGTCGGCAGTGACTGCGGAAAACGGTCAGGCCTATGTCTGGCGGGTGAACAAGGAAAGCCGCCTGGAGCGGGCGACCGTGCGCCTGGGGGCTTATGGCAGCGACAGCGTGCCGGTGCTCGAAGGCCTGGACCCGGGTGACTGGGTGGTTGCCGCTGGTGGCCATGTACTGCGCGAGGGCCAGGAGGTACGCCCCGTGGACCGCAGCAACCGTGTAGTGAACCTGACGGCCAAGGAGTAAGTCCCGATGGGTTTCAACCTTTCTGCCTGGGCGCTGCGCAACCGCCAGATCGTCCTATTCCTGATGATCCTGCTGGCCGCCATTGGCGCCATGTCGTACACCAAACTTGGCCAGAGCGAGGACCCGCCATTCACCTTCAAGGCCATGGTCATCCGCACCCTGTGGCCAGGCGCCAGCGCTGAAGAAGTGGCGCGGCAGGTAACCGAGCGCATCGAGAAGAAGCTGATGGAAACCGGTGAGTACGAGAGAATCGTCTCGTTCTCTCGCCCCGGCGAATCGCAGGTTACTTTCATGGCCCGCGACTCGCTGCACTCCAAGGACATCCCCGCGTTGTGGTACCAGATCCGCAAGAAGGTTGCGGACATTCGCCACACCTTGCCGCCGGAGGTCCAGGGCCCGTTCTTCAACGACGAGTTCGGCACCACCTTCGGCAACATCTATGCGCTGACTGGCGAAGGCTTTGACTATGCGGTGCTCAAGGACTACGCCGACCGTATCCAGATCCAGCTGCAGCGGGTCAAGGATGTGGGCAAAGTCGAGCTGATCGGCCTGCAGGACGAGAAAGTCTGGATCGAGCTGTCCAACCTCAAGCTGGCCACCCTCGGCGTGCCGCTGGAAGCCGTGCAGAAGGCGTTGCAAGAGCAGAACGCGGTGAGCACCGCCGGTTTCTTCGAGACGCCCAGCGAGCGCTTGCAACTGCGCGTGAGCGGGCGTTTCGACAGTGTCGAGCAGATCCGCCAGTTCCCCATTCGCGTGGGTGATCGCACCTTCCGGATTGGTGATGTCGCCGAGGTGCACCGTGGCTTCAACGACCCACCTGCACCGCGCATGCGCTTCATGGGCGAGGATGCCATTGGCCTGGCGGTGTCGATGAAAGACGGTGGCGACATCCTGGTACTGGGCAAGGCCCTGGAAGGCGAGTTCGAGCGCCTGGCGCATAACCTGCCTGCCGGCATGGCGCTGCGCAAGGTTTCGGATCAACCGGCGGCGGTGAAGGCCGGCGTGGGCGAGTTCGTGCAGGTGCTGGTCGAGGCGTTGGTCATTGTGCTGCTGGTGAGCTTCTTCTCGCTGGGCCTGCGCACTGGCCTGGTGGTGGCGCTGGCCATTCCGCTGGTGTTGGCCATGACCTTTGCCGCCATGCATTACTTCGGCATCGGCCTGCACAAGATTTCCCTTGGCGCGCTGGTGCTGGCCCTGGGCTTGCTGGTGGACGACGCGATCATTGCCGTGGAGATGATGGCGATCAAGATGGAGCAGGGCTATGACCGCCTCAAGGCAGCCAGCTATGCCTGGACGAGTACGGCCTTCCCGATGCTCACCGGGACGCTGATCACGGCAGCAGGCTTTCTGCCAATTGCCACCGCGGCCTCCAGCACGGGCGAATACACCCGGTCGATCTTCCAGGTGGTAACCATCGCTTTGCTGACCTCTTGGGTGGCGGCTGTGGTGTTCGTGCCTTACCTGGGCGAGCGCCTGCTACCCGACCTGGCCAAGCTGCATGCGGCGCGTCATGGCAAGGACGGCCATGCTCCAGACCCATACGCCACCCCGTTCTACCAGCGCGTGCGACGGCTGGTGGAGTGGTGCGTACGGCGGCGCAAGACGGTAATCCTGCTGACCGTTGCCGCTTTTGTCGGCAGCCTCCTGCTGTTCCGCTTCGTGCCCCAGCAGTTCTTCCCGGCTTCCGGGCGCCCGGAGCTGATGGTTGACCTGAAGCTGGCCGAAGGCGCCTCGCTGGCCAATACCGCCGAGCGGGTCAAGCAGCTGGAGGCGCTGCTCAAGCAGCAGGACGGTATCGACAACTACGTGGCCTATGTGGGCACCGGCTCGCCGCGCTTCTACCTGCCGCTGGACCAGCAACTGCCGGCAGCCAGCTTTGCCCAGTTCGTGGTGCTGGCCAAGTCGATGGAAGACCGCGAACGCCTGCGCAGTTGGCTGATCAGCACTGTGGACCAGCAGTTCCCCGACCTGCGCGCCCGGGTCACGCGCCTGGAAAACGGCCCACCCGTGGGCTACCCGGTGCAGTTCCGGGTCACTGGCGAGCATATCGAGAAGGCCCGTGCACTGGCCCGTGAAGTGGCGGACAAGGTGCGCGAGAACCCGCATGTGGTGAACGTGCACCTGGACTGGGAAGAACCCAGCAAGGCGGTGTTCCTCGAAATCGACCAGGACCGCGCCCGTGCGCTGGGCGTGAGCACTTCGCACCTGGCGAGCTTCCTGCAAAGCTCGCTGATCGGCACCACGGTCAGCCAGTACCGCGAGGACAACGAACTGATCGAGATCCTGCTGCGCGGCACCCTCCAGGAGCGCAGCGAGCTGGCCAACCTGGGTAGCCTGGCGTTGCCCACCGACAATGGCCAGAGCGTGGCGTTGTCGCAGGTGGCAACCCTGGAATACGGCTTTGAAGAAGGCATTATCTGGCACCGCAACCGCTTGCCGACGGTGACCGTGCGTGCCGATATCTACGACCAGGAGCAGCCGGCGACGCTGGTGAAGCAGATTTTGCCGACCCTGCAGGAAATCCGCGCCAAGCTGCCCGATGGCTACCTGCTGGAGGTGGGCGGCACGGTGGAGGACTCCGAACGGGGGCAGAAATCGGTGAATGCCGGTATGCCACTGTTCATCGTGGTAGTCCTGAGCTTGCTGATGATCCAGCTGCGCAGTTTCTCGCGCACGGTGATGGTGTTCCTCACCGCGCCGCTGGGGCTGATCGGTGTGACCCTGTTCCTGCTGGTGTTCCGCCAGCCGTTCGGCTTTGTCGCCATGCTCGGCACCATTGCCCTGGCGGGGATGATCATGCGCAACTCGGTGATCCTGGTGGACCAGATCGAGCAGGACATCGCAGCGGGGATGGAGCGCTGGCAGGCGATCATCGAGGCTACGGTGCGGCGCTTCCGGCCGATCGTGCTGACCGCGCTGGCGGCGGTGCTGGCCATGATCCCGTTGTCGCGTAGTGTGTTCTATGGACCGATGGCGGTGGCGATCATGGGCGGGTTGATCGTGGCCACGGTGCTTACACTGCTGTTCCTGCCGGCGTTGTATGCGGCTTGGTTCAGGGTGAAGAAGGGCTGAAGACCGCAGGGGGAGGGCTTGGCCCTCCCTTCGCGGGTGAACCCGCTCCTACGAAGGCCTGTGTCCAACCTCCGATGCGTGTCCACCACCGATCTGTGTAGGAGCGGGTTTACCCGCGAATACGGTGGCGGCAGCAACGGTGAGCGGCTGGTGAAAATTGGCCAGCAGGCCCGGCCCTTTCGCGGGTGAACCCGCTCCTACAGAGGACCGCGCAGGCTTTTCGATCATTGTAGGAGCGGGTTTACCCGCGAATACGGTAGCGGCAGCAACGGTGAACGGCTGGTGAAAATTGGCCAGCAGGCCCGGCCCTTTCGCGGGTGAACCCGCTCCTACAGCGCGCCGAAGACCTTCTTGGCCAGGCTGGTAGCCGCAGCTGCCGGGTTCTGGCGAATGCTCTGCTCCTGTTTGCCGATCATCTCGAACAGGCCATCCAGCGCCTTCTCGGTCACGTAGTTCTCGATATTGGCGTCATCCTTGACCAGCCCCAGGCCTTTGGCCTGGGCGGCGAAGGCATTGTACTGCTGGGCCACGCCAACCTTGTCGGTGGCCTGCTTGACGATTGGCAGGAACTTGGCGCGGATCTGCTCGCGGCTGCTCTTGTTCAGGTACTGGGTGGCCGAGTCGTCACCGCCGCTGAGAATGCCCTTGGCATCGGTCACGCTCATGTTCTTGACGGCATCCACCAGAATCGCCTGGGCCTGCGGCACGGCTGCCTCGGCGGCTTTGTTCATGCTGGTTTCCAGGGCTTCGACCTGTTCACCCTTGCCGAACATTTTCATCGCCTTGGCGGCTTTGCCCAGGTTGCCTGGCAGCTCGATGCGCACGTCCGGGTTGTTGCTGAAGCCGCCTGGGGTGCTCAGTTGCTTGACGGCCAGCTGCGCACCTTGGGTCAGGGCATCTTTCAGGCCGCCGGTGGCGTCTTTCTGGCTGAGGTCGCCCAGCGACAGGGCCAGGGCACTGGCCGACAGCAGCAGGCCGGCGCACAGGGTGGTGAAGCGCAGGGAAGTGCGGATCATGAAGCTTTCCTTGTAAACGGATGAGTACGGGTATCAGCGAACCTGATCTACCTTGATGCGTACCGATTGCGGGTCACTGCCATCAAGCGCGACACCGTGGTGTTCGGTATTGATGAACAGCAACTTGCCATTCAGCTCGATGCGCGCGCTCACCGCATAGCGGTGGCCAGGCTTGACCTGCGCGGGGTCATAGGTGAGATGGAACGGCAGCGGCACGTTGCCTTTGACCGGGCCGGCCTGGCGCGCCAGGGTCACGGCAGGGGCGTCCATCAGCGACACATCCTGCAGTTCCACGCTCAGGGTGGCGGCAGGCGGCAGGGCAATGCGCTGCAGGTAGAAGACTTCACCGTCCAGGCTGGCCTGGTTGGGTGGGGTTTGGCTGGAGCAGGCTGCAAGCAGGGATGCGCAACACAGCATAAAGAGCTTTTTCATGGAATCTCCGGTGTCCTTGGAGCTGGCTTGTGGCCAACCCCACGGACTTTAGCGGATTTTGCCGACCGATGAACCGTTAGAGGGTCGAAGTTTCCAACCCGTCGTCACGGTGCAGGGCCACCTGGCGGATCGACAGGCGCAGCTCGGCCGACAGTACTCGCTTGGCCACGCCCTCGGCCAGCTCGCCGAGCTTGTCGTGATAACCCAGCTTGCCTTGCGCGTCGGCGTGCAGCACGCCTTGCTGAAGCAGGGTCTGGATGAAGTGGCGGAACAGCGTCTTGTCGAAGAACTCCGGTGCGTTCAGGCCATGCAGGATCGACAGGCGCTGGGCCATCATCACGCACAGGTCTTCCAGCGCTTCGGCGCTCAGGCTGTTCTGCCCGCTGTTGATCAGCAGCGAGGTTGCCATGTAGAAGCGCTGCAGGGTCTGGGTGATGGTGCGGGCCAGCAGGGTCAGCAACACGAACTGCCGCGAGCTGGGCGCCGGGCGCACGTACAGGTCGTTGTCCTGGCGCAGCAGGCCCTGTTCCACCAGCGCGACCAGCCATTGGTCGATGACCTCGTCCAGCTGTTCTGGCGTCCAGCGCAGGAACAGTTCGGCCTGCAGATAGGGATAAAGCGCATGCACATACTGGCCCAGCAGTTGGCGGCTCATGCGGGAACTGCTGAGGAAGAAGCTGGCCAGCAGCGCCGGCAGGGCGAAGATGTGCAGCACGTTGTTGCGGTAGTAGGTCATCAGCACCGCGTTGCCTTCATCCAGGTATAGGATGCGGCCCAGGGCGTCCTTCTGCTCGGCCACCAGGTTCATGCTGCGCACATGTTCGATCAGTGCCTGGCCGTCGCCCTCGGGCAGGGTGGTGTGCGGCGAGTAGGGCACTTGGCGCAGCAGCGCCAGGTACAGGTCGA
The DNA here is from genome assembly GCF_056278855.1 of Pseudomonas sp. TE3895. NCBI lineage: Bacteria > Pseudomonadati > Pseudomonadota > Gammaproteobacteria > Pseudomonadales > Pseudomonadaceae > Pseudomonas > Pseudomonas sp. TE3895. The sequence goes on along the minus strand of NZ_JBWBQE010000001.1, from coordinate 5,830,409 downwards.
GAACGCGGGTCAGGGCGCGCTCGTCCAGGGCAAGGCGGCTGGTGGACAGCAGTGCCAGGGCCACCAGGTTGACCGGGTTGATGGCGGCCGCCTCGTTGAGGTGGCGGGCCACGGTTTCTCCCAGGCGAGCGGTGGTAGCGTTGAGCCAGTCCGGTCGGTACTGCGGACCGTGATCCTGTTCACGCCAGCCGGGCTGCTGCTGGTCGAGGAAGCCAGCCAGGCGGATGGGTTCGCCGAAGTTGACGTAGACCTGGCCAAAGCGCTGCTTAAGTGCGCCGAACACCTTGAAGATGTCCAACACCGACTCCTTCTTCTTGCTGGCGCCGCGCAGTTCGCCCAGGTAGGTACGGCCTTCGAGCACGCGCTCGTAGCCGATGTACACCGGCACGAACACGATTGGCGTACGCGACGAACGCAGGAAGCTGCGCAGGGTAATGGCCAGCATCCCGGTACGCGGCTGCAACATGCGCCCGGTGCGCGAGCGACCGCCTTCGACGAAGTACTCGACCGGGAAGCCCTTGGTGTACAGGGTGTGCAGGTACTCGTTGAACACTGCCGTGTAAAGCGGGTTGCCCTTGAACGTGCGGCGCATGAAGAAGGCGCCACCACGGCGTAGCAGGTTGCCCACCACCGGCATGTTGAGGTTGATGCCTGCAGCCACGTGCGGCGGGGTGAGGCCGTTGCGGAACAGCAGGTACGACAGCAGCAGGTAGTCGATGTGGCTGCGGTGGCACGGCACGTAGATCACTTCATGGCCAGGGGCGATGCCCTGCACCTGTTCGATGTGGTTGACCTTGATGCCGTCGTAGATCTTGTTCCAGAACCAGCTGAGCACCACTTCGAGGAAGCGGATGGCGGTATAGGTGTAGTCCGAGGCTATCTCGTTGCCATAGCGCAGTGCCTGGGCCTCGGCTTTGGCCAGCGGAAGGTTCTCGCGCTGCGCTTCGTCGGCAATCGCCTGGCGCACTTGCGGGGCATGGACCAGGCCTTTGACCAGGGTGCGTCGGTGCGAGATATCCGGGCCGATGACGGCAGTCTTGAGGTTGCGAAAGTGCACGCGCATCAGGCGCTGGGCCATGCGCACGGTGCGCTCGTGGCCTTTGTTGTGCTGCACCAGTTCGCGCAGGTGGATTGGCGCGGAGAACTGTACCCGAGTCTTGCGCCCCAGGATCAGTACGGTCAGCAGCCGGCGCAGGCGCCCGGTTACCGCCCAGCTGTCGGCGAACAGCAGCTTCCAGGGGCTGGACTCGCTGGCCGGGGTCTGGCCCCAGAACACGCTGACAGGAATGATCTGCGCATCTTCTTCGGCATGCTGGCTGACGGCAGCCACCAGGCGCTCGAGCGTGGGCGGGGCGCCGCTTTTGTCCTGGCGGCCGAGCCAGTCCGGGTCGGGGGTCAGGTAGAAGAACGCGGCGGGTTCCTGCAGTGGGCCCACGGCTACCGGCAGCACCGGGCGCGGCAGCCCCGCCTTGGTGCACTCGTGGTCGAGCACGGCCAGGTCGGTGAGCGCGGGCGAGGGCAACGCATAGAACACCGGCCGGCTGCGGTCGAGGTTGAGGGTCATGGAAGACTGGTTGATGGTCTCGGAGCGCACCCACAGGTACAACAGGCGACGCAGGCCGCCGAAGATCAGGCGGTGCAGGGGGGAACGGGTCATGGGGTGTGTGCCCTGGGTGTGATGTTCAGGTGGGTATTCTGCTATTTAGTCTGCCGTATCGGCGTAAGTTCAGCAAAATTCGGCCAACGGCGGCGCCGTCATCAATTTTTTTTGTTCTGTGTCATATACTCGGCCTGCCACTTGCAGGATATTTCGGCAAGCGGCGTTGGCACGGGGCAGGTGACCTCATGCCTGCAAGGCGATCTTCACAATAAAAATCCGGAGTAGTTCAGATGTCGTCTCGTGAGACTGGGAATGTAAAGTGGTTCAACGATGCCAAGGGTTATGGCTTCATTCAGCGCGAAGGTGGTGCGGATGTGTTCGTCCACTATCGGGCGATCCGCGGTGAGGGGCATCGTACCCTGGTCGAAGGGCAGCGGGTGGAGTACGCCTGCGTGCAGGGCCAGAAAGGCCTGCAAGCCGAAGACGTAGTGGGCCTCTGAGCCTCTGGTTTCAAGCCGTAGGAGCGGGGTTGCCCGCGAAGCAGCCACCACGGTGGCTGCCACGGGCGTGGCCCGTGTTCGCGGGTAAGCCCGCTGCTACAGAAACGAGCAAGCCTGCCGTTTCATGATGTACGCCAGGTGATTTCCTCTTCACCGTCGGCGCTGATGCGGACCCAGCGGTCGGCATCTTCTTCCCCGTCTTCCTCGACCCAGCCACCCGGCGCGCAGCGCACTTCCACACCCAGCGCGGCAAATGCGGCGCGGGCGCAGGCAACGTCGTCGGCCCACGGCGTCTGGTCGCTTTCCAGGTACAGGCTGTTCCATTTCCCTACAGCCTTGGGTAACCAAGTGACCGGAATGTTACCGGCCTGGCATTTGAAGGTTTGGCCTTTCTGCTTCCACTCGGTGCACGGGCCGATTGCCTGGGCGAGCCACTCGGCAATCTGCTTGTGGTCGACGTCGGCGTCCTTCAGGTAGATCTCGATATCAGGTTGACGCATAAGGGCTCCGGGTGTGCTCAGTCTTGGCGCACGAAATAGTCATAACGCATGGAAACCGTGACCTCGAACGGCTCGGGCTGGTCGATCACCCGGGCACGTTTTTCGGCGCTGGCGCGCCAGCCGTGTGGGGTCATGGCCAGCAGATCGGCGCGGGCCTTGGGCGCGGCCAGGCTCAGGCGGAACTCGAGGGTTTCGCTGTGTGCATGGGCCATGCCTTCAGGGACCAGGGCCAGGTGCTTGTCGTCGGCGTAAGGGCGTACTTCATCGTAGAGCACTTCACGCAGTTCCATCAGGTGGCCGCTGGTCGGGCCGACCCGCATCAGGCCGCCGCCGGGGCTGAGCAAACGCTTGGCCTCGGCCCAGTCCAGCGGGCTGAAAACGCTGGCGATGAACTGGCAACTGGCGTCGGTCAGCGGCACGCGGGCCATGCTGGCGACCATCCAGGTGACCGCCGGTGCTCGGCGGCAGGCGCGCTTGACCGCTTCGCGAGAGATGTCCAGCGCATAGCCGTCGGCGGCCGGCAAGGCCTGGGCGATCTGTGCGGTGTAGTAACCCTCGCCGCAGCCGATGTCCAGCCAGGTGCCAGGCTGGCGCTCGGCGGCCAGCTCGGCCAGGCGGCGGGCGACTGGCGCGTAATGGCCAGCGTCGAGAAAGTCGCGGCGTGCCTCGACCATGGCCTGGTTGTCACCGGGGTCGCGGCTGTTCTTGTGCTGCACCGGCAGCAGGTTCAGGTAACCCTGGCGGGCGCGGTCGAAGCGGTGGCCGGCTGGGCACACCACACCATTGTCGAGCCGGCTCAGCGGCGCCTGGCAAAGCGGGCAGGCAAGCATCAGGCGAGCAACCGAACCAGGGTCTGGTAGTAGATTTCGGTCAGCAGATCGAGGTCGCTGGCCAGGATCCGCTCGTCAACCTGGTGGATGGTGGCGTTGACCGGGCCGAGTTCGACCACCTGGGTACCCATGGTTGCGATGAAGCGACCATCGGAGGTGCCGCCGCTGGTGGAGGGCTGGGTATCGCGGCCGGTGACGCCCTTGATGCTGGCCGCCACGGCGTCGAGCAGCTCGCCTGGTTCGGTCAGGAACGGCAGGCCAGACAATGCCCAGTCGACCGACCAGTCCAGTTCATGCTTGTCGAGAATCGCCGACACCCGCGCCTGCAAGCCTTCAACGGTGGACTCGGTGGAAAAGCGGAAGTTGAACAGCGCGGTCAGCTCGCCCGGGACCACGTTGGTGGCGCCGGTGCCGGAATTGAGGTTGGAGATCTGGAAGCTGGTGGGTGGGAAGAACGCATTGCCTTCGTCCCAATGCTCGGCAGCCAGTTCCGCCAGGGCCGGGGCGGCCAGGTGGATCGGGTTGCGCGCCAGATGCGGGTAGGCCACATGGCCCTGTTTGCCGCGTATGGTCAGCTTGGCGCCCAGCGAACCACGGCGACCGTTCTTGACCACGTCACCCAGCAAGGTGGTGCTGGACGGTTCGCCGACGATGCACCAGTCCAGGCGCTCGTTGCGCGCTTTCAGGCGCTCGACCACCGCCTTGGTGCCGTGGTGAGCCGGGCCTTCCTCGTCGCTGGTGATCAGAAACGCGACCTTGCCGCGGTGGTTCGGGTAGTCCTGCACGAAGCGCTCGCTGGCGATGACCATGGACGCCAGGCTGCCCTTCATGTCGGCGGCGCCACGGCCACAGAGCATGCCGTCGGCGTCGATCAGTGCCTCGAAGGGTTCATGCTGCCATTGCTGGACCGGGCCGGTAGGCACCACGTCGGTGTGGCCGGCAAAACACAGTACCGGGCCGTCCTGGCTGCCGTGGGTGGCCCAGAAGTTGTCGACGTCTTCAATGCGCATCGGCTCCAGCTGGAAACCGACGGCGCCCAGACGGTTCATCATCTGCGCCTGGCAATCGGCGTCGACGGGGGTGACCGAGGGGCGACGGATCAGGTCGCAGGCCAGTTGAAGGGTAGGCGAGAGCTCGGCAGGGGCCGTCATGGGGGACTCCGGGGCAAGGCAAGGCGGGGAAATCTGAGGGGCGTTATCTTATATCAAATGGTTTCGGGCAGCACGGCCCATTCGCGGGCATGCCCGCGAATGGGCTGCACAGGTCAGCCCAGGCAACTTCAAGCCTGCTGCGCTTCGGCAGCCTTTTCTGCGGGCTTGGGCAGCGACGACAGGAACGCCATCACCAGCGCTGCTACATAAGGCAACGACTGCACCAGCAACATCGCCACCCAGAAGCGCATGTCCGAGCTCGGCAGCCCCTGAACCAGGTAGATGCCCAGCGCCGCGCCCCACAGCAGCAACATGATGAACAGCTCTTCACGGGCTTCGGAAATCGCCACCAGCAACCCATGGCTGTCAGCGTTCTTCGGCGTGCGGAAGAACGGCATGCTGCTGGTGAAGAAACCATACAGTACCGCCTTGGCGATGGTGTGCGACAGCGCCAGCCCGGCCAGCGCAGCTGCGAAGGCATCCTTGAGGTTCACCCCCACCGCTCGGCGGTACAGGAAGATGATCTTGCCGACCTTGAAGAAGAACAGCGCCAGCGGCGGGATGGCGAAGATCATCAGGGGCGGATCGACCCGATGCGGCACGATGATCATCGCCGCCGACCACAGCAGCGCGCCGATGGTGAAGAAGATGTTCATGCCATCGGCGATCCACGGTAGCCAGCCGGCCAGGAAGTGGTAGCGCTGGCCACGGGTCAGCTGGCTGCCTTTGCCGCGCAGCAGCGCGCCGGCGTGGTGCTTGATGATCTGGATGGCGCCGTAGGCCCAGCGGAAGCGTTGCTTCTTGAAGTCGATGAAGGTGTCGGGCATCAGGCCCTTGCCGTAGCTGTTGTGGGCGTAGGCGGCGGACAGGCCTTTCTCGAACACACGCAGGCCCAGTTCGGCGTCCTCGCAGATGCACCACTCGGCCCAGCCCAGTTCTTCCAGCACACTGCGCCGGGTCATGGTCATGGTGCCGTGCTGGATGATTGCGTCACGGTCGTTGCGGGTAACCATACCGATGTGGAAGAAACCCTTGTATTCGCTGTAGCACAGCTTCTTGAAGGCGCTTTCGTGCTGGTCGCGGTAATCCTGCGGTGACTGCACCACGGCAATTTTCGGGTCGGCGAAGTGGGGCACCATGTGCTTGAGCCAGTTGCGGTCCACGCAGTAGTCCGAGTCGATAACCGCGATCACTTCGGCGTCCTTTGCCGTGTGCGGGATCAGGTAGTTCAACGCACCGCCCTTGAAGCCGGCCAGCGGCGCGACGTGGAAGAACTTGAAGCGCTCGCCAAGCTTCTCGCAGTGGGCCTTGAGTGGCTCCCAAACGGCCGGGTCCTTGGTGTTGTTGTCGATCACCAGCACTTCGTAGTCGGGGTAGTCCAGGGCGGCCAAGGCGTCCAGGGTCTGTTTTACCATCTCAGGTGGTTCGTTGTAGCACGGCACATGCACCGACACCTTGGGCCGGTAGGCACTGTCGGCCTGCACGGGCAGGAATTCGCGGCGGCGCTTGTGTATCCAGACCGCCTCGGCCAGTTCGTGGGCCTCGGTGAGCAACACGATGAACACGCCCAGCGCGCCGAGGGCCAGCAGCACGCCCACGGTCAGGCTGAACCAGGTGCTGTATTGCTGGCTGTAGTCATAGGCGATCCACACCAGTACCGACCCGCACAGGAAGGTGATGAACGTCAGGAAGGTACGGCCACGCTGGCGCAGGGCCGAGCCATCGATGAACAGCACCATCAGGGCGATCATTGCCAGCACCACCGACGCCACTGCCAGGGCCCGCCACTGCGGGATCGCCACCACGGGGCCGTCGAAGTTGAACTTCTGCTGGCGCTCGGCGTTGTAGACGCCCCAGTAGGCGCCTACCGACCCTTCGTCGCTGGCCTTCCAGGGTTGGTCATAGGCTTCAATGACAAAGTAGTTGTAGCCACGGCGGTTGAGGGTATTGACCAGGGTGCGCAAGTAGATGGCCTGGTCGGCCTGTGTGGCATCGGCACCACCGCGCATGCGGCCGTTGCTCGGCCAGCCGACTTCCGACAGCAGCAGGGGTTTGCGCGGGAACTGGTGCTTCAGTTCACGGGCGCGGTCGAGGACGAACTCGACCGAATCCTTCATCGGCACGAACTCCCAGTAGGGCAGGATGTGCGCGGCAATCAGGTCGACGTGCCTGGCCAGCTCAGGATGTTCCTTCCAGATGTGCCATTGTTCACTGGTGGTCACGGGCACCTTCACGGCTGCGCGTACCCGGTCCAGATATTTGATCAGGTTTTCCGGTGTGACCTCTTCACGGAACAGCGCTTCGTTGCCGACCACCACCCGCACCACGCTGCGCGACGTGTTGGCCAGCTGGATGGCCGTGGCGATTTCGCGCTCGTTGCGCTCCAGGTCCGGGCTGATCCATATCCCCAGCGTCACCCGCAGGCCGAACTCCTCGGCCAGGCGCGGGACGTCGGCCTGGGTGCCTTCCACGGTATAGATACGGATGCTGTCGGTCAGTTTGCTCAGTTGCTCCAGGTCCTGGCGCATTTCGTCGTCAGTGGGGTACTGACCCTTCTGTGGGCTTTCGCCCAGGCGGAACGGCGAATACGAAAAGCCAGAGATCTGTTCTGGCCAGGCGGGGGCGGAGACCGGGCGGTTGATCAGTGCCCAGAACCCGGTGAACAGTGCGGCGATGGCCAGCACCACTACCAGGTTCAGGCCGAATTTACGTGAAGACATCGTCGTCCATTCATGTGGAAGTGATAGGACATTAAAGCAGGGTTGGCAGTCTCTTTCCTAACGATGCAGGCCAAGGGTTCACTGGCATATAATGCGCGCCGGTTTTTTGGGGTATGAACATGAGCACAGAAGATCCACGCTTTGCCGGCGTTGCCCGGTTGTATGGCGACCAGGGGCTGCAACGTCTGGGCCAGGCCCATGTGGCTGTGGTCGGTATTGGCGGGGTGGGCTCGTGGGTAGCCGAAGCACTGGCACGCAGCGGCGTGGGCGAGATCACCCTGTTCGACCTGGACGATGTCTGCGTCAGTAACACCAACCGCCAGGCCCATGCGCTGGAAGGGCAGGTGGGGCGGCCCAAGGTCGAGGTCATGGCCGAGCGCCTGCGGGCGATCAACCCGGGGTGTACGGTGCATGCGGTGGCCGACTTCGTCACCCGCGAGACCATGGCCGAGTACATCACCGAGCACCTCGACTGCGTGATCGACTGCATCGACAGCGTCATGGCCAAGGCGGCGCTGATCGCCTGGTGTCGGCGGCGCAAGATTGCCATTGTCACTACCGGTGGCGCGGGTGGGCAGATCGACCCGACGCAGATCCAGATCGCCGACCTGAACAAGACCTTCAATGACCCATTGGCTTCGCGGGTGCGTTCCACCCTGCGCCGCGACTACAACTTCTCGCGTAATGTCAGCCGCAACTATGGCGTGCCGTGCGTGTTCTCCAGTGAACAGCTGCGTTACCCCAAGGGGGATGGCAGCGTCTGCCTGCAGAAAAGCTTTGTCGGTGAAGGCGTGCGGCTGGACTGCTCGGGTGGCTTTGGTGCGGTGATGATGGTGACTGCGACCTTTGGCATGGTAGCGGCGAGCAAGGCGATAGAAAAACTGGTGGCTGGAGCGCGCCGGCCGTCGGAACGGGTCAAGCCTGAATAAGACCGCGTGGGTTTCTTCGCGGGCAGGCCCGCGAAGAAACCGGCGCCGATTCAGCGGTTGGACGCCAACTCCGCCATCCGCTGCAACACCGCATGCAGCCCATTGCTGCGCGACGGCGACAGTTGGCGTTCCAGCCCGAGCTGGGTAAACCACTCGCGCAGATCAATCCCGGCCAGCTCCTCACTGGCCAGTCCCTGCACCCGCACCAGCAACAGCGCCAGCAGCCCACGCAACAAGCGGGCATCGCTGCTGGCCTTGAACCGCCACACGCCCTCGATCTGCTCCGCCACCAGCCACACCAGGCTCTCGCAGCCATGCACCCGGTTGGCCTCGGTCTTTTCGGCATCAGCCAGCGGCTCCAGGCGGTCACCCCACTGCATCAGCAGCCGCGCACGCTGTTCCCAGCCTTTGCCCTGTTGAAAAGCTTCTAGCGCTTGGTGCGCCTGTTCCGGCAGGCTCATCGCAACAGCTCCAGGCCTTGGTCCAGCGCGTCGAAGAAACGCTGCACGTCATCGCTGTCGTTGTACAAACCCAGCGATACCCGTATCGCGCCTTCCAATCCCAGCCCCTTCAGCAGTGGCATGGCGCAGTGGTGGCCGGCACGCACGGCAATGCCCTGTTCAGTCAGCAAATGAGCGATATCGGCGTTGTGCACGCCCTCGATGACGAAACTGGCCAGGGCCGTCTGCGGTGCGCCCAATACCCGCACGCCCTCGCGGTCGCCCAGGCCACGCAGCAGGTGCTGGTGCAGGCTGGCTTCATGCGCTGCGACCGCATGGGCATCGAGGCTGGCCAGATAGTCCAGCGTTGCACCCAGGCCGATCACCCCGGCAATCGGCGGCGTACCCGCTTCGAAGCCCAGGGGCGCGGAACGGAAGCTGGCGCTGTGGTACTCGGCCAGCTGCACCATCTCGCCACCGAACTGCCAGTGGCGCAACAGCTCCAGGGCCTGGGCGCGGCCATAGAGCACGCCGACGCCGTCCGGACCGTACAGCTTGTGGCTTGAAAATACATAGAAGTCGCAGCCCAGTTGCTGCATGTCCTGGCGACCATGCACCACGCCCTGGGCACCATCGACCACCGTCAGCGCGCCTTGGGCGCGGGCATAGGCCAGCAGCGCTGGCAGCGGTTGCCAGGTACCCAGCACGTTGGACAGCTGGCTGATGGCGAGCACTCGGGTGCGCGGGCCGATCAGTTGCAGTGCCTGGTCCTGGTCGATACGACCATGGGCGTCCAGTGGCAGCACCACCAGGCGCAGGTTGCGCCGGTGCGCCAGCTGTTGCCAGGGCAGCAGGTTGGCATGATGCTCCAGGGCACTGACGGCAATTTCGTCACCGGCTTCGAGGCGGTGCTCCAGACCATAGGCCAGCAGGTTCAGTGCCGAGGTGGCGCCGTGGGTGAACACGATCTGCCGCGAGTCTGCGGCATTGAGCCAGGTGGCGACCTTGTCGCGGCTGGTTTCGAAGGCCTGGGTCGCTAGCGCACCTGGCAAATGCTGGGCACGGTGCACGTTGGCTGCGCCATGGCCGTAGTAATGGCTCAGGGCATCGAGCAAGGCTTGCGGCTTCTGGGTGGTGGCGGCGCTGTCCAGATAGGTCTGGTGCTGCCGTTGCAGGGCGGCGATGGCGGGGAAGTCGGCACGCCAGGGAGAGGGCTGGAACATGTTTGCGAGGCCTGGAATGAAAATCGGGTCTGGTGCATTGGCGCCAGACCCGATCTTAACACCTCAAACCCGGCAGGGTTCTCAGTTGTGAGCGTGCAGCGCTTCGTTCAGCTCGATGGCCGACTTGTGGGTCTTGCACTCTACCGCGCCGTTCAGCGAGTTGCGGCGGAACAGCAGGTCGGTCTGGCCGGCCAGGTCGCGGGCCTTGACCACTTTGACCAGTTCGTTGTTCTCGTCCAGCAGGTTCACCTTGGTGCCCGCGGTGATGTACAGGCCGGCTTCGACGGTGTTGCGGTCGCCCAACGGAATACCGATACCGGCGTTGGCGCCGATCAGGCAGCCCTCGCCGACTTTGATGACGATGTTGCCGCCACCAGACAGGGTGCCCATGGTCGAGCAGCCGCCGCCCAGGTCCGAGCCCTTGCCGACGAATACGCCAGCGGAAACGCGGCCTTCGATCATGCCCGGGCCTTCGGTACCCGCGTTAAAGTTGACGAAGCCTTCGTGCATGATGGTGGTGCCTTCGCCAATGTAGGCGCCCAGGCGCACACGGGCGGTGTCGGCGATACGCACGCCGGCCGGGACCACGTAGTCGGTCATTTTCGGGAACTTGTCCACCGAGAACACTTCCAGCAGCTCGCCCTTCAGGCGTGCTTCCAGTTGCAGCTCGGCCAGTTCGCCCAGGTCGACCGCGCCCTGGTTGGTCCAGGCCACGTTAGGCAGCAGCGGGAAGATACCGGCCAGGCTTACGCCATGCGGCTTGACCAGGCGGTGCGACAGCAGGTGCAGCTTGAGGTAGGCCTCTGGGGTCGAGCTCAGGGCAGCGTCTTCGGCCAGCAGGGTGGCGACCAGCGGCTTGTGGCTCTCTGCCAGGCGGGTCAGCAGGGCGGCCTGGGCAGCGTCCACGCCTTTCAGGGCTTCGGCCAGCTGTGCGGCCTGGGCGTTGCTGAAGGCGATGGCCTGGTTGCCACCTTCGTAACCGAGAACAGGGGCTACTGCAGCAACCAGTTCGGCGCTCGGGTTGAGCAGTGGTTGTGCGTAGAACACTTCCAGCCAGGCGCCCTGGCGGTTCTGGGAGCCGACACCGAAGGCCAGGCTGAACAGGGTATTGGACATGTGATTACCTCGTGCGAAATAGGGTGGGGGCTCAGGCCAGGGCAGCGGCGTACAGGTCGGGCTTGAAGCCAACCAGGGTACGCGCGCCAAGGTCGAGCACCGGGCGTTTGATCATCGACGGCTGGGCCAGCATCAGCTCGACGGCCTTGGCCTGATCGAGGTCTGCCTTGCTGGCGTCGTCCAGCTTGCGGAAGGTGGTGCCGGCACGGTTGAGGATGACTTCCCAGCCGTGTTCGTCGCACCAGCGGTTCAGGCTGTCACGGTCGATGCCTTGGGTTTTGTAATCATGGAATTCGTAGGCGATGGCGTTGTCTTCGAGCCAGGTACGCGCCTTTTTCATGGTGTCACAGGCTTTGATGCCGTAGAGCGTGTAGGTCATTGTGTACATTGGGGATACAGGTTGCCCCAATCTCTCCGTTTTTCGATGTCAGTCGCGGGATTATGCGGGAACGAGACTGGGAGCGCCACGGGTGTGCAAGTCTTGGAGGTTGGTGGGGCGTGGTTAGGTCTGCCTTGAGTCTTGTAGCGCGTTTGAGATCGAGCGCCGCCAGGTTCCGGCTTAAGATATTCAGCGCCTGTGAGATCGAGCGCCGCCAGGTTCCGGCTTAAGATATTCAGCGCCTGTGAGAACGAGCGCCGCCAGGTTCCCGGCTTAAGAGATTCAGCGCCTTTGAGATCGAGCGCCGCCCGCGCGGCGCTTCGCGGGTAAACCCGCTCCTACGTTTGTTTCGGGCCAGTTATGCCTGTGGCATTTGCGCGCGAACGCCTTGGCGCACGCCTCGATATCGCGTCGTACAAACAAGGCGGTCGCGCGGGTCTGGCACAGGCGATACTGGCCCGAAACAAACGTAGGAGCGGGTTTACCCGCGAAGCGCCGCGCGGGCGGCGCTCGTTCTCGCAGGCGCTGAATCTTTTAAGCCGGGAACCTGGCGGCGCTCGATCTCTTGGCGCACGCCTCGATATCGCGTCGTACAAACAAGGCGGTCGCGCGGGTCTGGCACAGGCGATACTGGCCCGAAACAAACGTAGGAGCGGGTTTACCCGCGAAGCGCCGCGCGGGCGGCGCTCGTTCTCGCAGGCGCTGAATCTCTTAAGCCGGGAACCTGGCGGCGCTCGATCTCGCAGGCGCTGTATGTCTTAAGCCGGGAACCTGGCGACGCTCGATCTCAAAGGCGCTACAAGACTCAAGGCAGGCCCTACCATCAAACCTAAGTATCATCATGTTACATATTCAACCGCCACCTGCGACTATCGTGCAGCGGCCCCAGCTCGCCGATCGCCGCTAACATATTGTTTCAATGGCGATGTTTCGCCCCGTTGTCGTTTCTGGTTCACAAAGGAAGCCTTACCGGATGCAGTCCGCCTACACCGTCCTCATCCTGCTGACCCTGGTCAGCCTGTCGAAGCTGGTCGGCCGTGTGATCCCGCTGCCATTGCCGCTGGTACAGATTGCCGCCGGTGCCTTGCTGGCGTGGCCGACGCTGGGCCTGCATGTAGCCCTTGACCCCGAATTGTTCCTGTTCCTGTTCCTGCCTCCGCTGCTGTTCGCCGACGGCTGGCGCATCCCCAAGCGTGAGTTATGGCGCATTCGTGGCCCGGTAGTGGCGCTGGCCGTGGGGCTGGTGTTGTTCACCGTGGTCGGCGCCGGTTACTTCATCCACTGGTTGCTGCCGAGCATCCCGTTGCCGGTGGCCTTCGCCCTGGCCGCAGTGCTTTCGCCGACCGACGCCGTGGCCGTTTCGGCCATTGCCCAGGACCGCCTGCCCACTCCCCTGATGCACATGCTGCAGGGCGAGGCGCTGATGAACGACGCGTCGGGCCTGGTAACCTTCAAGTTCGCCTTGGCGGCGGCGATCACCGGGGTGTTTTCGTTGGCTGACGCCAGCTTCAGCTTCGTGCTGGTCGCACTGGGCGGCCTTGCGGTGGGCGTGGTACTGAGCTGGTTGATCGGTCGCCTGCGCATGTGGATGATCACCCGGGGCTGGGACGATCCGGCTACCCATGTGGTGTTCATGTTGCTGCTGCCGTTCGCAGCCTACGTGCTGGCCGAGCGCCTGGGCGTTTCGGGTATTCTCTCGGCGGTGGCGGCCGGCATGATGCAGAGCTGGCTCGACCTGCTGCCGCGTCAGACCAGTACCCGCCTGCTCAACCGCAGTGTGTGGTCGTTGCTGGAGTTTGCCTTCAATGGCCTGATCTTCCTGTTGTTGGGCTTGCAGTTGCCAGACATCATCAAGGCTGTGGTCAGCCACGAAGCGACCCTCTGGCCGACATTGGCCTACCGCTGCCTGGACGTGGTGGCGATCTTTGCCGCACTGATTGTGTTGCGGTTCATCTGGGTCCAGAGTATCTGGCGCTCGATCGGCGTGGTCCGTCGCTGGCGCGGCAAGCCGGCACTGGTGCTGATGCCTACGGCGCGTTCCTGCTGGTTGCTGACCTTGGGGGGTGTGCGCGGCGCTGTCACCCTGGCGGGTGTCATGTCGATCCCGTTGCTGATAGGGGCTGGTACAGCGTTCCCGGAGCGTGACCTGCTTATCTTCATTGCTGCGGGGGTAATTCTGCTGTCGTTGATCAGTGCCTGCCTTGCCCTGCCGCTGTTACTGCGAGGGGTGACCAAGAGCCCTGACGAGCGCTTGCACCAAGAGGTGCAGGAAGCCTGGCGGCGCACAGCCGAGGCGGCGATTCATGCCTTGGAGGCAGAAGAGGTGATCGACAGCAACGCACCGCAGGATGCTGCGCAGGCAACGTTGGCGACCGAGTTGAAGGCGCGCTTGATGGCTGAATACCGGGATGAGCTGGAAAGCTACGACGACAGTGCCGAAGCCAAGGCCCTGGCCGCACAGATGGACTTGCTGGAGCGGCGTTTACGCTTGCGTGCCCTGAGGGCGCAGCGGCTGGAATTGTATAACCTGCATCGTCAGCACCTGGTGGGGGATGAGGTGGTGCGGCAAGTACTGGGTGAGCTGGATATGAGTGAGGCGAACCTGGGTTCAGTCAAGTAGATCCCAAGAGGGCTGCGTTGCAGCCCCTGTAGGAGCGGGTTTACCCGCGAAGAATCCAGCGCGGTAAATGGCACCGGCCGTGCCGCGCTGGTAACCCGCTCCCACAGGCCCCTGCCAGATCAGCGGTTTTGCAGGAAGGCGCGAATCCGCTCCGCCGCTTCGATGCATTCGGCCAGCGGTGCAACCAGTGCCATGCGCACGCGCCCGGCACCCGGGTTCACGCCATTCACTTCACGCGACAGGTACGACCCCGGTACCACGGTCACATGCTGGGCTTCGAACAGGTCACGGGTGAACTCGGCATCGTCGCCCGGTACTTTGGCCCACAGGTAGAAACTGCCGTCCGGGCGTTGCACGTCCAGTACCGGCTGCAGAATATCCAGCACGGCATCGTACTTGGCCCGGTATTGGTCGCGGTTCGCGCGTACATGCGCCTCGTCCTGCCAGGCAGCGATGCTGGCCAGCTGGGTTTGCACCGGCATCGCGCAGCCGTGGTAGGTGCGGTACAGCAGAAACGGCTTGATGATCTGGGCATCGCCCGCGACGAAGCCCGAGCGCAGCCCAGGCAGGTTGGAGCGCTTGGACAGGCTGTGGAACACCACGCAGCGCGCAAAATCGCTACGGCCAAGCTCGGCGCATGCCGACAGCAGGCCTGGCGGTGGCGCATCCTCGTCGAAGTACAGCTCGCTGTAGCACTCGTCGGCGGCGATCACGAAGTCGTGTTCGTCAGCCAGGGCAATCAGCTTCTTCAGGGTGTTCATCGGCACCAGCGCACCGGTAGGGTTGCCCGGCGAGCACAGGAACAGGATCTGGCAACGCTTCCACACCTCGGCCGGTACGGCGTCGAAGTCCGGGTTGAAACCGTTGTTTTCCAGGCACGGCAGGTAGTGCGGGGTGGCACCGGCCAGCAGCGCTGCGCCTTCGTAGATCTGGTAGAACGGGTTGGGGCTGATCACCAGGCCGTCATCGGCGCGGTTGACCACGGCCTGGGTGAAAGCGAACAGCGCTTCACGGGTGCCGTTGACCGGGAGGATGTGGCGGTCGGCGTCCAGCCAGCCGGCGGGCACGCCAAAGCGTCGTTCGCACCACTGGCCGATGGCCTGGCGCAGGGCTGGCAAACCAAGGGTGCTGGGGTAAACCGCCAGCTTGTCGAGGTTGTCGGCCATGGCCTGGGCAACGAACGCCGGCGATTCGTGCTTCGGCTCACCGATCGACAGGGCGATGGCGCGTTTGTCCGCCGCAGGCTTCACGCTGCCCAGCAGGGCGCGAAGCTTTTCGAACGGATAGGGCTGAAGCTGGGTCAAGGCATGGTTCATCGGCGCAAGGTCTCGTCAATCGTCTAATCGTTAAAAGGTCACGCGGGTCTGGCTGGTGTCGCTACCTTGGCCGGCCTGCAGTTGCTGCACGATGGCTTCCTGCAGGCGCCTGCACAGCTGCGGGTCTGACAGCGGCTGGTTGTCGGCATCGGTAATGAAGAACACGTCTTCTACCCGCTCGCCGAGGGTGGCGATCTTGGCGTTTTGCAGTGACAGGTCGAACTCCAGGAAGATCCGCCCCAGCCGGGCCAGCAGGCCCGGGCGGTCTGGCGCGGTGATTTCGAGGATGGTCACCGGCCGCTGGGCATCGTTGAGGATGGTCACTTGCGGTGGGAAGTCGAAGTGCTTGAGCTGCCGCGGTACCCGGCGCTGGATGATGGTCGGGTAGTCCTCGGGGTTGCGCAGCGCTTCGGTCAGGCCATCGCGAATCTGCTTGACCCGCTGTGGGTTGTCGCCGATCGAGCCACCGTCGTTGTCCAGCACAATATAGGTGTCGAGGGTGAACTGGCTGCTCGACGTGATGATCCGTGCGTCGTGGATGTTCAGGTTCAACTGCGACATGGCCGCCACCGTCACGGCGAAGAAATCGTGCTGGTCGGGGGCATAGATGAAGATCTGCGTGCCGCCTTCGAACTCGCGCTGGGTGGTTTCCTTAATCAGCACCAGCGGCCCGCCATCGGCCGGTTGCTGCAGGATCGCATCCGTGTGCCAAGCCACGTCGGCGGCCGTGTGCTTGAGGAAATAGTCATCGCCCAGTTGCGCCCATAGCTGCTCGACGTCATCCGGGTCGGTGCCCTCGCGCACCAGGATATCCAGCGCTGAAGACTGGGTCTGGCGAATCTGCTCTTCACGGTCCAGCGGGTTTTCCAGGCCGCGGCGCAGGGCGCGCTTGGTTTCGGTGTACAGCTGGCGCAGCAGGCTGGCCCGCCAAGAATTCCACAGGCTGGGGTTGGTGGCGTTGATGTCGGCCACGGTCAGTACGTACAGGTAATCAAGGCGCGTCTCGTCGCCCACGTGCAGGGCAAAGTCGTTGATCACCTGCGGGTCGGACAAGTCCTTGCGCTGAGCGGTGGTCGACATCACCAGGTGGTTCTGCACCAGCCAGACGATCAGACGGCTGTCCCAGGCCGGCAACTGGTGCCGTTCGCAGAACTTCTGCGCGTCCACTGCACCGATTTCCGAGTGGTCGCCCTGGCGACCCTTGCCGATGTCGTGGTACAGGCCGGCCAGGTAGATCAGCTCGGGTTTGGGCAGGCGCCCCATGAGCTTGCTGGCCAGCGGGAATTTCTCGGACACCGGCGTGTATTGCAGCTTGCGCAGGTGCTTGATGAGGTTGAGGGTATGCGCGTCGACCGTATAGATGTGGAACAGGTCATGCTGCATCTGCCCGACGATCAGGCCGAACTCTGGCAGGTAACGGCCAAGAATGCCGTAGCGGTTCATCCGGCGCAGGTTGCGGTGGATGCCGATTTCGCACTTGAACAGCTCGATGAACAGGCTGGTATTGCGGATATCGGTGCGGAACGTGTCGTCGATCAGGTGGCGGTGTTCGCGCAGCAGGCGCACGGTATCGGCACGCACGCCCTTGATCTCGGGGTGTTGGGCCATCAGCACGAAGATTTCCAGCATGGCGAATGGCGTGCGCTTGAACACGTTCGGATGGGCGGCCTCGATGTAGCCGTCATGCAGGCGGAACCGCGCGTTCAGCGGCTGGGTGCTGCCACTTTCCTCATCGGCGAGGATAACCTCTTCGAAGTGCTGGATGATCAGGTCGCACAGCTGGCTGATGCTCATCACCACCCGGTAGTACTGCTGCATGAACTGTTCGATCGCCCGCTTGGGGTTTTCATCGCTGTAGCCCAGCAGCGTGGCGATGCTGCGCTGGTGGTCGAACAGCAGGCGGTCTTCGGCGCGTCCGGCCAGCATGTGCAGGGCATAACGGACTTTCCAGAGGAAGTCCTGGGACGAAGCCAGCAGTTCATTCTCGCTTTCCAGCAAGAAGCCTTCGCCGGCCAGTGCATGCAGGTTGAGCGTCCCGTACTGGCGGCGGGCCACCCAAAGGACCGTCTGGATGTCACGCAGGCCACCTGGCGAACCCTTGACGTTGGGTTCGAGGTTGTACTCCGTGTCGTTGTACTTGTGGTGGCGGGCCTTGAGTTCGGCGCGCTTGGCCAGGAAGAACTCCTTGCTCGGCCACATGTGCGCGGTGCTGGTGACTTCCAGCATGCGCTGGCGCAAGGCCTCGGGGCCGGCGATGGTGCGGCTTTCCATCAGGTTGGTGATCACCGTCAGGTCGGCGCGGGCCTGTTCGGCGCACTCGTCGACGGTGCGCACGCTCTGGCCGACTTCCAGGCCAATGTCCCACAGCAAGGTCAGAAAGCGCTCGATGGCGTCGCGGTACTGCTCGTGCTCGGCAGCGCCCAGCAGAATCAGCAGGTCGATGTCCGAATGCGGGTGCAGTTCACCGCGCCCGTAGCCGCCCACCGCAACCAGGGCGATGCCGCTCTGGTCGCCCCAGTCGAACTGGTTCCACGCCTGTTGCAGGATATTGTCGACGAGCCAGGCGCGGGCCTCGATCAGCGGGCGGATGTCGCTGCCGGCGCGAAAACGTTTGTCGAGCACCTCGCCGGCCAGGCGGATGGCTTTCTTGAAGGCGGCGATGGGGCTCGCCTTGAGGGCCAGTTCCGCCTGGAACTGGCCACGGTCGAACAGCTCGGGGTCCACCTGGGGCATCGCGTCACGTTCCTGTCGTGGGGTGGCCTGTCGGGGTGCGGTCAGGCCGAAGTGCGCGGGATGGTGTCGTCCTTGCGCAGGGTGAAGATCTCGTAGCCAGTCGCGGTCACCACCAAAGTGTGTTCCCACTGGGCCGAGAGCTTGCGGTCCTTGGTGATGGCGGTCCAGCCGTCGCCCAGCACCTTGGTGTCGGCCTTGCCCTGGTTGATCATCGGCTCGATGGTGAAGGTCATGCCTTCCTTCAGCTCCATGCCCGTGCCAGCGCGGCCATAGTGGAGGATCTGCGGCTCTTCGTGGAACACCTTGCCGATGCCATGACCGCAGAACTCGCGCACTACCGAGAAACCGTTCTTTTCCGCGTGCTTCTGGATCACTTCACCGATGTCGCCCAGGCGGCAGCCCGGCTTGACCAGCTCGATGGCCTTGTACATGCATTCCTGGGTGACCTTGGACAGGCGCTCGGCCCAGACCGGCACGTTACCGACGTGGAACATGCGGCTGGTGTCGCCGTGGTAGCCGTCCTTGATCACGGTGACGTCGATATTGAGCGTGTCACCGTCCTTGAGCGGCTTTTCGTTGGGGATGCCGTGGCAGACCACATGGTTGATGGAGGTGCAGATCGACTTCGGGTAGCCCTTGTAGTTGAGCGGTGCCGGGATGGCCTGCTGGACGTTGACGATATAATCGTGGCACAGGCGGTCGAGCTCTTCGGTGGTGACACCGGGCTTGACGTGTTCTTCGATCATTTCCAGCACTTCGGCGGCCAGGCGGCCAGCGATGCGCATCTTCTCGATGTCTTCTGCGGTCTTGATGGTGACGGTCATTACAGGCTCTCTACGGCGCCGTGCACGGCGCGAACAAACGGGAAAGGCCGGATTCTAGCAGAGCAGGGCGCCGATCGGTCGGGATAAAGGCGGCCATGCTGTTGTCTACAGCTGGCATTCTGGCGCGAAAGCCGGGGTGCTGCAAAAAGTGCTGACAGACGCAACAGTATCCGGGTTCCGTTCGCTCGCGGTCTGTGGTATAAAATGCGCCGCTTTCGGGGACGACCCCGTCAGCACTTAACCCACACACGTGTCGACACGATGACCTGGGTGCCCCGAGTTGCAGAATTCGCGGGTTGGTCATTGGGATACGTGGAGGCCCAACCCGACTTATCAAGGAACTATCATGTCCCAAGTCAACATGCGCGATATGCTGAAGGCCGGTGTGCACTTCGGCCACCAGACCCGTTACTGGAACCCGAAAATGGGCAAGTACATTTTCGGCGCGCGTAACAAGATCCACATCGTCAACCTGGAAAAAACCCTGCCAATGTTCAACGACGCTCTGTCGTTCGTAGAACGCCTGGCCCAGGGCAAGAACAAGATCCTGTTCGTCGGCACCAAGCGTTCCGCCGGCAAGATCGTCGCCGAGCAAGCAGCTCGTTGCGGTTCGCCGTACGTTGACCACCGTTGGTTGGGCGGCATGCTGACCAACTACAAGACCATCCGCGCTTCGATCAAGCGTCTGCGCGACCTGGAAACCCAGGCCGAAGACGGCACTTTCGCCAAGCTGACCAAGAAAGAAGCCCTGATGCGCTCCCGCGACCTGGAAAAACTGGATCGCAGCCTGGGCGGCATCAAGGACATGGGCGGTCTGCCAGACGCTCTGTTCGTTATCGACGTTGATCACGAGCGCATCGCGATCACCGAAGCCAACAAGCTGGGTATCCCGGTTATCGGCGTTGTCGATACCAACAGCAGCCCGGAAGGTGTTGACTACATCATCCCAGGTAACGATGACGCCATTCGCGCTATCGAGCTGTACATGACTTCGATGGCTGACGCAGTCATCCGCGGCCGCAACAACGTTGCCGGCGGCACCGAAGTTTACGCTGAAGAAGCGGCTGCACCTGCTGCTGAGTAATAGGCGCTAGCGTCTACTTGGCACGCAAAAAGGGGGCTTTGCCCCCTTTTTGCCACCTTGAAATCCTGCTGTCAGCATCGGCCCCGCATCATGGGCCTGCTGAAATGAAAACAGCGGATTTGCAGAATTGAACGCCCGTGATTGACGGGTGGAATGGTTGAAAAACTTTCCAAGAGGATTTTGAAATGGCAGCAATTACTGCAGCGCTGGTAAAAGAACTGCGCGAGCGTACCGGCGAAGGCATGATGGATTGCAAAAAGGCCCTGGAAAAGGCCGGCGGCGACATCGAGAAAGCCATTGACGACATGCGTGCCTCGGGCGCCATCAAGGCCGCCAAAAAGGCTGGCAACGTCGCTGCTGAAGGCGCTATCGCCGTCAAGACCGACGGTACATCCGCCGTCCTGCTGGAAGTGAACTCGCAGACCGACTTCCTGGCCCTGCAAGACGACTTCAAGAACTTCGTGGCCGAAAGCCTCGAAGAAGCCTTCGCCCAGAAGCTGACCGACGCCGCTCCGCTGATCGCCTCGCGTGAAGCTGCTCGTGAAGCCCTGGTTGCCAAGTGCGGCGAGAACGTCAACATCCGTCGCCTGGTGCGCGTTGAGGGTGACGTTGTCGGTGCCTACCTGCACGGCAACAAGATCGGCGCTGTCGTCGTTCTGAAAGGCGGTGACGTGGAGCTGGCGAAGAACATCGCCATGCACGTTGCGGCTTCGAACCCTGAGTTCCTGGATTCGTCGGAAATCTCCGCCGAGGCCATCGAGCGCGAGAAGAATGTCTTCCTGCAGCTGAACGCCGACAAGATCGCCGGCAAGCCGGAAAACATCGTTGAGAACATGATCAACGGTCGTATCACCAAGTTCAAAGCCGAAGCCTCGCTGAAAGAGCAAGCCTTCGTCATGAACCCGGAAATCAAGGTTGGCGAGCTGGCCAAGAAAGCCGGTGCTGAAATCGTTTCCTTCACCTACTTCAAAGTAGGCGAAGGCATCGAGAAGCCAGTCGACGACTTCGCTGCTGAAGTTGCCGCTCAGGTCGCTGCTGCCAAGCAGTAAGACAGCCCCGTCTGTCGCCCCAAAGAGGCTGCCCGCTCACGCGCGCAGCCTCTTTGTCAAAACGGGGAGGGGTTTATACGACTCCCTCTTCGCTGGCACCGAAGCGGTGCCACGCTACAGTTAGCAGGCTGCAAACAGCCCGCACGAATTTTCTAAAAGTACGCCGCAGGAGAGACTCGCAATGGCTCAGCAGGTGAGTGGTCGCCAACCTCGCTATAAACGCATTTTGCTCAAACTTAGCGGCGAGGCCCTGATGGGCTCGGAAGACTTCGGGATCGACCCGAAAGTGCTGGATCGCATGGCGCTTGAAGTTGGCCAGTTGGTAGGGATCGGCGTCCAGGTCGGCCTGGTGATCGGTGGTGGCAACCTGTTCCGCGGCGCCGCGCTCAGCGCGGCCGGCATGGATCGCGTCACGGGTGACCACATGGGGATGCTGGCTACCGTGATGAACGGCCTGGCCATGCGCGATGCGCTGGAGCGCTCGAACATCCCGGCCCTGGTCATGTCGGCCATTTCCATGGTGGGTGTCACCGATCATTACGATCGCCGCAAAGCTATTCGTCACCTCAACTCCGGGGATGTGGTAATTTTCTCCGCCGGTACCGGCAACCCGTTCTTCACCACCGACTCCGCGGCCTGCCTGCGCGCCATCGAAATCGATGCTGACGTGGTGCTGAAGGCGACCAAGGTCGATGGCGTGTACACTGCCGATCCATTCAAGGACCCGCATGCCGAGAAATTCGATCACCTGACCTACGATGAGGTTCTGGATCGCAAGCTGGGTGTGATGGACCTGACCGCAATCTGCCTGTGCCGTGACCACAAGATGCCATTGCGGGTATTCAACATGAACAAGCCTGGCGCCCTGCTGAACATCGTGGTGGGTGGCGCTGAAGGCACACTGATCGAGGAAGGCCAAGCATGATCAACGACATCAAGAAAGACGCGCAGGAGCGCATGGGCAAGTCCATCGAAGCCCTGTCCCGCAACCTGGCTGCAATCCGCACCGGTCGCGCTCACCCAAGCATCCTGGACAGCGTCAAGGTTACCGCCTGGGGCAGCGAAATGCCGCTGAACCAGGTCGCCGCGATCACCGTCGAAGATGCCCGCACCCTGAAGATCGTCGCTCACGACAAGAACCTCAGCGCTGCCATCGAAAAGGCCATCCTCACCTCCGATCTGGGCCTTAACCCGTCCAGCGCCGGTACCACCATCCGTGTGCCGATGCCGGCCCTGACCGAGGAAACCCGCAAGGGCTACACCAAGCAGGCCAGCGGTGTTGCCGAGGATGCCAAGGTGGCCGTGCGCAACGTGCGCCGCGACGCCCTGGCTGACCTGAAAAAGCTGACCAAGGACAAGGAAATCAGCGAAGACGAAGAGCGTCGCGCCGCGGAC
Source organism: Pseudomonas sp. TE3895 (assembly GCF_056278855.1). Lineage (NCBI taxonomy): Bacteria > Pseudomonadati > Pseudomonadota > Gammaproteobacteria > Pseudomonadales > Pseudomonadaceae > Pseudomonas > Pseudomonas sp. TE3895. Next base: position 5,808,000 of record NZ_JBWBQE010000001.1, on the reverse strand, counting down.
GAGATCCAGAAGCTGACCGACAAGTTCGTCGCCGAAGTGGATGCTGCCTTCAAAGCCAAGGAAAAGGACCTGATGGCCGTCTAAGGCCGGGGTTTTTTAATGGAAAAGACCAAGCCAGCGGCGCCGTCCTCGGTGCCGCGTCATGTCGCGATCATCATGGATGGCAACAACCGCTGGGCGAAAAAACGCCTGCTGCCCGGCGTGGCCGGGCACAAGGCGGGTGTGGATGCCGTTCGCGCGGTCATCGAAGTCTGTGCCAAGTCCGGGGTCGAGGTACTGACCCTGTTCGCCTTCTCCAGCGAGAACTGGCAGCGCCCTGCCGAAGAGGTCGGTGCGCTGATGGAGCTGTTCTTCTCGGCGCTGCGCCGTGAGGCCAAGCGCCTTGACGAGAACAATATCAGCCTGCGCATCATCGGTGACCGTTCGCGTTTCCATCCTGAGCTGCAGGCCGCCATGCGCGAGGCCGAGGCAGTGACCGCTGGCAACAACCGCTTCATTCTGCAGATAGCAGCCAACTACGGTGGCCAGTGGGACATCGCCCAGGCTGCCCAGCGGCTGGCGCGGGAAGTGCAAGCCGGGCACCTGCGCCCGGAAGACATCACCCCGGGTCTGCTGCAGACCTGCCTGGCAACCGGCGACCTGCCGTTACCGGACCTGTGCATTCGCACCGGTGGCGAGCACCGCATCAGCAATTTCCTGTTGTGGCAGCTGGCCTATGCCGAGTTGTACTTCTCCGACCTCTACTGGCCGGACTTCAAACACGAGGCCATGCGCAATGCCCTGGCCGATTTCGCTTCGCGCCAGCGCCGCTTCGGTAAGACCAGCGAGCAGGTCGAGGCTGGAGCTCGTGCTTAATGCTTAAACAACGCATCATTACTGCGCTGATCCTGCTGCCGGTCGCGCTGGGTGGTTTCTTCCTGCTCAATGGCGGGGATTTCGCCCTGTTCATCGGCTTCGTAGTGACCCTCGGTGCCTGGGAGTGGGCGCGCCTGGCCGGGCTGATGGCCCAGCCGCTGCGCATTGCCTATGCAGCGGTGGTCGCGGGGGCGCTGATGCTGCTGTACATCCTTCCGGAACTGGCGCCCTGGGTACTGGGCGCTGCGGTGATCTGGTGGGGGCTGGCCACCTGGCTGGTGCTTACCTACCCGCGCAGCAGCGACCTGTGGGCCAGTGCTGCCTGTCGGTTGCTGATCGGCCTGCTGGTGTTGCTGCCGGCCTGGCAAGGGTTGGTGCTGCTCAAGCACTGGCCCCTGGGCAACTGGCTGATCCTGTCCGTCATGGTGCTGGTGTGGGTCGCCGACATCGGTGCGTACTTCTCTGGCCGGGCATTCGGCAAGCGCAAGCTGGCTCCGCAGGTCAGTCCGGGCAAGAGCTGGGAAGGCGTGTACGGTGGCCTGGCGGTCAGCCTGTTGATTACCCTGGGTGTCGGCATCAGCCGCGACTGGGGCTTTGGTCAGATCCTGCTGGGCCTGTTGGGCGCTGCGTTGCTGGTGATGTCCTCGGTGGTCGGTGACCTGACCGAGAGCATGTTCAAGCGTCGCTCCGGTATCAAGGACAGCAGCAATCTGTTGCCCGGGCATGGGGGTGTGCTCGATCGCATTGACAGCCTGACTGCGGCAATCCCGATCTTCGCCGTGCTGTTGTGGGCTGCCGAATGGGGTGTGATGTGAGTCGCCCGCAGCGTATTACCGTACTCGGGGCCACCGGCTCCATTGGCCTGAGCACGCTGGATGTGATTGCGCGTCATCCTGACCGTTATCAAGCGTTTGCCCTCACTGGCTATTCGCGCATCGACGAGCTGTTGGCCTTATGTGTGCGTCATCGCCCGGCATTCGCTGTGGTGCCGAGCACTGAGGCGGCGGTGAGGTTGCGTGCGGGTCTGGCTGCCGCCGGCTGCACCACCGAGGTGCTGGAAGGTGAGGCCGGGCTTTGCCAAGTGGCGTCGGCCGCTGAAGTGGATGCAGTGATGGCAGCCATTGTCGGTGCTGCCGGCCTGCGCCCCACGCTGGCGGCAGTCGAGGCAGGCAAGAAGGTGTTGCTGGCCAACAAGGAAGCACTTGTGATGTCGGGCGCACTGTTCATGGAGGCGGTGCGGCAAAAGGGTGCCGTGCTGCTGCCGATCGACAGCGAACATAACGCTATCTTCCAGTGCATGCCAGGCGACTACGCCCGTGGCCTGAGTGCCGTCGGTGTGCGCCGGATCCTGCTTACCGCGTCCGGCGGGCCGTTCCGCGAAACGCCGGTCGAGGCGCTGCTGGACGTGACTCCGGAGCAAGCCTGTGCGCACCCCAACTGGTCCATGGGGCGCAAGATCTCCGTGGATTCGGCCAGCATGATGAACAAAGGCCTCGAGTTGATCGAAGCCTGCTGGTTGTTCGATGCCGTGCCGTCCAAGGTTGAGGTGGTGGTGCACCCGCAGAGCGTGATTCACTCGCTGGTCGACTACGTGGACGGTTCGGTACTCGCGCAGTTGGGCAACCCGGACATGCGTACGCCGATCGCCAACGCGTTGGCCTGGCCGGAACGGATCGATTCCGGGGTTGCCCCTCTGGACCTGTTCGCCATCGCCCGTCTGGATTTCCAGGCGCCCGACGAACAACGCTTCCCTTGCCTGCGCCTTGCGCGGCAGGCTGCCGAGGCCGGCAACAGCGCGCCTGCCGTGCTCAATGCGGCCAACGAAGTCGCGGTCCAGGCATTTCTTGAACGGCGCATCCGCTTCCCGGAGATCGCGGGTATGATCGAACAGGTACTCGACCAGGAACCCGTCGTACCGCTGCCGTCGCTGGATGCGGTATTTGCCGCCGATCAGCGTGCCCGGGAGCTTTCCCGTGAGTGGCTGAGGCGTCACGGCCGCTGATGCAGGCCCGCCAAGGTTCGTGAGGGGGCTGGGCAGGATGCCGGCCCGCTGAACATCATTCGGAGATGGACATGACAGCGCTCTACATGATTATCGGCACCCTCGTGGCGTTGGGTGTGCTGGTCACTTTCCACGAATTCGGGCACTTCTGGGTGGCGCGCCGCTGCGGCGTCAAGGTGCTGCGTTTCTCGGTGGGTTTCGGCACGCCGCTGCTGCGGTGGCATGACCGCCACGGCACCGAGTTCGTTGTTGCGGCCATTCCTCTGGGTGGCTACGTCAAGATGCTCGACGAGCGCGAAGGCGATGTGCCGCCGGCGCTGGCCGGGCAGTCGTTCAACCGCAAGTCGGTGCGCCAGCGTATTGCGATTGTCGCGGCAGGCCCTATCGCCAATTTTCTGCTGGCTATCCTGTTTTTCTGGGTGCTGGCGATGCTGGGTACCCAGCAAGTCCGCCCGGTTATCGGCGCGGTCGACAGTGGCAGCCTGGCAGCATCTGCAGGGCTGACCGCAGGTCAGGAAATCGTTTCTGTAGATGGCAAGCCGACCAACGGTTGGTCGGCGGTCAATTTGCAGCTGGTTCGTCGTCTGGGCGAGAGCGGTACCTTGCAGATTGGCGTGCGCGATGAGGGCGCCAGCGCCGAGCGCCAGCTGCAGGTCAAGCTGGACAGTTGGCTCAAGGGCGCCGACGAGCCGGACCCGATTCAATCCCTGGGGCTGCGCCCTTGGCGCCCGGCGATCACCCCGGTGCTGGCCGAGATCGATCCGAAGGGGCCGGCTGCCGCTGCGGGCCTGAAAACCGGTGACAAGCTGCTGGCTCTGGATGATGTGGCAGTGACCGAATGGCAGCAGGTAGTCGACCGCGTGCGCGCCCGTCCGGATGCCAAGGTCATGGTGCGAGTGGAGCGCGACGGCGCTGCCCTGGAGCTGCCGGTGACCTTGGCCCGCAAGGGGGAGGGCAAGGCAGTCGGTGGCTATCTTGGCGCTGGTGTCAAAGGTGGCGAATGGCCTGCCAACATGCTCCGCGAAATCAGCTACGGCCCGCTGGATGCGGTGGGTGAGAGCTTGTCGCGTACCTGGAACATGAGCGTCCTGACCCTTGAATCGCTGAAGAAAATGCTGTTCGGGGAGCTCTCGGTAAAAAACTTGAGTGGACCGATAACCATTGCTAAAGTGGCGGGCGCTTCAGCCCAGTCCGGCGTGGGGGATTTCCTGAATTTCCTGGCCTACCTGAGCATAAGCCTGGGGGTTCTTAACCTGCTGCCCATTCCAGTACTGGACGGGGGGCATTTGCTGTTTTACCTGGTCGAGTGGGCGCGCGGTCGTCCGCTGTCGGATCGGGTGCAAGGTTGGGGGGTTCAGATCGGTATCAGTTTGGTCATAGGGGTGATGTTGCTCGCCCTGATCAACGATCTGGGTCGACTATAAAGCTTCGCTCAATTGCGAACCTGCCGTTCTTAGACGGCAGGTTGTTTATTGCCAGTTGGAATAAAAGGACTTCATGAAACGTCTGCTGCTAACTGCGGTCATGTCCGCACTGATGATCGCTGAAGTTCACGCCGAGTCCTTCACCATCTCCGATATTCGCGTCAACGGCCTGCAGCGGGTTTCCGCTGGCAGTGTGTTCGGTGCCTTGCCGCTGAACGTTGGCGACCAGGCCGACGACCGCCGCCTGGTGGACTCGACTCGTTCCCTGTTCAAGACCGGGTTCTTCCAGGACATCCAGTTGAGCCGCGATGGCAATGTGCTGATCATCAACGTGGTCGAGCGCCCGTCGGTGTCGAGCATCGAGATTGAAGGCAACAAGGCGATCAGCACCGAAGACCTGATGAAGGGCCTGAAACAATCGGGCCTGGCCGAAGGCGAGATCTTCCAGCGTGCCACCCTCGAAGGTGTGCGTAACGAGCTGCAGCGCCAGTACGTGGCCCAGGGGCGCTACTCGGCCGAGGTCGACGCCGAAGTGGTGCCGCAGCCGCGCAACCGTGTGGCGCTGAAGATCAAGATCAACGAAGGCACCGTCGCCGCCATCCAGCACATCAACATCGTTGGCAACAACGTATTCGATGATGAGACCCTGGGGCAGCTGTTCGAGCTGAAGACCACCAACTGGCTGTCGTTCTTCAAGAACGACGACAAGTACGCCCGTGAAAAACTCTCCGGTGACCTGGAGCGCCTGCGTTCCTACTACCTGGACCGCGGCTACATCAACATGGACATCGCCTCCACCCAGGTGTCCATCACGCCGGACAAGAAGCACGTCTACATCACCGTCAACATCAACGAAGGCGAGAAATACACCGTTCGCGACGTGAAGCTGTCCGGTGACCTCAAGGTGCCGGAAGACCAGGTCAAGTCGCTGCTGCTGGTGCAGCCGGGGCAGGTATTCTCGCGCAAGGTGATGACCACCACGTCCGAGCTGATCACCCGCCGCCTGGGTAACGAAGGCTACACCTTCGCCAACGTCAACGGCGTGCCGCAACCAAACGATCAGGACCACACGGTCGACATCATGTTCGTGGTCGACCCGGGCAAGCGTGCCTACGTCAACCGCATCAACTACCGCGGCAACACCAAGACCGAAGACGAAGTGCTGCGTCGCGAAATGCGCCAGATGGAAGGCGGCTGGGCGTCGACCTACCTGATCGACCAGTCCAAGACCCGCCTGGAGCGCCTGGGCTTCTTCAAGGAAGTCAACGTCGAGACCCCGCAGGTGCCTGGCACCGACGACCAGGTCGACGTCAACTACAGCGTCGAAGAGCAGGCCTCCGGCTCGATCACCGCCAGCGTCGGTTTCGCCCAGAGCGCCGGCCTGATCCTGGGTGGTTCGATCAGCCAGAGCAACTTCCTCGGTACCGGTAACAAGGTATCCATCGGCCTGACCCGTTCGGAATACCAGACCCGTTACAACTTCGGCTTCGTTGATCCCTACTTCACCGCCGATGGCGTCAGCCTGGGCTACAACGCCTTCTACCGCAGCACCGATTACGACGACCTCGACGTCGACGTTGCCAGCTATGCGGTGGACAGCTACGGTGCCGGCGTCAGCCTGGGCTACCCGATCAGCGAAACCTCGCGCCTGACCTACGGCCTGAGCGTGCAGCAGGACAAGATCAAGACCGGCAAATACACCGTTGACGAGATCTTCGACTTCCTCGAGCAGGAAGGTGACAACTTCCTGAACTTCAAGGCCTCGATCGGCTGGTCCGAGTCGACCCTGAACAAAGGCGTACTGGCCACCCGTGGTCACTCGCAAAGCCTGACCCTGGAGTCCACCGTTCCGGGCAGCGACCTGTCGTTCTTCAAGCTTGACTACCGTGGCCAGCTGTTCAAGCCGATCACCAGCGACTACACCCTGCGCCTGCATACCGAGCTGGGCTATGGTGATGGTTACGGCAGCACCTCCGGCCTGCCGTTCTACGAGAACTATTTCGCGGGTGGTTTCAACTCCGTCCGTGGCTTCAAGGACAGCAGCCTGGGCCCGCGCAGTACCCCGAGCATCGGCGAGGCCGCAGGTGGCAAGCCAGGCACCATCGCCGACCCGGATCAGGATCCGTTGCCGTTTGGTGGTAACGTGCTGGTGCAAGGCGGTGCCGAACTGCTGTTCCCGCTGCCGTTCGTCAAGGACCAGCGTTCACTGCGCACCTCTGTGTTCTGGGACGTGGGTAACGTGTTCGACACCAATTGCGGCAACAAACCTGATTGCGAGAAGGTCGGGTTCTCGGGCATGGCCAGTTCGGTCGGCCTGGGCGTGACCTGGATTACCGCACTGGGCCCGCTGAGCTTCAGCCTGGCAATGCCGGTCAAGAAGCCGGACGATGCCGATACCCAGGTGTTCCAATTCTCTCTGGGCCAGACCTTCTAAGGTCGGCCCTTGCTTAATGACAACGGTTTATCCAGGAGTGCATCGTGCGTAAATTGGCTCAATTGGCCGTAGTGGCCGCGGCGCTGGTCGCCACCCCGGCTTTCGCCGAAATGAAGGTTGCCGTCCTGAACTACCAGATGGCCCTGCTCGAGTCGGATGCCGCCAAGAAGTATGCGGTTGATGCCGAGAAGAAATTCGGTCCGCAACTGACCAAGCTGAAAAGCCTGGAAAGCAGTGCCAAGGGCATCCAGGACCGCCTGATCAAGGGCGGCGACAAGATGCAGCAGCAGGAGCGTGAGCGCCTGGAGCTCGAGTTCAAGCAAAAGGCCCGCGATTTCCAGTTCCAGTCCAAGGAACTGAACGAAGCCAAGGCCGTTGCTGATCGCGACATGCTCAAGCAACTGAAGCCGAAGCTGGATGGTGCTGTCGAGGAAGTGATCAAGAAGGGCGGCTACGACCTGGTCCTCGAGCGTGGTGCGGTCATCGATGTCAAACCTCAGTACGACATCACCCGCCAAGTCATCGAGCGCATGAACCAAGCCCGTTGATATGAGTGTGACCATGACGCTAGGCCAGCTGGCCGAGGTACTCGGAGCTACCCTCAAGGGGCCCGAGGCGCTGCAGATTACCGGGTTGGCCACCTTGCAAGAGGCTGGCCCGACGCAGTTGAGCTTCCTCGCCAACCCGCAGTACCGCAAGTACCTGGATAACAGCCAGGCCGGCGCGGTGCTGCTCAAGGCTGCGGATGCCGAAAGCTTTGCCGGCAATACCCTGGTCGTGGCGGACCCGTACCTGGCTTACGCGCGGATTTCCCACCTGTTCGATCCCAAACCCAAGGCTGAGGCGGGAATACATCCCAGCGCCGTGGTGGCGGAAGATGCCCAGGTGGACGCCAGCGCCAGCATCGGGCCGTTCGCGGTCATCGAAAGTGGTGCGCGCATCGGCGCCAACGTCAGCATCGGCGCACACTGCTTCATCGGTGCCCGCTGTGTGGTCGGTGAAGGTGGTTGGCTGGCACCGCGGGTCACGCTGTATCACGACGTGACCATCGGTAAGCGTGTGGTCATCCAGTCGGGTGCCGTGATCGGCGGCGAGGGCTTCGGCTTTGCCAACGAGAAGGGCATCTGGCGCAAGATTGCGCAGATCGGCGGCGTCACCATTGGTGATGACGTGGAGATCGGCGTCAATACTGCTGTCGACCGTGGCGCGCTGTCCGACACTCGGATCGGCGACGGGGTCAAGCTGGATAACCAGATCCAGATCGCTCACAACGTGCAGATCGGTGATCACACTGCCATGGCCGCTTGCGTCGGGATCTCCGGCAGCACGCGCATCGGCAAGCACTGCATGCTGGCCGGTGGCGTGGGGCTGGTTGGGCACATCGATATTTGCGATAACGTTTTCGTTTCCGGAATGACCATGGTTACCCGTTCGATCACTGAACCGGGTTCCTATTCTTCCGGCACTGCCATGCAGCCGCTGGCTGACTGGCGCAAGAGCGCCGCGCGTATCCGCCACCTGGACGACATGGCCAAGCGTCTCCAGCAGCTGGAAAAACGCGTCGATACCGTGACCTCAGGTGGCCTGCCGACATCAGAAGGCTGATACCATTCCCTGAGCAAGAGTGAACAGTCGCTAGCTGGCTCCTCTTTGGATTGCAAAAGGAGCGTGTGGTCAGCACCTGCGCTCCCTATTCTTATTACAGGCTTCCCCACCGAAATGATGGACATCAACGAGATTCGCGAATACCTGCCTCACCGCTACCCGTTTCTGCTGGTAGACCGTGTGACGGATCTGGACTTCGAGGCCCAGAGCATTCGTGCCTACAAGAATGTCAGCATCAATGAGCCGTTTTTCAATGGCCACTTCCCGGCACACCCGATCATGCCGGGTGTCCTGATCATCGAAGCCATGGCCCAGGCGGCCGGCATCCTTGGTTTCAAGATGCTCGATGCCAAGCCGGCCGATGGCACCCTGTACTACTTTGTCGGTTCCGACAAACTGCGTTTCCGTCAGCCGGTTCTGCCGGGTGACCAGCTTGTGCTGGAAGCCAAGTTCCTCAGCCGTAAAAGCATGATCTGGAAGTTCGAGTGCCGCGCCCTTGTCGATGGCAAGCCGGTCTGCTCGGCAGAAATCACCTGCGCGGAACGCTCCCTATGAATTCGATTGATCCTCGGGCCATTATCGATCCGTCGGCCAAGCTGGCCGACGGCGTCGAGGTCGGCCCTTGGTCGATCGTTGGCCCTGATGTAGAAATCGGGGAGGGCACCGTTATCGGCCCGCATGTTGTGCTCAAAGGCCCGACCCGCATCGGCAAGCACAACCGTATCTTTCAGTTTTCCTCGATCGGTGAAGACACCCCGGACCTTAAGTACAAGGGTGAGCCGACGCGCCTGGTGATCGGCGATCACAATGTGATTCGCGAAGGGGTGACCATCCACCGCGGTACTGTTCAGGACCGCTCGGAAACCACCGTGGGTGACCATAACCTGATCATGGCCTATGCCCACATTGGCCACGACAGTGTCATCGGCAACCACTGCATCCTGGTCAACAACACGGCGTTGGCAGGTCATGTACATGTGGGTGACTGGGCGATCCTGTCCGGTTACACCCTGGTTCACCAGTACTGCCATATTGGCGCCCACGCGTTTTCCGGCATGGGCACGGCCATTGGCAAGGACGTTCCGGCCTTCGTTACCGTATTCGGCAGCCCCGCCGAAGCCCGCAGCATGAACTTCGAGGGCATGCGCCGCCGCGGTTTCAGCGACGAGGTGATCCATGTGCTGCGTCGTTGCTACAAGATTGTCTACCGTCAGGGCCTGACCGTCGAAGACGCGCTCAAGGAGCTGGCCGAACCGGCCACGCAACACCCTGAGGTCGAGCTGTTCCGTCAGTCGATCCTGAGCTCCGCTCGCGGCATCACGCGCTGATATGGCCCAGCTTTGCGTAGCGCTGGTCGCGGGTGAGGCCAGTGGCGATATTCTTGGTTCAGGCTTGATGCGTGCCCTCAAGGCACGCCACCCCGACGTGCGGTTCATCGGGGTTGGCGGCCCTTTGATGGAGGCCGAGGGCCTGCAATCCTATTTCCCCATGGAGCGCCTGGCCGTCATGGGGCTGGTCGAGGTACTGGGGCGTCTGCGCGAGCTGCTCAAGCGCCGCAAGCTGCTGATCCAGACCCTGATCGAAGAAAAACCCGACGTATTCATCGGCATCGACGCCCCTGACTTCACCCTCAACATCGAGCTGAAGCTGCGCCAGGCCGGGATCAAGACCGTGCACTATGTCAGCCCGTCAGTGTGGGCCTGGCGGCAAAAGCGGGTGCTGAAGATCCGCGAAGGCTGCGACCTGATGCTGACGCTGCTGCCGTTCGAGGCGCGGTTCTACGAAGAGCAGGGTGTGCCAGTGCGTTTTGTTGGCCACCCGCTGGCAGACACCATCCCGCTTGAATCCGACCGCCCGGCCGCGCGCGCCGCGCTGGGCCTGGGCGAGGGGCCGGTGGTGGCATTGATGCCGGGCAGTCGGGGCGGCGAAGTAGGGCGCCTGGGCGCGTTGTTCCTCGACGCCGCCGAGCGCCTTTGCCAACAAGTGCCGGGTGTGCGCTTCGTGTTGCCCTGCGCCAACGCCACGCGGCGCGCCCAGATCGAACAGATGCTTGAAGGGCGCCAACTGCCGCTGACCCTGCTCGATGGCCAGTCGCACCAAGCCTTGGCAGCCTGTGACGCGGTGCTGATCGCCTCGGGTACCGCCACCCTCGAGGCGCTGCTGTACAAGCGGCCGATGGTGGTGGCGTACCGTCTGGCACCTTTGACTTTCTGGATTCTCAAGCGTCTGGTGAAAAGCCCTTACGTGTCATTGCCGAACCTGCTGGCCCAGCGAGAGCTGGTGCCCGAGTTGCTGCAGGACGACGCTACCAGTGAAGCGCTGGCCAACACCCTGGCGCCGCTGGTGCGCGATGGAAGCCAGCAGACCGAACGTTTCGACGAAATTCACCGCACCCTGCGCCGTGACGCCTCCAATCAGGCGGCCGAGGCGGTACTGGCCCTGCTCAAGGACCGCTGACATGCAAATTGGACTGGACTTCAACCTGGTAGAAGACCTGGTCGCCGGCGTTGACGAAGTGGGTCGTGGCCCGTTGTGCGGCGCGGTGGTAACGGCGGCCGTGATTCTTGATCCCGCGCGGCCGATTCTCGGTCTGAACGATTCGAAGAAACTCACCGAAGCCAGGCGTGAGGCGCTGTTCGACGAGATCTGCGAAAAGGCCTTGAGCTTCTGCATCGCCCGTGCCGAGGTCGAGGAAATTGACAGCCTGAACATCCTGCAGGCCACCATGCTGGCCATGCAGCGGGCAGTGGAGGGCTTGCACATTACGCCAAAGCTGGCCCTGATCGACGGCAATCGCTGCCCGAAACTGGCGGTGCCGGCAGCACCGGTGGTCAAGGGGGATAGCCAGGTGCCGGCCATTGCGGCGGCATCGATCCTGGCCAAGGTGACCCGTGATCGGGAGATGAGTGCGTTCGAACTGATCTACCCGGGTTACGGCATTGGCGGGCACAAGGGCTACCCGACCCCGGTGCATCTCGAGGCGTTGGCGCGCCTTGGGCCTACGCCCATTCATCGGCGTTCCTTCGCCCCGGTGCGGGCTGCTTGGGAAGCGCGCGAAGGCGTCACCGATTCCCTTATCTGACCTATTGGGGCCGCTTTGCGGCCCTTCGCGGGCACGCCCGCTCCCACAGGATTCATCGGTCTGAGTAGCGGGGCCGTACCTGTGGGAGCGGGCGTGCCCGCGAAGGGCTGCAAAGCAGCCCCAAAAAAAGCCCCTAGTTAGGCTACAATCCCGCCCTTGTCGTTAAGCTCTGCTACAGGATCTTCCATGTCGGTTCCCTTCGTTCACCTGCGCGTCCATTCCGAATTCTCGCTGGTCGACGGCCTGGTGCGGATCAAACCGCTGGCCAAGGCGCTGACCGGGATGAACATGCCGGCGGTCGCGATCACCGATCAGAGCAACATGTGCTCGCTGGTGAAGTTCTACAAGACGGCCATGGGCGCCGGCATCAAACCGATCTGCGGTGCCGACCTGTGGCTGGCCGGTGCCGACCCGGAAGCCCCGCTGTCGCGCATCTGCTTCCTGGCCATGGACCCCAAGGGCTATCGCAACCTCACCGAACTGATCTCGCGCGGCTGGACCGATGGCCAGCGCAACGGCCTGGTCATCCTCCAGCGTGAATGGATCGCCCCGGCCAGCGAGGGCCTGATTGCCCTGTCCGCGGGCAAGGAAGGCGACATTGGCATGGCGCTGCTGGCGGGTCGGCAAGACGAAGCCGAAGTGCTTCTTCAAGACTGGATGGGCATGTTCCCCGAGCGCTTCTACGTTGAAGTGCAGCGCACCAATCGCGCACGCGACGAAGAATACGTGCACGCGGCGGTGGCATTGGCCGACAAGCTTGGCGCCCCGCTGGTGGCTACCAACGACGTACGTTTCATCAAGCAGACGGACTTTGACGCCCACGAAACCCGCGTCTGTATCGGTGAGGGCTGGACCCTCGATGACCCGCGCCGTCCGCGTTGCTACAGCGACCAGCAGTACCTGAAGTCGGCCGAGGAAATGGCCGAGCTCTTCAGCGACCTGCCCGACGCCATCGCCAACACCGTCGAAATTGCCAAGCGCTGCAACATCCAGGTACAGCTGGGCAAGTACTTCCTGCCTGACTTCCCCACGCCCAACGGCATGGGCATCGACGACTACCTGCGGCATGTGTCCCACGAAGGCCTGGAAGAGCGCCTGGCCGTGCTGTGGCCGAAAGAGACCACGCCCAATTATGAAGAAAAGCGTCAGGTTTACCTGGACCGCCTGAAGTTCGAGCTGGACATCATCATCCAGATGGGCTTCCCCGGTTACTTCCTGATTGTTATGGACTTCATCAAGTGGGCCAAGAACAACGACGTACCGGTTGGCCCGGGCCGCGGTTCGGGTGCTGGCTCGCTGGTGGCCTATGTACTGAAGATCACCGATCTCGACCCGCTGGCCTATGACCTGCTGTTCGAGCGCTTCCTCAACCCTGAACGTATTTCCATGCCCGACTTCGACGTCGACTTCTGCATGGACGGCCGTGACCGGGTGATCGACTACGTGGCCGAGGCCTACGGCCGTAATGCGGTGAGCCAGATCATCACCTTCGGTACCATGGCCGCCAAGGCGGTGGTGCGTGACGTGGCGCGGGTGCAAGGCAAATCCTATGGCCTGGCCGACCGCCTGTCGAAGATGATCCCCTTCGAAGTGGGCATGACCCTGGAGAAGGCCTACGAGCAGGAAGAAATCCTGCGTGACTTCCTCAAGGGCGACGAAGACGCCCGTGAAATCTGGGACATGGCCCTGAAGCTGGAGGGTGTGACCCGGGGTACCGGCAAGCACGCCGGTGGTGTGGTTATCGCACCGACCAAGCTCACCGACTTTTCGCCGATCGCCTGTGATGAAGAGGGTGGTGGCCTGGTAACCCAGTTCGACAAGGATGACGTCGAGGCCGCCGGCCTGGTGAAGTTCGACTTCCTCGGCCTGCGTACCTTGACCATCATCAAGTGGGCGATGGAGATCATCAACCGCGAGCAGGCCAAGAAGAACCTGCCCGACCTCAACATCGACTTCATCCCGCTGGACGACCGCAAGACCTACGAGCTGCTGCAGAAGGCCGAAACCACGGCGGTGTTCCAGCTGGAATCGCGCGGCATGAAGGAGCTGATCAAGAAGCTCAAGCCCGACTGCCTGGAAGACCTGATCGCACTGGTTGCGTTGTTCCGCCCGGGCCCGCTGCAATCGGGCATGGTGGACGACTTCATCAACCGCAAGCACGGCCGCGCCGAGCTGGCCTACCCGCACTCCGACTACCAGTACGAAGGCCTCAAGCCGGTACTGGCGCCAACCTACGGCATCATCCTGTACCAGGAACAGGTGATGCAGATCGCCCAGGTGATGGCAGGTTATACCCTGGGTGGCGCCGACATGCTGCGCCGGGCCATGGGTAAGAAAAAGCCCGAGGAAATGGCCAAGCAGCGCGGTGGTTTCATCGAAGGTTGCGTAGCCAACAATATCGATGCGGACCTCGCCGGTAACATCTTCGACCTGGTAGAGAAGTTCGCGGGCTACGGCTTCAACAAATCCCACTCCGCCGCCTATGGCCTGGTGTCGTACCAGACCGCCTGGCTGAAAACCCACTACCCGGCGCCGTTCATGGCCGCGGTCCTGTCGGCGGATATGCACAACACCGACAAGGTGGTGGTGCTGGTGGAGGAGGTGCGCAGCATGAAGCTGCGCCTCGACGCGCCGGATGTGAACTTCTCGGACTTCAAGTTCACCGTCAACAACGACGGCCGTATCGTCTACGGCCTTGGTGCCATCAAGGGTGTCGGCGAAGGCCCGGTGGAGGCGATTGTCGAGGCCCGTGCCCAAGGCGGTCCCTTCAAGGACCTGTTCGATTTCTGTGAACGCATCGACCTCAAACGGGTCAACAAACGTACCCTTGATGCGCTGGTGCGCAGTGGCGCGCTGGACCGCCTTGGCCCGCACTTCCATGACGAGATCAAGGCCTACCACGCCAACATCGACATCAACCGGGCAACCTTGCTGTCGGCGCTGGGCGAGGCCATCAAGGCAGCCGAGCAGGCCGCACACACCGCTGACAGTGGTCATGTCGACCTGTTCGGCAGCATGTTCGACGCGGCAGATGTCGATGTGTATGCCAACCACCGCAAGGTGCGCGAGCTCACCCTCAAGGAGCGTCTGAAGGGGGAGAAGGACACCCTTGGCCTGTACCTCACCGGCCACCCGATCGACGAGTACGAGACCGAGATCCGTCGCTTCGCCCGCCAGCGCATCGTCGACCTCAAGCCGTCGCGCGAAACCCAGACCATCGCGGGCATGATCATTGCGCTGCGGGTGATGAAGAACAAGAAGGGCGACAAGATGGGCTTCGTCACCCTGGATGACCGTTCCGGGCGGATCGAGGCATCGCTGTTTGCCGATGCCTTCATGGCGGCACAGTCCTTGCTGCAGACCGATGCGATGGTGGTGGTGGAAGGCGAGGTCAGCAATGACGACTTCTCCGGGGGCTTGCGCCTGCGGGTGAAGCAGGTGATGACCATGGAAGACGCACGCACCAAGCTGGCCGAGAGCCTGCGCCTGAAGGTGGCGCATGACGCACTGAAGGGCGACCGGCTGAAGTGGCTGGGCGAGCTGATCACCCGCCATCGCGGTGCCTGCCCGATCACGCTGGAGTACACCGGCAGCGACGCCAAGGCCATGCTGCAGTTTGGCGAGCAGTGGGCGATCGATCCGGCCGATGGGCTGATTCAGGCGCTGCGTGACCAGTTCGGGCGTGAGAACGTCTTCCTGCAATATCGTTGAACCGACAAAAATTTAATCTCGACCTGAATGCGCCTGATCCCTTAAGGTATGGCGCCAAACGGATCAACCGGCCGGCCGCCTGGCCGTAGACCCAAGACGGATGACTATGAACCCGAATTTCCTCGACTTCGAACAGCCGATTGCCGACCTGCAAGCCAAGATCGAAGGCCTGCGCCTGGTGGGCAACGACAACTCGCTGAACATCAGCGATGAAATTGCCCGTCTGCAAGACAAGAGCAACACCCTGACCGAAAGCATCTTCGGCAACCTGACCAGCTGGCAGATCGCCCGCCTGGCCCGTCACCCGCGTCGTCCATACACCTTGGACTACCTGGAGCACATCTTCACCGAGTTCGAAGAGCTGCACGGGGACCGTCACTTCTCTGACGACGCCGCCATCGTGGGTGGTACTGCGCGTCTGGACGGCAAGCCGGTCATGGTCATTGGCCACCAGAAGGGCCGTGAAGTGCGCGAGAAAGTGCGTCGCAACTTCGGCATGCCGCGCCCGGAAGGCTACCGCAAGGCCTGTCGCCTGATGGAAATGGCCGAACGCTTCAAGATGCCGATCCTGACCTTCATCGACACGCCGGGCGCCTACCCGGGCATCGACGCCGAAGAGCGCAACCAGAGTGAAGCCATCGCCTGGAACCTGCGGGTCATGGCACGCCTGAAAACCCCGATCATCGCTACCGTGATCGGTGAGGGTGGTTCCGGTGGGGCACTGGCCATTGGCGTGTGCGACCAACTGAACATGCTGCAGTACTCCACCTACTCGGTTATCTCGCCGGAAGGCTGTGCTTCGATTCTGTGGAAAACGGCCGATAAAGCAGCAGACGCGGCCGAGGCCATGGGCATCACCGCCGAGCGTCTGAAGAGCCTGAACATTGTCGACAAGGTCATCCAGGAGCCGCTGGGCGGCGCCCACCGTGACCCGGCCAAGATGTCCGAAAGCATCCGTGCCGATCTGGTGCAGCAGCTGGACATGCTCGGCAAGTTCGACAACGATGCGCTGCTGGCCCGTCGTTACGAGCGCCTGATGAGCTACGGCCTCTGATTCTGATTTGCCCCGGGGCCGTTTTACGGCCCTTGTGATTGATGGCACCGGCTTCGCCGGTGTTCGCGGGTAAACCCGCTCCTACAGGTATTGCGCTGCCCTTGAGGCTTGCGCCGTACGTGTGGGAGCGGGCATGCCCGCGAATGCTTTCTGGAATCGAGCGAGGGCTAGATGATCAACCTCACTCCTTGGCTCAACGCCCCCACCTGGCACGTCGCCTTCTCCGGCGGCCTCGATTCCACCGTCCTCCTGCACCTGCTGGCCGAATACGCCCGCAACCACGCATCCCCCCCGCTGCGCGCCATCCATATCCACCACGGCCTGCAAGCCGCTGCCGACGCCTGGCCCGCCCACTGCCAAGCCATCTGCGACAATTTCGACGTTGAACTCCAGGTCATCCACGTCCAGGTCTCCCCAGGCGCCAGCCTGGAACAGGCGGCCCGAGATGCGCGCTATGCCGCCTTCAGGCAAGTGCTCGGCCCGGGCGATATCCTGTTCACCGGCCAGCACCGCGACGACCAGGCCGAGACCCTGCTGTTCCGCCTGTTGCGCGGCGCCGGCCTGCGTGGCCTGGCGGCAATGCCGGGGCAGCGGGCGCTGGGGCAGGGCAGCCTGGTCAGGCCGTTACTGGCCTGTTCCCGGCAACATTTGCAGGATTATGCCCAAGCCCAAGGGCTGACCTGGATCGAAGACCCGTCAAACGTCGACACACAATTCGCTCGCAACTACCTGCGCGGCGAAGTGATGCCGCACTTGCAGCAACGTTGGCCACAGGCCAGCCAGAACTTCGCCCGGGCAGCAGAGCATCTGGGCGAGGCGCTGGGTTTGCTGGACGAACTGGCCCAAGAGGATCTGGCGCTTGCGGGCAAGGGGGCGCCCATCGCCTGGTCGGGGCTGGATTCCCTCGACCTGGCCGCCCTGCTGGCGTTATCGCCGGCCCGTCAGCGCAATGCCTTGCAGTACTGGCTGAGCCAGCGCACCCGTTTGCCCGATACCCGGCACTGGGCCGGCTGGGCAGACCTGCGCGATGCCGCTGCCGATGCCCAACCAGTCTGGCGGCTTGCCGATGGACGGTTGGTGCGTAGCCACGGGCGCATCTGGTGGTTGAGCGGTGATTGGCTACAGCAACCGGCTGGCTCGCTGGCCTGGCCCGACCCTGATGGGCCGTTGCGGTTGCCGGGCAATGGTTGCGTGCGTCTTGTTGGCGCAGCCGTGCCGAGCGGGTTGCGCATTGCCTACCGTCAGGGGGGGGAAATGCTGGAGGTTCCCGGCCGTGGTCGGCGGGACCTCAAGCGCCTGCTCAACGAACAGCAGGTGCCGCATTTCCTGCGCTCGCGCCTGCCGTTGCTGTATCACGGCGAATGCCTGCTGGCGGTGGCCAACCTGCCCGGGCTGGTGCAGGCGGATTGCCAACTGCACTGGCAGTTACCGACGAACGCGCAAGGTTTGAGCTGAAGGGTACATTCCGGTAGACTACCCTCCCTTCTTGATACAACTTCTGTGGGTTCCGCGAAAACACAGGAGTTGCCGATTACCAAGCAGTTTTTTGCCGAGCTGATTCTGGAAATGACGAGCGAACGCCATGCCGGGTATACCCTGGCTGTACAGACGCGGCAGTTTTTCGAGATGCACTGTGATTGACGCAGGTGATCGGGGGCTTCGGCCTTCCTTCGCTTTCTCCGGCGGCGCTGGCCGCCTTAACGCAGACTTCTAGGGTTTTTCATGACGCGCTACATATTCGTCACGGGCGGTGTTGTTTCTTCATTGGGGAAAGGCATTGCCTCGGCTTCCCTGGCGGCCATCCTGGAAGCGCGGGGCCTGAAGGTCACCATGCTCAAGCTGGATCCGTACATCAACGTCGACCCGGGCACCATGAGCCCGTTCCAGCACGGTGAAGTGTTCGTCACCCACGATGGCGCCGAGACCGACCTCGACCTGGGGCACTACGAGCGGTTCATCCGCACCACCATGACCCAGAACAACAACTTCACCACCGGCCGTATCTACGAGCACGTGCTGCGCAAAGAGCGTCGTGGTGATTACCTGGGCGCGACCATCCAGGTCATCCCGCACATCACCGACGAAATCAAGCGTCGCATCATCAAGGGTGCCGGCGATGCCGACGTGGCCCTGGTGGAGATCGGCGGTACCGTGGGTGATATCGAGTCGCAGCCGTTCCTCGAGGCGATTCGCCAGCTGCGTGTCGAAGTGGGTTCCAAGCGTGCCATGCTGATGCACCTGACCCTGGTCCCGTACATCGCCACCGCTGGCGAAACCAAGACCAAGCCGACCCAGCACTCGGTCAAGGAGCTGCGCTCCATCGGCCTGCAGCCTGACGTGCTGATCTGCCGCTCCGACCACCCGGTGGATGCTTCGTCGCGTCGCAAGATCGCGCTGTTCACCAACGTTGAAGAGCGTGCGGTGATTTCGCTGGAAGACGTCGACACCATCTACAAGATCCCGGGCGTGCTGCATGCTCAGGGCCTGGACGACTTCGTCGTCGAGCGCTTCGGCCTGCAGTGCAATGGCGCCGACCTGTCCGAGTGGGACAAGGTGGTCGATGCCAAGCTCAACCCGGAGCACGAAGTGACCATCGCCATGGTCGGCAAGTACATGGAGCTGCTGGATGCGTACAAATCGCTGATCGAAGCGATGAGCCACGCTGGCATCACCAACCGGACCAAGGTCAACCTGCGCTACATCGATTCGGAAGACATCGAGAACCAGGGCACCAGCCTGCTCGAAGGCGCCGATGCCATCCTGGTACCGGGCGGTTTCGGCCTGCGCGGTGTGGAAGGCAAGATCACCGCGGTGCAATACGCCCGTGAGAACAAGGTGCCGTACCTGGGTATCTGCCTGGGCATGCAGGTGGCCGTCATCGAATTCGCCCGTAACGTGATGGGCTGGAAAGACGCCAACTCCACCGAGTTCGACCGTAACAGCGGCCACCCAGTGGTCGGCCTGATCACCGAGTGGGCCGATGCCACCGGTGCCGTCGAGACCCGCGACGAGGCTTCCGACCTGGGCGGCACCATGCGCCTGGGCGCACAGGACTGCCAGCTGGCTGCCGGTTCCAAGGTGCACGACTGCTACGGCAAGGACGTGATCACCGAGCGTCACCGTCACCGCTACGAAGTGAACAACAACCTGCTGCCACAACTGGTGGACGCTGGTCTGGTGGTTTCGGGCCGTTCCGAAGACGGCGCGCTGGTGGAAGTGGTCGAGTCCAAGGACCACCCATGGTTCGTCGCTTGCCAGTTCCACCCGGAGTTCACTTCGACGCCGCGTGACGGCCACCCGCTGTTCAGCGGCTTCGTCAAGGCAGCCCTGGCTCAGAAGAACAAGGCCTGATCGATGACCCAGAAGATCATCCGCGTCGGTAACATCGAAATCGCCAACGACAAGCCTTTCGTCCTGTTCGGCGGCATGAATGTTCTGGAGTCCCGTGACCTGGCGATGAAGGTCTGCGAAGAGTACGTGCGGGTTACCGAGAAGCTCGGTATCCCGTACGTGTTCAAGGCCAGCTTCGACAAGGCCAACCGTTCGTCGGTAACGTCCTACCGTGGCCCTGGCATGGAAGAGGGGCTGAAGATCTTCGAAGAGATCAAGCGCACCTTCAACGTGCCGGTGATCACCGACGTGCACGAGCCTTACCAGGCCGAGCCCGTCGCCAAGGTATGCGACATCATCCAGTTGCCGGCTTTCCTGTCGCGGCAGACTGACCTGGTGGTGGCCATGGCCAAGACCGGCGTGGTGATCAACATCAAGAAGGCTCAGTTCCTCGCACCTCAGGAAATGAAACACATCCTGGCCAAGTGCGAAGAAGCCGGTAACGACCAGCTGATACTCTGCGAGCGTGGTTCGAGCTTCGGCTACAACAACCTGGTGGTCGACATGCTGGGCTTCGGCATCATGAAGCAGTTCGAGTACCCGGTGTTCTTCGACGTGACCCACGCCCTGCAGATGCCGGGTGGCCGCGCCGATTCCGCCGGCGGCCGTCGGGCCCAGGTCACTGACCTGGCCAAGGCCGGCATGAGTCAGGGCCTGGCCGGGCTTTTCCTCGAAGCCCACCCCGACCCGGACAACGCCAAGTGCGATGGCCCATGCGCCTTGCGCCTGGATAAACTGGAGCCGTTCCTGGTCCAGCTCAAGCAATTGGACGACCTGGTGAAAAGTTTTCCGACGGTAGAAACCGCGTAAAGCTCATTTCTCGGGTAAAGTACCGCCCGATCCACCCCTGACCAGTCGGTCAGGGGCTCCCTTCATCAGGCCTGCCCAAAGCAAGTTCGCCCGGTGAACGGCAAGAATTTCCTAAGCTAAGTTGTTTTCGTCAAATTCTGGAGTGCTTACAACAATGGCAAAAATCGTCGACATCAAAGGTCGTGAAGTTCTCGATTCGCGTGGCAACCCCACTGTGGAAGCCGATGTACTGCTCGACAACGGCATCATCGGCAGCGCTTGCGCGCCGTCCGGTGCTTCTACCGGCTCGCGCGAAGCGCTGGAGCTGCGTGATGGCGACAAGAGCCGTTACCTGGGCAAGGGCGTGCTGAAGGCCGTCGCCAACATCAACGGCCCGATCCGTGACCTGCTGCTGGGCAAGGATCCTTCCGACCAGAAGGCGCTGGACCGCGCCATGATTGAACTGGACGGTACCGAGAACAAGGCCAAGCTGGGCGCCAACGCCATCCTGGCTGTTTCCCTGGCTGCCGCCAAAGCTGCTGCCCAGGACCAGGACCTGCCGCTGTACGCGCACATCGCCAACCTGAACGGCACCCCGGGCCAGTACTCGATGCCGGTTCCGATGATGAACATCATCAACGGTGGCGAGCACGCCGACAACAACGTCGACATCCAGGAGTTCATGGTTCAGCCGGTTGGCGCCAAGACCTTCTCTGACGGCCTGCGTATGGGTACCGAAATCTTCCACCACCTCAAGGCCGTCCTGAAGGCCCGTGGCCTGAACACCGCCGTAGGTGATGAAGGTGGTTTCGCCCCGAACCTGGCATCCAACGAAGACGCCCTGGGCGCCATCGCTGAAGCTGTCGAAAAAGCCGGCTACAAGCTGGGCACCGACGTGACCCTGGCTCTGGACTGCGCGGCTTCTGAATTCTACGAAGACGGCAAGTACAACCTGTCCGGCGAAGGCAAGTCGTTCGACGCCGAAGGTTTCGCCGACTACCTGAAAGGCCTGACCGAGCGTTTCCCGATCATTTCGATCGAAGACGGCCTGGACGAGTCCGACTGGGCTGGCTGGAAAATCCTCACTGACAAGATCGGTGAAAAAGTCCAGCTGGTCGGTGACGACCTGTTCGTGACCAACACCAAGATCCTCAAGGAAGGCATCGAGAAAGGCATCGGTAACTCGATCCTGATCAAGTTCAACCAGATCGGCTCGCTGACCGAAACCCTGGAAGCCATCCAGATGGCCAAGGCTGCTGGTTACACTGCAGTGATCTCGCACCGTTCCGGTGAAACCGAAGACTCGACCATTGCCGACCTGGCTGTGGGTACTGCTGCTGGCCAGATCAAGACCGGCTCGCTGTGCCGTTCCGACCGCGTTTCCAAGTACAACCAGCTGCTGCGCATCGAAGAGCAACTGGGCGCCAAAGCGGTTTACCGCGGTCGTGCCGAGTTTCGCGGCTAAGCAAGAGATGGTAAAAAGGCAGCAGCCGAAGTTGTAGGAACGTTCGTACTGAACTTTCCTACGTACTAACGGGTTTCTGTCGACGAAGCCTGGCCTCGGCCAGGCTTCGTGCTATTCGAGGCCCCGAAGTAAAAACGCGGCAGCCTTTTTAACCTGGATAACGTGATGCGCAGTCCCTATTGGTTGTTCCTCGTTCTGCTCTTGCTGTTGGGTGGCCTGCAGTACCGCCTGTGGGTGGGTAACGGCAGCCTGGCGCAAGTGACCGAACTGAAGCAGCAGATTGCCGATCAGCATGCCGAAAACGAGCGCTTGCTCGAGCGTAATCGTGTGCTCGATGCTGAAGTGCTAGAGCTGAAAAAAGGCATGGAGACCGTTGAAGAACGGGCCCGCCACGAATTGGGGATGGTCAAAGAGGGCGAAACCCTCTTCCAGTTGCCACAAAAATGATCGATACCTTGCCGGCCTTCTGGGCCGTGATTCCTGCGGCGGGTGTAGGTGCCCGCATGGCTGCCGACCGCCCCAAGCAATACCTGGAGCTGGCTGGGCAGACCCTTCTCGAGCACAGCCTCGACTGTTTTCTTGGCCACCCAGCGCTTAAGGGCGTGGTGGTCAGCATTGCCGAAGATGACCCGTACTGGCCTGGCCTGCGCTACGCCAGCGACCCACGCATCCAGTGCGCGGCGGGCGGGCGTGAACGCGCTGACTCGGTGCTTAACGCCTTGCTGGTGCTGCATGCCCAGGGGGCGGGGGACAGCGACTGGGTGCTGGTGCACGATGCTGCGCGGCCGAACCTGGCGCGCAGCGACCTGGACAAGCTGTTGTCGGAGCTGGCGGACGACCCGGTGGGTGGCCTGCTGGCGGTGCCGGCGCGCGATACCCTCAAGCGTGCCGACAGCCATGGCCGGGTGAGTGCTACCGTGGACCGCAGCACGATCTGGCAGGCGTACACACCGCAGATGTTCCGCCTGGGAGCGTTGCACCGGGCGCTGGCTGAGTGCCTGGTGTCGGATGTGGTGGTGACCGATGAAGCCTCGGCCATCGAATGGTCCGGTCAGGCGCCGCGGCTGGTGGAAGGGCGCAGTGACAACATAAAGGTAACCCGGCCCGAAGATCTCGAATGGTTGCGCCAGCGCTGGGCGGGTAAACGCTGAGCGTTCTCCTGGGCTGGCCAATCTCCACCCGCCGTTCACCGTTGCCGCCGCCACCGTATTCGCGGGTAAACCCGCTCCTACACGGTGGTAGACACACACCGGTGGTTGGGCACAGGCCGTCGTAGGAGCGGGTTCACCCGCGAAAGGGCCGGGCCTGCTGGCCAATCACCATCCGCCGTTCACCGTTGACGCCGCCACCGTATTCGCGGGTAAACCCGCTCCTACACGGTGGTAGACACACATCGGTGGTTGGGCACAGGCCGTCGTAGGAGCGGGTTCACCCGCGAAAGGGCCGGGCCTGCTGGCCAATCTCCACCCGCCGTTCACCGTTGCCGCCGCCACCGTA
The DNA here is from genome assembly GCF_056278855.1 of Pseudomonas sp. TE3895. Classification (NCBI taxonomy): domain Bacteria; kingdom Pseudomonadati; phylum Pseudomonadota; class Gammaproteobacteria; order Pseudomonadales; family Pseudomonadaceae; genus Pseudomonas; species Pseudomonas sp. TE3895. The sequence goes on along the minus strand of NZ_JBWBQE010000001.1, from coordinate 5,784,692 downwards.
TTCGCGGGTAAACCCGCTCCTACACGGCGGTAGACACACACCGGTGTTTGGACACAGGCCGTCGTAGGAGCGGGTTCACCCGCGAAGAGGCCAGTACATGCAGCACATCCCGTCAGCCGAAACGATACTCCGGCAACCCCGCCAACCCCTCCTTCAGGTAATCCACCAGCCGCCGTACCTTGGGCGACAGGTGCCTCTGCTGCGGATACAGCGCCCACACCGCCGTATTCGGCGGTTGGTGCGCCTCCAGCAGCGACACCAGCGCGCCACTGTTCAGGTGTTCCAGCACGTAGTAATCCGGCAACTGGCACAACCCGATCCCTTGCAGCGCCGCATCCAGCACTGCCTGGCCACTGTTGCAGCGCCAGTTACCCTGTACCCGCTGGCTGATCTCACGGCCATCCTGCTGTAGCGCCCACAAGTCCGAACTCCCCACCAGGCAATTGTGCCGCGCCAGCTCCGACAGGCTGTGTGGCCGGCCATAGCGCTCAAGATAGGCCGGCGAGGCGCACAGGTACATGCGCCTTGGCGCCAGGCGGGTAGCCACCAAGCGAGAGTCGGCCAGGCGGCCAAGACGGATGGCCAGGTCCATGCCTTCATGCAGCAGGTCGAGGGTGTGGTTGCTCAGCTCCACATCCACGCGCAGCTGCGGGTACAGCGCCATGAATCGCGTCACCAGCGGCACGATGAAGCGCTCGCCGTAGGCCACGGCGCACGTCATGCGCAGCAAGCCCTTGGGTTCGCTGGCCAGGTCGCCCATGGCGCGCAGCGCTTCCTCGCGGCCATCCTGCAAGCGTTGGCAATGCTGCAGGAAAGTCTGCCCTGCCTCGCTCAGGGTTACCCTGCGGGTACTGCGGTACAGCAAGCGCGTTTGCAGGCGGTCCTCCAGCCGGGCGATCTGCCGGCTGATGTGCGATGAGGAAACCCCCAGGCGTTCGGCAGCGGCAGTGAACTGGCCCGATTCGGCCACGGCGACAAATTCGTCGATGCCTTCCCATCGGCTGCTCATCGATTATCCCTGTGTGGCAATAATGTTTTGTCTTTGGCCTGATTATTCATCAAAACGCGCTGAATTACACTGCAAGACTGAATCGATCCACTGTCTGGAGACCTTTGATGATCAAGTCCCGTGCTGCCGTAGCCTTCGAAGCCAAGAAACCCCTGGAAATCGTCGAAGTCGACGTGGCCATGCCAAAGGCCGGTGAAGTGCTGCTGCGCGTGGTCGCCAGCGGTGTCTGCCACACCGATGCCTATACCCTGTCCGGTGCTGACCCGGAAGGTATCTTCCCGTCGATCCTTGGCCACGAAGGCGGTGCCATCGTCGAAGCGGTGGGCGAGGGGGTGACCTCGCTCGCCGTGGGTGACCACGTCATCCCGCTGTACACCCCGGAATGCGGCAAGTGCAAGTTCTGCCTCTCGGGCAAGACCAACCTGTGCCAGGCCATCCGCGCCACCCAGGGCAAGGGCCTGATGCCGGACGGCACCACGCGCTTCTCGTACAAGGGCCAGCAGCTGTTCCACTACATGGGCACCTCGACGTTTTCCGAATACACCGTGCTGCCGGAAATTTCCGTGGCCAAGATCCAGAAAGAAGCACCACTGGAAAAGGTCTGCCTGCTGGGCTGCGGCGTCACCACCGGTATCGGCGCGGTACTCAACACTGCCAAGGTCAAGCCAGGTGATACCGTGGCCATCTTCGGCCTCGGTGGCATCGGCCTGTCGGCCGTGATCGGTGCGGTCAAGGCCAAGGCTTCGCGTATCATCGCCATCGACATCAACCCGGCCAAGTTCGAAATCGCCCGCCAGCTGGGTGCCACCGATTGCGTCAACCCGAAAGACTACGATCGCCCGATCCAGGAAGTGATCGTCGACCTCACCGATGGTGGCGTGGACTTCTCCTTCGAGTGCATCGGCAACGTTCAACTGATGCGCGCCGCCCTGGAATGCTGCCACAAGGGCTGGGGTGAGTCGGTCATCATCGGTGTGGCCGGCGCCGGCCAGGAAATTTCCACGCGTCCGTTCCAGCTGGTTACTGGTCGGGTTTGGCGTGGTTCGGCGTTCGGTGGCGTGCGTGGCCGCAGCGAGCTGCCGAGCTACGTGGAAATGTCCGAGAAAGGCGAGATCCCGCTGGACACCTTCATCACCCACACGATGGGTCTGGAAGACATCAACAAGGCCTTCGACCTGATGCATGAAGGCAAGAGCATCCGTAGCGTGATCCACTTCTGAGGTCTGCCATGAGCCTGGATAACATCTCCTGCCAGAAGAGCTTCGGCGGCTGGCACAAGCGTTACCGGCATCATTCCAAGGTGCTGGGTTGCGATATGGTGTTCGCCGTGTACCTGCCACCGCAGGCCGAGCAGGGCGAAAAGCTGCCGGTGCTTTACTGGCTCAGCGGCCTCACCTGCACCGACGAGAACTTCATGCAGAAGGCCGGCGCCCAGCGTCTGGCCGCCGAGCTGGGCCTGATCATCGTTGCCCCCGATACCAGCCCGCGTGGCGAGCAGGTGCCGGGCGATCCGGACGGCGCCTGGGACTTTGGCCTGGGTGCTGGCTTCTACCTCAACGCCACCCAGCAACCCTGGGCCCAGCACTACCGCATGCACGACTATGTGGTGGAGGAGTTGCCAGCCCTGATCGAGGCCCACTTCCCGGCGTCGGGCGAGCGCAGCATCAGCGGCCACTCCATGGGTGGGCATGGCGCGCTGGTGTGCGCCTTGCGCAATCCGGGGCGCTACCGCTCGGTGTCGGCATTCTCGCCAATCAGCAATCCGATGGATTGTCCGTGGGGCGAGAAAGCCTTCAGCCGCTACCTGGGTGAAGACCGTGGGCGCTGGCGTGAGTGGGATGCCAGTGTGCTGCTGGCCGAAACCCCTGCTGGCCAATGCCCGCCGTTGCTGGTGGACCAGGGCGACCGTGACGACTTCCTCGAGAAGCAACTCAAGCCTGAAGCGCTGGAACAGGCGGCACGCAAAGGTGGCCATGCAATGACCCTGCGTATGCAGCCGGGTTATGACCATAGCTACTACTTCATTGCCAGCTTCATCGAGGAGCACCTGCGCCATCATGCGGTGGCACTGGGGCGGGTGTAACACCCTGGTCCAAAAGCCGCCAAACCCGCAGCAAAGCAGGTAGAATCACGCCCTGACTCATTCAGGGCGTTTTTTTTATGCGTATTGGCCACGGCTACGATGTGCACCGTTTCGGCGACGGTGATTTCATTACCCTGGGCGGGGTGCGTATCCCCCACAAATACGGCCTGTTGGCCCATTCTGACGGTGACGTGCTGTTGCACGCCCTGAGCGATGCCTTGCTTGGCGCTGCGGCGCTGGGCGACATCGGCAAGCACTTCCCTGACACTGACCCGCAGTTCAAGGGGGCTGACAGCCGCGCGCTGCTGCGCCATGTGGTCGGCATCGTCAAGGCCAAGGGCTGGAAGGTCGGCAACGTTGACGCCACCATCGTCGCCCAGGCACCGAAAATGGCCCCACACATCGAAACCATGCGCCAGCTGATCGCCGAAGACCTGCAGGTCGAGCTCGACCAGGTCAATGTCAAGGCCACCACCACAGAGAAGCTTGGCTTTACCGGCCGCGAGGAGGGCATTGCCGTGCATTCGGTCGCCCTGCTGCTGCCAGCATGACCGAACTGGAATTGCTGGGCCCGCGTGCATCGGGCGAACCCCTGGGCACCGCCGTCCTCAAAGCGGTTGCCGAAGACTTTCAGGTTGACGAAGTTCTGGATATACCGCTATCCGGCCAAGGCGAGCACCTGTGGCTGTGGGTCGAGAAGCGTGACCTGAACACTGAAGAAGCCGCCCGGCGCCTTGCCCGCGCCGCTGGCGTGCCGGTGCGCAGCATCAGCTACGCCGGCCTGAAGGACCGCCAGGCGCTGACCCGCCAGTGGTTCAGCCTGCACCTGCCGGGCAAGGCCGACCCGGATCTGTCGCGTGCCGAGGATGCCAGCCTGCGTGTGCTCAAACAGGTGCGTCACCAGCGCAAACTGCAGCGCGGCGCGCATTCGGCCAACGGGTTCACCTTGCGCCTGACCGCCCTGGCTGCCGATCACCAGGCGGTGGATGCGCGCCTGGAGCAGCTCAGGCAGCAAGGTGTGCCCAACTATTTCGGCACCCAGCGCTTCGGGCACGGGGGTGGCAACGTCCATGACGCCCTCGATTGGGCCGCACGCAAGGCTTTGCCTGAACAGCGCAACGTGCGTTCGCGGCTGCTTTCGGCCGGGCGCAGCTACCTGTTCAATCAGTTGCTGGCTGCGCGTGTCGCTGACGGTAGCTGGGCCCGAGCCCAGGTCGGGGACCTGCTGGCGTTCACCGACAGCCGCAGTTTCTTCCCGGCGGGTGAGGCGGAATGTGCCGACCCGCGCCTGGCGATTCTCGACTTGCATCCAACCGGCCCGATGTGGGGGGAGGGCGCTTCACCTGCTGGCGGTGCGCCTGCCCAGCTGGAAAACGCTATCGGCGCACGTCAGCCGGCACTTTGCCAGTGGCTGGCCCAGGCGGGCATGGATCACGAACGGCGAATTCTGCGGCTCCCTATTGGCGGCCTGACGTGGCATTATCCCGAGCCTGATATCCTGCAACTGGAATTCGTCCTGCCGGCCGGATGCTTCGCCACCGTGGTGGTGCGTGAAGTCGTGGATCTGGTGTCGGCAGGGCAGACGGACAGCCCATGCGTATTCTGATTTCGAATGACGACGGTGTTACCGCACCTGGCATCGCCGCGCTGCACGCTGCGCTGGTGGATTATGCCGAGTGCGCGGTGATCGCCCCGGATCAAGACAAGAGCGGCGCCAGCAGTTCGCTGACGCTGGACCGGCCACTGCATCCGCAGACCCTGGCCAATGGCTTCATCAGCCTCAACGGCACGCCGACCGACTGCGTGCACCTGGGGCTCAATGGGCTGTTGCCGCAGACGCCGGACATGGTCGTGTCGGGGATCAACCTCGGTGCCAACCTGGGCGATGACGTGCTGTATTCGGGAACGGTCGCTGCGGCGCTGGAAGGCCGCTTCCTCGGCGGTACCTCGCTGGCGTTCTCGCTGTTGTCGCGCCAGCCGGACAACCTGCCGACTGCGGCCTATATCGCCCGTCGTCTGGTCGAGGCACAGTCGCGCCTGGTGTTGCCGCCACGCACCGTACTCAACGTCAATATTCCCAACTTGCCACTGGAGCACATCCGTGGCATCCAGCTCACCCGTCTCGGTCACCGGGCGCGGGCGGCGGCGCCCACCAAGGTGGTCAACCCGCGTGGCAAGGAAGGCTACTGGATTGCCGTGGCCGGTGATGCCGAGGACGGCGGCCCGGGCACCGACTTCCACGCGGTGATGCAAGGCTACGTATCGATTACCCCGTTGCAGCTCGACCGCACCTTCAATGATGCCTTCGAGCAGCTCGATGGTTGGCTGGAGGGCCTGCTCTGATGCGCGAGGACGATATGCTGCGGCGTGGCATCGGCATGACCTCTCAGCGTACCCGGGAGCGGCTGATACAGCGCTTGTGCGAAGAGGGGGTTTCGAACACCAAGGTGCTCGACGTGATCCGTCGTACGCCGCGCCACCTGTTCGTCGACGAGGCGCTGGCGCATCGAGCATACGAAGACACCGCGCTGCCGATCGGCCACAACCAGACCATCTCCCAGCCGTTCATGGTTGCTCACATGAGCGAGCTGTTGCTCGAGGCCGGGCCGCTGGACAAGGTGCTGGAGATTGGCACCGGTTCGGGCTACCAGACGGCGATCCTGGCTCAGCTGGTCGAGCGGGTGTTTTCGGTAGAGCGCATCAAGGTGCTGCAGGACCGGGCCAAAGAGCGCCTGGTGGAGCTTAACCTGCGCAACGTGGTATTCCGCTGGGGTGACGGTTGTGAGGGGTGGCCGGCGCTTGCGCCGTACAACGGCATCATCGTCACCGCCGTGGCGCCGGAAGTGCCACAGGCACTGCTCGACCAACTGGCACCCGGTGGACGCATGGTCATCCCGGTAGGGCCGGCCGGCGAAGCGCAGCAACTGATGCTGATCGTGCGCGAGGAGCATGGATTCTCCCGTCGCGTACTGGGGGCTGTGCGCTTCGTGCCGCTGCTCAATGGGCCTCTGGCCTGAGGCCTGTTGATCTGAGCTGTGCAGGCATGAGGCGCGGTGTATTTTTGTGCCGGTGGCGAATTCTTGTCGCTTCGCCCTGTCTATCAGGCGGTGCGAAGCGCTAACGCACAGCGTGCACCGGGGTTTTATGCCCGTCTTTTGAACCCGTCTGCCATTACTGGCTGGCTTGGTTATAATTGCAACAATATTGCATTTCTTGTCTTCATATCGATTTTCGGCACCATGAGGGGAGCGCGGGTGGGTCACACAGTCATTCGGCAGCGCAAGGACGGGTCGGGTTTCAAGCTTCTGGTGATTGCATTGGCCATGGGCACGCTTCTGGTGGGTTGCTCAAGCACCAGCAGCAACAGCGCGCGGGTGGTCGACCGCAACAACAGCGTGCCCAAGCGCCCGGCGGTGACTTCTGGGCAATACATCGTCAAGCCAGGCGACACCCTGTTCTCCATCGCCTTCCGTTATGGCTGGGACTACAAGGAGCTGGCTGCACGCAACGGCATTCAGGCGCCTTATACCATCCGCCCGGGCCAAGCGATTCGTTTCAGCAGCGGTTCCAGCAGCCGCACCACGGTGGTGTCCAGCCCGTCCTCGTCAAGCCGCACCACGGTCACGCGGCGGCCTGTGGGCAGCACTGCCACGGCGCCTGCCAGCACCAGCAAACCGGCCACGTCGGCGCCTTCCGCCCCTGCCCCTGTGGTTGCGACCGTACCAGCCGCAGAGCGCGCGGTAGGTGGGTGGACCTGGCCTGCCAACGGTGTACTGATTGGAAAATTCGCTTCAAACGGTAGTTTGAATAAAGGCATTGATATCGCCGGTGATTTGGGACAGCCTGTTTTTGCTGCGTCTGATGGTGCGGTGGTTTATGCCGGGAGTGGTTTGAGGGGCTACGGCGAGCTGATCATCATCAAGCACAGCGACACCTACGTCAGTGCCTACGGTCATAACCGCAGGCTGTTGGTTCGGGAGGGGCAGCAGGTCAAGGCAGGGCAGTCGATTGCTGAAATGGGGTCTACGGGCACAGATCGGGTGAAGCTGCATTTCGAGATTCGCCGCCAGGGCAAACCCGTCGATCCACTCCAGTTCCTGCCACGTCGTTGACCGTTGTACCCGGCCTGTTCCTGTGATGTAGAGGGGACAGGCTCAAGCGCTGCCAGGGAGAAAGGTGCCGCTCGAGTCTGAGTTCGAACTCAGCAAAGGATTATAACAATGGCTCTCAGTAAAGAAGTGCCGGAGTTTGACATCGACGATGACGTCCTCCTGATGGAGACGGGTATCGTTTTGGAAACGGATGTGGTGTCAGACGAACCTGCTGTATCTTCGGTTCGGACGAGGGCCAAATCGGGCTCTTCGCTCAAGCAACACAAGTACATCGATTACAGCAGGGCGCTCGATGCCACCCAGCTGTATCTCAACGAGATTGGTTTCTCGCCGCTGCTTTCGCCGGAAGAAGAAGTGCATTTTGCGCGCTTGTCGCAAAAGGGTGACCCTGCCGGCCGCAAGCGCATGATCGAAAGCAACCTGCGCCTGGTTGTCAAAATTGCCCGTCGTTACGTGAACCGTGGCCTGTCGCTGCTCGACCTGATCGAAGAGGGCAACCTGGGGCTGATCCGTGCGGTCGAAAAGTTCGACCCGGAGCGTGGTTTCCGTTTTTCGACCTACGCGACCTGGTGGATTCGCCAGACCATCGAACGGGCGATCATGAACCAGACTCGCACCATTCGCCTGCCGATCCATGTGGTCAAGGAACTGAACGTCTACCTGCGCGCCGCGCGCGAGCTGACGCAGAAACTCGACCACGAGCCCTCGCCGGAAGAAATCGCCACCTTGCTGGAAAAGCCGGTCGCCGAGGTCAAGCGTATGCTCGGCCTGAACGAACGGGTGTCTTCGGTAGACGTGTCGCTTGGCCCGGATTCGGACAAGACGCTGCTCGATACCCTGACCGACGACCGCCCGACGGACCCGTGCGAACTGCTGCAGGATGACGACCTGTCGCAGAGCATAGACCAGTGGCTGGGTGAGTTGACCGACAAGCAGCGCGAGGTGGTGGTGCGTCGCTTCGGCCTGCGAGGGCATGAAAGCAGTACCCTCGAAGATGTTGGCCTGGAGATTGGCCTGACCCGGGAACGGGTGCGGCAGATTCAGGTAGAAGGGCTGAAGCGTTTGCGTGAGATCCTTGAAAAGAATGGTCTGTCCAGCGAGTCATTGTTCCAGTAGCTAGCGCTGTAACAAAAGACGCCCCGATGATCTCGGGGCGTTTTTGTTTGTGGCGAAAAGCGAGGTTCCCTTTCAGATTGCCGGGGCGCATGGCGCCCAGACGCTACCTGGCAAGACACCTATCAAATGTGTACCGCGCTACCCCAGTAACATCGCGTGTAAGCCTTTACTTACTCGTTGTGTAAGCTTTCCATGCAACCTTCAGTAAATCAAAGTCGTTTCCAAAGGCTGAATTTTTACAACCCATTGAAAAGCATGGTTTATTCACCGGTGAGTAAATGTGTCCGCGGAAATACCTTGCAAGCTCCATCGCTTGCTCGCCTGGCTGAACCCGCTAGTATTCGAACTGTGCACAGGGACATGCACAGGCTTTCAGGATGAAGGCCAGGGACATCGCAAGAAGCGATTTCATCAGGATGATGTTTGGGACAAGCAGGGACTACGGAAAAAAATGTGGGCGGGTCAAACCGCCCCTTTTTTTGCCCGTAGGAAAACAAAAAAGGCCCCGAAGGGCCTTTTTCGCGTCTGGGCGCTATCAGCGCTCCAGGTCGGCAATCTTGCCAGGCTTGCCATCCCATTCTTCAGCGTCCGGCAGGGCGTCCTTACGCTCGGTGATATTCGGCCAGATTTCCGCCAGCTCGGCGTTCAGCTCGATGAAGTTTTCCATGCCAGAAGGCACTTCGTCTTCCGAGAAGATGGCTTGCGCTGGGCACTCCGGCTCGCACAAGGCGCAGTCGATGCACTCGTCCGGGTGGATGACCAGGAAGTTCGGGCCTTCGTAGAAGCAGTCCACCGGACAGACTTCCACGCAGTCGGTGTATTTGCATTTGATGCAGTTGTCGGTGACGACGAAGGTCATTTCTAATTCTCTCCTCAGGCGACGGCGGCGGCCCTTCCTCTCAGGGCCGCGCGGTTTACGGGTATGTGGCTGCAGGCCAGGCTAATAACCTGCAGCACCAGCAAACCGCGGCGGATTCTACCAGCTTGTAATGGGCGCCGTTATAACAGGTTCTTTAGTTGATATAGCATTTCGATAGCTTGACGCGGGGTCATGTCGTCCAGCTGCAGCTTGCCCAGCTTCTCGATGGCTGGATGAGGGAGGCTGGCAAACAAGTCGCTCTGGTGTGGCACTTGTGGCGCGTCCTTGGCCTTGTGGGCCGCAGGCTGCTCATGGGGCAGGCTGGTGGTTTCCAGCCGGCCAAGGTGTTCGCGAGCACGCTGGATCACTGCCGTCGGTACGCCGGCCAGCTGTGCAACGGCCAGGCCGTAGCTTTGGCTGGCAGGGCCGGGTAGCACGTGGTGCAGGAACACGATGCGTTCATTGTGCTCGGTGGCGTTCAGGTGCACGTTGGCCACCAGCGGCTCGCTCTCCGGCAGCACGGTCAGTTCGAAGTAGTGGGTGGCGAACAGTGTGTAGGCACGCAGCTGGGCCAGGCGCTCGGCGGCGGCCCAGGCCAGCGACAGGCCATCGAAGGTGCTGGTACCGCGGCCCACTTCGTCCATCAGCACCAGGCTGCGGTCGGTGGCGTTGTGCAGGATGTTGGCGGTCTCGCTCATCTCCACCATGAAGGTCGAGCGCCCGCCGGCCAGGTCGTCACTGGAGCCGATGCGGGTGAAGATGCGGTCGACCAGCGACAGCTCGCAGCTGGCTGCCGGCACGAAGCTACCGATGTGGGCCAGGAGCACGATAAGCGCAGTCTGGCGCATGTAGGTCGATTTACCGCCCATGTTAGGGCCGGTGATGATCAGCATGCGCGTACTGTTGTCCAGGCCCAGGTCGTTGGCCACGAACGGCGTGGTCAGTACCTGTTCCACCACCGGGTGGCGGCCCTGCTCGATGCGCAGGCAAGGCTCGTCGACAAAGCGTGGGCAGCTCAGGTCGAGGTTCAGTGCGCGCTCGGCCAAGTTGCTGAGCACATCCAGTTCGGCCAGGGCGGCGGCGCTGTCCTGCAGCGGTGCCAGGTGGCTGATCAGGGTTTCCAGCAGCGCGTCGTAGAGCATCTTCTCGCGGGCCAGGGCGCGGCTCTTGGCCGACAATGCCTTGTCCTCGAACGCCTTGAGCTCCGGGGTGATGAAGCGCTCGGCGCCTTTGAGGGTCTGGCGGCGGATGTAGTCGCCCGGGGCCTGCTCGGCCTGCTTGGTCGGCAGTTCGATGAAGTAGCCGTGCACGCGGTTGTAGCCGACCTTGAGGTTGGCAAGGCCGGTGCGGGCCTTTTCCCGGGTTTCCAGGTCGATCAGGAACTGACCGGCGTTCTCGCTGATTGCCAGCAGCTCGTCCAGTTCGTTGTCATAGCCGGCTTTCAGTACACCGCCGTCGCGGATCACCGCCGGCGGGTTATCGATGATCGCCCGCTCCAACAGGCTGGCCAGTTCCGGATAGGTACCGGTAATGGCCGCCAGACGCGCCAGGTGCGGCGCTTCGAGCTCGGTCATGGCGTTCTGCAGCTCTGGCAACGCACCCAGTGCATCGCGCAGGCGTGCCAGGTCGCGCGGGCGGGCATTGCGCAGGCCAATACGGGCGAGGATCCGCTCGATATCGCCAATCTCCTTCAGCTGCGGCTGCAGCTTCTCGAAGCGGTAGCTGTCGAGCAGGCAGCGGATCGAGTCCTGGCGTGCTTGCAGCACCTTGAGGTCGCGCAGTGGGCGGTTCAGCCAGCGGCTCAGCAGGCGGCTGGCCATGGCGGTCTGGCAGCGGTCGATCACCGATTGCAGGGTGTTGTCGCGCCCGCCGGCCAGGTTGATGTCCAGCTCCAGATTGCGGCGGCTGGCCCCATCGAGGATGACCGTATCGTCCAGGCGCTCGTGGCGCAGGCTGCGCAGGTGCGGCAGCGCGGTGCGCTGGGTTTCCTTGGCGTAGGTCAGCAGGCAGCCGGCGGCACCGATGGCCAGGGTCAGCTTGTCGCAGCCGAAGCCCTTGAGGTCCTTGGTCGCGAACTGTTGGCACAGGGCCTTGCGTGCCGAGTCGCGGTCGAAGTCCCAGGGGGCGCGGCGGCGGGCGCCTGGGCGTTTTTCCGCAGGCAGGTCCCGTGGCCAGTCGTCGGGGATCAACAGCTCGACCGGGTTCAGGCGCTCGAGTTCGGCCAGCAGGTTTTCCCAGCCCTTGATTTCTTGCACGCTGAAATTGCCGCTGGTGATGTCCAGTACCGCCAGGCCGAACAGGCGCTCGTCACCGAGCAGTGCGGCAATCAGGTTGTCGCGGCGCTCGTCGAGCAGTGCCTCGTCGCTGACCGTGCCGGGGGTGATGATGCGCACCACCTGGCGCTCCACCGGGCCCTTGCTGGTGGCGGGGTCGCCGATCTGCTCACAGATCACCACCGACTCGCCGAGCTTGACCAGCTTGGCCAGGTAGCCCTCCAGCGAATGGAACGGAATCCCGCACATGGGGATGGACTGGCCGGCCGACTGACCGCGGGCGGTCAGGGTGATATCCAGCAGTTTCGCGGCCTTTTTCGCATCTTCGTAGAAGATCTCGTAGAAGTCGCCCATGCGGTAGAACATCAGCTGGTCCGGGTGCTGGTTTTTCAGCTTCCAGTACTGCTGCATCATCGGTGTGTGTGCGGAAAGATCTGACATTCAGGGCCTTACAGGGGGGATCTGGTTGGCGATGGTAAACCCGTAATGGTACAGGCTTTTTCGTTGCGATGCAGGCGCGTGCTTTGGGGCATGCGCGCAGTCTGGCGGGCAATGGTGGAGCTGCACCGCGTAACCCTCTAGAATGCGCGCCCCTCGACGAATGCCCCTAGCCCTGATCTGCAAGATGAATGTGTCCAGCCCTGTCCCTTATGTAACGCAACAGCTGATCTACCTCCTTTATGGCAAGTGCCGGATCTATCAGCTGGAGGCAAAACTTAGCATCCTTACCGCCCTGGCTCGTTGCAAGCCGGCTGAGTTGCCGGTGATCCGCGTGCTTACCGACCAGCCACAGGCCTTTGCCGGCTGGCCGGTGGAAGTGATCACACTGGACGAGCAGACCTTGCAGGCCTGGGCCGGCGACGGCGGCTACACCCATCGGCGCAAGGCCTGCGCCATTGCCCAGGCCGGGCAGTGGGCGGACAAGACCGTGTTCATCGATACCGATACGGTATTTCTGCAGTCGCCGCAAAAGCTGTTCAGCCAGGTCGATACCGGGCAATTCTTGGTCGACGAGGTGGAAATGAGCTGGGCCGAGGCCTCGCGCAGCAGCTATTACCGCAGCTTCGTCGAGGGGCTTGCGGAGTCGGGCGAAGCACCGGCCGATGACTTGCGGCTGTGTAACAGCGGTGTCATGGGCTTTACCCGCGACAACGTTGGCATCGCCGAGCGCGCCATCGTCCGGATTGACGACTGGACGCCGTATGCCCGTGACTTGCATACGATCGAGCAGATCGCCTTTTCCTTCGAATTGCATAGCGCGCCGATCAACGAGGCGCGCGGCGTGATCAGCCATTACTTTGCGATGAAGCAGTACGTGCATGCCATTCTAGAAATCTTCTTTGCCCGGCATGGCGAGCATTTTCATTCGAAGATGCCAGGTCTGGCCCTGAAGGTGCCGGCACATCGCCCGGTGCCCTCGTGGTTGGCTCGGCTCTCGGTGAAATGGAGCCTCAGGCATGTACCCCGGGAACTGCGTGGCATCGGCCGCAAGTTGCTCTACGGCAGTGTGATGAGTGGTGATGACTACCAGCGCGCGTGCAAGGTGGTCTGGTGGCGTTCGGCAATCGAGGACATGCGCACGCTGGGCGGCTTTGACTGGAGCCGGGAGTGGCCTGACGGGCTGCCGCGGCTGGGGCAGCGTGACGAACTGGCGTTCAGCGAAATCGCCCGGGCCAGCCTGAAAGTTTCCTAAGCCAGAGCCCGAAGCAGGGTGGTAGGGTAGAGAGCCGCCCTCAAGGAGCACCCTGCATGGACCCGATCACCACGCTCGCCACCCGCCTGGGTGAGCACCTGCGCCGATTCAATGCGCAGGTAACTACCGCCGAATCATGCACCGGTGGTGGCATTGCCGAAGCCATCACCCGCATACCTGGCAGCTCGGCCTGGTTCGAAGCCGGTTACGTCACCTATTCCAATGCCCAGAAAACCCGCCAGTTGGGGGTGCCTGAAGCGTTGTTCGGTCAGGTGGGGGCAGTCAGCCAGGAAGTGGTTGAAGCCATGGCCCGTGGGGCTCAGGCTGCCAGTGGCGCACGGTTTGCCGTGGCGGTGAGTGGTGTGGCCGGGCCGGACGGCGGCTCGCCAGCCAAACCAGTGGGCACTGTGTGGCTGGCCTGGGGTGACGGTAGCCGGGTGTTCAGCGAGCGTCGGCAGTTCGACGGTGACCGCGAGGCGGTGCGCCGACAGACGGTGATCGCCGCGTTAGACGGCTTGTTACAGCTTGGTGCCGAGTAAATCGACGACAGGGGTTTGCGCGGGCGTCTGCCTGTGGAATAATACTGGCTACTTATACAGGTATTCCGGCCGTCAGGGCCAAGTCGAACACGTGAGGATTTCAATGGACGACAACAAGAAGCGCGCCTTGGCTGCGGCCCTGGGTCAGATCGAACGCCAATTCGGTAAAGGCGCGGTCATGCGCATGGGTGACCATGAGCGTCAAGGCATTCCGGCCATCTCCACCGGCTCGCTGGGCCTGGATATCGCCCTGGGCATCGGCGGTCTGCCAAAAGGCCGTATCGTCGAGATCTACGGCCCGGAATCGTCGGGTAAGACCACGCTGACCCTGTCTGTCATCGCTGAAGCGCAGAAGAACGGTGCTACCTGCGCCTTCGTCGACGCCGAACATGCCCTTGACCCTGAGTACGCCGGCAAGCTGGGCGTCAACGTCGATGACCTGCTGGTTTCGCAGCCGGACACCGGTGAGCAGGCCCTTGAAATCACCGACATGCTGGTGCGTTCCAACGCGGTCGACGTGATCATTGTCGACTCCGTTGCCGCGCTGGTACCGAAGGCCGAGATCGAAGGCGAGATGGGTGACATGCATGTGGGCCTGCAGGCCCGGCTGATGTCCCAGGCGCTGCGCAAGATCACCGGTAACATCAAGAACGCGAACTGCCTGGTCATCTTCATCAACCAGATCCGTATGAAGATCGGTGTGATGTTCGGCAGCCCGGAAACCACTACCGGTGGTAACGCCCTGAAGTTCTATGCTTCGGTCCGTCTGGACATCCGCCGTACCGGCGCGGTCAAGGAAGGCGACGAAGTGGTCGGCAGCGAAACCCGCGTCAAGATCGTCAAGAACAAGGTCTCGCCTCCGTTCCGTCAGGCTGAGTTCCAGATTCTTTACGGGAAAGGTATCTACCGTAACGGCGAGATCATTGATCTGGGGGTATCTCAGGGCTTGGTCGAGAAGTCCGGTGCCTGGTACGCCTACCAAGGCAACAAGATCGGTCAAGGCAAAGCCAACGCTGCCAAGTACCTGGCTGAGAACCCGGCTATTGGTGCCGAGATCGAGAAGCAGATTCGTGAGAAGTTGCTGAAAGCGGGTGCTGCTGCTGAAGCCGGCAAAGCTGCGGCTGCCGAAGCTGATGCCGATGACATGGCCGACGCTGACGCCGGTTATTGATTGCGCAGTAGATAGCCAAATATGTCTGCCGTACTCGACACCCCCGTCGCCATCCGGCGGACAGCCATGGACCTGCTTGCACGACGTGAGCACGGTCGAGTCGAGCTGACGCGCAAGTTGCGTCAGCGCGGCGCTTCGGACGAGTTGATCGAGCCTGAACTCGATCGGCTCGCCGAAGAAGGGCTGCTTAGTGAAGCCCGCTACCTCGAGAGTTTCATTCGTTATCGTTCCGGCTCTGGCTATGGCCCTGCGCGTATTCGCGAAGAGCTGTGTCAGCGTGGTTTGGCGCGTGCAGATATCGACCAGGCCCTGCGTGAAAGCGAGGTGAATTGGGGCGAGCGTATGCGAGATGTGTGGCAGCGCAAGTTTGCCGGGCAGCGCCCGCAAGATCCGCGTAGCCGCGCCCAGCAGACCCGGTTCCTGGCTTACCGTGGGTTCCCCATGGACATGATCGGTCGTCTGCTCAGCGGGCGTGATCTCGACGATTATTGACGCTCGAAACCACAGTGGCACGTGCACGTCGCGGATAATCTGTTTTGCCAAATGCCCCAGGCTGTCTCCATTCCATTGTAGGCGCGGGTTCACCCGCGAATACGGTGGCGGCTGCGGCGGCGAATGGCCGGGGAGATTGGGCAGCAGGTCCGGCCCTTTCGCGGGTAAACCCGCTCCTACGACGGTCTGCGTCCAACAACCAATCCGGTGCAGGAGCAGCCTGAGGTTGCTCCTGCAGGTATCACGCGAGCTGTTACAGCGAAGCCTCAACTCACTTTCAGCGCCTGCCTGGCCCTCTGCGTGGTATGCATGGGTTGCGGCTTGGCCCAGTTCTCCGGCAGGTTGATGAAATCCACCAGCTCACGCAAGCGGCCCTGATCTCGGCCGTTGAAGGCGAATGAAAGGCGGGTCAGATGGCTGTAATTGCCAACTTCGTGCTCGGCACTGCTATCCGCTTGCTGGTGATATTTGCCACTCAGGCGCAAATCGGCAAACCCTTCCTGAATGTCATACAACGCCGCTTCGCTGAGCGCATGGTGCATGCGGATCACGAACTGGCTCTTCAGCCAGCGGCTGGAGTGGTAGTTGCTGTAGAACTGGTTGATTTCCTCAACCGCTTCGTCAGCGCTGTGTACCAGGCGCACCAGCTTCAGGTCGCTGGGCAGGATGTAGCGGTTTTCTTCCAACTGGCGGCTGATGAAGTCCAGGCAGTCACGCCAGAAGCTGCCGCCCGGTGAGTCCAGCAGCACCACCGGCACCAGTGGGCTTTTGCCGGTCTGGATCAGGGTCAGCACTTCCAGCGCTTCATCCAGGGTGCCGAAGCCGCCAGGGCACAGCACCAGGCCATCGGCCTCCTTGACGAAGAACAGCTTGCGGATGAAGAAAAAGTGGAACGGCAGTAGTTTGTCGGTACCGTTCACCGTCGGGTTGGCATGTTGTTCGAAGGGTAAGGTGATGTTGAAACCCAGGCTGTGCTCGCTGCCGGCGCCTTCGTGGGCGGCCGCCATGATGCCGCCGCCGGCGCCGGTGATAACCATCAGGTCGGAGCGCGCCAGAGTGGCACCTAGCTCGCGGGCCAGCGCGTACATCGGATGCTCGAGCGGGGTGCGTGCCGAGCCGAACACGGTCACTTTGCGTCGGCCCTTGTAGCGCTGCAGGGTGCGGAACGACTGGTCCAGTTCGCGCAGGGCCTGCAGGGTGATCTTGGCGCTCCAGCGGTCGCTGTCGTCATGGGCCATGCGCAGGATGGTCAGCATCATGTCGCGGTAGAGCGGCAGGTTAGGGCTGTTGGGGGCAACCAGTTGCAGTTGTGCTTCGATATTGCTCAGGTCGATATTGTTGTCGCGGAAATGGCTGAACAGCAGTTCATTCGAATGGTAAGGCATGCGACGTCTCCTTCTGCACCAATACCTCTGACCTCAATCTAGACCCTTGCGCCCGATCGTGCCGAGGTGTTCGGCGCAGCCGCCTGTCGGCCTGCGGCCATCGGCAGCACGGGTTTGGTTAACTGGTAGAGTGAAACGTGTCGATGCAGGAGGTGGCGGTATGCATCGCTTGGTCATCGAAGTGGACTGGCAGCTCTACCAGCAGCTGGAGAACGCGGCCCAGGTGCATCACCTGAGCCTTGAAGCCGAGTGCCGCCGCAGGCTGTCGGGGCTGGAGTGTCGGTCGCGATACTTGCAGGCGCTGTTGGCGGAGATGCGCGCCGATGCCGTTGAAGGGCGCTGGCGCGCTCATGAGGACGAGAAGGTGTAGCGTTAACGCTGTGCTTACTTCTTCTTGTTGCCGGCCACGCAGCTGGCGTTGTCGAAGGCCTGGTCCATGACTGGCTGGTTGGTCTTGTAGACCGTGAAGCGGTAGACCATGACGGCGCCCTTGGACATCAGGTTGCGGAAGCCGTTGTTGCGGCACACGCTGTCGCCTAGCTGGCTGCGCACCTGCTCAGGGTTGGCCTGCATGCGTGCTGCGTGGCTCTGGCGTACGCTCAGGTGGTTGACCAGCGCCTTGCCTTCAACGGTGTAACCCTGATCGAGGATGTCCTCGTTGATTGCGCGTGGGGTGCCGACGCTGCTCTCTTTGGCGACCTTCTGCAGCAGGGTGTTCAGGTCGTAATCCTGCTTGGATGCCGCCTGGGCTGCCAGAGGCAGGGCCAGCAGCAGGCTCAGGGCGGGGGCGATAAGGCGCAGCATGAATCTCTCCTGGTTCGATGACTGGCGCTTTGACATGCGCGGGTCAACGGCGTTCCGTAAAATTACGCGTGGCGAGGACCGGCACGGTAGAAACCCGATTATAAGGAGCGCATTGCCGGCTGCACAGCAATTGCCACCTGTTCTGGTAGACTGGCCGCCTTGTTTTCTCCGAGTCATCCTTGTGCCCATTTTCAATCTGTCCAGAGGCCTGCCGGCATGAGCCATGCGGTAGCGCGTCTGCGCGCCGAACGCCTGGCCCGCAGCAACAAGCCTTTCATCGCCCGTGGCTCGCGTGCCGAGCGTTGCCCGGATTGCCGGGTCATCGCCACCCATTGCCTGTGTGCCTGGAAGCCTAGGGTGCAGGCTGACGCAGGTGTGTGCCTGCTGATGCACGACACCGAGCCGCTGAAGCCCACCAACACCGGCTGGTTGATTGCCGACCTGATTGAAGACACCTGGGCCTTCGGCTGGTTGCGCACCGCGGTTGACGAGCGCCTGCTGGCCTTGCTCGATGACCCGCGCTGGCAGCCCTATATCGTTTTTCCGGGCGAGTTCGTTGCCCAGGAGCGGGTGGTCAGCGAGGTGGTGCGCGAGCCGGGCAAGCGTCCACTGTTCATCCTGCTGGATGCCACCTGGACCGAAGCGCGCAAGATGTTCCGCAAAAGCCCGTACCTGGACCGCTTCCCGGTGTTGAGCCTGCAAGCCGAGCAGATGTCGCGCTACCGCCTGCGGCGCTCCAAGCGCGATGATCATTTCTGTACGGCAGAAGTTGCGGCCATGTGCCTGGACCTTGCTGGCGATAGCCAGGCTTCGCAGGCGCTGGATGCTTACCTTGATGTGTTCAGCCTGCATTACCTGAGCGGCAAACGGCGGCTACCGCTTGACGAGCAGGACGACACCCACCAGCGTTTGCATACCTTCCTATAGTCCAAGGGGCACAACCCCTGCTTTGGTTCATAATGACGGAGCTGGCAGCCAGGGTGGGCGAGACGGCAGGGCGATTGGCTTGATCTCCCTTGACCGTGCTCGGCATCCTTGGCGCCGATTCCCCGCCGGGCGCTTCCCTTCCACTCGAGTGCCTGGCACAGAACAGGATCCTTAGATCGATGGCCACATACGAAATCCTGATTGCCGATGACCACCCACTGTTCCGTGGCGCCCTGCGCCAGGCCGTTACCCTCGGGCTTGGCCCCGATGTGCGTCTGGTCGAAGTCGCGAGCATTGCCGAACTGGAAACCCGCCTGAGCGAAAAAGCCGACTGGGACCTGGTGCTGCTGGACTTGAACATGCCGGGTGCCTACGGTTTTTCCGGTCTGGTGCTGCTCCGCGGGCAGTACCCGCAGATCCCCGTGGTGATGGTTTCGGCACAGGAAGAGGCCGCCGTGGTGGTCAAGTCCCGCGAGTTTGGCGCCAGTGGTTTCATTCCCAAGTCCAGCACCCTGGAAGTGATCCAGGATGCGGTACGCAAGGTGCTTGATGGCGAGGTCTGGTGGCCGCCGCAGGCGTTCGAAAAGGTCGATGTTTCGGCCGAGGCCAAGGCCGCCAGCGAAGGCTTGGCCAGCCTCACGCCGCAGCAGTTCCGCGTACTGACCATGGTCTGCGAAGGCTTGCTGAACAAGCAGATCGCCTATGAGCTGAGCGTGTCGGAAGCGACCATCAAGGCCCACGTGACCGCGATCTTCCGCAAGCTGGGCGTGCGTACCCGGACCCAGGCTGCATTGCTGCTGCAACAACTTGAATCGGTTGCCAGCAACTGACTGCGCATGGCTTCACGCTTTTTTGACCCGAGCCGGTCTAGTCTGCTGGCCTTTCTGCTGTGAAGTGACTCACATGACATCGCCATTCAAGGGCCAGACCGGCCTCAAACGCATCTTCAACGCCGCTGGTTACTCGCTGGACGGTCTGCGTGCCGCCTTCAAGGGCGAAGCCGCATTCCGCCAGCTGGTGCTGCTCAACGTGGTGCTGATCCCGATCGCCTTCTGGCTGCCGGTCAGCCGCGCCGAGCGGGCAATCATGATCGCCGTTTGCCTGTTGGGGCTGATCGTCGAGCTGTTCAACTCGGCGGTGGAGGCGGCCATCGATCGCATTTCGCTGGAGCGCCACCCGCTGTCGAAAAATGCCAAGGACATGGGCAGCGCCGCACAGTTGGTGGCACTGACCATGGTGGCGCTGGTGTGGGGAGTGATCCTGCTTTAAGCGATCGGCGGCAGCACGATCTCGTCACTGCGGGTAAAGCCCGCAGTGAAGCTGCGGCATAGCTCCAGAAACTCACGCATGGCCGAGGTCTGGTACTTCTGTTTGTGCCAGATGAAGTAGAACTGGCGCAGCAGGTCCAGCTCCGGTGTTTCCACAGGTACCAGGCTGCCACGGCGGAAGGCGTCGCGCAGGGCCAGACGTGAAATGCAACCGATGCCCAGGCCCGACTCCACCGCGCGCTTGATCGCTTCGGTGTGCTCCAGCTCCAGGCGAATATTAAGGTTGGCGCGGTGATGGCGCATGGCCTGGTCGAAGGTCAGGCGCGTGCCTGAGCCTTGTTCGCGCAGGATCCACGCCTCCTGCGAAAGGCTTTCGATATCGGCGCGGCCCAGTTTCGCCAGTGGGTGCTGTGGCGCACAGAACACCACCAGTTCGTCCTCGACCCACGGCTGAACTTCCAGGTCGGGGTGATTGCAGTCACCTTCGATTAGACCCAGATCAATTTCGTAGTGCGCGACCTGTTGCACGATATGCGCAGTATTTTGAACATGCAGTTTTACCTGGCTTTCCGGGTGTGTCTGCATGTAGTTGCCGATCAGCAGGGTGGCCAGGTAGTTGCCGATGGTGAGGGTGGCGCCGACCGCCAGTGAGCCGAAACCGGATTTGCCGTTGAGCAGGTCTTCGATTTCCTTGGCCTGGTCAAGCAGGGCTACTGCTTGTGGCAGCAATTGATGGCCCAGGGCATTGAGGGCCAGGCGTTTGCCGGCACGGTCGAACAGCTGGCAGCTCGATTGCCGCTCCAGTTCCGTGATAGAGGTACTGGCGGCCGACTGCGACAGCGCCAACAGGCTGGCGGCCCGAGAGACGCTTTGGTGCTGGGCGACGGCGACGAAGACTTGCATTTGACGGAGTGTGAATCGCATATCGATATAACCGATAACACATATCTTGATAATCCAGTTAACAGATATTGTCGCTGCCCCTAAACTATTGCGCAACTGTGCGCTTTGCGCGCGCGTTTTTCTTCAGGAGCCCCATCGATGAGCAACATGAACCACGAACGTGTCCTCAGTGTGCACCACTGGAACGACACCCTGTTCAGCTTCAAGTGCACCCGCGACCCGGGCCTGCGCTTCGAGAACGGTCAGTTCGTGATGATCGGCCTGCAGCAGGACAACGGCCGTCCGCTCATGCGTGCCTACTCCATCGCTTCGCCAAACTGGGAAGAGCACCTTGAATTCTTCAGCATCAAGGTGCCGGACGGCCCGCTGACCTCGCAGCTGCAGCACCTGAAGGAAGGCGATGAGATCATCATCAGCAAGAAGCCTACCGGCACCCTGGTGCTCGACGACCTGAATCCTGGCAAGCACCTGTACCTGCTGAGCACCGGCACTGGCCTGGCGCCGTTCATGAGCGTCATCCAGGACCCGGAAACCTACGAGCGCTTTGAAAAAGTGATCCTGGTGCACGGCGTGCGCTACGTGAACGAAGTGGCCTACCGCGAGTTCATCACCGAGCACCTGCCGCAGAACGAGTTCTTCGGTGAGTCGGTTCGCGACAAGCTGATCTACTACCCAACCGTGACCCGCGAGCCGTTCGAAAACCAGGGCCGTCTGACCGACCTGATGCGCAGCGGCAAGCTGTTCAGCGACATCGGCCTGCCGCCGATCAACCCGCAAGACGACCGCGCGATGATCTGTGGCAGCCCGAGCATGCTCGACGAGACCAGCGAAGTGCTGGACAGCTTCGGCCTGAAGATCTCCCCGCGCATGCGCGAGCCGGGTGACTACCTGATCGAGCGTGCCTTCGTCGAGAAGTAAGGCGCAGGCGGGTACAGGAAGGCGACTCTCGGGTCGCCTTTCTTATGCCTGGGATTTGTGTATTGCCTGTTCCAGCCCTTTACGGGTGCAGCGCACGTCCCGGGAATTGCGCAAACCCCGTAGGAGCGGGCTTGCCCGCGAAAGGGCCGGTGCAGGCGACCCCCGATCTATTCGACCCGCGTCTCGCCGCTGTACACCAGGACTTCCCGGCACCGCTTGCACAGGTATCGCCGCCCTTGGTGCACCAGCTTGTGCCGCTGCGCGGTAAACGGGAAGTCGCTTTGCGGGCACGGGCAGCGGTAGATGTAGCGGGTCACTGCGCGCCGTTGCACGTCATAGTTGTGGCAACGATTGGGCGGCAGTTCATACACCCCGCGCATGATCAACTGCCACTCTTCACCATGCGCCTGGATGCGGTCGCCAAACAGCTGGTGAGCAACCAGGTGTGCCACTTCATGGGCAACGGTCTGGCGCAGGAAGTCTTCCTGGTTTTCGCGATAGAGCTGCAGGTTGAAGCGCAGCAGATTCTCGTGCAGGTGGGCGACGCCGGCTTTTTGCCCGCGCAGTTTGAAGCTGACTTCGGGGCGCGGGAAGCGGCGTTTGAAAAAGGCTTCGGCTTGCTGGTAACAGGTTTCGACGCGTTGTTTGAGCTGCTCGGGCATGGCGGGGCGGTTCTCCTGACCAGGCATTATGCCGCAAGCGCAGGTGGCTTGCCGAGTCACCGGTCAGCGCACAGCCAGAGGCCGCCTTGCGGCGGCCCCTGGTTGATGCCCCAGTGTTGGTTCGGTCTGTTCTAGTTGGTGTAGACGGGCCCCACGCCCAGTCCCCAGATAATCACGGTAGCGGCCATGATAGCCACCAGTACCACCAAGCCCACTGCCAGCACCGAGCTGGAGAACAGGAAGCCTTCATCCGACGGTATGTTCATGAACGTCGGCAAGCCGACATACAGCAGGTACACCGTGTAGCAGATGGCGGCAGTGCCGATCAGCATGCCCAGCCACAGGTGCGGGTAAAGCGCCGCCAGGCCGCCGATGAACAAGGGGGTGGCGGTGTAGGTGGCAAAAGCGATGCATTGCGCCATGGACGGGTTGGCATCGTAGGTGCGGGCCATCCAGTGGATGAACGCGCCCATTACCGCCACCCCGGCGAGCATGGCCAGGTAGGACATGATGCTCATCCAGATTGCGCTTTCCATGGTCAGCATCACTGCTGGCCGGTCACCGATCACCCAGCCCACCTGGGTAGTGCCAATAAACGCCGAAACGGCAGGAATCGCCGCGAGGATCAGGGTGTGTGTCAGGTACATGTGGCTGATGGTTTCTTCTTCGCCACGAATCTCCCGCCATTCCTGATCGGGATGGGTAAACAGCCCCACAACGTGATGAATCATGCCGATCACTCCTCTCAATGTTGCCAAACGCCCCCCAATATGGAGCGCAAGCGGCCCGAGGCCCTAACACCGATGCAAGCGGTAATGTGGCCTTATGTCGCAGTATAGGAAGCCGTTACCCACATAAACCGCGCTTTTTAGAGCAAATTGCGCTGTAAGCCGTGCTGTTGATTACATTGAAGTCTTTATCGGAATGCCTACAGCGGCGTCGCGTTTGTGCGTAAAATAGCCGGCTTTTGTCACACCTCGCGGATCCAAGCGCTATGGGCACCCTCTCGGTCAACCAGAACAAACTGCAAAAACGCCTGCGTCGTCTCGCTGGCGAAGCCATCACCGACTACAACATGATCGAGGATGGCGACAAGGTCATGGTCTGCCTGTCCGGCGGCAAGGACAGCTACACCATGCTCGACGTTCTGTTGCACCTGCAGAAGGTGGCACCGATCACGTTCGAGATCGTTGCGGTGAACATGGACCAGAAACAGCCGGGCTTCCCTGAGCACGTATTGCCGGCTTACCTCAAGGAACTGGGGGTCGAGTACCACATCGTCGAGAAGGATACCTACTCGGTGGTAAAGGAGCTGGTACCCGAAGGCAAGACCACTTGCTCGCTGTGTTCGCGCCTGCGCCGCGGTACCCTGTACACCTTCGCCGACGAAATCGGCGCTACCAAGATGGCGCTGGGGCACCACCGCGACGACATCGTCGAAACCTTCTTCCTCAACATGTTCTTCAACGGCGCGCTCAAGGGCATGCCGCCGAAGCTGCGCGCCGACGATGGCCGCAACGTGGTGATCCGCCCGCTGGCGTACTGCAGCGAGAAGGACATCCAGGCCTACTCGGACATGAAGGCATTCCCGATCATCCCGTGCAACCTGTGCGGCTCGCAGGAAAACCTGCAGCGCCAGGTGGTCAAGGACATGCTGGTGGAGTGGGAACGCAAGCACCCGGGCCGTACCGAGAGCATCTTCCGTGCCCTGCAGAACGTGGCACCGTCGCAGCTGGCCGACCGGAACCTGTTTGACTTCACCAGCCTGAAGATCGACGAAAACGCTACCCCGCGCTTCCTCGACGTGCTGAACATCTGAGCCCATGCGTGATTACCCGTGGTTGCATGAGTATTGCCTGAACCGCTTTGGTTCGGCCCAGGCGCTGGAGGCTTTCCTGCCGCAGCCGCGCACGCCGGCGCAACTACGCAACATCAGTGACGACCGCTACCTGTCGACACTGGCCCTGCGCGTGTTCCGCGCGGGGCTCAAGCACAGCCTGGTGGATGCCAAGTGGCCGGCGTTCGAGCAGGTGTTCTTCGGCTTCGACCCGGAGAAAGTGGTGCTGATGGGCGCCGAGCACCTGGAGCGGTTGATGCAGGATGAGCGCATTATCCGCCACCTGGGCAAGCTCAAGAGCGTGCCGCGCAATGCGCAAATGGTGCTGGACATCGCCAAGGCGCATGGCAGTTTTGGTGCGTTCATCGCCGACTGGCCAATGACCGACATTGTCGGCTTGTGGAAGTACCTGGCCAAGCACGGCAACCAGTTGGGCGGGTTGTCGGCACCACGGTTCTTGCGCATGGTCGGCAAGGACACGTTCATCCCGACCGATGACATGGCAGCGGCGTTGATTGCGCAGAAGGTGATCGACAAGCAGCCGACCAGCCAGCGCGACCTGGCTCTGGTGCAGCAGGCGTTCAACCAGTGGCATGCAGAGAGCGGGCGGCCGCTGTGCCAGTTGTCGGTGATGCTGGCGCATACCGTCAACCATTGAGCCTTGTGTTGCTCCTGTTCGCGGGCACGCTCGCTCCCACCGGTACTGCACAGGCCTTAGGCGCGGTGCGATTCCTGTGGGAGCGCCCGCGAAAAATCTAACTGCCTTCGCCCGCCATGCGCCGCTCATGCTGGAACTTCCAGCGCACGTACAGTAGCCCGGCAATGAACAGCCCCAGGCTCACCAGTACTTCAAGCCAGCCGAATACCGCCCGCGCCGGGTCGAACGCTGCCAGCACGCCCTTGATGAAATAGATATTCACCACGAAGCAGGTCCAGGCATGCGCCCGGGCGCTGCCTTTCAGCATGCCTGGCAGCAGCAACAGCAACGGCACCAGTTCGATCGCCAGGATCACCTCGACCCGGGCCCCATGCAGGTTGGCGAACCACAGGTTGTTCACCACCAGCAGGGCGATCAGGCCGAAGAAGCATGCCAGGCTCAATGCCCGCGTCAGGCGCAGGCGTGGTACCAGCCATTGGACCGGCGGCAATGCCTTGGGCTTTCTAGCCACGCGCCGCCTCCAGGGCCTTGGCCGTGGTCGCCAGGCGTTGGCCCAGGGCGCGGCACAGGGCGATTTCGTGTGGGTCGAGTTCGCGCTTGCCATCGGCGCCTGCGTGGTGGCTGGCGCCATAAGGCGTGCCACCACCACGGGTTTCGAGCAATGCCGACTCGCTGTAGGGCAGGCCCATCACCAGCATGCCGTGGTGCATCAGCGGCAGCATCATCGACAGCAGGGTGGTTTCCTGGCCGCCGTGCAGGCTGGCGGTGGAGGTGAACACGCCAGCCGGTTTGCCGACCAGCTCACCGCCTAGCCAAAGGCTGCTGGTGCCATCGAGGAAGTACTTGAGTGGTGCTGCCATGTTGCCGAACCGGGTCGGGCTGCCCAGTACCAGGCCAGCGCAGTGGCGCAGGTCATCAAGTGTGGCGTACAGCGCGCCACTGGCCGGAATATCCGGGGCCACCGCTTCGCATTCGGTGGAAATCGCTGGCACCGTACGCAGGCGTGCCTCCATGCCAGTCAGCTCGATACCGCGGGCGATGTGCCGGGCCATTTCGCTGGTCGCGCCATGGCGGCTGTAATACAGCACCAGGATATAGGGCGCGCTCACGGCAGGATCTCCAGCACCTTTTCCGGCGGGCGACCGACCACGGCCTTGTCACCGGCTACCAGGATCGGCCGCTCGATCAGTTTGGGGTGCTGGGCCATGGCCTCGATCAGTTGCGCGTCGGTCAGTGCCGGGTCGGCCAGGTTCAGCGTTTTGTATTCGTCCTCGCCGCTGCGCAGCAATTGACGCGGGGCGATGCCCAGCTTGCCGAGCAGGGCCTTGAGGGTGTCCGCGTCGGGCGGGGTTTCCAGGTAGCGCACGATGGTCGGGGCCAGGCCGCGGGCTTCGAGCAGTTCCAGGGCGCCGCGGGATTTCGAGCAGCGCGGGTTATGATAGAGCGTGAGATCAGTCATGTCGGGTCGCATCCAGCTGGGTGTGGCGGCTATTCTAACCGCAGCGACTGACCAATTTGCTTTAAAACTCGAGAAGGATTGACCCATGGCAAGGCGTCTGGCAGCAGTACTGGCCATCACCGCGAGCCTGTTGCTCGGTGGTTGCGGTGCCGATTACGGCGTGGACCAACACGGTAATACGGTTAAGGCCGAACAGATCGAAGGGCACTGGCTAGTGCTCAACTATTGGGCTGAATGGTGCGGACCGTGCCGTACCGAAATCCCGGAACTGAACGCGGCGGCCAAGCAATGGGCGGCTGATGGCGTCAAGGTGGTGGGGGTGAACTTCGATGGCCTGCAGGGGCAGGACCTCAAGCAGGCTGCCGAAACCCTGGGTATCGGTTTCACCGTGCTTGCCCAGGACCCGGCCGAGCGCTATGACCTGCCGCGTAGCGAGGCCTTGCCGGTGACCTACATCATCGACGACAAGGGCAAGGTGCGTGAGCAGTTGATGGGCGAGCAGACCCTGGAAGGGTTGCAGGCCAAGATCAAGGCCCTGAAAGGCGCCTGATGCATTCGGGGCCGCTTTCGCGGCCCTTCGCGGGCAGGCCCGCTCCCACAGGGGGGACGCGACAAACTGTGGGAGCGGGCGCGCCCGCGAAGGGCCGCAAAGCGGCCCAGGCAATCCTCAGCCTTCTTCAGGCCAGAAGCGCAGCGGCTTGCCTTCGGCCGGCCAGAAGCGCATCTGCTCCACCGGTGACACATCCCAACGCTCTACCGTTTCCAGCGCCTGCAGGAAGCGTTTTTCCTGTTCCATCAGCGCGGGTGCGCACAGCTTGCGGGTCTTGCCGACCTTGCCGAAGCTCAGGTGCTCGCCATCGAGCGTGTAAGGCGCAAACCAGTGGTTGCAGCCGCCGTTGCCATAGGCACGGCCGTCGCTGGCCAGGGTCAAGGTCAGGTGGCTGTAGTCGATCAGTGGTCGTTCGCCAATCCACTCCAGCACGTAGCTGCGTTCCTGCTGCAGCCGGGAAGGTTCCGTGGCGCAGCCGAGCAGGCCGGTTGCAATCAGCACGCCGGTCAGCAGATTCTTCACTCGGCGCTCTCCTGGCAACGCGGGCACAGGTGTTTTTCGCCACGGCTGGCCCAGCCCAGCTCTGCGATGCGGGCGCTGGCAGCCGGCTGACGAGCTGCCTTGCCGAGCTTGGCGTCTACTGCGAACTCGAAGCTCAGTACCGCATCGCAGCTATCGCACTCGACCTGCCAGGTGAGGATTTCCAGCTCGTTGAATACCGGGCCGCTCGCCACGGCAACCCACTGGCCGCGTGGGTTGATCAGGTGGCGCACGCTTTCCACGGTCAGGCGCATGGACAAATCCTTGCTGCCCTTGAGCGTGACCAGCAGGCTGTCGCCTTTTTGCATCGAACCGCCGTTGCCCGTGACCTGATAGCGGCCCGGCACCAAAGCGCGGCACTCGATCAGGGTGTGTTGCGGGTTGAAAAGGGTGTAGCGAAAATCGTGTTCGACCATGGGTCCTCCAGAAATGCCGCGTATCCTAGCATTAACCCATCACCAGGTTCTGTGGATTGCCTGCCGCCCAGCGGTTGATGTTGTCCAGTGTGGTCGCGGCAATGGCATCCAGCGCCTCGCGGGTGAGGAAAGCCTGGTGAGCGGTGATGATCACGTTGGGGAAGGTCAGCAGCCGAGCCAACACATCGTCTTGCAAGGGCAGGTCGGAGCGGTCCTCGAAGAACAGTTGGGCTTCTTCCTCGTAGACGTCCAGGCCCAGGTAGCCAAGCTGGCCGCTTTTCAGTGCGTCAATCAGCGCCGGGGTGTCGACCAGCGCACCGCGACCGGTGTTGATCAGCATGGCGCCGGGCTGCAACTGGGCCAGGCTTTGCGCGTTGATCAGGTGGCGAGTGTGTTCTGTCAGCGGGCAGTGCAGGCTGATGATGCGGGCTTCGCGCAACAGCTCGGGCAGGGGCATGTAGCGGGCGCCAAGGGCCAGCAGCTCTGGGTTGGGGTAGGGGTCGTACGCCAGCAGCTGGCAGCCGAAACCGGCCATGATGCGAGCAAAGGCGGCCCCGATCTGGCCGGTACCGACCACCCCGACGGTTTTGCCGTGCAGGTCGAAGCCGGTCAGCCCGTGCAGGGTGAAGTCACCTTCGCGGGTGCGGTTGTAGGCCCGATGCAGGCGCCGGTTGAGTGCCAGGATGAGCGCCACGGCGTGCTCGGCAACGGCGTGTGGCGAGTAGGCCGGCACGCGCACCACGGCCAGGCCCAAGCGCTGGGCGGCGGCCAGGTCGACGTGGTTGTAGCCGGCCGAGCGCAAGGCGATCAACCGCGTGCCCGCAGCGGCCAGGCGCTGCAGCACCGGCGCGTCGAGTTCGTCATTGATGAAGGCGCAGACCACCTCAAAGCCCTCTGCCAGGGCGGCGGTGTCGAGGGTCAGGCGGGCGGGCTGGAAATGCAGCTCCAAGGTGGTGCCGCTGGCAGCCTTGGTGAAGCTTTCCTGATCGTAGTGCTGGCTGCTGAACAATAGGGCGCGCATGGTGGAACTCCTTTGCAATGCATGTCTTGGGTGGGGCGCTGCCTGTCAAGGCATACCCAGCGTGGCCCAGATCCCCTCAAGCGCTCAATCTGGCCTGTGCCGCCAGCCGGCTGATCGCGCTGTCCAGTTCATCCAGGGCTTGCTGCGCCTGCGGATTGTCCTGCTTCAGCAAGGTCTCGCTGCGTTGGCACGCTGCCCTTAACTGCGGCACGCCGCAATAGCGTGAGGCACCGTTCAGACGGTGTACCTGCTCGATCAGGCCATTGCGGTCATCGGCTGCGCGGGCGGCGCGTATGGCTTCGCGGTCCGTATCCAGCGAGGCCAGCAGCATGCTCAGCATGTCAGCCGCCAGATCTGCCTTGCCAGCGGCCAGGCGCAGGCCCTCTTCGGGGTCGAGTACCTTCAGTTCGTCGCCATTGGTCAGTAGCTCGGCCTGCGCCTGCTGCGGTGTGCCCAGGCTCAAGCCGGTCCACTTCATCACCACCTGGGCCAGTTGCCGTTCGCTGATCGGTTTGGTCAGGTAGTCGTCCATGCCGCTGTGCAACAACGCGCGTTTTTCGTTGGCCATGGCATGGGCAGTGAGGGCGACGATCGGCAGAGGGTTGCCACTCTGGGTGTTTTCCCACAGGCGGATCTGTTCAGTACAGGCGCGGCCGTCCATGCCGGGCATCTGCACATCCATCAGCACTAGGTCGAACAACTCTTCCTGCACGGCCTGTACCGCCGCATAACCATTGTTGACGGCCAGTACCTCGGCACCCAAGTCTTCGAGCAGGGTTTTTACCAGCAGCAGGTTGGCGGCATTGTCGTCGACGCAGAGTATTTTCGGTCGTCGCTGACCGTTGGCGTTGCTCCCCTCGGCCAGTGGACGGCGAGGTTGTACCAGCTCCAGCAAGAGGCGCCGCAGCTTGCGGGTGCAGGTCGGCTTGGACAGCAACTGGCCATGGCCGTTGGGCAGGTACGGGTGGTACAGCGCCTGCTCGGTGGTCGGGCACAGCACCACGCATTGGCAGTGGTAACGCTCGAGCTGCTGATGATAACGGCCCAGTTGCTCGGGCGACAGGTTACCCAGGTTGGCCCCGAGCACCGCGAACTCGAAGGGCAGGCCGGCCTGGCTGGCGGCCTGCACCCCCTGCAGCAACTGGTCGTAGGTAGCGAACAGGCTCACGCTGAGGCCGCAGTCTTCCAGCTGGTGCTCCAGTGCCTGGCGCGCCAGTTCGTGGCCATCGACAATGGCGGCACGGCGGCCCAGCAATGGCTGCGGTGGCAGCGCTTCGGCATCGTCATGAGCCTTGGGCAGGTTGAGGCTGATCCAGAACTGCGAACCTTCGCCCGGGGTGCTGTCGACGCCGATCTCGCCGCCCATCTGTTCGATCAGGCGCTTGGAAATCACCAGCCCCAGACCGGTGCCGCCGGGCTGGCGGGCCAGTGAGTTGTCAGCCTGGCTGAAGGCCTGGAACAGTGTGCGCACATCCTGAGGTGACAGGCCGATGCCGGTGTCCTGCACGCTGATGCGCAACTGCGCGCAGTCTTCGTGCTCGTCTTCCAGCATGGCACGCACGACGATGGTGCCTTCGCGGGTGAACTTGATGGCGTTGCTGACCAGGTTGGTGAGGATCTGCTTGAGCCG
Source organism: Pseudomonas sp. TE3895 (assembly GCF_056278855.1). NCBI lineage: Bacteria > Pseudomonadati > Pseudomonadota > Gammaproteobacteria > Pseudomonadales > Pseudomonadaceae > Pseudomonas > Pseudomonas sp. TE3895. The sequence continues at coordinate 5,754,367 of NZ_JBWBQE010000001.1, read as the reverse complement.
CAACGGGTCGCCCACCAGCGAAGCAGGCGTGTCGCGGTAGATCAGGCTCAGCAATTCCAGCTGCTTGGCGTGGGCGGCCGGAGCGAGGATGGTCAGGGTGTCCTGGACCAGGTCCCGCAGGTTGAACGGTATGCTGTCGAGCACCAGCTTGCCGGCCTCGATCTTGGAGAAATCGAGGATCTCGTTGATGATTCCCAGCAAGTTGTCAGCAGACTTCTCGATGGTGTTCAGGTAGTCGAGCTGGCGCGGTGTCATCTCGCTTTTTTGCAGCAGGTGGGTAAAGCCGAGGATGCCGTTGAGCGGGGTGCGGATTTCGTGGCTCATGTTGGCCAGGAACTCCGACTTGATGCGGCTGGCCTCAAGGGCCTCTTTGCGCGCCATGTCCAGCTCGATGTTCTGGATTTCGATGGTTTCCAGGTTCTGGCGCACGTCTTCGGTGGCCTGGTCGATGCTGTGTTGCAGTTCTTCGTGGGCGTTCTGCAGGGTTTCGGCCATGCGGTTGATGCCGTGGGCCAGTTCGTCCAGCTCATGGCTGCCCATGGTCGGCAGGCGTTCTTCGAGGTGGCCGTCCTTGAGCTGATTGACCGCGTGCTTGATGCGTTCGATGGGGTCGTTGATGGTGCGGCTCATGCGCAGCGCCAGCAGGCCGCTGAGTGCCAGGCAGGCGAGGATCAGCAACAGGCTGGTGAACAGGTTGCGGTAGCCGCGCAGCAGCGTGCCGTCGTGCGACAGCTCGATCTCTACCCAGCCCAGCAGGCGCTCGGCTTCGGCCGGCACGGCGTCGGTGGCCAGGTCGCGGTGGTGGCCGAACACGGGCATCAGGTAGCGGGTGGCGTCGTTGCCACTGCGCTGCAGGAGTTGGGTGCCGGTACCGCCGCTGGGCGGCAGGTTGAGCATGCTTGGGCCAGCGTGGGCCAGGCGCGTGCGGTCCGGGGCCAGAAACGCCACTGCGCGCACATCGGCCTGCTCCAGGGTTTGTGCGGCAATTCGCTCCAGTTGCGCAGGCGCGAGCCGGGCCATGGCCGGTGCGGCCAGGGGCGCCAGTTGTTCGGCGATCATCTTGCCGCGCTGCAGCAGCTGGGTGCGCAGGTCGTTCTGTTGCAGCCAGGTGAAATAGCTACCCAGCACCAGGGCCATCAAGCCGGCCGGTAGCAGTGCCAGCAGCAGTACCCGGCTGCGGATTCCCAAGCGATCGAGCACACTCGCCTCCTCTGATGTGCCTGGATGCCGTCAAGTGGTAACGGCCAAGCCGCGAAGTTACTCCGCCTGCCGCACCATTGCATCTCTTTAGTACGTGTTATGCGCCGTTGCCGGGGCATTGGTCGCAGTGCGGTTGCCTGGCAGGTGGCGAATGCTCAATAATCGCGTAATTGAGAATGCATGGCAGTTGCCAATGAATCCTGTATCTATTTACAACACCCACATCCTTGCCATCGAGGACGACCCGGTGCTTGGCGCCTATCTGCAGGAAGAGCTGCAGCGTGGCGGCTGCCAGGTCACCTGGTGCCGCAATGGCCTGGAGGGCCTGGAAACGGCTGGCCGCCAGGCTTTCGATGTTGTGCTCATGGACATCCTGCTGCCCGGGCTTGATGGGCTGGACGCCTTGGCGCAGTTGCGCAGGCACAGCGCTACACCGGTAATCATGATGTCGGCGCTGGGGGCCGAGGCGGATCGTATCAGCGGCTTTCAGCGCGGCGCCGACGATTACCTGCCCAAGCCATTCAGCATGGCCGAGTTGCAGGTGCGCATCGAGGCGATTCTGCGCCGCGTGGCCCTGGAGCGGCGGCATCAGGGCCCGCTGGAGCAAGCCGGCTGCGGCGAGCTGCAGTTCGATGAGGGGCTGTGTGACGTGCGCCTGAATAGCCGCCTGGCAGGCCTGACCCCCAGCGAATACCGCCTGCTGGACATCCTCAACCGCAACCTCGACGAAGTCCTCAGCAAGCCGTTCCTGTACCAGCACGTGTTGCAGCGCGGCTATTCACGGCATGACCGCAGCCTGGACATGCACGTCAGCCAGATCCGTCGCAAGCTCAAGGGCATCGGTTATCACGAACGGCAGATCCGCACCGTGTGGGGCAAGGGTTACGTGCTCAGTGCCAGCGAGGCGGAGTGAACCATGCTCGACCGCCATTCGCTGTTCTGGAAGCTGACCATCTTGCTGGTGGGCTTTTGCCTGCTGATGATCGGCCTCAGTTATACCTGGGGCCGACACATGGAAACCCAGAATGCCTTCCTCTCGGAGCCGGCACGGCAGACCCTGCGGGGTTATGCCGCCGAAGCTGAGCAGGCCTGGCGCAGCGGCGGGCGGGAAGGGCTGGACCAGTGGGTGGCGGTCATGCATCAGCGCGAACGGGGCTGGGTCGGCGTGCTCGACATCAACCTGCGCCCGCTCGACAGCGCCTCCCTCAACCCACAGATCATGCAGCGTCTGACACGCCTGCGCGGTGTCGATTGGCCGATGAGTCGGCGCAGTGTCGACCAGCCGTGGGTGCGCATGCCGTTCCCGGGGGCGCCGGAGCAGGGCATGCTGGTGATCGAACTGCCGCAGCGCTTCAATCCGGGCCAGCACCGCTTGCTGTGGCGCATTGTCACCAACGGCATCATTCCGGGGCTGTTCACCTTGCTGTTGTGTGTGGGCCTGTACCGCATGTTGATCGTGCCGCTGAATCAACTTCGCGAGCAGGCCAATGCCTGGCGGGCCGATCAGCTGTCGGCCCGGCTGGACTCGAGCACCATCGCCCGGCATGACGAGCTGGGCGAACTGGCGCGTGCCTTTGACCAGATGGCCGAGCGGCTGCAAGGCACGGTGGCTATGCAGCAGCAGTTGCTGCGCGACCTGTCCCACGAAATGCGCACGCCGCTGAGCCGGTTGCGGGTGGCCTGCGATGGTGAAACCGACCTGCAGCGTCTGCGTGATCGCCTGATCCGTGAAGTGGACTGCATGCAGCAACTGGTCGAAGACACCCTGCAACTGGCCTGGCAGGACGCCGAGCGTGCGCCGATGAACCTTGAGCCGATCGAGGTCCACGCCTTGTGGGAGTTGCTGGCCGAAAATGCCAGCTACGAGAGCGGCTGGTCGCCTGCGCAACTGCGCTGCGAAGTACCGGCCGACTGCTGGGTGCAGGGCAACCTCAACCACCTGGCTCAGGCGCTGGAGAACATCTTGCGCAATGCCATTCGCCACTCGCCGGCCGAGGGTGTGGTGCGGTTGGGTGGGCAGCGTGAGGGCAGCTATTGGTGGTTGTGGCTTGAGGATGAGGGTGGCGGGGTCGCTGAAGAGGACCTAGAGCGGATCTTCGCGCCGTTCTCGCGGTTGGACGGTTCGCGGCCCGGGGATGGTGGCTTCGGCCTGGGGCTGAGCATCGCCCGCAGTGCCATCCAGCGCCAGGGCGGCACCTTGTGGGCGCAGAATGGCAAACGCGGGTTGCGCTTGTGGATGAGGTTGCCGTTGCATGTGCCGGCCGCTTCGCGGGTAAACCCGCTCCTGCAGGCTAGCGAATCCCCGTAGGAACGGGTTTACCCGCGAAGAGGCCAGCACATGTCACACCGTTATAGCTTGTAGCTATATGCACTACAGATTGCGTGATATGGCCGCGAAGGGTTTGCCGGTATGATAGGCACCCCCGCCGTCCGGATTGCGAAATACGCCATGACCTTGCAGTACCCAACCATCGCCGATTGCGTCGGCAATACGCCACTGGTTCGCCTGCAGCGCATCGCTGGCGAAACCAGCAATACCCTCCTGCTCAAGCTCGAAGGTAACAATCCTGCCGGCTCGGTGAAAGACCGCCCGGCACTGTCGATGATCGCTCGCGCCGAACTGCGGGGCCAGATCAAGCCAGGCGATACCCTGATCGAAGCCACCTCCGGCAACACCGGCATCGCCCTGGCGATGGCGGCGGCGATCAAGGGCTACAAGATGATCCTGATCATGCCCGACAACTCCACCGCCGAGCGCAAGGCCGCCATGACGGCCTATGGCGCCGAGCTGATCCTGGTGACCAAGGAGGAGGGGATGGAAGGCGCCCGTGACCTGGCCGAGAAGCTGCAGGCCGAAGGCCGTGGCCTGGTGCTCGACCAGTTCGCCAACGGCGACAACCCGATCGCCCACTACAACAGCACCGGCCCGGAGATCTGGCAGCAGACCCAGGGCACCATTACCCATTTCGTCAGCTCCATGGGTACCACCGGTACCATCATGGGCTGCTCGCAGTACCTCAAGGAACAGAACCCCGCGGTGCAGATCATCGGCCTGCAACCGATGGAAGGCTCGGCTATTCCGGGGATTCGCCGTTGGCCCGAGGAATACCTGCCGAAAATCTTCGACGCCACCCGCGTCGACCGCGTGGTCGACATGTCGCAGCAGGAAGCCGAAGACACCACCCGTCGCCTTGCGCGTGAAGAGGGCATTTTCTGCGGCGTGTCTTCTGGTGGTGCGGTCGCGGCCATGTTGCGTCTGTCCCGCGAAGTGGAAAATGCGGTCATGGTTGCGATCATTTGCGACCGCGGCGACCGTTATCTGTCCACCGGCCTGTTTGATCCACGCTAAATGTCCAAGAAAAAAAGCAACAGCGGCCTGCGCTTCCAGCCGGCCGGCGGCAATCGCACCCCCCAGGTCCCAGTGGGCAAGAAGCAGCGCCTGGACATCGAGCGCCTGGCCGGTGACGGCCGTGGCATTGCCTTCCTCGACGGGCGTACCTGGTTCGTCAGCGGCGCCTTGGCCGGTGAGGCCGTGGAGGCGCGGGTGCTCAACGCCCGTGGCAAAGTGGTCGAGGCACGCCTGGAGCGGTTGCTGCAGGCCGCGCCCGAGCGCCGTGAGGCGCCATGTCGCTACTACGACCGCTGCGGTGGCTGCAACCTGCAGCACCTGCCGCACGACGCGCAACTGGCGCTAAAGCAGCGCACCCTCGCCGAGCAGTTGCAGCGGGTGGCCGGCGTGCAACCCGAGGCGTGGGCTGCCCCCCTGAGCGGGCCGGAATTCGGCTACCGGCGCCGGGCCCGTGTGGCTGTGCGCTGGGACGTCAAGGCGCGTCAGCTGGAAGTGGGTTTCCGCGCCGAAGCCAGCCAGGACATCATTGCCATCGACGATTGTGCAGTGCTGGTACAACCCTTGCAGTCCATTTTGCGCCACTTGCCGACTGTGCTGCGTTCGTTGAGCAAGCCGCAGGCGCTGGGCCATGTAGAGCTGTTCAGTGGCACCGCCGAGGCGGTTCTGGTGCGCCACGTCGCGCCGTTGCCGGCTGAGGACCAGGCCAGGTTGCAAGCGTTCTGCGAGCAGGCCAACGCCCAGCTGTGGCTGCAAGGCGAAGGTGAGCCGGCGCCAGTGGACCCAGCGGCGCAGTTGGGCTTTGCCCTGGCACCTTGGCAGCTGGAGCTGGCCTGGCGCCCGGGCGATTTCGTGCAGGTGAATGCCCAGGTCAATACGGCGATGATCGAGCAGGCTTTGGCCTGGCTCGCTCCACAAGCCGACGAGCGTGTGCTGGACTTGTTCTGCGGTCTGGGCAACTTTGCCCTGCCGCTGGCCCGCCAGGCGCGTGAGGTGGTGGCAGTGGAAGGTGTACAGGCCATGGTCGATCGGGCCGCGGCCAATGCCCGGAACAACAATGTGCATAACGCACGGTTTTTTCAGGCCGATTTATCGCAGCCTTTGGCAGGCACCGGATGGGCCGCCGAGGGCTTTTCTGCGGTACTCTTGGATCCACCGCGCGACGGTGCTTTCGAGGTGGTGCAAGGCATCGCCCGCCTCAAGGCCAGAAGGCTGGTCTACGTATCGTGCAACCCGGCCACGCTGGCGAGAGACGCCCAAGTGCTGGTCGGCCAGGGGTACCGGTTAAAAAGGGCCGGGATTCTCGACATGTTTCCTCAGACGGCGCATGTCGAGGCCATGGCGTTATTCGAAGCGGGCTAGCTGACTGGCCCCTTGGTGCGGTTGCCACGGAATGGCGGCCGCACGGTGATCGCCAGCACACCCGTATGGTGTGCTGCATGGAAAGGTAAAACAAAGATGGTACAGGTGAGAGTGCACCAGCCGGTCAACACCGACGGCAGTATCAATCTCGAAGCATGGTTGGACCATGTGGTAAGCGTCGATTCGGCACTGGATCGCGCAGCGCTGAAAGAAGCCTGCGAGTTTGCTCTTGAGGTAGAGAAAAAGGGCAACCCGGCCAAGCATTCCTGGGCGGATGGTACGTCCAGCTTCCAGGCAGGCCTGGAAATCGCCGAAATTCTTGCTGACCTCAAGCTCGACCAGGACTCTCTGGTGGCTGCGGTCATCTACCGCTCGGTGCGCGAGGGCAAGGTCACCCTCGCCGAGGTCAGCCAGCGTTTTGGCCCGGTGGTGTCCAAGCTGATCGACGGTGTGCTGCGCATGGCCGCCATCAGTGCCAGCCTCAGCCCACGACAGTCGCTGGTGCTGGGCTCGCAGGCGCAGGTCGAGAACCTGCGCAAGATGCTGGTGGCCATGGTCGACGACGTACGCGTGGCGCTGATCAAGCTGGCCGAACGCACGTGCGCAATCCGGGCGGTCAAGTCCGCCGATGACGAGAAACGCCTGCGTGTCGCGCGTGAAGTGTTCGACATCTACGCGCCGCTCGCGCACCGCCTGGGTATCGGTCACATCAAGTGGGAGCTGGAAGACCTGTCCTTCCGCTACCTGGAGCCCGACCAGTACAAGCAGATCGCCAAGCTGTTGCATGAGCGTCGGCTGGACCGCGAGCGCTTCATCAGCGACGTGATGAACCAGTTGCAGAACGAGTTGCTCGCCACTGGCGTAAATGCCGACATCAGCGGCCGGGCGAAACATATCTATTCGATCTGGCGCAAGATGCAGCGCAAAGGCCTGGAGTTCAGCCAGATCTACGACGTGCGTGCGGTGCGCGTGCTGGTGCCGGAAATCCGCGACTGCTACACCGCGCTGGGCATCGTGCACACCTTGTGGCGGCATATTCCCAAGGAGTTCGACGACTACATCGCCAACCCCAAGGAGAACGGCTACCGCTCGTTGCACACTGCGGTAATCGGCCCCGAGGGCAAGGTGCTGGAGGTGCAGATCCGCACCCACGGCATGCACGAAGAGGCCGAACTTGGGGTATGCGCCCACTGGCGCTACAAGGGCACCGACGTCAAGCCTAGCTCCAACCACTACGAAGAAAAGATTTCCTGGTTGCGCCAGGTGCTGGAATGGCACGAAGAGCTGGGCGACATCGGTGGCCTGGCCGAGCAGTTGCGGGTCGACATCGAGCCTGACCGGGTTTATGTGTTCACCCCCGACGGCCACGCCATCGACCTGCCCAAAGGCGCCACGCCATTGGACTTTGCCTACCGCGTGCACACCGAGATCGGCCACAACTGCCGCGGCGCGAAGATCAACGGCCGTATCGTGCCGCTGAACTACAGCCTGCAGACTGGCGAGCAGGTGGAGATCATCACCAGCAAGCACGGCAACCCTAGCCGTGACTGGTTGAACTCCAACCTGGGCTACGTGACCACCTCGCGGGCGCGGGCCAAGATCGTCCACTGGTTCAAATTGCAGGCCCGCGACCAGAACGTTGCTGCCGGCAAGACCTTGCTTGAGCGCGAGCTCAGTCGTCTGGGCCTGCCGCAGGTTGATTTCGAGCGCCTGGCCGAGAAGACCAACGTCAAGACCGCCGAGGACATGTTTGCCTCGCTCGGTGCTGGCGACCTGCGCCTGGCTCATCTGGTCAACGCTGCCCAGCAGTTGCTGGAGCCTGAGCGTATCGAGCAGATCGAGCTGGTGCCGCGCAAGCCTACCGGGCCGCGTACCGGCAAGCGTGGCGACATTCAGATCCAGGGTGTCGGCAACCTGCTGACACAGATGGCCGGCTGCTGCCAGCCGCTACCGGGCGATGCCATTGTCGGTTACATCACCCAGGGCCGTGGCGTGAGCATTCATCGCCAGGACTGCGCCTCGGTACTGCAGCTGGCGGGCAAGGAGCCAGAGCGCATGATTCAGGTGAGCTGGGGGCCGATCCCGGTGCAGACCTACCCGGTCGACATCGTCATCCGTGCCTACGACCGCCCGGGCCTGCTGCGCGATGTGTCGCAGGTGCTGCTGAACGAGAAGATCAACGTGCTGGCGGTGAATACCCGTTCGAACAAGGAAGACAACACCGCGCTGATGTCGCTGACCATCGAGATTCCAGGCCTGGACGCGCTGGGGCGCCTGCTGGGGCGGATCTCGCAGTTGCCGAACATCATCGAGACGCGGCGTAATCGTACCCCTTGAGACCGGGGCGTCTGCTTCGCGGGTAAACCCGCTCCCTACAGGTAAGGTGCAGATTTCGAAAGCTGCACCCATCCTGTGGGAGCGGGTTTACCCGCGAAGAAGGCGCCACTGAAAGGACCTGATTGAATGACCTACACCCTTGACGACCTGCTGCATCTCATGGCCCGCCTGCGCGACCCGCAGTACGGCTGCCCGTGGGACCTGAAGCAGAACTACGCCAGCATCGTCCCACACACTATCGAAGAGGCCTACGAGGTCGCTGACACCATTGAGCGCGGCGATTTCGAGCACTTGCAAGGCGAGCTGGGCGATTTGCTGTTCCAGGTGGTCTACTACAGCCAGCTGGCCCGCGAAGAAGGGCGTTTCGAGTTCGATGGTGTGGTCGACAGCATCACCCGCAAGCTCATCCGCCGCCACCCGCACGTTTTTCCGACTGGCGAGCTGTACGCGCCGGTGGACACGCCCAGCCTGAGCGAAGCCCAGGTCAAGTCGCGCTGGGAAGAAATCAAGGCCGAAGAGCGCGCGGAGAAGAGCCAGCCCGAACAGCTGTCGCTGCTTGATGACGTGCCGGCAACCTTGCCGGCGCTGTCGCGGGCAGCCAAACTGCAAAAACGTGCGGCCACGGTCGGTTTCGACTGGCCGGCGGCGTTGCCGGTGCTGGACAAGGTCCGCGAAGAGCTGGATGAAGTGCTGCAGGCCATGGCCGACGGCGACGCCGATGCGCTGGAAGATGAAGTCGGCGACTTGCTGTTTGCTGCGGTCAACCTGGCCCGCCACCTCAAGCAAGACCCAGAGCATGCGCTACGCCGCGCCAATCGCAAGTTCGAACGACGTTTCCGTTTTATCGAACAGGCATTGCGCGACAGTGGCCGCCCCATTGAAGATTGTGACCTTGACGAGCTGGATGCCCTTTGGGGGGAAGCCAAACGTCAGGAAAAGAACCTGCCCAGCTGCGGCTGAGCTGTTGCATAAGTGAGTGAATATTCATGAGCCTTTCCCTTCGCGACCAATTGCTCAAAGCCGGTCTGGTCAACCAGAAACAGGTCTCGCAGACCAACAAAGCTGAAAAGAAACAGAAGCGCATGGAGCACAAAGGCCAGGTCGAAGTCGACGACAGCCAGCAGCGCATGGCCAAGGAAGCCATGGCTGAAAAAGCCCGGCGTGACCAGGAACTGAACCGCCAGCAGCAGGAAAAGGCCGAGCAGAAGGCCCGTGCCGCGCAGGTCAAGCAACTGATCGAGGCCACTCGCCTGCCCAAACTGAGCACCGAGGATTACTACAACTTCGTCGACGACAAGAAGGTCAAGCGCATTGCCGTCAACGCCCTGATGCGCACCAAGCTGAGCAACGGCGCGCTGGCCGTGGTAGCCCATGCCGGTGGTTACGAGGTTATCCCCCGTGAGGCCGCCTTGAAGATCCAGGAGCGCGACCCTGGCCGTATTCTGCTGCTCAACAGCCATGTCGAGGAAACGGACGAAGACGACCCGTACGCGGCTTACAAGATCCCTGATGATCTGATGTGGTAAGCACGAAAACCTCGCCTTGGCGTTAATGCGGTTCATTCAAGATCGCAGGGCCGCTCTGCGGCCCTTTCGCTGCACACGGTCGCTCCCTCGGCCATCGTGACACGCGCGTTCTCAAGAGGGCGCTGGCCTTCTGACCCGAAAGGGTTCGCCGCTCACCGAACCGGCGCGATTAGTCACTTGTACTATCGTCTTGGTTCCCTCCGTTCGTCGGACATTTCTTAGGGTTCCGGCACAACGGCTAGCCTCCAGCTTAGCGTCAGGGATAGCGCTGAACATTCGGTCCAGGAAGGGCCAGTACGCCTCGTCGTCCCGACGCTTTATCTGCTGAGGAGACGACAATGAAAATAACCCTGAAACGGTTGGCGTGCCTGGGTGCGAGCTTCACCAGTGCGTTCGCCATGGCCGATGCGGCCAGCCCGCCGGTGCTGTCACCTGCGATTCCCTTCGATGTCACCGCCAATCCCCCCTTCACCCTGGACACCCTGCAACACGATTTCGACGTGCTGTCGTGGCAAACCTTCGTCGCCCTGAACTGGCCCGCCAATGCCGACGGCAGTGCCAACACCTCGGCGAAGATCGGCGCGCCCGGCAAGACGGTTTGGGAATCGTGGAAAGAAAGCTACGAGATTTTTCTGCCCAAGGGTCAGAAACCCGTCGCCTGGGACCAGCAGGCGCCCGTGCCCGCGGCCTGCCAAGGCAAGGGTGACTTGCCGGTGCTGCAACAGATGGGCAAGGTCGCCGGGGTACTCGATGAGTTCATCCAGCCGTTCAAGACCGGCCCGCTGGTCGACCAAAGCGGCACCTACACGCGCAACGCGATCATGGTCAACCAGCCAATGTTCGATGACATCGTCAACAATGGCCTGTACAGCAAGGAAGGCCAGCAAGCGTTCCTGAGCAAGGCCGACAACCGCATCGCCTTCGCCTGCGGTTCGCAAAAGGCCCAGCAGGTCGGCGCGATCATGGTCAAGTCGGCCTGGAAAGTGCTCGATGGCAGCGACAACCCGCAGGAGTTCCACGCCGTCGACGCGCTGGTCTACACCCCCGGCAACGCCGACCCGAACAAGGGGGCGGTGATCCCCGAATCGTGCAATGCGCAGAAGGTCGGGCTGGTAGGCCTGCACATCGTGCACAAGACCGAGGGCGCACCGCAGTGGGTATGGTCGACGTTCGAGCACGTGCGCAACGTGCCGGAAAAGACCACGCCAATGAACGAGCGCAAAGGGCCCTACCTGTTCTACGACGCCCAGGCCAGCAACCGCCCGGTGAACGAGCCGCCCGCGCAACCGTGGGACCCGTCGAAGAAGGCCATCCCCTCGCAGATCGTACGTGAAATTCCCGTCACCGCCGCCACCCAACAGCTCAACGCGCAGTGGCAAGGCGCGCTCAAGGGCACGGTGTGGGCCAACTACCACCTGATCAGCACCCAGTGGCCCACCGACCCGGCCGATGACTGCCAGGTGCCGTCGCCGACCAACCCGCTAGGTACGCCTGCGCCGAACTTCCTGGCCAACGCCACCCTGGAGACCTACAACCAGGGCACCACCCCGCAGGCCTCGTCCAGCTGCATGGAGTGCCACAACAACGCGACCACCCGCGTGACCCAGTCACCGCGCACCAGCTTCGCCGATTTCACTTTCCTGCTTGAACGTGCCCAATCCACCGGCGCCAAGGAGTGATGCCATGAGCGACCAGAACCTGCAAAACTTCATCGGCTTGTCCGCCGTGCTCACTGGCCTGTCGGCCAAGCTGCTGGCGCCTTCCGTCGACCCGATCAACCTGCCGCCGGTGTTCTTCGCCACCGCCCAGCAAGGCATGGGCCTCGAGGCGTTCAGCAGCCTGCTGGAGCTGTACGCCAGCATCCAGAGCCAGCCGCCCGCGCAAATCGCCAGCGCCGTGCTTGATAACGCGAACCCGCAAATCGCCCAGGGCGCCCGCTCGATCATGAAGCTGTGGCTGCTCGGCAGTTGGTACCAACCCTACGACCTGGGCAACGCCCGCACGGGTGACACGCGTGTGGTCTCCGACCAGGCCTACAAGGAGAGCTGGGCGTGGAAGATCGCCCAATCCCACCCCATGGGCTACAGCCAGTTCCACTTCGGGTACTGGGGTGAGCAGCCACCGACCCTCAAGCAATTCACCGGTGTCGACGCCAAGGAAGGGCAGCAGCCATGAGCAATGTACAAACCCAGAACATTGAAACTGCCGATGTGATCGTGGTGGGCGCCGGCATGGCCGGCAGTGTCATGGCCTACCAGTTGGGCCTGGCCGGGTTGAAAGTGCTGGTGCTCGAATCGGGCCCGGCCATTCCGCCCAATCGCAGCGAGTACCTGGAGCGCTTCTACACCGCGGTGCTCAAAGCGCCCGAGTCGCCGTACCCACCTGAGCAGAGCGAGCAGACCCCGGCCACACAGTTCGCGCCACGGGCGACCATCCAGGACCTGATCACCGCGGGTAGCCAAGACCCGAACAAGGCGCAGAAAAGCTACCTGGTGCAGAAGGGGCCTCACCTGTTCGCCAGCACCTACGAGCGGGTAGGCGGCGGCACCATGTGGCACTGGATGGGCACGGCCCTGCGCCTGTTGCCCAACGACTTTCGCATGCGCACTGCGTACAACGTCGGGGTCGACTGGCCGCTCAGTTACGACGACCTGCAGACTGCCTACTGCCGCGCCGAGGAAGAGATGGGCGTGTCCGCCGATGTCGCCTCGCAGACTTACCTGGGCGTGACCTTCCCGCAGGGCTACAAATACAGCATGCATGGCATCCCGCCGTCGCTGGTCGACCAGGGCCTGGGCAAGCACGTCACGGGCACCGTGTACCAGAGCCCGGAGAAGGGGCCCGACGGCAAGCCGTACCCAGGTGTCACCCTCAACGTCCGGCAGACCCCGGCCGGGCGCAACTCGCAGAATGATAACGGCCGTCGGGTGTGCGCTGGCAATACCAGCTGCACGCCGATCTGCCCGATCCAGGCCAAGTACGACGCCACCGTGACCATGGCCAAGGCACTGGATACCGGCAACGTGCGCATCCTTTACCAGACCGTGGCGAGCCAGGTGCAGGTCGATGCCAATGGGGTCACGGGCATCGATTTCATCCAGTACCAGAACAATGGTACGCGCCAGAACGGCACGGCCCAGGGCAAACGCTACGTAATCGCCGCCCACGCGATCGAAACGCCGAAGTTGCTGCTCAACTCCATCGGCCCGAACAGCCCTAAAGGGGTCGCCAACAGCAGCGGCCAGGTCGGCCAGGCATTGGCTGACCACCCGGTGTACCTGGCCTGGGGCCTGATGCCCGAAGGCAAGCCGCTGTTCCCGTTCCGTGGGCCGTTGTCCACCTCGGGGATTGAGGACATGCGCGATGGCCCGTTCCGCAGCCAGCGTGCCGCCTGGCGTATCGAAATCGGCAACGAGGGCTGGAACTGGTCGGTGAACGACCCCTACACCTCGGTCTGCGATTTCATCGACGGCACCAACCACGGCGGCGCTAACCCCAGCAAGCTGGCGTTGTCCGGCCAGGCGCTGGTGCAGCAGCTCAACAGCGTGCTGACCCGCCAGTTCCGTCTGGGCTTCTTGGTCGAGCAGGTGGAGAAAGACCCCGATAATGCGCTGTGCCGGGTGGAGAGGAGTACGGAGTTCGCCGACGGCTTGGGCCTGCCTCGGCCGCAGATCACCTACGAACTGTCCGACTACACCAAGGAGGGTTTCAAGCAGGCGCGCCTGGCCGCCACGCACATCATCACCGAACTGATGGGCGCTACCGAGCTGACCGACCTGAACCCTAAGCTTGAGCCCGGCTCGCAAACGGTGTTTGAGTACGACGGCCAGAACTACGCGTTCTACGGCGCTGGTCACCTGATGGGCACCTACCGCATGGGCTCAGACCGCACCAAGTCGGTGGTGGACAAGGATCAGCGCAGCTGGGACCACCCCAACCTGTTCCTGGTCGGCGACGGCGTGTTCCCCACTACCGGCACCGCCAACCCGACCTTGACCATCACCGCGTTGACGTTCCAGGCCGCCGACGTGGTGGCCAGCGACCTGCTCAAGCGCACCGTGCAGGTGCAGGCCAACCAGGCATGGCAGGGCACGGGCATGCAGGTCAATGGGCATAGCTGGCAGTTGGCGGTATGCACGGGCGGGCAGTGGACAGCGAACCCGGCCACCGGCATGGTTGGCGCGGCGGGCAACCCAAGGTTGATCGCCAAGCCCGGCTATGCCTTGCCTGGTCAACCGGAAGGGGCGTTGATCGGGCGTATCGGCAACAGCGGTGTGCCGTTCCTGGTCGGCAACCAGGTGCAATTGCCGCGTGGCCAGCAAGGTGAGTTGCAGTTGTGCATCAATGACGATCTGGACGGGCGTTACGGGGCTGGCCTGAGCGATAACCTGGGCAGCCTGTCGGTGGAGGTGCGTTTCGGGGCGGTGTAGGCCCTGTCATGGCAACCCCACAATACGCCGGCGATGTCGCAGTATTGTGGGGTTGCTCTCTGAGCCCAGGTGAGTCAGGGGGGTGTCGCAGTGCGCAGGGTCATTGTGTGGCGCGCTGGTTTTCCAGGTCTTCAAGCTCAACGCGGTATTGGTGTGCTTCGTGTTCGTTATGGAACATGCCCACCAGTTGGCCTTGCTGGTACACATCCCAGATCCGCACGCCAGCGGCCAGGCCTTCGTGGGACATTCTCGATTCGTCGCGTTCGGTTACTTGGACAGTCATCGGTAAACTCCACTTCTTCAAGATGGCTGCGACAGTGTGTCGCACGTCTTCTTTATAGAGTTTGTTAGCAGACTAAGTAAGTAAAACAGGCATGAAACAAGTTTCATGAAGCTCGAAGGGATGCTGCCTGGGGGGGCTTCTTCGCAGCAAAGAAAAGCCCCGCACAGGGCGGGGCTTCAGGTGTTGCAGGCAGTGTGCGATCAGTTGCCCTTCACCGGCTTGCCATCGACCGTGCCATCCTGCAGCACGATCACGTACTCCTTGCCATCGGTCTCTACCTGGCGCAGTTGCACCAGCAGGTAGTCCCAGTTCTTGGCGAACCACAGCTCGGTGATGCGCTTGCTCTGGCTTGGATCGCGCACGCGCTCGACCTTCACGGCATCGACCTGGCCGGTCTTGGTGGTGACCTTTTCGGTGCCCAGCACGCGGAAGTCGTAGGTGTCGATCTCGTCGCCGTCCACCACCTGGTAGGTCATGCTCTTCTTGCCCGCGGCTACGTCGTGCTGCAGGGCCAACTGGTAGGACGACTTGTCCAGAACGCCGCGGTTCAGTGGCAGGCTGACGGCATCGCCACGGTCGCTGCCGGTGATCTTCTTGGTGCTCCAGTCGAAGTTCAGGTCGACCTTCTTGGCCTTGCCCAGGCCGCCACGCTCGAAGTGGTACTTCTGCGGCAGCAGGGTGTCGTTGTCCAGGCGCAGGGTGCTTTGCTCGGTCAAGCTGGCGATCATCATGGAAGCCTTGAAGTTAAGGTCCCAGGTACCGTTGGCATTTTTGACCAGGCTGCGCTCGGCGGTGCCGCTCATGGGCAGCTGCTTCCAGTCGGCGGTGTAGCTGGCCGAGAAGGGCTTCAGATCAGCTGCCTGGAGGGGCAGGGCGAGCACGGCGAGAGCCAAGAGCAGGGCGCGACGCATAAATTCTCCTAGGATCGAATCAAGTGACCGCTGGCTGCCAGTGGCTGGCCGTCCAGTAATGCACCGTGTTCGCCGAGACGCAAGCGCCCTTCAGCGAACCAGCGCACCGCCAGTGGGTAGATCAGGTGTTCCTGATGGTGTACCCGCTGTGCCAGGCTTTCGACGGTGTCATCAGACGCCACCGGTACCACAGCCTGTACGACCAGTGGGCCGCCATCGAGTTCCTCAGTCACGAAGTGTACGCTGCAGCCATGCTCGGCGTCGCCAGCTTCCAATGCCCGGCGATGCGTATGCAGGCCCTTGTACTTGGGCAGCAGCGACGGGTGGATGTTGAGCAGGCGGCCCTGATAGTGGCGCACGAAGTCGCCACTGAGGATGCGCATGAAACCGGCCAGCACCACCAGGTCCGGGGCAAAGCCGTCGATGCGCGCCATCAGCGCGGCATCGAAGGCTTCACGGCCGTCGAACTGGGTGTGGTCGAGCACGACGCTGTCGATACCGGCCGCTGCGGCGCGTTGCAGGCCGTAGGCATCGGCGCGGTTGGAAACCACCGCGCGGATACGCACCGGGCTGTCCTGCCCTTGGCAGCTGTCGATCAGGGCTTGCAGGTTGCTGCCGGAGCCCGACAGCAGTACCACTACATTGCAGGTCTTGCTCGGCATCAGTGTGCCTTGAGGTTCTGCAGCTCGACCTGGGCAGCGCCTTCGGCGGCTTCGGCGATGTGGCCGATTACCCACGGTTGCTCACCGGCGGCGCGCAGTTCGTTCAGGGCGGCTTCGACCTGGTCCTGGGCCACGCAGATGACCATGCCCACGCCGCAGTTCAGTACGCGGTGCATTTCGTGCTCGTCGACGTTGCCCTTTTCCTGCAGGAAGTCGAACACCGCCGGGCGCTGCCAGCTGGCCACGTCAACCACGGCCTGGGCGTTTTTCGGCAGTACGCGCGGGATGTTGTCCAGCAGGCCGCCGCCGGTGATGTGGGCCATGGCCTTGACTGCGCCGGTGTTTTTGATCAGCTGCAGCAGCGGTTTGACGTAGATGCGGGTCGGCGCCATCAGCAGGTCGGTCAGCGGCTTGCCGTCCAGCTGGGTGTTCTCGATGTCGGTAGCCGACACTTCGAGGATCTTGCGGATCAGCGAGTAGCCGTTGGAGTGCGGGCCCGAGGATGGCAGGGCGATCAGCGCGTCACCGGTGGCAACCTTGGAGCCGTCGATGATTTCGGCCTTTTCCACCACGCCTACGCAGAAACCGGCCAGGTCGTAGTCTTCGCCTTCGTACATGCCAGGCATTTCGGCGGTTTCACCACCGACCAGCGAGCAGCCGGCCAGTTCGCAACCGGCGCCGATGCCGGTGACCACGGTGGCGGCCACGTCAACGTTCAGCTTGCCAGTGGCGTAGTAGTCGAGGAAGAACAGCGGCTCGGCGCCGCACACGACCAGGTCGTTGACGCACATGGCGACCAGGTCCTGGCCGATGCTGTCGTGCTTGTTCAGGTTCAGCGCCAGGCGCAGCTTGGTGCCGACGCCGTCGGTGCCGGAGACCAGCACCGGCTGTTTGTAGCCGGCCGGGATCTCGCAGAGGGCGCCGAAGCCGCCCAGGCCACCCATGACTTCAGGGCGTGCGGTGCGTTTTGCCACGCCCTTGATGCGTTCGACCAGTGCTTCGCCGGCGTCGATGTCTACACCGGCGTCCTTGTAGCTCAGGGAGGGTTGCTTGCTCATTGATCCAGGCCTTTAGGAGGGAGGGATTCTTAAAAACGACCATGACGGCCAAGGCCGGCTGATAAGCGGCGGCGGTCTGAAACGTCAGTGGTCTGTGAAGGCGCGCGATTTTATCAGGGTTGCTGGGCAGCGGCCATCCTCAGGCCGACGGGCAGGGCGGTAATTGTTGAAAAAAGCGGGAGGGTGGTTGATGCGGTTGCATGTGTATAAGCTGCAAGCAACGAGCTTGCGGCTGCACGACGATGCAGCCTGGCGCTCGGCCTGCTTTTTCTTGCAGCTTGAAGCTTACGGCTTGAAGCTCGACTGGACAGGAATCCTCCATGCGTTTGTTCAATATTCTGGCAGCTGGTTGCCTGGCCCTGATCTCGGCCACGGCCCTGGCTGAAAATGTCTCCGGCCTTTATCAGGTGCGCGAGCCGGTCACCGGGCCGGGTGCCGAAGCCCGTACCGCAGCCACAGTCAAAGCCCTGGACACGTTGGTGCAGCGTCTGACCGGTGACCCAAAGGCCGTGCAGAGCCCTGCATTGGCCGAGCTGCGCAAGGACCCACAGCAAATCATCAACCAGGTGGGCAGCGAAGCCGGCCCGCCCGAGTCAGTAGTGGTCGAGTTCGACCCAGGTAGCACCGAGCGGGCTTTGCGCAAGGCTGGCCTGGCTTTGTGGGGCAGTAACCGGCCCTCGATACTGGGGTGGTGGCTGAACGATACCGTTGAGGGCAGCAGCCTGGTCGGTGATGGCCAGGCCAGTGCCCAACCCCTGCGCCGCGCCGCCCAGCACCGTGGTCTGCCGTTGCGCTTGCCGCTGGCCGACTTGCAGGAGCAGCTGGTCGCCAATGCCAAGCAGATCGAAGGCAACGATCCGGCGCCGCTGCGCGAAGCTTCCGAGCGCTACGGCGCCGATGCTTTGCTGGCGGTACATGCCCAGGAAGCCGACGGCAAGTGGCAGGGCAAGTGGCAGCTGTGGCTGGGCGACCAGCGTGAGCAGGGCACTGCCGAGGGCGCCGACCAGGCCGCCTTGGCTGACGCGGTGATGATGGCGGTAAGCAGCCGCCTGGCGCCGCGCTACGTTACCCGGCCGGGTGCCAGCAGCCAGTTGCAGGTGCAAGTGCAGGGCATGAACCTGCAGCGCTATGCTGAGCTGGCCCGCGTGCTGGAGCCCTATGGCCCACGCTTGCAGGCGGCTGAAGGCACTACCCTGACCTACGGGGTTACGGGCAATCGTGAACAGCTACGTGCCCAGCTTGGCCTGGCCAAGCTGCAGGAAGTGCCGGTCGAGCAGGCACCGGCGGTGCCGGCCATGCCAGCACCGGCAGTGGACGCCGCAGCCGGGCAGCCCGCGCCTGCGCAGCCAGCACCCAAGCCGTTCGACGGCTTGCGTTTTCGCTGGTAAGGGGCGCTTACCGTGACTGACATGCGTCGCTGGATCTGGCTGGGCGCTGCACTGCTGATCGCTGTGCTGCTTTATAGCCTGCACAATATTCTTACGCCGTTCCTGGTCGGCATCATGCTGGCCTACCTGGCCGACCCGCTGGTCGATCGTCTCGAGCGCCTGGGGCTTTCGCGTACCTGGGGTGTGGTGGTGGTGTTCGGCCTGTTCACCCTGTTGCTGTTGGCGTTGTTGCTGGTGCTTGTGCCGATGCTGGCCAAGCAGTTGGTGCGCCTGTACGAATTGGCACCGCAGATGCTCGACTGGCTTGAGCATGTCGCGCTGCCGTGGGTACAGGGCCGCCTTGGCCTGGCCGATGGTTTCTGGAAATTCGACAAGATCAAGGCCGCCATCGGCGCGCACATGGGGCAGACCACCGATATCGTCGGCATGCTGCTGTCCCAGGCCACCGCCTCAAGCCTGGCGTTGGTGGGCTGGCTGGCCAACATGGTGCTGATTCCGGTAGTGGGCTTCTATCTGCTGCGCGATTGGGACTTGATGATGGGCAAGCTGCGCGGCCTGCTGCCGCGCCAGCGCGAGCCACAAGTGATGGGCCTGGCAGGTGAATGCCATGAAGTGCTGGGGGCATTCGTGCGCGGGCAACTGATGGTGATGCTGGCCCTGGGCGTCATCTATTCAGCCGGCCTGATGCTGGTGGGGCTCGAACTCGGTCTGCTGATCGGCATGCTTGCAGGCCTTGCGGCCATCGTGCCGTACATGGGCTTCATCATTGGCATTGGTGCCGCGCTGGTGGCCGGCCTGTTCCAGTTCGGTGGTGACCTGTATCCGATGCTGGGCATCGTTGCGGTGTTCATGGTCGGGCAGGCGCTGGAGGGTATGGTGCTGACCCCTCTGCTGGTGGGCGATCGCATCGGCCTGCACCCGGTTGCGGTGATCTTTGCCATCCTCGCCGGGGGTGAACTGTTCGGCTTCACCGGTGTGCTGCTGGCGCTGCCGGTGGCGGCGGTGATCATGGTGCTGCTGCGGCATGTGCATGCCCTGTACAAGGAATCGGATATGTACGCCGGGAATATCGACCCGGAGCTTTGAACACGTGTTTCGTCTTGAGCCTTTTCGTGCCCGCGAAATCGAGCGCCGCCCTGTGGCGCCCGCTCTCGCGGGTGCTGAGCACTGTTTTTCCAGCATCCGTCGTTCGCTTGTGCAGCGCAACTTGTTGATTTTGCTTGCCCTATCTGCAGTCGAGATTGTGCGCCCCGCGTTGCGGGTATAGACTTTGCAGATTGTTCACCAAAGGCCCCCAGCGGTCCCGTCGACCGCCCGCGAGCATGAAACCACCGATCCAGTTGCCCCTGGGTGTGCGCCTGCGCGATGACGCCACCTTCATCAACTACTATCCGGGCGCCAATGCTGCGGCATTGGGTTACGTCGAGCGGCTATGCGAAGCCGACGCCGGCTGGACCGAGAGCCTTATCTACCTGTGGGGCAAGCAGGGTGTTGGCCGTTCCCACCTGCTGCAGGCCGCCACCCATCGCTTCCAGCAACGTGGCGAGCCCGCTGTCTACCTGCCGCTAGCGCAATTGCTCGACCGTGGCGTAGAACTGCTCGACTACCTGGCCCAGTACGAACTGGTGTGCATCGACGATCTGCATGTGATCGCCGGCAAGGCGGATTGGGAAGAGGCCATGTTCCACCTGTTCAACCGCCTGCGCGACAGCGGCCGACGCTTGCTGCTGGCTGCCTCGGCATCACCGCGTGAGCTGCCGATCAAGCTGCCGGACCTGAAGTCGCGGTTGACCCTGGCGCTGGTGTTCCAGATGCGTGGCCTGTCCGACGAAGACAAGCTGCGCGCCTTGCAGCTGCGAGCTTCGCGCCGTGGCCTGCACCTGACCGACGAAGTCGGCCATTTCATCCTCACCCGCGGCGCGCGGAGCATGAGCGCGTTGTTCGACTTGCTCGAGCGCCTCGATCAGGCGTCGCTGCAGGCACAACGCAAGCTCACCATTCCTTTTCTCAAGGAAACCCTCGGCTGGTAACCCCCTGAAAACCCTGGGCCAGAGCGGTAAAACAAAAAAGTCACATCTTTTTCGATAAAATTTGCAAATGGCCATGATAGAGGGCATAGTTTCACCCTTCTAAAGGATTACAGACACGGTCGTGCCCATGCTAAAGCGCTTCGCACCCCTCGTGCCACTCGCACTCGTGACCCTGCTTTTTGGCTGCGCGGCCCAAGGCCCGGTATCTCAGCCCCAGGATCACACGCCGATCACTGCACAATCGGCTATCAAGGCCAAGGCCTCTTCCTCGTCGGTATTCGGCGAGCCGGAAGAGCTGGCCACCGAAGATGACCTGGCGTCTTTCTCCGGCAGCAAGCCTTACCAATTGCCGGTTCTGGCTGACAGCATTCTCGAGCGCGGCATGTCGTTGATCGGCACCCGCTACCGCTTCGGTGGTACCTCGGAAAAGTCCGGCTTCGACTGCAGTGGCTTCATCGGTTACCTGTTCCGCGAAGAAGCGGGCATGACGCTGCCGCGCTCCACGCGTGAAATGATCAACGTCGATGCCCCGAAAGTGGCCCGCAACAAGCTCAAGCCAGGTGACTTGCTGTTCTTCAGCACCAATGGCCGTGGCCGGGTAAGCCATGCCGGGATCTACCTGGGCGACAACCAGTTCATCCACTCCAGCAGCCGCCGCAGTGGTGGTGTGCGCATCGACAGCCTCGGTGATCGTTACTGGAGCAAGACCTTCATTGAAGCCAAGCGAGCCTTGGCCATGGCGCCGACCAACATCGCGCGCAACTGATATCAAAATGATGTACCCTGCCGCGGCGGTGATGCTTTAAAAAAGCTCGCCGCCGTGCGCATTTACAGAAAGCGTCTAATCTAAACTCTCAACTCTTTTCGGCTGCAGCGCAGCGGTCTCAGACAGGATGTTCTGGCCATGGTAAAGATGGCGCGCTTCGCATTTTTCTCCTTGGCAGCCTTGCTGGCTGCATGCTCCAGCCGTGCGCCTGCGCCGGCCCCTGTGGTACAGCCGCAGGTTACCTATAGCCAGCCCAGTCCCTCACCGATTGCCGATGACGTGCTGATCCGCGCCATTGGTCTGGTTGGTACGCCCTATCGTTGGGGGGGCAATACGCCGGATTCCGGCTTCGACTGCAGCGGCCTGATCAAGTATGTGTACCGTGATGCTGCTGGCATCAGCCTGCCGCGCTCGACGCGAGAGATGATTGTCATGCGCGCACCGACGGTGGATGTCAGTTCGCTGCAGTCTGGTGACCTGGTGTTCTTCGCCACCAGTGGCGGCTCGCAGGTCAGCCATGCCGGCATCTATGTCGGGGACGGGCGCTTCGTGCATGCACCTTCCACCGGTGGCACCGTGCGCCTGGACTACCTGTCAAACAGCTACTGGGCCAAGGCCTACCTGCAGGCCAAGCGGGTGATTCCGCAAGGGCATCTGGCACAGAACCCTTGATATCCATGCCTGTTTAGCGGCCTCCTCGAGCTCGGGGCCGATACCGGCTGCCTGGATTCAAGGTGGTTTGCTCACCCGCCAGACCTCCCGCTTCGATTGACGCTCCCGGTGCAACCCTCTAACCTTCGCGGCGTGTTTCAGGTGCCCTGCCAGCCCCGACTGGGCAGGGTGAAACTGGGAAGCCGGTGGGCGCCAGCATGGCGCGATTCCGGCGCTGCCCCCGCAACGGTGGATGAGTAAAAGGCCGCGCAGGGCCACTGGATGCCAGCATCCGGGAAGGCGCGCAGGCCAGGGCCAAGGCCCACTCACAAGCCCGGAGACCGGCCTGATACTGCCAACGGCATCACGGAGGGTGATGCGCGGTGCACCGTGGCGCCCAGCCATGGCCTCTGCGCGTTCTCCGTTTGCCTGCCTATTACCTGTCGCCGCGCATTGCCGTGGTGCCAGCCAGCGGAGAACCCTGATGAGCGATTCCACCGAACGCGACGAACGCCACCTGGCGCGCATGCAGCGCAAGAAGGCGGTCATCGACGAACGCATCGCCAATTCCCCTAACGAGTGTGGCCTGCTGCTGGTGCTGACCGGCAATGGCAAGGGCAAGAGCAGTTCGGCCTTCGGCATGCTCGCGCGCGCCTTGGGCCACGGCATGCAATGCGGTGTGGTGCAGTTCATCAAGGGCCGCAACAGCACCGGCGAGGAGCTGTTCTTCCGTCGCTTCCCCGAACAAGTGCGCTACCACGTGATGGGCGAGGGCTTTACCTGGGAAACCCAGGACCGCCAGCGTGACATCGCTGCTGCGCAAGCCGCCTGGGCGGTGTCGCGCCAGTTGCTGCAGGACCCAGGTGTACAGTTCGTGGTGCTGGACGAGCTCAACATCGCCCTCAAACATGGTTACCTCGACCTGGACCAGGTACTGTCCGACATTCAAGCCCGCCCGCCCATGCAGCATGTGATTGTCACTGGCCGCGCTGCGAAGCCCGAGATGATCGAACTGGCCGATACCGTGACCGAAATGGGCATGCTCAAGCACGCCTTCCAGGCCGGTATCCGCGCACAGAAGGGCGTCGAACTGTGAGTCGATCGCGCCACTGCCCCGCCGTGTTGATCGCGGCACCCGCCTCAGGCCAGGGCAAGACTACCGTCACTGCTGCGCTGGCCCGTCTGCACCGCAACCTCGGGCGCAAGGTGCGGGTGTTCAAATGCGGGCCCGACTTTCTTGACCCGATGATTCTCGAGCGGGCCAGTGGCGCGCCGGTGTATCAGCTGGACCTGTGGATGATCGGTGCCGAAGAAAGCCGTCGTCTGCTGTGGGAAGCTGCTGGCGAGGCTGACCTGATCCTCATCGAAGGGGTGATGGGGCTGTTCGACGGCACCCCGTCAAGCGCCGACCTGGCGCGCCACTTTGGCGTTCCGGTGCTGGCGGTGATCGATGGCACAGCCATGGCCCAGACCTTCGGAGCCCTGGCCCTGGGCCTGGCGCGGTACCAGGCCGATCTGCCGTTCGCCGGCGTGCTGGCCAATCGGGTAGGCAGCCTGCGTCATGCGCAACTGCTCGAAGGCAGCCTGACCGAGGGCTTGCGCTGGTATGGCGGCTTGTCCCGCGAACGCGGCATCGAACTGCCCAGCCGCCACCTGGGCCTGGTGCAGGCCAGCGAGCTGAATGACCTGGACACCCGCCTGGACGCTGCCGCCGAAGCGCTGGGCGCCAGTTGCGATGCGGCGTTGCCGCCGCCAGTCAGCTTTGCCGAGCCGGAACCGCAAGCCTGCGTTGCCTCGCTGGCCGGTGTGCGCATAGGCGTTGCGCGGGACGAGGCGTTCGCCTTCACGTATGGCGCTAACCTCGACCTGTTGCGCAACCAGGGTGCCCAGCTGGTGTTCTTCTCGCCGCTGCACGACCACGAACTGCCGGCGGTAGACAGCCTGTATCTGCCGGGTGGTTATCCTGAGCTGCATCACCATGCGCTGGCCGCCAACGCACCGATGTGCGAGGCGATCCGTGCCCACCACGCGCAGGGCAAGCCATTGCTGGCCGAGTGCGGCGGCATGCTGTACCTGCTCGATGCCCTGACTGACGTGGCCGGTGAACGTGCCGAACTGCTCGGCTTGCTGCCGGGTGAGGCGACCATGCAGAAGCGCCTGGCCGCGCTGGCGCTGCAGGCGGTGGAGCTGCCGGAGGGGACCTTGCGCGGTCACACCTATCACCATTCGCTGACCAGCACTGCGCTGGAACCGATTGCCCGGGGGCTGAGCCCCAACGGCGGGCGTGGCAACGAGGCGGTTTATCGTCTGGGCCGGCTGACGGCCTCTTACGTGCACTTCTATTTCCCTTCCTGCCCGGATGCGGCGGCGGCGCTGTTGCGACCATGAATGATCACGCCTATAGCGACGCCGAGCGCGCCGCCATTTACCGGGCCATCGGCGAGCGCCGCGACATGCGCCATTTTGCGGGTGGCCAGGTGGCGCCCGAACTGCTTGGCCGCTTGCTGGCCGCCGCGCATCAGGCGCCCAGCGTCGGGCTTATGCAGCCGTGGCGCTTTATCCGCATCACCCAGCGTGACCTGCGCGGGCGCATCCAGGCCTTGGTGGAGGCGGAGCGGGTACGCACGGCCGAGGCGCTGGGCGAGCGATCCGATGCTTTCATGAAATTGAAGGTGGAGGGCATAAACGATTGTGCCGAGCTGCTGGTGGCGGCCTTGATGGACAACCGCGAGCCACACATCTTCGGCCGGCGCACCCTGCCGGAGATGGACCTGGCCTCGCTGGCCTGTGCCATCCAGAACCTGTGGCTGGCCGCGCGTGGCGAAGGGCTGGGCATGGGCTGGGTGTCGCTGTTCGACCCGCAGGCGTTGGCCGCGCTGCTGGGCATGCCTGCCGGGGCCAAGCCGGTGGCGGTACTGTGCCTTGGGCCGGTCGCCGCGTTCTATCCGGTGCCGATGTTGGTTCAGGAAAGCTGGGCCGAAGAGCGGCCCTTGAGTGAAATGCTTTACGAAAACCAATGGGGAGAGCGTCAATGAGCGTGGCCTTGCTGACCGTGGCCGGGGTGGCCCTGGACGCTTTGCTGGGCGAACCACAGCGCCGCCACCCCTTGGTGGCGTTCGGCAACATGGCCGGCACCCTGGAGCGCCGCCTGAATGCGGGCGGGCGCGGCTGGCGCAGCCACGGCGTGAGCGCGTGGTTTCTGGCGGTGGTGCCGCTGACCCTGGTGGCGCTGGTCCTTTCGTGGCTGCCGTATATCGGCTGGCTGGTTGATGTGCTGGCGCTTTACTGCGCCGTGGGGTTGCGCAGCCTGGGCGAGCATGTGCTGCCGGTGGCCAACGCCCTGCGCCAGGGCGACCTGGCGGAGGCGCGGCGGCGGGTTGGCTACCTGGTCAGCCGCGAAACGCGCGAGCTGGACGAGCCCGCGGTGGCCCGAGCGGCGACCGAGTCGGTGCTGGAGAACGGCAGCGACGCAGTGTTCGCCGCGTTGTTCTGGTTTGTGGTGGCCGGTGCGCCAGGCGTGGTGCTGTACCGCCTGAGCAACACGCTGGATGCCATGTGGGGCTACCGTAACGAACGTTTCGAGCGCTTTGGCTGGTGCGCGGCGCGCATCGACGATGTGCTCAACTATATACCTGCAAGGCTGGTGGCCCTGACTTATGCCCTGTTGGGCAAGACCCGTCTGGCCCTGGCCTGCTGGCGCAAGCAGGGCCCGCTGTGGGACAGCCCCAACGCCGGGCCGGTGATGGCTGCCGGCGCCGGCGCGCTGGGCGTCGAGCTTGGTGGCCCGGCGGTGTACCACGGCGAACTGCATGAGCGGCCGCGTCTGGGCGAGGGGCCAGTGGCCGATGCCGATGCCATCGAGCGCGGCTGGCAGCTGGTGCAGCGCGGCGTGTGGCTGTGGCTGCTGATGATTTGCCTGGGGGCCTATATCAATGCTTGAACATGGTGGCCGCCTGTTACGCGCGGTGCAGCAATACGGTATCCCCCGTGAGCAGTGGCTCGACCTGTCCAGCGGCATTGCGCCCTGGCCATTTCCTGTCCCGCCGATTCCCGTCGACGCCTGGGCCCGCCTGCCGGAAACCGAGGACGGCCTGGAGGACGCCGCGCGCGCGTATTACGGCGCCCGCCAGTTGCTGCCGGTAGCCGGCTCCCAGGCCGCGATCCAGGCCTTGCCACTGCTGCGTCCAGCCGCTCGGGTAGGCGTGCTGACGCCGTGCTATGCCGAACACCCCTATGCCTGGCAACGGGCGGGGCACCAACTGCTGGCGCTGGATGAGGCGCAAGTTGAGGCTGCGCTCGACGGCCTCGATGTGCTGGTGCTGGTGAACCCCAACAACCCGACCGGCCAACGGGTGTCGCGTGAACGTCTGCTGGCTTGGCATGCTCGCCTGGCTGCCCGCGGTGGTTGGCTGCTGGTCGACGAAGCATTCATGGACAACACCCCGGCGGACAGCGTGGTGGACTGCGCCGAACGCCCGGGGCTGATCGTGCTGCGCTCGTTTGGCAAGTTCTTCGGCTTGGCCGGCGTGCGCCTGGGCTTCGTTGCCGCCGAACACAGCTTACTGCTGCGCCTGGCCGAGCTGCTCGGACCCTGGACCGTAAACGGCCCGACCCGGGTGCTGGCCCAAGCCAGCCTGACAGATCAGACTGCCCAGTGCGCGCAGGCCGAACGCTGTGCTGCTGCCAGCGAGCGGCTTGCGCACGTGTTGTGCAGTGCTGGCTTGGCGCCTAGTGGTGGCTGCGACCTGTTCCAGTACGTGCGTAGCGAGCATGCTGCGCGGCTGCATGAATTTCTCGCCCGGCACGGCATCCTGGTACGGCTGTTCGAACAGCCGGCAGCCGTGCGCCTGGGGTTGCCTGCCTGCACGGCGGACGAACAGCGCCTGGCCCAGGCCCTGGCGGCTTATCAGAAGGAAACGGCATGACGACCCTCATGGTGCAAGGCACCACCTCCGACGCAGGCAAGAGCACACTGGTGACCGCGTTGTGCCGCTGGCTGTTGCGCCAGGGCGTCGCTGTGGTGCCCTTCAAACCCCAGAACATGGCGCTGAACAGCGCGGTGACGGCTGATGGTGGTGAAATCGGCCGTGCCCAGGCGGTGCAGGCCCAGGCCTGCCGGCTACAACCGCACACCGACATGAACCCGGTGCTGCTCAAGCCCAACAGCGACACCGGCGCCCAGGTCATCATCCACGGTCGCGCGGTCACCAGCATGAATGCAGTGGCCTACCACGACTATAAAACCACTGCCATGCAAGCGGTGCTGGCGTCTCACCAACGCCTGAGTGCTGCGTACCCGGTGGTCATGGTCGAGGGTGCGGGGTCGCCGGCAGAGATCAACCTGCGTGCCGGCGATATCGCCAACATGGGCTTTGCCGAAGCGGTGGACTGCCCGGTGATCCTGGTGGCCGACATCAACCGCGGTGGTGTGTTCGCCCATCTGGTGGGCACGCTGGAATTGCTGTCGACCACTGAACAGGCGCGGGTCAAAGGTTTTGTCATCAACCGCTTCCGTGGCGACATTGCCCTACTGCAGCCAGGGCTGGACTGGCTGGAACAACGCACCGGCAAACCGGTACTGGGCGTCCTGCCTTACGTTACCGACCTGCACCTGGAAGCCGAAGACGGTATCGATGTGCGTCAAGGCGTCAAGCACGCGCGTGTGCTCAAGGTGATCGTGCCAGTGCTGCCGCGTATCAGTAACCACACCGATTTCGACCCGCTGCGCCTGCACCCGCAGGTGGACTTGCAGTTCATTGGGCCAGGCCAGCCGATTCCGGCTGCCGACCTCATCATCTTGCCGGGCTCCAAGAGCGTACGGGGCGACTTGGCACAACTGCGCGAGCGCGGTTGGGACAAGGCCATCGAGCGGCACCTGCGCTATGGCGGCAAGCTGATCGGTATCTGCGGTGGCCTGCAGATGCTGGGGCGAGAAGTGCATGACCCGCTGGGGCTGGAGGGGGCCGCAGGCTCGAGCCAGGGGCTCGGTCTGCTCGACTATGCCACGGTGCTCGAAGCCGAGAAGCAACTGCGCAATGTGGCCGGCACGCTGAGCCTTGAAGCGGCAACGGTAACCGGTTATGAAATTCATGCTGGCGTTACGACGGGGTCTGCGCTGGCGCAACCCGCGGTCCAACTGGCTGATGGCCGCCATGATGGTGCTGTCAGTGCCGATGGCCAGATCCTCGCCACCTACCTGCATGGCCTGTTCGAAGGCAGCCAGTCGTGTGCCGCGCTATTGCGCTGGGCCGGGCTGGAGGATGTGCAGGTTATCGACTACGAAGCGTTGCGCGAACACGACATCGAGCGCCTGGCCGATCTGGTGGAAAAGCACCTGGACACCGCGCAGTTGCGCCAACTGTGTGGGGTAGCCTGACATGCGTAACCTGATTCTCGGTGGCGCCCGGTCTGGCAAAAGCCGCCTGGCCGAACAACTGGCCAGTGCCAGCGGCTTGCCGGTGACCTACATCGCCACCAGCCAGCCGCTGGATGGCGAAATGAACGAACGCGTGTTGCTGCATCGTCAGCGCCGGCCGGATGACTGGGGGTTGATCGAAGAGCCCTTGGCCTTGGCCGCGGTACTGCGCGCCGAAGCGGCCGAAGGGCGCTGCCTGCTGGTGGATTGCCTGACCCTGTGGCTGACCAATTTGTTGATGCTGGAAGATGACCAGCGCCTGGCCGAGGAGCGTGATGCCCTGCTGGCGTGCCTGGAACAGTTACCTGGCACCCTTATCCTGGTCAGTAACGAAACCGGCCTGGGCGTCGTGCCCATGGGCGAGCTGACCCGGCGCTATGTCGACCTGGCCGGCTGGCTGCACCAGGCGGTGGCCGAACGCTGTCAGCGTGTCGTGCTGACCGTGGCCGGCCTGCCCTTAATCCTCAAAGGACCTGCACTATGACCCAAGCCTGGTGGCGTGACGCCTGCCAACCCCTCGACAACGCCGCCATGGACCAGGCCCGCGCCCGTCAGCAGCAACTGACCAAACCTGCTGGCTCGCTCGGCCAACTTGAAGCGCTGGCGATTCAGCTGGCTGGCCTTCAGGGGCTTGAACGACCCACGCTCGATCAGGTCGCCATCACCATTTTTGCCGGCGACCACGGCGTGGTCGAAGAGGGCATCTCGGCCTATCCGCAGGCGGTGACCGGGCAGATGCTACGCAACTTCGTCGGCGGGGGCGCGGCGATCAGTGTGCTGGCGCGGCAACTGCAGGCCAGGCTGGACGTGGTCGACCTGGGCACCATTGACGCGCAGCTGGAACTGCCCGGCGTGCGCCATCTGCGCCTGGGCACCGGTACTGCCAACTTTGCCCGTCAACCCGCGATGACCGAAAACCAGCTGCAAGCGGCCTTGCAGGCCGGTCGCGACATTGCCCAGCGCGGCGCCGGACAGGGCGCACAGCTGTTCATCGGTGGCGAGATGGGCATTGGTAACACCACAGCCGCCGCAGCCTTGGCCAGTGTTCTGCTGGGGTGTCCGGCGTCGGAGCTGAGCGGCCCTGGCACCGGTCTGGACAACGCCGGGGTACAGCACAAGGCTGAAGTCATCGAGAGGGCGCTGCGCCTGCATGGCCTGCGTGCTGAAGACCCGTTGCAGGTACTGGGCTGTGTTGGCGGTTTCGAGATCGCGGCGTTGGTCGGTGCCTACATAGGTTGTGCGCAGGCGGGTGTCGCGGTGCTGGTGGATGGCTTTATCTGCAGTGTCGCTGCGCTCGTGGCAGTGCGCCTCAACCCGCAGTGTCGGGCCTGGCTGTTGTTCGCTCATCAGGGCGCTGAGCCCGGGCACAAGGCCTTGCTTGCTGCACTGCAGGCCGAACCCCTGCTGGCCTTGGGCTTGCGCCTGGGTGAGGGCAGTGGCGCTGCCCTGGCGGTGCCGCTGTTGCGCCTGGCCTGTACGCTGCATGGGCAGATGGCGACCTTCGCCGAGGCCGCGGTGGCGGACCGCCCGGCATGATCCTCGACTTGCTGCGCCATGGTGAAACGGAACAGGGCGGCCTGCGTGGCAGCCTTGATGATGCCTTGACCGACAAGGGCTGGGCGCAGATGCGCCGCGCCGTGGCCGACGCCGGCCCGTGGCAGGTGCTGGTCAGTTCGCCGCTGCAACGCTGTGGGCGCTTTGCCGATGAGCTGGGTGCGCAGTTGAACCTGCCTGTGCAGCGTGAGCCCGCCCTGCAGGAACTGCACTTCGGTGATTGGGAGGGCCAAAGTGCCGCGCAGATCATGGAGCACCAGGCCGATGCACTGGGCCGTTTCTGGGCCGACCCTTACGCCTTCACACCGCCCAATGGCGAGCCGGTCGAGGCGTTTGCCGAACGGGTGCTGGCGGCTGTCGAGCGTTTGCGCCTTCAGCATGCCGGCAAGCGCGTGCTGCTGGTGACCCATGGCGGCGTCATGCGGCTGTTACTGGCCCGTGCCCGTGGCTTGCCCAGGGAGCAGTTGCTGCAGGTCGAGGTTGGCCATGGCGCGTTGATGCGGCTGGTGCCGGGTGGCGATGGGCAACTGGTCGAGGCGCCCTGAGATGTTGCCGTTCTGGATCGCCCTGCAGTTTCTCAGCAGCCTGCCGGTGAGCCTGCCGGGCATGCCGGCACCGCGTGAGGTAGGGCGTTCGCTGCTGTACTACCCACTGGTCGGGCTGCTGTTCGGCTTGCTGCTGTGGTTGGCCAGTCATCTGCTGCAGGGTACGCCGTCGCCGCTGCATGCGGCTTTGCTGCTGACGTTGTGGGTACTGCTCAGTGGTGCCTTGCACCTGGATGGCCTGGCGGACAGTGCCGACGCCTGGCTAGGTGGTTTCGGCGACCGTGAGCGCACCTTGCGGATCATGAAAGACCCGCGCAGTGGGCCGATTGCCGTGGTCACCCTGGTCTTGGTGTTGTTGCTGAAGTTTTGCGCACTGTGGGTGCTGGTCGGGCAGGGCATCGGGGCGCAATTGCTGCTGGCGCCGCTGATCGGGCGGGCGGCGATGTTGGGCCTGTTCCTTTGTACACCTTATGTGCGACCTGGCGGGTTGGGCCAAGCGTTGGCCGAACATATGCCCCGGCGCGCGGCGGGGTGGGTGTTGCTGGTTTGTGTGCTGTTCTGCCTCTTCCTGGGCGGATGGAGCGTGCTGCTGGCGCTGGCGGTGTTTGCCTGGTTGCGGCATCTGATGTGCCGGCGCCTGGGCGGGACCACCGGTGATACCGCCGGTGCGTTGCTGGAGCTGCTGGAGCTGGCCGTCGTGCTCGGGTTGGCGCTGGGGCTTTGAGCGCTTGATCTGGACGGCCCTTTAGCGGCTGCTTTGCGGTGCTTTCGCAGCAGGCCATAGGTGTGGAGGGGCAGTAACTTCCAGAAACGGTCCGGAAGCGCCTGCCTCTTCCTTGCCGGCGTATCCTCAGCCTCCCCCCAGCAACCAGGTAGGCTTCCCGTGCGTCACTGGATCGTTGCCAGTCTATTGGTCCTGTCCACCCTCCCAGCCACTGCTGCAGATCTCATGGCGTTCTGGGACACCCCACGCCACGGCGGCAACAGCTTCAACCGGCTGCCACCCGATCAAGCCTACTTCGATGCCCTAAGGGGGTACGGCGCCACATGGGTGCGGCTGTCGTACGACAAATGGCAACCGGTGAAACGTGATTTCCTCCTCGGCAGCGCCGATACCTATGAAGGCCTGCCCGACGCCGACCTGGCTGTGCTGCGCGCCACCCTCGACCGGGCGCACCAGGCAGGGCTCAAGGTGGTCATCGCGCCACTCTCGCTACCGGGTATGCGCTGGTCGCAAAACAACCTGGGCCAGTTCGATGATCGCCTGTGGCAAGACAAACGCTACTGGTCCCAGGCTGCGGCCTTCTGGCGAGATATGGCGCGCGAACTGAAGCACCATCCGGCCATCGCTGCCTACAACCTGATCAATGAGCCAGCACCGGAGAAACAGAGCGGCCTGGCTGAACATGCCGAACTCGGGCAGATGCAGCAGTGGTATGCGCAAGCGCAGGGCGGTGCGCGCGATCTGCCCTTGCTGTACAGGCAACTGATAGCGGCCATACGCGAAGAAGACGCTGACACGCCGATCATGGTCGATGCCGGCTGGTATGCAGGCGCAGACGCGTTCGGCTACTGGCCGGCGCCGCTGGAGGACCCGCGAGTGCTGTACAGCGTGCACATGTATGAGCCCTATGCCGCAACCAGTGCGCCAAACATGGCGCGCAAACAGCCCATCGCCTATCCAGGCCCCGTATCTTTTGCCGGGCAGACACAGCTGTGGGATGGGCGGCGAGTTGAAGGCTACTTGCGCCAGCCGCTGGCATGGGCCGAGGCCATGGGGCTGCCGCTTTCTCGCCTGGTGGTGGGTGAGTTTGGCTGCATGCGCAGGCTGCCGGGTTGCCGGCAGTACCTTGAAGATGTACTCGTCGTGCTGGATCGCAACCGGTTGCACTGGGCGTTCTATAGCTTTCGTGAAGACAACTGGGATGGCATGGACTACGAGCTGGGCACGGCGAAGGTGCCGTGGCGCTACTGGCAGGCGGTCGAGCAGGGCGCGCCAGACCCCTTGGCGCGCAAGGCCACGGTTGAGTTCGAGCCGATCCGCAGGCGATTGAATCCGGACTGATGCTACTCACCCCTAGTGAAACTTCTTGCAACACTCAGTACGCGGGTATATACACGTATCCATGCTGACCAGTGAATGCATCTGTACCCATCTGCGTCGTGCCGCCCGCGGGGTGAGCCGGCATTACGACGAAGCCCTTGCCGGCTTCGGGGTCAATGTTGCCCAGTTTTCTCTGCTGCGGCACCTGCAGCGGCTCGACCGACCCAGCATCACAGCCCTGGCCGAAGCCATGGGGCTCGAGCGCAGTACCCTGGGCCGCAACCTGCGTGTGCTGGAGGCGGATGGGCTGGTAGCACTGGGCGATGGCGACGACCAGCGTAACCGCGTGGTGCTGTTGACCGAGGCGGGCAAGCAACTGCTGCACGTTGCCCACCCAGCCTGGGAGCAGGCCCAGAAAGAACTGGTTGAACGGCTTGGGGTGGGGCAGCGGGATGAACTGGTGCGACTGCTGGAACAACTGGCCTGAAGTGAAACGACTATAAGCGGGTATATACCCGCAAAACCTTGCGATGTGCTGGAGATAACGACAATGACTTCGGTGTGGCGAACCAGCGGATGGGTGTTGGTGGGGGCGGCCTTGATACTGGCGCTGTCTCTGGGCGTACGGCACGGCTTTGGCCTGTTTCTGGGGCCGATGAGTGCTGATTTCGGCTGGGGGCGTGGGGTGTTTGCCTTCGCCATTGCCCTGCAGAACCTGATCTGGGGCCTGGCGCAGCCGTTCGCCGGCGCCTTGGCCGACAGGCTTGGCGCGGCGCGGGTGGTCATCATCGGCGGTATTCTCTATGCCGTCGGTTTGATCTTGATGGGCTTGGCTGATTCGCCCTGGTCGTTGTCGCTGAGTGCGGGCTTGCTGATCGGCATCGGCCTGTCCGGCACGTCGTTCTCGGTCATTCTCGGTGTGGTCGGGCGTGCCGTGCCGGCCGAAAAGCGCAGCATGGCCATGGGGATCGCCAGCGCCGCCGGGTCATTCGGCCAGTTCGCCATGTTGCCGGGTACCCAAGGCCTGATTCAGTGGCTGGGCTGGTCGGCAGCGTTGCTGGTACTGGGCCTTTTGGTGGCGTTCATCGTGCCTTTCGTCGGCCTGCTGCGCGATCGCCCGTTACCCAGTCACGGTGCCGAGCAGACCCTGGGCCAGGCGCTGCGCGAGGCGTGCACGCACTCTGGCTTCTGGTTGCTGGCGTTGGGCTTTTTTGTCTGTGGCTTCCAGGTCGTATTCATTGGCGTTCACCTGCCGGCCTACCTGGTTGACCAGCACCTGGCTGCGGCCACCGGTACGACAGTGCTGGCGCTGGTCGGCCTGTTCAACATCGTCGGTACCTTCACCGCTGGCTGGTTGGGCGGGCGCATGTCCAAGCCGCGCCTGCTGACCGGGTTGTACCTGCTGCGTGCGGTGGTGATCGTGCTGTTCCTGTGGGCGCCGGTGAGCGAGTTCAGTGCTTACCTGTTCGGCATTGCCATGGGCCTTCTGTGGTTGTCCACGGTACCGCTGACCAATGGGACCGTGGCCACCGTGTTCGGGGTGCGCAACCTGTCCATGCTGGGCGGTATCGTGTTCCTGTTCCATCAGTTGGGCGCGTTCCTGGGGGGCTGGCTGGGTGGGGTGGTGTATGACCGCACCGGTAGCTACGACCTGGTCTGGCAGATTTCCATCCTGCTCAGCTTGCTGGCCGCTGCCCTTAACTGGCCGGTGCGCGAGCGCCCGGTTTCACGCCTGCAGGCCCAGGCTGTATGAACCGCTACCTGATACGCGGCCTGTTGGCTATTGCCGCCCTGTTGCTGCTGGCATTGGTGTGGTGGGGCTGGCATCAGGGTGGGATGGCGCTGATGCAACTGGGCATGGGTGTGTGTTAGGCGCTACCCTGCAAGCTCAAGGATTGTCATGCGGGAGAAACAAGTCATGCGTGCACATTGGTTGACGGTGCCGGTGCTGGCCCTGCTTGCCAGTACATCGAGCTGGGCTGCAGATTGCCCGGCATTGTTGCAGGGCAGCCTGCCGGAATTGCGCGGCAAGGGGCAGGTCGAGCTGTGCAAGCGCTTTGCCGGCAAGCCGCTCGTGGTGGTGAATACTGCCAGTTATTGCGGTTTTGCCCCGCAGTTCGAGGGGCTTGAGGCGACCTACAAGGAGTATCACGAGCAAGGCCTGGAAATGCTCGGCGTGCCGTCCAATGACTTCAAGCAGGAAGACGCCGACAGTGAGAAGACTGCCAAGGTTTGCTATGCCAACTACGGTGTCACCTTCACCATGACCAAGACGCAGGCGGTGCGGGGCAAGGATGCGATACCGCTGTTCGCGGAGCTGGCCAGCCAGAGCACTGCGCCGAAGTGGAATTTCTACAAGTATGTTGTCGATCGCAAGGGCAAGGTGATCGGTAACTTCTCCAGCCTGACCAAACCGGATGATCCCGCGTTCCGCGCCGCTATCGAAAAGGCCATCGCCTCACAGCAGTAACCAGGCTGCGCTTGCTGCGGCGTTTGCTTTTAAGCGCGAGGCAGTTCAGGCGACGCAGATTGCGACTTCAGTAGGCCTTACGCCGTCCTCCTGAAGTCGCGGGATCAAGATCAAAAACAGGAAGTGGCTGGCTGCGGGTCACTTCACCGTGCATGCACGGTAATCGCCACCAACCGCACCACCACCGGCCGGACCACCAGCACACACACAAATGCCACCGGCATCGCCAGCTGATAGGCCTTGAGCACATTGCCCAGATACTCAGGGGTAAACCCGGCATTGGCCGCCGTGATCACGAAGCACATCAACAGCGCCATGATCGACGACATGTAGAACGCGAAAACGTAGGGAGTAGCGACCGGGTGCAATTTACGTCGACTGCGCGACCGGGACAGGTTGCTCATGCGAACTCCTGAAAGCTGAGTGGAAGCGCAGATTAGCAACCTGCCCCCTGCAGCTGTAGACCGGCAGCATTGAGTTCTTTATAAAGAAACTCTTACGAATCCAAGCGCTCACCATGGACCTGCTCAACGCCATTCGCTGCTTCATCAAGGTGGTCGAGGCCGGTAGCATCGCTGCTGGTGCCCGTATTCTCGGCCTCAGTCCGGCAGCCGTCAGCCAGAACCTGGCGCGGCTGGAAGGCCACCTGCAAGTGCGCCTGCTCAGCCGAACCACACGCAGCATGGCCCTGACGCCCTCTGGCGCCCAGTATTACGAGCGTGTAAAGCATATCGAGCGTGATCTGGCCCTGGCCGAACAGGCAGTGACAACACCCGACAGCGAGCCTCAGGGGCGGCTGTGCATTGCCTCGACCTCTGCCTTTGGGCGCCATGTGCTGGCGCCGTTGATACCTGCTTTCAGTGCCCGCTACCCTTTACTTTCGATAGAGTTGGTAACGACTGATCGTCGGGTCAACCATGCCCGTGAAGACGTTGACGTGAGCCTGCGCATTGCCCCGCAGCTCGAAGACCAGCTGCTGGCCCGGCGCATCGCCCGCATCCCGTTCATTTGTTGTGCCTCACCCGGTTACCTGCAAGGTGCTGGCGTACCTGCCACGCCCGAGGCCTTGCGCGGGCACCGTTGCCTTGTGTTTCGCTATCCGGTGGATGGCCGCTTCTTGCGCTGGGGCTTCATGCGGGACGGCCTGCGCTTCGAAGCGGAATTCGGCAGTGTATTGATCAGCGACGATATCGATGCCCTGACCCAGATGGCCTTGCACGATGGTGGCATCACCCGTCTGGCCGAGTTCATCGTGCGGCCGCACCTGGCCTCGGGGGCCTTGGTGCCGCTGTTCGAATACTGCGACAGCAGCCAGGCATACGCCCAGACCGAGCCCATGGACATCTACCTGTGCCTGGCCGATCGCTTTGCCATGACCACCAAGGTGCGCGCTTTCATGGACTACCTGCGCGAATGCCTGGGCGACAGCTGGCAAGTGCAGGCATGAAAAAAACCGCCACGAGGGCGGTTTTCATGTAACGCACAGGAATCAGAAGCGGTAGGTGAGGGATGCACCGATACCGTGAGCGCTGTTCTCGTACTTGGCCTGGTAGCTGCCTTTCAACAGCCCTTGTTGTTGCGAGCTTGGCAGGTTGTTGACCTTGGTATCCTCTTCCCACAGATACGAATAGGCAACGTCGATGGTCATGTCATCGTTCGGGCTCCAGCCGGCACCAAAGCTGACCGCTTTACGATCGCCAGTCGGAATGCGTGGCGAGCGATCATGGTTGTTGGTGGGCGACTGGTCGACGGAGAAGCCTGCGCGCAGGGTCCACTCCTTGTTCACCTTGTAGGACGCACCAATGGCGTGGGCCCAGGTGTCGTGCCAGTTCTGCTCTTCGGTGATGGTCTTCAACGGGTAGCCTGCCGGCGCTTCGTTCTCGACGACGATGCTTTCCAAGCGGCTCCAGCGCGTCCAGGTGCTACCCGCATACAGTGTCCAATGGTCATCCAGTTCATGAGTGACCGAGAAGTCCACTGACTCTGGCGTCTTGATCTTCAGGCTAGCGTCGAACTTGCCGTTCAGGCCAAGCTGTGGAATCGGGTAGGAAACGCGGGTATTGCCTTCAAGCTTGTAGTCGACCATCGAGTGATAGGTCAGGCCCAGACGGGTACGGTCCGTAGCTTGCACCAGAACGCCGATGTTGTAACCGATCGCAGTGTCGTCGCCCTTGATCTTGGTCTCGCCGTCAGGGCCATTGGGCCCCAGGAGGGCCTTGCTGCTCAGGTTCGAACCCAGTTCACCCTTGATACGGTTGATAGTCGGGCCAAAACCGATCGACACTTTGTCGTTGAAGGCGTAGCTGACGGTTGGCTGGAAGGTGACAACCTCGACCTTGCTCTTCTTGCCCCAGTAGCGTGCAGCGTCATCGCTGCCGTAGTCGGTGATCAGGCCATATGGCACGTAAACGCCGAAGCCAACGCTCCAGTGATCATCAATCGGCTTGACGTAATAGCCCATGGGTACGCCAACGAGAGGCACCATGTCACCATCGGTTTCCCCCCCGAAGTTGCTGCCTGGGCCCGATATGTCAGTCTTGGCGATGACGGCGGCGCCGCCCACGGTGAATTGTTCGCGCTTGAGGCGGGACATGCCGGCCGGGTTGCCATACACAGTGCTGGCATCGTCGGCAGAAGACGAGCGCCCAGCAAAACCGGTTCCCATGCCGCTGATACTTTGTTCGTTCAGCGCGAACCCGGCGGCGAGCAGTTGGCTGGAAGCAAGCGCAACGACTACGCCGAGGGAGGTTTTGAGCATTACTTTTTTCATTATTAGAAAACTCCTTGGGTCTCCGGGGCGAAAAGCTACCAACAAATCACGCGCTGCGCTATAGGCTCAATCGCAGGAGTTAGAGCGGTTTTGTAGGACAATCCGACCAAAATTCCATTTTTTCCGGTTTACTTGTAGGACGCGTCTCAAGATGCCTGTGGCAATTTCTGATCTATGCAGGCATGCCAGGCATGGGTGAAGTCGCGCAGACGACCCTGGGGGTTGAAAATCTGTCGCCAGATACGCGCCAGGGCCAGCAGATCGTCTGCCGCAGGCAATGGGGTGGCCTGCTCTTCGATGAGCATCCAGGCAATGGCAGTGGAATAGCGCAGGTTGACGGTGAGCTCCAGGTGCGGGCCACCCAGGAAGGCGTGCTGGCTGGCCAGGCCGCGGACCAGGCTGGCGAGGTCGGGGTCACGGGCCAGGTATTCGTCCCAGAGCGCCTGGTGACGATGTTCGCCGATGCGGTAGAGGCCGTGCCCGCGTCGGTCGTGCAGGGCTGAGCCGAGTGCTGACTGGCTGGCGGCGATACCCAGGAGCAAGGCTTCGGCGCTGGCGCAGTGACGGTTCAGGTAGACCAGGGTGGGTCGGATCACATACTGACACAATTCATTCGCCGCAATACCCATGATGCCCTCGAGCAGGTAAGGGCCGGACGGGCGCTGGAGCTTGGCAGCTGGTGAATGATCAGGCCCGCCGGGAGCGGAAAGCACCGCTCGAGTTGAAGTGTAGTGTGATAATCGTGGTGTAAAGAGCTGTTTTTAAATCGATTGCTGCCTGACACTCCGGGCTATATGCCCTTAGGCAATTACGCCAAGAGCGTTCAGGCAGTCTTGTGATCGGATGATTCAGCGCTTGAATACCCCGGTATTCGCCGGTCACGCGGTAAGCGACTGACGCGTCCGGGCGATCACCGCCTGCAGCGGTTCATGGCGGCTGTACTGTTCGTGGTACAGGCGTTCGGTATGGCAGGCAACGCCGTGTTCGTCTACCAAGGTAAAGCTGAAGCTGCCCTTGCGTGGGGCAACGATAAGGCACTTCAACGGCGAGAAGGCCTGGGAGAGGGTGCCAATGGCAGCCTGAATCTGATGATGAGTTTGCATATTGTTGGAGGTTCCTGCTTTAAACACGGGGGTTATGATCCGTGCATGATAGAAACGTTCCAGTGACGCCTTTATTAAGGGACGAACGAACCTGACTGGAACAGGGCAGCCAGAGGGGGCGCAATCAAATGTAGGCGCTTGGGCTGACTGGTAGGTACTTCGGAAGGCAGGCAGCACGCCGGGGCCAAGGTTCTAGGCCGTCGAGGTGGGATCCTGATCAATCTGTCATGTGATTCGTGCTTGCGCAGCGTAAGGCTGGCGAGTGAATCATTGAATGGGCCGGTCCTTGTTTCAGCAGGGACGCTCTTGGGGGGAGCGAGTCTGCAAGGACGCTTGCGGCCAGAATTGACTTTCAGCTTGGTACTAACGAGGGGCACCTTACCGGAAGTGCAGATGTTTGGCAAGCGCTACGTTTGTTCAGGTGAGCCGCGCAGTATGGCGCGAATTTTCGTTGCTGGGAAGAGGGGGGAAATGGCCCGAATGCCGGCCGATGTGCCCTTTTCGTGCACCCAAATGGAGGTTCATGGTGCACTTGTTCACATTCGGGGCAGCGCCTGTAACGGCCTGGTAACACCACCCGGCAGCCTCGCCAATGCCTTGACTGCGTGGTTAAGTCAATGAAAAAAAACACTATTTTTAGCTGGTGAAAAAATCGTCAGTTTGACCAAAGCCCCCAATTCACGGGGGTTTGAGGGGTGTGAGAGGGGGTTGTCCACCGAGTTATCCACAGGAACTGTGGATTGTCCCGAGCGCTTGCTCTAGCACGGGCGTGCCAGCAATGGGATGGACTGTCCGACAATTGCCATGCTCCAACAGACTGGTTGGTCATCCACCTGAAAACGTCAAGAAAAGATCATGGAATTTTTTTTCAATCCTCCAGAAATCGACAGGCCAGGGCGAAAAAAAAAGAGTAGAGTGGCGCGCCTTTCGAGTTACCAAACCTGTTGCTCATGAAGTTTCGCGGTAAAAACCTCGCCAGCCCTGCTGTATCGACACTTGCACCTCCCGCCAAACGCTTTTCCCTGAAAGTGGCCCTGTGGTTGCTCGACAGCCCGCGCCTGGGCGACAACCCTCAGGTCAAGCACCTGGCCGGGCGCTTGTTGAAGCAGCCGGCGCGCCAAGGTGTGGTTGTGGCGCAGAGCCGCCTGGGGCAGATGCTGTGCCGCGATTGTGGCAATGCCCGTGACCGGCGTATAGGCCATGAGCTGCTGCGTCAGGCTGCCCGCGCAGGGGATCGGCGGGCGCAGCTGGAGTACGCCCGGCTGTGTCAGCACAACGAGCCGGAGCAGGCGCGCTATTGGCTTGAGCTTGCGGCAGGGCAGGGATCGCAGGAAGCGCGGCGCTTGTTGCGACAGTGGTTTTCTGTCTGAGCCTTGTTGCCTGCGCGGGCCCTTTCGCGAGCAATCACCGATGTGTGTTCACCACCGTGGTAGGAGCGGGTTTACCCGCGAATACGGTGGCGGCGGCAACGGTGAACGGCGGGTGGGGATTGGCCAGCAGGCCCGGCCCTTTCGCGGGTAAACCCGCTCCTACGGCGGCCTGTGTCCAACCCCCGATGCGTGTGTAGGAGCGGGTTTACCCGCGAATACGGTGGCGGCGGCAACGGTGAACGGCGGGTGGGGATTGGCCAGCAGGGCCGGCCTCTTCGCGGGTGAACCCGCTCCTACGGGCGACCGTGCAGGCATTACCTTTGCCTTCAGGCTTGCGCAGCGGGCAGGCCCGCGATGAGGCCGATGCAGGCAACACGCCAGTCAGGCTGATAAGCTGCACTCAATTTGCATCAGAGCGTTCGGGGTAAGCATGACAGTGGATCTGGCCAGCATTCTGCTGGGCTTGGTGGCAGGCGCAATACCCTGCCTGGTGTGGGTCATGCAGGTGCAGCGCCGCCAGGGCGCCCGGCAAGCTGAGCAGGCCTTGCTCGAAGAACGCCTCAATGCAGCCCAGCTGGCCCAGGCCGGCCTGCAGGCGCAACTGGACGCCAGTCGCGACGAGGTCAGCGACCTCAGTGAGGCCAACGCCGTCAAGCAGGCCCAGTTGGCCGCCCAAAGCCGTGAGCTGGAGCTGCTGCAGATCGATCGCGACAACGCCCGTGACGCCGCCCACGCCTGGAGCCTTGAGCGCGCCAACCGCGAAGCCGAACTGCGCCGCCTGGAAGCGCAAACCGCGCGCCTGGACGCAGAGCTGCGCGAACAGCAGGAAAGCCACCAGCAACGCCTGGAAGACCTGCAGGAGGCCCGTGACACCTTGCGCGCCCAGTTCGCCGACATGGCCACCAAGATCTTCGACGAACGCGAGCAGCGCTTCGCCCAGACCAGCCAGCAGCACCTTGGCCAGTTGCTCGACCCGCTCAAGGAGCGCATCCAGGCCTTCGAAAAACGTGTGGAGGAAAGCTATCAACAAGAGGCCCGCGAGCGCTTCTCGCTGGGCAAGGAGCTGGAGCGCCTGCAACAGCTCAACCTGCGCCTGTCCGACGAAGCCACCAACCTTACCCAGGCCTTGAAGGGCCAGAAAACCCAGGGTAACTGGGGGGAGCTTATCCTCGAACGCGTGCTGGAGCATGCCGGCCTGGAAAAGGGCCGCGAATACCAGACCCAGGTCAGCCTGAAAAGCGCCGATGGCGAGCGTTTCCAGCCGGATGTGCTGATCATGCTGCCCGGCGACAAGCAGGTGGTGGTGGACGCCAAGGTCAGCCTCACTGCGTACCAGCAGTTCGTTGCCGGCAACGACGAAGCTGCGCTCAAGCAGCATGTGCAGTCGCTGCGCAGCCACGTCAAAGGCCTGTCGAGCAAGGACTACAGCCGCCTTGAAGGCCTGCACAGCCTGGATTTCGTGTTGTTGTTCGTGCCCATCGAGGCGGCCTTTTCGGCGGCCCTGCAGGCCGAGCCGAACCTGTTCCAGGAGGCCTTCGACCGGCAGATCGTGATTGTCAGCCCTACCACGTTGCTGGCGACCTTGCGGGTGATCGACAGCCTGTGGAAG
Organism: Pseudomonas sp. TE3895; assembly: GCF_056278855.1. NCBI lineage: Bacteria > Pseudomonadati > Pseudomonadota > Gammaproteobacteria > Pseudomonadales > Pseudomonadaceae > Pseudomonas > Pseudomonas sp. TE3895. The sequence continues at coordinate 5,712,537 of NZ_JBWBQE010000001.1, read as the reverse complement.
CAGGAGCGTCAAGGGCAGAACGCCCGCGAAATTGCCGAGCGTGCCGGCTGGCTCTACGACAAGTTCGTGCTGTTCATCCAGGACCTGGACGAGCTGGGCAGCCGCTTGCAGCAGGTAGACAAGGCTTATGCCGCAGCGCGCAACAAGCTGTGCGAAGGGCGTGGCAACCTGGTCAGCCGCAGCGAGCAGCTTAAGCTACTGGGCGCCCGTGCCAGCAAGAGCTTGCCGGCAGACCTGCTGGAGCGGGCGCTGTCCGATGAGGCGCTGCCCGAGGTAGCGGTTACTGAGCCAGGCTCAGATGGCGATTGAGCAGGGCGCGCAAGGCCGCAGGCTTGACCGGTTTGGCCAGGTAGTCCAGCCCTGATGCATGTACCAGGGCGATGGTTTCCTTGCTGCCGTCGGCGCTGATCACTACACCGGGTACCGGCTCACCCAGCCGTGCTCGAAGCCAGCCCATCAGCCCGGTGCCGGTCTCGCCGTCGTCCAGGTGGTAGTCCACCAATGCCAGGTGCGGGCGCATGCCTTTGGCCAGCAGGGCTTCGCATTCGGCCTGGTTGCGCGCGGTCCATACCTGGCAACCCCAGCGGCTCAGCAGGCTGTTCATGCCGATCAGGATGCTGTCTTCGTTGTCCACGCATAGCACGTGCAACCCGGCCAGTGGCTGGCCGCCCTGTTGTTCCACGGGCGCGCTTGGCGCCGCGGCGGCCTGGCGTGCAATCGGTACGCTGACGCGGAACACCGTGCCCTTGCCTGGCCATGAGCGTACCTCCAGCGGATGCCCCAGCACCCGACACAGACCGTCTGCGATGGCCAGGCCCAAGCCTAGCCCCTTCTCGGCACGGGTCTGATGGCTGTCCAGCCGCTTGAACTCCTGAAAGATCACTTGCAGCTTGTCGTCAGCAATGCCCGGGCCACGGTCCCAGACCTCCAGCCACAGGCGCTCGCCCTGTCGGCGCGCGCCTAGCAGGATCGGGCTCTTGCCGTAGCGCAGGGCATTGGTGAGGAAGTTCTGCAGCACCCGGCGTAGCAGTTTCATGTCGCTGTCCACCCGCAGGCGGCTGCCGCGCAGGCGGAACTCCAGGCCTTTCTCGGCCGCCAGCAGCTTGAACTCGGCGCCCAGGGTGTCGAACAGCTCGTTGAGGGCGAAGGGTTTGGCATCCGGGGTGATCTTGCCGTTTTCCAGGCGCGAGATGTCCAGCAGGTCGCTGATCAGCTCTTCAGCCGAGCGCAGCGAGCTGTCCATGTGCTGTACCAATTGCCGGGCCTCTTCGTTCATGCCCTCGGCCTGTTGCGACAAGGCGGCAGAGAAAAGCCGTGCGGCGTTCAACGGTTGCATCAGGTCATGGCTGACGGCGGCCAGGAAGCGGGTCTTGGACTTGCTCACCGCTTCGGCCTGGCTCTTGGCTTCGGACAGCGCCTGGTTCAACTGCGACAGTTCGTGGGTGCGCTCCGCCACGCGTTGCTCAAGGCGTTCGTTGGCATCGCGCAGGGCCTGCTCGGCCTCGCGGAACGGGGTGATGTCGGTGAAACTCATGACAAAGCCGCCGCCCGGCATCGGGTTGCCGATCAGCTCGATCACCCGGCCATTGGGGAACAGCCGCTCGGAGGAGTGCGCGCGGCCCTGACGCATCCAGTGCAGCCGCCGCGCCACATGCACTTGCGCCTCGCCGGGGCCGCACAGGCCGCGCTCGGCGTTGTAGCGGATGATGTCGGCAATCGGTCGCCCTACGCTGATCAGCCCGTCCGGGTAGTTGAACAGCTCCAGGTAGCGGCGGTTCCAGGCCACCAGGTGCAAATTCTGGTCGACCACGCTGATGCCCTGGTTGATGTTCTCGATGGCGCCTTGCAGCAGGGCGCGGTTGAACTGCAGCACCTCACTGGCTTCGTCAGCGATGCGCACCACGTCTTCCAGCTGCATGTCGCGGCCTTCGATGGCCGCTTTGACCACGGCGCGGGTCGAGGAGGTACCGAGTACCCCGGCCAGCAGGCGTTCGGTGTGCTCGATCCAGTCGCCATCGGCGTTCTGGTTCGGGTTGAAGCCCTTGCCCTGGCGGTAGGCAAAGCGGATGAAGCTCTGCCGTGCGCGCTCTTCCCCGACAAAGCGCGAGGCCAGGGTCAACAGGTCGTCGATCTGCACCGCCAGCAGCGGCTTGCTGCTGGGCCGCGCGCTGGTCTGCTGGCCAATGAACCGGCCGGCCTGCCAGTGCTCGGAAACCCGTGTGCGCGACAGCACCGAAACCCAGGCGAACAGGGTGAAGTTGCCCGCCAGTGACAGCACCACACCTTGGGTCAGTGGACTGATCGGCAGGTTCAGCGGGTTGCCGTGCAGCCACGCCAGGCCAGGGAACAACTGCAACGACCAGCCCAGGCTGTGCGCGGCAATCGGCAGCACCAAGGTGTAGAACCACAGGAAAATGCCAGCGGCCAGGCCGGCGAACACGCCGCGACGGTTGGCCTGCTTCCAGTACAGCGCGCCAAGCATGGCCGGGGTGAGCTGGGTCACAGCGGCAAAGGCGATCTGGCCGATGGTCGCCAGGCTGGCGGTGGAACCCAGCAGGCGGTAGCTGACATAGGCCAGCAGCAGGATCACCACGATGGTTACCCGGCGAACCGAAAGCATCCAGTGGCGGAACGCTTCGAAAGGCCGCTCGGCATTATTGCGGCGCAGCAGCCAGGGCAGCAGCATGTCGTTGGACACCATGGTCGACAGCGCCACGGCCTCGACGATCACCATGCCGGTAGCCGCCGAGGCGCCGCCGATGAACGCCAGCAGGGCAAGGCTCGGGTGCGCCTCGGCCAGCGGCAGGCTGATGACGAACGAGTCGGAGATCACCGTGCCGGGCAGCATCATCTGCCCGGCCAGGGCAATCGGCACCACGAACAGCGCGGCCAGTGCCAGGTACATCGGGAATACCCAGCGCGCCAGGCGCAAGTCCTGCGGTTCGATGTTCTCCACCACGGTAACGTGGAACTGCCGGGGCAGGCAGATGATTGCCATCATTGCCACGGCGGTTTGCACCACCATGGACGGCCAATTGATGGTTTCTTTCCAATAGTCCTGCAAGTGGATCGACTGGCGGGCCTGGCTGAACAGGTCGTCGAAACCGTCATACAGGTTGAAAACGATGAAGATGCCCACGGCAAGGAACGCCAGCAACTTGATCAGCGATTCGAAGGCAATTGCCAGGACCATGCCGCGGTGGTGTTCGGTCACATCCAGGCTGCGGGTACCGAAGACGATGGCGAACAGCGCCAGTACCAGCGATATCACCAGCGCGGTGTCCTGCACGCGGGTGCCGGTGGCGTCGGCGTTGGCGCCGATCAGCAGGTTCACGCCCAGTACGATGCCCTTGAGCTGCAAGGCGATGTACGGCAGCACGCCGACCAGGCAGATCAGTGCCACCACCACTGCCAGGGTCTGCGACTTGCCGTAGCGTGCGGCAATGAAGTCGGCGATCGAGGTGATGTTCTGCTGCTTGCTGATCAACACCATCTTCTGCAGCACCCACGGCGCGAAGATCAGCAGCAGTACCGGGCCCAGGTAGATTGGCAGGAATGCCCAAAGCTGTTCGGCGGCCTGGCCGACCGCGCCGAAAAAGGTCCAGCTGGTGCAGTACACGGCCAGCGACAGGCTGTACACCCAGGCACGCAGCTTTGGCGGCAATGGCGTGCTGCGGCGGTCGCCATAGAAGGCGATGGCGAACATGATGGCCATATAGGCCAGGGCGACCACGGCGATCAGCCCGCTGGACAACGACATGAAGACTCCGAAGCAAAAAGGTAACGCGGTCCCGATCAATCAGTCTGGCACGCAAGTGCCGCTTCGTCAGCGCAGACGATGGTTGTAGGAGCGGGTTCACCCGCGAATAGGCCGGAACAGGCAACATCAACCCCTGCGGGTACCCAACCCATAGAACACCCCTGCCAGTATCACCGACAACACCAGCAGGTAGAAGACTGCCCCCGGCCACAGGTGTACCAGTGCAAACCCCACCATCACCGGCCCCAGCGCCGCCCCCAGGTTGGACAGGTTCTGCGCGCCGTAATACACCCCGCGCAAGTGCTCCGGTGCGATCAGGTCGATAAACATGTACTCGGCCGGGATCACGATGATTTCGCCCAGCGTGAACACCAGCATCGCCAGGCACCAGGCCAGTACCGAGCCTGCCAGCGCAAAGCCCAGCAAGCCTGCGATGAACAGGCCCATGCCGGCCAACAGCCACGGCATCAGGCGCTGGCGGCTGATACGCCGGCCAATCAGGTACTGCAAGGCAATGACCGTCACGGCGTTGGTGGTGACCAGATAGCCGATCAGCCGTGCCGCTTCGGCCGGGTTGCTGGTGACCACCAGGTACTGGGACAGGTAGGCGGTGAACTGGCCGAACACCACCGCGCTCAGCACCCCACCCACGGTAAAGCACACCAGCCGACGATCCCGCGCCAGCCCCATCGCCACTTGGCCGAAGCCGGCCGCAGGCTTGTCCGGCGCGCTGGCCTGCAGGCTGCGATCACCCAGGCGCCAATAAGCCAGGCACATGGCCAGGCCAAGCAGGGCAGAGGCGAGGAACGGCACATGGTCGTTCAGTTCAAGCATGGCCACGCCCAGCAACGGGCCGGCGGCGTAGCCGACGTTGCTGAGGGTGTACTTGATGGCGAACACCTCGGCCCGCTCATCCACCGGCAGTAACGCGCAGAAGCCTGCCTTGGCGGCGATGTCGACCACTGCCAGGGCCAGGTTGATCAACACCAGACAGAAGAAGAACGGCAGTGCCGAACGGCTGGCGACCGCGCCGACGAAGGCCAGGGCGAACAGCAGGGTACTGGCGCTGACCAGCGTGTGGTTGCTCAAGGTGTCGACCAGATGACCACCGTACAGACTCAACAGCGAGGCGACGATCAGCGCGCCACCGATCAGCAGGCCGATCTGGCTGATCGGCAGCTGGAAATTGTCGGCCAGGTAAACCACCAGGTAGGGCAGGGTGAGGGCGCGGGCGACGGTAAGCGTGAAGGTGGTGGTGAGCAGCAGGCGAACGGTGTGCGGGTAGCGTTTTATGGCGGCGAGCATTGCCACGTCCTTGTTGTGCGGGTTTGCCGAGCACAAGCATAAGCCACATGCGGTCATCCCGACACAAGGCTGTTTCGCCTACCAAAGGGCGACAGGCGGAGGATTGACAGCCCGTCAGGCTCAGGGAATACTCTCGAAAAATTCATATATATGTTTATATAACAAGACGAGAGCGAGACCCATGCACCCATTGACCGGTGATGCTCGACTGCCCCGCTACCAACAACTGCGCGACCACATGGTCGCGCAAATTGCCAACAACCGCTGGCGCCCGGGGGAAGCGATCCCGACCGAGGCAGCCTTGGCCACCGAGTTCGACCTGTCGATCGGTACCGTGCGCAAGGCCGTCGATGTCCTGGTGGCCGAAGGCGTGCTGGAGCGCCAGCAGGGCCGCGGCACCTTCATTCGTCGCCCACAGTTCCAGTCGTCGCTGTTCCGCTTCTTCCGTTTCGAGGCCGCCAATGGCGAGCGCATAGTGCCGGAAAGCCGCATTCTCTCCATCGAGTCGCTGCCGGCGCCTTCGGCAGTGGCCGAGGCATTGGGCCTGGGAGGGGAGGCAGAAGTGATCCGCATCGTTCGCACACGTCTGCTCGGCGCCCAGCCGGTGCTGGCCGAAGAAATCTGGCTGCCGCGCCAAACCTTCCAGCCGCTGCTGGACGTGGATTTGAACAGCAAGGGCCCACTGCTGTACCCGATCTACGAAGCGCTGTGCGGTCAGGTGGTCGCCTACGCCGAAGAGACCCTGACTGCCGAAGCGGTCGACGCGGTGCATGGCCGCTTGCTGCAACTGCCGGCCGACAGCCCGGTGGTCGTGATCGAGCGCCTGGCCCGCGATTACGCCGGCAAACCTCTGGAATGGCGCCGCTCGCGCGGCCATGCGCAGCACTTCCGCTACCGCATCGACATTCGCTAAACCGGTCGCTTCACCCTTTTACCTGTCTGCGCCGTGCTGCCACGGCGCAGTGGCTTCGCCTGCCCGTCACACCACGCGACTAGAAGGATAACAATCATGTTCAGCTGGTATCGCGAGATCACCTCACGGGAACGCAAGACATTCTGGGCCTGTTTCGGCGGCTGGTCGCTCGATGCGCTGGAAGTGCAGATGTTCGGCCTGGCCATCCCCGCGCTGATCGCCGCGTTCTCCCTGACCAAGGGCGATGCCGGCCTGATCAGTGGCCTGACCCTGGTGACCTCGGCAATCGGCGGCTGGCTGGGTGGCACACTGTCCGACCGCTATGGTCGCGTGCGTACCCTGCAATGGATGATTCTCTGGTTCTCGTTCTTCACCTTCCTTTCGGCGTTTGTCACCGGTTTCTACCCGTTGCTGTTCGTCAAGGCCATGCAAGGGTTTGGCATCGGTGGCGAATGGGCAGCCGGCGCTGTGCTGATGGCCGAAACCATCAACCCCAGGTATCGCGGCAAGGTCATGGGCACGGTGCAGAGTGCCTGGGCTGTGGGGTGGGGCCTGGCGGTGGCACTGTTTACGCTGATCTACTCACTGGTGCCGCAGGAGTTTGCCTGGCGGGTGATGTTCTTCGTCGGTCTGCTGCCATCGCTGCTGATCATTTGGGTACGCCGCAACGTGCCTGAGCCGGACAGCTTCCAGCGCCTGCAGAAAGAAAAGGCCATCCCCTCCAGCTTCTTGCAGTCGATGGCTGGCATCTTCCGCCCGGAACTGCTGCGTGTGACCCTGCTGGGCGGCTTGCTCGGCCTGGGTGCCCACGGTGGCTACCACGCGGTGATGACCTGGTTGCCGACCTTCCTCAAGACAGAGCGCAACCTTTCGGTGCTGAACTCGGGCGGTTACCTGGCGGTGATCATCCTGGCCTTCTGGTGCGGCTGCGTGGTCAGCGGCCTGCTGATCGACCGTATTGGCAGGCGCAAGAACATCCTGCTGTTCGCCCTGTGCTGTGTACTGACCGTGCAGGCCTACGTGTTTTTCCCGCTGACCAATACCCAGATGCTGTTCCTCGGCTTCCCGCTGGGTTTTTTTGCCGCCGGCATCCCGGCCAGCCTGGGTGCGTTCTTCAATGAGCTGTACCCGGCTGATGTGCGCGGCGCCGGGGTGGGCTTTTGCTACAACTTCGGTCGCGTGCTGTCGGCCGTGTTCCCGTTTCTGGTCGGGCACATGAGCGAGTCGATGTCGCTGGGCAGTGCCATCGGCATCGATGCCGGCATCGCGTATGGCGTTGCGGTGATCGCAGCCCTGTGCCTGCCCGAAACCCGTGGCCGCAACCTTGAATCTGCACCTGCGCCGGAAACGGCCGGTGCCGTCGCCAAGTAACCTGAACGCTTGTATGAGAACCATGCCCGACGCACCCGCTTTGCACCTGACTGCCATCGACAGCCACGCCCACGTGTTCAGCCGTGGGCTGAACCTGGCCCGCCAGCGGCGTTATGCGCCCAGCTACGATGCGCCGCTGGGCGACTACCTGGGCCAACTGCGGGCCCATGGTTTCAGCCATGGCGTACTGGTCCAGCCCAGCTTCCTGGGTACCGACAACCGCTACCTGCTCAGCGCCTTGCAGACCGTGCCAGGGCAACTGCGAGGGGTGGTGATGCTGGAGCGGGAGGTCGAGCGGGCGACCTTGGCGGAAATGGCCCGGTTGGGAGTCAGGGGGGTACGCCTCAACCTCATGGGGCAAGACATGCCTGACCTGACCGGCGCGCAGTGGCGGCCCCTGCTGGAGCGCATCGGCGAGCAGGGTTGGCACGTGGAACTGCACCGTCAGGTGGCGGACATCCCAGTGCTGGTGCGGGCATTGCAGCCTTACGGGCTGGACATCGTGATTGACCATTTCGGCCGGCCGGATGCCCGCCTTGGCCTGGGCCAGCCGGGGTTTGCCGAACTGCTGACCCTGAGCGGTCGGGGCAAGGTGTGGGTGAAGGTGTCCGGCATCTACAGGCTGCAGGGCTCGCCGGAGGAGAACCTGGCATTCGCCCGTCAGGCGCTGTGCGCGCTGGAAGCCCATTACGGCGCAGAGCGGTTGATGTGGGGCAGTGACTGGCCACATACCCAGCATGAGTCGGAGGTCAGCTTCGGCACCGCTGTCGAACAGTTCGAGGCCTTGGGTTGTTCAGCGCAGTTGCGCCAGGCACTGTTGGTGGATACCGCGCGGGCGTTGTTTGGCTTCGAGTGACGTAGCGCCAGTTCTACAACTGCCGGCAGGTCCTTGAACGCAATCTCGCTTGGCCATGCCTGAGCCGGTGCTTGCCAGTCAGCGCATTTCCCATGCAGATTTGTGGCCCGGCGCGCTTGGCGAGCCTCCAATTGAAAAGCCCTCAGGACCAAGGACGATGAGTCACTCTTCGCAATTCACCTTGCTCGGTAAGCGGCGTTTCCTGCCGTTCTTCATCACTCAGTCGTTGGGTGCCTTCAACGACAACCTGTTCAAGCAGTCGCTGATCCTGGCGATTTTGTTCAAGCTCAGCCTGGGCGATGGTGACCGATCGATCTGGGTCAACTTGTGTGCCTTGCTGTTCATCCTGCCGTTTTTTCTGTTTTCGGCGCTGGGCGGGCAGTTTGGCGAGAAGTTCGCCAAGGATGCGCTGATCCGGGCAATCAAACTGGCCGAAATCGTGATCATGGCGATTGGTGCGCTGGGCTTTGTCACCAACCATCTGGCGCTGATGCTGGTGGCGCTGTTCGGTATGGGGACGCACTCGGCGCTGTTCGGCCCGGTGAAGTATTCGATCCTGCCGCAGGCCCTGCGCGAGGAAGAGCTGGTGGGCGGTAACGGGCTGGTGGAAACCGGCACCTTCCTCGCCATCCTCGCCGGCACCATCGGCGCGGGGATGATGATGTCGGCCGACAGCTACGCAACGGTGGTAGCCGGTGGCGTGGTCGGCACGGCGGTACTCGGCTACCTCGCCAGCCGCTGGATCCCTCGGGCGGCTGCCGCCTCGCCGCAAATGCCGCTGGACTGGAACATCTTCAAGCAGTCGTGGGTGATCTTGCGCATGGGCCTGGGCCAGCCGCCGGCGGTGTCGCGCTCGATCGTCGGCAACTCGTGGTTCTGGTTTGTCGGCGCCATCTACCTCACGCAGATCCCGGCCTATGCCAAGGATTGGCTGCACGGTGATGGCACGGTAGTGACCCTGGTGCTGACCCTGTTCTCGGTGGGCATTGCCCTGGGCTCGCTGCTGTGCGAGCGGCTCAGTGGACGCAAGGTGGAAATCGGCCTGGTGCCGTTCGGCTCGTTCGGCCTGACCCTGTTCGGCCTGCTGTGGTGGTGGCACTCTGGTGATGTACCGGCTGCAGCAGCGCCGCACGACTGGCTGGCTCTGCTGGGCATGAGCCAGGCCTGGTGGATCTTGCTGTCGATCATTGGCCTGGGTGTGTTCGGCGGCTTCTACATCGTGCCGCTGTATGCGTTGATCCAGGCCCGCACGGCCGAGGACGAGCGCGCCAGGGTGATCGCGGCCAACAACATCCTCAATGCCTTGTTCATGGTGGTGTCGGCGGTGCTCACCATCATCCTGCTAGGCGTGGCCAAGCTGAGCATCCCGCAGCTTTTCCTGGTGGTGTCGCTGCTCAATATCGCGGTCAACACCTATATCTTCAGGATCGTGCCCGAGTTCACCATGCGCTTCCTGATCTGGCTGCTCAGCCATTCGATGTACCGCGTGCAGCACCGAGACCTTGAGCGCATCCCCGACGAAGGTGCTGCGTTGCTGGTGTGCAACCACGTGTCGTTCGTCGATGCGTTGCTGCTGGGCGGGGCCATACGCCGGCCGATCCGCTTTGTCATGTACTACAAGATCTACAACCTGCCGGTGCTCAACTTCGTCTTTCGCACTGCCGGTGCCATCCCGATTGCCGGGCGTAACGAAGACCAGGCGACGTACGAGCGGGCCTTCGCGCGCATTGCCGAATACCTGGCGGATGGTGAACTGGTGTGCATCTTCCCGGAAGGCAAGCTGACGGGCGATGGCGAAATCGATGTCTTCAAGGGTGGGGTCAGCCGCATCCTCGAAGAAACGCCGGTACCGGTGATTCCGCTGGCCTTGCAGGGGTTGTGGGGTAGCTTCTTCAGCCGCGACCCGGCCAAGGGCTTCTTCAAGCGCCTGTGGTCGCGGGTGACCATCGTGGCAGGCGCCGCCGTCCCGGTGGAGGCGGCGCAGCCCGAGGTGTTGCGCGAACAGGTCAGCCGCCTGCGCGGCCATCTGCGATAGGGGTTAGCTGGCGCTGACTTTCAGGCCGACGAGGCCGCAGACGATCAGCGCCACACTGACCAGCCGCACCAGGGCCATGGACTCGCCGAACAGTATGATCCCGGCGATGACCGTACCGACTGCGCCTACGCCGGTCCAGATGGCATAGGCGGTGCCCAGCGGCAACTCCTTCATGGCCAGGCCCAGCAGGCCCAGGCTGATGACCATGGCGCCGACGGTAAGGACAGTGGGTAGCGGTCGAGTGAAACCGTCGGTGTATTTGAGGCCGACGGCCCAGCCAACCTCGAACAGGCCGGCGAAAAACAGAATGATCCAGGACATGAGTGTGTCTCCATCGTTTGAATGATGGGGCCGTCCCCGGAGTGGTCACGCGGTGCGTCGTGAGGTCGTCCTCACAGTGGGTGCCATGGTGCCAATCTGCGGCCTTCCGGGCAAGTCCACGCCTGCTGGCCAATTTCCACCCGTCGTTCACCGTTGCCGCCGCTACCGTATTCGCGGGTAAACCCGCTCCTACACCTGATCGGGGGTGGACACACATTGGTGATTGGGCGCAGGCCGTCGTAGGCGCGGGTTTACCCGCGAAGAGGCTGGTGCTGGTGGAAACGGTTCAAGCCAGCACCGCATCTCATACCCGTCAGACCCCTTGCGGGATCTCTTCACCACCCAGCGCCTCGAACAGCACCGGCAGGAATTCGGCAAAGGTCATCATCATCAGCTGGAAGCTGGCGTCGAACTGTTGCGCAGCCTCATCGCCACCGTCCTGCTCGGCCTGCTCCTGCAGCAGCTCTTCGAACTTCAGGCGCTTGATGACCATCTTGTCGTCGAGAATGAACGACAGCTTGTCTTGCCAGGCCAGGGCCAGCTGGGTCACCACTTTGCCAGTGCTCAGGTGCAGCTGGATCTCTTCGCCAGTCAGGTCCTGGCGCTTGCAGCGCACGATACCGCCATCTTCGGCGGTGTCGCGCAGTTCGCACTCGTCCAGCACATAGAAGCCTTCGGCGGCTTGCTGCGACTTGACCCAGTCGGTCATGGTGGCCACCGGCGCAATCTTCACCGTGGCCGGGCGCACGGGCAGCGAACCCATCACTTCACGCAGGGTCGACAGCAGGTCTTCGGCGCGCTTGGCGCTGGCCGAGTTGACCAGGATCACGCCCAGGCGCGGGGCAATGGCAGCGAAGATCATCGAGCGGCGGATGAACGCACGCGGCAGGAACGCCTGGATGATTTCGTCCTTGATCTGGTCGCGTTCCTTTTTATAGACCTTGCGCATTTGCTCGGTCTCGATCTCTTCGACCTTTTCCTTGACCGCGTCGTTGACCACGCTGCTCGGCAGGATGCGTTCTTCCTTGCGCGCGGCAATCAGCAGGTACTCGCCGCTGACATGCACCAGGGGAGCGTCTTCGCCTTTGCCGAACGGCGCGACGAAACCATAAGTGGTCAGCTCCTGGCTGGCGCAGGGGCGGGCCGGCTTGCTGGCCAGGGCGGCTTCCAGCGCTTCAGGCTCGAACGGAACTTCCTGGGTCAGGCGGTAGGTCAGCAGGTTCTTGAACCACATGAGGGGCAATCTCTCCTTAATGCATAAGGCGGGCATTATTCTCCGAGCGGTGAATTGAGGCCAGCCCTGTCAGAGGGCCAGCAGTGGCTTATGCACGAAAGAATCGCCCGACAACGCTAGGTCTTTGAAAGGCCTGAGGTTTTTTTTGCAAAAAGTTTAAAAAGTGCTTGCCAGGGTGCGGGGCGCTCCGTAGAATGCGCGCCACACCGAGACGAAGGGTGATTAGCTCAGCCGGGAGAGCATCTGCCTTACAAGCAGAGGGTCGGCGGTTCGATCCCGTCATCACCCACCACTCGATGTATAGCGCAGCGGTAGTTCAGTCGGTTAGAATACCGGCCTGTCACGCCGGGGGTCGCGGGTTCGAGTCCCGTCCGCTGCGCCATATTCCACTTCCAGGGCCCACTGAACACCCGGAAGTAACAAAGAAAGCGACCTTAGGGTCGCTTTTTTTGTGCCTGATTTTTGGTGTTTGACCGAAGTGTGAAAAAACTTCGATAAGTGCTTGCCAGAGCGCCAAGTCGCCCGTAGAATGCGCGCCACACCGAGAGACATGGGTGATTAGCTCAGCCGGGAGAGCATCTGCCTTACAAGCAGAGGGTCGGCGGTTCGATCCCGTCATCACCCACCACTCGATGTATAGCGCAGCGGTAGTTCAGTCGGTTAGAATACCGGCCTGTCACGCCGGGGGTCGCGGGTTCGAGTCCCGTCCGCTGCGCCATATTCCACTTCCAGGGCCCACTGAACACCCGGAAGTAACAAAGAAAGCGACCCTAGGGTCGCTTTTTTTTGTGCCTGAATTTTGTCCCCCTACCTGCACGCGTTTGCCGCAGCTTCAGCCACGCCGTTCCTCCTCCCGCAATGTCAGCACCTCATACCCACCCTCAGTCACCGCCACGGTATGCTCCCACTGCGCCGACAAGCTGTGATCCCGGGTGATCACCGTCCAGCCATCCTTTAACTCGCGCGTGCCGCGGCCACCCTGGTTGATCATCGGCTCGATGGTAAACACCATCCCCGGTTTCAGCTTCATGCCCATGCCGCGCTGGCCAATGTGCAGCACCTCTGGCGCTTCATGCATCTGCTGGCCAATACCGTGGCCGCAATACTCGCGCACCACGCTGTAACCCGCCGCCTCGGCATGGGCCTGCACGGCATGGCCGATATCACCCAGCGTTGCCCCAGGGCGCACCTGCTCGATGCCTTTCCATAACGCGTCATAGGTGGTTTCGACCAGGTGCCGGGCTTCTTCGCTGATCTTGCCGATGCAATACATCTTCGACGAATCGGCAATGTAGCCGCCCTGTTCCAGCGTGATGTCGACGTTGATGATCGAGCCTTCCTTGAGCACCTCATCGGCCTTGGGTATGCCGTGGCATACCACGTGGTCCACCGACGTATTGAGCGAGTAAGGGAAGCCATACTGGCCTTTGCTTGCTGGCCGTGCCTTGAGCGTATCGACGATGAACGCCTCGGCGCGGTCGTTGATCTGCATCGTGGTCACACCGGGGCGGATGAAGCTGTCGAGTTCGGTGAACACCTGGGCCAGTAGCTGGCCGGCGCGGCGCATCAGGTCGAGTTGGGCGGGGGTCTTGAGGATCACCTGGGACATGGGGGGAGGGTAGTTGCTCATGCTGGAAATTGCCCCAGCATAGCGCCTGGGAGCGTGAGGTTGCCACCGCATGGTGCGCAAGCCACGCCGCAGCACTGTCTTCGTGGGAGCGGCCTTGTGTCGCGAGAGGGCTGCAAAGCAGCCCCGGCAATACAGGGATAAAAGCTGAAATTCGGGGGCCGCCTTGCGGCCCTTTCGCGACACAAGGCCGCTCCCGCAAAAGCCGTTCAGTGCACCTGGCCCACTATTTGCTGAAGCCTCCTCATCAGGGCTATCAACGTCGACAGCCCGCAAAACCTCACGACAAAGGCGCCGTGTTGCCCCGCTTGCATCAGCATGCCGGGGCAGCCGGCGCCTTTTTGCGTTTTCCTCAGGAGCCCGCCCATGGCCAACAGCGAAGTACGCAGCGTCTGCCCCTACTGCGGCGTGGGCTGCGGCATCGTCATGAGCGTTGCCGATGGCAAGGTCGGCAAGATCAGCGGCGACAAGCTGCACCCGAGCAACTTTGGCCGCCTATGCACCAAAGGCCTCACCGCACACCTGCCACTGAGTGCCAGCGGGCGCATGGCCGACGCCTATGTGCGCCAGCAACGCAGCCAGCCGCCAGTGCGCACCAGCATGGACCAGGCCATCGCTGCCACCGCCGAGCGTCTGCGCAGCATCATCGACCAGCACGGCCCGGATGCCGTGGCGCTGTACGTGTCCGGGCAAATGTCGCTGGAGGCCCAGTACCTGGCCAACAAGTTGGCCAAGGGCTTTATCCGTACGCGCCACATCGAGTCCAACTCGCGCCTGTGCATGGCCAGCGCCAGCAGTGGCTACAAGCTGTCGCTTGGCGCCGATGGCCCACCTGGCAGTTACCAGGACTTCGAGCACGCCGACGTATTTCTGGTGATCGGCGCCAACATGGCCGACTGCCACCCGATCCTGTTCCTGCGCCTGCTTGATCGGGTCAAGGCCGGTGCGAAGCTGATCGTCGTCGACCCACGGCGCAGCGCCACCGCTGACAAGGCCGACCTGTTTCTGCAGGTGCGCCCCGGCAGCGACATGGCCTTGCTCAACGGCCTTTTGCACCTGCTGCATCGCAATGGCCGCACCCACCCCGACTTCATCGCCCGCCACACCGAAGGCTGGGACGAACTGCCGGCCTTCCTCGACGACTACCCCCCCGAGCGCGTCGCCGCCATCACCGGGCTGGCCGAGGCCGATATCATCAAGGCCGCCGAATGGATCGGCAGCGCCAACAACTGGATGAGCTGCTGGACCATGGGCTTGAACCAGAGCATTCACGGCACCTGGCACAGCAACGCCATCTGTAACCTGCACTTGGCCACGGGTGCCATCTGCCGCCCCGGTAGCGGCCCGTTCTCGCTGACCGGCCAGCCCAATGCCATGGGCGGCCGCGACATGGGCTACATGGGCCCCGGCTTGCCAGGCCAGCGCTCAGCGTTGGTGGACGACGACCGCGCGTTCGTCGAACGACAGTGGCAACTGCCACCCGGCAGCCTGCGCAGCGAGGGTGGCGAGGGTACGGTGGCGCTGTTCGGGCAGATGAAAACCGGTGAAGTGAAAGCCTGCTGGGTCATCTGCAGCAACCCGGTAGCCAGTGTTGCCAACCGCCAGCAAGTGATCGACGGCCTGCGCAAGGCCGAACTGGTCATTACCCAGGACGCCTTCCTCGACACCGAAACCAACCGCTACGCCGACATCCTGCTGCCGGCCGCGCTGTGGGCCGAAGGTGAGGGGGTGATGATCAACAGCGAGCGCAACCTGACCCTGATGCCACGCGCTGTCGAGCCCCCCGGGCAAAGCTTGCCGGACTGGCAGATCATTGCCCGCGTGGCGTGTGCCATGGGCTATGCCGACGCCTTCGACTACCCCAATGCCGAAGCGGTGTATGAGGAAATACGCCGCTTCCACAACCCTGTTACCGGTTATGACCTGCGCGGTATCGGCTATGCCGAATTGCGTACACAGCCGCGCCAGTGGCCCTGTGCACCGGGCAGCGAACAGCATCGCAGCCCGCTGCGCTACCTCAACGACGGCAGCAGCCAGGCGCTACTGCTCGATGCCCGGGGTAGGCGGCCGGCACTGGCCTTTCCCACCGCTAGCGGCAAGGCGCGCTTCTTTGCGCGGCCGTGGTTACCGGCAGCGGAATTGCCGGACGATGACTACCCCATGGTGCTTAACACTGGCCGTGTGCAGCACCAGTGGCACACGTTGACCAAGACCGGCAAGGTGCCGGCACTGAACAAGCTGGAGCCCGGCCCCTACCTTGAGATTCACCCTGAGGATGCCGCCCGGCTGGGTGTCGCTGAAAAGGACCAGGTAGCCGTTCGCTCACGCCGGGGGCACGCCGTGTTGCCGGTGCGCATCAGTGACCGGGTCATGCCGGGCAACTGCTTTGCGCCGTTTCACTGGAATGACCTGATCGGCGAGCAATTGGCGATCAATGCCGCGACCTGCGATGCGGTCGACCCGCTGTCGCTGCAGCCTGCCTTCAAACACTGCGCCGTAGCCCTGGAGCGGGTCGCAGGTGAGCGCATCGACGCCCTTGATCTGAACACTGCCACTGTAGAGCCTGTCCGCATGCCGACCGCCACCCTGTCCCGTCTGCTTGGCCTGCACACCCTGCCGGTTCCGGTGCTGGCCGAAGAAGAGCGTCATTACCTGCAAGGTTTCCTGCTGGGCCTGGACCAGGCCCGCGCCGAGGGCGTACCCCGCCTGCCGGCCAGTGCGCCGCTGGCTGCCAGCCGTCGTTTGTTTGTCGACGGTTTGCTGGCCGGGCTGTTCGCCCAGCCTGCAACTGCGCCCATCGCGGCACAGGCCGCGCCATGGCATCAGGTGCTGTGGGCCTCGCAGACCGGCAATGGTGAGCAGCTGGCGGAACGCTGTGCCGCGCGCCTGCGCGGTGCCGGTCTGAACGTGCAACTCAGCTGCCTGGAGGCGGTCAGCCCAAGCCAGCTGCAGGGTGTTGCCAGTGTGGTGTTGATCGCCAGCACCTTTGGCGATGGCGACGCGCCCGACAGCGGCGCGGCATTCTGGCAGGCCTTGCAGGGCGAGGAGGGCGCCCACTGCGCCGGGCTGCCCTATGCCGTACTGGCCTTGGGCGACTCCAGTTACGACCAGTTCTGCGGTTTTGGCCGCAAGCTCGACCAGCGCCTGGCCGAGCTGGGAGGGCAGCGCCTGCTGCCACGGGTGGACTGCGAGCCAGACTTCGACGAAGCCTTTGCCGGCTGGATCGAAGCGTTATTGCCTGCACTGGACAGCACTGCGGCGCCACAACCGGCGAGCGAACCTGCACCCGTATCGGCCTTCAGCAAGCAGCAACCCTGGATGGCCACCGTACTGGAAAACCGCCTGCTCAATGGCCCCGGCGCCAGCAAGGAAACCCGCCAGCTGGTCTTCGACCTGGGCGGCAGCGGCTTCAGTTATGCTGCCGGCGATGCCCTGGGCGTATGGCCGCGCAACTGCCCGGCCCTGGTAGAAGAGCTGCTGACACTGATGCAGCTCGATGGCCAGGCGATGGTCGAGCTTAAAGGTCATTGCGCCATGCCATTGGCCGAAGCCCTGCAAACACACCTGGAAATTGCCAAGGTCACTGCGCAACAACTGCAGGCATTTGCCAGCAATGCGCCTGACCTGCAGCGCTTGCTGCAGCCTGAATGCAAGGCCGAGCTGCAAGATTGGCTGTGGGGCCGGCAGTTGGTCGATGTGCTGCGCGCCTTCCCCCAGCAGTTGCCGCTGGCCAGCTGGCTGGAACTGCTCAAGCCATTGCAGCCGCGGCTCTATTCGATCAGTTCCAGCCCGCTGGCGCACCCAGGCCAGGTGCATCTGACGGTATCGACGGTGCGTTATGGCGAACGTAAAGGCGTGTGCTCAAGCTTTCTTGCCGACCGTGCGCAGGTGCAAAAGGTGGCGATCTTCCCGCAGGTGTCGAAGCACTTTCGCTTGCCCGAGGACGACAGCGTGCCGGTGATCATGGTGGGCCCTGGTACTGGCATTGCACCGTTCCGTGCGTTCCTCGAGGAGCGAGAGGCACGGGGGGCAAAAGGCGACAACTGGCTGTTCTTCGGCGAGCAGTACGCAGCGACCGATTTCTATTACCAGGAGCAGTTGCAGGCCTGGCAGGCGGCGGGGCACCTGCGGCTGGACACGGCGTTCTCGCGGGACCAGGTCGAGAAGATCTATGTGCAGCAGCGCATGCTCGAGCAGGGTGCGCTGCTGTGGCAATGGCTGGAGGCGGGGGCGTATTTCTATGTGTGTGGCGATGCGCAGCGCATGGCCAGGGATGTGGATGCGGCGTTGCGGGTGATCGTCGCCGAGCATGGCCGGATGGATGCGGCGGCGGCTGCGGCTTATGTCGAAGGCTTGAGCAAGGCCAGGCGTTATCGGCGCGATGTGTACTGAAGTGCTCCAAGATGGGGTGTTGTGCACCTTGAATGTGCATTGGCTGGGAGGGCCCAGCGCAAGTGTAGGAGCGGGTTTACCCGCGAAGAGGCCGACACAGGCAACCCAGGCAACCCACGCAACCCAGGCAACCCGATTGGCACGCTCCCTGCTTAACCTTGGATACAACAAAGCCCACTGATCAACGGCGATCAACCGGGCCCCCTACCGTGATGAATACAGGCAAAGGCGCCTGGAGCTTCGGCTCCAGGCGCTTTTTTTTTGATCGAGGATCGGCTTATGAAGGCAACAGCGAGCAGCGGGCAACGAGAGCGACTGGTCATCGTCGGCAACGGCATGGTCGGCCACCATTGCGTCGAACAACTGGTCAGTCGCGGCGCCCTGCAGCGCTTCGAGGTGCGGGTATTCGGCGAAGAGCGCCAACGCGCGTATGACCGCGTGCACCTGTCCGAATACTTCGGCGGCAGCTGTGCCGAAACCCTGGCCCTGTGTGAGCACGATTTCTACGACGCCAATGGCGTGCACCTGCACCTGGGTGAGGCCGTGCTGGAGGTCGACCGCGAGCGCCGCGAAGTTGTCACTGCCGAAGGTCGCTATGGCTACGACCAACTGGTGCTGGCCACCGGCTCCTATCCCTTCGTGCCGCCGATCGAAGGCTCCAGCGGCAATGCCCGCCTGGTCTACCGCACCCTGGACGACCTCGATGGCATTCGTGCTGCCGCAGGCGGTGCCCGCCGGGGGGTGGTGGTCGGCGGTGGCCTGCTTGGCCTGGAAGCGGCCAACGCTCTCAAGTCGCTGGGGCTGGAAGCCCACGTGGTGGAATTCGCCCCACGGCTGATGCCGGTACAGCTGGACGGCGAGGGCGGTGCCGCGTTGAAGGCGCAGATCGAAGCGCTGGGTGTGGGGGTGCACCTGTCGCGCGCCACCCAGTCGGTCAGTGCCGGTGAAACCTACCGCTATCGCATGAACTTCGACGGTGGTGAGCACCTGGAAACCGACCTGATCGTGTTCTCCGCCGGTATCCGCCCACAGGATGCACTGGGCCGGGGCTGCGGCCTGGACATCGCCGCACGCGGTGGCGTGGTCATCGATAACCACTGCCGCAGCAGCGACCCACGCATCTTCGCCATCGGCGAGTGCGCCTCGTGGAACGGCAGCGTGTTCGGCCTGGTCGCCCCGGGCTACAGCATGGCGCGCAACCTGGCTGGGCTGCTGATGGGCGAGGCGGCGGTGGCGTTCACCGGCGCCGACATGTCGACCAAGCTCAAGCTGCTGGGTGTGGATGTCGGTTCGATCGGCGATGCCCACGGTGCCACGCCGGGCGCGCGCAGCTATCGCTTCATCGATGAAGCCAACAGCGCTTACCGCCGTTTGGTGGTGGATGCCAGCGGCAAGCACGTGCTCGGCGCGGTGCTGGTCGGCGACAACAGCTATTACGACACCCTGTTGCAGTACGCCCAGAACGGCATCGCCCTGCCGGCCGACCCGGCAGCGCTGATCCTGCCGCAAGGCGGTGGTGCGCCGGCCTTGGGCGCCGATGCGCTGCCCGACAGCGCGACCATCTGCTCCTGCCACAACGTCAGCAAGGGGGCGGTGTGCGCCGCGATCGACAGTGGCTGTAGCGACCTCGCTGCGGTCAAGGGCTGCACCAAGGCCGCGACCGGCTGCGGCGGTTGCGCGGCCCTGCTCAAGCAAGTCTTCGAGCACGAACTGACGGCCCGCGGCGTGGCGGTGGACAAGAGCCTGTGCGAGCACTTTGCCTACACCCGGCAGGAGCTGTACGGGTTGGTGCGGGTGGAGGGTATCCGCACCTTCAGCGAACTGCTCGAGCGCCATGGCAAGGGCCATCTGGGGTGTGACATCTGCAAGCCGGCGGTGGGCAACATTCTCGCCTCGTGCTGGAACCAGCCGATCATGGACCCGGCGCTGGTGCCGCTGCAGGACACCAACGACACCTTCATGGCCAACATGCAGAAAAACGGCACCTATTCGGTGGTGCCGCGCATTCCCGGTGGTGAAATAACCCCCGACAAGCTCATCGTCATCGGCCAGGTGGCCAAGAAATACGACCTGTACACCAAGATCACCGGTGGCCAGCGCATCGACCTGTTCGGCGCCCAGTTGCACGAGCTGCCGCTGATCTGGGGCGAACTGATCGAGGCCGGCTTCGAAACCGGCCATGCCTACGGCAAGTCGACCCGCACGGTAAAGTCGT
The DNA here is from genome assembly GCF_056278855.1 of Pseudomonas sp. TE3895. Classification (NCBI taxonomy): domain Bacteria; kingdom Pseudomonadati; phylum Pseudomonadota; class Gammaproteobacteria; order Pseudomonadales; family Pseudomonadaceae; genus Pseudomonas; species Pseudomonas sp. TE3895. The sequence goes on along the minus strand of NZ_JBWBQE010000001.1, from coordinate 5,692,508 downwards.
GCGTGGGCAGCACCTGGTGCCGTTACGGCGTGCAGGACAGTGTCGCCATGGCCCTGCGCCTGGAAGACCGCTACAAGGGCCTGCGCAGCCCCCACAAGCTCAAGTTCGCGGTATCGGGTTGCACCCGTGAATGCGCCGAGGCGCAGAGCAAGGACATCGGCGTTATCGCCACCGACAAGGGCTGGAACCTGTACGTGTGCGGCAACGGCGGCATGCGCCCGCGGCATGCCGAGCTGTTCGCCACCGACCTGGACGACGAAACCCTGGTACGCCTGATCGACCGCGTGCTGATGTTCTACATCCGCACGGCCGACAAGCTGCAGCGCACCTCGGTGTGGCGTGAAAACCTGGAAGGCGGGCTGGACTACCTGAAGCAGGTGATCATCGACGACAGCCTGGGCCTGGCCAGCGAGCTGGAAGCGCAGATGCAGCATGTGGTCGACCAGTATGAATGCGAATGGGCCAACGCCCTCAACGACCCGGAGAAGCTCAAGCGCTTCCGTACCTTCGTCAACGACCGACGCGCCGACCCGGACGTGCACTTCGTGCGCGAACGCGAACAACGCCGGCCCGCTGCACCGCTGCACCTGATCCCAACTGTCGAGGAGGCTGTCTGATGAACCTGGCCAATGCTGCTGTGAACACGCAAGAAAACTGGCAGACGGTGTGCCAGGCACAAGACCTGGTGGCCGACTCCGGCGTCGTGGTTTGGCTCGATGGGGCCCAGGTGGCGTTGTTCTACCTGCCGGGGCAGGCCCAGCCGCTGTACGCGGTGGACAACCGCGACCCACGCTCCGGCGCCAACATCATCGGCCGCGGGCTGGTGGGCAGTGTGCAAGGTGAGTTGGTGGTGGCAGCGCCGCTCTACAAGCAGCACTTCAGCCTGCTGAGTGGGGAGTGCCTGGAGGATGCCGGGCAGAGGTTGCGGGTGTGGCCGGTGCGGTTGAAGGGGGAGGCGGTGGAGCTGGCGGTGGCCTGATACCCCTTTGCTGCCTGTGCCGGCCTCTTCGCGGGCAAGCCCGCTCCTACGGAATCTGCACCGCCTTCAAATACGGCGCTGCACCTGTGGGAACGGGCCTTCCCGCGAAGAGGCCAGCACGAGCCGACTAGATAACCAACCCCTGCGGCGTGCGTCCGGCAAATACATCCACCAGGCTGGCCACCACCATCTCGCCCATGCGCGTGCGTGTCTGTACCGTGGCACTGGCTCGATGCGGTTGCAGGACAACATCTTCGCGCTCGAACAACGCCTCGGGCGCTCGCGGTTCATCGGCAAACACATCCAGCGCCGCGCCAGCGATCTCGCCGGCCTGCAACGCCGCGACCAACGCGGGCTCATCCACCAGCTTGCCGCGTGCGATATTGATCAGATACCCCTCGTTGCCCAACGCCCGCAGCACGTCGCGATTGATCAGTGCCTCGCCCTTGTCAGCCGCCGCCGCGAGAATCAGCGCATCGCTGTCCTTGGCCAACTGCAGCAGATCTGCCTCGAACCCGTAGGGCACATCCAGCGCCTGTAGATCGGTGTAGCGGATCGGGCAACCGAAGGCTGCCGCCCGCTGTGCTACCGCCCGACCGACCCGGCCCATGCCAACGATGCCCACGCGCATGCCCGACACCTGCCGGGCCAGTGGCAGCGGTGCCAGCGGCGTGGTGCTGGTGGCCCAACGGCCGGAGCGAACGAAACGGTCACCGGTGCAGATCCCCCGGCACAAGCCGATCAGCAGGCCGATGGCAAGATCGGCGACGTCCTCGGTGAGCGCACCGATGGTCGCCGTCACCTGGATGCCGCGATCGCGGGCATAGGCCAAGTCTACCGCGTCGGTGCCGACGCCATTGACGGCGATCACTTCGAGGTTGGGCAGGCGCGCCATCAGCGCCTGGCTGATGCCGGTGTGGCCGCCGGTAATCACGCCCCGAATGTTGCTTGCATGCTGGCTGACGTAGGCCTCCTTGTCGGCCTGTTCGTAGTAGCGGTGTACGGTGAACAGCTGTTCCAGGCGCTCACGGATCTGCGGGATCAGGATAGGGCTCAGTTGCAGGACTTCTGGTTTCATCGGTCACTCCATCATAAACAGGGATCAGCCACGGCCAACGAACGGCATGTTGCTGGCCATCACGGTCATGTTCAGTACGTTGGCGTCGAGCGGCAGCGCTGCGATGTAGCGCACCGCATCGGCCACATGGCGCACGTCGAGCATCGGCTCGGCGGCGATCTCGCCATTGGCCTGGCGCACCCCACGGGTCATGCGCTCAGACAACTCGGTCAGGGCGTTGCCGATGTCCACCTGGCTGCACACGATGTTGTAAGGCCGACCATCCAGCGCCAGCGCCTTGGTCAGGCCCAGCACCGCATGCTTGCTGGCGGTGTAAGGTGCGGTGAACGGGCGTGGGGTGTGCGCCGAGATCGAGCCGTTGTTGATGATCCGCCCGCCTTGCGGCTGCTGGCGGCGCATCAGGCCGAAGGCGGCGCGGGCGCACAGGAATACACCATCGACGTTGGTGGCGATGACGTTGCGCCAGTTCTCCAACGGCAGCTCGTCCACCGGCACGGCTGGCGCGTTGATGCCGGCATTGTTGAAGATCACATCGAGCCGGCCGTGCACTTCTTCGATGGTGGCGAACAGCTGCGCGACGCTCTGCTCGTCGCGTACATCGGTGGGCACGGCCAGTGCCTCACCGCCTGCTGCCAGCGCCTGTGCAACCACGGCTTGCAGGGGTTCGGCGCGGCGCCCGGCGAGCACCAGGCTGAAGCCATCCTCCAGCAGGGCGAGGGCGACGGCGCGGCCGATGCCGCTACCGGCACCGGTGACCAGGGCGATTTTCTTGTTCTGGGTCATGTCGGGTCTCCGTCAGGTTCAGGCTGCGTTGGCTGTTTGCCCGGCAGGGCGGGGGCCGACACGCAGGTGCAGCTCGCCAATACCGTCGATCCCGGCGTGTATCGTGTCGCCCGGGTTCAGCGGGGCCACGCCGGGCGGGCTGCCGGTCATGATCAGGTCGCCCGGGCGCAGTGGCAGTTGGCGAGACAGCCTGCTGATCACTTCGGCCAATGCCCAGGTCTGCTGGCTGAGGTGTGCCCGTTGGCGGTCCTGGCCATTGACCTGCAGCCATAGGGACGCATCCAGCGGCCAGTCGCATTCGCTGGCGGGGACGATGGCGGTCATCGGTGCCGAAGCCTCGAACACCTTGGCGCCTTCCCACGGCAGGCCCTCGGCCTTGGCCTTGCGCTGGTGATCGCGACGGGTCATGTCTAGACCGGCGGCAAAGCCGAACACGTGCTCCAGGGCATGCTCGCTGGCGATGTTGGCGCCGCCTTTGGCGATGGCCGCGACCAGCTCGATTTCATGGCAGAACTCGTCGGTCTGCGGCGGGAAGGGCAGTTCGCCCAGTGCCTCGACCACGTTGCTTGCCGGTTTCATGAAAAACACAGGCTCCTGCGGCGCCGCGCCGTAGGATTCCGGCCACGGGTAGTTGCGGCCGAGGCAGAACACCCGGCCGACCGGGAAGCGCGCATCGCTGCCGCGGATCGGCAGGCTGACGATGGCCGGCGGGTTGAACAGGTAGGTCATGGGTGGATCCTCCGTACTGGAGTGGACAGCGTATCCAGCGGCTGGCCGGCAAAGTTGGACGAAAGCGGGGTTGGGTTGGACTATCCAAGGCACCTGTACCGGCCCTTTCGCGGCTAAAGCCGCTCCTACAGGGATAGCGTCAAACCCAGGGCCAATACCGTCCCCCCGTAGGAGCGGCTTTAGCCGCGAAGAGGCCGGTACCGTCAATACACGCCTTGGCTCAGCCCGCAGTCTTCAGCTCGATGCGATACAGCTTCCCAAGCAGCAGCGAGTAAGACAGTGTGCCCATCAACGCCACACCACCGATGAACCAGAACGCCATGGCGAACGAGCCACTGGCTTGCACGATCGTGCCGATCACGATCGGTGTGACGATGCCGCCGATGTTCGCCGCCAGGCTGGTAATGCCGCCGGTCAGGCCGATCAGCTCCTTTGGCGCCACTTCCGAGACGGCAGCCCACGACGACGAGGCGATGCCCTGGGCGAAGAACGCCAGGGTCAGCACGGCGATGCACAGCACATTGGAGTCGGTGAAGTTCACCAGCACGATCGACATCCCCAGCATCGAGCCCACCACCAGCGGCAGCTTGCGGGCAAACGACAGCGAGTAGCCCTTGCGGATCAGCAGGTCGGAGACGATGCCCGCCAGGAGGATGCCGACCGTGGCACCAATGAACGGCATGACCGCGAAGATGCCGACCTTGATCAGCGTCAGCTGGCGTTCTTCGATCAGGTAGGTGGGGAACCAGGTGAGGAAGAAGTACAGCGCCGAAGTGCTGGCGAACTTGCCCAGGCAGATCGCCCAGATCTGGCGATAGCGGAACAGTTCGGCAACCTGGCGCCAGTCGAAGCGGGTACGTTGCTGGCTGCTCTTCACCAGGCCACCACCGTGCTCGATATAGGCCAGTTCCTCCTTGCTGACCTTCTTGCAGTTCAGCGGGTCGCGGTACAGCACCAGCCACACGACGCCGAACAGGATGCCCACCAGGCCGGTGCTGTAGAACACGTGGCGCCAGTCATAGGTGGTCGCCAGCCACAGCAGCGCGCCGGTGAACAGCGCGGTGCCCAGGTACTGGCCACATACGTAGATGCTGCTGGCCATGCCGCGCTCGCGGGCGGGGAACCATACCGTAACCGCACGGCTGTTGGCCGGGAAGGCCGGGGCCTCCATGGCGCCGACCGCCAGGCGCAGGCCGAACAGCGAGGCGAAGCCACTGGCCAGGCCCTGGGCCACGGTGACCGCCGACCAGCTGATCAGCGACACGCCATAGGTCAGGCGCGAGCCGAAGCGGTCGGCAATGAAGCCAGCCGGTACCAGGGCCAACGCGTAGGTCCAGGCGAAGGCGGAGAAAATCAGACCCATCTCGACCTTGTCCAGGCCCAGGTCTTTGGCCATGAACGGCGCTGCGATGGAAATGTTCACCCGGTCGACGTAGTTGATGATGGTCGCCACCAGCAGCAGCGACAGCATGAACCAGCGGCGGCGGGTAGGCAGGCGCTGGGAAGGGGCCGCGTCCAGCGTGTACGACGACGCGGCGCGGGGGGTAGGCGTGCTCGACATGAGTCGACCTCGTTTGTTGTTGTTGGTAGAGGTTGGGCTGCAGTCCCTTTTCTAAGGTGGTCGTACAACGCGGTGAATGCAACGGGGTATTTAGACCGTTTTTCTCATTGGAGGCGGGGCAGTGCTGTGCTGTCCAAGAAATTTCTCAGCCGGGGTTTCGCCTGAAATATTGGTTGAATAGCGCATTATCAGAGGGCTGCGTGGATTTGCGGTTGCGCAGGTTTTTGCATAAGGGGTTAAATTGCAGAGTTTGGACGTCGTACAACTTAAAGCGCCTGTATCCCGGAGATTGCCCATGCCCCCCAAGCGCGAGGTTCCGACCTATGTCATGCAGCAGCGCAGCGAGCTGATGGATTTCTACATCCGCGACCAGCGCGGGCGTCCCGCCGAGACCGCGCCGCATCGTCATGAGTACTTCCAGATCCAGGTCAATCTCGGCGGCGACACGGTGCAACACATCGGCAGCGTGCAACGCCCATTCAGACGCAACACCCTGGCCTTCATCCTGCCGCACCGGGTGCATGTGATCCCGCATCCGGAGGACAGCAACTTCGTGGTGATCAATTTCTCCCAGACGTTCCTGCTGCCGCACCTGGCCTGCGACCCGATGGACCTGGAGGAAGTGTCGATCCTGCAGGCGCCGGAGCTGTCGCCGTTCCGCTTTCAGGAGCATCTCGACTTCTACCTGAGTGAGCCGGACTTTGCCGAGGTACGGCAAACCCTCGAGCGCATGCGTGCGCTGGATGCCAACCGCCGTTTCGGCACCCGCGAAATCCTCAAAGGCCTGTTGCTGCAGCTGATCGGCCAAGTCTGTGGCCTGTATGCCGAGCCGCTGCGCGAACTGGCCGACAGCAACGCGGCCCAGCTCAGCCGCCGTGCCGCGCTGGGCCGCATGAGCGACTACCTGCGCCGGCATATCGACGACCCCGACCTGAACCTGCAGAAAGTCGCTGCCGCCACCTATCTGTCGCCGACCTACCTGACCCACTGGCTGCGCAAGGAAATCGGCAAGACCTTCAGCGAGCTGGTGCTGGAGCGGCGCATGCACGCCGCACGCAACTACCTGCTCAATGGCAGCCGCCCAGTGGGCGAGGTGGCGCGGCTTTGTGGCTTTGCGGACGAAGCCTACTTCTCTCGACGTTTCCGCCAGATCCACGGCCTGCCACCTGGCCAGTTCCGACGCCAGCAACGCGACCCGGATACGCCGCAGGCGGCAATGCTTTAAGCCTGCCCGCTTCTGCCGTGGCGTACTACTGGTCCGGTTTCAGAGAGAGGGCGAGCAGGCAGGGGAGTCGGTAGCCCTGCTGTACGTCTTGCCCGCTCACCAGCATGCGCTGGTTGTCGGTATCGACTACTACCGAATTCTCGGCGGTATGGAAACCATCCTGCGGCGAAAACGCGCCCAACTGACCGTAGCCATAGGGGGGGTAAAGCGAGTGTCCAGTTGGCCGCTTGAGTGGTAGCGCACCGCCATGTTGAAGTCATAGAAACCACCGTAACCGATCAGGCCACCCTCGGCATTCTTGATTCGGACCTGGTATTGAGCTCCACTCACAATAATCGCTGAACACCTATTGAGCGATGCTTCGGCAGGATCGGCTACTGGCAGAAGTGACAGGTGCGTCAACGATCTGGACATGCAGGGCAGCCTGGCCAGGGCGGCCGATATCCTGTCGAGCACTTAAGTCTTGATACGCGTTGATGCTGCGTTGAAAACAGCCTCGGAGTGTTGGTTTACAGCCCGTAAACTCCGCTTTCTCGGCTGTTTTCGCCTTGCCTGACCTTCGCCTCAAGACGTTTATGCAGTCTCTGGTGAAGTGCCAGTTAGTCTCATTTTTATTGCTTCAATGAGACGGCAATGACACAAGGGGTGGAACCCGTCTGTATTTCCCGCCCCGCTACGAGTAGGCGTTGGCTTTCTGGCATTACCGTCGCGGAATGGCTGTTACCATAGAATCCTGGTTGCGACCCGATTGCCGTAAAAACACCGTAACCATTCGGCGGCACGAATGTAGTATCAAGTTGGCCGTCCAGACGGTAACGCACCGCCATGCCGCGATCGAAAAATGAACCATAACCTACCAGTTTTCCATCGGCCTCTGTCATATAGTCCCAGGCACCCTCAATGGGGAATAATACGACACGACCCTCGTTGAATTCTTTAGCAGGTTTTCCTGTGTAGTCTAGCCGATAGATCATGGGAGTACTGGTCCCTTCGGACCACACCTGGCCGTGGACGGTGATGCGCTGACTGGCGTTATTTAGCGTGAAATCATAAATGATAATGCCAGGCTTTGACCAATAGACCCCGTTGTCAGCGAAGCGCTGGTCGAGCGCTCCGGACAATGTCAGTGCTGCGATTCCGTTTATGCTCGACGAATCGTTGAAATAGCGCGTGTAGATGATGATGCGCACCTTCTCACCAACCTCCAGCATCTTAGGCGCCCCAATGACATAACGGAGGTCCGGAATAAGATCTTGCATCTTGAGGATGCCTAGCTTACCAAAGCTCTGGCGTGGGACACCTTCATGGGTGAGCACGAAAAGGATGGGAGCGTTTTCAAGGGAACCTGAGAAGATATAGTCGTTCTTGTAAGTGGTGAATTGGTAGAGCGTGATATCTTTAAAATTGAAAAAATTATTTAGGATGATGTATCCGTTGTTGCTGCCGAAATCAGTATCTGGCTTTCCGTTTGGCTTAAGCTTCCACAGGTGGGTGAAGCCTTGGGTTAGATCAATCATAGTGAGCAGGATGTGACCCTCCGCATCCTCGGCCATGTGCAAGAAACTATGATAATCAAAAACTGTGCTCAGGTCAGTCAGATAGACAAGACCTGTTTTGTTGAAAGACGTATCCAGCTCGCCATCTTTCAAGGTGCGAGCAATGAAAGGTTTCGTGCCGTTGTGGACGCCTCTCAAGTACGTTCGCTCGGGATAGTAGTTGCTTGCCAGGATTTGCGAAACCGCGTTTCTAGGATCCGCGGTAGGCTCGCCGATGTGAAGGTGACCTTTGTCGGCATAGGTTACGTCAATGGGCGCCTTGAGTTCCTGACTCTCGCCTTGGTAATCACGGGGGTTGTGTTGAGTCTGGGCAAAAAAAACCATATTTGGATGCATGATATGACCTGTCACTTGGGGAAGTGGTTTTTGCGATCTCATTTAATGCGATCCGGATGGTTGCGGGTACTGGCAAAAATGATAGGCGTTGGTGGTCGATGGATAACGATCCGGTCCTGGAGTTTGGGCTGCAACGGGGAGCACGGGGCGGCAGACCTGAATACGCCGCAGGTAGCGATGCGGTAAGCTTGCTGCCATGAACCTCGACACCCGCATCAAATACCGCCACCTGCTGTGCTTCCTGGAGATTGCCCGGCAGGGCAGCCTGGCCAGGGCGGCCGATATCCTGTCGATCAGCCAGCCGGCGATTTCCAAGACCCTCAAGGAGCTTGAGGACCTGCTCGAGGCGCGCCTGTTCGAGCGTAGCCGCCAAGGTGTCGAGCTGACCCCGGCCGGCACCCGCTTCATGCGTTACGCCGGGCCCAGTGTGCAGGCGCTGCGCGATGGCGTCAGCAGCCTGCGCGGTGAAGCGCGGGCGCCGTCGCAGGTGCGCATTGGCGTGCTGTCCACGGTCGAAGGCCTGCTCATGCCCGAGGTGCTGTGCCGCCTGCATCAGCGCCATGAAGCGCTGGTGATCAGCGTGGTCACCGGGATCAGCGCGCAGTTGCTTGGTCAACTTCACCTGGGGGAGCTGGAACTGGTGGTCGGGCGCATGACCGACAGTCCGCAAATCCAGGGGTTGTCGTTCGAGCACCTGTACAGCGAGTCGATGAGCCTGGTGGTGCGCCCGGGTCACCCGCTGCTGGCCAGCACGCCCGTGGAGCGGGGGCAGGTGGGGCGTTACCCGCTGGTGCTGCCACCGGCCGGCACCACCATCCGCCAGCATGCCGACAGCCTGTTCGTGCAATGCGGCATCCAGATGCCGGCCCAGCGCCTGGAAACCCTGTCGCTGGCCCTGAGCCGGCGCTACCTGCTGGGTAGCGATGGCCTGTGGGTGGCGCCGCGTGATGCCGTGCTGCTCGACCTGCGCCGTGGCGAACTGGTCGAGCTTGACCTGGGTGTGCGTGAGCCGGGAGGGTCGGTGGGGATTTGCCGCAATGCCGCTTTGCCGTTGAGTTTGCCGGGGCAGTGGGTGGGAGAGGTGCTGCGGGAGGTGGCGGGGGAGTATCGAGAGGGTCGGTATCCTTGAGGTTTTCGGGGGCTCCCTGACCTGTTTTAGCACCTGTGAAAAGCGCCGATCACCATGATGTTTCCGACCTCAGAACCCGCAGAAATAAAAAGCCACCAAAGCCCGGCAAACCCGGCACAGAGGGTCAATACTGGCCAATGGCTGTAAAGCTTCGATGAAGAAGCTTTTAATGACTGAACTTCCTTACGAAAACCCGCTCCTATGCCGGTAGCCATTGGTCATGGCCGCCTGATAAGCTCGCGGCTTTACCCTGATTGCCCTCATGGCGCATGAACAAGGAAATAGCATGAAACAGCATCGTTTGGCGGCTGCGGTTGCCCTGGTAGGCCTGGTACTGGCTGGCTGCGATCAACAAGCCAGCAGCCCCGAGCTGAAGACTCCGGCGCAGAAAGCCTCCTACGGTATCGGCCTGAACATGGGCAAGAGCCTGGCTCAGGAAGGCATGGAAGACCTTGATTCGAAAGCAGTCGCCCTCGGCATCGAAGACGCCGTTAGCAAGAAAGAACAACGCATCAAGGACGAAGAGCTGGTAGAGGCCTTCACCGCATTGCAGAAACGCGCCGAGGAGCGCCTGGCCAAGGCCAGCGAAGAAGCCGCCTCCGCCGGCAAGAAATTCCTCGAAGAAAACGCCAAGAAGCCAGGCGTGGTTACCACTGCCTCGGGCCTGCAGTACGAAGTGGTCAAGAAGGCCGACGGCCCGCAGCCCAAACCGACTGACGTGGTCACTGTCCACTACGAAGGCAAGCTGATCGATGGCAAGGTATTCGACAGCTCCGTCGAGCGTGGCAGCCCGATCGACCTGCCTGTCAGCGGTGTGATCCCAGGTTGGGTCGAAGGTTTGCAGCTGATGCACGTCGGCGAGAAGTACAAGTTGTTCATCCCGGCTGAACTGGCCTATGGCGCACAAAGCCCAAGCCCGCTGATCCCGGCCAACTCGGTACTGGTGTTCGACCTGGAACTGATCGCCATCAAGGACCCGGCCCAGTTGCAAGGCGCCGAGCCGCAGGCCGAAGCCCCTGAAGAAGCACCTGCCCAGTAACATTGGCTGGTTGTTGAAAACGCCCCACATTGATGGGGCGTTTTCGTTTGTGCCGATTGGACGAACCTGCAACAGCTGATACTGTCCGAGGAAATGCAGCGTGAAGAAGTAGGATGTTTCTGACGCAAATCGTTTGCGGCGCAGGTAGTCATGGCGTGAAACGACTGTGTAAAAAACGCCCGATCTGACCGGGCCCCTTGCCTGGCAGGCACCTGGGGTCGGAAACGTCGCCCTGTTCACAAGGTTATCCACAATAAATGTGGATAACCTTTTCCTCTCGGAGGCTCCATGAGCGCACCCTGGAATTTTGCCCGTTTCCTGCCATTGGCCGAGCGCCTGCTCAGCCGCGGTCGTTTGCCGGCCTTGTTGTTCGCGGTGGCGCGCAAAGGCCCGCGCCTCGGCCAACTGCGTGAAGATGTGAAGCTGCTGCAGTCGCTGTGCCTGGCATGGTGGAGGGGGGAGTACCGTGCCATCAGCCCCAAGGCACTGGTCACTGTCGTGGCTGGCCTGCTGTATTTCGTCAGCCCTATCGATGCCATCCCGGACTGGTTGCTGGGGGTGGGTTTCCTCGATGACATCGCGGTGCTGGGCTGGGTGCTGAAAACCGTGGCCGACGAGTTGGCGCGCTTCAAGGCCTGGCGCGATAGCCAGGCACCCGAACGGCTGCGCGTGGTCGAGCGCCTGCCGGCTACCCCGGAAGCGCTGCAGCTGGAGCGCAACAAGTAATGAAACCGGCCTGAATCTCACCTCAACTGCACAGACCTCGGAGTTGGTAATATAATTGGCATAAGGGTTATGCCTACGGATTACATGCTGTAATCCTTTTTAAAGGGGTTTGTAATGGGTATTCAGGTCATCAGCCGGGACGGTCAACCCGAGTACGCCGTCGTTCCCTGGGAGCAATACCAGGCGTTGCTCAGCGCTGCAGGGCAGGCACCAGCCGAGGCGGTTTCCAGTGAGGCGCAAGGCGTTGCTGCCAGTGCCCCTCTGCCAGCCTTCAGCGAAGTCGGCCAGATTCGCCAGGCCAAGGGCATTGCCCCGGAGCAACTGGCGCGCAATGTCGGGGTGAGCCCGGCGTATCTGGCCATGATCGAATCGGGTGAACGCCAGCCAGATGCTGCCATCCGCCGCGCCCTGGCCTGGCATCTGGGGGTGGCTGGCTGGAGCGAGCCATCATGAGCCAGGTCAGGATCAGCCGTCAGCACTGGGATAACCTGCTGGGCGAGCTTGACCTGGCCCGTCGTCAACGTCACTTGCTGACATACCGAGCGCTGATCGAGCGCTTGCAGCTACCCAGCCCGGCCATGCAGACGCTGACTGCCGCGCTGGAATACCTGGCGGTGTTGGATGCCCGTGCCGAGCAGCCATTGCGCAGTTCGCTGGTGATCAGCCAAGGCGCCAGCCGTTTGCCGCGTACTGGCTTCTTTGAGTGCGTCGAGCGCCTGGGGCGGTTTACCGGGCCGGTCGATGGCATGGAGGCTGCCTCGTGGCATGCTTCTGAGGTGGTTCGGGTGTTCGAGTACAGCTATCCCGAAACGGCCTGAAGCGTTACCCATTCCAGCCTGTTCGCTACAGGTGGTGACCCTGAGCGAAAGGGCCGGGCCTGCTGGCCAATTTCCATCCGCCGTTCAACGTTGCCGCCGCTACCGTATTCGCGGGTAAACCCGCTCCTACGCCTGATCGGTGGTTGGGCACAGGCCCCCGTAGGAGCGGGTTCACCCGCGAAGAGGCCGGCACAGGCAGCGCATCCCTGTGAATCAACCCGCACCCTCTGCCATCGGCATCCACCACTTCCAATGCCTCCAGGTGCTGGTATCGGCCAAACAGCTCCAGCAGCTGCCCGATCGTGGCATTCAAGTGCACTGTCGGTTGTTCAGCCAGTGGCACCTGCGTCAGTGCTGGTAAAAGCCCGCTGTCGCGTACCCCCATCTCCTGTGGCCGCCCTAGCAAATAACCCTGCACCAGGTCCACGCCCATCTCTACCAGCACCGCCAGCTCTTCCGCCAGCTCGATGCCCTCGGCAATCACCTGTGCCTTCGATGCCCGGGCAATCTGCAAGATAGAGCCTACAAACTCGCGCTTGAGCGGGTCACGGTGGATGCCGTCGATGAAGTGCCGGTCGATCTTCACGTATTCGGGGCGCAGCTCCGACCACAGGCGCAGGCTGGAATAGCCCGCGCCCAGGTCGTCGAGGGCAATCGAGAAGCCCATGTCGCGATAGTGGTGCAGGGCATTGGACAGCAGCTGGAAGTCGTCGGTGGGCGTGTGCTCGGTCAACTCGATCACCACCCGGTTGGGCGGCAGGCCAACCTGTTCGAGCAGTTTCAGGGTCAGGCCAGAGGGGTAGTGCGGCTCCAGCAGCGATTCGGGTGAGATGTTGAGAAACAGTTTGCCCTGCAGTTGCTGCTCGCTGAAGCGTCGGCAGGCGCTTTCTCGGCAAGCGGCTTCCAACTCGGTCAGGCGGCCGGCCTGGCGGGCGATGGTGAACAGGTTGAGCGGCGCATGCAGCGGGCTATTGGATGGGCCACGGCTCAGCGCCTCATGGCCGAACACCCTATGTTCACTCAGGCACATGATTGGCTGGAACAGACTGTGAATACTGCGCTGAGCCAGGATGGCACTCAAGGCACTGAGCTGTTCGGCAACGGTCATGATGGATTCCTGAAAAATGAGGGCCGGGCATCTGCATGCCCGGCCCTCATATTTCACGACAGCGCGATGACTGTTTGATGACAGGTCGCATTATTCTGCCATCATTGCTGAGGTGCCTTACTTCTTGGCCACCTTGGTGCTGGCACTGAGGTAGTCGATCAGGATGCGACCGGTTTCCGCGAGGTAAGCGTCGTCTTCCGGCTTGGTGTTTTCATCCTCGACCGGCAGTGCATCTTCGTCCTCTTTCTTCAGCTCTTTCAGCGGCTCTTCACCCTTGGCCTTGCGGCGGGTGTTTTCCAGCGCCAGTTGCTTGGCCTCGATGCTGTCGTGGCGTGCACGGCGTTCCTGCTCGTTGAGGCTGACGGTTTTTTCGTTCATCAGCTTCTGGGTGAGGGCCAGGCGGTCGCGGATGTAGGTGAACTCGGCATCCTTGTCGCTGCGCGCCTCATGCTGCGCCTTGAGCTGGGCCAGGAACGGCCTGAACGGATCGGCCGCAGGCTTGACCACAGGGCGGATGGTGTCCCACGGCATGGCCTCTGGCAGGGCGCTCTCGCCGATTTCCTTGGTGTCGATGATCGAGGGGTAGTCGATGTCCGGCAGCACCCCCTGATGCTGGGTACTCTGCCCGGAAACCCGGTAGAACTTGGCCAGGGTCAGCTTCAGCTCGCCATGGTTGAGCGGCTGGATGGTCTGCACGGTGCCTTTGCCGAAGGTCTGGCCACCGATGATCAGCGCGCGGTGGTAGTCCTGCATGGCACCGGCGAAGATTTCCGATGCCGAGGCCGACAGGCGGTTGACCAGCAGTGCCAGCGGGCCCTTGTAGAAGGCCCCCGGGTTTTCGTCTTCCAGCACGTCGACGCGGCCATCGCTGTTGCGCACCAGTACGGTCGGGCCTTTCTCGATGAACAGGCTGGTCAGCTCGGTGGCTTCCTGCAGCGAGCCGCCGCCGTTGTTGCGCAGGTCGATGACCACGCCGTCGACTTTCTCTTTCTGCAGTTCGGTGAGCAGCTTCTTCACGTCACGCGTGGTGCTTTTGTACTCGGGGTCGCCAGCGCGGTAGGCCTTGAAGTCCAGGTAGAAGGCCGGGATCTCGATGATGCCCAGCTTGTAGTCACGCCCGTCCTGCTTGAGCTTGAGCACCGACTTCTTCGCCGCCTGCTCTTCAAGCTTCACCGCTTCACGGGTGATCGACACAATTTTGCTGGTCTGGTCGCTAGGCGCATTGCTGGCCGGGATGATTTCCAGGCGCACCACCGAACCTTTCGGGCCGCGGATCAGCTTGACCACTTCGTCCAGGCGCCAGCCCACCACGTCGACCATTTCCTTGTTGCCCTGGGCCACGCCGATGATCTTGTCAGCCGGAGCCACCTGCTTGGTCTTGGCTGCCGGGCCTGCTGGCACCAGGCGCACGATCTTGACCTGGTCGTTGTCGCTTTGCAGCACTGCACCAATGCCTTCGAGCGACAGGCTCATGTTGATGTCGAAGTTTTCGGCGTTGTCCGGCGACAGGTAGTTGGTGTGTGGGTCGTAGGACTGGGCAAAGGTGTTGATGTAGGCCTGGAAGATGTCCTCGGCACGGGTCTGGTCCAGGCGCGCGAGCTGGTTCTTGTAGCGCTTGATCAGGGTTTCCTGGATCTGCTTGGGTTCCTTGCCGGCGATCTTCTGGCGCAGCACTTCGTCTTTGACGCGTTTGCGCCACAAGTCGTCGAGCTCGGCCTGGTTCTTCATCCACGGCGCGTCCTTGCGGTCGATCAGCAAGGTTTCCTTGGTGGTGAAGTCAATCTTGTCCACGCCCTTGTTCAGCTCGGCCAGGGCGAAGTCCAGGCGTTGCTTGACGCGGTCGAGGTAGCGTTTGTAGATGGTAAAACCTGGGTCCAGGTTGCCGCTCTTGAGGAAATCGTCGAATTGCGTTTTCCATTTATCGAATTCGGCAATGTCGGCAGCGGTGAAGTAGCTGCGCGCCGGGTCCAGCAGCTTGATGTAGCTGTCGTAGATAATGGCCGAACGGGCATCGTCCAGGGGTGGCTTGCTGTAGTGGTGGCGCTTGAGCAATTCCACCACGTTGAGGCTGGCGACGATCTCGTCGCGGTCGGGCTGCAGGCTGTCCCACTTGTTGGCGGCCGCCGCATTGCCGCCGAGCGTGAGGCTGCCCAGGCCGATCATCACAGCCAGTGCGGTGCTTGGAAGGAAATGCTTCATGCTGATTCGACGTGGAGGCAATTGATCACGCATAGTAGGCCGTCTTTTCCGTTGCCGGTTCCATGGAGCCGGGCAAATACTGCAAAAGGCCTGAGGTAAGCGACCTCAGGCCCAGTCATGATTCAACTATGGAGGCACTGTGAAGGCATTGCAAGGCGTTGACGGACATGTGGAGTGGGTCGAGGCCGAACGCCCGACCTGTGACGCGGGCCAAGTGCGCATTCGCGTGGCCGCTGCGGGGCTGAACCGCGCCGACCTGCTGCAGATGAAAGGGTTGTACCCGCCACCACCAGGTGCCAGCCCATACATGGGGCTGGAGTGTTCCGGGGTGGTTGAAGAGGTGGGGGCTGGTGCCGCCTGGCGCGTGGGTGACCGCGTTTGCGCCCTGCTGGCCAGCGGCGCCATGGCCGAGGAAGTGGTGGTCGATGCCCGTCACGTATTGCCGGTACCCGAAGGCCTTGGCCTGCATGAGGCGGCAGCGTTGCCGGAGGTGTATGCCACCGCCTGGCTGAACATCTTCCAGCTCGGTGCAGTGAAGGCTGGCGAGAAGGTGCTGGTGCACGCCGGCGCCAGTGGCGTTGGCTCGGCCGCCATCCAGCTGTGCAAGGCGTTCGGCAGCCCGGTATGGGTCAGCGTCGGTTCGCAGGACCGCCTGGCCTACTGCCAGGCGCTGGGCGCTGCGGGGGGTGTGGTACGTAACGAGAACCTGGACGCGCTGGAAGGTTTCGGCCCGTTCGATGTGATTCTCGACCCGGTAGGCGCTGGCTACGGTGAGCTGAACCTCAAGCTGCTGGCCCGTGACGGGCGCTGGGTAATAATCGGCCTGATGGGCGGACGCAAGTTCGAGCTGGACCTGGCCCAAGTGCTGGGCAAGCGTCTGGAAATTACCGGTTCCACCCTGCGCAACCGTGATGACGGCTTCAAGGCCGAGCTGCTGCGCGAACTGCAGCAGCAAGTATGGCCGCTGTTCGCCGAGGGGCGGTTGTCGCCGCAGCTGGTCGACACCTATCCGGTGGAGTTTGCCCAGGCGGCGTATGCCGAGCTGGAGACCAACCAGGTGTCGGGCAAGCTGGTGATGGTGATCGACCCTAGCCTGGTGTAGCAGGCCAGGCCCCTTCGCGGGTAAACCCGCTCCTACATCGGGATCGCCACAATTTGAACACTGTGCGATGTAGGAGCGGGTTTACCCGCGAAGGGGCCGGCACAGCCCATAAAAACCTTCAGCTCCAGCTCAGAATCGGCCACCCATTGATCTCGGCATGCTCGCGCAACACCGCATCCGGGTTCACCACATGCGGGTGATCCACTCTCAACAACAACGGCAAGTCATTCCTCGAATCGGAATAGAAACTCGCGCCCTCCAGGTTCTCCTGCTCCTGATCCAGCCATTCCAGCAACCGCGTGATCTTGCCCTCACGATAGGTCAGCACCCCGTGGGTCTTGCCGGTGTACACCCCGTTTACTGCCTCCAGCTCGATGGCCAGGTATTCATCCACGCCCAGTCTCGCGGCAATCGGCCCGACCAGGTGCGTACCCGAAGCGGAAATGATCAGGATGCGATCCCCGCGCTTGCGGTGCTCGGCAATGCAGCGGCAGGCGTCACCGTAAATGATCGGTTCGATCACTTCCTCGACCCACGGTGCCACCAGGTGCTCGACTTCTTCCAGGGTACGCCCGGCAATCGGCTCCAGGCTGAAGGCCATGTAGTCCTCCATCTGCAGGTGGCCCCTGCCATAGGCTTCCATCAGTTCATGGTCGCGGCGCAGGAAATCCTTGCCGTCGACCCAGCCCAGCCGGGCCATCTGCTCGCTCCACAGTGATGCGCAGTCGCCGTGGATCAGGGTTTCATCCAGATCGAAAATTGCCAGTGCCATTGTGTTGAGTCTCCTTAAGCCACTTCCCGCAGCGCAGTGGGGTCGATCGACACGCTTACCCGTTTTCCGTCTGCATGCAAGTCGGCCGGCGAGCGGTTGAGCACATCGACCACCAGCTCCACTTCGCGCACCCGCACCCGGTAGCGGATCACGTTGCCCAGCAGGCTGTGGCTGCGCACCTCGGCGTCCAGCTCGCCATGCTCGCCAAGGGTGATCGACTCCGGGCGGATCGCCAGGCGGCTGGCCACCGGGCGCTGCAGCAGGCGGCTGGCGCTGTCGGCGTCGAGCAGGTTGTAATTGCCGATGAAACCGGCGGCAAACAGGTCCACGGGGGCGGTGTAGAGGGTTTCGGCATCGCCGCTCTGGACGATGCGCCCCTGGTTCATCAGGAAGATGCGGTCGGACATGGTCAGCGCTTCCTCCTGATCGTGAGTGACGAAGATGGTGGTCAGCCCCAGTTCGCGCTGGATGGCGCGAATCTGCTCGCGCAGGTGCTTGCGGATACGCGCATCCAGCGCCGACAACGGTTCGTCGAGCAGCAGCAGGCGCGGGCGGGTGACCAGTGAGCGTGCCAGGGCCACGCGCTGGCACTGGCCACCGGAAAGCTGGTGCGGGTAGCGCCCGGCGAACTTGCCCAGCTCAACCAGCTCCAGCACCTCGCGTACCCGCAGCTGGCTTTCATCGGCCTTGACCTTCTGCATGCGCAGGCCGAAGGCGACATTCTGCTCCACGGTCATGTTAGGGAACAGCGCGTAGCTCTGGAACACCATGCCGATGCCACGCTTTTGCGGGCTTAGCGGCACGATGTCGTGGCCGTCGAGCAGTATCTGCCCGCTGTCCACCGAGGTCAGCCCGGCAATGCAGCGCAGCAGGGTGGACTTGCCGCAGCCGGACGGGCCGAGCAGGGTGACGAATTCGCCGCGTTCGATGTGGCAGTCGATGCGCTCGAACACCGGGCTGCCGGCGTAGCTTTTCTGCAGTTTCTGTACGCTGACGAAGCTCATGTCAGGTCTTGTCCTTGTTCAGGCGGTTGGCGACCCAGGTCAGTACCAGCACGAAGGCGAAGTAGGAGATGACCAGCGCGCTGTTGAAGTGGCCGCTGCTGTTGCGCATGTTGTTCAGGTACACCTGCAGGGTCTCGTAGCGGGTGCCGACCAGCAGATTGGCAAACACGAATTCGCCGAACAGGAACGAGAACGACAGCAGCACTGCCACCATCAGGCCCTGGCGCAGGTTCGGCAGCACCACCAGCAGTGCGGCCTGCCAGGTGCTGGCGCCGAGCAACTGCGCGGCGTCCATCAGGTCGCGCAGGTTGATGGCCTGCAGGTTGTTGGTGATGGCCCGGTACATGAACGGCAGGGCGATGGTGAAGTAGCAGCCGATCAGGATCCACGGTGTGCCGACCATGGCCATCGGCCCGCTGCCATACAGCTGCAGCAGCCCCACCGACGACACCACCGGCGGGACCGCGAAAGGCAGCAGAATGAGGATGTTCATCAGCGCGTCGAGCCGCGGGAAGTGGTAATGCACCACGAACAGCAGTGGCAAGATCAGCACCACCGACAGCAGCAGCGCGCCTACGCACACCAGCAGCGACTGGCCGAAGGCCGCGAGGAAGCGCGGCTCGCTCCACAGCGCCGCATACCACTTCAGGGTCAGGCCACTGGGCAGCAGGCTCGCCGACCAGCTGGTGGCCAGCGAGTAGAGGAGGGTGCCGGCCAGGGGCAGCAGCAGGATCAGGAACAGCAGGTAGACCACGAGGCGGTGGTACCAGCCGCCGGAACGGATGTCAGCGCGCATGGTAGCTCCTTTTCAGCAGCCATTGATGCACCACCGTGACCAGCGTCATCAGCCCCACCAGCACCATCGCCAGGGCGCTGGCCAGGTTCGGATCAAGGCTGATGTCGCCCGCCACCAGGCCAGCGATGCGGATCGGCAGTACGTTGAAGTTGCCGGTGGTCAGTGCGTACACGGTGGCGTAAGCGCCGAGGGCGTTGGCCAGCAGGATGACGAAGGTGCCCAGCAGTGCCGGGGCCAGCACCGGCAGGCCGATGTGTCGCCAGTACTGCCAGTGGTTGGCGCCCAGCAGCGCGGCTGACTCGCGCCAGTCTTCGCGCAGGGCGTCGAAGGCGGGGTACAGCAGCAATACGCCCAGCGGGATCTGGAAGTAGGTGTACACCAGGATCAACCCGCTTTTGGAATAGATACTGAAGTCTTCCAGCAGGCCGACCTGCTTCAGCAGCAGCGTCAGCGCGCCGTTGAAGCCAAGCAGGATGATGAAGGCAAAGGCCAGCGGTACGCCGGCAAAGTTGCTGGTCATGTTGGCGAAGGCGCTGACGAAGTCGCGCAGCTTCGAGTCCACTTGGCGCAGCGAGTAGGCGCCGAGAGGGTAGCGATGACGATGCCGAACACACTCGACCAGAAGCTGATTTCAAGGCTGCGTTGCAACGCCTGCAGGTAGAACTTGGAGGCGAACACCTTGCTGAAGTTGTCGATGCCCCAGCCGGCCTCCGATTGCAGGCTGTTGATCGCCACCCAGGCCAGCGGGGCGACCTGGAAAATGACGAAGAACACGGCGAACGGCAGCAGGCAGAACAGGGCCAGGTAGCGGCCACGCATGCCGCCATTCACTTCAGCAACTCCCGGCAAACCGTCTTGTCGTGCGCGGCGCCCAGCAGCTCGCAGATGGTGCCGCACAGTTCGGTTTGCAGCGGTTTGGCGGCCGGGTCCAGGCTGAAGGCGTCGCCGAAGACGAACAGCGGCACTTCACGTTCTTCAGCCAGCAGGCCGTTGTGCGAGCGGTCGTTGTTCATGCCGTGGTCGGCGGTGACCAATACCTGATAGCCCTCTTCGAGCCAGCCAGGCAGGTAGTCGGCCAGCAGGATGTCGACGCTGCGTGCAGCGTTGCGATACTGGCTGCTGTCCAGGCCGTGGCGGTGACCCACGTCGTCAACGCTCATCGGGTGCACCAGCAGGAAGTTGGGGGCGTGGCGGCGGCGCAGGTACTCGCCATCGGCCAGAAGGTGCGAATCGGGGTAACGGTCGTCCCAGTAGAACAGCCCGTGCTGGATCGGCAGCTTCGGCGCGTGGGTATGGCGGTCGCGCTGCGGATCGAAGGGCGAGCGGTTGTACAGCTCGCTCATCCAGTGATAGGCCGCCGCCGCGGTGCCCAGGTTGGCCTCGCGGGCGTAGTGAAACACGCTGCGTTGGTTGGACAGGCGGTTGATGTTGTTGTGCACGATGCCGCTGTCGATCGGCGGCACGCCGGTGAGGATGCATTCGTACAGCGGCCGCGACAGCGAGGGCAGCTCGCATTCCACGCGGTACAGCGCGGCGCGGTCGGCCTCGACGTAGGCGTGCAGGTGGCCCATCGCATGGTGAGCGACCTGATAGTTGAGGCCGTCGAGCAGGACCAGGATGACGTTGTGTTGCATGTTTTCTCCAGTCATGAACCGCGTTGGCATCTTCGCGGGTAAACCCGCTCCTACATGTATCGCGTATCCCTGTGTAGGAGCGGGTTTACCCGCGAAAGGGCCGGATCAGGCACTACAAAGCCCAGCCTCTTACTCCATCTCGATGATCACCTGCTCCTGCCACATCTGCGGCAGTTTCTTCGAGGTGGCTTCCCAGGCTTCGGCATTCTTGATCGGCTGGGCGGCACCGTACTGGTCGTTGGGCAGCAGCTTGGCCTGCACATCCGCCGGCAGCTTCAGGTGCTCGGCCCGGATCGGCCGCGCATGGCCCTTGGCCAGGTTGATCTGCCCGGCGTCGCTGAAGATGTATTCACGGGTCAGCTTGGCCGCGTTGGGGTGCTTGGCGTACTTGTTGATGACCGTGGTATAGCCGGAAATCACCGAGCCGTCCGAGGGAATCAGCACTTCAAAACGTTTTGGGTCGATCTGTTCACGGTAGCTCAGGCCGTTGAAATCCCACACCACGCCAACTTCCACCTCGCCCTTCTCCAGTGTCTGGATGGTCGGGTTGGCCAGCGACAGGCGCTTCTGCTGCGCCAGCTTGGTGAACAGCTGCAGGCCCGGCGCCACGTTGGTTTCGTCACCCTTGTAGGCGATGGCCGCAGCCAGCACACCGTTGGCGGCCTGGGCGGCGGTGCCGACGTCACCGATGGCGACCTTGTATTTGCCTTTTTCCAGGTCATGCCAGGTTTTCGGCCGTTCCTCTTCCTTGACCAGGTCCTTGTTGATGATGAAAGCGATGGTGCCGGTATAGGCCAGCGCCCAGTGGCCGTCCTTGTCCTTGGCCCATTCCGGCACCTGGTCCCAGGTGCTTGGCTTGTAAGGCTGGCTGACGCCCTTGGTCACCGCGATCGGGCCGAAGGCGGCACCCACGTCACCGATGTCGGCGCTGGCGTTGTCCTTCTCGGCTTCGAACTTGGCCAGTTCCTGGGCCGAGCTCATGTCGGTGTCGCTGTGCTTGAGGCCGTACTTGCTGGCCAGGTCTTCCCAGGTGCCTTTCCAGTTGGCCCAGGCGTCGGGCATGCCCACGCTGTTGACAGTGCCTTCCTTGCGGGCGGCGTCTTCCAGGGCCTTGAGGTCAGTGCCGGCGGCCATGGCCGTGGTGCACAACGCGATGGCCGAACCAAGCAGTGACGCCATGAAGAACTTTTTCATCCGAAGCTCCTTTGGGTGGGTGCCTTTGCGATCGTTGTTCTGGGTAAAGCCGTTGCAAGCCTTTGACTGGCACCTTTGGTCTAGGTCAGCAAACCTTGAGCCAAGGTAGGCCGCTTGCGTGACAGTTTGATGTAGGGAGGGGGCCGGCAAGGGCCCTGAAGCTACAGCGTAGACCAGGTAATCGCCCCGGTTCTGCTGGCTTGGCGCGTTTCTGGCAGTGCCTGGCCCAAGCTTTGTCACAGGATGTTCATCAGCCCTGCATAGGCTTGCACTATTCTCAACCTGCCCTGTGATGGGGCTGGACTAGTCCAGATAGGTAACCTTTCGATGCAGTCGACGCCCCCGCGTGCGGTAACAGCCATCTGCCATGCCCTGCAGGAGCAGATCGAGCATGGCCTGCTGGCGCCGGGCGGCAAGCTGCCGGCCGAGCGGCGGCTCAGCGAGGTGTTCGACACCACGCGCATTACCCTGCGTGAGGCGTTGGTGCAGCTGGAGGCCCAAGGCTTGATCTACCGCGAAGAGCGCCGAGGCTGGTTCGTTGCGCCGCAGCGCTTGACCTACGACCTCATCGAGCGCAGCCATTTCCATGCCATGGTGCGCGATCAGGGGCGGGTGGCCAGTACCGAACTGCTGTCGGCGAGGCTGCAGCCGGCTTCGGCGGCCATCTGTGCACGCTTGCAGCTGCCGGCGTTGTCCAGTGTGGTGCGCGTCTGCCGGTTACGGCGGATTGACGGGCGGGCGGTGCTGTATGCCGAGCATTACCTCAACCCCCGGTACTTTCCAGGCATTCTCGAACACGACCTGGCGCAGTCACTGACCGAGATTTATGGGCGGGTGTATGGCATCGAGTACGGGCAGGTGTGCTTCGAGATCCTGCCGACAGCGTTGCCGGTGGAGGCGGCAAGCGCTTTGAAAGTGTCGGCGGGCAGCCCGGGGTTGCACATTACCCGGGTCAACAGCGACCAGCATGGGCACTTGATCGACTGTGACCTCGAGTATTGGCGGCATGATGCGATCCGCATTCGGGCCCAGGCGGGATGAGGTGTTGCCTTCTTCGCGGGTAAACCCGCTCCTACGAGCGGGCCTCTGTCATCCCACCCCCACCGGCTGTCACCACCTGCACCGACAACCGCGGCGTCGCCAGGTCCAGCCCGGCTTCATCCAGCTGCCGCTTCAAGGCCAGGTTGAACGCCCGCGACACCTCCCACTGCTTGATCGGCGCGGTCTTGAACCGCGCCCGCAAGATCGCCGACCCTGACTCGAAGCTCTCCACCCCCTGTAGCTCCAGCGGCGACCAGATATTGCGGCGCATCAGCGGGTCATTGCGCAGCTTCTGCCCCACTTCGCGAACCAGCGTGATCGCCTGGTCGATGTTCATGCTGTGCGGGATTGCCACGCGGAAGATCGCGTAGCCGAACTCCCGCGAGTAGTTCTTGATGCTCTTGATTTCGCTGAACGGGATGGTATGCACAATACCGTCGATGTCGCGCAGGCGCACGGTACGAATGGTCAACCCTTCCACCGTGCCCAGGTGGCCGCCGACATCCACGTAGTCGTCGATGGCCAGCGAATCTTCGATGATGATGAACAGGCCGGTGATCAGGTCGGCCACCAGCGACTGCGCGCCAAAACCGATGGCCAGGCCGATCACACCGGCACCGGCCAGCAGCGGGGTGACGTTCATGCCCATGTTGGCCAGGGCGACGATGACCGCAATGATGAAGATGACCACGAACATCACGTTGCGAATCAACGGCATCATGGTTTGCGCACGGGCGTTGGCCAGCCCCCGGCGCGAGCGCACCAGGGCATGGTGTACGGCGGTGTCTGCAAGGATCCACACCAGCCAGGCCACGATCAGCGTGCCGGCCAGGCCCAGCAGGCGCAGGCTGATGTCACGGCCGTCGCCCTCGGCGAAGCTGATCATCGACACGCCCCACACACGCAGGCCCAACTCGATGAACACCAGCCAGATGAACAGGTGCACCAGCAGGTAGCCGAAGTTGCGCAGGCGCTCGGTGTACACCGCCTGGCGCTTGCTGGCCCGCTTGGGGTTGGCGGCATGGCGGCGCACCAGGCCGTTGAGCACCATGCACACCACCACCAGCACGGTGCACATCAGCGACTGGCGCAGGGCGGTGCTGGTGTCGCCGGCGGAGACGAAGGTGGCGAACAGCGAAATAGCCACCAGGATCAGCGCCGGAATGAACCAGAAGCTGCCGAGGATCTCGATGGTATCGCTGAGGGTACGTCGGGTCAGGCGCCGCGACAGTGGCTGGTTGCGGATCAGGTGGGCGATCGGCCGGCGGAAGCGCAGGATGAACAGCCCGGTACACAGTGCCGCAATCACATTGGCCAAGGTAGCCAGGGTGTGGGCCAGGTGGGTACCGAGGGCAACCAGCATGCGCGGATCGCTCATCGCCTCGCCAAACGCGGCGAAGCTGCCAATCAGCCACAACGGGCGAAATGCTTGGCGCCGCAGGATGTGCAGGGCGCGGTGGCGGTGTGGGCCGTCCAGCAAGGAAAAGGCGATGACGCAAATGGCCGAAAAGCACGTACCGACCACCAGTGCGTAGGCCAGCACCATGGCCAGGGATTTGCCCAGTGATGGCGGCAGCACGAAACTCAGGTACACCGTGAACACCAGCGCTACCAGCCAGGGGCCGAGCTTGCGCAAGGCAAAGCGCACCAGGTCCCAGGTCCGCGGGTGCTGTGGCAGTTCCTCGCTCAGGCCAAAGCGCAGGCGGACCCGATGGCCGACCCAGTTGAAGGCGTAGGCCAGCACACTCCACACGGCAATCACTGCAGCAAAACCAAACAGGATTGGCGGCCACTGGTGCACGGGCACCACCAGTTCCGCCAGTTCGGCCTGGGCCTGTTCGATTTCCGCGGCCCAGCGGTGGAATGGGCTGGCATCGCCGCTGAACTGTTTTTCAAAGTCATGCAGGGCACCGCCGATCAGGCCGAGTACGCCCTGTTCAACGCTGGGTTGCGATTGCCGGGTGGCGTCGCGCAGTTTTTTCAGGTCGGCCAGCAGCTTGGCCCGTTGCTGGTCGTTTTCGAGGTTCTTGATCACCTCGTCCAGCGACTTGCCCAGCGGCTCGGTGGCCTCTGGTTGCGCGGGCGCACTGCCGCCCAGCAGGCCAGGCAAGCCCGCCGCTTGTACCGGGGCAATGAAAAGCAACAGCAACAGGAACAGGTAACGCAGGAGGGCAGGCACTGGCAAATCTACCTCAGGTCAAACGATTGACCGAGTGTAGAGGTTTATGTCGGCAGTTTCTCGAGGATCTTCCAGCAGGTGAGGCCGAAAATACCCAAGGTGCCGACCCACATCATCAGTACACCGATGTTGCGTTCGCGCATGCTGAAGCCGATGGTCAGCAGCATCAGGAACAGGAACACCGGGACGAACAGTGACAGGAACGGGGACATGGACAGCAATCCTTTTGCAGTGGGGCCATGTAACAAGCATAGCGCTTGGCAAGCGAGGCGTGATTGACCTTGAGCATGTGTAAGCAGGCTCGGCCTATTCGCGTCGAACCGCCGCGAATAGGCCGGGCCTGCTTACATCAAGGCAGTTCGCGGCTACGGTAGAACGCGGTCAGTACCTTCACCAGGTGCGCCAGGTCATGGCTGCCACACAGCTCGCGAATGGAGTGCATGGCAAAGGTCGGCAAACCGATATCCACCGTGCGCACACCCAGGTGGCTGGCGGTGATCGGCCCGATGGTCGAGCCACAGCCCATGTCGCTGCGCACCACAAAGCTCTGCACCGGTACTTCCTCGGCCATGCACAAGTGGCGGAAGAACCCGGCAGTCTCGCTGTTGGTGGCGTAACGCTGGTTGTTGTTCACTTTGATCACGGGCCCGGCGTTGAGCTTCGGCCCGTGGTTGCCGTCATGCTTGTCGGCGTAGTTGGGGTGCACGCCGTGGGCGTTGTCGGCCGACACCATCAGCGAGCGCTGGACGGTGCGCACGTAGGTGTCGCCATCGGGCAGCAGGCGCTGCAGGGTCTGCTCCAGCATCGGGCCATCGGCACCGCAGGCCGAGCAACTGCCGACTTCTTCGTGGTCGTTGCACACCAGCACACAGGTTTCGTCGCTGTCGGCGGCCAGCAGGGCCTGCAAACCGGCGTAGCACGACAGCAGGTTGTCCAGGCGGGCGCCAGCGATGAAGTCGCCATTCAGACCGATCAGCGCGGCGTCTTGCGTGTCATAGAAGCTCAGCTCGTAGTCCAGCACCACGTCGGCGATCAGCTCGTGCTCGCGGGCCAGTTGCTCGGTGAGCAGGGCGCGGAAGTCGATGCGTTCGTCACCGGCCACTTGGGCGAGGATGGGGGGCAGTTCGTTCTGCGGGTTGATCGCCCAGCCTTCGTTGGCGGTGCGGTTCAGGTGGATCGCCAGGTTGGGGATGATCGCGATTGGCAGCTTGAAGTCGATCAGCTGGCTTTCGACCTTGCCGTCACGGCGGTAGGTGACGCGGCCAGCCAGCGACAGGTCGCGGTCGAACCAGGGTGCCAGCAACGCGCCGCCATACACTTCCACACCCAGTTGCAGGAAGCCCTGACGCTGCAGCTCGGGCTGAGGCTTGACCCGCAAGCACGGGCTGTCAGTGTGGGCGCCGACCATGCGGATGCCATTGAGCAGCGGCGACTGCTTGCCCAGTTTGATGGCGATGATTGAAGAATCGTTGCGGGTGACGTAGTAGCGGCCGCCAGTCTCGGGGTCCCAACTGTCGCGCTCGTCCAGGCGCTTGTAGCCGGCCGCCTCAAGGCGCTGGACCAGGCTGGCGGTGGCATGGAAGGGCGTGGGGGAGGCCTTGAGAAATTCGATGAGGCCGGTATTCAGTGCGTCGCGCATAGCTCACTCCAGACAGCAGTGGCGCGAGTTTAACGCAGAATGTCGACAATTTGTGTCTGCATCTTCGCGGCTAACGCCGCTCCCACAGGTATTACACAGCCCCTGAGCGCCGCGCGGTCCCTGTGGGGGCGGCTTCAGCCGCGAAGAGGCCGGTACAGGCCCTGCGAAATCAGAACGGTGCCGGGCACTCGAACTTCAACCGCTGCCCGGACACCGGGTGGGTAAAGCTCAGCATCGAGGCATGCAGGCACAGCCGCTCATGGGCCGCCAGGGCTTGCGGGTTGGCGTACAGCCGATCACCCAGCAGCGGGTGCCCGATCGACAGCATGTGCACGCGCAGCTGGTGCGAACGCCCGGTAATCGGCGTCAGCTCCACCCGACAGTAATCGCCGCAGCGTTCGACGATACGCCAGAAGGTCAGGGCGTGTTTGCCCTGCTCGTGGTCCACCACATGCCGTGGTTTGGTCGGTGGGTCGTAGCGCAGTGGCAGGTCGATGCTGCCGCTGTCCAGCGCCGGCTGGCCCCAGCACAGCGCGGTGTAGGCTTTTTCGGTTTCACGGTCGTGAAACTGGCGCGACAGCTCGCGGTGGCTGTCGGCATCGCGGGCCAGCAGGATGATGCCGGAGGTTTCCCAGTCCAGACGGTGCACGATCAGCGCATCGGGGTAGCCGTTTTCCTGCAGGCGGGTGATCAGGCAGTCCTTGTTGTCCTCGGCACGGCCAGGTACCGACAGCAGCAGGGTCGGTTTGTTGATCACCAGGATGGCGGCGTCTTCGAAGAGGATCTGGACATTCGACAGCGGCATTACAGGTCTCACGAAAATAGCAGTAAACGCTGGGGCCGCTTTGCGGCCCTTCGCGGGCAAGCCCGCTCCTACAAAGGCTATGCATTCCCCTGTAGGAGCGGGCTTGCCCGCGAAGGGCTGCAAGGCAGCCCCAAATTGTCGACTACGCGGATCAGCGATCCGGCAGGGTGATGTTCAGCTCCAGAATCGAGCAGCTGCCCTGGTTTTCCAGCTCGATATGCACATCATCATTGCCGATGTTCACATATTTGCGGATTACTTCCAGCAGTTCTTTCTGCAGCGCGGGCAGGTAGTCCGGTTCGCTGCGTTGGCCGCGCTCGTGCGCCACGATGATCTGTAGACGCTCTTTCGCTACCGACGCGCTGGTCTGTTTCTGTCTGCCACGAAAGAAGTCAAAAAGGTTCATGGTTTATTTGCTCCCGAAAATGCGCTCGAAGAATCCCTTCTTCTGTACATCGATGAAGCGCATCGGCTTCTCTTTGCCCAGCAGGCGGTCGACCGCATCACTGTAGGCCTGGCCGGCATCGCTCTGGTCATCGAGAATGACCGGGATACCTTGGTTGGACGCCTTGAGGACGGCCTGCGATTCCGGGATCACACCCTTGAGTTTGATCGACAGGATTTCTTCCACGTCGGCCACGCTCAGCATTTCGCCTTTGACGACGCGCTCCGGGTGGTAGCGGGTGATCAGCAAATGCTCCTTGATCGGCTCTTCACCGTTTTCGGAGCGGCGCGACTTGCTCGACAGAATACCCAGCATGCGGTCGGAGTCACGTACCGACGAAACCTCCGGGTTGGTCACCACGATGGCTTCGTCAGCGAAGTACATGGCCAGGTGAGCACCTTTTTCGATACCGGCCGGCGAGTCGCAGATGACGTACTCGAAGTCCTTCTTCAGGTCCATCAGTACCTTTTCCACGCCTTCCTGGGTCAGCGCGTCCTTGTCACGGGTCTGGCTGGCGGCCAGCACGTACAGGTTCTCGAGGCGCTTGTCCTTGATCAGGGCCTGTTGCAGGTTGGCTTCGCCGTTGACCACGTTGACGAAGTCGTACACCACGCGGCGTTCGCAGCCCATGATCAGGTCGAGGTTACGCAGGCCCACGTCGAAGTCGACAATGACGGTCTTGTGGCCGCGCAGTGCGAGGCCGGTACCAATGGCGGCGCTGGTAGTGGTCTTGCCCACACCCCCCTTGCCGGAAGTAACCACGAGAATCTTGGCCAAGGTGTTTCACCCCTAAAAATAGTCGGGACACTTGTCCCTGCAAAAAACTGAAATAGCTAAATAAAGGCAACGGTAAAAAAGTTGCTCTAAAAATGCTGGCAAGTATCCGTTAAAGACGGGTGATGTTCAACACGTCACCAGACAGGCTGACTTGCACGCTGGTCCCCCACAGCGGATCCCGGCGCAGGTCTTCGCAGACTTTGTACTGGCCGGCGATCGAGACCATTTCGGCGGTCATCTGCTGGCAGAAGATACGCGCCTTGGTGTTGCCTTTGATGCCGGCCAGGGCGCGGCCGCGCATGGCGCCGTACACATGGATGTTGCCATCGGCCAGAAGTTCCGCACCTGGGCTGACCGAGCCCGTCACCACCAGATCACCGCCCTGAGCATAGATCTGTTGGCCGCCGCGTACTGGCGAAGTAATGATGCGGGTCGGGCGCACCTCGGGTTCAGGGGCAGGCGCTGGCGCCAGGGCAGGGGCCGGTTCGGGCTTTTTGACTACCTCGGGCTCGGGCTCCAACGGCCGTTCGCGGGCCCCCGAGGGCGGCAGCACCGGCAGGTCGATGGCGATGGCGGCGGCGATGTCCTCGATGCGGTTGGCGCGGATGGCCAGGGTACGCAGGCCGTGGTGTCGGCAGATCCGCATCAAGCCGGGCAGGTCGATTGCCCCTTCGTCGGCCGGCAGCTTGTCCAGCGCCAGCACCAGCGGTGTATTGCTGAAGAAGTTCGGGGCCTGGGCGACTTTGGCCGCCAATTGGCGGTCGAGGGCTTCAAGGTCATTGCGCGCCAGTTCCAGTACCGTAATGGCGAGCATGCTGCCCTTGAGCTGGAACACGGAGGCGGTGTCGGGTGTGTGGTTTGGGCTCATGGTCTGCATAGACGGCTTGTTGCGAAAAAAGTGCCCTGACTTATAACGAGAACACCGGTTGCCCGCAACATGCGCTGATCCGTTGTAGAATGCGCGGCCTTTGTCTTTCCGGATGCTTCAATGGAACGCCCGCGTTTTCGTCCCTATTACCTTCACCCCAAGTTCTGGGGCCTGTGGCTGGGCCTGGGCCTGCTGTGGCTGGTGGTTCAGTTGCCGTACCGGGTGCTGCTGAAGATCGGTGCCGCGCTGGGCGCCGTCATGTATTGCTTTGCCGGTGAACGTCGGCGCATCGCCGCGCGCAACCTGGAGCTGTGCTTCCCGGAGCTGTCGATCGACGAACGGCAGCGTTTGCTCAAGGCCAACTTCGCCTCTACCGGCATCGCCTTCTTCGAAATGGCCATGAGCTGGTGGTGGCCCAAGGCCAGGCTGGCGCGCCTGGCTCATATCGAGGGCCTTGAGCACCTGCAGGCCGCCCAGCAGGCGGGGCAGGGCGCGATCCTCATGGCGGTGCACTTCACTACCCTGGAAATCGGCGCCGCGCTGCTCGGCCAGCAGCACACGATCGACGGCATGTACCGCGAACACGGCAATGCACTGTTCGACTTCATCCAGCGCAGCGGCCGCGAGCGTCACAACCTCGATTCGCTGGCGGTGGAGCGCGAGGACGTACGTGGCATGCTCAAGCTGCTGCGTTCGGGCCGGGCGATCTGGTACGCACCGGACCAGGACTACGGCGCCAAACAGAGCATCTTCGTACCGTTGTTTGGCATCCCCGCAGCGACGGTCACCGCTACCACCAAGTTTGCCCGGCTGGGCAAGGCGCAAGTGATTCCGTTCACCCAGAAGCGCCTGGAGGATGGCAGCGGCTATCGTCTGGTCATCCACCCGCCACTGACGGACTTCCCCGGCGAGAGCGAGGAAGCCGACTGCCTGCGCATCAACCAGTGGGTTGAACGTGTGTTGCGCGAGTGCCCCGAGCAATACCTGTGGGCGCACCGGCGGTTCAAGTCGCGGCCCGAAGGGGCGCCGCGGCTGTATGACAAGAAAAAGCGCTGAACCTTGTAAGCAGGCCTGGCCTCTTCGCGGGTAAACCCGCTCCTGCAGGATTACCACGGGTTCTGCATATTGCGGGGCCCTGTGGGAGCGGGTTCACCCGCGAAGAGGCCGGGCATGAAAGCACCTTGACCCCAGGAAGGACTCCATGGCTCCACCCCCGGTAACCGGTCTCATCCTTTCTGGCGGCGGCGCCCGCGCCGCCTACCAGGTCGGCGTGCTGGCGGGCATCGCCGAGTTGCTGCCCGCCGGCGCGCACAACCCGTTCCCGGTCATCGTCGGCACCTCCGCCGGGGCCATCAACGCCGTCACCCTGGCCAGTGGTGCGGTGCACTTCAACGAGGCCGTGCAACGGCTCACTGCCTTCTGGCAGAATTTTCGCAGCCATCTGGTCATCCGCAGCGACTGGCCCGGGGTCGTGCGCCAGGCCAGCCGCTTCGTCGGCCACAGCCTGCTGGGGCTGGGCGGCCAGGCTCCCGTGGCGTTGCTCGACAGCAGCCCATTGCGCAGCCTGCTGCAAACGCACCTGAACCTGGATGGCATCGGCCACGCCTTGGCCGCCGAGCAACTGCGCGCCGTGGCGGTGACCGCCTTTGGCTACGAGTCTGGCCAGGCGGTGACCTTCTACCAGGGCCGCGGCACCATCGAGGCCTGGCTGCGCCACCGGCGTATCGGCGTACCCGCACCGTTGACCATCGACCACTTGCTGGCCAGTGCGGCGATCCCGCTGTTGTTCGCCCCGGTGCAACTGGGCGGCGAGTATTACGGCGACGGTGCAGTGCGCCAGTCGGCGCCGATCAGCCCGGCCTTGCACCTGGGCGCCAGCCGGGTGCTGGTGGTCGGGGTCAGCGGAAACCCGCAGCGGCCAGCGCCACCGGTGCCGCCCCAGCGTGTGTTCAGCGGACAGCAGCCGAGCCTGGCGCAGATCGGCGGGCACCTGCTCAACAGTACGTTCATTGACAGCCTGGAAGGCGATATCGAACTGCTGCAGCGCCTCAACCACTTGAGCGGGCTGTTGCCGGCGCACCTGGATGCCCGGCGCCTGGGGCTGGCACCGATCGACGTGCTGGTGGTGGCGCCCAGCCAGCCGCTGGATGAGATTGCCGCTCGGCACCGCCGCGAGTTGCCGGCGGCGTTACGCCTGTTTTTGCGGGGGCCGGGGGCGACGCGCACCAGCGGGGCGGGGGTGTTGAGCTATTTGCTGTTCGAGGCCAGCTATTGCAGTGAACTGATCGAGCTGGGGCGGCGCGATGCCCTTGCCAAGAAGCGCGAGCTTTGCGAATTCCTGGGGATTTGATGTTGCCTGTGCGGGCCCTTTCGCGACAAGGGGTTGCGCCAATACCTGTGTAGGCGCGGGTTCACCCGCGAAAGGGCCGCAGCAGGCTTACTCGGCTATCTGCAACTTGCGCGCCTGGGTATACACATACCGCACCTTTTCATACTCGAACGGCGAATTTAGCTGGCCATAACGGAAATTGGTGGTGTAGCGCTTGTCCACCACACGCAGGGCGAAGATTTCCGGGTGATCGGTGCTGGCTTCGGCCACGTTCAGGTAGTTGACCGCCTGCTCTCCCGCATAGTCCACCACCAGCCCGGTGGTATCGCGCAGGTTCGATGGCCCTAGCACCGGCAGCATCAGGTACGGCCCATCCGGCACGCCATAGAAGCCCAGGGTCTGGCCAAAGTCCTCGCTCTGGCGCGGCAGGCCCATGCTGGTCGCCGGGTCCCACAGCCCACCCACGCCGATAATCGTGTTGAACATCAGTCGCGCAGTGATTTCTGCCGAGCGCTTGGCTTTGAGCTGCAACACGCTGTTGAACAGGTTCGGCACATCGCCAAGGTTGTTGAAGAAGTTGCTCACCCCCGTGCGCACGAACTTTGGGGTTACATACTGATAGCCATTCACCAGCGGCAGCAGCACCCATTGGTCCAATCGGTAGTTGAAGTGGTAGATGCGCCGGTTGATCGACTCCAGCGGGTCGTACACGTTCAGCGCCTGCAGGGTTGAGCGCTCGAACTCGCGCTGGTCCAGCCCCGGGTTGAATTTCAGCTCACGCAGCGGGTCGAGGAAGCCATCGGCTTCGGGCGCCAGTGGCGCGGTGCCGATCACCTGCGGGTCGGCCTCGACCACGCTGGCTCTGGGTGCGGTTTCGGCGGCCAGGGTGTGGCCAGCGGCAAACAGGGCAGTGGCGAAGAGGAGTTTGTTAACCACGGAAGAACTCCAGCATGGCGTCACTGTTGACGCGGTAGTTGAGGTTGCCGCAATGGCCGCCATGGGGGTAGAGGGTCAGCCGTTCACCGAACACCTTGCGCAGGAAGCCAATGTCGCCCGGGCCGAGAATGACGTCGTCGGCGTTGTGCATCACAGCGATCTTGTCACTGCTGCGCAGGTAGTCTTCCAGGGCATACAGGCTGACCTGGTTGACCAACTGCAGGATGCTGTTGCCGTCGGTGCGGGCGCGCCACATCGGAATCACCTGCTCGGTCATGTAGCAGTCGAAGTCGCACTGCAGGGCGCGCTTGAAGAACGGTGTCAGGCTGCTGCCTTCGGTGATCGGGAACTTCGGCGGAATGATCAGGCCACGGCGGTTGATCAGGTCGGAAGTGAAGGCGATGTCGGCTGCCGAGAAGCGGAACGAAGTGCCGATCAGCATGGCCATCTGCTCGTTGGACAGGTGCTGGCGCGACTGCTGGAAGTCGTACAGCAGGGCGTCGTTCAGGTCGATGTAGCCCTTGTCCTGGAAGTAGCGGGTGAGTTTTTCCAGCATCAGCTCGTAGAACGTGGTGCTGCGGTCGATGCCCTTGACCTGGGTTTGCACCAGCTTGTCGAGGTTGTTGATCGAGGTGTAGAGGTTGACCGGTGGGTTGAGCAGCAGCACACGTTTGAAGTTGAAGCTGCGGCGGGTTTCGTCCAGGTGGCTGACGAAGGCGGCGTCGAGCGCACCCAGGCTGTAACCGGTGAGGTAGAAATCACTGACCGGCAGGCGTGGATGCTGGGCGCGCACGGCCTGCATCACCCGGTACATGTCTTCGGCATCTTCCTGGCTGATGCCGGGGGTAGCAAAGCGCGAGGCTGCACTCATGAAGTCATAGCTGGTGGGCGATGACAGTTGCACCACGTGGAAGCCGGCCTGGTAGAACAGCTTTTTCAGGTATTCATTGATGCTGCTGCTGTAGGGCGCGCCGGTGCCGGCGATGATGAAGATCAACGGCGCTTCGCGATCCTGGCGGGCCAGGCGGTACTTGAGCTTCTTCACTGCCCAGAAGTTGTCGGGCAACGTGAACTCGCGCTCCGGGCGCAAGTTCAGGCTGTAGTCGGACTGAGTGATTTCATCGTCGCTGGGCAGCTCAGGGCGCTTGTCCGGCGGCGTGGTGGCGATGGTGGCCTCGAACGGGTTGGTAAGAGGGTAGCCATAGCTGGCAGCGTCGATATCCCGCGCTGAAGCGGCCACAGCCATGAGCAAGCTGCCGAGCAGGGCAGCGAGGCGCAAAGATCGAAGCATGTAATCCCCCAAAAGAACGCAAGGTCGAGCAGTGTGCAGGCTAGGACCACAGCCAGGCGGGCAAAGTTGCCCGCTGCGGTGGCCTTTGGCGTACTTGCTATCTGCAACATAGCCGCCGGGGTGTGATTTTGCCTTAGAAACGGGCATAAGCGATCATGGATGCTTTCGATTACCGCTATTGGAGAACAGGATGTCTCGTTCGCTGCCGACGGTGCTGCTGGTGCTGTTTCTGGGGCTTTGGCTCGCGGCCAGCTATGGTGTGCGTTACGGCCTGATGGAGGATGGCCAGTGGGTAGGGCTGTGCGCAGTGCCGACGGCGTACTGGCAGTGCGAGGTGCGTTCGCTGCTGGGGTTGGGCATTCACCATCAAATCATGGCCTGGGGCGGATTGGGCCTTGCGCTACTGGCCCAGTTCGTTTCCGCGCGTGCCGGCTGGTGGCTGGCAGTGTTGGCACTGGTGTTCGCGGTGCCGGCGCTGGTGCTGTACACCGCCAGCATTGCGGTGTTTGCGCTGGTACTGGCGGGGTTGCGCCTGGTCAGGCAACCCCCAATGTAAGCAGCTGCGCGTACCTTGTGGGAGCAACTGTCCTGCTCGATTTCCAAAAGCTGGCGCTCCCACAGGGACTGCGCCAGGCTTTAGATGTGGAAGGCGACTTTCAGGGCTTCCAGCGCCGGTTCGACCTTGATGCCCAGCACTGCCCCCAGTTCCATTACCCGTGCCAGGTCCGGCTGCCCCACCATGATCATCTGCAGTTCATACCTGTGGGCAACAACGGCGACCCTGGGGTTGATGGGTGGTTTTGCGGTGATGATGTTTCTCGATACCGCGCTGGGCTGAGGCTGAGCACCAGCCTGTGGGAGCGGCCTTGTGTCGCGATAGGGCCGCAAAGCGGCCCCAGCAATCTATACATGATGCCGAGATCCTGGGGCCGCTGCGCGGCCCTATCGCGACACAAGGCCGCTCCCACAGGGATCGCGCCAGCTTTTGGAAATTGAGCAAGACAGTTTACTCACACAAGGTACGCGCCGGGCTCGAGGACTATGCAGTATCAAGCCTGTCGCATCCGCAAGCTTCGCCACAACGCCGCTGTCATCAGCACACTCACCACCGCCCAGCCCCAGGCCTGCTGGTTCTCCAGCCCTTCGACGAACAACTGCGGCGCCACCCCGGCGCCGACGATGAACGCCAGCAACGCCACCTCCGCCCGTCGCGCCCGCACCGGCCACAGCACATACACCAGCGCCGGCAACGCCAGCGCCGCGCTGGGGAAGCTGCGGTAGCGCGGGTCGAACACCATTGCCAGCATGCTCACCGCCGCAGCGAAGCCCGCCGCCAGCAACAGCCAGCCGGCTCGCACCTGCAGCCAGGCGAACAAGCGCTCACGCCAGCCGGCCCGCCGCGCCAGCGCCAACAGCGCGTGGGCCAGTACCAGCAGGTTCAGCCCGGCCAGCATCAGTGCCCACAACCATTCCCCGGCAAAGCGCGCATGGGTACGCATCAACTCACCCCACAGGCCCAGGCAAGCGGCGCCAAACGCTGCCAGCAGTGGCAGCAGGAAAGCGGCCAACGGTGTAGCGGGGCGCCCGGCCAGCACCAGCATGATCACCATCAGCACGGTGCTGGCCAGCAACCACTGCGGCCAGTCATGCAGGTTGCTCACGGGCCCTTCGAGCACACCCTTGTCCTGCCGGTCCGCGTCGTACAGCCCCCAATAGCCACCCACTGCGCCCTCATTGGCGCGTTTCCAGGGCTGATCGAAGGCTTCGATCAGGTTGTAGTGCCAGCCATTGCGCTCGGCCATGGCCACGAAGCCACGGATGAAGCGCGCCTCATTGACCCGGCTGGGCTCCGCCGTTTCGCGTTGGCGGCCTTCGCTGGGCCAGCCGGTTTCGCCAATCAGTATGTCCTTGGGCGCGAAGCGTGTGCCGAACACCCGGCGCACATCGGCAACGTGGGCCAAGGCATCGTCGATGCCACGCGGGTCGTCCTCCCAGTAGGGCAGCAGATGGATGGTCAGGAAGTCCACTGCCGGGGCCACCTGCGGGTGCTGCAGCCAGAATTCCCACACATCGGCGTAGGTCACTGGCACCTTGACCTCGCGCTTCACCCGCGCGATCAATTTGGCCAGGTGGGCACCGGTCACCTCCTTGCGCAACAGTGTCTCATTGCCGACGATCACCGCGCTGACCACGTCAGGGTTGGCGTTGGCAGCAGCGATCAGCAGGTTGATTTCCTTCTCGGTGTCGGCCGGGTGGGCGTTCACCCAGGCGCCCAGCATCACCTTCAGCCCGTGCTTGCGTGCCAGCGCCGGGATTGCCTCAAGACCGCTCATGGAATAGGTACGGATGCACTGAAACCGCTCGGCCAGTAACGCCAGGTCGGCGTCCATCCGCGCTGGGCGCAGGCGAAACGGCTGGTCGTAAGGCGACTGGTCTTTGTCAAACGGCGTGTACGAAGCGCATTGCAACTTGTGTGCAGGGCTGGCCGCATCGGGCAGGTGCACAGGCTTGCCCAGCCCGTACCAGAGCCCCCCCAGCCCGAGCAGGGCCAGCAGGCAGGCAAGCAGGTACAACGGCAATGACAAGCGGCTACAACTGGGCATGTGGCGGTCCATCGTCTGGCACAAAAGGTTAGATAGTAGCCCGGCGCCAAACCTTTGGCATGCAAGGATCGCGCAGGCCGAGGTAGGCCGATGGCGCTAATGGCACAGTGCTGTCGCATATGGGGCGGGTGCAGGTCGCAGGTGGATCAGGTCGACTTGTGTTGCAGGAAGATGATGCAATCTCCAAGACCTGACGAGGGGATGCTTTGATGGCAACTTTGAAGAAAATGCGACGTTTCCTGGGCGTGGGCACCGCCCTGGTAATGGCCATGAGCGCTGCACAGGCTATGGCCAAAGAAGTAAGCATTGGTTACGTGGATGGTTGGGCCGACAGCGTGGCGACCACCAACGTGGCCGCCGAAGTAATCAAGCAAAAACTCGGCTATGACGTGAAGTTGCAGGCCGTGGCCACGGGGATCATGTGGCAGGGTGTGGCAACTGGCAAGCTCGATGCCATGTTGTCGGCCTGGTTGCCGGTGACCCATGGTGAGTACTGGGCCAAGAACAAGGACAACGTGGTCGACTACGGCCCGAACTTCAAGGATGCCAAGATCGGCCTGATCGTCCCCGAGTACGTCAAGGCAGTGAGCATTGCCGACCTCAAGACCGATAACAGCTTCAAGGACAGGATTGTCGGCATCGACGCAGGCTCCGGTGTGATGCTCAAGACCGACCAGGCGATCGAGGACTATGGCCTGACCAGTTACAAGTTGCAGGCCAGCTCGGGTGCGGCGATGACGGCGGAACTGGGCCGTGCCTATGCCAAGCAGCAGTCGATTGCGGTGACCGGTTGGGTTCCGCACTGGATGTTCGCCAAGTGGAAGCTGAAGTTCCTCGAAGACCCGAAAGGCGTATATGGCGCGGCAGAAACCGTGAACAGCATCGGCAGCAAGGAACTGGCCACCAAGGCACCGGAAGTGGCGGAGTTCCTGAAGAAGTTCAACTGGCAGTCCAAGGACGAGATTGGCGAGGTGATGCTGGCGATTCAGGAAGGGGCCAAGCCTGAAGCGGCCGCCAAGGACTGGGTTGCCAAGCACCCTGATCGTGTGAAGGAGTGGACTGGCAAGTAATCACCTTCCAGGGCCAATAGGGTTTCTTCGCGGGTTTACCCGCTCCTACAGGAGCGGGTAAACCCGCGAACGGCTCATCACTTTGTTACGCAATCGGTAAAACACCGTTGCATCTAAGACTAAGGTCGTCTGGTTGGCGTCCATCGGCAGCATAAAGTAAGGGTGTGGGTTCCATCCCGTATCTGTGCTGCTAGGACAAAAACAATGAACGACAGCATTTACCTCTCGATACAAAACAGCCCCCGTTTCAAGGAGCTGGTCACCAAACGCGAACGGTTCGCCTGGATTCTCTCGGCGATCATGCTCGGCCTGTACTGCGCCTTCATCCTCCTGATCGCCTACGGACCTCATTTGCTGGGCGCCAAGCTCAGCCCTGAGTCATCGATTACCTGGGGCATTCCCCTGGGCGTCGGCCTGATCGTTTCGGCATTCGTCCTGACCGCCATCTACGTACGCCGCGCCAACGGCGAATTCGATGAGCTGAACAAGGAAATCCTGAAGGAGGCGCAACAATGATTCGCCAAACCAAAGCCCTGGCCGTACTGGCCTGCGGAGCCTTCGCACCCGCCGTGTGGGCCGCCGATGCCCTGACCGGCGAGGTGCAGAAACAACCGCTGAACGTTTCCGCCATCGCCATGTTCGTGGCCTTCGTCGCCTTCACCCTCGGCATCACCTACTGGGCCTCCAAACGCAACAAGTCGGCATCGGACTACTACGCTGCCGGTGGCAAGATCACCGGCTTCCAGAACGGCCTGGCGATTGCTGGCGACTACATGTCGGCCGCCTCGTTCCTGGGTATTTCCGCGCTGGTGTTCACTTCGGGTTATGACGGCCTGATCTACTCGATCGGCTTTTTGGTTGGCTGGCCGATCATTCTTTTCCTGATTGCCGAACGCCTGCGCAACCTGGGCAAGTACACCTTCGCCGACGTGGCCTCGTACCGCCTCGGGCAAAAGGAAATCCGCACCCTGTCGGCCTCCGGTTCGCTGGTGGTGGTGGCGTTCTACCTGATCGCGCAAATGGTCGGCGCCGGCAAGCTGATCGAGCTGCTGTTCGGCCTGGACTACCATGTGGCGGTGATCCTGGTGGGTATCCTGATGTGCCTGTACGTGCTGTTCGGCGGCATGCTGGCCACCACCTGGGTACAGATCATCAAGGCTGTGCTGCTGCTGTCCGGTGCCAGTTTCATGGCGCTGATGGTCATGAAGCACGTGGGCTTTGACTTCAACACGCTGTTCTCCGAGGCCATCAAGGTACACGCCAAGGGCGAGGCGATCATGAGCCCCGGCGGCCTGGTCAAGGACCCGATCTCGGCATTCTCCCTGGGCCTGGCACTGATGTTCGGTACTGCCGGCCTGCCGCACATCCTGATGCGCTTCTTCACCGTCAGTGACGCCAAGGAAGCGCGCAAGAGCGTGCTGTATGCCACCGGCTTCATCGGCTACTTCTACATCCTCACCTTCATCATTGGCTTTGGCGCAATCCTGCTGGTCAGCACCAACCCGGAATTCAAGGACGCCGCAGGCGCTCTGCTGGGTGGCAACAACATGGCTGCGGTGCACCTGGCCAATGCGGTGGGTGGCAGTGTGTTCCTCGGCTTCATCTCGGCGGTGGCCTTTGCCACCATCCTGGCGGTGGTGGCTGGCCTGACCCTGGCCGGTGCCTCGGCGGTGTCCCACGACCTGTACGCCAGCGTCTGGCGCAAGGGCAAAGCCAACGACAAGGACGAGATCCGCGTATCGAAGATCACCACTGTCGCCTTGGGTGTGCTGGCGATCGGCCTGGGGATTCTGTTCGAGAAGCAGAACATCGCCTTCATGGTCGGCCTGGCGTTCTCCATTGCGGCCAGCTGCAACTTCCCGGTGCTGCTGCTTTCGATGTACTGGAAGAAGCTGACCACCCGCGGCGCCATGATCGGCGGCTGGCTGGGCCTGGTGAGTGCGGTGACGCTGATGATCCTTGGCCCGACCATCTGGGTACAGATTCTCGGCCACGAGAAGGCCATCTACCCGTACGAGTACCCGGCGCTGTTCTCGATGGCCATTGCCTTCGTCAGCATCTGGTTCTTCTCGGTCACCGACAAGTCCAAGGCGGCTGAGGATGAGCGCGCGCTGTTCTTCCCGCAGTTCGTGCGTTCGCAGACTGGCCTGGGTGCCAGCGGGGCGGTCTCGCACTAACGTCAATCCCCTGCACTGAAAAACGCCCCGCTTGTCGGGGCGTTTTTTATTTTATGCTGTCAGAAACAACCTACATACAGAGTGAGGCTCTGCCCATAAAAGTTTCCTCATGTCGTAAGGGCATCTATAGATGCCGGCACATTTGGGGAATGTTCAATGAAGTTACGCTGTTTGATCACCTTCGCTCTCCTTGGCGTGGCGGGCGCTGCCGGGGCGAAGGAAATACCGCAGGATATCAGTGTCCAGGCTGTCGTGTCGGTACCAGAGTTTCAGGTGAGCTCGGTTGACAGTTGGTGGGAGGGCGTACTTCAGGCTGAATATGACCCGGACCGGGGCGTCTTCAAGCAAATTGAAAAAGAGGTGTTTGTAAAAAGTACCTACGGCCCAATTTACGCGAAAACAGACCGTTCGGATTATCGGTT
The DNA here is from genome assembly GCF_056278855.1 of Pseudomonas sp. TE3895. Classification (NCBI taxonomy): domain Bacteria; kingdom Pseudomonadati; phylum Pseudomonadota; class Gammaproteobacteria; order Pseudomonadales; family Pseudomonadaceae; genus Pseudomonas; species Pseudomonas sp. TE3895. The sequence goes on along the minus strand of NZ_JBWBQE010000001.1, from coordinate 5,652,158 downwards.
CACCCGGGTAGGCGGTGCAGAAGCGCCCCGTCGATACCACATCATGTTGAATCGCAAAAAAATGGGCACAGCACCGGTTGAAATCGTCAGTGCTGCTGAAGCCGCTCAGGGAAAAAACATTCAATTCAGGTTCTATCCGATGGCGGAAGCGTCGTCGACTCGCATGCCCGGCACCTACGTCACGCAAGCCACCTTGATGTTTGAAACAGGGGCGCCCTGAACCGCAATTTCATTCGGGTGCCCCCGGGTGCCCGCTATTTGATGTGCAACCGTTAAAGGAAGTTTGATGTGAAACCCTATGTATTGGCTGTCCCGTTCCTTGCATTGTTTGCCGGTGCCGCTGTCGCGTCCGCCCCTGAGCCGATCAGCCAGAATATTTCAGTGACGGCGATCATTCCCGGGAATGATTTTTCAGTGGCCCCCGTAGGGGACTGGCTGGAGAAAGGCGTGACCCTTGAATATGAACCGGAGCGCGAAGACTTCAAGGCGGTCAATGAAAAGTTCACGGCACAGAGTGATGTCGGCGCTATTCAGGCCCACCTGCTGAACACAGCGGCGCTGCAAGACCCACAAACCGACCAGAGGATTGATCTTGTCATCTCTGTTGGGGGTAAAAAGTTGGCGTTGACGCCCACGGAGGTCATGAGCGCGGAAGATGCTAAAGTCGGCAACGATCTTCCCATTACGTTTAACGCCATAAAGCCTGAGAAAGGTTATGTAAAGGGTGAGTATGCCGGGACAGTGAGCGTGTTGTTTGAGACTTCCTCCACCAGCCTTTGATTGAAGCAGTGCCGCCTGCCTCAGCTTACTGGATATTTACCAGTGTAGGGGCAGGTGTTGAAGTGGATTGAATCATGTTCCAGTTTGCTGCACCCGGCCGTGCACTCGCTGTCTGGCTGCTGGGTGCTGCCTGCCTTTTGCCCCTCGAAGTGTTGGCCGAGCGCGCGTCCAGTGCCATTGACCTGAATACATTCGGGCGTTTGCCTGAAGACTTCGAGGCGCACTTCTTCGATGTGCCACTTGCCGTGCGAGTGGAACTGGATCAGCGCTACCTCGGCGATGCCATGGTGGTGCTGAGCCGTGATAACCGTGTGCAGTTGCTGGCGTTTACCGACACTGAGCAGAGCGCAGAGCCGGCCACACTCAGGCAGTTATGGCAACAGCGCCTGGAAGGCGGGCGCATGCTGGGCGACTGCCTGCAAAACTGCCCGGACGGGTTGCAGGCTATCCATTACAGCCTGGCCAATTCCCAGTTGTCATTGCTGACGTCCAATGCCGAGAAGCGGGAGCAGGACGCGCTCTTTCACCGCCTCCCGGAGCAGAGTGACGCTGGGTTGCTGCTGCGTAACCAGCTCAACCTGGTCAATGATGGCAACCAGACCACGGGCAGAATCGGCCTGCTCGGTCAGGGCAACCTGCATAACTGGACGACGCTTGCCGATGCACGCGTGGATCGTAGCCCATCTGAGCAAGGCGATATGCGTTACCGCATGAACCAGCTTTACGCGGAGAGCCTGCAGGAAGAGCATTTCTTTCGGCTGGGTTACTTCTCCACTGGCGCACAAGGCCTGGTGCGCCAGCCAGCGCTACTCGGGCGCCGCCCTGATAGCACGCTTGGCTTGATGCTGGGCAGCAGTGACAGCCTGCTGGTCGACAATGGCCAAGCCAGCGCCATCCCGGTCTACGTCACGCCGAACCGCCCGGGTATCGTCGAAGTCTATCGCAATGGTTCGCTGATCAACAGTCAGCCGGTACAGCCCGGTTTGCAGGCGATCGACACGCGGGTATTGCCCGGCGGCATCTATGATGTGGAGCTGCGTTTGCTCGAAGACGGCCTAGAGACCTCGCGCAGCGAAGTGTCCATCTACAAGCCCAGCCGGTGGCAGAACATGGATAACCGCTGGCGCTACAACCTGTACCTGGGCCAGCAGGTCGAGCTGCTGAGCAACTCGGATGGCAGTCGTGAACAGAGCCCGGTGTTCGGCGCCCTTTCCAACTACCTGATGCATCCTGCTGCGGTGCTGGGGTTGTCAATGCAACAGGTCGATGCTGACCTGCAGTTGGGTACTTCGCTGGACTGGGACGTGCATGAACGGTTCAAGCTTTACGCCAGCCTCAATCAGACCCAGGGCCTGGGCAACGGCGGCGATCTGCAGTTGACCTACACCCACCCATGGGGCTCGTTGTTGCTGAGCCACAACCAGACCTGGCTGGAGCCTGGCAGTAGCGGTCGCGACGATACTTCCCAGCGCCAGGTGCGCAGCCGCACCGCCTTTTCGATCAACCAGCGGGTAACCGCGCGCAGTTCAGCGACGCTGCGCCTGGAACACAGTGCGGGCTCGGCAAGCGGCCTGGGGGCCGACCTGAGCTGGGCGTTCTACGGGAAACTGCGGGGGCATCAGAGCAGTGTTCGCCTGTCACTTTTCGACAGGCCTGGAACGCGCAGCAGCGCCGGTGTCCGTAGCCGCGGCGTCAACGTTGCTGTAAGCATGAAGCTTGAGCGCGATGGCAGGCAGCTTGGGGTCGATGTGGGTAGCCGCGCCTCGCGTGAGGGGGGCAATGACCCCTACGCTTCGCTGTGGTATCGGCAGAACGTCGACCTGGGCCCCGTGCACAGCCTGGGGGGCAGTGCGACGCTCGACAGCTATGGCACCAGCCTGGCGGCCAATGGGCGGTTCCACAGCCAGGCGCTGCAGGGCGATGCCTATGCCCAGAGTTCCTCTTTCAACAATAACCTCAGCGGTGGCCTCAACCTGGAAAGCACCCTGGCGCTGGGCGCCGGGAAGCTGGCCATGGGCGGCAGCAACCTGCCGCTCGAAGCCGGCTTGATCATCGATGTCGAAAGCGATCTGCACGGTGTAAAGCTGCGCGCCAACGATGGCCAGGGCATGAGTGCAGTGCTGCACCCCGGGCGCAATATCGTGCCGGTGACGGCGTTCAAGTCTGGCCATGTGCGCTTCGACTTCGACACGAAGGACGTGCCGCCAGCTCAGATCCAACCCCTCGCTGTGGACTATCACCTCAACCGCGGTGGGGTGGGGTACCACTCAGTGAAGGTCATGCGAACGGTCACCGTGTTTGGTCGGCTGCTCGACGGGCAAGGCCAGCCACTGCACGGCGCGCATGTGGTCAATGACGCCGGGCGCACGGTTGTCGAGGTGGATGGCTATTTCAACGTCGAAATGAGTGAGTCACGGCCCACCTTGGAAATTCGCCATGACACGGCAGGTAGCTGCCTTCTGACATTACCGCCGGACAACTTTGATCGCGAGGATGACCTGCTGATCGTGGGTGATCAGCGGTGTGTGCCCAATGTGGGCTGAGACGGCTTTCGGCATGACGCTATAGAGGGCCCGATTCCCGGGTCGATGGATTGGATGTTGAGTAAACAGAGGTTGAAGATGCACAGGTTCACATTTCACTTGTCACCCTTGTTGTTCGTTGCGCTGATGCTGCCGTGGTTTGCCCAGGCCGGGCCACAGCTGGATGTCGGCGCGCTCTATGACTACCTCGAGCCAGGCAAGGGCACCTATGCCAAACGCATCTACAACCGGGGGGACAGTACTGCGTTCGTCAAGGTCAGCGTGCTGGAGCTGGTCTACGACGGCCAGGCCGAACCCCGTGAGGTGGAAGTCGATGAGCTGCCCTTCGATCAGCGCAGCGTTGTTGCCAGCCCAGCGCGGATGATCATCCCGGCACGCGGCATGCAAGCCGTGCGGTTGCTGTATCGCGGTGAACGGAACCAGGAGCGTTACTACCGGCTGCGCTTCGTCCCGGTGGTGCCGGAACAGGATGACAGCTTCGCACTGGATGAAACGGAGCTTGACGCTTACCGCAAAGAACTCAGTGCCGGTGTGCAGTTTCTGGCCGGCTACGGCACCATTTTGATTATCAAACCTGCTGCCACGCGGTATCAGACCTCGATCGAGCGAGCCGGTGGGAAATGGACCGTGCGCAACGAGGGCAATGCGACAGTGCTGCTCGACAACGTCCAGGTCTGTGTGCTGAACGAGGACGAGTGTGAGCCTCCGGCCAAGCACCATCTTCGTCCTGGACGTACGCGCGAGTTCGTCGAGAAGCCCGGTGTCGAATACCGCTTCGAACAGGTGGAAGGCGATGCACGCAAAGCCATGAACTTCAAGGCAGAGTGAGAGGTAGGGGCATGTTTCGCAAGTGTGCAATGCTGGTACTGCTGTCTGGCGTGCTCGGCTCATCGTGGGCGCAGGCGGCCGACATTACGCTCAAGCTGCGTTACCGCGGCGAGACCCGGCAATTTGAAAACCTGACACCCCGGTCATCCCCTGTCTGTACTCAGTTGCCGCAGCTTTGTGGCGATCCGCTGCAGGATCTGCTGGATGTGGGGGTCGAATACTCGAAAACAGTCGATGGCGAAGGCACCGATGGCCTCTACCTCTCGGCCCCTGTCCAGCCAACTGCGCTACTGATGGTCCGTGACAAGACCGGCGAGCAAGTCAGCATGGACTTTGCCATTACCCACCTGGGCGGTGCGGTAACTTCGGACGATGGGGCACCTACGCTTGCGGCGCGCACGGGCCTGGACTCGAGTGGTTGCCAGGTTGCGTTGGCGAGCGCGGCCCATCGCCTGTTTCTGTGGTCGCCAGCCAGCAACGGGTGCTGGGCCAACCTCAACGCGGCGAATGCGAGCACTTACCATGTGAGTCACCTTACGCTGGGCTACAGGCTGAAGACGCCTTTGCCAGCGAGCTTGAAGTCGGGCCTGTACCGAGGGCGCGTGGTCTATTCGATAGGCCCCGACAGGGATATTGGCCTGGGTTCGAGCCGAACGGTCGCCGGGCTCACGGCCGATTCAGTGGCGATCAACGTCGAACTGGAGGTGGTGCATGACCTTGAGGTGCGTTTTGAGCCGGGTTCCGAGCAGGTGGTACTGGTGCCGCAGCAGGCGCACGGGCATGGGAACCGCGGGCGGGGTGTGGCAGAGAAACTGGAAAAAGACGTGGGTTTCAGCCTGACTGCCAGTGGGCCATTCAACGTCTGGGCGCAGTGCAGCACCGGGCTGGATAGCACGTGCAATCTACGGTCGGCCAAGGGCCATGGCATACCGCTGTACCTGGCCATGACCTTGCCAGGGGTTTCCTACAATGGCCGTTCGCTCTATCGGCAGGCAATGTCCTTTGGCGGAGCTGAGAACGCCATGAGCCTGGAAGTCCCGCCAGAGGGTGTGACCGGCAGCCAAGGGCAATTGCATTTTCATGTATACCCTCGCGGCCACACCCAGAAGCAGGACATGTTGCCTGGTATCGAGTATCAGGCCGTCGTGACAATGGTGTTTGATGCGAACCTGTAGAATGGCAACCGGGTGGTGTGACCCGCTTGCCATTCACCTCACGTGACTGTTTGAAGTGGCTATCCGCAGCGCGTCATATCATCCCAAGCAACAGTAATACCAACAGAATCACCAACACCACGCCGATTATGCCGGAAGGGCCATAGCCCCAGCTGCGCGAGTGGGGGAAGACCGGTAAGCCACCGATCAGCAGCAGAATCAGGATGATGATAAGGATCGTGGTCATGTCAAAGTCCTTGCGTGATTAGGGGGCAAGAGCCTGAGAATGCTGGCCTCTCGATAATTCGGACCGGTGCGGGTTGGTAAAGATTCCATCCCCGTGCAGCCGTCTACCCAATCATGCCCGCCCATTCACTGCCCTGATGAATCCTCCCGGATGGCGACGCCTTGATTAGACTCACCGTACTCCCTGTCAAAACAAGGCCTGCGACCATGCAAAAACGCATCATGATCACCGGCGCCGGGTCTGGCCTCGGCCGCGAGATCGCCCTGCGCTGGGCCCGTGAGGGCTGGCGCCTGGCATTGGCCGATGTCAACGAAACCGGCCTGCGCGAAACGCTGGAGCAGGTTCGCCAGGCCGGTGGCGACGGCTTCGTCCAGCGCTGCGATGTGCGCGACTATAGCCAGCTGACGGCCCTGGCCCAAGCCTGCGAAGAGAAGTTCGGTGGGGTCGATGTGATCGTCAACAACGCCGGCGTCGCTTCGGGCGGGTTCTTCGCCGAACTGACGCTGGAAGACTGGGACTGGCAGATCGCGGTCAATCTGATGGGCGTGGTCAAGGGTTGCAAGGCCTTCCTGCCGCTGCTGGAGCGCAGCAAGGGGCGCATTATCAACGTCGCCTCGATGGCCGCACTGATGCAGGGCCCGGGCATGAGCAACTACAACGTGGCCAAGGCCGGTGTGCTGGCCTTGTCGGAAAGCCTGCTGGTGGAGTTGCGTCAGGTGGAGGTGGCGGTGCACGTGGTGTGCCCGTCGTTCTTCCAGACCAACCTGCTGGACTCGTTCCGCGGGCCGAACCCGGCGATGAAGGCGCAGGTGGGCAAGCTGCTCGAAGGTTCGCCGATCAGTGCGGCGGACATTGCCGACTATATCCATCAGCAGGTCGCTGCAGGCGAGTTCCTCATCCTGCCTCATGAGACAGGACGCCAGGCCTGGCAACTGAAACGCCAGGCCCCTGAGCGGCTGTATGACGAGATGGCCGAAATGGCGGTGAAAATGCGGGCAAAAGCCCCGTCGCGATGATTGGTCTGTAGGAGAAGTTACTCAAAAGTGTAAGAGACTTCTGAATCGCAGTGGAACTATTGAGTAGCTGAATGCCTACGGGGCAGGCTCCGGTTTTCCCTTTCGCAGGAGGATCGGAACATGCTGGTAATAGGGCGCGAAGTAGGGGAGGTCATCGTGATTGGCGATGACATCCGGATCATGGTGGTAGAGACCCGGGACGGCGTGGTGCGCTTTGGTGTGGCTGCTCCGCGTGAGGTGCCGGTGCATCGAGCCGAAGTTTACAAGCGCATCAAGGCGTCCAAGCAGAGCAAGGCCTGAAGAGGCCTGACCTGCTATTCGAGCAGCTCGCGGGGCACATCATGCTTGGCCAGCAACTGGCATTGCTGGCTTTCCAGGTCGAACAGGATGAAAGCCTGGCCTTTGGCCAATGCCTGGCGTACCCGCAGCACGCGGGTTTCCAGCGGGGTGTCGTCGCCGTTGTCAGTGCCGTCGCGGGTGACGAAGTCCTCGATCAGGCGGGTCAGGGTTTCGGCTTGCAATTGGTCGTAGGGGATCAGCATGGTCGGGCGGTGTCTGAAATAGGTATGGGCATGCTACGCGAAACATTCGAGGTGTTGGGGCCGCTTTGCAGCCCCAAGGGCGTTTAGCCTTTGTTTCCGACCAGGCTGTCCACGGCCGGTACCCGCGTGTCGCTCTCCATCTGCGCATCATGCTCCAGCTGGTGGCTGAAGCGCTCGAGTGACGTATTGGCCGGCTGCGAGTCGCTGGCAAACACTGGCGGGCTCAGCAGGTAGGCTGACAACAACCGGCTCAGCGCTGCCAGGCTGTCGATATGGGTGCGCTCGTAACCATGGGTGGCATCGCAACCGAACGCCACCAGCGCGGTACGAATATCGTGCCCGGCAGTTACCGCCGAATGGGCATCGCTGAAGTAATAGCGGAACAGGTCGCGCCGCACCGGCAAGTCATGGTCGCCGGCCAGTTTCAGCAGGTGCCGGGACAGGTGGTAGTCGTAAGGCCCCGACGAGTCCTGCATGGCCACACTGACCGCATGCTCGCTGGAAGCTTGCCCAGGCGCCACCGGGGCGATGTCGATGCCGACGAACTCGCTGACGTCCCAGGGCAGGGCGCCGGCTGCACCCGAGCCGGTCTCCTCGGTGATGGTGAACAGCGGGTGGCAGTCGATCAGCGGCTGGCGACCGCTTTCCACCACGGCCTTCAATGCCGCCAGCAATGCCGCTACGCCAGCCTTGTCGTCCAGGTGACGGGCGCTGATGTGGCCGCTTTCGGTGAACTCGGGCAAGGGGTCGAAGGCCACGAAATCACCAATGCTCACGCCCAGTGCCTCACAGTCGGCGCGCGTGGCGCAGTAGGCATCCAGGCGCACTTCCACGTGGTCCCAGCTGATCGGCATCTGGTCGATCGCCGTGTTGAAGGCATGCCCGCTGGCCATCAGCGGCAGCACGCTGCCACGGAATACCCCGGTATCGGTAAACACGCTAACCCGGCTGCCCTCGGCAAAACGGCTGGACCAGCAGCCGACGGGCGCCAGGGCCAGGCGGCCATTGTCCTGCAACTGACGCACGCTGGCGCCGATGGTATCCAGGTGGGCAGAAACGGCGCGGTCGGGGGTGGCCTGCCGGCCTTTGAGGGTGGCGCGAATGGTGCCGCGGCGGGTCAGCTCGAAGGGGATGCCCAGTTCGTCAAGGCGCTCGGCCACGTAGCGCACGATGGTGTCGGTGAAGCCGGTGGGGCTGGGGATGGCGAGCATTTCCAGCAGCACGCGTTTGAGGTAGTCGAGATCGGGTTCGGGGAGTCGTTCGGACATGTCCAGGCCTCCGGTCGGGTTAAAATTTCGCAGTCCTTGTGGGAGCGGCCTTGTGTCGCGAAAGGGCCGCAAAGCGGCCCCGGCAATATCGGCAGCGAAGCTGAGATCCTAGGGGCGCTTCGCACCCCATTCGCGACACAAGGCCGCTCCCACAAAAAGCCGAGCAGTTGTCAGGCCAAAGGCCGGCTATGGGGAAACAGCAGGTCGATAAAACGCTCGGCCGTGGGCTGCGGTTCATGGTTGGCCAGGCCAGCACGTTCGTTGGCCTCGATGATCACGTACTCCGGCTGCCCGGCATCGCGCACCATGAAGTCCAGCCCAACCACCGGAATTTCCAGTGCCCGTGCCGCCCGCACGGCAGCATCGGCCAGCACCGGGTGCAGGCGTTCGGTGACGTCTTCCAGGGTGCCGCCGGTGTGCAGGTTGGCCGTGCGCCGCACGGCCAGGCGCTGGCCGGCCGGCAACACGTCGTCATAGCCAACGCCCGCTGCGCGCAAGGTGCGCTCGGTTTCGTCGTCCAGCGGAATGCGGCTTTCGCCACCGGTGGCGGCCTGGCGGCGACGGCTCTGGGCTTCGATCAACTGGCGCACGCTGTGCTTACCGTCGCCCAGCACCTGCGCCGGGTGGCGGATGGCCGCGGCCACCACCTCGTAGCCGATCACCACGATGCGCAGGTCGAACCCGGCATGGAAGCTTTCCAGCAGCACGCGGCTGTCGAACTGGCGGGCATGCGCCACGGCGCGGGTGATGTCGTCGATGCAGGTCAGGTTCACCGCCACGCCCTGGCCTTGCTCGCCATCGACCGGCTTGACCACCACCGCGCCATGCTCTTCGAGAAACGCCAGGTTGTCATCGGCATTGCCCGCCAGCTGTTGCGCGGGCACCTGCAGCCCGGCGTTGTGCAGGGCGTGCTGGGTCAGGCGTTTGTCCTGGCACAGGGTCATGGTCACGGCACTGGTCAGGTCGCTGAGCGATTCCCGGCAGCGAATGCGCCGCCCGCCCAGGCTCAGGGTGAACAGGCCGCCAGCGGCGTCGTCCACCTGCACTTCGATGCCCCGGCGCAGGGCCTCGTCGACGATGATGCGTGCGTAGGGGTTGAGGTCGGCTTGCGGGCCAGGCCCGAGGAACAGTTGCTCGTTGATACCGTTCTTGCGCTTGACTGCGAAGGTGGGCAGGTTGCGAAAACCCAGTTTCTGGTACAGGCGCTTGGCCTGGCGGTTGTCGTGCAGCACCGACAGGTCCAGGTAGGCCAGGCCACGGCTCATGAAATGTTCGATCAGGTGGCGCACCAGCACTTCACCCACGCCGGGACGGGTGCAGTGTGGGTCCACCGCCAGGCACCACAGGCTGCTGCCATGCTCGGGGTCATCGAACGCCTTGGTGTGGTTCAGGCCCATGACGCTGCCGATAATCGCGCCGCTGTCTTCGTCCTCTGCCAGCCAATACACCGGGCCACCCAAGTGCCGGGGGGTAAGCAGCTCGGCGTCGACGGGGAGCATCCCGCGCGCCTGGTACAGCGTGTTGATCGCCTGCCAGTCGGCGGGGTTCTGTGCCCGGCGAACGCGGAAGCCGCGAAATACCCGCTGCGCCGGGCGGTAGTCGGTGAACCACAGGCGTAGGGTGTCGGACGGGTCGAGGAACAGCTGCTGGGGGGCCTGGGCCAGCACCTGCTGCGGTGCGGCCACGTACAGGGCGATGTCGCGTTCGCCCGGGTGCTCGTCGAGCAGATCCTCGGCCAGGGAAGCCGGGTCGGGGTAGGTGTGGCCTATCAACAGCCGGCCCCAGCCGCAGTGCACGGCACGCGGTTGGTCGTGGGGCTGGCTGCCGTCGCCGGCCAGGCGCGCCTGCAGGCGCTCGTAGGACGGCGCCTGGCCGCGCAGCAGGCGCTGACCATAAGCGATTTCATGGGCTTTCATCGGTCAGATTCCTTGTTCGCTCAGCCACAGGTTCAGCGCCGCCAGTTGCCACAGCTTGGAACCGCGCAATGGCGTCAGCTGGCCGTGCGGGTTGCTCAGCAGGCGGTCGAGCATGGTCGGGTTGAACAACCCTCGGTCCTGGCTGGGGTCGGTCAACAGTTCGCGTACCCAGCCCAGGGTGGCACCTTCCAGATGCTTCAGGCCCGGTACCGGGAAGTAACCCTTCTTGCGGTCGATCACCTCATGCGGGATCACCCGTCGCGCCGCCTGCTTGAGCACCTGCTTGCCGCCGTCGGGCAGCTTGAAGCGGGCGGGAATGCGTGCCGACAGTTCCACCAGGCGGTAATCGAGGAACGGCGTCCGCGCCTCCAGGCCCCAGGCCATGGTCATGTTGTCCACCCGCTTGACCGGGTCGTCGACCAGCATCACGGTGCTGTCCAGGCGCAGCGCCTTGTCCACGGCAGCCGGTGCGCCGGGACGCGCGAAGTGTTCGCGCACGAAGTCGCCGGCAGCGTCGGTTTCCAGCAGCCAGGGGGCCTGCACGGTGTCGCGGTATTCGGCGTGGCTGCGGTCGAAGAACGCCTCACGGTAGGCCGCATAGGCATCGTCGGCGCCGTCCACCTGCGGGTACCAGTGGTAACCGGCGAACAGCTCATCGGCACCCTGGCCGCTCTGTACGCCCTTGCAGTGCTTGGCCACTTCCCGCGACAGCAGGTAGAAGGCGATGCAGTCGTGGCTGACCATCGGTTCGCTCATGGCGCGGAAGGCGGCCGGCAACTGGTCGATGATTTCGTGTTCGGCAATGCGCAACTGGTGGTGACGGGTGCCGTAGTGTTTGGCGATCAGGTCCGAATACTGGAACTCGTCGCCGCGCTCGCCGCCGGCATCTTCAAAGCCGATGGAGAAGGTCGACAGGTCGTCAACGCCCACTTCGCGCAGCAAGCCGACCAGCAGGCTGGAGTCGACGCCGCCGGACAGCAACACACCCACATCGACGGCTGCCCGTTGGCGGATTGCCACGGCGTCGCGGGTGGCGTCGAGTACGCGGGTGGTCCAGCCTTCCAGATCAAGTTCACGCTCGTCCGGGTTGGGGCCGTACTTCAGCTGCCACCAGGTCTGGCGTTCCACTTCGCCATGGCGGTCGATGCGCATCCAGGTGCCGGGCTCCAGCTTCTGCACATTGGCCAGCAGGGTGCGTGGTGCCGGTACCACGGCGTGGAAGTTCAGGTAGTGGTTGAGGGCCACGGGGTCGAGCATCGGGTCGATGTCGCCGCCCTTGAGCAGTGCCGGCAGGGTCGAGGCAAAGCGCAGGCGCTCGCCGTTGCGCGACAGGTACAGGGGTTTGACGCCCAGGCGGTCGCGGGCCAGGAACAGGCGTTGGTTGTCGCGCTCCCAGATGGCCAGGGCAAACATGCCGTTGAGCTTGGGCAGCAGCGCCGCGCCCCAGGCGTGGTAGCCCTTGAGCAGCACCTCGGTGTCGCCGTCGGACCAGAAGCTGTAGCCCAGCGCCTGCAATTCCTCGCGCAGTTCGGGGAAGTTGTAGATGGCACCGTTGAAGGCCAGCGACAGGCCCAGCGTATTGTCGACCATCGGCTGCGCCGAGCCGTCGGACAGGTCCATGATCTTCAGGCGCCGGTGGCCCAGGGCGATCGGGCCTTGGCTATGGAAGCCCCAGGCATCCGGGCCACGCGGGGCCAGGTGATGGGTAATGCGCTCTACCGCAGCCAGGTCGGCTGGGCGAGGGGCTTGGTCGATGGGGGTGAAACGTAACTCTCCTGCTAATCCGCACATAAGTCCTTACCGGTTTTTCCGTTGGGGAGGTGATGCCCCGGATTAGGGCACCTTAAGGAACTGACCTATGTGCTTTTCGAGAGTTTTAGAATGTTTGGTTATATGACGCCGGGCAGGCAACCCGCTGCAATCATTTCCCCCGGATCAACCGGCGCAATCCAAACCGGTTCGGATGGCAAGCCTCCGCCACCGCCCGTGGCAATGGCAGCGGTTCCCCACATACCCAGGCCGCCACCAGCTCGCCACTCAACGGTGCCGTGATCAACCCGCGTGAGCCATGCCCGCTGTTCACATACAACCCGCCCAGCCAAGGGCAGGGCACATCCGGTACTTGCCGCGCATCCCGGCCCAGTACTGCATAGGCTTCGGCAAACGCCTGCCCGTCGGCGATGGGGCCGACGATCGGCAGGTAATCCGGGCTGGTGCAACGGAACGCAGCACGTCCCTGCAATTGCTCGGGGTCCAGTTCAGCCACAGCCAGCCGTTGCGCCAGATCGACGGAAATTTCGTCCAGCAGCGCCAGGTTGCCCTGGTGCTCGGCCACCGTCGGCGCAAGGTCTTCGCTATGGAAGTCAAAACTGGCGCCCAGTGTATGTTCACCCTCGCGCGGCGGTGCCACATAGCCTTCCGCGCACACCACGGTGCGCAGTGCCAGGCTGCTGGCGGTGGCCGGCAAGCGGGTGATCTGCCCGCGGATGCGCTTGAGTGGTAACTGCGCGCAAGGTTCGAAGCGCAGCACATCCGCCGCACCGGCCAGGACCACCACTGGAGCGCGGGCTAACAGCTGGTCGCCAGCCCAGGCTTGCCACTGTTCATCCACTTTGCGCAGTTCGAGCACTTCCTGGTGGGTCACCACGCGAATACCAGGGTGCTGCAACTGCTGTTGGCACAGCGCTGGCGGGTGCACCCAGCCACCTTCGGGGTAGAACAACCCGCCGCCAGGCAACGCCACGCCAGCGATGGCTTCGGCCTCGGCGCGCGCCAGGCAGTGCAACAAGCCGTGGTCGAAGGCGGCAGCCAGCTTGCCCTGGCGTTCGGCCTCCTTGCTGTCGAAAGCCAGTTGCAGCACCCCGCAGGCATCCCAGTCACGGCCACGCTGCAAGCGCTGCAGCTGGCGCCGGGTGTAGCCGAACCCGGACAGGATCATCTGCGAGAGCGCGGTGCCATGGGCAGACAGCTTGAGGTACAGCACCCCTTGCGGGTTGCCTGAAGCCTCCTGGGCGGGGGCTTCGTGGCGCTCCAGCACGGTAACCTGCCAGCCGCGCCGGGCCAGGCTGGCGGCGCTGCTGCTACCGGCAAGTCCGGCACCGATCACCAGCGCCTCGCGCGGCCCCTGTGTCACAGCGGGGCGCGCGTACCAAGGCGCGCATGGGACGGGCAGGGGGCCGACGTAGGCGCCGCTCATCACCTCCCACTTCTTGCCGATGCCTGGCACCTTCTTCATGGCGAAGCCGGCTTCGACCAGGCTGCGGCGTACCCAGCCGGTGGTGGTGAAGGTGCCCAGCACCGTGCCCGGATGCGATAGCCGCGCCAGTTGCGCAAACAGCTCCGGGGTCCACATGTCGGGGTTCTTGGCGGGGGCGAAGCCGTCGAGGAACCACACATCGATCTGCGCATCGAGTTGCGGCAGCTGTTCCAGCACATCGCCTATCAACAGGGTCAGGGTGACCCTGCCACCGGCGAAGGTGAACTGCTGAAAGCCCGGGTGCACCGCCACGTATTGCTCCAGCAGCGGCTCGGTATAGGCGGCCAGTTCAGGCCACAGGCGCACTGCGCGGGCCATGTCGGCGTGGTCGAGGGGGTACTTCTCGACGCTGACGAAGTGCAGGCGTGCGTCGCTGTGTGCGTGCTGGTCGAACAGCTGCCAGGCGCAGAAAAAATTCATGCCGGTGCCAAAACCGGTTTCGCCGATCACCGCGCAGGCGTGCGGCGCCAGGTTGGCAAAACGTTCGGCCAGGCGGGTCTGGCCGAGGAACACGTGCTTGGTTTCTTCGATGCCTTCGTTGACTGCGAAATAGACGTCGTCATAGTGCCGCGAATGGGGGCGGCCCTGGTCGTCCCAGTCGATCTGGGCGTGCTGGAGGAGGGTGGGCATGGTGGGCTCGGTTGCAGCGGATGGCGGGATTTTATGCCATCCGGCTGAGCTGTGGGAGCGCGTTCATTGGTGAAGGGGTCAATACAGGCCGAAATGAAATCCGCTAGTCTTGCTTATCCATTGAAGGAGCCAATGCATGTTCGAATCTGCCGAAATCGGCCACAGCATCGACAAGGAGGCTTACGACGCCGAGGTACCCGCTTTACGCGAGGCCCTGCTCGAAGCCCAGTACGAACTCAAGCAGCAGGCGCGGTTTCCGGTGATCGTGCTGATCAACGGCATTGAAGGCGCCGGCAAGGGTGAGACGGTAAAACTGCTCAACGAGTGGATGGACCCGCGCATGATCGATGTGCTCACCTTCGACCAGCAGACCGACGAAGAGCTGGCCCGCCCACCCGCCTGGCGCTATTGGCGGGCCTTGCCACCCAAGGGGCGGATGGGTGTGTTCTTTGGCAACTGGTACAGCCAGATGCTGCAGGGGCGGGTGCACGGGGTGTTCAAGGATGCCGTGCTCGATCAGGCCATTACCGGTGCCGAGCGCCTGGAGCAGATGCTTTGCGATGAAGGTGCGCTGATCATCAAGTTCTGGTTCCACCTGTCCAAGAAGCAGATGAAGGCACGGCTGAAATCGCTCAAGGACGACCCGCTGCACAGCTGGAAGATCAGCCCGCTGGATTGGCAGCAGTCGCAAACCTACGACCGCTTCGTGCGCTTTGGTGAGCGCGTGCTGCGCCGCACCAGCCGCGACTATGCGCCATGGCACATCATCGAAGGGGTAGACCCGAATTACCGCAGCCTGGCGGTGGGGCGCATTCTGCTGGAAAGCCTGCAAGCCGCGCTGGCCAATAATCCCAAGGGCAAGCACCAGGGCAACGTGGCCCCGCTGGGCCACAGCATCGACGACCGCAGCCTGCTTGGCGCCCTGGACATGACCTTGCGCCTGGACAAGGCCGACTATCAGGAACAGTTGATCACCGAACAGGCCCGTCTGGCCGGCCTGCTGCGTGACAAGCGCATGCGCCGGCACGCCCTGGTGGCGGTGTTCGAAGGTAATGACGCCGCCGGCAAGGGGGGCGCCATCCGCCGCGTGGCGGCAGCGCTGGACCCGCGGCAGTACCGTATCGTGCCGATTGCCGCGCCGACCGAAGAAGAGCGCGCCCAGCCGTACCTGTGGCGGTTCTGGCGGCACATCCCGGCACGGGGCAAGTTCACCATCTTCGACCGTTCCTGGTATGGCCGGGTGCTGGTGGAGCGGGTGGAAGGCTTCTGCAGCCCCGCTGACTGGATGCGTGCCTACAGCGAGATCAACGACTTTGAAGAGCAGTTGGTGGATGCCGGCGTGGTGGTGGTCAAGTTCTGGCTGGCGATCGACCAGCAGACCCAACTGGAGCGCTTCGAAGAGCGTGAGCAAATTCCGTTCAAACGCTACAAGATCACCGAGGATGACTGGCGCAACCGCGACAAGTGGGACGAATACTCCCAGGCGGTGGGTGACATGGTCGACCGCACCAGCAGCGAGATCGCCCCTTGGACGCTGGTGGAGGCCAATGACAAGCGCTGGGCGCGGGTGAAGGTGGTGCGCACCATCAACCAAGCGCTGGAAGCGGCGTTTGCCAAGCACAAGAAATAGCTGAATGTGATGTTGCCTGTTTCGGCCCTTTCGCGGGTAAACCCGCTCCTACGACGGATTGGACTGCACCCCGGATGTTGGACAAAAAATCCAACACCGGGGCGCAGCTCACGCTCCTGTAGGAGCGGGTTTACCCGCGAAAGGGTCAGCACAGGCAACACCTCCCCCCAGCCATGCCCCAAAAGAATGACCTGATGAATTCTTTTCTCGGCACTCTCCACCGTCCCCGTCCTCCAACCCCGTAGAATTCAACAACCCCCACCACGGGCTTGATCGAGGATTTTATGCACACCACTTCTGGCCGCTGGGGCTATGGGCTGTTCCTGGCACTTCTGACGGCGCTGCTCTGGGGCATCTTGCCGATCAAGCTCAAGCAGGTATTGCAAGTGGTCGACCCGATCACTGTCACCTGGTACCGCCTGCTGGTCTCCGGCAGCCTGTTGTTCGCCTGGCTGGCGGCTAACCGGCGTTTGCCGTCCATACGCAAGCTGGCGCCCAGGGGCAGGGGCCTGGTGCTGGTTGCGGTGCTCGGCCTGATGGGCAACTACGTGCTCTACCTGATCGGTCTCAAACTGCTTAGCCCGGGCACTGCACAACTGGTGGTACAGATCGGCCCGGTGCTGTTGCTGGTGGCCAGCGTGTTCGTGTTCCGCGAGCGCTTCAGTGTGGGGCAGGGCATGGGCCTGTTGGTGCTGCTGGCAGGGTTTGGCCTGTTCTTCAACCAGCGCCTGGAAGAGCTACTGACTTCGCTGGGTACCTACACCACCGGCGTGTTGACCATCTTGCTGGCGACCAGCATCTGGGTGTTCTACGCCCTGAGCCAAAAGCAGTTGCTGACCGTGTGGCACTCGCAGCAGGTGATGATGGTGATCTACCTCAGCTGCGCTGCGTTGCTGACACCTTGGGTGCACCCGCTGGAGGCCTTGCAACTGACCCCGGTGCAAGGCTGGCTGCTGCTGGCCTGTTGCCTGAACACCCTGGTGGCTTACGGCGCGTTCGCCGAAGCGCTGGCGCACTGGGAGGCGTCGCGGGTAAGTGCCACGTTGGCGCTGACCCCGCTGGTGACCTTTGTTGCGGTAGCGCTGGCAGCATGGGTGTGGCCTGAGTATGTGCATGCCGAGGACATCAATGCCCTTGGCTATTTGGGGGCGGTCACGGTGGTGTTCGGTTCGGCGCTGGTGGCGCTGGGGCCCTCGCTGGTGGCGGGTTGGCGGGCCCGCAGGGCGCGGTTGGCCTAGGTCTGTCGATTGCCTGTACGGCCCTTTCGCGGGTGAACCCGCTCCTACAATGGATCGCCTCTCGGCGTAGGAGCGGGTTTACCCGCGAAAGGGCCGGTACAGGCTACTAGAGCAGTCAGCCCTTGCCGCCTGGCGCCAGCATATTCTCCGGCCGCACCCACTGGTCGAACTGCTCATTGGTCAGGTACTTCAACGCCAAGGCCGCCTCGCGCAAGGTCTTGCCCTCGCTGTAAGCCTTCTTGGCAATTTCTGCCGCCTTGTCATAGCCAATATGCGGGTTCAGCGCCGTCACCAGCATCAACCCGCGCTCCAGGTGCGCGGCCATCTGCTCGGCATCCGGCTCGATACCCGCCACGCAATGCTGCTGGAAGTTGCGGCAACCATCGGCCAGCAACTCGATGGATTGCAGCAGGTTATGGATGATCACCGGCTTGAACACATTCAGCTGCAAATGCCCCTGGCTGGCGGCAAAGCCGATGGCCGCGTCGTTGCCCAGCACCTGGCAGGCCAGCATCGACAGCGCCTCGCACTGGGTGGGGTTGACCTTGCCCGGCATGATCGAGCTGCCGGGCTCGTTGGCCGGCAGGCGCACCTCGGCCAGGCCGGCGCGCGGGCCGGAACCCAGCAGGCGCAGGTCGTTGGCAATTTTCATCAAGGCCACGGCCAGGGTTTTCAGGGCGCCCGCCAGGCTGGTCAGCGGCTCGTGGCCGGCGAGGGCGGCGAACTTGTTCGGCGCGGTGATGAACGGCAGGCCGGACAGCGCCGCCAGTTCGGCAGCGATGGCCTCGGCAAACCCCTGCGGGGCGTTCAGCCCGGTACCCACGGCAGTGCCGCCCTGGGCCAGTTCGCACACCGCCGGCAGGGTGGCGCGGATGGCGCGCTGGGCGTAATCGAGCTGGGCGACGAAGGCCGACACTTCCTGGCCGAAGGTGATCGGCGTGGCGTCCATCATGTGTGTGCGACCGGTTTTCACCAGCTGGTGGTGACGCATCGACAGCTCGGCCAGCCCTGAAGACAGTTCGGTGACGGCCGGCAGCAGCTTTTCATGCACCGCCTGGGCTGCCGCAATGTGCATGGCGGTGGGGAAGCAGTCGTTGGAGCTCTGCGAGCGGTTGACGTGGTCATTGGGGTGCACCGGCGCCTTGCCGCCACGGCCTTTGCCGGCCAGTTCGTTGGCGCGTCCGGCAATCACCTCGTTGACGTTCATGTTGCTCTGGGTGCCACTGCCCGTCTGCCAGACGACGAGCGGGAACTGATCGTCGTGCTGGCCAGCCAGCACTTCATCGGCGGCCTGTTCGATCAGCCGGGCGATGTCGGCCGGCAGGTCGCCATTGCGGTCGTTGACGCGTGCGGCGGCCTTCTTGATCAGTGCCAGGGCGTGCAACACCGCGAGGGGCATGCGTTCCTTGCCGATGGCGAAGTTGATCAGCGAACGCTGGGTTTGCGCACCCCAGTAGGCGTTCTCCGGAACTTCGACCGGGCCCAGGCTGTCTGTCTCGATACGGCTCATTCTGTACTCACTCCTGTGTAGTTCGAAATCGCAGTTTAGGCCCTGATTCGACCGAGCGGTTCCGTCGCTCGTCGTGCCACTTGAGCACATCGCCACCACGGCGCAGAATGCTCTACTCTGAGGTGCCCGCCTCCCTCTCTTTGAAGGAAATGCAATGACCCGTCTCCGTGTCCTTTGTGCCGCCGTTGCCCTGGTTTGCGCCAGTGGCCAGGTACTCGCTGCCACCGCCAGCCACAACGCTGCTGCCGAGAAATTCCTGACCCTGGCCAACGCCGACAAGCTGGGCACCCCGGTGTACATGCAAGTGCAGCAGATGTTCGCCCAGCGTTTCGCCCAGACCAAGGCCCCGGCCGCCAAGCAACCGGTGCTGGAAAGCTACCAGGCCAAGGCCAATGCCGCCCTGGACAACGCCATCGGCTGGAACAAGCTGAAGCCGAAGATGGTCGACCTGTACACCCAGACCTTCACCGAGCAGGAGCTGAAAGACCTGGTCAAGTTCTACGAATCGCCGCTGGGCAAGAAAGTGCTGCGTGAAATGCCCAAGGTCACTCAGCAGTCGGCACAGCTGACCCAGCAGAGCCTGGAGCCAGCAGTACCGGTGGTGAACAAGCTGCTGGAAGACATGACCAAAGAGCTGGACCCGAACGCAGGCAAGGCCGCCGCACCCGCGAAGAAGTGAGTACGCCGCAATGACCATGCAACAACGTATCGAACAGCAACTGGCCGCGCTGGCGCCGCAACACCTGCAAGTGCTCAACGAAAGTCACATGCACAGTCGTGGTCAGGAGACCCACTACAAGGCCGTGATCGTCAGCGAGCAGTTCGCCGGGTTGAACAGCGTCAAGCGCCATCAGAAGGTGTACGCCACCATGGGTGAGCTGATGGGCGAGATCCACGCCCTGGCCATCCACACCTACACCGCCGAAGAGTGGGCCAAGGTCGGCGTTGCACCGGCCTCGCCGGTGTGCGCCGGCGGCGGGCACTGAAACCTTTCTGTTGTTCTGGTAGAATCCTGCAAAATCCGGGGGCCGCTTTGCGGCCCTTTCGCGACACAAGGCCGCTCCCACAAAAACCGCACTAGCCATCAGGTTACGCGGTCCCCTGTGGGAGCGGCCTTGTGTCGCGAAAGGGGCGCAAAGCGCCCCCATGCTTTTCTATACCGTCAAACCCGGTCCGCCCCTTACGAGGGCAACCACCTGGAGATTCCGTTACATGTCTCAAGCCATCGTCGTCGCGGCGCTGTACAAGTTCGTCACCCTGGAAGACTACGTCGAGCTGCGCGAGCCGCTGCTCAAGACCATGCTCGACAACAACGTCAAAGGCACCCTGCTGCTGGCCCAGGAGGGCATCAACGGCACCGTGTCGGGCACCCGCGAAGGCATTGATGGCCTGCTGGCCTGGCTGCGCAGCGACCCGCGCCTGGTCGATGTCGACCATAAAGAGTCGTACTGCGACGAACAGCCGTTCTACCGCACCAAGGTCAAGCTCAAGAAAGAGATCGTCACCCTCGGCGTGCCGGGCGTAGACCCCAACCAGGCCGTTGGTACCTATGTCGAGCCCAAGGACTGGAACGCCCTGATCAGCGACCCGGAAGTGCTGTTGATCGACACCCGCAACGACTACGAAGTGGCCATCGGTACGTTCAAGGGCGCCATCGACCCGAAGACCGAAACCTTCCGTGAGTTCCCGGAGTACATCAAGGCCAATTTCGACCCGAGCAAGCACAAGAAGGTCGCCATGTTCTGCACCGGCGGCATCCGTTGCGAAAAAGCCTCCAGCTACATGCTCGGTGAAGGCTTCGAGTCGGTCTATCATCTTAAGGGCGGCATCCTGAAATACTTCGAGGAAGTGCCTCAGGAAGAAAGCCTGTGGGACGGCGACTGCTTCGTCTTCGACAACCGGGTTACGGTGCGCCATGACCTGAGCGAAGGCGAGTACGACCAGTGCCACGCCTGCCGCCATCCGATCAATGCAGAGGAACGCGCGTCCGAGCACTATTCGCCAGGTGTCAGCTGCCCGCATTGCTGGGACAGCCTGAGCGAGAAGACCCGGCGCAGTGCCATCGACCGGCAGAAGCAGATCGAGCTGGCCAAGGCCCGCAACCTGCCGCACCCGATCGGTTACAACTACAAAGCCGAGGCTTGAAGCATGTCTGCACGCCTGATCTATGTGATGGACCCGATGTGCTCCTGGTGCTGGGGGTTTGCGCCAGTGGCCGCGGCCCTGATCGCCCAGGCGCGTGAGGCAGGCGTGCCTGCCCGCTTGGTAACGGGCGGGCTGCGTACGGGCGGCAGCGCCCTGGACAGCTCCACTCGCAAGTACATCCTGGAGCACTGGCAGGCGGTGGCTGATGCTACCGGCCAGCCGTTCCGCTTCGAGGGGGCCATGCCTGACGGCTTCGTCTACGACACCGAGCCGGCCTGTCGCGCCCTGGTCGCGGCCCGCGAGCTGGATGCCGAGCGCGTCTGGCCGCTGCTGGCGTTGATCCAGCGTTCGTTCTACGAGCAGGGTACCGATGTGACCACCGCGCCGCAGCTGGTCGAGTTGGCCTCCCAGAGTGGCTTCGACCGTGCCGCGTTCGCCGAAACCTTCGCCCGTGCCGATACCCGCGCCGCCACCGCGGCCGACTTCGCCTGGGCCCAGGACCTGGGTATTGCCGGTTTCCCGACCTTGCTGGCCGAGCGCAATGGCCAACTGGCCTTGCTGACCAACGGCTACCAGCCGCTGGAGCGCCTGCAACCCTTGCTCGGCCGCTGGCTGCAGCAGGCCGCCTGTGCTTGATGTACCAGGGTCACCCGACCCGGTACCGGGCAAGCCATACACTGCGGGCGATCGACTGAGCTGGGCGGAAATCCGCCGCCTGGCCCTGCATCACAAGAAAAACCTCTGGTCCGCCAACCTCATTGCGTTACTGGCGGCGTGTTGCAGTGTGCCCATTCCGCTGCTGCTGCCGCTGTTGGTGGACGAAGTACTGCTCGGCCATGGCGATGCCGCGCTGAAGTGGATGAACCATCTGCTGCCGTCCAGCTGGCAGGTAGCAGCCGGCTACATCGGCCTGATGCTGGCGCTCACCCTGTGCCTGCGCCTGGCTGCACTGGCGTTCAACGTGATCCAGTCCAAGCTGTTCGCCGGGCTGGCCAAGGACATCGTCTACCGCCTGCGCATCCGCCTGATCGAGCGCCTCAAGCGTATTTCGCTGAAAGAGTACGAAAGCCTGGGCAGCGGCACGGTAACCACCCACCTGGTCACCGACCTGGACACCCTCGACAAGTTCGTTGGCGAAACCCTCAGCCGCTTCCTGGTGGCCATGCTGACACTGACCGGCACGGCGGCGATCCTGATCTGGATGCACTGGCAGCTGGCCTTGCTGATCTTGCTGTTCAACCCGCTGGTGATCTACTTCACCGTGCAGTTGGGCAAGCGCGTCAAACACCTGAAAAAGCTTGAAAACGACAGCACCGCGCGCTTTACCCAGGCGCTGGCGGAAACCCTCGATGCCATTCAGGAAATCCGCGCTGGCAACCGCCAGGGCTACTTCCTTGGCCGCCTGGGCCTGCGTGCCCGCGAAGTGCGCGATTACGCCGTGGACTCACAATGGAAAAGCGATGCCAGTGGCCGTGCCAGTGGCCTGCTGTTCCAGTTCGGCATCGACATCTTCCGCGCGGCGGCCATGCTGACCGTGCTGTTTTCCGATCTGTCGATCGGCCAGATGCTGGCAGTGTTCAGCTACCTGTGGTTCATGATCGGTCCGGTGGAGCAACTGCTTAATCTGCAATATGCGTACTACGCCGCAGGCGGTGCGCTGAGCCGCCTCAACGAGCTGCTGGCGCGTGCCGACGAGCCGCAATACCCGGCCGCCAGCGACCCGTTCGCCGGGCGCGAAACGGTGGGCATTGACGTGCGCGACCTGCGCTTTGCCTATGCCGACGAGCCGGTGCTCGAGCACCTCGACCTGTCTATCGCCGCGGGTGAGAAGGTGGCGATTGTCGGTGCCAGCGGCGGCGGCAAGAGCACGCTGGTGCAGCTACTGCTGGGCCTTTACAGCGCCCAGGCCGGGACCATCCGCTTTGGCGGGGCCAGCCTGCAGGAAATCGGCCTGGAAACCCTGCGCGAGAATGTCGCGGTGGTGTTGCAGCACCCGTCGCTGTTCAACGACAGCGTGCGTGCCAACCTGACCATGGGCCGCGACTGCAGCGATGATGCGTGCTGGCAGGCGCTGCGCATCGCCCAGCTGGATGCCACCATCGCCGCCTTGCCGCAGGGCCTGGACAGTGTGGTAGGGCGTTCAGGCGTGCGCTTGTCCGGTGGCCAGCGCCAGCGCCTGGCCATTGCCCGCATGGTACTGGCTGAGCCCAAGGTGGTGATCCTCGACGAGGCCACCTCAGCCCTGGATGCCGCCACCGAGTACAACCTGCATCAGGCCTTGGCGTGCTTCCTCAGCGGCCGCACCACGCTGATCATCGCCCATCGCTTGTCGGCGGTGAAACAGGCCGACCGGGTGCTGGTGTTCGATGGCGGGCACGTGGCCGAAGACGGCGACCATCAGCAGCTGATTGCCGAGGGTGGGTTATACGCCAAGCTTTATGGGCACCTGCAGCAGAGCTGACTATCTGGCTGCCTTCACCGGGCTTATGGGAGCAACTGTCTTGCTCAATTTCTAAAAGCTGGTGCGATCCCTGTGGGAGCGGGCTTGCCCGCGAACACGGGCGAAGCCCGTGCCATCCACCGCGGTGTCTTCTTCGCGGGTAAACCCGCTCCTACAATGGCCAGCGCATACGCTGTACAAATTCCCCGATTCCTTGTCATAAAAATCCCCTTCACAGCGATGGCAAATGGCCTACGCTGTGCTTGTCTGGGTCGATTTACGCCTTATCTGCTCTGTGACAGGGACTCCATGAAGGGACATCGCACACTCGAAGCGCCAAAGTTGCTCGGCATCACATGGCCTTTCATCGCCGTCGTGGTCCTTCAGGTGGCGTTGGGCAGCCTCAGCCTTTATACGCTCTCGGCCGTGCGCGCCTATGTCGCGGGCGAAAGCCTGTGGTCCAAGGCGCAGAAAGATGCCATCTACTACCTCAGTCTGTACGGCGAGACGCAGGACGACAGCACCTACCAACGCTATCGCCAGGCCATTACCGTGCCCCAGGGTGACCATCGTCTGCGCGAGGTGCTCGACGACCCCAGCCCTGATCTGGACGCCGCGCGACAGGCGGTTCTGCAAGGTGGCAACCACCCTGACGATGTCGATCGGATCATCTGGTTCTACCGCAATTTTCGCCATGTCAGCTATATGCAGACAGCCATCGATTACTGGGACATCGGTGACGACTATCTGGCCAAGCTGGATGTACTGGCCGGTGAAATGCGCCAGCGTTTTGCCAATGGCCCGGCGGATCCAGACACTGTCAGCGATTGGAAGGCCCGCATTGTCGCCATCAACGAAGGCGTGACCCCGGCGGCCAAGGCCTTCAGTGATGCCTTGGGCGAAGGCTCGCGCATGTTGCTGCGGGTGCTGCTGATCACCAACCTGCTGACCGCAATGTTCCTGATCGCCATTGCCTGGCGCCGCTCCAGCAAGCTGTTGGCCCAGCGCCAGGCCTTTGCCAGCGCCCTGCAGGAAGAAAAAGAGCGTGCCCAGATTACCCTGCAGGCCATCGGTGATGCGGTGATCACCACCGATGTCGAGGGCAGTATCGGCTACATGAACCCGGCCGCCGAGCAATTGACCCACTGGCAATCCGGCCAGGCCCAGGGCCTGCCGCTGTCGGCACTGTTCAGCCTGGTGGATGAGCACGCCGAGGAGGACGGTCGCAGCTTGGTCGAGCAGGTGCTCAGCGGCAGCCTCAAGGGCGGCTCCGAGCATGCCCGGCTGATCCAGCGCCTGGACGGCAGTACGGTGTCGATCAACCTGGTAGGCTCGCCGATCGTCAATGATGGCCAGGTCAGTGGCATCGTGCTGGTGCTGCACGACATGACCCAGGAACGCCAGTACATCGCCAACCTGTCCTGGCAGGCAACCCACGATGCCCTGACCGGGCTGGCCAACCGCCGCGAGTTCGAATACCGCCTGGAGCAGGCGCTCAACGACCTGGCGCGCCAGGCCGGGCGGCATTCGCTGATGTTCCTCGACCTCGACCAGTTCAAGCTGGTCAACGACACCTGTGGCCACGCTGCTGGCGATGAGTTGCTGCGGCACATCTGCGCGGTGCTGCAATCTGGCCTGCGTGAGGGCGATACGCTGGCGCGGCTGGGCGGCGATGAATTTGGCGTGCTGCTGGAAAACTGCCCGCCCGACCAGGCCGAGCGCATTGGCGAACAATTGCGCCAGATGGTGCAGAGCCTGCACTTCGTATGGAAAGGGCGGCCGTTCGTGACCACGGTCAGTATTGGCCTGGTGCATATGGCCCAGGCCCCCGGTACCCTGGAGGCCTCGCTGCGCGCCGCCGACATGGCCTGCTACATGGCCAAGGAAAAGGGCCGAAACCGGGTGCAGGTGTACCACGCCGACGACAGCGAGCTGTCCATGCGTTTTGGCGAAATGGCCTGGATCCAGCGCTTGCATGTGGCCCTGGAAGAAAACCGCTTTTGCCTCTATGCCCAGGAAATCGCCCCGCTCAAAACCTTCGAGGGCCCGGGCCATATCGAAATTCTGTTGCGCCTGCACGACGAAAGCGGCCGCACCATCCTGCCCAGCAGCTTCATCCCGGCGGCCGAGCGCTACGGCCTGATGACCGCGCTGGACCGCTGGGTGGTGCGCAATGTGTTCATGGTCATACGCCAGTGCCTGGAAGAAGGGCGTGAAGGGCCGTTGTCGACTTGTGCCATCAACCTGTCAGGGTCCAGCATTGGCGACGACAAGTTCCTTGAATACCTCCAGCGGTTGTTCGTCGAATACGCCATTCCGCCGCGAATGATCTGTTTCGAAATTACCGAAACCAGCGCCATTGCCAACCTGGGCAGCGCCATTCGCTTCATCAATGAGTTGAAAGGGCTGGGTTGCCGTTTCTCGCTGGATGATTTTTGCGCCGGCATGTCCTCGTTCGCCTATCTCAAGCATTTGCCCGTGGACTACCTGAAGATTGACGGGAGTTTCGTCAAGGACATGCTCGACGACCCGGTCAACCGGGCCATGGTCGAGGTCATCAACCATATCGGCCATGTGATGGGTAAGCGCACGATCGCCGAGTTCGTCGAAACACCCTTGATTGAGCAGGCCTTGCAGGAAATAGGCGTGGATTACGCCCAGGGCTACCTGATCGAACGCCCCCAGGTGTTCACCTGTGACAGTCTGCAGCGCCAACGGATCGCCGCCCGGCCTCTGTTGCAGCGAGCACCTGGCACGTTTCGCTAGTTGGAAATCACAAGGATCAAGGAGCTGAAAGTGATTGACGCATTCGTTCGTATCGGGCCTTTGATGGACCCCGCCAGTTACCCCCAATGGGCCCAGCAACTGATTGAAGACTGCCGCGAGAGCAAGCGCCGGGTGGTTGAGCATGAGTTTTATGCACGTCTACGCGATGGCCAGCTGAAGCAATCGACCATCCGTCAGTACCTGATCGGTGGCTGGCCGGTGGTGGAGCAGTTTTCGTTGTACATGGCGCATAACCTGACCAAGACCCGCTACGGCCGGCATCAGGGCGAGGACATGGCGCGGCGCTGGCTGATGCGCAACATCCGCGTCGAGCTCAACCATGCCGATTACTGGGTGAACTGGTGCCAGGCGCACGGTGTGCACCTGCACGAGTTGCAGGCGCAAGAAGTGCCGCCCGAGCTGAACGGCCTGAACGACTGGTGCTGGCGGGTGTGCGCCACCGAAAACCTGGCCATTTCCATGGCGGCGACCAACTACGCCATCGAAGGGGCGACCGGTGAGTGGTCGGCGGTGGTGTGCTCGACCGACACCTATGCGCAGGGGTTCCCTGAAGAAGGGCGCAAGCGGGCGATGAAGTGGCTGAAGATGCATGCCCAGTATGACGATGCGCACCCGTGGGAGGCGCTGGAAATCATCTGTACCCTGGCCGGTGAGAACCCCACCCTGGGGTTGCGCAACGAACTGCGCAGGGCCATTTGCAAGAGCTACGACTGCATGTTCCTGTTCCTGGAACGCTGCATGCAGCTGGAAGGGCGCCAGCAAGGCCGTATGCGGCCGGTGTTGGCTGCGGGCTGATCTTCGCTTGCACCGGCCTCTTCGCGGGTGAACCCGCTCCTGCGGGGTTATGCGATCCCCTGTAGGCGCGGGTTCACCCGCGAAAGGGCCGGTACAGGCAAAACATCATTGGGCGTTGAACGCCTGCCCGTTCACCCCTGTGCTGTCCGGCCCCATCAGGTACAGGTACACCGGCATGATCTCTTCGGGCAGCGGGTTGTTCTGCGGGTTCTCGCCGGGGTAGGCCTGGGCCCGCATCGCCGTGCGCGTGGCGCCTGGGTTGATACTGTTGGCGCGCACCGGCGCCACGCCTTCCAGTTCATCGGCCAAGGTCTGCATCAGGCCTTCGGTGGCGAACTTCGACACGCCATAGGCGCCCCAGTAAGCCCGGCCCTTGCGCCCCACGCTGCTGCTGGTGAACACCACCGAAGCGTCTTCTGACAGCTTCAGCAGCGGCAGCAGGGTGCTGGTGAGCATGAAGGTGGCATTGACGTTGATGTGCATCACGCGCATGAAGTTGTCGCCCGACAGCTGTTCCAGCGGCGTGCGCGGGCCGATGATCGACGCATTGTTGAGCAGGCCATCGAGGCGGCCGAACTGGCCTTCGATCATGGCCGCCAGCTCGTCGTACTGGTGTGGCAGGGCGGTTTCCAGGTTGAACGGGATGACCACCGGCTGCGGGTGGCCGGCGGCTTCGATCTGGTCGTAGACCTCGTTCAGGTTGGCCTCGGTCTTGCCCAGCAGCAGCACGGTGGCACCCAGTGCGGCATAGGCCCTGGCAGCCGCGGCACCAATGCCACGGCCGGCACCGGTAACCAGGATGACCCGGCCTTGCAGCAGGTCGGGGCGGGCGGTGTAGTCGAACATGGTTCTGTCCTTCGAGTTCGTGTGGGCGGCCGGGCCTATTGTAGGAGCGGGTTCACCCGCGAATGCGTCCGATCAGGCGCCAGTGTTGTCTGGGCTGGCGCATTCGCGGGTGAACCCGCTCCTACAAAGAGGCGGTGCCCGGTCATCGGTCTGGGTTCAGCAGCCGCACAGCGCGCTGTCGATCACTTTGCGCAGTTCCAGTGGGTGGTCCACCACCACGTCGGCACCCCAGTTGTTGGGGTTGTCCTCTGGATGAATATAGCCGTAGCGCACCGCCGCCGTGCGGGTACCTGCGTCGCGGCCAGACTCGATGTCGCGCAGGTCGTCGCCGACGAACAGCACACTGGCCGGGTCCAGGTTCAGCGTCTTGCAGGCCAGGATCAGCGGCTCGGGGTCGGGTTTGCTGTTTTTCACGTGGTCCGGGCAGATCAGCAACGCCGAACGCTCGGCCAGGCCCAGCTGCTGCATGATCGGCTCGGCGAAGCGCACCGGCTTGTTGGTGACGACGCCCCACAGCAGGTTGCCTTTCTCGATGTCGGCCAGCAGCTCGGCCATGCCCTCGAACAGCTTGCTGTGCACCGCGCAGTCGCGCTGGTAACGCTCGAGGAATTCCAGGCGCAGGGCCTCGAAGCCGTCAGCCTCCGGGTCCATGGCGAACGCAGTGGCGACCATGGCGCGGGCGCCACCCGAGATCACGCCACGGATCAGGTTGTCGTCAACGGCCGGCAGCCCGCGGTCGGCGAGCATGGCCTGGCAAATGGCGATGAAGTCCGGCGCCGTGTCCAGCAAGGTGCCGTCCATGTCGAAGAGTACTGCTCGCAAACGCATGCTTATTCCTCGCGCAGGGTCTGGATCATGTAGTTGACGTCGACGTCGCTGTTGAGCTTGTAGTGCTTGGTCAGCGGGTTGTAGGTGAGGCCGATGATGTCCTTCACCTGCAGGCCTGCATCGCGGCTCCAGGCGCCCAGCTCGGACGGGCGGATGAATTTCTTGAAGTCATGGGTGCCGCGCGGCAGCATCTTCAGGATGTACTCGGCGCCGACGATGGCCAGCAGGTAGGCCTTGGGGTTGCGGTTGATGGTGGAGAAGAACACCTGGCCGCCCGGCTTGACCATGCGGTAGCAGGCGCGGATCACCGAAGACGGGTCGGGCACGTGCTCGAGCATTTCCAGGCAGGTGACCACGTCGAACTGTTCGGGCATTTCCTCGGCCAGGGCTTCGGCGGTGATCTGCCGGTATTCCACCTGCACGCCGGACTCCAGCTGGTGCAGCTGAGCCACCGCCAGTGGCGCCTCGCCCATGTCGATACCGGTGACCGTGGCGCCGCGCAGGGCCATGGCTTCGCTGAGGATGCCGCCACCGCAACCCACGTCCAGCACTTTCTTGCCGGCCAGGCTGACGCGCTCGTCGATCCAGTTGACGCGCAGCGGGTTGATTTCGTGCAGCGGCTTGAACTCGCTTTCGCGGTCCCACCAGCGGTGGGCCAGCGCTTCGAACTTGGCGATTTCGGCGCGGTCGACGTTGCTCATTGAACAGTCCTCTGAAACTTCGCAAAATTGCGCCGGAGTATACCCGAGCGCTTGGCCGCGAGGGTCGCTATAATCGCCGGTTTTTGATATCCGAATGACGGGGAGAGGCGATGCGCGAGCGACTTTTGGCGGCGGAGAAGGTGACCGCGATCCGCTGGCAGGGCGGCGCCTTGCACCTGCTCGACCAGCGCCTGCTGCCGTCGGAGGAGCGTTGGCTGGCCTGCGACAATGTTGCGCAGGTAGCCGCAGCCATCCGTGACATGGCAGTGCGCGGCGCCTCGGCGATCGGTATTGCCGCAGCTTACGGCCTGGTACTGGCCCTTGAAGAGCGGCTGGCCGAAGGCGGCGATTGGGAAATGGACCTGGAAGACGACTTTCTCACCCTCGCCGAAGCGCGCCCTACCGCCGCCAACTTGTTCTGGGCGCTGAACCGCATGCGCGAGCGTCTGCTGCGCCTGCGTCCGGAAGAAGACGTTCTGGCGGCGCTGGAGGCCGAAGCGGTGGCCATTCACGAAAGCGACCGTGAGGCCAACCTGACCATGGCCCAGCAGGGTATCGAGCTGATCCGTCGTCATCAGGGCAATGCCCAGGCCCTGCTCACCTTCGGCAACGCCGGCGCCCTTGCCAGTGGCGGCTTTGGCACCGCACTGGGGGTGATCCGTGCCGGCTACCTGGAAGGCATGGTCGAGCGGGTTTATGCCGGTGAGACTCGCCCTTGGCTGCAGGGCTCGCGCCTGACGGCCTGGGAGCTGGCCAACGAGGGAATTCCGGTGACCCTGTGCGCCGACTCGGCGCTGGCGCATCTGATGAAGACCAAGGGCATCACCTGGGTGGTGGTGGGCGCGGACTGCATCGCTGCCAATGGCGACGTGGCCAGCAAGATCGGCACCTACCAGTTGGCGGTCAGCGCCATGCACCATGGTGTGCGCTTCATGGTGGTGGCGCCGAGCACCAGCATCGACCTGAACCTGGCAACCGGCGAGGATATTCCCCTGGAAGAGCGTGACGCCGACGAGTGGCTGGAC
This sequence comes from Pseudomonas sp. TE3895, assembly GCF_056278855.1. Classification (NCBI taxonomy): domain Bacteria; kingdom Pseudomonadati; phylum Pseudomonadota; class Gammaproteobacteria; order Pseudomonadales; family Pseudomonadaceae; genus Pseudomonas; species Pseudomonas sp. TE3895. The sequence continues at coordinate 5,622,033 of NZ_JBWBQE010000001.1, read as the reverse complement.
TTTGGCGGTGCCCCGGCGGTACGGGATGTGCAGGTATTCAATCCGGTGTTCGACGTGACCCCGGCCGACCTGATTGACGTTATCGTGACCGAACGGGGTGTTGTCGAGCGCCCGGATACCGCCAAACTGGCCCAGTTGATTTGCCGCAAGCGCCTGCACTGATACCCCGGTAGAACGCGTACTTTGTGGGAGCGGCCTTGCGTCGCGATAGGGCCGCAAAGCGGCCCCGGGATGTCGGCGAAGAAGCAAAAATTGCCGGGGCTGCTGTGCAGCCCTATCGCGACACAAGGCCGCTCCCACAATGACCGTGCACTGCCGTACAGATCTCCCCACCGCCCCCGCCTTTGTGATAATATCCGGCAGTTTCCAAGACCGCCCAAAGTGGCGGCCTTCATTGCGCAGATCCATGGCACAACTCATTGATTTGTCGTAAGTCGTCGCACCCTTATGCGCTGCGGCGGCGAGCTTCGTTCGGCCCTTGATGGAGCTGCGAAGTTTCACCAGAAAAAGGAATCAGGCTTCTCATGGGCGAACTGGCCAAAGAAATCCTCCCGGTCAATATCGAAGACGAACTGAGACAGTCTTACCTCGACTACGCGATGAGCGTGATTGTCGGGCGAGCGCTGCCCGATGCGCGTGACGGCTTGAAGCCCGTGCATCGCCGCGTTCTCTATGCGATGAGCGAACTGGGCAACGACTGGAACAAGCCGTACAAGAAATCCGCCCGTGTGGTCGGTGACGTGATCGGTAAGTACCACCCGCACGGCGACACTGCGGTCTACGACACCATCGTGCGTATGGCCCAGCCGTTCTCGTTGCGCTACCTGCTGGTCGACGGCCAGGGCAACTTCGGTTCGGTGGACGGCGACAACGCTGCCGCCATGCGATACACCGAAGTGCGCATGACCAAGCTGGCCCACGAGCTGCTGGCCGACCTGCACAAGGAAACCGTCGACTGGGTGCCCAACTACGACGGCACCGAGCAGATCCCGGCGGTCATGCCGACGCGTATTCCCAACCTGCTGGTCAACGGCTCCAGCGGTATTGCCGTGGGCATGGCGACCAATATTCCGCCGCACAACCTCGGTGAGGTCATCGATGGCTGCCTGGCGCTCATCGACAACCCGGAAGTCACCATCGATGAACTGATGCAGTTCATCCCTGGCCCGGACTTCCCGACTGCCGGCATCATCAACGGTCGCCAGGGCATCATCGAGGCCTATCGCACCGGCCGTGGCCGCATCTACATGCGCGCCCGCTCCGAGATCGAAGACATCGACAAGGTTGGCGGCCGCCAGCAGATCGTGATCACCGAGCTGCCGTACCAGCTGAACAAGGCGCGCCTGATCGAAAAGATCGCCGAGCTGGTCAAAGAGAAGAAGATCGAAGGCATCACCGAGCTGCGCGACGAGTCCGACAAGGACGGCATGCGCATCGTCATCGAGCTGCGTCGCGGCGAGGTGCCGGAGGTAGTGCTCAACAACCTCTACCAGCAAACCCAGCTGCAGAGCGTATTCGGCATCAACGTGGTGGCCCTGGTCGACGGCCGTCCGCGCCTGCTCAACCTCAAGGACCTGCTCGAAGCGTTCGTCCGCCACCGCCGTGAAGTGGTGACCCGCCGTACCGTATTCGAGCTGCGCAAGGCCCGTGAACGTGGCCATATCCTTGAAGGCCAGGCGGTCGCGCTGTCCAACATCGACCCGGTCATTGCCCTGATCAAGGCCTCGCCGACGCCGTCCGAAGCCAAGGAAGCCCTGGTTTCCACACCGTGGGAATCCAGTGCCGTGCAGGTCATGGTCGAGCGCGCCGGCGCCGACGCCTGCCGCCCTGAGGACCTGCCGGAGCAGTACGGCCTGCATGACGGCAAGTACTTCCTGTCGCCGGAGCAGGCCCAGGCCATTCTCGACCTGCGCCTGCACCGCCTGACCGGCCTGGAGCACGAGAAGCTGCTGGCCGAGTACCAGGAAATCCTCGAGCAGATCGGCGAGTTGATCCGCATCCTCAGCAGCGCCGAGCGCCTGATGGAAGTGATTCGCGAGGAGCTGGAGGCCATCCGTGCCGAGTACGGCGATGTGCGCCGCACCGAAATCCTCAATGCCAGCCACGACCTCAACTACGGCGACATGATCCCGGAAGAAGAGCGCGTGGTCACCATCTCCCATGGTGGTTATGCCAAGACCCAGCCATTGTCCGCCTACCAGGCCCAGCGCCGCGGCGGCAAAGGCAAGTCGGCGACCGGCGTGAAGGACGAGGACTACATCGAGCACCTGCTGGTCGCCAACAGCCATGCCACCCTGTTGCTGTTCTCCAGCAAGGGCAAGGTGTACTGGAAGAAGACCTACGAAATCCCCGAAGCGTCCCGCGCTGCCCGCGGTCGTCCGCTGGTCAACCTGCTGCCGCTGGAGGAGGGTGAGCGCATCACCGCCATGCTGCAGATCGACCTCGAAGCGCTGCAGCAGAACGCCGACCTCGACGAAGAACTGGACGAGGCTGATGACACCGTGCTCGAGGGTGAGCTGGTGGAGGCCGAGGAAGTCGACGAAGAAGACGGCGACACCCCGGAGTGGGTTGCAGAGCCGACCGGCGCGTACATCTTCATGGCGACCGCTTCCGGTACCGTCAAGAAGACCCCGCTGGTGCAGTTCGCCCGTCCGCGCTCCAACGGCCTGATCGCCCTGAAGCTGAAGGAAGGCGACACTCTGATTGCCGCGGCCATCACCGATGGCGCCAAGGAAGTCATGATGTTCTCCGACGCTGGCAAGGTCATTCGCTTTGCCGAGAGCGTCGTGCGTGAAATGGGTCGCAACGCCCGTGGTGTACGCGGCATGAAACTGGGCAAAGGCCAGCGGATCATCTCGATGCTGATCCCGGAGTCCGGCTCGCAGATCCTCACCGCCTCCGAGCGTGGCTTTGGCAAGCGCACCCCGCTGTCCAAGTTCCCGCGTCGCGGCCGTGGTGGCCAGGGTGTGATCGCCATGGGTACCAAAGGGCGCAACGGCCTGCTGATTGGGGCTATCCAGGTGCAGGAAGGCGAGGAGATCATGCTGATTTCCGACCAGGGCACGCTGGTTCGCACCCGGGTTGGCGAGGTGTCCAGCCTGAGCCGCAACACCCAGGGTGTTACGCTGATCAAGCTGGCGGCCGATGAGACACTGGTGGGCCTGGAGCGTATCCAGGAGCCATCCGAGGACGAGCTCGATGAAGTGATCGAGACGGACGAGGAGGGTGTCGAGGCTGCAGCGCCAGACAATGAAAATGAAGAAGCTGCGGGTGCCGACGAGGCCCCGCAAGAGTAAGCGAGCGTAAACCCGAGCGGGGCGACCAAGGTCGCCCCGTTTGACTGTGTAGGAGCGGGCTTGCCCGCGATGCAGGCGCCACCGATCCTGCATGGAATGTGGCCACCGAATTACGATTTTGTTCTATTTGGCAGAGCGAGAGTGGATGTGAGCAAACGAGCCTTTAACTTCTGCGCAGGCCCTGCCGCGCTTCCTGACGCTGTCCTGCAGCGCGCACAGGCCGAGATGCTGGACTGGCGTGGCAAGGGGTTGTCGGTGATGGAAATGAGCCATCGCAGCGACGATTACGTGGCCATCGCCGAAAAGGCCGAGCAGGACCTGCGTGACCTGCTGTCCGTCCCCTCCAACTACAAGGTGCTGTTCCTGCAAGGGGGCGCCAGCCAGCAGTTCGCTGAAATCCCGCTGAACCTGCTGCCGGAAAACGGCACGGCCGATTACATCGAAACCGGTATCTGGTCGAAAAAGGCCGTCGAGGAAGCGCGCCGTTTCGGCAACGTCAACGTCGCCGCCACTGCCAAGCCTTACGACTACCTGGCCATCCCCGGCCAGAACGAGTGGAACCTGACCAAAAACGCTGCCTACGTGCACTACGCGTCCAACGAGACCATCGGTGGCCTGCAGTTTGACTGGGTGCCGCAAACCGGTGACGTACCGCTGGTGGTCGATATGTCGTCCGACATCCTCTCGCGCCCGATCGATGTGTCGCAGTTCGGCCTGATCTACGCCGGCGCGCAGAAGAATATCGGCCCAAGCGGCCTGGTGGTGGTGATCGTGCGCGAAGACCTGTTGGGCCATGCCCGCAGCAGCTGCCCGACCATGCTCGACTACAAGGTTTCGGCTGACAACGGGTCGATGTACAACACCCCGGCCACCTACTCCTGGTACCTCTCGGGCCTGGTCTTCGAGTGGCTGAAAGAGCAGGGCGGTGTTGAGGCCATGGAGCAGCGCAACCGTGCCAAGAAAGAGCGCCTTTACGGGTTCATCGACCGCAGCGAGTTCTACACCAACCCGATCAGCGTCAACGCCCGTTCGTGGATGAACGTGCCGTTCCGCCTGGCTGACGAGCGCCTGGACAAGGCCTTCCTCGCTGGCGCCGATGCGCGTGGCCTGCTCAACCTCAAGGGCCACCGTTCGGTGGGCGGCATGCGCGCCTCCATCTACAACGCCCTGGGCCTGGAAGCGGTAGAAGCGCTGGTAGGCTACATGGCTGAATTCGAGAAGGAGCATGGCTGACATGTCCGAACAGGAGCTCAAGGCGCTGCGCGTGCGCATCGACAGCCTCGACGAGAAAATCCTCGAGCTGATCAGCGACCGCGCCCGCTGCGCCGAAGAAGTAGCCCGGGTCAAGACGGCCTCGCTGAAGGAAGGCGAGAAGCCGGTGTTCTACCGTCCCGAGCGTGAAGCTGCGGTGCTCAAGCGCGTGATGGAGCGCAACAAGGGCCCGCTGGGCAACGAAGAGATGGCGCGGCTGTTCCGCGAAATCATGTCGTCGTGCCTGGCCCTGGAAGAGCCGCTGAAAATCGCCTACCTCGGCCCTGAAGGCACCTTCACCCAGGCGGCGGCCATGAAGCACTTCGGCCACGCGGTGATCAGTCGGCCGATGGCGGCCATCGACGAAGTGTTCCGTGAAGTGGCGGCCGGTGCCGTCAACTTCGGTGTGGTGCCGGTGGAAAACTCCACTGAAGGTGCGGTCAGCCACACCCTGGACAGCTTCCTCGAGCATGACATGGTGATTTGCGGTGAAGTCGAGCTGCGTATCCACCACCACCTGCTGGTGGGCGAGAACACCAAGACCGACAGCATCACCCGCATCTACTCCCACGCCCAGTCGCTGGCCCAGTGCCGAAAGTGGCTGGACGCGCACTACCCGAACGTGGAGCGCGTGGCCGTATCGAGCAATGCCGAAGCGGCCAAGCGGGTCAAGGGTGAGTGGAATTCGGCGGCGATCGCCGGCGATATGGCGGCCAACCTGTATGGCCTGACCCGTCTGGCCGAGAAGATCGAAGACCGCCCGGACAACTCCACGCGCTTCCTGATGATCGGTAACCAGGAAGTACCGCCGACCGGCGACGACAAGACCTCGATCATCGTTTCGATGAGCAACAAGCCAGGTGCGTTGCATGAGTTGCTGGTGCCGTTCTATCAGAACGGCATCGACCTGACCCGCATCGAGACCCGCCCGTCGCGCAGCGGCAAGTGGACCTACGTGTTCTTCATCGATTTCGTCGGCCACCATCGCGACCCGCTGATCAAGGCGGTGCTCGAGCAGATCAGCCAGGAGGCTGTGGCGCTGAAGGTGCTGGGCTCGTATCCGAAGGCGGTGCTTTGATCTGAGGTTGTTGGGGCCGCTTCGCGCCCCATCGCGACACAAGGCCGCTCCCACACAGGTGTAGCGCATTGTGGGAGCGGCCTTGTGTCGCGATGGGCTGCAAAGCAGCCCCAATGGCTCTTACCGGCTGTCCAGATTTCAGAACAGGGTTCGCACCAGTGGTAAATGCAGCAAAAACCAAACCCGCGCCAATCATCAACCGCCTGGTCGTGGTCGGCCTGGGCCTGATCGGCGGCTCGTTCGCCAAGGGCCTGCGTGAAAGCGGCCTGTGCCGCGAAGTGGTCGGTGTCGACCTGGATGCCCCCTCGCGCAAGCAGGCCGTGGCCCTGGGCGTGGTCGACCGCTGCGAAGAAGACCTCGCCGCCGCTTGCGTGGGCGCCGATGTCATTCAGCTGGCCGTACCGATCCTGGCCATGGAGAAAGTCCTGGCCCGACTGGCCCAGCTCGACCTGGGTAATGCAATCATCACCGACGTCGGCAGCGCCAAGGGCAACGTCGTGCGGGAAGCGCGTGCCGTCTTCGGTGATCGCCTGCCGCGCTTCGTCCCGGGCCACCCCATTGCCGGTTCCGAGCAGAGCGGGGTAGAAGCCTCCAATGCCACCTTGTTCCGCCGGCACAAGGTCATCCTCACGCCGCTGGCCGAAACCGACCCCGCCGCGCTGGCCCTGGTTGACCGCTTGTGGCGTGCGCTGGATGCCGACGTGGAGCACATGTCGGTCGAGCGCCATGACGAAGTACTGGCCGCCACCAGCCATCTGCCACATCTGCTGGCCTTTGGCCTGGTCGACTCACTGGCCAAACGCAATGAAAACCTCGAGATCTTCCGGTACGCTGCGGGTGGATTCCGCGATTTCACAAGAATCGCCGGCAGCGATCCGACCATGTGGCATGACATCTTCCTCGCCAACCGCGACGCTGTCCTGCGCACGCTTGATACATATCGCAGCGATCTCGACGCCCTGCGCGACGCGATCGCTGAAGGGGATGGGCACCAACTGCTGGGTGTATTCACCCGCGCACGGGTTGCCCGCGAGCATTTCAGTAAAATCCTGGCCCGCCGGGCCTATGTGGACGCTATGAACGCCAACGATCTGATTTTCCAGGCCCAACCGGGTGGCCGCCTGAACGGGCGGATCCGTGTACCGGGCGACAAGTCGATTTCCCATCGCTCGATCATGCTCGGCTCGCTGGCCGAAGGTACTACCGAGGTCGAAGGCTTCCTCGAAGGCGAAGATGCGCTGGCGACCCTGCAGGCATTCCGTGACATGGGTGTGGTCATCGAAGGCCCCAACCACGGTCGTGTGACCATTCACGGCGTGGGCCTGCATGGCCTCAAGCCGCCACCTGGGCCGCTGTACGTAGGTAACTCCGGTACTTCGATGCGCCTGCTGTCGGGCCTGTTGGCCGGTCAGTCGTTCGATGTCACCATGACCGGCGACGCCTCGCTGTCCAAGCGCCCGATGAACCGTGTGGCCAACCCGCTGCGCGAAATGGGTGCTGTGGTCGAGACCGGCCCGGACGGCCGTCCGCCGCTGACCATCCGCGGTGGCCACAAGCTCAAAGGGCTGACCTACACGCTGCCGATGGCTAGCGCCCAGGTCAAATCCTGCCTGCTGCTGGCCGGCCTGTACGCCGAAGGCAAGACCACTGTCACCGAACCTGCGCCTACCCGTGACCACACCGAGCGCATGTTGCGCGGTTTTGGCTATTCGGTCGACAGCAATGGCCCGGTGGCCTCGCTGCAGTCTGGTGGCAAGCTGACCGCTACCCGGATCGAAGTGCCGGCTGACATTTCCTCGGCCGCGTTCTTCCTGGTCGCAGCCTCTATCGCTGAAGGCTCCGAGCTGGTGCTGGAGCATGTCGGCATCAACCCGACCCGTACCGGCGTGATCGACATCCTGCGCCTGATGGGCGGCGACATCACCCTGGAAAACCAGCGTGAAGTGGGCGGCGAACCTGTGGCCGACCTGCGTGTGCGCGGTGCCAAGCTGAAGGGTATCGACATTCCTGAAGCGTTGGTGCCGCTGGCCATCGACGAATTCCCGGTATTGTTCGTGGCCGCTGCCTGCGCTGAAGGGCGTACCGTGCTGCGTGGTGCCGAAGAGCTGCGGGTGAAGGAGTCCGACCGCATCCAGGTGATGGCCGATGGCCTCACTACCTTGGGCATCAAGTGCGAGCCGACCCCGGACGGCATCATCATCGACGGCGGCCAGATGGGCGGCGGCGAAGTGCATGGGCATGGTGACCACCGCATCGCCATGGCCTTCAGTGTGGCTTCGCTGCGCGCCAGTGCGCCGATTCGCATTCACGACTGCGCCAACGTCGCCACCTCGTTCCCCAACTTCCTGGCGCTGTGCGCCGAAGTGGGGATTCGCGTGGCAGAAGAGGGCAAGTCGTGAATTCAATGGCACCGGTTATCACCATCGACGGGCCAAGCGGCTCGGGCAAGGGCACGGTCGCCGGGCTGATTGCCCGCGAGCTGGGCTGGAAGCTGCTGGACTCCGGCGCGCTGTATCGCTTGCTGGCATTCAATGCCAGTAACCACGGCGTCGACCTGACCAACGAAGAGCTGCTGACCAAGCTTGCCGCCCATCTGGATGTGCAGTTCATCGCTGCCGAGCCCGGTAAGCTACAGCAGATCATCCTTGAGGGTGAGGACGTCAGCAACGTCATCCGTACCGAAACCGTCGGTGCTGGTGCATCGATGGTGGCCTCGCTGCCGGCAGTGCGTGATGCGCTGCTGGTGCGTCAGCGTGAGTTCCGCGAAGTGCCGGGGCTGATTGCTGACGGTCGCGACATGGGTACCGTGGTGTTCCCGGATGCGCCCTTGAAGGTCTTCCTCACCGCCAGCGCGGAGGAGCGTGCACGTCGCCGCTACCTGCAGTTGAAGGGCAAGGGTGAAGATGTTAGTCTGTCGAGTCTGCTGGATGAGATTCGTGCGCGTGATGAACGTGACACCCAACGTGCAGTGGCCCCGCTGAAGCCAGCGGCCGATGCCATTCAGTTGGACTCTACCGAGTTGTCCATCGAGCAGGTGTTGCAACGTATCAGAAGCGAGATCGCCCAGCGCGACCTTATCTGATAGCCAGGAAAGCAGGCAGGGGCACCAGTCAACGTCCTGCCGGCTTTCCTTTACTTAAAACGAACCCACATTGTCTGGAATGTGGTTATGGGCGTCTGTTTCGCCCGAATCTACAGGAATTAAAATGAGCGAAAGCTTTGCAGAACTCTTTGAAGAAAGCCTGAAAACCCTCAATCTTCAGCCGGGTGCGATCATCACCGGTATCGTTGTCGACATCGACGGCGACTGGGTTACCGTACACGCTGGCCTGAAGTCCGAGGGCGTCATCCCGCTCGAGCAGTTCTACAACGAAGCTGGCGAGCTGACCATCAAGGTCGGTGACGAAGTTCACGTTGCGCTGGACGCGGTCGAAGACGGCTTTGGCGAAACCAAGCTGTCCCGTGAAAAAGCCAAGCGCGCCGAGTGCTGGATTGTTCTGGAAGCAGCTTTCGCCGCCGAAGAAGTGGTCAAGGGCGTTATCAACGGTAAGGTTAAGGGCGGCTTCACTGTCGACGTTAACGGCATCCGTGCGTTCCTGCCGGGCTCCCTGGTTGATGTCCGCCCAGTGCGCGACACCACCCACCTGGAAGGCAAAGAGCTGGAATTCAAGGTCATCAAGCTGGACCAGAAGCGCAACAACGTTGTCGTTTCCCGTCGCAGCGTGCTGGAAGCCGAGAACAGCGCCGAGCGCGAAGCCCTGCTGGAAACCCTGCAGGAAGGCCAGCAAGTCAAAGGTATCGTCAAGAACCTCACCGACTACGGCGCATTCGTGGACCTGGGCGGTATCGACGGCCTGCTGCACATCACCGACATGGCTTGGAAGCGCATCAAGCACCCATCGGAAATCGTTAACGTTGGCGACGAAGTCGACGTACGCGTTCTGAAGTTCGACCGTGAGCGCAACCGCGTTTCGCTGGGTCTGAAGCAGATGGGCGAAGATCCGTGGGTAGCTATCACTGCCCGTTACCCAGAAGGTACTCGCGTACAGGCTCGCGTTACCAACCTGACCGACTACGGCTGCTTCGCTGAGCTGGAAGAAGGCGTTGAAGGTCTGGTACACGTTTCCGAAATGGACTGGACCAACAAGAACATCCACCCGTCGAAAGTCGTTCAGGTTGGCGACGAAGTGGAAGTCATGGTTCTGGACATCGACGAAGAGCGTCGTCGTATCTCCCTGGGCATCAAGCAGTGCAAGTCCAACCCATGGGAAGACTTCTCCGGCCAGTTCAACAAGGGTGACAAGATCACCGGTACCATCAAGTCGATCACCGACTTCGGTATCTTCATTGGTCTGGACGGCGGCATCGACGGCCTGGTTCACCTGTCCGACATCTCCTGGAACGAAACCGGCGAAGAAGCCGTACGTCGTTTCAAGAAGGGCGACGAGCTGGAAACCGTCATCCTGTCGGTTGACCCAGAGCGCGAGCGCATCTCCCTGGGCATCAAGCAGCTGGAAGACGATCCGTTCTCCAACTTCGTTGCTGTCAATGACAAGGGCGCTATCGTCAAGGGCATCGTGAAAGAAGTTGACGCCAAAGGCGCCATCGTCACTCTGGCCGACGACATCGAAGCCACTCTGAAAGCTTCCGAAATCAGCCGTGACCGCGTTGAAGACGCGCGTAACGTTCTGAAGGAAGGCGAAGAGATCGAAGCCAAGATCATCAGCGTTGACCGCAAGTCCCGCGTTATCAGCCTGTCGATCAAATCGAAAGACGACGCTGAAGAGCGCGAAGCTATCCAGAGCCTGAAAAACGCTCCGGAAGCTGCTGCCGACACCACCATGGCTGCGCTGCTGCGCGAAGCAATGGCCAAGCAGAACTGAGTTCTGTTTGATCGGTAAAAAGGGCGACCCTCGGGTCGCCCTTTTTTTATGCTCCGCAACCAGGCGGCGCGGCGGATGGCACTGCTGGATCACGCCAGCTTCAGGCTGGCGAAGCCCTTTGTAGGAGCGGGTTCACCCGCGAATCAGGCAGCGCGGTGGATGGCACCGGCTTCGCCGGTGTTCGCGGGTAAACCCGCTCCTACACCGAGGGCAGTGGACCACGCTCGCTTCAGGCTGACGCGCCCCTATTGTAGGAGCGGGCTTGCCCGCGAATAAGGCAGCGCTGGCCTGCCTGAGTGGTAGACCATTCTTGAATTACTTCAATCTTGAATTTTTTTATTAAGTCAAGATCCACCCTGTTCAAATCCTTCCCAGCGTGCTACAAACTGGTTAAGCAATGATCTAGCTGCTTGATAACGAAGGGAAAAATATGACGAAGTCGGAGCTGATCGAACGTATTGTCACCCATCAGGGGCTGCTCTCGTCCAAGGATGTGGAGCTGGCCATCAAGACCATGCTTGAGCAGATGTCGCAATGCCTGGCTACCGGCGATCGCATCGAGATCCGCGGTTTTGGCAGCTTCTCGCTGCACTATCGCGCCCCCCGCGTGGGCCGTAACCCGAAGACCGGCCAGTCGGTCAGCCTCGAAGGCAAGTTCGTGCCGCACTTCAAACCCGGCAAAGAGCTGCGTGATCGGGTCAATGAAGAAGACGAGGCTGAAGCCTGATCTACCAAGGAGAGAATTCTGATGCGTAACCTCAAGCGCGCCCTGGCGGCAGTGTTCGTGCTGCTGTTGGCGGCTGTGGTGCTGTTCTTCGTGCTGGAGAACCAGCAAGCCGTGTCATTGGTCCTGTTCGGTTGGGCTACGCCAGCCATGCCGGTTGCTGTTCTGGTATTGGCTGCCTTGGTCATTGGCCTGGCGGTCGGGCCATTGCTGGGGGCTTACGGCGTGCAGCGTAGCAAGCGCAAGATCAGGGCTTCTGCCCGTCAGGCGGCACTGAACGGCAACTAAGGAAATTTCCTACACCTATTAAAGAAAGGTTCGCCTATGCATGCGTCGGCTGTCATGGAGTAATAGCCCACTTCATTTTCGGTCCAGGCGAGTGTGCGCAGCATGGAATATCCCAGCCTTTCCCATCACGGTGGTACCCGGGGTGTCACCGGGTCCTGTCACCAGCTGCACCTCGGCCCATCCACCAGTTTGCTGGTCGACTGCGGGCTGGAACAGGGAAGTGATGCGCCGCCCGGCGCAGAATCCGCCCCCCTCGCTTTTGATATCCAGGGTATTCAGGCCCTGGTCATCACCCATGTCCATCTCGACCATGTTGGGCGCATCCCTGCGCTGCTGGCAGCGGGTTACCGTGGCCCTATCCTGTGCAGCGAGCCCTCGGCCCGGCTGCTGCCGCTGGTACTGGAAGACGCCTACAAGCTGAGCATCAGCAGCGAGCCTGCGCAGGTGGCGCGCTATCTCGACTTCATCCGTGACCTGATCGTGCCGCTGCCCTTCGAGCAGTGGCACACGGTGGTCGAGCGCCCTGGTCTTGCCTGCCGTATTCGTCTACAGCGCGCAGGGCATCTTCTGGGTTCCGCTTATGTCGAGTGCGATATCCAGCATGAGCAAACCAACACCCGTTATGTGTTTTCTGGTGACCTGGGCGCTTGTGGCAACCCGCTGCTGCGCCCGGTGCAGCCTCCGGAGCGCGCCGATGTGCTGGTGCTGGAAAGCACCTACGGTGACCGCCTGCATCCGCAGGCAGACGACCGCCGTCAGCGGCTGGAAGACGCCATCGACCGTGCCCTCGCCGACAAGGGCACCCTCCTGATTCCCGCATTCAGTCTTGGTCGCACGCAGGAGCTGTTGTACGAGCTGGAAGACATTCTGCACCGCAAATCCCTGCTGAACACTACCGGTCCGGCCCCGGACGGGGAGCCGATCGACTGGTCACAGTTGCCCATCATCCTCGATTCGCCCTTGGCTCAGCGCATCACCAGCGTGTACCGGGAGCTGCACGAATACTGGAATGCAGAAGCCAGGGCGCGTGTTGCAGCAGGGCGCGATCCACTTGGCTTCAGCCAACTGATCAGTGTGGACACCCATGCCCGCCACCAGCAGGTGGTCAATTACCTCAAGAGCACCGGGCGACCGGCGATCGTGATTGCTGGCAATGGCATGTGTTCGGGTGGGCGCATCGTCAATTACCTCAAGGCCATGCTGGGGGATCCGCGGCATGAGGTGATGTTTGTGGGGTACCAGGCTAAGGGGACGCCGGGGGCGGTGATACAGGCCAGCGAAGGGGCGCAAGGTTTTGTACAGATTGACCTGGATGGAGATATGCATGATGTGCGGGCGAAAGTCATATCGATGCACGGCTACTCCGGGCATGCGGACCAAGGGGGCTTGGTACGGTTTGCCATGGGAGGCAGAACGCCGGCGGGGAGGGTATTGCTTGTGCACGGAGACAGCAGTGCCAAGGAAGGATTGGCCAAGGCTCTGAGGCGGCGGATTGGCCAAATGGGGTGTCGTGCGGAGGTCATTGTCGCCTGACGCTCGCTCTTGGTCTGGCGAGAGCGTATGAGAGCATGAGGTGCGTTTCGCTGTAAGCTGTATGCAGTGTCTGAAGGGTTGGCCATCGTAGTGTGCGCTAAGTGAATATTCCGGCAAGAGAGTGAGTCGCAAGAGTGAGAGTGTTGGTGACGGGGGCTTCCGGCTTTGTCGGCGGAGCTTTGATCGAGCAACTTCGGCTCGATGATGGTTTACAGCTACGGTTGGCCCAGCGGCGAGCCATCGAGGTGCCGTTCGCCGAGTGCATTCAAGTTGGCGATATAAATGGTGCAACCGATTGGCAAACGGTACTGGCGGGTGTGGATGTAGTTGTGCATCTGGCTGCTCGTGCGCACATACTGCATCACCGCGACGCCGATCCACTGGCGATGTTCAGGGAGGTCAACACCCAAGGCACATTGAACCTGGCGCGTCAGGCGGCTTTCGCCGGGGTCAGGCGATTTGTCTTCATCAGCAGTATTGGTGTGAATGGCGCGCAAACGAAGGGTCAGGCTTTTAACGAGCGAAGTGCGGTATCGCCTCATTCACCCTATGCGCAATCCAAATACGAAGCGGAATGTGGATTGCTCAACATGGCAGAGTCGGGCGTTATGGAGGTCGTCATCATCCGGCCGCCGATGATTTTCGCAGCGCACGCGCCGGGTAATTTTGCACGGCTACTGAAGCTGACATCCCTTCCTGTGCCTTTGCCGTTCGGCGGGATGGATAATCTGAGAAGCCTGGTTTCGCTGCAGAACCTGATTGGTTTTATCGAACTTTGTGTCAAAAGTCCGCACGCGGCGAACGAGGTCTTCCTGATTTGTGACGGTGATGATGTTTCGACGGAGGAAATGGTTCGCCGGCTGGCTAAGGGTATGGGTTGTCGCCGTTGGTTGCTGCCATTTCCCAAAACCATCCTTCACTGGATGGCAATATTGACCGGCAGGGAAAGCATGTATATCCAGCTTTTTGGCTCGCTTCAAATTGATGCAGGCAAAGCGCGTGAATTGTTGCAATGGGAACCGCGCGTGAGCACGCATCAGGGGCTCGAGGAGGCAGGTAGAAGGTACAAGGCTGGATGAATCGGCCCTTCCTGAATATGATGACTGCCAGTTGCGCAATGCAGTTGTCATGCTCGTGTGCCAAGACCTCGCCATGCGACTGACATGTTCACTGCAGCTCACTGTAGAGATGACTCTGGGCCTGGAGGGCTGGGTGTCAGCCACCAGCTTATTAGAAGCGCCCGAAACCGCCTGCACCTATTATCTGGAAACTCATCGCCAATGAGCCTTCTCTGGCTGCTTCCTATTGCTTTTGTCCTATCGTTCGGCCTGACGGCTGCCCTGCGCCGATACGCCTTGTCGCAGAGCCTGCTGGATATCCCCAATGCACGTAGCTCGCACAGCATGCCGACGCCGCGCGGAGGTGGCGTTGCAATAGTTCTGACTTTTCTGCTCGCATTGGTGTTTTTAGGCGTATCCGGCAATGTTCCCGTCAGGATCTGTATGGCGCTGGGTGGATCTGGTGCAATGGTAGCCGTCATCGGCTTCATGGACGATCATGGTCACGTGGCGGCCCGTTGGCGTCTGCTGGCGCACTTCATGGCCGCTGCGTGGTCTCTGTACTGGTTGGGAGGTATGCCCCAGCTTTCGGCATTCGGCATGTCTGTCGAGCCGCGGGTAGTCGGTAGTATCTTTGGGTTGTTGTACCTCGTCTGGACGCTCAACCTCTACAACTTCATGGATGGGATCGATGGCATCGCCAGTGTGCAGGCAATCACTGTCTGCCTTGGGGCTTGCCTGATTTATGGCCTGACCGGCCACCTGGCAGCTATCTGGGGGCCACTGCTGCTTGCGGTCTCCGTCACAGGTTTCCTGTGTTGGAATTTCCCACCCGCGCGAATTTTCATGGGCGATGCAGGTAGTGGGTTTCTGGGGGTTGTGTTGGCCGGGCTTTCGCTCCATGCGGCCTCGCTAGATAGCGAACTCTTTTGGTGCTGGCTGATTCTCATGGGCGTATTCGTGGTCGATGCCACGTTCACCCTTCTACGCCGACTATTGCGCGGGGACAAGGTGTATGAGGCGCATCGAAGCCATGCTTACCAATACGCTGCGCGTCATTTCGGCAGGCATTTGCCAGTCACCGTGGCCGTTGTGCTGATAAACCTGTGCTGGTTATTGCCAATCGCTGTCGCGTGCACCATCTTTGGTCTTGGCGGGGCAGGGCTGCTAATCGCCTATGCGCCACTGGTGGTGCTGGCACTCAGGTTTCATGCGGGAGAGCGAGAGACGGATGTTGGTGAGGGATAGGCGGCGTTGCGCTTGTAAAGGTGCTTCAATGAGTACTATGGGCGAGTGTTCGTCAATAAAGCGCCATATGCAGGGAGAAGTCGATGAGCGGCGATAACCTGTTGGACAGGCTGCGAGTTTTCTTGGTCGCGTTGCCGAGGCGCCAGAAGAGGCTGATTCAGGTCGTAACTGATGTTTTGCTCATCTGGCTTGCCCTCTGGCTTGCATTTCTCGTGCGCTTGGGCATCGATGATCTTTCCGGTCCGCTCAAAGAGCACGCATGGTTGTTCGCCTTCGCTCCAATCGTGGCCATTCCGCTTTTCACGCGGTTTGGAATGTACCGTGCGGTCATGCGTTATTTTGGCAATGACGCACTGATCGCCATCATCAAGGCAGTCAGTCTCTCGTCGTTGATACTTTCCGTGGTCGTTTTCTGGTACAGCAATCATCAGGCGATCGTGCCGCGGTCGATCGTCTTCAATTACTGGTGGTTGAGCCTGGTCATCATCGGTGGTTTGCGGTTGCTGATGCGCCACTATTTTATGGGGGACTGGTTTGCCGGCGCTCACGTGATGCCTTTTGCGGGCCGAGATGACGGCTTGACCAAGGTCGCCATCTACGGAGCTGGAACAGCGGGCAACCAATTACTGGCCGCCTTGCGCATGGGCCGTCTGATGCGCCCGGTGGCTTTCCTCGACGATGATGGCGACTTGTCCGGGCGGGTCATTTCCGGTTTGCAGGTCTACAAGCCCAAGCACCTTCAGCAACTGATCAATGAAACGGGCGCTCAGGAAATCCTACTGGCGCTGCCTTCGGCTACGCGGGCGCGCCGAAAAGAAATTCTTGGCTTCCTCGAGCCGTTCCCTTTGCATGTGCGCAGTGTTCCTGCTTTTGCCGATCTTGCTAGCGGCAGGGTGAAGGTAGGGGATATTCAAGACGTCGACATCGCCGATTTGCTCGGGCGCGATGCAGTGCCTGCGCAAAAAGAGTTGCTGGTGCGTTGCATTGAGAAACAGACCGTTCTGGTAACGGGGGCAGGCGGCTCGATCGGCTCCGAGCTGTGCAGGCAGATCATTGGCCTGGGCCCCAAGACGCTGCTGCTGTTCGATCATAGCGAGTACAACCTCTACACTATCCTCTCTGAACTTGAGCAGCGCATCAGCCGCGAGTCATTGTCCATACGTTTGTTGCCAATTCTCGGTTCTGTTCGTAATCAGGCACACCTGCTGGATGTCATGAAAGCCTGGCGTGTGGACACCGTCTATCACGCGGCGGCCTACAAGCATGTGCCAATGGTCGAGCACAATATGGCAGAGGGTGTGCTGAACAATGTCATCGGTACCCTCCACACTGCACAGGCGGCACTGCAGGCAGGCGTCGCCAATTTCGTGCTTATCTCCACGGACAAAGCGGTACGCCCCACCAATGTGATGGGCAGCAGCAAAAGGCTTGCAGAAATGATTCTGCAAGCTTTGAGTCGTGAAATGGCGCCGGTCATGTTCGCTGACAGTGGCAAGGTATCCAGGGTCAACAAAACGCGCTTTACCATGGTTCGTTTTGGAAATGTGCTGGGTTCGTCGGGCTCGGTTGTGCCGCTATTTCATAAGCAGATCAAATCAGGGGGGCCTCTCACGGTCACGCACCCCAAGATCACCCGCTATTTCATGACCATTCCCGAGGCTGCGCAACTGGTGATCCAGGCCGGGTCGATGGGAACGGGCGGGGATGTGTTCGTGCTCGATATGGGTGAACCGGTGCGCATCGTTGAGCTCGCCGAAAAGATGATCCACCTGTCTGGCCTGAGTGTGCGTTCAGAGCGCAATCAACAGGGCGATATTGCCATCGAGTTCACGGGATTGCGGCCGGGTGAAAAACTGTATGAAGAATTGCTGATTGGTGATCAGGTAGTGAGCACGGACCATCCGATGATCATGTCTGCGCATGAGGATCACCTGTCCTGGGATGT
This sequence comes from Pseudomonas sp. TE3895, assembly GCF_056278855.1. Lineage (NCBI taxonomy): Bacteria > Pseudomonadati > Pseudomonadota > Gammaproteobacteria > Pseudomonadales > Pseudomonadaceae > Pseudomonas > Pseudomonas sp. TE3895. Next base: position 5,604,729 of record NZ_JBWBQE010000001.1, on the reverse strand, counting down.
GCTCAAAGATAAGCTTTCCGCGCTGCTCGCAGCGATTTCCACGGATGATTATGTTCGTGTCCGGCAGTTGCTGCGTGAAACGGTCAGCGGTTATTCGCCTGACGGTGAGATTGTTGATTGGATTCACACCCAACGCAGGGTCGATTCTTGAAAAAACGTCCGGCACAGTCATTGCCCGCTAGTCAGAAGTTTCGAGCGCTCAAGGGCTTACGTTGGTGTCGGTGTGATTATGTTATCAAGGGTAGCGGTTTTGTATGTAGAATCCTTTGTCGTTTTCGCTTAGGTAAGTTTGCCTCTATTGAATCGTGGGAACGCAAAAGTGGCATCGCTTGTGGTCATTTTGTGCCGTTGCTTCCATGGATAGGGTGAATACTTTTCGATTTTTGTCAGGCCCCAAGGTAGAAAATTCTCGTGAAGATTTTAGTAACAGGTGGTGCAGGCTTTATTGGCTCAGCCGTCATTCGGCACATCATTTCCAATACGGCTGACTCTGTAGTCAACGTCGACAAGCTCACCTATGCGGGGAACCTCGAGTCTCTGCAATCCGTCGCTCAGAATCCACGGTATGCCTTTGAGCACGTTGACATCTGCAGTCGTGAGGAGATGGATCGGGTGTTCCGCGAACATCAGCCTGATGCGGTGATGCACCTGGCTGCCGAGTCCCATGTCGACCGCTCTATCACCGGGCCGTCGGCGTTCATCGAAACCAATATCATTGGTACCTACGTCCTGCTCGAAGCCGCGCGTGGCTACTGGTCCGGGCTCGACGAAGCACGTAAGTCGGCATTCCGTTTCCACCATATTTCCACTGACGAAGTCTATGGTGACCTGGAAGGGCCGGAAGATCTCTTCACCGAAACGACCCCCTACCAACCAAGCTCCCCGTACTCGGCGAGCAAGGCCAGTTCCGACCATCTGGTACGCGCCTGGGCCCGCACTTATGGGCTGCCGACCCTGGTGACCAACTGCTCGAACAACTACGGGCCGTTCCACTTCCCTGAAAAACTGATCCCGCTGGTGATTCTCAACGCACTGGAGGGCAAGCCGCTGCCTATTTATGGCAAAGGGGATCAAATCCGCGACTGGCTGTTTGTCGAAGATCATGCGCGTGCGCTGTATAAGGTCGTGACCGAGGGTGAAGTCGGCGAAACGTACAATATCGGTGGCCACAACGAGAAGCAGAACATTGAAGTTGTGCGAACTGTTTGCGAGTTGCTTGATGAACTGCGCCCTGACTCCGCGTTCGCTCCGCATTTCAACCTGGTGACCTACGTTACCGACCGACCTGGCCATGACGTACGTTATGCGATCGACGCCAGCAAGATTCAGCGTGAACTGGGTTGGGTGCCGGAGGAGACCTTCGAGTCCGGTATTCGCAAGACTGTTGAGTGGTACCTCAGCAATGCGGAGTGGGTAGCGCACGTCAAGAGTGGCAGCTACCAGCAGTGGATCGACACGAATTACACCGCGCGTGCTGAAAAGCCATGAAGGTTCTGTTGCTGGGTAAAGACGGACAGGTTGGCTGGGAGTTGCAACGTGCCCTGGTAGTCATGGGTGAGATCGTCGCCTTGGGCCGGAATCCGGTGTCTACCTCATATGGCACGCTCAGCGGTGATTTGTCGGACCTGGACGGGTTGCGCCAGACCATCCGTGCTGTTGCGCCTGATCTTATCGTAAATGCCGCAGCGTACACTGCTGTCGACAAGGCGGAGACTGAGCAGGAACTCGCACGTAAGGTCAATGCCTTGGCTAGCGGGGTGATTGCTGAAGAGGCGAAGCGTCTGGATGCATTGTTCGTGCATTACTCCACGGACTATGTATTCGATGGTGCGGGTACAAGCCCCTGGAAAGAAAGTGATAGCGTATCGCCGGTAAACTATTACGGCGCCACCAAGTTGGAAGGCGAGCAGCTGATCGTCGCCTCAGGTTGCAACTATCTGATTTTCCGGACCAGTTGGGTCTACGCGGCAAAAGGGAACAATTTTGCCAAGACCATGCTGCGCCTCGCTAAGGAACGACAGACACTGAATGTCATTGCGGACCAGATTGGTGTGCCGACCAGTGCCGAGCTATTGGCCGATGTTGCGGTGCATGCAGTGCAGAAGACACTGAACAATCCCAGCTTGTGCGGGATTTACCACCTGGCTCCCGCGGGTGAGACGTCTTGGCACGCATACGCGACATATGTCATTGCGTCTGCGCGAGCACACGGCGAGCCGTTAGCAGTGGAAACGATCAATCCAATTGCTACCACGGAATATCCGACGCCTGCAAATCGTCCGTTGAACTCACGTCTGGATACAACAAAGCTACGCGATGCTTTCGCTTTGCAATTGCCGGACTGGAAAGTCGGTGTAACTCGAATGCTCATGGAAATCTTGAATAAATGAACGCAATCAATCGTAAAGGAATCATCCTGGCAGGCGGTTCGGGAACGCGTTTGCACCCGTTGACCTTGGGTGTTTCCAAGCAAATGCTGCCAATCTACGACAAGCCGATGATCTTCTATCCGCTGTCGGTACTCATGCTGGCGGGTATGCGTGAGATCCTGATCATTTCGACGCCTGACGATCTGCCGGCGTTTCGCAAGTTGCTCGGGGATGGCAGCCAATATGGCATTCAGTTGAGCTACGCGGAGCAACCCAGTCCGGATGGCTTGGCTCAAGCATTCCTTATTGGCGAAGAATTTATCGGCAATGACCCTTGCTGCTTGATCCTCGGTGACAATATTTTCTATGGTCAGCATTTTTCGGATAATTTGCGCGCCGCTGCCGAGCAAAAAGACGGTGCTACGGTATTTGGCTATCACGTGAACGATCCCGAGCGCTTTGGTGTCGTTGAATTCGACAAAAATGGCCGCGCCCTTAGCATTGAGGAAAAGCCCGCAGCACCGAAGTCCAACTATGCTGTGACCGGTTTGTATTTCTACGATAACGACGTGGTCGAGATCGCCAAAAGCATCAAGCCTTCCGCGCGCGGTGAGCTCGAAATCACCGATGTCAACCGTGCCTATTTGGACAGGAAGTCGCTTACGGTGCAGATGCTGGGTCGCGGTTTTGCTTGGCTGGACACAGGCACCCATGAGTCGCTGCTAGAGGCTAGCCATTTTGTTCATACAATCGAGCAGCGCCAAGGCTGGAAAGTAGCGTGCCTTGAGGAAATTGGCTATGCCAACGGCTGGATTTCGAAAGAGCAAGTCGAGGACCAAGCAGAGAAGCTGAAAAAGACCGGCTATGGCCAGTACCTGAAAAAGTTGCTGGACGTCGGGGCTCACTGAGTCGCTGTATGCGAATGAAGCAAGGTGACCAGCAGCATGGCTGATAATCTGCCACAGGTTGCAGTGCTGTTGGCTGCATACAACGGAATGTCTTGGATCGAGGAGCAACTCGCCTCGATCCTTTCGCAAACCAATGTTCACGTAAGCATCTTCATCAGCGTTGATCCTTCCAGTGATGGTACCGAAGGCTGGTGCGCTGATTACGCTGCGGGGCACGAGAGTGTATTCGTATTGCCACCAGCAGGCCCATTTGGCGGCGCTGCCCCCAACTTCTTCCGGCTGATCCGAGATGTCGATTTTTCGACGTTCGACTACTTATCTTTTTCCGATCAAGACGATATCTGGTATCCGGACAAGCTTGAGAGAGCTGTCGCGCAACTGCGAACAGGCAACTTCGATGGTTACTCAAGCAATGTAGTCGCTTTTTGGCCCGACGGCCGTCGTTTACTGGTGGACAAGGCGCAACCTCAGGTGGCATGGGACTATTTGTTTGAAGCCGCGGGTCCAGGTTGCACTTACGTTCTGACTCAGAAATTGGCGGCTGCGCTGAAGCGTTTGATAGCCCAGCGCTGGGAGGCAGTGCAAAATGTCGCGCTACACGACTGGTTCTGCTATGCCTACGCGCGCAGTGCAGGGTACAGATGGTTCATTGATCCGGTTCCGAGAATGGATTACCGCCAGCACCTGAAAAATCAGGTAGGGGTGAACGCGGGTCTGCGCTCGGCGGTTTCGCGAGTCAGGCAGGTTGTACAAGGTTGGTGGTTTTCTCAGGTCAAGCTCATACGTGAGCTAACGCTCGACGCCCATTGCCAGGATGCAGTCCCAAAGAGCCTTAAGTGTTCCGGGCGGATTTTGTTTCTGAGGTTGATGATACGCGCACAAGAATGTCGGCGGCGCCGGCGTGACCAGTTTGCATTTGTGGTGCTGTGCATGCTCAGCGCATTGTTCAGGCACTAACGGAGGCGAGGCTCGATCAGACCTTATGCCCTGGACGGCACTGTCAGGGCGGTGTCTGGTCGATCATTAATTATCATTTTCCAATGCTTTCAAAGTTTTCTTGGTTCATTGGACTCGCCCGGCACACTTACCGAAGGCTCACTTAAAGCTGTGCGCACGAACTGTGGTTGACCTGTTCCATTCGTTGTATGTAATACCGCACGTAAGCAATAGTTATCGCTTTTTGAATGCGAATCGGGAAAGCAGGAACGTCACAGGCAGTGTAAGGACGATGGCCACAAGTGGTGCCAGTCGACTATCCAGTTGAAATCTCTCGACCCATACCCACAGGATCAGCACGCTGAGCAGATACTGCACCAGATAAATCAGTGGCAACATGACCGCAGATTTTACGCCTTGATGACTCTTGAAGACGAAAAATCGATTTAGCAGATAGGCTAGGACGATGCCGGCTACATAGGAGAGCGTATAGCTGAGTTGGTAGGATAAAAACGTCAGTAGACCCAGATACATGCCATATGTCAGAGCGGTGTTGAAACCGCCTGACATCAGGAAACGGGCAATGTCCAGATTGAGAAGCTTGGAAATGACCGAGTTGTTCATGGCTTCACGACAGGTGGCTATTGATCAGTGACTTGAACTCGTCGTAATTGCGAATGTAGTCATCCGCATCGTAATAGTGCGATGCGAAGACCATGAGCACTGCGTCCGGAGAGTAGCGATACTGTATGCCCCAAGTCATTGGGGGCAGATGGATACCTTTGTTAGGCTTGTCCAATACAAACTCTTCACGGTTGATGCCGTCATCGGCCACGACGTGAACAGAACCCTTCACGGCTACCAGGAACTGATGGCACTCACGGTGGGCATGCTCACCCCGGGTTTCGGCTGTGGGAACGTCATAGACCAGGAAATAGCGTTCGGTCTTGAAGGGAATGGAGCGTTCAAACTCCCCAGCTGACAAGCTACCGCGTATATCAGTCACCTCCTTCATGGTGTGCAGCTTGACGCCCTTGACTGACGTTTCTTCTGCACCTTCCGAGTAGGGCGTGACTTCGTTTTCTGCTTTTGTAGATACCGGTTTGGCGTCGACGTAGCCAATGATCTTCGCTGGGTTGCCGACGACGATGGCGTTTGGCGGAATGGAGCGAGTAACCACCGCACCAGCGCCGACCATTGCATTGATACCAATGGTCAAGCCGGGAAGGATGGTGCAGTTGGCGCCAAGGGAGGCACCCTTTCTGATGATGGTGCGTGAGAAAGTCTGCGGATAGACCTTGCTTCGCGGGAAGAGGTCATTGGTGAAGGTGGCGTTGGGACCAATGAAGACATCGTCTTCGATAGTGATCCCGTCCCAGATCTGAACGCCGCATTTAAGCGTTACCCGATCACCGATGACGACATCGTTTTCAATGAAAACGTTATCGCAGACGTTGCATTCGCGGCCCAGGCTGGCGCCTGGCAAGATATGGGCAAAGGCCCACACCCGGGTGTCCTGACCGATGTTTTCGGATTCGCACAGCGCGTGGCTGTGGACGAAAAAGTTCCTGTTACCGCTCATTGCTGTCTCCAAAATCCTCAACGCGCATTGGAATTGCCAATGGCCGATTTTTTGTATTTTCGTATGTGCGCCAGGCATAAGAGCCAACGATGCCGAGCCCCAGAAGGTTCAAGCAACCCAGGAAGGTAATTGCCAGCATGATCATCGCGTATCCGGGTACTTCGATCATGCCGTGCAATTTGGCGATCACCGTGAATAGGCCGAAAAGTGCGGCCAGCGATGATCCGAATGCTCCGACGCGGGTAAGCAGTCTGATGGGCAAATCGGTGAAAGAGAAGACGCTGTCCATCAGATAATTGACCTTCTTGCGCAGCGTCCAGGCCGATTTGCCATGGATGCGCTCCCGACGCGAGTAGGTCACGACTTCGCGGCGGTAGCCGAGCCAGAAGATCTGAGCAATCAACGAGCTGTGGCGTTCGTCCAGCGTAAGTAGTGTGTCTCTGAACGCTTTGTTGCAGGCGAACATGTCGACCCCACCCGGAGGAATCTCCGGGATGACGTATCGGCGGTAGAGCCCCCAGAAGATTTTCGATGCTGTGCGAGACGCCCATGGATCTTCACGGCCTTCCCGCACACCGACCACGACATCGGTATTTTGCCGCAGCAGCACACGGTTCATTTCGAGCACCAGCTCCGGCGGCTCCTGCAGGTCTGCTGCCATCACCGCATATCGATCGCCGCTGCCGTGTTGCAGACCAGTTCGGATAGCCATGAACGAGCCAAAATTCTTCGACAGCAGGACGAGCTTGGAGCGGAATGGCTGGGATGGCAGCGTGTCGCGAAGAATTTCATAGCAACGGTCAGGGCTGCCATCAATAACGAACACCACTTCCAGCTCACCTTCGAGCTGAAGGTTGAGGTCAGCCACTGCCGTCAACAAGTCGGGCAGGTTGCTTTCATTGCGATAAACGGGGATGACCAGCGTCAGCAAGATCAATGCTCCTTGGTGAAGAATTCCTTGACGGCGTCGATGACCCGATTCACTTCTTCATCTTTGAGTCCCGGGAAGCAGGGCAGGGAGATGACAGTACTGCAGGCCTGTTCGGTCACCACGAGCGACTGGGGCGGTGTGGCGTTATAGGCAGGCTGTTTGTGGTCGGCGATCGGGTAGTGGATATCGGTGCTGACAAGCCTTTCCTTGAGCGCTGCAGCGAAAGCTGCGCGGTCTTTGACTCGGACAACGTACAGGTGAGCAACATAGTCCTCGCCCGTAGAGGCAGGCAGTTGCAGGTCCAGCGAGGCGAACGCGGCATTGTAGCGCTGAGCGATAGAGCGGCGTTGCTCGTTCCAGCCATCGAGAAGCGGAAGTTTCACGCGCAGGATAGCGGCCTGCATTTCATCGAGGCGACTGTTGCGACCGCCAGCAATGGCGACCTGGTATTTTTGCGACCAGCCATATTGACGCAGCTGGCGAATGCGGGCGGCAAGCTGGTCGTTGCGGGTAACCACAGCGCCGCCGTCACCCAGGGCGCCGAGATTCTTCGTGGGGTAGAAGCTGAAGCAGGCGATGTCACCGAAACTGCCGGCCTGCTGGCCATTGCGTCGTGCACCGTGGGACTGTGCGCAGTCTTCGAGGACCGGTACGCCAGCGGCCTGAGCGATGCGAACGATTTCTTCGATATTGGCCAGTTGCCCATACAGGTGCGTCACGATGACCGCAGCAGGCTTGCTTTCGATAACCTGCGCCAATGCATTGGGGCACATGGTCAGCGTCTCTGCGTCTACATCGACGTAGACGGGCTCTGCGCCAATGGCATGAATGGCGGTGCTGCTATAGAAGCCGGCGTTGGCGATCGCTACCACGCGACTGCCTTGTTCAACGCCCAGGCCGCGAAGTGCGAGCTCCAGTGCCTCCGAACCATTGGCGACGCTTATGCAGTGGTCGACACCGACATAACGAGCAAACGCTTCCTCGAATTGCTTCACTTCAGTGCCAAGGATGTACCAGTGGCCTGTCCAGAACGGTTTTCAAGGGTGACAGGAAATCAATACCAGTATTCACTATTTCAGCGGAGAAAAGGGGGATGAGATGATTGTTGTGCATATAGATCTCTATCGTTATTTGGTTGGAAGATGCGCTGGGTCAGCATCTTCGCTTAGTTTGATAAGGTAGGTGCCGTTAACGTTGATAATCGAGCCTGGAAGTGGCCAGGTAGGCATGCCTGAAAAATAAGGAGTCAATGTTTGACGGGTTTTCTCGTCGGCTGGCAAGATATTGTTGAATCCAAGTAACCTCATGTACGTTGTGATTCTCAATAGATTGCCGTTATCCCAGTCAAAAAAAGATGCCTGTGTAGTTGAGGTGAGTGCTTTCGCATATAGTGTTTCAAAGGGTTTGTGTCCGTAAACGTCTATCACAATTGGAGCATGTTGAGATGCTGTCTCGTTTCCGGAAGTTTGGATGATCGCCTGGTAGATGCTCGAGGCCAGTGCTTCATCGTGTCCTTGAGTAAGTTTGGCAGAGGCAATATACTGGGATGTTACACCTGCGCTTTGAATCTGGTAGGTGCCTATAATTAATACTGATAATAAGGTGATGATAGAATTTTTTGCTGTTAGTGCGATGAACGCCATTAGCCATGTTGCATAGCCGAGTGCGATCATTGTTCGAAGAGGTACGTTGTCAGGGCCTGCGAGAAAATGCAGAGCAAATGGCGAGGCAAGTAAGAGTGTGAAAATTAAAAGCGCCGGAGTAGCGCGTCCTCTAACTTGGCTTAGAATGCTCAATGCGGAAATTATCAGCAGTCCGAGTGAGATGGGGATTGCTGCTCCAAATCGGCTGGCTGAGCCAATATAGAATTTATTTGCTTCTGCTATTACTGATGTAATGACGGAAAGCGGCGAGTTTATTAAGGTTTCTAGTTTGATGAAGCTATTGAGGTAAGGGCTGAAGGAGTTCGCCAGGTGCTGGCTAGCTATGTTTATGATGGCGTAAAGAAGTATCCCAAGGCCCAAGTAGATCAAGGCCTTCGTCCCATCCGTGATGATTGCGTTTGTCGCGCTTTTCCAATTATTCGTGTTTGATACGATTTTGATCATGTTGATCCCCAGGCAAATACTTACAAATAGTATTGCAAGGGATTGGTAGCACGCGATCGAGAATGCCAGGAGTAAAGGTACTACAAGTAGGTTTGCGTGCGTGGAGTAGACTTTTTGGGGGGTAGGGTGCTTGATGAATACTAAATAGGCGGAAAGAGTTGTTAGGAAAAAACCTATAGCTAGAGCTGGTACATTTGAAGAAAACTCAGATATAAGCCATAGTGTTGGATAGCCCGCGATCACAGGGAATGTAAAGTAAGACTTCCAAGAAGGCATGTGTCCGTGAGATCGAATCAAAAGCATATATGATCCGGCGATGCAGACACTCAATAGTATGTAGGGGGCGAAAGGGATGGCTGGTTGGGGGAATAAGAATGACTCTATGAAATAAACTGCCCAGCGTCCTTGAGATATCCAGACTTCCGGGTTGCTTCTTGCTGCGCCCATCTCATCATCTATCGAGAGTGAAAGGTTTGCGATGAAATAAATGTTTGCAGTAATCGCCATTCCTGAAAGAATAAAGAACTCATTCAGGGTAAATCTTTCAGCTCTGACGTGTTCGTGGGCGTGGTGTCGGACTCGATCCAGATATTTTGAGATGGATGAAAGTTGGGAGGTGAATAGGGATACCAGTGCAGTGGTGAGTGCAACCAATGCAGAAATCGCCAGCACGAGATTAAGCTTTTCTTTTGCTATGGCTCTTGTATCAAAGCTAATCTGCACTTGCGGGTCATTTGCCCGCTCCGTACTTTCGATAATTATCCGCCCGCCATTTTCCTGGATTGACTGAATCTGGTTGAGGGCGTTTATTTTTACGGGAGTGTCCAATTTGACGCGGAATAGCGTTATATATGGTCTTTCCAGGATTATGGAGGCTTCGGTTTGTGATGGGTCCCAGCGTACAGGCGAGTCACCTTGAATCTTAAAAGATAGATTTGTTATTCCTGTGGCTAATCTATAGGTTTTAGAGTTTTCTTCTGAGTAGCTTCCGCCGTTATTGAAGAAGATTTGAGATAAACCTTGTGTGTTGGCTGAGAAGTTCAAGCGTACTACAGGCGAGCCCATGCGGGTGAACTCCAAGAGCAGCCCTACAATTAGGGCTGCGCAGAGAGCGATTAGTACAGAGCGTTTGGCGATTCTTCGCATCAAAGGCGGTCCCTGGCTATTTTATTTCTGAGCAATTCTGGGAGGGAATGCCAGTGAAAAGTCTTCGAGTTCAAAGCTCAGATTTGGATTGTATGCCGGATCGTTAGCAATAATTTTTGCCCACTTTTCCTGCACGTATCTAACTTCGCCTTTGAACCGCTCAATCTTTTCGGGCGTATCCTCCAGCCCGCGAGTCGCCGATTCGTGGTGATACAAGTCTGCATTTGGCGTCCAGATATTCTGGTATCCAGCGGCCATGACTTTCAGGCAAAAATCAACGTCATTGAAAGCAATCTTCAACTCGACTTCATTGAGCCCGCCGACTTCTTCGAAAATGGACTTGCGAACGATCAGGCATGCGGCGGTGACCGCAGACATCCCCTGTATCAGCGACGCACGTCCGAAATAGCCATGGTGCCCACGCGGCAGCATCTTGTGGGCGTGACCGGCCAATGTCAGCGGGCCCATGATGACGCCGCCGTGCTGCAAGCGGTTATCTGGGTACCACAGCCTGGCGCCGACAGCGCCTGCGCCAGGTTGCAACGCCAGCGACACCATTTCGCTCAACCAGTCAGGGCTGATCACTTCAATATCGTTATTGATCAGTCCGACCAGTTCACCGCGGGCTTCACGGACCGCACGATTGTTCAGGGCCGAATAGTTGAATGGCCCATCGTCACGGAGCACCCTGATATTCTGCTGCAGTTTGAGTGACTCGAAATACTGGAGGCTTTCTGGATCATCAGAGCCGTTATCCACCAGAATGATTTCGTAGTGCTGATAGCTGGTCTTGCTCGTTATGCTTTCAATGCACTGACGCACTAACCCAACAGCATTGCGAGTCGGGATGATCAGGGAAACCAGCGGCTGATCTGCCGGGAGGTCGTAGTGGACCCGGTACATACCGAAATCCAGAAGCTCGGCGTGGCCCTTGATACCTGTACGTTGCAGATGCTGGTCCAGTGCATTCTGACCGGCAATCTGTGCATATGGCTTTTCACCCAGCGACATAGCCGTGCTGCCAGGGTGAACGCGCCAGTGGTAGAGAACATGCGGAATATGAACGATCTGATCGGGCCTGACTTGTTCGACGCAGCGCAACGCCAGGTCGTAGTCTTGTGAGCCTTCCATGCCTTCTCGGAAGCCGCCAACCCGCTGTACCAGGTCCCGGCGGTATACGCCAAGGTGGCTGATCATGTTGTGTGAGCGGAAGAGATAGAGGTTCCAGTCAGTCTTGAAATAAGGGGCCGAGCGATTACCCTCGACGTCGATCTTGTCTTCGTCCGAGTAAATGACGGCAGCGTCGGGGTTTTCATGAACGGCTCGCGCGATCCAATAAAGGGCGTGGGCCGGCAGCAGGTCGTCATTGTCCATGAGTGCCACGTATCGGCCGCTTGCAAGCTCCAGTGCCGAGTTGCTGGCTTTGGAAATGTGGCCATTCTTTTCGCGTAGCACCACCTTGAACCGCTGATCCTGTTTGGTCAGCCCTTTCAAATAGGCAATGACTTCAGGGTCAGTGGACGCATCATCGGCAATGCAAAGCTCCCAGTTCTTGTAAAGCTGGGCAGTGACACTGTCGATAGCCTCGCGCAGTAGATCCATTGGCGGGTTGTAAACCGGCATGATGATCGAAATCAGAGGCTGGTCTTTCCACTGCCTGATTTCTTCGCTGATTCGCCAGCGATCATTATCGTTCAGGGTGTCATAAAGCTTCACCCAGCTCGCGTAGTCATGGCTATGGATGACCTCGCCACTTTCCGGGCTTACGAAGCTGGAACTGCCCGGGTTCGCGACCCAGCGAGCTCGAGCGATCAGCCCGGCTGTGCCATGCTGGCGCCATACGCTGATGGTCTTGCGAACAGTGCTTTTCAAGCCGCCACCACGTCGGATCACCGATGGCAGTAATTTGAGCCCTCTGTTGAGCCTGCGTGTCAGTGTGATGAGCTTTCGGGCCGGGGCGGTCGCCTTCCAGCTGGTCGACTTCTGCATGCCGATGATGTGCAGATTGAGGTGGTGGATATGGGTGTCTTTATCGGCCTGCAGAGCATGTAGACGCTCTTCGAGGTTACGAATGTGTTCGTCCTTCTGGGCAAGAGACTCTTGCCATCTGGCGATGGATGCCTGCAGCGCTGGAACGCCGAGCAGCTCCGGATCTTTCGCTTCGCCGGCGTTCAGCCCCATCATCTGCTGCTCGTGCAGCACCTGGGCCAGGGCCTCTTGTTGCTGGACCTTCTTCTGCAGCTGAGTCGACAGCTCATGAATTTTCCTGTCCTTCGCAAGCAGGGACTCGCTGAGTTCTGCAAGAACAGTGCTCTGGCTGACAGAGGCTTTGACATGCGCCAGGGCATGAGCGATTTCTTTGTTCGAGTCGACGATCAGATCAAGTTTACTTTGCAGGTCCGTGACAGGACTTACATGTCCAGATTGATTCAGCATGTTGACCTCCCGAGCCAACTGCGCGTCCGTGAATATAGTAAGGCTGATTTCCAGCTCGAGCTGCTCGCCGATTTGCAACGTTTCCATGTCCACGGGAAGCGTCAGGCTGGGATCGTCAGTCAGAGCGAGGTAGAGCGAATCATCCGCGCGAGGGATCTTCCACGCGAACATTGCCGCTAGCGGCAGGCTGAGTTCGCCTGGCCATTCCCAGGCACATCGGGCGCCAGAATATACCTTTATGCTTTCAATCGAGAAGCCCTGCCGCTGATCCACGGGATCGAAGCGGAAAACAGTAGAGGCTGCGAGCGGGCTGGGGAGAGCGAACTGGAGCCGTTGCGGGCCATCACTGACCTCGTGGCGCAGTGCTGACTGTTCAGAGAAGTTGCCATGCGCGTCACTGATATACAGCGTCGCGAATTTCGACGTTGATTGTGTGCTGCCCAGCTTGTGAATCAGGGCTTCGGGTGCCCAGTCCAAGAAACGGTCGGCTTTCTTTCCTGTGACTTTCTCCTGAAATGCCGCCTCGAGCGCAATGTAGCGCTCGCAATCTTCACGACTGATGTCCAGCCCTGCGCTCGCCAGCAGGCCTATGGTGAACTCTTGGCGGCTGAAGGAGGCTGCGCTCGGATAGAACGGGTTCGCTGCGGCCATGAGCAGCAGTAACGCGCGCATCATCAGGTGACCAAGTTCGACACCCCCGATCATCTCCCATTCAACGTCGATGAGCTGCGGCGTGCCGTCAGGTCTCAGCACGATGTTCTGCGGCACGGCATCGATGTAGTGGCCGGGAAGCACCGAGCCCACTGAGCGCAGATCGACATCTGCCCCATCTTGCTTGAGCAATGTCGCCAGGCAGTCGAGGTAGGTCTTTATAAAGGGCGCAAAGCTGTCAATGCTCCAGTCGTGGTGAGCGGCGCTATCCAGAAAATCAAGGCTTAGCACCTTGCCGGCGGCGTATGCATCAATGCGGGGCAGTACGTACTTGAATGCGCTGCTGTCTTCATTCTCGGAAGGGGTAGCGGAGGAGGCCAGTTGTTTGTATTCGACCTGAATGCCGTCGTCAGTCATGACGAACAATGACTCTTTGCAATAGCGGGTCTTTCTGCCGATGCTGTAGTGATAGGCGAGGATATCGTCCTTCTGGCTATCGTTTTTTTTGCAGGCTGCTTTGATCAGGAAGGAGTTGGCAAGATCCATGCCCAGACGATTGTTGAACACCACCTGCCAGGCTTTTTCCAGGTTGAAGGTGGTCGACTCTGGCAGTTGAGGGTCTTTCTTGACGTTCTGCCAGGCAAGCGCCGCAGCATCGAACGCATCACACTGGAAGCCGGCTTCAGTGATGATCGAGTTGGGGAGTTTGTAGTCCGGGCTTGGAGCCATAAAATCGGATGCTTCAAAGCCGGCGGAGGCGAGCAATCTTTCCAGCTCTACCTTACCGAAGGTCTTGGGCTGGCCGTGTTGGTAGCGGCCTTCGATGCCGTACATGGCAATGCCCACGTGATCTTCCGGGGCGCCCGCAAAATACTTGAGACCAAGCTGGTTTTCGATGGCAATGAACAGATGACCGTCTGGCTTTAGCAACTGACGAATGCGTTTGAGCATGGCGAGCGCGGGGTTTTCGGCGTTGCTGAACATGCTGGCGTATTCGAGCACGCCGATCAGGGTCACGGCGTCGAACTGCACGTCCACCTTGAAATCGTCGAAGCGCTCCGCCAGCACGGTCACGTTGTCCAGGTCGCGCGTTCGGCTGGCGGCAATGGCTGCCCGGCGCGGGCTGCCTTCCAGGCAGAGCAGTTCGGCGCCGCACTCGCCCAGGTAACGGCTGATAGCACCGCAGCCTGCGCCAATTTCGAGAACACGCCCTTTGAGTAGATGTTCGAACGGGCGCAGGATATTGCCGCGCACCGCGCTCAGATGGTACAGCTTCGCCCAGTCCGTGCAGTATTGAGGGAGCTCATCGGATAGGACAGAGACGTCGCTGGCCTCGCGAATAATCTTCGCCAACTCGGTTTCGCTGCTATCGCCGTCGCTGTAGGCGATGCCCCCAAAGTCGGAACGGACCCACACTTCAGTATCGCGGTCTTTGGTATAGCCATGTTGTTCTAGTGTGTTCATCGGGGCTTACCGGTTTATTTCCATAGTCAGAGCGAGGTCAATCAGGCCCAAGAGATTGGGTGTTGGCTCAACGATAAAATGAATGGAGTCGTAGCGACGATCGTGAGGGACGATTTCTTCGCCTTCGCGGGATGCCAGGCCGATGGATATAAAATAATCGCCTGTCGCTAGCCTGTTTTTGAATTGCAGGCGCGCGGTAGTCCTGGCGCCAGCTTCGCCCAGGGCTCGGGCATCTTCGCAATCAAGAAGGTATGAATTGGTGCCGTAGACCGTGACGCCTTCCTTGGTCTTGATGGTAAAGCCAATGATCGGATTGATGACAGGGCGGTTGAATGTGAACGCGAGCGTCAGGGTGATATCGTCGCCTGGCTCCACGCTGTTGGGATAAGCATTGCCTGCGGCGCTCAGGTGGAAGTCAGTGAGGGTCGCAGCGCCATCTCCCCAGCGATATTCATGCTGGTTGTAGTTGGGCCGAGTACTGTAAGCATCCTGGTCGAACAAGAGTGAAATGGCTTCGCGCGGTACGTCTGCTGACTCGGTGGAAGCGCTTTGAGCGTTTTGCTCCAACCCAGGCTTGATTTCCTCTTTGTCGCGACCGAAGAGGATGTCGGTGTAACGGTTAATGACCGGGCGCGATTTGCCAATCATTTCGACGCGACTCTTTTCCAGCAGAATCGCCCGAGAGCAATGCGTGACCACTTGTTCACTGGAGTGGGTGACGAGCAGGATACTGGTACCGTTATCTTTGAGCTGGCGTAGGCGCTCAAAGCATTTGGCCTGGAACCTCGCGTCGCCAACCGACAATGCCTCGTCAACCACGAGGATTTCCGGGTCGACCTGTGCTTGTACGGCAAATGCCAGTCGTACGGCCATACCGCTGGAATAGGTTTTAACGGGGTGATCAAGGAATTCGCCGATATCTGCAAAACCGGCAATAGCATCAAAGCGCTGGTCGATTTCCTCGCGGCTCAGGCCGAGGACCGCACCGTTGAGGTAGACGTTTTCGCGCCCGGTGAATTCAGGGTTGAACCCAGAGCCCAGCTCCAGCAGTGCGGCGATACGACCGTGGGTCTCAACCTCCCCCAGCGTCGGCGTCAAGGTGCCGCAAATTATCTGCAGCAATGTCGACTTCCCTGACCCGTTGCGGCCCACGACGCCTACTGTTTCCCCTTTGTTGACATCGAAGCTGATGTCGCGTAGGGCCCAGTATTCCTTGCCGTATGTAGTGACCGGGTCGCCGGCCCAACGTTGGAGTCGCGGGACGATTGCCTGTTTCAGCCGGTCATGTGGCTTGTCGTAGCTGTAAAAGCATTTGGAGACGTTCTTGACGCTGATGACAGGTTGATCAGATGACATCGGCGAATCCTTTGCGCGTCTTTTGGAAGAACCAGAATCCGGCGGCAGCGATAATTGCACCCACCGCGAGGGCAGTTGCCAGGTTGACCCAGTCTGGCAGGTTGCCGAAGAGTAGGACGCTACGGCTTTCCTCGATGATGTAGGTCAAAGGGTTGAGCTTTAGCCAGGGCTGGTAGGCTTCGGGCAGTGCAGCCACTGGATAGAGCACCGGAGAGAGGAACAGCAGGACCGTTGTCAGTACGGTGATGACATGCCCCACGTCTCGCAGGTAAACGCCCAGTGAGGCCAATAGCCAACTGATGCCCAGGGTCGCGAGAATCAAGGGAACGAGGATCAGCGGAAACAGCAAGGCGCTCCAGTAGAGCGTGCCGACGATCAGGAACTGGGCGATCAGTAGCACCAGCAAGCTGATGCAGCTATGAAAGAGGGCCGATCCCAAAGTAATGACCGGCAGAATCTCCAGTGGGAATACCACTTTTTTCACGTAGTTGCTGTTGTTCATGATGAGGGACGGGGCACGGTTGGCGCATTCCGCAAACAGCCCGTGAATGATCATTCCGACGAAAAGCAGTATCGCGAATCCACCTTTGCCAGTGTCTACTCCGACCCAGCGCGTCTTGAAGATCTCCGAAAACACGAATGTGTAAACGGCCAGCATCAGGATCGGGTTGAAAAACGACCAGGCCAAGCCCATTACCGATCCTCGATATCGGCCGATGACCTCGCGCTTGGTCATCTGCGAGATCAGCGACCGGTTTTTCCAGAGGCTGATCGTCAGGCTGGCGGGGCCGGCAGTATGACGCAGGTGAGCATTCACTATTCAAACACCTCTGCATCCTGCAGCAGGGCAGCGATGTCATCTTTGGCGGACAAGGTCGGTGCGTCGGTATAAGGCCATTCGATCGCCACGGTTGGGTCATTCCAGGCCAGGCTGCGCTCGAACTTAGGTGCCCAGTAATCGGTGGTCTTGTAGAGGAACTCAGCGGTTTCCGAAAGCACGACGAAACCATGGGCGAAGCCTTCGGGGATCCACAATTGATGCTGGTTGGTTGAGCTCAAATGAGCGCCAACCCACTGGCCAAAGGTTGGTGAGCTCTTGCGCAGATCCACGGCAACATCGAACACCTCGCCATGCGTTACCCGGACCAGTTTGCCTTGCGCATGCTTTATCTGGTAGTGCAAGCCGCGAAGCACGCCCTTCACCGATTTGGAATGGTTGTCCTGAACGAACGTGACCGACCTACCTACAACCTCTTCAAACACCTTCTGATTGAAGCTTTCGTAGAAAAATCCCCGCTGATCGCCGAAAACCTTCGGCTCGAAAAGAACAACATCCGGAATCGCAAGGTGAGTGGCTTTCATTGCTGCGGTATCTCCAGGTACGACCAGGACCGGTTGAGCGGTGCTGCTGGTAAAAAATCAGAAAGGGATCGGTCTGCGGCTCAACCCTTGAATCGGAGGCATGGCAATCGTCGGGATTATCGCCCAGGTACGACGGCGTAGCCCTTGCAAAGGCGACGGGTGCTATTCATGGGGAGAGCCAGATGTCGCGGCATCATTTCTCGTCGCCTTGGAATGTGCGCGATGGCTAGCAAACAGGGGCGGCAAGATCACGTTGCAAAGAGGTGACGTTGAAGGGGTGCGGGTGCGCTGGCTGTTTGATCATGATGCGAAAAAATGTCTTCTGTCTGCCGTCGGTAAAATCATGATTGCCGCGGTCAGACCGCAGCGTGGGGCTGTTGATCCATAAGGCAGTTACAACTCGCGTGCGGCGGGCTGTAAGCGCAGATCAGACTAGCATGTGGCCTCAAGCGTGACAACGCACGTCCGTCTGGGGCTTCACGTGTCATGCCGTGCCATTATATTTAAAGCTTGTTGAGAATCGCCGCTGCTAATAGGCTCAGGTTGCCGGCAAGTGTCTGACGGTATACCCCGGTCTCGCCCAGCAGTCGGAGGCGTTTGAATAGTGAACTTTTTCTAGCGGTAGCAAACTGCTCCATGATTCGCAGGTTGTCCTGGCTGAGGCTGGATTTGTATTTGGCCAAAATGCGCAGGTTCATTTCATTCCACTCACTGAAGCGCCCGCGGAGCGTGCAGGCAAGTCGAACCAGGCGTCGCCGAAATCCTGTATTAGATCCGATCAGGTTACCGCCATGCTGGCGATAGAGAAGAGTGGGTTGTGGATCATATATGACGACACCGTCATGGCTGCTGACGAGAAGGTAGGTCAGCCAATCATGTGCGACTATTTGAGCGTTAGGTTCGATCGCAGCCAGCAACGCTTGTGTGCGTCGATTGACCAGCATCGTATTGGCCCCGGCGAGGCTTTGGACCAACGCATTGCGGAAGCTTGGCGGTCTGGTAAAGAGCGGCGAATGCCCTGCGCATTTGCCGGCGGCGTCAATAAGCTTGGTGCGTGAGCAGTACATCGTGGCGACGTCGCTGCGGCTTTGTTGCAGTGCGGCCAGGCTTCTGGCCAGCTTGTCGTCAAGCCAGATGTCATCCTGGTCGCTGAAAGCGAAGTAATCGCCGTCCACCAGTGGATTCTGAATCAGTGAAATGAAGTTCCTGGCAAAGCCCTGTCGAGGGCCCTCGAAAATAAACAGTCGAGTACCAAGCGTGCGCTGATAATGATGAAGAATATCCAGGGTGTCATCGCTCGAGCCATCATCGGAGACATACAGAATCCAGTTTTTATGGGTTTGCTCTATAAGCGAGTCAAGTTGTTCGCGCAGGTACTTTGAGCCGTTGTAGGTGCAAAGAAGAATTGCAATCAAATTGTTTTCGTTCATGTTCCTGGCTTTATAAAATTTTTAGGCATCTGCTGTATCGGCGGCAGGTCGACTCTCGGGTTGTGACTGGCGTACGCCTGATGAAGGTTTGTCCGATTTCATCAGGCAGGATGAACATAGTAATCCAGGGTTGTAGCCGTTGTCATTGGGGCGGTTGGTGAGTCAGTCGTGGCGCAGGTCGACTGGCCAGCTTTTAACTCAAATTAATATTCATTACACTAGTTTCTTGGGTCTCTGGGCTATTTTCGGAATATTCCTACAGGGCCGATTTCTATGAGATTTTCCTGAGATGTTCGTGAATTTTTGGGGCGGGTTTCGATCGAACGGGCTTGGCTCACCCCGGCATTCGTTCACCACCTGTTCGTCCGGTCGGTCCACATTCAGGCAACCGCTACAAAGCTCCGCGTGTGCTGTCCAATCTGTCCTCCAGGGTTTTCCCACCTCCACAACCCGCGTATCATCCGCACACACAAATCTGAACATTCCCACGCTAGCCCCAGACCAAAAGTCTTGCGCCCCCCGCGTGTATGCTGCTTCAGGTACCCAGACAATCATCAGTGACATACAACGACCGGCCAGCTTCATGGCCAGGCCAGGCATGCCGGCTGTCCGACGGATGGGACGGTGCCCGATGAGATTTGAAGGAATAGGTTTTGATCAAGCGTAGAAAGGTTGCAATCGTCGGTTGTGCGTACCGTTTTCCTGGCTCTTCCAATGCGGGCTTCTGGCAAAACCTGATGGAGGGCCGCGACCTGGTGACCCAGGTTGACCCGTCGCGCTGGAACAAACGCGAGTTCCAGCACCCGGACAAGGCCAGCCCTGCAACCAGCTACACCTTCGCCTCAGGCACCCTGGGTGATATCAGCGCTTTCGACGCTGGCTTCTTCAGCATCTCGCCGCGTGAAGCCGCGATGATGGACCCGCAGCAGCGCATGCTGCTGGAAATGTGCTGGGAAACCTTCGAAAACGCCGGGGTCAAGCCGTCCAGCCTGCGTGGCAGCAACTGTGGCGTGTACCTGGGCATCGCCGGTGTCGAGCAGTCCTACCGCCTGCTCGAGGACCTGTCGGCCATTGATGGCGCCACGGCGACCGGCAACACCATGAGCATCGCGGCCAACCGCCTGTCGTTTTTCTACGACCTGCGTGGCCCAAGCATGGCCATCGACACCGCCTGCTCGTCGTCGCTGGTGGCCTTCCACCAGGCGTGCCAGGCCATCCTCAGCGGTGATGTCGACCAAGCCGTGACGGGCGGTATCAGCCTGCACATGCACCCGTTCGGTTTCATGATCTTCGCCAAAGCGACCATGCTGTCGCGCACCGGGCGCTGCCAGTCGTTCGACGAAAACGGCGACGGTTACGCCCGCTCCGAAGGCGGCGGGTTGTTCCTGCTCAAGGACTACGACCAGGCAGTGGCCGACGGAAATACCATTCTGGCGGTGGTGGCGGCCAGTGCGGTGAACACCGACGGGCGCAAGTCCAGCCTGACCCTGCCCAATGCCGAGGCCCAGGCGGCGTTGCTCAAGCGCGCCTACACCCAGGCCGGCATCGCACCCGAGCAGTTGGACTACCTGGAGGCCCACGGCACCGGTACCGCTGTGGGAGACCCGATCGAAACCCGCGCCATCGGCGAGGCGCTGGGCCAGGCACGCGGCGCCGGCAACCCGCTGCCAATCGGCTCGGTGAAAAGCAACCTTGGGCACCTTGAAGCCGCCTCTGGCGTGGCTGGCCTGATGAAGGCACTGAACTGCCTGGCCGAGCGTACCGTGCCCGCTACCATTGGCGTGCAGGCGCTCAACCCGAACATCGCGTTCGCCGACCTCAACCTGCAGGTGGTCACCGAGCCCCTGCCGCTGAAAGCCGATGGCCAGTTGACCGTGGGGGTGAACTCGTTCGGCTTTGGCGGCGCCAACGCCCATGTCATCCTGCAAAGCCCCGAGCCAAAGGCGCCGGCAGCGCAAGCGGCCAGCGCCCGGCGCGTGCCGTTACTGCTCAGTGCCAAGAGCGAAGAAGGCCTGCGCGCAACCGCAGAGCGCTTTGCCGCCTACCTGGCCGGGCAGCCGCAGGCCGACTATTACGATGTGGCCTACCAGGCGATGTTCCGCCGCGATGCGCACAGCCATCGCCTGCTGCTGGTTTGCGACACAGCAGCCGAAGCTGCCCAGGCGCTGGACGACTATGCCCAGGACCCGACCCTCAGCGAACTGAGCGCAGTGCTGGAGGCCGGCCAGGCCCTGGACGGCGCCTCGGCACCGGTATTTGTCTATTCCGGCAACGGCTCGCAATGGCAGGGCATGGGCCGGGCGATGCTCGACCAGCCGCTGTTCGCCGCCGCCGTGGATGAAGTTGACGCGTTGTTCCAGCCCTTGGCGGGCTACTCGCTGCGCGCCGAGCTGCTGGGTGACAACGGCGAAGGCCGTTATGCACGTACCGAAATCGCCCAGCCTGCGCTGTTTGCCCTGCAAGTGGCGGTTACCAAAGTGCTGGCTGCCGAAGGCATCCACCCGGTGGCGGTGATTGGCCACAGTGTGGGTGAAGTGGCGGCGGCCTGGGCCAGCGGCGCGTTGAGCCTGGAGGACGCCACCCAGGTCATCTACCACCGCAGCCGCCTGCAAGGCCTGACCCGTGGTACCGGGAAGATGACGGCGGTCGGCCTCTCGGGTGAGGCCACAGCGCAACTGATTGCCGAACTGAAACTGGATGGCCGTCTGGTGGTCGCGGGCGAGAACAGCGCCCGCGGCGCCACTGTGGCCGGTGAGGCTGACGCCTTGGCACTGCTGGAAGCGGCCCTGGAAGAGCGCCAGGTATTCGCCCGTCGCCTGGACCTGGACTACGCCTTCCACTCGCCGGCCATGGACCCGATCAAGCAAGCGGTTATCGACGACCTCGCGCATATCCGCCCGCAGGCTACGAAGATCCCGTTCTACTCCACTGTCGTCGGTGGCCAGTTGAACGGCGAACGCCTGGACAGCCAGTACTGGTGGCAGAACATTCGCTTCCCGGTGCTGTTCCAGGGCGCGCTGGCTGCCTTGGTGCGCAATGGCCTTAACCTGTTCGTCGAAGTGGGCCCGCATGCGATTCTGCGCAGCTACGTCAGCGATGTGCTGGTCGAGTGCGAACAACCGGGGCAGGTGATTGGCACCCTCAAGCGCAACGACCACAGTCCGCTGCTGCTGGAACGTACCGTAGCCCGCCTGCAGATTGCCGCCGTGGAGCCACAGTGGCAGGCACGCTTCCCGGTGGCGGGGCGCCCGCTGCGCCTGCCTAACTATGCCTGGCAGCACGACCATTTCAGCTTGCCGGTCACTGCCGAGGCCTATGGCCCGCTGAGCCACGAGCGCGTGCACCCGTTGCTGGGTTACCCGGTAACAGACCAGGCGCTGACCTGGGAAAACCGCCTGGATACCCAGCAGTACCCGACCCTGGCCGACCACAAGGTGGGTGAGTCGGTACTGTTCCCGGGTGCAGGCTTTACCGAGCTGGCCCTGGCGGTGGCGCAACTGCACCAGCCGGGCGAGTTCGTCGATATCGAAGAGCTGGAAATCCACAACCCTCTGCTGCTGAGCAGCGAGGGCATCAAGAAAGTGCGCGTGCAGGTGGAAGAGGCCGATGGCACATTGCGCATCAGCTCGCGCACGTTGATGCAACGCGAAGACTGGGTACAGCACGTGGTCGCACGCTTGCCGGGTGAAGCGCGCGGTGTGCTGCTGGACACCCGGGCACCGGCGTTGCCAGCCCGCCCGGCAGACTTCACCGGCGAGCAGCACCTGGCAATGACTTGCGCGGTTGGCCTGAACTACGGCCCCGCTTACCAGACCGTGGCCGCAGCCTGGGTGGAAGGGGCGCGCGTGTTGGCTCAGTTGGTCGTGCCTGCTGCCATCGAACACGAACTGGCAAGCCTGCACCTGCACCCGGCGCTGCTGGATGGTGCCTTCCAGCTGATTACCGAGCTGCTGGCCAGCCGCCAGGGGCATGACGATGGCCTGGCGTTCATCCCCGTCAAGCTTGGGCGCATTGCCTTTACCAATGCCGGCGGTGTGCCGGTGCTGGCCGAGGTGCGCCAGCGCAAGCGCACCGCGCATTCGCTGCTGGTCGACTTCACCCTGTTCGATGCCAGCGGCGCTGCCGTGCTGGCGATCAAGGATGCGCGCATGCGTGCCGTGCGCCTGCAATACGACCGCAGTGGCGATATCAAGCGTATGGGCCATGTGGGGCAGGCCGCGCCAGGCGCGGTTGTACCTGTGCAGCGTAAAGCCGCGGCCTGCTCGCCGCTGGTCGAGGCCTTGCAGTGCCTGGCCGACGAGCCGGCACAGGTGCGTTACCTGAATGAAGTGGAGCCACTGCTGGATGTGCTGTGCAACAGCTTTGTCCTCGATGCGGTGGAGCAGGCCGGCGGCCGCATCAGTGCCGAGCAGGTCGCGCAGTGGTCGCAGGGCCAGGGCGACTTCCTGGCGATGCTGTTGCGCCATGCCGAGCACGACGGCAGCCTGCAGCGTAGCGCGGATGGCAGCTGGCAACTGGTCGACCAGGGCGAGCGCCCGACCTCGCAGGCTATCTGGCAAGAGCTGTTCAAGAGCTACCCCGAGTACTTCCAGATTATCCATTCCGTGGGCCGTATCGGCCGTCATCTGTCGGCGTTGCTGGATGGCAGCCAGGCCTTCGACACCCTGCAACCGCGCGAAACCAGCGGCGCCAGCCTGGCGCGCCTGGTGCTGGGTGCGGCAGGGCAGCAGCACCTGCTCAGCGGCATTGGCCAGACCTTGGCCGCGCGCCTGGCGCAACTGCCGCCCGGCCAGCGCCTGCGGGTGCTGGAATTCGGCTTCGGTGGCGCTTCGTTTGCCGAGCTGTTGTACGCCGGTCTGGATTTCGATCGCCTCGATTATGCCTACTGCGTCGCCGAGCCCGAGCTTGAGCAGCGCCTGCGTGACGATTGCCCGGCGTTGGAGGTACTTGGCCTGGAGCAACTGGCCGACGCCGGTACGTTCGACTGGGTACTGGTGCCTACCGACTTCGGCCCCCTGGGTACCGTGGGTGACGCCCTGCGCCTGGCCAGTGGCCGGCTCAACCCGCACGGCCAGTTGGCGCTGCTTGGGCAGTACCCGGCGCGCTGGGCCGATTTCGTCTTCGGTGCCCAGCCAGACTGGTGGCTGGCCGGCCCGCAGCAGGCGTTGTCGCGCCAGCAAGGCCCGGCGTTCTGGAGCCATGAGCTGCAGCGGCATGGCCTGACCGCGCTGCGCACGCTGGAGGCGTTGCCGGGTAACGCCTGTGGTAGCTACCTGTTGCTGGCGGACAAGCCCGCCGGTGCCGACACTGCTGCACCCGTGGCCGTGCAGCGCTGGGCCGTACTCGCCGAAGCAGGGCAGGGCGCTGCCCTGCGCCTGGCACAGCAACTGCGCGCCCAGGGCCAGCAGGTTGACCTGTTGCAGCCGGGTGACGCCCAGGCGCTGGCGGCCCAGCTTGGCGCCTTTGCCCAGCCCCCTGAGCATGTGCTGCACCTGGCCGGTTTCGACAGCGGCACAGGCCTCGATGGCCAGGCCGAGCGCTGCATGCAAGCGGCCGCGCTGGTGCAGGCCTGTGAGTCGCTGACGATCGCCCCGCAGTGCTGGCTGTTCAGCCGTGGCGCTGCCGAGCACCTGTACAGCGTCGACACCGCCACTGACGTTGCGGCCATCGGCGACGCGGCGTTGTGGGGCTTTGGCCGTACCCTGGCCAACGAATCCCCGCACTGTCGTATTCGCCTGCTCGATCTGGCCCACGCGGCAGCGGTCGAGCTGGCGGTACCTGCGTTGCTGCACGCCGACAGCGAAACCGAGCTGGCCCTGGACGCCGAAGGCCGTCGCTACGTGCCGCGCCTGCGCGTGCTGGCCGACCAGCCGCGCCGCGCAGTGGGCGATGCGCAGTGGGTATGCCTGGGCTTCGACCTGCCGGGCCAGCTGCGCAACCTGCGCTGGGAAGTGCGTGAGCCGCGTCAACCGGCGGCGGATGAGCTGGACATTCAGGTGCGCGCGACGGGCCTTAACTTCCGTGACGTGATGTTCGCCCTCGGCCTGCTGTCGGATGAAGCCATCGAAAACGGCTTCTCCGGCCCTACCCTGGGCTTCGAATTTGCCGGTGTGGTGCAGGGCAAAGGCGCCGAGGCAGCGGGCGACTTCGCCCCGGGTGACCGTGTGGTGGGCTTTGGCCCCTGCAGCTTCGCCAACCGCCTGGTCACCAACGCCAACGCCGTTGCACGCATCCCCGAAGGGATGTCGTTCGAGGCGGCGGCGACCATTCCGAGTACCTTCTTCACCGTGTACTACGCGCTGCATCACCTGGCGCGCCTGGAGCCGGGCGAGAAGGTGCTGATCCACGGCGCTGCCGGTGGCGTGGGCATCGCGGCCATCCAGATCGCCAAATGGCTGGGTGCAGAAATTCACGCCACCGCAGGCAGCGACGAGAAGCGCGACTTCCTGCGCCTGTTGGGCGTCAGCCACATCTACGACTCCCGTTCGCTGGCGTATGCCGACCAGGTGCTGGCAGCCACCGGTGGGCGTGGCGTGGACGTGGTGCTCAATTCGCTGGCCGGTGAGGCCATCAACCGCAACCTGCAGGTGCTGAAGCCGTTTGGTCGCTTCCTGGAGTTGGGCAAGCGCGACTTCTACCAGAACACCCGTATTGGCTTGCGCCCGTTCCGCAACAACATCAGCTATTTCGGTATCGACGCTGACCAGCTGATGAGCGAGCGCCCCGCGCTCACCCGCCGCCTGTTCGCCGAGATGATGGAACTGTTCGAGCAGGGCATCCTGCACCCGTTGCCGTTCCGCGAGTTCGACGCCAACCAGGTGGTCGAGGCCTACCGTTACATGCAGCAGGCGCGGCAGATTGGCAAGGTGGTGGTGACGTACGCCAACCCGATCCAGCAAACCGTCGACACCCGCGTGCAGCCGGTGCGGGCACTGCAGCTTGCCGCCGATGCCAGCTACCTGGTCACCGGCGGCCTGGGTGGCTTTGGCTTGCGTACTGCGCAGTGGCTGATCGACAAAGGTGCCCGTCACCTGGTGTTGCTGGGCCGTCGTGGCCCGGCCAGTGAAGAGGCCCAACCGCAGCTGGCGTTGTGGCACGCCCAAGGTATCGATGTGCAGGCCGTGGCGTGCGACATCACCGACCGTGAGCAACTGCGCGGGGTGTTTGATCGCATTGCCGCCAGCCCATGGCCACTGCGTGGCCTGGTGCACGCCGCGACGGTGATTGACGACAGCCTGATCCGCAATCTTGACGGCGACCAGTTGCGTCGCGTGCTGGAGCCCAAGGCCAAGGGCGCGCAGTACCTGCACGAGCTGACCCAGGGCCTGGCGCTGGACTTCTTCGTGATGTTCTCCTCGGCCACCACCTTGTTCGGCAACCCCGGCCAGGCCAACTACGTGGCGGCCAACCACTGGCTCGAAGCCCTTGCGCGGCACCGTCGTGCTCAGGGCCAGGCAGCCACCGCCGTGCTGTGGGGCGCCATCGACGATGTCGGTTTCCTGGCGCGCAACAGCCAGATCAAGGACGCCCTGCAGAGCCGCATGGGGGGCTCGGCGCTGCGGGCTGAGGCAGCCTTGGCACAGCTCGAGGCCATGCTGTTGCAGGTTGATAACGGCCATGGCGTGCTGGAGCTGGACTTCAAGGCCCTGGCGCGCTTCCTGCCGAGCGCCACTACACCGCGCTTCAGCGAACTGGCCCGTGCCTATGGCGGCGACCATGAGGATGAAGGTGGCGGTGAAGACATCCAGCGCATGCTGGAGGAGCTTGACGATGGCGAACTGCTCGAACGCTTCGTAGACATGCTCAAGCACGAGGTGTGCGAGATTTTGCGCCTGCCGCCAGCACGCCTGGATGCCCAGCGCCCGCTGCAGGAAATGGGGCTCGATTCGTTGATGAGCGTTGAGTTGGTGGTGGCGCTGGAGGAGCGTTTCGGTATTCGCCTGCCGGTGATGGAACTGAGCGACAGCTCCAGCATCGACAAGCTTGCCGTACGCTTGCTGGAGCTGCTGCGCGGTGAAGCGAGCAGCGGGGAAGAGCAACTGGCGCAGAATGTGCTTGCCCGCCATGGCAGCGAACACAGTGCCGAAGAGTTGGCGCAGTTGAACGCAGCCTTGGCCGACAGCAACGCGGCACCCAACCGACTGATTGATTAAGAGTGCCAGATGACAGCCAGAACCCCGACCGGCCTTGGTGGTGATGCCAAGCAACGCCTGATCCAGCAAGCCCTCGCCCGGCGCCGCCATGTGGCTGCCGAGGGCGAGCAGGGCGCCACCCTGGAGCAGGTACAGCAGGCTGCCCTGAAGGTGCCCGAAGCGCACTATCGCTTTGATCAGCACCCGGGGTACCAGCAACTGCGGGTAATCCAGCAGAGTGCCATGCAGCTGGGCGTGAGCAACCCGTTCTTCCGTATGCACCAGGGCACCGCCGGTGCCCAGACGCAGATTGGCGAGCGCGAGTTTCTCAACTTTGCCAGTTACAACTACCTGGGCTACTCCGGCCACCCGACCGTGGCCGAAGCGGCCAAGGCGGCGATCGACCGCTACGGCACCTCGGTGTCGGCCAGCCGCCCGGTTTCTGGCGACCGCCCGCTGCACCGCGAGCTGGAGCGCGAACTGGCGCGCCTGTACGAGGTGGACGATGCGGTGGTGATGGTCAGCGGCCACGCCACCAACGTCACCACCATCGGCTACCTGTTCGGGCCACGCGACCTGGTGGTGCATGACGAGCTGATTCACAACAGCGTGTTGCAGGGTATCCAGCTGTCCGGTGCCCGCCGTCTGAGTTTTGCCCACAACGACTGGCAGGCGCTGGACCGCCTGCTGGGCGAGCAACGCCAGCACTTCGAGCGGGTGCTGGTGGTGGTGGAAGGCATCTACAGCATGGACGGCGACTACCCCGAGCTACCCCGGTTCGTCGAGCTCAAGCATAAGCACAAGGTTTTCCTCATGGTGGATGAAGCTCATTCGCTGGGGGTGATGGGTGCGACGGGCAAAGGAATTCGCGAGCACTATGGGTTGGCTGGCGATGACGTCGACATCTGGATGGGAACGTTGAGCAAGACCCTGGCCAGTTGCGGCGGGTACATTGCGGGCCGCACGGCACTGATCGAGCACCTGAAGTTTCTGGCGCCGGGCTTCTTGTACAGTGTTGGCATGCCGCCGGCGGTCACGGCCTCTGCGTTGGCAGCGTTGAAGCTGCTGGCTGCAGACAGCGAGCGGGTAGCGCAAGTGCAGGCACGAGGGGAGCTGTTCCTGCGCCTGGCGCGTGAAGCTGGGCTGGACACGGCGACCAGTACCGGGTTGGCGGTGATCCCGGTGATTACCGGCAGTTCGTTCAAGGCCGGCCGCTTGTCCAGCGCCCTGTTCGAGCGTGGCATCAATGCCCAGCCGATCCTGTACCCCGCGGTGCCGGAGCATTCGGCGCGGGTGCGGTTTTTTGTGTCTTGCGAGCATACGGAAGAGCAGATCAGGCATACCGTGGCGGTGGTGGCGCAGGAGATGGCGCGGCTGGGGTGAGGGCCACGCTTACAGCCAAATGGCATCCCAGTGTGGGTATTCGCCAACATTGGGTGCCAGGCCGGCCCTGACCGGGTTGGCAATGATGTAGCGAGCGGCGTTGAGCAGGTCATCATCCTTGCGCATGGCGTGATCGCAGTAGCCCGCCTGCCAGATGGGGGTGGTTGTTACGCCGGCCTTGTGCAAGGCATGGCTGGACCTTGATTTGAAGCGGCGCATCAACGTGGCCAGCGTCACCTGTTTCAGTTCTATCAGCCAATGCACATGGTCGGGCATGACCACCCAGGCCAGCGTGACGCAGCTGTTTTCCCGGTCTGCCTGGCGTAGGTGATTGACCACCAGCCTGGCCAGGTTGAAGTTGTGAAACAGCGGGCGACGCTGGTGGGTGACGGTTGTCAGCATGTACAGCCTGCCGGGGTGTGAAACCCGATGGCGGCGCAGATGGTGGGCGTGGGCGTAGTGCATGGGGTCATCCTTGAAGGCTTCGATAGTTCGAGCCAGCGTAGACGCCCTCCAGGCGCCAGCAGCGATTCAACCATTGCAGAATGTGCCCACCGATCTGTGCCCACCCCCGATCAGCGTAGGAGCGGGTTTACCCGCGAATACGGTGGCGGCAGCAACGGTGACCGGCCAGGGATATTGGCCAGCAGGACCGGCCTCTTCGCGGGTAAACCCGCTCCTACACGACGGCCTGCGTCCAGCCACCGGGCCGGGGACTGGGCGTGGGTCAGATATGCGGTGCCTCATACGCATTCAACTGCTCCACAAACCGCCAATGGCTCTTCTTGCCAAACCCCATCAACCGCTTCAACCGGATATCCCAGCGCATGTGGTGGTTGGCAATCCATGGCAATGCAAAAAGGTGCGCCCCGCGCCAGGGGATGAACGGGTTACGCCGCAGGCTGGCATAAATCTCGACGCGGTGGCTGGCCTGATGGCTCGCACAGCGGGCATGGAAACCAGACGTGTCCGCCACCACCAGGGTGTTGGCTGGCACCGCAAAGCGACGGGGCGGCGGCAAGCCGAGGGCCGCCAGCTCGGGCTCGTCGATACGGAACGAACCCTCACGGTGCATCTGCTCGCCGGAGCGCGCCGCCCCCAGGCTTTGACGATACTCCCAGGCCAAACGCTCCGGCGTCAGGCGGTGCGACCCCGGCACATAACTGAACGGCCCTTGGTCATCCGCCACATCGTCCAGAAACAACCACGCCTTCGCCGTGGGGTGGAAGGTGTCGGCATGCAGGCGGGTCTGCGGGTCCTGGTCGGCATTGGCGGCGTCGATCACGATCGACTGCAACTGGTAGGTAATGCCACCGGTATTGGACGACGCATAGGCAATCAGGTCGCGCACCCCACGGTCCGCCACAAACGCCGCACTGGCCGGGTTTTGCGCCAGCACGTCCTGGTCAAGGCTGACCCGGCGGGTAACCGCGCGGCCCTGGCGCATTTCCCAGCCGGTGCTGCGCAATGCACCCAGCTCGGCGCGCAAGGCCGCAAACTGCTCGGCAGGCAGGGCGTTTTCACGAATGAAAAAACCGTTCTGCTCAAAATGCGCGCGCTCACCAGCATCCAGCCGCGAGGCCAGCGCATTGCGACGGTAACCAGCCATGGCCATCGCCAGCTGACGACGCTGCACATGCAGGCCCAAGGCATTAAGCCGGGCACTGCCCAGCACCGGGTTGTTCTCGAACGACTTGGCATGGGTAGCCAACTGCAGGCAATGCCAGGGGAGTGCCGCGTAACGGCCGATGTCCTTGATCGAAACAGGCATGATCTAGTCCTTTGATGGGGCCAATGGCCGGCCACAGCCGAGCATGGTCCGGGTATAGTTGAGCAACGGCGCCACTCGTCGATAGGCCACCGGCGCCGGGTGGGGCGCGCTGAGGCAGGCGAGGGCGTGCCAGGCATCGCAGGGCAGGTCTTGCTGGACGTCGGCATAGCGCGCATAGCGCAACAAGGCGCCGGCTACCAACTGGTCCAGGGTTAAACGCCGGGTGCGGCGGGGCAAGGGCTGATGGTCCTCGGTCAGGCCCCAGCCGGCATAGAACGGCGTGCCATAGGTGACCACCGGCAGCCCGCGCAGCAAGGCCTCAAAACCGGCGGTGGAACTGAGCGTATGCAGCGCATCGACCTGGCCATACAGGCTGGCGATGTCCACACCCGCCAGTACCTGATCGGCCAGCCCCACCAGTTGTGCCGGGGCAATTTGCCCGCGGCGCTTGCCGGCTTCCACGTCGGGGTGTGGCTTGTACAAAATCCAGGCATCCGGCAACCGCGCGCGCACCTGTTGCAGCAGCCGCAGGTTGCACCCGGCACCACCACCGCTGCACAGCGCCGAGGCATCATCCTCGACCTGGCCCACCACCAGTACCCGCCGCTGCCCCGGCTGCCCCAGCAGTGCCGGGCGCACATTGCTGCGCAGGTTGAACTTGCTGGTGCCGCTGGCAACGATCTGCGCCCGCAAGCGCGCCGCTTCGGCCAGGCATGGGGCGTCGAATTCGCCATGCTGCAACAGCTGCTCCAGGTCGCTGGCAGACTGCGCATCGTAATGAATGCCACCCCGGTCCAGCACCAGTGACAGCGCCGGGCTGTTGGTAGCCCCCAACCCCGTGGAGCGCAAGAAACCATCCTCGACCCGCCACAGTGGCACCCCCGCCTGGCGCGCACGTTCGGCCAGGCCGGCCGGCTCGCGCGCAGCCCATACCAGCAGCCGGCCCTGTTCGGCCGCTACCTGGCTTATCAGTTGCGGGCCGTCCACGCTGAAGCGCAGCTGCCCCCAACGGCTTGCGAAAAAACGCCGGATGTTGTGCTGCTTGTGCCGCTTCACACCCAGCACCGTGGTGGGGCCGGCAAACGCAGCATCGCGGGCTTTCTTGCTGGCCAACTGGCGGGCAACGGTCAAGGCATCGGTCAATTGGCCGCTCAATGGGTCGACATAACGGCAGTAACGCACATAGGCCGCCGCCACCAGTTGCACAAGGTCTGGCCTTGCCTGCCGGCGAGCAATGGCCATGCGGTCATCGGTCAGCCCCCAGCCCGCATAGAACGGCAGCCCGAAGCAGGTGACCGGCACGCCCTGGATCAACGCTTCCAGCCCGGCCTGGCTGGTACCCACGTACACGCGCCGGGCACGCCGGGCCAGTGACGCCCAGGCTACCGGCCGCGCCTCCAGCGTTACCCCGCGGGCCCGCGCGGCATCCAGCAGACAACTGGGCTTTTGCCCGCCCAGGCAGTCCGGGTGAATGCGAACGCGCACGTCGGCATCCGGGTTTTCTGCCAGGGCCTCATCCAGCATTCGCACATAGTCGGCTTCGCATAGCCCGCCGCCCGGGATTGAATAATCCCCGGCAGTCTGGTCCACCACCAGCACCAGCGGCCGCTCGCGGCCCAGCGGGTCGTCGTCGGGCAGGTCCTGGGCGTTGTTGTACTTGCCGATGCCGCTGCTGCGCATCAAGGCAATCAGTTCGCGGGCGCAGTTCAGTTCATATGCGCTGAGCGCCTCGGGCTGCTGCAGGATGTTTTCCAGCAGCGAAGGGCGGTCGGCCAGGTAGTGGATGCCCACCGGGTCGACCACCATGGACATCGGCGTATCGCCCTCGATGCCCAGCGAAGAAGAACGCAAAAAGCCGTCTTCCAGCGCAATGTAGGGCAGCCCCCAGCGCTGGCACAGCACCCGGGCATGGGCCGACGACTGCTTGTAGCCGATACCGGCAATGGCCTTGAGCCCCTTGGGCGCCTTGCGGCCGCGGCGCCACAGCCAGAAGGGCGGGCCTTCCGGGCCGAGGAACTGCGGCAGGTGCAGGACCTTCCAGGCCACCCATTGCGACATGATGCCGACCCAGCCGGTGCCGTCTACCAGGGCATCGGGTGGCGAGTAACCTTCGGGCGAGTGGGGTGCAAAGGGCGGTGTGTTGTGCATTACACGGCCCGCCACATGTTGCGCACCGGCGGGAACGGCACCCAGCGCTTGCGGCGCAGGGCAAAGCCATTATGCAGGTACAGGTGCTGCGCCCGATGATTGCTCAGCGGCACCTCCAGCTCTACCTGGGTAAAGCCCTGGCCGGCGGCGTGCGCGCAGCACGCCTGCACCAGCGCCGAGCCTACGCCGTGCTGGCGTGCGGCCTTGCTGACCCGCAGCCCGTACAGCAAGAACGGGTAGCGCCATTCGCGCAGTTCGCTCAGGCAGAACCCGATAAACCGCACCCAGCCGCTCAACAGGCCAAACTCACGCACGAACGGCCGCCAGTGCCAGGCAAACGGCCCGCGCCGGCCATGCTTGAATGCGGCAAAGCCCAGTGCCTGCTCGCCGTCGAAGGCCAGCAGCACACGGTCCCAGTGGATAGCCGACCCCAGCAAGCGATAGCGGCAGGCCGTATTGCCAATCAGGAACGCCAGCGACCCCCGCCCCTCGGTCAGCAAGCGGGCCAAGGCAGGGTCTGCGGCGCGCTCCGGCGACAGGTCCGATCCCAAAACGATACGCACCACGTTGTCAGGCTACCCCGGCACTGGCCATGGGCGTGTCCTGGCGGGTTGCCGGCGCCAAGGCATGGCCCAGCAATGTGCTGGAAAGCTGCTGCACCGGCATTGGCCTGGCCCCGCAGCCAGGCTGGCGGCGGTTGGACCACACCAGGTAGTCGGTATCACCTGCGGGCGCACCAACAGCCTGGTACACCTCGGGCAGGATCGGCACATGGTCGCCAAAGAAGCACAGCAGCGCCTCGTTCGGCTGGGCCAGCAAGGTGTCGCGCAGCATGCCCAGCATGCGGTCGGCGTTGCCGATGTGCCGCAGGTAGGGCGCCAGGTCTTTCATGCCCGGCTGCAGCGGGCGGTCGAACCAGGCGGGCAGCTCGTGCGCGGCTACGCTTTCCAGGTGCAACGGGCCATGGTTTTCCATGGTGACCGCATGGATAAACAGCGGCTGTGTGCGGCCTGGCGCCTGCAGCAGCGCGCGGATTTTGTCTGCCACGGCGCAATCACCAATGAACGGCCCGGCCTTTTGGGAAGCGTTGAACGCCTTCACATCGATGAATTCATCAAAGCCCAATGCCGGCAACACCTTGTTGCGGCCATAGAAACCACCGTCGTACGGGTGGATGCAAATGGTCCGGTACCCCTGCGCCTTGAGCCTGGAGGCGATACTGGGCAGGCCTTGGCGGGCCAGCACCCGGTACGGGTTGAAGCGGTGCACGCCCAACCGGTCGGCAGGGATGCCGGTCAGGTAGGCGAACTCGGTCCGCACCGTATTGGCGCCCCAGGCTGCCACCTGCAGTTTGCCCCGGGCCAGCGCCTGGCTGGCCAACAGGTCGTACTGGTCGAGCACTTGCGAGCGCACGCCAGGCCACAGCCCACGCACATCGAAGAACGACTCGCTCTGCACCGAGACCAAGTCCGGCAGCGCCCCGGCCTGGGCCACTGTCGGCTGCGAAGAGGCCGGCACAGCCCCACCAGCAAACGGCGAGCCCAGCCCGTCCCGGTCAACCGGCGCCCGCGCCGCCCAGAAGTACCGCCACAAGCTGGCCGCCAACCCCCAGCCACGCACATCCTGCTCGGCATCAAAGCTCGGCTTCACAGGCCGATGCCCCAGGCGCAGCAAGCCCAGGCCCAGCGCCAACGGCAGCAACGCCTCAAGCCGCGCGCCCGCCACCTCGAAGCTCAACCCCGCCCACAGGTAAACCAGAAAGCCCACCGCCAGCAGCGCGGCCTTGCCAAAGCCAAAGAACGGCAAGTACAACCGCGGGAACTTCACTGCATCGCTGAAATACTCGAAATCTGCACACACAAACGGCTCGCGCAGCGAGTGATACTTGGCGTTGCTGACCAGCACGATCAGCAGCCACAGCAGCAACACATTCACGCCACTGAACAACGGCCGCGCCGTCAGTGCATACAACAGCCCGAAGGCCACACACCACAGCCCCGCGTGCAGCAGCCAGCAATCGGCCGGGCGACGCAGGGCAGGGCGGGGAACCAGCAGGCGCTCGACCGCGACGGTCAAGCCCAGGCCGATCAAAGCGACCGGCAACATGGAAACATCAATCACTGTACTTCAACCCACGCAGGATCATCGAAGAAAGCCACTGCGGGATAAGCCCCAGCAGCCAGGTGCCCAGGTTGAGCGGGAACGGAAAGCTGATACGCGCCTGGTTCGCTGCCAGCCCGCGCTTGATACGCCTGGCCGCTTTGTCGGCGGTCCACAGAAAAGGTTTAGGCCCGGGCATTTCGAAGCACATCTTCGACTCCACATACCCCGGCACAATCACATTCACTTTCACCCCTTCCGGCGCCAGCCAGTCGCGGATGGCCTCGCCGTACACACGGATAGCGGCCTTGCTGGCGCTGTAGGTCGGCGTGACCGGCAAGCCACGCCAGCCCGCCAGCGAGCTGAACAGGGCGATCTGCCCGTCGCCACGGCTGCGCATGGCGGGCAGGGCGGCCTCGACGGTGGCCAGGGCGGCCATCACGTTCACTTCCATCAGGGCGCGGCTGTCGTCCCAGTCTTCCGCTTCGCCATTGGCGCCCACGGCGGTGTTAAGCCCTGCGCCCACCAGCACCAGGTCGGGCTGATGCTGCTCGCTTACCCGGCGCACCATTGCCCGCAGGGCGTCCAGGTCGCGCACGTCGAGGGCTTCCAGCAGCACCTGGGCACCCAGGGCGCGGCATTGTTCGGCCATTTCGGCCAGGCGGTCCTGGCGCCGGCCTTGCAGGATCAGCGTCACCCCCGGGGCGGCGTAGGCAGGCGCCAGCGCGCCACCGATACCGCCTGTGGCGCCGGTGATGAGGATGCAGCGGGGTGAGGCATGCGAACTCATAGGTATTTTTCGATTCTTGAGGTTTTCGCCATCAGCACTTCCAGGCAGTTGGCCACGGCCATGTCCATGCCGCAGGCGGTGTAGAAGCCGCCGTTGACCTGGGTGGTGTGGATGACCGTGTTGCGGAAGCGTTGAAACAGCGTGTTGTCGGGCGCTTCGGGCTGCTGCCAGAAATCATCCAGGCCGCCCTGATGGGTTAGCCCCGGCATCGCGTAGATCGGCTCGGCCAGCGTGCAGGTAGGGCGGTGGTGCAGCAATGCAGAAGCCCCCGCGGTACTGTTGACGGTGATCATGCCGGTGATGTGCGAGAGCAGCGTAGGCATGTGCCCGCTTTCCATGAAGTCGACACGCTCGGCCACGTCGTACTTGCGCGCCAACTGCTCGGTGACCTTGCGGTAGTTGACCAGCCCAGGCGTCAACGGGTGGTTTTTCACCAGCAGGCGCGCATCGAAGGGCGCGTTGAGCGAGAACGAGTCGATCACATGCTCGATCACCTGGGTCATGTTCTGGAACGGCGAGTGGTCGCGGATTTGCGCATCGCTGTCCAGCTGCAAGGGCAGCAAAAACGTGGGGTGCCGCTCGCGGGCCACTTCGGCCACCAGCGCGTCGTCATGCACACGGGCGCGCAGCAGGCGCATGCCCTGGCGGATGAACCCGGCGTACTCCTTGGCGGCGTTGAACGGGGCATGGGTGCGGTAGCGCGGGAAGCACAGCCGGTTCAGCGCGCCGCCGGCGTGGTACAGCACATCGTGCGTGGCACGTGCGGCGAACGACAGCTTGAACGGGTTGCCATTCTGATAGCGCGGAATGTACTTGCCCACATCGCGGTACCACTGCGGGTCACGTGGCAAACGCGAGTTGTTGTTGACCCCGTCGCGCTCCAGCGTCACCCAATAGGGCCGAAAGTAGCCTTCCTCGAACACGTGCACGCGAATACCCGACAACCGCGCCAGGGTCACGGCCGGGCGGTGTACCGGGCGGCAGTCGCCGAATAGCACCAGGTCGGTGATACCCAGTTGGCGGAACACCTGTGAATACCAGGCCTCCATGTCTTCCGGGGCGTGCGGGCAGGTCAGCTGCGCGCCGCCGGGGCCGTACAGGGCGTCACCGACGTTGAAGCGCACACTGTGCACTCGCTGGCCGATATCTCGCAGCCCCTTGGCAAGGCGGCTGAAGAAGGGCGAACTGACACCCTGAAGCAGCAGAAAATTGTGTGACGGGATACGCAGCAGCGGACCACGCGTCGCCCTTGCATTCAGTTGGTCGGGCGCTTCATGCCCAACAAACTGCTCAAGCGTCGTTTCAAGTCCTGCCATCGGGAGGGAGCTCCAGGCTGCGGTAAGGCGTGCCAATTTTGTAGTTCGTATAAGGTTCGTTCGGCGGTGGTGAAGCGGTTGGTCACCAGGCTTACGTAAGTGGGGTAGAGCAGCAGCGTGCCCGCTACCAACTGGTCCAGCGTCAGTTGTCGGCTGCGCCGTGCCTGCACCGGTGCTTGAAGGTCCATGTCGCGGGTCAGCCCCCAGCCGGCGTAGAACGGCTGGCCATAGGTCGTCACCGGCACACCGCGTAGCAGGGCCTCGAAGCCCGACTGCGAGGTCAGCACATGCAATTCGTCGACCACTTCCAGCAATTGCTGCAGTGGCGTATCGCCGATCACTTCATCGCACCAGTGCACGGTTTGCGCTTCGTCGTCACCGCGGGCGCGCGTGCCGGCCAGTACCTCTGGGTGGGGTTTGTACAACACCCACGCATCAGGGTTTTGCTCACGCACGGCGCGCAGCAGTTGCAGGTTGCTGCGGATACGGTTGCCGCCAAAGCGGATGGAGGCATCGCCCTCCACCTGGCCAGGCACCAGGATCACCCGTTGCGCATGCGGGGGGCGCTGCCAGCTGGCGCCGGGTAAGTTGTACTTGGTCAGCCCCGCCGCGCAGATGGCCAAGCGCAAAGCATGCGCGCGGGCTAACAACTGCGGGTCGAAGGGCTCTTCAGCCAGGATGCGCTCCAGGCGCGAAGGCCGGGTGGCGTCGTAGTAAATACCCAGGTCATCGACCACCCACGACAACGGTCGCGCCTTGCCGGCGCCCAGGCCGACCGAGCGCAGAAAGCCGTCTTCCACCCGGTTGACGGGCAGTGGGTGGGCGCAAAGGTGAGTGTCGTGCTTGCAGCCCCAGGACACCACGGGCAAGTCTTGCGCCAGCGGTTGCTCGGGCTTGACGAAGCGAATGGCCGCGCCATTGAAAAACAGGTTTGCCAGCGGTTCTTTCCAGCGGCTGAAACCCAGCATCTGTACGGTGTTTGGCAACACGCTGCGGTGCCGCCGTTGCAGGCCCAGCCAGTTGATCAGCACCTCTGGCGTACACGGCTGACCACGTTCTGGGCAGACATAGCGTGGGTAGGCCACCAGGCTGGCATGAATCAGTTGCGCCAACGGCACAGGCTTGCGGCGTGAAGGTGCCGGCAAGCGGTCGTCGGTCAGCCCCCAGCCGGCATAGAACGGCATGCCCCAGGTGTGCACCGGTACGTCCCAAAGCAGGGCATCGAAGCCCAGTTGCGACGTCATCACGAACACTGCACGCATGCGTGGCAGCAAATCGGCCGGGTGAACATTGTGGGCCAGTACCTGCACCCGCGGGTTGCCGGCCAGCGCTGCCAGGTCGAAGTGCCCGGCCTTGCGCCCGGCCACCACGTCGGGGTGCACCTTGAGCACGATGGTGCTATGCGGGTAGCGGGCCAATGCCGCCTCCAGCATGGCCCGGAAGTCGCTGGCCCCTGCACCTTGCAACGAGGCATCGCCACAGGTCTGGTCGGCCACCAGCACGCAGTCGGCCGGCAACGCTGGCAGCTCGATGCGTGCGTCGTTGTACTTCGACACCCGTTGCTGCTGCCACAGGTCACGAAGCGCCAGGGCACGTTGGGTTTGCTCGGCGTCGAGGGGCGTGGCGATCAACTGTTCGAGGCGGGACGACTGGGAAGCGTCGTAGTACACGCCCACGTCATCGACGATCAGCGACAGGGGCGGCTCGTCGGCGCCCAGGCCCACGGAACGGATGAAGCCGTCTTCCAGCGTGAGAACGGGCTTGCCAGCCTTGTGCGCCTCGGCCATTGCCTTGATGGCGCTTGGCTTGCGGCCCCAGGCCATTACCCAATCAGCGAGCTCGACATCGCGCACAGCACCGCTTTGCAGCGCGAATTCGGGCAGCAAGGCAGGCAACGTACTGATGCGCTGGGCTCCTTTTGACAGGATCAGCAGGCGAGGGCGGGGCGAAGCGTCGTCCATATACGTGGAGCGGCATCCATTCAGCAAAGGGGCGGCATGGGCTTATAGCCCTGCGGGTCCGGTGGAAACAAAGGAGGGCGAATCTTAATACAAATTCACATTTGTAGGCGTGCCGCTGAGCAAAAATCGCGAAAAGAAATTAGACGATATGTGCAGATGATGATCTATGGCATCAAAATGACATCTTATCCCGGCAAACTCCCCGAAAACGCGGCGTACCACGCCGCTTGGGAGCGTAACGCACGCCTGTAGGAGCGGGTTTACCCGCGAAGCTTTTTCCCCATGGGTACAAAAGCTCATCTACTCCTGCTCCAGCATCCCCAGCAAATAGTGGTATTTCTCCAGCAATAACCCCATCCGGTCGCGCTCCTTGTACTCAGCGACCGTTTCTGGGCGCAAGCAATGGAACAGCGCCGTGAGGAGAAACACGTAGCGCAAGTTCCCTAGCGCCTGTTCCACATCGAAGCGCTCCGGCAGGGCTGCTCGGTACGTCTCAATGAACTCGGCCTGCGCTGCCAGGAATACCTTCATGTCCTTGCGCCGGAACAGGCTGCCCAGGTAGGCGCCGCCGTCAAAGCCTATGCGCCCAACCTTTACCTCGCTCCAGTCGATCAGGTGCAGTTGGCCATTGTCTACGAATAGGTTTTTGCGCAGGTAATCCATATGGCTGATGCAGCGTGGGCTACGTCGGGCCTTGGTTGCCATGTCGCGAGTCACGGGTAAAAAGGCCTTGAAGCGCTCAGCCAGCCCGGCAAAGCGTTCGTCTGCAAGGCCGAGTTGCGCCAGCGCAGGAAGGCAGCGGGCAAAATTGAAGCGTGGGCGCAGCAGGAACCAAGGCCTGAAGAAGTCCATGCTCCAATACAGGGCGGCCTTGGCGAGAGGCTGCGACACTAAATAGACGTGGCTTAAGTGTTCAAGCTCGGCAATGCCTTGCGCCAGTTGCCTAGCGATCACATGCATATGGGGAGGCTTGCCGCGCACGAACTCGGTAAAGATCAAGCTTTCCCAAGGAGTCTCGATTACGCCTAGGCATTCGGGATACTGAAAATTCGTGCTTTCCGCCAACATCCCCTCGGCACGATGGAAGCGTGCCTCTTGGCTACTGATCAGCGCCACCTTGCGAATCGACTTCTCCACAATCTCGACGTGCTGTCCGGTGCAAGGGTCCAGCAAGCGATGGTGCCGCACATAATTCACGAATGACGCATTCGCACCCAAGGTCTCGGTCGTGATCTCCAGCGCCCTTCCGCGCCATTGAGGGGCAAGAGCACGAAGATGGCTTTCGAGTGAGGCACTTCGCCAGCGGTAAAGTGTTTTGCTGGCTCTGTGCTTGAGTGTGGGAGGATTCATAACATCCATGTTGGCATTGCCATAGGTTCAGATTGAAGCTGTGGAGGGGGGTATGCTGCTGCATGAGAGCCCCGCGCACAACGAAAAGTTACAACAAGATATTGATTTGGAAGGGAGGTTGGGTCGAGCACCCTGTGGACCTATCTAATTCGACACGGGAATGCGGCAGTTGTACGAGGAGTGAAAAGCTAGGTTACGAGTGAAGCCGATAGGTATCGGGGCCTTCCTTATTCAACTGTCATTGCGCCAATCGCATCGAAAAAATGTGGGATTTCACATCCGATCACTAGGTCCTCAGCGACAAAATGAGGCCAGAAATCGAGGGCTAGGCGTAATCTCAGGCGTGTCTACCTAATGCATAGGGTAATTCCTACGGTTGCAATGTCGTGGGCGCTGAGCGTAAGGAATTGCTAGGAGCGAGTAGGGGGAGGAGGGGTTTTGGTCTGATATCAATTTGCCGCTCTGAGGGCAAAACAGCGTGTGTAACCGGTATCTAGGAGACGCGCCCGCCAGTCTGATTGCCCAGAGAGTTAGGTCTTCGCGCTTTGCTTCGCGTTACAAAAACCTTAACATTCGCGCCTTCGCACATATTCAGCTGTCGTCAGGGACGAAAATGAATCACCTCAGCATCGCCAAAGAAGCCCTTATCGCCCAAGCTCAAGCCGTTACTCAGCTGGCTGATCGCCTGGACGGCGAGTTCCAGAGTGCCGTTGAATTGATCCTCGGGTGCAAAGGCCGCACCGTGGTCTGTGGTATGGGGAAGTCAGGGCTCATCGGCCAGAAAATGGTTGCCACTTTCGCGTCCACGGGTACCCCGAGTTTCTTCCTCCACCCAGCCGAAGCCTTCCACGGCGACCTGGGCATGCTCAAGCCGATTGATGTGCTGATCCTCATCAGCTACAGCGGCGAAACCGAAGAGCTGATCAAGCTGATTCCAAGCCTCAGATCGTTCGGTAACAAGATCATTGCCATGACCGGGAATGGGAAGTCTACCTTGGCCAAGCATGCTGACATCTGGCTCGACATCTCTGTTGAGCGTGAGGTCTGCCCAAACAATCTGGCACCGACCACCTCTACTCTGGCAACCATGGCCATGGGGGATGCATTGGCGGTAGCGTTGATCGAAGCTATCCAGTTCAAGCCAATGGATTTTGCTCGCTATCATCCCGGTGGCAGCCTTGGCCGCAAATTGCTGACTCGAGTGCGTGATGTCATGCATTCTCCCGCGCCTGTCGTTTCGCCGAGCACAAGTTTTCATGACTGTTTGCTTGTGATGACACGAAGCCGTTTGGGGATGACGGTGGTCATGGATGAAGATAAGTTGGTTGGGATAGTGACAGATGGTGACTTGCGTCGTGCTCTGGTTGAGGATGAAAAAATCATTCAAGCCAATGTTGAGCAGTTCATGACAGCGGACCCACATACCATTAAAGAAGATGCACAGCTTTCAGAGGCTGAAGCGTACATGCTGGATAATAAAATTCGAGCGCTGGCAGTGGTGGATGAAAGTGGTGCAGTGGTCGGAGTGGTAGAGATTTTCGACTAGTCAATAGTCAGGCGCCCGTATTCATCAAGTTAATTGGGGATCTAGGGCGCCTGGGATCACTCGGCGATGTCGGTAATAATTAAACTTGGGTTGTTGGTTTGAATGCTTTTGAGGGTTGCGTATGAGTACTTACCAATGCTTATATGTTTGGTGCTGTAGTTAGTTTTCTGCCATGCACTTGTTGTTTCGTTAAGATTTTGCTTCTTAGCGTTATCTCTAATCCAAGGTTCGCCAAATGCAATGTTTGGCCTTTCCCATGCCGTGTGCTGCTTGATTACCTTGCATGGTATTCCAACGGCTGTACAGTTGTTGGGGATCGTTGCCTTTACTACTGACCTCATGCCGATAACTGAACCAGATCCAATTCTGGATCCGGATAGTATTACCGAATCCTCGGCTAGCCAAACATGTCGTCCTATAATAACATCTCTTGAGGGGTTCAGCCTGCTACCGCTCTCGACATCATATATTGCATGTGAATCTTCGGTTCTGATAATTACATGTGCGGCTATCATGCAGTCGTCCCCGATGAGGGCGCAGGTGGCTTCTGCGGTGTATATAGCACACGCAGTCGTGCACGTTACCTCGGAGCCAATTATAACTGTGCAGTTCCAGCCAATACGTATTTTTCCGCAATAGTTCCCATTGGCTCCAATTGTGCAAGAGCCTGAGTCTGATGGGAATGATATGAGCGTATTCTTTATACCGCTCGAGTTCTCAATGAATAGGGTATTGTTCTTTCCTTTAAATTCAACGTAAACCTTATGCAATCCTGGCGGGGAAAATATTCGATTACCCATGTCATCTTCATAGTTCCCGCTAACAAGTATTTCTGTCATTAAGGCGGTTTCCTGGGGCTATTGATGAATTAGTAAGCGCAGTTCGGCTCGGTGCGATGTTTGAACTAAATTTTTCCTCCTGTCTGATTGTTTTTGCTGGGGTGAATGGGTATGCGAGCCCTGGCATGACGTTACAGGGCCCTTGTGTCGATCAATTCGTAACTCTCTGCCACTATTTATAATCAGTGTCAATTGGCTGTTAGGGTGAGCACAAAGGGCCTTAGTTAGGGCTTTGTGTTGCCGCTAATTTTAGCTTAAGCGTCTCAATCTCGTTTTTTAGTTCATCGATATGAGTTTGCGTATAGAGATATCGGTTTTCGATTAGTGAATGGCAGGCCTTGATGTAGGGTCTTATATCGGGAGCGACTTCAGATGAGATA
This sequence comes from Pseudomonas sp. TE3895, assembly GCF_056278855.1. Lineage (NCBI taxonomy): Bacteria > Pseudomonadati > Pseudomonadota > Gammaproteobacteria > Pseudomonadales > Pseudomonadaceae > Pseudomonas > Pseudomonas sp. TE3895. The sequence continues at coordinate 5,562,334 of NZ_JBWBQE010000001.1, read as the reverse complement.
TCAATTTGAGTTTTTTCGTACTCTGCGGCAGGTAGCTGGATTGGTGTTCCATCTCTAACTAATAGACCAGAAAATCCAAATGGTACGCAATTGGCTGCTGCGTTATATTTGCTCATGCGCGATAGGTCGGTGGGAGGACGATTATCAAAGGCGGTTTCTATTTTTGTCGTCGCGGATATTTTGATTGGAGCGGCGAACTCCCAAACTGAATATAGTTTGGAGAAGCACTTCGTAGTGATGACGCTATCAGTAGTGATTCTAAATTGGGAGTAGCTGTCGCACCAGGCAGAAAGTGCGACTATCTCCTTTCCGATCGACCACTCCGGTAGGTTATATGATTTGTTGAGTGGTAGTATCTGCTCGTTGAAAGCTGAGTTCTTTTTTTCTATGCAGAATTCTTTGTCTAGTGCAGGTGCCGAGATAACCGAGTAATTTGGGCCCGGATTATTAATTGGTGTCAAGGAGCACGGGTGCGCCGATGCATGCCTTGCAATATTTTGGCCGAGGATGTGAAGATAACCTTCGTTTAAATGCCTTGGGTGAGGGATGAGGTTGTAGATGTCGGCCTCTGGTAAATCACGCGCAATCCACGATAAATCGATAACCTTGTAACCGTAGACAAGACAGTTTGAGTAATGGATATTGTTGATTGCCTCCATTACTGACTGAGACTCAATGTGACGTGCTCTAAAATTGGCGGGAAGTATAATAACGTAAACGTTTCTGTTGAGTTCGCTGAGCGTGCGATAGTACTCGTTAATCTCACTTTCAAGGGTGCTTATAGATAAGGGCTGCATACAAGCAAAGTGGGAGTCATTGACGTTAGACTCAGTCACGACAAAATCAGAGTTTTTAATCGCATCCCTATTTCTCACGGTCTCGTAAAGATTTTGAATGCATGTGGTGGCGCCAAGTGCAAGTCTCTTTACTTTGCAAATGCTCTCCAGTCCAGAGCCTAATCCAAACCTTAGAACCGAGTTGCTTCCTCCAAGGAGGGTGCAATTAATATTGTTATTCATTGTTGGTTATGACTACCTTAAGCTCTTAATCCAAAAATCTTTGCCGCTTGGCTCCAGACTCTAGCTTGGCTCAGTATCCTAAGCAAGGTTTCTCAGTGTCAACCATTGCAGTGGATGCCAGAAGCACAAGCTGCCCGGTCTTGCCAGCGTTGGCACTAATGCCGCGATTTGCCTTGATCTACAGAGCAGCTCGCGACTGAGATCGCGCTCGGTAGAGGGTTGAGGTCCACGTTGACAAAGTATGAATTCCGCTGCGTGGGAGGGGCTCAATGTGAGCTTGAAGCTCAGCGGTCAGTCGGGTTTCGGCCTTGAAATTGATAGTGACCAGAATAATTAGAACTAGTTAAATTTGAGGCGGGGTTGAGCATTGGGTTCGCTGCGTCATGGTATTGGGCATTGGCCTTATGCTTCGATCGGTCCCCCATTATTTCCAACTATCACAAGATGGAGGCTCAGTTTACCGTGGTATCTCCGGCGAGTAATTCCACAGCAGCAATATTTCGTAGTCTATTATCAACTACGCATGTGACAGTCACTCCAGTAGGCTGCGCAGTTCGGTATAGGACTTTTGTCCATTGAACCCGTCGGTCTTTACCAGGCAGTATGCCTGCGCGCCGGGGTTAGCGACCTCGGAGGTTTCGCTGAACAGCCAAGCCTTGCGTCGGTTGACGAGCGGCTTTATCGCTTGTTTCGCAGGCTTATTGTCGATTGGCAAAATTAGGTCGCTTTCCGGTTCGTTGAATAGCATCAGTGCGGAGTGTTGGGGTCGAATATTTGCTCGGATATAAGCCCGAGCAAGCGGACTTGCAGCAGGTTGATTTGATATTTCAGGTAGAAGATATGAACTTCATAGACTTCCAGTATTTCGTCTTTTCTCGCCTGATGAGGTGATGTTTCCAGCAAAAGCTTCTTGATTAGAGCGGGGGCGTAGGAACGGTTCTACGTCAAGAAAGTCATTGCCCGTATCCTTCGCTCAAACGCCTAAAGTCGGAGCGTTTCAATAAATATTCAGAACTTTCCAGCGAAGCCAGCGTACTGAGTCCTTAGGAAAAAATGATATCTCCAAACTCTATTTATCTGCGTATGAAAAAGTACTTTGGGTGCGGATTAAGTTTTTTGGAGGCGTCGCGTGACATTCTGTTGATGAGTTGCATTGATGCGAGCTAGATTGTTTTTATTGGGTTGTAGTTGATATTTTATAAAGAGTTAATTTTGGTTGGGGATGATTTTGTATACTCAGAGGGATCAGTAGAAAGTGTCGACACATAATGGCTGGGCTAGAGTCGCCATTATGTGTCGAAATGGCTATATTGGAAGCATCGACGCTTTCGTAAACCTATTGCGCCATTTTAGCCATAACTCGGGAATATCCGGTGGATGTGCTCAGGACATCTTCCTTCCCTTGAGCATAGAGAATGGCATCGGCGACCTCTCGAAATGCGCCAGTGCCACCAGCTGAATTTAGTGTGAAAGTGGCTGCATTGCTAACATAGCTAGGGGCATCGGCTACAGCAAAAGAAATACCACACGCTGCAAAAGCCGGAAGATCAATGCTGTCATCACCAATGCAGGCCGTATGTATTTTTTCTACATTTGCATCTGCCATGAGTTGTTCGCAAGCAATGAGTTTGTCCTTTACTCCAAACTGAAAAAGGCTGATGCCAAGGTCAGAAACTCGTTTGCGCAAAGTGGCGGAGTCACGTCCGGAAAGCACTGCGACCCGTACGCCATTTTCTTCCAGTAAGCGCATGCCCATACCGTCACGAACATGGAATCGCTTAAGGCATTCACCATTGGCGTCATAATAAATACCGCCATCAGTAAGTACGCCATCGACGTCGGTGATTACCAATTTAATATCTGCTAATGTAGGCTTAGCGGGGGCCGGTTTACCGCTGATAATGGCTCTGACTTGTTCTAGGCATTCCGGGGTATCTACGCCCGGCCCCGTGGCTTCAACCTGGAATGCGCGAATGCAATATCCGGCGGCAAGCAGTCGTAATTGCTCAAGCTTCTCAGCACTCTCAATCATAGGTTGCGGAAGGCTTTTGTACTCAGCCAGAACTTTCCGGCGATAGGCGTAGACCCCAACATGTTTGAGATAGGTTGCTGCCTCGCTTTCCCGCGGGAACGGAATGGGCGAACGGCTAAAGTAAAGAGCGTTGCCATTGGTAGCCAGAACTACCTTCACCGTATTCGGATTACTGGCTTCTGCAGAGTCAATTGTATGGCACAGTGTGCCAATACTCACGCTTTTGTCCGCTAGCATACCCTCTGCTAGCTTTTCAATATCCGTGGGGCGAACCAGCGGTTCGTCACCTTGTAGATTGATATATATATCAGCATCAATCTCGGCCATTACTTCCGACAAGCGATCTGTGCCAGATGGATGGTTAGGTGAGGTCATTACACAGTTACCACCAAAACTGCGTACGGCCTGTGCAATACGCTCGTCATCAGTGGCGACGACTACGATTTGTGCATTAGGCACTAACAAAGCACGTTCATATACGTGCTGTATCATAGGTTTGCCAGCGATCTCTGCTAATGGCTTACCCGGAAGGCGAGTAGATCCATAGCGAGCCGGGATCACGATTGCGATCCGTTGTTCAGAGTTTGCCATGTTCACAATCCTTGCTTCGATTGGCTTGGCCTCAGGCGATGGTTAGTGGTGCGAACGACTTCACCAAATCATCCAGCGATTTGATTTGTTCCAAGAATGGCTCCAGTTTATCCAGTGGCAGTGCACTTGGGCCGTCGCACTTGGCGAGGTCTGGATTTGGGTGCGCCTCAAGGAACAGCCCGGCTAGGCCCACTGCCATGCCTGCTCGAGCCAGATCAACAACTTGTTCACGACGGCCGCCGGACGCTGCACCGGATGGGTCGCGGTTTTGAAGTGCATGGGTCACATCAAAGATAATAGGTAGATCCTCACATGTGCGCTTCATTACTCCAAAGCCAAGCATGTCTACAACTAGGTTGTCGTAGCCCATGCAGGATCCGCGATCACAGAGAATTAGCTGATCATTACCAGCTTCCTTAAATTTGTGAACGATATTTTGCATCTGAGATGGGCTCAGGAACTGAGGTTTTTTGATGTTTACTGGTTTGCCAGTCTTTGCCAAGGCTACAACAAGATCAGTTTGGCGTGCGAGAAAGGCCGGAAGTTGTAAAACATCGACAACTTCTGCTACTGGCGCGGCCTGGTAGATTTCATGGACGTCAGTAATAACTGGAACGCCAAACTCAGCTTTCACTTTTTCAAAGATTCGAAGGCCTTCTTCCATGCCTGGGCCTCGGTACGAGTGAATTGAAGATCGATTTGCTTTGTCAAAGCTTGCTTTGAAAACATAAGGAATGCCCAGCTTCTCGGTGACCCGAACATACTCGGCACAGGCGGTCAAAGCGAGGTCTTCGGACTCAAGGACATTGATACCGCCGAAAAGTACGAAGGGGCTAGAATTGGAGCATTGAATGTTTTGGGTGATTTTCAATTTGAGTTCTCTCGTGGTGTTTTTACTAGTTGATTGCGTGTGGTGAAAGGGCGAAAACTCTATCGCCAGTGCTCGCAAGTGATTTAATTTGCTTGTCGGCTAATGGCCTTGGGCTCGATTATATGCGCTATGATAATGTATCAACATATTTTGCCGGCCTTTTTTCTCGGGCGATAATGCACATATTGGCTGATTAAGTTTTCGTTCCAGACAAGATCGGCCCATGGTGTGACGTTGCGAAATAAGGTTTCGTCACGATACCTCTTCGGCCGCTAAAACATCGTCGCGAATGCTCTCGATCAGTGATTTGTACGAGTGCTGATTGGCAAATGTCAAAGCTGCGGCTTTTTCAGCGGATCGGCGAGACTCTTCGTTCCTGAGCAGATCGATGACGCTCTCCGCAAACGCGTTAGCATCATCGTGACAGACTAAGCCTTCAGAGATATCAATACCTTCAAAAGCAATGCTCGTACCAACAATTGCTTTTCCGTACGCCATGGCTTCGACAACTTTGATTTTCATGCCGGTGCCATATCGGATAGGACAAATCATAACCTTCGATTCTGCATATACTGAGGCCAGAGATTCTACAAAACCTTGTTGTTTGATCATTTGCCTATGCGGAGAATTTGCGATGGCACCTTTAACAATCTTTCCTCGAGTCACGTTGCCCTGGATGAGGAATCGAGTCCTTGGTAAGGACGCTGCAATGATCGGTAAAACTTGCTCGATAAACCATACTAGTCCATCAACATTCGGTGCAGAGTTGGAGCCAATGAAACTAATATCATACTTGCGATTTCTGCTGTAACCGAATCGTGGATCGTCGGTTGCTTTCAGCGTTACGACCTTGGCTTTGGGTTTATAAATGTCCTCAATCGCTTTTGTTTCAATAGGCGATATCGAAATTGCCAGGTCGCACTTGTTTAGAGACTTTATTTCGCTATTGGTAAATACCTTTAGGAATTTTGCTCGTCTCAGTTTTGGCAGAGTAGGTAGCACGTCTGCTTTAATCCGAGCAGACTGCATGTCGTGCATGTCAACGATAACCCGGGTGCGACCTTTAGGTAGGCTGCTTGGCATCATTTTCATGTAGTTGAACCAGACAAGGTCGTAGTTCCCGGTGCCGAGTTGATCTTTAACAAGCTTTTCAAAGTTTTCTGGAAGCGCTTGTTTGTTGTTGATCAGGGCATCTTCATAGCGAAGCTTATCCAGTCGGTCTTGGATTTTAGCCAAGAGTTTTTGGATGCGGGTTTTCTTCTTGCCTTTTTCGGAGTAATTCGGGTGGCGGCGAACCTCGACCGTTAGATTGATAGAGTTGTAGTGGGCCTCTAGGCGCTCTTTCAATTCAACGGACGAGGTTTTTTCTTCGCTTTGATTGAGCAGAAGAAGTTTTACGCGGACATTAAGGTCCAAGAGCGCTCGGATCATTTGATCTGTGCGATGAGCGCTCCCCCGATTAATCGGGATTGGGATGACTGGACTTACAAAGAGAAGGTTCTTTTTTTTTTAAATTCGTCTGGCAAGTTTACTTTGTCGAAATGAATTTTTCGAGTGATGTTTCGGTAAGAGCCGTCCTTTTGTGCAACAAGTTCTGTTTCGAATGTTCCGAAAGAGTAAACGGAATTAACGAGATGGTGGATGAACCTGTTGCGAGTTTCTTTGTTGAATTGGAATCCGTTCTGCAGCAAGTAAACAACGTCGTGTGGCTTCTGAACGTGGCGGTTGAAGTTAGGGTGGGCGTAAAATGCGTCGCCTGCGTAGAGTACTGGTTTGTCAAATAGAGCGGCAATTACACCAACGCCACTATTCACAAGAAGTACAGCCTCGGACATCTCGATCAGATCGTGAACATGGGTGTCGTCATCAACAAAGATAACATCTGCGACTGGACGTGTTTGTTCAAGAGGGTGCTTCTTCGCTACTACAACCCAGTCGCTAGAAAGCTGCTGGAGTTGAGTCTTAGTATCTGCTACCAGCTTGACAAAGTTCTGATAGTTTGCGATTGGGCCGCTAAAGAACTTGATTGTGGTGTCGGAGGGGCGCTGGAATGGTACGAAGAGGACTTTTTTACCCTCAAGGCCCAGTTCCTTTTTCAGAGCTTCACCACCGATAGCTGGGCTTTGAGCTTCCAATGGTGCATGGGTTTTTGCATCAGCGATGTAAGCCTCAACTGCAGCAGTCTCATCGTCAGTGAGCGGTTTGTCCCATCGAATAGGATGGTAGGTCGCGCTATCTGCGTTAAAACCAATGTCGAAGAACCAAGAGCCAGGAAGAGCGCCGCGGTCAAACACTAGGACTGGGAAGCCGAAGTTTTTCAGATGAGTATAAACCCAGCGGCGACGTTCGTTGCCATATGGGTTCGGCATGATGACCATGTCGAAGGAAGAGTTTCGGAGGAAGGAGATTACGTCGTCGGCTTTTTCGAAAGACCCTTCTTCCCTGAAAGTAAGTTGACCAAAATAGCGAATGGTTTCTTCAATGCTTCTGTAGGCCGCCGAGAAACGATCGCCCAAGGCCAATATTTCAAATACACCGTTCTTCATCTTCGCAAACTCGAGTGTTAAAAGTTAATTAAATGGTTTCAGCTGGCGCAACTGGGGCGCGGCCGTATCTGTCTTCAAAGCGTACAATGTCATCTTCGCCAAGGTAGGTCCCAGATTGCACCTCAATCATTTCAAGAGGAATCTTTCCTGGGTTTTCCAGTGCATGAACTACACCAACTGGGATATATGTCGATTGGTTTTCGGTCAGCAAAATTTGCTTATCATCGATCGTCACCTTGGCGGTGCCTGTTACTACAATCCAGTGCTCGGCACGATGGTGGTGCATCTGTACTGACAGCTTCTGGCCAGGCGCTACAGTGATGCGTTTGACCTGATAGCGTGAACCGTTGTCGATAGAGTCGTAAGCCCCCCAAGGGCGATAGACTTTACGATGATTCGATGCTTCAGTGCGTTTGCTTTGTTTGATGCGATCTACCAGTACTTTAACATCCTGCGCTTTAGCCTTGGATGCGACCATTACGGCGTCGGCAGTTTCCACTACTACAACGTCATCAAGACCAAGAACGGATACCAGGCGGTGCTCTGCATGGACGTAGGTGTTGGAAGTCGTTTCTAATAGCACATCGCCACGAGTCGCATTGCCGTGTGCATCTTTGGCCGAGATTTCCCACACCGCGGACCAAGAACCTACATCATTCCAGCCTGCGTCCAAAGGTACGACCATTACTTGATCGGAGCGCTCCATGACTGCGTAATCTATGGAGATGTCTTCTGCTAGGCTAAAGGCTTCGGGGTCCAGGCGGGTGAAGTCCAAATCCGAAGTAGAAAGTGTAATAGCAGCTTCAACCGTCAGAACAAGTTTTGGTGCAAATTTACGAAGCTCTTCAAGCATCGTGGAGGCTTTGAACAGGAACATACCGCTGTTCCAGTAGTAGCGACCGTCTGCAAGATAGTTTTCCGCAGTAGGAAGATCGGGCTTCTCAACAAACGATTCTACTGGCTGTGCACCACAACCTTTCTCTGGAACGCGAATGTAGCCGTAACCAGTTTCCGGTTTGGTGGGTACAATGCCGAATGTAACAATTTTACCGTCCCGGGCGGCTTCTGCGCCCACGGCAAAAGCGGCGCTCAGACTCTCCAAGTCGTCGATTGCGTGGTCTGCTGGCAGAACCAGGAGCAGCTCGTCTTGCCCGGAGCGCATCGATTGAATCACTGCAGCAGCGATCGCTGGAGCAGTGTTGCGCCCAATAGGCTCAAGCAGGATGCCGTTCGGTACAATTCCAAGAGCGCGGCATTGCTCCGCTACCAAAAAGCGATGATTCTCGTTACTGACGATGATCGGCTTCAAAGGTCCATTCTGAATAGCCGCCAGGCGCATCAGCGTATTCTGAAATAGTGTCTGCTCACCGCTGATGGCGAGGAACTGCTTAGGGTGCATAGCTCGGGATAAAGGCCATAGCCTCGATCCAGAGCCTCCGGAAAGTATGACGGGGATCATTTAATTTCCTTATCCTTGATCAGATAATTAATTGTAAGCGCCAGTGGCGCGGCCGAGCAGCATCGTCTGGACAACTGGTGCGATAATTTTTTGCCACTCGTAAACCGCAGCATTGGTGACATAAATAGTGTCGTCAGGTTTGATTGCAATCTGGCGAGCGTAGAAAATGGCTGCTGGGTCGCGCATATTCAGTCGCAAAACGGTTGGCTTTGCTTGTTTTCCATTGCCCATACGGAAAACAAAAACCCCTTCCGGGTTGGCATTTGCTTCGCGCAAGCCGCCAACACTACCCAATGCGTCTAGCAAGCTTGTGTTTTGGCTCGGAAGATCTTTCAAACCCGGTTCGGCTACTGCACCCATCGCGACGAAGCGCTGACGTGCACGGTCCAAGACTACCTCTGAGTTCGGGCGAAGCACCATGTTGTTGCCAGCGAGAACATCTTCATAGTTGAACTGTTGTACTTGGCTACCATTGCGTACGGTTACGTTGACCAGATGTGGCTCCAGAACAGGACCACCCGCCTGGTTGACTGCATCGAGCAAAGTGAGTGGACCTTGCAAGGTGCTGAAGCGGCCTGGGGTCTTGACGGCGCCAGCAACAAGTACTGAGCCAGACAGATCGCCGACGAGTTCGACATGAGTCTGTACGTCGGTTGTGATGCCCTTCAATTGACGGCGAATCATGGTCTCAACCTGATTCAGCGTCATGCCCGCTACAAATTGGCGCCCAACATAAGGCAATGACAGCATGCCTTGAGCATCGATACGCGATTTCAGTTGAGTGCCGCCGGTTGCAAGTGGGGCGAACACTGCAGACCCTTCAGGCGCGGTGTCAGCGATCAATACGTTCAGCACATCACCTGAAGCCAAGCGCACTTCGGGTGACTGAGGCTTGGTGACGTTAGCTTGGGCTGGGCGAGGTGCACCTGCCATGTATGGAGCAATGGTGCTCGCATTGATATCGACGAGGTTATATGCCTCGGTTTTGCTCTCAATCGTGCCCTTGTAGGGTCCAGCGCCTGATAGGGTGCCACCGCAGCCGGATAGCCCAATGGTTGCCAGCGCGAGAGCTGCCAGCTTCAGATTGATTGACTTGGAGGCAGCCAGGGATTTAATCACGATGATCCTCGATCGAAGCCAGAATGAAGCGAGTAATGCCGTAGAGCATCAGGAGACCAAGCAAGATAGTTGCCAGGTTGTACCAGCGCTCAGGGTACAGGGCGAGTTGTGGAGTGTTGGGGCTGACTACAGTAACCAGCGTGCGAATCTTCTTGCTTGCTTCGATCCGCGCATTGTCGAGTGCAGCAACAGCGGTCTTGTAGGTTTCTTCAGCGATACCGGCGTCGAGGGTCAGCTGCTGGAAGCGCGAAGCGACTACGTTGAGCTGTGAGCCCTGCGGGGACGAAACCAGCAAGCGTTTCTCTTTGGTCAATTGCCGAGTGATGGCTTCAACCTTCTGCTTCTGCTGGCGAACTTGCGGCGCATCAGCGCGCAGCTTGAATGACATCTCGGTCAGAACGGCCTGTTCCTTGGTGTACTGACCTTCCAGGTCGGCAATGATGGTGGCGCGGCTTTGTGCGGTGTTGCCACCGTCCAGTACCTTGTTCTCATTCTGGAAGTTCAGCAGCTGGGTCTTGCGCTTGGCGTAGTTGACGCGCGCAGTTTCCAGCTCGCCTTGAGCAAACTTCATCTGCTCACGGGCAATGTTGTGGCTGACTTCGTTGACGAAGTGTTCGCTGGCCTGAAGGATGACACGCAGCATTTTCTCGGACAGTTCAGGGGTAAATGCCTGAACCTCAACACGTAGCAGGCCGGTGGTTTCGTCGTAGTGGGCCGAAACCATGCGCTGGTAGTACTTCAGCAGGTCTTCGCGCGGTGCGTCCTTGTCCAGCCAGAAGAATACGTCGCTGCGCTGAGCTGCGAATTGCTCGATCCAGTGCACTTTGTCTTCGAGCAGCAGCATCATGTCCATCGACGTGATGTATTCGCGCAGGTAAAGGGTCTCTTCCCGCGAGGCCGGGTTGGTGCCTGTCAGCAAGGTAGCAAGGCCTGGCATCTGTGCACCTTGATTGTTGCCATCCTGGCGTACCACCACTTGGGCGGAGCTGACAAAGCGGTCAGCGGCAAATAGGCCGTAGTAAACCCCTGCCAGGATCATTGGCAAAACCACCATGGCGATCGCCAGGCGCCAGCCCTTCTTTTTACCCGTACTGCTCATAATTGGATGCATCCTTGAAGTCGAACGGTGCTGCTTAAAATTAGGAATGTGGTTTATTTAGCTGCTGTAGGCCTTGATGCCTTCGGATACGTCGTCGTACACCTGGATTTCGCCATTGCGCACCAGCAGGACCACGTCGCAGAGTTTTTCGACTTCGGACATGGTATGGGTCACCAGCACAACGTTGGACTTCTGCAGTTTTTCCTGGAAAACCTCGTTGCACTTGCGCTTGAACTGCGCATCGCCAACCGACATCACTTCGTCGATCAGGTAGTAATCGAAGTCGAATGCCATGCTTAGGCCGAAAGCCACGCGTGAACGCATGCCGGAGGAGTAGGTCTTGATTGGCTCGTCGATCCAGTCGCCGATCTCGGCAAATTCCTGGACGTAGCGAATCTTTTCGCGCATGGCGTCGCCAGTTGCACCATAAACGCGGCAGACAAACTTTATGTTGTCGCGCCCTGTCATGCTGCCCTGGAAGCCGCCCGTCAAACCAACCGGCCAGGAAATACTGCGGTCGGTAACGATGGTGCCGGAGTCGGGCACGTCAGCACCGCCAAGCAGGCGCATAAGCGTGGACTTGCCGGCGCCGTTGCGGCCGATAAGCCCAATGTTCTTGCCCGGCGGGATGGCAAGCGACAGGTTGCGGAAGACATACCGCCGACCATTGGGCGTGAGGTACGACTTGGTTACGTTTCTGAGCTCGAACACGTTTGGCCTGTACTTAACCGTTCTTGGTGGAAATCAGGTGCATCCTGCGGGCGCGATAGGCACCCAGAGATAGGAACAGCAATACCAAGGTGAAGCTGATTACGTAGGTCTCGGACACGCCATCGACCGGGGTGTAATGCGGCAGAACCTCGGCGCGAATCAGTTCGAGGATATGCAGGAACGGGTTGAGCAGTAGCACTGGCATCATGGCCTGGGGCAAATAGGATGCTGGAATTAGGACACCAGATATGAAATACAGCGGGAAGAAGGCCATGCGGATTATGATCTTCAGGCTGGGTAAAGCGTGAGTGATCATGGCTAGGAACATTCCTAAGCCGAAAGCGAACAGTAGTCCGATTAGAAGGGTAGCGACCCACTGCAGTGGGCTATGGATAGACATGTCAAAACCGAACCATGCAAAGCCAAACACCAGAATGGCGTAAACGGTGGCTGCGATGCAGGTTTCTACAATGACGCGAGCGACATAGGTGTCTAGTGGCTTAATTTGCTTGTAGCCAAAGAGCGAGCGGTTTTCCCGCAAGCTGTCCATCATTCGTAATGCGGTATTGCGGTAAAGCAGGAAAGGCGCCATACCAACCAGAATGAATACCGGATATTCAACCCCGGCTACAGTGCGGCCGCGCAGCATCGCAAACAGTAGTGTGAAGAGAAGGAGGTGAACCAGCGGCTCCAGCAGCATCCACAAGGCACCCATGCGTGTGCCACCTACGCGTGCACGCGCTTCGCGCAGGACTAAGGCGAAGATGACCGATTTCTGGATCTGTAAAGACGAACGAGCTTTCAAGATGGCTACCGCAAAGCAATGCAGCGCGCCTGGGCACGCCGAAATTCATCTTCAGGAAAGGCTCGCCCGGAGGCGAATTCAGACGGTTATTCCGGAAACTTCCCTGTTCTAAGGGGCGGAAGGGTAAGCGCCGGGGGGCATAAGCGTCAAGCGAGATGCTGCGAATCCCGTCAAAAGTTCTAATCCATTGGACATATTCGAGACGAATGGCAGCTCACTGGATGATGGCACAATGATTTCATCTTGAGAAGTGGTGGGCCAGCAGGTTTTCACAGTTTGGGTGCTTTGCAGCTTACGCTGGAGGCGTAATTGTGTAGGTGATCGGGTTCACATTGTGTAACAGAAAATGCAGGTACTTGATGGTCAGCCGCTGACTAGACGGTCTGCCCCTAAAGCAGTGGTTAGACCGTTGGGCGTGGGAAGGGGGCGAGACAAGGGGCTGCGAGGCAGCCCCAAATTGCCGAGTCGTTTATGGCACGTGCTTGCGCACGCCCAGATGCACCAGCAATTCCGTTGGCCAGGTTATTCCCGGATCAGGCGGGCGATTTCGGCGACGCGCTGAGCGACCAGCGCTTCGTCGCCCCGGCTCTCGACGTTCAGGCGCAGCAGGGGTTCGGTATTCGAACCACGCAGACTGAAGCGCCAGTCGGCAAACTCGACGCTGATCCCATCGGTGCGGTCGACGCTGGGGTTGTGTGGCACGTAGAACGCCAGAATCTTCTCGATGGTGCCCTTCACATCGGCCACTTCGTAGTTGATCTCGCCACTGCACGGGAATGCCGCAATACGCTCGTCTACCAGTTGGGCCAGGCTCTTGCCGGTGTGGCTCATCAGCGCGGCGACCAGCAGCCACGGAATGTTGCCGCTGTCGCAGTAGGCAAAATCGCGGAAGTAGTGGTGGGCGCTCATTTCACCGCCGTACACCGCGTCTTCGGCGCGCATGCGCTCTTTGATGAAGGCGTGGCCGGTCTTGCTCTGAATGGCCTGGCCACCGGCGGCACTGACTTGCTCGATGGTGTTCCAGGTCAGGCGTGGGTCATGGATGATCTTGCTGCCCGGGTGCTTGGCCAGAAGCATTTCGGCCAGCAGGCCGACCACGTAGTAGCCTTCGATGAAGCGCCCCTGATTGTCGAAGAAGAAGCAGCGGTCAAAGTCGCCGTCGAAGGCGATACCCATGTCTGCACCGGTTTCCAGCACTGCTTGGCGGGTAAGGTCACGGTTTTCTGGCAGCAGCGGGTTGGGGATGCCGTTGGGGAAGTTGCCATCTGGCTCGCCGTTGATGATGGTGATATCCAGCGGCAGGCGGGCCTTGAGCAGCTCCAATACCGGGCCAACCGCGCCATTACCAGGATCGGCCAGTACTTTCAGGGGCTTGAGTGCGCCCAGGTCGATGTAGGTCAGCAGGTGCTCGATGTAGGCAGATTTGTCGAACGCTTCGCGTACGCTACCCGGCGTGGCCGCTTGAGTGCCCAGTTCGCCTGTTTCGACGCGCTGGCGGATATCGTTCAGGCCCGTGTCGCCGCTGATCGGGCGCGACTGCTCACGCACCAGCTTCATGCCGTTGTAACCCTTTGGGTTGTGGCTGGCGGTGACCATGATGCCACCATCTGCCTTGTAATGGCTGGTGGCGAAGTAAACTTCCTCGGTGCCGCACAGGCCGATGTCGATTACATCGGCACCGCCTTCGGTCAGGCCCTGCATCAAGGCACGCGACAGGCCCGGGCTTTCAAGGCGCATGTCACGGCCGACCACGTAACTGCGTCCGCCCAATTGGGCCACCAGGGCGCGACCAATGCGGTAGGCGATGTCGTCGTTGAGATCGGTCGGCACTTGACCGCGGATGTCATAGGCTTTGAAGCAACGAGTTTGAATAGGTGCGTACATACATCTCTCATATGCGGTGCCGACTGCAGGCACCGTCTAGAAGGGGATGGTGGGCAAAATGATTAGCCGCATGAATTTTGCTGCGCTACCTCGTTGAGGCAGGTGTAGCCAGGTTGAAATAGCCAAGGCTTGGGTGTTGCCACGAACGGTCAGGCCCATGATGCAGGCGACGGGACTACTCACGCTGAATGAGCCGTCGCTCTGCACATCGATCAGGGCCGAGGGCATCATAGCTGGACTTTCCAGAGGATGCTCGGGGCGCCGCCAGGTAAGCGCTGCAATTTCCGCCGCCTGCACTTTCGGAAGGCGAGTGTAGGCGGCGGTCAGCCCGGCGTTAGGGGCTATAGCGAACGTCACGTTTTAGTGAGCGATGTCCATGGGGCCTGACGAGGTGGGTCGTATAATCGCGATGTCGACATGGTAATTGGCATACTCGGTGGATCGGGCATCCGTACGCAGCGTGGCACTCAATACGACCTCTTGCTGACGGTTGATATCGGTCAAGTAATTCTGGAATTGGTGCTCTTTCACAATGATCAGGACCACGCAGTTTGCACCTTGTGAAAGATGGTCTTTCATTTCGGCTGCGCTGAACGCTACTGCTACGTTACGCTCGTAACTCTCTACCAGATCGCGAGTCGATGTGGTGTCCATAGTCAAAGCCCCAGTGAGTCCGCGGCGATTTGCCATCTTGGACTGGGTTAGAACATGACTACACATTTGCAAAAAAAGCGACTCGTACCACTCCACGGCCTTCTCCCTGGGTCGAAAGGGCGTCATAGATACAGCAGATCGCATCAGGTTGCCAGCCTTACGGGATAGCTGGCGTTGTGCTGCTACGCGCAGGGGGCTGCGGCCGGTTGAGGGCATGCTGAAGCAGTATAGGGAAGGCCGAGGGGCTATTTGTCTAGTTCATGATTCCTTGTTATGAGATTAAGCAGGGCGTGAATATTTAAGTGAGGCCACTCATACAGGTAACCGATGAGATCGAAAGGAGCGCTGCTGAGTGCAAAATTTAACTGTTGGATGAGTATTTGTTCACCCAGAGCGAGGCGTTCTACGGTGCTCTTTTGGCGCGCGCGCCGGAAGGCGGCAGTCTAAGAGGTTGTATCGCTTTCTCAGGCCAAGTCTGTAACCCCACGCAATAGTTTTCACCCCACACCAGCCTTAAGTTTTCTGAGGCTATTAAGGCTGATTTTCTGATTAAACTGCGTGATGGCTGATAGGGCCGCCAGGCAGGTTCGCTGCCGAAGGGGCGCTGCGCGAATGCGAGAGGGCTACATCCGACATTCTCCTTGCGCGGCCGCTGGGCTATTCACTGGATGGCGCGTAGCGGGCGCAGTATGGGATGCAACTCTGGTCGCGGTGTCTTTGTGTTTTCCAGCAAAATCCGCAAAATTATGGCAATCTGCCAGGCCTCGCTAGCCTTCTTGGCTCGACTTGTACCCGTACCGTGGCATCTGCCCGGCACGCCTGCCTGACCGTGAAACGATGAACATCCCTAACTTCAAGAAGTTGTTTATGCCTGATATTTCAGCAGACGCAGCCAGCCTTATCCATGCCATAGCCTCTGCCACTGCGGTAATCGCTGCGCTGATCGCCGCCAGTGCGATGATCATTGCCCATATGACCTCGGATGTAAAAAACCAGCAAGCCGAAGTGCCCGTTTCTCGGGGGGCGCAGGTGGTTACTGTCGTCCACGAGTCGGACGTGCAGGCCAGGCTGGAGATCGAGCAGCTCATGGAGCAGAACGATGCGCTCAGGGCGGAACTTGAGCGCGAGAGGGCCGAGCGGTTGAAGCTGGAAGCCAGCCTGAAGCCCCGAGCGTTGACGCCGCAGGCGCATGATGCGTTCAAGGCATTGGCGGGCGAGCTGAAGGCTAAGACGCTGGCGCCGGTGGTGTTGCTGAATATCCACAAAGATGACAAGGAAGCTGTGCGCTTTGCCAAGGAAATTGCCGTTGCGCTGACCAAGGCGGGTGTGCAGGTTCAGATCAAGCAGTTGCCCCTGCAGAAGCACAATACCGGTACCCAGGTGGTCGTTTATGCCGGGGTGGGCGGTGACGAGCTTGAGCAGGCATTCAAGACCGCTGAGTTTGCGTCTGACATCAAGCGCTCGGGGCAGAGCCCGCGGGTGAAGGTGGATGATGGGGACGCGATTGCCATTTCGGCGTTTATCAGTGTTTATCCGCGCAGTGAGATTTGAGCGGCGGGTGTGGGGCTGTGATCTTGTAGGCATTGGGGGGGATGGCACCGGCGGTGCCGGTGTTCGCGGGCGCGCCCGCTCCCACAGGGCGGGGGCTTGGCCACTGCAGTGGTTTGCCCTCGCCATGTCTGGGCTGATGAAGCCCATTTCTTCTGACTGCAAGCGAGGCATAGCCTCGCCTGGTCTCGCGTCATTCCCTTCAGTGCTGCCTGTTTTTCGCAATCTCGATGTCGTTCATCAGGGCTTTTGCGGTGGCCAGCAGGTAGTCCGCTGCGCCCAGCATCTTGTGGTCGTCTTCCATGTCACCTTCGCGTACCAGGTGCTTGCAGTAGCCCAGCAGGACGGAGACGTGTTCATAGGCGTCATCGACGGGGATGCCGGGTTGGACGCGGAGCAGGTCCAGGGTGGGGTTGCCGGCTTCGAGGAAGGTTTCGATGCCTGCGGTGAGGAGGGGGGATTGGTTGTTGTTTTTCATGGTAGTTGCTCCTGGTAAGTGGAACTGCCACGCAGATCTTTCTCACGGACCAGGGCGGCAGTCGTACACGGGGTGAGAAACCGAGGGAGCTACAAGGCTCGGCCAGACCGAAGTCTGCCCGCGTACGACTGCCATGACAGGCAAGCCAGGTAACTCGCATCAGGTTCTCACACCCGGTCACCAACATGGCGACCCGGTGAAGTTATCCCTGGGGCATTTCCCCGACAATTCAGCTGCTTCTGACTGGCGCGTAGGATAGTTCGCTTGGTTGTCGAGCTGAAGAGGTGGGGCAGGGTTTCAGGAAAGTCTGACGTGCTGGGTGTGCACCCCAAGGCAAGTAGCTTCGCCGTTATTGCCGACCGTTGTCGGCGGGGGTTTACCCGCGAACCGCCACCGCATTCGCGGGGGAAGCCCTGTACATCGATCGGGGGTGTTGAGCGGGGCGTTGGTGTCGCCATGTTCCAGATGCGCTTGAAGCTGCCACGACCGGCTGCTTTACGGGGTGAGCCTTGTTCGGCGGGCATTGTAGGAGAATGGCCGGGCATTGGTGGGCAGTGGGTGTCGAACCAACCGGGATTTGGCTACAGGCACAGGGCCGGAGTCTTGTGCATCAAGGGCCGGGGCCGAGCGAGGAGGAAACGGCCACTGTTGGTGGGTGGGCGAAGTTGAGCGTTTTGCTGACCGATTCGGTAACCATTCGCCGGGGTGGTTGGGTGTGTTGCGACCGGGTTACCCGCTAGGGTTGGTTGCGCAGCCGAAGGAAAACGGTTGCTGGAAAATGACCAACCCAAGGAGTGTTGACCATGCGCAATAACGTTCTGTCGTACCTGCTGCTGCCGCTGTTCACCAGTTTGTCGTTCTCCCTTAGCGCCGCCCCGGCCAGCACCATGGCAGTGGCCGAACCGGTGCCGGTGGTGGCCCAGGCCCAGGCACAGCAGGCGCCGAGGCTGGACTTGAACACGGCAGATGCACTCACCCTGCAAAAGGAGCTGAACGGCATTGGCAAGGCCAAGGCGGAGGCTATCGTGGCCTACCGCGAGGCCAATGGGCCGTTTGCTTCAGTGGATGAGTTGCTGGAAATAAAGGGCATAGGCAATGCGTTGCTGGAGCGCAACCGGGACAAGGTGATGGTGGAGTAAGCGGGCAGGGGCCGGGGTGATGCCCTGGCCCGGCCTTTGTGTGCCGGGAATGGCGCGCTCCCGCAGGCGCAGCGCCTGAAGGGCTGGGCGTTTTAGCGGTCTTGAGCGTCCTTGGCATCCGCCTCGGCATTGCGCTCATGTACCTTGCGCAGTTGCTCTTCGGTCAGCGGCAGTTTTTTGGCCGTGTCGCGTAGCATCATCAACCCGCCGACAATCGAGCCGAGGGCTATGATGAGTATCAGCCAGGCATACCAGGGCATTGTCGTTCTCCTTAGATCGGGCCATGGGCAACGGTTACATAAGTTTTGAGCAATTGCCCGTTCCGTTGGTTCAATTATAGGTGCCAGGCCGTGCAGGGCCAATTCCGTGACCTGCGGGCCCCAAAGCCTGCGTCACTTCGTTTACAATGCGCGCCGTTTTCGACTTGCCAAGAGACCCTGCCCATGTCCGCCTGCCAGACGCCCCTGATCGTCGCCCTGGATTTCCCTACCCGTGAGGCCGCCCTGAAGCTGGCTGACCAGCTTGACCCTGCGCTGTGCCGGGTGAAGGTTGGCAAGGAGCTGTTCACCAGCAGCGCTTCGGGCATTGTCGAAACCCTGTGTGACAAGGGCTTCGAAGTGTTCCTGGACCTCAAGTTCCACGACATTCCCAACACCACCGCCATGGCGGTAAAGGCCGCCGCCGAGATGGGCGTGTGGATGGTCAACGTACATTGCTCCGGTGGCCTGCGCATGATGGTGGCCTGCCGTGAAGAGCTGGCCAAGCGCAGCGGCCCGCAGCCGTTGCTGATTGGCGTGACCGTGCTGACCAGCATGGAGCGTGAAGACCTGGCCGGCATTGGCCTGGATATCGACCCCCAAGAGCAAGTGCTGCGTTTGGCGGCGTTGGCGGAAAAAGCGGGTATGGACGGTTTGGTGTGCTCGGCGCTTGAGGCCCCGGCATTGAAGGCGGCGCACCCATCGTTGCAACTGGTGACACCGGGCATTCGCCCGGCGGGCAGCGCGCAGGATGACCAGCGCCGCATCCTCACCCCGCGTCAGGCACTGGATGCCGGTTCGGACTACCTGGTGATCGGCCGGCCGATCAGCCAGGCTGCAGACCCTGCGCAAGCGTTGGCAGCGGTGGTGGCGGAGATTCGTGGGTAATTAACCTACGGCTGTCCAACAACGGCCTATGCCGAGCCACCGCTGTGTGTCCCCCGCGAATACGGTGGCGGCGGCAACGGTGGACGGCGGGTGGAAATTGGCCGGCAGGCCTGGCCCTTTCGGGCCCCCGATGCCTGTGTCGAACCATTGATGTGGCTGCGCCCCCGATCCGTGTAGGAGCGGGTTTACCCGCGAATACGTTGGCGGCGGCAACGGTGGACGGCGGGTGGAAATTGGTCGGCAGGCCTGGCCCTTTCGCGGGTGAACCCGCTCCTACGACGGCCTGTGCCGGGCCACCAATGTGTGTCCCCGCGAATACGGTGTCGGCGGCAACGGTGGACGGCGGGTGGAAATTGGCCGGCAGGCCTGGCCCTTTCGGGCCACCGATGCCTTTGTCGAACCATTGATGTGGCTGCACCCCCGATCCGTGTAGGAGCGGGTTTACCCGCGAATACGGAGGCGGCGGCAACGGTGAACGGCCGGTGGAAATTGGCCCGCAGGCCCGGCCCTTTCGCGGGTGAACCCGCTCCTACGGCGGGCTATGTCGGGCCATCGGTGGCGTTTAAACCTTCAACACCAACTTGCCAAAATTCTCCCCGCTGAACAGCTTCAACAAGGTCTCCGGGAAGGTTTCCAGCCCTTCCACCACATCCTCTTTGCTCTTCACCTGACCACTGGCCAGCCAGCCGGCAATCTCCAGCGCGGCCTTGCCGTAGTCTTTGCTGTAATCCATCACCACAAAGCCTTCCATGCGCGCGCGGTTGACCAGCAGCGACAGGTAGTTGGCCGGGCCTTTTACCGCTTCTTTGTTGTTGTACTGGCTGATCGCGCCGCAAATCACGATGCGTGCCTTGAAGTTGATGCGCGTCAGCACGGCATCGAGGATGTCGCCGCCCACGTTGTCGAAGTACACGTCCACGCCTTTGGGGCATTCGCGCTTCAGGCCGGCCAGCACGTCTTCGGCCTTGTAGTCGATCACGCCGTCAAAGCCCAGCTCGTCCTTCAGGTACTGGCACTTTTCGGCACCGCCGGCAATGCCGACCACGCGGCAGCCTTTGATCTTGGCAATCTGCCCGACAATGCTGCCCACCGCACCGGCCGCGCCGGAAATGACCACGGTATCGCCAGCTTTGGGTTGGCCAACCTCCAGCAGGGCGAAGTAGGCGGTCATGCCGGTCATGCCCAAGGCTGACAGGTAACGGGGCAGGGGGGCCAGCTTGGGGTCGATCTTGTGCAGGCCCTGGGGCTCGCCGGTGAAGTAGTCCTGCACACCGAGGGCGCCGCTCACGTGGTCGCCGGGCTGGTAGCCGGGGTGATTGGAGGCAACCACTTCACCTACACCCAGCGCACGCATTACCTGGCCCAGGGCCACGGGCGGGATGTAGGACTTGCCTTCGTTCATCCAGCCACGCATGGCCGGGTCCAGCGACAGGTACAGGTTGCGCACCAGTACCTGGCCTTCGCCGGGTTGCTCGGCGGGTACGGTCTCGAAGCTGAAGTCGTCACGGCGCACGGCGCCGACCGGGCGTTTGGCAAGCAGGAAGCGGCGGTTGGTCTGGGTCATGGCGGGTCCTTGTGGGCAGTGGAGGGCGTAAGGCGTTCAATCTACCTTGTTGATGAAGGCGGTTCCTTAAAATCACTGACAAGCATGGTAGCCCAACCGTTGCTGTGATGATGCTGCCCGGCCGAGCGGTGGCTGACTATGCTCTGAACCCCACCCAACCCCTCACAGGAGCACGCGATGAGCATGACCTTTTCTGGCCAGGTAGCCCTGGTGACCGGCGCGGGTGCCGGTATCGGCCGGGCAACCGCCCTGGCGTTCGCCCACGAGGGCATGAAAGTGGTGGTGGCCGACCTCGACCCGGTCGGCGGCGAGGCCACCGTGGCGCAGATCCACGCGGCAGGCGGCGAAGCGCTGTTCATTGCCTGCGACGTGACCCGCGACGCCGAGGTGCGCCAGTTGCATGAGCGCCTGATGGCCGCCTACGGCCGGCTGGACTACGCCTTCAACAACGCGGGGATCGAGATTGAGCAACACCGCCTGGCCGAAGGCAGTGAAGCGGAGTTCGATGCCATCATGGGCGTGAACGTGAAGGGCGTGTGGTTGTGCATGAAGTATCAGTTGCCCTTGTTGCTGGTCCAGGGCGGTGGGGCCATCGTCAATACCGCGTCGGTGGCGGGGCTTGGGGCGGCGCCAAAGATGAGCATCTACAGCGCCAGCAAGCATGCGGTCATCGGCCTGACCAAGTCGGCGGCCATCGAGTACGCCAAGAAGGGCATCCGCGTGAACGCCGTGTGCCCGGCCGTGATCGACACCGACATGTTCCGCCGCGCCTACCAGGCCGACCCGCGCAAGGCCGAGTTCGCCGCAGCCATGCACCCGGTGGGGCGCATTGGCAAGGTCGAGGAAATCGCCAGCGCTGTACTGTACCTGTGCAGTGACGGCGCGGCGTTTACCACCGGGCATTGCCTGACGGTGGATGGTGGGGCTACGGCGATCTGAGTGGATACCTTGCGGGTTGCTTCGTGGGCAAGCCTGCCCCTGACAAATGCGATCACCAGGCCAAAGCCTACCATGTCGCGCATGGACAGGATGGGCGTGCCCAGGCCGTTCTGAGCAACCCGGGCAGCCAGCCGGCCACCCGGCTAAAAGCTGACGCCTATTTTCAGGCCGTACTCGTCACGGGTTTGTTCGTCCGAGTCAGTCATCCGGAACTGCCCGTCCAATTCATAGTTGTAGCGGCTGAAGTAAAGCGAAGCGTATACCGGCACAGTACCGTGTTGGTTGAACAGCACACTAAGTTCGGCAAAGGGGTTGGTGGTATCTTTCAAATCAAGCTCTTCGTTGCTGATGCCATGTATTTTCAATTGCGAATCGCCATTGATAACTTGGCGTATGCCCGCTTCGAAACGCAAGGTGGCATTATTGAAGCGGTAATTGTACCCCGCCGCCAGTTTGGCGAACGGCGTGCGGTTGGTAAGGTCGACATCATGGCGACTGGTATTGGGTTCCAACCGGTTCCACTTGTAGCCGGCGCCCAGCAGCAGGTCGACTGAATGCCGTTCGGCCAGTGCCAAGCGCCAGCCCAGGTCCAGGTCGGCCTGGCCGTCCTTGAGCTTCTGGTCATGCTGTTTCGAGTACATGCCACTGGCCTCGGCCTGGTAGACAAGGCCTTGCGTGGCCGTCATCTTGTTGCCGTAGTTGATGAATAAGCCACCTTCGGGCATATCTTCGGTTTCATTATTACGGCCGTTGAGTTCCAGTTGGGTGTAGCTCCCTTGTAAGCCGAGGGTGAACAATGGTGCGGTGGAAGTTTCGGCATAGCCAACGGTTGGCACAGTAAACAGCAGCAACGGGGTGACCACAGCAGTAAACATGGCTGTTTTCATTGCAAACTCCAGGGTGCACTGCAGGTCCGGAGAACGGGCCAGTTACCGATCACGATAGCGACGTTTTTATTGTGTGCAGGGGTGTTTAAAAAAATTTCAATACCCCACTTTTGGCGCAAATTTAATGGCGTCAATAGTGTTCGATAAAGTGTGGATTGGAATAAATGAATGTTTTACTTGCGTCGATTTAATATGGGCAGGTGCCGTCGCAGGTTGAGGGACGGGCTATCATTGATGGCCTAGTGATATCTTTTACAGCTGGCACTGAAAGCGACCCTTTTGCAGCCAAAAACGACAAGACATAGCTATTTGACACTATTCTGACGCCAGCCCCTTGTTCATTGGCAGATAACGTTGCCACCCTTAGCCTTCGGGATAACCTCACTGGCTGAAAGGGGATCGGCGATGGGCACGAGCAAGCACGGTGTGCTGGCCAACCTGGGCATGGCCCGCAAACTTGGCCTTGGCTTTGCCTTGGTGCTGCTGCTGACGCTGGCGGTGGCGGCTATCGGCGTCGTGGCGTTGCAAAGCGTTGGCCAGCGCTTCGACAGCTTGCGTCAGCTGGCCCAGTTCAATACCGACTTGCTGCGCTTGCGCGAGCATGAGCAGGCGTTTGCCCTGCGCTCCGACATGCAGCAGGCCGACGCCTTGCGTGGCGGCCTGCAGGGTTTGGTCGAACGCGCCCGAGGCCTGCCGGCGCTGGCGGCGGCGCAAACCGATCTTGCCGCCTATGGCCAGGCATTCGAAGCCTTTGTCGAGGCCGTGCAAGCCAAGGAGCTGGCGCTGGACATGGCCAGCTGGTCGGTATCCAACGTGTCCAACAACCTTGATGTGCTGCAGGCCGGCCTGGCCGATGACGGCGTGTACACCCTCAAGCAGTCCCAGGGCCAGCAGGGTGGCGAGTTTCTTGAGCAAGCCGCGCAGGTGGCCCAGGTGTCGCGGCTGATGCTGCAGGCCATGGACGAAGCACGGGTACGCCTGGAAAAAAGCCGCAAGGGCGAGGAGGGTGTGAGCCAGGAGCGTATTGCCCAGACGGTGGAGGCCGCTGGCCTGGTCAGCCAGTTGCAAGGCGCGGTTGGCGATGCCGGTTACCAGAGTGTGTTGGGCGAAGTGGCGGGGCACATTGGCAGTTTTTCGGAAAAACTCAACGAATACACCGACCAGCTGGCCCGCGAGCAGGGGCTAAAGGCGCAGTTGCAAGCCAGCGCCGAGCGGGTTACCGGTCGTGTCGACCAAGCCTATCTTGGGCAGGAGCAGGCCCTGCAAGGCGAGCTGCAGCGCAATGCCATCGCCATCGGCCTGGCCACGGCGCTGGCGTTGCTTGTCGGCGTGTTGGCGGCCTGGCTGATTACCCGGGCTGTGGTCGGCCCGTTGAAGCATGTGATTGCCCGTGCCCAGCGCATTGCGGCGGGTGAACTGGGCTTCGACGCCCAGGCGCCGCGCCGGGATGAGGTGGGGCAACTGATGCAGGCCATGCAGCAGATGGCGGCGGGGCTCTCGGGCATTGTCAGTGGCTTGCAGCAGGGCATCGAACAATTGGCCGGCAGCGCCCAGGCGTTGTCGACGGTGACCGAGCAGACCAACCGCGAGGTGGGCAGCCAGAAGGAAGAAACCGAACAGGTGGCGACCGCCATGCAGCAGATGACTGCCACCGTGCACGATGTGGCGCGCAATGCCGAGGAGGCCGCGCAGGCGGCCCAGGCGGCGGACGAGAAGGTCGACACTGGCCAGCAGGTGGTGCGCCAGAGCATGCAGCGCATCGAGCAGCTGGCGTCGGCGGCAGAAGCTGCCAGCGCCGGCATCGACAGCCTCAGTGCCGAAATCCACACCATTGGTGATGTGCTGGAAGTGATCAAGAGCGTGGCCGAGCAAACCAACCTGCTGGCGTTGAATGCCGCCATCGAGGCTGCCCGCGCCGGCGAGCAGGGGCGTGGCTTTGCCGTGGTGGCCGATGAAGTGCGCGCCTTGGCGCGGCGCACCCGGCAATCCACCGAGCAGATCGAGACCTTGGTGGCCAGCCTGCGCGGCAATGCCCAACAGTCAGTGGCGCAGATCCGCGGCAGTACCGAGCTGGTGCGGCTGGCCGTGGCCGATGCCCTGCAGACCGAAAGTGCGCTGGGCAGCATTGCCGCAGCGGTGTCATTGATTCAGCAGATGAACCAGCAGATTGCCGCAGCCGCCGAGCAGCAGAGTTCGGTGGCGGAAGAGATCAGCCGCAGTGTCACGCAGATTCGTGGCAGTGCGGACCAGGCGGCGTTGGCGATGCAGGACAATGCCCGGTCCAGTGTCGAGCTGGCGCAGCTGGGCACCGATTTGAAGGGCATGGTGGGGCATTTCAGGTTGTAATCTCGTTGCCTGTGCCGGCCCATTCGCAGGTTGTGTGATTTCCCGTCGTAGGAGCGGGTTTACCCGCGAAGAGGCCACCCCAGGCAACAACAACCCTCACCCCCTACGCGGGTTAAGAATCACCAAAGCCAACACCCCCGCCACAATCCCCCAGAACGCCGAACCAATCGAGAACAAGGTCAGCCCCGAAGCGGTCACCATAAAGGTGATCACCGCGGCCTCCCGCTCACGCGCCTCGCTCATGGCCACGGTCAAACCGTTCATGATCGAACCAAACAGGGCCAGTGCCGCAATCGACAGCACCAGTTCTTTCGGCAATGCCGCGAACAGTGCCGCCAAGGTGGCGCCGAACACCCCGGCAATGCCGTAGAAAATCCCGCACCACACCGCCGCGGTATAGCGTTTGCCCGGGTCTTCATGGGCATGCGGCCCGGTGCAGATCGCCGCGCTGATCGCCGCCAGGTTGACCCCATGCGAGCCGAACGGCGCCAGCAGCAGCGAGGCAAAGCCGGTGGCCGAAATCAGCGGCGAGGCCGGTACCTGGTAGCCGTCGGCACGCAGGACGGCCACGCCGGGCATGTTCTGCGAGGTCATGGCCACCACGAACAGCGGAATGCCGATGCTGATGGTTGCCGCCAGCGAGAAGCTTGGTGTGGTCCACACCGGCTTGGCCACTTCCAGGTGGAAGCCGCTGAAGTCCAGCAGGCCCAACGCGCCGGACAATGCCGTGCCCACCAACAGCGCGGCCAGCACGCAATAACGCGGCGACAGGCGCTTGACCAGCAGATAGCTGAAGAACATGCCCAGCACCAGCAACGTGCGGTGCTGCGCGGCCACGAAGATTTCGCTGCCGATCTTGAACAGGATGCCCGCCAGCAGCGCCGAGGCCAGCGAGGCCGGGATGCGTTTGACCAGGCGCTCGAAGCTGCCGGTCAGGCCGCACACCAGCACCAGCAAGGCGCAGGTAATGTAGGCGCCAATGGCCTCGCCATAGCTGACCCCACCCAGGCTGGTGATCAGCAGCGCCGCGCCGGGGGTGGACCAGGCGACGGTGATCGGTGTGCGGTAGCGTAGCGACAGGCCGATGCTGCATACCGCCATGCCGATCGACAGCGCCCAGATCCATGACGAGATCTGCGCGGTGGTCAGCCCGGCCGCCTGGCCGGCCTGGAACATCAACACCAGCGAACTGGTATAGCCGGTGAGCATGGCAATGAAGCCGGCGACCACCGCCGAGGGGGAGGTGTCTGCCAGGGGCCGCAGGCGTGCGGAAGTGGCATCGGTCATGAATAAAATCCTTGTAAAGGTGTAAGCAGTTTTTTCAGACTACAGCGAGCAAGGTTGATCCTTGCCATACAGCGGCCATTGCTTTTAGCCGTACAGTCGCCAAATATTGGGCGCAATTGCGAAACTGCTTTGCAGGGAGGGTCGATGTACAAGGTCTATGGCGACTACCAGTCGGGTAACTGTTACAAGGTCAAGCTCATGTTGAGCCTGCTGGGCCGGCCCTATGAATGGCACCCGGTGGACATCCTCAAGGGCGAGACCGAAACGCCCGAGTTTCTGGCGATGAACCCTAACGGCAAGGTACCGGTGCTGGAACTGGAAGACGGTAGCTACCTGTGGGAGTCCAACGCCATTCTCAACTTCCTGGCCGATGGCAGCGAGTTCCTGCCCAGCGAGCCGCGCCTGCGTACCCAGGTGCTGCAGTGGCAGTTTTTCGAGCAGTACAGCCATGAGCCGTACATTGCCGTGGCGCGGTTCATCCAGTTCTACCTGGGGTTACCGGACGAGCGCCTGGACGAGTACCGCAAATTGCACAAGGGCGGCTACAAGGCGCTGAAGGTGATGGAGCGTCAGTTGCAGATGACGCCTTACCTGGTGGGTGAGCACTACTCGATTGCCGATGTGGCGTTGTATGCCTACACCCATGTGGCGCAGCAGGGCGGGTTCGACCTGGCGGAGTACCCGGCGGTAAGGGCCTGGCTGGAGCGGGTCAGCAGCCACCCGCGGCATGTGCCGATGGTGGGCTAAAAGCCGATACGGTTCATTGTGGCAGCAACTGTCTTGCTCAATTTCTGAAAGCTGGCCCGATTGTGGGAGCGGCCTTGTGTCGCGAAAGGGCTGCACAGCAGCCCCGGGGTTTCAGCGTCGATGCAAATACTGCCGGGGCCGCTTCGCGGCCCTTTCGCGACACAAGGCCGCTCCCACAGGCCGGTGTTCAGCCTCAGCCTAGCGCGGCATCGAGAAACATCATCACCGCAAACCCGCCCATCAACCCCGGGTAATGGAGCTGGGGGCAGCGCTGGGCATCCAGGTCGAGCCGGCGCTGGAAGCACTGAAGGTCGCCGTCAATATCTAAAGCCTGGCACAGGCCTTGTGTCGCGAAAGGGCCGCAACGCGGCCCCAGCAATTTGTGCCGCGATGCTGTAATCCTGGGGCGCTTCGCGCCCCTTTCGCGACACAAGGCCGCTCCGACTTGCAGCGCTTTTAGGCCGAAGCAAACCGCTCATCCAGGTAAGCGATGATCGCCTTGGACTCATACATCCAGGTCACCTTGCCGGCTTCTTCAATGCGCAGGCATGGCACTTTCACCCGGCCGCCACCTTCTTGCAGGGCCTGGCGGTGCACCGGGTCGTTCTTGGCGTCGCGCAGCGCCACCGGCACGTTCAAACGGTGCAGGGTGCGGCGGGTTTTGACGCAGAACGGGCAGGCGTGGAACTGGTACAGCGCCAGCCCCTTGGCCGCTTGCTCGATGCGGGCCTGGGCGGCGGCGTCGCGTTTGCGCTTGGCCGGGCGGCTGATCCAGTCACCGAACACAATGAGCTGGCCGAGGCCAACCCGCAGGGCTTTGACGATCATGGGCAACTCCTGAAATGCAAAAGCCGACCCTGAAGGGTCGGCTTGGGGTCAGCAACCAATCACTTGATCAGGCTGAGGAACTCGCTACGGGTGGCGGCGTTATCGCGGAACTCACCCAGCATCACCGAGGTGATCATGGTCGAATTCTGCTTTTCGACACCGCGCATCATCATGCACATGTGCTTGGCTTCGACCACCACGGCCACACCCGCGGCACCGGTTACCTGCTGCACGGCTTCGGCGATCTGGCGGCTGAGGTTTTCCTGGATCTGCAGGCGGCGGGCGTACATGTCGACGATACGTGCCACCTTGGACAGGCCCAGTACCTTGCCCTTCGGCAGGTAGGCAACGTGTGCCTTGCCAATGAACGGCAGCATGTGGTGTTCGCACATCGAATACAGCTCGATGTCCCGGACCAGCACCATTTCGCTGTTGTCAGAGCTGAACAAAGCGTTGTTGGTGACTTCTTCCAGTGTTTGCTCATAACCGCGGCAAAGGTACTTCATCGCCTTTGCAGCCCGCTTGGGCGTGTCGAGCAGGCCCTCACGGGAGACGTCCTCGCCAATCTGGCTGAGGATCTCGGTGTAGTTCTGTTCCAGGGACATGGATCTACCTGTGGGAAAAAATCGCAAAAACGAAGGGTACGGCGGTGAGGGCGGCGCTGCAAGCGCGGCGTTACTCGTCGCGGCCTTCGAGCATGGTTCGCTTCAGCATCACATACACCGCGCCAGTGCCGCCGTGGCGGGCACTGCACGAGGCAAAACCGAGCACTTGCGGGTGCTGGCGCAGCCAGGTGTTGACGTGGCTCTTGATCATCGGGCGCTTGCCGTCCAGGCGCGCGGCCTTGCCGTGGGTCACCCGCACGCAGCGCACCTCCAGTTTGGTGGCTTCGGCGATGAAGTCCCACAAGGTTTCGCGGGCCTTTTCCACCGTCATGCCGTGCAGGTCGAGGCTGCCCTCGAATGGAATCTGCCCCAGCTTCAGCTTGCGCAGTTGGCCTTCCTGTACGCCATCGCGGCGCCACATCAGTTCGTCTTCGGCGCCTACGTCGATGACGAACTGGTCGGACATGCCATCGATGACCAAAGCCTTGTCACTGCGCACGGTCGCCGCCTGGCGCAGGCCGGCCAGCTTCTGGCGGTCGGCCTTGGGCTTGCCGACGTCGGCACGGTCGTGGCTGATCGGCTTTACGCCGCGCACTTCGGCCTTGAACAGGGAAAAATCGTCGTCTTGCATGATGCCTCCACGTAGGCGACGTAGTTTACGCGACTGTGGGGCCGTGTGCAGCCTGTGCGGGCCTCTTCGCGGGTGAACCCGCTCCTACAGGGATTGCACATGGCTTGTGGCCGGTGCGATCGGGGGGCAACTGCCTTGCGTCGCTAAAGGGGTGCGCAGCGCCCCCGAGGGTTTCAGTTCACTGCATGAATTGCCGGGGCAGCCTGTGCGGGCCTCTTCGCGGGTAAACCCGCTCCTGCAGGGATTGCGCATGGCTTGTGGCCGGTGCGATCGGGGGGCAACTGCCTTGCGTCGAGAAAGGGGTGCGCAGCGCCCCCGAGGGTTTCAGTTCACTGCATGAATTGCCGGGGCCGCTTTGCGGCCCTTTCGCGACACAAGGCCGCTCCCACAAGGACCGCGTTAGCAGCGTCTCAATCGTGCTTCTTCATCAGGTGCGGCGACAGGTTAAGCTCCCGCCCGCGGCGCAAGCGGATACGGCTGCGCCGCCAGAAACGCACGCCCAGCCACAGCAGCAACAAGCCAGCCACGGTGAGGATGCTGGACAACGGTTTGTTGGCGTTGAGTTCCTGCAGGGCAGGGTAGTTGCCCAGCAGGCCGGCGACGCCGGCCATGGCCAGCAATACGCCCAGCGTCGCCAGCAGGGCCGACAGACCGGCCGCCAGGCGGGCGCCCCAGTTACGCGGCTCGCGCGGGCGCAGGCGCTTGGCGTCGAAACTGCCTTTAAGCTTCATTCCGCTCTCCTCGGTGGATATCCGGAATTCGACCTGCTGCTGCCCATCGGGTTCCGCCCGGCTGCCGGGCGGTCCTGCAAGCCGCTCAGATCAGGCTGGCGGTGGGTGCGACGCAAGCGAAGTTGTCAGCCATCACGGCCATTTCGCACTGGTGAATCTGCGCGGCCGGAATGACGCCGTCCTTGAATGCCAGGTCGCGGGTGGCCGACGCGTCTTCTACCAGGGTGCACCGATAACCATAGTCCTTGGCGCGGCGAACGGTGGTGCTGACGCTGGAATGGCTCATGAAACCACAGACGATCAGGTCCAGGTGGCCCAGCTCCTGCAATGTTTCGTGCAGCTTGGTGTTCTTGAACGCATTGGGCATGCGCTTTTCGATGACGATTTCACCTTCCAGCGGCTCCAGCCCCGGAATGAACTGGCCAGCCGGCCCCTGGGGGTCGAAGCGGCCACCAACAGTGCCCAGGTGGCGAACATGGATGATCGGACGGCCGCTTTTACGGGCGGCGTCGAGCAACCTGGCGATGTTGGCCACGGCCTCGTCCATGCCTGACAGCTTCAGGGGACCACTGAGGTACTCCTTTTGTGCATCGATGATGATCAGGCTGGCGTGGCTCAGCTTGGCCGGCGGATAGTCGCGGCCAGTGAGGCGAAACATCGTGGTTGGAACGGACATCAAGGGCTCCTTGGATAGGGCTTTTGTATACCTATTCTCCCCTGCCTTGGCGCCAATGGGAATGGTTGACAACGCAAGCGGCGTGGTTACTGGCCTGTGGCTAGCCTTTGGGCAAGGCAAAGGAACAAATGTGCGGGTGGGGCTGTTAGACTTTTGTCCGGTCTGAAAATAGGAGTACCCCGTGATCACATCCCGTCTGCGCACGCTGCGCGACTACATCCGCTGGGCGGTCAGCCGCTTCCACGAGCATGACCTGTTCTTCGGTCACGGTGCCGACAACGCCTGGGACGAAGCCCGCCTGCTGGTGCTGGGTGCGGTGCACCTGCCATGGGAGGTGGCCGACAGCTACCTGGACTGCATGCTCGAGGACGACGAGCGAGTACGCCTTCAGCACCTGCTCAAGCGCCGTATCGAAGAGCGTGTACCGGCCGCCTACCTGCTGGGCGAGGCCTGGTTCTGCGGCATGTCGTTCATTGTCGACGAGCGGGTGCTGGTGCCGCGTTCGCCCATTGGCCAGCTGATCGAAAAACGTTTTGAGCCGTGGCTGGCCAGCGAGCCGGCGCGCATTCTGGACCTGTGCACGGGGTCGGGTTGCATCGGCATCGTCGCCGCTGACGTGTTCCCCGAGGCCGAGGTGGTGTTGGCCGACCTGTCGTTCCAGGCCCTTGAAGTGGCCAACCAGAACATCGAGCGCCATGGCCTGGACGGGCGCGTGTACACCGTGCAGGGCGATGGCTTTGGTGGTTTGCCGGGGCAGCGTTTCGACCTGATCCTGTCCAACCCGCCGTATGTCGATGCCGAAGACTTCGACGACATGCCGGCCGAGTACCACCATGAGCCCGAGCTGGGCCTGGCCTGCGGCAGCGACGGCCTGGACCTGGTACGGCGGATGCTGGCCGAAGCGGCTGACCACCTGACCGAGAAGGGTTTGCTGATTGTCGAAGTGGGCAACAGCCAGGTGCATGTCGAGGCGTTGTACCCCGAGGTGGACTTTGCCTGGCTGGAATTCGAGCGTGGCGGGCACGGGGTGTTCATGCTCACCGCCGAACAGTGCCGCCAGCATCAGGAATTGTTCAAGGCCCGCGTTTAGGCTATTTGGGGCTGCTTTGCAGCCCATCGCGACACAAGGCCGCTCCCACAGATTGATCGCGATACCTTGTGGGCCTTGTGTCGCGATGGGCCGCGAAGCGGCCCCAATCTCCACCAGCTGATGCGGTCTTAGCGGGTAGCAATCCAGATCAACAGCCCTGCCTGGAACACGGCAAACGCCACCAGGCAGGTAATGGTGAAACGCAATCCGCCGTCTTCGCGCTGGTATTTGGCCACGCGCTCATCCCGCTCGCGCAGTTGCCCTTCCTTTTCCTGCAGTTGCTGGTCCGCCTGCTGCAGCAGGTTGGCGGCATCCAGAATCTCCACCCGCTGCAGGCGCTCGCTGCTCCAGGCGGCCTTGAGCTGGCCCACCGTCATATCCGCGATACGGCCCTTCAGGTGCTGGCTGTCCTCGTACTGCACCTCGATACCCACCCCGCGCAAGCAGTGGTCACGGCGCAGGCGTGAGTCCTCGTTCAGGGCATCCTTGCTCGGCAGCGCCATGCCTTCAACCCGGTAGTGCGACCACTTGCGCTGCAACCATTGCGCGGCCTGGGCCAGCATGAAACGGCCGATGCCACGGTTCACCGGTTCCAGTTGCAGGCCGTGTTCATTGCCAATGCGCACCAGGCGCTCGGCATGGTCGACGCGGATGTCCAGGCGGTTCTGCTCTTTGTGCACTTTCTGCCCAGGCAACTGGATTTCCATGCGCAGCAGGCTGTGTGCCTTGTCATGGCGCTCGGCATAGCCGAACTGCACAAAACGCAGCGGCCGCGCGCCGGTGCTGCGGTCGGTAGGCAGTGCTGCCAGGCGTAGCAGCTGGAAATGTTCGGCGGTCAGCTCGGCCCAGGGCAGGGCGGGGATTTCCTGGGGGTCTTCGGCCGGCTCGACGGCGGTGGGGGAGGTGGTCATCAGGGCTTGTCCTCAGCTATGCCTGCTGTATCGGCAGGCATGGCTGAGACCTGAGCCTGTTTGACTTACGCCGAAGGCAAATGCTGGATGAACGTCACAATTCGCTCGCCCAGCTCACGCGCCAGCGGCAGCTCGGGGTTGAGGTAGCTGTCGCGCTGCTGGCTCATGCCCTTGGGGCTGATGCGCAGCATGTGGTTCATGCCATCGATCAGGACCAGTTGTGCATCTGGCTTGGCCGCTTTCAGCCGTTGGGCGTCGGCCACGTCCACCTGCACGTCGTTGCGTCCCTGCACGATCAGCGCGGGCATGGGCAGGCGGGCAAAGGCGGCTGCCGGGTTTTGCTGGAACAGCGAAATCAGGTACGGCTGCACGCTGGGGCGAAACACCTGGCGCAACGGCGCAGGCACATCCAGGCTGGTCTGCCCGGCCTGCAGGCGGTCGAGCAGGGCACTGCCACCGGCCAGTTGCGCGGGCGGTAGGCGCTGGGCCAGTTGTTCGTGCAGCACCTCGGCCAGCGGCCGGCCGCTGCCGGCCAGGGTGATGACTGCGCTGGCGCCCGCCTGCTCGGCGGCCAGGCTGGCAATCAGTGCGCCTTCGCTGTGGCCAATCAGGATCAGCGGGCCGAAGCGCGGGTCGGCTTTGAGCTTGCGGCTCCAGGCGACCACATCGGCCACGTAGCGCTCCACGCTGAGGTCACGCTCGTCAGGCGTGGCCGGCTGGCTGGCGGCCACCCCGCGTTTGTCGTAACGCACGCTGGCAATGTGTTCGTTGGCCAGCAGCAGGGCCAGGCGCTTGAGGTTGTCGACCCGGCCCGACGCCGGGTTGTTGCCGTCGCGGTCGGTGGGGCCGGAGCCGGCGATGATCAGCACCACTGGCGGCGGGGTGGCCTGTTGTGGCAGCAGCAGGCTGCCGTGCAGCACGCCCTGGCCGGTGTCCAGGTCGATCGGGCGTTGCAGTACAGTGGGGGCGGCGGCCTGGGCCAGGCCGGTGCACAGCAGGAAGAGCAAGGCGACGAGGCGCGACATCATGCGGTACTACATGGGGAGATGTGGGTTTGACCCAATGTTTGCAGGAAGGTTCTCGGGTGTGCATGGCAGGTTCGGCCTCTTCGCGGGTGAACCCGCTCCTACGGGGGGGCTGCACACCATTGGAATCTGGTAGTGACCGTGTAGGAGCGGGTTTACCCGCGAAGAGGCCAGCACAGTCGAGCCAACCATCTGTATACTGCTGCTTTCGTCCATTTCAGGCAGATCTCGCGGAGCGTCCATGTCCGGCAATACCTACGGCAAGCTGTTCACTGTCACCACCGCTGGCGAGAGCCATGGCCCGGCGTTGGTCGCCATTGTCGATGGATGCCCACCGGGCCTGGAAATCTCCCTCGCCGACCTGCAGCACGACCTTGACCGGCGCAAGCCCGGCACCAGCCGGCACACCACCCAGCGCCAGGAAGCCGACGAGGTAGAAATCCTTTCCGGCGTGTTCGAAGGCCGCACCACCGGCTGCTCGATCGGCCTGCTGATCCGCAACACCGACCAGAAGTCCAAGGACTACTCGGCCATCAAGGACCTGTTCCGCCCGGCCCACGCCGACTACACCTACCACCACAAGTACGGTATCCGCGACTACCGCGGCGGCGGCCGCAGCTCGGCCCGCGAAACCGCCATGCGCGTGGCCGCCGGCGCTATCGCCAAGAAGTTCCTGGCCACCCAGGGCATCACCGTGCGTGGCTACATGAGCCAGCTGGGCCCGATCGAAATCCCGTTCAAGACCTGGGAGTCGGTGGAGCAGAACGCCTTCTTCAGCCCTGATCCGGACAAAGTACCTGAGCTGGAGGCCTACATGGACCAGCTGCGCCGAGACCAGGATTCGGTAGGCGCCAAGATCACCGTGGTCGCAGAAGGCGTGATGCCCGGGCTGGGCGAACCGATCTTCGACCGCCTGGATGCAGAGCTGGCCCATGCGCTGATGAGCATCAACGCGGTCAAGGGCGTGGAAATCGGCGCCGGCTTTGCCAGTGTGGCCCAGCGCGGCACCGAGCACCGGGACGAGCTGACCCCGGAAGGCTTCCTCAGCAACAATGCAGGCGGCATTCTGGGCGGTATTTCCTCCGGTCAGCCGATCGTTGCCCACCTGGCACTGAAGCCCACTTCCAGCATCACCACCCCGGGCCGCTCGATCGATGTCGATGGCAAGCCGGTGGACGTCATCACCAAGGGCCGCCATGACCCGTGCGTGGGCATCCGTGCCACGCCGATTGCCGAGGCGATGATGGCCATCGCGTTGATGGACCACCTGCTGCGCCACCGTGCGCAGAATGCCGATGTGCAAGTGAATACCCCGGTGCTGGGCCAGCGCTGAGCCAACTGCACCGGCCTCTTCGCGGGTAAACCCGCTCCTACAAAGATTTCACCGCCCTTAGGTCCGGTGGTATCCCTGTCACTGCACCTGAGGTCGGTGATATCCCCATGTAGGAGCGGGTTCACCCGCGAAGAGGCCGGCCCAGGTCCCCACAAGGCCACCCCATGCAACCCATCCCCTACTGGCGCCTGTCCAGCTTCTACCTGTTCTATTTCGCCCTGCTGGGCTCCACCGCACCGTTCCTGGCGCTGTACTTCGACCACCTGGGCTTCTCCCCGGCGCGCATTGGCGAGCTGGTGGCCATCCCCATGCTGATGCGCTGCGTCGCCCCCAACCTGTGGGGCTGGCTGGGCGATCGCACGGGCCAGCGCCTGTTGATCGTCCGCCTTGGCGCGCTGTGCACCCTGGCCACCTTCGCCCTGATCTTCTTCGGCAAAAGCTACGCCTGGCTGGCGCTGGTCATGGCCCTGCACGCGTTCTTCTGGCATGCGGTGCTGCCGCAGTTCGAGGTCATCACCTTGGCCCACCTGCACGGGCAAACGTCGCGCTACAGCCAGATACGTCTGTGGGGTTCGATCGGTTTCATCCTCACCGTGGTTGGCCTGGGCCGCTTGTTCGAGTGGTTGAGCCTGGACATCTACCCGGTGGCGCTGGTCACGATCATGGCCGGCATCGTTGCCGCCAGCCTGTGGGTGCCCAATGCCCAGCCGGTGGAACAGGGCGGGCGCAGCGGCACGGGGGGCTTCCTGCAGCAGTTGCGTGCCCCGGGGGTGATCGCGTTCTACGCGTGCGTGGCCCTGATGCAGCTCAGCCACGGACCGTACTACACCTTCCTTACCCTGCACCTGGAGCACTTGGGCTACACGCGCGGTGCCATCGGCCTGTTATGGGCGCTTGGGGTGGTGGCCGAGGTGCTGATGTTCATGGTCATGAGCCGCCTGTTCGCCCGTTTCAGCGTGCAGCGCGTGTTGTTGGTCAGCTTCCTGTTGGCGGCATTGCGCTGGCTGCTGCTGGGCAACCTGGCCCAGGAGCCGGCAGTACTGATCTTCGCCCAGCTGCTGCACGCGGCCACCTTTGGCTGCTTCCATGCCGCCAGCATCGCGTTCGTCCAGGCCAGCTTCGGTGCCCGCCAGCAGGGCCAGGGCCAGGCGCTTTACGCAGCGCTGTCGGGTACCGGCGGTGCGCTGGGGGCGCTGTACTCAGGCTACAGCTGGAAGCTGCTGGGCCCCACCTTCACCTTTGGTATGGCCAGTGCCGCAGCCTTGGCCGCAGCCGTTATCATTGCCCTTTGTTCGCAACCGACCAGGACCCGCCCCTGATGAGCATTCTCAGCGTTTTCCACCCCGCCAGCCCGGCACTGCCGAACAAGGTGCTGACTCACCACGACGACATCGCCGCTACGTTGGCCGAGCAGGGCGTGCGCTTTGTGCATGCCGAACCTGGCCTGCGGGTGCGCCCGGGCACGGCCCAGGACGAGGTGCTGGAGGTTTGCCGCGTGTATCTGGATGAGTTGATGACGGCGCATGGTAGCAAGGCCGTCGCGCTGCTCAACCGCGACGGTGAAGACCCGGCACAGGTCGATGTGCGTGATGAGCATGTGCATGATGCCGACGAGCTGTTCGCCGTGGTTAGCGGGCGGGCGCAGGTTGGCCTGCGGCTGGGGGACTGGGTGTATTCGGTGCTGTGCGAGAAGGGTGACCAGCTGCTGGTGCCGGCCGGGACGCGGCGCTGGGTTGAATTGGGTGATACACCGTTTTGCCTGGCGTTGCGCTTGTATGGCAGCGAGCAGGGTGTGGAGGCGCGGTTTACCGGGGATGTAACGGCGCGGGCGTTTCTGGGGATCGACGAGTTGTAATGGCATTGCCGGCCTCTTCGCGGGTGAACCCGCTCCTACAGCGGTTGCGCCGCCCTTAGGCATCACGCAGTCAATGTAGGAGCGGGTTCACCCGCGAAGAGGCCAGGTCAGGCGACACAAATCTCAACGATAGGTCGGCAAGGCAAACCGCTGCTGGCTCTGCAGCATCGAGATGACCGGCAATTCACTGGCCTCTTCAGCCAGGTCACGACGGATGGCACTGATCGCCCAGGACAGCTGTTCGGCACTGTGCAATTGCCCGTAGGTCAGCACCCGGCGGGTAACCTTGCCATCCGCTGCGCGCAGGGTAAGCAGTACACCGCCATCGGGCCGGGCTTTGGTGTTCACCTGATAGGCCGAAAATACCGATGCGAACTTTTGCTGGATGAGGTCCATATCAACTCCTGGCTGTTGTGTGGCAGACATGAGTTGATGGTTGCAGTGACCGTGCCAGAATCCTGGCTGGCGAAAAGCCCAGTAAATACAGGCGGTTACGGGGAATTTGCAGAAGCGGCATCGTGCAGGCTGCACGGTCGTGCATTTTGCACAGTGCATTTTGCACGGGTCAGGGTTTGCCTATCGGCCTCATAGAATCTGAACCTTTGACCGCAATGGCATGCCTGACGAACACTTGGGCCATCAATTATGCCAGGAGGTTCCCTATGTCCAGCCAAGCCGCACCCGCCACCATGACCGATGACGAAACCGCTGCGTTCGCCGAGCAGGTGTTCGAACGTGCCCGCCAGGGCGACGCCGACATGCTCGGGCGCCTGCTTGCCAGCGGCCTGCCGGCCAACCTGCGTAACCACAAGGGCGATACCCTGCTGATGCTGGCCAGCTACCACGGTCACCACGAGGCGGTGCGCGTGCTGCTGGCGCAAGGTGCCGATCCGCTGATTGCCAACGACAATGGCCAGCTGCCGATTGCCGGAGCCGCATTCAAAGGGGACCTGGCGATGATTCGCCTGCTGGTGGAGCATGGCGTGCCGGTGGATGCCGCCGCGCAGGACGGTCGCACCGCGCTGATGTTGGCGGCCATGTTCAACCGCAGCGAAATCCTCGACTACCTGCTGGCACAAGGGGCCGATCCGGCGCACCAGGATGCCCGTGGCATCACCGCCCTGATGGCGGCGCAAACCATGGGCGCAGCAGACACCGCCGCGCGCCTGCAAGTGCTGGCCGGCTAACCGCCTGGGGGCATTTGCGGCTATCCTTGGCGACTTTTCACCCGTCGCAGGCCCCCTTTCATGAAAACTCAGTTGCTCGAATTCATCAGCCTCATTGGCGCCGGCTGCATGCGTGAGGCAGACATCGAGCGTATCGCCGACGAGGCCGCCCAGGCCTACGCCGACCCTGTCGCCTTCCAGGCCGCCAACCCCGACATCAACTACGACGACACTTTCCCGATTCCTTTGGGCGAATGGGTGGTGCTGGGCAGCCTGCCGGATACCGTGGTGTTCCAGGCAGACAGCTATCAGGAACTGTTCCAGCAGATCAGTGATTCGTTCGACAACAGCGTGCCGTTTACCCTCAAGCCCAAGCAACTGGCCCGTACCGAGCCACTGACCGCGCTCAACCGTATCCAGGTGCAGATGGGTGCGCTGAACAAGGAGGCCGGTGGTTATGTGCTGCTCAACTTCAGCCAGCTGCTCGATGACGAACTGCAGATGGTCATGGTGGGGCAGCAGGACCTGGCACGGGTAATGGAGCTGGGTGCAGCGCTGGGCATCAAGGTCGAGCCGGCGCTGGAAGCCCTGAAGGTCGCCGTACACATCTAAAGCCTGGCGCAGGCCTTGTGGGTGCAACTGTCTTACTCAATTTCTGAAAGCTGGCGCGATCCGTGTGTGGCCTTGTGTCGCGAAAGGGCTGCACAGCAGCCCCGGGGTTTCAGCGTCGATGCAAATAATGCTGGGGCCGCTTCGCGGCCCTTTCGCGACACAAGGCCCCTCCCACAGGCCGGTGTTCAGCTTCAGCCCAGCGCAGTGTCGAGAAACATCATCACCGCAAACCCACCCATCAACCCCAGGGTCGCCGCTGTCTGGTGCCCGTTGCGGTGGGTTTCGGGGATCACCTCGTGGCTGACCACAAAGATCATCGCCCCCGCCGCCAGCCCCATGCTGATCGGGTAGGCGAGGGCAAAGCCGGTAGAAATCCCCAGCCCGATCACCGCCCCTAGCGGCTCCATCAGGCCCGACCCTATCGCCACCAACGCGGCCTTCAGGTTAGAAAGCCCGGTGGCGCGCAAGGCCAGTGCCACGGCCAGCCCCTCGGGGATGTCCTGGATGGCGATGGCACTGGTCAGCGGCAGGCCGATGTTCATGTCGCCATTGGCAAAGCTCACGCCAATCGCCATGCCTTCAGGCAGGTTGTGCAGGGTAATCGCCAGCACAAACAGCCACACCCGGCTGATGCGCTCGGCTTCGGGGCCGCACGGGCCGGTGCTTTCGTGTTCATGCGGGGTGAAGCGGTCCAGGCCCAGCATCAGCAGCACACCCAGGCCCATGCCCAGCACCACGGTAAACGCAGCGGCCGGGCCGTTGCCCGTGATCTCGCGGGCAGCCTCCAGGCCCGGCAAAATCAGCGAAAACGAGCTGGCGGCCAGCATCATGCCGGCAGCAAAGCCCAGCATCACGTCCTGGGTGCGCGCGTTGACATCGCGCAGCACCACTGCCAGCACGGCGCCCAGTGCGGTGGCCCCAAAGCCGGACAACCCGCCCAGCATGGCCAGGTGCAGGTTGTCGGCATGGTCGCCGTTCACCGCGTTCCAGAGGCTGGCGGCCAGCAGCACGCACACCGCCAGCAGGCTCAGCCCCAGGCCGGCGCTGAGCCAGGGGGTATCGGTAACCTGCTGGCGCCAGGCCTGCAGCAGTGAAGAGGGGGCGGCGCTTTGGCTGTGGGTGGGTGGCATGCGAACCTCGAATCAGTGAATGCAGTCAGTCTACCGAGGGACCTGCGACATCCGCCAAGGATTCCCTTCTATTGCTGCGATAGCTGACTATGCTGTGCAGCAAAGCCTCTGGACAGGAATTCAGACATGGGATCTACCTTCAACAGCCTGGTCGGGCTGATCATTCTGGCGCTGGATATCTGGGCCATTCTCAACGTGATCAAGAGTGGCAGCGAGGTGGGCATCAAGGTGTTGTGGATCTTGTTGATCGCCTTGCTGCCGGTGGTGGGGCTGGTGATCTGGGCGATTGCCGGGCCGCGGGGAAATGTGCGGCTCTAGGCGCGTTACTGACATAGCCAGTAATAGGGCCGTGACAAAATTTTCACATTGGTTTAAACAGAATCCGCACCCGCATAATGCTGCGTTGGCCTAGCGCCATCGCCTCTTCGCAAACCGCAATCCTAGGACCTTCCCATTCATGGCTAACACGGACGCCTTGAAGCAACAGGGCGCGCGAACGTCATTTTCGCCGACCTTGAAATCCCACCTGGCCTACACGCTGCTCAGTGGCCTGGTGATCATGCTGATGCTCAGCCTCGTGCGCCTGGCGCTGCTGGCCTACAACAACGACATGGTCGGCGATACCCCTTATTCGACGGTCGCCGAAGGCTTCCTCAACGGCTTGCGCTTCGACCTGCGGGTGGTGGTTTACATCAGTATTCCGCTGCTGCTGGCCATCCTCAGTCCCTGGGCCATGGCCCGGCGTGGCGTGTTCCGTTTCTGGCTGACCCTCGCTTCGAGCGTGGTGATGTTCCTCGGCCTGATGGAAATGGACTTCTACCGCGAGTTCCACCAGCGCCTCAACGGCCTGGTTTTCCAATACATCAAGGAAGACCCGAAAACCGTCATGAGCATGCTCTGGTACGGTTTCCCGGTGGTCCGCTACCTGCTGGCCTGGGCCTTCGGGACCTGGCTGCTGAGCCTGCTGTTCAAAGGTATCGATCGCGCCACCCGTGCCGAAGGCCTGTACCGCGTTGCCCCGTGGTACAAGCGCCTGGCGGTATTCATGGTGATCTTGCTGGTGGCCGTGGTCGCTGCCCGTGGCACCCTGCGCCAGGGCCCGCCGATGCGCTGGGGTGATGCCTTCACCACGGACTCCAACTTCGTCAACCAGCTGGGCCTGAACGGCACCCTGACCCTGATCGACGCTGCCAAGAGCCGTTTTGGCGAGGACCGTGCCAACATCTGGAAGCCAGTCCTGCAGCAGGACGTGGCCACGCAAAGTGTGCGTGAGCAACTGCTGACCGCCCACGACACGCTGGTCGACGCCGACGAAGCCGCTATCCGCCGCGACTTTGTGCCGCCGGCTGACCGTACCCTGCCGATCAAGAACGTGGTGGTGATCCTGATGGAAAGCTTCGCCGGCCACTCGGTAGGCGCGCTTGGCAGCCCCAACAACATCACCCCGTACTTCGACAAGCTGGCCAAAGAAGGCCTGCTGTTCGACCGCTTCTTCTCCAACGGCACCCATACCCACCAGGGCATGTTCGCCACCATGGCCTGCTTCCCCAACCTGCCAGGTTTCGAATACCTGATGCAGACCCCGGAAGGCGGCCATAAGCTGTCGGGCCTGCCGGCGCTGCTCAGCGCCCGTGACTACGACGACGTGTACGTCTACAACGGCGACTTTGCCTGGGACAACCAGTCCGGGTTCTTCGGCAACCAGGGGATGACCACCTTCATCGGCCGTAATGACTTCGTCAACCCGGTGTTCTCCGACCCGACCTGGGGTGTGTCCGACCAGGACATGTTCGACCGCGGCAACGAAGAGCTGGCCAAGCACGATGGCAAGAAGCCGATCTACGCGCTGCTGCAGACGCTGTCCAACCACACGCCGTATGCCCTGCCGAAGGATTTGCCGGTAGAGAAAGTGACCGGCCAGGGCCGTCTGGACGAGCACCTGACCGCCATGCGTTATTCGGACTGGGCGCTGGGCCAGTTCTTCGAGAAGGCGCGTAAAGAGCCTTACTTCAAGGACACCCTGTTCGTCATCGTCGGTGACCATGGCTTTGGCAACCACCAGCAGGTTACCGAGCTGGACCTGGGCCGCTTCAACGTGCCGCTGCTGCTGATTGCCCCGGGCATTCAGGAGAAGTTCGGTGCGGTGAACCACACTGTGGGTACCCAGGTCGACATCGTGCCGACCATCATGGGCCGCCTGGGTGGCAAGGCTCGCCACCAGTGCTGGGGGCGTGACCTGCTCAACCTGCCCGAGGGTGACCAGGGCGTGGGCATGATCAAGCCGTCGGGCAGCGAGCAGATTGTCGGGCTGGTGCAGGGTGACCGTATCCTGATCGAGTCCAAGGACATGAGCCCGCGGATGTACCGCTACCAGTTGGGCAGCGAGTTCAAGGCCGAACTGATCGAAAGCCCGGACCAGCCGGAAATGCTCAAGAAGCTGGAAGCGTATATCCAGACGGCGACCAAGAGCCTGCTGGATAACACCGCTGGCGTGGTGCACGGCACACCGAAGTAAACCGGGGCCGCGTTGCGGCCCATTCGCGGGCTTGCCCGCTCCCACAGGCATTGCACAGGGTTCGAACCTTGTGCTGGCCCTGTGCGAGCGGGCAAGCCCGCGAATGGGCCCCGCACAATTTTCCCAGACTGAACATTATCCCCGCCCCAAGGTCAGTTATTCAGGCATCACACACCTGGTGTTCGTTGACTGAGAGGGTCCGTTCAATGAAAGAGTGGGAAGTCATTTTTGCCGACCAGAAGGGCGAACCGTCCACATTGCTGTTGCATGCCGAGCATTGCCCCAGCGAGGAAGACGTTGCGCGGGCCATCCGCTCACACCTGTTTCCGGTGATGGACGAGCTGGACCTCAACGACTTCCAGGACCGTATCATCTCCCCAACCGCACGCTGGCTCAAAGAGCATAGTGGTGTGACCATCACCAGCATTCACGAAGTCCCCTGAACCACACGTTTGCGTGGTGCCTTGGCAGGCACTACGCTGGAGAAGGGCCTGCCTGTTCTGCGGGTTGGCGCCGCTACAATTCGCGTCTTGCATCAGCTCGAACTGCACGGCCTTTGCCGGCAGGTGCGTAGTGCACGGAAAGTCTATCCATTGCTTTATTCAGGAGGACGATTCATGAGCAGCCAGAACGACGATATCAGCAGCAACGTCCTGCGCCAGATGAAAGCAGGCGGTTTCGACTTCACCCAGATCCACCCCATCGAGTTCTATGCCGTATTCCCGGACGAAGCAGGGGCCCGTCGTGCAGCCGGGCAGTTTCGCGGGGAATCGCTCAATGCCCAGGTGAAGGAGCTGGGCGACGGTGCCTGGCACCTGGAACTGAGCAAGGTCATGTACGCCACCCATGGCGGGATTGGCGACTTTGAAGAGGCCTTCGAGCAGTTGGTGACACCGTATGGGGGTGAGGTGGAAGGGTGGGGCGTCAAGCACGAAC
Organism: Pseudomonas sp. TE3895; assembly: GCF_056278855.1. Lineage (NCBI taxonomy): Bacteria > Pseudomonadati > Pseudomonadota > Gammaproteobacteria > Pseudomonadales > Pseudomonadaceae > Pseudomonas > Pseudomonas sp. TE3895. The sequence goes on along the minus strand of NZ_JBWBQE010000001.1, from coordinate 5,519,420 downwards.
GGCTCACGGCCTGACAGTTTTGTGTTGGCCCGTTCGCGGGTTAACCCGCGCCTACACATTGATGGAGGGTGGACACCCCCTGCCGTTGTAGGAGCGGGTTCACCCGCGAATACGGTGGCGGCGGCAACGATGAACGGCCGGGGATATTGGCCAGCAGGACCGGCCCTTTCGCGGGTGAACCCGCGCCTACGACGGCCTGTGTCCACCCTCCACCACCGTGTAGGCGCGGGTTTACCCGCGAAGAGGCCCTCAAGGCTTACGCGCTGCCATGTGCCCCAAATAGGCCAGCAGCGCATCCAGTTCCTGTTCACTCAACACACTTTCGGCAAACCCCGGCATCTTCGCCTGCGGCCACCGCCGCAGGCTTTGCGGGTCGCGTATCAACTTGCGTAAATAAACCGGCTGAAAATACTCGGTCGGGTTATACGGCACATTCAAGTCCGGCCCCACCTGCCCATCCCCCGCACCGTTCAACCGGTGGCACACCAGGCAATTCTGCTGGAACAGGGCAAAGCCCTGGCGCACCGGGCTGTCGGCCGGCAGCTTCGGGTCGGGTAGCAGCGCAGGAAACCGCTGGTCCACCGGGGCCAGCTTGCGAAGGGTGGCGATCTGGAATGGCCACTGTTCAGGGCGGATGCCGCTGGCCTGCGGCGCAGTCCACACCAGGTAGAACGGCCCGGCACCTGGCTTGCCTGGACCCAGTGACGGCCACGGCGTGTCGGGGTCTTCCACGGCCAGCCATGCCCGTGCCGGCCCTTGCTGCAGCAAGGGCGCAGCGGGCATTTCGGCGGCAAAGCCATCCAGCGCCACGGCCTGCAGGTGATCGCTGGCAGTCACGCCTTTCAGCAGCGTGACCAGTGGCACCGCCCGATAGTGCATGGGGCGTTTGTAGGATACGTCCTGTTCGATGCTGATGTCCTGGGCCTCAGGGTGGCCAAGCAGTTCGGCGCTGCTCCACTGGCGCGGTGTCGCGCCCAGTTCAAGGTGCAGTTGCGCCGCCGACAATGGCAGGCTCAGGAGCAACGCTAGCAGGGCAAGGCAGTGGCGCATAGGCGATCTCCGACCATCAAGGTCAGCAGGTTACCTGTGCGTTGCCCGTTGGCGCCACCGCCGCAGTCAGCCAAACAAACGTGTCAGGTTCGGCAAGATCAACAGCAACGTGGTGGCAAATAAAATGAGCCCAGCTTGGCGAATTTTCGATTGTCTGAACATGGCGGACCGCCTTCTTGTTGTTATTCCTGAATACCCGTTGGCTTCCTTGTCGCGCTTCGGGTCGATCGCAGCGGCGTTAAATGGCGCCGGACTGCTTGCCGCTTGAAAGTGGATATACCTTCAACAGTAGGGTGTGCGTTATCCATATTTGAGAACCCTTTGTTCTAACCGTGCACTAAAACCATTCCTCTGGCTATGAGGCTAAGTGCTATCTAGCTGACACGCTCTATCTAGACAGTGGCGCAAGTACCCGGCAGGCGCCGACGAAATGTGACCGTTCGTCAGTGCAGCCTACTTGCTTGTACGTGCCTTTCGCGGCAGTCTCTACAGCAGATTCCCACCCATGTCGTTCAGGACTACCCCTATGTCGTTACGCATCTGCATCCTTGAAACCGATGTCCTGCGACCGGAGTTGACGGCGCAATATCAGGGCTACGGCAGGATGTTCGAGCAGCTCTTCTCGCGTCAGCCGATTGCCGCCGAATTTTGTGTGTACAACGTGATGCACGGCGACTATCCCGCCGACAGTGAAAAGTTCGATGCCTACCTTGTGACGGGCAGCAAGGCCGATTCGTTCGGTACCGACCCGTGGATCCAGACGCTAAAGGCCTACCTGCTCAAGCTGTACGAGCGCGGTGAAAAGCTGCTGGGCGTATGTTTTGGCCACCAGTTGCTGGCCTTGACCCTGGGTGGCAAGGCCGAGCGGGCTGAGCAAGGCTGGGGCGTGGGTATTCATCGCTACTCGTTGGCGGCGCATGCGCCCTGGATGGACCCGGAGGTGTCGGAGCTGACCTTGCTGATCAGTCACCAGGACCAGGTGACCGAACTGCCGGAAGGCGCTACGGTGATCGCCTCCAGCGATTTCTGCCCGAATGCGGCGTACCACATTCGCGACCAGGTGCTGTGCTTCCAGGGCCACCCGGAATTCGTGCATGACTACTCCCGCGCACTGCTCGATGCGCGCCAGGAATACCTGGGTGACGAGGTGTACCACAAGGCCGTTGCCAGCCTGGCCACCGAGCACCAGGGTGATTTGGTAGGGGAGTGGATGTTGCGGTTCATCCAGCAGCCATCAAAGGCCAGCGACAGCGCCGCTTAAGCGGTGGCAACCCTTCGCGGGCACGCCCGCGAAGAGGCCATCAAAGCCAACCCGATTTCTTGAAGCTGGCATACAACCCGGCACACCCCGTCGCAATCACCCCCAGTACCGCGAAGTAACCGTAGTGCCAGCTCAGCTCCGGCATGTTCTGGAAGTTCATCCCGTAAACCCCGGCAATGGCCGTAGGGAATGCCAGAATCGCCGCCCAGGCCGCGAATTTGCGCTGCACGATGCTTTGCCGTGACGATTCCAGCAGCATGCCGATCTCGATCGTCTGGCTGGCAATGTCGCGTATGCCGGCCAAGTCTTCCATCTGCCGTGTCACGTGAATTTGCACATCACGAAAGTACGGGCGCATGTTCTTGTCGATGAACGGGAAGCTCAGGCGCTGCAGTTCTTCGCTCACTTCAACCAGGGGTGCCACGTAGCGGCGCAGGCGCAGGATGTCACGGCGCAGGCTGTGCAGGCGGCGGATGTCGTCTTCCCGCAGCGAGCCGCCCAGTACGCTTTCCTCCAGCGCTTCGATCTCGCCATGAATGGCCTCGCTGACTGGTTGGTAGTTCTCGGTGACGAAGTCGAGCAGGGCGTACAGCACGAAGTCTTCGCCATGTTCCAGCAGCAGGGGCCGAGCCTCGCAGCGCTGGCGGACCATGGCGTAGGATTTGGAGTGGCCGTTGCGGCAGGTGATGATGTAGCCGTTGCCCGCGAAGATATGGGTTTCGATGAATTCCAGTTTGCCTTCGTGGCGCACTGGCGAATAGGTGACGATGAACAACGCGTCACCGAAGGTTTCCAGCTTGGGCCGGCTGTGTTTTTCCAGGGCATCTTCGATGGCCAGTTCGTGCAGGTTGAACTGCGACTGCAGGTTGGCCAGCTCCTCGGCATTGGGCTCTTCCAGGCCGATCCACACAAAATGCCCCGGCTTGCGCGCCCACTCGCTGCCTTCGTCGATGCTGATGTTGGTAACCTTTCTGCCGGCGCTGTACACCGCCGATGCCACGACTCGACCCATGGTTGTCCGCTTATTCGTTTGAACACGGATACAGCTTGGGCTGTACCCGGCTCCAGAGCAACCCCGGATCAGACCAGTTCTTTTTCCATGCGGTCAATGCACTGCTGCATTTGCCCATGGCATTGCTCGATCAGCGCGGGCAGGTCCTGCAGCGTCATGCCCGTCGTGGCAATGGGCGGCAGCGAGCGCACGATTACCGTGCGCTGGCGCCAGCTGTTCAGGCTCAGGCGCCTGGCATAGCGGCTGACGCAGACCGGCACGATCGGCACACCAGCCTCGATGGCCATGTGAAATGCGCCTTTCTTGAACGCCAGCAGATGCTCGCCGGCATTGCGGGTGCCTTCGGGGAAAATCCAGATCGAGGTGTCGTCCTGCAGAACCCGGGTGGTCTTCTGTATGGCCCTGCGCGCCTGATAGGCATTCTTGCGGTCGACCAGCACGTTGCCGCCCAGCCAGAACAGTTGGCCGAACAGCGGGATCCAGCCCAGGCTTTTCTTGCCGATGGCGACGGTGCGTTGCGGCACCACTTGGCCCAGCACGAACAGGTCGAAGTTGGACTGGTGGTTGGCCACGATCACACACCCGGGTGGGTGGTCCCACAATGGGCCGACTTCGGCCTTGACCTTGATGCGCATCAGCCAGGTGGCCGGCAAACTGTAGAGCCGGGCGAAAACGCGGCTGTTGTCAGGGTTGAAGGGGCGGCACAGACCAATGAGCAGGCCCACGGCGCCAACGGCAAGAAAATGCAGCCCCAGCAGGAACATACGCAATGAATAAAGCATGGTACGACTCACACCAGACGGTCGCGGGGCAGTGTACGGGTGTGCACTGGCTGGGGCAAACCTTGGTGCAGGCCTGTTCCGGCCCTTTCGCGGGCTTGCCCGCAAAAAGGGCCCGTGCGGCTAGCCCATATGCTGCTGATCCAGCTCGATCGCCTTGTCCAGCGCCTCCAGCAGCCCTTTGCGCACTTTCAGCTTGGTGTTCTTGTGCGCCAGCATGTTCAGCTTCTTCAGCTCCCGCGCTGCAGTCATTGCCGCTTCCTGCAACCGCTCGGCCGGCACCACCTTGTCGAGGAAGCCGGCATCCACGGCACCTTGCGGGTCAAACACTTCGGCATTGATCACCGAGCGGTGGAAGGCCGAGCGGCGCAGGCGGTCGCGGGCCAGTTCAATGCCGGCGTGGTGCATGGTCATGCCGATTTGCACTTCGTTCAGGCATACCTTGTACGGCCCTTCGACGCCGATGCGGTAGTCGGCCGACAGCAGCAGGAAGGCGCCCTTGGCCACGGCATTGCCGGGGCAGGCGACCACCACGGGGAACGGGTGCGACAGCAGCCGGCGGGCGAGGGTGGAACCGGCGGTGACCAGGCTGATGGCCTCTTGCGGGCCGCGGGTCATCACCTTGAGGTCGTAACCGCCTGACAGAATGCCCGGCTGCCCGGTGATGATCACTACTGCACGCTCCTCGGTAGCGCGGTCCAGCGCTGCGTTGAAGGCGGTGATGACGTCCGGCGAGATGGCATTGACCTTGCCGTTGTTCAGGGTAAGGGTGGCGATGCCGTCTTCGGCGTGGTAGGTAATCAGCTCGCTCATGGCAGAGTCCTTTTGTTGGCGTGGCGACGACGTTACCCAGCGCCAAGGGCGAGGTAAAGCAGCAAGGCTGACTGGTCGGTCAGTGCTCACGGCAGCCCAAGTGCAAATACATGAAAAAATTGAAAAAAATGCTTGCCAAAGGGAAAGTCTTTCACTAAATTAGCGCACCTCGACGGGCTGCAAGGCTTGAAGAGAAACGGTGAAGTGTCCGAGTGGTCGAAGGAGCACGCCTGGAAAGTGTGTATACGAGAAATCGTATCAAGGGTTCAAATCCCTTCTTCACCGCCACATTCTACGAAGAGCCCCCGCGCTGAAAAGCACGGGGGCTTTTCGTTTTCAGGGCCATTGGGGCTGCTGCGCAGCCCATCGCGACACAAGGCCGCTCCACACAGGCAATTGGAGTGCCCCCAAGAAGTTGGACACCAATCCAACCCTTGGGAGCAGTCCACACCTGTGGGAGCGGCCTTGTGTCGCGAAAGGGCCGCAGAGCGGCCCCGGCAATCTAGAAGCTGATCGAAGCCGAAAGCCGAGCGGTACGCGGTGCCCCCTGGAACAGGTAGTTATCCCCCAGGTAATCCCCCACATCGCGCCAGTAACGCTTGTCCAGCACGTTATCCACCGTCAGCCGCAGCACCGTGTCATACCCGGCAACACGGGTCCTGTAGCGGCTGCCAAGGTCGAACACGGTATACCCGCCAACCTCCACATTGCCCGCCTGGCTCGCATACTTGCTGGCGCTATACCGCGCCCCGCCCAGCAGCGCCAGCCCCGGAACCGGCAGGGCATATTCCGCATGCAGCGCCGCCCGGAATTTAGGCACGTTGATCGCCTGGTGGCCTTCATAGGCTTCGGTGCCGCTGTTCTGCACCCGCGCCCGAATGGCTGCCGCACTGGCCTGTACCTGCAGGTTCGGGGTCACCCGACCGCTGGCGCCCAGTTCCAGGCCGGTATTTTTCTGCTGGCCTTGCTGCACGTAGGTGAAGTTGCCGGTGCCGTCTGGGCGCGCGTACTGGTACGCCTGGCGGATCTGGAACAGGGCGGCACTCAGGCTCAGGCCTTGCCAGTCGTGCTTGACGCCCAGTTCCAGTTGGCGGGAGGTGGTGGGCGCCAGGATCTCAGCTGCATTGCTGGCGAACCAGGGGGCCGTGCCTCCGGCAGACAGGCCCTTGGCGTAGCTGGCGTATACAGTGGTGTTCGGCTGCGGTTTGTAGATAAGCGCAGCGTTGGGCAGCAGCTCGTATTGGCGGGTATGGCGCCCGGCTACGCCGTTCTCGTCCCAAGTCTTTTCATCCAGGCGCACTTCACGGGCGCCCAGCACGGTCTGCCATTGTTCGTTGAAGCTGATGCGGTCGCTGACGAACAAGCCGTACTGGCGGCTGTCCAGGCGGCGTTCGCTGGCGCCGACGGGTTTGTCGGACGGATCGAGGTCCGGGGCGCCGGTATGGATGTTGCCAGTACCAAGCCACTCGTTGTAGTACGGGCGCTGATCCAGTGTGCGTCGCTGTGCACTGGTACCCACGGTCAGCTCGTGCCCCACCCCCAGCGCATCGAAGTGCCCGTTGAGCATGGCCTGCGCCTCGTCGGTACGGCGGGTATCGTCGGGGCTGCGGAAGTCATAGATGTCGTAGTCGCCATTGCTGCCGAAAAACGCCCCCTCGCTCGAACCCCAGGCAAACGCGCTGTAATCGTCGATCACCACTTTGCTGCGGGAGGCGCTCACGGTGCCGGTCCAGGTATCGTTGAGGCGGTATTCGAAGCGCCCGCCCAGGTTCAGCGAGTCGTTCTGCACGGGCTTTGCCCAATGCTGGTAGGCCAGGCGGTCTTCCGGGTCGATGCCGTGGGGCACTTCAGTGCCTCCGAGCAGTTGGTAACCCGGCACCGACGCCTGTTCGCGGTGCTGGTACTCGGCATCCAGCTGCAGGGTGGCATCCGGGTTGATCTGCCAGTCGAATGCCAGCGAGGCGAAGTCGCGCTTGCCGTCAGCGTGGTCTAAGTAGGTGCGGATGTCTTCATGGGCCAGGTTGGCGCGCAGGCCGAACTGCTTTTCGCTGCCGAACCAGCCGCCAAGGTCGGTGGCCAGATAGCGTTCGCCCTGTTCGTTGGTCGATACCGTGACGCTGCGTATGTCTTCGGCGCGCTTGGTCACATAGTTGATCAAGCCGCCCGGCTCCGACACGCCGGTCTGCAGCCCCGACAGGCCCTTGAGCAATTCCACCTGCTGCTTGTTTTCCAGGGCTACGTTCTGCTCGCCGGCAATGGTCTGGCCATTGATGCGATAGCTACTGGCGGCGTTCAGCTCGAAGCCGCGCACATTGAAGTTTTCGTAGTAGCCGATGGGGGCATAGCTTTCGCCGACCGAGGCATCACTTTGCAACACTTCGCTAAGCTTGCGTACCTGGCGGTCTTCCAGCAACTGCTGGCTGAACACGCTGACAGAGGCGGGGGTGTCGAGCAGTGGCGCGGGCTGGAAGCCGCCCACAGCGGCCTGGCGTGCCTGGTAGCCATCATTGGCGTAGGTGTCGGAGACCTGCAACGGGGCCAGCACCACACTGTCTTCGGCAAACACAGAGGGGCACTGCAGGGCCAGGCCCAGGCTGAGCAGGCTCAGGGGCAGGCGGGGGTGATGCGGGGGCATGCGGTGGGGCTCCTGGATGCGCGATACCTGTACTGGCCCTTTCGCGGGTAAACCCGCTCCTACACTGGTTGGTGGTACACCGGTTGTGATGCACCGGGCGGCGATACACCCGTTGGTGATACACCGGTTGGTGATGCACCAGTTGGTGATACCCCTGTAGGAGCGGGTTTACCCGCGAAGAGGCCGGTACAGGCCATGAAAAAGGCGGCATCTTACCAGCCGCCCTCTACATAAAACGATCCAGGCCCGGCGTATTCAGTCAGCCTGTCTTGATCGGCCGCTTGTGCTGCCGCCAGTTGTCATCGATCTTCGACCAGGTCTTGCCATCGGTAATGGCCATCAGCTTGCGTCCATCCTTGAAGGTGGCCAGGAAGGTCGCTTCTTCTTCCTTGCCACCCAACCACAGCCCGGCCAGCAGCCCTACTGGCCCTGCCACCAGGGCGCCGGCCACGCCCCAGCCCAAGGCGCTACCAAGGCTGCGGTTGGTTTCCAGGCTGGCCAGCCGCAAGTCGCTGATGCGTGCCAGGGAAATCCGCTCACCGGGTGAGGGGCTGCGCGCGGTCTTGAGTGTGAGCGATCCATTGCGATACTCGCCTTCACCTTGCAAGAAATCGCCGGACTGTACCGTGAGTCTTGTCATAAATTCATCCTGTCAGGGAAAGGGCATTCCAGCGCTTAATGAGCGCTGCCCAGGCAGGCAAGTCAACGGCATTGCGACGGAGGGTAGTGCGGTACTTTGTCGCCGTGGCTGGCCTCTTGGCGGGCACACCCGTACCCACAGGCGTATCAGTGCCCTGAGGTTTGTGAGGCACCTGTGGGAGCGGGCGTGCCCGCGAAGAATCCAGCAAGCATCTTCAGGCCACCTGCAAGGTGTTCTTGCGCTTGCGTTCGGCCCATCCCCAGGCCAGCAACGCCAGCCCGCCAATCACCAGCCCGGCCACCACGATCCCCATCCAGCCCTGGCGCTGGAACAGCTGCGTGCCCAGCAACGACCCAAGCGCCCCGCCAATGAAGTAGCAGGTGATATAACCGGCATTCAGCCGCGTGCGTGCCTCGGGCCGCAGGGCGATCACTGCGTTCTGGTTGCTCACATGCACCAGTTGTACCGCCAGGTCGAGCATCAGCACGCCCAGCAGCAAGGCGAGCAGCGACTGTTCGGCAAACCCCAGCGGCACCCACGACAGCAGCAACACCACCAGGCCCACGGTGGTACCCAGCGCGCCCTTGCCGCGGTCTGCCAGGCGCCCGGCCCAGTTGGCCGACAATGCACCCGCCGCACCGGCCAGGCCGAACAGGCCGATCACTGCATCCGAATAGTGGTAGGGGCCTTTTGCTAGCAGAAACGCCAGGGGTGTCCAGAACAGGGCGAACAGGCTGAATGCCAACAGACCGAGCAGCGAGCGCAGGCGCAGCACAGGCTCTTCGATGAACAGGCGGAACACGGAGCCGATCAGTGCCGGGTATTTCAGCCCGGCGTGGCTGTGGTGCTGTGGCAGGCTGCGGTACAGCGCCACGGCGGTAACTGCCATCAGCACGGCGGCCAGCACGTAGATACTGCGCCAGCCACCCAGCTCGGCCATGAAGCCGGCAGCAGTACGCGCCAGCAGGATGCCCAGCAGCAGGCCGCTCATCAGCGTGCCGACCGCCCGCCCACGCTGATGCGGCTCGCTCAGGGTCGCTGCCATCGGCACGAGGATCTGTGCCACCACCGAGAACAGCCCGGTCAGCGCCGTGCCGAGCAGCAGCCAGGGCAGGCTGGGTGCACAAGCGCTGATGACCAGGCCCAAGGTGGAGACAACGGTCATCACGGTAATCAGCCGGCGCTGTTCGAACAGGTCGCCCAGCGGTGCCAGCAGTAACAGGCCGGCGCCATAGCTGAGCTGCGCGGCAATCACGATGCTGCCGGCGCTGGCGGTGCTCAAGCCAAACTGCTGGGCGATGCTGTGCAGCAGCGGTTGGGCGTAATAGTTGCTGGCCACGGCCAGGCCTGTGGCGGTGGCCATCAGCAGGATCAGGGCGCGGCTGAGAGTGGGGGTGTGCATGCAATTCTCGTGGGGGCAGTGGTGTGTGGTGATGATTATCAGCAAGTGTCAGGCATGACACCAATGTATAGTTTTCAACCTATTCATCTTGAAAGCAGATAGATCGATGAACCTCAAGCAGCTCGAATATGCCCTTGCCGTGGCCGACACCGGCAGTTTTACCCGCGCGGCGGAGCGCTGCCATGTGGTGCAGTCGGCCCTTAGCCATCAGGTGGCGCGGCTGGAGGCGCAGCTGGGGGTGAGCCTGTTCGAGCGTAGTTCGCGACGGGTACGCCTGACACCTGCGGGGGAGGCCTTTGTGCTCAGTGCACGGCCCGCGGTGGAGGCGGCCCGGCGCATTGCCGATGACGTGGCGGCGGCCTGCGGCCAGGTGCGCGGGCGGCTGGCGATTGGTGAAATCAGCTCGCTCACCGCGCTGGACCTGGTCGATCTGTTGGCGGTGTTTCACGGTCGTTTTCCGGATGTGGATGTGCGCTGGCTCACGGCCAAGAGCGAATTGCTGATCGCTGACGTACTCGAGCGGCGCCTGGACGTGGGCTTTATCGGGCTTTGGCAGGGCGAAGTAGTGCAGGGGGTGCAGCATCGGTTGCTGGCCCGGGAAGAACTGGTGGCGGTGTTGCCGTTGGGGCATCGCCTGGCGGGCAGGGCACAGCTGGCGCTGGCTGACCTGGCTGGCGAAGTGTTGGTGGATTTCCCCGAAGGCACCGGGGCGCGACGACAGACCGACGAGGCGTTTCAGGCGGTGGGGTTGCAGCGCAGGGTGCAGTTCGAGATCGGGCATGTTCGTCTGGTGGAGAAATTCGTGCAGCGGGGCATGGCCGTCGGCCTGGTGCCCGAGCGGGTGGCTCAGGGCATCGAAGGGGTGGCCTTGGCGCGGTTGGTGGATGCGCCGGTGCGGCACTTGTATGCGGTGTGGTCGTCCAGCCCCACACCGGCTGCCCGGGCTTTTCTGGACGTGATGGAACAGTGCCTGGGGGCACAGAAAGGCTAAGCCTGTGCCTGCGTTGTCGCGGCACAGGCAACCGTTCAATCAGGCTGCAAACCCACCATCTACAGTCAGGCTGGCCCCGGTGATATACCCGGCTTCAGGCCCTGCCAGGTAAGCCACAAAGCTGGCAATTTCCTCCGGCTCGCCATACCGCCCAATGGCCATCAGCGGAATCAGGCTCTCGGCAAACTCGCCACTGGCCGGGTTCATGTCGGTGTCCACCGGGCCGGGCTGCACGTTGTTCACGGTAATGCCCTGCGGCCCGAGGTCGCGTGCCATGCCGCGGGTCAGGCCAACCAGTGCCGACTTGCTCATGGCGTACGGTGCACCACCGGCAAACGGCATGCGTTCAGCGTTGGTGCTGCCAATGTTGATGATACGACCCCCCTGGCCCATATAGCGTGCCGCGGCCTGGCTGGCGACGAACACGCTGCGTACGTTCACGGCCAGCATGCGATCGAAGTCGGCCAGGTCGAACTCTGTCACCGGGGCCACTGCCAGCACACCGGCGTTGTTGACCAGGATATCCAGCCGGCCCAAGGCCTTCACGGTGTCATCCACCGCCAGCTGCACGGCCGCGGCATCAGCGCTGTCAGCCCGCAGGGCCAAGGCTTTGCCGCCGTTTTCGGTAATTTCCCGGGCCAGTTCTTCGGCCGGGCCGGCAGAGCTGACATAGGTGAAGGCCACTTGCGCGCCTTCGCGGGCCAGGCGCCGTACGATGGCTGCACCAATGCCTCGGGAACCGCCCTGAACCAGGGCCACTTTGCCTTCGAGTGTAAGTTGCTTGGACATGCTGTTCTCCTGCTGGAAGCCAGGCCGAAATGCCTTGGATGGGCACAGTATCGGCGCTCGATTGCCTACTGATAAGATGGTAATCACTATCAGCAGAGTAAACCTTTGGTTGCCAATCATGGCCATGGAATCATTCAGCGCGTTGGAATGCTTCATCCGCAGTGCCGAGGTCGGCAGTTTTGCCGAAGCCGCCAGGCGCCTGAGCCTTACCCCGGCTGCCGTGGGCAAGCACGTTGCGCAGCTGGAAGCGCGCCTGGGTGTGCGGTTGTTCCAGCGTAGTACCCGCAAGCTGACCTTGACCGAAGCGGGGCAGCGTTTTCTCGGCGAGGTCAGTGACAGCTTTCGCACCATTCAGTACGCCGTGGCCAACCTGGCCAGTGCAGAAGGCCAGCCGGCCGGGTCGTTACGGGTGAGCATGGGCACCGTGTTCGGGCGTTTGTACGTGCTGCCGTTGCTGGGGGAATTCTTGCGCCGATACCCGGCGATTACCCCAGATTGGCATTTCGACAACCGCCAGGTCGACCTGATCGGCCAGGGCTTCGATGCAGCGATTGGCGGTGGTTTCGAACTGCCGCCAGGGGTGGTGGCGCGCAAGCTGACCCCGGCGCACCGGGTGTTGGTGGCGGCGCCGGCCTATCTGCAGCGGCACGCGCCGATAGAAGACCCGCAGGCGCTGCAACGCCATGACGGCATCCTGGTGCGGTCACCGCAGACCGGGCGGGTGCGCTCGTGGCCGTTGACCAGCCGTTGGCAGGCGCAGCAGCCGCTGCAATTGCGTCAGGCGATGACCATGAGCGATTCGGACGCGGCGTGCGCGGTGGCCGAGCAGGCGCTGGGCATTGCCCTGGTGAGCCTGCCGTTTGCCGTGCCCTATTTGCTGGCCGGGCGCCTGCTGCGGGTGTTGCCGGACTGGTATGTGGACGATGGGCATATCAGCCTGTATTTCGCCGAGCACAAGCTGTTGCCGGGCAAGACCCGGGCGTTCATCGACTTTGTGGTGGAGCAGTTTGCCGAGCAGGGGCTGGCGGGGCGGTTCGATGCCCTGCAGGCCCTTTAGAGAATTATTGCCTGTGCCGGCCCTTTCGCAGGCTCGCCCGCGCCCACAGGGATATCACAGCCTTGAAGGCAGTGGGGTCCTTGTGGGAGCGGGCGTGCCCGCGAAGAGGCCGGTTCAGACAACATCGACAATGAACGATACCTGTGCGCCCAGGTTCACCTCGTCATCCACGCGCTTGCCCAGCAGTTGCTGCCCCAGCGGCGATCGTGGGGTAATCACCGTCACCAGCCCGTCACACTCGCCAATCCTCAACCCCGCTGCCTCTGGCCCGAGAAACAGCTGGCGTTGCGCGCCATCTTCATTTTCCAGGGTCACCAGGTTGCTTACCTGCACACCGCGCGCTGGGTCGTAATCACGCAGCAGCAACTGCTGGTAGATCACCAGCGCCTGGCGGATCTCGGCACTGCGGCGGGCCTGGCCGGTGGCCAGGTACGAGGCCTCCAGGCCCAGCGTGTCATACTTGTTCTCGGCAATGTTCTCTTCGGCGGTGGCGGCCTCGTAGGCGGTTTGCGCCGCGCGGGTCAGCACGTCCAGGTCATGCGCGAGGGTGGCGACAATCAGCGCCAGCAGGTGGGGCTTGTCCATGGTCAGTAACAGAACTCCAGCACGTTGGCCTGGCTTTTTTCGGTGGGCGCGGTACGGTTTTGCTGCAGCCAGAACTGGCACTTGGGGCTGTTGAGGTTGCGCGGGTTGCCTTGGGCGGCATCGGCGGCCTGTTGCAGCGCCTGTTTGTGCAGGATGTCCTTGTAGCGTTCGAACATCTCGGCCTGGGCATCCTGGGCAGTGGCCGGTGCAGGCGTTGCAACGGGGCGGCCTGCGTGCGGGGCTACAACCTGGGCCAGAGGTTGCACCTGCTGTGGCCACAACTGCTGGGCCAGCCACAGGCTCACGGCAATGGCCATGGCGCCTAGCCACAGGCCCAAGGCAACGCACATGATCAGCGGCAACGGCTTGAGGGTGATCTTCAGTTCACGGTGGCGCGGCATGGCAGCCTCCTGGCAGCGTGGTAGGGGGGCATTGTCGCATGCGCTTGGGCATTTTTCTGCGCAGGTGCTTTTGTCTGCGCCAATTTATGCGCAGAATTCGCTGTTTTTGCACCCGCACGGGAGGGGCGCATGAAAGCCACCTGGGACATCTTCTGCAGCGTCGTCGACAACTACGGCGATATTGGCGTGACCTGGCGCCTGGCCCGGCAGTTGGTGGCCGAGCACGGCCTGGCGGTGCGCCTGTGGGTGGATGACCTCAACGCTTTCACGCCCATGTGCCCTGGCGCCGATGCCACGGCGGCGCAACAGTGGCAACACGGCGTGGATGTGCGCCACTGGCCGGCAGCGTGGTTGCCGGTGGCGCCGGCCGATGTGGTGATCGGCGCGTTCGCCTGCCAGTTGCCCGCGGCGTATGTCGAGGCCATGTGCGCCCTTCCGCAGCCGTCGCTCTGGCTCAACCTCGAGTACCTGAGTGCCGAGGACTGGGTGGAGGGTTGCCATGGTTTGCCTTCGCCGCAGCCCAACGGTTTGCGCAAGGTATTTTTCTTCCCGGGCTTTACCGACAAAACGGGTGGTTTGCTGCGCGAGGGTTCGCTGCTGGCCCGGCGTGACGCGTTCCAGCAGTCGGCGGAGGCGCGCCGTGCCTTTTTGCAGGGGCTTGGTGTAGACCTTGTGCCGGATGCGCTGCTGATCTCGCTGTTTGCCTATGAAAACCCGCAGCTGGGCAACTGGCTTGATGCCCTGGCTACAGCTGACCAGGCCTGCCACCTGTTGGTCCCGCAAGGGCGCATCGTCGCGGGGCTCAGCCAGTGGTTGGGCGAGGGGCCGCTGCACGTGGGTGATGTGCGCACCCGTGGGGCGCTGACCGTTCAGGTGCTGCCTTTCGTCAGCCAGGACGACTTCGACCGGCTGTTATGGAGCTGTGATTTCAATGCCGTGCGTGGCGAAGACTCGTTCGTGCGTGCGCAGTGGGCGGGGCAGCCGATGCTGTGGCACATCTATGTGCAGGACGAGAATGCCCATTGGGAAAAGCTCGAAGCGTTCCTCGCGCATTATCGCTGCGGCCTGTCAGACGATGCCGATGCAGCCCTACTGGGCCTGTGGCGTGCCTGGAACATGAATATCGACATGGGCCAGGCCTGGCGGGCGGCCCGCCAGCATTGGCCGGAACTGCAGCAGCATGCCCGCCTTTGGGGGGCGCGACAGGCCGCTCAGCCGGACCTTGCCGAAGCGCTAGTACACTTTTACCGAAATTCGCTATGATACGCGGCCTCGATTTTTATAAATCCATCCAGATTCGGATACTTCGTAATGAAAACTGGTAAAGAACTGAAACCCGGTACCGTACTGCGGATCGACAACGACCCGTGGCTGGTTCAAAAAGCTGAGTTCACCAAGTCGGGCCGTAACAGCGCGATCATGAAGACCAAGCTGAAGAACCTGCTGACCGGCTACAAGACCGAAACCGTATACGGTGCGGACGACAAGCTGGACGACGTGATCCTGGATCGCAAAGAAGCGACCCTGTCGTTCATCAATGGTGACGAGTACACCTTCATGGACACCACCGACTACACCATGTACGAGCTGAACGCCGAGGACATCGAAGCCGTTCTGCCGTACATCGAAGAAGGCATGGAAGACGTCTGCGAAGCCGTGTTCTTCGAAGGCCGTCTGGTGTCGGTTGAGCTGCCGACCACCATCAGCCGTAAAGTTGTCTACACCGAGAACGCTGCTCGCGGTGACACCTCCGGCAAAGTCATGAAGCCTGCCAAGCTGGCGAACGGTACCGAGATCTCGGTGGCCGACTTCATCCAGATCGACGAGTGGATCGACATCGACACTCGCGACAACAGCTTCAAAGGCCGCTCCAAGAAGTAATGCTTCTTGCGAGACGCAAAAAACCCGGCGCAAGCCGGGTTTTTTTGTGCCTGTGTTTTCCCAATCCTCAGCGCGTGCTTGTGCTCGCGCTTTTGTGGGGGCGGCCTTGCGTCGCGATAGGGCCGCAAGGCGGCCCCGGCAATTTCTGCCTACATGCCGAACGCCTGGGGCCGCTTCGCGCCCCGTTCGCGACGCAAGGCCGCTCCCACAGGGGACCGCGCTAGCCTTTGCGCCTTAGACGGTTACGTGCAGGCGCACATCCACATTACCGCGGGTGGCATTGGAGTACGGGCACACCTGATGCGCCTTTTCCACCAGCCCTTCGGCATCGGCCTGGGCCAGGCCCGGCAGGTTGATGTGCAGGTCGATGTCCAGGCCGAAACCGCCCGGGATCTGGCCGATGCCCACCTTGGCGGTGATCGAGGCATCTGCCGGCAGGGCTTTCTTCTCTTGCCCGGCCACGAACTTCAAGGCGCCGATGAAGCAGGCCGAGTAACCGGCGGCGAACATCTGCTCGGGGTTGGTGCCGTCACCGCCCGCGCCGCCCAGCTCTTTGGGGGTGCTGAGCTTGACTTCCAGCTTGCCGTCGCTGGAGCGGGATTTGCCGTCGCGCCCACCGGTGGAGGTTGCTTCTGCGATGTACAGCGGAGTGACCTTTTGCATCTTGAGCCTCGCTAATGTGCTGTGCACTCCCGTTTGCAGGAGGGCGGGGGTTGGTGTGGGATTTAAATTAGCGCGCAATTAGTTAGCGCGCAAGATAAATAATCACCGTTCATCCGAACGGCCATTCCACAGCATAGCGCTCAGAGGTTTTTCTGCAGGTTTTCGCGCAGGTTCAGCAGGTCGGCTTGCAGTTGCTGCAACTGCTCAAGGCTCCGCCCGCTGGCCTTGAGAATGCATTGCGGCACCTGTTTGGCCTGCTGTTGCAGGGCGCGGCCTTTGTCGGTCAGCTGTACCATCACTACCCGTTCATCTTCGCGGCTGCGGTTGCGCTGCAACAGGCCTTCGCTTTCCAGGCGCTTGAGCAGCGGGGTCAGCGAGCCCGGGTCGGTCAGCAGGTGCTGGCTGATTTCGCCCACGGTCAGGCCGTCACGCTCCCAGAGCACGAGCATGGCAAGGTATTGCGGGTAGGTCAGGCCCAGCGCCTGCAGCAGCGGCTTGTAGACCTTGGTCATCAGCAACGAGGTGGAGTGCAGGGCGAAACAGACCTGGTTGTCCAGCAGCAGCTCGTCACAGGAGGCTTGGGTGTCGGCGTTCATGCAGGTCCTTGAAAGTCATCAATGGAAAATTCTGGCACGCTGATCATCAGTGCGCGAATTAATCGCGCAGTTCACTGCGCAAGGCCAGGTCCCAGGGTGGAATCGGGCTGAAGCGGCTCTTGAGGAATTCGAGCAGCAAACGGCTGCGAGAGTTCGTTTCATGTGCCAGGCGTAGCGCGTAAATGCCGCTGGTCTCGGCTTCAGGCATGCCGCCGTCGCAAAACAACGGGATCAGCTCGCCGCGCAGCAGGTATTCACTAATCAGCCAGGTGGGCAGGTGGGCTATCCCCAGGCCGGCGAGGGCGCCGAACAGCAGGGTTTCCGCATTGTTGGCGGCCATGCGCATGCGCGCGGGGCGGTACAGGCGGGTTTGCCCGGCCACACTGAAGCGCCAGGCGAACGGCGGCGCCAGGCCATCCCAGTCCAGCCCGTCATGCCCGGGCAGTTCGCTGGGGCAGGTGGGGATGCCGCGGCTGGCCAGGTAGGCGGGGCTGGCGCAGGCAATGCGCACCATGTAGGCGAGCGGCGTGGCGACCAGACGGGTGTCGGCCAAGGGGCCGGCGCGCAGCACCAGGTCGACCTCGCCCAGGTGGCTGCCCTGCAGGTCGACGAAGCTGTCGATCAACCGCAGTTGCACGTCCAGGCCCGGGTAGGCCACCAAGAAGTCGGCAATGGCCGGGGCCAGGTGGCGGCGGCCAAACGCGGCAGGGGCGTCGATGCGGATCAGGCCTTCCGGGGCATTGCTCAGTGACACCGCTTCAGCCCGGGCCAGGCGCAACTCCTCGATGATGCGCCTGGCCCGCTCGGCAAAGGCGTTGCCTGCAGGCGTGGCCCGCACCGCGTGGGTGCTGCGGGTGAACAGGCGGCTGCCGACGGCGCTTTCCAGGTTGTCGATGCGCCGTGCTACCGCAGACGGGGTCAGCGGGTGGCGACGGGCGGCGGCAGAAAAGCTGCCGGTTTCCAGCACATCGAGGAACAGGCTCAATTGGTCGGTCAGGGTATCGGGGTTCATGGCTGCCTTGCTTTTGCGAAAAACGCACAGCCATTGTGCGCTGCTGTGCGTTTCCCCGCCAGCGCACACTCGTTAGCATGCTCGCATTATTGGTATAGGCGGACGAGGCCCTGATGATCGAGTGGTTGTTGTATATCGTGCTGGGCGCTGCCCTGGGCACCATGGGGGGCTTGTTCGGCATTGGTGGCGGGCTGATTGCGATTCCGGCATTGGGCGTGCTGTTTGGCCTGGACCAGCAGTTGGCGCAGGGGACCGCGTTGGTGATGGTGGTGCCCAATGTGCTGCTGGCGCTGTGGCGGTATCACCAGCGCAACCGCATCGCGTTGCGCCATGCGTTGCCGCTGTCGGCGTGCAGCTTCTTGTTTGCCTGGCTGGGGTCGATCTGGGCGGTGGGGCTTGATGCGCATTCCATGCGCCTGGGTTTTGTCGGCTTCCTGGTAGCGTTGGCGGTGTGGAACGTGGTGCGGATGTTCATGAAGGTGTCGCCGCCGAGTGCCGAGCTGCGTCATGCCTGGCCGTGGCTGGGTGTGCTGGGCAGCTTTGCCGGCACCATGGGCGGCTTGTTCGGGGTGGGTGGGGCCGTGGTGGCCACGCCGATCCTGACCAGTGTGTTCGGCGCTACTCAGGTGGTGGCGCAGGGGCTGTCACTGGCGCTGGCGGCGCCGAGTACCTTGGTCACGCTGGTGACCTATGGCGTGCACCATAGTGTTGACTGGGGGGTGGGGATTCCCTTGGCGGTGGGGGGCTTGCTCAGCATCAGCTGGGGCGTGAAGCTGGCCCACGCGTTGCCGGAGAAGGTATTGCGGGCGATGTTCTGTGTGTTCCTGGTGGTCTGTGCGGTGATGCTGGGGTTTGAGCTTTGAGAGGTTGGGGCCGTTTTTCGGCCCCCGATCACTTGAAACCCTCAACGATGTAGTCGGCCATGCAGTCGGTGATTGGCGAGGGGGTCTGCGTACTGCGCACCAGCATTACATTGGCCATGGGCAACTGTGGCAGCCCTTCGCTCTCACCCAGAATGCGGATGTTGCCCCCGATCAGGCTCTGCAGCTGCGCGGTCACTGCCAGCCCGGCGGTGACGATGGCAAAGATTGCCGCCAGGCTTGGGCTGGTGTAGGCAATACGGTAATCGATGCCCTGTGCCTCCAGCGCATTGCAGGTCCAGGCGCGACAGAAGCAGTCGGTGTTGAACAGCGCCACCGGCATCGGCCGCTGTTCGTGCGGGCAAAAGCCTTCTGCCGCGGCCCAGACCAGGCGTTCCTGGCGTAGCAACTGGCCAATCTCGTTGCCGGGCTCGCGGGTGACGATGGTCAGGTCCAGGTCCTGGCGCAGCATCAACTGCTTGGACGAATCGCAATGCACTTCCACCTGCACCAGCGGGTAGGCTTGGGCAAAGCTCGACAAGATGGTCGGCAGGAAGCGCATGGCGTAGTCGTCTGGTGTGCCGATGCGCACCAGCCCAACCATGTGTGGCATGCGCAGGGTGTTGAACACCTCGCCATGCAACTTGAGAATGCGTCGGGCATACCCCAGCAGTACATGGCCTTCGGCGGTCAGCCGCACCTGACGGCCATCACGTTCGAATAGCTGGCGCTGCAGAATGTCTTCTTCCAGGCGTTTCATCTGCATGCTGACCGCTGACTGGGTGCGGTTGACCACTTCGCCTGCGCGGGTAAAGCCGCCTTGCTCGGCAATGGCGACGAAGGTGCGCAGGACGTCCGCGTCGAGGCTCTGGTACTGGGACATTGCATCAATCTCCGAGATGCATCGCATCAGAAACATTCGTTGGATTGATCTTAAGCCTGGCGTGAGACTGAGGCCATCAACACGGAGGGCTTCACGATGAAAGGTCATGTCAGCAGCATCCAGCAACCTGCCTTTTCCCTGAGCTACCTGTGGCATGCGGCCTTGCAGCGTCCGGCGCGCTGGCTGCAGTTGTACCGTCAGCGTCAGGAGCTGGCCAGCCTCAGTGATGCAACCTTGCGCGACCTGGGGTTGAGTCGGGCGGATATCCAGCAAGAGGCCGAGCGGCATTTCTGGGATGATCCACTGAGGAAGTGATGCCAGGCGTGGCAGTCGCTTCTGCTCCAGCTCCAGCCCCAGCTCCAGCTTCTGCTCTTGCTCTTGCTTTGGCTTTGGCTTTTGCTTCTAAGCGCGCGGTAGTTCAGGCGACGCAGATTGCGACTTCAGGAGGCCGAGCGCAGGGCTTGCGGAGGGAGGTGACGGGCATGGATGCCCGTCAAGCGCTGGGCCCCAGGATGGGGCCTGCAGCGCGGTCCTCCCGGGAGCAAGCCCGGAGCGAGGGGACCCCGGAGCGTAGCGTAGGGGCCGGATGATGGGAGCCGACGGTTTTGGTTACTTTGGCCACGACCAAAGTAACCCGCCGGAAGGGCGGAAAGGTGAACAGGCGCCTACATCGTGAATGAATGTCTACTTGATGTGAAAGCGCACAACCCAAAGGCCCAAAAGCTCAAAAGCTCAAAAGCTCAAAAGCTTAAGCGCTGGTTCTGATCGGGCGTACAGTCCGTTTGCGATGGCGACGCCGACTCACCTTTCCGCCCTTACGGCGGGTCCCTTTTTGTCGTGGCAAAAAGGGACCAAAAACCGTCGGCTCCCATCATCCGGCCCCTACGCTGCGCTCCGGGGTCCCCTCGCTCCGGCCTTGCTCCCGGGAGCACGCGCTGCAGGCCCCATCCATGGGGCCTCAGCGCTTGACGGGCATCCATGCCCGTCATCTCCCTCCGCAATGCCTCCACTCGGCCTCCTGAAGTCGCAATCTGCGTCGCCTGAACTACCGCGCGCCTTAGAAGCAAGATCAAAAGCGAGAAGCGAATTCGGTGATCGGCCGGCCCCGCCGATGCATTCGGTGAGGTTCTGCCCGGTCATCTGGATAAGGATATCGCCGGCATGGCTGCCCTCGGCCTGGTGTACCTGGAAGAACGCCGTTGCTCTTGCTCTTGCTCTTGCTCTTGCTTTGGCTTTTGCTTCTAAGCGCGCGGTAGTTCAGGCGACGCAGATTGCGACTTCAGGAGGCCGAGCGCAGGGCTTGCGGAGGGAGGTGACGGGCATGGATGCCCGTCAAGCGCTGGGCCCCAGGATGGGGCCTGCAGCGCGGTCCTCCCGGGAGCAAGCCCGGAGCGAGGGGACCCCGGAGCGGAGCGTAGGGGCCGGATGATGGGAGCCGACGGTTTTGGTTACTTTGGCCACGACCAAAGTAACCCGCCGGAAGGGCGGAAAGGTGAACAGGCGCCTACATCGTGAATGAATGTCTACTTGATGTGAAAGCGCACAACCCAAAGGCCCAAAAGCCCAAAAGCTTAAGCGCTGGTTCTGATCGGGCGTACAGTCCATTTGCGATGGCCGCAAGGCCTCCTGAAGTCGCAATCTGCGTTGCCTGAACTACCGCGCACTTAGAAGCAAGATCAAAAGCGAAAAGCGCTCAGCGCCGCACCTGCTTGAGGGTTTCGGCAATCAGGAATGCCAACTCCAGCGACTGATCAGCATTCATCCGCGGATCACAATGGGTGTGATACCGGTCAGACAACGCATCCTCGGTGATCGGCCGGGCACCGCCGATGCATTCGGTGACGTTCTGCCCAGTCATCTCGATATGGATACCGCCAGCATGGCTGCCCTCGGCCTGGTGTACCTGGAAGAACTGCTTCACCTCATCCAGAATCTGCGCAAAATCGCGGGTCTTGTAACCGCTGCTGGCCTTGATGGTGTTGCCGTGCATCGGATCGGAACTCCACAGCACCTTGCGCCCCTCGCGCTCGACAGTGCGGATCAGCCCCGGCAAATGGTCGCCAACCTTGCCCGCGCCCATGCGCACGATCAGGTTCAGACGCCCCGGGTCGTTGGCCGGGTTGAGCGTGTCGATCAGGCGGATCAACTCTTCGGGGTTCATGCTCGGGCCAACCTTGACCCCAATCGGGTTGTGCACGCCACGCAGGAACTCCACATGGGCCCCATCGAGCTGGCGGGTGCGGTCGCCGATCCACAGCATGTGCGCCGAGCAGTCGTAGTAGTCGCCGGTCAGGCTGTCCTGGCGCACGAAGGCTTCTTCATAATTCAGCAGCAGCGCTTCGTGGGCCGTGAAGAAGCTGGTTTCGCGCAGTTGCGGCGCACTGTCCAGGCCACAGGCACGCATGAACGCCAGGGTTTCATCGATGCGATTGGCCAACTGGTGGTACTTGTCGGCCAGCGCCGAGTTGGCGATGAAGTCCAGGTTCCACTTGTGTACCTGGTGCAGGTCGGCAAACCCGCCCTGGGCGAACGCGCGCAGCAGGTTGAGGCTGGCGGTGGCCTGGTGGTAGGCCTGCAGCAGGCGTTCCGGGTCCGGAATGCGGCTTTTGGCGTCGAAACCGATGCCGTTGACGATGTCGCCACGGTAGGCGGGGAGGGTGATGTCGCCAATGGTTTCATCGCCAGATGAGCGCGGTTTGGCGAACTGCCCGGCCATACGCCCCACTTTCACCACCGGGCAGCCGGCGGCAAAGGTCATGACAATGGCCATTTGCAGCAACACCTTGAAGGTGTCGCGGATTTTTGCAGCCGAGAACTCGGCGAAGCTCTCGGCGCAATCACCGCCCTGAAGCAGAAAGGCACGGCCTTCGGTGACCTCGGCGAACTGCCGGCGCAGCTCGCGCGCCTCACCCGCGAACACCAGCGGCGGGTAGCTGGCCAGGGTCTGTTCAACCTTCAGCAGGTGCGCGGCATCGGGGTAGGTCGGTTGCTGCTGGATCGGCAGGGCACGCCAGCTGTCGGGGCTCCACGGTTGGTTCATCTTGGGCTCGGTCTTGTCGGTTGTAGGCTATGGGCCATGGTAACAGTTGGCGCTGCGCTTGTTGCATCAAGGGTGTTGGCGGACAATGCGCGTTTTTGCGCAGGTGGGTGGTGGACATGACGGCGGAACGGCAAGAGCGGCTGCTGGCACGGGTGGAAGATGCGTTTGGCGTCATCAGCGTGTACGAAGTAGACGACTACCGCTTTCTGGAATTCGGCGATGCGATCGAGCAAAGCTGCGTGTTCACCGCCGACCCCAGCTGGCTGGAGTACGACTATACCCGCGCCATGCTGGTGGGGGCGCTGTGCCACGAACTGCCTGAGAGTGCACTGTTTCTGGGCCTGGGCGCCGGCACGCTGACCCAGGCCTGCATGAAGTTCCTGCCGCTGGAAGACATCGAGGCCATCGAGCTGCGCCCGGATGTGCCGCGCCTGGCCATGGATTACCTGGGCCTGGACGACGACCCGCGGCTGTATGTGCGTATCGGCGATGCCCTGGAGCTGCTGCCCACGGCAGAGAAGGCCGACCTGCTGTTCGTTGACTTGTACACCGACCATGGTCCTGGGGTCGGGCACCTGGCGTGGAACTTTCTGGAGAACTGCCAGCAGCACCTGAACCCGGGCGGCTGGCTGGTGATCAACCAGTGGGCCACCGATGATGGCAGGCCGCTGGGCGCGGCGTTGTTGCGCGGGTTGTACCACCGGCATTACTGGGAACTGCCTGTGAAGGAGGGCAATGTGATTTTGCTGGTGCCGGCAGACCTGGAGCAGTCGCTGGACCTGGACGGTTTGAGGGCCCGGGCCGAGGCGCTGGCGCCCCGTTTGGGGTACAGCCTCGAGGGGCTGATCCGCGAGATTCGGCCGGCGACGTGAGTGGCTGACGCGCGCCGACACCGAGCGCGCCAGGCTTCAGGGGATTATCGATTCAGCCTGTCGTGCTTGATGGCCCGATACTGGCCCTGCCTCCATGAAAATATTCCTCACGTACGCGACTATTTCAGGTATAGTACGCGCCGGTCTTTTAGCGGACCTCAAAATCAGGTGGTGCAAATCCTCCGAGTCCAGCTTCGGCTGCGCGTCCGCTAGGCGGACCTTCCCAAGTTTTCTTTTTCAATCGTTTTCGCAAATCCCCGCCGCCAAAGCTGCCTGGGTGACCTGACGGTCTTTCAAGGCATGTGCAGCTTTGGAGCATGGGTCTTTGCGGATGCACCTAGAGGCAGACCCATGACCCAGGAAACCGGCGGCTTCGCCGCTCTCGATCTTAACCCGAACATTGTTGCTGCCGTTGTGGCTACCGGCTACGAAGAGCCGTCCGCCATTCAGCAACAATCGATCCCGATCATCCTCGCCGGTCACGACATGATCGGCCAGGCGCAGACTGGCACCGGCAAAACCGCTGCCTTCGCCCTGCCGATCCTGAACAAGATCGATGTGAGCAAGCGCGAACCGCAAGCCCTGATCCTGGCGCCAACCCGTGAGTTGGCGCTGCAAGTTGCTACCGCTTTCGAAACCTACGCCAAGCAGATGCCGGGCGTGAACGTTGTCGCCGTCTACGGTGGTGCCCCGATGGGCCCACAGCTGCGTGCGATCCGCAACGGCGCGCAAATCGTCGTGGCCACCCCGGGCCGTCTGTGCGACCACCTGCGTCGTGACGAAAAAGTCTTGTCGACCGTACAGTACCTGGTACTGGACGAAGCCGACGAGATGCTGAAGCTGGGCTTCATGGACGACCTCGAAGTGATCTTCGACGCAATCCCGGCTACCCGTCAGACCGTACTGTTCTCCGCTACCCTGCCGTCGTCGATCCGTTCGATCGCCGAGCGTCACCTGCGTGAACCCAAGCACGTCAAGATCCAGACCAAGACCCAGACCGTTACCGCGATCGAGCAGGCCCACCTGATGGTCCACGCGGACCAGAAGATCCCGGCTGTGCTGCGTCTGCTGGAAGTGGAAGAGTTCGACGCGCTGATCGCCTTCGTGCGTACCAAGCAAGCCACCCTGGACCTGGCCGCCGCGCTGGAAGCCAAAGGCTACAAGGCTGCTGCACTGAACGGCGATATCGCCCAGAACCAGCGTGAGCGCGTGATCGACTCGCTCAAGGATGGCCGCCTGGACATCGTCGTCGCCACCGACGTCGCTGCCCGTGGCCTGGACGTACCGCGCATCACTCACGTGTTCAACGTTGACATGCCGTACGACCCGGAATCCTACGTACACCGTATCGGCCGTACTGGCCGTGCCGGTCGCGATGGCCGTGCACTGTTGCTGGTTACCCCGCGTGAGCGCCGCATGCTGCAGGTGATCGAGCGTGTTACCGGGCAGAAGGTTGCCGAAGCGCGCCTGCCGAATGCCCAGGCCGTGCTGGATGCCCGCATCAAGAAGCTGACCTCGAGCCTGGCGCCGCTGGTAGCCGAAGCAGAAGCCACCCACGGCGAGCTGTTCGACCGCCTGACCACCGACCTGGGTTGCAGCGCGCGTGCCCTGGCTTCGGCCCTGCTGCGCAAGGCCACCAATGGCCAGGCGCTGGACCTGGCGGCGGTAGAGCGCGAGCAGCCACTGGTGCCGAGCTTCGCCCCGCGTGGTGAGCGTACCGAGCGCGGTGAACGTGGCGAGCGTCCTGACCGTGGTGATCGTGAGCGCCGTGCACCGCTGCCGTTGGCCGAAGGCCGCGTGCGTTGCCGTACCGCCCTGGGTGCCCGTGATGGCATCGCTGCCAAGAACCTGCTGGGGGCGATCCTCAACGAAGGTGGCCTGGCGCGTGACGCTATCGGCCGCATCCAGGTGCGCGACAGCTTCAGCCTGGTCGAGCTGCCGGAAGACGGCCTCGAGAAGCTGCTGTCCAAGCTCAAGGACACCCGCGTGGCTGGCAAGCAGCTGAAGCTGCGTCGCTACCGCGAGGATTGATCCTGGCGTAACGAAAAAATCCCCGGCTTAGGTCGGGGATTTTTTTTACCTGTACCGGCCCTTTCGCGGGCAAGCCCGCTCCTACAGGTACCCCACAGATTTCAGTACCTGTAGGAGCGGGCTTGCCCGCGAAGAGGCCCTTCAGTCGAACCGATAGATGTCCATCCCCAGCGCGCCCAGGGTAAACCCCTGATGCACCACGCCGAACTTGCTCCCGGCCCCGAGGGCAAAGAACAGCGGCAGCAAATGCTCATCACTGGGATGGTTGCGCACCGCAAACGGCGCCTGCTGCCGGTAATCCATCAACGCCGCCTGGTCATCCTCCTGCAGCCGGTCTACCACCCAATCCCTGAACGCCAGCGCCCACGGCTCGATCACATCCGGCCCTGCATGCCAGTCCAGCTCACCCAGGTTGTGGGTAATGCTGCCCGAACCTATCAGCAGTACATCCTCGGCACGCAACCCCGCCAGTGCCTGGCCCACCTTCAGCTGCAGCGCCGGCCCCATGTGGCTGGGCAGTGAAACCTGCACCACGGGAATGCTGGCATCCGGGTACATCAGCGACAGCGGCACCCAGGCGCCATGGTCGAATGGGCGTTGCATGTCCAGCCGCGCGGGTAACCCCGCAGCCTTCAACCGCTCACTGACCTGGCCAGCAAGCCCGGGCTCGCCCGGCGCCGGGTACTGCACCGCATACAGGGCCGGTGGGAAGCCGTAGAAGTCATGCCAGGTTTTGGGCTGTGCGCTGCCGGTGACCAGCAGCTCGCGGCTTTCCCAATGTGCCGACACCACCACGATCGCTTTCGGCCGTGGCAGCGCGTTGGCCAACCCGGACAGTGCCGGCCCGCTGGCGCCGGGTTGCAGGGCAAGCATGGGGGAACCATGGGAAATGAACAGGCTGGGCAGCATGGCGGGGTCCTGAAGGTTAAGATGCAACCATCATCGATTAACTACAGATCGAAATCCAAACCAAGTTTTACCGACAAATCATCTAAAAATCGGGAGTAATCATGGAACCAGCGTTCTGGCAGCAGCGGTGGGCCGATAACCAGATCGGCTTTCACCAGGCGCAGGTGAACCCCTATCTGCAGACGTATTGGCCACAGCTGCAGTTGGCGCCCGGCAGCCGCGTGCTGGTGCCGTTGTGTGGCAAGAGCCTGGACCTGGCCTGGCTGGCCGGTCAGGGCCATCGTGTATTGGGTGTGGAGCTGTCGCGGCGGGCGGTGGAGGATTTTTTCCGTGAGCACGGGCTTGAGGCCGAGGTGCGGCAGCAGGGCGCATTCGAGGTTTGGCGCAGTGGAGATGTGCAGCTGTGGTGTGGCGACTTCTTTGCCTTGCGGGCAGAGGATGTGGCTGACTGCGTGGGGCTGTATGACCGGGCGGCGGTGATTGCGCTGCCGGTGCAGATGCGTGCGCGGTATATGCAGCTGTTGTCGGGGTTGCTGCCGACAAGCTGCCGGGGGTTGGTGGTGACGCTGGAGTATGACCAGTCATTGTTGGCCGGGCCGCCGTTTTCGGTCAGGGATGAAGAGCTGAGGCAGGGGTTTGCGGGGTGGCAGGTGGAGCAACTGGAGGCTGTTGAGGTGATTGAGGAGAGCCCGAAGTTTGTGCAGGCCGGGGCGTCGAGTTTGTTGGAGCGGGTGTACCGGCTCAGCCGGTAAGCAGGTAGGGCAGGCTGACCCGGCCCATGTGGGAGCGGGCGTGCCCGCGAACCAGGCGGCGCGTTAGATGGCACCGGCTTTGCCGGTGTTCGCAGGCGCGCCCGCTCCCACAGAAGCTGCGTAAGGCCGGGAATAAAAAAGGGCGACCGAAGTCGCCCTTTTTTTTCTCAGGTGGATCAGCCGCGGCGGCGCAGGGCCTCAATGCGTTCTTCCAGCGGCGGGTGGCTCATCAGCAACCCTGCCAGGCCGTGCTTGAGGCCGCCATTGATGCCGAAAGCCTTCATGGTGTCAGGCATGTGCACTGGCAGGCCTTGTTCCACGCGCAGGCGCTGCAGGGCGCCGATCATTGCCGCAGTACCGGCCAGTTGCGCACCGGCTTCGTCTGCGCGGAATTCGCGGCGGCGCGAGAACCACATCACGATCATGCTGGCCAGGATGCCAAGGATCAGCTCGGCAACGATGGTTGCTACATAGTAGGCAATGCCTTGGCCCTCTTCGTTCTTGAAGATCACCTTGTCGACAAAGTTGCCGATGATGCGGGCAAAGAACATCACGAAGGTGTTCACCACGCCCTGCACCAGCGCCAGGGTGACCATGTCGCCGTTGGCAACGTGGCCAATTTCGTGGGCCAGTACCGCACGCACTTCATCGGGCGAGAAGCGCTCCAGCAGGCCCTGGGACACCGCGACCAGCGCGTCGTTGCGGTTCCAGCCGGTGGCGAAGGCGTTGGCCTCGTAAGCCGGGAAGATACCCACCTCAGGCATTTTGATGCCCGCTTCGCGGGAAAGCTCTTCGACCGTTTGCAGCAGCCACTGCTCGTGGCGGGTGCGCGGCTGGCTGATGATCTGGGTACCGGTGGTCATCTTCGCCATCCACTTGGAGATGAACAGCGAGACGAGGGAGCCGGCAAAGCCGAACACGGCGCAGAACACCAGCAGGCTGCTGAGGTTCAGGTCGACCCCGTTGGCGGCCATGAACCCGTTGAAACCGAACAGGCTCAGGGTAATGCTTGCAACCAGCACCACCGCGAGGTTGGTGGCTACAAACAACAGAATGCGCATCATGGTTGTTACGTTCTCCTGACGGATGAGTTGTCGCTTACTGCGGGGTATATAAGGGGCCTGCCGCGCCGATTCAATCGGGGGACTATTTCAAACTGTGTACGGCGGAGTATGGCAGAGGATGGCGTGGGGGCTGTGGGATAGAGCGTTGCAGGATGTAAGAAACATTCGGCTTGGGGTTGCGTCAAGGCCGCTGGGTGTTTGCCGCAAGGGGTGTGGCGCCTGTGAGATCGAGCGCCGCCCGCGCGGCGCTTCGCGGGTAAACCCGCTCCTACGTTTGTTTCGGGCCAATTATGCCTGTGGGATTTGCGCGCGAACGCCTTGGTGCCTATATCGATATCGCGTCGTACCAACAAGGCGGTCGCGCGCGCCAGGCACAGGATGGACTGGCCCGAAACAAACCTAGGAGCGGGTTTACCCGCGAAGCGCCGCGCGGGCGGCGCTCGATCTGCGCCCCACCACCAACCCCGCGTCGAACCTCGCGTGGCCCCCGGCGCCCCTCCGTCGAACCCTACTGCGAATAACCCTTCAGGAAATTGCCGATCCGGCCAATGGCTGCTTCCAGGTCATCCACCCGCGGCAAGGTCACCACGCGGAAGTGGTCCGGCCACGGCCAGTTGAACGCCGTCCCTTGTACGATCAGCAGCTTCTCCGACAGCAGCAGGTCAAGGGCGAACTTCTCGTCGTTGAGGATCGGGCAAACCTTCGGGTCGATCCGCGGGAACGCATACAGCGCCCCCATCGGCTTCACGCAGCTGACGCCAGGGATATCGTTGAGCAGTTCGTAGGTGCGGTTGCGCTGCTCCAGCAGGCGGCCCGGCGGCAGCACCAGGTCGTTGATGCTCTGGTAGCCGCCCAGCGCGGTCTGGATGGCATGCTGGGCCGGCACGTTGGCGCACAGGCGCATGTTGGCCAGCATGTCGATGCCTTCGATGTAGCTGTGTGCGTGGTGCTTGGGCCCGGAGATGATCAGCCAGCCGGAGCGGAAACCCGCCACCCGGTACGACTTGGACAAGCCGTTGAAGGTCAGGCACAGCAGGTCCGGGGCCAGCGAGGCGGTGCTGATGTGCACGGCTTCGTCGTACAGGATCTTGTCGTAGATCTCGTCGGAGAACACCACCAGGTTGTGCTGGCGCGCCAGCTCCAGCATGCCCAGCAGCAGCTCCTTGGAGTAGACGGCGCCGGTCGGGTTGTTCGGGTTGATGATCACCAGCGCCTTGGTGTTCGGGGTGATCTTGGCCTTGATGTCCTCAAGGTCGGGGAACCAGTCGGCCTGCTCGTCGCACAGGTAGTGCACCGGCTTGCCGCCGGCCAGGCTCACGGCGGCAGTCCACAGCGGGTAGTCGGGGGCCGGGATCAGCACTTCGTCGCCGTTGTTGAGCAGCGCCTGCATCGACATGACGATCAGCTCGGACACACCATTACCCAGGTAGATGTCCTCGATGGTGACGCCTTCGATTTCCTTCTGCTGGCAGTACTGCATCACCGCCTTGCGTGCGCTGAACAGGCCCTTGGAGTCGCTGTAGCCCTGTGCGGTGGGCAGGTTGCGGATCACATCCTGAAGGATTTCATCAGGCGCCTCGAAGCCAAACGGCGCCGGGTTGCCGATGTTCAGCTTGAGGATGCGGTGGCCTTCCTCCTCCAGGCGTTTGGCGTGCTTGAGCACTGGGCCGCGAATGTCGTAGCAGACATTGGCGAGCTTGTTCGATTTGCTGAACTGCATGATGGGATCCCGATTGAGAAAACGCGCTACGCCCCGCCGAAAGGTTTGAAAGGGCAGGAAGCGGGTGCCAGACTGAACGCCTGGCACACGAAGCCAACTAATATACGTGCCACCCGCGCCCCGGAAAAGACGGTGTGGGGTGAAATTCAGCCTGCCGAGGTTTCTACATGAAAAAGATCGAAAAAACCCTGGACGAATGGCGGTCGATGCTCGACCCCGAGCAGTACCAGGTCTGCCGCCTCAAGGGCACCGAACGGCCATTCAGCGGCAAGTACAACAGCGAGCGCCGCGATGGCATCTACCATTGCATTTGCTGCGGCCTGGCGCTGTTCGATGCGCAGACCAAGTTCGACGCTGGCTGTGGTTGGCCAAGTTTCTACGCCCCGATCGAGGACAGCGCGATGATCGAGATTCGCGACACCTCCCACGGCATGATCCGCACCGAGGTCACCTGCGCCCGTTGCGATGCGCACCTGGGGCATGTGTTCCCTGACGGCCCGCCACCGACCGGCCTGCGCTACTGCATCAACTCGGTGTGCATCGACCTTCGTCCGCGCGACTGACCGGAGCCCGATCATGGCTGCAACGATGCTGAACATCCCCTGCGTGACCCTGAGCGGCGAGCACAAGACGCTGGGCGACTTCCCGGGCAAGGTGCTGTTGGTGGTCAATACCGCCAGCCAGTGCGGTTTTACCCCGCAGTACAAGGGCCTGGAGCAACTGTGGCAGGCCTACCGCGACCGTGGCCTGGTGGTACTGGGCTTTCCGTGCAACCAGTTCGGCAAGCAGGAACCTGGCGATGCGCGGGACATTGCGCAGTTCTGCGAGCGTAATTTCGGCGTGAGTTTTCCGCTGTTTCGCAAGGTCGAGGTCAACGGCCCAGGCGCTCACCCTCTGTTCGTTGAACTCAAGCAACGCGCCCCGGGTATTTTGGGTAGCCAGAAGATCAAGTGGAACTTCACCAAGTTTCTGGTCGACCCGGCCAGTGGCCAGGTCACGCGCTATGCCCCCTCCACCAAGCCACAGGCCCTGCAGGCGGACATCGAGCGTTTGCTCAGCCGCTGAAGGGCACCCAATGGTCAACCAGGGCCAGTAGCTCTTCGCGGCGGAATGGCTTGGCCAGGTAGTCGTTCATGCCCGCCGCCCGGCAGCGTTCGCGCTCTTCGGGCATCGCGTTGGCGGTGAGGGCGACGATGGGCAACTCGGGCCAGCGGCCGCTTTGGCGGATACGCCGGCTGGCCTCGTAGCCGTCCATCACCGGCATGTTGCAGTCCATCAGCACCAGGTCGAATTCCTCACGCGCCAGCAGCTCAAGGGCCTCCGCGCCCTGGGTGGCCAGTTGCACCTGGCAGCCGAGCTTGGCCAGCATGCCCTTGGCCACCAGCTGGTTCACCGGGTTGTCCTCTACCAGCAGGATCCTCGCACGGCCTTGCTCCTGGGTAATGGCCGGGATGGCCAGCGGGTGTTCGGGCTCATGGCCTTGCAAGGTGCGGCGCAGGGTCTGGTACAGGGCGTTGCGTGCCAATGGTCGGGCCAGCTGGTGCAGCGGGGCCAAAGCCAAGGACTGCTCGTTGGGCAGGAAGTTGCCGTAGGCAGTCACCAGCAGAATCGGGGTTTTCAATGCCGGGCGCAGTTCGAACAGGTGCTCGACGTCGTCGGTGATCAACAGGTCGATCACTGCGGCATCCAGCGTGGCGCAACTGTCATGGCGCTGGTAGGTCAGGCCCCAGGCAGGCAGCAAGTGCTGCAACAGTTCATTGAGCCCGCTGCCGGCTGCGCTCAGTGCGGCTACGCGGCCATGCAAGGGCGCTGGCGGGATGGCTTCGGTGTGCACGGTCAGCGGCAATTCGGCGGTAAAACAGCTGCCAAAGCCCGGCTCGGAGCGAATGTGCAGGTGGCCCTGCATGGCCTTGCACAGGTTGCGCGTCAGCGCCAGGCCCAGGCCGGTGCCACCGTACTGGCGGGTGATGCCGGCACCGGCCTGGGTGAAAGGCTGGAAGATGCGCGCCTGGGCGTCTTCGGGGATGCCGATGCCGGTATCCCGTACCTCAAGGCGTACACCACCGACAATGGCCATCAAGCGCACATCGACACGGCCGAAGCGGGTGAACTTCAGCGCGTTGGAGAGCAGGTTGCTGACGATCTGCCGCACACGCGTGGGGTCGCCGAGCACGCTGCTGGGGAAGTCGCTGGCGATCAGGCAGGTCAGCTCCACGCTTTGCGCGGTGTTCTGCGACAGCAGGTTGGCGGTGTCTTCCACCATCGAGCCCATGTCGAACGCAATGCGTTCCAGTTCCAGCTGGCCGGCATCGAACTTGGACAAGTCGAGAATATCGTTCAGCAGCTCTACCAGCACCTTGCCCGAGTCATGGGCGATAGCCAGTTGCTGGCGTTGCTCGCTGGGCAGCGGGTTGTCCAGCGCCAGGGCGATCATGCCCAGCATGCCGTTGAGCGGGGTGCGGATTTCATGGCTCATGTTGGCCAGGAAGGCGGCGCGAGCCTGGGCCATGTCCAGCGCTCGGCTGCGGGCTTGTTCCAGCTCCTGGTTGGACAGGCTCAGGCTGCTGTTGCTGGCCTTGAGCTCGTTGGTGCGCGCCGACACGATGTCTTCCAGCTCGTTCAGGTACTGGGTCAGACGGTTTTCCGCAGTGCGCCGCTGTTCGATCTCGGTGGCCATGCTGATGAACTGCTGGTTGGCGACCTTCACCAGCACGCCGATTTCGTCATGCTCGTGTCCGTGTGGGCATTCCAGGCGCGTTTGCCGGGGTTTGCGCGGGTCGCTGCCGCTGAGTGCGCCAATCACCGTCACCAGCGGCTTGGTCAGCATCATGTAGAACAGCGCCAACAGGAGGCCGGTGAGCACCAGGCTGCGGGCGAACCCATTGAGCAGGGTGATGCCGGCACGGTCGAGAAAGCGGCTGCCGAAGGCGAAGGTGTCGATGTCCAGGTACAGGGTGCCCAGGTATTGCTCCGGCATGTGGGTCAGGTACAGGCGCTCCTTGAACTGGCGTTGCTCGCCGAACAGGAAGTCGCTGAGTGGCCGGGAGCGGTCCTGCAGTTTTGGCCGCTCGACATCGGCCAGCACCGTTTCGTTGTTGTCGATCAGTCGTGCGCGGATGACGGCCGGCGACTGCAGCAGGCCGCGGGTCAGCTCCAGCGCCAGTTCCGAGTCGATGTTGTAGGCGATGCGCGAGGCCGGGTTGTGGCTGATTTGCAGCAACGCGTTCACTTCACGGTTGATGGACGCGTCTTCGCTGGCATAATCGATGCCGATCTGGATGAGACTGAGCAATGTTCCCAGGATGAAGCCGACCAGGACTGTCAACCGGGCTTGCTTGTATGACAGGCGATTGGTGAACTTGATATCCATGAGTCCCGAGCCGGTTTCCCGTTCCTTGCGCTGCGCAAGCATAGCCGAATAGCCCCGGCTGCTGGTGGGTCTGTCTGTTCATTTCAGTTGATCGCCAAGCGGGGGTCGCTTGGCGCCCCTTCGCGGGCTTGCCCGCTCCCACAGGTACAGCTTAGCCCCAGGCTGCAAGCCCTGTGGGAGCGGGCAAGCCCGCGAAGGGGCGCGCAGCGACCCCCAAAAAACTGAAATTGTTAGGAGTCGTCATGGACGCTCGCTTGATCGCTTTTCTGGACCGCGCCGAATCGGTACTGGCGCGCCTTGAACCCCTGTTGCCGGCACAACGCCCGCACATCGACTGGGGCACCACACTGGCCGCGCGCTGGCAGCGTGATGGCCGCAGCGGCTACCTGCTGCCGCTGGACGTCAGCCTGGACATCCGCCTGACCGACCTGATCGGCGTCGACAAACAGCGCGACCAGCTGGGCCGCAACACCCACCAGTTCATCAACGGCCTGCCAGCCAACCACGCGCTGCTGTGGGGCTCGCGCGGTACTGGCAAGTCGTCGCTGGTACGTGCCTTGCTGGCCGAGCACGCCAGCGCCGGCCTGCGCCTGATCGAAATCGAACGTGACCACCTGGCCGACCTGCCGCGGGTGGTCGAGCAACTGCAGAAGTTGCCGCAACGCTTCATCCTGTTCTGCGACGACCTGTCGTTCGAAGCCGGGGAGGGCGACTACCGGGTGCTCAAGAGTGTGCTCGACGGCTCGCTGGAGCAGGCCCCGGACAACGTGCTGCTGTACGCCACCTCCAACCGCCGCCACCTGGTGCCCGAGAAGGAGAGCGACAACGAGAACTGGAAGCGTGTGGACGGCGAACTGCACCCCAGCGAAGCGGTGGAGGACAAGATTGCCCTGTCTGACCGTTTTGGCCTGTGGCTGTCGTTCTACCCGTTTACCCAGGATCACTTCCTGAACGTTGTCGAGCACTGGATTGGCCAGTTGGCACAACCTGCGGGCCTTGTGTGGCAGCGCACCGAAGCACTCGACATCCTCGCCGTGCGCTGGGCCACCGGCCGCGGCAACCGTAATGGCCGTTGTGCCTATCAGTTCGCCCGCTACTGGGTCGGGCTGCAATTGCTGGAGCAAAAATAAATGATCGACCTCAATGCCAGTGGCGCCGGCCTCGACGGCTATAACCTGCTGGCGGCGCAAGTGCAGGCGCTGTTCGCCGACGAGCGTGACTTCATCGCCAACGCCGCGCAGTTTTCCGCGTTTCTGTATAACCAGGTGGACGACCTGAACTGGGCGGGGTTCTACCTCAACCGCAACGAAGAGCTGGTGCTGGGCCCGTTCCAGGGCCAGGTGGCGTGCGTGCGCATTCCGTTCAGTAAAGGTGTGTGCGGGGCTGCGGCGGCAACGCGGCAGACCCAGCGGGTCGAGGATGTACATGCATTCCCTGGCCACATTGCCTGTGACAGTGCCTCCAACAGCGAGCTGGTGATCCCGTTGGTGAAGGACGGCAGGTTGATTGGCGTGCTGGACCTGGACAGCCCGACGGTCGGGCGGTTCAGCGAGGCGGACCAGGCGGGGCTGGAGCGGTTGGCGGCGATCTTTCTGGCGTTGACTGACTGCTGATCGATGTTGCCTGTGCCGGCCTCTTCGCTTGTAGGAGCGGGTTTACCCGCGAAGAGGCCGGTACAGGTTAACCAATCAGTCGTAGATCACCTTCTTCTTCCAGGTCTCTTCCTCATCGGTCTTGAGCCCATCGGTCAATTCGTTGTGCTCGTCTTCTGCCGGTGCCATGCGGTCCAGTACCTGGGCATTGGCCCGGGCCAACAGTTTCTCAAGATACGTCAGCTGCTCTTCATACACCTTAGGCTCGGGCTGCTTGCGCAAATACTGTACGCCGCGCTCGAAGGCCAGGCGCGCCTGGCCGGGCTGGCCTTTTTGCAGGGCCTGTTGGCCGAGGTTGTTGAAGAACTCTATATGCAGCAGCACCAGGATATGGCGGATTTCCTTGACCCAATGCTTGGCCTCGACGGCAGGCAAGAAGCCCTCATGGGCAGCGCGGGTCACCTGATTGTGCAGCGCCTCCAGCAAGAAGCGTACGTCCTTGGCCTTGATCTCGGTGTGGATCGGGTTAGGTGGGTTGTTGACCGGGATCTTGTCGCCCAGGGCAATCAGCCCTTCCAGTTCGGCGATGCGCGCCTTGAATTCGGCATTGTGCTTGTCCACCGCCAGCAGGCGCTGGTTGAGGTTCAGCTCCAGGCGGGTCAGCAGCAATTTGAGGGCCGGGGTCATGAACTGGCCGGGGAATGTCTCGGTGATTTCGCCACAACGGCGCAGGCGGTCGGCCAGCTCGATCTTCGTCCGGGCGCGTTCTAGCTTGCCATTCTCGACCACGTTGTTGAGGTAGCCGATCACGATCAGCAACGCGATGCCCGCCACGATGAGCAGGGTGATCAGAAGTGGTGTCACCGTTAAAGCCTCATGAATAGGTTTGCATGATTGAGTGTAGGAGCGAGCTTGCTCGCGAGAGGCCCTGACAGCCATTCTCTTTTTCTATCGGCAAACTGTGCCATGACTGGATGCTGGCACATTAATGCTGACTTGACGCCAGAAAATCAACGCCAAACCCCTCCGGGGCTGCCGAAACAGCGCTGGGTGTGCCCGGAAGTCATTGATTTAAATAAATTTCTACAAAGGGGTTGACGCCTCCCCGAACCATCCATAGAATGCGCGCCACTTGCAGCGTAAAGCACACAGCGAAACGCAGCAGGGAGTGAAAGCAAGCAGTAATGCTTGTAGCGTGTCCCCTTCGTCTAGTGGCCTAGGACACCGCCCTTTCACGGCGGTAACAGGGGTTCGAGTCCCCTAGGGGACGCCAATGCGGGAATAGCTCAGTTGGTAGAGCACGACCTTGCCAAGGTCGGGGTCGCGAGTTCGAGTCTCGTTTCCCGCTCCAGTTTCTCCGGCACTGCTTAACGGCGGGGCAGGAAAAGAAAATCCAGGCTGAATCGTGAGGTTCATGTTCTGGTGCACTGAAAAGTGTTGTGTGTCCCCTTCGTCTAGTGGCCTAGGACACCGCCCTTTCACGGCGGTAACAGGGGTTCGAGTCCCCTAGGGGACGCCAAATGCGGGAATAGCTCAGTTGGTAGAGCACGACCTTGCCAAGGTCGGGGTCGCGAGTTCGAGTCTCGTTTCCCGCTCCAGTTTAAATACTGTGGCGTCTATGCGGTGCAGTGGTGGTGAAGGCTGTAAAGGCGCTTCACGCCGAACGTGGTAAAGCTTCAAATTGCGGGAATAGCTCAGTTGGTAGAGCACGACCTTGCCAAGGTCGGGGTCGCGAGTTCGAGTCTCGTTTCCCGCTCCATATAGTAAAAAAAGGCAGAGACGAAAGTCTCTGCCTTTTTTTTATGGCCAATATTTTTTGTCCTGGTGGGCACTTCCCGTGCCCACGCCAGGCTCATTTATCGGTAGGTCATGGTGAAGTCCAGCGCCCCGTTGGCCGGCCCTGCGGTCACCGTTGGCGCTGTCTGAAAGTAGCGCGCCTTGAAATGCAACACGGTCTTGTCGACAACCAGTGGCGTGACCGCTTCATCCTGCTGAAGGGGCATCGGGCTATCGTTACTACGCAGTAGCTGGATGCCTATACCCGTTGCGCTACCCGGCTTGTTGTCCAGGCTGAACACGCCCTGTGCTGGCTCCAAGGGCACCGACCCTTTTGCCCCTTCCAGGCGAATATAGGCGCTGGCGATACCGCCGGCTGGGTCGTCTCTGCAATCGCTGAGGGTGACGTAGAAGTCCTTCGCATCGGTGTAGCTGCCGGGCCCCGTGAAATCTGCGAGGGTATAGGTTCCCAGCTGCACCGGGTCGGCGCTCACCGGGTTCGCCAACAGGGTGCAATGTGCTTGCTGCACTACGCCGCTGACATGAATGTTCAGTGCATCGCCAAGAAAGCTGATTTGGCTACGGACCATCTGGCCGCTGAAGAATTGCCGCCCGGTAGGGATCGGTCCGGTCTTGATCAGTGCCATGGTGCTGTAAAGTTCTTTGATCTGCAAGGGGGTTACGCCTGAGTCCCGGTTGTTCTCACCCGTATAGGGAATAGCTACGTCATCTGTCGGTGTGAATGTATTGCTACCAGCTCCGTTGAAAGGGAAGCCCAAGCGGATATACAGGCCTACCCCCTTTATCCCGGTTTCCATCACCTTGCCATTGACGTCCCAGGGGCCTACCTGAGGCAGGGGCCCAGGGTACAGGGCGCCAGTGGGCGAAGCCTGGAAAGTTAATGTGCCAGTGCCGTCATTGACGCAGCGGATTTCGCGCCCGGTCACCTCGGGTGTGGCGAACGTTTGCACCGTGCCAATGAGGGTGCCGATGGGGGCGTCCCGGGCTACCCAGGGCGCGCCAAGGTCTATGTAGTAACTCAGCGGGCCGGCTGTGCTAGCCCAGGTGCAGCTGGGTGCCGCATACGCCTGACCGGCGAAAGCGAGCATGGCAAAGGCCGTGCAGAGGTGTCTGATTGCGGGCATGGGAACATCCGTAGGTGAAGCGCCAGTGTTGGGGCGATGTGTTCAAAGGGGTGGGCAGGTGAGCGTCTGTGAGCGGTAGCCTTGGCGAAGCTCCATCTGCGCCGGGGCGATAGGTAACCGACACGCTTGGTCATCAGCCTTGCCCCAGCGCACGTTCAGGGTTTGCGGATCTGTGCCGGTGGCGATCAGTGCCTGGCCACCCTGGCCGACGATCGCCAGGCTAGTGCCTTGCGCGTCGCTGACCTGCGTACCAAATGGCAACGGTTGCCCGCTGCTGTCCTGCAACGTGAGTATCAGGCGGGTGACTTGCCGTGCGGGGAAGGTGGCCTTGA
The DNA here is from genome assembly GCF_056278855.1 of Pseudomonas sp. TE3895. Classification (NCBI taxonomy): domain Bacteria; kingdom Pseudomonadati; phylum Pseudomonadota; class Gammaproteobacteria; order Pseudomonadales; family Pseudomonadaceae; genus Pseudomonas; species Pseudomonas sp. TE3895. The sequence goes on along the minus strand of NZ_JBWBQE010000001.1, from coordinate 5,481,507 downwards.
CGATGGCGCCGCGGCGCGGTACGACCGGTTGGGTGCCGTTTTCTACCTCGACCTCTGGGCCAAGTTGGTCGGTAAGCAGGTTCAACTGGTTTACCCGGTACGGGCGCAGATGCGGTGCCACGACATATCCGTTGGCATCGGTGCGCGCGCCCGGGGCGTTTTCCACGCCTACACCCGCGATAGACGGCACTTGGACCAAGGCACTGGTTTCTCCCAGGTAGGGCGTCAAGGTGATGCCGCCCTCGTGGGCCAGCAGGCCGCCGCTGGCGTTGACAGAGAGCGTGCGGCGGTCACTGCTTTCGCTGAGCCCCGCGCCATAGCTGGCGTGCGCACTTCGGTAATTCGCCGAGAGCTCCAGGTTGTTGCGGCCCTGGTCATCCCGACTGACAGCTGCCTGGTAGCCCAAACGGTAGTCCAGGTCGCTGCCGCTGAGGCTGGCGCGTTCATTGTGATGCCCACCGCGTTGTTGCACATCGAAGGTGGCACTGCTGCTGTTGCCCAGGTTCAACGGAATCGTGACGCTAAGGCCAACCATGCGATCGTCGAAGTTGTTGCGGCCAAGTGACTGCGAGGCGAACAGGTTGTAGCTGATGTCATGATGCTGTGTATTGAGCTGAAGCTGGTACTGCCGGCGCTGCCGGTTACTGTTCCAGTAGTCGTCCTGGGTCAGGTTCAGGCTCAGTGAGCTGCGTGAACCCAGTGGCTGCTGTACCGAGGCTTCTACCCGGCTGCGGCGGTTACCCCTGTAATGGCTGTCGGCACTGCGTTGGGCTATCGCTTCATCGAAGTCACGGTAGCCTTCGGTGGAATAGCGGTAGCCGGCGAAGCGCAGGTTGGTGCGGGTCTGGAACGTCTTGCCGTAGCGTGCGGCGAAGCTCTGCCCAGTCACGGTGCCCAGGGCTTGACCCACGTCACTGCTGGCGTGGGTGACGTCGAACGACACAGCACCCACGGGGCCGAAGTCGCGGCCCAGGCCCAGCAGCCCGGCCCGGTAATGCTCGCCACCTTGAGCGCCGGTGTACAGCGTTGTTTTCCAACCCAGCCCGCGTGCCAGGGTGGCCTGCCACAGTTGCGGCTTGTCCTGCCCGTTGAGGGCGTTGTAGCGCCCGAACGCTGCGCTGTAGCGCCATACGCCCTCGCGCAGCAAGCTGCCCAGGCTGGAGTAAGGCTGTAGAAAGCGACGTACCTGCCCGTCGGCTTCGGTCAGCACGATCTCCAGCTCGCCGCTGCCGCCGCCAATGCCCAGGTCGTCGATTTCATAGGGGCCAGCCGCGACGTAGGTGCTGTAGATCGGGTAGCCATTGTGCAGCACTTCGAGCTTGGCGCGGGTTTGAGCGACGCCACGGATTACCGGGGCATAGCTTTGTAACACGTCAGGGAGCATGCCCAGGTCCGAGGCCAGTTGCACGCCTTTGAACGGCAGGCTGCGAAACACCTCGCCATTGCTGGAGGTTTCGCCCAGGGTCAGTGTGCCCCAGGTGCCGGGGAGGTCAGTCTGGGCATAGGTATTGCTGCGGGTCCAGCGCCGTTGTCCGTGTTCATCCTCGCGCAGGCTCTGGTTGCTGCGCAGGCGCCAGCCGCCAATGTTGAGCCCGCTGTTCAGATACAGGTCTTGCTGGCTGCGGGTTGGGCCACCCTTCTGGCTGCTGTGCATGGCGGAGGCTTGGTAGTTGACGAAGCCAGCGTTGATGCCCTGGCTCCAGCGCTCTGGCGCCACATTGCCTGCCGCATCGCGGCGTAACGCCGCTTGGGGGATGGCGATGTCGAGTTGCAACTGGCTGTTGTCGAACTCGACCTGGGCACCGGGCAATTGGGCGGCCAGGTCAAGGCATTGCTGGTTGGGCGCCATGGGGGTCGCCAGGCGGTCCAGGCGCAGGCCCAGTTCGGCCATCAGTTCTGGACCCAGGCAGGGGGCCAGCCCTTGGTCTGGGCCATGCTCCTGGAAGTCGAGGGTGTAGTCACCGGCGTGGGCCAGGTTCACCCGCACCTGCACGGTGTAGCGCCCGGCAGCCATTGGCTGGTGGGCCGCCAGGGCCTGCAGGGCCAACTCGGCACTGCCATGCGCCTGGCCAGGGGACTGGCGCAGGAAACCACTGTGGAATGTCAGTTCGGGTTCGTTGGCCTGGGCAGCCGGCAGCAGACAGCTGCCACCCAAGGCCAGCAAGCGTGCGAAACGAAGGCGCGACGGCAGCTGCCGACGCCGTTTGGCGCGTAGCATGGGGATGTCTCGAATGGTGTCGAAGGTGGCCGCGTCGCTGCCGTGTGCTCAGGGCAGGAGGCGTGTTGTGTTGACCAGACTCGCGGCCTTAGGCGGTGAGTCAGGCGATGTGAGGAGGGTAGAGAGAGGAGTGGGAACGGTATGTAGGAGGGTTCTGAGCGGGGGTGGGATTAGTCCATGAAGTTGTAGGCCGTCTGCCTCTTGCGAGGCAGACGGCCGTATATCATTTCTGGTTCTAGTTATCTTTCTTGAAGCTGTTCGCTAGATCACGAGCGGCAGCAGGAGTTCTCCCGAAACTCGGGATTAGTTGCGAAGCACTCGCACGATTTTCCGATCCGCCAGAGGGGGTTGGTATAACGCCATAATCTCTTAGCATGTCAAACACCACATCCTTTACGCCTGATATGGAAGCGGAGTACCCCCGGGGGCCACGGGGTCCTGGCTGTCCATCGGCTCCAGCTGGTCCAGCTGGTCCAGCTGGTCCAGGTGGGCCCATGTCACCTTGAGGGCCCTGCTGCAGCGCGAGCTCGTCAACTTTCCTCAGTGCATCGGTGGCTTTAGCGTTCGCCGCCTCTACCGAGCTTTTAATCGCATCAACGTCGCTGGCAACACCAGAAGGGCCTGTATCAGCGCTCGTGGCAGGTTTTTCAGTTGCGGCTTCTGCGGCTTTTGCATTAGCGGCTTTCTTTGCTTTTTCAGCTTTCGCGTATGACCACGACTTGTACCCTGAGAAACCGGCGGCTATCCCACCTAGCATGGAGAGCCCGCCACCGATCGACTGATACAACGTTTGTTTTGCTTGGTTCTTCTCGAAAATAGCCATAGTCTGAAGTCCAAGGCCCGCAGCCATGGCAGCCACCCCTACCGCGCCCACGACCATCCATACCTTCGTAGTCATCGACGCCGCCATGAGCCCAACCGTAGCTGAGACTTTTATCAAGCTCCCTACAAATGGGATGGCGCTAATCACCGCGACAGCGATACTAACGCCCAACTGAATCCACGCCCCGGTTTTACTGGGACCTTTCCTCTTCCTGAACCCGATCGCCGGTTCGTCTGAAGGTGCCCTGTAGCTCGCATGCCCGCTGGGATCGCGCCAGTTCACCGGGTCGCCAAGGCAGTATTGATAGGGGTTGATACCCGCGATCTCAGGTGGCATCGAGTCCGGGCTGTGGAAGCGCATCAGCTGCGGGTTATAGGCGCGGTAACCTCGCCCCAGCAGGTACCAACCCAAGGCGCGTTCACGCGCCTCGCCGTTGAAGGCCAACAAGCCATGCAGCGCGTTGTCAGGGTCTTCTTTGCCGTTGTCGCCATAAGCGCTGTAACGGGCTTCGCACACCGTGTCCTTTGTGCTCTCACCTAGCACGCTATTGCTCATATTGGTCAGTAGCAGGCGACTACCATCGCTGTCGTTGCTCGATTGCAAGCCCAGTGGGCGGCTGCCCTCATACAAGTACTCGGTCCGTACATCGTTGTCGATCGTGGTGTGCAAACGGTCGTTTTGATAGCGGCGCAGCACCTCTGCACCATTGCCGTGGCGCACGCCTACAAGGTGATCGTGGCCGTCGTAGCGGTAACTGAACAGCGTGTCGCCACCCTCGCTCAACACTTGTGCGAGGCGGCCATGGTCGTCATAGACGAGCTGGTTGCCAGCTTCGTCGTTGAGCATGTTGCCATCATCATCGTAGCGAATATCGCGGTCGGGCAGGTAGCCAGGGGGAGAATGCGTCACCTGCATCAACTGGAAGCCTTCACAGCGATACGTGGCGGTATGCTTAGGGGTATCGGGGAACCAGGTTTCGCATTTCACCAGGTTATCCAGATCATCGTAAGTGAACACTTGCTCTTCGATCGGGTCCCCTTTGGCGTTGCGGGGGAACGCGTCCTGCTTACCCTCGCACCAATACGACTCAAGCCGTTTGCGTGGATCGTAGTCGAAAAATTCCGTGAGCTGCAGTTCACCCTCGTGGTACAGCGTGCGGCTATGGAGCAGGCCGTCGTTACGCCAGACTTGGCTAATACGGTGTTCAGTCGTTTTGAGCTGATCATTGTAGCGGCTCAGAATGCGGTCGATCTCCTGGCCATGGCTATCGTAGACCTGCTCGCAGTCGACACGATGCAAGGTTTTCAGGTCTTGGGTTTTGGTCAGTTTCAGCCGCCCATCATCGTTGTACTCGAAGTCTGAGCGCAGGTTGCCCTGGGTGGTCCAGCTAAGGCGGCCAATGTCATCGTAACCGTGTTCAGTCGTGATGTTATCACTGCTCTCGCGCAGTAACTGTCGGCCCTGAAGCGAGGTGGTATGCGTGCAAACATACTGCTTGGCAGCCTGCGCGTCGTCCCAGGTCTCCTGTCGCAGGTAGCCTTGGTCGGTGTAGTCATAGGTGCGCGTGCCATGGTCGTTGACGGCACGGCTGATGGCAGGGGAATGACGTCCGTATTCATAAGCGGTCGGCTGGTTTTGCCCTACCGTGATGGAAGTGGGTTGCAGGGAAAGGGTGGGGTCGTAGCTGAAGTTGAATTCTCGCTTGCTTTGAGTGATACGTTTGCTGGCCAGTTGTTGCTCGCTGTCGTTGCCAGCCTTGTCTTTGTACTCGTAGTGTTCCGTGCGTTTACCGTCACTGAAGGTCAGCATGCGCTCTTGCCCATCGTACGTACGCGCATGGGCCAACACGCCAGCAGCCAGCGTTCGTTTACCTTTGCGTTTCTCGTGCACATACACCGTTTCGACCAGTTCATTGCGGCTGTGCGGCGCAAATGTTCTGCTCATCGCAGTGCCGTCTGGTCGTTCGGTGTACGTCATGCGGCCGTACTCATCGTACTGGTATTTGCTGACCGTCAGTGTTTCGTTGTTGCCTTGCGGGTCTCGAATCCGCTGCTCTTCACGGGTGCTCTGGCCTACGCCGTCGTAAAAGAAGTTCTGACGTCCGACTTGTTTGCGGTTGGCATCAAATCGCTCTATCTGCCACGGTTTGTCCTTTAAATTGCTTTGGGTCAGGGTGAAATGCTGGCGCAGCTCCGGCTGGCTGGGATTGGTAACCCAGCTGGCGACCATGTCGCCCTGGGCGCCAAACGGGGAGAAGGCAGTGTGCTGTCGGGTGCCGTCAGCATTCAGGGTTTCGCAAAGCTCGCCCCAGGCGTCATAGCTGTAGTGGGTATCGATGGCCAGCATGCCGCCCTTGAGGCGAGGATGGTAGTCATAGGTAGTATCGCGGATCAACTGCCCCAATGCGTCATGCATTGCCTCGTAAACCAGCTGGGGTAGCTCTGCATTTTCGGTTTGGCGTGTCTGGCTGATGGTGCGGTTGAGGCCATCGTAAAAGGTATGGGTGACCACGTTGGAGGGGTCGGTTACCGTCATCCCGGCCTGCTGGCCCTCGGCGGCGACCAAGCGATAACTATACGAGCGAACGGACGCATTCGGGCTGCCCGCAGCGAGGGTTTGTTTGATCACCCGTTGCAGCGCGTCATACTCGTACTCGATGGCTATACCGTGGACATCTTGCTCCATCAGCGTTTGGCCTGTCAGGCTGGAAACCGAGCGTACAAAGCTTTTTTGCACGCCTCTGCAGGTTACGGTTTCTTTGATTTCAAGCGGTGCCTCACGTTTCTTCGTGGTCGCGCCCGGGTAGCTCCAGCGTGTGGAAACTTTTTCCTCGCTGGCCAGCAAGCCTTTGGCCTGGGGGTTGTACAGGATTTTTTCTTCAGTGATTTGACGGCCGTGCAGCGCCGGTTGGTCTGGCGCATGGTGGTAACCCTGCGTGGTCCGCTCCAGCAGTCGCTCGTCGTCCCCGAGGCCGCTGCACTCAGTGATGCTCTCTTCAACCAGGTATTGGCTCGGTGCACCGACAAGACGGCTTTCTTCGGACAGCATGTCGAACAGCTGATAGCGCAGATACGTGGTCATTATCGGTGCGCCACTTTCGACCGCCACAGGCGCGGGGACGGTGGCGGGCATGTCCTCGGGCGGGACCCAGGAGGGTGGCTGTGTCCCCGATGGGTACACCGTGCGCTTGGCGAGGCTGCGCTTGAAGCCTAGCGGGTCTGCAGGGCAGCCATCCTGCTCCCCGGCCTCGTAGTATTCGCTGACGGTAAACACACCGTCAGGCTGTAGCTCCAGGGTCTGATTACCGTGGTCATCGTACAGGGTTGTGGTGACTTCCTGGCGCAGCTGAGTGGGATCGTCCTTTAGCTTCCAGCGCTCGACAACGAACTTTGGCGCCTGGTAGTACCGAGGCTGCAGGGCGAACTCCACGTTCGGGTTTTCGTGGTATGACGTCTCGGTCTCACGGATGTGCCAGTCGTCCTTCGGCTCTGCGGCTGTGCCATCCAGCGGCGCTACTGGCTGAGCGACCCGGCCGAACTCTTCGGTAATCTCTTTGGTCATCAGATGGTAGCGGTTGTAAATGCGAGTGACCTTTCGAACCAGCTCACCACCTACTTCATGTAGTTGCGAGGAGCTGTAGGTATAAACCCCTGGTAGCTTGAAGAGTGTATCTTCCCCCTCCGTCCAAGGCATGTTGCTATTTCCGCCCATGAAATTTTCTGCGGAGTAGCTGTAACGGGTCACCATTGCAGGCTGTTCGAAACCCGGGTTCACCTGGTGTGTTTCGACCCTGGGCAGCCTGGGTATGGGGCTACCTTTGGGCATTAGGTGGCCTGCATTGTCATAGCTAAGGTGTTCGAAGCTGCCGCTAGGCGTGTGTATGGTCTGCAAGCACTGCATGTTCTGGGTAGAGGCATCTTTGAGATAGCCGAAACGCCATTTCGCACCGCGGTCATCGGGTAGCAAGACCTCGCTGACGTCGCGTGCTTTGAGCGAGACCACATAAGTGCTGGCGTTATCGTCCGGGTACAAATGGATGCTGTAGCGGTCGACGCTCTGGTATTCCACCCATAACAGGCGCTTGCCCGTTGCATCGTGAACTTCGCTTAGGCACTGGTGATTTCTGTTTTCAGGTTTGGCCTCGTAGGTGAGTTCGACCCAGTGCCCAGTCGAGGAATAGATTCGATACGGCAGCGCAATTTGCTTGCCATTTTCAGAATAAGTGCGCAGGTGTTCAATCATGCCCGAGCGATGAATGACGCGGTAGTTGAATTCGTCGTCTTTGTAAAACTCGAAGCTCACAATTTTCTGCTCATGAATATAAGCAGGTTTGGATGAGACGCTGGTCACACGATAGCTTTCACCGTTGATGAGCGACAGGGCCCGACTACTGACATCATAGCGGCTGAGGTTGATGCTCCAGCCTGATCCATAGCCATGGTCTTCATCTTGCAACGGGCTGTAGTTCAGTGCAAGGGGTAAGTTAGGGCCGATCAGGTTGTTGGCGACTATTTTGGGCAGTTCGATGCCCAGTGTGTACTGGCCGGTGCGCGGATCAACTCCGCCTTGCATGAAACCGAGAAAGTTGAACGCATTGGAGTGCGCGGACGAGGTGGCGATCATGGTAGTTTACCCTGGTGAATGGATTAATGAGCGGGCAAGCGCAACTTGGCACATTGATAACGGGTTAAGTTCCTTTCGTCACCGCGGTGGGCACGGCCTACCAGCACCTCGTTTGCAGGACAGTTAAAATAACCATCATGCTTATCACCATGATGGTTAGTGCCGTCCTCGGTTATGGGGTCGGTCCATTTACCTGGCAACACACTGATCCGATTACTTTCGGATACGACACCCTCATAAAGCTTTGCACATCGGTAGTCAGTACGCCCGTTTTCATCGCCTACGTCGGCACCGGTATCATCGGTATCGTCGTATTTTTGATAGGCGTGGCCGCGGCCAACCATGACTTGGTCGACAGGGCAGGTGAAGTAGCGGTACTCAAAACTTTCCCAATCAGTCACGTCAGCCTCATTACAGTCCTGGTATCTGCCCTTGTCGCTGACGTAAGCGCCGCTCAAGGGAATACCGCATTCGCGAAACATAGTTGACCACGGCGTTCTTTCAATGGCTACAGCTGTATTGAACTCAGCACACTTGTGCATAGTATCACCTTGTTCACTACCCAAGTGATAACGCCCGGACATGACGCCTTTTGCGCACTCCTTCCTCGGCGCAGCATCTTCATCACCTTCTCTCCATTTGGACGTCCATTCTTGTTTTCCAAGCGTTAAGATTTCTCCAAATTTCGTATCCTTGTTGCTGGAAGTTATGACGCGCACGCAGGATAGCGTGTGGGTCATTTCCTGGGGGGAGCCCGACAGGGCCATGTCCACCAATTGTATGCCTTTGGTGACTTTTTCCTCTGCTTGGTTGTAAAGGAACCCTTTCGTGTTCAGTCCGCTGATACTTCGTTTTGCAAGTATGGAACCGTCGGCTCCGGTTTTTAGCTTGATCCAGAAGTTCTTGTTCGTGCTAGGATCAAGTTTCGGCTGGTAATCGTCACCCAGCGTGGTGTCGCAAAAGTAATCGTCCGTCAGCAGCACCTGCGTGGCAGGCGGCATGTGCTCCATTGAGATACTTTCAACCCGCAATTGAAAGCATTTCGAGTCTGGGTTGCTGAGCATGTAATCAACTGTTCGGCCAGTGCCACCGGGCAGAACCTCAATAACACAGTGGCTATTACTGTCGTTTTCAGGGTCTGAAATGTCCCCTGTTTTGCCATACAACGTGATGGTCCCCGGGACTGTGCTGGTGGGCGTGGTGGCGTGTACCAAGTTGCTGTTCACGGTGCTGACTGTGGCAAGGGCTAGCACCATGAGGCTTCGTATGAGCAGGGGGTTTGCGGGTGGGTTGAATAACATAGATATGTCTCCTGACGGGGGCTTGCTATCGAAGTAATAAGCCTGAACTGCGGGTGGCGCCGTGGTCGCTCCGCCGCGTGTCGAGTGCTACGAATCTGGAGAGTAAAAGCACGCGCTCATTCGCGCACCTGATAGAAATACTAGGTACCTGCTGCTCGCTGCCCCCCGGGGTATCAGCCGCTACCTGTTATTTCTGCTAGTAGGCAGGTGTTGAATCACGGGGTAAAAAGACTTCAAACCTGTGGAGTTCAACTGCATGAGCTTGAAAAATCAGAGAGATGGCGGGCGTGCCGCTACCCGCGCCCAAACGATCAATCCGCCGTTGCCGTTTATTCCCACATTGACGGACAGACGTGAAATCGATGTGGATGCGTTGGAGGGGGATCTTGATACTTATGTCAATTATCCCGGAATCCACAATAACGATACCATCACCGTGAAATGGCGAGGCACGGATGGGCAGGGCCTGCCGTTCGACGACATCGACTCGGCCACCCTGGTCTTTAATCCTGATCCGGTGCTGGGCCAACGGGTGCAGATCAAAAAAGAGACACTTCTGTGGGCCAGGGGTGGGGCGGCGTTTTATTCCTATCAGGTGCTTGATTGGGAGGGTACCCAGCAACCTGAGTCGCTGCGGCTGCACTGTTTGGTGGGTTTAGTCGAAAGACCCGAATGGAATGAGCAATTGCCAGTGGTGCAAGTGCTCGAATCCCATGACCGTGTCATTGACTACAATACGCTGGGTTCGGGTGCCACCGTGATTATCCCCTACTACCAGGCCTTGCAAATAGGTGATGTGGTCAAGGTGGTGCTCAATGGCGAGGACGATAGCGGCTCGCCAGTTCAGAAGGAGTTCAACGTTTCACCTAAAGAAGGTGGTGCAGCGGCTGTGCTGAGCGGCTCGATCCCCAGGAGCCAGTTGCGTGATTTTAAAGGCCGTAGCATCGACCTTCACTACACCATCATATTGAAGGGCAGCAAAATCGCGCTGCGCTCGCCGACTCAAACGTTCGAAGTGCTAGAGGTCGCTGCCACCGAACCCTACCTGCCGGCCATGGAGATCGTGGGTTTCTCAGGCGATGTGCTGGACCCGGAGGCCTTCAAGACCGGGCTTGTGATAAAGGCTAAGTGCCCCGTGCGCGCCGAAGCCGGTGACGTAGTGCTCTGCCACTGGCTAGGCGACACGGTGGATAACCGCCACGTCATGGTGCAGCGTCTGGATGCTAGCAGCCAGCCGAATGGCGTCATGCAGTTCGGCGTGAGCCCCGCGTCACTGGACGTCAGTGTTGGCGATGACGTTGACGTGTTTTTCCAGATTGCGCGCCAGGGCTGGGCGGTAAATTCGCAGCCGTTGTCGTTCAAGGTCGAGCGCGTGCGCGGGCACCTTTTGCCACCGAACGTAATCGATACCACGGGGGAGGACGACGGAGCTGTGGGGTCCGCCACCCAGTTCGAGAAGGGGGCCAAGGTACAAGTCCCTAGCAGTGGGGTAAGGGAAGGGGACCGCATCAAAGTGAACTGGCAAGGCAATGCCTACGCCGGCAACGTGACGGTCGAAGAGCCTGACGACCCAACAGCCCCTTTGCTCTTCACGATACCCCCCGACTACATCGCGGCCAACATGGAGCTGAACAATGCGAGTTCGCTCAAGCGCTTTCCGGTGACCTACACCCTCGTTACCAATGAGGGCGAACTCACTTCGGATGCGTTGAAGTTAAGAATACAGCCAGTGCCGCCAGGTGGATACCATCCGGCGTTCTGTGATGATGCGGAATCAAACGGCGAACTCTCTAAAAAGAAATTAGTGACAGACCCTAACATTGTGCTGCCTGTCTGGCCATTCATGGCGGTGGGTAACACAGTGACCCTAAAGGTCACCGGCATGCTGACGACTGGTGTTACTTACGAAAGAACCATACGTGACGCCGTGAAAGTTGAAGTTGATGATGTTAAAGAAGGGATGGTGGTAGCGACGGTTCCTCTGGCGGACGTGAAAAACTTAAAGAGCGACACTGACCTGCACTTGTGGGCAACGATCAGTTTCGATGACGGCGAATCATTCCACGTACTGCCGAATGGCAGGGTAATGATCAGAGATTGACCCCGACTCTGTGTATCCAACAAGCATAGAAAGATCTGTTGTCAACGGAGAATAGTTAAATGAGCAAGCAATCGTTGGACGATTTTTTGAAGGAAATGGCGGCGGAGTCCAAAACGCTTAGATGGGACGTGATCGCTGCGTTTGACCGTGACAAGACCAACTACCTATTGTTGCAAGAGTATATCTCTCGCTTCAATACAGCATCGATTATTCCGCCTTACGATAGTTTTGTGGGGACGTCAGGTACTGTGCATTATTTGCGCGATGTACAATTCGACTCACCGCGCCTGCGGTTTGAGGGGGCCACCCTTACCGATGGACGAGCCCGCTGCATGATGCGAGCTGTCGGGGGCATTGTTTACGAGACCTCAAATACGCAAGGGATCCAGCGCGCCCAGATTAAACGTTTAGGCTTTGTTGATGGCCTTGTCGGGCCTATCATGACGATGACTATTTTTTTAGTGAATGCGCCTGGACATGTGACCAATGAGGGCTCGGTGGAGCTTGACCTGGCAGGCAATGGAGCCACGGAGTTTCTTTTCACCGGCGTCGATACTCGATTCGAAGAAGGTAAACTGGGCGCACACCTTCTTGAATGGTTTAAAACACTGGAGGATTCCCAGAAAAAATTCACGTTGGGTGAGTTGCGCCCGAACCCCGAGGACGCTTTACAACCTGGGGATTTTCGAGTTTTGACGCGGCCGGCGCGCGGTGCGGCTGTACGTGGCGCCGATAATTTTGGTGATGGTGAGGTGCTGCTGCTCATTGGTTTGGATGACAGATCTGGTGACATCCCCTCTGGGGAAGGCAGCTTGCCCTATTTTTTGCCGGAGGGTTTTTCAAGTAATTTGGTTATTAGTTTTGAGCAGGTCGTCAGCCGTATGCTGCTCAAGACGATAAAAGGTTTAAAAATGTTCGAGACGCTCGAATATCAGAGTGTCGTCGCAGGAAAGTTCATGCGGTACGAGGCTACGAAAGGGGGGGTTGATAGTGAAAGTAAATTACCCATAGTTATACCTGGGACGGGGCCGGTCGCGGGGGTAGAGGGTGTTGAAATTCCCTTTGTCAGTCGCGACCCATGGTCTTTCTCGTTGGTCAATGGTGCGATGGAGATACGGTGGGCCGGCCGTGTCGAGACGCGGGGGCTTGCGGCCGAAACAGTTTTTTCAGCGGGCGGGTGGATAGAGTATGAGTATGAAGCTACCGTTCTGATTGACTGGAACTTAAAGTGCAGGTTCACTCCAGTGCTAGATAAAGATCAGGCCGGACGCTCTGTGATCCGGATTCAAACTGACGTTGAGAAACAATTCTCAACTGAGACCCAAGGCGGAACGGGGCACGATGATCTAAAATCGGAGTTGGACGCTTTCCTCGCAACGTATGAATTACCTGTCATGCGGCTGGAACAACTTGCTGAGGAACTCGAAGACGTTTCACTTTCCATTGACGCGTTCCGTCTCAATGGCCTTCTGTTCGCAGACGATTCGGTGGTGGAGCCTCGCGTCATTTATCAGCCCGGTGACTTAACGGCATTGGGCGACCTGGCCCCGAAGCTGACAACCAACCGACTGTCTAACAATGAACCCGTCGTGGTGGCCAATGGCACCTTTACCTTCGAGGTGATCCCTCCCTTGGAGGGCGTGCAATGGTCCGTGGCCGCGCTGGAGGGTGACCCGACAGGTGAAGAATACGTGGGGGCAATCGAGAACGGTATCTATCGAGCCCCAACGGCGGCCAGTTTCAACTTCGCTTACCGGCGAGTGATTGTAACGGCCAGCAAAGGCGACTGGTCCGCCAAGGCCATGGTCCATGTGGTTGCCTCTTCGGTTTCGGTATTCCCTATGGTCAACACGGTCAACTTGACCCTACCAGGTGACCCTGATGCAGGGTATGTGGTCTGGGCCGGTAGCGCCAACAAGCAGGCACTTGATTGGACTCTCTCCGGCAATGCCGGCGGTAGGTTGGAGCTGGATGAAAATGCCGACGTTCAGGATGCACGCGTCTATTACGCCCCAATAGAGTTCCCGGATGATAGCAATGAGGAGCTGGACCAAGCGATTCGCATCGACAGAATAGAAGTCAAACAGGGCGACGGTCCACCAGTCGTATGCGAAATGTTTCTTCCAAAACTGGCCACACCCAATTGCTTCTTCAAATACACCGAAGAGGAGGATGGAATACAATTTTCCTTTTGGGCGACAAAAAACGACGGCAGCGAGATGGAACTGTCGCCTGTCAATTGGTACAAGCTGAGTGGTAAGGGTGACTTGAGCTCGTCTGGAAAGTATACGCCGCCGGCTGCCGGGGGGGAGCATTATTTCGCCGTGGCTGCGTTTTATGACTACATCATCCCATTTTGGAACTTCGTCATTATTCCACTCCCCCTCGCTCCATCAGTGAGCTTGCAGGAGCGTGACCTATGAATCCGTTCTCTACATCGGCGCTTTTACAGCGGTTAAGTGAGGAAGATCGGTTCTTCGGCTGGGGTGCCGTGATGGCGCTCAGCCGCAAGGCGTTGAATAGTTCGCTGCAGGACCACTACTTGCAGTCGTTGGGCAAACTGACTTATCTCGAGCCTTTTGATGATGCCTTCTCGATCAATGAAGGCAGTGAGCAGATAATCGAGATCGAGGGGTTGGTCCTGGGCGCTGCACAGGTATCGTTCGAGGGCGCTGTGTCGACAGACCGGCTCGTCACCGTACGCATGAGCCTGTTGGCTGGGGATTTCCGCTACCGACTGCAGCTGGCCGGCCAACCACCTCGTTTGCATCGCAGCTTCACTCTTCGCGAAACACATGGCTACTACCTGGAGGCGCAGTGCAAATTCGAACTGCGGTTAGACCCGATCAGCATGAAGCAAGAGATCGTGATCGACATCGCCCAGGCCAGTCGTTATGTCTGCAACCTTGGTTTAAACAACTACGAACGCACCCAAATTGGCAAGCGCCTGGGCCAGTGGTTGGCTCGACAGAATGAAGAGCGCAGGGTTTTGAAAATGGGCTCGTTCAACTTGCGCAACTATGAGCCGTTGGACCTGCGCAAGGGGGCCTTGATAACCCTTCCCGCGCCATGGGCGGCAACCCCAGGCTTTGAGGGTGATGGTGCACTGGTAGTGTTCATGCAAAAAGGCGTGGACTTCAAGGGGGGTAATATGCCGTCGCAACCCTACCCTTATCCGTTGCCCAATGAAGCCAGCACCGACGTCATGCTGCTTACGCCACCCATTATGCAGGAACTCCAGCTGGGCGAGCCCGCCGATGTAGTGCGCTCGTTAGCGCTGGGAAATGACCGTAGGGTGGCCTTGAGTGAAACCCACCTGCTGGCTGATGCCTCGGTAAGTTTCGGGGCGCTGGCGCGTGGCGCGCTCAGTCGTGAAGTGCAGCCTGCCATCTCCACGCTGGGGGCTGCTATGAAACAGCCGTTCGCTATGTCAGGCGGCAGCGGGGGGGTTGAATGGCAGGCGCGCAATTTATTCCGTCCGGGGGCGACGGGCACGATGAATGGCGGCCTTTATCAAGCGACTGCCCGGGAAAGCTTCGCCAGGCCGACACAGATGATACTGGTGACGGGTCATGCTTTGGACGATGACGAATCCTTGGTTGCATCCGCACTCGTGGTGGAAACCGACAAGCCCCTGACCATTGCCCCACAGACCGTGAACTGGTCAAACGGTGACGGGCCCATCGAGTTCGTCGTGAGCGGTAGTGCGGCCGTAGACTGGTCGCTCGAAGGCGAAGAACTGGGTAAGTTGGATAAAAACGGGAACAAGGCGACATTCACCTACACGGCACAACACACATCGGGTATTCAGCGTCAGCGAATTCGTGTGAGGTACGAGAACGAAGGTATTCAGTCGTCCGCCGAGGCGTGTGTGGTCATCGTCAACTCATCCGCTGCCGTATACGTTGAGCCCTTTCATGTGCCCCGCGAGAACGCGCAAGCACCCATTCAGTTCTCTCCCTTGAATTGGCGCGAGGCATTGTTGGCCGCGGGTCAGACGCCACCAGCCACCCTGCAGGAAGCTGAAATTGAATGGACAGTGGTCGGCGAGGGTGAGATCACACCTGACGGGCTGTACACCCCACCGCTCAAGCCGGAGTCTTCAGCAAGCGTGGTGATGGCAGACTTGATGGGCATGGCTTTCGGGTACGCCATTGTCGAACATGGCGAAGATGGCATGGGTACTGGCACGCGGTCGTCAATCGCATCAGGCTGGAAGGCGCTATCGAGCTTCACGCTCAGGACATTATCGGCGCCTAGGTGCTTCGCCAACGGCATGCAGCAAATTCAGGTGGAAGTTAGCATTATCACCGAACAGGGGGATTCGATTGTTGAACCGATCGGCGAAGACGATATGCGAACGTTCGGTTTTTATCTGGAAGGAGGCGGTCAGTTAGACTTCGTGGATGAGGGTATCGAGCCAGGGGATAAGCCAGAAACCTGGGTGGTGCGCCGTACAAAAAACCCGAAGTTGAAAACGCAGCCGGGGGGGGTTCGGGGGGGCGCACCTGCGGAAGAACAAGGCGAGTTGATCAGACACTTCTGGCTCCAAACCACTGCTACGCAGGACGTCACTATATACGCTCAGTTCAAAAAAGCGGGATTGGGCGGGCAGTGGCAACACTCGCAAAGAATAAGTCACCAAGATGGCGAGGTGAAGGTAACAGGCATCATGCGGCCGGGTGTTGCCATCGAAGCTTTTGACTGGTCTAAGCAACCTGTTCGGGTCGAGCATGAAGGCGCGGAGCATGGGGGTGATACGTTCAGCTATAAAACCCTAACGGTAGACTACTGGTATTTGAAACATCTCACGAGGGAGCTGAATATCATCTACTTCGTGGAGATAAAGGTCGAGACGGATGATAACCTGTCAGTGATGCGCTGGGAGACCGAGGAATACGAGGACGCGCTGTGCAGTTACAGCGGCTACGTATTTGGAAACTCGAACGAAGAGATGATTTATGATCCCCAGCTGGTTCTCATGTCAGCACATCGTGGTGTGCCATTGAAGGCATTGCACCTGAATTATGCTCCCCATGATAATGCCTTGATGATCAGCCTGACGCGGATAATAAACTTCCCTTTTCGGCACCAACTGGAGCATCACCCTGACGCCTTGTACGATTTCGAGGAAGAAGTGCGGCCTACCCTATTACGTCCGTTCAAGTTCAGTCTGCTCGATCAGGAAGGCAACCGCCATTATCTGAGAGTGATGTATGTCGGGCTGAATCGCAACCATTTCATGCTTGATCTGCAGTAGCCGCTAGCTGAAGCCGCATAGCTGAAGCCACAGGGCGGTGGCTTGCCTTGGCAAGCCACCGCCGAACATGAATTCCCAGAGATCAATACGATGACAGTCACATCGGTTGTGCATTCCAACGCCTTCAATTTCATGAGTTTCATCAGTAACAGTGTCGATCCGCGTACGGGGCAATATACGGTTACACTCAAGTTACCCACTGTGCCAGCCAACCATTTACAGGGGCCTGAACTGCCTGTGCAGCTGGCCTTCAACCCTTTGAATACCGAAGACAGTGGTTATGGCAAAGGCTGGAACATGAGCCTCAGCCAATACATGCCCCTGACCCGCACCTTGTATTTGTATACGGGCGAGCAGTTCGTCGTTTCCAGCATCACTAGCCAGCCGGCGGTCATCGATGAACAGAAACTCGTAAGTTTCAAGTTTTACCGTGACGACGACAATAATTATCGGGTGGTGCACAAGTCTGGCCAGGTGGAACACCTGCGTGTCCGCTCAAGTAATGGCAAACCGGTGGCGCTGCCCCATCGTGTCTATGCACAGAGTGGGCATTGGGTCGAGTTGGACTACACCGATCCACCGGACACCACTCACAAGTGCCTGAAGTCCATAAAGGACATGGCCGGTAAATCCTTGCTGGAGGTGGAATACGTTAACCGCGACCGTTACAACTTCCATGTGGCCACCCGAGCGAAGACCGGACCGTCACGGGCGACCTACTCGGTGCAACTGGCCGGGAGGGACGTCAGGAAAGTGGTACTGCCAACCCAGGACCAAGGCAGTTGGCGGTTTGACTACCTCAAGGACCCGAGCACGCAAAACATGACCTGTCTGCAGCGCGTGGCCGCGCCGACCGGCAGCGTCGAGACCATTACCTATGATAATGCCGGCCATCGGTTGCCAGCGGGTGCGCCTGTCGAACGGCTGCCGCGGGTGAAGCGCCACGTGCTTGACCCTCAGGGCGGGCAGAAGTTGATCGAAACGGAGTATACCTACAGCGCCGAGAACTTCATGGGCGGGAACAGCTCAGCCTCTTGGAGGGAGGGGGAGGACAACCTCTATCAAGTTGGCGCGTCGTACGTGTATTCCAGCACCGAGCAGTTGGTTGTACAAGATGAGGTCGTGCGTCAGATCGTCCGCACGTATGACCGCCATCATCTGATGACCCGGCAGGTAACCGAACAACTGGGTGACGTGCTCGATTACGACAAGGCCGATGCACCCGAACAGCAATGGTACGTGACGCAGACCACTACAGCCTACCACGGTAACGCGGACGTAGAATTCGCCCTGCAACCACCTTACTTCCAGCTACCCAAGCAGATTACCGAGCAATGGCGAATGCGCCACGATTCGACGCGCCAACGAAGCGAGGTGCGCGAATACGGCTATGACGATGCCGGCAACCAGACGCTGGAAGTTCAGGCCAATGGTGTGCGAACGGTCAGCGAGTACTACCAGCCTGGAGACAACGAGGAGGATTGCCCGCCAGACCCGCACGGCTTCGTACGGCACTTGAAAAACCGCACGGTCTATCCATCGCCCGGGTTCGAGGCTCAACCACCGGCGCCCATTTTGCGCACGAACTACCGCTATGGCCGTCACGGTTCGGTTTTACCGTCACGCCAGCGAACACTGCGGCGAAAGGTGGGGGAATATTGGTTGCAGCCCAAGCAGGAGAAGCTGATCGAGCTGCCAGCCAATGCGTGGCTGTCGATGCAAACGACCGTGCGTGACACCACGTTCGAGTACATCGCGAACCCCTCTGATTCGCTGCTTCACGGCCGAGTGCAGGCTCAGACAGTCGTCATGCATGGCAAGCCAGAGGCCATGACTTTGACTGAATTCGAATATGACACCCTCGACAACAGTACCGTGCTGGAAACGCTGCAGACAGTGATCGGCTTCGATGACGGTGAGCCGGTCGAGGGCGAAGCGGAGCCGCGCAACTCGACCAAGCAGATTACGCTGCGCCAGTGCGTGCTGATCAACCAGCCGCTGCTCAATCTCGACGACAACGAGGTGGAAATCGCATACGAATACGACGAGTTGAGTCGAGTCACCAAGGAAACCGTTGCGCCCAGAGAACCTGAGTACACAGCGTCGCGAAGCTACAGCTATACCCTGGTGGCGACCGACGGGCAGCTGGCGCGACAAACCGAAGTCGACGTCAAAGGTGTGGCCACGCGGGCCGAGCTCGATGGGATGAGTCGGGTGGTCAAGACCGAGCGGCATGACGCTGACGCCCAGGATGAAAAGCGCAAGGTCGAATTCCGTACCAACTACACCGCCGACTACGATGTGTTCGGCAACCTGGTGAAGGAAGTGCAGTTTGACTGGATGGACGAAATCGATCCTGACAACCCAGGCGGACCGGTAACGCGCATCACCTTGGAATTGCCCAAAACCATCAAGTATGACGGTTGGAATCAACAGTACGCCGAGATCGGTGCCGACGGCGTGATGATCGTGGAGCGAACCGACCTGATTGGTTCATCGCCCAGTGCGCAGGCACTCGCCGTCGACAGCCCACGCAAAGCGCCCCGGCATGCCAATGGGCCGCACCCAGGCCAGGCGCTCGCGGACGGCCCGCAGGCATTGCGCACCAGCTGGAAGCAAACCCCCGATGGCAAGATCAAGGGGGGCAAGACGATGCAATGGCTCAACACCTTCGACCACCCGATCGAAGAACAACGGGTGGATACCACAGGCAAGCGAATCAGCCGCCATCGGTACTTCTACGATGGCCTGGGTCGCAACGTGCGGGAGATCGATGCCCGTGGTGCGACGGAGCGCTCGGTGTACGACGTGTTTGACCGCGTGGTCGATAAAATATTGGCCGATGGCAGCACGGTACATCGCGAGTACGCTCAGCACAGTGGTGAAGACTTGCCGACCAGTATTGCGGTAAATGGCAAGCTGTTGGGTGAGCAGCGTTTCGACGGCCTGGACCGCATGATCGAGTCCAAGACCGGCGGGCGAAAGCGAGTGATGCATTACCTGCCGGGCCACCGCCAGGCAAGCTGGGTGATCACCCCGCGCAATGCACGGATCGACTACGTTTACAAGCCGCAGTTGGGTGAGGAACCCACCCAGCGTCGCGTGAGCAACAGCGACCTCAACTTCATCTACAACTCCTTGAATGCACGCCTGGAAGAATGCAAGGAAAATGGCCAGACGGTGCTGCAGCGTGATTACTTCAGTACGGGCAAGATGAAAGTGGAAAAACGCACGGTGCGCGAGGACGGGGCGGAAGCCAAGACCTATACCATGCAGTACAACTACAGTCTACTCGGTCGGGAGCTGGCCTATGTGGACGTATTGGGTGGCGCGCAGATTTACACATATGACTCAACGGGGCGTTTGATCAGCACCGAGCTTGGCACCACTCAGGCGCAGTTCGAGTACGACGAACTGGGGCGCACGAAAAGTTATGTGACCACCGACGGTGCACAGCGCCTGGGCACCTTCTTGACCTACGATGACTTCGACCGCGAAATCGAGCGCCGTTTCGAGTTGCAGGATGAAGTCCAGGTGCTCGAACAAGAGTATGACGCTGCCGATGCGCTCACCGAACGCCATTTGAAAACCGGGGACGGCGCCACCCTGCGGCAGGAAAACTACTGGTATGACGTGCGTGCACGCCTGGAGTATTACGAATGTGAAGGTGAGCTGTCGCCGGTTGATCACTACGGCAAGGTCATAGCTGCACAAGAGTTTACCTTCGATGAGTTGGACAATATCAAGTTCCTGGACACGTGGTCGCCCGATGGCGCGGGGGGAGAAGATCACAGTAGTGTGGAATACTTATTCGGCAACCCCCTGGACCCAGCACAGTTGACCGGCATAACCCGTGCCGGTACCACCGTCGAACTGCATTACGACGGTGACGGTAACCTGACCAATGACGAGCAGGGGCGCACACTGACTTACAACTCCCTGGGGCAATTGGAGCGTGTCGATCTGCCGGATGGTGAGTACGCATTGTACGCTTACGATCCCCTTGATCGCCTGGCTAGCCAGGGCGCGAGTGCGCTGGCGGCGCCCACGGAGAAAGAGCAGGCAACATCATCTGAATAAGCGGTTCCTCACCTGCACGGTGGCTGAGAGGCATCTTGGCCACTGTGCAGGTTTTTTGTTTTTTATAGGGCGGTAGTGCCTATAACGCGCACTGTCAAACTGATAAAAATGCCAGTTGTAGTTGTAACTTGCGGCGCGTTCAATAGTGTTCATCGGCAGGTTTGTGGTGGCTGGTTTCGGCCCCTGACTATGGAGATGATCGTAATGAAAAGTTCGAGGGAAGCATTCGCGGAAGCCCAGCGAGTTCGCCGGGACGCGCGTAAGGTTCGCAAGGCGCCAGTGATCAAGGCCGGGCCTGGTGTGGATAAGCCTGATGATGTGCTGGCGGATCAAAGTGACTTCACAGTGAAGGCATCTGTGTTGAAAGACCCGGCCAAAGAGCTTGCCATCTTGATTAAACCATGGCTTCTGCCATCGCCAGCCGATGGTGAGGATGTCCTGAATGTCTATCACCGTATAGGAGAGTTCGAGCAGGAGATCTTCTCCGGAGCCTTTAACACGGACCATCAGGATGATTTTCCGCTTCGAGTGGTACTGGCCAAACACGAGGAGGAATACGGAGCAGATGGGCAGCACCAGTTGATTTACGAGGTCATTCCATTCCACACGAATATCCCAGAGCGTTCCGATCCGTTGACGCTGATCTTCGACCGCATGCCTCCGAACCTGGACAATCCACCTGACGCGGTGCCCCCTATTGTTGAAATAGTTGATGGCAACGTGAATTCGGTCATTGCCAATCTTCCGGATTACCCGGACCGTGTCCCCAAGGATGTTGTCTACTATTACTGGCTCGACCGTGTGCCCGAGAATGTTGACAACATCCCCCCGGTTGACAAGGTCGAAGTCACCGCCGCAAATCAGAGCCTTCCCATCCCCGATACGCTGATCAAGGCGGGCGGCGACGGTGAGTGGTTCGTGGTGTACGTGCTTGTGGACAAGGCCGGTAACATCAGTCGAGTGTCCAAGCCGATGTCGGTTGTCGTGGCATTGGGGGCGATGCCGGCGAACCTCAAGTCACCTGAGGTGCCATTGGCTGCCGATGATCTGATCGATCGACTGGATGCCAAGCAAGGCGTTCAGGTGCATGTGCTGGAATACGATAACTGGAAGTCTACCGACGAGATCAGCGTGAGCTGGGGGGCGACGCCACTCGAAAAGCGACCGATTGGAGAAGGGCAGAATTTCCCTGTGGTCTTCAGCATCGACCCAACGGTGCTGAGGGGGGAGTATGACGAGGGCGCCCTGGGTACCCAGGTTGTCAAGGTGAGCTATGAGGTCTTGCGGGGTGGGAAACCGCGCGGCACCAGTTCGATAAACGTCAAGGTCAACTTTGAGACGTTCGGGCCGGTGGCCCCTGGTCCCGATCCAGACCCGGATTGGCCAGACCCGATCAACTCGCGGCTCCCCCTGTGCAGTGTATACGGCGCAAATTCGAACCAGGCAAACGAGTTGCTCCCCGTGGATGACCGTCTGAACGCGACGTTGAAAGTCGACTTGTATGAGGGGCTGGAAGAGCATGATCTCATGGAGTTCTACTGGGGCAATACCCACATCACGCAAGCTGACTACCAGGTGAAGGATACCGATAACGCGGGTGACACTATCACGGCGGAAATTCTGTGGAGCTACATCCAGAGAACCGGTAATACCACCGTGCCCGTGCACTACGAGATTACCCGAGCTGGCGTTCCGAACAAGCCCACCTCCAAGAATCAAAGTGTAGTGGTGAGCGCAGTTCTGGTGCATCCGGACGCGCCTGAGTTTCAGGGTGTGAACCCGTCGACGGGGTGGCTGTCCTGCGAGGCGCTTGTAGACCCTGATAATCCGAGTTTGCCAGCGGCGGTGAGGGTCAAAGTCGCGGACCTTAGTCAGTATGGCCTGAAGGAAGATGATCAGGTGACAATGTACTGGAAACTGCTGCATGCCCAGTCAGGAGATGTGGTAGTTCTAACTTGGGATGAACCGATTACACTCGGACCAGAATACTCACCCAACGGCTTCACTTGGCGGGTTGAACCGTACGAAGATTACATCCTGCCTCTGTATGACTTCGATACGGATGTGCACAACGGGCGCGCGTATTGCTGGTACGAATTTGAAGATCCTGCGCTGCGCGAACAAGGTTTGAATGCGTTGATCGTATCTGAGGTCATTGAGCAAAAAATTGCCATGCATGGCGCGTTCGACCCATGTCCCGTAGTGTTCAACCGCCCCAAATAATTAGCTGGCGCCTCATTGCAACGATGAATTCAGACTTTTCTGACATAACCAGTCGGCTGGTTTGAGTAGATTTGCCGTCTTTTCTTGCGGCCTGCCCAGCTGGGTCGCGAGTTTTCCAGCAGAAGAGGTGTTGCCCAATGTCCCCAAGCAGTTATCGTCCTGTTGCCCACACGACGCAGGCATTGGCCTGGGCCGTGTTCGCGCCCCTGGCGCTTGCACTGAGCCCGCTGGCGATGGCCACGACGCCGGTCTCGGGGGAGCGGGTGATTGGCCCCTCGACGCCAGTCGACGACTACCTGTTGAGCGATGGCGCGTCACTGACCGCCACGGGCGCCACGATCGACTATGTGGTAGCGCGATCGAGCTCGACCTTTAGCATGACGGGCGGCTCGATCAACGCGACCGGTGCCCACGACGGCGTCAGACTGATGGCTGGCAGCAGCGCGACAGTGCAGGGGGGCGCTTCGATCAAGTCGGACCTGTACGGCATCCGCCTGTTGCAGGACGGCACTGTCGGGGCTTCGGCGCTGGTCACCGATAGCCATGTACAAGGGGCCAGTGGCGGGGCCTATGTATCCTCGAACTCGGCCCTGACCGCGCTGCGCAGTACCTTTGTGGGGGACGGTAGCCGAGCGGTGGTGGACCTGTTCGGTAATGGCGAACTTACCGCGCAGGACAGCGTGTTCACCGGCGGTGGCGCGGGCATCCGCTTGTTTGGCGATGCCGCTGGCGGCACGGCGCAGGTGACCCTGGTGAATAGCCGAGTGGAAGGTTTGACGGGCCCGGCGATCGTCGTGGGCAGCGATACGTTACCGGCGGCGACGGCGGATATCGTGGTTGGCCCGGGCTCGACCCTGGTGGGTGGTGACAATGTACTGTTGCAAGTGGCGGGCGGCTCGACGGCCAACATGCGCGTCGATGCCAGCCAACTGCTTGGGGATGTAGTCGCCGAAGCGGGTTCCACTGCCAACTTGACCCTGGAGAACCAGGCCAGCCTTACCGGCCGCCTGGAAAATGTTGCAGGCCTTACGCTCAACAGCCAGGCACGTTGGAACATGGTGGAAGACAGCCAGGTGGGGAGCATGGCGATGAACGGTGGCTCGGTGCGTTTTGGTGAGCCAGGGCAGTACCAGCGCCTCACCCTGGGCACGCTGAGTGGCAACGGTACTTTCATCATGGATGCCGATTTTGCCAATGGCCAGACCGACTTTCTGGAGGTAGGCACCGCAACCGGCAGCCACACGTTGCAAGTGGGCAGTAGCGGCAACGAGCCGAGCGAGCAGAACTCGCTGCACCTGGTGCATGCAGGTGCAGGGGATGCGAGCTTTTCGTTGCTCAATGGCTCGGTTGACCTGGGCGCCTTCTCCTACGAACTCGCGCAGCGCGGTAATGACTGGTTCCTCGATGGTTCGCGCAAAGTCATCAGCCCGGGGACGGCGGCGAGCCTTGCCTTGTTCAACACCGCACCTACCGTGTGGTACGGCGAATTGAGCACGTTGCGCACGCGCATGGGCGAGTTGCGAATGGATGAGCGCAAGTCGGGTGGCTGGATACGCACCTATGGCAACAAGTACAACGCCACGCCGGCTTCGGGGGCGGCCTACTCGCAGGTGCAGCAGGGCATATCGTTGGGCGCCGACGCCCCCCTACCCTTGGGGGACGGGCAATGGATGGCCGGTGTACTGGCGGGTTACAGCAGCTCTGACCTGGATGTGGCGCGGGGGGCTTCTGCAGAGGTTAAAAGCTATTACGTGGGTCTGTACACAACGTGGCTGGATGCCGCCAGCGGTTATTACTTCGATGGCGTGGTCAAGTTCAACCGGTTCGATAACAGCACCGAGGTCAACCTGAGCGATGGCCAGCGCAGTGATGGTGATTTCAACAACCACGGGCTCGGCGCTTCGTTGGAGTTCGGTCGTAATATCCCGCTGAGCGATGGGTACTTCGTCGAACCGTATACGCAGTGGTCGGTGGTGAGCATCGAGGGCGCGAGCTATAGCCTGGACAATGGTCTGCGGGTCAAGGGCGGTGACACCCGTTCACTGCTGGGCAAGGCGGGAGCGACCGTGGGGCGCAACTTCGACCTGGGTAACGGGCACGTCGCCCAGCCCTATGTGCGCCTGGCTTATGCCCATGAGTTTGCCACTAACAATGATGCCAAGGTCAATGACCATCAATTCGACAGCGACCTGGCAGGCTCCCGGGGGGAGTTGGGCGTTGGCCTCGCCGTATCGTTGGCTGAGCGCTGGCAGCTGCATGCCGACTTTGACTACAGCAACGGTGAGCGGATCGAGCAGCCTTGGGGCGCTAACGTCGGTTTGCATTACAGCTGGTGATACTGAACAAGGGAAAGCGTTGCTTTCCCTTTTTTTTGGGATTGCGGGAGGGCATGCATCATGCTCAATGCTCAGGGGTGGTTCACAAAGCTTCGTACCTGGCTGAAGGTTATGGTCAGGTCGTCAGACGGTAGGCGGGGGCTGTCGATTGACAAGACGCCGCGTGTCCCCCAGATGCTGGAAAACGTGCCCGGCGGGCAGATGAACTTGTTGCCTGTCAGTGCGCTGAAGGATCCACTGCGGGTCGAAGTGCCGATGTGGCCAAACAGCAACCCTGACCTGGGTCCGGAAACGCTCACGCTGTTCTGGAACACTGATGTCGTCGAGCAAAGAACATTCACCGTTCCAGTCACGGACGCTGACCTCATCATGCATGTTCCTGCCAATTGGCTCGGGGAGGGCGAGCCTGTTCTGAAATACCAGGTAAAAATCTTCAATGGTGTACCTGAAGACTCAGACCCACTTATGCTGACCATCGACCGCCAGGCCCCAATCCTGGCGAGCGACAATAAGGTGCAGCCGCCTCCCGAGGTGGTCACCGGCGGTGTGACCGTGGTGTACCTGGAACAGAACGGCGATGAGTTGTTGGCGACGTTGCCCGCCTACGATACCCCCCAGGTAGGTGACCGCATCAGCTATTACTGGGACCGGCAGCTGGGTAGTGACGAACTGGTTGATGTGCTCAGCCTCACCCAGGCTGATGTGGCGGCGGGGACGCTACCGAAGTTGAAATACGGCGGTGAAATGATTCGTGAGCGTGGAGATGGTCCGCGATTCCTGCACTATCGAGTCGATGATCGTGCTGGCAATCAGAGCGCCGCATCCACTGCCCTGCAACTGACAGTGGCAGCCACGCCTGCTCCACGCACGCTCTCCTGGCCTGAACTGTCGGGGGTGGAGAGTGATGAAGAAACGATTGTGCTGGAAACCGGTTCGTTAGAGGAAGATCTGGAGGCATTGATCCCCGAGGATGCAGGCGTCGGTAGCCTGGAGCCTGTGCAGATGCAGTGGGGCGAACCAGGCCAGGTCGGGGCTGTGACCATTCAGGGTGCGCCTGGTACCCGAAGCTTTATGGTCCCGCTGAAGCATGTGCCCGCCCACAGTGGCAAGACCATCCCGCTGTATTACTTGGCCAGCGGCGATATGTCGATCAAGCGCCAGGTCAGGCTGACTGTATTCAGGCCCTCTGCGCCGGGGCCTCAGATAGAAGAAGCGGGCACTCAATATCTAAGCCTGAGGGATATAGGGGAGGGTGTTCATGTTACCCAAGTCGCTTGGGGGCTCATCAGTACCGACCAGCGTGTCACGATCAGGGCATTCGCTTATGACGCGCAGTCCCAGTTGCAGGAGCATATCGTGCTCGATCAGCATGCAGTCACCGAGCCGGAAATGCTGGACGGGTTTGGGCAAGGGGGAACGCTGATCCTGCCACGGTCCTTTTTTGATACGCTGAAAGCGGACATTACATTCTTCGTGTGGACCACGGTGAGCCTGGATGGCGGTCAGACATGGCCTGAAAGCGGCAGTTTCCGAACCTCGCTCACATTGGTCCCCTGATCCGCCTAAAGATGAACATCGCTTGTCAGTTTTTCGGATGTCGCGCCGTAGTCGTTGATGATCGAGAAGGTTACCTTGGTATCGGGTGCAAGCTGTTTGCCTGGTAACGGATACATTTGTTGTGAGAAGGGCGCCACCATCGCTCTCGCTTGCAGGTTGTGCGCACCGACTTGCACCTGGTTGAAGGTGAAATGATAAGGCGAGGGGTTGTCGACAACCAGGTTGGCCTTGCCGTTGAGTGTCTGCACCGACCATTTCAGCGCTTTGAGGTGTTCTTCGGGTCGGCTTTTCAGGTGGCTAGGGCGATAGAACAGCTTGATGCGGGTGCGCAGGGCGATGTTAAGGAGGTTCGCGTTGGTTTCTAACTGCTGGGGAATCTCCTGCACATTGAAGTAGAACAATGACTCCCGGTCTTCCGGCAAGTCGTTAGGCAACCGATTGATCTGGACCATCTGCTGTTTGCCCGGGTCGAGGCGGAACAGTGCGGGTGAAGCGATCAAGGGGACGGGGGTGACAGTGTCGTCTTCTTCAGTGTTGACCCAAGCCTGTGCGGCGAAGGTGGAGTTACTGGGATTGGCGACGATTACCGATGAGTTGCGCGAATCGGTACCGTGTACGATACGTGTGGAATCGATTGTCAACGCTGCTTGTGCTGGAGATACCGTGGTCGCCAGGCAGCTTGCAAATGCGACAACCCGTAAAGTGAAGAATCGCTGAATGATGGACATCGAGAGGGTGAACCTTCGTTCAAGGTTTTTTGTATCTGGAGGCCCCAGGTGCCGAGTTCCAGCACGTGGGGCAATGATCAGTTGATCGCGACCACGAAGGTGACGGTCGACGCTATATCACCTTGTTCCACCGCTGGCGCTATTTGCTGCAGGCGGGCCGAGAAAACCATCTCGGTCGGATCGCTATCGCTCAGCGGGTAGTCCATGGATGGGGTGTCTGGCGCAAGCAGCGCACCGGTTCGGTCAGAAATTTTCAGGGCCAAGCCCTTGGTGTAACCGAGGCCATCCTGCAGAGCGTAGAGGTCGCTGCTGGTACCGGCCTGGCCGAATACTGGGGTGAAGGTGACGTTCGCGACTGCACTTGAGCCGGGGCGGCAGCCACCGCCTGGGGTGAGCCGTAGCGCAAAACCGATCCGTGGGGTTTCTTGACCGACACCTTTAAAGTCTATTGCCTTGTAGTTGCCCAAGTTCAACAGTGGCATGGGGACGCCGGTGCCTGGTGTCACGACATCAATTGGGCAAGTGCCGCCAGGGCTGACAGTTCCGGTGAAACTCATCGTGCCGTTGTTGGCCATTGCTGCGCTGCTGGTCAACGTGATGGCGAGTATGGAGAGTATTTTTTTCATGCGTCTTCCTAAGTGAAACCAAGCGTGAAGCTTGAACAGGTATGTTCCATTCGTGCCCGTATTTGGGGGGATGGCACCTGATGCAGGGTAGAGAAGGCGCAAGGTAAGGTCTGTAGGAGAAGGTTTTCGTTTTGGCGAGATTTAAGAACAGTGTGCGTGTCACAAATACACAGCCCGGGGCGCTGCCCAGAAAGCTGGGCAGCCGTAACCCGGCTTAGTGGCTGCGGCCCTGGTTCGAGGCGTTCAGCAGTTGCTTCTCCTGATTCCAGTCGAAGGGTTCATCGCTCTGCTCCGCTTCGTAGCGACGCTCCTCCAGTCTCTGGTAAAGGTCCAGTTCCTCGTCTGGCATGAAATGCAAGCAGTCTCCGGCAAAGAACCACAGCAAATCGCGGGGCACCAGGTGAGCGATTTGTGGGTAGCGCTGGATGACTTGGCAGATCAGGTCCTGGCCCAGGTATTGGCTTTCGAGCGGGGCTTGCGGCAGCAGGGTCAGCAGTTCGTCGAAGCGTTCGAGGAACAGGGCGTGGCTTTCCTCCGGCACCTGCTCGGCTTCACCCAGGGCCACCAATATGGTGCGCAGGTGGTTCAGCAGTTGCAGGTGATATTCCAGGTGGGGGTTAGCCATTGGGGCGGTCCTCGGGGTGGTTGAAACGGGGCGCGGAGTATACGCCGGTTGGGGAAGGGGCCGCAAAACGGCCCCTGTCTCAGCGTACCTTGCCTTGCTCCGGCAGCAGCTGTGCCTTGTCGAAGGCATCCACGTCGATCACCGCACGGCGCGCTTGTTCGGCCGCGTGCAGGCGTTGCGCCTGATCAGGCTGAAGCACGCCGCTTTCGACTGCCGCATCGATCACCGACTGCCCAGGTGCGGGCCTTACCTGGCCTTCCTTGATTGCCCGATGCAGCGCATGGTGCACTGGCGTCGCCTCAGCCAGCAGGTCGCAGGCCCGTTGCAGGGCTGCCACCGGGTCGCCGTCAGCGTGCGGCCGGAAGCAACCGGCCAGCAGCTCCTCAAGTGCAGGGTCCCCTTTGCTGCGCCCGATCAGCGCGGCTACCTCGGCGTCCAGCTCATCGCTCGGCCCGGTGTGCCGGCGACCGAAGGGGAACACCAACACCCGTAGCGCGCAGCCGACGAAGCGGTTGGGGAAGTTCTCGAGCAACCGGTCCAGAGCGTGCTCCGCCTGGCCCAGGCTCTCTTCCATGGCCCAGCGCAGCAGGGGCTGCATGTGCTCTGGCGAGCCGAGATCGTGGTAGCGCTTGAGCGCGGCACTGGACAGGTACAGGTAGCTGAGTACATCGCCCAGCCGAGCACTCAGACGTTCCCGGCGCTTGAGCGCGCCGCCCAGCAGCAGCATCGACAGGTCTGCCAGCAGGGCAAAGGCCGCGGCCTGGCGGTTGAGGGCCCGGAAGTACCCCTGGCTCAGCGTGTCCCCCGGTACTTTCTCGAAAACCCCCAACCCCAGGTTGAACACCAGGGTGCTGGCCGCATTGCCGGCGGCGAACAGGATGTGCTTCATCAGCAGGTCATCGAATTCCTGGAGCGCCTGATCGTGGTCTTCACGCCCGGCCAATGCCATTTCCTTGAGCACGAACGGGTGACAGCGGATGGCGCCCTGGCCGAAGATCATCAGGTTGCGCGAAAGGATATTGGCGCCCTCGACCGTGATGAAGATCGGCGCCCCTTGCCAATTGCGGCCCAGGTAGTTGTTCGGGCCCATGATGATGCCCTTGCCACCGTGCACGTCCATGGCGTGCTGGATGCATTCGCGGCCACGCTCGGTCAGGTGGTACTTGAGGATCGCCGATAGCACCGAGGGTTTCTCGCCCAGGTCCACGGCCTTGGCGGTCAGCAGGCGGGCACTGTCCATCAGCCAGGCGTTGCCGCCGATGCGTGCCAGTGATGCCTGGATGCCTTCGAAAGCGGCCAGCGGCACGTTGAACTGCTCGCGGATATTGGCGTACTGGCCGGTGACCAGGCTGGTGTACTTGGCGGCACCGGTGCCGACCGCCGGCAGTGAGATGGAGCGGCCCACCGACAGGCAGTTCATCAACATCATCCAGCCCTTGCCGAGCATGGCCTGGCCACCGATCAGGAAGTCCAGCGGTACGAACACGTCTTTGCCGCTGTTGGGGCCGTTCATGAAGGCGGCGCCCAGCGGCAGGTGACGTTTGCCGATTTCGACGCCGGGCGTGTTGGTGGGGATCAGGGCCAGGCTGATGCCGAGCTCCTCCTGTTCGCCCAACAGATGGTCGGGGTCGTAGGCTTTGAAGGCCAGGCCCAGCAGGGTGGCGACCGGGCCGAGGGTGATGTAGCGCTTTTCCCAGTTCAGGCGCAGGCCGATCACTTCTTCGCCGTGCCACTGGCCTTTGCAGATGATGCCGGTGTCGGGCATGGCGCCAGCGTCGGAGCCGGCCAGTGGGCCGGTGAGGGCGAAGCAGGGGATTTCCTCGCCTCGGGCCAGGCGGGGCAGGTAGTGGTTGCGTTGTTCGTCGGTGCCGTAATGCAGCAGCAGTTCGGCAGGGCCCAGGGAGTTGGGCACCATCACCGTGGAGGCCAGGTCGCCGCTGCGGGTGGCCAGCTTCATCGCCACCTGAGAGTGGGCGTAGGCGGAAAAGCCCTTGCCGCCGTATTCCTTGGGGATGATCAGGGCGAAAAAGCCATGCTGCTTGATATGTGCCCAGGCTTCGGGCGGCAAGTCCAGGTCCTGGCCGATCTGCCAGTCGCTGACCATGGCGCACAGTGCTTCGGTCGGGCCATCGATGAAGGCCTGTTCTTCATCGGTCAATTTCGGTGCCGGGTAGGCCAGCAAGGTGCGCCAGTCGGGGCGGCCACTGAACAGTTCGCCGTCCCACCACACGGTACCGGCGTCGATGGCTTCGCGCTCAGTCTGGGACATGGGCGGCAGGGTGCGCTGGAACCAGCGGAATACTGGGGCGGTAAACACCTTGCGTCGCCACTGCGGGAGCGCAACCAGGGCGATCTTCAGGGCCAGCACCACCCAGATCAGGGCCAGCAGCCAGCCGGGGGCACTGCTGAAAATGCCCATCAACAGCACATAGGCCGCCAGGATGCCGAGAATCTGCAAGGGCGCCAGGCGCCGGTGCGTGAGGTACGCCGCGCCGATCACCAGCACCACCAACCACAACAGCAACATAATCGGTCCTCCTTGGAACCAAGGGCTTGAGCCATCCCAGACAGCTTAGACGCAATGCTGTGAACGGCATGTTCAGAACAGTGACAGGGTGTGGCGGTGGGAGTTTCAGTTCATGTGTTCGCCTGTACCGTTCCATTCCCTCCTACAACGGTATGTGGCGAGCCCCCCGATCGATGTAGGTGCGGGCTTGCCCGCGAATGCGATGGTGCTGCGACGGTGAATGATCTGGGATATTGGCCGGCAGGGCCGGCCCTTTCGCGGGTAAACCCGCTCCTACGACGGTACGTGGCAACATCACCGAGCGATGCAGGGGCTTGCCCGCGAAGAGGCCCGTACAGGCGGCGAAGGTCTGGAGTAGACTGTGCCACCTCCGCACTCAAAAGGATGTTGCCATGCTGAAGATCTGGGGCCGCAAGAATTCGAGCAATGTGCGCAAGGCGCTGTGGATCGCCCACGAGCTGGGCCTGGACTTCGAATCCATCGACGCCGGCGGCGCCTTCGGCGTGGTCAACGAGCCGCACTACCGCGCCCGCAACCCCAACGGCCTGGTGCCGATGCTCGAAGACGGCGACCTGACTTTGTGGGAATCCAACACCATCGTTCGCTACCTGTGCGCGGAGTACGGCACGGAGCAGGGCTGGTATCTGGCAGACCCACGCCAGCGCGCCCTGGCCGACAAGTGGATGGACTGGACCACATCGTCCTTCGCCGCACCCTTCCGCCCGCTGTTCTGGGGGCTGCTGCGCACGCCGGAAGACCAGCGCGACTGGGTGGCGATCAACGCCGCGCACAAGCAGTGCGCGCAATTACTGGCCATTGCCGACGAAACCCTGGCCAATCAGCCGTACCTGTCCGGTGACCAGATCGGCATGGGCGACATCCCACTGGGTAGCTTCATCTATGCCTGGTTCGAACTGCCCATCGAGCGCCCGGACATGTACCACCTTCAAGCCTGGTATGAGCGCCTGAAGCAACGCCCGGCCTACCAGGCCGCCGTGATGACCGCGCTCACTTGAACCCGCTTCGATAGTCATTATCAATAGATGTGACTGTACTTGTGCAGCCTGGCCTTGCACCATGGCTGCACTCACTGCGCCAGTGACTTTACCTGGCGTGTCCTGCACCTTTTTCTTCGGTAAGTGACCCGCTATGAGTTCCGCCCTGTCCATCCGACAGCTGACCAAGACCTACGGCAATGGCTTTCAGGCCCTCAAAGGCATCGACCTCGATGTTGCCGAAGGCGACTTCTTCGCCTTGCTCGGCCCCAACGGCGCCGGCAAATCCACCACCATCGGCATTCTCTCGACCCTGGTGAACAAGACCAGCGGCACAGTGAGCGTGTTCGGTCACGACCTGGACCGCGAGCCCTCCGCGCTCAAGCGTTGCCTGGGCGTGGTGCCGCAAGAGTTCAACTTCAACCAGTTCGAGAAGACCTTCGACATCGTCGTGACCCAAGCCGGGTACTATGGCATCCCGCCCAAGCTGGCCAAGGAGCGCGCCGAGCAGTACCTGACCCAGCTGGGCCTGTGGGACAAACGTGATGTGCAGTCGCGTTCGTTGTCCGGCGGCATGAAGCGGCGTCTGATGATTGCCCGCGCATTGATCCACGAACCGCGTCTGCTGATCCTGGACGAACCCACCGCCGGGGTGGATATCGAGCTGCGCCGCTCGATGTGGAGCTTCCTCACCGAGCTGAACCAGAAGGGCATCACCATCATCCTCACCACGCACTACCTGGAAGAGGCTGAACAGCTGTGCCGTAACATCGGCATCATCGACCATGGCACCATCGTCGAGAACACCAGCATGCGCGAGTTGCTGGGCAAGCTGCATGTCGAAACCTTCGTGCTCGACCTCAAGCAGGACCTGGCCACGGCGCCGGTACTGCAGGGCTACCCGTGCCGGCTGCTGACCCCGCATAGCCTGGAAGTGCAGGTGGAGAAGGACATCGGCATCACCGCGCTGTTCGGCCAGCTGGCGCTGCAGAACATCGAGGTACAGAGCCTGCGCAACAAGACCAACCGACTTGAGGAGCTGTTCGTGTCCCTGGTGGAAAAAAACCTGTCGAAGGTGGCCGTATGAGTGTGGAACTGCGCACTAACTGGGTCGCCCTGAACACCATCGTCTACCGCGAAGTGCGGCGCTTCCTGCGCATCTGGCCGCAAACGTTGCTGCCGCCAGCGATCACCATGGTCCTGTACTTCGTCATCTTCGGTAACCTGATTGGCCGGCAGATCGGCGACATGGGTGGCTTCACCTACATGCAGTACATCGTGCCGGGGCTGATCATGATGTCGGTGATCACCAACTCATACGGCAACGTGGTGTCGAGCTTTTTCGGCAGCAAGTTCCAGCGCTCGATCGAAGAACTGATGGTGTCGCCGGTGTCGCCGCACACCATTCTCGTCGGCTATGTGCTGGGTGGGGTGCTGCGTGGTTTGGCGGTGGGGGTGATCGTGACCATCCTGTCGATGTTCTTCACCGACCTGCAGGTGCACCACCTGGGCGTGACCGTGGTGGTGGTGCTGCTGACAGCCACCATTTTTTCGCTGCTTGGCTTCGTCAACGCAGTGTTCGCGCGCAACTTCGACGATATCTCGATCATCCCGACCTTCGTGCTGACGCCGCTGACCTACCTGGGCGGGGTGTTCTACTCGATCAACCTGCTGCCGCCGTTCTGGCAGACCGTGTCGTTGGCCAACCCGGTGCTGCACATGGTCAACTCGTTCCGCTACGGCATTCTAGGGGTGTCGGATATCAGCATTGGCACGGCGATCACCTTCATGCTGGTGGCCACTGCGGTGCTCTACGTTGTTTGCGTTCGCTTGCTGGTCAGCGGCCGTGGCATGCGGGCCTGAAGCCTTGCACCGGCATTGGCGACGACGCCACTGCCGGCCCACCCACCAGCGCCAGTAGAACATGGTGGTGAAGTAGGCAAGGATGCCCAGCACCACGCCGCACACCACCGAGCCGAGCAGGAAGGGTTGCCACAGCGTCGACAGCTGGTCGGTGATCCACTGGAAGGTCAGCTCATCGGGCAGGGTGCGCGGCGGTACCTGCATCAGCCAGGCACCGGTCATGTAGGTGACGAAGAACACCGGCGGCATGGTCAACGGGTTGGTCAGCCACACCAGGCTGACGGCGACCGGCAGGTTGCCGCGCACCGGGATCGCCAGGGCCGCCGCCAGCAGCATCTGCATCGGGATGGGAATAAGCGCCGCGAACAGGCCCACACCCATGGCTCTGGCCACCGAATGGCGGTTCAGGTGCCAGAGGTTGGGGTCGTGCAGCAATTTGCCGAAAAAGCGTAAGGACTTGTGTTCCCGAATGCTGGTCGGGTCCGGCATGTAGCGTTTGAAAAGTCGGCGCGGCATGTAGGCTCCCGGAGCGTTGACCCTGGCAGTATGCCCTTAATCCTGCTCCGCCTCGTTTAGAGTTTGTGACAATTGTTGAGCAAGCGATGCCGGCAATTGAGCTATGCCTCAGGAGGTGACTCGCCTTCTGGAGCTCTACCTCATGCGCACAGGGATGTTTGCGCTCGCGCTCGGGCTGTTGTGCCTGGGCTTTCTGCCCGCATTGCCATCGGTCGGATGGTTGATAACCCTGGCAGCCTGCGCTGTCGGCAGCCTGTTTACCCGCGTATGGCCGTTGGGATGGTTTCTGCTGGGCTTGTGTTGGGCGTGCGGGTCTGCTCAGCAGGCCCTTGATGATCGTCTGGCTGCCGGCCTGGAGGGGCGCACCTTGTGGCTGGAGGGGCGGGTGGCGGGTTTGCCGGCCCGCACTGCACAAGGCGTGCGTTTCGAGCTGGAAGCGCCACGCTCGCGGCGGGCCGAACTGCCTCAGCGTTTGCAACTGAGCTGGTTCGATGGGCCGCCGCTGCGGGCGGGCGAGCAGTGGCGGCTGGCGGTGACCTTGCAACGCCCGGCCGGGCTGCTGAACCCGCACGGGCCTGACCGGGAAGCGCAGTTGCTGGCGCGACGGGTGGGGGCTACGGGTACGGTCAAGGCGGGGCAGTTGCTGGCGCCAGTCGCCGGTGGTTGGCGCGATGCGCTGCGTCAGCGCTTGCTGATGGTCGAAGCCAATGGCCGGCAGGCAGCGCTGGTGGCACTGGTGCTTGGCGATGGTGCGGGCATGGCCCGGGAGGACTGGCAGACGTTGCAGGCCACCGGCACGGTGCACCTGCTGGTGATTTCCGGCCAGCACATCGGCCTGGTCGCCGGTTTACTCTATGGCCTGGTCGCCGGGCTGGCGCGTTGGGGGCTATGGCCGGCAAGGCTACCGTGGTTACCCTGGGCCTGTGGCCTGGCCATGGCCGCAGCGCTGGCCTACGGGTGGCTGGCGGGTGGTGGGGTGCCAGTGCAGCGGGCCTGTCTGATGCTGGCCGTGGTGCTGCTCTGGCGTCTGCGCTTTCGCCACCTTGGCGCTTTTTTTCCGTTGCTGTTTGCACTGGTCGCTGTGCTTGTATTCGAGCCACTGGCGGCGTTGCTGCCTGGGTTCTGGCTGTCGTTCGCCGCCGTGGCCACGCTCATCTACTGCTTCAGTGCCCGGTTGGGTGGTTGGCGGCCCTGGCAGGCCTGGACACGAGCGCAATGGGTGATCGCCGTCGGCTTGCTGCCGGTGTTGCTGGCCACCGGCTTGCCGGTGAGCCTCAGTGCGCCGCTGGCCAACCTTGTGGCGGTGCCGTGGGTCAGCCTGGCGGTCTTGCCGTTGGCGTTGCTGGGCACGCTGATGTTGCCGCTGGCGGGCGTTGGCGAGGCGTTGCTCTGGCTGGCAGGTGGCCTGCTGGATGTGCTGTTCCGCGGGCTGGCGCTGGTGGCGCAACAGCGCCCGGCATGGGTGCCGCCGGCCCTGCCGTGGTGGGCCTGGCTGCTGGTATGTCTGGGTGCGCTGTTGCTTTTGCTGCCTCGTGGTGTGCCGCTGCGCGGGTTGGGAGGGGTGATGCTGCTGGCGCTGTGGGTACCCAGGGAGCCGGTGCCGTTTGGCCAAATCGAGGTCTGGCAGCTGGATGTCGGCCAGGGGCTGGCGGTGCTCTTGCGTACGCGGCATCACAGCCTGCTTTACGATGCCGGGCCGGCCAGGGGGGAAAGCGACTTGGGGGAACGCGTGGTGCTGCCAACCTTGCGCAAGCTGGGGGTGGGCGGCCTTGACGTGATGGTGATCAGCCATGCGCATGCCGATCATGCGGGCGGGGCCGAGGCCATTGCGCGTGGTTTGCCGATCAAGCGGATAATCGGTGGGGAAGCGCTGGTTGATATTCCCTTGCAGCCTTGTGCCAGTGGCGAGCAATGGGATTGGGATGGCGTGCGCTTTTCGCTGTGGCGCTGGGTGGACGGGCAGAGCAGTAATGACCGTTCCTGTGTGCTGTTGGTCGAGGCGCAGGGCGAGCGCTTGCTGCTGGCGGGGGATATGGAAGTTGCTGCCGAACGGGCCTGGCTGGCGGACACTGAAGTGCCGCGTATCGACTGGCTGCAGGCGCCGCATCATGGCAGTCGCAGCTCGTCCACCGAGGCGTTCGTCCGGGCTACCGCACCGCGCGGGGTATTGATTTCGCGGGGGCGCAACAACAGCTTCGGGCACCCCCACGTGCAGGTGGTCGAGCGGTATAAGCGGCATGGGGTGGTGATGCATGATACGGCAGTGGAGGGGGCATTGCGGTTGGTGCTGGGGCGGCATGGGGAGGTTGAGGGTGTGCGCCGACAGCGGCGATTCTGGCGTGATGTGGGGGGTGGCTGATCTGGCCCTTTCGCGGGTAAAGCCGCTGCCACAGGTACTGCACGGCCCAGAGGGCCGACCCGGTAGCCCGACAGCCTAATTCCCTGACCTCCGGCAGATGAGCCCTCGGCGCGCCTATGGTAGAGTGGCGGCCTTTTTCCGAAGGGGCGTTTACTGTGTGGGAATTGGTCAAGTCCGGTGGTTGGATGATGCTGCCGATCATTCTGAGTTCCATCGTTGCCATGGCTATCGTCGTCGAGCGCCTGTGGACCCTGCGTGCCAGCCGCGTCACCCCGCCCCACCTGCTGGGCCAGGTGTGGATGTGGATCAAGGACAAGCAACTGACCAGTGACAAGCTCAAGGCGCTGCGGGCCGATTCGCCACTGGGCGAAATCCTGGCAGCGGGCCTCGCCAACTCGCGCCATGGTCGTGAAATCATGAAAGAGTGCATCGAGGAGGCCGCCTCGCGCGTCATCCACGAACTGGAACGCTACATCAGCACCCTCGGCACCATCGCCGCCATGGCGCCTCTGCTGGGCCTGCTGGGCACCGTGCTGGGCATGATCGACATTTTCAGCGCCTTCATGGGCTCGCAGATGACCGCCAACGCCGCCGTGCTGGCCGGTGGTATCTCCAAGGCCCTGGTCACCACTGCGGCAGGCCTGATGGTCGGTATCCCGGCGGTGTTCTTCCACCGCTTCCTGCTGCGCCGCATCGATGAGCTGGTGGTCGGCATGGAGCAGGAGGCGATCAAGCTGGTGGAAGTGATCCAGGGCGACCGTGAAGTGGAAGTGGCCGGAGGCAAGGCGTGAAGTTCCGGCGCAATCGCCAGCGGGAGAACGTCGACATCAACCTGGCGTCGCTGATCGACGTGGTGTTCGTCCTGCTGCTGTTCTTCGTGGTTACCACCACCTTCACCCGCGAAACGCAACTTCGCGTCGAGCTGCCCGAAGCCACCAGCGCCGAGCCGGCGCCGGCCGACCCGGGCAAGCTGGTGGAAATCACCATCAGCGCCGAAGGCGTGTATTCGGTGAATAACCACCTGCTGCCCAAAAGCGATCTGGCCACCCTGAGCGAGGCCATAGCGCGCGAGTCGGGCGGCGACAACACGCTGCCGCTGGCCATCAGCGCCGACGGCAAGACCCCGCACCAGGCTGTGGTCACCGCAATGGATGCTGCCGGCAAGCTCGGTTTCAGCCAGTTGCGCATGACCACCGTCGAGGCGGCCCAGGGCACGCCTTGATGGCGTTCGCCGACCGCTTGCTCGCTGCCTGGTACGCCGGGCATCCGGCGCTGGCGCTGCTGCGTCCGCTGGAGGCCTTGTATCGCCGCGTGGTCACGCGCAAGCGCGCGCGTTTTCTAAGGGGTGACAGTGCCAGCTACCGGGCACCGGTACCGGTCATTGTGGTGGGCAACATCACCGTCGGTGGCACCGGCAAGACGCCGATGATCCTCTGGCTGATCGAACGCTGTCGCCAGCAGGGGCTGAAGGTGGGTGTGGTCAGCCGCGGTTATGGTGCCAAGCCTCCACAGCTGCCCTGGCGGGTGCAGGCCGATCAGGCGGCCGATCAGGCGGGCGACGAGCCGCTGCTGATCGTGCAACGCACCGGCGTGCCACTGATGATCGACCCCGATCGCTCCCGTGCCGTGCAGGCATTGCTGGCCAGCGAACCCCTCGACCTGATCCTGTGCGACGACGGTATGCAACATTACCGCCTGGCCCGTGACCTGGAACTGGTGCTGATCGACGCTGCCCGCGGCCTGGGCAATGGCCGCTGCCTGCCGGCGGGGCCGTTGCGTGAGCCGGCCGACCGCTTGCGTGAGGCTGACGCGGTGCTGTTCAACGGCGCCAGCGAAGACCGCACCGAGGGTTTTGGTTTCCGCCTGCAGCCGTCGGCCCTGGTCAACGTGCGCACTGGCGAGCGCCGTGCGCTCGACCATTTCCCCGCCGGCCAGCGCCTGCATGCGGTGGCCGGTATCGGCAACCCGCAACGTTTCTTCAACACCCTGCTGGGGCTAAACTGGCAGCCGGTGCCGCATCCCTTCGCCGACCATGCGCAGTTCAGTGCCCGGAGCCTGGTTTTCAGCCCGCCACTGCCGCTGGTCATGACCGAGAAGGACGCGGTGAAATGCCGGGCCTTTGCCGCTGACGACTGGTGGTACCTGGCCGTCGAAGCGCAGCCTACGCCGGCTTTCAGCGCCTGGTTCGACAACCAGCTGCAACGCTTGTTGCGCAAACCCTGAGCCCGTTTTCAATTTCCGGCCACCTGGCCTAAAGGAAGCCTCCAATGGACACCAAACTGCTTGATATCCTGGCCTGCCCGATCACCAAGGGCCCGCTCAAGCTGAGCGCCGACAAGACCGAGCTGATCAGCAAAGGCGCTGGCCTGGCCTACCCGATTCGCGACGGTATCCCGGTCATGCTGGAAAGCGAGGCACGCACCCTGACCGACGACGAGCGTCTTGACAAATGAGCCTGGAATTTACGGTAGTAATCCCCGCCCGGCTGCGCTCCACCCGCCTGCCAGGCAAACCGCTGCTGCTGATTGCCGGCAAGCCAATGGTGCAACATGTGTGGGAGCAGGCCCGCAAGAGCGGTGCCAGCCGTGTGGTCATCGCCACCGACGACACCAGCATCCTCGAAGCCTGCCAGGCCTTCGGTGCCGAAGTGCTGATGACCCGTGCCGATCATGAATCGGGCACTGACCGCCTGGCCGAAGTGGCCGCGTACCTAGGGTTGCCGGCTGACGCCATTGTGGTCAACGTGCAGGGCGACGAGCCGCTGATCCCGCCGGTGATCATCGACCAGGTGGCGGCCAACCTGGCGGCGCATCCGGAAGCCGGTATCGCCACCCTGGCCGAGCCGATCCATGAACCGGAAACCGTGTTCAACCCGAACGCGGTCAAGGTGGTGAGTGACAAGAACGGCCTGGCCCTGACGTTCAGCCGAGCGCCGCTGCCCTGGGCCCGCGATACCTTTGCCAAGGCCCGCGACGTGCTGCCGGAAGGGGTGCCCTATCGCCGTCATATTGGCATGTACGCCTACCGTGTCGGCTTCCTGCACGACTTCGTCAGCTGGGGCCCATGCTGGCTCGAGCAGGCTGAAGCGCTGGAGCAGCTGCGTGCCCTGTGGCACGGCGTACGCATTCACATCGAGGACGCCATCGAGGCGCCAGCCGTGGGTGTCGACACCCCTGAGGATCTGGAGCGCGTACGGCGCTTGCTGGAGGCCTGATGCGCGTCCTGTTCGTGTGCTTGGGCAACATCTGCCGCTCGCCCACCGCCGAAGGCGTGCTGCGCCATCAATTGCACGCCGCCGGGCTCGCTGACAAGGTGCAGGTGGCTTCTGCCGGCACCGGCGATTGGCATGTCGGCAAGGCGCCAGACAGCCGCACCTGCAAGGCGGCGCTGGCGCGCGGTTACGACCTGTCGCAGCAACGCGCCCAACAGGTCAAGGCATCGCACTTCGCCGAATACGATCTGGTGTTGGCCATGGATGAGCACAACCTGCGCGATCTGCGCGCCCTGCGCCCGTCCACGGCAGTGGGCGAACTCGACCTGTTCCTGCGCCGCTACGGTGCAGCCCTGGATGAAGTGCCAGACCCGTACTACGGTGGCGCCGACGGCTTCGAGCAGGTGCTGGACCTGGTGGAAGCGGCTTGCCAGGCGCTGGTACTGGAAATCAAGGGGCGTCTATGACAGTGCAGTGGCAGGAGCAGGTATCGCTCAAGCCTTACAATACCTTCGGCATCGACGTGAAGGCGCGCTATTTCAGCCAGGTGCAGGACGACCAGCAGGTGCGTCAGGCACTGGGCCAGGCACAGCAGAGGGGCTTGCCGGTACTGGTGATCGGGGGTGGCAGCAACCTGCTGCTGACCCGCGATATCGATGCACTGGTGCTGCACATGGCCAGCCGCGGTCGGCGTGTGCTCAGTGACGATGGCGAGCGTATCGTGGTCGAAGCCGAGGCCGGTGAGCCATGGCACGCGTTTGTGCAATGGGCGCTGGCGCAGGGCTATTGCGGGTTGGAGAACCTCAGCCTGATCCCCGGCACCGTGGGTGCTGCGCCGATGCAGAACGTGGGCGCTTACGGGGTGGAAATCAAGGACGTATTCGCCGGGCTGACAGCCCTGGACCGTGAGACGGGCGCGCTGCGTGACTTCAGTTTGGCGGAATGTGCTTTCGGCTATCGCGACAGCCTTTTCAAGCGCAATCCCGGCCGCTGGTTGATCCTGCGTGTGCGCTTTGCCTTGACCCGCACCCTGCACGCTCATCTGGACTATGGCCCGGTGCGCCATCGTCTGTCTGAGCAGGGTGTGACCGAGATGACCGCGCAAGCGATCAGCGATGCAGTCTGCAGCATTCGCCGCGAGAAGCTGCCAGACCCGGTAGAGCTTGGCAATGCCGGGAGCTTCTTCAAGAACCCGGTGGTAACGGCTGATCTGGTCGAGCGAATTCGTGCGCAGTATCCCGCGGTTGTGGCTTACCCCCAAGCGGATGGCCAGGTGAAACTGGCGGCGGGCTGGTTGATTGAGCAGGCGGGCTGGAAGGGTCATCGTGACGGTGATGCTGGCGTGCATCGCTTGCAGTCGCTGGTGCTGGTCAACTATGGCCAGGCGAGCGGAGCGCAGATGTATGCGCTGGCGCGCAAGATTCAGGCGGATATCTTCGAGCGGTTTGGGGTTGAGCTGGAGATGGAGCCTAATCTTTACTGATTTGCCGGCTGTGAACCCCCGTAGGAGCGGGTTTACCCGCGAAAGGGCCGGGCCTGGTGGCCAATTTCCACCCGCCGTTCACCGTTGCCGCCGCTACCGTATTCGCGGGTAAACCCGCTCCTACACCTGATTGAGCTGCGCCCCAGATGTTGGACGGTCGGTGCTAGGCTACCTCAGCTTGAGTTCTGTAAGCCACAGGACTCAGGCCGTTGAGTTTCATTTTAATGCGGTCATGGTTGTAATAGTGGATGTACTCATCCAGTCCCGCCTGTAGCTCTGCGACGCTTTTGAAGCGCTCACGGTAGAAGTATTCCGATTTCAGCGTGCCGAAAAAACTCTCCATCGCGGCGTTGTCCAGGCAGTTACCTTTGCGTGACATGCTTTGCTCAAGCCCTGCTTCCTTCACACGTGCACAGTAATCAGGGTATCGGTAGTGCCATCCTTGGTCCGAGTGCAGCAGTGGTTTGTTGCCCGCCGGAAGCAGTTGAATCGCGCGCTCCAGCATTTCGCCGACCAAGGTGAAGCGCGGTCTGGTGTCGGTGCGATACGTCACGATTTCGCCGTTGTACAGATCCATTACAGGCGAGAGGTACAGCTTTTCACCCGCCACTTTGAACTCAGTGACATCGGTAACCCACTTCTGGTTAGGCTGATCAGCCTGGAAATTACGCTTGAGAATATTAGGCGCGGCTTCTCCCATCAGGCCCCGATACGCCTTGTACTTCTTCGGACGGACCGTGCACTTGAGGTCTAGAGCAGCCATCAGCCGGCGCACCTTTTTACTGTTAACCAACTGCCCAGAACTGCGCAGCGCAGAGGTAACCCGCCGATAACCATAACGACCGCGATGTCGGTCGCAGATCTCCTGGATCGAGATTTTGAGAGAGGCACACTTATCCCCGGCCTCAAGCAGCCCTAGCTGGTAATAGTAAGTACTGCGTGGCAGGCCGGCAGCCTTGAGCAGATCGGCAAACGGGTAGTGTTCGCGCAAAGCCCTTACTAGCCGGGTTTTTTCCTGGCTTTCTTCAGCCTCGCCTTCTCCTCGTCGAGCTCCTCGAGCTTTTTTAGGTAGGCGTTCTCCGCTTCAAGCTGGCGAAGTCTCTTGAGCAGCTCCGCATGGGTAAGCTCCTCGATAGGTTTGGGAGCGGTCTCTTCGGGCTTGCGCGGGGCTTTAGGCATAGGGTTAACCAATATCTTTTTGCTTGAGGACAGGGCTTGGAAGCCGCCACTGTAATACTGTTCCTCCCAGTGCCGCACCTGAGATGAGTTACCCAGGTTGAACAACGCTGCGGTGGCCCGGAGCGACAGCTTCTCGCGCCACATACGGTAGAGCACAGAAAGCTTGAACTCGCTGCTGTAATGACCGCCAGGCTTCTCGAAGCTGGCCTCACCATGTAACTGATAGGACATGACCCAACGGCGCAGCAAAGTCGGATCGATTTGAAACAGCGCCGCGATGTGGCGAAAGCCTCGGCCACGCTTGAGGAAAGCCTGGATGGCTGACTGCTTGAATTGTGTTGAGTACTTGCTCATGAAAACCCCCAGATGATGGACAGATGTCCAACATCTGGGGCGCAGCTCAGATCGGGGATGGACACACATCGGTGATTGGGCGCAGGCCGTCGTGTAGGAGCGGGTTTACCCGCGAAAGGGCCGGGCCTAGTGGCCAATTTCCACCTGCTGTTCACCGTTGCCGCCGCCACCGTATTCGCGGGTAAACCCGCTCCTACACGCTGATCGGTGGTGGACACACATCGGGGGTTGGACACAGGCCATTGTAGGAGCGGGTTTACCCGCGAAGAGGCCCGTCAGGCAAACCAAAAAAAGCCCCGCCAGTTTGCACTGGCGGGGCTTTTTCATTCAGCTTTGGCTATCAGCCGTGATGAGGTTTGTGCTCATCGGCGGCTTCCAGGGCTGGTTCCTGGGAAGCTGCAGCAGCTTCCTGTGCGGCTTTGGCAGCAGCCTCGGCCTCACGTTTGCGGCGACGCACTTCACGTGGGTCGTTCGGTGCGCGGCCGTTGGCCAGCATGACAGTGGCAGGTTCGACCACTGCAGGTGCAGGCTCGGCCACCACTTCTGGCTGGGCTTCGACAACCGGGGCAGGCTGTGCGGCAACCGGAGCGACTTCGACCACGGCCGGGGCCTGTTCGATCTCACCGGCTTCTACCGCTGGGGCTTCTGCTGGGGTTTCAGTGACCACGGTTTCTGCAACCACGGCCGGCTCAACAGCAGGTGCATCTTCAGCGACAGGCTGCGGGGCCACTTCGACCACAGGCTCGGCAGTTGCCTCGGCTGCGGCCACTGGCTCGGTGACCGGCTGCTCGACCGCTGGGGCCTCGGGCGCATCTTCAGCTTTGGTGGCCGCTTCGACCTGCTCGACCGGTTGGGCGGCTTCGCTGTTGTCGGTTTCTGCAACGGCGGCGACTTCGGCGGTAGCACGCTCGGCCTGCTGGTTGGCCTGGGCTTCTGCGTCGGAGCTGATGTTGCTGCTGGCGACAGCAGCCGTCACGGCAAGGCCGGCAGCCAGTTCGGCACCCAGCTCGGTGGCCTGGTGCTGTTGTGGCTGCTCTTCGCTGCCTTCTTCTTCGCTGCCGTCGATCAGCTCGCCATTGGCATTGCGCTGACGCTCACGACGGTTGCTGCGACGACGCTGGCCACGGGAGCGGCGGCGCGGGCGCTCGCCATCGGTGCCTTCCTGCTCGTCTTGCAGCAGCTCTTCGCTTGGCAGTTGCTCTTCGGCCAGTTCGGCAGCCTGCTCGGTTGCTTCTTCGGCAGCGCGTGGTTGGCGCTCTTCGCGTGGTGGGCGCGGGGCGCGTTCTTCGCGTGGAGCACGCTCTTCGCGCGGTGCGCGTTCTTCACGTGGAGCACGTTCTTCGCGAGGGGCACGCTCTTCGCGCGGTGCGCGTTCTTCGCGTGGAGCACGCTCTTCACGCGGTGCGCGCTCTTCACGTGGAGCTCGCTCTTCGCGGGTTACACGTTCTTCACGCGGCTGGCGCTCTTCGCGTTCGGCTGGTGGGGTAGCGTCCAGCGGCTCGCGCAGTTCGCGAACGCGCTCTTCGCCGCGGTTGCTACGGCGGTCTTCGCGTGGCTGGCGCGGAGTACGTTCTTCACGCGGTGCACGCTCTTCGCGTGGGGCGCGTTCCTCGCGCGGCGCACGCTCTTCACGCGGTGCGCGCTCGGCACGCTCTTCACGCGGCTTGCGTTCTTCGTCGCGGCGGCCGTTGCGGTTGCGGCTTTGCTGGCGGCCGTTGCGGCGTTCTTCGTTGCGCGGGCTGCGCTCGGCAGCCGGTTTTTCGGCGGCGGGCACCACTGGTGCGGCGGCAGGCTCGTCCTTGCCGGCGAACAGGCTCACCAGCGACTTCACCAGGCCTTTGAACAGGCTTGGCTCCGGAACGCTCGGGGC
The DNA here is from genome assembly GCF_056278855.1 of Pseudomonas sp. TE3895. NCBI lineage: Bacteria > Pseudomonadati > Pseudomonadota > Gammaproteobacteria > Pseudomonadales > Pseudomonadaceae > Pseudomonas > Pseudomonas sp. TE3895. Next base: position 5,436,649 of record NZ_JBWBQE010000001.1, on the reverse strand, counting down.
AGGGGCGACCGGCGCGGCAGCCTGGGGCTCTTCAGCGGCGGCCGGTACCGGTGCGTTGGCGCGGGCCGGGGCCGTCTTCACTGCGGCTTCCTGGCGTACCAGGGTGCGGGTGGCGGTCGGTTGCGGCGCTTCTTCGGCTTCGGCGGCGGCGATTTCGTAGCTGGACTGGTTGTTCAGCACTTCGGGGTTGTCGTCGCGCAGGCGCTGGACTTCGAAGTGCGGGGTTTCCAGGTGGTCGTTCGGCAGGATGATGATGCGCGCACGGGTACGCAGCTCGATCTTGGTGATCGAGTTACGCTTTTCGTTCAGCAGGAACGCGGCTACCGGGATCGGCACTTGAGCACGTACTTCGGCGGTGCGGTCCTTCAGGGCTTCTTCTTCGATCAGGCGCAGGATGGCCAGCGACAGCGATTCGACGTCACGGATGATGCCGGTGCCGGAGCAGCGTGGGCAGACGATGCCGCTGCTTTCGCCCAGCGATGGGCGCAGGCGCTGACGGGACATTTCCAGCAGGCCGAAGCGCGAGATGCGGCCTACCTGCACGCGGGCGCGGTCGGCTTCCAGGCATTCACGAACGCGCTCTTCAACGGCGCGCTGGTTCTTCGCCGGGGTCATGTCGATGAAGTCGATGACGATCAGGCCGCCGATGTCACGCAGGCGCAGCTGGCGGGCGATTTCCTCGGCCGCTTCCAGGTTGGTCTGCAGGGCGGTTTCTTCGATGTCGCTGCCTTTGGTGGCGCGCGCCGAGTTGATGTCGATGGACACCAGGGCTTCGGTCGGGTCGATCACGATCGAGCCACCGGACGGCAGGTCGACCACGCGCTGGAAGGCGGTCTCGATCTGGCTTTCGATCTGGAAGCGGTTGAACAGCGGCACGCTGTCTTCGTACAGCTTGACCTTGCTGGCGTACTGCGGCATCACCTGGCGGATGAAGGTCAGCGCTTCTTCCTGGGCGTCGATGCTGTCGATCAGCACTTCGCCGATGTCCTGGCGCAGGTAGTCGCGGATGGCGCGGATGATGACGTTGCTTTCCTGGTAGATCAGGAATGGCGCGGCGCGGTCCAGGGACGCTTCCTTGATGGCGGTCCACAGCTGCAGCAGGTAATCCAGGTCCCACTGCATTTCTTCGCTGCTGCGGCCAAGGCCGGCAGTGCGCACGATCAGGCCCATGTCACCCGGTACGGTCAGGCCGTTCAGGGCTTCGCGCAGTTCGTTGCGCTCTTCGCCTTCGATGCGGCGCGAGATGCCACCGGCACGCGGGTTGTTGGGCATCAGCACCAGGTAGCGGCCGGCCAGGCTGATGAAGGTGGTGAGGGCGGCGCCTTTGTTGCCGCGCTCTTCCTTCTCGACCTGAACGATGACTTCCTGGCCTTCGCTGAGCACTTCCTTGATGTTGACCCGGCCTTCTGGGGCCTTCTTGAAGTACTCGCGGGAGATTTCTTTCAGCGGCAGGAAGCCGTGACGTTCGGAACCGAAGTCGACGAAGGCGGCTTCGAGGCTGGGTTCGATGCGGGTGATCTTGCCTTTGTAGATGTTGGCCTTTTTCTGCTCGCGCGCGCCGGACTCGATGTCCAGGTCGTAGAGACGTTGGCCGTCCACCAGGGCTACACGCAACTCTTCGGGTTGAGTCGCGTTAATCAGCATTCTTTTCATGTTGTACCGTCGGTTTCCGGGCTGCCGGAAACGGCGTTCGGCACACACGACGTCTCATGGTCGGTGCCAAGGTGCGCAAAGGGTGGCCGGGCCACCCCCGTGTCGAGCGACGTTCGGCACCAGCCGGTTGCCCAGCCTGCCGTTGTCGCGACGACGCGTCCTGTTTGCTGCGGTGCCAACAAGGCCCCGGTGGCTTCGAATAGGTATCCGAATCAACCAAGCGGGCCTTGTGCACTCAGTCAGGAGGAGGAATCAACCGTCAGCCGTGGACGCCCGGAGGGCATCTGTTCAGGACCTTATCCGCTCACCAGCCGTCAGTGGGCTGGTGGCCGGACGCGGTGCTACACGGTCCGAGGGCTGTGCATCTCCACCCTGCACGTATCCCTGATAATTCGGGTGCTGCCGCGCGCTGAATCCGCAACGGGTTGCATTTTTCGCCAGCGCTGGTTCTGCGCTGGCGCCATTCATGTCCAAGGCAGGTATTTCCGAAGCATTCGCCGGGCGATGCGTGGAAGCGACTCGCGGGCAGAGGTGCAGCGAAAAGAATCGGGTAAGCAGGTGAAACACCGCACTTGTCGTTTTTTTTCGGTCTTCTCTACACGGCGCTGGTGGCGATTCCAGGCATTTCGGTAAACTGGCGAAAACCCCGTAGGACGGCCTCGCGTCCTGGAGAATTGCGAAGGTCAAGGACCGGCAAAGAGCCTGGTGCCGCTGGCCTGCCGCTTTTGGCGGCGTTCGCGACTATAGCAGCAATGATTAAGTGCTTCAATTCCATAAAAAATTGTTATGATCTCGCAATGACGACCAATACCCCTCCGACTTCCGGCGTTCAGCTGATCGAAGTCGCGCCGGAGCTTGCCGGCCAACGCATCGATAATTTCCTCATCACGGCCCTCAAGGGCGTGCCCAAGACACTGGTCTACCGCATCCTGCGCAAGGGTGAGGTGAGGGTCAACAAGGGCCGCGTCAAGCCGGAGTACAAGATCCAGGCCGGCGACATCGTGCGGGTTCCGCCCGTCCGCTTGCCGGAACGAGACGAGCCGGCGCCGGTGGCCCAAGGCCTGCTGCAGCGTCTGGAAGCCGCCATTGTCTACGAGGACAAAGCGCTTATCGTGATGAACAAGCCGGCCGGCATCGCCGTGCACGGCGGCAGTGGCCTGAGCTTCGGGGTGATCGAGGCGCTGCGCCAGTTGCGCCCGGACGCCAAGGAGCTGGAGCTGGTGCACCGCCTGGATCGCGACACGTCTGGCCTGTTGATGATCGCCAAGAAGCGCAGCATGCTGCGCCACCTGCATGCCGCCCTGCGCGGCGATGGTGTCGACAAGCGCTACATGGCGCTGGTGCGCGGCCACTGGCCAACCTCGAAAAAGCAGGTCAACGCGCCGTTGCTCAAGAGCAACCTGCGTTCCGGCGAGCGCATGGTCGAAGTGAACGATGAAGGCAAGGAGGCGCTGACCCTGTTTCGCGTCCTGCGCCGTTTTGGTGACTTTGCCACCATTGTCGAGGCGCGCCCGATCACCGGTCGTACCCATCAGATCCGCGTGCACACCCTGCATGCCGGGCACATGATCGCTGGCGACAGCAAATACGGCGACGAAGACTTCAGTCGGGAAATTCGCGAGCTGGGTGGCAAGCGCCTGTTCCTGCATGCCTACGCGTTGACTGTACCGCTGCCCGACGGTGGCGAGTTGAAGCTCGAGGCGCCTGTGGATGAGGTCTGGGCGAAAACCGTTGAACGTCTGAGTGCGTCCTGACCCATGAAAAAAGGCTATGAGCTACTGATCTTCGACTGGGATGGCACCCTGGCCGACTCCATTGGGCGTATCGTCGAGGCCATGAACGTCGCCGCAGAGCGTGCCGGCGAGGCACAGAGCAGCGACGATGCGGTCAAGGGCATCATCGGCCTGGCCTTGGACGAGGCGATCCACACCTTGTACCCGCACCTGGTGCCTGCAGAGGTTGCCAGCTTCCGCCAGCACTATGCCGATGTCTACGTTGCGCTGGATCAGCAACCTTCGCCGCTGTTCGATGGCGTGGTCGAGTCGCTGGATGCCTTTCGCGCCGAGGGTTACCGCCTGGCGGTGGCCACCGGCAAGGCCCGTCGCGGGCTGGATCGGGTGCTCAGGGCCAATGGCTGGGAGCGGTTCTTCGACATCACCCGCGCCGCTGACGAGACCCGTGGCAAGCCACACCCGCTGATGCTTGAGGAAATCCTCGGGCATTGTGGCGTCGAACCGTCGCGTGCGCTGATGGTCGGAGATTCGGCATTCGACCTGCAGATGGCCAGCAATGCCGGCATGCATTCGGTGGCGGTTGGCTATGGTGCCATGTCGCTGCAGGCGTTGGCCGAGTTTGGTCCGCAGGTATGCATCGATCGCTTTTCCCAGTTGCGCGAGTGGCTGGGTGGTTCCGCAATTCCACTTCCAAGGTAGGTAAGCATGGCAGACGAATGGAAAGCCCCTGAGGCCGAGCCTGGGGAGCGCGAAGAGCGCAACAGCTGGAAGCTACTGGAAAAGACCTTGCTGGCCAGCGTGCAGGAGCAGCGACGGTCGCGGCGCTGGGGGATCTTCTTCAAGCTGCTGACCTTCGTCTACCTGTTCGGCATTCTGGCGTTGTTCTCGCCGCTGATGGACATGGACAAGGCCGCTTCGCGCAGTGCCAGCCATACCGCGCTGGTCGAAGTGCGCGGGGTGATTGCCGATCAGGAGGCTGCCAGCGCCGATAACATCGTCAAGAGCCTGCGCGAAGCGTTCAAGGACGACAAGACCAAGGCTGTGGTGATGCGCATCAACAGCCCGGGTGGCAGTCCGGTGCAAGCGGGTTATGTGTATGACGAAATCCGCCGCCTTCGTGCCGAATATCCCGCCATCAAGCTGTATGCGGTGATCGCTGATCTTGGTGCTTCCGGTGCCTATTACATCGCCAGTGCGGCGGACGAGATCTATGCCGACAAGGCCAGCCTGGTGGGTTCCATTGGTGTGACGGCGGCGGGTTATGGCTTTGTTGGCACCATGGAGAAGCTAGGGGTCGAGCGGCGTGCCTATACATCGGGTGAGCACAAGGCGTTCCTTGATCCGTTTTCGCCGGAAAAACCAGAAGAGACCCGGTTCTGGCAGGGTGTGCTGGATACCACGCACCAGCAGTTCATCGCCATGGTCAAGCAGGGGCGGGGCGAGCGTCTGAAGGACAAGGAGCACCCGGAGTTGTTCAGTGGCCTTATCTGGTCGGGTGAGCAGGCCAAGGCGCTGGGGCTGGTGGATGGCTTGGGCAGTGCCAGCTATGTGGCGCGTGAGGTCGTGGGCGAGAAGGAGTTGGTTGACTTCACCGTTCAGGAGTCGCCTTTCGATCGCTTCTCCAAACGCGTGGGTGCCAGCGTGGCTGAGCACCTGGCGATGTGGATGGGGTTCCAGGGGCCGCAGTTGCGTTGAGTTCGTCGCAGTTTTTGTAGTGCCTGGCAGATCGAGCGCCGCCCGCGCGGCGCATTGCGCGCAGGTTCGCTCATCGATCGGGGTGCCCAGCGGTGCGTTGTAGGGGCGGGTTTACCCGCGAATAGGCCGGACCTGCCGGCCAATATCCCTGGCCATTCACCGTCGCAGCACCATCGCATTCGCGGGCATGAGGTGGTGTCACTACGCCCGTTGTAGGAGCGGGTTTACCCGCGAATAGGCCGGATCCGCCGTCCAATATCCCCGATCGTTCACCCTCCCGGGCGGCGCTCGATCTGTCGGGCGCCAAAATCTCCAGCCAGGTTACGGAACCATCACCCCTTCCTTGGTCAGCATATCCACCAGCCGAATCAGCGGCAGCCCGATCAGGCTGGTTGCATCGCACCCATGGGTGCTCTGGAACAGGCTCACCCCCAACCCCTCCGCCTTGAAGCTCCCCGCGCAATCCAGCGGCTGTTCCGTCGCGACATAGCGCTCCACGCGCTCGCGGCTCAATTCGCGCATCGTGACGGTAAACGGCACGCAATCCACCTGGCATTGCCCGGTGGCGCTGTTCAGCAGTGCCAGCCCGGTCAGAAAGCTCACCTGCTGCCCGCTACACTCCAGCAGTTGCTCGCAAGCCCGCTCGAAGGTGTGCGGCTTACCCAGCACCTGTTCGCCCAGCACGGCTACCTGGTCCGACCCGATAATCAGGTGCCCGGGATGGCTGCCCGCCAAGGCCTCGGCCTTTTGCCTGGCAAGGCGGCGTACCAGTTCAACGGCTGGCTCGTCTTCCCGGCGCTGCTCGTCTATATCGGGGCTTGCCCAGGTGAAGGGCAGGTGCAGGCGTGCGAGCAGTTCGCGGCGATAGGCAGAGCTGGAAGCCAGTAACAAAGGAAGCATGGTAGACTCCGGGTTCGGTTGAACCAATTCTATCACGCACGATGCCGCCTAATTTCCTTTGACAGGGGCGGGGGGCATCCCTAGAATGCTGCGCCTATGTTGAATGACCCGATTCCACCTCACGTTGACCCGCGCAAATTAGCCGATCGTGGCGTAACCCTTAACGGTTCGCTGCAACTCGCTGATTTGGAAAGACTCTGCGACCCGCTTTCCGACAATGTCGGTACGGTGCAGGCGAAGTTCGATTTTGAACGAGATGAACAGCACGTGGTGGTTATCCACAGCGAGCTGGACGTCGAAGTCAAGATGGTTTGCCAGCGTTGTCTTGAGCTGGTCACCCTACCGGTCCACAGCGAATGTACATACGCCGTGGTGAAGGAGGGTGCGAATACCCAGTCGTTGCCGAAAGGCTATGACGTGCTGGAACTGGGCGAAGATCCTTTGGATCTGCAGGCATTGGTCGAGGAGGAGCTTTTGCTCGCCTTGCCAATCGTGCCTGCTCATCATCCGGAAGAATGCCAGCAGCCGGCGGGCGCAGACGAGCCCGAATCGAGCAAGGACGAGGTATCGCGGTCCAACCCGTTCAGTGTTTTGGCGCAGTTAAAGCGTGACCCAAACGTTTAGGAGTTAATCAATTATGGCTGTTCAGCAGAACAAAAAATCCCGCTCTGCCCGTGACATGCGCCGTTCGCACGACGCTCTGTCGGAAAACGCGCTGTCGGTAGAGAAAACCACCGGTGAAGTTCACCTGCGTCACCACGTTTCGCCAGAAGGCGTATACCGCGGTCGTAAAGTGGTCGACAAGGGCGCTGACGAGTAATCCTTGTCCGCTCAGGTCATCGCGATCGACGCAATGGGCGGGGACTTCGGTCCCCGCAGCATTGTCCAGGCTAGCATTGCCTGCCTTTCGGCTACTCCCTCGCTTCACCTGACCCTCGTCGGTCAACCCTCCCTCCTTGAAGATCTCGTCAGTGGCCTGCCAGCTGCGGATCGCGCGCGCCTGCAGATTGTGGCCGCCAGTGAGGTAGTCGGCATGGACGAGCGGCCATCCCAGGCGTTGCGCGGCAAGCCGGATTCGTCGATGCGCATCGCCCTCGAACTGGTGCGCGACGGAAAAGCCCAGGCCTGTGTCAGTGCCGGCAATACCGGGGCGCTGATGGCGTTGTCGCGCTTCGTGCTCAAGACACTGCCGGGTATCGACCGGCCGGCCATGGTGGCGGCGATCCCGACCCAGACGGGTTACTGCCAACTGCTCGATCTGGGCGCGAATGTCGACTGCAGTGCCGAAAACCTCTACCAGTTCGCGGTAATGGGCTCGGTGGCCGCTCAGGCCCTGGGTGTGCATCGGCCACGCGTGGCGCTGTTGAATATCGGTACCGAGGACATCAAGGGTAACCAGCAGGTCAAGCTGGCTGCCACGCTGTTGCAGAACGCCCGCGGCCTCAACTATGTCGGTTTCGTCGAAGGGGATGGCCTGTATCGGGGTGAGGCAGACGTGGTGGTGTGCGACGGTTTTGTCGGCAACATACTGCTCAAGTCCAGCGAGGGCTTGGCGACGATGATCGGTGCGCGCATCGAAAAACTGTTCAAGGGCGGTGCTTTTGCCCGCGTTGCCGGGGCCGTTGCCATGCCGCTGCTCAAGCGTCTGCAGGCCGACCTGGCGCCGGCGCGGCACAATGGGGCGAGCTTCCTGGGGCTGCAGGGTATCGTCATCAAGAGTCATGGCTCGGCGGGCGTGCAGGGGTTTCAGAGTGCCATCCAGCGGGCGCTGATCGAAATTCAGGAAAACCTGCCGCAGCGGCTGCACGGCCGCCTTGAAGATCTGTTGCCTTAGGCATTTCGCCGATGAAGTGCTTAAATGTGACCGCTTGGTCTATGTTTCCATCCAAGTTTTCAGATTCCGCGCCTGGCCTCGGGCCTGGCGCACACTATCCGACGACAAGATCATAAGGGCTTGTTCAATGTCTGCATCCCTCGCATTCGTCTTTCCCGGTCAAGGTTCCCAGTCGCTGGGCATGCTCGCCGAGCTCGGCGCCGAGAAGCCAGTGATCATCGAAACCTTCAAGGAAGCGTCCGAAGCGCTCGGCTATGACCTGTGGAAGCTGGTCCAGGACGGCCCGGAAGAGCAACTTAACCAGACCGACAAGACCCAGCCGGCGATCCTTACTGCGTCCATCGCACTGTGGCGCCTGTGGCTGGAAGAGGGCGGTGCCAAGCCTGCCTTCGTTTCCGGTCACAGCCTGGGCGAATACAGCGCCCTGGTCGCCGCCGGCAGCATCAGCCTGAAAGATGCCGTTCGCCTGGTCGAGCGCCGCGGTCAGCTGATGCAGGAAGCCGTACCGGCCGGTCACGGCGCCATGGCTGCCATTCTCGGCCTGGACGATGCTGTGGTCGTGGAGATCTGCGCCGAAGCCGCTGAGGATGAAGTGGTCAGTGCCGTGAACTTCAACTCGCCTGGTCAGGTGGTCATCGCCGGTAACAAGGCAGCGGTAGATCGCGCCATGGAACTGTGCAAGGCCAAAGGTGCCAAGCGCGCCCTGCCACTGGCGGTGAGCGTCCCGTCGCACTGCGCCCTGATGAAGCCCGCCGCCGAGCGCTTTGCCGATTCGGTCAATGCCATCGAATGGAAGGCCCCGCAGATTCCGGTGGTACAGAACGTCACTGCCGCCGTCGCCGCCGACCTCGATGCCCTCAAGCACGACCTGCTGGCACAGCTGTACCAGCCGGTACGCTGGGTCGAGTGCGTGCAGACCCTGGCCGCCAACGGTGCGGTCAACCTGGTCGAGTGTGGCCCGGGCAAGGTCCTGGCTGGCCTTAACAAGCGTTGCGCCGACGGCGTGACCACCTACAACCTCAACACCCCTGACGCCGTTGCTGCCACCCGCGCGGCACTGGCCTGATTTGGAGAAGCTTGCATGAGCCTGCAAGGTAAAGTTGCACTGGTTACCGGCGCCAGCCGTGGCATTGGCCAGGCCATCGCCCTCGAGCTGGGCCGCCAGGGCGCGACCGTGATCGGTACCGCCACGTCGGCGTCCGGCGCCGAGCGCATCGCTGCCACCCTGAAAGAACACGGCATCACCGGCACCGGCATGGAGCTGAACGTGACCAGCGCCGAATCGGTTGAAGCCGTGCTGGCCGCCATTGGCGAGCAGTTCGGTGCGCCGGCCATTCTGGTCAACAACGCCGGTATCACCCGCGACAACTTGATGCTGCGCATGAAAGACGACGAGTGGTTCGATGTCATCGACACCAACCTGAACAGCCTCTACCGTCTGTCCAAGGGCGTGCTGCGTGGCATGACCAAGGCACGTTGGGGTCGTATCATCAGCATCGGCTCGGTCGTCGGTGCCATGGGTAACGCAGGTCAGGCCAACTACGCGGCTGCCAAGGCCGGTCTGGAAGGCTTCAGTCGCGCCCTGGCGCGTGAAGTGGGTTCGCGTGGCATCACCGTCAACTCGGTGACCCCGGGCTTCATCGATACCGACATGACCCGCGAGCTGCCGGAGGCTCAGCGCGAAGCCCTGCAGACCCAGATTCCGCTGGGCCGCCTGGGCCAGGCTGACGAAATTGCCAAGGTGGTTTCGTTCCTGGCGTCCGACGGCGCCGCCTACGTGACCGGCGCTACCGTGCCGGTCAACGGCGGGATGTACATGTAATACTGCAACTCAATGTGACGGGTTTCGTAAAAAAAGAGTCATACTGCGAGCCTAAAATCCGTTATAAAGCTGCAACCAGATTCCAGGCAGCGGGTGTGGTGACTAGCCTGAAGGTGCGTTTCGCTTGAAAAGCGAACGTCTTTCTATAAAATTAGCCACCGGCCAGCTGCCTGACATATATCCATTAGGAGTGAAAACTAGGTATGAGCACCATCGAAGAACGCGTCAAGAAAATCGTCGCCGAGCAACTGGGCGTCAAGGAAGAAGAAGTGACTATTGAGAAGTCCTTCGTCGATGACCTGGGTGCCGATTCGCTTGACACCGTTGAACTGGTGATGGCTCTGGAAGAGGAATTCGAGACCGAAATCCCTGACGAAGAAGCCGAGAAGATCACTACCGTTCAAGCTGCCATCGACTACGTCAAAGCCCACCAGGCCTAAGACGCTACAGTCGACGTTTCTTGTCGGGGAAAACCGCACTGCCTTCGCCGGCGTGCGGTTTTTTCTTTGCGAGCGCCTCGCATTTTTTCAGGCGGCTTCGTTCACCGCGCACCAAGAGCCTGTTGCCATTTCATTCCAGCACTTGAATGCAATGGCAAGAGACTCTGTTATTAGAAAAGGAGAGTACTGTGTCGCGTAGACGCGTCGTGGTCACCGGTATGGGTATGCTGTCGCCACTGGGTACCGATGTACCGAGCACCTGGCAGGGCATTCTGGCTGGCCGCAGTGGCATTGGTCCGATCGAACACACGGACCTGTCTGCCTACTCCACCCGTTTTGGCGGCTCGGTGAAAGGCTTCGAGGTTGAGCAGTACCTGTCGGCCAAAGAGGCCCGCAAGCTCGACCTGTTCATCCAGTACGGCCTGGCGGCTGGTTTCCAGGCCGTGCGTAATGCCGGCCTGGAGGTCACCGATGCCAACCGCGAGCGTATTGGCGTGGCCATGGGCTCGGGTATCGGTGGCCTGACCAACATCGAAGAAACCAGCCGCACCCTGCACGATTCAGGGCCGCGCCGCATTTCGCCGTTCTTCGTGCCGGGCTCGATCATCAACATGATCTCCGGTTTCCTGTCGATCCACCTGGGCCTGCAAGGGCCGAACTATGCCATCGCCACCGCGTGCACCACCGGCACCCATTGCATCGGCATGGCCGCGCGCAATATCGCATACGGTGAAGCTGATGTGATGATCGCCGGTGGCGCCGAAATGGCTGCTTGTGGTCTGGGCATGGGTGGTTTTGGCGCTTCGCGCGCGCTGTCTACCCGCAACGATGAACCAAGCCGGGCCAGCCGCCCGTGGGACAAGGGGCGTGACGGCTTTGTGTTGTCCGACGGTGCTGGAGCCCTGGTGCTCGAGGAGCTGGAGCACGCCAAGGCCCGCGGGGCGACTATCTATGCCGAACTGGTTGGCTTTGGCATGAGCGGCGACGCCTATCACATGACTTCGCCGCCCGACTCTGGCGAAGGCGCTGCCCGCTGCATGGCCAACGCCTTGCGCGATGCCGGTATCCAGCCGGAAGACGTCAGCTACATCAACGCCCATGGCACTTCTACCCCAGCCGGCGATGTGGCCGAAGTGGCGGCGATCAAGCGCGTGTTCGGCGAGCATGCCTACAAGCTGGCGGTCAGCTCGACCAAGTCGATGACGGGCCACTTGCTGGGCGCCGCGGGCGCGGTGGAAGCGATCTTCAGCGTGCTGGCAATCAATAGCCAGATGGCCCCACCGACCATCAACCTGGACGAGCCGGACGAAGGGTGTGACCTCGACTTCGTTCCCCACCAGGCGCGCAGCATGCCGATCGACGTGGTGCTGTCCAACTCGTTCGGCTTTGGCGGCACCAACGGCTCGCTGGTATTCCGCCGGTTTGCCGACTGATGCACAGCTGGATCGACGGCCAGCCGGCGACTGCACTCAACCTGCAGAATCGCGGCCTGGCTTACGGCGATGGCCTGTTCGAAACCATCGCCGTGCGAGGTGCCCGGCCCAGCTTGCTGGACGGCCACCTCGCACGCCTGGCACTGGGCTGCCAGCGCCTGGCGATCAACGCCGATCTGGCGCTGGTACGCGACGAGCTGCTGCGCTACGCCAGCCAACTGGGTGAGGGTGTCGTCAAACTCATCCTTACCCGTGGCGATAGCCAGCGTGGCTATGCGCCAGCTGTCGATGCAGCGCCGCGGCGTATCCTGCAAGGCAGCCCATTACCCCGTTATCCTGTCGAGCATGCCGAGCATGGCGTGCGTTTGTTCCCTTGCCAGACCCGGCTTGGGGAACAACCACTGCTGGCCGGCCTCAAACACCTTAACCGCCTGGAGCAGGTGCTGGCCCGTGCCGAATGGCAGGACAGCGACCATGCCGAAGGCCTGATGCGTGACGCGCAGGGCAGGGTGATCGAAGGCGTATACAGCAATCTGTTTCTGGTGCGCGATGGCGTGCTGCTTACCGCCGACCTTAGCCGTTGTGGCGTGGCGGGCGTGATGCGTGCCGCACTGCTGGAACAGGCCCCGCTGCTGGGTATTGGGGTACAGGTCTGCGACCTGTCGTTCGAGGCGCTGGAGCAAGCGGATGAAGTATTTGTTTGCAATAGCGTTTACGGCATTTGGCCCGTGTGTGGCGTAGCCGCGCTAAACTGGTCGCCGGGCCCGCTCACTCGTAAACTGCAGGCCGTTGCCCGTACGTTACTGGAAACCTGAATTCGTGAGACGTAAATTCCTGCTGTTGCTGGAAATGGGCTTGATCCTTGCCGGCCTGGCGTTTGGCTGGTCGGCCTGGAAGGTCAACTCGGTCCTGGAGCAGCCCTTGCACGTCACGCAGGAACGCCTGCTGGATGTGCCCAATGGCACTAACCCCAACCGCATGTTCTACAGCATGCAAAGGGAAGGATTGCTCGACGACGCTGTCTGGTTGCGGTTGTACTGGCGCTTCAACATGGCCGGCACCCCCCTGCACACTGGCGAGTACCGTCTTACCCCTGGCATGACCGTCGAGCAGTTGTTCGACGCCTGGCGCCGTGCCGACGTGGTGCAGTACAACCTCACCCTGGTCGAAGGCTGGACCTTCCGCCAGGTGCGTGCGGCCGTGGCCAAGCATGAAAAGATCAAGCATACCCTGGACGGCTTGTCGGATGCCGAGGTCATGGACAAGCTCGGCCATACCGGTGTGTTCCCCGAAGGCCGCTTCTTCCCCGACACCTACCGCTTCGTGCGGGGTATGAGCGATGTCGAGTTGCTGCAGCAGGCCTACATGCGTCTGGACGAAGTGCTGGCCAAAGAGTGGGCCGAGCGTTCCACCGACCTGCCGTATCGTGACCCGTACCAGGCGCTGATCATGGCCTCCCTGGTCGAAAAGGAAACCGGTATTCCGCAGGAGCGCGGGCAGATCGCCGGCGTGTTCGTGCGGCGCATGCGCCTGGGCATGATGCTGCAGACCGACCCGACGGTTATCTATGGCATGGGTGAGCGCTACAACGGCAAGATCACCCGCGCCGACCTGCGCGAGCCAACGCCCTACAACACCTACACCATGACCGGCCTGCCGCCGACCCCGATCGCCATGGTCGGCCGCGAGGCGATTCACGCGGCGCTGAACCCATCCAATGGCACGAGCCTTTACTTCGTCGCCCGCGGCGATGGCAGCCATGTGTTTTCCGACGACCTCGACGACCACAATTCGGCAGTGCGCGAGTTCCAGCTCAAGCGCCGGTCGGACTACCGCTCCAGCCCCGCGCCGCAGCAAGAGGCCAAGCCAGGTGCCGATGATGCCGAACAGGCATCGGGCGCCGACGATGCGCAGCGCCCTGAGCCCCCAGCAGCGGACCCGTCAGCAGCGGACGAGCCAACTGCTCAGCCAGCCCCCGATGAAGCGCCCGCGCAGGATGCCCCTGCCGGCGGTGCGCAAGCGGCCGAGCGGCCGACGCCTGACGAACAACATTAAGGACTGCCTGTGAGCGGCTTGTTTATTACTTTGGAAGGCCCCGAAGGCGCGGGCAAGAGCACCAATCGCGACTACCTGGCCGCGCGCTTGCGCGAGCACGGCCTGGACGTGGTACTGACCCGTGAGCCAGGCGGTACGCCGCTGGCGGAAAAGGTGCGTGAACTGTTGCTGACGCCCAGCGACGAAGGCATGGCGGCCGACACCGAGCTGTTGCTGGTGTTCGCCGCTCGCGCCCAGCACCTGGCGCAGGTCATCCGCCCGGCGCTGGCCCGCGGGGCTGTGGTGCTGTGTGACCGTTTCACGGACGCCTTAGTTTCGGTTGGTAGTCAAGGTAAACACTAAAAATGCTCACCCCACCCACCTGCCAAAACCGTTCTTGCTGCCTAGAACCCAAGTAAATAAAGGGATCTGGAAAGAAGTGTCTTGTTCCGTGTCTCTAGTTTAACACCTGAAAAATCCAAAAAGTAAACCCCCTGGCGAAAAAAAAGCGCTTGAAGGGCAAACGTAAACCCTAAAAGCCCGTTTCACCCTCAAAACCCTTCTCTGCAGCTCATCCTCAAATACCGCGAATTCGCCTAAGCCCAGTAAACACGGGCCTTCTGTGGGTTTACGTTGTCCTAATCAGACCCTTCCCGAGCGCCTTCACAAAACGCCACCTCCTTGGCAAAAACCGCACCCCACACGACCAAACAGAACACCAAAACCGGATTCAAACAGATCATCCAATGGAGCAGCTTCACAGCAGCTTGAACGAGCTTGGTTGGACGCCGGCTGCTCTGATGATCGAATGAGAGCCCTGGGAGGCTACCGAAAGCCCAGAACCATCCTGAGGGGTATCTATCGCGCCCTGGAGGGGAGGTGAGGCCATCCGGTGAACTTCTCGCCTTGGTGAGGTAGATGATGTACTTCCAGCGCCGCCTGCTGCGCACGTACAGTGACACCGCCTGGTCGACGCTCGCTGACGGTTCATACACCGCACAGGTGGATGACTTCAGATTGACGTTGACGCCGAAATCTCGTGGACGCTGGGTAGTGGTCGTCAAGCATGCGGATGAATACAGCCCGCCTTTCCCGCGTTGGCAAGCCTCGGTTGAGGCGGCCAAGTGGATGGCCTATCTCACACTTGATGATGCTCAAGATTGGGTGCATGAATACGCACGCACCGCTGAAAACTCACCCTTGAATGCAAAAGAAACACCAGGAAAAGCAGGGAAAGCCTATGGAAAAGCACACCTTCATCGACCGGTATTTTCACAGTCAACGCGAATTGATGGATATCCGTTATTCCGAAGAGCGCGACATAAACACGCTATTTACTTATCTCAATAACCTGCATTCAACAGCGGATAAACTGCATGAGTTGTTTGGCTGTAATATCAAGAATATCCCTGAATTCAAGCTCCTCAGAATCATCAGAAACTATTTTCACCACGTTGGCGATGTCGATGAGATCCGGCTGCACGTCAAGGTTCAAGAAAATGTATTTGTTAGCCATAGTCAACATCTTTTGATACCGCTGGAAGTGTTCGCGAAGAGTGTTAAGTCCTTTGTGGATAATAACGTCCAAAATTAAATTTGTATCAGGCGAGATGGCGGCTATAACTGAAGTGTTTGATTATACGGCTACATTAATGAGCGGGCTTCTGTTTTATTGCAAGAAGCCCAGTCTGAATCTGGATGGCAAAAACTACGAGTTAGGTTTTGATATGTACAAATTTGTTTTTAATATAACCAATGTTATCGCGGACAAGTGCAGGGAAATTCCCGAGTTGGAGAGTAAGAAGGTCATCGAGGATCTGGACTTGTCCTACAGTGCGGAGATGAATATTCCCAAGCACGATGTTTACTGCAGTCCGTTCAGCGTCCCAATCACCACCACTGAAGGGTTCATCTACGCAGAGGTTGTCACATCATCCCAGCCGCCAGCTGTCTTCCCATAGCACCAGTACGCTCCCGAGCAAGCCCGCATGACAGCATGACAGCCTCTGTCGGAAATGCGATTTTAAACCGGAGGATGGCCGTTAGCCATTACTCGGCCAGGTCACTCAATACGAGGCTTTAGCATTACAAATGCATGCACCGCTGGTCACCCTAAGCAGGCGCTAAGACCGGGAGCTCAGCCTGGGAAGGCACATGGCCATTACCGTGGCTTGGTGAACCTTCCGCCCATCCGGCAGTCGAAAAGAGTAGCTGTAACAGGGATTTAGGGTTTTTTCCCAGTAGGGGTATGGCAATATGCCAGTATCCATTGTAAGATTTAGATGGACTTCGTGCGCCTGTAGGAAGGTGTACGGTGCGGCGGGTGAGGACACCTACCGCTCAACTTCAGCTCTCAATGGATACGCGGCAGCTATGATTGGTAGGACAACGGACTGGAGGTACGCACACATGACTATCGACACGATTCTCAAAACCTTAGGGCTTCGCCACAAGTCGCTTGCGGAAAGAATCAACGACAAGGTCATGTCAGGCTACATTCCCAGCGACATGGCCAAGGCAATTGTCGGCAAGCTCTCCTCCAAAAAGATCAACGATTTCATGATCGAAGCGCGCGACAAGTACAATCGAGAGAATGAGAACAAGGTCTTCAAGGATGAGTAACAAGTACAACCAGATGCATGAGAAGCTGGTTAAGCACAAGAAAGACTTTGTTGGCATGATCGCCTACTCGATCTACAAGACGGAGAAGCGCGAGGCTGTGAAGCGGGGCATGGACATCGGTGCTTTTACCAGCATCAAGATCCAGCCGCACGAGATCAAGAAGTACCGTGACGAAGCCGACGGCCTTGCTACCCTGTTCCTCCAGACTGCTGCAGATGAGAAGCTGAAGGGGGTTCAGTCCCGCTTGGCCGACCAGATCAATAACCTGACCTTGGACTCGCTTCCCAAGAATGGCGTGTTCAAAAACCTTTGGAAGTGGCATGCCTCTGGCTCTGCGGGCATTGTCGGAAACTTCTGGACTGCGGTTTTTGTGGCGGTTTTTGTGTGGGCCTTCTCTGACCCATCGATATGGAGCGAGGCGAAGGACAGTGCGCTGAAGACAATTGCTTCGCGCGTCAACGGCCAGCCCCAAGCGACTTCAGCGCCAGAGACAGCTGCGCTTCCAGCTCAGTAACTGCTCCCAGATCATTTCATGTGCCGACACCCTCAGTGGCGTGGTCGGCGCATGCTCATCTTGATCTGTAATCACTAAAGGTTTCTCCAGGGTACGCCTCTCAAAGCCCAGCCTCCCAAGGCAAGCAACTCAATAGCAAACCACTCAAAAACACCCATCCCACATATACGCACATCCAGTCGAATACTGACTATCTCCGCCGACCTAGCGTGCGATCTCGAACAACGCGCGCTCAGATGGCGCAATCGTGAAAAATCCCACACTTTCCCCACCTGCCAGAGCAAAAACTCCTACACTCCCACAGCCTGGGAAAGCGAAAAGTCTTACACTTCACAGGCTAGGACGATGCATGGAGCGCACCGGAAATCATGAAAAGTCGCACACTAAGGTGAAAACTAAGGGCTCAAGGCTGCATGTAGCTATGAGGCTTGGTGGCACAATGATATTCTGGAGAGCATATCAGTCCCGCACTGTGTCGTAGGTGTGAGGGCCGCTCAGAATGAGTACTGAGCGTTACTAGGGATTTGGATCAGGAACGATTCTTCAATGCGTCAAGCCGATCACGTTGCACATCTTCCAGCAGAAAATGCGAAAGGAGAGAAGCTCCTATTGGGTGTCCATTTCGTGGATATGACACCGGAGCTCATCAACACCTGGAGGAAAACCGTTCAACCGCTGATCAACAAGCATTATTCCAAAGCCCCTAAGCCTACCAAGGGGGCTGCAGCCGCCCTGCAATCACAGAAGCAGGAGCCCAATTTTGCGGTGATTACTGATAAGGCCGAGCACAGCGTCGGACAGAGTCCTGTGCATGAGGAGATCCAGGAGGCAGTCGAGCAGATCGAAGCTATAGCCTCGGCGGGCTTGATCGAAAAGCTAGACTGCGCAGTTGGTACTGGGGTTGTGTCGGCCTCAACGTCACTAGCAGCAGAGCTTCATGCCGTCGGCAGCGCTAAACCGAAAGTTCGTACTCGTGCCGATGTTAAGTGGTCGTGGAGACAGAACTATTTCCTCCACTCCGCTTATAGCAAGTGGCGCCGGAAGTATTTCAAGGGTGGTGAATCGAAAGCAGTGTGCATGGTGGTTCACAAGGGTGGGCGTGTTATTCCTATAGGCATGCTGACAATGGTGCCTGACTTCACTTGCAAAATCTTAGATCGTACCAAGGAGCGAGCGTTCACTTGGTACCTTTCAGATGCTCCAAGAGAATTCTATAGCAAGGCGCTGGGATTGAAGAGAATCGAGCATATTGCTCACGCCCTTGTCGATTATACGGTTCAGGCTGGTATCGAAGTGAACCAAGAGACTAATCTGGTACTTCGCTCTGACCCAGATGGGGGCGACCGTCTGAGGGATTTCTATACCAGAATTGGCTTGTCACCGCTGCCTGATGACCATCCAGCCATATCGACTGCGCGGTTCTGGAATAAAGACGGCTATTTCAAGCTCATGTCTGAGAAATCAACGGAATTCTGTAGCGCCATGGATGTCTATCGAGCTTCACGCACCCGCAACCTTTCTCCAGTCGCAAACGCTTAAGGAGGTTCGTAATGAATTATTTTTCAGATGAAGACCTTGCGAGAGCATTGCGGGAGTCTCGTGGATTGCCACCTGAGCCAGATGAAACTCGCTCCATTCAAGCGAAAAAAGAGGACGATGAGCAACTCAGAGAAGAGTTGGCATCGTTGGCAGATAATCCTCTGGGTAAGTTTGGTAGAGCACTCTATCGTTTGATGGTGAAGAGGTGGCCCAAGGCTGAAGAAAGTTATGACTGGGTTTATGCGCCTGGGGAGCTTGATCTTATTCCAGCGCACGAGTCCATCGACTCAGCCTCGAACAAGGTTAAGCTAGCTCATGTGACATTAACGACTGTTGCTCCTGTGGCAGTATTGTCTGAACCTCGGGTCGCTAGCGCTGAAGCTGCAAATACAAACGCTGAGCTTGAGTCTGTAGCTAAAGAGCGTGAACACGTTCAATACTCTATTCATACTCAAGCAGACGTTCAGCTCAAGGAAGTTTCCCATCACATTTGGTTAGAGACTGTGAGGGGAAGTTACGTTAATGTGCCGAGATCACAGAAAGCTGCGTCAGGCTCGGATATAGTAGATCTCAACGATGTTGATGTGAAACTGTCACCGTCAGCTCAACAGTTTTTGAGCGGCATTGAATATTTCGGAAGTGAGACTCTGAAAGGAACCGCATGTGCCGTACAGTTGAGTGGGCCACTCACTTCACTGTCAAAGCTCTACAATCGAAAGAATACGTTGCCCCTCATTTCTCATGGTGAGACTGTCAAAGCTTCGCGGCGACCATTCATTAGAGTTGATATGCAGGCGTTTGATAAGTTTATCGAGTGTAAGACTTACTATCGAAATCTGTTCATAGATGAGGCGCACCGCACCAGTGAGGCGGCTGCTGATATAAAGTCAGCTTTGCAAAGCATTGATCATGCTCTGACGAAATACAAAAACAAAAAACATATGGCCTATACGGCAAGTCCGCGAAGTGCTTGGTTTGCTGCGGTGGATTATGTATGTAATATTTTTAGGCCTAAGCCTGAAAATGAGCTTTCCGACACCCATGGTCTACATAAAGAAGGAGTGGAAAGAGTTGAATGGAAGCTAGACAGAGATTCTTCCTCCGAACTTGCCTTGAGAGGCTCTGCGGGCCACTTGCGGGACTACTGGTTTAAACTTCACAATCATCAATTGTCGCTCAGGTGGCAGAACAAAGAAGAGCAAACGCCGCCGCAGACCATTTTTCAAGTAGGAAGCAGCGAGCCTGTGGCAGCTGGTGAAATGATGGTTACAGCATTAGAGAATGCTCATGTTGACTATGATCGGGCCGTGGAACTAATGGGTTCACTAAAAGAGTTTGTTGAGCGACAAACTCAAGTGCATTGATGAACTAAAAGGGGGGCTCTATCGGCCCCCCCTTTTTTTTCACAATTGCTACCAACCTTGGTTTCCGAAGCGTTTGGGCGGCCTCACCAAAGGCAGCTATACGACACAGTACGGTAGCTGCTTTACAAATATCGCAAGAACACATGCCCCTCATGTTCACTGCGCTCAAAGCTCAACTCGTCCGGATATCCATCCAAACCCACTACCTTGATCGAACCAGGCGCGGAGGAGTGCATGCAGACCAAAGTGCAAGTGGTGAGCCCTGGGGAAGGCACCGCTTCGTGATAGGTATGACGCTCGATCCGGTAGCTGTCGCCGGCCAGCATCAATGATTGCTCCTCAAGTGTTAGGTCGACCCGGACAGCGGTCTTGCGAAGCACGTTCCTGGTGTGTTGCTGATACCTGTCACCTTGGTAATGCGCTTCGTATAGCGGCGCGCCGCCGCTTTCGACTTCGTTCACGGTGTATTGCAGGTTGGACAGCGTGCCAATCAGGATGCGGCTGTCGACATGCTTGTCGTGGGTATGCACTCGGGCGGGCATGCCATACCCGTCACCTCGATCGCTCGGCCACAAATGCAGCCGCCATTCCTCACCATTTTCCCGCTTCAACAGCAGCACATAAAAGCCGTGTGGGTGCATCAGGCAGGTCGGGTTGCAAGCTGCAATCCACTGCTTCAGTGCCCGGAGCAGGTCACCGCGATCGCATGAGGTGAAACGTTCCCGGCAGAGCAGCTCTGAAAGATCAGCGGGCATACGGGGCAGGGGATTTCATGGCTTTCACGGCCTCCGCTCGGAGTTCGGATGACACCTGATCACCGAACATTGCCGTCAAGATTTCCGAGGGGGCAGCATCACCTGTTATAGGGACTGGAATTGGCTCTGCCTCGTTTTTGACCCAGTTGAACTCGGTCAATACCCCTGAAAAATCGCGATGCTTATGGTGGTAGCAGTAGGCGTAATCTTTGGGGTCTTCGCGAGTCACCATGAGCTCGTGGGCATTGCCTTCGATGCGGAACACGGACAGGCGGGAACTCAAACGCAAATCCAGCTCTATGAATGGCCGGTTGAGATTCACGGCCTGGGCGAGGGTGGCGATGGTTGCGAGAATTTCCTGCTCAACGTATTCCCTGTTCCAGACTTTGCCATCAAATGATCCCGACTTGCGAAACTCTGCATATCGCTGGCACACCTCAATATTCCTGAAATCCAGCAGAACGACCTCCAGGCGGATCGGCTGCCGGCTCTCGCGGGCATGGTTGACGAGGGTAGGTAGTGCCTTCGCGCGAAATTGACGACCTGTGCGGACATAGATCCGGTAGTCGTGCGCGCCACTGGCCAGACGATGCAGATTCTCGGTGACATCCTGCGGCAGGATCAGCGTTTCCAACCTAGCCACCCTGGGATCAGTGAAGTAGGAAAGGCAGAAGGTCGAGATGATCGCAAACGTGCCGCTGGCCACGATCGAGATGAAGAAATTGTTGAAGGCTTCCCACATCGGCTGATCATGCTTGAAGTACGCGATCAACATGATGATGGCACACGAAACCCCGATTGCGAGGAAGCTCGCGCCGAGGAATTGGCGACGCTGGTAGCGGGAGCTGAAAATGCCAGAGAGCGACACGGTCTGTTTGAGTCCGAGGAGATTTGCCGGGATTCTGCGCACCAATTGAACTCTGTGCAAGTCCGAGCAACCTACAGCTCAAAGCCCCGGTGGATCAGAATAGTGGAAACGGACATGTCCCCCCACACACCCGATGGTCGCTACTTTGTGGTTAAAGGCAGGCTGTGGCGCTGCAGCAATCCTGGGCTCGACCCGGATGTCAGGCAGCGGCTGGTTTCGGAGCTGATGAGCGCCCGGCGCGAGGTGAAACAGGCCAAGGCAGGGCAAGAAGTCTTGCGGCTCAAAAAGGCAAGGGCACGGGTTGATGCTGCCAAGGTGGCATTGGGTGAGCGGGGCCCGGTGTGGTGGATCGACGGCAGTCCTGATTACAACCGGCGGTTGGTTAAGAACACGCCTTATGCGCAATGGTACCGATTCTTGCCAGGCTGCGACGGCTCCGTGCAGCTGTAGCGTACCAGAATGTCCGCGCACCGGTTCGGTTGACATATCTGCAGATTTGCATAGAATTCGGGTTGACACTTTTTAATATTTGCAGACTTTTGGAGAGGCAGCCTGATGCATGTGACACAACATCCCAGTCATTTCGAGCCTAGGCTGCTGCCTGAGTATGTGGATCGGTTCTGCCAGGAGGTTACTGACGTAGCCTATAGCGCGTTGGAGGACTCCAGTAGCGCCTACGACACCAACTACACGCGCGGCACCCTGCTGTTTGGTCGACAGCAAGGCCTGTGCAAGGTGTTGGCGGCTGATAAGTCGATGCCTTGGCTGCAGCTGCGCAACGCCACCCTGGATTTTACGGTGGCCATTAACAATGTGCTGCTGCAGATCGTGACCGATAACCCGAATGAAATGAAGAAGGCTTATCGCATCAAGCCGAATCCGCTGGAGCAGCATCAGCTTTCGCTTTTTGAGAGGTCGCCTGAGATCTGCACCTGGCGAGTCTATGTTTCCAGCAACAATGATCTGGAGTTTCCCAAGGTCGAGGTTGCGATCGTAGGCTTCGATGCCAACCTCAACGTGATTTGCTTGTGGAAGCACGAGGAGCGGTCTCTGCTTTCCGTGAGAGCGACTGTGCAGCATGATGCTGTGGACGTACCGGAAGCTGAAGTGCAGCGTAAGCGTAAAGATGTTGATAGCAATGCCACAGACAATGATGAACCCGTAGATGGATGACAGAACACAACAGCTCGCTTTTGGGGCTGAATTTTCACCTGACAAGCTGAGGTTGGCTCGGTGTGCAGCCGGCTTGTCGCTTGCAGAGCTGGGCGATTTGCTGGGCGTAAGTCGGCAGTACGCGCACAAGCTCGAAATCAATGCGGTGCCAAACCCGTCGCAGATTCAATTGCTCACCAAGGCCTTAGGAGTGACGGAAGAGTTCTTGTCGAGCCCGCGTCGTGGCTCGGTGGAACTTGAACAGTGTCATTTCCGTAGCCTGCGATCGTCGACCCAGACTATCAAGAAGAGCATCGCGTCTCAGGTCGAGCTTTTTGAGTTGCTCGTCAACGAGTTGGAACACGAGGTGGATTTCCCACCGGTGGGGTTCGATCCCTTTGAAGTCCCGCTTGTCAGTGACGATGTAATCGAAAAGGCGGCAGAGGGCTTTCGGAGGGATCTGTCGATCGGCATCGGCCCCATTGCCAATGTCACCCGTCTGGCTGAGAAGGCCGGTGTGCTGGTGGTAAACCTGGCGGATGCGGATGACCGTATCGATGCATTTTCATTATTCAACAAGCGTCCTCTGATCGTTCGCAACACGGCCAAGGTCAATCCTTGCCGGCACCGGTTCGATATTGCCCATGAGCTTGGCCACCTGGTCATGCATCAGGGGATCGAGACGGGCTGTAGGACAACTGAGGCACAGGCTAACCAGTTTGCCAGTGCGCTATTGATGCCCAGGGCGAGCTTTGGTGGTGAATTTCCTACGATGCGTGGGCAATACCTGAACTGGACAGCATTGGGCGAGCTGAAGCTTCGTTGGAAGGTCAGTTTCAAGGCCATCATCTATCGCGCTCAGACGCTGAATCTGATCACGCAGGATCAGGCTCGCTCGGGCTTCACCTACCTGAGCCGCAACGGTTTCACGAAACGGGAAGAGCTGGACGAGCTTCTTGCGCAGGAGACCCCAACCCTTGTCCAGCGGGCTGTGGATCTTCTCGATCACGCCAGTTGGCGGAAGATTCTGAAGGCTTCGGGGCTGTCCGATGAGTTAGTCAGGGAACGGTTCATGTTGAAGGTTCCCACCTCGCCGCTGGCCCTGGTGAAATAGTCAGCTCAGGCATTGAGGGCGTACGTCAGATCATCCCGCTGACGTGCGCCAAAAGGCTTGAGTCCGAGGAGATTCTCCTTTAGAAGCGAGTGGGTACTGCTTCTTAAAGGAACCCCCTATGCCGTTGACCGCATACTCTGCTTCGCGTGAGATGGAGCTGGACGTCGATCAACTCCTGACACACCTGGCCCATCAGTCGCAGCATCCCCAGCTTCCGTCAAACGTTGCCATTCCTGATGCATGGAAGCTTGCGATCGCTCAGGACATCTCCTGTCCCTCGTGCTTCTGCCAAGGCGCTGAAGTGGTGAGGGGCACTGCAGCTGGAGCGAAGAACAAGCGACAAGCGTTCTTCCGCTTTACCACAGGCGGTGGTAATCCTGGCCATCATCCGTTCTGTGATTTCTCCGGCAACGTGCCGGCAGGCCATGTGCCCGAAAACCTGGTGCAGTTCTCCAATCCGAAAGATGGCCTTTCCAAGGCGGTGCGCGTCCTTGTTTGCAAGGGCATCAGCCTAGGCATTTTTCATCAAAGAGACATCCGCGCGATGCGGGAGTGGTTCTTTCACAAGAAGGTCGGGTCGCAGTTTGTCGTCAGCCTTGACCCACGGATCGTTAGGTGGATTGCCGTCCTTCAGAGGCAGCGACTGTGGATTCACGATGGGGTGGATGAGGCGCTGGATTTCACACCCGAGCTCATGGCTCTTCCAGTTTTCGATGCCAAGCATGCTGCTCGCGTGATCTTGACCAACCAGCACCGAGCGTTGCTCGACCTTCTCTTTGAGAATCGAATCCACGTTTTCCAAGACGTTGAACGGATCACGAAGTCAGTTGAGCAGTCTCAATCGCAGTCGGTGTTTGACCCCTCAATCCTGCAAACAGAATTTCGCAAAACTCTGCAGCTCGCGCGTTTCATCGGGACGAGCTACTTACCCATCTCCACACATGTGAAATCGCACAGCTGGGTGCATACCCCCAAAGGTGGCCGTTTCATGCTGGCATTTACGTCGCTGCTGCTCTTCGTTTCGGGTTGGGACATGAAGCGGGCATGGGAAGCGTTCGTGCGCATCGCGAAAGACGAGTCTGCCGTGGATGAAACCTTGGGTAACGCCATTGGACTGAATCCCTTTCATGACTTTGAAGTTTGGCCGGTCATCAAATTCCTTCAGGAACTGCCCAGCGACTTGTTGCCGACTGAAAAAGAAATGCTTGAGCAGCCGGCCACGCTCGATGGCTTGGTAGCGAAGCTGCGTCAAGGCGGGTAACCGGTCGATCATTTGGATGATACGGAAGGGGTAGCGGCGTTGTGGATCGCGTTGCGCTCGATGGACATCGCAGTCGATGTCCAGGTGGGCACCACGAACGCGATCACCAAGTTAGAGCCCTGAAGCTGATTCGGCCCAGGGGGGCAGGGCGGCAGGGTCTAATGGTTCGTTTGTACCCCGCTTTCGATCTGCTGATTGACCATGCGAACGAATGATCAGGCCGCTTGGCTATGGCTGCCCTTTCCAGTGCCGCTTCACGGTCGAAACGCTTATCTCCAGTCGCCTGCTTACCTCGGTCGGCGCAAGGCCTTGCGCTTTCAGCTCCAGTACTGACCTGCGCAATTGTGCAGCCCGCTGCGCGTTGGGATGCGGTATCAGGACACTCTCGTGAACGCGCGCATCGAGCAAATCCAAGGCTTGGATTTCCTTTTGAAGCGCTTCAAGAAGCTCGCGGGGCGTCTGGTGGTTTTCAGCAGCACATGTCAGAGCGAGCAGGGCTGCAGTGGAGACCTCAAGCTGATCTGCCACCAGCTGGGTGGTGTCCAATGTAGGGGAGGAATTACCCGACTCCAGGCTACTCACCTGTGATTGGCTCAAGTTGCTGAAGCCGAGCTGGGGCAGCGCGCGTAGCGATCTCAAGCGTTTTAATACCGTGGCAAAAGCCTGGCGCAGAGCCATCGACATCGTTCCTGATGCAAAGATGATGGTATGCCGGATTTGCGCAAGCTCACTCAAATCGATATATTGTTAATTATGAGCCTTATGGGATGTTTGACGGATGGATACATCCGTCAGCCCGAGCATACAGGTGCGCCCGACACCGCTCGCGATCAATTTAGATCTAAATCGAAAGCAGCGATCAATTCAGGCGCGAGATTCACGTGTGGCCCGACCTTGGCGCGTGGAGCGGTGCGGCGTGCTGCCGAATTCAAGTGTCAAGCGGAGGGGATCGATCTATGACGGTAGGGAAAGGAAGCAGTCGTGTCTGAATCAGATGACCAAGTGCTCTCGGCATCTAGCTTCCCAAGCGAAGTAGTCGAAGCTATGAAACTGGATTTCGGCTGCATGATCACAGGGTATCTCTGTGATGTGGTGTTCGACATCGATTGGATTTGCTTGAGGGGAAAAATCTACGCGGATGCAAAGTGCCGTTTTGACTATGGACAACTGGTGCGTACGTCAATGATCAGGGCAGCTGAAGAGCACAGCTGCGGCTCCTTTCTCCTGGTTCGCACCTATAGCGGAAGCCGCTATGTGATTTGTTCATGGCACAGCGATGAGGAGGTGCAGGCTTGCGCGACTCATCTGCATGAGTAGGTGGCGTTGGCTGCTTCCTTGGCGTGCTCGGCCACTCAGTTTTGAAGAGCAGGAGGTTACCGAGTCCCTGCGCAGACTCAAATCCCTGAGTTGTGTAGAGGGCCGCGTTTCTGTCTCGGTTGATGAGGTGTTGGCTCGGCCCGGATACATCGAAGCCAGGCGAGCAGCTGCCGAATGCCTGAGGACTGGCCATGGTGCAGCTGTTGATTGGGCTTCGTTCGACGAGATCGGCACTGTCGCGTTTTTAGCGCTTGCAGGACAAAGCTTGCAGGCATCCAGGCGCCAGGGGATCAGTTTGGTTGATGCAATCGAACGCCTCAAAACGCTAAAGCTTGGGGGCAGGGGTAGCTAAGTCAGTTCTCCTGCTCAGATTTCATTTTTTCATCTGTGGCTCTCATCGCTGCGGGTGGCCGCCACAAAGGTGTACCGCAATGCAATCTGCGTTTGATCAGCAATTGCTCTCTGACGTGCTGTATGGGGACGCAGTGCCAGTCGATGGTCTGATCGCTGACGATGAAGCCATCCTCGATGTCGTTCAGCGGATGAGCAACCCCTGTAAACCTGTGCGGCAATGGTTGGTTTTGGACGTTCTCTTACCGGCTGAACAAAGAGCTGTATTGGTGCAAGAGGGACTGCGCCCGAGAGTTGTTTTTGCATGCAATACGGTAGCGGCAGCGAAGGATTCATGCATGTCGCAGGTGATGCTCTCTGGGTACCAGCGGGCGTTTCAGAATTACCTGTTCCAAGCTGCTGACGATGAGCTCTATTTACTGGTTGGTCGGGGTGGCAGGAAGTGGATCTCGGTTGATGCGCTTGGCGCTGTGCAACGTTTCGTCGCGTCGGAGTCGATGGTCAAACAGTCCACCTAGAGCGTGAGAGAGCGATGAGGATTTTGATCTACTCAGATTTGCATCTGGAGTTCAGGGACTTTCAGCCACCTCAGGTGGAGGTCGATCTGGTGGTGCTTGCGGGTGACATTTCGGTGCGTGGCCAAGGGGTGACTTGGGCGAACCAGATCTTTCAATTTCCTGTCCTGTACGTGTGCGGTAATCATGAATTTTACCGAGGCCACATCGACCGGACATTGGTCAAGATGAAGGAGGCAGCGCAAGCGCATGTGCACGTCCTCGACAACCAGTGCATCGTCATTGGCAATACTCGCTTCCTGGTCGCAACGGCCTGGACGGATTTCACTTCGACCGGAAACTACAAGGTTGCCATGCCCATATGTTGGGAATGGATGAGCGACTTCAAGCGCATTCGGATTGGAGAGGGCTTCCGTAAGCTTCGTCCTGCCGACTTGATCGCGCGGAACATCGCAACGCGGGCGTTCCTGGTTGAAGCGCTTGCGAAGGACTTCCCAGGAAAAACAGTGGTCATCACTCACCATTGTCCAATTCAGGAGGTCGCAGGCAAAAGCCACGAAGGCCATCTTGGCGCGGCGTACTATAACCAGTGGGACGACTTGGTCGCCCAAGCTGACGTCTGGATTTTTGGCCACACACACCATGCAGTGGATACAGTCGTCTCAGGCTGCCGCATAGTCTCGAATGCCCGAGGTTACCCAGGGGAGCACACTGGCTTCTCAGCGGACTTCACCATCGATCTCTGAGCGGCGGCGTCTGCACCGCACTCCTTGCTGATTCGCCTCAGCCAGTCCAATGCTTTGACGGCCTTGCTACCCTCAGGAGGATCACCCGGTGCATTGGCGTAGAGGAAAAGGCTATCCAGGCTTGCATGGGTTTCGAGTGAGGATACAGCGTCGGCAATCGAAGACATCAGATATTGGGGGATCGAGTAATTTTGCATCTGCCTTCCTGACGTCCCAATTTAACGTTAAAGGAGTGTATCAGGGTTTCGTCGTCCAGCTAGCGGGAGGAAGAAAGGGAAAAATGGTGCTGGCTTAATAGGCTTGATAGGCTTTCTTCCAAATATTGCTCACGGTCGACCAGGGCATGTCGAGCTCGTCGGCGATTTGCTGCTTTGTCTTTCCAGCAGCTCTGGCATGGAGCACTGCCTCGACCTTCATAGGGTCGGTGCGCCGGCCTGGCTTATGCGTGATCAGCTTACCCTCTTTGTAGTGCTGATCGATCTGGTCATCAATGCCTAGCTCTGCGATTCGCAGCATCTCGCCCTTTAAGTATTCCAGATATTGATCGAGCGAATCTGCTCGCTCGATGCGCGAGGCGTAGGCGAGAAGCGCTACTCGGCATACAGTTCGTCCCATAACTCTGTTTTTTCGTCAGGGTACACGTCAATCCCATACTGCTGGTGAATCCACATCATGCACTGTTTTTCTTCCATCTGAAGAAAATAGTCCTTGCTAGCGCTCATAGGGAGTCCTGTCCGTTGTCGTAGGGATAGCCAGTTGAGGCGGGCGGCTAAGCTCTGCCAGGCACTGGATAAGCTGAGGAGTGGTATTGAACACGTCTAGCTGGCATGGGGGAGCGGGCTCAGTCAGGGCCTTCATCGCTCTCCAGTACCTCTACATTCCAATCTCTCAATTTCTGCCCGGTAACCTTGGCGACCTCTCTTTTGTACCGAACCAAGAGTACTCTGACAGCATTGCTTTCGAAACTTATTAAACTTGCCGTCAGTCGTTTCAGTCGTACCGCTCACTTTTTTCTTGGGGCAGGGACTAGTGGATGATTTTTGACGTGAGGCGGCGACGCTTTGTGGTTGCGCTATTTCCATCCTGAGAAGAGCTCGAGGGCTGTGTATTTTCTGAGATGAATTTATTTCTTTTCGAAGTTAACAAATTATATTTATCGCTTTTTGCTATAAGCAAATTGTTGGTGCGCATTCTTTGTGGACGAATTTAGTTTGTGCGTCTAGCTTAAGATTTACTCTTGTCCTGACGGCGCTGTAGGAGGGCTAAACTTCATATTTGTTTGATAAAGGAGCACCCGATATGCAGCTAAAACTGTCGAGCATACAGGCGGATAGCATAGGCTCAATACTCTCCTTGGCAACCCGAGATGCGGCGTTTGCTGCGGAGCTAAAAAATGCAGCCCAGGCGGCCCAGCAAGCTGGGGTTGGTTCCAAGGAGTGGGATACACTTATGCAGAAATTTTTCTCTGATCCGAATGATTTGGCGTTGATCAGGTTAGTGCAAACTGGCGATGGGAGGATCCAGCCACAATTCACAATTACGACGATCACCACTTTGACAACATTTACTACTGCATTTTGATGTAGGGGGCGCCAATGGACGTGTCTCATGCTGAATCTAGGTGGTCTGAATTGGTCAATGGCATGTGCGGTAAGTGTGAGAAGGCAGACTTTTGGCGCCTCTATTCCCCCAAGCCTTTAAGATTGCCGACGCAGGGGTGGAAGCTGCATCTTTCGGCTACTCCAAGAAATATATATCAAATCTTTAAAATTTCAGTTCGCATTGCCCAAAAGTACAAGTTGCTGGTGAAATTTCCGAGGCGAATTTCTAGTTTGCTGTTGCTTAATGCGGGCATTGGTTCAGCATTTTCTCAAGCGGGTAAGGTTTTCACTTTTTATTGTGATAGCGAAAGCAGAATGCTTAAGGCTGCTGAAGAACTAGGAAAGAAAACTAATCGTTTTCGCTGCCCTTCGGTAGCTTTCGATGAGAAAGTAGTTTGGGGCCAAAATTTATTCTTTCGTTATGGTGTGATCAACGGTGATTCCGACAGTAAAATCATTAGTCCAGAGGGTATCCCAGTCGACGATGAACGAGGAAAAGGTAAAGCCATTCCGGATTGGTTGGAGAGCTCAGGCTTTGTGCGTAGAATAAAAAGTAACAATAAATCTCGTCATCTCGCGACTAAATTATTGCCAAGCGATCTATTGGTCTTTGAAGCCTTGTCCCAGCGTGCCAAAGGCGGGGTTTACAAAGCGCTAGATCTTTCAGTGATTCCTGGGAGATTGATAATTCTCAAGGAGGGCAGGCTTGATGGGGAAATTAATAGTGAAGGGTTAGACGGTTATAAGCTCGCAAAGCGAGAGGCAAGAAATTTAAAAAAATTGCATTGCTTAGGTTGCAATGTGCCTCAGGTATATAGGGTCATTGATCTCGGTACTCATATTTATGTGGCTACAGAATATTTGGAAGGTATGACTCTTGAGACATTTTATCACGTCGATATTGGGCATAAGTTGCTGATTTGCCGTAATCTCATGCGAGAGATCTCTACATTAAATCGTACGGGCTGGGTTTGGCGCGACTGTAAGTTTTCAAATATTATGGTCTGCGGAAGCTCTGTAAGATTAATTGATATGGAGGGCGCGTGTAAAGTTGAAGTGGCGGGCAAAAGTCGCTGGGGGTCTCCAGGTTATATACCTGATTTCAAGATTGTACCCAGGGATTTGCAGGATGAATACGCGGGCTTGATTACATGTGCTCAGTTGATTGCTTCGGATTTTTCTGGTGTTGCTGGAGAAAAAATATTGGGCGGAGTGAATGGTTCCAATATCGATGATGTGCTGAAAAATTACTTTGCAGAATTTTTACTATCTCCTTCTAGCTCCAATATTAAATGCCTGGTGAGTGCTTTGCTTGCATGGCCTTGAATGGTTAGTGCTCGCTAAAAAGACTTATGAGAGGTGTATTATGATTGTCGCTTTTAAGTGTGCATCGCTTTTGCCGCTTGCCTTGATGATGAGCGCCTGTTCTGGAAAAATTGTAAACATTACGGATGGCGAAACTGCCTGTAAAGAAGGTGTTTGTAATGGTGTTTTCTATTATCGGATGAAAATTGTTCCTGTGAAATATATTCAGGATAAGGTTTTGAATAAGGATGGAGGGGTAGTTAGATTTGCTGGAGGTCAAAATGGCGAAGCATGCATCCCTGTTCTTGTTGAGGAGTTGAAACAGGTGCCGGAGTTGACGCCAAGCTTAATATATTATAAGCCAGGTCTGTTCGAGGATTCTAAGTTTAGTGTTGAGTTTGGCGATTCTGGAAACATAATTTCGCTAGGGGTGGATGTAGCTTCGGGAGCAAAAAATGCAGTTGAAGCACTTTCAACTGTTGCTACGACACTGAAGGTTTTGAAGGCGGACGCTGACATTTTTTCTGGGGCGAAGCCAGTTGAGTGGGTGCCGCTTGAGCAGCAACCTTTTACTAGCGCCCCTTATTGTAACGCAGGGTCAATACCATATCGGCTTGGCGGCGCAATGGGAGTTGGTGGGGCGTCTGAAAGTTGTCATTTACAATTCGGTAAAAGGGGTTGCACGGAATAGTGTTGTCAATGTTGTTTTGTTGGTTTAACCATGGCCTTACCAAGCCGGGTCAGAGCGCCCGGTCAGATCCATATGGATCTCCGATAACTATTAGTTAAATACGAAGTTATGGTTATTGTAAGGACCTACTATGATTAGTGGTAGCGAGATATGTGGGTATACATATGTTGTGGAATACCACCTGGCTAACCAATATTTTGCGCGGGCCTATAATTCAGGGGCGAACTGAAGGTGTGATGCCAGGAAACTATCTGGCCAAGAGCTCAGAGCTGCTGTAATCGGCTTGGCCGAAATACCTTGAGTACTCAGATTTGTATACATGGCCTTTCGAGTCGGGCGCCTGTCTGACTATGAATAGCAAGATGGTTAAGCGAATGCCCTTGAAGCAGTGATAGAAGATTTCTTTCAAGGGTGGCCAAATGGCCAGAGGTGTCTAGCCATGTCAGCTGATTGCCCTTAAGGTTGTGCTACTGGATTCCGCCAAGTCCGGGGTCGGCAACCGGCGTAGCATGAGGGGCAGCCTTAAAACTCGTGATCCAGTAGTATCGCAGGCTTGGCGCCCCATGTGGGCTTACGGCCAAGGGAGGCTGTGTGTCGAAAGTTGTGTGCTTAGAATGCCTTACTGAACGCTATCTCCAGGACTGCTTGGATTTCGATGATGCCGACGAGTGCAGTTACTGTCATAAGGAAAGTGGTGTCGTGCCGCTTGAAAGGCTCGTCGACCTGTGTCGGGAGGCCGCGCTTTCTTCGTTTGAGTTCGTTGAACAGCCGCGTTCGGTTTATCTCTACAATCAGGCGCCGATCGGGGAGCACTGGACGGACGTTCTCCGCCGTGTTCTGGGCTGTTCAGATGATCTGATAAACGATCTTGGTGAAGTCCTTTGGGACGGCTGGAATGATGACGACCCGTACTTCAAAGAGGGCGCTTCAGCGAGCATCGACATGACCCATGACTGGAGGGAGATGGAGCGTAGCCTTAGGGATCAAGCACGGTTCGTGAATCCAGTCGTCACGCGTGTCTTGGAGCAGGTCTTTGGCAAGGTCGATCAGTTACGCCTTCGAGGCTCAGAGTCAGCCATCTTCATGATCGGGCCTGGTCAGCCCCTGCATACCTTTAAGCGGGCGAGAGTGTTCTCCTCTGATACCAGTGTTGAGGAAGCATTGCTCCATCCCGAGCGTTCTTTGGGCCCACCTCCGTCGGGGGTAGGGTCTGCAGGACGAATGAATGCTAAAGGCGTCTCCGTGTTTTATGGTGCTACAAACGACAGGACGGCCATTGCCGAGGTTCGACCACCCGTTGGAAGCTACGTGGTAACCGCTGCATTTCAGGTAACTCGCCCGCTGCGGTTGCTCAATCTGGGAGCTTTGAACGAAACCTGTCCTGATAGTCGCCTCAGTTACTTCGACCCCCAACGCGTCGAGCAGGCGAAGCGATCCGCGTTTCTAGCAAGCCTGCAAAACCAGTTGCTGAAGCCAGTAATGCCAGATATGGCGGATCACGGCTACTTGATCACGCAGGCGATAGCCGACTACCTGTCGATGCATCCCACCCTCAACTTGGACGGCATTTATTTCCCGTCAATCCAGCTGGGTAAGCGTGATGATGAGGCTCCTGGACACAACGTGATCCTCTTCAATAAAGCATCCGGTGTGCACCATACCGAGTCAACGCACAAAGCCGAGTACGCCTCTCTTTGGGTAACGGTCGATGACGGTGAGCACTACTTTCCGCAGATCTGGGCGGCCAGGAAGAAGGGCGAGGATCAGCCGAGCTGGTGGGATGAGCAACCTCCTGTGCCTCGATACGAACCTGCACTGATTTTAGACCGTGAGGAAATCCGAGTTCATCGTATCCATTGGATCGATTTCGGCACGGATGAGGAACGCGTTGGCTACAACCCATGAGGTCAAGGCAGGGCGCGAGTCATGGGTAAGGCGGGCAAGGTGCCCGCCTTCCTGGAACTGTCGACTTGTTCAGTTTCTGTTGAACCAGCGTTTCATCAGACCAGCCATAGGCTTGCTTGTGCCAAAAGCAGTGTTGATGATTTGCAGGTCGCCTTCTGATAACCGTTTGGGATCGAGCTCCTTGAGCAACGCTTCGGTTCCGAACGATTTTGCCCAGGCAGCCATATACCCCTTGGCTGTACCTGAAGCCGCTTGCGGAATCTCACGGAGTAGAAGGCGTGCATATTCCAAGCGCTGTTCATGGGTAGCCAGCTGATTCTTGATTTCAGCGCGCAGTTCATCGACAGCTGCCCAGGTGAGAGGGCTCTCCGGAATCTTCAATAGCTGAAGAGCCAGCGATGGCAGCTTTTTCGATTCCTTCTCATCCTTGTTTGCTCGCAAGATGTGGCCGTAGACCCGTTTGCGCTGCTCGTCAGTGATCTCGCTGTTCAACAGCATTGATTCGAGATTGTTGAACGCTTCGATTCCTAGAGCTCGGCACCAGACGGAGAAGGCCAGATCAGGGTCATTCACGTTGCCACGTGGGCCTTTGAGCAGCACTGCTTTGCCGGCGTCCACGTATTCGTTCCCTGGCAACTCAGGAATCAACGCCGTCCAGGCGCGTTCAAGCATCTCAACCTGTGCTTCGTCGTTGAAGTCGACGCCATCAGTCAGTGTCGTTAGCTGAGTGCTGCTCAGTCGTACATGTCCGGATGTCAGAGAGTCGATGGCTTGTGCGGAATTTTGTTGCCACACGGCACAGGCTGTCTCGACCAACTGGGCACCTTGTGCCGACGGTACGATACCGCTGGTGATCATGCTTTCCATGGACGCTAGCGTGTACTTGCCGACAGTCCCAGTTGATGAAAAAGCCTGTTGCCTTGCTTCGTTAAAGAGCGCTTGGGGTGAGTAGCCGTGGGGAAGCTGCTCGATCGTTGGCCAGCGTCCACAGAAGTGCTTATGCAGACTCTCGAAGGCATTCTTGTGCCCCTTGGCGGCGCTGAACAATTTCTGTAGCGCTGGCCCAAGCACTGTCGGAGTGGCCTGCATGAACACCAGTGAGATGCCCGGTACAAGCTGTCGCAGGAAATTGTCCCACGAGACCAATTTCGCTGGGGCGGCCAACATCAGTGCATCCACATGAGGGCGTAGCTGCTTGTCGCCCCAGTGTTGCAAGGGAATATGCGAGGCTGCGTCGGTGTAGAGCGCCCCTTGTTGGTCGTCCAGCTCCTGGCTGCTCACGAGCGCGGTCAGTTGGTTGGCCAGCGAGCTTTGGTCGTGCTCGTAGAGTGATCCGAATACTTCAAAGACCAGATTGCGGCACACGCTTGGGATGGCGCTGAGGGAGCGACTGATCCAGTGATCGAGCACTCTTGCAAGACTGCGCGGATGCTCCACCACAAACTCTCGAAGAACCTCTGCCGCATCTTCGGCATGCCCGGCGGTTGTGCTCAGTGCGATGGCAAAATCGGTGTAGCTTTCTCGCCACTCATCGTTGAAGTACGCCTTGCGCTCTGCGCCAAGATCGACAATCAAGCGATACGCGCGACGGTAATCAATCGGCTGGTTGTCGAGGTCGGCTACACGGATGCTGAACCTGGCCAGGCATTTCAGTAGCTGTTCTTCATCCGAATAAACGGCGTGTTTCTCCAGCGCCCGGATCACACAGCCGATTATCAGTGGTGAGGTCATGGTCGACAGGTTGGTGACCTGCTCCCAAAGCGCATCACGGCTCTCATCACCCTCGGTCGACATGCGATCCCAGACGCTGTTGATCCGGCCAACCGTCTGCTGCATATCCAAACCGTCAATCAGATCATCTTCATCGTGAGGGTCTTCATGGCCGTGCAGCGCCGTTGTCAATTGCTCCACATAGGCCATGCCTATCTCTGGCAAAAGCGAAGTCTCGAACGCGTCCATCCAGCCTTGCAGGCGGGCAAAGGGAAGCGTGACAGAACCTGAGGGGGTTTTGACCGTACGTGCTTTGAGCCATGCCATGAGATGGTCTTTGGAGAACGATGGAAGACCATGGTTGGCGAACACGGTGAGTGTAATTTGCGCTGCACGCTCAACCATGCTGATGGTTTCGCCCAGGTTGGGCATCTGCCCAGACTCAAGGCGCATGGTGCAGGCTTTGTCTGTCGTCAGCAGCGAGTCGATAAGCACCGACGCAATCTGCCTCTGATCCGCCGTATTAGATACCGCAGCGATGCGACCGATCTTCTCTATGCCTAGTAGTGAGCGCAGGGCGGGTGACGTCACGATGTCGTTGTTGAGGATGCCCAGGACTAAATCGCGGGTGCGCAGTGGCAAGCGATCAATGAGCTCGGCCACGACGCGCATCGCATTGAACTTGAGTGCATCTTCGGTTCGGTGCAGCTCGCTCAGCATGCCGTGTAGCAGCTGCATCTCTTGATCGCTCAAGCTTTCATTGGCACGAGGAGAAAGAGCTTCCAGAAAACCTTGCGTGTCACCAGAAACCAGATACCCATAAATCCGCGAAGCATGGGGGCCGTACTGTCGGGTCGCAAAATCCTCAGATAGCAACAGCAAGCTCTGAAGTGAGTCCGGCCACTGGATGCCTACCAAGCTGGCCAAAAACTGGCGCAGATCACGATGTTCATCAATGATGCTGGTTTTGTCCCCATCATCTATTTGAATCACATAGCGCTTTAGAACATGGCGCGTTTGAACGGGTTCATCCTTGAATGGTGTCTGCCTCACCATCAAATTTGTCAGGCGTTGCAGAAGCTGAGGGTCGCTTTGAAGATCCTGATAAAACCCGGGAAAGCTCACCCGCGCTGCGCTCAGTGCTCCAAGGGCAACAGGGTGGTTCGTGACGGCACCTTCATGCAGCCCACCGGGCCGCTGGCTGCCAATGGCATCAAGCTCACGAGCCTTGGCCAGCCACCAGGTCTGGGTGAACGCGTTCACGATCTGAAGGGCATTACGCGGATCGGTGACATTGATGTGAATCATCCGATCCACCACCTGTTCAACCGAGGCACCTTTATCCGAAATGTCTTTCACCAGATCGGGGAAGCTCTTGAGCTTGGAAAGCGCGAACTGACGCATGTCGCTTCGCGGCGGAGGTGGAATCTCCAGCCTGAATTGGAAGATGCGATCAAGGTAACGCCGGGCATCAGTGGGGTTGAACACCGAGCCTGGTTGCTCAGGGTTGCCACGTCGACGCGATAGCGCATCCGCGACTTTGCCCTCATCGCAAGAAATCACGAACACCAGGCCGAGGTTATCCGGAAGCTTGTTGACCGGAATCTCCATGAACGTACGTACGGCGTCCAGGCCTAGCACCATTTCCTCCGCCGACAGCCGATCGAGGTCGTCCACGAAGATGACGAGTCGCTCGTAGGGCACCACATTACTTTTCGACGCTTTGAATATGCGCAACTGCTGCAGCAGCATCTCTTCGTACTGCTCTGCGCTGGCGCTCGGCAGGTGGACGCGAGTGATGGTGTTGAATGGGCTGACCGCCGACGGTTTCATCACCTTGATCAGATACGCATAGATCCCAGTGACCGCTGCAACGAAGAGCGCCTGGACGACGGCATTTTCCAGCGGCAGCCATTTCAAGCCAGCAGCCACGAATAGCAGGTAGGTGACCACTGCGATAAGGAACGCCGGCACCGGGGCGACCCAGCTCATCAAGTGTTGCTTGGTAAGTTCACCTACACCCTTGTTGACTGTTTCTG
The DNA here is from genome assembly GCF_056278855.1 of Pseudomonas sp. TE3895. Classification (NCBI taxonomy): domain Bacteria; kingdom Pseudomonadati; phylum Pseudomonadota; class Gammaproteobacteria; order Pseudomonadales; family Pseudomonadaceae; genus Pseudomonas; species Pseudomonas sp. TE3895. The sequence continues at coordinate 5,399,736 of NZ_JBWBQE010000001.1, read as the reverse complement.
TGTGGGTGACATTGCGATAGAGGTCATCATGAAGCTTGCTCTCATCACCACCTAATTCCAGGAACACGTGGCGCAGGAGTGCACGTTTGATATCTTGCTCCTTGCCGCCGAACCGCCAGGCGTTGAACGTGATGCTTTTGAAGCGCTGACTGCGCGGGCGGCGTCCTCCCGCTGTCGAGGTGTCATCAGCCAAGGCGTGCGTATACATCTCTTTGATGGAACTCTTGCCGGTTCCCCAACCGCCAAGCAATCCGATGCTGAATGGCGGCTGATGACCTTCATTTTCAATCAGGCTCCGGAGCGCCTGAGCATAGTGCCGGTGCCCGAATGCATCATCCTCTTCTTTCTCGATGTGGCGATCCAGCACAGCAGGCATGGAGCGGCGTGTATCTAGCATCCCGTCTTCCCTAGTGGCATATGGCATTTGGCTACCCTGGGGAAGCTTACTTGCCCTGCCAACCAGTCGCTAGCGCTACTCAACTACTCCTCTAAAGCGCGCAGGCCTGCTGATGTCAGGCGCAAGTGGACTGAAGAGGGGGCGGAGTGGGCAGCATTCAGGGTGAGGAGTACAGATGTATTCTTCACGTTTCTTGGCATCAGTCGCCTACAGAACAGCCTGCTGCCTGGCGGCTGATACGTATACCGTTCGGATAAGCAGGCCTTTACTGCGTGATATCAAAATGATATTTACTGATCCACACAATCAGGAAGTGGTGAGCACATGGCATTTGGTGACAAAGCAGCAGCGAGTTCGGCAATAGCTACTGGGGCAGCGGCAGGCGTAGCCAATGCCTCTTTGGTTTACGGTGGCGCGGTTGCAGTAGCCAACGCTGCCGGCCTGAGCGGTGCAGCGGCGACCAGTTCTGCGCTCGCAGCATTGGGCGGTGGTGCCGTTGCGGCGGGTGGCGGCGGGATGGCGGCTGGTGTCATGGCTGTAGCTACAGCGGCTGCATGGCCAGCCGCTGCAGTGGCTGTGGCTGGCTACGGTGGTTATCGCCTTTATAAGTGGCTTCGATAGCATCCACCCCTGCCAACCTGGTTGACCAGCAGAAGCAGTTAAGCCTGTAGCGAGGTAACGCTTGATGAGAAAGCTCATAGGTGCTGGGACGACAGCCCTATGAGCTTATCGCTCATACTGCAGAGGCGCTGTCTGGTATCCATGCCCACGCGCGCTCATTCCCAAGCGCCCCGTCGTCGAGGCGATGGGCTGGCCGTGTGGTTGGAGCCGTTTCTAAGCATCACGCGGCTTCTTCGGCTCCTTCATCAGAAGGCTCACCTACCGCAATGTCCTTCGGCAGGTCTAGGTCTTTGACAAAGCCTCGAATAGTCTGAACGGGCGACTCAATGAGGTCGAACGTTTTGCCTTTGTGCACCATCATGATCACCCGTGCCATATCGATGTAGTATTTGTAGGTCGTCTCAATGTCCTCATGTCCAAGCTGCTGGATGATGGCCTGTGAGGTGGCGGCGTAAAGCACTTCCATGGGCTCAGTGAGCAGTCGGTCGCCAAAGGTTGCGATAATGTGCTGTGTCGGCCACCAGTGTCTGTTCTGATAGAACGTGATGTGGTCTCGGAATGGTTTGCCTTGTTTAAGTAGTTTTGCTTTTGCGTCATTAGTACGTGAGGCAATCATTGATTCAGTGACAGGCTCGCCCTTTTTATTGAGGAAAAGGATGCCCGGTGGGCAATCATGTCTGTACTTCTTTTTATAGAGCTTTTTCCGAATGGAATAGTAAGGGATAATGTAGTTGTCTTCGAGAGCTTTCAGGTCGTCCATGTTGATGACGATCTCTCGGTCTTTATTCCCTTTGCTCCCAATGACCTCATATTTCATGCTTGGCCCCGTATGATCCATTTCAGAATACGGCATGATGTGGATATTTTTGCCGTTCCCATATAGCGGGAACTTTACAAGATCCATGGGGCGCATGGCTGTGCCTAGTCCCAAATTGAATAGAACCGCATAGACGGGGTCAGTGTACGCTTCGAGCAGTAACTCTATTTCTTGGTCGGTGATAAGAAAGTCGGATTGTCGTTGACGACTTTTCTTCTCCAGAACCCTAATGTTGTCACTGTCGATCTTCATGCGGCTGCGGGTCTGAATATAGTTGAGCATCCTTGTGCTGCGAAAATTCGCGCGCCAGGTCTTGAATACGACATCGACGTTGGTCAGAAAGCCTCTGGTGTTCAGCCAGTCAAAAAAATTCAAGAGAATCTTGGCGTCTTCAAATGTTGTTTCCAGAGTGGGGCTCAGCGATTGTTTTTGAAGTCGCTCCACCTGTCGCTGAACCTGCCAGCGCATGATGTCGCGATTGTCCGCAAGCATATGATATGCGCCAAGTTCCTGACCCTTGAATTTTGGCTGAGTTGAGAGAAATCGGTAAAACATCGAAATGATCGACGCGTACCGGTTTGAGGTTCTAAGCGAGTTGCGCGTTTTTTGATAAAGAAAAATGTTTGGGTGGCTAAGGAGGATTTTTTGACCACGCTGCTCGGCAATCAAGATGGTATGAGTAACCTGTTGGGAGGTTTCCAAGCTGTTGTAAGTGATATCTTTTGTGGTGATTTTCAGCATCTGCGAGCATCCTCTGTTAGGCGCAAGTCAATCGCCTTGCTTTATTTTAAAAAATACAACTTCATCGACGCCCCACTCGATGCTGGGATTAGTGGCCGTATCGGCCCCCTTGATCTCCATTAGGGGTGGCTGAATTTTTTGAAAAATAAAGGTGCGCTGAGCCTTTTTCTCACTTTCAGAGGCGGTGTAGGGGATGTGGATGCTTCGTTTGAACTCACTGGGTATTTGCTTTAAGAAGTTTTGAAATTCGCTTCGACCAAAAAGTGGAAGCCGAATGATGAGGCTCAGCTCGTTGCGCAGGCTTGTGTAGCTATCGGCAAAAGTACTAAATCGTGATATGTAGCGGTCGGCAAACATCACCACGTGCACGTCGCTTGTGCCTTGGTACTTTGCTAGCTTGTCGCGAATAATGCGAATTTCGCTGGACTTGGACGTTTCAAACTCTTCAAGCGTTGAGCCGCGCTGGTGTGACATGCTCAAGGTTTCGATATCTACGTTGAACACCAGTTTATTTTGGGCTGGCAGCGATTTTCCAGGGCTGGTCGCTCCCGCTGCCAGGCCATGCGACTGCATCAATTTGAGCTCCAGACGGCTGATCTGCTTCAGCAATTCGGCGTTGTGGAGCGTCTGCTTCTCTAGGGCGCTGCGCATCTTGTTGCTTTCAAGAAGCACGATATCGCCATTCATGAGCGAGGTGATATGCGAGCTCAAAGCCTTTTCCAAGGCCTTTTCGTGGGCGACCTGCAGCTTTTCCAGCTTTTTCTCGTACTTGGTTTCAATCTCGTTAATTGCCGTTTGCGTTTCCATTTGCTCGCGCAGTGGGGAGCCTTCAACCAGCTCCACCACATCACGCTTGCCAGTTATGTAGGGCTTGAGGTCGCCATAGTAACGATCTAGGGCCTGCCGGCTGATGCCGGCACCTTTGGCGAGCTCAACTAGCTTCAGCTTGGTTTTATTGCCCGCCAAGTGATGGTCAACGATCAGCTGGACGAGCAGGGCCCGCCGATCGGCGACCCCTGGTTCACCTGATGCGGCTGGGGTCGCTTCGTTTGATTGGAGCGGTGTGTCCTTGATGTTAGACATGCGTCACTCCGATCAACTGCGAGGACGAATGGCCGGTCGCTTTCAGGTTGGCCAGGTGCACTTGGATGGAAGCAATCCGGCGCTGCAGCTCGTATTCCACGTGGTGGGCGAGCTTGCCATTGCCGGCCTGGAGCACCTGGTTGTAGAAGGTCTCGTTGTCGACCAGCGCTTGCTTGGCCGTTTCGAGCACGATGATCTTCTTGCAGTCCAGTTGGCAGTTGCTCGGATCCGGCATGATCAAGTCACCCTCGATCTTGCGTCCGTGCAGGCAGGGCGGCAGCGTCTCATTGGTGAAATGCTCGCCCGTCAGGCAATAAGTCCCAACTGCTGTCCGTCGCACAAACAGCGGCTCGCCGCTGGCCAGGATGTGGGAGATGTAGCTCAGCAGTGACAGCTTGAACTGCTTACCGGCGAACTCGTCCGGGCGCTTGAAGATCTGGCTGTAGATGCGTTTGGCTGCGTCGCCTGAGTGCGCACCCAAGCGAATGCCGGCAACGATCTCGTGGAACTCCCGCGTATAGCTCTGCTCGATCGCGATCGCCACCGTGCGCACCATCAACGGGTTGCGGGCGATGTAGCGCAGCGTCATGGCGTAGCTGTGATGCCCGAACAGTGCGCGGATGATGTCGATGTTGCGTTCGTCCCGGTTGATCAGGATCTCGGCGATGGACTTGCGGAAGCGGTGGCAGTGCAGGCGCTCGATGGGCAACTCTTGCTTGAGTTGGAGAATGATGAAGTTGATGAGGCCAGGGGTCGCTTTTTTGACCTTGCGAACCGAGCGCTGAGCCTGGAACAGCCAGCCTTCTTTTTTGAATGGCTCGATGCTGCGGACGTCTTCGTACTGCTGGATCATATCACCCAGAAATTTTGGGATTGGGAGCTGATCTTCTTCCCCGTGCTTCGGATTCTTGGCGGTCTTGAAGCGCACGATGCGCATCCAGTAATCGCCGTTTGCGTCCTGGGTAAGGTCATCAAAGCGCATGATCGCAAGCTCTGATTTTCGGGCGCCAGTGATCAGCGCAGTCAAAATGAAGATGGCGTTCCGGATGCCGTCCAGCGCGCGGCTGTAGCCGTCAAACCAGGTGTACGAGAACTGCTGGATACCATCTTTGATGTGATTGCGGATCTGCGGTGACATCACGGTCTTATCGCCAGACTCGATTGTCATTAGCTCTTCTAGCCTTGTCTGACGCGTGGAACGCGTCAATACACGATCAGAAAGATAGGCCGTTTTGGTGTCAACCAGGTAATCCTTGAGCAGTTTGAGCTTGGGCATGACACCTTCGAGCCAGAACATCGAGTAATCCATCAGGATCTCAAGATCTTCTTCCGAGTAGCTGACCCAGCCGTCCATGGTGCCTTGGAAGCGGCTTTTGATCACTTCTTTCCGGCGTTCCGGGGTGTCGATTTCGTCGAGCTTGATGTCGAGGCGCAGTTCTTCAGGAATCAGCTTGTGTTGAGATAGGTTGATCCAGAGTCGGACTGTTTTGAAAAGCGCGAAGTAGTTGTGCTTAAACCCGCTATTCTTGGCCGCTTCGAACGCTTTCAGCACCATGGGGGTTGAAACTAGCCGGATGTGCTCGGGGCGTGCTGTGATCTTGTTCGGCTCGAACAGGTACTGTTCAAGGTTCTTGTACTCACCACCCCACTGTTTTGTGGTGACTGCTGAGCGAATGTAGCTGAATGGGGAAAACTCAGGAATGACGTGATAGATCAGCGCCCGCTTGAGATCGTTGGAGCCAGGCAACTTTCGGTCGAAACGAACGTTGTTAGGAAATGCATGCTTGCCGTGTGGAAAGCGCCAGATAGCGGCCTTATAGTCGGAGGCCTCGCAAACAGGGAAATTTCCATCCGTAAGCTCCAGCTTTTTGACCAGCGTGATGGATGGCTCTGCAACGGCAGTGTCGAGCTCCTCACTCAGCCCTTCAACTTCTTCGAGCTCCGATTCGGCAGAGTCCTCCTCAGCCTCTTGAAGCAGGCGCTCTTCCTCGCTTAGCTCCCCATCGTCTTCTGGTTCGTCATCTGGTTGGTCTTCGTTCCTGGCTTTTTGTTTGGCCTTGTTTTTCGTCTGCTTAGCTTCTTCCAAGTCAACGATGGCTTGGTTGACGTCAGGTTGTTGAGCGGTCGCTTGAGCTTCGCTGGCATCAGCAGGCTGGTGGCCATCTTCGGTGTAATGCAGGTCGAATTGCTCGGTGTTATTAGACATTTTCGGCCTCGCTCTCAAAGATGATTTCCAGCATTTTCAGGTCGCGTGGGAGCAGCGGGGAGTGGTAACGGCGATACCGCTCAGCGGCCTCAACATCGTCCTCGTCCCCCCATTCATCAATGATGTACTGGATGACCTCCCTTTCTTTGGCAAGGCGCGAGCGGAAGCCGTCTTCGCTTTCCTCGTTCAAGAGCTCTGACAGATGGGCCTCGCGTTCCATCAGGTACGGCAGCGAGTCAGCAAACAGGCGCAGTCGGCTGCAGAAGATGCACTCATGAATGGCGAAGCACTTGCGGCCCGTGCTAACAATGATCTCAGACCCCGCCCAATCGGGCCTCATCTGGTCGGCGCAGCTCCACAGCGGCTGGGTCTTGCCAGGAATGTGAAAGACCTTGAGGTTGGTCTTCGCGTCAGCCTGCGCCTGCTTACCCAGCAGACCTTTAAACTGCCGCGTTCGTAGCAGGTTGATCACTTCTTCCAGCTCTGAGCGAAGGCGCTTGAGTCGCTCCATGTGCGCTGCACTGGAGTTGTCGTAGAAGATGTCGGTGGTTTCCCGGTCGGCATGGCCCAGGGTCTGGGAGAGCAGGGCGACGGGGTTGTATTTCTTCTTATACAGCAGCCAGGTTGGCCGGAAGCGGCGGGTCAGCTCAGAGGCTGTTGTCAGCCTTTTACCACTGTCGATGACCTCGTACTGCCGCAAGAACTGCTGAACGCCGATCCTGAACGTCTTAGGGTGTGCTATCGAGGTGTGGCGACCGCCCTTGCGCCACTCACCCCAAGGTCTGATGCAAGCGAACATCGGGTTCATGTTGTCTTCGCTTGTTTTGGCTGAGATGACTTCCCATGGAATACCAGCGAACGGTGCCGAAAGCTCTTTAGCCATCTCGATGAGGGTATAGAAGCTAAGCGGATCACCCTTGCGCGTCGGCAAGCTCATGCGCTTTGGTGACTCGAACGGTTTACCTGCGCCCTGAGAACGATTTTTCTCAGACCACACGACTTTGATTGCTTCCTCAATGGTGCCAGTCAGAAGGTGTTCAAAATCGTCTTGGTCAATCGCCAGAGCTGTTTCCTTGTTCCAGCCGCTTTGGAACATCATGAACATGAGAATTGCAGCCATGTCGACGACGTTGGGGTAGTAAAGGTTCAGCATCTCATCCATGCTTAAAATTTGGATTGCCTTACCGTTAGTGCGGTTTGCCGTGGTTAGACGATGAATGATAATTTTGATTACATCGTCGCAGCCTTCCTCGATAACTGTCGTCTCAGCGTGGGCATATTTAGTGAAGAGTAATTCCCTGTCGTAGCTGAAGGGGAAGCCGTGGTTTATAAGCGTCCGCACCGCACGTGCATAATCCATTTGCCAATGAGCAAATCCACCAGTGTTGAGCGGGTCGGCCTCGCCACTGAGTGTATAGTTACCCCTGTCACGCTCATAAATGAGATGAAATTTTTCTCTGGCGTTCTCATCGGTGGCTAAAGATCGAATTTCAACATCGTCGCATCTGGCTAGACGAGATGTGAAGGCTGAAAGTCTTGTTCTTTGCTTATTTTTGAGCAAGTAGTAATGCCATTCAAATATTCTGCGCTTGGTGCACGCAGGCCGCACTGTCTCCAAGATTTCGGCAGCGGTATATGGTTGGGCAGCTTCGACCTCCTCTCGGAAACTGAATTTTGCTTTGAGCTTCAGCATGTGCATGCGGAAGGCCCTCTCAAATGTCTCAAAGCCTTCATCGGATAGGGGAGGGCTCCCTTTACCTTTAGTGATGGGAACGATTGGGAGTAGCAGCCTGGGAATCAGCCCCGTGTCGTCAGCTACTAGTTTGCAGGCCGTTTTGAATTTTTCGGCGTTAGCGATGGGGAGATTGTTGTCCAGTAGGTAGTCAATGTAGCCTTGGAACACCTCACCCGAAATATCTACAAACTTTTTGACGTGTAGCGGAACTGGATTTCGATCGTTGTGCTTCTTTACATAGTCGAGCATATGCTCAATGCTGGTGCGCAGAAGGTAGCCGTTAGAGCTCGCACGATCGGGCGCATAATTAATAAATACAAAGTGAAGCTTTTGACATAAGTCAGATTGCGGATTGTAATGCGGGCTGAGCATGTAGCGGCACGGAATCTCAGTGTCATCTAACGAGATTACTCGGATGATCGAATCGCCGTCATCAATAATGCTTTCCGGCGGGTTGATCGGGCCTAGGTCATCCTCTCTAGTTGCAAAGGCTTCGTCGTCTGCGACTGGCTTGTTTTCAATGGCTGTCATCGGTCTGTCTTCTTATTCTTATTGTTTTTTCTTGTTTTTATTGGTTGTGTTGCGGTGTTGGGTGGTGCTGCATTGTTGCCATGCGTTTTGAACAGCTGTCTGCAGATCGCCGAGGGAGCCGTCATTAGTAATCAGCAGGTCGTCTAGGGCTCTGGCGATGCCATGCTCGGATGAGTGTGCATTCACCTTCTGGAGATTTGGGCGAACGATGTGCCAGATCTGGCCATTGTGCGCACGGAGAAAGGCAGCTTCGTTTTCGAAGCGGATGTCCTTGAAAATCACCGTCGTGGCGTCCGCAGGGATCTTGCTTCTCGGCTTTAGAGGTTCAATAGGACGTTGGGCTCGCCGGGTGTCGTAGTCAGGGTACAGGGCATAAGCGTGGCTTTTGAGCAGGTCGATTGCTTCTCCGGGTGAGAGCCCCCAGGTGGTGTCGAGGGTACTCAGGAGTGCCGGGTTAGTCAGTTGCTCGTGCGTGAAATCAAAAATGGCACGGGCGGCTAGGGTGAACGGGGTGTCCTCTGCCTCTGAACCACTGGCCGTGGCCGCACCGGTCAACGAAGCTGCAGGTGGATTGATTTCGCGTTCTGCTCGGATCAACCAGTGGTCTGGGTTATGATTGCGCATCCATTCGGTACCCACCGTTTGGAAGAACTCTCTAGGCGAGCGGCCCCACAGCTCGATCGTTTGTTCCTTGATGTCGTCGCACCAGGTTTCGTCTTCGGTTAGGCCGAACAGAGCCTGACAGCCGAGCTTCAACGGATCAGCGAGAGCATAGGCGGCTACACCCGGGTAGCTCAGCAGCATCGACGCCACGGTGTCTTTTCCTGACCGCGCCAGGGCAGCTAGGCCGATGATCGTTCTCATTAGTACTCCTTGTTTTCGGCGCCTAGGCCCCGGATTTCATGGCTTGCAGGGCGTTTACGTTTCCAAAAAAGGATTATAACCCTACTGTGTTTACATTTGGTGAAAACCGAAAACAAGACGCCACCTATGCCTATCAGGGCGGCGGTCGTGGTTTGTCGGTCGAGCGTATCGCGGTTCTGGAACAATTCGTCCAGGGCGACCTGCGCCCGGACCTGACCCTGGTCTTCGACCTGCCGGTAGAAGTGGGCCTTGCCCGCGCCGCCGCCCGTGGCCGCCTGGACCGATTCGAGCAGGAAGGGCAGGCCTTCTTCGAGGCGGTGCGCCAGGCGTACCTGCAGCGCGCCCAAAGCGCGCCACAGCGCTACAGCTTGCTCGATGCCGCGCAATCCCTGGAGGCTGTGCAGCGTGACATCGACGCTCTGCTGCCAGGCATTCTGGAGCGTTGCCGTGGCTGAGGCCTACCCTTGGCAGCAGGCGCTGTGGCAGCAACTGGCCGGTCGCAGCCGCCACGCCCATGCTTATCTGCTGCATGGGCCGCAGGGTATTGGCAAGCGGGCCATGGCCGAGCGTCTGATGGCGCGCCTGTTGTGCCAGCAGCCGCAGGGCCTGGACGCTTGTGGGGCGTGTAAGTCGTGCCTGTTGCTCAAGGCCGGCAGCCACCCGGACAACTTCGTCCTCGAGCCGGAGGAGGCTGACAAGCCGATCAAGGTCGACCAGGTACGTGAGCTAGTGGCCTTTGTGGTGCAGACCGCGCAGCTGGGCGGGCGCAAGGTGGTGTTGATCGAGCCGGTGGAGGCGATGAATGTCAACGCCTCCAACGCCCTGCTCAAAAGCCTTGAAGAACCTTCCGGTGACACCGTGTTGTTGCTGGTGACGCACCAGCCCAGCCGTCTGTTGCCGACGATCAAGAGCCGCTGCCAGCAGGTGGCCTGTCCGCAGCCCAGCCTGGCCCAGAGCCAGGCATGGCTGGCTGGCGCGTTACCCGACTGCGACGAGGTCGAGCGCGATGAGCTGCTGACGCTGGCAGCGGGCTCGCCATTGATGGCGGTCAGCCTGCAGGCGCAGGGCGTGCGCGAGCAACGCGCGCTGGTGGCCGACGGGGTGAAGAAGCTGCTCAAGCAGCAGCAATCACCCAGCCAGCTGGCCGATGCCTGGAGCGGAGTGCCGTTGTTGTTGCTGTTCGACTGGTTCTGCGATTGGTCGCACCTGATCCTGCGCTATCAGTTGACCCAGGACGAAGAAGGGTTAGGCTTGGCCGATATGCGCAAGGTCGTGCAATACCTGGCGCAGAAGAGCCGCCAGGCCAAGGTGCTGGAAGTGCAGGCCTGGATCCTCGAACAGCGCCAGAAGGTACTGGGCAAGGCCAACCTCAACCGCGCCTTGTTGCTTGAATCGCTGCTGGCTCACTGGCTGCAACTGCCGGGTGCCCGCTGATTTTCCATTTTTCATGTGTGCCGTTATCCCATGCTCGTAGATTCCCATTGCCACCTCGACCGTCTTGACCTCACTGCCCACCAGGGCTCCCTCGACGCTGCCCTGCAGGCGGCGCGTGAGCGTGGGGTCGGGCATTTCTTGTGCATTGGCGTCAGTGCCGAGAATGCGGGTGCAGTGAAGGCGCTGAGCGAGCAGTACGCTGACGTCGACTGCTCAGTGGGCGTGCACCCGCTGGACCTGGCCCCTGGCGAAACCCCGGCGTTGGAATGGCTGTTGCGCGAATTGGCCCACCCGCATGTGGTGGCGATTGGTGAAACCGGGCTGGATTACCACTACGAGCCGGAGGCGGCAGAGCTGCAGCAGGCCTCGTTCCGTCTGCACCTGGAGGCCTCCAGGCAGACCGGCAAGCCGGTGATCGTGCATACCCGGGCGGCGCGCGCCGATACCCTGGCGCTCCTGCGCGAGGCCAACCTGCCGCAGGCTGGCGTGCTGCACTGCTTTACCGAGGACTGGGACATGGCCAAGGCTGCGCTGGACCTGGGTTATTACATCTCGCTGTCGGGCATCGTGACCTTCCGCAATGCCGAGGCGTTGCGTGAAGTGGCGCGGCAGGTGCCGGTCGATCGCTTGCTGGTGGAGACCGATTCGCCCTACCTGGCGCCGATTCCGCACCGGGGCAAGCCGAACCTGCCGCAGTACGTGCGGGAGGTGGCGGAGTATGTGGCTTCGTTGCGTGGGGCCAGTTATGAGCAGTTGGCCGAGCAGACTACCGCCAACTTCAAGCGGCTGTTCCCGTTGGCGCGGGTGGCTTGATTTACCGGGGTTAAAGATTGTGTGAGGGGCACAAGGTGCCTGCCACAACCCTTGCAGCGCCTGTGAGATCGAGCGCCGCCCGCGCGGCGCTTCGCGGGTAAACCCGCTCCTACGTTTGTTTCGGGCCAGTCCGTCCTGTGCCAGGCGGGCGCGACCGCCTTGTTTGTACGACGCGATATCGAGGCGTGCGCCAAGGCGTTCGCGCGCAAATCCCACAGGCCTAATTGGCCCGAAACAAACGTAGGAGCGGGTTTACCCGCGAAGCGCCGCGCGGGCGGCGCCCGATCTCCCTTCTGTGCCAGGCGCGCGCGACCGCCTTGTTTGTACGACGCGATATCGAGGCGTACGCCAAGGCGTTCGCGCGCAAATCCCACAGGCCTAATTGGCCCGAAACAAACGTAGGAGCGGGTTTGCCCGCGAAGCGCCGCGCGGGCGGCGCCCGATCTCCCTTCTGTGCCAGGCGCGCGCGACCGCCTTGTTTGTACGGCGCGATATCGAGGCGTGCGCCAAGGCGTTCGCGCGCAAATCCCACAGGCCTAATTGGCCCGAAACAAACGTAGGAGCGGGTTTGCCCGCGAAGCGCCGCGCGGGCGGCGCCCGATCTCCCTTCTGTGCCAGGCGCGCGCGACCGCCTTGTTTGTACGACGCGATATCGAGGCGTGCGCCAAGGCGTTCGCGCGCAAATCCCACAGGCCTAATTGGCCCGAAACAAACGTAGGAGCGGGTTTACCCGCGAAGCGCCGCGCGGGCGGCGCTCGATCTCACAGGCGCTGAAAATCTTGCGTCACGCACCTGACAGCCGTCACACCATCCTCCCCACAAAAACACAAAAAAAACCCGGGTTCTGGGGGAGGAATCCGGGTTAAGACCATTAGGAGTAAAACAAAGGTACGCGGTCCCTGAGCACCTTTATCGGCGCGCCACTGGGGGGGATGCGCCGCGCCAACACTTCAAGTATTGGTCAGGTTTGGCGCAGTGCCAGTGCATATTGGACGTTTTTTAAACAGATTTGGAATACGCCAACGTTTCATTCCTCCCGCAGCGCATGGCCGTATGCATCGTGAAACACAGACATGCGTGGATGATCCGTGCAATTTCCCGCAAGTTAGGCATAATAAACCGCTTCGATTGTCATCCAGTCCTTCCCATGCAGAAAGAACCTCGTAAGGTCCGTGAGTTTCGCCGTCGCGAACAGGAAATCCTCGATACCGCGCTCAAGCTGTTTCTCGAGCAAGGTGAAGACAGCGTCACCGTCGAGATGATCGCCGACGCTGTGGGCATCGGCAAAGGCACGATCTACAAGCACTTCAAGTCCAAGGCGGAGATCTACCTGCGCCTGATGCTCGATTACGAGCGTGACCTGAACGAGCTGTTGCACTCGGCCGACGTCGACCGTGACAAGGAAGCGCTGTCGCGCGCCTACTTCGAGTTCCGCATGCGCGACCCGCAACGCTACCGGCTGTTCGACCGCCTTGAAGAAAAGGTGGTCAAGGGCAATCAGGTGCCGGAAATGGTCGAGCAGCTGCACAGCATCCGTGCCTCCAATTTCGACCGCCTGACCCAGCTGATCAAGGGCCGTATCAGCGAAGGCAAGCTCGAAGACGTGCCGCCGTATTTCCACTACTGCGCTGCCTGGGCGTTGGTGCACGGCGCTGTGGCGCTGTACCACTCGCCGTTCTGGAGCAACGTGCTGGAAGACCAGGAAGGCTTCTTCCAGTTCCTGATGGACATTGGCGTGCGTATGGGCAACAAGCGCAAGCGCGACCCGGAACCCTCGAACTGAGCATTTAGCGAAACTGCTTCGTGCGTCCGCTGCGCGGCAGTGCAGCCCGAAGCGTTTGGCTATCGTTTGGAAATTCGGCATTGCGCATTGGGGCTTGCAAAAACCTGATTTATGAGTCAGGTTTTGCCGGCCCCTTCATCCATGCCGGAGTCATTCATGATTGTCGATCGTCAAGGCAGGCGCTTTCGCAACCTGCGCGTCAGCCTGACGGCTGCCTGCAACTACGCCTGTACCTACTGCGTACCTGACGGAAAGCGGCTGGTGGCGGCGCAGGACGAGCTGTCGGCGGATGCCTTGGCCCGTGGCGTGGCCTACCTGATCGAAGCCGCCGGCATTGAGCGCCTGCGGATTACTGGCGGTGAGCCACTGGTCAGCCCGCGCCTGGATGGCTTTCTGGCTGCCGTGGCCAAACTCGACCTTGATGACGTCTCGCTGACCACCAACGGCCAGTTGCTGGCGCGCAAGTTGCCGCAACTGCAGGCGGCTGGGATTCGTCGGCTGAACGTTTCCCTCGACACCCTCGACCCTCTGGCTTTCCGCCAGATTGCCCGTGGCGGCGACCTGGGCACTGTGCTGGACGCAATGGAGCAGGCCAGCGCCCTGGGTATGCGAATCAAGGTCAACATGGTGCCGATGCGCGGGAAAAACCTTGATCAGGTACTGCCGCTGCTGGATTACTGCCTCGCGCGCGGCTTCGAGCTGCGCTTCATCGAACTGATGCGCATGGGCCACCTCTCTCACGATCGCAACGCCTTCCTCCAGCAGTTTGTGGGCCTCGACCAGCTGCTTGCGCTGATCGGCAGCCAGCATACCTACGCCCAGGTGAATGCGCCGCTGGACGCCACTGCCATGCGTTATCACATCCCCGGCAGAGGCCACTTCGGCGTCATTGCCAACGAAAGCGTGCCGTTTTGCCGTACCTGCTCGCGGCTGCGCCTGTCTTCTACGGGCTGGCTGCATGGCTGCCTGTCGTCAGGTAACCGGCACTTCGTCGGCGACCTGCTGGAAAAACCGCGTCATCAGGCGCTGCCGGCCTTGCAACGGTTGTTGGTCAAGGCTTTGGCTGACAAGCAGGACGTGGCCTTTTCCGGCGGCGTGACCGTCATGAAAGTGATCGGTGGCTGAAGCTGGCGCAAAAGCTGCATCCGCCGGCTATTCGCCGGTTTTTCGTCGCCGGCCACTGGAGGAAAGATGCGTAGCCTGGTCTTGCTGCTGGCGCTGATGGCGCTGGGCGGCTGCATGAATGTCAGCGATATGGGCGAAGGCGTCCGCTATCACATGAGCGATGCCGGTCTGCTGGACCACAGCGAAACCCGTCGCACCTTGTCGATCCGCCTGCAGCCTGATTCGTTCATCTTCATTGGCCAGGGTGCATTCGTGCCGCCGGGCGAGGGGCCGGTGCCTCGGCAGAATGCAGTGGCCCAGCAGGCCTTCAAGAGCTTCGTCGAATACTTCCCGATGGTACGTCGTGCCCAGGGCCCGCTTGGCCTCGAAGAGGCCATCGCCCAGGCGCGCTCGGTAGGTGCGGACTACGTGTTGTACACGCGCTTCGCACGTACCGACGATCGCATCGGCAATGGTGACGAGTGGTATGACGAGCAGGCCGTCGACCGCTTGGGCTGGGACACTGGCGTGGTGCAGATGATGCTGATCGAAACCAGTACCCGCTATCTGATCGACACCGCACGCATCAAGAGCCGTGGCGGTTTGTTGACGTTCCACGACAACACCCCGGAGGATTTGCTTGGTGCGCCGATGCGCGAGTACGCTCGTAGCCTCCTGGGCATGAGTGAATGAGGCAAGCGTGATGAGCAACTCCGGCAAGGCCAATGACCTTCTGGCGCAGATCCCCAAGGCCAAGGGGCTGCCGCCGGTGCACCTGTGGAACCCGGATTTCTGTGGTGACATCGACATGCGCATTGCCCGCGATGGCACCTGGTATTACCTGGGCACGCCGATCGGGCGCAAGCCGATGGTGCGGCTGTTCTCTACAATCATTCGCCGCGATGGCGATGACTACTTCCTGATTACCCCGGTAGAGAAGGTTGGCATTCGTGTCGACGATGCGCCGTTCGTGGCCGTGTTGCTGGAAGTGCAGGGCGAAGGCGAACAGCAGGTGCTGCGCTTTACCAGCAATGTCGAGGACCAGGTCGAGGCGGGGCCGGATAACCCCCTGCGGGTGGTGATCGACCCGGTGACGCAGGAGCCATCACCGTATGTGCTGATGCGCAGCAACCTGGAGGCGCTGATACATCGCAATGTGTTTTACCAACTGGTGGAGCTGGCGGTGCCGCATGTGATAGACGGGGAGGAATGGCTTGGGGTGTGGAGCCGGGGGGCGTTTTACCCGATTGGGCGCAGTGGCTGAGGCCTCTGTTGGCGATGCCGGCCTCTTCGCGGGTAAACCCGCTCCTACACCGGATCGGTGGTGGACACACATCGGTGGTTGAACACAGGCCGTCGTAGGAGCGGGTTTACCCGCGAAAGGGCCGGGCCTGCTGGCCAATCTCCACCTGCCGTTTATCGTTGCCGCCGCCACCGTATTCGCGGGTAAACCCGCTCCTACGCACGTATCGGTGATTCGGCGCAGGCCGTTGTAGGAGCGGGTTCACCCGCGAAAGGGCCAGGCCTGCTGGCCAATCTCCGCCCGCCGTTCACCGTTGCTGGCCAATAATTCCAGCGCAACGAAAAAGCCCCCGGTTGCTTGCGCATCCGGGGGCTTCTTCAATGTCTGGCTCCGCGACCTGGACTCGAACCAGGGACCCAATGATTAACAGTCATTTGCTCTACCGACTGAGCTATCGCGGAATCTGCGCGTATCTTACTGATTGCCCGGGAGAAGTCAACCCACCCCCAGGCAAAACAATGAGTTACAGCACTTCCACGATCGCTTTGGTCACCACGTGGATGTTGCTCTGGTTCAGCGCAGCCACCGCGATACGGCCGGTGTCCAGGGCATAGATGCCGAAGTCGTTCTTCAGGCGGGCGACCTGTTCAACGGTCAGGCCCGAGTAGGAGAACATGCCAACCTGGCGGCCAACGAAGCTGAAGTCGCGGTTGGCACCGTATTCGGCCAGCAGCGAAACCATCTGCTTGCGCATGCCGTGGATGCGCTCGCGCATTTCGGCCAGTTCGGTTTCCCACATCTGGCGCAGTTCTGCGCTGTTCAGCACGGTGGCAACAATGGTTGCGCCGTGGGTTGGCGGGTTGGAGTAGGTGGTGCGGATCACGCGCTTGACCTGCGACAGCACGCGGGTGCTCTCGTCCTTGGAGGCGGTGACGATCGACAGTGCGCCGACGCGCTCGCCGTACAGCGAGAACGATTTGGAGAACGAGCTGGAAACAAAGAACTCCAGGCCCGACTCGGCGAACAGGCGCACGGCGAAGGCGTCTTCGGCGATACCGTCACCAAAGCCCTGGTAGGCCATGTCGAGGAACGGCACGTGGCCTTTGGCCTTGACCACTTCCAGGACGTTCTTCCAGTCGTCCAGGTTCAGGTCGACACCGGTCGGGTTGTGGCAGCAGGCGTGCAGGACCACGATCGAGCCGGACGGCAGGGCGTTGAGGTCTTCGAGCATGCCAGCGCGGTTGACGTCGTTGGTCGGCGCATCGTAGTAGCGGTAGGTCTGCACCGGGAAGCCGGCCGATTCGAACAGCGCACGGTGGTTTTCCCAGCTAGGGTCGCTGATGGCAACCACGGCGTTGGGCGAGAGGCGCTTGAGGAAGTCGGCACCGATCTTCAGCGCGCCGGTACCACCGACGGCCTGCACGGTGACCACGCGGCCGGCGGCCAGCAGTGGCGACTCGGCGCCGAACAGCAGCTTCTGCACAGCCTGGTCGTAGGTGGCGATGCCGTCGATCGGCAGGTAGCCGCGCGAAGCGTGCTGGGCGGCACGCTGGGTTTCGGCTTCGATCACGGCGCGCAGCAGCGGAATGCGGCCTTCCTCATTGCAATACACGCCTACGCCCAGGTTGACCTTGTCGGTACGTGGGTCGGCGTTGAATGCTTCGTTGAGGCCCAGAATAGGGTCGCGGGGTGCCAGCTCGACAGCGGAAAACAGGCTCATTGTTACCTTGGCTCTGATTGGAGTGTGATAGGGCGTACACGCTCCAGCCGAATGCACTGAAGCGGTGCACAAACGGGGAGTCAGTATAGTGATACCGACCGGTCACCGCGACACTCTGGCGCAGCTTTTGGGGCTATTTGCGCAAATATTTTTCGACCATTGGTCTAAATGCCGTGTCCACCGTTGCACGCGCCCACACCTGTGCCTTGAAAGCGCCCCCGAACGGGCGCATTTGGGTATAGACTACTGGCTAAATTTACAGCTGCTGCACCGCGAGGTCCTTCATGTCCGAGTTCCAGCTCGTCACACGTTTCCAGCCGGCCGGCGACCAGCCCGAGGCTATCTGCCAGTTGGTCGAAGGCATCGAGGCGGGGCTGTCGCACCAGACGTTGCTCGGGGTGACCGGCTCGGGCAAGACCTTCAGCATTGCCAACGTCATCCAGCAGGTGCAGCGCCCGACGCTGGTGCTGGCGCCCAACAAGACGCTGGCCGCGCAGTTGTACGGGGAGTTCAAGGCATTCTTCCCCAACAACGCGGTGGAGTACTTCGTTTCCTATTACGACTACTACCAGCCGGAAGCCTACGTACCCTCGTCAGACACCTTCATCGAGAAGGACGCCTCGATCAACGACCACATCGAGCAGATGCGCCTGTCGGCGACCAAGGCGCTGCTGGAGCGGCGTGACGCGATCATCGTGACCACTGTGTCGTGCATCTACGGCCTGGGCAGCCCCGAGACCTACCTGAAAATGGTCCTGCACGTGGACCGTGGCGACAAGCTCGACCAGCGCGCGCTGCTGCGCCGCCTGGCCGACCTGCAGTACACCCGCAACGAAATGGACTTTGCCCGCGCCACCTTCCGGGTACGCGGCGACGTGATCGACATCTTCCCGGCCGAATCGGATCTGGAAGCCATCCGCATCGAGCTGTTCGACGATGAAGTGGAGAACATCGCCGCCTTCGATCCGTTGACCGGCGAGGTTTTCCGCAAGCTGCCACGTTTCACTTTCTACCCCAAGAGCCACTACGTCACACCGCGGGAAACCCTGCTGGAAGCAGTGGAGGGCATCAAGGAAGAACTAAAGGAGCGTCTGGAATACCTGCACAAGGCCAACAAGCTGGTCGAAGCGCAGCGTCTGGAGCAACGCACCCGCTTCGATCTGGAGATGATCCTCGAGCTGGGCTACTGCAACGGCATCGAAAACTACTCGCGTTACCTGTCCGGGCGCCCGGCCGGCGCGCCGCCGCCCACCCTGTACGATTACCTGCCGCCCGATGCGCTGCTGGTGATCGACGAATCCCACGTCAGCGTTCCGCAGGTCGGCGCCATGTACAAGGGCGACCGTTCACGCAAGGAGACCCTCGTCGAGTACGGCTTCCGCATGCCTTCAGCGCTGGACAACCGGCCGATGCGTTTCGACGAGTGGGAGGATGTCAGCCCGCAGACCATTTTTGTTTCGGCCACTCCGGGCCCCTACGAGGCTGAGCATGCCGGGCGCGTGGTGGAGCAAGTGGTGCGCCCGACCGGGCTGGTCGACCCGCAGGTAGAGGTGCGCCCGGCGCTGACCCAGGTCGACGACCTGCTGTCCGAGATCCGCAAGCGTGTCGCGGCAGGCGAGCGAGTGCTGGCGACCACGTTGACCAAACGCATGGCCGAGGACCTCAGCGATTACCTGGCCGATCACGACGTGCGGGTACGCTACCTGCACTCGGACATCGATACGGTGGAGCGGGTGGAGATTATCCGCGACCTGCGCCTGGGCACCTTCGACGTGCTGGTGGGCATCAACCTGCTGCGCGAGGGCCTGGACATGCCCGAGGTGTCGCTGGTGGCCATCCTCGATGCGGACAAGGAAGGTTTTCTGCGTTCCGAGCGCTCCCTGATCCAGACCATTGGCCGCGCGGCACGTAACCTCAATGGCCGGGCCATCCTGTATGCCGATAACGTAACAGGCTCGATGCAGCGGGCCATCGACGAAACCGAGCGTCGCCGCGAGAAGCAGATCGCCTTCAACGAAGCCAACGGTATCGTGCCCAAGGGCGTGGTCAAGGACATCACCGACATCATGGAAGGTGCCACCGTGCCCGGTGCGCGCAGCAAGAAGCGCAAGGGCATGGCCAAGGCGGCGGAGGAGAGCGCCCGTTACGAGGCCGAACTGCGTACGCCGGGCGAGATCACCAAGCGCATCAAGCAGCTGGAAGAGAAAATGATGCAGTTCGCCCGCGACCTGGAGTTCGAAGCTGCGGCGCAGTTGCGTGACGAGATTGCGCAGCTGCGGGAGCGGTTGATTAGCAGCTGACCCTGTGTGCGGGCGTGTCCGCGAAGCATTCTGCGCGGTGGCTGGTACCGGCTGCGCCGGTGTTCGCGGGCACCGCACATGATCTGAAATGGGCTTAGTGGGCCTCCCCAGCCTTCAGCCCCTCCGGCAACTTGCGGGTCAGCAACACCGCCACCATGCTCACCGCCAACCCGATCCCGACAAAGTGGAAGGCATCGTTGTAAGCCATGATCAGCGCCTGCTGGTGGGTAATCTCGCTAAGTTTGCCCAGCGCCGCATTGTCATTACCCAAGCGCTCCGCCAATTGCGCCAGCCGCTCAGCCACCTGTGGGTTGCTCGGCACCACCGATTCGCGCAGGTAGTCGAAGTACACCTTGGTGCGCGCATCCAGCAGGGTGGCCAGCAAGGCAATACCAATCGCGCCACCGAGGTTACGCAGAATATTGAACAGGCTCGACGCGGACCCTGCATCCTGTTGTTGGATATACGCGGTGGCAATCAGCGAGATGGTCACCATGATCATCGGTTGGCCCAGGGCGCGGATGATCTGGATATGGTTGAACTGCGGCCCGGCAAAGTCCGGGTTGAGCACCCCCGAACCGAAACTGGCAGCGCCGAACAGGCAAAAACCCAGCGCGCATAGTACCTTGGGCGATATCACCTTCATCAGTTGCGGTACCAGCGGGATCAGGAACAACTGCGGAATACCCATCCACATGATCACCTCGCCAATCTGCAAGGCGTTGTAACCCTGTACCTGCGCCAGGTACAGCGGTAGCAGATAGATCGAGCCGTACAGGCCCACGCCCATGCCCAGGCTGGCGATGCTCGACAGGCCAAAGTTGCGGTTGCCGAGGATGCGCAGGTTGATTAGCGGGTGAGGCTTGGAAAACTGCAGGATGACGAAGGTGATCAGGCTGACCAGGGCAACACTGCCCAGGCCGACGATCAGGTGTGACTCCAGCCAGTCCTTGCGATGGCCTTCCTCGAGAAACACCTGCAGGCAGCCCAACCCAAGGCCGAGCGTGACGATGCCGGCGTAATCGGTACTTTTCAGCAGCTCCCAGTGCGCCTCCTTCTTCTCAAGCCCGTATAACAAGCCGGCGATCATTAGCAGGCCCGGTGGGATATTGATGTAGAAGATGTATTCCCAGCCCCAGTTCTCGGTCAGCCAGCCGCCCAGCGTGGGGCCGATGGAGGGGGCAAAAGTGGCGGTCATGGCGAACATCGCCATGCCTTTGGCGCGGTGGTGCTCGGGCAGCTTGATCAGCGTCAGGGTGAAGGCCAGCGGGATCAGCGCGCCACCGGTGAAACCCTGCAAGGCGCGGAACAGGATCATGCTCTCCAGGTTCCAGGCCATCGAGCATAGCAGCGACGACAGCAGGAAACCGCCGGATACCCATACCGCCAGGCGCCGCGCCGACAACAGCTGCACCAGCCATGCCGTCAGCGGGATCATGATGATTTCCGCCACCAGGTAGGAGGTTGAAATCCATGAGCCTTCTTCCAGGGTCGCCGACAGAGCGCCCTGGATGTCCTTCAATGAGGAATTGGTGATCTGGATATCCAGCACTGCCATGAAGGCACCGAGCATCACGCTCATCACCGCGATCCAGTCGCGTCGGGTTGGCTCCGCAGTGGGGCGCAGCAACTGGTCACCGGCCATTGTGGCCTTCGTCTGCGCTGCGCAGGTCGACGGTGGCGGTCACCGACATGCCGGGGCGAATACGCCCATGCAACGGGTTGTCGGCGCTGAACGTGAGTTTTATCGGGATGCGCTGCACAACTTTGGTGAAGTTGCCGGTGGCGTTGTCCGGTGGCAGCAGGCTGAACTGCGCACCGGACGCGGCGAACAGGCTGTCCACCCGGCCTTCGATCGGTGTGTCGGGGTAGCTGTCGAACAACAGCTCCGCGCGCTGGCCGGGGTGCATGCGGCCGATCTGGGTTTCCTTGAAGTTGGCCTGCACCCAGATGTCTTCATCCGGCACGATCGACAGCAGGTAGGCGCCGGCCTGCACCACCTGGCCATTGCGCGCATTGCGCTGGCCGATGGTGCCGCTGATCGGTGCATGGATTTCGCAGCGGGTCAGGTTCAGTTCGGCCTGGGCCAGGTCGGTGCGGGCATTGGCGATTTGCGCATCGAGGCGCTTGAGTTCGGCGTTCAGGGCGGTGACCTGCTGGCGCTGGCTTTGCAGGTCGGCGCGGGCCTTGTCGACCTGGGAGCCGGCGACATGGCTGTCCGCCGACAGGGTAGTGACCCGCTCCTCAGAGACAAAACCCGGCTTGCGCAGCTTCTCGGCACGGCTCAGGTCCAGCCGTGAACGGTCGAACGTGGCCTGGGTGGCCGCCAACTGGGCCTGGCCGGCGGCAATCAGGCTGCCTTGTTGGGTGAGGCGGCTTTGCGCTTGTGCGTACTCGGCTTCGCGGGTGGCCAGGGCGGCACGGGCGCGTTCGACCGCCAGCTCGAAGTCGGCGGCTTCCAGGCGCACCAGCAGGTCGCCCTTGCTGACGTGCTGGTTGTCCTCGACCGGCACCGTTTCGATACGTGCGCCAAGCTGGCTGGAGATACGGGTGATCTCACCCTGCACGTAAGCGTTGTCGGTGCTCTCGTAGAAGCGGCCCTTGAAGTACCAGTGGCCCAGGAAGGCGAGGGCGATGATGGCCACCAGGGCGAAGAAGATCGTCAGGCGGCGTTTGAGTTGGGCAGGCATGGGGACTATCGTTCCAGAAATGTAAACAAATTTAACAGCGGCACCGGGCCTGTCGACAAGTGACGTTCGCGCCATTGCTGGAGCCCGGTGCCCGCCTCCTGCTAACATCCCGCCTTTGTTTCATCTTTCGTTCGAGACTCTCCATGACCACCGTACGCACGCGTATTGCGCCATCGCCTACCGGCGACCCCCATGTCGGCACTGCCTACATCGCCCTGTTCAACTACTGCTTTGCCAAGCAGCACGGCGGTGAGTTCATCCTGCGCATCGAAGACACCGATCAGCTGCGCTCCACGCGTGAGTCGGAGCAACAGATCTTCGACGCCCTGCGCTGGCTTGGCATCGAATGGAACGAAGGCCCGGATGTCGGCGGCCCGCACGGCCCTTACCGGCAGAGCGAGCGTGGCGAAATCTACGCCAAATACGCTAAAGAGCTGGTAGACGCCGGCCACGCCTTCTACTGCTTCTGCACCGCCGAAGAGCTGGAGCAGATGCGTGCCGAGCAGCAGGCTCGCGGCGAAACCCCGCGTTACGATGGCCGTGCATTGCTGCTGAGCGCCGAAGAAGTGCAGCGCCGCCTGGACGCTGGCGAGCCGCACGTGATCCGCATGAAGGTGCCGAGCGAGGGTATCTGCGTGGTGCCGGACATGCTGCGCGGCGATGTCGAGATCCCGTGGGACCGCATGGACATGCAGGTACTGATGAAGAACGACGGCCTGCCGACGTACTTCCTGGCCAACGTGGTCGACGACCACCTGATGGGCATCACCCACGTGCTGCGTGGTGAAGAGTGGCTGCCATCGGCGCCCAAGCTGATCAAGCTGTATGAGTACTTCGGCTGGGAGCAGCCCAAGCTGTGCTACATGCCGCTGCTGCGCAACCCGGACAAATCCAAACTGTCCAAGCGCAAGAACCCGACCTCGGTCACCTTCTACGAGCGCATGGGCTTCATGCCTGAAGCGATGCTCAACTACCTTGGCCGCATGGGCTGGTCGATGCCTGACGAGCGCGAGAAGTTCTCGCTGGCCGAAATGGTCGAGCACTTTGACCTGTCGCGTATCTCGCTGGGCGGCCCGATCTTTGATATCGAGAAGCTGTCCTGGCTCAACGGCCAGTGGCTGCGTGAGCTGCCGGTAGAGGAATTCGCCGCACGCCTGCAGAAATGGGCGTTCAACAGCGACTACATGATGAAGATTGCCCCGCACGTGCAGGGCCGGGTAGAAACCTTCAGCCAGGTTGCCCCGTTGGGCGGGTTCTTCTTCGAAGGCGCGCTCAAGCTGGACGCCAAACTGTTCGAAAGCAAGAAACTGTCGGCCGACCAGGTGCGCCAGGTGATCCAGCTGATCCTGTGGAAGCTTGAAAGCCTGCGTCAGTGGGAAAAAGAGCGCATCACCGGTTGCATCCAGGCCGTGGTCGAAGCGCTGGAGCTGAAGCTGCGTGACGCCATGCCGCTGATGTTCGCCGCCATCACGGGCCAGGCCAGCTCGGTTTCGGTGCTGGACGCCATGGAAATCCTCGGCCCCGACCTGACGCGCTACCGCCTGCGCCAGGCCCTGGACCTGTTGGGTGGTGTGTCGAAGAAAGAAAACAAAGAGTGGGAAAAGCTGTTGGCTTCCATCGCCTGACTGCGTTCCGAACACCGCTGTTGAGCACTGTGGGAGCGGCCTTGTGTCGCGAAAGGACCGCAACGCGGTCCCACAATCTTTGATTCGACGCAAAACCGCCGGGGCCGCTTTGCGGCCCTTTCGCGACACAAGGCCGCTCCCACAGGCATTTTCCTGAGGGCCAAGTGGCCGGATTGAGTGGAGCAGGGCGGTAAGTGATTGTTATCTGTGAAAAATTTTTTGAATATTTTTGAAAATTCGTTTGACAGCCTTGCAATCCGAACTTAATATGCGCCCCGTCCACAGCGATGAACGAAAACGAAACGCCAGGCACCCAGCCAGCGGTTCAGTTCAAAGCGACATTGTGGGGCTATAGCTCAGCTGGGAGAGCGCCTGCATGGCATGCAGGAGGTCAGCGGTTCGATCCCGCTTAGCTCCACCAAATTCCGCTTAGCAGCCAAGGCTGATAAGCAAGACCGGGTCCAGCAACCGGGTCTTGAAGGTAAGAAGGTTCGTCCCCTTCGTCTAGTGGCCTAGGACACCGCCCTTTCACGGCGGTAACAGGGGTTCGAGTCCCCTAGGGGACGCCAGTTTTACACAAGCGATGTTTTTATGTCGCTGGGCCGCGAGGCTAGAAATCCGGGGCTATAGCTCAGCTGGGAGAGCGCCTGCATGGCATGCAGGAGGTCAGCGGTTCGATCCCGCTTAGCTCCACCAATTTTGCCGCGGTTCGCGTTAGCGGATCGGCACGAAGGTTACGTCCCCTTCGTCTAGTGGCCTAGGACACCGCCCTTTCACGGCGGTAACAGGGGTTCGAGTCCCCTAGGGGACGCCACTTTTCCTGCGTTTTGCAGGGCTTAAAAAGGCTCGTCGATTATTGATGAGCCTTTTGTTTCGGGGCTATAGCTCAGCTGGGAGAGCGCCTGCATGGCATGCAGGAGGTCAGCGGTTCGATCCCGCTTAGCTCCACCATTTCTGCCAGGGTTCACGCAAGTGGATCTTCGCGAAGGTTACGTCCCCTTCGTCTAGTGGCCTAGGACACCGCCCTTTCACGGCGGTAACAGGGGTTCGAGTCCCCTAGGGGACGCCACGTTTACCCGCGTTTTGCGGGACTTTAAAGGCTCATTCGCTTATTGAATGGGCCTTTTGTTTTTTCCCTTCTCAATAATTTTCCCCCGACAAGCGGCCGCACATTTTGCTTGCCAAAAAATATGATGAGAATAATATTTCGATCATCATATTTTGTGTGGTGTGTGCCAGATGAGCGACAAGAAGAGCAGAACCCGCGAACGCATTCTGGAGGCTGCGCGCAGTGCGCTGATCCAGCACGGCCCGGCCGAGCCCAGCGTCAGCCAGGTGATGGGTGCGGCAGGCCTGACCGTCGGCGGTTTCTATGCGCACTTCGACAGCAAGGACGAGCTGATGCTCGAGGCGTTCCGCCAGTTGTTGGGTGAGCGCCGTGCCTTGCTCGCCCAGATCGATCCCAATCTCGATGGCACCGCGCGGCGGGCATTGGCCGGGGCCTTCTACCTCTCGCGCAAGCACCGGGACTGCGAAGTACATGCTTGCCCGCTGCCTAACGCGTTGGGTGAAATGCAGCGCCTGCCGGAGGTCTTCCGCGAGGTGCTGGCCGAGCATATCGAGTTGATGACTGCCGCGATGGTCGACTGCCCTGAAGATGCCGACAAAGCGCTGGCCGACCTGGCCCTGATGGTGGGAGGGCTGGCGTTGGCCCGGGCCCTGGGGACCAGTGACCTGTCTGACCGTATTCTGCGCGCCGCCAAATCGGCGGTGCTTTAACCCTGGAGCATGGCGATGACCACCCTGAGCTGGATTCGCGGTGTCAATGGCACCCTGGGCCGCCTGGCCCCCGAGCATGTCGCGGGCAAGATGCGCCGTGCCTTCATGACCCCGCGCAACCTGCCGCCGCGGGATTGGGAGCTGCCTGTGCTGGCCAGCGCCGAGCGCATTACACTGCGCTTCGGGCTGTCTGCCTTGCGCTGGGGGCAAGGGCCGACCGTGCTGCTGATGCACGGTTGGGAAGGGCGCCCGACGCAGTTTGCCGCCTTGATCGAGACCTTGGTTCAGGCGGGGCATACGGTGGTGTCGCTGGAAGGGCCTGGGCATGGTCGTTCGCCTGGCGAGCAAGCGAATGTGGTGCTGTTTGCCCGGGCGCTGCTTGAGGCTGCGGCTGAGTTGCCGCCCTTGCGTGCAGTCATTGGCCATTCCATGGGTGGGGCGAGCGTGCTGCTGGCTTTGCAGATGGGGCTGCGTACAGAGGCGGCTGTCAGCATTGCAGCGCCGGCGCGGTTGCTCGGTGTGTTGCGTGGTTTTGCCCATCGCCTGGGGCTGCCAGCCCGGGCACGGGCAGCGTTCATTCGCCAGATCGAGCGCGATGTGGGCATGCAGATTGCGCGGCTGGATGTCACGGGTTACCAGCTGGAACTGCCGGGGCTGGTGGTGCATGCCGCCGATGATGCTCTCGTGCCCGCAGATGAGGCACATGTGATCCACAAGGCCTGGTTCGACAGCCGGCTGATGCTGCTGGAAGGGGGGGGGCACCAGCGAGTGCTCGCCGACCCGCGGCTGAGTGACGCCGTGCTCGAATTGCTGGCTCGGGCTGAAGCGGTCAGTGTCGGGGCGGCTTCAGCCGCGAACATCGGCATCGCCGGTGCCACCCACCGCGGTGTCTGATTCGCGGGCAAGCCCGCTCCTACAACGACCTGAGCTGCGCCCCAGATGTTGGACGGTCGGTGCTAGGCTACCTCAGCTTGAGTTCTGTAAGCCACAGGACTCAGGCCGTTGAGTTTCATTTTAATGCGGTCATGGTTGTAATAGTGGATGTACTCATCCAGTCCCGCCTGTAGCTCTGCGACGCTTTTGAAGCGCTCACGGTAGAAGTATTCCGATTTCAGCGTGCCGAAAAAACTCTCCATCGCGGCGTTGTCCAGGCAGTTACCTTTGCGTGACATGCTTTGCTCAAGCCCTGCTTCCTTCACACGTGCACAGTAATCAGGGTATCGGTAGTGCCATCCTTGGTCCGAGTGCAGCAGTGGTTTGTTGCCCGCCGGAAGCAGTTGAATCGCGCGCTCCAGCATTTCGCCGACCAAGGTGAAGCGCGGTCTGGTGTCGGTGCGATACGTCACGATTTCGCCGTTGTACAGATCCATTACAGGCGAGAGGTACAGCTTTTCACCCGCCACTTTGAACTCAGTGACATCGGTAACCCACTTCTGGTTAGGCTGATCAGCCTGGAAATTACGCTTGAGAATATTAGGCGCGGCTTCTCCCATCAGGCCCCGATACGCCTTGTACTTCTTCGGACGGACCGTGCACTTGAGGTCTAGAGCAGCCATCAGCCGGCGCACCTTTTTACTGTTAACCAACTGCCCAGAACTGCGCAGCGCAGAGGTAACCCGCCGATAACCATAACGACCGCGATGTCGGTCGCAGATCTCCTGGATCGAGATTTTGAGAGAGGCACACTTATCCCCGGCCTCAAGCAGCCCTAGCTGGTAATAGTAAGTACTGCGTGGCAGGCCGGCAGCCTTGAGCAGATCGGCAAACGGGTAGTGTTCGCGCAAAGCCCTTACTAGCCGGGTTTTTTCCTGGCTTTCTTCAGCCTCGCCTTCTCCTCGTCGAGCTCCTCGAGCTTTTTTAGGTAGGCGTTCTCCGCTTCAAGCTGGCGAAGTCTCTTGAGCAGCTCCGCATGGGTAAGCTCCTCGATAGGTTTGGGAGCGGTCTCTTCGGGCTTGCGCGGGGCTTTAGGCATAGGGTTAACCAATATCTTTTTGCTTGAGGACAGGGCTTGGAAGCCGCCACTGTAATACTGTTCCTCCCAGTGCCGCACCTGAGATGAGTTACCCAGGTTGAACAACGCTGCGGTGGCCCGGAGCGACAGCTTCTCGCGCCACATACGGTAGAGCACAGAAAGCTTGAACTCGCTGCTGTAATGACCGCCAGGCTTCTCGAAGCTGGCCTCACCATGTAACTGATAGGACATGACCCAACGGCGCAGCAAAGTCGGATCGATTTGAAACAGCGCCGCGATGTGGCGAAAGCCTCGGCCACGCTTGAGGAAAGCCTGGATGGCTGACTGCTTGAATTGTGTTGAGTACTTGCTCATGAAAACCCCCAGATGATGGACAGATGTCCAACATCTGGGGCGCAGCTCAACCGCTTCAGGCTCGCTGGGGCTGGACATTGCCCCGCAGATCGCTGCTAAATCGCCTTTTGCGCCAAGGAAGCGAAAATGAGCTGGGACCTGGCAACACCCTTCGTCATCGACCTGCGCGTCGGCAGCGAGGACATCGACGGCCTTGGCCACGCCAACAATGCCGTCTACGTCACCTGGCTTGAGCGCTGCGCCTGGCGCCACTCCCAGCGTCTGGGGCTGGACCTGGCCGAGTACCGGCGCCTTGACCGGGCGATGGCTGTGGTGCGCCACGAAATCGACTACCTGGCCGCCGCCTATGAAGACGATGAGCTGCAGCTGGCCACCTGGATCATTGACTGGGACCAACGCCTGCGCATGACGCGGCGGTTTCAGCTCAAGCGCCCGCGCGATGGTGTGACGCTGCTGCGTGCGCAAACCACCTTTGCCTGCATCGAGCTGTCCAGCGGCAAGCCCAGGCGCATGCCGGCGGAATTCGTCGAAGGTTACGGTCCGGCGCTGATCGGCGCCTGAGTCGCCGGCATTTTTTGTTAAACTGCCGGCTTTTTCCGCTGAGACCCCGACATGCAAATTGCTCTGGCCCCGATGGAGGGGCTGGTCGACAACATCCTGCGCGACGTATTGACCCGTGTGGGCGGTATCGACTGGTGCGTCACCGAGTTCATTCGCGTGTGCGACCGCCTGCTGCCGGCGTCCTCGTTCGACAAGCTGGCGCCTGAACTGCGTCAGGGCGCGCGCACGGCTTCCGGTGTGCCCATGCGCGTGCAATTGCTGGGTTCGGACCCGGTATGCCTGGCGGAAAACGCCGCACTGGCTTGCGAGCTTGGGGCGCCGGTGATCGACCTGAACTTCGGTTGCCCGGCAAAGACGGTGAACAAGTCGCGCGGTGGCGCGGTACTGCTCAAAGAGCCGGAGTTGCTGCACGCCATTGTGCGTGAAGTGCGGCGTGCGGTGCCGGCGAACATTCCGGTGACCTCGAAGATGCGTCTGGGCTTCGACAGCCCCGATGGGGCACTGGAGTGCGCCACGGCGCTGGCCGAGGGCGGTTCGGCACACCTTGTGGTGCACGCACGGACCAAGGTTGAGGGCTACAAGCCGCCAGCGCACTGGGAGTGGGTGGCGCGGGTGCAGGATGTGGTCAAGGTCCCGGTATTTGCCAATGGCGAGATCTGGACGGTCGATGACTGGCGGCGTTGCCGCGAGGTCAGTGGCGCTGAAGACATCATGCTCGGGCGTGGGCTGGTATCGCGCCCGGACCTGGGCCTGCAGATTGCAGCGGCGCGGGATGGGCGCGACTATCAGCCGATGAGCTGGCATGATTTGTTGCCACTGTTGCGTGAGTTCTGGCGCCAGGCCCAGGCCAAATTGTCGCCGCGTTATGCGCCGGGGCGGATGAAGCAGTGGCTGGCGATGCTGACTCGCAGTTACCCCGAAGCGGTGGTGTTGTTTGCCGAGTTGCGTCGGGAAGATGACTGCGCGCGGATCAGCCGGTTGCTAGGGGTTGAGGCGCAAGCGTTGGAGGCTTGCGTCGCCTGAGCAGGGCGCTACGCGGGTACTGCACCTGTAGGCGCGGGGTCACCCGGGAAAGGGCCGGCCCTGCTGGCCAATTTCCACCGGCCGTTCACCGTTGCCGCCGCTACCGTATTCGCGGGTAAACCCGCTCCTACACACACACACGCATCGGTGGTTCGGCACAGGTCGTCGTAGGGGCGGGTTTACCCGCGAAGAGGCCGGCCCAGCTGGCCAATCTCCACCTTCCGTTCACCGTTGCCGCTGCCACCGTATTCGCGGGTAAACCCGCTCCTACACACACGCATCGGTGGTTCGGCGCAGGTCGTCGTAGGGGCGGGTTTACCGGCAAATAGGCCATCAGGCCCCGTGCAAAAAAATCAAATTTTTTCTGTTTGCCCCTTGAAAGCGTTTCCCTCGGCCATATCTTTTGAGTACGCGATGCCGAAGCCGGGTCGCGTAATGACTTACTTGCTGAATCTCAGGAGTTTATGACCATGACTACTGCTTTCTCTCTTGCTCCACTGTTCCGTCATTCCGTTGGTTTCGACCGTTTCAACGACCTGTTCGAATCCGCGGCACGTAACGAGGCCGGTAGCAGCTACCCGCCCTATAACGTGGAAAAGCATGGCGATGACCACTACCGCATCGTGGTTGCTGCAGCTGGTTTCCAGGAAGAGGACCTCGACCTGCAGGTCGAAAAAGGTGTCCTGACCGTGACCGGTGGCAAGCGCGACAATAGCGCCGCTGAAGTGACCTACCTGCACCAGGGTATCGCACAACGCGCCTTCAAGCTGTCGTTCCGCCTGGCAGATCACATCGAAGTGAAGGCCGCCGGCCTGGCCAATGGCCTGCTCAGCATCGACCTGCTGCGCATCGTGCCTGAAGAAGCCAAGGCCAAGCGCATTCCGATCAATGGCGAAAAACCAGCGCTGAACTGACCGCGCAGCAATGAAAAAGGGCACCTCCAGAGGTGCCCTTTTTCGTGCTTCTCACGCGGTCCCGTGTAGGCGCGCAGCCGTCATGCGATCAGTAATCTGCCGGCGCCTCCAGCAACATCTGCCGAAACTCCAGCAACGGCAATGGCCGGCTGTGCAGATAACCCTGGTACAGATGGCACCCCAGCCGCTCGAGAAACGCCAGCTGTTCGGTCAGCTCTACCCCTTCGGCAATCACCGCCAGGTCCAGACTGCGCGCCATGGCGACAATGGCGCGGACAATTTCTGCGTCGTTGGGGTCGACCGGTGCATCGCGCACGAAGCTCTGGTCGATTTTCAGCGCATCGACCGGCAGGCGCTTCAGGTAAGTCAGCGAGGAATAGCCGGTGCCGAAGTCATCCATGGCAAAACTTACCCCGTAGCGCTTCAGCTCGCGCATCTTGCTGATGGTGTCCTCCAGGTTCTGGATGACGATGCCTTCCGTGATTTCCAGCGTCAGCATCTGCCGCGGCAGGCGGTAATCGTCCAGGCTGCGCAGCACCCGCCCGACAAAGTCGTTCTGGCGGAACTGTCGCGGGCTTATGTTCACGCACAGGCTGAAATCATCAGCATCGATCAACCCGTCGGTGAGCATGCGGGCGCAGGCGTCGCAGGCTTCGTCGAGAATCCAGCTGCCAACTTCAAGGATCAGGCCGCTTTCTTCCAGTACCTGAATGAACTGCGAGGGCGGTTGCTGGCCCAGTAGCGGGTGGTGCCAGCGCAGCAATACTTCAGCACCGACGATGCGGTTGTCGCGGGCATCCACCTGCGGCTGGAAGTGCAGCGCCAGTTCGCCACGGGCCAGGGCCAGGCGCAGGTCGTTTTCCATGCGCAGGCGCTCGCTGGCGGCCTTCTGCATGGTGGTGTGGAACAGCTGTGTGGTGTTGCGACCGGAGTCCTTGGCCCGGTACAGGGCGATATCGGCACGTTTAAGCAGGTCGGCCGGTGTGGTGCCGTGGTCGGGGATCAGCGCCACGCCGATGCTGGGCGTTACCTGCAGGCGCTGGCCATCCAGTGACATTGGCTCGGCCAGCAGTTCGCGAAGGGTGTCGGCCAGCTCGCGCACTTTCTCTTCCACGTGTTCGCGGCTCCCTTCCAGGCCGCTGAGCAGCACCACGAATTCGTCGCCACCCAGGCGCGCCACGGTGTCCTCCAGGCGCACGCTGGCCTCAAGGCGGGCAGTGATGATCTTCAGCACGGTGTCGCCCACCGGGTGGCCCAGCGAGTCGTTGATGTGCTTGAAGTGGTCGAGGTCAAGGAACAGCAGGGCGCCACGCAGGTTATGGCGCTTGAGCAGGGCGATCTGCTGGCTCAGGCGGTCCATCAGCAAGGCGCGGTTGGGCAGGTTGGTCAGCGGGTCGTGATAGGCCAGGTGGCGTATCTGCGCCTGGGCGTTCTTCAGCTGGCTGACGTCGCGGGCGGTCAGCAGCAGGCAATCCACTTCGTTGAGGGTGATCGGTTCCACCGAAACCTCGACCGTGAGGATATCGCCACGCTTGTTGCGCCCGAGCATCTCGCGGTGGTGTACCCGGCCGCGCTCGTGCAATTCGGCCAGCAGCGCGCTGCGCTGCTTGTCGTCGGCCCAGATGCCGATCTCATACACCGTGTGGCCGATCACGTCGGCAGTGCTGTAGCCGGTCAGGCGGCAGAAGCCGTCGTTGATCTCCAGGTAGCGGCCGCTGTGGCGTTCGGTGATGGTGATAGCGTCGGGGCTGGAGTGGAAGGCCTTGGCGAACTTCTCCTCGCTGGACTTCAGTGCGGCTTCGGCGCGTTGTTGCTGGGTGATGTCGCGCAGGGTGGTCACGCTGCAGGGCTGGTCGTCGACGGTGATCAGGCGGCTGGAAATCACACAGGTCATCGGGGCGCCATTGCGGTGGTTGAGTACCACGGCGACGTTGCTCAAGGCCTGTTCGCGGATCACCTGCTCGATACGTTTGGCGCGCTCGACGGACTCGGCCCACAGGCCGATTTGCTCTGCGGTACGCCCAAGCACCTGCTCGCTGCTCCAGCCGAAGGTCTGGGTGAACGCCGGATTGATCTCGATGAACTGGCCAGTGTCCTGGCGGGTGACGCAGATCGGGTCGGGGCTGACCTGGAACAGGCTGGCAAACTTCTCTTCCGAGGCGCTCAGGCGCTGTTCGCGCTCCACCTGATCGGTGATGTCGAGCAAGGTGCCC
The DNA here is from genome assembly GCF_056278855.1 of Pseudomonas sp. TE3895. Classification (NCBI taxonomy): domain Bacteria; kingdom Pseudomonadati; phylum Pseudomonadota; class Gammaproteobacteria; order Pseudomonadales; family Pseudomonadaceae; genus Pseudomonas; species Pseudomonas sp. TE3895. The sequence goes on along the minus strand of NZ_JBWBQE010000001.1, from coordinate 5,367,213 downwards.
GCCATGCGCAGGGGGATGCCCTGGTCGTCGCGGTACAGCCGCGCGCGGCTTTCGATGTAGCGTGAAGTGCCGTTTTCCAACTGCACCCGGTAAGTGATCTGATAGTTGCCGGCAGGCCCTTCGCGCAGGCTGCGGTAGGCCTGTCGCATCGAGTTGCGCTCTTGCTCCGGCACACCTTCGAAGAACGCATCGAACGATTCATGAAAAGGGATGGGCGGCAAGCCATGCAGCTGCGCCGCGCGGGCTGAGCCGTAGAGCATGCCGCTTGGGATGTGCCAGTCCCAGGTGCCCAGTTGCGCGGAGTCCAGGGCCAGGTCCAGCCGCTCCTGGCTGTCCTTCAGGGCCTGCTCGGCACGCTTGCGTTCGGTGGTGTCGACGAATGTACTGATCAGGAAGGTCACGCCTTCCAGCTCGATGCCCTGGGTGCACAGGATGCCGTCATGCACCTTGCCGCTGGTCGCGCGAAATTGCACCTCCATGATCAACGGGCCGCCGTTGGCGCGGGTCGACTCCATGATCTGGTGGCGCTGTTCGGGGTTGACCCACAGGCCCAGTTCCAGGCTGGTCTTGCCGATCACCTGGCTGCCGGGCCAGCCGAACATGTTTTCGAAGTGCTGGTTGACCTCGAAGATCATGCCATCGTGGCGACGGGTCAGCAAAATGGCGTTGGGGCTCAGGTGGAACAGCGTGGCGAAGCGCTTTTCCGAATTGATCAGTGCTGTTTCCCGTTCGCGCTGGCGGGTGATCTCGCGGATCACGCCGATCATCTGCGGTCGGCCGTGCGGGTCGTGGGTCAGGCTGCCGTTGATCTCCAGCCAGTGCAGGCTGCCGTCCGGCCAGCGGATACGGTGGCGCATGGCTTGCTCCACCGGCTCGCCATTGACCACCGCCTGGAACACCTGACGCGTGCGGGCGCGGTCCTCCTCGGGCAGCAGGTCGAGGTAATCGATATCGGCGGGCAGTGGCCGCTGTGGATCGAAACCGAACAGGGCCTGGGTGCCCCGCGACCAACTGACCCTGCCGCTTTCGATATCCCATAGCCAGGCACCCAGGCGCGCACCGTTGAGCGCTGCCAGCAGTTGCGGGGCGTTCTGCCAGGCCTGCTCGGACTCCTGGGGATCAGCGGCAGGTATGCGCGGCAGGCGCAAAAAGCGGTTTGCTGATTTGGGCATCGGTACCAGACCTTTGGCGTATGACGTGTCCTTGGAATCGGAATAGCTGGCTGACAGCCAGTCATGCGGGCCCTGAGTGACTGTCGAGCAGGGCCATGAATGCCCTGGCCGCATTCGATAGCGTACGCTCCGTGTGCAGAATGTAGCCTAGCTGGCGCGACAGCTGTATGCCGGGCAAAGCGATGGGTGAAACCTGTTCGTCGAGCATGGTGCGTGGCAGCACGCTCCAGGCCAGGCCGATCGATACCATCATCTTGATAGTTTCCAGGTAGTTGGTGCTCATGGCGATGTTCGGCGTCAGGCCCTGGCTTTCGAACAGACGCTGGACAATATGGTGGGTAAAGGTATTGCCGCCGGGAAATACCGCCGGGTGGCGGGCAACGTCAGCCAGGCTGACCGCCTGGTTGTTGGCCAGCGGGTGCTCGGGGGCGGCGACAAAGTCCAGGGCGTCATCCCACACCGGCACGGCCTTGACCAAATGGTGTGGCTCGGGCGCCAGGGTGATCACGGCGATTTCGGCGCGGCCATGCAGAATCTCGTCGTAGGCCTGTTCCGAATCCATGAACTGAATATCCAGTGCCACTGCCGGGTACTGGCGGGTGAAAACCCGTAGTAGCGGGGGCAGGCGGTGCAGGCCGATGTGGTGGCTGGTGGCCAGGGTCAGGCGACCGCTCACGGCCCCGGTCAGATTGGTCAGCGCCCGTCGGGTATCATCAAGGACGTTGAGGATCTGGTAGGCCCGCGGCAGCAGTGCGCGCCCGGCTTCAGTCAGGGTTACTTCGCGGCCCAGGCGGTCGAACAGGCGCACGTCCAGTTGCTGCTCCAGGCCGGCGATGCGTTTGCTGATGGCCGGCTGGGTCAGGAACAGGCGTTCGGCTGCGCCGGAAAAGCTGCCGGTTTCGGCAATAGCGATGAAGGCACTGAGGTTGGCCAGGTCCATGGTGTCGTATTCCTTTGGGTTATCCAAAGCATAAAAATTATGAATTTGAGTTATTCAATCTAACCCCCTAGCATCGTCCGTACAAGCCAAGGGGTCTTTGGCATAGAAAGACGCTGATGAGGAACAGTCTGATGGCTGGCAAAACGCTCTACGACAAACTCTGGGAAGCCCATGAGGTCAAGCGCCGTGATGACGGCTCGTCCTTGATCTACATCGACCGCCACATCATCCACGAAGTGACGTCGCCCCAGGCCTTCGAAGGCCTGCGCCTGGCCAACCGCAAGCCATGGCGTATCGACGCCAACATCGCCACGCCCGACCACAACGTGCCGACCACGCCAGAGCGCAAGGGCGGTATCGAGGCGATCGTCGACCAGGTATCGCGCCTGCAGGTGCAGACCCTCGACGAGAACTGTGACGAATACGGCATCGTCGAATTCAAGATGAACGACGAGCGCCAGGGCATTGTCCACGTCATCAGCCCGGAGCAAGGCGCCACCTTGCCGGGCATGACCGTGGTCTGCGGTGACTCGCACACCTCCACCCACGGCGCCTTCGGTGCCTTGGCCCATGGCATCGGCACTTCCGAGGTCGAGCACGTGCTCGCCACCCAGTGCCTGGTCGCCAAGAAGATGAAGAACATGCTGGTGCGCGTGGAAGGCCAATTGCCGGCCGGCGTCACCGCCAAGGATATCGTCCTGGCCGTGATCGGCAAGATCGGCACTGCCGGTGGCAACGGTCACGCCATGGAATTCGCAGGCAGTGCCATTCGCGAATTGTCGATGGAAGGCCGCATGACCATCTGCAACATGTCCATCGAAGCCGGTGCCCGCGTTGGCCTGGTGGCGACCGATGCCACTACCGTTGCCTACGTCGAAGGGCGCCCGTACGCGCCGAAGGGCGAGCAGTGGAAGCAAGCGGTCGAATCGTGGAAAGACCTGGTGTCGGATGACGATGCCGTATTCGACACCGTGGTCGAGCTGGATGCCAGCCAGATCAAGCCACAGGTCAGCTGGGGCACTTCGCCCGAGATGGTTCTGGCCGTCGACCAGCGCGTACCGGATCCGGCGGCCGAAGCCGACTTGGTCAAGCGTGGTTCGATCGAGCGTGCCTTGAAGTACATGGGGCTGACCGCCAACCAGGCGATCACCGACATCAAGTTGGACCGTGTGTTCATCGGCTCGTGCACCAACTCGCGAATCGAGGACCTGCGCGCTGCGGCGGAAATCGCCAAGGGTCGCAAGGTGGCCGCCAGCGTCAAGCAAGCCATCGTCGTGCCGGGTTCGGGTCTGGTCAAGGCCCAGGCCGAGCGTGAAGGCCTGGACAAGATCTTCCTCGAAGCCGGTTTCGAATGGCGTGAACCAGGCTGCTCGATGTGCCTGGCGATGAACCCGGACCGCCTGGAAAGCGGCGAGCATTGCGCGTCCACCTCCAACCGCAACTTCGAAGGCCGTCAGGGCGCCGGTGGCCGTACCCACCTGGTCAGTCCGGCCATGGCCGCCGCTGCCGCGGTAGCCGGCCACTTCATCGATGTCCGCGAGTTGATCCAAGGGAGCGCAGCATGAAAGCCTTTACCCAGCACACTGGCCTCGTCGCACCGTTGGACCGTGCCAACGTCGACACCGACCAGATCATCCCAAAGCAGTTCTTGAAATCGATCAAGCGCACCGGCTTTGGCCCGAACCTGTTCGACGAGTGGCGTTACCTGGACGTGGGGCAGCCCTACCAGGACAACAGCAAGCGCCCGGTCAACGAGGAGTTCGTGCTCAACCACGCGCGCTACCAGGGCGCCAGCGTGTTGCTGGCGCGGGAGAACTTTGGTTGCGGCTCCAGCCGTGAACATGCCCCTTGGGCGCTGGACGAGTACGGCTTCCGCAGCATCATTGCGCCAAGCTTTGCCGACATTTTCTTCAACAACAGCTTCAAGAACGGCTTGCTGCCGATCATTCTCAGCGATGAGGAAGTCGACGAGCTGTTCAAGCAGGTCGAAGCCAACCCGGGCTACCAGCTGACCATCGACCTGCAGGCGCAGGCGGTGACCCGCCCGGATGGCAAGGTGCTGCACTTCGAAATCGATGCATTCCGCAAGCACTGCCTGCTCAACGGTCTGGACGATATCGGCCTGACCCTGCAGGACAGCGACGCGATCAAGGCCTTCGAAAGCAAGCACCGCGCCAGCCAGCCTTGGCTGTTCCGTGATGCCTGAAGTTCGTAGGTGACTGGACGGGCCTCTTCGCGGGCAGAGGGTTACGCGGTCGTTGTAGGCGCGGGTTTACCCGCGAAGAGGCCGGCACAGGCAACAAAAATCTAAAGGAACGAGACATGACCAGCACCCAGCACATCGATGTGGTCCAACGCCAGTTCGGCGAGCAGGCCAGCGCCTACCTCAGCAGCGCCGTGCACGCCCAAGGCAGTGAATTCGCCCTGCTGCAGGCTGAGCTGGCAGGGCAGGCCCATGCCCGCGTGCTGGACCTGGGCTGCGGTGCCGGTCATGTCAGCTTCCACGTCGCCCCGCTGGTTGCCGAAGTGGTCGCCTACGACCTCTCGCAGTCCATGCTCGACGTGGTCGCCAGCGCCGCCGCCGAACGCGGCCTGGCCAATATCACGACCGAACGCGGCGCTGCCGAACGCCTGCCGTTCGCCGATGCGTCGTTCGAGTTCGTCTTCAGCCGTTATTCGGCCCACCACTGGAGTGACCTGGGCCTGGCCCTGCGCGAGGTGCGCCGGGTGCTCAAGCCCGGTGGTGTGGCGGCGTTCATCGACGTGATGTCGCCGGGCAGCCCGCTGCTCGACACTTACCTGCAAACGGTCGAAGTGCTGCGCGACACCAGCCATGTGCGCGACTACTCCGCCGCCGAGTGGCAACGCCAGGTCAGCGAAGCCGGCCTGCACATGCGCAGCCACACCCGCCAACCGTTGCGCCTGGAGTGGAGCACCTGGGTTGAACGCATGCGCACCCCCGAGCCGATGCGCGTGGCCATCCGCCAATTGCAGCAAGCCATGGGCGAAGAAGTACGGCAGTATTACCAGATCGAGGCCGACGGCTCGTTCAGCACCGATGTGCTGGTGTTGTGGGCCGAGCGTTAAGCACTTTTCGGTGGGGCCCGCCTGGCCACGCCGCGTGAATGGATAGAGGAAAGCATGAGCAAGCAGATTCTGATTCTCCCAGGTGACGGTATCGGCCCGGAAATCATGGCCGAGGCAGTCAAGGTACTGGAGCTGGCCAACGACAAGTTCCAGCTCGGCTTCAGCCTGGCGCACGACGTGATTGGCGGTGCCGCCATCGACAAGCACGGTGTGCCGCTGGCCGACGAAACCCTGGAGCGTGCGCGCAAGGCCGATGCGGTGCTGCTGGGGGCTGTGGGCGGGCCGAAGTGGGACAAGATCGAGCGAGACATTCGCCCGGAGCGCGGCCTGCTGAAGATCCGTTCGCAACTGGGCCTGTTCGCCAACCTGCGCCCAGCCATCCTTTACCCGCAACTGGCCGATGCCTCGTCGCTGAAGCCGGAAATCGTATCGGGCCTGGACATCCTCATCGTCCGTGAGCTGACCGGCGGCATCTACTTCGGTGCCCCGCGTGGTCAGCGCGAGCTGGAAGGTGGCGAACGCCAGGCCTACGACACCCTGCCGTACAGCGAAAGCGAAGTGCGCCGCATTGCCCGTGTCGGTTTCGACATGGCCCGTGTGCGCGGCAAGAAGTTGTGCTCGGTGGACAAGGCCAACGTTCTGGCCTCCAGCCAGCTGTGGCGTGAAGTGGTCGAAGACGTGGCCAAGGACTACCCGGACGTGGAACTGAGCCACATGTACGTCGACAACGCTGCCATGCAGCTGGTGCGTGCACCCAAACAGTTCGACGTGATGGTGACCGACAACATGTTCGGTGACATTCTGTCGGATGAAGCTTCCATGTTGACCGGTTCCATCGGCATGCTGCCTTCGGCGTCTCTGGATGCCGACAACAAAGGCATGTACGAGCCTTGCCACGGCTCGGCACCGGACATCGCGGGCCTTGGTATCGCCAACCCACTGGCGACCATTCTGTCGGTGTCGATGATGTTGCGTTACAGCTTCAATCAGTCGGCTGCCGCCGAGGCGATCGAGAAGGCCGTGAGCCTGGTTCTGGACCAGGGGCTGCGTACCGGCGACATCTTCTCGGAAGGCTGCCGCAAAGTTGGTACGCAGGAAATGGGCGACGCAGTAGTCGCAGCGCTGCGGAATCTGTAATCTCTCTGGCCCGCCCCCCAAAATTCCCGGTGGCGGCCCACTTTTAGCAAAGGTGTAGTTGCGATGAAACGTGTAGGTCTGATCGGTTGGCGCGGTATGGTCGGTTCCGTGCTCATGCAGCGGATGCTGGAGGAGCAGGATTTCGACCTTATCGAGCCGGTGTTCTTCACTACCTCCAATGTTGGTGGCCAGGGTCCGAACGTGGGCAAGGATACAGCGCCCCTCAAGGACGCTTATTCGATTGAAGAACTCAAGACCCTCGACGTGATCCTGACCTGCCAGGGCGGCGACTACACCAACGAGGTCTTCCCCAAGCTGCGTGAAGCCGGCTGGCAGGGTTACTGGATCGACGCCGCTTCGTCCCTGCGCATGCAGGATGACGCGGTGATCATCCTTGACCCGGTCAACCGCAAGGTCATCGACCAGCAGCTGGACGCCGGTACCAAGAACTACATCGGTGGCAACTGCACTGTCAGCCTGATGCTGATGGGCTTGGGTGGCCTGTTCGAGGCCGGTCTGGTCGAGTGGATGAGCGCCATGACCTACCAGGCGGCTTCGGGTGCCGGTGCGCAGAACATGCGCGAGCTGATCAAACAGATGGGCGCTACCCACGCGGCAGTGGCCGATGACCTGGCCAACCCGGCCAGCGCCATCCTCGATATCGACCGCAAGGTTGCCGAGACCATGCGCAGCGAAGCGTTCCCGACCGAGAACTTCGGCGTGCCGCTGGCGGGCAGCCTGATCCCGTGGATCGACAAGGAACTGCCGAACGGTCAGAGCCGTGAAGAGTGGAAGGCCCAGGCCGAAACCAACAAGATCCTCGGTCGCTTCAAGAGCCCGATCCCGGTCGACGGCATCTGCGTGCGCATTGGCGCCATGCGCTGCCACAGCCAGGCGCTGACCATCAAGCTGAACAAGGACGTGCCGATCGCCGACATCGAAGGCATGATCAGCCAGCACAACCCTTGGGTGAAGCTGGTGCCGAACCAGCGTGAAATCAGCATGCAGGAGCTGACCCCGACCAAGGTCACCGGCACCCTGAACATCCCGGTTGGTCGCCTGCGCAAGCTGAACATGGGTTCGCAGTACCTGGGCGCGTTCACTGTAGGTGACCAGCTGCTGTGGGGCGCCGCCGAACCGCTGCGCCGCATGTTGCGGATTCTGCTGGAGCGTTGATCGTTCAGGCTTTACCTGAAAAATACCGCACTGGTGACAGTGCGGTATTTTTTTATGCCTGAAAGTATGCTTTTGGCTCGCGGGCCTAATCGCCGGATAATTCATGCCGCTGTTTGATGGCGAAATGTCTGCTCTGACAGACCCCTTGCTCTTGCCGTTGCCGTTGCCGTTGCCGTTGCTTTTGCTTCTAAGTGCGCGGTAGTTCAGGCGACGCAGATTGCGACTTCAGGAGGCCGAGCGCAGGGCTTGCGGAGGGAGGTGACGGGCATGGATGCCCGTCAAGCGCTGGGCCCCAGGATGGGGCCTGCAGCGCGGTCCTCCCGGGAGCAAGGCCGGAGCGAGGGGACCCCGGAGCGCAGCGCAGGGGCCGGATGATGGGAGCCGACGGCTTTGGTTACTTTGGCCACGACCAAAGTAACCCGCCGGAAGGGCGGAAAGGTGAATAGGCGCCAACATCGTGAATGAATGTCTGCTTGATGTGTAAGCGTACAACCCAAAAGCTCAAAAGCTTAAGCGCCGGTTTTGATCGGGCGTACAGTCCGTTTGCGATGGCGACGCCGACTCACCTTTCCGCCCTTACGGCGGGTCCCTTTTTGTCGTGGCAAAAAGGGACCAAAAACCGTCGGCTCCCATCATCCGGCCCCTACGCTGCGCTCCGGGGTCCCCTCGCTCCGGCCTTGCTCCCGGGAGCACGCGCTGCAGGCCCCATCCATGGGGCCTCAGCGCTTGACGGGCATCCATGCCCGTCATCTCCCTCCGCAATGCCTCCACTCGGCCTCCTGAAGTCGCAATCTGCGTCGCCTGGACTACCGCGCGCTTAGAAGCAAGATCAAAAGCGAGAAGCGAATTCGGTGATTGGCCGGCACCGCCGATGCATTCGGTGAGGTTCTGCCCAGTCATCTGGATAAGGATACGTCGGCATGGCTGCCCTCGGCCTGGTGTACCTGGAAGAACGCCGTTGCTCTTGCTCTTGCTTTGGCTTTTGCTTCTAAGCGCGCGGTAGTTCAGGCGACGCAGATTGCGACTTCAGGAGGCCGAGCGCAGGGCTTGCGGAGGGAGGTGACGGGCATGGATGCCCGTCAAGCGCTGGGCCCCAGGATGGGGCCTGCAGCGCGGTCCTCCCGGGAGCAAGCCCGGAGCGAGGGGACCCCGGAGCGTAGCGTAGGGGCCGGATGATGGGAGCCGACGGTTTTGGTTACTTTGGCCACGACCAAAGTAACCCGCCGGAAGGGCGGAAAGGTGACGATGCGCCACCTGCGCGAAGGAATACCTACTCGGAGTGAGTGCGCACATCCAAGAAGCAAGACGCAATCGAGCAACAGCAACAGCAGCGCCGGGTGGGCACAGACAAAACCCTACAATCCGAGTAAAGTGCCGCCCCCGCCGTTTACAGCAAAAGGATCCCTTCCATGACACACCCTTTGGATATCGCCGTCGTCGGCGCCACCGGCAGCGTCGGTGAAGCCTTGGTGCAGATCCTCGAGGAACTGGCATTCCCGGTTGCCACCCTGCACCTGCTGGCCAGCATGGAATCGGCGGGCAGCAGCGTGATGTTCGCTGGCAAGAAACTGAAGGTGCGCGAAGTCGACAGCTTCGACTTCGCCCAGGTCAAGCTGGCCTTCTTCGCCACCGGCGCCGCCGTCAGCCGCAGCTTTGCCGGCAAGGCGCTGCAGGCGGGCTGCACGGTCATCGACCTGTCCGGCGGCCTGGACGACGCCCTGGCCCTGGTGCCGGAAGCCAACGCCGAACGCCTGGCCAGCCTGTCGTTGCCAGCGCGCATTGTCAGCCCATGCTCGGCCGCAGTAGCCCTGGCCGTCGCGCTGGCGCCGCTCAAAGGCCTGCTGGACATCGAGCGGGTACAAGTGATGGCCGCGTTGGCGGTGTCGGCGCAAGGCCGTGAAGCGGTCAGCGAGCTGGCCCGGCAAACCGCCGAACTGCTCAATGCCCGCCCGCTGGAGCCGCGCTTCTTCGACCGCCAGGTGGCATTCAACCTGCTGGCCCAGGTCGGTGCTGCCGACGAGCAGGGCCATACCGCGCTGGAGCGCCGCCTGGTCAGCGAACTGCGCGTGCTGCTGGGCCTGCCTGAACTGAAGATTTCCGTGAGCTGTGTTCAAGTCCCGGTGTTTTTCGGCGATAGCTTCAGTGTGGCCGTGCAAAGCCGTCGCCCGGTAGACCTGGCAGCGGTCAACCAGGCCCTGGAGGCAGCCGACAGCATCGAGCGGGTGGAAAACGATGATTATCCGACCCCGGTAGGTGACGCAGTGGGCCAAGACGTGGTCTATGTTGGACGTGTACGTCACGGTGTTGATGAAGACCAGCAACTCAACCTCTGGCTAACCACTGACAACGTGCGCAAAGGCGCCGCGCTCAATGCCGTGCAAGTGGCGCAATTGTTGATTAAACACATGCCGTAAAAGATACTGGCGAGCACTTTTGTCCTGCTCCGCATGCAGGTTTCGGGACGATTCATACAAGGGAAGAGGTCATGCTTCGAATTCGCAAACTGGTTCTGGCCATGGCTGCAGCATCCGCGCTGTCGTCTGGCATGGCGAATGCGCTGGGCCTGGGGGAGCTGACCCTGAAGTCGGCACAGAATCAGCCGCTGGACGCCGAGATCGAATTGCTCGACGTGCGCGACCTCAAAGCCGCCGAGGTGGCGCCGAGCCTGGCGCCACCGGAAGAGTTCAGCAAGGCCGGGGTGGCGTTTCCGACCTACCTCGAAGACCTGACCTTCACACCGGTAATCAACCCCAACGGCAAAAGTGTGCTGCGCGTGACGTCCAGTCAGCCGCTGCCAGGTCCGGTGGTCAAGTTCCTGGTGCAGGTGATGTGGCCGCAGGGCCGTCTGCTGCGTGACTATAGTGTGCTGCTCGACCAGGCCAAGGCGCAGGGCGACAAGCCGGCGGCAGGCAATGTCACACCGGCCATGACCGGTGCCAGCAACTACACCACCCAGCGTCGCGACACCTTGTGGCAGATTGCCGCGCGTAACGCCCAGGGAGGGTCGATCCAGCAGACCATGATCGCGATCCAGGCATTGAACCCGGACGCCTTCATCGGCAACAACATCAACCAGCTGAAGGTTGGCCAGGTACTGCGCCTGCCCGACCAGCAGCAGATCCAGAGCATCGCCCAGGGCGAAGCGAACCGCGAGGTGGCCGAGCAGTATGCGGCCTGGCGTGAAGGCCGTCGCCTGGGGCCGCGTGCCCGCCAGCTGGATGCCACCCGCCGTGGCGCCGCCGAAGCTGCGCCGTCGCGTATCGCCCAGGGCGACAACCTGCGCCTGGTCAGCCCGGGCAAGCAGGCCGGTGCAGGCCAGGCCAAGGCGTTGAATGACGAGCTGGCCATGGCCCAGGAAAGCCTGGACACCAGCCGTCGCGACAACGAAGAACTGAAAAGCCGCATGGCCGACCTGCAGAGCCAGCTGGACAAGCTGCAGCGCCTGATCGAGCTGAAGAACAACCAGTTGGCACGCCTGGAAGGCCAGGGCGCAGCCGCGTCGGCTGCCGCTATCCCGGAGCAGCCCGTGGTCGATCCGGCACCTGCTGCTGCCGATACCGCACCCAAGCCTGTGCCGGACGCCCAGCCAGCATCCGCCAGCCAGCCGAAGGGTACGCTCGATTCGGTCCTGGGCAACCCGTGGCTTTTGGGGGTGATTGCCGGTTCCAGCATTCTGGTGCTGGCACTGCTGCTGTGGCTGCTGGCGCGCAAGCGCAAAGCCCAGCAAGAAGCCGAGAAGCACCTGCGCATGGCGCGGGCGCTGGAAGAAGAGCAGGGCGCAGGTTTCGACAGCGATACCGAGAGCTTCGACGGCGTCGAAGCCCGGGAGCCTGGCGTAACCCTGTCGCCGGCGGTGGTTGCCGCTTCGGCTGCAGCTGCCGTCGCTGCGGAAAAAGTGGCAGAACCGGTCGCTGAGGCAGAACCCGAGCCTGAGCCGCAAGCAGACCCGCACGCCGCGCTGCTGGCGCAAGTTGACCAATGCCTGGCCGAAGGCCGCCTTAATCGTGCTACCGAGCTGTTGGAGCCCGCCGTGGCCGCCGCGCCGGAGCGTGACGACCTGCGCCTGAAGCTGATGGACGTGTACGCCCGTCAGGGTGACCAGAGCGCGTTCGCTGAACAGGAGCGTCAGTTGCCGGCCAGCGAGCAGAACGTTGCTGAAGTCGCCAGCCTGAAAGAGCGTTACCCCGCCATGCTCGGCCTGGCTGCTGCCGGCCTGGGTGCGGCGGCGCTGGCTGCCGAAATGGATGAGCAGTACGTGCAAGAGCTGCTGCACGATGAGCCCGAAGCGCCGGTGGTTGCCGATGTGGTGCCTGACGAGTTGTCTGGGTTCGAGTCGCACGTGGAGGCTGAGCCAGAGGCTGTCGCGCAAGCAGAGCCTGACGCTGAGCTGGACGCCTTCGATGAAGTGCCAACGCTCGATGCAACGGACCTGGCCGAGCAGGATCTGGACAGCGCCTTCGACCTGAGCCTGGGTGAAGACCTGGCCGATCAAGACCCGCTGGCCGCGTCCGTGCTGGACGAGCCGATCGCACAGGGGGGCGTACCCGACGAGCTGGTAATCGCTGAGCCTGTGCTGGATGAGCCCGTACAGGAAGAAGCTCAGCCAGAAGAACAGCCCTTTGCCGTGGATGCCGAGCTGCAAGCCGACGCCGACGCTGATTTCGAGGCCATGCTGGCTCAGGCCGAGCCTCAGCCTGCCGTGGACCTGTCTGATTTCGACCTCGACGTCAGTGAGCCGGTTGCCCCGGCTGCCCCGGAGGCGCTGGAGCAAGATCCGCTGGATGTCGCGTCCGAACTGGCTGCCTTCGACAGCGAGCCGGAGTTTGACCCGGTCTCCGAGTTCGACCTGCCATCGGACTTCGACTTGTCCCTGTCGCTGGAAGACGATTCGCCGGCCGCCAAGAGCTTTGCCTCGGAGCTCAATGACGTCAACGCCGAGTTGGACAAGCTGTCGCAGAGCCTCGAAACGCCATCGCTGGAGCCGCACTTCACCAGCGAAGACGCGGTGGCGCAGCCAGAGCCCGAGCCTTTGGACGACCTGGACTTCGACTTCTTCTCCGGCAGTGACGAAGTCGCCACCAAGCTCGACCTGGCCCGTGCCTATATCGACATGGGTGACAGCCAGGGCGCGCGCGACATCCTCGATGAAGTGGTCAAGGATGGCGACGACAGCCAGCGTCAGGAAGCCGAGGACATGCTCTCCCGGCTGGTCTGATGCAAGCAGGTCAGGCCTCTTGCCGGGCTGGCCGCGCCCACAGGATCTCCACAAATGTTCGACCTTGTGAGTGACCTGTGGGGGCGGGCGTGCCCGCGAAGAGTCCCGCAAATACAGTGCGCATCCATCGGCAGCCCTACGAGGCTGCCGTTGTCGTTATAATCCCCGCCATTCCGTACACCCCACAGGTTTCATGCTCTTGGACATCATCGACACCGCTACCGCCGAATCCGCGGCCGAAGGCTACTCCCGCATCGCCCTGGGCGTGGAATACAAAGGCGCGCGCTACCGCGGCTGGCAACGTCAGGCCAGCGGCGTGCCGAGTGTCCAGCAAGCCCTGGAGCAAGCGCTGTCCAAGGTCGCCAACGAGCCGATTTCGGTGGTCTGCGCCGGGCGTACCGACGCCGGCGTTCACGGCTGCGGGCAGGTCGTGCACTTCGATACCCGTGCCGTGCGTGACGAGCGCGCCTGGACCATGGGCACCAACTTCAACCTGCCGCACGACATCAGTGTGGTCTGGTCGCGGCCAATGCCGGCCGACTTTCATGCCCGCTTCAAGGCCTGCGCCCGGCGCTACCGCTACGTCATCTACAACGACCCGATTCGCCCGGCGCACCTGGCCGAAGAGGTGACCTGGAACCACCGTCCGCTGGACGTCGATCGCATGGCCGAGGCGGCGCAGTTCCTGCTGGGTACCCACGACTTCAGCGCCTTCCGTGCCAGCCAGTGTCAGGCCAAGTCACCGATCAAGCACGTCTACCACCTGCGTGTTACCCGCCATGGCCAGATGATCGTGCTGGACGTGCGTGCCACCGCCTTCCTGCACCACATGGTGCGTAACATTGCCGGTGTGCTGATGGCCATCGGCGCCGGCGAGCGTCCGGTTGCCTGGGCGCGCGAGGTGCTGGAAGGGCGCAACCGCCGTGAAGGTGGGGTAACGGCACACCCATACGGGCTTTACCTGGTGCAGGTGGAGTACCCCGAAGCGTTTGCGTTGCCCAAGCGTTACATCGGCCCACACTTTTTGAGTGGTTACGAGGCGTTGGCAGACTGACGAGCGAAAAGCCATTTGCTAACATCCGCCCTTTCGCCGCAACAATCAGGGTTCTTGTTCCATGAGCAATGTTCGCAGCAAGATCTGCGGGATTACCCGCATCGAAGACGCACTGGCCGCTGCCGAAGCGGGGGCCGATGCCATCGGCTTCGTCTTCTATGCCAAGAGCCCGCGGGCGGTGGACGTGCGCCAGGCGCGGGCGATCATTGCCGAGTTGCCGCCGTTCGTGACCACGGTCGGGCTTTTCGTCAATGCCTCGCGCTGTGAGCTGAACGAGATCCTCGAAGTGGTTCCGCTGGACCTGCTACAGTTTCACGGCGATGAAACCCCGCAGGACTGTGAAGGCTACCACCGCCCCTGGATCAAGGCCCTGCGTGTGCGCCCTGGCGATGACCTGGAGGCGGCCTGTCAGCGTTACGCGGGGGCCCGCGGCATTTTGCTGGACACCTATGTGCCAGGCGTACCAGGGGGAACCGGCGAGGCGTTCGACTGGTCATTGGTACCGGCGCGTCTTGGCAAGCCGATCATTCTCGCGGGTGGGCTGTCGGCCGATAACGTTGGCCAGGCCATTGCCCGGGTAAAGCCTTATGCGGTGGATGTCAGTGGCGGCGTCGAACAGGCCAAGGGCATCAAGGATGCGGCGAAGATCGAGGCCTTCATGCGTGCGGTGAAACAGGCTTGATGGCAGATGTGACGGCTGGCTGCGCGCCATCGTCCATAGCTTTCGCAGCCCTGCGGGCCGCTGCCAGCACCTGTGGTGGCAAACAACACATTAGCGGTGGAGTGGCGCGCTGGAAACCCCGGCGGCCGGTCCACCATCGTTTCATAAAAGATTTTGAGCTCAAGGGCAGGGTAGGGCCGGTGACGCCGTCCCCCGCCTGCCAATACTGGAGAAAGAAAGCATGAGCAACTGGTTAGTCGACAAACTGATCCCTTCGATCATGCGTTCCGAGGTGAAAAAGAGCTCGGTGCCTGAGGGCCTGTGGCACAAGTGCCCGTCCTGCGAGGCCGTGCTGTATCGTCCGGAGCTGGAAAAGACCCTGGATGTCTGCCCCAAGTGCAATCACCACATGCGCATCGGCGCACGTGCGCGCATCGACATCTTCCTTGACGCCGAAGGCCGGGCGGAACTGGGTGCTGACCTGGAACCGGTCGACCGCCTGAAGTTCCGTGATGGCAAGAAGTACAAGGACCGCCTGACCGGCGCGCAGAAGCAGACTGGCGAAAAGGACGCGCTGATCTCCATGAGCGGCACCCTGATGGGCATGCCGATCGTGGTTAGCGCCTTCGAGTTCTCGTTCATGGGCGGCTCCATGGGTGCCATCGTCGGCGAGCGCTTCGTCCGCGCGGCCAACTATGCCCTGGAAAACCGCTGCCCAATGGTTTGCTTCTCCGCTTCGGGCGGTGCGCGCATGCAGGAAGCGCTGATCTCGCTGATGCAGATGGCCAAGACCTCTGCCGTGCTGGCGCGCCTGCGCGAAGAAGGCATCCCGTTCATCTCGGTCCTGACCGACCCGGTGTATGGCGGTGTTTCCGCCAGCCTGGCGATGCTCGGCGACGTCATCGTCGGTGAGCCGAAGGCCCTGATCGGTTTCGCCGGCCCACGCGTGATCGAGCAGACCGTACGCGAGAAGCTGCCTGAAGGCTTCCAGCGCAGCGAGTTCCTGCTGGAGCACGGTGCCATCGACCTGATCATCTCCCGTGGCGAATTGCGTCCGCGTCTGGCCCGCCTGCTGGCGCAGATGACCGGTCAGCAAACGCCGGAAGAAGCGCGTGAGGCGGCTGCCGTCGCGTGATGAAACAACGATCCCTGGGCGAATGGCTCGCCTACCTCGAGCAGTTGCACCCCTCGGCCATCGACATGGGCCTGGAGCGGTCGCAGAAGGTGCTTGCCCGCTTGGCGCTGGGCAATCTGGCGCCGTGCGTGGTGACAGTAACCGGCACCAACGGCAAGGGTTCGACCTGCGCCTTCGTGGCGTCGTTGCTGCGTGCTCAGGGGCTCAAGGTCGGTGTGTATAGTTCGCCGCACCTGCTACGTTACAACGAGCGGGTGGTGATCAATGGTCAAGAGGCCAGCGATGAGCGCCTGTGCGAAGCCTTCGCCGCCGTCGAGGCGGCGCGGGGCGATATTTCCCTGACCTACTTCGAGATGGGGACGTTGGCCGCGTTCTGGTTGTTCTACCAGTCGCAGCTGGATGCAGTGGTGCTGGAGGTGGGCCTGGGTGGCCGCCTGGATACCGTCAACGTAGTGGATGCCGACTTCGCCCTAGTGACCAGCATCGGTGTCGACCATGTTGACTACCTGGGTGATACCCGCGAGCTGGTGGCCTTCGAGAAGGCTGGCATCTTCCGCCCGGGCAAGCCGGCCCTGTGCGGTGATCTGGATCCGCCCGGGCCGTTGCTGGACAAGGCCGCCGAACTGGCCGCGCCACTGTTCCTGCGCGGTCGGGAATTCGACCTGGCCAGCGCCGATGGCTGCTGGAGCTGGCGTGGTACTGCCGCCGATGGCGCGCAGGTCGAGCTGCGTGACCTGCCTTTGCTTGACCTGCCCATGGAAAACGCCACGCTGGCCTTGCAGGCTTACCTGCTGATGGGGCTGCCGTGGGACGCGGCGCAAGTTCGCCAGGCGCTGCTGGATACCCGTATCACTGGGCGTCTCGACCTCCGTAACTTGAACTGGCACGGCAAACCGGTAGCGTTGCTGCTGGATGTCGGGCACAACCCGCATGCGGCGCAGTACCTGGCCAGGCGCCTGGCGGCCCGGCCGCTGAAGGGGCGCCGCCTCGCGGTGTTTGGCCTGCTCGCCGACAAGGATCTGGAGGGCGTTATCGCGCCGCTGCAGGGCCTCATCGACGACTGGGCGGTGGCGCCGCTGGATACCCCGCGCAGTCGCCCGGCTGCCGAACTGGCCACGTCCTTGGCGAACCTCGGTGCCACGGTGAAGTCTTATGCCAGCGTCGACGCCGCCCTTGAAGGGCAATGTGCGCAGGCGACGGCGGATGATCAGATCCTGCTGTTCGGTTCGTTTTTCTGTGTCGCCCAGGCGCTGGAATGGCTGGAGCGGCACGCCCAGGAGGGTGGAATAGATGGCTGTGCTGGATAAAGGGATGAAACAGCGCATGGTGGGTGCGCTGGTGCTGGTGGCGCTGGCGGTTATCTTCCTGCCGATGCTGTTTACCCGCGAGGACGAGATGCGCCAGGTGCACGTCGAAGCCCCGCAGGCACCGGCCATGCCCAGCCTACCGGAAGTGAAGGTGGAGCCGGTTGCCGTGCCGGAGCCACAGGTTATTGCGCAGGAGGCGCAGCCGGCGCCGGTGGTGATCGACGAGGCCACTGCGCCGGCGAGTACGCCCAGCCAGCCAATCACCCCGTCGCCGCAGACCCAGGCGCAGGTTCAGCCGCCCAAGCCGCAGGCGCCCGCGCCCAAGGTGGAGGCCAAGGCTGCTGCAACACCAGCGCCTGCCGCGCCATCGAAGATCGACGCCAATGGCCTGCCCGTCAGTTGGTCGATCCAGCTGGCCAGCCTGTCCAACCGCGCCGGTGCCGAAAAGCTGCAGCAAACCCTGCGTAGCCAGGGTTACAACGCCTATATCCGTACGGCGGGGGGCATGAACCGCGTGTACGTGGGGCCGTTGATCGAGCGCGCCGAAGCCGAGCGCGTGCGTGACGCCATCAACCGTCAGAACAGCCTCAAGGGCTTTGTGGTGCGCTTCCAGCCTGAGCGCAGCTGATTCCCCGGGGCGGCCATGCCGCCCATTCGCGGGTGAGCCCGCGCCTGCAGGTACTGCGCCGCTGCAAGGCTCAGCCAGAACCAGTTGGGGGCGGGTTTGCCTGCCAATGGCCCAACACCAATCCAGCTGACATTCCGCTTACTCCCGGCCCGCCGCTCTGGTAAAATGCGCCGCCTCAAACGTCTGCAGGCAGCACCGTGGCATTTACCTTGGTTGATTGGGCGATCATTGCGATCATCGCCGTCTCCACACTGATCAGTCTCAAGCGCGGCTTCGTCAAGGAGGCCTTGTCCTTGCTCATCTGGATCATTGCCGGTGCGGTTGCCTGGATGTTCGGCGGTTCGCTCTCGGTGTATCTTGAGAGCTATATCCAGACGCCATCGATGCGCGTCATCGCTGGCTGCGCCATTCTTTTCGTCGCCACCTTGCTGGTGGGGGCCATGGTCAACTTCCTTGTCGGTGAGCTGATCCGCGTGACCGGGCTGTCCGGCACCGATCGTTTCCTGGGCATGGCCTTCGGTGCTGCGCGCGGGGCCTTGCTGGTAGTGGTGGCCATAGGCCTGATCAGCTTGGGGCCGGTTCAACAAGACAACTGGTGGCAGGAATCACGCCTGATACCACAATTTCTCTTGGTCGCCGACTGGTCGAAAAACCTGATTCTGGGTTTCACCGGCCAATGGACGCCCAGTGGGCTGATCAGCACTCCGGCTGATCTTCCGTTCAAGGAACAGTTGCTCGGGCCGTCCAAGCCCTGAGCGCTATTCACTCAAGTTTCATCAAAGTAGGGGTTGCGTCGCATGTGTGGCATCGTCGGTATCGTCGGTAAGTCGAACGTCAATCAGGCGCTGTATGACGCGCTTACGGTCCTCCAGCACCGCGGCCAGGACGCTGCCGGTATCGTGACCAGCCATGACGGCCGGTTGTTCCTGCGCAAGGATAATGGCCTGGTGCGCGACGTGTTCCAGCAGCGCCACATGCAGCGCCTGGTAGGCAACATCGGCATCGGCCACGTGCGCTACCCCACTGCGGGCAGCTCGACCTCGGCCGAGGCCCAGCCGTTCTACGTCAACTCGCCTTACGGCATCACCCTGGCTCACAACGGCAACCTGACCAACGTCGAGCAGTTGGCCAAGGAGATCTACGAGTCCGACCTGCGCCACGTCAACACCAACTCCGATTCGGAAGTGCTGCTGAACGTGTTCGCCCATGAACTGGCGGTGCGCGGCAAGTTGCAGCCGACCGAAGAAGACGTGTTCGCTGCGGTCTCCCATGTGCACAGCCGCTGCGTTGGCGGTTACGCCGTGGTGGCCATGATCACCGGCTACGGCATCGTCGGTTTCCGCGACCCCCACGGCATTCGCCCGGTGGTGTTCGGTCAGCGTCACACCGACGAAGGTGTGGAATACATGATCGCGTCGGAAAGCGTCGCCCTGGACGTGCTCGGCTTCACCCTGATCCGCGACCTGGCACCGGGCGAAGCGGTGTACATCACCGAAGAAGGCCAGTTGTTCACCAAGCAGTGCGCCGAAGCGCCGAAGCTGCAGCCGTGCATCTTCGAGCACGTCTACCTGGCGCGCCCGGACTCGATCATCGATGGGGTCTCGGTGTACAAGGCGCGTCTGCGCATGGGTGAAAAGCTGGCCGACAAGATCATGCGCGAGCGCCCCGATCATGATATCGACGTGGTCATCCCGATCCCGGATACCAGTCGCACTGCCGCGCTGGAACTGGCCAACCGGCTGGGCGTCAAGTTCCGCGAAGGTTTCGTCAAGAACCGTTACATCGGTCGTACCTTCATCATGCCCGGCCAGGCCGCGCGCAAGAAGTCGGTGCGTCAGAAGCTCAACGCCATCGAGCTGGAGTTCCGCGGCAAGAATGTGATGCTGGTGGACGACTCGATCGTGCGCGGCACCACCTGCAAGCAGATCATCCAGATGGCCCGCGAAGCCGGCGCCAAGAATGTCTACTTCTGCTCCGCGGCCCCTGCAGTACGCTACCCCAACGTCTACGGCATCGACATGCCGAGTGTTCACGAACTGATCGCCCACAACCGCACCACCGAACAGGTGGGTGAGTTGATTGGCGCCGATTGGCTGGTCTATCAGGACCTGCCAGACCTGATCGATTCGGTCGGCGGCGGCAAGATCAAGATCGAGCAGTTCGATTGCGCGGTGTTCAACGGCGAATACGTCACTGGCGATATCGACGAAGCCTACCTCGACCGCATCGAGCAGGCCCGTAATGACCTGGCCAAGGTCAAGAACCAGGCCGTCAGCGCGATCATCGACCTTTACAACAACTGATTTTGGGAGCGACGGCATGACGGATCAATGGGATGCCGGGCGACTGGACAGTGACCTCGAGGGTGTCGGTTTCGACACCCTGGCGGTTCGCGCTGGTCAAAACCGTACCCCGGAAGGCGAGCACAGCGAAGCGCTGTTCCTGACCTCCAGCTATGTGTTCCGCACGGCAGCCGATGCTGCTGCGCGCTTTGCCGGCGAAACGCCGGGCAACGTCTATTCGCGCTACACCAACCCATCGGTGCGTGCCTTCGAGGAGCGCCTGGCGGCCATGGAAGGTGCCGAACAGGCCGTGGGTACGTCCACCGGCATGGCGGCGATCCTGGCCGTGGTCATGTCGCTGTGCAGCGCCGGTGACCATGTGCTGGTGTCGCAGAGCGTATTCGGCTCCACCATCAGCCTGTTCGAGAAGTACTTCAAGCGCTTTGGCCTACAGGTGGACTACGTGCCACTGGTCGACCTCACCGGCTGGGAAAAGGCCATCAAGGCCAACACCAAGCTGCTGATCGTCGAATCGCCTTCCAACCCGCTGGCCGAGTTGGTCGATATCACTGCGCTCAGCGAAATCGCCCATGCTCAGGGTGCCATGCTGGTGGTGGACAACTGTTTCAGTACCCCGGCGTTGCAGCAGCCGCTGAAGCTGGGTGCCGACATTGTGTTCCACTCGGCCACCAAGTTCATCGATGGCCAGGGCCGCTGCATGGGCGGTGTGGTTGCCGGCCGTACCGAGCAAATGAAAGAAGTGGTGGGTTTCCTGCGAACCGCAGGTCCAACCCTCAGCCCGTTCAACGCCTGGATCTTCACCAAGGGCCTGGAAACGCTGCGCCTGCGTATGCGTGCACACTGCGAAAGCGCTCAGGCCCTGGCCGAATGGCTGGAGCAGCAGGACGGCGTGGAGAAGGTGCATTACGCCGGCCTGCCCAGCCACCCGCAGCACGAACTGGCCAAGCGCCAGATGAGCGGTTTTGGTGCAGTGGTCAGTTTTGAGGTCAAGGGTGGCAAAGAGGGCGCGTGGCGTTTCATCGACGCTACCCGAGTGATTTCCATCACTACCAACCTGGGTGACAGCAAAACCACCATCGCTCATCCGGCGACCACCTCACACGGTCGTCTGTCGCCGCAGGAGCGTGAAGCGGCGGGTATCCGCGACAGCCTGATCCGCGTTGCCGTGGGCCTGGAAGACGTGGCCGACCTGCAGGCTGACCTGGCGCGCGGGCTGGCGGCATTGTGATCGAAATCAGCGGCAGCACCCCGGGCCACAATGGCCGGGTAGCCTTGGTCACGGGCGCCGCCCGCGGCATCGGTCTTGGCATTGCCGCATGGCTGATCTGCGAAGGCTGGCAAGTGGTGCTGAGTGATCTGGACCGCCAGCGTGGTACCAAAGCGGCCAAGGCGTTGGGCGACAACGCCTGGTTCATCACCATGGACGTTGCCGACGAGGCCCAGGTCAGTGCCGGCGTGTCCGAAGTGCTCGGGCAGTTCGGCCGGCTGGACGCGCTGGTGTGCAATGCGGCCATTGCCAACCCGCACAACCAGACGCTGGAAAGCCTGAGCCTGGCCCAATGGAACCGGGTGCTGGGGGTCAACCTCAGTGGCCCCATGCTGCTGGCCAAGCATTGTGCGCCGTACCTGCGTGCGCACAATGGGGCGATCGTCAACCTGACCTCTACCCGTGCTCGGCAGTCCGAACCCGACACCGAGGCTTACGCGGCAAGCAAGGGCGGCCTGGTGGCTTTGACCCATGCCCTGGCCATGAGCCTGGGCCCGGAGATTCGCGTCAATGCGGTGAGCCCGGGCTGGATCGATGCCCGTGATCCGTCGCAGCGCCGTGCCGAGCCGTTGAGCGAAGCTGACCATGCCCAGCATCCAACGGGCAGGGTAGGGACCGTGGAAGATGTCGCGGCCATGGTTGCCTGGTTGCTGTCACGCCAGGCGGCATTTGTCACCGGCCAGGAGTTTGTGGTCGATGGCGGCATGACCCGCAAGATGATCTATACCTGAGCACCTTTTTTAAACTGCGCCTGCCTCTTCGCGGGTAAACCCGCTCCTACAACGGTTAATGTCCGACTGTAGGAGCGGGTTTACCCACGAAGAGGCCGGCACAGGCAATAACCTCACGTTGCCTTTTTGAAAAAAATTCAATGGGGCTATTGACTTAGCTTCGCCACCTGCGTAAATTTCGCGGCCTCAGCGAAGCAAACGCAACAAGCAACATCGCGAGGGTGATTAGCTCAGCCGGGAGAGCATCTGCCTTACAAGCAGAGGGTCGGCGGTTCGATCCCGTCATCACCCACCACTTCCTGAGATGTTCCTGGAGCATCGGGTTCGCAAGAAGCCGATAGCCAGAGAGGAACGCACTGCGCAGCGGTAGTTCAGTCGGTTAGAATACCGGCCTGTCACGCCGGGGGTCGCGGGTTCGAGTCCCGTCCGCTGCGCCATTTTTCAGTAACAGATGGGTGCCTGGCACCGGTCTGAAGCCATAAGGCACATGCCTTGGGCTGATCCCAGTTTCAATCAGGCGCAAGCCTGAACGATACGCAGCGGTAGTTCAGTCGGTTAGAATACCGGCCTGTCACGCCGGGGGTCGCGGGTTCGAGTCCCGTCCGCTGCGCCATCTTCGTTTCAAGGTCCCTAGAACACCTTGAAGCAAACACAAGAGAAGCGATCGCGTTATCGCTTTTTTTGTGTCTGCCCTGAGGCCATCGCGCCGGAAGGGTAGACCCAGGTTTCAATCGGGCGCAAGCCTGAATGATACGCAGCGGTAGTTCAGTCGGTTAGAATACCGGCCTGTCACGCCGGGGGTCGCGGGTTCGAGTCCCGTCCGCTGCGCCATCTTCGCTTCAAGGCCCCATGAACGCCTTGAAGCAACGTTAAAGCGACCTTCGGGTCGCTTTTTTCGTTGGTGCGCCTGGTAAGTGCCTGCCTTTACCCAGATTTACACCAACCTGACAGATTCTTCACCGACCAGCGGTTCCTGTGCCTGCCTGCTGTGTTGCACAATAGGCACTTTCCCGACATACCCGGAATTCGCAATGACCAGATCTTCCGTCTTTGGTGCGCTCGGGCTGGCCCTGGTGCTGGCGGGCGTGACCGGTTGTTCCTCGAAAAAAGCGGCCGTCTACGAGCACGAGAACTTCGATGACTCGGGTACCTTCTCGCGCAGCTTTCCGGTGAGCGATGCCGGCTCTTGCGAGGCCGCCCGGCGTGCTTTGCTTAGCCAGGGATACATCATCACCAGCAGCGGCGCCAACCAGGTGGTGGGTAACAAGAGCTTTCAGCAAAACAGCGAGAACCACCTGCAGATCAGCTTCAATGTCACCTGTGCGCCGGACGTGAGCGACGATCAGCGCTCGACCATGTTCGCCAACGCCCTCCAGGACCGCTATGCGCTGAAAAAGTCCAACACCTCCGCCAGCCTGGGCGTGGGGGTGCTGGGTTCGGTGTCGATGCCGATCGGCTCCAGTGACGACTCGATGGTCAAGGTGGCCAGTGAGACGGTGACCGCGGCGCAGTTCTATGACCGCTATTTCGCCTTGGTGGAGAGCTACCTGCCCAAGCCGAAAAAAGTGAGCAAGGCCAAGGTCGAAGAGCCAGCGCCGAAGGTTGAAAAACCGGCGGCTGACCTTGGGCTTCCGGAGCAAGCGGCGGCAAACCCGGTGGCGCCGGCCCCGGCAGCTGCACCGTTGGTTGAGGCGACGCCTGCACCTGCGGGGGTAGCCCCGGCCAGCGAGGCGGCAGCGGCGCCGGTGCTGGATGATAGCCAGGGTTCGCAGCCTGTGGCCCCGCCGGCGGAAGCTGCACCCATTCAGGTGCAGCAGGATGCCCAGCCGGTCGAAGCCGCCGCCCCCTCCCTTTGATGGGTCGCCTGAACCGGCCTTTTCGCCGGCAGCCCGCGAAAGGGCCGGTTCAGGCTGTAAACATCCCCTGTTACAGACGCCCCGCGATAACTTTCTGAACATCTGAGCGTTACTAACGGTTAACGCATAAAATAATCAGGCTAATCAGATGGTTGCGAAAACTAACTTTTTTCTGCCTTTTAGCATCCAAACGACGATCGGCCACCTGTCACGATCAAGGATCGGCATCCATTGGTGTGGCGGCAGGTGTAACCGAAATCTGCTCGCCAAGCATTGATCGGAGCATCGCCCGTTCGACCTCGTTTGGCACGACCCCAGTTGTTCGTGCAGTCATAACGAGTTCTCCACCTTGGTTCTGCACCTTTATATCTGCCTCAGCCCGACCGCTTTCATCAATGCTGAGGATCCTCCACTCGCAGGTCAACGCTTCTCCTGGATAAACAGGGCGCTTGAATCCAAAGCTCATTGACGCGGCTAGCCAGCCGAGCTGACCTCCAATCTCGGTTACTAAACTGGCTGTCAATAAACCGTGAGCGATCGTTCCTTTAAAGCCTTTGGCTTTGGCATAGTCAGGATGGGAATGTATGGGGTTTTGATCCCTTGATATTTGTTCGAAGCTTGCAACTTCGGCATGGGTGAAGGTGCGTTTTATGCTGAAGGTATCCCCTACCTGAAGGCCTTCAACCGCCTTGCGACGTATTTCGCTCATGACTCACCCCTTTTTCAGAAAGTGTGCGCTGGGCCAGGGAAATTCCCCCCCGCTACATCTTCGGCAAACGCCTGCGCAGCATCGATCAAAACCTGACGCATGTTGGCGTATTGCTTGACGAACCGAGGTAGTGGGGTGCTCCGCAGGCCTGCCATATCCTGCCAGACCAAAACCTGTGCATCGCAACCATTGCCTGCTCCAATTCCCACTGTGGGAATAGAGACAGCCTGACTAATTTCAGTCGCCAAGGCACCAGGCACCATCTCGATCAGTAAGGCGAAAGCACCTGCTTGCTCGAATGCTTTGGCCGCTTCAAGGAGCCTTAGAGCGTCCTGACCTTTGCCTTGTACGCGATAGCCGCCAAGGTGATGTTCGGCCTGAGGGGTGAAGCCGATGTGAGCCATCACGGGGATTCCCGAACTGACCAGCTTCTGCACCTGAGGCAGCATCTCGATGCCGCCCTCCAGTTTCACGGCATGGGCGCCACCTTCCTTCATGAAGCGAACGGCTGTGTTGAAGCACTGCTCTGGGGTGCCTTGGTATGAGCCAAATGGCAAATCAGCAATGATCAATGCTCGCTCGCAGCTCCTTGAGACGGCTCGCACCAATGGCAACAACTCATCAATGGTCACTGAAAGAGTGGAGTCATAGCCGTACACATTATTGGCTGCAGAGTCGCCGACCAGAAGCACCGGGATGCCTGCCGCCTCAAAAATCGACGCGGTTAACATATCGTAGGCGGTCAACATCGCCCATTTCTCCCCCCGTTCCTTCATTTCACGGAGATGAGGAATTCGGACCCGTCGTGATGGACGGGTAGCGTAGGGTGCATTGGATTGATCAGGCATTTTATTGCTCACGATAGGGTGATGATTCGTTCGGCTGCAAGCACCACGGCGATCACAATCATTGCGGCTCCCGAAAAGCGACTGACCATGATGGCAGCGCTTGGACGCGTTCCAAGCACGGCACGAGCGCCGTAACCCACAGTGAGGTACACGACGCCGCAACTGAGGGCATGGACCATCCCCAGTGCCAGAATCTGGATCGAAACGGGCCAGTTGCCCAGAGGATTGGTGAACTGGGGTAGCAGCGCGAGAAAGAGCAGAACGACTTTGGGGTTCATGCCACTCACGCACAGTCCCTTGAGTGCCCAAGCCATCCAGTTGCCTTCATTGGATTCTGCTTCTTGAACTCGAGCAGCGGGTTTAAGCAACATATTCAAGCCAAGCCACAGCAGATAGCCGGCGCCCATCAGTGTAAGCGCCGACAGTGCGAATGGCACTTGAACAAGCAATCCACCGACACCTGCGGCCACGATGACGGTCGCCAGGAGGTGCCCTGACAACATGCCGGCTACCGCCGGTATAACAACTCGGCCGCGCAAGCCTGCAGATATTGCATAAGCCCAATCAACTCCTGGTGTGATGACGAAGAGAAATGAAACAGCCCAAAACGCTGCCAGAACGGACAAACTCACGATCAATTTTCCTTCAGAGTGAAAATGAGCAGGCCACAGGCTGGGTCTGCTGCGATAGAAGGATAAGTAAAATCGGGTGGTATTATCTTTCAAAGTGAGTCGAATACTGGATTAAGCGTGGAAGGTTTTTCTGAATGGACCGGATAGACAAGAAGATTCTTGCTGAGCTACAGCGCGATGGGCGCCAGTCGCTGACTGAGCTGGCCGAGAGAGTAGGATTGAGCCTCTCGCCGTGCCATCGTCGTGTCCGCGCGCTAGAGGAGGGAGGTGTCATCACCGGATACCGGGCTCATCTGTGCGCGACTGCCCTCGGCCTGAATTTCTCCTCACTTGTATTTGTGACATTGCGAGAGGGGCACCACCAGGCAGTGGCTGACTTTGAAAGGGCGTTGCCAGGTATTCCATCCATCATTCAGGCACAACGCTTATTCGGTGATCCCGACTACCTGCTGATGGTAGTAACAGCTGATCTGCCTGCTTTTCGAGAGCTCTATGATGAAGAACTCTCCAGGCTGCCGAATGTTCAGAGGCTGACGTCAACGTTGGTGATGAAGCATGTGATCACCGACCGCCCCCTGCCTTTGGGAAGGTGAGGGGAGGGCGTCGCCTGTCTCCCCAGGGCCTCGATCGTACGAAGGGGGCGTACGCTACTTTACGCTTTTGGCCTCATGGGCAGCTTTCAAGCGGCTCACATGATCCAAGTGCGAGCGAAGGAATTCGGCAGCCTGTTCGCGTTGGCCAGACTCAATCAGGTCTAGCAATTCGATGTGCTCGCGGCATTGTTGAATCAACCGCGGTCTGTCGACGTTGGACTTATAAGCCATGAAGCGGCGCAGCTGGTTTTGCCGACGGATGGATTCCAGGAAGAACGGATTGCCCGAACACCGCACGATCAGTTCATGCAACTGCGCGCCGATATGGAACAGCTGCGAACGAGACAGCGTAAAGATCTCGCCTTCCAGCAGCGTTTGCTGTGTTTTGCGTGCTTTAGCGAAAGCGGCTTTGTCTACCACATAGCCAGGTTCGAGGAGGGCGGCTGGTTCAACAGCCATGCGAAATCGGTAGCTCTGTATGTGCGCTTCGGAGTCGTGGAGAAAGGCATTGATGCTCCAGCCCTGGCCAGGGTTCCGTTCGATCATGCCCTCCCTGGCCAGCCGGTTGAGAACTTTAATGATCTGACCCCGCGGTACAGCGTACTTGCGCATCAGCTCAGCTTCGAAGAAGGATGCTCCGATATCCCCCGCCAACACGTCGTCGACTACCCGCAGGTAGAAGTCTTCGAAAGAATCAACCTCCAATGGCAGTTTCCCGGTATCGACACTGCGTGCATCGCAGGTCAGGAAAAACCCTCGGTTAGGCTCTTTGACGGCCAGTCCCAGCTCTTCAAGAAGCGCAAAGCCACGACGGATGGGGGATCGTGAAACGCCCAATTCCTTTGCGAAAGCTTCTTCTCTAAGCGGATCGCCGGCTCGCATTGAGCGCGCGCGAGCCATATCCAGGATCTTGGGTGCCAACTGGTTGGCAAGGTCTTTACGGATCGGAGAGGTCAAGGTGGTCAAGGTGTGTATCCAGCGATAGCTGCCCGGCTGGGTGAGGTCGATGCTCACTATATCGTATAGCTGAAGGTTGCGGAGCGTAACGGTCATTCGATGCAGGCAACCCGGATGTGATATTGCACTTGCAATTTCCAAAATGCAGTAGCAGAGTGGCAGAGGCCTGTCCGCAGGTTCGCCGTTCAGGGGCTCTAATCACGTGGGTTGCCTGTACAATTGCTCAGGATTGTATTCCTGCTCAATGAAGTCCAATATCAGGCGAGTTTTGCTCGCTAGCTGCTCCCTACAAAAAACACAAAAGGAGTAAGGTTTATGTCCAAACGCATCGCTTACGTCACGGCCGGCATGGGCGGCTTAGGTACTGCTATTTGCCAGCGTCTTTATCGTGACGGTTTTACCGTAGTGGTCGGCTGTGGACCCTCTTCGCCGCACAAAGCTGATTGGCTTGCCGAGCAGCACCGGAAGGGGTTCGACTTCATTGCCTCTGAAGGCAACGTCGCTGACTGGGACTCTTGCAATGCCACCTTTGACCGTATCAAGAAAGAAGTCGGTCCTATCGATGTGCTGGTCAACAATGCCGGCACAGCCTGCAATGTGGTATTTCGCGACATGCAGCCCGGGGATTGGGCAACTGTCATTGATACCAACCTCAATTCGCTGTTCAACGTGACCAAGCAGGTTATCGATGACATGGCCTCCCGGGGATGGGGCCGAGTGATCAACATTTCATCGGTGAACGCGCAGATCGGCCAGGTCGGCCAAGTCAATTATTCCACCGCCAAATCAGCCATCCGCGGCTTTACCCGCGCCTTGGCCCGTGAAGTAGGGTCGCGGGGCGTGACCGTGAATACGGTATCGCCAGGCTTTATTTCCACTCCCAAGCTCAAATCCGTGACCAGTACCGCCATGATGGATCGCTTGATCCACGACATTCCTGCACGGCGGCTTGGCACTCCCGAAGAAATTGCAGCCATTTGTGGCTGGCTGGCATCCGAAGAGTCAGGGTACGCAAACGGAGCTGACTTCTCGGTCAATGGCGGCTTGCACATGAGCTGACGGTTCGCCGTCTGTGACCTTGATGCGCCGAAAGAGCGCTGACCCACAACAATAATTGTATTTCAAGTCAAGGTGATACAAATGCTGTCATTTCTTGGATACGGCATGATCGTGACCTTCATGGCCCTGATCATGACCAAACGGCTGTCACCCCTGGTGGCCATGACCACCGTACCGATCGTCTTCGCGTTGATTGCCGGCTTCGGGCCGGACATGGGCGACATGATGATCGAGGGCCTGCGCAAGGTCGCGCCGACTGCGATCATGGTGATGTTCGCCATCCTCTACTTCGGCCTGATGTTCGACACTGGGCTGTTCGACCCAATCATCAAGAAGTTCATCAAGCTGATTGGCGGGGACCCGATGAAAGCGGTGGTGTTCGCCGCGCTGCTGGCAGGGCTGGTGTCGCTGGACGGTGACGGCTCGACCACCTACATGATCACGGTCACCGCGATGCTGCCGCTGTTCAAGCGCATGCGGCTGGACCCTCTGGCGCTGACCTGCGTGGTAATTCTGGCTGCCAGTGTGACCAATCTGCTGCCATGGGGTGGGCCATTGGCACGGGCAGCGGCCTCGCTGCAAGTGGAGACTTCCGAGCTCTTCCTGCCATTGATCCCGACGCTGATCATCAGTTTCCTGGGTGTCATGCTGCTGGCCTGGTTCATTGGTACCCGCGAACGTCAGCGCCTGGGACGCTTGCCGCAATCGCTGGGAGCAGCGGCCACGGTATTCGATGACGCTGATAACGAGGCTACGCCTTCACTGTCGGAAGAAAACGCCGAACTGCGTCGACCCAAATTGTTCTGGCTCAATGCGGGCCTGACTATCGCGCTGATGACTGGCCTAGTGCTGGAGATTCTGCCGCTGGCGATCCTGTTCATGGTGGCGTTCTCGATTGCGCTGGTAATCAACTACCCGCACATGCAAGACCAGCGCCGGCGCATCTCCGCGCATGCGCCCACGGCCTTGAACCAGATCGCGATCTTCCTGGCGGCCGGTATTTTGGCGGGCATTCTGTCGGGGACCGGGATGGTCGATGCAATGTCCAAGAGCTTCCTGAACATGCTGCCGGCGGAATGGGGCCCTTATATGGCACCTATCACTGCATTGGCGAGCATTCCAGGCACGTTCTTCATGTCTAACGATGCCTTCTACTACGGTGTATTGCCTGTGCTGGCCAAGGCCGCCGAGGTCTATGGCATCACCCACGCCGAGATCGGTCGGGCTTCGTTGGTCGGGCAACCGGTGCACTTGCTCAGCCCGTTGGTGGCATCGACTTACCTGCTGTGTGGGTTGGCCGGGGTCGAGTTCAGTGACCATCAGAAGTACACCCTGAAGTGGGCCTTTGCCCTGTGCATGCTGATCATGGTCGTGGCCATGGCGTTTGGCTTGTTCCCTTGGAGTGCAGGCTGACGTTCATTGTGGAATGCCGGTGCGGTCAGGAACCGCACCGGCTACTTGTCTCTCTGCAGTTCTGCGTACATCGCAAAAGCCCTAGCGTTAGATCCCTCATACCCTTCAATGCGTGGCGACCTCAGGCAGATCTTGCGGGCCGGGGCGCCACCGCCGTGACTAACACATCCGGTCAATCTCAAGCCCGTGGTTGGCCCTCCTTACTAGCGAAGCTGTGGGCAATGCAATTGCACCCATTTGAAATCCTGACCCAGCGTGCGGGGGCAGGTGCAAGCGTAAGCAACAGCAGTCGACATCGGATAACGTGTGCCACTACTCGGTACTTCGCCGTCGTGGGACAGGCTTTCAGCTTGATTCAAACGCATTGGGGCCGCATAAGCGGCCCCAATCTGTAGTACGAGGAAGGTGCTCAGTCGGCTTTTGCCAGGTTACCTTCACCTGCCTCATCCTGAGCTTTTTCACGGCGGGTTCGCATACGGATGTTCAAAGCTTCCACTGCCAGCGAGAACGCCATTGCGAAGTAGACATAGCCCTTGGGTACATGCACGTCGAAAGACTCTGCGATCAGCACGGTACCGACCACGACCAGGAAGGACAGCGCCAGCATCTTCAGGCTTGGATGGCGCTCGATGAACGCGCTGATAGTGCCGGCGGCCATCATCATCACCATCACCGCGACGATGATCGCGGCAACCATCACGGGCACATTCGAAACCATGCCCACGGCAGTGATGACCGAGTCGAGCGAGAAGACGATATCGATGATGGCAATCTGAATGATCGTGGCGATGAATCCGCGTCCGACACCTGGGGCGTCGGAGGCTTGTTCTTCTTCACCTTCCAGGCTTTGGAACATTTCAGTACTGCTCTTGTACAGCAGGAACAACCCGCCGAAAAACAGAATCAGGTCTCGCCCGGAAATGCCTTGGCCAAAGACTTCGAACAGGTCGCGGGTGAGCCCCATGATCCAGGTGATCGAAAGCAGCAGCAAGATGCGCGTGACCATCGCCAGCGCCAGCCCGAAAAAGCGGGTGCGCGCACGCATATGCGGCGGCATGCGGCCGACGAGAATGGCGATCATGATGATATTGTCAATGCCAAGGACGATTTCCAGGGCGGTCAGGGTGAAGAAGGCGACCCAGATTTCTGGGCTGGTAAGCCATTCCATATCAATTACCTATCAGTGTCTAAGCCCTGCAGTCAGGATGCGCAGGCGGGAATAAAAAGGAGGCGGTCCCGTTGGGGACCGCCTCAAAGACGCGCAGTAGCGTCACCGTGGAGCACGTCATCGATGGCAAGGCAGGGTGACCAGACCACTCCCAGCCCATCCATGACCTGATGGTCCCCTGAAGACCGATCAGTTGGTAAGCAACGAATGACCTTCCATCTGTGCCGGCAGTGGGAGATTCATCAATTGCAAAAGCGTGGGGGCTATGTCGCACAGCCTGCCGTCGCGCAAGCCTGTATTAGCCACGTGACGGCCCACCAGAATTAGCGGCACCGGGTTCAATGTGTGAGATGTGTGGGACTGCCCGGAGTCGGGATCTGTCATCTGTTCAACATTGCCGTGGTCGGCGGTGATCAGGCACTGTCCATCGATCTTCAAAATCGCTTCGACTACGTTAGCAAGGCAGTTGTCGAGGGCCTCGACGGCCTTTACTGCCGCGTCGAATGATCCGGTGTGTCCGACCATGTCGCCATTGGCGTAATTGCACACTACCAAGTCAAAACGTTCGCTTTCGATCGCTTCGACCAGGCGCTCGGTCAGTTCTGGCGCACTCATCTGCGGTTGGAGGTCATACGAGGCCACGGCGGGCGAGGGGATCAGGATGCGCTCTTCGCCGGGAAAAGGCTGTTCGCGCCCGCCATTGAAGAAGAATGTTACATGGGCATACTTCTCCGTCTCGGCGATACGCAATTGTCGCTTGCCCAGACCCGCCAGGTATTCGCCCAGGCTGTTGACGATGCTTTCTGGCCCAAACGCGAAGGGGCAGGGCAGGTCTTCGGCGTACCTGGTCAGTGTCAACAACTGCGACGCTGGCACTACAAACGGCCGCTCGAAGCCAACGAAATCTGGCATGACCAGCGCCTGGCACAATTGCCGTGCACGATCCGGGCGGAAGTTCATGAACAGAAGTGCATCCTGCGGCTGCAGCGGAACCGGCTCACCGATGATCGTTGCGGCAACGAACTCGTCGCTTTCGCCACGTTCATACGCCTGTGACAATGCCTCGCTGGCAGAGCTGGCCTGAAACTCGGCCTGACCCTGAACCATAGCGCGGTAGGCACTCTCGATCCTCGGCCAACGATTGTCGCGGTCCAGCGCAAAATAGCGTCCGACCAGCGTAGCGATACGCCCACGGCCTGACTGTGCAAGCGCTGCCTCCAGTGCCTCGATCGATTCACTAGCGCTTTTCGGCGGCGTATCTCGGCCATCGAGGTAGGCATGCACATAAAACCGCTTGACGCCCAACTCCGCCAAAGTCTTGCAGGCTGCAGTGATCTGCTCGATGTGGCTGTGGACACCGCCGGGCGACAGCAGCCCCATGACATGGACCGCGCCGTCACGCTCTACCGCCTGGTCGACCAGTGACCTCAGGGCAGCATTGCGAGCGAAGTCCCCGTCGGCAATAGCCTTGTCGATGCGGGTAAGGCTTTGATACACGACCCGTCCGGCGCCCAGGTTCATGTGCCCCACCTCAGAGTTGCCCATCTGGCCTTCGGGCAGGCCAACGGCCAAGCCCGAGGTCGCGATCTGACTATTTGGGTAGTGCGCCAGTAGTGAGTCCAGGTTCGGCGTGCGGGCCGCTGCCAAGGCATTGGACTCGCTGGCCTCACGCAGGCCGATGCCGTCCAGGATGATCAATGCACGGGTGCTCATCGCCGGGCCCTCAGAAGATATAGTCGGTCGTGAGGAAGCTCGACTCACGATTACGAATGATCTTGCTGATCAGTTCTTTGTTGCTGCCTTGGAACTTGGTGGCAACCAGGGTGCGGATGGAGAACACACGCAGCGCATCGTGAACCGACAAGGTACCTTCAGCGCTGTTTTTACGGCCGTTGAATGGATAGTTGTCCGGGCCGCGCTGGCACTGGGCATTGATGTTGATGCGACCCACCTGGTTGGCGAAGGCATCGACCAGACGACCCACCTCTGCACTGTCATTACCGAAGATGCTCAATTGCTGGCCGTAGTCAGAGTCCAGAACATAGTCGATAACCGTTTTCAGATCGCGATACGGCACTACCGGCACCACGGGGCCAAACTGCTCTTCGTGATAGACGCGCATCTCGCGGCTGACTGGGAAGAGTACTGCCGGGAAGAAGAACGAGCCGCGGACATCGCCCCCCCCTTCGTTGACCACTTGGGCGCCCTTGGCTTTAGCATCAGCGACAAGGGTGGCGAGGTAGTCGGTCTTGCCCGGTTCGGGCAGTGGCGTGAGCGAAACACCCGGCTCCCAAGGCATGCCCGGCTTGAGCGCGGCAACCTTGCGATTGAATTTATCAAGGAATGCCTCTACCACATCCTCATGTACGAAGAGGATCTTCAGTGCGGTGCAGCGCTGGCCATTGAAGGACAGTGCGCCGGTAACCGCCTCTTCCACGGCATTGTCCAGATCTACCTGGGGCAGCACGATGCCAGGGTTCTTGGCGTCCAGGCCGAGCGCAGCGCGCAGGCGGTGCGGGCGTGGGTGCAGTTTCTTCAAATCGCTGGCAGCCTTGTGGGTGCCAATGAAGGCAAACACATCGATCTTGCCGCTGGCCATCAGTGCGCTCACGGTCTCGCGGCCGCTGC
The DNA here is from genome assembly GCF_056278855.1 of Pseudomonas sp. TE3895. NCBI lineage: Bacteria > Pseudomonadati > Pseudomonadota > Gammaproteobacteria > Pseudomonadales > Pseudomonadaceae > Pseudomonas > Pseudomonas sp. TE3895. The sequence continues at coordinate 5,333,537 of NZ_JBWBQE010000001.1, read as the reverse complement.
CGTAGATCACGTTGATGACACCAGCCGGGAAGCTGTCGCGGAAGGCTTCGAGCAGAGGGCGAATCAGCAGCACACCGAACTTGGCCGGTTTGAATACCACAGTGTTACCCATGATCAGCGCGGGGATCAGGGTGGTAAAAGTCTCGTTGAGCGGATAGTTGTAGGGGCCCATGCACAGCGTCACGCCCAGCGGTACTCGGCGGATTTGGCCAAGTGTGCCTTGTTCAAGCTCGAATCGGCTTGAGCGACGATCGAGGTCTTTCAGAGCGTTGATGGTGTCGACTATGTAATCGCAGGTGCGGTCGAATTCTTTTTCAGAATCCTTCAGGTTCTTGCCGATCTCCCACATCAGCAACTTGACGACGGCCTCGCGCTGCTTGCGCATGCTGGCCAGGAAAGTTTCGACATGCTGGATGCGTTCAGCCACGCGCATCGTCGGCCAGGTACCTTGGCCATTGTCATAAGCCTTGACCGCTGCATCGAGGGCGACCAGCGCGGTGGTGGCATCGAGCAGCGGCGCACTGCCCAGGATGACTTGCTGCTCGCCCGTTGCGCTGGCCAGGTAGACCGGGCTGCGCACTGTGGCCACTGGACCGTCCCAGTGGCGTAACTGGCCGTCTACCAGGTACTCACGCTGTTCGATCGGGTCGCCCAGACGGTAGGCCTCCGGGACTTGCTCGGCGGTGGGGAAGAGGGTGCTGAGGGGGGCAATCGAATTCATGCTTTTACCTTTCTTGTGTTTCTTGTCTGAAGGCGCACGGTTGCGCGATTGAGTCAGGCGCGAGCGGCTTTGCAGATCGCACCAAAGGCTGCCGGGTCCAGCGATGCGCCACCGATCAGGCCACCGTCAATATCGGCCTGCTCGAACAGCTGCGCTGCGTTATCTGCTTTGACACTGCCGCCGTAAAGCAGGGGAATGCTGGCGGCAGCATCCGGATCCTGCTCGGCCAGAAGCGCACGAATGTGCTGATGGACTGCTTGGGCCTGGGCTGGCGAGGCTGTCTCGCCAGTGCCAATTGCCCAGACCGGTTCATAGGCAATGACGCCACGGGCAAGTTGCTTTATCCCGACTTGCTGCAGAACCGCTCGCAGTTGTGCGCCGATCACTGCATTGGTGTTGTCCGCCCGGCGCTGATGGATGGTTTCGCCAAGGCACAGGACTGGCACCAGGTTTGCGCGTAATGCCGCCTCGAATTTCATCGCCACCAGCGCGTCAGTTTCGCCATACAGGCTACGGCGCTCGGAATGGCCGACGAGCACGTAATTGCAGCCTATGTCGGCAAGCATTTCGCCGCTGACCTCGCCAGTGAAAGCTCCTTGTGGGCGTTCGCTGAAATTCTGTGCGCCCAGCGATACACTGGAATTGCCCAGCAGATCAGCAACTTGGGACAGGTATGGCAATGGCGGGCAGATGGCGATCCGTACGCCTTGCAATTCGCTGAGTGTCGGCAGCAGGTTGTTGATCAGTTGCTCATTGGCAGCACGAGTGCCATGCATTTTCCAGTTCGCGATTACAAGCTTTTCGTTCATGTGCGGTTCTCTCTATCAGCCGCGTTGCGCGCGCAGTGCATCAGTGCAGTAGGGCGCCTGTTCCAACAGGGCTTCTTCGATGCGCAGCAGGCGGTTGTACTTGCCCACCCGGTCAGAGCGACACAGTGAGCCGGTCTTGATCTGCCCGGCACGTGTGCCTACCGCCAGATCTGCGATAGTGGTGTCTTCGGTTTCGCCTGAACGGTGGGAAATCACGGCGTTGTAGCCCGATTGCTGAGCCAGGCGGATGGCGTCGAGCGTTTCGCTGAGGGTTCCGATCTGGTTGTATTTGATCAGGATGGCATTGCCCACGCCTTGGCTGATCCCCTCGCGCAAGATGGCCGGATTGGTGACAAACAAATCGTCACCGACCAGCTGGGTGCCTTTGCCCAGTGCCTGGGTCAGCAGGGCCCAGCCGTGCCAGTCGCTTTCATCCATGCCATCTTCGATGGACAGGATGGGATAGCGGTGACGCAGCTGACCGAGGTAGTCGGTGAATGCGGCGCTGGAAAATCGCTTGTTCTCGCCAGCAAGCACGTACTCACCGTCGTGGTAGAACTCTGAGGCTGCGCAATCCAGCGCCATGCTGATATCGACGCCGACTCGGTAGCCTGCACGTTCGATGGCTTCCTGAATCACCACCAATGCTTGTTCGTTGGAGTCCAGGGACGGGGCAAATCCGCCTTCGTCACCCACAGCGGTGCTCAGGCCGCGCTCTGCTAGCACTTTCTTCAGGGTATGAAACACTTCAGCCCCCATGCGCAGGGCTTCGCTGAAGTTCTGCGCGCCGATCGGCTGGATCATGAACTCCTGAATGTCGACGTTGTTGTCGGCATGCTCGCCGCCATTGATGATGTTCATCATGGGTACCGGCATGCTGAACTGGCCGGGTGTGCCATGCAGCTCGGCGAAGTACTCGTACAATGCCAGGCCCTTGGCTTCGGCAGCAGCCTTAGCCGTGGCCAGAGAAACCGCCAGGATTGCATTGGCCCCAAGCGTGCCCTTGTTGTCTGTGCCGTCCAGCTCAATCAGAGCTTGATCGATTGCCCGCTGATCAAGTGCGTCCAATCCTTTCAGGTGGGCAGCAATTGCCTGATTGACATGTTCTACCGCGCGCAGCACGCCCTTGCCATGGTAGCGGTTGCCACCATCTCGAAGCTCCAAGGCCTCGCGGCTGCCCGTTGATGCTCCCGACGGTACGCTGGCGATACCTTGCTGGCCACCCGCCAAAGTGACTTGTGCTTCCACCGTGGGATTGCCACGCGAGTCGAGGATTTCACGTGCGGTGATTTGGGTGATGAGGGTGGCGTTGATCATGGTGTCTGGTGCCCCTGTTTCGAAGGTCGGATCCAGCAGCTCCTGCTGCTCTGCATGTTCCTGGCGGAAATCGAAGTCACGCGGCCAACTGCCAGGTGCCGGATGATCAGATGAGACGTTGTGTGTGGACTGGCTCACTGGCAACCTCCTGCTTCTCAGCGGATTTCATCGCCCACGCGCACTACGCGCAGGGTATTGGTACCGCCTTGGTTGTGGGCATGGTCGCCTCGGGTAATCAGCACATGATCACCGGCACTGACCACACCCCGCAGGACCAGGGCTTGCACTGCACGGTGATTGACTTCCTCGGGGAGCATGTCATCGCTGTTCAAAGGCAGGGTCTGGACGCCACGGAACAAGGCCACGCGCGTTTGTGTACGCGGGTTGTCCGAGCATGCGTAAATCGGCAGGTGCGAGCGGATGCGCGACATCAGACGGGGTGTATCGCCACTTTCGGTCAGGCTGATGATCGCCTTTACGCCATGCAGGTGATTGGCGGCGTACATGGCGGAGAGGGCGATGGTTTCGTCGATTCGCTGGAAGACTTCATCCATGCGGTGTTTTGAACGTTGCGCCTGCGGATGACGTTCAGCGCCGGCAATGATGCGTACCATTGCTTCCACTGTCTGCACTGGGTAGGCACCGGCAGCGGTTTCGGCGGACAGCATCACGGCATCTGTGCCATCGAGCACGGCATTGGCGACATCGAACACTTCGGCGCGGGTTGGCATGGACTGCGTGATCATCGACTCCATCATCTGGGTTGCCGTGATCACCACTCGATTCAAAGAGCGCGCACGATCGATGATCAGTTTCTGCACCGCTACCAATTCGGCATCGCCGATTTCCACACCCAGATCGCCACGAGCGACCATGACCCCTTCGGAGGCTTCGATGATCGCATCGAGGATATGCCGATCAGCGACTGTCTCAGCACGTTCGATCTTGGCGATCAGGCCTGCTTCAGCGCCTGCTTCATGCAACAAACGACGCGCCAGGTGCATGTCCTCGGCATCGCGCGGGAACGACACAGCCAGGTAATCCACCTGCATCTTCGCTGCGGTACGAATGTCCTCGCGGTCCTTATCGGTCAAAGCAGCGGCAGATAGGCCCCCGCCCTTGCGGTTGATGCCCTTGTTGTTGGAGAGCGGACCGCCGACCAGCACTTCGCAGACCAGGTGGTGCGCATGAGCCTCGAGTACCTGCAGCTCGACGCGTCCATCGTCGAGCAACAGGATGTCCCCTGCGCGGCTGTCGCTGATCAGGGCCTCATAGTCGATACCCACTGCTTCGGCAGTACCCGCCTGCTTATCCATTTTAGCGTCGAGGATGAAGCGCTGCCCTTTGTTGATCGTCACCTTGCCTTCTGCAAACCGGGCAATCCGAATTTTCGGGCCCTGCAGGTCGGCCAGGATAGCGACAAAGCGATTGTGCTTGCGGGCCATCTCACGCACCAGCGCTGCTCGAGCAATGTGCTCGTTGGCCGAGCCATGGGAAAAGTTGAGGCGCACCACATCAACGCCGGCGCGCACGAGGCCCTCGATCGCCTCCGGTGATTCAGTGGCGGGTCCCAGTGTGGCAACTATTTTTGTTCTTCGCTGCATGGCTCAGCTTCCTTCAAAGCGGACGTCTGGTAAGAAAAGGCAGTCAGATCAATTGGATATTTGGGTCCATACATCCAAATAAGGTTTTGGCTTGAACTCAATCTGAAGGCTGCCATTGAGCAAAATTCATGGCTTCATCAGGCGGTTTTTGAGGATGGGGAGGACTGCCTGGCGAGCGAAAGAAGATTCGCATATTGACACTTACAAATGCAATGTTATTTTTGGAGGGCAGCGCTGCTGGTGGGCGTTCGTTTCTGGCATTGCCTGCCAGGACCTCATCAGGGGGCTGCTGCGCCGCAGTGCGCATAGCTTGTTTAGATCCACAACAAGAAAGCCCGGCAATGGCAGGCCAGGGCACTAACTTCTAAACCAGGAATACTTGACGATGCATGCAGTGACTCAGGGGTTTACCGCGTTGGCCGTTTCGCTCGCCTGTGCTGCGGCGCAGGCTTCGGATCAGTCGGAATCAGCGGGTTTTATCGAAGGCAGCAGCCTTCGTCTGCTCAACCGCAATTTTTACTTCAATCGCGATTATCGTGATGCCGAGCCTGGTGATCAGAGCTACCGCGAGGAGTGGGCGCACGGGATCATGGCGTTCTATGAGTCTGGCTTCACACAAGGCACCTTGGGTTTTGGTGTGGATGCCTTTGGTTTGCTTGGCTTGAAACTTGACAGTGGGCGAGGGCGTTCCGGCGCTGACCTGTTGCCGGTCGATAGTGATGATCGCCCGGAAGATGACTACTCCAGCGCCGGCGCCGCTGTGAAAGTGCGTTTATCCAACACCGAGCTCCGCTACGGCAACATGCGCACCGAGGCGCCAGTGTTCGCAACCGGGGATTCGCGACTGTTGCCAGAGACCGCAACCGGTCTGTTGCTGCAAAGCAAAGAAATCGATGGCCTTGATCTGCAGGCGGGGCATTTCACCGCCTACAAGCTGCGGGACTCCAGCAACCAGGATGACGATCTTTATCTCAATTACGGTGAAAACCGCATTGGCAAGTCGATCGATTTCGTCGGCGGCACCTATGCCTTGAGCAAGCAGCTCAGTGCTAGCCTTTATGCCTCGGATTTCGATGAAACCTGGCATCAGTATTACGGCAACCTGAACTATGTGTTGCCGCTCTCCGATACCCAGTCCCTGGACATGGACGCCAACCTCTACAAAACCCGGGATGCCGGCAAGGCGTTGCAGGGCGAGATCGATAACACCACCTATAGCCTGGCGCTGGGCTATGCGTTCGGCGATCACAAGCTGACCGTTGCGTACCAGGACGTAGATGGCAACACGCCTTTCGATTTTGTTGGCGGCGACTCTATTTTTCTCGCCAACTCCGTCAACTACTCGGACTTCAACGGGGCAAACGAGCGCTCCTATCAGGTGCGCTACGACCTGGACTTTGCAGGCTACGGCGTGCCGGGCCTGAAGTTTTCTGCACGCTACCTCAAGGGTGATCATATCGATGGCACCAAGGCCGATCCCCTGGGTGGATACGCAGGGCTGCAAGGTGAGGATGGCAAGCACTGGGAGCGTAACCTGGACCTGCGCTACGTCGTGCAATCGGGCGCTGCCAAGGACCTTTCCCTGCGTTTGCGACACACCACTCACCGTGCCAACGAAGCTCAGGCAGAAGGCGACGTGGACGAAGTGCGCGTAATCGTCGAGTACCCGCTCGAACTGCTCTGAGCCGTCACTGCGACTTGTTCGTCGATGCCGGGCCTGTTCGCGGGCCTCGTATCGGCGCAAGTCATTGTTGCGATTCCCGTCCGGGAACAAAGGAAACCTTGATTAGATGAACGTCAGAATGATCGGTGTAGGACCGCGAGCTGCTATCGGCTTCGCGTGCCTGGCGCTGTTGAGCGTGCTGTTGGGCGCGTTTGCGCTCCAACAAATCCGTGTGGTACAGGCTGAGGCTCTGGATATCAAGGATAACTGGCTGCAGCGCGTTCGCGCCCTGGGTACGGCCAATGCCGCCTTGAATCGCTATCGAATGGGGTCGATGCAGCACATCCTTTCAGTTAGCCAAGAGCAGATGCAGACGTACGAAGAACGTACAGCAGGTCGCCTTCAGCAAGTGCGCGAACAAATGCAGCGATACGCCGGGCTGTTGCAAACCGACCAAGAGCGTACCGGCCTCGAGGACTTTGTGCGTAGCCTTGAAACCTATGCAAAGCATCATCAGGCATTACTGGCCGTTTCGCGTACAGGCGACAAGGCAGGGGCACGTGCTTACCTCATGTCGGTGCGTGATGCATACGATGAGATGACACGCCAGTTCGACGCGTTGATCGAACAGGCTGATGAGGGCGCTCAGCGCGCCAACCTGCGATCGGAAACCGCGTATTCCAATGCGATCAAGGGAGTCGTGCTGGTGGTACTGTTGGTCTTCGTCTGCACCGGGTTGATCGCGTGGCTCCTTATCACCAGCATCACTGCACCCTTGCGGTCGGCAGTACAAATTGCCGAACGGGTTGCCGAAGCGGATCTGAGCCAGGTGATCACGCCAACGGGTAACGATGAAGCGACGCGGTTGATGCAGGCCCTGAAGCGTATGCAGTCGAACCTGTTGCAGACACTGCGACAGATCGATGGCTCGTCTACGCAGCTGGCAACAGCCGCCGAGCAACTTAATGCCGTTACCGAAGAGGGGCGACGGGACAGTCACATGCAGCACAGTGAGATCGAGCAGGCGGCTACCGCGGTCACCCAGATGACCAGCGCAACCGAGGAAGTCGCTCAGAGTGCGGCCATGGCCTCGCAGTTGGCACACGAGGCACGTGAAACGGCGCTCCAAGGCAGGCAAAAGATGGAGGAGGCACTGGCTTCGCTCAATGGTCTGATACGCGATGTGCTGGCCAGTGCCAGCCAGGTTGAAGGGCTTTCAGGGGCAGCGCAGGGGATCGGCCGGGTACTGGATGTTATCCGTACGATTGCCGAGCAGACTAACCTGCTCGCACTCAACGCCGCGATCGAGGCTGCCCGTGCAGGCGAAGCGGGGCGGGGTTTTGCAGTGGTCGCAGATGAAGTGCGGGGCTTGGCTCACCGTACGGCAGAATCTACCCGTGAGATCGAAGCCATGATCACGGCGATGCAGCGGGAAACCGGGGCCGCAGTGCAGACCATGCACAACAGTACCAGCCGAACCCAGGAAACCTTGGCCCTGGCCGAGGCAGCCAGCGTCGCGCTGCAGGCGCTGCTTTCTAGCAGCGAGCAAATCAATGAGCGTAATCAGGTCATCAGTTGTGCGGCGACCGAGCAGGCGCAGGTGGCCAGGAGCACGGACCGTAACCTGCTGGCAATCCGTGAGCTGTCGATACAGACGTCGGCGGGTGCCGCTCAGACCGCAGCGGCAAGCCAGTCGCTGGCCCACTTGGCGTTGGAACTCAATGAACTGGTGCGACAATTCCGCATGGCGCCCCGCTAGTGGTGTCTGCCGCCTTGAGCAGGTTCTAGCGTATACTTGCATTTACCGGCGCCGATAATCAAAGGATTGGCTGCTGATCTCTCCGGTTTTACAACGTATCGGTTCAGGCATATGGCATCAAGCACCCTAGTCCAGCGCATTGTTTTTGACATAAAACACAAGATCCAGCTTGGCGAAATTACCACTGGAGCGCATTTGAGTGCGCAGAAAGTCGCTGATGACTTTCATGTGTCGCGCTCACCTGCTCGGGAGGCGTTGACGCTGTTGGCCGAGCAGGGCGTCCTGGAGCAGATTCCCAACCGGGGCTTTTTTGTAATTGGCATTGCTGACGGCTTGACTGAAGCACTGGATGAGATCACGGCGACTGAAGAACCCCCAGAGTACTATCAGCTTTCAGAGGATTGGCTCAACGATGCAATTCCATCGGAAGTCACCGAGAAGTACCTGCGAGAGCGCTACGACCTGACCAAGTTTCAGGTCATCGATATTCTAAACCGAGCGGCGAAAGTTGGCTGGGCCGAGCCCAAGCCAGGTTACGGCTGGCGGTTCCTGGATGTGGCGAAAACCCCAGAGACGCTCCAGCAGATTTACAAGGTCCGGTCTCTGATCGAGCCCGCAGCTTTGCTCGAGAATGATTTTGCGTACGACCTCGATGTGCTCAGGCGTCTTAAAAAGGAGCAGAAGGACCTGCTGTCCGGCGGCATCGACACACTGCCGGCCGATGTCCTGATGAAGTCCGGTATCCGCTTCCACGAGGATTTGATCAAGTTGTCCGGCAACCCGCTGTACCACATGATCCTCAAGCAGCTGAACAACATGCGTCGCTTGCTGGAGTACCGCTCCATGATCGACCGCAAGCGCCTCTACACGCAGTGTGCCGAGCACCTTCGGATGATCGAGTTGGTCGAGGAAGGAAACAATCTGGAAGCAGCGCATCTGATGAAACGCCATCTCAGTGGGTCGCTCGCCCGCAAGTCGCCGATTCTGGAGCGCAGCAGGCCAACGGAGACGCCCGCGGATACGGTCGAGGCGGGCGTTCCTGTTTCGTGAAGGCGCTAGTCCTGCTCTTGTTGCTCGTTCACGACGTCACCCTGGCGTGCCAGCCATAGCTTGAGCACAGGTTCTGCGCATAACATGACCACCACCAGGCGCATGATCTGCATAGCGGTCACCATCCCTGCTCCCAGGTGAAGGGCTTCAGCGGTAAGGTACATCTCAGTGCTGCTGCCCGGCATCATGCCCAGCGCCAATGACAGCACTGGCATACCTGTCAGCCAGCCGAAGCCCCAGGCGAACAGGAAAGTGCCAACGATCATCGACAGGGTAAAAATCACCACCTTCATCAGGTATAGCGGCGAACGACGGAAGAAGCCTCGATCGAAGAAGCTGCCCAGGGCACAACCAATCATCAATTGGCCATAGTGGCTCATCTCTACCGGGAGTGCTGTTCGCAGGTCGAACGTTGCCGTCAGGCCAGCGCACAGGGCCATCGGGCCGAACATCCACGGGTTCGGCAGGCCCATCCGTCGCCACAACACTGCCACCAACGCACCCCCTACCAGCATGGGGCCGAGCCACTGCCACTGGGCTGCAGGGCGCAACGGTTCGGTTACGCCTGGGGTAACTTGCATCAACAGGAACATGGCGGCAGGCACGCTGAGCACGATCAGCACCAGGCGGATGCTATGAGCCGCAGCGATCTGACTGACGTCAGCGCGGTGGCGCATCCCCAGTTGGATCATTTCGGCAAAGTTTGCCGGCATGAAGGCGAAGTAAGCGGTCTTCAGGTCCATGCCCTGGCGCCGCATGAAGGCGATCCCGGCAAGGGCGAGTAACAGGGTAAGAAAGGCTGCCGCCAGCATCATCGGGAAATGGCCGACAATTTCATGGACTACAGGTTGGGTGAAATGCAGGCCGATGGAGGTGGCAATCATCCACTGGCCTGATTTACGTCCGTTTGGAATCTCGGCAATCAACCAGCCGCTGCAGCGGACGAAAATCACCGCTAGCATCGAGCCTATGATCCATGGCAGGGGCCAGTGCGCCGCACTGGCCAGAAGGGCGCCGATGATGCCTACCAGAGGTGTTGCCCACCAGGTTTTCAGGCTCGCAAACATGTGCCATTCACTTCAGAGGATAGAGGCGCCGCAGTTCGGCAATTTGCTCGGGGGTCAGGGTCTTGAACTTGTGCTGGAAGATCAGCAGGAACAACTGGGCGGTAGCCTCGAGTTCCTCGGTTGCATCTACAGCGGCGTTCAGGTCACTGCCCGCCACCACGGGGCCATGATGGGCCAACAGCATGGCGTGATGCTTGCTGGAAAACGAGCGGACTGCTTCTGCCAGGGCCGGATCCCCCGGGGCGTAATAGGGCACCAGCGGAAGTTTGCCGACGCGCATGGCGTAGTAGGCAGTAATCGCCGGCAGCAGGTCGTCCGGGTCCAAGCCATCCAGTACCGAGACGGCTACCGAGTGAGTGGAATGCAGGTGAACGACGGCGCCACTCGTGGGGCGCTCTTGATACATGGCAAGGTGCAGCATCAATTCCTTGGAGGGCTTGTCGCCGCTGATATGCCGGCCTTCCCAGTCGAGCTTGGTCAGTCGTGCAGGATCGAGTCGGCCCAGTGAAGAGCCGGTTGGCGTAAGCAGCCAGCCGTCATCCAGACGCACGCTGATATTACCTGTGCCCCCATGGGTCAGACCACGGTCGTACATGGACTTGCCGAGCAGGACAATCTGTTCCCGTTCCTTGTTCTCGTTCATGGCGCCAGCTCCAGGGCTTTGATGAAGAAGTTGCGGGTACCGAAATTACCGGATTTAAGTGCCAGCGCTGTCGGGTGCTCACCCAGGCCAAGCGTCCATGGCACGCCCGGGTCGATAGGTGCACCGATTCTCAGTGCATCGACACCCAACGCCTTCACTACTGCCCCGGAGGTTTCGCCGCCCGCGACAACGAAGATGTTTACGCCCAATTTTCGTAGACCCAGAGCAATCTGCGACAGCGCACGTTCGACAATTTCGCCGGCAGCGGCAATGCCAAGTCGCTCCTGAACTGCTTTGACTGCTTCGGGGCGAGCGCTGCCGTAGATCAGTACCGGTCCTTCGCCCAGCAGTGGTTTAGCCCAGTTCAGCGCCTCAGTAACCTGGTCATGCCCGTCGGCGAGGCGTAGCGGGTCGAGCGCGAAGCTCGGACGACCACTCTGCTGCCAGAATTCGACCTGGCCGTTGGTCGCTACCGAACAGCTACCGGACAGTACCGCAGAATGACCTTCGATATGGGGTAGCTTGGCGGCACAAGAAGCGCCAGGCAGCAGCCCTGCGCGTTTGAAATTATCGGGTAGGCCGATTGCGACGCCAGAACCGCCGGTGATCAAAACATGGTCTGCGGCAGCTTCGCCGATAACCTTGAGGTCCAGGTTGCTCACAGCATCGACGATAGCGTATCCGCTGCCATCTGCCTGGGCCTCGGCGAACGCTTGGCGTACCGCGCTAGCGCCTTGATTGACGATGTTGTGGGGAACCAGGCTGACCTTGCGCTTGGTTTGCTGTTGTAGGACGCGCACGAGATTGGCGTCAGTCATCGGCGTCAACGGGTGATGGCGCATGCCGGACTCACTGAGCAGTTCGTTACCAACGAAGAGGTAGCCGTTGAAGAGCGTGCGCTGGTTTTCCGGGAATGCCGGGCATGCCAGTGCAAATGGCGCGTTGAGGGCTTCGAGCAGGGCGTCTGCGACTGGGCCGATATTGCCTTGCGCAGTGGAATCGAACGTCGAGCAATACTTGAAGAAGAACTGACGGCAGCCGGCCTGTTTGAGCCAGTCAAGTGCTGCAACTGATTCTTCAATGGCTTCGGCGGCGGGGAGGGTGCGGGACTTCAACGCAATGACTACGGCATCGACATCAGCGTCGATCGGGCCGTCGGGAACGCCTATCACCTGCAGCGTGCGCATGCCTCCGCGCACCAACATGCTGGCGAGGTCGGTGCCGCCGGTAAAGTCGTCGGCGATGCAGCCGAGTAAGGGTTGGGTCACGGGCAGTTTCTCCTGTGCAATTGTTGGGCGGCGTAAAACGGGTTCAACCCCGCAGGAGCGGGAAAAGCCGGCGACGACAGCGCATCGCCAGCTTGGTAGGTTCCAGCAGGGTTTACGGCGTGCGGTCGATCAGCCGGCAATCACTGCTGCAACGGCTTCACCGAAGGCGGCGCAACCCAGCTTGCCGCCGAGGTCGGCAGTGCGCTTGGCTGGATCTTCCAGTACGACGTCCACTGCCTGCTCCATGGCCTTGCCCGCTTCGCCCAGCGCAGGCTTGCCGTGCTGCTCGCCCATCCACTGCAGCAGCATCGCAACCGAGAGAATCATCGAGACAGGGTTGGCCTTGTCCTGGCCGGCGATGTCAGGCGCCGAACCGTGCTGGGCCTGAGCGCAGCAGTGAATGTCGCTGGCCATCATCGAGCCGGCGAGGCCGAGGCTGCCGGACAGTTCGCTGGCCAGGTCGCTGATGATGTCGCCGTAGAAGTTGGTTGCAACCAGCACGTCGAAACGCTCAGGGCTGCGCACCAGGTGAGCGGTAGAGGCGTCGACCAGCAGGTCGTCGACCTTGACTTCCGGGAAGTCTTTGGCCACGTTGCGCACGCACTCTAGGAACAGACCATCGGTCATGTGGAAGCTGTTGGCCTTGTGGATCGCTGTGACCTTGCGGTTACGCTTCATGGCCAGCTCGAAGGCGCGACGGGCGATACGTTCGCTGCAGTGTCGAGTGATTTTGCGAGTCGACAGAGCCATGTCCGGCGATGGCATGACTTCACCCCAGCCGCGGGACATGTTGCGGTCCGGATAGAAGCCTTCGGTGGCTTCACGCATGATCACCAGGTCCATGGTCTTGCCAGGCTTCATGTTCGACTCGAGGAACGAGCGGGTGCGCGCCGGGCGCACGTTGGCGTACAGGTCAAGACCGATACGGAAGCCAGCGGAAACGTTGCGGCCGCCTTTCTCCGGCGCTGGGTAGTCAGCATGGGACTGCGTGCCCAGGATGATGCCGTCGTAGGTCTTGGCTTTTTCCAGAGTCTCGTCACGCAGGGTAGTGCCGTACTTTTCCAGGCTGACGAAGCCGACATCGTCGTAGTCAAAGCTCAGGCCAAGATCAAATTTCTTGTTGGCAGCATGCAGGGCCGACATCGAAGATTCGACGATTTCAGGACCGATACCATCGCAGGGAAGAACCAGAATACGCATCACACTCTCCTAAGCATTTTTGTTCGTAGATAAAGCGGCTCGTCGCTACTTCGTTAGGGTGTACGTTGCGGCGACGAAGTACAATCATCGAAGCGATTCGTTGCCGCCCCGATCGATGCTGTCCACTGGAGCAACCCGCTGCCGCCCCGGCCTTTGCATTTTATTGCATGTAAAACCAATATATGCAACATTTGTTTTGTCTAAACCTAGCGAAGGGGCTGCAATGAGCATCAAGACCACCGATCTGTGCGATGAGTTTGGCGCGAGTGCCAGAGTGCTTCTGCCGATTTTCCAGGACCTGGGCGGCAAACCTGACTTTCAGGGCCCGGCAGTCACGGTCAAGTGCTTCGAAGACAACTCGCGCATCAAGGAGCTGAGCTGCCAGGCCGGCGCGGGGAGGGTGTTGGTAGTGGATGGCGGCGGTAGCGACCGTTGTGCACTGTTTGGCGATCACATCGCCGAGGACCTGGTACGCAATGGCTGGGCGGGCGTGCTGGTGTACGGCTATGTGCGCGACAAGGCGGTCCTGCGCACTTTGCCGATCGCTATCAAGGCGCTGGGGGTGACCCCGGCCAAGTCGACCAAGCGCAATGAAGGCCAGGTTGGGCTGAGCGTGACGATTGCCGGCCAAACCATTGCCGATGGCGATCAGCTCTTTGCAGATGACGACGGCGTGCTGGTGCTTGATGCATCGCGCGTCCAGGGAGCCGCATAATGGCGACCAAGCGTGTTTTCCTTATTCACGCCACGCCAGTGGCGGTTGCGCCTATCAACGAAGCTTTTGCACGTTTGTGGCCTGAGGCCGAGCTGTGCAATTTGCTCGAAGATTCGCTGTCGCGCGATTTGCGAAGCGCAGGTTCCGTCACGGATGCACTGAAGCAGCGCTTTATGGCGCTTGCACGCTATGCGCGCGAGGCGGGCGCGGACGGGATCCTGTTCACCTGCTCGGCGTTCGGTGAAGCGATCAATGCGTGCAAAGCCAGCTTGGATATTCCTGTCCTGAAACCCAACGAGGCAATGCTCGAGGACGCCTTGCAATACGGTGATCGGGTGGCGCTGCTGGCGACCTTCGCCCCGGCTATCGACTCGATATCCGAGGAACTGCACGAGGCAGCCGCGGCACGAGGCAAAAAATTGACCTTGCAACACGCCGTCTCGCCTCGGGCCATAGAAGCACTTCATCAAGGAGATGCGGCGCGCCATGATCAGTTGATCAGTGAAATGGTCCCGCCGCTCGCTGACGTCGATGTGATCTGTTTTGCTCAGTTTTCCATGACATCGGCCGCCTCGGCTTGTGCGGCCTTAACCGAGACGCCTGTGTTGACCACTCCGGACAGTGCGGTTTTGAAGCTCAAGCGGCTGTTGCAATCCTAAATAGCGACATATTGCACTTGTATTTACTGAAATGCAGATGCAAAGTGTGGGTCGTGCTTGCCAGGGGCATCCGCGCGTTCATGCGCGCATGCCCTCAGGCCCTCCGCGATATGAGAATAGAGGGGTGATTCATGACTAAACGCGTAGCTTACGTAACAGCCGGTATGGGCGGATTGGGTACCGCTATCTGCCAACGGCTGTACCGCGACGGTTTTACGGTAATCGTAGGCTGTGGCCCGGACTCCCCACACAAGGCAGACTGGCTTGCGGAGCAGCACCGAAGGGGCTTCGATTTCATTCCCTCGGAGGGCAATGTGGCCGACTGGCAGTCATGTGAGGCGGCCTTTGATCGCATCAAGCGCGAGATTGGGCCCGTCGATGTGCTGGTCAATAATGCAGGCACCGCTTGTAACGTAGTTTTTCGTGACATGCAGCCCGGGGATTGGGCGACAGTCATCGACACCAACCTCAACTCACTGTTCAACGTCACCAAGCAGGTGATTGAGGACATGGTTGCCAATGGATGGGGGCGGGTGATCAATATCTCCTCAGTCAACGCCCAGATTGGCCAAGTAGGCCAGGTCAATTACTCGACGGCAAAGTCCGCCATTCGTGGATTTACCCGGGCGCTTGCCCGTGAGGTCGGGGCGAGGGGCGTCACGGTAAACACGGTTTCTCCCGGTTACATTGCCACTCCCAAGCTCAAAGCGATCACCAGCACGACGCATATGGATCGCATCGTCCATGAGATCCCAGCGCGCCGGCTGGGCGCTCCAGAAGAAATTGCCGCGATCTGCTCCTGGCTTGCATCTGACGAATCGGCCTATGCCAATGGAGCGGACTTCTCGATCAATGGTGGCCTGCATATGAGCTGATCCACTTTGCAGCGATTAATCTACAGCTGCCGTTCACACGCTATCGCTGCTGCCCTTGATGCGCCTCACCGCGCTGACTCACAACAATAATTGTATTTTAAGTCAAGGTGATACAAATGCTGTCATTTCTCGGATACGGCATGATCGTGACCTTCATGGCCCTGATCATGACCAAGCGCCTTTCGCCCCTGGTGGCCATGACCACCGTACCGATCGTCTTCGCGTTGATTGCCGGCTTCGGGCCGGACATGGGCGACATGATGATCGAGGGCCTGCGCAAGGTCGCGCCGACTGCGATCATGGTGATGTTCGCCATCCTCTACTTCGGCCTGATGTTCGACACTGGGCTGTTCGACCCAATCATCAAGAAGTTCATCAAGCTGATTGGCGGGGACCCGATGAAAGCGGTGGTGTTCGCCGCGCTGCTGGCAGGTCTGGTGTCGCTGGACGGTGACGGCTCGACCACCTACATGATCACGGTCACTGCGATGCTGCCGTTGTTCAAGCGGATGAGGCTTGACCCTCTGGCACTGACCTGCGTGGTAATTCTGGCTGCCAGTGTGACCAACCTGCTGCCATGGGGTGGGCCGCTCGCTCGTGCCGCTGCTTCCTTGCAAGTCGATACAGCAGACCTGTTCTTGCCGTTGATTCCGACACTCATCATCAGTTTCCTGGGTGTGCTGCTGCTTGCATGGTTCATTGGTACCCGTGAGCGGCAACGGCTGGGCAGGCTCCCACAATCGCTGGGCTCGGCGGCCACTACCTTTGATGATGGCGACGGTGATGGCACCCCGGCATTGTCGGAGGAAAACGCCGAACTGCGTCGGCCCAAGCTATTTTGGCTCAACGCTGCACTGACCATTGCCTTGATGGCTGGCCTGGTCATGGAACTGTTGCCGCTGGCGATCCTGTTCATGGTGGCGTTCTCGATTGCGCTGGTAATCAACTACCCGCACATGCAGGATCAGCGCCGGCGTATCTCCGCGCATGCGCCTACGGCCTTGAACCAGATCGCGATCTTCCTGGCTGCCGGTATCCTGGCGGGCATTCTGTCGGGGACCGGCATGGTCGATGCAATGTCCAAGAGCTTCCTGAGCATGCTGCCGGCGGAATGGGGCCCTTATATGGCACCTATCACTGCATTGGCGAGCATTCCAGGCACGTTCTTCATGTCTAACGATGCCTTCTACTACGGCGTGTTGCCCGTGCTGGCCAAGGCCGCCGAGGTCTATGGCATCACCCACGCCGAGATCGGTCGGGCTTCGTTGGTCGGGCAACCGGTGCACTTGCTCAGCCCGTTGGTGGCATCGACTTACCTGCTGTGTGGGTTGGCCGGGGTCGAGTTCAGTGACCATCAGAAGTACACCCTGAAGTGGGCCTTTGCCCTGTGCCTGGTGATCATGCTGGTCAGCATGGCCTTTGGCTTGTTCCCTTGGCGTGCTGCCTGACAGCAGGCGAGCAAACGGCGATCCTGGATCGCCGTTTCTTTAGGCTCTGATTAACTGAACAGGGGCGCTTATGTTTGCCTATGTAGGATCCCGCACCACTGAAGAACGCAACGCGCGCGGCATCGGTATCAGCGTTTACCGGCTGGATCAGGAGCGAGGTGTGTTGGAGCTGATTCAGCAAGTAGAGGATCTGGTTAATCCCTCGTTCCTGGCTGTAAATCGAGCGGGTGACCGTTTGTACACCGTGCATGGGGACCGTAGTGACGTCAGCGCTTTCAAAATCGACAATGCTAGCGGTTACCTGAAACTGCTCAATTCCCAGTGTTGCGAAGGCAAGAACCCCGTCCACCTCGCGCTGTCTGCGGATGAGCGGCATCTGGTGGTTTCCAACCACATCACAGGAACTTTGGCTGTGATGGAGGTTGACGATCAGGGCGCGCTTGGGTCGGTGGTACAACTCGTCGCCTTGGACGGGCCCCCAGGCCCACATCGTACGGAACAACCTTTTCCCAAGCCGCATTTCAATCTCTTCGACCCCACCGGCCAGTTTGTGCTGGTGCCAGACAAGGGGCTTGATCGAATCTTCAGCTTCCGATTCGAACAAGGACGCCTGACCCCGGCCGAGCAGCCGTTTGTGATCACTCGCGAAAATGCGGGCCCTCGGCATATTGCACTGCATCCGAATCTGCCTTGTGCATATGCCGTAAATGAACTCGACTCCAGCGTCACCACTTATGATTACGATGCGCAAACAGGCGGATTACAGGCCAGGCAGATACTCAGCCTGTTGCCGGAATACTTCACTGGGAACAGCCGTGCCTCGGAGGTCGAAGTTGACCGTACTGGCCGTTTCCTTTATGCATCGAACCGTGGGTATGACAGCATTGTGATGTTCGCCATCGATCAGGTTACCGGCTGGCTGAAGCTTATCGACTGGGTCCCAAGTGGCGGTGCTACTCCGCGGTTCTTTTCGTTGACGCCGAATGGTCGTTTCCTGTTCGCGCTTAACGAGGACAGTGACACCCTCGAGGCTTTCGAGGTCTGCCAAGAGAGTGGCCGCCTGTCCGCCACCGGGCATGTGACCCACACCGGTAGCCCCGTTTGTATGGTGTTCGTCGGCGACTAGCGGCGCGGTTGGACCGGCATAGGCTTGCCAGTAACGAACTCGATGAAGCGCCTGTTGGCCAAGGAAAGGTGCTCATCTGCTCGCCAACATAAACTGAACTGCAAATGCTGGGGCGTTTCGAACGGCACGCTAATCAGGTTGCCAACGGCGTGAAGGTTGGATTTGAACACCGTTGTCGCACCTAGACCCCGCAGTGCGGCCTGTAGCACCAATGGGGCGTCATTGCTCTGCAACACGGTGCAAAACGCAACCCTGTGCTGTTTGCAGTATTCATCGAGCATCAGGCGTTGCGCGAAACGTCCATCGAGCACCGCCATGGGCAGGCCCTGCAAGTGTTCGGCAGAGACAGCATCCAGCTTGGCCAGTGGGTGATCAGGCAGTACGCATAGCACAAGCTCGTCGGCATCGACCACGGCCGATTGCCAGTGCGGCTTGACCCTGCGGGCATTCATCAACGCGACGTCGATGTCGCGTGACTCAAGCCGCCAGTCCACCTCTTGGCCGCCTCCTTCAAACGCCTTGAAACGCACGCCCGGATACTGGGCGTGAAACTGCTCGAGCCACATCGGCAGGCGGCCCATACCGAACATGGGCGCAAATCCCAGTCTCACCTCGCCGCTTTGCAAATTGGCCAGTGAGGTCAGTTCCTGGCGGGCTGCTGCCAATTCCTGAAGCATGAGGTCGACCCGCTCGAGAAACCTTGCGCCCTCTGCTGTGGCTGTCACCCCGCGAACACTGCGGTCAAACAGTGGCACCCCTAGCTCATGCTCAAGCCGAGCGACTGCCATGCTGAGGGCCGATTGTGCAACGTGCGAATGCTGTGCGGCACGAGTGAAACTGCCGGTGCGAGCGACTTCGACTGCGTATTTGAGGGCTTTCAGGTTCATTGTATTAGCGGGTGTTCACAACAAAAATAGATGGCTAACCTTACATAAAAGAATTTTCCATTCCAATTAGTGGTGGCTAATCTCGGTCAATTCGACGTGAGTACTGGACGCCCTGAGCATGACTCGATCAACCCAAATCGCTTTTCTGGTAGCCGCTACGTTCTTCATGGAGAACCTGGATGCGACGGTGATCGTCACTGCGCTACCGGAAATGGCTCGTAGCTTTGCCATCCGCCCGGTAGACCTGAGCATCGGGATGAGCAGCTATCTCCTGGCGATGGCAGCGTTCATTCCACTTAGCGGGTGGGTTGCCGATCGACTGGGGGCGCGTACGACCTTCGCTGCCGCTATTGCCGCATTTACCTTGGCGTCGTTGTTGTGCGGGCTGAGCTACAGCCTAGAAACATTTGTTGTTGCGCGTGTCATGCAGGGTATTAGTGGAGCGTTGATGGTTCCAGTCGGCCGTTTGGCCGTGCTGCGCGCCACTGACAAGAAGGACCTGGTAAGAACCATAGGCTACATCACCGTACCGGGCTTGGTAGCGCCAGTGCTGGGGCCCCCGGTTGGCGCTTTGATGGTCACACATGCCACCTGGCCCTGGATCTTCTATTTGAATATTCCCTTCGGCATCATCGCGTTCATCTTCGCATGCTACCTGATCGACAATCATCGCTCCGAGCGCCGCATGCCATTCGACTGGACTGGCTTCATTCTGTTGTCAGGCACTTGTGTTGCCTTGTTGGCAGGGTTTGAAATGTTAGGTCACGCGGCCGGACTGTCGTGGTCTGGCGCATGGATCATTGTCGCTGCAATGCTGCTTGCGGCGCTGAGTGTGTGGCATCTGCGCAAGGCCCCGTTTCCGCTGCTTAAACTCGATGCGCTGGGCGTGCAGACCTTTCGGCTGACCTTTTTCAGCGGCTCTTTGTACCGGGTCTGCATCAGCAGTTTGCCGTTCCTGTTGCCCTTGATGTTCCAGCTCGCCTTCGGTCTGTCGGCGCTAACCGCCGGCAGCCTGATGATCGCGGTCTTTGCTGGCAACCTGGCAATGAAAGCTGTCACTACTGCGGTGCTCAAGCGATGGGGTTTCCGGCAGGTATTGCTATTGAATGGTTGGCTGGGCGTTCTCTGTATCGGTGGTTGTGCGCTGCTCGAGCCGTCTACCAGCCATGAGCTGGTAGTTGCATGGCTTTTCATCGGCGGCCTGTCTCGTTCGCTACAGTTTACGGCCTACAACAATGTTGGATTCTCCGAGATATCCACGACTGGGATGCGGGATGCTTCCACACTCTTCAGTATGGCTTTCCAGCTCAGCATGGGTCTGGGGATCGCGGTTGGAGCGCTGATTTTGCGGTTCGCCATGCTGCTCCATGAAAACGTCGGAGTGGAAACGGCTGCGGACTTCCAGTTTGCATTTCTGTTGGTTGCGCTGCTGGCAGCGGTTGCAACGGGTGCCAGCTGGACACTTCGTCGAGATGCTGGAGCTTCCGTAATACAGGGGTGATAGTGGATGGCGGGATGAAGCAGTAATGACCGCCACTGCGAAGCGGTTCATCGTAAAAAGCAATTTTCATCTTATTTTTGTATTTTGGTGTTACAAAAAACATTACCATGCCGGCCGCTCGTGATTCGTCCTGAGAGGCCTGAATGAATCCTACATCTCCTGGTATCACCCGCCGTCAGCTCCTGGGGGCCGGCACGCTGATTGCGGTGAGCTCATCTTTCACCCATGCCGCCACCATCGTCGGTGGTCAACCATTGCCTTGGGCGCCAAACGCTTCAGACCCGCCTGCGGACATCGATCCGCATAATTGGACGTTCTTCACCGGGCACGAACAGCAGTTGGTTGAAGCCATTGTTGAGACACTCATCCCGGCCGATGAAATGAGCATGAGCGGTAAAGAGGCCGGCTGTGCCATCTACATTGACCGCCAGATGTCTGGCCCTCAGGGGCAAGGGGCGCGCATGTACTTGCAGGGGCCCTTTGCCAAAGGGCTGCCAACCCAAGGTCCGCAATCACCGTTGACGCCTGCGGAGCAGATGCGGGCTGGGTTGACGTCGCTCGAAAAACACTGTCAGGGAGCCTTCGGTAAGACGTTCGCCCAGTTGTCGGGGCACGATCGAGAGGCGCTGCTCAGCGGCCTGGAAAGCGGCCATGTGGAACTGCCCGATGGTGTGCAAGGCGCGGCGTTTTTCGAGGTGCTGCTGTCGCGCACTATGGAAGGCTTTTTCGCCGATCCCATCTATGGCGGAAACCGCGACATGGTCAGCTGGAAAATGATTGGTTATCCCGGTGCTCGTTACGACTACCTGGACTGGATCGACAAGCATGGCCAGACGTATCCGAACCCTCCCGTAAGTATTTCCGGCCGCCCAGACTGGAAGGTGTAAGAGTCAAATGATCAAGTTACCCAAAAAAGACGTGGCAATCGTTGGTCTGGGCTGGTGCGGTTCGATCATGGCGATCGAGATGGCCGAAGCAGGCCTTGAAGTCATTGCCTTCGAGCGTGGCCCGTGGCGCGACACCGGTACCGACTTCAATCCGGGATATGTACAGGATGAACTGCGTTATGTGATCCAGCAGGAGTTGATGATCACTGCTGCCGAAGACACCTATACCTTCCGTAACGCGTATGACCAGACTGCCTTGCCGATGCGCGAATATGGCTCGTTCTTGCTGGGCACCGGCCTGGGCGGCTCCGGCGCCCACTGGAGCGGGCTGACGTGGCGCTACAACCCCAGCGACTTTGTGCTGCGTTCGCATCTGACCGAGCGCTATGGTGCCAAAGCCATCCCCAAGGACTTGCTGATCCGCGACTGGGGTATCACTTACGACGAACTTGAACCGTTCTATGACAAGTTCGAAAAAATGGCAGGTATTGGTGGCAAGGCCGGTATGCTCAACGGCCACTATCAACCCGGCGGCAACCCGTTCGAAGGCAACCGCTCGAGTGAGTTTCCGTTGCCGCCGATGGCAATGACCTACGCGCCGACGCTGTTCGCCGAAGCAGCTGCGAAGATGGGACTGCGTCCGTTTCCGACGCCCAGCGGCAACGCATCGCAGGTGTACACCAACCCCTATGGCGTGACCATGGCGCCATGTACTTACTGTGGCTACTGTTCGCGTTGCGGTTGCGCCAACTATTCCAAATCCACCCCGCAGACCAACATCATTCCCGCGCTGATGCGTCGGCGCAATTTCACCGCCCAGGTTCAGTCAGAGGTGTTGCAGATCAAGCTGGATGCCTCGGGCAAACGCGCGGTGGGGGTCATCTACGTCGATGCCAGTGGCCAGCATTATGAGCAACCGGCGGACCTGGTCATTCTGACGGCGTTCTCGGTACCCAACGTGCGCCTGCTCTTCGCATCCGGCATTGGCACGCCGTATGACCCTATCAGCGAGAGAGGCCTCATCGGAAAGAATTACGCCTACCAGACCAACTCTGCGGTCCAGGCATTCTTCGATGACAAAAACTTCAATCCCTTCATCGCGGGAGGCGGAGTAGGTCAGGCATGCGACGAATACAACGGCGACAACTTCGATCACTCCGGGTTGGGGTTCTTTGGTGGTGCCTGCATCATGTCCAACGTCACAAGCGGTTGGCCGATCAGCAACCGGATGACTCCTCCAGGCACGCCCCGCTGGGGCAGTAAGTGGAAGGTAGCGACCCAGAAGCATTACCTCAGCACCACCGTGGTTCGCACCCAGGGCAGTTCGTACCCGACCCGCTCGAACTACCTCGGCATAGACCCGACCTACAAGGACCGCCACGGTCGGCCAATGATGCAACTGACGTTCGACTTCCCGGACAACGACTTGAAAATGTCGAGCTTCGTCACCGACAAGGCCGCCGATGTGGCGCGTGCGATGGGTGCTCGGCAGATAGTCGCAAAGCCGGCCAAGGGGCCTTACAACATTGTACCGTTCCAGAGCACCCACAATACCGGTGGCGCGATCATGGGCGACAACCCACGCGAAAGTGTGGTCAACAAGTACTTGCAATGCTGGGACGTTCCAAACCTGTTCGTGATCGGCGGATCAGCCTTCCCGCAAAATGCGGGTTATAACCCTACCGCCACGGTTGGCGCGCTGGCTTACTGGGCTGCGAATGCTATCCGGACACAGTATCTGAAGAACCCTGGCCCGTTGGTGCACGCATGAACAGGTCAGCTACTGCAGCGCTAGCTGTGTCCCTGATGTGGGTGCCTGCTGGCCCTGCCCAAAGCGCGTTGTTCCCGACCATCGAGAAAGGCCGCTACCTGACAACCGTGGGTGACTGCACCGCCTGCCATACTGCCGAACACGGCGCTGTGATGGCGGGAGGCAAAGCAATCGAAACGCCTTTTGGCAAACTGGTCGCCCCCAACCTTACGCCTGATCGTGAGACAGGCATTGGTGCCTGGACCGATGAGCAGTTCATACAGGCTCTGCAGAAGGGTATCGGGCACAGAGGCGAATTGTTGTACGGCGCGTTCCCCTACACGGCGTACACCAAGGTCAAGCGTGAAGACCTGCTGGCCATTCGTGCCTACCTGGCAACTTTGCCGCCGGTGCGCAACAAGGTCGAGGCCAATCAGCTGCCGTTCCCGTTCAATGTGAGGACCAGCCTCTACGGTTGGAACATGATGTTCTTCAAGGAAGGTGAGTACAAACCTGACCCGAACAAGAGCGAACAGTGGAACCGCGGCGCATACCTGGCCGAGGGCCTTGCACACTGCGGTACCTGCCACAACTCCAAGAATCTGCTGGGCGGTGATACCTCGGGTGGACACCTGCAGGGTTACACGCTGCAGGGCTGGGTCGCGCCGACCATTACCGGAGATGCCTACCGCGGGGTTGGCGCCTGGACCAACGCAGAGCTGGTCGAGTACCTCAAGACCGGTCGCAATCGTTACTCGGCGGCTTCTGGACCTATGGGGGAGGTTGTGATGCATTCCACCCAGTTCATGCGGCATGAAGACCTGGCCGCGATCGCCACCTACATCAAGAGCCTGGATGCTGGGCTGGAGGCGCCCAAGCAAGTGGATCAGAAGACATCGTCGATGGTGGTGGGCAAGGCGCTTTATGCCGACAACTGCTCGGCATGTCACATGGCCAATGGTGAAGGTGTACCGAAGTTGTTCCCCTCTTTACGTAATGCAGGCGCGGTACTCGCACAGGACCCGGCCACAGTGCTGCGTGTAGTGCTGGACGGGGCGCAGGCGGTTGCTACCGATGCGGCACCGACGGGCCCATCCATGCCGTCGTTCGCATGGCGTCTTGATGACAGCCAAGTGGCTGCTGTGGCGACCTACATCCGCAATACCTGGGATAACGCCGCCCCTGCTGTTACCACTCAACAGGCGCGGGCAGTTCGCGAACAGCTGGCTAACGAGCGATGAATGAACTGAGCCCCGCAGCAGCGGGGCTCGGTCATTTTCAGATATCCATCCACAGCAGCGATTTGCGTTCATCATCCATTTCGTACTTGCGCACGAACTGGAGCTTGCCACTATTCTCGATACGGAAAACCGCCAGGTTCGAGCGGCGCTTGCGTAGCTCGCCGTGATCCTTCACCCATTGCGTCATCTGGTTGGCCACGATCAGCAATTTGCCAGAGGGATCGACCTTCATGGTGCGTGCTTCGATGCCTTGACCATCGATGACCTGAATGCGATGAGGTTCACCCGTGCGCTGGTCGATGGCAAACACCGCGATGTTGTTCTCTCCGCCATTGTTCACTCGTTTACCCTCATGCTCGGTGGCGGCATCCGCACGGTTGCTCACGTAAAGGAAGCGTCCATTCGGCGAGAGTTGGATCACACCGCCTCTTTGACGAGGCGTTTCGAGATTGCTCAGGTGCTCAAGGGTATCCTTTTTGAAGCTAGGCGCTTGCTGCAACGCTCCGTCAGCCTTGAGCTTGTACATATAGAGTTTACTGCCGCGTTCCATGGCCACGTAAGCCCATGGTTGGCTAGGGTGGTAGGCCAGGTGCCTCGGGCCAATCCCTGGGTCGACCGCCGCAACTGAAACCTTGTGCAGCAAACCCTGTTCATCCAGCGCAAATGTGTTCACGCTGCCTGGCTGGTCTGGTACCTGCTTGACCGCGTCATTGCCGCGAGCCAGGGCTATCACGAAGCGGTCATTGGGGGTGAAGGTCACCTGATGTGTGAAAATGCCTGCCTGGGGCACCTGCCCCTGTGGGACTGCTGGGCTGACGCTGCCGTCCGCTTTGATCGGATGCACGCTGAGGGTAGAGGATTGGTTATAGGCAACCACCGCAAATCGGTCTTGCCGATCCAGTCCCAGGTTGATCGGCCGTTCCGGTAGGGCGATGACGTCCCCGACCGCTGTCAGTTCCCCGGATGCTTTGTTGATGCTGAATGCCTGCAAGACATGGGTATCACCCTTGGCGCCCAAGGTGCCGTTCCCGGCGTTGCTGGAAACCACATACAGCATGCTGCCTTTGGCATTCTTCACGCCAAATTGCAGGTTTGCCGGAACCTTGGTTTCACTGATCAACTGCAACTCGCCCGCACTGGGATCGACACGGTATCCCAGCACTCTCTCTCCTAGGCTTGCATAGAGCAGCTCTGATTGTTGCTGTGAAGAAGATGCGGCGGTTGATACCACAGGCAGTGACGCTGTCAGCACCAGTGCGAAAAGGGTTTTTTTCATGGTCTGCTCGGCTTTCGTTATTGTGATTGGCCGTTCCATTGAACGGTGCTTAACATTGTATTTAAAGTTATTAAAAAGCAATAATGAAGATTCGAGCAATCATCTGACGCGTGACCGGCGTCAGGTCTGCAGCATGAAGTGTTTCTCGTGCGTAGGTCCGCCATTTCGGGGAGGATGTGATACGAAATCGGCGATTGGAGCGCCCAGCCAGCTCGGAGACGAAATGCGATACGATTTGACAAGCCTTGATGTTTTTATTGCTGTTGCAGAAACGCAAAACCTCACTCATGCCGCGAACCTTCGGCACCTGGCTGTTTCTGCGGTCAGCAAGCGCATCAGCGAACTGGAGGACCTTACCGGGGCGCCATTGCTTATCCGTCATGCACGTGGCGTAGAGCTGACCCCGGCCGGGCAGTCATTGCTTTTTTACGCCCGACAGGTTCGGCAAACGCTGCAAAACCTTGATGCCGAGCTGGGGGAGTTTTCCGAAGGGGTCAAGGGGCACATACGTATTCACGCTATCACTTCTGCGTTATCTCAATTTCTACCCACGGATATCACAGCATTCGCCGCGCTCTATCCTTTGATTCGTTTCGACATTCAGGAGCGAGTGGGGGCCGACGTGGTGAGCGCAGTGGCGGAGGGCCGCGCTGACATTGGGGTTATCGCATCGCAAACCGCTTCCAGAGGTTTGCAAACGGTGCCTTATCGCACCGATGAATTGGTCGTGGTAGTGCCGGGCGCGCATGCCCTGGCGTCCTCTGCAAGCATAAGGTTCGCTGAAGTCTTGCAGTACGAGATGGTCGGCCCGCACCGTGAAAGTTCCATGTATGGCCTGCTGACTCAGCAGGCAGAGGCTTTGAATATGCCGCTCAAGCTGCGAATCCGAATCAGCAGTTTTGATTGCATCTGTCGAATGGTGGCCGCTGGCATGGGCATCGCGGTGCTGCCGCGGTCCGTAGTGAAGCCCTATCAGCGAAGCCTCAAACTGAAGGTCCTGCGCCTGGACGAAGCCTGGGCCGTACGCGCATTGTTGCTGGTCTTGCAGAGTTACGATGCCGCTGCGCCAACCTTACGCACGTTCGTCGACAACATTCGCAGTGAGGCAGGCTAGCTTTAGCCCGCACCCTGGTACTGCTGACCCCATCACCCGATCAATCCACTTGAGCAGCGTTCTCCAATGGAGAACGCTGCCATGGCAATTCATCAATTTTCATCCGGTGGGCCAACCACTAGCATCGCCCCATCACCAGCATCGGTCAGCCGATGCTGTCACAACGATAAGACGCAGAGCGATACGAGCATGACCAAGACTGCCCGCGACCTGATGAGCAACCTGGAGATCGACCAGGCCCGATTCGCCTATGTTGATTTGAAGAAGTTGCTGAGCCCAGCCCAATTGCAGCGCCTGCCCTACTCAATCCGTATTCTTCTGGAGAACGTGGCCCGTTGCACGCCCGAAGCGCTCGCATCAGTACTGGCTAGAGCCACGGGGCAGGGACCAGATTGCGAAGTGCCGTTCCAGCCGAACCGGCTGATGTTCCATGACACCACCTGTCTGCCGGCTTTGGCTGACTTTGCAGGTATGCGCGATGTAGTTGCCGAGCTCGGTGGTGACCCCAGCGCTATGAACCCGCTGATTCCCGCCGTGCTGACCATTGACCACTCAGTAATTGTCGAAAGCTATGCCGACGCCAATGCGGTCGAGCAGAACCTTGATATCGATTTCCGCCGTAACAGTGAACGTTATCGTTTCATCAAGTGGGCGCAAAAGAGCCTGGACAACTTCGGTGTGATTCCCCCAGGCACCGGTATCATCCATCAGATGAACATGGAAGCCTTGGCTACGGTCGTGTGGGAAAGCCGCACCGAAGATGGCCAGCGCTTGTTGCACCCCGATGACATGGTCGCGACGGACAGCCATACACCTATGATCAACGCCATCGGTGTTCTGGGGTGGGGTGTTGGCGGCCTCGAAGGGCAGGCGGCGATGGTTGGTGAGCCGGTACCTATCAGCTTTCCCAAGGTGATTGGCCTGCGTGTGACCAACGCGCTGCGCCCAGGTGTTACCGCGACGGATTTGTCATTGCATGTCGCTGAGATCCTGCGCAAGCGTTCGGTGGTCGGCAAGTTCGTAGAATTCACCGGTCCAGGCCTGTCGAACGTTGGGTGGGCCGCGCGTGGCACGGTGTCGAACATGGCCCCGGAGTATGGCGCTACGGTAGTGTTCTTCCCCTTCGACACCCAGACGCTCGACTACATGCAGCTTACCGGCCGCTCTTCAGCGCTCTGTCAGCAGGCGGCCACATACATGAGTGCGCAAAACCTGTATCGCAGTGATGAACTGCCGGAGCCGGAGTTCGATGAACTGATCGAACTGGACCTGGCCAGCATCGAGCCAAGCGTTGCAGGACCTTACCAGCCGCATCAGCGTCAACCGCTGTCGTGCTCGGGCGACTCATTCCGTAAGGAAGTCCTGGGCGGCGGCAACCTTATCGCCGGGCCATCCTCTGAGCAGTACTTCGAGCCCACATTCGCAGAACCGATCACGCATGGCGCCGTGGTTATCTCGGCAATTACCAGTTGCACCAATACGGCCAACCCGGCGCAGATGATCCAAGCCGGCTTACTGGCCCGAAAGGCACGTCGCCTGGGCCTGCAACGCAAGCCCTGGGTCAAGACTTCCTTGTCGCCAGGCTCCCAGGTCGTCTCCGACTATCTGGCTGAAGCTGACCTGCTGCAGGATTTTTCTGCTCTAGGCTTCGATCTTGCCGGCTTTGGCTGCATGACCTGTATCGGCAACTCGGGCAAGCTGGAAGAGCATGTCGAGGTGTTCGCCGATCAAGGCCTGAAGGGCGTGGTCGTACTGTCCGGTAATCGTAATTTCGAAGGTCGGGTGAACCCTAAGGTCCCCGCGGGTTACCTTGCCTCGCCCGCGTTGTGCGTGGCCTTTGCGATCGCCGGTACCATCGAGATCGACCTGACGCGTGAACCTTTAGGTTATGACTCAGCAGAGAATCCGGTCTATCTGCACGACTTGCTGCCCAGCGATGAAGAAGTGGCTGTGCTGGCCGCGAAAGTGGTGAAGCCGGAGTTCTTCCAACAGCGGCTGGCTACGGTGTGGGAAGGTACTCATCACTGGCAGGCGCTGTCCGCAGAGGGCAGTGTCCAGTTCCCTTGGGACCCTCGCTCGACTTATCTTCGCCGTCCGCAATACCTGGCTGACATCCAGGCTGAACCAAATTCTAGCCTGGCGATTCAGGGCGCTCGTGCCCTCATGGTGCTTGGGGACAACGTTACCACCGACCATATTTCGCCCGCCGGTGCCATCCCTGCCGATAGCCTTGCAGGCCAGTGGCTGCTGGAGCGCGGTGAGGATCCACAAGACCTGAACCAATATTCCACTCGCCGCAGTAACCACGAAGTCATGCTGCGTGGAGCTTTCACCAACAAGTCGGTGAAAAACCGTCTGGTCGGTGAGCAGCAGCCTGGCGTCGGCGCTTGGGCCTGGAATGCGGACCACAGCAAGTGCTTGCCCCTGTACGAAGCCGCCCAGAGTTACGCGGGTACGCCGATGATTGTCTTCGCAGGCATCAACTACGGCGCCGGTTCCAGCCGCGACTGGGCAGCCAAGGCGCAGGCCCTGCTTGGGGTGAAAGCTGTGGTAGCCCGCAGTATCGAGCGCATCCACCGCAGTAATCTGATCGGCATGGGCGTGTTGCCCCTGTTGTTCCAGGACGGGCAGGGCGCAGACGATCTACAACTGATCGGCACTGAGCAATTCGATTTGGTGGGTCTGGATGAGCTGGTCGTTGGCGATAACCGTGTTCGCCTGGAGATAGTCCGTGAGGGTGGCGTTCGCGATCAGATCGAGCTGATTGCTCGCCTGGATTCGCTGCAGGAACTGCGCTACCTGACTAACGGCGGGGTGCTGCCGTACGTGATCCGAAAAGTGGTCAAACGGACTCGCGGCTAACCCGCCAAGCACTGGTGTAACGACTCCGGCGGCGGCAGCAATGCTGCCGCACAGGGTACTGCTGCCTGCCAAAAGGCTGGTGCCCGCTTGAAAACGCATTTGCAAACGGGAGAACAACCCTATGTACGCCTATGTCGGCTCGCGGACCACCCGCGAGCGTAACGCCCGGGGTGATGGCATCACGGTCTATCGCCTGGATCAGCAGGCCGGTACGTTGGAGCAGGTACAGGTCGTCACTGATCTGGTCAACCCTTCCTTCCTTACCCTCAACCGTGCCGGAGACCGGTTGTATACCGTTCACGGCGACTGCAGCGAAGTCAGCGCCTTCAGCGTCGACAAGGCCAGTGGGACCTTGACCTTCCTCAACCGCCAGAGCTGCGAGGGCAAGAACCCGGTGCACCTGGCGCTGGACCCAAGCGAGCGCTTCATGGTGGTGTCCAACCACATCACCGGCACCTTGGCCGTGCTGAATGTGGCCGAAAACGGCGCGCTGGGCAGTGTCAACCATTTGCTCACACTTGACGGCCCAGTCGGCCCGCACCGCGTCGAACAGCCGTTCGCCAAGCCGCATTTCAATCCGTTCGATGCGTCCGGCAACTTTGTCCTGGTACCGGACAAGGGGCTCGATCGAGTGTTCAGCTTCCGCTTCGACAACGGCAGGTTGCATCCTGCCGAGCAACCCTTCATTGCTGCGCGTGAAGGTGCCGGCCCGCGCCACATTGCAATGCATCCCAAGGCGGGGTTCGCCTATGTGATCAACGAGTTGGACTCCAGTGTCACCAGCTATCGTTTCGACCCACATAGCGGCGCGCTACAGCCGATCCAGGTGCTCCCTTCATTGCCCGCAAGCTACACCGGCAACAGCCGCGCTTCGGAAATTGAAATCGACCGTAGCGGGCGTTTCCTCTACGCCTCGAATCGCGGTTACGACAGCATCGCGGTATACGCCATCGACCAGGTCAGTGGGCTGCTCAGCCCGGTCGAGTTCGTTCCCACCGAAGGCAAGACGCCGCGCTTCTTCACCCTGACACCTGATCAGCGCTTTCTGTTCGCGCTCAATGAAGACAGCGACAGCATCGTCTCGTTTGCAGTCGACCCGTGCAGTGGTGCACTCAGCAAGACCGGCTTCTCGGTTTCGACCGGAAGTCCGGTGTGCATGATCTTTTCTGCCTGACACCCGTTACAACGATAACAATTAAGGGACGGGCTACGGTCCGTTCCAGATGAGGTCCTTATGAACAACAACAATACTGTCGACGAGCAGGCGATTGTCCGCAAGGTGACCTTGCGCATCATCCCGTTCATGTTCCTGCTGTACATCGTGTCCTATCTTGACCGCGCCAACATCGGCTATGCCGCGCTAGAGATGAACAAGGAGCTGGCGTTGACCAGCGAAGCCTTCGGTTTCATTTCCGGAATCTTCTTCATCGGTTACTTCCTGTTCGAAGTGCCCAGCAACGTCATGCTCAACAAGTTTGGTGCGCGGGTGTGGATTGCTCGCATTCTGGTGACCTGGGGCGTCATCGCCGCAGCCACGGCGTTTGCCCAGACGGCCAACCAGCTCTATGTACTGCGGTTCTTCCTCGGCGTAGCCGAGGCGGGCTTCTTTCCGGGCGTGATCGTCTACCTCACCTATTGGTTCCGCTCGCGTGAGCTGGCCACCACGGTGGCGCTGTTCACCGCGGCGATTCCGGTGAGCTACATCATCGGCGCACCGCTTTCGACCTGGATCATGGACAACATCAAGTGGCTCGACTGGAGCGGCTGGCGCTGGATGCTGTTCCTCGAAGGCGTGCCTGCCGTGTTCCTGGGCATTGCCTGCTTCTTCTTCCTGACCGACAAACCCGAGCAGGCCAAATGGCTGACCTCGCAGGAAAAAGAGTGGCTGCTGGCCGAGCTTGAACGCGACCGCCAGAGCCGCAAGAACGTCAAGCGCCTGGGTGTGTTCAAGACCATGGTCAACAAAAAGGTGCTGTACCTCGCGTTCATTTACTTCGTTTATCAGTGCGGTAGCCTGGGCGTCGGTTACTGGATGCCGCAGATCATCAAGGGCTTCTCCAGCGACCTGACCCATACCCAGATCGGCCTGATCGCGATGCTGCCGTATATCGTTGCAACCGCGGCGATGATTATCTGGTCGCGCAGTTCTGATCGGCGCAACGAGCGCAAGATGCACTCGGCCATCCCCCTTGCAATCGCTGCACTGGGCCTAGTCGGCGCCGGCATGCTAGCCAGCCCGATTGCTTCGATGGCGATGATCTGTGTTGCGCTGTCTGGGTTGTACAGTTTCAAGTCGCCGTTCTGGGCGCTGCCGACACTGTTCCTCGACCGCGCCACCGCTGCAGTATCCATTGCGGTGATCAACTCGATCGGCAACCTCGGTGGTTTTGTTGGTCCGTCGATGATTGGCGTAGTCAAGGGTAACAGCCAGAGCGCGGCCACAGGCCTGCTGTTCCTCAGTGCGCTGCTGCTCATCGCGTTCCTGATGACAGCGCTGATGCGGGTCAATAACAAAGAGCCGGATCAACCGATGGCAGCTTCTGCACATTGATCGTGGGGGCTGCCACGCGGCCCCCATCCGCCGGACTCCTTTGCACTTCTCCAAGCCCGGACTGAGCGTCCAGGCCGGGCATTCCTGTGTTAACCAAACGGAACCGCCAGATGCACAACAACAAGAACATCCTGCGCACTCTGATTACCCTGTCACCTTGCGTGCTCGCCGGTACTGCTGACGCAGGGGGCTTTGTCGAAGACAGCAAGCTCAACCTGCAGATGTCCAACTATTACTTCAACCGTGATTTTCGTGACGGCACTGGCCAGTCCAAGCGGGAGGAATGGGCTCAAGGGTTTCTGCTCGACTTCCGCTCGGGCTATACCCCAGGCACCGTAGGCTTTGGCCTTGATGCTCTGGGCATGCTAGGTATCAAGCTTGACTCGAGCCCCGACCGTGCAGGCTCCGGTTTGCTGCCGGTGCATGACAACGGCCGCGCCGCCAATGAGTTCACCCGCCTGGGCCTGACGGCCAAGGTCAAGATGGCCGAAACCGAACTCAAGTACGGCACCCTGATTCCCAAGTTGCCGACAGTGCAAGCCAACACTGGCCGTATCTTGCCACAGACCTTCGAGGGCGGGCTGCTGACCAGCAACGAGATCGCTGGCCTGACCGTGACCGGTGCACGCTTGGACCGGGTGACCGATCGCGACTCGAGCGACGCCCAGAAGATCAGCCTGAACAACAAGAACCGCCGCTTTGCCGGTGCTGTCGAAGGCGACGAATACTGGGTCGGCGGCGCCGACTACGCGGTGAGCAAGGCGCTGACCCTAAGCTACCAGTACGCCGAACTTGAGGATGTGTACCGTCAGAACTTTTTCGGCATCGGCCATACGTGGAGCATTGGCCCGGGTAAGCTCAAGAGCGACCTGCGCTACATGCTCAGCGATGACGCCGGCAATGCTCGCGGCGGTGCGATCGACAGCGGCGCGCTCAGCGGCCTGTTCACCTACAGCCTGGGCGGCCATGCGCTGGGCCTAGGCCTGCAGAAAATGAACGGCGATACCTCAATGCCATTTCTCGACGGCACCGATCCCTACCTGGCCAACTACATCCAGATCAATGATTTCGCCGAACCCGGCGAGCGCTCGTGGCAGCTGCGTTACGATTACAATTTCGCCGCGGTTGGCATCCCGGGGCTGACCTTCATGAC
The DNA here is from genome assembly GCF_056278855.1 of Pseudomonas sp. TE3895. NCBI lineage: Bacteria > Pseudomonadati > Pseudomonadota > Gammaproteobacteria > Pseudomonadales > Pseudomonadaceae > Pseudomonas > Pseudomonas sp. TE3895. The sequence continues at coordinate 5,300,391 of NZ_JBWBQE010000001.1, read as the reverse complement.
ACGCTACGTCAAGGGTGATCAAGCCGATGCCGCTACGCGTGGCGATGAAGGTCGCGAGTGGGAGCGCAACACCGATATCGCCTATGTGTTCCAGTCCGGCGCGCTGAAGAATGTCGGTGTGCGCTGGCGCAACGCAGTCTATCGTTCCAATTTCGCCCGTGGCGCAGATGAAAACCGTCTGATCGTTTCGTATACCTTGCCGGTTTGGTGACGTTTTTGCCGACATGGCTGGGAAAAGTATCACACGACTTCTATAGGAGACCTGCATGAACACTATCGCCACCAGCGTCCTCAAAGATCTGGCCCCTGACGGCACCCTGCGCGTCGCGATCAACCTCGGCAACCCGGTGTTGGCCCAGCTAGGCTCGACGGGCGAGCCGCAGGGTGTATCCGTAGCCCTGGCCAAGGCTTTGGCCGAAGAGCTGGGTGTCACCTTGCACATGCGCACTTTCGATGCTGCGGGAAAAGTCTTTGCTGCACTGGAAGAAGGGGCTTGGAACTTGGCGTTTCTGGCCATCGAACCCGTGCGTGAGGCGCAAATCGCGTTCAGTGAGCCCTATGTGCTGATCGAGGGTACCTATCTGGTCAAGCGAGAAGCACCGTTCCAGCACGTTGACGAGCTGGACCGGCCTGGCCTTCGCCTGGCTGTGGGGAAAGGTGCAGCCTATGACCTGTATCTCACGCGCACGCTGCAGCATGCCGGGCTGGTCCGGGCTGAAACTTCTGCCGGCGCAGTGGACCTCTTTATCGAGGGCGATCTGGATGCTGCTGCAGGCGTACGTCAGCCGCTGGAAAGGGTCGCCGCCAGTGATCAACGCTATCGCGTGCTTGACGGTGCATTCACGTCGATCCGGCAAGCCATGGCCGTACCTCGCGGACGTGAAGCAGGCGCCGCCTATGTGCGCAATTTTGTCGAGCGCCGTCTTGCCGAGGGCTTCGTCCGCGGCGCGTTGCTCGCTAGCGGACAGACAGACGTCAGTGCTCCCCGCTGAGCGTTGCCGGAACGCATGGCGCAGCCGAGAAACCGCTTACCGATCTTGAATGCCCATGTCGATCCGCTGAGGGGGAAATTAGGCAGAACCTGCATATGAAAACTTTGTCCTAGTATGCATAGAGCGCAGAGATCTAACGGTTGCTACGTACCAGATCATAAGCTTGTCATCATTCCTTCATGCCACCTGCTTAGCTTGAAGGCGACACCTACGAAGACAAAATGAGTAAAGAGGACGCAGGGCTATGGATGAATACCAGGAAGAACTACTCGAAACCCAGGCTTACGAACTGGACACCCCGGAACCGGCTGACGACGCCACCGAGCTTTAACCTGCGCGTCGCTGGCTGCGGCGGAACTCCCCCGGTGTAAGGCCCGTCCAGCGCTTGAATGCGCGCTGGAAGGCCTCTGCCGAAGCGAAACCCAACAGAAAGGCAATCTCGCCGAACGCCAGCTCCGTATCGCGGATATAGGTCTCGGCCAGGTCGCGCCGTGTTTCATTGAGCAAATCCCGAAAGCGCGTGCCTTCCTCGGCCAGCTTACGGCGCAAGGTCCAGGTGGGTAGTTGCAGTTGCAGTGCCACTTCCTCCAGGTCCGGTTCGCGGCCGCCATTGAGCAGGGGTCCCAGCAGGTGGGTGATGCGCTCACCCAGGCTGCGGACCCTTGTGCGTTGCAGCATTTCTGCCTCGCACAGCTGCAACAGGTGCTGCCAGGTACTTGGGCAATGCCCTGGATTGGCCAGTTGCAAGGTGGCGCGGCTCAGACGCAGCTGATTGCCGTCGGCGGCGAACTGCACAGGCGTGCTGCAGAGCGGTTGATAGCGCGCGGCATAGGAGGGTGCGGCAAACTCGATCTCCAGGCGTTCAGCCTGCACTGGGGTGCCGGCAAGGTCGGTCAACTGGGCCAGCCAGCCGGCCAGCAGTGAGTCGACCACAAAGCGGTTGTAGTCGTTATACGGGCTGATGGAGTAGAAGCGCAGCCAGGCGCCCTGGGCATCTTCCACAAAGCGGGAACGGCCACGGTAGTTGGCCGCGTAAAGCGGCTCGAAGCGCAGCAGGGTGCGCGCCGCCTCACCCAAGGTGGGGGCCTGGGCCGCGGTGACCCCGGCCAGGCCAGCATGCGCCAGACGGCTCAGGCGCCCCATACGCAGGCCTAGAGCAGCCTCGCCGCTCATTTCGATTGCCGCGTGGCCCAGATGCATGTAGCGGGGGATGGACAGGCGTGCGCCGGCTTCGCCCAGGCGTGTCGCGTCCAGGCCGTAGCGGCGCAGCAATGGTTCAGGGTCGTGGCCCAGCTCGCGCAGGGCTTCGCTCAAAGGCTGGACAAAACCAACCGACAGTTCGCCCAGGCGCACGCGGGGGCGGGCCATGGGCTTACAGCCACACATTCAGCAGGCGGGCACCTGGGCTGGGAGGAGCGGCAAGCAACGCTCCCGACTGGCGGGCAAAGCCCTGGCCATCGCTGCCCTGTTCCCAGAACTGCCCGCGCATGAACACGCTCATACTGCTGATGTCGGTTCCGGCCACTTCGGTCAGGCGTTGCCAAGCCGCCTGTTCACTGACTTCGCCGCGCTGCAAGGCCAGCCCGGCGCTGGCATCCTGGTGGCGATTTCCCCGCCAGGGTGCTTGCCAGCTGCCCTTGCCACTGAGAAACGCTGGGTTGGCGATCAGTTGTACGGCTTGTTCAGTCAGTTGCTGGTGGTTTTCCGGGTACCAGCTGTCACTGCCCACCAGTATCCCCAGGCGCCCGGCCGGGGTCTGCACGACCTGCAGCGGGTGCTGGCGGCCGTCGTGGACGTAGCGGCGCATTTCACTGTCGGGATATTGCTGGCGCTGGGGCTGTCCCAGTAGCGAGCCGTCACCGGCAAACACCACACTGCTGTTGAACAGCGGGCCACGGCCGGTATGCAGTACGCCTTGTTTCACATAAGGTTCGGGCAGCACGATCGAACCGGCCACCAAGGTGACGCCAAATTCCTTGGCCAGGCCGCCGAACAGCTGCTGGTAGTCTGCGGCCATCTGCTCGGCCTTCATGCGCAAGTGCGCATCGGCGCGCCAGTCGTCGCCGTCAGCGCCAAGAACCGCGAGGCCATAGCGCAGCGGGTTGCTCAGTTCCAGCCATTGTTGGGCTTCGCGGCTCTGGGTAACTTGATACAGCTCGCTCTTCTCTCCGCGCGCCCACAGCCAGGTACCGATGTGTTCCGGCAGCACGACCACCGTGCGCGGGTTCACCAGGCCTTGGGCGCGGGCTTGCTCCAGATAGGCTGCGAGCTTGCGGTGCAGGCGTTGCAAGTTCTGATAGTCGCCCGGGTACAGCAGTGGTTCGACACCGAGCAGGTTGCCGTGCTCGCCCGGGACGCCATGGTTAAGCGCCAGTTCGATGCGCAGATCGGACAGGTAGTGGCCTTCCGGGCGCTGTTGGGTCCAGAAGCCATAGCCGCAGAGGGCGGCGATCATCACCAGCGCCAGGGCGCTTGCCAGGAGTTTTCGCATCAAGCGTGGGTATTCGCTAAAAATGGAGTGGCCATGCGGGAAATCAAGGACATGGTGCGGCCTTTTTCATCAGCATCGGAATCCTTGTTGCGCTGCCTTCTTGCAGAGTCGCGTTTGATCATACCAAAGCTACCGGGCGCTTATGAGCATTCTCTGTAGACAAGAGCGGGTGTCACGGCCGGCAAGCCAGGCGCTGACGTTCATAGTTAACTGCCTTGTCCCGTTCCGGAAGGTTGTAAGGTGCCGAACACTGGCGCTCACCCCACTTGATGGTCAGGCTGCCCTGGTCCTGTTCCAGGAGTAACAACGCCTTGCCGCTCGGGTCGGAAATTGCCAGTTGCTGGCCCGCGGCGTCCTCAACCGAGGCCCCGAACGGTATCAGTTGACCGCGCTCGTCGAACAGCTCGAACTGCACCCGACGCCCGCTCTTGCCGGTATAGCGGGCAAGCACCACGGCACCGCGGCGAGGCACCAACTGCTGGGTGGCATTGTCGATTTCGATGTCGCCCCCCAGGTCACTGGTGTCCAGGCTGATCCAGTTGACGCGATAGGGCTGGGCGCTGGGGATCACCGCATAGCCATTGTGCCCGGTCTCCACACCGCTATAGCTGCTGATCTTTGCACCCTTCACACCTGGCACTTCGGCCAGGGCGAAGGTCTCACTGAGCGACTGGCCGAGGTTGATGCCGCCCTGGTGGGCAACCACGGCGCCGGCAATGTTCAGGTTCTGCGAGTCGTAGCCGCGCCCTTGGCTATAGCCCAGGCTGATGTCGGCGACCGAAGTGCGGGTGTTCAGGTTGGCCGATGCCGAGCTGCCGCTGGTGCGGCTGTGGCCGCCCTGGATCGAGTAGAAGGTGTCGCTGGTCTCCGACAGGTAGCCGTTGATGCCGGCCTGGGTGGTGTCGTTTCCCTTCTGTGTGCTGGTGGTGACGAACGCCCGCGGTGCGCGGGCGCGGCTGCCGAGTGGGAACGATACCGACAGGTTGAGCTGGGTATCTTGCCCCGAAGGGCCTGAGTTCCCCAGCTCCTTGGTGCGGCTGACGTCCAGGTTGTAGGAGATCTCGCCCCAGTTGTTGCTGTATCCGGCGGTCAGGCTCTGCGAACCGCCGCGGTTCCAGTAGCGCTGGTCGGTGGCCGTCAGGTACAGGCTGCCGAACGCGCGGTTGCGGCCCAGGCTCTGGTTGATGGTCAGGTCGGTGCGGGTCTTGGAGTTGCCACTGCGCTTGATCGCGTTGGCGCTCAGGTCCTCGACATGCTGGGTGAGGGTACGGAAGCCCTCGGTGGAGTAGCGGTAGGCCGCGAGGGTAAAGTTGGTGTCGGTGCCGGTGAACGTCTTGGCGTAAAGCGCCCGCAAGCTGTTGCCCTGGGTGGTCTGGCCCTGGGCCTTGCTCGAGGAGTGGGTGACATCGAGCGAAAAGGCGCCCAGCAGTGTGTTCAGGCCGCTGCCCACGGCCATTGCCTTATAGTCTTGGGTGGCTTGCAGGCCAACGACGCCCGTCACGGTGTTGGTCAGGCCGTAAGCCAGCGTCGTACTGAGCATCTGCGGCGTGGTCAGGCCCTCCGTGTTGCTGTTGTAGCGTCCAGCGGACAGGCTGTACTTGACCTGACCGCCACGGACCATGAGCGGCAGGCTGGAGAAGGCCTGCACGGTGACCCGCCGACGGCCGTCGGCCTCGATGATGGTGACTTCCAGGTCGCCATTGGAGCCACTGGGGTAGATGTCGCTGATCTCGAACGGGCCGGGCGGTACGTTGGCGGTGTAGAGCACGTAGTTGTTCTGGCGAATCTCGACCCTGGCACTGGTCTGCGCCACGCCACGCACCACAGGTGCGTAGCCGCGCTCGCTGTCGGCGCGCATGCCTTCGTCCGAAGCCAGCTTCAGGCCCCGGTAGCGCACGCTGTCAAACAGGTCGGTGTCGCTGAAAATGTCACCGGCGCTGAACTGGCCTTTGAGCGCGGTCACGTCGTGCTGCACATAGCTGCGGTTGCTCTTGAAGGTGTCCGGCTGCCCGGTGCCGCTGCTGAAGTTCGATTCGTTGCGCAAGCGCCAGCTGCCCAGGTTGATGCCGTTGCGCAGGCTCAGGTTGTTGGCGATGCGGGTCTCGGCATCGCCGGCGCTGCGGCTGGTGTTGAACTGATAGTTCACGAACGCCGCAGACACCCCTGCGTCCCACAGTTGCGGGTCGACGTAGCCGCGCAGGCCGCGTTTCATGGCAACCTGCGGGATGCTGGCGGACAGGCGCAGGTGACCCGAGTCGTAGCTCAGGCTGGCCTGGTCGATCAGTGCGGCCAGGTCGTGGCAGGCCGAGGCGGTATCCAGGCGCCCCTGTGCCTTGAGCTTGTCCATGTCGATACCCAGCTGCTCGAGCAGTTCCAGGGTCAGGCAGGGTTCCACCCGCCCAGTCTGTGGGTGGCGGTTGAATTCGATGTCACGCCGGCCTACCAGCACTTCGTTGCTGTACAGGTCTACCCGGTAGTTGCCCGGCAGCACGCTGTTGGCCGACAGCAGCATTTGCAGGTCGACCGCCGATTGCGCGCCCTGCAGAAAGGTGGTGTTGAAGCCCTGCAGGTGGGCGGCGTCCTGCGCCGATGCAAGGCTGGGCAGCGCGGTGCAGATGACCAATGACAGGGCGTTGAGCTTCCAGGCCGGACGAAGCGTGCCGCCACTGAACGCGTGCGCGCCTGCATCGGCTCCCTCGACGGGGTGGGGGGCGATGGACAGAGACATACCAGAAACCTATTTCATATCCCGGCACGGGCTGGGCACGGGGAGGCCGCACGCGACCAGGGCACGAGGTGGGGGCTACGATTTCACAAGGTGATGGCGGGTTCGGCAGGCTTGGCGCTACCCGGCTGGGCAGTGTTCAAACGCAAGGAATATCCATGTTGGGCGCCATAGTCGTTGATGCTCTTGAACGTCAGCGTCAACGGGCCGTCCACCTGGGAAAATACCGAGGTGAATGTCTTTTGTTCGCCAGGGGCGATCATGGTCGAATCGGCGTTAAGCACGGTTTGTTTCCCGCTTTTAAGTTCGATATCGGCCATCGACACGTGATACAGGCTGGGGTTGTTCACGGTCAGTTGTGGCTTCCCGGCGCGCTGGGTCAATTGCCAGACCAGTTGTTCGGGGGCCAGCAGGGCATTGCCGGGCAAGTTGGCCGGGCGGAAGAAAATCTTGATACGTTGGCGCACCGCCAACTGCAAGGTATTGGCCTGGGTACTGGCTTGCGGAATTTCCTGGACATTGAGCCAGACCACCGACTCGCGATCGGTCGGCAGGCCTTGGCCTTCATAGAGAATACGCAGCAGTTGTTCCTGCTTGGGCAATACTCTGGCCAACGGTGGAGTAATGGCGAACGGTGCCTGTGCACGGTCGCCGGCATCTACCCAGGATTGCACCAGGACTTCCTGGTTGCCATTGCGCACGATGACATTGGCTTCTTTGTGCGCACCGTCGAACACGACGCGCGTAGCGCTCAGGGAGATGCTGGCAGTTGCCTGGGCGGCGACGAGCATGCCCAGCAACCCGAGAACGGGGTACAGAGAACGACGCAACATGGTTGGGTACCTTGCGGGGCGAAGAAGTGGCGAGGCTGGTCAGCCTCGCGCAGGGAGCAGCGGCGAAGTGATTACTCGTACTGCAGGATGAACGGCAGGGTGGCGTCACCGCGACCGGCGGTGGCAGTGCCGGCGGCGCCCGTGGTGACGTACGCCGCAGAGAAGCTCAGGGTGGCGTCGCCGCCCTCGGCGCCAGTGCCGTGTACGTCGCTCTGGATCTTGGCAGTGGCAGCCGAGCTCAGGTCGATCAGGTTGCCATTAGGGTCGAGCAGGGCAATGCCAACGTTGGCGGCAGTGCCGGTGCCTTTGGTCAGCGCCAGGACTTTCTTGCCGGTCACCAGGCCCGAGCCGCCGCTGTTGGCATCGAAGATCATCGCCACCTTGGTGCCGAGGTTGCAGTTGACGTTGAGGTTGAAGTCCTTGCCGGTCACGCGGCCAGCTGTCGGGTTTTCGGCGGTGCCCATGTCTTTGATCGCGACGCTGCCCATGTCCACGGCGATCACGCGGTCGGCGTTGGCGCCATCGACCGAGCAGGCGTCATTGTTGATTACGCCGGTGAAGGAAATCTTGCCGCTGCCACCGGTGACTGGCCCGGTGGCCTCGACGGCCAGTGCACCGGCCGAAGCGGTCAGGAGCGAGAGGGTCAGGGCGGCCAGGGAAAATTTATTCATATTGATGTCCACATGAGAGTGAGTAAGTGCTGCAACTTAATGCACGCTCACAATAAGTCAGGTGGTTTCTCTGGCCCATCAGACGAATCTTAATGGTGGGGCAATGACGCGCGCTAGTTAATTAAAGATATGACTCGCCAGGCAATAGGCCAACAATTCCTGATCGCTGTTCACTTCAAGTTTGCGCATCGCGGAAACTTTCTGCGCACTAATGGTCTTGGTGCTTCGGTGTTGGCTGCGGGCGATCTCACTGACACTTTGTCCGGCAACAAACAGGCGCAGTATTTCGAATTCCTTGGGTGACAGGTTTTCCACCCGTTGATCGATGGCGGTGTTACAGGCGACCACCGACTGCCTTGCCGGTGCCGGCGCCCGGTAGGTGCTGTTGCGGGCGACGGCATTGAGGGCCTTTTCGATTTCGCCATGCAACTGGCTCTTCTGGATCACGCCGTCCACGCCCAGTTCCTGCAGCCGTGTCAGGATCAGCGGGTTGGAAATCATCGTCAGCACGAGGATGCGGACAGCGGGATAGTGACGTTTGAGGTAGTCGATCAGTTTCAGGCCGTCACCGTAGGGTGAGTCTGCCGGCATGTTGTAGTCGGAGATGACCATGTCCACGGGTTGGCGTTCGAGCAGTTCGATCAGCCCTTGCGAACAGACGGCTTCGCCGACCACGCTAAAGCGTGGGTCGCGTTCGACCAGTTCCCGGACGCCGAGCAGCACGATGGGGTGATCGTCGGCGATGATGACCTTGAGTTTTTCCATAAAAGACGACCCGTTAGCCGGTGCGGATGGGAGGGTTGTTTCCATGCGCTATCAGCGCTGAAGTTGATTCTATGCGAGGGCATCGAGTATTGCTGACAGCCTGTCCAGCACCCCCCCCAGCTTATCGGCCAGGGCTGCGTCGAGCGGCGACTCGGCCAGCGCGGTTTCCAGCGCACAGCACTGCTCGGCCAGGGGCCGGGACTGTACCGCGCCCAGGGCGCCGGCGATGCTGTGCAGGCGCTCGCCAAGACGCCGCTGGTCGCCTTGCTCAAGGGCCAGGCGCAACTGCTGCATATCCTCGCGCAGGGTGGTGATGAACAGCGCGCGCATGGCGTCGGACACTTGCACGGTATCGGTGGCTGCAGGGGAGCGGGAGGGGGAGGCGCTGAGGCTGTCCGCTTGCGGACGGCTGGGCGCTTCGGCCAGTTGCTGGCCGACACAGACGGACCAGATGGCTGCGCAACGCCTGCAGGCTCAACGGTTTGACCATCCAGGCATTCATGCCCACCTCGAGGCAGCGCTGGCCTTCTTCTCGCAGTGCATTGGCGGTGACGCCGATGATCGGCAACCGGGCGTCGTGCTGGCGCAGGGTCCTGGCCAGTTCGTAGCCATTCATCAACGGCATGTTTACGTCGGTCAGGACCAGGTCGAACTGGCCTGGCTGCCAGCGTTGCATGGCCTGTTCGCCGTTGGCCGCGACCACCGTGGTGCAGCCCAGCGCCTCGAGTTGCTCCTGCAGGATCGCCTGGTTGATCGGATTGTCCTCGGCCACCAGGATATGCAGGCGCAGAGCGGCGCGTTGCTGTTGCGCGGTGTTCTGGTCATCGGGCGACCCGCCCTGGCGCACGACCGCGATGAGCTGGGCGATGGCCCGCACGTCATGCAGGTCTACCCGCCAGCAGCCGTCGACGAACGCGCCGGGGGTAGGGCCGTCGCTGCTGGCGCAGATCCGCTGGCCATGCCAGGTGGCGGCGTCCGGGCAGTCGAGCAGGTCTACCAGCAGGGCCTGGTGGTTGTCCTTCTCCAGGGGTGGAATCGTCAGGGTCGCGGCGATACCCAGGCGCTGCAGCCAGTCGACACCATGCTGGGCAAGCTCCGGTATCGGCGCGCGCACATACACCGGGGTCGGGTCGGGCACTGCGCTTGGGCTGTCGCTCAGCGCCCCCTGGGCCAGTGGCAGGCTGATGTTGAGGGAAAAGCTGCTGCCCAGCCCCGGCTCACTGACCACCTTGATCTGGCCACCCATCATGTCGGCAAGCCAGCCGCAGATCGGCAGGCCCAGGCCCGCACCGCCCTCGCTGGAGGCGTCGGCGACCTGGTAGAACAGCTCGAAGAGCCTGGCCTGCTGTGCCTGGGAAATGCCAATGCCGCTATCGGCTACCTGCCATTGCAGGCGCACGTGGGTGTCGTCGAGCGCCAGCACGCGGGTGCGCAGCACCACCCGGCCGGTGTCGGTGAACTTGATGGCGTTGCTCAGCAGGTTGTTGAGGATCTGGCGGATGCGTATCGGATCGCCCACCACCTGCGCCGGCAGGCGGGCGTCATGGCAGGCATAGAGCAACAGGCCCTTGCGCTCGGCGAAGGCGCGATAGGTGCGCACGGTGTCCTCGAGCATGTCCAGCGGGCAGAACGGCACGGGTTCGAGCGCCATCTGCCCGGATTCGATCTTGGTCACGTCGAGCACGTCACTGATCAGCTGGAACAGGGTTGCCGAGGAGCGCTGGATAGTGTGCAGGTAGCCTTTCTGGCGTGCATCCAGGTGCGTCAGGCCAAGCAGCTCGAGGGTGCCCAGCACGCCGTACAACGGGGTACGGATCTCGTGGCTCATGGTGGCCAGGAACAGGGTCTTGGCGGTGTTGGCGGCGTCGGCGGCGCGCCGGGCTTCGTCGAGCGCCTGGGCGTCCTCGACATGGCGGGTGACGTCGTTGAATGCGTAAAGGCGCACGTCTTCGCCGTGGTAGCGGGTCGACACGAAACCGACCTGCAGGTGGCGGCCTTCGACCTGCAGGTAGTGCTCGCCACTGCGGGTGTTGCCCACTGCCGAGGCGAGGGTACTGACCAGCTCGCGGGTGCCCTGCCATTGCTGCGCCCGCTGGTTCTCCAGCAGCACCTCGTTGTCGGCGCTGCGGATTACGCACAGGCCGGTCGGGGCGGTGTCGATGACCACCCGGCTGAAGGCCTCGCTCTCGGTGATGACCTCGTGGGCCGCGCGCGCAGGCAGGATGACCTGGCGCTGATACCAGCGGATGGCCACCCGGCCCAGCCCGATGAGGACCAGGAACGTGGCGGCGATGCTGGCCAGCGACCAGAACGCGTAACGGAAGAAGTGCCGGTAGGTCACGGTGTAGATCGCACTCCAGCCACCGTTGGCCTGTTCGTGGAGACGGAACACCAGGCCTTCGGGCTTGATGTTGAGGCCTTCATGCACCCCCTTCAGGGGCGTGGGCGCGCCGATCAGCACCTCGCCGGCTGGGGTGATGAGGTTAAAGTGGTCATACACGGTCCAGTCCATGATGCGTTCGAAATCATCGATCTGGGCCAGGTCCACCAGCGACGCCACTTGCGTGGCTTGGCCCTCTGCCTTGCCCGAGCGCAGGGGGACGTTGGCGTAGGCCAGCACGCGCGGCGGGGAGGCCTGGTCCGGCTGCTCGACATAGCTGCGCCAGACGATCCTGCTGCCTGGGCCCCAGTCCTTGTCCTGAGGCTGGCGCACAATGACCTGCCTGATCACATCGATGAACGGTTCATTCTCCAGCTTGCCCCGCCCGCGTCCTGCGGCGGGAACCGTGATGTCGTAACGGGCATCCGGCGAGAACAGGAACACCTGTGGTGAACGGTACGGAGAGGCCGACCAGAACATGCTGTAGAAGCTGGCCAGGTTCGCCCCCAGGGTGAAGATGTCCGATACTTCGCGGTCAGCCAGGTTGCGTGGGTCGAATTTGAGGCTGAACGGCATGGAAAATGGAAAGATCTGGCCCTTGTAGATGTCCGGCCCTTCCTCGGGCATGGGTGCCAGCGCTGGCTCGAGCGCACGTGGGTAGTCGAGCAGCTCCCCCTTGGCGCTGCGTTGCACGAGGGCCTCGAGGAAGGTTTCCTGCTCTTGGACATTCTCCATCAGCCGGGCGAAATGGATGCTGACCGTGTCGCTGTGTTCGTCGATCAGGCGCTCGAGCGACCAGAGACTGAAGCCGGCCAGCAGCAGCGCCAGGCCCAGCAGGACGGTCATGCCTTTGTTCAGGCGCAGAGAGCTGCGGGCCAGGTTTTCCAGCAGGGCGTTGTACTGTTTCATGCAAGGGTCCGCAAGGGCGTGGGGGCATCGATACCCAACGAATATTACCTTTGATGCCCGGCCGGCGCTGTGAGTTACAGCCGGTCAGTAGGCTGACGGGGGACCGTCGTTGTGCAGCAGGCGCTGGAACTGTTCCGCCGACACGGCATGGGAGATCAAAAAGCCCTGCACCTGGTTGCAGTCGACCTTGCGCAGCATTTCGAGCTCCTGAGGCGTCTCGACCCCTTCGGCGACCACGGTGAGCCCGAGCTTGCGACCCAGGGCAACGATGCTGGCCAAGGCCGAGGCCAGGGTCTCGCTTTCATCGCAACGCTGCACCAGCGCCCGGTCTATCTTCAGTTCGGTGAAGGGCGTCGAGACCAGGCTCATGTACGAGCTGTAGCCTTTGCCGAAGTCGTCCTGGGACAGGCCGAAACCTTTCATGCGCAAGCGGCAGGCGCCTGCATAGAAGTTGCTCAGCTCTTCGGGAATGGAGCATTCCATCAGCTCGAAGCACAGCTTGCCGGGCACGCCTTGGTGGTGCAGGACGAATTCCAGCAGCCGGTCGGCCAGGTCATGGCTATTCAGCAGGTGGGTCGGCAGGTTGATCGAGACCGGGATGTCATAGCCCCGTTCGCGCCAGCGCGCCTGGGCATCCATGGCTTGCTTGAGCATCACCCACAGCAGCCTTTCCTCCAGGCCAAAGGCATTGATCGTTGGCAGGAAGGTGCCTGGCAGCAACACCCCTTGCTCCGGGTGCATCCAGCGCACCAAGGCCTCTGCCGCGACGATGCGACCATTGTGCAAGGACTTCTTGGGTTGGAACCAGGCCTGAAAAGCTCGGTTGTTCAAGGCATCGACCAAGGTCTGGCGATCGAACTCGGGCGTGGCCGGTGCCGCCTGGGCCGGTGCCTGATGGTGCAACTGCAATTGGTCGATCAGGCTGCGCAGCGCGGCGGGTTCGACCGGCTTGGAGATCAGCCCGAGCACGTCCACGCCGAGGTTCTTGGCCACCAGGCTCGCCGCCATGAGCATGCGCCGCGAGGCCACGCTCATGATCGCCAGGCCTGGCTTGTGGCGCAGGCCGGCAAGGTGCTGGATGAATTGCACACCGTCCATGCCGGGCATCAGCAGGTCGGTCAGCACCAGGTCGAAGTCACGCTGGCGCAGGCGCTCCAGCGCTTCCTGGCCATCCCGGGCTGCTTCCAGGTTGAAGCTGCCAAGCTCGCTGAACAAGTGTTGCAGGTACATATGCTGGAAGGGGTGGTCTTCGACGATCAGGATGTTAAAGGTCTTCAAGGGCTACCTCGATACGGGGCCAGGCAGTTGAACAGGACTTGCAGGTTGAAGGGCTTGATCAGGCAGCGATCCATGCCGGCGGCCAGGCACAGTTCTTCCTCGCCGCGCAGGGCATTGGCAGTGGCGCCGACGATGGGGCGGGTGCAGCCCAACTGGCGCAGGGCCCGGGTCAGTTCGTAGCCGTTCGTGCCGGGCATGTTGACGTCGGTCAGCAGCAGGTCGAAATGCTCGCGCTGCCAGGTTTGCAAGGCCTGCTCGCCATCGCTGACCAAGGTCACGCTGCAGCCGAGCTCCTCGAGCTGGTCGCGCAGGATCAACTGGTTGATGACATTGTCCTCGGCAACCAGCACGTGCAGCCCCAGCGGCTCGGTCAAGGGGGCCGGCGCGGCGGGGTCCCTGGGACGGCGCAGGCCCTGGGCCTGGCCGACAGCATGGTGCAGGGCGCCCAGGTCGTTGAGGTTGACCTGCCAGTGACCGGCCTCGTGCCGCGCCTCCCAGCAGTCCTGGGCGCTGGCCAGGATTCGTGGGCCGGGCCATTCGGCGACCAGCCAGCGTTCGACAGTGCCGGGATGCAGCTCGACCAGCAGTTCGCCGGGCAGGGCGCTGCCTGGCGCCGGCGCGCCGACCTGCGCACGCGCCCCCAGCGGCAGAGCCAACCACTGATGGCTTCAGCCAGTTCGTGTACGGGCGATACCACGTGAATGCGTTCGCCCAGCAGGTTGAACGGGGCGCTGGTGCGGCCTGACGCCACTTCCAGGGGTAGGGTCAGGCTGAAGCTGCTGCCCAGGCCCAGCTCGCTGACCAGGCGCAGCTGGCCGTTCATCAATTGCGTCAGGCGCTGGCAGATCGGCAGGCCGAGCCCGGTGCCGGGGATGACCTGGCTATGGCCTTCGGTCTGGTAGAAAGGCTCGAAGATGAACGGCTGGTCCTGTTCGGCGATGCCCTTGCCCGTGTCCGAGACCTGCCACAACAGGCAGGAGCGTTCGCCGTCGCGGTTGAGCAGCCTGGCCCGCAGCACCACGCGGCCGCAATCGGTGAACTTGACCGCATTGCTCAGCAGGTTGTTGAGGATCTGGCGGATCCGGTTGACGTCGCCGATCAGGTGTTCCGGCAGGCGTGGGTCCAGGCAGCTGTAGAGCTGCAGCCCCTTGCTCCTGGCTGCCGCGCTGTAGCCCTGGACCACCTCGCGGACTAGGTCCGGGGCACTGAACTCGCTGAGTTCGAGGGCCAGCTGACCGGCCTCGATCTTGGACACGTCCAGCACGTCGCAGATCAACTGCAGCAAGGTTGACGAGGAGCCTTCGATTGCCCGCAGGTAATCGCGTTGCTGGGCGTCGAGCACGGTGCGCGACAGCAGCTCCAGGGTCCCCAACACGCCGTACAGCGGTGTGCGGATTTCGTGGCTCATGGTCGCCAGGAACTGGGTCTTTGCTTCGTTGGCGGTGTCGGCCGCGCGCCGGGCGTCGTCCAGCGCGGCCTCGATCTGCTTGCGTGCGCTGATGTCGCTGAACGCGCAAAGCAGCACCGGCTCGCCCTTGTAGCGGGTTGGCGAGCAGCTCAGGTACAGGTGGCGCCCTTCGGCGCTCTCGAAATAGTCGCTGCACTGGCCTTCGTGTCGCTCGAAAGCCTGCTCGATCCATTGCGCGCTACGCGCACCGCGTGCCGGGTCCTGGCCCAGCCACTGCTGGGCCAGGTGGTTCTCCAGCACCACCTGGCCATCGCTGCGGCGCAACACGCACAGGGCGACAGGTGCGGTTTCGATGACGTCGCGGCTGAACATCTCGCTTTCCACCAGCGCGCGGATGCGTTCAACCGTGGGGGTGAACAAGCGCTGGTCGAACCGCTGGATCAACACCCGAATCAAGGTGATGCTGAGCACGCAGAACAGCAAGGCACCCAGCAGCTGCTGCCACAGACCGGCGAGGATCGCGGACAGGTCGATCGCGTAAACCAGTTGCCAGTCCGAGGACATCAACGGCTTGCTGATGACCAGGTACTCTGGCAGGAGCCCCTGGCCGGCGAAGCCGAAGAAGTTGTTACCCACGGGATGGTGCAGCGAACGGTCCAGCGCCGGGCCTGGGGTGTTGGTGAACACCAGCATGCCGTCGGCATTGAACATCATGAACTTACCCGCGCTGGCATCCTCGAGCGACGGCGACACTGCATGGCTGTCGATCTCCAGGCCCAGCCAGCCAGAGCCCGGGTCGCGTGCGTCCAGGCGCAGGAAGATGAACAGGCGCGAACCTTGGGCACCCTGGTCGGCCAGCCACAGTTCCCGAGGGGCCGTGCCCCGCTGCCCAGCAGCCAGCAGCTGCTCCAGCAGGGCAGATGAAGGCAGCGAGGCCTGGGCGTCAGCGTTGTACAGCCAGCGCATGGGGGCCTGCGCCGCTGTGTCGACATACAGCAGGTTGACCTGCCGGGCCTTGAGGTAGGCACACATACGCTGGGTCAGCCACAGGCTCCAGCGCTTGCCTGGCTGGCTGCCCAGTTGCAGGTGCACTTCCTCGCCCGGTGCCAGGGGCAGCCAGTCGACACCCGGCGCCGTTTGACGCACGGCTGCCAGGCTCAGGCTCTCCAGCAGCGCCTCGCGGTTGGTGAAGAAGGTATGGGCCTCGGCGATCGCGCTGCTCATGGCACCATGGCGCCGAGCGATATCGGTGTTGAAGGTAAAGGACAGGAAATTGTAGGCCGCGCCGAGAATGCCGGCCGATAGCACGATTGCCAGCAGCCGAAGCAGGCGGCGTGCTGCCTCGGGGTTGGAGAGAAGGGGGTTGATCTGTTGCAGGTAGGCTTTGAGTCGCATCCCGCAAATGTAGGCAGGCCGCTGGCAACTGGACATCAGACGATCCTTAAAGGCCGCCTGGCCGAAGGTTTTACTGGTAGTACAGGTCGACCAGCGCCGTGGCTTCGAACGGACCGGAAATGGGCGCCG
Source organism: Pseudomonas sp. TE3895 (assembly GCF_056278855.1). Classification (NCBI taxonomy): domain Bacteria; kingdom Pseudomonadati; phylum Pseudomonadota; class Gammaproteobacteria; order Pseudomonadales; family Pseudomonadaceae; genus Pseudomonas; species Pseudomonas sp. TE3895. The sequence continues at coordinate 5,284,415 of NZ_JBWBQE010000001.1, read as the reverse complement.
AGCGCCAGATCAGGTCGGCGCGGAACGGGTTGTGGATCACGCCCGGCGCAGCCAGGTCGGCCAGCTTGAACCAGGTGGCGAAAGGCACCGGCTGGTTGCTGTCCTGCTGGGTCAGGGCGATGCCCACGGAGGTGTTGTTGGCGGGCACCAGCAGCTTGTCGATGATGCTGGCGCTGCCAGCGACCGGGGTGAAGCGGGCGCTGACGGTGTAGGGCGTGTCGCAGGATCTGGTCAGGTCGAGGCTGAAGCTGGCCGAGCTGGCGACCTGGCCGACCTGTGCCGAGCTGGCCAGGGCACGGCGGAAATTGACCACCGAAGGCAAGATGGTCAACTCGGGAGAGCAAGGCACGAAGCGGATGTTGTTCATGCCGGTGACGACATAGTTGAGGTTGCTGTCGGGTTTTGGGTTAAGGCCGCCCTTGCCGTCCAACTGGAATACCCGGTACTCGCTGAGCGTGCTGGCTTGTCCGTCGGTTGGCGTTGCGCCGTTCTTTTCGATGAACACCGTGAAGTTCAGGATGAAGCGGGCCTTGTCCCAGCCCGCACAGTTCGCCCAGTTGCAACCATAAAGCGAGTTGTAGCCAGTGGTGACGGCGCCCGACGTCTGGGTGATGTTCTGCGAGCCGTAGCGAATCCCGACCCGTATGCCCTTGCCTATACTGGCTTTGGCCGGGTTGACATAGAAATAGACATCTTCCTTGATGCCGGTTTCATAGTCGTCGGCGCAGATGACCGGAACCGAGTGTGGTGCCGATTCCCAGATGATCGTGCCGTCGGGCGCGTCGGCCGGTACCGCCAGTGCGGTGCCCAGTGCCTCCTTGAATACCGCCGCCATGGACGGGTCCAGCTTGCAGGACAGTGCGTAGCTGGTGGCGGGGCAACTGGCGGCGACGAAAAGCAGGCCAAGCAAGTGTTTCCGGATCAGGTTCATGAGTGGGTATCCTGTGGCGGTGTGTTCACGGCAGCGCGATGTGGTGGCGCTTCTGCAGGCCGATATCGGTGAGTTCGCTGAACGCCACGCGACTTTGCGCGGGCAGGGGCGAGGGCGCCTCGAGGGTGAGCGATGCCCCCGGGCGCAGCAGAACGTAGTCCGCAAGCTGGCGCGACTGCCCGGGGCTGTCGAGCTGGAGGTTGACCAGCGAAACGTGAAAGGCACTCGGGTTGCTGACTTCGATCAGGCCAGGCTGACGTGCGCGCCATGCCAGGCCCACGACCGCCTCGCTGGCCGAGCCTGGCAGGCCGGCAGGGCGGTAGAACAGCTTCAGGCGCTGGCGAACGGCGAATTGCAGGGTATTGGCCTGTTCGGGTTTGCGCGGGATCTCGAGGATGTTCAGCCAGAACAGTGACTCCCTGTCCTCGGGCAGGCCCTTGCCGGCGTACAGCACCCGCAGCATGTGCCGGCCGTTGGGCGGTATCAATGCCAACGGTTGGACGATGGCGAAGGGCGCATCGTCGCGTTTGTCGGTACTGCTGACCCAGCTTTGCATGACCGTGTCGAGGTCGCTGCGATTGACCACGCTGATGCTTGCTTCCTTGTTCGAGCCTGGGTAAATGAGGCGTGTGCCCTCGACTTTGAGCTGGCCCCAGGCACCGGACGCCAGGCCCATCAGGACCAGCGCCGCCATGGCTGGGCGCGAGAGGGTATGAAGCAAGCGCGACATGGTCAGGGCAGGGCTCCGGTGAGGTTGACTGGGAAGGGCCTGGGCATCCTAGACAGTTGGGCCGCCCCCGGCTTTGAGACGTTTCTTAAATTGCCGCGCGGTTTAAATGCCTGCTTTGTGAACTGCCTCACGCGCGCAGACGGCCCGGTCACTGCTCATCCGATAGGCTCAAACGTGGGTATCGGGGAGTGGAAACCATGAGCGGCAAGCGATTCGCATTGAGTGTTGCAATGAGTCTGGCCCTGGTCGGTCAGGCCCAGGCAGGCGCCGTCGTCGCCTCGGGCATGCTGCAGTTCACTGGCAGCATCGTCGAGCCGTCCTGCACGACTACCGTGGGCAGTGCCGGTTGGCGTATGGATGACTGTCCGGCGCTGGCGCGTGACAGCGTCATCGGCATTGAGGGCGTGGACGGCCAGGCACTGCCGGTGCAGGCGGTACGCGTCGATCAGGGGGCCACGGTCGACCAGGCCTACAGGCTGGTCGACGGGCGCGGCGAGCCGCTGACCCAAGGCCATTACGTGGTGATCCTGACCTCACCTTGAGGGCGGGCAGCCGCTCGCTCGCGCTTTGGAGAACATCTTCAGCTTCAGCTCTCAACACAACATGAATTGCCGTACAGGCAATCCGCCGGTTCGTTTGGATGGCGGCTCGGGAAGCGAGCCGCTGGTTCTCAAACCTGGGGCGCTGGAAAATCGACGCCGCGAGCGGTGGCTTCCCAGACGCTGAACTCCGTACGCATGGCGGACAGCTTGGCCATCGCCACATCGAATGCTCTGTTGCCTAGCAGCAGGCGGTGTGGTGGCTGAGGCGAAGTAACCGCAGTATGAATCGCCGCAGCTGCACGGGCCGGGTCCCCCTCCTGCTTGCCGACCGAAGCGTGGTAGGCACGGCGCGCCTTACCTGCGGTAACCTCGTAGTCCGCTATCGGTTCCGGCACTTCACCCGATGAGCCTGCCCATTCGGTGCGAAATGCGCTGGGCTCGACCGTCATGACACCGATCCCCAGGGGCTCAAGCTCAGCACGCAAGGTTTCCGATAACCCCTCGACAGCGAACTTGCTCGCGCAGTAGTAGCCCACTGCGGGGAAGCCCGCGAGCCCACCTATGGAGGTCAGGTTCACGATCATGCCCTGACGCCGCTGGCGCATGCCGGGCAGCACTGCTTGGATCATATGGGAGGTGCCGAAGAAATTAACGTCGAACAGGCGGCGCGCCGCCTGCGGGTCTGTTTCCTCGACAGCGGCGAAGTAACCGATACCGGCGTTGTTGACCAGTACATCCACCCTGCCGAATACGCGTTCAGCTTCAGCCACCACGGCCTTGGCCTGTTCAGCATCGGTTACATCCAGTGGCAGTACCAGCGATTGGCCGAGGCTGGCGAGATCCTGCACCTGTTCGGTCTTGCGTGCGGTGACAACCACGCGCTCGCCTTGCTTGAGCAAATGGGCTGCAATGTGGCGGCCAAAACCGGTGGAACAGCCGGTTACCAGCCAGGTGTTCTGTGTACTCATGGTAGGGTCCTCCTGCAAGTGGTCGGGTTCAGTGCTTGATCGTCTAGGCGCGCCGCTCGAACGTATGGACCTTGGGGACCTCGCTGCAGAACGTGTCGAGTTCGGTCATGAAGGCCTGCACATAAGGTGTCTGCAGATGTCCGTCAAAGGCCTCGGACGAGTGCCAGTCCTCGTAAACGAGCCACCCCTCGACCGAGTCGCCCGATTGGTAGATGTCGTAACGGATGCAGCCAGGCTCCTGCCGTGTGGGGCCGACCAGCGCCAACAGGCGCTGGCCGAGGGCACCGCTTTGCCCGGGGCGTGCGGTGAAGAACGCGAGCTTTGTGAGCATGCTATGGGCTCCTTTATGGGTGATAGACCGATCAACCGGCGGTCACGGTCATGCCGCCGTCGGCCATGACAACCGAACCGACCATGAAGCTCGCCCGTTCGGACGCGAGAAACGCGACGAGCTCGGCAATTTCTTCCGGCTGTGCGGCACGGCCGATGGGGGCCGCTTCGCCGTGCTTGGCAAGAAAGCCAGGACCGTCTTCGACCACGTCATTGAGGATGTTGGTGACCACGTCGCCGACGCCGATGGCATTGACGCGGATACCGTACTCGATGGCTTCGAGTGCCAGCGTACGGGTCAGCTGTGCCAGCGCACCCTTGGAGGCGGTGTACGCCGCGATGGTTGGAAAGGCGAAGTAGGCGGCATAGGAGGCGATATTGACGATTGCGCCGGACTTGTTAGGCATCATTGCCTTGACTGCCTCGCGGCAATGCAGAAAGGCCGCGGTGGTATTAACCGCCTGGATGCGCTCCCAGTCTTCGCGGGTCATGTCGATGACCAGTTTGTTGATGATGATCCCGGCGTTATTCACCAAAATGTCCAGCCGGCCGAACCGCTCGACGGCAAGGCCTACGGCACGTTCTGCAGCGCCATCTTCGCTGATGTCCGCCACCAGTGGGACCAGCCCTGGACGTGCGAGGTCTTCTACGGCAGGGTCGATATCTTCGGCAACGACCTTGGCGCCACGTGCATGCAGCAAAAGCGCAATTGCCTTGCCGATGCCACTGGCGGCGCCGGTGACCAGCGCGACTTTGCCTTCGACTTCATGGGGAATGTTGGGCGTGATAGTAGTCATGATGCTCTCCTGCGTTGTGAGCCGAGGAGACATTCGCCGGCTCTAGCCTGTAAGGAACGGCTTTACTGTCGCGCAACGCGCAGAGAGAGGCTTTCGTAAGCTTGCCGAGGCTGTCGGGATTTTGCGCCGATATGCAGTCCCTCGGTCCGTAAGCGCAAATCATGCTTTGAATCGCAGCCAACCCCGCCATCCAGGAGCGGAGTAAACACAGGGACACCTGGCTCATCGGGGCTTTGACCCGCTGGCTTACCTGCAAACCTCAGATAATATGAGCCGGAACGTTCGAGAGAAGAGCAATGATTTCAGACCCGGGTACCCCAACGCTCGATCAACTGCGGGTATTTCTTGCAGTAGTCGATGTCGGCAGTTTTGCTGGAGCAGCGCGCAAGTTGCATCCGGTCCGGGCTGCCGTTGCCCTGAATGCGCCGATTCCTGCGTTGGCCAGTTAAGGTGTCGCTCGCGCTTACGCAACGCCGCTGCACGGTTGCCGGCTCGCTGAGCCCCTGGCTGTTCGGCTGGAGGGATCTTGAAGGCACACTGGGCGGTCGGTAACAAAAACCGATGCGTTCGCCGAGCTTCTATACGGCATCGTGTTCCCCTATTGGCGGTATTGCGTGGGCGTTACGCCCACACTCGCGTTTGAACACCTGTGAGAAATGGCTGTGACTGCAATACCCAACCTCCAGGCCTACATCGATGATGCTCTGATCGGTCTCGAGGAGAAGCTGCCGGGCCCGAGCCATCCTCAACCTGATGAAGAACTGCAAGGGTGAATATCCGGCGGCTTTTTTGAACATTCGGCTGAAGTGGCATTCACTCATCCCGGCAACCTCGGCCAATTGTCTTAAATTGAAGTCCTTAGCCAGATCGGCTTCCATGGCCGCCAGCACGCGCCGAAACTTGTACGCAGGGAGAGCGTTGCGGCGTGGGCGATCGTCCGCTGAGCTATCCAGGTAATTGCGGGCAAGGTAGACGGCGATGCATTGGGCAAGACCTTGCAAATACAGCGGGCTCGCGCCACGTCCCATGAGTTCCTGCCGAACATGCTCCAGCAGTACCGACAGTCCTTCGTCACGCCCGCCTGACACTTCCCGCAGGCGAACGGCCTCGACAGGCCCGCCCAGTATTTCATGGATGGCTTTTTCCAGGAGCGGGACACCGAGATAGATGTGCATGACTTCAAAGTCGTCTGCGCTGGAGACGTTCCAACGCATCTCATACGGTTGCGCCGAAGTGGTCAAAAAGAAATCGCCTTTAGCAACTTCGCTGGTTTCCCATTGGCCCCCAAGCTCACGTTCCTGTACGGCAGCGTTTCCCGAAATGATCCAGACCAGCAAGGGTTCGGCCACCGCTGGGACGATGAAGTTACCTTCCTCACGTTCCCGGTTGAAAATCTGCACCAAGATGTCCCGGTCGGCCAGCACGTCCGAAGCGGCAATTCGCTTGCCCCGGATGTGTGCCTCCAAACCATGGGCAGAAGTCCGCTCTGTCACATCCAGGGTCATAGTGTCCTCCCTCTTTCTTGGCGAGTACGCAGGATAAAAGCTGCCTCGCTTCCTGGGTGCCGTACGGTCAGGTACAGGTTCAAGGCGGACAGAGCGCGGTGTATTTCACCTGATCTGGTCACGGCAGTGAGAACACACTCTGGACGCAACGGCAGGGCTTTCAGGGTTCAGAGTCACGACAAAGCCGGAATGTCTCCATTCCGGCTTGCGCTTCAACGTTCGGGGTATAAAACCATCCCGGCGTGGTACAACACATTGTTGCGAAACTCACCATCAGCGGTAAATCCAGTGTCATCGACATACTCGATGTGATCACCCTCCAACCAATAGCGGCCCTGGTAAGCACTTGCTTGCCGACCGCGTGCTTCGTCGTAGCGGCCCCCGGGCAAGAGTTCATGGCGAATCCGACCGTCAGCCGTCACCCACATGCCAACGTATGTGTTCTGGTTTCCATATGGCTTGCCCATCTCTGTTCCTCGCTATCGTCAATAGAGCATCAGAATGGACTCGCGGTTGGACGCACGATCAGCTCGCTGACGTCGACATCCGCTGGCTGCTCGACCGCGTAGGCAATCGCACGGGCAATGGCCGCAGCGGGAATCGCGATCTTGCGGAACTCCCTCATCTCCGTGCGTCCGCCTTCATCCGAAATGCTGTCGGCCAGCTCCGATTCGGTAACGCCTGGTGCAATCACCGTGACTCGAATATCACCCCCGACCTCTTGACGCAGACCTTCGGAAATTGCCCGGACGGCATATTTGGTGGCGCAGTACACCGCAGCGGTAGGGCTCACGGCGTAGGCACCAATTGAGGCGATATTGATGATCTGGCCAGCACGCTGCTGTTGCATGAGCGGCAGCGTTGCAGCAATACCGTGTAGTACGCCGCGAATGTTCACGTCGATCATCCGGTTCCACTCATTGACCTTCAACGCTTCCAGTTTCGAGAGTGGCATTACGCCGGCATTGTTGATGAGTACGTCGACGCGACCATGCAATTCGACAGCGAAATCGATGAAGGACTGCATGTCGTCCAGGCTGGTGACGTCCAGTGCCAGCACATCAGCGGTACCGCCTGCTGAACGAATGTCATCGGCCAGGGCTTCAAGGCGGTCGGTACGGCGGGCCCCCAGAACGACGCGAGCGCCTTTGCTGGCGAGCAGGCGGGCTGTGGCTTCGCCGATACCACTGCTGGCGCCTGTAATCACGATGACTTTGTGTTCGATGCCGTGCATTTTTCTCACTCCTGTTCCTGGTTTCAGAGGCACCTGCTGAACGGCAGGTGTTAAGGCAAGAGTAAGAATCCTGGGGGGAACAGCGTTATGTGATTCCTGCGACGGTCATGCACGATCCTGCATGATTGATCTGCGACTTATGTCAGCCCTTTGCCCGATCCTGGACTGTCTGAGGGCTGCACGAACCGGATACAACTTTTCTATTTATTCGAACATAAATGCCGAAACTAACCGGCTATTAAGCAAAGGCGTATGGAGCCACACTCTCACCCGAACTGCTGCAGTCGTACTGGCGTTGTTCAGTGTTCTCACCGCAGCGATTTTCCACAGCGCGCTGGCCGACCAGGCCCAGTTCATCCATTTCTTCAAGAACATCGCGATGGCCGGTGGCTTGCTGCAGACCTTGGCTTTTGGTGCAGGCCGCTTCAGCTTGGACGCCCGTCGTCAGTAGTCGAAGTGCAGCGGCACAGAGCGTCTGGGGCATCATCACCTTACCAATGGGAAAAACTATGAAAGCTATCCAAGTGGCACAGTACGGTCAGGTTCAGGGGTTGGAACTCAAAGATATCCCAGATTTGGTGCCCAATGACGACCAGGTTTTAATCAATGTCGCGGGGAGTGGAGTCAACCCGATTGACTGGAAGATCCTCTCAGGGGCAATGAAGCAATTCATCCCATTGTCTTTGCCCTATACGCCGGGGGTCGAGGTTGCCGGTACCGTTGCAGCGGTTGGCAAAAATGTCCAAGGGTTTGTTGTGGGGGATGAGGTATTCGGTTTCATAGGCATAGTCGGTGGCTACGCGACTCAGGCCGTGGCAGCCGCCGACAGGCTTGCGCATAAGCCCGCCGGCCTGCCGCTCCTCCACGCCAGTGGCATTCCTGCTGCAGCGCTTACCGCCTGGCAAGCACTGCATGAACACGCCAACCTACAGTCGGGTCAAACAGTGTTGATTCACGGGGCTGCGGGAGGCGTAGGAAGTTTCGCCGTACAGCTGGCTCGCCTGGCCGGTGCCTATGTATTGACAACGGCCTCGGCCGGCAACCGAGACTACCTGAATTCACTCGGGGCACAGCAGGTCATTGACTATACCGCGCAACGGTTCGAAGACTTGGCTGAAGAGATCGATGTTGTTCTCGACCTGGTAGGAGGAGAAACGCAAGACCGTTCATGGACGATTGTCAAACGAGGAGGTGTACTTGTATCTACCGTCAGCCCACCCGACCCGCAGAAGGCGCGTGAACACGACGCTGTCGGCAAACATTTCGCTACCCGTTCGGACGGGCGCCAGTTAGCACAGATCGCGCAATTGATTGCTGAGGAGAAGTTGCGCGTCGAGGTTGAGGTGATGCCACTTTCCAAGGTGACCGACGCTATAACGCTGAGCTCAGGGGGGCATACCCGCGGCAAACGTGTCCTGGATGTCAATCGTTGAACAGCGGTTAACTGTATTAGGCTTTTTATGAAAAGCCTAGAAAAGGGATGCCTGCTCCTGGCTGAAGCCTCGTCCCCGAGATGCCTCGCCGCAGGAATGTGCAAAATCATCGCAGGAAACCCATAACGGGTTCATTACCGCCGCCTTAATCTGAGCCCAAGCAGCAAGCGAACCCACTGCTGCTGCCGGCCATCAGAGCGACCAAGCCTGGAAGCATACAGGCATCAACGTCACGCTTTGCACTGACAACCGGCAACGAATCCATCGCTAATTTCGGAGTCGCTGTCATGAAAAATGTTAACAAAATGATGATTGGAGTCGCCTTAACTGTTCTGAGCGCAAGTTCGATGGCGCTTCCAGCCAAAGAGCAAGGCAACTGGACCCATAAACCTTGCAAATACCTGTGTTCACCAATCCTGGTCGAGGACGGTGCAGACCGACTCAATGGCCGTCGGGTTGCCGAGGACGGTGCAGACCGACTCAATGGCCGTCGGGTCGCCGAGGACGGTGCAGACCGACTCAATGGCCGTCGGGTTGCCGAGGACGGTGCAGACCGACTCAATGGCCGTCGGGTCGCCGAGGGCGGTGCAGACCGACTCAATGGCCGTCGGGTTGCCGAGGACGGTGCAGACCGACTCAATGGCCGTCGGGTCGCCGAGGACGGTGCAGACCGACTCAATGGCCGTCGGGTTGCCGAGGACGGTGCAGACCGACTCAATGGCCGTCGGGTCGCCGAGGACGGTGCAGACCGACTCAATGGCCGTCGGGTCGCCGAGGACGGTTCGGACCGAGTCATCAATGCCTGATGTGCCTGGGCTGCGCCAAAAGCCCGGAAAAACCGGGCTTTTGGCAGATCAAATGATCCATTCGGCATCTACCCAAATGGATGCGAACCCACCTATCCTCTGCAATCGGGACAGCCGAACGGGGAGGTAACGGTAGTGAGTGATCTGGACGATGAGCTGACACGCCTCAGGGCCGAACTGGCATCAGCGATGCAACGTTTTGCTCCGACATACGGCGTCTATCAAACGGCGATTGATCCGTTGCATTTCATACGCAGCGACACGCCAACAGACGTCATCCATACGGTTCATAAACCGGGATTGTGCATAATTGTACAGGGCCGGAAACAGATCCAGTTGTGGGATGAAAGCTATACCTACGATCAACTGAACTATCTGGTTGTCTCTGTGACACTGCCTCTGGCTGGGCAAGTGACCGAGGCCTCTCCAGAGAGGCCCTACTTCTGCATTCGCCTGGATATCGACCCGGCAGAAATCGCTCAGCTGATTGCCGACGTCAGCCCGATCGGCGTACCCAGCCAGCCATCTCGTCGCGGCCTCTATCTGGACAGGATTGATACCCCATTGCTTGATGCCATGTTGCGACTGGTACGTCTGTTGGATGTGCCCTCCGATATCCCGGCATTGGCTCCGCTGGCCCTCAGGGAAATATTCTACCGGTTGCTCAAAGGCCAGCAGGGCCAGCGATTACATGAGATAGCCATCAACGACAGCCAGACCCACCGGGTGACAAGAGCTATCGAATGGTTGAACAACAACTATGCGCAGCCGCTGCACATCGATGAGTTGGCGAGCTATGTCAATTTGAGTAATTCCACGCTTCACCACCGATTCAAGGCAATCACCGCGATGAGCCCGTTGCAGTACCAGAAACAACTGCGCCTGCAGCACGCACGAAGGTTGATGATTTCAGAAGGGCTGGATGTTTCCACGGCCGGGTTCACGGTGGGCTATGAGAGCCCGTCACAGTTCAGCAGAGAATACAGCCGGATGTTCGGAGCCCCTCCAAGCAAGGACATCGCAAAGATTCGATCGATGGGATGAGTTGCAAGGTGGAACGGGCATGCAAAGAGGCTCCCCCTATGCCCCGCAAGCAAGTAAAGGGGGGCAGCGTAGGGGTATTGATACCGGTCGGGCCTATGCGTCAGCCCTCAGCAGTCTCGCTGTGCGCCAGGATCAATAACTTGTCAGTTTCGATCATTGAGCCCTTTCAAACGGCTGTTTAATGTCGCTGACAGACAAACGACGGGGCCCGCCACCCAGTGAGGTGCCCGCAATCCGTGATCACGCCATCAGGGGACCTTTCCATGGCCGCCGACCGCTACCCGCACCTGCTTGCCCCGCTGGACCTGGGCTTTACCACCTTGCGCAACCGCACCCTGATGGGCTCGATGCACACCGGCCTCGAAGAGCGCCCCGGCGGCTTCGAGCGCATGGCTGCATACTTTGCCGAGCGCGCCCGCGGCGGCGTTGGCCTGATGGTCACGGGCGGCATCGCGCCCAATGATGAAGGCGGGGTGTATTCCGGTGCGGCAAAGCTCAGCACCGAGGAAGAGGCCGACAAGCACCGCATCGTCACCGAGGCGGTGCACGCTGCCGGTGGCAAGATCTGCCTGCAGATCCTGCATGCCGGGCGCTACGCCTACAGCCCACGCCAGGTGGCACCTAGCGCGATTCAGGCGCCGATCAACCCGTTCAAGCCCAAGGCGCTGGACGAGGAGGGTATCGAGAAGCAGATTGCCGACTTCGTCAATTGTGCCGTGCTGGCCCAGCGTGCCGGTTACGACGGTGTCGAGATCATGGGGTCGGAAGGCTACTTCATCAACCAGTTCCTCGCCGCCCACACCAACCACCGCACCGACCGCTGGGGCGGCAGTTATGAAAACCGCATGCGCCTGGCAGTGGAAATCGTCAGCCGGGTGCGTGGCGCGGTAGGGCCGAACTTCATCATCATCTTCCGCCTGTCGATGCTCGACCTGGTCGAGGGTGGCAGCACCTGGGACGAGATCGAGTTGCTGGCCAAGGCCATCGAGCAGGCCGGCGCTACCTTGATCAACACCGGAATCGGTTGGCACGAGGCGCGCATTCCGACCATCGCCACCAAGGTGCCGCGTGCGGCCTTCAGCAAAGTCACCGCCAAGTTGCGGGGCGTGGTGAGCATTCCACTGATCACCACCAACCGCATCAACACCCCGGAGGTGGCCGAGGCGGTGCTGGCCGAGGGCGATGCGGACATGGTCTCGATGGCCCGACCGTTTCTCGCCGACCCGGACTTCGTCAACAAGGCCGCTGCCGGTCGCGCGGATGAAATCAACACCTGCATCGGCTGCAACCAGGCCTGCCTGGACCACACCTTCGGCGGCAAACTGACCAGTTGCCTGGTCAACCCGCGTGCCTGCCACGAGACCGAACTCAACTACCTGCCTGTACGTACGGTGAAGCGCATTGCCGTGGTAGGCGCCGGCCCGGCTGGCCTGGCGGCGGCCACCGTGGCGGCCGAGCGGGGCCACGCGGTGACCCTGTTTGACGCCGCCAGCGAAATCGGTGGCCAGTTCAACGTGGCCAAGCGGGTGCCGGGCAAGGAAGAATTCTTCGAAACGCTGCGTTACTTCCGCAACAAGGTCAAAAGCACGGGCGTCGACCTGCGCCTGAATACCCGTGTGGATGTGCAGGCACTGGTGGGCGGCGGCTTTGATGAAATCATCCTGGCTACCGGCATCGCCCCGCGTACCCCGGCCATTGCGGGCGTGGAGCACGCCAAGGTGCTCAGCTACCTGGACGTACTGCTCGAGCGCAAGCCTGTGGGCAAGTCGGTGGCCGTGATTGGCGCGGGAGGTATCGGCTTCGATGTGTCCGAGTACCTGGTACATGAGGGCGTGGCCACCAGCCAGGACCGAGCGGCATTCTGGAAAGAGTGGGGCATCGATACCCACCTTCAGGCGCGAGGTGGTGTGGCCGGGATCAAGGCCGAGCCGCATGCTCCGGCGCGGCAGGTGTACCTGTTGCAGCGCAAGAAATCCAAGGTGGGTGACGGGCTCGGCAAGACGACCGGCTGGATTCACCGCACCGGGTTGAAGAACAAGGGGGTGCAGATGCTCAACAGCGTCGAGTATCTGGCTATCGACGATGCCGGCCTGCACATTCGTGTGGACGGCGGCGAGCCGCAGGTGCTGGCGGTGGATAACGTGGTGATCTGTGCCGGGCAAGATCCGCTGCGCGAGCTGCAGGAAGGGCTGGTGGCGGCGGGGCAGTCGGTGCACCTGATTGGTGGCGCGGATGTGGCGGCCGAGCTGGATGCCAAGCGGGCGATCAACCAAGGCTCGCGGTTGGCGGCTGAGCTCTGAGGCCGTTGGGGCTGCGTGAACCCGACACCTGCACGTGTGGGAGCGGGCATGCCCGCGAAACAGGTGACGCGGTGGATGGCACCGGCCTTGCCGGTGTTCGCGGGTGAACCCGCTGCTACGACGGCCTGTGCCGGGGCATCGATGCCTGTGTCGAGCCACCCTGGCACTGTGATGCCTCGGCGGGGGCGACTCATCGATTACAAGCGCTTGCGGGATTACCCTGTACACTGCGATCCATGCATGTATTCGACCTCCCCCCAGCCCCCCTGCAGTTTCTGGACTTGCCCTGGCTGCGGCAAGCCCAGGTCCAGGCCGCCACTCTGCGCCTGGACCTGATTGACCCGCTGATCAGCGGCAACAAGTGGTTCAAGCTACGCCACCACCTGCAACAGGCCGGCGCCAGCCATGCTCCAGGCCTGATCAGCCTTGGCGGCAACCATTCCAACCATCTGCACGCCTTGGCCGCTGCCGGCAAGCGTTTCGGCTTCGCCACCGTCGGCCTGTTACGCGGCCATGCCCAGGACACGCCAACCGTGCGTGACCTGCAGGCGCTGGGCATGAAACTGCATTGGCTAGGCTACGGCGGCTACCGTGCGCGTAACGAGCCAGGCTTTTGGGCTTCCTGGCAGGCGCGCTACCCAGGCTGGCACTGCATCCCCGAAGGGGGCGGCGGGCTGGCCGGTGCGCAGGGCTGCGCGCTGATCATGCAGCAGGCGCGCGCGCAAATCTCGGCCTTGGGGTGGTCAGACTACGACGCCTGGTGGTTGGCTGCCGGAACGGGGACTACCTTGGCCGGCCTGGTAATGGCGGAGGCAGGGGCGCATGCCGTGCATGGCGCCTTGGCCGTACCCAGGGATCATGGGGTGCCGGAGACGGTGGCAGCACTGGCCGGCACGCACGGCTACCAGCTACACGACGCCTGCCGTGGCGGTTTCGGAAAATTCGACGATGCGCTACTGACGTTCATCGCCGACTGCGAGCAGCACACTGACGTGCCGCTCGAAGCCCTCTATACCGGCAAGGCTCTGCTGGCCTTGCGTGATCAGGTCGCTGCCGGGCTGTTCAAGCCCGGCAGCCGCCTGATCTTCGTGCACACAGGCGGCCTGCAGGGGCGACGCGGTTACTTGTAAGGCAGCATGCGCAACAGCGTGTTGTCGCGCTGCACATAGTGATGGTAAAGCCCGGCCAGTGCATGCAGGCCGATCAGCCAGTAGCCCCAGCTGCCAATACGCTCATGCCAGCCTTTGATGAACTTGGCCTGGTCCGGGTTCGGGCCGATCAGATGTGGCAGCTCCAGGCCAAAGAACGGCACCGGTTTGTCGGCGGCGCTGAGGATCAGCCAGCCGGCCAGCGGCAGGCCGATCATCATCAGGTACAGTGCCAGGTGCATCAGGTGCGCCAGGCCAGTCTGCCAGGCCGGTGGTTTTGGCACGATGGGCGGAGTCGGGCGGCTCAGGCGCATGGCCAGACGCAGCCAGACCAGCACGAACACGCTGAGCCCGAGCATGAAGTGCAGGTCCTTCATCAGGTTGCGTTCGACGCTGTCCTTGGGGAACAGGCCACGCAGTTCGATGAGTGCATAGACAGCGGCCAGCAGCACCAGCATCAGCCAATGCAGGGCGATGGACAGGCGCGCGTAATGGGTCGCGGGGTTGGATGAAACCATGATCGGTCCTCGTCATCAGGTCGGAAAGGCGCTCTTGCTGGCGCTCAGGCACCATTGTAATGGTTACCAGAAACGAATCTTTGCGCTGGGTCTGTGAAAATTGTGTTGCCAGCCACCTGCCTCTTCGCGGGCGGGCCCGCGAAGGGGCAGGAACAGGCGACATCAGTTACCGGGCAGATACGGCCAGTCATCAGCCACCAGAAACACCCGCTCTGCCTCCTGCCAGGCGCCCTCGGCATCAGGCACCAGTCGTACCAGCAAGTGCGCCGGTGCCTGCCGCTCCAGCACATGCAGCCACGCCGCAAACTGCTCCGCCTGCCAGCACTCACCTGACGCCACCCTAGCCGGTGCCAGCCAGGCATGCCGCTGCAGCGGCTGCCAACGCTCGCCCTCGGCCATCACCCAGTCCCGCCGACGAAGCCAGCGCCCACGCAAATGTTGCGGGTTGGCGCCCTCCGGCGCCTCGGCATGCCCAGGCCGTGGATAGAACAGGTAACCACCCAGCCACATTTGCGCCTGCACCTGCTCCACCCCTAGCTGGGCCAGCGCCTGACGGCTGTGCGCCCCCTTGGACATGGGCAATTGGTGCCCCGCCAGGTGCGCAAGCTTGGTCCCCAGGCGGTCATGGCAACCTGGCCCCAGCCAGGCATGGGGATCGTGCCCGGCGCCTTCCGGGCCCAGGTACAGCTTGATCGCCAGTTCCAGGTGGTGCACGCCGTCGCAGTCGCGCAACACCACGTCGAGCTCGCCCAAGGTGCGCCCGCCGTCGCGAATCGCCAGGTTGGCGGCCAGCAGTTCGATGCCTGGCGCCTGGCCCAGGGCAAATTGCCACAGGCGTTCGTAGTAATGCCCCAGGCGCCGGCTGCCCAATTGCGCCAGCCACTCGCGCAACGGTCGCTCATCGGCATCCAGGGCCCGCAACCATTGTTCAAGGCGTTGCGGCTGCTGCGCCCACAGGCTGCCCGCCAGCGGGTGTCGCTGGGGGCAGGGCGGGGCGCTGAGCAGGGGCGGCGACAACAGGGCCCATGCCAGGTCACGCACGGTAGAGTGCTGCAGTTGTCGGGGCAGGTCGTGAAGCTGGGCGAATGGCGTCATCCTGCGAGCATAGCCGGTTTGCCGCTGCCCGGTGGTTTCGCCCATAATCGGCGCATCGTCACCCGCCGCAGAGCCTCGCAGGAGCCCCATGGAGCAATTTCGCAATATCGGTATCATCGGTCGCCTTGGCAGCTCGCAGGTGCTCGACACCATTCGCCGACTGAAAAAATTCCTCCTCGATCGCCACCTGCACGTGATCCTCGAGGACACCATTGCCGAAGTGCTGCCCGGTCATGGCTTGCAGACGTCCACCCGCAAGCTGCTGGGCGAGGTCTGCGACCTGGTCATCGTGGTCGGCGGCGACGGCAGCCTGCTGGGCGCTGCCCGCGCGCTGGCCCGGCACAACATTCCGGTGCTGGGTATCAACCGTGGCAACCTGGGTTTTCTCACCGACATCCGCCCCGACGAGCTGGAACAAAAGGTCGCCGAAGTGCTCGACGGCCACTACCTGGTAGAAAACCGTTTCCTGCTGCAGGCCGAGGTGCGTCGCCACCATGAGGCCATCGGCCAGGGCGATGCGCTGAACGACGTGGTGCTGCACCCAGGCAAGTCCACGCGCATGATCGAGTTCGAGATCTACATCGACGGCCAGTTCGTCTGCAGCCAGAAGGCCGACGGCCTGATCGTCGCCACCCCCACCGGCTCCACCGCCTATGCGCTGTCGGCCGGTGGCCCGATCATGCACCCCAAGCTCGATGCCATCGTCATCGTGCCGATGTACCCACACACCTTGTCGGGCCGGCCGATCGTGGTTGACGGCAACAGCGAGCTGAAGATCGTGGTGTCCAAGGACCTGCAGATCTACCCGCAGGTGTCCTGTGACGGGCAGAACCACTTCACGTGCGCCCCCGGCGACACCATCACGGTCAGCAAGAAGCCGCAAAAGCTGCGCCTGATCCACCCGCTGGACCACAATTACTACGAGGTCTGCCGCACCAAACTGGGTTGGGGCAGCCGCCTGGGGAGCAGTGACGACTGATGCTCGATCCGGCGCGAAGTTTTGACATCATCGGCGACGTGCACGGCTGTGCACTGACCCTTGAACGCCTGCTCGACGCCCTCGGATACAAGCGCGTGGCTGGCGTGTGGCGCCACCCGCGACGTCAGGCGCTGTTCCTTGGCGACATCGTCGACCGCGGGCCACGCATTCGCGAGGCGCTGCACATCGTCCACGACATGGTCGAAGCCGGCCAGGCGTTCTGCATCATGGGCAACCACGAATACAATGCCCTGGGCTGGGTCACCCCGGCGCTGCCTGGCAGCGGCAAGGCCTATGTCCGCGAACACACGCCGCGGCATGCCCGGCTGATCGACGAAACCCTGACCCAGTTTGCCCAACACCCCGGCGATTGGCACGATTTCGTCAACTGGTTCTACCAGCTGCCGCTGTTCATCGATGCAGGGCGTTTCCGTCTGGTGCACGCCTGCTGGGACCCGCGGCTGATCGAGCCGCTGCGCCGGCAATACCCCGACGGACGCATCGATGAGCACTTCATCCAGGCCTCGGCGGTCAGTGGCAGTTTTGCCGACACGGTGTGCAACCGCCTGTTGCGCGGTACCGACATGCGCCTGCCGGACGGGCTGACGCTGACCGGCGGCGACGGCCTGACCCGCGCGTTCTTCCGCACCAAGTTCTGGGAAGAAGACCCGAAAACCTACGGTGACATCGTGTTCCAGCCCGATGCCCTGCCCGAGGAAGTGGCCAGCACCCCGCTCAGCCACAGCCAGAAGAACGCCTTGCTGCGCTATGACGAAGACCAGCCGATGCTGTTCGTCGGGCATTACTGGCGCAGCGGCCGCCCGGCACCGATCCGCGCCAACCTGGCCTGCCTGGACTACAGCGCCGTGCTCTACGGCAAGCTGGTCGCCTACCGGCTGGATGATGAAACCCGTATCGACCCACACAAGTTCGTCTGGGTCGACGTCGACCGCCCACAGGCCAACCAATGAACATTATCGAAGTGATGCGCCTGCCGCTGTCGGTCGACCTCAGCGGCTTCGTCCACCTGTTGCAACGCCTGCAGGTACCGCACCGGGTCAGCGAGGAGGGCGATGCCCAGGTCCTCTGGGCCCCCGACACCCTGGCCGAAGATGTGCTGCAGCTTTACCAGCGCTACCCCGACGGCAACGCCGACCTGCCGGCCAGCGCCGACCCTGTAGGGGCGGGTTCACCCGCGAATGCCCCCACACAGCCTTCTCTGGCAGCCCAGGCCAAGGCCTGCAAAATCACCACCCTGACCCTGCTGCTGTGCTTCATCGTCGCCGGCCTTACGGGGCTTGGTGACAACTTCACCACCATCAGCTGGTTCACCTTCCTCGACTTCCGTGTCCAGGGCGACTACCTGTACTTCACCTCGCTGGCGCAAACCCTGGATGACGGCCAGTGGTGGCGCCTGGTATCGCCCATGCTGCTGCATTTCGGCGTGCTGCACCTGGCCATGAACAGCCTGTGGTACTGGGAGCTGGGCAAACGCATCGAACTGCGCCAGGGCCCGTGGGCGTTGCTGGGCCTGACCCTGCTGTTCAGCCTGGTGTCCAACCTGGCCCAGCACTACACCAGCGGGCCGAGCCTGTTTGGCGGCCTGTCCGGCGTACTGTACGGCCTGCTCGGGCATATCTGGCTGTACCAGTGGCTGGCGCCTGACCGTTACTTCAACCTGCCCAAGGGCGTGCTGGTGATGATGCTGATCTGGCTGGTGGTATGCCTGACCGGCGTGGTCGGCACGCTCGGCCTTGGCCAGATCGCCAATGCCGCCCACGTCGGCGGGCTGCTCATCGGATGCCTGACCGGGCTCTTGGGTGGGGCGCTGGCCCGGCGTAAACTGTCGGCTTGAATCAGGAGACACTATGTCCACTTTCGCGCAAATGATTGAAAACATTACCCCGGAAATCTACCAGAGCCTGAAACTGGCCGTGGAAATCGGCAAATGGTCCGATGGCCGCAAGCTCACCGCCGAGCAGAAAGAGCTGTCGCTGCAGGCGGTCATCGCCTGGGAGATGAAGAACCTGCCTGAAGACCAGCGCACCGGCTACATGGGCCCTCAGGAATGCGCGTCGAAGTCCGCGCCCATCGCCAACATTCTGTTCAAGTCGGACTCGGTACATTGATCGAACTCGCACGTGGCTCGTTGAGCAAGATGGCGGTAAGCCTGCAGGCACCGGTGGTGCAGTACAGCTTCCGCCTGGATGACACGCAGGTGCCGGTCAACCCCATGATCGGCCAGCGCCTGCGCCTGGAATACCTCGGCGCCATTCATTGCAGCCATTGCGGCAAGCGCACCAAGACCAGCTTCAGCCAGGGTTACTGCTACCCGTGCATGACCAAGCTGGCCCAGTGCGATGTGTGCATCATGGCCCCGGAAAAATGCCACTACGACGCCGGCACCTGCCGGGAGCCGTCGTGGGGCGAACAGTTCTGCATGACCGACCACGTCGTCTACCTGGCCAATTCGTCGGGGATCAAGGTCGGCATCACCCGTGCCACCCAGCTGCCCACCCGCTGGCTCGACCAGGGCGCCAGCCAGGCGTTGCCGATCATGCGCGTGGCCACCCGGCAGCAATCGGGCCTGGTTGAAGACGTGTTGCGCAGCCAGGTGCCGGACCGTACCAACTGGCGCGCGCTGCTCAAGGGCGATGCCGAGGTGCTCGACCTGCCGGCCATCCGGGAGCAGGTCTTCGAAGCCTGCGCCGACGGCCTGCGCGAACTGCAGGGGCGCTTTGGCCTGCAGGCGATCCAGCCGCTGCCGGACGCCGAAGTGGTGCAGATGAACTACCCGGTCGAGGCGTACCCGAAGAAGATTGTCAGCTTCAACCTCGACAAGGACCCGGTGGCCGAGGGCACGCTGCTGGGCATCAAGGGCCAGTACCTGATCTTCGACACCGGTGTGATCAATATTCGCAAGTACACGGCCTACCAGTTGGCCGTGCTCCAGTAAAAAGGACCTGCACATGCGTACCGAACAACCGCAAGTGATCTACCTCAAGGATTACCAGGCGCCGGAGTACCTGATCGACGAGACGCACCTGACCTTCGAGCTGTTCGAGGACCACACGCTGGTTCACGCGCAACTGGTCATGCGCCGCAACCCGGCACGCGGTGCCGGCCTGCCGCCACTGGAACTCGATGGCCAGCAGCTGGAACTGCTGCGCGCCTCCCTGGATGACCAGGAACTGCAGCCAGGCGACTACCGGCTCGACGCCGACAGCCTGACCGTGCAGCCCAAGGCCGAGCGCTTCACCCTCGATACCAGCGTGAAGATCCACCCGGAAAGCAACACCGCCCTGGAAGGCCTGTACAAGTCGGGCAAGATGTTCTGCACCCAGTGCGAGGCCGAGGGCTTCCGCAAGATCACTTACTACCTCGACCGCCCGGACGTGATGAGCACCTTCACCACCACGGTCATCGCCGAGCAACATCGCTACCCGGTCTTGCTGTCGAACGGCAACCCGATCGGCAGCGGGCCGGCCGAAGATGGCCGCCACTGGGCGACCTGGGAAGACCCGTTCATGAAGCCGGCCTACCTGTTCGCCCTGGTGGCCGGTGACCTGTGGTGCGTTGAAGACAGCTTCACCCGCCAGTCCGGCCGTGAGGTGACCCTGCGCATCTACGTCGAGCCCGAGAACATCGACAAGTGCGACCACGCCATGGTCAGCCTGAAAAAGTCCATGCGCTGGGACGAAGAAGTCTATGGCCGCGAGTACGACCTGGACATCTTCATGATTGTTGCGGTCAATGACTTCAACATGGGCGCCATGGAAAACAAGGGCCTGAACATCTTCAACTCCAGCTGTGTGCTGGCCCGCGCCGAAACCGCCACCGATGCTGCGCACCAGCGCGTCGAAGGGGTGGTCGCCCACGAGTACTTCCACAACTGGTCGGGCAACCGTGTCACCTGCCGTGACTGGTTCCAGCTGTCGCTGAAGGAAGGCTTCACGGTATTCCGCGATGCCGAGTTCAGTGCCGACATGAACTCGCGCACGGTCAAGCGCATCGAAGACGTCGCCTACCTGCGCACCCACCAGTTCGCCGAAGACGCCGGCCCCATGGCCCACCCGGTGCGCCCGGACAGCTTCATCGAAATCTCCAACTTCTACACCCTGACCGTCTACGAGAAGGGCGCCGAAGTGGTGCGCATGGTCCGTACCCTGTTGGGTAGCGAAGGCTTCCGTAAAGGCAGCGACCTGTACTTTGAACGTCACGATGGCCAGGCGGTAACCACCGACGATTTCATCAAGGCCATGGAAGACGCCAACGGCGTCGACTTTACCCAGTTCAAGCGCTGGTACAGCCAGGCGGGCACCCCACGCCTGGAGGTCAGCGAGGCGTATGACGCCGCCGCGCAGACCTACAGCCTGACGTTCCGCCAGAGCTGCCCGCAGACCCCGGACAAGGCCGAGAAACTGCCGTTCGTGATCCCGGTGGAGCTGGGCCTGCTGGATGCCGCCGGCAACGACCTGCCGCTGCAGCTGGCTGGCGAAGACGCTGCTCAAGGGACCAGCCGCGTGCTGTCGGTGACCGAGGCCGAGCAAACCTTCACCTTCCAGGGCATCCAGGCCAAGCCGCTGCCGTCGCTGCTGCGTGGCTTCAGCGCCCCGGTGAAGCTGAGCTTCCCGTATGACCGCGACCAGCTGATGTTCCTGATGCAGCACGACAGCGACGGCTTCAACCGCTGGGAAGCGGGCCAGCAGCTGTCGGTGCAGGTACTGCAGGAACTGATCGGCCAGCATCAGCGCGGTGAAGCCCTGAAGCTCGACCAGCGCCTGATCACCGCCCTGGGCACTGTGCTGGGCAACGAATCGCTGGACCCTGCCATGGTGGCCGAAATGCTCTCGCTGCCAGGTGAGGCGTACCTTACCGAGATCAGCCAGGTGGCCGACGTTGACGCCATCCACGCCGCCCGTGAGTTCGCACGCCAGCAGATCGCCGAACACTTGTTCGACGCCCTGTGGGCGCGTTACCAGGCCAACCGTGAAGTGTCGCGCAGCACTGCCTATGTGGCCTCGGCCGAGCACTTTGCCCGCCGCAGCCTGCAGAACATCGCGCTGTCGTACCTGATGCAGAGTGGCAAGCAACAGGTGCTGGACGCGACCCTGGAGCAGTTCGAGCACTGCGACAACATGACCGAGCGCCTTACCGCGCTGGCGGTACTGGTCAACTCGCCGTTCGAGGCCGAGCGCGCCAAAGCGCTGGCGGCCTTTGCCGAGCACTTCAAGGACAACCCGTTGGTCATGGACCAATGGTTCAGCGTGCAGGCGGCCAGCACGCTGCCGGGTGGGCTGGCGCGGGTCAAGGCATTGATGCAACACCCGGCCTTCACCCTGAAGAACCCGAACAAGGTGCGTGCGCTGATCGGTGCCTTTGCCGGGCAGAACCTGGTCAACTTCCATGCTGCCGATGGCTCCGGGTATCGCTTCCTGGCGGACCTGGTGATCGAGCTGAATGCGCTGAATCCGCAGATTGCATCGCGGCAACTGGCGCCGCTGACCCGCTGGCGCAAGTATGACGATGCGCGTCAGGCGCTGATGAAGGGTGAGCTGGAGCGGATTCTGGCTTCGGGTGAGCTGTCCAGTGATGTGTATGAGGTTGTGAGCAAGAGTCTGGCGTAATTGTTGTGAATTGGGGCTGCTTTGCAGCCCTTCGCGGGTGAACCCGCTCCTACAGGGGGGCGTAACCTTGTAGGAGCGGGTTTACCCGCGAAGGGCCGCCCAGCGGCCCCGGCTTTCCCCGGCCGACAACAAAACATAACACCCCGCCCGTTGTCTTCCCGCAAACATCCCCGCTACGATCCCCTCAAGCTATTGCAGGCCTCTAGATCAGGCTTTTTGCAAAGCCTGCAATGCATTGACCCACCAAAAAGAACACAACAAGGGGGCAGTCATGAGGGAACAGTTGCGTACGCCAGCCAGGCGTGGTGCCTGGCCATGGGCAGCCAGCGCGATGCTGGCATTGGCATTGGGGGTGTGGGCAGACAGCGCCCAGGCCGCGGCCGCCGACGAATACTCCACCGAATCGGCCAGGGCCAGCCAAAGCCTGTTGATCGACGCCACCCATGCCGGCAAGCGCCTGGTGGTGGTGGGTGATCGCGGCCACATTCTGTTCTCCGACGACCAAGGCAGTACCTGGACCCAGGCCCGGGTACCCACCCGGCAATTGCTCACTGCTGTGTTTTTCCTCGACGACAAGCGTGGCTGGGCCGTCGGCCATGACGCGCAGATCCTCGCCAGCAGCGACGGCGGCGCCACCTGGAGCAAGCAGTTCGAAGACCTCGCCCGTGAAGCGCCCTTGCTCGATGTCACCTTCCTTGACGCCCAGCACGGCTTTGCCGTGGGGGCCTATGGTGCCTTGCTGGAAACCACCGATGGCGGGCAGCAATGGCAGGATGTGGCCGAGCGGCTGGACAACCCGGACCAGCTGCACCTGAACGGTATCGCCCACGTGCGCGATGCCGGCCTGTTCATCGTGGGTGAGCAGGGCGGCATGTTCCGCTCCACCGACAACGGCCAGACCTGGGCCAAGGTCCAGGGCCCCTACGAGGGCTCGTTGTTCGGCGTGATCGGCACCGCCAGGCCGCAGACCCTGCTGGCCTACGGCCTTCGCGGCAACCTGTTCCGCTCCAGCGACTTCGGTGACAGCTGGCAGCCGATCGAACTCAAGGCCGCGCGCGGTACCCTGGAGTTCGGCCTGGCAGGCGCTACGCTTGTCGATGATGGCAGCCTGGTGCTGGTCGGCAATGGTGGCAGCGTGCTGCGCAGCACGGACGACGGCCAGACCTTCAGCGTGTACAACCGTGCCGACCGCCTGGCCCTGGCCGGCGTCAGTGGCCTGGCCAACGGCGGCCTGCTGCTGGTGGGGCAGGGGGGTGTACACCTGGCCAGCGCCGAAGGGGCTGATCAGGCTGCCCGGGAGGTGCGCCCATGACCAGCAGGGAGAGCATTGCCATGCACCCGCATCACCAGGACAAGGCCACGCTGCTCGAACGCCTGATCTTCAACAACCGCCCAGTGGTCATCGCCCTGTGCGTGCTGGTCAGCATTTTTCTGTTCTGGCAGGCCACGCAGATTCGCCCCTCCACCAGCTTCGAGAAGATGATCCCGCTGCAGCATCCGTTCATCGAGCAGATGATGGAGCACCGCAACGACCTGGCCAACCTCGGCAACACCGTGCGCATCTCGGTGGAGGCGGTGAACGGTGACATCTTCGACAAGGACTACATGGAGACCCTGCGTCAGATCCATGACGAAGTGTTCTACATCCCGGGTGTCGATCGGGCCGGGCTGAAGTCACTGTGGAGCCCCAGCGTGCGCTGGAGCGAGGTCACCGAAGAGGGGTTTTCCGGTGGTGAGGTCATCCCTAACACCTACAACGGGTCGCAGGACAGCCTCGATACCCTGCGCGACAACGTGCTCAAGTCAGGCCAGGTGGGGCGCCTGGTAGGCAACAACTTCAAGTCCAGCATCGTCGACGTGCCGCTGCTGGAGAGCTACCCCGACCCGCAGGACCCGGGCAAACAGGTGAAGCTGGACTACCAGCAGTTCTCTCACCTGCTGGAAGAGAAGATCCGTGACAAGTTCCAGGCGCAGAACCCCAATGTAAAAATCCACATCGTCGGCTTTGCCAAGAAGGTCGGTGACCTGATCGATGGCCTGGTGATGGTGGCGATGTTCTTCGGCGTTGCCCTGGTGATCACCTGGGTGCTGTTGTACTGGTTTACCTGGTGCATCCGCAGCACTGTCGCCGTGCTCATCACCACGCTGGTGGCGGTGGTCTGGCAGCTGGGGCTGATGCATGCGGTGGGCTTTGGCCTGGACCCGTACTCGATGCTGGTGCCGTTCCTGATCTTCGCCATCGGCATTTCCCACGGGGTGCAGAAGATCAACGGCATCGCCCTGCAGTCGAGTGATGCCGACAACGCCCTTACCGCTGCCCGGCGCACATTCCGTCAGTTGTTCCTGCCGGGAATGATCGCCATTCTTGCCGACGCAGTGGGCTTCATTACCCTGCTGATCATCGACATCGGGGTGATTCGCGAACTGGCCATTGGCGCTTCCATCGGCGTGGCAGTGATCGTGTTCACCAACCTGATCCTGCTGCCGGTGGCCATCTCCTACGTTGGCATCAGCAAGAAGGCCATCGAGCGCAGCAAGAAAGACGCGACCCGCGAGCACCCGTTCTGGCGCCTGTTGTCGAATTTCGCCAGTGCCAAGGTGGCGCCGGTGTCGGTGGTGCTGGCGCTGCTCGCCTTCGGCGGTGGCCTGTGGTACAGCCAGAACCTGAAGATCGGCGACCTCGACCAGGGCGCACCGGAGCTGCGCCCCGACTCGCGCTACAACCAGGACAACAACTTCATCATCAGCAACTACTCGACCAGTTCCGATGTGCTGGTGATCATGGTCAAGACACCGTCGGAGAAGTGCTCGGTCCATTCGACCATGGCGCCGATCGACGAGCTGATGTGGACCATGGAAAACACCCCTGGCGTGCAGTCGGCGATTTCCCTGGTCACCGTTTCCAAACAGGTGATCAAGGGCATGAACGAGGGCAGCCTGAAATGGGAAACCCTGTCGCGCAACCCGGACATCCTCAACAACTCCATCGCCCGGGCCGACGGCCTTTACAACGGCGACTGCTCATTGGCACCCGTGCTGGTGTTCCTCAATGACCACAAGGCTGAAACGCTGGAGCGCGTCACCGCCGTGGCCAAGGCGTTTGCCGACAGCCATGACAAGGAAGGCCTGCAGTTCCTGCTGGCGGCGGGCAACGCCGGTATCGAGGCAGCGACCAACGAAGTGATCAAGTCGGCCGAGCTGACCATCCTGATCCTGGTGTACATCTGCGTGGCAGTGATGTGCCTGATCACCTTCCGCTCGTTCGCCGCCACGCTGTGCATCGTGCTGCCCCTGGTGCTGACCTCGGTGCTGGGCAACGCGCTGATGGCCTACATGGGCATCGGGGTGAAGGTGGCGACCTTGCCGGTGGTGGCGTTGGGGGTGGGCATTGGCGTGGACTATGGCATCTATATCTACAGCCGCCTGGAAAGCTTCCTGCGTGCGGGGCTGCCGTTGCAGGAGGCCTATTACCAGACCCTGCGCTCGACGGGTAAAGCCGTGTTGTTCACTGGCTTGTGCCTGGCCATCGGCGTGTGCACCTGGATCTTCTCGGCAATCAAGTTCCAGGCTGATATGGGGCTGATGCTGACCTTCATGCTGCTGTGGAACATGTTTGGCGCACTGTGGCTGCTGCCGGCGCTGGCACGGTTCCTGATCAAGCCGGAGAAGATGGTGGGCAAGGAGGGGGGCTCGATTTTCGCCCATTGAATCGCAAGGGGGCCGCATTGCGGCCCAATCGCGACACAAGGCCGCTCCTCCACTAGGTTCGCGTTCCCGTGTGGAGGCAGCCTTGTGTCGCGATTGGGCTGCAAAGCAGCACCAGGGTTATAATGCCGCCACATCTTCCACAGGTACCCCCATGTCCCCCCTCGCCACCGCCCTGCAGTCCTGCGACATGCTCCTGATTGACGGCCTGCATGCCTTCGATTTCACCGCCGACGCATCCGGTCTCACCGTCGAATGCATGGACGGCCGCCAGCTTCGCCGCTGGTCCTTCACCCCCGAACAAGTCGCCGCCGCTATCGCCTCCGGCGATGAATGGCAACTCAACGATGCCAACGGCGAGCATCGGCTAGTCTGTATGAGTGCCTTTCGTGCCCCGGATGATGACCAAGATGAACCGGACCTGGACGAGCCTGCTGACCGCTAGCCTGATGAGCCTGACAA
The DNA here is from genome assembly GCF_056278855.1 of Pseudomonas sp. TE3895. NCBI lineage: Bacteria > Pseudomonadati > Pseudomonadota > Gammaproteobacteria > Pseudomonadales > Pseudomonadaceae > Pseudomonas > Pseudomonas sp. TE3895. Next base: position 5,258,261 of record NZ_JBWBQE010000001.1, on the reverse strand, counting down.
TCTCTGCCCACGCCGCCACCTTGCTGGTGGGCAGCTACACCGATGGCGCCAGCCAGGGTATCTACCGCTACCATTTCGACGACAAGGCCGGCCAAATCGGCCCCACGCCCCTGCAGGTGGTGAAAAGCGTCAGCCCTTCGTGGCTGGTGCTGTCGGCCGACCAGCGTCAGCTGTTCGCGGTGAATGAGACCCCGCAGGGCCATGCCAGCAGTTTCAGCATCAGCAGCAACGGCGAAATCAAGCCGCTCAACCAAGTGGTCACCCAGGGCGACGAGCCCACCCACGCCAGCCTCAGCCGTGACCAGCGCTACCTGTTTGTGGCCAACTACGCGGTCAACCCCGACCCCGGTGGCAGCCTGGTGGTGATCCCGGTGGCCAAGGACGGCACGCTCAAGCCCGTGGTGCAACAGGCCCGGCATAAGGCGAGCGGGGTCAACCCTGAGCGCCAGGCCGGTGCCCACGTGCATTCGCTGGTGCTGTCGCCGGATGGCCAGCACCTGTATGCCAGCGACCTGGGTGCCGACAAGGTGTTCATCTACCGCTACGACGGTGCCAGTGCGGACCACCCGCTGACAGCGGCGATACCTGCGTCCGTGGCCTTGCCGCCGGGCAGCGGTCCGCGTCACTTGCTGTTCGACGCCAAGGGCCGGCACGCCTACCTCACCCTGGAAATGAACGCCGAGGTGGTGATGTTCGATGTGCAGGACGGCAACCTGGTTGAACGCCAGCGCTTACCCCTGACCGAGCGCCAGGAGGCCGCAGCGAAGGCAGCAGGTGGCTTGCACCTGTCGGCGGACGGGCGCTTCCTGTACGTTAGCAACCGTGGCACAGCCAATGAAATTGTGGCGTTCAGCGTGGGCAAGCAGGACGGCCAGTTGACGTTCCTGCAGCGTCGCCCGGTAGAAGGTGATCACCCTCGGGAGTTTGCCCTGGACCCGAGTGACAACTTCCTGCTGGTGGCCAACCAGAAGAGCAACCAGATCGTGGTGATACGTCGCGATCCGCGCAGTGGCAAGCTGCTGGAGACGGTGCAGACGCTGAAGCAGGATGCACCCTCGGACCTCAAGTTCATCGAGTGATATCGATCAGCGTGATAATCGGTACTGCCGCAATGAATTTTTGCGTGCGGCCTCGGCGGCGTAAGTTTGACCCAAGGCCCAAAAGGGCCACCGTCAAACCACCGCCGTCGAGGTCAGCCCAGATGAACTTCAATCTCTTCCCGGTTATTGCCGCATCCGCCATTTCCGCATCGGTCGTCCTGCCAGCGCATGCCCATGCCGACAGCAGCAAGGCTTCTGCCACCCACAGCTACACCGAGCAGTACCTGCGCCAGAGCGCCAATTTCCATGCGGCCCTGAGTGGCAAGCACCACCATTGAGCCTTGTGCGGTGTCCTGTAGGAGCGGCCTGTGTCGCGACAGGGCCGCAAGGCGGCCCCCGGCTATCTCTGCTGTGATGTAGATATTTTGGGACCGCTGCGCGCCCCTGTCGCGACACAAGGCCGCTCCTGCAAGGTATCGCGTGAACTCATTTGGCCATCACTGACCTGAACAGCTCCGAAGCCAGCCACCCCTCCAGCCAGCTCCGCACACGCGGATAAGCCGCCTCGGCGAACCACTGAGGTTCGACCCCGGCAAACTGGCGCATCAGGGGCAGCAACGCGGCATCGGCAATGCTCGGGTGGTCGGCCAGCAGGTAAGCCCGCCCCACCAGCAAGCCTTCGAGCTCCGCCAGCCAGGCCTCGGCCTGCTGGCGGTAATGCTCGCGGGAATGCTCCGGGTAACGTTCGGCATACTTGTACAGGTTCACGTGCGCCTTGAACGTGGTGTCATTGCGTGCAATCAGTGTTTCAGCCTGCTGCGCAGCCGCAGGGTTGGCCTGTAGCCGCCAATTCTGCGGGTCGTTTTGCGTCAGCGCCCAGCGCATGATGTCCAGGCTCTCTTCCAGTACCTCGGCACCGGTATCCAGCACCGGTACCGTGCCCTTGGGCGACAAGGCCAGCAGCTCTGCCGGCTTGTTCTTCATCGCCACCTCGCAGATTTCCACCTCGCAGCCGGCATAGCGCAGGGCCAGGCGCGCACGCATGGCCCACGGGCAGCGGCGGAACGAGTAGAGGATCACCCGCACACCTCCACGTCACTGAGGCCATTACCCTGGCGCCGCACCTGGATCTGGACCGGGATGCGCTCGTGCATTTCCTGTACGTGGGAAATCACCGCCACTTTGCGGCCCTGGGCTTGCAAGCCGTCGAGGGCGTCCATTGCCAGTTGCAGCGACTCGGGGTCGAGGCTGCCGAAGCCTTCGTCGATGAACAGCGACTCGATACGCAAGGTGCTGGACGCCATCGACGCCAGGCCCAGCGCCAGGGCCAGCGACACCAGGAAGGTTTCCCCGCCCGACAACGAGTGCACCGAACGCAGTTCGTCGCCCATCTCGGTGTCCAGCACCAGCAGGCCAAGGGCGCTGCCGCCGCGCTTCAGGCGGTAGCGACGGGCCAGCTGACGTAGCTGGGCGTTGGCGTGGTGCAGCAGCAGATCAAGGTTGTAGCCTTGGGCGATCTTGCGGAACACATCACCGGAGGCCGAACCGATCAGGGCATTGAGGCGGGCCCAGCGTTGCCACTGCTGGTGGGCCTGTTCGATTTCTGCCGCCAGCGCCTGGTGGGCCTGCTGCCGGCGCTGATCGTCGGCCTGTTGTGCACGCAATTCGGCGCATTGCTGCTCATGGTTGACCAGCCGCCCGCGCAGCTCGGTCAGGGCGTGTTCCAAGGCTTCGGCCGAGGTGTCCACGGTCATTTGTGCGGCGTGTTGTTGCAGGCGCTGCTCACGTTCCTGCAGCAGCACGCGGCCCTGCTCGATGGCTTTTTCCGCGGCTTGCAAACGCTGGCGCAATTCATTGACTTGCGCGTCATCCATGGCCAGCAGGCGATCGAGGCCGGCATCGTCCAGTTCCGGATGCTCGCTGCGCCACTGGGCGATCTGGGCCTGCAACTGTTGGCATTCGGCATCCAGTGCCTGTTGTTGCTGGGTATTGGCCTTGAGCTCGCTGGCCAGTTGCACGCCTTGGGTGCGCAGATCTTGCAGGCGCTGGGCGGTGTCGGCATCGAGGGCGCGGGCTTGTTCCAGCGTGGCTTCCATATGCTGCTGCCAGGCTTCGGCACTGGCATGTTCGCCTAGCAGCTCGCCGAGCGACGCCTGGGCCTGCTGGCGCTGTTCGTCGAGGGCCGCGAGTGTGTGTTGCAACTGCTGCAGGCCTTGCACGCGCGCCTGTTGCTGATCGCGCAGTTTGTCCAGCTGGGCTTGCCGGGCTTGCTGTTCTTCCTGTTCGTCCTTGCGCTGTTCCAGTTGCTGCAGGCGCTGGGCAATCTGCTGGTCGAGGGCGAGGAAGGCATTGGCCGGGTCGTCGTTGAGGGCCTTGAGCGCTTCCTCTGGCAGTACGCCGGCCAGGTCGTTCAGGCCTTGCTGCAACAGCTGTTCGTCGTTGGCCAGGGCCTGGTGCTGTTGCTCCAGATGGCGTTGGGCCTGTTGCTGGGCGTCGTGGGCCGCCTGCAATTGCTGGTTCAGGCGGGCGGCGTCTTTTTGCAGGGCCAGCAGGGCGCTCTGGCGTTTCTCGTCCTGGCTGATTTCTTCATCCAGGCGACGCAGCTGGCTGTCGAGCCAGGTGCTACGGGCCTTGTCGTCCTGCGGGGCGAGGGCTGGCCATAGGCTGTGTGCCTGTACCTGAGCCACCAGCGGTTGCAACTGTTCGCCCAGTTGCTGCTGTTGCTGCTGAAAGTCCTTGAGCTGGGCATTGACCACACCCAGCTGGGTACGCAGCTCCACCAGCTTGTTGTTGAGCGTTTCGACCTGCTTCTGCGCGGCGTGCTCTTCGGCCTGGTCATGGCGACCCAGGCTCTGCAGCAGCGCTTCTGGCTGATGGAAGGGGTGTTCGGCGCTGCCACAGACCGGGCAGGGTTCGCCGTCACGCAGTTGGTCACGCAGTTCTTCGACGCTGGTGTTGCGTGCCAGGCGTTGCCGTTCCAGCAGTTGACGGGTGAGGATCAACGCCTGCTCGGCGGCCTCCAGCTCGGCCTTGGCGGCGGTGCCTTCGGTAATCAGTTGCTGGCGTTGCAGCATGGCCTGCTGCTGTCGTTCGCGCAGGGCATCCAGCTGCTGGCGCAGCTCCTGTTCACGGCCGTGCAGGCGTGACATTTCTTCTACGGCGCGCTGCTGTTTGCGGTTGTCCTGCAGCATGCCGCCGAGCAGGTCGATCTGTTCGGCCAGGGCCTGGGGTTCGGCCTTGGCTTCACGGAACAACAGGTCGTAGGCGTCGCGCTCGGCCTGCAAGCGCGCATTGGCCTGGCTGGCCTGGGCCTGCAGGCCGGGTAGCTCTTCTCGGCCCTTGGTCAGGCGGCCACCGATCAGCATCACCTGTTTCAGTTGCGGCAGGTAGGCGTGCCAGGCATTGGCCAGGCCCGCCAGGTGCTGGCTGTCGGCAAGCGCGGTGTCGATCTGCGCCAGTTGTTGCACGCTGCGCTGCTGGTTGTCTTCCAGCAGCTGCAGTTGCTGCTGACCGTCAGCGACCTGCTGTTGCGCCTGCTGGTTGATGCTGCGCTGGGCGGCCAGCTCCTGGTCCAGGCGTGCCAACGTATCCTGGGCGGCAAAGGCCTGGCGCAGGCGCGGCGCGTTCTCGCCGTGCTCGGCCTGGCGGTCGGCAAGCGCTTGGTGCGCAGTGTCCAGCGCCTGTTCGAGTTCGCGGGTGCGCACCTGCAGTTCGGCTTGCTGCTGTTGTTGTTCGGCCATTTTCGCGGCCATTGGGGCCAGCTGTGCGCTCAGGGCCTGTCGGCGGTGGAACTGGTGACGCTGTGGGGCCAGGCGCTCCAGGCGTGCCAGGTCCAGGCGTGGTTCGGCCAGCTGTTGCCAGTCCAGTTCGGCGGCCTGCAGCGCGGTGCTGGCTTCGGTGTGTTGGGCCTGTAGCTGGTGTTGTTCATTCAGCCAGTTGCGTTGCTGCTCCAGCTGGCGCTCGCCGGCCTGGTCGGCCTTGAAGTGCTGTTGCGCCTGCTCCAGGCGCTGGTCGAGCTCGGCACGTGCCTCGGCAGCCATCGGCAGTAGATGGCTGGCGCGTTCTTTCAGGGCGTTGTGCGCCTCGCCGGCTTCGCGCGCCTTGCTGAAGGCACGCTGGCCCAGGCGGGTGTAGATCGCGGTGTTGGTGAGCTTTTCCAGCAACTCGCTACGGTCTTTGTCGTCGGCCTTGAGGAACGCGCCGAACTCGCTCTGGGCCAGCATCACCGCACGGGTGAACTGTTCGAAGTTCAGGCCCAGACGGGCTTCGACCAGTTGCTTGTATTCGTTCTTGCCACTGCCGAGCACTTGCTCGCTGTCGAGGTCGTAGAAGCTCTGACGGCTGTGCTGCAGTTTGCCGTTGGCCTTGTCGCGGGCGCGGTTGGCTTCCCAGCGGGCGCGGTAGCGGCGGCCGTCGATGCCGACGAAATCGACCTCGGCAAACCCGCTGCCGGTGCCACGGCGCAGCAGGTTGCGCGGGTCGGAGGTGGGGATGTCGCCGTCGGCGTCCGGCACCTTGGCCTCACGGCCAATGGCATTGAGGCGCGGCACGGTGCCGAACAGCGCCAGGCACAGGGCGTCAAGCAAGGTGCTCTTGCCAGCACCGGTAGGCCCGGTGATGGCGAACAGGCCAGCGCTGGCCAACGGTTCTGCGGTGAAATCGATGTCGATCGGGCCGGCCAGCGATGCCAGGTTCTTCAGGCGGATGGCGAGAATCTTCATGGCTGTTCCTCTTCCTGCTGCACGTCCTGCAACAGCAGGGCGAAGTCGGCCAGCGCCTGCTCGTCGGCGGGGTTGCCGTAGGCTTGCTCCCAGGCGCGGCTGAACAGGTCTTGCGGGGTCATCTGGGCCAGCTCGACAAAGGCCAGGTCATCGTCCTCGGCGTTGTTGCGGCCGGCGTACTCGGCGCTGATGCGGATCAGCCGTACCGCCTTGCCTTCAAGCGCGGTTTCGATCTGCTGGCGCAGGTCGGGTTGCGGCTCGTCGAGCATCACCCGCACCTCCAGCCAGGGCTGGCGGTTGGGGTCTTCAAGCAGGTCGACCACGGGCAGGTCGGCCAGTTGCTGCAACAGCTCGCCCAGCGGTGCCGGGCCCACCCGTTGCAGGGCCACGGCGCGTGGCACGGGGCGTGGCTCGACGCTGACCAGGCCGTTGCCGTCCAGCTCCACTTCCAGGACCTGGTGCGGGTAGTTGATTTCGGCGAACGACAGCGGGATTGGCGAGCCGCTGTAGCGGATGCGTTCTTCGCGGTTGACCTTCTGCGGTTTGTGCAGATGGCCCAGGGCGACGTAGCTGATAGCCTTGTCGAACAGCTTGGCCGGCAGCGCCTCGGCGTTGCCGATGATCAGGCTGCGTTCGGAGTCCTCCGACACCGCGCCACCGGCCATGTGCGCGTGGCTGATGGCGATCAGCGCCTGGTCTTTCTTGCGTTTCTTCAGGGCGGCGGCGATCAGTTGCTGGTGCACCTGGGTGATGCCTTGCAGGTAATCGTCACCCAGCTGCGGGCCGGTGACTTCGGCCGGCCGCAGGAAGGGCAGGGCCAGGCACCAGGCAGCGACCTTGCCCCGGCCGTTGGTCAACGGAATCAACAGGCGCTCGGCATCCAGCTGACCCTCGTCCAGCCAGTGCACACGGCCCAACGCATGGGTGCGCAGGCGGCGCATGAGTGCGGCGGGCAGCTCGATGCGCGAACCGGAGTCGTGGTTGCCGGCGATCATCACAATGTCCAGCTTGGGCTGTTGCTCATGGGCCTGGACGATGAAGTCGTAGAGGCGTTCCTGGGCTTTGACGGGTGGGTTGACGGTGTCGAAGATGTCGCCCGCAATCAGCAGCGCATCCGGCTGGCGCAGGCGCAGCTGGCCGAGCAGCCAGTCGAGGAAGCAGGCGTGTTCGAAGTCGCGTTCCTGGCCGTGCAGGCTTTGGCCCAGGTGCCAGTCGGAGGTATGAAACAGACGCATGGATGACCTGTTGGTGTCGAGTCGAGCAAGCGAGGGCTTGGCTTGGGTGATGGGTGTTGCGCAAGGGCGGTATGGTAACCCAAGCACGGGGCCGCTGTGCGGCCCGAAAGTTCAGCGCTTGATCTCATAGGCGCACGGTGCTGGTTGTCCTACAGGCAAGCCCGCGCATTAAACCCCTTGTTCATGGATGGCATTGGCTTATCGCGGTAGCGTCCTGCGACTCCAGGCGTTGACGCGGGTTGCCACGTTGGTTCCATGAAAAGCTGACATTGATAGCAGGGTGTCGCTCATCTCGGTTTGCCCCACGGACGTGTCGCGGCAAAGCGTCGAGCACACGCTCGGCCATTTCCGCCTTGAACGTTCTGTGAGCTGGCTCTCGCTTTGCACCAGGGATCAAGCTTGCCCTCAAAAGTAGGCTGATTTACCCTCCAAAACGGCCATGATCACGGCTATTCGAAACCCACGGACGACAATCACAGGAGTCACCAATGGAAGGCATCCCTCAGACCCAATCATCCCCGGATAACCTCAAGCCAAAATGGCGGGAGCGTTTCGCCTTCTTCGATCAGTACGGCGCCCCCACCTCCGAGTCCTACAAAGCCGCATTCCGCGCCTTGCCATTCGGGAAGAAGTTGCTGATCAACAACAATTTCATAGCCTTTTTCTTCGGCCCGATCTATTGGTTCGTGCTGGGGCTGTGGAAGAAGAACCTGGTCATGCTGGCCATCATCATCGGCATCGGGCTGCTGCTGAGCGTCTATGAGGTGGCGACGGGCAGCGAAATCCCGCGTCCTCTGGATAACGGTATCAGCATGGGGTTTGCGTTTCTGTACAGTTTCCTGACCAACCGGGCCTATTACCTGAAGCAGGCCAAAGGGCAGCAGAGCTGGAACCCGTTCGAGGGGCAGCGGTTCATCTGACTCGGCTGGTACATTCGGCAAGCATTGTCAGGGGCGGCCATGAGCTGATAATTCGCAACCAGCCACTGCGCATCACTTGGGATAGAGCGGCGGCAAGCTGCCGCTCTCGCCCGCCGGCAGCAACACCTGCTCAGCTGGCGGAATGGTACCAATCGCCCGCCACAAATCCTCCCCCTGCCAATACTGCCCGCTCTCGCTGTACAACGCCCCGTTCAACCCATCCAGCGCATCCGACAACGGCACGAAGCGCGCCGCCATCTCGGCCAGGGTTTCCGGTTGCTGCCGGGCCCAGGCATCCAGCGCCTGGCGCGTAGCCTGGGGGTCGTTGGCCTGGCATGCGCGCTTGAGGTCGTCCAGCAAGGTACGTGGGCTTGGCCCGTTCTGCGCGGTGCGCAGTACCGCTGGCCGCGAACGGGCGCGCCACCACAGGGCAAGACCCAGCACGGTGGTCAGGGCGAACACCAGTGTGGACAGCTGCCAGGGCCACAGCAGGGTGCTGGCGCTGCTGTTGTCGCCCACCGGGGTGTCGGCGCTCAGTGCCGGGTTGTCCAGCACGTTCAGCGTGCGCGCCGGCAGGCTGCTGTGCTCCAGGTGGTCTTCGCGGGTGTTCCACCAGGCCACTTCCAGCGCCGGCAAGGCCAGCGTGCCGCTGTGGGTGGGCACCAGGGCCTCACGCTCTTCGCGGTTGGCGGTCATGCCCCGTTCGCTGATTTCGTTGCGCAACAGCGGCTGGTCAGGGTAGCGGCGCAGGCCGATGATTTCTGTGGCCGGCAGCGGCGGCAGTTGGGTGCTGGACAAGCCTTCGGCACGCAAGGTGATGTTGCGCGTCAGCGAGTCGCCAATCTGTACCTGCTGGCTGCCCGGGTCGGGGCTCCAGTGCTCTTCCAGGGTCAGGCTGCTGGCGGGCAACCACGGCAAACCAGCCGGCCAGGCTGCCGGAATCGGCCGTACCGTGAGGCGCAAGGGCAGCGAGCTGACCTGCACCTGGTGGCCGGCGCGGGCCGTGCCATTGGCCTGTGCTGCTTCGTCGCTGCTGGCGGCTGCCGTGGCGGTGAACGTCAGTGGCGGGATGTCGAGGGTGCCGCTTTGCTGGGCATACACCGCATAGCGGGTTTCGATCACGCCATGACGCACACCATTGATTTCCTTTTCATACGTGCGCGACTCGCCCAGCGGCTCGACCTTGGCGTTCTCCAGTTGCAGTGGGCTGAGGCTGCTGTCGTCGTACAGCGCTACCGAGTGGTAGATGCGCAGGGTCAGCACGGCTTGGGCCTGGACATAGACGTCATGGCTGTCGAGGGTCGCTTCGATGAAGACCTGAGCGTTGTCCTGGCGGCTGGCATCGGCCTGCAGCACTTGCAATTCGATGGCCTGGCTGTGCGACTGGCCCAGCTGCAGCTCGGGGATGCGCAGGCTACCGCTGCGCCGTGGCAGCAGGGTGATGATCCAGCGGGTGCTGGCGCGGGTTTCGCCGTCCAGGGTGTGCAGGCTGTTCAGCTGGCGTGTGCCGCGCACTTCGAAGTCACCTTCCAGGGCGCGCAGGTCGGGCTTGCCGAACTGGGTGACGTCCTGGCTTTCCAGGGTCAGTTCCAGGCTTTCTCCCGCTTCCAGGCGGGTGCGGTCGACGCTGGCATGCAGCAGAGGTTCGGCCTGGGCCAGCACGGCCCACAGCAGGGTGAAGAGAAAGACGCCGAGGCGACTCATCGTGATTTTTCCTGATGCAATTGCTGTTCATACCAGAATTTGCGTCGCAGCAGCTCTGCCGGGTTGTCGGGGATTTCCCGCAGCCATTGCTCCAGGGCTTGGCGCTGTTCGCCGTCGAGGCTGGTCGACACCGGGCGCTGTGGCGGCTGGATGACACTGTCGTCGCCGGCCTGGTTGCCGGGTGCGGCCTGGCTGTTGCTGCTGCTTTCGCCGGGTTGTTCGGGGCTGGCCTGTTGGTCGTCGCCGGGTGTGCCTTGGGCCGGGCTGCTGGCCGAGCTGCTGTTGCCTTCGGTTTCGCTGCCGGGCGTGTCTTGGGCATCGCTGCCGGGCGGTTGTTCCTCGGCCTTGGCTTCACGTTGCTGCAGCAGTTGCTGCACCAGCGCCTGGTTGTCCAGCGCGGCCTGCAGGTCGGGCTGACGCTCCAGGGCTTGCTCGTAGGCATCCAGGGCGGCTTCCAGCTCGCCACTGTGGGCCAGGGCATTGCCTCGATTGTAGTGGGCTGCTGCAGTGTCGCCTTGGGAAAATGCCTCGGCGGCACCGGCATAGTCGCCGGCCTGGTACAGGGCCATGCCGCGCCATTGCGGGTTCTGGAAGTGACGCGCAGCGCTGGCCGGGCGGTTTTGTTCCAACAGCTTCTGACCTTGCTGGTCGGGGCGCAGCCACAGGTCGTTGAGCTCGAAAGCCTGGCCAGGCTGCGGCAAGGCCAGCAGCAGCGGCAGGCAGAACAGCCAGCCGCGCCGGCCGGCGCAGGCGGCCAGCAGCAACAACGGAATCAGCAGCCAGTAACCTTGGTCGGCCCAGCTGTCCAGTTGCAGGGTCTGGCCGTCATTGCGCCCGCTCCGCGGGTTGTCGAACAGGCCCAGGCCACGCAGGTCAAGGTCGTCGATGCGGGCGTGCCGGTAGCGCCCGCCCGTGCCGCTGATAAAACCCTTCAGGCTGGCGCTGTCCAGGCGAGGCAAGAGGATACCGCCCTGGTCGTCTTTAAGGTATTCGCCATTGGCCTGGCGCACCGGGGCGCCTTCGCGGCTGCCGATGCCCAGCATCAGCAGGCTTGGGCCCTGGCGGCCGAGGGCCTGGGTGATGCCCTGGCGCTCGGCGGCGCTGAGTGCCGAGCCTACCAGCAGCAGGCGACCTTGGCCGAGGCCGCTCTGGGCCAGCAGCGCCAGGCCTTTTTGCACGGCCAGGTCGGCACGCTGGCCGGGTTTTGGCATGATCGACGGGTCGATGGCCTCGAGCAAATTGCGGGTGGTGGCCAGGTCGTCGGACAGCGGCACCAGGGTGTGCGCGGAGCCGGCATACACCACCAGCGCCGTCTGGCTGTCGCGGCGGTGTTCAAGCAGGTCGAGGATCTTGCGCCGGGCCTGTTCCAGGCGGTTGGGCGGGCTGTCCTCGGCGAGCATTTGCGGGGTCAGTTCGAGCAGGATCACCAGGGGGTCGGCCGGGCGCTGACGGCTTTCTTCCAGCCGCTGCCAGCTGGGCCCGAGCAGCGCCAGGATCACCAGTAACCAGGCAAGGCCCAGCGCCACCCACGGCAGTTTGCTGGTGCTGCCGCTGCCGCCACCCAGCAGCACACCGTGGAAGGCGGGCGGCAGAATCATCTGCCAGCGCCCGGCGCGCTTGCGCCGGTGCCACAGCTTGTACAGCAGCCAGCCGAGCACGGGAACCGCCAGCAGCCAGAGCGGGCGCAGCCATTGGGGCCACAAGTCGATCATCGCCGCCTCCTTAAACGCAGGCGCTTCAAGCGCTGGCGCCATTCCGGGTGCGGCTGCAGGAAGCGCGGCTTGCGCATCAGGCGCTGCAACAGGTTGTCGGGCCACTGCACGGCTACCACCAGCAGCACGCTGAGCAGCAGCGCCAGCGCCAGGGGCCAGGCGTAAAGGGCCTGGGCTGTGCGCGCCTGGGTCGGTTGCTGGGCCACGGGCTCCAGTTGGTCGAGGGTATCGCCGATAGCGTCCAGTTCGGCGCCGTCATGGGCACGGAAGTAGGCGCCGTGGGTGATGTCGGCAATTTCCTTGAGCGCGGCTTCGTCCAGGTCCAGGCTCGGGTTGAGGCCGAGCAGGCCTGGGGTGCCACTGGCTTCGGGGTTGGCGCCGATACCGATGGTGTAGATGCGCACGCCTTCCTGGGCCGCCAGGCGGGCGGCTGTCAGCGGGTGAATCTGCCCGCCGTTGTTGGCACCGTCCGTGATCAGCACCAGCACCCGGCTTTGTGCCGGGCGTTCGCGCAGGCGTTTGACCGCCAGGCCAATGGCGTCGCCGATGGCGGTGTTCTTGCCTGCGATGCCGATCTGCGCCTCGATGAGGAAGGTGCGCACGGTGCGCCGGTCAAAGGTGAGCGGCGCCTGCAGGTAGGCCTGGCTGCCGAACAGGATCAGGCCCACGCGGTCGCCTTCACGGTTTTGGAGGAAGTCGCCCATCAGCGCCTTGACCAGGTCGAGGCGGCTGATGTCCTCGTTCTGCCACTGCATGTCAGGGAAGTCCATCGACCCGGACACGTCCACCGCCACCAGCAGGTCGCGGCCGCTGGCGGCAATCGGCACCGGTTCGCCCAGCCATTGCGGGCGAGCGGCGGCGCACAGCAGCAACAGCCAGATGACGACGAACGGTGCCTGCTGGCGCCAGGTGGGCAGGTTGAGCCGTGCGCGGCGCCCGGCCAGGCCTTCCAGCTCGCTGAGGAAGCCCACCTTGAGCACCGGTTCACCGCTGTCGGCGGCGGGCAGCAGCAGGCGCGCCAGCCATGGCAACGGCAACAGGGCGAAGACCCACGGCCAGGCCAGTTCAAACATGCTTGCGGATCCAGGTTTCGACGGCTTGGCTGAGCCCGGCGATGGCCTTGTCATCGAGCTTGCACTCGGGTTTATAGGCGCCTTCGACCAGTACCATCCAGCGGGTCAGGCCGGCGGCCGGGCAGCGGTTGTCGAGAAAGGCCAGCCACTGGCGGCCGTTGAGGGTGTGGCTGTTGGCGCCTGGGTAGTGGTTGCGGCACAGGCGTTTGAGCAGGGCGTTGATCTGTTGCAGCCAGGCGCCGGCCGGGGCGCCGTCATACGGGCGTGGTAGGCGAGCCAGCTCGGCCAAGGCCTCCAGGCGTACCGGGTCCAGGGGTTGTTCGGCGCGCACGATGCGGCGTTTGCCCGGGCGCCAGCGGCGCAGCCGCCACAGGCCCCAGCCCAGGAGTGGCAGGACGGCCAGCAGCAGCCACCAACCCGGTGCGGGTGGCCACAGGCTGATCGGTGCCGGGGCGATCAGTGGGTGCAACTGGTCGAGCGGGTTCATGACGCGCTCCGTGGCCGCTGGGCGTTCAGGTACTCGCGCAGTTGTTCGACCATTTCACTTTGCGTGCTCAGTGGCATCAGCACCACCCTCAGCTTTTGCGCCATCAGTTCCCAGCGCTCGATGCGGGCCTCGGCCTGCTGGCGGTAGGCCTGGCGCAGGTTGGCGTCGAGGGTATCGAGCTCCAGCTGGGCGCTGCGCTGGGCGAAGCGCAGCAGGCCGGCGGCGGGCAACGCGTGGTCGAGCGGGTCGGATACCGGCAGCAACAGCAGGTCGCAATGCCGTGAGAGCATGGCCAGGTGCTGTTCCACCTGGGCGCTGAGCGAGCGTTCATCGCAGATCACGATGGCCAGGCTGCCGGGGCGCAGCACTTCGCGGGCGCGGCGCAGGGCCAGGCCGAGGCTGTCGGCCCCGGGTATGGCTTCGGTGTGCAGTGACTGGTTGACCTTTGCCAAGCGGTTGAGCAGTTGCAGCAGGCTCTGTTTGCTGCGTCGGGGCTTGATCTCGTGGTGTTCGTTGTCGCCGAACACCAGGCCGCCGATGCGGTCGTTGTGGCCCAGCGCTGCCCAGCCGAACAGTGCCGCCGCCTGGGCCGCCAGCACGGACTTGAACATCAGCCCTGAGCCGAAGAAAAGCCGTTGGCTTTGTTCGACGAGGATGAAGATCGGCCGCTCGCGTTCTTCGTGGAACAGCTTGGTGTGCGGCTCCTGGGTACGCGCAGTGACACGCCAGTCGATGTTGCGCACATCGTCGCCGGCCTGGTAAACGCGCACCTGGTCGAAGTCCACGCCGCGCCCGCGCAGCCTGGAATGGTGCAGACCGACCAGCGGGCTGCGCTGGCCGGGCTTGGAAAACAGCTGGATTTCGCGCACGCGGTGGCGCATGTCGATCAGCTCGGCAAGGCCAATGCGGATGCCGTGTTCGGCCAGCTGCGCAGTGGGCATGGGGTCAGGCAACGGCGACGACGTCGAGGATGCGCTGGACCACGCGGTCCTGGTCGATCCCTGCCGCCTCGGCCTCGAACGAGAGGATGATGCGGTGGCGCAGGACGTCGAACAGCACGGCCTGGATGTCTTCGGGGCTGACGAAGTCGCGCCCGGCCAGCCAGGCATGGGCACGCGCGCAGCGGTCCAGCGAGATGGAGCCACGCGGGCTGGCGCCGTAGGCGATCCAGTCGGCCAGCTCGGTGTCGAACTTGGCCGGGGTGCGGGTGGCCATGACCAGCTGCACCAGGTATTCCTCCACGGCGTCGGCCATGTACAGGCCAAGGATCTCCTTGCGCGCGGCGAAGATGGCCTGCTGGCTGACCCGGCGCTCAGGCTTGGTCTCGCCGCCCAGGGCTTCACCCCGGGCCTGCGCCAGGATACGCCGCTCTACGGCGGCGTCGGGGAAGCCGATTTTTACATGCATCAGGAAGCGGTCGAGCTGGGCTTCGGGCAGCGGGTAGGTGCCTTCCTGCTCGATCGGGTTCTGCGTGGCCATGACCAGAAACAGCGGCGACAGGTCATAGGTGCTGCGGCCCACGCTGACCTGGCGCTCGGCCATGGCTTCGAGCAGCGCCGACTGCACCTTGGCCGGTGCGCGGTTGATTTCGTCGGCCAGCACCAGGTTATGGAAGATAGGCCCCTGCTGGAACACGAAGCTGCCGGTTTCCGGGCGGTAAATCTCCGTGCCGGTGATGTCGGCCGGGAGCAGGTCGGGGGTGAACTGGATGCGATGGAACTGCGCTTCGATGCCTTCTGCGAGTTCTTTGATGGCTTTGGTCTTGGCCAGGCCCGGTGCCCCTTCGACCAGCATGTGGCCGTCGGCCAGCAGCACGATCAACAGCCGTTCGACCAGTTTCTCCTGGCCTAGGATCTGGGTAGAAAGAAAAGTGCGCAGCGCGATCAGCGCTTCACGGTGTTCCATCGGCGACGGTTCCTGGTAGGGGCCTGAGGCGGCGTGAGGCAGCAGCCTTGGCAAGGGGGGATACTTTAATCTATCCGGGGGGGCGACCACCAATGGCGGCGGGTAAATTTATCGTTGCAGACGGGCCTGCGGGCAAAGAAATGTCCCACGTATGGCTGGCCTTTGCCTGATGGTCCGTGACGGCGTGCTGGCGCCTGCTTGTGCTTTTCGGACAAGCAGGAGGCACGATGATGAAAATGAGCAGCGCCAGCACGGCAAACCTTACGCCGGTCACCCTGCGATTTGGCGTGTTCTTCGATGGCACCGGTAACAACCTGCACAATGCCACGACGGAGGGTGAGCAGGGTGACAAGGGCGGCAGCTATGGCAACGCCTTGAGCAATGTGGCCCTGTTGCATGCGTTGTATCCGGCTGATGCGGCCTATGCCGACGGGCCGCAGGCGTTCTTGAAGCGCTATGTGGAAGGCGTGGGCACGCTGGCGGGTGAAGCCGACCATGTCTACGCCTCGGCCACCGGGCATGGGCGCACAGGGGCCGAGGCGCGGGTTGCCGAGGCGTTGCAGGCGATGGCCGAGCAACTGCAGGCGTGGTGCCAGGCGCATCCGCAGGCAACGCTGGAGGGGGTCGAGTTCGATCTTTTCGGTTTCAGCCGCGGTGCGGCGGCGGTGCGGCATCTGGCCAACCTGCTGCACGAGGGCGCGGGCGGGCTGTTGTCGGTGGCGTGCGAAACCTCGATCAACTTTATCGGCCTGTTCGACACCGTGGCGGCGATCATCGCGCCCTTACAGGGTGACTTCGACCCTGCAGACGGCCGCCACGGTGGCCTGCGCCTGGGCCTGGGTGCGGGTATTGCCCGGCACGTGGTGCAACTGGTGGCCGAGGATGAGCGGCGGCATAACTTCCCGCTGGTGCGCAGTGGCCACGACATCGTGCTGCCGGGCGTGCACTCGAATATTGGGGGTGGTTACCCGGAGACCCTTCTGGAGCAGGTGCTGCTGTGCAAGCCGCAGTCCCAGTGTGTGCCTGCAGGCACGCGTGTCGAGCAGTGCCGCGTACATGCCAAGGTGAGCGCCTTGCTGGCTTCGACGTTTGCCGATATGGGCGAACCCAGGCCGCGCGTGATGACCTGGGAGGAGCCGATCGCCGGTGGGCGGCGGGACGAGGCGCAAAAGCAGGTCTATGCGGCGGTGTACCGGGAGCGGTACGTGGCGGGGCACTTGTCCCGGGTGTACTTGAGCGTGATGCGGGCGTTGGCGGTGCGCGCGGGTGTGCCGTTAGCGCCGTTGGGGGCGCAGGCTGAGCATTGGCTGCCGGATGAGTTGTCGGGCATCAGCCGCAAATTGCATGCCTTTGCCTTGGGGGAAACTGGCCAGGTGGGGTTGAGCGAGGAAGAACAGCGGCTGTTGCGCGACAGATACGTGCATGCGTCAGCGAACTGGAATGCACTGAAGGGCTTGCGCAACAGTGTGCTGGATGTGCTGTTCGTCAATCGGCCGGGGGCAGGCGGGCGAGTGATGCATGCCAACCCGGCGCAATGAATGATTGATCGTGGCCTGGCAATGCTGCACCGGGCCTACAGGGCGCGCGCCAGCTGTTCAGTCGCGCGCCTTCTGGCTGAATACATCTCCTGTGCCAGGGTCAGCAGCACTGTCAGCAGCATGAATACCACTGATGCGATGAAAATCCCGTTGGGCAGGCGCTGATCGAGCATCCAGCCGAACGCTACCGGCCCGATGGCGCCGCCGATGTTGAACCCGGTCGACACCAGGCCGAAGGTTTTGCCCTCGGCCCCGGGTGGCGCCGCCGCCTTGACCAGCATGTCCCGTGATGGGGCGATGACCCCCGTGAGCAAGCCAATGGCGCCCAGTACGACCACCAATGCCCAGCCCTGCAGCAGCCCCAGCGCCACCAGTGCAGTCAGCGCAGCCGCCAGCGCGAAGGCCAGTGCCGCCACCAGGCCATGGCGCCGGGTACGGTCGGCCAAAGCGCCCCCGCACAGCACGCCGGCTGCGCTGCTCAGCAGGAAAGCGGTGAGCGCGGCGTTGGCCCAGGCCAGTGTCAGGCCTTGGCCCTGGACCAGGGCGGCTACGGAGAACTTCTCGATGGCACTGGTGCTCAGGTTGAGCAGTATGAACAGCACCGTCAGCACGCCGATCATGGGGGTGAACAAACGTACGCGGCCTGTTGCTGCGGCCGGGCCTGCGTCTTGTTTGTTGGCACGCCTGGCGACCCGGTAAACGCCACTGCCTGGTATCGATATCAGCAGTAGCGCGGCTACCCCGAATAACGCGCCCGCCGCCAGGGCTGCCCGCGTGCCGAGCGCCGCGGCGATGCCGAGAAATACGGCTGGGGTAACGGCTGAACCGAGGAAACCGGCAAAGGTATGAATAGAGAACGACCGCCCCAGGCGTGCGGGCTCGATGCCGTTGGCCAGCAGCGCATAGTCGGCCGGGTGGTACACACCATTGGCCAGGCCCGCCATGGCCATCGCCACCAGCAATACCGCATACCCGGGGCTGGCCGCCAGTAGCACGAAACTGAGGCTGCCCAGCAACAGCCCAGCCTTGAGCACTTTACGTGCGCCATAGTGGTCGACGGCGTAACCCAGCGGGGCCTGTACCAGCGCGGAGACGATGTTGAACACCGCCAGGGCTACGCCCAGCTCTACGAAGCCCACGCCCAGCAGGCCGGGCAGCACGGGCAGTAGCGCCGGGATCAGCATGATGTGCACATGGCTGACGAAGTGCACGGCAGCAATTTGGGTAAGCAGCTTGGGGCCAGCGTGGGGCATGTCGATACCTGTTGAACAGCGTGCGCCCCTGGCGCACGGCAAGGTGGTGGAAAGCCCGCTTAGCGGGAGGCGCCGCGCAAACCGGGCAGGCGACCGTTCAGGACAACGTGGGCCAGCAGACCAATGACCAGGCCCCAGAAAGCCCCGCCAATGCCCAACAGGCTGATGTTGGCCGCCGCCGCCAGGAAGGTGATCAGTGCTGCCTCGCGTGAACGGGCATCGGCCAGGGCGCTGGCCAGGCTGGCGCCGATGGTGCCCAGCAGGGCAAGGCCCGCCAGGGTGGTGATAAAGGTGCCCGGCAGGGCCATGAAGACACTCGCCAGCGTGACCCCGAACACCCCGACGAGGATGTAGCAGACACCGGCGGCGATACCCGCCACCCAGCGCTTGTCCGGGTTTTCATGGGCTTCCTTGCCGGTGCAGATGGCCGCGGTGATGGCGGCGATGTTGAACGCGTGTGAACCGAAGGGCGCCATCAGCAACGAGCCGATGCCGGTGACGGCGACAATCGGGTTGGCGCTGGTCTTGAAGCCATCATTGCGCAGCACCAGCATGCCGGGCATGTACTGGCCGGTGAGGGTGATCAGGAACAATGGCAGGGCCACGCTAAGGGCCGCATTGAGGGAGAAGGTGGGCGCGGTGAAAACCGGTGAGGCGAATTCCAGCCGCAACGTGGTCAGGCCCACTTGCCCCTGCAGCAACAGGTAGCCCAGGCCCAGCAGCAGTATGGCGACCACGGCGTAACGGGCGGTGAAGCGTTTGAAGGCCACATAGGCTGCAATCAGCAGCCCGGCGAGGGTGGGGTCGACCGACAGGCTGGCAAAGGCACCGATGCCGAACTGCAGCAGGATGCCGGCCAGCAGGCCGGCGGCAATGCCGCCGGGCACGACGCGCACCAGCCGCTCGAAGCACCCGCTCAGCCCCAGCACCACGAAGCCGGCGGCCGACAGCAGGTAGGCACCTATGGCCTCGCTGTAGGGCACGCTGGCCAGGGCGGTGACCAGGAACGCGGCGGCTGGCGTGGACCAGGCTGTGATGACCGGCTCGCGGCTGTACCAGGACAATGCCAGGCCGCTGAGGCCGACGCCGATCGACACCGCCCAGACCCACGATGACGTCAGCTCCGGGCTCAGCCCGGCCACTTTGGCCGCCTGGAACACCAGGATGAACGTGCCGCCGTAGTTGACGATCACCGAAACGATTCCGGCAATCACCGGGTGAAGGATGTCTGTCAGCCTGAGCGGGGTGGTAGAGCTTTGAGCAGGCGCGTCCATGGTTGCCTCTGGTAATGGTCAGATGAGGAGCAGTTTTGTGCGGCGAAGGGGTAATCCGACTGCAGCGTCATTGGCCCTTTCGCAGCCCAAGGCTGCTCCTGAAGAAAAAGACTGCCCGACAGCGACAGGCTGCCGGGCAGGTTTGGGCGTCAGTTGGCCAGCGCCACCAGCAAGCTTTTCAGGTGATTACTGCCTTGCGCATCCAGCGGCTGCAGGGGCAGGCGTGGGGCGCCGACCTCCTGGCCGAGCATTTTCAGGCCGGCCTTGATGGTGGTCGGCAGGCCACGGCGGGTGATGTACTCCAGCAGCTCGTACTGGCGGTAGAACAACGCACGGGCTTCGGCCAGATCGCCTTGTTGTACGGCGTCCCACAGCGCCAGGTTGAGTGCCGGGATCAGGTTGGGCGCGGCGGTACACCAGCCCGTGGCGCCGGCCACCAAGGCTTCCAGGGTCAGCGGGTTGCAACCGTTGTAGAACGCCACCTGCCCATCTGTAGCCGTGAACAGGCGGTGCATGCGCTGGATGTCACCGGTGCTTTCCTTGACCATGGTCACAGTGGGCACTTCGCCGAGGATACGCAGGATCAGCTCCACCGACAGGTCGGTGCCGCTGGTGCCCGGGTTGTTGTAGAGCATGATCGGAATGTCGATGGCGGCGCCGACCGCCTTGTAGTGGGCGACCACTTCGGCTTCGGTGAGCTTCCAGTAAGAGATGGGCAGCACCATCACCGCCGTAGCACCGCAGGCCTGTGCCAGGCGGGCACGCTGCACGGTGCGGGCGGTGGTCAGGTCGGAGACGCTGACCACGCTGGGCACGCGCCCGGCAATACGTACCTGGCTGAAGCGCACCACGGTTTCCCATTCGCTGTCGGACAGGTAAGCCCCTTCGCCGGTGCTGCCCAGCGGCGCGATGGCGTGCACGCCGTCTGCAATCAGGCTATCGATGGACGTGCCCAAGGCATCCAGGTCGAGTGTGCCGTCTGCCGTGAAGGGAGTGATGGTGTAGCCGATAACGCCGCGAATTACAGGTGTAGACATGACCAGGCACCTTTGCCGTTGTTGAGGAAAGAGTACAGCTTCGATCAGCCCAGGCAGTCGCCATGGGCACGCAAGGCTCGGCGCGCGTAGTAGCTGAAGGCGGCACCGTGACGTTTGGGGGTGGAAATCCAGTCGTGGGCCTCTTTGCCCAGTGCTTCGGGGATGGGGCGGATGTCACCGGCGCCCATGGCCAGCAGTTGCATCTTTGCTGCGCGCTCGAACAGCAGGGCGAGCACGCAGGCTTCCTCGATCGAACGCCCAGCGATCAGCAGGCCATGATGGGAAAGCAGGATTGCGCGCTTGTCGCCAATCGCGTTCGCGATGATTTCGCCTTCTTCGTTGCCCACCGGCACACCGGGCCATTCCTTGAGGAATGCACAGTCGTCGAACAGGGGGCACAGGTCCATGTGCGAGATGGCCAGCGGAACTTCCAGCATCGACAAGGCGGCGCTGTGCAGCGGGTGGGTGTGGATGATGCAGTTGACGTCGGGGCGGGCGCGGTACAGCCAGCTGTGGAAGCGGTTGGCCGGGTTGGCCATGCCACGGCCTTGCAGCACCGTCAGGTCTTCGTCCACCACCAGCAGGTTGGAGGCGGCGATTTCGTCGAAGCCAAGCCCCAGTTGTTGGGTGTAGTAGGTGCCAGGTTCCTGCGCACGCGCAGTGATCTGCCCGGCCAGGCCAGAGTCGTGGCCGCCGTCGAACAGGATGCGGCAGGTGAGGGCGAGCTTTTGTCGTACGGTGTAGGTGTTGTCGGTCAGCGCCGTCAGCATTTGTTGCTGGGCGAGTTTGACAAGCTGGTCCTTGGGGGTGTGCATGGTGGTCGTCATGGGCGGTACCTGCAGGGAAAAGGGCGGGCGCTGGCTGATCGTCGTGATGGCGCTGCCAGGACACACAGCGATCTTAATGACACATTGTGTCATTAGCAAGCCTTGTGTCATATCAAGTGAAGGTCGGCAGGCGTCATGGGGAATGGAGTGTTCAGGCTGTCCATGCCGCAGCGGCTGCGGCAGAGGTTGAATGCAGGATTCGAGCATGCAGGCATGCGTGGTACGTCTGTTAGCAAAACCACGAGATGCTGAAACCTGGCGCGATCAAGTTGGGCGCGGGCTTGCCCCGCGAACACCGGCGAAGCCGGTGCCATTTACCGCGCTGGATTCTTCGCGGGCAAGCCCGCTCCTACAGGTATCGCGAAGGCTTGAGGCTGATGCAATACCTGTGGGGACAACTGTCTTGCACAACACCTGAAAGCTAGCGCGATCAAGTTGGGAGCGAGCTTGCCCCGCGAACATCGACGGAGCCGGTGCCATTCACCGCGATGGTTTCAGGCATATGCAGTACCTCATGCGCCTATGCAAAGGTCATCCCGTCGGGTGGCCATATCCCTTTGCGGGTACTGCCGGAAAGCATCTGAAATGGCGGTGATCAGCTGCGCATCCGTGATCGGGTCCAGCCCTGGAAAACGCTTGCCATTACAGTCACTGTCATGCGTAAGCACGGCCTCGACGCTGGTGTGGTTATCCCGATAAACCTGCCTGATCGCCCGGGCTTCCTGATCCTTGTCGTCCTCGCATTGCAGGGCATGGTGAATGGCCAGGGCCGCGCCAAACGCCAGGGCCGGGGTTGCAATACCGTGCTTGCGGGCAAGGTCGATGCTGCTGAGGATGCGTTCGTTGCGTTGCAGCTTGCGCAAGGGGTCGCGGCCTACCCGGGCGCACGGGTCTTTGAACGAGGTTTTGCAGCGCTCGAGAAATGCCTCGGCAAAGCGGCCGACCACCTCGGCCATCTGTGGGTATTCGGCCACCAGTGCGGGCGCGACCTCCTGGCGAATCAGGCGCTCGGCCAGTTCACTCACCCGCGCATCGCCCATGCCCTGGCCGACCCAGGCATGGCCCAGCAGGCTGGCGTACCAGGCCACGATGGCGTGCGGGCCGTTCCACAGGCGGTTCTTGATGATCTGGATCTGGGCAATGTCTGGCACTGTCTTCACTTGGCGCAGGCGTTCGAGCAGATCGCTGCCGCGCTCTGCGTAAAGCGGCATGTCGGCTTCGCTGTTGAACAGCACCAGATGCAGCTGGCTCATGGCGCTGCTGGGCTGTGCAAAGGGCCTGAAGTGGCCGATCAGCCGTTCGTACTCCGGTTGCGGCGCTGAAGGTTTGCAGGTGCTTGCGGGCTCGTCTTCCAGGCTGTTCTGGAACATCTGCGACTTGATGCGCAGTTGCCGCACCAGCGCGTCATTGCCCAGTTTGGACACGATGCGGCTGACCACCGTTTCGGCGAAATGGGTCTTTTGCAAAACCTGCTCGCTGATCGCAGGCGGGCACAGTAACGCCAGCTCGGCTTGCACATGACGCCGCACGAACGCCGCACCGCCAACCTTGTTCAGCACGATCAGCAGGGTCAGCTCCCGGCCTCGGCGCTCGAAGCGTTGCAGCAGGCCTTGGGCGATCACCCTGGCCTGGCTTCTGATGGCCTGCTCGGGCAGGCTCAGGCCGATGATTTCGGCAGTGGTGTACATGCCGATCACGGCGTCGTCATCGTCCATGTCGATCATGCGCACGTTGTCGATGGTCTGGTCGAACGATGTGGCACCGTAGCGCACGCTGTAGCGGCCGAAGGCGCTGACGCTTTCGCGCAGCATGCGCGAGCGGGTTGCGGCAATGATTTCACGCGGTCGGGTGTAGCCGTCCCAATGGGAAAATACCTGCGTCAGGTAACCGCCGCCGATGGCGCCGAAACCATGAATGCCCACGCTGAACTGGTTCATCGAGGCCGGGAACGGCTCGCTCAATGCAGGCATGCCCAGGTCGGGTACGCACGCGCTCAGGTCGGCGAGAAACTCATGCATGCTGCGGTAGGCTTTGAGCGCGCCCGCCTTGATTTCCGGCGCAGGCGGCTTGATGTCCTCGATCAGGATCGCCTGCCCTTCGGCGCGCATCGCTGACAGCATGCCGTTTTCCGAGTCCTCGACCATGAAGCACTGGCCTGGCTCGCAATTGAGCGCGCGGGCGGCTTTCAGAAAAATCTCGGGGTGGGGTTTGCCTTGGCTGACTTCATCGCCACAAACGGTGATGTCGAAGTACTTCAGCACGTTGGCGTTGATCAGGTATTCCTCGGCGATGGCACGGCGGCTGGAGGTGGCCACCGCCATGGTCAGGCCTGATTTGCGCAAGCGCTCCAGCACCTCCAGCAGGCCGGCCTTGATTGGTACGCCGTGATTGCGCACGTACTCCAGCTCAAGTTCATCGGCGCGTTGGCGGATTTGTGCGTACGGGAAGTCTTCGCCGTTATGCGCCTTGGCGAGGGCTTCGGCCTTTTTTGCGCTCAGGCCCAGCGAGCCAATCAGGGTCTGCTCGCTCAGCGCTTTGCCGAAGATTTCCAGAGACGCTTGCTTGAGTGTCTTGAAGCGCAGGCGCTCGGTGTCGAAGAGGGTGCCATCCATATCGAAGATGGCGCTGAAGATGTGTTTACCGTGAAAGAAAAGCATTGGTTGTTGCCCCTTGTCGTTGCGTCAGGCATCCCGCCTGCAACAGGCGAGAACGGTGTGTGAGCTGCAGTGCAGGCAGTCAGGTCGGGGGCACACGTTCGACAGGGGGACGCTCAGGAGTGACGCAGAGGTAAGGCGGGGCGGAGCGGGGCGTGCAGAGGAGGTTGGCAACCGTTGAGGCGAGGTGGGTGGCGCGTTTGGCCTTGAGGTCACGCCCACTGGCTGCAGTCGGTTTTGCAGGCAGTGGGCGCAAATAGCGATGGATACGTGTGATTCCAAGCATGAGGTGCTTTGCTTCCTTTTCGTCATGGGTGATCCTTTTTCAGCCTTGCACGTATGCGCCGCGACATGCAAGGCTTGGCCTCCCGCTCGCATTGCGCAACAAGGTGAACCCCAATGACCCAAGCTACCGACCAGGCCTTTTACGATCGCGCCGATGCGCACATCGAACTGGCGAACCAGCAGATCGAAAAGTTCGAAGACCTGGGCAAGGTAAGCGCCTCGCTGACCTTCGGTGCCGCGCGCTTCAGCGCCTGGATGAGCGCCCGCAGCTTCAAGAGCGGCGCGGAGCTGGGTGCGGCACGGGAAGAGATTCTGAAGTACTTCTGTGATCAGTACCGGATGATGCTCGAGGACAACTTAGACGAGCATATCGAGCATTTTGACCAGTACATGCTGGGCAAGAACGACTAAGCCAGGCGCGCCGCTCCCCTCAGCGATTTGGCCATTTCTGCAGCAGGATCGAAACGAATTTCTCCGCAGCCGGCGACAGCGATGCGCCGCGCCGGTACACCAGCCCTAGCGTGCGGGTGACTTGCGGCTCGATCAACGGCACGCTCACCAGCGTGGGGTGGTCGGCATTGGGCATGGCCAGGCTGGGCATGGCCGACACGCCCAGCCCGGCTTCGACCATGCCCAGTGACGTGGACAGGTGTTGCACTTCGTAGAACCACTTGGGCCGCAGGTTGAGCCCGGACAACGCATGGTCCAGCAGCATGCGGTTGCCACTCAGGCGGCCGACGCCGATCAGGCGGTAATCAGCCAGCTCTGTCCAGGTAACGGAGGCGCGGTTCGCCAGTGGGTGGTCACGCCGGCAGGCGAGTACAAAGTGCTCCTGCACCAGCGAGACAAACTCGATGTCCGGGTGCTGGCCGCTCATCATGTTGATGCCGAAGTCGGCTTCGCCGCGCAGCACGGCTTCGAGCCCGTCGTTGGCGCTAAGGTCCAGCAGGCGAATGCGGATTTTCGGGTATTGCTCGTTGTAATCGCGGATCACCGACGGCAGGAAGTAGAACGCGGCGGTAGGGATGCAGGCGAGGGTAACCTGACCGGTCTGGCGTTCGGCCAGCTCGCGGATGCTGAGGATCGAGTCTTCAAAATCATCCAGCAGGCGCCTGGCCTTGGGCAGGAAGTCGCGGCCCACGCTGGTCAGGCTGACCCGGCGAGTGGTGCGTTCCAGTAGGGAGGTGCCCAGGCCTTCCTCCAGCTTCTTGATCCGCCGGCTGAGGGCCGGCTGGGACAGGTGAAGCGCTTCGGCGGCCTCATGAAAACTGCCCAGTTCGGCGATTTTCACGAAAGATCTGATGTCTTGCAGCTCATATTCCATAAGAAAACCTTCGACTGGCCTGGCGCTTTATTTATGTTTGAATCGCAATAATAGCTACGATATTTGCATTGGATTGATTTATCCATCCCTGTCACTCTTTTGCTCACAGCATCAATGATGTCCATTGATCAACAAGAGTGCGAAATCATGCAACGAATTCCTTGCGTACTCATGCGCGGCGGTACCTCCAAAGGGCCGTTCTTCCACGCCTGGGACCTGCCTGCCAATGTGGTCGAGCGCGACGAGTTGCTGATCAACCTCATGGGCTCTGGCCATGAGCTGGAAATCGACGGCATCGGTGGCGGCAGCCCGCAGACCAGCAAGGTGGCGATCATCAGCCCGTCATTGCACGCCGACGCCGACGTCGACTACCTGTTCGTGCAGGTGATGGTCGCACAGCGCCGGGTCGATACGGCCCCCAACTGCGGCAACATGCTGTGTGCGGTTGGGCCATTCGCCATCGAACAGGGGTTGGTAAAAGGCCAGGAAGGCAAGACCTTGGTGCGCATCCGTAACCTCAACACTGGCACCTTCGTCAATTCGTTGGTCGAAACGCCCGGCGGTATCGTGCGCTACGAAGGCCGTACGGCGATCGATGGGGTGCCGGGCACTGCCGCCCCGGTGCACCTGACCTTCCTCGACGCGGTCGGCAGCAAGACCGGCAAGCTGTTCCCCACGGGCAAGGCCCAGGACGTGATTGATGGCGTGCCGGTGACCTGCATCGACATGGCCATGCCGATGATGGTGGTGGAGGCCAGCCAGTTGGGTGTCAGCGGCTCGGAAACCCCGGCTCAGCTGGACGCCAACAGCGCGCTGCTCGAACGCCTGGAAGCGTTGCGGCTGAAGGCCGGAAAGGCCATGGGCCTGGGCGACGTCAGTGGCATGGTCATCCCCAAGCCAGTGCTGGTGTCCAAGCCGCGCTACGACGGCACGCTGCAGGTTCGCTATTTCATGCCGCACAATTGCCATCGTGCCTTGGCGATCACGGGAGCGGTGGGGCTGGCGACTGCCTGCGTCAGCCCTGGCACCGTGATTGTCGACCTGTTGGGCGAAGGCGCGCAGCAACTGGCCGAGGTCCGCCTGGAGCACCCAAGTGGCGGCATCGATGTTGCGCTGACGCGCAGCGGTGCCGAGGGCCAGACGATCCAGGCTTCGGTGGTGCGAACCGCCCGGCGGCTCTTCTCAGGGTTCGTCTACGCCCCTACATTCCGCAGGTTGGCCGGGTAGTTCCAGGCACCGATCCAGACCTGCACATTCGTAACAAGCGCATCCGCACAATTTCAACAATGGGTGATGCCATGAGACTCGCCAAATCGCTGTATTTCCAGATTCTCTGCGCCGTCCTGCTGGGCGTGGTGGTCGGACACTTCTGGGCGCAACAGGCCGTGGCCCTCAAGCCGCTGGGTGATGCGTTCATCAAGCTGATCAAGATGATGATCGCGCCGGTGGTGTTCTGCACCATCGTCACCGGCATCGCCGGCATGACCGACAAGCGTTCCCTGGGGCGCTTGATGAGCAAGACCCTGCTGCTGTTCCTGGGGCTGACGGTGGTCAGCCTGGTGATCGGACTGGCGGCGGTCTATCTGTTCAAGCCAGGTGCCGGCATGAACATCGATCCTGCCACCTTGAGCACAGCGGGCCTGAGCCAGTACACCGCGTCGGCCGCCAAGCTGAGCGTGGTGGACTTCTTCATGCACATCATCCCGGACACCTTCATCGGTGCCTTCAACAAGGGTGAGGTCTTGCCGGTCCTGTTCATCGCCGTACTCAGCGGTTTCGCCCTCTCGTCGATGGGCGAAAAGGGCAAGCCGGTACTGGACGTGCTGGAGTCGGCCTCGACCATGGTGTTCCGCATCTTCGGCTACCTGATGCGCTTTGCCCCGATCGGCGCTTTCGGCGCACTGGCATTCACCGTGGGCCAGTACGGCATTACGTCCCTTGGCGCGCTGGCCAAGCTGGTGGGGACGTTGTACATCGCCTGCGCGTTCTTCGTGCTGGTGGTGCTCGGTGGCATCTGCCGCGCCCATGGCTTCAGCCTGTGGAAGTTGCTGCGCTATTTCCGCGAAGAGTTCCTCGTGGTGCTGGGTACTTCCTCAACCGAGCCGGTGCTGCCGCGAATGCTCGAGAAACTCGAGAAGCTTGGGTGCAAGAAAGGCGTGGTTGGCCTGGTGCTGCCCACTGGCTACTCGTTCAACCTGGACGGTACTGCCATCTATCTGTCGTTGGCAGCAGTGTTCATCGCGCAGGCCTGCAACATCGACCTGAGCCTGGGCCAGGTAGTCACCATGCTGGCGATCATGCTGCTGTCCTCCAAGGGCGCGGCAGGTGTCACCGGCAGCGGTTTCGTGGCCTTGGCCTCGACCCTTACCGTGATCCACGACATACCCCTGGCCGGCCTGGCCCTGTTGATCGGGGTCGACCGCTTCATGTCGGAAGCCCGTGCGCTGACGAGTCTTGCCAGCAACGCAGTGGCGACGGTGGTGGTTTCGTTGTCGGAAAACGCCTGTGACCGCCAGACGCTGCACAGCCGCCTGAACGGCGAGCCGGTGGTCAGCCCCGTTGCTGAAACAGCCGACTGGGTCGCCGAACCACACCGCCACGGCTGAGCCCCGACACCCTCAAGCTTTTCACAGGCCCCCACCAGGCGTTGCCGGGTGGGGGTCAGGGGGCCGTCTGCGCTGCAGGTGGCCACATAGACAATAAAAACAAGAGAACAAACCATGCTCGCACTTCTGGGCCTGATCATGGTGGTGACCTTCACCTACCTGATCATGAGTAAACGCCTGTCCCCGATCGTCGCGCTGACCATCGTGCCGATTGTTTTCGCCCTTGTTGGCGGTTTCGCGCCAGACCTGGGCAAGATGATGCTCGATGGGCTGAAAATGGTCGCACCGTCTGCCGCGCTGCTGCTGTTCGCCATCCTGTTCTTCGGCCTGATGATCGACGCCGGCCTGTTCGACCCGCTGATCCGCAAGATCCTCAAGCGGGTGAATGGTGACCCGATCAAGATCGCCATCGGCACGGCCTTGCTGTCGCTGCTGGTGGCGCTGGACGGTGACGGCACCACGACCTACATGATTACCTGCGCCGCCATGCTGCCGCTGTACAAGCGCATCGGCATGAACCCGATGATCCTGGCGACCGTGTCGATGCTGTCATTGAGCATCATGAGCGGCATGAGCCCGTGGGGTGGTCCCGCCACCCGTGCCATTGCCGCGCTCGGGCTGGATGCGACCGAGTACTTCATTCCGATGTTGCCCACCGTCATCGGTGGGGCGGCATGGGTCGTGTTCACCGCCTACCTGCTGGGCCGTGCCGAGCGCCGGCGTATCGGCAATATTGCCCTGGAGTCCGGTGGCGGCAACTGCTACATCAAGGAAATCCTCGGCGACAACCCGCACAAGCGCCCGCGCCTTGCCTATGTGAACCTGGTGCTGGTGATCGCCGTGATGACCGCGCTGGTGCTGGGGCTGATGCATGCGGCCATCCTGTTCATGATCGGTTTCGTCGCCGCACTGATGATCAACTACCCGCAGCTGGACCTGCAGAAAGAGCGCATCCTCGCCCATTCGGGCAACGCAATGACCGTGGTGTTGCTGGTGTTCGCCGCGGGCATCTTTGCCGGTATTTTCTCGGGTACCAAGATGGTCGATGCATTGGCCCAGACGCTGGTGGACTGGATTCCGGAAGCGTGGAGCCACTGGTTCCCGCTGGTGGTGGCGCTGACCAGCATGCCGCTGACCTTCGTGCTGTCCAACGACGCGTACTACTTCGGCGTTGTGCCGATCCTGGCTAACGCCGCTGCCGCGTACGGCATCGATCCGGTGGAAATTGCCCGCGCTTCGGTGCTTGGCCAGCCGGTTCACCTCATGAGCCCGCTGGTGGCCTCGACCCTGCTGCTGGTGGGTATGGTCGACAGGGATATCGGTGATTTCCAGAAAGCCACCTTCAAGTGGGCCGTGCTCACCTCTCTGGTGATCACTGCGCTGGCACTGCTGACGGGCGCCTTGTCCTTCATGGTTTGAAGCACCCAGGGCGCCGCTCGGCGCCCCGCTGACTCACCCAAGAACAACAACAGAGTAACCATCATGTCCCGATTTCTTTTCCGTGGGGCCACTTGTGGCCTGCTGTGCGGCTGGCTGCCTGTGGCCGGTGCCGCCGGTTTCATCGAAGACAGCAAGCTCAAGCTGCAGCTGCGCAACGTGTATTTCAACGAGAATTTCCGTGACGAGCAGGGTATGAGCGCCCGCGCCGCCGCCACTGCCAAAAGCGAACGGGTGGAATGGGCTCAAGGCTTTCTGCTCGATTACCAGTCCGGCTTCACCCAAGGCACCCTCGGCCTGGGTCTCGACGCCTTGGGCCTGGTCGGCTTCAAGCTCGACTCCGGCCGTGGGCGCAGCGGCACCGGGTTGCTGCCAGTGCATGACGATGGCCACGCGGCCGACGAATTCGCCAGCGCCGGTATCACGGCCAAAGCCCGCCTGGGCAGCACCGTGGTCAAGCATGGCACCTTGCTGCCCAAGACGCCGGTACTGGTGTACAACGATGCACGCCTGCTGCCGCAGACTTACCAGGGAACCCAGCTGACCAGCACCGACATCGATAACCTCACCCTTACCGCTGGCCACCTGGACCGCTTCAAACAGCGCGACTCATCCAATAGTACCGGGTTGTACCTGGACGGGTATGGCGGCCCAGCGTCTGGCGACTTCAGCTTCGCCGGTGCTGACTATGCCGTCAGCAAGCAACTGCGCCTGAGTTATTTCCATGGCGAGCTCGAGCATTTCTACCGCCAGGACTTCGCCGGGCTGGTGCACGACCTGCCGCTGGGCGGCGGCGTGCTGACCACCGACCTGCGTTACTTCAAAAGCCGCGACAGCGGTACGGCGTATGGCGGTGGCATCGACAACGACATGTTCAGCGGCCAACTGTCGTACGCCCACTCCGGGCATACCGTCGGCGCAGGTTACCAGGTGCTCGATGGTGAAGCGGGGCTGCCGTATATCAGTGGGGCAACGGTCTATTCGTTCAGCAACGTCGGCATCGGCAAGTTCATCGAAGAGGAAGAGAAGACCTGGATGGCCAGCTACGCCTACAACTTCGCTGCCGCCGGGGTGCCGGGGCTGACCTTCATGACGCGCTACCTGAGTGGCGACAATGGCCGCTCAGGTGGCGAGGGCATCAAAGAATGGGAGCGTGACGCCGAGATTGCCTACGTGGTGCAGGGTGGGCCGCTGAAAGGGCTGGGCGTAAAGCTGCGAAACTATGTGTATCGATCAGATTTCGCCCGCGGCCGAGACAGCAATCGCCTTTACCTGACCTACGATATCGCCATCTGGTGATGGCGCAGGCCGGACAAGATATCCGGCCCTGAACCGCCTGAGGCGCCGTGGTTCAGCGGCGCAGCAGGCGAGAGACCACCAGTGTGACGGCGGCGGTGATGGCCAGTGCGGCGAAGGGCTTTTCCTTGACGAACGAGGACACCGTGTCCAGGGTATCGCCGTAGGTCTTGGTCAACTGGCCTGCGGCCTGACGCGCATCGCCTTCGGCTTCCAGTGCCGGGTCTTCGATCAGGCGACCTACGGCGCTTTGCGCCTTGCCAGCCAGGTCCTCTGCTACACCTTCGATCTGTTCGCGTTTCATGATGGCTTAGTTCCTTCCTGTGAGCGGCTTTGGGTTAACAGCACAGGGTTAGGGCGGTGAATCGCCGCAATGGTTCAAAGCGACTGTTTGTCACCTGCAGGTCATGCGCGCCGGCAAAGCGGCGCACCTGGCATGAGCGCGCGAGGTTAGCGCGCCTTCTTTTCGAGGATTCGCGCCCCGGTCCCTTCCTTGCCCAGCACATCCTCGGGGTTGCGCAGCGGGCAGTCTTCCAGCGACAGGCAACCGCAGCCAATGCAGTTGTCGAGGCTGTCGCGCAGTGCTTCCAGTGTGCGAATGCGGGCATTCAGGTCTTCGCGCCAGGCCGTGGACATCTCGCTCCATTGTGCTGCCGTGAGCTTGCTGTTGGGGGCATAACGGCTGAAGGCCTGTTTGATTTCCTCCAGCGGAATTCCCGTGCGCTGGGCTACCTTGATGATCGCCAGGGTACGCAGCACCAGCGAGGGATAGCGGCGCTGGTTGCCTGCCGTGCGGACGCTGGCGATCAGCCCCTTGGTTTCGTAGAAGTGCAGCGCAGATACCGCCACACCGCTGCGCTTGGCCACTTCACCCACTGTGAGCATCCGTGTGTTGTCCGCTGCCATGCCTGTTGACCTCAAGTAAAGTTGAGCTTTTATAGTCCTGCCCGATCTTCCCTGCAACCGCTTTCCCTGTGATCGGAGCTGTGCATGAACAAACGTACGTTACTGGCCTGGGCCGGCGCTGTTGCCGGTGCGCTGGCCGCTGCCTATGCGCTGGTGGGAAGCGGCTCGGCGCCACCCGCTGCGGCGGTGTGGCCGGCGACCAAGGTGGCGCTGGCCACGGCCGAGCAGGTGCAACTGGCGCGGCAGCGCTTTGCTTCGGGGGAGTTGGAGGCGTTCAACCAGGTGCAGGTGGCGGCCGAGATGCCAGGGCGTATTACCCGCATCGCCTTCGAGTCGGGGCAGACAGTCGCGGCCGGGCAGTTGCTGGTGCAGCTCAACGACGCGCCCGAGCAGGCCCTGCGCGTGCAGTTGCAGGCCAGGTTGCGTAACGCTGACGTGGTGCTGCAGCGCAGCCGCAAACTGCGCGCGATGAATGCCGTGTCGCAAGAGCTGCTGGACAACGCCGCCACGGCCGTGGACGTGGCCCGTGGTGAGCTGCAGCATGTCGAGGCGCTGATCGCGCAGAAGGCCATTCGTGCACCGTTTGCCGGCAAGCTCGGCATCCGCCGTGTGCATCAGGGCCAGTACCTGGGCGCTGGCGAGACCATCGTCAGCCTGGCCGACATCAGCCAGTTGCATGTGAACTTCGCCTTGGGCGAGCAGGCCGCCCCCGAAGTGCACGCCGGGCAAGTGCTGGCACTGACGGTGGATGCGGTGCGTGGGCAAGACTTCCAGGCGCGGGTGGTGGCGGTCGACCCGGTGGTCAGCACAGCACGCCTTGTGCAGGTACAGGCGGCCTTGTCGAACCCGCAAGGACAGTTGCAGCCGGGTATGTATGCCGGCGTGCGGCTGGATGCTGCGCAGCCGTCGACCGTGCTGGCCGTGCCGGAAACCGCGATCACCTACACCGCCTATGGGCAGACGGTGTTTGTCGCGACCCAGGACCCGCAGCATGGCACCCGGGTGAGCCGGGTGCAGGTAACCACCGGTGAGCGCTGGCAGGGGCGGGTGGAAATCACCTCCGGCCTGACGCCCGGTGACCGTGTGGTGGTTTCCGGCCAGCTGAAACTGAGTGATGGCATGCCGGTCGAGCCAGTGGCGCAGGACAGCCTGCAGGCCAGCCAGGGAGGGCGGCAGTCGTGAGGTTTACCGACGTCTTCGTGCGCCGCCCGGTGCTGGCGCTGGTGGTCAGCAGCCTGATCATCCTGATGGGGCTGTTTGCCATGGGCAAGTTGCCGATCCGCCAGTATCCGTTGCTGGAAAGCTCGACCATTACCATCAGCACCGAGTACCCCGGTGCCTCCGCCGAGTTGATGCAGGGTTTCGTGACGCAGCCGATCACCCAGGCAGTGTCGTCGGTCGAAGGCATCGACTACCTGTCCTCGTCGTCGCAGCAGGGGCGCAGCCTGATCACCTTGCGCATGGTGCTCAACCGCGATTCGACCCAGGCGCTGGCCGAAACCATGGCCAAGGTCAACCAAGTGCGCTATCGCCTGCCGGAAAAAGCCTACGACCCAGTGGTGGAACTGTCAGCAGGTGACTCCACTGCCGTGGCCTATGTGGGGTTTGCCAGCGACAGCCTGTCGATACCGGAACTGAGCGATTACCTGTCACGGGTGGTGGAACCGCAGTTCTCCGGTATCGACGGCGTGGCCAAGGTGCAGTCGTTCGGCGGGCAGCGCCTGGCCATGCGCCTGTGGCTGGACAGTGAGCAGATGGCCGGGCGCGGGGTGACGGCGGCGGACGTGGCGCAGGCGGTACGTGCCAACAACTACCAGGCAACGCCGGGCCAGGTGCGCGGGCAGTACGTGCTGGCCGATATCCAGGTGGACACCGACCTGACCCGGGTCGAAGACTTCCGTGAGCTGATCATCCGCAACGATGGCACCGACCTGGTGCGCCTGCGCGATATCGGCACCGTCGAGCTGAGTGCGGCGGTCACGCAGACCAGCGCCACCATGGACGGCAAACCTGCCGTGCACCTGGGGCTGTTCCCCACGCCCAGCGGCAACCCTCTGGTGATCGTCGAGGGAATTCGCCAACTGCTGCCACAGATCCAGCAGACCTTGCCGCCTGGCGTGAACGTGGCGCTGGCCTATGAAACCGCACGCTTCATCGATGCGTCGATCCATGAAGTGCTGCGCACCTTGGTGGAGGCGATGCTGATCGTGGTGTTGGTGATCTGGCTGTGCCTGGGTTCGCTGCGCAGCGTGCTGATCGCGGTGGTGGCCATTCCGCTGTCGATGCTGGGGGCCGCGGGCCTGATGTTGATGTTCGGTTTCAGCCTCAACCTGCTGACCTTGCTGGCGATGGTGCTGGCCATCGGCCTGGTGGTGGACGATGCCATTGTGGTGGTGGAAAACGTGCATCGGCATATCGAGGAGGGCAAGTCGCCGGTCGCGGCAGCATTGGCCGGGGCGCGGGAAATCGCCGGGCCGGTGATCGCCATGACCCTGACCCTGGCGGCGGTGTATGCGCCCATTGGCTTGATGGGCGGGCTGACCGGCACGCTGTTCCGTGAGTTTGCCTTGACCCTGGCGGGGGCGGTGATCGTGTCCGGCATTGTGGCGCTGACCTTGTCGCCGGTGATGAGCTCGCTGTTGCTGCAGCCCGGTCAGCAGCATGGCGCCATGGCCACTCTCGCCGATCGGTTGTTTGGTACGCTGAGCGGGGCCTATGGACGGGTGCTGGCCTACACACTGGCACACCGCTGGATCAGTGGCGGCGTGGCGTTGCTGGTGTGCCTGAGCCTGCCCTGGCTGTACCTGCTGCCCCAGCGCGAGCTGGCGCCACCCGAGGACCAGGCGGCGGTGCTGACCGCCATCAAGTCGCCGCAGCATGCCAGCCTCGAATACGCAGAACGCTTTGCGCTGAAGCTCGACCAGGTGATGAAGTCCATTGCCGAAACCACCGACACCTGGATCATCAACGGCACCGACGGCCCGGCCGCCAGTTTCGGTGGCATCAACCTCAGCGCCTGGCAGGCGCGCGAGCGTTCCGCCGCACAGGTGCAGGCGCAGTTGCAGCAGGCCGTTGCGGATATCGAGGGCAGCAGCATCTTCGCCTTCCAGGTCGCGTCGCTGCCGGGCTCCAGCGGTGGCCTGCCGGTGCAGATGGTGCTGCGCAGCGCCCGGGATTACCCCGAGCTGTTCCAGACCATGGAAGTGCTCAAGCAACGCGCCCGCGACAGCGGCCTGTTCGCCGTGGTGGACAGCGACCTCGACTACAACAACCCGGTGGTCAAGGTACGCGTGGACCGGGCCAAGGCGGCGAGCCTGGGCATCAGCATGCAGGCCATTGGTGAGTCGCTGGGGGTGCTGGTGGGCGAGCAGTACCTCAACCGCTTCGCCCTGTTCGGGCGCTCTTATGACGTCATCCCGCAGAGTATCCAGGACCAACGCCTGACGCCTGCGGCGTTGAGCCGGCAGTATGTGCGCGCCGAAGATGGCAGCCTGGTGCCGCTAGCCACGTTGGTGCGCCTGGATATCGAAGTGGCACCCAACCGCCTGTTGCAGTTCGATCAGCAGAACGCCAGTACCCTGCAGGCGATCCCGGCCCCGGGTGTATCGATGGGCAACGCCGTGGCATTTCTGGAACAGCTCACCGCCGAGCTGCCACCGGGCTTCAGCCACGACTGGCAATCGGAATCGCGCCAGTATGTGCAGGAGGGCTTTGCCTTGATGTGGGCATTTCTCGCCGCCCTGGTGGTGATCTATCTGGTGCTGGCGGCGCAGTACGAAAGCCTGGTCGACCCCCTGATCATTCTGGTGACCGTGCCGCTGTCGATCTGCGGTGCGCTGCTGCCGCTGGCGCTGGGCTGGGCCACGCTGAACATCTACACACAGATTGGCCTGGTGACGCTGATCGGCCTGATCAGCAAGCACGGCATCCTGATGGTGGCGTTCGCCAACGAGATTCAGGTGCGCGACAACCTCGATCGTGCCGCCGCCATTGTTCGTGCGGCGCAAATACGCTTGCGGCCAGTGCTGATGACCACGGCGGCGATGACTTTTGGCGTGCTGCCACTGCTGTTCGCCAGCGGCGCCGGCGCCAACAGCCGTTTCGGGTTGGGGGTGGTGATTGTGTGCGGGATGCTGGTGGGGACCTTGTTCACCTTGTTTGTGCTACCGACGATCTACGCCTGGCTGGCACGCGACCACCGGGTGAGCACGGCGCGGGCGAGGCAGTTGGTCGAAGCTGAAAGGCAACTGGGGGCGCTTTAGGCGCAACGGCCTGTTCATCAGCTGAAAGTTGCACCATCCCTGTACGAGCGGGTTCAGGCGGGGGAGCGGTCGCGGCGCATCTGGGTGACCAAGGTAAAGCGGTCATCCGGGTGCACGGTCTCTGAGACCGCCATCAGATCACCATTTTCCTCGCGGTATTGGCGGATGATCTTCAGCCCCGGTGAGCCCGCCTCTGCCTTCAGCGCCCTGGCCATTTCCGCTGTCAGCAACACCGCGCGCACCTGCTGGTCGATCGCTGCGATCGCTCGGCCATAGTGCTGTTCGATCAACCCGACAATGAGTTGGTCGGGGTGCTCGCGTGCCAGTTCGATGACCGCGGTGTAGTCGCGCTGCGCATATACGTCGGTCCAGCCCAGCGGCGCGGCAGG
Organism: Pseudomonas sp. TE3895; assembly: GCF_056278855.1. NCBI lineage: Bacteria > Pseudomonadati > Pseudomonadota > Gammaproteobacteria > Pseudomonadales > Pseudomonadaceae > Pseudomonas > Pseudomonas sp. TE3895. Next base: position 5,222,376 of record NZ_JBWBQE010000001.1, on the reverse strand, counting down.
GTGCTGCCTGTCGACGCGGATGCTCGATACGCAGAAGTAATGCTCCCCCGGCACCAGCCCCAGCCTCGCCGCCTCGCTCAGGTCGGCGACAAAGTGGCGCACGTTCTGGATTTCCCGCTGCTGGGTGTCTGCCAGGTGCGCCAGGTCAGCCACACTGGCCAACGACTGCGAATAGCCGCCGCGCGGGCTGCTGGCCTCCACCCGGGTGCCCACGCGCTTGCGCCGCGACACCAGCCCTTGGGTGAGCAACTGGTCGATAGCGGCACGCACCGTGTGCCGGCTCACATTGTAAAGGTCGCACAGCTCGAACTCGGTCGGCAGCAGGCTGCCTACTGGGTAGCGGCCGCTGGCAATCGCTTGCATCAAGTCCTTTGCCACGGTGGAGTAGCGCGTCGGGTTCATACCTTTGCTCGGGTTCGCCAATTTCATCGGTTGACAGTGTAACAGCGGCCGAATGCCGAACGCTTCGGTCGCCCACAGAGGTCGATACTGCCTTCAATGCTGCTGTCTGGCCCGCAGCAGCAACGCTGCAAGGGCACACCCGACCAATGCCAGGCACGCCAGGTAGAACGCATCACTGTAGGCCATCAGGTAAGCCTCTCGTCGAATGGTTGCCGCCAACGCTTCCAGCATTTGCTGCTGAGGCGGCAGCCAGCTTTGCACCGTCTGGTTGATACGCGCCTGCACGCTTGGCTCGAACAGCGTCACCTGCTCGTGAATGCGCTCACTGTGAAAGCGTTCACGGGTCGCCACCAGTTGCGTCAACCCGGCCGTACCGATGGCGCCACCCAGGTTGCGCAACATCGAGAACACCGCCGAGGCTGAGCCGGCTTCACGCTTGTCCAGCCCGGCCACCGCCAGCACCGATAACGCAACCATGATGAAAGGCTGGCCAATACCGCGCACCACCGTGGACGGGATGATCACGTTGTCGGCACTGTCGGCGCTCAGGCTAGCCCCCAGCCAGCAGCCCAGCGCCATGATCAAAAAGCCGCTGGCGACCATGAACTTGGCACTGGTCCAGCCCATCAGCCGGGGCATCAACGGCGCCAGCAGCAACTGCACCACGCCATAGGCGATCAGCGCCACGCCCACGTCGTGCGCGCTGAACCCCTGCAACTGCGACAGGTAGTTGGGCACCAGGAACACCAGGCCGAACGTGGCAGCGCCAAAGATGAACATCGCCACGCTGGCAACGCCGAAGTTGTAGTGCCCGAGCAAGCGCAGGTTGATGAACGCGCGCTGGCCGAACAGCTGGGTCACCACGAACACCACCAACGCAATGGCAGCGACCACGCTCATGCCGACAATGAGCGGCGAGCCGAACCAGTCCAGCCGACCGCCTTCTTCCAGCACGATCTGCAAGCCGCCCAGGCCGATCACCATGGCCGCGATACCCAGCCAATCACCTTTGCGTAACAGTTCGAGCTTCATCGGCTTGGCTTCGATCGACCAGGCGATGGCCAGCAGCAGCGCAATGCCGGGGAAAAGTTGCAGATAGAAGATCCAGCGCCACGAATAGGCATCGGTCAGCCAGCCGCCAATCGACGGCCCGGCGGCCTGCGCCACGCTGTTGGCCAGGCTGAACAGCGCCATGCCCATGGCCATCTTGCTGGCCGGCAGTTCGGTGATGATCAACTGGAACGACAGGGGAATCAGCACCGCGCCCGCAGCCCCCTGGATCACCCGGATTACAATCATCGCCTCCAGGTTGGGCGCCCAGGAACAGGCCACCGAGGCGATCAGAAAGATGAGCGAACCGGTCCACATCACCCGTCGCAGCGAGAACACTTCCACGAGCCAGGCCGTCAGTGGAATCATCACGATTTCCGCCACCAGGTAGGCGGTGGAAATCCATGAGCCTTCCTCGAAGCTGGCACCCAGCGAGCCGCGGATTTCCGGCAGGGCGGCGCTGGTGACATGCACGTTCATGCCCGCCATGAAGCAGCCGAACAGGCCGCCAAGCACCGCTACCCAGGCACGCAGCGAGACCGTTTGCTCAGTGCGCATCGGCAACCTCTGCGGGGCGTGTGTCGACTGTACTGACCACCGACATGCCGGGCAGTACCTGCGGGCCATCCAACGGTTTGTCGAGCAAAATGCGCACCGGGAAACGCTGGACGATCTTGGTGAAATTGCCGGTGGCATTGTCCGACGGCAGCAAGGCGAAGACATTGCCCGAGGCTGGCGAGAAACTGGCCACATGGCCATGCAGTGGCTGGCTGGCGAAGCTGTCTACATGTATTTCTACCGGTTGCCCGGGGCGCATGCGGGCCAGTTGGGTTTCCTTGTAGTTGGCCACCACATAGGCTTGTTGCAGGGGCACCACAGCCAGCAGCGGCTGGCCCGGCACCACGTACTGGCCGGTGCGCACGCGGCGCTGGCCGACCACGCCGGTGATCGGCGCGCGGATCACGGTGTCCTGTTCGTCCTGCTCGGCGAGCTGCTGGTGGGCCAGGGCGCGTGCCAGGGCCGCTGCCCGTTGTTGCAGTTCGGCCTCGGCCTGGGCTGACCGGGCCTTGGCCATGGCCAGTTGAGCGCGTTGCTGGCGCAGCGCGGCCTGGGCACCTTGCAGCGCGGCTTGTGCCTGGCTGGCATGGGCGCTGGCGGTTTCCAGGCGTTGCACGGTCGCTGCATCGTCACGCACCAGGCCACGGTAGCGTTGAACATCCAGTTCACTGCGGCGCTGTTCGGCGGTGGCGCTGCGCACGACGGCCTCAGCCTGGAGGATGGCTTGCTGTTGCAGGTCGATGCGCTCGGTCGCTACCTGTTGGCTGGCCTGGGCGGCGGCCAGTGCCGCCTGTGCCTCGGTCACGCCAGCCCGGGCCTGGTCGAGGCGGGCGCGGTAGTCGCGGTTTTGCAGGCGCACCAGCACATCACCGGCTTTCACTGGCTGGTCGTCAGCCACCTCGACCTCGGCTACGTAGCCCGGCACGCGTGGGCTCAGGGCCACCCAGTCGGCGCGGACATAGGCATCGTCGGTGGTTTCCAGATAGCGGCCGGTGCTGAACCAGTAGCTGGTGAAGGCCAGCAGGGTGATTGTGGCCAGGCTGCCGCTGGCGATGACTGCCAGGCGGCGACGGGTTTTAGCGCTCGGCCGCTGTTCAGTTTCGGCGAGTGAGGGTTTGTCTACGGCAACATTCATGGTTGGTTTCCATTCTCGAATTGGGCCTGCTGGCTGTCCGTTGTGGGAGCAACTGTCTTGCTCAATTTCTAAAAGCTGGCGCGATTGGTGGGGGAGCGGGCTTGCCCGCGAACACGGGCGACGCCCGTGCTATCCACCGCGGTGTATTCTTCGCGGGTAAACCCGCTCCTACAGTGGGCGGTGCTCGCTGCTGGTCTTGCTTCTCGCTACCACCGCCCGCCCAGCGCGCGGAACAGGTTTACCTGCGCTTGCGCCAGGCGCCCTCGGGCTTCTGTGTGGCTGGCCCGCAGGCTGATCATTTCGCGCTCGCTGTCGAGCAGGGCCAGCCCGTCCACGGTGCCGGCACGGTAGTTACCCTGGGCCAGGGCAAAGCTGTGCTGGCTGTGCGCCAGGGCTGCGTCCAGCGCCTGCAACCGTTGTCGCTCACCGTCGTAGCGGGCCAGTGCCTGGCGCACGTCTTTCAGCGCGCTCAGCGCCACGCCGTGGTAACGGGCGACCTGCGCCCGCTGCAATGCCTCGGCTTTGCTCACCCGTGCGCGGTTGGCCTTCAGGTTGGGAAACTCCCAGCGGATCAGCGGGCCAATGCCGAACATCACCGCGCGGCTGGCGCCGAGGTTGGCAAGGTGATGGTCCGAAGACGTCAACGAAGCGCCGAAGCTGACCTTTGGGTAAAGGTCAGCCCGCACGATGTCGGTCTCCAGGGTGGCCGCCTGCAGTTCCCGTTCGGCCTGGCGCACATCTGGCCGGCGTTCGAGCAAATGCCAGCCATCGCCAGCCGGCAGCGGCGCCGACAGTGTGGGGATGGCTACGCAGGTCGTGGCTTCGGCCACCGAGGCCTGGCCACTGAGCATGCTCAGTTCGTAAAGCGCCATCTGCCGCCGGGCTGAGAGCATCGGCAGTTGCGCACGCACCTGTTCCCGCAAGCCCAACAGGCGCTCGCTGTCGAGGGCAGTGGCCACACCGGCCTGGTGCTGGCGCTGGCTGAGTTGCACGCTGTGGTCGAGGGTTTGCAAGGCCTGCTTCGCTGCCTCCAGACGCGCCGCGTAGGTGCACTGGTCGATGTAGGCGCGGGTGGTCTGGGCGACTACCTGCAGGCGTACCAGGTCTAGCGCCGCAGCGCTGGCTTCGGCTTGCACCCGGGCACGTTGGATGGCGGCGCGGACCTGGCCCCAGATATCCACCTGATAGGCCAGCTCGATGCCCGGGTTGAATTGCCATTGCGACGGCGCGTTGCTGTCGGTCGCCTCGGCCAGCGTCTGGTCATCGGCGCGCCTGCCATAGGTAGCGGCAACGCCCATGTCGGTAGACGGCCAGCGCCTGGCGTCGAACTCGCCGATGCCGGCCAGCATGGCCTGCACGTTGGCCTCGGCCTGTGCCAGGCCTTGGTTGTGCGCCAGGGCTTGCTGTACCCAGCGGTTGAGTTGGGGGTCTTGATACAGTGCCCACCAGCGTTCGGGCAGGGGCTGTTTGCTGACGCTGGCCGGCATGTTCGCCAGCGGGTCTGCCTGCAGCGCTACAGCGGGTTCGGCAGGTGTTGGTTGGTGGCCGCACGCCGCGAGTGCAGCGAGCATGCCGAGGGCTGTGGCAAGCCGGGCAGGGCCGGGAAATGAGTGCAGTAAGGGCATCACGATTGTCGCTCAAGGGTCGTGATACGAGGTTAACGAGGGTTGCATGGGCGTCGCTGTCGCAAGCGGGACAACCCTGCGCGCAAGCGGGACAACCTGAGGCTCAGTGCTCGCGCGCGGTACCGTTTTGCCAATCACTCGGTGCATGGCCGAGGATGCGCTTGAACATGGCAGTAAATGCGCTGGCGCTCTGGTAGCCGTGCTCCAGCGCAACGTTCAGGATCGGCTTGCCATCGGCCAGGCACTGCTGGCTGAGCATCACCCGGGCACGGGCGCGCCATTGGCCATACGACATGCCCACCTCGCGCTGGAACAGCCTGGCCACACTGCGGGCACTCATGTTCAGTTGTGCGCCGCATTGCTCCAGGGTCAGGTCCTGGGCCGGGTCCTGCAGGAAGCGCTCGCACCAGGCACGCAGGCGTGCGTGCTGCGGCGTAGGGACGAAGGCATCGATGCGCCGGGCGGCGGCGAGTTCGTACAGGATCAGCGCCCGAGCATGCGCGCCGTCGCGCAGGTTCAGCACCCGTGACGCCGCCAGGATCAGTTCGCGCAGCAGGCCGGACACGACGATGACCTGGCAGCGTTCGATGTGGGCATCGAGCAGCAAAGTGCGCATGCAGACCACGCCTTCCATGCGGATGGCATGGCTGACCCCGGCGGGCATCCACAAGGCATGCCCGCCGGGGATCACCCAGCTGCCGCCCTCGCTGCTGACCCGCATCACGCCGCTGGCGGCGTAAATCAGCTGGTCTTCGGCGTGGCAGTGGCTGGCCACTTCATCGCCGTGTCCGTAGTCCCTTTCCAGTGCTTGCATGCAGGCCACCCTCGTTATTGGATCCAATTATATCGAGGCGAACCTGTCCCGGGTTGCGAAGTGTGGGCTGCGAGTGAGTTGCCATGGTTACAAATGGCTGTAAGGCGATTTTTTATGGTTAATTATTGCTGTGAAGTCAGCGACTACAGCTTGAAAGTTGTGAGTGTTGTTAAATCCAGACATCGCTCTCTGCTGTGCGATCCCCCCCTTCATGACCGGTATTCAGAATGCCCCGCGGTTCGATCATCATCAGTTTCGCTTCGCCTTGCGCGGCGGTCCGGTGCTCGACGCCGCGTGGCACCACATAGAGTTCCCCAGGGTTCACATGCACGCAGCCATCCGGCAGGTCGATACGCAGCGTGCCTTCCAGCACCAGGAATGCTTCGTCGGTCTCCGGGTGCGCGTGCCAGATGAATTCGCCTTCGATGCGCACGACCTTGAACTGGTAATCGTTCATCTCGGCAACGACCCTGGGGCTCCATTGCTGTTCGATAAGCGCTGCCTTGTGGACCAGGTTCACTGGCAGGGAGGGGTGTGGGTGACGGGACTCAGGCATGACAGTTCCTCGGAAAGTGGAGTGGTCAGCCTATCGCGCCGGGCGAGTCCGGTTCTTGTACGATCCTGCACGCCTGCTCCCACGGGATACGCGGGCGACTGCGGTTTCTCAGCGTGACGCTCGCAAACGCTCCAGCCAGCGTAAGGGCGGTACGCCGTAGCAACGGGTGAAGTGCCGGGTCATGTGGCTCTGGTCATGAAAGCCTGCGGCAAGGGCTGCCTCGACCAAGGTGAAGCCGTCCAGGATCATTCGGCGAAAGCTGTCGAGGCGGCGCAGGGTGACAAAGCGATAGGGGCTGGTGCCGTACAGTGTGCGAAAGTCACGCGACAGGCTCCAGCGTTCGCGGCCGCTGGCCTGTTCCAGCATGTCCAGTGTTATGCCCACATGCAGGTGTTCCATGATGAAGGCCCGGGCGCGTTCGGCTGCCTGGTAATCCAGGCGCTTGCGCCCGCGCGGCTTGCCGCCGACGGCCCGCAAGGCGATCGCCAGGTCATACAGGGCGTCCTGTTCTTCCAATGGCTCCAGCGCGTGGTCCACTGCCTGCACGAACGCTTCGCTGGCGTGGTACAGGCGAGGGTCGCTGGACAGCCCGCCAGCGATGAAGGGCAAAGGCTGACCACCCAGCACGTTCTGGATCAGTGCCGGGTCGACGTAGGCCATGCGGTAGCGAAAGCCTGCGTCGGTGCCGGCCATGCCGTCATGCAGTTCGTCCGGGTGCAACACCAGCGTGTTGCCCGGTATGCCGTGGCGCAGCGAACCCTTGTAGTGGAAGCTTTGCACGCCGGCCAGCGTGCGGCCGATCGAATAGGTATCGTGGCGATGCGGGTCGTAGCCGTGGCTACCGAACCAGGCTTCGATACGCTCGATACCGCCCGGTTGGGCACTACGGATGACCCAGTCGGACGGCGGTAGGGGCTTCGCTTTACGGGCCATCGCGGTGAGTGCCTCCTGCTCACGCCCGGGTGGGCAAGCTCATGTGCAGCAAAGGGAACGGGCGACCTTCGCCATCCAGCGGTGAACGGCCGGTCTGGACGAAGCCATAGCGCTGGTAGAACGCTGTTGCCTGTGGGTTCTGCTCGTTGACATCGACACTCATCGCACTGCGTGACTGGCGGCCGAAATCCAGCAGTGCACGGCCAATGCCCTGGCGGTGGTGCGCTGGGTCGACGAAGAGCATTTCCACATGGTTTTCATTGAAGCCGATAAAGCCCAGTGGCTGGTCATCGGTGTCTACCGCAACCCACAGCTCGACGGCCGGGAAGTACACGTCGCGCAGCTGTGGCAACAGTGCGTCGATGTCGGAGGGTTGCAGGAAGTGGTGCGTCGCGCGAACAGCACGCAGCCAGATGTCGAGCAGCTGCGGGTAGTCTGCAGCGATGCCTTGGCGAATGATCATGGTGTCATCCTGAGTGTATTGATGGCGGATGGGCGCGCCAGTGAGCGGCGGCCATGCAAGTGTCGGCATCATGAATGACCGCTTCGCGAGTCAACGCCTGGGCGGTGCACGGCAGGGGAGGCCGGAAGGGAAGAGCGCGGAAGATTACCCCGGTCGCGCAGTAGGGGGCAATGGCGATCGCATAGGGTGCAGTGCAAGTTTCGACTCGGCTAGGATGCATGTCGATGCCGGAATTGAACCCGAACAACAAGCACGGCCCGGGAGCACCCATGAACCGCAACGAACTGCGCAAAGCCGATATCAACCTGATGGTGGTGTTCGAAGCGCTGATGCAGGAACGCAACCTCACCCGTGCCGCGGAGAAGCTGTTCGTCGCCCAGCCCACGGTCAGCGCCGCGCTGGCCAGGTTGCGTGCGATGTTCAACGACCCGTTGCTGGTTCGAGTGGGCAACCGCATGGAGCCCTCGGCCAGGGCCGAAGAGGTGATCAAGTACCTCACGCCAGCCTTGGATGCGATGTCTGTCGCCCTCAGCATGACCCATGATTTCGACCCGCTGACCAGCAAGATGACCTTCCGCATCGGCTTGTCCGATGATGTCGAGTCGGGCCTGCTGCCGCCGCTGTTGCGGGCGCTGCGGGTGGAGGCGCCGAACGTGGTGGTGGTCGTGCAGCATGTGGACTATTGGCGCATTCCGGACCTGCTGGCGGCGGGCGATGTGACGGTGGGTATCAGCCAGACCAAGGGCCTGCCCGCCAATGCCAAACGCAAGGTGCTACGCACCCTGCAAGCCAGGGTAGTGCGGGCCGACAAGTCCAGCACGCCGCTTTCACTGGATGAGTTTTGCCAACGCCCGCATGTCCAGGTTTCGCCAACCGCCAACACCCAGGGTGTGGTCGATGACTGGTTGAAAGACATCGGCCGTGAACGCAAGGTGGTGTTGTCGGTGCCGCAGTTCAGTTCGCTGCCGGCGATTCTGGCCGGTACCGACCTGCTGGCCTGTTGCCCGGACTATGCCGCACAGGGTATGGAACGCTGGGGCAACCTGCAGGCCGAGACGCTGCCGTTCGAGACTGCTGCACTGGAGCTGGCCATGGTCTGGTTGAGCACCACCGACAGCGACCCGGCCGAGCGTTGGCTGCGTAGTCGCCTGGAGCACTACATGGGCGGACTACGGGAAGCGGTCATGGGATGATGGCTTTGCATCGTGCTGCAACTGGCTGCCGATGAAGTGAAAGTGTCGCAAATGTACCCGCGCGCCGGGTGCAGTTTGATCAGTCACTTTTGTTGGCCTGTTGAGGTGCAGAGCGCTTGCGTGGTTTTTTCGCCGGCCGCTTGCCGGGCTTGAGCTGCCAGCGGTCGGCGTTGGCGAGCAGGCGTGCCTGGATTGCGGGTGGGTAGTCGCTCAGGGTTGTCACGGGTGGGACTGGCTTGCCGGGCAGGCCGGCCTCGCGGATGACCTTCGGCCAGCGCGGTCGCCAGCACAGCAGCAGGCTGAGCCAGTGGCCGGTGCCGATGATGATGAACGCGGGCCAGACAAACAGCAGCGCAACTTTGAACAGCCAGCTGCTTTTGCGGAAGAAACGCCCAAGGCCTTCGAACTGGGCGCTGAATGCCTGGATGGGTGAGGGTAGCTGGGTGCTCAGGCGGGGGCGGGGGACGGCGTGTGGGCCTTCTTCCATGTAACGACGGATGAATTCCCACTCATCACGCAGTTCGCTGCCGCCTTGGCCTTGTTTGCCCAGCAGGGCCATCTCCATGTGGGGCAGGCCGGTGCGGCTGGGGTGCCAGATCAGGCCGAGTCGCATGCCCATGCTGAGTGAGTCATCTTCTGGATATAGGCCAGTGCTTCCGGTTGCATTCCATGGAAAAGTTACGATTCCACCGCAGTATTTCGGTCGATGTAGGTGAACTTGTTGGGTTACTCGATTGAAGCGAATGAGCAAGTGACGGCTAGTCAGCATTTCTAGTCGGGTTAAGTGGATTCCATACTTTGAATAAAGATACACTAAGGTAGAGCTGACTGAGAGCATTATAAGTGTTGAAAGAATAGTGATTACGGAACGCCCATCCGGATCGGTGATGTCCATCCATAAAAATCCAGTGGTGATCATTAGTCCCACAGCAATGGCCGGGGCGACAGCGCCGAGCGTTGCGAGCGTAATAAGTCCACGCTTCTCTTCTGAACCTCCGCAGCGCATTTCTAAAATAGTGTCGCTGAACGCGAAAACAGGTCCTCTTGCATAGGGTTGCTTACTAACGGATTGGAAGTGCATTTCTTCAGTCAGGTCACCCTCATATAAATCTTGACGCTTTTCGTTCGGTGTCAGTTCTGCTTCATATGCTTTTCGCGCGGCTTCGGATTCAGTAGCCATTTGCCAAAAACCCCATTCGATCAGATACATCACAATACCTCGCTGAATGCGGAGTGCAGGGTCTTCAGCTCTTCTTGTTCTTCAAACGGTTTTGAGTTTTTTGCAAGGCGGAAGCTGCTGCGTTTGCACCACTTTTCCAAAGCATCGTCTTCAAGTATGTAAATAATCAATGTGAAGACCAGGCCAATCCAGAACGCCCCAAGAACGAGGCGCGCAAGTAATAACCGAGCAGCCTGCGTGCCGAGCTTCTTTGCAAGTGCTCCCAAGGAGGTGGATAGCATCCTGACGAGCTTGGTCTTGGCATTTTGAGAAAGGTAGTCGAAAAAAGGTTTTGCAGTCGCAACGGCCGTTCCTAACTCAGCAAGTGAGAGAGTCACTGTAGCGACCCCTCTTACAAAATAAGTAGCCGCCAAGAGTCTGGAGTTTTTTTGAACCTGCTTGGTAGCGCCACTCTGGCTGCTTTTGAAATGCTCAACCGAATCAGTGAAATCCCACCACGCCAGCAGTGAACCCCCGGTGCCAGCTAAACTGGCGCCCCATAGTTTCAAACGCCCTAAAGCGGCCGCTGCTCCTCGTCCGGTCACACTGTTCGCGCCGTACCGCGCGACCACCTGGTCCACATAGCTGGCTCCAATTTCAAAGCCCGCCGCAGCCGTAGTCATCGCGGCCGCCAGGAGTTCGGTCTTCACCCGCGCATCACTGTCAGGCAGTTCGCGCGCTTTGAAGGCCATCAGCATCCCCTCCAGCAGGCACACCAGCCCGGAGACACGCACTTTGTATAAGTCACTGTTACGGGCCTGCATCAACCCTTCAGCCCAGGCCTGGTCGAGGTACCTTGATACCTGGCCTGCACTGCGTTGTGGGTTGATGGGCTGCCCGCTACGTGCAGCTTCACTCAGGCGAATATCGACAGCCGCTTCATGCACCGAAGCGAACAAGGTCAGCCGCAAACCCTGGTGCAGCGCGCGGTCCATGCTGTTGGGGGTCGCGGTGCGCAGCACTTGCCGCCCCAGCGCGACGTACCAGGCATACAGGCCGATGCTGGCCGTGCTGCTCTGTGCCTGCATCTGTTCGTACAGGGTGTTGATGCGCCCAAAGGCATTGGCAGCGGCATGGGCTTGCCTGGCAAGTGCTTCCGGCAGGGCGAAGGATGACGCTGACTGTGGTTCGCTTTTAGCCGCTTCCAGCAGCGCCGCCAGTGCTTCCCGCAGGTCCTCCTGGTTGTAGGTGATGCCGCGTATTGCCAGGTTGCCCCGGTCTGCCACGTCGCTGCGCCACCAGTGGTCCAGCACCTTCGTGCCCCCTTCACTCAACTCCATGCCGATCACGCACTGGCCGGTCTGTTCGGCAAAGGCCAGGCCGTTGATGAGGTCGGCGTTGTCGTAGCGGTCCAGCGCCTGCAACAAGCGTTCGCTGACCACCCAGCGGGTATGGTCCTTGGCGCGGTCCTCGGCGGTAGCAGGAAGTGATGGTTCAAAGAGTCCATGGGTACGCTCCATCTGCAAGGATGATGTATGGCATCAATTGATCTCCTTGGGCCTTCTGGGCGTGCGCGGTTTGCGTGGCTTTTTCTCCGGCCGCTTGCCGGGCTTGAGCTGCCAGCGGTCGGCGTTGGCGAGCAGGCGTGCCTGGATTGCGGGTGGGTAGTCGCTCAGAGTTGTCACGGGGGGGACCGGCTTGCCGGGCAGGCCGGCCTCGCGGATGACCTTCGGCCAGCGCGGTCGCCAGCACAGCAGCAGGCTGAGCCAGTGGCCGGTGCCGATGATGATGAACGCGGGCCAGACAAACAGCAGTGCAACTTTGAACAGCCAGCTGCTTTTGCGGAAGAAACGCCCAAGGCCTTCGAACTGGGCGCTGAATGCCTGGATGGGTGAGGGTAGCTGGGTGCTCAGGCGGGGGCGGGGGACGGCGTGTGGGCCTTCTTCCATGTAACGACGGATGAATTCCCACTCATCACGCAGTTCGCTGCCGCCTTGGCCTTGTTTGCCCAGCAGGGCCATTTCCATGTGGGGCAAGCCGGTGCGGCTGGGGTGCCAGACCAGGCCTAGTCGCGTGCCGAGGCTGAGCGGATCGTCCTCTTGATAAGTAGATGTGCTGCCAGTTTCCCTCCATGGAAATGTCACTATTCCACCGCAGTAAGTGGGGCGGTGCAGGTGGACTTGTTGAGTTTTTCTGTTGAAGCGAATCAGTAGGTGTCTGCTTGTAAATAGCTCGAGGCGTGTAAGGTGGAAACCATACCTGAGATAGAGGTAAGTGAGGCCGGCGCCAATCAAGAGTGCAAGTGTATTAAGCAGGATGATGGGTATGTTGAACTCAGGTAGGGCGGAGATGTTGAAAACTAAAAAACCATGTGTCAGTTGTGCCCATGCATAAATAGTCGGAGCTACTCCTCCGAGCGTCATAAGCGTGATCAGGCCGCGTTTTTCTTCCGACCCGCCGCAGCGCATGTCGAAATATGTTTCGTTGAAAGCGTAAATGGGACCCCGAGTATGCGGGTGCTCGCTTGCAGACTTGAAGCTAATATCCAGATCCACGTCGCTCACGTTACTGTCAGATCTTTTATCTGGCAGGCTCCTCTGCGCATAGTCTGCTTTGCAGGAAGCACTTGACTCAGTGGCCATTTTCCAAAAGCCCCACTCAATCAAAAACATTAAATTACCTCGCTAAAGGCAGAATGCAGTGCGGGGAGTTCGTCGTTTATATCGTAGGCATCTGCGTCTTTATTAATGCGATAAGTGCTTCGTTTGCACCATTTTTCGAGTGCGTCGTCTTCAAGGATGAGGATGATCACTGTCATGACCAGACCAAGCCAGAAGGCGCCCAAGACTAATCGAGCTAATAATAGTCGAGCTGCCTGTGTGCCAAGTTTTCCTGCGAGTACACTGGCTGAGCGGCTCAGGCTATGGATGATTTTTGATCTGCTATTCTTTGATAAATGATCGAATAACGGCTTCGCAATGGCGATGGCGCTTCCTAGCTCGGCTAACGAAAGCGCTATGGTTGCCGTGGCTCGCGTTACATACGTGAAAGCTAAAATACCAGACTTGTATGCCGGATGGTTCTTGGAGGTGCCCAGCAACTCGTTGAGATGTCTGGAACTGTCCGAATAATCCCACCACGCGAGTACCAACCCCCCGGTGCCAGCTAAACTGGCGCCCCATAGTTTCAAACGCCCTAAAGCGGCCGCTGCTCCTCGTCCGGTCACACTGTTCGCGCCGTACCGCGCGACCACCTGGTCCACATAGCTGGCTCCAATTTCAAAGCCCGCCGCAGCCGTAGTCATCGCGGCCGCCAGGAGTTCGGTCTTCACCCGCGCATCACTGTCAGGCAGTTCGCGCGCTTTGAAGGCCATCAGCATCCCCTCCAGCAGGCACACCAGCCCGGAGACACGCACTTTGTAGAAGTCACTGTTACGGGCCTGCATCAACCCTTCAGCCCAGGCCTGGTCGAGGTACCTTGATACCTGGCCTGCACTGCGTTGTGGGTTGATGGGCTGCCCGCTACGTGCAGCTTCACTCAGGCGAATATCGACAGCCGCTTCATGCACCGAAGCGAACAAGGTCAGCCGCAAACCCTGGTGCAACGCGCGGTCCATGCTGTTGGGGGTCGCGGTGCGCAGCACTTGCCGCCCCAGCGCGACGTACCAGGCATACAGGCCGATGCTGGCCGTGCTGCTCTGTGCCTGCATCTGTTCGTACAGGGTGTTGATGCGCCCAAAGGCATTGGCAGCGGCATGGGCTTGCCGGGCAAGTGCTTCCGGCAGGGCGAAGTATGACGCTGACGACGGTTCGGCCTTGGCGGCTTCCAGCAGCGCCGCCAGTTCTTCCCGCAGGTCCTCCTGGTTGTAGGTGATGCCGCGTATTGCCAGGTTGCCCCGGTCTGCTACGTCGCTGCGCCACCAGTGGTCCAGCACCTTTGTACCCCCTTCACTCAACTCCATGCCGATCACGCACTGGCCGGTCTGTTCGGCAAAGGCCAGGCCGTTGATGAGGTCGGCGTTGTCGTAGCGGTCCAGCGCTTGCAACAAGCGTTCGCTGACCACCCAGCGGGTATGGTCCTTGGCGCGGTCTTCGGCGGCTTGCTGGGCGTATTGCATGGCCTGCTCGAAACCGTCGAGCTGATCGTGCATGGCCTGGCGGTCGACCAGGTGGCCGTATTTCTGGTCGAACCGCTTGCGGAACTCGCCGGCATCCTGGCGGGCCTGGACTTTGCTGCGGACCTCGCGCTCGAACTGCGCCAGGTGGGGCTTCATGCGTTCATCATGGGCATCTGCCTGTTGATTGGCCCGTTCGGAGAACAAGTAGATCTCGGGATGCAGGTGGGGCTGGTTGCGGACTTTTTCGGCCATGACTTCGCGCTTGACGATCTGCTCGGCCACCATCTGCGGGTAGAGTTTTTCGATTTCCAGGAACGACTGCGCGACCAGCAGCTTGCGTTCGTTGTCCACCCCGGGTTCCACAGTGCGCGCCAGCCACTGGGTCTTCACATCCTCGACAGCGGCGTTGCGCCAGGCGTTGAGCTCCTGGGTGATCCCGATGGCGTCTTCGATGACGATGGCGGCGCCACGGGGTTTGCTGTGGTTCACCAGCGGTGCCAGCGCTTGGCGTGATGCGTGCGGCGAGACGATCTGGTCGTTGTTGAACGGCTGCAGGTCCAGCAGTGCCTGCAGGTCTGCATCGTTTTGGGCCTTGAAGTCGGCCACCCAGTTCAGTTGGTCATGCTTGAGGACGTGGGGCTGTGGCGGGGCGTCGGAAGGCTGGATGAAGCGGGCGATATCGATCGTGGGCAGGCTGCTGCGGTATTCGTCGTCGAGCAGGCGGTAGTTGTCGAGCATGCGCGGGGTCAGCGGGGAAGGGCTGAACAATGGGCGCAGCTCCTGGATGTCATCCAGGTCGTAGAGGGTGATGGTCCAGCCGAAACCGCGAAGGATCTCATCCAGATTGCCGGCGCTGGGGGCAGGCGCCCAGGGGGCGTCGCTGCTGATGTACAGCAGCGAGCCATTGGGCGCCACGCGGTACTGGCTGTGCCATTCGTAGGCCGGTGCGCTATGGCGCTTGATCAGCAGGTAGAGAAAGCCCTCGCGCAAAGGGCGGATGGCGTAGCTGGAATGGGTCAGCTCGCCGACCTCCTGGAACGGGCTGAGATAGCCCGGCAATTTGGGCAGGCGGGCACGTTGTGCCGGGTTGCCGCCGACGGCGGCGTAGCGCAGGGGCAGCAGTTCGAAGCGGCGGGTGCAGTCGGCGACGGGGCTGTTGCGCAGGGCCGGGCGGTAGCCGGAGGTGATGCGCCTGCACAGTTCGAGGGTTTCTTTCAACGAGTCCATGTATAGCTCCAGCGAGCAGGGATGATCATCAAATGCATGCAAGCGTTGCATTCGACCCGAGGCTGGACACTAGCGAGGAATCACTTCTCAAAGGAGCATTGCGCTTCCGATAGGTGCGTAGGAAATTTCTGATTAAGCGGTATCGTTGACGTTACCAGGGTTTTCATCGCCTTTCACGTCAACCCGTCCGCTGTCACGGGGCAGGCCCATCGTTACTGGGTGGAGGCGCCACCCTGGTCGCTATTTTAAATACGGTCCGCATCCAGACAGGGCCGCAAAGCGGCCCGATCGTTCCCCGGAAAGTACTTCAGAACGCCCCTTGCAATGTCACCATGAAATTGCGCGGTTCACCATAGAAGTTGCCCCACGCCGGCGCGCCGATGGTGGCGTAGTACTTCTTGTCGAACAGGTTGTTGCCGTTGAGCGCGACAGTCCAGTTCGGGTCGAGGCGGTACTGCACACGGCCGTTCCACACGGTGTAGCCCGCCTGCTCGACACGGGTAGTGCCGGTGGTACGGAAGTTCTCGCTCTGGCTGTTCAGGCCTGCGCCGAGGGTCCAGCGCTCCAGAGCACCGCCCAGCTGGTAGTCACCCCATACCTTGAGCATGTGCCGTGGGATGAAGCTGGAGGTGAAGGTCAGTTCGGTCGGGTCAGTGTCTTCGATGGTACTCAGGTACTTCGTCTGGGTGTAGGTGTAGCCCGCCAACAGCTGCAACCGCTCGATCGGCGAGCCGCTGATCTCGGCTTCGAACCCCTGTGCGCGTACCTTGCCGCTGTCGTTGTAGCAATACCCGTCGCCTGAGGGGCAGGTATCGACGTAGTCCGTTTCTGCGCGGTGATTCTCGACAGTGCGGAACAGGTTGAAGGAGGTGTTCAACGCGCCGTCGAGCAGCTCGCCCTTGATGCCGACTTCATAGTTGGCGCCGGTCTTTGGCTGTAACGCCTGCCGCTCGGCATTCACCTTGTCGCTCTGTGGCTGGAAGATGTCGGCGTAGCTGGCATAGGCGGTCCACTGCTCGTTCAGGTCGTACAGCACGGCGGCAAACGGCGTGACCTGACCGTTTTCCTGGCTGCGATTATGCACCCAGTAATCGTAGAACTGGGTATAGGAGTCGCTCTTGTTACGGTACCAGCTGACCCGCGCGCCCAGCACCAAGGTCAGTGGCTCTGCCAGTTTCAGGCGCAGGTTGGCGTAAGTGCCGTACTGGGTGGTAGTGGTATCGGTTGGCACACTGCCACCGCGGCTCGGGTTGACCAGGTAATCGGCCTTGGACGGGTGTGTGAAGTTCGCGGATGGGTTGAACGGGTCCTGCTTGCCGTCCAGCAGCATCAGCGCGAAGTAATCATGGGTTTTCTGTCGGCTGGCGTTGACACCCATGATCAGCTCGTGCTGCAGGCCGAACGCCTCGAACTTGCCATCGACATAGCTATCGAAGCCGTAGTCGTCCTGGTCGTAGTCGAAACGGCCGGCCCGGACGTTCATGCTGGCGGTGCTGGCGCCGACGGGTACCGTGCCTTCGGAATAAGCGTATTCGATGTCCTGGGTGTTGTGGGTGTAGATCGAGGCGAAGTTCAGGGTCCAGTCATCGTTGAAGCGGTGCTTGAGGTCGGCAAAGCCGGTAATACGCTGGCTTTGCATGTCGTTCCAGCTGGCCCCCAGGCAGGTGGAGCGCGACAGCTTCAGGTCACTGCCATCGGCGTAGCGTGGCAGGCCGGCGTAGCAAGGGGTGGCATCGACATCCTCGTAAGCCAGGCCAGCGCCCACGGTGGTGTCGGCCGTGACGTCCCAGTCGATGGCGCCGTACAGTATCTGGTCCTGGCGCTTGGCCGTGTCATAGAAGTACTGGCGGTCCTGCAGCGTCGCCACGGCGCGCCCCCGCACGGTGCCCGACGCGTTCAGCGGGCCGCCCACGTCCACTTGCCCGCGGTAGTTGTCCCAGCTGCCGGCTGACAGGGTGACGGTGGTGGCGGCTTTTTCCTGCCCCCGTTTGCGCACGAAGTTGACGCCCCCGGCGGAGGAGCCAGAGCCTTTCATCATGCCGGCCGCACCTTTAAGCACCTCGACGCGGTCATAGAACGCCATGTCGCTGGAAAAGCTGTTGGCCTGCACGTAGTTGCCGCCCACGTCCAAGGGCACGCCGTCGTACTGGTACTGGCCATCCAGGTTGAAACCACGGGAATAGAAATACTTGCCGCCCATGGGCGAGTCATACACGGTGATGCCCGGGGTCTTGTCCAGTACCTGCTCCAGTGTGTTGAGGTTCTGGTCGTCGAGCATCTTGCGGGTCATCACGGTGACCGACTGCGGGGTTTCTTTCAGCGTGTGTACGCCCTTGCCGATGGTGATGGCACGGGCGGCGTAGGACTGGGTGCCTTCGCTGGTCGCATCCAGGCGGTTGGCGTCGATGTTCATCGGCGCCAGTTCCATGGCCGAGCCGTTTTGCGCAGCGACCAGCACATAGCCACCATTACCCTGACGCTGCGCCTGCAGGCCACTGTTGCCCAGCAGCCGCGCCAGACCTTCCTCGACACTGAAGCTGCCTTCCAGGCCCGCGCTGTCGAGGTTGCGCGTCTGTGCGGTGTCGAACGAAATGGTCACACCCGCCTGTACGCCAAACTGGGTGATGGCGTTGCCCAGTGAGCCAGCGGGGACATGGTAGGTGGCCTGGCTTTGGGCCATTGCCTGGGCAGGCATCAGCAACAGGCCGGGCGCGCTGGCCAGGGACATGCCGAACAGCACCAGGCGGACGGCCTGGCTGAGCTTGGTTGCTGGGGTAGGGTGCAGGTGTGGCATTTCGTGGTCCTTCCGAGTCATGGCAGAAAGTCGCTGTCGTCGCGGCTTGTGTCAGGGACGGACGAGAATAGAAATCAGCAAGATTGCGGCGAAAGTTTTTCCGCAGTTGCTCAGGCGGGCTCCACACTCACCCAGTAGCGGCTTAAGTAGCGCACTTTCACGGGCAAGGTTTTCGGCAGGTTGGCCAGGGCGATATCGGTGTCGTCAATGCGGAACGCACCGGAAATGCTCATGGCCTGGATCGACGAGGCACAGCGCAGCACACCTGGACGATAGCGCCCCAGTTCTTCGAGGAAATCGCCAAGGCGCCAGTCGTTCACGCTGAGCATGCCTTGCAACCAGGCCGTGGAATCGGCGGGGAGGGCATGGGCGTCGAGGACGACATCCTGATCAAAACTCACTTGCTGGCCAGCGTGCAGTTGCAGCACTCGATCAGGGTGGCGCAGGGGGCGAACTTCGACGCTGGCCTCAAGCACACCCACGCGGGTCTGCTGCGCCAGTTTGCGGACGCTGAACGCGGTACTGCGGGCCAGTACGCTGCCGTCATCGGTGTGCACGATAAACGGGCGCTGCTGACGATCGCTGACCGGACGCACCAGAATTTCCCCCTGATACAGCTGAATCGCCCTCACCTTTGTGGCGTAGCGCACATCCAGCGCGGTATCCACGTTCAGTTCCAGCTGTGAACCATCCTCCAGGTGCAGGGCGCGGCGCTCGCCGCTGCGGGTACTGTGCTGGGCCAGCAAGGCACGATAGGGCACCTGCTCGGCCGCCAGCCAGCTGCCGCCCCCCATGGCCATCAGCAGGCCCAGCACTTTCAGCACGTCACGCCGCTGCGCCTGGGCCGCGCCAAGGCCGGACAGCGCCGCCTGCGGCGGCACCATGGCCCATTGCTGCTGCAGCTTTTCTACCCGCGCCCAGGCGGCTGCGTGCAGGGGGCTGGCCTGCAGCCACTGTCGCCAGGCCTGGGTGCGGGCCTCGCTATTGGCGCCGTCGTTGAGCTGAACATACCAGGTGGCAGCGGCTTCGAGTGTCTTGAGATCCATGGGCGTCAGCCTTCGACTGCCAGCAGGCAGCGAGTCATGGCCTTGATCAGGTGATTCTTCACGGTGGTGATCGACACGCCGAAGCGCTCGGCCGCAGCGCCGTAGGTCAGGCCTTCGAGTTGAACGGCAAGGAAGATGGCGCGGGTCTTGGCGCCGAGTTCGTCGAGCAGGCTGTCCACGGCCACCAGCATCTCTATGATGGACAAGCGCACCTCCGGCGACACCTCTACCGGTTCCGGACGCAGGGCCAGCGCCTGCAGGTAAGCTTTTTCGATGATGCGACGGCGAGCTTTGTCTATCAGAAGGGCGCGGGCGATAGCGCTGAGGTAGCTGCGCGGCTCACGGATCGGCAACGGGTTACGCGCGGTCATTACCCGCAAGAACGTGTCGTGCGCCAGGTCGGAAGCGTCGGCGGCGTTGCCCAGGCGGGCGCGCAGCCAGCCCTTCAGCCAGCTGTTGTTTTCGCTGTACAGCTCGTGCAGGGCCTGGGGATCGAGCGTTGCCATGGCGTCAAGATCGCAATATTAATGGGAATTGATCGCATTGTCGCGAGAGGCGGGGCTTATTGCAAGGACCGCGAGCACACACCCTGTGGGAGCGGCCTTGCGTCGCGATTGGGCCGCAAAGCGGCCCGGGTTTCGGCATCACGGCTACATTTGTGGGGCTGCTGTGCAGCCCTATCGCGACGCAAGGCCGCTCCCACAAAGAGTCGTGCAGGCTTGCAGGGCAGTGGTTAGAACCCGGCCTCCAGGCTCAGCAGGTCCTGCACCGTCTGCCGCCGGCGGATCATCCGCAGGGCACCGTTCTCGATCAGGAACTCCGGCAGCAGCGGCCGGCTGTTGTAGTTCGACGACATCGACGCGCCATAGGCCCCGGCATCGTGGATCACCAGCAGGTCGCCCACCTGTGCCTGAGGCAGGTCCTGCGGGGTCAGCGCCTGGTCATCCTGAGTGAACACGTCACCCGATTCACACAACGGCCCGGCCACCACGGTCGGCTGGCGCGGGCGATCTACTGCCTGGCCATCGGCATCGAGCAGGGTCATGCCGTGGTAGGCGCCGTACATCGCCGGGCGCATCAGGTCGTTGAAGCCGGCATCGATCATGACGAAGGTATTGCGCCCCACCTGTTTCACGGCACGGACTTCGGCCACCAGGTAGCCCGACTCCGCCACCAGGAAGCGCCCGGGTTCGATCTCCATGCGCACCGGGTGGCCGAGCATCGCTTCGATCTCCTTGCGCGCCACCGCCCAGGTCTGCGCATAACGCTGCAGGTCGACCGGTTTGTCGGTGCTGCGGTAAGGCGTGGAAAGCCCGCCGCCGATGGAGAACGCCTCGATGTCCACGCCCAGGCGGCCGATCAGCTCGATCATCGAGCGGGCCACTTGTTCCAGGTGCTGGTAGTCCACCCCGGAACCAATGTGCATGTGCACGCCCACCAGGTGCAGGCCATGGGCCTTGATGCACGCCAGCGCCTCGTCCAGCTCTTCGTGCCAGATGCCATGCTTGCTGTTTTCGCCGCCGGTATTGGTCTTGCGGCTGTGGCCATGGCCGAAGCCCGGGTTGATGCGGATCCACACGCGGTGGCCGGGCGAGCGTTCACCCAGTTGGCGCAGCATGTCGATGGAGCCGGCGTTGACTTCGATCTTCTCTGCCACCACTCGCTCCAGGGTTGGCCGGTCCAGCGCGTCGCAGGTCAGCACCACGCCGGCAGGGTCACCGTCCACGCTCGCACCCGCAGCGAAGGCCCGCTCCATTTCACCCAGCGACACGGCGTCCAGCACCAGGCCATGGGCGCGCATCAGGCGTAGCACATGCAGGTTGGGGTTGGCTTTCTGGGCGAAGCGCACGGTGTCGAATACGTTCAACTGCTCGACACGCTCGGCGATGGTGCTGGCGTCGTACGCCCAAAGCGGCGAGCCGTGCTGGCGAACCGCCTCGGCCAGAAGGGTGAAGGGTGCGGTCATGGTGGCGCTACTCGGATAAGGAAGACCACGAGGATGAATCAAAGCGGGGATTCAGAAAAATAGCTATTTTTCTGCCAGTCATTCATATCTGATATACCCATTGTCGACTCACTGGGTGCTGCCGTGAAACTGTCCGTCCGCCACATCGAAGTGTTCCGCGCCATCATGGCCGCTGGTAGTGTCACCGGTGCGGCGCGCCTGCTGTTCACCTCGCAGCCGACCGTCAGCCGCGAACTGGCGCGGCTGGAGCAGGTGACTGGCCTGAACCTGTTCGAGCGCGAGGGCGGGCGCCTGGTGGCGACGGCCCAGGCGCTGCTGTTGATCGAAGAGGTCGAGCGCGCCTACGTCGGGCTGGAGCGGATCGATCGCTTTGCCCAGGCCATCCGCAACTTCGAGCAGGGCCGGCTGGCCATCACCTGCCTGCCGCTGTTCTCGCAAACCTTGTTGCCCAAGGCCTGCCAGCGCTTTCACCAGCAGCACAGCGGCGTGAGTGTGAGCATTCTGGCGCAGGAGTCGCCTTTGCTGGAGGAGTCACTGGTTGCCCAGCAGCATGACCTTGGCCTGACTGAAGTCGAACAGATACCGCGCGGCGCGTATGGTGAATTGCTGTTCAGTGCCAACATGGTGTGCGTGTTGCCCGAGCATCACCCGCTGCAGGTGAAGGCTGAACTGGAGCTGAGTGATTTCCATGAAGTCGATTTCATCAACCTGGCCAGCCTGGATACCTACCGCCAGCGCCTGGATCAGCACTTTCGTGCGGCCGGGGTTAACCGCCGCACGGTCATCGAGACCACCAGTGCCGCTTCGGTGTGCGCCATGGTCAGGCAAGGCCTGGGGGTGGCGATCATCAACCCGCTGAGCGGGCTGGAGGCGGCGCAAGGCGGGTTGCCGATCCGCAGGTTACGGGTATCGGTGCCCTATCAGGTGATGCTGATACGCCCGGACCATCGGCCGGCATCGGCAGCGGTGGAGCCGTTTTGCGAGGCGTTGCGGGTGCAGGCCAAAGAGATGCAGCAGGCGCTGGCCTGATCATTGTGGGGGCGGCCTTGCGTCGCGATAGGGCCGCAAAGCGGCCCCAGCAATCTATGCATGATGTCGAGATCCTGGAGCCGCTGCGCGGCCCTATCGCGACGCAAGGCCGCTCCCACAGGGATCGCGCCAGCTTTTAGAAATTGAGCAAGACAGTTGCTCCCACAGGGACCGCGCTCCCACTAGGCAGGGGTAGGGCTCAAAGCTCGCAGACCAAGGTTCCAGTACCGGCCAGGATGTTCTCCAGGGTTTCCTTCACTTCATCCATGTCACTCAGCTCGCTGGTCAGGTTGATTTCCAGTGCTTCATCCCCCTTCAGCGCGTCCCGGTCGCCGGCCGCCACTTCGATCAGCAGGCGCTTGGCGCTCAGGGTCACTTTAAGGCCATCCAGCGTCGACGGCTCGTCATCCAGCGTCAGGTCGACGGTGTCCTCGTCCGGGTAACGGGTAAGCAGGAACATCTGACCCTTGTCGCTGTGGCAGCACAGGGTCGCCATGTTGTCTTCCTCGTCATCGCAAGGGGTGGCGAACAGCAGGGCGGTGTTGATTTGCATGAGCAGGCTCGGGTCAAAGGAAACGGAAGGGAATTCTGACAGTCTTGCGTACAGGCATAAACGTAAAGTTACCGCCCCTTGACCGAAATTGTCGCAGCGCTGCAAGCGTAGATGACCGATCAGTCGTTAAGCTTCGGCGAGCCCTGGGCGTGCCTGCGCACGTTCAACGTCTGGTTTTTACCGTCCGCCATGCCACGGGTTGGCTATCGTTGATCCGTACACGGCGCACGCAGCGACGCTTCAATTATTACAAAGCCCAAGCGGAGTACCACAGATGGCGTTCTTCACCGCAGCCAGCAAAGCCGACTTCCAGCATCAACTGCAAGCGGCCCTGGCGCAGCACATCAGCGAACAGTCCCTGCCACAAGTGGCGCTGTTCGCCGAGCAGTTCTTCGGCATCATCTCTCTGGACGAACTCACCCAGCGCAGGCTTTCCGACCTGGCCGGCTGCACCCTGTCAGCCTGGCGCATCATCGAGCGTTTCGACCCCGAATACCCGCAAGTGCGGGTGTACAACCCTGATTACGAACGTAATGGCTGGCAGTCGACCCATACCGTGGTCGAAGTGTTGCACCATGACTTGCCGTTCCTGGTCGACTCGGTGCGTACCGAGCTCAACCGCCGTGGCTACAGCATCCACACCCTGCAAACCACCGTGCTCAGCGTGCGCCGTGGCGCCAAAGGCGAGCTTTTGGAACTGCTGCCCAAGGGCACCCAGGGCGAGGGCGTGCGCTACGAGTCACTGATGTACCTGGAGATCGACCGCTGCGCCAATGCCGCCGAGCTGACAGTACTGACCCGCGAGATCGAGCAGGTGCTGGCCGAGGTACGGGTGGTGGTGGCCGACTTCGAACCGATGAAGGCCAAGCTGCGTGAAGTGGTGGCGCAGGTGGAACAGACCGGCTTTGGTCCTGCCCAAAACGAGAAAGGCGAAGTCAAGGCCTTCCTCGAATGGCTGCTGGATAACCACTTCACCTTCCTGGGCTATGAAGAATTCACCGTCAAGGGCGACGCCGATGGCGGCCAGATGGTCTACGACGAGCAGTCGTTCCTCGGCCTGCCGCGCCGTCTGCGCGTGGGCCTGACCGCAGAAGAGCTGCGCATCGAAGACTACGCTGTGGCCTACCTCAACGAGCCGCTGCTGCTGTCGTTCGCCAAGGCCGCGCTGCCCAGCCGCGTGCATCGCCCGGCCTACCCGGACTATGTGTCGATCCGCCAGCTGGACGCCGACGGCAAGGTCATCAAGGAGCACCGCTTCATGGGGCTGTACACCTCGTCGGTGTATGGCGAAAGCGTGCATGCCATTCCGTACATCCGCGTGAAGGTGGCCGAAGTCGAGCGCCGTTCGGGCTTCGATCCCAAGGCCCACCTGGGCAAGGAACTGGCCCAGGTGCTGGAAGTGCTGCCGCGCGACGACCTGTTCCAGACGCCGATCGACGAGCTGTTCAGCACGGTCATGGCAATCGTGCAGATCCAGGAGCGCAACAAGATCCGCGTGTTCCTGCGCAAGGACCCGTATGGCCGCTTCTGCTACTGCCTGGCCTACGTCCCGCGGGAAATCTACTCCACCGAAGTGCGGCAGAAGATCCAGCAGGTGCTGATGGAGCGCCTGAAGGCCAGCGACTGCGAGTTCTGGACCTTCTTCTCCGAATCGGTACTGGCCCGTGTGCAACTGATTCTGCGGGTCGACCCCAAGAACCGTATCGATATCGACCCGCAGCAGCTGGAACGCGAAGTCATCCAGGCCTGCCGCTCGTGGCATGACGACTACTCGGCACTGGTGGTGGAGAACTTCGGCGAAGCCCAGGGCACCAACATCCTTGCCGAATTCCCCAAAGGGTTCCCGGCCGGTTACCGCGAGCGCTTCGCCGCGCATTCGGCGGTGGTCGACCTGCAGCATGTGCTGAACCTGTCGGAAAGCAAGCCGCTGGCAATGAGCTTCTACCAACCATTGACCCAGGTTGGCGAGCGCATCCTGCACTGCAAGCTGTACCACGCCGACACCCCGCTGGCGCTGTCCGACGTGCTGCCGATTCTGGAAAACCTCGGCCTGCGCGTGCTCGGCGAGTTCCCGTACCGCCTGCGCCATGCCAATGGCCGCGAATACTGGATCCACGACTTCGCCTTCACCTACAGCGAAGGCCTGAGCCTGGACATCCAGCAGCTCAACGACACCCTGCAGGACGCCTTCATCCACATCGTCCGTGGTGATGCCGAGAACGACGCTTTCAACCGCCTGGTGCTCACCGCCGGCTTGCCGTGGCGCGACGTGGCCTTGCTGCGTGCCTACGCCCGTTACCTGAAACAGATCCGTCTGGGCTTCGATCTGGGCTATATCGCCAGCACCCTGAACAACCACACCGACATCGCCCGTGAGCTGACCCGGTTGTTCAAGACCCGCTTCTACCTGGCGCGCAAGCTTACCCAGGACGACCTTGACGACAAGCAGCAGCGCCTGGAACAGGCCATCCTGAGCGCCCTGGATGACGTGCAGGTGCTCAACGAAGACCGCATCCTGCGGCGCTACCTGGACTTGATCAAGGCCACCCTGCGTACCAACTTCTACCAGCCCGACGCAAACGGCCAGAACAAGTCGTACTTCAGCTTCAAGTTCAACCCCAAGCTGATCCCCGAACTGCCCAAACCGGTGCCAAAGTTCGAGATATTCGTCTATTCGCCACGCGTCGAGGGCGTGCACCTGCGCTTTGGCAACGTTGCCCGTGGTGGCCTGCGCTGGTCCGACCGCGAAGAGGACTTCCGTACCGAAGTGCTGGGGCTGGTGAAAGCCCAGCAGGTTAAGAACTCGGTCATCGTGCCGGTCGGCGCCAAGGGTGGTTTCCTGCCGCGTCGCCTGCCGCTGGGCGGCAGCCGTGACGAGATTGCCGCCGAAGGCGTGGCGTGCTACCGCATCTTCATTTCCGGCCTGCTCGACATCACCGACAACCTCAAGGACGGTGGCGTGGTGCCGCCGGCCAACGTGGTGCGCCATGACGATGACGACCCGTACCTGGTGGTAGCGGCGGACAAAGGTACTGCGACCTTCTCCGACATCGCCAACGGCATCGCTATCGACTACGGTTTCTGGCTGGGCGATGCTTTTGCTTCCGGCGGCTCGGCCGGTTACGACCACAAGAAGATGGGCATTACCGCGCGCGGTGCCTGGGTGGGCGTGCAGCGCCACTTCCGCGAGCGCGGCATCAACGTGCAGGAAGACCCGATCACCGTCATTGGTGTGGGCGATATGGCCGGCGACGTGTTCGGCAATGGCCTGCTGATGTCCGACAAGCTGCAACTGGTGGCAGCGTTCAACCACCTGCATATCTTCATCGATCCCAACCCGGAGCCCGCTTCCAGCTTCGCTGAACGCAAGCGCCTGTTCGACCTGCCGCGCTCGGCCTGGAGCGACTACGACACCAGCATCATGTCCGAAGGCGGCGGGATCTTCCCGCGCAGTGCCAAGAGCATCGCCATCAGCCCGCAGATGAAAGAGCGCTTCGCCATCGAAGCCGACCGCCTGACCCCGACCGAGTTGCTCAATGCGCTGCTCAAGGCCCCGGTAGACCTGCTGTGGAACGGTGGCATCGGGACCTATGTCAAGGCCAGTACGGAGAGCCACGCCGATGTCGGCGACAAGGCCAACGATGCGCTGCGGGTCAACGGTAACGAACTGCGCTGCAAGGTGGTGGGCGAGGGCGGCAACCTGGGCATGACCCAGCTCGGCCGCGTCGAGTTCGGCCTGAACGGCGGCGCCACCAACACCGACTTCATCGACAACGCCGGCGGCGTGGACTGCTCCGACCACGAGGTCAACATCAAGATCCTGCTCAACGAAGTGGTGCAGGGTGGCGACATGACCGAGAAGCAGCGCAACCAGCTGCTGGGCAGCATGACCGACGAAGTCGCCGGGCTGGTACTGGGCAACAACTACAAGCAGACCCAGGCATTGTCGCTGGCTGCCCGCCGCGCCCGCGAGCGGATTGCCGAGTACAAGCGCCTGATGGCCGACCTCGAGGCGCGGGGCAAGCTGGACCGTGCCATCGAATTCCTGCCGTCCGAAGAGCAGTTGGCCGAACGCCTGGCTGCCGGCCACGGCCTGACCCGCGCCGAGCTGTCGGTGCTGATCTCGTACAGCAAGATCGACCTCAAGGAGCAACTGCTCAAGTCGCTGGTGCCGGACGACGACTACCTGACCCGTGACATGGAAACCGCTTTCCCGCCGTCCCTGGTCAGCAAGTTCGCCGAGGCCATGCGCCGCCACCGCCTGAAGCGCGAAATTGTCAGCACCCAGATCGCCAACGACCTGGTCAACAACATGGGTATCACCTTCGTCCAGCGCCTGAAGGAGTCGACCGGCATGAGCCCGGCCAACGTGGCCGGTGCTTACGTGATCGTGCGCGACATCTTCCACCTGCCGCACTGGTTCCGCCAGATCGAGGCGCTGGACTATCAGGTGCCGGCGGAAATCCAGCTTACCCTGATGGACGAGCTGATGCGCCTGGGCCGCCGTGCCACCCGCTGGTTCCTGCGTAGCCGCCGCAACGAACAGGACGCCGGGCGCGATACTGCGCACTTCGGGCCGAAGATTGCGCAGTTGGGTCTGAAGCTGGATGAGCTGCTCGAAGGCCCTACCCGCGAACGCTGGATGGTCCGCTACCAGGGCTTTGTCGACGCCGGTGTGCCGGAGTTGCTGGCGCGTATGGTGGCGGGTACCAGCCACCTGTACACCCTGCTGCCGATCATTGAAGCGGCCGATGTGACCGGCCATGAGCCTGCGCAGGTGGCCAAGGCATTCTTCGCCGTGGGCAGCGCGCTGGACCTGACCTGGTACCTGCAGGAAATCAGCAACCTGCCGGTGGAAAACAACTGGCAGGCGCTGGCGCGCGAGGCATTCCGCGACGATATCGACTTGCAGCAGCGGGCGATCACCATTTCGGTCCTGCAGATGGCCGATGCACCGCAAGACATGGATGCCCGCGTGGCGCTGTGGTCAGAGCAGCATCGGGGAATGGTGGAGCGTTGGCGCGCCATGCTCGACGACCTGCGCAATGCCACGGGCACTGACTATGCGATGTACGCGGTGGCCAACCGCGAGCTGGTCGACCTGGCCATGAGCGGGCAGGCAGCGGTGGTGCCGTCCTGAGCCTTCTGGTGAGGTAAAACAAAGCCCCGGCAGTGATGCCGGGGCTTTTTTTGTATGCCTGGGCTGGCCCTTTCGCGGGTGAACCCGCTCCTACAGCGACCTGTGCCCAACCACCGAGCTGGGTCCACTCCACCGATGCGTTTTCACCTCCGTGTAGGAGCGGGTTTACCCGCGAATACGGTGGCGGCGGCAACGGTGAACGGCCGCTGGAGATTGGCCAGCAGGGCCGGCCCTTTCGCGGGTAAACCCGCTCCTACAGGGGGGGGCGGGGCTGTTACTTGAACCGTCTCTCCACGCCTTTTTCGACCAGGATCTTGGCGGAAATCTCTTCCACCGAAAAATGCGTGGAATTGATATTGGGAATGTTCTCCCTGCGGAACAGGCTTTCCACTTCACGCACTTCGAATTCGCACTGGGCAAAGCTGGAATAACGGCTGTTGGGCTTGCGTTCGTGGCGGATGGCGGTGAGGCGGTCGGGGTCGATGGTCAGGCCGAACAGCTTGCTGTGGTGCTTTTTCAGCACCGCCGGCAGCTGCAGGCGCTCCATGTCGTCCTCGGTCAGCGGGTAATTGGCGGCACGGATACCGAACTGCATGGCCATGTACAGGCAGGTTGGGGTTTTGCCGCAACGCGACACGCCAACCAGAATCAGGTCGGCTTTGTCGTAGTAGTGGGTGCGTGCACCATCGTCGTTATCCAGGGCGAAATTCACCGCCTCGATGCGTTCCATGTAGTTGGAATTGCCACCAATCGAGTGGGATTTGCCCACGGAATACGACGAATGGGCGATCAATTCCTGCTCAAGTGGGGATAAAAACGAAGAAAAGATGTCGATCATGAAGCCATTCGACGTCGCCAGGATCTCGCGGATGTCCTGGTTGACAATGGTGTCGAAGATGATCGGGCGGACCCCATCCCGCTCGGCCGCAGCGTTTATTTGCTGGACCATGGCCCGCGCTTTGTCCGGCGAATCGATGTAAGGACGGGTGAATTTGTTGAAGGGAATGCTCTCGAATTGCGCGAGCAAACTCTGGCCCAGGGTTTCGGCAGTGATACCGGTGCCGTCGGAGATGAAGAACGCGGTTCGTTTCATTTGCGATCTGGGCCTTAAGCTGATGACGATTCTTGGATATGATAAGTTCGGTTTGCCGAATGCGGCTGTCGACATTCTGCCACATTTGCAGCGCCTATTTTCCAGGTACAGGCCACAAACGCCCGGCCAAGTCATAGAAGACAGGCGGGCGCCTTTTGAGCTTTTCCAACACAGTTAGTGGAGAGATCACCTTGGTAGAGTACGTAGTTTCCCTCGATAAGCTCGGCGTCCATGATGTGGAGCATGTGGGGGGCAAGAACGCATCCCTGGGCGAGATGATCAGTAACCTCGCCGGTGCCGGCGTGTCGGTGCCGGGCGGCTTTGCCACTACGGCTCAGGCGTACCGTGACTTTCTCGAGCAGAGTGGGCTGAACGACCGCATTCACGCCGCGCTCGACGCGCTGGACGTTGACGACATCAATGCCCTGACCAAGACCGGCGCGCAGATTCGCCAGTGGGTCATGGAAGCCGAATTCCCTGCGCGTCTGGATTCGGAAATCCGTACGGCCTTCGCCGAAATGGCCGCCGGCAACGACAACATGGCCGTTGCCGTGCGTTCCTCGGCTACCGCTGAAGACCTGCCGGACGCCTCGTTCGCCGGCCAGCAGGAAACCTTCCTCAACATCCGCGGCGTCGATAACGTGATCCGCGCGGCCAAGGAAGTGTTCGCTTCGCTGTTCAACGACCGCGCCATCGCCTACCGCGTGCACCAGGGCTTCGACCACAAGCTGGTGGCCCTGTCTGCCGGCGTGCAGCGCATGGTCCGCTCGGAAACCGGCACTGCCGGGGTGATGTTCACCCTCGACACCGAGTCGGGCTTCCGCGACGTGGTGTTCATCACCGGCGCCTACGGCCTGGGCGAAACCGTGGTGCAGGGTGCGGTCAACCCTGACGAATTCTACGTGCACAAGAACACCCTGCAGGCAGGCCGCCCGGCCATCCTGCGCCGTAACCTGGGCAGCAAGGCGATCAAGATGATCTACGGCGACGAGGCCAAGGCCGGTCGTTCGGTCAAGACCGTCGAAGTCGACCGCGCCGAGCGCGCACGCTTCTGCCTGACCGATGCCGAGGTCAGCGAGCTGGCCAAGCAGGCCATGATCATCGAGCAGCACTACCAGCGCCCGATGGACATCGAGTGGGCCAAGGACGGTGACGACGGCAAGCTGTACATCGTCCAGGCCCGCCCTGAGACGGTGAAGAGCCGTTCCAGCGCCAACGTCATGGAACGCTACCTGCTCAAAGAGAAAGGCACCGTGCTGGTCGAAGGCCGTGCCATTGGCCAGCGTATCGGCGCCGGCAAGGTTCGCGTCATCAACGACGTCTCGGAAATGGACAAGGTCCAGCCGGGCGACGTACTGGTCTCCGACATGACTGACCCTGACTGGGAACCGGTGATGAAGCGCGCCAGTGCCATCGTCACCAACCGCGGTGGCCGTACCTGCCACGCGGCGATCATCGCCCGTGAGCTGGGCATCCCGGCGGTTGTCGGTTGCGGCAACGCTACCCAGGTGCTGAAAGACGGCCAGGGCGTGACCGTTTCCTGTGCCGAAGGCGACACCGGCTTCATCTTCGAAGGTGAGCTGGGCTTCGACATCAAGCAGAACTCGGTCGATGCCATGCCGGAACTGCCGTTCAAGATCATGATGAACGTCGGCAACCCGGACCGCGCCTTCGACTTCGCCCAGCTGCCCAACGCCGGTGTCGGTCTGGCACGCCTGGAGTTCATCATCAACCGCATGATCGGCGTGCACCCCAAGGCACTGCTGAACTACGCGGGCCTGCCTGCCGACCTGAAAGACAGCGTCGACAAGCGCATTGCCGGCTACAACGACCCGGTCGGCTTCTATGTCGAGAAGCTGGTCGAGGGTATCAGCACCCTGGCGGCGGCCTTCTACCCGAAAAAGGTCATCGTGCGCCTGTCGGACTTCAAGTCCAACGAGTACGCCAACCTGATCGGCGGCAAGCTGTACGAGCCGGAAGAAGAAAACCCGATGCTGGGCTTCCGCGGTGCGTCGCGCTACATCAGCGAATCGTTCCGTGACTGCTTCGAGCTGGAATGCCGTGCGCTGAAGCGCGTGCGCAACGAGATGGGCCTGACCAACGTCGAGATCATGGTGCCGTTCGTGCGCACCTTGGGCGAAGCCAGCCAGGTCGTCGACCTGCTCGCCGAAAACGGCCTGGCCCGCGGCGACAACGGCCTGCGCGTGATCATGATGTGCGAACTGCCGTCCAACGCCATCCTCGCCGAAGAGTTCCTGGAATACTTCGACGGCTTCTCGATCGGCTCCAACGACCTGACCCAGCTGACCCTGGGCCTGGACCGTGACTCGGGCATCATCGCCCACCTGTTCGACGAGCGTAACCCTGCGGTGAAGAAGCTGCTGGCCAACGCCATTGCCGCCTGCAACAAGGCTGGCAAGTACATCGGCATCTGCGGCCAAGGCCCATCGGACCACCCGGACCTGGCCAAGTGGCTGATGGAGCAGGGCATCGAAAGCGTGTCGCTGAACCCGGACTCGGTACTCGAGACCTGGTTCTTCCTGGCCGAAGGCCAAGGCGCGGCCTGATGCAGTAAAACGCGGGGGGACGTCTGGCGTCCTCCTGCCTGGTTTTTTCCAGGGCGAGCTCCAGCAATGGACCCCGCCCTTTTTTGTGCACCAAGCAACCTTATGCAAAGCAGCAGCACTCTATTCCCCGTGGCCCTGCTCAGTGCCGAGCGCCGCGGCGATCTCAGCGAAGACGTGTATCGGATCAAGGCCGGTAACGGCCCGGACCCCAGCGTCGAGCTCGCCATCACCCGTCTGGGGCTGGCCGACCAGGTTCAGGCCCAAGGCGTGCCGGTCATTCTCCTGCACGGCAGTTTTTCCAATCGGCGTTTCTGGTATTCACCCAAAGGGGTTGGCCTGGGCGCCTACCTTGCGCGCGCCGGTTTCGATGTCTGGATCCCGGAAATGCGAGGCCATGGCTTGTCGCCGCGCAACCTTGCCTGGAAGCACAACAGTGTTGCTGCCTACGCCCGTGATGACCTGCCGCTGATCAACGCCTTCGTGCGCGAGCAATCGGGCCAGGCGCCGCACTGGGTGGGCCATTCGCTGGGGGGGACGACATTGGCGGCAGCACTGGGTGGCGGCTTCCTGGAGCCTGGGCAAGTCGCCAGTGTGGCGTTGTTCGGTACCCAGATCAGCCGTGTCTATTGGCCATTGAAAGTGCCGCCGCTGGCTTGGGGCGCGAAGCTGGTGCTCAAGCGTTGGGGACAGATATCCGGGCCACGTTTCAAGCGTGGGCCTGAAGACGAGCCGATAGGCCTCGCCTTGGAGAGCATGCGCTGGCACGGCCTGTTCGGGCGCTTTGGCGACAAGCAGAACGATTGGTGGGCAGGGCTGGCTGAAGTGGATGTACCGCTGCTGGCAGTGGCCGGTGCAGGGGACTTCCAGGACCCGGTGTGGGCCTGTCGCAAGCTGTTCGAGCAGTTGGGCGGCGAGCGCAAGCAGTTCCTGCGGCTGGGTCGTGAAGAAGGTTTCGAGGCCTTTGGGCATGTCGACATGCTGGTGAGCAAGGCCGCGCAGGTGCAGGTGTGGCCGCTGGTGGAGCGCTGGCTGCGCAACCCGCTGCTGCCGGTGCATGCGTCCACTGTCGTTGCGGAAGCTGTGCCTGCCAGTTGAGTTTGCTGTACCTGTCATGGCCTCTTCGCGGGTGAACCCGCTCCTACACCGGATTGGTGGTGGACGCACATCGGGGGTTGGACACAGGCCGTCGTAGGGGCGGGTTTACCCGCGAAAGGGCCGGGCCTGCTGGCCAATTTCCACCGGCCGTTCACCTTTGACGCCGCCACCGTATTCGCGGGTAAACCCGCTCCTACACCTGGATAACGGCGCGTTCCTGTGCAGGAACGGGGCACGCGTGGAAGGGCCGATACAGGATGAATACAAATGACTGCCCGGTCCCGGATGACTACGACAGCCTCCAAGGTGTAGCCTTGGCCGATACCCGCTTTCGTTGTGACTGACAGGAGCTTCCCATGCAGCATTACGTAACGCCCGACCTGTGTGACGCCTACCCGGACCTGGTACAAGTGCTGGAGCCGATGTTCAGCAATTTCGGTGGCCGCGATTCGTTCGGTGGCCAGATCGTTACCATCAAGTGTTTCGAGGACAATTCGCTGGTCAAGGAGCAGGTCGAACTCGACGGCAAGGGCAAAGTGCTGGTGGTCGATGGCGGTGGGTCGCTGCGCCGTGCGCTGCTCGGCGACATGCTCGCCGAAAAAGCCGCAAAAAACGGTTGGGAAGGCTTGGTGATCTACGGCTGCGTGCGTGATGTCGACGTGCTGATCCAGACCGACGTTGGCGTGCAGGCCCTGGCCAGCCACCCGATGAAGACTGATAAACGGGGTATTGGCGATCTCAACGTGGTGGTGACCTTCGCCGGGGTAACCTTCCGCCCGGGTGAGTATGTGTATGCCGACAACAATGGCGTGCTGGTCTCGCCGAGCCCGCTGAAAATGCCGGAGTAATGCGCCGCACGCGCTGATGGAGCTTTGATGTTCGAGGAAGACAACGCGCAGTGGGGGCTGGTGCATGCCCTGGTGCTCGATGGCAAAGGCGGCGCGCGCTCGATTGCCCGTACCGAACTGGACGACCTGCAGTTGCAACCGGAGCAGAGCCTGTGGCTGCACTGGGACCGCAGCCACCCGCAAACCCGTTCCTGGCTGCTGCACGACAGCGGCCTTAGCGAGTTCGCCTGCGAGCTGCTGCTGGAAGAAAACACCCGGCCGCGCCTGCTGCCCATGGCGGACGAACAGCTGTTGCTGTTCCTGCGGGGGGTCAACCTCAACCCGGGTGCCGAGCCCGAAGACATGGTTTCGGTACGCATCTTCGCCGAGGCGCAGCGGGTCATCTCGCTGCGCCTGCGGCCGTTGCGCGCCAGCGATGAAATTCTCCAGCTGCTGGAACAGGGCAGGGGACCGAAATCGGCCTCGGAACTGTTGCTGTTGATGGGCGAGTTGCTGACCGAAAAGGTCCAGGGCCTGGTCAGCGACCTGGGCCGAGCTCGTCGACCTGGAGGAAGAAAAGGTCGAATCCGACGAGCGGTATGCCCCGGAGCAGGGCAGCCTGCAGCAGATTCGCCGCCGTGCCGCTGGCTTGCGCCGCTTTCTCGCCCCGCAACGGGAAATCTACGCGCAGTTGTCGCGCAGCAAATGGAGCTGGTTCGCCAATGCCGACGCCGATTACTGGAATGAACTCAACAACAGCCTGATCCGCTACCTCGAAGAGCTGGAACTGGCCCGCGAACGCGCTGCGCTGGTGCTGGAAAGCGAGGACCGGCGGCGCAGCGAGCGGATGAACCGTACCATGTACCGCTTTGGCATCATCACCTGCATCTTCCTGCCCATGAGCTTCGTCACCGGGCTGCTGGGCATCAATGTCGGCGGCATCCCCGGGGCGGAAAACCCTTTGGGCTTCCTGTTCGCCTGCATCGTCGTGCTGGGGTTGGCCGTGGGGCAGTGGTGGCTGTTCCGGCGGTTGCGATGGGTATAGCGGTGCAATTTGAAACCGTCGTGCCAACGGGATGTGTGACCCGTCGCCCGGCCATCTCGTCTCTTGCTGACACTGCGCGAGGTGCCCATGCACGATCCGTTTGAAGAATCCCTGCGCGACCTGCTCAAGGCGTCACCCTCCGGCAATGACCGGGACGACCGGGACGACGCCGCTTGCCTGGGTCGCGTGCTGAAAACCGCCAACCGCCAGGTTGGCGCGGGTGATCTGTTCAGCCTGCTTGGCCGCTGGAGCCAGGCGCTGCTGATTGCCGTGAACAATGGCTCGGCGCATGTTGCGCCGGTGCGTCGACACTCTTCCCGCAACGCTGCCACTGGCAGCAAAGCAGATAAGGCCGATTGAATATGGAACTCGATCTCTGGACCCAGAGCCTGGTCACCGCGATGACTGCCCTTTGGACCAAGGTAGCGAACTTCATCCCCAACCTGTTCGGCGCGCTGGTCGTGGTGCTGCTCGGTTTCGTGGTGGCCAAGCTGCTCGACACGCTGCTGTCCAAACTGTTGGCCAAATTTGGCCTGGACCGCCTGATGGCCGGTACCGGCCTCACCAAAATGCTCGGTCGGGGCGGCATCCAGGTGCCGATCTCGACCCTGATCGGCAAGATCGTCTATTGGTTCGTGCTGCTCATCTTCCTGGTCTCGGCTGCCGAATCGCTGGGCCTTGAGCGGGTTTCGGCAACCCTCGACATGCTCGCCCTGTACTTGCCCAAGGTGTTCGGCGCGGCCCTGGTGCTGCTGGCTGGCGTACTGCTGGCGCAGGTGGCCAACGGCCTGGTGCGTGGCGCTGCCGAAGGTATCGGCCTGGAATATTCGGCGGGCCTGGGGCGTATTACCCAAGGCCTGGTGATCATCATCAGCATCTCGGTGGCCATCAGCCAGCTTGAAGTGAAAACCGACCTGCTGAACCACGTCATCGTTATCGGGTTGATTACCGTTGGTCTGGCCGTTGCCTTGGCAATGGGCCTTGGCAGTCGCGAAATTGCCGGGCAGATCCTGGCCGGCATCTACGTGCGCGAGCTGTACCAAGTCGGCCAGCAGGTGCGGATTGGAGAGGTCGAAGGGCATATCGAGGAGATCGGTACGGTGAAGACGACGCTGCTGACCGATGATGGCGAACTGGTGTCACTGGCTAACCGCGAGCTGCTTGAACAGCGCGTCAATAGCCGCTAACCGCACAAAAGCTGTTAATGTATGCCGCCGCGAAATTCGACCCACGGGGTCGCGCGGCGACATTGACCTGACTGTCGGCCAGATCCGTTTTGAATAAAGTTCATTCGCCGCCCATGCGCTATGACCCCCGCGAGCTCACAGACGAAGAGTTGGTGGCGCGTTCGCATGAGGAGCTGTACCACGTTACCCGCGCCTATGAAGAGCTCATGCGGCGCTACCAACGGACCCTGTTCAACGTCTGTGCGCGTTATCTGGGGAACGACCGTGACGCGGACGATGTCTGTCAGGAAGTGATGCTGAAAGTGCTGTACGGGCTGAAAAACTTCGAGGGTAAGTCGAAGTTCAAGACCTGGCTCTACAGCATCACCTACAACGAGTGCATTACCCAGTACCGCAAGGAGCGCCGCAAACGTCGGTTGATGGATGCCTTGAGTCTGGACCCTGTTGAAGAGGCGTCCGAAGACAAGGCTCCAAAGCCGGAAGAAAAAGGCGGGCTGGACAAGTGGCTGGTGCATGTGAACCCGATTGACCGGGAAATTCTGGTGCTGCGTTTTGTCGCAGAGCTGGAGTTTCAGGAAATTGCCGACATCATGCACATGGGCCTGAGCGCGACGAAAATGCGTTACAAGCGCGCGCTAGACAAGCTTCGGGAGAAATTTGCCGGCCTTGATGAAACTTAGTGGCGTGCAAATATCTCTAACGAACCGGCGAGTTCTGCTAGACTCGCCGTCGAGTTGTCCCTCTTGTTTGTGGTGGGACTGCTTAACTATCACCAGATGGGGATTTAACGGATGAAATTGAAAAACACCTTGGGCTTGGCCATTGGTTCGCTTGTAGCCGCCACTTCGATTGGCGCTATGGCACAAGGTCAAGGCGCCGTCGAGACTGAAATCTTCTACAAGAAAGAATTCTTCGACAGCCAGCGCGACTTCAAGAACGACGGCAACCTGTTCGGCGGCTCGATCGGTTACTTCCTGACCGACGACGTTGAGCTGCGTCTGGGCTACGACGAAGTGCACAACGCTCGTGGCGAAGACGGCAAGAACATCAAGGGCTCGAACACCGCCCTGGACGCCGTTTACCACTTCAACAACCCGTACGACGCCATCCGTCCGTACGTTTCCGCTGGTTTCTCGCACCAGTCGCTGGGCCAGACCGGCCGTGGCGGTCGTGACCACTCCACCTTCGCCAACGTTGGCGCTGGCGCCAAGTGGTACATCACCGACATGTTCTATGCCCGTGCCGGCGTAGAAGCTCAGTACAACATCGACCAGGGCGACACCGAGTGGGCCCCGAGCGTTGGTGTTGGCCTGAACTTCGGCGGTAGCCCGAAGCAAGCTGAAGCTGCTCCTGCTCCAGTTGCTGAAGTCTGCTCCGACTCCGACAACGACGGCGTGTGCGACAACGTCGACAAGTGCCCAGACACCCCGGCCAACGTTACCGTTGACGCCGACGGCTGCCCGGCTGTTGCCGAAGTCGTTCGCGTTGAGCTGGACGTCAAGTTCGACTTCGACAAGTCGGTCGTCAAGCCTAACAGCTACGGCGACATCAAAAACCTGGCTGACTTCATGAAGCAGTACCCACAAACCACCACCGTGGTTGAAGGTCACACTGACTCCGTGGGTCCAGACGCTTACAACCAGAAGCTGTCCGAGCGTCGTGCCAACGCTGTCAAGCAAGTGCTGACCCAGCAGTACGGCGTAGAATCCAGCCGTGTTGACTCGGTTGGCTACGGCGAAACCCGTCCGGTTGCTGACAACGCCACCGAAGAAGGCCGTGCTGTCAACCGTCGCGTTGAAGCTCAGGTAGAAGCCCAGGCCAAGTAATTGGTTTGAAGCTTCATGAAAAACCCGGCCTCGGCCGGGTTTTTCTTTGCCTGGGTTTTAACCGGCCCTGAAGGCCGCTCCTGCGGTCAGCCTGCGATTGCGATCCGCCCCACAGCCTGCTGCTCCCCGACCACCTCCCCAATCACCAGGATTGCCGGGCTACGCAAACCAAACGCCCGCGCAGCTTCCACCATTCCCTGCACATCGCTTCTGCACTCCCGCTGCTGCGGCAACGAGGCATTTTCGATCATCGCCACCGGCATTTCCGGCGCCATGCCCCCCGCCAGCAATCCTTGGCGCACTTGTTCCAGCCGCGCCACCCCCATGTAGACCACCAGCGTTGTCCCGCCCTGAGCCAAGGCCGCCCAGTTCAGCTCGCTATCGTCCTGGGTGTGCGCCGTCACCAGCGTCACCCCTCGGCTCACGCCCCGTGAAGTCAGGGGAATCCCGCATTGGGTGGCCCCGGCCAGGCCGGCGGTGATGCCATTGATCACCTCCACTTCGATGCCATGCCCTTGCAACCACAGCGCCTCTTCACCGCCACGGCCGAAGATGCAAGGGTCGCCGCCCTTGAGCCGCACCACGCAACGGCCCTGTCGCGCGTGGCGCAGCATCAGGCGCTGAATGAACGCTTGCGGTGTAGAGCGGCAGCCGCCGCGCTTGCCCACGGTCATTACCCGGGCCTGCGGGCAATGCTCGAGCACTGCCGGGTTGACGAGGTCGTCGACCATGACCACGGCGGCTTGCTGCAACGCACGCACTGCCTTGAGGGTGAGCAGTTCAGGGTCACCAGGGCCGGCACCGACCAGCCATACTTTTGCATTCATCAGGGTTTCCTCATCGGCAAGGCGCGTTCAGCCCTTGAGCAGGGTGAACAGCAGTATCAGATTGATCAGCAACGACAACAGGGCCAGGGTGCGCCACACCTTCAGCGGCTCGCGTTCCAGCAGCGGCCGGGGTCGGCTGGGCAGTTCCTGGCGGTCGCCGCGCTCGAGCAGCAGCAACCAGTGTTCGGCGGTTTCGAAGCGCTGCGCCGGGTCGCTCGCCACGGCCTGCAGCAGGTTGTGCTGCAGCCATTCCGGCAGGTCGGGTCGGTAGCGCGCGGCGTTGACCGGCTGGCCGAAGCGCGGGCGCTGGAAGGCCTCTACCTCGCCGTACGGGTAGTGTCCGGTCAGCAGGTGGTACAGGGTCACGCCCACTGCATACAAGTCCTGACGCGGGCTGGGCGGGTGGCCATCGAATGCTTCCGGGGCGATATACGAGGGCGTGCCGGGCAGCTCGTGCAGAGGGTCTTCGGACAGGCCCGGGCAATAAGCCAGGCCGAAGTCCAGCAGGCGCAGCTGGCCATCGCGGCCCAGGTGCAGGTTGTCTGGCTTGATATCGCGGTGCAGCAAGTTGCGCCGATGCAGCACACCGACTGCCTGCAGCAGTTGCCGGGCGACTTCCAGCCATTGCGGCAAGGGCAGCGGGCCTTGTTCGGCCAGCAACGCCGCCAGGTTCTGGCCGGGATATTCGCGCATCACGTAGT
Organism: Pseudomonas sp. TE3895; assembly: GCF_056278855.1. Lineage (NCBI taxonomy): Bacteria > Pseudomonadati > Pseudomonadota > Gammaproteobacteria > Pseudomonadales > Pseudomonadaceae > Pseudomonas > Pseudomonas sp. TE3895. Next base: position 5,183,448 of record NZ_JBWBQE010000001.1, on the reverse strand, counting down.
ACAGGTGCTGGCGCTGACTGGCGGTGTGTAGCTCGGGGAAGTGCCGGCCGGCGATGCGGCGCAGAAACCACTCTTCCAGCAACAGCCCTTGTGCCGCCCCCGGTTCCTGTTCGCGTGCCGGGGGCAGGGTCTTGAGCAGCCAAGGCTGGTTCTGGCTATCGCGCACTTTGTACAGCAAGGACTGGCGGCTGTGCGCATGCAGTGTTTCGACCTGCCAGCCGTCGATCACCTGGCCTTCGCGCAGCGCGCCGGGCACTGGCCATTGTTGCAGTTGCGCCAGGGTATCGCCCAGGTTGGCCGTGCCCAGTTGTTCGACTTGCACCAGCAAGGCGCTGGCGTTGTCCTTGCTGCCGTTGAGGTGGGCACTGGCCACCAGGGTGTCGGCGGCCAGTTGCAGGTCAGTTTGCTCGCGCAGCACGGCCTGGATGTGCTGTTCGCCCAGGCTGGCCCAGACCCCGTCGCTGAGCAGCAGGAAGCATTCACCCGGTTGCAGCTCGCCTTCCAGGTAATCCACCAGCAGGTGCTGGTCCAGGCCCAGTGCCCGTTTCAGTACATGCTGCATGCCCGGTTGGTCCCAGACATGGTCTTCGCTCAGGCATTGCAGCGTCCCCCCGTGCCAGCGGTACACCCGGCAGTCGCCTACATGGGCCAGGGTAAAGCGTCGGCCGCGCAACACCAACGCGCTAAGCGTGGTCAACAACGGCTGGCCGCTGCCCTGGGCGCGCAACCAGCGGTTTTGCGCCAGCAGCAGACGGTCGAGGGCCTGGGCCACGCTCCAGGTGGCCGGCGTGGCGTAGTAATCCAGGGCCAGTGCCTGCAGGCTGGCGCGTGCCGCCAGGCCGCCGTCGGCACATTGGCTGACGCCGTCGGCCAGTGCGAACAGGTAGCCTTTGCTGGCGGCCACTTCTGGTGCCGGTGTCACCAGGCGCAGGGCGTCCTGGTTTTCCGCGCGCGGCCCGGTGGCGCTGGCCTGGGCAAAGCTCAGTTGCAGGCTCATCGGCGTGCCTCAGACCCGCGCTGCTGTGACTGCAGCCGAGCCCCAGGTGGTGCGCCAGCGCTGTTTCACCCCGTGCAGGCCGAACCAGGCCAGCAGGCCCAGGCTGGCGAACAGCCACAGCCCCAGTTGGTAATCGCCAGTGTGCTGCTTGATGGTGCCAAGTCCGGCCGCCAGCAGGAAGCCGCCGATGCCACCGGCCATGCCGATCAGACCGGTCATTACCCCGATCTCTTGGCGGAAGCGTTGGGGCACCAGTTGGAACACGGCGCCATTGCCGGCACCGAGGCCGAGCATGGCGCTGACGAACAGCGCCAGTGCGGCCGTGGCAGAGGGCAGGTTGAAGCCGACTGCGGCAATGCAGATGGCGGCCACGCCGTACATGCCCAGCAGGGTGCGGATGCCGCCAAAACGGTCGGCCAGGGCGCCGCCAAGCGGGCGCATCAGGCTGCCGGCGAACACGCAAGCGGCGGTGTAGTAGCCGGCGGTGACCGGGCTCAGGCCGTATTGGTCACTGAAGTAGCCGGGTAGGGCACTGGCCAGGCCGATGAAACCGCCGAAGGTAACGCTGTAGAAAAACATGAACCACCAGCTGTCACGGTCGCCCAGTGCCTTGAGGTAGTCGGCCATGGCTTTCGGCTTGGGCCGTTGCGGGGCATTGCGCGCCAACAGGGCGAACACCACCAGCGCCAGTGACAGCGGGATCAGCGCAAAGCCGAACACATTGTTCCAGCCAAAGCCCGCTGCCAGTGCCGGTGCCAGCAAGGCCGCGAACACCGTGCCGGAGTTGCCGGCGCCGGCGATGCCCATGGCCTTGCCTTGGTGCTGTGGCGGGTACCACTGTGAGGCCAGCGGCAGCGAGACGGCGAAGGACGCACCGGCAAAGCCCAGGAACACGCCTAGCAGCAGGGCCTGTTCATAGCTGTGCACGCCAAGGTACCAGGCTGCGGCCAGGGCGACGATGACCACCACCTGGCCGATCAGGCCAGCCGTCTTGGGCGACAGGCGGTCGACCAGAACGCCCATGGCAAAGCGCAGGATCGCCCCGGCCAGGATCGGCGTGGCCACCATCAGGCCCCGTTGTTGTGCGCTCAGTTGCAGGTCGGCAGCAATCTGCACCGCCAACGGGCCCAGCAGGTACCAGACCATGAAGCTGAGGTCGAAGTACAGAAACGCGGCGAACAGCGTGGGCACATGCCCGGATTTCCAGAAGCTGGCACTCATCGAACACCTCACTCGGTAGTACAACGGAACGAAAAAGACGCCGCTACCCGCTCCATGGGTGTGGAGGGGAGAGCGACGTCTTTGTCGGGATTCAAGTGGGGTAACCGCCGTTGGCTACCGGTGAGATTTGTTCAGCAAGAGATGGGCCAACTTCCGGGGCGGCTTGCTCGGATTTTTCAGCGCATCAGCCGAGCATCTCATGCATGGCAATGATCTGTTCGGCCACCTGGATCAGCTTCTGCTGCCGGCTCATGGCCTGGCGACGCATCAGGGTGTAGGCCTGCTCTTCGTTGCAGTCCTTCATTTTCATCAGCAAGCCTTTGGCCTGCTCGATGCGCTTGCGTTCGGCCAATTGCTGGTCGCGCGCCAGCAGCTGCGCCTTCAGTGCCTGGTCGCTTTCGAAGCGGGCCATGGCCACGTCCAGGATCGGCTGAAGCCGCGCAGCATGGATACCTTCGACGATATAGGCACTGACCCCTGCCTGGATCGCCTGACGCATCATTCCGGGGTCGTGCTCGTCGGTGAACAACACGATGGGCCGCGGCTGGTCACGGCTCACCAGCACTACCTGTTCCATCACATCGCGGTCTGGCGAGTCGGTATCGATCAGGACCACGTCCGGGCGCACCGTTTCGACGCAGGCGGGCAGGTCGATGGTCAGGTCTGGGGCTTCGATGATCTCGAAGCCGGCCTCACTCAACGCCGCCCTGAGGCGACCGAGCTTGTTCTGGGTGTCGTCGATCAGCAGGATGCGCAACATGTTCGTCCCCCCTCACGCGCCGACACGGGCATCGGGCAGGTCGCCCAAGGCATGCAAGCTGAAACTGCGGGCATAGCCGAAGGGGTCGCTGCCGTCCCAGCGGGAGCCATCGATCAGCAGGCTGCTGCGCATCGGTTGGCCTGGGCAAGCGATGCCCAGGCTCTGTGCGGCCTCGCTGTACAACTGCAGTTGCTGGACCTGCCGGGCCACGCCGAGGTAGTCGGGGTCTTCGCGCAGCAGGCCCCAGCGGCGGAACTGGGTCATGAACCACATACCGTCGGACAGATAGGGCAGGTTGGCCCGGCCTTGGTCGAACAGGCGCAGGGCGTGTGGGTCTTGCCACTGGTTGCCCAGGCCATCCTCATAATGGCCGAGCAGGCGGGGGGCTATGCTGTCCAGCGGGGTGTCCAGGTAAGCGCTTGCGCTGAGCAGTTGCGCGGTGCTGCGGCGGTTTTCCGGGCTTTGCTCGATGAACCGGCTGGCGGTGAGGATCGCCTTGATCAGCGCACGGGCGCTGTTGGGGTATTGCTCGGCAAAGACGCGGGCGCAGGCCAGGACCTTTTCCGGGTGATCCGGCCAGATCGACTGGCTGGTGGCCAGGGTGAAGCCTTGGCCTTTGTTCACGGCGTCGGCGGCCCAGGGCTCGCCGACGCAGAAGCCGTCAATGCGCCCGGCCTGGAGGTGTGCAGCCATCTGCGCCGGTGGCACCACTACGCTGTCGACGTCGCGCAGCGGGTGAATGCCCTGGCTGGCCAGCCAGTAATACAGCCACATGGCGTGGGTGCCGGTGGGGAAGGTCTGGGCGAACGTCAGGCGTGCGCCATGCTGGTGCACTAGGCGCGCCAGTGCCTCAGGGTTGGTCACGCCCTTGCGCTGCAGGGCAGGGGACAGGTTGATAGCCTGGGCGTTCTGGTTCAGGCCCATGAGCACTGCCATGTCGCTGGCGGGTACGCCGCCAATGCCCAGGTGCACGGCGTAGACCAGGCCATACAGGCAATGCGCGGCGTCCAGTTCGCCGCTGACCAGCTTGTCGCGCAGCCCGGCCCACGAGCCCTGGCGCTGGAGGTTGAGGGTAAGGCCGTGCTGCTGGGCGAAACCCTGGGTGGCGGCGACCACGACCGAGGCGCAGTCGGTCAGGGCCATGTAGCCGATGTTCAGGCTGGTTTTTTCCGGCGCGTCGCTGCCGTTGACCCAGGCCAGGGGCGTTGCTCGGGGTACAGTGTTCACAAGAGTCCTCGCCCTTACTGATAAGGCTGTGGGCTGAACAGGTGCAACCGATGTGCCAAGCGCTCCACGATTTGCTGTCCTGCCAGCCCCACGCTGGCTATAATCGCCCCCTCACTCACCCTGAGCCTTGCCCGCCCATGTATACCCTGGCCCGCCAGCTGCTGTTCAAGCTTTCCCCGGAAACTTCCCACGACCTGTCCCTGGACCTGATCGGCGCCGGTGGCCGTATGGGCCTCAACGGCATGCTGTGCAAGCAACCGGCGTCATTGCCGGTTTCGGTCATGGGCTTGAACTTTGCCAACCCGGTGGGGCTGGCAGCTGGCCTGGACAAGAACGGCGCGGCCATCGACGGCTTCGCCCAGCTGGGCTTCGGCTTTGTCGAAATCGGCACTGTCACCCCGCGTCCGCAGCCAGGCAACCCCAAGCCACGGTTGTTCCGCCTGCCGGAAGCCACGGCCATCATCAACCGCATGGGCTTCAACAACCTGGGCGTTGATCACCTGCTCGACCGCGTACGCGCCTCGCGCTACAAGGGGGTGCTGGGCATCAACATCGGCAAGAACTTCGATACCCCGGTCGAACGTGCCGTCGATGACTACCTGATCTGCCTGGACAAGGTCTACACCGCCGCCAGCTACATCACGGTCAATGTCAGCTCGCCCAACACCCCGGGCCTGCGCAGCCTGCAGTTCGGCGACTCGCTCAAGCAGTTGCTCGATGCCCTGGCCGAGCGACGCGAGCAACTGGCCGGTGCACATGGCAAACGCGTGCCCCTGGCAATCAAGATCGCGCCGGACATGAGCGACGAAGAAACGGCGCTGGTGGCCGCCGCGCTGATGGAGTCGGGCATGGATGCGGTGATCGCCACCAACACCACGCTGGGCCGTGAAGGTGTCGAAGCATTGCCGTACGGTGGCGAGGCGGGCGGCCTGTCGGGCGCACCGGTGCTGGAGAAGAGCACCCATATCGTCAAGGTGCTGGCAGGTGAGCTGGGCGGCAAGTTGCCGATCATTGCCGCCGGGGGCATTACCGAAGGCCGCCATGCTGCCGAGAAGATCGCGGCCGGGGCGAGCCTGGTGCAGATATACTCGGGCTTCATTTACAAAGGGCCGGCGCTGATTCGCGAAGCGGTGGATGCTATCGCGGCAATGCCGCGGTAACCTGACCAGCCCGCCCCTGCAGGGGGGAGGGTGGGTACAGCTGATGAGGTTTGCCAAGGCATAAAAAAGGGCCCCGTCAAGGGGCCCCTGGGCCTTCGCCCGCCGCCCGGATGGGGCGTGCATGGTAAATCGAATTCAGTGTCCTCGTTCAGCCAACGGCGTGATTTTCGTTGAGTCTATGGATGCCAGCGGTGCCAGTCATTCCGTCCCAGTTATCACCGCGACCTTCACGCCAGCCGTTGATCCAGGCTTGGCGAACAGAAGGAAGATTGAAGGGGCAAAGTTCGCGGGATTTGCCGGTGACCCCGTATTGGTAGCCACGTGAATATGCTCTTTCCAACGGATCACGCTTAAGTCTTCTCATAGGGTGTTGCCCTCACTTGTTGACTGTAATGTCCCGTCGGCCTCTCCGAGGCCGGGCAGAGTCGTTCTGCCGGTTTGCGCTCGCTGCCGGCGTGGCGAGCTGAAAGTGCCGCCTCGTTGCGAAGCGGCCTGAGACCAGTTCTATCGAATGCGAGTCACGGTGTGAATGATCGATTTGTCATAAGCACGTAACCTTTCCAAGGGTGAGGGGATAAGTAAATAAATGCGACTCAACCTTGTTTGGTGTTTAGCCCCGCAATGATCGGGGTTTGCCGTTCTTTGACGTCATTTCGCCAGCGTTGTTTGCGGATGACAGAAATAATTTGAAATGCGACGAAGGGTCACATTGGCCCGCAGATCGCCAGAATTACGCGTACTGCCTGATGATCTAAGCTGTCTTTGCCACTGGGCCAGGCACGGATCGGTCAGGCGGCCCGGCTTTTCCGAAGCACGTTGTGTGCCGCAGAAGGCCACCCGCACGCCTGCTGGAAAGGTGTACGGGCAAACATCGCGGGGCGATGCGTCGCCCCGTCAGTCAAATAGCCCAAGGCGCTGGAATACTCATGTCGGACCGTTTCGAACTTTACCTCACCTGTCCCAAAGGCCTTGAAAGCCTGCTCGCCGAAGAGGCCAAGGGCCTCGGCCTTGACGAGGTGCGCGAGCACACCTCGGCCATTCGCGGCGCCGCCGACATGGAAACTGCTTACCGCCTGTGTGTCTGGTCACGTCTGGCCAACCGCGTATTGCTGGTGCTGAAGCGCTTCTCGATGAAGAACGCCGACGACCTTTACGACGGTGTGCACGCGGTCGACTGGGCTGACCACCTGGCAGCCGACGGCACCCTGGCTGTGGAGTTCAGCGGCCATGGCTCAGGCATCGACAATACCCACTTCGGTGCGCTGAAGGTCAAGGATGCGATCGTCGACAAGCTGCGTAACCGCGAAGGCCTGCGCCCGTCAGTGGAAAAGATCGACCCTGACGTGCGTGTGCACCTGCGCCTGGACCGCGGCGAGGCCATTTTGTCCCTCGACCTGTCCGGGCACAGCCTGCACCAGCGTGGCTACCGCCTGCAGCAAGGCGCCGCGCCGCTGAAGGAAAACCTGGCGGCAGCGGTGCTGATCCGTGCTGGCTGGCCGCGTATTGCTGCCGAAGGTGGTGCGCTGGCCGACCCGATGTGCGGTGTGGGTACCTTCCTGGTCGAGGCCGCGATGATCGCCGCCGATATCGCCCCCAACCTCAAGCGCGAACGCTGGGGCTTCAGTGCCTGGCTCGGCCATGTACCGGCGCTGTGGCGCAAGGTGCATGACGAAGCGCAGGCGCGCGCGCAGGCCGGCCTGGCCAAGCCACCGCTGTGGATCCGTGGCTACGAGGCTGACCCGCGGCTGATCCAGCCGGGCCGCAACAACGTCGAGCGTGCCGGCCTGGGCGACTGGGTGAAGATCTACCAGGGCGAAGTGAGCACCTTCGAGCCACGCCCGGACCAGAACCAGAAAGGCCTGGTCATCAGCAACCCGCCCTACGGTGAGCGTCTGGGTGACGAAGCCAGCCTGCTGTACCTCTACCAGAATCTGGGCGAGCGCCTGCGCCAGGCCTGCATGGGCTGGGAAGCAGCAGTATTCACTGGTGCGCCGCAACTGGGCAAGCGCATGGGCATTCGTAGCCACAAGCAGTACGCGTTCTGGAACGGCGCATTGCCATGCAAGCTGCTGCTGTTCAAGGTGCAGCCTGACCAGTTCGTCACCGGTGAACGCCGCGAAGCGCAGCCTGAAGGCACCGAAGCCCGCCAGCAGGTGCCGCAGGCCAGCGAGCCCGCGCGGCTGTCGGAAGGGGCGCAGATGTTTGCCAACCGCCTGCAGAAGAACCTCAAGCAACTGGGCAAGTGGGCCCGTCGCGAGCAGATCGACTGCTACCGCCTGTACGATGCCGACATGCCTGAATATGCCCTGGCGGTCGACCTGTACCAGGACTGGGTACACGTGCAGGAATACGCCGCGCCACGTTCGGTCGACCCGGACAAGGCTCAGGCGCGTCTGCTCGATGCACTGGCTGCCATCCCGCAGGCGCTGGGCATTTCGCCGCAGCGTGTAGTGCTCAAGCGTCGCGAGCGGCAAAGCGGCACGCGCCAGTATGAACGTCAGGCTACCGAGGGCCGCTTCCAGGAAGTGAACGAAGGTGGCGTCAAGCTGCTGGTCAACCTCACCGACTACCTGGATACCGGGCTGTTCCTTGACCACCGCCCGATGCGTATGCGCATCCAGCGCGAGGCTGCCGGCAAGCGCTTCCTCAACCTGTTCTGCTACACCGCCACGGCCACCGTGCACGCGGCCAAGGGCGGTGCGCGCAGCACCACCAGCGTCGACCTGTCGAAAACCTACCTGGACTGGGCGCGGCGTAACCTGGCACTCAATGGCTATTCCGAGCGCAACCGCCTTGAGCAAAGCGATGTAATGGCGTGGCTGGAAGGCAACCGTGACAGCTACGACCTGATCTTCATCGACCCGCCAACCTTCTCCAACTCCAAGCGCATGGAAGGTGTATTCGACGTGCAGCGTGACCATGTTCAGCTGTTGGACCTGGCCATGGCCCGTCTGGCGCCGGGTGGTGTGCTGTATTTCTCCAACAACTTCCGCAAGTTCCAGCTGGACGAGCACCTGATGGCGCGTTACGTGGTGGAAGAAATCAGCGCGCAGACCCTGGACCCGGACTTCGCCCGTAATAACCGTATCCATCGCGCCTGGCGTTTGCAGCTTCGTTGAGGCGACGAGGTACATTGCACGGCTAATGGCCAATAGCTATAACTGAGGGCAGGGCAAGATAATCCGCAGGACGCTGACGTGACGAGATGGGTGTATGTCAAAGTGTGGCGTGCGTGCGCGGTTGCTTGGCTTGTGCACAGAGAGGGCGTCCGCCTGGGCGATGGCGCTGCTTGCACTGGTGGCGGGCGGCTTGTTGACCGCTGCCTTGGCATTTGCCGCGCACACCTTCTACAAGCAGCAGCTGCGCCAGCGCTTTGAGCTGCTGGCCAGCGAACGCGCCAGCCGTATTGCCGAGCGCTTTGACGAACAGCAGCAGCGCCTGGACGGGCTGCGGCGGTTCTTCAGTTTTTCCAGCGAGATCACCCCGCGCGAATTCGACGGCTATGCCCGACCACTGCTGCAACGCACCTTGGCCTATGCCTGGGCGCCGCGCGTCGAGGCTGCGCAACGCGCCGAATTCGAGCGCCTGGCCAGTGCCCATACCGGCCCAGGCTATGTGATCCGTGACCAGGACGCGCAAGGCCAATGGCGCCCGGCTTCGCAGCGCGACCATTACTTCCCGGTGCTCTATACCCAATCGAGCGAACGGCCCGGGTTGCCTTATGGCCTGGACCTCGCTGGTCAAAGCGGGCCCCAGGCGGCATTGGCGCGGGCGCTGGCGCCGGGCAGCATGGCGGTGTCTGAGCCATTGGCCCTGTTCGATACCCACTCGGCTGAGCGCGGCCTGCTGATGGTGGCGCCGGTATTTTCCGATGCCGACCCCCGCGGTGCGGCAGTGGGCTATGTGATGGCGTTGCTGAGCATGCGCGAGCTGGTCAGCGACGGTCGACCGGTAGCGGTTGATGACAACCTTGTCGTGCGCATCACGGACCCGTCCGGGTTACAAGGCCCCGTCGTGATGTTCGATTCGCAGAATCCGGTTGCGCCCCTGGCCCTGGCCAGCAATCAGTTGTTGCGCCTGGCCGATCACCATTTCCAGCTGAGCATTCAGCCAAGCCAGGCGTTCGCGCAGGCGAACCGCTCCTCGGCGGTGATGGCGGTCGGGTTGTTGGGCGGACTGTTGAGCCTGTTGCTCAGCGTGCTGCTCTACAGCCTGTTCAGCCAGCGTCAGCGCGCCCTGGCCCTGGTCGCTCAGCGTACTGCCGAGTTGCAGGTCAGCGAGCAGTCGTTGCGTGGCACCCACAACCAACTGCGCAGTGTGCTGGATGCCGCGACCCAGGTGGCGATCATCGCCACCAACCTCAAGGGCGTGGTCAGCACGTTCAACGCCGGTGCCGAACGCATGCTCGGTTACGCGGCCAGCGAAGCGATCGGCCGCTTGCGCCTTGAAGACCTGGTGCTGCCGGAGGAGCTCAACCTGCGTGCCCATGCCTTGAGCTTGCGTTTTGGCCGCGCCATTGCTGGGGGCCAGGCGATGTTCGCTGAAACGGTACAGGAACACGGGGCCGAGCCTGGCGAGTGGACCTTGCTACGGGCTGATGGCAGCCAGCTGGTCGCCAACATGCTAGTGACTGCCATGCTCGACGAACAGGGGTTGTGGGTTGGCTACCTGGCCATCTGCATTGACGTGACCGAGCGGCGCCGGGTGCATGAGGCGTTGGCAGCGCGTGACCGGTTGCTGGAAAAGCTCAGTGCCGAGGTGCCGGGCGGCATCTACCAATATCGCCTGGATGCCAACGGCCATTCGTGTTTTCCATATGCCAGCATGGGCCTGTATGACATTTATGAGGTCGACCTCATGCAATTACGTGAGGATGCCTCGAGGGTGTTCGAACGTATCCACCCCGATGACCTGGAGCGCGTGCGCCGCTCGGTGCGCTATTCGGCCGAACACCTGTCACCCTGGCGCGAGGAGTATCGGGTCTGCCTGCCCCGGGCCGGACTGCGCTGGGTGCGTGGCGAGGCGACCCCGGAAGTGGGCGAGCAGGGCTGCACGCTGTGGCATGGCTACCTGACTGACATCTCCGACCTGAAGGGCGTGGAGGAAGAGTTGCGGGCGCTGTCGGTCACCGACTCGCTGACCGGTATCCATAACCGTCGCTACTTCCAGGAGCGGCTCAAGATCGAACTGGAGCGGGCCCAGCGCGATGGCTTGGCGCTAGCGGTGATCATGCTCGACATCGATCACTTCAAGCGCATCAACGACCGCTTCGGCCATGCCGTCGGCGACCGGGTGCTGCGTAGCCTGTGCCAGCGCATCGGTCAGCGTTTACGGCGTACCGATGTGTTTTGCCGCTTGGGCGGGGAAGAGTTCATGGTGCTTTGCCCGGGCAGCGATGTCGATCAGGCGCGGTTGCTGGCGCTGGAGTTGTGGCAAGGGGTGCGCAATGTGCCGGTGGAAGGCGTGGGCCAGGTGACTGCAAGCTTTGGGGTGGCGGGTTGGCGGTCGGGCGAAGGCGCTGATGCCTTGCTGTTGCGCGCCGACGCCGGCGTGTATGCGGCCAAACAGGCCGGGCGGGACCGGGTGGAGGGGGAGTCGGCCTAAGCGCTGTCGGTTGCCGGTACCGAGCCTTTCGCGGCGAAAACCGCTCCTACAGGTTGCACAGGTTTGGTAAGCCGTGCTCACCCCTGTAGGAGCGGGTTCACCCGCGAAAAGGCCAATACAGGCTAACCAATCAATTAGCTGCTGTACTGCCAGCCAGCTTCGGCTGGCGATACAGGTCAAGCAACACCTGATCCAGCACCTGCGAGGCACCCCACGGTTTAGGGTCGTTGAGAATAGCCGCCACCGCCCAGGTATGGCCGTTGCTGTCGCGGCTGAAGCCGGCAATCGCCCGCACAGTGTTCAGTGTGCCGGTCTTGATGTGCCCTTCACCGGTCATCGCGGTGCGCTTGAGACGCTTGCGCATCGTGCCGTCCATGCCCACCAGCGGCATCGAGCTCATGAATTCGGCAGCGTAAGGGCTCTTCCAGGCGGCTTTCAGCATCTCGGCCATTTCCCGGGTACTGACCCGTTCGGCACGCGACAGGCCAGAGCCGTTTTCCATCACCAGATGCGGCGCAGTAATACCCTTTTTCGCCAGCCATTGGCGTACCACGCGCTGGGCAGCACGGGCGTCGTCACCATCGGCATCGGTGCGGAACTGCGCGCCAAGGCTCAGGAACAGCTGCTGGGCCATGGTGTTGTTGCTGTACTTGTTGATGTCGCGGATCACTTCCACCAGGTCTGGCGAGAAGGCGCGGGCCAGCAGGCGAGCACTCTTGGGCACATTCTCGATGCGGTCGCCACCCTGGATGTTGCCACCCAGTTCGTTCCAGATTGCGCGCACGGCACCGGCGGCGTAGGTGGAATGGTCGAGCAGCGACAAGTAGGTTTGCGAGTTGCAGCCGTCACCCAGTTGGCCGCTGACCGTGACACTGATGCCGTCGGCCTGGGGCACCGGGTTGTAGCGTACATCACCGGTGCATTTCTTTGAGGCTACCGGCTTGACCTGGTTGTCGATACGGATACTGGCAATCGGCGGCTCGACTGCGACGGTGACTTTGCCACCATCATTGCGCGCCACGAAGCGCAGGGCCTTGAGGTTGACCAGCAGCGAGTCGGGCTTGACCAGGAACGGCTTGTTATCATCACCGCCGTCGTCGTTGAACTGCGGCAGGTTGGGCTGCACGAAATGGCTGCGGTCCAGCACCAGGTCACCGGTGACGGTGCGCACGCCATTGGCGCGCAGGTCACGCATCAGCAGCCACAGCTTTTCCATGTTCAGTTTGGGGTCACCGCCACCTTTAAGGTACAGGTTACCGTTAAGCACACCGTTGCTCAGGGTGCCGTCGGTGTAGAACTCGGTTTTCCACTGGAAGGTCGGGCCAAGCAGTTCGAGGGCGGCGTAGGTCGTGACCAATTTCATGGTCGAGGCCGGGTTCACCGACACATCGGCATTGAACACGGTCGGGGTGCCGGGGCCATCCAGCGGCAGCATCACCAGCGACAGCGCTGTGTCCTGCAGCTTGTTGGCCTTGAGCGCCTGCTGCACTTTGGCAGGCAGGGTGGTATTGACGGCGGCGTGGCTGGGCAAGGCAAGTGGCAACAGCAGGCCGGCAAGTATGAGGGGACGAAGCGTTTTGATCATAGCGAGTGAATACCCTGCGGCGAGGGAAAAGGGCTTTGGGGCTGTAAAAGATGATGGCCCCACGACGTAAACAGTACGCATTATGCCCCAAGCGCAGCCGCGATGCGTCACGTTCGACGGAAAAGCATCGCCAATAAAAAGGCCACCCGAATGGGGTGGCCTTTTCAGCAATCAACCTTTCAGCCCGAAGCTGACAAGTATCACTCAGCCTTGTTGATAGGCTTTTCCGGGTACCAGGCATCCAGCAGCGGGCTGACTTCGATTTTGGTCAGTTCGCTGCGGCCTTTGAGCCAGGCTTCAACGGCAGCGCGCTGTTCTTCGCTGACCGAGCCGCGTTTGACCGAGCACACCAGGCCGAAATCGTCACCGCCTACATAATCCAGGCCGTTGGCGTCCATGGCTTCTTCCAGGAACGCGTCGAGGAAAGCATCGATTGCCTGGTCATCCAGATCTTCCTTGAATTCCAGGTTCAGCTCGAAGCCCAATTCCTGAAACTCGTCGACACACAGCTTCTTGCGCAGACGACGGGAGCGGTTTGTGGCCATGAAACAATCCTCTTAGGTAATAACGCCGCGCAGTCTACCAGTTAACACGTGTGGTTGCCTGCCTGAGTATCCGTGCTTGTGGCCAATTCCTTGGCCAGGGCACGTTCCACTCGGCACATATGCCGTGCCAGTGCCTGGCGCCGCAGGCGCACCTGGGCAGTGGGCAAGTCGCTGGCCTCGAGGGCTTCACAGGCCGCCATCAGGTCAGGGGCTTCCAGCATGCGTGCGGCGCTTAGCACCTTGTGGGCCTGCTCGGCAATGGCGCCGCTGTCCTGTTGCGGGTGAAGCGCCATCAGGCTGGCCAGATCGGCCTGAAGGCTCTGGTGCAGGGCCTCCAGGAAGCGCTGGCGATCGACCGGGTCAGGCCCGACCACGGCGGCCAGGCCGTCCAGCTGGTACAGCTTGCGGCGGGGGCGTTGCTGGCGGCGCGGGCGAATGCCAGCCAGGCGCTGGCTGAGGGTGCTCAGGCTGATGGGCTTGAGCAGGCAGTCGTCCATGCCGGCGGTCAGGCACTTGCGGCGTACTTCCGGCTGTGCGTTGGCGGTATAGCCGAGGATGGTGCAGGGTGGTCGCTTGCCATGGCGTTCTTCGGCGCGCACGGCAGTCGCCAGCTGGTAACCGTTCATGTGCGGCATGTTGCAGTCGAGTACCAGCACATCGAAGTCGCCTTCCCGCCAGGTCGCCAGGCCTTCCCGCCCATCGCGGGCGCTGGCGTGCTCCAGGCCCAGGTAGCCAAGTTGTTGCGCCATCAGTTGCAGGTTGGCCGGGTGATCATCAATGACCAGCACGTTCAGCCGTGGGTCGGGCACGTCGAGCTGCTCGGGCAGCGGTTTCGGCTGCTCTGCGCCATCCACCCGTTGCAGCGGGCATCTTCAGGCGCACCTGGGTACCGACATCCTCCAGGCTTTTCATGGACAGGCTGCCGCCCATCATTTCGCACAGGTTGCGGCAGATGGCCAGGCCCAGCCCGGTACCTGCGCGGGCGCCCTGGCTGTGCGGGTTGGCCTGGATGAACGGGTTGAACAGGCGCTGCAGGTCGTCGGGGTGGATGCCGATGCCACTGTCGCGCACCTCCAGCTCCAGTACGGCGGGTGTGCTGGTACCGTCATCCAGCAGGCTGACGCAGATGCGCACCTGACCATGCTCGGTGAACTTGATGGCATTGCTCACCAGGTTGGACAGCACCTGCTTGAAGCGCAGCGGGTCAAGCAGGACATGGCAGCGTGCGGCCGGGGCGATCTGCACCTCCAGGGCCAGGCCTTTTTGCCGCGCCTGGCCATCGAAAATGCGCGCCACCGATTCGACCAGCGCCGCCAGATCGACCACCTCCGGGGCCAGGGACAAGTGCCCGGACTCGATGCGCACGATGTCGAGAATGTCACCGATCAGGCCTAGCAGGTCTTTGGCCGAATGGTGTGCCAGTTCCAGCGCGCTGCGGTCCACCCGGCCCTGGTCGGCGCGCTTGACCGCCAGTTCCAGCATGCCGATGACGGCATTCATCGGGGTGCGGATTTCGTGGCTGATGGTCGCCAGGAACGTGCTCTTGGCGCGGTTGGCATCGTCGGCCTGCTGCTTGGCCTGGCGCAGCTCCATGACCAGTTGCCGGCGTTCGCTGATGTCGATCCAGCCGCCGATGATCCCCTGTACCTCACCCAGAGAGTCGCGGTACGGCAAGATCCAGTGGTAGATAGTCAATGCCCGGCCTTTGATCCGTAGTGGGCGGTCCTTGATCAGCGGCGAGCCCGCCGCCATGACTTTCTGGTAATCAGCCTGGATCTGCCGAGCCTGCTCGGAATCGGCAAACAGGCTGTCCTTGAGTCTTTTGCCGATCACCTGATCGGAGCGGGCCTGCACGGCTTCAAGGTAGCTGTAGTTGCAACTTTTCAGGCAACCCTCGCGGTCGCGCACATACATGGGGTGGGGCGTACCGTTGAGCAGGGCGCGCATGAATGCCAACTGGTCGTTCAGCGCGCGTTCGGCGCGCTGGCGCTGGCGAATCTGCAGGCGCAGGCGGGCATTCCAGAGCAGGGCCAGCAACAAGAGCACGACCGTGGCCAGCACCACCTGCAGGGCAAGGCGGCTGTAGACTTTGGTGTTGTCATCCTCATGCCTGCCAAAGCCGCGCCAGCGGTTGTTGATTACCCCCAGCTCCTCGGGTGAGATACTCAGCAAAGCCTTATCGAGGATAGACAGCAGCGCCGGTGACGGAGCCGTGGTGGCCATGGCGAAGTTGGCGGGTTCGCTGCCGACCGAGGTGCGGATGACCAGTTCGGGGTTGCTGGCCAAGGCGTGGTTGGCGTCGATCAGGGTGGTGATCACCGCATCGACGGCCCCGCTGTTGAGCAACGCCATGGAGTAGAACGCGCTTTCGGTCTCGACCCAGCTTATCTTTGGGTAGTCCCGGGACAGCATGGCGTTCATGGTACTGTCCCGGGTAATGGCGATGCGATGCCCCTGCAACTGCTCCAGTGAACTCAGTGTGTTGTTGTCCTTGTGGTTGACCAGCACATAGGCGCTTTCGAGGTAGGGGCGGCTGATTTGCAGGTCGTCCCCTGGTTTACCGGCGCTGGCCAGTGCGGCGATGACATCGGCCCGGCCATCCTTGAGGCGGGCGACCATGTCGGCAATGCCACTGGCGCGCTGCACTTCGAAACGCAACCCGGTGCGCAGGCGAATGAGTTCCAGCAGGTCGGCGGTGATGCCTCGGAAATGCCCCGAATCATCGAAATAGGACAGTGGTGCAGCCGCGTCATCGGCTGCCACGCGCATCACGGGATGCTTCTGCAGCCACTGCTGCTCGGCCGCGCTCAATTGCAGTTGGCGATCGCTCAGCAACAGGTCGCTGCCGGCGCTCCAGCGTTTGAAGATACTGGAGCGTATGGCCGGGCTTTGCCTGTCCAGGATGGTGTTCACCAGGTCCAGCAGCACGGTATCTTGCTGACGCAAGGCAAAACCGAAGCCGATGGCCTCGTGTTTGCCGAAGTTGGCCATGCGCAGGCGGGGCAGATGACCACGGTTGAGCTGGTAGTGCGTGGAGATGGTGTCGCCGATGAACACGTCGGCCTGGCCGAATGCGACAGCATTCAGTGCCTGGCTGGAAGAGCCAAAGGCCAGCAGCTCGGCCTTGGGGTAGGCGGTGAGTACTTCCTGTCTGGGCAAATAGTGGTAGAGCATACCCAGGCGCATGCCGGCAAGGTCCATGTCCAGTGCCCGGTTTTCATCTTCACGCGTTACCAGTACAGGTTGGTCGACGGCATAGGGGCGCGACAGTGCCAGGCCGTCACTGGCCGCTTCGTAGCCATTGGCGCTGCCCAGCAGGTCGATATCCCCGTGCCTGAGCGCCTCCACCGCCGCCTGCCGGCTGGAGAAACGCAGCACCCTCACTGGCAACTGCAAGGCCTTGCCGATCAGGCTTGCATACTCGGCGGTCAGGCCCTGGTAGTCGTTGCCGCCACCGGTGATGTCGAACGGCGGATAGTCGGGGGCCGACGTGCCCAGTACCAGTTCCTGCTGGCCTTCGAGCCATTGCCGTTGTTCGGGCGTGAGCACGGGCTGGACCGGGCGGGCCGATGAGCGCGCCAGTAACGTAAAAGACGCGGCTTCACGATGGCCAGCCTGTGTTGCGCCGCTGAGCAGCAGCAGAACGAGCAGCAGGCAGTTGATAGCTCGGGCCATGACCATGTTCAGACCAGCGCGTTGCGCTTGGCCATCTCGATCAGATCGACCAGCGTATTGACTTGCAGTTTGTGCATGAGGCGCTTCTTGTAGGTGCTGACAGTCTTGCTGCTGAGAAACATGCCCTTGGCAATTTCCTTGTTGCTGCGGCCTTGGGCGAAAAGTTGAAGCACCATCAATTCGCGGTCATTTACCTGGCGGAAAAGTTGCAGGTCACTGTCGGTCGTCTGGTTGTTTTTTATTGCCTGGCTGGGGAAGTAGTTATAACCGGCCAGTACGGCCTTGATTGCACTGAGCAGTTCGCTCAGGTCTTCCTGCTTGCAAACATAACCCGCTGCGCCCGAGTGCATGCAACGTACGGCAAACAATGCCGGGGACTGTGCAGTCAGTACCAGAACCTTCAAGGGCAGGGCCATGCTCTGAAAGCGGGCCAGCACCTCCAGGCCGTCTAGCTTGGGGATGCTGATGTCGAGAATGACCAGGTCGGGGTTGCTCTCGCGGATCATCTGCATGGCGTCTACGCCGTTGTCCGACTCGCCGACAATCTTGTAATTCTGGTTTTCCAGCAGCATACGGACGGCCAGGCGAATCACCGGATGGTCGTCAACGATAAATATGGAGTGCATGTTCAACTTCCCTGCGGTCGATTGAGGGTGACAGTGGGCACCTTATCGCAGTTGGAAGTCCTCAGGCGTGCGAGGAATGGCTGTTAGGCCTATATGGGAAACGGCTTACAAGATAAAACAAAATGGGCTACGGAATAGGTGTGCTTAACTCGCTGTCAAAGCGATTTTGGTAACTTTTCATTAGTTTTTATTCGTGCCGTTTAGTGTGGTTACCCTCGGTGTAGGAAGTTTCCTGCAAGCGTGGTGCAGCGCCTGGCCGAGCCCGCGCTGCACCGACGCGTTTCAGGTCGGGCTGGAGCGCCCGGTCATCTCCCGGGCCATTTCGCTGGCATAGCTGTCGGTCATGCCGGCGATGAAGTCGATCATGCGCAGAAAGGCGCTGTGCAACGAGGCATGCGGGTCTGGCGCATTGTTGCCGATCAGGTCCAGTACCCTGCGACTCTTGAACGATGGCGTACGTCCACCGTGCTGCTCGAGGGCCGCACCGCAGAACGTGTTCAGCAGAATCTCCAGGGTGGTGTAGGCGCCGATTTCGTGCAGGGTCTTGCGCTTGTCCTGGAAGATTTTGTTGCGCGCCATGTCCTTGGCTTGCAGTACACAGCGTTTGGCTGGGCCATGCATGTGTTCCACCAGGTCGCCCGCCAGTTGCCCGGCCAGCAACGCCTGCTGCTGCTCGACGAAGGCGTGGGCGGCGGCGTTGGTCAGGTGTTCGATGGCCTTGCCGCGCAGGATGGCCAGTTTGCGCCGACGAGAATCGCGTGGGCCGAGCTGGCGGTAGGTTTCTGGCAGGTCTTCGCCGACCAGGTCAAGCAACAGCGCTTCGACTTCTGCGTATTGCAGCAGCTCCATTTCCAGGCCGTCTTCCAGGTCGATCAGCGCGTAGCAGATGTCATCGGCAGCCTCCATCAGATACACCAGTGGGTGGCGCGCCCAGCGCTGGTGTTCCAGCTGCGGCAGGCCGAGCTTGCGGGCGATCTGTTCGAGCAGGGGCAGTTCGCTCTGATAGCTGCCGAACTTGTGCTTCTTGTAGCCCAGGGCGTCGGCATGGCGGGCGCTCCACGGGTACTTGAGGTAGGTGCCGAGGGTGGCATAGGTCAGCCGGGTCCCCCCATCGAACTGGTGGTATTCCAGTTGGGTGAGCACACGAAAGCCCTGGGCATTGCCTTCGAAGTTGAGAAAGTCGGCCCGTTCGTCATCGCTCATGTCGTCCAGCCAGCCACGCCCGGCGGCCTGCTGGAACCAGTGGCGAATGGCGTCTTCGCCGGAGTGGCCGAATGGCGGGTTGCCGATGTCGTGGGCCAGGCAGGCTGACTGCACAATCATCCCCAGGTCACTGGGGGCGCACCAGTCCGGCAGGTTGTCGCGCAGGGTCTCGCCGACGCGCATCCCCAGCGAGCGGCCGACGCAGCTGACTTCCAGCGAATGAGTCAGGCGCGTATGGATATGGTCGTTGCTCGACACCGGGTGCACCTGGGTCTTGCGGCCGAGGCGGCGGAAGGCACCGGAGAAAATGATGCGGTCATGGTCTTTGTGGAAGGGGCTGCGCCCGAGTTCATCGGCGCTGTACAGGGCTTTGCCCAGCCGTTCGCGGGTAAGCAAGGTGTGCCAGTCCAAGGCGCGGTCTCCTGTCGTTCGAAGGCAGCAGCATACCCTGCAGGGAGCGCATTGTGCTGCGAAGAAAAGGCCGGCCCTTTGATGCATTTGTATCGATCGTACGGGCCTCTTCGCAGCACAAGGCTGCTTCTGCCGGGGCGAGCGTCAGGGCCGGCGGCCGCCTTGCAGGTAGAGGCGTACCAGCGGCAGCAGGGTGCTGCCCAACCGTACTAGGCGCGTCAGGTTGCCGCTGCGTACGCCCTTGCCGGTGAGAAAGCCCAGCGCCACCACAGCGCCGATGCCCCACAGTGGCGCATGCTTGATACCCAGGCCTTCATGTAGCGAGCTGCCCATGCCGCGCACGCGGCGCAGCGGTTCAAGCAA
Organism: Pseudomonas sp. TE3895; assembly: GCF_056278855.1. Taxonomy (NCBI): domain Bacteria; kingdom Pseudomonadati; phylum Pseudomonadota; class Gammaproteobacteria; order Pseudomonadales; family Pseudomonadaceae; genus Pseudomonas; species Pseudomonas sp. TE3895. The sequence goes on along the minus strand of NZ_JBWBQE010000001.1, from coordinate 5,164,071 downwards.
CTGACCGGACTCATGACGGATTTCCTGGCGGTGCATCTCCATGCGCAGGCGCAGCAGCGCCTTGCGCAGTTCGCGCGGGTTACGCGTGTTTGGCAGTTCTGGCAGGCTCATGGCAACAGGCGCTCCCTGTCCTTGGCAAGTTCGTCGAGGGTGGCGCCGAAGGGCGATGATTCGTCGAACACCGCCGCCTTCAGGCGCACGCCGCAGTACAGGGCGGCAATGCCATAGAACACGCACAGGCCAATGATACCGGCCAGTCGATAGCTGTCCCACAGCAGCACCAGCAGCAGCCCGGACAGCGCGGTCAGCAGCAGCAGGGCGAACACCAGCGCCAGGCCGGCGAACAGCAGCAGGCTCAAGGTACGGCCCTTCTGCTCCTGCAACTCGATACCGAACAGCTCGATGTGGCTGTGCAGCAGCCCCAGCATGGCCGCGCCCAGGCGCTTACCCGAAGCGCCGGCGCCGTTGGCGTCATTCTCCATGGGTTCCCCTTAGCGCCGGTTGGCCAGCAGACCGATCAACAGGCCGACGCCGGCCGCGATGCCGATTGCCCGCCACGGGTTTTCCTGCACGTACTGCTCGGCGCTGCCAAGCGCTGCCTGACCGCGTTCACGGACCGAGTCCTGGGTCAGTTGCAGGGTTTCGCGGGCCTGGGCCAGGCGCTCGTGAATCTGCTCGCGCAATTCGTCGGCCTGGTCGCCGGCCAGGTTGGCGGTGTCGGCCAGCAGTTTCTCGGTGTCGCGCACCAAGGCCTGGAAGTCAGCCATCAATATCTCTTGTGCATTCTTTGCCGATTTGCTGGCCATGGGTCTCTCCCTGTCGATGAGTGTTGGTACTTCGAGTGACAGCACGCATGGAAGGTTCAAGTGCGGCTGCTGGTATGGGCCTTGCTATGTTTTTGCCACGTTGCGGAGCGCCTGTGACCGGTTATGCGCCGATTCAGGGCGCCCGCGCAGCGGATACCGATAAACCTTAACCCAATCCACGACAAACCCAAGAAAAAACCACGCAGGCTTCACCCCGCTCACCTGAACAGGGTAGGGGCTGGCACCGATTCGGTGCAGGGATGCAGGTTCTTGAACTGTCCTGGTGCCTTTTTCAGCAGGTCTGCCTATTTCATGGAAAACATGCACAGCGCTATGGACTCTCTGGTCCACGGTTCCAACACCCTGTTCATTCTCATGGGCGCCATTCTGGTGCTGGCCATGCATGCCGGCTTCGCGTTCCTTGAAGTGGGCACGGTGCGCCACAAGAACCAGGTCAACGCCTTGTCGAAGATCCTCAGCGACTTTGCCATCTCGGCGCTGGTCTACTTCTTTATAGGCTACTGGATCGCCTACGGAGTCAACTTCTTCCAGCCGGCGACAACACTGGCTGTCGACCATGGCTATGCGCTGGTCAAGTGCTTCTTCCTGCTGACCTTTGCGGCGGCGATTCCGGCGATCATCTCCGGGGGCATTGCCGAGCGGGCGCGGTTCGTGCCGCAGTTGTGCGCCACGGCGTTGATCGTGGCGTTCGTCTATCCGTTCTTCGAGGGCGTGGTGTGGAACGGCAACCTGGGCGTGCAGGCTTGGCTGCAGGCACGCTTCGGCGCACCGTTCCACGACTTTGCCGGGTCTGTGGTGGTACACGCCATGGGGGGCTGGCTGGCGCTGGCGGCGGTGCTGCTGCTGGGGGCGCGCCGTGGGCGCTACCGCGAGGGCCGATTGGTGGCGTTTGCGCCGTCGAGCATTCCCTTTCTGGCGTTGGGCTCGTGGATCCTCATCATCGGCTGGTTTGGCTTCAACGTCATGAGTGCCCAGACCTTGCAGGGCGTCAGCGGCCTGGTGGCGATCAACTCGCTGATGGCGATGGTGGGTGGCACCCTGTCGGCGTTGCTGGCCGGGCGCAACGACCCGGGCTTTCTGCATAACGGCCCGCTGGCCGGGCTGGTGGCGATTTGCGCAGGTTCCGATCTGATGCACCCGGTTGGAGCGCTGGTCACCGGCCTGGTGGCGGGGGCGCTCTTTGTCTGGACCTTCACCGCCGCGCAAAATCGCTGGAAAATCGACGATGTCCTGGGTGTGTGGCCGTTGCATGGCCTGTGTGGCGTGTGGGGTGGCATCGCCTGTGGCGTGTTCGGCCAGGTGGCGCTGGGCGGCATGGGCGGTGTCAGCCTGGTCAGCCAGTTGCTGGGCAGCCTGATGGGCGTGCTGGTGGCGTTGGCCGGTGGCTTTGCCGTGTACGGAGCCATTCGTGCGTTGCATGGCCTGCGCTTGAGCCATGAGCAGGAGTTCCAGGGCGCGGACCTGTCGCTGCACCGGATCGGTGCTACCAGCCAGGATTGAGCCAGGTCAGATGCAGGGTGGGCGTGGCGCGCCTAGAATAGGCTTCTGTGTATGCCAACCCGGGACCTGCCACATGCTGCCTGAATGTCAACTGTTCGGCACCCTCGGCTGCCACCTCTGCGAAGTGGCCGAGGCTGTGTTGATGCCTCTCGTCGATCATGGCCTGCTGGTAGAGCTGGTCGATATCGCCGAGAGCGAGCTTTTGTTCGAACGTTATGGCCTGATCATTCCGGTGCTGCGGCGCTGTGACAACGGCGCCGAGCTGCACTGGCCGTTCGATACCGAACAAGTGGTGGCTTTTCTTGGGCAATGATGGCTGCAGAGGAGTTGCAACCCTGCTCCATGATCTGTGAAGCGAGCTGATGATCCGGTGGAGGCGCACCGTCGCCGGTAACCTTCTCCATCATCGGAATAGCTCGCCATGTTCATCACTCCACATTTCACCTTCGATGAAATGACCGTTTCCCAGCTCGCCGCCCGCGAAGGGTTCGATAATGCACCGCCCCTCGAAGCCAGGGCCAACCTGCAATTGCTGTGCTGTGCGCTGGAACAGGTACGTGCATTGTTCGACGCGCCCATCATCATCAGCAGCGGGTATCGCAGTGAAAGGGTCAATCGGTTGATCGGTGGCGCCTCCGATAGCCAGCACGTGCAAGGGCTGGCGGCGGACTTCACGGTGATCGAGGTCAGCCCGCGCGAGACCGTTCGGCGAGTCAGCGAAAGTAAGGTGCCCTTCGATCAGCTGATCCTGGAATTCGATAAATGGGTGCACCTGTCGGTGACGCGCGGCACGCCGCGCAGGCAGGTGCTGACCCTGCGTAAAGGCAGCGGCTACCTGGCGGGGCTGCAATGAAGCGCATTGACGGCAGCAAGGGGATGTTCGTATGCTGTATATAAATACAGTATCGAGGTGAAGCCATGCTCAATGTCGAGCAACTCAAGTACAGCGTCAACCGCATGCCCGTGGATCGGGTGGCTGACGCCGTTCTGGAACTGCGCCTCGAAGGCCTGGTGACGGGCGACTGCACGCCGTTCGGCAAAGTCCACTTCAATACCTGCTTCGCCGAGATCGAGGCCTTGTTCCAGCGGGCCGGTTACCACCGAGGGCTGGATGTGGTGGGTTATGAGGGGTTGCTCTATGCACTCTACGACCCTGGCCGCTGGGAGCCGGTGCAGGTACTGCGCTGGCTGAAGGAGCGCTGCGAGGCGATGGCCCAGGTTGGTTGAGGGGGCGGGCTTGGGCGATAATGCGCGGCCATGAACATCTCGAGCCCAGCCATGACCACGCCTTTCGACCCCGCCCGCCAGCAAGCCAGTACGGTGTGCCTGCCACCTGGTAACTGGGTGACGGTGCTCGATTGCTTGTGTGACCATTTCAAGGCCATCGACCGCGCCCAGTGGCTTGACCGCTTTGCCCGTGGCCGGGTGCTGGATGCCAACGGGCACGCAGTTGCCGCCGACCTGCCTTACAAGCGTGGCATGCGTTTGCATTACTTCCGCGAAGTGCCGAACGAACGGCCGATCCCGGTGCAGGAGGTGGTGCTGCATGTGGACGAGCACCTGGTGGTGGCCGATAAACCGCATTTCCTGCCGGTGACGCCGACCGGTGAATACGTCGAGCAGACCTTGTTGCGCCGCCTGATCCGGCGCCTGGACAACCCGCACCTGGTGCCGTTGCACCGCATCGACCGGCACACCGCCGGGCTCGTGCTGTTTTCCGCCAACCCGCACAGCCGCAGCGCCTACCAGCGGCTGTTCCCCGAGCGGCGTATCGACAAGCGTTACCAGGCCATTGCCGCTGCCATGCCACAGCATGCCTTTCCGCTGGTGCACAAAAGCCGCCTGGTGCATGGCGAGCCATTTTTCCGCATGCATGAGGTGGAGGGTGAGGCCAACAGTGAAACCCTGGCCGAGGTGCTGGAGAAGAACGGTGAGCGATGGCGCTATGGGCTGTCGCCAGTGACCGGCAAGACCCATCAGTTGCGTGTGCACATGGCGGCTTTGGGGGCAGGGATCAGCAATGACCCGTTCTATCCGCAATTGCTCAACGAAGAGGATGACTACCAGCGGCCGCTGAAACTGCTGGCGCAGAGCCTGCGTTTCGAGGACCCGCTGAGTGGCGAAGAGCGCTACTTCGAGAGCCGCTTGCGGTTGGACTGGTAACACAGCAAGCGGGTTCACCTGCGAAAGGGCCGGGCCTGCTGGCCAATCTCCACCCGCCGTTCACCGTTGCCGCCGCTACCGTATTCGCGGGTAAACCCGCTCCTACGCACGCATCGGTGGTTCGGCACAGATCGGTGGCGGACGCACCTCGGTGGTTGAACACAGGCCGCTGTAGGAGCGGGTTTACCCGCGAACACCGGCAGAGCCGGTGTCACCCCCAGCGGAAGTCTCGAGCTTCAGCGGTTGAAGCGCTCCACCAGCGAATACTGGCTGCCCGCCGTGCTGGTCAGTTCTTCGCTCAGCAGTGCCGAGTGCTGCGCCTGTTCGGCGGTCTGGTCGGCCAGTTCGGCAATGGTGCTGATGTTGCGGCTGATCTCGTCAGCCACTGCGGTCTGCTCCTCGGTCGCAGCAGCAATCTGGGTGGCCATGTCGGTGATATTGGCCACTGCTTCGCTGATGCCTATCAGCGCCTCGTCGGCCTGCATTACCCGATCGACGCCTTCCTGTGCCTGGCGGTGGCCGGTTTCCATGGTCAGCACTGCGTTACTGGCGGTCTGTTGCAGCTTGGCGATCAGGCCGTGGATCTGCCCGGTGGATTCGGCGGTGCGCTGGGCCAACTGACGCACTTCATCAGCCACCACGGCAAAGCCACGGCCCATTTCACCGGCGCGCGCCGCTTCAATGGCTGCGTTAAGCGCCAGCAGGTTGGTCTGGTCGGCGATGCCCTTGATCACGTCGACCACGCCACCAATCTCGTCGCTGTCTTTGGCCAGTTGCGTAACCGTCTGGCCGGTCTCGCCCACTGCCGCCGACAGGCGCTCGATGGCCTCGCGGGTTTCTCCGGCAATCTGCCGGCCCTGGCTGGTCAGGCGGTTGGCTTCCTGGGTGGCATCGGCGGTGCGCTGTACATGGTTGGCCACTTCCTGAGTGGTGGCGGCCATCTGGTTTACCGCGGCGGCGACTTGCTCGGTCTCCACCCGCTGGCGCTCCAGCCCCGTAGAGCTCTTGTGCGCCAAGGCATCGGACTGGCGTGCCTGGTCGCTCAGGTGTTCGGCACTGTCTTGTAGGCGCGTCAGGCAGGTTTTCATGCGTGCGTCCTGGCTGAGCATGGCCATTTCCAGGCGCGCCTGCACGCCACGGCTGTCGGTGTACATCTGCGCGATCAGTGGGTCGGAAGTGGTTTGCTCGGCCAGGCGCAGCAGGCGCTTGAGGCCGCGCTGCTGCCAGCTCAGGCCGAGCAGGCCCAGTGGTACCGAAAGCCCTGCGGCCAAGGCAAAGCCCCAGGAATGACCCAGCCAGTTGCCGATCAGGAAGCCCACCTGGCTGATCAGGATGAACGGTAGCCAGTCCTGCAGCACTGGCAGCCACTTGTCGCGGCGCGGTACCGGTGGCTTGCCCTGGTTGATGCGCTGATACAGGGCCTCGGCGCGGCGGATCTGCTCGGCGGTGGGCTTGACCCGCACCGACTCGAAACCGACAACCTGGTTGTTATCGAAGATGGGTGTGACATAGGCGTTGACCCAGTAATGGTCACCGGACTTGCAGCGGTTCTTGACGATGCCCATCCACGGCTGGCCCTGCTTGAGGGTTTGCCACATATGGGCAAACACGGCAGGCGGTACGTCGGGGTGACGCACCAGGTTGTGCGGTGCGCCAGTCAGCTCCTCGCGGGTGAATCCACTGATTTCGATAAAGGCATCGTTGCAGTAGGTGACCACACCCTTGGCGTTGGTAGTGGAGATCAACCGCTGCTGGGCAGGGAAAGTCCGTTCTCTCTGGGTAATCGGCTGGTTGTTACGCATGGGTGATAGTCCGCAGGGCTTTCGACAGGTATCGGCAAGCCGCTGGTTTTATTGAATGGATATTTGATTCATTGATTGCAGAGATCGAGCGCCGCCCCCGCGGCGCTCGGTTTCAAGAACGGAACGAATCTTCGGCCAGACTCAACCGGCGATCATCTGGCGCAACACATAGTGCAGAATCCCCCCCGCCTTGAAGTATTCCACCTCGTTCAGGGTATCAATCCGGCATAGCACCTCGATCTGTTCCTGCTGGCCATCCTCGCGGGTAATGCGCAAGGGCAGGCTCATGCCGGGGCGGATATGTGCGCCGTCCAGCCCCAGTACGTCGATCTGCTCCTTGCCGGTCAGCCCTAGTTGTTTGCGGTTGTGCCCGGCCTTGAATTGCAGTGGCAACACGCCCATGCCCACCAGGTTGGAGCGGTGAATACGCTCGAAGCTTTCTGCCAGCACGGCCTTGACCCCCAGCAGGTTGGTACCCTTGGCTGCCCAGTCGCGGCTCGAGCCGGTGCCGTACTCCTGGCCGGCAATCACCAGCAGTGGGGTGCCTTCCTGCTGGTAACGCATGGCCGCGTCGTAGATCGACAGCTTCTCGCCAGTGGGCACATGCAACGTGTTGCCGCCTTCTTCACCTGCCAGCATTTCGTTGCGGATACGGATGTTGGCGAAGGTGCCGCGCATCATCACTTCGTGGTTGCCACGCCGCGAACCGTAGGAGTTGAAGTCGCGTGGCTCCACACCCTGTTCCCGCAGGTAGCGCCCGGCCGGGCTGTCGGTCTTGATGTTGCCGGCGGGGGAAATGTGGTCGGTGGTCACTGAATCGCCCAGCAGCGCCAGCACCCGTGCGCCGTGAATATTGGCAATTTGTGGCGGCGGCCCGCCGATGCTGTCGAAGAACGGTGGGTGCTGGATGTAGGTGGAGTCAGCCTGCCACACGTAAGTGGCGGCCTGTGGCACCTCGATGGCCTGCCATTGCGCATCACCGGCAAACACTTCGGCGTACTCCTTGTGGAACATCGCCGTATCAACCTTGGCCACGGCCTCGGCAATTTCCTGCTGGCTCGGCCAGATATCCCGCAGGTAGACCGGTTGGCCGTCCCTGCCTGACCCCAGTGGGTCGCGCGTCAGGTCCAGGCGCACGCTGCCGGCCAGGGCGTAGGCCACCACCAGCGGGGGCGAGGCCAGCCAGTTGGTCTTGACCAGTGGGTGCACGCGGCCCTCGAAGTTGCGGTTGCCCGATAGCACCGAGGCCACGGTGAGGTCGGCGCTGCCAATGGCTTTTTCGATCGCCTCGTCCAGCGGGCCGGAGTTGCCGATGCAGGTGGTGCAGCCATAACCGACCAGATCAAAACCCAGTTGGTCGAGGTAAGGCGTGAGCCCGGCTGCCTTGAAGTAGTCGGTGACTACCTTGGAGCCTGGCGCCAGCGAGCTCTTGACCCAAGGTTTGCGTTGCAGGCCTTTTTCCAGTGCTTTTTTTGCCACCAGCCCGGCAGCCATCATCACGCTGGGGTTGGACGTGTTGGTACATGAGGTGATCGCGGCAATCACCACGGCCCCATCGCGCAGGGTGTGGGTCTGGCCCTGATGGCTGTAGTCGACTGCACCGGCCTGGTCGGCGTTGCCCACTGCTACACCGCCGCCACCTTCGCTTTCCAGGCGACCAACTTCTTTGGCCAACGGTTTGGGCTGCAGCGCGATGAACTGGTCGAAGGCTTGACTGACCTGGCCCAGCGCTACGCGGTCCTGTGGCCGTTTGGGGCCGGCCAGGCTGGCTTCGACGTCGTCCATGTCCAGCGCCAGCGTGTCGCTGAATAACGGCTCCTGGCCGGGCAGGCGCCACATGCCCTGCGCCTTGCAGTACTGTTCGACCAGCTGCACGGTCGCTTCGGGGCGGCCCGAAAGCCGCAGATAGTCCAAGGTGACCTGGTCGACCGGGAAGAAACCACAGGTGGCGCCGTATTCCGGTGCCATGTTGGCGATGGTTGCGCGGTCGGCCAGGGGCAGCTCGGCCAGGCCGTCCCCGTAGAATTCGACGAACTTGCCCACCACGCCTTTCTTGCGCAGCATCTGCGTCACGGTCAGCACCAGGTCAGTGGCAGTGATGCCCTCCCGCAGCTTGCCGGTCAGCTTGAAGCCGATCACTTCGGGGATCAGCATCGATACCGGCTGGCCGAGCATGGCCGCTTCCGCTTCGATGCCGCCGACACCCCAGCCGAGTACGCCCAGGCCGTTGATCATGGTGGTGTGCGAGTCTGTGCCCACCAAGGTATCGGGGAAGGCATAGGTGCGGCCGTCGGCCTCACGGGTCCACACCGTGCGGCCCAGGTATTCCAGGTTGACTTGGTGGCAAATGCCGGTGCCCGGGGGTACCACGCGGAAATTGTCGAAGGCGCTCTGGCCCCAACGCAGAAAGGCATAGCGCTCACCATTGCGTTGCATTTCGATGTCGACGTTTTCGGCAAAGGCTTGCGGCGTGCCGTAGCGGTCGACCATTACCGAGTGATCGATCACCAGGTCGACCGGTGACAGCGGGTTGATCCGTTGCGGGTCGCCGCCAGCCTTGGCCATGGCGGCGCGCATGGCCGCCAGGTCGACCACGGCGGGCACACCGGTGAAGTCCTGCATCAACACCCGCGCCGGGCGGTACTGGATCTCGCGGTCCGAGCGGCGTTCGCCAAGCCATTGGACAATGGCGCGCAAGTCGTCGCCGGTGACGGTCGCGCCATCCTCCCAGCGCAGCAGATTTTCCAGCAGCACTTTAAGCGACATGGGCAGGCGCTGCAGGTCACCCAGCTGGCGGGCGGCCTCGGTGAGGCTGAAGTAGTGGTAGGTCTGGTCACCGACCTTGAGGGGCTTGAGGGTGTTCAGGCTATCGAGCGAGGGCATTGCCAACTCCTTCTGCACCGGTGCCCGGCAAATATTCACGGTTTGCCGGCAGCACCGCTCTGTATCGGTCCGCACGGCACGGACCTGGCTGAATGGTCAGGTTAGACCGGTTTACGCTACCTGACCCTTTTCTGGACCGGCGGGGCGTGTCGCAGGTTCCGAACTTCCTTTATCATCGCCGCCCTGCCGGCGCCTGTGGTGCGCCAGCCGTCGTGGAGTGAGAGATGAATACCCTGTTCATGCATTGCCGGCCCGGTTTCGAGGGCGAGGTTTGCGCCGAAATCAGCGAACATGCCGCCCGCCTGGGTGTTGCCGGCTATGCCAAAGGCAAGCCGCAAAGTGCCAGTGCCGAGTTTGTCTGTAGCGAGGAGGGCGGTGCCGAGCGCTTGATGGGGGAACTGCGTTTCAACCAGCTGATTTTCCCGCGGCAGTGGGCACGTGGCGGTTACGTTGAACTGCCGGAAAGTGACCGCATCAGCGTACTGCTGGCGCAGCTGGCTGACTTCCCGGTGTTCGGTAGCCTTTGGCTGGAGGTGCTGGACAGCAACGAAGGCAAGGAATTGTCCACTTTTTGCCGAAAGTTCGAAGTCCCGTTGCGCAAGGCCCTGGAGAAGGCCGGCCGCCTGGTCGACGACCCCGGTCGCCCACGCTTGCTGCTGACCTTCATCAGCGGCCGCCGGGTATTTGTCGGCGTTGCATCGGCCAGCAACAGCGCCTTGTGGCCCATGGGCATCCCACGCCTGAAGTTCCCTCGTGAGGCACCTAGCCGTTCGACACTCAAGCTGGAAGAAGCCTGGCACCAGTTCATTCCGCGTGAGCAGTGGGAGCAGCGCCTGGGTGACGACATGACCGGCGTCGACCTGGGCGCTTCACCGGGTGGCTGGACCTACCAGCTGGTGCGCCGTGGCATGCTGGTGACGGCCATCGACAACGGGCCGATGGCCGAAAGCCTGATGGACACCGGCCTGGTCCAGCACTTGATGGCCGATGGCTTTACCTGGCAGCCGAAGCAGCCGGTAGACTGGATGGTGTGCGATATCGTCGAGAAGCCGGCGCGTACCACCTCGCTGATTGAAACCTGGCTGGGTGAGGGGCTGTGCCGCGAGGCGGTGGTCAACCTGAAGTTGCCGATGAAGCAGCGTTATGCCGAAGTACGGCGCCTGCTCGACCGTATGGAGGCAACATTCAAGGCACGCAAGATCAAGGTGTCGATTGCCTGCAAGCAGCTGTACCACGACCGTGAAGAAGTAACCTGCCACCTGCGGCGGCTCGACTTGAAGCCCCGCTGAGGCCAGCACGTCGTTCTGTTTCTGTTTCTGTTTCTGTTTCTGTTTCTGCGTCTGCTTTTGCTGTTGCTTCTAAGCGCGCGATAGTTCAGGCGACGCAGATTGCGACTTCAGGAGGCCGAGTGCAGGGCTTGCGAAGGGAGGTGACGGGCATGGATGCCCGTCAAGCGCTGGGCCCCAGGATGGGGCCTGCAGCGCGGTCCTCCCGGGAGCAAGCCCGGAGCGAGGGGACCCCGGAGCGCAGCGCAGGGGCCGGATGATGGGAGCCGATGTACGGGTCACCCACATGGGTTACACAAAAGTTCACTCACATAGGTGACAACACCTTGAGTGTTACATAACCATCAGTGGCATCCCGCACATCGACTCTACCAAGGATGATGGGACCGAAAATAACATCCCAAATGCCATCTCCGACTTGCTCCAGCCCAATGGTCTGGTGCTTGAGCACGTAACCTACGTAGATCCTCAGGCCACGGCGGTTAATGATGCCGCAGCTATCCGCCGGTAAACTCTCGACATGGCTGGGGTAGGTCATCTCAGGAAGTTTTTCAGGGAATGGGCGTGGTGAGGGCTGGTAGCAAGACGCCGGTGTTTTCTGTTTCAGTGCTTCATGCAAGCGCTCGTAATTGTAGTGTTGTCGAAAGCGATCAAAATGCCGCTGTTGAGCTTCCCAGGCCACTGCCGGCGGTGATGGCAGCGTGCTTTTGAGTGTCCGATGCATGCGTTCGTGGCGGCCATTTTGCTCAGGCCTTCCAGGTGCAATGCGCTCAGGAATGATGCCTAGACGCAGCCACCAGATGGACAGCTGAGAAAGTCCTGCACGTCCTTTACTGGCAAACGGCACACCGTTATCGGTACGAATACGCTCAGGCAGGCCATTTTCCCGAAACACCTGGGTGAAAACGGCCTGCGTTTCCAGAAGGTTGGTATTAGGCATGCTGTGGCAGGCGAGCAGGAAGCGGCTGGCGTGATCCATGATCGTTAGTGGATAGCACCAGACGCCTGCGCCTGTCAGAAATTGGCCCTTGTAGTCAGCACTGAACAGCTGGTTAGGCGACTCTGCCTTCTCCAGTGGCTTGGGGTAGACCGCTACACGCTGACGTAAACGGCGTGGGTTGACCAACTCGGCCTTCTTGAGGATGTTGTAAATCGCTGTCTTAGAAGGCGGCGCCTGATCAGGGAAGCGCTCCTGCAGCGCAGCCTGGATCTTTTTCGGACCAGGTTCCGTTTCGCCTCGACTACGCAGTTCGATGATGGCTTCGCGAACTGCAGCGGGGACGACCCAGTTCTGCGTCAACCGGCGGCGGCTGCGTTCTTCCAGCCCCGAAGGCCCCTCTTTCTCATATCGCTCGACCCATTTGTAGCCGGTCTTACGGCTGATCTCGTAGGCCTGGCACAGGGCGCTGAAGCTGGGCGGCCCTTGCAGGTAATCCGCGATGAAAAGCATTTTCAGGTCCATAGGTTTCAGCTCTCGCCAAGGCATGGTCAGATCCTCGAAAACCGACCTTGCCAGTTAAAGACTGTTACCTATGTGCGTGAACTGATTTGTAACCTATGTGGGTGAGTCATACCAGCCGACGGTTTTTGGTTCCTTTTTGCCACGACAAAAAGGGACCCGCCGTAAGGGCGGAAAGGTGACTATGCGCCACCTGCGTGAACGAATACCTGCTCAATCTAAATGCCCACATCCAAGAAGCAAGAAGCAAATTCGTCTGTCCTGACTCAGCGCTGGGTTTGAAAGCCGTGCTTGGACCGCGTCGCGCTATGCGCGACAATAGCGATCATTTTCGGAGCCCCCCATGACCGATTTCACCCCCGACGCCATCCTCGATGCCACCGGCCTGAACTGCCCGGAACCCGTGATGATGCTGCACCAGCACGTACGCAACCTGGCCGCCGGCGGCCTGCTCAAGGTCATCGCCACCGACCCGTCGACCCGCCGCGACATCCCCAAGTTCTGCAACTTCCTCGGCCACGAGCTGCTGCAGCAACAAGAGGACGCCGGCACTTTCCTGTACTGGATCCGCAAGAAAGCCGACTGAATCGCTCTGGAACACGCCCGGCGTTGCGCCTACACTGCGCTCCCCAGACAGGAGAGCGCCATGCTGATAGTTGCCGACGAGAACATCCCGCTGCTCGATGCCTTCTTCCAGGGTTTCGGTGAAATTCGCCGCTACCCCGGCCGAAGCCTCGATGCTGCCAGCGTCAAGGACGCCGATATCCTCCTGGTGCGCTCGGTGACCAAGGTCGACCGTCAGTTGCTCGAAGGCAGCCGTGTACGCTTTGTCGGCACGTGCACCATCGGCACTGATCACCTGGACCTGGACTACTTTGCAGAAGCTGGCATCCGCTGGAGCAGCGCACCTGGCTGCAATGCCCGCGGCGTGGTCGATTACGTGCTGGGCAGCCTGCTGACCCTGGCCGAACTGGATGGCGTGGCATTGCCTGAGCGCGTGTATGGCGTTGTGGGCGCGGGTGAAGTGGGTGGCCGCCTCGTGCGGGTGCTGCATGGCCTGGGCTGGAAGGTGCTGGTGTGCGACCCGTTGCGTCAGGCCGCGGAGGGCGGCGACTACGTCAGCCTCGAAACCATCCTGCAGCAGTGCGATGTGATCAGCTTGCATACCCCGTTACAACGCGGCGGCCAGCACCCGACCTGGCACCTGCTGGGGCAGGCGCAGCTGGCACAGTTGCGCCCGGGTGCCTGGCTGGTAAACGCCAGCCGTGGCCCGGTAGTGGACAACGTGGCCCTGCGCGAGCTGCTGCTGGACCGCGAAGACGTGCACGCGGTGCTGGATGTGTGGGAAGGGGAGCCGCAGGTCGACCTGCAGTTGGCCGACCTGTGCACCCTGGCTACGCCGCACATTGCCGGCTACAGCCTCGATGGCCGCCAGCGTGGCACGGCGCAGATCTACCAGGCGCTGTGCCGCTTCCTCGATGTGAACGAGCAGGTGCGGCTGGCCGAGCTGCTGCCCAAACCACCGCTGGCACAGATCGAGCTGGATGCCAGCACCGACCTGTCCTGGGCCTTGGCCACCCTGTGTCGCGCCGTGTATGACCCGCGCCGTGATGATGCCGATTTCCGCCGTAGCCTCAGCGATGATCCGCAGCAACAGCGAGCGGCGTTTGACCTGTTGCGCAAGCAATACCCGCCAAGGCGCGAGATCGAGGGGCTGGCCGTGCGCTTACACGGGGAGGCGCCGCAGTTGGCGCAGTTGGTCAGTGCCCTGGGTGGGGTGTTGGTCTAAGCACGCCTTGCCTTGATCTTGCAGGTAGGTGCGGTTACCTGTGGGGGCGGCCAAGCCCACTGGCTGGGCCAATAAAAACCCGGCGCAAGCGCCGGGTTGCAAAAAATTCGCCGATCAACCTTTGCGTACGCGCTCGACACGGCTTTCTTCCAGGGCCTTGCAGGCCTGCTGGATCATCTGCTCGGTGATCGGCACTTCGCGCCCCTTGGCGTCGATGATCGAACCGCATACTTGCTGTTGCGGGGAGGTCTGGGGCTTCTGGTTATCACTGCCATGCTGCAAGCTCATGCACTGTCTCCTCTTCAGGTTCAAGCTCAGGGTAGCCCTGCGCCGTGACTGGCCTGTGACAGCTTCCGGGTCACGGCAGCAACAGTCCAGCAGAAACCCTGTGAAAGCTCCATAAGCTGGTTAGATCGATGCGTTATAGCAACCTTCATGCAGTCTCCCGACCGGGATGAGTGGTAGGCTGCCGCTTCCCCACCCTTTGTGGTCGTCGCCATGCCCGAATCGGTTTCCCCGCGCCAACGCCGCGCCTTGCGCCTGGCTTGGCAGTTCGTTCGCCCTTATCGCCGCCAGGTGCTGCTGGCATTGCTGGCGCTGGTGGTCACCGCTGCCATCACCCTGTCGATGGGCCAAGGCATCCGCCTGTTGGTGGATCAAGGCTTCATGACCCGCTCCGCGCACCAGCTCAATCAGACCATCGGGCTGTTCCTGCTGCTGGTGCTGGCGCTGGCGGTGGGTACCTTCAGCCGTTTCTATCTGGTGTCGTGGATTGGCGAGCGTTGTGTGGCCGATATCCGTCGTGCCGTCTTCGATCACCTGATCGGCCTGCACCCAGGTTTTTTCGAAGACAACCGCAGCTCCGAGATCCAGTCTCGGCTGACTGCGGACACCACCTTGCTGCAATCAGTGATCGGTTCATCGCTGTCGATGTTCCTGCGCAACGCGCTGATGGTCATTGGCGGTGTGGTATTGCTGTTCATCACCAACCCCAAGCTCACCAGCATCGTGGTGGTAACGCTGCCGCTGGTGTTGGCACCGATCCTGTTGTTCGGCCGTCGGGTGCGCAGCCTGTCGCGGCAGAGCCAGGACAGGGTCGCCGATGTGGGCAGCTACGTGGCTGAAACGCTGGGGCAGATCAAGACCGTGCAGGCCTACAACCACCAGGCGCACGACCGCGAACTGTTCGCCGATACGGTCGAAGCAGCGTTTACTGTTGCCCGCAAGCGGATTACACAGCGTGCCTGGCTGATAACCCTGGTGATCGTGCTGGTGTTGGGGGCGGTGGGGGTGATGCTGTGGGTCGGCGGCATGGATGTGATCGCCGGGCGTATATCCGCAGGCGAGCTGGCTGCATTCGTGTTCTACAGCCTGATCGTCGGCAGTGCCTTCGGTACCCTCAGTGAGGTGATCGGCGAACTGCAACGGGCCGCGGGTGCCGCCGAGCGCATTGCCGAACTGTTGGCCGCGCGCAGTGCCATCCTGCCCCCCGACGTGGCGCAGGTGCTGCCACAACCGCGGGCCAGCGGGCATATCGAACTGCAACAGGTCGTGTTCGCTTACCCTTCACGGCCCACGGTGGCAGCTGTCGACGGCCTGAGCCTGACCATCGAACCCGGGCAGACCGTCGCCCTGGTTGGCCCTTCCGGGGCAGGCAAGTCGACCCTGTTCGATCTGTTGCTGCGCTTTTACGACCCCCAACAAGGGCGCATCCTGCTCGATGGCCAGCCGGTTACCGCATTTGATCCCGACCAGCTACGCCGGCAGTTCGCTTTGGTGGCACAAAACCCCTCGCTGTTCCGTGGCACGGTGGAGGCCAACATTCGTTATGGCCGGCCCGAGGCGACCTTGGCTGAAGTCGAAGCAGCAGCCCGCGGCGCCCATGCCGACGAATTCATCCGGCAACTGCCCCAAGGCTACCAGACACAACTGGGGGAGGGCGGCATCGGCCTTTCCGGCGGGCAACGCCAGCGCCTGGCGATTGCCCGGGCCTTGCTGGTCGATGCGCCGATCCTGTTGCTGGACGAAGCCACCAGTGCCCTGGATGCACAAAGCGAATACTTGATCCAGCAAGCGCTGCCCAGCCTGATGGCCGGCCGTACCACGCTGGTGATCGCCCATCGCCTGGCCACGGTACAGCATGCCGAGCGCATCGCGGTCATCGACCAAGGCCGGCTGGTGGCGGTGGGCACCCACCGTCAGTTGATCGAGGACAGCCCGCTGTATGCGCGGCTGGCAGCGCTGCAGTTCACCACGGGTTAGCGTGTCGTGGCTTTGTAACATTTCTGTAGTAATTGCCTGAGAAGATTTGCCTCAACTGTTGCGTAAGTGCTCGACCTGGCTGCCATTGCGTGATGGCAGCTTTTTTTTGGCCTGCCAGTAATGGGGCTGTACAGCGGCCTCAGCCTACTCCCTCTGGTTCCGAGACCCTCGATGTTGCGTAAATCCCTCAGAGTGCAAATTCTCTCGCTGCTCGGCGGCAGTGTGCTGGCGATGCTGCTGATCGCCCTGGTGTGTTTCCAGTTCCTGTCGTCCAGCGTGCGTGGCTACGCCGAGCTGGTCGACGGGCCGCTGCGGGCCTCGCAATTGATTGACGAAGCCAACCTGCAGTTCAAGATCCAGGTGCAGGAATGGAAGAACGTGCTGTTGCGCGGGCGCCAGCCTGCGGAGATGGACAAGTACTGGCAGCAGTTTCAGGCCCGCGAACAGCAAGTACAACAACTGCTCGGGCAATTGATCGACAACAGCGATGCCAGGCTCAAGGCGTCGCTGCAGCAATTACGCGACAGCCACCGCCAGTTGGGCCAGGCCTATGCGCAAGGCCGCCAGGCCTTCCTGGCGGCAGGCGGCGACCCAGTAGCGGGCGACCGGGCGGTCAAAGGCGTGGACCGTGCCGCCAGTGAGCAGATGAGCGAACTGGTCGAGCAACTGCGCGCCGATGCTCGCCAGCGTGCAGCCAGCATCAATGCCAGTGCCGAGCGCACGGTATGGTTGGGCCTGCTGGTGATGCTGGCTTCTGCGGTGCTGGTGGGGCTGCTCAGCCTGTGGCTGGTCAACCGTAGCCTGATCGAGCCGATCCGCCAGTTGATCGAGTACGTCGCGCAGCTCAGCCAAGGCTGCTTTGCTGCCCGGGTCGACAGCCGTCGGGAGGATGAGCTGGGGCGCCTGGCGCGGGCGGCCAACACCCTGCGTGACTTCCTTGCCGATACTGTCGGCCGGCTGCAGGACAACGCTCAGGAGCTGGAAGGTGCCAGCGGCCAGTTGCGCAGTATTGCCGGTGACATGGCCCGCGGTACTCATGACCAGTTCCAGCGTACCGACCAGGTGGCCACGGCCATGCACGAAATGTCCGCCACTGCCCAAGAGGTCGCTCGCCACGCCGCCGAGGCTGCCCGCGCGGCCGATGACGCCGACCACAGCGCCCAGGCCGGCGAGCAGGTGATGCAGCAGACCATCGACATCATCGGGCTGGTCAACCGCGAAATCGCCGGCACGGCGTCGGTAATTCGCGACCTGGAGCATGACAGCACACGTATAGGCAAAGTGCTGGAAGTGATCCGCGGCATTGCTGAGCAGACCAACCTGCTGGCGCTTAACGCGGCCATCGAAGCGGCCCGTGCGGGCGAAGCCGGGCGTGGTTTTGCGGTGGTCGCCGATGAAGTGCGCAGCCTGGCCCAGCGCACGGCAGCGTCGATTGCAGAAATTCACCAGATCATCGAAGCGGTACAGTCAGGGGCGGTGGAGGCGGTCAAGGCCATCGAAAGCGGCCAGCAACGCAGCCAGGAAGGGGCTGAGCAGGTCGAGCAGGCCGGGCAGATGCTGCAACGTATCACCCAGGCGGTGGAGGCGATCCGCGACATGAACCGGCAGATCGCCACCGCGGCCGAGGAGCAGACCAGCGTGGCCGAAGATATCTCGCGTAACCTGATCGAAATTACCCGAATTGCCACGGCCAACCAGGAAGCGGTGCAGCATACCGAGCAGGCGGGGCAGCGCCTGCATGGTTTGTCAGGGCAGTTGGGCGAAGTCACCTCCCGCCTGAGCGCCTGACTCGGTCTGCAGGAGTTGCAGGTGCCCATCGAGGCTGAAGCCGCGCACTGACGTATTTTTCGCACACAACAAAAAGCCCGCACATGGCGGGCTTTCTGACAAGGATTTGGTCGGAGAGACAGGATTCGAACCTGCGGCCTTCTCGTCCCGAACGAGACGCGCTACCTGGCTGCGCTACACTCCGATGACCAAAATCCTACTGCATCCCGTTTTTGCCCGCAAGCCCTTGTTGTTTAAAGGGCCATGGCCTGAACGGGGCCTTGATCAGAGCTCTTTGACGGTGCGGATCTGGTCCTTGTTCAGGCGCGTGCGCTTGCCGTCGAGTTGCTCGAATTCATAGAAGCCAGAGTCTTCGTCGTAGGACGGTTTGTCGGTTGCCTGGATCTCCCGGCCATCGTTCAGGGTAATGACGGTTGGGGTCGAGCAGCCAGCAAGGGCGCCCAAACCCAAGGCAAGCAGGAAGGCGGGTAGGGTCCGTTTGATCATCGTGTTTCTCCAAGTGCGATGGTGCTAGATGACTTTTATGACGCAGGACGTTAGTGCAAGTTCACTCCAAGTGCAGCATAGCGATTAATTCGTTCTCTTGACCCAAGGCAAGGCTGAGGGGGGCAACGCTGGAAAAGGTGCGCTGTGATATAACTGCGTCCATCTCATCCTGTTGTGACGGACACCCATGAAAGCCAAGGCAGATACCCCCTTCGTGGCGCTAAGCATCGCCGTACTCACGGTCAGCGACACCCGTACCTTCGACACCGACACCTCTGGCCAGATGTTCGTCGACCGCCTGAGCGCCGCCGGTCACCGCCTTGCCGAGCGCGTGCTGCTCAAGGATGACCTGTACAAGATCCGGGCCCAGGTCGCCACATGGATCGCCGATGACAACGTGCAAGTGGTGCTGATTACGGGCGGTACCGGGTTTACTGGCCGCGACAGCACCCCCGAGGCGGTGGCCTGCCTGCTGGACAAGCAAGTAGACGGCTTTGGTGAGCTGTTCCGGCAGATTTCCGTGGCCGACATTGGCACCTCCACCGTGCAATCGCGAGCCTTGGCCGGGCTGGCCAACGGTACGCTGGTGTGCTGCCTGCCGGGCTCGACCAACGCTGTGCGCACCGGTTGGGATGGCATCCTGGCCGAGCAGCTTGATGCCCGTCATCGCCCTTGCAACTTCGTGGCGCACCTGAAGCAGGCAGCGGCCTGTGACAGCCGTGGCTGAGGTCAGCCAGGCCCGGCCGCTGATGCCGGTGGAACAGGCGCTGGAGCAACTGCTGGCGCTGGCCGAAGCTGCACCGATCCGCGAGACCGAAAACCTGCCGCTGGCCGAAGCCGAAGGCCGCGTGCTGGCCACTGACCTGGTGGCCTCCCTCGACCTGCCGCCTTGGCCGAACAGCGCCATGGACGGTTATGCCTTGCGCCTGGCTGATTGGCAGGGCCAGCCGCTGCCGGTCAGCCAGCGTATTTTCGCCGGCCATGCGCCCCAGCCGCTGCAACCGGGTACCTGCGCACGGATCTTCACCGGCGCGCCTGTGCCGGAGGGGGCCGACTGCGTCGAGATGCAGGAAAACACCGAAGTACTCGAAGATGGCCGGGTGCGCTTTCTCGAAGCGTTGCGCACCGAGCAGAACATACGCCCTCAAGGTCAGGAGACCCGCAAGGGCGAGCAGGTGATGAGCGCCGGCACCCGCCTTGGGCCGATCGAACTGGGCCTGGCGGCGACCTTGGGGCATGGCCGTCTGGACGTGGTGCGCAAGGTAAAAGTGGCGGTGCTGTCCACCGGTGACGAACTGGTCGAGCCAGGCCTGCCGCTCGGGCCTGGGCAGATCTACAACAGCAACCGCAGGCTGCTGGTCAGCTGGTTGCAGCGGCTGGGTTGCGAAGTGGTCGATGCCGGCATCCTGCCGGATGACCTGGCGCGCACTCGCGCCTGCCTGGCTGAACTGGGTGGCGTAGACCTGATTCTGTCCACCGGAGGCGTCTCGGTGGGTGAAGCCGACTACCTCGGTGCCGCCCTGCGCGAGGCTGGCGAACTGGCGTTGTGGAAGCTGGCGATCAAACCGGGCAAGCCGCTGACCTTCGGCCACTTCCAGGGCGTGCCGGTGATTGGCTTGCCGGGCAACCCCGCCTCGACCTTGGTCACCTTCGGTCTGCTGACCAGGCCCTACCTGCTGCGTCGTCAGGGTGTGATGGACGTCACGCCGTTGCGGTTCGACATGCCGGCCGGGTTTGACTGGCCCAAGCCGGGTACGCGCCGCGAATACCTGCGCGCGCGCATCGAACAGGGCCGCGTGCGCATCTACAAGAACCAGAGCTCGGGTGTGCTGCGCAGCGCCGCCTGGGCGGAGGGGCTGGTGGAAGTGCGTGAGGGCAGCACGCCGAAGCAGGGCGACAACGTACCATTCATCCCCTTCAGCGAGCTACTTGGCTGAGCGGCCCAGCCAGGCACTGGCCAGCGGCGCTGCCTCGGCCGGTGCCGCCTGGGTCAGGCGTATGTGCACATTCTCCAGTTGTTGGGCAGCCACGCTCCAGTCGTGGCGCTGGCGGGCAAACTGGCGCCCGGCATCGCTCAACTGGCTCATGCGCCAGGGCTGATTGAGCAACTGGGTGATCAGCAATGCCAGTTGATCACCGTCGTCACTGCCCAAGTAGTGTTCGCCGTTGTTCACGGTCAGGCCTGAAACGCCCTTGTCGGTGGTGATCACGGGTAAGCCGGCGGCCATCGCTTCGAGGATTTTCACCTTCGAGCCACCGGCATAACGCAGGGGAGCAAAGAACAGCGCTGAACGTCGTTGCAGTTCACGCAGGTCGGGGCGGTAGCCGAACCATTCAATGCGTGGGTCGTTCCAGTGAAGCTTCCAGTTGGCCGGCATGGCGTGCCCGGCAATCGCCAGGCGCACCGCCGGGTTGCTCATCCACACCTTCGGCATGATGTCGTCCAGTGCCCATTCGATGGCCTCCAGATTGGCGCCATATTCGAAATTGCCGACGAACAACAGACGCTGGCTGTGCAGCGCAGGTTGCACCTGCTGGTAGAAATCACAGTCCACGCCGTTAACCACCACATTCACCGGGCGCCCACTGATCTGCGCGATCAGCTCGGCATCATGGGCGCTGACAGCCACCAGTTCGGTGGGCTGGCGCAGCACACGGTGCTCCCAGCGCCGGTAGCGCCAGCGGTCGAAGGCATTGAGCGGGCGCAGCCACAGCGGCAGGCGATCGTGGCAGGCGCCGCCCATTACCGACTCCAGGGTGTGCTCGCTAAGCATGTAGGGCAGCCTGCGAGCCTGTAGGGCTTTTTCGAACGGCTGGAAGCTGTAGCTGTGCTCGATCTGGATCACGTCCCAGGGTTCGTCCAGCAGTTGCTCGAACCGGTGCCGCAGGCAAGGCGCCAGGCCATTGATGATTGCCCGCATGGGGTAGTCGATGATGGGTGATGCCAGCAGGTTGAGTGGGCTGTGCAGCGGCCTGCGGGGTAGCACGATCAGGCGTTCGAGGAGTGGCTCGAGGGCCTCGCGTGCTGCATCGCTGAGAGGGATTTTCGACTGCACCAGCAGGGTAATCCGGTGGCCGCGCTGGGCCAGTGCGCGCAGCAGATGGTATTGCCGGGTCTTGTGGCCGCTGGTGGTCGGCCAAGGCAGGTAGGGCAGTGTCCAGAGAATGCGCATGACCCAAAGTCCTCGCAAAAGGCT
Organism: Pseudomonas sp. TE3895; assembly: GCF_056278855.1. NCBI lineage: Bacteria > Pseudomonadati > Pseudomonadota > Gammaproteobacteria > Pseudomonadales > Pseudomonadaceae > Pseudomonas > Pseudomonas sp. TE3895. The sequence continues at coordinate 5,142,629 of NZ_JBWBQE010000001.1, read as the reverse complement.
GCAGATAGCAAAACGCGCCCGTTGACAGCAGTGGGGGAGCCACTGCCGGGCGCGTCCATGGCAATAGGGGTATTTGCTGAGCATAGCCGGGATTGCCGAGTGTGGAAAAAATGACCGGCGACGCGATCAGTTGCAGGCCTGGCGCCGGCCCAATGTTTTTTCCAGGCCATGCAACGATCCGGGCAGGCCAGTGGTCGAGATAGGGGGTGGTCCATTTTACGGAGACGCGCACATGCAAGGGCGCAAGGCAATGTTGGTGCTGCACGGCAAGCAGGCGATGAACGAAGACGTGCGCAGCGCCGTGCGCGACCTGCGCGATAGCGGCTGGGTGCTGGATGTACGGGTTACTTGGGAGGCGGGCGACGCCCAACGGCTGGTCGCCGAGGCACTGGCGGCGGGTTACAGCCATATCGTCGCCGGTGGTGGGGACGGCACGTTGCGGGATGTGGCCGAGGCCATGGGCTTGGCCGCTACCAACGCCAGCCTGACCTTGTTGCCATTGGGGACGGCCAACGATTTCGCCAAAGCCGCTGGCATCCCCCTGGAGCCAGCGTCGGCGCTGGCCTTGCTGAATATCGCGCCACAACCAATAGACTTGGGGCAGGCTGGCGATCAGTTGTTCCTCAACATGGCCACGGGTGGCTTTGGCAGCCAGGTCACCGCCAATACCTCCGAAGACCTCAAGAAAGTGCTGGGCGCTGCCGCCTACCTGTTCACCGGGTTATCCCGCTTCAGTGAGCTACAGGCGGCTTCGGTAGAGCTACAGGGGCCAGGCTTCCACTGGCAAGGGGATTTGCTGGCGCTGGGTATCGGCAATGGCCGACAGGCTGGGGGCGGGCAGGTGCTGTGCCCCGAAGCCATGGTCAACGACGGTTTGCTTGACGTCGCTATTCTGCCTGCACCACAGGAAGTGGTGGGGGCTCTGCGGGACCTGTTGGGCGGTGACGGCCTGTTCGTTCGGGCCAGGCTGCCATGGGTCGAGATCAAGAGTTCGCAAGGGTTGGACATCAACCTCGATGGCGAGCCGTTGCAGGCTGCCAACCTGCGCTTTCAGGCAAGGCCGGCGGCGTTGCACCTGCACCTGCCGGCCGGGTCACCGTTGCTCAGTCATCCAGGCTGATGATTTTTTCGCGTACGGCGAACAGCACCAGGCCGGCCACGTCGTGAATTTGCAGGCGCTTCATGATTTGCGAGCGGTGAGTTTCCACGGTCTTGATCGACAGGCCTAGGCCCGCCGCGATTTCCCGGGTGGACTTGCCGCGCACGATCAGGCGCAGGATCTCAAGTTGCCGTGACGTCAGATTATGCCGTTCTCCAGCGCTTGGCTTGCCTTGTTTGGTGTGCCGCAGCGCCTGGTTGATGACGGTGTGGGCGATGGCCGGGCTGAGGTAGCGCTCACCGTGGCGTACAGCACCCAGCGCCTGTTCCAGCTCGGTGGCGCTGGTGTCCTTGAGCAGGTAGCCGTGGGCACCGCTTTCCAGGGCCCGCATGATCAGGTCCGGGTCGGTGTGCATGGACAGGATCAGCACTTTGCAGGTACTGCCGCTGGCCCGCAGTTGGGTGAGGGCGTCCAGGCCGCTGGTCGAACGCATGGAGATGTCCAGCAAGATGATGTCGGGCGCCAGTGTGCGTACCTGGTCGAGTAGCTGGCTGCCGTCGTCGGCTTCGCCGACCACGTCATAGCCGGGGATATCGCAGACCAGTGCGCGCACCCCGGCGCGGATCAGCGAGTGGTCATCTACCAGCAGTAGTCTACAGGTCATGGTTGGTAATACTCCTGGCGCGTTGCTGAGTGCGCGGGGACCACGGGAACATCGCTTCGATCTGCGTGCCTCGGCCAGGCTGACTGGTGATGTCGAGGCTGCCCTGCAGCGCGATTACCCGCTCCTGCATGCCGGCCAAGCCGCGCTGACCGGCCTCGGCCGGGTGCCGGGCAGGGGCGAAACCACGACCATCGTCGTGGATCGACAACGCCAGCCCCTCAGGGGTGCGTTGCAGGCGGATGACCAGGTTGTGTGCCTGGGCGTGGCGCAGCATGTTGGTCACTGCCTCCTGGGTAATACGGAACACTGCCATGGCCACGGCTTCGTCGATGCCGCCCAGGCGCTGGTTGCACGCCAGGCTCCAGTGCACGCCGCTGCTGGCCAGGGTGCGTACCAGGTGTGTGCGCAGGCTGGCTTCCAGGCCAAGGCTGGCCAACTGCCGGGGGTTGAGCAGCGCGGAAACATTGCGCACGTTACCGAGGGTGTCATCCAGCGTGCTGCGCAGGGCGTCGCAGTGCCCCTGCAACTCGTCGGGCATGCGCCGTTGCAGCCACTGCAGTTGCAGCTTGGCAGCGGTGAGCAGTTGACCGATGTCGTCGTGCAGTTCCCGGCCCAGATGCTGACGCTCGTCTTCTTGCACCTTGAGCATGCGCTCGGCCAGCTCGGCCGGGCGCAGGTGGATCGACCTGGCGCTCAGGCCCAGTTGTACAACAGCACCCAGCGTGGCGACCAACTGCAGCACCAGCAGGGTGGCCGGGATTGTCTGGTTGGCCAGGTACAGCGCCATGTTGGCAACCAGTGAGGCCACGCAAAGCCCGACCGTTGCCCAACGCAGCACGGCGGCGCGGGAGCAGCAATGCAAAGAAGTCTTCAAGCGTGGAAACATAGGTAGGGAGGCCACTGAAGTATTGCTGATGGAGGCCTTGCACAATGCTGGTCAGAGGCTTTGGCGCAGTACTTTCGATGTTTTTTCGAACACGCATTCTTGCCACCGTTGTTCCGGCAGCAAGCGTTTGTGGGGGCGCATATTATCACTTTGCATTGCATTGGTCGCGGCCGTGTAACGCGTTGAAACGCCTACTGGTCGGGCCTTTTCGGGTAGCAAAGTGCCACCCTTTAATCGCGCTGTACCCACTTGTGCTGTAACTAGCGCGGCAATGATTCAACGGCATGCACCGAAAGCCTGGTGAACTTTCCAAGTTCGACCATGGTCGGGTTTCAATCAAGTTGCTTAGTTGCACTTTGCGTCAGGTTAATGCATGCGATTAGAGCGGCTGGGGCGGTTGCCGGTTGCCACGTCACTGTGCGGGTGAATGCACGCGCTGCCTTCTTCATCGCAGGACGCGCAGGCTGGCGCAAAGGGTGCTTGTACGACTTTGGCCAATTCACCCAGCAGCACCAGTTGCTCGCCGATGTCCAGGTTCAGCCGCCCTGTACGGCTATCGACCAGCTCCAACTGCCAGGCCAGCAAGGTCAGGCATGCCCCTATGGCGGGTAGGGCTTCACGCTGCAGGCAACCACCGTGACAGGCCGGGGCGAGCAACTGTTGCAGGGCGGTGGTGTAGTGGGCAACTTCACGCAGGCCCAGGCGCGTAGCTTGACGGGCGATAGTGTCGAGGGTGTTGTTCAGGCAACTGCAGGCATCCGGGTCATTGTCTATAAGCTCCAGATGCTGCAGGCATTCCTGGGCCTGGGTCAGCAGTACCTGGGCATCCAGCAGGAAGCCCTGCAGGGCGTCATCGAACGATAAGGCAGTGTCCATCATCAAGTCCCCGCGCGTGGGGTAGGCGCAGGGGGCGGGCACGCCGAAACGATAGCTAGCAAAAGCCTGACTCCATTCATGCAATGAGAATGGCGTCACATTAATGGCTAAAGGATATCGCGAACATCAGGTTGCACCCGATTGCCGCTAAGGGTTTCCCTGATCAAGGGCTAGGGTAGGGAACTTTTGTCGTGCCCCTGATTTGCCCTGGCGTGTCGGCAGTAAAGCATGATGGTAAAGTGATATCAATTATCTGCGCGGCATTTTCCCGCAGGGGTCAAGGTGTGCGTGAAGCCGCCGATACAGGGTAGATGATTTCACCTTTTAAGACTCAAGCCTGGGGGCTTTCCAATGGCTGGCATTCTCGACACGGTAGACCAACGCACGCAACTGGTGGGTGAGAACCGCCTGGAAATTCTGATGTTTCGCCTGGCCGGTCGCCAGCTGTTCGCGATCAACGTGTTCAAGGTGCAGGAAGTACTGCAACTGCCCAAGCTGACCCTGATGCCCCAGCGCCACGCCTATGTCTGTGGTGTGGTCAACCTGCGTGGGCAGACCCTGCCGGTGATCGACCTGTCTCAGGCGATCGGTATGCGCCCGCTACAGCCGGGGCCGGACAGCACCATCATCGTCACCGAATACAACCGCTCGGTGCAGGCCTTCCTGGTGGGCGGTGTCGACCGCATCGTCAACATGAACTGGGAGTCGATCATGCCGCCGCCTTCCAGTGCCGGTCGCCAGCACTACCTGACTGCCATCACCAAGGTTGATGAGAAGCTGGTGGAAGTGATCGACGTGGAAAAGGTGCTGGCCGAAATCGTGCCCTACAACGCCCGGGTTTCTGGCGACAAGCTCGCCGACCCAGTGCTGGCCCGGGCCCGCGGCCGCGAAGTGCTGCTGGTGGACGACTCCAGTGTGGCCTTGGCGCAATTGCGCGATACCCTGTCTCAGTTGGGCATGAAGCTGCACGTGGCCAGTGATGGCCTGAAGGCGCTGCGCATGCTCAAGGGCTGGGCCGACGCCGGCGAGGACGTGTGCGAAAAGCTGCTGATGGTGTTCACCGATGCAGAAATGCCGGAAATGGACGGCTATCGGCTGACCACCGAGATCCGCAGCGATGCCCGTCTGCGCCAGCTCTATGTGGTGCTGCACACTTCGCTGTCGGGCAGTTTCAACGAGTCCATGGTGAAGAAGGTGGGCTGTGACAACTTCCTTTCCAAGTTCCAGCCTGATCGCCTGGTCGATGTGGTCAAGCAGCGCCTGCTGCTGGATACCACCGCCGCGTGAACGTTGTGCCGGCCAGGTATAAGCTTGGCTTTTGGCATGAAGCGAGGCAGCAGGGATGTTTCTCAGTGAGTTGTATCGATACCCGGTGAAGTCGGGGCAGGCGCAAAGCCTGAAGGCATCACCGGTGGGGTTGCTGGGGTTGCAAGGCGACCGGCGCTGGATGGTGGTCGAGGAAGAAAACGGACGCTTCCTGACCCAGCGTGCCTGGCCACAACTTGGCCAGATCGACGCGAGCGATGACGACAGCGGCCAGTTGCTGCTGCAAGCCCCTGGACAGGCGCCGTTGCGGGTGCCTGTACCGCCTGCCGATGACGCCCTGCGCGGCGTGACGATCTGGCGCGATACCCTGCGTGTGCCGGACGCTGGCGATGCCGCGGCGGCCTGGTTGAGTGAGTTGCTGGGCAAAGCCGTACGCTTGGTACATTGCCCGGAGCAGCGTGCGCGTTACCTGCCCAATGGTTACGGCTTCAACAGTGACCGTGCGGCGTTTCCGGATGGTTTCCCCTTGCTGCTGATTGGGCAGGGCTCGCTGGATGAGCTTAACCGGCGTATTGGCCGGCCCATGTCGATGCGGCGCTTTCGGCCCAACCTGGTGGTGCAGGGCGCGGAGCCGTTTGCCGAGGATGGCTGGAAGCGGATTCGCATCGGCAGCTTGGCGTTTCGCGTGCTCAAGCCCAGTGTGCGGTGCATCTTCACGACCATCGATCCAGCCACCGGGGAGCGTAGCGCTGACCGTGAGCCGATGGCTACGCTGAAGACATTCCGCGAAAAAGAAGGCGACGTGCTGTTCGGCCAGAACCTGGCTGTGGATGGCAGTGGGTGGCTGGAGGTGGGGATGGAAGTAGAAATCCTGGAATAGGTGTGTTGCCTGTGCCGGCCTCTTCGCGGGTGAACCCGCTCCTACAAGGGTTACGCGGTCGTTGTAGGCGCGGGTTCACCCGCGAAGAGGCCGGTACAGGCTCAACAGCAATCACATGTCATCGAAATACCGTTCATGCCAATCCACCAGTGGCTGCGGTGAATTCAGCTTCTGCCCGTAGATCACCGAATACGACAGCACGTTCTGTACATACTGGCGCGTTTCGTCGAACGGGATCGACTCCACCCACACATCGAAGCTCAGGTGCTTGGCCCCTTTGAGCCACTGTCGCACGCGCCCGGGCCCGGCGTTGTAGGCTGCCGAAGCCAGCACCCGGTTGCCGTTGAACTGGCTGTGTACCTGGCTCAGGTAGGCCGCACCCAGCTGGATGTTCTTGTCCGGGTTCAGCACTTGCGCCGGTGAGGCCAGCGGGATGCTGAACTTGCGTGCGGTTTCTTTGGCCGTGGCCGGCATCAGTTGCATCAAGCCGCTGGCGCCCACGGGTGAGCGTGCGTCCTCCATAAAGGCGCTTTCCTGGCGAGTGATGGCGAATACCCAGCTCGAATGCAGGCCGCGAACCTTGGCTTCACGCACCAGCGTGTCGCGGTGGGCCATGGGAAAGCGGATGTCCAGGTCGTCCCAGTACTGGGCCTGGCTGATGGTGCGGATGGCCGGGAAGTACCAGCGCAGCTCATAACCCAGGCGTGCCTGCGCAACCATTTCGTCACGGGTGAAGTGGCGGCTGACGTGGTACCACTCACGGCGGCCGTCGACGATCTGGCCGCGGGCGTGGAATTCCAGTGCGCGCTGGATGCCGGGCGTGTTGCGGACCTTCTTGACCAGTTGTGGGCTCAGCAGCAGCGGCTTGTTGTTCAGCTGGTAGGGTGTCTGTGCCCGATCGGCGGCGAGGAAGCCATAGAAGTCACGCTCACGCGCTGCGGTCTTGTAAAGCAGCGGGATCTGCGGGTTGTTGGGCTGTGCCAGCTCCAGGCTGCGAGCCTGCCAGTACTTCCAGCGGCTGGTGCTGGCCAGGTCCTGGGGAAGGCGTTTGGTCAGCTCGTAGGCGTCCTCCCAGCGGCCCAGGCGCAGCAGCAGGCGAAGGCGCCATTCGCTGACAGTGTTGTCACGCAGCTCGGGGTCATAGCGGGTCATCAGGTCGAGCGCGCGTGGGTCGTAGCGGCGTGCGAGGGTCAGGCCGATTTCGCGGGCGATGGCCACCTTTTCGTCACGCGAGAAGTGCATGCGCTGGGCGTAATCGTCGAGCAGCGCCATGGCCCGCTCCGGGTCCTGCCGGGCCAGGCGACGAAGGCCGAGGCTGACCACGTCGGACATGGCCTCGTTGACCGGGGTAAAGCGCGACGGCTGGTTGAGCAGCTCGGGCTTCTGCGCGACGTCGATCAGCAGGCGCCCCTGCGGGCCGAGGGTGGTCAGGGTCTTGACCAGGGTGTTGGCCAGGCCGTAGTTGCGCGCCTGGGCGGCCAGCTTGGTGCGTTCCCAGCGCTTGGCCTCGGTCAGTTGGCCTTCGGCTGCCCACATGCCGAACAGCGTGTCGCAGGCGGCAGGTTGCGATTTGCCGACGCTCCACAGCTTGTCGGCGGTGGCGTAACCTTCGGCGCGCAGGCCGTGGCTGAGCTGGTATTGGCCGTTGAGGCAGTCCAGTTCGGTGAAGTTGAGCTTGGGGTCGTAGTACTTGACGAAGGTATCCCACTCGCCGCGTTCGGCCAGCCAGCGCAACCAGCGCAGTTTCATCCAGTTGGCCTGGGGCAGGTCGCCATGCTTGGCAAGGAAACCTTCGATTTCCTGGTTGCTGGCACTCTTCAGGCGGGCGGTGAGTTCGTCGTAGACCAGGTAGGGCGTCAGCGGGTAGTCGCTCAAGGCCTGGGCATAGCGCAGGTACGGGCCTTTGTCGCCTTTGGCCAGCGCTCGCTTGGCCTCGTCATAGTACTGGCGTTGCAGGGTCAGGTCGGTGGCCTGCGCTGCGCAGGTGGCAGCGGTAAGCAGCAGGCAGGATGCGATATGTAACAGGCGGCTGCGCATGATACGTCCGGGCAGTTGAACCATGGGAAGTGTCGGCGGAGCCAGCACTATTGAAAGCTATTGCCTTAGCTTAGCTGTTTGCCGGCAGTGGGTGAAAGCACTGTGCTTGTATCGGGATATTAAGTTCGACCAGATGTCACCAGGTGCTCACTGGTTGGCCTGGCGGATGCCGTCGAAGGCCAAGTCAGGTAGAATGCGCGCCCGATTTATGGAGACGAACATGACCCTGCTCAAATTCAGCGATGTGTCCCTCGCATTCGGCGCCATGCCGCTGCTGGACAAAGTGTCCTGGCAGATCGCTCGTGGCGAGCGGGTGTGCATCATCGGCCGCAACGGCACCGGCAAGTCGAGCATGCTGCGCCTGGTCAAGGGCGAGCAGAAGGGCGACGACGGTGAAATCTGGCGTGCGCCTGGCCTGAAGATCGGTGAGTTGCCGCAGGAGCTGCCGGTGGCCGACGAGCGCACGGTGTTCGACGTGGTAGCCGCTGGTCTGGACGGCGTGGGCGAATTGCTGGCGCAGTTCCACCACCTGAGCATGAACATCCAGGGCGATGAAGACCTGGAAAAACTCATGCACGTCCAGCACGAGCTGGAAGCCCGCGACGGCTGGCGCCTGCAGCAGGTGGTGGAAAGCACACTCAGCCGCCTGCAGCTGCCGGCCGACAAGACCCTGGCCGAGCTGTCCGGTGGCTGGCGCCGCCGGGTACTGCTGGCCCAGGCGCTGGTGTCCGAGCCCGACCTGCTGCTGCTCGACGAACCGACCAACCACCTGGACATCGGTGCCATCGCCTGGCTCGAAGAGGCCCTGCGTGGCTTCAACGGCGCGGTATTGTTCATCACCCACGACCGTTCGTTCCTGCAGAACCTGGCCACCCGTATCCTCGAACTGGACCGCGGCGGCCTGATCGACTGGAACGGTGACTACGCCAGCTTCCTGGTGCACAAGGAGGCCGCACTGGCCGCCGAAGAAACCGCCAACGCGCTGTTCGACAAGCGCCTGGCCCAGGAAGAAGTGTGGATCCGCCAGGGTATCAAGGCCCGCCGTACCCGCAACGAAGGCCGCGTGCGTGCGCTGAAGGCCCTGCGTGTGGAGCGTGGCGAGCGCCGTGAACGACAGGGCAAGGCCAACATCCAGATCGAAGCCGCGGATAAATCCGGCAAGCAGGTGATGGTGCTGGAGAATGTCAGCTTCCATCACGCGGACGGGCCCCTGCTGGTCAAGGACTTTTCCATGGTCCTGCAGCGGCAGGATCGCATCGGTCTGCTGGGTGCAAACGGCACTGGCAAGACCACGTTGCTCAAGATGATGCTGGGCGACCTTGAGCCCACTGCGGGCAAAGTGGAGCGCGGCACCAAGCTTGAGGTGGCCTATTTCGACCAGATGCGCCACCAGCTCGACCTGGAAAAGACCGTGATCGACAACCTGGCCGAAGGCCGTGATTTCATCGAGATCGATGGCCAGAACCGGCACGTGCTGAGCTACCTGGGCGACTTCCTGTTCAGCCCCCAGCGCGCGCGTACGCCGGTCAAGGCGTTGTCGGGTGGTGAGCGTGCACGGTTGCTGCTGGCCAAGCTGTTCAGCAAGCCGGCCAACCTGCTGGTACTCGACGAACCGACCAACGACCTGGACGTGGAAACCCTCGAGCTGCTGGAAGAGGTGCTGTCCAACTACAAGGGCACCGTGCTGATGGTCAGCCACGACCGGGCCTTCCTCGACAACGTCGTGACCAGCACCCTGGTGTTCGAAGGCGAGGGCAAGGTGCGTGAGTATGTGGGCGGTTACGAGGACTGGATTCGCCAGGGCGGCTCGCCGAAGCTGCTGGGTGTGACCGAGAGCAAGGGCGGTAAGTCTGCGCTCAACAGCGCGGTAGTGGAGAAGGTCGAGGCCAAGCCTGAGCCTGTTGCGGCGCCGGTGGTGGAAGACGCTTCGAAGAAGAAGCTGAGCTACAAGCTGCAGCGTGAGCTGGAGATGCTGCCGGGGCAGATTGATGAGCTGGAGCAGCGTATGGCTGAAGCCCAGGAAGAAGTGAATGCGGCGGGCTTCTATCAGCGGCCGATTGCAGAAACTTCGGCGGTGCTGGCACGGATCGAGAAGCTGCAGGGCGAGCTGGATGTATTGGTGGAGCGCTGGGCTGAGCTGGAAAGCTGATGGGCGTTAGCCTGTTCCGGCCTCTTCGCGGGTAAAGCCGCACCTGCAGGGATTGCCATACCCTTGCAGGCGCGGACTGGCCCGCGAAGAGGCGGGTTCAGGTCCAGTCAATCCTTCTTCAGCAAGCGTACCGCCAGCACGTCACACGGCGCACCGTGCAGCACATCGTTGGCCGTGGAGCCCAGCAGCAATGCCAGGCCGTGACGGCCATGGCTGCCGACCACAATCAGGTCGCACTTCTGGTCCTTGGCCAACTGGTGAATTTCCTGGCGAGGCTGGCCGTAGGTCAGGTGCGAGTCGCCGCGGTTGATTCCCGGGTATTTGTTGAACAGCCGGTCCATGCGCTCCTTGGCCTGGTCGAACTGCTGCTGTTGCAGCTGCGACAGATCCATCGGTACGTCACCGCCGAAAGCCATGGCCATCGGCTCAACGATGTGCACCAGGGATACCTTGGCTTTCGAAGGCTCTGCCAGCGCCATGGCGCGCTTGATCACCGGGTCGCATTCTTCGGTCAGGTCGACGGCGACCAACAAATGTTCGTATTGCATGAGCGGTACTCCTGACAATCGCGATAGAAGAAGTATGGTCGCTTTAGGGCGGGTCTACCGTGAAAAATGGCTAACCAGCTCATTTGCAACGCTTTATGGGAACTACTGATATGACGGTATTGCTGGTGGTGTCAATCCTTGCGCTGATTCTCAGTCCGCTTTCCTGGCTGCGCAGCTCGCGCAAGCAGAGTGAGCAGATGAAGTTGCGCCTGGAGGCGCGGCGCATGGGTTTGGCCATGCAACTGGCGCCGCAGCAGTGGCCGCACTGGCTGGAAAAGGAGCCGCCCAGCCCCTGCCCGCAGTATCACAGAGCCCGGCGCCGTGGGCATGAGGACAGCTTCAGCTTCTGGCAGGTCAGCCCCGGGGTGTGGTGGAACCAGTGGCGTGAGCCCTGCGAAGACCCACGTTTCATGGGCGCGTTGTCGCGCTTGCCGGCGAGTGTGTACAAGGTCGAGGCCGATGCGCGGATGATTGCCCTGTACTGGACCGAACGTGGCGATACTGCTGTGTTGCAGGATGTTGCCTACGCCCTCGAAACCTTGGCTTGAGCGCCGCCCATGCGCGACTCCTGTAGGCGCGGATTCATCTGCGAACACCGGCAGAGCCGGTGCCAAACTGCGCGGTGCCTGCTTCGCGGGTAAACCCGCTCCTACGGGGCATCCAGGCTGGTCAATCTGTTCTGCAACGACAAAGCGGCGGCTCGGCATAACCCTGAAGGGGTGGGGTGCCAAGTCGCCGCTTTGCGTTCTGCTGCGCAGAAAAGGCCAGGCAGGCCGGGTTATTCATTCAAGCAAGTGCCAGTGTAGTCGCACTGGCTCGCCGCGCAAGCGCAAAGCAGTCAGCCAATGCTTGTGGTCAATCGCTGACATGAATGACCGGCGATCACTGTCATCATGTTTTGTACCCGGACGATAGAAAATGACTGGAAAGTCGCGTTTTCGCCGTGCTCGTGAGCATTTGACAACGCCCATCTTTTCGGAGAATGTGTGCACACCCAAATCAAACGGGCGTATGAATTGAGCGTTTGTATGTCATGACGCCAAGCCATACTTCCGACTAGCGCGCTGACGGGTGTGCCTGGGGCAAGGCAGCTTAGGCCTGCTTCTGCTGCAGTGATCGGCGTGTACAGTTCAGCTTCCATATCGTGGAGATCAGTTGATGATTTACGAAGGTAAAGCCATCACGGTTAAGGCTCTTGAAAGTGGCATCGTCGAGCTCAAGTTCGACCTCAAGGGTGAGTCCGTCAACAAGTTCAACCGCCTTACCCTGAACGAGCTGCGCCAGGCCGTCGATGCCATCCAGGCCGATGCCTCGGTCAAAGGCGTGATCGTCAGCAGTGGCAAGGACGTGTTCATCGTCGGCGCCGACATCACCGAGTTCGTCGACAACTTCAAGCTGCCTGAGGCCGAACTGGTCGCCGGCAACCTGGAAGCCAATCGTATCTTCAACGCCTTCGAAGACCTCGAAGTGCCGACCGTTGCCGCCATCAACGGCATCGCGCTGGGCGGCGGCCTGGAAATGTGCCTGGCGGCCGACTACCGGGTCATGTCCACCAGCGCCAGGATCGGCCTGCCGGAAGTCAAGCTGGGTATCTACCCGGGCTTTGGCGGTACCGTGCGCCTGCCGCGCCTGATCGGCTCGGACAACGCCATCGAGTGGATCGCCGCCGGCAAGGAAAACCGTGCCGAAGACGCCCTGAAAGTGGGGGCCGTCGACGCGGTGGTCGCCCCTGAGCTGCTGCTGGCCGGTGCCCTTGACCTGATCAAGCGTGCCATCAGTGGCGAGCTGGACTACAAGGCCAAGCGCCAGCCGAAGCTGGAAAAGCTCAAGCTCAATGCCATCGAGCAGATGATGGCCTTCGAGACGGCCAAGGGCTTCGTCGCTGGCCAGGCCGGCCCGAACTACCCGGCCCCGGTCGAAGCGATCAAGAGCATCCAGAAAGCCGCCAACTTCGGTCGCGACAAGGCCCTGGAAGTTGAAGCCGCAGGCTTTGCCAAGCTGGCCAAGACCTCGGTCGCCGAGAGCCTGATCGGCTTGTTCCTCAACGATCAGGAACTCAAGCGCAAGGCCAAGGCGCATGACGAGATCGCCCACGACGTGAAGCAGGCCGCCGTGCTCGGCGCCGGCATCATGGGCGGCGGCATCGCCTACCAATCGGCGGTCAAGGGTACGCCGATCCTGATGAAAGACATCCGCGAAGAAGCCATTCAGCTGGGTCTGAACGAGGCCTCCAAGTTGCTTGGCAACCGCGTCGAGAAGGGCCGCCTGACCCCAGCCAAGATGGCCGAGGCCCTCAACGCCATTCGCCCGACCCTGTCCTATGGCGATTTCGCCAATGTCGACATCGTCGTCGAGGCTGTGGTCGAGAACCCGAAGGTCAAGCAAGCGGTACTGGCGGAAGTGGAAGGCCAGGTGAAGGACGATGCGATCCTCGCTTCCAACACCTCTACCATCTCGATCAACCTGCTGGCCAAGGCGCTCAAGCGCCCGGAAAACTTCGTCGGCATGCACTTCTTCAACCCGGTGCACATGATGCCGCTGGTGGAAGTGATTCGTGGTGAGAAGTCCAGTGACGTGGCGGTCGCCACCACCGTGGCCTACGCCAAGAAAATGGGCAAGAACCCGATCGTGGTCAACGACTGCCCGGGCTTTTTGGTCAACCGCGTGCTGTTCCCGTACTTTGGCGGTTTTGCCAAGCTGGTCAGCGCCGGTGTCGACTTCGTGCGCATCGACAAGGTCATGGAGAAGTTCGGCTGGCCGATGGGCCCAGCCTACTTGATGGACGTGGTCGGCATCGACACCGGCCACCACGGCCGTGACGTCATGGCCGAAGGCTTCCCGGATCGCATGAAGGACGAGCGCCGCTCGGCAGTCGACGCGTTGTACGAGGCCAACCGCCTGGGCCAGAAGAACGGTAAGGGCTTCTACGCCTACGAAACCGACAAGCGCGGCAAGCCGAAGAAGGTTTTCGATGCCACCGTGCTCGACGTGCTCAAACCGATCGTGTTCGAGCAGCGCGAAGTCACTGACGAAGACATCATCAACTGGATGATGGTCCCGCTGTGCCTGGAGACCGTGCGTTGCCTGGAAGACGGCATCGTCGAAACCGCTGCCGAAGCCGACATGGGCCTGGTCTACGGCATTGGTTTCCCTCCCTTCCGCGGTGGTGCGCTGCGTTACATCGACTCGATCGGTGTGGCCGAATTCGTCGCCCTGGCCGATCAGTATGCCGACCTGGGGCCGCTGTACCACCCGACCGCCAAGCTGCGTGAAATGGCCAAGAACGGCCAGCGCTTCTTCAACTGAGCGGTCAACGAGCTAGAGCGAGAGATTTGATATGAGCCTGAATCCAAGAGACGTGGTGATTGTCGACTTCGGTCGCACGCCAATGGGCCGCTCCAAGGGTGGCATGCACCGCAACACCCGCGCCGAAGACATGTCGGCGCACCTGATCAGCAAGCTGCTGGAACGCAACGGCAAGGTTGACCCGAAAGAAGTCGAGGACGTGATCTGGGGCTGCGTCAACCAGACCCTGGAGCAGGGCTGGAACATCGCCCGCATGGCCTCGCTGATGACCCAGATCCCGCACACTTCCGCGGCGCAGACCGTCAGCCGCCTGTGCGGCTCGTCCATGAGCGCGCTGCACACGGCCGCCCAGGCGATCATGACCGGTAACGGTGATGTGTTCGTGGTCGGTGGCGTGGAGCACATGGGCCACGTCAGCATGATGCATGGCGTAGACCCCAACCCGCACCTGTCCTTGCATGCCGCCAAGGCTTCCGGGATGATGGGCCTGACTGCAGAAATGCTCGGCAAGATGCACGGCATCACCCGTGAGCAGCAGGACCTGTTCGGCTTGCGTTCGCACCAGCTGGCCCACAAGGCCACGGTCGAAGGCAAGTTCAAGGACGAGATCATCCCGATGCAGGGCTACGACGAGAACGGCTTCCTGAAGGTGTTCGATTTCGACGAAACCATTCGCCCGGAAACCACCCTCGAAGGCCTGGCATCGCTGAAGCCTGCGTTCAACCCGAAAGGCGGTACGGTCACGGCCGGTACCTCGTCGCAGATCACCGACGGCGCCTCGTGCATGATCGTCATGTCCGGTCAGCGTGCCATGGACCTCGGTATCCAGCCATTGGCGGTGATCCGTTCGATGGCAGTGGCCGGTGTCGACCCGGCAATCATGGGCTACGGCCCGGTGCCATCGACCCAGAAAGCCCTCAAGCGTGCGGGCTTGACCATGGCCGATATCGACTTCATCGAGCTCAACGAAGCCTTCGCTGCACAGGCCCTGCCCGTGCTGAAAGACTTGAAAGTGCTCGACAAGATGGATGAGAAGGTTAACCTGCACGGCGGCGCCATTGCTTTGGGCCACCCGTTTGGTTGCTCCGGGGCGCGGATTTCCGGCACCCTGCTCAACGTCATGAAGCAAAATGGCGGTACGCTGGGTGTTGCGACCATGTGCGTCGGCCTGGGCCAAGGTATCACCACTGTCTTCGAACGCGTCTGATCGCGTAGCGGGACAGCAGCCGGGGCCTAGTGCCCCGGTTTTGTTTTTTCAGGTTTTATTCAGGAGGTGAGCAACATGCAGATACAACCAGGCGTATACCGGCATTACAAAGGGCCTGAGTACCGTGTCTTCAGTGTTGCGCGGCACTCCGAAACCGAAGAGTGGATGGTGTTCTACCAATGCCTGTATGGTGATTACAGCTTCTGGGTACGTCCCCTGTCGATGTTCCAGGAGTCCGTCGAATTTGACGGCGAGCAGGTGCCACGCTTTGCTTTGGTCAAGGCCGAAGAGGGGCTGCCCGGGTTGCTGGGCAAGTCGCACGCGTGATCGTCCGAGCTTGACCTCACACTTTTGCCACTATATATAGCGGTGCCGCGTCTGGCACTTGGCGCGTTTTTTATCTTCAGATTCAGGAATACTCCGATCCATGGGCAAATCGCTGGTCATTGTGGAATCCCCGGCCAAGGCCAAGACCATCAACAAGTACCTGGGCAACCAGTACGTGGTGAAGTCGAGTATCGGCCATATCCGAGACCTCCCCACCAGCGGTTCGGCCAGCGCGAGCAAAGAGCCGGCCGCCAAGCGTGGCAAGGCTGCGGGTGAGGCGCCGGCGCTTTCGCCGAAAGAGAAGGCCCGCCGCCAGCTGGTGGCACGCATGGGCGTCGACCCCGACCATGGCTGGAAGGCCAAGTACGAGATCCTGCCTGGCAAGGAAAAGGTGATCGAAGAGCTGCGCCGCCTGGCCAAGGATGCCGACACCATCTATCTCGCAACCGACTTGGACCGCGAAGGGGAAGCCATTGCCTGGCACCTGCGCGAGGCCATCGGGGGTGACGACACCCGCTACAAGCGCGTGGTGTTCAACGAAATTACCAAGAAGGCCATTCAGGAAGCCTTCTCGCAGCCAGGCGAGCTGGACATCGACCGGGTCAACGCCCAGCAGGCGCGGCGTTTCCTCGACCGCGTGGTCGGTTACATGGTTTCGCCGCTGCTGTGGGCCAAGATTGCCCGTGGCCTGTCCGCTGGCCGTGTACAGTCGGTGGCGGTGAAGCTAGTGGTTGAGCGTGAGCGTGAGATCCGCGCCTTCATCCCGGAAGAGTACTGGGAGATCCACGCCGACCTCGGCACCGCCAAGAACGCCAAGGTGCGTTTCGAGGTGGCGCGCGAGAAGGGCGAGGCCTTCAAGCCGCTGAACGAAGCTCAGGCCATGGCTGCACTGGAAAAGCTCAAGGCTTCCAGTTACAGCGTGGTCAAGCGCGAAGACCGCCCGACCAGCAGCAAGCCATCGGCACCGTTCATTACGTCCACCTTGCAGCAAGCGGCCAGTAACCGCCTGGGCTTTGGCGTGAAGAAAACCATGATGATGGCCCAGCGCTTGTACGAAGCCGGTTACATCACTTACATGCGTACCGACTCGACCAACCTGTCGGCTGACGCCCTGGATATGGCACGCAGCTACATCGAACGGGAGTTCGGCAAGCAGTACCTGCCGGAGGCGCCACTGGTTTACGGCAGCAAGGAGGGCGCCCAGGAGGCGCACGAAGCGATTCGGCCTTCTGACGTGAATACCCACCCGACCAAGCTCAGCGGCATGGAGCGTGACGCCGAGCGGCTGTACGAGCTGATCTGGCGCCAGTTCCTGGCGTGCCAGATGCCGCCAGCGCAGTACCTGTCCACCAGCGTTACCGTCGCTGCCGGCGATTTCGAGCTGCGTGCCAAGGGCCGCATCCTCAAGTTCGACGGCTACACCCGTGTGCTGCCACAGCAGAGCAAGCCGGGCGAAGACGACGTGCTGCCAGAGATGGTTCAGGGTGAAGCACTCAAGCTGATCCAGATCGACCCGAGCCAGCACTTTACCAAGCCGCCTGCACGCTTTACCGAAGCCAGCCTGGTCAAGGAAATGGAAAAGCGCGGCATTGGCCGCCCATCGACCTACGCGGCGATCATTTCCACCATCCAGGACCGTGGCTATGTGACGCTGCACAACCGCCGCTTCTACTCCGAGAAGATGGGCGACATCGTCACCGAGCGCTTGTCGGAGAGCTTCTCCAACCTGATGGACTACGGCTTTACCGCCGACATGGAAGAGAACCTCGACGACGTGGCCCAGGGCGAGCGTGACTGGAAGAACGTGCTCGACGAGTTCTACGGCGATTTCAGCAAAAAGCTGCAGACTGCCGAGTCCAGCGAAGACGGCATGCGCGCCAACCAGCCGACCATGACCAACATTCCGTGCAAGGAATGTGGTCGGCCGATGATGATTCGCACCGCTTCTACGGGTGTGTTCCTGGGCTGCTCTGGCTACAGCCTGCCGCCGAAAGAGCGCTGCAAGGCTACCGTCAACCTGGTGCCGGGCGACGAGATTGCTGCTGACGACGAGGGCGAGTCGGAGTCGCGCGTACTGCTGGGCAAGCACCGTTGCCCGATCTGCGCCACCGCGATGGACGCCTACCTGCTGGACGAGAAACACAAACTGCACATCTGCGGTAACAACCCGGATTGTGTCGGTTACGAGATCGAAGAAGGCAACTACCGCATCAAGGGTTACGAAGGGCCGAGCCTGGAGTGCGACAAGTGCGGTAGCGAGATGCAATTGAAGACCGGCCGTTTCGGCAAGTTCTTCGGCTGCACCAACCCGGCATGCAAGAACACCCGCAAGCTGCTCAAGAGCGGCGAGGCGGCGCCACCGAAGATGGACAAGGTGGACATGCCGGAGCTCAAGTGCGAGAAGGTCGATGATACCTACGTGCTGCGCGACGGTGCTTCTGGGTTGTTCCTGGCTGCCAGCCAGTTCCCCAAGAACCGCGAAACCCGTGCGCCGCTGGTGCTGGAGATTGTGCCGCACAAGCATGAGATTGACCCGAAGTACCACTTCCTGTGCGATGCGCCGCAGAAAGACCCGGATGGCCGCCCGGCGGTGATTCGTTACAGCCGCAAGACCAAGGAGCAGTACGTGCAGTCCGAGGTCGATGGCAAGCCGACCGGTTGGAAGGCGTTTTACGACGGCAATGCCTGGAAGGTTGAAGACAAGCGCTGATCCATCGGTGCTGTGATTTGGGGCCGCTTTGCGCCCCTTCGCGGGCTTGCCCGCTCCCACAGGTATCGCGCCGCCCTTGAATGTGGCGCTGTACTGGTGGGAGCGGGCAAGCCCGCGAAGGGGCGCAAAGCGGCCCCAATCATTTATGATGCAGATATCCGCCTTGTAGCCTTATGGGAGGGCACTGAAATGGCCCAGGAACTCTACACCCGCACCAACCAGAAACTGTTCTTCGCCGGCCTCGCCCTCGAGTCCATGGCCAAGGCTGAACAAAGCCAGGCCATGAATGCCCAAGGCCTGGTCCAGGCTGAGCGCGAGTCGGCGCTGTTCCACCTGTATGGCGCTCTGTTGGGGCTGTGCCATGAAATCGGGGGCTTCTATCGCCTGCCGGTCGTCGCAACGGTGGAGCAAGCCCTGGCCGACGATGCCCTGAACGGTATCGCCATCCCGGAAGTGGCCGAGTTGCTGGAGCTGGCTCGCCAACGCGAAACCTGGCTGGCGCAAATGCTCGGTGCTTATGCCGATTTGTTCCGACCACCGGTCGCCAGAAAAGCGCCGAAAACCGACGTTACCCAGCCTCTGATTCAAGCCGTCAATCTTGATGAGCCTGAGCATCCAGCGCTGTCGCGTGCCGAGCTGGAAAGCTGGCGCAACGACCTCAAAAGTTTGGTGAGACGTTTCCGCGACGCGTTGAGTGAGTGCTGATAGCCGCAACGGCTGGTACAATAATCGCCTTTCGCGGAGAACTGCCATTTATGTCTACGTCTTTTCTGGAAATTGTCGAGTTGCCTGATGGCCGCATCGAACTTCGTCGCGCCGAGGATGAGGGCTCTCTGGTAACCCTGGATTTCTCGGAAGACGCCAAGGTGTTCCTGCAGGGTCAGCATGTGGAAGTGGCCAAGGCCATGCTCAGTGTGGGCGTGCAGATGGCCGGTCGCCTGATGGATGGCGAGCTCGAGCGTGATGAAGGGCCGCGTGTGCTGCACTGAGTGTGCGGCAGCGTATCAGGCTATTTGAAGTGACAGGCAAAGCCTGAACATCAGCCGAGGCGGATGTTCAGGCTTTGTGCGTTTCCGGCACTGGCTGCACGTAGCAGTTGCTGGCGTGCAGTGGCATTGACGTTGCCCAGCCAGCTCACCACGGTGTGGCTGAGGCCCAGGCGCAAAGCCTCACAGGCCAGCTGCAGCGCGCTTTGATTGCTGCGGGGTTGCAGCAGCAGAATACGTTCACGGTTGAGCCCGGCATCGCGCAGCCAGGCCTGGGTCAGGCTTGGCGGTGGGGCGATCAGGGTCAGCCAGCGGGCCTCGTCCTCTTCGCTCAGCTCGCGCAGCACGGGCGCCAGCAGGCTTTGGCAGTGGCCAGGGGCGCCGCGCAGCGACAGTTCGCTGAACAGCTCGGGCTGGCTGCTCTTGCGTGCCGGTTCCCTGGCTTTCAGGCCTGGCAGCACGGGCTGGGCGAGGAATGCTTCGAACAGGGGCAACTGGACTTGCTCGGGTGCGTGAATGAACTGCTGCATGACGCCTCCTGGATCAGCGGCGAATGACGCCGACGCTCAAGCCCTCGATCACCAGCTCCTGTTCTTTCAGGTCGACTTCGATGGGGGCGAATTCGGGGTTTTCGGCAAGCAGCCAGACTTTGCTGCCTTCACGCTTGAAGCGCTTGACGGTAACTTCGTCGCCGATGCGCGCCACCACGATCTGGCCGTTACGGGCTTCACGGCAGGTGTGCACCGCCAGCAGGTCACCGTCGAAGATGCCGACGTCCTTCATGCTCATGCCGTGTACGCGCAGCAAATAGTCGGCTTGGGGGTGGAAGAAGGCAGGGTTGATGTTGCAGGATTGCTCGATGTGCTGTTCGGCAAGAATCGGCGCACCGGCAGCGACCCGGCCGATGATGGGCAGGCCGGTTTCTTCGGCCTTGGCTTCCAGGCCAGGGATGCGGATGCCGCGGGAAGCGCCCGGCGTCATTTCGATCGCGCCCTTGCGGGCAAGGGCCTTGAGGTGCTCCTCGGCGGCATTGGGCGACTTGAAGCCCAGCTCCTGAGCAATCTCGGCGCGGGTAGGCGGGAAGCCGTTGTCTTCCAGGCAGCGCTTGATGAACGCGAGAATTTCGGCTTGGCGTGGCGTCAGTTTCAACATGGTAAGCGCTCTGTCTTTTTGTACAGTGACTGGGATTATATACAGTACTGAGTGCGCTGCAAGCCAAAAGCCGCAATAAACAGAAGAGGTGGCGCTTGCAGTGGGCCGGCTGGCGCTTTTAAATGGCGACCGCCCAGTCACCGAGCCTTGACAGAAGCAGGGCTGAAACGTATGTTTCAAACACCTGTTTGTCTGGCGGAGTAGTCGGAGTAGTCATGGCCCAATCGGAAACCGTTGAACGCATTCTCGATGCTGCCGAGCAGCTGTTCGCGGAAAGGGGGTTCGCCGAAACCTCGTTGCGGCTGATTACCAGCAAGGCCGGGGTCAACCTGGCGGCAGTCAACTATCATTTCGGCTCCAAGAAGGCGCTGATCCAGGCTGTTTTTTCGCGTTTCCTCGGCCCATTCTGCGCCAGTCTCGAGCGTGAGCTGGAGCGCCGCCAGGCCAAGCCGGAGCAAAAGCCCAGCCTTGAAGAACTGCTGGAAATGCTCGTAGAGCAGGCGCTGGCCGTGCAGCCGCGTAGCAACAACGACCTGTCGATCTTCATGCGCCTGCTGGGTCTGGCGTTCAGCCAGAGCCAGGGTCACCTGCGGCGCTATCTGGAAGACATGTACGGCAAGGTGTTCCGCCGCTACATGCTGCTGGTGAACGAGGCTGCGCCACGCATTCCGCCACTGGAACTGTTCTGGCGTGTGCACTTCATGCTGGGTGCCGCGGCCTTCAGCATGTCCGGTATCAAGGCCTTGCGGGCGATTGCCGAGACTGACTTCGGCATCAATACCTCGATCGAGCAGGTGATGCGCCTGATGGTGCCGTTCCTGGCGGCAGGCATGCGCGCTGACAGCGGTGTGACCGACGAGGCGATGGCCACTGCGCAGCTGCGTCCGCGAACCAAGACCAGTTCGGCTACCGCCAAGGCCTGAAGGCTGGGCGTGGCGGGGCGCTTCCGCTAAGCTAGCGCCCATGCCCTATCTCGATCTACTTCACATTTCCCTTGCTGACCAGCGCCTTTATGGCTTCGCCTGTGGCCAACAGCGCGTGTCTGCCGGTGTCTGCTGCCCCCCGGTGGGCTTCTCTCTGTCTTCAATGAAGGATTACCCATGACTGTCAGCCTGCAAGGCTCCCTGATGGTGGATATCGCCGGTAAATGGCTGACCGCCGAAGACCGTCAACTGCTTCGCCAGCCGGAAGTGGCTGGCCTGATCATCTTCGCCCGCAATATCGACAGCCCGCGCCAGGTGCGCGAACTGTGCGCGTCCATCCGCGCCATTCGCCCCGAGCTGATCCTGGCAGTGGATCAGGAAGGTGGTCGCGTACAGCGTCTGCGCCAGGGCTTTGTGCGCCTGCCGGCCATGCGTGCGCTGGCCGATAACGACAATGCTGAATACCTGGCTGAACAGTGCGGCTGGCTGATGGCGACCGAGGTACTGGCAGTTGGCCTGGACCTCAGCTTCGCTCCGGTGCTCGACCTGGACCACCAGCGTAGCGCCGTGGTGGGCAGCCGCGCCTTCGAGGGTGACCCGCTGCGTGCAACGCGACTGGCCGGCGCGTTCATCCGAGGCATGAATGCGGCAGGTATGGCCGCGTGTGGCAAGCATTTCCCGGGGCATGGCTGGGCCGAAGCCGATTCGCACGTGGCCATCCCCACCGATGAGCGCAGCCTGGAACAACTGCGCCAGGCCGACCTGGTGCCGTTTACCCGCCTGAGTGGGCAGCTGGCGGCAGTGATGCCGGCGCATGTCATCTACCCGCAGGTTGACAACCAGCCCGCTGGCTTCTCGCGGCGTTGGTTGCAGGACATCCTGCGTGGCGAGCTGGGCTTTGATGGGGTGATTTTCAGTGATGACCTGTCGATGGCCGGTGCGCATGTGGTGGGCGACGCGGCCAGCCGTATCGAGGCGGCGCTGAGCGCCGGTTGTGATATGGGCCTGGTGTGCAATGACCGGGCGGCGGCGGAGCTGGCGCTGAGTGCGGCGCAGCGCATGAAGGTCAAGCCATCGCCGCGGATTGCGCGGATGCGTGGGCAAGGGTTTGCGCGGACCGATTATCGCCAGCAGCCGCGCTGGCTGGAGGCGTTGGGGGCGTTGAAGGAAGCTCAGCTGGTCGATTGACTGCGCTGGCCTGTTCGCGCTCACAGGTACCGCATCTCATGCTTGTAGGCGCGGGTTTACCCGCGAATTTGGTGGCGGCGGCAACGGTGAACGGCGGGTTGTAATTGGCCAGCAGGTCCGGCCTCTTCGCGGGTAAACCCGCTCCTACGGCGACCTGTGCCGAACCACCGATGCGTGCCTGTAGGCGCGGGTTTACCCGCGAATTTGGTGGCGGCGGCAACGGTGAACGGCGGGTGGTAATTGGCCAGCAGGTCCGGCCTCTTCGCGGGTAAACCCGCTCCTACGACGACCTGTGCCGAACCACCGATGCGTGTGTAGGCGCGGGCTTGCCCGCGAAGAGGTCCGCACAGGCTGTATCCGCTTTTGGTCTACCGCCCGCGCTTTCCGGGCAATGGCGCAAACAGGGCCTCGATTTCTTCATCGCCAAGCCGCCATTGCCCAGCCTGCCCGCCGTCCAGCAGGCTGGCCGCCAATGCAGCCTTTTCCTGCTGCAACAACTGGATCTTCTCTTCCACCGTACCCCGGGTAATCAGCTTGAACACGAACACCGGCTTGTCCTGGCCGATGCGGTAGGCACGGTCGGTAGCTTGGTTTTCGCTGGCCGGGTTCCACCAGGGGTCGAAGTGGATCACGGTGTCCGCCGCCGTCAGGTTCAAGCCTACGCCCCCTGCCTTGAGGCTGATCAGGAACACTTCGCTTTCACCTCGCTGGAACTGCTGCACTGGCGTGCGACGGTCGCGAGTATCACCGGTCAGCAGGCTGTAACGGATTTTGCGCTTCTCAAGCTCCTGCTCGATCAGCGCCAGCATCGAGGTGAACTGTGAGAACAACAACACCCGGCGCCCTTCGCTGAGCAGTTCTTCGAGCATCTCCAGCAGCGCACCCAGCTTGCCCTTGTCGGCCTGGTTGCCTTTGCTTTCTACCCCCTTGACCAGGCGCAGGTCACAGCACACCTGGCGCAGCTTGAGCAACGCATCGAGGATCACGATCTGGCTGCGTGCGGCGCCATTGCGGGCGATTTCGTCGCGGACTTTCTGGTCCATGGCCACTCGCACGGCTTCATACGTATCGCGCTGGGCATCACTGAGCTCGACCCAGTGCACCATCTCGGTCTTGGCCGGCAGTTCTGTGGCCACCTGCTCCTTGGTGCGGCGCAGCAGGAACGGTCGGATGCGGCTGGCCAGGTGGGCCATGCGCTCGCTGTCACCGTGGCGTTCGATTGGGTTGCGGTAATCCTGGTTGAAGCGCTTCAGGTCGCCCAGCCAGCCGGGCATCAGGAAGTGGAAGATCGACCACAGTTCGCCCAGGTTGTTTTCCATCGGTGTGCCGGTCAGGCACAAACGCTGCCCGGCCTGTAGCTCGCAGACGGCGAGGGCAGCCTTGCTGCTGCTGCTCTTGATGTTTTGCGCCTCGTCCAGTATCAGCACGTGCCAGGCCTGGGGGCGCAGCTGTTCCAGGTCGCGTGGCATCAGGGCGTAAGTGGTCAGGACCAGATCGTACTCATGGAGTTTGGTGAAGTGCTTGCTGCGCCCCGGCCCATGCAGTGCCAGGACGCGCAGGTCGGGGGCGAAGCGCTGGGCTTCGTCCAGCCAGTTGGGTATGAGGCTGGTCGGCATGACTGCCAGGGCCGGTGCATTCAGGCGCCCGGACTGTTTCTCCAGCAGCAGATGGGCCAAGGCCTGCAGGGTCTTGCCCAGGCCCATGTCGTCGCCGAGGATGCCGCCGGTACCCATCTCGCGCAGGGCCTGCAGCCAGTTCAAGCCTTGCTGCTGATAGGGGCGCAAGCTGGCCTGCAGCCCTGTGGGCGGTTCTACCTGCAGGTCCCGGGCATCGCGCAGGCGCCGGCCCAGATCGCGTACGTGCTCGCCACCTTCCCAGTGCAGGGGCAGGCCTTCTATTTCGTTCAGGCGCGCGGCGTCGGCGCGCTCCATGCGCAGGGACGGGCCTGCAGTGTCCTCGTGCAGGTAGAGCTCGCCCAGGGTGCCCATGACTGCCTTGATGCGGCCATAGGGCAGGGCGACGCGCAAAGCCGGGGCATCGAGACGGCCGCGATTGAGGTCGATCAGCAGGTGTTCATCATCGCTGCGCCGGGCCAGTTCGCTAGGGCGTAGCAGCTCCGGGCTGCTGCGCAGCAGGTGCAACACGATCGGCAGCAGGCTGTGGCGCTGGCCATCGACCACGATGCCGAGTTCCAGGTCGAACCATTCATGGCCAGGCGCTTCGTCGATGGTTGCATACCAGTCGTCCACCTCCTGCAGGTTGAAGGCGAAGTCGCGGTGAATATCGATGTCCCAGCCGGCTTCGCGCAGGCGCGGCAGGCCTTCGCGGGCAAAGCGCAGCCAGGCTTCGTCGTCAGGCAACTGGTGCATTTCGCCGGCGCTGTCGGGTAGGGCCTTGCTCTGCCGTGTGGCGGGCTTGAAGCCGAAATCGCGCAGCACCTTGCGCAGCGCCTGCTCGGCTTGAGTCTGGCGGCGAATGCGCTGGCTGGTGCTGCCTGCCAGGCGGGTCAGCGGCTTTTCGTCGGTGCCGCTGGCCTGCAAGCCGTCATAATCGAACGCCAATGCGGCGCGGTGTTGCATTTGCCGTTGCATGCGACCGGTTTTCGGCATGTAGGCGGTGTATTCAAGGCTGCCGAGAGCAAGAAGGGGCTTTGGCTGGATGTTATCGAGCACCTGCTCCTGCACTTGCGTCGGGGTCGGCACCTTATGGCTGAGGGCATTGAGCTTGTGGCTCAGGGGTACGACCAGGTGTTCCGGCACGTCGGG
Source organism: Pseudomonas sp. TE3895 (assembly GCF_056278855.1). Taxonomy (NCBI): domain Bacteria; kingdom Pseudomonadati; phylum Pseudomonadota; class Gammaproteobacteria; order Pseudomonadales; family Pseudomonadaceae; genus Pseudomonas; species Pseudomonas sp. TE3895. The sequence continues at coordinate 5,117,660 of NZ_JBWBQE010000001.1, read as the reverse complement.
TGCAATAGTCAGCTGTACGGCGACGTGGGGATCCAGGCTGTGCTCGACCTTGCCCACTTCACGGGTCGGCAGGTCCAGGTAGTAAAGCGGCAGCAGCGGGATGACGCAGCGCAGCATCGCTTCGCCGCTGTACCACCGCCCCCGGTAATTTCCGTTGTCCAGGCGTACCCAGCGAAACTCGGCGTGGCGCACCGGGCCTTCATGAAGCAGGGGGAGGTCGGTGTCGAAGAACATCCGCCCGGTTTCGAGGGCGCGCTGGAACAGCTCGCCACCTTCATGGCCCTTCAGTCGGTAGCCGCGATCCTGGCCGCCGCCCTGATTCAGGGCCGAGAGCAGGCGCAGAATGCGGATGTCTTCGTCTGTTACGAAGCGCGGTGGCTCGTAGAGGAAATCGTAAAGGGACTGGACGCGGCTGAAGCGGATGCCGTCCTCCGTTCGCGTGCCCTTGCGCACAAGCAGGGCGCAGCCCGCATCGTCGGTGAGCTGCAGCTGATAGCACACCATGCGCCCGCGTTTGTCTTCGGTCGCGTCGGTCTTGGGTGGGGCCTGCTCCAGGCCGCTCAACCAGTGCTGCAGTTCGGCGGACAAGGCGCCCGGGTTGGCTTGCGTGTCCTTACTGCTGGAAAAGCGCTCGCTGACGCAGAAAAGGACAGCGGCGCAATGCTTGCAGTTTTGCCGTACCGGGCAATCGCAGTCACCGCGCACATGGCACCGGCCGCCCGCTACGTGCAACTTGATGTGTTGCCGGTAGTGGTTGTTGCCGCTCCCCTGGCAACTGGCCGTTATGGTTGGCCCATGAATGCCTTCCAGTTCGGCCCTGCCTTCCTCGGCATAGCGCTCACCGCGCTGCAGGGCAGCTTTGCTGAACGATTGAATCCAGTTCGGATAGGCGTTCACCATTTCGGCGGCATCGTCCTTCATGGGCTTACTGCTCCATCATCTCCGGGTCCATCACCGGCATTTTCGGTGTGCCTGGTGGGGTCACCTTCAGCAGCACCGCCAGGTGCCCGCCGTCGAGAAAGGTCAGCTGGCCGCCCTTGACGTTGCTGTTGCTTTGCCTGAACTGCTCGCTTTGCAGCACGTTGCCGTTGCCATCCAACTGGTTGACCCAGAAGTTGGCCTCGACGGTGATGAAGCGGCCTTCAGCGATGCTCAGGTTGCCTTCGATAGGGAAGTGCCCGAACTGTTCGGTGCCTTCGCCCAAGGCGATGCGGCTGGGTTCGCTGCCCACCTGCTGTTGCCAGGCCTTGTGCATCAGCACCGTGTAGTCGGCGGTGGCTTCCAGGCGGGTGGCTTCATCTTCAAGTGCTGGGGGGCGCTCGGCCTCTTTCGCCAGGCGTGGGGCGCCAGCGCTCCAGTCTTCGGGGGCGAACGGGCTGGTGAAGGCGGGCACGCTGTTCTGCCGCACCAGAATCATTTCTACCTGATACAGGCCTTCGGCGAAGGCCGCTGGGGCGAACAGCGCCAGCAGCAGGGTCAGGCAACGGATGGCACGCATGAGTCTTCCTTAGGCAGGCTGTGGGGTCAGGCGCTCGAACAGCGCCTCCAGGGTATTGAAACGTTCGTCGGGGCGTTCCATCGGTACCAGGAAGCGGAACTGGGTGGCGCCTTCGAACTTGTAGCGTTTGGGTTGACCCTGGATCAGCTTGATCAGGGTCAGTGGGTCGACCGGTGTTTCGGCTTCGAACTCGAGCTTGCCACCGTTGGGCCCCGCATCGACTTTCTTGATGCCGAGCTTTTCCGCGTGCAGCTTGAGTGACGTCAGGCGCATCAGGTTCTTGGTCGGCTCTGGCAGCAAGCCGAAGCGGTCGATCATCTCGACCTGCAAGTCCTTGAGGCCCTCTTCGTCGGCAGCCGAGGCAATGCGTTTGTACAGGATCAGGCGCGCATGCACGTCAGGCAGGTAGTCCTCGGGGATCAGTGCCGGCAGGCGCAGGTTGATCTCCGGGCCGCCACCCAGGGGTTGCTCAAGGTTCGGCTGGGTACCTTTACGGATTGCCTTGACCGCACGTTCGAGCATTTCCATGTACAGGGTGAAGCCCACTGCCTGGATCTGCCCGCTCTGGCCTTCGCCCAGCAGCTCGCCGGCACCACGGATTTCCAGGTCGTTGGTGGCCAGCACAAAGCCTGCGCCAAGGTCTTGCGTGTTGGCGATCGCCTCCAGGCGTTTTTCGGCATCGGCGCTCACCTTCTGACGGGTGGGTGTGAGCAGGTAGGCGTAGGCCTGGTGGTGGCTACGGCCAACCCGGCCACGCAGCTGGTGCAGCTGCGCCAGGCCGAACTTGTCGGCGCGCTCGATGACGATGGTGTTGGCGCTGGGCACGTCGATACCGGTTTCGATAATGGTCGAGGCCACCAGCACGTTGAAACGCTTGTGGTAGAAATCGCTCATCACCTGTTCCAGCTCGCGTTCGCGCATTTGCCCGTGGCCGATGCCGATGCGTGCCTCGGGCACCAGTTCAGCAAGGTCGGCGGCGCATTTTTCGATGGTTTTCACATCGTTGTGCAGGTAATACACCTGGCCACCGCGCAACAGTTCGCGCAGCAGCGCCTCCTTGACCGTGCTCTTGTTCTGTTCCATGACGAAGGTGCGCACCGACAGGCGGCGTGCTGGCGGCGTGGCGATGATCGACAGGTCGCGCATGCCCGCCACCGCCATGTTCAGCGTGCGCGGAATCGGCGTGGCGGTCAGGGTGAGGATATCGACCTCGCTGCGCAGCGCCTTCAACTGTTCTTTCTGGCGCACGCCAAAGCGGTGCTCTTCATCGATGATGGCCAGGCCCAGGTCTTTGAAGCGTACGTCGTCCTGCAGCAGCTTGTGGGTGCCGATGAGAATGTCGATCTTGCCTTCGGCAAGGTCCGCGGCGGCGGCGGCCACTTCTTTGGCCGATTTGAAGCGGCTCATCACTTCCACGGTCACGGGCCAGTCGGCAAAGCGGTCGCGGAAGCTGTTGTAATGCTGCTGGGCAAGCAGGGTGGTGGGCACCAGTACGGCCACCTGGCGGCCACTGTGCACGGCGATGAACGCCGCGCGCATGGCCACTTCGGTCTTGCCGAAGCCCACGTCGCCGCAGACCAGGCGGTCCATTGGCTTGGGTGCCAGCATGTCGGCGCGCACGGCCTCGATGGCGGCCTGCTGGTCCGGGGTTTCCTCGAACGGGAAGCCGGCGCTGAAGGTGGCGTAGTCGGCGGACGGGTCGGCAAACGCGTAGCCCTTGCGCGCGGCGCGGCGGGCATAGATGTCGAGCAGTTCGGCGGCCACGTCGCGGACCTGTTCGGCAGCCTTGCGCTTGGCCTTCTGCCAGGCCTCTGAACCCAGCCGGTGCAGCGGTGCCAGGGCGTCGTCGCTGCCGGTGTAGCGGGCGATCAGGTGCAGGTTGGCCACCGGCACATACAGCTTGGCGTTCTCGGCGTATTCCAGCGTCAGGAATTCGGCGGCCTGGCCGTCGATTTCCAGGGTGGCCAGGCCCAGGTAGCGGCCGACACCATGGTCGATGTGCACCACCGGCGCACCTTCGCGCAGCTCGGTGAGGTTCTTGATGACCGCGTCGTTGGCGGTTTCGCCGCGCTTGTCACGGCGCCGGCGCTGCATCACCCGCTGGCCGAACAGTGGGCTTTCGGCAATCAGGGCCAGCCCTGGATCGTCCAGCAGCAGGCCGTCGTCCAGCGGGGCGATGGTGATCGCCAGGCGCTCGGCACCGGTAATGAAATCGTCCCAGCCTTCGACGGTATGCGGGCGCAGCTTCAGCCGTTCGAGCAGTTCCAGCAGCACTTCCCGGCGGCCCGCTGATTCGGCGGTGAAGAGCACGCGGCCGGGGAACTGGTCGAGGAAGTTGGCCAGCTCGGCCAGCGGCTGGTTGGCCTTGGCCTCGATGGCCAGGTTGGGCAAGGCGCGCGCCGGGAAGCGCTCGCGGCCCACGCCAGGCTCCAGCGCTTCGCTGCTGACCACCACCCGGGGCCACTGCTTGAGCCGGGCGAAGCAATCTTCCACCGGCAGGAACAGCTCGGCCGGCGGCAACAGCGGCCGGCTGAGGTCGCCGCGGCGGTCTTCATAGCGCCCGCGCACGTCGTTCCAGAAGTGCTCGGCGGCCTGTTCCACACCGGGTAGCGAGAACACCTGGGTGTCGGTCGGCAGGTAGTCGAACAGGGTCGAGGTTTCTTCGAAGAACAGCGGCAGGTAGTACTCGATACCGGCGGGGATGATGCCGCTGGCCAGGTCCTGGAAGATTGCACTGCGGCGGAAGTCGACGTCGAAGCGCTCGCGAAAGCGTGCCTTGAAGCGGGTCACTTCTTCCTTCTGCATCGGGAATTCGCGTGCCGGCAGCAGGCGCACCGAATCCACCTTGTCGATCGAGCGCTGGGTCTCGGGGTCGAAGGTGCGCAGCGTCTCGATCTCATTATCGAACAGGTCGATACGGTAGGGCAGTTTGCTGCCCATCGGGAACAGGTCGATCAGCGCGCCGCGCACGGCGAACTCGCCGTGCTCGTAGACGGTGTCGACACAACGGTAACCGCTGGCCTCCAGGCGCAGGCGCATTTGTTCCACGTCGATGGTCTGGCCCACATCCAGCACCAGGCTGCTGCCCAGCAGAAAACGCGTGGGTGCCAGGCGGTGCAGGGCGGTGGTGATCGGCACCACGAGGATGCCGTGGCTCAGCTCCGGCAGGCGGTACAGGCTGGCGATGCGCTGGGAGATGATGTCCTGGTGCGGCGAGAACAGGTCGTAGGGCAGGGTTTCCCAATCGGGGAACGGCAGCACTGGCAGGTCTGGGGCAAAGAAGCGCAGCTCCTGCTCCAGACGGTCGGCGGCCTGGCTGTCGGCCGTCAGCAGCAGGGTGAAGCGGCCAGCGCTGCTGGCGGCTTCGGCGATGGCAAGGCTGAGGGCGGCACCGGGCAGGTTGCCCCAGGTTTGTTTGCCGGCCGTGGCCGACATTTGCGGTAGGCGCAGAACTGACACGGGAGATTGCACTCCAAGCGTTGCGGCAAAGAGACCGATTGTACCGGTGACAGTGCCGGCTGTCAGGCTCGAAAGGGCATGAACGCTGGCTTGCGTCACTGTGACAGGCACTCATTGCCGGTTCCGCGTTGGGGCGTCATAATGTAGCCCCTTTTTTCTGTCCCTACATGTGGAAGGTTCCCGTGACTCAGAAGCCCGACCAGTGTCTTGGTGAGTGGATTGATCGTGAAGCCCTGGCTGAAGCGATGATCCCGCTTATCGGTCAGCTCTACCGCAATAACAATGTGGTGAGCTCGATTTATGGCCGCAGCCTGATCAACCGTTCGGTTATCTCGATCCTCAAGGCGCACCGCTTTGCGCGCCACCGCCAAACCGACGAAACCGAACTGTCCGTCCACGAGACATTCCCCCTGCTCAAGGCCATGAGCGAGCTGAAACTGGGCGCGGCATCGGTCGACCTGGGCAAGCTGGCCAACAAGTTCAAGCAGGAAGGCAATGGCCGCACTGCCGAGCAGTTCGTCCGTGAAGAGCTGGCCGACGTGGTCGGTCAGCAGAACGCTTCGGCGCGCAAAGGCACCGACGTTGTCCTGTACGGCTTCGGTCGCATCGGCCGCCTGCTGGCGCGCATCCTGATCGAGAAGACCGGTGGTGGTGACGGCCTGCGTCTGCGTGCCATCGTCGTGCGCAAAGGCGCCGAAAACGACCTGGTCAAGCGTGCCAGCCTGCTGCGCCGTGACTCGGTGCACGGCCCGTTCGATGGCACCATCACCATCGACGAAGCCAACAACACCATCACCGCTAACGGCAACCTGATCCAGGTTATCTACGCCAAGAGCCCGAGCGAAGTCGACTACACCCAGTACGGCATCGACAATGCGCTCATTGTCGACAACACCGGCGTATGGCGTGACGCCGACGGCCTGGGCCAGCACCTGGCCTGCCCGGGTGCTGCCCGCGTGATCCTCACCGCACCTGGCAAGGGCGCGCTGAAGAACATCGTGCACGGTATCAACCACGGTGACATCACTGCCGATGACAAGATCATCTCGGCGGCCTCCTGCACCACCAACGCCATCGTGCCGGTGCTCAAGGCCATCAACGACCAGTACGGCATCGTCAACGGCCACGTCGAAACCGTTCACTCGTTCACCAACGACCAGAACCTGATCGACAACTTCCACAAGGGCAGCCGCCGTGGCCGTGCCGCGCCGCTGAACATGGTAATCACCGAAACCGGCGCCGCCACCGCTGCTGCCAAGGCACTGCCAGTGCTGAAGGGCAAGCTGACCGGCAACGCGATTCGTGTTCCGACGCCGAACGTTTCGATGGCCATCCTGAACCTGAATCTGGAAAAGGCCACCACCCGTGACGAGATCAACGAGTACCTGCGCCAGACCGCCATGCACTCGGAGCTGCACAAGCAGATCGACTACGTGGCTTCGCAGGAAGTGGTTTCGACCGACTTCGTCGGCTCGCGCCATGCCGGTGTGGTTGACGCAGAGGCGACCATCGCCAACGACAACCGCGTTGTTCTGTACGTCTGGTACGACAACGAATTCGGTTATAGCTGCCAGGTGGTTCGTGTGATGGAAGACATGGCTGGTGTGAACCCGCCAGCGTTTCCACGCTGATTCGCTTGTAAGGCAATGAAAAAACGGGAACCTTCGGGTTCCCGTTTTTTTTTATTCTGAATGTGTGTTGTCAGTGCTGGCCCTTTCGCGGGTAAACCCGCGCCTACAGGATTATCGCTGCCCCTGTAGGCGCGGGTTTACCCGCGAAGAGGCCAGCACCGGCAACCGAGAAACCCTACTGTGCGCACAGCCCTACTGTTCATTCTGCTGCTACTCACCGCCTGCAACCAGGGCCCCACCCTGGAGCGCCTGGGTGGCCCGACCATGGGCAGCAGCTACAGCATCCAGTATGTCCGCGAGCCTGGTGGCCCGGAGCCGGCCCTGGTGCAGAGGGCGGTGGAAACCATTCTGCACGACATCGACCACCACTACTCGACCTACCGCGGCGATTCCATCGTAAGCCAGTTCAACCGCTTACCTGCCGGCCAGTGCCTGGCCCTGCCGCCTGACATGCTCGCGTTGGTCAGCCTGGGCCAGCACCTTGCCGAGCAGAGCGATGGCGCCTTCGACCTCACGGTAGAGCCTTTGCTCGACCTGTGGGGCTTCGGCCCTCAGGCCCGTCACCAGCAGGTGCCCGAACCACAGGCACTGGCCCAGGTACGCCAGCGTGTGGGCTACCAGCACCTGCGCGTCAAAGGTCGAGCCCTGTGCAAGGATGCCCCGGTGCAGCTCGACTTCAACAGCATCGTCGCCGGCCATGCTGTCGACTTGATCGCTGCGCGCCTGCAGGCCATGGGTGTCAGCAGTTTTGTCGCCGAGGCCACTGGCGAGCTGAAGGCGGTTGGCCGCAAGCCTGACGGCAGCCCTTGGCGTATTGCCCTGGAACTGCCCCGCGAAGACCGTCAAATCGCCCGCCAGATCATCCCGGTCAATAGCCTTTCAGTATCAACCTCGGGTGACTATCGGCACTATTTCGAGCAGAATGGCCGGCGCTATTCGCACACCTTCGATGCCCGCCTCGGGCGCCCGGTCGAACATGACCTGGCTGCCGTTACGGTGCTGGACGCCTCAGCACTGCTGGCCGATGGCTATTCGACGCTGCTACTCATCCTGGGCCCACAGCAAGGCTGGGATTTTGCCGTGGCGCATGACTTGGCTGCGGTTTTGGTGACTCGAGCAGAGGGAGGCTTCGTCTCCCGAGCTACGCCCGCGTTCGAACGGGCAGTGAAAGGCCAGTGAAAGCACAAGCAGGGATGATTGCCGCCACGGAATGGGTGAAGCATATGTAGTGCGGGCAAAATTGGCCTACGACGCGACCAAGGGTTAATGTGCGCGGCGTTCAGGGTTGATTAGACTGCACCCGAATTTTCTCATGGCGCCCCGGCGGCATGATCGTGCCCCGCGAGCGACCGTGGCTTGCGGGCCAGTTCTGAAGGAGTACGCATGGCTGTCTACAACTACGACGTAGTGGTGCTGGGTTCCGGCCCGGCCGGTGAAGGCGCGGCAATGAATGCCGCCAAAGCAGGGCGCAAGGTAGCGATGGTCGATGACCGTCGCCAGGTCGGTGGCAACTGCACCCACTTGGGTACCATTCCGTCCAAGGCACTGCGTCACTCGGTGCGGCAGATCATGCAGTTCAACACCAACCCGATGTTTCGTGCCATCGGCGAGCCGCGCTGGTTCTCGTTCCCGGACGTGCTGAAAAGCGCCGAAAAGGTCATCGCCAAGCAGGTGGCATCGCGCACCGGCTACTATGCCCGTAACCGTGTCGACGTGTTCTTCGGCACTGGCAGCTTTGCCGACGAGCAAACCGTGGAAGTGGTGTGCCCGAATGGCGTGGTCGAGAAGCTCAACGCCAAGCACATCATCATCGCGACCGGCTCGCGCCCCTACCGCCCGGCCGACATCGACTTCCACCACCCGCGCGTGTACGACAGCGACACCATCCTCAGCCTCAGCCATACCCCGCGCAAGCTGATTGTGTACGGTGCCGGCGTGATCGGTTGCGAGTACGCTTCGATCTTCAGTGGCCTGGGCGTATTGGTCGAGCTGGTCGACAACCGTGGCCAGCTGCTGAGCTTCCTCGACTCGGAAATTTCCCAGGCGCTGAGCTACCACTTCAGCAACAACAACATCACCGTGCGCCACAACGAAGAGTACGAGCGCGTCGAAGGCCTGGACAACGGGGTGATCCTGCACCTCAAGTCGGGCAAGAAAATCAAGGCCGACGCCTTGCTGTGGTGCAACGGCCGTACCGGCAACACTGACAAGCTGGGCCTGGAAAACATCGGCATCAAGGTGAACAGCCGCGGCCAGATCGAGGTCGACGAGGCCTACCGTACCACCGTGCCGAACATCTACGGTGCCGGCGACGTGATCGGCTGGCCAAGCCTGGCCAGTGCCGCCCATGACCAGGGCCGGTCGGCCGCTGGCAGCATTGTCGATAACGGCAGCTGGCGCTTCGTCAACGACGTGCCGACGGGTATCTACACCATTCCCGAAATCAGCTCGATCGGCAAGAACGAGCAGGAGCTGACCCAGGCCAAGGTGCCGTACGAAGTGGGCAAGGCCTTCTTCAAGAGCATGGCGCGTGCGCAGATCGCCGGCGAGCCGCAGGGCATGCTGAAGATCCTGTTCCACCGCGAAACCCTGGAAATCCTCGGCGTGCATTGCTTCGGCTACCAGGCTTCGGAGATCGTCCACATTGGCCAGGCGATCATGAACCAGCCGGGTGAGCAGAACAACCTGAAGTACTTCGTCAACACCACGTTCAACTACCCGACCATGGCCGAAGCCTATCGGGTAGCTGCCTATGACGGCCTGAACCGGCTTTTTTGAGCGGCTCCGACCGGTGGCCTGAGCCGGTCGGAGAGACCGATTTCAACCCTACCCGAGGGTGGTCTTGGCCAAACCGGGAAAGTCTGTAATCAGGCTGTCCACACCAAAGTCAGCAAGCCGGCGCATCAGTGCCGGCTCGTTGACCGTCCACACCGACACATGCAAACCCTGGCCCTGTGCTTTGAGCAGGCGCTCGGGGGTGCACAGCGTCCAGTTCAATGCCAGCAGTTCGCAGCCGTAGTTCTGTGCCACCTTCAGCGGATCGAGCCAGGCGTATTCGGCCACCAGCCCGCGCTTCACGTCTGGCACCAGTTCCAGGGCGGCGCCCAGTACTTCGCGTGAGCTGGAGGTGATGGTCACCTTGTCCAGCAGGCCATATTGCTGGGCCAGTTCACGGATCGCCAGGACGGTGGTGGCCGCGCGGGTGCGCGAGGCGCTTTTCACCTCCAGTTGCCAGTGTTCGAACGGGCATTTTTCGAACAGCTCTTCCAGTTTCGGGATCGGGCAGGGCTGCACATGGCCCGGGCCGCCTTTGCGGGCATCGATCTTGACCAGTTCGGCGGCCGGGTGCTCGACCACTTTGCCGCGCCGGCCCGTGGTGCGCTTGAGGGTGGGGTCGTGGATGACCATCAGTTCGTTGTCGGATGACAAGTGCAGGTCCAGCTCGCAGCGGGTCACGCCATGGGACAGGCATTGCTGAAAGCTCTTCAGGGTGTTCTCGGGTGCTTCGCCCTTGGCGCCGCGATGGCCGTAGATCAGGGTCACGTTCGTTCCTTCAAATCAGGGAGAAATTGGCTCAGGAGGCGGGGTCGTTCAGTTCCAGCTGCTGGCGCCGTTGCTGTTGCTGGCGCTGCAGGATGTAACGCGCCAGCAGTTGTCGTTGGGCATCGGTCATGTCGATGAACTCGGTGCCGACTTCGAAGCCGCCCTCCGGGCGAGGGTCGCAATGGGTGATCTTGCCGCGCAGCAGCAGGCCATGGGCGCGCGGCATCAGCACCATTTTCACTTTCACCCGGGTGCCGGGGGCAATCTGTGTGGCTTGGGCGGATTCAATGCCGCCTTCGGAAATGACCACCGGCAGCGGCTCGCCGACCTCGCCAAGCAGGGTTTGTGCAACCACCGCGCTGAGCAAGTCGAGGCGCTTGTTCTGTGCCCGCAGGAACGCGGCGAGGGTGCGGTCCTTGTCGCTTAGCTGGCGCAACAGGTGTTGCGACTCGAAGTCGGCCAGGTGCAGCTCGCTGAGCAGGTTGAACAACGGCGAATCATCTTGCAACACATCTGGTTCAAGGGCTTCGGCCGCGCTAAGGGGGCTTATTTGAAGTGCGATCCGATCTTCGATGCGGTAGTATTCGCGGCGATCTTCTTCGTCTAATGTCGTCATGGCGAACCCAAGGTAGCGGCGGTGGTCCGAGTGTAAAGCCGCCGTAGGCGCCTCGCCACAAGGACGTTCCCTTTCATCCGAACAAGCCCCGACATGTTCAGACCTCTTTTCGCATTCATCGGCACGCGTTATACCCGTGCCAAACGTCGCAATCACTTCGTCTCGTTCATTTCCCTGACCTCGATGATCGGCCTCGCCCTGGGCGTGGTGGTAATGATCGTGGTGCTGTCGGTGATGAACGGTTTCGACCACGAGATGCGCACCCGCGTGTTGGGGATGATTCCCCATGCCACGCTGGAGAGCGGCCAGCCCATTGCCGACTGGCAGGCCCTTGCCCAACAAGTAAAGCAGAATCCGCAGGTGGTAGCGGTTGCGCCGTTCACCCAGATGCAGGGCCTGCTGACCCATGATGGCAAGGTGCAGAAGGTGCTGCTCAACGGCATCGACCCCGCTCGCGAGCGCGAGGTGTCGATCATCGACAACTTCGTCCTGCAAGGCCGCCTGGACCAGTTGGCGCCGGGCGAGTGGGGCATCATGATCGGCGACAAGGCGGCGGCCAAGCTGGGCGTTGCCATCGGCGACAAGCTCACCTTCGTTGCCCCCGAGGTCAGCGTGACCCCCGCTGGCATGTTCCCGCGCATGAAGCGCTTCACCGTGGTCGGCACCTTCCACGTTGGCGCGGGGGAGATCGACGGCTACCTGGGCCTGACCAACATCAGCGACCTGTCCCGCCTGCACCGCTGGAAGCCCGACCAGGTCCAGGGCCTGCGCCTGAAGTTCGACGACCTGTTCCAGGCGCCGCGCGTAGCCTGGAGCATCGCCCAGCAGCTGGGCGAACAGGAGTTCTATAGCCGTGACTGGACCCGTACCCACGGCAACCTGTACCAGGCGATCCGTATGGAAAAGGCCATGATCGGCCTGCTGTTGCTGCTGATCGTGGCGGTGGCGGCGTTCAACATCATTTCCACCCTGGTGATGGTGGTCAACGACAAGCGCGGCGACATCGCCATCCTGCGCACCCTGGGCGCCACGCCCGGGCAGATCATGCTCATCTTCATGGTCCAGGGTACGGTGATCGGGGTGATCGGTACCCTGATCGGCGCCGTCGTCGGGATCTTCGCGGCCCTGAACGTGAGCGCGGCGATCGCCGGCATCGAGACACTGATCGGCCACAAGTTCCTCAACGCCGACGTGTACTTCATCGATTACCTGCCGTCGCAGATCCTGGCCCAGGACGTGTACATGGTCTGCGGTGCGGCACTGGTCCTGAGTTTCTTCGCCACCCTGTATCCGGCCTGGCGTGCGGCCCGCACCCAGCCTGCAGAGGCGCTACGTTATGAGTGAGTCGCGCATGAGTGATAAAGCCGTTCTGAGTTGCCGCAACCTGGGCAAGTCCTACGACGAGGGCCCGGAGTCGGTGCAGGTGCTGTCCGGGCTCAACCTGGAACTGCAGGCCGGTGAGCGGGTGGCCATCGTTGGCAGTTCCGGCTCGGGCAAGAGTACCTTGCTCAACCTGCTGGGCGGCCTCGACCGGCCGACCCAGGGTAGTGTGTGGCTGGCTGGCGAAGAGTTGTCGGCACTGGGCGAGCGTGCCCGTGGCCTGCTACGCAACCGCGAGTTGGGCTTTGTCTACCAGTTCCACCACCTGCTGCCGGAATTCACCGCCATCGAGAACGTGTGCATGCCGCTGCTGATCGGCCGAACGCCCATCCCCGAGGCCCGGGAGCGTGCCGAGGCGCTGCTCAAGCGGGTAGGCCTGGGCCACCGCCTGAACCACAAGCCGGCCGAGCTTTCCGGCGGCGAGCGCCAGCGTGTGGCGATCGCCCGGGCGCTGGTCAACCGCCCCGGCCTGGTGATGCTCGACGAGCCGACCGGTAACCTCGACCACCATACCGCCCAGGGCATCCAGGAACTGATGCAGGAGCTGTCCAGCGCTTCGCGCACGGCATTCCTGGTGGTCACCCACGACCTCAACCTGGCGCGGCAGATGGACCGTGTGCTGAAGCTCGACGATGGCCACCTGGTGGCCATCTGATCGACTGCCGGGGTGGCAGGTGCTGCCCCGTTTTCCTGTTTCCATTGGGTGATTTCGTACATGTTCAGACCCTTGCCCATCTTTATCGGCGCGCGCTACACCCGAGCCAAGCGTCGCAACCACTTCATCTCGTTCATTTCGATGACTTCGATGATCGGCCTGTCGCTGGGCGTGCTGGCGATGATCGTGGTGCTGTCGGTGATGAACGGCTTCCAGCGCGAAATGAGCTCGCGCATTCTCGGCCTGGTGCCGCATGCCGCCATCCTGGGCGTGCAGCCGCTGGACGATTGGCACAAGGTGGCCGACGCCGCCATGAAGAATCCGGCGGTGATGGCTGTGGCGCCGATTACCGAGATGGAAGGCATGCTGTCGTACAAGGGCGCCATGCAGCCGATCCAGGTGGGTGGTATCGACCCGGCCGAGGAGGGCAAGGTTTCCATCGTTGGCCAGCACATCGTCCAGGGCCGTCTGCAGGGCTTGCAGCCCGGTGAGTTTGGTGTGGTTATCGGTGAGCTGACCGCACGCCGCTTCCGCCTGAACACCGGCGACAAGCTGACCTTGATCGTGCCGGAAATCAGCAAGGAACCGGGTGGCATCACCCCGCGCATGCAGCGCCTCACCGTGGTCGGCATCTTCAAGGTCGGCGCCGAGCTGGATGGGTCGCAGGCCTATATCCATGTTGCTGATGCAGCTGAGATGCAGCGCTGGGCGCCGGGCCAGGTGCAAGGTGTGCGCCTTAAGCTGCACGACCTGTATGCCGCTCCGCAGGTGGCCAAGGCGATTGCTGCCGGGCTTGGGGACGCCTACCGGGCCGATGACTGGTCGCATACCCAGGGCAGCCTGTTCAGCGCCATGAAGATGGAAAAGACCATGATCGGCCTGTTGCTGATGATGATCATCGCGGTAGCGGCGTTCAATATCATCGCCACCCTGGTGATGGTGGTGAACGACAAGGGGCCGGACATTGCCATCCTGCGTACCTTGGGCGCCACGCCGGCGCAGATCATGGGCACGTTCATGGTCCAGGGCAGCCTGATCGGCATTGTCGGCACGCTGATTGGTGGCGTACTGGGCGTGATTGCGGCGTTCAATGTGAGCCAGATCGTCGGCTGGCTGGAGCGGGTGAGCGGGCAGCACATCTTTACGTCGGATGTGTACTTCGTCAGCAGCTTGCCGTCGCAGTTGCAGTGGGGGGATGTGGCGATCATCTGCACCGCCGGCCTGGTGATGAGTTTCCTGGCGACCCTTTACCCGGCCTACCGGGCGTCGCAGGTGCAGCCGGCGATTGGCCTGGCGGTTTGATGTTTGCCTGAGATCCTGGGGGCGTAAAGCGCCCCAGGGTTACCGATCTTGAGCGAACTCGATCACGAATCGGGTCCACCCACCCTCGCACTCCGCCCGTATGCACCCGCCATGGGCCTGCACGATCGACCGGGTAATTGCCAAGCCCAACCCCGCATGCTCGCTGCTGCCTTCCCGCCGCGCCGGGTCCACCCGGTAGAAGCGGTCGAAAAGCCGCGGTAGAGCGGCCGGGTCGATAGCCAGCCCGGTATTGGCCACGTTGATCGTCGGCCCCGGCCCCAGGGTTACCTTGATCTGTCCTCCTGCCGGGGTAAAACGCATGGCGTTGTCCAGCAGGTTGGACAGCGCCCGGCGCAGCATATGCCGGTCGCCGTGCAGCACCGCTTCACCCTCGCGCAGCATCTGCACGTCGTTGTCTTCTGCCAGAGGCGCGTAGTACTCCAGCAGTGCATCCACCTCGTCATGCAGCGCCAAAGGCGCGTGCCCCGGTACCAGAAGGCCGTGGTCGGCCTTGGCCAGAAACAGCATGTCGTTGATCATCTGCGCCATCCATTGCAGTTCTTCCAGGTTGCCATGCAGCGCCTCTCGGTATTCTTCGAGGCTACGTGGGCGGGTGAGGGTGACCTGGGTGTGGGTCAGCAGGTTGGACAGCGGCGTACGCAACTCGTGGGCGATATCGGCCGAGAACGCTGACAGGCGCTGGAAGGCATCGTCCAGGCGCTGCAGCATCGCGTTCATGCTGCTGGCCAGCTCGGCCAACTCTTCGGGCATCTGCGCCACCGGCAGACGGGTGGTGAGCGAACGCGCTGACACGCTGGCGGCCACCTGGCCCATCTGCCGCAATGGGCGCAGGCCGCTGCGGGCGGCCCAGGCACCCAGTAGTGCGGTGGTTAGCGCCGACAGGCCGACCGTCAGCCAGATCAGCCGTTGCATGCCCTGCAGGAAGTGCTGGTGGTGGGTGATGTCGAGGTACAGGGTCAGTCGCGGCGACTGCATGGTGCCCTGTTTCAGGGGCACGGACAGGCTGCGGTAGTCGATGCCTTGCGCATGCAGGGTGGCCAGCCCGGTGGCCAGCGCTGCTTGCGGCAGCCCGCTGCGACTTTCGAACCAAGTGGCGCCATTGCTGGCGCTGATACGCAAGGCCAGGTCGGCCTGGTGACTCAGTTCATCGCGCAGGGCAGGCAGGCGGGCCTGGAGCTCATCAGCCGTGCTGACATCAGCCAGTTGCGTACGAAACAAGGACAGGCGCGAGTCCAGCAGTTGTTGGTCAAGTTCGACGAAGTGCTGCTCGCTGGCCCGGCTGAATAGCAGGCCGGCGCCCAGCGAGACAGTGGCGGTGCAGGCGGCGAACAGCAGGGCCAGGCGGTTACCGAGGGAAACCCGGCGCATCACTCGGTGCGCTCTTCGAGTACGTAACCCATGCCGCGTACGGTGTGGATCAGCTTGTTGGGGTGCGGGTCGTCGATCTTCAGGCGCAGGCGGCGGATGGCCACTTCGATCACATTGGTGTCGCTGTCGAAGTTCATGTCCCACACCTGCGAGGCGATCAGCGATTTTGGCAGCACCTCACCCTGGCGGCGCAGCAGCAGCTCAAGGAGTGAGAATTCCTTGGCGGTCAGGTCGATGCGCAGCCCGGCGCGCTCGGCGCGGCGGCGGATCAGGTCCAGGCGCAGGTCGGCCAGGCTCAGGGTCGTGTCCTGGCTCGGGCTGGTGCCACGGCGCAGCAGGCTGCGTACCCGGGCCAGCAGTTCGGAAAAGGCGAACGGCTTGACCAGGTAGTCGTCGGCGCCCAGTTCCAGGCCATGCACGCGATCCTCGACGGCGTCGCGGGCGGTCAGGAACAGCACTGGCGTATCCAGGCCTGCCTGGCGCACGGCCTGAAGAATCTGCCAGCCGTCGCGGTCAGGCAGCATCACGTCGAGGATCAGCAGGTCGTGGTCGCCGGTCAGGGCGAGGAACTGGCCGGTCTCGCCATCGGTAGCCAACTCGGTGGCAAAGCCGGCCTCGCTCAGGCCTTGGCTCAGGTACTGGCCGGTGCGGGCCTGGTCTTCGACGATCAGCAGTTTCATGCACTGTCCATATTCTGAAAGATTGTGCGTAGCCTATGGCGTCGCTTTACCGCTAGCACAGGGATAATGGGGTGGGTGAAATGATACGTGACGATGTGCCCGCTCGCCCAAACTGACGAAGTTGTAATGTGCCTGTCAGGTAACTGCCAGTCGCCCCGGCTAATGTGGCTTCATCCTGCTGTGTATTCCCGGAGTCATCATGAAACACCTGTTCATTGCCGCCACCCTTGCCCTGGGCAGCCTGCCGGCTGTCGCTAGCCAGGCGCAGAGCTTCGCCTTTGGCGAGCCTGCCCCGGCGGCCAAGGCCACCCGCACGGTCAACGTGGTGCTCAAGGACATTGCCTTCGAGCCCAAAAGCCTGCAGGTAAAAGCCGGCGAGACGGTGCGCTTCGTGCTGGTCAACGAGGGCAACCTGCCGCACGAATTCAACCTGGGCGACAAGGCCATGCATGCCGAACACCAGAAGGAAATGGTTGCCATGCAAGGCAAGATGTTCACCCAGGCGATGAACCACGAAGGCATGGATCACGGCAAGATGATGAGCCACGGCCAAATGATGGACCACGGCGATGGCCATGGTCACGGGGGTGGCAATACTGTGATGGTTATGCCCGGCCAACGCGCCGAGCTGACCTGGACCTTCCGCCAAACGGTGCCCATCGAGTTTGCCTGCAACGTGCCGGGGCATTACCAGGCGGGTATGGTGGGGGCATTGACCATTGAGTGACTGGCCCTGCAAGGCGGGGTGCAAAACCGGTAGACTAGGGGCATTTTCGAACCTCTAGGTCAGTTTCCATGCATCCCGCTGCCGAACATTCCCCGCTGGGCAAGTCCAGCGAATACATCGCCACCTACTCCCCGGAGCAGTTGTTCCCGATCCCGCGTACTGCCAAGTGGGCCGAGCTGGGCGTCACTGCACAGACCTTGCCCTGGCAGGGGGTGGATTACTGGAACTGCTTCGAGCTGAGCTGGCTGCTGCCTTCGGGCAAGCCGGTGGTGGCGATCGGCGAGTTCGCCATCCCGGCGGACTCGCCAAACATCATCGAGTCCAAGTCATTCAAGCTGTACCTCAACTCGCTGAACCAGACGGTGTTCGCTTCGCTGGACGCGTTGCAGGCATGCCTGGAAAAAGACCTGTCCGCCGCTGCCGGCAAGCCGGTGGGGGTGAAGGTGCGCACTTTGGCCGAGGTTGAAGCCCAGGGTGTGGTGGCGTTACCGGGGCAGTGCATCGATGCACTGGATGTGGCCATCAGCAACTACGAGCAGCCGCAGCCAGAGCTGTTGCGCTGCGACCCGGCGCGGGTGGTGGAAGAAACCCTGCATAGCCATCTGCTGAAGTCCAACTGCCCGGTCACCGGCCAGCCGGATTGGGGTAGTGTGGTGGTTGAGTACAAGGGCAGGGCGCTGGACCACGCCAGCCTGCTGACCTACCTGATCAGCTTCCGCCAGCATGCCGACTTCCATGAGCAGTGTGTGGAACGGATTTACCTGGACTTGAAGAATCTGCTGCAGCCGGAGCACCTGACGGTCTATGCGCGCTATGTGCGCCGCGGTGGGCTGGATATCAACCCGTATCGCAGCACCGGGGCGATCAGCCCGGATAACAAACGCCTGGTACGGCAGTAATACAGGGGGCCGCTTTGCGGCCCCCGCTCTTTCAGATCCCCATGCTGTGCAGCGAGTTGGCAATGCTGCGCAGGGTGGCTGTGAGGTCGGGGTGGTCGGCCTCGAAGCGTTCGATCGCCAGGTTCACGCCGTCCACCAAGTTATTGTCTGGCGTGGCTTCCTCAAGTTTCAGTTGCGCCTCGATCTGGCGCGCCTCTTCGTGCAGGGCGGCCAGCTCTTCTTCCGAAAGCGGTACGTTGCGGTCCAGTTGCTCGCGCAAGCTGTTCAGGCGCTCTTGCAATTCGCGGGCAGGCATTGGCTATTCTCCATCAATGGCTTGGCAAGCCATGGACCTCGGCGGCGTGGCAAAGGTTCTGGCCTGTCTTCAGGGTAATCTACCTGCTGGCGATTTGCATGATCCGCGTCAAGGCTGCTGTATCAGGGTTTTTCACCCTTGCGCCGGCGCTGGGCGATGTCCACCAGGCAGGTGTCCAGCGCTTCCAGATGGTCGATCACCGAGTGCACGCCCAGGTTGAACAGCGCCAGCGTCGCCTTGCTGCGCGCCAGATCCTGCTCTTGCGGGCTCATGGCTTGCCATTGCGCAGAAGTGCGGTCGCATAACGGGCTGCAGGCGGCCAGGCCTACTGTCCACAAGCCGGCGTTAAGGCCAGACTGCAGCAGGCGCGGGTCGCCGCTGACCAATACGCAGCCATCCAGGCGCTCGCTGTCCAGCGCCATCAGTGCCTGCCAGCAAGCGTTCGGCGCTGGCCAGCGCACGCCATTGACCGCATGCCCTGGCAGCCAGTCGGGCAGTACATGGGCCAGGCGTTCGCTTTGCGCGGTATTGAGGTCATCCAGCCAAATGCACGGCACTTGGCGCTGACGCAGGCTGGCAAGGGTGGCCAGGGCGCCGGGGGCGGGTGATGGCGCGCCATGGGTAGCCTGCACCAGGCAGCCGCGCAAGCCGAACAGCACAGCAGTGAAGGCGGGCGCAGTGTCCATGGCAACTTCCCCCAAATGGTTCGAAGGCTATGCGTTGATTGTTACCGTCTTGTGACATCGGCCGCTGCGCAACAGTTGTTCACAAAATATTCAGCAAAAATGTGTAAGGCTGTTTATCAGCACGCAAGTCTCTATACTGCCGCCTTAACAGCAGCGCGACCTGTTGCGCTTGCGGCCGAGAAATTCGATGGAGAAACATCTATGCGTAGGATCGGTGCCAGTGTGATCGAACGAGTCACCCAGGCCTGTGTCTGCGCCAGCATGCTGCTGGCGCCCGTGGCAGCCACCCAGGCCGCCACCGAGGAAGATCCCTGGGAAGCGGTCAACCGCCCGATCTTCCGCTTCAACGATACCCTCGACACCTATGCCCTCAAACCATTGGCCAAGGGCTACCAAGCGGTCACTCCACAGTTCCTCGAAGATGGCATCCACAACATCTTTCGCAACCTGGGGGACGTGACCAACCTCGCCAACGACGTGCTGCAGCTCAAGCCGCATGCGGCGGGCGTGGATACGGCGCGGTTGATCGTCAACACCACCTTCGGCCTGGGTGGCTTCTTCGATGTGGGTACCAAGATGGGCCTGCAGCGCAACGACGAGGACTTTGGCCAGACCCTGGGCTACTGGGGGGTGCCGAGCGGGCCGTATGTGGTCATCCCGCTGCTGGGCCCAAGCACCGTGCGTGACGGTGTGGCCAAGTACCCGGACACCTATACCAAACCCTATCGCTACATCGACCACGTGCCTACGCGCAATTCGATCTTCGCGCTGGACCTGATCGACACCCGCGCCAGCCTGCTCTCGGCCGAAAAGCTGATTCAGGGTGACAAGTACATCTTCATTCGCAATGCCTACCTGCAAAACCGCGAGTTCAAGGTGAAGGATGGCGAGGTCGAAGACGACTTCTGATCTGTGAACCTGGGGCCGCAAAGCGGCCTCGGGTTCAATGCATGGCCAGAATCCGCAGCCCGAACTTCTGCTGCCCGCCCGGCTGGTCGGCAATCCATACCACTTCGGTGCTGGCATGCAGCCCCTTCAGCGCCGGATGGTCGGAGTCGATCCGTACCTCGATCTGATCACCCACCAGAAAGCGCTGTGGCGCCTGCACTTGCATGCCACCGCTGGACAGGTCCAGGCACACTGCCGCAATCACCTGGCCTTCGTGCAAAAGGCTGACCTCGGTGTCGATGCGCATGCGAATGAAGTCGCGTTTCTCGCTATGGCTGGAGGGCGTGTGGGGCATGCTGCATCCTTCCCGTCGGGTTGCGCTGGTCGACTTTCTTATAACTCCCGGTGATTTGCCCTGTAAAGAGCGGCGAGGTCGACCCCAGCATGCTTGAAACCCCTGCCGGATGGGAGTACCGTCTGCGCCTTACAAGGTACCTCTGACAGTTGCCGGGCAGGTGTTCTTGTCCTACAACTCAAGTAGAGTGTGACCATAAAGAATTCCCGTAGCTGGCCGTCTGCCTTGCCGACACCGCTGCACCAACCTAAATCGGCGCCGTTCGCCCACATGCAGAAAACCAGTGCAACGCTGCTGATCATCGATGACGACGACGTGGTCCGTGCCAGCCTCGCCGCCTACCTTGAAGACAGTGGTTTCAGCGTCCTCCAGGCCAGTAATGGCCAGCAGGGGCTTCAGGTCTTCGAAGAACACCAGCCCGACCTCGTGATCTGCGATCTGCGCATGCCGCAGATGGGCGGCCTCGAACTGATCCGTCAGGTCAGCGAGCGTGCGCCGCAGTTGCCGGTGATCGTGGTGTCCGGTGCCGGCGTCATGAGTGATGCGGTGGAAGCGTTGCGCCTGGGCGCCGCCGACTACCTCATCAAGCCGCTGGAAGACCTGGCCGTACTCGAGCATTCGGTGCGCCGCGCCCTCGATCGCTCGCGCCTTGTGCTGGAAAACCAGCGCTACCGCGACAAGCTCGAAGCCGCCAACCGTGAACTGGAGGCTAGCCTGCACCTGTTGCAGGAGGACCAGACCGCCGGTCGCCAGGTGCAGATGAACATGTTGCCGGAAAGCCCCTGGGTGGCCGGTGAGTTCGCCTTCGAGCACCAGATCATCCCGTCGTTGTACCTATCGGGTGATTTTGTCGATTATTTCCGCGTGGACGAGCGGCGCATTGCTTTCTACCTCGCCGATGTATCCGGGCATGGGGCGTCGTCGGCCTTTGTCACCGTGCTGTTGAAATTCATGACCACGCGCCTCATGTTCGAGCTCAAGCGCAGCAGGATGCGTGAGTTCAAGCCGTCTGAAGTGCTCAGCCACATCAACCGCGGCCTGATCAACAGCAAGCTGGGCAAGCACGTCACCATGGTCGGCGGGGTGATCGACGAAGAGTCCGGCCTGCTGACCTACGCTGTCGGCGGCCATTTGCCGTTGCCGGTACTGTACACCCCCGAGCATTGCCGCTACCTGGAAGGCCGCGGCCTGCCGGTGGGGTTGTTCGATGAGGCCACCTACCAGGACCTGGTGGTGGAACTGCCCCCGCAGTTCAGCCTCAGCCTGATGTCCGATGGCATTCTGGACCTTTTGCCGGGTGATACGCTCAAAGATAAAGAAGCCGCCTTGCCGGAGATCGTCAAGGCAGCAGGTGGCAGTCTGGATGGGCTGCGTCAACGATTTGGATTGGCTACGCTTGGGGAGATGCCGGATGATATCGCCCTATTGGTGTTGAGCAGGAACCTTCAATGAGTACCGGTAGAATTCAGTTCGCCGAGCAGAGCGGTACCTTCGTACTGAAATTCGTTGGTGAAGTGCGCCTGACCCTGTGTTCGGCGCTGGATGCGACGATCGAGAAGATTTTCACTGCGCTGAACTTCTCGGCGATTGTCATCGACCTGACTGAAACCGAGAGTATCGACAGCACCACACTGGGCCTGCTGGCGAAGCTGTCGATCCTGTCGCGGCAGAAGGTGGGCCTGCTGCCGACGGTGGTGACTACCAATCCGGACATTTCACGGCTATTGCAGTCGATGGGCTTCGATCAGGTGTTCAACATTGTCGATCGGCCGATACCCTGCACCGATTGCCTGACTGACTTGCCGTCGCAGGACCAGAATGAAGAGGTGGTGCGCTCCAAGGTGCTGGAGGCGCACAAGATCCTCATGGGCCTGAATGACTCCAACCGCGAAGCCTTCCATGATCTGGTCAATGCGCTGGAGCGGAGCTGATCTATAGCCTTTGCCGGCCTCTTCGCGGGTAAACCCGCTCCTACGACGGCCTGCGCCCAAACACCAATGTGTGTCCACCCCCAATCAGGTGTAGGAGCGGGTTTACCCGCGAAGAGGCCGGCACAGGCTGTAAAATTCTGAATCTCACTGCTCCCGGTTTTTAAACTCTGTAGCCTCACCCCCGCCCGCATCCAGCTGATACACCCGCGCCGGCCGCCCCTGTTCATCAAAAAACACCTGTCCCAGCCCGGCACCATTCCACAGCCGTTCCCCGGCCTTGCTGTGGCTGGGCGTACGCGGCACCACCTCCATTTCTCGGCGCTTGGTAAACCAGTTGAGCGGCGAGCGCGGCGCATACAACCAGCGGTTGAGCCGGTCGAGCACATCCAGCAAACGCCGGGGGAACTCGTTCTTGATTCCGCTGCTGGTCACCTGCCACAAGTGCGGGCTGCGCTGGCGGTGGCGAATCAGCACCTCATACACGAACGAGTAATGCACATCCCCCGACAGCACCACGTAGTGCCCCGGCGTGCGCGAGTGGCGGAAGATATTGAGGATGACCTGCGCCGCACCGCGGTGGGCCATCCAGTTCTCGGCATCCACCAGCAGCGGGTAGCCCAGCCAGCTGAACACCTTCTGCACCGTCTCGATCAGCTTCACCCCGAAAATCGGCGCAGGTGACACGATGACTGCCGAGGGATGATCGAGCAGTGCTTGCTGCAATTCACTCAGCGCTTCCCAGTCCAGCAGGCCGGACGGCTTGGCCAGGTTGCTTTCGCTGCGCCAGCGGCGGGTGCGGGTATCCAGTACCAGCAGCGGTGGTTCTGTCGGCAGGCTGAACTGCCAACCCTGGAAGCGCAGCAGCTCGCCAATCAGCTCATCCTGGTTCTGGCGGGTCAGCACCTGGCACTGTTCGATCAGCGGATTGCAACCGTCCGGGTTGTTGCCCCAGGCCTGGCAGAGCAGGTAGCCGAGCAAGGCGTTGCCAATGATCCTTCGCGAGAATGGGTGGCCGTAGGCCGTTTCCTCCCACTGCGCCGAGAGGTTCCAGTCGTCGGTGATGTCGTGGTCGTCGAAGATCATCAGGCAGGGCAGGTGGGCCATCACTCGCGCCACCTGACCGAGATTGTCGGCAAACCCCTGGATCAGCGGCAGCTCTTGCTGGTATCGGGCTTGATGCTCGTCGCTGAGCCCGCTGGGGATGCCCAGGTCCACCAGCTGCCAGGGCACCGGCGACCACACCAACAGGTACATGGCCATGACTTCGGCGAAGGTCACCAGGTGGTTGTCGGCGTTGCTGGACGAGAAGATCGGCTTGCGCTTGCCGCCGAAAAAACGCTCGCGCAGGGTGTCGTTGCGTTCCAGCGCCGGCAGCAGGTCGGCGCGGTGGTAGTAGCTGGCCGGGTGCTGGTACAGCGCCTGGCTGTCGGCTACCACCGCACCCTCCAGTTGCTCGTCGAACAAGCCCAGGCGCGAGATCAGGCTATGGATGGCGCGCAGCATGGGGCCCGCGACATCGTCTGCGTAAACCTGGTCGCCCGTCATCACTAGCACGGCGGGGCGGTCTTCGGGCTTCTTGCACCCCTGCAGCAGCCGGTCGGCGCACAGCAGGCCGTCGGCAGCAGGGTGGTGCGGCTTGCGGCAGGAGCCGTGCAGCAACTGGTCGAGGCGCTCACGCAGCACCAGGTTTGGGCGCTGGGCGCCCGGGTAGAGCAGGTGCGGCGCCCAGTCGGCGATACCCTGGCCATTGATCAGCAGGTCATAGTCGAGCAACTGGTTGCAGGGCAGGGGGCTGGCGAATTGGATGTCCAACAGGTGAACGTAGGCATGCCGGCCAATCGGCACCACCTGGCAATCGACGTGGGCCTCGCTTGCCAGGCAGACGAACGCGGGCTGCAGCGGTTGGGTAGTGACCAGCCAGACGGCCAGACGCTGGGGTTCCAGGCGGCGCAGTACCGGGCCGGCGAGAACGAGGGGCAACGGGTTAGGGGAGGTCATCGACAGCTCGGGTGGCTATGGCGGCCTGTTCGCGGGCAAGCCCGCCCTTACATCGATCGGTGTAGGAGCGGGCTTGCCCGCGAACAGGCCCGAGAATTCAATACACAACTAAGGCGTGGCAAACAAAACGGGCGGAAAATACTGAACACTTCCCGCCCGTCAGGCAAACACGAACTGTATCAGGCCTTTTCAGCCATCAACTTCTCCAGCTTTTCCTGGTCCCGCGCAAACTGGCGGATACCTTCGGCCAGTTTCTCGGTGCCCATGGCGTCTTCGTTCATCGCCCAGCGGAACTGGCTTTCGTTCAGGTGCTGCTTGGCTTCACCGGCGTTGCCCGGTTTCAGCACCTGCGGCAACTCACCCTGGTCATCACTCAGCTGCTGCAGCAGCTCGGGGCTGATGGTCAGGCGGTCACAGCCGGCCAGTTGTTCGATCTGGCCGATATTGCGGAAGCTGGCGCCCATGACCACGGTGTTGTAACCATTGGCCTTGTAGTAGTTGTAGATGCGCGTAACCGACTGCACGCCTGGGTCCTCGGCGCCCACGTATTCCTGGCCGGTGCTCTTCTTGTACCAGTCGTAGATACGGCCCACGAACGGCGAAATCAAAAACACCCCGGCATCGGCGCAAGCCTGGGCCTGGGCGAAGGAGAACAGCAGGGTCAGGTTGGTCTGGATACCTTCCTTCTCCAGCTGCTCGGCGGCGCGAATGCCTTCCCAGGTCGAGGCCAGCTTGATCAGCACACGCTCTTTTGGCACTCCGGCCGCCTCGTACAGGGCGATCAGCTGACGAGCCTTGTTCAGCAGGGCTGGCTCATCGAACGACAGGCGTGCATCCACCTCGGTGGAGATACGCCCCGGGATGACCTTGAGAATGCCCGAGCCTACCGCCACCGCAAACTTGTCGCAGGCCAGGTCGACATCACCCTTGGCGTCGGCCTTCACCTGCTTGAGCAGATCGGCGTAGCCCGGGATGGCAGCAGCCTTGAGCAGCAGTGACGGGTTGGTGGTGGCATCGACCGGCTTCAGGCGGGTGATGGCGTCCAGGTCCCCGGTGTCGGCGACCACGGTGGTGAACTGCTTGAGTTGTTCCAGCTTGGAGGTCATGGGCGTGCTCTGTCCTGTGCATTTACTCGACATTACCCGAGGCCCGACAGCCGCTCAAGGGCCGCCGAAACCCTGCGGACCCGCTGGCCCGCACAGGGCTGTACGAAAGGTGAAGATTCGAGTCGCAAGCAAGCCCGAGGTTCCCTCCCTCTGAGGTCACCGCCCCTGCAACAACTCCACGGCCTGGTCAAACACCGCCAAGGGTTCGGCCGCCTTGTGAATGTCTGCCGACAGCAACTGGCGGAAGCGCCGCGCCCCTTTGAATCCTTGGGCCAGCCCCAGAATATGCCGGGTAACGTGGTGCATCGCACCGCCACTTTCCATATGCGTCACGATGTAAGGCCGCAGTTGCGCCAATGCCTCGCTACGGCTGACCACCGGCGCATCGCTGCCAAACAGTTGCTGGTCCACCTCGGCCAGCAGATAAGGGTTGTGATACGCCTCGCGCCCCAGCATCACGCCATCGAAGGTTTCAAGGTGTGCCTGGCATTCGTCCAGGGTCTTGATCCCGCCGTTGAGCACGATCTCCAGGTCCGGGAAGTCCCTCTTCAACTGCGCTGCGATGTCATAGCGCAGCGGCGGGATCTCGCGGTTCTCTTTCGGCGACAGCCCTTCCAGAATCGCGATGCGTGCATGCACGGTAAAACTCCGGCAGCCGGCCTCACGCACCTGGCCGACGAAGTCGCTCAGTTCGGCGTAGCTGTCACGGCCGTTGATACCAATGCGGTGCTTCACCGTGACAGGCGTCGATACGGCGTCACGCATGGCCTTCACGCAGTCGGCCACCAGCGCCGGGTGAGCCATCAGGCACGCGCCGATCATGTTGTTCTGCACCCGGTCGCTCGGGCAGCCAACGTTGAGGTTGACCTCATCGTAGCCCGCTTCTTCAGCCAGGCGCGCACAAGCGGCCAGGTCGGCCGGCACACTGCCACCCAGTTGCAGGGCCAGCGGGTGCTCAGAAGCATCGTGGCGCAGGAAACGGTGAGCGTCGTTGTGCAGCAGGGCACCGGTGGTGACCATTTCGGTGTAGAGCAGGGTTTGCCGGGAGAGCAGGCGCAGGAAGAACCGGCAATGTCTGTCGGTCCAGTCCATCATAGGGGCAACGCTGAAGCGGCGTGACGGCTCAGGGCGCGTGGTTTGTGGCTTTGAAGCGTTTTCTAGGAGCATTCTGGGCTACGCATTTATGTACCATTTTCCGGGGGCGTGTTGGGTTTGACAGTGGTGCGGGCTACCGCCGCCAAACACACTCGTACCACCGGAAATCATGGCAATGATCAGAGCAAGGAAAAAGGCCGATTCGACGGTTAGCTATACCGTCCAGATCCGCCTCAAGAAAAAGGGTGTCCTAGTCTACCAAGAGTCCCAGACATTCGCCCGCCAGCAGGCTGCTCAAGCCAGGGCGAAAGATGGTTGGCGTAGACGATCTGCATTTTCACGATCTGCGCCACGCAGGCGTGAGCTGGTTATTCGAAATGGACTGGGATATCCCTGCGGCGTTACACCCCTCTGAGGAGCGTGAAGCGGACCTAGCATAGAAGCTACACTGCACGACCCGGTCACCCACGACAGCCTGCTCCAATCAATCGCAGGCTCATGAAAAGGAAGTCAAGCAAATGGATGTACCTTGCACCTCTCTGGACGAAGTCCGTCAACGGATCGATGAAATCGACCGCAGCCTCGTTTCGCTTCTCGCCAAACGTGGAAGGCTTGTAACGCAAGCAGCGGGCTTCAAGAAAACCACCGATGATGTGCGTGCGCCTGCCCGGGTCGAGCAAGTGATCAAGAAGGTTCGTGAGATGGCTGACGAAACCGGTGCCTCGGCTGAGGTGGTGGAACAGGTCTATCGGGCGATGATTTCGGCCTTCATCGCCGAGGAGCTCAACACCCATGCGAAGCTGGCCGATGAGGCTTCAGCATCGTGATGAAGCGCGGGGCTCATACGCAGCCCCGCCGCTTTCTCCTGCTTGCTATCTCTGGCTCAACGCCGCAATCGAGACGCCAGACGCGACGAAGGTGAGGCCTGCGCCCACGTTCAGCCCATTCACCAGCCGTGGCCGCCGGTACAGGTAGCGAGACAGTCCCGTGGCGAAAATACCCATCAAGGCAAACCCCAATGCCGTGAGTGCAGCGAACCACACGCCGTAAACCAACATCTGCACGCTGACCGACCCGCGTGCGGGGTCGACGAACTGGGGAATGAACGCCAGCACGAACAAACCGGGCTTGGGGTTGAGCGCAGCCGAAAGCAGACCGGTCAGAAAAATGCTGGGCAGCGATTGCCTGGATGCCGGCTGAAAGCTTATCAGGCTACGAGCGCGCAGCACCTTGATCCCTAGCCAGAGCAGATAGCCGGCACCCATGAGCTTGATCACCCAAAATGCGAGCACCGAGGTTTGCATCAGTAGGGTCAAGCCTAACGAAGCGGCTGCAACGTGAAACAAAATGCCTGCTCCTGACGCCATGCCGGATACGGCCGCTGCGACTTTACCCTGGCTGAGACCGCGGCCAATGGCCAACACGTTGTCAGGGCCCGGTGCCAGCACCAACAGCACGCAGGCGGCGGTATAGGCGAACCACACGTTCATGGGAAACACGGCTCTCTCCTTAAGCCTGATTAAGCATCCATCCTGAAGGCGGGGTACGCCAATAGCAAGGCGGAACCTCAAGGGCTGTTAGCACTGGCGGGCTCGGCCCTGCTTGGTTGGCCGAGGATTCTCCGAACACGTCAGGACGGGGCAGACTACCTGTGCTGACACAGTCGTCCGCTCGAGCGCCAGTTCGGTTATGTGAAGGCTCGCTTTCGTGGCTTGGCCAAGAACACTGCACAACGGACCACGTTGTTTGCGCTGTCGGACCTGTGGATGGGGCGCCGGTAGTTGTTGAACGCTGCGCTATCGGCCGAAAAATGGGCCTGGCGCGGTCGAGATGTTGCTCATTACGCGCTCGGGAAAACGTGATCGGCGTTTCCCTGGCAGTCTGTCGGAATGCGAGAACTTTGGTGTCTGTGTCAGGTCCAACCCGCACTTTAGCTACCCACTCGCGCCTCCGGAGCCGAACAAAAAATGAAAAAACCTTTGGTTGCTGTCTTTGCTTGTGCATTGGCACTCGGGATGACGGCATTCTTGCCTGCCGATATCTCTCCTATCAGTTCCGCCTATGCCAAGGGCGGTGGTGGTGGTGGTGGTGGTGGTGGTGGTGGCGGTGGCGGCGGCGGCGGTGGTCATGGCGGTGGCGGCGGACATGGCGGTGGAAACGGCGCCGGACATGGCGGTGGCATGGGAGGGCATAGTGGAAGCGGGAAGGGCCTTGGAAGTGATCACGCTGGAAAGGCGACACGCGATCATGGGGTAAGCGGCAATCATTACGGAAGCTCGCGCAACAGCGACAACGGTCATGGCACCACCACCTCGGGTGTCGCTCACTCCAAGGACACTCGCGGTTTGGCCAAGTCCACGGCCATCTCTCGAACGACGCCAGGCGATCATAATTCGAAAGGCCTCAGCAACGCTGTCGGGTCTTCTTCAAAAAATGATCGATGATTTGACCGCATCCATGCCGTACCGGCTTTAGCGTGCACGAAAGCCCAGCGTAGATCGGGCTAAATGAATGGGTCACCCCCACACCCTGCGAGGGCTAAGCTTTCGCAGGGTGTTTTGTTTTGGAGGCCATCATCACGAGCGAGTCAGCACGGGTCGGGATCGATCTCGGTAAACACAGTTGCCACCGGCATGCCCAAGACACGTTGGGCCAAGCGGTGTTTCGCAAGAGGGTAGACGGCACGATCAGCCACACAGCCCAGATTCGCATCCCAAGTACAGGGGGCGCTTAGCTGGCGTAGCAAGTCTCTGATTGGCCAGGCCTGCGTTTTGCTGCTGCGCTCTGTGTCGTAGCGGCCATGCTTCAGGTCGTATCTGGATGCGGCCTGAATCTTACCGGTCAGTATAGTCAGCTCCGTCCCTTTGCCGGAGTGCCTTGAATTGGACAATACCCGTGAGCGTTTGATTGATGCCGCGCTGAAGCTGTTTCTGTTGCAAGGTGTATACGTGACGGGGGTAACGGCCATTGCCGCGATGGCGGGTGTTACCAAAATGACGCTCTACAGCCATTTCCCCTCCAAGGATGCGCTGATAGTGGCGTGCCTTGAGGAGCGTGACCGACGCTGGCGTGAAGAGGTAGCGTGCACCTTGGCCAGGCACCCTGAGCCGGTCAGTGGCATGCTCGCTTTTTTCGATCTGTATGAACGCTTTCTTTTAAAAGATAGCGAGCGCGGGTGCCTGTTCGTCAACAGTGCGGCTGAATTCCCCCAGTTTAGCCACCCCGTGCATTTGGCAGTGAGCCGGCATAAGCAAGGGATACGCGAAAACCTTGCTGCCTTGGCCATGAGCGCCGGTATAAACGACCCCGACGCAGTTGCCCAAGGGCTGTTTATCTTGCTGGAGGGCAGTTTTGTCAGCGGCGCGATGGGCCAGGACATGCGGGTATTCGACACTGCCCGACAAATAGCTCATTGCTGGATCCAGAGGCAGGAGCAGGGCGTATGACCCTGGGCTTGTTAGCGGCCATTGCCGCCACCTTTTCCTGGTCACTGCTCTACATCTTTCCGGGGCTGGTCGGTGACTACAGCCTTTTTGACCTGGCGGTGGTGAGCTATGCCTTTGCCGGGTTAGGTAGCCTGCTGGTGCTGTTCGTTTACCGTAGCGCAGTGCGGCAATTGCGACTGATTGACTGGGCCTGTGCCGCACTGCTGGGCTTCTTGGGATACATTGGCTACTTCTTCCTGATCACCACTGCGGTCTTGGCAGCCGGGCCGGTGATCCCTCCGGTGATGATGGGGTCAGTACCGATCGTGCTTGCGATTGCCGGCAACCTGCGCAGTGCCAGCGTGCCCTGGCGCGCCATTGCCGGGCCACTGCTGGTGGCGGGTCTGGGCATCAGCCTGGTCAATCTGAGTGTGTTTGATGCTAGCCGTGCGGCGGCAGTGCTCCCAACCGCATCGTTACTGCTTGGGCTGCTTGCATCGTTGCTGGCAATCGCATTCTGGACCGGTTTTGGTCTATTGAATGAAAGTGCTTTGGCTCGACGCCCAAGCATGTCTCCCATGTTGTGGTCAGCCATGTTGATCTTCATGTGCAGTGTCGAAATGCTGGCGTTCATCCCGGTTGGGCTGTACTTGAAACTGTCTCATTTCGCTAGCCATCCGAGCGGATTGGCAGGTACTCAGGCGCTGATCGTCTGTGGGCTGATTCAGGGGTTAGGGGCCACCCTTGCAGGTGCCTGGGCATGGTCAATCGCAACGCGGCGTCTACCGCTGGCGCTGAGCGGGCAATTGATCGCCAGCGGATCCATTTATGCAACTACGATGGGCCTGCTCATCAACCAACGCTGGCCGTCTCCTATGGAAGCGCTTGGAACAGGCTTGTTGTTCGTAGGGGTGGTGTGGGCTATTCACGCCTTTTACCGCAAGCAAACACGCCTCCAGACACATGGCGGGATAACCGACCTTAGCCGACACTGATGGGACTGGTTTGCGATCATCCCTTGATTGATTCGTCGCCTGGATCGGAAAGGGGCGATCAACAGTGCTGAGTTGTTACTTTGAGAAAAGCATGAACTTTGCTGCCCAGTCTTTATATTCGTTTTGCAAGCAATAGCCAGCAACGAGCGTTGAGGCCGATTTGTCAGCGTTAACCTGGCGACGGCGCTGTATGCGCAGGCTTTCATAGGTGGCCTGAACCGAGGCAAAGTATGCTTGATGGCCATCCACCACGATGCGCACGCCGAGTTCTGCCAGGCCAGGTGCATCCCGAAGCTCGCTGTTGCCATAGGTGATTAGCATCACTGGAAGGGTCAATCCATCGGCGATGGCGGCGAGTTCATGAACATCCTTCACACCAACGAGGCACACCGCATCGGCACCCGATCGCTCGAATTCCCTGGTTCTACGGATAACGTCCTGTAGCGGCTGCACACCAGCGTGGGTTCTGGCGATGATGGCGAGTGAGCTATCAATCCTTGCTTCTTGCGCCGCGCGCAGTTTACCGGTGGCTTCTTCGGTGCTGATCAGCTCCAGGGCACCGCTGCCAAAACGGGCAGGCAGGAGGGTATCTTCGATGGTGAGTGCTGCAACCCCAGCCCGTTCTAGCTCGACAACAGTCCTCATGGCGTTAAGGGCGTTGCCATATCCATGATCAGCGTCAGCAATTATCGGAAGGCTAGCCACGCGGCCAATTCGGGTGGCCTGTTCGGCGAATTCACTAAGGGTGATTAAAGCGATGTCAGGAGCACCCAACACTTGCAGGGAGGCAACAGAGCCACCCAGTATGCCAACTTCGAAGCCGAGATCCGAAGCGATGCGTGCGGATAAAGGGTCAAAAACCGAAGCGGTACTCAAGCAAGCGTGACCGTTGAGAAGAACACGGAAGTCATTTCGCAATTGATGATGACTGCGGTTGTGCATGGCTGTCTCTTGGCATATTGGGATGTATGACGCGTCGCGATCCACTACTTTGGACGTTCAGCGAGTACGTTGAGAGGGCAGGGGATGGCGGTGTTGGGCGGTGGAGTTGATCACCTTCACCGCCCATTCGCTTATTTGATGAACCGTACTTGGCTATTGATCTTCTCGATCACCGCGCCTTTGCGTTCATTGAACCGGGCTTTGTTCTGCTCGAACAGGTTATTGCCCTTGGTGTCGATAGAAATGATCAGCGGGCCGAACTCTCGTACACGGTTGACCCATAGCGTTTCCGGCATGCCCAAGTCCTGCCATTCGGCGCGTTCGATCTCTTCCACCTGGGTCGCTGCCAAGACTGCACAGCCGCCTGGAAACACTGCATGCACAGCCTTGTTCTCAAGGCAGCCAGTGGTGGTCTCCGGGCCCATACCGCCTTTGCCGACGATCAGCTTTACCCCAGTTTGCTCGATGAACTGTTTCTCGAACTTTTCCATGCGCATGCTAGTCGTCGGGCCGATCGACACCATTTCAAAGCTGCCGTCGTCCTTTCTCTTGACGATGGG
Source organism: Pseudomonas sp. TE3895 (assembly GCF_056278855.1). NCBI lineage: Bacteria > Pseudomonadati > Pseudomonadota > Gammaproteobacteria > Pseudomonadales > Pseudomonadaceae > Pseudomonas > Pseudomonas sp. TE3895. Next base: position 5,085,605 of record NZ_JBWBQE010000001.1, on the reverse strand, counting down.
GCCTGCGTGAAAGATGGCGCCGCCGCGAAGATTTACAGGAAGCTCCCGGCCTAGCTCGATAAGCCGGCGATGTGCAACGTCTCGGCAAGTCACCAACTGGCCAGTGAGGTAAACCACGTCGCCAACGTTCAGGCTTGCCAAATCTTCGTCACTTATTGGAGTGGTCAGGATCTTTTTCACAGTACTACGCCTTCATGGGAGAGGATGTCATAAGTGAGGTCGGCATTGATGCGGATCTTGCCGCGGCGGTGCGCCCAGCAACCTGTCGATACCGCGACGCCGATGGTCGAGGGGTGTCGGGCCGACGATTCGATGTTCACGCCCATCACGCTGCTGTTGCCAGTCAAACCCTGGGGGCCAATGCCGATTTCGTTCAGGCCTTCCTCCAGCAGCTTCTCCATCATCGCTGCACTTTCGTTGGGATGGCTGGAATCCACTTCGCGCAGGATGGCCTTTTTCGAAAGGCGTGCCGCGGTCTCGACCGAGGTCGATACACCCACGCCTACCAGCAAAGGCGGGCAAGCGTTGACACCGCGGGAGGTAATGACATCGAAGACGAACTCTGTGACCCCTTCGTAGCCTTGCCCTGGCATCAGCACCTTGGCCGAGCCCGGCAACGTACAGCCACCACCCGCCATGTACACATCGACAATGGCGTAGTCGGCATCGGGGATGATTTCCCAGTCCAGCCACGGGATCTTCGAGCCGGTGTTGGTGCCGGTGTTCTTTTCGATGAAGGTTTCAACTGCGTTATGGCGTAGCGGGCCCTTGATGGTCGCCTCCTTGGTGGCGTTCTCGAGGATGCCCTCCATTTCGCCCAGCAGCGGGAAGCGTGCACCGGCGGAAATGAAATACTGGATCACACCGGTATCCTGACAGCTGGGGCGGTTCAGCTTGTCAGCGTAATCCTGGTTGTCGGCCATCGAGTCGTAGACGGCGATGGCCAGCGGGTTGGTTTCCGCTGCGCGCAGCTTGGCGGTCTTTTCTTTTACATCCTTGGGCAGGCGCTTGCCGATGTAGGCGGTGAACTTCGCCAAGACGTCGGTCAGCGATTCCACAGCGGCTTCTTTGTCTACGGTTTCCATGTTTACTTCCTCAGTGCATCACAAGGTTTTTTGGGTCAGAGTCAATGGCAGGCTTGGTAGCCGAAGGCAGTGATTCGCTTTTTTCTGGCTCGCCCACCACTTGGCCATCCAAGACCTGATTCATCCTGGTGCTATCGAGGGCGCCGACCCATTTGGCGATGGCCATGGTGCCCACGGCGTTGCCGATGGTGTTGGTAATGGCGCGAGCCTCAGACATGAAGCGGTCTACGCCAAGAAGCAGAACCATGCCGGCTACAGGGATGTTGTCCATGGTGGCCAGGGTTGCGGCCAGGGTGATGAAGCCCGAACCCGTGACGCCTGCAGAGCCTTTGGATGTGAGCAGGAGCACGCCCAGGACGATCAGCTGGTCCATGAGGGTCAGTGGGGTATTGGTTGCCTGCGCGATGAATATCGCCGCCATTGTGTAGTAGATGCATTGGCCGTCAGGGTTGAAAGTCAGCCCCGAAGGAATGACCAGGCCTACTACCGGTTTCGAGACGCCGACCTTCTCCAGTTTGTTCATCATTTGTGGCACAACAGACTCCGATGAGCTGGTGCCCAATACGGTGAACAGCTCCTCCCGCAGGTACTTGAGGAACTTCCACAAGCTGAACCCAGACATCCGAGCGATTGAGCCGAGAACGATCACCACGAACAGGAAGCAGGTCACGTACATAGTTGCCATCAGCTTGCCCAGCGAAACGATGGAGCCCAGGCCATATTTGCCGACGGTGAAAGCCATGGCGCCACAGGCTGCCAGCGGAGCAATGCGCATCACCATGCCGACGATGTAGAACATGCCGTGAGAAAACGACTCGAGCACATCGACTACGGGCTTGCCGCGTTCTCCTAGATTGGCCAGCGCAATGCCGAGTAAGGTCGAGAACAGCAGAATCTGCAGGATTTCGTTCTTGGCAAAGGCATCCACTACGCTGCCGGGGATTACATGCAACAAGAAGTCGGTGAAGCCGCCCGATCCGCTAACGGCAGCAGCGGTGTAGGTAGAGATGGCATTGCTGTCCAGGGTGGCAGGGTCGATGTTCATGCCTTGGCCAGGTTGCACCAGGTTCACAACGATCAGGCCCAGCACCAATGCGAAAGAGGAGAGAACCTCGAAGTAGATCAGGGCCCGGGCACCGACACGGCCGAGCTCCTTCATGTTTTCCATTTTGGCGATGCCGAGAACCACGGTTGCAAAGATGATCGGTGCAAAAACCATCTTGATCAGTTTGATGAAGGCATCACCCAGTGGCTTCATGTCTGCGCCGACCTCCGGCCAGAGCACGCCTAGCAGTACTCCAATTGAAACGCCAATCAGTACCTGCACATACAGCTTACTTATCCATCGTTTGGCCATTGCCGTCTCCGAATTATTGTTGTGAGTCGGATTTATGTGGCGACTGGGCTAAGCGGCAGACAGGCAAGACCGGCAAAGCTAAATAGCCCAGCGTTTTTGTGGTTAATCAGGCAGGCCTAAGGTAATGGTTTTTTCTGAGTGGTGTAATAGACTCAGATTTAAGACATTATTTCCTTGAGGTTAATTATGAATCCTGTGTCGGAACTTGCTTTTTTCAGCCAGTTGGTGGCGGCTGGCAGCCTGGCAGCGACAGCCCGTGAGCTGAACCTCACTCCCCCCGCTGTAACCAAGCGGCTTGCGCAATTGGAGAAGCGTCTTGGCGTTCGTTTGTTGAACCGAACGACGCGCAGCATCAGCCTCACGGCCGAAGGTGAGACGTACCTGATCAATGCAAAACGCATTCTCGGCGAGATCGAGGAGATGGAGCGGCAGGTATCCAGCAGCAGGGCCGAGCCAAAGGGTTTGTTGCGCGTGAATGCACCGCTGGGCTTCGGCCGCACCCATGTAGGGCCAGCCATCTCACTCTTCGCCAAGCGCTATCCAGAGGTTGAAGTTCAGCTTCACCTGACGGACCGGCCTATCCATCTCCCTGATGACGCAATTGACGTGGCGATCCGTTTTGGTGAGCTGCCTGATTCAAGGCTCATTGCCAGGAAAATAGCGGTTAATCGCCGACGTTTGTGTGCAAGCCCTGAGTACTTACGTACCCACGGAACTCCTGAGACGGCAAAAGACCTGGTCCGGCACAACTGTATCGTGTTGCGTCAAAATGAATCCGCATTCGGGATATGGCGTATGTCTAAAGGCAAACAGTTCGACGCCATCAAGGTCCACGGGAGCTTGAGTACTAACGATGGAGAGGTAGCGTTGACTTGGGCGCTGGACGGGCATGGGATATTGATGCGAGCGGAATGGAACCTGGCCGGTTATCTACGTACAGGTCAGCTTGTGGAAGTCTTGAACGATTATGAGACCGAGCCGGCAGACATCTACGCTGTCTATTTAGAGCGCCTGAATTTATCTGCGAAAGTCGCTTATTTTGTGGATCATTTACGAGAGTTTTTCAAAAGCAAAGCTGAGAACCCTACTGGCGGTCTTGATGCGTGGAAATGACGCTGGCGAAGCCGCATCGGCTTGGTTGAGTTACGCCTGATGATGCGCACGAGGTCTTCTTGGCGATCCTCCCGCGTTAAAAAATGAAGCCAGGGGCGAGCATGAACGGCAGAAGGTTGGGCCGTTCCACGCGAAGAGGCGGTTTGGATTGCCATCGGCGCCGCCGGCACAACCCTTGTCGACACACAGTGTTTGGGTGATGGCGCATTATTTAACTTTGCGCCGGTAGCCCATGAATGCTTGCGCGCGCCCCTCACGACTTGCTTAGGTGTCAGCGACACCTTTCAACGTGCACCAGTTTGCGTCCTTAATCGAGACCTATACTGAACAGCAACGTTCCATTCCCTGCCCGCCATTCCCTATAAGGATCTGAACCATGACAGCATCCAAACTCGTCGCCCTGGCTTTGGCGGGTGTTCTTTTTCCTGCTCTAACCCTTGCCCAGCAGGCCTCCAGCGCCGCCGAGCCGACTCAACAGTCGATGAACATTGAGCAATTTGATCAGGAGATGGCGAAGGCTCAAGAAAACCTGAAAAAAATGCAGGATCAAATGAGCCTGATCCACAAAACTACCGATCCAGTCCAGCGCCAGAAACTCATGCAAGATCACCAGGCCATGATGCAGCAAGGAATGCTCATGATGAAGGGAATGATGGGGTGCTGCGGCGGCATGATGGGCGGTCGCATGATGGGGAGCGGCCACATGATGGGCTGGGGGCAGATGGGCAGCCATTACGCCGGAATGACGCCTGAGCAGATGAAGCAGCACCAATACATGATGGACAGATACATGGGAATGCAACAGATGATGATGGATCAGATGATGCAGCATCAGCAGCAGATGGGCACGCCGTCTCGCTAACCTAATACCCGCCGCCGGCCAGCAAGGGTGACGCTGACCGATAGCTTCGAAGGAGGTGAGGGTCGCCGTTGCGTATGCTGCGGCCAACGGGCAATCAAACGCTACGTGTGACGCCGCCATCGACCTTGATGTTCTGCCCGGTGATGTAGGCAGCGCCTTCGCTGGCGAGAAACGCGATGGTGGCGGCGATTTCCTCGCGGGTGCCATAGCGTTTGAGCGGCACGCTGTCGCGGCGCTGTTCGGTGGCCGGCAGGCTGTCGATCCAGCCGGGGAGGACGTTGTTGATCCTCACGTTGTCCCCGGCGAATTGGTCGGCGAAGATTTTGGTGAATGCGGCCAAGCCCGAACGGAACACTGCAGACGTCGGGAACAGCTCACTCGGCTCGAACGCCCAGGCGGTGGAAATGTTGATGATCACGCCCCCTTTCTGGCGCTGCATGTAGGGCGTCACCAGGCGAGTCGGGCGAATGACATTGAGCAGATAGGTGTCCATGCCCTTGTGCCAGTCTTCGTCGCTGATTTCCAGGATTGGCGCGCGCGGACCATGGCCGGCGCTATTGACCAGCACGTCGATGCGCCCCCACTTTTCCACCACGGCATCGACCAGGCGTTTCAGGTCCTCAACCGACTGGTTGCTACCTGTTACACCCACACCGCCAAACTCGGCAGCCAGCGCTTCGCCCTTGCCCGAGGAGGACAGGATGCCAACCTTGAACCCGTCAGCGGCCAGGCGCCGTGCCGCAGCCGCGCCCATACCACTGCCACCTGCTGTGATGATCGCAACTTTTTCTACTGACATGCTGCCTCCGGAACGTTAATGGCTGAATGCTTAGGTGCACTAAAATTAGCAGCAGTCGTGGCCGCGAGGGAGACAGCTAAACTTCACCAAGGCAGTAGATTAACTATTGCCTGCTTGTTGCTTGAGCCAGCGCTGGACAATGCCTAGCGACTCCGGCTGCTGCAACTTTCGTGGCCATACCAGGTAAAACGACTTATCGAGCCTGAGTTGCTGAGCGAAGACCTGGGTCAGCCTGCCCGCGACGAGGTCATCACTGACGAACGCCAGGCTTGCCAACGCAATACCCTGACCACTGATGGCCGCATCGATGGCCAATGAAGTCTGGTTGAACCGCAGGTTTTTGGCAGTCGCTTGCCCGTGTTGCGGGAACAGTTGTGCAAGGAACCGAGGCCAGAAATCATGGGCATCGTGAAGCAGGGTGAACGCTTGAAGCTGCTCGAAGCTGGTGGGGACTTTGCTGGCTTCGAACAACGTTGGGCTGGCCACGGCGACGATACGCTGTTCCATCAACAGTTCGCTGTTCAAACCCGCGCCGATGTCGGGCTTGCCATAGCGGACTGCGAGATCCACGCCGTCGGTATTGAAGTGGGACAGCCGATCTGTGGCCAGTACACGTAAATCGATGTCCGGATGGCTGTGCGCAAAGCGGCCCAGCCGGGGAATGAGCCATTTGGAGGCAAAGGTCGGTGTCACGCTGACCGTCAGATGAGACGCTTGTGGCCGCAGCAGGCGGGTAGCCTCATCGATCATCGCCAAGGCGTTGCGAATGCTGCCGCTGTAGCCCAGCCCCGCATCGGTCAGTGCCAGGCCCCGGGGCAGGCGCTCGAACAAACGAAGGTTCAGGCTCGCTTCCAGCCCGCGTATCTGTTGTGCAACTGCCGCCTGGGTCACCCCCAGCTCGTCGGCGGCCAGGCGAAAGTTCAGGTGGCGGGCAACCACTTCGAACACACGTAGCGCATTGAGTGAGGGCAAATCAGGGAAACCGTTTGGCATGGCGATGGACAGGGTCGGGCTGGAGGATTCACCCACGAGGCTACTCGCCGAGCGCCTGTAAAGAAACCCGCGCCACCGCAGGCAATCCGCCACGCTGCGCAGCAAGCCCTCTGTTGGCGGCTGCACATTTTCATTGTTCAGCTTGACGCGTGAAATTTTTCATGTAAATTTTCATGAAAAATAAGTCTAAAAATTTCACGGCAGTCCGAAACGATGAAGAGACACGAAGAGGTTGAAGCCCTCGCGATCCTTATTCACGACCTGCGCAAATTCAAGAACCTGACCTTGGGTGAACTGGCCGAGCGCATCAACCGCTCGGTGGGTTTCCTCTCCCAGGTCGAACGCGGCGTTTCGCGCCCGACCGTGGCAGACCTCACCGCTATCAGCGAAGCGCTCGGCGTATCAACCGCGTACTTCTACAACCTGAGCAAGCCCCGCAGCATTGGCTGGGTCACGCGCCCTAACGAGCGGCGCACGCTGTACCTGGAGTCGGGCATCACCGACGTGCTGGCTTCGCCGACCATCGCAGGCGCCTTCTCCATGCTCGACAGCCTTCTCGAGCCGGGCGCCACCAGTGGGGAGGCGTACTTGAGCGACCGTTCCGAGCAGGGCTGTTTCGTGCTCGAGGGCGAACTCACGGTGTGGCTGGACCAGGGCGATGCCGTGACCCTGCAAGCCAACGACTGCTTCCAGCTGCAACCCCATGCGCCGTTCCGTTACGCCAACCTGACGGACAGAACCACCCGTGTGCTCTGGGTCTTCAATTGAATTCGTTCACCTCACAAGGATAAGAAGATGAGTGTCATCTTTCCGGACCTGCTGGTTGAAGTGCGCTCGTTCCGAGCAGAACACCCGGCAATTCGCTATGTCGACCTGATTGCGCTGGACATCCCCGGGCACTTCTACGGCAAGCGCTACCCCATGGACATGCTGGAAAAAGTCGCAGCCGGTGCGCCACTGAAGCTGCCGCAAAACTGCGTGCTGCTGGGGACCCAGGGCGGCCTTTACCCGATTGGTGACTATTGCTTCGCCGACGGCGACCCGGATGCCGCCCGGCGCCTGGTGCCGGGTACGCTGAAGCCGGTGCGTTGGGAGAAGGAAGTGATCGCCCAGATGCTGATCACGTCCGACGGCACCGCAAAGCCGATCGAGTTCGAGCCCCGTGAAGTGCTGGCGCGTGTGCTTCAGCGTCTGGCCAAGCGTGGCATCCGCCCGGTGGTGGCGTTCGAACTGGAGTTCTACCTGTTCGACCGCAAGCTTGATAACGGCCTGCCGCAGTACCCACGTGACACGGCAACCGAGGATGAAGACGATCAGCCAAACATGCACATCGAGCGGTTGTCGCGCTTCTCGTCGGTCCTGCACGAGATGGTCGATGGCGCCAACGAGCAGGGCGTGCCGGCGAACGTCATCACCGCAGAGCTGGGCCCAGGCCAGTTCGAGATCAACTTCTCGCACAGCGACGATGCCCTCAGTGCGGCGGACTGGTCGGCACTGTTCTGCCGCAGTACCCGCGGTATCGCGATGAAGCACGGCTACCGTGCCAGCTTCATGAGCAAGCCCTACCTGGACGCGCCAGGCAGCGGCATGCATGTGCACGTCAGCCTGTACGACGAAGCCGGCAATAACATCCTGGCGGGAAGCGAACAGCGCAAGCTGCGCCATGCGGTGGCAGGCTGCCTGGAGCTGCTGCCGCACTGCATGCCGATCTTTGCCCCCAACCACAATGCCTACCGACGTTATGGCGCCATGGTCAACGCGGCGAGCAAGGCCAGCTGGGGTTTCGAAGACCGTGACGCGTGCATCCGCATCCCCGAGTCCGACCCGCGCAACCTGCGCATCGAGCACCGCCTCGCTGGCGCCGACGCCAACCCGTATCTGGTACTGGCGGCCATTTTGACCGGGATGGAGCATGGTCTGGATCGTGGCGTGGAGCCCATCGCCCCGCTGAACGACAACCGCCAGAGCGGCATCGACTTCCCCAAGGATGCCCTCAGCGCCTTGGCCGCCATGCGTCATCACCCGGTGGTCAACGAAGGCCTGGGCAGCGAGTTCGTGATGGTCTATTGCGAAAACAAATACCAGGAGCAACTGGACTTCATGCACCACATCGATGCCCGCGAATACCGCTGGTTCCTGTAGGTGCCGAGGTTGGAACAGCGACGCTGCACCCTCCCTTTCTACCGTTTCAATACAACGCGCAATATGGATTTGCCGGAGGAAGATATGCCACGTGTGCCCGTGATCGGCATTACCGCATGCACCAGCATGATTGAGCTGCATGCAACCCAGACCATCAGCGAGAAGTACGCGCGCGCGGCAGCCAAGGCGGCGTGTGGGCTGCCCATCGTCATTCCCAGCCTCGGTGAGTTGATGAACAGCGCCGATATTCTTGACGTGGTGGATGGGCTGATCTTCACCGGTTCGCCGTCCAACATCGAGCCGTACCACTACAACGGCCCGGCCAGTGCTGCGGGCACCCATCACGACCCTCTGCGCGATGCCACCACGTTGCCGCTGATGCGCGCCGCCATCGCCGCCGGTGTACCGGTACTCGGCATTTGCCGTGGCTTCCAGGAAATGAACGTGGCGCTGGGTGGCACCCTGCACCAGAAGGTCCACGAGACCGGCATGTTCATGGACCACCGCGAAGGCAAGGATGAGCCCCTCGACAAGCAATATGGGCCGCGCCACACCCTGCATGTAGAGCCTGGCGGCATGCTCGACCGTATGGGCTTGCCGGCAATATTCGACGTCAATTCCATCCACGGCCAAGGCATCGACGTACTGGCCCCCGGGCTGAGGGTGGAAGCGCTGGCGCCCGATGGCCTGGTGGAAGCGATTTCGGTCGAGAGCAGCAAGGGCTTTGCCCTGGGTGTGCAATGGCACCCCGAGTTCCAGGTCATGGATAACCCCCATTACCTGGCCATCTTCCAGTCCTTCGGCAAGGCCTGCCGGCACCGCTCGGTACTGCGCCAGAGGCTGTTGCTGTCTGCCTGAGCAGCGGCCTTTCCCACCTGTAAAAAATACCCTCGCAGCGCGGCTGCGCAACTTGATGGAGTGAAGTCAATGAGTGAACAGAATTCGCAGACCCTTGCCTGGCAAACAATGAGCCGCGACCATCACCTGGCCCCGTTCAGCGATGTCAGGCAACTGGCCGAGAAAGGCCCGCGCATCATCACCTCGGCCAAGGGCGTGTACCTGTGGGACAGCGAGGGCAACAAGATTCTCGATGGCATGGCCGGCCTGTGGTGCGTGGCGGTCGGCTATGGTCGCGATGAGCTGGCCGATGTCGCCAGCCAGCAGATGAAGCAGTTGCCTTACTACAACCTGTTCTTCCAGACCGCGCACCCGCCCGCGCTGGAGCTGGCCAAGGCGATCGCCGAGGTGGCCCCGCAAGGCATGAACCACGTGTTCTTCACCGGTTCCGGCTCCGAAGGCAACGACACCGTGCTGCGCATGGTCCGCCATTACTGGGCTCTGAAGGGCCAGAAGAACAAGAAGGTCATCATTGGCCGCATCAACGGCTACCACGGCTCTACCGTGGCGGGCGCCGCCTTGGGCGGCATGAGTGGCATGCACCAGCAGGGCGGGGTGATCCCGGATGTCGTGCACATCCCGCAGCCGTACTGGTTTGGCGAAGGCGGCGACATGACCGAGGCCGACTTCGGTGTGTGGGCGGCCGAGCAACTGGAGAAGAAGATCCTCGAAGTTGGCGTGGACAACGTTGCCGCCTTCATCGCCGAGCCGATCCAGGGCGCCGGTGGCGTGATCATTCCGCCGCAGACCTATTGGCCGAAGATCAAGGAAATCCTGGCCAGGTACGACATCCTCTTCGTCGCCGACGAAGTGATCTGCGGGTTCGGCCGTACCGGTGAGTGGTTCGGCACCGATTATTACGACCTCAAGCCTGACCTGATGACCATCGCCAAGGGCCTGACCTCCGGTTACATCCCCATGGGCGGGGTGATCGTGCGTGACGAGGTGGCCAAGGTGATCAGCGAAGGCGGCGACTTCAACCACGGCTTCACCTATTCCGGCCACCCGGTGGCGGCAGCGGTGGGCCTGGAGAACCTGCGGATCCTGCGTGACGAGCAGATCATCCAGCAGGTGCACGATAAAACCGCGCCGTATCTGCAACAACGCCTGCGCGAACTGGCCGACCACCCGCTGGTAGGCGAAGTGCGCGGCCTGGGCATGCTCGGTGCGATCGAGTTGGTGAAAGACAAGGCCACCCGGGCCCGTTATGAAGGCAAAGGTGTCGGCATGATCTGTCGCCAGCACTGCTTTGACAACGGCCTGATCATGCGCGCTGTAGGCGACACCATGATCATCGCGCCACCGCTGGTGATCAGTATCGAAGAGATCGACGAACTGGTGGAGAAAGCCCGCAAGTGCCTTGACCTGACCTATGAGGCTGTTCGGTAAGGACGGAGGGCCTGGTTAGCTGTTCTCAGCACCTGTGAGATCGAGCGCCGCCTGCGCGGTGCTCGATCGGTGCCGCAATCGTACATTTCACGTCAGGCACCTTCCGCAAAGCATTTTGCTTTGTGAAATGAATCCTGTACTTTTCTGGGCATCCATTTCCCGTCTGAAAGTCGCGATTCAACCATGAAAGTGCACGAAGAAATCGAAGGCCTGGCAGTACTGATTCGCGACCTGCGCAAGTTCAAGGGCCTGACACTGGGCGAGCTGGCACAGCGCATCGGCCGTTCGGTGGGCTTTCTGTCCCAGGTCGAACGCGGCGTGTCACGCCCGACTGTGGCCGATCTCACAGCCATCAGCGAAGAGCTCGGTGTATCCACAGCCTATTTCTACAAGCTGGACAAACCCCGTGAGCTCGACTGGGTGACCCGCCCGCACGAGCGTCGCACGCTGCACCTGGCAGGTGGCATCACCGACGTGCTGGCATCGCCCTCCATAACGGGCGCGTTTTCCATGCTCGATAGCCATTTGCAGCCGGGGGCCAGCAGTGGCGAGGAGTACCTTGACGACAGCTCGGAGCAGGGCTGCTTCGTGCTCGAAGGCGAACTGACCGTATGGTTGGGCGATGCTGACCCGGTCACGCTGTACGCCAATGACAGTTTTCAGTTGCAACCCCACGCCCGTTTTCGGTATGCCAACCTGACCGACAAGCCCACACGCGTGCTTTGGGTGTTCAGCTGAGGGCCGTCGCACAGGCATGCGCTTGTGCCTGGGCTGGCCGGGAAAGTTGGCCTGCAAGCAATGTGCTGGCTGCATGGGGTATCCTTGCACCACGCAATCAACTTCGAAGCAGTGAATGAACAATGGGTTTTGAACAACTAGCTGAGCTACGAGACCGCCTGCGGGCGGAAAAAGGGCAGGTAAAGGCCGAGAGCGCGAAACCGCCCAAGCGCAAGTCGCCCCCGCAGGCGAAGCCGCGTGAGATGGACCCGGCGGTGGCAGCGATCTGGCCACTGCAGAAGCATTTTCCCTTGGCTTTCCCGGTCAACCCGGCCCCCAAGGTGCCGCTCAAGGAGGGCATTTTCAAGGATGCCGAGCAACACCTGGAGCTGCTTGGGTTAACCCGCGAACAGCTCAAGCTGGGCATTTCCACGTGGTGCCGGGGCACTCGATACTGGGCGAGCATGGTGGAGAATGCTCCGCGCCTTGACTTGAACGGTCAGGCCGCGGGTACTGTGACCGCCGCTCAGGCGCTGCATGCCAAGCAGCAGGCTGCGCGGCAACGCAGCCAGGATCGACGCAATCGAGCGAAGTCAAAGGCCCAGGTCCAGGCCCAGGCTCCGGCCCCCGCCGCCGACACCGCAACGGTGAAGTCTACCGACTGAACTCAGTCGCGTTCTGTCCCGTAGCCATGCTGGATGGCAGCCCATTGCCGGGGCTGCCGTCTGGCAGGCCCGGCAATGGACCAGGTTCGGTTTCGAGGGCCTGGTGCATGCAACGATGGTTTCAAGACCCACCTGATCGGCAAGCCGCGGCAGATGATGCCGGGGCGTAACCACGTTCGTCGGTTTCAGAATGCGCCTGGTCGCTCGCATGCAACCCCTCGGCGCCACAAGTGCCATGCTAGCAGGATGCCCAAGGGTCAGTGCGCGCAGACGTGCGGCCGTGGGCGAGGAGGCCGCCAGTACCACGCAACTGTGACGTGGGCGGTGCGCCGCAGCAGAACACGCCGGAAACCTGCCCCTTAAAAAAAATCAGGCAGGGTCCGTGATGCCGAGGTCCGCTGTATGCCTGATGAATTGCTCCACCTGCCTGTAATCCAGCGCATTCTGGCCCGCGACAAGGACACCCCCGGTGCCCTGTTGCCGATCCTGCATGCCGTCCAGCACGAGCTGGGTTACATCCCCGACGCTTCTGTTCCCGAGATCGCCCATGCCCTCAACCTCAGCCTGGCTGAAGTGCGTGGGGTTATCAGTTTTTATCACGACTTCCGCACCGCGCCGCCCGCTCGCCACACCCTGCGCCTGTGCCGTGCCGAATCGTGCCAGAGCCGTGGCGCCGAAGCCCTGGCCGCGCAATTGCGTGAACAGTTGGCACTGGACGATCACGGCACCAGCGCCGACGGCGCCATCAGCCTGCGCCCTGTTTATTGCCTGGGTGCCTGTGCCTGCTCGCCAGCGCTGGAGCTGGACGGCCAGGTGCACGCGCGCCTCACCCCTGAGCGCCTGCGGGACTTGGTCAACGGTTGCCGGGAGGACTCAGCATGCTGAAGCTGTATATTTCCTGTGATTCGGTAGCCCGTGCCGTGGGTGCCGATCAGGTTGCCGATGCCCTGCTGCATGAGGCCGAGCGCCGCCAGTTGCCACTGGACATCCAGCGCACCAGCTCGCGCGGGCTTTACTGGCTGGAGCCGCTGATCGAGTGCGACAGTGCGCAAGGGCGCCTGGGTTTCGGCCCGATTACGCCACACGATGTGCCGTCACTGCTTGATGCCTTGGCGGGCGAACCCGGTGGCCACTCGCTGGCACTGGGGCCGGTCGAAGAAATACCCTATCTCAAGACCCAGCAACGCTTGCTGTTCGCACGCGCGGGCATCACCCGCCCATTGTCACTGGACGACTATCGTGCCCATGGCGGTTTCGCAGGCCTCGAGGCCGCTGTGGCGCTGGACGGTGCCGAAGTGGTTGCCGCAGTGCTCGATTCCGGCCTGCGTGGCCGTGGTGGTGCGGCGTTCCCGGCCGGCATCAAGTGGCGCACTGTGCGTGATGCTGGCGCCGGGCAGAAGTACGTGGTGTGCAACGCCGACGAGGGTGACTCGGGCACGTTCGCTGATCGCATGCTGATGGAGGGCGACCCCTTCCTGCTGATCGAGGGCATGATCATTGCCGGCCTCGCCGTGGGTGCCGACAAGGGTTATATCTATGTGCGCTCGGAGTATCCCGATGCCATCCGGGTACTCGACCAGGCCTTCGCCATCGCGCGTGACGCTGGCTACCTGGGTGCTGACGTAGCCGGCAGCGGCCAGGCGTTCGACCTGGAGGTGCGGGTGGGCGCCGGCGCCTATATTTGCGGCGAAGAAACCGCGCTGCTCGAATCCATCGAAGGCAAGCGTGGCATTGTCCGCGCCAAGCCACCGCTGCCTGCGCTGCAAGGGCTGTTCGGCCTGCCGACGCTGGTGCACAACGTGCTTACCCTGGCTTCGGTGCCCATCATTCTGGCCAAGGGTGCAGCGTTCTATCGCGATTTCGGCATGGGCCGCTCGCTGGGCACCATGCCGTTCCAGCTGGCCGGCAACATTCGCCAGGGTGGCCTGGTCGAGCGCGCGTTCGGCCTGACCCTGCGCGAGCTGGTGGAAGGCTATGGCGGTGGCACGGCCAGTGGCCGGCCGCTGAAGGCCGCGCAGGTCGGTGGCCCGCTTGGTGCCTGGGTACCCCCCAGCCATTTCGACACCCCACTGGACTATGAAGCGTTTGCTGCCGTGGGCGCGATGCTCGGCCACGGCGGTGTGGTGGTGGCCGACGATACGTTGAACATGGCCAGCATGGCGCGTTTCGCCCTGCAGTTCTGTGCCGAGGAGTCCTGCGGCAAGTGCACCCCGTGCCGTATCGGTTCCACCCGGGGCATGGAAGTGGTCGACCGGCTGATCGCCAGCAGCGACATCACCGAGCGCCATGACCAGGCACTGTTGCTGCGCGACCTGTGCGACACCCTGCAGTACGGTTCGCTGTGCGCCATGGGCGGTATGACTGCCTATCCGGTGGCCAGCGCGCTCAAGTACTTCCCCGCCGATTTTGGGCTGACCACCACGGAGGCCGCACAGTGATCAATTTCTTCGACCCCGCTTCTGATAAAAGCAGCGACCTCGGCACCCCGGCCCGCGAAAGCGACGTGCAGATCAGCCTGAGCATCGACGGCCGCGCCATCAGCGTGCCTGCTGGCACCTCGGTCATGCGCGCCGCCGCCATGCTGGGCACCAGCATCCCCAAACTGTGCGCCACCGACAGCCTCGAAGCCTTCGGCTCCTGCCGCATGTGCATGGTGGAAATCGAAGGCATGCGCGGCTACCCGGCATCCTGCACCACGCCAGTCAGCGAAGGCATGGTGGTGCGCACCGAAACCCCGCGCCTGGCCGGCCTGCGTCGCAACGTGATGGAGCTGTACATTTCCGACCACCCGCTGGACTGCCTGACCTGTTCGGCCAACGGCAACTGCGAGCTGCAGACCGTCGCCGGCCAGGTGGGCCTGCGTGAGGTGCGCTACGGCTATGACGGCGCCAACCACCTGGACGAGAAAAAAGACGTTTCCAACCCGTATTTCGACTACGAGCCGAGCAAGTGCATCGTCTGCAGCCGCTGTGTGCGCGCCTGCGAGGACATCCAGGGTACGTTCGCCCTGACCATTACCGGACGTGGTTTCGAATCGCGGGTGGCGGCAGCGGGTGGCGAAAACTTCCTGGCTTCCGAATGCGTGTCGTGCGGCGCCTGCGTGCAGGCCTGCCCGACCGCGACCCTGACGGAAAAGAGCCTGGTGCAGCTTGGCCAGCCTGAGCGTTCGGTCATTACCACCTGCGCCTACTGCGGCGTTGGCTGCTCGTTCCGCGCCGAAATCAAGGGTGACCAGCTGGTGCGCATGGTCCCGGACAAGAACGGTGGCGCCAACCACGGCCACGCCTGCGTCAAGGGCCGCTTTGCCTGGGGCTACGCCACCCACCCGGACCGCATCACCAAACCGATGATCCGCAAGCGCCTGGAAGACCCGTGGCAGGAAGTCAGCTGGGACGAGGCCGTGACCTATGCCGCCAGCGAGTTCCGCCGCATCCAGCTCAAATACGGGCGCGACTCCATCGGCGGCATCACCTCCAGCCGCTGTACCAACGAAGAAGCCTACCTGGTGCAAAAACTGGTGCGCACGGCGTTTGGTAACAACAACGTCGACACCTGCGCACGGGTGTGCCATTCGCCCACCGGTTATGGCCTGAAGCAGACCCTGGGTGAGTCAGCCGGCACGCAAAGCTTCGACTCGGTGATGCAGGCCGACGTTGTGCTGGTGATTGGCGCCAACCCCACCGACGCCCACCCGGTGTTCGGCTCGCAACTCAAGCGCCGCCTGCGCCAGGGGGCGCGGCTGATCGTGATCGACCCACGGCGCATCGACCTGGTCGACTCGCCGCACGCCCGCGCCGACCTGCACCTGCAACTGCGCCCGGGCACCAACGTGGCCATGCTCAACGCCCTGGCCCACGTGATCGTTACCGAGGGCCTGCTGGCCCAAAGCTTCATCGATGCCCGCTGCGAAACCGAAGACTTCGCCCGTTGGCGCGACTTCGTCAGCCTGCCAGACAACGCCCCCGAGGTGCTTGGCCCGGTTTGTGGCGTGCCTGCTGAGCAGATCCGCGCTGCGGCCCGGCTGTATGCCACCGGCGGCAACGCGGCCATCTACTACGGCCTGGGGGTGACCGAGCACAGCCAAGGCAGTACCGCCGTGATGGGCATCGCCAACCTGGCCATGGCCACTGGCAACATCGGGCGTGAAGGGGTAGGGGTGAACCCGCTGCGCGGGCAGAACAACGTGCAGGGCTCGTGCGACATGGGCTCGTTCCCCCACGAGCTGCCCGGCTACCGGCATGTCTCCAACGAGGGCGTGCGCGCCGAGTTCGAACAGGCGTGGGGCGTGACCTTGCAGCCCGACCCGGGTCTGCGCATTCCTAACATGTTCGAGGCGGCGCTGGATGGCAGCTTCAAGGCGCTGTACTGCCAGGGTGAGGACATCGCCCAGAGCGACCCCAACACCCAGCACGTCACCGCGGCCTTGCTGGCCATGGAGTGCGTGGTGGTGCAGGACATCTTCCTCAACGAAACTGCCAAGTTCGCCCATGTGTTCCTGCCGGGCAGTTCGTTCCTGGAAAAGGACGGCACCTTTACCAACGCCGAGCGGCGAATTTCGCGGGTGCGCAAGGTCATGGAGCCGCTGGCCGGCAAGGCCGACTGGGAAGCTACCGTGGCCCTGGCCAACGCCCTGGGCTACCCGATGAACTACCGCCATCCTTCCGAGATCATGGACGAGATCGCCCGCCTGACGCCGACCTTCCGTCGTGTCAGCTACGCTGAACTCGACCGCCATGGCAGCCTGCAGTGGCCGTGCAACGACGCTGCGCCAGACGGCACGCCGACCATGCACATCGACCAGTTCGTGCGTGGCAAGGGCCGCTTCATGCTCACCGGCTACGTGCCCACCGACGAAAAGGTCAACAACCGCTACCCGTTGCTGCTGACTACCGGTCGTATCCTCAGCCAGTACAACGTCGGCGCCCAGACCCGGCGCACTGCCAACGTTGCCTGGCACGATGCCGACCGCCTGGAGATCCACCCGACCGACGCGGAAAGCCGTGGCATCCACGACGGTGACTGGGTCGGCATCGGCAGCCGCGCCGGGCAGACTGTGCTGCGTGCCAAGGTCAGTGCGCGGGTGGCGCCGGGCGTGGTGTACACCACCTTCCACTTCCCGGAGTCGGGTGCCAACGTGATCACCACCGACAACTCCGACTGGGCCACCAACTGCCCCGAGTACAAGGTGACGGCAGTGGAAGTGGTGAAAGTGTTCCAGCCATCGCAGTGGCAAAAGCGCTACCAGGACTTCAGTGATGAACAGCAGCGCCTGCTGAAAGAGCGCCGTGCTGCGGAGAAAGCCGAGGTTCGCCGATGAGCAGTGAAAACCTGGTCAAGATGGCCAACCAGATTGCCCATTACTTCGACAGCGAGCCTGATCCGGCGCTGGCGGTGCAAGGGGTGCGGCAGCATTTGCAGAGCTTCTGGACGCCGGCCATGCGCCGGCAACTGGCGGAATGGAGCGAGGCCCATGCGGGGGAGGGGCTTGACCCGAAGGTGCGGGAGGCGTTGGTCTAGATTCCCGGGCGGCAACGGAACCTTGGGGCGGGTTTGCCTGCGAATGTGGCGTTGAAATCAATGACGCATTCGCGGGTGAACCCGCTCCTACAAGGGGCCTGCATATTGCCTACTCAGCCGCGGGCCAGCTCCGCCAGGTGGGCGATGGCTTCTTCGCTCTTGAGCACCAGCACATCGCCCTCCAGCGCATCCAGCACCACTTCCGAGGTATTGCCAATCAACGCCCCGGAAATCCCCGTGCGGCACACCGTGCCTATCACGGTCACCACTGCATTGAGCTTCTTTTCGGTATGTGGAATCAACACATCCGCTGGCCCTTCGGCCACGTGCAGGCACTCATCGCTGATGCCGTATTCGGCCTGGAACGCCTTGCATGCTTCACGGTAGCGTTTTTCGATCGTATCGCTCAGCTGGTAGGCCGGGTCCGACGCTGACAGCATCGGCGACGGGTGGGCGCTGATGACATGCAGTTCTCCCTTGGCCAGTTTGGCAATCTCGAAGCCGTGGTCGATGATGCTGGCATGCAGGCGGCGGTGGTCTTCGTCCTGGTTACCCACGTCCACCGCCGCCAAAATCTTGCCCCCGGTCCACGGCCGTTCGCTCTTGACCATCAGCACGGTACCCGGGCATTGGCGCAGCAGCTTCCAGTCGCTGGGGGTGAGCAGGGCCTTTTTCAGCGGGTTGTCCGGGCGGTGTTCCTTGATCACCAGTTCGCAGCCTTCGGCCTGCTGTACATGGATGATGGTGTCGTGCAGGCTGTCGCGCCAGCCCTCTTCATGGGTGACATTGGCGTAGCCGTCATCATGCAACTGGCTGCTCAGCAGGCTGAGCAGCGCACTGTGATCATGCCGCTTGTCACACATCAGCAAGTGCAGGCGTGCGCCCGTGACGCCTGCAATCAGCTTGGCGCGCGTAAGCGCCCGGCTGTGAGCGTGCGCGGGGTCGAGGACGACGAGAATGCTGCGGACGGCTTGCATGGGCGTTAACTCCCTTCGATGATGGCGACCAATGCCTGACTATAGTCGGCGCTTCCCCCTCCAGCGCTTGATGTACATCAAGCATAGTCACTGGCATCGCCAGCCGCCGCCGGTATAATCGCCGGCCCTGCCTGTTCTGTGTGGTTGCACGCTTATGTCCCTGATCCCCGAAATCGACGCCTTTCTTGGCTGCCCGACGCCAGACGCCTGGATCGAAGCGGCGCTCGCCGACCAGGAAACCCTGCTGATCGACCACAAGAACTGCGAGTTCAAGGCCGCCAGCACGGCCTTGAGCCTGATCGCCAAGTACAACACTCACCTTGATCTGATCAACATGATGTCGCGCCTGGCCCGCGAGGAGCTGGTGCATCACGAACAGGTGTTACGCCTCATGAAGCGTCGCGGGGTGCCGTTGCGCCCGGTATCGGCGGGGCGTTACGCGTCGGGGTTGCGCCGACTGGTGCGCGCCCACGAGCCGGTCAAGCTGGTGGATACACTGGTGGTGGGGGCGTTCATCGAGGCGCGCAGTTGCGAACGTTTTGCCGCGCTGGTGCCACATCTGGATGAAGAGCTGGGCCGCTTCTACCACGGGTTGCTGAAAAGCGAAGCGCGCCACTACCAGGGCTACCTGAAACTGGCGCACAACTACGGTGATGAGGCGGACATCGCCCGCCGTGTCGAGCTGGTACGCGCTGCGGAAATGGAGCTGATCCAGTCGCCAGACCAGGAACTGCGCTTCCACAGCGGCATCCCGCAGGCTTTGGCCGCCTGATGTGCACCAGGCGGCGCAGGCCTTAACTGCGCCGACCCAGTAGCAGGCCTACCGCCAACCCGAGGCCGGCGGAAATGGCCACGGTCTGCCAGGGGTGGCCGCCGATGTAGTCCTGAGTGGCGTCCACCACCGGTTGCGCCTTGCTGCGCACGTTGCTCGCCGCCTGGCGTGCCTGGCGCAGCTTCAGGCTCACCTGGGCGCGCAACGTCTCTGCTTCTTCGCCGACCAGTGCGGCACTGTCGTTCAGCAGTTTTTCCGATTCTTCTATCAGCGATTGCAGTTCGCTGAATACCTGGTCCTTGATCTGATCGCTGTCCGCCAGCGTGGCGTTTTTCCGGGCCATGAACTCGTCCTCGTCAATGGGGGTGATGTGAACAATGGATGCCGCCACGTCGGGAAAGTTGCGGCGGCTTTCCGGTGATGCTGTGCCTGGGTGTAAGATAGCGGCCATTTTCAAACCTGCAGGTACCTTCATGAGTTTCAATCTGGCCAACATGAGCTTCGAGGAACGGGCGCAGATCGAGGCAGAGAAGGCCCGGTTGTTCGAGATGTGGCAGAACAACCTGGGCAAAGCCAAGGGCGAAGCCGCCCGGCTGATTGCCGAAAAGCCACGGCGCAAGGGCAAATGGGCCGAGTGGGTGCGCGCCGAACTGGACGGCATGACGCCGCCTGAGTACGCCAGCATGGTGCGCAGCGAAGTCAACAAGCTGATGGCCGCAGCCAGCGCCAACCGCTGAGCACACCCGCCCGGCGCTTATCAGTAGGTGCCCTTGGGCAGGTCCAGCTTGCCTTCATCGGTAAAACGCACGGTCCCCAGCGGCCCGCCGGCCAGTTTGCCGCGCAGCTTGTAGGGTAGACCCTGCAGCGAATCTACCTTGCCCAGCCCATAGGCCTGGCGCAGGAAGGAAAACGCCGTGATGCTTACCGGCACCACGATCACCGCTTCGTCGTAGCGGCCAATGTGCCCCTGCTGGTCACTGACACCAGCGGCCAGCGGCTGGCCGTTCACTTCCAGGTTCAAGGCAATGCCGTTGTAATCGATCGGTACCTCATTGGGGTTTTGCACCCGCATTTTCACCGCCATGCGCAGTTCCAGCTCCTGCCCGGGCAGTGGTTCGATGCCGATCACGCTGATGTTCACCGGGTCGCGTGGCTGGAGCAGCGCACAGGCCGCCAGGCCAAAGGCCATCAGCAGGACCAGAAACAGGCGGGTGTAGCGGTACAGACGGGCAGTCATGGGCTGTGACCTTGCCGGAGTGGAGCTGGCAGTGTGGCAAATGCGCGTCGACGTTGAAAGTATCGGTTCATATGAAAGATACTGTTTCTCATTAACGCCCGATAACCTCTCTTACTGGCTGTTCCCCAATCATGCTGACTTCACCCATGTCGGGCCTGCTGGCAAGCTTCCAGGAGCACTACGACGACCTGCTGCAGTTTCTGACGCGGCGCATGAGCGACCGTCAGCGCGCGGCCGATGTGGCGCAGGAAACCTACCTGAAGCTGGTGAACATCGACGAGCAGGCGGTGCCGGTGGTGCACGCGCGCAGTTTCATCTTCCGTGTGGCCGGCAACCTGGCGATTGACGCCTTGCGCCGTGAGCAACGCATCGCCGCCAGCCACGACGACAGCGACGGAGCCTGTGAGGTGGCCTGCCCGGCGCCGGCACCCGAGGCGGCGTTGCTGGCCCGCGAGCGTTTGCAGATTCTTGACCAGGCGCTGCTGCAGTTGCCCGACAATGCCCGCCAGGCGCTGTTGCTCAACCGTGTCGAGGGCCTGACCCAGAAGCAGGTCGCTCAACGCCTGGGGGTTTCCGAGAGCATGGTGGCAAAGTATATCGGCCAGGCCTTGCGCCATTGCCGCGGCCGGCTGAAGCAGGCGGGTGTGGCGGCTTCGGTGGTGTTGCTGGTCGCCGCCGTGGCGGGTTGGCAGCAAGCCCCGATACTGCTGGCCGATTACCACACCGCCGTGGGCGAACGGCAGGTCATTACTCTGGCAGATGGCACACGGGTGACGCTGAACAGCGCCAGTGCCTTGAGCGTGGCGTTCAGCGAGCATGAGCGGCGTGTGGTACTCGATGCGGGTGAGGCGCTGTTCGAGACCGCCGATGATTCACGTCCGTTTGTGGTCGAAACGGCCGGTGCGCGGGTGCAGGGCAATGCTGCCACCTTCAGCGTGCAGCGCGATGGCCACGTCGTGTTGGCACGCGGTGAAGCCAAGGTGGGTGAACATGAACTGGCGGTGGCGGCCGATGCCGGCACGCAGATGGCCTGGCAGCGTGGCAAGCTGATCTTCAACGGCAAGCCGCTGGGGCAGGTGCTGACGGAGCTTGAGCGATACCGGCATGGGCGCATTGTGTTGTCCGACAGCAAGCTGGCTGCGATGGAGGTGAGCGGGGTGTTTGACCTAGATGAACCTGAGGCCCTGTTGCGGACGTTGGAGCAGCGGTATGGCCTGAAGGTGACCTACCTGCCATGGTTGGCCGTGGTGCATTGATCAGCCTGTGCCGGCCTCTTAGCGGGCAAGCCCGTTCCTGCACAGGTCGCACAACCTTCAGGCGGGCGCAGTCGTTGTAGGCTCTGTACGAAAAGTCTTGAGACGCAGGTCAGGCAAGGCGAAAACAGCCGAGGAAGCGGAGTGTACTGGAGTACATGAGCATTCCGAGGCGGTTTTCAACGCAGCATGAACAAGTATCAAGGCTTTTCGTACAGAGCCTAGGAGTGGGCTTGCCCGCGAAGAGGCCGGACAGGAACAAAAATATTTCCATTTGCCACTGCAAGTTCCTGCAAGCCAGATCGTCGTAGTGAGACTGATCAGCAACCCATTCTCATTTACGACTTGTCAGGAAGCTCATTCGTGCCTCTGATGCTCAAGCCCTTGCACCGCCGTCGCGGTCCTTTTCACCATGCCTTGATGTCTTGCAGTGCCATGGCCCTGTTGCTCGGCCCCCTGCACGCAGGGGCCGCGACGACTGCCGAACAGACCCAGATGCAGGCCCGCCAGGTCCAGCTCGACCTGCCAGCCCAGCCGCTGGACCAGGCGCTGACCACCTTCGCCGACCAAGCCGGCCTGCACCTGCTGTACACCACAGGCGATGTCGCCGGCCAGGTCAGCCCGGCGTTGCAGGGCAACTACAGTGTCGAGCAGGCCCTGCAGCAGTTGTTGGCCGGCAGCGGCATGAGCTGGCAGTTCAGCGAGGCTCGCACCGTCACCCTGCGCAAGGCCGAGGCCGCGCCGCAGGCGGTCAACCTCAAGCCGATCGAAGTCAGCGTAGCCTCGCGCACCAGCACTGCCATCAGCGAAATCCCTGGGACCGTCTGGGTGGTCGACCAGCAGCAATTGCGCGAGCAGATCGACAGCGGCGTCAGCCTGAAGGAAGCCATTGGCAAGCTGGTACCGGGCCTTGACCTGGCGCCGGAAGGGCGCACCAATTACGGCCAGAACATGCGTGGGCGCAACGTGCTGGTGATGATCGACGGGGTCAGCCAGAACAGCTCCCGCGGCCTGTCGCGCCAGTTCGACAGCATTTCGCCGTTCAACGTCGAGCGCGTCGAAGTGCTGTCTGGCGCCAGCGCCATCTACGGCGGTGGCGCCACTGGCGGCATCATCAACATCGTGACCAAAAAGGGCGAGCCTGGCCCGGCGCGCTTCGAGACCCAGTTGGGGGCCAGCAGCGGTTTCAACAACAGCGACGACCTGGCCACTCGCTTCGCCCAGTCGGTCAGCGGCGGCAACGAACGGGTCAATGCCCGGTTGGGCGTTTCCGGTGAGCAGAACGAAGCCTTCTACGATGGTGCTGGCGACCAGATCTTCATCGACAACACCCAGACCGACCTGCAGTACAACCGCACCATCGACGTACTCGGTACCTTGGGCCTGCAGCTGAACGACCAGCAGAGCCTCGACCTGTTGGCCCAGTACTACGACTCGGGCAACCACGGCAGCACGGGTATCTACTTCCCCAACCTGAACTACAACGCGCCATCCGACCTGGAAGACGCCGAACTGCGCAGCGGTTATTCATCGGACCTGGAGCCGCGTACGCGGCGCTTGCTGCTCAACGCCAATTACCACCACACCGACGTGCTCGGCCAGGACTTCTACCTGCAGGCTTCGTACCGGAAGGAAGACGACAACTTCTACCCGTTCCCGTACTACAACCGTGCCACGCCCACCGGCTCGCGCGGGGTGTACTTTGCCGCCTCGCAGCAAAACTTCGAAGTCACCAGCCTCAAGGGCCTGTTTGCCAAACAGTGGGATACGCTGAAGCTGACCTACGGCGTCGACCTGGACCGCGAGCGCTTCAATGCCGAGCAAACCACCTTCAACGCCCAGACCTCGTCCGAGTCGGGTGGCCTGGAGCTGGAAAAAGACAGCAAGGCCGCACGCTACCCCAGCTACCGGGTGGATGGTGTGTCGGTGTATGCCCAGCTGGACTGGCATGCCACCGACAACCTGACGTTGTCCGGTGGCGCCCGGCGCCAGCAGATGGACGTGGATGTCAGCGACTTCAAGGGCGTGCCCGGCGGCAGTAACGACTATCAGGTCAACCTGTTCAACGTCGGTGCCATCTACGACTTCAAGAACGGCCACCAGGTGTGGAGCAACTATGGCGAAGGCTTCGACCTGCCTGACCCGGCCAAGTACTACGGCAAGCCGGGCCTGAGCGTGGCCGATAACCCGTTGGCCGGTATCAAGAGCCGCCAGGTGGAAGTGGGCTGGCGCTATGCCGACCTGGATTGGGATGCACAGGCAGCGCTGTACTACATCTGGTCGGACAAGATCATCAACGTCGATTCGCAAACGCTGACCATCGACGTGGAAGAGCAGAAAAGCCGCGACTTTGGCTTTGAAGGTGCACTGACCCGGCACTTCCAGACCGGCTGGGAAACTGGCGGCACATTGCACATGACACGCTCCGAGGAAGAGGCCGAGGATGGCGGCTGGATCAAGCGCGATGCCCGTTATGCCTCGTTGTCCAAGGCCACCGCATTTGTCGGCTGGAAGGGCGATGGCCGCAGTGCACGGTTGCAGGCCAACCATGCCTTCAGCCTGAAGGACGATGCCGATCACGAGATTGACGGCTACACCACCTTCGACCTGCTGGGCAGCCAGGACACCGGTTTCGGCACCGTCAGTGCCGGTATCCAGAACGTGCTGGACAAGCAGTACAGCACGGTATGGGGACAGCGTGCGACGTTGTTCTATTCGCCGACCTACGGGCCGGCGTATCTGTATGACTACCAGGGGCGCGGGCGGACCTACACCCTGAGCTGGAGCATGGCTTACTGATTGTGGTTGCCTGAACCGGCCCTTTCGCGGGTGAACCCGCTCCTACACGACGGTGCCTGTGCCCAGCCACCGATGCGTGTCCACCCTCGATCCGGCGTAGGAGCGGGTTTACCCGCGAAGGGGCCGGTTCAGGCAAACGCCGCCAGCAAATCCTGCGCAAATACATGGGCTGCCTCGCCAACCCCCTGTGCCCGGTGCCGGGCCAGGGTGAACGGCACCGCAAAATCAAGCTCAGGGTCCAGCGCCCATAACAGCCCCTCGGCCTCCCAGGCCTGTGCACAGTGGCATGGCAAGTAGCCAATATGCCGCCCAGACAGAATGAACGTCAGCACGCTTTCGATCTGCTCCGCCACTGCCGTGCTGCGTCTGCTCTGGAATGGCTCGCCCCCTTTGAGAAAACGGTACGGATGGCGCACCTGGTCCATGTCCAGCAACCGCTCAAGCCCAACATCCGTCTCGCCATACAGCACATGCCCCTTGCCGCAATACAGCCGCTGGCGCTCCGCGAACAAGGGCTGGTAATCAAAGGCCGCCTGGTTGCCGGAAAAGTAGCTGATGGCATAGTCCAGTCGCTGCTCCAGCAACAGCCGTTCCAGCTCCGCCGGCGGTGCACTGACAAGCTCCAGTTGCACCGATTCTTCTCGCCTGCGAAATGCCGCAATGGCCGCCGCCAGTTTCAGGCTCACCGCCTTGTCCTGATTTTCCGCCATGCCTATGCGTACAGTTCCCAGCAGCCGCCCGGCAACGCCGTTGGCCTGCTGGCGAAACTGCTCGATGTTCAGCAGCAGCCCACGCGCCGCCTCCAATAGCAATTCACCTTTTTCCGTCAGGCGAAAACCACCCTTGCCGCGGCTGCACAGGCGGTAACCCAAGCGTGCCTCCAGTTGCGCCATGCGCTGGCTGATGGTGGGCTGGCTCAGGCCCAGCACGCCTTGAGCGGCGCTGAAGCCACCTGCCTCGACTACAGTGACGAACAGCCGCAGCAGGTGCAGGTCGGGGTCGTGCACTTGTCCGAGCATTACATTGCTCCTGATGAATGTCAGCTTTGCAAACTTGCCATTTGTGCAATGTAACCCGGCTGGCATGCTCGCGGCATCCACCCATTTACCGAGGTGTCCGCCATGCGTCGATCGTTGTGCCTTTTGTCTCTGGTTCTGGCCCTGGCCCTGCCGCTGCAGGCCGAAGAAAAGGTCGTCAATCTTTACAGCTGGGCCGATTACGTCGCCCCGCAAACCCTGCAGCGCTTCGAACAGGAAACGGGCTACAAGGTGCGTTACGACACCTTTGACACCCCCGAGGTGCTGGAAACCAAGCTGTTGACCGGTGGTAGCGGCTACGACGTGGTGGTGCCGTCATCCACCGTGCTGGCCCGAGCGCTCAAGGCCAATGCCCTGCAACCGCTGAACGCTCAGGCCATGCCTGGCTATGGCAACCTCGACAAGGACCTGCTGGGCAAACTGGCCGAGGTTGACCCCGGCAACCGCCATGCTGTGCCGTACACCTGGGGCACGCTGGGCCTGGGGGTAAATGTGGAGGCAGTACGCCAGCGCCTTGGCGATGTACCGCTGGACAGCCTCGACCTGTTGTTCAAGCCCGAGTACGCCACCCGCCTGAAGGGTTGCGGCATCGCTTTGCCTGACTCGCCCCAGGAGGTGATCGGCGTAGCCCTGAACTACCTGGGCAAGGACCCTTACAGCCAGAACAAGGATGACCTGGCTGCCGCGCAGAACCTGCTCAGCCAGTTGCAGCCGTCGGTCAGCTACGTTGCCAACGGCCGGCAGATCAACGACCTGGCCAATGGCAGCGTGTGCCTGGCGCTGACCTACAACGGTGATGCCGCGATGGCCGCCGACCAGGCCCGTCGTGCCGGCAAGCCGTTCGAGGTGATCTACCGCATCCCCCGCGAAGGCACGCTGGTATGGCAGGACAACCTGGTCATCCCCAAGGACGCCCCGCACCCCGAGGCCGCACGGGCGTTCATCGCCTTCATGCTCAAGCCAGAGTCGGTGGCAGCGCTGACCAACACGCTGTTCTTCGCCAATGCCAACCAGGCTGCCACGCCGCTGGTGGACGAAGCGGTGCGCAACGACCCGGATATCTATCCGTCGGCCGAGGTGCGTCAGCGCCTGTATGCCGACCGCAGCATGGCCTTGGCCGACCTGCGCCAACGCAACCGTCTGTGGACCGCCTTCCGCAGCCGGCAGTAGCCCATGACAATCAAGGAGCCCGACCGTGGACCAAGCCGCAAGCAATGACCAGGCCATGACCCGCGATAGCCTGTATGGTACCGCCGCAGAAAGCACCTACGCCGGTGTTGTCAGTTTTTCCCGCCGCCGCTACAGCCGCGACTTGCGCGGTGTGGATGTGGTGGTCAGCGGTGTGCCGTTCGACACGGCCACCAGTAACCGCCCCGGCGCGCGCTTCGGCCCGCGGGCGATCCGTGCTGCCTCGGTCCAGCAGGCCTGGGCCCGCCACTGGCCGTGGGCGTTCGACCCGTTCGACCACCTGGCGGTCATCGACTATGGCGACTGCCCCTTCGACAGCGGCACGCCGCAGTCGGTACCGGACAGCATCGAGGCCCATGCCGAGCACATTCTGCAGGCGGGTTGCGCCATGCTGACCCTTGGTGGCGACCACTTCATCAGCTACCCGCTGCTCAAGGCTCACGCCCGCCGCCATGGCCCGCTGGCGCTGATCCATTTCGATGCGCACAGTGACACCTGGCCGGACGAGGCGGGTAAGCGCATCGACCACGGCACCATGTTCTGGCATGCCGCCCGCGAAGGCCTGGTTGACCCGGCCCACTCGGTGCAGATTGGCCTGCGCACGACCAATGACGACAGCCAGGGCTTTGCCATTCTCGACGCCAGGCAGGTGCACCGCCAGGGCACAGAGGCGGTGATTGCAGCGATTCGCCAGCGGGTGGGCGAGCGGCCGGTGTACCTGACCTTCGACATCGACTGCCTCGACCCGGCCTACGCGCCCGGTACCGGAACGCCGGTGTGTGGCGGGCTGAGCACGGTGCAGGCGCTGGAGATTCTGGGTGGGCTGCGTGGCATCAACCTGGTAGGCATGGACTTGGTGGAAGTGGCGCCAGCCTATGACCATGCCGATATCACTGCATTGGCCGGGGCAACCCTGGCCATGGAGATGCTGTGCCTGTATGCGGCGCGGCACAAGGTGGATAACGGCCAGTAGAAGGTTGCGGCCATTGGAGGGCGAAGCAGCCCTCCGCGGCCCATACTGAAACATCAGGAATCAACTCCACCCGCATTCACACTTTTGCCGCGAACCCCTCGCGCCTTAGGCTATCAAACCCACCAGGCGCGGCATTTTCGTACAGGAGGTGAAGCATGACCCCGACATTGCCCATCCTGGCCCTCAGCCTGGCGCTGTGCCTGCCCGCGCACGCAGCTGCGCAGCAGCCCGTGCAACATGCTGCCGGCAACAGCAACCCTTACAACAGCCCGATCCAGCGGGCCAACCCCAACAGTCGTCAAGGCAGCATGCCAGCTACGCCTCCGGTACGTGGCCCGTCCACCGACCCGTACCAGCGCCCACCCACCCTGGACAACCGCGGCATCGGCAATGGCGACAACCTGCGCCGTCAGCAGCAAACCCCGAACCTGGAACCCACCCGGCCACCGCGCGACAACCCTCGTGCGCCTTAAGCCCACTTGAAAGGAATCCGGCATGCTTCGAGCACCCTGGCTAGTCACCCTGACCGCCGCCGCGCTGCTGCCACTGTGGGCGCATGCGGCGGCCGAACAGCGGTTCCCCAGCGAAGAAGGCACCTTGATCGTCGACACGCTTGCCGATGGCCTGCGCAACCCCTGGGCCCTGGCCTTCCTGCCCGGTGGCAAGGACATGCTGGTGACCGAGCGCGCCGGCAACCTGCGGCTGGTCAATGCCGAAGGCAAGGTCGGCCCGCCGATCAGCGGTGTACCCAAGGTCTGGGCCGAAGGCCAGGGCGGCTTGTTGGATGTGGCACTGTCACCGGAGTTCGGCAAGGACCGCACCGTTTACCTGTCCTACGCCGAGGAGGGCAGTGACGGCAAGGCCGGTACTGCGGTCGGCCGCGGGCAGCTGTCCGAGGACCGCGCCCGGCTGGAGCATTTCACCGTGATCTTCCGCCAGCTGCCCAAGCTGTCGGTGGGTAACCACTTCGGCTCGCGGCTGGTGTTCGACCGCAATGGCTACCTGTTCATCGCCCTGGGCGAGAACAACCAACGTCCCACTGCCCAGGACCTGGACAAGTTGCAAGGCAAGGTCGTGCGTATTCTGCCGGACGGCGAAGTGCCCAAAGACAACCCCTTCGTCGGCAAGGACAACGTGCGCCCGGAGATCTGGTCGTACGGCCACCGTAATCAGCAAGGCGCCGCGCTCAACCCCTGGACCGGCCAGCTGTGGACCCACGAACACGGCCCGCGCGGCGGGGATGAAATCAACATCCCAAAGCCTGGCAAGAACTATGGTTGGCCGATTGCGACCCACGGCATCAACTACTCGCTGCTGCCCATCCCCGAGGCCAAGGGCGAGCATGTGGACGGCATGGTCGACCCGCACCATGTATGGGAAAAGTCACCGGGTATCAGCGGTATGGCGTTCTACGACAGCCCAACGTTCAAGGCCTGGGACCACAATCTGTTCATAGGGGCGCTGGCCACGCAGGAATTGATCCGCTTGCAACTGGAGGGTGACAAGGTGGTGCACGAAGAGCGGTTGCTCGGTGACCTGAAGGCACGTATCCGTGATGTGCGGATGGGGCCAGATGGTTACCTGTATGTACTGACCGATGACAAGGACGGCGCGCTACTCAAGGTCGGCCTGGCCGACTGACGCGCGCCTGCACCGAGGGTGACAGTCGGGTAGAATGCGGCCATGGCCATCGACCCCCAAACCCTCTACCAGCAAGCCCTGAGCACTCGGGGCTACGTCGCTGACCCCGCCCAGGCCCGCGTCGTCGAGGCCTTGCAAGCCTGCTTCCAGTCCCTCGAGCAGGGTCGCCCCACCCAGGGCCTCTACCTCTGGGGCCCGGTCGGGCGCGGCAAGACCTGGCTGATGGACCAGTTCCACCAGTGTCTGCGCATACCTGGGCGGCGCCAGCACTTTCACCACTTCATGGCCTGGGTGCATCAACGCCTGTTTCAGCTCAACGGCACCGCCGACCCGCTATTAGCCCTGGCGGCGGAGCTGGCGCGGCAAATCCGTGTGCTGTGCTTTGATGAACTGTTCGTCAACGACATCGGTGATGCGATCATCCTCGGCCGCCTGTTCCAGGTATTGTTCGACCAGGGCGTGGTGATTGTTGCCACTTCCAACCAGCCACCCGAGCAGCTCTACCGCGATGGTTTCAACCGCGAGCGGTTCCTGCCGGCCATCGCCGCCATTGGTCGTCACATGCAGGTCCTGCCGGTAGCGGGCGAGCAGGATCACCGCCTGCACCCCGGTGAAGCGCGGCAGCGCTATTGGGTAGCCGAGGCAGGGCAGGCCAGCCAGTTGGCCGAGGTGTTTCGCCAGCTCAGCCCCGAAGACGCCGGCACGGATCAGCCCTTGGTTATTGGCTCAAGGCACATTCACGTCGTGCGGCGCAGTGAGCAGGCTATCTGGTGTCGTTTCACCGATCTGTGCGATCAACCCTTGGCGGCCATGGAGTTCATGGCCTTGTGCGACCGTTTTCCCTCGATTCTGGTCTCCGGCATTCCGGCGCTGGGCGGGGAACAGCGGGCGGGGCGTATTGCCCGAGGCACCGAAGATGGCGCGGCGAGGGTCGTGGCGGGTGACCGTGAACTGCCGGCGCTGTCGCCCAAGGACGATGCGGTTCGCCGCTTCATTGCCTTGGTCGACGAATGCTATGACCGTCGGGTGGCGTTGTACCTGGAGGCACAGGTGCCGCTCGATGCCCTCTACACTCAAGGGTATCTGGCGTTCCCGTACCAGCGCACCCTCAGCCGGCTACGGGAGATGCAACTGCAACGCTTCGCCTGAAAAGGAGCCGACCATGCAGCCGCTATCGCATCATCTGCTGACCCAGGCCTATAACAATGGCTGGGCCAACCACCGCCTGTACAAGGCCTGCCTGCAACTGACCCAGGACGAGTTCGTCGCCCCGCGTTGCAGCTTCTTCCCGTCGATCAAGGCCACCCTCAACCACTTGCTGACGGTGGATTGGTTTTACCTGCATATGCTCGAGTGCGAGCAGCGCGGCGAGCAGCCCGATGCCGACGGCGAACGCTTTTTCGACCCGGAGCAGCCGTTTGCCACCTGCACCGATCTGCATGCCGAGCAGGCCCAGGCTGACCACCGTTTGATCGCCTACTGCCGGGGGCTGAGTGATGGCGACCTTGGCCGCTATGTGAGCGTCGTGCGGCCCGATCGGGTGCAGCGCGAGCAGCGGCTGCGGTTGCTGGCGCATCTGTTCGAACATCAGGTGCATCACCGTGGGCAGGTGCACGCGATGCTCAGTGATACAGCGGTCAGGCCACCACAGCTGGATGAGTTTTTCTGCGAGGAAGAGGCCGAGTTGCGGGCGGGCGACTTTGCCGAGCTGGGCTGGACAGAAGAGCAGGTCTGGAAAGTGTAATGGCACCCTGTGGCAGCAGCGGTCTTGTGCAAAGTACAAAAGCGTACGCTGCCACAGGGGCCAATCATTGGCTCACTTGCCCAGCCATTCGACCAGGGTGCGATTGAACCGCACCGGTTCCTCGATTTGCGGCGCGTGCCCCATGCCTTCGAACGTGATCAGCTCACCTTTGGGTATCAGCTTGGCCACCTGCGGCCCCAGCTCTGCATAGTTGCCCAGCTTGGCCTTTACCTCCGGCGGCGCGATATCGCTGCCGATGGCCGTGGTGTCCTGGTCGCCGATCAGCAGCAGGGTCGGCATCTGCAGGTGCTTGAATTCGTGGTACACCGGCTGGGTGAAGATCATGTCGTAGATCAGCGCCGAGTTCCACGCCACCGCTTCATGCCCCGGCCCTTTGTTCAAGCCCACCAGCATCTGCACCCAGCGTTCGTACTCAGGCTTCCAGCGCCCGGCGTAATAGGTCTTGCGCTCATATGCACGTACGCCTTCGGCATCCAGCTTGAGTTCGCGGGCATACCACTGGTCCACGGTGCGGTAGGGCACCCCCAGCGCTTTCCAGTCTTCCAGGCCGATCGGGTTGACCATTGCCAGGCGTTCCACCTGCTGGGGGTACATCAGCGCATAGCGGGTGGCCAGCATGCCGCCGGTGGAGTGGCCGAGCACAATGGTTTGTTTCACACCCAGCTGTTCGAGCAGGGCATGGGTATTGTCGGCCAGTTGCTGAAAGCTGTACTGGTAATGCGCCGGTTTGCTTGACGTACAGAAGCCGACCTGGTCGGGCGCGATGACCCGGTAGCCGGCCTTGCTCAAGGCGTCGATGGTGGTTTCCCAGGTGGCGGCGCAGAAGTTCTTGCCGTGCATCAGCACCACGTTGTGGCCGTTGGCCTGGCCCTGGGCGGGCACGTCCATGTAGCCCATCTGCAGGGCCTGGCCCTGGGACTTGAAGTCGAAATGCTTGAGGGGGTGCGGGTAGCTGAAGCCTTCAAGCTGGGGGCCGTAGGTAGGCGACTCGGCAGCGATGGCCGAACTGCTGGCAAGGCAGGCCAGGGCGAGGGCGGTTGCGCGCAGCATGGGGGCACTCCGTGTAGGGCCAGGTTGAATGGGGCGACTGTAACAGGCAGTGGACCACGCGAAACCTGAAAGGTGTTACCAGGCGTGAAACCAGCCCAGGGTGATCATGGCAAGCACTGCATAGCGGCCAGCCTTGGCCAGGGTCACCAGCAACAGGAAGCGCCAGAACGGCTCACGCATGATCCCGGCGATCAGCGTAAGCGGGTCACCGATCACCGGCATCCAGCTGAGCAGCAGCGACCATTGCCCCCAGCGTTGGTAGCGCTGCTGCGCACGCGCCAGCTGGGCAGCGCTGAAAGGGAACCAGCGTTTGTCGCGCAGGTGCTCGATGGCCCGGCCCAGCAGCCAGTTGACCACCGAGCCGAGCACGTTGCCCAGGGTGGCTACCAGCAGCAGGATCGCCCATGCCTCGGGCTGGCGCAGCAACAGACCGACCAGCACGGCCTCTGATTGCAGCGGCAGCAGGGTGGCGGCACCAAAGGCGCTGAGAAACAGCGCCCCCAGGCTGAGCATCAGTAGTTGGCGACCACGGTGTCCTGGCCATCCTGGGTCACCCCGATGACCTGGTAGGCATCCTTGTGGTCACCCATCTCCATGCCGGGCGAGCCCATGGGCATGCCCGGCACCGCCAGGCCCTTGAGGTCGTTGCGCTTGGCCAGCAGGCGCACCTGCTCGGCCGGCACGTGGCCTTCGACGAACTTGCCGTCGATCACCCCGGTGTGGCACGACGCTAGGCGTGGCGCCACGCCGAGGCGTTGCTTGACGGCGCTCATGTTTGGCTCGACGTGGTCGTTGACGGTAAAGCCGTTGTCACGCAGGTGGCTGATCCAGGCCTTGCAGCAGCCGCAGTTGGGGTCGCGGTAGACGTCGATGGTCTCGGCGGCCTGGGCCAGGCCAGTGACGGCCAGCAGGCTCAGGGTCAGCAGGTGTTTGCGCAGCATGGTGAAGCACTCCTTAAAAAACGCAGGCGGATACCGGCGACAAGGCGGGTCCGGCCCAGATCTTCGCCGTCTTCCAGGGCCTGGTTGGCTCGTGAGCCGCGCAGGCGGTTGAAACTGAGCCCGACGTAGGGGGCGAAGCCGTGCGTGATCTCGTCGCGCAGGCGCAGGCCCACCACGCTGTCGGCCAACCCCGCGCCTTGCTCGCGCCCGGCGTCGTTGCGCCCGTAGAGGTTGGCCTCCAGGGTCGGCTCCAGTATCCAGCGGTTGGTCAGCAGCATAGCGTAAGCGGCTTCCAGGCGCAGCGCGGTTTGTTGCCGCCCGCCTGCGTGCTGGCGGCGCCCAGGCCTTTGACAAACGTACGGCGCGAGGGGTTGCGCAACATGGCGTGGCCTCATGCAGAAGCGCCACGATGTTCGCTGCCGCCGGCTGTCAGGTAGCTGAGGTGCACATTACAGTGTTGTCAGCTTGCTGCTTCGTCGATGCGCAGGTCGCGCATCAGCAGGCCGTAGTCGAGGGCAACCTGTTCCGGGATCGGCAGATACACCACGTGGCCATCGCCCGGTGCTACCTCGATGGCGTGCTGCTGGCGGTTGCACAGGCGGTGCAGGTCGAAGTGGTAGTTACCACGCGGGGTCATCAGCTCCAGATGGTCGCCCACGGCGAAGCGGTTCTTCACCTTGACCTCGGCCAGGCCGTCGACGCGCACGCCGGTCAGCTCGCCAACGAATTGTTGGCGCTCGGACACCGAGTTGCCGCGCTGGTAGTTCTGGTACTCGTCGTGCACGTGGCGGCGCAGGAAACCTTCGGTGTAACCGCGTTGCGCCAGGGATTCGAGGTTGCCCATCAGGGCGCGGTCGAATGGTCGCCCGGCCACCGCGTCGTCGATCGCCTGGCGATACGACTGTACCGCGCGGGCACAGTAGAAGTGCGATTTGGTGCGGCCTTCGATCTTCAGCGAATGCACGCCCATCAAGGCCAGGCGCTCGACGTGCTGAATGGCGCGCAGGTCCTTGGCGTTCATGATGTAGGTGCCGTGCTCATCCTCGAACGCCGGCATTTCAGTGCCGGGGCGGTTGCTTTCCTGCAGCAGGAACACTTGGTCGGTGGGCGCACCCAGGCCCAGGGTGGGCTGCACTTGGCGCACGATGTCACCGGTGGCGTTCTCGGTGGCCGGCGTGGCGTCGTACTTCCAGCGGCAGGCATTGGTGCAGCTACCCTGGTTGGCGTCACGCTTGTTGAGGTAGCCCGACAGCAGGCAACGGCCGGAATAGGCCATGCACAGGGCGCCGTGCACGAACACTTCCAGTTCCATGCCCGGCACCTGCTGGCGGATTTCCTCGATTTCGTCCAGCGACAGCTCCCGTGACAGGATCACCCGGGTCAGGCCAAGTTGCTGCCAGAACTGCACGCTGGCCCAGTTGACAGTGTTGGCCTGCACCGACAGGTGCACCGGCATCTGTGGGAAGTGCTGGCGCACCAGCATGATCAGCCCGGGGTCGGACATGATCAGCGCGTCCGGCGCCATCTCGATCACGGGTGCCAGGTCCTTGAGGAAGGTTTTGAGCTTGGCATTGTGCGGGGCGATGTTGACCACCACGTAGAAGCGCTTGCCCAAGGCGTGCGCCTCCTCGATCCCCAGCGCCAGGTTGGCGTGATCGAACGCGTTGTTGCGCACCCGCAAGCTGTAACGCGGCTGGCCGGCGTAGACCGCATCGGCGCCGTAGGCAAACGCGTAGCGCATGGTCTTGAGGGTGCCGGCGGGGGCCAGCAGTTCGGGCTTGGCAGTAGGGTTCATGTGCGCACCGGGGCAAAAAGGCCGGGATGCTAGGGGCGATGGACAAGGCGCGTATTGATTTGCGTCAAGTGAGCACGGCACTTTTGTCCAGGTGCGGTGCACTAATCACTCATAAGCCATTTGAGGAACTGCGATGAACGAAACCGCGCTACAGAACAAAGCCCTGGCAGTACTCTTGGCGTTGGTGACCATTGCCTTCTTCTGGATTCTTCTGCCGTATTACGGCGCAATCTTCTGGGCGGTGATTCTCGGCATTTTGTTCGCCCCGCTGCAGCGTCACTTGCTGATCCGCTGCGGTCGGCGGCGTAACCTTGCCGCGGCCACGTCCACGCTGGTGTGCCTGCTTGTGGCGATCCTGCCGGTGATCATCACCAGCGCCCTGCTGGTTCAAGAGGGCGCCACGCTGTACCAGCGCATCGAAAGCGGGCAACTGGACATCGCCGGTTACGTCGAGCGCGGCAAGGACATGCTCCCGGCATTCGCCCAGCGTGGCCTGGACAATATGGGCATGGGTAACCTCGACGGGCTGCGTGACAAGATCGCCAAGTGGGCAACCCAGGGTAGCCAGGTATTGGCCAGCCAGGCGTTCAGCTTTGGGCAGGGCACATTCGAGTTCCTGATCAGTTTTGGCATCATGATGTACTTGCTGTTCTTTTTCCTGCGTGATGGTCCGGAAGTCGCGCGCCGGGTGCGGATGGCCGTCCCGCTGCCCGAGCACCAGAAGCGTCGTTTGCAGTTGAAGTTCAATCGTGTGGTGAGGGCGACGGTGAAGGGCAACGTGCTGGTGGCCATTACCCAAGGTGCGTTGGGAGGCTTTATTTTCTGGGTGCTGGATATCCCGAGTGCGTTGGTGTGGGCGGTGCTGATGGCGTTTCTGTCGCTGCTGCCGGCGGTGGGCGCGGGCATTATCTGGGCGCCGGTAGCGGCGTATTTCCTGCTGACCGGGGCGATACTGCCAGGGGTGGTGCTTACCGCGTTCGGGGTGCTGGTGATCGGCCTGGTGGATAATGTGTTGCGGCCAATCCTGGTGGGCAAGGATACGCGCATGCCGGACTACCTGATCCTGGTGTCGACCCTTGGCGGGCTGGCGGTGTTCGGCCTAAACGGCTTCGTGATCGGTCCGTTGATCGCGGCGCTGTTCGTCTCCAGCTGGGCGATCTTTGCCGCGACCAAACCGCGGGTGCAATTGCCACAATAACGTTCTAGCTCAGGTTTGTCGGCCGTAGGAGCGGGTTTACCCGCGAAAGGGCCGGGCCTGCTGGCCAATCTCCACCCGCCGTTCACCGTTGCCGCCGCTAGCGTATTCGCGGGTAAACCCGCTCCTACGACGGATCGGGGGTGGACACAGGTCGGTGGTTGGGCACAGGCCGCGTGTAGGAGCGGGTTTACCCGCGAAAGGGCCGGGCCTGCTGGCCAATCTCCACCCGCCGTTCACCGTTGCCGCCGCTAGCGTATTCGCGGGTAAACCCGCTCCTACGCCGGATCGGGGGTGGACACAGGTCGGTGGTTGGGCACAGGCCGCGTGTAGGAGCGGGTTCACCCGCGAAAGGGCCGGGCCTGCTGGCCAATTTCCACCCGCCGTTCACCGTTGCCGCCGCTACCGTATTCGCGGGTAAACCCGCTCCTACGCCGGATCGGGGGTGGACACAGGTCGGTGGTTGGGCGCAGGCCGCGTGTAGGAGCGGGTTCACCCGCGAAGAGGCCGGGCCTGCTGGCCAATTTCCACCCGCCGTTCACCGTTGCCGCTGCTACCGTATTCGCGGGTAAACCCGCTCCTACGCCGGATTGGGGGTGGACACAGGTCGGTGGTTGGGCACAGGCCGCGTGTAGGAGCGGGTTCACCCGCGAAGAGGCCGGGCCTGCTGGCCAATTTCCACCCGCCGTTCACCGTTGCCGCTGCTACCGTATTCGCGGGTAAACCCGCTCCTACGCCGGATTGGGGGTGGACACAGGTCGGTGGTTGGGCACAGGCCGCGTGTAGGAGCGGGTTCACCCGCGAAAGGGCCGGGCCTGCTGGCCAATTTCCACCAGGCGTTCACCGTTGTTGCCGCCACCGTATTCGCGGGTAAACCCGCTCCTACACCTGATCGAGGGTGGACACAGGTCGGTGATTGGGCGCAGGCCGCTGTAGCAACGGCCTTGTGTCGCACAAGGGCCGCTACCACTGCGAAAACGCGAGGGTCAGAAGGCTTGCGGCATCTCGCCCTTGGCCAGGCGCCGGTTGATGTCGGCAATCACTTCGGGCAGGTCGTTGATGGTGTCGATCAGGTAGTGCGGGCGGGAGCCGGCAAACAGTGCATGGATGCGCTGGCGCTCGCTTTCCAGTTTCTCGGCACTCAACGCCCGGAAGCCTTCCCAGGTCAGGCCCAGGGCATTGCCCGAACAGACCAGCGCCACGGTCCACATGCCGGCACGGCGGCCTTCAAGAATGCCTGGCACGGTGTCGTCCACCTTCACGCAGGCCGCTACATCGTCAATCCCCAGCGCAATCACGTTGGCCAAGGCCTGGGCCGGCCATGGTCGGCCGTTCGGGGTTTCGTCGGTGGCCACGACATGGTCGGCTACGTAGCCGTTCTGCGCCGCCAGTTCCACCACCTTGTCCATCACCACTTTCGGGTAACCCGAGCACGAGCCGATCTTCAGGCCGTCCTGGCGTAGACCGGTGAGGGTGTCCAGCGCACCGGGGATCAGTGCCGAGTGCACGGCGATCTTCTCGATCTGCAGCGGCATGAAGCGGTTGTAGATGGCGGTGACGTCATCATCGGTCGGGGTACGGCCGAACACCTTGCGGTAGCGCTCGGCAATTTCCGGTACGTCGCACAGGGTGCGGATATGGTCCCATTTGCCCATGCCCATCGGGCCTCGGGCTTCTTCGATGGACACCTGCACGTCGAACTCGGCAAAGGCCTCGACAAAGATCTGGGTGGGGGCGAATGAGCCGAAATCGACCACGGTGCCAGCCCAGTCGAGGATGGCGGCTTGCAGTTGGGTGGGGTTGTTGTAGTTCATGTGCGCTAACTCCTGAATTCGGGTGGGCAAAGCGTCAGATGTCCAGCACTTCCATTTCCCGCAGCACCTCGGCCACGGCATTCACGGCGGCCTGCATGCCGTCCGCCCCGACCACGCCGATGCAGCCGACGCGGAAGGTTTCGACCTGGGTCAACTTGCCCGGGTAGAGAATGAAACCCTTGGCCTTGACCCGCTCGTAGAAGTCCTTGAACTGGTAGCGGGCATCGGTGGGGGCGTGGAAGGTGACGATGATTGGCGCCTGGATCTCAGCAGGCAGGAAACTGCGCAGGCCGATGGCTGCCATGCCGTCGAGCAGCGTCTTGCAGTTGTCTGCGTAGCGCTGGTGGCGGGCCGGAAGGCCACCTTCCTCGTTGTATTGCTGCAGTGCTTCGTGCAGGGCCGCGACCACGTGGGTAGGCGGGGTGAAGCGCCATTGCCCGGTCTTGGCCATGTAGGCGTGCTGGTCGTGCAGGTCCATGGCCAGCGAGTGGGCATTGCCTTCGGCGGACGCCAGGGCGTTTTTTTCGGCGAAGACGAAGCCCATGCCGGGTACGCCTTCCAGGCACTTGCCGGAGGCTGCGATCAGCGCTTCGAAGGGGATTTCGCGGGCATCGATCGGCAGCGCACCGAACGAGCTCATGGCATCGATGATCAGGCGCTTGCCATGGTGTTTGATCACCTGGGCGATTTCGGGCAGCGGGTTCAGGATGCCGGTGCTGGTTTCACAGTGGATCAGCGCCACATGGGTGATGGCCGAGTCTTCGGCCAGCAGCCGGTCGACGTCGGCGGCGGTGGTCGGCTGGTCTTCGGCCGTTTCGAAGGTGCTGTAGGTGCGACCCAGCACTTTGCAGATCTTCGCCAGGCGCTGGCCGTACGCGCCGTTGATCAGTACCAGAACCTTGCCATCGCGTGGCACCAAGGTGCCGATGGCCGCTTCCACGGCGAAGGTGCCGCTGCCTTGCAGGGGCACGCAGTGGTGGCTGCTGGCGCCGTCGATGATGGCCAGCAGTTGTTCGCAGACGCTGGCAGTCAATTGGTTGAAGTCACGGTCCCAGGAGCCCCAGTCCACCAGCATGGCTTGGCGGGTGCGGATTGATGTGGTCAGGGGACCTGGGGTCAGCAGAATAGGGGCGTTGCTCATTCCGTTATTCCTCACAAGCGGTGGGCTGAAACTACGGGGCCTAGGTTGCAATTCGCACTGTCATCAATCAAATTGTTTGTTGTTATCCCAGCTATAAGTCAGGCCGATAAATATGAACCTGTTTCAGCTACGCGCCTTCGACGCCGTGGCCCGTGAGGGCAGCTTTACCCGTGCTGCCGAGCGCCTGTTCATCAGCCAGCCGGCGGTGACCGGGCACGTCAAGGCCCTGGAGGAGCACTACCAGATCACCTTGTTGCGGCGTACTGCACGGCGCGTGGAGCTGACCGAGGAGGGCACGCGCCTGGCGGCCATCACGCGCGCCATGTTCGGCCTGGCCGAAGAAGCGCAGGCTATGCTCGAGGCCAACCGCCAGTTGCTGACCGGGCGCCTGGAGGTAGCCGCCGACGGCCCGCATCGGGTCATGCCGATGCTGGCGCTGCTGCGTGAGCGGTACCCTGGTGTCACCGTCAACTTGCGCCTGGGCAATGCTCAGGAGACCTTGGCTGCGCTGCTCGGCGAGCATGCCGACGTGGCGGTGCTGACCGAAATAGAGCCGCGCAAGGGGCTGCATCTGCAAAATCTCTGTGAGTCGCGCCTGTGTGCGTTGTTACCGGTGGGGCACGCCTGGGCCAGCGCGCGGGAGGACTTGCCGTTGGCCGAGCTGCACCAGCAGATCATGGTGCTGCGCGAACCCAGCTCCACCACCCGGCGCACCTTCGACAAGGCCTGCATCAAGGCGGGCGTGCATCCGCGTGTATTGCTGGAGCTGGACAGCCGGGAGGCGGTAACCGAGGCAGTGGCCTCGCAGCTGGGGATTGGCGTTGTTTCTTCCACTGAAGTGGCCAATGATCCCCGTGTGGTGGCACGACCATTGGCCGGCGAGGGCCTTGTCAACCAACACGTAATCGGCTGCCTGGAGCGTCGTCGCGAACTGCGCCTGATTCAGGCATTCCTGAGCCTGGCAGCGGGGCTATGATGGCTGTTTGCTGCGGGGCACCCTAGGCTCTGTATGAAAAGCCTTGATACTCGGTGATGCTGCGTTGAAAACAGCCTCGGAATGCTCATTTACAACCCGTAAACTCCGCTTCCTCGGCTGTTTTCGCCTTGCCTGACCTTCGTCTCAAGGCTTTTCATACAGACCCTAATATGGCCGGCAATCAGCCGACAGGACCGTCGATGAGCGACAAAGACACCATTTCCATGCAGCTGGTGCGCGAGGCGCTGTTGCAGACCTGCCCTGCCGGTGAGCCTGACAGCGGGTTGCTGGCCAGGGCGGGTATCGCCGTTGAACAATTGCACCTGCCAGAGGCAAGGGTCAGTGCCGAGTCCTATGCCCGCCTGTGGCGCTTGCTGGCCCGGCGCTGCAACGACGAGTTTTTCGCGATGGACCCGCGCGGTCTGCGCAGTGGCAGCCTGGCATTCATGTGCCGTGCCAGCATGGGCCAACCAACCCTGGGTGCAGGCCTGGACACCTCGCTGGCATTTCTGTCGCTGATGCTTCAAGACATGCAGCCCAGCCTGGTGCGCCAGCAAGGCCTGGCCGAAATTGTCATCAATGAGCCGCGTGACGAACCGCGCCGCGCGTTCACCTATTTCACGTTCTGGATGATCGTGCATGGGGTGGCCTGCTGGCTGGCCGGGCGGCGCATCCCGATTTTGAGCATTGATCTGCGTTGTGCCGAACCACCCTTTTGCGACGACTACCGGGTCATGTTTTCGGAGAACCTGCATTTTGAGCGTCCACGCACACGCATGATCATTGCTTCGCAATGCCTCGACTTGCCCCTGCGGCGCAGCGAGGAGGAGCTGCAGCGTTTTCTGGCCGAAGCGCCGGGCAATATCCTGGTCAAGTACCGTGACCCGGCCAGCCTCGGGCGGCGTATCCGCACCGACCTGTTGCGCCTGGCCCCTGAGCAATGGCCCGATGCTGACCGCCTGGCCCGGCAGCTGTGCCTGTCGCCATCGACCCTGCGGCGGCGCCTGGCAGAAGAGGGGCAGAACTACCAGGGCTTGAAGGACAGCGTACGACGGGAGCTGGCGATCGCCTGGCTCAGCCAGGAAGACGTGGCCATGGGCGAGCTTGCC
The DNA here is from genome assembly GCF_056278855.1 of Pseudomonas sp. TE3895. Lineage (NCBI taxonomy): Bacteria > Pseudomonadati > Pseudomonadota > Gammaproteobacteria > Pseudomonadales > Pseudomonadaceae > Pseudomonas > Pseudomonas sp. TE3895. The sequence continues at coordinate 5,044,406 of NZ_JBWBQE010000001.1, read as the reverse complement.
GAGCGTTTGGGGTTCGCCGACAGCAGCTCGTTCTATAAGGCATTTCGCAAGTGGTTCGGATGCAACCCAGGGCATTATCGGGCATTGATCCAGGCGCGAGGGGCAGGGCACTGAAGGGCGAACGCTTCCTGCCGTAGTGCATTACCGCGCGGGCCCAGAAGGCTTACCGAGCAGGCGCCGATCGAACCCGTTCCCTCTGCATCCTGGTCCGGCATTTGAACAACATGGTTGGCTTCGTCAAATAGCTGTGGAACCCACCATGATTATCAATGCGACTGACCATGACCCATTCATCGGTGCCCGATTACCTGAGTGGCTCAAACGCGCGTCCAGGGGCCAGATCAACACCCTGCGCACCAGCCTGAACGCGCACCACGCCAGCCAGGCACGCTTGAGTGGCCTGACACTTGAGTTACTGCCGCTCCAGCAGTTTGCCGAGAAGCACCTGGCGGCGTTGCTGGATGCACCGTTGCCGGACGGGCAGGTATTAGCCCAGCTCGAGTGGCTGCGGGTGGCGCCACGCTTCGGCACACTGCCAGGTACCTTGCAACAGACATACGGGTACAGCCAGGCGCGTGAAAACGGGTTACTGCGGCTGATGCGCAACTTTGCTGCGAATACCCGCTACTACGAGGGCACTGGGCTGGTTTTGCCAGGCAGCGATAAACCATTGAATGCATCGCTGGAAGGATTGATTACGGCCTGTCGCAATCTGGACGTTGGTCAGCGTTATCAGGACGCGTTGCAAAGGATCTTTCCGCCAGCTACCCAGGCGGTGCTGGCTGAAGACAAACGTTCGGGGTTGAAGCTGGCGACCGAGCTTGCGGCTTTGCAGGGAAACATAAGCGTCGATGTGCAGCTTGCCTTGCGTGAGGTGGTGGACCCCGCTCAGGAACGGCGACAACAAGGCCTCGAAGGCAAACCCATGCTGTTGAGGGCAATAGGGAGACCTGTGGTCGATGGCTTGCTGATTCACCTGCAAGACAAGGCGGGAAATGAACGGGGCATCGTGCTTTACCTGCCTGGTGATCCCCGGCAGGCATTGCGGTTTTTCGACAATGCCGCCGCCATGAACAGTACCGTGGCAATGTTGTTGCAAGATCCGGGTTACTGGCAGTTCTTCACACAGCTCATCAGCCTTGAGCACCGTGCAGGTTTTGTCAGTACCCTTGGCAAGCGCCTGAAAGACAAGCTGCCGGACCTGGAGCTTGAGGGTGAAACACCTGGAGGAGGGATCTTCACGCAACTGGCGACTCGGCAAGTGCAACGGGCCAAGGAAGATGCCCGGTTGCTGCTGGTACCGACTGCCGACGCTGATAGCCTGGCGGTAAGCGCCAGACACGCTGAGTGGAAAGCGGCAGGTCTGGACCTGGTAAACCTCGCCGGCTTGTTCATCCCGGCTGTGGGCGGCGTGCTGCTGGGTCAGGTGGTTGCCCAGACGTGCGCTGAAGTGTTCGAAGGGACACGGGATTGGTCGAGAGGGCACCAACACGAAGCGCTGCAGCATCTGCTGGGGGTTGCCGAAACCTTGGCGGCTACCGCTGCGACGGTGGCGGGTGTCAGTTTTGTGCGCAGTGCGTTTGTCGCGGGCCTGGAGCCGGTAAGCCTTGGGAATGGGCGCGGTCGCCTGTGGCAGTTCAACGCCAGGAATTATCGATCACTGCCGGGCGCTATCGACCTGGTTGACGAGGGACGCTATGGCGAGGTGGGCCGCCGCTGGGTCCGTATCGATGGGCGCAACTTCGAAGTGCATCAGCCTATCGCCGATGGCCCCTATCGCCTGCGCCATGTAGCGAGTGAGGGCGGCTACGGGCCGGTCGTGTTGCACAATGGTGAGCGTGGCTGGCAGCTGATGCGTGAGCAACCACTCAGCTGGCAGGCGCCTGCTCGCATGCTGGATGCATTATGGCCACAGCTTTCCCCTGTCGACGCGCATCAGGCCGAGCAGATAATGCGGGTGGCAGGTATCGATGCAGACTTGTTGCGCGGCGTTCTCGTGGAGAATCGCCCGGCGCCGGTGAGCCTTGGCCAAACCTTGCGCGCCTTCCAGGCGCATGCACGCATTCAAAGGTTTTTCGAGCGTGTTCGGCTGAAGGCGTTGATGCCATCGGACAGTGAGCTGCTGGCCTGGTGTGAAGCAAGGCCAGGCGTGGGCGCCGGACTGGAGCAGATGCGGGTGCATGAGGCCGGGTTGCGGCCGCAATTGTTTGCTCACCTGACAGAACAGTCACTGGCAGCAGACCCGCTGAGCATGTTGGTAAAACGGGACTTCCCGGGTTTGCCTTCGGCCTACATAAATGAAGTAACCGGGCAAGCGCACGAGCTTGAGCACCAAATGGCGCGGGTCGAGCGGCGGCTGCCATTGCCGTGCGCGAATAACGCCCGTTCGCTCTTGCGTCTGGCTCGGCTGAGCCGGGGGCTGGCTGGATTGTATCTGAGCTCAGCTTACAGTGACGTCACCGGCGAGTTGGCCCTTGCGTTGCTGGATAGCTTCGAACTCGAGCAACTTGACCTCGACTTGCGTGACAGCGGGCTGGATGGGCGGTCTATCAGGCGCCTCGGTAGCGGCGGGCGAACCGAGGCAAGAAGAATAGTGGTCCGGCATGAAGGCAGGTTTCTGATCTACAACGGGTCAGGTGTGCCACATGTGCTTATTGCTGACGAGCCGGGATGTATCTTCGAGGCGCTTTTTGCCGCACTGACATCAGAGCAGCGGGCAGCGATGCAACTGGTGGGCAGTGCGGCGGCGAGCCAACTGCGTGAGAAGCTTCTGGCGCGGTTACCCGCTTCCCATTGGGATATCGCGCGCATGCTCGGCTGGCCAGAGGAGCAGGCCTGGCTCAATCCAGGGCGTCGCATGGACGATGGGCGCGTGGGATACCCGCTCAGTGGCCGCCCTGGCGCTGCACCCAGGGATGAGCGGGCGATCATTCGTGACCAGCTACGGTCGCTTTATCCTGGCCTGGACGAGGCCGCGCTCGATGTGGAGCTGGCGCGTGTGCAACAAGGCCCGCAGCCAGTCTTCGAGCGCCTGGTAGAACTGCAGGAAGCCCATGACCAACTGGTGCTGTACCTGAATCGCTGGGTCGGTGCCGAGTTGCAGGAGGGTCGACGCGCCGCCCGCAGGTTGACGGCCGATAGCATCCTGCGAGCCTGGCGACTGCAGGGCGAGCCTGTTTCGGCCGGCGAGGGGCAAACACAAGGGCAGCGCTTGTCGATGAGCGGTTTGAGTTTGCGCACACTGCCGGCACTGCCGCCGAACATCGATTTCCATCGCATTACCCTGCTGAGCGTGAACGACACCCGGATTACTGACATACCGGTCGAGTTCCTTCGCCCCTTCACTGCCCTGACGCACCTGAACCTCAACAACAACGCGTTGATGCGTCTACCAACAGGCATTGCCCATTTACCGAATCTTCAATCGCTTCGGTTGGCGCATAACGAGATACGCCTCGATGCCCAGGCGATCGGCGTTTTGCATGGTTTGTCCAACCTTGCGCATCTTGATCTCAGCCATAACCGGCTGGAAGCGCTGGACATGAGCTTTCATCAACTTTCTCGGCTGACTAGCCTGAACCTGCGTCATTGTCGCCTGGGCAGTTGGCCGCGTCGCCTGGAGCTCTGTGGTCTACTCGAGTGTGCTGACCTGCGCAACAATCAACTCCGCGAAGTGCCCACCGAGATCCAGCTGATGCCTTATGCATTTCGACGCGCCATTCTGATAGAAAACAACCCCTTGTCGGTCATGCAGCAAAGAGGGTTGTATGCACTCGATGTGATCGAAGAGCACCGGCACTCCCCTGAGCAGTTGGGTTCAGTTGACCTGGTCAGGGCCCGTACGCGTTGGGTAGGCCATACGGATGCGACGGTTCAGGCCGAGCGGGAGGGCGTGTGGCTGCGGTTGCTGGAGCAAGCGGGTAGCAGCGGGTTGTTCAGGTTGTTGGCTCGCCTGGATATGACAGCGGACTACAGCGAAGCGGGTGAAGGGCGGGATGCGCTGGTTGAGGGCGTATGGACACTGCTGGCTACGCTGGACGGCGACCCGGTGCTGTGCCGGCGGATCTTTGAGCAGGCCGGCCGGCCGCTGTCATGTTCGGACGCCGTTGCCAGTCACTTCAGTGCACTGCAAGTATCGGTGAGGCAGGCGCAGGCAGAAGCCGCCGCAGCCAACCCTGAAAGCAGGGGAGAGCTGCTCGAACTGGGTAGGCAACTGTTCCGGCTGGATCAACTGGAAGGGATTGCCTACCAGGATGGCCGGCAGCGTCTGGCTGCCAGTGAACATATTGACCAGTTGGCATTGGGGCTGGCTTACAGGGTGCAACTTCGTAGCCGGTTGCAGCTGCCCAACCAGCCATATGCCATGCGCTATCCCGAAGCTGTCGCGCTGACACAGGCCCAGATAGAGGATGCGTTCCTGCGGGTTACGCGCGCGCAGACCATCGAGGGCCTGACCGATAGCCTGAGCCAGCGCGCGTTCTGGCGACGTTACCTGCGCCAGCAACATGACCAAATGTTCGATGCCCTCAGTGCGGACTACACGCGACGCACGCTTGAGCTGCAGGCTCAACGTCCTGTCTTGGCGCCGGCGGCCTTCGAGCAGCAACTACACCGGCTGCAGGCACAGCAGGATCTCGACATCGAGCGCCTGGTCGCAGGGCTCACCCAGTCCTACCTGCGTGCAGCCGAGCGCGCAGAGGGGTGACTGGCGGCGGCCAAACCAGTCATCCAGATTGACAGCTTTGGCCATTGCCGCCGCGCATGAGCGGCGCGAACATCGTCGGACCGATGCTTCAACTCCAAAAACAAGAAACCAGGAGTCCGATGATGCGCGATTACGCCGAGGCCGCTCGCACGTTTGACCATGACCAGGCCGTTGTGGCGGCATTGCACGGCAACCTTGAAGCCCTTAATGCCTGTGTCGAATGCTGTGACCGCCATGCCGGTGACGGCAAGCTGGCACTGATTCATGAAGACCGCGATGGTAACAGCGCGCGCTATAGCTTCGATCAGCTTCAGGTGCAGGCTGCCCGGTTCGCCAATGTGCTAAAGGCGCAGGGGGTAGGCGCAGGCGACCGGGTTGCCGGCTTGATGCCGCGCACCCCCGAACTGTTGGTGACCATCCTCGCTACCTGGCGCCTCGGGGCGGTTTACCAGCCCTTGTTCACCGCGTTCGGCCCCAAGGCCATCGAGCACCGGCTTGAGCAATCCCATGCCCGAGTGATAGTCACCGATAGCCACAACCGCGCCAAGCTGGACGATGTGCACGTCTGCCCGACCATCATCACTGTCAAGGCCCGCAGTGGTGAGCTGGACTTCCAGCAATGCCTGGAGCGCGCAGCGGACGTATGTGAGCCGGTGATGCGCTCAGGCAACGATCCATTCCTGCTGATGTTCACTTCTGGAACCACTGGCCCGGCAAAACCCCTGGAAGTGCCACTGCGTGCGATCGTCGCGTTTCAGGGCTACATGCGTGATGCCATCGAGCTGCTGCCCGAGGACAACTTCTGGAACCTGGCCGACCCGGGTTGGGCTTACGGCTTGTATTACGCCGTTACCGGTCCGTTGTCGCTGGGGCATGCCACCACGTTCTACGATGGCCCGTTCAGTGTCGAGAGCTGCGCCCGGGTGATCGACAAGCTGGGTATCACCAACCTGGCCGGCTCGCCCACCGCGTATCGCTTGCTGATTGCGGCGGGCAAAGATTTCTCGGCACCGATCAAGGGCCGCCTGCGGGTGGTCAGCAGTGCCGGCGAACCGCTGAACCCCGAGGTGATCCGCTGGTTCGCCGACGAGCTGGGTGTGACCATTCACGATCACTACGGCCAGACCGAACTGGGCATGGTGCTGTGCAACCACCATGGCCTGCAGCACCCGGTGCACCTGGGCTCAGCCGGCTATGCCATCCCCGGCCACCGCATCGTGGTGCTGGACGAGCAAGGCAACGAACTGCCAGCCGGCCAGCCAGGCATCCTCGCCGTTGACCGTGAGCAGTCGCCGCTGTGCTGGTTCGGCGGTTACCACGGCCTGCCGACCAAAGCCTTCGTCGGCAAGTACTACCTCAGCGGCGACACTGTCGAGCTGAACCCGGATGGCAGCATCAGCTTCGTTGGCCGTAGCGACGACGTGATCACCACCTCCGGTTACCGGGTGGGGCCATTCGATGTGGAAAGCGCGTTGATCGAGCACCCGGCGGTGATCGAGGCAGCGGTGATCGGCAAGCCCGACCCGGAGCGCACCGAGCTGATCAAGGCGTTCGTGGTATTGGCCAGCGGCTACGCCGGCAGCGTCGAGCTGGAAGAAACCTTGCGCCAGCACGTGCGCCAGCGCCTCTACGCGCATGCCTACCCCAGGGAAATCGAATTCGTCAGCGAGCTGCCCAAGACCCCGAGCGGCAAGCTGCAACGCTTCATCCTGCGCAACCAGGAAGTCGCCAAACAACAAGCGCAACAGGCCACCCCTGCCAGCGTCTGAAAGGAAAGTACTCATGCACATAGCCAATAAACATTTCATCGTCAGCGGCGCCGCTTCCGGGCTGGGTGCCGCGACTGCACAGATGCTGGTCGAGGCTGGCGCCAAGGTCATGCTTGTCGACCTCAATGCCCAGGCTGTCGAAGCCAAGGCCCGCGAGCTGGGCGACAACGCCCGTTTCGCCGTGGCTGATATCAGTGACGAGCAGGCGGCCCAGTCGGCTGTCGATGCAGCTGTCAGCGCCTTTGGCAGCTTGCATGGGTTGGTCAATTGTGCCGGCATCGTCGGTGCCGAGAAGGTGCTGGGCAAGCAGGGCCCGCATGGCCTGGCCAGCTTCGCCAAGGTCATCAACGTCAACCTGATCGGCAGCTTCAACCTGTTGCGTCTGGCTGCGGCGGCCATGGCCGAAGGGGCTGCCGATGAGAGCGGCGAGCGTGGGGTCATCATCAACACGGCCTCCATTGCCGCCTATGACGGCCAGATTGGCCAGGCCGCCTACGCTGCCTCCAAGGGGGCCATTGCCAGCCTGACCTTGCCGGCCGCGCGCGAACTGGCACGCTTCGGCATCCGCGTGATGACCATCGCTCCGGGCATCTTTGAAACCCCTATGATGGCCGGCATGAGCGATGAGGTACGTGCTTCACTGGCTGCCGGCGTACCGTTCCCGCCCCGCTTGGGCCGCCCGCAGGAATACGCCGCGCTGGCCCGCCACATCATCGAGAACAGCATGCTCAACGGTGAGGTCATCCGCCTCGACGGTGCGCTGCGCATGGCTGCCAAGTAAGGAGAGCGAACATGACCCTCGCCAATGACCCCATCGTTATCGTCAGCGCCGTGCGCACGCCCATGGGCGGGTTGCAGGGCGACCTCAAGAGCCTGACTGCGCCGCAACTGGGCAGCGCCGCCATTCGTGCTGCCGTGGAACGGGCCGGCATCGATGCCGCCGGTGTCGAGCAGGTACTGTTCGGCTGCGTGCTGCCGGCCGGCCAGGGCCAGGCACCGGCACGCCAGGCCGCGCTGGGCGCCGGGCTGGACAAGCACACCACCTGCACCACCCTGAACAAGATGTGCGGCTCGGGTATGCAAGCCGCGATCATGGCCCATGACCTGCTGCTGGCCGGCACCGCAGACGTGGTAGTGGCGGGTGGCATGGAAAGCATGACCAACGCGCCGTACCTGCTGGACAAAGCCCGTGGCGGCTACCGCATGGGCCACGGCAAGATCATCGACCACATGTTCATGGACGGCCTCGAAGACGCCTACGACAAAGGCCGCCTGATGGGTACCTTTGCCGAGGACTGTGCCCAGGCCAATGCCTTCAGCCGCGAGGCCCAGGACCAGTTCGCCATCGCCTCGCTGACCCGAGCGCAGGAAGCCATCAGCAGCGGCCGTTTTGCCGCCGAGATCGTGCCGGTGGAAGTCACCGAGGGCAAGGAAAAGCGCGTCATCAAGGATGACGAGCAGCCGCCCAAGGCGCGTCTGGACAAGATTGCGCAGCTCAAACCGGCGTTTCGTGAAGGCGGCACCGTGACGGCGGCCAACGCCAGTTCGATTTCCGACGGCGCTGCGGCGCTGGTACTGATGCGCCGCTCCGAGGCCGACAAACGTGGCCTCAAGCCATTGGCCGTCATCCACGGCCACGCCGCCTTTGCCGACACCCCGGCGCTGTTCCCGACTGCCCCGATCGGCGCTATCGACAAACTGATGAAACGCACCGGCTGGAACCTGGCCGAAGTCGACCTGTTCGAGATCAACGAGGCCTTCGCCGTGGTCACCCTGGCGGCCATGAAACACCTCGATCTGCCACACGACAAGGTCAATATCCACGGCGGCGCTTGCGCCCTCGGCCACCCGATCGGCGCTTCTGGCGCACGTATTCTGGTCACCCTGTTGTCGGCCTTGCGCCAGAACAATCTGCACCGGGGTGTGGCGGCCATCTGCATCGGCGGTGGCGAGGCCACGGCCATGGCTGTTGAATGCCTGTACTGAGGTGAACCATGCTGGTAAATGACGAGCAACAACAGATCGCCGACGCGGTACGCGCCTTCGCCCAGGAGCGCCTGAGACCGTTTGCCGAGCAATGGGACAAGGAACATCGCTTCCCGAAAGAGGCCATCGACGAAATGGCCGAACTGGGCCTGTTCGGCATGCTGGTGCCGGAGCAGTGGGGCGGTAGCGACACCGGTTATGTGGCCTATGCCATGGCCTTGGAGGAAATCGCCGCGGGCGATGGCGCCTGCTCGACCATCATGAGCGTGCACAACTCGGTGGGTTGCGTGCCGATCCTGCGCTTCGGCAACGAGCAGCAGAAAGAGCAGTTCCTCACCCCGCTGGCGACAGGTGCGATGCTCGGTGCTTTCGCCCTGACCGAGCCGCAGGCTGGCTCCGATGCCAGCAGCCTGAAGACCCGCGCCCGCCTGGAAGGCGACCACTACGTGCTCAATGGCAGCAAGCAGTTCATTACCTCGGGGCAGAACGCCGGCGTCGTGATCGTGTTTGCAGTCACCGACCCGGAGGCCGGCAAGCGTGGCATCAGCGCCTTCATCGTGCCGACCGATTCGCCGGGCTATCAGGTTGCGCGGGTCGAGGACAAACTCGGCCAGCACGCCTCCGACACCTGCCAGATCGTTTTCGACAATGTGCACGTGCCAGTGGCCAACCGGCTGGGCGCGGAGGGTGAAGGCTACAAGATCGCCCTGGCCAACCTTGAAGGCGGCCGTATCGGCATCGCCTCGCAAGCGGTGGGTATGGCCCGCGCGGCGTTCGAAGTGGCGCGCGACTACGCGAACGAGCGCCAGAGCTTTGGCAAACCGCTGATCGAGCACCAGGCCGTGGCGTTTCGCCTGGCTGACATGGCAACGAAAATTTCCGTTGCTCGGCAGATGGTATTGCACGCTGCTGCCCTTCGTGATGCGGGGCGCCCGGCGCTGGTTGAAGCGTCGATGGCCAAGCTGTTTGCCTCGGAAATGGCCGAAAAGGTCTGTTCGGATGCCTTGCAGACCCTGGGTGGTTATGGCTATCTGAGTGACTTCCCGCTGGAGCGGATCTACCGCGACGTTCGGGTTTGCCAGATCTACGAAGGCACCAGCGACATTCAGCGCATGGTCATTGCGCGCAATCTTTGAAGGAGCAGACTGCATGGCATTCGAAACCATCCTGTTGGACATCCACGGCAAGGTCGGCCTGATCACCCTCAACCGCCCGCAGGCGCTCAATGCGCTGAACGCGCAGATTGTCGGCGAGATCAACCAGGCCTTGGACCAGCTTGAGCGCGACCCGAACATCGGCTGCGTGGTGCTGACAGGCTCGGCCAAAGCCTTTGCCGCTGGCGCCGACATCAAGGAAATGGCCGAGCTGCAATACCCGCAGATTTACGTCGACGACCTGTTCAGCGACGCCGACCGTATTGCCAATCGCCGTAAGCCGATCATTGCTGCAGTGTCTGGATTTGCCCTGGGCGGCGGCTGTGAGTTGGCAATGATGTGCGACTTTATCCTCGCTGCGGACAATGCCAAATTTGGTCAACCGGAAATCAACTTGGGCGTGCTGCCGGGCATGGGCGGCACCCAGCGCCTGACGCGTGCGGTGGGCAAGGCCAAGGCCATGGAGCTTTGCCTGACCGGCCGCCTGATGGGCGCGGAAGAAGCCGAGCGTGCAGGTTTGGTGGCGCGGATCGTGCCGCAGGCAGAGCTGGTGGAAGAGGCGCTGAAGGTGGCGGCGACCATTGCCAGCAAGTCGATTCCGGTGAGCATGATGGTCAAGGAGAGCGTCAACCGAGCATTTGAAGTCACCCTCAGCGAGGGGGTTCGCTTTGAGCGTCGGGTCTTCCATGCGGCGTTCTCCACCGAAGACCAGAAAGAAGGCATGGCCGCATTCATCGCCAAGCGCGAGGCACAGTTCAAGGACCGTTGATCAGACTCGGTTCGTTGCCGTTGCCGTTGCCGTTGCCGTTGCCGTTGCCGTGGCTTTTGCTTCTAAGTGCGCGATAGTTCAGGCGACGCAGATTGCGACTTCAGGAGGCCGAGCGTAGGGCTTGCGAAGGGAGGTGACGGGCATGGATGCCCGTCAAGCGCTGAGGCCCCATGGATGGGGCCTGCAGCGCGTACTCCCGGGAGCAAGCCCGTAGCGAGGGAACCCCGGAGCGTAGCGTAGGGGCCGGATGATGGGAGCGCAGCGTTTTTTGGTTACTTTTTGTCGCGTTTGACAAAAAGTGACCCGCCGTAAGGGCGGAAAGGTGACTATGTGCCACCTGCGCGAATGAATACCTACTTGATGTGAATGCCCACATCCAAGAAGCAAGAAGCAAGAAGCAAGAAGCAAGAAGCAAGAAGCAAGAAGCAAGAAGCAAGAAGCAAGAAGCAAGAAGCAAGAAGCGAACTCGTCTGTTTTGACTCAGCGAACAAGTCCATTTGCGATGGCGACGTTGACTCACCTTTTCGCCCTTACGGCGAGTCACTTTTTGTCAAACGCGACAAAAAGTAACCAAAAAACGCTGTGCTCCCATCATCCGGCCCCTGCGCTGCGCTCCGGGGTCCCCTCACTCCGGCCTTGCTCCCGGCAGGACCGCGCCGAAGGCCCCATCCTGGGGCCTCAGCGCTTGACGGGCATCCATGCCCGTCACCTGCCTCCGCAAGGCCTGCGTTCGGCCTCCTGAAGTCGCGAAGATCAAGATCAAGATCAAGATCTAGATCAAGATCAAGATCAACAGCAACAGCAACAGCAACAGCAACAGCAACAGCAACAGCAGGTGGATGGGCACTGCCAGAATCTCAGTTTACTACTGGCCCTGCAGCTGAGCTGGGGTGCCGACCGGCGGATTGTGAGCAGTGGAAGCAAATTCGCACCCATTTGCAGTTGCTCCACGCGGCGTGGCGCCTTAGACTGCCGCCCCCTGTAAAAGAGTGCCGGTTGGCGCTTGAAGAATTCCGCTGGCGATGCATAGGCATCGACGGCACATGAATCGCCCAAATGCACATTTTTTCATAGAGAAATCGATGACCAAGGAACAGTTGCTGGCCATGTCGGCCGATGACTACATGAACGCCGACCAGCTTGCCTTCTTTACTGAGCTGCTGCAGGCGATGAAAGTCGAAACCCATGAACGCATCGAACTCAGCCGCACCACCATCGAAGGCCTGGACACCCCGTCAGACCCCGCCGACGTGGCTTCGGTCGAAGAAGAACGTAGCTGGCTGGTAAATGCCATCGACCGCGACCAGCGCCTGCTGCCACAGCTGGAAATGGCCCTGGACCGTATTGCCGACGAAAGCTTCGGCTGGTGCGATGACAGTGGTGAGCCTATCGGCCTGAAGCGCTTGCTGATCAGCCCGACCACCAAGTACTGCATCGAAGCCCAGGAGCGCCACGAGCAGCTCGACCGCCACCAGCGTCAGGTATAAACCCGCGCGTGGTGCAAGCCCCTCGAAGCAATTCCTGGGGCTTTTTGCGTTTCTCGTCGATCCGTTTTTGTTACGCCTTACGAAACACTGATGTACCGGGATGCGCTGTTTCCGCGTCACTGTCAGGCGTATCATGGCTTTATCGTTAGGGTGCTAATTAAATTCCGGAGGGAATGATGAATAGCCGAGTCGATGTGGCTGTGATGATAGGATCGGGTGTGCCGGCCACCTTGCAGGCGCTGGGCAAGCGCATTTGCTGGGTAGTGCTGGTCAATGGCGAGCGCCGCGGCACCGCCTTCGCCACGCGCGAAGAAGCGCTTGAGTGTCAGGCTGCCTGGCAGCTGCAACTGAAGAAAGGGCTGGCTGCCTGAAAATGTTTATTGCCTCTCGACGGGTTTCGGTGTTTTCGGGCATATTTGTCCTACAGTAATGCGCACATGGATGCCAGGGCTTGTCTTCTTGCAGGCTCACGCCATTGGTTGCGTTTTCTGGCGAGTGATTTCAGGCATCACGCTTCCCAAGCCGGGAATGAGCCAAACGCCTTCGGTTGAGGGCGATTCTGGCAAACCAGAGTAAAGATTCCTGCGCGCTGCATCGTCAGCGAGCACAGACATTTCGCATATCGCTTTATTACTCTTTTTGCCTATCGATAAGAAATGGCCGTGCCTCCCCGAGCTTGGGTGAGGGCGGGTTGTAACCGGTTGAGGATTACTTCATTGGCAGTCAGCACACTTGATACACATGCGTTGTTCGCTCTGGGCGACTTGCGCGGTAAATTGGCCCAACTGTTTCAGGGCCGCTTCATCTATGTCACCGAACAGAGTCCCGAAGGCCTGTACATGGCCGAAATCGACACCGAGAGTGCACTGGTGGTCGATGACAAGCAGCGCCTTGAACTGAAAGTCGGCGACCACTTTCGTGCTGCCGTATTGCCCAGCCGCGAAGGTGGCAAGCTGGAAATGCGCTTTCGCGACATCAAGTTGAATGTGTATGGCGTGGGTGATTACGCCTTCGTTTCTGTGCCGGAAGGCGAGGGCATCGTATTTCGTGAAGGCCATGGCGTGATGCTGGTATTCGCCGCGCAGCAGCAAGTGCAGGAAGGCCTGGGCAAGTTGCTTAAAGCAGTGACTGGCAAGGTCGCCAAATGGCGCAAGGGTGAACTGACCACCTTCAAGGCCAGTGAATGACCGACAGTCACGTCGCACCAGCCTCGCGGGCCGAGTTTCATCGGCAGCACCAGGCAGATGCCGTGGCTGAGGCAGAACGTTTGCTGGCCGGGCGTGAGAAGTTGCAAGGCGCCTGGTTGACTTGGGTGGCGGCTGAGCTCTATCGCCTCAGCCCGCCACCGTATGCCGCCATGGTCCGGCGCGAGTTGCAGCGCCTCAGCCAAGGTTGAGACGGCAAACCTTCAATTGCCACGGTCGCGGCCGCTGCTGACCTCTTCAGGCACCGGCTCTTTCGACATGCGCTTGCGGAATAGCGCCGCCCGCGCCAGCAACAGCGTGGTTATCGGCACGGTAATCGACAGCAGGATCGGAATCAGCCAAGCGTGCAGCACAGGGGTGCCCTTGAGCCACGAAAAGTAGATGATCGAGGCCAGTGCAACGCACCAGGCACCAAGGGTCGAGGCCAGCGCTGGCGGGTGCATGCGCTGGAAGTAGTCTTTCAGGCGTACCAGGCCTATAGCACCGACCAGGGCGAACAGGCTGCCGGTGAGCAATAGCGCGGCGGTGACCAGCTCCAGCCAGAACGGCAGTACCAGGGCTTCAGTCATTCGATCACCTCACCGCGCAGCAGAAACTTGGCCAAGGCAAACGAGCCGACGAAACCAAACAGTGCAATCAGCAAGGCACCTTCGAAGTAGGTGTCACTGGCATAACGTATACCCAGCACCAACATGGTGAGCATGGCCAGGATGTACAGGTAGTCCAGGGCCAGCACGCGGTCTTGGGCGGACGGGCCACGAAACAGCCGAATCAACGCCAGGCCCATGGCCAGGGCGAAGATGAACAGGCTGGCGAGGACGGCATTGGCGAGCAGGCCTGTCATTGGAAAATCTCCATAAGCGGGCGTTCGTAAGTGTCCTTGAAGTGCTGTATGAAGGCCGCTTCATCGTCCAGCTCAAACACATGCAGCAACAGCACACTGCGGTCCAGTGCCAGTTCGGACCAGACTGTGCCAGGCACCACCGTGGTGATCATCGACAGCGCTGCCAGGCCGTGGGGGTCACGCAATGCCAGTGGTATGTGAACGAACGCAGAACGTGGCGGCTGCTTGCCGGCCCGCAGCACACCACGGGCCACCAGCAGGTTGGAGGTGATCACATCGATGCCGACCCGGCCAATCAGGCGGGCGATGGCCAGGGGGCGCCGTACGTGTGCATGCTGCGGGCGCAGGGGCGCCATCAACAGTGGCGCCAGTATGCCAAGTGCGGCGCCCAGCAACAGGTTGCCGGGGCTGACCGAGAGGTTCAGCAGCAGCCACAGGCCGAACAGCGAGACCGATAGCAGCGGAGCGGGGAGCAGTCGGTTCATGGCTGCACCTGTACGTCGCGCGAGGTGGGGCCAGGAATCGGCCGGGCGGCCATCACGGCTTCGATATAGGCATCGGGGGCCTGCAGGCTGGCGGCAGTGTCCTGGGTGTAGCGCAGCAACGGCTCGGCCTTGAGGCTGAGGATAAGGCACAGGCCGAGCAGGATGACGATGGGCAGGCATTCATAGCGCCGCAGCACCGGTGACGGGCGCTCTTCGGGCTTCCAGAAACGCTGGATGCCGACGCGGCCGAAGGCGATCAGCGAGGCCATGCCGGACAGGATCAGTAACGCCACCAGGCCCCAGCCGGCGGCACTCAGGGGCTGCTCGGCCGGTACGCCGAGGCCCAGTGGATTGAACAGCGCACTGATCAGGTTGAGCTTGCCGACAAAGCCCGACAGCGGCGGCATGCCGATGATCAGTAGTGCACAGGCGATGAAGCTGAGGCCGAGGAAGGCCATGGTCCACGGGATGATCTGGCCGATTACCACCTGCTGTTCATCGTCGAGGTTGATGCCCTTGGGCGGGTGCAGCGATTCCAGTGGCGGCGGCATGGCGTCTTCTTCGTCGTCCAGCGGCGCTTCATTGGCCGAGCGCGAGCGTTCGACCAGTTCGGCGAGCAGGAACAGTGCGCACAGCGCAAGGGTCGAGTTGACCAGATAGAACAGCGCCGCGCCGGTCAGAGCCGCCTGGGCAAAACCCACCGCACCCAGCAGCGTGCCGGCCGAGACCAGGATACTGAGTGCCGCCATACGCTCCAGGCGCTGTGCCGCCAGGATTGATACCGCTGCCACCGCCAGGGTAACCAGGCCGCCGTAAACCAGCCATTCGCCGCCGAAATGCGCCGAGGCCCCGGCCTGCCCGGAGAACAGTAATGTCCAAAGGCGCAGCACGGCGTACAGGCCGACTTTGGTCATGATGGCGAACAGTGCAGCCACCGGCGCGCTGGCAGACGCGTAAGCTGGCACCAGCCAGAAGTTCAGCGGCCAGATACCGGCCTTGACCAGGAAGGCCATGGCCAGGATTGCCGCGCCGGCATGCAGCAGGCCACGGTCGGCCTCCGGTACCAGTGGAATCTTCAGCGCCAGGTCCGCCATGTTCAGGGTGCCGGTCACGCCATACAGCATCGCTGCGCCGATCAGGAACAGCGACGAGGCAAACAGGTTGATAGCGATGTAGTGCAGGCCGGCACGCACCCGCGCCCGCCCCGAACCATGCAGCAGCAAGCCATAGGAGGCGGCCAGCAGCACTTCGAAGAAGACGAACAGGTTGAACAGGTCGGCGGTGAGGAAGGCGCCGTACAGCCCCATCAGCTGGATCTGGAACAGCGCATGGAAGCTGGCCCCTGCACCGTCCCAGCGGGCACGGGCAAATAGCAGCGCGCTGAAACCGATGACCCCGGTCAGGGTCAGCAAGAGCGCGGACAGGTGGTCCACCACCAGCACGATACCGAATGGCGCCGGCCAGTTGCCCGGCAGGTACACGCCGATCGACGCTGCCTGGCCCTGGGTGCGCATCCACAGCAGCAGACAGACCGCGATTGCCAGGCCGGAGAAGGTAGACAGCAGGTTCAGCCTGGCCTTGATATGCCTGTGCTTTTCACCCAGCAGCAACATTATCGCGGCCGTAATCAACGGCAGCAGGATGGGGGCGACAATCAGTTGACTCAGATCACTCATTCGTCACGCTCCCGGCCATCCACGTGGTCGGTACCGGTCAGGCCGCGCGAGGCCAGCAGCACCACCAGGAACAGCGCGGTCATGGCGAAACTGATGACGATGGCGGTGAGCACCAGTGCCTGTGGCAGCGGGTCGGTGTAATGCAACAGGTCCTGGGTAACGCCATCCTTGATGATTGGCTCCTTGCCGATGAACAGGCTGCCCATGCTGAAGATGAACAGGTTGACCCCGTAAGAAAGCAGGCACAGGCCCATGATCACCTGGTAGGTACGCGGGCGCAGGATCAGCCACACCCCGGAGGCAGCCAGCACGCCGATGGCGACTGCAATCACTTCTTCCATCAGGCGGCTCCTGCTTGGCTGGTTTTTGCCGGGTTGCCCGGGCGGTAGGCGCGCACCGACTGGTGCGCCAGGGCCGTGAGGATCAGCAGGGTCGAGCCGACCACGACGGTGTATACGCCAATATCGAAGAACAGCGCGCTGGCCACGTGCACATCACCCAGCAACGGCAGGTGCAAGTGGGCGGTATGGGTGGTGAGGAACGGGTAACCCAGCAGCATGGCGCCGACCCCGGTCAGGGTCGCGCACAGCAGCCCGGTACCCATCCAGCGCAGCGGCCGCAGGCTCATCTGCGCCTCGACCCACTGTGTGCCGGCCACCATGTACTGGAGGATGAACGCCACCGACATGACCAAGCCAGCGACAAACCCGCCACCGGGCTGGTTGTGCCCGCGCATGAACAGGTACATCGACACCAGCAAGGCGATCGGCAGCAGCAGGCGCACCAGCGCTGCAGGCACCATCATGAAGCCCAGCGCGGTATCGGTGGCATGCCGCGGGTTGATCAGGTCGGTGACCACGTCCGGCGCCAACTGGCGTTGTTGCGCCGGCAGCTGCATGCTCTCTTTCGGAGGACGGAAGCGCCGTAGCAGGGCGAACACGGTCAATGCCACAGCCACCAATACGGTGATTTCACCGAGGGTATCGAAGCCGCGGAAGTCGACCAGCATGACATTGACCACATTGGTGCCGCCGCCCTGAGGCAATGCACGGCTCAAATAGAACGAGGAAATGTCGTTGGGCGTCGGTCGGGTCAGCATGGCGTACGACAGCACGGCCATGCCGCCACCCACCAGCACGGCCAGCAGCAAGTCGCGCAGGCGGCGCATGCGCGCGCGCTCCAGGCTACCAGGCAGCGGCGACACGCCTTCGATACGCCGTGGCAGCCAGCGCAGGCCGAGGAGGATCAGTACGGTGGTGACCACTTCTACCACCAACTGGGTCAGTGCCAGGTCGGGCGCAGAGAACCAGACGAAAGTGATGCAGGTCATCAGGCCGCAGACGCTGACCATGATCAGTGCCGCCAGGCGGTGGTACTTGGCCTGATAGGCGGCGCCGATGGCGCAGGCAATGGCGATCAGCCACAGGGCGACGAACACGCCCGAACCGGGAATCTTCGGGCGATCACCCCAGCTCAGGCCGCTATACAGCATAGGCGTGAGGCCCGCGAGGAACGCGGCGAATACCAGCATGAACAGCTGCGACTGCAGTCGGCGGGTGGTGAGCACGCGCTCGATGCGACGCGCCAGCAGCATCAGGTGAACCTGGCCGTGCTCGAACAGTCGCTTGCCATTGAAGCGCTCGATCACGGGCGGGTAGGGGAAGCGGCCCAGGCGCAGTTGCTTGCTCAGCAACAGGTACAGGACGATGCCGCCGCTCATGGCGACCAGGCTCATGATCATCGGCGCGTTCCAGCCATGCCAGATGGCCAGGCTGTATTCCGGCAGGGTACCGCCAACCACCGGCAGGGCCGCAGCGGCCAACAGGGGGCCGACCGACTGGGTGGGGAAGATGCCCACTACCAGGCACGTGAGCACCAGCAGCTCCACCGGAGCACGCATCCAGCGTGGCGGCTCGTGCGGGGTATGGGGCAGGTCCTGGGCCGTTGGCCCGAAGAACACATCGACGGTAAAACGCAGGGCATACGCCACGCTGAAGGTGCCGGCCAGGGTGGCGATTACCGGCAGTGTGGCCTCGACCCAGGCGGTGGAACTGATGAATACCGTTTCGGCGAAGAACATTTCCTTCGACAGGAAGCCGTTCATCAGCGGCACGCCGGCCATCGAAGCGCTGGCGACCATGGCCAGGGTCGCGGTGTAGGGCACCAGGCGGATCAGGCCGCTGAGGCGGCGAATGTCACGGGTGCCGCTCTCGTGGTCGATGATGCCGGCGGCCATGAACAGCGAGGCCTTGAAGGTGGCATGGTTGAGAATGTGGAATACCGCGGCGACGGCAGCCAGCGGGCTGTTAAGGCCCAGCAGCAGGGTAATCAGGCCCAGGTGGCTGATGGTCGAATAGGCCAGCAGGCCCTTGAGGTCATTTTGGAACATGGCGGCGAAAGCGCCGAGCAGCAGGGTGAGGGCGCCGGCACCGCCGACGATCCAGAACCACTCCTCGCTACCGGAAAGTACCGGCCACAGGCGTGCCAGCAGGAACACCCCGGCCTTGACCATGGTTGCAGAGTGCAAATAGGCCGACACCGGTGTGGGCGCTGCCATGGCGTGGGGCAGCCAGAACTGGAAGGGAAACTGTGCGCTCTTGGTCAGGGCGCCGATGAGTATCAGGGGCAGCAGCACCGGGTAAAGCGCATGCTGGCGGATGGTATGCCCGGCAGCCAGAACCTTGTCCAGGTCATAGCTGCCGACCACATGGCCGAGCAGCAGGGCCCCTACCAACAGGCACAAGCCGCCTGCACCGGTTACCATCAGCGCCATATAGGCGCCGCGACGGGCGTCGGCGCGGTGGTGCCAGTAGCCGATCAGCAGGAAGGAGAACAGGCTGGTCAGTTCCCAGAAGAACACCAGTTGGATCAGGTTGCCGGAGATGACCAGGCCGAGCATGGCGCCCATGAAGGCCAGGAAGAACGCGAAGAAGCGTGGGACCGGGTCTTGCGGTGACATGTAGTAGCGCGCATACAGCGATACCAGCGTGCCAATGCCCAGTACCAGCAACGAGAACAGCCAGGCAAAGCCGTCCATGCGCAACACCAGGTTCAGCCCCAGGCTGGGTAGCCACAGGAACTCTTCGCGAATGACGCCACCATGGGCAATCTGAGGGTACAGAAGTGCTACCTGGACGGTGCCGACCAGGGCTACGAGCCCGGCAAGAATGGACTCGGCGTTACGTGCGTTGTGCGGCAGCACAGCTGCCAGGCAACTGCCCACGAACGGCAGAAGCAATAGCACTATCAAGGACATAGCGGCCTATTCTGGAGAAGTTTGCAAAGAATCATACGTGCCGAGGTGTTTATCACCAACACGCAAGCTGTCGCAGAATCCTACAAACCGGCTGTGACAAGCGGTTTTTTTATAACAGTTTTTTACAAAGAATAGCCGCTGTTGACTGTTTTACAGCCCCGCCTGGCCTTCGCCAGGGTTCTGCACATCGCGTGTTTCGACGGTTTCGCGAGGGCGCCGCACCTTGAGTTCACTGACCACCACGGCAACCACGATCAGCAGGCCGCCGAGTAGCGCCACGCCAGGCAGGCGCTCGCCAGCCAGGCGCCCGACGATGCCGGCCCACACCGGTTCACCGGCATAGATGAGTGTGGCGCGGGTAGGCGAGACCGACTTCTGTGCCCAGTTCATTGCCACTTGGATCACCGCACTCATTGCGCCCAGGCCCACTGCGCTGGCAAGCAACAGCCAGGAGAAGTCGGGGAGGCGCTCCTGGGTCGGCACGATCATGAGAAACGCCAGCAGCGATGCGGTCGCAAGTTGTACCACCGTAACCCGGCGCACATCGACCTGACCGGCGTAGCGGCTGATCAGAATGATTTCACCGGCGATGGCCACGGCGCTGATCAGGGTGACCAGTTCGCCCTCGCTGAAACGCAGGCTGCCGCCTTCCGGCCCGGCCAGCAGCATCAGGCCGATGAATGCCAGGCAGATACCCATGCTGGGCATCAGGCCAGGCCGCCGCCCCAGCACCAGCCACTGCAGCAGCGGCACGAACGGGACGTACAGCGCAGTGATGAACGCTGACTGGCTGCTGCTGATGGTTTGCAGGCCCATGGTCTGCAGGCCATAGCCGAGCATGATCGACACGCCGATCAGCATGCCGGCCTTCAGTTCGGTGAAGGTCAGGCCGGGCAGCGCTCGCGCCGAGACCACACCAACGAACAGCGCGGCTGCCGCAAAACGCAGGCCGACGAAGAACATCGGGCCGCTGACGGTCATTACGTTATGCACCAACAGGAAAGTGCCGCCCCACAACATGGTGATGAATACCAGCACCAGTTCGGCCTTGCTCAGGCGGAAGGTGACGGCAGGGGTAGGCTTGCTGCTGGGCTGGTTCATGGTCTTGCACACTCGGAAAGGGCGGCGCACAATCGCCGCAAAAGTGGGCAGTATACTGCGCAATCTTGACCAGTGAGCAATATAGTGCACAAGGATTCTTCGCACCGGGCATCGGTGCTGCAACATGTCAGCCTCAATGTGCGCAGTCTGCGCAACGCCGCCGGCTTGAGTCAGGCGGCGCTGGCCGAGCGTTCAGGGGTCAGCCGGCGCATGCTGGTCGCGATCGAGGCGGGCGAGAAGAATGTCAGCCTGACCACATTGGACCTGATTGCCGAAGCCTTGGGCGTGGCTTTCAGTACCCTGATCCAGGCGCCAGACCTGCGCGACCCCGGGCGTATTGAAGAGCTGGCGTGGGCTGGTGAACACCCGCAAAGCAGAGCGGTGTTGCTGGGCACCAGCCCGGCAAGGCGCGAGGTGGAACTTTGGGAATGGACCCTGGCACCGGGGGAGTGCTATTACAGTGAGGCCGATGCCGAAGGCTGGAGCGAGCAGATTTATGTGGTCGATGGGCAACTGACGCTGATCATCGAAGAGGTTGAGCATCGCTTGCAGGTGGGGCAGTTCCATGTGTTCCCCAGCAACTGCCGGTATGCCTACCGTAACGATGGCGTGGTGGCTGTCCGGTTTGTGCGCAATGTGGCGATTTGAGGCTGCAGGCTTTGGGGCTGCTGTGCGGCCCCAAAGGTCTCAAGCCGATCAGTTTTTCAGCAGCTCGTCGGTCTTCACCACATCGGCATAGGCAAACGCCAGCGCCGCCATCGCCGAATCGTGCACATGAGCCGCCGGCACCTGCTTGCCGTCGAACGCCAGTGGCAGGGTTGCGCAGGCATCGTGCGCCACAGTCACTTGATAGCCCAGGTCGGCTGCAGCCCGGGTGGCGGCGTCAATGCACATGTGGCTCATGCTGCCGACGATGGTCAGCGCCTCGACGCCATGCCGGTCCAGTGTGTGCTCAAGATCGGTACCGAGGAAGGCGTTGACTTTGTGCTTGAGCACCACCGGCTCGCTCGGCAATGGCTCGACCTTGGCGTGGATGGCCGCACCCTGCGAGCCGGGGGCAAAGAAGGGTGCATCGGCAGTGTCGAACTCATGCCGCACATGAACCACCAGGTCGCCGCGCTGGCGTGCGGCTGCCAGCAGGCGGGCGGCGTTGTCGGCCGCCTGATCGGCGCCATCGAGGGGCCACTTGCCGCCCGGGAAGTAGTCGTTCTGGATGTCGATGATGATCAGTGCCTGCTTGCTCATGCTGCCTCCTGTGGCAGTAGTCGTCGAGAGACGTTAGTTATAGGCTGTGTTCACTCACCTGAGGATTGGCGCGAACGACACTATGCGGGCAAAAACTGACACCGGCGCTAACCTGGATATCGGCTTGCTGCTATACCCCGGCGTGCAGCGCGCCGCTGTGCATGGCCTGGCCGACCTGTTCCTGGTGGCCAACCGGGTTGCGGCCGAACTGGGGGCCGTTGAGCTGCCGCACATTCGCGTCAGTTGCTGGCAGGCAGATGAGACGGGGCAGTTGTTGCCTGCGTCGGATAACTCAGCTGTCACCGTGCCGGGGCTGCGCGTCCTGATCATTCCGCCAAGCCTGGAGTCGGCCCCGCAAGCCGAGTTGCTCGAACGTCACCGCGCGCCGCTGTGCCTGTTGCACGGGCGTGGTACGGTGCTGGCGTCGGTATGCATCGGTGTATTTTTCATTGCCGCCAGCGGTTTGCTCGACGGTCGCCCGGCCTGCACGCACTGGAACTATGTGCAGGCGCTTGCCCAGCGCTTCCCCAGGGTGCGGGTAGAGGCTCAGCAGCCGTTGCTGGATGACGGCGACATCGTGACCTCGGCAGGGTTGATGGCCTGGACGGACCTCGGCTTGCGCTTGCTGGAGCGCTTTTTGGGGGCGACGGTGGCTCAGGAGACCGCTCGCTATCTGGCCGTCGATCCGGTCGCGGCGGCGCTGCCCGGCGCTGTGTTCAACCCGCGCCTGGACCACGGCGACGAGGCCGTGTTGAAGGTGCAGCACTGGTTGCAGGGCAATGGCGGGCAGGATGCCGACCTGGCCACGATGGCGGCCTGCGCGGGGCTGGAGGCGCGCACTTTCTTGCGGCGCTTTCGTGCAGCTACCGGGCTGCGCCCGACCGAGTATTGCCAGCAGGTAAGGGTGGGGCGTGCATGCCGCTTGCTGGAGTTTACCCGGCGCAACGTCGAACAGATCGCGTGGGGTGTCGGCTATCAGGATCCGGGCGCGTTTCGCAAGGTGTTCCAGCGTGTCACTGGCCTTACCCCGAGTGACTATCGGCGGCGGTTTGCGGTATCCGGCGAGGGTCTATAGAAACCACTTGACCTTGACTTTGCTTGAGGTTTTACCCTGCTCGGCATCGCGCTGCATGCGTACGTAGCCAGGAGACTGTCGATGTTGGCATCACCTCATGCCTTGTGGTTTACCCAGATGATCGAATACGAAGTGCCCAGTATGTGCCAGCAAGCGTTGGCTCAGGCCCTGGTGGCCCGTAGTGAAGCGTTGGCTGCGCGTTGCGAAGGGCTGCAGGGTGTGAGCATCCAGGCCAGCGACGATGGCAGCCGGGTGTTGCAGTACTTGCAATGGCAGTCACGCCAGGCCTGGGCGGCGGCGGCCGTGCACTTCATCGAGGAATCCTTTCTTGACCTGCTGGGCCAGCATCAGGCACGCGGCGTCAACTTCGCCGCCTACCAGGCCCTGCGCAGCCTGGTGCGCGGCGACGATGGCGTCCTGCATTGCCAGGTGGGCGATCCTCAGGCATACCATGGTGCGTAGTGCGGGTAGCGATCCAGGCGGGCACCTATGACCATTTCGCTGATCCATGCCGCCAGGAGCGAGCTGTACGCTTTCTGGCTCTCTTCGCTGGACAGCGCGTGGTCGGCGCCGTCGACGATGCGGTGGGTGAGCGAGTGGGCGTTGACGAACGCCGAGCGGTAGTTCATCAAGGTACTGTGCGGCACGTAGTCATCCTGCTCTGACTCCACCAGCAGCACATCCCCGCCGAATTCGGCGCACGCGGCCAGCGCGCGGTTGTCGGCCGGGCCCAGGTGGCGTTGGCGATAGGCATTCAGGCGTTGACGGTCAAGGGTTTGCTTCGGGGTGCCCCATTCGTCATCCCAGTACATGGCAGGTACCCGCAGGGCCAGCCATCTGACCGGCCGTTGGCGGGTCAGTAGAGTCGCCAGGTAACCGCCATAGCTGCTGCCGATAATGGCGATGGCGCTGCTGTCGACAGCTGGGTGGCTGACCAGTCGATCGTAAGCCACCAGCAAGTCCTGCAGGTTTTGTTCACGGGTGACCGTGAGGCGCTGGCTTTCGGTCTTTTCGTGACCGCGCAGGTCGAAGGTCATGCACACGCATCCCAATCCGGTGATATGCCGGGCGCGGGCCAGGTCACGTTGCTGGCTGCCGCCCCAGCCGTGTACGAAGAGAATGCCCGGCATTTTGGTGCCCGGGCTGACCAAGGTGCCGGCGATGCGGTCATTCTCGACCTGCAGTTCAACGGTTTCACTCTGAATGGCCATGTTCGCGAATCCGCGCAAATTTACTGAGTTGTCCGAGTTCACTGTCGTTTCCTTGGTAAAAGAGGGTGGCGTCAGCGGGCAGGTCGGGGTTGCCGAATACTTCGTGGGTGGAGGCACGGACCCGTTGCAATGCGGGGTCATCGGCAAACGCCTGCAGGGCCAACAGTTCGGCACTGCTGGCACCACCCAGGCGCCAGGATTGTTCGAGCACCCCGCTGCACAGGTGGCCCGAAGGGCTGATGCCGCGGGCGATGTCGTAGTTGCGACGTGAAGCGACAAAGCCCGGGAAGTGCTGCTCGGCGGCTTGTTCGTAAACCATGGCCTGGTTGATGGCAAGGCGCAGGTGGTCGTCCAGTGGGAGCTGTAGCAACGCCTGATAGTCGCCACGTACCACCACCAGGTCAGAACCGCCGTAGACCTCGGTACCCTGATGGTCACGTGTCAGTTGCTGGGTGCCGTAGTAGCTGCAGGTCAAGCCGGCGACGCGCACCTGGCCGACGCTGAAGGTTTGCACCTGGCTCAGGTCTTCTTCGAGCACCAGGCCCCACAGCGCCAACGTTTGGTCATCCATACCGGCCAGCAGAGGCTCCAGGGCGCCTGCAGTGGTGATGACCTGTTGCCCACGTCCTGCGCAGGCCAGTACCGGTTTGACCCTCAGCGGGCCGTCGAGCAGCAGCAACTGTGCGGCAGTGCGAGCGTCGGCTTTGCTGAACACGGTGTAGCCGCGTAGCAGGGCATCGCTGGCCTGTCGGGCGAAGTCGTCGGTCCAGCCCGGCGGGAAGCTGGCCTCGGCGGGTAACGGGTGAGAGATCGCCTTGGTTGCCATGTAGGGGTGCGGCACCATGCCGCCAAACAGGTCCTGTTCGCTGCAAATACCCAAGGCGGCATATCGCCTGGGGTCGATCAGGGTCTCGGTTGGCAGATAATAGTAGGCATCGGTGGTGTCTGGCTGCTGCGTGGGCTGTATAGGTGGGCAGCCCAGTAAACGTGCCAGGCCTTCGACAAGCTTTAGATGAACGCCGTGCTCGTGTTCGGGCGTGTGGTCGCGGGTGTCAAGCAACACCACACCGGCTTTCGGTTCGATGGCACTGGGCATGGTCATTTGCCTGTGTGCAATGAGTGTACTGTGTGTGAAGCCGGTGTCTTGGGGAAGTTCAGGGGAACTTGATCGGTGGTCCTGGTCCTGTTGTAGGAAGCGTCCTATTGGCACAGGGCGTGGTGGGCAATGCATGCCGTATCTTGGTCGTCGCGATTGCAGCGTCCTGGCGGCTGTTCCATTATCGGCCTATTGGATCAACCGTTATGAACCCGCAGGAGAGCGCATGAACGTCCAGACCACCCTTGAGCAAAGCGTGCCGCAGCGACTGGTGCACGTGCGCCAAGCCATGGCGGCAGGGGGCATCGATGCCTTGCTGGTCCCCTCGGCCGATCCCCACCTTTCCGAATACCTGCCCGGTTACTGGCAGGGGCGCCAGTGGCTTTCGGGGTTCTATGGCTCGGTTGGTACGCTGGTGGTCACCCCCGGCTTTGCCGGGCTGTGGGTCGACAGCCGCTACTGGGAGCAGGCAGAGCAGGAGCTGAAGGGCAGCGGCATCGAACTGATGAAACTGTTGCCGGGCAAACCCGGGGCGTTGGAATGGTTGGGCGAAAACGTCGAGCCCAACGGTCGCGTGGCAGTGGATGGTGCGGTCATGGCCCTGGCTTCGGCGCGCCAGCTGGCTGAGCGGCTGAAGGCGCGTGGAGCGCAGCTGGTGACAGACATGGACCTGCTGGGTCAGGCCTGGGACGGGCGCCCGGCGCTGCCAGGTAACCCGGTGTACCAGCACCTGCCGCCACACGCCACGGTGAGCCGGGCGGAAAAGCTCGCGCAATTGCGCCAAGGCATCCTGGCCAAGGGGGCCGACTGGCACTTCATCGCTACCCTGGATGACATTGCCTGGCTGTTCAACCTGCGCGGCAGCGATGTCTCTTACAATCCGGTTTTCCTGGCCTTTGCCCTGATCAATCAGCAGCAGGCCATCCTGTTCGTGGGCCAGGACAAAGTGGACGCGCACCTGCGTCATGTGCTGGAGGTCGACGGCATCGAGGTGCGCGACTACAGCGAAGCAGGCAAGGCGCTAGGCACCGTTCCTGCGGGGGCGCGGCTGCTGGTGGACCCGGCCCGGGTCACCTGCGGCCTGCTGGACAACCTGGCGGCAGAGGTGGTTCTTGTCGAGGGGCTAAACCCGACCACGCTGAGCAAGTCCTGCAAGGGCGACGACGACCTGGTGCATATTCGCCAGGTCATGGAGCAGGACGGCGCAGCCTTGTGCGAGTTTTTCGCCTGGTTCGAGGCGAACCTCGGCCGGGAGGTCATTACGGAGCTGACGGTTGACGAGCAATTGAGTGCCGCGCGTGCTCGACGCCCTGATTTCGTGTCACTGAGCTTTTCTACCATTGCCGCCTTCAATGGCAATGGCGCGATGCCACACTACCGTGCCACCGAGCAGTCGCATGCGCTCATCGAGGGTAATGGCTTGCTGCTGATCGACTCGGGCGGTCAATACCTGGGCGGCACTACCGACATTACCCGTATGGTGCCGGTCGGTAACCCCAGCCAGGCACAGAAGCAGGACTGCACCCGTGTACTCAAGGGCATGATTGCCCTGTCGCGTGCCACGTTCCCGCGAGGGGTACTGTCGCCGTTGCTCGACGCCATTGCCCGGGCGCCGATCTGGGCTGACCAGGTCGACTATGGCCATGGTACCGGCCACGGGGTGGGCTACTTCATGAACGTGCACGAGGGGCCTCAAGTGATCGCCTACCAGGCGGCACCTGCACCGCAGACGGCCATGCAAGCGGGCATGATCAGCTCGATCGAGCCGGGGACTTACCGCCCGTGGCAGTGGGGCGTTCGCATCGAGAACCTGGTGGTCAACCGCGAAGCGGGGAAGAGTGCCTTTGGTGACTTCCTGCAGTTCGAAACCTTGACGCTGTGCCCTATCGACACCCGCTGTCTGTTGCCCGAGTTGCTGACCAAGGAAGAGGTGGAGTGGCTGAACGGCTATCACGCCCGCGTACGTGAGCGCCTGGCGCCCTTGCTCCAAGGGGATGCGCTAGCCTGGTTGGAGGTGCGTACTGCACCGCTGTAACGCAGATGAAAAGGGCAGTTTGCGATCTGCCCTTTTCTCTATTTACAGATGACGATCATGCTACGGCTGGTGTAACCCGCCGGGTTGATGCCGAACAAGTAGTCACCAGCTTCTTCATCGCTATCGCCCGAACGCGCAACAACCCGGTAGCCGCGCGTGCTGCAAGAGCTTGCGGCCTTGCTGTAGCAATTGTCCCACGAGGAAGAAAGGCCGGAGCAATTGATATGCAGGCCCTTCTTGCCCCTTTTGACCTCGGTCTTGGCTGTGGCGGCACATCCAGCAATAGCCAAGATGGCCAGGATGAGAAAAATTCGTTTCATTCCTGTCCTTAAATGCAGGGCAAATCAGTTGTCACGACCCTGTCGTTGTCGCTTCGGTTCTTCCTGAACCTTCCCCAGCGTCCGTGTTCGGCCCAGTAGATAGCGTAAAGATGATGATTCTGTGACAGCTTAATCAGCGAGACGGGCTGCTACAATCACTAATCCTTTCTCAAATGAAAATATTTCTCATATCAGTCTGCTGCGATGGCCGGGCTGGGTGCCTTGCGCATGGACAGGGTGGTGCCGACCGAGGCGGTAATGATTGCCAGAATCGCCAGCCATTGAGTAAGCGTCAGCACCTCGCCGAGGAAAAGCAGGCCGGACAATGCGCCAAATGCCGGTTCGATGCTCATCAGGGTGCCGAACGTGCGCGCCGGGATTCGCGTGAGGGCAACCATTTCCAGGCTGTATGGCAGGGCGGTGGACAGTATTGCAACGGCCAACGCCATGGGGATTACGGCAGGTGTGAGCAGAGCGCTACCGGCGTGGGCGATACCGATGGGGGCGACGAACAGGGCCGCGACTACCACCCCCAGGGCCGCGCTCTGGATGCCGTGCTCGGCCCCTGCACGTTGCCCGAACAGAATGTACAGCGCCCAGCACACACCCGCCCCCAGCGCATAGGCGGCGCCCACTGGGTCGAGTGCCTGGCCGCTGTGACCTGCTGGCAGCAACAGCAGCAGCCCAGCGATGGCGAGGGCAATCCACAGGAAATCGATCGGTCGGCGCGAGGAGAAGATCGCCACGGCCAACGGGCCGGTGAATTCCAGGGCCACGGCGATACCGATGGGTACCGTTTGCAGGGCCATATAGAAGAGGAAGTTCATGCCGCCCAGCGCCATGCCGTAGATGACCACGTTGCGCAACGTGTTGGCGGTCATGCGTACCCGCCACGGGCGCAGTATAAGCAGCATGATGATGCTGGCGAAGATCAGGCGCAGGGTGGTGGTGCCTTGTGCGCCGATGATGGGGAACATGCTTTTGGCCAGAGAGGCGCCGGACTGAATCGATGCCATGGCGATAAGCAGTAGGCCGATCGGGAAGAGGGTGGCGGCCAGGCTGCGGGGCTGGGTGTTCATTTAAGTGCGGCAATCCTTTGGCGAGGGAGGTGTTGAGCAATATAGTGCGCAATTGGTGGGGTGGGTGGTAGCCCTTAAGCGGTTTTGCCATAAATATTTCAAATCATTGAAATTAAAGGTTGACCTTCTCGATGGCCTCCCTATAATGCGCACCACTCCAACGCGGTAGCGAAGCAAAGCTAGCCACTGTGTTGAGTCAAGTGTTTGAAGCCAAACGAGTTTCTCGCAAAAAAACTTCAAAATAAACGCTTGACAGGCCCTGAGGAAAGCGTAGAATGCGCGCCTCGGTTGAGGCGAAAAGCTCTTAACCAAACGCTCTTTAACAAATTGAATCAAGCAATTCGTGTGGGTGCTTGTGAGTACGGACTGATAGTCAAAAAGATTATCAGCATCACAAGTGACCATGCGAGAAATCACATAGTCATTTGAGATTGCTGAGCCAAGTTTAGGGTTTCTTAAAAACCCAAGCAGTATTGAACTGAAGAGTTTGATCATGGCTCAGATTGAACGCTGGCGGCAGGCCTAACACATGCAAGTCGAGCGGATGACGGGAGCTTGCTCCTTGATTCAGCGGCGGACGGGTGAGTAATGCCTAGGAATCTGCCTGGTAGTGGGGGACAACGTTTCGAAAGGAACGCTAATACCGCATACGTCCTACGGGAGAAAGCAGGGGACCTTCGGGCCTTGCGCTATCAGATGAGCCTAGGTCGGATTAGCTAGTTGGTGGGGTAATGGCTCACCAAGGCGACGATCCGTAACTGGTCTGAGAGGATGATCAGTCACACTGGAACTGAGACACGGTCCAGACTCCTACGGGAGGCAGCAGTGGGGAATATTGGACAATGGGCGAAAGCCTGATCCAGCCATGCCGCGTGTGTGAAGAAGGTCTTCGGATTGTAAAGCACTTTAAGTTGGGAGGAAGGGCAGTAAGCTAATACCTTGCTGTTTTGACGTTACCGACAGAATAAGCACCGGCTAACTCTGTGCCAGCAGCCGCGGTAATACAGAGGGTGCAAGCGTTAATCGGAATTACTGGGCGTAAAGCGCGCGTAGGTGGTTTGTTAAGTTGGATGTGAAAGCCCCGGGCTCAACCTGGGAACTGCATCCAAAACTGGCAAGCTAGAGTACGGTAGAGGGTGGTGGAATTTCCTGTGTAGCGGTGAAATGCGTAGATATAGGAAGGAACACCAGTGGCGAAGGCGACCACCTGGACTGATACTGACACTGAGGTGCGAAAGCGTGGGGAGCAAACAGGATTAGATACCCTGGTAGTCCACGCCGTAAACGATGTCAACTAGCCGTTGGAATCCTTGAGATTTTAGTGGCGCAGCTAACGCATTAAGTTGACCGCCTGGGGAGTACGGCCGCAAGGTTAAAACTCAAATGAATTGACGGGGGCCCGCACAAGCGGTGGAGCATGTGGTTTAATTCGAAGCAACGCGAAGAACCTTACCAGGCCTTGACATGCAGAGAACTTTCCAGAGATGGATTGGTGCCTTCGGGAACTCTGACACAGGTGCTGCATGGCTGTCGTCAGCTCGTGTCGTGAGATGTTGGGTTAAGTCCCGTAACGAGCGCAACCCTTGTCCTTAGTTACCAGCACGTTATGGTGGGCACTCTAAGGAGACTGCCGGTGACAAACCGGAGGAAGGTGGGGATGACGTCAAGTCATCATGGCCCTTACGGCCTGGGCTACACACGTGCTACAATGGTCGGTACAGAGGGTTGCCAAGCCGCGAGGTGGAGCTAATCTCACAAAACCGATCGTAGTCCGGATCGCAGTCTGCAACTCGACTGCGTGAAGTCGGAATCGCTAGTAATCGCGAATCAGAATGTCGCGGTGAATACGTTCCCGGGCCTTGTACACACCGCCCGTCACACCATGGGAGTGGGTTGCACCAGAAGTAGCTAGTCTAACCTTCGGGAGGACGGTTACCACGGTGTGATTCATGACTGGGGTGAAGTCGTAACAAGGTAGCCGTAGGGGAACCTGCGGCTGGATCACCTCCTTAATCGACGACATCAGCCTGCTGATGAGCTCCCACACGAATTGCTTGATTCATTGTAAAAGACGATGCTGTAACGCGACCCTGTTATAGGTCTGTAGCTCAGTTGGTTAGAGCGCACCCCTGATAAGGGTGAGGTCGGCAGTTCAAATCTGCCCAGACCTACCATTACATGGTTCAGCCGTAGAATACGGGGCCATAGCTCAGCTGGGAGAGCGCCTGCCTTGCACGCAGGAGGTCAGCGGTTCGATCCCGCTTGGCTCCACCACTTTCGCCGTACGCAGTCACTTGTCAGAACTTAGAAATGAACATTCAGCTCGAATGTTGATTTCTGGCTTTTGTCAGATCGTTCTTTAAAAATTCGGATATGTGATAGATATAGACTGAACACCAGTTTCACTGCTGGTGGATCAGGCTAAGGTAAAATTTGTGAGTTCTGCTCGAAAGAGCAGCGTACGAATTTTCGGCGAATGTCGTCTTCACAGTATAACCAGATTGCTTGGGGTTATATGGTCAAGTGAAGAAGCGCATACGGTGGATGCCTTGGCAGTCAGAGGCGATGAAAGACGTGGTAGCCTGCGATAAGCTTTGGGGAGTCGGCAAACAGACTGTGATCCAGAGATCTCTGAATGGGGGAACCCAGCCAGCATAAGCTGGTTATCTTGTACTGAATACATAGGTGCAAGAGGCGAACCAGGGGAACTGAAACATCTAAGTACCCTGAGGAAAAGAAATCAACCGAGATTCCCTTAGTAGTGGCGAGCGAACGGGGACCAGCCCTTAAGTTGATTTGAGATTAGTGGAACGCTCTGGAAAGTGCGGCCATAGTGGGTGATAGCCCCGTACACGAAAATCTCTTATCAATGAAATCGAGTAGGACGGAGCACGAGAAACTTTGTCTGAATATGGGGGGACCATCCTCCAAGGCTAAATACTACTGACTGACCGATAGTGAACCAGTACCGTGAGGGAAAGGCGAAAAGAACCCCGGAGAGGGGAGTGAAATAGAACCTGAAACCGTATGCGTACAAGCAGTGGGAGCCTACTTTTTTAGGTGACTGCGTACCTTTTGTATAATGGGTCAGCGACTTATATTCAGTGGCGAGCTTAACCGAATAGGGGAGGCGTAGCGAAAGCGAGTCTTAATAGGGCGTTTAGTCGCTGGGTATAGACCCGAAACCGGGCGATCTATCCATGGGCAGGTTGAAGGTTAGGTAACACTGACTGGAGGACCGAACCGACTACCGTTGAAAAGTTAGCGGATGACCTGTGGATCGGAGTGAAAGGCTAATCAAGCTCGGAGATAGCTGGTTCTCCTCGAAAGCTATTTAGGTAGCGCCTCATGTATCACTGTAGGGGGTAGAGCACTGTTTCGGCTAGGGGGTCATCCCGACTTACCAAACCGATGCAAACTCCGAATACCTACAAGTGCCGAGCATGGGAGACACACGGCGGGTGCTAACGTCCGTCGTGAAAAGGGAAACAACCCAGACCGTCAGCTAAGGTCCCAAAGTCATGGTTAAGTGGGAAACGATGTGGGAAGGCTTAGACAGCTAGGAGGTTGGCTTAGAAGCAGCCACCCTTTAAAGAAAGCGTAATAGCTCACTAGTCGAGTCGGCCTGCGCGGAAGATGTAACGGGGCTCAAACCATGCACCGAAGCTACGGGTATCATCTTATGATGATGCGGTAGAGGAGCGTTCTGTAAGCCTGTGAAGGTGAGTTGAGAAGCTTGCTGGAGGTATCAGAAGTGCGAATGCTGACATGAGTAACGACAATGCGAGTGAAAAACTCGCACGCCGAAAGACCAAGGTTTCCTGCGCAACGTTAATCGACGCAGGGTTAGTCGGTCCCTAAGGCGAGGCTGAAAAGCGTAGTCGATGGAAAACAGGTTAATATTCCTGTACTTCCAGTTATTGCGATGGAGGGACGGAGAAGGTTAGGCCAGCCTGGCGTTGGTTGTCCAGGTTTAAGGTGGTAGGCTGAAATCTTAGGCAAATCCGGGATTTCAAGGCCGAGAGCTGATGACGAGTTGCCTTTAGGCGACGAAGTGGTTGATACCATGCTTCCAAGAAAAGCTCCTAAGCTTCAGATAACTGGGAACCGTACCCCAAACCGACACAGGTGGTTAGGTAGAGAATACCAAGGCGCTTGAGAGAACTCGGGTGAAGGAACTAGGCAAAATGGCACCGTAACTTCGGGAGAAGGTGCGCCGGCGAGGGTGAAGGACTTGCTCCGTAAGCCCATGCCGGTCGAAGATACCAGGCCGCTGCGACTGTTTATTAAAAACACAGCACTCTGCAAACACGAAAGTGGACGTATAGGGTGTGACGCCTGCCCGGTGCCGGAAGGTTAATTGATGGGGTTAGCGCAAGCGAAGCTCTTGATCGAAGCCCCGGTAAACGGCGGCCGTAACTATAACGGTCCTAAGGTAGCGAAATTCCTTGTCGGGTAAGTTCCGACCTGCACGAATGGCGTAACGATGGCGGCGCTGTCTCCACCCGAGACTCAGTGAAATTGAAATCGCTGTGAAGATGCAGTGTATCCGCGGCTAGACGGAAAGACCCCGTGAACCTTTACTATAGCTTTGCACTGGACTTTGAATTTGCTTGTGTAGGATAGGTGGGAGGCTTTGAAGTGGGGACGCCAGTTCTCATGGAGCCATCCTTGAAATACCACCCTGGCAACTTTGAGGTTCTAACTCAGGTCCGTTATCCGGATCGAGGACAGTGTATGGTGGGTAGTTTGACTGGGGCGGTCTCCTCCCAAAGAGTAACGGAGGAGTACGAAGGTGCGCTCAGACCGGTCGGAAATCGGTCGTAGAGTATAAAGGCAAAAGCGCGCTTGACTGCGAGACAAACACGTCGAGCAGGTACGAAAGTAGGTCTTAGTGATCCGGTGGTTCTGTATGGAAGGGCCATCGCTCAACGGATAAAAGGTACTCCGGGGATAACAGGCTGATACCGCCCAAGAGTTCATATCGACGGCGGTGTTTGGCACCTCGATGTCGGCTCATCACATCCTGGGGCTGAAGCCGGTCCCAAGGGTATGGCTGTTCGCCATTTAAAGTGGTACGCGAGCTGGGTTTAGAACGTCGTGAGACAGTTCGGTCCCTATCTGCCGTGGACGTTTGAGATTTGAGAGGGGCTGCTCCTAGTACGAGAGGACCGGAGTGGACGAACCTCTGGTGTTCCGGTTGTCACGCCAGTGGCATTGCCGGGTAGCTATGTTCGGAAGAGATAACCGCTGAAAGCATCTAAGCGGGAAACTTGCCTCAAGATGAGATCTCACTGGGATCTTGAATCCCCTAAAGGGCCGTCGAAGACTACGACGTTGATAGGTTGGGTGTGTAAGCGCTGTGAGGCGTTGAGCTAACCAATACTAATTGCCCGTGAGGCTTGACCATATAACACCCAAGCAATCTGCTACGCAGATTGTGGTGGTGAAGACGAAAGACCCGAAAATTCGTAAGACCACAAATATCGCATATCCGAATTCGCTGGGCTGTCCATCTGGACATTCTGGCAACAGAATTTCTTGACGACCATAGAGCATTGGAACCACCTGATCCCATCCCGAACTCAGTAGTGAAACGATGCATCGCCGATGGTAGTGTGGGGTTTCCCCATGTGAGAGTAGGTCATCGTCAAGATTCATTTCGCAAAACCCCTATCTGCGCATGCAGGTAGGGGTTTTGTCTTTGTGGGCAAAAAAGCCTGGGCTTGCTCGAATCACTGTGGAGCGGAGATGGCACCGGCGTTGCCGGTGTTCGCGGGTAAACCCGCTCCTACAGCGGCCTGTGTCCAACCACCGATGTGTGTTTACCACCGATCTGTGTAGGAGCGGGTTTACCCGCGAATACGGTAGCAGCGGCAACAGTGAACGGCGGGTGGAAATTGGGTAGCAGGCCCGGCCCATTCGCGGGTAAACCCGCTCCTACAAATCATGAAATGTGCGTCATTTATACCTGACGAATGACGGCGTAATGCTACGCTCGCGGAAATACTCAGCACGGATACTTACCATGGAAATGAACTGGCATCAGGCCCTGCAAGAGAGCCTAAGCTGGCTGGCAATCGCCTCGTTCATCACCCTTGTCAGCTTCACTGCAGCCGCAACTCTGGCCGTGCGTTGTACGCGCTGGGGCAGCCAGTTCTGGCAGCTTGCCGGGCCCTATTTCAGTTTCAGGCGCAGTTGGCGGCCGTTGCTGGTGTTTGCCCTGCTGCTGATCCTGACGCTGTTTTCGGTTCGCCTGAACGTGCTGTTTTCGTTTTGGTACAACGGCTTCTACAGCGCCTTGCAGGGCCTTGACCAGGCGGCGTTCTGGTACCTGCTCGGCGTCTTCGCGGTGCTCGCCACCATCCATGTGCTGCGCTCGCTGTTCACCTTCTATGTCAGCCAGGCATTCAGTATCAAGTGGCGGGTCTGGCTGACCGAGCGCCTGACCCACGACTGGATGCACGGCGATGCCTATTACCGTGGCCAGTTCCTTGCCGAGCCAGTGGACAACCCTGACCAACGTATCGAACTGGACGTTAACGCTTTTGTCACCAACTCGGTCACCCTTGCCCTGGGCGCAGTCAGTGCGCTGGTTTCGCTGGTGGCGTTCACCGGCATCCTCTGGGGGCTGTCGGCACCGTTGACGGTGGCCGGCGTAGAGATTCCTCGGGCAATGGTATTTGCCGTTTACCTGTATGTCATCGTCGCCACCTGGGTCGCCTTCCGCCTTGGGCGCCCGCTGATCCGGCTTAACTTCCTCAACGAGAAACTCACCGCCAACTTCCGTTACGCGTTGATGCGTCTGCGTGAGAACGCCGAGAACATTGCCTTCTACCAAGGTTCGCAAGTCGAGCGGGGCACGTTGCTCGGCCGTTTTGCTGCCTTGATCGTGAATGCCTGGGCATTGGTGTACCGGAACTTGAAGTTCAGTGGCTTCAACTTGGGTGTCAGTCAGGTAGCCGTTGTGTTTCCGTTCATTCTTCAGGCGCCGCGCTTCTTCAGTGGGGCGATCAAGCTGGGCGACGTCATGCAAACTTCCCAGGCCTTTGGGCAGGTGCAGGATTCTTTGTCGTTCTTCCGTGAGTCGTACGATGCGTTCGCGCAGTACCGCGCGACCCTTGACCGTCTCACCGGCTTTCTCGATGCCAACCAGCAGGCAAGTGCGTTGCCGCGCGTCACCACCGAAGACCAGGCGCATGCGCTGCAGATCGCGGGCTTGCAGGTGCTGCGCCCGGACGGACATGCCCTTATCGCCGACCTGGACCTGAGCCTGCATGCCGGCCAGGCGTTGTTGATCAAAGGGCCATCGGGCAGTGGTAAAACCACGCTGCTGCGTGCCCTGGCGGGTCTTTGGCCGTATGCCGAAGGCAAGGTCAGGCGGCCAACGGGGCATCAGGCACTGTTCCTGTCGCAACGCCCGTACCTGCCGCTGGGTGACTTGCGTACCGTCATTGCCTACCCGGCAGCCAGTAATTCCAAGGATGAGTTGCTCATGCAGCAGGCACTGCGCCAGGTCAACCTGGCCCACCTGGCCGAGCGTCTGGACGTCAGCTGTGACTGGTCACACATCCTCTCGGTGGGCGAGCAGCAGCGTCTGGCGTTCGCCCGGGTACTGTTCAACCGGCCTGAGGTGGTGTTTCTCGACGAGTCCACCTCGGCGATGGATGAGGGGCTCGAGCATGCCCTGTATGCGTTGTTGCGTTCGGAAATGCCGAGTGCATTGCTGGTCAGTGTCGGCCACCGCAGCACGCTGGCAGCGTTCCACACCCACCGGCTTGAGGTGGATGGGCATGGCGGTTGGTCGTTGCTGGAGCAGGAGGCTGCGCTGGCCTAGTTCGGCTTGAGGGGGAGATCGCCATCCAGCATCGCGATCAGCTTGGCCCCTTCACTGCGTGCATTGCCGACATCCTTGGTGACCCGAACCACTCGAACGCCTTCACCGGCAGGCCGTGCTCCCTGGCCAGGCGTTCGACCCCTGCGGCGGGAGCGTTCGGGTTACAGGATGGAACTGTTCAACCTGCGTGCGCTGCAGCCGTGAACCGCCAGGCTAGCCAGGTTCAGCGCAGCAGCGTCAGCCCTGCAAGGGTGGTGACGGCAAACCCTGCACCAACCAGGAAGGTTGCCTGGAACCCCGCACTCTCCCACAGCAATCCGGCTACCACGCTGGCTATCAGCAGTGCCGCACCGGTCAGCAGGTTGAACAGGCCGAAGGCGGTACCGCGCAAGTTGGCGGGGGCGCTGTCGGCAATCATGGCAGAGAAGATGCCCTGGCTGAAGCCCAGGTGCAGGCCCCAGGCCGTTACCCCAAAGGCAAGCCCGACCCATCCTGGCAACAGGGCCAGCAGCAGGTCGGCAGTGATCAGCAGGCCTAGCCCGGCCATCAGCACGCCACGGCGCCCCACTCGGTCCGACAACACGCCGGCAGGGTAGGCCGACAGTGAGTAGGCCATCGCCATCAATACCAGTACCGCCGGCGCCCATAGCGGCGTCAGGCCTATGTTCTGAGCCCGCAGCAGCAAGAACGCCTCGCTGAAACGGGCGAGGGTGAACAACGTGGCCAGACCGATCAGGCGCCAATAGACCGGCCCCAGGCGACGCAGCGCGTGCAGTGCCAACGGTGAGCGTACCGGACGCCCCATAGCTGAGGTTTCAGGTTCGTGAACGAAGGCAACTAGGATATACACCGCCACGAACGCCGGGATAATAGCTACCCAGAACACGGTCTGGAAATGGCTCGCTGTCAGCCACATCAACACGATCGCCAGCAATGGCCCGAGGATAGCGCCCACGGTATCGAGCGCCTGACGCAGGCCGAACGCTGCGCCGCGCAGCTCGACCGGCGTAACATCGGCCACCAGCGCATCGCGGGGTGCCCCCCGAATGCCTTTGCCGACACGGTCGACGAAGCGTGCCGCAGTCAGCCACTCAAGTCCGGAGGCCATGGGAAATACCGGCTTCATCAGCGCACTCAGGCCATAGCCGATCACTGTCAGCAGCTTGCGTTTACCCAGTCGGTCGCTGAGGGCGCCAGAGAACACCTTGGTGAACGATGCGGTCGACTCGGCGATTCCTTCGATAAACCCCACCGCTATCACCGAAGCGCCGAGCACACTGACCATGTACAGAGGCAGTAAGGCGTGGATCATCTCCGAGGAAATGTCCATCAACATCGACACGAAGCCCAGCGCCCAGATGCTGCGGGGCATCTTCGGCAGGCTTTTGGCAGTGCTTGCGCAGCTGTTGTCATCGCCACGCATCTGGGCGCTCCGCAGCGTTGTACGTCGAAACTGTAGATGCCTGCACACAGGATGCAAATCGGATAGGTGGATGGCAGCAACAGCCTGCGGACATGACTGAACTGTCCATGAATGCAGGGTGGTCATTCCGTCATAGGGTGCCTTCGCCGGTGTTCGCGGGTAAACCCGCTCCTACAAGGCGAGCGCGAAGGCTTATCAAATGTTGAGCAAGACCGTTGCTCCGACAGCGAGGCTCGCAAGCCTCGCTGTGCCAAAGATCACGGTTCAGCAAAGTTCAGTTACAAACATGTAAACTTCGTAAATAAGATTTACTCGCATTTGCGACTCTCTATATTTACCACCCCTGTTGGCCGCCAAACTGAGTGCGGGGCCGGTGGGCGAGGGCTCCCGGTTTCCGACAGGGATGTGCCTTTTCGCTCATGAATCGCAGGAGATGTACCCATGCAGTGCAGAACTTCACCCAACAGCCTGGCCCTGGCGTTCGTTGCGCTGGCGTCGCCGTCCATGCTGGCGACTGCGGCAGAGTCCGAGGAGCGGCGTGCGGGTGAGGTCCTGGAAGTGCCCGTCGCCGACAACGCGCTGGTGATCCAGGACACCCTGATCACCGCCGAGCGCGAGGCGCGACAGGCCCTGGGCACGTCGATCATCACGGCCGAGGACATCAAGCGCCACCCGCCGGCCAATGACCTGTCCGACATCATCCGCCGCGAGCCCGGGGTTAACCTGACCGGCAACAGTGCCAGTGGCGCACGCGGAAACAACCGGCAGATCGACCTGCGCGGCATGGGCCCGGAGAACACGTTGATCCTCATCGACGGCAAGCCATCCAGCGCGCGCAACGCTGTGCGCTATGGCTGGAACGGTGACCGTGATACTCGGGGTGAAACCAATTGGGTGCCGGCCGAAGCGGTCGAGCGCATCGAGATCCTGCGTGGCCCGGCCGCCGCACGCTACGGCTCCGGCGCCATGGGCGGGGTGGTCAATATCATCACCAAGCGTCCTTCCGACGAGCTGAAAGGGAGCGTCAGCCTGTACACGCAACTGCCCGAAGACAGCGCAGAAGGCGCCAGCCGGCGAGCCAACTTCAACCTCGGTGGCGGCCTGACCGATAACCTGGGTTTGCGCCTGTACGGTGGCCTGGCCAAGACTGACGCCGACGATCTGGACATCAACGCCGGGCATGCCACCAGCGCCCTGGTTGCGGGGCGAGAAGGCGTTCGCAACAAGGACATCAACGGCCTGCTCAGCTGGAAACTGAACGACGAGCACCGCCTCGAAGCCAGTGCCGGCTACAGCCGTCAGGGCAACATTTTTGCCGGCGACACCATGAACAGCAACGGCGGCGGAGACGTCGACTTCGTCTCCAGCCTCTACGGCCACGAAACCAACGTGATGCAGCGCAGTACTTATGACCTGACCCACCTCGGTGATTTCACCTGGGGTACCAGCAAGACCACACTGGCCTACGAATACGTACGCAACTGGCGCCTTAACGAGGGCTTGGCTGGCCGCACCGAAGGTGCCCCAAGCGACGAAGGTGGGGCCATGTCCCGTTTGCGTAACACACGCCTGAGCAGTGAGGTGAACCTGCCGTTCGCCATGGGCAGCACAGAACATGTGCTTACCTTGGGTGGCGAGTACCTGTACGAAACCCTC
The DNA here is from genome assembly GCF_056278855.1 of Pseudomonas sp. TE3895. Lineage (NCBI taxonomy): Bacteria > Pseudomonadati > Pseudomonadota > Gammaproteobacteria > Pseudomonadales > Pseudomonadaceae > Pseudomonas > Pseudomonas sp. TE3895. The sequence continues at coordinate 5,004,992 of NZ_JBWBQE010000001.1, read as the reverse complement.
AACGACCAAGGTTCGTTGCGCCCGCAAAGCTCCGACCCCACCCACAATGACGGCCTTGTCGGCTTCGATCGCAGCAGCTCGAAGATGACCGCACGCAGCTATGCGCTGTTTGTCGAAGACAACATCATCGTTGGCGACACCACCCTTACGCCGGGCCTGCGTTTCGACCACCACGAAAGCTTCGGTGACAACTTCAGCCCCAGCCTGAACCTGTCGCACAAGCTGACCGAAGCGCTGTCGGTAAAAGGCGGCATCGCCCGTGCCTACAAGGTTCCGAACCTGTACCAGTCCAACCCCAACTACCTGCTGTACAGCCGCGGTAATGGCTGCAGTGTGCAACAGGCCAACAATGGTGGCTGCTACCTGCAGGGCAACGCCGACCTCAAGCCCGAGATCAGCGTCAACAAGGAAATCGGCCTGCTGTACGACCGGGGTACCTGGCGCACCAGTGCCACCTACTTCCGCAACGACTACAAGAACAAGATCATCGGTGATACCGATGTGCTTTACACCATGGGTACCGGCAGCCGCGTGACTCAGTGGGACAACGCCGGCAAGGCGCGGGTGGAAGGTGTCGAAGGCAACTTCTTCATCGAGTTGGCCCCGACCCTGGACTGGAACACCAACCTGACCTGGATGCTCGACAACGATGATCGCGAAACGGGCGAGCCGCTGTCGGTGATCCCGGAATACACCGTCAACACCAGCCTCGACTGGCGCGCGACCGAGCAGCTGTCATTCCAGGTAGCGGGTACTTACTTCGGCAAGCAAAAATCGCCGACCTACAACTACCGCACCCAGCAGGACTACGACAAGGCCGCCCAGCAGGACGTCGAGGCCTATGGCCTGGTGGACGTGAGCGCCGGGTACAAGTTCAATGCCAACTACGACGTGCGGGTGGGCGTGAACAACGTCTTCGACAAGCAGATCCTGCGCGGCGGCAACGCCAGCAGCTCGGGGGCAAACACGTATAACCAGCCGGGCAGGGCGGTGTTTGCTGCGCTGAATATCAACTTCTGATCCAAAGGGCCGCCCTGCGGCCCAATCGCAAGTCAATCGGGTCGCGAATGGCCGGCGACATTGTTGCAGCCAAACGTCTCGCAGCGTGCTAAACCATGCACCCCAGCCCGCTGCGAGAAATGCCTGGTGAAAGCCATACGCCTGACCCTGATTTGCCATGCCCTGACCCAGGCCCAGAAGAACGGGCGCCTGCACCATACGGATGATGGCATCCTGCCGCTAGCCCGACAGGCAGACGCCGACCGATCAGGCGTGCAACTGCTGAGTGCGCCAGAGCGGCGGGCCTGCGAGACGGCGGCGTGGTTAACGGGGGCGGTACAGGTCGAGCCGGGCTTGGCCGATTGCGACCTTGGGCGTTGGCAGGGTTTGTCTTTGAAGCAGCTACAAGCCGAGCAACCGCAGGCGTTGGCAGAATGGCTGCGGGATCCGGCCAGTGCCGTGCATGGTGGCGAGTCGTTCGCTGCGCTATGCCAGCGCCTGGCCGCTTGGCTGGCGGCCTTTGACAGGCCGGGTGACTGGCTGGCCGTGACCCACCCGATGGTCATACGCGCCATGCTGGTACAGGTGCTTGGGTGTCCGATGAGTGCCGGGCAGCGAATCGACGTGCTGCCGCTGTCACGTCTGCAACTGAGCTTTACCGGGCAGTGGCGGTTGCGCCTGGGCTAAGGCTCAGAACGCCAGCTTGTAACCGATCAGCAGCAGCATCGTTGCCAGGCAAGGGCGCAGCACGCGGTCGGAGATTCGCCCGGTGAGGTGGCTACCCAGATAGATGCCTGGCAGCGAGCCCAGCAGCAGGTAGCCCAGCAGCGACCAATCCATGTTGCCCATGCCCGCGTGGCCCAGGCCTGCTACCAAGGTCAGTGGCACGGCGTGGGCAATTTCGGTACCGACCAGGCGACGGGTGACCAGGAACGGGTACAGCAGGAACAGCGCCACTGTACCCAGGGCGCCAGCACCGATGGAGGTGAGGGTGACCATGATTCCAAGCACCACGCCGGTCAGCACTGTGAGGGTGTTCAGGCTACGGTCGCTGAGGTGGTAGTGATCACCGGCATGGCGGCTGGCGAAGGCCTGCAGGCGCGATTTGAACAGGATGGCCAGCGCGGTCAGGATCAGCACCACCGCCAGGCCTTGCTTGATGATGGCGTTGAGCGCCGAGGTATCGGTGTGCAGGGTGCTGAGGAACCACAGGGTCAGCGCCGCTGCGGGCACGCTGCCCAGGCTGAGCAGGCCGGTGATCTTCCAGTCGATGTTCTTGTTGCGCGCGTGCACCCAGACACCACTGGCTTTGGTGATCGCTGCATACAGCAGGTCGGTACCGACAGCGGTCGCCGGGTGGATACCAAACCACAACAGGATCGGGGTCATCAGCGAGCCGCCACCGACGCCGGTCATACCGACGATGAAGCCCACGACCAGGCCAGCAATGGTGAAACCGAAAGAACCTACATCCATACGCTACTCGACTGCCCAACTTTGCCCGTTATCGGATGCCAGTCAGCATATAGATTTTTTTATAGCCAAATAGACTTGTTCGTTATTAGGTTATAACCGGGTTTGCCTTGGGCGGGCGCGACCGATCAACGATCAGTCATCACCACCATGACATGGGCATCACCACCGTCATCACTTTCCGACAGGTAGATGTGCCCCACCTGGCTGTCGAAATACGCCGTCTCCTGCGGCCCGATGCTGACTGCTTCGCCGGTCTCGAACTCGATGCGCACGCGCCCGCTCAGCACCAGCGCGAACTCTTGCCCGGGGTGGCGGATAAAATCGTCGAACTGGCCGCGTTCCCGGGCGATGATGCGGGCATAAGCCGGTGTCATGCGTCGCGCGGGGAAATCCCCGGCAATTGGATAATAGTCGTAGGTGCCGGTCGAATAACCCGCCGCTGCGGGCAGTGAGTCAACCACCACGGTCACCGGCACCGGGGCGCTGACTGTGCCGCTGGCGCGGAACAGCTGGGCAATATCGACATTCAGCGCCCGCGCAGCAGCGGCCAGTTTTTCATAGCTGACCGACACCTGCGCCAGTTCCATCTTCGACAACGTGGACAGCGGCACACCACTGGCTTCGGACAATTGCTTGAGGGTCATCTGGCGCGCCTTGCGCACCTGGCGCAGGCGCTGGCCCACTACTGCACGGTCAAGCTGGGGTAGAGCTGAAGGCATTCAGGGATCTCGGCATGCGGCGTTGGTCGGGCATCTTACCTTGGACCCTTGCGCATTTCTAAATTCTCATATATTAGAATTCTCATAAATGATAATTAGCCTGGCAGGAGCGTGCATGACCCCGACCTACGACACCCTGATCATCGGTGCTGGCATCGCCGGCGCTTCGCTGGGCTACCGCCTGGCCGGTCAGCAGCGCGTGCTGCTGGTCGAGCGTGAATCGCAGCCTGGCTACCATTCCACCGGGCGTTCGGCGGCCATGTTCATGGAGGCTTACGGCACCCCACAGATCCAGGCACTGACCCGCGCCAGCCGAGCCTTCTACGAAGCGCCACCGCAGGGCTTCTGCGAGCACCCGCTGCTGGAGCCGCGAGGCTGTCTGTATGTGGCCAGCCTGGAGCAACGTGAACTGCTTGAGCAAACTTATGCGCAGAACCTGGCCAATGGCACAGAAGTCAGCCTGCTGGACCGGGACGCGGCCTTGGCACTGATACCCAGCCTGCGTGGCGAAACCCTGGCCGGCGCGGTGCTTGAGCCAGGTGCGATGGACCTTGATGTACATGCCTTGCACCAAGGCTTCTTGCGGGGTTATCGCACCGCCGGCGGGGAACTGCGCTGCAACGCCGAGCTGATCCAGGCCTGCTACCTGGACGGCGTGTGGCAGGTGGAGTTGGCCGATGGCAGCCGTTTGCAGGCCCGATGTCTGGTCAATGCTGCAGGTGCCTGGGCGGACCGTGTGGCCGAGCAGTGCGGGGTGGCGCGCATCGGCTTGCAACCGTGCCGCCGTAGCGCGTTCACCTTCCCCGGCCCGGCAGAACAAAACTTTGCCCGCTGGCCTGCAGTGATTGGCGTCGATGAAAGCTTCTACTTCAAGCCTGATGCCGGCCAACTGTTGGGGTCTCCAGCCAATGCCGACCCGGTCGAGCCACAGGATGCCGTGCCCGAGGAGTTCGACGTGGCCTTGGGTATTTACAACATTGAAGCCATGACCACCTTGGCGATCCGCCGCCCTAGCCACACCTGGGCCGGGCTGCGTTCATTCGTTGCCGACGGCGACCTGGTGATCGGTTTCGATGCGCATGCACCCGCGTTTTTCTGGCTGGCGGCCCAGGGTGGCTATGGCATCCAGTCGGCAGCGGGGGCCTCGCGCCTGGCCGCCGACTTGCTGATGGGCCAGCCCTTGTGTCCCGACCTTGTCAGCCAGGGCGTGGCGCCCGAGCGCCTGTCCCCGGCCCGTTTCCAGCAACCCTGAAAGGAGCATCCCATGAGCAATGACATTCAGCGTTTCCCCAGCAGCTTGCCGTTCCCGTTTTCCCGCGCCGTAAAGGCCGGTGGCTTTCTGTTCCTCTCCGGGCAGGTGCCGATGAGCGCTGGCGGCGAAGTGGTGCGCGGTGATATCCAGACCCAGACCCGTGCTGCCTGCGAGCGTATCGCCGAAAGCCTGGAGGCCTGTGGCGCACGTCTCGACCAGGTGGTGAAGGCCACGGTCTGGCTGTCGGACATGCGCCATTTCGCCGGCTTCAACGAGGTGTACAAGGCGTTCTTCGGCGCGGCGCTACCGGTGCGTTCCACCGTGGCTTCGGCGTTGGCCCTGGGCGTGGATGTGGAGATCGAAGTGCAGGCGTTCGTCGGCGACGCCTGACAGGGCAAAGAGCCCGTGTAGAGGCGGCCTTGTGTCGCGATGGCCTGCAAGGCCGCCCCTACAACCGGTATGCGACGGCGATGACAAAACAACAATAAATCCAGAGGTTCACATGCAAGAGCAGCTGAAGATCGCCGGCGCATTTGTCGGCGTGATCGTGGGGGCGGGGTTCGCTTCAGGGCGGGAACTGTTGTTGTTCTTTGTCGATTTCGGCGTGTGGGGGTTGGCTGGCGCGTTGGTCAGCGCCGCCTTGTTCACCTTCCTCGGCATGGCGTTGGCGGGGCTGGGCAATCGCCAGCAGGCCACCTCGCACAAGGATGTGATCCTGGCCATCTGCGGCCGTCACCTGGGCATGTTCGTCGACTGGTTGATCACCTTTTTCATGTTCGCCGTCACCGTGGTCATGCTGGCCGGTGGTGGTGCCTTGCTGGAGCAGCAGTTCGGCATCCCGGCCCTGACCGGCAGCGTGCTGGTGACGCTGGTGGTAGTCGGTATCGTGTGCCTGGACGTGCGCAAGATGATACTTGCAATTGGCGCCATCACCCCCTTGCTGATCCTGGTGGCTTCGGCAATAGCGCTGTATGCCGTGATCACCCGCGAGCAGAGCTTTGCTGCGCTCGATCAGGTGGCCAGCCAGCAACAGGCCGGCACCCGCCATTGGCTGCTGGGGGCGTTCTTGTATGTGTCGTATAACATCGTCGCGGGTGCGCCGATCCTGGCCATTCTGGGCGGTTCGGCCAAGGGCGAGAAAGCCGCGGTGTGGGGAGGCCTGCTCGGTGGTGCAGCGCTAGGCGGCCTGATGCTGGTGATGAGTGCCGGGCTGCTGTCGCGCCTGGACAGTGTGGCCGACCAGCCGATGCCCATGCTGTCGATTGCCAACGAGGTGTCACCACTGCTGGGGTTGGTGATGTGCCTGATCATCTTCGGCATGATCGTCAACACCGCGGTGGGCACGCTGTTTTCCTTCCTCTCGCGGCTGTTACCGGCGGGCACGACGAAGTTCCGCTGGGGCTCGGTGGTGACCGGGGTGGTGGCGTTCGGCTGTAGCCTGGTGGGGTTCATCAGCCTGGTGGGTGAGGTGTACCCGTTCTTCGGTTACTTGGGCTTTGTGCTGATGACGGCGGTATTGCTGGCCTGGGTACGGCGGGGCAGGGCTGCGAAGGCGGTGGCTGCATAAGGGGCTGGTACAGGCGACAACAGGCATAGGCCGTTGCCGCCTGAACCCGGCGTTTAAATCCTGAAGCTGCCCACCAACTGCTTCAAACGCCCAGCCTGCTGGGCCAGCTGGTCGCAATGGCGCAGGGTCTCGTTGAGGTTCTCCACCCCTTGCTGGTTCAGGGCGTTGATCTGGGTGATGTCCAGGTTGAGGCTTTCGACCACGGCGGTCTGTTCTTCGGTCGCTGTCGCCACCGACTGGTTCATGCCATCGATTTCGCCAATGCGCTGGGTCACGCTGGCCAGGCGTTCGCCGGCCTGGTTGGCCACCTGTACGGTCTGCTCGCTGGAGACTTGGCTGGTGTTCATGGTATGCACCGCTTCGCGCGAGCCCACCTGCAGGCTGGTGATCATGCGGTGGATTTCTTCCGCCGACTCCTGGGTACGGTGCGCCAGGTTGCGCACCTCGTCGGCCACCACGGCAAAGCCACGGCCGGCCTCACCGGCACGGGCCGCTTCGATGGCGGCGTTCAGTGCCAGCAGGTTGGTCTGCTGGGAAATGCCCTTGATCACGTCGAGGATCTTGCCGATTTCGTCGGTGCTGGCGTTGAGCGTTTCGATCTGCGCGCACGACTCGCTGATCCGTTGCGACAGGGCAGTCATGGCGCTGATGGCTTCTTCAACCACTTCACGGCCACCGTGCGCCTGTTCGCTGGCACCGCTGGCATGTTGCGAAGCATCTGCGGCGTTGCGGGCGATTTCCTGGGTGGCGGCGCCCAGTTCGTTGATGGCCGCAGCGACGCTGTTGGTGCGCATGCTCTGTTCTTCAGAACCGCTGATCGACGCATTGGACGCGCTGACCACTTTCTCCGAAAGGTCATGCACCAGGCGGGTGGCCGAGGACACTTCGCTGATCGAGGCATGGATACGTTCGACAAAGCGGTTGAACGAGGTAGCCAGTTCGCCGAATTCGTCCTTGTTCTGCACGGCCAGGCGGCGGGTAAGGTCACCTTCACCCTCGGCGATGTCGCGCATGGCGCGGCCCATGGTGGTCAGCGGGCTCATCAGCACCGGAATCAGCAGGCCGAGCAGGCCGGCGATGGCGGCCACGGCAATCAGCATGGCAATGATCGCCGAGGTGCGGAACTGGCTGAGCGCGGCATAGGCCTTGTCCCTGTCGATCGACAGCCCGATGTACCACTGCGCCGAAGGCAGGCCGGCCACCGGGGCGAACGAGATGATGCGGTCCTGGCCGTTGAGGGTGACATCCTGCATGCCGGCGGCAACCCGCAGGTTGCTGCCTGGGTAGATGTCCTTGAGGTTCTTCATCACCTGGTCTTTGTTCGGGCTGACGATCACCTGGCCATTGGCGTCGGCCAGGAAGGCGTGACCGATGCCGCCGAAGTCGACCGAGTTGATGATCTCGACGAGGGTGTCGAGGGTAACGTCACCGCCGACCACACCGATCAGTTCGCCATTGCGCTTGCTCTTCACCGGCGTGGCGATGGTCACCATCAGGCCACCGACTGCCCCCTGGTACGGGGCGGTCAGCACGGTCTGCCCGGCGTTGGCGGCGGCGCCATACCAAGGGCGCTGGCGCGGGTCGTAACCGGCGGGCATCTGGGCATCCGGGCGCTGGGTGAATTCGCCGTTGGCCTGGCCCAGGTAGGTGAACAGGAAATTACGCGTGTAGGACGGCTGCTCGATCAGCCCTGCCAAGGTGTCGCCGGCGCCTTGCTGGCCGATGTCCTGGGCCAGGTTCTCCAGCACCAGAATGCGCCCGCTCATCCAGTTCTGCACACTGCTGGCGGTCAGTGCACCGGACTGCTGCACCGAGGCTTCGATATTCTGGCGGATGGTATTGCGTTGCAGGTAGTCGTTGTAGAGCGTGAACAGGGCAAATGCCAGGACCACGACGCCGCAGGCGCTGAGCAGGATCTTGTGGCGAAATTTCAGGTTCATGTTTCGAGACCTTGAGCCAATGAGGGGAGGGCGCAGCGCGCTCATGACGCGATGCGGGGCCTGTCGACCGAGATATCGGCTCGAGGGGTAAAAGATTGAAGTGCTTAGAGAAATTTCTTACAGGCGTTTCGACGGACGGCAGTCACGGGGCAGCCAACTGCTCGATCAGCAGGCGTGCGGCTTGCTGCAGCGGCTGTTGTTTGCGCCACAGGATATGCACGGGCAGTTGCAACGCGTTGTGTGTATTGCGGAACTCCAGGCGCACCAGACGCCCGCTGGCCAGCAGCGGCGCGACCCGCGACAACGGCAGATCACCCCAGCCCAAGCCAGCTTCAACCATCTGCAGCGCCAGGTCGAAGCTGTCGGTGGACCAGTGTGTGGCGCCGATCAGCGGGCGAGGGTCAGCCAGAGGCAGATCGCGGCTGCGCACCAGAATCTGACGCACCTGGGTCAGGTCCTCAAGGTAGTGTATACGCCCCTCACGCAAGGCCGGGTGGGCCGGCGACAGGATGGCTACCAGCGACTCCATGCCGATGTGCTGGAAGCCGCGACGGGCATCGACCTGCAGGCCGGCAAAGGCTATGCAGAGGTCGGCACGACCGCTGTCCAGCAAGTGCAGGGCTTCTTCCTGCGGGGCGCTGAGCAGGGCAATGTCCAGCAAGGGGTGGCGCTCACCGAGGTTGGCGATGGCCGCCAGCAGCGGGCGGTGATCGATGTCGGGTACCACCGCCAGGGTCAGGCTGCTCTCCAGTCCTTGGGACAACTCCAGGGCATGAACCTGCAGCAGTCCCAGTTGTTCGGCAATCAGCCTGGCGTGTGGCTCCAGGGCCAAGGCCTGTGCGGTTGGCCGAACTTCACGCGGGCCACGTTCGAACAGGCTGTAGCCAAGTTCTGCTTCAAGGTTGCCAATGGCCATGCTCACGGCTGAAGGCACGCGCTTAAGGGCACGTGCAGCGGAAGAAAACGAACCGTGGTCGAGCACGGCCAGAAACAGCTGGATGTTGTCGCTGGAAAAGTTCATGGCAGCCTCCTGTCAGTTGATCTGACAGCTGCTGACTTTTGCTGTCAAGTGCATTGAAGCATGATCGCCGCGTCGCTTTTTGTCTTTGGAGGTAACCTGGGTGCAGGGATTGAAACGCAAGCTGGTCTACGTGACTTTCTATGAACTGATCGGGCTGTGCATGTCGACCCTCGGGCTGGCCTACCTGTCAGATACGCAGGCGTCGCATACCGGGCCCTTGGCGGTGATGATCACCACCATCGCGATGCTCTGGAACCTGATCTACAACACCCTGTTCGAGTACTGGGAGAGCCGCCAGGCCAAGCGTGGGCGAAGCGTGGCGCGGCGGGTTGTGCATGCCATCGGCTTCCAGTTGACCCTGGTGGTTTACTTGATTCCGCTGATTGCCTGGTGGCTGGACATGACATTGCTGGAGGCGCTGCTGGTGGATATGGCGTTCATCATCCTGGTGCCGTGCTACACCTTTGCCTACAACTGGGCGTTTGATCGTGTGTTTGGCTTGCCAAGCTCTGCCCTTGCCACAGCTTGATACAGCCTTGCGCTGCGAAAACGCCGGCACAGGCCGCCACTAAGGTGGCAGGCGAATGATCAAAGGCGCCTGCTGCTGCTGCTGCTCGACCTGCTGCTCCACCGGCCGCGGCGCACTGGCCAGCAAGCTGTCCTCAACCTGCCCCGACAGGTAATAGACCCCCGCCATGGCCCCGCTCTGGCGGTTCTCCATCAACTCCTGCCATTCCTGGTTCAACGCCACGTTCAGGATCACCCGCAGCTGTTCGACCATCTGCGGGTGATCACGGTCATGGGTCATCATCCCGTAACCGGCTGCAGCAATCGAAATCATCGCCCCTGCCACCTTGCCCACTGCCGATGCCACGGCACTGGCGATACCGCGCGGGGCCAGGGTGGCGCCAAGCTTTTCGCTGGCCTGGGTGGCCACCGAGTTGAGCCCGACATCGGTCCTGCCAGGGCCTTTGCTGGCCTGCTGATGCAAGTGCTGGCGCATGGCTTGCCAGGCCGGTTGCTGGTCCAGTGACTTGGCCCGCAGCAGCTGATACAGGCTGGCATTGCGCGCATCCGGTGGCCCCAGGGCGATGGCGGGGATACGGTTGAGACGCTGGCTGAACTGCTCGGGCGGCGCGTTGTAACGGCTGATGATGGCCGGCAGTTGCTGGCCGAGCAGTTGCAGGTACAGTTCGCAGGCGCGGTCGCGGATGCCCTCGGGGTTGATCTGCTCGGCTACCGGCTCGATCACCCGCGCGTGATACTGCTCCTGCAGGTACAGGGCCAGGCGTTTTTCTGCCGGTTCCCGCCCCTCGCCACTGTCGAGCTTGTACCAGGCCACCTTGAGGGTCAGCCACTGCTGGGTCCAGTAACCCGTGAACCAGGGGATGAAGTCGCTTTCGGTGCGTTGCTGCACCTGCTCCTTCCACACCCGCATGGAGCGCCGGGCATAGTCGTTGGCCGAGCCGGCGGCACCGACCGAGGCATCGATCAGTTCCTGGTCGATGCGTTGCCAGGCCGCGGGGGTGAGTATTGTGGGCGGCGGCGGGGCAGGGGGGCGCTTGCTGGTACAACCGCCGAGGGCCAGCAGAAGGCAGAGCAACAGGAGGACTCGAGAACTCACGCGACCGCCTCCCTGGTAGAGGCTGGGGGGGTTCTCGAAGTATAGGGTGGGGTTATTGGGGCTGCTGTGCAGCCCATCGCCCGCATCCGCTCTGATGCAGATGGTTGCGTGAGCGCGGCCTGCGTGGGAGCGATCGCGTCCGTTTGGTCGGGTTATTCCAGGTCGAGCTTTTCTTCCAGACGGTCAAGGTGCCTGTGCATCAACCCCAGCGCCGCTTCGGCATCACCTTGCTCCACGGCATCGATGATTGCCGCATGCTCTTCCCACGCGCAGTGATCGCAGCACGGCGTTTCGTAGCGAGCGATGATCAGCGAGGTCATCGGCACCAGCCCATTGAGAAATCGCGCCAGTGGTGCATTGGCCGCCACCTGCGCCAGTTTCAGGTGGAACTCGCCGCCCAGGCGGATCGCTGCGCAGCGTTCGCCACGCTCATGGTGCTGGCGCTCGCGCTCCACCAGTTGCCGTAGCTGGCGTACCTGCGCCGGCCGGGCGCGTTGCGCGGCCAGGGTGATCAGCGTGGTTTCCGCCAGGCGACGGGCACTGAGCACCTGACGTGCCTGGTCTGGGTCGGGTGCAGCCAGATGTGCGGTGTGGCTGGGGCGCTGTACCACTACCTGCTGGTCGGACAGGCGCCCCAGCACGCGGCGGATCACCGTGCGGCTGACACCAAAGGCATGGCCCAGCGCCTGTTCGGGCAACAGACTGCCCGGCGGCAGGCGCTGTTCGAGAATGGCGTCGAACAGCCGCGGATAAATCTGCTCGGCCGACAGGCGGGTTTCGCCGGCCGCGAGCAGGGCAGGCAAGTGGGGGGCGGCGTTCATGGGCACTCTCCTGAGGTCATGGATGTGGATGTTCGTCCGGGATATTCAGCGCGATGCCCATGCGCAGCCCTTCGGCCACGATGTGCTGACGCATCTGGGCACTGGCCTGGGCGCTGCTGCGTTCGCGAATGGCGCGCACCACCGCTTCGTTTTCCTTCAGCCGCGCGGCCAGGTGCTCTGGCGAGTTGCGCAGCATGTCGGCGCTTTGCTTCAGGGCATTGCCGGTCTGCTGCACCACACTCTGGAAAATCGGGTTGGTGGTCAGGGCGAACAGCGCCTCATGGAAGGCAATGTAGGCTTTGACCCCGGCCTCGCTGTCATCGGCCTCCAGCGCTTCGCGCATGTCCATCAGGGTCAGGCGCAACTGGCCGATGTCCTGGCTGTTGGCCGACTGCGCCACCAGGCCGACGATGAACGGTTCGAGTGTGTAGCGCAGTTCCAGCACGTCGGCCAGGCTGGCCGCAGCGCTGGTTTCCACGCCCGACGGCTGGGCATCGGCATCCAGCACCAACACGCCCTTGCCGGGTAACGAGCGCACCAGGCCCAGTGTTTCCAGCACGGTTACCGCTTCGCGCAGGCTGGGGCGGCTGATGCCCAGTTGTTCGGCCAGTTCGCGCTGGCCTGGCAGCATGTCGCCGGTGCGCCATTGGCCGCGGGCCAGGGCCTGGCGGAGTTTTTCCACCACTGAGTTGACGACGGTTGATGAGCTGATCACGGTTCGCTCCTGGAAGGGCCGGCGTCATGCCGGCCACGTTCGCTCAGAATTCCTGTTGATGGGCGTTGGGTTGCTTGCGTGGCGTGGGGGCAAAGCCAGGCTTACCGTCGAGCACGTTCTGCGCACGCTCCAGGTCAATGTCCTTCTCCCAACGGGCAATGGCCACGGTGGCCACGCAGTTGCCGATCAGGTTGGTCAACGCCCGGCCGATACCCATGAACCAGTCCACCGCCAGCACCAGTACCAGGCCTACCACAGGGATCGCCGGTACCGCAGTCAGGGTGGCGGCAAGAATCACCAGTGCCGAGCCTGGGATGCCGTGAGCCCCCTTGGAAGTCACCAACGACACCAGCAGGATGGTCAGCAGGTCGGTCATTTCCAGTGGCGTGCCGGTGGCGTTGGCGATGAACACGATCGCCAGGGTGAGGTAGATGGAAAAACCATCGAGGTTGAACGAGTAGCCGGTAGGGATCACCAGGCCGACCGTGGAACTGCCGATGCCCAGGTGCTCAAGCTTGCGCATGATCTGTGGCAGCACGGCGTCGGAAGAGGCGGTGCCCAGGACGATGGTCAGCTCTTCACGCAGGTACTTGATCAACGGCAGCAGTTTCAGGCCCGACAGGCGCATGACGGTGCCCAGCACGATCAGCACGAAGCCGGCACAGGTCAGGTAGAACAGCGCCACCAGCCCGCCCAGGTGCTGCAGCGACGCCAGGCCGTACTTGCTGGTGGTGAAGGCGATGGCACCGAACACGCCGATCGGCGCCAGGCGCACGATCATGCCCATGATGCGGAAGATCACATGGCTCAGTTCGTTGATCAGTCGCGAAATGCCGGCGGCCGAGTCACCTACCAGGTTCAGCGCACTGCCGAACAGCACCGAGAACAGCAGCACCTGAAGAATGTTGTTGTCGGCGAAGGCACCGATCACCGAGGTGGGGATCAGGTCCATGAAGAACGCCGTGGCGCCATGGATGTGCTGGCCGCGCTCGGCCAAGCCGTTGGCATCGGCGGCGGACAGTTGATCCAGGTGAATATTGGCACCGCTGCCAATGCCACTGGTGAAGGCGAACACCAGGCCGATTACCAGCGCCAGGGTCGTCAGCACTTCGAAGTAAATCACCGACTTCAGGCCGATGCGCCCGACCTTTTTCAGGTCACCCGCCCCCGAAATGCCGCTGACCACCACGCAGAACACGATCAGGCCGATGAGCATCTTGATCAGCTTGATGAAGCCGTCGCCGAGGGGTTTGAGTTGCAGGGAGAGGTCGGGGAAGCTCAGACCGCAGGCGATGCCGAGGGCAAGGCCGAGTACGACTTGCAGGAAAATCGAACGCGAGCACCATTTGAGCATGGGAGGAGTCTCTGATCGGTGTCCTTGCTTCGGTAGCCGCACGGGGCGAAAGAGCGCAGGACTTAATTATTGTGGTCTTACCGGTTTGTTCAGCGCGAGGCCATAAAAGCGCGAAAAATACCTGATTGCAAGGTTTTTTGGCCTTACCGGTCTGACCAGTTGTGGGGCAATCCAGCCTGCCATGCTCTAGTTCGGTGCGTGCCGTGAAAGGGGGCGCTTGAAATAGCTCAGGGCTTGGCCAGTGCCTGGTCCACTGCTGCAATCAGCTTGCCAAGATCTTTGGGTGGGGCGTTGTGGATGACACCGAACAGGTAGGCGCGCTGCTCCTCTTCGTCGTCCGGTTCAGCGAAGAAGTCCTTGGGCTTGACGCCCAGCACCTGGGCAAACGCCATGATTGCATCGATGCTGGGGGTGTAGGTGCTGGTTTCGAAACGGCTGATGGTCTTGGGGTCGAAGCCGGTTCGTTCAGCCAGTTGTGCCTGGGTCAGGCCCGCCAGCTTGCGGTAGCGGCGCAGGGCGATACCCAAAGCTGATCTCGTCATCGCTTAATTCCCATTTAGAATCAAGAACTTAACGATATCTATCAATGTGGCGCAACGCCATGATCGATCACCTTTGTTTTATTTATGTGATGAATTTCGTAGAATTCATGGCTTGACCGGTCAGTCATCGTCACCTTCCTTGTACCGTTCGGCCTCGTGCCGTAACGGCAGGAAGCGCTTTTGCCCATTGGAACGGATCCTCATGAATCGGTTCCGATGGCCGTCGATGAACTGGGTACCGGCTTGTCATCGAATGGAGTCTCATCGTGCGCCTCAACTTGCCGGTAACCCCGGTCGAGCAACGTTTTCCCCCCGATCAGCGGCTGATTTCTGCTACCGATACCGCCAGCCTGATCACCTACTGCAACCCTGAGTTTGCCGCCATCAGTGGCTACAGCGAGGCCGAACTGATTGGCAGCCCGCACAACCTGGTGCGCCACCCGGACATGCCGCCGGCGGTGTACGAGTTGATGTGGCGCTACCTGAAAGCCGGCAAGAGCTGGATGGGTATCGTCAAGAACCGCTGCCGTAACGGCGACTACTACTGGGTCAATGCCTACGTCACGCCCATCCTCGAAGGTGGGCGGGTCGTGGGTTACGAGTCTGTGCGCGTATGCCCTACGCGCGAGCAAGTAGCCCGTGCCGAAGCCCTGTATGCGCGGCTGCGCAACGGCCAGGCGGCATTGTCGGCGCCGCGCCGTCTGAGCTTGCTGGCGCAGGCCTTGGCCTTGCCACTGGCCGGTGGGCTGCTGGCGGTGGGTGCCAATCAGTTGTGGCCTGGCCTGGTGGGGCAGGGGCTGACCCTGGGGCTGTTCGTGGCCTGCGGCCTGTGGGCGCGCAATGCCCTCGGGCGGCAGCTACAGCAGATTGTGCAGGGTGCCGAAGGTGCCTTCGCCGACCCGATTGCAGCCTTGACCTACAGCGACCTGTCGGGTGCTGCCGGGCAGTTGCAACTGATGCTGATCAGCGAAGAGGCACGCCTGAAAACCGCATTGACGCGGCTAAGCGACCTGGCCGGGCAAATGGCCGTGGCCGCTCGCGATGCCGGGCAGTTGTCGCGCAGCACCGAGGCGGCATTGCTGGAGCAGCGTGCCGAAACCGACCTGAGCGCCACTGCAATGAACCAGATGGCCGCCTCCATTGGCGAAGTCGCCAACCACGTGCAGTTGACCGCCGCTGAGGCACACACGGCGCACCTGCTGGCCGAGCAAGGTAGCCAGGTGGCCGATGCCAGCGGCACGGCCATTCGTAACCTGGCCAGCACTGTGACGCAGATCAACCAGGCGGTCAGCCACCTGGCGGGTCAGACCGGCGCCATCGCCGAGGCCGCCGGGATGATCCGCGGCATTGCCGAGCAAACCAACCTGCTGGCCCTCAACGCCGCCATCGAGGCTGCCCGTGCGGGCGAGCAGGGCCGGGGCTTTGCCGTGGTCGCCGACGAGGTCCGGGCATTGGCCGACAAGACCCGCCAGTCCACCCTGCACATCCAGGCCATCATCGATGCCCTGCGCAGTGGCGCCGAGGAAGCCGTGGCGATCGCCAGCCGAGGCATCGACGGTGCCGAGCAAGGCGTTGCCCAGGTGCAGGAAGCCCGACAGGCGCTGCATGGCATTCGTGACGCGGTACAGCGCATCAGCGACATGAGCCAGCAGATGGCCACCGCCTCGCAGCAGCAGTCGGCGGTGGCAGAAGATGTTTCGCGGCAGATCAACGGCGTAGCCGGTATTGCCCAGCACAGCGCCCACAGCGCCAACGCCGCCGCCTCGCGCGGTACCGAACTGGAACACGTGTGCGCCGGATTGCGCGCCCTGGTGGAGCGCTTCAACCGCTAAGGCAGGATGCTTTATGGATGATAACTATCGCGCGGCCGTGGACGCGGCCGCAATCTTTTCGGAAACCGACCTGCGTGGGAACATCACCTACGTCAATCAGCAGTTCTGCAGCATCTCGGGCTACAGCCGTGAAGAACTGTTGGGGGCCAACCACCGCATCCTCAATTCCGGGCTGCATGAACCGACGTTCTTTGTCGGCATGTGGCGGGCTTTGGTCGCCGGGCGGGTGTGGAAGGGCGAAATCTGCAACCGGTCCAAGGACGGTTCGTTGTACTGGGTCGACAGCACCATGGTGCCACTGGTCGATCCGCTGACAGGCCAGGTGCGCAAGTATGTGTCGATCCGCTTTGACGTCACGGAGAAGCGCCAGCTGCTGCATACCTTGCAGTGGCGGGTGGGTCACGATGTGCTCACCGGCCTGCCCAACCGCGCCTACCTGTCCGACCTGCTGAACCAGGCTCTGGCCTACTCGCGCCGCGAAGGCATCTCGCTGGCGGTGTGCATGCTCGACCTGGATGGTTTCAAGGCGGTCAACGACGGCTACGGGCATGCCGTGGGTGACCTGCTGCTGGTGGAAGTGGCGCAGCGCCTGAAGAGTATCCTGCGTGGTGGGGATGCCGTGGCGCGGCTGTCGGGCGACGAATTCGTGCTGATCCTGCGCGATGTCGATGATGAGCACCAGCTGCATGCAGCCCTGCAGCGGGTGTTGCGTGCCTTGGCGGCGCCCTGTGTGGTGCGTGAGCATACACTGTCGCTCAGCGCCAGTATCGGCGTGACCCTGTACCCGCAGGATGACGAAGATGCCGACACCCTGGTGCGCCACGCCGACCAGGCCATGTATGTGGCCAAGCAGCGCGGGCGCAACCGTTACCATCTGTTCGACGTGTCGCAGGAACAGGAGCTCAAGGCCACCCACCAGACCGTGGCGCGCGTGCGCCGGGCGCTGCGCAACGGTGAGCTGTGTCTTTACTACCAGCCCAAGGTCAACCTGCGCAGTGGCAAGGTACTGGGCTTCGAGGGCTTATTGCGCTGGCAGCGGCCAGGCCGTGGTGTGGTGCCGCCTGGCGATTTCCTGCCATGGGTAGAGCAGACCGACCTGATCGTCGAAATCGGCGAGTGGGTGATCGGGCAGGCGTTGAGCCAGTTGCAGGCCTGGCAGCGCCAAGGGCAGCCCTGGTCGCTGAGCGTGAATATCGCCGCGCGGCATTTGCAGCGCAATGACTTTGCCGAGCGCCTGCAGCAGCTGCTGGCAGCGTACCCGGCGGTGGACCCGGCACTGCTGGACCTGGAAATCGTCGAGTCGGTGGCCATCGACAACCTGCAGCATGTCAGCCGCTGCCTGGATGCCTGCCGTGCGCTGGGTGTGCGTTTCTCGCTGGACGATTTCGGCACCGGTTATTCGTCCTTGAGTTACCTGAAACGCTTGCCGACCCAGACGATCAAGATCGACCAGTCGTTCGTGCGTGACATCCTTCATGACCAGGACGACCTGGCGCTGACGGAGGCGGTGATCGGCCTGGCGCGGGCGTTTGGCCGCGAGGTGATTGCCGAGGGGCTGGAGAGTGTCGAGCACGGTCGGGTACTGATGGGCCTGGGCTGCGAGCTGGCGCAGGGTTACTGCATCGCCCGGCCGATGCCCGCCAGTGACGTGCAAGCCTGGGCACAGGCCTACCGGCAGCCAGTGCAGTGGCGTGACCCTTGAAGCTCATCAGCGGGCCGTGGTCTTGACCTGCACGGGGGCGCCACCTGCTGTCGATCAGGGGTGGCTTCGAAAACCTGCTGTGCGGCGCGCTTCAGGGTCAATCGATTCATCGCTCACGCAACCGCTTGTACAGTGTGGTGCGGCTGATACCCAGTTGGCGGGCCACCGCCGACAGGTTGCCATTGGCTTGCTCGACCAGGCTCTGCAGGTCCGTCTCTTCAGTCGCTATCGGCACCGGTGTTTTCGACTCGGCCAGAAAACCCGCTGGAAGGTGCTCGACGCCGACCGGCCCGTTGGCCGCCAGGGCCAACGCGACCTGTAGCACACTCACCAGTTCGCGCAGGTTGCCCGGCCAGGGGTGTTGATCGAACAGGTCGATTATGGCCGGGGGCAGCCGCGCAGGTTGCCCGGGCTCGCGGTAGCGGGCATGCACCTGCTCAATCAGCTGGCGCCGGTCAGCGCGTTCGCGCAGGGGAGGCAGCACCAGTGTCAGGCCGGCGATGCGGTAGTACAGGTCCTGGCGAAAGCGCCCGGCGCGCACTTCTTCGGCCAGGTTGCGATTGCTCGCCGACACCACGCGGATATCCACCGGCACCGGTTCGCCACTGCCCAGCGGCTGGATGCTGCGCGACTGCAGTACGCGCAGCAGGCGGGCCTGGGTGGGCAGTGGCATGTCGCCAATCTCATCCAGAAACAGGATGCCGTGGTCGGCCTTGCGGATCAGCCCTGGGTTGCCCTTGTGGTGGGCGCCGGTGAACGCGCCTTTGTCATAGCCGAACAGTTCCGACTCCACCAGTTCGGCCGGGATCGCCGCACAGTTTACGGCGACCAGCGGCTGCCTGGCGCGGCTGCTGGCCCGGTGCAGGGTGTCGACGAACACTTCTTTGCCTACGCCTGTTTCGCCCTCCACCAACACCGGGATGTCCTTCTCCAATAGCAGGCCGGCTTGTTTCAAGGCTTTTTCCAGGCGCGGCTCGGCGTTGCCGGCTTCGGGGCGTCGAATGGTTTCGCGTGGGGGGTGCCACTGGCAGTGAAAGCGGTTGCGCCCGGTGGCCTGCAGAGCGAAGGGCTGTTGTCGGGGATGGCTGAGCAGCTGTTGCAGGGGTAACTGGAACAGTTGCTCGATGTTTTGCTGCAGCGGGTTTACGCCGAGCAGGCTATCGGCCCGGTGATTGGCAGCCAACACCTGTCCGCGCTCATCGAACACCAGCAGGCCGGCCCAAGGGCTGTCGAGGTTGTCGGAGGCGCTGTTGAAGATCAGTTGTGCATGCTGGTCAGCATGTTCGGCGAGGATCAGGCGGTTTTCCAGGCTCTGGCCCATCATGCGCACCAGCCCAAGCGTCTGGCTGGCCGGCAGGTAGCCGTCGCTGGCTACGTCGAGCACTCCGACCAGCTGCCGTGCGGCGTCGAACAGGGGGGCGGCGGCGCTGGACATGTAGCGGTTCTGGCGCAGGAAGTGTTCGTCCTGGCCGACGTGAACCGCTTCGGCGCAAATCAGTGTGGTGCCCAGGGCATTGGTGCCGACGCCACGCTCGTGCCAATGGGCGCCGGCGCTGAAACCATGGTGCTGGCGCGGTTCGATGAAACGACGCGAGCCCCAGCTGTCGAGCAGGCAGCCACTGGCATCGGCCAGCATCACCAGGTAGCTGGCGTTACCCAAGAGGTGCGCATAGTGCGGTAGCACTTCCTCGCGGGTCAGGCGCAGCAGGTTTTGGCGCCGCTCCAGCAGGGCGCTGAGCTCGGCGCGGGACAGGCAGTCAAAGTCTGGCGCATGCTGCGGCTGCAGGCCGTGGGCGCGGCAGCGGTCCCAGGAAGCCTGGATCAGTTGGGTGTGGGTCGAAGTGGATGCGGCCACGGGCCTGTCCTGTGTGATTGTTGTCATGGGTCGACCGCCGTTCAGTGTTGTTCACGGCTGTTCATTGTCAAACTGGCCAGTGTCCAGTTGTGCAGTGATTGTGTTCACTTGCGAACCCGCGATTTGCCAGCGCTGCCACCCAGGCCCCGAACCAGAGCATCGGGCAAGGACTGGCACGGAACTGGCTGTACCCGGCAGACAACAATCAAAAAAAGGCCACGCCATGTCCCTGGTGCTGGAGCAGGTCAGCCGTAGCGTCGACAACCAGCCGTGGATCGTCGATGCGTCACTGCGTTTCGAGCCCGGCTCGTTCAATGTGCTGCTGGGTCGCACCCTGGCCGGCAAGACCAGCCTGATGCGCCTGATGGCCGGGCTGGACCGTCCTGACCGGGGGCGGGTGCTGATGGATGGCCAGGACGTCACCGGTGTGCCGGTGCGTCAGCGCAATGTGTCGATGGTGTATCAGCAATTCATCAATTACCCGACCTTGAGCGTGTACGAAAACATCGCCTCGCCGCTGCGCCAGGCGCGCATGGCCGAGGACCAGATCCGACGGCGGGTGCAGGAAACTGCCGAGATGCTGCGCATCGAAACCTACCTGCAACGCCTGCCACTGGAGCTCTCCGGTGGTCAGCAGCAACGCACGGCGATGGCCAGGGCACTGGTCAAGGATGCCTCGTTGATCCTCTTCGACGAGCCATTGGTCAACCTCGACTACAAGTTACGCGAAGGCCTGCGTCAGGAGCTGCGCGAGCTGTTCGCGGCGCGTCATTGCATTGCTGTGTACGCCACCACCGAGCCCAACGAGGCGCTGGCACTGGGCGGCACCACCACCCTTGTGCACGAAGGCCGTATCGTGCAGAGCGGGCCCACCGCCGAGGTCTATCAGCGCCCCAGCAGCGTGCTGGCTGCCGAGCTGTTTTCCGAGCCGCCGATCAACCTGGTGTCTGGCCGTATCACGGGTAACGAGGTGAGCCTGGCCCAGACCGTGCACTTTGCCCGCAATGCCGACCTGGAGCCGCTGGCCGAAGGTGACTACCGCTTCGGCGTGCGCCCCAGCCATATCGCGCTGGTGCCGGCCCATGACGATGACCTGGAGCTGGCGGTGCTGGTGGAGTTGGCCGAGATCAGTGGGTCAGAAACATTTCTGCATGTGCGCAACGAATACTGGCGCATGGTGCTGCACCTTCCCGGGGTGCACGAATACCAGGTGGACACGCCGATACGCGTGTTCATCCCCACGCACAAGCTGTTCGTTTTCGACAGCGCCGGGGTGTTGGTGCAGGCCCCGGGGCTGCGCCAGACGAGGAGAGGGTGATGGCCGAAATCCGCCTGCGCCAGCTGGCGCATAGTTACAGCCGCCAGCCCGCCAGCGAGGCAGACTATGCCCTGCACGCACTCGAACATGTGTGGGAGCAGGGCGGTGCCTATGCGTTGCTCGGGCCGTCGGGCTGCGGCAAGTCGACCTTGCTCAATATCATTTCCGGGCTGCTGACGCCGTCTCATGGCGAGGTGCTGTTCGACGGCAAGCCGGTCAACCAGCTGTCCCCGCAGGCGCGCAATATCGCCCAGGTGTTTCAGTTCCCGGTGGTGTACGACACCATGACGGTGTTCGACAACTTGGCCTTCCCCTTGCGCAACCAGGGGCTCGATGAAGCCCGGGTGCGTGCCCGGGTGGAAGAAATTGCCGAAGTGCTCGAGCTGACTGCCGTGTTGCGCAAGAAAGCACGCAACCTCACCGCCGATGAAAAGCAGAAAGTCTCCATGGGGCGTGGCCTGGTGCGCGATGACGTGTCGGCGATCCTGTTCGACGAGCCGCTGACGGTGATCGACCCGCATCTGAAGTGGAAGCTGCGGCGCAAGCTGAAGCAGATTCATGAGCAGTTCAATATCACCATGATCTACGTCACCCACGACCAGTTGGAGGCCTCCACCTTCGCCGACAAGATCGCGGTGATGCACGGCGGACGCATCGTCCAGTTCGGCACGCCGCGCGAGCTGTTCGAGCGACCGCGGCATACGTTCGTTGGTTATTTCATCGGTAGCCCGGGCATGAACTTGATCGACGTGCGTGCCGAGGCGGGCGCGGTGGTGTTCGGCGATGTCCAGTTGGTACTGCCCGATGGCTTGTGCGAGCGCCTGGCTGCATTGGCGGGCGGGCGGCTGCAGCTGGGCATTCGCCCGGAGTTCGTGCAGCTGTGGGACAGCCCGTTCGAGGGTGCCTACCCGGCACGGGTGCTGGACGTCGAAGACCTGGGTACCTATCGCATCGTCACCCTCGAACTGGGCGGTGTCGCGCTCAAGGCGAGGCTGGGCGAGGACCGCCCGTTGCCTGTGGACCAGGCCTGGGTCAGCCTGCCGGCGCAGTGGTTGATGCTGTATGTCGACGATGTGCTGCTGGAGACCGGGCCATGAACAACAAGGTGCCGAACAACAAGGCCTGGTGGCTGGTGCTGCCGGTGTTCCTGCTGGTCGCGTTCAGCGCGGTGGTGCCGATGATGACGGTGGTCAACTACTCGGTGCAAGACATCTTCGACCAGTCCAGCCGCTACTTCGTCGGTGCCGACTGGTACCGCCAGGTACTGCGCGACCCGGCGCTGCACGATGCATTGCTGCGCCAGTTCATTTACTCGGCCTGTGTACTGCTGATCGAAATTCCGTTGGGTATAGGCATCGCCCTGGCCATGCCAACCAAAGGCCGTATGGCCTCGGTGTGCCTGATCGTCATGGCTATCCCGTTGCTGATCCCGTGGAACGTGGTCGGCACTATCTGGCAGATTTTCGGCCGTGCCGACATTGGCCTGCTCGGCGCTTCCCTGGCCAAGCTCGGGGTCAGCTACAACTACGCCGGTGACCCGTTCGATGCCTGGCTCACCGTGCTGGTGATGGATGTGTGGCACTGGACTTCGTTGGTGGCTTTGCTGTGCTATTCGGGGCTGCGTGCGATCCCCGACGTGTACTACCAGGCCGCGCGCATCGATCGGGCCTCGGGCTGGGCGGTGTTTCGCCATATCCAGCTGCCCAAGCTCAAGAACGTGCTGGTGATCGCGTTGATGCTGCGCTTCATGGACAGTTTCATGATCTACACCGAGCCGTTCGTGCTGACCGGCGGCGGGCCAGGCAACGCGACCACGTTCCTCAGCCAGACCCTCACGCGTATGGCCGTAGGGCAGTTCGACCTGGGGCCGGCGGCAGCGTTTTCACTGGTGTACTTCCTGATCATCCTGCTGGTGTCGTGGCTGTTCTACACAGCCATGACCCATGCCGACAAGGACTAGGCCATGAGCACACGCAAATCAATGGCCCTGCTGCTGTACTTCTTCTTCCTGCTGGTGCCGATCTACTGGTTGCTGAACATGTCGTTCAAGAGCAACGCCGAGATCCTTGGCGGCCTGACCCTGTGGCCGCAGGCGTTCACGCTCGACAACTACCGAGTGATCTTCACCGACGCCAGCTGGTACAGCGGCTACATCAACTCGCTGTACTACGTGTGCCTGAACACGCTGATTTCACTGCTCGTGGCGTTGCCCGCGGCCTATGCGTTCTCGCGCTACCGCTTTCTCGGCGACCGCCACCTGTTCTTCTGGCTGCTGACCAACCGCATGGCGCCACCGGCGGTGTTCCTGCTGCCGTTCTTCCAGTTGTACTCGTCGATCGGGCTGTTCGATACCCACATTGCCGTGGCGCTGGCCCATTGCCTGTTCAACGTACCGCTGGCGGTGTGGATCCTGGAGGGTTTCATGTCGGGCGTGCCAAGGGAAATCGACGAAACCGCCTACATCGACGGCTACAGTTTTCCACGCTTCTTCGTGAAGATCTTCATACCGCTGATTGGCTCCGGCATCGGCGTCACGGCGTTTTTCTGTTTCATGTTCTCCTGGGTCGAACTGCTGCTGGCGCGCACCCTGACCTCGGTGAATGCCAAGCCGATTGCCGCGGTGATGACCCGCACGGTGTCGGCATCGGGCATCGACTGGGGTGTGCTGGCGGCGGCGGGGGTGCTGACCATCTTGCCGGGCATGCTGGTGATCTGGTTCGTGCGCAATCATGTGGCCAAGGGCTTCGCCCTGGGCCGGGTGTGAGGAGGGCAACGCATGGAGTGGATGGCCTGGACCCTGCCGACAGCGCTGTTCTTCGCCGCTGTGGGCCTGTTGCTGCTGGGCATGACATTGCTTGAACTGCGTCGCCCCTGCGTAGAGCGACGGGGCTTTTTGCCGCTGGTCACCAGCCGTGGTGACCGTTTGTTCATCGGCCTGCTGGCCAGCGCCTACCTGCACCTGCTGGTGGTCGGTGTCAGCGACTGGCCATTGTGGGTGGCCTCGCTGCTGTCGCTGGCGTGGCTGGCGGTGGTGTTGCGCTGGGGCTGAGCGAGCGGCCCTGTGGGATAACTGAAACGGGAGATCACAATGTTCGACAACAAACACAACAGGCGACATTTGACCCTGGCCGCGTTGCTGGTACTGGCCAGCGTGCAAGGCACAGCCTGGGCCGACCAGTACGAAGAGGCGGCAAAGAAATGGATCGGCAGCGAGTTCAAGCCTTCGACCCTTACCCCCGAACAGCAGTTGGCCGAATTGCAGTGGTTCATCAAGGCAGCCGAGCCGTTTCGCGGGATGAAGATCAACGTTGTGTCGGAAACCATCACCACCCATGAATACGAATCCAAGGTGCTGGCCAAGGCTTTCAGTGAGATCACCGGCATCCAGTTGACCCACGACCTGCTGCAGGAAGGCGATGTGGTGGAAAAACTGCAGACGCAGATGCAGTCGGACAAGAACATTTATGACGGCTGGGTCAACGACTCCGACCTGATCGGTACGCACTTTCGCTACGGCAAAGTGGAATCGATCACCGACCTGATGGCCAACGAGGGCAAAGCCTACACCTCGCCGACCCTCGACCTGAAGGACTTCATCGGTATTTCCTTCACCACCGCGCCCGATGGCAAGGTCTACCAACTGCCCGACCAGCAGTTCGCCAACCTGTACTGGTTCCGCGCCGACTGGTTCGAACGGCCTGAGTTGAAGGCCAGGTTCAAAGAGAAGTACGGCTATGAACTGGGGGTGCCAGTGAACTGGTCGGCGTACGAGGACATTGCCAAGTTCTTCACCGAAGACGTCAAGGAGATCGACGGCAAGCGTGTCTACGGGCACATGGACTACGGAAAGAAAGACCCGTCACTGGGCTGGCGCTTCACCGATGCCTGGTTCTCGATGGCCGGCGGCGGCGACAAGGGCCTGCCCAATGGTTTGCCGGTCGATGAATGGGGCATTCGCGTGGAGGACTGCCATCCGGTGGGTTCCAGCGTGACCCGCGGCGGCGATACCAATGGGCCGGCCGCCGTCTATGCCACGCAGAAGTACGTGGACTGGATGCGTGCCTACGCGCCCAAGGAAGCGCAGGGCATGACCTTCTCCGAAGCCGGCCCTGTGCCGGCGCAAGGCAACATTGCCCAGCAGATATTCTGGTACACCGCGTTCACCGCCGACATGACGAAGCCCGGCTTGCCGGTTGTGAATGCCGACGGCACGCCGAAGTGGCGCATGGCGCCTTCACCGAAGGGGCCATACTGGGAAGAGGGTATGAAACTCGGCTACCAGGACACTGGCTCGTGGACCTTCTTCAAGTCCACCCCCGAGAAGCAACGCTTGGCGGCGTGGCTGTACGCCCAGTTCGTCACCTCAAAGACCGTATCGCTGAAAAAGACCATCGTCGGCCTGACGCCGATTCGTGAGTCGGACATCAACTCCCAGGCCATGACCGAGTTGGCGCCCAAGCTCGGTGGGCTGGTGGAGTTCTATCGCAGCCCTGCGCGGGTGCAGTGGACGCCGACCGGCACCAACGTGCCGGACTACCCGCGGCTGGCGCAGCTGTGGTGGAGCCATATCGCCGAAGTCGCCAGTGGCGAAAAGACCCCGCAGGAAGCCCTGGATGGGCTGGCCCGCGACCAGGACCGCATGATGGAGCGCCTGCAACGCTCCAATGCCCAGGCGACGTGTGCACCCAAGTTGAATCCGGAGAAGGACGCCCAGTACTGGTTCGACCAGCCGGGTGCGCCGAAAGCCAAGCTGGCCAACGAAAAGCCCATGGGCGAGACAGTCAGCTATAACGAACTGCTGAAGTCCTGGGAGGCGGCCAGGAAGTGATCGGCTGAACACCGTGGTGGTCTCCCTCCACACCCTGGGGCCGGACAACCGCTTGCAAGAGCAGGCTCGTTCGCAAAGAGGTCGTTCGTCACGGGCAAAAAAAACGGCACCTGCAAAGGTGCCGTTTTCGCATCACGCAGTATTACTTGTGCAGCTCTTCTGCCGCATACAGCGTGTTCTCCAGCAGGCACGCCCGGGTCATCGGCCCGACGCCGCCCGGCACTGGTGTGATCCAGCCGGCGCGGGGCAGGGCAGTCTCGTAGACCACGTCGCCGACCAGCTTGCCGTCTTCCTGGCGGTTGATGCCCACGTCGATGACGATGGCGCCTTCCTTGACCCACTCACCTTTGACCAGGCCCGGCTTGCCGGCAGCCACGACCACCAGGTCGGCACGCCCGACATGGCCGGCCAGGTCCTTGGTGAAGCGGTGGCAGACGGTCACGGTGCAGCCGGCCAGCAGCAGTTCCATGGCCATCGGGCGGCCAACGATGTTGGACGCGCCGACGATCACCGCGTTCATGCCGTACAGGTCCTGGCCGGTGCTTTCCAGCAGGGTCATGATGCCTTTCGGTGTGCACGGGCGCAGCAGTGGAATACGCTGGGCCAGGCGGCCGATGTTGTACGGATGGAAGCCGTCCACATCCTTGTCCGGGCGAATGCGCTCGAGCAGCAACGAGGCGTCCAGGTGTGCCGGCAGCGGCAGTTGCAACAGGATGCCGTCGACGGCCGGGTCGTCATTGAGACGGTCGATCAGCTCGGTCAGGGCTTGTTGCGTGGTCTCGCTGGGCAGGTCGAAAGCCTGCGAAATGAAGCCGACCTCTTCGCAGTCCTTGCGCTTGTGCGAGACATAGACTTGGGAGGCGGGGTCGGTGCCGACCAGGATCACTGCCAGGCCCGGCGTACGCAGGCCTTGCTGGCGACGCTCCACGACACGTTGAGCGATCTGCTGGCGCAGGCTGGCGGCGATAGCCTTGCCATCGATTAGGTGTGCAGTCATAGACGCGTGATTAACCATCGAGAAGGAACAATAAAGAACGTGCATTCTCGCACGACATGGGCCAAGGGCAAAGGCGGGTGGTCGGGCAAATCCCCTAACCCCTTAAATAATTTAAATTTTTTCGAAAAAGGTGTTGACGACTTTCGGGGTCGACTATAAGATTCGCCGCACTTGTCGGGCACAGCCTAGCACTGGTTGGCTAAGTCGGGCAGAATGAGTGGTTTAACAGTTCCTTGTTAGCGTCTCGTTCGGTTAGGCTTCAAGCTTAAGCGCCCGTAGCTCAGCTGGATAGAGCATCCGCCTTCTAAGCGGATGGTCGCAGGTTCGAGTCCTGCCGGGTGCGCCATTAGGCAGCTTTGGCAAGCAAGTAGGTTGTAATGCAATATGGTGGGCGTAGCTCAGTTGGTAGAGCGCTGGATTGTGATTCCAGTTGTCGTGGGTTCGATTCCCATCGTCCACCCCATATTTTTCAAGGGCGCCTCGATAGCATCTGGCGCCTTTGTTTTAAGCGTTACGCGGACGTGGTGAAATTGGTAGACACACTGGATTTAGGTTCCAGCGGCGCAAGCTGTAAGAGTTCGAGTCTCTTCGTCCGCACCATGCTTCTGTAAGGTTGTACCGCAAGACCGCAATATGGTGGGCGTAGCTCAGTTGGTAGAGCGCTGGATTGTGATTCCAGTTGTCGTGGGTTCGATTCCCATCGTCCACCCCATATTCCTGAAAGGCGCCTTGATCGTGAGATCGGGCGCCTTTTTGTTTTGGGTCTGCGTAGCGGTGATGAGCCGCGCCTCAGCCAAAACACCTCCTGCCCCTTGTAATCCTCTGGTGGCACCCCAATAAAAGCTGTTAGATTTCAGCCGGTTGAAACACCGGCCTGTTCGGCCGGCAAAGGACATCACGATGATTGCAAAAGAAGCCCGTCAGGCCCTGGCGCTGCAGCGCTTTGCCGAAGCCAATCCGCAGTTGCTCGAGGAGATCCGCGAGCTGGATGCGCGCGAACAGGCCCAGCAGATCGAGTGGGCGTTCGAGGATGCCGCCGAGGAGCAGGGCATTGAGCCCTGGGAGCTGGCGCTGCAATTGATTGCTGAGTCCCCGGAGCAGTTGCAGGCCATGCGCCTGGAAACGCACCGTGAAGTGGCCGAGGCGCTGGGGCTGGAATGGGAGGAATACTGCCAGTTCAACGACATTGATCCTCAATAAAGGAGGCGAATGCGTTGCGGGTAGTTGTTTGACAAAGTATTTCGGCTGCAGGCCGCCCTCCGGCGCCGTGCAGCCCCTGTTGGAAGCAGGCCTGGCGCTGTGCCGTGCGGGCCTTGAAAGTTAATCGACCGGCGTTGTTTTCAGTCGTCCCGTGTGGGGTGACTTCTGCTGCGTGACTCACTAGAATGTTTGCCCTTGATTCTGGAGTCGGGCTAACGCCGGCTAACGTCTGTGCAACGAGGAATATCCATGCAAGTTTCTGTTGAAAACACTTCCGCTCTCGAGCGCCGCATGACCATCGCCGTTCCGGCCGAGCGCGTCGAGAACGAAGTCAACAAGCGTCTGCAGCAGACTGCCAAGCGCGCCAAGATTGCGGGCTTCCGTCCTGGTAAAGTACCGATGACCGTGATCCGTCAGCGTTTCGAGGCGGACGCCCGTCAAGAGGCTTTCGGTGACCTGGTCCAGGCTTCCTTCTACGAAGCCATCGTCGAGCAGAAGCTGAACCCGGCTGGCGCCCCGGCTGTAGAGCCCAAGTCCTTCGAAAAGGGCAAGGATCTGGAATTCGTCGCCATCTTCGAAGTATTCCCTGAGTTCACTGTTGCGGGCCTCGAGTCGATCAAGGTCGAGCGCCTGAGCGCCGAAGTGGCTGACAGTGACCTGGACAACATGCTGGAAGTGCTGCGCAAGCAGAACACCCGCTTCGAGGCCGTCGAGCGCGCTGCGCAGAACGACGACCAGGTCAACATCGACTTCGTCGGCAAGGTCGACGGTGAAGCGTTTGCCGGTGGTTCGGCCAAGGGCACCCTGCTGGTGCTGGGCTCCGGCCGCATGATCCCAGGCTTCGAAGAAGGTCTGGTAGGCGCCAAGGCTGGCGAAGAGCGCGTTGTCAACGTGACCTTCCCAGAGGACTACCAGAACCTGGACCTGGCTGGCAAAGCCGCCGAGTTCACCATCACCGTCAACAGCGTTTCGGCACCTGTACTGCCAGAACTGAACGAAGAGTTCTTCGCCCAGTTCGGCATCAAGGAATCGACGCTGGAAGGCTTCCGCGCCGAAGTTCGCAAGAACATGGAGCGTGAGCTGCGTCAGGCGATCAAGACCAAGGTCAAGAACCAGGTCATGGACGGTCTGCTGGCCGCCAACCCGATCGAAGTGCCAAAGGCCCTGCTGGAAAACGAAGTCAACCGTCTGCGCGTGCAGGCTGTTCAGCAGTTTGGTGGCAACATCAAGCCTGAGCAGCTGCCAGTCGAACTGTTCGAAGAGCAAGCCAAGCGCCGCGTCGTGCTGGGCCTGATCGTGGCCGAAGTGGTCAAGCAGTTCGAGCTGAAGCCGGACGACGCCAAGGTTCGCGAGATGATCGAAGAAATGGCTTCGGCTTACCAAGAGCCTGAGCAGGTCATCGCCTGGTACTACAAGAACGACCAGCAACTGAACGAAGTGCGTTCGGTTGTGCTGGAAGAACAAGTTGTAGATACTGTTCTGCAGAAAGCGACTGTGACCGACAAGTCGGTCTCGTACGAAGAAGCCGTTAAACCAGCCGAGGCGCCTGCCGCTGCTGAGTAACGGTCTTCTCTCGTAGGAAACCTCCACAAGCCAGCCTTCGAGCTGGCTTGTGCGTATTCAAGCCATGACTATTTGGGAGTGAGCGCAGGACATGTCCCGCAATTCTTATATTCAGCAGAGCTCTGACATCCAGGCCGCAGGCGGCCTGGTCCCGATGGTTATCGAGCAGTCCGCCCGTGGCGAACGCGCTTACGACATCTACTCGCGCCTGTTGAAGGAGCGAGTGATCTTCCTGGTTGGCCCGGTAGAGGACTACATGGCCAACCTCGTCGTTGCGCAACTGCTGTTCCTTGAGGCGGAAAACCCGGACAAGGATATCCATCTGTACATCAACTCGCCGGGCGGTTCCGTCACCGCCGGCATGTCGATCTACGACACCATGCAGTTCATCAAGCCGGACGTTTCGACCATCTGCATCGGCCAGGCCTGCAGCATGGGCGCCTTCCTGCTGGCGGCAGGTGCCAAGGGCAAGCGTCATTGCCTGCCTAACTCGCGCGTGATGATCCACCAGCCGCTGGGCGGCTTCCAGGGTCAGGCCACCGATATCGAGATCCACGCCCAGGAAATCCTCAATATCAAGGCCCGTCTGAACGAGCTGCTGGCCTATCACACCGGCCAGGAACTCGAGACCATCAAGCGTGACACCGAGCGTGACAACTTCATGAGCGCCTCGCGCGCAGCCGAGTACGGCCTGATCGACTCGGTCTACGACAAGCGGCAACTGGCCTCCTGAACCGGGGGGTCAGAGCAGGTGGGCGTCGAAAGCGCCTACCTGCGGACTTGAAAAAGCCCGCAATTGCCTTCATCTTGTGTTGCAAGCCTACCGGATTGGATCGATCGAATGACTGACACCCGTAACGGCGAGGACAGCGGCAAATTGCTTTATTGCTCCTTCTGCGGCAAAAGCCAGCACGAAGTGCGCAAACTGATTGCCGGGCCCTCGGTATTTATCTGCGACGAGTGCGTCGACCTGTGCAACGACATCATCCGTGAGGAGGTGCAGGAAGCCCAGGCCGAGAGCAGCGCGCACAAATTGCCTTCGCCGAAAGAAATCAGCGGCATCCTGGACCAGTACGTGATTGGTCAGGAGCGCGCGAAGAAGGTGCTGGCCGTAGCGGTGTACAACCACTACAAGCGCCTGAACCAGCGTGACAAGAAGGGTGACGAAGTCGAACTGGGCAAGAGCAACATCCTGCTCATCGGGCCAACTGGCTCGGGCAAGACCCTGCTCGCCGAAACCCTGGCACGCCTGTTGAACGTACCGTTTACCATTGCTGACGCCACCACCCTGACCGAGGCCGGTTATGTGGGTGAGGACGTCGAGAACATCATCCAGAAGCTGTTGCAGAAGTGCGACTACGACGTGGAAAAGGCCCAGATGGGCATTGTCTACATCGACGAAATCGACAAGATTTCGCGCAAGTCGGACAACCCGTCCATTACCCGTGATGTCTCGGGCGAGGGCGTGCAGCAGGCACTGCTGAAACTGATCGAGGGCACCGTGGCCTCGGTTCCGCCGCAGGGCGGCCGCAAGCACCCGCAACAGGAATTCCTGCAGGTTGATACCCGCAACATCCTGTTCATCTGTGGTGGTGCGTTCTCGGGCCTGGAAAAGGTCATCCAGAACCGCTCCACCAAAGGTGGCATCGGTTTTGGTGCCGAAGTGCGCAGCAAGGAAGAGGGCAAGAAGGTTGGTGAGTCCCTGCGTGAGGTCGAGCCGGACGATCTGGTCAAGTTTGGCCTGATTCCGGAGTTCGTCGGCCGTCTGCCGGTATTGGCTACCCTTGACGAGCTGGATGAGGCTGCGTTGATGCAGATCCTCACCGAGCCGAAGAATGCCCTGACCAAGCAGTATGCCAAGCTGTTCGAGATGGAAAGCGTCGACCTCGAGTTCCGCAGCGATGCGCTCAAGGCCGTTGCACGCAAGGCCCTGGAGCGCAAGACTGGCGCTCGTGGCCTGCGTTCGATCCTCGAAGGCGTGCTGCTCGATACCATGTATGAGATTCCTTCGAAAAAGGATGTCAGCAAGGTGGTTATCGACGAGAGCGTCATTGAGGGTACCTCGCAGCCGCTGATGATTTACGAAAACAGCGAACCGCAAGCCAAAGCCGCTCCAGACGCCTGATTCAGGCAATGGCCGGTTCTCGGTTGCAAGCAAGAAGGGGGCCTACGGGCCCCTTTCTGCTTTTCCTGTGCAAGCGCTTGTAATTTCTCAAGCGTGCCCCCACATTAGGTCCAAGCATCATTTCCACCGGTTTCCGGCCATAAGGCCGCTGTAGAGGCGAAATCATGAAGACCACCCTCGACTTGCCTCTTTTGCCATTGCGCGATGTCGTTGTTTACCCGCACATGGTTATCCCGCTGTTCGTGGGGCGCGAAAAGTCCATCGAAGCCCTCGAGGCGGCGATGACGGGCGAAAAGCAGATCCTTCTGCTGGCCCAGAAGAACCCAGCCGACGACGATCCGGGTGAGGACGCCCTGTACCGCGTCGGTACCGTTGCCACCGTGCTGCAACTGCTGAAGCTGCCTGATGGCACCGTCAAGGTGCTGGTCGAAGGCGAACAGCGGGGTGCGGTCGAGCGCTTCTCCGAAGTTGAAGGGCACATCCGTGCCGAAGTCTCCCTGATCGACGAAACCGACACTGCCGAGCGCGAGTCGGAAGTGTTCGTGCGCACGCTGCTGTCGCAGTTCGAACAATACGTTCAGCTGGGCAAGAAGGTGCCTGCCGAAGTGCTGTCTTCGCTGAACAGCATCGACGAGCCAGGGCGCCTGGTCGACACCATGGCCGCGCACATGGCCCTGAAGATCGAGCAGAAGCAGGAAATTCTTGAAATCGTCGACTTGACTACCCGTGTCGAGCACGTGCTGGCACTGCTGGATGCCGAAATCGACCTCCTGCAGGTCGAAAAGCGCATTCGCGGCCGGGTCAAGAAGCAGATGGAGCGCAGCCAGCGCGAGTACTACCTGAATGAGCAGATGAAGGCCATTCAGAAAGAACTTGGCGATGGTGACGAAGGCCACAATGAAGTCGAAGAGCTGAAAAAGCGCATCGAAGCCGCAGGTCTGCCTAAAGATGCCTTGGCCAAGGCTCAGGCGGAGCTGAACAAGCTCAAGCAAATGTCTCCGATGTCGGCCGAAGCTACCGTGGTGCGCTCGTACCTCGACTGGTTGGTGCAGGTGCCGTGGAAGGCTCAGAGCAAGGTGCGTCTGGACCTGACCAAGGCCGAGGAAATCCTCGATGCCGACCACTATGGCCTGGAAGAGGTCAAGGAACGCATCCTCGAATACCTTGCCGTGCAGAAGCGCGTCAAGAAGATCCGCGGTCCGGTGCTGTGCCTGGTCGGGCCGCCCGGCGTCGGCAAGACCTCGCTGGCCGAGTCGATCGCTGCCGCCACCAACCGCAAGTTCGTGCGCATGGCCCTGGGTGGCGTGCGTGACGAGGCCGAGATCCGTGGCCACCGCCGTACCTACATCGGCTCCATGCCGGGTCGCCTGATCCAGAAGATGACCAAGGTGGGCGTGCGCAACCCGTTGTTCCTGCTCGACGAGATCGACAAGATGGGCAGCGACATGCGCGGTGACCCCGCTTCGGCACTGCTGGAAGTGCTCGACCCTGAACAGAACCACAACTTCAACGACCACTACCTGGAGGTCGACTACGACCTCTCGGACGTGATGTTCCTGTGCACCTCGAACTCGATGAACATCCCGCCGGCGCTGCTGGACCGGATGGAAGTCATCCGTCTGCCTGGCTACACCGAGGACGAAAAGATCAACATCGCGGTCAAGTACCTGGTGCCCAAGCAGGTCAAGGCCAACGGCTTGAAGAAGGAAGAGCTGGACGTCGACATCTCGGCGATTCGCGACATCATCCGCTACTACACCCGTGAAGCCGGTGTGCGGGGCCTGGAGCGGCAAATTGCCAAGGTCTGCCGCAAGGTGGTCAAGGAACATACCGGGCAGAAGCAGGTCAAGGTCAAGGTGGCCAGCGAGCAGCTGGAGCACCTGCTGGGCGTGCGCAAGTTCCGCTATGGCCTGGCCGAGCAGCAGGATCAGATCGGCCAGGTAACCGGCCTGGCCTGGACCCAGGTGGGCGGCGAGTTGCTGACCATCGAGGCCGTGGTCATCCCCGGCAAGGGCCAGTTGATCAAGACCGGCTCGCTGGGCGATGTCATGGTCGAGTCGATTACCGCCGCGCAGACCGTGGTACGCAGCCGCGCCCGCAGCCTGGGGATTGCCGCCGACTTCCACGAGAAGCATGACGTGCACATTCACATGCCTGAGGGCGCCACGCCGAAAGACGGCCCAAGTGCCGGTATCGGAATGTGCACCGCACTGGTGTCGGCGCTGACGCAGATTCCGGTACGTGCCGACGTGGCCATGACCGGCGAAATCACCTTGCGTGGCCAGGTATTGGCCATTGGCGGGCTGAAGGAAAAACTGCTGGCGGCACACCGTGGCGGGATCAAGACGGTGATCATTCCCGAGGAGAATGTTCGCGATCTCAAGGAGATTCCTGAAAATATCAAACAGGATCTTCAGATCAAACCGGTCAAATGGATTGACGAAGTCCTGCAAATTGCGCTGCAATACGCCCCGGAGCCCTTGCCAGATGTGGCTCCGGAGATTGTCGCGAAAGACGAGAAGCGCGACGGCGATGCTAAGGAAAGAATCAGCACGCATTAGTAGTTTTTGGCTGGGGGGCTTTCCTTGACAGTATTTTCGGCGCCTTGCTATAAAGCGGCACGTTATTGTCGCCATGCCTCCCAGCACACGTTTCATAAGCTTTTCATTACATACTTAGAAACAAACTCAATAGAGAAATAAGGGGACTTAGAGTGAACAAGTCGGAACTGATTGACGCTATCGCCGCATCTGCAGACATCCCGAAAGCTGTAGCCGGCCGTGCGCTGGACGCAGTCATCGAATCCGTCACCGGCGCCCTGAAGCAAGGTGACGATGTGGTACTGGTTGGCTTTGGTACCTTCTCGGTCAAGGAGCGCGCCGAGCGTACCGGCCGCAACCCGCAAACCGGCAAGGCAATCAAGATCGAAGCCGCCAAGGTTCCAGGTTTCAAGGCAGGCAAAGGCCTGAAAGACGCCGTCAACTAAGTCGTCTTTCAGCCGGACCCGGCCTGGCCTGGTCCGAGCACGGTGATGGCGGGGCGCAAACGTTCCCGCCTGACACGTTTGCTAAGAAAAGGCGCATCCTCGGATGCGCCTTTCTTTTATCAGGATTCTACCCACGCTCCGCGGTTGTCGACGCAGTGGTACAGCCGTTTCTGGGGGACGCATGCTGCAAAATATCAGGGACAATTCACAAGGTTGGATTGCCAAGACCATCATCGGCCTTATCGTCGTGTTGATGGCATTGACCGGTTTCGAAGCCATTTTCCAGGCCGCCACTCATAGCCAGGACGCCGCCAAGGTGAACGGCCAGACCATCAGCCAGAACGAGCTGAGCCAGGCGGCCGACATGCAGCGCCGTCAACTGATGCAACAGTTGGGCAAGGATTTCGACCCGGCGCTGTTGGATGACAAGTTGCTGCGAGAGGAGGCACTCAAGGGGCTGATCAGCCGCAAGCTGCTGCTGCAAGGTGCTGAGGATGCCAAGTTCGCATTCTCCGAGGCCGCGCTGGATCAGGTGATCTTGCAGACCCCTGAGTTCCAGGTGGACGGCAAGTTCAGCGCTGACCGTTTCGACCAGGTGATCCGCCAGATGGGCTACGGTCGCATGCAGTTCCGCGAGATGCTCGGCGAGGAAATGCTCATCGGCCAACTGCGCACCGGCCTGGCCGGCAGCAGCTTCGTCACCGATCAACAGGTCGATGCCTTTGCTCGCCTGGAGAAGCAGACTCGCGACTTCGCCTCCCTGACGTTCAAGGCCGACCCGGCCGCAGTCAAGGTCAGCGACGAAGAGGTCAAGGCGCACTACGACCAGCACGCCAAGGAGTTCATGTCGCCCGACCAGGTCGTGATCGACTACATCGAGCTGAAGAAGTCGGCGTTCTTCGATCAGGTCAAAGTGACCGACGAAGAGCTCAAGGCCCAGTACGAGAAGGAAATCGCCAACCTGGCCGAGCAGCGTCATGCCGCGCACATCCTCATCGAGGTCAACGACAAGGTCACCGACGCCCAGGCCAAGGCCCGCGCCGAAGAGATCGAGCAGCGTCTGGCCAAGGGTGAGGACTTTGCCGCTTTGGCCAAAGAGTTCTCTCAGGACCCAGGCTCCGCCACCAGCGGTGGTGACCTCGGCTTTGCCGGCCCGGGCGTATACGACCCGGCCTTCGAAGAGGCGCTGTACCAGCTGCAGAATGGCCAGGTATCTGCTCCGGTGCGCACCGAGTTTGGCTACCATCTGATCAAGCTGCTGGGCGTCCAGGCACCAGAAGTACCGAGCTTTGCCAGCCTGAAGGACAAACTGACCCGCGATCTGAAGATGCCGCTGGTCGAGCAGCGTTATGTCGACGCCAGCAAGCAACTGCAGGATGCTGCCTACGAGGCTTCCGACCTGGCCCAGCCGGCCCAGGACCTGAACCTCAAGGTGCACACCTCCGCGGCCTTCGGCCGTGAGGGCGGTGAAGGCATTACCGCCAACCGTGCGGTGGTGCAGGCGGCGTTCTCTGAAGAAGTGCTGGATGAGGGTGCCAATAGCACCGCCATCGAGCTCGACCCTGAGACCACCGTGGTGCTGCGCGTCAAGGAACACCGCAAACCAGAGCAACTGCCGCTGGACGCTGTGGCCAAGAACATCAGGGAGCACCTGGCCAAAGAGAAGGCGACTGCCGAACTCAAGGCCAAGGCGGACAAGCTGATTGCCGGCCTGCGTGACGGTTCCATCGCAGCAGGCAGCGTTCACGAAGGCCAAGGCTGGAAAGCCTATGAGGCAGTCACCCGTGGTGAGGACGGTATTGACCCGGCCGAACTGCAGGCACTGTTCCGTCTGGGCAAGCCGCAAGCCAAGGACAAGCCTGTTTATGGCAGTGTGGTGCTGCGTGACGGAAGCCTGGTGGTGTTGCAGCTCAAGGGTGTGAACGACGGCGCTACCGCCACCGACGAAGAGAAGCAGCAGATTCGCCGCTACCTCGCGTCCCGTGCTGGCCAGCAGGACTTTGCGGCTTACCGCAAGCAGCTGGAAGCCAATGCAGACATCACCCGTTACTAAGGTGTTCGTTGCATGAAGAAACAGGCCGCCTCGTGCGGCCTGTTTCGTTTTCGCCAGCCGCGAGCACGGTCATTGTCGAGCACCACACCGCCTTCAGGTGCGGCGCCAACCAGGTGCTACCGCTTCACCCCTTCATAACTGTCCAGCGTATCGCGTGCAATCTCTCGCCCCAGGGCGATGAGCTCCGGCGCTTTGTAGAACTCGAAAAACCGGCACACCCGCTTGGGCACGTTGATCAGCACATCCGGTGGATAGCCGGCAATCTTGTACTGTGCCAACGAAGTCTGCATGACCTCGAAGCTCTGGTTGATCAAATCCAGCAGCGAGGCTGGCCCCACGTTGTCGATGATGAAAGAGCCGGTGGCCGACTTCGGCGCGCCCTCGCGCTCCGGGGCCGCTGCCGGTTGCTGGTTTTCCGGGTCGGCGCTGTCGGCAAGCCACGG
The DNA here is from genome assembly GCF_056278855.1 of Pseudomonas sp. TE3895. Lineage (NCBI taxonomy): Bacteria > Pseudomonadati > Pseudomonadota > Gammaproteobacteria > Pseudomonadales > Pseudomonadaceae > Pseudomonas > Pseudomonas sp. TE3895. Next base: position 4,968,060 of record NZ_JBWBQE010000001.1, on the reverse strand, counting down.
GCTTGGCGGTGCCAACCCCTCGGCGACGATTTCCTTTTCGATGCGGATCAGCTCTTCCGCCGGTTTGCGCCGAAATGGCAAGCGTGAACCCAGCGAGCTCAACAAGGCGTCAAAGCGCATCTTGAATGCCGCCGGGCGCTCGATCACCGGCAACTGGTACTGCTTCTGGTTGGTGGCGTTGAGGTTGACCGCGATGATCAGGTCGCAATGGCTGGACACCACTGGCACGATTGGCAGCGGGTTGAGGATGCCACCGTCGACAAGCATGCGGTTGCCTTGCATCACTGGCGTGAACAGGCTGGGAATGGCCGCTGAGGCGCGCATGGCCTGATGCAGGCAACCCTCCTGGAACCAGATTTCCTGCTGGTTGGTAAGGTCGGCGGCCACTGCGGTGTAGGGTATGCGCAGTTGCTCGATGTTTATCTCGCCGACGATCTTGCGGATCTGCCCGAACACCTTGTCGCCGCGAATCGCACCGAGGCGAAAGCTGACGTCGACCAGGCGCAGCACATCCAGGTAGTCGAGGCTTTCGATCCAGTTGCGATACTCGTCCAGCTTGCCGGCGGCATAGATACCGCCAATCACCGCGCCCATGGAACACCCTGCGACGCAGGCTATGTCGTAGCCGCGGCGCTCGATTTCTTCGATCACGCCGATGTGTGCATACCCTCGGGCGCCGCCCGATCCCAGTACCAGTGCCACACGTTTACTCATGAACATTCCCCGGCCAGTGCCATCATGGTCCTACAATGCACCCATCGCTGCCTGTGCTTCAATGTAGATCGTGCTGAGCTACTGTAATAAAACTGGCCAGACAAAGCCGGCTGGGCATGGCACTTTCCAGCTGTCGGAGCGTCGAACAGCCACCGTTTTTCCATAGAGGTATTACTGATGAAAGCCTGGATCTGCCTTCCACTGATTGCCTTGGCCCTAGCTGGCTGCGCGGGCAAGACGGCCTACCGTGACAGCTGCGCGACCCAGCTGGATGCCGCCTGGAAGGAGCTGGACCTGGCCAAGGCCGAAGGCTTTGCCGGTGCTGTAAGTTATTCCAAGGCCTTGTCACTGCTGACCGGGGCCAAGACCCAGCAGCAGTTCGAAGGCTACGAAAGCTGTACCCGCAAAGCCGAAAAGGCGCGGTTCTACATTCGTGAATCTCGCGCCGGGCGCTGAACAGGGAGCATCGTATGTCTGCCATGCTCGACCATGTCGTTGCCCAGATACTGACCTTGCAGGTGCGCTTGCTGGCCTGTCGTGAACGCCTGGCTGCCAATACCGACAGCGAGGCCTTGCACGACTTGCGTATCACCTTGCGGCGCCTGCGCAGTCTGCTGAGGCCGCTGCGTGGGCTGCCGGGTGTGGAGCAACTGGAGGATGCTGCACGTTCGCTGGGTACCCTTACCACGCCGCTGCGTGATCGCGAGGTGCTGGCGGCTGAGCTGATCGGGCGCGGTCATGCGGCAGCCGGGCAGCGGCGTCTGGAGGGGCGTGACAGGACCTTCGCCAGTGTCGCTGCCAGCCCACAGCTGGCCAGGGTATTGGCGATTCTCGACGCCTTTCCATTGTTCCTGCGGGCGGCGGACCGGGAGGGGCTGGTCAAGTCGCTGGGCAAGCGTATCGACAAGCGCCTGGTCAAGCAGTGGCGCAAGTTGCACAAAGCGTTGCAGTACCCGGCTCACGATCGCCACCGCCTGCGTTTGCTGATCAAGCGTGCGCGCTATGGCGATGAGGCCTACCCACAACTCGATCACGCAGGGAAGAAACTGCAACGTCTGTTGAAAAAGGCACAGGGCAACCTGGGGGATTGGCACGACCGCCTGCAATGGCTGCTGCAAGCCCGCGATCATGCCGACCTGCTCCCCTGCAAGGCTGGTTGGGAGCAGGAGTTGCATGAGGCGGAGCGCCAGTCAGATGTGACGCTGGATGCCCTGCAAGAGGCGCTGGCGCGGCGTTATCACGGAAAATGACCGATATGCGGGCTGATTGCCCGGCGTTTGCTGGCTAGGATGAGCGGACCTTTTTCTTTGCAGGCAGGAGCCGGCCAATGAATTTCAACCAACTCCTCGACGCCGTACGGGCCAACCCGGATTCCGTCAGCATTCCGCCCAGCTGGGCCCAGGGGCGCGCTGCCTTTGGTGGCCTGATGGCGGCCATGGTGTATGAAACCATGCGCCTTAGGCTCTGCGACAGCCGCCCGATACGCTCATTGGCCATCAGCTTCGTGGCGCCAGCGGCTGCGGATGTGCCCATCCGCTTCGAGGTGGAGGTTTTGCGCGAAGGCAAGGCGGTTAGCACGCTGTTGGGCCGCGCGGTTCAGGATGGCCAGGTGGTGACTTTGGTGCAGGGCAATTTCGGTGCGGGCCGCCCTTCGGTGGTCGAAGTGCCGGCGTTACCGGCCATTGAAATGCCTGCGCTCGAAGAGGCGGCCCCGGAGTTGCCCTATATCAAAGGCGTTACCCCGGAGTTCATGCGCCATGTGGCCCTGCGCTGGGCAGTAGGCGGGCTGCCGTTCAGTGGCAATCAGTCGCGCAAGATGGGCGGCTGGGTGCGTTTGCGGGATGTGGCTGACGAGCCGGTGAACGAGGCGCACTTGCTGGCGTTGGTGGATGCGTGGCCGCCCAGCCTTATGCCGTTTCTCAAGCAGCCCGCTGCGGGCAGTACGCTGACCTGGACCATCGAGTTCATCCAGCCAACGGCGAAGCTTTCGACCCAGGAATGGTGCCGGTACTGCGTGGAGACCGAGCATGCGCGGGATGGCTATGGTCATGCTGCCGCAGCGTTGTGGACGGCGCAGGGCGAGTTGTTGGCCTTGAGCCGGCAGACCGTCACCGTTTTCGCCTGATCCTTACCAGGCGGCTCACAAGCAGTGCTCCGGCAGCTGGCTCAGTGTCGGTGCTTGTGCCGCTCCCGCCAGGCCCTCCACCAGGCCCCGCTCACCACAAAGCGCGGAAAGGTGATGAACTGCTCGGTCAGTAAGCGCTGCAAGGCATCCTGGCGGTTGGCGAACGGCTCGGGCTGCTGGGCTTCAAGGCGGTGGCCTTGGCGCTGCAGGCCCAGCGCGGCGACCAGGGCAATCACACCCACCGCGATCTGGCCGAGGTCGAAACCGAACAGGCCGGACAGCACCAGCAGTGTCCCCAGAATGAACAACGGCACAGCGATCAGGTGCAACACCAGGTTGGCCGGGTGGCGGTGATTATGGTGGTAGCCGCGCCATTGCCAGGCGGGAAGATTGGGCAGGCGTTTGCTCATGGGGATTTCCTCTCGGTCATGCCCAAAGCTTAGTGCGGCCCCCAAGCGGGGGCCAATCGAACCTGGCTATGGTGACTATAGCTTGAGCTGGCCAATGGCCTTGTTCAGTTCGCCGGCCAGGGTTGCCAGTTCGCTGCTGGTGGTCGCCGAACCGACTGTCTGCTGCACGGTCCGCTCGGTGACATCGCGGATGCTGACCACCGCGCGGTTCATTTCCTCGGCTACCTGGCTTTGCTGCTCGGCCGCTACAGCGATCTGGGTATTGCTTTCGCGCATCTGCGCCACGGCACCGGTAATTTCAGCCAGCGCCTCACCGGCTTCCTGTGCCTGACGTACGCAGTCGTCGGCCTTGTACGAGCTCTCCTGCATGAACTCAACCGCATCGCGGGTGCCCGACTGCAGGGCCGAAACCATGGTGGTGATCTCATCCGTCGAGGTTTGCACGCGTTTGGCCAGGTTGCGCACTTCATCGGCCACCACGGCAAAGCCGCGGCCCAGGTCGCCGGCGCGCGCGGCTTCGATGGCAGCATTAAGCGCCAGCAAGTTGGTCTGTTCGGCAATACTGTGGATCACACTGACTACACCGTTGATCTTCTGGCTGTCCTCGGCTAGCTGTCGAATCATCTCGGCAGTTTGCTGCACGCCGCTGGAAAGCCCGGAAATCGAATCCTGCACTCGGCTGACCACCGCTTGGCCGCTGCCGGCCAAGGTGTCGGCGGTTTGTGACAAATCGCGGGTGGCACCGGCGTGCTGGGCAATGTGGTGCACGGTCGCCGACATTTCGTTGATGGCAGTGGCGGCCTGGTCGGTTTCACTCTGCTGGCCGAGCATGCCATGGCGTACGTTGCTCATGCTGGCGGCCAGGCGTGCAGCGCCCGAGTCCAGCTGTGCTGCGCTGTGGGCGACGGTGCTGACCACGCGGTGATAGGTGGACTGCATGGCGTTGAAGGCCCCGGCCATCTGGCCGACCTCGTCACCACTGGCCAGCGGTACGCGGGCCGACAGGTCGCCGGTTTTTTCCACGTGCAGCATCACGTCCTTGAGGGTGTTGAGTTGGCTGAGCAGGAAGCGGATCAGCAGTTGCGAGGCGCCGAGCATGGCCAGCATCAGGATCAGCACACACACCGCGTAATTGCTGAAGCGATCGAAGAAGACCTGGCGCAGGCTGGGTGACTGGGCCAGCACAGCCAACTGCTGGTCGCCATTGCGCAACACCTGTGCGCCACGCAGTGGGTTTTCACCGAGGACCCAGGCGCTCGGCAATGCTACCCAGCCTTGGGCGTTGCGCAGGGCATCGAGCGCCTCCCCGGCGTAGGTTGGCGTTTGCCCGGTTGACCAACTGATGACGTTGGCCGGGCGTGGCAGTGCTTGCCCGGCTGGCCAGGCGGCCAGCAACTGGGCTTGTGCGACCGCCTGGCCCTGAGCCGCCTCGGCACGTGCGCGTTGCTCCAGGTGCACGGCGTACAGCACCAGCAGCAAGGTGGTGACAAAGGCCACTGCGTTGACGGCCCAGAACTTGTACTTCAGGGAAACATTGCTAAGCCAGGCACCCATGGGCAGGTCTTCTCTGAGTTGAGCGGAAACAATATTGGCAAGGTGCCATCATTGTGCCCTCGTCCTCCTGGACATGTGTTGATGCATATCAACTGTGCTCACCCGCCCCGCAGAAACACGCGAGATTCAGGGGAGCTGGAAAAAAGCCCGCGCCGTTGCCGTGGTATGCGCCGCCGTGTGCTCGGCGGATTCACCGCGATGCAAGGCCACCTCGCGCAGTACCTCCGGCAAGAACGCCGGCTCGTTGCGCCCGCTCTTGGGCTTGGGCCGCAAGCTGCGCGGCAGCAGGTAGGGCGCGTCGCTTTCCAGCATCAGCCGGCCTTGAGGGATGTTGCCCACCAGCGGGTGCAGGTGAGTACCGCGGCGTTCGTCGCAGATCCAGCCGGTAATGCCGATGTGCAGGTCCAGGTCCAGGTAGGCGAACAGCGCCTCACGCTCACCGGTGAAGCAGTGCACCACCGCGCCGGTCAGGTGGTCGCGGTAGTCCTTGAGAATCGCCAGCAAGCGCTCGCTGGCATCGCGCTCGTGCAGGAACACCGGCAGGCGCAGCTGCGCAGCCAGTGTCAGCTGGGCTTCCAGGGCTTTTTCCTGCAGCGGGCGAGGGGAGAAGTCGCGGTTGAAATCCAGGCCGCATTCGCCTACCGCGCGTACGCGTGGTTCGCTCAGCAACAGTCGGAGCTGGCGCTCGCTGTCGGCACCCCAGGCCTTGGCATCGTGAGGGTGCACGCCGGCCGTGGCGAACAGGTGCGCGCCGCTTGCATCCAGTTGTTGGCACAGTTCCAAGGCTTGTTCGCTGACCGCCAGGCTGGTGCCTGTCAGCAGCATTTGCGTAACGCCGGCCTCCAGTGCGCGCTCGACGATTGCGGCCTGTTGGTCGTGGAAACTGCTGTTGGTCAGGTTGACGCCGATATCGATCAGTTGCATGGTGCTATCTCGTGCCGCGGGGCGGCCAGCATAGCAAAAACCGCGTTTTTCTGAAAAAACCAAGAACTTCATGCTGTTGCCGTGGTCTTTTACCGTCGTTTATCACTTGGCGGTGCAACCCATGGATGCCGCTCACCGACCACGGACACGTTTTCGCATGCAGCGATGCTGGCTCATTTTTCTGCTGACGCTCGGGTTGGCCTTTGCCGGTCCCGCCCAGGCGCGCTCGCCGGGGCCGCAGCAAAACATACCGCCTGCCAAGGTGCGTGACCTGGCGCAGATTCGCACCAGCAAAGTACTGCGAGTGCTGGTCAACCAGAGCCGCAACAGTTCTGGTGAGGTCAAGGGCGAGCCAGTCGGCATCGAGTATTATCGCCTGCGTGCCCTGGAGCATTTCCTCAATGCTCGTACCGCCGACGACCAACAGATCCAGCTAAAGCTCATCCCGCGGGCCAAGGAACAGTTGCTGGGCGCCCTGGCCCGCGGCGAGGGTGACCTGGCCGCGCCAGGCGAGCTGCTTGACCCCATTACGGTGAGCGGTGTCCGCAGCAGTGCGCCGATACTCGACCAAGTGCCGCTGATGCTGGTCGGGCGCAAAGGCGAGCGAAGTTTCAGCAAGGTCGAACAGCTGTCAGGGCGTACCGTGGCCTTGACCAGTGCCAGCGCCGCGGGGCCGCTGATCCAGCAGGTCAACCAGCAACTGGCACTGCGCAAGCGGCCGCCGATCAAAGTGGAGTGGGTCGATTCAACGCTGGCGGTGGAGGATGTGCTGGAGATGGTACAGGCAGGCATCTACCACCTGACCGTGGTCGAGCAGCCCATTGCCCGGCGTTGGGCCCGGGTTATGCCGCGCCTGCGCCTGGACAGCCGCGTGCGCCTGGGGGCGCCGCAAGCCATGCGCTGGTATGTAGGGCGTGATGCGCCGCAATTGTTGGCCGCAGTCGATCACTTTCTGCAAGGTTACCGCGCGCCAGATAACCAGGATGCGGCGTTCGAGCGCATCTACCGCCGCCAGTACCGGGTACACAACCCGTTGGCCAGCAAGGACCGCCAGCGTCTGGCATCGGTGCGGGCGGTGTTGCAGAAGCATGGTCAGGCGCAACAGATCGACTGGCTCAACCTGGCTGCATTGGCCTTCAAGGAGTCGACGCTCAACCCGGCTGCACGCGGTACTGGCGGTGCCCATGGCCTGATGCAGATTACCCCTTCGGCGGCCCAGCGGGTGGGAGTGAGCAATACTGCGACGGTAGATGGCAATGTCCTGGCCAGTGCCCGTTACCTGGCGCTTATCCGGCGCAAGTTTTTTGCCAGTACCAAGATCAACGAGCGTGAGCGCATGGCCTTTGTGCTGGCAGCTTACAACCTCGGCCCCGAGCGGGTTCAGGCCATGCGTGCAGAGGCTCGACGGCGGGGGCTCAACGGCAACCAGTGGTTTTTCCAGACCGAACGCATCGCCATGGAGCAAGTGGGGATGGGACCGGTCAATTTCGTCAACAGCATCAACAAGTACTACCTGGCCTTCAACCGCGAACGCGCGGCACTGGAGCGCGTGGCGAAGCGTTAAAATCGATTTTATCGATTGTTATGTTGGGTTTTTTGCGATTTTCATATCAGTGTAATTGATTATGATGGCGCCCATACCCACACAACTGCTTCACTTCAAGGACGCTTCGACATGAACAACACTACCCTCAACGCGCTGTTCTCTACACGTGCTGGCGCTGGCTTGAGCGTTATCCGCATCCTGGTCGGCATCATCTTCATGGCTCATGGTGCGCAAAAACTCTTCGGCCTGTTCGGTGGCTACGGCCTGGAAGGCACCGGCCAATGGATGGAAAGCATCGGCCTGGCGCCGGGTTATCTGATGGCCCTGCTGTCCGGCAGTGCCGAATTCTTCGGCGGCCTGGCCTTGGTGGTCGGCCTGCTGGCTCGCCCGGCGGCCCTGGCGCTGACGGTGACCTTGGTAGTGGCGATCGTTTCGGTGCACATCGGCAACGGCCTGTTCATGTCCAACAACGGCTATGAGTTCGCCCTGGCGCTGTTGGCCGGCACTGTTGCAGTCATGATCGAAGGCGCTGGCCGCTTCTCGCTCGACCGCCTGATCGCCCGGTAATCAGCTGCAAGCTGTGAGCTACGAGCCGCAGGCAAGCGCGGGCCAATACTCGGCGTGTTCTTGCTTGCGGCTTGTCGCTTGCAACTTGGGGCTCATCGCTCTAGCATACCGCCTGCGCCGATTTAAACAGCTACTTGCGGGGCGCAGGAAAGCCCCACCTCCGGGCCGTCCGAAATACCGCTAAAGCGCTGGTTCGGTGACGCCTCCCACCGCTGCCCAGCGGGATTCGCGAGGCGGAGAGAAGCTCCATGAGTTGCCCACGTACCAGTGTCTGTTTAAGCCCTTTGCCTGCCAGCCAGGCGTCCCGCACACCGCGCATCCTGCTCGGCGGCCGGCATCAACCCACCCTTTTGCGTCATCTTGAAGGCCTGTCACGGCGCAAGGGGCAGGCGCGTGCCTTTCTGATCCAGTTCGCCGACAGTGGCTGTCACCTCGCGCAGTATGGCAATGACCGTTTCGACCTGGCTGTGATCCAGGCGCCGGCACCGGACGAAGCCGCCGAAGTCATCGGCCATCTCACCCGCATCGCGCGTCAAGGCCTGATTACCCGCCGCTGAGGAATGCGCTATTGAGCACCAATATCATCACCACAGAAGGCCATGAGGCGCTGAAGAAAGAGCTGGACCACCTGTGGCGGGTGTATTGTCCGGAAATCACCCAAAAGGTTGCCTGGGCCGCTTCGTTGGGTGACCGCAGCGAGAACGCGGACTGGAAGGAAGTACCCCTCGGCTTCATTACTATTTAACCTAACTTACTGAAATTATTAAGTTTTATTAATAGTACAGTACTAATAGGCCATGCTATTCATACCAACCATCGCTGCTATCTAGTTCTAGGAGCAGCGGTGGCCGGTTTGCGTGTGTTTCAGGGCTTGGAGAATCGGGGTTCAACCTCCACCGTGCTGTATTCAATTTCTAAAACTTCCCAATAGGCATCGCCAGTTGGTGTGCGTACTACAATTTCATCACCTAGATTCTTGCCAATGCATGCCCGTGCCATCGGGGAGTCGATAGAGATAAAATCCTTTTTGTCATAGATTTCATCGCCGCCCACAATGCGAAACTTTTTTCTCTCATCGTCGTCGTTGACAATAGTTACCCAAGCCCCAAAGAAAACTTTACCTTCTTGAGCGGGAGAGTAAGGGACTACCCGCAGATCTTCGATCCGCTTTCGGAGATACCTAACACGGCGATCTATCTCCCTCAGTCTTTTTTTGTTATATTGATAGTCCGCATTCTCACTTCGATCGCCCAGTGACGCAGCCCAAGTCACTTTTCTTGTGATTTCTGGTCTCTCTTCGCGCCAAAGCCAATCCAGTTCATCTTTTAAAGACTGATAGCCAGCTTCAGTAATTAAATTGGTAGCCATTCTCTGCCTGCTTTCGAATCAGTCGCTGGTTACAATGCTTTGAGAGCTTTCTCTATTGCATTAAATGTTCCTGGGCGAAAAACTTTCACGCCGTTTTTGTCCATCGGGTCGCCATGCCTTCCCATTGTGTAGCCCCATTGTAGCCTGAACTCTTCCGAGGTCAAATACAGAAGAGCCCTGCGTTCTATTTCTGTTAATTTATTTTCGACTGAAAAAGGGGGCGGTCGTCAACCCTGGCTTGGAGCACCGGCCCCAGCTCGTCCCCACAGTATCTTTGTATCTATTGTGCTTATTGTCAAAGTGGAATCTCCTTGACTGATGCACCGGTCTTTCTTCTGTGGCGCCCGTAATCAATGTTTAGGCACTGTTTCGGCCAAAAGTAAAAACTTTCCGCCATTTCTAGCACCTCAGGTGTCTGTCAATGTCAGTAGTGTCTTTTTAGTCTCGCTGCATCGCCTACCGCCCAAATCTGATCTCAGTTAGCACAGCGCGGTGCCACGCCGATTGTGCAGTATGAACAAGCGATCGGGACAGCAATTTTTCGTAGAGGTCTTCAGGTACCGACAGGTTTTCGTTGCCTCCCAGTACTGATTTCGTGCGCGGTGGGGACTGGCTCCCGATAGAGTTCGGTCCATTACCGTTTTAGGCATGCCTGAAGCGCTGTGCCGAGCACCTCGTAAACTCTGGATATTCGTTTGATTTTGCGCAGGTCGCTGTGCATGGCTAGCCATACCCCAACCTCGAAGCTATAACTGTCCGGCAAAATAGCAGTAAGGCCATGAGCTCTCGCGATAATTCCTGGGCACAGGCCGAATCCCAGTCCTGCCTTAAGCGCTGCTAATTGCGCCAAGTGGTTATCTGTGGCAATGGCAAAGTGCTGATCGGCATTGCAAAAGCCTAATTCCACCAACCGACGCAGGTCGGCGGAGCGGCGGTCGGGGCCTATGAGTGGGCCGTGGCGCAGGGCGTCTAGGTTTTCCGGCACACCATAACGTTGTAAGCAGTCGGCGCTGGCATAAATGCCAACCTGCAAATGCCCCACACACCGAGCCACGATATCTGCCTCCACCGGGCGTGCGAGTCGCACGGCGATGTCTGATTGCTGGCGAGAGATATCTTCGAGCGCGTCATTTATGCTCAGCTCAAGCTTCAAACCCGGATGGTCGTGATGGAGGTCGCGCAGTAAACCTGGCAGCAACTCCACTCCGAGCAGTTCCCCGCAGGTCAGCCTTATGATGCCATGATCGATAGCCGATTCAGCGCTGGCCATGCGGCTGAACGCTTGAGCTGCGATAGCCATGGACTCGACATGCTGGATTAGCCCGCGGGCCGAGTAGGTAGGGATTAGGCCAGTCGTGGTTCGAGTGAACAGACTTAGCCCCAGCGAGCTTTCAAGGTGCTCCAACCGTCGCCGTGCCGTGGCTTGGGCAATCCCCAAAATTCTCGCTGCACCGCTCAGGCTACCTGAGCGTCAAATTGCCAGAAACACGCGCTGGCTTTCCCATTCAAGACCGCTCATACATTTCTAACCAACCGTTGCTCCATTTAGGATCTTCTACCTAGAGCGATGACCAGCGATCATCCGTGCCCTTGTATCTGCAAACCATTGTAAGGAAAAGACATGCGATTAACTGGCAATTGCCGCTGCGGGCAGCTCAAGCTTCATGTCGAGGCTGATACCTTACCACCGTTGTACGCCTGCCATTGCCTTGACTGTCAGCGTTGGAGTGGCAGTGCGTTTGCGCTGCATATGTTATGTGGTGCTTCCTCGGTGGAGCTGGAAGGTGAGGCGGCCGTGCATGCTTACGAGCATGAAGGTCACCGCTCCACGCACTATGCCTGCGGTGTGTGCTTCACCCGCCTGTTCAACGAAACCAGCGCTGCTCCAGGTATGCGAGTCGTGCGCGCTGGCGTACTCGATAATGCGCAGCAGCTTGTGCCGCTGGCACACATATGGGTAGCACGTAAGCAACCTTGGGTGGAATTGCCTCCAGGAGTTGCGCAGTGGCAGGAAACCCCCACCCCAGAAGAATTTGCCCGTGCGGTAATGGGTTAAGTGCACCACCATCATCGAACCACGGTCGATGATCTCCTGCCTCCTTCGAAAGCAGCGATGGCTTGTGTTTACCATGTCGCCTGAAGCAGCTGCGACCTGTCCTTTGGAATGTAAGTAATCTACGGAGTTGAAAGAGCTGGGGCGTCGGGGAAGCTCAATCTTATCGCAAGCGACGTTGAGATTTTCCGTGCCCCGAGCTCCTATACTTTAACGATCCAACCCTCAGGTGCTTCAAGGTCTCCTACCTGAATTCCGCTCAGCTCATTGAAGAGTTGGCGAATGATTGGGCCAGCCTCATCTCGGCTATGGAAGATATATTGTTTCTGTCCATGCTGGATGCTGCCGATAGGTGTGATGGCCGCAGCAGTACCGCAGGCACCTGCTTCCTTGAAACACTCGAGTTTATCTACCAGAACATCATCCTCGATCACCTTGAGACCGAGACGCTGACTCGCCAGTTCCATTAGCGATAAACGCGTAATGCCTGGAAGAACGGAGTTGGAACGCGGTGTGATGAATTCGTCGTCGTAAGTGATGGCGAAAAAGTTGGCCGATCCCACTTCTTCGATGCGGGTGTGGGTAGCAGGGTCGAGATAAATGCAATCTGCAAATCCCTTTAACTTTGCTTCAGCACCCGGCATTAGACTTGCGGCATAATTGCCACCAACCTTCGCTGCGCCTGTGCCGTGTGGTGCGGCTCGATCATAATGGGATATCACGAAATCATGGGGCTTCATGCCCCCTTTGAAGTAGGCGCCGACTGGAATGCAGAATATAGAAAAAATGAATTCGGGCGCCGTGCGAACGCCAATGTTGTCACCCACACCTATTACGAACGGCCGTAAGTAGAGTGCCCCGCCGGAGCCGTAAGGTGGAATAAATCGTTCGTTGTGGCGTACAACCGCTTTGCAGGCTTCAATAAACTGTTGCTCACTGACTTCAGGCATCAGTACTCGCGCGGAACTGCGCTGCATGCGTCGAGCGTTTTGATCAGGGCGAAACAGGTTTATTGATCCATCTTTGCAACGGTACGCCTTCAAACCTTCGAAACATTGTTGGCCATAATGTAGCGCCGTAGACCCCTCGCTGATATGCAATTGGTTGTCTTCCACCAATTTGCCTTCATCCCATCTACCATCCCGCCAATAGGCGAGGTAGCGCAGGTCAGTTTTGATGTAGTTGAATCCAAGCGTATGCCAGTCGATTATCTGCGAAGTCATGAGTGCCTCATTCATCAGGGGGGTGACATCCAAAGCGTTGAATTCAGTTGGTGCTGCCAAGGTGTCGGGTAATCGTTACTAAGATACCTAGAAGGATTGCAAAAACGCCCAGCAGTAATGGCAGTGTCAGTACCTCATCAGTGAAGAGGACGGACATCATCAGCCCTACTACGGGCACGCCCAGCATGGCGGTGGACATGCTGGTACTGGAAAGCCAGCTACTGGCCGCATTAACTGCGCAGAAGCAGAAAGCGGTTGCCAGGGGGCCCATAAACAACAGAATTTCCCAGAGCGTGCGCGAGCCATCACCGGTGTATGGGCCCTCCACCCACCAGGAAAGCATTGAAAGTGGAATACAAGCCAGTGCCATCTGCCACGGGGCCAGTTGGTAAGCCGATGAGGTGTTTTTGCTGTAACGTAGATGAAGCATGCTTAGCGCCCAGCAAAGCGAAGCAGCTAATAGCATAAAGTTAGCCTGTACTAAAGGCTGGTTACTCCAATCCAGCGACAGCGGATTGAATAGTATCAATACGCCCATCACGCCCATAAATGTGCCCATCAACTCTCTACGGCTCAGTTTTTCGTGCAGAAGCAGTACGGCAATCGGCAATACCCATAGAGGGGTGGTGTAAGCCAGGACAGCAGAGCGTCCGGCGTCCACATGGGTCATCGCCACTGCACCTAGTACAGTGAAGGTCATCATTTGCAACAGCCCAACACTTGCGATGAGGGGCACGTCATGGTGCTTGGGAAGTATGAGCTTCCCAGTGGCTGCTTGAATGACAAAAAGACAAGCCGCCCCAAGTGCGAAGCGTAGTGTGGAAAACCATATGGGAGTGATGTGGTTCAAACCGCTTTTCATTACAGGCCAATTCGCCCCCCACATCAGAATGGCAACGAATAACAGCAACATGCCCTTTGTTTGAACAGAGAGCTTCAAGCGTGCGGGTGATGCAGAAAGAGCTGACCTTGAATCATTGAGCATTTTTGACTTCCTGGAAGGACGACCAGGGAGAAAAGTCTTGTCCATCTACGGGTTCCGCCTGGCTTTGGAATAGGGAGGCAGGTCGTGTCCATAAACTGAGATCGAGTTCTTATTTTTATTTTCGTTAGCGTTATATACATGTCATCAGCCCTGGGTCATGCACGGGCTGATGATATGAGGCCCATTACTCCGCTGCTGGATCAGGGGTTCCACCAGCACGGCTCACCATTGCCTTCAAGGTACTGCCCTTGTTTGGTGATGAACGTGCGTTTTTCATGACTATTCTCGAACTTGCCGTGCATGGCTTGGTCCAGCCAATCCAATGATGCCGTTAGCCACTCATCCGACTGCGCTCCTATCGGATGGAATTCGTACTGATAGATCCACAGTTCCTTCGGCCCTTGCAACCTGTCATAAACGTCAATCGTCGACTCAAGGGTAGTGAGTTCATCATTTTCCCCGGTAATGATCAGGTACGGGACCTTCACCTGTGGGGCGATATCATCCAAGGTCATTGCTTGCGACAGCGTTTGGATTTCCTGCGTATCGCTGATCCCAGTCATGAACATCAGGTTCGACATGAAGCTTGGCTGTGCCTGATTGAGCAACACGTACTTGTCACCCAGATTGGACATGTTGGCGGCAATAGCGCGAATGCGTGGCTCCACTGCTGCGGCACGGGTTGCCCACCATGAGCCCATGCTCGAACCCATGATCACGATACGATCAGGGTCGATGGCAGGGTGCTCGCTGAGGAAGTCGATCACTCGGCTGATAGCTCGGTCGTAGTTGTCAAGGGTCATTTTGAGTCCCTTGGTGAGAGACTCCCCCTGACCGGGCCCATCCAGCGAAAAACCAGCCCAACCGCGAGGAAGGATTCGCTGCTCGATCAGCTTGTGCCAGTCCTCTTTGAACATGTCCATGCCCGGCAACATGATCACGCAGGGGACTTTACTGGCACCTGCTGGTGTTTCGAGAATGCCGTGAAGGTGCTTGCCCTCGAAGGGAAGGGTGACTCGCTCAATGGGCTGCGCGGAAAACTCGATCACCTTGTCGAAGCAGCTGATGAGCTTTTCCAGGTATCGCGCACGGCGAGGATCATCGCCCAGGATCGAATAATGGGTGCGGGCATAGAGCAAGGTGGCTCGTTCGTAGAGCCGTCGGGCCGTTGCTCGACAGCCTCGGCTTTCCCAGTGCTGGGCTCGGCCTTCAATCTCACGGGCTGCCGCAGACCAGGCGGACGGTAGCATGGAGCCCGCCTTTACTGGGTCGAATACCCGCTTGATGTCGTTTGAGTCGTAACCGATCTGTTCAAAGATCGCACCCGCGTCCGGGTGCAGTACATCCAGCCCACCGATAGCCAGGAACGAGTCCAGAACCCAGCGTTGGCCTTTGCGCATACTGTCCATTACTACCTCGCATTGTCGTGAAGGAACCTGACCTGACTATATAGCGAGATATGTGATCACGTAAATAGGGTTTTTTGCACCTTCAGGTCTGTTTTTTGGCATTTTTACAAATAATGTGATCACGACTTTCGAGGTGAAAGACGTCGACACCGAATGTCTGATACCCCTACAATTGTGATCACAACTGTGATATCCGGCGGCTTGGATGGTCGTCGACATAAGCGAGGTTTTTATGCTCAAGGCCGATTCCATGAGGGATCCGTCCCTGCTTGAAGGTGAAGATGGCGTGCCCGCCTTCGGTAAGCTCAGTAGTTCGGTACTGCGCGAGCAGGCTTATGAGGCGCTTGCCAATGCTTTGCGCTCGGGGCGCTATGCACCAGGGGCTGCTGTCACCATCCGCGGGCTGGCCGAGCAATTAGGTACAAGTACGATGCCGGTGCGTGAGGCGGTTAACCGGCTGCTCACCGAAGGTGCTTTGGAAATGCTTGCCAATCGGACCTTAGGCGTTCCCATGGTCACGGTGCAGCGCTTGGACGATCTAATTGAGGCGCGGGCTACGGTTGAGGCGCGTGCAGCATCACTGGCCGCCGAGCGTATGGACACGGCTGCGTTCTCGCGTATCAAGCGCGCGGCCGAGGCCTACAGCCATGCGGTCGACAGCGAACTAATCGCCGAAGCCGTGGTGGCCAATGAACAGCTGCATTTTGAGATTTATCGCGCGTCCGGCTCTGATGCACTGCTATCGATCATTGAACGGTTGTGGTTGCAAAGTGGCCCGTACATCGCTGCTGTGATGAAACACATGCATACCGCCGCACACAGCTTGCACGAGCGTGGTATCGCACATCACTACAATATTCTCGCGGCCCTTGCCAAACGTGATGCTGAAGCTGTTGGCGCAGCCATGCGCGCCGACATCATCGATGCAGCTCGATGGTACAAAGAGCAGATTTTCGCAGAAGATGGCAGTTTGCTTGAGCCTATCAAGGTTACTCGCAAGCCCCGTGGCCGCAGGCCAGCGTCGGCGTGACCGGCAGCAAGGGCGCCACGCTAGCGCGGCGCCCCTTGGGTGGTTCAGTCAGCTTGTTGCGTAAGGAAGCCGCGTGCCAGGTGCACGTACTCGTCTGCCGCCCACGCCAGTGATTGCAGTTCGTCTTGCGTCAACGACCTGACGACCTTGCCGGGAGCCCCCATGACCAGCGAGCGGGGCGGGATCTGTTTTCCGGGAGGTATCAGCGATCCAGCCGCGATCAGCGATTGGCTACCGATCACTGCGCCGTCCAGCACGGTGGCACCGATGCCGATCAGCGCCCCTTCTTCGACCGTACAACCGTGCAGCACGGCCGCGTGACCAACGGTAACCCGGTTGCCGATGCGTACCGGGCTGCCAGGGTCGGCATGCACGATTACGCCGTCCTGCAGGTTGCTTTCTGCGCCGACTTCGATGTGCTCCACGTCCCCGCGTAGCACGGCGTTGAACCACACCGAACTGCGGTTCCCCAGAGTGACTTGGCCGACCACCGTGGCATTCTCAGCCACGAAGCAGTCTTTCCCCAGCTCTGGCCGGGTGCCTTGATAGGCCAGGATCATGGTAGCTCCGGCATTGCACCGGCCCCTTCGCGTAGTGCCTGAGTAGCTTTCAGGTCCACTCCTAGGCCATGCTCATCGACCACTACCCCGAACACGTCCCGAGCACGGCTAGCAGTGAGATAGCCCTCGCTGACGTCTTTGCGCACTTGTTCAGGAGCACGTTCGTGGGGGTGGCCGTAGCCGCCTCCGCCGCACGAATACGAGAGTATCGTCTCACCGTCGAGCAAATGAATAAGGGCTCCGCCTGGCAAGGCTTCCAGCGCACCGTCAACATGGCGCCGGTATTGCTTCGACGCTGCGCCCGGTAATCCGCCACGCACACCTTTTGGGGCATTTATGTGACCATCACTGACATAACCCAGGTCCATTGCGCAGCCCACTGGCCCGAATTCCACGAACATGCTACGAGCACCGTTGAAGCGACCGGCACCTTCACTGTCGGTGACGAAACTACGGGAGCGGATCAGCAAGGGGTGGCGCATTTCGTCGAGCTCCACGCTGTCCTGGAAGCACAAGCCGGCATTGCCGACGTGGCCGATGGTTTGCCAGGCATCAGCGAAGGGGGCGCCTGCACCGCCTGTGAAGCCTAGGAACAACTGGTTGATAAAAGCGTGGCCGGTCTTGGGGTCGATGCCGGATATGACACCAATGGAAGGAGGAATCACAGCCCCGCATTCGGCCAACCCCGCGCCGTCCTCCAGCTCCGCAATGGCCGTCTGCACCGAGTTGGCCACCCGATCGGCAAGGTTAGTTGTGGCAACCGAACAAGACGTCGGATGCACCGGAATACCCACCACGCATCCTTCGCGCAGCAGGATGTCGATGCGGCGGAACGAGCCGGCATTCTTCGGCACGCTGTGTTCCACGCTGTTGAATACCCCGACCATAGCAGCTGTGCGGGCACAGGCTTCGCTCAGGTTCAAGCCGCACGCCAGGCTGTCTGGGTTGTCCGTAAGGTCGATTACGACTTTACCCTGCTGGTTGTCGATCGTGACCTTGGAGGTCACGGTCAAGCCCGTTTCCGGCATGCTCTCAAACAGTGGGTCATGGGTGCTTTGGCCTTGGGTCTTACCCGCGGCGAGTTTGTTGATGGCGCTGATCATGCGCTGCTCGGAGTAGTTCAGATAGTCGCGGGAATAGTCTTCCAGAGTCTGCCAGCCCAGCTCCTCGCCCAGTGCCAGCAGCTCTCGCTCGCCGATGCGGGCCGCCCCCATCATTGCCAGGTAGTCGCCCCACCATTGCTCAGGCACGCGGATACGCATCTTGCACATGCGAATGACATCATCGACATTGCGGTACTGCGACTGGATCTTCACCGCTGGGAAGATCAATGCGCCTTCATGGTAAACGTCACGGGCCGAGCCCATGTATGTCGTCGGCTCCGAGTTACCACAGTCCGCCTGGTGAGCTTTGGCGACCACGGTGTAGCGGTGGATGCCTTGATCATCGATGACGGGCACCAGGATGGTGTGGTCGGCCGGATGGGAGCATCCGTGATACGGCGAGTTATGCAGGAAGGCATCACCACGGCGCAGCTCTGGGTGATACTCCTTCATTGTTCTGCTCATCATGTCCGGGCCGCAGAGAACATGAATGGGCAAGCTTTCCGCTGCAGCCAGCAGGTCACAGTCTGCGGTCACAATGCAGCACGAAAAGTCCCGAGCAATGTTGAGCACGCCGGAGCGGCCACTGCGAAGCAAGGTGTTCGCCATCTTGCGGGCGATACCTTCCAGGCGGTTGGTGATGACGGCCAGTTGTACGCCACTGGTAGAGGAATGCGGGGTCTGTTTCATGGACAACTCCTAAGCTCAGTCGCGACCTGGAATGATGGAAAGGCTGCCGCTAGGGCGGCGTTCGGCGGTATCACCAGGGTTGAGCACCACGGTGGTGAACGAGGATTCGATGATGGCGGGACCTTGCACGGGGTTGCCTGGTTGCATGGCTTCGAAACGCTCCACCTTGGTCTCGGTGTAGCCGTGGCCGGCGAAGTAGGCGCGGCGGATTGGCTGCTCGATCGGGCCGGCTTTGGCATTGGCCAGAGTTGCGCCGTCCTGGGCGCGAATGCGGCAGGCGACGGTTGCGCGCCAGCCGACGATTTCGATGGCGCAATGAGTGTCTCGGATGGCAAAGACGTCTTCGTGCACCTGGTGGAAATCTTC
Source organism: Pseudomonas sp. TE3895 (assembly GCF_056278855.1). NCBI lineage: Bacteria > Pseudomonadati > Pseudomonadota > Gammaproteobacteria > Pseudomonadales > Pseudomonadaceae > Pseudomonas > Pseudomonas sp. TE3895. The sequence goes on along the minus strand of NZ_JBWBQE010000001.1, from coordinate 4,949,433 downwards.
TATCAGCTCGTCTAGGTGCTGGGTGGTGCTCAGTTCAAGGCCTCGTAGGGGCACCTCCAACTCCCATACCTGCTCCTGATACCGTGCCTCGGCCCAGAATGTGATGGTTTGTTGCAGCGAGCCACGGCCCGGGCCTGCGATGAATTCCTTACATTGGGCCAGCAGGCTTGCCAGTGTGGCGCTTACACCTTCGAAGTCGAACGAGTCCGTGCGGGTAAACCGAGTGCGCTGGAAGTGCGATGTCAGCTCGGACATCATGGCGCCCGCCGCACTCATGGTTGCTCCCACTTGTGGGATGACCAGGCTGGGCGAGTCGAGGCGCCTTGCGATCAACGCCGAGTTCAGACCGGCTGCACCACCACCGCCGATGAGCACCGCTTCGCGCGGGTTGATGCCCTGGTTGATGGTGATGTCATTGATCGCCTGCACCATGTTTTCGGTGGCCACTGTGATAATTGCCGCTGCGGCATCTTCAATGCTCATGCCTAGCGGTTTGGCGACGTATTGTTCAATGGCATCCCGGGACGCTTGAGCGTCAAGCTTCATTTTTCCGCCAAGGAAGAAGTCCGGGTCGATGTAGCCCAGTGCCAAGGAGGCGTCTGTGACAGTGGGCTGTTCACCGCCCCGCCGGTAGCAGGCGGGCCCTGGCGCGGCCCCGGCGCTTTGCGGGCCGACGTGGAGCATGCCGCCGTCGTCCACCCACGCAATGGAGCCGCCGCCGGCGCCGACGCTTTTCACATCGACGGAAGGGAAGCCGGTCATGATGCCGCGGTAGGGTGCGCCAATCCAGGTTTCCTGTGACCGTGGTACGACGCCGCGCCTGACCAGGCTGACATCGTAGGTAGTGCCGCCGGTGTCGGCGATGATCGCAGTGTCTGCCCCCTCATCCGCCAAGGCAAAGTACTTGCCGGAGATCGGTGCCATCGACGGGCCGGAGTTGATCAGATGGATAGGCGCCTCGGCAACATGCTCGGCATCCATAACGCCGCCTTGGGAGGTCACCACCACGACACGTCCCGGGAAGCCTGCGTCTCGCAAACGCTGGACCAGCGTGTGCATGTAGGCGCGCATCATGGGTTTGAGCGAGGCGTCAATGCAGGCCGAAGAGGCCCGGCGGAATTCGCGTGGGATCGGATTCAGCTGATGGGACAGGGTATAGGGCACGCCGGGCAGGTGTGCTTCGAGCAGTTCGCCGATACGCAGCTCGTGCGCTGGATTTACGATCGACCATAGCAGGCAAACGGCCACCGCTTGCACTTCCGCTTGACGTAGCTGCTCGATTGTTTGCAGTACTGCCTGTTCATCTAGTGCCTCCAGCTCTGCGCCATCCGCTAACAGACGCCCGGGGATTTCCCAGGTCAAAGCTCGCGGTACGAAGGGTTCTGGGTAAGGCACGGTGAAGTTGAAAGGCTCCAGCCTCCCACCCTCGCGCAACGTGAGGATGTCGCGATGTCCTTCCGGGACCAGTAAGGCGGTGCGCGCTGTGTGCCCCGTGATGATCGCATTGATGGCATGTGTGGTGCCGTAGATGAACATCTCGCCTTGTTCAAGCATGGCTCGACGCTCCAGGCCAAGTCCGTTGGCCGCTACCTGAAGTGCTTCTAGCACACCGCTGATCGGGTCCGCCGGAATGGTCGGGGATTTGAACATGTTCAACTGGCCGTTGCGGTCCTCGATGATCAAGTCCGTGAAGGTGCCGCCTGTATCCACTGCAAATCTCATAGCTCGTCTCCTGGAGGCAAACGTGGTCTTTGGGAGGGGGATGTCCCTGGGCAGTCAAATTATTGTTCGATTTGGTTTTTGTGATCACATTAGTAATCCCTTGAACGGGCGAAATCAAGACAAAATTCCGAGATTTCTGCGGCTTGTGATTTTTTTGTGTTGATCTGTGATCACGTAATTGCTAGCGTGAAAACACCAGTACAGATTGCTGGCTCTACGGGCTGATTGAGGAGGTTCAGATGGCTACGCAGGTAAAGGTCGCGCTAGTGACAGGGGGCTCTCAGGGCATTGGTGAAGCTGCTGCGCGTCGGCTTGCAGCCGATGGCTACGCGGTGGCAGTGGTGGCAAGTTCCAGCCAAGAAAAAGCTAATCGTGTCGCCGCATCCATTCGAGAAGATGGGGGCGCAGCCCAAGGCTTTGTGTGTGATGTCCGTGAAGCGGGGGCTGTGGTGGAGTTGGTCGGTGCCGTCAAGGAAACCTTCGGGCGCGTCGATTTGTTGGTTAACGCAGCCGGGGTCTTCAAGCCAACCCCCGCAGGCGAAGCTCGACTGACTGAGGCAGGGCAGATGATCGATATCAATCTGCGAGGCACCTGGAATCTGATTGATGCGGTGGTGCCTATGTTCAAGGCGCAAGGCTCGGGCGCGATTGTCAACGTTGCTTCTGTGGCGGGCGTCACTGGCTTTGGTGGCTATTCGATCTATTGCGCCACCAAAGCGGGGATCATCCTGATGACCCGTGCCCTTGCCTGCGAGCTTGGGCGTAGCAACATACGGGTCAATTGTGTAGCGCCGGGTAATACTGCGACGGCGATCAACGAAGACATCCGTAACGATGCGTCGATGCAAGAACTGCGAGACTTCATGACCGCTCGCACCCCAAGCCCGCGCACGTTCTCCGAGCCGCAGGACATTGCCAATGCCATCGCCTTCCTAGCTTCAGACCAGGCCAGTGCCATGCGTGGCGCTTGCCTGCTGATGGATGAAGGTATTTCCGCGGGGCTGTAGGCCCGTCTCGTTGGGTGGCTTGCCACCCTTTTTTTCAGAGAGCAGAGATGAAAGAAAACGTGATCGTGACGGGTGGCGCGGACAGTGTCGGCCGTGTCATAGCCGAGAGCTTCCTGCAACGCGGTGCCAATGTGCACATCTGCGATGTACGTGAAGACGCTTTGGTGGAAACCTTGCGGGCCAACCCGGGTATGAGTGGCACCGTGGCGGATGTCGGGCGCAGTGACGATGCTCAGCGCGTCGTGCGCGAGGCCGAAATGGCGTTTTCCGGCAGCGTTAGCGTGCTGGTCAACAACGTTGGTGTGCCTGGGCCGCGTGCCGCCATTGAAGACATCACCGACGAAGCCTGGCAGCACACCTTGGACGTCAACCTGGGTGGCATGTTCCGCTTGATGCGTGAAGTCATTCCAGCCATGAAGCGTGAACGCCAGGGCGTGATCATCAACTTTTCCACCGGTTCTACACGCACGAGACTGCCCATGCGTACAGCTTACGTGGTCTCCAAGGCTGCGGTGGAATCGCTGACGCTCAATGCTGCCCGCGAACTGGGGCCTTTCAATGTGCGTTGCAACGCGATTTTGCCGGGCATGATCGACAACGCCCGCATGACCCGAATCGTTGCAGGCATTGCCGAAGAGTCTGGGCGCACGGTGGAGCAGGTTGAAGCGGATTATCTCAAGTACATATCGCTGCGCAGCAAAGTGCAGCCCGAAGAGTTGGCGCAGACCGTGTTGTTCCTTGCCTCGGATGCTGCCAAGAAAATTACCGGTGAGCTGCTCGCGGTGAGCGGCAACGTTGAGTGGGAGATTTAAGCCATGTCACGCAAAGTGATTCTGACCTGTGCAGTAACCGGAAACGCTCCCTTCAACCCCAAGCATCCGGCGATGCCAGTCACGCCGCAGCAGATTGCCGAGGCTTGCATCGAGGCAGCGCATGCAGGTGCATCGGTCGCACACATTCATGTTCGAGACCCCAAGACCGGTGGCGGTAGCCGTGATCCGGCGTTGTTCAAGGAGGTCGTGGACCGTGTGCGCTCGTCGGGTGTCGATATCGTTCTGAACTTGACCTGCGGCCTTGGCGCATTCTTCTTGCCAGACCCGGAGGATGAGTCACGGGGACTGCCGGAAAGTGATGTGATTCCGGTCGCGGAGCGAGTGCTGCACCTTGAGCAATGTCTGCCGGAAATCGCCTCGCTGGACATCACCACTGGCAATCAGGTGGAAGGGCAACTGGAGTTTGTCTATCTGAACACTACTCGCACCTTGCGTGCTATGGCGAAACGCTTCCAGGAACTGGGTGTGAAGCCAGAGCTGGAGGTGTTCAGTGCTGGCGACATCCTGTTCGGCAATTCACTAATTGCCGATGGTCTCATTGATGGTACGCCGCTGTTCCAGATGGTCTTGGGTGTGCTGTGGGGGGCGCCTGCTACCGCTGAAACCATGATCTACCAACGCAGCCTGATTCCTGCCAATGCGCAATGGGCCGCCTTTGGCATCGCACGACAGCAAATGCCGATGGTCGCACAAAGTGCGCTGTTGGGCGGTAACGTTCGTGTCGGTCTGGAGGACAACCTGTACCTGAGCCGGGGCGTCTTTGCCAGCAACGGTCAGTTGGTCGAGCGCGCGCGCACTATTATCGAGTGCATGGGCATGTCTGTCGCCACGCCGGCAGAGGCCAGGGAAGTTATGGGGTTGCGCACGCCGCGCTAAATAGACTTGAGGTGCGAGGGGGCATCCATCTGCTGGCTTAGCAGAGGTAGTCGTCAAATCTTGGAGCGTCTCCTCGCTGTCCGGTCTCGACCCATTCGAGTTTTTCCTGCAGGAAGGACAGTGCTTCGTCGAGCCTGTCCTTTTTTGCTTGGAGTCGCTCAATCTGCAGGCGCAGTACCTCTGCCGTGCGTTCTGGGCATTTGGCACCAGAGCGATACTCTCTGTTCAAATCGGCGATCTCGTTTAGCGAATAGCCCAACGACTGCTGCAAGCGGATCATCTTCGCGCACGTAAGCTCGTTGGAATCGAAAAGCTGGTAAGGCCGTGAGCCGCCCTTTTCCCCTTGCTTCGGGCAGAGCAGGCCTTTAGCAATATAGAAGCGCACAGTGTCTACTGAGAGCCCCGCGGCTTTAGCAAATGCTGAGATCATCATCTGAAATGCTCTTGACTATGGACTTAACTCCACACTTATAACATGAGGCCTCAGCCAATTCGGAGGTTTCTCATGCCAGATAATGTGGGGTTGATTTCTAAGGTACGCCTGGGTGGCGGGATGGTGGTTGAGCGTCAGGGGCTCGGTTGCATGGGCATGAGTGAGTTCTACGGGCAGACGGATAAACGTCAAGCTCTGGCAACGCTCGAGCGAGCTTTGGAGTTGGGGGTGAACATGTTCGATACCGCAGACATGTATGGGCTCGGCGCCAACGAACAATTGCTTGCCCCATTCCTGGCCAGGCATCGCGCAAAGGCTTTGGTCGCCACCAAATTCGGTTACACGCGCGATGCGCGGTCTCCAGACGACTGGAGTTTGGATAATCGCCCTGAGTACATTCGTCAGGCAGTTGATCGATCGTTGCAGCGTCTGGGAGTTGAGGTGATCGATCTGTATTACATGCATCGGCGCGTCGAAAGCGTTCCGCTGGATGAATCAATCGGTGCAATGGCCGACCTGGTGAAAGCGGGCAAGGTTCGTGCGTTGGGTTTGTCGCAGGTCAGTGCGCAGGAGCTGCTGCAGGCCCACGCCATCCATCCCATTGCTGCTTTGCAGTCCGAGTGGTCCTTGTTCGCACGTGAAATCGAAAGTGAAATTCTGCCAGTGGCCAGGTCCTTGGGGACAACGCTGGTGCCTTACGCGCCGTTGGGTAGAGGGTTGTTGGTTGGGCCGGCAAATGGGCTTGTGCTTGAGCAGGACGATGTGCGACGTCACTTCCCTCGCTTTCAGGATGAGAATTGGCGAGCCAATCAACGCCTTGTCGAAACCTTACAGCACTCTGCTGGGATGCTGGGCATTAGTACTGCGCAAGCGGCTTTGGCTTGGCTGTACACTAAGGCTGAAAGGTTGGGTGTGGACATAGTACCCATTCCGGGTACGCGCAATTGTCAACGGCTCGCGGAAAACGTAGCGGCTTCTTCGATTCGCCTCAGTGATGCCGAAATGGACAGTCTTGAGACGCTTGCGGATGCCGTTCAAGGCGCCGCTGTTTGAATCTGTGGTGCGGCGAAGCTTGGCCTCGCCGCACAAACACATGCTCAGAACGCATCCCTGAAGCGGGGAAGGCGAAGGAAGGTCAGTAGAGCAGCTAGCAAGAGTGCAACGTTGATCATCAATGCCATCGAGTAACTGTGAGTGGCATCGTAGGCATATCCCAGCAGCATGGGGCTAAGGCCGATTCCACTGATAAATGCAGCATACTGCCAGCCAAAAATCTTCCCATAGGCTCGCTTACCAAAGTAGCGCGCAACCAGATAACCCATAAGGTCTGCTTCGGCGCCCAGGGCGAAGCCAAGGGCTACAGCCGCTGGTGCAGCTGCAGCTGCACCCAGAGTCGCAAGTAACATGCAGCCAAAGGCGGCGACGGCGCTAATACCAACCAAAACGTACGGGGCAAACAAGCGATCGGCAAGCGCCCCACCCGCTAGGCGACCAATCATCCCAGAGATGCCGATCAAGCCCGCGATTGACGCCGCTTTGATTGGGTCCAGGCCACTATCGATCAGAAGTGGTACCAAGTGTACAAGTAGGCCACCGATACCAAGAGAAAACAGCGCAAGCCCGCCAAGCAGCCTGTAGAAGATTCGTTTGCGCTCGGCGGCGCTGAACAATGGTGTCTCTTCGGCGGCAATGTGTTGTGACGGCTGAGTTTCCTTGTCTGTCGAGGGTTTGAGTAGCAGTAGAAATGGCAGCATGGCGCTTGTCATGAGCGCCAGTGAGAGATAGCCGACCGCCCAGCCGTGGCTGGCAATGACTGAGGTCAGTGCTGCGGGCGCTATTGTTGCAGCCAGGCTGGGACCTAGCAGAGTAATACCTAATGCCAGGCCGCGGGAACGGTGAAAATGGCTGGTGACGACTCGGGTGTAGGCAACGGGCGCAGCCGCAGCCCCCAAGGCGGCAATGGCTGCCTGTAGTAGATAGAAGGTGGCAAGGCTGGCCAGCTGGGTGGCCATTACCAGGTAACAGAGCGCCGCCGCGCTGATCGAGATTGCAGCGGACGTTCTAACCCCGAGTTTGTCGATCAACCTGCCAACCAAGGGGGAGGCAGCCGCCAGAGCCATGGTGAATATCAAAACTGCAGTGGAGAGCTCCGTTCGGCTCCAGCCAAATTCGCCTTGCAGATGTGGCATGAAGACACCGGCGGTATACAGCGGCAGGGACGAAACGCCCAACCCGCATCCCAGCATGGCAGCAATCAGGATGGGCCAGCCTTTGCGAAACTCGTCGAGTCGGCTGTTGGTGGCGGTAAATGGCACAGCGTTTATTTGTGGCATGTTGCTAACTCCCGCAATGGTTAGGGCGTTGCACTGGTTTGAAGGGTCAGAGGAAATCGAATGGGATGGTGGTGACGAGGCGGGTTTCGGTCATGGTGCCGTCAGCCTGGTTCTCGCTGGCGCGGTTCGTGCCATACAGAAAGAAAAAGCGTGTGTCGCGTAACGGGCCGCTTTGTATGACGTAGTTCGCGATGAAGCCGCTTTCGGTGTGTTTCTCTCCGTCCATCGCCCGCACGTCGTAACCACTGCCTTGGTAATGAGTGCCATCAATGCCCCATCCGCGGGCCGTATACGCCATCAACGACAGACCCGGGATGCCGTACGGAGCCATGTTCACGCTGTAGCTGAAGGCAAGCGATTTTTCATTGGGGCCATTAAAATCGGTGACCAAGGTGTTGGCGAGATGGATGGCGTCAGTTTCGCCAAGGTAGTCGAAAGGTTCGTTACCTCCCACCTGCTGCCAACCTACATTCAACGTATGATTCTGATGCTGCAGGCTGAGGCCTAAGCTGTAGGTATCGTTATCAATGTGCCCGAGTCGCGCCTGCCCCTGCTCGCGTGTTCGGTAGTAGCTGAATGAGCTACTCAAGGAAAGGTTGTCTGGGTCACCCAATTCGTGGGTGATACCTAGAAAATGCTGGGTCCAAATGTCTTCAACTCTGGAGGCAAACCACTCAGCCTTCAGCGCTTGGCTGGGCGTGTAGGTCATGCCGGCAATGTTTACGTGCCCCGCACTGGCTTGTGGGTTGCCGTACTCTGTGCCAAAACGGCGCAGGCTTTGTTGGGTATACGGTGATATGCGATCGAACGTGCCCAGGTCGAATGACAGGTTACTCAATTCCTCGCTGTGCAGGCTGATACCTTCGAAGCTTGATGGTAGGGAAAGCACAGCATTTACCTCAAGCACCGGCGTATAGATGTTCTGGCGCCCGACGGTCAGTGTGGTATTGGAGATCCGGGCCTGGATGTTGCCCAGCCCGAGCTTGCTCCACTGGCCAACGGCATCGCCGTCGCTGTCAACCAGCGTTCGATTTACGCCACCAGCCAATTGGCCATGGCCACGCTCTAGGGCGATTTGGTTGTACACGGCAGCTTGGGTAGCGAAGCCGATCGTTCCCTGAGTAAAGCCAGATCGATACTCCAGTATTGTGCCCTGAACCCAGGTCGCCGCGAGCCTTGTCGGTTTCGATTCACCCTGTTTGTTGGGTATCTGAAAGTAGGTGTTTCGATCACTGCGCACATGCGCCCAGAAATTTCGGGTGGTACCTCCGAGTTTTTGGTCGTGTGTGAAGCCATTCGCACTGGCCTGGGCTTTGTCCTCTTTGATCTGTGTTGTGGTGAACGTCTGGTCAACAGGTGCTGAAAAGGCTGCGGAGCTGACGAGTGAGCTGGCGAGAATCGTTGCAACAGTCTTGCTGGCGTTCAAGGCGATTAACCTCATGACTAGCTGAAGATCGGAGCCCCGAGTGGGTACGGGGTGCTGACGACGTCTTGCTGCACATGAGCGAATTAATGCTATGTGTGATCACATAAAAGCATTATTCGTACCGGGCTGAACTACCTTCACAATTTTGTCGCTTTTAGAATGTTTTCTTTGATTTAATGTCGTTAATGGGAAGATATTGGGTTTTTTTGTGCCGCCTCCCGGTGTGTTTGCTACCAAGATTCCCGAGGGCGCGCACCCAAATGTGTCGATATGAAATATCGGTGATCACTAAAGTGTCGGAACGAGCCTTGCGCTCAGAGATTGAGTCGCTCTCGCAGAATTGGCGGAGCACCTACCTGGCGTGGTGAGCGCCGATGCAGATGGGTACACAATCATTCTGTGTGCGCTTTGGCCCGGCAGTTGGTCTTGCTCAGGCGTTTGGGTGAAAAATCGGGGAGTGAGGGCTCATCAGATACCGAGTTACGGCAGCAGGAGGAGCACAGATTCTTGTCAGTCGGCTCGAACCCTGGTATCGCGCCAAGGAAGGTTTGCAGCTTAGGTTTCACTGAAGTCTTTCAGGGGGAGGCAAAGCGAAAACTTATAAATAGTACGTTTTTCACTGGGGCCCTAATACCAGTACAACAAGAAGCTGCTGCGCGAAATCGACCGCAGGGTGCGATACCTGCGCAAGCGGCTTGAAGATGTGAAAGTGGTGGCGTACTCGCCCGAGCAGGAAGGCAAAGTGTTTTTCGGTGCCTGGGTTGAGATCGAGAACGACGAGGGCGAGACCATGAAGTTTCGCATTGTCGGCTACGACGAGATCTACGGGCGCAACGATTACATCTCGATCGATTCGCCCATGGCCCGTGCCTTGCTGAAGAAGGAGGAGGGTGATGAGGTGGTGGTGCATACACCTACCGGTGAAGCGACCTGGTATGTGAGCAGCATCCGTTACGGCCAGGGCGTCTCGACGGACTGACGGGCCCGTCTTGCGCCAGCGTGAGGCATATGCTGTCCCAGCAGGCGATTGCCCAGCCCTCAGGGTTGCGCCTGCAGAAGCGCTGACAGCCAGGCCTCAAGCCTCGCGCAACACCGCCAGCGGGCTGGCATTCAACGCCCGCCGCGTTCCCAGCACGCCCGCACCCCCCACCAGCAGTGCCCCCGTCAGCGGCAACACCAGCAGCCACGGGTGCGGGCTCCACTGCAAGTCAAAGGCATAGCGGTACAGCACCCAGGTAATCAGTTCGCAGCCCACGGCCGCCAATAGCCCGCTGGCCGCACCCAGCAGGCCGAACTCGATACGCCGGGCCTTGACCAGCAAGGGCCGCGCCGCGCCCAGTGCGCGCAACAGTGCCCCTTGGCGAATGCGCTCGTCCAGCGTGGCCTGCAAGCCGGCGAACAGCACTGCCAGCCCGGCGGCCAGCACGAACAGCAGCACATACTCCACCGCCAAGGTTACCTGGGCGAGAATGCTGCGCAGCTGGTCGAGCAAGGCATCAACCTGCAGGATGGTCACCGCCGGAAACGCCCGTGACAGCGCGACGACATCCAGGTCATGCCCCGGTGCCAGGTAGAAGCTGGTCAGGTAAGTGGTCGGCAGCCCCTGCAGCGTGCCAGGCTGGAAGATCATGTAGAAGTTCGGCTGGAAGCTGTCCCAATGCACGTTGCGCAGGCTGCTCACGCGGGCCTGGCGCTGCTGGCCGCCAATATCGAACGTCAGCAGGTCGCCCATCTGCAGTTTCAGGCTGCTGGCCAGCTCCGCCTCCACTGAAACCCCGGGGATGTCGTTGTCGGCTGGCAAGGCTTGCCACCAGTTGCCGGCGGTCAGCACGTTGCCTTCGGGCAGCTCGGCGGCCCAGGTCAGGCTGAGGTCGCGCTGCACGGCGCGCTCGCCTGCCGAGTCCTTGCTGACCACCTGCTGTACCGGTTTTTCATTGATTTGCACCAGGCGCCCGGGCGTTACCGGGTACAGCGGCGCTGAAGCGGCATTGACCTGGTGCAGGTGTTGAATGAACGGCTCACGGTCATCTGGCAGGATGTTCAGGGCGAAGTGGTTGGGCGCATCCTTGGGTAGCTGTGCTTGCCAGGTATCGAGCAGCTCTGCGCGCAGCAGGGCGACCAAGGCCATGGCCAGCAGTATCAGGCCGAAGGCCAGGGCTTGGCCTGCTGCAGCCATGGGGTGGCGCAATAGCTGGCCCAGCCCCAGGCGCCAGGTGAGTGGCGCCCCGGCCAGCAGCTGGCGCAGGCTGCGTAAACCGAGCAACAGCAGGCCGCCGAGCAGAAGCGCAGCGACCAGGCCGCCACCGAGCAGGGCGAAGGTGAGCAGCAGATCGAGGCTCAGGCGCCACATGATCAGGCCCAGGGCGAGCAGGGCGGCGCCGTACACCAGCCAACTGCTCGCAGGTATCGGCAGCAGGTCACGGCGCAGCACGCGCAGTGGCGGCACCTGGCCCAGCGCTGCAATCGGCGGCAGGGCAAAGCCAGCCAGTGCCACCAGCCCGGTACCGATACCTGCCAGCGCAGGAACGATGCCGCCAGCGGGCACCACGCTCGGCAGCAAGCCGTGCAGCAGGCGGAACAGGCCCAGCTGAGCCAGCCAGCCGAGCAAGGCGCCGGCCAGGGCAGCGACCAGGCCGAGCATGGCCAGTTGCAGGCAATACAGGCCCAATGCCTGGTGGCGCGACAGGCCCAGGCAGCGCAGCAGGGCACTGGCGTCCAGTCGGCGTGCAGCATAGCGACTGGCCGACAGTGCCACGGCTACGCCTGCCAGCAATACAGCCACCAGGCTGGCCATGTTCAGGTAGCGTTCGGCTTTGCCCAGCGCGCCGCCGATCTGTTGGTTGCCATCACGGGTGTCACGCAGGCGCTGGTTGGCGGCCAGGTCTTTTTCCACGGTGTGACGGTACTGCGCCAGCGCCTCGGCATCGCCGCGCCACAGGTCGCGGTAGGTGACCCGGCTGCCCGGCTGGATTACGCCGGTGGCCTCCAGGTCGGCCAGGTTCATCATCACGCGCGGGGTAAGGCTGTAGAAGTTGTTGGCGCGGTCCGGTTCGTAGGTAAGCACGCGGCTCATGCGCAGGGTTTTCATGCCCACGTCGATGCTGTCGCCGATTGCCAGCCCCAGTGCTGCCAACAGGCGCGGTTCGACCCACACTTCGCCAGGGGCAGGCCCGCCGCCGGGTGTTTCTTCGGCATAGGGTGCCGGAGCGCTGCGTACTTGCCCGCGCAACGGGTAGGCGCCGTCGGCGGCCTTTACGCTGGACAGCTGGATGCCATTGTCGCCGCCGACCACGCTGGTGAACTCGACCACGTGTGCATGGCGCAAGCCCAGTGCCTTGCCGGCATCGAGCTGTTGCTCGCGGGCCGGGGCGCTGCCCTGCAGGGCCAGATCGGCGCCCAGGAACTCGCTGGCGCGCAGCTGCATGGCGCCGTTGAGGCGGGCGCCGAAATAACCGATGGCGGTGCTGGCGGCTACCGCCACCAACAGGGCAAAGAACAGCACGCGCACTTCGCTGGCGCGAACATCGCGCAGCAACTGGCGCAGTGCCAGGCCACACAGGCGGGACAGCGGCATACGGCTCACCGGGCCTCCATCGGCGCCACAAGGCGGCCCGCGTCCAGGCGGATCTGGCGCCGGCAGCGGCGGGCCAGGCGTTCGTCATGGGTGACCAGCACCAAGGTAGTGCCGCGCTCCTTGTTCAGGTCGAACAACAAGTCGCTGATGCGTTCGCCGGTGTGGCTGTCGAGGTTGCCGGTGGGCTCATCGGCGAACAGCACCGCAGGCTGCGCGGCGAAGGCGCGAGCGATTGCCACGCGCTGCTGCTCGCCGCCCGACAGCTGCCGAGGTGTGTGGCTCAGGCGCTTGCCCAGACCGACCCGCTCCAGCAAAGTGCGAGCCTGTTCGCGGGCATCGCGGCGGCCGTCCAGTTCCAGTGGCAGCATGACGTTCTCCAGTGCATTGAGGCTGTCGAGCAGCTGGAACGACTGGAACACGAAACCCACATGTTCGGCGCGCACACGGGCGCGTTGGTCTTCATCCAGTGGCCCCAGGTCGTGGCCGGCGAGCACGACATTGCCAGCGCTGGGGCGGTCGAGGCCGGCGAGCAAACCGAGCAGGGTCGACTTGCCAGAGCCCGAGGCGCCGACGATGGCCAGGCTATCGCCTTGGGCCAGGTCGAGAGACAGTGCGTGGAGGATGGTAAGGTCACCTTCCGCGCTGGGGACCACTTTGCTAAGGTTCTGCGCAACGAGAATGCTGGGGCTCATGGAGAATCCGATGCGAGTGTGGTGGTTGAGTGCCGGTCTGGCCCTGTATTGCCTGGCCCAGAGCGCAGCGGCAGGAACACTGCTGGTTGTTGGCGATAGTATCAGCGCCGGTTTTGGCCTGGATAGCCGTCAGGGCTGGGTGTCTCTCTTGCAGGCCCGCCTCAGGGACGAAGGTTTTGACGACAAAGTGGTCAATGCTTCGATCAGTGGCGACACCAGCGCAGGTGGCCAGGCGCGGCTGCCGGCGCTGCTTGCAGCACATAAACCGAGCCTGGTGGTGCTGGAGCTGGGCGGCAACGATGGCCTGCGCGGGCAGCCGCCTGCTCAATTGCAACAAAATCTTGCCTCGATGATCGAGCGTTCGCGTCAGGCAGGGGCCAAGGTGCTGCTATTGGGTATGCGCCTGCCGCCCAATTATGGCGTGCGTTACACCACCGCCTTTGCCAAGGTGTATGAACAGCTGGCAGCGGACAAACAGGTTCCTTTGGTGCCGTTTTTCCTCGAAGGGGTAGGGGGCGTGCCTGAACTGATGCAGGCTGATGGCATCCATCCGGCCCAGGGGGCTCAGCAACGCCTGCTGGAAAATGCCTGGCCAGCGATAAAACCCTTGCTGTGAAGCTTTAAACGGGGCCGCCTTTCGGCTAATGTTGCGCCCCCCGTTTCGAGTGCTCCAAATGCCGCGCCCTGCCTGGTCCCTGTATGCCTATCAACTGATCGAGCCCGACGAGCAGCTCGACCTGTTCGCCTGCCAGGAAATCCGCGTCCACCTCGTGGCACGCCAGCTCGAGCTGGGCGTGCCGGTCGACCGTACTTTGTGTGGCGGCCTGCTGCCAGCCCAGCCGCGTTGGTCGGGGGTGCCGCGATCGATCTACCGCGATGGTCGCCTGTGTGAGCTGTGCCGTGCCATCCTCGATGCCCAGCGACGTGGCATGCGTCCGGTGTGGCCAGAGCTGCACGGCAGCTGAACGAAAAGCACCTTTCATCATCTGAAACGCTTGCAACGTGCCAATGCCTCCCGCTTGCATCGGCGCGGGTGTACAATCGATCCTCTTGACCCACCTTTCGAAGGATTTACCGGATGTTGCCGCGCTTTCCTGCCGTCACCCGTAGCCTGTCCCTGGCCGCCCTGTTGGTAGCGGGCCCCGCTGCTGCGCTGGAGCTGCCACTGCCACCGCCCGGTGAAGACATCGTCGGCCAAGTGCATGTGATCAAGGCAAAGTACGAGGACACGTTCGCCGATATCGGCACCGCAAACGACCTCGGCTACCTGGAAATGATTGCCGCCAACCCCGGCGTGGACCCTTGGCTGCCGGGCGCCGGCACCGAGATCATCCTGCCGACCCGTTTCGTTCTGCCGCCGGGCCCGCGCGAAGGCATCGTCATCAACCTGGCTGAGTACCGCATGTACTACTTCCCCAAGGGGGAGAGCGTGGTGTACACCTTCCCGCTGGGCATTGGTCGCGAGGGGTGGGGGTCGCCGATCGCCAATACCAGGATCACCGCCAAGACACCCAACCCGACCTGGACGCCGCCCGCTTCGATTCGCAAAGAGCACGCCGAGGACGGTGACATCCTGCCGACGGTGGTGCCGGCTGGCCCGGACAACCCGCTGGGGCCGTTCAAGTTCACCTTGGGCGTACCGGGCTATCTGATCCATGGTTCGAACAAGAAGTTCGGCATTGGCATGCGCACCAGTCACGGCTGCTTCCGCATGCTTAACAACAACGTGCTTGAACTGTCGAAGATGGTGCCGGTGGGGACGCCAGTGCGCATCATCAACGAGCCTTACAAGTTCGGTATCAGCGCCGGCAAGGTCTATCTTGAGGCACACACGCCGCTGGATGACCAGGGTAACCCGTCAGTGGTCGACAAACACACCGCAGTTATCAATGCCTTGCTCAAGCGTGAAGACCTGGCCAATAACCTACGCATGAACTGGGACATGGTACGTGACGTGGTGGCTGCAGAAGATGGCATGCCGGTAGAAATTGCCGTGCCGGTGGAAAACCAAGGGGCCGCACCGATGGTGTCGAGCATTCCGCCCGAACTGCAGTAAGGTGATTTCGACACACCCAGGCCTGCCTTAGTGCAGGCCTTTTTGTACCTGCTGGCCGCGTTTGTCGGATTCAAAGGCAATAAAAAAGCCGACCCACAAGTGGGTCGGCTTCTTAACAATCCGTGAGGATTATTACTTGCGGCTGGCTTTGTCCAGCATACGCAGAGCGCGCTCGTTGGCTTCGTCAGCGGTCTGCTGAGCCTTCTGAGCGGCTGCCATTGCGTCGTCAGCCTTACGGTAGGCTTCGTCAGCACGAGCTTGAGCGCGAGCTGCTGCGTCTTCAGTCGCAGTCAGACGAGCTTCGGTTTCTTTGGATACGCTGCTGCAACCGGTAGCCAGAACTGCGGCCAGAGCCAGAGCAGAGAATTTCAGAACGTTGTTCATCGTGTTCCCCTTCAAGGACTTTCTATTAAATAGCCATCTCTCAGGAAAGAGAAACTGGCCGGCGTACATAGTACCCATTACTTGTAGTAAGTAAACTGACAGAGCGCAAGAACTGCAAAAAAAATGTTGCTTGACTCCGCGCCGACAAGATTTGCGACGTGTCTGTGAAAAAAATGTGCAGGGTTCGCAAGCGGTTGTGGTACAGGAACTTTTTTGTTGAACTAAGGGTGACTTTAACTGTCGATCAGCGTCTTAAGCCCTAGAACATCCGGTGGCTGTTGCGCGGGCTTGGGAAAGTCACCCGGGCGGCGTTTCGACCTTTTTTAACCGCCACCACCTTGAGCAATCCCGCTCGTGGTGCCTACTATCTTGTGAGTGCCAGACGATCCGAACGATTACAATCGTCCAATGGTCGAAGCGGCAACAGGTGGCGTAGAGGATTCTGTGCCGGATAAACCACCATCGGTTAAGGTAAGGGTCTGCCGAGAAGACCTGCGAGGAGTAGTGATGAGCGAAGCGCTGACCATCCACCATGACCAGGCCGGTCATCAGTTCGAGACCAACGTGGACGGTCATCGTGCCTACCTGACGTACATGGACCTGGGCAAGCAGACGCTGGACATCTATCGCACCTTCGTGCCCAACGCCCTGCGCGGCCGTGGGATCGCTGCCGCCCTGACCGAGCGGGCTCTGGAGTACGCCGAGCAGATGGGCTACACGGTGATCCCGTCTTGCTCGTATGTGGAGCGTTACATGGAGCGCCAGCAGCGGCATTCGAGCAAGGCCTGAGCTGACGACAGGCGCCAGACACAACAAAAAACGCCGGGCAGTGCCCGGCGTTTTTCATTCCCGCAATGTTCAGCCGCGCTTACGCTGCGGCAGCACGTCCTTGAGCTTGGCATGCATGCTGCGCAGGGTTTTCTCGGTAGCCGACCAGTCGATGCAGGCGTCCGTGATCGACACGCCATACTGCAAATCGTCCAGGTTTTTCGGAATGGACTGACAGCCCCAGTTCAGGTGGCTTTCGACCATCAGGCCGATGATCGACTGGTTGCCTTCGAGAATCTGGTTGGCGACGTTCTCCATCACCAGCGGTTGCAGGGCCGGGTCCTTGTTGGAGTTGGCATGGCTGCAGTCGACCATGATGTTGGCCTTGATCTTGGCCTTGGCCAGGTCCTGTTCGCACAGGGCGACGCTGACCGAGTCGTAGTTCGGCTTGCCATTGCCGCCGCGCAGAACCACGTGGCCGTATGGGTTGCCCTTGGTGGTGACGATCGACACGCCGCCTTCCTGGTTGATGCCCAGGAAGCGGTGCGGCTTGGACACCGACTGCAGGGCATTGATGGCAACGGTCAGGCCGCCGTCGGTGCCGTTCTTGAAACCCACCGCCGAGGACAGGCCCGAGGCCATCTCACGGTGTGTTTGCGATTCGGTGGTGCGGGCACCGATGGCCGACCAGCTGATCAGGTCTTGCAGATACTGCGGGGAAATCGGGTCGAGCGCTTCGGTGGCAGTCGGCAAGCCCATTTCGGCCAGGTCCAGCAGCAGCTTGCGGCCGATGTGCAGGCCGTCCTGGATCTTGAACGAGTCATCCAGGTATGGATCGTTGATCAGGCCTTTCCAGCCGACGGTGGTGCGCGGCTTTTCGAAGTACACGCGCATGACCAGGTACAGCGTATCGGACACTTCTTCGGCCAGCACTTTCAAGCGCTCGGCGTATTCGTGGGCTGCCTTGATGTCGTGGATGGAGCAAGGGCCGACCACGACGAACAGGCGATGGTCCTTGCCGTCGAGAATATTGCGCACCACTTCACGGCCGGCAGTCACGGTCTGCAGGGCCTTGGCGCTGAGGGGGATTTCCTTCTTGAGCTGATCAGGGGTGATCAGGGTCTCGTTGGAGGCAACGTTCAAGTCATCGATCGGTAAATCAGCCATCGTGTTACTCGTCAGGTCACGGGTGCCGGCCGCCAACTATCCCCGTGCGGCCCAGCAGCAAGAATAATCGCAGCGGGGAGCCGAACCTTAGCGCGTTACAGATGGCACGACAATGGGCTGAACCCAGTCATTGTGGGGTTTTTACCTGAGCGAGGGTGTTGCGCGCGAATGGACTGCCCAGCGCTACGTAACCTGTGTAAAAAGAGTGCTGACCCTTTACCTGGAGATTGGCATGCATTCGCACCCCCCTCGCATCGGCATCATCGGCAGTGGCGCCATCGGCGGCTTTTATGGGTTGATGCTGGCCCGGGCCGGTTTCGATGTGCATTTTCTGTTGCGCAGCGAGTACCAGGCCGTTTGTGAGCGCGGACTGAGCCTGGACAGTGCCGTGCATGGCGCAGTGCACATGAATGTGCAGGCTTACGTCAGTGCCGCCGACATGCCGCCCTGTGACTGGCTCCTGATCGGGGCCAAGGCCACCAGCAACGAGCAGTTGGCACCGTTGATCGTCCAGGCTGCTGCGCCCGGCGCCAAGGTGGTGCTGTTGCAGAACGGCCTGGGTGTCGAGGAGCAGTTGCGTCCGGCCTTGCGCAGCGACATGCACCTGCTGGGCGGCCTGTGCTTCATCTGCGTCAACCGCCAGGCTCCAGGTGTAATCCGGCACCAGGCGCTGGGGGCGGTCAACCTGGGGTATCACAGCGGGCCGGCCACCGATTGCGGTGTCGCGCTGGTGAATGAAGGCGCCGGGTTGTTCCAGGCTGCGGGGATCGACTCGCAGGCCATGCCGAACCTGGCCTTGGCGCGCTGGCAGAAGCTGGTGTGGAACGTGCCTTACAACGGGCTGTCGGTGCTGCTGGGGGCCAGCACTTCGCCACTGATGGCCGACAGCAATAGCCGCGAGCTGATACAGGCCTTGATGGCCGAGGTGGTGCAGGGGGCGGCAGCCTGTGGCCATGTACTGCCCGAGGGCTATGCCGAGCACTTGTTCCAGGTGACCGAGCGCATGCCCGACTACTGGCCGAGCATGTATCACGACCATGTCCACAAACGCCCGTTGGAGCTGGGGGCCATTTACGCCGAGCCGCTGGCACGCGCACGGGCGGCAGGCTGCAGCATGCCGCGCACTGAAATGCTGTACCAAGCGCTGAGTTTCATCGACAGCAGCGACCGGCCGGCCTGAGGGTGGCCGAGGCTTCGGCGGGGCCCTCCAGCCCACGGCAGCAGCGCGCCGGACGGCAAAGCGAGCGTCCGGCGCGCTGCTAAGCTGAAGCTTGCTCTGCCGCTGCGGCAGTCGAGGAGGTCGAATGATCCGCTCCATGCTGTACGCCACCGACCTCGGTGTCTACGCCCCTTTCGTGATGCAACACGCGCTGGCCCTGGCGCGCACGTTCGGTGCCGAGTTGTATGTGATCCACGCGGTCGAGCCGATGGGCCAGTTCGCCGAATCCCTCCTGCAAAGTTACCTCGATGAGCAGACGCTCGACCAATTGCACAGCCAGGGGGTGAACACGGTGATGGCGAACATAGAGCAGCGTGTGCTGGAAAACTTTCGCGACGAGCTGGGCGAAGAGGCTGACCTGGCGGTGATCAAGGCCGTGCGTGTGCGTCAGGGCGACCCGGCGCAGGTGATTCTCGACCAGGCCCAGCGGCTAAGCGTCGACCTGTTGATATTCGGTAGCCACAGTGCCGGCGCCGGGGTGGATGTACCGCTTGGGCGCACGGCGGTGCGGCTGCTGCAGCTGTCGCCGGTGCCGGTGTACATGGTGCCCTTGGCGCAGCATCTGGGGCGTAGGAAAACGTGAAGATAGGTGCAGTCCATTTCCGTGGGCATGTAACAAAATAGTTCTAGATTTATTTCCAGAACCACTAATATAGTTATATATCGTCGCTGCCTGCTGCCGCGGACTCATCGCTGAACCGAGGGAAACCTATGAAGCTTCAACAACTGCGCTACATCTGGGAAGTGGCGCACCATGACCTCAACGTCTCCGCGACGGCGCAGAGCCTGTATACCTCCCAGCCAGGTATCAGCAAGCAGATCCGCCTGCTCGAAGACGAATTGGGGGTTGAAGTCTTTGCCCGCAGCGGCAAGCATCTGACCCGCGTGACCCCGGCCGGTGAGCGCATCATCAATACCGCAGGCGAAATCCTGCGCAAGGTCGAGAGCATCAAGCAGATTGCCCAAGAGTTCTCCAACGAGAAGAAGGGCACGCTGTCCATCGCCACCACCCACACCCAGGCGCGCTACGCGTTGCCGCCGGTTATCAGCAGCTTTATCAAGCAGTATCCGGAGGTGTCCCTGCACATGCATCAGGGTTCGCCCATGCAGATTGCCGAGATGGCTGCGGACGGTACGGTCGATTTCGCCATCGCCACCGAGGCGCTGGAGCTGTTCGGCGATTTGATCATGATGCCGTGCTACAAGTGGAACCGTTGCGTTGTGGTGCCGCAGGGGCACCCGCTGGCCAAGCTGCCGAAACTGACCCTGGAAGCCGTCGCCGAGTATCCGATCGTCACCTACGTGTTCGGTTTCACCGGGCGCTCGAAATTGGATGAAGCTTTCAATCACCGCGGCCTTACGCCAAAAGTGGTCTTCACCGCGGCTGACGCCGACGTCATCAAGACTTATGTGCGCCTGGGGCTGGGCGTGGGTATCGTTGCCGGCATGGCTGTGGACGCCAAGCTCGACAGTGACTTGGTGGCGCTGGATGCCAGTGAGCTGTTCGAAGCCAGCATCACCAAGATCGGCTTCCGTCGGGGTACCTTCCTGCGCGGCTTCATGTGCGACTTCATCGAGAAGTTTGCCCCGCACCTGACCCGTGAAGTGATGGCCAAGGCCATTCAGTGCCATAACAAGCAAGAACTGGAAGAATTGTTCGAAGGTGTCGAGCTGCCGGTGCACTGATTCGGGGGTGATGGGGTCGCTGTGGGAGTAACGGCCCTTGCTCAATGTCTAAAAGCTGGCGCGATCCCTGTGGGAGCGGGCTTGCCCGCGAACACGGGCGAAGCCCGTGCCATCCACCGCGGTGTCTTCTTCGCGGGTAAACCCGCTCCTACAGGCCGTCCTAGCTATCTCAAGCCTTGCTGATCAGGTTGCCTGCATGCAACCCGCATTCCTTCTGCGTCGACTCTTCCCACCACCAGCGCCCTTCACGCTCATGCTGGTTTGGCAGCACCGGGCGGGTGCATGGCTCGCAGCCAATGCTGATGAAGCCACGCTCGTGCAGGCTGTTGTACGGCAGCTCGAGCATGCGGATATAACCCCATACCTCTTCACTGCTCATCTGCGCCAGTGGGTTGAACTTGTACAGCGTGCGCTCAGGCGTGGAAAAGGCGCTGTCGATTTCCAGTGCCGCCACCTGGCTGCGGGTGCCCGGGCTTTGGTCGCGGCGCTGGCCGGTGGCCCAGGCGCTGACGGTGGCCAGCTTGCGTCGCAGCGGCTCGATCTTGCGAATGCCGCAGCACTCGCCATGGCCGTCCTTGTAGAAGCTGAACAGGCCCTTTTCCTTGACGAACGGGTCGAGCTTGGCGCGGTCCGGGCTGAGGATTTCGATCGGCAGGTTGTACTGTTCGCGTACCTGGTCGATGAACCGGTAGGTCTCCGGGTGCAGGCGCCCAGTGTCGAGGCTGAATACCTTTACCTGCTTGTTCAGCTTCCAGGCCATGTCGACCAGCACCACATCCTCGGCGCCGCTGAAGGAGATCCACAGGTCATCACCGAAGTGCTCGAAGGCAAGCTTGAGGATGTCCTGCGGGGACTTGTTGGCATAGGTCGCGGCCAGGGCGGCGACGTCGAAGGGTTGGCTCATCAGGCGGTTTCCATCTTGGCTGTGGCGCTGTGCGCTCGTAGTAGGGGGATGGTA
This sequence comes from Pseudomonas sp. TE3895, assembly GCF_056278855.1. Classification (NCBI taxonomy): domain Bacteria; kingdom Pseudomonadati; phylum Pseudomonadota; class Gammaproteobacteria; order Pseudomonadales; family Pseudomonadaceae; genus Pseudomonas; species Pseudomonas sp. TE3895. Next base: position 4,928,299 of record NZ_JBWBQE010000001.1, on the reverse strand, counting down.
ACAAAAAAATCGTGGTCTAGATGGGCTCACAAGCCCTGCAGGGTCTGCATCAGCACCCGCACTTTGGCGATCGACTCTTCATACTCGGCCTGCCACTGCGAGTCGGCTACCACCGCGCCGCCGCCCCAGCAACTGACCTGGCCATCTTTGATCAGCAAGCTGCGAATGGCGATCGAACTGTCCATTTCGCCGCGCACATCCACATACAGCAGCGAGCCGCAGTACAGCGCGCGGCGCGCGGGTTCCAGTTCGTCGATGATCTGCATGGCGCGGATCTTCGGTGCGCCGGTGATCGAGCCGCCAGGGAAGCTGTCGCCGATCAGGTCCAGCGCATCCTTGTCGCTGGCCAGCTGGCCGGTGATGCTGCTGACCAGATGGTGCACGTTGGGGTAACTCTCCAGGCTGAACAGTTCGGGTACCTTCACTGAGCCAATCTCGCACGTGCGCCCCAGGTCGTTGCGCAGCAGGTCGACGATCATCAGGTTTTCCGAGCGGTCCTTCGGGCTGTGCAGCAGCTCCTGGGCATTACGCTGGTCTTCCGCCGGGTCGCTGGCGCGTGGGCGGGTGCCCTTGATCGGCCGGGTTTCCACCTGGCCCTGGCTGACGCGGATGAAGCGCTCGGGCGAAAAGCTCAGCAGGGTACTGCCGTCGGCCAGTTGCTGGTAGCCGGAGAAGGGGGTCGGGCAGGCCTGGCGCAGGGCCTGGTAGGCCCGCCATGGATCGCCTTGGCAGGGTGCGCGAAAGCGTTGGGTGAGGTTGATCTGGTAGCAGTCACCGGCCTGGATGTAGCGTTGTACCTGGTCGAAAGCGGTTTTGTATTGCTCCGGCTCCAGGTCACCGGCCATCGGCGCGAGCAGCCGGAAGTCGCCGGTGGTGGCGCTGGTGTCCTGGAACAGGCTGATCAGGCGTTCGCGCTCGTCGCCGGCCAGGCTCGGGTGGAACACCAGCTGGCTGGTGCCGAGCAGATGATCGCTGACCAGTGCCCAGGCATACAGGCCCAGTTGTGCGTCTGGCAAGCCCAGGTCGTCCACGGCCAGACTTGGCAGGTGTTCCAGGCGGCGGCCGAAGTCGTAGCTCAGGTAGCCGATCAGGCCCCCGGCAAAGGGTAGTTCTACACCGTTGGGCAAGTCGGCGTGGCCCAGTTGTGCCAGGCCAGCGCGCAGGCGCTGGAGGAAGACGCGGCCATCTTCATCGGGCTGCGCCTGCAGTTGTTGCAGCGGCCAGGCGCTGAGCAGGTCGAAACGCCCGCGTTCGGCGCCGGGGCGGGCGCTGTCGAGTAGGATCGCACCGGGGGCCTGGCGCAGGTGGGCGAAATAGGCGGCAGGGTCGGGCTGGTAGGGCAGGGGGTGTAGCGTGCAGGTCGGCATCAGTATGGACGGCGATGTAAAAGCGAGGAGGGCGATTGTAGACCTGTGCAGGAAAAGCGCCTAGCGCTGGGTACGACATTCAACATTGTGTTTGGCCCATACGCAGCACAAGGCAGTTCCTGCAGGTTGAGCGAAGCGCTTGAATCAACTGCAGTGCTTGCAAGAGCAACCTTGTGCTGCGAATGGGCTGCAAGGCAGCCCCTGTATTTCAGCGGTTGGGCACATGCCCGAACAGACCCTGTGCTACCCGTACCCGCTGCTCGGCGTCTTCGGTCACGCCATCCTTGGCCAGTGCTTCGATGTGCGCCTCGATGGCATGGGTGCGCTGAGTCAGGCCGCAATCGTTGGCAATCTGGATGTTCAGCCCCGGGCGGGCGTTGAGCTCCAGAATCAGCGGGCCCTTGTCCTGGTCAAGCACCATGTCCACGCCGATATAGCCCAGGCCGCACAGTTCATAGCAGCCAGCGGCCAGCTTCATGAAACCGTCCCAGTTCGGCAGTTGCACGCCGTCCACCGCGTTGGTGGTGTCCGGGTGCTTGCTGATGATGTTGTTCAGCCAGGTGCCGCGCAGGGTCACGCCGGTGGCCAGGTCGACACCCACACCGATGGCGCCCTGGTGCAGGTTGGCCTTGCCGCCGGACTGGCGGGTCGGCAGGCGCAGCATGGCCATCACCGGGTAGCCCATCAGCACGATGATGCGGATGTCCGGTACGCCTTCGTAACTGATGCTCTTGAATATCTGGTCCGGGGTCACGCGGTACTCGATCAGCGCGCGGTCGCGGTGCCCGCCGAGGGAGTACAGCCCAGTGAGGATGCTGGAAATCTGGTGCTCGATTTCCTCATGGCTGATGATCTTGCCCGACACTGTGCGGTAGCGGTCCTCGAAGCGGTCGGCGATTACCAGGATGCCGTCACCGCCGGCGCCTTGCGCCGGCTTGATGACGAAATCGCTGCGACCGCCGATGATCTGGTCGAGCTTCTCGATCTCTTTTTCGGTCTCGATGATGCCGTACATTTCCGGCACATGGATGCCGGCCGCCAGTGCGCGCTCCTTGGTGATGATCTTGTCGTCGACGATCGGGTACAGGTTGCGCTTGTTGTACTTCAGCACATAGTCCGCGTTACGCCGGTTGATCCCCATGATGCCCCGGGCCTCCAGGGCTTTCCACGTCTTGATGAGGCCAAACATCAGGTGTCTGCCTTGTTCAGGAAGGCTTTGAAACGCACGAGCTCGGTCAGGCGGTAGCCGCGATAACGGCCCATCGCCAGCATGAAGCCCACCAGGATCAGCAGCACCGCCGGGAAGGTGAACACGAAGTACACCAGCTCCGGCACCATCATCAGCAGGTGTGCCAGGGAGGCGGCGAACAGGGTGCCGATGGCCACTTTCATGGCATGGCCGCCACCACGCTCCTCCCAGGTGATCGACAGGCGTTCGATGGTCATGGTCAGGATCACCATCGGGAACAGTGCTACCGAAAGCCCACGTTCAAGGCCCAGCTTGTGGCTGAACAGGCTGATGGCGGCAATCAGCACCACGACGAAGGTCAAGACCACCGACAGGCGTGGCAGCATCTGCAGCTTGAGGTGTTCCAGATACGAGCGCAGCGACAGGCCCAGGGCAGTGATCACCGTGAACAGCATGATACCGAAGCCCAGCTGGGTTTCGCGGAACGCCAGGGCGATCAGCACCGGGGTGAATGTGCCCAGGGTCTGGATGCCGATCAGGTTGCGCAGCACCAGGATCACCAACACGCCGATCGGGATCATGACCATGATCATGAAGGTTTGCTGGGTTTGCAGCGGCAGGCCGTACAGCGAGTATTCGAGGAAGTCGGCGTCGGTGTTCTCGTCGGTCAGCTTGGCCAGGCGGATGGCGTTCATCTCGCTGTTGTTCATGCTGAAGGTGACGGTGGCCTTCTTGCCGCCATCGACGGTGATCAGGTTGTCGTCACCGGTCCACCACAGCAGGCGGTCGCTCGGCAGGCCTTGCTCACCGGTGTCCGGGTTGAAGTACAGCCAGTCGTCGCCGTTGAAGCTGCGCAGCCACAGCTCCGGGGTTTGCGGGGTGTCGGCCAGCAGGCGGATGGTGTGCACCTTTTCCATCGGCACGTGGGCGATCGACAGCAGCAGGTCGATGACCTGGGCCTTCTTCATCGCCGAAGTGTCGCCGGCCAGCAGCAGCTTGACGTTGTCGTCGTTGAGGTTGTTGACCCGCTTGATGGTCTCGCTGACAAAGGTCTCGACGTCGGCCGAGTGCTGACGTATAGGCGCCATCAGCGCTTCAGCGGCGATCTTCTCGGGGCCTTCGACGGCCAGGCTGTCACGGAAGGTCGGGCCTTTGATCTTGGTCTTCTCGTTGCTGTAGCGCTTGGTCAGTACCAGGCGGTAGTAGAGGGTCTGGTTGCCACTGGCGCGACGTGCCGACCAGGTAACCTTGCGGTTGCCGTCGGCACGGTTGATGCTGACCCCGTAGTTGTTGGAGATGAAGCTCTCGTTGAGGCTGACGTAGTCGCGGTTCAGCGGTGGCACGAACATCTGCACCTTGACCGGGTCCTTGCTGCTGGCCACGAACTCGACCTTGGCGTCGATGTTCCACAGGTCGTCGGTTTCATCCTCGGTCACCGGGATGCCGAGCACGAAGATCTGATAAGCCGTGACCGCCACGCCCAATAGCACCAGCACGGTGATCAGGACTTTCAGATGGAGGGTAAGAGAGCGCATCGGGATTACTCTGCTTTGGGAGCGTCGGTGGCACAGGCAGGTTTGCCGGCCGCATATTTAAGGCTTGGGTCAACCAGTGCGTCGAAGTGCTTGAGCGCCTCGGAACCGATCAGCAGCGGGAACTGGAACGCGCTGCGGTCGGTGAGGTTGACTTCGATGGTGCGCCTGGTCTGGCCCATGCAGATTTCGAGTTCGATGACCGGGCGGGCCGTATAGGCCTTGCCCGATTCGGCATCATAGTCGCCGGCCCGGCGCTTGATCTTGCTGACGCGTGCCAGTGGGCGTTCGATCGGGTGCGAATGGGCCGCATCGATGGCGAGGTAGAAGCGTACCCAGCTTTCGCCATTGCGCTTGAACCGCTTGATGTCGCGGGCGCTGAGTGAGGCGGTCTTGGCACCGGTGTCGAGCTTGGCGGCCACTTCCAGGTCCAAGTCGCCCAGATGTGCGTATTCGTTGAGACCATACACGGTCTTGCCCGCAGCCTGGCCAAGGGCCGGCAGCAGGGTGAGGCATAGCAGCAATAAAACGGGTGTAAGTCTCATATTCCTGGCGCGGTGCATTGCAAGGTTCTAGGCAAGGTTCAGGTCAAGGTGACTGGCAATTACTGCGCAAGCTTCCTCGTTTATCTGTCAACAGGCACGAATGCATGACAGACAGGCTATCCATACCCCATCGGAGGCGCGGCATTCTATCACGCCGACGTCTTGACGCCAGCGGTGCGCGATCTGACAGCATTGAAGTGGTGATAGTTCGCGATTAGACGATTGTCGACAATGTTCATTTTGTCTTTGACTTGCAGGTCTTGTTTCGCTAGTTTCTGACCAAGAGTTTTAAAAGGTGTCGACAATATGCAGGACCTTTCCACCCCCGGCCCGGTGCTGACAGACGAAACGGAAACCCTCTCCGAAAACGTCTTCCGACGCATCCAGGCGGCCATTGTCAAGGGTGATATCGCCCCCGGCAGCAAGATTTCCGAGCCGGAGTTGGCGCGCACCTATGGCATCAGCCGCGGGCCGCTACGCGAGGCTATCCACCGCCTTGAAGGCCAGCGCCTGCTGGTGCGCGTGCCGCATGTGGGCGCGCGGGTGGTATCGCTCAACCACGCCGAGCTGATCGAGCTCTACGAAATCCGCGAGTCGCTGGAAGGCATGGCCTGCCGCCTGGCCGCCGAACGCATGAGCCAGGCCGACATCGACGAACTGCGCCGGGTGCTCGACACCCATTGAGCGCGATGCCGCGTTCCAGGCCGGTCTGGGCTACTACCAGCAGGAAGGCGACTACGACTTCCATTACCGGATTATTCAGGGTAGCGGCAACCAGACCCTGGTCAAGATGCTCTGCGGCGAGCTGTACCAGCTGGTGCGCATGTACCGTATCCAGTTCTCTGCCACGCCTAACCGGCCACGCCAGGCCTTTGCCGAGCATCATCGCATTCTTGATGCCATCGCCGACCGTGACGGCGAACTGGCCGAACTCCTGATGCGCCGCCACATCGGCGCGTCCAAGCGCAATATCGAGCGTCACTACCTGGACGCCCACAACAACAGCACACGAGGTGAGAAATGACAGTCAAGAGCACCCCCGGTCAGCGTTTCCGTGACGCCGTTGCCGCTGAGCATCCGCTGCAGGTGGTTGGCGCCATCAACGCCAACCATGCCCTGCTGGCCAAGCGCGCCGGCTTCAAGGCCATCTACCTGTCAGGTGGCGGCGTGGCCGCCGGCTCCCTGGGCCTGCCAGACCTGGGCATCACTGGCCTGGACGACGTGCTCACCGACGTGCGTCGCATCACCGACGTGTGCGACCTGCCGCTGCTGGTGGATGTCGACACCGGCTTCGGCGCTTCGGCCTTCAACGTTGCCCGTACCGTGCGCTCGATGAGCAAGTTCGGCGCTGCCGCCATCCATATCGAGGACCAGGTTGGCGCCAAGCGTTGCGGCCACCGTCCCAACAAGGAAATTGTCAGCCAGCAGGAAATGGTCGACCGTATCAAAGCTGCCGTCGACGCCCGCAGCGATGACAGCTTCGTGATCATGGCGCGTACCGATGCGCTGGCCGTCGAAGGCCTGAACGCCGCCCTGGACCGTGCCGAGGCGTGTGTCGAAGCGGGCGCCGACATGATCTTCCCGGAAGCCATCACCGAACTGCAGATGTACAAGACTTTCGCTGATCGGGTGAAGGCACCGATCCTGGCCAACATCACCGAGTTCGGTGCCACGCCGCTGTACACAACCGAAGAGCTGGCCTCGGTCGACGTGTCGTTGGTGCTGTACCCGCTGTCGGCGTTCCGCGCCATGAACAAAGCAGCCGAGAACGTGTATACCGCGCTGCGCCGTGACGGCACGCAAAAGAACGTGATCGACACCATGCAGACTCGCATGGAGCTTTACGATGCCATTGGTTATCACGCCTTCGAGCAGAGCCTCGATGCACTGTTTGCCCAGAAGAAGGGCTAAGCGCTAGCGCCCGAATTAGCCAGAAAGCATCCATAACAAATTCAAGAAAGGAGAAACACCATGGCCGAAGCAAAAGTACTCAGTGGCGCAGGCCTGCGTGGCCAGGTGGCCGGCCAGACTGCACTGTCGACCGTGGGCCAGGCCGGTGCCGGGCTGACCTACCGTGGTTATGATGTGCGTGACCTGGCCGCCGGTGCCGAGTTCGAAGAAGTCGCCTACCTGCTGCTGTACGGCGAGCTGCCAACCCAGGCCGAACTGGCCGACTACAAGCGCAAGCTCAAGGGCCTGCGTGACCTGCCGCAAGCCTTGAAGGAAGTGCTTGAGCGCATCCCGCGCGATGCCCACCCGATGGACGTCATGCGCACCGGTTGCTCGGTACTGGGCACCCTCGAACCAGAACTGACCTTTGAAGCCCAGCGCGACAAGACCGACCGCCTGCTGGCGCTGTTCCCGGCCGTGATGTGCTACTGGTACCGCTTCACCCACCATGGCGTACGCATCGACTGCACCACTGATGAAGACACCTTGGGTGGCCACTTCCTGCACCTGCTGCACGGCAAGAAGCCGAGCGAGCTGCACGTCAAGGTCATGAACGTGTCGCTGATTCTCTACGCTGAACACGAATTCAACGCCTCGACCTTCACTGCCCGCGTCTGCGCCTCGACCCTGTCTGACTTGTACTCCTGCGTTACCGCAGCCATCGGCTCGCTGCGTGGCCCGCTGCACGGCGGTGCCAACGAGGCTGCGATGGAGCTGATCGAACGCTTCCAGAGCCCGCAGGAAGCCACCGCCGAGCTGCTGCGCATGCTCGAGCGCAAAGACAAGATCATGGGCTTTGGCCATGCCATCTACAAAGAGTCCGACCCGCGCAACGAGGTGATCAAGGGCTGGTCGAAGCAGCTGGCTGATGAAGTGGGTGACAAGGTGCTGTACCCGGTTTCCGAAGCCATCGACAAGACCATGTGGGAGCAGAAGCGCCTGTTCCCCAACGCCGACTTCTACCATGCCTCGGCGTACCACTTCATGGGCATTCCGACCAAGCTGTTCACCCCGATCTTCGTCTGCTCGCGGCTGACCGGCTGGGCGGCGCACGTCTTCGAGCAGCGCGCCAACAACCGCATCATCCGCCCGAGCGCCGAGTATGTCGGCGTCGAACAGCGCCAGTTCGTGCCGATCGAGCAGCGCTGAATAGCTATAGAGAGGCAACCCGTTTCCCTTGAGGGAGCGGGCGTGCCCGCGAATGCACCCGGCCTTGCAACCACTGTGCACCTGCTGACGCATTCGCGGGCACGCCCGCTCCCACAGGTACGGTGAAACCTTCCGAATCCTGTGACCGAGCCTGATTCCATGATGAACACTGCATACCGCAAGCACCTGCCAGGCACCGACCTGGACTACTTCGATGCCCGCGCGGCGGTCGAGGCGATCAAGCCCGGCGCCTACGATGGCTTGCCATACACGTCCCGCGTGCTCGCCGAGAACCTGGTGCGCCGCTGCGACCCTGCTACGCTCGACGCCTCGCTGAGCCAGCTGATCGAACGCAAGCGCGACCTCGACTTCCCGTGGTTCCCGGCCCGCGTGGTGTGCCATGACATCCTTGGCCAGACTGCGCTGGTCGACCTTGCCGGCCTGCGTGACGCCATTGCCGACAAAGGCGGCGACCCGGCCCAGGTCAATCCGGTGGTGCCGGTGCAATTGATCGTCGACCACTCGCTGGCCGTCGAGTGCGGTGGTTTCGACCCGCAGGCCTTCGAAAAGAACCGCGCCATCGAAGACCGCCGCAACGAAGACCGCTTCCACTTCATCAACTGGACCAAGAAGGCGTTCAAGAACGTCGACGTGATCCAGCCGGGCAACGGCATCATGCACCAGATCAACCTGGAGAAGATGTCACCGGTGGTCCACAGCGACCGCGGTGTCGCCTACCCGGACACCTGCGTCGGCACCGACAGCCACACGCCGCATGTCGATGCACTGGGTGTGATCGCCATCGGCGTAGGCGGCCTGGAAGCCGAAAACGTGATGCTCGGCCGCGCCTCCTGGATGCGCCTGCCGGAAATCGTCGGCGTCGAGCTGACTGGCAAGCTGGCCCCGAACATCACCGCCACTGACCTGGTACTGGCCTTGACCGAATTCCTGCGCAAGCAGAAGGTGGTCGGCGCTTACCTGGAGTTCCATGGTGAGGGTGCCCGTGCCCTGACCTTGGGCGACCGCGCCACCATTTCCAACATGGCCCCGGAATACGGCGCCACGGCGGCGATGTTCGCCATCGACCAGCAGACCATCGACTACCTGCGCCTGACCGGCCGTGAAGAGCAGCAGGTCAAACTTGTGGAAACCTACGCCAAGGCCACCGGCCTGTGGGCTGACAGCCTGGGCGGCGCGGTCTACGAGCGTACCCTGAGCTTCGACCTGTCGAGCGTGGTACGCAATATGGCCGGCCCGTCCAACCCGCATGCCCGCGTCGCCACCAGCGACCTGGCGGCCAAAGGCATCGCCGGCAGCTGGGAAGAAGTGCCGGGGCAGATGCCGGACGGCGCGGTGATCATCGCTGCCATCACCAGTTGCACCAACACCAGCAACCCGCGCAACGTGATTGCCGCAGGCCTGATTGCGCGCAATGCCAACAAGCTGGGCCTGACCCGCAAGCCGTGGGTCAAGTCGTCGCTGGCACCCGGCTCCAAGGCCGTGCAGCTGTACCTGGAGGAAGCAGGGCTGGAGAAGGAGCTGGAGCAACTTGGCTTTGGCATCGTCGCCTTTGCCTGCACCACCTGCAACGGTATGTCCGGCGCCCTGGACCCGGTGATCCAGCAAGAAATCATCGACCGCGACCTGTACGCCACTGCCGTGTTGTCGGGTAACCGCAACTTCGACGGGCGTATCCACCCGTACGCCAAGCAGGCCTTCCTGGCTTCGCCACCGCTGGTGGTCGCCTACGCCATAGCCGGTACCATCCGCTTCGACATCGAGAAGGATGTACTGGGGGTGGTCGACGGCAAGGAAATCCGCCTCAAGGACATCTGGCCCAGCGACGAAGAAATCGATGCGGTGGTGCGTGCAGCGGTCAAGCCGGAGCAGTTCCGCAAGGTCTACATCCCGATGTTCGCCATCGAGGAAGACCGCGGGCCGAAAGTTGCGCCGCTGTATGATTGGCGCCCGATGAGCACCTACATCCGCCGCCCTCCCTACTGGGAAGGTGCCCTGGCCGGCGAGCGCACGTTGCGTGGCATGCGCCCGCTGGCGGTGCTGCCGGACAACATCACCACCGACCACCTGTCGCCGTCCAACGCCATCATGCTCGACAGCGCCGCCGGTGAATACCTGGCGAAAATGGGCCTGCCGGAAGAAGACTTCAACTCTTACGCTACCCACCGTGGCGACCACCTGACCGCCCAGCGCGCCACCTTCGCCAACCCCAAGCTGTTCAACGAAATGGTGCGCAACGACGATGGCAGCGTGAAGCAGGGCTCGCTGGCGCGTATCGAGCCGGAAGGCAAGGTTACCCGCATGTGGGAGGCGATCGAAACCTACATGCAGCGCAAGCAGCCGCTGATCATTGTCGCCGGTGCCGACTACGGCCAGGGTTCGTCCCGTGACTGGGCGGCCAAGGGCGTGCGCCTGGCGGGTGTCGAGGCGATCGTGGCCGAAGGCTTCGAGCGTATTCACCGCACCAACCTGGTAGGCATGGGCGTGCTGCCGCTGGAGTTCAAGCCGGGCACCGACCGCAAGACCCTGGGCCTGGATGGCAGCGAAACCTATGACGTGCTGGGTGCGCGTACGCCACGGGCGACCCTGACCCTGGTGGTTACCCGTGCCAATGGCGAGCGCCTGGAAGTACCGGTGACCTGCCGCCTGGACACCGCCGAAGAAGTGTCGATCTACGAAGCGGGCGGGGTGCTGCAGCGCTTTGCCCAGGACTTCCTCGAAGCGACCGCCTGAGCATGAATCGGGGGCCGCTTTGCGGCCCTTTCGCGACACAAGGCCGCTCCCACAAAGGGCGGCGCAGTACCTGTGGGAGCGGCCTTGTGTCGCGAAAGGGCTGCAAGGCAGCCCCAGGGTATTTCACCGGACTATCAGGATGCCCAAAAAAATGGCACATGTACCGCAGATCAAAATCCCCGCCACGTACATCCGCGGCGGCACCAGCAAAGGCGTGTTCTTCCGCCTGCAAGACCTGCCCGAGCAGGCGCAAATTCCAGGCCCCGCTCGCGACGCACTGCTGCTGCGGGTAATCGGCAGCCCCGACCCTTACGGCAAGCAGATCGATGGCATGGGCGGCGCCACGTCGAGCACCAGCAAGACCGTGATCCTGTCGCAAAGCATCAAGCCCGAACACGATGTCGACTACCTGTTTGGCCAGGTCAGCATCGACAAGGCCTTCGTCGACTGGAGTGGCAACTGCGGCAACCTGTCCGCTGCGGTCGGTTCGTTTGCCATCAGCAGTGGCCTGGTCGACCCGGCGCGTATTCCGCGCAACGGTATCGCCACCGTGCGTATCTGGCAGGCGAATATCGGCAAGACCATCATCGCCCACGTCCCGATCACTGAAGGTGAAGTGCAGGAAACCGGCGACTTCGAGCTGGACGGGGTCACCTTCCCGGCGGCCGAGGTGCAGCTGGAGTTTCTTGACCCTGCAGCCGATGAAGACGGCGGTGGCGGTGCCATGTTCCCCACCGGCAATCTGGTCGATGACCTGGAAGTGCCGGGGGTCGGTACGTTCAAGGCGACCTTGATCAATGCCGGTATCCCGACCATTTTTGTCAATGCTGCCGATATCGGCTACACCGGTACCGAACTGCAGGACGCCATCAACGGCGATCCGCAGGCGCTGCTGCGCTTCGAGACCATTCGCGCCTATGGCGCCGTGCGCATGGGGCTTATCGACAACGTCGACCAGGCTGCCGGGCGTCAGCACACGCCGAAAGTGGCGTTCGTCGCGCCGCCGAGCACCTACACTGCCTCCAGTGGCAAGGCGGTGCAGGCCGGTGAGATCGACCTGCTGGTGCGGGCCTTGTCGATGGGCAAGCTGCACCATGCCATGATGGGTACGGCTGCGGTGGCAATTGGCACTGCGGCGGCCATTCCGGGCACGCTGGTCAACCTCGCCGCTGGCGGGGGCGAGCGCAGCGCTGTGCGTTTCGGTCATCCTTCGGGCACCCTGCGGGTCGGGGCCGAAGCACGCCAGGTGAATGGTGAGTGGACGGTAACCAAGGCAATCATGAGCCGTAGTGCTCGCGTGCTGATGGAGGGCTGGGTTCGCGTGCCTGGCGACAGCTTCTAACGCACCACTGGCGCTCGGCTTTAGTTCGTTGGGGCCGCCAAGCGGCCCTTTGCGGGCTTGCCCGCTGCCACAGGGTAACCACAGGCTCTGAATGCTGTGGTCAACCTGTAGGAGCGGGCAAGCCCGCGAAGGGCTGCACAGCAGCCCCGGCAATTCTGAAGGGAGCTGGATATGAGCGCCAACGTAGACCTCAACGACCGCCCGGATTACGACCGGGTGCTACAAACCCTGGCCGATTACGCCCTCGGCTACCGGGTCGAATCCCTCGAGGCCCTGGACACCGCGCGCAACTGCCTGATGGACACCCTCGGTTGCGGCCTTCTCGCCTTGCGCTTCCCTGAGTGCACCAAGCTCCTTGGCCCTCAGGTGGAAGGCACGCTGGTCCCGAATGGTGCTCGCGTCCCCGGTACCTCCTATCGCCTCGACCCGGTCAAGGCCGCCTGGGACATTGGCTGCACGGTGCGCTGGCTGGACTACAACGACACCTGGCTGGCCGCCGAATGGGCTCATCCCTCGGACAACCTTGGCGGCATCCTGGCAGTGGCTGACCACCTGTCACAGAAACGTGTTGCCGCGGGTGAAAAGCCACTGCTGATGCGTGATGTGCTGGAGGCCATGGTCATGGCGCATGAGATCCAGGGCGTGCTGGCGCTGGAAAACGCCTTCAACCGCGTCGGCCTCGATCACGTGATTCTGGTGAAGGTCGCCTCGACCGCCGTGTGCGCCAGGCTGATGGGGGCCAATCGTGAGCAGATGCTCTCGGCCTTGTCCCACGCCTTCGTCGACGGCCAGGCCCTTCGTACCTATCGCCATGCGCCCAACGCCGGTTCGCGCAAGTCCTGGGCTGCGGGTGACGCCTCCAGCCGAGGTGTGCGCCTGGCCGACATCGCCTTGCGCGGGGAGATGGGCGTGCCGGGCGTGCTCACGGCGTCGCAATGGGGGTTCTACGATGTTTCGTTCAGCCACACCAACAAAGACCTGGCGCTCAAGCCCGCCGGGCAGTACGAGCTGCGCCTGCCCCAGGCGTTGGGCAGCTATGTGATGGAAAATGTGCTGTTCAAGGTCAGTTTCCCTGCCGAGTTCCACGCCCAGACCGCCTGTGAGGCAGCAGTGATTCTGCATCCACTTGTGCGTAACCGCCTGCATGAAGTCGACCGCATCGTCATCACCACCCAGGAGTCGGCGATCCGCATCATCTCCAAGAGCGGCCCACTGGCCAATGCCGCCGACCGTGACCACTGTCTGCAGTACATGGTGGCCGTGCCGCTGATCTTTGGTCATCTGGTGGCCGAGCATTATGAGGACGCCTTCCATGCCAATCACCCCAGTATCGACCGCCTGCGCGAGAAGATGGAGGTGGTGGAAGACCCGCGCTTCAGTCGCGAGTACCTGGAGCCGGACAAGCGTTCGATCGCCAACGCGCTGCAGGTGTTTTTCAAGGATGGCAGCAGCACCGAGCAAGTGGTGGTGGAGTACCCGATCGGGCATCGTCGGCGGCGCGGGGAGGGGATACCGTTGCTGGAGGCCAAGTTCAGGGCCAACCTGGCGACCCGCTTTGCCCGGCAGCGGTGTCAGCAGGTTTTCGAACTGTGCAAGGACCAGCAGAAGCTGGAAGGCACGGCTGTGCACAGGTTCGTGGACTTGTTTGTGATATGAGGTGGCCTGTGCCGGCCGCTTCGCGGCTAAAGCCGCTCCTACAAGGGCATGCGCAGGTCTCGAACACCGTGGGGGCCCTGTAAGAGCGGCTTTAGCCGCGAAGCGGCCGGCACAGGCCAAAACAACAAAGCCCCGGCATCGCTGCCGGGGCTTTGTTTACAGCGTGTAACTCAGCTTACGCCTGAACCACCGGGATCTTGGCGTTGGCTGCCGCTTCGCGGAACTCGGCGATCTGGTCGAAGCTCAGGTAGCGGTAAACGTCGGCAGCCATGCTGTCGATGTCTTTCGCGTACTGCATGTACTCTTCGACGGTCGGCAGTTTGCCGATGATCGAAGCGACAGCGGCCAGCTCGGCCGATGCCAGGTACACGTTGGTCGCGTCGCCCAGACGGTTCGGGAAGTTACGGGTCGAGGTGGAGACCACGGTCGAACCGGTCTGCACACGTGCCTGGTTGCCCATGCACAGCGAGCAGCCTGGCATTTCCATGCGTGCACCGGCCTTGCCGTAGATGCCGTAGTAGCCTTCTTCGGTCAGCTGGTGGGCGTCCATCTTGGTTGGCGGAGCCAGCCACAGACGGGTCGGAATGCCACCCTTGACCTTCTCCAGCAGCTTGCCGGCAGCGCGGAAGTGACCGATGTTGGTCATGCACGAACCGATGAACACTTCGTCGATCTTCTCGCCTTGTACCGAGGACAGCAGGCGGGCATCGTCCGGGTCGTTCGGCGCGCAGAGCACAGGCTCTTTGACGTCGGCCAGGTCGATTTCGATGATTTCGGCGTATTCGGCATCGGCGTCGGCCGACAGCAGCTCAGGCTTGGCCAGCCAGGCTTCCATGGCCTGGGCACGGCGCTCCAGGGTGCGGGCATCGCCGTAGCCTTCGCCGATCATCCAGCGCAGCAGGGTGATGTTGGACTGCAGGTACTCGGCGATGGCCTTTTCCGGCAGCTTGATGGTGCAACCGGCAGCGGAACGCTCGGCCGAGGCGTCGGACAGCTCAAAGGCTTGCTCGACGGTCAGTTCGTCCAGGCCTTCGATTTCCAGGATGCGGCCGGAGAAGGCGTTTTTCTTGCCTTTCTTCTCGACGGTCAGCAGGCCCTTCTGGATGGCGTAGTAAGGGATGGCATGAACCAGGTCACGCAGGGTGATGCCTGGCTGCAGTTTGCCCTTGAAGCGCACCAGGATCGATTCTGGCATGTCCAGTGGCATGACGCCGGTGGCGGCAGCGAAGGCCACCAGGCCGGAACCGGCCGGGAACGAGATGCCGATCGGGAAGCGGGTGTGCGAGTCGCCACCGGTACCTACGGTGTCAGGCATCAGCATGCGGTTCAGCCAGCTGTGGATGATGCCGTCGCCCGGGCGCAGCGACACGCCGCCACGGGTGCGGATGAAGTCTGGCAGGGTGTGGTGGGTGGTGACGTCGATCGGCTTCGGATAGGCCGCGGTGTGGCAGAACGACTGCATGACCAGGTCAGCAGAGAAGCCCAGGCATGCCAGGTCTTTCAGCTCGTCGCGCGTCATCGGGCCCGTGGTGTCCTGGGAGCCGACGGTGGTCATTTTTGGCTCGCAGTAGGCGCCTGGGCGCACGCCCTGGCCTTCTGGCAGGCCACAGGCACGGCCGACCATTTTCTGCGCCAGGGTGAAGCCCTTGCCGGAATCGGCAGGCTGCTCTGGTTTCTTGAACAGGTCGGAAGCACCCAGGCCCAGCTCGGCGCGGGCTTTTTCGGTCAGGCCACGGCCGACGATCAGCGGGATACGGCCGCCAGCGCGGACTTCATCCAGCAGCACTTCGGTTTTCAGCTCGAAGTTGGTGACCAGCTCGTCGCTGTCGTGACGGCGTACTTCACCTTTGTATGGGTAAACGTCGATGACGTCGCCCATGCCCAGGTTGGTGCAGTCGAATTCGATCGGCAGGGCGCCGGCGTCTTCCATGGTGTTGTAGAAGATCGGGGCGATCTTGGTGCCGAAGCAGAAGCCACCGGCGCGCTTGTTCGGCACGTAAGGGATGTCGTCGCCGAAGAACCACAGTACCGAGTTGGTAGCGGATTTACGCGAGGAACCGGTACCGACCACGTCGCCGACATAGGCAACCGGGAAGCCCTTGGCCTTGACGGCTTCGATCTGGGCCAGCGGGCCGACCGAACCAGGCTGCTGCGGCTCGATGCCGTCGCGGGCCATTTTCAGCATGGCCAGGGCGTGCAGCGGAATGTCAGGGCGCGACCAGGCGTCCGGGGCAGGCGACAGGTCGTCGGTGTTGGTTTCGCCAGGCACCTTGAACACGGTCAGGGTGTACTTGTCGGCGATGGCCGGGCGCGAGGTGAACCACTCGCCGGCAGCCCAGGATTCCAGGACGGCCTTGGCGTGCGTGTTGCCGGCCTTGGCTTTTTCGGCCACGTCGTGGAAGGCATCGAACATCAGCAGGGTGTGCTTGAGCTGTTCGGCCGCGACGGCGCCCAGTTCGGCGTCATCCAGCAGTGCGACCAGCGTTTCGATGTTGTAGCCGCCCTGCATGGTGCCCAGCAGTTCGGTGGCGTGCTTGCGGTCGATCAGTGGCGACTTGGTTTCGCCCTTGGCGACGGCGGAGAGGAAAGCGGCCTTGACGTAGGCAGCTTCGTCGACCCCTGGCGGTACGCGGTTGGTGATCAGGTCTACGAGGAAGGCTTCTTCGCCGGCCGGCGGGTTTTTCAGCAGCTCGACCAGGCCTGCAGTTTGTTCGGCGTTCAGCGGCTGGGGAACGATACCCAGGGCGGCGCGCTCTTCGATGTGTTTGCGGTAGGCTTCAAGCACAGTTATTTCCCTCATCAGTGGTCCCTAAAGGGGGTCCGGGACGCTTATCCAGCATTCAATGCACCCATGCGCTGCCGCGGCTTTGTGGGCCGCCCAACCAGGGTCGCAAGGAATCCTTACAGAAGCTGCTTTCAAAGTTTTACGCCTGCAGAACGGGGACTGATGAGGGCTGGCGCGGGCATGCGAGGGATGCATGGCCCGGGCCAACGCCGTTCTACCGGATCAACTGTGCTCGTGACGCTTTGAAAACAGCTTCCAACGGACATTGTTGCCTTTGAAAAGGCCGGATGATTCTACGGTAAAAAAAGCCTGAAGGTAAGGCGGTGTTCATGACTTTAACGAGTGACCCTGGTTAGACAAAGGGCTAACATGGGCCTGTGTTCCATCGCCAAGCTGTTGTTTTTCATGTCCAACAAGTCCATCAAAACCCCTTGCGTCGGCCTGTGCTCCACGGTGTATGGAGACACGGTGTGCCGTGGCTGCAAGCGTTTTCACCACGAAGTGATCAACTGGAACGGCTACGACGACACGCAGAAGCGCGCCGTGTGGTTGCGCCTTGAGCAGCTGCTGGTGCAGGTGATGATGGCCAAGCTTGAGGTGTTCGACAAAGGCCTGCTGCGCCAGCAACTGGAGCAGCGCTCCATCCGCTTTGTCGAGCAGCAGTCGGCGTATTGCTGGGCTTACCAGCTGATTGCCCGCGGGGCGCGGATGATCCGTGACCTGGAGGCCTATGGCATGGTGTTGCTGCCGGAGTTCCGTGACTGGGAACTGCCCCAATTGCGCGATGCGATCGATCGCGAGTTCTTCCTGCTTTCAGAGGCGCACTACCAGCGCTACATCGCCCCCAGCTTCCTGCGCGATGCCATGGGCAGCGCGCAGGGCCAGTGAGCCGGGCGAATCAGTCGCCGGTGTATTCGCAACCGCTGGTGCAGGTTTCGTGGATGCGAACCTTGGACAGCTCCGGCATCAGCGGCTTGACCTGGTCCCAGATCCACTTGGCGATCACTTCGCTGGTGGGGTTTTCCAGGCCGGGGATGTCGTTCAGGTAGTTGTGGTCCAGCTGATCATAGATCGGCTTGAAGATCGCCTTGACCTCGGCGAAGTCGCGGATCCAGCCCGTGTGCGGGTCGAGCGGGCCGGTCAGGTGCAGGCCGACCTTGAACGAGTGGCCATGCAAACGGCCGCATTTGTGCCCTTCAGGGACGTGGGGCAGGCGGTGGGCCGATTCGAATGTGAATTCCTTGAAAATTTCCACGCTGTCATAACTCTGTGTGAATCAATAATGCGCGCAGTCTACCAGCATGGCCGCTACAAGGCTTGCAGGCGTTCATGCAGCCGCCCGGTGGCGGTCAGTTCCAGCAGTTCATCACCCAGGCGCTGGCTTTCGGCAATGGCCTTGTACCAATAGCGCTTGCGCCCTGGCGCATCGCCCATGAAGCGCTTGAAGTCGTTGCGGTCGGGCAGTTTGCCGTAGGGCAGGGCGGCCAGGTATTGCGGCGAAGGCGTCATCAGCAGCACGTTTTGCAGGCGGGTGGCATCGCCCTTGCGCCAGGGCAGGGCCTTGTCGAACCAGCCGGGTACCACCTTGTCGGTGAAGTGCGGGTACAGCACCAGGTCGTCGCCGCGGTAGGGCAGGTCGAGGTGATAGTCGAGCAGGCCGCCGTCGCGGTATGTGCCGGCGCCGGCACCGGGGATGTCTTTCACGCCCTGCATGACCATCGGTATCGACCCGGAAGCGAGCAGGGCATGGCGCAGGTTGGTCAAGTCCAGCGGCAGGTAGCGTGAGGGGAAGTCGGTCAGCGTGTCGAGCGGCGGCGCGGCGCGCCCATCGTGCAGAATGATGCGCTCGAAGTGGCGGGCCAGGCGCGAACGGCCCAGAAGGTTACTGGCAACCACCGAGCCCAGGCCCAGCCCCAGTCGGCCACGATGGTCGTGAGCGAGCTGGCCATGGCTTTTTACCACCAGAATGTTCAGGTGGTAGTGCGGATTCGCCAGCAACTGGCCGTCGCGGCCCTCCAGCAGGTCATCGAGCATGCGTTGGCAGCTGCGGCTGATTTCGGCCGGGGTGACGCCCTTGGCGAAATCCTGCTCGGTGTACAGCTCGCCCAGGCGACGGATGCCGGCGACCGGGTCGTCGAGGCAGGCGCTGGCAAAACGCCAGGCACCGATCGAAGCACCGATCAGGGCACGCTGACGGGGCGCCGTGGGTAGCCACTCGCCGAACAGCGCCAGGTCAAGGCCCTGGATGCCCAGCGGCTTCGGCCCACCCGCCGCGCCCGGCAATACCCCGACATCGGCCGCCTGCAGGCCGCGCTCGCGGATGTGTCGCAAGGCACGCTGGCCGGCCTTGAAGGTGAGGGCGGGGTATTTGATGTGGATGGCGCTCATGGCAGGTCTCTTGGGCATAGGAGCAGCCTTGTGCTGCGAAGGGGCCGTTACAGATAACACACCTGTAGGTGCCTGTATTGGCCCTTTCGCAGCGCAAGGCCGCCCCTTGCACGGGGCCGAGTCGGGTTGGCGGCGTAACTGCGCTATCATGCCGCCAGCTGTTTTCAGGTTGAATTAAGGACCGCTGGTTAATCTTAACCCCGTAGACAACTTGCACAGTTCTCAGGAGAGAAGAACGATGAAAACCATGACTGCCCTGATCACCGCCGCTGCCCTCGCCCTGGGTGCCAACGCCGCCTTCGCCAAGGACGTTCAGCCTGACGAAGTGGTCAAACTGGTCAACGCCAAGACCATCAAGTCGCTGGACGAGCTCAAGGCTGCTGCCGTGGCCAAGCACCCAGGCGCCACCGTCACTGACTCGGAACTTGAAGACGAGTACGGCCGCTACATCTACAAGGTCGAGCTGCGTGATACGCAGAACGTCGAATGGGACGTCGACATGGATGCCAAGACCGGTGAGGTACTCAAGGACGCACGAGACAACTGATGATCCATGTATCCCGGACGGCACGTTACCTGGCGCTCTCGCTGCTTGCCGTCTGCTCCTTGGCTGTTGCCCGCGACCTGGACCAGGATGAAGCCCTGAAGCTCCGTCAGAAGGGCATCATCCTGCCGCTCGAGCAACTGCTCGAGACCGCCCTGGGGCGTCACCCCGGGGCGCGTCTGCTGGAAGCCGAGCTGGAAGAAGACGATGATCGCTACGAATATGAAGTCGAGTTGCTGACGACTGAAGGTGTGGTGCGCGAGATCAAGCTCGATGCCAGCACCGGCGCCCTGCTCAAAGACGAGGAAGATGACTGAATGCGCCTGTTGCTTGTCGAGGACAACGTACCGTTGGCCGATGAACTGACCGCCGGCCTGCAGCGCCAGGGCTATGCCGTGGACTGGCTGGCTGATGGCCGTGACGCGGTTTACCAGGGGCAAAGCGAGCCTTACGACCTGATCATCCTGGACCTCGGCCTGCCTGGCTTGCCCGGCCTGGACGTGCTGGCCCAGTGGCGCGCCGCCGGCCTGGCCACACCGGTATTGATCCTCACCGCCCGCGGCTCGTGGGCCGAGCGCATCGAAGGGCTGAAGGCCGGGGCTGACGATTACCTGAGCAAGCCCTTTCACCCCGAAGAGCTGCAACTGCGCATCCAGGCGTTGTTGCGCCGCGCCCGTGGCCTGGCCAATCAGCCGAAGCTGGAAGCGGCCGGTCTGCACCTTGACGAAAGCCGTCAGTGCGTGAGCCGCGAGGGTGTGGACGTGCAACTGACTGCCGCCGAGTTCCGCCTGCTGCGCTACTTCATGCTGCACCCGCAGCAGATCCTGTCCAAAAGCCACCTGGCCGAGCACCTCTACGACGGTGAAACCGAGCGCGACTCGAACGTGCTGGAGGTCCACGTCAACCATTTGCGCCGCAAGCTGGGCCGCAGTGTGATCGAAACCCGTCGCGGGCAAGGCTACATCTATGCCGGGAGCGGCGAGTGAAGTCGATCCAGGCGCGCCTGAGCCTGGGCCTGGTGGCGGTATTGGTGGTGGTCGGCGTGGTGCTGGCGCAACTGACCTTGTGGCTGTTCGAGGCCGGCCTGCAACGTTATCTGGAAAACGGCCTGCGCAACGAAAGCGAGAACCTTCTGGTGGCATTGGTGCGCGGGCCTTCCGGCCTGCAGCTGGATGAGCGGCGCATCTCGGCTGCCTATCAGCGGCCGTTTTCCGGTTACTACTTCCGCATCGACTTCGACCAGGGTACCTGGAGGTCTCGTTCGCTGTGGGACCTGGACATGCCCAAGCCCGCAGCGCCCGGGCTTTCCGATAGCCATGAACTCGGCCCGGAAGGCCAGCAACTGCTGGCCCTGCGTGCCGACTACCGGCGCCTGGGCCAGGACATTTCGATCAGTGTGGCTCAGGACTATTCGCCGGTGCGCGAAGGTTTTCGGCGCTTGCAGCAGATCGGCCTGGGCATGGGCCTGGTGGCGCTGATCCTGATTCTGGTGCTGCAGCGCATCACGGTTACCCGCTCGCTGCGGCCGCTGGAGCGGGCACGCCAGCAGATCGCCCAGCTGCAGCAGGGGCAGCGCTCGCAGCTGGATGCCGAGGTGCCCAGCGAGTTGGTACCGCTGGTGGGGCAGATCAACCATTTGCTTAGCCATACCGAAGACAGCCTGCGCCGTTCACGCAATGCCCTCGGTAACCTCGGCCATGCGCTGAAGACGCCGCTGGCGGTGCTGCTGAGCCTGGCCTCCAGTGAACGCTTGCAGGGTCTGCCGGAGGTACGGGCGCAAATGCGTGAGCAGTTGCAGCAGATTCAGGAACGCCTGGCGCGCGAGCTGAACCGTGCGCGCCTGGCAGGGGATGCGCTGCCTGGCGCGCAGTTCGATTGTGATGCCGAACTGCCGGGGTTGCTCGGCACCTTGGGCATGATTCATGGCGAGGGCCTGCTGCTGGCAAGTGATGTGTCGCCCGGGGTGTTGTTGCCCTGGGACCGCGAGGACGTTCTGGAACTGTTGGGTAATCTGCTGGACAACGCCTGCAAGTGGGCAGACAGCGAAGTGCGCCTGGGTATCGCGCCGAACGCCGAGGGCTACCGGCTGTGGGTTGATGACGACGGCCCGGGTATTGCGCAAGACCAGCGGCAGCAGGTGCTGGAGCGTGGTTCGCGGCTGGACGAACAGGTGGCTGGGCATGGGCTGGGGTTGGGCATCGTGCGCGATATCGTTGATGCCTGGGGCGGGCGCCTGGCCTTGCTGGAGAGCCCGCTGGGCGGCCTGCGGGTGAGCATCGACCTGCCGCGCAAGGCTCGTTAATGCCGGGGCCGCTGTGCGGCCCATCGCGACACAAGGCCGCTCCCACAGGTGTACGCAACCCCCTGTGGGGCCTTGTGTCGCGAAAGGGCGCGCAGTGCCCCTTTGGCCCTATCAGTACTGCAAAAAAATTGCAGTACAGCCGCAGTTTTTTGAATTAGCCCAAATTCCCCCCACCCGGCAAAATCCCCCCACGAAACCCTGCGGTTTCCATCTCTCCACGGACGGAGCCCCTTGTGGTATTGCATGCGCAATACGAGGCCCAGGCCAACTCGGCTGGGCTTTCTTTTTGAACAGAAAAATCAAAGATCCCGATTGCCCAAATGTCTGCCTCGCGTTCCGAAAGTCGTCTGCAGCGGCTGTTGCCGGCCCCTCTCAACATCCCCCCAAAAGAATGGTTGCGTGCCGGTATCGGTGCGCTGCTTGGGCTTTTCCTCGCGGGCTGGCTGACCAGCATGGTCTATGGCCCCAGCATCGCCCTGCACTTGCTCGGCCCGCTGGCAGCCTCGGCGGTACTGGTGTTTGCGGTGCATTCCGGCCCCTTGGCCCAACCTTGGCCGGTGTTGGGCAGCTACGCCCTGGCGGGTGCAGTGGGGCTGGCCATGCGTGAAGGCTTCGGCGCCGAGCTGTGGGTGGCCGCTGCGGCGCTCGGCATCTCGATCCTGGTCATGTGCCTGTTGCGCTGCCTGCACCCGCCGGGTGGCGGTGTGGCAGTGAGCGCGGTGCTGGCCGACCCGGGGTTGACCGCCATGGGCGATCACCTGCTGGAGCCGGTGCTGCTCAATGCGCTGATCCTGGTGACAGTGGCAATCGCCTACAACCGTTTGACGGGTGTGCGCTACCCGAAAGGCACGGTGCCACGCAAAGACCTGCACCACACCCATGACCCGCTGCCCGGCGAGCGGGTCGGCATCCGCAGTGAAGACCTGGACCAGGCCCTGGAAGAGCTGGGCGAGTTCGTCGATGTCACCCGTGACGAGCTGGAGCGCATCATCCTCGCCACCGAGCAGCACGCCCTGCAGCGCAGCCTTGGCGGTATCACCGCGGCCTCGGTGATGTCCCGCGATGTGCAGTTCGTCACGCCTGATACCACGCTGGAGCAGGCCTGGAAAATGCTCGCCAGCCATCACCTGAAAACCCTGCCAGTCCTGCAGCACGGCAAGCTTGTAGGCATCGTCAGCCTCAGCGACCTGGTTGGCCCGGCGATGCAGCGTGGGCGTTTCAGCTGGCGCGGTCTGTTCGGCCGCCAGGCGGTGCGCATGGCGCAAGTGATGAGCAGGCGGGTTGTCAGTGTCAGCAGCCAGCACCCGTTGGAACGCCTGCTGCCCTTGTTGTGCGAACAAGGCCTGCACTGCTTGCCGGTGCTTGATGCCGACAAGCTGGTGGGGGTAATCACCCAGACCGACCTGATCGCCGGCCTCAAGCGTCAGTTGCTCAGCAAGACTGAAGCTTCAGATAACCGGGTCCCAGCGTTGTGACCAGTCGCTGGCGCCGGCAGCTACCAGCCGGCGCAGGATCGCGAAGGCCTGTTGCAGGGCTTCGCTGTCACGTTTACGCGGGTACACCAGAAAGGTCGGGTAGGTGAACTCCGGTGCCTGCGGTACCCGCTCGAACACGCCGCTGTCCAGATAGGCCTGCACCACCCGCGTACGGAAGTAGCCACTGCCACCTTGGTCGAGTATGAACTGCAGGGCCAACGGGCCAAGGTTGAAGCTAAGCGCCGGGCGCGCGCAGTCGGGCAGGGCCGCATCATGCTGGCGGCGGAAGGCCTCGCCCCAGTCGATGTAGATGTACGGCTCGGGCCGCTCGACCCGGCGCACGCGAATCAGCTTCTCTTCCATCAACTGCTCCACCTGCAGGCCTGGACCGTAGGTCGGCTGGTAGACCAGCGCGGCGTCCAGCAAGCCCATCTCGACCCTGCGCAGCAGCGACTCTCCATCGCTCACCTCGCTGCGGATGGCATGGCTGGGCAATTCACGGTGCAGGGCACTTACCCAGTCGAGCATCATCGGGTTGCCCAGGCTCACCTCACCGCCCACATGCAGCACCTGCTGGCAACCTTCAGGCAACGGCAGGTCGCGGCGCGCGGCTTCCCAGGTTTGCACCAACTGGTTGGCATAACTGACGAACGCTTCGCCATCGCTGGTCAGGCTGGCGCCGCTGCGGCTACGCACGAACAACTGGCAACCCAGTTGCTGTTCCAGGCGCTGCACGCGCGCGGTGATCGCGGTTTGTGACACGAACAGGCGTTCGGCCGCGGCGACCAGGCTGCCGCAACGCACTATTTCCAGGAAGGTACGGGCCTGATCGATGTCCATGGGCTGCTCGGTGTTTGAAGGGGTTGCCTATTCTAGAGGCTTTGCACCGTTATGGGGCGCTATTGCGTTGTCTGCAAATTTGCAGGTCGGTTGTGACTTTAGTCCCATGGCGGCGCGGGTATAGCGGTCCATACTCAAGTTTCGCCCTTCAATAACAACAAGTACCGGGTTTCTAACGACATGAGCTACCAGCACAGCTACGCCCACTCCATTTCCGACCCTGCCGCGTTCTGGGCGGAACAGGCCGCACACCTGGCCTGGCACCGCAAGCCTGCCTTGACCCTGCAAGACAACGCCGACGGTACCCACCGCTGGTTCGCTGACGGCCGCCTCAACAGCTGTTACCTGGCCCTCGATCACCAGATCGAGCAGGGCCGGGGCGAGCAGTTGGCGCTGATCTACGATTCGCCAGTGACCGGCGTGCAGCAGACCTACACCTACAACCAGTTGCGCGACGAGGTAGCACGCCTGGCCGGTTTGCTGCGCCAGCTGGGGGTGAACAAGGGCGAAGGCGTGATCATCTACATGCCCATGGTGCCGCAAGCGGCCATGGCGATGCTGGCCTGCGCGCGGATCGGAGCGGTGCATTCGGTCGTGTTCGGTGGCTTTGCCGCCAACGAGTTGGCCCTGCGCATCGATGACGCCCGGCCCACCTTGTTGCTGACGGCATCGTGCGGGCTGGAGTTCGACCGGGTCATTGCCTACAAACCGCTGGTTGACCGTGCCCTGCAACTGGCCCGGCACCAGCCGCGCAATGTGCTGGTGCTGCAGCGGCCACAGGCGCACGCTGAACTGCTGCCAGGCCGCGACCTGGACTGGCAGGCGGCCTTGGCCGGCGCCGAGCCGGTGGCGCCCGTCGAGCTGGATGCCGGCGACCCGCTGTACATCATGTACACGTCGGGCACCACCGGTAAGCCCAAGGGTATCGTCCGGGAAAACGGCGGCAATGCCGTGGCGCTGTGTTACGCCATGCGCCATATCTATGGCATGCAGGCCGGCGATGTGTGGTGGGGCATTTCAGACGTCGGTTGGGTGGTCGGCCATTCACTGATCGTCTACGGGCCGTTGATGAGCGGCTGTACCACGGTGTTCTACGAAGGCAAGCCGATCCGCACCCCGGATGCTTCGGCCTATTGGCGGGTGGTGGAGCAGTACCAGGTCAACGCGCTGTTCTGTGCGCCTACGGCCATGCGCGCCATCCGCAAGGAAGACCCGGAGGGCGACCTGATTCGCAAGCATGACCTCAGCTCGCTGCGGCAACTGTTCCTGGCGGGTGAAAAGCTGGATTCCAGCACCCATGAATGGTTGGAGCGGGTGAGTGGCAAGCCGGTGCACGACCATTGGTGGCAGACCGAGACCGGCTGGCCGGTCACCGCACCCTGCGTCGGGCTGGAGGGCAGCGCGGCGAAGCCAGGGTCGAGCAACCGCGCGGTGCCGGGTTACAACGTTCGTGTACTGGATGACGAAGGCCACTTGCTCGGGGCCAACCATCAGGGTTCGATCGTGATTGCCCTGCCATTGCCACCCGGTTGCAGTCAGACGCTGTGGGGGGATCACGAGCGCTACCTGCAGGCCTATCTGCGCACGTATCCGGGGTACTACCACACGGGTGACGGCGGCTATCTGGACGATGATGGCTTCGTCTACATCATGGGGCGCACCGATGATGTGATCAACGTTTCCGGTCATCGGTTGTCCACCGGCGAAATGGAAGACCTGGTCGCCCGGCACCCGGCGGTAGCGGAGTGTGCTGTGATCGGCGTGCATGACGAAATCAAGGGCCAGGTACCGCTGGCGCTGGTGGTACTCAAGGATGGAGAGGGCATTGCCGAGGCGCAGTTGCTGGTGGAGCTGGTGGGCAGCGTGCGCGAGGAAATTGGCCCGCTGGCCTGTTTCAATCGGGTACGGCTGGTGAAGCGCCTGCCCAAGACCCGTTCCGGCAAGATTCTGCGGGCGGTGCTGCGCAAGATTGCCGATGGGCAGGATTATGTGCCGCCTTCGACCCTGGATGACCCTGCAGTGCTGGGAGAGATCGAAGCGGTGCTGGCGGATTTGCCCAGGGCGGGTTGATGGTTTGACCTCGATGGCCCCTTCGCGGGCGGGACGCGCATCGGTGGTTCGGCAGAGGCCGTCGTGTAGGAGCGGGTTTACCCGCGAAAGGGCCGGGCCTGCTGGCCAATCTCCACCCGCCGTTCACCGTTGCGGCCGCTACCGTATTCGCGGGTAAACCCGCTCCTACACCAGGTCGTTGTAGGAGCGGGTTCACCCGCGAAAGGGCCGTCTCAGGCACTGCAGGCTCAGGGGGCAATCTGGTGCAGTTGCCCCAACCGGCTGCGGGTACGCATCAGGTCGGCCAGCGGGCCGCCCAGGCTATCTTCCAGCGGACGTTTACCTATGACAATCACCCGCCGATCCTGGTCATACAGCACATCCACCAGGTTGACGAAGCGCTGCTGAGCCGCCAGCGAACACGCCGAGAGGTCATCCAGCCCATCGATCACCCACTCGTCATACTCCCTGGCCAGCACCAGGTAGTCGATGACCGCAGTGGCCTTCTCGCACAGATCGTCAAAGCCAAGCACCACCCGCCGGCCATCGATGGCCAGCGCCCGCAGCGGGCGCTTGTTCACGTCCAGTATCACCGGTTGTTCGTTCGGCACGTTCAGCGCCTGGCGCTGCGCCGCATCACCCGGCCAGACATAATGGCCCTGGGTAAAACGCTGATGCTCGCGGTTGGCCGGCAAGCTGCGAAAATCCGTTTCGCCACCGACTTCGAGCACGTGCATCGAGCTGTTGATCAGGCGAATGACCGGCAGAAAACGCTCGTGATACAGCGGGTTGGGCAACAGCCCTTCGGGCGCGTAGTTAGAGGTCACCAGCAGGTACACGCCACGGGCGAACAAGGCGTTGAACAGCCGGGTGAGCAGCATGGCATCGCCTATGTCATGCACGTGGAATTCATCGAAGCACAGCACCCGGCAACCACCCACCAGCTCGTCCAGCGTTGCGCCCAGCGCGTCGTCCAGCGCCCGGTGGCGGTGCATGCCCTGGTGCAGGCGTGCAAAAAAATCATGAAAATGCAGGCGCAGCTTTGCGGCTATCGGCACGGCCTGGAAAAAGCCATCGAGCAGCCAGCTTTTACCCCGGCCGACCGAGCCGTACAGGTACAGACTGCGCGGTTGACCTTGTTCAAGCTGCGTCAGTTGTTCGGCCATGCAGTGGATTACCCGCCGCTGACCGTCACTCAGCTGATAACCGCGGCTGTGCGCCTTGTCCTCGAACCAGCCGAGCAGCTCGCTCTGTTGATTGGCGGTGCCGCGCAAGCGTTGGCCAAGCTGGCGCAGCGGGGTAGGGATCCAGGCAGACAAAAGCAACGCTCCTTGGGCGATGGCGGGGCAGCCTGCAGCTTGCCCGAGAGCGGCCATTTTGACTAATAGAGAAAGTGCCGGGCAATCATCACTTCTTGCGATAGGTCTGGCCGCCTCTTGTGCCTGTACGGGGCTATGCCTTTCGCTCCAGCTGGCGCTCGATCATGTACTTCACCGCCAGGCGACGCTCCTTGAGGTGGCGCAGGTCTTCGTCGACGAAGTTACCGGCCGATATCGATTCGGCAGCCAGCACCTGGTTGTCGATGTCCACGTACTCGTCCAGCAGGCGATCCAGCGCCTTGTCCTGCTGGCGGCGCTGCTGGACGATTTCGCGCGGGTAGTGCAGGTCCTGGTAGAGGTCGTGAGAGACAGGCATGGGGTCCTCCTTGGTCAATGCAATGGGCTTATCTGATTGGAAGTGCGGAATGCGATTGTGTTGAAGCGAGGCGGGCGGAAACCGACGGACGGTCGCTGCACCAGCACCGAAATGACTAACTCGCTGTTTTTTGGCAATTTTTTTTATCAGGGGGGTTCACAGACCGAAAGTTTGTTGTTAAAGTGCCGCGCATTCCAAGACAACAACCCAGTTGTCACTCAGTTGGAATTGTCAGAGCAGCAAATGCTGCATCCGATACAGGGGCGTCGCCAAGCGGTAAGGCAGCAGGTTTTGATCCTGCCATGCGTTGGTTCGAATCCAGCCGCCCCTGCCATTTTTCAAGATTCAAACGTATTTAACCCGGTGCCAGGAAAGATGAGCACTGGGTTTTCGCGTTTTCGCGTTTTCTCGCGCCTCCGCGCCTCCTGAGCGCGGGTCGTGCCGTACCGGGTTACCCGGAAATCCCCAGCATTTCGTTCAGCGCCCTGGCCAGTTCATCAGCCTGCACCGGCTTCTGGATCACCAGGCTGCCCGGCAGTTCCAGCCCCTGCAACTCCGCATAACCGGTCAGAAACACCACCGGCACGTGGGGGTATCGTTCGCGGGCAGCCAGCGCCAGTTGTGCACCATTGAACTCGGGCATGGCGAAATCAGTCAGCAGCAGGTCAATGTCGTCATCCAGCAATGCCAATGCCTGCTCGCCGCTGTGCGCCTGGCGCACCTGGTAGCCGTATTGGCGTAACACATCGCCTAGCATGTCGCGCACCAGGTGGTCGTCGTCCACCAGCAGCACCGTGCGGTTATGGCCGCTTTCGTTGATCGACTGACTGAGCACTGCTGCAACGGGTTCGTTCACCATCTCCTCTTTTACCGCCGGCAGGTATACCGCCACCTCGGTACCGCGACCGAGTGTGGTGTCGATGCGCACGCCGCCACCGGACTGCTTGGCAAAGCCGAACACCTGGGCCAGGCCCAGGCCCGAACCTTTGCCAATGTCCTTGGTGGTAAAGAAAGGCTCGAATACCTTGGCCAGCACGTCTTCGCTCATGCCGCAACCGGTATCGCGGATGCTCAGCATCACGTACTCGCCCGGGTCCGGGTCTTCGGGGCGTTGCGGGCGCTGGTCGATATGGGTGTTACGCGTTGTCAGGGTCAGCTGACCGCCGTCGGGCATGGCATCGCGGGCATTGATCGCCAGGTTGAGGATGATCATCTCGGTCTGGGTGGGGTCGGTCAGTGCCTGCCACAGGGCCAGGTCAAGGTCCAGACGCACCGAGACGTTGCCACCCAGCGTGCGGCGCAGCAGCTCTTCCAGGCCGGCCAGGGTACGGTTGAGGTTCAGCGGCACCGGCTCCAGACGCTGGCGGCGGGAGAAGGCCAGCAATTGCGAGGTCAGCTTGGCACCACGCTCGCCCGCTTCGCGGATATGGGTGAGGCGAGTGCGGGCCTTGTCCAGGTCGGCCTTGGCCAGATCGCGCTCCAGAAAGCTGGCACCGGTGAGTATCACCGTCAGCAGGTTATTGAAGTCATGCGCCACGCCAGCCGTCAGTTGCCCAACCGCTTCCAGCCGCTGCATCTGCTGCAGAGCGGCCTCGATGCGCTCGCGCTCGTTGATCTGTTCGCGCAGCCGGGCGTTGGCGTCTGCCAGGCCCAGGGCGGCTTCGCGCTCACTGGTGATGTCGCGTGCCACCACGTACAGCAGGGTGTCCTCCGGCACCACCACCCACGACAGCCAGCGCTGTTGGCCGCCGGCATGCAGGATGCGGCCGACAAAGCGTGCGCTGGTGCGGCCGTGGGCGAGGGCGGCCAGTTCGGTGAGTAACTGTTCCTGGTCGTGCTCAGGCAGCAGGTGCAGCAAGGAGGACTGGCTCAGGCGTTCGCGCGAGAAGCCCAGGCTGGCTTCCCAGGCGGGGTTCAGTGCGACCGGGGTCAGGTCTTTGTTCAGCACGGCCAGCAAATCTTGTGACAGCTCCCAGGCACGATCGCGTTCGCGGGTACGGCGTTCGACCCGCTCGCCAAGCATCTCGTTCAGCTGACGCAGCGCCTGGGTGGCCTGGCGTTGCGCGTGGATGTCCTGCAGTACGCCGGAGAAGCGAACGCACTGATCATCGACGAACTGGCTTTGGCCGCTGCTCAGCAACCAGCGAGGCTCCAGGCCATTGGGTTGCGCGATCCGAAACTCCACGCGGTAATGACCGTCACTTTCCGGGCGCATGGCATGTTCCACCGCCTCGCGCACCAGTGGCAGGTCGTCGGGGTAGATGCCGGCGTAGAACACTTCAAGGCTCATTTCGGTGCTGGTGGGCAGGCCGAACAAGGTCTTGCAGCGGTCATCCCACAGCAGCAGGCCCTCTTGCGGGCGCAGGTCCCAGGTGCCCATGCCGGCGGCGTCGATGGCAATGCGAGCACGTGCTTCGACGTCCGCCAAGGCCTCTTCGGCGCGGCGACGGCGCTGGCGTTCCTGTACTTCGCTCAGGGCTCGGCGCACGGCTTTGGGCAGCAGTGGCAGGTTCTTCTTCAGCACATAGTCGGTCGCGCCCAGGCGGATCATTTCCACCGCGTGCTCTTCGCCATAAATGCCGGACAGGAATATGAACGGGATGTCGGGTGCCAGGCGTTGGGCGATGGCCAGCACTTCGGTGCCGGATGAGCCTGGTAGCACGCAGTCACACAAGATCAGGTCGTAGCGGGCCTGGCGCAGGGCATGTTCGACACCTGCATGGTCGAACACCAGCTGTGACTGAACATGCAGCCCGCCTGCGCTCCAGGCGCATCAGGGTCAGCTCGGCGTCCATCGAGCTGTCTTCGACCATCAGTATTTTCAACGGCGTTTGCTGCATCGTCGCGGCGGCCTCAGTTGCTACCGCGACGGTTCAGTCGCAGTGAGCCGGGTGGCGGTTCGTTTAGCACTGCCCAGAATACCCCGAGGTCGGAGATGGCGGTGACGAATTCCTTGAACTCCACGGGTTTGACCACATAAGCGTTTACCCCCAGCTCGTAGGCGCGCAGCAGGTCGGGCTCTTCGCGCGAAGAGGTCAGCATCACGGTGGGGATGCTGCGCAGTTCGGCAGTGGCGCGCACTTCCTTGAGCACTTCCAGGCCGTCGACCTTGGGCAGTTTCAGGTCGAGTAACAGCACGGCAGGGTTGCCGTCATCGCGCTCGGCATAGGCGTTGCGGCGCAGCAAGTAGTCGAGCGCATCGGCGCCGTCACGCAGCACGATGACCTCGTTGGCCAACTGGCTGCGCTCCAGGGCCAGCAGGGTCAGCTCCAGGTCTCGGGGGTTGTCTTCGACCAGCAGAATGGGCTTGAGCATGATGGTAGCGGTGCCTCAGGTAGCAGTGTTTCGGGGTAGGGTGAAGTGGAAGCTGGCGCCCTGGTCGACCTGGCCAGTGGCCCAGACTCGACCGTCATGGCGCTCGATGATGCGGCGTACGCTCGCCAGGCCAATGCCGGTGCCTTCGAAATCTTCCATGCGGTGCAGGCGCTGGAAGACGCCGAACAGCTTGTTGGCGTAGGCCATGTCGAAGCCCACGCCATTGTCGCGGATGCAGACCTCGGTTTCGTCAGGGTGCTGTACGGCTCTGATTTCGATGCGAGCAGGCGTACGGCCGCGAGTGTACTTGATGGCATTGGCTATCAGGTTGTGCAAGGCCATGTTGATGAATGCCGGGTCGCCGATCACCTTGGGCAGTGGGGCGATGTCCCAAACGATTGCGCGGCCTTCGTAATCGGGGGCCAGCTCGCTGCGAATGGCCTCGACCAGGGCGTTGAGGTCGACGTCGGACAGGCGCAAGGCCGAGCGGCCCATCTGCGAGAAGTTGAGCAGGTTGTCGACCAGGCTGCCGGCAAAGTGCGCCGCTTCACCGATATGCTGGAGGAAGCGCTTGCCGCGTTCGCTCAGGCCCTGGCCTTCGATTTCGCCAAGCAGTTCGGTATAGCCGGCGATGTGCCGCAGCGGGGCGCGCAGGTCGTGGGAAACACTGTAGGAAAACGCTTCGAGCTCCTTGTTGGAACGGCGCAATTCGCCAGCCAGTTGTGCCAGCTCTTCAGCCTTGCGCAGGACAATGCCCAGCACAGCGCTGCGCAGCTCCATCACGCCCTCGATCACCAGTGGGTCCCACGCCTGACAATAGCCGCGCAGTTCTTCCTGCCAACGTTCAAAACTGTGCCGTGGGTCGAGGTTGCCCTGTGGCCCGACCTGCTTGGTCGGCTGCCCGGCCCAGTTGACCGTGCGTATCTGCTCGGGGCGGAACCACAGCAGGTAGTGCGAGTGGATCTGCGAGATGGCCACCGCCAGCACCCCGCCAGCATGGTTTGCCAGCTCGGGTAGCTCAGTAATGTCGCGGCGCAGGTTGTCGCTATGGAACACGCTGTCTTCGTCACGTTGGCCTAGCCAGTGCACCAGCGCCGTCACCTGGGCCTCAGGCGGGGTCTGGCCGATCAGGTCACAGCGCTCGGCCGAGATCACTGCCGCGCCCTGGGCGTCGGCGAAGGCCAGCAGCACGTGGGGCAGGTCGCGCAAGCCGTCACTGACGCTGTCGTGGTCGGCCATGGACGAGATCATGCGTACGATGTGTTGGCGCAGCGCCAGCAGCTTGCGCGTGCTGGCATGGGACTCGCGGGACTCTATCTGCAACGACAACACGCTGGCCAACAGCTCGCAGGCCGTGCGGGTGCGCAGGTCCACCGGGCGTGGCTGCTGATGGTGGCAGGAAATCAGCCCCCACAGCTCGCCGTCGACCACGATCGACAGCGACATCGAGGCCAGCGTGCCCATGTTGCGCATGTACTGCAGGTGCACGGGTGACACGCTGCGCAGTACAGCGAAACTCATGTCCAGCGCCTTGCCAGTGCGCGGGTTGGTTGCGGGCAGCAGTGGCGAGGGCTGATAGTTGGCATCCTCGATCACGCGGATACGGTTGACCCGGTACAGCGCGCGCGCCTGGCGCGGGATGTCTGCAGCCGGGAAACACAGGCCTGCGTAGCTGGGGTAGCCCGGGTCGGCTACCTCGGCCAGCACCTGGCCATTGCCTTCGGCATCGAAACGGTAGGCCTTGACCCGCCCAAAGCCGGTGATGCGCTTGAGCTGCAGCACCGCTTGTTGCAGAAGGTCTTCGATACTGCCGGCCAGTTGCAGACTGGCGACAAAGCTGCGCACCAACGGGTAGTAGTCGCCTTGCCCGACCAGGTCTGCTGGCAGGCGGGGCGGTTCGAACTCGGCAATCAGTACCTGATCGTGGCAATGGACCAGCATGTGCAGCAGGGCACTGATGGGTGCGCCCTGGCGCAAGCGCACGTCGCCAATGTGGAAGGGGAAGACTTCATCTTCGGGAAGCCGTGTGAGGTGCGCGTGCAGGTCAAAGCCCTCGTGAACCAGGTCGGCGAAGTGGCAACCGATCAGTTCGCGGGCTGGCAAGCCCAACCAGTGCTCGACATTTTCACTGGCCTGCAGCACACGCAGGTCGGTGGCATCCAGCACCAGCAGAAAGCCGTGAGGCTGGATGCTGCCCGGAACCTGGATCGGTTCTTGGGCACAGCGCTCCATGGCGTCTGCCAGTGAGTTGTCTGCAGTCATGATTGAAAAAGCTCCTGTCATGTCCGTCCGTGTACGGCACAGGTGTCTGGCGCAGGACGAATACGATTCACCCTAACAGAATCCCGGCGAATATACCGGCTCCTGGCCATTGGAGGCACGGGGTGGCCACGGGTTCTGTGCGGTACAGGTTTTTTTTGATGCCACGGTATCGCTTTGTCGCTAATACAAAAAAAATGGCTTTATGCCACATCGGCTGCGCCGCCTCACTGCTACGCTCAGTTCAAGACGTTTCGATAAGGATAACAAGGTGACGGAGCGCATGCTGGCCGCGCTGTTCGGCCTGTTGTTCAGCGGCAGTACCGTGGCGGCGGATTTTCTCGTGGAGGTGCGGGTACTGGTGCAGCGTGGCTGCATGCTGGTCAACCAGACCCGCGATGCGGGAGCCCAGGCCTTGGGACGGATCGACCTGGGTGCTACGGCGCGCCTGGATGGCCCTGGCGCGCCCTTGAGTGGTGTGCTGCTGAGCCAGCGTCCGCCGCGCCTGGAGTGCAACCCGGATACGCCCTATCAGGTGCGCGTCGACGGTGGCCTGCATGGTGGCATCGGCGAACTGCGTTACCTGGCCAGCGACGATCGCCTGGCGCGGCCCATTCCTTACCGCTTGTACCGTGACGCTGCCTGGCGTGAGCCGCTGGCAGTGGGGGTAGCTCAATCGGCGCGTGTACCGGGCAGCGGTTCGGTGGAATTGCCGCTGTATGCACGTATCGACAAACTGGCCTGGGTGCCGGATGCAGGGGTTTATGCCGACCTGCTGAAAGTCACCGTCACCTGGTAGGGACGCCACCATGCACAAGGACGCCATGCCATGAGCCGCACTTCGATCCTGTTGCTCACCCTCGGCCCGCTACTGGTCCCAGGCGGTGCGGTGCATGGCAGCACCACCGGTTTCATCCAGGCGCGGCTGGTGATCAGCGCGTCTTGCCAGATCAGCAGCAACGAGACGCAACCGGCTGTGCTGGGTGACCCAGGCGTACTGGATTTTGGCGAGCGCGGTCCGAACTGGGACCAGCCGTTGCGCAGCCAGGTGGACGAAGTGGGCGGTCAGGGTAGCCTGCAGATCAGTTGCACGCCTGAAGTTCGGGCTTTCAACGTGCGAATCAATGGTGGCCTCAATGGCGACGATGGCATTCGCCGCCTGAGCAACGGCCGTGAACTGATTCCATACCAGCTGGCGGTTGACCCGGGCGGCAACGGCCGCTACGGCGTCGGCCAGGCACGGGCCTTCACCATTAGCAGCAGCCAGCAAGTACCGATTCCCATCTACGGTGTGGTAGTGGCGCAACCGCGTGCGCTGCCGGCCGGGCTTTACCGCGACACCCTCAGAGTGACCCTGGACTGGTAACCACGCAAGGAGACTCCGATGCGAACGAACCTTTCATTTTGCGTCCTCGCAGGCCTGGGCCTGGCGTTGGCTTCCCAGGCCCAGGCGGCCACGGTAACGGGAAGTATCAGCTCGACCCTGACGCTGACTGCGGCGTGCCAGGTCAATGGCACGTCGGGCACGTCCGGGCTTAACTTCGGTGCCCTGGACTTCGGTACCCAGGATGCCTTGTTCGTCACCGCCGATGCCCAGGTGCTGGGAGGCGGGGGAGGCGCCATGAGCATCCTGTGCTCTGCAGGTACGGTGCCTGTGATCAAAGTGAGTGCAGGCCTGCATGATGGCCAGTCGAGCGGTGGCACCCGTGCGCTCGCCGATGGTTCTGGCAACTTTGTGCCGTATGACCTCTATACCGACGCTGGGCGTACGGCGTTGCTGGCGGTCGACGACACCATCACCCTGCCGACCAGTACCGGCGCCGCTCAGACGGTCAACCTTTACGGCAAGGCCGTCGGCAAGGCGGGCCTGCCCGCAGGGGTCTACAGCGACACGATCTCGGTCGAGCTGTCGTTCTGACCCATGCGCGGCTGGCTGGCAGGAGGCCTGACAGGCGTCAGCATGTTGTTGGCCGCTCCGTTGGGGGCAGTGACCACCAGTACCTTCACGGTGACGGCGCAGGTTGTCGCCGGGTGCCTGGTGGTGGGGGGCGTCACCAGCTACGGCACGCTCGATTATGGCTCGCAGTCGGCGCTGTCCACGGGGCTGCTCAGCACATCGCTGGGTGGTTCTACCGTGACGTTCCAGTGCACGCCGGGCGTGGCCATGAGCATGAGCCTGGACGGCGGGCAAAACAGTGCCAGTGGCACACGCAACCTGAAGCGCACCAGTGGCACGCAAGTGCTGGCCTACCAGTTGTACCGGGACGCCGCCTATAGCCAGGCCTTGGGGATCGGCCAGAGCGTGGCGGTGAGCTATTCCGACCCGACGGCGATCAAGCTACCGGTGTACGGGCGGGTTCAGCTGACCGGCACGCAGCCGGCAGGGACCTACACCGATGTGGTGCAAGTGACGGTGACCTGGTAACGGCCAGCGCCACCCATGACAAGTGTCTAAGGAGAGCTGCATGCGGGCAGGCGCGAAGTGGACGCGTGGATTGACTGGATTATTGTCGCTGGCAAGCCTGCCGGCCTGGGCGGCCACTTCGGTGCTGATCTGGCCGATCGACCCGGTGCTGGAGGCCGACCAGAAGGCAGGTGCGTTGTGGCTGGAAAACCGTGGCACTGCGCCGGCAAACCTGCAGGTGCGGGTATTCGCCTGGCGCCAGGGTGATTACCAGGAGCAGTTCCAGGCGCAGCGCGAGATTATCGGCAGCCCGCCGGTCGCCAACATTGCACCCGGGCAGAAGCAGCTGATCCGCCTGACCCGTACCGGCCCTTCACCCGCCGGCCAGGAGCAGGCCTACCGCATCATCATCGACGAGATTCCGCCCGCCATCCCGGTCGACAAGGCCGAGCCCGGCGCGACGGCGGCCATTCGATTGCAGATGCGCTATTCGGTGCCGCTGTTCGTCTATGGCGAAGGGCTGTGGGGCAAGGCCGACCCTGAAGGCAAACGCAATGCCGAGGGCGTGGGCAAGCCGCAGCTCAGTTGGCGCCCGGTGACGGTGCAGGGCAAGCCCTACATTGAACTGCGTAACACGGGCCCGGTACATGCGCGGCTGACCGATGTGGTCGTGCAGCAAGGTAGCCAGAGCAAGCCACTGGCTGAAGGCCTGCTGGGTTATGTGCTGCCGGGGGCAAGCATGCGCTGGCCGGCTCCCGTGGCATCCGGCAACGGCAGCGTGCTCAAGGGCAGGGTCAATGGTCAACACTCGGCGGACGCCATCCGCCAAGGCCAATGAGCCAACGGCCGAATGAAGTGCAGGGGCCAGGGAGGACCCGGCAATGGTTGGAAACCGTGTGTGAAACGGCTCCCGGCGACGACGTGCTGCTGGTGCCTGGGGCTGGCCATGGTCAGCCCCGCGCTGGCGCTGGCCGACGACTTGCCCCCGCCGCCCACGGAGATGTCCGCCATCGCCGAGGCCACCCTTTACCTCGACCTGGTGGTGAACCAGATGCCCAGGGTTGACCTGATACCGGTGCAGCAGCGGGCCGGGCGGTTGTACCTGGACAGCGACGTATTGCGTGCAGCCGGCGTCTCGCTGCCGGGCAACCCCCAGGGGGAGGTGGCCCTGGACAGCATCGCGGGGCTGCACACCGACTACGACAGTCAGAACCAGCGCCTGCTGCTGCAGGTGCCGCCAGCCTGGTTGCCAGAACAGCAAGTGGGTGATCGCAACCTTTACCCGGCCAGCGATGCGCGCAGCAGTTTTGGCGCCTTGTTCAACTACGACCTGTATCTCAACGACACCGATGAAGGCGGTACCTACCTGGCCGCCTGGAACGAGCTGCGCCTGTTCGACAGCTGGGGTACCTTTTCCAGTACCGGGCAGTGGCGTCAGTCTTTCAATGGCGCACAGGCGGACGATACCCGCCGTGGCTTCATGCGTTACGACACCACCTGGCGCTTCACCGACGAGCAGCGCCTGCTGACCTACGAAGCCGGTGACTTCGTGACGGGCGCCTTGCCCTGGAGCAGTTCGGTGCGAGTGGGCGGGGTGCAGCTGTCACGCGACTTCGCGGCGCGTCCGGATCTTGTCACTTACCCGTTGCCTGCGTTCGCCGGCGAAGCGGCGGTGCCGACGTCGCTCGACCTGTTCATCAACGGTTTCAAGTCCAGCACCACTGAACTGCAGCCAGGCCCGTACACCCTCACCAACGTGCCGTTCATCAACGGTGCCGGGGAGGCGGTGGTGGTCACCACTGATGCCCTTGGCCGGCAGGTGTCGACCACCTTGCCGTTCTACGTCACCAGCAGCCTGCTGCAGAAGGGCCTGTCGGACTACTCGGTGGCCGCCGGCAGCCTGCGCCGTGATTACGGCGTACGCGATTTCAGCTATGGGCCGGGTATTGCCTCGGGCAGCCTGCGCTATGGGCTCAGTGACATGTTCACCCTTGAAACCCACGCCGAAACGGCGGAGTCGCTGATGCTGGGTGGGCTGGGTGGCAACATGCGCGTGGG
Organism: Pseudomonas sp. TE3895; assembly: GCF_056278855.1. Classification (NCBI taxonomy): domain Bacteria; kingdom Pseudomonadati; phylum Pseudomonadota; class Gammaproteobacteria; order Pseudomonadales; family Pseudomonadaceae; genus Pseudomonas; species Pseudomonas sp. TE3895. The sequence goes on along the minus strand of NZ_JBWBQE010000001.1, from coordinate 4,890,704 downwards.
CAACTTCGGCGTGCTCAACGCTGCCTTGGCGCAAAGCCGGTTCGAGGGCGACAAGGGCCACCAGGTCGCCCTTGGCTACCAATACAACAGCCAGCGCATCGGCTTCGGTTACCAGCGCCTGCAACGCCATGGCGATTATGCCGACCTGAGCCGGGTGGGCTCCCCGGACATGCAACTGAGCAAAAGCAGCGAACAGGTCACCCTCAGTGTCAACCTGAACGCGTACGGCAGCATTGGCGCTGGCTACTTCGACGTGCGCGCCGGTGACGGTACGCGTACCCGGTTGATCAACCTGAGCTACAGCAAGCCGCTGTGGGGCAGCAGCAGTGTGTACCTGTCGGCCAACCGTGAAGTGGGGGACAGCCAGTGGGCGGTGCAGGCGCAGCTGGTGATCCCGTTCGACCTGCACGGCACCTTGGCGCTGAGCATGGAACGCAGCAATGAAGGCGAGACCCTGCAACGGGTCAACTACAGCCGTGCGGTGCCAGCCGGTGTCGGCGTCGGTTACAACCTGGGCTATGCCGCAGGCAGCGACCGTGATGCCTATCGCCAGGCCGACGTCACCTGGCGCCTGCAATCGGTGCAATTGCAGGCCGGTGTGTATGGCAGCAGCGGCGAGATGACCCGCTGGGCCGACGCCAGTGGTTCTCTGGTGTGGATGGATGCCGGCGTGTTCGCCGCCAACCGTATCGATGATGCCTTCGTGGTGGTCAGCACCGCAGGTTACGCCGATGTACCGGTGCGTTATGAAAACCAGGAAATCGGCCGTACCGATGCCAAGGGGCACTTGCTGGTGCCTTACAGCAGCGGTTACTACCGGGGCAAGTACGAGATCGACCCCATGAACCTGCCACCGGATGTCCTCGCACCGGACGTTGAGCAGCGTGTGGCGGTACGACGGGGCAGTGGCTACTTGCTGGAGTTCCCCCTCAAGCGCGTCATGGCGGCCAGTGTCGAATTGGTGGATGGCAACCAGCAGGTGCTCAAACTGGGTAGCCGTGTCACCCACGCAGAGAGTGGCACCCAGGCGGTGGTGGGGTGGGACGGGTTGGTGTACCTGGAGAACCTGTCGTCGCATAACCGCCTTCAGGTGGCGCTTGAAGGGGGTGGGCATTGCGAAGTGGCGTTCGACCTGCCTGACGCGCAAGGCTCGGTCCCTTTGATTGGTCCGTTGGTGTGCCGATGAATGCCTGGCGGCGGGGCCTGGTGGCGAGCGTGCTGCTGTTGCCGAGCGGCACGGCCTTGGCGCTTTGCTCGTCGGTGGCCACCTTGCCGGCAGCGTTTGGCAGCCTTAATTCAACGCAGGTTCGCAACACGGTACAGACGGCTTCCAGCCTCAACTCCGGGTTGCAGTGCACCGGTTCGCTGCTGACCTTGCTCAGCAGCGGTGATCATTTCTACGCCACGATCACGCCCGCCTCGGGTGGGCTGGTCGGCCCGACAGGCGATGTCATTCCCTACACGCTGTATGCCGACAACACCACCCGCTACCCGATTACCCGGGGTGTGGCCTACGACTTCGCCCGCAACGGCATCCTCGACTTGCTGGGGCTGCTCGGCGGTACCACGCCCAAGGCGGTGCCGATCTACATGCGCACCCAAATTGGCAGCAATGTCGCGGCCGGGTTGTATCAAGAGGCCCTGACCGTGGCCTGGAGCTGGGATTATTGCTCGGGGATTGGCGCGTTGGGGATATGCCTTGGGCGTGACATCGGCTCGGGTAGCCAGCTCTTGAACGTGAGCCTGACGGTGACCAACGATTGCCAGATCACCACGCCTGACATCAGCTTCGCCAGTGCGCCGGTGGTGGCGGGGTTCGGCACGGTGAGCCAGGGCATAAACGTGTCATGCACCAAGGGCAGCAGCTACACGGTAGGGCTGGGTGACGGGCAGAACGTGTCCGGTGGGCGGCGGCGGATGAAGTCTTCGGCCAACAACTACCTGGCCTATGACATTTTCAAAAGTGCCGGTACCGTGCGCTGGGGGGCGTCCGGGGCTGCCAGGCGTTCCAGTACGGATGCCGACATCAACCCCGGCGTGGGTACCGGCACGGGTAGCCAGGTGTTCAACTACAACGCCAAGGTCTATACCGATCAGGCGACACCGCCGGCTGCGACCTATACCGACAGTGTGATACTGGATGTGCAGTTCTGAACAGCGGTCTATACCCCCGAAGGAGCCGCCGCGTGTCGCGACGTGCTACTCCTGCAGGGGTTGCGCAAGACGAGGTTCAGCGCAAATCGCCTACCATGCTTGCCAGGGTCTCCAGCACCGCGCCGGCCAGTGCCTTCGAGCGCGCCCCCGACCACCCGGCAACGGCATCGGGCGCGTCGTCATGGTCCTTGAACGGCATCTCCAGCGTCAGTGACAGGCAGTCATGGGCCATGCCCACCGCGTTGCAGGCCAGCGTCGTGTTCGCCTGTCCGGGCTCGTCACGGGTATAGCCATGCACCGTCTGGAAGTCGCGAGTCAGGCTGCACAAGGTGGTACGGAACTGCTCTTCGAGCTTGGCCAGCCGAGGGGTGTAACCGGGGTTGCCCTCGCATGCGGCCGTGAACACGTGCGGGATCTCTTCGTCACCGTGCACGTCGATGAAGGCATCCACACCGTACTGCTTCATCTGCGCCTGTGCAAAGAACACTTCCGGGCTGAATTCGACGCTGGCGTCCTGCCAGGCGCGGTTGAGGTCCTTGCCTTTGAAGTTGGTGCGCAGGTGGCCGAGGAAGGCGCCGTCGGGGTTCATGTTGGGGATCAGGTAAAGGTCGGCCTTGGCGAGCAATTGCTGGACCACTGCGTCGTTGGCCTGCAGGCGGTCGATCACGCCTTCCATGAACCATTCGGCCATGTGCTCGCCCGGGTGCTGCTGGGCAATCAGCCACAGCTTGCGCTTGCCTTCGGCACCGTCGCCTGCCCGCAGCAGCGGGATATCGCGGCCCTGGATACTGCGGCCGCTGGCCAGCAACTCGACCCCCTGGAGTTGGCGGGCGCGTTCGATCAGTTGGTTGTGGCGGGCACGCGGGTAGGGCTCGAAATAGGCGAACCAGATCTGGTCCTGTTCAGCCTTGACCTCGAACGATAGCGCCGTACCGTCGAACTGGCTGGGCACGCGGAACCAGCGCTGCTGGTCATAGCTGGCCACAGCGTTGTAGCCGCTCCACGCGTTCTTGTACGAGGAGCCAGAAGCGTTGTCCAGGCTGAAGCGATGGACCTGCCCCGGTGTGAGCCCGCTGACCTTGAAGTGGAACCACTGGTAGTGGCCGCTGTGGGTGTCCGGGCGAATGGCCAGGTGTACCTGGGCCGGGTTGCTGGCATCCAGTACCTGTATGTTGCCGGAGTCGAAATCGCAGTCGATCTGCAGGGGGGACAGCGTCACGGTCATGTGCCGGGCTCCTTTGCGGGCATTGTTGTAGGGGTACTGTATACGGTTTGGCAGGGATGCTGTGCAAGATCAAGCAGGGCGAGCCGTTGGCGGGCAGCTGGTATGCCGCGGGCCAACGACCGGCAACTGTGTGAACGTCGGTTATTTGAAGAACTGGCTGGGCGTGGTACCGAACTGGCGTTTGAACATGCTGGCGAAGGCACTTGGGCTGTCATAGCCCAAGGCCCCCGCCACATCGATGATTCGCTCGCCCAGGGCAATTCGCTCCAGTGCCTGCATCAGCCGCGCCTGCTGGCGCCACTGGCCAAAGGTCATGCCGGTTTCCTTGCGGAACAACCGCTGGATGGTCTTTTCGTCCACCCCCAGTTGCACGCCCCAGTCGGCAACGGTGGCGTTATCGTCGGGCCGTTCATGCAATGCCGTGCAGATCACCCGCAGGCGCTGGTCGCTGGGTTGCGACAGCTTCAGCGGCAAGGTCGGCAGTACGCAGATTTCGTCGAGGATCAGGCGCATGACCCGGGCTTCGCGCGAGTCCTCGGCAAACGGTGCGGTGAACCCCACCGAGGCCTTGATCAGTTCGCTGAGCAAGGGCGAGATGCTGATGGCCTTGCTCTGCAGGGGCAGGCCTGTTGCCGCGTCGATGCGCACGAACACACTGCGCATCTTCACGTCGCCGACACAGCGAATGGCGTGCACCTGGCCGCAAGGCATCCACACACCGCGGCTGGGTGGCACTGTCCAGCATTCGTTCCCGGACTCGACGATCATCAGGCCTTTGATGGCATAGATCAGTTGATGCTTGGTATGGCTATGGGGCTCGATGAACCAGTCGCTTGGGTAGTCTGTCGCACGGCTACCCACTTCCCAGGTCCACTCATCGACCTCCACCAGCAATTCACGCTGCGGCTTTACCATCGTGACCTCGTATCGAAGCAGCCTGGCAGCGCCACTTTAGCAGCAACGGCCAGGGCGGGCCCGCGAGCGGGTGGCCGGTAGCAAGGCGGTGGCCAACCCGAGCAGCGGCAGGAACGCGATGGCTTGGTACACCCATTCGATGCCATGCCGGTCGGCCAGTGTGCCCAGGCCGGCTGCACCCACGCCGCTGATGCCGAACATCAGCCCGAACATCACCCCCGAAACCATGCCGACCCGGCCTGGCACCGCCTCCTGGGCATACACCACCAGGGCAGCGAATGCCGAGGACATCACCAGGCCGATGGCCACCGCCAGTACGGCTGTCCAGGCGAGGTTGGCATGGGGCAGGGCCAGGGCGAAGGGCGCCACGCCGAGGAACGAGACCCAGATCACGGCCTTGCGCCCGATGCGATCACCCACCGGGCCACCGGCAAAGGTGCCCAGCGCAACGGCTGCGAGGAACACGAACAGGTACAGCTGGCTGTGCTGCACACTCAGGCCGAAATGCTCGATCAGGTAGAAGGTGAAGAAGTTGGTGAACGAAGCGATGTAGACGAACTTGGCGAACATCAGCACGGCGATCACCACCACAGCGCGCCACATGGCACCCCGCGACAGGCCGGGGGCCTGTTGGCCCGCGAAGCTCTTGAGCCGGGCCTGGCCGTGGCGCACGCTCCAGCCCGTCACCCGCAGCAGCACCAGAACAGCCAGCGCAGCGGCCAGCATGAACCAGGCAATGGCCGGTTGGCCGTGCGGAATGATGATGGCAGCGGTGAGCAGCGGGCCGAGGGCCGAACCGGTATTGCCGCCGACCTGGAAGGTTGATTGCGCGGTCCCGAAGCGCCCGCCGGAAGCCATCCTGGCGACCCGCGAGGCCTCTGGGTGAAAGGTGGCCGAACCCACGCCGACCACGGCGGCGGCCACCAGCAGCATTTCATAGCTGCCGGCAAAGGCGAGCAGGGCGATGCCCACCAGCGTCACCACCATGCCGGCAGGCAGCAGGTAGGGTTGTGGGTGCTTGTCGGTGAACATGCCGACCCAAGGTTGCAGCAGGGAAGCGGTCACCTGATACACCAAGGCGATCCAGCCGATCTGGGCAAAGCTCAGCGCGAAATCGCTTTTCAGCATAGGGTAGATCGACGGCAGTACGGCTTGAATCAGGTCGTTGAGCAGGTGGGCGAATGCAGCAGCACCGACGATGCGCACGACAAAGCCCTGAGGCTGGTCGGCAGGCGTGGCGGCGGCTACGGAGGCGGCGGAAGTTGTCATGGGCAATGTTCTTCTATGGCAAGGGAGCAAGGCGTTGCCGCAGCAGGTTATCCAGTGCCGAGGTTGCCTGTCTCACGCCGAACAGGCAGCCAATGTCGCGTTTCGGGCATCCGTGACCACAGCCTGACAAGCGCACGCAATCGCCCATTTCATCATTGCAGTGAGGAACGGTGCGTCGCAGGCGTCAGGTGCGGCCCGTGTGCAGAAGCGGCCTTGTATCGCGGTGGGCCGCTCCTGCAGGTGGTTGCCTTCAGGCCATATCGGCTGCGGTTTTGCCGACGACCTTGTGGCGGCCGCCCAGCCATACCAGCAACAGCCCCGCAGCTGCCAGCACACCTCCGGCCATCGGCACGGCGGCGTAGCCCAGGTTCAGGCTGATAACCGCACCACCCAGCGCCGCGCCCACGGCGTTACCCAGGTTGAACGCACCCACGTTGATCGACGACGCCAGGCCTGGCGCCTCGATGGCGGCAGTCATGACGCGCATTTGCAGCGGCGGTACCACGGCGAAGGTGAACATGCCCCAGACCAGCAGGGCGATGGCGGTGCCGAGGTGGCTGCTCAGTACCAGGGGCATCAGCAGCATGATCAGCGCCAGCACGGCAAGGAAGATTTTCGCCGCGCCATCCAGCGACCAGTCGGCCAGGCGGCCACCCAGGCTGTTGCCAAGGGTGAAGCCAACGCCGATCAGTACCAGCGCCAAGGTTACGAAGCTGTCCGAGGCACCGGTCAGTTCGGCCAGCACCGGCGCCACGTAGGTGTACAAGGTGAACATGGCGCCGGCACCGAGCACGGTGGTGGCCATTGCCAGCAGCACGCTGGGGCGGGCAATGACCGCCAGTTCCTTGCGCACATGCGGCACGCTGCCGCGTTCACCCTTGGGCAGGGCGTACCACAGCGCGGCCATGGCCAGCAGGCCAAGTACGGCGGTACCGGCAAATGCCATGCGCCAGCCGATCTGCTGGCCAATCCAGGTGGCGGCCGGCACGCCGCCGATGTTGGCGATGGTCAGGCCCATGAACATGGTGGCCACGGCGCTGGCCTGTTTCTCCTTGGGCACCACGCTGGCTGCCACCACGGCTCCCAGGCCGAAGAACGCACCATGGTTGAGGCTGGTGACCAGTCGCGAAGCGAGCAGGGTGTAGTAGTCCGGCGACAATGACGACAGCAGGTTGCCAAGGGTGAAGATGGCCATCAGCGCCATCAGCGCAGCGCGCTTCCCAAAGCGGCTGAACAGCAAGGTCATGATCGGCGCGCCGACCATCACGCCAATGGCATAGGCGGTGATCAGCATGCCGGCGCTGGGGATGCTCACCTCCACGCCCTGGGCGATGACTGGCAGTAGCCCCATCGGGGTGAACTCGGTAGTGCCGATGCCAAAGGCGCCAATGGCCAACGCGAAGAGCACGCGGCCGGGTCTCATTGTTTGAGCAGTCATCAGTGTCAGTCCCAGGTTGGCGCCAGGCCGTCAGGGCTGACCTCGCGGCCGTTGCGCTCCAGCTTGGCGATGCGTGCCATATCGTCGGTGTCCAGCGTCAGGCCACGGGCAAGCAGGTTGCTGGCCAGGTTTTCACGCTTGGTCGACGACGGGATCACGGCATAGCCCAGTTGCAAGGCCCAGGCCAGGGCAACCTGGGCGACGGTAGCCTTGTGCTTGGCGGCGATCTGGGCCAGCACCGGGTCTTTCAGCACTTTGCCGTAGGCCAGGGTCATGTACGAGGTCACGGTGATCCCTTGTTCCTTGAGGAACGCGGTCAGCGTGCTGTTCTGCAGGTAGGGGCTGAGCTCGATCTGGTTGGTGGCGATTTCCCCTTTGCCGACCACGGCAATGGCTTGCCTGGTCAGCTCGATGTTGAAGTTGGAAACGCCGATCTGGCGAGCCAGGCCTTGCTGCTTGGCGTCGGCCAGGGCCTTCATGTACTCGGGCAGTTCTACGCCATTGCCCGGCGCTGGCCAGTGGATCAGCAGCAGGTCGACGTAGTCGGTGCGCAGCTTCTGCAAGCTGTCACGCAGGCTGGGGATCAGCTTGTCGGCGGCGTAGTTGTCGACCCAGATCTTGGTGGTGATGAACAGCTCGCTGCGCGGCACGCCGCTTTCGGCGATGGCCTGGCCCACTTCGGCTTCGTTCTTGTAGATCTGGGCGGTATCGATGACGCGGTAGCCGACTGCCAGGGCAGACTTGACCGAGTCGATGACGGTTTGGCCGGAGAGGCGGAAGGTGCCGAGGCCGAAGGAAGGAACGCTCATGGGGTTGCTCCTGAATAGGGGGAGGATCATGTGATGGCCAGTGTGCAGGTTTGAACGGCAGCGAATAAGCCGCCATGGCGCCAAAGTCCTTTGACCTGTAGTCACAAATACATTTTCAAGCTGTGCATTCACTACATAAATAGGGCCCGAGGGGACTGGAACCTTGTTCAGCTAGCGCTTTTTTATCAAGCGTTGAGGCTGCCCATGACCCCTTCAGTAATACCTGCCGACTCCATCGATGCGCTGATTGCCCGTCAGCTGCCAGGCTGGCTCAAGCGCGCATCTGCCCAAGAGCTGACAGGGCTGCGCGCCGCTGCTTTGCGCCAACAGCGGGCGCAGGACCACGTCGACGCCTGGTTAGGGGCTATAACCCCCTTGGATGAGTTCGCCGAGTCGTTGCTCAAACGTGCACCCGAGGCCCATTCGATCAAGCAGGTAGATTTGCGCCAGGCTCAGCTCAGGCTGGTGACCCTGCAGCCCAAACCGTCGATATCACCTGCTCTACCTAGCACGTCAACACGCATCGTCAGCACCCAGACGCTTCTCTCGGCGGCACTGCATAACTTCCACGAAAAGGAAATGCAGCCTGGCTGGTTCGCGGCCGGGTCGCAGTTGGTCACTGCCAGCGGGCACCTGCTGCCGCTAAGTGCGCAAGCTTTTGTCCGCCTTTGCAGAGACATCGATATTGGCAGGCGTTATCAAAGCCATTTGCAATCGAAGCTGGAAGGCGAGGGGGTGGCCGTCGAGAGTGCCCTGGAGGAGGCGATGAGCGCCAACCTGGCGCTTGCTGCAATCGCCGCAAGAATCAAGGGTGAAATCGATGAGCAGACCTGTCAGTGGATCAACCAGGTGGTGGGCACAGGGTCTTTCCTGCCAGCCGACAACACCGTATTGAAGTGTCACACCCTGCGGCTGTTGGGCAAGGAGGTCATTGGCGCACTGGTGATCGAAGTGCGTCAGAACGCCCGCCTGCTTGGTGTTATCGCGTGGTTCCCTGAGGACCCGTATGCCCCGGTGAGTTGGCACACCAGCTGGGAGCTGCTGTACATGACCCTTGGCATACGTTTGCGTAATGAAGCGTATCGGCGCTACTTCCAGCGCTTCGTCGCAGAGCGTGATCGCGTCGCCTTCTGCGCGGCGCTGAACGCGCTGCTCAGCCACGGTAATACCGTTCTCCCGCTTGAGCTGGATGGCCGCTGTTTTGCGATCGAGGGCGACGTGTTTGTCGCGCTGCGCCAAGCCCGGATCGACAAAATGCTGGATGACGCACGGGTATTGGCGGTATCGACAGAGGATGAGGATGTCGCCGACCGTCGCGCACGTTTGCAGGGCTATCTGGATTTGGGGTTGAGCGTAGCAGGCCTGGCAGCGCTGTTTGTGCCTGTGTTGGGGCAGGCCCTGCTGGGGCTTACGGTGGTGCAGCTGGCAGGTGAGGTGTACGAAAGCTACCAGGATTGGCAGTTGGGTGATCGCGACGCCGCATTGGGCCACTTGTTCAACGTGGCCGACACGGTTGTGATGACGGCGGTGACGACGGCCGGGGCGACGGCACTTGGCAAGCTGGCCCAGCGAGTGGCGCAGGTGGATGCCTTGGTGCCGGTAAGCCTGGGCGATGGCCAGTTGCGGCTGTGTGACCCGTCCTTGTCGGGCTATCAGCGTGAGGGCGTCGATCTGATGGTAGGACAGGCCGTGAATGAAACTGGCCGTTCGCTGAGGCGCCTGCACGATGCTGTCTATGAGGTGAGCGAAGGGGACGATGGCGCATGGCGTATTCATCATCCATCAAGGCCACAGGCCTACGTACCGGCACTTGAGCACAATGGTGCCGGGGGATGGGTGCATGAGTTCGAACAACCGCAGCGCTGGCATGACGCCGCCTACATGGTGCGCCGCCTTGCCAGTCGCACGGCGCAGGTGCCCGATGAGGCGGTGTCTGTGGCGTTGCAGGCCACGGGTTTCGAGGCTGACAGCCTGCGCCGTTTGTTACTGGAAAATGCGCCCCCGCCGGCACGCCTGCTCGATGCCATCGAGCGCCAGCAATTGCACCGTGATTTCCCGGCGTTGCGAGGTGAGGCTTTCGAGGAGGTCTTCAACGAGCGACAGATCAGCCCGCAAGCAGCAGACCGGGTCTTGATGCGGGACTTCCCAGGCCTTTCCCACCGCTGCGCACGGGAAATCGTCGAGGGGGCCAGCAGTGTCGAGATGGAGAGCCTGACGGGCGCAGGCCGGGTGCCCTTGGCCTTGGCGGAACGTGCTCGCTGGGCAATACGCGACAGTCGGATAGACCGTGCCTGCGCAGGGTTGCGCCAGGCCGCGGCAGAAAATGACGATACCGGCAAGCTCGCGCTGGGCCTGCTCGATGCCATCGCCCCCTGGTCGGCTGGGGTCAACGTTGAGCTGCCTGCCGCGGGCAGGGGTGGGTTGCTGCAGACGTTGAGACGGCAACTGGACAGCCGCCAGCGACAGTTGCTCGGTATTAGCCAGATGACGGATGACGCACTGGGTGAGCGGCTTGGGCGTGAGGCGCTCGCTGACCGTGAAGCGGCGGCTCGAATGATTGGGCTGGCCCGTGTGGGGCAGGGGATTCGCCCTCCTGTGCGGTTGTTCGATGGGCGTTTGGGCTACCCGCTCAGTGGCCACCTGACAGGCACCCGCCAGGCACTGCGGCGCACGTTGAACCACGTGTTCCCGGTGATGAGCAGTGAGCAGCTGGAGGTCTACCTGCAAGACCTGGCGCAGCGGGGGGTGGACCCGTGGAACCATGTCAGCCAACTGTTACAGGCCAAGGTCAGCCTCAAGCAGGCATTGCAGACCTGGCGAAATGACGCAGGGCTGAACATTGTTCGCCGCCTGCGTCGTTTCAAGGTTGCCAGGCGCATTACGGCAAGCTGGCAGCGCCTTACCCCAGGGGAGGTGGCGGGTGACTACCACCTGACCCTCGTGGGTGAGCGGGTGGGTGACCTGCCGGCTTTGCCTGAAAATGTGAGTTTTGACCACATCACGCACCTGACCCTGCGCGATATGCAGCTGACGAGCCTTGATGCGGGCTTTCTTGGTCGCTTCAGCAAGGTGCGCAACCTGGACTTGCGGAACAACCGGCTGACACGCCTTCCTGCAGGTATCGAGCAACTGACCGAATTGAAAAACCTGCGCCTTGGCGGCAACCAGATCGTGCTTTCCAGCGAGGATAACCTGCGTTTGAGCCAGCTTGTGGAACTGCGCCGCCTGGAGCTCAACGGCAACCCGGTCGGTTTGCTGCCACCCTTGGCGTCTTTCCCCCTGCTGCGCCGGCTGTCCTTGCGCAACACCGGGCTGGGCGAACTGCCCGCTGATCTGGCCAGGCACGGTAATCTGGAGTTGCTGGACATGCGTGACAACCAGATCCAGACGCTGCCTGAAGCGTTGTCCCTAGTGCCGCTTCGCTTGTGGCGGGGCCTGGAGCTGCACGACAATCCACTCTCGGACGAAACCCTGCAGCGCTTGCAGTTGGCCAGGGCGTCGGCCGGGGCCGCTGAGCGTCGGCGTGCAGCTCATGCCACTTCGATCCCGAACGCTGCAGCCCCTTGGTTTTCAGGGTTCACGCCAGCCCAGCGCGAGGTGCGATTGGCGAGCTGGAACCGCTTGAGCCAGGAAGCCGGGGCGCAGGATCTGTTTCGCTTTTTCTCTGATTTACGCGCCCTGCGTGAATACGACGCACAACCGCGCGACCTTCAGGCGCGGGTGTGGCATATCCTCGAAGCCTGCGAACAGCACGCTGAAGTACGCGCGAGCCTGTTCGAGCAAGTTGCCCGGCCGCGCAGTTGCAGCGACGAGTTGCTGCTGACGCTCAGCGAGCTGGAGGTTGGCGCGCTGGTCGCCAAGGCCGGTACAGCCGGTACCGGGTTGCAGAAGGAGCGGGCGCTGGTCAGGCTGGGGCGTTCATTGTTCCGCCTGGACAAAGTCAACGCAATTGCCGCGCGGCATATTGCGGATTACTTTTCGAACGATCCCGTTGAGGTTTACCTGACCTATCGCGTCAGGCTGGCGGATAGCCTCGACCTTCCCGTGCAGCCCAGCCATCTTTCGTATGAGAGTTTCAGCGGGGTTGGCCGCGAAGACCTGGACGCCGCGCGCAGCGAGGTGCTGCGGCAGGAAACGCCACAAGCCTTGGCGCAGGCGCTGGCAGATCGATCCTTCTGGCAGGACTATCTGCACGAGCAGCAGGCGGCGCGCTTCAGCCGCCTGGACGAGCCTTTTCAGCGGCGCCTGGATGCGTTGCTCGAACAATCGAAAACGCTGAGCGATGGCGACTACTTTGCCCAGGTCGAGCATATCTGCGCAGCGCGTGAGGTCGCGAAACGGCAGCTTTTGCTTGAATTGAGCCGAGAGGCAATTCAACGCCACGGCCTATGAACGAAACAGCCCGCCGAGAGGCGGGCTGTTCGCTGGGGCGGGACGATCAGCGGCGGCGGAACAGCGGCAGCGGTTCGTCGGTGGCGGCCTGGTAGGTCACCGAGAAGTCCTTCAGGCTTTGCAGCGCGTCTTCCGGGTCCTTGTCGGCACGGATGGCGAAGGCGTCGAAGCCGCAGCGGGCCATGAAGAACAGCTGGTCGCGCAGCACATCGCCGATGGCGCGCAGTTCGCCTTTGAACTTGTAGCGGTCACGCAGCAGGCGCGCATTGGAGTAGCTGCGGCCGTCGGTGAATGCCGGGAAGTTCAGGGCGATGACCTGGAAGTGGTGCACGTCTTCACCGATTTCCTCCGCTTCCTGGTCGCTGTCCAGCCATACACCCAGGCCGCCATCGCGGGCCTTGAGTACGTGGGCATGGTCGCGCCACATTTGCAGCGGCACGATGTAGTCGTCGCAGTTGGTCAGCTCGTCGAACGAGGTTTCCTTGGGCAGCAGGTGCCAGGTTTCGTCGACGATCTGGTTGTTCTTAATGATTCGCTGCATAGACGCGTTCCTTGAAGGGGTCGATGCCGATACGCTGGTAGGTGTCGATGAAACGCTCTTCCTCGGTACGTTGCTCGACGTACACGGCGATCAGCTTCTCGATCACATCGGCCATGTCATCCTGCGCGAAGGACGGGCCAAGGATCTTGCCCAGGCTTGCGCCGCGTGCGGCGTTGCCGCCCAGCGACACCTGGTAGAACTCCTCACCCTTCTTGTCCACGCCGAGGATGCCGATGTGGCCCACGTGGTGGTGGCCGCAGGCGTTCATGCAGCCGGAGATGTTCAGGTCGATTTCGCCGATGTCGAACAGGTAGTCCAGGTCGTCGAAGCGGCGCTGGATGGACTCGGCAATCGGGATCGACTTGGCGTTGGCCAGCGAGCAGTAGTCGCCACCCGGGCAGCAGATGATGTCGGTCAGCAGGCCGATGTTCGGGGTGGCGAAGCCGCCCTCGCGCAGTTCAAGCCACAGCGCGTGCAGTTGGCGCTGCTCGACGTCGGCGAGGATGATGTTCTGCTCGTGCGAGGTGCGCAGGAAGCCGAAGCTGTAGCGTTCGGCCAGGTCGGCCACGGCGTCCAGCTGCTTGTCGGTCAGGTCGCCCGGGGCAACACCGGTAGGCTTGAGTGACAGGGTCACAGCCACGTAACCCGGGCGCTTGTGGGCACGGGTGTTGCGCGAGCGCCAGCGGGCGAACCCTGGGTGCTCGGCATCCAGGGCGGTGTAGTCGACGTTGTCGAGTGCGAGGTACTCGGGGTCGACGAAGTGGCGCGATACGCGCTGCACTTCGGCTTCGGTCAGGGTGGTGGTGCCGCCACGCAGGTGGACCATTTCGGCCTCGACCTTTTCGGCGAACACTTCCGGGGTAAGGGCCTTGACCAGAATCTTGATCCGCGCCTTGTACTTGTTGTCACGGCGACCGTAACGGTTGTACACGCGCAGGATGGCGTCGAGGTAGCTGATCAGGTCCTGCCACGGCAGGAACTCGTTGATGAACGAGCCCACCACCGGGGTACGGCCCAGGCCACCACCGACCAGCACACGGAAGCCCAGTTCGCCGGCCGCGTTGCGCACGGGCTCCAGGCCAATGTCGTGCACTTCGATGGCGGCGCGGTCTTCCTGCGAGCCGTTGATGGCGATCTTGAACTTGCGTGGCAGGTAGGCGAATTCCGGGTGGAAGGTGGTCCACTGACGGACGATTTCACACCACGGGCGCGGGTCGACGATCTCGTCTGCGGCCACACCGGCGAACTGGTCGGTGGTGGTGTTGCGCAGGCAGTTGCCGCTGGTCTGGATCGCGTGCATCTGCACGGTGGCCAGTTCGGCGAGGATGTCGGGGATGTCTTCCAGCGCCGGCCAGTTGAACTGCACGTTCTGGCGGGTGGAAATGTGGGCATAGCCCTTGTCATAGTCGCGAGCGATCTTGGCCAGGGTGCGGACCTGGTTGGCGTTCAGCTGGCCGTACGGCACCGCGACACGCAGCATCGGCGCGAAACGTTGGATGTATAGGCCGTTCTGCAGGCGCAGAGGGCGGAATTCTTCTTCGCTCAGCTCACCGGCCAGGTAGCGGCGGGTCTGATCACGGAACTGCTTGACGCGGTCCTCGATGATCCGCTGATCGTACTCGTCGTATACGTACATAAAAGTCCTGTCTCAGGCATGCAGCTATTCGCGCGCACGGCCGCGCACTCCGGTACGGAGCCGGGGAACGATAGCAGGTTGCGGTTATGCGCTAAAGTGATGTTTTTGCATATGAAAAGAACCAAATGGACTATGTGAGATTGACTGCCATTTGTGCGCTGAGCATCGCCAGGCGTTTATAATCCGGTGTTTGCTTCGCAGAGATGTGACCCCATGCTCAAGGCCCTGTGCCAAAGCTTGTGCCTTGCCTTGCCACTGGTGGCAAATGCGCAACCGGCTTCGGTGGTGTTCCTCAACCCGGGGCTGTCCACCGAGACATTCTGGACCAGCTATACCCGCTTCATGCAGGCCGCTGCGGACGAGCTGGGCATGACCCTGCAGGTGCAATACAGCGAGCGCCGAGCCGACCTGGCTCTGACCCAGGCCCGGGCGATCCTGAGCGCGCCGCAGCGGCCGGATTACCTGGTGCTGGTCAACGAGCAGTATGTGGCGCCGGAAATCCTGCGGCTGTCGCGTGGCACCGGGGTGAAGCTGCTGCTGGTCAACAATGGCCTGACCGCCAGCCAGCGCCTCAGTATCGAGGGCCAGCCCGACAAGTACGCCGAGCCACTGGGTACCTTGATGAGCAACGACGAGCAGGCAGGCTTCCAGATGTTGCACCTGTTGCTCGCACAACTGCCTCGCGACGCAGGGCCGGTGGATCTGGTGGCTTTTGCCGGGGTCAAGACCACCCCGGCCTCGCAGTTGCGCGTTGAGGGCATGCGCCGCGCCTTGGCCGATTTCCCTCAGGTGCGCTTGCGGCAAGTGGTATACGGCGGCTGGAACCGCCAGCGCGCCTACGAGCAAGCGAAGCAGTTGCTTGAGCGTTACCCGGCCACCCGGCTGGTGTGGTCGGCCAATGACCAGATGGCCTTCGGTGCCATGCAGGCGTTCGAGGAGGCCGGGTACACGGCGGGTCGTGACGTGCTGTTCGCTGCCGTCAACAGCTCGCCCGAAGCGTTGCGCGCACGTATCGATGGGCGCTTGAGCGTGCTGATGGGGGGGCACTTCACCCTTGGCGGTTGGGCCATGGTGATGCTGCACGATGACGCCCACGGGCTGGCGTTGAACCGCGACGGCCTGCGCGAGCGCCGTGTTCCGGTATTGCAGGAAATCGATCAGGCCAAGGCCAGGCGTTGGCTGAAGCTGTTGGAAAGGGACGACTACGGCGTCGATTTTCGGCGTTACAGTGCTGAAGGGCGCCCGCCCGGTTACCGTTACCCGTTTCTGGCGTCACCGGTCGAATATTGAATGACCCTGCTTGAGGGAAGGGCATTGCTCGTCTTAACTGCTGGTGGTGAAGTGCATTCCCATAACCACTACAAGAGGCAATGCAATGGGAAACTCAACCAAGGTCCGCAAAGCTGACAGCAGCGTCGATGCCTGGGCGATCCTCTGCCTGATCGTTCTGGTGGTGGTCACTGCCGTGTATTGGGTCAGCCACCAGTGACTTGAAACTCAAGACCGTGATGTAGCAGGGCGCCTGTGGGAGGGAGTCTCGCAGGCGCTTTATTATTGCCTGTGCCCGTCTCTTTGCGGTGAAAACATCTGCCTTGAGAATGGCGCAGTACCGTCGTAGGAGCGGGTTTACCCGCGAAAGGGCCGGACCTGCTGGCCAATCTCCCCCCGCCGTTCACCATTGCCGCCGCCACCGTATTCGCGGCTAAACCCGCTCCTACACACGCATCGCTGGTTGGGGAAAGGCCGTCGTAGGAGCGGGTTTACCCGCGAAAGGGCCGGCCTGCTGGCCAATCTCCCCCCGCCGTTCACCATTGCCGCCGCCACCGTATTCGCGGGTAAACCCGCTCCTACATACGCATCGCTGGTTGGGGAAAGGCCGTCGTAGGAGCGGGTTTACCCGCGAAAGGGCCGGGCCTGCTGGCCAATCTCCCCCCGTCGTTCACCATTGCCGCCGCCACCGTATTCGCGGGTAAACCCGCTCCTACACACGCATCGCTGGTTGGGGAAAGGCCGTCGTAGGAGCGGGTTTACCCGCGAAAGGGCCGGGCCTGCTGGCCAATCTCCCCCCGCCGTTCACCATTGCCGCCGCCACCGTATTCGCGGGTTTACCCGCGAAATGGCCGGACCTGCTAGCCAATCTCCCCCCGCCGTTCACCATTGCCGCCGCGACCGTATTCGCGGGTAAACCCGCTCCTACACACGCATCGCTGGTTGGGGAAAGGCCGTCGTAGGAGCGGGTTCACCCGCGAAAGGGCCGGGCCTGCTGGCCAATTACCACCTGCCGTTCACCGTTGCCGCCGCGACCGTATTCGCGGGTAAACCCGCTCCTACACACGCATCGCTGGTTGGGCGCAGGCCGCTGTAGGCGCGGGTTTACCCGCGAAGAGGCCGGCACAGGCTAGCGGGTCAGGTGCAGCGCCAATTGCACCAGGCCGATCAATACCGCAATGAACACCAGGGTGAACAGCGCCCCCAACGCAATGAAGTGGCTGGCCTTGCCGTGGGTGAAGTCGCGTGCGCGGTTTTTGCCGCTTTGCACGCCGAAGGCGGCAGCGAGGATGCTGTGCAGCATCTGCCAGAAGGTCGGGGGTTTGCCCTGGCTGGAATCGTCCACGGTGGCTCCTGGGGAAATAAGAGGCAATCAAGGACAGTGTAGGCAATGGTTGTGAGGTTGCCTGTGCCGGCCTCTTCGCGGGTAAACCCGCTCCTACAGGTCAATCACGGCCCTTGAGGCCTGTTTCATACCTGTGTGGGCGAGCCCGCGAAGAAGCCAGCGCAGTCGTTTAGCTGTCATACCCCAGGTTAGGCGCCAGCCAGCGCTCGCTTACGCTGATATCCTGGCCTTTGCGTGCGCTGTAACGTTCGATCTGATCCTTGTCGACCTTGCCTACGGCAAAATACTTCGCCTGCGGGTGGGCGAAGTACCAGCCGCTGACCGCCGCCGCCGGGAACATCGCGAAGTGCTCGGTGAGGTACACCCCGCTTGGCCCGGTCTCACCAATGGCGGTGCCATCGAGCAGGCGGAACAGGGTTTCCTTTTCGGTGTGGTCGGGGCAGGCCGGGTAGCCCGGCGCAGGGCGGATGCCGCTGTACTGTTCCTTGATCAGCGCCTCGTTGTCCAGGTGTTCGTCGCGGGCATAGCCCCAGTGCTCTTTACGCACCTGCTCGTGCAGCCATTCGGCACAGGCTTCGGCCAGGCGGTCGGCCAGGGCCTTGACCATGATCGAGCTGTAGTCGTCGCCCTTGTCCTGATAAGCCTTGGCCACTTCCTCGGCACCGATGCCGGCGGTGGTGATGAAACCACCTACGTAGTCGGTAACGCCACTGTCTTTCGGTGCGACGAAGTCGGCCAGCGACCAGTTGGGCTTGCCGTCCGGCTTGATGGTCTGCTGGCGCAGGTGGTGCAGGGTGGCCAGTGCCTGGCCGTCTTCGCCGTAGACTTCGATGTCGTCATCGGCCACCTGGTTGGCCGGCCAGAAGCCGAATACCGCGCGGGCGCTGATCAGCTTCTCGTCGATCAGCTTGTCGAGCATCTCGCGGGCATCCTTGTACAGCGCCGTAGCAGCCTCGCCAACCACCTCGTCGGTGAGGATGCGCGGGAACTTGCCGGCCAAGTCCCAGGAGATGAAGAACGGGGTCCAGTCGATGTACTCGGCCAGGGTGCGCAAATCGATGTCTTCCAGCACCTTGACGCCGGTGAAGGAGGGCACCGCTGGCTGGTAGCTGGCCCAGTCGTACTGCGGCTTGGCAGCGATCGCCTGGGCGTAGCTGAGGCGCTCGGTGCGGGCGCTGCGGTTGGCGGTGCGCTCGCGCACGTCCACGTATTCCAGGCGGGTCTTCTCGACGAAGCCCGGCTTGAGTTCTTTGGACAGCAACTGGGTGGCCACGCCGACCGCGCGCGAAGCGTCGGTGACGTAGATAACTGCGTCGTTGCTGTACTTGGGCTCGATCTTGACCGCCGTGTGCGCCTTGGAGGTGGTGGCGCCACCGATCATCAGCGGCAGTTCGAAGCCCTGGCGCTGCATTTCGCGGGCAACGTGGACCATTTCGTCCAGCGACGGGGTAATCAGGCCGGACAGGCCGATGATGTCGCACTTCTGCTCGCGGGCCGTTTGCAGGATCTTCTCCGCCGGCACCATCACGCCAAGGTCGACGATGTCGTAACCGTTACAACCCAGCACCACGCCGACAATGTTCTTGCCGATGTCGTGCACGTCGCCTTTCACCGTGGCCATCAGGATCTTGCCCTTGGCTTCTGGCTTGTCGCCTTTTTCGGCTTCGATGAAGGGGATCAGGTGAGCAACGGCCTGTTTCATGACGCGGGCCGACTTGACCACCTGCGGCAGGAACATCTTGCCCGCGCCGAACAGGTCGCCGACCACGTTCATGCCGTTCATCAGCGGGCCTTCGATCACTTCGATGGGGCGCGTGCACTGCTGGCGGCATTCTTCGGTGTCTTCGACGATGAACGCAGTGATGCCCTTGACCAGCGCGTGCTCCAGGCGTTTTTCCACCGGCAGCGAGCGCCACTCTTCGTTTTCCACTTCCTTGGTTGCGCCGCCACCCTTGTAGTCGTCGGCGATGGCCAGCAGTGCATCGGTGCCATGCGGGGTGCGGTTGAGCACCACGTCCTCGACCTTTTCACGCAGCTGGGCCGGGATCTCGTCGTAGATCTCCAGCTGGCCGGCGTTGACGATACCCATGGTCAGGCCGTTCTGGATCGCGTGGTACAGGAACACCGAGTGGATCGCCTCACGCACCGGGTTGTTGCCACGGAACGAGAACGACACGTTGGACACACCGCCCGAGCTCAGGGCGTGGGGCAGGTGGTCGCGGATATAAGCACAGGCTTCGATGAAGTCGACGGCGTAGTTGTTGTGCTCTTCGATACCGGTGGCGACGGCGAAGATGTTCGGGTCGAAGATGATGTCTTCTGGCGGGAAGCCCACTTCGTTGACCAGGATGTCATAGCTGCGCTGGCAGATTTCCTTCTTGCGCGCGGCAGTGTCGGCCTGGCCGGCTTCGTCGAAGGCCATGACCACCACGGCAGCGCCATAGCGCTTGCACAGGCGGGCGTGGTGCTTGAACTGCTCGACGCCTTCCTTCATGGAAATGGAGTTGACGATACCCTTGCCCTGGATGCACTTGAGGCCGGCTTCGATCACTTCCCACTTGGACGAGTCGATCATGATCGGTACGCGCGAAATGTCCGGCTCACCCGCGATCAGGTTGAGGAACCGGACCATGGCTGCCTGGGAGTCGAGCATCCCTTCGTCCATGTTGATGTCGATTACCTGGGCGCCGGCCTCGACCTGCTGCAGGGCGACTTCCAGGGCTTCGGTATAGTTCTCTTCGCGGATCAGCCGGGCGAATTTGGCGGAACCGGTGATGTTGGTGCGCTCACCGACGTTGACGAACAGCGACTGGCGGTCGATGGTGAACGGCTCCAGGCCCGACAGGCGGCAGGCCTTGGCGATTTCCGGGATCTCGCGCGGCTTGTACTTGGCCACGGCTTCGGCAATGGCCTGGATGTGCCCCGGCGTGGTACCGCAGCAGCCGCCAATGATGTTGAGGAAGCCGCTGGCCGCGAATTCTTCGACCACCGCGGCCATCTCGGCCGGGGTTTCGTCGTACTCACCGAAGGCGTTCGGCAGGCCTGCATTGGGGTGGGCGGACACGTGGGTGTCGGCCTTGGTGGCCAGCTCTTCCAGATACGGGCGCAGGTCCTTGGCGCCCAGGGCACAGTTCAGGCCCACGGAAATCGGCTTGGCGTGGCGCACCGAGTTCCAGAACGCTTCGGTGGTCTGCCCCGACAGGGTACGGCCGGAGGCGTCGGTGATGGTGCCGGAGATCATGATCGGCAGTTCGACGTTGTCGTCCTCGAACACTTGCTGCACGGCGAAGATCGCCGCCTTGGCGTTGAGGGTGTCGAAGATGGTTTCGATCAGGATCAGGTCGGCGCCGCCTTCGATCAGGCCGCGGGTGGCCTCGATGTAGTTTTCTACCAACTCGTCGAAGGTGACGTTGCGAAACCCTGGGTCGTTGACGTCTGGGGAAATCGAGCAGGTTCGGCTGGTAGGGCCGAGCACGCCGGCAACGAAGCGCGGCTTGTCCGGCGTCTCCAGGGTCTTGGCATCGGCAACCTGGCGAGCGATGCGCGCGCCTTCGACGTTCAGCTCGTAAACCAGCGACTCCATGCCGTAGTCGGCCTGGGAAATCTGCGTGGCGTTGAAGGTGTTGGTTTCGAGAATATCGGCACCGGCATCCAGGTAGGCCTTCTCGATGGCGGCGATCACGTCCGGGCGGCTGAGCAGCAACAAGTCGTTGTTACCCTTCACATCGCTTGGCCAATCGGCAAAACGCGTGCCACGATAGTCGTGTTCCTCCAGACGGTAGCTTTGGATCATAGTACCCATGCCGCCGTCGAGGATCAGGATGCGCTCTTTGAGTGCGTTCTGGAGTGCTTGGAGACGAGCGCTGCGGTCGGACATAGGAACTACCTGGTCGGGCGAATATCAGAAGGTGCCGAATCATAACAAAGCTGCGCGGTTTTTAGGCATGTCGCCCATTTGCATGAAAACTGCTCATGTTGGGCGGGTGGAGGCAGCGCGAAGCACCCAGGACGACCAGGCAACAAATCGTGATGGCTTTCAAGAACCAGGACTTTCCGCACATGGTGCATCGTATCCTTGCCGGCGCCTTCGCCCTGCTCATCAGCGGCGCGGTATTCGGGCAGGCCCCCCAGTCGAGCCCGGCTATTTCTTACACCCGGGACATTCAACCGATCTTCACCGAGAAGTGCGTGGCCTGCCACGCCTGCAACGACGCCGCCTGCCAGCTCAAGCTGGAAAGCCCTGAAGGCGCGGTACGCGGGGCCAGCAAGGTCCCGGTGTACCAGGGCGAGCGGAGCAAGGCGGTGCCCACCACGCGGCTGTTCTACGACGCACACAGCGAAGAGCAATGGCGCAAGAAGGGCTTCTACTCGGTGCTCGACAACCAGGGCGGTCAGGCCGCGCTGATGGCGCGCATGCTGGAGTTGGGCCACAAGACCCCGCTTACGCCCAACGCCAAGCTGCCCGAAGAGATCGTCCTTGGCCTGAGCCGCAACAACATGTGCCCGTTGCCCCATGAATTCGACGCCTATGCCGGCGCGCACCCCAAGGAGGGCATGCCGCTGGCGGTGACCGGGCTGACCGACGACGAATACGCCACCATGCGCCGCTGGCTGGCGGCCGGTGCGCCGGTGGAGTACCAGCCGATCCAGCCTAGCGCGGCCGAAGCCAGGCAGATCGCAGAGTGGGAAGAACTGCTCAACCGCCCGGGTTCCACCGAGGCGCTGGTGGGACGCTGGCTGTACGAGCACCTGTTTTTGGCGCACATCCATTTCGCTGGCGGCGAGCAGGGCCACTTCTTCCAGTGGGTGCGCTCGCGCACGCCAAGTGGCAAGCCGGTCGATATCATTGCCACCCGCCGCCCCAACGACCCGCCGGGCACGGACTTCTACTACCGGTTGATCCCGGTGCAGGGCGTGATCGTGCACAAGACGCACATCACCTACCCGATGGGGCCGCAGAAGCTCAAGCGCGTGAAGCAGCTGTTCTATGCCGGCGACTGGCATGCTGCCGCGCTTCCGGGCTACGGCCCGCGCCACCGGGCCAATCCGTTTGAAACCTTCGAGGCGATCCCGGCCGTGGCGCGCTACCAGTTCATGCTGGATAACGCCGAGTACTTCGTGCGCACCTTCATCCGTGGCCCGGTGTGCCGCGGGCAGATTGCCACTGACGTGATCCGCGACAACTTCTGGGCGCTGTTCCAGGAGCCGGCCTTCGATCGCTACATCACCTGCGATGCCAAGTACCGGGGCGAGGCTACCCCGCTGCTGGCCATGCCTGGTCAGATCGATGACGTGGGCAGTGTGCTGAGCCTGTGGCACGCCTATCGTGACAAGCGCAACGACTACGAGAAACTGCGCCGTGAAGCCTATGCCGAAATGCCGGCACCGAGATGGTCGACGCTGTGGGCCGGTAACGACAATGCGCTGCTGAGCATCTTCCGCCACTTCGACAGCGCATCGGTGACCAAGGGCCTGGTGGGGGATGTGCCGCTGACCGTGTGGCTGTTCGACTACCCGTTGTTCGAGCGCACGTATTACCAGCTGGCGGTCAACTTCGATGTGTATGGCAACGTTTCGCACCAGTTGCAGACGCGCCTGTACTTCGACCTGATCCGCAACGGCGCCGAGGTCAACTTCCTGCGCCTGATGCCGGCCGACCAGCGCAAGGCGATCCTTGGCGACTGGTACCAGAACAGTGGCAAGGTGAAGATGTGGATGGATTATGAAGACATCGACACCGACACCCCGAGTGGCATCAAGCTCGACCCGCGCAACCCCAAGCGCGACTTTGGCCTGAAGCTGCTGCAGCGCACCGGCAGCCTGAATGCCGCACCGGACCCGATCAACCGCTGCCAGGGCGCGTTCTGCTCGCGGCCGCAGATGAGCGAAGAATTCCGCAATGCCGAGCAGTCGCTCAGCCGTCTGGTGTCGCGCCCGGCGGCCGGGCTGAAGGTGATCAACCAGTTGCCCGAGGCGACCATGCTGCGTATCGAAGGGCAGGACGGCCAGCGTCAGGTGTACAGCCTGCTGCGCAACCGCGCGCACAGCAACGTGGCGTTCCTGCTGGGTGAGGCGTACCGCTACCAGCCGGGGCTGGATACCCTGACCCTGTACCCGGGGGTGCTCTCCAGCTACCCGAACTTCATCTTCAACATCCCGACCAAGGATGTACCGGAGTTCGTCGAGGACATGGAGTATGCCAAAGATGACGCGGCGAAGTTCGAACGCATTGTCATGCGCTGGGGTGTGCGCCGCAGTCACCCAGCGTTCTGGCGCTACTTCCATGACCTGAACAGCTATATCAAGGAGACCGAACCGGTCGAGGCGGGCGTGCTGGACATGAACCGCTACGAGAACCTCTGATCGGGTTGGCTGACCTTTCCTAGTACCTTGCGGTCGGAATGGGTGGGTGGTCTTGATCGATTGCAAAAGGGGGCTGCTTTGCAGCCCTTCGCGGGTGAACCCGCTCCTACAACAGGTACGGCGCTGCTCTCAAGGCTGGCGCTGGCCTCTGCACTCGATACGGGCCTCAATGCACCGCCAAGCGCAGGGTATTCCATGCTGTATTCGCTTCAGGCACTGCGGGCGTTCGCCGCCTGGGTGGTGGTCTGCCACCATTTCATGCAGATCTTCTTCGACTTCCACGCCACCGGCCCCATCGGCCAACTGCTCACCGACCGTGGCGCCGTAGGCGTCGACATCTTCTTCGTCATCAGTGGGCTGGTCATCTACCTGTCGACCCGCGACAAAACCATCGAGCCGCGCCAGTTCCTGCTCAATCGGGCGCTGCGCATCGTCCCTGCCTACTGGTTCTACACAGCCCTGATGGCCATATTGCTACTGGCATTCAGCCAATGGATGCCACATCAGGCGTTTGACTGGCGGCACCTGTTCCTGTCGCTGCTGTTCATCCCGGCGGAAAACCCAGGTGGCTATGGCCTGTACCCGACCCTGAACGTGGGCTGGACGCTGAACTTCGAGATGTTCTTCTACCTGCTGTTCGGCCTGGCCTTCCTGGTACGCCAACGGCATCACCTGCTGCTGGTGACTGCCGCTCTGTTGCTGGTCAGTGAGGTACTGGGGCGCATGGGCGTGGTCAGCCGCTTCTACAACAACGACATCATCTACGAGTTTCTGCTGGGCATTGGTGTCGGCGTACTGTACCGCCGCGGGCTGATCCGTCAGGGGCGGTGGTTGCCGCTGGCGTTGCTGGGTGTGGCGGGCATGGCGATCTACTATCTGGACGCTTCCCAGCGCTTGCTGCACTGGGGGTTACCGAGTGCGATGGTCGTCCTGGCCTTCGTGGCCATGGAGCCGCTGTTCCAGGGCAATCGGCTGCTCAAGGCCCTTGGCGACTGTTCGTACTCGGTGTACCTGATACATGTGCTGGTGCTGTATGCCGGTTGGTTCGCCAGTGAGCGCCTGCATCTGAACCCGTTCCTGACATTTGCCCTGTGCGTGCCGTCCATTGGACTAATGTCGTGGTTCAGCTATCAGTGGCTGGAGCGCGGCCTGTACCGGCGAATGCAGGCCTGGCTGGCGGCGCAACGGGGGCCGGCCCCTGAATATGCGCTTTCCCGAGTCAATTGCTAGGACTTTGTTCGAAGGCTGGGTTGGCGTACACTTGGCCGCAAGTCTGTGAGGAACCTACATGAGCGCTATAACCATTACCGACGCCGCCCATGACTACCTGGCCGATCTGCTCTCCAAGCAGAATACGCCCGGCATCGGCATTCGCATTTTCATCACCCAGCCGGGCACCCAGTACGCCGAGACGTGCATCGCCTACTGCAAGCCGGGCGAAGAGAAGCCTGACGACACCGCCGTGGGTCTGAAAAGCTTCACTGCTTACCTGGACGCCGTCAGCGTGCCGTTCCTGGAAGACGCACTGGTCGACTACGCCACCGACCGCATGGGCGGCCAGCTGACCATCAAGGCGCCAAACGCCAAGGTGCCGATGGTCAACGAGGACAGCCCGATCAACGAGCGTATCAACTACTACCTGCAGACCGAGATCAACCCCGGCCTGGCCAGCCATGGCGGCCAGGTGAGCCTGGTGGACGTGGTCGATGACGGCATTGCCGTGCTGCAGTTCGGTGGTGGCTGCCAGGGTTGCGGCCAGGCCGATGTCACCCTGAAGGAAGGCATCGAGCGCACCCTGCTCGAGCGTATTCCGGAGCTGAAGGGCGTGCGCGACGTGACTGACCACAGCCAGAAAGAAAACGCCTACTACTGAGTTGAAGGCGGCTCCCTTAGCAACAAAGTGTTACGGTTTCAACCCCTGCGACAACAGGCCGCAGCCCGTATTCAAAGGGCTGCAGGCCATCCCCGCCATGGTCGGGTAGAACCCCTCTGGGTGTCATGCCAGAATGCCCCGGTTTTTCGACCGGCCCGTCCCGAGGGCCGGCACCTTCCCTGTAAAGGATGGTTTCATGAATGATCTTTTGACCCGGCGTGCGGTTGTCGCCGGCATGGGCGTTCTCGGGCTTGGCCTGCTGGCAGGCTGCAGCCCGGCCCGGGGGCTCGAGTTCAAGTACGGCAAGAACATGAGCAACGAAATCCTCGGGCGCAAGTTCAGCCTCAAAGACCCGCAAGGTAACGTGCGCACCCTGTCGAGCTTCTACGGCAGCATGCCGATGGTCTTCTTCGGCTTCACCCAGTGCCCGGCCGTCTGCCCGACCACGCTGGCGCGCGCGGCGCAGATTCGCAAGCTGCTGAGGGGCCGCGACCGCGACCTGTTCCAGGTGGTGTTCATCACCCTGGACCCGGAGCGCGACACGCCCGAGGTGCTCGATGCCTACGTCAAGGCCTTCGACCCGACGTTCACCGCGCTGACCGGCACCCCCGAGGAAATTGCCGCTGTGGCCAAGGAATTCAAGGTGTTCTACGAGAAGGTTCCGGCCGGAGACACCTACACCATTTCTCACTCGTCCACCAGCTACGTCTACGATACACGTGGCACCCTGCGCCTGAGCCTGGGGCATTCCCTGAACGCCAAGGAATGCGCCGAAGATCTGGTCACCCTGATGGAGATCTGCTGAATGTCGATGCAACCGATCAAACGCGGTTTGGCTGCCCTGGTACTGATGGGGCTGGCCCTGCCGGCCCTGGCCCAGACCACCGTGAGTGATGCCTGGGTGCGTGCCAGCGTGCCGCATCAGCAGTCCACCGGTGCTTTCATGGTGCTGACTGCCAGCAGCGACAGCAAGCTGGTGGGTGTGGCTTCGCCCGTGGCCAAGAACGTGCAGGTGCACGAGATGACCATGAACGGTGACGTGATGGGCATGCGTGAGGTCAAGGCTGTCGAATTGCCAGCCGGCAAGGCAGTGACCCTGGACCCGAATGGCCTGCATGTCATGCTGATGGGCCTGAACAATCAGGTGAAGGAGGGTGACAAAGTGCCACTGACCCTGACCATCGAGGATGCCAAGGGCGCCAAGGAAACCCTGGACGTTCAGGCGCAAGTGCGTGCACTCAACGCCGACGCGGGTGGTGGGCATGATCACATGCACATGAACCACTGACAGATCAAAGGGCCGCGTTCAGCGGCCCTTTTTTTCAACTGCGCCTTTCAGCTACGAAAGCGCGGCAGCGGTCTGTCGAGGGTCAGCGACGTCAGGGTCTTTCGAACCTGGGCCTCATCGGCCTCCAGTGCCTTCAGGCTAGCGCGGATCTTGCCGGCGGCGGGCACATCGCCCTGCCGGTCGATCCAGTCGGCAATCTCCTTGCAGGCACTGCTCAGACAGGCCTGGCGCTGGTTCATCAACGACAGAAGGGTGGTGAGCTCTCTTTCGGACATGGCAGGATCCTCCATTCAGCCTTGTCAGTGTAGCAGAGGGTTGGCCAGGCTCTTGCGGCCTTTGCAAGGCGCGCTGCGGCAGCTGCCAGTGGCTGCTCTCGCGGCGCAGTAACAACTCGTTACTTATAAACAGCATGTTTAAAGTTGATGCTCGTGCCGTGCAAGGGATTCAGGGCTCGGTTTCTGAACGTGACCTGTTGAAGTGCTCAACTGCACAGTCGGGAAAATGCCGTCGGGTCTGCATTCAAAGAATGGTTGTTGTAGGAAAATTCCGCGTTTCTGATTTTCGCTTGCAGAAAGCATCGGCGTTGTTACAACTTTCATGTTGAGCTCAATCCTGGCCGAGTCTTAGATTGAGTTGGCCAATATTTGGCAATCTCAATCGGCTCAAAGGAGTGCCCATATGAATCTACAATCCGAGTGTTCAGGAGCGATGTCGCCAGGAAGTACCCGCTAATGCTGGCATTGCGCCTTAACCCCGGAACGCGTTCGCTGTCGCTGGGCTACAGCTTTTCCAAATGTGGTGAATTTGCCTTCGAGGCTGCATTTGCCGTGGCGATCGTGTCCATCACAGATGCGGATATGCTTTTGATCGGCATCGCCTACTTTTTTCGTTACTTGCCAAGTGTGGTGTTTTCGCCATTGGGTGGCTGGCTGGCAGATAACGCCAACAAGAAACACACACTATTAGCAATCGAGGTGACAAAAGGCCTGCTGGCACTTTCCTTCTTTGCCTTGTTCAGCGTGTTCACGCCAGTATTACTTGCGTTAGTGGGCCTCGCAATGGTCATGACAGCGCTCGAATGCCTTTATGTGCCCACGTTTCGCGCGTACTTTCCGGACCTTGTCGAAAAGGATGAGTTAGCCACGGTGAACAGCGGTATCCAGGTGATCGAGGACGCCGCCTCGATCCTCGGGCCGCTGGTCTTTTCGGCCTGTGTGTTACTGCTGTCTCGAGAAGCCACTTTCTTGTTTTTTGCAATGTGCCTTGTCGTGTCGGCCATTTGTATCGCTACCCTGACGCCTGCCAGGCGTAGTGTCCAACAGGCATTCGATGGGTGCGCCATAATCAGGGATGCGGCGAGCAGTGTGAGTCAGTTGAGGGCCGGCAATGCGCCGTTGTTCGCTGTCATTGGCTGCACCACACTCTGTGCGATGTTCGCCACGTCGGTGATTCGCTTTATCCTTCCAGCATCGGTGCTGGAGCACTTCGCCTCTGAAGCGGCGGTTGGATACGTGTTTTCACTGCTTG
The DNA here is from genome assembly GCF_056278855.1 of Pseudomonas sp. TE3895. Classification (NCBI taxonomy): domain Bacteria; kingdom Pseudomonadati; phylum Pseudomonadota; class Gammaproteobacteria; order Pseudomonadales; family Pseudomonadaceae; genus Pseudomonas; species Pseudomonas sp. TE3895. The sequence goes on along the minus strand of NZ_JBWBQE010000001.1, from coordinate 4,862,660 downwards.
CGGCAGGCACGGTGGTGGGGGGCATGCTTTACACGCGCTTCAATCCTCGTACAACCGCAGCAATGGTGCTGCGCTACTGGATGCTCTATGGGGGGCTATTTTTTGCTGCAGCAGTGGCGCTGCAATTCAATAACTGGCTGTTCCTGTTGATTCTGTTCCTGGTTGGCTTCATTGGTGCATTTGTCGATATCGCAATCGTGACCAACATCCAGTGCTTGTCGAGGGAGCATGAAGTGGGCAGGAGTTTTTCCCTCTATTACTTCACCGCCGTGATGGGTGATGCCGTATCAGGATTGATTGCCAGTTTGGTCTTCGTGCTTGCGGGGCCGGCAACCTTTATCTGGATGACGCTCATGTTATTCATCGCGCCAGTGCGCTGGAACATGAAAGGACGTGGCCCAGATGTCGACAGCCGTACATAGCTTGGGCCTGGCGTATAGATGCAAGTTCGAGAGGGCGCTGCCGCCCTTTCATGCGCGTAGAGCAGAGTGAACGCAGGCTTGCCGATACGCCCCCGGGGTCACCCCATAGGCTTGCTTGAACTGCCGGCTCAAATGGCTCTGGTCGGCAAAGCCGAGGTCGAACGCCACTTGCGAAGCGGCCAGGCCGTGCTTCAGCATTTCGCGGGCGCGGGCCAGGCGGCGTTGCTTCAGCCAGGCATGGGGTGGCAGTCCGGTGGCCTGGCGGAACACCCGGGCGAAGTGGAACGGCGACAGGTTGACTGCTGCCGCCAGCGCTTCCAGTGAGGGCGGGTCGGCCAGTTGGCTTTCCAGCAGTTCGCGGGCGCGGGCTACGGCCAGGGGTTCGTGGCCAGGGACCGAAGGCTCGGCGCACTGCCCGTGCCGTTGCACCAGGGCCAGCACCGCCTGGCGCCAGGCCGTCTGCTGCTGCAAGGCGCTGGCGCTGGCTTCGGACAGCTGATGCAGCTGGCTGAACGCGAGGGCCAGGGCCGGGTCATGGATCACGCTGTCCTTGAAGCTGGGCATGCCGTGGCGGCCCAGTTCCAGTTCGTCGAGCACACCGGTGACCCGCTCGTGCTCGGGATAGAAGCCGCGATAACGCCAGCCGGCTTCATGGGCCGTAGCGCCGGTATGCAGTTCGTCGGGGTTGATCAGCACCATGCTGCCAACCGGTGCCAGGTGCTCGCTGCCGCGGTGCCAGAAGCGCTGGGCGCCCGACTCGATCACGGTGAATACATAGCCTTCGTGCACATGCGGGGCAAAGCGCTGCTGATAGTAGCGAGCGTGCAGCATCTCGACGTCGCCCAGGGCTGGCGCCTGCCAGAGGTGTGTCTGCTCGCGCAAGGGCGGGCTCATGCCAGCCAGCTGCGCAGAAGGAAGAAGATCAACATGCTCACCAGCATGCTCAGCAATACGCTGCGGGTCAACAACACCAGGGCGATGGCCACAAGGGAGCCCAGCAGGTAGGGGTTGAGCAGGCTCAGGTTGAGCTGGTGGTCAGCCATGAAGATGATCGGGCCGCAGATGGCGGTGAGCATGCCCGGCACGGCAAAGCCGAGAAACTGCCGGGCATTCGAGCTCAGGCGCAAGGGCAGGCGCGGCTCCAGGAATGCGTAGCGGTTGAGAAATACGATGGCGCCCATGGCGAAAATCAGGATCCAGGTCATGCGCGGGCTCCGGCGAATTTCTGGCAGATGAACCCGGCGCTCATGCCCAGCAGGCCTGCGACCACCAGGGCGGTTTCCCAGTGCCAGTAGCTGAACAGCACTGAACAGAACAGCGACACGGCTACGCACACCACGGTGGCCAGGTTGCGCACCAGCGGGGCGATCAGGGCGACAAAAGTGGCGACAATGGAGAAATCCAGGCCGAACTGGTCCAGGTGTGGAATATTCTGGCCCAGCAGTATGCCGGCCAGGGTGAACAGGTTCCAGGCGATGTAGAAGGTCAGGCCCACCCCCAAGGCATACCAGCGGTTGAATTGCTGCTGGTCGTACTGGCTGGTCAGGGCGAAGAATTCGTCGGTCAGCAGAAAACCCAGGCCGAGCCGCCAGCGCAGCGGCTGGCTGGACAGTACCGGGCGCATCGACAGGCCATACAGCAGGTGCTGCGAGGTCAGCAGCAGGGTGGTGAGCAGGATCGATGCCAGGTTGGCCCCCCCTTTGAGCATGCCAATGGCCACCAGCTGCGCGGCGCCGGCGAAGACGATGGCCGACAGCCCCTGCCCCTGCCAGGCGCTGAGGTTGGCCTCGATGGCCATGGAACCGGCCAGCAGGCCCCAAGGGGCAACGGCCAGGGACAACGGGAGAATGGCAATGGCGCCGTGAAGAAAGGCTTGGCGGGCGATGTGGGGCATGATGGCTGCATGACGGCTACGAGGCAGGCCAGCATGACAGACGGGGCAGGGGATGGCTTGAACGATCTTGCTGGTCTAGGCGTGTTCGCCTCAACCTCAGTGGCCAACTGACAACAGGGCCGCAAAGCGGCCCCGAATGACCCTGGGTTATGGGCGGCTGGTCAGCAGCTGTTGCGCCGTTGCGCAGCCATTGATGTCTACGGCTTTCTGCAGCAGGCTCTTGCGCTGCTGTGGGTCGAGGTCGCCAAGCAGGCGGTACACCTCGGCCTGGTAGTCGCGCTGTCGCCCCCACAGCATTTCCAGGCCTTGTGGCCGGCTGCGGTTGCAAGCCAGGCGTGTGGCCGGTTGCGGGTAGTAGGGGGCGTACACGGTGGCCATGCTGGGGATGGCCTCCAGCGCTGTACGGTACTCGCTGCTGACGTTGTAGGGCCGGCACCAGGTGGCAATGGCGGGCGCCGGTGCGGCAAACCCCTGCTGGAGGCTGGCTTCGAGCAACGGGCAGGCGGCCTCCGGGATTTGCGCGGCGGGCAGGTACGTCATGTAATACAGCGCCAGGCGGTACTGTGCGACCGGGTGGCCAAGCTCTACCGATTTTTTCAGCAGGGCAACCGCTGTCGGCAAGGTGTGAGCCATGGCCTGGCCCTGGCGGCTAAGCTCAGGGTCGCCGCCCACTGCGGTGCGCAGCGTGCTGGCAGCGTCGTCCTGGTTGTCGGCCTGCTCCAGTAGCGGCAAGGCCTGACGGTAGAGCAGGTCGGCATGAGGGTCGATGCGTACCTCCAGCGCTTGCGCGGCCAGTGGCATCAGCGCAGCCAACAGCGGGGGCAGGCGTCGCACAAGGCTCACAGGCAAACCCCATGGGTGGCCAAGTACGGATGGACGGCTTCGGTGTTCATGGCGGTCAAACGTGCGCCTCGGGCAAATCGTAACGACGACGTATTCTAGCCACCCAAGGGGGGTGGCCGAAAGACCACCCGACAACTGTCAGACGAGCTTGATCGGCGTGACCTTGCGCTGGGCATGTTTTTCCTGGGCCAGCCCAAGCTTGGCGGTGATCACCTTGGCCAAGGCATTGTTGCCCAGATCGTTCAGGTGCAGGCGGTCGATGAACAGGTCGGCGCCGAACACGGGCGAGCTGTCGAGCATGCAGTTCATGTCGTAGCAGGGCACCGGGTCGGCCTGGCTTTTGATACGGCGGAAAAATGCCGAATGCAACTGTCTGTCGAATGCCCCCTCCAGCAGCCGGTCGAAGTTGGCCGGTTGTTGCTGCAGCGCGGTCAGCATGGCTTGCTCGCCGGCGGGCAGGGTATCCCGGCACCAGGGCAGCAGCGGTTGCAGGATGAAGGTGAGCGTGGCGTGGCTGTCTGCCAGCAGACGGTCCCATTGGCGCAAGGTGCGGCCAATGTTGTCGGCGGCACGGGCCAGTCGTTTTTCCGGGGAGGACAGTGGCCAGCTGACCGGGGCTGTGACCACGGGAGGGGTCAGCGCCTGGCCGATGCGCCGCCACAGCGACTGCCGACGGGGCGGTGCGCAGGGCTGCATGCCTTCGCTAAAACTGTTGAGAAAGGCCTGGTAGGCCTTGGCGTGCTGCGGGTCGTTGGTACCTGCGAGGACTTCACACAGGGCTTCGTGGGCCAGGCTGTTGAGGCCACTGAGCACCACCACATGGCCGAGTTGGCCAAGGCGGTGCTGGTGGGTCAGGAACATCATCAATTCCTGGGTGGCGTTCAGCCCGCAGCCGGCCAGGCTCAGCCAGACTTCGCCCGTGAGCATCGACAGGTGCGAGGCCACTGTGTGTTCGTCGGAGCTGGCGCCGATGCCCAGGGCTGTGGAGCCGCCGACCAGCAGGTTGATGCGCGACGCACCACCGTGCTCGGCCGCCGAAAAGCGCTTGCCGGCGCAATGGCTGTAGCGCAAGCCAAGGGCATCGGTGTTGATGGTGCCGGAGCGGTAGCCGGTTTCGTGCACATGCAGGGTATAGGGGGCACGGCGACTGCCCAGCAGGAGAAAGCGCTGGTAGTCCTGCTGCAGCGGCGAAGGAGACGGGCGCGTGTCAGTCGTGGTCATGGTCTCTCCTTCGCTTAAGCCGGGTACTTTGCAGCAGATTCAGGCCGCCAGTTCCTTGAGGTTGTACAGCAGGCCGCCGGCGGCGATCAGCAGCAGGGCGACGCCCGACGCCAGGCTGATGATGCGGTTGCTGCGCTGCGAGGCGATCTTGCCGATGGCGAAGATGTACAGGCTGAGCACGGCGAAATCGATGGCCACCCACAGCAGCGACAGCACCACCATGCTCTTGCCGAACGATTCGGTGATCTGAATGAACTGCGGGAAGAAGGCGATGAAGAAAATGATGTCTTTCGGGTTGGAAATGCCCACCATGAAGCCTTGCATCAGCCCGCCGCGACCAGCCTTGGGGGCCTCGCTCGCTGCGTCTGACGCGGGTGCCTGCAGGGCGTCCCTCAGCGTGCCCACGGCAATGTAGCCGATGAACAGGCAGCCCAGCAGGCTCATGGTGCTGAGCCATGTTTTGTCGATGGCGGCACTGGTGAGGATGATCCACGCTGCCGCGCCGATCAGCACCAGTGATGCCCAGTTGGTGCCGACGGCGGTGAACATGGCCTTGCGCGAGCCGGAGGCGGCCGCAGTGTTGACGATCAGTGCCACCACCGGGCCGGGAGTGGCGATCAGTAGCAGCACGGTGAGGGCGTAGGTGGCGGTGAGTGCGGTATTCACGGTCAGTTCTCGATCAGTATGTCGGGTGTCGCCTGGTGTGCGGCATGGGCGTGGAAGGGGCAGCGTGACGGGTTGAGCGAGCCTGCCTCCTGCAGTTGATACTGCTTCCACTCGTAGTTGTCGGTATCGCCGAAAAAGCCAAGGGTGTCGGGCACAACGCCGTCGTTGTAGTGGTGCACGCGCTCGCGAATGCGCTCGCGGATGCGCTTGCCACTCTCGGTGTTGGCATTGGCCACTTCGTCGAAGTTCTCCCGCGGGTTGATGACGAAGGTGATGTGCTGGCCCAGATTGCGGCTTTTCATCTGCTGATGGCCGGGGAAGTTCATGTTGATGAACAGCGGCATGCCGGCATAGCAGAACGACCAGCCGGTATCGTCGGGATCGGTCGGGATGCCCTGAGGCCAAGGGTGCGGGTCGCGCGCATGCACGCCGCGCAGTACCTTCCAGGCCAAGGCCTGTTGCTCGGCCAGGCTGCTGCCGGCGGCGGTTTCGAGAAACACCACCAATGGGCTGCCGATGCGCTGCTTGGGCGCGATCGGTGCGACGGTGCGCACATAATTGGCCAGGCCCTGTGCGATATCATCGGCCAGTTGCTCGGCGCGGGCGAAGAGAATGTGGCAGGTTTCGCCGTTTACCGCCTTGCGGCCGAACAGGCAGGGGAATTCGGGGTTGGCGAGAATACTGCGAAAGTGTTCTATGGTTTTGAACGTCCAGTGTTGCATGGTGTGTCCATGTTCAGCGGCGAGCTCCAGCGCATCCAGGCGATAGCAATTTCCATATCCCGTAAACATGATTTCCCCAGGCGTTGATTTAAGTGAACGTTCCAGTCACATGCAGGCAGGATCTTGGTTATGTTTGTTATTTACCGGCATTTTCCGAGACGCTCCTGTCGTTGTAAAACGCGTGGAGTTATGACCTACTATTAGTCTTACTCATGCTCGGGACGCCGCCATGTCGGAACGAATTCAGGCCTTGCACGCGCTGCGTGCCTTCGAGGTGGCCTCTCGCTATGGCTCTTTCACCCGCGCTGCTGAGGAGCTGGCCCTGACCCAGGGCGCCGTCAGCCACCACATCAAGACCCTCGAAGCCCTGTTTGGCTGCGACCTGTTCGAACGTCGGGGCCCGAAATTGAGCCTGACCGAGCACGGCCGCCTGCTGGCGCAAGAGCTGAAGGTAGGCTTCAAGATCATCGAAAATGCCTGCGCACTGCTGCGTCAGGATCGCTACGGCCTGCGCCTGAAGGCGCCGTCCACGCTCACGGTGCGCTGGCTGCTGCGGGCGCTTGATGCATTCAAGAAGGTCGAGGACAACTGCAGCGTGCAACTGTCCAGTGTGTGGATGGATATCGACAGCGTGGACTTCTATTCTGAGCCCTACGACTGCGCCATTCTCCTGGCCAGTGGGCGTTTTCCCGCCGATATCGAGAGTTTCAAGCTGTTCGATGAATGGCTGATCCCGGTATGCCATCCGGATTACATGACGCAGGCACAACCGCAACTGTCCGACCTGCCCCGATGCGAGTTCCTGCACCCGTCACCCGACCGGCGTGACTGGCGGCGTTGGCTGGCGCGAATGGACGCGCTGGACATCAGCATCGACCAGGGGCAGGTGTTCGATACCCTCGACCAGGGCATATCGGCCGCCCAGCAAGGCTTGGGCATTTCAGTGGTCGATCTGGTACTGGCCAGCACCGACCTGGCCGCCGGGCGCCTGGTCACGCCTTTCAAGCATGCCGTGGCCACCGGCGACGGTTACTACATGACCTGGCTCAAGGCCAGCCCAAAAGCGCGGCAAATGCACAAGCTGCGTGACTTCCTGCTCGGCCAGGTACCGCCGCTGGCCTACAAGGACATCAACTACCTGTACGGTTGAATACCCGATCGAGCATGAAGTCGATGAATACCCGTAACTTTGGCGGCATCTGCCGCCCGGACGGCCACAGCAGATAGAAGCTGCCGCGCCGTTCCATGAAGTCGTCGAGGACACTGACCAGTGAGCCATTGCCCAATTCACGACCCACGTTGAAGTCCGGCAGACAGGTAATGCCGCGGTGGTTCAAGGCAAAGCAGACGCGTGTTTCGACGTGGTTGCAGACCATCGAGATGGGGATGTCATAGGCGTGCTCGGGATGCTCCTGGCGCAGCGGCCAGGTTTCCAGCTTGCCGTTGCTGGGGAAGCGATAATGCAGGCAGGTATGCGCTGCCAGGTCGCGTGGGTGCAAGGGTGTGCCGCGTTCGCGCAGGTACTCGGGCGAGGCTACCAGGCGGTGCTGAAAGTGCCCGAGGAATTTGGCGCTGAGCCGGGAATCCACCGGCTGCCCGCCGCGCATCACCACATCGAAGCCTTCGCCGACGATATCCACCATGCGGTCGGAGAAGTCCAGGTCCAGTTCAACCTGTGGGTACAGTGCCATGAACTCGGCCAGTGCCGGCATTACCAGTCTGGTCACCTGCGGCATGCTCACCCGCAGGCGCCCGCGCGGCGTTTCGCTGGCCTGCGACAGCTCCTGCTCGGTGGCTTCGATTTCGGCAAGGATGCGCCGGCTGCGTTCGAGGAACATCGTGCCCTCGGCGGTGAGGGTGATGCTGCGTGTGCTGCGGTGGAACAGGCGCACGCCCAGGCGGCTTTCCAGGCGCGCCACGCGCTTGCCCACTGCCGAGGCACTGATCCCCAGTGACTGGCTGGCGGCAACGAAGCTGCGGGTTTCGGCCACCCGGTTGAAGACCACGAAGCCGCTGAGGCTGTCCATGTCGCACTCCTGATTGCGGACGCTGGTGTCCTGGGTGAGCGGCATTGTAACCGTCTTTTTCCGCAATGGCCTTGTCTTGCAGACTGTTCGCCTCGTCTCTCACTCAAGGCATTTGCAATGTCCCAGACATCTTCCGCACCGTTGCTGGCTGCCAGCAACGAACGTTTGCCCGTTGGCGGGCTGCTGGCGCTGGCCATGACCGGTTTCATCGCCATCCTCAGCGAAACCTTGCCGGCGGGTTTGCTCGACCAGATCGCTGATGGCATGCACATCAGCCAGGCCATGGCTGGGCAATGGGTCACGGCGTATGCCTTGGGCTCGTTACTGACCGCCATCCCGTTGGTGACGTTGACCCAAGGCTGGTATCGGCGCCGGGCGCTGTTGCTGGCGATCATCGGCTTCGTGCTGTTCAACGGGCTGACGGCCCTGTCGGACTCCAACACGCTGACCCTGGTGCTGCGCTTTTTCACGGGGGCTGCGGCCGGCCTGGCATGGGGCCTGATCGCTGGCCATGCCCGGCGCATGGTGCCGGTACCGTTGCAGGGCCGGGCCATGGCGCTGGCCATGCTCGGGCAGCCGATTGCCTTGTCGCTCGGCTTGCCGATTGCGACCTGGCTGGGAGCGGGGCTGGGCTGGCGCGCGACGTTCGTGGTCGTCACGCTGGTGGCGTCGCTGCTGGTGGTGTGGGTGTTGCGATCCGTGCCGGACTACCCGGGGCAGGCTGCCGGCAAGCGCCCGGCGGCCATGCAGGTATTGCGCACGCCGGGGGTGTTGATCGTATTGCTGGTGATCCTCACCTGGATCCTTGGCCATAACATTCTCTACACCTATATCGTGCCGTTGCTGGCGGCGGCTGGCATGGCTGCGGACATTGGCCCTGTGCTGATGGTGTTTGGTCTGTCGGCGCTGGCCGGGATCGGCCTGGTAGGGCTGCTGGTCGACCGGCACCTGCGCAAGCTGGTGTTGCTGAGCCTGGCCGGTTTTGCCTTGGCCACACTGGCATTGGGGCAGGCATCGTCGTGGCTTGTGTACTTGAGCATCGCCTTGTGGGGAATGACCTATGGCGGCGCCCCGACCCTGCTGCAGACAGCGTGCGCCGACGCCGCAGGCCCGGGTGGTGATGTGGCGCAGTCGATGCTGGTGACGGTGTGGAACTGCGCCATTGCCCTGGGCGGGATCATTGGCGGATTGCTGCTGGCTGGGGCCGGCGTGGAGTGGTTTGGCGGGGTGGTGCTGGTGTTGATCGCCTTGGCCTGGCTGCTGGCCGTGGCCGGGCGGGGGAGCGGTTTTGTGGCGGGTAGGCGCTAAAACACTCATGCCAGGCACGACACAGGTAGAATAGCGCCATCTACAGACAATCCAGAGGTCGACGCAGTGGAGTTGCAGCAGGGTTTTGTCCTGACCCGGCACTGGCACGATACGCCGGAAGGCACCTGCGTGGAGTTCTGGCTGGCCACCGATGCCGGGCCGCGGCTGTTGCGGCTGGCGGCGCAGGAGTCGGTGGCTTTCATTCCTCAGGCGCAGGCCGAGCACGCCCGTGTGCTGCTGGCCAACGAAACCGGGACGAAGCTCAAGCCACTGCGCCTGAAGGACTTCGAGCATCGCCCGATGCTCGGCCTGTATGCCCGCCAGCATCGCCAGTTGATGCAACTGGAGCAGCGTCTGCGCACGGCCGGTATCGACGTGTTCGAGGCCGATATCCGCCCGCCGGAGCGTTACCTCATGGAGCGCTTCATCACGGCGCCGGTGCAGTTCACTGGTCAGCCGGATACGCAGGGCGTTTACCGGGACGCCCAGCTCAAGCCGCAGCCAGGCTATCGCCCGGCGCTGCGCCTGGTGTCGCTGGACATCGAGACCAGCGAGCGTGGCGAGCTGTACAGCATCGCGCTGGAGGGCTGTGGTCAGCGCCAGGTGTACATGCTCGGCCCGGCCAACGGCGATGCCACCGGGCTTGACTTCGACCTGGAGTATTGCGCTGATCGCGCCGCCTTGATTACCCGGCTCAACCAGTGGATGGCCAGGCATGACCCGGACGCGATCATTGGCTGGAACCTGGTGCAGTTCGACCTGCGCCTGCTGCATGAGCACGCCAAGTCGTTGCAGGTTCCACTGGCCCTGGGGCGCAACGGTGCGGTCATGACCCTGCGCAGCCATGCCGGTGGCGGCCATGTTTTCGCCGATGCGCCGGGGCGGCTGCTGATCGATGGCATCGAGGCGTTGCGTTCGGCCACCTGGAGCTTTGCCTCGTTCAGCCTGGAGAACGTTGCCCAGACCCTGCTGGGTGAAGGCAAGGCCATCGACACGCCGTACCAACGCATGGACGAAATCAATCGCCGCTTCGCCGAAGACAAACCGGCCCTGGCACGCTACAACCTGAAGGACTGCGAACTGGTCACGCGCATTTTCGCCCATACCCGGCTGCTCGACTTCCTGCTCGAACGTGCCTCGGTGACGGGATTGGCCGTGGACCGCAGCGGTGGGTCGGTAGCCGCGTTCTGTCACTTGTACATTCCACAGATGCACCGCCTTGGCTTTGTCGCGCCCAGCCTTGGCAGCCGGCCGGACGAAGCCAGCCCCGGCGGGTTTGTCATGGATTCGCGACCAGGGCTTTACGACTCGGTGCTGGTGCTGGACTACAAGAGCCTGTACCCGTCGATCATCCGGACCTTTCTCATCGACCCGGTCGGGCTGATCGAAGGCCTGCGCCAGCCTGACGACGCACATTCGGTCGAGGGCTTTCGCGGTGGGCGGTTTTCACGCACACAGCACTGCCTGCCAGCCATCGTCGAACGGGTGTGGCAGGGCAGGGAAGCGGCCAAGCGCGAGGGCAATGCGCCGCTGTCGCAGGCCTTGAAAATCATCATGAATGCCTTTTATGGCGTGCTTGGCTCCAGCGGTTGCCGTTTCTTCGACCCGCGCCTGGCGTCGTCGATCACCATGCGCGGCCACCAGATCATGCGCCAGACCAGGTCCCTGATCGAGGCGTGTGGCTACGATGTGATCTACGGTGACACCGACTCCACCTTTGTCTGGCTCAAGGGTGCCCACGCCGAGGCAGACGCGGCGCGCATCGGCCGCGAGCTGGTGGCAAAGGTCAACCAATGGTGGCAAGCCCACCTGCACGAGACCATGAACCTGCAGAGCGCCCTGGAACTGCAGTTCGAGGTGCATTACCGACGCTTCCTGATGCCCACCATCCGCGGTACCGATGAAGGCAGCAAAAAGCGCTATGCCGGCCTGGTGCAGCGGGCCGATGGTTCGCAAGAGATGGTTTACAAGGGCCTGGAATCGGTGCGCACCGACTGGTCACCGCTGGCCCGGCAGTTCCAGCAGGAACTCTACGGCCGAGTGTTCCGCAGCGAGCCCTACCGTGATTATGTCCGCGAGTACGTACGGCGCACGTTGGCGGGCGAGCAGGACGAACTGCTGGTTTATCGCAAGCGCCTGCGTCGCCCGCTGGCCGATTACCAGCGCAACGTGCCGCCGCATGTGCGTGCCGCACGCCTTGCCGACGACTACAACAAGCGTCTGCAGCGCCCTCTGCAGTACCAGCGTGGGGGCTGGATCAGTTACGTGATCACCACCGCCGGCCCTGAGCCGCTGGAAAACCTGCAGGCACCGATCGATTACGATCACTACATCAGCCGTCAGCTACTGCCGGTGGCCGACGCCATCCTGCCCTTTGTCGGCGATGATTTCGCGCGCCTTACCGACCATCAGTTACTGCTGTTCTGAACAGGTGGTAGATAGCTAGGCGTCAGCCTGACGCTACAGTCTTCAGACTCGGCCCTCCATGTCGTCGCGGAGGCAGAGATGCAGAACAATAGCCGTCAACCATCGGCTGCGGTCGATACCCTTGCCATGGCCCAAGCATGCCAGGACCACTACATTGCACAGCGGCTGCCGGCCTGGATGAAGCGGCTGAGCGTGGCCGAATTCACCCTGCTGAGCGAGGCGCTGCCTGAACTGCTGGCCTGCCGCGCAGGCTTGGTGTCAGCGCTGGCGCGGCTACGCAACCTGAATGCATTTACCCAGCCCTTGCTGCAGCAAGCGCTCGGTGCCCACGGCGACCTTGACGTCGATCGCCTGTACTTTCGCCAGTGGTACACCTTTACCTCGCCCACGATCCATTATGTAACCAGTCGGCTTCCGGTCGTCGGCAGCGATTACTACGACATCCCTCTGCTCGAGGCCGCTTTGAGCAATTTCACCGCAGAACAGCAGCGCGACCAGCCACAGGGCAATTGCCTGGTCGATGTGCGCGGCGCAAGGCGTAGTGAACTGTCTGCACCGGGCTTCGCCAGGCTGTGTCGAGCGCTGGATCTTGGGCAGAAATACCAGGCGCATCTGGATTCGGTACTCCAGCCTGAAGTCAGGGGGTTGCTGACGCGACGGCAACGCTACAGCATGCTGGTGGATGCCCTGCAGGCCAGGGCGCAGGGCGTATTGAGCGCAGACGAACTGCAGTGGGTGGTGGCGCTCTGCACCAAGGACACGCTCGGCAAGCTCGAAGGCGCATCGGTTCGCGTACGCCAGTTGGCGTTGTTCGGTTGCCGCTTGCAGCAAATCGTCGTGCTGGACGTGATCGACGCGGGCGTGCTGTTCAACACCAGCAAGCGCGTGCTGGTCTATGTACCGGGTGACCCGCACGGCCCCTGGAGCGTGCGCAGCGACCTGGAAGATTATGCCCGCCGGGTGCTTGGCAAACGCCTGCGCGAAGATGACTACCGGCGCTTCTTCAACCGCTTCGTGCGCCGACGCGATAGCCAGCGATTCTTCTCGGCCGTCAGTGAGCGCCTCGATGACGTGCCCGGCTGGGCAACCCGCGACCTCGATGAGCAAACCTCTGCCTATCGCCTGCCATTGTTCGAACACCTTGCTGACGACTGGATTGCGCAGATCAAGGACGATGCTGCGGTCATCGCCCCGCCCGTGGCCTTGCTTGATCGCGAGGTCCAGGCCGAACACGCCCGCCGTTTGCGTGCTGAAGGCTGGACCCTGTTGGGTGTTGCAGGGTTTTTCGTTCCGGGCATCGGCGCGGTGTTGTTGGGGGTGATGGCCTGGGAACTGCTTGAGCAGGCGTTCCAGGCTGTAGGGGATTGGCAGGACAACGAACGCAATGCGGCACTGGCGCACCTGCTGAAGGTTGGCAAAGGGCTGCTGGCGGTGGGGGCAACCGTTGCCGTCGTCGCCACGGCCCGACGCGCCTGGACCGAGGTGGACAAGCTGGTACCGGCGCAGCTGGAAAACGGTGAGGAAAAGCTGTGGAACGCAGACCTCAGCCCCTATCGCTGCGAAAGCCCGTCAGACACGGCGGTGCTGGACATGGAGGGTGTGCACCGTGTTGGCGAGCGCCGCTGGATCAGCATGGACGGCCACTGGTATGAGGTGACCTGGCACAATGATGATGAACAGTGGCAATTGCTCCCTTACCAGGGCTATGCGCCGCCGCTCCGTCACAATGGGGCCGGCGCGTGGCGGCTGTGGTGTGAACAGCCCGCCGAGTGGGGCGACACACGCCAGTTGTTCCGCCGCCTGGGCGGGCCATTCAGCGACCTTGACGATGCGCAGATCGACCAGTCGCTGGCGATCCATGGCCTCGATGATCAGCACCTTCGGGCATGGCATGTGTATGGCCTTGCGCCGGAAGCAGCGCTGGTCGACACCGTCGCACGCGTGCGGCTCGCCGGCAGGATTGGGACGTTGATCAACCACTTGCGCGAGGGAGGGGTAACGGCAGACCCGCTACTGCTGGAGCAGGTCATGCGCCTTCCACAGGCCGCCGGCAAGGACGGAGCAGCGTTGGCCGATGTGGCTTGGGCCGGGCGACGAGCACTGCTGCAGGCGGTGTACGAAGAGCAGAATCCCGACACGGAAACGGGCCGTCTCTTACGGCAGAATTTTGCCAGCCTGCACCGCCTGGCTGCGGATGAGGTGCTACGCGATGCCAGCGAGGATGACCTGCAGCTTTTGCGTGAAACGGGGCGCGTGCCGTTGCCGATGGCCGAGGCAGCAAGGTTGCAGGTTGCGCGAATTCGAATGGCGCGGGTGTATGAGGCGCTGAGCATCGATACGCCGCAAAACCTCGACCTGGCGCGTGTGGTACTTAATCTGCTGGTGCATGTGCCGGGGGCTGGCGGGCCCGGGTGGCGATTGTACGACGGTGATGCCAGCGAGCCGTTAGTGACGGTCGAGGGAACGGGGCAGACGTTTGACTTGCTTCATCGTCATGGGCTGTTCCGCCTGCGTACCCGAACGCACACGGTTGCCGGTGAGAGGGGGGAGTTGTTCGAGACCTTGGCCGCAGCCTATGACGACGCATCGCAAGCGGCCATCGGCCAAGGCCGGTCGTTTGTGCCTGCGCTGCGCCAGGCGCTGACCGACGTTGCTATCGAGCAACGCCAGACCGTGGTGAATCTGCTCAGGCTGGAACAGCCGACCGGCTCGTTTCTCCCGCCACAACGTCTGGCTGATGGCAGGGTTGGCTACCCCTTGGCGGGCGGCAGGTTCTGGGGGGCGCTGGGGCGGAACAGGCCCAGGGCGCTTCAGGCTCGGCTGCGTGATCTGTACCCAGCTTTCAGTGACGAGCAGATCGGGCACTGGCTCGCATCAGGCGACGCGCAGGCCAGGTTACAGAGGCTGGAACAGCAATACGGGGTGCTCAAGAGACACTTGACCCAGTGGGCGCGCAGTGCCTTGCTGTCATCAGAACTGCCCGCCCGGCGTGAGTTCAGAAAGGGGCTGATCAACTGCTGGCGCTGTCTTGTGCCGGAACTGCAAGGACAAGCAGCACTGGACGACGGGCGCTTCATGCTTACCCAGACCATCAGCCGCTTGCGCCATCTGCCGGCCCTGCCCGCGCAAGTGGGCTTTCCCCACGTCTCGATCCTGGCCTTGCGCGCCATGCGCGTGGAGCACGTTCCGGATGAGTTTCTGCGGGCGTTTCCCAACTTGCGCAACCTGGAAATCACCCATTGCCGACTCACGCGTTTGCCATTGCCGCTGATGCTTGTCCAGAAACTGGAGGTGCTCGACTTGTCTGGTAACCAGATCGCCCTCGACCAAGGCCAGGCGTTGGTCCTGGCGGATTGCCGGTCCCTGGTGTACCTGAACCTTTCAGACAACCCGCTGCGCAGGGCATTTTCCGTCCAGGCAATGACCGAACTGAATGCCCTCTACCTGTCGAACACCCAGTTACCCGAGTGCCCCTATGGGCTGATGGACGCGCCAGAACTGCACACCCTGAACCTCAGCGGCAACCGTATTTCTGAACTGCCCGAGGGTTTTCATCAGTCGCAGCTGTGGCGCTTGGGCAGGGTCGAGCTTTCCGGCAATCGGCTGGGGGGTGCGCAGGATGGGTTATCAAACTGGCATTTGCTTGAGGCCAGTCGCGTGCCTTACCGGTTGCGCATTCTGGATGCGCTACCTGGCGAACGTCGAGATGAAATGGCTGCACTGTGGGCCCATCTGGAGGCAGAGGAGCAATCGGAAGCGTTCTTCAATACCCTGTCGATGCTGACGGAATCGGGCGCCTTCAGCTTCTCATCGACTGCATCCGCGCTCGCGGCCCGCATGTTCGACATGTTCCAGGCGATGTCTGAGCATGATGCCCTCAGGCTGGAGCTGTTCGAGCACGCTGCGGCGACCGGTTGCCAGGATAACGCCACCGCGCGTTTCGCCAACCTGGAACTGCGAGTGATGATATGGCGCACGAGGCACAGCGGATCTGCCCGGCCTGAACGGGCCTTGCTGAAGCTCGGTGCCCGGATGTGGCGGTTGGCGGTGCTTGAGCAAATTGCCGCTGAACATGCTCATCGGGTGGGGGCGAGCGCTGAATCGATCGAATTCGCCTTGGCCTATCGAATCGGTTTGCGCACGTCTCTGGACTTGCCTGGCCAACCCGATGAAATGCTCTATGCAGGCATCCCTGCCTTGAGTAGCCAGGACCTTCTCCTGGCCCGTGAAAGGGTTCTGGCGCGACAGACCCGGGAGGGCATTGCTGATTACCTGTCACGCCAGTGGTTCTGGCAGGATTACTTGCGCAAGGCCTGCGCGGTTCGCTTGCAAGTGCCCCAATCCATGCACGCTGAGCTGGAACGGCTGATGGCGCTGGGGAATCGGGACGAGGAAATCGCGCGGCTGCAGATCCGCAATCAGCAACGCGAGCATGCGGTGTTGCTGCAGTTGACGCTGGAGGCGCTGGACCGGAACACGGTGCAGCGTCCGCTCAGCTAGCGGGTTGGCGGTTGTCTGAACGCAGGCATTAGCTATATAGCGCCTGGCGGGGAGCAGGCAACTTAGTCTGGCCTCTTTTCATGAAGAGGCCCCCGCTATGGACACCACTTTGCCGTCAGATGCGCAGGCCGCCATCGATGCGTTCCAGGACGGCATCATCGGCAGGCGCCTGCCACCCTGGTTGCGTCATGCACCCGCTGAGCAACTGCCTGAGATCGGCAGGGCATTGTCAAACAGCCTTCGCTGCTGTGAGCAAGTGAACACGGTGCTGCGAGGCATCGAAGGCCTCGACAGTTTCGTCGCATCAGCCCTGGGAAAGGCCCTCGACGAGCGTTACGGGCTTGGCCGTAACCCGCACGTGCTCAGGTTCCTGGAGGGCCGCCGGGAACCTGTGATCAACAGTCAGCCGGTGGGCGCGCACCTGACTACCGTGGTCTATGAAGAAAAGCCGCTGCTCGAAGTGGCATTGCGCAACTTCACGGACGCGCAGGCGCAGGAAGGTGGCCAGCCGCGCGGTAACCGCCTGCTGCTTCCACGCCACGGCACGGTCAAACCCCCTACGAGCATCGAGTTTGCCGGACTGTGTCGTGAGCTGGACCTGGGTGAGCGCTATCAACGTCATCTGGATGCCATCCTCACGCCCTCTGGCAGTGCCGAGCGCCTGGTATCGCAGCTTGTAGATGCCACGCGCTACACCATGCTTGTGGACGCTTACAAAGCCAGGCAAGAGGGAACGCTGGATGCCAGCGAACTCAATGTGATGGTGGCTGTGTGCGAGAAGGGTGAGCTGCCGCGCTTGGCGGGCGACCTTGTGCAGGCCAGGCAACTGAAATTGCTGGGTTGCCAGATTGAGCAGGTGACCGTGTTCGTAGTGGTTGAGCAGGGCGTTTTGTTCAACACGACGCGTCGGGTGTTGCTTTACGTGCCTGGAGACCCTTTTTCGCCCTGGCGCGCGTTCGAGAGCCTCGACAAACTGAACCGCGAACTGGGCCGTCGCTTGCGAGACAAGGCTTACCAGCGTTTTTTCAGCCGCTTCGTGCTGCGGCGCGACAGCCAGGCTTTTTTCGCCCAGGTCGCGGAGCGCTTCGATGGCCTGCCGGGCTGGGCTTTTCGCGATCTCGAACCGCGCTTGCAGGCTTACCCGCAGCCGTTGTTCATCAGCCTGGCACAGGCACGTATCCACCAGATCAAGGACGATGCGGCGATGATCGCGGTGCCTGTGGCCAGGCTGGATCGTGAGGTTCAGCGCCAGCATGACCTGCGCCTTGCAGCCGAAGGATGGGCGCTGCTCAACCTGGCCAGTTTCTTTCTGCCTGGGCTTGGCCTGGCGCTGCTGGCCGTGACGGCCTACGAACTACTGGGTGAGGTCTACCATGGCGCCGAGGCCTGGCAGCAAGGCGATCGTCAGGAGGCGCTCGACCATTTGACCCACGTGGCGACAGACCTTGCCGTGCTGGCGACCACGGTAGCCGGGGTGGGTGTCGCTCGACGGGTTTGGGCACGCTCTGCGAAGGTCGATGCCATGGTGCCGGCCCGGCTGGAGGACGGCACTGAGAAACTTTGGCAACACGACTTGACCCTGTTTCAAAGCCAGGCCCCCGTTGCGGCCTCGAGCCGGGATGCCTTGGGTATTCGGCGTCAGGACGGGCGGGCCTGGATCGAAATGGACGGGCATCACTATCGCGTGGCAGAGGCGGGTGATGATCAATGGCAGTTGTATCCGGTCGACGGCCACGGGCCGTTGCTGCGCCACAATGGCGCAGGTGCCTGGCGTTTGTGGAGCGAGCAACCGGCTCGGTGGACCGACAAATACCGCATGTTCCGGCGTTTGGGCGAACCCTTCAATAGGCTGAATGACGAACAGATCGATGAGGTTCTGCTGTTCCATGGCCTTGATGGCGACGACCTGCGTGGCCTGCATGTACACGCCCAGGCACCGAGCCCTGGGATGATCGACAGTGTGGAGCGGGTCAGGCTTGATCAACGCATCCGCAGCATGATTGGCCGTCTGCGCAGCGGCGACCCGGTAGCAGATACAACAGTGCTCGATCACGCTCGGCGCCTGCCAGGCGCGAGTGGCCTGACAGATCAGGCACTGGCCGCGTTGGCATGGACACAGCGCCGAACACTGCTGCAGCACCTTTTCGAAGCCTTGCAGCCCAGCGACACCGCTGGCAGCGCGGCGTTGCGCCGGGTGTTCCCGAGGCTGAGCGCGCGCACTGCGCAAGCACTGGTACAGGCCGCCAGCAGCATTGATCGCACGCGGCTGCTGTCCAGCGGCAGGGTTGCACTGGGGCTCGCCGAAGCGGCAAGGGGCAGTGTGCTGGCTACCCGCCAGGCTCGGGTATTTGAAGCGTTGTACCTTGATACCCCGCAGCATGCAGACCTGGCACGGGTGGCCTTGGGCTTGTTGCGGTATCTACCCGGAGGTGAAGGTGTGTGCTGGCGCCTGTACGAAGGTTGCCTGGGCGGGCCGATGCTGGCGAAGACCGAGCAAGGGCAGCGGGCGTTCGATCTGGTGCACGTGAACGGTACGTTTCAACTGCATGGCAGCCAGGGCACGGCGCTGGGTGAGGCAGGTGAGTTGTTTGACGTCATGGCGCCAGCCTATACCGAAGCGCAGAGGGCGGCGATGGGGATCGGCGATCCATTTACGCACAACCTCAGGGTGATACTGGCGCGCGAAGCGGCACGCCATCGTGATGAGATCAGTCGTTTGCTTGGCGCGGTACGCCCAGGTGCTGTCCGAGGGCCCATGCGCTTGGCCGATGGACGTATTGGCTACCCACTGGGTGGTGGCGGAGTAGGTGGGTTCGCATCAAGGGGGAGTGCCCTGAGGGCAACGCTGCGCGATCTCTTTCCGTGGTTGAGTGATGAGCAGGTCGAGACCTTCGCCGATGACGCCAGGCGTTCAGGGCAGCAGATTGAACACGTACTGACTGACCTTCGCAATGAGTTCGCCATCCTGCGCATCACACTGAATACCTGGGTGGCACGAGGGCAGGGCGATGTCAGGGAAGATCGAGAGGCTTTACGCCAGACGTTGTTCAATTGTTGGCGGCGGTCGGTGGGCGTGGGGGAACTGCAGATCAATGCACAGGAAAACCTCCACGTCATGTTCTGCAATTTCAGATCGAGCGGCTTGCCCAACATACCCCCACAGGTCAGCTTCAGAGGTGTGACCAGCCTGTCGCTGCTGCACCTTGACCTTCTGGAGGTGCCCAGCAGCCTATTGCTGGCTTTCCCTAACCTGCAAACCCTCGATCTGGGAGGGAACCTGTTGACGCGCCTTCCGCAGCCGTTGCTGCAGATACCGCAGTTGCGGCATCTGAGCCTGACCAACAACCGGATCGTCCTGAACACTGCACAAACCGCCACATTGGCCAGTTGCACGAGCCTGCAGTCTCTCGACCTGTCCCACAACCCCCTGGGGAGCCGGTTCACGTTGGCGGGTTTGGCTGAGTTGCGTTGGCTGAACTTGCGCGACACACAGATCTCGCAGTTTCCACTGGGCGTGTTCGACAACGCTCAGTTGGTATCCGTTGACTTGCGGGATAACCGGATCAGGCACATTCCAGAGGGTTTCTACCAGTTGCCCGTGTGGCATCGGCGGCGGTTTCGCTTGAATGCGAACCCCTTGGGCGAGGCCCAGACGTTACGCTTGCAGGCTTCGTTGAGCAGCGTCGATCCGGCCCTCGACGAGGAGCAAGTGCTTCTGCGCCTGCAGCACGCGCGTGAAGTCTGGGGGGATGCCGTGGCCCCGGAGCATCGCGGCTTGATGCTTGCTGCCTGGGACTCGCTGGATGCAGGGCAGGACGCCGAGCGTTTTTTCCGTGTGCTTCGCCAGTTGTTGCTGTCCGAAGACTTTCGTGTCAATGCGCGTGCACTGGGCAATCGGGTAATGGCGGTATTGCAAGCGATGGCCATTACGCCAGAGCTGCGGCAGAACTTGCTGTCAGTGGCCAATGATGAGTGGGGGTGCCAGGACGGTGCAACCTGGTGCTTGAGCAACCTTGAACTGAATTTGTTGGTTTGGCAGGTTGAGCACGCGGCTCAGGGAGAAAGCGAACGCGCTTTGCTAGACCTGGGCAGACGTTTATGGCGCCAGGATGCAGTCGACATGTTCGCTACCCGATGGGCGCTACAGCATGGCAGGACGCTGGAAGGAAGCGAGGTGGGGTTGGCTTTCAGGATCGGGCTGAGGGAGCGTCTCGACCTGCCATTGCAGGTGGGAGAAATGAGCTTTCTTGCGATCTCAGGCGTCCTGGAGGCGGACCTTGCAGAGGCAGAGGCTGCGGTGCGGGATGCAGAAACACCGGAAGAGATTGCCCGCTCCATGGTTGACCGTGAATTTTGGCAGGCGCACCTGGAGCGTTCCCATCCTGAGCGATTCGCTGCGGTCGACCTGCCGTTCAGAAGGCAGCTTGAAACCGTGCTTGACGACGAAGCGCTGAGCGAAGGGGCCAGGATCGACCAGGCGGATGCCATTCGTGATGCTCAGCGCGCTGCACGCAGAGGGCTGATGCTGGATATGACGATTCAAGCGATGGAAATGGGACCCAAGGGGCCCTCGATCGATGTACGTTGACATGCGCTCAGGGCAAAGGCTTGCCCGGCCCTGTCAAAGCGGCTTTGGGCTATGCTCAGTCAAGCTGAATGTGGTTTGTACCAGCGCCGTAGTCTTGGCTTCAGGTGGCTCGGAAATCGACAGTTACTTTTACACACCCCGTTCTGGAATGAAGTGGTTTAGGCTCCCTGTCGGATTTTTCTCCGTGATCTGTAGTCATTGGTTTATCGAGACAATAAGGAGATACGCATGCTTGTCCGGTCACTGACCCTCGCAACCTTGCTTGCTGTTGCCGGCCCCCTGTTTGCCGCAGACAGTGATGCGCCTCTAGCCAAGGAACTGGGCAAGGCCAGACCATTGGTGGTTATCGCTCCCAGCAGTGCCGACCCAACGTTGCGAGGGCTGAACAAAGCGCTCGAAGACCCGGCCACCCAGGCAGCGTTCAAGGAGCGCAACCTTGTCCTGTACAGCGTCGCCAACATGATGGGCAAGCGAGAGGACAAGAACCTCGAGCAGCAGACCACAATGGCCCTGATTCGGGAACTGAAGCTGGGTGCGAGCAAGGGTACCAAGGTGATTCTGGTGGGCAAGGATGGTGAGCGGCACATGCTCAAGGACGACGACACCGGCGAGGCCATCGACCCACAGGTGATCCTCAAAGCGGTCGATGAACTGCCTGCCAGCGAAAAGGCGGTGGCAGCGCCCGAGCCCGTAGCGGCGGCCCCGCAAGCCAAGGACAAGGACAGCAAGCCGGCCAAGCCCGCCAAGCCAGCGGCCCCGCCCAAACCGCTGGAAGACTGATCACGCCTCATGGCCCCAAGGCAACTTGGGGCCCGTTGCCGGGTGGTGTGTATCGCACTGTATCTGCCTGTGCTGCAGACCTACTGCCATACAAAAGTGCGCCTGGCACGATACATCCACGACAAACCGCAACGGCCTAATGGCTCCACTTTCCAACCCCAGTGGAGCTGCATCATGACTCAAGCAAAAAACACCCTCGGCCTGCTCGGCGCCGCCCTGATCGGCAGCATGGCATTGAGCAACAGTGCGTTCGCCGTCGAGCCGCTGGCTCAAGGTTACCAACTGGCCTCGGCCAAAGTGGCCGGCGAGGGCAAGTGTGGTGAGGGCAAGTGCGGGGGGAGCGGCAAGGCTTCCCAAAGCGAAGGCAAGTGCGGTGAGGGTAAGTGCGGCGCCGGCGCCAAGGCTGGGGCTGAGGGCAAGTGTGGTGAAGGCAAGTGCGGTGACGCCTCGTTCGCCAAAACCGACAGCAATCACGATGGCAAGGTCTCGCGCGATGAGTTTCTGGCGGTGGCCAAGGACCGTGCCCGTGATTTCGACACGATCGACCGCAACCATGACAGTTTCATCTCCGAGCAGGAAGCGGCCGATCACCTCAAGGCGATTTATCAGGCCAATGGCAAAGCCATGCCTGATGGCTTGTTCAGCCACCTGACCGGCAAGCCCTGACGTTCTACCCCATGAAACGCCACAACGCTCCTCCTGCTGGCCAGGTGGGGCGTTGTGCTTGTTGGAGAACTTTTATGTTTCCTGCGATGTTGAACATCGGGCTAGGCTTGCGTCGCGGCCTGTTGCCGGAACTGCTGGCCATGGAGGCGGGTGCAGTGGACTTTCTCGAGTGTGCGCCGGAAAACTGGATTGCCGTGGGCGGCGCCTATGGCAAGGGCTTGGCCCAGTTGGCGGAGCGCTTTGCTGTCACCTGTCATGGGTTGTCTTTATCGCTGGGTGGCAGTGCCCCGCTGGACCGCCATTTCCTTGAGCAGACCCGGCAGTTTCTCGAGCGATACCAGGTGCGACTGTACAGCGAGCACCTGAGCTACTGCAGTGATGACGGGCACCTGTACGACCTGATGCCCATCCCGTTCACCGATGAAGCCGTACGCCATGTGGCCGCGCGCATACGCCAGGCTCAGGAGCAGCTGGAGCGGCGCATTGCCGTGGAAAACATCAGCTACTACGCCGCGCCGTATCAGGCGATGAGCGAACTCGACTTCATCCAGGCGGTGCTCGAAGAAGCGGATTGTGACCTGCTGCTGGACGTCAACAATGTCTATGTCAACGCCTGCAACCATGGCTACGACGCCCAGCAATTCCTTGCAGGCTTGCCCCCGGCGCGCGTGACCGGGATGCACGTTGCCGGGCATTACGATGAAGCGCCTGACCTCAAAGTGGATACCCACGGGGCGGCCGTGAAGGAGGATGTCTGGACGCTGTACGCCAGCGCTTGCGTGCGCTTCGGCGTAAAGCCGACGGTGCTTGAACGTGATTTCAACTACCCGCCCTTGGCCGAACTGTTGGCCGAGACGGCGCGTATGCGTGCTGTGCAATGCGCTGCCGGAGGGCAAGCAGATGAATGAGACCCTGCGTGCGCAGCAGTATGCCTTGGCCCGTCACCTGCGCGACCCACAGCGCCATGCCCCGCCGCCCGGCGTCGAGGCCCGCCGCCTGAAGGTTTACCGTGAGTTGTTCTATGGCGCCATCGAAGGGTTGCTGGCTGGCAGCTTCCCGGTCATGCGCCAGGCGTTGGGCGAGCAGCGCTGGCATGCCCGAGTACGTGATTTCTACGCCAGTTACCGTTGCCAGACGCCGTTGTTTACCGAAATTGCCGAGACGTTCGTCGACTACTTGCAACGTGTGGCGCTGGACACCCCTTGGCAGCTGGAGCTGGCGCACTATGAGTGGGTCGAGGCGCAACTGTACCTGAGCGATGCCGAGGACCCGGCGCATGACCCGGGTGGTGACCTGCTGGCTGGAGAGCCGTTGTTGTCTTGTGTGGCGCGGGTCCTGGCCTATCGTTGGCCGGTGGAACGCATTGGCGTGGACTACCAGCCAACGGTTGCCCCAGCATCGCCGAGCTTGCTGCTGGTTTATCGCGATGCCCGGTTGCAGGTGCGCTTTGCCCGGTTGGCACCTATGGCGTATCGGTTGCTGGTGGAGCAGGGGACTGGAAGAGAGCGGCTGCAGGCATTGGGCGGCGATGTGCAGCAAGGGTTGGCATTGTTGGAGGCATTGCGCGAGCAGGGCGTCATTGTCGGAACAGTTTGAAGGCACTGGGGGCTGCGCAGCAGCCCCCAACCCTCATCTGCCGAACCGCATGCCAAGCCAATGATCGAGGCTAAGGCGCCCGGCGCCCTTGAGCAGCAGGGGGAGCAACGCCACCAGGTAGATCAATGGCAATTTGTAATTGCCGAAGCCCTGGTCGGTAATGGCATAGCCTCGGGCCAGCTCCGCCAGGCCCGACCAGTGCGCCGGCCAGTGCACTGCCGCTATCGCTACAACGGTCACCACCATCAAACCCAACGATGCCAGCCGGGTACCCAGGCCCAACAGCAGCAGCAACGGCAGCACCAACTCGGCCCACATCGACAGCTGCCAGTTCAGCTCCGCGGGCAGCAGGTTGAAGGGGAACGGGAAGTTGGACTGCAGGTCGGCGAACCAGTTGCTGCCGTTGAATTTCTCCAGGCCGGATTCGAAAAACTCCCAGGCCAAAAATACCCGTAATGGCACGTCGGCGCTCCAGCTGCCGAGGCGATCAACGGTGGTCAGGGTACGGGTCAAGGTCGTCATTTGCGGTGCTCTCTTCAGGCAAGGGCGCGGGTGCTGCGGCGTTGTTTACGGGCCACTTTGGCGGTGAGCTTGACGGCGATGGCGCTGAACATCAGGGCGAACGCCAGCGGGTACCACCCCCCCATGGGGATGCGTTTGTAGAACGACAGGCAGAACACGGCAGCCAGTACCCACATGCCGCTGCTGTGCAGCGCTTGCCAGGCACGGCCGCCCAACAGCCGCATGGGGGGCTTGAACGAGGTGGCGGTGAGCAGCAGCACGAACAGGTAGCCGACTGTCCCGGGCAGGCTGGAAGTCAGTGTGCGGCCGGCCCAGAACAGCTCGGGGAATTGCTGGGCGTAGCGATAAATCAGCACGCCGTGCACGGTGTGGGAGAACGCGAATGCCAACCCCAGGTAGCGTCGCTCCTGAAGGATGCGGCGGCTTGATGTGCCAGGCAGCAAGGTCACCAGCGACGAGGCCAGGAACGCCAGCAGGAACAGTGCGAACGAGCTGCGTGCGGTGGCACGGATGGCACTGCGCAAGCCGTCCGGGTCAGGTTGGCTGGCCAGGACTATGGCGGTCATCGCCAAGGTCAGGCCGGCGAGGGCGGCGAACAGCTTCCAGCCGGAGGGCAAGGTGAGGGCTTTCATCAGGGACTCCCGGGATGTGGTTGTGTGACCGGGAGTGTCTCGGGGCGGGGTATCTGCAGTGTGTCAGGGGGATGCAGTTGTGTATCTGTTTGTAGAGGCGACCTCGCGTTTTACAGGAACGGCCCGATCGAGATCCAAGGCCGTTCCTGCCAACGATCGCACTTCAGGTGAGTTCGATCTGCGCGCACAATCCGCCCTGTTCGCGGTTGCTCAGGGTCAGCCGGCCCCCCATGGCCTGGATCAGCTGGTGGGCAATGGCCAATCCCAAGCCGGTGCCACCCGTGCTGCGATTGCGTGAACCTTCCACCCGGTAGAACGGCTTGAGCACTTCATCCAGCTCGTCACCGGGTATCCCTGGCCCGTTGTCGAGCACGCGGATGATGGTGGTACTGCCCTCGCGTGACACTTGCAGCTCGGCAGCACCTGCAAACTTCAGGGCGTTGTCGACCAGGTTCACCAGTACCCGGCGCAGCGCATGCGGGCGGGTTTCCAGCAGAGTCCCGCTGCTGCCGTGGCGTTCAACCTGGGCGCCGCTGTCCTGGTAGTCGAATACCAGGCTGTCGAGAAAGGCATCAAGGTTGACCCGGCAGGTCGCTTCGGTGCTGCTGTCCATGCTGCGGGCGTAAGCCACGCCTTCGCGCACCAGGTGTTCCATTTCATCCAGATCGCTCCCGAACTTGTCCCTTTCGACCCCCTCATCCATCACTTCGACCCGCAACTTCATGCGAGTGATCGGTGTTTGCAGGTCGTGGGAAATGGCTGCCAGCAACTGCATGCGTTCCTTGAGGTGGGCAGCAATGCGCGCCTGCAGGGCGTTGAAAGCCACGGCAGCGTAGCGCACCTCGCGTGGGCCGCTTTCATCCAGTTGTACGCCGGGCTGGTCCGGGTCGAGGTTGTCCACTGCCTGGGCCAGACGGGTTAGCGGGCCGATGGCCAGGCGTACCGCCAGCCAGGTACACAGCAACAGCACAGCCAGCTGAATCAGCAGCACCACGGGCAACCAACGGGCTACCGGGACTGTTGCTGGCGTCACGTCGATGGTCAGTGGCGCGCCGTCGGCCAGGTTCAGGTGCGCCTGGAAGTGCGCATTGGGCCCCGGGATTTCCAGGAAGGTCAGGCGGTAGTCGCTGCCAATGGCCTTGACGATCGACGCGGCGGCCATCGGTGGGTCACTGCTCGGCATCGCTTCGCCTGCCAGGCCCTGGTCGAGGCGATAGCGGTAGGTGCGCCGTTCCAGGCGCGGCAGCCAGGCGGCACGCTCGGCTGCAGGCAGGCGATCGAGGATGGCAACCGAAGTCGCCACGTCCTGTTCGAGGTTGCTGAGCATCATCGAACGGCTGCTGATGTAGCGCTCGTAGGCCTGCAGGCCGAACGACAGACCATAAGCCAACACCAGGCCGGTGAAGAAGATCATCGCCAGGCGCGAGGCCAGGGTGCGCGGCCATTTCATGAGGGGGACTCGAGCAATTGCACCGGCAGCGAAAACACGTAGCCCTCGCTGCGCACGGTCTTGATGCAGCTGGGCTCGCGGGCATCGTCACCCAGGCGCTGGCGCAGGCGGCTGACCAGCAAGTCGATGGAGCGGTCGAAGATGTCGGCTTCGCGGCCCTGGGTCAGGTTAAGCAGCTGTTCGCGGCTGAGCACCCGCTGCGGGTGGTCGAGGAACACCCGCAGCAGGCGGTACTCGGCGCCGCTCAGGGCCACCAGGGTTCCTTCGCTGTCGAGCAGGTGGCGCGCGGTGGTGTCCAGGCGCCATTGACCGAAACCCAGCAGGCGGCTGCTTTCACTGATGGTCAGGTTGGGCGGCAGCATGCGTGTGCGGCGCAGCACGGCGTTGATGCGGGCGAGCAGTTCGCGGGCCGAGAACGGTTTGGTCAGGTAATCGTCGGCGCCCATTTCCAGGCCGATGATGCGGTCGGTTTCGTCATTGCGGGCGGTCAGCATCAGCACCGGCGTATTGCGGTGCTTGCCGGCGCGCAGCTCGCGGCACAACAGCAGGCCGTCGTCGCCAGGCATCATGATGTCGAGCACGATCAGGTCGACGCTGTTGGCTTCGAGAAAGGCGCGCATCTGCCGGCCGTCGGCAACGATGCTGGTGCGCAGGCCGTTCTTCTTCAGGTAATTGCCGACCAGTTCGCGGATCTCGCGGTCGTCGTCGACGATCAGGATGTGATCGACGTGTTCCATGCGCTGGTTCCTGTGCAAAGTGGGTTGGGCGCAGTGTACCGAGCGCGTTCGCCCTTGCCTGCGGGAGTTTGTATTGCAGTGTATCTGGCACGGGTAGGGATACAGCAGGAGGCACATCACAACGTTGGGCGACACATGCGGGATACCTGGCTGACGTGAAATGGCTCTCGACCGGGGAGCAACACTCCCCACCCCCAAGTGTTACCCAGGAGAGATGCCATGAACGTCAAGACTTTCGCCAGCGCCAGCCTGTTCGCCGTGCTCAGCTTCGGCGCCATCGCTACCCAGGCCGCCACTGCCCCGATGCAGGATGGCGGGGTCATGCAGTACCGCTACGGTGAGCCTCTGGATGTGAAGAAAGTGCTGTCGGTGCAGGACGATCAGAGCAACGCCTGCGGCCTGGTGAACACCCGAATGGACTACCTTGACTCCCATGGCCAGCGGCAAAGCGTGCAGTACCGCACCTACGCCACGGGCGGTTGCCATGACAATTGATCGGCGCCGGATGCTCAAGGCAGGTGGTTTTGCGCTGGCGCTGATGGGGCTTGGGTTGGCTGGGCACCTGAAGGCACGCGACAGCTACGGCGCCATGCCGTCGCTGTCAGGCGCCAGCCAGTGGTTGAATTCGCCGCCCGTGGATGCCCCGGGGCTCAAGGGCAAGGTGGTGCTGGTGGACTTCTGGACCTGGGACTGCATCAACTGTCGGCGCAGCCTGCCGCATGTGAATGATTGGGCGCGGCGCTATGCCGATCAAGGACTGGTGGTGGTGGGGGTACACACGCCCGAGTTCGACTACGAGCATGATGTGGCGACTTTGCGGGACAAGGTAGCCCGGTTGGGTATCGGGTATCCGGTGGCGGTAGATAATGACTACAAGGTGTGGAATGCCTGGGGCAACCAGTTCTGGCCGGCGCATTACTTTGTCGATCGCAAGGGGCAGGTGCGCCATGTGCACGTTGGCGAGGGGGATTATGGCGAGCAGGAACAGGTGATACAGGCGTTGCTGGATGAGCAAGGGTGATTCTCCTGTACCGGCCTCTTCGCGGGCATGCCCGCTCCCACAGGGAGAGTGCAATCAGTAACGTTTGCGCAGTACCTGTGGGAGCGGGCGTGCCCGCGAAGAAGCCAACACTTTTCTATCAGGTGAAACTGGCAAAGTGCGCCTGCATCCGCGCCGCATCCGCCTGCCGCCCGCTGAACAGCTCGAATGCCTTCACCGCCTGGAACACCGCCATGTAGCTGCCATCCAGTGTGCGGCAGCCCAGTGCCCGGGCCGCGCGCAGCAGTTCGGTCTCCAGCGGGAAGTAGATGATCTCTGCCACCCACAGGCGGGGATGTAGCAACGCCACCGGCAGTGGCGTGCCCGGTAGCTTGGCCATGCCCACCGGCGTGGTGTTGACCAGCCCGTCCGCTTCGGCCAGTGCTGTGGCCAGGTCGGTGCCAAGCACGGCGCGCTCCGCGCCGAAATGGGCGTTCAGGTTGTCCACCAGCGCCTGCGCACGGGTCGTATCCACTTCGAACAGCACCAGCCGCTCTACCCCTTCACCCAGCAGGGCATGGGCCACGGCCGAGCCAGCGCCACCGGCACCCATCTGCACCACCTGGCGCCGTGCAACGTCGGGCAGGCCACGGCGCAAGCCTTCGGCAAAGCCCAGGCAATCGGTGTTGTGGCCGACGCGCTTGCCGTCCTTGAGCACCACGGTATTTACCGCGCCGATACCGCGGGCCTCGTCGGACAGTTCGTCGAGCAACGGCAGGATCGCCTGCTTGAACGGGTACGTAATGTTCAGCCCGGTGAAACCGGTATGTTGCGCGGCTTCGAGCAGGCCGGGCAGGGCACTGTCGTCCAGTTGCAGCTGGTCGGCGTCGATCAGCCGGTACAAGTAGCGCAGGGCCTGGGCGTCGCCTTCGTGTTCGTGCAGGGCCGGGGTACGTGACAGTTGGATGCCGCGGCCGATCAGGCCTGCGAGGATGGCTTGCTGGCTCATGCCGCACGCTCCTGCAACAGCTCGGCGAAGTGGCTCAGCGCCATGCGGTAGCCGTGGCTGCCCAGGCCGCAGATGACACCGACGGCGATGGACGATACGAACGACAAGTGACGGAACGGCTCGCGTTTGTGCACATTGGACAGGTGCACCTCGATCACCGGCAGTTCGCTGGCCACCAGGGCATCGCGGATGGCGACCGAGGTGTGCGTCCAGGCGCCGGGGTTGATCACGATGCCGGCGCAGCGGCCACGGGCGGCGTGGATCCAGTCGATCAGTTCGCCTTCGTGGTTGGTCTGGCGGAATTCGATTTCCAGGCCGTGGGCGTGGGCAGTGTCGGCACATCCCTGAGCCAGGTCAGCGAGGGTTTCGTGGCCGTACTGGGCAGGCTCGCGGGTGCCCAGCATGTTCAGGTTGGGGCCGTTGAGCACGAGAATAAGGGGCTTCATGACGGGCATCGCTTTGTTGTTGTTGAATGCACGTAGTTTTGTACTGACTGGTTAGTTCCGTCAATTGGCCAAGATCGTCGCACCGGGAAAGTGGGCGATTATCGAACTTATTGGGCATTGAATGCCCTCTACCCAGCCGTGCAAAGCTGCCCCTGTAACGAACCGCAGGGCGTCATTACAAAATTGTAATCTTGCCGCCACCGCCCCGATAACCAGCCCTTTCTACAGTCCCTCGCCAATGCTTCGCCCAGAGGACTGTTTCGTGCCCATCCCCCGCAAGATCGCCTTGCTCTGTCTGCTGCTGGCCAGTGCCACCGGCGCCCAGGCCAGCCAGGTGCTGAGCCTGCCCCAGGCGCTTACTGCCGCTTTCGCCCAGAACCCGGAGCTGGCTGCAGCTGGCCGTGAAATTGGCATTGCCGATGGCGAACGGCGTCAGGCCGGGCTGCTTCCCAACCCAGAGCTGGCCTGGGAGGTCGAGGACACCCGCCGCGACACCAGCACCACCACCGTCACCCTCAGCCAGCCGCTGGAGCTGGGCGGGAAGCGCGGCGCACGTCTCGCCGTGGCGGGTGCCGGCCAGGCCATTGCCCAGCTTGACCTGGAGCGCCAGCGCAACGCCCTGCGGGCCGATGTGGTGCAGGCTTTCCACGCTGCCTTGCGTGCACAGACCGCGCTGGAGTTGGCTCAGCAGTCGCAGGCGTTGACTGAGCGCGGCCTGCGGGTGGTGCAAGGGCGGGTTACGGCAGGTCAGTCATCACCGGTGGAGGCCACCCGTGCCCAGGTGCAACTGGCCCAGGCCCAGGCCGAAGTGCGCCGTGCGAAAACCCAGCGCAGCGTGGCCTACCAGGCCTTGGCCCAGTTGACGGGCAGCCCGCTGGCAAGCTTCGACCGGTTGCAGGCAGCCAACCTTTCGCCAGGCATTGCGCCGGGTGCCGACACCTTGCTTGACCAGGTCGAAAAGACTGCCGAATGGCGCCTGGCCGCTGCCCAGGTCGAGCGCGGCGACGCCTCCCTGGGAGCGGAAAAAGCCCAGCGTATCCCCAACCTCACCGTCAGCCTTGGCAGCCAGTACAGCCGCGAAGACCGGGAGCGAGTGAACGTGGTTGGCCTGTCCATGCCGTTGCCGCTGTTCGACCGCAACCAGGGCAATGTTCTGGCAGCTGCGCGCCGTGCCGACCAGGCGCGCGACCTGCGCAATGCCGTGGCGCTGCGTCTGCGCAGTGAAACCCGTAGTGCCATCAGCCAGTGGGAGACGGCGATGCAGGACGTTGAAGCCTATGACCGCACCATCCTGCCTGCTGCGCAGCAGGCCGTGGACACCGCCACCCGCGGTTTTGAAATGGGCAAGTTCGCTTTCCTCGATGTACTCGACGCCCAGCGCACGCTGATCGAGGCTCGCGGGCTGTACCTCGAGGCGCTGGCCTCGGCGACCGACGCGCGTGCACAAGTGGAGCGCATCTACGGCGATCTCGATGGCGTGAGCAACAAACCCAATAGCAGGAGCAACAATGACTAACCCACGCAAGCTAGCCCTTCTGGCTGCCGCCATTGCTGCGCTTGGCCTCACGGGCCTGGCCTGGACCGGCAACCTCGGCCAGGCGTCCAAGGCTCAAGCCCCCCATGACGACCATGGTGAAGACAGCCACGGCCATGCTGCAGCGCAGGCCGCCGAAGGCCATGCAGAGAAGGAGCACGGCGAAGAAGAAGGCCAGCTGCACCTGTCTATCGCGCAGATCGAATCGGCTGGTATACAACTGGCTGCCGCAGGCCCCCGTGAGCTGGGCACCGCCATCAGCTTCCCGGGTGAGATCCGCTTTGACGAGGACCGCACCGCACATGTGGTACCCCGCGTGCCGGGTGTGGTCGAAGCGGTGCACGCCGAGCTGGGCCAGGCGGTCAAGCGCGGCCAGGTACTGGCGGTGATTGCCAGCCAGCAGATCTCCGACCTGCGCAGTGAGCAGCAGGCCGCTCAACGTCGCCTGGAACTGGCGCGGTTGACCTTTCAACGGGAACAACAGCTGTGGCAGGAGCGAATCAGCGCCGAGCAGGATTACCTGCAGGCACGTCAGGCGCTGCAGGAGGCCGAGATCGCCCTGGCCAATGCTCGGCAGAAGGTCGCAGCGGTGGGGCCGGCCGGTGCCGGCAACCGCTATGAACTGCGCGCCCCCTTCGATGCGGTCGTCGTGGAGAAGCACCTGACCGTGGGCGAGGTGGTCGACGAGACCAGCAACGCGTTCACCCTGTCCGACCTGAGCCGGGTGTGGGCCACCTTCGCCGTGGCCCCTCGTGACCTGGGCAAGGTGGTGACCGGCCGTGAAGTCACGGTCAGTGCGCCGGACCTGGGCGCCCAGGTTCTGGGCAAGGTCAACTACGTCGGCAGCCTGCTCGGCGAGCAGAACCGTGCCGCCACTGTGCGTGCCACACTGGCCAACCCCAATGGCGCCTGGCGCCCCGGGCTGTTCGTCAATGTGGCTGTCAGCGTCGACCGCTTCGATGCCGCCGTGGCGGTGCCGGAAAGCGCCCTGCAAACCTGGGAGGCGCAGACCGTGGTGTTCGCCCGCACGGAGGAAGGCTTCGAGGCGCGCCCGGTGAAGACTGGCCGTCGCGATGCTGGCCAGGTGGAAATCACCAGCGGCCTGGCCGCCGGTACTCAGGTCGCGGCCGCCGGCAGCTTTGTCCTCAAGTCGGAACTGGGCAAGGGCTCGGCCGAGCACAGCCACTGATCACGGGGACACCTGCATGTTCGAACGCCTGATTCAATTTGCCATCGAGCAGCGCCTGGTGGTGATGCTGGCCGTGGTCCTGATGGCCGCGGTGGGTATCCACAGCTACCAGAAACTGCCAATCGATGCTGTGCCGGACATCACTAACGTCCAGGTGCAGATCAACACCGCCGCCCCCGGCTATTCGCCGCTGGAGACCGAGCAGCGCATCACCTTTGCCATCGAGACCGCTATGGCTGGCCTGCCAGGGCTCAAGCAGACCCGCTCGCTGTCGCGTTCGGGCCTGTCGCAAGTCACGGTCATTTTCGATGATGGCACCGATATCTTCTTCGCCCGCCAACTGGTCAACGAGCGCCTGCAGGTGGCCCGCGAGCAATTGCCTGAGGGCATCGAGGCGGGCATGGGGCCGATCTCCACCGGGCTGGGGGAAATTTTCCTGTGGACGGTGGAAGCCCAGGAGGGGGCGCTCAAGGAAGACGGTACACCTTACACTCCAACTGACCTGCGGGTGATTCAGGACTGGATCATCAAGCCGCAGCTGCGCAATGTGCCGGGTGTGGCCGAGGTCAACAGCATCGGCGGCCATGCCAAACAATACCTGATTGCACCAGAGCCCAAGCGCCTGGCGGCCTACAAGCTCACCCTCAACGACCTGATTGCAGCGCTGGAGCGCAATAACGCTAACATTGGCGCTGGCTATATCGAGCGCAATGGCGAGCAGTTGCTGATTCGCGCGCCGGGCCAGGTGGCCTCGGCCGAAGACATTGCCAACATCGTTATCTCCAGCGTCGACGGCACGCCGATCCGCGTCAGCCATGTCGCCCAGGTTGGCCTTGGCGAAGAGCTGCGCTCGGGGGCCGCCACCGAAAACGGTCGGGAAGTGGTGCTGGGCACGGTGTTCATGCTGATTGGCGAGAACAGCCGCACGGTGTCGCAGGCGGTCGCTGCAAAATTGGTCGAGATCAATCGCAACCTGCCCAAGGGCGTAGTCGCCGTGACGGTGTACGACCGCACCAACCTGGTGGAGAAAGCCATCGCCACGGTAAAGAAAAACCTGATCGAAGGTGCGATCCTGGTGATTGCCGTGCTGTTCCTGTTCCTCGGCAACATTCGTGCTGCGCTGATCACGGCCATGGTTATCCCGCTTTCGATGCTGTTCACCTTTACCGGCATGTTCAGCAACAAGGTCAGTGCCAACCTGATGAGCCTGGGCGCGCTGGACTTCGGCATCATCGTCGACGGCGCAGTCGTGATCGTGGAAAACGCCATCCGTCGCCTGGCCCATGCCCAGCAGCGCCACGGTCGCATGCTGACCCGCAGCGAACGGTTCCATGAGGTGTTTGCCGCTGCCCGCGAAGCACGCCGGCCGCTGATCTATGGGCAGTTGATCATCATGGTGGTGTACCTGCCGATCTTTGCCCTGACCGGGGTCGAGGGCAAGATGTTCCACCCTATGGCCTTTACCGTGGTCATGGCCCTGTTGGGCGCGATGATCCTTTCGGTCACGTTCGTTCCGGCAGCCATTGCCCTGTTCGTCACCGGCAAGGTCAAGGAAGAGGAAGGCCTGGTGATGCGTACGGCACGGCAGCGCTATGCCCCGGTGCTGGCCTGGGTGCTGGGCCGGCGCAAACTGGCATGTGCCGCCGCCGCCGCCCTGGTGCTGTTGTCGGGCGTGATGGCCAGCCGCATGGGCAGCGAGTTCATCCCCAGCCTCAGCGAGGGTGACTTCGCCCTGCAGGCCCTGCGCGTGCCGGGCACCAGCCTGTCGCAGTCGGTGGACATGCAACAGCGCCTGGAGCAGGCGATCATCGCTCAGGTGCCGGAGGTGGAGCGGGTGTTTGCCCGCACCGGCACTGCCGAGATTGCCTCCGACCCGATGCCGCCGAACATTTCCGATGCCTACGTGATGCTGCGCCCGCGCGAACAATGGGTTGACCCGGGCAAACCGCGGGATGAGCTGATCGCCCAGGTGCAACGCGCCGCTGCCAGTGTGCCGGGCAGCAACTACGAGCTGTCGCAGCCGATTCAGCTGCGGTTCAACGAGCTGATTTCCGGGGTGCGCAGTGATGTGGCGGTGAAGCTGTTCGGTGACGACATGGAGGTGCTCAACCGCACTGCCGCACAGATCGCTGCCAGCCTGCAAGGGGTGTCGGGCGCGTCCGAGGTGAAGGTGGAGCAGACGACCGGCCTGCCGGTACTGACCATCGACATCGACCGTGACAAGGCCGCACGTCATGGCCTGAATGTGGGCGATGTGCAGGATGCCATCGCCATTGCCGTGGGCGGCCGCACCGCCGGTACGCTGTATGAAGGCGACCGCCGCTTCGACATGGTCGTGCGCCTGTCGGAGACCTTGCGTACCGATGTCGACGGGCTGGCCAGCCTGCTGATTCCGGTTCCGGCCAGTGCCGCTGAGGGGGCCGGGCAAATCGGTTTCATCCCGCTGTCGCAGGTCGCCACGCTGAACCTGCAACTGGGCCCGAATCAGGTGAGCCGCGAGGATGGCAAGCGCGTGGTGGTGGTCAGTGCCAACGTGCGTGGACGCGACCTGGGCTCGTTTGTGCAAGAGGCTGAGCAGGCCCTGATCGACCAGGTGCAGGTACCACCGGGTTACTGGACGCGTTGGGGAGGGCAGTTCGAACAGTTGCAGTCGGCAGCCGAGCGCTTGCAGGTGGTGGTGCCGGTGGCCTTGCTGCTGGTCATGGCGCTGTTGCTGATGATGTTCAATAACCTCAGGGATGGCCTGCTGGTGTTCACCGGCATCCCCTTTGCCCTGACCGGCGGGGTGCTGGCGCTGTGGGTGCGTGATATTCCGCTGTCTATTTCTGCCGGCGTCGGGTTCATTGCATTGTCGGGAGTGGCAGTGTTGAACGGGCTGGTGATGATTGCCTTTATCCGCGGGCTGCGCGAGGAAGGGCGCACGCTGCGGGCGGCGGTCGAGGAGGGGGCGCTGACCCGCTTGCGGCCAGTACTGATGACGGCGCTGGTGGCCTCGCTGGGGTTCATACCGATGGCCTTGGCCACCGGGACCGGGGCAGAGGTGCAGCGGCCACTGGCGACGGTGGTGATTGGTGGGATCTTGTCTTCTACCGCGCTGACGTTGCTGGTGTTGCCGGCGTTGTATCAGTGGGCGTATCGGCGGGATGAGCAGCAGGAAGGCTGAGTACGTGGGGCTGCAAGGCAGCCCCAACAACCTCAAACGGCCCTTCGGGCACCAGCCCGTACACCGTCCACACCCAGGTCGTCATGCAAAGAAATCCGCGACGTTTCCGGCAACGCCAACCCGCCCACCAACGCCACCAGCGCAATCACCACCAGGTAGAACGCCGGTGCCAGGCTGCTGCCGGTCTGTCCGATGAGCCAGGTTGCCACCAGCGGCGCTGTGCCGCCAAATAGCGTGTAGGCCACGTTGTAGGTAATCGCCGAAGCGGTGTAGCGGGTACGGGTAGGGAAGCTTTCCGACAGCAAGGCTGCGGTAACCACGCCGCTGCACAATGCCCCCACCGCGAGCAGGATCACCCCCAGCAGCGCACCCGACATCGAGCCAGAGCTGGCCAGCCAGTACGCCGGGAACACGCAAAGCATCACCCACAGGCAGGTAAAGCCGATGGTCTTGCGCCGCCCCACCCGGTCCGAAAATGCCCCGGCCAGCGGGCAGCCGACCGCAGCGAACAGCAGGGCCACGGTGGTTACCAGCAGTGACTGCGCGCGGGTCAGGTTGCCGACCAGTTGCAGGTAGGTGGCGAAGTAGGTGGTGAACATGTAGAACGACAATGCGGTCAGCGAAATGAACGCCCCCAGGTTGCGAATGACCCGGCCATGGTGGCGCAGGGTTTCCTTCAGCGGTGAATGCTCGTGCTCCTTGCCCTGGGCGACGGCTTCGCGGAACGCCGGGGTTTCTTCCATGCGCCAGCGCAGGTACAGGCCGACCAGGCCCAGCGGTGCTGCAATCAGGAACGGAATGCGCCAACCCCAGGCATTCATCGCCTCGGTCGACAGGCTGGCTTCCAGGCCATACGCGATCACCGCCGCACAGGCAAAGGCGGAAAAGGTCGACACAGGCACGAAGCTGCCATAAAAGGCGCGCTTGTTGTCAGGCGCGTGCTCCATCAGGTAGGCGCAGGCCCCGGCATATTCGCCACCGGCAGAAAAACCCTGCAGGCAGCGGGCCAGGGTCAGCAGCACCGGGGCTGCCAGGCCGATACTGGCGTAGGTCGGCAGCAGGCCGATCAACGTGGTGGAGCCGGCCATCAGCAAGATGGTCAGCGACAGGATGCGCTTGCGTCCCAGGCGGTCGCCCAAGGCGCCGAAGACGATGCCGCCCAAGGGGCGCAGGGCGAACGCCACGGCGAACACCGCGAAGGTTTTGAGCAAGGCTACGCTGGCGTCTTCGCTGGCGAAGAACTGGCTGGCGATCAGCGTGGCGAGAAAGCCGTACACGGCGAAGTCGAACCATTCGACGAAATTGCCGATGGCCGAAGCGGCAATCACCCTGCGCAGGGTGGCGGGGGATACCTCATGATGTGCGGACATGCGGGTGCTCTCCGGTTTCCTTTGGCAGCCATGTTGAAAGTGGCGCAGTCGGGCTGCGCCATCGTTATTGTGCTTGCCAGTAGATAGCCGAGCGCTGCAAGGCGCTTTGTCGAGGGCGACCTCGGTATACCTGATTCGACCGGTGCAGCAGGTTATAGCTGGAGTGCCCCCAACGGCCTGTCAGGCCGCACGCTCAAGCACATCCAGCAAATCGATGAATTCCAGGGCCAGTTTATGCCGCGGCGCCAAATGCACCAATGGCACCGAGGCATGGTGCGATTCACGCATCTTGATCGAACTGCTCAGGTACACCGGCAGCACCGGCATGCCTTCGTTGCGCAGTTGATCGACCAAGGTCTGGTGCAGCGCCGTGCGCCCGGCGAACTGATTGACCACCACACCTTCCACCACCAGCGCGGGGTTGTGGTCCTGGCGCAGTTCTTCGACCTCGGCCATGACACTGTGCAGGGCCTGGCGCGAGAAACTGTCGCAGTCGAACGGAATCAACAGACGCTCGGCCGCCACCAGCGCGCTGAAGGTGTAGAAATTCAGCGCGGGTGGGGTGTCGATGTAAATCCGCTCATAGTCCTCTTCCAGTGCCACCAGCAACTTGCGCAGCTTGTTGATCTTGAACTTGCTCTCCAGCTTGCTTTGCAGGTCGCTGAGGTCAGGGCTGGCGGTGACCAGGTGCAGGTTGTTGTAGCGGGTTTCGGTGATTGCCACGCGGTGCTTCTTGCCGGCGGCGGTAACCGGCGACAAGGTCTGGCGGAAGAAGTCGGCGATGCCGGGTGGAATAGTGTCGTTGACCAGCCCGGTGAGGTAGAAGGTGGCATTGGCCTGCGGGTCAAGGTCGACCAGCAAGGTCCGGTAGCCCTCGGCGGCACTGGCTGCGGCGAGGTTGCAGGCGATGCTGGATTTGCCGACGCCACCTTTCTGATTGAAAACCACACGACGCATGAGACGCTCATCCATGAAGTAAAAATGTCAGGTCGGGGTCAATCCTATGACTGAAACACTGCAGTTTTATGACAGGAATTGTTACAAGCCACCGATTCATCTTTGCCTGTACCGGCATTTTCACGGGCAAGCCCGCCCCCTGCAGGCAACTCAAGACGTTCAGGCAAAAGCGACCCGGTTGCGCCCCTCCTGCTTGGCCCGGTAAAGCGCCCGGTCAGCCTCGCCCAATGCGTTCATGGGCTCGCCGTGAGTCTCGCCATCCCAGTGCGTCACCCCCAGCGAAATCGTCACTGCCCCCACCGGTTCCACCGGCATATCCTGTACGGTCACACGCAACCGTTCGGCCACCGCGGCCGCCACGTTCAGGGTGGCCCCAGGCAGCAATATCAGGAACTCCTCGCCACCGGTGCGACACAGCAGGTCGCCCTCGCGGCAACAACGGCGCATGAGCTCCGCCAGCTGGCGCAGCACCTGGTCGCCCACTTCGTGTCCATGGCTGTCATTTATCCGCTTGAAGTGGTCGATATCCAGCGCAATGGCTGCAAACTCCCGGTTTTCAGCCTCCAGTAACGACAGGCTGATTTCCAGGCTGCGGCGGTTGCCCAGGCCGGTCAGCGGATCGGTCTGGGCGTCCCGATTGAGCCGGCCGATACGCTCTTGCAGCAAGTTCAGGCTGAACAGCAACGCGCGCTTGAGCTCTGCCGCCTCGAAGTACCAGGCCCGCACCTGATGCAAGTGCTCGGCGGTAGCGGCGCGGTCCATCGTGCGGGCACCGGCGGCAAGCTTCCAGAGCGGTCGGGCGATGGTACGGGCCAGCCACCACAGCAGCAGGCTGCCAACCAGCGCCAAGGGCGCCGAACTGGCGATCACGTTCAGCACCAGATGGTGCAACGGCGCCACCGTCTGCACCAAGGGCTGCTGCGCTACCACGCCCCAGCCGGCGCTGGGGACGGTGGCGAAGCCGGCGAGCATTTCCACGCCCAGGCTATTGGTCAGTTGCCGGGTACCGCTGTCCAGTGTCGCCAACTGGTCGACCAGCGCATTGCCCTCCACCACCGTGCCTACCCGCTCGCTATGGGGGTGGTACAGCAGGCGTCGGTTGCGGTCGACCACATACAGGTACGAACCGTCCTTGTAGAAATGCTCGCCCAGCAGGCTGTTGAGGATGTTGCGTTCACGCAGGTACAGGCTGCCACCCACATACCCCAGGTAGTTGCCGTTGCTGTCGAAAATGGGTTGCGATAAGGCCACCACCAGGTTGTCGGCCGCCGACAGGTAGGGCGTGGAAACCAGTGGACGGCGTTCGCGCAGGGCTTCCAGAGCACCGGGTGACTGCACGTGGGTGCCGAGCAGGTGGCGTAGCGGGGCGGGGGATACTGCCAGCAGTACACCGTTGGCATCGATCACGAAGGTGGAGTTGAAGGCCATGCTCTGGCCCAGTACGCGGTCGGTTTCCAACTGCAGCGCTGTGGTGTCGCTCAACTGCCGGCTTTGCACGCCGGCGCTGAACATCAGTTGCTGCAAGGCGTTGCCAATGAAGGTTTCGGTGATGCTGGCCAGCTTGGTCGCATACACCCGGTTGGCTTCCAGGGCATTGTCGATCAATAGCTGGCGCTGCACCCGGTAGCTGGCGAAATAGCTGGCGCACAGCATGACCACTGCGGTAAGGGCGCAGAGCACCAGAATGAGTGTACGTAGATCCAGGCGCAATCCATGCTTGGTGTGTGTCAATCCTGACCTCGGGTGATCGTAAAGGGCGGCTGAACGGAAGTTACCTTGCCGGGCAGCGGTCAAGAGCCTGCTTTGTCCAGCGCATCAAGCTCATCTTCCACCTCTTGCATACGCTGCTCCACCAAGGCTTGCACGTTCACATCGCGGGCGGTTTCGCGCATCAGGGCGGTGAGTTTTTCGCTCAAGCGTTTGCCGGCTTCGGTGTCTTCCAGGGCGCGAGCTTTGGCGGGGTCCTGGGTGGCGGCGACGATGGTGGCGAATTCGGCGTCGCTGAAGTTTTTTTCGCTGTACAGGCGGAACAGGTCCCGGCGCTGGTCCTCGACGGTGAGGTGCTTGCGCAGTACGTCCTGGATGGTCGCTTGCGACAGCTGCGGGTGAGTGCGGCCCAGCAGCGCGGACATGCGCTCGATGTTGTGCGTGTAGGCGTCCTGCAGGGGCAGCTGGCTGAGGATCTGTTCTTCACGGGAGGGTTTCTGGTCGCAGGCGGTGAATGCAGCAGCCAGCAACAGGGGTAACAGCAACTTCGGGAGGCGAGGCATGGTGTGGCCTGGTCGGGCAGTGAAGACTGCTGATTATACCGATGTCCGCCTTGCCACGACGAGCCCTGTGATTTGCCTTGTGCGGCACGCTGCGGTAGAACCGTGCGCTCCCAACCACACTGGCAATAGCCCGATGCCGAACTGGACCCTGCAACCTGTGGCGCGTGACGCCATTGCCGAAGTGCTGGCGTTTGTCGACAGCGCCCGGCGCGCGCTTTTCCCGATGCTCGCCAACGCACCCTTGCCGCGTGACCTGGCGCATTTCGCCGACACTTACCTGGACGGTGCGGGCTGCTTTCTGGAAGCCCGTGAGGGTGGGCGGCTGGTCGCGGTGATCGGTTACTTGCCCTATGACCATCGCTTTGCCCAGCTTGATTACCGCGCAGAGCGGGTAGTCGAGGTGGTGCGGCTGTTCGTGTTGCCGGCCTACCGCAGGCATGGCCTGGCGGCTGCCTTGTTTGGTGCCTTGCGCGAACGGGCGATGCAAGCGGGCTTGGACTGCCTTTACTTGCATACTCATCCGTTTCTGCCGGGTGCCATTGCGTTCTGGGAGCGGCAAGGCTTCACGGTGGTGGATGTGGAGCAGGACCCGGTGTGGCAGACCACGCACATGCAGTTGCGATTACGCTGACCTGTGGGAACGTGCCTATTGGCGATGAAGATCGCGCCCTGGGTCACTGGGTCGAACGCACGGCGGTTGATGAGGTTCCAGTTGCCATCCTCGGTAAAGCCATTGCTGTGCAACCGGGCGGAGCCGGCCTGGGCGTGAGGCGCCCGAATAGCCGCCTCACTGCCCGGCCCCGAGTTTTTGCAACTGTGCGGCAAAGCGGGCTTTGGCCCGCGCCGGCAAGCTGGCCGGCAATTCGGCGGTAGGCGCATCACCGACCTGGATCACCATGACCATGCCCATGGCCACGTGCGGAATGCACTGGATACCGTATACGCCCGGCACGCGGAAGGTGTGCTCGAACGGTTGGTTCAGCTTGCTCTTGAACGGCTCGGCACCGGTGGGTAGAAGGCCCGCCACGCTGGCGGCATTATGCCCGCTGTGGCTCGGCAGGAAGCGCACGCTGTCGCCGGGGGCAATGCGCAAGTGGTCAGGCTCGTAGACCATGGCGCCGTCGCTGCCACGGTTGAGCATTTTCACTTCATGCACTTCGGCCAGTGCGGTCTGGGCAAGCAGGGTGCTGGTGAGCAGCAGGGCGACAGGGCGCAACAGCATGGGCAAGGCTACCAGGTTCAGGGGGCGCGAAAGCGCAGGATGCGCGCGCCGTCGAAAGGGTCGGTGAGGTAGTGGGCGTGGACGCCG
The DNA here is from genome assembly GCF_056278855.1 of Pseudomonas sp. TE3895. Lineage (NCBI taxonomy): Bacteria > Pseudomonadati > Pseudomonadota > Gammaproteobacteria > Pseudomonadales > Pseudomonadaceae > Pseudomonas > Pseudomonas sp. TE3895. The sequence continues at coordinate 4,821,433 of NZ_JBWBQE010000001.1, read as the reverse complement.
AAGGTGCTCAACAGGCGCTCGGGGGTAAGCACTTCGAAGGGGTTGCCGAGGGCGACCAGACGGCCCTTGTCGAGAACTGCGACACGGTCGCAGGTCAGCGCCTGGTTGAGGTCATGCAGCGCTACCAGGGTGGTGACCGGCAGCGCCTGCACTTGTTGCAGCAGGCTTAGCTGATGCTGAATGTCCAGGTGGTTGGTCGGTTCGTCCAGCAGCAGCACCTGCGGCCGTTGGGCCAGCGCACGGGCGATGTGCACACGCTGGCGCTCGCCACCGGACAGCGACCCCCACAGGCGCGTGCGCAGGTGCAGGGCGTCGAGGTCGGCCAGGGCTTGCTCGACGATGGCGCAGTCCTGCCGGGAGAACGGTGCCAGGGCCGAGAGCCACGGCGTGCGGCCCAAGGCAACCGCGTCGAATACGCTGATCGCATCGAGTGTGTCGGCCTGTTGCTCGACCAGTGCCAGCGCTTGGGCAACACGGCGGCGGGGCATCTGTGCCAGTGGCTCACCCAGGAGCTGCACGCTGCCCCAGGCGGGGTTGCGCAGCCCTGCCAGCAACTTCAACAGCGAGGATTTACCCGAGCCGTTGGGGCCGACGATGCCCAGGGTCTCACCGGCGACAACGCGAAGGTCGATATCGCTGAGCACGGTATTGCCGGCCAGTTGCAACCCCAGCCCATGGCAGGCCAGCGGGGGGATGCGAACAGCTGCCATGGCTGTCATGGGCGCCCCCGACGGCTGACCAGAATCAGCGCGAATACGGGGGCACCGATCAGCGCCGTAACCACGCCCACCGGGATCACCTGGCCGGTGATCAGCGTGCGCGAAAGAATGTCTGCCGCAATCAGGAACAGCGCACCGCCCAGTGCGCTGGCGGGCAACAGACGGCTGTGCCCGGGGCCGAGCAGAAGGCGCAGGGCATGGGGGATAACCAGCCCGACAAAACCGATGGCGCCGACAATGGACACCATCACCGCCGTCACCAGCGCTGCACAACTGATCAGCAGCAACTGGGTGCGCCGCACCGGGATGCCCAGCGAGGCGGCCGAATCGGCACCGAAGGTGAAGGCATCCAGCGCACGGCGATGCCACAGGCACACCAGCAAGCCGAAAACCGCCACCGGTACGGCCAGCCACACCGAAGGCCAGCGCACGCCGCTCAGGTTGCCCAGCAGCCAGAACAGGATGCCGCGCGCCTGCTCGGCGGTGGCTGACTTGGTGATCAGGAAGGCGGTCAGTGCATTGAACAGCTGCGAGCCGGCGATACCGGCAAGGATGACCTGTGCATTGTTGCTGCTGGGGCCGGCCGCGCGGGCCAGCACCAGCACCAGGGCGAATGCGGCCCCGGCGCCGATGAAGGCCCCAGCAGACATGCTTAATGCCAGGCTACCCAGCCCCAGCAGGCCGACCAGTACCGCGCCGGTCGAGGCGCCGGCAGACAGCCCCAGCAGGTAGGGCTCGGCCAGTGGGTTGCGCAACATCGCCTGCAGGATGACACCGCAGGTGGCCAGCCCGGCGCCGCAAGCGGCGGCGACCAGGGTGCGGGTCAGGCGGTAGTTCCAGATGATGCCGGCGTCGATCGGGTCCACCGGGTAATCGGCTTGCCACAGGTGGTTGGCCAGCACCTGGCCAACCACGCTGGGCGACAGGTTGGTTTCGCCAATGGCGGTACCGGCCAGCAGGGCGGCCAACAGAGCGGCCAGGGCAACCGCGATGCAGGGTAACAGGCGGTTCATCACGGGGCTGCTTTACCGCTGGCGAAGGCCGTGGACAGCGTCTGCACGCCGCGGAACAGGCGGATGCCGGCCTGCATGGCGTCAGCGTCGAGGACAATGATGCGGTCGTGCTTCACCGCGTCCATGTTGCGGGTTACCGGGTCACTGCGCAGGAATTCGAGTTTTTTCTGGTAGTCGTCGGCGGGGAAACGGCGGCGGTCCATGCGCGCGATGATCAGCCAGGTCGGATTGGCCTTGGCCAGGGTTTCCCAGCCTACGCTTGGCCATTCTTCGCTGGACTCGACCACGTTGCGCACACCGAGGGTGCGCAGCATGAAATCGGCAACACCTTGGCGGCCGGCCACATAGGGGTCGATGTCCAGGTCGGCGCTGGAGAACCAGAACAGCGCCGAAGTTGCCGACAGGTCCTTGCCGGCCAGTTGTGCCCTGGCACTGTCCAGACGCCCTTGCAACTCGGCGTTCAGGGCCGCGCCGCGGTCCTGAACGTCGAAGATCTCGGCCAGTTGGCTGACGCTCTTGTAGATGCTGTCTACCTGGAACGCTTGCAGGCGGGTGCCGTCTGCACCGACCAGGTTGTTTTTGCCCTCGCAGTCCGATGGCAGCACGTAGGTGGGGATCTTCAGCTCATCGAACTGCTCGCGGGTGGCGACCACGCCCTGGGCACCGACCATCCATTCGAACTGCGCCGCGACCAGTTGCGGGCGCTTGCCGACCACCGCCTCGAAGCTGGGGTCGTTGTCGGCCAGGCGCGGCACCTTGGCGTTCACCGCCTGGTATTCCGGCAATACGTTGTTGAACCACAGCGAGGTGCCCGCCAGCTTGTCACCCAGCCCCAGGGCATAGAGCAGCTCGGTACCGGCCTGGCCGATGGTGACGGCGCGCTGCGGCGCCTGGGCAAAAACCTGCGGCTTGCCGCAGTTGTCGACCGTCAGCGGATAGTGGGTGGCAGCGGCCTGGGCCAGGCCAGTGAGGCTTAGGCCCGCGAGCAGGGTGGCGAAACGGGGCAGCATGCTGGGCGATCTCCTATCGGACAGTTCTGGTGAGGAACGCACGGACAGGCATCGCCGAGCCCCAGCGGGTGGCCGGGGCAACACGGATGGCCAATCCCGGACACCCCGCCGGTTGGTGAATGTAGGCCGGCAGGTCTCCTGACTGGTGCGTCACGGCCCGGCTCCGGCCTTCCCGGGCGGTAGGCCCAGTGGCATCGATGGAGCAGGCTCGGCACCTACAGTTGCGGGGGCAGTTCCGATTGGCCTGTACTGGCAGGCCTGGGATTCCCTGTTAGTTCCGTGGTGGAAACCGGCGGCCCGCATGGTAGACCATCGCGCCGCCAGGTGAAAACGCTTTTCAGAAGTACTTCAGCCAACGGATGTCGCGGCGACGCTGCTTCAGGCGGGCGAACCCGCGCACCGGCAGGTACAGCGCAACCGCCAGCAGCACCGCGCCCAGCCACACCGCTGCAATACCGTCGAAACCGAAGTAGTCGCCATGGTTGAGCCCGAACAGCCCCACGCAGGCCAGGTACAGCAGCTTCAGCACATACAGGTGCAGCAGGTAGAAGAACATCGGTGCCGCACCGAACACCGCCAGGGCAGTGATCCAGCGCGCCTGGCCGGCCCGTTCGAACGCGCGCAACAACAACAGGCCGCAGCCCAGGGTCAGGGTCAGGAACAGCAGCGACGGTGGGTATTTGGTGATGTTGAAGAAGCTCATCAGGGTTTGCGTGAAGGTTGGGTAACCGCTCCACGGTCCCTCACCGTAACCGTTGAACATGCGCAGCAGGACAAAGCCAAGCAGTGCGAGCAAACCCGCCACTAGCAGGTGTTGCTGGCGTTGGCCGGCATCGCTGCCGCGGGCGAACCAGGGCCCCAGGCCGTAACCCAAGGCGATGACGCCGATCCACGGCAGCACCGGGTAAGACGTGCGCAGGTGCAGGTTTTCGGAAAACGCCAGCCAGCCGCGATCATGCAGGATTGCCCACGGCACATGCAGGGCTGAATCCACGCCAAAGTGCAGGCCGTCGAGCAGGTTGTGGCCGGCGACGATGCTGGCGCCCAGGGCGAGCAGTGCGGCGCGTGGCAGCCACACCAGCAGCGACAGGGCGATCATGCTGACGCCGATGGCCCAGATCACTTGCAGGTAGATCACGCTCGGGGGCAACTGGAAGGTCCAGGCGAAGTTGACCAGGGTGAACTCCAGCACCACCAGGAACAGCCCGCGTTTGAACAGGAACGCCGAGATGTCGCCACGGCCCTGATGCTTCTCGCCATACAGCCAGGCCGACAGGCCGGTCAGCAGGACGAACACAGGCGCACACAGGTGAGCGAGGGTGCGGCTGAAGAAAAGCGCCGGTTCCGTGGTGTCGATGGCCATGGGGTCGCTGACCTGGCGGTGCAGGAGGAAAGTCTCGCGGACGTGGTCCAGGAGCATGAACAGGATCACCAGGCCGCGCAGGGCATCGATGCTCTGCAGGCGCTGGGTGATCAGAGTGGGCGTGGCGATGGCGCTTGTCATGGATGGACGCTAATAGTAATGAATGTCATATAGAACGTTATCTTATAACCAGCAGGTGAAGGGTTGGTAGCGGTTTTTGTGCATCCGTGCTGTGAAGGGGTATTCAGGTCAGAAGCTGTAATCCACCGTCGCGAAGTACGACCGCGGCATCCCCATCAACCACTGCTGCCCGCTGAACGCCGACTGCACATACTCGCGATCGAACAGGTTGTTCAACTGCAACCCCAACTTCACATCCGGCAACACCTGCCAGGCGATGTTGGCATCGACCACGGTGTACCCGGGGGCGCTCTGGGTATTGGCGGTATCGGCATAACGCTCATCCACATAGCGCGCCCCAATGCCGGCCTCCACCTGCTGGCCGAAGCCTTTGCTCAACCAAAGGTTGGCGGTACGCCGTGGCACGTTGGCCGGCCGGTTGCCTGCCCGGTCCTGCGGCATGCCGCCGACCATTTCGTCGAAGTCGTCGTACTTGGCACGTACCAGCGATGCGTTGGCCGACACCTGCCACTGATGGGCCAGGGCCAGCTCCAGCGTCGCTTCCAGGCCATCGGAGGTCTGCTGCCCGGCTTGTTGCTTTTCGTGCGTGATCGGGTCGTCCACCAGCAGCTTTTTCTTGACGATGTGGTAGGCGGCAAGCGTCCATTCGCCGCGCCCCTCCCAAAAGCGCTGCTTGAGGCCGACCTCGGTCTGCTTCGCCTCGGTCAGGTCATAGTTCATCTGCGCGGGGCTGAGGCTGATGAGGTTGTTGACCCCATCCTCGCTGGTTGAGTACTGGCCGTACAACGACAGGTCGTCGTTGAGTGCATACACCAGCCCGACGCGCCAGTTGCCCCCTTGCAGGCTGCGATCGCTGCGGCTGTCGTCGGTCAGGTTGTTGCGGTCGATGTGGTTCTGGTCGCGACGCACACCGGTAACCAAAGACAGGCGGTCGCTCAATTGCAGGCGGTTTTCGGCAAACAGGGCAAAGGTATGGGTGGTCGAGAGCGTTTGCGGCCGCAACGGCGAGGCGCTATGAAACCCGCCGGGCTGTGGCTGCCACGGGTCGATATAGTCGCCGCCGACATCGTTGTAGGGTGAATTGCTGTCGACGTTGAATCGCACCTTGTTGTACTCGGCACCGAGCACGGTCTTGCTGGCCAGGCCTAACAGGCTGTGGTCGAAGGTGAAGGTCTGGCGGTCACCGAACTGTTCCTGGTTGTGCTTGATCTCCAGGTAGCTGCCGCGCAGCAGTTGCTGACGCCCGGTGTCCCAGCTGTAGTCCTCGGCGTTGCGCCAGTGGCGGCGGCTTTTGATGTAGTACAGCTGGTTGCTGGCGCTGAGCTGGTCGTTCAGCGCCCAGTCGGTCGTGAGCCGGGTCCATTCATCAACGTACTGCTGCACGTCGTTCTGCACGTTGTAGTTCTTCTTGCGCAGGCTGCTGCGGTAGTGGCCGTCGATCAGCGGGGTACCGTAGTAGTTGGCAGGTTGTGCATCGCCGCGGTCATGGGCCAGTGTGAAGCTGAGGTCATCACTGGCATCGAAACGCAGCGCGGCGCTCAGGGCCAGGCTACGTGAAGCGGTACGGTCGACCCAGCCATTGCCGTCCTGCTGGTTCAGCGTCAGGCGGTAGCTCAGGCGCTCGCTGAGACTGCCGCCGCTGTCCAGGCCGAGCTGCTGGCGGTCCCACGAGCCGTAACCCAGGCGCAGGTGGTTGCGCACCTCGCCGGCAAAAGGTTTTTTCGGGATCACGTTGATCACTGCGCCGGTGGCGCCTTCGCCATGCAGTACCGAGGCCGGGCCGCGAATCACCTCGATGCGTTCGACCATCCACGGGTCGACCGGGAAGGTCTGGGTGCCGGCACCGGTGTACAGGCGCGCGCCGTCGAACAGGGTCATCACCGAGCTGTGGCCGGCAAATCCGCGGGCAGACAGGCCTGTACCGCCGTCCCCCGGGGAGCCGACGAAGGTGATGCCCGGCGAGCGGGTCACAGCATCCTGCACCGTGATGTTGTTGCGCTGCTGAATCTGCCGTTCGCTGATGCTGCTGGTGCTGGCCGGTGTTTCCAGGGCGCTGAGGCCAAGGCGCGAGCCGGCCTGGGTCGGCGTGGCCAGGTCGATGGCGCGGCTGTCCTGGGTGTCGGTGATGGCCGTGGAAGGCAGGGCCAGAGGCTGCGGGGCGCGGTCATCAGCCAGCGCCGGCAGGGCAACGGCCAGGCAGGCCGCCAGGGGGTGAAGCTTGAACATACGGGACATGTCGTTCCACTGCTGCAGGAATGAATGGATCCCGGTGGAAAACACGCAAAGGCGAACCATGCAGGCAGGCGCGCGCACGGATTCCGGCCTGCGCCCGCCCACCGCGGGTTGCCAAGTGAAGCTCCAGGCCGGTCTCCGGGCTTGCGAGGGGCATGAAACCTTCACCTTCCCATGCTTGAGCACAGTGGTATCTCGAAGGGTTCGCTCGCTTACCGTTGCGGGGGCAGCACCGGACTTGTCGTGGGCAACACGACGCACCGGTTTCCCGTTTCACCCTGCGCGCGGCGGCGCAGGGCACCTGAAACTGGCGCGCATCTGACCACTGAAATGCTGGGGCGTCAAATGTTGGCGTGCTGTGAATGCTGAGAAAAAACAACAGGTTGTGCGTTTTTGCGGCGCCGAGACCAAATGTGGCATGAACATCAGGCCCCAGCTTGACGAGCTTGGTGTGAAGGCAGGCTTGCCTGAAATCGCTAGCGCCCGCGGCGGCGCGATACCCGTGCCTCGATGTTCTTGCGCCCGATCAGCAGCGGCGGCTTCTCCACCACCGGCTCATCCGCCAGCCACTTGTACATCACCAGGCAGTCCACCAGCCCCAGGCGGGCATGACGGTAGGCCTTGGGCAAACGGCCGACTGTTTCAAAGCCCAGCTTGTGCCATAGCGCCACGGCCACTTCGTTGGTGGCTACCACCGAGTTGAACTGCAATGCCAGAAAGCCTTCCTGGCGCGCCAGCTTTTGCGAGTGCTCGCACATCAAGCGCGCCACGCCCCGGCCGCGCGCCTGTTCGCAAACCATGTAGCCGCAATTGCCCACATGCGCACCAGGCCCGGCAGCATTGGGCTTGAGGTAATACGAACCCAGTAGCTCGCCATCTTCTTCGGCCAACAGCGTGTGCAAGGGCAGCTCCAGCCACAGCTGGCGCGCCTGTTCGAAGCTCAGGGCCGGGTCGAAAGCGTAGGTTTCACGGGCTTGGACAATGGCCTGGAAGGTGGGCCAGAAACGATCGAAATCGTCCGGCGTCATGGGGCGAATGTGGATCATGCGGGTTCCTGCGCGGGGTGAGCCGCCCAGTCTGGGTGGCGCGGCGCCGTCGCGCAAGGGCGACGACGCCGTTTGTGCTCAACCGTTGGCCTTGCCCACCGCGTCCATTGCGCGGGCCGAGTACACCAGCGCGGCACCGGCGTTCATGGCCACGGCCACGCCGAGGGCCTCGGCAATTTCCTCGCGGCTGGCCCCCGCTTTGACGGCCTGCTGCGAATGCACGGCGATACAGCCGTCGCAGCGGGTGGTCACAGCCACGGCCAAGGAGATCAGCTCGCGGGTCTTGGCATCCAGGTGGTTGGTTTTGGCGCCTGCACCGCTGGCGGTCATGTAGCCGGCTACGGTGTCGGGGGAGAGTTGCTTGAGATCGCCGATGCCGGCCATCAACTGCTTACGGTAGGCGTCCCAGTCCATCATGCTCATCGTCTTCACCTTGGGGGGTTGCGAGTGGAGCTTTCAGGCTAGTCGAAGCGTGGCACGTGCGAGGCGGTACTTTGGTGGGTAAACGCAGGTCACTCGTACAGTGGCCTGCGTTGAGCCTTCAGATGTAGATGAACACCAGCACCAACGCCGCGACCACTGCCCATTTTTCCAGGTAGTAGCGCAGGCGATTGCGCTTCTTCAGCGCCTTGCCACGCTCGCGGATCTTGTAGATGCGGGTGAACAGGCGGTTGATGCCACCGGTCTTGTCGCTGGCGTCGTTGGGCGCAGCGGCAGCGGCCATCACGTTGCGGCTGAACCAGCGGTTGAACGCGGTTGCCCAGCGGTACTTGAGCGGGCGTTCGACGTCGCAGAACAGGATGATGCGGTTGTGCTCGGTGGTGTTGGCTGCATAGTGGATGTAGGTTTCGTCGAAGATCACCCCCTCACCATCGCGCCAGGCGTATTTCTCGCCGTCCACGTCGATGTAGCAGCCGTCGTCATTCGGCGTGTCCAGGCCCAGGTGGTAACGGTACGAGCCGGCATACGGGTCACGGTGGCGCACCAGCTTGGCTCCCGGAGGCAGGGTAGCGAACATGGCGGCCTTGACCGTGCCGATACCTTGCAGCAGCTCGGTCGTGCGTGGGCAAAGGGCCATTGCCGACGGGTGGCTTTCGCCATACCACTTCAGGTAAAAACGTTTCCAGCCGGTCTTGAAGAACGAGTTGAAACCGACGTCATCGTAATTGTCGGATTTCTTGATTTCGCCTACGTGCAGCAACTGGCGGCCTTCCTCACGGATCTCCTGCCAGTGGTCCTGCAGCGGTTTCAGTTCCGGAAAGGCCTCGACCGGCAGGTAGGGCTTGGCCGGGTGTTTGGAGAACAGGTACAGGAAGCTGTTGATCGGGGCCAGGAAGCTGGAGTGGTCGCCCAGCTGGCGAGTCAGCTTGTGGCGAACCCGACCGCGCAGGTGAACATAGGCGATCGAGAAGACGAAGATAAGTACGAGTGCAATTTTCATGGACGTTTACTTGTCGAAAAATGGCCATGCGCCGAGGCATGAGCCCGCCAGCATAAACAATCATGGGGGCAGTTTGTACTTATTGTTACCAAACTGCGGGGCGACATTGGTGTAATACCCTACAGTCTTGCGCAAACGTTTCATGTCAGGGAGTTTGTATGGTTCAGGATATACGCCCCAGCGGTAGCCCGTTCAAGCGGCTGTTCTTCGCCTTGCCGGTCAGCGACGCGCAGCGCCGTGACCTGGCCCAGTGGCGGCGCGGGCTGAACCTGCGCAGCGGCAAACCGGTGCCGGCGGCCAACTTCCATGTCACGCTGCTGTTTCTCGGTGATGTGGACACTGCGCAGGTGCCTGCAATGTGCGCGGCGGTTGACCAACTGGCGCTGCCAACCTCGGCGCCGCGGCTGTTGCTCGACCGTTTGCAGGTGTGGCAACGGGCCGGCGCCTTGGTGCTGGAGGCGCAGCAGGTACCGCCCGCCCTGTTGCAACTGGTGTACGGTTTGCAGCAGGCGTTGCTGCCGTTGGGGCTGGAAGCGGCCACGCGTGAGTATCGACCGCATCTGACACTGTCCAGGGATTACCGCGGGCAGCCGCCCGAGGCCATTAGCGCGCCGGAGTTTTACCTCACCGCGCGACACTTCACGCTTTACGAGTCGCGCAAGGGGGCTTACTGGCCATTGGCGCAGTGGCCGCTGGCGGGCTGACCCGCCGGGCGAAAAACGCCTTGTCCCGGATGCGTACCTGCAGGGGCTTTTCAGATCGGGTGATTACACCGGCATGCTTTGGTAAGGCAATTCATCCCCTGGGCTGCGTTCGAACTGGCGCTTGTATTCGCGGCTGAACTGCGAGGTGCTCTGATAGCCCACCCGGTGCGCAGCCTGTGCCACGCCCAGGCCTTCGCCGATCAGCATCTGCTGCGCCTTGAGTAGCCGCAAGCGCTTGAGGTACTGCATCGGCGCCATGTCGGTGCAGCGCTTGAAGTGTTCATGGAAGGTCGAAACGCTCATGTTGGCCCGCGCGGCCAGTGCCTCCACGCTCAGCGGCTCGGCGTAGTGCTCGCGCAGGTGGGCGAGGGCGGCGCCGATGCGGGCGAAGTGCCCCTGTTGCTCCACCAGTGCCCGCAACACACCGGCCTGCGGGCCGCGCAGCGCGGTATACAGCACCTCGCGTACGCGCGCCGGGCCCAGTACCTTGGCGTCAAGCGGGTCCTGCAGGCAGTGCAGCAGCCGTTCCACACTTTCGCGCATGGGTGCATCCAGTGCCGCCGAGGTCATCGATTGCGGGGTTTGCGCCTGCACTTCAGCGTCCGGTGCCAAGCCCATGCTCTGCACCAACTCGCCCAGCACGCCACGATCGATGCCCACCGCCACGCCCAACAGCGGCGCCTCGCGGGTGGCAAAGGTTTCACACATGAACGGCACCGACAACGCCTGCACCAGGTAATGCCCGGCGCCGTACTCCAGGGTGCGCGGCCCCAGGCGCGCCAGTTTGCTGCCCTGGGCCAGGATCATGAGGCTGGGTTCGTAAATCTGTGGGCTGCTGGCCACATAGTGGTCCCAGCTCAGCACCTGCACTTGGGGCAGGTGCGTGGGCACAAAGCCTGGGCGCGTGGCAAGGCTGCGGATCAGTGAGCAGAGCGGCGCATTGGCATCGACGTGACGGGTCAGTTGCATGGTGGACCAAGGGCAGAGAATCAGACAGCTTGATCATCGCAGATTGAGGGCGTGGCGCCAGCTATAGCTTGGCATCTTCGTAGAATCAGGCATGCATGCCGGAGAATCAGCCGTGGGCGAGGCGGCGAACGACGCGCAAAATGCGTCGCCTGAATCGTTTCACTTCACTGCGAGGCCCTGCATGTATACCGCCATCGGTTATGCCGCTCAAACCCCCACCAGCCCCCTGGCCCCCATGACGTTCCAACGCCGCAGCCCGCGCCCGGATGACGTCGCCATCGACATCCTGTACTGCGGCGTGTGCCACTCCGACATCCACCAGGCGCGCAACGAATGGGGCATTGCCGTGTACCCGCTGATGCCGGGCCACGAGATCATCGGCCGGGTCACGGCGGTGGGCGACAAAGTCACCACGCACAAGGTCGGTGACCTGGTGGGCGTCGGCTGCATGGTCGACTCGTGCCGTACCTGTGAAGCCTGCGCCAAGGACCTGGAACAGTATTGCCTCGAAGGCCCGACCATGACCTACGCCACCCCGGACCGGGTCGATGGCAGCAACACCATGGGGGGGTATTCCAGCAGCATCGTGGTCAGCGAGCACTTCGTGGTGCGCATACCGGCCGGCATGGACCTGCCCAGCGCTGCACCTATCCTGTGTGCCGGCATCACCACCTATTCGCCGCTCAAGCACCACGGCGTTGGCCCGGGCCACAAGATCGGCATCCTCGGCATGGGCGGCCTGGGCCACATGGGCATCAAACTGGCCAAGGCCCTGGGTGCGGAAGTGACCCTGTTCACGCGCTCTCAGGCCAAGGCCGAGGAAGCGCGCCGCCAAGGGGCCGACCATGTGATCGTCTCCACCGATGCCGAGCAGATGCGCGCCGCTGCCGGCCGTTTCGATTTCCTGCTCGACACCATTCCGGTGCAGCACGACCTCAACCCGTACCTGGAAACGCTGAAGTTCGACGGTGTGCACATCCTGGTTGGCCTGATCGAACCGATCGACCCGGCATTGCATGCGGCCAACCTGGTGATGAAGCGCCGGGTGCTGGCGGGGTCGTTGATCGGGGGGATTGCCGAGACTCAGGAAGTACTGAACTTCTGCGCCGAGCACGACATCCGTTGCGATATCGAGATGCTGGATATCCGCAACATCAACCAGGCCTATGAGCGGATGATTGCCGGTGATGTGAAGTACCGGTTCGTGATCGACATGGCCACGCTACAGGGCTGATGGGTCGGTTGCCTGTACGGGCCTCTTCGCGGGCAAGCCCGCTCCTACACAGGAGCGGGCTTGCCCGAGGTCGGGCCGGTACAGGCAGCAACGATGCAGCCGTTTTACCAGGCCATTGGCTTGTCCCAGCCCTTCCAGAACAACCATCGCCGCACCTCGCCGTGCGCCCCGGTACCGATCTGCCACTCGGGCCGCCCGCTATCCAGCGCAATCACCGAAATAACCCCCGCATGGCTCGCCGCCACCAGCGTTTGTCCGTCGGCGCTGATATCCATCGCACTGATGGTCGATCCCAGGTAATGCTGCCAATGCTCCTTACCCTCTTCGCCAAACGCCCGCAGGTAGCCATAGGCATCACCCACAATGTACTCGCCATCGCGCGCAACCCCCGCATACACCCTTGCGCCATCCTGCACCAGCGGGGTACGCGGGTCCTGGCTGTAGTAATCGGTATCCAGCCCGTGCAGGTCTGCCACCCTCACGGCCAGCGTGGCACCGCTGTAGAAATGGCAGGCATTGACGATCAACTGGTCACCCGCGCGGTTGAACAAGGCAAAGTGCGGGTATTCGCTGCCCGGGCCGATGTGCGCCAGCGGCTTGAGTCGTTCGTCCAGAACAAGGTGTCGGCTGCCTTGCTCACCCACGACGATCAGCCGGCCATCCGCCGACACCGCACCATGCTCCATGCTCAGCCCCAGGCTGATGTCGTCCGGGTCGGTGCCCTCGGCCAGCTCATCGAGCACCCGTGTCTGCTGTGGCAGCAGGCGAGTCGCACCTTGAGTGGCCAGCACGAAGATACCTTCGGCACTCACCAGCAGCACTCGCTGGCCATCGGGGAAGGGGATCAGCGCGGTCGGTGTGGGCGGCAGGTCGAACGGCTCGAACGGGTAGCCTGGCGGCAACCCCTCCAGCCCCGTAGGCCAGGCCAGGCGCTGCACTTGCGGGCCGCCCCAGCCATCGGTCACACGCACGCCCTCGGCATTGGCCAGGGCGAAATAGCGCCGCGCCGGGCAACGGCCAAAGTGTTCGATGCCGATGACCGGGGTTACCCCATGGTGGTCGATACGCACCACCTGGCCCTTGTCGTAAGGCATGCCGATGCGGGCCAGCAGGCTGCCATCTTCCAGCAGCAGGACATGGCTGATGCCTTGGCCGTGGTCTTCGAGCATAGGTATCAAGGGGTGGTGTGCGGGTGGCCATGCCTCGCGAAATGCCTGACGCTGCGGTTCGTCCATGCCAGGGCGGTTGGCTGCCTGCAGGGCTGCCAGCCAGGCGTCGAGCAGGTGTTCGGTGGCGGGTGCCTGCGGCTCTTCGAGGTTGTCCCAGCCGTGCGCACGGCCCTGCGCGACGTAGTCGTTGACGGCCTGGGCATAGGCGATGACTGCCTGCTGCCACTGCTGCTGGGGGTGCTGCTTGTCCATGAGCGGATCGGGCTCCTTGTTGCACGCGCGTTTCACACAAAGCGCGCATGGTACTCCTTCTGCCTGCCCTGCGGTTGTGAGGCCCCAGCTTGACGCGTACCATGCCGGGCATTCCTATCCATAACAAAACGTACGTTGGCACCCCTGCAAGCGGGTGGCTGGCGTGCGACCTGTTGCTTTGTCTGCGGAGAAGCGGTTTCCACCCATGAACGGACCCATACCCACACACCTGCCACCCACAACGGGCAGCGGCAGCTGGCTGAGCGTCATCGCCCTGGCCTTGGCGGCCTTCATTTTCAACACCACCGAGTTCGTCCCGGTGGCGCTGCTCAGTGACATTGGCCGCAGCTTCGACATGAGCACTGCCCAGGTCGGCCTGATGCTGACCATCTATGCCTGGATCGTGGCGCTGGCCTCGTTGCCCATGATGTTGCTGACCCGCAACATCGAACGGCGGCGTCTGCTGCTGTTCGTGTTCCTGGTGTTCATTGTCAGCCACGTGCTGTCGTGGCTTTCGCAGAGCTTCGCCATGCTGCTGGTCAGCCGTATCGGCATTGCCCTGGCGCATGCGGTGTTCTGGTCCATCACCGCCTCGCTGGCGGTGCGTGTGGCGCCGCCGGGCCAGCAGGCCAAGGCGCTGGGCCTGCTGGCCACCGGCACTACCCTGGCCATGGTCCTGGGCATCCCGCTGGGCCGTGTGGTGGGCGAGGCACTGGGCTGGCGCATCACGTTCCTGAGCATTGGCGGGGTAGCGCTAGCCACCATGCTGTGCCTGATGAAATCGCTGCCGCTGCTGCCCAGCCAGAACTCCGGTTCGTTGCGCAGCCTGCCGGTCCTGTTCAAGCGCCCGGCACTGGTCATTACCTACTTGTTGGTGACGCTGGTCATTACCGCGCAGTTCACGGCCTACAGCTATATCGAGCCGTTCGCCCTGCACGTAGCGCAGATCGGCGGCGACCGCACCACACTGTTGCTGCTGTTGTTCGGCGGTGCCGGGGTTTTTGGTTCGTTGTTGTTCAGCCGTTACAGCGACCGCTTCCCGCATGGCTTCCTGGTGGGTTCGATCGGGGTACTCGCCGCGTGCCTGTTGCTGATGTTGCCGCTGTCGGGCAACTTCTATGTGTTCGCAGTGCTGAGCATGTTCTGGGGCGTGGCAATTCTCAGCTTCAGCCTGGCGCTGCAGTCCAAGACCCTGAAGCTGGCGTCCGACGCCACCGATGTGGCCATGGCGCTGTTCTCGGGTATCTACAACATCGGTATTGGCGGTGGTGCGCTGCTGGGCAGTATCGTCAGCAGCCAGATGAATGTGGCGGATATCGGCCTGGTGGGCGGCAGCGTGGCAGTGGTCGGGCTGGTACTGGCCGTTGCCAGTACCCGGCGTTTTCGCGAGGCGTTGGCACGCTGAGCCGGGGCCGCTCAGGCCCCTTGCCGGTCAAGTAGAGACTCAGGCCAATACGGCAGCCCATGCCGATATCAACAGAACCCCCGCCAATACCTGGTTGAACACCCGCAACCGCCCCGGTGCCTGCAGCCACCGGGCGCTCCCCACCCCCAACACCGCCCAGGCGGCCATGCTCGGCAGAGCGATCAGCCAAAACACCAGCGCCAGCTGCCACACTGGCAACGACGGAGCGGCAAATACCCCGACCACCGCCACGGCCATCAACCAGACCTTGGGGTTCACCACCTGCAACGAGGCCGCACTGAGCGCACTGAAGCCTTGTGCCGTTGCCGCGTGGAGCGGGGCGGCGGCACTGCGCAGCATCTTCCACGCCAGGCTGCTCAGCCACAGCACCCCGGCCCAGCTCATCAGCTGTTGCGCCAGGGGGTAGCGCAGCAGCAGTTCGCCCAGCCCCAGCCCGACGAGCAGCACAATGGCTGCAGCCGCGCCACACGCCGCCACGATCGGCGCCAGGCTTGCGCGCAGGCCCCGGCGGGCGCCATGGGCCAGGATCAACAGGTTGGTCGGCCCCGGGCTGATACTGGACACCAGGGCAAACAGAATGAAGGGCAACAACGACTCAGACATGGTTCATGGGCTCCGTAACATCGAAGCACCATGCTCGCTGCCCGCCGGCACTCAGTCTGGAAGGTTTGAGCAGCGCCTGCGGTAGTCGGCCGGGGTCAACTGGTAGGCGCGGCGGAACCAGCGCCCCAGGTGGCTCTGGTCGGCAAAGCCCAACGCCACGGCCACTTCGGCCGGTGTCTGGCCTTGGGCAAGCAGGCGCCGCGCGCGGGCCAGGCGCAGCTGGATCAGGTAGGCATGGGGTGCAATGCCGAACGCCGCCTTGAACGCACGCGTCAGGCGAAAGCGGTCAATGCCGCAGGCCTGGGCCAGGTCCTCCAGGCCGATGTCGCGCTCCAGATTGGCATGCAGGAAGTCCCGGGCGCGCTGTGCGGTCAGCGGCAGGCGCGGGTCGGGGTTGATGCGGCGGCGCCAGTGCAGGTGGCGGGTCAGGCAGGCCAGCAGATCGTCCATGGCCGTTTGCCTGACGATGCGCAAGTCCTGGTCATGCACGGCCCGGAAGGCCAGGGCGGTGGCCCGCGCCAGGCGTTCGTCGTGGCACAGGGTGTCGGCAAAGCTGGGCAGGCTGTCGCCCGGCGCGTGCTCGTACAGCGCGCGCAATTGTTGGTCGAGCCAGGCGGGCTCCAGGTACAGCGTCGAATAGGTGAAGCCTTCTTCGGTGGGCGCCAGGCCATCGTGGATGTCGCCAGGCTCAAGTAAAAATACCTGCCCCGGCGTGCTGCGGTGACGCACCCGGCGGCAGTTGAACTGCTGCACGCCCTGCTCGGTCACGCCGACCAGGAAGCTGTCGTGCCAGTGGGGATCATAGGCATGGCCGACAAAATGCGCGCGGACCGACTCGATGCCGGTGTCGGCGTCTTGTTTGAAGTCGATCCAGTTGCTCATGGACGTGTACCGTGGGGTAAATGGCTACCTTAGCGCAACGCCCCCGGCTCAGTCTGGAACGATTGTGCAGCCGTTGGTCAGTGCCCGGGCGCGCAGGGCCTCGAAGCGTTCGCGTAGCCACAGGTGCAATTGCTTCACGGCCGGTGTGAGTTGTTTGCGATGAGGGCAGACCAAGGTCAGCGGGGTAGGCTCGCCGAGCAATTCGGGCAGGACCATTTCCAGTTCACCGGCCGCGATGTTGGCGCTGACATCCAGCCACGACTTGTAGACGATACCTTCCCCCTGGATGGCCAGGCGGCGGATGACGTCGGCATCGTCACTGACCAGCGGCCCACGCACCTGCACGGTGCGATTACCCAGCTGCCACTTGTCGTACACCCGGCTGTGCTGCATGTACAGCAGGCAGGCATGCTGCTGCAGTGCGTCGGGGGTAAGCGGGCGGCCGTGACGGGCCAGGTAGTCGGGCGAGGCCACCAGCACGCGGCGGTTCCATTCGGCCAGTGGCAGGGCGATGTAGTTGGCATCCTGGTTGAGGCCATAGCGGATGGCCACATCCACAGGGTCGCGGTTGAGGTCGGCCATCTGGTCGGACAGGAAGAAGCGCAGTTGCAATGCCGGGTGGTCGCGGCGGAAAGCGCTGAGCCAGGGCAGCAGCATGTTGCGGCCCATGTCGGAAGGGGCCGACACCTGCAGGGTGCCGCGCAGGCTATTGGGGTTGCCATGCAGATCTTCATGGCCCTGGCGCAGGCTTTCCAGCACATTCAGCGCGGTTGGCAGGTAGCGCTCGCCCTCGGCGGTCAGGCGCAGGCTGCGGGTGGTGCGGGCGAACAGGCGTACATCCAGGTCGCGTTCCAGACGTTTGATCGCGGCAGCCACCTGGCCCGGCAGCAGGCCGGCTTCATGGGCGGCGGCAGTGAAGCTCCCCAGCACGCTGCTGCGGGCAAACAGTTCGAGGTCGGTGATGCGCAGCATTTTCATTCCAGGGATGAAAGTGTTGTTACATTGTGCCGCTTTTTCTTTTTTGCTGGAAAGATAAGATGCCCGGCACATCCACTGTTCACTCCGGAGTTGTCGCATGGATACCGTATCGCTGGCCAAGCGCCGTTACACCACCAAAGCTTACGATGCCTCACGCCGCATTCCCCAGGCCACCGTCGACGCCCTGCTCGAACAACTGCGCCACAGCCCGTCGTCGGTCAATTCCCAGCCCTGGCATTTCATCGTTGCCGACACGGCCGAAGGCAAGGCCCGCCTGGCCAAGAGCACTGCTGAGGGTTATGCCTACAACACGCAGAAGCTTCTCGATGCTTCGCATGTGATCGTGTTCTGCACCCGTACCGAGATGACTGAAGAACACCTGAACGCCGTGCTCGATCAAGAGGCCGCCGATGGCCGTTTCCGTGATGAGCAAGCGCGCGCCGGGCAAAACCAGAGCCGCCGCCACTACGTCAACCTGCACCGCTTCGACCAGAAGGATGTGCAGCACTGGATGGAAAAGCAGACCTACCTGGCGTTGGGAACTGCCTTGCTGGGTGCAGCGGCGCATGGGCTGGATGCCACGCCGATCGAGGGCTTCGACAGCAAGGTCCTCGATGCCGAACTGGGTTTGCGTGAGCGTGGCTTTACCAGTGTGGTGATCCTGAGCCTGGGTTACCGCAGTGAGGCGGACTTCAATGCCGGGCTGAGCAAGTCGCGGTTGCCGGCATCGAAAGTGTTCACCTTCCTGTGAGGTTTCCGGGGCCGCTGTGCGGCCCTGGCAACGCTGGCGGTTAATCTGGCAAAGCCCTGAAGTCGACCGCCCGATCAGGCAAACTGGCAATGCCCCGGCATATACCGCATACTTGTCGGCAAATGCCGAAAAGGAGCCTGCCATGCTTGCCGAAGTGCTTCGCGACAACGGTTACCACGAGTACCGGGCGCGCTTGCAGGCGCTGCTGGACATTCCCGAGCTTGCCAGCGACTTCGAAATTCACACCCGCATCACCGATGGTTTTGCCGCCACCTGGTTGGTAAAGCTGACCGAACGCGGTGTGCTCACGCCGGTGGAGCGCGACCAGATCATCCCGCTGCGCACCCTCAAATCCCGTATCGAGCGTGACCAACCGCTGACCGTGGATGAGAGCGATCGGCTGTTCCGCTCGGCCCACATCACCGCCATGGCCGAGGCCGTGTTTGGTGAAGCGGGCAAGGCCAAACGCTGGCTTTCCAAGCCCAAGGAGCGTTTCTCGGGGCTGACGCCGATGCAGATGCTCACCACCCAGCAAGGCACCACGCAGGTCGAAGAAATGCTGCTGCAGATTGCCGAGGGCTATGGCCTGTGATTTTGTGGCGAATCAGCGCCTATGCAGACTTGAGCGGTACGGGGGGCTTGCGTGTAAGTGGCCGCTGGCACCAGGCGGGTCGGCCGGTGGTGTATGCCGCCACCAGCCCTCCCGGGGCGATGCTGGAAGTGTTGGTGCACCTGGAGATCGACCCCGAGGATTTCCCGACCACCATGCGCTTGCTTCGCATCGAACTGCCCGACACGGTTTCCCAGGCGCAGTTGCCCGCTTTGCAGCCCGGCTGGTCTGCTCAGCCTGAGTTGACCCGTACGCTGGGCAATCGCTTTCTGGATGACGGTTCGGCATTGCTGCTGCCGGTGCCAAGCGCGATCATGCCCAGCACCACCAATTACCTGTTCAACCCACGGCACCCGCAGGCGCAGAGCGCGAAAATTCAGGTTGAGGATTTCACGCCGGACAGCCGCCTGTTCTAGGCTCTGTACGAATAGTCTTGAGACGCAGGTCAGGCAAGGCGAAAACAGCCGAGGTGGTCACCACAGTGCTGCCGATGCTGACGCCAGCACCCGGCCAAACACTTCGAGCGCCTTGTCCACGTCAGCCTCGGTGCTGAAACGGCCGATGCTCAAACGCACACTGTTGCGAGTCTGACACTCATCCAGCCCCAGTGCCAGCAGCACATGCGAGGCAGCGTTGCTCGCCGAGTTGCAGGCCGAGGTGGTCGACAAGGCCAGCTCGCCGGCCAGCGCCGCGCTGTTGAAGCCTTTGCTGTCGATGCACAGGTTCAAGGTATGGGGAATGCGTTGCTTGGCGCAGCCGTTCAAGGTAACGCCGGGCATGGCCAGCAGGCCTGTGCGCAGGCGTATTGCCAGTTGCTCGAGGCGCTGGTGTTCGCTGTCGCCAGGTTGGCCGGCCAAGGCAAAGGCGCTGCCCATGCCCGCTATCTGATGGGTCGCCAGGGTGCCGGAACGCAGGCCCTGCTCATGGCCGCCGCCGTGCATCTGCGCACGCATCAGCACGCGGGCGCGCGGCCCGACATACAGCGCGCCGATGCCTTTCGGCCCGTAGACCTTGTGCGCCGAAAAAGACATCAGGTCCACGGCCATCGTACGCAGGTCGATCGCCAGCTTGCCCACGGCCTGCGCGGCATCCACGTGCAGCAGGGCACCGTGGGCACGCACCTGCTCGCCGATCGCGGCAAAATCGGTGACCGTGCCCAGTTCGTTGTTGACCGCCATCAGCGATACCAGGCGGGTGTCAGCGCGCAATGCTGCCTGCACGCTCGCGGGCTGAATCAGGCCAGCGGCATCCGCTGCCAGGCGCGTAACGGCCCAGCCCTGGCGCTCCAGTTCGGCCACGGTGTCGAGCACGGCCTTGTGTTCCAGCTGGCTGGTGATCAGGTGCCCGGGCTGGCCGAT
This sequence comes from Pseudomonas sp. TE3895, assembly GCF_056278855.1. Lineage (NCBI taxonomy): Bacteria > Pseudomonadati > Pseudomonadota > Gammaproteobacteria > Pseudomonadales > Pseudomonadaceae > Pseudomonas > Pseudomonas sp. TE3895. The sequence continues at coordinate 4,801,532 of NZ_JBWBQE010000001.1, read as the reverse complement.
GCCTTGGGCAATACCCTTGAGCGCCAGGTTGTTGGACTCGGTCGCGCCCGAGGTCCATACCAGGTGCTCGGCGTGCGCGCCGACGCACTCGGCGACTTGCTGGCGTGCCTGCTCCACGGCGTGACGTGCAGCCTGGCCGAAGGCGTGGCCGCTGGACGCCGGGTTGCCGAAGTTGGCCTGGTTACCCAGGCAGGCGAGCATGGTTTCGATAACCCGGTCGTCGACTGGGGTAGTGGCGGCATAATCGAAGTAGAGTGGGGCGCTAGGCATTGAGGGCGGGTCCGTGTCAGTGGCCGTGAAATCGGCGATCATTGACGTAAGCGTACCTGCCAGCAGCGGTGTTTTTTTCGTTTCCCTCAGGTCGATTCGCGATTGTTTTAGAAAAAAAATCTCTATCGAAGATCTTTCATGGAATTTTCTACTTTGCCTGGTGAGGGGCCATTAATGGCACCTCACCGGCACCTTTAGGCGTGCTCCAGAGCCTTTTCTTCCTCTGCCACCACGCGCTCGCACAATTCGGTGATCTGTTCGCGCATCCAGCGGTTGGCCGGGTCCTGGTCGGTGCTTTCATGCCAGTACAGGTGCGTTTCCAGCGCAGGGACCTCCACCGGCAGCGCCTGATAACGCAACTGATGGCGACGGGCGAAGCGCTCGGGGACCGTCATCGCCATGTCGGTCTGCTGCAACACCTGCGACGCCATCAGGTAGTGTTGCGAACGCAGGGCGACCTTGCGTTGAACACCCATCTTGCCCAGCGCCAGGTCGACGTAACCCAGGCCGTTGCGGCGGCTAGAGATATGGATGTGGGTCATGCCCAGGTAGCTGTCGAGGGTCAGCTTGCTGTCAGCCAGCGGGTGGCCCTGGCGCAGGGCGCAGACATAGCGGTCTTGCATCAGTTTGATGTGGCGCACCTGCGGGTCGGTGTTCAGTGGCGCGTCGATGGCAAAGTCCAGGCGGCCGGCCGCGAGTTCCTTGGTGGTCTCGCGGCGCTTGCACAGGAAGCTTTCGATCATGACTGCCGGCGCCAGGCGGCGCAGGCGCTGGAACAGCGGCGGCAAGATGACCGCCTCGGTCAGGTCGGTCATGCTGATGCGGAAGGTCTTGTTGGCCTGCTGCGGGTTGAACGTGCGGCTTTCCTGCACCGAAGTCCGCAGCAGCGCCAGCGCGTTGCGCACAGGGCCGATGATGTTCTGCGCCATGGGTGTGGGCACCATGCCTTGCGCGGTACGCACGAACAGCGGGTCATTGAAGGTTTCGCGCAGGCGCGACAGGGCATTGGACACTGCCGGCTGGGTAATGCCGACGATCTGCCCGGCGCGGGTCAGGTTGGCTTCGGTGTAGATCGCATCGAACACGATGAACAGGTTGAGGTCGACCTTGCTAAGGTTCATGGGCGCCGCTCTTTGTTGGAATTATCGGCCGATCATATATCGGTTATGAATGTTTATACACGCGGAAAATAGACTAGGTGGATGGAGCAATGCTGCTCTAGGCTCTGGCCCACGTACTCCGAACTGTGAAGGTAGCCCAGATGGATTTCGCCTATTCGCCCAAGGTCCAGGCACTGCGCGAGCGTGTCACTGCGTTCATGGACGCTTATGTCTACCCCGCCGAAGCCGTGTTCGAGCGCCAGGTCGCCGAGGGTGACCGCTGGCAGCCCACTGCAATCATGGAGGAGCTTAAAGCCAAGGCCCGCGCCGAAGGGTTGTGGAACCTGTTCTTGCCCGAGTCGGAATACGGCGCTGGCCTGAGCAACCTGGAGTACGCCCCGCTGGCAGAGATCATGGGCCGCTCGTTGCTCGGGCCGGAGCCGTTCAACTGCTCGGCGCCGGACACTGGCAACATGGAAGTGCTGGTGCGCTACGGCAGCGAGGCGCAAAAACGCCAGTGGCTGGAGCCGCTGCTGCGTGGCGAGATCCGGTCGGCGTTTGCCATGACCGAACCGGACGTGGCCTCCTCGGACGCCACCAACATGGCTGCTACCGCCATACGGGACGGTGACGAGTGGGTGATCAACGGCCGCAAGTGGTGGACTTCCGGCGCCTGCGACCCGCGCTGCAAGGTCATGATCTTCATGGGCCTGTCCGACCCTGAAGGGCCACGCCACCAGCAGCATTCCATGGTGCTGGTGCCGACCGACACGCCAGGCGTGAAGATCGTCCGCCCGCTGCCGGTGTTCGGTTATGACGATGCGCCCCATGGTCATGCCGAAGTCCTTTTCGAGCATGTGCGGGTGCCGTACGAAAACGTGATCCTTGGCGAAGGCCGCGGCTTCGAAATTGCCCAGGGCCGCCTGGGCCCTGGCCGTATTCACCACTGCATGCGCTCGATCGGCATGGCCGAGCGCGCACTGGAGCTGATGTGCAAGCGCTCGGTGGAGCGTACTGCTTTTGGTCGGCCACTGGCACGCCTGGGCGGCAACGTCGACAAGATCGCCGACTCGCGCATGGAAATCGACATGGCCCGGCTGCTGACGCTCAAAGCGGCCTACATGATGGACACCGTCGGCAACAAGGTGGCCCGTAGCGAGATCGCCCAGATCAAGGTGGTGGCGCCGAACGTGGCCTTGAACGTGATTGACCGGGCTATCCAGATACATGGCGGGGCAGGGGTAAGCGGCGATTTCCCGCTGGCCTACATGTATGCCATGCAGCGCACCCTGCGCCTGGCTGACGGGCCGGATGAAGTGCACAGGGCGGCGATTGGCAAATACGAGATTGGCAAGTATGTGCCGGTGGAGATGTTGCGTAGCGGGCGGTGAACGCGTCAGCCTGCGCCGGCCCATTCGCGGGTGAGCCCGCGCCTACACGGGCAGCACTCAGCTTGCCCGCGACGTGGCCAGTGCAATTGATTCACTCAGGCACCTAGTTGCGTGTCTTTTTCTCTCTTGGACGCGGGTTCTTGTCCAATGGCGTGCGGCTGGTGCCCATCCATACTGTCATCCTTTTTTTGCCCTCGCGTCTTGATCAACGAAATCACCACCCCACCCAGCAACAACCCGAATGTCACGCCCAACGACAGGAGCGCCGGCACCTTGCCCACCATGCCGTGGTAGAAAATCTTGCAGCCAATGAAGATCAACACCAGCGCCAGTGCGTACTTGAGGTAGACGAACCGGTGCATCAGCGCCGCCAGCGCGAAATACAGCGAGCGCAAGCCGAGGATGGCGAAGATGTTGGAGGTGTAGACGATGAACGGGTCCTGGGTGATGGCGAAGATCGCCGGCACGCTGTCGACGGCAAACACCAGGTCGGCCAGTTCGATCAGTACCAGTGCCAGAAACAGCGGGGTGGCATAACGCAGCGCCTTGCTGTGCCCGGCCGGGGTGTGGCGTACAAAGAAGTGCGAGCCATGGATCTGGTCGGTAACCCGCATGTGCCGCCGCACGAACTTGAGGATCGGGTTGTTGGCCAGGTCTGGGCGGCTGTCTTCCTTCGACAGCGCCATTTTCACCCCGGTAAACAGCAGGAAGGCACCGAAGATGTACAGCACCCAGGCAAAGTTCTGTACCAGCGCCGCGCCCACGCCGATCATGATGGCCCGCAGGAACACCACGCCCAGGATGCCCCAGAACAGCACGCGGTGCTGGTAGCGGCGGGGGATGGCGAAGTAGCTGAAGATCATCGCCATGACGAACACGTTGTCCATCGACAGCGACTGTTCGACCAGGAAACCGGTGTAGAACTCCAGTGCCGACTGCGCACCCAACTGGTACCAGACCCCCGCGCCGAACAGCACACCGACACTGAAATAGCCTGAATACAGCAGCAGGCTCTCGCGCATTTCAATTTCCCGGTCGTGGCGGTGCAGCACGCCCAGGTCGAGCACCAACAAACCGATGACGATGGCCATGAACACCAGCCACAACCAGGCGCTGGTACCGAGGACAGGTGTTGTGAGGAATGCTTGCAGAGCTGTCATGAGCCCCTCCTTGAATGTCGACGTTGCAAGGCAACAGTGATCCGACATGGCGGCTTGGCAGCCGTCAGAGGGGCCCGGTATCACATGGGCTTGAGCCTAGACCCGTTTGCCCGTGATGCCGAATGGGGAGCTGTTACATTTCTTTGCCAGTGCAGCGCTCAGGACCGCAATCCTTTGCTCAGCCCGTTCCCTTCTATTAAGTAACCTCGGTTATAGCCAAAACCAATCGAAAGCATGAGCTTTGCCAATGAGCCTTCAGCGGGATGATTAGTTAGGATTCTATCCATCAACTGATTCCAACCCCATGAAGGAGTGTCTCTCATGCCAATCATCAACAGCCAGGTCAAACCTTTCAACGCCACCGCCTACCACAAAGGCGAGTTCGTTCAGGTCAGCGAAGCCGATCTGAAAGGCAAGTGGTCTGTCGTGTTCTTCTACCCGGCCGACTTCACCTTCGTTTGCCCGACCGAGCTGGGTGACCTTGCTGACAACTACGCCGAGTTCCAGAAACTGGGCGTGGAAATCTACGGTGTTTCCACCGACACCCACTTCACTCACAAAGCCTGGCACGACACTTCGGACACCATCGGCAAGATCGAATACCCGCTGATCGGTGACCCGACTCACGTCATTTCGCGCAACTTCGACGTGCTGATCGAAGAAGCCGGCCTGGCCGACCGCGGTACCTTCGTGATCAACCCAGAAGGCCAGATCAAGATCGTCGAGCTGAACGACGGTGGTGTAGGCCGTGATGCTGCTGAACTGCTGCGTAAGGTCAAGGCTGCTCAGTACGTTGCCGCTCACCCTGGCGAAGTGTGCCCGGCCAAGTGGAAAGAAGGCGAAGCCACTCTGGCGCCGTCGCTGGACCTCGTAGGCAAGATCTAAGGTCATGCCCATAACGCGGGCGGTAAGCAGCCGCCAAAGCTGAAATACCTACCGCCCCGTCAAGCGCCCGGGCGACCTCGCCTGGGCGTTTTTGTATCCGAGTTTTGAAAAAGGAATCGCCCGTATGTTGGACGCCACGCTTAAATCGCAACTGAAAACCTACCTGGAGCGGGTCACCCAGCCGATCGAGATCGTTGCTTCCCTCGACGACGGCGCGAAGTCCCGCGAATTGCACGACCTGCTGGTGGAGATTGCCGGCCTGTCGAACCTCATTACCTTCAGCGCGGACGGTACCGATGCCCGTCGCCCTTCGTTCTCGCTGAACCGCCCGGGTGCCGATATCAGCCTGCGCTTCGCCGGCATCCCCATGGGTCACGAATTCACCTCGCTGGTGCTGGCACTGCTGCAAGTCGGTGGCCACCCGTCCAAGGCCAGTGCCGAAGTGATCGAGCAGATCCAGGCTCTGGAAGGTGAATTCAACTTCGAAACCTACTTCTCGCTGTCGTGCCAGAACTGCCCGGACGTCGTCCAGGCACTGAACCTGATGGCGGTACTCAACCCCAACGTGCGCCATGTTGCCATCGACGGTGCGCTGTTCCAGGACGAAGTGGAATCGCGCAAGATCATGGCGGTACCGAGTATCTACCTCAACGGTGAAGTGTTTGGTCAGGGCCGTATGGGCCTGGAAGAAATCATTGGCAAGATCGACACCAACGCTGGCGCCCGCCAGGCCGAGAAGATCAACGCCAAGGAAGCCTTTGACGTGCTGGTTGTCGGCGGTGGCCCCGCTGGCGCCGCGGCTGCCATCTACGCTGCCCGCAAGGGCATCCGCACCGGTGTTGCCGCCGAGCGCTTCGGCGGCCAGGTGCTGGACACTCTGGCCATCGAGAACTTCATCTCGGTGCAGGAAACCGAAGGGCCGAAGCTGGCCACGGCGCTGGAAGAGCACGTCAAACAGTACGACGTCGACATCATGAACCTGCAGCGCGGTGAAGCGCTGATTCCGGCCGCCGAGGGCGGTTTGCACGAAGTGCGCCTGGCGGGGGGCGCTTCGTTGAAGGCCAAGACCGTGATCCTGGCCACCGGCGCCCGCTGGCGCGAAATGAACGTGCCGGGTGAGCAAGAGTACCGTGGCCGCGGCGTGGCCTACTGCCCGCACTGTGACGGCCCGCTGTTCAAGGGCAAACGCGTGGCGGTGATTGGCGGCGGCAACTCGGGTGTGGAAGCGGCCATCGACCTGGCCGGTATCGTCGCCCAGGTGACGCTGATCGAGTTCGACAGCCAGTTGCGTGCCGATGCGGTGTTGCAACGCAAGCTGCGCAGCCTGCCGAACGTCAACGTGATCACCAGCGCGCTGACCACCGAGGTGCTGGGCAATGGCGAGAAGGTCACCGGCCTGCGCTACAAGGACCGCACCACGGATGAACAGCACGAGGTGGCACTGGAAGGCATCTTCGTGCAGATTGGCCTGTTGCCCAACACTGACTGGCTGAAGGGCACCGTCGAGCTGTCGCCGCGTGGCGAAATCATTGTCGACGCCAAGGGCCAGACCAGCATCCCGGGTGTGTTTGCAGCAGGTGACGTGACTACCGTGCCATACAAGCAGATCGTCATTGCGGTGGGTGAGGGGGCCAAGGCGTCGCTCGCGGCCTTTGACCACCTGATTCGGACTTCGGCACCGGCGTAAGCCTGTACGGCCCTTTCGCGGTTGAAGCCGCTCTCACAGGACTGCGCAGTTGTTGAAACTGTGAAGCTCCCCGTAGGAGCGGGTTTACCCGCGAAGAGGCCGGGCCTGCTGGCCAATCACCACCCGCCGTTCACCGTTGCTGCCGCTACCGTATTCGCGGGTAAACCCGCTCCTACATCGGATCGGTGGTGGACACATGTCGGTGGCCGGGCCTGCTGGCCAATCACCACCCGCCGTTCACCGTTGCTGCCGCTACCGTATTCGCGGGTAAACCCGCTCCTACATCGGATCGGTGGTGGACACATGTCGGTGGCCGGGCCTGCTGGCCAATCACCACCCGCCGTTCACCGTTGCTGCCGCTACCGTATTCGCGGGTAAACCCGCTCCTACATCGGATCGGTGGTGGACACATGTCGGTGGCCGGGCCTGCTGGCCAATCACCACCCGCCGTTCACCGTTGCTGCCGCTACCGTATTCGCGGGTAAACCCGCTCCTACACAGATCGGTGGTAGACACACATCGAGGGCTGGACACAGGCCGTCGTAGGAGCGGGTTTACCCGCGAAGAGGCCGGGCCTGCTGGCCAATCTCCACCCGCCGTTCACCGTTGCCACCGCCGCCGTATTCGCGGGTAAACCCGCTCCTACGCAGATTGGTGGCGGACACACATCGAGGGTTGGACACAGGACGCTGTAGGAGCGGGTTTACCCGCGAAAGGGCCGGTGCAAGCAAAGCAGGACCTGAAGGTGTCTATGCTTACTGCAGACCCCTCAGGAATCACACCCATGACCCTGATCAGCCGCGAACCCTGGTGGCTAGTCCCCCCAAAGCCCGGGCAGCAAGAGCAGGACCTGCACTGGGGCTACCTGGAAATCTACGCCGACGGTCGCGCTGTGTTCGTCGACCAGCGCCCCACTGACCGGGAGCTGGCCGAGCGCAAGAGCTGCCGCAATTTCCCCGACCCCGAGCCGTGACGGCTCAGCCTTCCAGCTCTGACAGGCGTGCTTCCAGCGCCGCAATGCGGGCTTCGAGGGCCTCGATGCGTTCTTCTGACACACTGCCGCCAGTGGTGCGCGCGCCGCCTTCCTGCTGCCGTGCAGCGAGAATCGCCTCGATTTCCGCCGGGTCGCCCAAGGCATGGGTGTAGCGGTCTTCACGCTGGCCGGCCTGGCGTGGCAGGTGCAAGGCCAGGTCCCGCGAGATCAGGCGCTCCAGCTGATGCTGGATCTGCTCGGTGTCGTCAAAGTCGTGCAGACGGTTGCTACGGGTCAGCAGTTCGTTGAGGGTTTGCGGGCCCCGCAGGAACATCAGGCCCATCAGCACCAACTGCGCTGGCACCAGCTCCAGTGCCTTGTCTACCCGATGTTCCCAGCGGTCGGCACGGCTGCCCATCTGCAGGCGGGTCATGCCCTGACCTTCGAGGGCGCGCAAGGCTTGGCCGACCTGGCCTTGGGTGAGGTTCATCACCGGCTCGCGGCTGGTCTTCTGGTTGCAGGCCAGGACCAGGGCATTGAGGGTCAGCGGGTAGCTTTCCGGGCTGGTGGCCTGCTTTTCGATCAGCGAGCCGAGAACGCGGATCTCGATGCTGTTGAAGCGGCCTTCACCTGCGGTTTCGTGTTCTGACATGGCCCTGTCTCGTGGCTGGGGAAAGGCCACTAGGGTAGGTAATGCCATCGCGTAAGGCAATTGGGGCCGCAAAGCGGCCCCGGCCCTCTTAGCCGTTGCGCTGCTCTTGAGCCTGGCATGCCGCGGCAGTGAACAGCACATCGGTCGAAGAATTCAGCGCCGTTTCGGCCGAATCCTGCAACACGCCGATGATGAAGCCCACCGCAACCACCTGCATGGCAATTTCGCTTGGGATGCCAAACAGGCTGCACGCCAGCGGAATCAGCAGCAGCGAACCCCCGGCCACGCCCGAGGCGCCGCAGGCGCACACTGCCGCCACCACGCTGAGCAGCACAGCAGTCGGCAGGTCCACCTGGATACCCAGGGTATGCACTGCGGCCAGGGTCAGCACGGTAATGGTGATCGCCGCACCGGCCATGTTGATGGTCGCGCCCAGCGGGATCGACACCGAGTAGGTGTCTTCATGCAGGCCAAGGCGTTCCGACAACGCCAGGTTCACCGGGATGTTGGCGGCCGAGCTGCGGGTGAAGAACGCGGTAATACCGCTTTCACGCAGGCACAGCAGCGTCAGCGGGTAGGGGTTGCGGCGGATCTTCCAGAACACGATCAGTGGGTTCATCACCAACGCCACGAACAGCATGCAGCCGATCAGTACCGCCAACAGGTGCAGGTAGCCGAGCAGCGCGTCCAGGCCCGACTGGGCCAGGGTGGAACTGACCAGGCCAAAGATGCCCAGCGGGGCGAAGCGGATGACCACGCGCACGATCAGGGTTACACCCGTGGACAGGTCTTCGACCACGGTACGGGTGGTTTCGCCGGCGTGGCGCAGGGCCACACCCAAGCCGATGGCCCACGTCAGCACGCCGATGAAGTTGGCATTGAGCAGGGCATTGACCGGGTTGTCTACCGCACTCAGCAGCAGGTTCTGCAGCACCTCGGTGATGCCGCCTGGCGCGCTCAGCGTCGCTTCGCTGGTGCTTAGTGCCAGGTGCGACGGGAACAGCATGCTGGCAACCACGGCCACCACTGCTGCGGCAAAGGTGCCCAGCAGGTACAGCCAGAGGATCGGGCGAATGTGGGTTTCCTGGCCGTGACGATGGTTGGCGACCGAAGCCATGACCAGGATGAACACCAGCACGGGCGCAACCGCCTTCAGGGCGCTGACAAACACCTTGCCAAGAAAGGCCAGGTCGCGGGCGATGGCAGGTGCCAGCAGGGCGAGGGCGATGCCGGCGAGCAGGCCGATGACGATCTGAGTCACCAGGCTGGTGCGGTTGAGGAAGCGGAGGAGAGGGGTCATGTGCAGCGGTATCTCGGAATCTGGAAAAGGCGGACTTTACCATAGAGCACCTGGTGGGCACGGCGCGCCTTGTTGGTAGTCAATCAGGCTTGGATGGCTACCAGTGAAACAACTCTCGCCGCGCCCCCTCGGTAATCGCCACGATCCCTGGGTGCTTGACCTTGCGCTCCACCGAAATGGCATAGAACGATTCGTGCACGGCCTCGGTCTGCCCGATCAGTTGCACGCCATACTGACGGCACACCTCCTCGGCGATTACGCTGGGCGCAACGAAAATGCCGCTGCCCGACTGCCCGAACGCTTGCATCAAGGCACTGTCATCGAACTCCCCCACGATCCGTGGCTGCACCTGCTGCTCGCCCAGCCACCGCAGCAAGCGGCTGCGCACCACGGTCTCCTGGCCGGGAACCAGCAGCGGAGCATCCTGCAGGCAAGCTGGAAAAGGACCTTCAAGCCGTTGTGCCAGCGCCGGGGTGGCGAAGAAGCTCAGCCCGCACTCGCCCAGCTTTTGGCTGTAGCACTTGATGTCCAGGTGGTTAGGCATGGGGCTGTCGGATATCACCAGGTCCAGGCGCTGGATAGCCAGGTCTGCCAGTAACCGCTCAAGTTTGTCTTCGCGGCAGTTGATGCGCAGCACCTCTTCCAGGTCCATGGTCGGTGCCAGCAGGCGGTAGACAATGGATTTGGGCACTACGTCAGCCACCCCCACACGAAACAGGATCTGCTCCTGAGGGCCGGCACGCAGCATGGCTTCAAGCTCGCTGCCGATCTGAAACATCTGCTCTGCATACACCAGGGCCTGACGGCCGGTTTCTGTCAGTTCCAGCTGCCGGCCGGCGCGCTGGAACAGTTCCAGGCCGTAGGTTTGCTCGAACAGGGTGATCTGCCCGCTAATGGTTTGTGGTGTGAGGTTCAGCTGTTGGCTGGCGCGGGTGATGCTGCCCGTCTTGGCCACGGCCCAGAAGTAATGCAGCTGGCGATAGTTAAGCACCGTCGGTCGTCCCGATTCGTAAAAATCGAAGTATATGCCATGAAAATACGAATTTTCCTGAACTATTGCCGTCTCTAGAATGCACGGCTATCAGGCGCCATGCGCCGCCGGGTTATTTCAAGCGAGGACACCATGCTGCAACTCAAATCCATTGGCACCCCATTGGTGCTGGCTTTGGCCCTGTTCACCCTGGCAGGCTGCGACCAGGCCGAGAAATCCGCCCAGCAGATGCTTGACCAGGCCGCGCAGTCGGCCAAGCAGGCCATCGACGACACCAACAAGGCTGCCCAGCAGGCGCTGAGCGAAGCCATCGGCGGCGAAGGGCAGAAGCCCAAGGATGCCGAGAAGAAAGAAGAAACCCAGGAAATCTGACCCCAACCGCTGCTGCAGGATTTGAACAATGGAATATTTGCTGGAACTCGCCGCTAGCCCTACCGCCTGGGTTGCCCTGGCTACGCTGGTGGCCATGGAAGTTGTGCTGGGCATCGACAACCTGATCTTCATCTCGATCCTGACCAACAAACTGCCGGTGGAGTACCGCTCCAAGGCGCGGCGTATCGGTATCAGCATGGCCTTGGTCATGCGGCTGGCCTTGCTCAGCACCGTGGCCTGGATCGTCCAGTTGACCGACCCGGTGTTCGAAGTGTTCGGCAACGCCTTCTCGTGGAAGGATGTGATTCTGATTGCCGGTGGTTTGTTCTTGCTGTGGAAGGCGACCAAGGAAATTCACGAAAACGTCGACCCGCATGGCGCCAAGGAGGAAGCCAAAGTCTCCTCCACGGTGACCCTGGGCTTTGCTGCGGCGATCTTCCAGATCCTGCTGCTGGACATCGTCTTCTCGGTCGACAGCATCATCACCGCCGTGGGCATGACCGAGCACCTGCCCATCATGATTATCGCCGTTATCACGGCTGTGATCGTGATGATGGTGGCCGCCGACCCGCTGGCCAACTTCATCAACGACAACCCGACCGTGGTCATGCTGGCGCTGGGCTTCCTCATCATGATCGGCATGACGCTGATCGCCGAAGGCTTTGGCGCCCATGTACCCAAGGGCTATGTGTATGCGGCCATGGCGTTCTCGACGGCTATCGAGGTCCTCAACATCCTGGCCCGCCGAGCGCGTCTGAAGCGTGAGGCGGCTGAAGGTTGATGTAAAAAGGGGCGCCTCGCGCCCCTCTTGCGGACAAGCCCGCTGCATAGGTATTCGCGTGGCACTGGCAACGCGAATACCTGTGCAGCGGGCTTGTCAGTCAGTGGGCTTCGGGAAATCCTGAGGTTAGCTCACCCCGGCATGCCGCCGCGCCCGTCTTGCTGGCTGTGGCTTGGATGGTGCCTGTGGGGGCAGGTGGTGATGGTGTGCGTGACGCCGCACGATACGCAGAACACCCCACAGCATGGCGGCTGCGACGCTCAGCCACATGCCTACCAGCATGAGAATTGCCATGGTCAGGCTCATCTGTGCCTCCATCTCTGCGGCAAGCGCTTGATTGGCCCGCGTTTACCTTCCAGACACTGCTTTAGTCTAGCCCTTCGTCCGTGACGTTCCATCGAACAATGGTCTATCTCTAGGGCCGATTCGCTCCAAGGCGCTGTCGGACTATACCCGCGCCGCTGTCGGACCTATGATCGGTGGCCAGAGCCGGGCGCTGCCTGCCTGGCGTTGGAACAAGCGAGTGTCCATGGAGCAACATTCCTTCAAGGCTGCCCCCCGGCGGCTACTGGCTGCCTGCCTGCTGGCTGCCACCCTGGCCGGCTGCGCCAGCGCACCGCCCGGCAACCTCAAGGGCCTGCCGCAGCGAGTCGAGATCAGCAGCGTGCCGTTCTACCGTGGCAACGCCAACCACAGCGGGGCCATGGCGCTGGCGGCAGTGCTGTCGCAGCAGGGGGCGCCTATTACGCCGGGCTTGCTGGATAAGCCGCTCAACCTGCCTCAGGGCGCCGAAACGCTGGATACCGCTATTCCCCGTGTGGCGCGGGACTACGGTAGGGTGGTGTACCCGCTGGACAAGCAACTGGACGCGCTGCTGACCCAGGTGGCAGCGGGCAACCCGGTGCTGCTGCGTTACGAGGACGGTTCGGCCTGGTGGAGCGAGCCGCGCTATGCGGTGTTGATGGGCTATGACCGTTACAAGCAGCGGGTGCTGCTGCGCTCGGGCATGCACCGGCGGCAGGTGATGGCATTCGATGAATTTGCATCGGCATGGGAGAAGCAGGGGAGTTGGGCGGTGCTGGTGCAGCCACCTCGGCAACTGCCGGCCCAGGTTGATCGCCAGCGGTGGTTGCATGCTGCGGATGAATTGGCCAAGGCCGGGCAAGAGATTGCGGCGAAGCAGGCGGTCAATAGCCTGAACGAATAGCGTTGCCTGTGCCGGCTTCTTCGCCGGCAAGCCCGCGCCCACAGGATTTGTGCTTATTGCACAGTCCGTGTGGGCGCAGGTTTGCCGGCGAAGAGGCCAGGCCTGCCTGAATCAGAAGCCCAGGCGATCGCGCAGGCTGTAGTACCAGGCACCGATGGCGCTGAAGGGGACGCGCAGCATCTGGCCACCTGGGAACGGGTAGTGCGGCAGGCCGGCAAAGGCGTCGAAACGCTCTGCCTGGCCGCGCAGGGCCTCGGCCAGCACCTTGCCCGCCAGGTGGGTATAGGTCACGCCGTGGCCCGAGCAACCCTGCGAGTAGTAGATGTTGTCGCCAATCCGGCCAACCTGTGGCAGGCGCGACAAGGTCAGCAGGAAGTTACCGGTCCAGGCGTAGTCGATCTTCACGTTCTTCAGCTGCGGGAAGGCCTTGAGCATTTTCGGGCGGATGATCGCCTCGATGTTGGCCGGGTCACGCGCGCCGTACACCACGCCGCCACCGAAAATCAGGCGCTTGTCGCTGGTCAGGCGGTAGTAGTCGAGCAGGTAGTTGCAGTCCTCGACGCAGTAGTCCTGCGGCAGCAGGGTGCGTGCCAGTTCTTCGCCCAGTGGCTCGGTGGTGATCACCTGCGTGCCGCATGGCATGGACTTGGCGGCCAGCTCGGGTACCAGGTTGCCCAGGTAGGCGTTGCCGGCAACGATGATGAACTTGGCGCGGACCTTGCCCTGCGGGGTATGCACGACCGGGTTGGCACCACGTTCGATGCGCACGGCCGGGGTTTGCTCATAGATGATGCCACCCAGCGACTCGACCGCGGCAGCTTCACCCAGGGCCAGGTTCAGCGGGTGGATGTGGCCGCCGCTCATGTCGAGCATGCCGCCGATGTAGCTGTCGCAGGCAACCACTTCGCGGATGCGCTTCTGGTCCATCAGCTCCAGCTGATTATGGCCAAAGCGTTCCCACAGGCGCTTTTGCGATTCCAGGTGACCCATCTGCTTGCTGGTAAGGGCAGCGAATACGCCACCATCTTTCAGGTCGCACTGAATGTTGTACTTGGCCACGCGTTCACGAATGATGCGCCCGCCCTCGAAGGCCATGTGGCCCAGCAGTTGTGCCTGCTTGGGGCCGACGGTGCGTTCGATGACATCAATGTCGCGGCTGTAGCTGTTGACGATCTGGCCGCCGTTGCGGCCCGATGCGCCGAAGCCGACCTTGGCCGCTTCGACGATGCTCACCTTGAAGCCGTTCTCCAGAAGGAACAGGGCGCTGGACAGGCCGGTGTAGCCGGCACCGATGATGCATACATCGGTTTCCACCTCACCCTGCAGCGCCGGACGTGGCGGCACCGGGTTGGCCGAGGCGGCGTAGTAGGACTGGGGGTAGGGGGTGTTAGCCATGCTGCAGGAACCTCGTGTTTTATATTTTTAACGAATGTACCGATGCTATCAATAATAATAAACACCCGCTAGTCGTCTGGTGAAAATCCTTTACGGGGCCCCCTCAGTCAGCCTCTCTATAAAGAGTTTAAGATTCAGTAGGTTAGCGCGAAAAAAAGTGTTGACAGGGTTTTTGTAATGCGTAGAATGCGCACCACACGACAGGCACATAGCTCAGTTGGTTAGAGCACCACCTTGACATGGTGGGGGTCGTTGGTTCGAGTCCAATTGTGCCTACCAAATCGAAAAAGGGGTGATCCGAAAGGGTCACCCCTTTTTTCATTGTCCATTGCCGCGCGAGCGGGAATACCGCGGCATGGACGCAAAGCGCTTTCATTCGAAAGTTTTTGATTTTTCTCAAAAAAAGCTTTACAGGTACGCATCGGGCCACTAATATGCGCACCACACGACAGGCACATAGCTCAGTTGGTTAGAGCACCACCTTGACATGGTGGGGGTCGTTGGTTCGAGTCCAATTGTGCCTACCAAATCGAAAAAGGGCGATCAGAAATGATCGCCCTTTTTGCATTTGCGCCCGAAGCAGCGTGTAACGTTTGGTCGCGGTTCGGGGCATACCCGGCGTGCTAGAATCCGCCCCTTCGAATCTGGAGGTACACGCGTGCGCAAACTGGCTGTGGTAATGGCAGTGCTCGCCCTGGCGGGCTGTGAGAACGAGGTCGAAGGCGTGCACAAGCAGGTGGCCGAACACCTGCATAACCCCAAGACCGCCAAGTTCGGCAACGTGCGGATTGACACCCAGGGCACCATCTGCGGTCAGGTCCGCGGCAAGGACGATGCCGGGCAGTACGAAGCCTACCGCAGCTACGTGGCGATCAAGCGCGATGGCCAGTACGACATCATCGTTGACGATACCGGCAACAACCTGCGTATCCGTGAACTCTGCGGCGGAGCCGACCTGCAGCGCCGTGCCGAGGCGCTGGCAGACCAGCCGGCGCCCCAGGGGTGGGATGTGGAAGTGGTACAGGGCGCCAACATGGGCGCACTCAGCGATATGACGGCGCGCCTGATCGAAAAGGGCATCCCCTCTTCGGTGGAGTACCGTGACGGCAAGCCGGTGGTGCTGATGGGGCCGTTCCCCACCCGCGAAGAAGCGCAAGCGCGCAGGGATGAAGTGATGGCCAAGCTTGGTACCGATTCGGTGGTCATCCAGCACGGCGCAGCACGCTAGGGTCTGTTCGAGAAGTCTTGAGACGCAGGTCAGGCAAGGCGAAAACAGCCGAGGAACGGCCGGGGTCGCGCCCGACTGTACTGGAGTACATGAGCATTCTGAGGCTGTTTTCAACGCAGCATGACCAAGTATCAAGGCTTATCGTACAGAGCCTAAGCCAGTACAGTGACGCGCGGCCAAGGCTTGTGTCAGGCGCTGTTCACACAAGTTTGGCTATGCTTGGGGTGGTAGCTGCCAAACGGGGAGGGCCTCATGTCTACACTGGAGCGGGCCATTGCCGTGGCCGCCAGGGCGCATGAAGGGCAATACGACAAGGGTGGGGCGGCTTATATCCTCCACCCGTTACGCGTGATGATGCGGGTTTCCACACCTGAGCAGCGGATTGTGGCGGTGCTTCACGATGTGATCGAAGACACCCCGCTGACCCTGTCCGACCTGGCGCGTGAGGGCTTCGCGCTGAAAATCCTGGCTGCGTTGCTGGCGCTTAGCCGCCGCGAAGGCGAGCCTTACCAGGATTTCGTGGTGCGCCTGGGCGAAGACCCGTTGGCGCGCACCGTCAAGCTGGCCGATCTGGCCGACAACAGCGACCTCTCGCGCATCCCTTGCCCGGGCCCCGCCGACCTGGCGCGGCTGGCCCGTTATCGCCAAGCCAGTGCCTATTTACAGGCGCTGGCCTGAGGATCAACCGCACGCCTTGAGGTTGACCGGCCCCACGAACGCGTTTCCTCGCCCCATCACGCAGGCGACCTGTTGGTTGCGTTGCTGCTCCCAGGCTTGCGGCGGGTAGGTCTTGTTCCAGGCTTCGAACAGCTGGCGGTCCTGTTTGGACAGGCGCAGGTTGTACTGCTTGCTCATGTAGAAGTAGGTGCGGGCGATCATGCCGCGGATCGACGGGCGCGGCATCACCTTCTTGGCCTTGAAGTCGACCTGGGTCAGGCAGCGGCCATACTGGCCGCGTTGTTCTGGTAGCCAGCCGAAGCTGAAGTTGCTGCGGTCGCCGTTGACCTCGCCGATGCTTGGCACCAGGTTGTGCAGGTCGGCTTCGGCGCGTTGGTACACTTCGTCATGCTGCGAGCACTGCTTGCGCCCGCCGCTCTGCCAGCACTGGCGCTGATGGCCGATCTGCCAGGCGGGTACGATGTGCTCCCACTCGATGCGCGACGCGCGCTGGGCGTTCTTGCGTGGGGTATAGCCGCAAGATGCCAGGTCGACCTTGTTGCCTTTGTATTTACAGCCGCAATAAAACTCGGTCGATTGCGGCGCATAGAGCTTCCAGGCGACCTTCTTGGCCTCCTGGAAGGTGCGCGGGGCGTCGGCTTGAACAAGCGGAGTGGTCAGTAACAGGCAAGCTGCTGCGAAAAGCGAAACTCTCATGCGCAGTCAATCTTCCTTCGGTACGGTCCAGAAAATCTGCACACCGCCATCGTCGCGATGGGCGAGGGTGACGTTGTCGTTTTCTGCGATCTCCTGAAGCAGGGTCTCCCAGTCATCCGGGCTTTCCTGTTCCAGGCGGAAGATCAGCGCCGCACGGCTGCGCTGGGCGGTGGGGCTGTTGATGATCTTCTGGATGCGTACACCCAGCTGTTCATAGCTGCTCGGGGTGGCGGAGGCGGTGCTGGACACAGGAATTTCCTTGTTTTGCTGTATGTGCATACAGTATTTCACTGTAAGTAAATTCGCAACAGCTTGTCAGGGGAAATCCAGCGTTGGTCCGTAAGCCATGACACCGTTCTGAAATGTAAACGATGTTCGGGTTAGTAGCAGTGCTAAGCCAAACCTCTTTTTTGTCCTGGGTATGAAGTGAGACAGGCGGCGACTGAGGCTGCCTGCCTTCTTTGTCGCTTCAGCAGGTTGTTGCGCTGGTGGCTTTCTTCGCGGCCGTACGGATGTGGGTGCCGTACAGCGTCAGGCCTGTGAAGGCCAGGCCGCCCACCAGGTTGCCCAGTACGGTGGGGATTTCGTTCCACAACAGGTAGTCCATGAGCGAGAAGTCGCCGCCCATGATCATTGCGGAAGGGAACAGGAACATGTTCACGACCGAGTGCTCGAAGCCCATGAAGAAAAACAGCATGATCGGCATCCACATGGCGATCACCTTGCCGCTCACAGAGGTGGAGATCATTGCGCCGACCACGCCCATCGACACCATCCAGTTACACAGCACGCCACGCAGGAAGATCGTCAACCAGCCTGCCAGCCCGTATTGCTCGTAACCCAGGGTGCGGGCCTCACCGATGCTGGCAATTTTCTCTCCCACGGCACCGGGGGAAGCATGGAAACCATAGGTAAAGACGAAGGCCATCATGCAGGCGACCGTAAGGGCGCCGGCGAAGTTGCCGACGAACACCAGGCCCCAGTTGCGCAGAATTCCCCTAACGGTGACCCCGGGACGTTTGTCCAGTAATGCCAGCGGGGTGAGCATGAAGACCCCAGTGAGCAGGTCGAAGCCCATAAGGTAGAGCATTGAAAAACCAACCGGAAACAGTACTGCGCCTAGCAGGGCTGAGCCTGTCTGTACTGCGATGGTCACTGCGAATACGGCCGCCAGGGCCAGAATTGCCCCGGCCATATAGCTGCGGATCAGCGTGTCGCGAGTGGACATGTGGACCTTTGATGCGCCGGCATCGAGCATCTTGGTGACAAAATCGGTGGGTAGCAGATAAGACATGGCGGCTCCCTCAACTGCGGGTAATAGGCGGCACCCCTGGAGGGGTGCCGAGGGTTGGATGGGTTTACCAGGAACGGTACGGCAAGAACTTGCCATTGAGGGTCAACAGAACCCGGTCGCCTTTGGGGTCTTCGATTCGCTCGACATGCATGGAAAAGTCGATGGCACTCATGATGCCGTCGCCAAATTTTTCCTGGATCACGTCTTTCAGGGTCGGGCCATAGACGCCCACGACTTCATACAGTCGATAGATCAGCGGGTCTTGAGGGATGGACTTGTCCCAGCCCTTGACTGGGAAAGCGGTTAAGGTGGCGGCGACTTGATCATCCAGCTCCAATACCTCGCAAAGATGCGTTGCCACTTCCAGCGGCGCGCTGTTCATGCCGTAGCAGACCGATGCAAGCCATACCGGGGCCTTGCCCACTGCGTTGGCAAGATCATCCCAGCTCAGGCCCTTGCGTGCTTTCGCGGCCATGATCAGGTGATGCATTTCAAGTTTGTCCATTATTTCTGCTCCCGCAGTTTGGTTTAAGGTGAACACACCCATAGCGAGAGATGTGCCAATCTCCTGTTTTTTGTAACTGCATGATTTTATTGAGTTATTTTTTGTTTGATGGCGAGGTTTATTTACGAAATTTCGTAAATCACGAACGGTCGTAATATTGTTCACGAAATGTCGTGAAAATCGGTTCGAGGATATCCATCAGTGACAGACGCCGTCGCCCTCGGAGTCGCTGCCGACTCCGCCGTTGCCATGCTGTTAATCCACCCGGTAGATGATCGGGTACTGCAAGCCAACAACGCCGCGCTCGATTTACTGGGCTGCGCCGCAAATGAGCTTTCCGGTCATGCCTTTAGCCATTTTCTGCGAGGGGGAATCGCACTGTGGGTGAGCTTTACGGATGAGGTGCTGACTCAAGGCGAAGCGTGGTCGGACGACCTGCTGCTGGTGGATCTGCAACTGCGGCAAATAGCGGTGGAGGTTTCGGCTAGCGCGGTTGAGGGCGGGAAAATTGTACTGGCGGTGCAGCGCCGCGACCTTCTGGAGCAGCGCCGTAACCGGGCTGAGGCGCGCCGCCAACACCGTTTGGGCCACGTGGGGTGGGAGCGGATCAGCCAGGTGTTCGAGCGCATCCAGCAGCAGAACCGGCTGATTCTTGGTGCAGTTGGCGAGGGCATCTATGGGCTCGATACCCGGGGCCAGACCACGTTCATCAACCCCGCCGCCGAGCGTATTCTGGGGTGGAGTGCCGTCGACATGATTGGCCAGGATGCCCACCATTTGTTCCACCACAGCCATAGCGACGGACGTGCGTTCGAGGTCAATCAGTGCCCCATCCATGCTTCGTTCAGCGATGGACAAGTTCATCGCGTGGATCACGAGGTGTTCTGGCACAAGAGCGGCGAAGCAATCGCCGTCGAGTACACCAGCACTCCAATCTTCGAGATGGGAAGGCTGGTGGGGGCGGTGGTGCTTTTTCGGGACATCCGCGAACGACAGCGCACTGAAGCGCGCCTGCGCGATGCGCTAAGTGAAGTAGAGCAGTTGAAGGCTCGGCTGGAGATGGAAAACCAATACTTGCAGGAGGAAATCAACGCCCACGGCAATCACCACGAGATCGTCGGCGAAAGCCCTGCGGTCAAGCATCTGTTACAGCAGATCGACCTGGTCGCAGCTACCGACGCCAACGTGTTGGTCACCGGCGAGTCAGGCACGGGTAAAGAGCTTGTGGCTCGCGCTATTCATGCCAGCAGCCCCCGGCGCGACCGCCCTCTGATTCGGGTCAATTGCGCCGCGGTGCCCCGTGAATTGTTCGAGAGCGAGTTCTTCGGCCACCTCAAAGGGGCCTTCACCGGAGCGGTCAGCAACCGAGTGGGTCGTTTTGAGTTGGCGGACGGAGGTACCTTGTTTCTCGATGAGGTGGGAGAGATTCCGCTGGAGCTACAAAGTAAGTTGCTCCGTGTTCTACAGGACCGCCAGTTTGAGCCTGTAGGCGACAATCGCACCAGGGCCGTTGATGTTCGAGTTATCGCCGCAACGAATCGGGACCTGCGCGATATGGTCGCCCGAGGGGCGTTCCGGGAAGATTTATACTTCCGCTTGAATGTGTTCCCTATACGCTCGGTGCCCTTGCGGGAGCGACTTGAGGACATTCCGTTGCTCGCCAGCCATTTTCTTGAAAGGGCTAGCCTGGCGTTTAACAAACCGGGCATTCGCATGTCGCTGACCCAAGTCGCGGTGCTTCAGCAGTACGCCTGGCCAGGCAACATCCGCGAGCTTCAAAATGTGATTGAGCGACAGACCATCGTCTCCCGAGACGGTCGCGTGAGCTTTCATGAGGTTTTGGCGCCAAGCGCCCCGTCCAGTGGCCTTGTATCTTCAATTGCACAATGCCAGCCTGAGCCGACTGCCGACAAAGACTGGGAGCGGCAGATGAAGCTGAATGCGATCTCTGTGCTCAAACGAACAGCAGGGAAAGTCTCCGGCGAGGGTGGTGCTGCGCAATTGCTGGGGTTGAAGCCCACAACCTTGGCGTCTCGACTCAAGAAGTGGGGCGTTGATCCGAGAAATTACAAATAGAGCCGCTTGCGCAAGCCAGAGAAGAAACCCACTGATGCGAGCCCCAGTTGAACGGCGGCGGGGCGGGGTTGATCTGGAAGGGAAGAATGGCCGGTGATGTGGGGCACCGGCCATGGGTGGTTGATCAGTACTCCCAGAAGATGCGTTGCAGCTCTTTGCTGTCCTGGGTCTTGGTCATTGCCACCATCGCCAGGATCCGCGCTTTTTGCGGGTTCAGGTCGTGAGCCACGACCCAGTCGTTCTTGTCATCCGGCTGTTCGGCGTTACGCAGTACGAAACCACCCTGGTTGACATGCGACGAGCGGATGATCTGCACGCCGTTCTTGCGCAGTTCTTGCAGCGCCGGGACTACCCGCGACGATACCGAACCGTTGCCGGTACCGGCATGGATCAGCGCCTTGGCGCCGTTCTGTGCCAGGGCCTTGTAGGCGGTGTCGGTGACGTTGCCATAGCCATAGGCAATGTCCACCTGCGGCAGGCTGCTGATCTGCTTGATATCGAACTCGGAATTGACCGTATGGCGCTTGGCCGGCAGGCGGAACCAGTACGATTTGCCTTCCACCACCATACCCATCGGGCCCCAGGCGCTCTTGAAGGCTTCGGTCTTGATGTTGACCGCCTTGCTCACATCGCGGCCGGACTGGATCTCGTCGTTCATGGTCACCAGCACGCCCTTGCCACGCGACTGCTTGTCGCTGGCTACGGCCACGGCGTTGTACAGGTTGAGCATGCCGTCGGCGGACATGGCGGTACCCGGACGCATCGAGCCGACCACCACGATTGGCTTGTCGGTCTTCTCTACCAGGTTGAGGAAGAAGGCGGTTTCTTCGAGGGTATCGGTGCCGTGGGTGATGACGATGCCGTCCACGTCCTTGCTTTCGGCCAGCTCGGCGACGCGCTTGCCCAGCTTCAGCAGGTCGTCATTGCTGATGCTCTCGGAGGCGATCTGCATCACTTGCTCGCCGCGTACGTTGGCGATGTCGGCCAGTTCCGGTACGCCGGCGATGAGCTTGTCGACGCCCAGCTTGGCAGCCTGGTAAGTGGCGCTGTTGGCAGCGCTGGCACCGGCGCCGGCAATGGTGCCGCCGGTGGCGAGGATGACCACATTGGCCAGCTTCTGTTGGGTTTCGGCTTCTTTGGCCGAGGCGCTGGATGGCAGGATCAGCAGCAGGGCGAGTGCGCTGGGGGCGAAGGTTTTGAGTGCGGCATTCATCGTTATTGTTCTCGCTTCCTAGTGAGATAGTTATTGAGTCGCGCAGGGCTACAGGCATTTTCCGTACCAAGGCACCACGCGTTGCCTGGGTTGGAGCGGCCTTGCGTTGCAAGGGGCCGCGTAGCAGCCCCGGCAATGTGTGGTGTTGCACCGAACCGCGCCTGCAAAAGGCGGCATCGCATTCGTAATTCCGAACAAATAAAGGAAAAGGTGTTCGGTTTTTCGGAAAAGCCTGCATAATCGGCCCCGGCAGCACATTGGCCTCCGACAGCCAAACGGATTTGACAAACAACGGTCCTGTTACCATAGTTGGTCAACGCAAACGTTTGCGATCCGATAAAAAACACAAGATTCGGAGTCATCGTTCATGAAGCTGCCGTTCCCCGGTCGTCTGCTGGCCCTCGCTGTCATTTCCTCGCTTAGCCTCGCCTTGCCATTGTCTGCCGCCCACGCTGAAGACAAGCCCAAGGTCGCCCTTGTCATGAAGTCGCTGGCCAACGAGTTCTTCCGCACCATGGAAGACGGCGCCAAGGACTACCAGAAAGCCCATGCCGACGAGTTCGAGCTGATCGCCAACGGCATCAAGAACGAGACCGACACTGGCGAGCAGATCCGCATTGTCGAACAGATGGTCAATGCCGGCGCCAAGGCGCTGGTGATTGCCCCGGCTGATTCCAAGGCACTTGTGTCGGCGGTGAAGAAGGCCATGGACCAGGGCGTGGTGGTGATCAACATCGACAACCGTCTGGACCCTGATCTGCTCAAGAGCAAAGGCATCAGCGTTCCCTTCGTCGGCCCCGACAACCGCAAGGGCGCGCGCCTGGTTGGCGATTACCTGGCCAGCCAGAAGCTCAAGGCCGGCGACCAGGTGGGCATTATCGAAGGCGTGCCGACCACCACCAATGCCCAGCAGCGCACCGCCGGCTTCAAGGACGCCATGGACGCCGCGCAGATGAAAATCGTCTCGGTACAAAGCGGCAATTGGGAGATCGACAAAGGCAACGCCGTCGCCGCCTCCATGCTCAACGAATACCCCGACCTGAAGGCCTTGCTGGCCGGCAACGACAGCATGGCCCTGGGCGCTGTGTCCGCCGTGCGTGCCGCTGGCAAGGCCGGCCAGGTGCAAGTGGTGGGCTACGACAACATCAAAGCCATCAAGCCAATGCTTGCCGATGGACGCGTGCTTGCCACCCTCGACCAGGCCGCCAGCCAACAGGCGGTGTATGGCATTCAGGCGGCGCTGAAAATGGTCAAGGGCGAAAAGCCTGATGTGGATGCCGACAACGTCATCCAGACCCCGGTCGAACTCATCACCAAGAAGCCCTGATGCTGCCAAGAGAATCGGCCATGCCTGCATCGGCCAATGAAGTGGTGCTTGCCGCCAGCGGCCTGG
The DNA here is from genome assembly GCF_056278855.1 of Pseudomonas sp. TE3895. NCBI lineage: Bacteria > Pseudomonadati > Pseudomonadota > Gammaproteobacteria > Pseudomonadales > Pseudomonadaceae > Pseudomonas > Pseudomonas sp. TE3895. Next base: position 4,778,285 of record NZ_JBWBQE010000001.1, on the reverse strand, counting down.
GCAAGACCTACGCCCAGCCCGTGCTCGGCGAGGTCAGCCTGAGCCTGCGCGCCGGTGAAGTGCTGGCCCTGACCGGCGAGAACGGCGCGGGCAAGAGTACGTTGTCCAAGCTCATCAGCGGCCTGGAGGTGCCCACCACCGGGCACATGACCTACCGTGGCCAGGCCTACGCGCCCGGCAGCCGCAGCGAGGCCGAACGCCTTGGTGTGCGCATGGTCATGCAGGAACTGAACCTGCTGCCGACGCTGACCGTCGCGGAAAACCTGTTTCTCGACAACCTGCCCAGCCGTTTCGGCTGGATCAGCCACAAGCGCCTGCGCCAGCTGGCAACGGCCGCCATGGCTCGGGTCGGGCTCGACGCCATCGACCCGGACACCCCTGTCGGTGAACTGGGCATCGGCCATCAGCAAATGGTCGAAATTGCCCGCAACCTGATCGGTGACTGCCATGTGCTGATCCTGGACGAACCCACTGCCATGCTCACTGCGCGCGAGGTGGCGTTGCTGTTCACCCAGATCGAGCGCCTGCGCGCGCGCGGCGTGGCCATCGTCTATATCTCGCATCGCCTGGAAGAGTTGCAGCGGGTAGCCCAACGCATCGTTGTGCTGCGCGATGGCAAGCTGGTGTGCGACGAGCCGATCCAGCGCTACAGCAGCGCCGAGCTGGTCAACCTGATGGTCGGCCGCGAGCTGGGCGAGCATATCGACCTGGGCCGACGGCAGATGGGTGCACCGCTGCTCAAGGTCGACAAGTTGTGCCGCGGCGACAAGGTGCGCGAGGTGTCGTTCGAAGTCAGGGCAGGGGAGATTTTTGGCATTTCCGGCCTGATCGGCGCCGGCCGTACCGAGCTGTTGCGCCTGATCTACGGTGCCGATCGCGCCGACAGCGGCGGTATCGCGCTCGGCCAACCGCCGCAGGCGGTAAACATCGACTCGCCCAAGGCTGCAGTGCGGGCCGGTATCGCGCTGATAACCGAAGACCGCAAAGGCGAGGGCCTGCTGTTGACGCAGTCGATCAGCGCCAACATTGCGTTGGGCAACCTGGGCGCGGTATCGCGCGCCGGTGTGCTCGATAGCGAAGCGGAAAAGGCCTTGGCTGAACGCCAGATCCAGGCCATGCGCATTCGCAGTGCCGGCGCGCAGCAGGTGGTGGGTGAGCTGTCTGGCGGTAACCAGCAAAAAGTGGTGATCGGCCGCTGGCTGGAGCGCGATTGCCAGGTGCTGCTGTTCGACGAACCCACGCGTGGCATCGATGTGGGCGCCAAGTTCGACATTTATGGCCTGCTGGCCGAGCTGGCGCGCCAAGGCAAGGCCTTGGTGGTGGTGTCCAGTGACCTGCGCGAACTGATGCTGATTTGCGACCGCATCGCCGTGCTGTCCGCCGGCCGCCTGATCGACACCTTCGCGCGTGATCATTGGAGCCAGGACCAGTTGCTTGCCGCCGCCTTCGCCGGTTATCAGAAACGTGACGCGCTGCTGCATGATGCAGCCCCCAGGATGGATGCATGAAAACCACCCCGCTCAACAATCAGGAAGCCGCCCCCGTGCGCCGCAGCGGTACCTACTTTGGCCTGGGCACCTACCTGGGCCTGGCTGGCGCCTTGCTGGCGATGATCGTGCTGTTCTCGTTCCTCAGCAGCCACTTCTGGTCGTATGGCACCTTCAGCACGCTGGCCAACCAGATCCCGGACCTGATGGTGCTGGCGGTGGGCATGACCTTCGTGTTGATCATCGGCGGCATCGACCTGTCGGTGGGCTCGGTGCTGGCGCTGGCCGCCTCGACGGTGAGCGTGGCGATACTCGGCTGGGGCTGGGGCGTGCTGCCCTCGGCGCTGCTGGGCATGGCTGTGGCCGCATTGGCCGGCAGCATTACCGGTGGCGTCACCGTGGCCTGGCGCATCCCGTCGTTCATCGTCTCGCTTGGTGTGCTGGAGATGGCCCGTGGCCTGGCCTACCAGTTCACCGACTCGCGCACCGCCTATATCGGCGACGCCTATGCCTGGTTCTCCAACCCGGTCGCCTTTGGTGTTTCGCCAGCGTTTATCATCGCCTTGCTGGTGATCGTGCTCGCCCAGTTGGTACTGACGCGCACGGTGTTCGGCCGTTACCTGATCGGTATCGGCACCAATGAAGAGGCCGTGCGCCTGGCCGGTATCGATCCGCGCCCTTACAAAGTGCTGGTGTTCGCCCTGATGGGCCTGCTCGCCGGCCTGGCCGCGCTGTTCCAGATCTCGCGGCTGGAAGCGGCCGACCCCAATGCCGGGTCTGGCCTGGAGCTGCAGGTCATTGCCGCCGTCGTGATCGGCGGCACCAGCCTGATGGGTGGGCGTGGCTCGGTCATCAGCACCTTCTTTGGCGTACTGATCATTTCCGTATTGGCCGCCGGGCTGGCGCAGATCGGCGCCAGCGAGCCGACCAAACGCATCATCACCGGGGCGGTGATCGTCATCGCCGTGGTGCTCGACACTTACCGTAGCCGGCGCGCAGGCCGGCGGAACTGACACCATGGCAACCATCAAAGACGTCGCGGCACTGGCGGGTATTTCGTACACCACCGTGTCCCATGTACTCAACAAGACCCGTCCGGTCAGCGAGCAGGTGCGGCTGAAAGTGGAAGCCGCCATCATCGAACTGGATTACGTGCCCAGTGCGGTGGCGCGCTCGCTGAAGGCGCGCAGCACGGCCACCATCGGCCTGTTGGTGCCCAACAGCGTCAACCCGTACTTCGCCGAGCTGGCGCGGGGTATCGAAGACGCCTGCGAGCGCAACGGCTATTGCGTAATCCTGTGCAACTCCGACGACAACCCGCAGAAGCAGCGCAGCTACCTGCGCGTGCTGCTGGAAAAACGCATCGACGGCCTGGTAGTGGCCTCGGTGGGCCAGGACGACGACCTGCTGCAAAGCCTGGCCAGTGTGCGCACGCCAATGGTCATCGTCGACCGTGAGCTGGAAGGCGTCGATGCCGACTTGGTGCGCATTGACCACGAGCAGGGGGCGTACCTGGCCACCCGGCATCTGCTGGAGCTTGGCCATCGCGACGTTGCCTATATCGGCGGCCCCGCCGAAACCGGGGTTACCCAGCTGCGCCTGAGCGGCTTCCGCCGTGCCATGGCCGAAGCCGGTGCGCCCGTGCTGGGCAGCCGTGTACTGCACTGCGACTTCACCAGCCCGGGTGGCCATGCAGCGGCGGCGCAGGTGCTGGAAGGCAAGCGGCCCTCGGCGATTTTTGCCGGCAACGACATGATCGGCTTTGGTGTGCTGCGCGCTGCAGCCGAACGCAATATCAGCGTACCCGGCGAGCTGTCGGTGATCGGTTTCGACGACATCGAGCTCAGCCGCTACGTGTACCCACCACTGACCACGGTGGGCCAGTCGATCCGCGAGCTGGGCGAGAGCGCTGCCTCGTTGCTGCTGACGCGTATCGCTACGCCCCGGCAAGGCGCGGCGGAGCAGCGCATTGTCGCCCCGCGTATCGTCTTGCGTGAGTCCACCGGGCCGCGCCCGGACCTGTTCAATGATTACCGCTAACGCTAAGGAAACGTCATGAATGCCAAGGTTGTGGTGGTTGGCAGCCTCAACATGGACCTGGTGGTCCGCGCCCAGCGCCTGCCACGGGCCGGCGAAACACTCCCCGGCGATAGCTTTTTCACGGTGCCTGGCGGCAAGGGTGCCAACCAGGCGGTGGCAGTGGCGCGGCTGGGCGGCAGTGTGGCGATGATCGGCAATGTGGGGGATGACGACTACGGTCGGCAACTGCACCGGGCCTTGTATGTCGAGGGGATCGACTGTCAGGGCGTCAGCACCTGCCCGGGCACGTCCAGCGGTGTGGCGCTGATCACGGTGGATGCTGCCAGCCAGAACTGTATTGTCATCATTCCCGGCGCCAACGGCCTGCTGACGCCGCAGTCGGTGCGGCGCTTCGATGCGTTGCTGCAGGCTGCCGAGGTAATCATCTGCCAGTTGGAAGTGCCAGCCAGCACCGTGGCCTGGACACTGGCCAGAGGGCACGAGCTGGGCAAGCAGGTGATCCTGAACCCAGCACCCGCTACCGGCCCCTTGCCAGCGGACTGGTTTGCGCATATCGATTACCTTACCCCTAACGAAAGCGAGGCCGAAGCCTTGACCGGCGTGGCGGTGACCGACCAGGACAGTGCCCGGCGCGCAGGCGAGCGCTTGCTGCAGCTGGGGGCAGGCAAAGTGATCATCACCTTGGGTGCGCAAGGTGCCTTGCTGGTTACTGCCCAAGGTCATCAGCACTATCCGGCGCCGCACGTGCAACCGCTGGACACCACCGCTGCCGGCGATACCTTCATTGGTGGCTTTGCTGCCGGCCTGGTGCGTGGGCTGGAGGAGGGGGAGGCGATCGCCTTTGGCCAGCGTGCCGCGGCATTGTCGGTTACCCGTGCTGGTGCCCAACCGTCGATTCCCTATCTGGCGGAGCTGACGCCATGAAGAAAACCCCGCTGTTGAACGTTGCCCTGTCGCGAGTCATTGCCGGCATGGGGCATGGCGATATCCTGGTGATTGGCGATGCCGGGCTGCCGGTGCCGCCGGGTGTCGAGCTGATCGACCTGGCCATTACGCCTGGCCTGCCGGACTTCGCCAGCGTGCTGCGGGTGGTGCTGAGCGAATTGCAGGTTGAGCGGCACGTGCTGGCTGAGGAAATGCAGAAAGTGGTGCCACCTGCGCTGGTCGAAATCGAGCGACTGAAGGGCAAGCTGGGCAAGCGCGAATGGCTGACCCATGAGGATTTCAAAGTGCTGTCGCGCAGTGCCCGTGCGGTGGTGCGTACAGGCGAGTGCCAGCCCTATAGCAACATCGCCCTCATCTCCGGCGTCACCTTCTAGCCGCTTCCACAAAGGACGCCGGGCTGTGTAAACGCATGATTCATAGGCAACAGGAGTGCCATCCATGCTCAAGTCCCTGCTACAAGGAGTCGTCTTCATGGCCACAGCCTCCACCCTCCAGGCCGCACCCATCGACCTGATCATCGACACCGATCCCGGCGCGGACGACGTGGTCGCGCTGTTTCTGGCCATGGCTTCGCCCAACGAACTCAATATCCGCGCCATCACCACCGTGGCCGGCAACGTGCGCCTGGACAAGACCTCGCGCAATGCCCGCCTGGCCCGCGAATGGGCGGGGCGTGAAGACATCCCGGTGTACGCCGGTGCCGGCCGCCCATTGGTGCGCACGCCGATCTACGCCGCCGACGTTCATGGCGAAGAAGGCCTCACCGGTGTACCGGTGCACGAGCCGAAAGCGCCTCTGGCCCAGGGCAATGCCGTGCAATACCTGGTCGATACCCTCAGCGCAGCCAAACCGCACAGCATCACCGTCGCCATGCTCGGCCCGCAGACCAACCTGGCCCTGGCGCTGATCCAGCGCCCGAGCATCGTCAACGGCATCAAAGAGGTGGTGGTCATGGGGGGAGCCCATTTCAACGGCGGCAACATCACCCCGGTGGCGGAGTTCAACCTCTATGCCGACCCGCACGCCGCCGAAGTGGTGCTGGCCAGCGGCGTACAGCTGACCTACCTGCCGCTGGACGTCACGCACAAGCTGCTGACCAGTAACGCCCGCCTGAAGCAACTGGCGGCCGTGAACAACCAGGCCAGCAAGCGCGTGGTGGATATCCTCAATGCCTACATCACCCACGATATGGACGTGTATGGCATACCTGGCGGCCCTGTGCACGACGCCAGCGTCATCGCCTACCTGTTAAAGCCCGAGCTGTTCAGTGGCCGGCGTATCCACATGAGCATCGACAGCCGCGAAGGGCCCACTTTCGGCCAGACAATCGCAGACTGGTACGGTGTGCTCAAGCGGCCGGCGAATGTGCTGTGGGTGGAGCAGGGTGATGCCCAGGGGCTGTTCGACCTGCTCAGTGCCCGTCTGGCGCGATTGGAATAGCCGCGTGCGGCGCGTAGCGCTCGAACACCTGGTCGATGAAGCTGCGTGCCGCCTCGGCACCGTTGTCGCGCACCAACAGGTCGATGGCGATCAACAGTAACTCTTCCGGTGTGCCAGGGCTGTACGCGCTCTGGCCCTCGGCCCATTTGACCTTGATATCGGCATCGATGCTGTGGGTGCTCATGAAAAGCTCTCGCTGGGGGCCCGGAACGAAGGAGGAACACCTGACCCTGGTGTTCAATGGAGGCGGGATGCGCTCCACTTCTTGCAGCAAATCATGGCTTTGCGCCGGTGACCGTGCGGGCTAAGCATATGGCAAACACAGCACGTTGTGCAAAATCCGGTCACGATTGCTTTTCGCCTCGCTGCTGCAGTTCAGGCAGACTTGACCGGTTTTTGCAACAAATGATGAGCGGAGCTGTCGGATCAGGCAGTTCCCGGACCGATTTAGGAGGCTTCATGTTCCGTACCCGTGCTTACCTGGCAACTCTGGCTGTGGCTGCTGTCCTGGCGGGTTGCAGCACTGGTGGCAATGCTGATGGTGGTGCTGCGCAGTCCGCGCCAGCGGGCAACGATGGCCGCTGCGAAGCCAGTGGTGCCGACTTTGCCCTGGGCAAGCAGGCCAGCGCCGAATTGCTGGAGCAGGCACGCAAGGCCAGCGGCTCGCAGATGGCGCGCATTCTCAAACCGCACGACGTGGTCACCCTGGAGTACCGCTCCGAGCGCTTGAACCTGAACGTGGACGACCAGGGCAAGGTAACCCGCGTCAACTGCGGTTGATGCACGCGGGGGCAACTGCCTTGCGCAAAATGTGAAAAGCCTGCGCGGTCGCCTTGTAGGAGCGGGTTCACCCGCGAACACGGGCAAAGCCCGTGCCATTCACCCTACAGTCGGTTTCGCAGGCAATCCCGCCCCACTCAGATGATGCATCACCCATAAAAAAACCCGCCACAAGGGCGGGTTTTTTTACAGCTATCCGAATTACTCCGGACGAACCTGTGCAGCCTGCATGCCCTTCTGGCCGCGCTCGGCGACGAAGGAAACAGTCTGGCCTTCTTTCAGGCTCTTGAAGCCGTCAGATTCGATGGCTTTGAAGTGTACGAACAGGTCGTCGCCGCCGCCTGCTGGGGTGATGAAGCCGTAGCCTTTCTCATCATTGAACCATTTGACGGTGCCTTGTTGGCGATTGGACATGGGTGAATCTCCAGAACATTTAGTTTTTTCAGTGGTGCAATGCGGCCGAGGCTACGGAGCACGGGATACATCATAGTCTAATTCTGCGCATCTAGCGCCTTTTACCTTCGCAGGATATTGATCCAGCTCAAAGAATGGCTGGTCATCACCGGCTTTAAGGTTTCAGCTCTTCGGTGCGCAGGCCTGTTTCACCACCGACTGCGCCTTCTGCATCAGCTTGGCGTCAACGCCGTCCTTGCTGTCGAGGTCGGCAATCTCGGCGTCGGTGAAATTCTTTTTGATGGCTTGCGCGCCGCAGTCGCAGTGTTTTTTCGCGGTGGCAGCGTCAACGCCCTGGCCGCTGGCCACTTGCGTGCACTGGGTCATGTAGCCGGCCTCCTTCCCAGGGGGGAAGTTGCCGGCGTTCGCAGCCACGGGCAGCAGCAGGGCGCCAGCGGCCGCCAGGGCCAGAAGAGACGGAACTCGCATCACCAGTTACTCCTTGGGTTAAGGTCTCATCAAGAGTAGGTTGCTTCCCAAAGTCTGAGCGGTATTTTTCCGCGTTAGTTCACCGCTGCGGTGCAATTTCCAAATATTTCTGCCTGGGGTGCAACCCGCGTGCTAGCATGCTCGGCTTGCAGTCGCGCTGTTGCCGGTTGCAGCTATCTTTTTTCTTTCCAGTCACTCTGGTTCGTCCCTGACAAGCCGAAAGGCTTCTGCCACTGTGGGGCAGGCTTCCTTTTACCGGAAGGCAGGTCGGATCTTGTACTGGCTCATCCCAACCCACGTGACCTTTGGTAGGGGTCACCACTAGGAGAGGAGGCGCCATGCCCGTTATTACTCTTCCCGATGGCAGTCAACGTTCGTTCGATCACGCCGTATCCGTAGCCGAAGTAGCCGCTTCCATCGGCGCTGGCCTGGCCAAGGCCACTGTGGCCGGCAAGGTCGACGGCAAGCTGGTCGATGCGTGTGACCTGATCAGCAACGACGCCACCCTGCAGATCATCACCCCTAAAGATGAAGAGGGACTGGAGATCATCCGTCACTCGTGCGCCCACTTGGTTGGCCACGCCGTGAAGCAGCTGTACCCGACCGCCAAGATGGTGATCGGCCCGGTCATTGACGAAGGCTTCTATTACGACATCGCCTACGAGCGTCCCTTCACCCCAGAAGACATGGCCGCCATCGAAAAGCGCATGATGGAGCTGATCGAAAAAGACTACGACGTGGTCAAGAAAATGACCCCGCGCGCCGAAGTCATCGATGTGTTCAAGGCCCGTGGCGAAGACTACAAGCTGCGTCTGGTCGAAGACATGCCGGATGAACAGGCCATGGGCCTGTACTACCACGAAGAATACGTAGACATGTGCCGTGGCCCGCACGTGCCGAACACCCGCTTCCTCAAGGCGTTCAAGCTGACCAAGCTGTCCGGCGCCTACTGGCGTGGCGATGCCAAGAACGAGCAGCTGCAGCGCGTGTACGGCACGGCCTGGGCTGACAAGAAGCAGCTGGCTGCGTACATCCAGCGCATCGAAGAAGCCGAAAAACGCGACCACCGCAAGATCGGCAAGCAGCTCGACCTGTTCCACCTGCAGGAAGAAGCCCCGGGCATGGTGTTCTGGCACGCCAACGGCTGGACCGTCTACCAGGTACTCGAGCAGTACATGCGTGGCGTGCAGCGCGAAAACGGCTACCAGGAAATCAAGACCCCGCAGGTTGTCGACCGCATCCTGTGGGAACGTTCCGGCCACTGGTCAAACTATGCCGAAAACATGTTCACCACTTCGTCGGAAAGCCGTGACTACGCGGTAAAACCGATGAACTGCCCGTGCCACGTGCAGGTGTTCAACCAGGGCCTGAAAAGCTACCGAGACCTGCCGCTGCGTCTGGCCGAGTTCGGTGCCTGCCACCGTAACGAGCCGTCCGGCGCACTGCACGGCATCATGCGCGTGCGTGGCTTCGTACAGGACGATGCGCACATTTTCTGCACCGAAGATCAGGTGAAGAAAGAGGCCGCCGACTTCATCAAGCTGACCCTGGACGTGTACAAGGACTTCGGTTTCAGCGACATCGCCATGAAACTGTCCACTCGTCCGGCCAAGCGTGTCGGTTCCGAAGAGTTGTGGGACCGTGCTGAAACAGCACTGGCCGACGCCCTGAACGAATCCGGCCTTGAGTGGGAATACCAGCCGGGCGAGGGTGCCTTCTACGGCCCGAAAATCGAGTTTACCCTGCGCGACTGCCTCGGCCGTAACTGGCAGTGCGGTACCCTGCAGTACGACCCGAACCTGCCAGAGCGTCTGGATGCCAGCTATATCGCCGAAGATAACAGCCGAGTTCGCCCGGTCATGCTGCACCGCGCCATCCTCGGTTCGTTCGAGCGCTTCATCGGCATGCTGATCGAGCACTACGCGGGCGTGTTCCCGGCGTGGCTGGCCCCAACCCAGGCGGTGATCATGAATATCACCGACAAGCAGGCCGATTTCGCCCTCGAGGTTGAGAAATCTCTGAACGGAAGCGGTTTCCGTGCCAAGTCGGACTTGAGAAATGAGAAGATCGGCTTTAAAATCCGCGAGCATACTTTGCTCAAGGTCCCGTACCTTTTGGTTATAGGGGACCGCGAAGTCGAAACGCAAACCGTCGCTGTGCGTACTCGCGAAGGCGCAGACCTGGGCTCCATGCCCGTCGCCCAATTCGTTGAGCTGCTGACACAAGCGGTTTCCCGGCGTGGTCGCCAAGAATCGGAGTAATGACTATTAAGCGTGAAATGAGAAACGATAAGCGTGCTGTACCGAAGGCCCCGATCAACGAGAATATCTCGGCCCGCGAGGTTCGGTTAATTGGCGCAGACGGCGAGCAGGTTGGCATCGTCTCGATTGATGAAGCGCTGCGTATCGCTGATGAAGCGAAGCTGGACCTGGTAGAAATCTCTGCAGACGCGGTACCACCCGTCTGCAAGGTCATGGACTACGGCAAGCACCTCTTCGAGAAGAAGAAGCAGGCTAACGAAGCCAAGAAAAACCAGAAGCAGATCCAGATCAAAGAAATCAAGTTTCGTCCAGGGACGGAGGATGGGGATTACCAGGTAAAACTACGCAACCTGGTACGTTTCCTTACCGATGGGGACAAGGCCAAGATCTCTCTGAGATTCCGTGGTCGTGAGATGGCCCACCAGGAGCTGGGCATGGAGCTGTTGAAGCGGGTCGAAGCCGACCTCGCCGAATACGGCACCGTTGAGCAGCATCCGAAGATGGAAGGACGCCAGCTTATGATGGTCATCGCCCCCAAGAAAAAGAAGTAATCTCCCGGGCACGGCAGGCCTGATGATTATGTGTAATTTTATCGAATGCGGAGTTCCAACATGCCAAAAATGAAAACCAAGAGCGGTGCTGCGAAGCGCTTCCTGAAGACAGCTTCGGGCTTCAAGCACAAGCACGCTTTCAAGAGCCACATCCTGACCAAAATGTCGACCAAGCGTAAGCGTCAACTGCGCGGTGCCAGCTTGCTGCACCCGTCCGACGTCGCAAAAGTCGAGCGCATGCTGCGCGTTCGTTAATTCTGGTTAAGATAGAGGAAGTTACTCATGGCTCGTGTTAAGCGCGGCGTTATCGCTCGTAAGCGTCACAAAAAAATTCTGAAACTGGCTAAAGGTTACTACGGTGCACGTTCGCGCGTATTCCGTGTAGCCAAGCAAGCGGTCATCAAGGCAGGCCAATACGCCTACCGCGACCGTCGCCAGAAGAAGCGTCAGTTCCGCGCACTGTGGATCGCTCGTATCAACGCCGGTGCCCGCACCAACGGTCTGTCCTACAGCCGTCTGATTGCTGGCCTGAAAAAGGCTTCGATCGAAATCGACCGTAAGGTTCTGGCTGATCTGGCAGTGAACGAAAAAGCGGCGTTTGCTGCGATTGTCGAGAAAGCTAAAGCCGTTCTGGCTTAAGTACCCGCGACAATCACCCGGCGGTGCTAGCGCTGCCGGGCATTGAACGTCATCGATAGGGGAAGAGCCTTCAAAGCTCTTCCCCTATTTTCGTATCTGGAGTCTGTACATGGAAAACCTGGATGCGCTGGTCTCCCAAGCCCTAGAGGCCGTGGAACGCGCTGAAGACATCAACGCCCTGGAACAGATCCGGGTTAATTATCTCGGCAAGAAGGGCGAGCTGACCCAGGTGATGAAGACCCTGGGCAACCTGCCAGCCGAAGAGCGGCCGAAAGTCGGCGCGCTGATCAACGACGCCAAAGAGCGCGTCACCGTTGTGCTCAATGCCCGCAAGGCTGCCTTTGAAGAAGCCGAGCTCAGCGCTCGCCTGGCTGCCGAATGCATTGACGTCACCCTGCCAGGCCGCGGCCAGGCCACCGGTGGCCTGCACCCGATCACCCGTACACTCGAGCGCATCGAGCAGTTCTTCACCCACATTGGCTACGGCATTGCCGAAGGCCCAGAGGTGGAAGACGACTACCACAACTTCGAAGCGCTCAACATCCCTGGCCACCACCCGGCGCGGGCGATGCACGATACCTTCTACTTCAATGCCAACATGCTGCTGCGCACCCACACCTCGCCGGTGCAGGTGCGGACCATGGAGTCCACCCAGCCGCCCATCCGCATTGTGTGCCCGGGTCGCGTATACCGCTGCGACTCGGATATCACCCACTCGCCGATGTTCCACCAGGTCGAAGGCCTGCTGATCGATCGCGATATCAACTTCGCCGACCTCAAGGGCACCATCGAAGAATTCCTGCGCGTATTCTTCGAGAAAGAGCTGGCGGTCCGTTTCCGCCCATCGTTCTTCCCCTTCACCGAGCCGTCTGCAGAAGTCGACATCCAGTGCGTGATGTGTTCCGGCAACGGCTGCCGCGTGTGCAAGCAAACCGGCTGGCTGGAAGTGATGGGCTGCGGCATGGTGCACCCGAATGTGTTGCGCATGTCCGGCATCGACCCAGAAGAGTTCCAGGGCTTTGCCTTCGGCATGGGTGCCGAGCGCCTGGCCATGCTGCGCTATGGCGTCAACGATTTGCGTCTGTTCTTCGACAACGACCTGCGGTTCCTAGCCCAATTCCGCTAGGCCCAATCGACGCAACTTTCAGGAGAACAGCATGAAATTCAGTGAACAGTGGCTGCGCGGTTGGGTCAACCCGCAAGTCTCCCGTGACGAACTGGTCGCCCGCCTGTCCATGGCCGGCCTCGAAGTTGACAGCGTTACCCCCGCTGCCGGCCAGTTCAGCGGCATCGTCGTGGGCGAAATTCTCGCCACCGAACAACACCCGGACGCCGACAAGCTGCGCGTGTGCCAGGTAAGCAGCGGCCAGGAAACCTTCCAGGTTGTGTGCGGCGCCCCTAACGCCCGCCCAGGCATCAAGATCCCGTTCGCCATGATCGGTGCCGAACTGCCAGGCGACTTCAAGATCAAGAAGGCCAAGCTGCGCGGTGTCGAGTCCTTCGGCATGCTGTGCTCGGCTGCCGAACTGCAGATCAGCGAAGAAAACGACGGCCTGCTGGAACTGGCTGCCGACGCTCCGGTTGGCGAAGACATTCGCACGTACCTGAGCCTGGATGATGCCAGCATCGAAATCGGCCTGACCCCGAACCGCGGCGACTGCCTGTCCATCGCCGGCCTGGCCCGCGACGTCAGCGCCCTGTACGACACCCCGGTCACCCGCCCGGTGGTGCCAGCCGTAGCGGCCGCCCATGACGAAGTGCGCCCGGTCGAAGTCAGCGCCCCGGCTGCTTGCCCGCGCTACCTGGGCCGCGTTATCCGTAACGTCGACCTGAGCAAGCCAACCCCACTGTGGATGGTCGAGCGCCTGCGCCGCAGCGACGTTCGCAGCATCGACGCCGCCGTCGACATCACCAACTACGTGATGCTCGAACTCGGCCAGCCGATGCACGCCTTCGACCTGGCAGAAATCAACGGCGGCATCCGCGTGCGCATGGCCGAAGAGGGCGAAAAGCTCGTCCTGCTCGACGGCCAGGAAGTGGCCCTGCGCGCCGACACCCTGGTCATCGCCGACCACACCCGCGCCTTGGCTATCGCCGGCGTCATGGGTGGCGAGCACAGCGGTGTGAACACCGAAAAAACCCGCGACCTGTTCCTGGAAAGCGCCTTCTTCGAGCCGATTTCCGTCGCCGGTAAAGCCCGTTCCTACGGCCTGCACACCGATGCCTCGCACCGCTACGAGCGCGGCGTCGACTCGCAACTGGCCCGCGAAGCCATGGAGCGCGCCACCCAGTTGCTGCTGGACATCGTTGGCGGCGAAGCCGGCCCTGTGGTCGAAGCGGTCAGCGAACAGCACCTGCCACAAGTAGCCCCGGTCACCCTGCGCGCCGAACGCATCACCCAGATGCTTGGCATGGAAATGGACCCAGCCCAGGTCGAGCAGTTGCTCAACGCCCTCGAGCTGACCACGACCAAGAGCGGGGAAGGGCAGTGGACCGTCAGCGTACCAAGCCACCGCTTCGACATCAGCCTGGAAGTGGACCTGATCGAAGAGCTGGCCCGCCTGTACGGCTACAACAACCTGCCGGTTCGTTACCCGCAAGCCCGCCTGGCCCCACAGGGCAAGCCGGAAACCCGCGGTGACCTGCCGACCCTGCGCCGCCTGCTGGTTGCCCGCGGCTACCAGGAAGCCATCACCTACAGCTTCATCGACCCGAAACTGTTCGAACTGTTCAGCCCGGGCGTAGAGCCGCTGCTGCTGGCCAACCCCATCTCCAGCGACATGGCCGCCATGCGCGCCTCGCTGTGGCCGGGCCTGGTCAAGGCACTGCAGCACAACCTGAACCGCCAGCAAGACCGCGTGCGCCTGTTCGAAAGCGGCCTGCGCTTTGTCGGCCAACTGGGTGACCTGCAGCAGCAGCCAATGATTGCCGGCGTCATCACCGGCAGCCGCCTGCCAGAAGGCTGGGCCAACGGCCGCGACGGCGTCGACTTCTTCGACGTCAAAGCCGACGTGGAAGCCCTGCTGGGCTACTCCGGCGCCCTGAGCGACTTCACCTTCAGCGCCGGCAAACACCCAGCCCTGCACCCAGGCCAGACCGCTGCCATCGAGCGTGACGGTAAACTGGTCGGCTACCTCGGCGCCATTCACCCAGAGCTGGCCAAGGCCCTGGGCCTGGACCGCCCGGTGTTCCTGTTCGAGCTGGTGCTGGGCGACGTGGTCGAAGGCCGCCTGCCGAAATTCAGCGAACTGTCCAAGTTCCCGGAAACCCGTCGTGACCTGGCTTTGATCGCAGGACGTGATGTGGCTTCTAGCGCGGTGCTTGAATTAATTCGTGACAATGCAGGCGAATGGCTCACAGACCTCAGGCTGTTTGATGTGTACCAAGGTAAAGGCATTGATCCTGATAGAAAAAGCCTTGCCGTCGGCTTGACCTGGCAGCATCCATCGCGCACTCTTAACGACGATGAGGTGAACACTACCCTGCAAAACATCCTCACCTCGCTCGAACAAAGGTTGAACACCACGTTAAGGAAATAACGGCATGGGTGCTCTGACGAAAGCTGAGATGGCCGAAAGGCTGTACGAGGAGCTGGGGCTTAACAAGCGTGAGGCCAAGGAGCTGGTCGAGCTGTTTTTCGAAGAAATTCGGCACGCACTTGAAGAGAACGAGCAGGTCAAGCTGTCCGGTTTCGGCAACTTCGACCTTCGCGACAAACGCCAGCGGCCGGGCCGTAACCCCAAGACAGGGGAAGAAATCCCGATCACCGCACGGCGCGTCGTCACCTTTCGTCCAGGGCAGAAGTTGAAGGCCCGGGTTGAGGCCTATGCTGGAACCAAGCCATAACGACGAACTGCCCCCCATACCGGGCAAACGCTACTTCACCATTGGTGAAGTGAGCGAGTTGTGTGCCGTAAAGCCACACGTGCTGCGGTATTGGGAGCAGGAGTTCGACCAGCTGAACCCTGTGAAGCGGCGGGGGAACCGGCGGTATTACCAGCGCCAGGATGTGCTGATGATCCGCCAGATTCGTGCGCTGCTGTATGATCAGGGGTTCACCATTGGCGGGGCGCGGTTGAGGCTCTCCAGTGATGAGGCTAAAGATGAATCCAGCCAGTACAAGCAGCTGATTCGGCAGATGATTGTTGAGTTGGAGGATGTGTTGGTGGTTTTGAAGAAGTAAACCGGGTTTCTGATGAATGGAAATTTTTTTGAGAAAAAGCTTTCATTTATCAGGAGGTTAGGGTACATTCTTCAACGTTCTCGGCAAGATTGAGAACATGCTTCAAAGCCCAGTCGGGGCGTAGCGCAGCCCGGTAGCGCACTTGCATGGGGTGCAAGGGGTCGAGTGTTCGAATCACTCCGTCCCGACCATATATTTCAATGACTTAGGCCATTTCCGAAAGGAGTGGCCTTTTTCATGTGCGTGACTTTTGCGTGACTTCTCAGGGTAACACCACCGCGAATTCGCATGCCGTCAACCTCGTCAGGATCGGCGTGGGTGTAGAGCGGAATGCTGTAGTCGTTGACCGCCGAGGCAGGCGCTCCACCGAATTTGAGGTTGTGCTGCTTAACCTCGTTCGAGATCGTGGCGTACGCCTGAGGTGAGCGTGATTCCATCCATGCCACCGGCTCGGCCCGGTGCTGGGCCGGCAGGTGCTAAACCGGAGATCGGTCCAAGGCCAATTACAGGCTGGCCCATCGGCGCCGCATCCACCATGGCACTGGTACAGAGTGATACGTCCCCTCAGCTGCCAGCGGCCCAGTGGCGCCGCTTGTCCATGATGAAGTCGACGAAGGCTCGCAGGCGCAACGGCATGTGTCGGCCTTGGGGATACAGCAGGGTGAACGGCCGCGAGCGGCCCGCGAAGGGCCGCAGCACCTCGACCAGCGAGCCCTCGGCAAGCTCGCGCTCGACGATAAAGCGGTAGGTCTGGAACAGTCCCGCGCCGTGCTTGGCCAAGGTCACGCCACCGAGCACGTCGTCCGAGCAGACGTAGCCGCCGTCGGTGAGGACTTCCCGTTCGCGGCCCTCCTCGTCGAACAGCCAGGCGATGCGCCGACCGCTGCTGGGCAGTTCGAACTGGATGCAGTCGTGCCGCGCCAGTTCTTCAAGGCTCTGCGGCTCGCCCGCGTGTTCCAAGTAATCTGGAGTGGCCACCACCACCAGCCGGGCGTCTTCCAGTGGCCGGGCGATCAGGGTCGAATCCGGCTGTGCACGCACGCGGATGGCCAGGTCGTAGCCCTCGCCGACAAAGTCGATGTTGCGGTTGCCCAGGTGGATGTCGACCTGCACCTTCGGGTAGCGCCGTCGAAACTCGGGCAGCAGCGGCAGGATGCGGTGGTGCCCGTAGGTCGTGGGCAGGCTGATGCGCAGTGTGCCCGAAGGCTCCTGCTGCTGACCGGTCACCACCCGCTCGGCCTCCACCAGCTGGGTCAGCGCCTGACGACACTGTTCGTAGTAGCCTCGCCCGCCCTCGGTCAGGCGGATGCTGCGGGTGGTACGGACGAACAGTCTGGAGCCCAAGCGCTCTTCCAGGCGGCTGATCGAGCGACTGACCGCTGCCGGCGTCACGCCCGCCGCGAGACCGGCCGCGGTAAAGCTGCCCAGCTCCGCCGCCAGACAGAACAGCTCGATGCTGCCGAGTAGGACGTCGTCGAAATGCCGCTGCATTGATTACACCATGTATCAACTGAAGTTCTCGCTGCCATATTTATCCTTATCTGAAGCAAAAATATAGTCCTCCCAACGGCGCTCTTCGGCGCCACCTGATTGGGAGAAACGACATGAGCAACAGCAAAACGGTAGTGATCACCGGCGCCTCCAGCGGCATCGGCTTCGGCCTGGCCAAGGCTTTCCTCGCCAGTGGCTTCAATGTGGTCGGCAATGCCCGCTCCGCCGGACGCCTCGCCGAGGCCAAGGCACAACTGGACAGCCCCGCCTTCATCGGCGTGGCCGGCGACATCGCCAAGCCTGAGACCGCCCGCCGCCTGATTCAGGCCAGCATCGACGCCTTCGGCCAGGTCGACGTGTTGGTCAACAACGCTGGCTTCTTCCTGCCCAAACCCTTCATCGAATACAGCCCGGAAGACATCCAAGGCATGCTGGAGACCAACCTCAAGGGCGTGGTCTACGCCTCCCAGGCCGCCGCCGCGCACATGATCGAGCGGCGCCAGGGTCACATCATCAACATCACCGCTGCCGTGGCGCTGCAACCCAACATCGCCGTGCCCGCCGCCCTGCCGGTGCTGATCAAGGGGGGCCTCAACCAGGTCACCCGCGCCCTGGCGCTGGAGCTGTCGTCGCACAACATCCAGGTTAACGCGGTGGCTCCCGGCATCATCGAGACGCCGATGCACGATCCGGCCAGCTTCGACTTCCTCAACGGCCTGCAGCCGGCCGGACACATCGGCCGCGTCAGCGACATTGCCGACGCTGTGCTTTACCTGGCCAACGCCGGGTTCACCACGGGCGTGGTGTTGCCGGTCGACGGCGGTATGAGTGTCGGCAAATGGTAATAGGCTGAACGTAACGGGGAGGCATCCTGCCTCCTTGCCCTGATTTCCCCACCCCATAGGAGTAATACCATGCCCTTCGTCAGCGTCCGCATCACTCGCGACGGCGTCACCCGTGATCAGAAAGCCCAGGTCATCAAGGAAATCACCGAGACCTTGCAGCGAGTGCTCGGAAAGAAACCTGAGCTCACCCATATCGTGATCGAGGAGGTCGACACCGATAACTGGGGCTACGCCGGCATGACCACCACCGAGTACCGCAGCAAAAAAACTCAGGGATGAGCTCCGAACTGCCCCGGCGGCGCGAATCAGCGCCTCCAGGGCGGCCTTGGCTCGACACGCTTGCGAAGGAGAACCCACTTGGAGACCGGGGTGGCCAATACGCTAGCGCATCTCGTATAGGGAGAGTCTCGCCCCATGTTACCGAGTCTTAACTTCCTCAGGATAACGCTGGCACATAGACAACCTGGTCACGCCCCCCATGTTTGGCCGCATAGAGACCGCCGTCAGCGCGCTTTATTGCATCATCAATCTGCTCACCCTGGGTGAGCAGGGTGCATCCGATGCTCATGGTCATCTTCCGAGGGCCGCCGGGTAACAGAAACGGCGCGCTGCCGATTGACTGACGCAAGCGCTCCGCAATCTGCGTTAATTCTTGGCTATCTTTAACCCGTAGCAAGGCCACGAACTCCTCTCCTCCTTGGCGTACCAGCAGGTCATCTGGCCGAAGCGTAGCCCGCAGTCGGCGGGCGCACTCGCAGAGCACTTTATCGCCGGCATCGTGGCCATGCTCATCATTGACGGATTTGAAACGGTCGAGGTCTGCGTATACGGCACCTAGCTGTAAACCTCGCTCCTCAGCCAAACGAAGCTCTCGATTCTGAAATGCTGCCAATGCCCCGCGGTTCCATAGTTGTGTCAAAGGATCAAGCAAAGCCCTGCGCTGCCCGCGATCCATTTCAACACGCAGAGCGCGATTGACCTGAGCTAGGCTCCGCAGTTGCAAATAACCCTCGGTGAGCGTGGCTAAGTCCCGAAAATTAGCCTGTTGCGCCTCGCTGAGCTTCCGCGGCCGAGGATCGAACATGCACAGGGTGCCAATGGCTTTTCCATTTGAGGCACGTAACGGGTGGCCCGCATAGAACCGGATATAGGGTGGGTTCAGCACGAGGGGATTGTCCTCGAAGCGTGAATCGCACCTGGCGTCGGAAACCATCAAGGTATCTTCACCGAGAATCGCGTAGCCGCAAAAGGACACATTGCGCTTCGTCTCGCTTACCTCGATGCCGATTCGAGCCTTGAACCACTGCCGATCCTGATCGATTAGGCTGATCAGAACGGTCTCCACCTGGGCTAGTTCTTGGGTGAGTCGTACCAAGGTATCAAGATAATGCTCGGCCGGCGTATCGACCAAGTCCATGTCATCAAGTGTGCGCTGACGAAGTGCTTCATCAGCGGGTAGGGGACAAGCTGGCATGTCTGTTACTCCACTCCTTGGTTCGTTTTTTCACAAACGCGGATAGAAAAATCTCAAGCATCTTGGCCAATGCCGCACACGCTCGGCGCCTTCAGGCCAGCCGAAGTAGAGAGCATAGCAAACCGGTTGGCTCTATCCCGGATCCTCCAGTGGGTCATACCTGTGGCGTTGATCGGCGCGGCTCGGTCGGTCGCCCAAGACCTCGACAAACTTCTAAGACTTACCGGCGGCTTGAACAAACGGTTGAGGTTGTCGCCCCTGGCTGCCTTATTGGTAAACCGGTATTGACCTCGAGTTAAGTCAAGGTTTTAGAGTGGCGTCCGGACGCTCTCGCTGCTTTCGGAAACGAACTCACAAAGGACCCGGAATGGACACTCCGACTTCACTGCTGATTTTCCAGATCACCTGCTGCATTGGCTTGAGCCTGTGGCTGAGTATCAGCCTGATCAACAACCTGCAGGCCTTTGCCAGCTCAGCCGGGGCGATCGGGGAGACCATGTCGATGGCGCCGCTGGCCCAACCTCCCGGAATCAGCCTCCCTTTGCTGGTGCGAGCGATGACCTCTCACGCCATCCATCGCTTGGCCTTGTCGATCATCGTGCTGACACAGGCAGCCGCCGTTCTCGCGGCTTGGGTTGGCTGCTATGAACTGCTGCTTGGCGCCGGCTTGGAGGTGGCGCGGCCCTGGTTGAACCTGGCCTTGAGCGCAACGCTCGGGTTCCTGTTCGCGATGCTGCTGGGCGGGATATGGTTCGGCTACTGGATCCGCCAGGAAGGGTTGCAACTGACCCATCTGCTGTTGATGGTCTGGATCCTGCTGCACTTCGTCGTACTGAATGTCCGCTGGAGTTGAGCGGCCTAGGGAAGCTTGGAGCATTTCAGTTAAAAGGAGCAACAGATGAAGATGATGATCGTAGGCGCCGGCAGAGGGTTGGGCCGGGCTTTGCTCGAAGGGCTCGGCAAGCCAGGGGACACGCTGATTGGCGTATCACGCAAACAACCGTCAGACTTGGCCCTTGCCCCGGGCATCGATCTGCACTGGGTCGATGCCGACCTTGCCAAGCCAGTGGCGGCTGTGGCACAGATCGCGGATCGGACACCTGCCGATCTGGATGTCCTGATCTACAACGTTGGCATCTGGGAAGAACACGCCTTCAGCGAGCACTATGCCTTCCTTGACGACAGCGACGAATCGATCACCAGGCTGGTCGAGGTGAACATCACGGCCACGCTGCTTCTGCTTAAGCGCCTGGTGCCCAAGTTGCTTGGTGCGCCCCGGCCGCAGTTGATCCTCACCGGTTCGACCTCAGCTCTTCGCCAGAGTGGGCGCCCGGAGGTAGCGTTCGGCGCCTCAAAGTTCGCCCTCAACGGCATGGCTGATGCGCTGCGCGAAGGTTTTAGGGATGACAACCTGGCGGTGACCGTGCTCCAACTGGGTTATCTCAATACCGACGACTCCCTGAACACGCCATTGGCGCAAGCCGCAGCACGTGGCGAGCGGCGCCAGGTACCGGTGCATGATGTGGTCACTATGGTCGACGCGCTGTTGCGCTTGTCCGGGGCTTCGTTTGTACGGGAGCTGATCTTGCCGGCTATCGGTGATGAGCGCTTCTGACGCCAAAGCACCGGAGCCTTTGCGTGAGGGTTCGGCTTTGATGTCTCAGTCGATGGAACTGAATCTTGGACCGCGTCCAGCAAGAAAAGAGGCAAGGAGCTAGGTCGCTGAGTCGCCTTCAAAACCGGGAGTCGCATAGGTCTTGAAGGCACCCAGTCAATGATGAGTCATTCAGCGCATCATGCCCAGTTCAGCATCATCCATCAGTGCCTTGGCTAACGCGCAAAGGTAGTGCGAAGCCCAGATCAACTGAGGTTTATCTTCCATCAATCCATCCAGAGTCATGTCCCGTGCATAGCCCATCAGCTCGGACGCCTGTTCACGGGCGCTTTGGCAAGGGATGCCGGCTTCGATGCGGAAGAGGGGATGGGTCTGGTTTTCACCTTGGTAGAAGGTGGTTTTGCCGACGGTGAATTTGGTTTCTTCTGTGGACATTGTTCAGTTTCCCCAAGATTGCTTCAGCCTGTACGGGCCTATTCGCGGGTGAACCCGCTCCTACGGGAGCACGGCAGTCTTCAAGGCTGAGGGAGTGCCTGGAAGGGGGTATCCGCGAAGACGCCGGCCCAGGCAGTGCATCAGCGAGACGTCAGTGCGTAGTGCGAGGCTCCGTGGGCATCTGCACCTGGGCTATTGCGGACTCGAGCAAAGCTCTCAAGGTCTCCAGTTCATGCATCGAGGTCATCATCAGAATCGACGCGGGTGACTTGGGCTGCAGCAGCATTGCCTGATGCACGACAGTTGCAGCGCAAAGCGCGTAATCCGTGGCCTGAATCAGGGTGTCTTCAAGGCAGAGGGTTCTGTGGGGTGGATCTGGAACGATCTTGAGCATGGCGTAACTCCAACGTCGGAAAGTGGAGCTACCTCAACCTTGCTGTCAAACAAGATGGTGGCAGCTGTACGCGGGTTGACAGACCGAGACGTTGGCACTCGGCGCACCACAGGGTGCCCACACGTACAGCCGCCATGAAAGCGAGCACATGAGGACAACGTCAGCGGTCTGTCAAAACCGGTCGCTGAATTGGCAGCGACAGGCCGAGACTAGGGCTGACTATTTCCATGTGCAACGAAAATCAGGCGCGAGGAGTATCTTTGGGAAATGGCCTACAAGGAAGGGGTTATTTCTGATTTTTCGACCCGCTCCCGTTCCCCAAAACGTCGACAGGAAACATGCGGGCAAAAGAAAGCCCGCCGAGGCGGGCTAAGTACTATCACGTAGGGATAGCTTCATCCTGCCCAAGCCACTGTGAAAATTGGGTGAAAGAAAGGTCCCCATAACGTGATCATCCAGAGGGCCCCGCGCCCTTTAAAGCTCGGCTTTGTGCCGCTGGTGGCGCTGAAAGCGGGTAACCGCGATCTGGACGGCAGCTGCAACGAGGCACAGCAGGCCGACTTTCCAGCTGCCCTCCAGGCCGTAATGCTCGGCGATCTTCCCTGTGATGATGACGCTAACGAAGATGGCGAAAGGCAGGATCAGTTTGTTCATCGGGTCTTCCAGCAGGCTGCAAATGGCTCGGGTGAACATGCAGTTCACCCAGCGGAAAGGCCGCGATCTTAGCAAATCCGGTTGCGGCGTTGTGGTCACTTCCAGAGCGGTTGCAAGGTGTGCTGTCTGTATCGCGATAATGGCAAATGGTCAGCATGGACTTGCGCGACCCAGCCCTCGAAACTGATCCATTCGCATCTGGACCAGGGCCGGTCATGAATAACCTGCAATGCACACTCTCTCTCATGCTGCTGCTGGCCGCAGCTTCGTTGACCGCCTGCGTCCCCTGGAAACGCGAACGCGCCGCCTACGCGGACCTTTGCGAATCCGAGTTCCAGTTCAAAGTGCCAGGCCCGCAGGGGGAGACCACCCTCTACCTGGAAACCTACCTCTACGACCACGCCGCCCTATGGGGCGAAAAGCGCTATGAGCAAAGCCTGTACGTGCAGTACCCGGGCGAGAAGTACTCGCGGCAGGAATTCTTTGTGCAAATGATCGCCTACAACAAAGACCGCCAACGCCCGTCGACCGATGCCAAGCGTGGCGAACCGCCGATACCGGTGCTGTACGACAGCCGTCAGGCTTACATCACCTTTGAAGACGGCTCGCGCCTGAATGCGCGGCCCGAGGTGTACTTGGGCATCAACGAGACCTACGACTTTCCGTTGGTGAATGAGAAGACCGCCCGGCCATCGCCATACGACATCAACAGCGATGAAGTGCACCGGATGATTCCCAGGATGACCAACAACAAGCGCTATGGCTCGGCTTATGTGATCTTTCAGACGGACAAGTTCGAGGCAGATTCCAAGTGGACGATTCATCTGGGGGCACTGGATGTGCAGGGCCGCAAGGTGCAGATTCCGCCGCTGAAGCTCTGCTATCACCCCGTTAAGAAATGGATCGGGATCGAGCCGCTCATGCGGCCTTGAGTGGAAGGTGTCCGCCATGGGAGGTTTGGCGGCGCTCGATCTCACCGGCAACACAAACCCACCGGCGAACACCTCCCAGCCCCCCCATTGCGAATTTCCTGGTTTCAGCTAACTTATACAAAAACCTGTACAAGCATGAGAGGTTGTACATGTATTGTAAGTGGCCCTTCACCCTGTACTTTGACGGCGCCTGCCCGTTGTGCGCTCGGGAGATAGCCTTCCTGCGCAGGCAATCGACCGGGGGAAAGCTCATCCTGGTTGACATCAGTGCTGATGATTTCGATGCAGGGGCGTTGGGCTTGACGGTTGAGCAACTGAGGTCATGCCTGCATGGAAGGTTCGCGAGCGGGCAGTGGGTTACAGGCTTGGACGCCACCTTGTGGAGTTGGCGTGCTGCCGATGTGGGCCTGTGGGTCGCGCCACTGGCTTGGCGTCCGCTACGTCCCCTGTTTTCGGTTCTTTACAGGCTGTTCTGTCGATTGAGGCCACACTTGGCCTGGCTACCACATCCCGCTGGCGGGCACCGTTGTAACGGTGAGGAGTCCAAATGTCACATTCGTTAGCCGAGCACTATCATGAAATCCTGGTCGGTATTGGTGAAAACCCGCAGCGCGAAGGGCTTCTGGACACCCCCCAGCGTGCGGCCAAAGCGATGCAGTACTTGTGCAACGGGTATGCACAGAATCTTCACGAGGTGGTGAACGGTGCTTTGTTCGAGAGTGAAAACGATGAAATGATTGTGGTGCGTGACATTGAACTCTACTCATTGTGCGAACACCACATGTTGCCATTCATTGGCAAGGCGCATGTCGCGTACCTGCCAACAGGGCGCGTGTTAGGGCTTTCCAAGGTTGCACGCGTAGTGGACATGTTCGCCCGTCGTTTACAGATACAGGAAAACCTCACGCGGCAAATTGCGTATGCCGTGCAGGAAGTCACGGATGCCGCAGGGGTAGCGGTCGTGATCGAAGCCAAGCATATGTGCATGATGATGCGCGGGGTAGAGAAGCAGAACTCGGTGATGATTTCATCCGTGATGTTAGGTGCATTTCGCGACGCCCCCTCGACGCGGCACGAATTCCTTAACCTCATTGGACGACACAACTGACGTCCGGTCCTGAACCGTCGCGAAGGGGCGCCCAGATGAATACCGATGCTACTGCTTTATCTCCAAGCCGCTTCGCTGTCCTGGGTTACGGCGGTCTGCTGCCGTTTATTGGTTTGACGCTGCTCATCCTTTTTTGGGCTGAATATCGAGCGTTTTTCTCGATGATGATGGTTGGCTATGGCGCGGTGATATTGAGCTTCGTCGGTGCCCTTCACTGGGGGTTCGCCATGACGTTGCAGGATTTGCCCGCAAAGCAGCGTCAAGAGCGACTGGTGTGGAGCGTTATACCGGCCCTGATCGGTTGGGTTAGCACGTTGCTGCCTGTGCCGGTGGGGTGTCTGGTGTTGACCTTCGGTTTTGTCGGCCATCTTTGGCAGGATCGCAAACTGGCGCAAGCCGTGCCTGGGTGGTATCTGCCGATGCGCGTGCATTTAACGGCTGTCGCGAGCCTCTGTTTGCTGGTCAGTGCACTTGCGGTGTCCATTCATTTTTGAAACCCCAAGCAACCATTGATGAGTCACTTCTGTGGCCCACCCCAAATATCTCGCCCGATGCACACAACCCCGTCAAACAGCACACGCGCCGTCCTCACCAACCCGCACCCCTTGATCACGCCATGTTCCAGGCTGATTTCCACCGTAAATTCCCCACTCGGATGCTCCACCGCCAAACGCTGACGATCACCGCCGGACGTGCTGGCAAGGCCCTGTGCAACCGACCCTTCAATCAAGCAGGCCGTAGCAACACTCACCGCACCAAACACCCCGATGGACGCATGGCAGCGGTGCGGGATGAACGAGCGCGTATTGACCGTGCCGCCGTTGCGCGGTGCCGACAGCAGGCACATCTTCGGCACATTGCGCTGGCTGACATCACCCAGGTTCATGCGTGGGCCCAGTTGCAGGCGGATGGCTTCCAGGCGTGTTTTCAGGGCGCTGTCGGCCTCCAGCGTTTCGCACGGCTCGTAACCGGTCACGCCAAGGTCTTCTGCACGCAGCAGCACCACGGGCATGCCGTTGTCGATGCAGGTGACTTCCACACCCTCGACACAGTCGCGGCTGTTGCCGGTGGGCAACAGGGCTCCGCAGCTGGCGCCGGCCACGTCGGCAAACGTGACCACCAGCGCCGCCCCACGGCCCGGCACCCCATCAATACGGGTATCGCCGGCATACTCCACCTGGCCATCGGCGGTCGGCACCTGGGCGACGGCGATCTGCCCGGTGTTTTCCATGAAGATGCGCACCGGTGTGCTCGCGCCGCTGGCGGCCACCAGGCCGCGCTCAAGGGCGAACGGCCCTACGCCGGCCAGAATGTTGCCGCAGTTTTGCCCATAGTCCACCCGCGCCTCGTCCACGACCACCTGAGCGAACAGGTAGTCCACGTCGGCGTCATGGCGCTGCGAAGCGCGGATGATGGCGACTTTGCTGGTGAGCGAGTCGGCGCCGCCGATGCCGTCAATCTGCCGGGCATCGGGCGAGCCCATCACCGCCAGCAGCACCCGGTCACGCAGCGGGCCAGGGGCGGGCAGGTCGTCATGCAAAAAATAGGCGCCCTTGGAGGTGCCGCCGCGCATCAGCAGGCAGGGTATGCGGGTCTGGCCCATGTTCAGCCTTCCAGGTCGGTGAGGTGGTCGACATAACGCAGGCCCTTCGCCGCCAGGCGCGGGCGCATCTCGTAGATGTCCAGGCCAAGCTCGCCGGCGGCCAGGCGCAGGCGTTTGCGTTCTTCCAGGTCGGCGCGCTGGGTGGCGGCTTCGAGTACCGCCTGGGCTTCGCCATGGCGCACCACCACTACGCCGTCGTCATCGGCCACCACGATGTCACCGGCATTGACGAGCTGCCCGGCACACAGCAGCGGCAGGTTCACCGAGCCCAGCACCTCTTTCACCGTACCTTGGGCGTTGATGGCGCGGGACCACACGGCAAAGCCCATGTCGCGCAGTGTCTGGCTGTCGCGCACGCCCGCATCGATCACCAGGCCGCGCACGCCGCGGGCCTGGAGCGAGGTCGCCAGCAGGTCGCCGAAATAGCCATCGCTGCACGGCGAGCTGGGCGCCACCACCAGTACGTCGCCTGGGCGGCACTGTTCCACGGCAACATGGAACATCCAGTTGTCGCCTGGGGCCACCAGCACGGTTACCGCGCTGCCGGCCACCGCCACACCTTGCTGGATAGGGCGCACGGCAGTATTGAGCAGCCCCTTGCGACCTTGGGCCTCATGCACCGTGGCGACACCCAGCCGGCCCAGGGCATTGATGATGTGTGGCTCAACGCGTGGGATATTACGCACCACGATGCCGGTCTTGCCGATCAGCCCGCTCATGCCAGGTTCTCCGTCACGCGTGGGAACACGCTCTGCAGGCCTTCGGCGTAGACGATGTTGCGTGCACTGGTGATGCCCACGTTACGCTTGGCTTGCACGCCGCGCTGCAGGGCTACACGGGTGTAGTACTCCCACAGGTGTTCCTGGCCGGCCATGCACTGGATGGCGGCATACTTTTTGTCCCACACCGGGGTGATGTCCAGGAACGTGTCCGGGCGCCATTCGCACTGCTCGGGCTGGTGCGGCTCAAAGGCGTACACCGGCGGTGCGCCAACGATCTTCTCGCCCGGCTTGTAGCCTTCAGCCTGCGCGATAATGCGGGCTTCCTGGGCCAGGTGCATGGCCAGCGGGTGGTCGTAGTTGTAAGGGTCTTTGAGGGAGTGGCTGAGTACGAACTCCGGTTGTACCCGGCGATACACATCGGCCAGGCGGAACAGGGTGTCCTTGTCGGCGCGCATCGGGTAGTCGCCGATGTCGAAGAACTCCACGCTGGCACCGAGGATTTCGGCCGCCGCCATGGCCTCTTCACGGCGAGCGTCCTTGACCTTGGCTTCGGTCATTTCACCCTTGCGCCACAGCTTGGCAGACTCACCACGCTCACCGAAAGACAGGCAGACCACGTGCATGGCATAGCCTTGCTCAGCGTGCAGCGCAATGGCGCCACCGGCACGCCAGACAAAGTCGGCCGAATGTGCGCTGACCACCAGGGCGGATTTTTGTGGGTTATTCATGGTTCGTTGGCTCCTGCAGTGGGGGTGGGCGCAGGATGTCATTGGCCTGTGCAGGGCACTAATG
Source organism: Pseudomonas sp. TE3895 (assembly GCF_056278855.1). Taxonomy (NCBI): domain Bacteria; kingdom Pseudomonadati; phylum Pseudomonadota; class Gammaproteobacteria; order Pseudomonadales; family Pseudomonadaceae; genus Pseudomonas; species Pseudomonas sp. TE3895. The sequence goes on along the minus strand of NZ_JBWBQE010000001.1, from coordinate 4,751,012 downwards.
CGTTCATTTGCAGCGGCTATGCGTTTTATTTATTGCCGGGCAAGCGGGGTAGAGGCATAGTCGCCGCAGTCACGAGCCGAGCGCCGGGAGCCCTTATGATCGATGTCGAACTGCCCAACCTGATGCAAGTGCGCGCGTTCATCCGGGTAGCCGAGCTGGGCAGCGTTTCGCGGGCGACGGAAGTGTTGTTCCGTGCTCAGTCCGTGGTCACCCGCGCCATCGCCGAGCTGGAGGCGCGCTTTGCCGTGCCCCTGTTCGAGCGCCATGCCAATGGCATGCGCCTGACCGACTATGGCGAGTGCCTGCTGCCGCGCGCACAGCGCGTGCTGGCGGAACTGGACGGCGTGCCGAGTTTGCTGGGCACCGCGCAGGGCGAGCCCCTCTACCTGTTTCAGGCGCGGCGCCTGCAGGTGTTCGTGAAGCTCTGTGAAACACGGCACATGCAAACCGTGGCGCGGCACTTCGGCCTTAGCCAGCCGGCGGTCAGTGCGGCCTTGAAAGTGCTCGAAGGCGGGTGTGGACAGCACTTGTTCGTGCGCACGTCGCGCGGCCTGCAGCCCACTGTGGCCAGCCGGGACATTCTGTTCCCCATCCGCCGGGCGCTGAACGAGTTGCGCCTGCTGGACAGTGACCTGAGCGCGATGCAAGGCACCCTGCGCGGGGTGGTGCATGTCGGCGCGTTGCCGTTGGGCCGCTCGCGCATTCTGCCGGATGCCATTTTACGCTTCACGGCCCAGCACCCACAGGTTCGGGTGGTGACCAACGAAAGCCCGTTCGACCTGCTGGCAACCGAGCTGCGGGTAGGGGATGTGGATTTCGTCTTGGGCGCGTTGCGGCCTCACGACTATGCCAGCGACCTGGTGGGGGAGCCGCTCATCAACGAGGAAATGGTGGTGCTGGCCCGTCGGGGGCACCCGCTGTTGCACACTCACCTGACGCTCCAGGGCGTGCACCAGGCGCGCTGGGTGTTGCCGCGGGCCGGTTCGCCGGCCCGCCAGCTGCTCGACAACTGCTTCGCCGCCGCGGGCCTGACAGCGCCGTGGCCGGTGGTTGAAAGCGCTGATCTGGCGGTTATCCGTGGCCTGCTGGTGCGTTCGGACATGCTGGCGGCGGTGTCTGCGCACCAGTTGGCTTACGAGATTGCCAGCGGCGAACTGCAACGCCTGCCGCTGGCACTGCCCGGCACTGCCCGCGCCATCGGCCTCATGCAGCGCAGTGGCTGCCTGCAGTCACCGGCGGCAGTCGCGCTGATGGCCTGTATCCGCCAGGTCATCACCGAGCAGGCGTGAGCCCAGGAGGGTGCCTTAAAGCAGGCTCAGCGGGTAGCTGACGATCAGCCTGTTCTCATCGAAACTGTTGGTGCTGCCCCAGTCCCGGCGCTGGCTGGAGTTGCGCCACTTGAGGTTCAGGGCCTTGAACGGCCCGGACTGGACCACATAGGCCAGCTCGCTTTCGCGGCCCCACTCGGTGCCGTCCTGGGTGCTGGCGTTGTGCACGTTGTCACCGTGGATATAGCGGTTCATCAGGGTCAGGCCGGGTATGCCAAGCACCACGAAGTTGAAGTCGTGGCGCACCTGCCAGGAGCGTTCGCGGGCGCTTTCGTAGCTGGAGCCGAAGGCGTCGTTGGCCAGCGTGCCGCCGCTGGCGCCGTTGACCCGGAACCATTCATCATCGCCCATGACCTTCTGCAAGCCGACGTAGAACGTGTTGCCACCCAGCTTCGCCGAGAACAGGCCCGAAGCGGTGCGGTTGTTCAGTTCGCCTGCCTTGGCGCCACCGTCGTCCTTGCCCCAGAAGTAGCCCAGGTTGGCGCCCAGTACCCAGTTACCCAGCGGCTGTTGATGCTGCACCTGGAAGTAGCGCTGCTGGTAGATGTCTTCCAGCTGGGCATACCAGGCGCCGACCAGGGTGCGCTCCTGGTTGAAGCGGTATTCGCCGCCGGCGAAGTTGAAACGGTCCGAGGTGAAGGCTGTGCGCGTGAACAGGCTCATGTCCTGCATGCTGGCGTCGTTGCGCGGGCTGTTCTGGCGGAACTGGCCGCCATACAGGCTCAGGCCGGCCAGCTCGTTGGAGGTGACCTGCGCGCCCTGCAAGGTTTGTGGCAGCGAGCGGCCGTCATCGGCGCGCAGGATGGGCAGGGTAGGCGACCACTCACCGACTTTGAGTTCCGTCTTGGACACCCGCATCTTGCCCGCCAGCGCCGTGCGGCCAAAGTCGTCCGCCGGGCGCCCGTCGTCATGAACAGGCAGCAACTGCGTGCCGGCGGTGCCCTTGCCGCCATCAAGTTTGATGCTGTAAAGGCCCAGCACGTCAACGCCGAAACCGACCACGCCGGGGGTGAAGCCGGACTTGAAGTCGAGGATGAAACTTTGCGTCCATTCCTCGGCTTTGCCTTGGCTTGCCGTGCCCGTGTAGTCGCGGTTCATGTAGAAGTTACGCAACGTCAGGCTTGCCTTGGCATCGTCGACGAAGCCTTCGGCCAGGGCTTGCAGTGGCAGGCTGGCTGCCAGTGCGAATGTGGGGACGAGCGGGTACAGGGTGCGGCATTTCATTATTTTTATTCTCCAGGGATGGGCAAAGCGCTGCCCGCCAGCGGCGCATCGGCGCTGGGCAGGTTGAATCAGGGAGCGGTGGGGGTGGCGGCGCGGGACGCGCCGTCACACGATCAAGCGGGTTGCATCGGTCAGTTGGGTGCTTTGCCGGCCACCGAGTAGCGAACCTGCTGGTTACGGGTCTTCATGAAGTCTTCGATGCTCTGCCCGCGCATGGCGGCGTAAATGTCCAGGTTGGACACACCCAGTACGGCGCCTAGCTTCTCCAGTACAAAGAAGATCACCCCATAGTGGATCAGCCCGCGCCAGTCGCGGCGGCGCAGCAGGTCGCTTTCCTCTTCGCTCAGGCCTGCCTCGCGGTACAGCGCTTCGGGTTCGCTCAGGAAGCGCTGGCGCCACTGCGGCTCGATCATGCGATGCAAGAACTTGTTCAGGCGGTAGCCCTTGGCACTGCGCTCCAGGGTGTAGGGGTAGGTGCCCTCAAGCTGTTCAGCCCCTGCCAGCTGATGCTGCATGTGCTGGCGGTGACGTTCGTTGACCGGCGCCGGCAGTGCCTGGTCACGGTTTTCCAGCAGCAGGGTGGCGATGCCGGTCATCGACGGCAGGTAGTAGCTTTGGTGCTTGCGCTCAACGTTGGCAGACAACGCGCCACGCATGATCAGCCAGGTAATCACCTCGGCACCTTCCATGCCGCTGAGCGTGGCGTACTCGGCCAGTGTCATCTCGGTAAGGCGCTGCGGGTCGTTCACCAGCAGGTCAAGGAACTGCGCGTCCCACTCTGGGTTGTTGAAGCCGCAACGCTCGCCATGCACCTGGTGTGACACCCCGCCGGTGGCGACGATCGCCACCTTGAGGTCTTCGGGGTAGCTCTCGATGGCGCGGCGCAATGCCTGGCCCAGTTTGTAGCAGCGCCGCGCCGTGGGGATCGGCAGCTGCAGTACGCCGACCTGCAGCGGCACGATCTGTACGGGCCAGCTTTCATCGCAGGGCAGCAGCGCCGACATGGGCGAGAAGAAGCCGTGGTCCAGCGGCTTGTCGCGGAAAAAGCTCATGTCGAACTCATCGGCCATCAGGCTCTGGCCGATGTGCCGCGACAGCGCTGCGTGGCCGCCCACTGGCGGCAGGTCCCGCGGGTTGCCCCCTTCATCGGCCACGCCATATTGCTCGTCTACGCCCAGGGTGAAGGCGCTGTAATGGTCAAAGAAGAACGAGGTGATGTGGTCGTTGAAGATATAGAACAGTACGTCCGGCTGGCGCTGCTGCAGCCACGTGCGGATCGGCTCGAAGCTTTCGAAGATCGGCGCCCAGGCGGCTTCTTCCTGTTTGTCGTGGTCGACTGCGAAGCCGATGGTTGGGGTGTGGGAGACGGCCAGGCCACCAATGATACGAGCCATGCGAAAGTCCTCTGTACAGGTTACGGCGCGGTTACTGCGGGGGTCGCGCGCAGCCGGGCGTGGCCGTTGGCCAGGATCGCCAGGGCAGCGGCGAATGCCGGCAGGCCGAGGAGGGTGAACAGCAGCGGCAGGCCCAGCCCCAGGCTGAGCACGGCACCACCGATGAGGGAGCCGAAAATGGCCCCGAAGCGCCCGATACCGAGCATCCAGCTTACGCCTGTGGCGCGGAACTCGGTCGGGTAATAGCCAGGGGCGAAGGCGTTCAGGCCGGTCTGCGCACCGCTCATGCAGAACCCGGCAGCCGCCACGCCCACCACCAGCAGGCTCGACTCCAGGCTCAGGGCGCCCAGTGAGACGATGCACAGGCCGCCGAGGGCGTAGGCGATGGCGATGACCCGGTTAGGGTTGCGTCGGTCCATGATCCAGCCGACCACGATTGCGCCCACTGCGCCGCCGATCTGGAACAGGCCGGTAATGGTGGCGGCGCGCTCGATGGACAGCCCGCCATCACGCAGCAGGGTCGGCAACCAGCCCATGGTCAGGTAGATCACCAGCAGGCCCATGAAATAGGTCAGCCACAGGGCCAGGGTGCCAAACCGGTAGCGCTCGCTGAACAGCTGCCGGGCCGGTGCCTTGTGCTGCGTGGTTGGCTCACTGACGGTAAAGCGGGTGCCGGCAGCGAAGCGGCCGCCAAGCTTGGCCAAGGCTGCCGCAATCTGGCTGGCCGGTGCCTGGCGTGCGGCGAGGAAGCGAGCGGACTCTGGCAGCAGCCACCACAGCAAGGGCAGCAAGGCCAGTGGCAGCAGGCCGCCGGCCAGCAGTACCGATTGCCAGCCGTGATGAGGGATCAGCCAGGCGGACAGGAAGCCGCCCAGGCCCGAGCCCATGTTGAAGCCGGTGAACATGATGGTGATCATCAGCGAGCGGTTGCGTGTGGGCAGGTACTCGGCAAGCAGGGTGGTGCAGTTGGGCATGGCCGCACCCAGGGCAATGCCGGTCAGCAGCCGTAACACAGCCAGCTCATAGGGGTTGCGGGCGAAGGCGCAGGCCAGGCTCAGCAGGCTGAAACCGCTGACCGCGATCAGCAGCACTTTCTTGCGGCCCAACCGGTCGGCGTACGGGCCGGCGGTCAGTGCGCCGATGGCAAGGCCGACCATGCCGGCACTCATCACCGGGCCAAAGGCGGCGCGCGACAGGCCCCAGTCCTGCATCAGCGAAGGCGCGATGAAACCCATGACGGCGACATCGAAGCCATCGAACAGCACGATCAGGAAGCACAGCACCAGGATCAGCCACTGGTAGGCAGCAATGGGGCGGTTATCGATCCAGTCTTTGACATCGATGGGGGCATCGACAGGAGGCTTAAGCATGCGTGGTCACCTTTGTTCTTGTATTGGTGTGAGTTGCGCCGGGTTCCGGTAAGGCTTCGAACGCGTAATGGCCCAGCAGCAACCACCCCGCCGGACGACGGCGTGAGGCGGACTGTAATCCCATGGTCCAGGGCAGCGCCTGCGGGATTTCTTTAATGAGATATCCAATTTTTTTATCGCATACTTCGCGGCGCTAATGTCGCGTCAAGCTGTGCCGCTCGGCAGCAAGCTGTTGGCCTGTAAAAGACCTCATGCGCTGCTCCCGTTGTCAGGCTTCCTGGTGATGATGACGCTTATGGTGATTTGTTTCTGAATGTGTGATCTCTCCCGCTCAGTCTTCGTCAAGAAGATTGCCCCTCGCCGTCGTCTGGGGATTGATACAGGGCCTTCCATGCAAACGCTGTTGAACGAGATTCTCGAAGAAGTACGTCCCTTGATCGGCAAGGGCAAAGTCGCTGACTACATTCCCGCGCTGGCTGACGTGCCGGCGAACCAGCTGGGCATCGCTGTCTATGGCAACGATGGCAGTTACCACTGCGCAGGCGACGCGCGGGTGCCGTTCTCGGTGCAGAGCATTTCCAAGGTGTTCAGCCTGGTTCAGGCCATTGGCCATTCGGGTGAAGCCATTTGGGAGCGGCTGGGTCATGAGCCTTCGGGGCAGCCGTTCAACTCGTTGGTACAGCTGGAGTTCGAGCGCGGGCGGCCGCGTAACCCGTTCATCAATGCGGGGGCATTGGTGATCTGCGATATCAATCAGTCGCGCTTCGCTGCCCCCACGTTGTCGATGCGCGATTTTGTCCGACGGCTTTCAGGCAACCCCCACATCTCGATCAATACCCGGGTCGCTGATTCGGAATATCAGTTTCGCGCGCGCAACGCTGCCATGGCGTACCTGATGCAGTCATTTGGCAACTTCCATAACGAGGTCGAGACGGTGCTGCGCAGTTACTTCAGTTACTGCGCACTGCAAATGAACTGCCTGGACCTGGCGCGGGCATTCTGCTTCCTGGCCAATGATGGGTTCTGCAAGCACAGCGGTGAGCAGATCCTGACGCGTCGCCAGACCCAACAAGTGAACTCGATCATGGCCACCAGCGGGCTGTATGACGAGGCGGGGAATTTCGCCTTCAGGGTGGGTTTGCCTGGCAAGAGTGGCGTGGGTGGCGGGATCGTGGCGATCGTACCGGGGCAATTTACCGTATGCGTGTGGTCGCCAGAGCTGAATGCGGCGGGCAACTCCCTGGCCGGGATGGCGGCGCTTGAGCTGCTCAGTTCGCGGATCGGATGGTCGGTGTTCTGATCTGCGAACTCAGGGGCCATCAGGCGTCGCCTTGGCGGGTCAGAACGCGTACACCAACGTGGCCGTGGCGCTGCGTGGGCTGCCATACCAGCCGCGCGCGCCAATCGCCGTGTAGTAGGTTTTGTCCAACACGTTGTTGAGGTTCAGTGAAACGCTGGTCTGCGGCGTGAAGGCATACTGAGCCATCAGGTCGACCACGCTGTAGGGGTCCTGGGTGAACGTTTCGTTGTTGGGCCCGGCGCTCTTGTAATACTCGGTACCCTGCCAGCGCACACCACCCCCGACCTTCAACTGTGGCAGGGTCGGCAGGCGGTAGCTGGTGAACAGTTTCAAGGTGTCTCGCGGTATTTCAGTGTTCAGGCGGTCGCCATCCGAATCCTTGCTCACCGCATAGGTGTAGCTGGCCGAGACCTGCCAATCAGGCAAAATCTCGCCCGCCATTTCCATCTCGAAACCACGTGTCTTGGTACCCGACTCGGCACGGTAGGCCTGGTTGCCGTCTGGCGCCAGGTTGCTTCCGTCGGCTACCGCCAGGTTGTCCTGGTGCACCTCGAATACGCTGAAAGCGGTGGTCAGGCGCTGGTCCCAGAACTCACTCTTCAGACCGAGCTCGTAGTTAACGCCTTCCAACGGGTCCAGGTAGGTCCCGTTGATATCCTTGTTGCTCTGCGGTTTGAAAATGGTGGTGTAACTGGCATAGGCCGACCAGTGCTCGTTGAGGTCATACACCAGGCCAAGGTAGGGCGTGACGACCCCGGTTTCGCTACGTGAGGTGCGGCTTGTCGCGCCGGACGACAGGGTGGTAGAGGTTTCGTCGCGTTTCCAGTCGATCAGCCGCGCCCCGGTAATCAGCGACAGGTCATCGGCCAGGCTCCAGCGTACCGAAGCCACCAGGCCGTCCTGGGTTTCATCCAGCGCGTCTTCCGAGGACTTGGCATGGATGGCGTCCGGTATCGCCAGCGAACCGTCCCAGGTGTAAATGTTGTCGATGGTCTGGATCGTCCACAGTGGGTAACCGTCGTTGCGGTAGTAGGCGCGGTAGTGACTGGCCCCGAGATAGGCCTGGTGCTCGCGGGACAACAGCGCGAACGGGCCCGACGCCGACAGGTCGAACGAGGTCTGCCGGGGCTCGCCGGCCCAACGCCCCGTCCAGGTGCTGATGCCACTGCCATCGGGCTTGACGGTGCCGCTGGCCGCGGTGGCAAAGGCGTCGTCATAGCTGCGACGGCTGTGTTCGGCATTCAGTTTCAATTGCCAGCCGTTGTCCAGTTGATGCTCCAGCGTAGTGAATACCGTCTTGGTGCGACGCTTGTGATAGCTCCAGTCCGAAGCCGAGTTGAACGCACGGGAGGGGCTGAAGTGACTGCCATCTGAATTGAACATCGGGAAGCCGTGGTTGCCTGCCCCGTCGTTGTCCATCTCCTGATATTCCGCACCTGCTGTCAGCATCGTGCTGTCGGTGATGTCCCACTCCAGCACTCCATAGGCCACCTGCCGTTCCAGCGACTGGCGGTCGACGTAGCTCTGGCTGTCGGTATTGGAGGCGACAAAGCGCCCGCGAACATTGCCGCTTTGCGTCAACTTGCCAGAAACGTCCAGCTCGGTGCGGTAGTTGTCCCACGAGCCCGCTTTCAAGGTCAGCTTGCGTTGTGTTTCCAGGGTCGGCTTCTTGCGGATCAGGTTGACGGTGGCGCCCGGGTCGCCAGTGCCGGACATCAGGCCCGTGGCACCGCGCACTACCTCTACCCGGTCATACGACACCATGTCGGAGAGGTCGTCCCTGAAACCAAAGGTATCGGGGCGGTTGATGCCGTCCACCTGGATGCTGCCGACCTCGAAGCCGCGCACGTAGATATGGTTGGCGTCGCTTCCGGCGGGCCCCATGCTGTCAACGACCACGCCCGGTGTCTGTTCAAGCACCTGGGCAACATCGTTCAGGTTCTGGTCTTCAATCTGCTGGCGGGTGACCACGCTGACCGATTGGGGGGTCTCGCGTGCCGACAGCCGCAGCCCGGTTGCGGTATTGACCGAGCCGGTGGTGTAGCTGCCGGTGCCTTCGGTGGTGGCACCCAGGGCCATGCTGGAGACGGTGGTTGCCGCAAGCTCCATGGCGCCATCCTGTTCAGCGCTAACCAGCATGAAGCGCTTGTCGCCCGCTGCCTGCACCTGCAAGCCACTGCCTTGCAGCAGTTCTGCCAACGCCTGATGCAGCGCGTAATTGCCGTGCAGCCCTTTGCTGTGTAAGCCAGCGACTTCTTCTTGGCTGAAACTGATGACTGCACCGCTGGCGTCGGCAAACTGGTCGAGTGCGTGAGCCAATGACCCTGCCGGGATGCTGTAACCCACAGGCTCGGCCCAGGCATGTGCAGTGCCCAGCAGCGAGCCCGCGAAGCTGACCGCTAGCGCGGTTTGGCGAATACGGGTGGCGGGGGAGGAAAAGCGAGCGGACATCCATTGACTCCTTGCTGATCGAATACAAGTGCTCCCAGTAACAAACGTGTTGTTGACGGAAATACTTAGTAGCAAGGTGCAGATAGGGCTGAGGATCTACTTTGGCAGTAACATCCTCATCGCAGCACAAGGCTGCTCCTGCCAGTGCTGTACAGGCTTTGAAACCGACATGCAGGCTCTCGGTACTTGCCCAGGCAGTGTCCGGACGGCGCCCGTGAACCCGCGCATTCACCGGAAATGGAACCTACCGAAGATGACCCGCGAAGCGTTTGCCCCTTATCAGTCTCTTGCCACTGACTTGCTGAAGTATCTGCCGCCCGACCAGAGTGATGGCTCCCACGACTTGGCCCATATTCATCGCGTGTGGGTCAATGCGCACCGGATCCAGCGGGTAGAAGGTGGCGACCTTGAAATCTTGCTTGCGGCGACGGTGCTGCACGACTGTGTGGCGGTGGAAAAGCATTCGCCGTTACGTGGGCAGGCCTCGACGTTATCGGCGAACAAGGCTGCATCAGTCCTTGCTGAGATGGGCTGGCCGAGTGGGCGTGTTGAGCAGGTAGTGCATGCGATCAAAACACACAGTTACTCGGCAGGACTCGAACCGCTGACACGTGAGGCCTGCATCCTTCAGGACAGTGACCGGCTTGACGCCATAGGCGCGGTGGGTATTGCCCGGTGTTTTTACGTCGCCGGGCGAATGGGGTCGGCGCTCTATGACGTCGAGAATCCTTTCGCGCAGCAGAGGGCGTACCAGGACGGGGCGTATGCCATCGAGCACTTCCAGACCAAACTGCTCAAGCTCGCTTCGGGCTTTAAGACCCAAGAAGGGGCTCGCCTTGCTGCCGAGCGTCATACCCGGCTTGAAACCTTTCTTACCCAGTTCATGGACGAGATTACCGGGGCCGGTTAGTCATGCCGGGCTTGTGCCGTCCTTGAATTCAGTCAGCCCAGCGCCACAGCGGCTCATCCAGCAACCCAACCCCCCGCAGCTGGGTTTGCCCTTGTATTTTTTCCAGCTCTAGCACATTGCACCCGTCACAGGCTGCCAGCGCGTTGATTAATGGCGCACTGTGCGATACCACCCAAACCTGGCTACGGCGTGATGCACGAATGATCAGCCGCGCCAAGGCCGGGAGCAGGTCCGCGTGCAGACTGGTTTCCGGTTCGTTCAAGACCATCAGCGATGGCGGCCGTGGTGTGAGCAGGGCGGCCATCAGCAGAAGATAACGCAGGGTGCCGTCCGACAATTCAGCACCCTCGAGCGGGCGCAAAAGACCGTGCTGGTGCAGCCGTACACTGAACAGCCCGCCAGGTGGCGCATTGACCTCCAGACGGCTGCCGGGAAACGCGTCATTCAGCGCTTCCACCAGATCCTCCACATCGCCAATTTCGATAATGGTCTGCAACGCTGAGGCAAGGTTGCGCCCGTCGTGATGCAGTACCGGCGAGCGAGTGCCCAGTTGGGGTTGACGGCAAGGCGCATCACGGTCAATCCGGAAGTGATCGTAAAACCGCCAGCTGTTGATGAACGCGCGCAGGTCACCGATTTCCGGTGCCTGGCGTGGCCGGCCGACGATGTTGAAAAAGCTCTCGCCGCTGTCAGCATGCTGATCGAGCACTGCCCAGCGGTTGCCCTCGCGGGCCCGCACCAGGGCATTCTTGCGCTCGACCAGCAAGGAAGAGGGCCGATAGGCGCCAGCGCCCCAGATGGCCTCGCACTTTATTTCAGGGTCGAGCATGAACGCGCTCGGATACGGCAGGGGAATTGGCAGGCCGAGGGTGATGGCAAAACCGAGGTCCTCGGTGGCAAAGCCCAGGCGCAGGCGCCTGGCTTCGCTCGGATGCTGGCCTTGGATGGGCACTTCGCCGCGTCGCATTCGTGCGCTGGTTTCTGGGCCGGCCCACCAGGTCGAATCCAGCCCGCCTTCACGGGCGAGGGCTTCGACCACACCGCCCTGTGCGGTTTCGGCCAGCAGGCGCAGCGCCTTGTACAGGTTGGATTTGCCGCTGCCGTTGGCACCGGTCACCAGGTTGAGTTGGCTCAGCGGCAGCACCAGGTGGTTGATCGAGCGGTAGTTGCCGATGGCGAGGGTAGTGAGCATGCAGTGCTTCCCAGCGTGGACCAGGCGACCGATTGTGGCCGAAGCGTGCCTGCCTTGTCAGCCACCCCTGCTGAGGCTGTTGCAAGTGAAGCAGGCGTGCGCACCGTCTATAGTGTGGGGCAACCTCTCGCGCAAAGGATGCTCACATGGCCAGATCAACAATCATGACAGCCATTGTCACCTCATTGGCGGTGGCCTTGGCCTCTGGCCCGGTGCTCGCCGACCCGGGTAATGGCAAAGGCCAGGGCCAAGGTCAGGGGCACGGCAAGGGTCAGGCGCCGCACGCCCAGGGTCAGGGCCAGGGCCAGGGCAATTCGGGCGGCCACAAGCAGAGCGCCGGCGGCAATGACTGGCACGGCGGCCCGTCCATCGACCGTGGCGATGTACTGGGCATCCTCGGTGGCCACCGCAACTACTGGAGTCCGGGTCCGGCGTTGCCTCCAGGCATTCAGAAGAACCTGGCCCGCGGCAAGCCCCTGCCACCTGGTATCGCCAAGAAACTGGATGGCCGTCTGTTGGGGCAGCTGCCTCACTACGACGGGTATGAGTGGATGCAAGCGGGCGCAGACCTGATTCTGGTCGCCGTGGCGACCGGGATCATCTATGAGGTGTTGAACGGGGCGTTCGACTAAGGCCGCAGGTGCGAGCAGTCCGCTCGGTCCCTGCAGGCGCTGGCGTGCCTGCGATGGGCTGCGCAGCAGCCCAACGGCCTATCAACGCCGCCGCAACACCGCGGCCAGCCCAAGGGTCAGCACCACAGCGCACAGCATGGCCAGCCCGATGGTCACGCCAACGCCCCACGTTTCCAGCAGCCCCGCCAATACCAGATAGAACGCAATCACCCCCACCGCGCCGATCGCATTCCCTCGCACCATCGCCGCCATCCCGGCTCGCCCGCCCTGCACATGGGCGAACACCACCAGTGGCCAGGCAATCACCGGAATCGGCGCCAGCATCCCGCTGGTCGCCGGGCCCAGCCAACTGGCCAGGCTGGTGGTGATCATCAGCAGGGAAGTGGCAGATACCATGCGCAACGGGATTTCCCAGTGCCGGTGCCGGGGGCGGGCCAAGGTATCAGGTTTGGGCTCGCGGCCGCTGGCGCGGATCAGCACGCCGATCAGCACCAACGCCACTGCAATCGACAGGTACAGGCTGCCCCAGTGGGTAAAGGCATAGGCGGCCAGGCCATAGAACAGCAACGCCAGCAGTACGGCCACGGCGATGCCGAGTGTGCGCGTGGCCAGCAGGTAGACGGTGTAGGTGGCCTGCACCGCCGCCAGGCCGCCCAGTGCGCCGGGCAATGCGCCCAGGGCGAAGGCCGTGCCCTGTTCCAGGCACAGGAAGGTCATCACCAGCGCCGAGGTGATCGGCAGGCCGGACAGCAATCCGCCTAGCAGGCCGCCCCAGCGCCGGGAGGCGAGGGAGATGGCCCACATCAGCAGGGGTGTGATGGTGAGTTTCAGGTAAAACAGGGTCATTGCGGGTGCATCCAGGCTTGATGAAGGTGCGCCCGCCTTCGACATTGGGTAGGGCGCGGAGGAATCAGCCGCGGCTGGCCTCCAAGGCCTGGGCCAGGTCGGCGATGATGTCGTCACTGTGTTCGATGCCGATCGACAGGCGCACCATGTCCCGCGGCACGCCGGCCTTCTCCAGTTCCTCGTCGTTGAGCTGACGGTGAGTAGTGGAAGCGGGGTGGCAGGCCAGTGACTTGGCGTCGCCGATGTTCACCAGGCGTACCACCAACTGCAATGCGTCGATGAAGCGCGCGCCAGCCGCCTGGCCGCCCTTGATACCGAACGACAGGATCGACGCCGGCTTGCCGCCGGTGTAGCGCTGGGCCAGTTCATGTTCGGGGTGGTCGGGCAGCCCGGCGAACTTCACCCAGGCCACTTGCTCGTGGGCTTGCAGGTAATGGGCGACCTTTAGCGCGTTCTCGGTATGGCGCTCCATACGCAGGGCCAGGGTTTCCAGGCCCTGCAGGATCAGGAAGGCGTTGAATGGCGACAGCGCGGCGCCGGTGTTGCGCAAGGGCACCACACGGCAGCGGCCGATGAAGGCGGCAGGCCCGAAAGCTTCGGTGTAGGTGACGCCGTGGTAGGACGGGTCGGGGGTGTTGAGCAGGGCGAAGCGTTCCTTGTTTTCGGCCCAGGGGAATTTGCCGGAGTCGATGACGATGCCGCCGATGCTGGTGCCGTGACCGCCGATGTACTTGGTCAGCGAGTGCACGACGATATCGGCGCCGTGCTCGAACGGCCGGCACAGCACCGGGGTGGCCACGGTATTGTCGACGATCAGCGGCACCCCGTGGCGGTGGGCGGCCTCGGCCAGCGCAGCGATATCAACGATATTGCCGGCGGGATTGCCGATGGACTCGCAGAATACCGCTTTGGTACGCGCATCGATCAGCGCTTCGAGGGCGGCGATATCGTCATGGGCCGCGAAGCGGGTGTGGATACCCATGCGTGGCAGGGTGTGCGCCAGCAGGTTGTAGGTGCCGCCGTACAGCTTGGCCACCGAGACGATATTGTCGCCGGCTTCGGCGACGGTCTGGATGGCGTAGGTGATAGCCGCCATGCCCGAGGCTACGGCCAGCGCGCCAACCCCGCCTTCCAGGGCGGCCATGCGCTGCTCGAGCACGTCGTTGGTGGGGTTCATGATGCGTGAGTAGATGTTGCCGGCAACCTTCAGGTCAAACAGGTCGGCGCCGTGCTGGGTGTCGTCGAAGGCGAAGGAGGTGGTCTGGTAGATCGGTACGGCCACCGCCTTGGTGGTCGGGTCGGGGCTGAAGCCCGCATGGATGGCAAGCGTTTCCAGCTTCATGCAATCGTTCCTTGAGCGTGGGTGGAAGCGTTCGAGCATGCGGCGGCGAGTGGGCATGGGTCAAGGAGGATCATTCTGGCGGTCCCTGCGTGGCGTTTGCGGCCACTGGGTCGACAGTAAAGATATGCAAAGTTTCCCTGTGCCATCACACCGCAGCTCTAGAATCCTGCCGCTGCCCTATCAGCTAAGGCAGGCAGCAGATCTAGCCTTGTGGAGCGTTTCAATGAAGTCGAAAAACCTTTTGCGCGCAGCCTTGGTGGCGGCGCTGGTATCCGCCTTGTCGGGTTGCTGGATGTTCATGCCGCCGGGAGGTGGCGGTGGTCATGGTGGGGGTGGCCACGGCGGTGGTTTTGGTGGCCATCAGGGTGGCGGCCCGCGCTAAGCTGACCCCGCGATGGACCGCGCCCTCTCGGCCGGGTTGCAAGCGCGTACCCGGCACGGGCGCATGCACCTTGGTCGCCCGAACCGCGCGTGGCACAGCGCCGGTGTTTGCGCCTTAGGGCATGCAGGATGATGCGCTGATCGGCAGTTGATCCTGCTTCACGTCGGGTTCCTGAGGCGAGTGCACTCTGTTCGCCACCCCAAACGGTACATGCACCATCGGCAGGTTTCCCGCTGGCGATTGCAGGTGCGTGCGCTGGTCGTCGAAAAACACATGCGGCTTCAATATCGACAACACCCTGGGTTTATCCATACCGCCTAGAAAAAAGCACTCATCCGGGGATACGCCCCAATCCTTCAAGGTCGTCACTACTCGCTCATGCGAAGGCGCGTTGCGCGCCGTGACGATGGCAATGCGCAGAATCCGCTGGTACGTCGGGTCCTCGGCCAGCTTGCGGTCCTCCAGCATGCGTATCCGCGAAAGCTTGCGGTAAAGGTCTGCCAGTGGCCCCGGCGAATGCGGGGTGCCCTTGTGCATGCGCTCGTGTTCCTGAAAGTCGTCCAGGTTGTCGTTGCGCTTGTAAACACTCTCTGCCTCGTCGTCGGCAATCACGCCATCGAAGTCGAAGGCCACCCGCAGCTCAGTATCGATTTCATCATCGTAGATGCGCGTAGGCAGTACACGCCCGGCAGGGTAGTTGGCGTCGATGGCCTTTTGCACATCTTCCTCGTTGGCGCTGAGGAACAACGAGGCATTGAACGCCGGGATGTATTCGTAGGGCGAGCGGCCCGACATGAATGCCGCGCGGGTGATGTCCAACTGATAGTGGCTGATGGAGCGGAACACCCGCAGGCCGGTTTCCGGCGAGTTGCGCGAGAGCAGCACCACTTCCACCGGCAACTGATCGGGGAACGCCTTGTTGATGCTCAGGAAGCGGCGAATGAACGGGAGCGCCACCCCCCTGGGGAACGGCTCGTCCAGGTTTTGCTCCTGGTGTTGGCGGTAAGCCTCGACACCTTGTGTCTGGTAGATGTCATCGGAGACGGAGAGGTCGAACAGCGCACTCGAGGCAACGCCGATGACCAGTTTTTCTTCAATGGGGTAGGGCATGAAGCGGCTCCTGCGAGTGGCATGAAGGCAAGTGTACGCGCACGTTCTGACGAAAGCCGTCAATTGCGCGACTGATCAGTGGATCCGGTAATGTCATTTTGATAGCTTCTCGCCCCTTACCGCAGTATCCGGATAGTGATTGATGAACCAGCTACATGAACACGGCACCCTGACTCCGCTTGCCGAGGCGAATGGGAACACGATGCACGAGCCCCAGCATGAGGCAGACGCGTCGGCCCAGCAGGCCCCCGGGCATGACGCACTGCAGGCCAGTATCGAGGCGCTGAACAAAAAGCTCGTGGCAACTACCCTGGCCCGTGTGCAGAAGGAAGGGGCGATTCGCAAGCACCTTGAGCAGTGCCAGCAGCAACTGGCCGCCAGCAATCAGGCTCGGGAGGGGCTGTCCATCACGGTGACAACGGCGCTGAAGAAGCTCGCGCTGGCAGCGAGCACCCAGGCAGACCGTGTGGACAGTGTGGAGACGCGCTTGACCGGCCTGGCTGAGCGCCAATGTCAATGCGTGGCGCAGTCAGCAGCCGGTTGGCCCGCGTATCTGGAACGTCATGGAGTGTCGTTGGTCGCCTTGGCCGTGGCTGTGTTTACGCTGGGGCTGCACCTGCTTGGGTAGTGCAACCTCAAGGCCGCACTGGGTTCAAGCGTTGAAGTGCCAAAGCTTGCGGGTTGGCGACGTTCTTCGGCACCCCGTCGAAAAACGCCAGCACATTGTCGAAGGCGTCACCGAAGTACAGCTCGTAGCCGTTCTTCTCCACATACCCCAGGTGGGGCGTACTGAGTACACGTGGGTGGCGCAGCAGTGGATGGGCCGGGTCGAGTAACGGCTCTTCCTCATAAACATCCACCGCCGCGTAGCCCGGCCGCCCGGCATCCAATGCCTGCAGTAATGCGCCTGGTGCAATCAGTTCCGCGCGGCTGACGTTCACCAGCAAGGCGTCGGGCTTCATGTGGGACAGGTCGTCGAAGGTCACCCCATGGCGTGTCTGATCCGAAAGGCGCAGGTTCAGGCTGACAATATCCGCCTCGGCAAAAAACGCCTCACGCGAGGCGGCAGCAGCGTGGCCATCGGCTTTGGCTGCGGCGCGGCTGTTGTCGCTGCCCCACACCAGCACGGGCATGTCGAAGGCCTGCGCATAACGCGCCAGGCGCTGGCCGATCTTGCCATAGCCCCAGATGCCCAGCGTCTGCCCGGCCAGCGCCTGGCCCAGGTTGACCTGCCATTGGCCTTGGCGGAAGGCATCAATGGCCGGCACCAGTTGCCGGCGGGCATTGAGGATCAGCGCCCAGGCCAGTTCGGCAGGCGCTACCGGCGATCCGCGCCCCTCGGTCACGGCAATGCCGCGCGCGGTGCAGGCAGCCAGGTCGAGGTGGCTGGACACCTTGCCGGTCTGGCTGATCAGCTTGAGGTTGGGCAGGCGGTCGAGCAAGGCGGCGTCGATGCGTGTGCGTTCGCGGGTGAGTACCAGGGCGTCGGCATCGGCAAAACGTGCTGCAAGTTGCTCCAGCGTGGCAGGCGGGTGCTCATGAAGGACGCTGACATGATGCCCGCTCAGCTTGCCGAAGCAATCGAGCGTACGGATTACATCTTGGTAGTCGTCGGGAATGACAATGCGCATGGTGGTCTGGCCCGGGCGGTACAGGGAAGCGTCGAAGATAACCTAACGGGGGGTATCGGTGTCAGATCAGGCTGCAGTCGCTGCACATCAGCACCGGCTCTGCCGCCCAGTGATGCAACCGCCATGCATTGGCGGCCCTGTCGCGACACGAGGCCGGCTCTACTGGCCACCAGATAGCTGCTCCACCAGAAAATCCACTAACACCCGCACCCGCGCCGGCATCGCCGGGCCGCCGACGAACACCGCATGAATCGGTTCCCGATCACCCGGGTTGTAAGCCTCCAGCAACGGCACCAGTTGCCCGTTGGCCAGGTCATCGGCCACGGTAAAGGTGCCGATACGCGCCACGCCGGCGCCCAGCCTGGCCAACTGCGCCAGCGCCTCGCCGCTGCTGCATTCGATATTCCCTTTCACCTTCAGTGAGAACGTATGCCCGTCGCGGTTAAACGGCCAGTCGGGCATCGCGCGGCGGAAGTTGAAGCGCAGGCAGTTGTGCCGGGCCAGGTCTTCAGGTTCAAGCGGGGTACCGTAGCGTTGCAGGTATTCTGGCGAGGCCACCACTACCTGGCCGGTCTCGCCGATGGCGCGAGCGCTCAACGAGCTGTCCGGCAGGTGACCGAAGCGCAGCGCCACGTCGGCCTGGCCGCCGAGAATGTCGGCCACCTCGTCGCTGAGGGTCAGGTCAACCAGCACTTGCGGGTAGCGTGCGCTGAAGGCCGCCAGCAGCGGCACTACGGTCAACCGGGCATGGCCCAGCGCAGCGCTGACCCGCAAGCGCCCGCGTGGCACACCTTGGTCAGTGATGGCTTCTTCCACTTCGAGCATGTCCGCCAGCACCTGCCGTGCGCCGCGCAGGTAGGCCTCTCCCTCGGGGGTGAGGGTGAGCGCCCGGGTCGTGCGTAGCAGCAGGCGGGTACCCAGGCGCTGTTCGGTGCGGGCGAGAATGCGGCTGACCGCCGAGGGCGTCAGGCCTAGCGCTCGGGCGGCAGACGCTGGGGCTGGTGCTGCTGTTTGCCTGGCGTGGGCGAGGGGGCTAGCCGGGCGGCAGGTTGCGCTGTAACAGGCCGGAACCTTGGGGCGCCTTGCGCCCCTGGATACACGTCCTTGCGGGTACTACGGGGTACCGTTTCGGCCATGCAGGTGATAGGCAGGGCGCTCGCTCAGGCGCTCGTAATAATCGCGCACCGCGGGCAGGTGCGGGTGCTCGAACGGCGTTTCGAACCAGCGGTTGACCGACAGGCCGATCGGGATGTCGGCCAGGGTGAACTGGCTGCCGGCCACATAGGCACCGGTGCCGGCCAGCTGGCGGTCGAGGATGCGCATGTAGCGTGACCACTCGGCACAACCGGCAGCCAGTGCTTGCGGGTCCTGGTGAGCGGGCGAATGCCTGACCAGCGACATGAACGCGTAGCTCCAAGAGCGGTTGAGGTCCGAGGCCTGCCAGTCGATCCACTGGTCGATCCTCGCCCGCGCCTGGGCCTCGCCGGGATAGAACGCGGTGGCGCCGTAGCGGCTGGCCAGGTAACGGATGATGCTATTGGATTCCCACAAGGTGAAGTCGCCGTCCTGGATCACCGGAATCATGGCGTTGGGGTTCAGCGCGAGGAACTCGGTGCTGTCAGTGGCCTTGAAGCCGGAACCCCAGTCTTCGCGCTCGAACGCGATCTCGAATTCGGCGCAGGCCCACAGGACTTTTCGCACATTGATGGAAGAGGCTCTTCCCAGTATCCGCAGCATGGTGTTCGTCCTTGTGTGGGGGAGGTTGATCGTCCGCCACTGCCGGGGGCGGGTCAAGGGGGCTGAGCGGTGGCTCGGCGCTCCCTGTGCAGAGTTCTTGTAGTCCATTTCCTAAAGTGACCCTTTCCACCCCTTTGTCATTGTAATGGGGTAGGCAGCGGCCTAGCCTCGGCAAGCGCCTAACCTTGAGGAATGGACATGGACAGCGAAACGCCGAAAAACAGCAGCAAGCCCTATGTCGTGCAAGCCGCGAGCCGCTTTGGCAACAGCGATGCCGAACTGGTGCAAATGAAACCGCAACTGCCAATACGCACCGCACTGATGGAAGCTTCGGTCATCATGGGCTGCATCACCGAGATCACCCGCAAGGCCATCGACAGGCCTGACGACCGCCAGGTGATGATGAAGGCCACGTACTACCTGGCCGGGATGGCCAAGTCACTGATCGACGGCCAGCTGCTGCAGATGCGTCAGGCGCGCGAAGGCGGGGGCGAAGCCTAGCCAGGCTTGCCTGGGGGGCGCGAACTTGGCACCCTTGGGCGGTTTTAATCGTCTGTAACACGACAGAAGGAAGCATGCATTGAGCTGGGACAAGGTGGGGAAGCTTCTCGTCGCCGTGCTGATCGGCCTGATGGTCCTGTTGGCCGCCTACGCGTTGCTCAGGGGCAATCCGCGCCTTGAGGCGTCACTGACCTATGCCTACCTCACTTACCCCAGCCAGTTCAGCGAGCGGATCAGCAAGGCCAGCGAACAGCTGAAGTATGAGCAGTTGCAGGGGCAAATCAACGGTATCGTTCAAGGCCAGCTGGGCCATGATCAGGTCGAGCGGCTCATCGAAATGGCGCAGGCCCCTTATGCCCAGCTGTTCGCCAAGCCTTTCGAGGCCGGGCTGGTCGACCACCGTGCCGGCCTGCTGATCGAACTGCACAACAGTGGTGATGCGCAGGTCCGGCAGGTGAAAATCCGCCTGCCAGCCAAGGGCCTGGTGCAGGTGCGCGATGCTGCCGGCAACGATACGCTGCTGGAAACCGCCATCGCCCAGGTTGATATCCCGGCCATCGAGCCAGCTGGCACCTGCAAGGTGTGGGTGTATTTCGATGCCGACTACTCGCAGATCCGCCATGGCGGGGTCAGTATCAGCCATGCCGATGGTGAGGCCAATGTGCAGGTGTACCGCGAAGTCATCGGTTTTCCGGCCATGGTGGCCCGTTACAGCCGTGAGCTGATGATACTGCTTGGCATACTGGCGGCCAGCGTACTGGGCTTGGCCTATGCCTGCCTGGCGCGTCGTGTTCCGCGGTAAAACAGCCTGCAGAAAAATGCGTGCATGCGTTCTGCGATCAAGGGTCATTTGCTGAAAACGCAACACGCCCCCGCAGACGACCCTCTATAGTGCTCGGCATGACGAAACCCCTGCCGAGCCTGCCTGATGATTCCTTCTCTGGACGCCATTTTTTCTCGCCTGCGCCTGCGCCAGTTGCGCTTGCTGATTGAGCTGGACCGCTGTGGCTCGCTGCACAAGGCAGCTGAAGCCATGGCCATTTCCCAGCCCGGCGCCACCAAGGCCCTGCGCGAGGTCGAGGAGGTGCTGGGCGTACCGTTGTTCCAGCGAATGCCCAGCGGCCTGGTTGCCAACGAGGTGGGCCGCTGCGTGGTGCGCTACGCGCGGCTGATCCACAGCGACCTGGGGCATCTGCGCGAAGAGGTGTTGGGCATCGTCCAAGGCCAGGGCGGGCGGCTGGCGGTGGGCAGTATCATGGGGGCGATGCCCACACTGGTCAGCGCCCTCGGGCGCTTGCGCCGCAAACAGCCGCAACTGGCAGTGGAAATTGCCGAGAATACCAGCGCCAACCTGCTCGCCCAGCTGGACGAAGGGCGCCTGGACCTGGCCATCTGCCGACCAGGGCTGGGCCGCAACGCGGCGGAATATGGCTTTGTCGAACTGGCCCAGGAGCCGCTGGCGGTGGTCGCGCATCCGCAGCATCCGCTGGCCGGGGCGGCGGCACTCAAGATCAGCGACCTTAGCCATTATCGCTGGGTGGTTTATCCGGCCAACATGCCCATGCGCCAAGCGCTGGAACGCGAGTTGAGCGAGGCTGGGGTGGCGGTGTCGCGTTATCCGCTGGAGACCTTCTCCACCTTCGCCACCTTCATGCTGCTTGAAGATGACCCGACGTTGGTGGCGGTCATTCCCCGTGCAGTGGCGGCCTTTGCCGAGCAGCGCGGGTTGCTGGTGTCGCTGGCGGTGCCGCTACGGGCGCTGAGCGAGCCGTTCGGCATCGTGCACCGGGTCGCGGCGCCGTTATCGCCTGCGGCACGATTGCTGGTGGAGGAACTGACGGCGGGTGAAGTGTGACGCTACCCCTCTATTTCCAGCCCGTTGTCGAAGCGCTGGTAGGGATAAGCGGCGGTTATCGGTGGATCAGTTCTTTTCATTACCGGTGGCCCTGTCCTGTGCTCTAGATTGCCCCGGCAGTGCCTGTCAGTCACCCTGTAACCCTGATTGCATCTAGGAGCAAACCAATGGATCTAGGCATCACCGGCCGCTGGGCCATCGTCTGCGCGGCCAGCCAAGGCCTTGGCAAAGGCTGCGCCGAAGCGCTGGGCAAAGAAGGCGTCAACCTGGTCATCAATGCCCGTACCCAGGCCACCCTGGAGCAGACCGCCAGCGAGTTGCGCAGGGCCTGCCCGGGCATCGAGGTCCATACCGTGGCAGGTGATGTGGCCGATCCCAAGGTGCGCCTGGCGCTGTTGGCGGCCTGCCCGCAGGTCGACATTCTGGTCAACAACGCCGGTGGCCCGCCACCGGGGGACTTCCGTGATTGGGAGCGTGATGACTGGCTGAAGGCGCTGGACGCCAACATGCTCACGCCCATCGAGCTGATCAAGGCGGTGGTAGATGGTATGGCCGAACGTGGTTTTGGCCGGGTGGTGAACATCACCTCCGGCGCGGTGAAGGCACCGATCGACATGCTGGGTTTATCCAACGGTGCCCGCAGTGGCCTGACCGGATTCATTGCCGGCCTGGCCCGGCAGCAGCGCCTGGCGGGCCGCAATGTGACACTCAACAACCTGTTGCCTGGGGCGTTCGACACGGCGCGCCTGCAAAAGACCTTGAAGGCTGCGGGTGGTGATGTGGACGTCACTGCCCAGGCGCGGCGCAAAGCCATTCCGGCGTCGCGTTTTGGCGATGCTGCGGAGTTTGGCGCGTATTGCGCATTTTTGTGCAGCGCGCATGCCGGGTACATCACCGGGCAGAACCTGCTGATCGATGGCGGGGCGTATCCGGGAACCTACTGACGCCGTTGGCGCTATTGCTTGCAGCCGCCTTCGCCCTCATGCAGCGCCAGGCTCTGGCGCAATTGTTCAATCATGGCCGCACGTAGCGCTTGCGGCGCCTGGATGCGGATCGAACCCGCCTGGGACAGCAGCCAGCCCATCAGCGCGCGGTTGTCGTCGACGGTGGCCACCAGCGTGGCGCCGCCGCTTGCCTGCGGCGTCAGTTGCATATCGACGGACAGGGGTGACTGTTCCAGGCGGTGGGCCAGCGCGTCATCGACCCAGGCATACAGTACGACGTGTGTCGGGGGGGTAAGTGCGTCGGGTTGCAGTTGCTGCGCTTCGCCCAGGCTCAAGCCCGGTTGCCAGTACCAGCCATAAGGCATGCCTTTACTGTTGCACTGTAGCGGGAACAGTGCGGCGAGCTCGACCAGGTCGCGCTCGACGGTGCGTTTGCTGGTGGTATGGCCCACGGTTGTCAGGGCAGCCTGCAACTGGGTGGAGCTCATTCCCGGGTGGCGGCCGGGCAGCAACTTGAGCAGTTGCCACTGGCGGGCGATGGTGTGGCGGGTCGGGTGGCTGGGCAAAGGGCTCATCCTTGAAGACAGGCACCAAGCCTGCCTGGGTAGTGGCGTTTAGCTACTGCCTAGCATACCTCGTCACAAGATGGGATCCAAGTTGTGGCGTCAGGCCTCGGTCAAGTGGTGCGCCGCCTGAGCAACCTGGACATCCAAACCCGCAAGCCACTGGAAATTGCCGTATGGACCAACGAGGAGGGCGCGCGCTTCATTCCGGCCCTGTTCGGCTCGGCGGTGTTCACCGGCAGCCTCGCGCTGGCCGAGGCGCTGGCCATTCGCGATGCCGATGGCGTCAGTGTCGCCGACGAACTGCACCGCACCGGGTACGTCGGCCAACGCCCGCTGGTGTGCTGTCAACTTTGATTGAAAGTGTACTTATTTTCGAGCATGAATTGTTCTGGGTGTAAAGCCTGTCTAGTTGCGGGTGGGAGATGCCAGTGCCTCTGGTGAAAAATAAAATTACATCCGTAGGAGATTCGTTTTTAATTACATCGTGAATGGTATCCATGGTTTCCCGCTCAAGCTGGATTACCTCTGTTTCTAGCGCTTCCGCTGTATATAATAGCTCGGCGTCTGATTCAGGCTGATAGTCTTCCAAAGTGGCTGCGTGAATATTGTTCCAAGTCTCGCCGCCATCAGTTGGTAGAATTTTATCAGCAATGCCAAGGGCGCGGAGGTGCTCAAGCTCCCTTATTTCATGTATGAAAAATCGCTTGTCGATGTCGGTTGCTTGTAGTTTGCTCTGTGGATTTTTTTCGAGCCTATCTATCATCACTTTGTTCGCGTCTGAAGGCGGAAGTCGACTTGTTTGTAATTTGACTAACTCGACGCCGCCTGCTGTGGTCCGGGCCTCTCTCCAATCCATTCGTTCGATTGGCCCCCCGGCTTTGTCCAGGTTGTAGGGGCGTCAGCTGTAAGCCCCTATAATTCTCACGCCGGGATAGGGAGAATTGAAAACCACATACAGTGGCGGTAGGCTTGACTCTGGCGGGAAGCAGTAGATGCAGTCTTTATAATTCGGTGGCTCATGAGGCACAACACTTCTTCTTAACTTCTTTGATCACACAGTTCAAACCTGCTCCCTGCCCCAGTCACTTTCCTGCACCTGCTCCTTGTAGTCACAGGCTCTAACGCGCCAGGAATATTTGGGGCGAGAGGAGCAAGCGCGAAGGGGTGATGGAGCCAATAAGTGCAGGCCACAACATCTTCAATGCCTGTGAGATGTCGTGGCGCGCGGGCGGCGCTTGATCTCACAGGCGGTGCGGATGTCGTGGCGAACTACATCCCACCCCGGCGCACATGCTTGACGAAGACCTTCTCCAACAACTCCCACATCGCCGGATCCGTACTGAACGCCACGTTGAAGCGCATCCACCCGGTCGCCTTGGCGTCGACCATGAACAATTGCCCAGGCCCAAGCATGATGCCTTTCTCCAGCGCATCGTCCAGCAACGCGGCACTGTCGGGAATGGCCGGGTGGCGGGTCCAGATGTACATGCCTTCATCCGATTCGGTGAACAGTTCGAAGCCCAATCGATGCAGATGCCGCCCAACTTCCTGATGCGCCTCGGCCAGCCGCTGGCGCAGGCGCTTGAGGTGCTTACGCCAGCGGCCGTCGATGATCGCGGCGTACACCACGCGCTCCATCACCTGCGAAGTGGTCAGGCCCGAACGCATTTTCAGGTGCAGCAGTTTCTGCATCAGCTCAGGATTGGCCAGCATGTAGCCGACCCGCACGTTGGGCGAGATGCTCTTCGAGTAGCTGCCCACGTACACCACCTGCTGCAGGTGATCGAGGCTGGCCAGGCACGGTTGCGGCTCGGCAACCATGTCGGCGTACAGGTTGTTCTCCACCAGGCGGAAGCCGTGCTGGCTGGCCAGTTGCAGCAAGCGGTGCAACTGCGGCAGCGGGGTGCGCGAGCAGGTCGGGCTGTGCAGGTGTGGCTGGGTGAAAAACGCGGTCGGGCGGTGGTGTGTCAGCAACTGTTCCAGCTGATTCAGGTCGTAGCCGGCCGGGGTGCGCGGCACGCCGACCAAGGTCGCGCCCTGGGTACGCAGAATGCTCATCAGGTTGGGGTAGCCGGGGTCGTCCACCAGCACTACGTCGCCCGGGCGTACCAGTGTGCGTGCGGCCAGGTCCAGGGCCTGGCTGGCGCCGTGGGTGAGCATCAGCTGTGCTGGGTTGGCGACGATCGACAGCTCTTGTTGCAGGTTCTGTGCGGTCAGCGCACGCAGCTCCATCAGGCCCATGGGGTCGCCGTACCCCGACAACTCCAGCGGGCTGCCGGCCACCTGGCGCAGGCCACGGCGCAGGCCGTCTTCGTACATCCAGTCGTTGGGCAGCCAGCCGCACCCCGGTTTGTACGGCAACTGGCGGATTTCGAAAATCTGCTGCAGGTACCACTCGGAGTTGAACGTTGGTCGACTGGTGTCGGCCTCGGTGTTGTGCTGCTCCAGCAGTTCGCCCGCCGCACGGTTGACGAAGAACCCCGCATTGCCACGGCTCACCAGCAGCCCTTGGGCGACCAGGCGGTCGTAGGCCTCGACCACGGTGAAGGTACTCACCGAATAGCTGGCGGCAAAGGCGCGGATCGACGGGACCTTGGCGCCTGGCTTGAGGGTTTGGTTGTCGATCAGCTCGCGCAGCCCATCGATGATCTGGTTGACCAGCGGGGTTGAGGAGTCTGGATGTAATTCGAACATTCGGGGCCTTCAGGGTGCGTATCGCCTGGCGTCTGCAGGGTGTACTGCATGGGCGACCTATACAGTGCAGTGCGAGATTCATGCCACTGTGCATGGCTCTCTGCGTCGGACATTTTTACATTAGGTGTCGGATATCGCCACATAAAGCAT
Source organism: Pseudomonas sp. TE3895 (assembly GCF_056278855.1). NCBI lineage: Bacteria > Pseudomonadati > Pseudomonadota > Gammaproteobacteria > Pseudomonadales > Pseudomonadaceae > Pseudomonas > Pseudomonas sp. TE3895. The sequence continues at coordinate 4,725,453 of NZ_JBWBQE010000001.1, read as the reverse complement.
GTTCAGTTCGCCTCAGGCAGTCGCCCTGGGGCGCGTCAGCAGGCCGCCATGGAAGGCCTGCGTGTGTAATTCACACCATCCTGCCCGCATTAGCACTGATGTACAGGTGAAATCGCCAGCCATCGGGATTTCACAGTTTTCCTTGGATAAGAAGAAGCACGGGGTACACAACTGATGGACGCAACATCCACAACCACCACCGCGAAAAGCGGGCACGAGAGCAAGCTCAGTGCCTCGCTGAAGTCGCGCCACCTGACGATGATGTCGATCGCCGGGGTTATCGGCGGCGCCTTGTTCGTCGGTTCCGGCAGCGTGATCCACAGCGCCGGCCCAGCCGCTGTCCTGGCCTACCTGGCAGGCGGCATTCTGGTGGTGCTGATCATGCGCATGCTGGGTGAAATGGCGACTTCCTCGCCTGACACCGGCTCGTTCTCAACCTACGCCGACCGCGCCATTGGCCGTTGGGCCGGTTTCACCATCGGCTGGCTGTACTGGTGGTACTGGGTCATCCTCATGGCCTGGGAAGCCTATGTGGCGGGCAAGATCCTGCATGGCTTCTTCCCCGACGTCAGCGTCAACGTGTTCGTGCTGGCCACGACCCTGTTGCTGATCACCGTCAACTTCTTCAACGTCAAGCACTACGGTGAGTTCGAGTTCTGGTTCGCCTTGATCAAGGTGATTGCGATCGTCTGTTTCCTGATCGTGTGTACCGCTGCCGTGATGAACATCTGGCAGTTCGGTGAAGTGCGTGGCATCAGCCACCTCACCGCCGAAGGCTTCATGCCCAATGGCATCACCACTGTGATCGGTGCCTTGCTCGGGGTGATGTTCGCCTTCCTCGGCGCCGAAATCGTCACCATCGCCGCTTCCGAAGCCAAAGACCCGGCTGCGCAGATCGTCAAGGCGACCAACTCGGTGGTCTGGCGTGTGTGCCTGTTCTACGTCGGCTCGATCTTCCTGATCGTCTGCCTGGTACCGTGGAACGACCCGCACCTGGGTGTTTCTGGCTATGGCGCCTATCGCCGTACCCTGGAACTGCTGGGCGTGCCGTATGCCGAGCTGCTGATGAACTTCGTGGTGCTGACTTCGGTGAGCAGCTGCCTGATCTCGGGCCACTACACCGCTTCGCGCATGCTGTTCTCCCTGGCCCAGCGTGGCGATGCGCCGTCGTTCTTCAAGATCACCCGCGCCGGTACCGGTGTACCGGTGTACGCGATCATGGGCTCGTGCGCCGTGGCCGTGGTGTGTGCATTGATCAACTTCAGCGAGACCCTGCGCCCGAAAGACGTGCTGGACACCCTGATGAACACCACCGGTATGATCGCCCTGCTGGTGTACCTGGTCATCGCCTTCTCGCAGCTGCGCATGCGCCGCAAGCTGATTGCCGAGGGCAAGGAAGTACGCCTGAAGATGTGGCTGTTCCCGTGGCTGACCTACCTGGTGATCGCGTTCATCGTGGCTGCCCTGGTCACCATGGCCTTCATGCCTGACTACCAGATTCTGGTCATTTCCACCGGTATCGCTGCGGCGGTCGTGGTGGCGATGGGTGTGGTGCACCAGATCCGCTCTGGTAGCAAGCAGCACTAAGCGTCACTCGCGTCTGGAAACGGCCGGCTCCCTTGGGGACCCGGCCGTTTCGCGTTGTTGGGCCTGGGCTTTTTCTGCAGGCATGTGGAAACGCTGGTTCATCCACGGTGAACCGAGCAGGGCGGCCGCGGCGATCAGGGCCAGGATGGCGAGGGCGATGTAGGTCTTCACGGGCGTGCGCATGCAAGGACTGACTTCAAGCACAGGTGATCAGTTCCGGGGTAATCCGTTCGCAACCGTCCCGCCGGGCGACAGATGGCATATGCTAGGCACATTGCCCGCCCAAAGGAGCCGCACATGGCCTGGTCTGCCAACCAGTATTCCCTGTTCGAAGACGAACGCACACGCGCCGTACGCGACCTGATTGCCGCCATCCCGCCGCGGCCGGTGCGCCACGCCACCGACCTGGGGTGCGGCCCCGGTAACTCGACCGAAGTGCTGCTGCAACGTTACCCCGATGCTCAGGTGACGGCGCTGGACAGCGACCCGGACATGATCGACAAGGCCCGTGAGCGCAAGCGGCTGTGCATCCCGCGTGTGCGCACGGTCATTGCCGACATTGCCGGCTGGGCTGCCCCCGAGCCGCAGGACCTGATCCTGGCCAATGCCTCGCTGCAATGGGTACCTGACCACGCCTTGCTGTATCCGCACCTGGTGCGCCAGCTCAGCGAAGGCGCCAGCCTGGCCGTGCAGACCCCGGACAACCTCGACGAGCCGGCCCACCGGCAGTTGCGCGAGATCGCAAGCCAAGGCCCTTGGGCGGCGAAGTTCGCCGACTTGCAGCTGCCGCCACGGCACAACGCGGCGTTCTACTACGACTTGCTCAGCCCGCTGTGCGCGCGGGTGGACGTGTGGCGCACCACCTATCATCACCCGTTGGAGGGGGGCGCCGAAGCGGTAGTGGAATGGTTCAAGGGCTCGGCGTTGCGGCCTTATCTGGCCAGGCTTGATGAGCAGGAGCAGGCCGACTTCCTGCAGATGTACCTGCAGGCCATGCAGCGCGATTATCCGCCGGCCTCTGATGGCAAGGTCCTGTTGCCCTTCCCGCGGTTGTTCGTGATCGCTACCCGCTAGGGCGGCGCCAGCGCCAGGCCACGTAGCTGTAGATGCCGAGGTTCAGCGCCAGCACGAGGGTGCCCAGCAGCAGTTGGATCTGCGGGGTCAGGCCGGCGGGGTAGATCAGTGGCCAGACGTAGTGCTCGACGAAGCTGCCCTGGTAACCTGCGTCACCGGCGGCATTGCGCATGCGGTTTTCCCAGGTGGTGAGCGGGCAGCCCAGGTGCAGGCACTCCACCGCCAGGCCCCAGGCCAGGGCCGGCAAGTGCAGCAACAGGGCAGGGCGCCAGCGCAGCACCAGCAGCCCGCCGAACAGCACCAGCAGGATGAAGGCCAGGTGCATCAGCACCAGGGTGTCGGCGGCAAGGCGGTAGAGCATGGGGTGGGGGGCCGGGGATTGGGGTTATCCCAGCATAGTTGGGTTGCCTGATCTGGCCTACACCCCTTCCTCGACCATCTGCAGGAAAGTCGCCACCACCCGGCGCGTACGCTGCTCGCTCAGGCACACCAGAGTCTCGGTCAAATGCCGCTGGCAATCGATGATCGGCAACGCACACACCCGCGCATCGGCACCGAACTCCGCCGCCGACACCACGCCCACGCCAATGCCTACCACCACCGCTTCGCGCGCCGCTTCCCGGCCTTCCACCTGGATCGCTGCGCGTATCCGCAGGCCGGCACGTTGCATCTCTTCCTCCAGCGTCTGCCGCGTCACCGAGCCGGGCTCGCGCAGCACCAGTGGCGTGTCGTCCAGGTCGGCCAGGCTGATCGAGCCACGGCTGGCCCATGGGTGGTGGTGGGAAACGAACGCCACCATCGGGTCACGACGCAGCGGCAGGCAATGCAGGCGCTCATCGTCGACATCGCGCCCCAGCAGGGCCAGGTCGGCCTGATAGCTGAACAGCCGCGCCAGCGATTCGTCGGTATTGCCGGTTTCGATCTTCACCTGGATGCCTGGATAGCGCTGGCAGAAGCGGGCGATCTGCGGCAGCACGTGCACCGGCGCATCCACTGCCAGCACCAGGCTGCCGGTGTGCAGCGCACGCGAGTCGTGCAGCAGCTCTTGTGCCTCGGCCTCGCAGGCGAACAGGCGCTGGCTGATGCCCAGCAGCCGCTCGCCAAGGTCGGTGAGCTGCACCGAGCGTTTGTTGCGGTGGAACAGCAATACGCCGAAGCGCTCCTCCAGTTTGCGTACCTGATCGGACACCGCAGGCTGGGTAAGAAACAGCTTTTCGGCGGCGCGGGTAAAGCTGCCGTGCACGGCCACCGCGTGGAAAGCCTTGAGTTGAGCGTGGGACACCGACATGACGACCTCAGTAACAAGCTGGGCTTATGTGTGTAATACGATAAATCGATTTTATTTATCTTACAGCAACTGTTTCCATGGATTTCAGCCCGACGCTGGCACCACGAATGCCGCCAGGGCCATGGCGCTCACACGGCGCCACCTGACCCGATGACAGCCTCGTCATCGCTGTGCGTAACACAAGAACAAGACAGGCGTTTCTTCACATTCTGCCGGCACACTTGAGCAAGAGGTCAGACTTACATGAATCAATCCCTAGCCGCGTTCAAACGCTGGCGCATCCAGATTTTCGCCATCACCTGGCTGGCTTACGCCGCCTTCTACTTCACCCGCAAAGCCTTCTCGGTGGCCAAGCTGGGCATCGCCGAAGACCCAGGTTTCATGCTCGACAAGGCCGCCATGGCCAACCTGGACGCCATCTACCTGGCCGCCTATGCCGTGGGCCAATTCACCTGGGGCATGCTTGCCGACCGCTTCGGCCCGCGCGTGGTCGTGCTGGGCGGGTTGCTGATTTCTGCGGCGGCGGCAGTGGTGATGGGCAGTTACGCAACCTTCCCGATCTTCGCCACTTGCATGCTGGTACAGGGCCTGGCGCAATCCACCGGCTGGGCCGGCTTGTGCAAGAACATCGGCAGCTTCTTCCCGGCTTCGCAGCGCGGGCGGGTGCTGGGCCTGTGGAGTTCCTGCTATGCCTTCGGCGGCCTGGTGGCCTCGCCGTTCGCGGGCTGGTGGGCCTACACCCTGGTGGGCACCTGGCATGCGGCGTTCTTCTCCAGCGCGGCAGTGGTGGCGCTGGTGGCGGTGCTGTTCTTCTTCCTGCAGCGCAACAAACCCGAGGACGTCGGCTTGCCGGCGGTTGAGCCCGAGCCGCAAAGCATGGCCCCGGCCGACAACCTGTGCAGCGTGTGGGCGCCACTGCGGGAGATCCTGCGCAACCGCACGGTGTTGACCCTGGGCCTGGCGTACTTCCTGCTGAAGCCTGCGCGCTACGCCATCTTGCTGTGGGGCCCTGTGATCGTCTTCGAGCAGATGCCCTCGGTGGGCAAAGTGGGCGCGGCAATCATCCCGACTGCTTTCGAACTGGCCGGGCTGCTTGGCCCGATCATGATCGGCCTGGCCTCCGACAAACTGTTTGGCGCCCGGCGCATGCCGGCCTGCGTGATCAGCCTGGTGCTGCTGACCGTGACACTGGCGGCGTTCATGGCGGCCATGCACACCGGCAGCGTGCTGCTGGTGGTGGCGCTGCTGTTCGTCATGGGCCTGACCCTGTACGGGCCGGACTCGATGATCAGCGGCGCTGCAGCCATCGACTTCGGCACCGCCAAGGCCGGCGCCACCGCAGCAGGTTTCGTCAACGGCTGTGGCTCGGTGGGCGCGGTGCTGGGTGGGCTGCTGCCGGGTTACTTCGACGGCGTCACGGTGTTCATCGTGTTCGCGGGCTGTGCGCTGTTCTCGGCGCTGGTGTTGCTGCCGCACTGGAACAGCCGCCCGGCCAGCAGCGCGCAATGCACCGACGTGGCACCGAACACCAGCATGGCAATCAAGCCACTGCGTACTTAAAGGAAAGCGAGCGAATGAGACCCTTCTGGCTGCAACAGGCCCTGGATTCGGCGCGGGAGGCGGTATGCCCGCCGCTGCAAGGCGATACCCGTTGCGATGTGTGCATTGTCGGTGGCGGCTACACCGGCCTGTGGACGGCACTGATGCTCAAGGAAGCGGTACCGGCCCTGGATGTGGTGCTGATCGAGGCCGACATCTGTGGTGCCGGTGCCAGCGGCCGCAATGGGGGGTGTGCGTTGTCCTGGTCGGCCAAGTACTTCACCCTCGAACGCCTTTTCGGGGCGGCGGAGGCGGTGCGGCTGGTGCGCGAGTCGGAGCGCAGCATCGCAGACATCGGTGTGTTCTGCGCGGCCAATGGCATCGACTGCGACTACCGCCTGGACGGCACGCTGTACACGGCCACCAACGCAGCGCAGGTCGGTGCCACCGACGCGGTGATCGCCGCGTTGGAGCACAAGGGCATCAACTCGTTCCGCCGCTTGCCGCTGGAGCAGGTGCAGCGCCTGGCCGGTTCGGCACGGCACCTGGAGGGCTGGTTCTCGCCGGCCGCCGCCACCGTGCAGCCTGGCAAACTGGTGCGCGGCCTGCGCCGCGTGGCCTTGCAGCGCGGCGTGCGGCTCTACGAAGGCACCGCCATGACCGGCCTGGAGCACGGCGCCCCGGTGCAGGTACGCACGGCCCACGGCACGCTGCGCGCCGACCGTGTCGTGCTGGGCCTCAATGCCTGGATGGCGCGCGTCTTCCCGCAGTTCGAGCGCAGTGTGGCGATCGTTTCCAGCGACATGGTCATTACCGAACCGTGCCCCGAGCTGCTGCGCCAGATCGGCCTGGACAGCGGCATCAGCGTGCTCGACTCGCGTATTTTCGTGCACTACTACCACAACACCTCCGATGGCCGGCTGATGCTCGGCAAGGGCGGCAACACGTTTGCCTATGGCGGGCGCATGTTGCCGGTGTTCGACCAGCCGTCGCCGTATCGGCGGTTGCTGCGCGAAAGCCTTGGCGGCTTTTTCCCGGCCTTGGCCGAGGTGCCACTGGCGGCCAGCTGGAACGGGCCGTCGGATCGCTCGGTAACCGGCCTGCCGTTCTTTGGTCGGTTGGACGGGCAGGGCAACGTGTTCTACGGCTTTGGTTACTCCGGCAGCGGTGTTGGCCCGTGCCACATGGGCGGGCAGATTCTTTCGTCGCTGGCGCTGGGGCTGGACAACCCGTGGACCCGGTCGCCGCTGGTCAAAGGGCCGCTGGGGCTGTTCCCGCCCGAGCCGATCCGCTACCTGGGCTCGCTGATGGTGCGCAATGCCATCCGCCGCAAGGAGCAGGCCGAAGATCGTGGTGTGCGCCCGCGAAGGCTGGACGTGCGGTTGGCGCGGTTTGCCGCGGCGGCGGGCAAAGCCGATAAAGGCTGATGAGATTTCTTGTCGATCCCATGCTCGAGGGCGTATAAAATGCACCCACTTTTGGCCGGTCGCTTCCTGAACCGGCCGCTGAAACAAGAGAGTCGACATGGGCGCACAGTGGAAAGCCAAACATAGAGAAACAGCGGCCAATGCCAAAGGCAAGATCATGGGCAAGCTGTCCAAGGAAATCCAGATCGCGGCCAAGTCGGGTGCCGATCCCGACATGAACCCGCGCCTGCGCCTGGCCATCGTGCAAGCCAAGAAAGCTTCGATGACCCGCGAGACCCTGGATCGGGCAATCCGCAAGGGCGCTGGCCTGGACGGTGATGCCGTGCAATACCATGCGGTGAGCTATGAAGGTTTCGCACCGCACCAGGTACCGCTGATCGTCGAGTGCCTGACCGACAACATCAACCGCACTGTCGCGCAGATCCGCGTGCTGTTCCGCAAGGGCCAGTTGGGTGCCAGCGGTTCGGTAGCGTGGGACTTCAACCATGTAGGCCTGATCGAAGCCACGCCTGCGAGCGCTGACGCTGATCCGGAAATGGCTGCGATCGAAGCCGGTGCCCAGGACTTCGAGGAAGGTGAAGAAGAGGGCTCGACCCTGTTCATTACCGACACCACCGACCTGGACGCGGTGCAGAAGGCCCTGCCGGAGCATGGTTTCACCGTGACCGCAGCAAAAATCGGCTACACCCCTAAAAACCCGGTAAGCGCGGCCAGCCTGAGTGCTGAAGCGTTGGCCGAGGTCGAAGCGTTTCTCGAGGCGATCGACGAGCACGATGACGTGCAGAACGTCTATGTTGGCCTGACCGAGTAATCGTCGGGGCCGCGTTGCGGCCTGTTCGCGGGCAAGCCCGCTCCCGCAGGTTTTTCACGATGCTGAACGATGTGAGAACCCTGTGAGAGCGGGCTTGCCCGCGAGAGGGCCCTTGAATTCCACCGCAGGGAGCCTGCATGAACCCCACCTTCGCCTCCCTCAGCCTCGCCCACCTGCGCACCCTCGACCACCTGTTGCAGCTTAAAAACCTCAGCCACGCGGCCGAGCGCCTGGGTGTCAGCCAATCGGCCCTGAGCCGCCAGCTGGCCCACCTGCGCGAAGCCTTCGATGATCCGTTGCTGGTGCGCCAAGGGCGTGGTTACGTGCTTAGCGAACACGCCGAGGCCCTGGTCGAGCCTTTGCGCCAGGTACTCGAAGAACTGCACGCGCTGCGCCAGCCCGCCATCTTCGACCCGGCGCGCTGCGAGCGGCGGTTCTGCCTGGCCGCTTCGGACTATGTCGCCGAGCACATGCTGCCGCTGCTGGTGGCGGCGCTGGAGCGCGAAGCGCCAGGTGTGTCGCTGGAGTACCGCACCTGGCAGGCCGGCCAATACGCCTTGCTGGCCAGCGGAGAAATCGACCTGGCGACCACCTTGTTCGACGAGTCGCCGCCCAACCTGCACGGACGGCTGTTGGGTGAGGACCGCGCGGTATGCCTGATGCGCCAGGATCACCCGCTGGCCGCGCAGGCCGCGCTCAGCCAGGCCGACTACCTGGCGTACAAGCATGTGCGCATTTCGGGCGGTGGCGACAAGGACAGCTTCATCGATCGGCACTTGCGTGCACAAGGCCTGCAGCGGCGGGTCAGCCTGGAAGTGCCGTTCTTCTGCGCCACGGTACAAGTGATTGCCAACAGTCAGGCAGTGGCCACGGTCCCCGAGCATATTGCCCGGCAGTTGTGCCGTTTACATCACCTGGCCTGGCGGCCACTGGGCTTCATTGACCACAGCCAGCGCTATTGGGTGGTGTGGCACCAGCGCCTGCAGGCTTCGGCCGAGCACCGCTGGTTGCGCAACCGGGTGTTCGAGCTGTGGCGCCAGTCGCAGTTCGGGGTGCAGGGCGGGCATGCGGGTTCGCCATAGCAGCTATGCGTGAAGCGGGGTTATTCGGCTGGGGATAGGTGCCTAGACTGGGACATTGTGTTGATTGTGCGGCTTCTTCGCGGCTGTAGGCGCGGGTTTACCCGCGAAAGGGCCAGCACAGGCAATGGATAACCCCCAGGAGAGCTAGCGTGACCCCCGAACAATTCCGCCAGTACGGCCACCAACTGATCGACCTGATTGCCGACTACCGCCAGACCGTGGGCGAACGCCCGGTCATGGCCCAGGTCGAACCTGGCTATCTCAAGGCCGCCTTGCCCGCAACTGCCCCTCAACAAGGCGAACCTTTCGCGGCCATTCTCGACGACGTCAATAACCTGGTCATGCCCGGCCTGTCCCATTGGCAGCACCCGGATTTCTATGGCTATTTCCCTTCCAATGGCACCCTGTCCTCGGTGCTGGGGGACTTCCTCAGTACTGGTCTGGGCGTGCTGGGCCTGTCATGGCAATCCAGCCCGGCCCTGAGCGAACTGGAAGAAACCACCCTCGACTGGCTGCGCCAGTTACTTGGCCTGTCTGCCCAGTGGAGTGGGGTGATCCAGGACACTGCCTCGACCAGCACCCTGGTGGCGCTGATCAGTGCCCGTGAACGCGCCACTGACTACGCCTTGGTACGTGGTGGCCTGCAGGCCGAGCCCAAGCCTTTGATCGTGTATGTCAGCGCCCACGCCCACAGCTCGGTGGACAAGGCTGCATTGCTGGCAGGTTTTGGCCGCGACAATATCCGCCTGATCCCCACCGACGACCGCTACGCCCTTCGCCCAGAAGCACTGCAGGCGGCGATCGAACAGGACCTGGCTGCCGGCAACCAGCCGTGCGCCGTGGTTGCCACCACCGGCACCACGACGACCACTGCCCTCGACCCGCTGCGCGCGGTGGGCGAAATCGCCCAGGCCAATGGGCTGTGGTTGCACGTTGACTCGGCCATGGCTGGTTCGGCGATGATCCTGCCCGAGTGCCGCTGGATGTGGGACGGCATCGAGCTGGCCGATTCGGTGGTGGTCAACGCGCACAAATGGCTGGGTGTGGCCTTCGATTGCTCGATCTACTACGTGCGCGATCCGCAGCACCTGATTCGCGTGATGAGCACCAATCCCAGCTACCTGCAGTCGTCGGTGGATGGCGAGGTGAAGAACCTGCGCGACTGGGGCATTCCGCTGGGCCGTCGGTTCCGTGCGTTGAAGCTGTGGTTCATGTTGCGCAGCGAGGGTGTCGATGCATTGCAGGCGCGGCTGCGGCGTGACCTGGATAATGCCCAGTGGCTGGCGGGGCAGGTCGAGGCGGCGGCGGAGTGGGAAGTGCTGGCGCCAGTGCAGCTGCAGACCTTGTGCATTCGCCATCGACCGGCGGGGCTTGAAGGGGAGGCGCTGGATGCGCATACCAAGGGTTGGGCCGAGCGGCTGAATGCATCCGGCGATGCTTATGTGACGCCGGCTACACTGGACGGGCGGTGGATGGTGCGGGTTTCGATTGGTGCGCTGCCGACCGAGCGGGGGGATGTGCAGCGGCTGTGGGCACGTCTGCAGGACGTGATCAAGGGCTGAAGCCTTCGCGGGCAAGCCCGCTCTCAAGGGATCGCATCAGGGCTGAAGCCTGTACGGTACCTGTGTGAGCGGGCTTGCCCGCGAAGGGGCTGCAAAGCAGCCCCTGCAATCTATCAGTGGCTCACCGCCTGAAAGCTACCTTTACGGCTGGCTTCATAGGCAGCCTTTTCCATCGGCTTGGCGTCTGGGTTGCCCAGGTCGTCCATCGCCAGGCGGTGGGTTTCCGGGGCAATGTAGGCCGCCAGGGCGCACACGCCGGTGATGAAGAAGGCCAGCCCACCGACTACCAGCGGAATGTTGTCCGAGCCCGGCGGAGCAACCATTGCGAACAGCGCGGGCAGCATGGCGGTCAGCATGGTGCCGATGTTCTGCGCGATGGCCATGGCCGTAACGCGGTAGCGGGTGTGGAACAGCTCTGGGTAGAAGCTTGGGAACACCGCGTTGTAACCCTGGTAGACCATGCCCCACATGACGATCGAGGCGGCGAACGCCATTGGCACGTTCTGGATGCTGATCGCATACAGGTAGACGAAGGCCAGCAGGCCAGAGCCCAGGCAGCCAGCGATCATGGTCGGGCGACGGCCGATCTTGTCCGACAGGTTGCCCACGAACGGGATCACCAGCACCGCGACGATGTTGCCGACCACCGGAATCCACAGGTACACGCTCTTGTCGAAGCCGATGCCATACGCCGGCTGCACCGCGTAGGCCGCGCCGAAGATGGTGGCCACGACCGGGATCACGTTCATCAGGGCCATGAACATTACCAGCACCATGTGCTTCCAGCTGTGGCGGAAGGCTTCGCTGATGGGCGACTTGACAACCTTGTCCTGTTTTTCTTCTTGAACGAACGCCGGGGTTTCGTGCACTTCCTTACGGATGATGAAGCCGGCAATCAGCACGATGGCGCTCATCAGGAACGGAATGCGCCAGCCCCATTCGGTAAAGGCTTCGCTGGGCATGAAGTACGCCAGTGGCAGGAATACCGCCGCCGCCAGTACCTGGCCCGCTTGCACACCTTGCAGGGTGAAACTGGCGTAGTAGCCTCTTCGGCCAAACGGCGCGTGCTCCATGATCATCGAGCTGGCACCGGAAATTTCCCCGGCCACGGCAAAGCCCTGGATCAGGCGCAACACCACCAGCAAGGCCGGTGCGAGGTAGCCGATGTCGTGGTAGGTGGGTAGCAGGCCGACAGCCATGGTCGACAGGCCCATCAGGAACATGCACAGCAGCAGGACGTTCTTGCGACCGCGGGTGTCACCCCAGTGGCCCAGTACGAAGGCGCCGATCGGGCGTGCCAGGTAGCCCACGCCATAGGTGGCCAACGAGGCAATGATGGCCATTTTCGGGTCGGTGTTAGGGAAGAAAATCTGCGGGAAAATCAGCGCAGCGGCCTGGGCGTAGATGAAGAAGTCGTAGTACTCGAGTGCCGAGCCTATCCATCCACTGGCGGTCGCTTTCTTTGCTTGCGAGCTGGAGTGAGCCATCGTTGTCTCCGTTGTTATTGTTGTTTGCGCAGGTTCCGCCAGAGGTTATGCCAAGGCAGGAGGCAACGGTCGGTGTGCCTGCGTCTGTGGTCCATGTTGACCACGGGCCCGCGGTCTAGCAATTCGCTAGAACGGGTTTTGTGCGATAATCGAACGCAAAACTAACCATTCCGTACAAAGAGATTGAAGCGACGACTTTACCTGCGAATAATCGATCGTGCCATAAACTGTAACAGGGGTTGTTTGCCCGAATGGCACCGTATTCTTCCAACAACAAGGAACTCCCGCCATGCAGCGTTCGATCGCTACCGTGTCCTTGAGCGGCACTCTGCCGGAAAAGCTCGAAGCCATCGCCGCCGCCGGTTTTGACGGCGTCGAGATCTTCGAGAACGATCTGCTCTATTACGCTGGCAGCCCGCGCCAGGTGCGCCAGATGTGCGCCGACCTGGGCATTGCCATCACCTTGTTCCAGCCTTTCCGCGACTTTGAAGGCTGCCGCCGTGACCGTCTGCAGAAAAACCTCGACCGCGCCGAACGCAAGTTCGACCTGATGCAGGAACTGGGTACCGACCTGGTGCTGGTGTGCAGCAACGTCCAGGCCGATGCCCTGGGTGACGAGCAACTGTTGGTCGACGACCTGCGCCTGCTGGGCGAACATGCCGGCAAGCGTGGCCTGCGCATTGGTTACGAAGCGCTGGCCTGGGGCCGCCACGTCAACACTTACCAGCAAGTGTGGAACCTGGTGCGCCAGGCTGACCACCCGGCACTCGGGGTGATCCTCGACAGCTTCCACACCTTGTCGCTCAAAGGTGACCCCAGCGCGATCCGCGACATCCCCGGCGACAAGATCTTCTTCGTGCAAATGGCCGATGCGCCGATCCTGGCCATGGATGTGCTGGAGTGGAGCCGCCACTTTCGCTGCTTCCCGGGGCAGGGCGAAATGGACATGGCCGGTTTCCTCGCGCCGATCCTCGCCACGGGTTACCGTGGCCCGCTGTCGCTGGAAATCTTCAACGACGGCTTCCGCGCCGCACCGACCCGGCAGAATGCCGCCGACGGCTTGCGTTCGCTGCTGTACCTCGAAGAGCAGACCCGCTTGCGCCTGGAGCAGGAAAACACGTCGATCGAACCTGGCGTGCTGTTCTCTCCGCCGCCGGCCAGCGCTTATGACGGCGTGGAGTTCCTGGAGTTCGCGGTCGACGAAGCCGTCGGCGCGCGCCTGGGCAACTGGTTGAAGCGCCTGGGCTTTGCCGAAGCCGGCAAGCACCGCAGCAAAGAAGTGCAACTGCTGCGCCAGGGTGACATCAACATTGTGCTGAACGCTGAACCGTATTCCTTCGGCCACAACTTCTTCGAGGCCCATGGCCCGTCGCTGTGCGCCACTGCGTTGCGGGTCAAGGACCAGCAAGCGGCTCTGAAGCGGGCCACCGCCTTCCGTGGCCAGCCGTTCCGCGGCCTGGTCGGCCCCAACGAATGCGAAGTGCCGGCGGTGCGTGCGCCCGATGGCAGCCTGCTGTACCTGGTAGAGCAGGGCACTGCCGGCCACACCCTGTACGACACCGACTTCAGCCTGGACAACAACGCAACCGCTACCGGCGGCCTGCGCCGCATCGACCACATGGCCCTGGCCCTGCCGGCCGAGTCGCTGGACAGCTGGGTGCTGTTCTACAAGAGTTTGTTCGACTTCGCCGCCGACGACGAAGTGGTGCTGCCCGACCCGTATGGCCTGGTCAAGAGCCGCGCCCTGCGCAGCCAGTGCGGCACCTTGCGCCTGCCGCTGAACATCTCGGAGAACCGCAACACCGCCATCGCCCATGCGCTGTCAAGCTACCGTGGTTCGGGCGTGCATCACATCGCTTTCGATTGTGACGACATCTTCCGCGAAGTGGCGCGGGCCAAGCTGGCAGGGGTACCGCTGCTGGAAATCCCGCTGAACTACTACGACGACCTGGCGGCGCGTTTCGATTTCGACGACGAGTTCCTCAGTGAGTTGGCGTACTACAACGTGCTGTACGACCGCGATGCTCAAGGTGGCGAGCTGTTCCACGTCTATACCGAGCCGTTCGAGGAGCGTTTCTTCTTCGAGATCATCCAGCGCAAGGCGGGGTACGCCGGTTACGGCGCTGCCAATGTTGCGGTGCGCCTGGCAGCCATGGCCAAGGCCCGTAGCGGGGCGGCGCGCAAGCCGGTGCTGTAGTCGCCTGCACCGGCCTGTCTTGTGGGAGCGGGGTGAACCCTGCTTCCGCAGGATCGTTACGGCCCGATTCAGTGACGCTCAGCCACCATCAACAACGACTGCGGCACCGCGCTCTGCGGGTGCTGCGGTTCCTGCAGACTGACCAGTCTCAACCCCGCCATGTCCAGCGCATTCAGCCAGCTGGCCAGGGTGCGGAAATACCAAGGCATCGGTTGCCAATCCCCGGCAAACCCGGCAAAAGACTCCTCTCGCCAGCCATCCTGATAAGCCCCGCCGGCCACGCTCCACGGGTGCAGGGTCTGGATCACCAGCGCACCGCCTGGCACCAGCAAAGTACGCATGGCCGACAACAGTTCAATGATGTCCTGGTGCAACAGCGCGAAGTTGGCGCAGATCACGTCATAGTCCTTGCCAACATGCACCGTCGCCTCAGCCAACTGCGCATAGCTGGCCAGGTGCACCTCACCCGCGCCCGCAGCCCGCGCTGCATCCACCAGGGTACTGTCGCCGTCGACGCCCACGGCCTCGATACCCCGGCCGGCCAGCGCGCGCAGCAGCCAGCCCTCACCGCAGCCCAGGTCGAGCACCCGTTCGGGCTGGCGGCCGAGGATGGCCAGCAGGATGGCCTGGTCAGTGACCTGGCGACGGCTTTCGATGGCGCCGCTGCGTACGGCGTCGATCCAGGCCTGGGCGTTATGGTGCCAACTGTCGAGCAAGGCGTCTTCAGGGTTGCGCATGATCGGCTCCATCAGCGGAAAAGGTGAAGGGCAAGCCCGGCAACGGCGCAGCCGATCAACACGTGTATCACCCCGCGCTTGTAGCGGAACAGCGCCACAGCCGCCGCGAGCGCTATCACCGCCGAGGACCAGTGGAACGCGCCATCGAACCCGGCCGGCCACAGCACGTGGTAGCCGAAGAACAGCGCAAGGTTGAGGATTACCCCCACCACCGCCGCAGTGATCCCGGTCAGTGGGGCGGTGAACTTCAGTTCGTTGTGGGTCGACTCCACCAGCGGGCCTCCGGCGAGGATGAACAGGAACGAGGGCAGGAAGGTGAACCAGGTCACCAGGCTCGCTGCCACTGCGCCCGCGAGGAACGCCTGGTGGGCGCCGAACATCGGCTGCAGGTAGCCGCCGACGAAACCGACAAAGGCCACCACCATGATCAGCGGCCCGGGCGTGGTCTCGCCCAGCGCCAGGCCATCGATCATCTGCGTGGGCGACAGCCAGCCATAGTGGCCGACAGCCCCTTGATAGACATAGGGCAGCACCGCATAGGCACCGCCGAAAGTCAGCAGCGCCGCCTTGGTGAAGAACCAGCCCATTTGCGTCAGTGTGCCGTGCCAGCCAAAGGCCGCCATCAGCAGGCCCATGGGCAGAAGCCAAAGCGCTGCAACTGCCAGCAGCAAGGTCACCAGGCGGCCCCAGCTGAAGCGGGCGTGCGCGGGTATCGGGGTATCGTCGTCGATCAACGCCGGGCGCTGGCGGGGGCTGGCTGCGCTGTGGCCACCACCGGGCGCGAACTGTGCCGGCAGCAGCCGGCCACCGACATAACCCAGCAGTGCGGCCGCCAGCACGATCAGCGGGAAGGGGACGTCAAGCGCGAAAATGGCCACGAACGAGGCCGCGGCAATGGCCCATAACCAGCCGTTCTTCAGCGCCCGCGTGCCAATGCGGTGGGCGGCATGCACGACGATGGCGGTCACGGCCGGCTTGATCCCTTCGAAAATCCCGGCGACCACCGGTACTTCGCGCCAGGTCAGGTACACCCACGACAGGCCGATCAGGATGAACAGCGACGGGAGCACGAACAGAGCGCCGGCCATCACCCCGCCCCAGGTGCGGTGCATCAGCCAGCCGATGTAGGTGGCCAGTTGCTGGGCCTCGGGCCCGGGCAGCAACATGCAGTAGTTGAGGGCATGCAGGAAACGCCGTTCACTGATCCAGCGGCGCCGCTCCACCAGCTCCTGATGCATGATCGCAATCTGCCCGGCCGGGCCGCCGAAACTGACGAAACCCAGCTTCAGCCAGAACAGCAATGCCTGGCCCAGGCCGACAGAGGCGGGTGTTTGCCCGGCAGTTGCTTGCAGGTGTTCAGCCATGCGGTGTGCCCTTGCTTTCAGCCAGTCGCAGCGCGTTGGCGCTTGATTCGGTACATGTGCCCGTCAGCATGGCGCAGTAACATGTCGGCATCGTTGCCGTCTTCGGGAAAGCGGGCCACGCCAATACTGCAGGACGGTGCATCGATGCCGGCAAACTCGGCATCGAGCGGTTCAGCCATGACCGCGAGAATGTACTGCACGTGCGTGGCAATGGCCTCCGGCGACGGGCAGTCGGGCAACAGCACGGTGAATTCGTCACCGCCCATCCGCGCTACCGTGCCAGCCGCCCCTACGCAGCTTTCCAGGCGGCGGGCCAGTGTGCACAGGACCCGGTCACCCACGCTGTGGCCGTGGTTGTCGTTGATCTGCTTGAAGTCATTGATATCGAGGAACAGCAAGGCCAGCCTGCGGTTGTGACGCCGGGCCGCGGCCAGGGCAGTGTCCAGCCGTTCATTGAACATGGCGCGGTTGGCCAGCCGGGTCAGCGGGTCATGATGGGCGAGGAAGCGCAGTTCGTCTTCGGCCTTGCGCTGGGCGGTAACGTCCCGCGCCACGCCGATACGCGCCTGGGCCTCATCGGACCAGCAGGCCGCCCACAGAATGTGCACCACGCTGCCGTCCTTGCGAAGGTAACGGTTGCAAAAGTCGTAGTGCGGCTGGCCGTTCATCACCCGCATGATCGAGGCGCGCGTGGCCGCGAGGTCGTCAGGGTGCATGTAGCGGGTGATCGGCGTGCCGATCAGTTCGCAGGCCTCGTAGCCCAGCAGTGTCTTGCAGGCATCACTGACGAACACGATCTGGTTGTCCCTGTCGACCACGAATACCGTGTCCAGCATCAGGTGGATCAGCCTGGGATACAACGCTTGCAGGTCTACGGGCATGGCTCAGGGTGTCCGCGGCAGGGTGACCGATCATAGCCTGAAGGAATACGTCGCAGCTACGGCAGCCTGCAGGGCGGGTGCCCCTTCCTTGAAACTGGCAACGACCGCATCGAAAGGGGCGGGTCTCGTGGATCGTTGCCACCGGTCAGGCCTTGCTGGCCTGTTCGCAGTACAAGGCTGCTCGTGCAGGGACTCTGCATGGCTTGAGGTCGCTATCAATTGCTGACTATCAGCTCCGGCCCCAGGTAATCATTGATCTGCTCGATATCATCATCCCCCAGGCTGCCCACCGACGAGGCCAGCCGCAGGCGCGACATCAGGTAGTTGAGCTTGGCCTCGAACAGGTCATGGCGGGCGTCATACAGCAGCTCCTCGGCATTGAGCACATCCGAGTTGGTGCTGGTGCCACCTTCCTTGAAGCCCTTGCGGGTCGAGGTCAGCGAACGCTCGTTGGAGGTCACGGCCTTTTCCAGTGCCTGAATGCGCAGGGCGCCACTCTGCACGCCACGGTATTCGCGGGTCGTGTTGGAAATCACCTCCTGGCGAGTGGCGTCCAGTTCATCCAGGGCCTTGGAGCTGTTGGCGCTGGCCTGGCGGGCCAGGGCACTGGTGCTGCCACCGCTGTACAGCGGGATGTTCAGCTCCAGCCCGATCGAGCTGTAGTGGTTGCGCTGGTTCAGCTCGGAAATCGACTGGCTGCTGCCCGCGGTGTAACCCGCCACAAAATCCAGGGTCGGGTAATGCCCGGCGCGGGCGCGGTTGACTTCTTCCTCGGCCAGCGCGTAGCTGTGCCGGCGCGCATGAATGAGCGGGCTGTCAGCCTGGGCCTTGACCAGCCACTCCTGCAGGTTGCCCGGCATCAGCGGCGGGGTGCTGAAGCCCGCCTGCAGGGTGGTCAACGCCTGCGGGGTTTCACCAATGTATTCCTCCAGCTTGCGCCGGGCATTGACCAGGTTGTCCTGGGCGTCGATCAGGTCGGCCTCGGCCAGGTCGCGCCGGGCCACCGACTCGTCGACGTCGGTAATGGTGCCGGCGCCCAGTTCCTTGCGCCGCTTCGCCGATGCCAGCTGTTCCTCGAACGCGTTCAGCTTGGCCTTGGCCAGGGTGATGGTTTCGCTGGCCAGCAGCACGTCGAAGTAAGCGTCGGCCAGGCGCACCGCTGCGTCCTGGCTCTTGGCGTCGAACACCGCCACGCTGTAGTCGGCCCGTTGCTGGCCCTGGCGGTACTCGGCCATCTTCTGCTTGTTGAACAGCGGCTGGCGCAGGCGCACGTTGGCGCCTTTGGAGTCATAGTCGAGGTCATTGTCCTGGCCATTCTGGCGCTGGCTGCCATTGACCTGGTTGAAGTAGGCCGAGGCGTTGATCTGCGGCAGCAGGCCGGCCTCGCCGATGGCGCGGTTTTCGCCACCGGCTTGTTTTTCATGCACCGCAGCGCGGTAGATCGGGCCCTGGTACTGCAACAGGTCCCAGGCTTGCTTCAGGTCCATGGCGCTGGCCTGTACGGCAACTCCCAGCAGGCACACCATCAGGCATGGGTGTTTCATGTCATTGCTCCTTGAACGCGGCGTCCACACGTTCGAGCATTGGTTTGAGCAGGTAGCTGAGCAGGTTGCGCTCGCCGGTCTTGATGGTGACGGTGGCGGGCATGCCGGGGCGGATGTGGTTGCTGCCCAGCAAGCCCATGCCGGCCGGCGTCACTTCCACCTGGGCCAGGTAGAACGGCTGCTTGCTTTCTTCGTCGAGCAGCCGGTCGGCGGAAATGGTTTTTACCCGGCCGGGAATGTTCGGCGTCTGCGCATGGTTGAAGGCCGGGAAGGCGATGTCCACGGCAAGGCCTGGAACCATCTTGTCGATCGCCTGCACCGGGATCATCGCATCGACCTGCAGCGGCTGGTCGAGCGGCACCACTTCCATGATCTTGGCCCCGGGCTGGATGATGCCGCCGACCGTGGCGATGCTCAGGCCCTGCACCATGCCGTCGATCGGCGAGCGGATCACCGTGTGGGTCACTTCATAGTCCAGTGCGCGCAAGCGATCGGCCAGGGTGGTGTTTTCCTTGGCAGTATCGGTCAGTTGCGACTCCACCTCCTTCAGGTAATCGTGCTGGCGCTGCAGGATGCGCAGCTTGATCTCGGTGGCCTGGCTGCGCGCCCGGGCAATGTTATTGAGGTTTTCGGCCTGGCCGGCGGACAGGTCGGCATTGCTGCGCTCCAGCTCCAGCAGGCGATTGCGGGGTACATAGCCTTCGGCGGCCAGTACCCGGGTGCCTTGCAGTTCCTGGTTGAGGAAGCCGATCTGCGAGGCGCGGGCGCCGTACACCTGCTGCAGGCCCTTCAGTTGCACTGCCGAGGCCGTGAGGTTTTCTTCAAGGATGCTCAGTTCACCGGCAAGGCCCGCGCGGCGGGTATCGAGCAGGCGCTGTTGCAGGTCCATGGCGGCCAGCAGACGTGGGTCATTGGCGTAGTGTTCAAGCAGGGCAGGGTCGAACGTGACGGTATCGCGGCCATCGCGCTCGGCTTCCAGGCGGTTTTCCACGGTCTTGCTGACGATGTACTGGGCGCTGAGTGCGCCTTGTTCGGCCACCGCACGCAGGGCATCGAGGCGCACCACTTCCTGGCCTTTCTTCACCACATCGCCTTCGCGCACCATGATCGCTTCAACGGTGCCCCCGCTCAGGTGCTGGACTGCCTTTCGGTTGCTGGTGACCTTGACCGTACCGGTGGCGACCACGCCGGCGTCCAGTGGCGCCAGGCAGGACCACAGCAGGAAGCCGCCGAAGCCGGCGATGACCAGCCATACGCCCCAGCGTACCGGGCGGCCCGCGTCCAGGTCGATCAGGTGGCTGCTCTCGGCGGGGATCAGTTCGGCATGTTGAGTCATCTGCATGGTCGGTTACTCCCGTACTTTGACCGAAGCCAGCGGTGCCGCAGCCGTTGCCGGAATCACCGCGGCCTTGCGCAGCGCGGCGAACACTTCGTCGCGGCTGCCAAGCATGTGCACACCACCGTCGCGCAGCATCAGTATCTGGTCGACCGCGCACAGCACATTGGGCCGGTGGGAAATCAGTACCACCGTAGCGCCGCGTGCCTTGAGCTCGGCCAAGGCATCGACCAGGGCTTTTTCACCCACGTCATCGAGGTTGGCGTTGGGTTCGTCCAGCACCACAAGGTTGGGCTCGCCATACAGGGCGCGGGCCAGCGCGATGCGTTGCTTCTGGCCGCCAGACAATGGGCTGCCATCGGCGGCCAGGCGGGTGTCGTAACCCTGCGGGAAGCGCAGGATCATGTCGTGTACACCGCTGCTGCGGGCGGCACGGATCACCGCGTCGCTGTCCACCTCGGCAAAGCGGGCGATGTTTTCGGCGATGGTGCCTTCGAACAGCTCCACGTCCTGCGGCAGGTAGCCCAGCCACGGGCCCAGTTCGGCTTTGTTCCAGGTGAAGATATCGGCGCCGTCCAGGCGCACCTTGCCGGCCTGGGCCGGCCACACACCTACCAGCAGGCGGGCGAGGGTAGACTTGCCCGAGGCCGAAGGGCCGATGACACCCAGGCTGTCACCCGGGGCCAGGCTGAAGCTCACCCCGCGTACGATGCTGGTGCTGCTGCCTGGGGCGCCGGCGATCACGTTCTCCACGGCCAGCATGCCCATTGGCCGCTGCAGCGACATGCTCGGTGGCCGTTGCGGGTAGTCCTGCAGCAGGTCATTGAGTCTGCCCCAGGCCAGGCGGCAGCCCAGCAGTTGTTTCCACGCGGCGATCACCTGTTCCACCGGGCCCAGGGCTCGGCCGGTCAGGATCGAGCAGGCGATCATCATGCCGGGGGTGATCGTGCCCTCGATCGCCAGCAGCGCGCCGGTGCCGAGGATCAGCGACTGCAGGGTGATGCGCACGAAGCGCCCGGTGCTGCTGATCAGCGCCGCGCGGTCGGAGGCCAGGGTCTGCATCTGCAGGATACGCAAGTGGCCCTGGTACCAGCGCTTGCCGATTGACGGCAGCATGCCCATGGCTTCGATCACTTCGGCGTTGCGCAGGTTGTTGTTGGCGTAGCTGGCCGACGACATGGCTGCCTGGTTGGCTTCGGCCAAGGGTTTTTGCGTGGCCTTTTCAGTGAGGTAGGCCAGGCCGACGAGGATCAGCGAGCCAATTGTGGTGACCAGCCCGAGCCACGGATGGATCAGGTAGCAAACCAGCAGGTAGATCGGTGTCCAGGGGGCGTCGAAGAACGCGAACAGGCCGTTGCCGGTGAGAAACTGCCGTACCTGCGCCAAGTCCTGCAGAGCCTGGGCCGGGTTACCGCCGGCACGGCTGAGGTTGCGTTCGAAGGCAGCGCTGAAAATGCGCCGGTTCAGGCTCATGTCCAGGCCGTTGCCCACCCTTATCAACACCCGGGTGCGAACCATCTCCAGCGCCGACATCAGCAGGAACAGCCCGACCACCAGCAAGGTGAGCATGCCCAAGGTCGTGACATTGCGGCTGACCAGGGCGCGGTCATACACCTGCAACATATAAATGGCTGGCGTCAACATCATGACGTTTATCACGCCGCTGAAGGCGGCCAGGGCGTAGAAGCTGCGGCGCAAGCGAAACAGCACGTCGGCCAGTTCGGAGCGGGTGCGTGGTGGCTTAGGCATCGGAGGCCTCCCTTTATCACAAAACGGGAAGCCCTTGCGGCGCCCCGTACAACGGCTGTTGTGGCTTCTTGGTCGGCTCGCAGGCGGGTCGCACTGATGGCGATATTGCCCAAACGCTGCGTTGCTCCCACAGACAGCAGCGTAGGTTGCAACGAAACATCCAGTAATATCATTTCGCTCTATAAATACTTTGAACTTTTTATAAGTTGCAGAAAAACAGTGAGTTGCATCGCATTATCATCGACTAAGATTTTTTTGACGAAATATTGACAAGCTTTTGGCCTACGACTTTAGTCTGAAGTATTCGGGCCCTGTGCGAGCTGGGATCGATGCACGTGCGTTACACCTGTTGCGCACGTTTTACAGGGCCCCTCCTGCAACGCGGGGCCAGCTTGCCAAGAAGAGGCCAGAGGTTTCAGCACACGAGTGCTGGGCTACTGAGCCCGGTACACCCAACCAGATTCTGCGCACGTCAACACTGACTGGGCGCGGGAAGGACCCTGTTGCCCTGTGTCATCTCCGGACAGATCGAGGGCAACTGCAATGGCCAATTTCAGCAAGTCGGACCTTGAATTCATCCTCAAACAGATCTTCATCGCTGAGGCACACGCCGATGGCGCCAGCCTGATCGACCTGCTGCCCAACAGCCAGGTACCCTTCGGCCTGCGCACGGTGGATGGCAGCTACAACAACCTGGTCACCGGGCAGAGCGAGTTCGGCGCAGCCGACAACTCGTTCCTGCGCCTGCTCGAAGCCTCTTACCGCGCCAACTATGTCGGCACCGGCAATGTTGTCGATTCGCAACCGCGCACCATCAGCAACCTGATCGTCGACCAGACAGCCAACAACCCGGCCGCAGTCGAGGCCAACGGCGGTGCCGCGCCGGTGATGAGCCCTGGTATCGATGGCGTGTTTGGCACCGCTGACGACAAGCCTGTGTTCTTCATCCCGAACGTGTCGCCAGACGCCGGGCTGACCGCCGGCTTCAACGCCTGGATGACTTTCTTCGGTCAGTTCTTCGACCACGGCCTGGACCTGGTCAGCAAGAGCAGCACCGACATCGTGTTCATCCCGCTGCGCCCGGACGACCCCCTGTTCGTGGCCGGCAGCCCGACCAACTTCATGGTGCTGTCCCGCGCCGTGCGCACCGCTGGCGCCGATGGCGTGGTGGGTACCGCCGACGATAGCCAGCCCAACACCACCTCGCCCTTCGTCGACCAGAGCCAGACCTACAGCTCGCACCCCTCGCACCAGGTGTTCCTGCGCGAATACACGGTCAACGCCGCAGGTGAGCCGGTGGCTACCGGGCGCCTGATCACCAACCGTGATCTGGGCGCCGATGGCAAGTTCGGCACCGCCGACGATGGCAACGGCGAAAGCGGTGGCATGGCTACCTGGGCGGTGGTCAAGGCCCAGGCCCGCGACTTGCTGGGTATCAACCTGACCGATGCCGACGTGCATAGCGTGCCGCTGCTGGCCACCGATGCCTACGGCAACTTCCTGCGCGGACCCAACGGCATGCCGCAGGTGGTCATGCGCGTGAACAACGGCGCCGATGGCATTGCTGGCACCGCCGATGACGTCACCCAGCTGGTCGAGGGCGACCGCAATGCGCCGATCAGCCTGGCCAATGCCGTGAGCACCGGGCATGGCTTCCTTGACGACATCGCCCACAATGCCGCGCCCGTGGTGGTTGGGGGTGTGCTGCAGGCTGACGCCGACACCCTGGTGGGCAACGCACAGCCGGTCGGGCAGGGTGGCAACAACCTGACCTACGACAACGAATTGCTCGACGCGCACTACATCGCCGGTGACGGCCGGGTGAACGAGAACATCGGCCTGACCGCCGTGCACCATGTGTTCCACTCCGAGCACAACCGCCTGGTGCAGCAGACCAAGGATACTCTGCTGGCCGCGGGCGACCTGGCGTTCCTCAATGAGTGGCTGATCGACGACGTAACCGCTATCCCCACCGCGCCTGCCGACATCGCCGCGCTGGTGTGGGATGGCGAGCGGCTGTTCCAGGCCGCCAAGTTCGGCACCGAGATGCAGTACCAGCACCTGGTGTTCGAAGAGTTCGCCCGCACCATCCAGCCGCAGATCGACGAGTTCCTCGCCCCCAACGGCTACGACACCTCGATCAACCCGGCCATCCTCGCCGAGTTCGCCCATGTGGTGTACCGCTTCGGCCACTCGATGCTGACCGAAACCGTCGACCGCTACGACCCGGCGTTCAACCCGGTTTCTGCCGACCCGGCCAACCCCGACCAGCAGTTGGGCCTGATTGCCGCGTTTCTCAACCCGCTGGCGTTCGCAGGTAGCGGGGCCACGGCCGATGAAGCGGCGGGCGCAATCATCCGCGGCGTTACCCGCCAGGTGGGCAACGAGATTGACGAGTTCGTCACCGAAGCCCTGCGCAACAACCTGCTCGGCCTGCCACTTGACCTGCCTGCGCTGAACATCGCCCGCGGTCGTGATACCGGCATCCCCAGCCTGAACGAGGCCCGCCGCGAGTTCTATGCCGCCACCGGCGACAGCCAGCTCAAGCCCTACATCAGCTGGGTCGACTTTGCCGACCACCTCAAGCACCCGGCGTCGCTGATCAACTTCATTGCCGCCTACGGCACCCACAGCAGCATTACCGGGGCCACCACCGAGGCCGCCAAGCGCGCCGCCGCCGTGGCACTGGTACTTGGCGGAGACGGCGCACCCCTCGACCGCCTCGACTTCCTCAACGGCACCGGTGCCTATGCCAACGTGACGCTGGCCGGCGCAGACGGCATCGCCGGCACGGCCGACGACATTGCCGGGGTGACCGTGACCGGGGTCGACGCCATCGACTTCTGGGTCGGCGGCCTGGCCGAGAAGAAAATGCCGTTTGGCGGCATGCTCGGCTCCAGCTTCAACTTTGTCTTCGAAACCCAGCTGGAAGCGCTGCAGAACGGTGACCGCTTCTACTACCTGTCGCGCACGGCGGGCATGAATTTTGGTACGGAGCTGGAAAACAACTCCTTTGCCAAGCTGATCATGGCCAACTCCGACGTCACCCACCTGTCCAACACCGTGTTCCTCACTCCCACGTTTACCCTGGAAGTGAACCAGGCCAACCAGTTCACCGGGCTAGGCGCCGACGGCAAGGCCGACCCCACTGGCGGCATCGAGATCAACGGGGTTGAAATCGTCCCATTGGTGATCCGCGATAACCCCGATACCGTCGGGCCAGACAGCAACTTCCTGCATTACACCGGTGAAGACCATGTGGTGCTGGGTGGCACCGCTGGCAACGACATCATCATCTCCAGCGAAGGCGACGACACCCTCTATGGCGATGCCGGTGATGACCTGCTCGAAGGCGGCGCCGGCAACGACGCGGTGCTGGGCGGCGCGGGCGACGACATCATCACCGATTCGTTCGGCGACAACCGCCTTGAAGGCAACGCCGGCAACGACGTGATCGTCGCTGGCAGCATGGGGGTTGCCGGTAACCTGATCCTGGGCGGCGATGGCCAGGACTTCATCATCACCACCGAGGACATCAGCACCACCTTCGGTGGCCTGGGCGACGACTTCATCCTCGGCGCCAAGACCAACCTGCCACCTACCGGTAACGAAGGTGACGACTGGATCGAGAAGGGCACCCAGGACGGCGCACCTGGTGACAACTTCGCACCCTTGCTGGGGGACGAAGTCATTGGCAACGACATCTTCGTCGGGGGCGGCGGCTTTGACGAAATGATCGGTGAGGGCGGCGACGATATCTTCGTCGGCAGCGATGCCCAAGACAAAATGGACGGCATGTCCGGTTTCGACTGGGTCACCAACAAGAATGACCGCGTGGGTGTCACCGTGGACCTCAGCCTGGCCGCCTTGGCTCAGCCCCATGGCAACGCACCTAACCAGAACGCTGGCGTGTTCAACCCGGTGGGCGCTTCGCCTGCATCGATTCTGGACCGGTTCGCCGAGGTCGAAGGGGTGTCCGGTTCGGCCTACGCCGATGTCCTCAAGGGTGACGACGTCGATGCCGTGACCATTCTCAACCATGGCGGCGCCACCGGCAGTGCGCTGACCAACGTGGCGCTGATACGGGGGCTGCAGCAGTTCCTGGCCGATGCCGGCCTGCCCACCACCGGCTTTGCCACCGGCAACATCATGCTCGGCGGCAATGGCAGCGACCTGATCGAAGGCCGGGGTGGCGATGACCTGATCGATGGCGACAAGTGGCTCAACGTGCGCATCGCCGTGTACGCCCCTGGCGACGTCGACCACACCGGCCCGGAAATCGCCAGCTTCGACAGCATGGCCGACATGATTCCGTTCATGCTTGACCGCACCTACAACCCCGGCCAGCTCAAGGCCGTGCGCGAAATCCTGCCCGGCACTTCGACCGGCGGGGCCGCCTTCGACACGGCAATATTCTCTGGGCTACAGAGCGAGTACGTGGTGACCCAGAACACCAAGGGCACCGCCGATGTTGCCGATGACGTCTGGACCGTGACCGACACCGTGGCCGGCCGCGATGGCGTCGATACCCTGTTGCACATCGAACGCCTGCAGTTTGCCGATAGCCAGCGCGTACTGGTGGACGGGGTGAACGCACAACCCACCGGCAGCCCGACCCTGCTCGACGGCAACGGCGGAGCGATTACCGTGGGTGACATGCTGACGGTGAGCGTGGCCGCCGTGCGCGACGCCGACAATGTCAGTGCGGGCAACCCGACTGGCTCGCTCGCCGACCGTTCGGTGTCTTACTACTGGCAGTTCGAGGCCGACCCGGGCAGCGGTGTGTTCCAGGACATCATCCTGCTACCGGCCGGCGACCTGGCTTTCCAGAGCGCCGATGGCACTTCGTTCAAGGTGTCGCCAGACCTGGCCGGGCTGAGCCTGCGGGTCAAGGCGATCTATCAGGATGCCCATGGCACCACGGAAGTGCTGTACTCGCAGCCTACCACCGTGGTGCAACCGGGCGCGCCCGTGGTGCCGACAGTGGCCACCCCGGTGGTGGATGCCAGTGACGGCGGTGCCGGCCTGCACATGGTGCGCTCCGACCTGAACTTCATCCTCGCGCAAATCAAGATTGCCGAGGCCGATGCCGCCGGGCAGGACATCCTCTCGCTGATCCCCAACGTCCGCGCAGCCATGGGCCTGCGTGCGGTGGATGGCTCGAACAACAACCTGATGAACCTGAACGGCAACAACAACACCCAATACGGTGCCGCCGACAACGTCTTCCCGCGCGTGACCGACCCGGTATTCAACCCGGCCGAAGGTGCGCCAGCCGGTTTCTTCGGCCCAGGTTCCCCGGCGATCCCGGGGTCGTCGTACCAGCAGACCAGCGGGCCGGTGTTCGATTCGCAGCCACGTACCATCAGCAACCTGATTGTCGACCAGACCTCCAACAACCCGGCGGCCTATGCCACCGCGTATGACCCGGGTGCCGATGGCGTGCTCAACTTCGGCGCCGCAGGCAACGACGACGTGCTCAAGGATGGCGTGCGCATCGTCGCCAGCCCGGGCATGGACGGCCAGTTCGGCACCACCGACGACCATGACGTGTACCTGTTCGAGAACACCGCTGCCGATGCCGGGCTGTCTGCGCCGTTCAACGCCTGGATGACCTTCTTCGGGCAGTTCTTCGACCATGGCCTGGACCTGGTCACCAAGGGCGGCTCCGGTACCATCTACATCCCGCTGCAACCGGATGACCCGCTGTACGTGGAGGGTGGTTTCACCAACTTCATGGTGGTAACCCGTGCCACCAACCTGCCTGGGCCGGACGGCATCCTTGGCAACGCCGACGACATCCGCGAACACACCAACACCACCACGCCGTTCGTCGACCAGAACCAGACCTACAGCTCGCATCCCTCGCACCAGGTGTTCCTGCGCGCCTATGTCATGACTGACGACGGCCCGGTCGCCACGGGCCGGTTGATCACCAATCGCGACCTGGGCGCTGATGGCAGGTTCGGCACGGCCGACGACACCGAAATTGGCGGCATGGCCACCTGGAAGGTGGTCAAGGCCCAGGCCCGCGACCTGCTCGGCATCAACCTGACCGATGCCGACGTCGACAACGTGCCGCTGCTGGCCACCGACGCCTACGGCAACTTCATCAAAGGCCCCAACGGCTACCCGATGGTGGTGATGAAGGGCCTGGACGGAATTGCCGGCACCGCTGATGACCAAGAGGTCGAAGGCAACCCGCTGGCACCGCTCGACCTGACCAACGCCGTGCGTACCGGGCACCAGTTCCTTGCCGACATCGCCCACAATGCCGTGCCGGTGTTCAGTGGCGGCGTGCTGGCGCCGGATGCCGACAACGTGGCCGGCAATGCCGTGCCGGTCAACCCGCAGACCGGTGCCAACCTGGCCTACGACAACGAACTGCTGGACGCGCACTACATCGCCGGTGACGGTCGGGTCAACGAGAACATCGGCCTGACTGCCGTGCATGCGATTTTCCACTCCGAGCACAACCGGCTGGTGGCGCAGACCATGGACACCGTGCTCGACTCGGGTGACCTGGCCTTCCTCAACGAATGGCTGCTCAACCCGGTCAGCGCCTTGCCAGTCACCCCGGCCGAGATCGGTGCCCTGGTGTGGAATGGCGAGCGGCTGTTCCAGGCGGCCAAGTTCGGCACCGAAATGCAGTACCAGCACCTGGTGTTCGAGGAGTTCGCCCGCACCGTGCAACCTCGGGTCGACCTGTTCTTTGCCCCGACCCAGGTGTACGACGTCGACCTCGATGCCTCGATCGTGGCCGAGTTCGCCCACACCGTGTACCGCTTCGGCCACTCGATGCTGACCGAGACTGTCGACCGCTTCGACATCGACTTCAACGTCATCCAGGACCCGGCCAGCGCCAACCCCGACCAGCAACTGGGGCTGATCGCGGCCTTCCTCAACCCGCTGGCTTATGCCGCCAGTGGCGTTACCCCCGAGGACGCCACCAGCGCCATCGTGCGCGGGGTCACCCGCCAGGCCGGTAACGAAATCGACGAGTTCGTCACCGAGGCGCTGCGCAACAACCTGCTCGGCCTGCCACTGGACCTGCCAGCGATCAACATCGCCCGTGGCCGCGACGTCGGTATCCCTTCGCTGAACGCTGTGCGCCGCGAAATCTACGGGCAAACCGGCGATACCCAGCTCAAGCCGTACACCAGCTGGGTCGACCTGGTGCAACACCTGAAGCACCCAGAGTCGCTGATCAACTTCATCGCGGCCTACGGCACCCACAGCACCATCACCAATGCCACCACCCTGCTGGAAAAACGCGCCGCGGCCATGGCCCTGGTGTTCGGCGGCGATGGCGCACCCGCCGACCGCATGGACTTCCTCAACAGCAGCGGCGCCTGGGCCAATGTGACCCTGCCCGGCAAGGACGGTGTACTGGGTACTGCCGATGACCTCAAGGCAGTCACCGTGACCGGTGTCGATGCCATCGACCTGTGGATCGGCGGCCTGGCGGAAGCAAAAGCGCCATTTGGCGGCATGCTCGGCAGCACCTTCAACTTCGTGTTCGAGAACCAGATGGAAAAACTGCAGGACGGCGACCGCTTCTACTATTTGGAGCGCACCGCGGGCCTGTCGATGAACGCCGAGCTGGAAAGCAACTCGTTCGCCAAGCTGATCATGGCCAACAGCTCGGCCACCCACCTACCAGGCCTGGTGTTCTCCGACCCTGGCTTCTACCTGGAACTGGACCAGACCAAGCAGTACAACGAGGGCCTTGGCAGCGCCGACCCGCTGGGCGAAAACGGCGAGCAGGTGGTGTTCCGCGACAGCCCGCTGACGGCTGGCCCGGACACCCACTACATCCGCTATGCCGGTGCCGAGCACATCGTGCTGGGCGGCACCAATGGGGACGATATTCTGGTCTCCAGCGAAGGCGACGACACCGTCTGGGGTGATGCCGGCAACGACCGCATCGAGGGTGGTGACGGTAACGACCAGCTGCGCGGTGGCGCCGGGGACGACATCATCAGCGACATGGGCGGTGACGACAACATCCAGGGCGGCGACGGCAACGATGTGTTGCATGGCGGTAATGGCATCAACCTGATCATCGGCGGTTTCGGCAATGACTTTATCGTCACTGGTGAGGACGCCTCCGAAGCCATCGGCGGTCAGGGCAATGACTTCATCCTCGGCAGCAAGGCCAACGAGCAGGACATGGGCAACGAAGGTGACGACTGGATCGAGAAGGGCACCTCGGACGGCGCGCCTGGCGACAACTTCGACCCGCTCGGCAACGACCCGGTCATCGGTAACGACGTATTTGTCGGCGGCAACGAGAACGACAAGTTCAACGGTGAAGGCGGTGACGACATCATGGTCGGCAGCTTGGGGTTCGGCGACCGTTACATTGGTGGCTCGGGCTATGACTGGGCAACCTTCAAGGACTTGGCCCAAGGCGTGTCCATCGACATGAGCGACCGCTTCTTCGATGTGCCACTGGTACCGGGTTCGGGCGCTTCGACGCTGGTGCGCTTCGACATCATGGAAGGCCTGTCGGGCTCGGCGCATGGCGACTTCCTGCGCGGCGACAGCGAAGACGCCACCTCGCTGCCTACTGCAGGTGCTACCGGCAGCGTGCTGACCAACATCAGCCTGATCGACGGCCTGGCCGGCTTGCTGGCGGCCGGGGCGACCTTCTATGACGGCGGCAACATCATCCTCGGCGGCAGCGGCAGCGACCTGCTCGAAGGCCGGGGTGGCGACGATATCCTCGACGGCGACAAGTGGCTGAACGTGCGCATCAGTGTACGCGCCAACCCCGATGGCACCGGTCCGGAAATCGCCAGCTTCAACAGCATGGAGCCGATGCTGCCGTTCATGCTCAATGGCACCTACAACCCCGGCCAGTTGGTGATCGTGCGGGAGATCCTCAGCGGTACCGACCACTTCGACACGGCGGTGTTCTCAGGGGTGTCCACCGACTACAGCGTGGTGGTTGATGGCAACTCGGTGACCGTCACCGACCTGGTGGCTGGTCGTGATGGCGTCGACCACCTGACCGGCATCGAGCGTCTGCAGTTCTCTGACAGTTCGCAGGCCTCTGGCGTCGGTACGGCAGTCAACGCCGGCCCCACCGGCCACCTGGCGATTCTCGATGCTACCACCGGCCTGCGCGACGATACGCCAGTCAGTGGCCAGCTGCTGAGGGTAAGCAACCTCGCCGTGCATGACGCGGACAATGTCAGCGCAACCAATGCGACCGGTGCGGTGAACGGCCCCGTGGCCTACTACTGGCAAGTCGAGGCGCTGCCGGGTTCCGGGGTTTATGAAGACATCACGGTTGTGGCCGCTGGTGAAGCGACACGGGTCACCGGTACGACCTACCGCGTCACGGACGACGTCGCCGGCCTGAACATCCGCGTGCGTGCGGTGTACCAGGATGCCAAGGGCACGCTGGAAATCGTCGATTCGACGCCGAACAGCGCGCCGAGCGCTGGGCCGACCGTGACCGGGCTGCTGGTGCAGAATCAGACGCTCACCGCCAACCCGGCCACCATCGTCGATGCCGACGGCCTGAGCAACCCTCAGTTCAGCTTCCAGTGGCAGTCCAACCGGGGTGTCGGTTGGGTCAACATCGCCGGCGCCATCAGCAGCACGTTCGTCCTGACCCAGGCGCAAGTGGGGCAGAACATGCGCGTGGTGGTCAGCTACGTGGATGACTTTGGCGTGCAGGAAAGCGTCGCCTCCGACATCCTCGACCCAGTGGCCAACGTCAACGATGCGCCGACCGGTGCGTTGCTGATCAGCGACACCACGCCCGACCAGGGCCAGACGCTGACCGCGCTCACCGGCGCAATTGCCGACATCGACGGCCTGGGGGCCTTCAGCTTCCAGTGGCAGCAAGGTACCAGCGGCACCTTCGCCGATATCGCCGGGGCTACGGCGGCCACCTTCACCCCTGGCTTCGCCCAGGGTAACCAGCAGCTGCGGGTGATCGTGCGCTACACCGACGGCTTCGGCACCCTGGAGTCGCTGACCTCGGCGGCGACCGCGGCAGTTACCGTGCCACCGGGTGTAGTACTGGTTGGCACCAATGCGGCCAACACCCTGACCGGTACAACAGGCAACGACGTGATTTCGGGCCTGGGCGGCAACGACACGCTCAACGGCCTGGGCGGCAGCGACCAGCTGTTCGGTGGCATTGGCAACGACATCCTCAATGGCGGTGACGACCCCGACTTCCTCAATGGCGAGGATGGCAACGACACCCTCAACGGCGGGCTTGGCGCAGATGCCATGAACGGCGGTGCCGGCAACGATACCTTCCTGGTCGACAACGCCGGGGATACCGTCACCGAGGCACTCAACGGTGGCACGGACCAGGTGCAGACCAGCCTGGCCAGCTACACCCTGGGCGCCAACGTTGAGAACCTGACCTATATCGGCAGTAGCGCCTTTACCGGTACCGGTAACGCGCTGGCCAACACCCTCACGGGGGGGGCCGGCAACGACCTGCTCAACGGCGGTGCGGGTGCCGACCGTTTGGTGGGTGGCGTGGGCAACGACACCTATGTGGTGGATGACGCCGGGGATGTAGTGGTCGAGGCGACGGGGGCCGGTACGGACCTTGTACGTACCACGCTGGCCAGCCACACCATGGCCGCCAACGTCGAGAACCTGGCCTATACCGGGGTGGGCAACTTCACCGGCACTGGTAACGGGCTGGCCAACATCATCGACGGTGGGGCAGGTAATGACACGCTCAGCGGCGACGGCGGTAACGATGTGCTCAACGGCAATGCCGGCAACGACATCCTCAACGGCGACGTCGGGAACGACCAGCTGTTCGGCGGCCTGGGTGACGACCAACTGCGCGGTGGGGGAGGTGACGACAGCCTCGATGCCGGTGGCGGCAACGACACGTTGCTGGGGCAGGCCGGTAACGACAACCTGAACGGGGGCGCTGGCGATGACAGCCTGGATGGCGGCAACGGCAATGACACCCTGCAGGGCGGCGATGGTAACGACACATTGTTCGGCGACGTGGGTACCGACACCCTGATCGGGGGGACGGGCAACGACTTCCTCAACGGTGCGGCAGGTAACGATACGGTGGTGGGTGGGGCCGGTAACGACACCATGATCGCCACCGATGGCAACGATGTGTTCCAGTTCGCTGCAGGCTTTGGCAACGACCTGATCATCAATTTCGATGCCATTGCGGCGGGTGGCCAGGACCGGCTGGATATCACCGCCCTCAACATCACCGCAGCCACCTTTGGTGCCAGTGTGACCATCGCCGATGTTGGTGCGGACACCTTGGTAAGCATCGGTGCTGCCGACTCCATACGTTTGGTGGGGGTGGCAGATGCAACCACGGTGACCGCCGCAGACTTCATCCTGGCCGGTTGAGGGGGCGCTGGGGTTAGCTGTTACGGGTACAGCAGGGGGCTGCGCAACAGCCCCCTTTTCCCGCGCAAGGGGTCGCCGAATGTTGCCCCGGGCTTGTCCCGCGACCACGGCAGTTGCTTCGCGTTATACTCCTTGCCTTTTGCCCGTGCCGGAATCCGCTCATGCGCCAGGTTTTGCTCATCGTCGATGTTCAGTCCACCTTCAGCCCGCCCGAGTGGCTGGTCGATGGTTTGCGGCAGTTGTCAGCGAACATTCCCACCATAGCCTCGGTCGAGTTGCACGATGAACAGGTCACGCCGTTCGAGCGCCAGCTCGGCTGGCACCCGGCGGCCGAGGACGAGAGCCTGGTCGAGGCCGACCAGGTGTTCGTCAAGCATGGCTATGGGCAAAGTGCCGAAGCTATCGAGTACATCCGGCAACTGGGTGTAGAGCGGGTGCTGGTGTGTGGGTTGCAGACCGAAACCTGCGTGCTGGCCGCCGGCTTTGCCCTGTTCGATGCAGGGCTGATGCCCACGCTGGTGACAGACATGACAATAGGGTCGTCGCTGGACCGCTCGGGCAAGCTGGGGACTGACCTGTGGAAGCACCACTTCCGCCAGGTCACCACCTCGGCCGAGGTGCTGGCTGAACTGGCCGGACGCGAGTAGTGCATGCGCTGGCGGGTCATCTTCGTTCAGGCAGAGGTGGCGCGTTCAGCTGTATCGGCTCCACGCGCCTGATGCTGCTTGCGCCTGCGGGTAAACAGCAGACGCAACAGGGTGTTCCAGCAATAGCTCACCAGTACTCCTCCAGCGAGTGCCAGGGCTATCTCGAACAGCGGGTGCCTGAAAACATGCTCCGCCACCGACTCGAACTGGAAATGCGTCAGGTAGATATACAAGGTTGACGAAGCGATCACCGCACCTGCCCGTGCAACCAGGGCGGGTACTGGCACCGAGCGGAACCAGACAAGTGCCAGCATCGCTGGCAGGGCGATGTCGACATAGTGTGTAAACGCTTGCCAGCCAACACCGGCAAGCGCCATCAGGTCCAACTCGCCAACCACCAGCACGGCCACTGCACTGGCCACCCATTTGCGTGAGGTCGTGTCGGCATGGTGCACGGCCATGCCCAGAACCATCACCGCCAGGAAGTGCTGGGGCACCCGGTTGAGCAGGGCGCTGGCGTCGAATACGAACTGGTTGAGGAGCACATCCAGCGCCACCAGTGCACAGGCAGCGATGATCAGCCAGCGAAACGGGTCGGCAACCAGCACCTGGCGCACGCGCCTGATCGACAGCACCAGGCCAATGATCACGATCATCTGCACCAACACTTCGATGTACCAATAGTTGAACAGGCTGACCTCGCTGGCGGGGAACCAGTTGGAAACCAGCAGCAGCGATTGCCAGTGCAGCCGGGCGAATACCAGCTGGATCAATGCGCTGTACAACAGTGTTGGCACCACGATGGCTGCCAGTGGCCTGAGCAGCGTGCGTGCATCGCCACGCGCTTCGATGGCCTTGAGCTGAAAGCGCGCCAGGGCGATGCCGGAGACCAGGAACAGCACCGAGGTTTCGCCGAGTATCGGCCAGTGGTCGAAATCACCCAGGTGGCCGACCACAATCAGGATGATGGCGAGCATGCGGATGAACACCGGCATTTCCATTACCCGCCACACGCCTTTGGGCGGCGCACTCAGCTCGGCCAGCTGGCAAACCGGCAGGGTTTCCCAACGTTCAGGCAGGTGACCGATAAGCGCCTCCAGCACACGCGACGCCTGCACGAACGACAACGAGTCGCCGCCCAGTTCGACAAAGCTCAACCTGGCATCCAGGCGCGGTACCTGGAGGATGCGGGCCCAGGCTGTACTCAGCTTTTCGGCCAAGGGTGACAACGGTGGGCTGATACTGTCGTCAAATGCCGCAGGCAGCGCGCGTTTGTCGACTTTGCCGTTGGGGGTGAGCGGCAGGGCATCAAGGAGCACGAACAGCGCCGGAAGCATGTAGTCAGGCAGCTGGCCGCTGAGGGCCTGGCGCAGTTCGTCAGCACGGATGGCCTGCTGCGCGACGCAATAAGCCACCAGCCGGGTCGATGCACCCTCGTGGTTGGCCAGGACAACGCATTGCCCTATGTGCGGGTGACGGCAGATGGCGTTCTCGATTTCCGCCAGCTCGATGCGATGCCCCCGGATTTTCACCTGGCTGTCAGCGCGCCCCAGAAAACTGGCGCTGCCATCGGCCAGATAGGTGGCCAGGTCACCCGTGCGGTAACAGCGGTCGGCCGCGTCAGCGGTGAATGGGTTGGCGATGAATTTGGCTTCGGTCAGCCCCGGGTCGCCCCAGTATCCCCGCGACAGGTAGGGGCTGCGGATCAGGATTTCGCCTGTCTCGCCCTCGCTGACCAGCTGGTTGGCCGGGTTGACCACCAGCAACTGTGCATCGGCAATGCCTTTGCCCAGGGGCACGCGGGCATTGTCCATTTCCGGGTCGAGGGTGTGGAAAGCCATGGCCTGTGGGGTTTCGGTGGTGCCGTAGAAGTTCACATTGACGGCATTCGGTGCGATGGCGCGGACCTGCTGGTACTGCGTCGGGCTGAGTGCATCGCCACCCCAGAACAGGTAGCGCAGGTGGTCGAGAACCTGGCCGTTCAGGTGTGCGCCAGTTTCGATCAGCTTGCCCAGCGGCGGGGTGAGGTGGATCACGCTCACACCGTGCTGGTGAAGCCAGCTGGCCAGCCGTGAGGGGTCGGTCAGGGTCGCCTGGGCCGGGCAGGCAATGGTCGCGCCAAGCGACAGTGGTGTGAACACGTCGCGGTATACCGGGTCGTGGCCCAGGCCAGAAAGCAGCGAGAAGGTGTCGGGCTGGGTAAAACCGTGCTGGCGCACATGCCAGTCGATGAAGTGCACCAGCGGTGCGTGGTGGGTAACGATGCCCTTGGGCTCACCGGTGCTGCCCGAGGTGAAGGTGATGTAGGCCGGCTGCTCAGGGCTGACAGTGGGCAGCGCGACAGGTTGGCCAGGGAAGGCCTGCAGCGCTTCAGCGGGGGCTTCAGGCACCGTGACGACCATGGGCTGGCCGACGTCGACGGTAGCCTCGGCGCAGCGCAGTATCACCGCAGGCTTCAGGGTGCTGACGATTTGCTCGATACGCGCGGCTGGGTAAGCGGCGTCAGCCACGGTGAAGGCCAGGCCGGCACGCAGGCAGCCGAGCATGGCGTAAACCAGGGCGGCGCTGCGACGGGTGACGATGACCACACGATCGGTGCCGCTGGCGGCGTTTTTAACCAGAAACGCGGCAATGCCCGCGCTGATCTGCTCCAGTTGGGAGTAGCTGCAGGTTGTGTGCTGGCCAATGATGGCAATGGCCGCCGGGCAGCGGCTGGCCTGCTTGATGAACGCGTGGTGAATGGGCTGTTCGGCACGGTACGCCAGGCACAGCGTCGGGTTCGGGCGCAGGTCCGGCATGATGATCGAGTGCTCCGCAGGAACGTTGGGCTGGCTGGTAGCACAACGCTAGTGCAGGCTGGCTGATGGCGCCAATGCATGATCGCTGCTTGCGATAGCCGGGAGCTCCAGCGCAGCAAGGCAGCCCCCACAAAACACTGCTAAACCGACGGGTTAGCGGTTGTTCCAGGGGAGCCGCCTTGTGCTGCGACATGGATTGTCACAGGCCTGGTTTTCAGGCCACATCCACGAGCACGATCTCGCTGTCCTCGATGGCGGTCACCCGCAGCACCGCTTCCTGCTCGATCGCCACGCCATCGCGCGCCTTGGCCCGCAATCCGTTGATCTCCACCAGCCCCTTGGCCGGCACCAGGTAACCCCGGCGTTCGGCATCGAAGCGGTACTCGGCGGTTTCACCGGCTCGCAGGGTGGCAGCCACCAGGCGGGCATCGGTACGGATCTGCAGGCTCTCCTCGTCACCCGCGCGGCCGCTGGCCAAGGTCACGAAGCCCTCACCGCGCTCGCCTTTGGGGAACGGCCGGCTACCCCACTGCGGTGC
This sequence comes from Pseudomonas sp. TE3895, assembly GCF_056278855.1. Lineage (NCBI taxonomy): Bacteria > Pseudomonadati > Pseudomonadota > Gammaproteobacteria > Pseudomonadales > Pseudomonadaceae > Pseudomonas > Pseudomonas sp. TE3895. The sequence goes on along the minus strand of NZ_JBWBQE010000001.1, from coordinate 4,688,435 downwards.
TTCACCGGTGCGCTCCGGCACGATCCAGATCTGGAAAATACGTGTATCGATGTCTTCCAGGTTGTACTCGCTGTGCACGATGCCGGTACCGGCGCTCATGACCTGAACATCACCGGCTTCAGTACGGCCCTTGTTGCCCAGGCTGTCCTGGTGGCTGATCGCGCCTTCACGCACATAAGTGATGATTTCCATGTCGCGGTGCGGGTGCGGTGGGAAGCCGCTGCCGGCCGCGATCAGGTCGTCGTTCCAAACCCGCAGGTTACCCCAGTGCATGCGTGCCGGGTCGTAGTACTCGGCAAACGAGAAATGGTGGTGGGCATCGAGCCAGCCATGGTTGGCGTGGCCGAGGCTTTCGAAGGGTCGCAGTTGCAGCATGGTCGTGCTCCTTGAATCAGTGGAATGACGCCATGATGCGCTAAAGAAACATCGAAAATAAGCGTAAATATCGGCTTAAAACAATCTGATTTATAGATGTTTTTTTCTGTGGCGTTTTATTCGCTTCATCGCCTAATCCACTGATCTGCAAGCATTCGCTGGCGATTTTTCGTCGATGCGGCGAACATGCCTGCTGTTTTGATTTTCAACGGAGTGACCGTGGCCCACGAGCAACCCTTGGCCCCCGCCGACCTTACCCCTCCTGCCCAGTTGCCCTGGTTTCGCCGCCTGGCCGCCCGCTTGCTGGGGCGTGGCCTGACCCGCCTGCAAGCCCAGCACCGCGACTCGTGGTTCCTCGGCCACGCCACAGGCCAGCGCACTGGCCATGCCGATGGCGTGCGTGAAGGGTTCGAGCGTGGTCGGGTGGAGGGCTTTGAAGCGGGGCGCCAAGTGCTGGTGATCCGCGATACGCGCCCCGACAGCGCCGCCGTGCCAGGCCAGGATGACAACTTGTTCGACGACTGGCGCCTGCCGTTGACGGCCGAGTTGAAAAAGCGCTTCAAGGCCGATGTCGCCCAGCGCCTGCCCGCCGAAGCCCAGCCCAGCGCCGCGCAATGGAAGCTGATCTTCAGTGACACCCCGTCTACCTGCGTGGTGGCAGGCGCCGGGGCAGGCAAGTCCACGTCGCTGGTGCTGCGTATCCTGCTGCTGCGTCATTACCTGGGTTACGAGCTGGATGCGATGACCGTGGTCACCTTCACCCGCGAGTCGCGCAAGGACTTCATCAAGCGCCTGCTGCAGGTGTTCGCCCTGTGGCAGATCAACCTGCAGCCTGCGCAGGCCCGCGAGCTGGTGCGCACGTTCCATTCGCGCATCCTGCCGCTGGTGCGCAGCCTGCCGGGCTTCGGCCAGGTGCGTGCATTTGAAACACTGGGCCACGAGATGCCTGCCGGGCGTGAGGCCGAGGCCGACAGCAACCCGTTCGACCTGCGCCTGAACGATGCCCAGCGCCAGCAGCTGAACCAGTGCTACAGCAGCTTGCTGGGCGAGAGCCCGCGTTTTGCCGAGCTGGTCGGCCAATTGCGTAGCGAAGCCTTGCAACTGAAGCCGCTGGACCCGAACAACCCCGATGTGCAGAAGCGCGCACAGGTGACCCAATTGGCCGCCCAGCGCGACGAAGAACTGTGCGACGTGATCGAGGACCTGTGGTTTGCCGCCGGCGTCTGGCCGATCAAGGGCATCGAGCCCTGCCGCGAAACGGTCGACATCCGTGGCAGCCGCTTCCATGTGCATGGCCGCCTGGAAGGCCAGGGGCCTTTGGTGGTGCTGGGCTTCGACCCTGCACAAAGCGCGCAGTACCAGCGCCCCGGCGCCAAGCTGACCGTGCGTGCCGAGTGGGCGGTCAAGCGCACGCTGCTGCAGGCGTTCTGCGACAGGCCGCTGATCTGGCTCGACAACTACGCCATGGCCAGGCGCCTGGCGGCATCGTTGGCGGGCGATGCTGTGGCCGGTCCTGGCTTCGAGTACAAGGTCAAGGGCGAACTGGCCCCGGCGCCGCTGCTGGATGCGTTCGTCGGTGCCGCCAACTTCATCGAAAACCTGGGGTTGGAGGTGAACAAAGCAGTGGCGGCGATGAGCTTTCCGTCCGGCGATAGCGATGCACTGTTCTTCGAGGCCCTGGCGTTGTACTGGAAAGCCCTGGAAGCGCACCTGCTGGACCAGTCGCCGCCGGTGATGAGCTACAACCGCATGTTCGCCCTGTTTGGCGAGAACAACCCAGAAAACCTGCACTTGCTGCCCGATCCGTTGCTGCGGCCGCTGGCGCACCTGATGATCGACGAGTTCCAGGACGTGTCGCCGCAGATCGTCAGCTGGTTGCGTGCCTGCCTCGCTGAAATACGGCGCCGCGGCCCGGCCATGCACACCGGGCGCCATGCCCAGCATTCGTCGTTGCTGTGCGTGGGTGACGACTGGCAATCGATCTACGGCTGGCGTGGCAGTTCGCCCAAGTATTTCATGGAGTTCACCAAGGCGTTCCCGTCGCCGGCCAACACGCGGGTGATGCTGGTCGACAACTACCGCTGCCAGCAACAGGTGATCGATGCGGCCGAGCACCTGGTCAAGGGCACCCCGGCGATTGCCGGCAAGAAAGCCCGCGCCAGTGGCCCGGCGGCCGAGTTGCCCGGCTCGCCGGTCAAGGTGTTCGACCGTGACGAGGCTGCGTTGGGCGAAACGCTTGTCGAGCACTACCAGCGGGGTGAGACGGTCATGATGCTGTACCGCAAGGGCAGTGACCGAGCGTTGATGAACGAGCACCTGCAAAGCGTGCTGCACGCCGACGCGGCGCTTCCGGCCGAGCAGCGCCGGCTGCGCCAGCTGACCTACCACAGTGCCAAGGGTTTGCAGGCCGATGCGGTGTTCATGCTGGGTGACTGCCAGTACCTGACCAGCTCACCCTACAAGAACCAGGTATACCGCCAGGCCGGGCTGGGCAAGGCAGGTGATGCCCAACCGTTCGATACGGCACAGAAGGAAGAAGTGCAGCGCTTGGCCTACGTGGCGGTGACCCGTGCAGTACAACACTGCTATTGGCACGTAGAGGCCGCCAATGGTGACGCCGCAGCGGCCCCACGGGCGTCCAGCCAGGTGGACGGCAAGCAGGCCTTCTTCGAAGACCTGCGCGGGCAGTGAGTGGGGGTCAGCGGCCGATTGTTTGCGTCTGGCGGGTGAGGCTGGTCAGCAGACCGGTTTCAACCTGCTGCTGCTCGGCAGTCAGCGCGTCAACGCCCTGGCGATACTGCTGCTCGTTGAGCACCACGCGACGTAGCCTGCCGTCAGCATCCACCGGGCTTTCAGGCATCACCCTGGCCAAGGCTCGTCGCACAGAGCTGTCCAGGGATGTCACCGGCTCGGCGGTTTCATCCAGGCAGTAATAGAGGTAGTCAAGGCCTGGCCGCCAGAAGTCGGTGATCAGGCTGAACTGTGCCGCGTGCTCTCGTTTCAAGTACTCGACCCAGCCCGGCTGCTGGGTCAACCATTGCTCCCGAGCGATGGCATCCCTGTCCAGGGAACGGACCGCAGCTTTCACCATTTCGATGATTGTGTCGTTGATTCTGGCCGTATTGCGGTACAGCATGCCTCGGCTCGGCTCAGGGTAGTCCAGCGCGCTGGCTAACGACTGGCGCAAGGCCAAACGTACCTCCACATCGTCCACCAGCCCCGTTTGAAGTTCGCTGTCCGGAAAGGCTGAGGGGTCGTCGAGCTCATCGTAGGGGGGGAGGTTTTCATCGAAGGCCCCGTCGAGCAGCGCCTGTTTGCGCAAGGACCTTCTCCAGCTGATGCGATCGGCCAGTTGATTGACCTGACTGCGTCGATACAACTTGCCATACAGGCTCAGTAGATCAGCGGGTCGACTACCGGCGACGGCTGCCGCTTCGTGGGCCAGCACTTCTATCTCCAAGGCACTGAACGCGTCGGCACCTGCGTCGCCACAGGTTGGCGGGAAGTCGCCGGCCACGGTGGCGATGCGCTCACGCAGCACGGTGTCGTGGGCAGCGTCATCCAGCAGCTTCCAGACGCGCGCCCTCAGGGCCTCGCCATCACGCTGCGCTTCTGCCGACTGGGCAAGACGTTCGAGTACGCCCAGCAGCGCTGCGTTTTCACCTTGGTCGAACAGGTCACTCCACAGCTGCTCCTCGGCATTGCTCGCCTCGCCACGGAAAACGCCTTGCCACAGTGGCACGTCTTCTGCGTGTTCGAAAACGTTGACGCCGCTGCTGCCCAGGCGTGCACGTGTCTGGGCTTCCAGGGTGTTGTAGTTGAACAGCCAGCGGCGCTCCGGCAAGTGCGCGGCGACATCGCGGGCAAAAGGGGTACGCAGCACGCCAGGCAAGTCTGGCAGGGTACGAATGCGGTTGGACGAAAGGTTCAGATAGCGCAGTTGGTACTGGGGCTGGCTCATCAGGACGGTCAGGCTGTCGGGCCACTGCTGCAGTTCGCAACGCTCAAGCTCCAGGTGGACAAGACGGGCCATGAAGCGCAGGTCGGGTGCCAGTTGCAGTGGGTTGCCTGACAAGTGCAGTACAGTGGGGTGAATCATGTCCTGAAACTGGGCGGCAAGGCTTTGGTCCAGGGTGATTTGATTGTGGCCCAGGCCGAGGGCATCCAGGGGCAAGCGCGTCAGGAAGCCCAAACTGGTGGTGTCGAGTTGCAGCCGGTTGCGGCTGAGCCACAGGAGTCGCAAGCCGGGCATTGCCCCGATGGCCTGTTGGGCGGTGGGTGAAAGGGTGGTCAGGCCATTGTCGGTCAGGCCCAGCTCGCGTAGCCGCGGTGCTGACCTCAGCGCCTCGAACAGTGTTTCGGCATCGATGTCCGGGTTGCCGACGATTTCCAGGGTTTCCAGGTTAGGGAAGTTCGTCAGGAAGCTGCCCTCCAGGCGCCGCATCTGCAGCCCCTCGAGCCTGAGATTGCGGATATGCGGCATGCGTGCAGTAAAAGCGGGTAGCGCTTCGAGCTGCATACGGTCCAGTACCAGTGTTTCGGCTTGCGCGCCGCCTTCACGGCGGGAAGCACTCATCAGTCGCTCGGTGCATTGCTGGCGATCAAAGCGCTCTTCAAGGGTGCGGGCGGTGCTTACCCAGCGGTTGAGATCTCGGTTGAGGGTACGCTGCTCGACCTCCAGCCGGTTGATGGCGCTACCCAGGTCACCTCCTCGAGCCAGTTCGGCTTGTAGCCCACTGATTTGCTCGCTGTTGAGTTCGGGGTAGAGCGCCCGGAGTCGACGTGCAGCCGGCAAGGCTCGTCCTTGCAGGCCACGGCCGCTCAGGGGATAGCCCAGCTGGCCGTTGGCCAACCGCAAAGGGGAGCGGAACCTGGGGTTGATGGGTTGCTGGCCGATCAGTGAGGCGCAGTGCTGGCGATCGTCAAGGGCAAGTTGCAGCAACCGCGCCGGGTCAGCCTGCGGGTGCGCGGCTTGCAGCGCCTGCTTGATGCGTAGACTGTCGTCGTTGGCCAGGCTAGGCCTGAACAGGCCGAGGAGGGCGCGGTCAAGCCGCGCTCGAGCTTGCAGAAGGCGTGCTTCCTCGGCAATGCGAAGCGGCACCCGGCCGTTGGTCAGGCGTTCCCGTTCGGCGTTGCTGAGGTTGGCAAGCAATTCTTCAAGCGCGCTGTCCGGCAGCCCGGGAAACTGCCGGGCGAGGGTTTGTGCAGTGGGTGGGTGTGTGGGACGGCGTCGTTGTTGCAGGCTCTCGAACAGCGCCTCGCGATGCTGTTCCAGGTGTTGCGCGAGCTTGTTGTTCAGTGCGGACGATCGGTGCTCAGTGGGTGTGTCACCGAGCAACTGCTCAATGGCTTCTTCATCCATCTGATCCAGCACGGTCTGGCTCAACTGGCCATTGTCCAGGTCGGTACGGGTAATTTCGATTTCTGTCTGGCCCAGCGTGTGAGGGGGGCCGTAGCGCACCGATTCGCCCCAGGGTTCTGGCCCTTGGTAAACCTTCAGCACGTTCCCCTCGGGCCACCCCGGCAGGCGCAGCAACTCAGGCAAGGCAAAGTTCTTGTACGCAGCCAGCGGCAACCCATGGCGTACGCAGTTGATGATCTGTTGTGTCTGATTGTCCAGTTGCAACCGCTGCAGCGTGTCGATCAACAAAGCGGGTGGACGCAGGCCCGCTGCCTGGGTGCGGCGCAGCACGTCTGGATCGGTACCGGTAGTGCGCATGGCATGGTCCAGTTCGCTGTCGTCCAGGCCTGCGCTATGGCTGCCGAGGCGGCGCGCAAGCTGTTCACGGTCCCATTCCAGAGGCTGTTCATGGGCCAGTTGCCAGCGGGCGTTACCATGATGCAGCAAGCGTGGGGCATAGGCCTGCGCGTCATCAGGGTGGCGCACGCGCCATTGCTGATCAGCGCCCTGAAACACCTCGTACAGGGTCCCATCCAGCTTCAGGTAGGTCTTCCCGTCGACGTGCACATGGCCGAGCAAATCGGGTTGAGCCTCCTCAGGAATAGCCGCCGTGCTCGCATAGGGTTTCATGTCGGGGTGCCAAAGCACTTCCTTGTCTTCATGCCATACACTTTTCAGTGCATCGACAAAGCCAGACGCCTGGACGATCCTGGTGCCCACTGCAAAGCCGGCAATCACGCCCGCGTTGATGGCCAATGATTCCAACTGCGCCAGTGCCTGCCGGGTATCACCTTCTTCCCAGGCCTCGAACCCGGTGAAAACAGAGCTCATCAGGTCGTAAGCAAAAACGCCTAGCATGACCGTGTTCAGCCCCGGCACGAAGAACGCGGCGACATTCAGCACGTTCATCCCCAGGTCGAACCAGTACTTCAGACGCTCATTGCGTGCGTTGGCGTCGACTTCGGCGGTAGGCACAGCAATGGTTTTTGCGTCGGCCTTCATGCGCGCAAGGTGTGCGTTGTACAAGGACGTCCAAGGGTCGGTCCTGATGGGCGAGAGCGTGAAAGGGATCACTGGCATGATGCGGGGTTTGCGTATGCCCGCTTCATCCTCTTCGAACAGCGCGATTTCCAGCTTTACGGCGAGTTCTTTTTGCCTGTCCTTGTAGGCGAAATGCACCAAGGCGCGGCGAAACTCGCTTTGCAATAGCCGGCTGCGCAGGTGCTTGCCCGCTTCCTGACGAGAAGCGAACTCCCTTACCGGGTGCTCGCTGTCGCCAGGGACATACACAATGCAGGGGTTCTTGCGGTAAGGGTTGTCTGGCCCGATGAACAGTATTTCGTGGACGGGGGTATCGAACAGGTTGAAGTGCCAGCAATGCAACGCCTCGTTTTCATAGGTGGGGTGAGGCTTGCCGTCGCACAGTTGCCCAAGCGCATCGAGCCCGGCCTCGCTCAGCAGGCCTTTGAGCTTGGCGATCAATGCCTGGACCCTCAAGGCCTCACGGTTCGCTGCAATCGACAGGCGCTGGATTTCAGCGCGATTGGCGCCTTCATGGGTTGCAAGCAAATGGTCTTGATAGCGTTTGCCAAGGTCCAGTGCCCGACAATGTCTCACGAAGTCCGCCATCGTCAGGCCTGCCAGGGACGTGTCGCTGCCAGCGGCGTCGGTGAGCCTGCTGTAGGGACCGACTTCGTCCAGCCCCTCGAAGTTGTGCAGGGCAGCCTCCAGCAAACTGCGTGTTTGCGGCTGGCCTACGGGGCGGGTGGCCAACACTTCCGCTTCCACGTCCGGGACCAAAGGCGTTTCCACATCGGGAACGCCAACCCAGATGTTGGCCTCTGACTCAAAGGGCTGGAACACATACTGCGCCCTGTCTACGGGTACATTCAGCTTCAACCGCTCGGTCAACAGAGGGCCGCAGAACGCGATGATGTCCTTGAACTCGCCTAGCGCCTGCTTGACGTGCGCCAGCCGTTTGTTTCGGGTTTGCAACGCCTTGTGCAACTGCTCACGCATTGGCTCATCGGCAGTGGCATACCACGAGTAAGGGGTGCCATCTTCATCGAGGTACTCCTTGTACAGGCTCTGCACCACTTTGCGCGTATGCGTGGGTTGGAGCGCCTTGCTCCATTTCGGTAACGATCGGGTTATCTGGCTTTGATGTAACGGTGTCGGGGTTGTCATGGTCACCATCTCTTTTGTGGGGGGAGACAGTCCACGCTGATCAAGGCGCCGGGGTGCGGTAGATAGTTGTTGGCAGCAGTCGGTCCTGCGTATGCGCGGGTCGGTGGGGGGCTGGCAGCGAGGGAGCATCTGCGAGAGGGTGAGGCAGGCCATGGTGCAGGCTTCAGCCAAGGAGAATCGCAATGCGTTCGCTGTGCAGTCCGAAAGACCACCTGCTAGACCTCGATGGCGTTGAAATAGCGGTTCGCACCTGGGGGGCAGAAGACGGTATTCCCATATTGGCCTTGCATGGCTGGCTGGATAACGCTGCCTCGTTCGAGCGCCTGGCTCCGATGCTGGACGGCTGCTTCGTGGTGGCCCCCGACCTGATCGGCCATGGCCGTTCCGGGCATCGTCGCCACGACAGCGGCTATTACCTGTGGGAGCATGCCGAAGACATGCTGGCGGTGACCGACAGCCTGGGCCTGGCGCAATTTCATGTGCTGGCCCATGGGATGGGCACCGGTATAGCGTCGCTGTTGGCGGCCATGACCAGTGGCATTGCCAGCATGACCTTCCTCGACGGCATGGGGGCACCGTTCACGGTGGCTGAGGATGACCGCGTGCAGCACCTGGCGCGGGCTTACCGGCTCAAGCGCATGGTACAGCGTAGCCAGTTGCCGGGTTTTGCCGAGCCGGATGTTGGTCGCTTCGACGACCTGGACACCGCCCTGGCGCAACGCCGCGAGCGGCTGGACACCGAACTGTCGGAAGGTGCCGCTCGGCTGCTGGCGCTGCGCGACCTGCTACAGCTGGACGATGGCTATTGCTGGCGCCACGACCCGCGGCTGGTATTGCCCGAACCCATGCCCCTGACCGAGCGCGAAGCCTGCGACCTGCTCAGTCAGATCCGCTGCCCGTTGTACCTGCTGTTCGGCCGCCAGGGGGCCTTCACCGGCGAGGCCTTTACCCGGCGTCAGGCCGCCTTGCCCAGCCAGGCGAAAGTCTCCTGGCACCCAGGCGGGCACCACTTCCACCTGGATGCGCCGGACCGGGCGCTGGTCGACCAGTTGCTGCGTATCCTGACGCGCCATGAAGGGGGCGTACTGCAACGCTTGGTGAACGAGTAGCTGATTCTGGTCACGCCGGGTGAACCTAGGCTATGGTGGCGAACGTATTCGCAAACACGCCACAGGGAGCCCGGCATGCGGCCTTTCACCATCAAGCACATCGACCACCTGGTGTTGCGGGTCAGTGACCTGCCGCGCAGTGTTGCCTTTTACACCGAACTGCTCGGCTGCACCGTCAGCCGCGTGCGCGAAGACCTGGGCATGGTGCACCTGGCCACGGGCACGGCGATGATCGACCTGGTGACCCTGGATGGCCCGCTGGGGCAGCCAGGCGGAGCGGCACCGGGCGTGGAAGGGCGCAACCTGCACCATTTCTGCCTGCGCATCGAGCCGTTCGACGAGGCCGCGTTGACGGCCTATCTGGAAGCCGCCGGGGTAAAGGTGGAGCCTGCCGAGAAGCGGTATGGTGCCGAAGGCGAGGGGCTTTCGCTGTACTGCTACGACCCGGATGGTAATCAGGTCGAGTTGAAGGGGCCGGTAGTGCCTGGCGGGTGAAACCACACCCACCAAAATCGTCAGCCAACCCGCTATCGCCCAGCACCCCGGTGCGGCGTGTCGTCCAGGCCGCCCTCTCGTGCAGGGCCCGGCGGGTGGATATCCAGCCAATCCCGATTATGCTTCATGAACCTTGCTGCGATCCGAGGCGGCCCGCCTCGTCGTGCTTCGCGCAAACAAAGCAAGCTCAAGGGCCTGGGTGCGACGGTGAAGTGGTTGTGAGGTGCTCCGGCCTGCATGACAACATGACGGAGGCAACCCATGGCGGTTCTCGACAGCACATCCACGGGCAGCGCGCCCCAACGCGGTATCACCAAGGAGGAGCGCAAGGTCATCTTCGCCTCGTCCCTGGGCACGGTATTCGAGTGGTACGACTTCTACCTGTACGGCTCACTCGCCGCGATTATCGCCAGGCACTTCTTCGCTGGCGTCAATGAAACCACCTCGTTCATCTTTGCCTTGCTGGCCTTTGCCGCCGGCTTTGCCGTCCGACCGTTCGGCGCCATCGTGTTCGGCCGCCTGGGCGACATGATCGGGCGCAAGTACACCTTCCTCATCACCATTGTCATCATGGGCCTGTCCACCGCAGTGGTGGGCCTGCTACCGGGCTACGCCACGATCGGCGTGGCCGCGCCGATCATCCTGATCACCCTGCGCTTGCTGCAGGGGCTGGCGCTGGGCGGTGAGTACGGCGGCGCGGCCACCTACGTGGCCGAGCATGCGCCCAAGGGCCGCCGCGGCTTTTTCACCGCCTGGATCCAGACGACTGCCACCCTGGGGCTGTTCCTGTCGCTGCTGGTGATCATGGCCTGTCGCACGGCCATGGGGACGGAAGCGTTCGAGGCCTGGGGCTGGCGGATACCGTTCCTGCTGTCGATTCTGCTGCTGGCGATTTCGGTGTACATCCGCCTGCAGCTGAACGAGTCGCCAGTGTTCATGAAGATGAAGGCCGAGGGCAAGGCATCCAAGGCGCCCCTGACCGAATCGTTCGCCCGCTGGGACAACCTCAAGGTGGTGATCATGTCGCTGCTCGGCGGCACCGCCGGCCAGGCCGTGGTGTGGTACACCGGGCAGTTCTACGCGTTGTTCTTCCTGTTGCAGACGCTCAAGATCGAGCCGCAGACCGCCAACCTGCTGATTGCCGGTTCACTGTTGATCGGCACACCATTCTTCATTTTCTTCGGCAGCCTGTCCGACCGGATTGGCCGCAAGAAAATCATCATGGCCGGCTGCATCATCGCCGCGCTGACCTACTTCCCGATCTTCAAGGCACTGACCGAGTACGGCAACCCGGATGTATTCGTTGCCCAGGAGCAGAACCCGGTGGTGGTGGTGGCCGACCCGGGCCAATGTGCATTCCAGTTCGACCCGGTGGGCAAGGCCAAATTCACCAGCTCCTGCGACATTGCCAAGAGCCTGCTGGCCAAGCGCGCCATCCCGTATACCAATGAAGCGGCGGAGCCCGGCAGCGTGGCACAGATCCGCATTGGCGAACGGGTATTGCCGAGCTTTGATGGCAGCAGCCTGGCGGCGGCGGACTTCAAGGTGCAAAGCGAAGCGTTTACCGCAACCCTGAGTGGTGCATTGAAAGAGGCGGGCTACCCGGAAAAGGCCGACCCGGCGAAAATCCACTACCCGATGGTGCTGTTGCTGCTGACCATTCTGGTGATCTACGTGACCATGGTCTACGGGCCGATTGCCGCCTGGCTGGTGGAGCTGTTCCCGGCGCGCATCCGCTACACCTCAATGTCGCTGCCTTACCACATCGGGAATGGCTGGTTCGGCGGCTTCCTGCCGACCGTGGCGTTTGCCATGGTGGCAGCGACCGGGGATATCTATTACGGCTTGTGGTACCCGATTGTGATTGCCGTGATGACGGCGGTGCTGGGGATCTTCTTCCTGCCGGAGACCAAAGATCGGGATATCACTCACACCTGAAGATCGAGTTTGCCTGTGCTGGCCCCTTCGCGGGTGAACCCGCTCCTACAGGTACTGCACAGGCCTCGCTTTGTAGGAGCGGGTTCACCCGCGAAGAGGCCGGCACAGGCCTCGAACGCTGTGTAGGAGCGGGTTTACCCGCGAAGAGGCCGGCACAGGCGATCAATCAGTCGAAGTAGCCACGAAGCCCGAATGCATACCCGGTATCCACAGCTGTCGCCTCACCCCGGCTCCAGCGCTTCTTCAGCACGAACTCGAACGCTGGCTCGTACAACCCGTCGCGCACCAGTGCCCCCGCCAGCACCTCCACGTCGTACCAGCCATTGTCCAGCTCGATGATCGGCCGCCCAGGCAGCTGGTAACGCGCCATCAGGTCACCCAGGGTCTTGGGCGTGAAGTGCTGCAGGATGCGCCAGGTGTACAGCATCAGCGCACCGTGCTCGATCCGCAGTACATAGCCATTGCGCCGGTGCTTCAGGCGGCTGCCGGCTTCGCGCAGGGCCGGTGTGTGGTTATCGAGGGTGAACAGGATGCGGTAGGGCAGGTTGTCGACACCGGCCAGCGGCAGCACGATGCCTTCGCGCACCGCCTGGTCGCCGCTGTCGCCGTGGGTGAACGCATGGGCCAGGTCGTCGGGCAGTTGCTGGTCTTGCTTGAAGCGTTCGAGCAACTGGATATCGCCAAGCAGAAAGTAGTCGACCAGGTCGTTGAGCACTTCGCTGAATTCGTGGCGCATCTGTTTTCCTTGTGGGTGCGCATTGGGGTAAGGGCAACCGACTAGTGCTTCTGGGCAATCTGGATCAGGTTGCCGCACGTGTCATCGAACACCGCCACGGTAACCGGCCCCATTGGGGTTGGTGGCCGGATGAACTGCACACCGGCCGCACATAGCCGGGTGTATTCGGCCTGGATATCACGCACGCCGAACGAGGTGGCGGGGATGCCATCCTGCTTGAGCGCGGCCTTGTACACCTTGGCCGCCGGGTGCGCGTCGGGTTCCAGCAGCAGTTCGACGCCATTGGGGTCGTTGGGCGAAGTCAGGGTCAACCAGCGGTGCCGGCCCATGGGGATGTCGTGCCTGGGCTCGAAACCGAGTACGTAGTGGTAGAAAGCCAGGGCCTTGGCCTGGTCGTCGACGAGGATGCTGGTGACCACGATCTTCATAAGCACACACCGTTTACCTGGGGCCGATGACTATCAGTAAAGACGTTCGGGCGTTTTTGACCAGTGGTTGCTGTGCCACGGGGCCCCGTTCCAGGCGCAAGCGTGGTGCGGCACCGGTTTGCGCAGGCCTGTGAGCCGAGGTACTGGCAGACCCTACAAAAAACCTGCTCAAGGCATAGGTAAATCCTTCAGCGCTCAGCGCCCGCAGAGCGGCAGCCAAGGGTAAAGTGTGAGGCATGATCCCAGCCTGCCAAGACCCGCGTCAGAGAGGTACCCTGTGGCTGCCTATACCTTGCGACAACTGAAGTACTTCGTCACCACCGTGGAAGCGGGCAGTGTGGCCGAAGCGTCACGCCAGCTGTACATCGCCCAGCCGTCCATCTCCACGGCCATCAAGAGCCTGGAGGAAAGTTTCGGTGTGCAGCTGTTCATCCGCCACCACGCCCAGGGTGTGTCATTGACGCCCAGCGGCAAACGCTTCTACGCCAAGACCAAGTCGCTGCTGCAGATGGCCCATGAGTTCGAACAGAACGCCCTGGCCGACAACGATACCGTCGCCGGGCAAATCGACATTGGCTGTTTCGAAACCGTGGCGCCACTGTACCTGCCGCGTCTGATCGCCGGCTTTCGCCAGCGCTACCCGGGTGTGGACATTCGCCTGCGCGACGGTGAGCAGCAGGACCTGATCCAGGGCCTGACCGCCGGAACATTCGACCTGGCATTTCTCTATGACCACGACCTGGATGGCACCATCGAGGCCGAGCCGCTGATGCCGCCGCAGAAGCCCTATGTGCTGCTACCCGAGAACCACCGCTTTGCCGGCCAGGCCCAGGTCTCGCTGCGCGACCTGTGCCCGGAGCCGATGATCCTGCTGGACGTGGCCCCTAGCCGCACCTACTTCGTCAGCTTGTTCAACGAGTTGGGCCTGGCACCGAACATCGTCTTCAGTTCGCCGTCGATCGAGATGGTGCGCGGCATGGTCGGTCAGGGCTTCGGTTTTTCGTTGCTGGTAACCCGTCCGCACTCGGAATACACCTATGACGGCCAGCGCCTGGCAATGCTCGACATTGCCGAGCCGGTGGCGCTGTCGGGGCTGGCTGCGGCGTGGTTGAAGCGAGTCCAGCTGACCAAACCGGCGCAGTTGTTCGTGGAGTTTTGCCGGGAAGAGCTGGCGAAGTTCCTGAGCTGAGCACGCCATGCCACCCCGGCAGGAGGAGCATGGCGTGGCGATTGCTCAGGGGTTGACCTGGTAGCCGCGCCCTTGCAGGCAACCGCTGTAGGCACTGGCATGGGCCTGGGTTTTGGCCTCGTCCTGGCCGCGCCGGTCCTGGCGCCGGTCCTGGCGCTGGCGCATGCCACCGACCGCGGCCCCGGCGGCGGCCACTTCGCCGGCACGGTTCTGCCGGTATTGCTGTTTGGCATCGTCACCCACCCGGTCATACAACTCGTCATGCTGGTTGCCGCGCACCTGCGCGCCTACAGCACCGGCGGCGGCACCCGCAGCTGCACCGCGAACCCGGCCACCGACATGTGGGTCGCTGGACGTCGCTGTGCCGTTTGCGGCATTGGTGGCGACGGTATTGCAATCGTTGATATCCAGTTGCATCTGCTGGCTGCTCTGGCCCTTGAGCGGCACCACCGACTGCGCCTGGGCGGCCGATGCTGCGCACAGCAGCATCAACAGGTAACTCCACGTGAACGTACGCATGGCACACCTCCACCGGGCGGAAAGCCCGCCTCACAGGATAGTTCGCCTTTGAGGTCGTGATGGAAGTTTTGCCCAGATGGTCTACACCGGATATCAGACGCCGTTCCGATTAGCCTCCTGGCCTGAACCAAGGCTACCTGTGGGCAAACCATGAGCCAGACGCAAGATCTGATCATCTGCGAGTATTGCGACACGGTGTACCACCGTGCACCGCTGCTCAAACATCAACGTGCCCTTTGCCAGCGCTGTGGTGGCGTGCTGTATCGGCACAGGTCACTGACCATCGAGCAGCGGCTGGCATTGAGTGTGACTGGCGGTGTCCTGCTGGTGTTCGCCAACTATTACCCGGTGATGACCATCGGCATGCAGGGGCTGACCCACTCGGCCACATTGTGGGACGCCGTGCAGATTCTCAGTCACGGCAGTATCACCTTCATCGCCCTGGTCATGGCGCTGTCGATCATTTTTGCGCCGCTGCTGCAAATTGCCCTGTTGTGCTGGGTGTTGAGTTTTGCCCTTGCCGGCCAGCGTGCTCCCGGCTTTGCCCTGTGCATGCGTGGCCTGGAAAGCCTGCGGCCCTGGAGCATGCTGGAGGTGTGTCTGCTGGGGGCGATGGTGGCGGTGATCAAGCTGGCGGGGCTGCTCGATGTGATCCCCGGTATCGGCCTGCTGGCCCTGGCCGCACTGAGCATGTTGATCATCCACATTGCTGGCAAGGACATCCGCGACTTGTGGGAACAGGTATGACTGCCCCGGTCAAGGCGCACGACCTTGGCTTGTGTCTGTGCCATGGCTGTGGCCAGGCATGCGACACGCGCAGTGGCGCGCACACCTGCAACCGTTGCGGCGCCGTCATTCACCGGCGCAAGGCCAATGCCATCAGCCGTGGCTGGGCGTTTCTGCTGGCCGCACTGATTTTCTACATCCCCGCCAACCTGCTGCCGGTGATGCACACCGAAATGCTCGGCAGTGGTACAGAAAGCACCATTGGCGGTGGCGTGCTGGAGTTCTGGGAAGCCGGGGCCTGGGACATCGCGCTGATCATTTTCATTGCCAGCGTGGGTGTGCCCGCCATCAAGTTCTTCTCCCTTGGCCTGCTGCTGTTCACTGCCCAGCGTGGTTCTTCCTGGGCCTGCCGGCAGCGTTCGCAGTTGTACCGCTTCGTCGAGCTGATCGGCTACTGGTCCATGCTCGATGTGATGGTAGTGGCGCTGGTGGCTGCGCTGGTGCAACTGCGCGGGCTGGGCACCATCGAACCGCGTGTGGGCATTCTGTTTTTTGGCATGGTGGTAGTGCTGACCATGTTCTCTGCGATGAGCTTTGATCCACGCTTGATCTGGGATAGCCGTGCCAACGAGGGGAGGCCGCATTGATGGGGCAACAGACTGACAAGCGCGAGGGCCCTGGGCAGGTTGAAGTGCGCACCCGACGTTGGAGTGTGTCGCTGGTATGGATCGTGCCGATCCTGGCGATCCTGATCGGCGCTTCGCTGGTGGTGCGCAACTGGATGCAGCAAGGGCCGGTGATCACCATTTCTTTCCACAGCGGCGAGGGATTGGTGGCGCACAAGACCCAGGTAAAATACCGCAGCGTGGTGATCGGCGAAGTGACCACGGTGGACTTGGCCGACGACAAGAAGAGCGTGGTGGCCAAGGTTCAGCTCTCCAACGATGCCCGTTCATTCGCTACCCGGGGAGCGCGCTTCTGGGTGGTGCGACCGCGCATCGGCGTGGGCGGGGTTTCCGGGGTGGACACGCTGCTTTCGGGCAGTTTCATCGGGGCCGATTCCGGCGAGTCGAAGGTGCCGGAAAAGTCCTTTGTCGGCCTGGAGCTGCCGCCGCCGATCACCTATGACGAAAAGGGCAAGCGCTTTGTTCTTGTCGCCAGCGACCTGGGCTCGCTGGATATCGGCTCTTCGATCTACTACCGCAAGATCCCGGTGGGCGAAGTGGTGTCCTTTGCCCTTCAGGGCGATGGCAAGGGGGTAGAGATTGGCGTGTTCGTGCAGGCGCCCTACGACACCTTCGTCACTGCTGACACGCGCTTCTGGAATGCCAGTGGCATTGACATGCAGATCGGTGCCAATGGCCTGAAGGTCGATACCGAATCGCTGTCGTCGATTCTGGTGGGCGGGCTGGCCTTCGGCTCGCCCGATTTCGCGGCGCAAGCCGAGCCTGCTGCCGACCAGGCCCGCTTCCAGCTATTCGCCGACCGCGACATGGCGCTGTCGCCTCCGCATGGCCAGGCGCAGTACCTGCAGTTGCGCTTCGACCAGGCCATGCGCGGCCTGTCGGTGGGCGCGCCAGTGGAGTTCAAGGGGGTGGAGTTTGGCCGGGTCACCTCGATCCAGCTCGATTACGATGCTACGCGGCAGAGCTTCCCGGTAGTGGTCGATGCGGTGATCTACCCGCAGCGGCTAGGGCCGGTGCACCGCAAGATGCTGGCGGTGTTCAAGCACACCGAGGGCGATATGGAAGGGGCGCGGAAACTGATTGGCACCTTTGTCGAACATGGGCTGCGGGCCCAGGCGCGTAGCGGCAACCTGATCACCGGGCAGATGTTCATTTCGCTGGACTTTTACCCCGATGCCCCCAAGGTGGCCTTCGACATGGCTGCCAACCCCATCATGATCCCGACGCTGCCCGGCAGCCTTGAGCAGTTGCAGGAACAGCTGCAGCGGGTGATGGAGCGCATTGCCAAGCTGCCGCTGGAAAGCATCGCCGGTAACCTGGACGGTAGCTTGCGTGAGCTGCGCGCCAGCCTCAGGCAGTTCAATGGCCAGACGCTGCCGGAGGTGAAGGTGGCGCTGGACGAGGTGCACAAGACCCTGCGCACGGCCAACTCGGCCATTTCCGAAGATTCGCCGCAGCGCGAGCGAATGGGTGAAACGCTGGACGAGCTGGAGCGTATGTCGCGTTCGCTACGTGACCTTGCCGATTACCTGGGCCGCCACCCCGAGTCGCTGATTCGTGGCCGGCCGAAAGCGGCCGGGTCCGCAGACCTTGAACCCTGAGGAGACAGCCGATGCAACGACTGCGCAATGCATGTGTGGCCAGCCTGCTGGTGTGGCTCGGGGGCTGCAGCAGTACGCCGAACAACTACCACACGTTGGTACCGAGCGACCCGGTACGTGACAGCGGCCAGCGCATCCAGGTGGTCAGGGTGGCTGTGCCGCCCCAGGTCGACCGCCCACAGTTGGTGGTGCGGCAAGGGCAGAGCGGCCTGGCCATCCTGGAGACGGAGTGGTGGGGCGCCAACCTGGTGGATGAATTCCGCAGCGCCCTGCAGGACCAGTTGGGCGGCCCGGCGGGTGGCGGCAGAGCGTCGCTGCGGGTGGATGTGCAGCGCTTCGACACGGTACCAGGGCGCTACGCCTCGCTGGAGGCCGTGTGGCGCCTGAAGCAGCAAGGGCAGGCCGAGCTGACCTGCCGTACGTCCGTGCAGACTGCCGCGGACAACAGCATCACCAGCCTGGTGAATGCACACCAGGCCAACCTGCGCAAGTTGGCCGAGGCGGTGCGGGGGAGTGCCCTGCAGGGTAGCTGCCGGGCATGAACCGGCCTTATTACTGCCGGGTGCTGGCTGTTTCCTGCACCCTGTCGGCCTTGTCCAGCGGCAGGTGGTCGAACTCGCGCAAGCCATCCTTGCGGTATGGGTCGCCGATCCAGCGTGGTGCTACCACGAACTGTGGGCTCACCAGGCTCTTGGCCGGTTCATAGCGGTCGTAGCTCAATCCTGCCAGGTCTGACAGGGTATGGATCAGATGCGAACTGCTGTAGGGGCGGTTGGCCATTGCCTGCAAGTCACGCGGGTGTTCGGCCTGCCAGCTAGGCGAGGTCCACAGCAGGAACGGGATGGTGTACATCGGCCGGGTCGGTGCGCCTTCATTGCGCCCCAGGCGGTCGTGGTCACCGGAGCTGTACACGTCTTCACCATGATCGGACAGGTACATCAGGAACCCGTTGGGGTTGCCTGCCGCATAACGCTTGATCAGGGTCGACACCACATAGTCGTTGTAGCGCACCGCGTTGTCATAGAAGTTGTAGGTTTCTACCTGGTCCGCCGTCAGCTTGGCTGGCACACCCTGCCTGTCGTTGAAGTGCGCATAGTCGTCCGGGTAGCGGTAGCGGTAGTCCATGTGCGTGCCCAGCAGGTGCACGATGATGAACTTGTTGGGCGCAGGGTCTTGCAGGGCTTTCTCGAACGGCGCCAGCACCACGTCATCGTACTGGCGGGCATTCTGGTTGCGCTGGTTGTTCAGGTACACCGGCACGTCTGTTTGCTGCGAGAAGGTGGTGAGCATGGTGTTGCGCTTGGTCAAGGTCTGCTGGTTGGTGATCCAGAAGGTCTTGTAGCCTGCCTGTTTCAGCAGGTTGATCAGCGACGGGTCGCTGAGGAAACGGTCCGGGTTCTGCTCGTCGCCGAACGTGAGGATCTGCTGCATCACTTCGATGGTGTACGGGCGCGGCGATACCACGTCGCGGAACACGGTCAGGCCCTTGTCGCTGGCGGCCAGCGCGTCGAGGTTGGGCGTGGTGTCGCGGTCATAGCCATACAGGTGCATGTGCTCGCGGGTGGTCGACTCGCCGAGCACCAATACCAAGGTGCGTGGCGCTGTACCACTGCTGTCTCGCAGGTTTTGCAGCGGTGGCAGTGCGGCATTCTGGGCCAGCAGTTTCTGCATGTTGTCCAGTTGCTGGCGGTACTGTCGGTAGCCGACCAGCAACTGCCAAGGGACGGCCGGCTCCATTCGCTGCTGCACTTTTTCGAGCGCATCGGCGAAGTTTCGCTCCTGGGTGACCATCTGCTTGTAGAACGGCATGACCAGGTTGGCCACCAGCAATAGCACGACCACCGGCAGGCGGCTGCGCAGCGGCAGGCTGACCGGGCGCACGCGCCGCCACAGCATTACCGCGACCAGCGTGTACAGCACCAGTGCCAGGCCCAGCCCCACGCTGAAGTATTGGCTGAAGTACTCACCAGCCTCGGCGGTGTTGGACTCGAACATCACAAAGATGACACTTTGTGAAAACTCCTGGCGATAGATGCCGAAGTAGCTCAGGCCCACCAGCGATGCAGCCCACAGCACCAGACCAATGATTGCCGCGGTGGCGCGGGTGAAGCGCGGCAGCAGCAGGACGGGCGCCAGCCATAGGCTGCTGAGGAATAACGCATCGCGAAAACCGGCGAAGCCGGTCGTCCCGCTGAACAGCAGCAGCGCCTGGGTTACACCGGAAAAATACCAGAAGAACAGCAAGAGCCAGCCGAGCCCGGCCCAGTCCACGCGCTTGTGCGCGGCGGGGGATGTAGTGTTTGACACGTATGCCTCGTCGTACCTTGGCGGCCAGCGGTTGTGCGCGTGACCGGAAAGGGCGTGACGCTAATCTGCGGACTGTGAAAAATACGTCAACGCGTTGAATCCTGTGAGCTGCGTGGCCGTAGCAGGCATAAGCTGGGCTGTTCACCGCGTTTTCCCAAGGCTGCCGGGTTATGATGGCGGCAGCGAAACGTCCTGAAAGGCCCCGTAGACTATGAACCGTCGTAAGAAGATCAAGCAGCTATTGCAGGCGCATGCCAAAAAGGCCAGTGCCAAGCTGGCGCCACGCAAGCCCAAGTACATCTGCAAGGCGGACCGCTTGAAGATGGAGGCAGAGGCGTCGGGGGAGGCTCCGCAGCTGGCCGACTGACACTGCCCCTAAAACCGATCGCTTGGGCTTCAACGGCGGTAGTAATGATGCGCGTCATGATGACGCTGGCGCATGGCGCGCTCATGGCGGCGCTCCCAATCACGGCGCCGTTCCCAGTCGCGCCGCCGCTCCCAGTCCCGACGGGCTTGTTCACGCCGCCACTGTTCGCGGCGCCAGTCGCTTCGATGGTCGTGCCAGCGATCGTCATCATGCGCCAGGAGGGTGGCCGGCTGTTCAACGGCCACGCTGGCCACGCTCGACCAAGGGTTGCCGGCTGGCTTTAACGGTGACTGGACAGCCGGTGAAACCGGTTCGGCGGCTTTCATTTGCGTTGCCGATGCCGTGCCCACCGCCGCGAGCGAGAACAGGCCGAGCAGCACCAACCTTGCGACATGTATTTTCATGAGCGTAGCCAACCTCTGATAACGAATGAGCCATCTGGCCAGCAGGTGTGGGGCGAACCCTGTCTCGCGTTCCGCTACCTTCTGTGCCTCACACATAGACAGGGAATCAAGAAAAAGTTCGCTACAGCAACAACTTGAAGAACTTTGCCGGGGTGGTTGGCGCTGTGCAGTAGCCGCCGTGAGTGCCCCACTGGTCAGTCATAGGCCTGCAAACACCTCACGCAAATGCCGCCGGTAACTGTCGAACGCAGCAATCGCCCCTTTCACCACCTCTGCTTCTTCCTGCTCCCCCAGCACCAGGCTGTCCAGCCTGGCAACAAATTCGCGCCAATGCAGCGCTCGGCCATCCGGGTGAGGGGCCAGGTGGCGGGCCCCCTTGTCACCCTCCAGCCCAAGACGTTGCGTGTGCTTGTAGAGAAACGCCGCCCCCAGGTTCGAGCCTTCACTGCAATACAGCCATCCCAAGGCCTGGGCCGAGCTGACACGGACCGGTTGGGTGGGCGTTGGCAGCAGCAGGCCGAGGTCGCGCAGGTCGGCCTCGACTGCCGCGAACCGTGACAGCGCCGCCAGCCCCGGCAGTTGCTGGTTGAGCTGTTCATCCTGATACAACGCCAACAGGCTGCCATGAAAACGGTGCTGCACCCGCAGGAAGCGCCCATAACGCTCGCGGCTCTCGAAAGGCCGCGCTGCCATTACCAGTTGATCGACGCTGTCATGATCCCTGCTGCTGGCCGCTTTCAGGCGTTTGCAGCGGCTGGGTTCGGTGAAGGGGGAAGTTACAGCGGTCATCGGCGTATCCGTGGCAATAGAGCAAGGTCCCCATGATGCTTGCCATCCTTGGCAAGCATCAAGCGTCACACGCCCGACCTGACCGAGTTCGCAATGATGGAGCGCAAGGTCGAGGCTCATTTATCATGGCGGCTGCCTTTACCATTGCCAAGGATACTTGCCATGAGCGCCCTTCAGTTCCGCACCCCCGTTCCCGCCGATGCCGAGCGTTGCTACGCCATCGAAATTGGCGCCTATGAAGGGGATGAGGCGGCCACGCTGGAGAAAATCCGCACGCGTATCACGCAGTACCCACAAGGCTTCCTGGTGCTGGAAAGCGACGGCGAGATTGTTGGTTTCATCAACAGTGGCTGCGCCCACGAGGTCGTGATGTCCGACGAGGCCTTCAAAGAGCTGGTCGGCCATGACCCGGCGGCCGCGAACGTGGTGATCATGTCGGTGGTTGTAGACCCGGCCCACCAGGGCAAAGGCTACGCCAAACTGTTGATGAACGAATTCATCGGGCGCATGCACGCGGCGGGCAAGCAGACCATTCACCTGATGTGCAAGGAGCAGCATGTGGCCCTGTACCAGAAGCTGGGCTACCGATACGTGAAACCGTCGCCGTCGGACCACGGCGGTATGGCCTGGCATGAGATGGTCATGGACCTTTGAGTGGACATGACATCGTAGTGCGCGCTACCCGCAGCTTGCCTAGGTGACAGCGCAGCCCAAAGGGCTGCGCATGCCCTTCATTCAACCCGGCGATGCCGAGCTGATGCCAGGCCTCAAGTGCCACTGACCAGCTGATGGGCCAGCTGGTTGTGGCGTTCCAGTACGCGCGGCAGGTCGACGGTGGCCAGCTGGCCGTCTTTCACCACGACGCGGCCGTTGATCACGCTGGTATGCACCTGGGTCGGGGTGCAGAACACCAGTGCCGCCAATGGGTCGTGGTGGCCGCCGGCATACGCCACATGGCCCAGGTCGAAGGCGACGAAATCGGCGACCATGCCCGGGGCCAGGGCACCGATATCATTGCGGTTGAGCACTTTCGCGCCACCCAGGGTGGCAATCTCCAGTGCTTCGCGTGCGGTCATCGCGTCAGGGCCAAAGCCCACCCGTTGCAGCAACAGGGCCTGGCGCACTTCACCGATCATGCTGGCGCCGTCGTTGGAGGCGGAGCCATCGACCCCCAGGCCCACCGGTACGCCGTGGTCGCGCATCTTGCGTACCGGGGCGATGCCCGAGGCCAGCCGCATGTTCGAGCATGGGCAGTGG
Source organism: Pseudomonas sp. TE3895 (assembly GCF_056278855.1). Taxonomy (NCBI): domain Bacteria; kingdom Pseudomonadati; phylum Pseudomonadota; class Gammaproteobacteria; order Pseudomonadales; family Pseudomonadaceae; genus Pseudomonas; species Pseudomonas sp. TE3895. The sequence goes on along the minus strand of NZ_JBWBQE010000001.1, from coordinate 4,665,921 downwards.
GCGACGCCGGTGCCGGTGCGGGCGAACAGCTCAATGCCGTGCTGGTCGAGCTGCACGCAGTGGGCATGCCATACATCATGGCCGACCCAGCCAAGGTCTTCGGCGTACTCGGCAGGGGTCATGCCAAACTTCTCGCGGCTATAGGCGATGTCGTTGACGTTCTCGGCCAGGTGGGTGTGCAGCGACACCCCATACTGGCGCGCCAGCACGGCAGCTTCGCGCATCAGGTCGCGGCTGACCGAGAACGGCGAGCATGGCGCGACCACGATACGGCGCATCGAGCCGTGGCTGGCATCGTGGTAGTCCTCGATCAGGCGTTGCGATTCCTTGAGGATGTCGGCTTCCTTTTCCACCACCGCGTCAGGTGGCAGGCCGCCTTGGCTCTGCCCCACGCTCATGCTGCCGCGCGCGGCGTGGAAGCGCATGCCGATCTCGGCCGCCGCGTGGATGCTGTCGTCGAGCTTGCAGCCGTTGGGGTAGATATACAGATGGTCGCTGGAGGTGGTGCAGCCGGACAGGATCAGCTCGGCCATGGCGGTCTGGGTCGACACCGCGATCATCTCGGGGGTCAGGCGCGCCCAGATCGGGTACAGGTTGGTCAACCAGTTGAACAGCTCGCCGTCCTGAGCGGCCGGTACCACGCGGGTGAGGCTCTGGTACATGTGGTGGTGGGTGTTGACCAGGCCTGGGATGACCACCTTGCCGGCCATGTCCAGAATCACGTCGGCGTGCTGCGGGAGGGTTTCGCTGGGGCCGACTTGCTTGATCAGGTTGTCTTCGATGAACAGGCCGCCGTTCTTGATTTCGCGGCGTTCGCCGTCCATGGTGACCAGCAGTGCGGCGTTTTTGACGAGGAGCGTTTTTGCAGGGTTTGTAGATGACATGGTGCAAGCCTGCGCAATACGCATCGGCGATTACCGATGTCATAGGCGCTCGGTATTGTAAGCAAGCTTTTTACTGATTGTATACAGCTCGAAGCGCCAGTGCCGGCCTCTTGGCGGCTATAGCCGCGAAGAGGCCGGCACGGGTTGCAGCCATGAAAGATCACACCGCCTCGCGGCTGCTCACACCCTCCAGCAACCGGGCAATCCCCAGCGGGTTAGCGTTTTTCAACGCATCCGGCAGCAGTGCGTCCGGGTAGTTCTGGAAGCACACCGGGCGCAGGAAGCGGTCGATGGCCAAGGTGCCGACCGAAGTGCCGCGGGCGTCGGAGGTGGCCGGGTAGGGGCCGCCATGCACCATGGCATCGGAAACCTCCACGCCGGTCGGGTAGCCATTGAGCAGCAAGCGTCCGGCCTTGCGTTCGAGCAGCGGCACCAGTGAGGCAAAGGTGCGCAGGTCTTCAGGTTCGGCAATCAGGGTGGCAGTCAGCTGACCTTGCAGGTGGCGCAATGCTTCGGTCAGTTGCTGGGCATCGGCCACTTCAACCACCACGGTGCAAGGGCCGAACACCTCCTCCTGCAACAGCGGGTCGCCATTGAGTAGCAGGCTCACGTCGGCCTTGAACAGTTGCGGCTGAGCCTGGTTACCCGTTTGCGGTTGGCCGGCCAGATGCTGGATACCCGGGTGCGCCAGCAGGTGCTGCACAGCGTTCTGGTAGCTGCGCAGGGTGCCAGCGTTGAGCATGGTCTGCGGGCCTTGGTCGGCCATGCGTGCCACCAGCGTTTGCAGGAAATGCTCGAAGTGCGGCGAGCTGATACCCACCACCAGGCCCGGGTTGGTGCAGAACTGCCCGCAGCCCAGCACCACCGAGGCGGCCAGTTCGGTCGCCACCTGTTCACCGCGAGCCTGCAGAGCCTGCGGCAGCACGATCACCGGGTTGATACTGCTCATTTCGGCGAACACGGGGATCGGCTGCGGGCGCGCTGCGGCCATGTCGCACAGGGCGCGGCCACCGCGCAGCGAGCCGGTAAAGCCGACTGCCTGAATGGCTGGGTGCTTGACCAGCGCTTCGCCCACACCGGCACCGTAGATCATGTTGAAAACGCCTGCCGGCATGCCGCTGCCGGTCACTGCACGGTCGATGGCCGCGGCCACATGGGCCGCAGTGAGCATGTGCCCGCTGTGTGCCTTGAACACCACCGGGCAGCCGGCGGCCAGCGCCGAAGCGGTGTCACCGCCAGCGGTGGAGAAGGCCAGAGGGAAGTTGCTGGCGCCGAACACGGCCACCGGGCCCACGCCGATGCGGTACTGGCGCAGGTCCGGGCGCGGCAGCGGGGTGCGCTGGGGCAGAGCGCGGTCGATGCGTGCAGCGTAGAAGTCGCCACGCCGTACCACTTCGGCAAACAGGCGCAGCTGGTTGCTGGTGCGGCTGCGTTCGCCGCGGATGCGTGCTTCAGGCAGTGCGGTTTCGCGCATCACGTCCTGGATGAAGTCATCACCCAACGCGTCCAGTTCGCTGGCGATAGCGTCGAGAAAAGCGGCGCGCTGGTCCGGGCGGGTGCTGCGGTAGCTCGGGTAGGCCACCTCGGCGGCCTGGGCGGCGGCCTCGACTTCATCGCCAGTCGCCTGGTGGAAGGCGTAGGGCAGTGCTTCACCGGTGTGGGCGTCGAGGCTGTGCAGCAGCACGTCACCGTGGCCACTGAGCTGGCCGGCGATGTGGTTCAGGCGGTGTTCGATGGACATTTCGTTTCCCGTTGGCAATGACAATCGTTGGTCAGGACTGTAGGGGGCGAACGGGGGGCTGAATAATGATTAATACGGATCGGGTGATAACGAGCAGTTATCACCCGGGTTCTCGCGATGCCCTGCAGGAGCGGTCATGCAAGGCGTCAGGGCTCACTCGGCCATCTGCAACTCTGGCAGCTTCACGCGCAACGCCCGGGTCAGCCCCAGTAGCACCAACAGGCCCAGGCCCATCCAGCACAGGCCGATGGTGAACGACAGGCTGGTCAGGCTGCTCCATAGCCACAACGTGCTGAGAAAGCCCAGGCCGGGAATGGCGCCGTACAGCAGGCAGTTGCGGCAACCGCGCAGTTTCTGGTCAACCAGGTAGTGCTTGACCACTGCCAGGTTCACCGCCGAAAAGGCGAACAGTGCGCCAAAGCTGATCATGTTCGCCACGGTATCCAGGGTGATCACCAGGGCGATCAGCGACAGCAGGCTGACCACCAGGATGGCAGTGGCCGGCACGCGCTTTTTCGTCACCAGCTGGCCGAATGCCCGCGGCAATGCGCCGTCGCGGCCCATGGCGAACAGTACGCGCGACACGCTGGCCTGGGACACCATGGCCGAGGCGAAGCAGCCGGCCACGTAGGTAGCGGTGAAGGCGGTTACCAGCAGCTCGCCGCCCACCCGGCGCATCACGTCGACCGACGCCGAATCCGGATCGGCGAAGCTGCCCCAATCGGGGAACACCATCTGTGCGCAATAAGACACCACCAAAAACAGCAGGCCGCCGATCAACGACACCGCCAGAATCGCCACGGGAATGCGGTAGGTCGGGTTACTGGTTTCCTCAGCCATGGTCGACACCGCATCGAAGCCGAGGAACGACAGGCACAGCACGGCGGCGCCGGTCATGATCAATGGCACGCTGAAGCCTTCGTGGTGCAAGGGGGCCAGCAGCGACACCGGCTCCGCCTGTCCGCTGAGCTTGAGAATGGACAGGGCGACGAAGACGATGATGAACACCAATTGCACCACCACCAGGATCCAGTTGACCCGGGTGATCGACTCGATGCCGATCAGGTTGAGGAAGGTGACCAGGGCAATGGAGCCCGCCACCCACACCCAGGCATGGATGGTCGGGAAGTATTCCGACATGTAGATGCCGATCAGCAGGTAGCTGAGCAGCGGCAGAAAGATGTAGTCGAGCAGCAGTGTCCAACCGGTGATGAAGCCGATATAGCTACCGAAGGCCTTGCGCGTGTAGGTGTAGACCGAGCCGGAGTAGGGGTGGGCCTGGACCATGCGGCCGTAACTGTAGGCGGTCAGCAGCATGGCGGCGAGCGTGAGCAGGTAGGCGGTGGGCAGGTGCCCTTTGGTCATCTGGGTGACCAGCCCGTAGGTGGTGAATACGGCCAGGGGCACCATGTAGGCCAGGCCGAACAGCACCAGGGCGGTCATGCTCATGGACTTGCGGAAGCGGCCGGTGCTGGTGGCGGATTGCGAGGGTGCATGCGGGGCGGGGCTATGGGCTGTACTTGTTGTTGTATGCATTGCTAACTCCTGAAAAGGGATGCAGGACACCGCGGCAGGCGAGCAGGCTCGCGACCGTCAGGTGTTGTGCAAGGAGGTCGAGCGGAAAGCTCGCAGCGCTGGGGCGGGTTGATGCTCCCACACCCTGCAGGCACCCGGAATCACCCTTTGGGGTGAGCGGACACAGCCCTTGCCCGGCTCACCCCAAAGGGTGATTCCGGTGCCTGCAGCGCCGTGGGAGTATCTGCTCAACGACGCACCGCACTGGCGGCGGTGCCACTGAGAAAACGGCAGGCTTACAGTGACCAATCAATTGCTTTCAGAACAATGGTTCGAGCACCAGGCCAAGGTCACCGAGGCGATCGGCCGGCCGGGCTTTGCCGCCAGCCTGTTTGCTGCACTGGGTGTGATCCGGCCGATCCAGGCGACCACGGTGTACCTGTACCCGCACGATGGCATGCCCTGTGCGCTGTTCGAGCAGGATGACAAGGCGCCCTGGCAGCCCGAGGGCAATGTCGCCCGCTACCTGTCGGGCTTCTACCTGCTCGACCCGTTCTACGGTGCTTGTGTGGAACAGGTCGAATCCGGCTGCTACGGCCTGTTCGAAGTGGCACCCGACCACTTCGAGGTCAGCGAATACTACCAATCGTTCTACCGCCACTCGCACCTGGAGGATGAACTCAACTACATCCTGCAGGTGGCGCCCGGGCAAAGCCTGGCGGTGTCGCTGGCCTTCACCGACAAGCTGGATGGGCAAAGCCGCACGCGGTTCGGGCTCATCACGCCTTGGGTACTGGCGGTACTCGGCAAGCATTTTGCCGGGCTGGACAGCCGCGCAGGGCGCTTCGAGAACATCCTCGAGCAACGTATTCATGCCGCGCTGAACAATTTCGGCAGCTCGCTGCTGACCGAGCGTGAATGCCGTATCGCCCAGCTGATCCTGCGTGGCCACTCGACCAAGTCGCTGGCCGAGCGGCTGGGAGTGTCGGAGGACACCATCAAGTCGCACCGCAAGAACGTCTACGCCAAGCTCGACATCGGCACCCAGTCCGAACTGTTCTCCCTGTTCATCGATGCACTGGCCAATGCCCAGGGCGTGCTGGGCAAGGACCCGCTGGAAAGCTACATGGGCAAGCTGCGCTGAACGCCAGCTGCCCTGCAACCCCACCGCAAAGGAAAACCAACAATGAACGCGCCTTTCGCCCCGCAACGCCAGACCCGTGACTACCAGGCAGCCGATGCCGCCCACCACATTCATGCCTTCCTCGACCAGAAGGCGCTGAACGCCGAAGGGCCGCGGGTGATCGTCGGTGGCGAACGCCTGCACCTGTGGGACAGCGAGGGCAAGCGTTACCTGGATGGCATGTCCGGCCTGTGGTGCACCCAGCTCGGTTATGGCCGTCGTGACCTGACGGCCGCCGCAGCCACGCAGATGGATCAGCTGGCCTACTACAACATGTTTTTCCACACCACCCACCCGGCGGTGATCGAACTGTCCGAGTTGCTGTTCAGCCTGCTGCCGGGGCACTACAGCCACGCGATCTACACCAACTCCGGCTCCGAGGCCAACGAGGTACTGATCCGCACCGTGCGCCGCTATTGGCAGGTGGTTGGCCAGCCAGGCAAGAAAATCATGATCGGCCGCTGGAACGGCTACCACGGCTCAACCCTGGCGGCCACGGCGCTGGGCGGGATGAAGTTCATGCACGACATGGGCGGGCTGATTCCGGATGTGGCACACATCGATGAACCTTACTGGTACGCCGAGGGCGGTGAACTGACTCCGGCCGAGTTCGGCCGCCGCTGCGCCCTGCAGCTGGAGGAAAAAATCCTCGAACTGGGTGCCGAGAACGTTGCCGGCTTCATTGCCGAACCCTTCCAGGGGGCCGGCGGCATGATCTTCCCGCCGGAAAGCTACTGGCCGGAAATCCAGCGTATCTGCCGCCAGTACGACGTGCTGCTGTGCGCCGATGAGGTGATCGGTGGCTTTGGCCGCACCGGCGAATGGTTCGCCCATGAATACTTCGGCTTCGAGCCCGACACCCTGTCGATTGCCAAGGGCCTGACCAGCGGCTATGTGCCCATGGGCGGCCTGGTGCTGAGCAAGCGCATTGCCGAGGCGTTGGTGGAGCGCGGCGGGGTATTTGCCCACGGCCTGACCTATTCCGGCCACCCGGTGGCGGCGGCAGTGGCCATCGCCAACCTGAAGGCGCTGCGTGACGAAGGTATCGTGCGCCAGGTGAAGGACGACACGGGGCCGTACCTGCAGCGCATTCTGCGGGAAGTGTTTGCCGACCACCCATTGATCGGTCAGGTGCAAGGGGCCGGGCTGGTGGCGGCGCTGCAGTTTGCCGAGCACAAGCCGACGCGCAAGCGCTTTGCCAACGAGAACGACCTGGCCTGGCAGTGCCGCACCTTTGGTTTCGAGGAAGGGGTGATCATTCGCTCGACCCTGGGCCGGATGATCATGGCGCCGGCCTTGATCGCCAACCACAGCGAGCTGGATGAGCTGGTGGAGAAGACCCGGATAGCCGTAGACCGCACGGCGCGGCTGGTCGGCAAGCTCTAAGCCTTTTGGGGGCGCTTCGCGCCTCGATCGCGACGCAAGGCCGCTCCCACAGCAATCGCGTCGCTTGCAGGGGCAACGCTGTTCTTTTGGGCGCGGCCTTGTGTCGCGATTGGGCTGCAAAGCAGCCCCGGCGATTCATCCGTGGGACGACGCCCCCATCCAAAAGATTGCTCCAATGCTTACCAGGAGTACAAATGTATACCCTCGAATTCTGGCAACAGCGCGCTTCGGATCTGTACCTGCCATCCCAGGCGCTTATCAGCGGCAAACCCGTCAACGCACAGGATGGTGCCACCTTCGCAGCCATCAACCCCGCCACCAACAACGTAATGGCACAGGTTACCGCCTGCGGCCATGCCGAGGTCGACCTGGCCGTCGCCAGCGCCCGTCGAGCCTTCGAGCAAGGCCCCTGGCCGCGCATGGCGCCGGGCGAGCGCAAGAAAGTGCTGCTGCGCCTGGCCGAGCTGATCATGGCCCATCGTGAAGAACTGGCCTTGCTGGACTCGCTGAACATGGGCAAGCCGGTGATGGACGCCTACACCATCGACGTGCCGGGCTCGGCACATGTGTTCGGCTGGTACGGCGAAGCGCTGGACAAGCTGTACGACCAGGTGGCGCCCACGGCGCCCACGGCGCTGGCCACCATCACCCGCGAAGCCCTCGGCGTGGTCGCGGCCGTGGTGCCGTGGAACTTCCCCCTCGACATGGCCGCGTGGAAGCTAGCCCCGGCGCTGGCTGCCGGTAACAGCGTGGTACTCAAGCCCGCCGAGCAATCACCGTTTTCGGCCCTGCGCCTGGCCCAACTGGCGCTGGAAGCGGGGTTGCCGGAAGGCGTACTGAACGTGGTGCCGGGCCTGGGCGAGCAGGCCGGGCAGGCGCTGGGCCTGCACCCGGATGTGGACTGCCTGGTATTCACCGGCTCCACCCAGGTGGGCAAGTACTTCATGCAGTACTCGGCGCAGTCCAACCTCAAGCAGGTGTGGCTGGAGTGCGGCGGCAAGAGCCCAAACCTGGTGTTCGACAACTGCCAGGACCTGGACCTGGCGGCGGAAAAGGCCGCCTTCGGCATTTTCTTCAACCAGGGCGAGGTGTGTTCGGCCAACTCGCGGCTGTACGTGCAGCGTGCCATCCACGATGAGTTCATCGAGCGCCTGCAGGCCAAGGCTCGCCAGTGGCTGCCCGGTAACCCGCTGGATCCGGCGAGCCGCGCCGGGGCCATTGTCGATGCCGAGCAGACCGGCCGCATCGAGGCCGCCATCGTGCGTGCCGGGCAAGAGGGTGCGCGATTGGTGTGTGGCGGCCGACGCCTGACCGTCGAAGGTTCGGACAACTACATCGAGCCGACCATTTTTGCCGGTGTCGAGGGCCGCATGAGCCTGGCGCGGGAGGAGGTGTTCGGCCCGGTGCTGGCGGTCAGCGCCTTCGACACCGAAGAAGAAGCGGTACGCCTGGCCAACGACAGCATCTATGGCCTGGCAGCCTCGGTGTGGAGTGACGACTTCAACCAGGTGCACCGGGTAGCGCGGGCTTTGAAAGCCGGTACCGTATCGGTGAACACGGTCGACGCGCTGGATGTGACGGTGCCCTTCGGTGGGGGCAAGCAGTCGGGGTTTGGCCGCGATCTGTCACTGCATTCGTTCGACAAGTATTCGCAGCTCAAGACCACCTGGTACCAGTTGCGCGGCTGATGTCCTGATCATGGCCCACGTCGCCTGCGTCGCGGTACAAAGCCTTGCACGATCGTCTGTAAACGTGTTGCCGGCCCGGCAGAACGCTCACATGCACTCTACACTGCTGCAGACATCAGCCAAGGCAATGTGCCGCACATGGAGTACCTGGGATGGGCTGCGTGTCGACGGGGCGTGTCGTTGGCAATAGAGGACGTGGTATTTCACTGCAGTGGCTGGTGGCGCTGGCCATCGTGCTGGGCATGCTGCTGCTCGGCGCTGCCCTGGCCTGGCAGGGGTACCGCGGTATTCGCCAAACCCTTGTGGCTGCTGCTGGCGATGCCGCCCAGCAGGTTGCCAAGACGATCGACGAGCGCGCCAGGCGCCTGATTGAGCCTGCGCAAAGCAGCATTCGCCTGCTTGCCCACAACCCGACTGTGCACACCCAGGCACAGCGCCTGGATCGGCTGCCACAGCTGGTGGAAATGCTGGACGCCAACCGCATGCTCAGCGCCGCCTATCTGGGTTACCCCAGCGGCGAGTTCCTGCTGGTGCGTCGCCTGCATGACCCGCAGCTGATGCAGCGTTTCGCCGCTCCACCGGGCACGGCATTTCTGGTGCAGAGCGTCAGCCATGGCGAGGGCGCCAAGGTGCAGGGCGAGTGGCGTTTTTATGATCGGGCGCTGAACCTGTTGCAGGCCCAGGCCAAACCTGACTATCGCTACGATCCACGCCTGCGCCCCTGGTTCGCTGAAGCCACGGTACAACCCTCTACGGTGCTGACTCGCCCTTATGTGTTCTTCACCACCCGCGAGGTCGGCTTGACCATGGCCCAACGTAGCGTCGACGGTGGCGCCGTGATCGGCCTGGATGTCTCGGTCAACGACTTGGCCAGCGAGACTCAGGACCTGCGCATGACCCCGGGTACCGAGATCGTGGTGGTCGATGACCAGGGCAACGTTGTGGCCTATCCGGACCCGCAGCGGGCAATCGTGCACGAAGGGCAAGGCGTGCGCCTGTCGCGTGTCGCCGAGCTGGGCGCTCCCAGCCTGGCGCGGCTATACGCTGACCTGCCCAAGGGCAACCAGCCTCAGCCTTATCAGGTGGATGGCCAGACCTGGTATGGCATTCGTGTGCATCTGACCACCCTGGCCGGGCACGACTTGTACGTGCTGATTGCCGTACCCGGCCACGAGTTACTGGTGGGGGCGCGCAAAGTCTTGTACGAGCAGTTGCTCTGGACCGTGGCGCTGATGGCCGTACTGCTGGTGCTCGGCGGTGTGCTTGGCCGGCGCATTGGCCGCCCGCTGCGGCTGTTGCGCGAGCAGGTTCAAGGCTTGGCCAGCTTTGATTTCAGCCGTGAGGTGGGCGTGCACTCGCGGGTTTCCGAGGTGCGTGAACTGAGCCGCGTGCTGAGCCGCATGTCCGGTACCATTCGCCACTTTCAGGCGATTACCCTTACGCTCAGCCGTGAGCGAAACCTGGAGCGCATGCTCGACGGCGTGCTGAACCATCTGGTAGAAGCTGCCGGGGGCGACGCCGGCGGGGTTTACCTGTATGACGCTGAACAGGCTTTGCTGCGCCTGGCCGCCTCGTGCCGCGGTGAACACTACCCAAGCGAGCTGGCAGTGGATGAGGGCGCCCGGCAGCACTTGGCTGTAACAGTGACCCAGGCCCTCGGCCTGCATGAGCGCAGTCTGGCCGTGGTGCTGAATGACCGTAGCCAGGCACTGTTGGGCATCCTGGTCCTGCAAATGGACGAAGAGCAGGCGCAGGAGCGGGTGGGCGAGGCATTCCGGCGCTTTGTCGAGGAATTGTCCGGAGTGGCTGCGGTGGCTATCGAAACCCGCCAGTTGGTCGAAGCCCAGCAACGCCTGCTGGACGCCATGATCAAGCTGCTGGCAGACGCCATCGATGCCAAGAGCCCCTATACCGGTGGCCACTGCGAGCGGGTGCCTCAGCTGGCGCAGATGCTGCTGGATCAGGCAGTGGCAGCCGACAGCGGCCCGTTCGCCAGCTTCAGCATGACCGAGGCAGAACGGTACGAGTTCCGTGTGGCAGCGTGGCTGCACGATTGTGGCAAGGTCACCAGCCCCGAGTACGTGGTGGACAAGGCGACCAAGCTGGAGACCCTGTACAACCGCATCCACGAAGTCCGCATGCGTTTCGAAGTGCTGTGGCGCGATGCGGAGCTGGCCTACTGGCAAGGCCTGGCCAGTGGCGCCGACCAGCAGGTGCTGAAAGCCGCACTGCAGCGAAGCCAGGCCGAGCTGCAGGACGACTTCGCTTTCGTCGCCCAGGCCAACATTGGCGGCGAGTTCATGCAGGACACCGATATCCAGCGCTTGCAGGTGATCGGCAAGCGCCGCTGGCTGCGCCATTTCGATAACCGCCTGGGCATCTCCCGTGACGAGGCGGAACGCCTTGTCGGCGTGCCGCAGCCTGAACTACCGACAGAGGAGCCATTGTTGGCCGACCGCCCCGAGCACTGCGTGCCCTGGGGCACCCGCACGCCGCCGGTGGTCAAGGACGACCCGCGTAATATCTGGGGGTTCGACATGCACCTGCCAGGCCACGCCAGCAACTACGGCGAGTTGTACAACCTGTCGATCCGCCGTGGCACGCTGACTGACGAAGAACGCTTCAAGATCAACGAACACATCGTGCAGACCATCATCATGCTCAGTGCGCTGCCGCTCCCGCGCCACCTCAAGCGGGTACCCGACATCGCCGGCAACCACCACGAAAAGATGAACGGCAGCGGCTATCCGCGCCGCCTGGGCGGGCAGGACCTGGGCATTGCCGAGCGGGTGATGGCGATTGCCGACATCTTCGAAGCACTGACGGCAGCAGACCGGCCTTACAAACCCCCGAAGACGCTGTCCGAATCGGTGAAAATCCTGGTGGCCATGGCCCGCGAGGGGCACGTCGACGGGCAACTGCTGCAACTGTTCCTCAGCAGCGGGGTATACCGCCAATATGCCGAGCGTTTCCTGCGCACCGAGCAGATCGACGAGGTGGATGTGGTCTACTGGCTGGCGCAGATTCAGGAGCGCAGCGCAGCGAGACCAGTGAGCTGAGGGACGACAGCGCTGAAAAATCAGACCGCGTGGCGCTCGATTCAAGCGCCACGGCCTTTCCCGGCGTCCTCCTGCAGAGCGCCGACCACCCGGGTATTGGGGGTCAGCTCACTCATACCCCTGCACCCCGGCAATGTGCCGCCCGGCGACATAGCCAAAGGTCAGCGCCGGCCCCAGGTTGATGCCGCCCGACGGGTACCAGCCACCAAACACGCTGGCCATGTCGGTACCTGCTGCATACAGGCCTGCAATCGGTTGCCCCGCCTCATCCAGTACACGGGCATTGCCGTCGGTGCGCAACCCGGCAAAGGTGCCAAAACAGCCGGGCTTTACTTTCACCGCATAGAACGGCCCGTGCTCGATGGGCGCCACGCAAGGGTTAGGGCCCTTGTGCTGTGGGTCACCCTGCTTGCGGTTGAACGGCGTGGAACCGCGGCCAAACGCCGGGTCCTGGCCGTTACGGGCATGGTTATTGAAGTCAGTGACCGTGGCGCGCAGCCCGGACGGGTCAATGCCGCAGGCCTGGGCGAGCTGCTCGAGCGTGGCGCCGCGTTTCAGGTAGCCGTTGCGCACATGCGGCCCTACCGGCAGCGGTGCCGGGCGGGCATGCCCCAGGCCATAGCGGCGCAAGAAGCGATGATCGCAAACCAGCCACGAGCACACCTCCTGGCCCTGCGGCACTGCAGCGACCATGGCCGACACATAGTCGTAATAGCCATGCGCTTCGTTGACGAAACGCTTGCCGTTGGCCAGCACACCGATAACGCCCGGTTTGCCGCGCTCGATAATGTGCGGGAAGTGGCCGACGCTGCCGTCGCGATACGGCACCTGTGAAACCGGTGCCCAGGCCACCGGCGACTTCAGGTCGGTGGCAACCACACCGCCGGCGGATTCGCCCAGGCGCAGGCCATCGCCAGAACACCCCTTGGGCGGCAGCGCCAGGTTGTCGTGGCCGCTGGCATCGCGCGGGAACAGTTGCTGGCGCCGGGCGTTGTCATTGGGGAAACCACCTGCCGCCAGCACCACGGCCTTGGCGCGGATCAGCTGCTCGCCCTGTGGCGTCGCGACCCACGCCCCGCGTACCTGGCCACCCTCGATCAGCAGGCGTTTGGCCGGCGCCGACGCTTGCAGGTGCACACCCAGGTCCTGTGCTGATTTAGCCAGGCGCGCCACCAGTGCCACACCGTTGACCAGGTGCATGGCCCGACCATGGCGGGCCAGGTGGTACAGGTGGCGGCCAAAGCGCTTGCACACGTGCAGCAGGGCTTTGGGCGAGCGGGTCATGTTGAGGAAGGCGGCAAGGTCGGCACCGGCCATGATCGGCATGCCCATGAACGAAGTTTCGCGCATGGTCTTGCGCAAGCGTGGCAGCAGGGCGCCAACCTCGCGGGCATCGTAGGGCGCGGCGATCACCTGGTGGCCGCCAAGGGCTGCCCCCGGCGTATCGCCATGCATGTCCGGGATGCCGTTGCCGTCGGCAAACTGCAACGCCGTGTACTTCTCGAAAAACGCCACCATGTGCGGGCACGCCTCAAGGAAGGCATCGACGCGCTCGGCATTGTAGTTTGCCCCCAGCTCATGGCGCAGATAAGTCCGCGGCTGCTCGATGTCTTCCTCGATGCCGGCCCTGCGCGCCAGCGGGTTGCGTGGCACCCAGGCCCAGCCGCCGGACCAGGCGGTGGCACCGCCAAACACCGGTTCTTTCTCCGCCACGATCACCTTCTGCCCATGCCAGGCAGCCGTGACGGCCGCCGCCAGCCCGGCGGCGCCAGAACCTATGACCAGTACATCGCATTCGGTTTCGAGAGGAGCGGAAGGCATTGCGGGTTTCCTGTGCTTTTATTAGAACAATGTTCCACATTCTTATCAGCAGCGGGTGGTCCTGCAAGGTCAGGTTGGTCATGTCAGGCAAGAACTGGGCGATCATCGGACATTCGGGGTGGCCCGAGCTGCGCTGGCTAGCGACGATGTGGAATCATCTTCTAGAATTCGCAAAAAAATCAGGGACCTGTGACATGGCTGGTAGTCAGATCGAACGCGCCTTCAGTCTTGTAGAAAGCCTTACCGGTGAACCCCAAGGGCTGCCGTTACAAACCCTGGCCGAGCGCCTGGACATTCCCAAAAGCGCTGCCCACCGCATGCTCACGGAGCTGGTGCGGCTGGGCTACGTGCGCCAGAACCGGGAAAACAGCCGCTATCAGCTGTCGGCCAAGCTGGTAGCGCTGGGCTTTCGTTACCTCGCCAGCAACGGTGCCGACATCATCCAGCCGATTCTTGACCGCCTGGCCCAGGACAGCGGTGAGCTGGTGCGCCTTGGGGTGATCGACGGTGCCCGGCAAACCTGGATCGCCAAGTCTCAGGGGGCCCGCTCCGGGCTGCGCTACGACCCGGATATGGGGCGCGACGCGCCGCTGTTCTATACCGCCTCCGGGCATGCCTGGCTGGCCAGCCTGGACGATGAGCAGGCGCTGCAGATGGTGTTGCGCCAAGGTATTGCCGACCCCGAACAGTTCGGCCCGAATGCGCCACGCTCCACCGACGAGCTGCTCGCCTACCTGCACCGCGCCCGCGAGCGTGGGTATGCCTGGGTCGAGGAGACCTCCGCCATCGGCACCTCAGCCCTGGCCGCAGTGGTACGCCGCCCGCAAAGTGACGAGGTGATCGGCGTGCTGAGCATCGCCGGGCCCAGCGCGCGGCTGGCACAAAGCCGCCTTACCGCGCTGGCACCGCTATTGCTGTCGGCGGCAGAAGAGCTGTCGGCGGCCAGCCCCGCCAGCGAGCTGTTTGCCTGAGAGGATATTCCGGTCGATTACCGCACAGTCTGTTGCGCCCGTTCTTCTGAAAAGCTGAACTTGGTTCTAAATTGTCGAGTATAAATTTTGGAACCCGGTTTCAGAATTTCATAACAACAATGACAAGAGGACAGGCTGTTGAACGCACCCCTTCGTATTGCCTTGATTGGCGCCGGCATTATGGGCCGGCAGCATTACCAGCACTTGCGCAATGTGCCGCAAGCCCAACTGTGTGCGGTGGCCGACCCCGGCCCGCAGGCCGAGGCCTTCGCTGCCGAGTGCGGTGTGCCCTGCTTTGCCGACCACCGGCAAATGTTGGCGCATGCGCGCCCCGAGGCAGTGATCGTCGCCAACCCCAACAACCTGCATGTCGCCACCGCCCTGGATTGTGTCGAGGCCGGGGTGCCGGTGCTGGTGGAAAAACCGGTGGGCGTGAACCTGGATGAAGTGCGTGCTCTGGTGGAAGCCTCACGCCGCCGAGGTGTGCCGGTGCTTGTAGGGCACCATCGCCGACACAATCCGCTGATCGCCAAGGCGCACCAGGTGATCAACGAAGGCAAGCTGGGCCGTTTGATCAACGTCACCGCGCTGTGGCAGCTGCAAAAGCCCGACAGCTATTTCGAAACGCCCTGGCGCCGCGAGCCAGGGGCCGGTTTCTTGCTGACCAACCTGATCCACGACCTTGACCTGTTGCGTTACCTGTGCGGCGAGGTGGTGCAGGTGCAGGCCTTCACCCGCAACGATGTCCGCGGTTTTGCCAACGAAGACAGCGCCGCGGTGCTGCTGCAGTTTGCCAACGGTGCCCTGGGCAGCCTGACCGGGTCCGACGCGGTGGCTGCACCGTGGAGCTGGGAGCTGGACGCTGGCGAAAGCCCTGTGTACCCGCGCCAGGATGGCCAGCCGTGCTATCTGCTGGCCGGTACCCAAGGAGCACTGAGCATTCCCCAGCTCAAGCGCTGGCATTACGCCGAGGTAGGCTCGGGCTGGCATACGCCCCTGTTGCAAAGCTCGGAGAGCATCCCCGCCGGCGAGGCATTGACCCTGCAATTGCAGCATTTTGTGCGGGTTGCCCGGGGTGAACAGGCGCCGCTGATCGACGCTGCCGACGGGGGGCGCACACTGGCGCTGATCGAAGCGATAAGGCAGGCAGCCCAAAGCGGTCGAGCTTGCGCGCCCGAGCACATTGGCTGATACAACCTTACTATTGCGGGTGATGATAAATGACTGATCGAATTTTTTCCCTCGCGGCCCTGACGGTGCTCGAGCTGTCTCCGCCGGACATGGTCGAGGCCGCCGCCCGAGCGGGTTACAGCCATGTCGGCCTACGGCTGGTGCCAGCCACCGAACAGGAGCGGCATTTCCCGTTGGTCGCCGATGCCGAACTGCGTCGGCAAACCCAGGCGCGCTTGCGCGACACGGGTATCAAGGTGCTCGACCTGGAGATCCTGCGTCTTGAACCGGCCACCTGTGTGGCCGATTTCGAAGCGATCCTGGCGGTGGGCGCCGGGTTGGGTGGCACTGAATTGCTGGTAGCGGGCAACGACCCCGACGAAGCGCGCCTGACCGAACGCTTTGCCGCATTGTGCGAGCTGGCGGCGCAATACGGCATTCACCCTCACCTGGAGTTCATGCCCTGGACCGACGTACGTGACCTGCGCCAGGCCATGCGGGTGGTGGCCAACGCCGACCGCGCCAATGGCTGCGTGCTGGTGGATGCCTTCCACTTCAACCGCTCCGGCTCTTCGCTGGACGACCTGGCGCAGCTGGCGCCGCAGCGCATGCGCTATGCCCAACTGTGTGACGTTGCTGGTCCGGTACCGGCCGACATGGACGAGATCCTGCGCCAGGCGCGTAACGAGCGACGCTTCCCGGGTGATGGCGATGCTGACCTGGTTGGCCTGTTGCGCGCCTTGCCGCCGAGCGTGCCGCTGAGCCTGGAAATCCCCACGCGGCAATTGCTGGAGCAGGGCATCAGCGGCGAACAGCGCGCGCGCATGGCGCTGGAGAAAGCCAAGGCGGTGTTGGCCGCGGTCTGATCGAGCGAACGTGGCGCCTGTCACCGGCTGCGTCACGTTCGTGAGTGAACCCGCTCCCACACCGAACATTGCCTTGTCGTTGTTTGCTTCTCAAGAAATACCAGGCCAAAAAAAAGGGCCCGCAAGGGCCCCGTAGAGGTAAGTAGCTAGCGCTCTCAGGCGCTCTCGACCTTGCGCGGTGCCATGAAATACATCCACACCAGCGCCAGGAAGTACATGGCGGGGATCATGGTAAACAGCACGGCATAGTTGTTGTTGGTAGCGGTCAGCACGCTGCCGACAATCTGCGTCATGAACATCCCGCCAATTGCCGCACACATGCTGCCGAAGCCGAATACGGTGCTCACCAGATGCTTGGGTGTGTAGTCCATCACCAGGCTCCAGATATTCGCCGTCCATGCCTGATGCGCACCTACCGCGATCGAGATGGCCGCCACCGCGACCCACAGTCCACTGGCGTTGGCGGCAAAGATGACGCTGAGCATGGTGCAGGCAAAGATCAGCATGGACACCAGCCGCGCTGTCGTGGCACGCACGCCACGGCCGATCAGCCACGACGACAGAATGCCACCCCCGATGCTGCCGAAGTCTGCCGTCAGCCAGATGATGATCAACGGGATACCCATCTGGGTCACGTTGATGCCCAGGCTGTATTGCTGGTTCAGGAACGGCGGCAGCCAGTACAGGTAGAACCAGAACACCGGTGCGGTAATCGCATAGGCCACTGCAAAAGCCCAGGTGCCACGCAGGCGCAGGATCCGGCTGAATGGCACGCGGGTTGGCTCGGGCTCGTCATCCTGCTGGATGTACTGCACCTCGCTCTGACGCACGCGGGGGTGGTCTTCAGGGTTGTAGTACTTCAGCACCCAAAACACGACCCACACCAGGCCCAGGCTGCCCATTGCGATGAACGCAGCCTGCCAGCCCCACACAGCCAGGATCAGCGGCAACAGCGCGGGGGTGACCATGGCACCAACGTTGGTACCGGCGTTGAACAGCCCCGTTGCAATCGCCCGTTCACCCGCCGGGAACCACAGGCGCACGGTCTTGACGCAGGCCGGGTAGTTGGCGGCCTCGGTCAGGCCGAGGATGAAGCGGCAGACCATGAAACCTGCCGCCGAGGTGGCCAGGCCGTGGGCACCCGTGGCCAGGCTCCACAGCAGTACAGCGAAGAAGAAGGCCCGTTTGACCCCGACCTTGTCGATCAGTCGGCCTTGCAGCAGAAAGCCGATGGCATAGCCGACCTGGAACCAGAAATTGATGTTGGCGTAGTCCATCGCCGTCCAGCTCATTTCCTTGGCCAGCACGGGCTGCATGATGCCGAGGGCGGCGCGGTCGATGTAGTTCAGGGTGGTGGCGAAGAACACCAGGGCCAGCATGCCCCAACGGGTCTTGCCGACGCCGAAGGCGCCGCGGAGCTTGTCGCCGATCGAGCCCTGGGACATCCGGGGCGCGGCGGGGGGGATCTTGGAGTGGTTCATAGACTGCTCGTTTCTTGAAATTGTATTCAGCTGCGGTGCTACGGGTACGTGACCGTTTCCCAGGCAGGGGGGGCACGCAAGGCCGGTGCATGGTGAGCAGTGAAGACGGCAGCGTCAATTCAAGAGACGGGCTACTGTTCGGTTATCGAACGGTTGCGTTGGCCTGCGGGCGCGGCAGGTATTCACCTCACTGAAGGGTAGAAGGCTTTGGCCCTGGTTGCCTGATGCGCGCAACACCGACATCAATGATGTGCACAGCTCCCGCTCAACGCTCTACCGGCCAGATACCCGAAGGTCATCCCAGGGCCAAGGGTAATGCCGCCGCTCGGGTAGTACCCACCCATCACGCTGTGCATGTCGTTACCCACTGCAAACAACCCGGGTATCGGCTGCCCTGCGTGGTCCAGTACGCGGGCTGAGGCGTCTGTGTCCAGGCCGGCGAAGGTGCCAAGGCTGCCTGGCAGCAGTTTCACCGCATGGAACGGCCCCTTCAGCAACGGCCGAAGCGACGGGTTGGGTGCCTGCTGCGGGTCGCCTTGGGCCCGGTTGTAGGCCGACGCGCCACGTAGAAAGGTAGGGTCTTCACCTTGTGCGGCATGATGGTTGAAGCCCTCCACCGTGCGCTGCAACTGCTCGGCGTCGATCCCGCAGCGCTGCGCCAGTTGCGCCAGGGTAGCGCCGCTGTGCAAATAGCCACTGCGCTGATAGAAGCGGGTAGGGAAGGGAAAGGGCTTGGCCCAACCGATGCCATAGCGCCGTTGCGCAGCATGGTCGCAGATCAGCCAGGCCTCCGGCTGCTCAGCCTGCGGCGTGGCGGCGAACAGCGCGTTCATGAAGTCGTGGTAGCAATCGGCTTCGTTGACGAAGCGCCGACCATCGCGGCGCACGGCGATGAAACCGGGCTTGGCACGGTCGATCAGGTGTGGGAAATGGCCGAAATGGCCATTGCGGCGCGGTACCTGCGATACCGGCGCCCAGGCGCCCCCGTGGGCGCCTGCCGCAGACACCCGCCCACCCGCCTGTTCGCCCAGGCGCAAACCATCACCGCTATTCTCCCTGGGCGCAGCGGAGTAATGCTGGTCACCGTCCGGCGCGTGCGGTATCAGTTGCGAGATACGCTGGCGATCATGTGGGAAGCCACCGCAGGCCAGCACCACACCACGCCGTGCGTAGATCGTTTGGCCATCGGCAAACAGCGCGCCGTTGACCCGTTCTTCGCACAACAACAGACGGCTGGCCGCTTTCTCGGTCAGCAATGTCACGCCACGATCAAGGGCGCTGCGCAGCAGGCGCGCCACCAGCGCGTTGCCATTGACCAGATGCAGGCCGCGACGGTGTAGCAGCAGGTCGCGGCCATGGCGCAACAGGCGCTTGCCAACATGCAGCGCTGCCTTCGGCGAGCGTGTGGCGTTGAAGAAGGCAGCCATGTCGGCACCTCCGGCAATGCCCATGCCGGCCAGGCTGACGATGTCCAGCGGTGGGCGTAACGTGTGCAGCCAAGGCCCTAGCCGTCGCCCGTCGTAAGGTAATGCACACAGCGAGCGACCACCGCGTGCACTGCCATCGCCTTCACGCATGTCGGGCATACGGCTGCCGCACTGGAACTGCACGGCAGTGTGTTGCTGGAAGAACGCCACCATTTCCGGACCATGGCGCAGGAAGGCGCGTTGACGCGGGTCCAGTTCGCGGGTGTGGGTTTGCGCACACAAATAGCGCTCCGGGGCATCGTCGGCTTCGACGATGCCTTCGGCGATGGCCAGAGGGTTGCGCGGTATCCACAACCAGCCCCCCGACCAGGCACTGGTGCCGCCCAGCTGGCTGGCTTTTTCCGCGACGACCACTGTCAGGCCATGATGCGCGGCGGTTACGGCGGCAGCCAGGCCAGAGGCGCCGGAGCCGATGACGAGTACGTCACATTCAAGGGGGGGCATGGAAGGGGTCCGCTCGGCTGTTGGAAGAGGTGGCGTGTGGCTTACTGCAGCGGTGAGAAACCGGTCGGGCGCAGCAGCCGCGATTGCAGGCGCAGTACCGCGCCCAGCTCGCGGTTGCGTCGCGAGAATTCCGCCCAGCGTGAGTCTGCCGCCATGGCTGCGCGGCGCGCCATGCGGTCGTCGAGGCTGGCATAGCCCCAGATGTGTACCACTTGGTTGACGTCGCCGAACTCGCTGGTGAAAAAGCCCACCAGGTTGCCCAGGTGTTCGCTCTGCACCTCGAGTGCGTGGCTTTGGTACAGGGCCAGCCAGTCGGCCATTTTCAATGGGTCGAGGGTGTAGGTTCTCAGTTCGTAGTACATGCCGGTTTCTCCGTAGGGGTAGCCGACGCCTGCAGGCGCGCGGTGATGTGGTTGGCAGCAAGCCAGCCGAAGGTGAGGGCAGGGCCCAGGGTGATGCCGGGGCCGGGGTAGGTGCCCTTCATCAGTGAGTTCATGTCGTTACCGACCGCATACAGCCCGGGAATGGGCAAACCGCTGCGGTTCAGCACGTTGGCATCGGCGTTGGTCACCAGGCCACGGGCTGAACCGAGGTCGCCGGTGTGAATGCGGATGGCATAGAACGGCCCCTTGGTCAGGGGTGCCAAGCATGGGTTGGGCGTATGTTGCGGGTCGCCCATGTAGCGGTTGTAACTGTTGCCGCCTTTGCCAAATGCGCGGTCGATGCCATTGCTGGCATCGCTGTTGAACTGTGCAAGTGTTTGCGCAAACACCTGTGGATCGACGCCGATGGCCAGGGCCAGTGCCTGCGATGTGGTGGCCCGATACAGGTAGCCTGCGTCGATCAACGCCTGGTTGTTGACGGGCTTGGGCCGCGCCAGGCCAAGCCCGTACCGGTTCATTGCTTCGGCATCGCAGACCAGCCAGCAGCTGGCAATGCCTTTGGCGAACATGGTGTGCACGAAGTGGTGGTAGGAGTCGGACTCGTTGACGAAGCGCCGCCCGGCTTGGTCTACCGCAATCACGCCGGGCTTGGCGCGGTCTGTGACCAGGTGCGGGAAGCGCTCACGTTCACCATCGGCATGACGTAGTTCGGAAACCGGTGCCCAGAAAAAGTTGGCCGCCAGGCTCTCGCCCTCGGCTGCTGCCACGGCCTGGGCAAGGCGCAGGGCGGCTCCGTCGTTGGCCGGTGGTGACATGGTCAGGTGCGGCGCCTTTTGAGCAGGGCGGTAGCCGGCGGCCATTGCGCCTGCTGCGAATCCGCCCATGGCGCACACCACGCCACCACGGGCCATTACCCGCTCACGGCGGCCCTCGCGCTGTACGACCACGCCCGTGATCACGCCGTGCTCGGCGATCAGCTCCACGGCTTCGCTGCGCAACCACAACTGCGTGCCGTGGGCGAAGGCGCTGGTGGCCAGGCGGGCGATCAATGCGTTGCCGGTGGTAAGCCGGGTGCCGCGTGGGTGCTGCAGGCGGTCGCGCGCGTAACGCGCCATCAGCTTCAGGCAATGCCACAGCGACTTGGGTGAGCGGCGAATGCTGAGGAAATGCTGGATATCCACCCGGTTGACCATCATGCCGCCGAACAGCAGCATGCCGGGCGGTGGCATCTGCAGGTCCTTGAAGCGTGTGCCCAGGTGCTTGCCGTCGTATTCGACCATTTCCAGCGCCCGGCCGAACTGAGTGGCGCCGGGTGCATCCGGGTAATAGTCGGGCGAGAGTGGGCGCAGGGCATAACGCAGTTCGGTGTTCTGCTCCAGCCAGCGCAGCGCTTGGTGGCCATGCTCGATGAAGGCATCGCCCAAGGCGGGATCGTAGCCGTCGCCGATGACCTGCTTGAGGTAGGTGCGCATTGCCTCGGGGGAGTCCTTGGCGCCGGCGTCACGGGCTTGGTCGGTGCCGTACAGCCACACCGCGCCGCCAGAAATCGCCGAGGTGCCGCCAAAGCGTTCGGCCTTTTCCACCACCAGCACCTTCAGCCCGCGGCGGGCCGCGGTGGCGGCAGCGGCAAAACCACCGGCACCGCTGCCCAGCACAACCAGGTCGAAGCTGTTGTGTGTGTGCTCCAGAGTCGTCATGGCTTCAGATCTCCAACGGTGTGACGCCCATGAAGGCGCCAAGGTGGCCCAGTTGGGCGAAGGCCATTTCCGGGCCAGTCTGGATCCTGCAACCTACTTGCCGCGCGCGGTTCAGCAGCGGGGTTATCTCGGGTGAGGTGACCACGTCGGCGACCAGGGTGTATGGCAGCAGGGTAGCCAGCAGGGCGGCGGACAGCGGCAGCTCTGCGCGGGTGCCCATGCCGACTGGGGACGCGTTGGCCACCAGGTCGAAGTCTTCCAGCCCATTGAACTGTGTGCTGACCGTGAGCCCGGGGAAGCCGTTGCCGAGCAGTTCGCATACAGCACCCATGCGTGCTGTGCTGGGGTCGCTGAGGGTAATGCTGGCGATCCCTGCCTCAGCCAGTGCATAGGCAATGGCACTGCCAACACCGCCGCAACCGATCACCAGTGCCCGTTTGCCCGCCGGCTTGAAGCCATGCTTGTGCGCAGCGCCGAGGAAGCCGGCGCCGTCCACGTTGTCGCCCAGCAAGCGTCCGTCGCGCTCGCGGCGTATCACATTGACCGAACCCAGGGCAGCTGCGCGCTCGCTCAGGCCGTCCACGCGGTTGGCCAGCGCCTGCTTGTAAGGCACGGTGACCACGCAACCGCGCAGGTTCTGCCAGCCACGCAGGGTATCCGCAAAGCTGTCCAGCGCCGCCTCGTGCAGGTCGAAGGGCAGCATGGCGAGGTTGCAGTTGTTGTGGTTGAACCAGGTGTTGAAGTTTTCCGGAGACTTCACCTGGGCGATGGGCGAACCGACGATGGCGACCAGTTCAGTGGAACCTCGAATCATGCTGACCTCCTTATTGGCGTTGTTATGGAGGCAAGGGTGAGGCAGAGGGGCGTGGGCAACAATGCGCCAAGCGGCCACTTAATGCGATAATCGCAGTCATGATCCGGTTATCGCAGTAATCGGCTGTTTTTGTGCCTCTGATAGCGAGTCGAATGCATGAACCCACCCGCCATCCATCCCCGTGATCTGATCGCAGGCTTGCAGAAAGGCCTGGCGCTGATGCAACTGTTCAGCGCCGAGCAGCCGCGTCTGAGTGTGCCGCAGGCGGCCAGGTTATCTGGCCTTACGCCCAGTGCGGTGCGGCGGTTTCTGCTGACCTTGGTGCATGAGGGCTTTGCCGAAACTGACAGCCGTGAGTACTGGCTGACCCCCAAGGCCTTGCGTATCGGCCAGGCTTATGTGGACTCGGCGCAACTGCCGCGCATGCTGCGGCCGATTGTTGAACAGGTGGCGCGCCAGACCCAGGAGCACGTATCGGTGGGTACCCGCGATGGCGATGAGATCATCCATCTGGTGCGTAGCCGGTATAGCCATGTGGCGTCTTTGTCGATCAGGCCGGGCTCGCGGGTACCCATGTATTGCACGGCCGGCGGGCGGGTCTGGCTGGCCTGGCTGGATGAGGGGGAGCGGGACGAATACTTTGCCCGTCAGCCGCTGCGGGCGTTGACGCCTTACACACTGACAGACCGGGCGCAGCTGGACGCTGAGCTGTTGCGCGTGAAGGGGCAGGGGTTCTGTATCGTTGATCAGGAATATGAAATCGGTATGCGGGTGCTGGGGGTGCCATTGCTGGGACGGGCCGGTCAGTTGAAAGCGACGCTGACCATCACGACTCATGCATCGCGGTTGAGTATTGATGAGATACGGTTGCGGTATTTACCGACCCTGTATGAGGCACAGGCGTTGCTTCGGCCAGTGCTGGATTGACGCAGACAGGGCGCAGTTTGCGGGCTGGCGCCATGGATGTGAGAACGGGTCACCCGGAAAGGTGGCTTCGCTCGCCTTTTGGGCCGCTGGACGGCCCAAACCTGTTGACTGACAGGCTTCAGCATCCGGCTCGGTGGCCGATAGTGGATTTCAATCAATGAGCCAACCCTGGTCCCCCTCGATCAAGGTCCCTCCATGACTGGTAGTGTCACCCTCCCTTGCTGCGGGCTGGCCCTCGATGATCGTGCAAGCAGCGCCGGTTTCGATAACGGCGCCACAACTGATGCGATCGCCCACACGAGCGACGGCCTTGCCATCCACAAATGTTGCATTTGCGCCGGTTTCCACAGTGCCTTCGCCATGGAGCGGGCAGCTATGACGATGGCCTACCAGTACGATGGGTTTCATTTGCGCTTCCTTTTGCCGGGTTGAACGGGGGCTTCTTCGAAGGCCGCTGGTGGCGGTGGCGCTGCTCGGACGTTGAACAGGCGGCAGATGCCATACCAGCAGAGGGCGACGGAGAGGTTGTAGGGAAACAGCACGGCCCAGAACGGCAATTGCCAGTTCTTTTTGCCCTGCATTTCACCGGGCTCGCCGGTTCGCCAGGGGGCATAGTGGCGCCAGGCTTCTGCCGGGGTCAGGCAGATGGCGTGCAGTGGCTTGTGCCACCAGTTGGGTTCACCGGGCGGGGGAAGTTTGTCCGGGCCGTGGTCCATGAAGTGGCGGAGGTATTCCCACACTTCGGCCACATGCTTGACGCCGGGTTCGGTGGGTTCGTTACTGTCGACCCAGAGGCAGTCTTTTTTGTGGAGGCTACCGTCCTTCCTAGGCGGGGCAAAGGCAAGTGCATAGCTAGTGCTGAAGGATGAACCACCGAACTCTGTGCGCTTAAATACCCCTCCTTTGATATTGGCCCAATCGAATAAGATAAGTTTTTTGTTGCGTTGATATAGGATTTTTCCAGTTGCGCGATTGAGGTAGATGTTTGACAGATTTTTTATGAAGAATATCCTGTAGGCGATGAATGGTGTAAATATTAGTGGTGCAACAATGTATTGTGCGAGTGAGTGAAGGTCCGCTAGTGCCGACTTTCTAAAATCCGCATCTATGATGTCCGGGTAGATATAGGCTGCTAACCCTAATGTCATGGCGGTATATAGTTTTCCCATGAATACGGAGTCGGATACCCATGGGTTCACGAGGGATAAGTGATGTTTATTTATGGTTGATAGTTGGCTTGAGATATGTGGAGTGAACTGAGAGCGTGCCGAGGGTGTAAAAATCCATGAAATGGCCATTATCGTTCCCCAAGTTTGAAAATCTGGGAGGAACCTGCTTGTTCATCTAAGCCTAGATTTGGCAGATATTTGATGTTCAGTTTAATATGGCGGTGGTTTGGAATTTGATTCTTGAAGTGGAGTATCAGTCCGCCCCTAATTTCATAGCAGTCTGGTGTGGCTGGGAATACAGATATGCCATTGTTCTCGAGTTGGCTACTAAGGCTGGCTTGCCATTCGCTCTGGCCCAATAGAAATCCCCGTAGGAGGACTGTAAATTCAGCAGTGGGGGGGATGCTAGAAACTTGATTGTGTGTGATGGCAGTCCAGTTCGGAGTAGTCCATGTGTTTAAGTCAGTCCATTTGCTGTCCAGATGCCCTAGATCAAAAAGTTTTGTTTCTTTTTTTGAAAGCAGCGAAGGTGAGTAAAATACCTGATGCCAAGCGTTGATTTCGTCTTTAATGTTGACGAAGGTTGGAAGTTTCTTGTCGGCATCTAAAATTATTTCTGGTCGGCTTTCGCCGTCATTGAGACGGTTCCCAAAAACACTTCGACTGGCCCATAGCTCTATAGGGTTGTGAAGGTGTTCGGTGGCTTTCGCATGGAGGTAGATGCCTCCAGCTATGATCGCAGCACCTAATAGGACTACTGCAGCTGCAGTCCACCCTGCAAAAGGGATAAGTGTTGTGGCGCCTGCAATAGCTAATCCACCTTCTAATACCAAGACAGAGCCTATTGCGACCGCGCCCCCGCCATAGAAAGTTAAATCAGAAGCGGCAGTATTGCCGTGCATCTTCTGCCTTTGGGATTTTTTATAGTCAGAGGCGAATCCTAGGAAAATAGCCGGGTAGCCGGACAACCTTGCGAACAAATTGCTTCCTAGGAGCTTGGTTAGACCGTTACCAAAGGCCATGCCCGGCGCTGTGGCACTTAATCTCAGCATGACGGCCTTATGCGTTGCCCGCACGCTGACCAATGTCGCCGCCGCTGCCCCGATCACCCCGAAAACAGATGAAGCGAACCCCAGGGTATATTCCGGTGCATCGCTCTTCTGCAGGCTGTTGTAGGCCGTCTTGAGCGATAAGATGTTGAACCAAAGCATCCCCGCGTTTAAACCGCCACCACCGCCGGAAGTGAGCAACCCAAGGAAGTTGGGTTTCACGCGCGCAGTGGTGGTCAGCTCGATGGACACCGTGCGGCTTCCTGATATGCGCAACGCTTTCATCTCTTCAACCTGCGCCATGCCGTTCTTCAAATACCGCTGCACCTCCTGGCTAAATGGATTTTCCGTAATGGCCTGCTCGGTGATTCGATAGCGCGCCGCCAGCAACCCCAGCGCTTTCTCGGCATTGGCCTCACGCGCTGCCAGCAACACTTGCTGGCGCAGGCCATGGCTGGCATCCCAACGGGTCTGGCCACGCAGGCGCTTGAGCACCACGGCATTGACCGACTGGGCGGTGAGGTCGGTGATGTCCGCCATGGCCGGGAAGCGACCGGCCAGTCCTTCGATCACGTTGTCGCTGGCGCCGAACATGGAGCCGATCGAATCGGCTTTATCCTTGAATGGGTTGAACGGCGCCAAGGCGGTGTAAAGCGGGCTGTCGTGCTGGTCCAGCCATTGCTCCAGGCGTTTGAAACGCCGGTCATGATCTTCGGTGCCGGGTGTCGGCTGGCCCATCGGGTGAATCAGCAACGCCAGTGAGATTTCCAGACCGCGGGCGGAGGTGCGTTCGTCGCGGTCGTAACAGGCCAGTGCCGCAGCCAGGCTGTAGGGATTATCAATGTGTTGGGATTCGGCCGTCGCCAGCCAGGCGTCGTGATCGTTGCTGGCTTGCAAGGCCAGGTTGCGCAGGGCAGCAATCCGCCGTTCCAGCGCGTCGCGTTCGGCGAGGAAGCGCCGGTATTTGTCGACATCGAGGCGCTGTGCCAGGCGCGCGCCATTGGGGGAGTAATCTTCATGGGTGAGGGCCTGGAAATGGGACTCGGCCGGCGACAGGGCAGGCCCCCGGCGTGACGTGCCCAGCCTGAACGCGGCCAGTTCCGGTGAAGGTGCATCCGCCGGGTACAGGCTTTCCAGCGTCTTGTTCAGCAGCATGGCGACCAGGTTGCGATGGTGAAAGTCCCGGCTCTGCGGGCTGAGCTGTTCGGCATCCAGCCGGTAGCATGCCGGCACGCGCTCCTGCTCGGGAGGTTGGGCGGGTTTCGTGTGCTCCAGTTGCTCGGCCGGCATCAGGTCACGCAGTTGATGCTGGTAGGCCGAGACCGACAGGCTCAGGTCCAGGGCCATGCCTTCGGCGTCGGCGAGCGCCACCACCACTGGCACTTTCGGCTGGGTCCAGGGGTAGTGGCGGGCGATGGCATTGAGGTTGCCGATGGGCAAGGTTTCGGTGACCGGGTCGCTGCTCCAGGTCAGCGGCATGCGCCGCTCGGTTGGCTTGAAGTCTTCGACCCAGGTTTGCAGGGCACTGACTGGCAACACATGGGTCTGGGTGGACGGCGCCGGGTTGCCGCTCACCAGCTCAGCCATGTCCAGCTGGCGCATGTGCCGTTTGCGCAGGGCTGCCGAACCGGTGATACGGGCGGTGATGGCGTTGGTCCACAGGTGCGGGCTGTAGCCGATCCACACTTCCTTGGCGGTGTCCTGGCAGGTGTCGGCCCACACCCAGCCGGTGCTCTGGCCGGACAGGTAGCGCTCACGGCGGTGGTAGTCCTCCAGCCCTTGGTAGCGCAGCTCCTTGTAGAGGCCCGCGCCGACGTGCTCATGAATGACCAGCTTTTCGCCCTGAGGGCCTTTCATGAACACGTAGACATAGCCTGGGCGCACAGCGCGGAGGGTGTAGGCCGAGTGCTGCAGCGGGGCGAAGCCTTGTTCCAGGTTGAAGCCTGCATCGGCATAGCGGCAGGCGGGGGCGTCGCCGGTGCGGGGTACGATGGCGTAGCGCACCGGTAGGATGGGCACGCGTGCGCTGCAGGCAGGGCCGGAGGTGGCGCTGCTGACGGAGGCATTGGTCATGCGAGCTCCTTGCTCAGAGAGACAGTCTTTTCGAACCAGAGACGCACTGCGGCAACTTTCAGTACTGACAAGACTGAAATGCCGTTATTCATACTGTGCTGGATTTCAGGCCCGACTCTATGCTGTAAGAAGTTTCCTACTTACTTGCTAAGATGCGCGGGCGATCAAGTATCTGGAATTCAAGTGAAAGACAATGCCTCGATCGCTGCTTTTGGGTCGAGGCTGAAAGTGTAAGATTTTATTTGAATGTATATGTATTGTGTTTGCGCAATATCGTGTGAAAAGTTGCAGTGTTTTTGTAGGAAGTTTCGTACTTTGAGATTGTTATATGTTCAGTTTTTGCACTTGGCCATCACTACCTGGCAAGTCCTGGGCGTGCCTCCCGAGCGGCTGGCATAACGCACGCAGTTATTCAGGGATTTCTGTCGCGCAATGCTCAATGTATTGCCCCAGGCCAGGCCGCCTTCCCCGGTAGTGGGGACGGCCTTGGCAAAGCAGTTGGAGCCCACTGCAGGCGTGGCGTAGCGTGCCTTGCTGGCGTTGCTGGAGCAGCCGGCGAGAGCCAGGCTGAGGCCGAGCAGGGTGGCCAGGGCCCAGTACGCGTTTGGTCTGCTCATGTATTCCCCTTCTGCGCTTGGCAGCAAATGCCTTGCAGGATATTTCATTACAGCGAAGCGGTGAACTATCAGGGCGTCAAGGGGCTCCTTTGCTAAGCGCACCCCGCGCTTACCTGATGGCGCAAGACCATCAGCCCTGGGTCACTGAATGAAAAGGAGGCACCGTGACCGCACCTGATCAAACCCTTTACCGCTGTACGCCCAGCCCGCTGCATGCCTTGCTGCTGGCGGGCAGTGTACCGTTGTTCCTTGGCGCGCTGCTGAGCGATATCGCCTACTACAACAGCTACCAGATTCAGTGGAGCAACTTCGCCGCCTGGCTGATCGCCGGTGCCTTGGTGTTCTGTGGGCTGGCTCTGTTGTTCGCGCTGGCCAACCTGATCCGCGCCGAGCGCAAGGGCGGGCGCGCTACGCTGTACTTCGTGCTGCTGCTGGTGACTTGGGGGCTTGGGCTGATCAATGCCTTTGAGCATGCCAAGGACGCCTGGGCGGTGATGCCTTCTGGGTTGGTGTTGTCGGTCATCGTGACAGTGCTCGCGGTGGTGTCCGCCTGGACCGGTTTGAGCAACCTGCGTTCAGGAGGTGTGGCATGAAGCCTTTGCATGCATTTAGCCTGTTGGGCGTGGCGCTATTGCTGAGTGCCTGTGGTGGCGACGGCGAGCCGACCCAGGCCCATGGCCCGGACCCGAAGCTGCCGGAGCCTCAGCGCGGCTTGCTGCCGAGCATGAAGATTGCGCAACCGGCTGCCTGGGGCGAACTGAAACCGACCGTGCCGGAGGGCTTCAGTGTCACCGCCATTGCCACCGGCCTGAAAATCCCGCGCCAGAGCCTGGTGCTGCCCAATGGCGACATTCTGGTGGCTGAGGGCCGGGGAGGCAGCGCGGCCAAGCTCAAGCCCAAGGATGTAATCGCCAGCCAGATCAAGGCCAAGGGCAATACCCAGGTCAAGGGTGGCAACCGCCTGACCTTGCTGCGCGATGCTGATGGCGATGGCAACTACGAGGTACAGGCCGTGTTTGCGGATAACCTCAACGCACCGTACGGCCTGGCCTATGCCAACGGCAAGCTGTATGTAGCCAACCAGGATGCGCTGGTGCGCTTTGACTACAAGGAAGGCCAGACCCAGGCCGACGGCTCGCCAACCAAGGTCACCGACCTGCCGGCCGAAATCAACCACCATTGGACCAAGGCGCTGACCATCAGCCCGGATGGCCGCTTCTTGTATGTGGGTATCGGCTCGAACAGCAATATCACCGAGCGCGGCCTGGAGGTGGAGATCGATCGGGCCATGGTCTGGCAGGTCGATGCCGAGACCGGCGCACACCGGCCCTATGCCACCGGCTTGCGTAACCCGACAGCATTGACCATCCAGCCGCAGACCGGGCAGTTGTGGACGGTGGTCAACGAGCGGGATGAGCTGGGCCCCGACCTGGTGCCGGACTACCTCACTTCGGTACGTGAAGGGGGCTTCTATGGTTGGCCTTACAGCTACTGGGGGCAGCATGTGGATGAGCGGGTGCGGCCACAGAACCCGGACAAGGTGGCGGCGGCGATCAAGCCGGATTACAGCCTGGGTTCGCATGTGGCTGCACTGGGTGTGGATTTCTCGACCCCGGCAATGGGCGAGCGCTTTGCCGACGGTGTATTCGTGGGCGAGCACGGCAGCTGGAACCGGCCCAACCCGGTGGGGTACAAGGTGATTTTCGTGCCGTTCAGCAATGGCAAGCCTGCTGGGGAGCCGATCGACTTCGCCACGGGCTTTCGCGGTGAGGATGGCAAGACCCGTGGGCGACCGGTTGGGGTGACGGTGGACCCGCGTGGGGCGTTGATCATTGCCGATGACCTGGCGAATACGGTGTGGCGGGTGACGCGTAATCGCTGAATGCTATCTGAACACATCGTCAAAGCTTGCTGGCGATGGGCCGCAGAGCGGCCCAATTGCTGACTGACAGGCATTGCGCGTGGGTCAGAAGCGGTAGTTGAAGCTGGCTTCCAGTGTGCGCGGTGCCCCTGGGGTGATCAGGTCGACCGAGCCATGTGCCGAGGCATAGTAGTCACGGTCGAACACGTTCTTCAGGCGCAGCGCGGCATCCCACTGCGGCACGCTGTACAGCAGCGCGGCGTCGAAGGTGGTATAGCCTGGCATCACCACCACATTGTCGAGCGCTGTGTAGCGTTCGTCGACGTAGTTGGCTCCGGCGGCCACACGCCACTCTGGTGTCAGGGTACGTACCAGCCAGACGTTGGCGCTGTTGCGCGGCGTCAGGGTAGGGGTCTGGCCTTCGTTCGCCACGCCATTGGTCTTGCTGTTGGACTTGGTGATTTCGGCGTCCAGGTAAGCGTAACCGGCATAGATCTGCCACTTGTCGGTGAGATGCCCGCTGACGGTGGCTTCAAAGCCATCGGTACGCTGTTCGCCAGCCAATACGGTCAGGTTGGGGTTGGCCGGGTCGGCAGTCTTCATGTTGGTGCGCTCAAGGCGGAACACTGCGGCGGTCAGTGACAGGCGGCTGTCGAGCAGGTCCCATTTGGCGCCGATTTCATAGTTGGTGGTTTCTTCCGGCTCCAGGTGCTGGTTGCTCGGGCTCACCGCGAACACTTCGCCCGAAGGCTGATAGCTGCGGCTGACCGACACGTAGTAGGACTGGATGGCGTCTGGCTGGTAGACCAGACCCGCACGCGGGCTCCAGGTCTTGTCGGTACGATCCAGGTCGATGTTTTGCACGCGGTCGTCGTCGTACTCCTGGCCAAAGATGTCATAACGCACACCGACCAATGCCTTCCAGTGCGCGTTCAGCTCGATCATGTCCTGCACGTACAGACCGGTGGTCTGCTGGAAGTTGGTGCCCTTGGACGACAGGTTGGCGGCATGTTCCGGTACCGGCACCAAGGCATCACGGTACACCGGTACCTGGGCCACGTTGGTCTGGCTCAGCACGCGCTGGTACTTGTCCTGAAAGCCTGCTTCCACGCCGTACAACAGGTTGTGCTGCATGCCGGCCAGTTGCGCTTGTTGCTTGAGCTCCGTCTGGTTGAACACACCGTACTCATCGCGGGCGACGTTGCCGCGGTTGAGCTTGATCAGCAGTTCACCGTCGGGCGCGGTGACGAAGCGCGTCGGGCTGCTGTCGGCCAAGGTGTTGTTGCGGTCCAGGTCGTAGCGGTAGTAACGGCTGGTGTTGGTCAGGGTGAAGTTGTCGTTGATGCGGTAGTCCAGGCTGGCTGTAAGCGAGAACACCTCGCTGCGGGCGTAATCCTGGTCCGCATCGCCAGAGCCAAAGCGCTTGTCGCGGTCCACGTCCACCGGGCGGTTGCCCAGGGCCGGGATGCCGAAGTCGATCAGGCGCTTGTCGTACAGGTAGGTGGCGCCCAGGTTCAGTTCCAGGTCGTCCGAGAGACGGAAGTAGGCCGACGGTGCGATGGCCTTGCGGTCGATGTAGCCATCATCGCGGAAGGTGTCGCTGTCTTCGAAGGCACCGGTCACGCGGTAGGCCTGGTTGCTTTGCGGGTCGGCCCAGCCGGTGTCGAACTGGGTTCGGCGTTTGCCTTCGCTGTCGACGTTCATGCCGACTTCACGCTTGGGCGTGAAGCTTGGTTTTTTGCTGATGCTGTTGATCAGCCCGCCCGAGGAACCACGGCCATACAGCACCGCGGCCGGGCCCTTGATCACCTCGACACGCTCGATGTTGGACAGGTCGCGGAAGTACAGGGCGTCGTCACGCACGCCGTCTATGTACATGTCGCCAATGGCGCTGAAGCCACGGATGGTCACCTGATCGCGTTGGCCGTCGCCGTTGGACAGGCCGATGCCGGGCACGTTCTTCAGCACGTCTTCCATGGACTGTGCGCCTTGGTCTTTGATCACGCTTTCGGGAACGACGTTGACGGTTTGCGGGATATCGCGCAGCGGCGCGTCGATCTTCATGGCGCTGCGGCTTTCACCGGCCTTGTAGCTTTGCTGCTCATAGACGCTGGTGACGGCGGTGGCGGGCAGGGCGAGGCTACTTTGTGTATCGGTTTGGGCGGCAGCGTGGACAGCAGGCACAACGAGCAGGCCCAGCATGGATATGGATGCTGGGGCAACAGACCTTTTTGCCATTACAGGCGACTCTTTGTTGTTATCGGGGTCACGAATAGTAATGATTTGCAAATGTAAAGCAAGTGTAAAGAATTCGTATTAGCTATAACAGTGATCCCTGCGACGAAATGTGTCGCCAACCGGGAGGGCCGGCAAGGCGGCCGGTAATGGCTATGCTTGTTAGCGCGTGAGCCTTTCACGCGCCTATTCGGACTTGATCACAGGGAAGCACGCCTATGAACCCCATTCGTACTCTCGCTCGTGCTGTAGCCCTTGCCACGCTGGCCTCTGCTGCCAGCTTCACGGTACAGGCTGCCGGTATCCCCATCGGGAGCGAGGCGCTGGAAAGCCATGTCACCACACAGGTAACGGCTATCGACCTGGCCACCCGACAAGTCACGGTGAAAGGCCCTGACGAGAAGAAGGATGTGACGTTCCAGCTGACCGAAAAGGCCAAAGCGCTGCCCAACCTGAAAGTCGGTGACCAAGTCGACATCTACGTGACACGCGCCGTGGCCTATGTGCTCAATCCGGAAGTGGGTGGGGCGCCGAAAGCGACTGAAGAGTCCGGTACCATTCGTGCAACCGAGCAAAACCCTAACCCGGGCGGCGAGGCGTTCCGCCAGGTCAAGGTTACCTCTCAGATCAAGAAGATCGACCTCAACACGCATGAGGTGAGCTTGTTGCCACCGGAGGGCAAGCTTCAGGTGGTCAAGGTCGAGAATCCAGACCTGCAGAAACGCATGAAGAACCTCAAGGTTGGCCAGACGGTTGACGCGATCTACACCGAAGTACTGCGCGTCGAAACCTCGCGCTGACCTCAGCCGTTGCTGACCTCGGTTACTCGCCTACGATCGGCCGTTTGCGGTCCGGGCAGGCTGGTGCCGGGGAGCGGGCCTCAGTAGCCGGCGGCTTCGATCAAGGCCTGGGGCTCTGCACGTTAGGGGTAGTCGACTTGTGGTGTGTCACTGCCGCAGGCTTCGGGTAGCCCGGGTCTGGATGCGCTGTGAGGCCTTGCAAGCCGGGGGATGGCGCTGAAACAGCTGAAGTACCCAGTCGGGGCGGGTCTTGCTGGCATCGTTGAGCCAATTGGCGACTGAGTCCTGGGCGTATTTCTCAGCTTCGGCCAGCAGCGGTACCAGCAACGGCTCGGCCACTTCTGGTTGTTGCTTGAGCGTGGCAATGTGCTCGCACCAAACGCCGCGCGGGCGCAGGATCTCGATGCAGAACCGACGTACCAGCGGGTCTGCATCGCCGGTATGGCGGCCGAGTAGCGCCAGGGCCGCTTCAAGGTGCTGGGCCAGGCGCGGGCGCAGGGCAATCCATGCCCATTCACGCACGCCGAAGTGCTCATCGCGGGCGAAGCGAAACTGCGCCAGCAGGGCATCTTCCGCAGGCTGCGAGCGTGACAGGTACGCCTGGGCGAACGCTGCCCAACTGCGCACGGTATCGGACGGGTGCGTGCAGCATTGCTCGAACACGTGCTGGCGCAACGACTCGGCGGCTTGCTCCAGCCACTTGCCCAGCGCCAGGCCAATGTCCGCCACTTTTTTTGACAGGCCCAGTGCCTGGGCCTGGTCCGCACTGGCAGCGAGGTGCTCAACCAATGCTGCTGGCAGTTGGCCTGTCAAGGCGTTGACCAAGGCGGCTTGATCCACCGCCAGGCATTCGGCCAGGTTGCGGGTTGGCAGTTGGCCAAGGTCGATCAGGGACTTTCGGTCGTCGCTCATGGCTAAGGCTCCATGGCAGTGGCACGGTGCAGTCGATTGCCGGCCATGCGCACGCCGGCCGGAAGGGATGTTTCACCATGCAGGGTACGAATAGTTCAAGTGCAGGATTTTGATTTCTATCAGTGCTGGGGCATGCAGCATCATGGTGGCCATCGATACCTTGGATGAGGACTGCCATGTTCAGTAAATCAATGCTTCTGCTGGCGCTTCCTGTGGCCATGGCGTTGCTTGCCGGTGCGGTGTTGCCGTTTCAGGCCGCAGGTAATGCTGCGGCAGGCCGGGCACTTGGGCACTGGCTGTGGGGGGCTTTCACATCGTTGACGGTGAGCATGCTGGTGGTGATCGCTGCGCTGCTGATTATTCGGGCACCGGCGCCAGACATGGGCAAGGCCCTGCAGGGGCCCTGGTGGTTGTGGATTGGTGGCGTGCTGGGGGCAATGTATGTAGCCGGCGCCGCAGCACTCACCCCTAAACTTGGCGCAGCAGGGTTCCTGGTACTGGTGGTGGCGGGGCAGATCATCACGGCAGTGCTTGCCGACCACTACGGGGTGATGGGGCTGGGTGGCAAGCCGCTCAGTCTGGCCAGGGTGGCCGGCGTGGTGCTGATCCTGTGCGGAGTGCTGCTGGTACAGGGCACTTGGGCAACGGCGTCACCGGCCCACCCCACGGCAGCTGTGAAGGCGCAAGAAAACTGATCAGCGCGCTGGTTGGCTGCAGGCCCATACGGTTTCGCGCAGCCAGCGGTGCCCGGGGTCACTGTCCTTGCGCTTGTGCCAGGCTTGCTGATAGTCGAACGAGGGGATGGCCAGTGGCGGCGTGAACTGGCGCAGTGTCCTGTGCTGGCGCAACGACCCCACAGCGCGGCTGGCCACCGTCAGGATCAGGTCGGTGCCGGCCAGCACTTCGACTGCCGCACTCCAGTGCGGCAAGGCCAGGGCGATACGGCGTTGCAGGCCCCGGGCGGCCAGTGCGCGCTCGATTTCATCGAAAGCATCCGGGCGCATGGCCATCAATACATGTGGGCGTGCCAACCAGTCTTCCAGGGCCATACCGCCACTGGCAGGCAGGACCTGGCGATCGGCAACGCTGATGAAGCGATCGGCAAACAGGGGCTGGGCGGTGATGTCCTGAGGCAGTTCGGGGAACAGGCCCAGGGCCAGATCCAGCTCGCCATCGAGCAACTGCGCCAACATGGTTTCACGGCTGGCCTGGCTGATGGCCAGGTCCACCCCGGGCGCGACTTGGCGCAGGTGGCGCAACAGGTGCGGCAGGATGATGCGCGAAGCGTAGTCGGACAGCGACAGCCGGAACCGGCGCTGGGCCCTGGCAGGTTCGAACAGTGGGGTGGCCAGCAGGCTGTCGAGATTGCTCAGTGCATCCTGTAACGGTTTTGCCAGCGATTGGGCGCGGGCGGTAAGGGCCATGCCGCCACCTTGGCGTACCAGCAAAGGGTCGTCGAAGTGTTTGCGCAACTGCGCCAAGGCGTGGCTGACCGCCGGTTGACTGCGGTGCAGGCGCAAGGCTGCACGGGTCACGTGCCTTTCGCTGAGCAGGGCGTGCAGGGCGAGCAGCAGGTTGAGGTCAATCTTGCGCAGTTCATCCATCGGGTGAATGGCCTTGGTCATTTCTGGCGACTTGAATCAGCTTAACAAATGCTTGAGTCTTGCACGCGCTTACAAACTGCTGGCGATAGAGGCTTTTTCGCAGTACATGGATTCTACTAAATGGCTTTATGTTTGATCTGTAATTTACTGATAAAAAAGAATTATCTTCTTGCAGTCGCATGCTGAACACACTGTTCAAAGTAAGTCCGCTTTATCGCTTCAGGCTTGAGCCGCGAGCGGCTGTTGTACGTCTGCTCGGTAATGCCGAAGGCAGTCATGCGCATCCATGGCTTGGGGAATTTGCGTACCTGCAGCTTCTTGCGCGTGGCATACAAGGTCACCCCGGAAAGCTTGGCCTGTTGGGCCTCGGCGGCTATCTGCGCGCCCCAGCCGCAGGTGTGGCGATCGTTCTGGCTCAGTGCCCTGGCTTGGGCGCCGAAAGCGAAGGTGGCCAGCAGGCAGCCGGCCATCGTTGCTAGAAGTACTCGCATGTTGCTGTCCTAAGCATCTGAAAGAGAACGGAGTTTGCCTTCGCTTTCCGCAGCCGTGGGCCAGCAATTTGCCGTCAGGGCACAGCCATGCGCAGGGGACTGGCCTTCGGCTTCTGCAGGCTTGTCCAGGCCAGGCTGGCAACCCAGAGCACCGAAACACCATAGTTAAGGCGTTGATACAGGCCGAACAGCTGGCCACTCTGCGCCGCCTGGCCCATCAACGCGACGGTGATGATCGCCAACACCACGCAAGCCAGGGAAAACAGCGCCAGGGCGGGGGAGCAGGCAATGCGGTTGCCTAGCCATGCCCATAGTGCGCTGGCCAAGGTCAGCGAGAGGAACATCAGCAGACCAAACAGGTTATGCAGTTGCTGCGAGGTAGATGGCTGTGCCGGTGCACAGCCCTGGTCGCAAGGGAACCAGCCGGTGCCCAAACTGCCCATGCCATGCAGCAACACCAGGCCCGCACTCAGCAGCGCCAGCTTCGAGCTGCGCCAGCGCCGCACCAGGCCCCAGGCAAACAGGGCAAACAGCAGGGCCAGAGGGAAATTGTTGACCCGTGGCGACCAGCTGTGGGTTGGCGAACCGGCCGCGCCAAGCTGGCTCATGGCCTGTTGCAGGTGATCATAGCCAGGGTAGGCCTGAGCGGTGAGCCATACCCCCACCAGCAGCCAGAGGGGGATCAGCAGGCCACTGCCGAGCAAAAGGCGGTCGAGGGTTTTCATACTGCAGATTCCTTCCATGGAACAGTGAGCGTGAAGGCGTACAGTACAGGCTTGCGCAGGTCATGGGCCAGGAATTCTGCGCGTTTTTTCAGGGGCCAGGGACTGCAAAGATGGCAATAAATACCGCACGGGGTGTATGTGATCGTACAACCGCTTGCGCTATGATGAGCGCTGTCTTTCAAGGTGAAATACAGGGCAATGACAGAGCAGCAGGTACAGGCAAGGACCCGGCGCAAGCCGCGCAGTCTGGCCCAGGAACTGGTCACGGTGCTGACCGAACGCATTCGCAGCGGCCAGCTCAAGCGCGGCGACAAGCTGCCGACCGAATCGCAGATCATGGCCGAGGAGGGCGTCAGCCGCACGGTGGTGCGTGAGGCGATCTCGCGGTTGCAGGCCGCCGGGCAGGTTGAGACCCGCCACGGCATCGGCACCTTCGTGCTGGATGCGCCGGCTACGGGCGGTTTCCGTATCGACCCGGCCACCGTGGTCACCCTGCGCGAAGTGCTGGCGGTGCTGGAGTTGCGCATTGCCCTGGAGATCGAGTCGGCCGGGCTGGCTGCCCAGCGGCGAAGCGACGAAGCCCTGGCCGGTATGCGGGCGGCGCTGGACGAACTCAACGAGGGGGCGGCCCACGCCACCGATGCGGTGTCGGCGGACTTCCAGTTCCACCTGCGCATTGCCCAGGCCAGCGGCAACCACTACTTCGCCGACATCATCAACCACCTGGGTACCAGCATCATTCCGCGCACCCGGCTGAATTCGGCGCGCCTGGCCCATGATGATCAGGCGCATTACATGAGTCGCCTGATGCATGAGCACGAGGCGATCTATGAGGCGATTGCCCGGCGTGACAGCGAAGGGGCGAAGATGGCCATGCGCATGCACCTGAGCAACAGCCGCGAGCGCTTGCGCCAGGCGCATGAGGCGGCGGAAGCGCAAGGGACCTGAAGCCTTTGCTGCCTGTACTGGCCTCTTCGCGGGCAAGATAGCCCTGTAGGAGCGGGCTTGCCCGCGAAGAGGCCGGTACAGTCAAAAAGAAAAGCCCCGCCGTGCGCAGGGCTTTCTTGTTGCTTGCACCGGTCAGATCGCCCCGTCACTCCACTGCCCGTTCACCAACCGCCGCAGCCCCAGCGGGTTGCCGTCGCGCAGTGCCTCAGGCAGCAGTGTCTGCGGGTAGTTCTGGTAGCACACCGGGCGCAGGAAGCGGTCGATGGCCAACGTGCCGACCGAGGTGCCACGCGCATCGGAGGTCGCCGGGTACGGGCCGCCGTGCACCATGGCATCACAGACTTCGACACCGGTCGGGTAGCCATTGACCAGGATTCGCCCGACTTTCTCCTCCAGCAGCGGCACCAGCCAGGCGAAGGCATCGAAGTCTTCCGCCTCGCCGATCAGCGTCGCGGTCAGCTGGCCGCGCAGGCCGAGCAGCGCGTCGCGTAGTTGGTCGTGGTCCTGCACCTCTACAGCCACGGTGGTGGGCCCAAACACTTCTTCCTGCAACAGCGGGTCGGACTCGACCAGCAGGCGTGCATCGGCCTTGAACAGCTGAGCGCGTGCCTGGTTGCCTTCCTGCGCCTGGCCGGCCACATGCTCGATACCGGCATGGGCATGCAGGTGTTCAAGGCCGCCAACGTAGCTGCGCAGGCCGCCAGCGTTGAGCATGGTTTGCCCGGCTTGCTGGTCCAGGTACTGGCCAAGGTCGGCGAGCAGCTGGCTGTACTGTGGTGACTGCAGGCCAATCACCAACCCAGGGTTGGTGCAGAACTGCCCGGCGCCCATGCACACGGACCCCGCCAACTCGCGGGCAATGGCCTCGCCACGCTTGGCCAGGGCGCCCGGCAGGATGATGACCGGGTTGATGCTCGACATCTCGGCAAATACCGGGATTGGCTGCGGGCGCTCAGCGGCCATGCGGCAAAGGGCATCGCCGCCTTTGAGCGAGCCGGTGAAGCCAACCGCCTGGATGGCGGGGTGCTTGACCAGCCACTCGCCCACGCCGCCACCAAATACCATGTTGAACACGCCCTTGGGCATGCCGGTACGCTCAGCGGCGCGCACGATGGCGCAGCCGACCAGGTCGGCCGTGGCCATGTGGCCGCTGTGCGCCTTGAATACCACCGGGCAGCCCGCGGCGAGGGCAGCGGCGGTATCACCACCGGCGGTGGAGAAGGCCAGCGGGAAGTTGCTGGCCCCGAACACGGCGACCGGGCCTACGCCGATGCGCATCTGGCGCAGGTCTACGCGTGGCAGCGGCTGGCGCTCGGGCAGTGCCAGGTCGATGCGTGCGCCGAGAAAGTCGCCGCGGCGCAGCACTTGGGCGAACAGGCGCATCTGCCCGCTGGTGCGGCCGCGCTCGCCCTGGATACGGGCGGCGGGCAGTGCAGTTTCGCGGCAGACGATGGCGACGAAGGCGTCATCCAGTTCGTCGAGTTCAGCGGCGATGGCGTCGAGGAACTCGGCCCGACGTGCCGGAGTCAGTTGGCGGAACTCGGCGAAGGCAGCGGCAGCGGCCTTGGCGGCCTGGTCCACTTCGGCTTCGGTGGCCTGGGCAAAGCTGTAGGGCAGGGCTTCGCCAGTGCTGGCGTCCAGGCTCTGCAGGCGCTGAGGGCCAGCGGCACTGCGCTGACCGGCGATGAAGTTATGGCCGAGGATTTCAGGCATGGGGTGCTCCTGTGGGATTGAGAGTGGCGTGTGTGAATGCGTGGTCAAGGCTGCGGCATCAGGTAATGGGCGCCGGGTTGAACAGGGTGATGTCGTTGTGCAACCGGTGTTGTTCGGCCCAGGTCTGCTTGCGGCCGCTGGCCACGTCCAGGTAGTAATGGAACAGCTCCCAGCCCAGCTCCTCGATGGTCGAGCGACCACTGGCGATGCGACCGGCGTCGATGTCGATCAGGTCGGGCCAGCGCTGGGCCAGTTCGCTGCGGGTGCACACTTTGACCACCGGTGCCATGGCCAGGCCATACGGGGTGCCGCGGCCGGTAGTAAAGACGTGCAGGTTCATGCCGGCTGCCAGCTGCAAGGTGCCGCAGACAAAGTCGCTGGCTGGGGTGGCGCAGAAAATCAGGCCTTTGCGGTTGACCCGTTCGCCTGGGCCGAGCACACCCTGGATAGCGCCGCTGCCCGACTTGACGATCGAACCCAGCGATTTCTCGACGATGTTCGACAGCCCGCCTTTCTTGTTGCCCGGTGTGGTGTTGGCGCTGCGGTCGGCGGCGCCTTGCTGCAGGTAACGGTCGTACCAGTCCATTTCGCGCACCAGCGCGTCGGCAACGTCCTGGTTTTCCGCGCGCGAGGTCAGCATGTAGATCGCGTCGCGCACCTCGGTCACTTCAGAGAACAGCACGGTGGCGCCAGCGCGGACCAGCAGGTCGGCGGCATAGCCCAGTGCCGGGTTGGCGGTGATGCCCGAGAAGGCGTCGCTGCCACCGCATTGCATACCGAGGATCAGTTCGCTGGCCGGGACCGTTTCGCGGCGGCGCTGGTCGAGCTTCTTCAGGCGGGTTTCGGCCAGGTCCATGATCTGCTCGATCATTTCAACAAAGCCAAGGCTGGCATCTTGCAGGCGGTACAGCCATGGGTCGCTGAGGTCCACCGAGGGGTCGTTGTCGTGCATCACCTGGCTGGCTTGCAGTTTTTCACAGCCCAGGCTGATCACCAGTGCCTCGCCGCCAAGGTTGGGGTTGCGCGCCAGGTTGCGCACGGTGCGGATCGGGATGTAAGCGTCGCGGGCGTTGATTGCCACACCGCAGCCGTAGCTGTGGGTAATGGCTACCACGTCATCGACGTTGGGGTATTTGGGCAGTAGTTCGTTGCGAATGCGCTTGACTGCATGTTCCAGCACGCCGGTCACGCACTGCACGGTGGTGGTGATGCCGAGGATATTGCGGGTGCCGACAGTGCCGTCGGCGTTGCGATAGCCCTCGAAAGTGAAGCCCTCCAGCGGCGGCAGCGGTTGTGGCACTGCATCGCAGCGCGGCAGGCTGTCCAGTTCCGGGGCGGCCGGCATGGCCAGCTGGCTTTCCTGAACCCAGCTACCTTGGCGCAGGTCTTCCAGCGCGTAGCCGATGATTTGCCCGTAGCGGCGCACGGGCTCGCCCTTGGCGATGGATACGGTGGCCACCTTGTGGCTTTGCGGCACGCCTTCGATCAGGGTCAGGCCGTCGGCGAAGCGGGCGCCTTCGCCCAAGCCGCCGTCGTTGACAACGACCACGACGTTGTCGTCGTCGTGCAGGCGGACGTAGCGGGGCGAGTCGGAATGTTCGATCAACTGCATGTTTGGGCCCTACTTGTCAGGTTCTCAGGCTTTTGTACATCCGCCCATGCCGGGTGACCCGGCGCGGGCGTGTTTTTTCAGTGACGGGAGCTGGCCAGTTCGCCGTCGGTGGCAGGCTCAGCGTGTGGCTTCGGGGCAGCATCACGCAATTCGATACGCTTGATGGGGCCGACGATAACCAGATAGCTGAATACCGCTACCAGCGCGTTGGCACCCACGTACACAAGCGCCCACTTGAACGAGCCGGTCGCGCTGATGATGTAGCCGATCACGATAGGGGTGGTGATCGACGCGATGTTGCCGAAGGTGTTGAACAGGCCACCGGACAGCCCGGCGATCTGCTTGGGTGAAGTGTCCGCCACCACCGCCCAGCCCAGCGCGCCGATGCCCTTGCCGAAAAACGCCAGCGTCATGAAGCCAACCACCATCCACTCGGCATCGACGTAGTTGCAGAACACCATGGTGGTGGACAGCAGCAGGCCACAGACGATCGGCAGTTTGCGCGAGAAGGTCAGCGAGTTGCCGCGGCGCAGCAGCCAGTCGGAGATCACACCACCCAGGACGCCGCCGATAAAACCACACACCGCCGGCAGCGAGGCGATGAAGCCGGCCTTGAGAATGGTCATGCCACGTTCCTGCACCAGGTACACCGGGAACCAGGTGAGGAAGAAGTAGGTGATGGCGTTGATGCAGTACTGGCCCAGGTATACGCCCAGCAGCATGCGGCTGGTCAGCAACTGCTTGATGTAACCCCATTTCGGGCCGTCGCTGCCGCGCTTCTGGTCCATGTCGACCAGGCCGCCGTTCTGCTCGATGTGCTCGAGTTCGCTTTGGCTGATGCGCGGGTGTTGGCGCGGATTGTAGATGGTCTTCAGCCACACCATCGAGAAGATGATGCCCAGCACACCCATGACCACGAAGACGTGCTCCCAGCCGAAGCTGAACACGATCCAGCCCATGATCGGGGCGAACAGTGCAGTGGCGAAATACTGCGCCGAGTTGAAGATGGCCGACGCCGTGCCGCGTTCCTGGGTCGGGAACCATGCGGCGACGATGCGCGCGTTACCCGGGAATGACGGGGCTTCGGCGAAACCGACCAGGAAGCGCAGGGTGAAGAGGGTGACCACGGCCCAGGCAACCGGCAGGCCACCGACAAAACCCTGCAGCAGGGTGAACAGCGACCAGGTGAAGATGCTGAAGGCGTAGACGTTCTTGGAACCGAAGCGA
The DNA here is from genome assembly GCF_056278855.1 of Pseudomonas sp. TE3895. Taxonomy (NCBI): domain Bacteria; kingdom Pseudomonadati; phylum Pseudomonadota; class Gammaproteobacteria; order Pseudomonadales; family Pseudomonadaceae; genus Pseudomonas; species Pseudomonas sp. TE3895. The sequence continues at coordinate 4,623,368 of NZ_JBWBQE010000001.1, read as the reverse complement.
TCGAGCAGCCAGCCACCAGGAATCTGGCCAGCCACGTAAGCCCATCCGAAGGCGGAAAAGATATAACCGAGGGTTACGGCGTCAATGCCGAGGTCTTTCTGCAGGCTGGAGCCTGCGATAGCAATGGTAGCGCGGTCGGCATAGTTGATCGTGGTCACCAGAAACAGCATGAACAGGATCAGGTAGCGCACATGCGTTTTCTTAGTCGCTTGCATGCTGGCAAAACTCCCACTAGTTATTTTTGTGCGGGCTCACGAATTGTAACCGGAGTGGGGTAGGCCCACTCCGGGTGCGGCATCTGGCAGGCCGCGGGCAGCGCTTACTGCGGGCCCATCTTGTCCATCAGCGCGGCGAGCATTTCGTACTCTTCGGCGGTGAGGTCGGTCAGCGGAGTGCGCACCGGGCCAGCGTCGTAACCGGCAATTCTGGCGCCGGCCTTGACGATGCTCACGGCGTAGCCGGCCTTGCGGTTGCGGATGTCCAGGTAGGGCAGGAAGAAATCGTCGATCAGCTTGGCCACGGCGGCGTGGTCGTCACGGGCGATGGCGTTGTAGAAGTCCATGGCGGTTTTCGGCACGAAGTTGAACACCGCGGAGGAGTAAACCGGTACGCCCAGGGCTTTGTAGGCGGCAGCATACACTTCGGCGGTCGGCAGGCCACCCAGGTAGCTGAAGCGCTCGCCCAGGCGACGACGGATCGACACCATCAGTTCGATATCACCCAGGCCGTCCTTGTAGCCGATCAGGTTCGGGCAGCGCTCGGCCAGTTTTTCCAGCAGGTCGGCGTTCAGGCGGCAGACGTTGCGGTTGTACACCACCACACCGATGGTTACCGATTTGCACACCGCTTCGACGTGGGCGGCGACGCCGTCCTGGCTGGCTTCGGTCAGGTAGTGCGGCAGCAACAGCAGGCCCTTGGCACCCAGGCGCTCGGCTTCTTGCGCGTATTCGATGGCCTGACGGGTAGAGCCACCGACACCGGCGAGGATCGGCACCGAAGTGGCGCAGGTGTCGACCGCGGTCTTGATCACCTGGCTGTATTCGCTGGCGGCCAGGGAGAAGAATTCACCGGTACCGCCAGCGGCGAACAGCGCGCTGGCGCCGTAGGGGGCCAGCCACTCAAGGCGCTTGATGTAGCCAGCCGGGTTGAAGTCGCCCTGGGCATTGAAGTCGGTGACCGGGAAAGACAGCAGGCCGTGGGAGAGGATGGATTTAAGTTCTTGTGGATTCATTGTTGTTGGCATCCTGTGGCGCTTGGGTGAGGGGGTGTTGTTTTGCGTTGGAGGTAAGTTATCGTACAACTTGTGCGATGACTAGTCCTTTTTCAGAGTTTTGTGTTCTCGCCAGGGTGGCCGTCTGGATAGGTGTGTTGTGGCGCAGATCGAGCGGCCGCCCGCGCGGCGCTTCGCGGGTAAACCCGCTCCTACGTTTGTTTCGGGCCAGTATCGCCTGTGCCAGACGCGCGCGACCGCCTTGTTTGTACGACGCGATATCGAGGCATGCGCCAAGGCGTTCGCGCGCAAATGCCACAGGCATAACTGGCCCGAAACAACCGTAGGAGCGGGTTTACCCGCGAAGCGCCGCGCGGGCGGCGCTCGATTTCACAGGCGCAGCAGGTACGACGACAAACACATGGCAGTCATCGTATCTCTTAAGGGAAAGGAAAAAACGATCGCGGAGACAGGCACAAGCCCGCCGCCCGATTCCACGGGAAGTGTTCTGGGACCAGCAGAGGGTGACCGGGGAAACGGGGGCGGCCTTGCGCCGCCCCGCGATCAAAGCAGAGGAAACTGAAGGTCAGGCCGCGTGCTGGCGCTTGATTTGCGCCTTGCGTACCTGGGCCCGGCAAGCATCGCCGAAAGCCTGGAAGATCTTTATCGAGTCAGGGTTCTTCGCCGCCTGCCATTCAGGGTGCCACTGCACCGCGAACAAGAACGGCGAAATGCTTGGCGCATGAATCGCTTCGACCAGGCCATCTTCGGCACGGGCGATCGCTTCAATACCGGCACCGAGCTTGTGCAGGCCTTGGCCATGCAGCGAGTTGACGCGAATCTCGTCGGTACCCAGGGTGTCGTGCAGCCAGCTGCCCGGCTGGATCTTCACCCCATGCACCTGGGCGTACTGCACTTCGACCGGGTCTTCCGGGTTTTCCCGGTGGTCATTGAACCCAGGTTCGGCATACACCTTCTGGTAAATGTCGCCACCCAGGGCCACGTTGATTTCTTGCATGCCGCGGCAGATGCCGAAAATGGGCAGGCCACGCTTGATCGCCGCCTTGACCAGCGGAATGTCGAACAGGTCGCGGTTCTGGTCCTGGCCTTTGCCTGGGGTCTGGTTTTCCTGGCCATACAGGGCCGGGTCGATGTTGCTGCCAGCGCCAGTCAGGTAAACGCCGTCGGCCATGTCCAGGTAGGTCTCGAGGTCGTCAGTGCCGCAGCAGGTAGGCACCAACACCGGGACGCAATCGGAGAACTCGACCAGCGGGGTAATGTATTTGTGGGTCATGACCTGGTAGTCATGGCCTTTGCGCTCTTGGCTGCCCATGGTCATCAGGACGACGGGTTTGCGCAGGGAAGGTTGCTTGTTGCCAATGTTGCTGTTGGACATATGTCACCTTGGGACAGGTTCGACCTGTCGTTGTTGTGCAGGCGCACGGCGCGGGGCCTTGGGTGCTGCCTGTAGCCCCGAGCACTGCCGGCTCGTCAGAGGCGACGATTCCGGTCGGGGCTTGTAGATAGCTTGCCAGAGCCGTTCGATATGTCAAACGACGGAAGCGGGCTTTAACGCGGGGGATACGCCGTTTTCTGGGGGCTGAAACCGATGCGGGCCTGTGGCGGCGTGGGTTTGGCAGGGTCTGCGGTCAATAATATTTAACGATGCAGTTGGGTCATTGCAGCGGCGCAATGATTAGGTCGCTTGAAGTCACCTTGGTCCATGTGGAGCGGCCTTGTGTTGCGAAAGGGCCGCAAAGCGGCCCCTCGGATTTCAGCACTGTGCATAGATTGCCGGGGCTGCTGCGCAGCCCTCTCGCGACGCAAGGCCGCTCCCACAAAGTCCAGTGACAGGTCTTCAATCAGTGCAGGATCTGCGCCAGGAACGCCTTGGCCCGCTCGGTGCGCGGCTGGTTGAAGAACACCTGCGGCGGGCTGTCCTCGATGATCTGCCCACCCTCAAGGAACAGCACCCGCTCGGCTACCTGCCGGGCAAAGCCCATTTCATGGGTGACGCACAGCATGGTCATGCCCGTGCCAGCCAACTGCACCAGCACATCCAGCACCTCGGCGACCATTTCCGGGTCCAGCGCCGAAGTGGGCTCGTCGAACAGCATGATCCGCGGCTTCATGCACAGCGCCCGGGCGATTGCCACGCGCTGCTGCTGGCCGCCGGACAGCTGGCTGGGGTACTTGTGCGCCTGGCTTTCGATGCCGACCTTGCTCAGGTACATGCGTGCCCGCTCCTCGGCGTCCTTGCGTGACAGCCCGCGCACGCTGGTGGGGGCCAGCAGGCAGTTGTCGAGCACGCTCATGTGCGGGAACAGGTTGAAGTGCTGGAACACCATGCCGATGTCGCTGCGTACCTGTGCAGCCTCGCGCGTGGTGGCCGCCAGGTCGATGCCGTCCACCTGGATGCTGCCCTGCTGGGCGACTTCCAGGCGGTTGATGCAACGGATCAGGGTCGACTTGCCCGAGCCGGACGGCCCGCACAGCACGATGCGTTCGCCTTCGCGCACCTGCAGGTCGATGTCACGCAGCACGTGGAACGCGCCATAGTGCTTGTTCAGGCCTTCGATGCGTATCAGCACCGAACGCGGGTCGGGTTCGGGGGCAAGGGTGGCAAGGCTCAGTGGTGCGGTCATCTTGTTGTTCTCCCGCGTGGGTTCAGTCGAAACGGGTCGCGCTGTAAGGCGCGGGGTCGGTGAAGGGGGGCTCGCCAGTGAGCAGCTCGGCCAGCAGCCGGCCGCAGACCGGCCCCAGCGTGAGGCCGTGATGGGCATGGCCGAAGTTGAACCACAGCCCTGGGTGGCGCGGCGCCGGCCCGATCACCGGGCGCATGTCGGGCAGGCAGGGGCGGCGGCCCAGCCATGGCGTGTCGTCCAGACGTTCGCCGAGGGCCGGGAACAGCTTGCGCGCCAAGGCCTCGCAGCGGCCCAGCTGAATCTGATTGCCAGGCGCACTGGCTGCGTCGAACTCGATGCCGGTGGTCAGGCGCACGCCGCGCGCCATCGGCGCCAGTACATAGCCGCCTTGGGTGTCGCAGATCGAGTGCTCCAGCTGAGCGCCGTCACGGGTGCTGTAGTGCATGTGGTAGCCCCGCTTGATTGCCAGCGGGATCTGGTAGCCCAGGCCGCTGAACAGGTCGGCTGACTGTGGCCCAAGGCAGGCCACCACCTCGTCGGCAGTGATCGGGCCACGCTGGCTCTCTACCCGCCATTGGCCATTGGCCTGGCGCAGGCTGCGCGCATCGCCATGCACGAACTGCCCGCCGCGCTGCAGGAACAGCGCCGCATAGCCACGGGTGAGCGCGCCGGGGTTGTTCACGGTTTTCGGGTCGAGCCAGTGGATGCCACCGACCACGGTGGCGTCCAGCTGATGTTCACGTGCCTGCAGCTGCCCGCATTCAAGGATTTCGAACCGCAAGCCGTAGCGGCTCAGGCCCTTGGCATCGGTTTTTGCCTGCTCGAACAGCGCGGGGTCGCGGAACACTTCGATCCAGCCTTTGGCTTGCACCAGGCCTTCCAGGCCGGCGGCAGCGATCAGCGCGTCATGCTCGTCGACACAGCGCTGCACCAGCGGCAACATATCGGCGGCGGCGCCGGCCAGGCGCCCGGGTGCCGACTGGCGCCAGTAACGCCACAGCCACGGTGCGGCCTTGGGCAGGTGCGCCAGGCTGTAGCGCACATCGGGCTGGCGGTTCAGGCCGTAGCGCAGCAGTGCGCTCAGTTGCCGCGGGAAGGCATAGGGGATGACACTGGAGCGCTCGATCAGCCCGGCGTTACCGTGGCTGGTGCCGCTGCCCGGTTCGTCGCGGTCGATCAGAATTACCTGGCGCCCGCGTGCCTGCAGGTGCAGCGCGGTGCTGACGCCGACGATGCCGGCGCCGAGGACAAGGGTCTGGCAATGCATGAAACGTATCCTTCGGTCAGTTCAGGTGGCGGCCCAGGCGGGCTTCCAGGTGTTTCAACAGGCGCCGCACCAGTTCGACGATCACCAGGTAGAGCACGGCGGCCCACAGGTAGATCTGGAAGTCGAAACTGCGCGAGAAGGCCAGTTTGGTCACGCCCATCAGGTCGTAGATCGTCACCAGCGAGGCGATCGCGCTGGCCTTGATCATCAGGATCAGTTCGTTGCCCAACGGGCCAATGGCTACCAGCAGCGACTGCGGCAATATCACCTTGAAGAAGGTGGTCGAGCGCTTCAGGTTCAGCGCCCGCGCCGCTTCATGCTGGCCAGGCGCAACCGCCATCAGGCTGCCGCGGAAGATCTCGGCCTGATAGGCGGCAGTGTTCAGGGTGAACGCCAGCAAGGTGCAAAACCACGCATCCCGGAAGAACCACCACAGGCCGACGTCCTGCCAGAAGCCCTTGAGCGAACCCAGGCCGTAATACAGCAGGAACAATTGCGCCAGCAGCGGCGAGCCGCGGAAGAAGTACACGTAGCCGGCTGCCATGCGCTGCAGTACCAGGCTGCGAGACAGGCGTGCAAGGGCCAGCAGAAGGCCGAGCACAGCACCCAGGCTGAAGGAAATCGCCACCAGCTTGGCGGTTACCAGCAGGCCGTCGATGAAGCGCGGGCCGTAGCGTTCCAGCAGGTCGGGGTCAAGCACCATTGCCAGCAGTTGATCGAAGCTCATGCGCGTGCTCCTTGCAGGTGGCGGTTGCTGCGCCGTTCGATGTAGGCGAACACGCGCCCGGACAGTGCCGCGAACAGCAGGTAGCCCAGGCAGGCGACGCCGTAGAAGAACATCGGCTCCTTGGTTACGCTGACCGCCAGGTTGGTCTGGCGCATCAGGTCGACCAGCGAGATGGTCGACACCAGCGAGGTGTCCTTGAGCAGCGACAGCCAGTTGTTGGACAAGCCGGGCAGGGCGATGCGGGTCAGTTGTGGCAGCAACACCTTGAAGAAACCGGTGCGCTTGCTAAGCCCAAGCGCCGAGCAGGCTTCCAGCTGGCCCTTGGGCAGGGTCTTGAAGGCGGCCAGCCAGATCTCGCTGGAAAACGCGGCGAACACCAGGCTGAAGGCGATCATCGCGGCGAGGAAGGTGTTGATGAGGAACTCACCTTGGTAGCCCATGGCGGCGAGGATCTTCTGCGCGGCGATCTGGCAGCCGTAATAGATGATCAGCAACGTCAGCAGCTCGGGCAGGCCGCGGAAGACGGTGGAAAAAGTGGTGGCCCAGGCCCGTGGCAGGCGTTTGCGTGAGCGCGCCGCCAGGGCGACCACCAGGCCCAGTGGCAGGCCGATGGGCAGGCAGGCCAAGGCCAGGGAAACGGTAACCAGCGCGCCGGCCAGCAACGCCTGGCCCCAGCCTCCGCTGGCGAAAGACAGCAAGGACAATTGATCGAGCATGACGAACCTCTTGGGCAGGTTATGCGGCCTTGTGGGAGCGGCCTTGCGTCGCGAACGGGCTGCGTAGCGGCCCAGGGTTTATGCAACTGCAGAGATTGCCGGGGCCGCTACGCGGCCCTGTCGCGACGCAAGGCCGCTCCCACAGGGGGGGCGCACAACTTCCTGAAGATCAGTTGTAGATATCGAAAGCAAAGTACTTGCTGGCGATCTTCTGGTAGGTGCCGTTGGCCACAATCTGTTGCAGCGCGGTATTCAGGCGCTGGCGCAGGGCTTCGTCGTCCTTGCGCACAGCGATCGCGGCATCGGCCTTGGTGTCGGCCACGTCGCCAAGGATCTTGCAGCAATCCCCGCCGTTCTTGTTCATCCACTCGTGCAGCGGGAATTTGTCGGCAATCACGCCGTCCAGGCGGCCGGCCGCCAGGTCTGCGTTGGCTTCGTCCATGGTCGGGTACAGTTTCACGTCGGCACCGGCCTTGCCGTACACGTCTTCGGCGTAGATGGCCTGGGTAGAGGAAGACTGCGCACCGACGGTGTAGCCGACAAAGTCGGTCTGGGCGCTGTCGATCTTGCTGTCCTTGGCAACCGCCACGGTCAGGGGCGTGCGGTAGTAGTGCTCGGTGAAGGCGATCTTCTTGCGTCGCTCGTCGGTGTCGATCATCGATGCCACTATCGCGTCATACTTGCGCGCCATCAGGGCGGGGATGATGCCTTCCCAGTCCTGCGCCACCAGCGTGCATTCGACTTTCATCTGTTCGCACAGGGCATGGGTGATGTCGACATCGAAGCCATGTAGCTTGTTATCGGCGTCTACATAGTTGAAGGGCGGGTAGGCACCCTCGGTGGCGAACCGCAGGGTTTCAGCGCTGGCGGCACCCGCCAGCAGCAGGGCGCACGCACCCAGCAAGGCCATGGACTTGTTCATCTCGCACCTCATTGCACTCTTGCTATTGTTGTTTGCCCGTCGACCACGAGGTGTAGCCGACGAATTCGTTATGTAGAGCGGCAGTTGCTTCCAAGCGTTTTTCAACATCCGGTCCGAGCTTCTTGCAGACCTCGTTGACCATCAGATGCACCCACGACAGCATCGTCGAGGTGGATTCCCAGAACAGGTTGAATTCGGTGGGGATGCGGAACACCTCGTCGGCATTGGCATCCGCCCAGTCACAGAAGGTGTCGGTCACCAGAGTGACCGCAATGCCAGCCTCGCGCGCCTTCTGGCACAGCATCAGGGCATGGCGGGAATAACGGCGCGCCTCGAACACCACCAGGGCGCTGTCTTCGGCGCGGCCCAGCAGCACTTCGCCGAAGTGCCCGGCGCTGATGTCGACCAGTTGCACACCATCGCGCAGGTATTGCAGCAGGTGGCTCATGCACATGGCGATGCCGCGCTCGGTCTGGAAACCGGCGATGAACACCCGCGGTTTGCTCGCCAGGCGTTGCGCCACGTTGTGCCAGGCGGGGCTCTGGCGGTATTCGTGTACGCGCACCAGGGCGGCGATTTCCAGCTCCAGGCTGCCGGCGTTGTCGCTGGCGTCCTGGTTCTGGCGGTAATCTTGCAGACGATCGCCTACCAGCCACGGGCCATCGCCCAGATCGTTCTGCAGGTCTTGCTTAAGCGCCTTGAGGTGGGCATAACCCAGTGAGCGACAGTAGCGCCCGACGCTGGATTCGCTGACGCCCAGCTTGGCGGCAATGCTGGCCGAGGTCTGGAACGGCAGTTCGTGCAGGTTGGCAAGCATGTAGGTGGCGATCTTGCGACCCGAGGCAGCGGCCCCTTCGAGGCTGTTTTCCAGGCGTTGCTTGATCAGTTGGCTCATGCTGCGGCTCCAGGGGTGAGGCTTGGGAAGAAAATGAATGTTTTCTGTCATCAAGTCAACATTTGACAGATTGCTGTCACATGAAGGAAAGTTTTTGTCGTTGCAACGCTGTAGCCATTCCAAAATCAACAAGGAGCTTCAGATGTCCGCACCTTCCACCAGCACCGTTGTGCGCGTGCCTTTTACCGAGCTGCAAAGCCTGTTGCAGGCCATTTTCCAGCGCCATGGGTGCAGCGAGGCCGTGGCCCGGGTGCTGGCCCACAACTGCGCCAGCGCCCAGCGTGATGGCGCCCATAGCCATGGGGTGTTCCGCATGCCCGGTTATGTCTCGACCTTGGCCAGCGGCTGGGTCGATGGCCAGGCCACGCCACAGGTCAGCGACGTGGCCGCCGGCTATGTGCGTGTCGATGCTGCGGGCGGTTTTGCCCAGCCGGCACTGGCGGCTGCCCGTGAGCTGTTGGTGGCGAAGGCGCGCAGCGCAGGCATTGCCGTGCTGGCGATCCACAACTCGCACCACTTCGCCGCGCTATGGCCGGATGTCGAGCCGTTCGCCGAAGAGGGCCTGGTAGCCCTCAGCGTGGTCAACAGCATGACCTGCGTGGTGCCGCATGGTGCGCGCAAGCCGCTGTTCGGTACCAACCCCATCGCTTTTGCTGCGCCTTGCGCCGAGCATGACCCGATCGTTTTCGACATGGCCACCAGTGCCATGGCCCATGGCGATGTGCAGATTGCCGCGCGCGCCGGCCAGCAATTGCCGGAGGGCATGGGGGTGGATGCCGATGGCCAGCCGACCACCGACCCGAAGGCGATCCTGGAAGGCGGCGCCCTGCTGCCATTTGGCGGGCACAAGGGCTCGGCGTTGTCGATGATGGTCGAGCTGCTGGCGGCGGCGCTGACCGGCGGTCATTTCTCCTGGGAGTTCGATTGGTCCGGGCATCCGGGCGCGAAAACGCCATGGACCGGGCAGTTGATCATCGTCATCGACCCAGGCAAGGCCGAGGGCGAGCGCTTTGCCCAGCGCAGCCGCGAGCTGGTGGAGCACATGCAGGCGGTGGGGCTGACGCGCATGCCGGGCGAGCGGCGCTACCGTGAGCGCGAGGTGGCCGAGGAGGAGGGGGTGGCGGTGACCGAGCAGGAGTTGCAAGGCCTGAAGGACCTGCTTGGCTGATCTGGCCCCTTCGCGGGTTTACCCGCGAAGAATCCAGCCCTCATCCCGGTCATGCAATGTTGCATAGACAACCTTGCACAATAGTGGATGTTCCTGAGCCCGCTCTGCGGGTATGCTCAGGGCTGACTTTCCGTACCGTCCTGATCCAAGGAGCTGCACGCTGTGTTCAAACATGTCGATGCCTATGCCGGCGACCCGATCCTCTCGTTGATGGAAACCTTCAAGGCCGACCCGCGCGCCGACAAGGTCAACCTGAGTATTGGCCTGTACTACGATGAGGCCGGCGTGGTGCCGCAACTGGCGGCGGTGGATGCGGTGGAAAAACGCATTGCCGGTCAGGACCACGAAGCCTCCCTGTACCTGCCGATGGAAGGCCTGGCCAGCTACCGCCAAGCCATCCAGGCGCTGCTGTTCGGTGCTGATCACCCGGCCGTGACCGGCGGCCGTGTGGCCACCGTACAGACCGTGGGTGGCTCCGGCGCCCTGAAAGTCGGTGCCGACTTCCTCAAGCGCTACTTCCCGCAGTCCGAAGTCTGGGTCAGCAACCCGACCTGGGACAACCACCGCGCCATCTTCGAAGGTGCAGGCTTCAAGGTGCACACCTACCCGTACTTCGACCAGGCCACCCGTGGCGTGGACTTCGACGGCATGCTGGCCACCTTGCAGAGCCTGCCGGCCAACAGCGTGGTACTGCTGCACCCGTGCTGCCACAACCCTACCGGTGCCGATCTGCAGCAGCACCAGTGGCAACAAGTGGTCGAAGTGGTCAAGGCGCGCCAGCTGATCCCGTTCCTCGACATCGCTTATCAAGGCTTCGCCGAAGGCCTGGTAGAAGACGCCTACGCTATCCGCGAAATGGCCCGTGCCGGCGTGCCGTGCCTGGTCAGTAACTCCTTCTCGAAAATCTTCTCGCTGTATGGCGAGCGGGTGGGCGGCCTGTCGGTGGTGTGTGATGACGAGGCCACTGCCCAGAGCGTGCTTGGCCAGCTGAAGGCCACCGTGCGCCGCAACTACTCCAGCCCGCCCAACTTCGGCGCCCAGCTGGTTGCTGGCGTACTGAGCGATGCTGGCCTGAATGCCCAGTGGGCCGAAGAAGTCGAAGTGATGCGCAAACGTATCCTCGACATGCGCCAGGCGTTGGTCGATGCCCTGGCCGTGCTGCTGCCGGGCCAGGACTTCCAGTTCTTCCTGCGCCAGCGCGGCATGTTCAGCTACACCGGCTTCAGCGTCGAGCAGGTACGTCGCCTGCGTGACGAGTTCGGCGTGTACCTGATCGACAGCGGCCGTGTGTGCATGTCCGGCCTGCGCCCGGCCAACCTGCAACGGGTTGCCGAAGCGTTCGCTGCCGTTCAGAAGTAACTCGCCAAGGGGCCAGCTGCGGCCCCTCCTGTGGGGCGCGGTTGGACTTTGTGGGAGGGGCCTTGCGTCGCGAAAGGGGGGCGGAGCGCCCCCACGATTGCAGCTTTGCCGCTGACATTGCTGGGGCCGCTTTGCGGCCCTTTCGCGACGCAAGGCCGCTCCCACAGGCGGCCCCACACGCTCCCAAGCCGCTACATTCCATCGAACGACACCAGCGTTGCCTTCCGCTTGTAAAGACAAGTGCAACCGCTCCTCGGAAAAGGGCTTCGCAAGTGCAACCTTTCCGTGCACAATCGCGCCCCTCTTTTCCGGTTGAGTTGGGCGAAACGTCTATTTCGCCATTCTCAGCCTGTTGCAGTCTTGCGAGTGGAGCTTCACCCGGAATGAATGAGCAGGCCCCAAGCGTTGAACAACGCTTTGCAGAATCGACCCCCGCCGCCCTCGGCACTTGGGCGCGTCACGACACCACCTGGATGCTGGGGCCTGTTCGGCACAGCCATCGGCGCCGGGACACTGTTCCTGCCGATCAACGCCGGCCTTGGCGGCTTCTGGCCGCTGCTGATCCTGGCCGTGCTGGCCTTCCCGATGACCTATTTCGCCCATCGCGGGCTGACCCGTTTCGTCCTTTCCGGGCGCGATGGCAGCGACATCACCGAAGTGGTCAAGGAGCATTTCGGCATCACCGCCGGTGCCTCGATCACCGTGCTGTACTTCTTCGCCATCTTCCCGATCCTGCTTATCTACAGCGTGGCGCTGACCAACACCGTGTCCAGCTTCATGGAACACCAGCTGCACATGCAGCCACCGCCACGGGCAATCCTGTCATTCGTGCTGATCCTCGGCCTGCTGGCCATCGTGCGCTGCGGGGAGCAGGCCACGGTCAAGGTCATGAGCCTGCTGGTCTACCCGTTCATCGTTGCGCTGGCGTTGCTGGGCCTGTACCTGGTGCCGCACTGGACCGGTGGCATTCTCGACAGCGCCACAGAGGTGCCGCCGGCCTCGGCCTTCCTGCACACCCTGTGGCTGGCCATTCCGGTGATGGTGTTCTCGTTCAACCATTCGCCGATCATCTCGGCCTTTGCCGTCGACCAGAAGCGCCGTTACGGCGCGCACGCCGACGAGCGCAGCGGCCAGATCCTGCGTCGTGCCCACCTGCTGATGGTGGTGATGGTGCTGTTCTTCGTGTTCAGCTGCGTGCTCACCCTGAGCAGCGCCCAGCTGGCCGAAGCCAAGGCGCAGAACCTGTCGATCCTGTCGTACCTGGCCAACCACTTCAGCAACCCGACCATCGCGTTCGCTGCGCCGTTGATCGCCTTCGTGGCCATCGCCAAGTCGTTCCTCGGCCACTATATCGGTGCCAGCGAAGGCCTGAAGGGCATCATCGCCAAGACCGGTGCGCGCCCAGGCGCCAAGGCCCTGGACCGCGTGGTTGCCGCACTGATGCTGGTGGTGTGCTGGATCGTCGCCACGCTCAACCCGAGCATTCTCGGCATGATCGAGTCGCTCGGCGGCCCGATTCTCGCGGTGCTGTTGTTCCTGATGCCGATGTACGCCATTCGCCGTGTGCCATCGATGCGCAAGTACAGTGGTGCGGCCTCCAACGTGTTCGTTGTCGTGGTCGGCCTGGTTGCGCTGACCTCGGTGGTGTACGGCCTTGTAAGCTGATTCACCCGTTTCATTCAAGAATGCCCGGGTCGCTTGTCGCCACCCGGGCTTTTTTTTTGCCTGATCAAGGTTTCAGCAGCGTTGCATTCCATCGTCCTTGGTGCATGCAAGCAGCCACCCTCCGCACAGGCTGGCCACCACGAACAGCACGCCCAAGCCGGCCGGTAGCTCGCTTTCCAAACCTGCGACCACACTGCTCGTCAAACCGGCACCGGCGAACAGCAATGTCGTATTGAGCGACGCTGCCGCACCTGCCTGACGCGGATAGCGCGCCAAAGCCTGGGTCGTTGCGGCGGGGCGTACCAGGGTTGTCCCGGTGGTACAGACAATCATCGGCAGTAGAACACCCAGCACAGATAAACCTGCCACCCATTCCCACATCAAAAGGGTGATGCCCGCCGTACTTATAAGCAGCAAGCCTGCTTTTATTTGAGCTTGCGGGCTTACGCGACTGTTCAAGTAGGTCGCAGCCATGCCGCCGACGATGTATGCCAACCCATAGCCGATAAAGACCAGAGAAAATTGATAGGCCGTCAGCTCTAGCCTGCCCATCAGCAGCAAGGGCGCTATGACGATAAAGGAAAAATGGCAGGCAAAGGCGAGGCTGGAGAGCATGGCATGCGCGAGATAGTCCGTGTCTCGCAGCATCACCCGATAACTGGACATGCTTGGCGCCCGGTCATGCGACGCAGGTGCGTCATGGAGCAGCACACACGATAGAAGTGAAACGATTGCAGCGATGATCACGAATACCGTAAAGCTTGCCTTCCAGCCAAACGACTGTTGAAGAAAGGCACCTGCCAGCGGTGACAGGGAGATGAACAACCCGCTCGCGCTTGTTAACAGGATGCGCATGGCATTGCGTTGTGTACCGCTGTAGAGGTCCTGCACAAGCGCCTGGCCTAGCACGAGGCTGCCGCAACCCAGGCCTGCACCAAGCGAAAGGCCATGAACGTTTCATATTGGGTTGAAAATACGCAACCGAGCGCCCCCACAATAGATACGCTCAACCCAGCGAGCAACAAACGCTTGCGCCCGATGCCATCCGACAGTGGGCCGATCACGATTTGCGCCATGGCCACACCGACAGCAAAAAAGCTCACTGAGTACGCAATCTGTTTTGTGTCGACCCGAAACTCATCTGAGAGCGCAGGGAATGATGGGAGGATCACGTCCAGAGGAAACACACCCAGCAGACATAACAAAATCAGCAATGTCGAGCACAGGTGGCGCCGGAGCGAACCCGCGGGGCGGTTCATGCCATTAACTCCTCGATTGGAACTGCAAGAAATAGCTTTCGTCATCCAGTAAATCAGTACGCTAAAGATGTACAAGGTGAGCTTGGTAGCGAAACTTCCGATAGAGGTGTAGGAATTGTAGGGAGAGGCCGGGATGGGCGTTCGGCAACGGTGAGGCAACTGGCCGTAACCGCGGCTATCGGCATTTTTTGTCCACAAAAATCGTCCGGCAATGGAACAATTTCACCTGCCCCCATAGGCACCCGGCTGCCTTCATGCTTAACTCAGTGTCCTTTTCAAACCCCGCATAAGGATTTCGTCATGGCTCAAGTGACTCTCAAAGGCAACCCGGTCCAGGTCAACGGTAACCTGCCACAGGCCGGCGCCCAGGCTCCGGCTTTCTCCCTGGTAGGTGAAGGCCTGGCTGACAAGTCGCTGAAAGACTACGCCGGCAAGCGCAAGGTGCTGAATATCTTCCCAAGCGTCGATACCCCGACCTGCGCCACCTCGGTGCGCAAGTTCAACGCCCAGGCCAACGACGTCGCCAACACCGTGGTGCTGTGCATCTCGGCTGACCTGCCGTTCGCCCAGGCACGTTTCTGCGGCGCCGAAGGGCTGGACAATGTGAAGAACCTGTCGACCCTGCGTGGCCGCGAGTTCCTCGAAAACTACGGCGTAGCCATCGCCGACGGCCCGCTGGCCGGCCTGGCCGCCCGCGCCGTCGTGGTGCTGGACGAGGACGACAAGGTGCTGCACAGCGAACTGGTTGGCGAAATTGCTGACGAGCCGAACTACGACGCGGCGCTGGCTGTACTGAAGTAAGGATTGCGTGGGGCAGGGCGGGCGTCTGTAGCCTGTGATGGCCTCTTCGCGGGTAAACCCGCTCCTACAACGTGCGGCACGGGTTTCAACGGCTGTGACATCCCCGTAGGAGCGGGTTCACCCGCGAAGGGGCCAGACCAGGCAACCGAACCTTCAGGCCCGCCACCGCTCCAAGCAACACCCTGTAACGGCCCGGAACACGTTCCGGGCCGTTTTCATTTAAAATTCCGCCGCTTGGCAACGTCAGGCAAAGGTAAACCTCTGGTAAAGGCCCTTTGCTAAAACGATGGCAGTGCTTATCGTTCATCCTCCCCAAGTCGTCATTCCGAACAAGGTTCGTTCAACCCATGCAAGCGTCCAATTCCCGTTCCCTTCGTCGCTGGCTCGTCGGCCTGCTGATCCTGCTGCTGGTGGCTGCACTGGCCTGGTGGCTGTGGCCCGCAGCGACGCCTGCGCATAAAGAAGCCAGTGGCATGCGCGGTGGCAAGGGCATGGGCATGATCGGCGGCCGCCCAGGTTTTGGCGGCTCCAGTGACCCGGTACCCGTACGTGTCGTGCCGGTGCGGACAGGCGACTTCCCCCTCTACTACAAAGCCTTGGGCACGGTCACCGCGACCAATACGGTCAATGTGCGCAGCCGCGTGGCTGGCGAACTGGTGAACATCCACTTCAAGGAAGGCCAGCGCGTCAAGGCTGGCGACCTGCTGGCCGAAATCGACCCGCGCCCTTATCGCATCGCCCTGCAGCAGGCCGAAGGCACCTTGGCGCAGAACCAGGCGCAGTTGAAGAATGCTCAGGTCGACCTGGCCCGCTATAAAGGCCTGTACGCCGAAGACAGCATCGCCAAGCAAACCCTGGACACTGCCCAAGCCCAGGTTGCGCAGTTCCAGGGGCTGGTCAAGACCAATCAGGCACAGGTCAACGACGCCCGCCTGAACCTCGATTTCACCCAGATCCGTGCGCCGATCAGTGGCCGTGTGGGCCTGCGCCAGCTCGATCTGGGCAACCTGGTGGCCGCCAACGACACCACCGCGCTGGTGGTCATCACCCAAACCGAGCCGATCAACGTCGCCTTCACCCTGCCGGAAACCGAACTGAGCACTGTGCTGGAGCGCTACCGCAGTGGCGCCAGCCTGCCGGTCGAGGCCTGGGACCGCGGTGACAGCAAGCTGCAGTCCACCGGTGTGCTGGGCAGCATCGACAACCAGATCGACACCACCACCGGCACGCTGAAGTTCAAAGGCCGTTTCGAGAACAAGGACCTGGCCCTGTTCCCCAACCAGTTCGTCAACGTGCGCTTGCTGGCCGACACCCTCAAACAGGTGGTCATGGCCCCGGCCGCGGCCATCCAGTTTGGCAACGATGGCACCTTTGCCTATGTGGTCAACGAGAAGAGCACCGTCAATGTCCGCAAGCTGAAGGTGGGCGCCAGCGATGGCGAGAACAGCGTCATTCTCGACGGCTTGAAGGCCGGCGACCGCCTGGTGCTGGAAGGCACCGACCGCCTGCGCGAAGGCACCCAGGTGGAAGTGGTCGAAGACAGCTCGCAAGTGCCGACCACCCCGGGCCAGCACTTGCAAGGGCAGGAAGCCAAGGGGGCGGCGCAAACAGATGAAGCACAACCTGGCAACGCAGCAGGCAAGGCGGGCGCATGAACCTCTCGCGCCTGTTCATCCTGCGCCCGGTCGCCACCACGCTGAGCATGCTGGCCATCGTGCTGGCTGGCCTGATCGCCTACAAGTTGCTGCCGGTTTCCGCCTTGCCGCAGGTGGATTACCCGACCATTCGTGTCATGACCCTGTACCCCGGCGCCAGCCCGCAGGTGATGACCAGCGCTGTCACCGCGCCATTGGAGCGCCAGTTCGGCCAGATGCCGGGCCTGGAGCAGATGGCCTCGACCAGTTCTGGCGGTGCGTCGGTGCTGACCCTGCGTTTCAACCTCGACATGAACATGGACGTTGCCGAGCAACAGGTGCAGGCCGCGATCAACGCCGCCAGCAACCTGCTGCCCAGTGACCTGCCGGCACCGCCGGTGTACAACAAGGTCAACCCGGCCGACACCCCGGTGCTGACCCTGGCCATCTCCAGCAAGACCATGCCGCTGCCCAAGCTCAACGACCTGGTCGATACCCGCGTGGCGCAAAAGCTTGCGCAAATCAGCGGCGTGGGCATGGTCAGCATTGCCGGTGGCCAGCGCCAGGCAGTACGCATCAAGGTCAACGTCGACGCCCTGGCGGCCAATGGCTTGAATCTGGATGACGTGCGCACGCTGATCGGTGCCTCCAACGTCAACCAGCCCAAAGGCAACTTCGACGGCCCGACCCGGGTGTCGATGCTCGATGCCAACGACCAGCTGCGTTCTCCCGAGGAATACGCCAACCTGATCCTGGCCTACAACAACGGTGCGTCGCTGCGCCTGAAAGATGTGGCCGAAATCGTCGACGGCGCCGAGAACGAGCGGCTGGCCGCCTGGGCGAACGAGAACCATGCTGTGCTGCTGAACATCCAGCGTCAGCCGGGCGCCAACGTGATCGAAGTGGTCGACCGCATCAAGGACCTGCTGCCGTCGATCACCGACAACCTGCCGGCCGGCCTCGATGTCTCGGTGCTGACCGACCGCACCCAGACCATTCGTGCCGCGGTCAAGGACGTGCAGCACGAACTGCTGATCGCCATCGTTCTGGTGGTGATGGTCACCTTCGTCTTCTTGCGCCGCTTCAGCGCCACCCTCATTCCGTCGATTGCCGTGCCACTGTCGCTGATCGGGACGTTCGGGGTCATGTACCTGGCCGGGTTCTCGGTCAACAACCTGACACTCATGGCCCTGACCATCGCCACCGGCTTTGTGGTCGATGATGCCATCGTCATGCTGGAGAACATCTCCCGGCATATCGAAGAGGGCGAGACGCCCATGCAGGCGGCGCTCAAGGGTGCCAGGCAGATTGGCTTCACCCTGATTTCGCTGACCTTCTCGCTGATTGCGGTACTGATCCCGTTGCTGTTCATGGCGGACGTGGTCGGTCGCCTGTTCCGCGAGTTCGCCATCACGCTGGCAGTCGCCATTCTGATTTCCCTGGTGGTGTCCCTGACCCTGACACCGATGATGTGCGCGCGTCTGCTCAAGCGCGAGCCCAAGGAAGAAGAACAAGGCCGCTTCTACCGTGCCAGCGGCGCCTGGATCGACTGGCTGATCAAGCACTACGGCAGTGCCCTTCAGTGGGTGCTCAAGCATCAGCCGCTGACCTTGCTGGTGGCGGTGGCCAGCCTGGTGCTCACGGTGTTTCTGTACATGGTCGTGCCCAAGGGCTTCTTCCCGGTGCAGGACACAGGGGTGATCCAGGGTATTTCCGAAGCGCCGCAGTCCACCTCGTTCGCCGCCATGAGCGAACGTCAGCAGGCCCTGAGCAAGGTCATCCTGCAAGACCCGGCCGTGCAAAGCCTGTCGTCCTACATTGGCGTAGACGGCGACAACGCCACGCTCAACAGTGGTCGCCTGCTGATCAACCTCAAGCCCCACGGCGAGCGCGATGTCAGCGCCAGCGAAGTGATCAGCCGCCTGCAGCCACAGGTCGACCGGCTGGTGGGCATCCGCCTGTTCATGCAGCCGGTGCAAGACCTGAGCATCGAGGACCGGGTCAGCCGCACCCAGTACCAGTTCAGCCTGTCGTCGCCGGACGCCGACCTGCTGGCGCAGTGGAGCGGCAAGCTGGTGCAGGCGCTGCAGCAGCGCCCGGAACTGGCTGATGTGGCCAGCGACCTGCAGGACAAGGGCTTGCAGGTGTACCTGGTAATCGACCGTGACATGGCCAGCCGCCTGGGGATCAGCGTGTCGCAGATCACCAATGCCCTGTACGACGCCTTCGGCCAGCGGCAGATCTCGACCATCTACACTCAGGCCAGCCAGTACCGCGTGGTGTTGCAGTCCAAGGACGCCGCAACGATCGGCCCGCAGGCGCTGGAGTCGATCCACGTCAAGGCCACCGATGGCGGCCAGGTGCGCCTTTCGGCGCTGGCGCGGATCGAGCAGCGTCAAGCCCAGCTGGCTATTTCCCACATCGGCCAGTTCCCGGCAGTGACCTTGTCGTTCAACCTGGCCCACGGCGCGTCGCTGGGCGAAGCCGTGCAGGTGATCGAGCAGGTGCAGCAGGACATCGGCATGCCGCTGGGTGTGCAAACCCGCTTCCAGGGTGCGGCCGAGGCCTTCCAGGCATCGTTGTCGAGCACCTTGCTGCTGATTCTGGCGGCGGTGGTGACCATGTACATCGTGCTGGGGGTGCTGTACGAAAGCTACATCCACCCGATCACCATCCTCTCGACCCTGCCGTCGGCGGCGGTCGGTGCCTTGCTGGCTTTGCTCATCAGCGGTAACGACCTGGGCATGATCGCTATCATCGGCATCATCCTGCTGATCGGTATCGTCAAGAAGAACGCGATCATGATGATCGACTTCGCCCTGGAGGCCGAGCGCCACCAGGGCATGAGCCCGCGTGATGCCATCTACCAGGCGGCGCTGCTGCGCTTCCGGCCGATCCTGATGACCACCCTGGCCGCGCTGTTTGGTGCGGTGCCGCTGATGCTTGCCACCGGTTCCGGTGCCGAACTGCGCCAGCCACTGGGCCTGGTGATGGTCGGCGGGTTGCTGGTCAGCCAGGTGCTGACGCTGTTCACCACCCCGGTCATCTACCTGTACTTCGATCGCCTGGCCCGCCGCCTGCGCCCGGCCACTGACGTGAAGCAGGCCCAGGCATGAACCTGTCTGGGCCTTTCATCCGTCGCCCGGTGGCGACCATGCTGTTGAGCCTGGCAATCATGCTGCTGGGTGGGGTCAGCTTTGGCTTGCTACCGGTGGCGCCACTGCCGCAAATGGACTTCCCGGTGATCGTGGTGTCGGCGAACCTGTCCGGTGCCAGCCCCGAGGTCATGGCGTCCACCGTGGCCACACCGCTGGAACGCAAGCTGGGCAGCATTGCCGGCGTCACCACGCTCACCAGCAGCTCCAACCAGGGGTCGACACGGGTAATCATCGGCTTCGAGATGGGCCGTGACATCGATGGCGCAGCCCGTGAGGTGCAAGCGGCGATCAACGCTACCCGCAACCTGCTGCCCAGTGGCATGCGCAGCATGCCCACCTACAAGAAGATCAACCCGTCGCAGGCGCCGATCATGGTGCTGTCGCTGACTTCGGATGTGTTGCAGAAAGGCCAGCTGTATGACCTGGCCGACACCATCCTTTCACAGAGCCTGGCTCAGGTATCGGGGGTAGGGGAGGTGCAGATCGGCGGCAGTTCGCTGCCGGCCGTGCGCATTGCCGTCGAGCCGCAACTGCTCAACCAGTACAACCTGTCGCTGGACGAAGTGCGCACCGCAGTGTCCAACGCCAACCAGCGCCGGCCCATGGGCTTTGTCGAAGACGCCGAGCGCAACTGGCAGGTGCGGGCCAACGACCAGCTGGAAAGCGCCAAGGATTACGAGCCGGTGGTGATTCGCCAGCAGAACGGCACCATTCTGCGCCTGTCTGACGTGGCGACGGTCACCGACGGCGTTGAAAACCGTTACAACAGCGGCTTCTTCAACGACCAGGCAGCGGTGCTGCTGGTGGTCAACCGCCAGACCGGCGCCAACATCATCGAAACGGTCGACCAGATCAAGGCGCAGCTACCGGCACTGCAGTCGTTGCTGCCCGCCAGCGTGCAACTGAACGTGGCCATGGACCGCTCGCCCGTGATCAAGGCCACCCTCAAAGAGGCCGAGCACACCCTGCTGATCGCCGTGGTGCTGGTGATCCTGGTGGTCTACCTGTTCCTCGGCAGCCTGCGCGCCTCGCTGATCCCCAGCCTGGCGGTGCCGGTATCGCTGGTGGGTACGTTCGCAGTCATGTACGTGTGCGGTTTCTCGCTCAACAACCTGTCGCTGATGGCGCTGATCCTTGCCACCGGGCTGGTGGTGGACGATGCCATCGTGGTGCTGGAAAACATCTCCAGGCACATCGAGAACGGCCAGCCGCCGATGAAGGCGGCCTTCCTGGGCGCCAAGGAGGTGGGCTTCACCTTGCTGTCGATGAACGTGTCGCTGGTGGCGGTGTTCGTCTCCATCCTGTTCATGGGCGGCATCGTGCGCAACCTGTTCCAGGAGTTTTCCATCACCCTGGCGGCGGCGATCATCGTCTCGCTGGTGGTGTCGCTCACCCTTACACCGATGCTCTGCGCCCGCTGGCTCAAGCCGCACCAGGCCCAGCAGACACGCCTGCAGCGCTGGAGCGACAAGCTGCATCAGCGCATGGTTGCTGCCTATGACCGCAGCCTGGGCTGGGCCCTGCGCCACAAGCGCCTGACCCTGCTCAGCCTGTTGGCCACCATCGGCATCAACATCGCCCTGTACGTGGTGGTGCCCAAGACGCTGATACCCCAGCAGGATACCGGCCAGTTGATGGGCTTCATCCGGGGTGACGACGGCCTGTCGTTCACGGTGATGCAGCCGAAGATGGAAATCTACCGCCGCGCCTTGCTGGCCGACCCGGCAGTACAGAGTGTTGCCGGTTTCATCGGTGGCAACAGCGGTACCAACAACGCCATGGTGCTGGTGCGCCTGAAACCGATCAGCGAGCGCAAGATCGATGCGCAGAAGGTGATCGAGCGCCTGCGCAAGGAGCTGCCCAAAGTGCCCGGCGGGCGCCTGTTCCTGATGGCTGACCAGGACCTGCAACTGGGGGGCGGAGGGCGTGATCAGACTTCCTCTCAGTACCTGTATACCCTGCAAAGCGGCGACCTGGCGGCGTTGCGCGAATGGTTTCCCAAGGTGGTCGCGGCGCTGCGTGCACTGCCTGAGCTGACCGCCATCGACGCCCGCGATGGTGCCGGTACCCAACAGGTGACGCTGGTGGTCGACCGTGACCAGGCCAAGCGCCTGGGCATCGACATGGACATGGTCACCGCAGTACTGAACAACGCCTACAGCCAGCGGCAGATCTCCACCATCTACGACAGCCTCAACCAGTACCAGGTGGTACTGGAGATCAACCCCAAATACGCCTGGGACCCGAGCACCCTGGAGCAAGTGCAGGTGATCACCGCCGACGGCGCCCGGGTGCCGCTGTCGACCATCGCCCACTACGAGAACAGCCTGGCCAACGACCGGGTCAGCCACGAAGGCCAGTTCGCTTCGGAAGACATCGCCTTCGACGTCGCCGAGGGCTACAGCCCCGATCAGGCCATGGCGGCACTGGAGCGCGCGGTGGCCAAACTGGGCCTGCCCGAGGAGGTGATTGCCAAGCTCGGCGGCACTGCCGATGCCTTTGCCCAGACCCAGCAGGGCCAGCCCTTCATGATTCTTGGCGCACTGCTGCTGGTGTACCTGGTGCTGGGTATTCTGTATGAAAGCTACATTCACCCGCTGACCATTCTCTCGACACTGCCTTCGGCGGGCGTCGGTGCCTTGCTGGCGCTGTACGTCACCGGTGGCGAGTTCAGCCTGATCTCGTTGCTGGGGCTGTTCCTGTTGATCGGGGTGGTGAAAAAGAATGCCATCCTGATGATCGACCTGGCCTTGCAGCTGGAGCGCCATCAGGGCTTTTCGCCGGAAGAGTCGATTCGCCGGGCCTGCCTGCTGCGCCTGCGGCCGATCCTGATGACCACCCTGGCAGCGATCCTTGGCGCATTGCCGTTGCTGCTGAGCCAGGCTGAAGGCGCAGAAATGCGTCAGCCGCTGGGCCTGACCATCATCGGTGGCCTGGTGTTCAGCCAGATCCTCACCCTTTATACGACGCCGGTGGTTTACCTGTACCTGGACCGCCTGCGCCACCGTTTCAACCGTTGGCGCGGCGTGCGCACCGACGCCGCCCTGGAAACCCCGCTATGACTTTTGCCCAGACCCCACTTCACCGTGCCCTGCAGGCACTGACCCGTGGCCGTGGCTCGCGCCTGCTTGGTGCCGGGTTGTGCGTGGCCTTGCTCAGTGCCTGTACCCTGAGCCCGGACTACCACCGCCCCGAGCTGAACAGCACGGCGGCGCAGTTCAAGCATGCCGAAGGTTGGACCCAGGCCTCGCCGTCCGACGCCATCGCCCGTGGCGCCTGGTGGGAAATCTACGGTGATGCCGGGCTCAACGCGCTGGTCGAAGAGCTTAACCGCAGCAACCAGACCGTGGCGCAATCAGAAGCCCAGTACCGCCAGGCCCAGGCGCTGGTGCGCAGCAGCCGTGCGGCGCTGTTCCCCAGCCTGGACCTGAGCGCCAGCAAGAACCGTTCGGCGCAGGGCACCGGCAGCTCCAGTTCCAGCCTGTCCAATAACAGCAGCGGCATTCGCAACACCTACAACGCGCAGTTGGGCGTGAGCTGGGAGATCGACCTGTGGGGCAAGCTGCGCGAAACCCTGAATGCCAACGAGGCCAGTGCCGAAGCGAGTTTCGCCGACCTTGCGTCGATCCGCTTGAGCCAACAGTCGGAGCTGGTGCAGAACTACCTGCAATTGCGGGTGATCGATGAGCAGAAGCGCTTGCTGGAAGCCACCGTGGCGGCTTATGAGCGCTCGCTGCGAATGAACGAAAACCAGTACCGCGCCGGTGTCGCCGGCCCGGATGCCGTGGCCCAGGCCCGTACGCAGCTCAAAAGCACCCAGGCTGACCTGATTGACCTGATCTGGCAGCGTGCGCAGTTCGAAAACGCTATCGCCGTGCTGCTGGGCAAGACGCCTGCCGACTTCGCCCTGGCCGACAGCAAGGCGATTCCCGCGTTGCCGCAAATACCGGTTTCGCTGCCTTCGCAGCTGCTGGAGCGGCGCCCGGACATCGCGGCAGCCGAACGCAACGTGATGGCGGCCAACGCCAACATCGGGGTGTCGCGGGCAGCCTACTTCCCGGACCTCAGCCTGAGCATGAGTGGTGGTTATTCCAGCAGCAGCTTCAGCAACTGGATCGAGTTGCCCAACCGCTACTGGTCGGTAGGCCCGCAGTTGGCGCTGACCCTGTTCGACGCCGGCAAACGCAGCGCCGAGGTCGACCGCACGGTGGCCGTGTATGACCAGACGGTGGCGCAGTACCGCCAGACCGTGCTGGACGGCTTCAAGGAAGTGGAAAACCTGCTGGTTCAACTGAAGGTGTATGGCGATGAAGCCGTGGTGCGCCAAGAGGCGCTTGACGCCGCCCGTGAGTCGTTGCGCCTGACCGAAAACCAG
Source organism: Pseudomonas sp. TE3895 (assembly GCF_056278855.1). Lineage (NCBI taxonomy): Bacteria > Pseudomonadati > Pseudomonadota > Gammaproteobacteria > Pseudomonadales > Pseudomonadaceae > Pseudomonas > Pseudomonas sp. TE3895. Next base: position 4,599,567 of record NZ_JBWBQE010000001.1, on the reverse strand, counting down.
TACCGTGCCGGGCTGATCGGCTATCTGGATGTGGTCAACGTGCAAACCACGGCGCTGAGCAACGAGCGCAGTGTGCTGAACCTGCTGCAAGGGCGCCTGGTGGCCAGTGTGCAACTGGTGGCTGCGTTGGGCGGCGGCTGGGATGCAGAGCAGGCGTTTGCCGAGCAGAATTGACCAAACGCAGAGGGGGTAGGCTGCGGTTATTGGATCCATTCCCATTCGCAAAAACCCCGTGCGTTTCGCTTAAGCTTGAGTACAATCGTCAGCTTTTGTCGGGCCCCCTGTCCCGGCGCTGGAACTCTCAATGCTGACCGGTAGCTACTCCTCTTCGCTGGCGTTGATTTCGCTGTGCGTGGCAATCCTGGCATCCTATACCGCCCTTGACCTGACCGGCCGCATCGCCACGGCCAAGGGCCGCGCTGCCTGCCTGTGGATGGGCGGCGGTGCGTTGGCCATGGGCATCGGCGTGTGGTCGATGCACTTCATTGGCATGCTTGCCTTCAGCTTGCCCATCGACTTGGGGTACGACCTGGCCCTGACCGCGTTCTCGCTGCTGATCGCTGTGCTGTCCTCGGGCTTTGCCTTGTGGCTGGTCAGTCAGCCGAGCCTGCCAGCGCTGCAGTTGGGGTTCGGCGCGCTGATCATGGGCGCCGGTATCGCCTGCATGCACTACACCGGCATGGCCGCGCTGCGCATGCTGCCTGGCATTGATTACGACCCGACGTTGTTCGGTGCTTCGCTGCTGATTGCCGTAGGCGCCTCGGCGGCGGCATTGTGGATTGCCTTCCGCCTGCGCACACACACACCCTATATACGGCAGATCCGCGGTCTGGCGGCGGTGGTCATGGGCGTTGCCATCGTGGGCATGCATTACACCGGCATGGCCGCGGCGAACTTCCCCGAGGGCAGCTTCTGCGGCGCGCTGGGGGGCGGGTTGCAGGGGGACAGCCTTGTTTACCTGGTGCTGATCACCACGCTGGCAGTACTGGCAGTGGCTTTGCTGACTTCGGTGCTGGACGCGCGTCTCGAGGCGCGTACTGCCGAGTTGGCCCGTTCGCTGACCTTGGCCAACCAGGAACTGACCCAACTGGCCTTGCACGACACCCTCACCGATCTGCCCAACCGTACCCTGCTGGCGGACCGCATCGAACAGGCCATTGCCAAAGTGGCGGAGCAGGGCGGTTGTTTTGCCCTGATGTTCATTGATCTGGACGGCTTCAAACCCGTCAACGATGCCTTTGGCCATCATATCGGTGACCTTCTGCTCAAAGCGGTGGCGGCCCGCCTGCGCGGCCACCTGCACAGCCAGGACACGCTGGCACGGATTGGCGGCGACGAATTCGTGCTGCTGGTGGAACTGCAGGAGCCGAACGATGCCATGGACGTGGCGGTCAAGCAGGTCAACCTGGTGTCCCGGCCTTTCCGCGTGGCCGAGCACGACCTGCAACTGTCGGCGAGCCTGGGCATCGTTCTGTACCCGGGCAATGGCCAGGACCAGCATGAGCTGCTGCGTAACGCCGACGCTGCCATGTACCATGCCAAGAGCGCCGGCAAGAACGGTTACAGCTTCTTCGATGTGTCGATGAACAGCAACGCGCGCCAGCAGTTGCAGCTGCTGCAGGACTTGCGCCTGGCGCTGGAGCAGCGCCAGTTCCGCTTGCATTACCAGCCCAAGTTCGACGCCCAGGCCTGCCAACCGATCGGTGCCGAAGCGTTGCTGCGCTGGGAGCACCCGCAGCAGGGCCTGCTGCTGCCTGACCGCTTCATCGGCCTGGCAGAAAAGACCGGCCTGATCATCCCCATTGGCGAGTGGGTACTCACTGAGGCCTGCCGTCAGATGCGTCAGTGGCTGGACCAGGGGCACCATGGCTGGCGCATGGCGGTGAACCTGTCGGCCATCCAGTTCTGCCATGCCGGCCTGGTCGACAGCGTGGCCCGCGCCCTGCAGCAGAACGGCTTGCCAGCCAACTGCCTGACACTGGAAATTACCGAAACCACCGCCATGCACGATGCCGATGCCAGCCTGACCGTGCTGCAGCGCCTGTCCGACATGGGCGTGGACTTGTCCATTGATGACTTTGGTACGGGCTATTCCAGCCTGATGTACCTCAAGCGCCTGCCAGCCAACGAGCTGAAAATCGACCGCGGTTTCGTACGCGACCTGGAGCAGGACAGTGACGATGCAGCGATTGTTTCGGCAATTGTCGCACTGGGCCAGGCGTTGGGCCTGCGTATCGTTGCCGAGGGGGTTGAAACCGACAAGCAGCAGGACTTCCTGACCCGTCTGGGGTGTGATTCGTTGCAGGGCTACCTGCTGGGCCAGCCTGTGCCGGCGGAGCAGTTCATGAGCAAGTTGCAGGCCATGGGCCCGGAACTCACTGCTGCGGGCTAGACGCTGTATGAAGAGCCTTGATACTCGGTCAGGCTGCGTTGAAAACAGAGCCTAGACTGCATCGCGCAAGGTAAAGGCGGGAATGAAGGCATCCATTTCCGCCTCGACGGCCTCGATGATGCGCTCTACATCGGCGGCGGCCATGATCGCTGCACAGGGGATGCCCGCAATCGCCAGCAGGGTTTCACCGCTGGCGCGGTCGAACAGCCGCGCAACCATGCTGCGTGGCGCATCCATGCTGGCCTCGAAACCCAACGGATGGAAATGCCAGCGCATCACCTGGCAGGCGTTGGGGAACGTCATCTTGTTCATGCCAGCCTCCTTGTCCGTACCTGGACGTGATGAGCGGGTGGCCACATCGATGCGGCCGCCGGGAAACTAAAGATAGCACCTGCTACGCGCGATTATCGGTTGCAAGTACGACAAATGTGCGAATGCATGACAGCGGTCACACCCTTGTCATGGGTGAAGTGTGTGGGCTGGCTGCATGGGCAAACGTTTTCCCGACCGCAAGGTGTCAGGTAACCATCGGGTTTGGTGGCGTTCGCTGACGTTCGACCCGCAGTTTTTTCAGACGAGCGGCTTGGTTAACCGAGCAACCCGGCGGCGATGTTGATAGTGAACCCCAGAATCGCCGTATTGAACACGAAGCCCACCAACGAATGCGCCAGCACCACCCGCCGCAACCCACGCCCGGCGACACCCACGTCTGAGGTTTGCACCGCCACGCTGATCGTGAACGAGAAGTAGTGGAAGTCCCAGTAATCCGGGTTGCGCTCGCCATCAGCGAAGCGCAGTGGGGGTTCGTGGTTTTGCCCGGTGTAGAACAGGCGGGCGTAGTGCAGGGTGAATATGCAGCCGATCAGCAGCCAGGAACCGGCGACGGTCAGGCCGGTGTAGAGATAGTGCACGGCCAGGGCCGTGCCTTGCAGGCCGCGGCTGGAGACCAGTTGCAGGGTGACCGCGGCAAGGCTGGCGATGGCGGCGATGCACACGGTCAGCAGGACCAGGCCGGCGTTCTCGTCTTCGACGCCGGCGACCTTGCGGACCTTTTCCGGGCTGGCTGTCCAGCTCAGGTAGAGCACCAGCAGCAGGTACAGCCACACCCCCAGGTTCCAGCCAGCGAGGATGTGCTGCACGGTATCACCGGCGGGGATCAGCCAGGCGCCAGCGAGGCCGACTGCAGCGGCGAGGCTCAGGCGGGGGTGTGTGCGGGTCAGGCGATGGAAAGCCATGGGGCCTCATTCACAAGGGGTATGGCTTGTACTCTAGACCGTCATAGGGTTGGGTGGGAGGCGCAATACCCTGCAGGGCCTGGGGTTTCTTTGAGTCCCCCATCGCACGGCATTGCAACTCTCAGTACACTGCACGCTCCAACACCAACATCCGTTGAACTCGAGGTTTTTGCATGACGCTCAGTCCTTTGGCAGGCAAGCCGGCTCCGGCCAGCGTGCTGGTCGATATTCCCCGGCTGCTTACCGCCTATTACACGGGCCGCCCAGACGCTACCGTGGCGGCCCAGCGCGTGGCCTTCGGCACCTCGGGGCACCGGGGCAGTTCGCTTGAATTGAGTTTCAACGAGTATCACGTCCTGGCCATTAGCCAGGCGATCTGCCTGTACCGCCAGGAAAAAGGCATCGATGGCCCGCTGTTCATCGGTGCCGATACCCACGCCCTGTCAGCGCCGGCGACCGCCAGCGCCCTGGAAGTGCTGGCCGCCAACGGCGTGCAGGTGATGCTGTCCAAGGATGACGAATACACGCCTACGCCGGCGGTTTCCCACGCCATCCTCTGCCACAACCGTGGCCGCACGCAGGGCCTGGCTGACGGTATCGTCATCACCCCGTCGCACAACCCGCCGCAAAGCGGTGGCTTCAAGTACAACCCGCCCAACGGCGGCCCGGCCGACAGCGACGTGACCAAGTGGATCGAGGGCAAGGCCAACGAGCTGCTGGCGGCTAACCTGGCGGGCGTCAAGCGCATGGACCATGCCCAGGCGCTGCAGGCGCCGACCACCCACCGCCACGATTACGTCAGCAACTATGTGGCCGACCTGGAAAACGTCATCGATTTCGATGTCATCCGTGGCGCCGGGTTGCGCCTGGGCGTCGACCCGCTGGGCGGGGCAGGGGTACGCTACTGGTCGGCCATTGCCAAGCACTACCAGCTGGACCTGGAAGTGGTGAACACCGAGGTCGACCCGACCTTCCGCTTCATGACCGTCGACTGGGACGGCCAGATCCGCATGGACCCTTCCTCGCCGTATGCCATGCAGGGCCTGATAGGCCTGCGTGAGCGCTTTGACGTGGCCTTCGCCTGCGACCCGGACCACGACCGCCACGGCATCGTCACCCCTGACGGCCTGCTGCAACCCAACAACTACCTCGCCGTGGCCATCGACTACCTGTTCCGCCACCGCCCGCAGTGGCGCAGTGACGCCGCCGTGGGCAAGACCGTGGTCTCCAGCGGCCTGATCGACCGCGTTACCCAACGCCTGGGCCGTGAGCTGTACGAAGTGCCGGTGGGCTTCAAGTTCTTCGCCCAGGGCCTGTTCGACGGTTCGCTCGGTTTTGGTGGCGAAGAAAGTGCAGGGGCTTCGTTCCTGCGTCGCGATGGCTCGGTGTGGGCCACCGACAAGGACGGGTTGATCCCGGCCTTGCTGGCCGCCGAAATGACCGCCCGTACCGGGCGTAACCCGAGCCAGGCTTATGCCGACCTGACCGAGGCGCTGGGCAAGCCGTTCGCCACCCGTGTCGAGGCCAAGGCCGATGCGCGGCAGAAGGCGTTGCTGAGCAAGCTGGCGCCGGAGCAGGTGAAGTCGACAGAGCTGGCCGGTGAGCCGATCGTGCAGATCCTCAGCCACGCCCCAGGCAATGGCCAGGCGATTGGCGGGCTTAAGGTGATGACGGCCAATGGCTGGTTCGCCGCGCGCCCGTCGGGTACTGAAGACATCTACAAGATCTACGCCGAAAGCTTCATCGACGAGGCGCATTTGCAGCGTCTGGTGCAGGAAGCACAAGTGCTGGTCGATGAAGCAATTGCCTGACCGGTAACAAACCGCTTGGTTCTGTGGCGTGATGTAAATTAGAATTAATCTTATTTACTCCGCCGCAGGACCCTCCTCATGATCGACGCCGCGCCGCCACCGCAGCCTGGCCTGCCTGCCCTGTACCGGGAGCATCGCGGCTGGCTTGAAGCCTGGTTGCGCCGGCGTATGGGCAATGCCTGGGATGCCGCCGACCTCAGTCAGGATACTTTTCTGCGCATTCTGGCCAGCGCCCAGCCGCTGGCAGACATACGCGAACCGCGTGCCTACCTGCTGACTGTGGGCAAGCGTTTGCTCAGCAACTTCCACCAGCGACGTAGCCTGGAGCAGGCCTACCTTGATGCCTTGGCGCAGTTGCCCGAGCAACACGTGCCGTCGCCAGAACAGCGCTGGTTACTGCTCGAAACCCTGCAAGCACTGGATGAATTGCTCGACGGCCTCAAGCCGGCGATACGCAAGGCCTTTCTCTGGAGCCAGCTGGAAGGCTTGGGCTACGCCGAAATTGGCCAGCGCCTGGGCGTTTGCCAGCGCTCGGTGAAACGCTACATGGCGCAGGCTTACGAACATTGCCTGTTGGCCGAGTTGCAATGAGCCCCCACACCCCAGAAACCCGCGAGGCGCTGCGTGCTGCAGCCCGTTGGCTGGCATTGCTGGATTCTGGCGACGCAAGCGAATCTGACCTGCAGCGTCTGGCGCAATGGCGCGCCAGCAGTCACCTGCACGAAGACGCCTGGCAAAAGGCATCGCTTCTGCGAGCGCGGTTTGCCGGGTTGCCCGGCGCATTGGCGATGGCCGCCCTGGATCGTCCGGATGCCGGTCGTCGGGCACTGCTCAAACAAGCCCTGGGTGTGTCGGCGTTGTTGCCGGTGGCCTGGCTGGTGAGCCGTGAGCTGCCGCTGGATGCCTGGACCGCCGACATGCGCACCGCAGTCGGGGAGCGCAGGCAGGCACTGCTGAGCGACGGCACCTTGTTGCAGTTGAACACCGACAGTGCGGTCGATATCGAGCTGGGTGCAGGCCGCGTGGCACTGCTGCGCGGTGAAGTGGCCGTCAGCGTGCCCGCTAACCTGAGCCTCACCTTGCAGGTGCCTTACGGCCGGGTGGTGCTCAGTGAGGGCGAGGCGTGCCTGCGCCTGCTTGATGAGGCCTGCCGGGTGTCGGCGATCAAGGGTTTAGTCAGCCTGCAGCCGTTGAGTGGTTCTGCCGTGATGCTACAGGCCGGCCAACAGGCCAGTTTGCAGGCGGCTGGCGTTGGCCCTGTCAAAGCGTTCGACGCATGGCAACTGGGCTGGCGCGAAGGTGCGCTACGGCTGGACGACCGCCCGCTGGGCGAGTTGCTGCACGAACTGCGCAGGTATCGCCCCGGCGTACTGCGTTGGGCACCAGAACTGGAGCGCTTGCGTGTTACCGGCACGTTCCGCCTTGACGACACCGACCGGGTGTTGGCCCTGCTCGCCGCCAGCCTGCCGTTGCAAGTGCAGACCCGCACGCGTTATTGGGTGAGCCTGACCGCACGAGAAAATCGAGCATGAGGCTGTCCCCTTTTTTTCACTCGCCGGTCATTACCGGTAGGAGAAAATAAAAGGGGAGCCTTGTTCAATGCCTGCAGTAAAATCCTGCCGCCTGCGCCCACTGGCGCGCGCAGCACATCCATTGTTCGCGATGAGCCTGCTGTTGTGTGCACCCGCCTGGGCCGATGAGCCGGCCCGGCGTACGTTCCAGGTGGCGCCAGCCAGCCTGGGTGCCGCTTTGACCCATTTCGCCGACCAGGCCGGTGTCAGCCTTTCGCTGGACCCGGCATTGCTAGAGGGCCGGCAAAGTAACGGCTTGTCCGGTCGTTACAGTGTCGATGAAGGCTTCAACCAGTTGCTGCGCAGTAGCGGCCTGCAGGCGCTACCAGTGGGTGAGGGGGCCTTCACCCTGATGCCAGCCCCCCAGGCCAGTGGCGCGCTGGAAATCGCCCCCACCCGCATCGTCGGCGGCCTGGCCGCAGGCAACGAAACGCAGCCGTATGCCGGTGGCCAAGTGGCACGCCAAGGGGCACAAGGTTTGCTCGGTTCGCGCGACTTCATGGAAACCCCGTTCAGCATCACCAGCTACACCAGCGACCTGGTCAAGAACCAACAGGCGCGCACCTTGGGCGAGCTGATTGCCAGTGACCCTTCAGTGCGTGCTACCAACCCGGCGGGCGGGCGTTTCGAGCAGTTCACCATTCGCGGCTTCAGCCTGTTCAACAGTGATGTGGCCTACAACGGTCTCTATGGCATCTTGCCGACCTATTCGATCGACATGGAAATGGCCGACCGGGTCGACATCATCAAAGGCCCCAGCCAGTTGATCAACGGCATTTCGCCGCGTGGCAGCGTGGGCGGCGGTATCAACGTGCAGCCCAAGCGAGCCGCTGACAAGCCGATCACCGAATTCACCGGCAGCTACGCCTCGGCCGGCCAGGCTGGCGGCGCAGTGGACATCGGCCGTCGCTTTGGTGAAGGTCAGCAGTTCGGCGTGCGCTTCAATGGCGTGAAGCAGGCCGGTGATACCGAATGGGACCACCAGCGCGTCGACCGCGAAATGGCGGTGCTGGGCCTGGATTTTCGAGGCGAGCGCCTGCGTCTCTCGGCAGACCTTGGCCACACCGAGCGCGATACCGACGCCCCGCAGGAGCGTGTGCTGGTCGGTGCCAATGCCAAGGTGCCCAATGCCAATGACGTACGCCACAACTACGCCCAGGCCTGGAGCAAGGCGCGTACCAACGATACCTTCGGTGCGCTGAACGCCGAGTACGATATCAGCGAATCGCTGCTGGCCTATGGTGCGGTCGGTGCGCGCAAGAGCAACCATGACTTCCTGCGCCATAACGTGTCGATCACCAACGATGCCGGCGACTTCACCGTGCAGCCGCGTGACTTTACCCGGGACGAGTCGGTGCGCACCGCCATGGCCGGTTTACGTCACTGGTTCCATACCGGGCCGGTGAGCCACGAGCTGAACCTGGCCGCCACCTATTACTACATGGACTTCACCAACGGCGGGGCGCGCTATGCCTCGGCGCCGAGCAACCTCTACAACCCGGTGGCCGCACCAATACCCGGTACGCCAACCCGCCTCGACCCCGAGGTCTACACGGAAAACCGCTTCTCCGGCGTGGCCCTGGCCGATACCCTTGGCTTTTTTGACGACCGCCTGCTGTTGACCCTGGGTGCGCGCTGGCAACGGGTGCAGGTGGATGACTGGAGCGACGGCGTGAAAGGCGATACGGGCTATGACGAAGAAAAGGTCTCGCCTTCTGGGGGCGTATTGCTCAAGGTCACCGACCAGCTCTCGTTGTATGCCAACTACATGGAGGGCCTGAGCCAAGGCAAGATCGCCCCCTCGACCTCGATCAACGAAGACCAGATCTTCCCGCCGTTCACCAGCCGCCAGATCGAGGTGGGTGCCAAGTACGACCTCGGCCAGGTGGCCTTTACTGCCAGCGCCTTCCGCATTCGCCAGCCGGCCTACGAGACCAACCCCGCCTCGCGGGTGTTCGGCCCCAATGGCAAGCGTGACAACCGCGGCATCGAGCTGAGTGTGTTCGGTGAGCCGCTGCAGGGCGTGCGGGTGTTGGGTGGGGTGATGTATATCGACAGCGAGCTGACCGACACCGTCGGCGGTGCCTACGATGGCAACCGTGCGCCGGCCACGCCCGAATACAACGTCAATCTGGGGGCTGAATGGGACGTGCCAGGGGTGAACGGCCTGACCTTCACAGCGCGCGGCACTCACTCCAGCTCGCAGTACCTGGACCAGAACAACAGCAAGCGCATCGACGGCTGGGAGCGTTATGACGTGGGTGCACGTTATGCCTTCAAGGTGGACGCCACCGAGGTTACCTTGCGGGCCAGCGTCGAGAATGTGCTCGATGATCGCTACTGGAGCTCGGCAGGGGCGTCGGATGACAGTGAGCCGGGGTTGACCCTGTCCACCCCGCGGACCTATCTGCTCTCGGCCACGGTCGGCTTTTAAACCGAACCCATGTATACCTACCCAGCGGGAGCGGGTGCGACCGGGAATCAGGCGACTCGGTGGGGCAGTTGCGTAGATGATCAGCCCGGCGCAAGCGCCCGCCCCAGCTTCTGCGCCTGCCCCTGCAACACCCGCATCAACTGCAGCGCTGCATGCGAGGGCGGCTCGAAGCGCGAATAGACGAAGCTGATATCGAAGTGAATCTCATCGGCCAACGGCACCACCGCGAGCCCGCTGTCCTGTGCAACGAACTCGTCGATCACGCTGATGCCCATGCCTTGCTTGACCAACGCCACAGCCTCGTTGGCATTGGTGAACGACAACAGTGATTTCAGCTGTAGCCCGCGGCGCCCGATGTGTTCGGCCAACAGCTTGCCAAACGGCATGTCGGGCCGGAACAGCAGCAACGCATGGCCCTCCAGCTGCTGCAAGGTCAGCGCGGGCTGACCGGCCAAAGGGTGACCTGGCGGCATCACCACCACCATGCGTCCACGCATGAACGCTTGCGAATGCAGGTGGTCGTGCACCACCGGCAGGGCGGCGATCGACAGGTCGACCTTCTTCGACAAGATCTGATTGGGCATTTCGCCCATCAACGAGGTTTGCCACTCGATATTCAGTGACGGTGATTCACGCTTGAGCTGGGCCAGGGCCATCGGGATCACCACCGTGGACAACGATGCACTGCACGAGATACGCAACTTGCGCTGGCCGCCAGCGCCCAGCGCGAGGGCGCATTCGTTGACCTGCAACGCTGCCTGGTACACCCGCTCGACTTCGCGAAACAGCACCTGCGCTTCGGCCGTCGGCACCAGGCGGTTGTTGACGCGCTCGAACAGCGGGTAGGCCAGGCGCGCTTCGATGTACTGGATCAACTTGCTCACCGCCGGCTGCGACACATACAGCAATTTGGCCGCCGCGCTGATCGAGCCCGTCAGCATCACCGCCCTGAACACTTCCATGTGCCGCAGCTTGAACACCATGGGGCTTGCGTCTGCGCCTTCGTTGCCAAGCAGCATGTGTATTACCTTCGGTTATGGTTTTCGCCATCTGGGTATGAGCGTCAAAGCCGGCCACACAGTATCGTTAACCCCAGCCTAACTGCCCTTGCGGCGCACAATAACAAGATCTGCAGACAAGCGCAGTGGCGCTTGACGGGAGTGCTGCGTGAACATATTTGACGAAGCGAAGATCGATTGCCATAACCATTTGTTTGACCCCGCCCGTTTCCCCTATCACCCCGATGCACCCTATGCGCCCTCCGGCCAGGAGGTCGCCACCCTGGCGCAGTTCACCCGGGTGATGGAGGCTTACGGCGTGCAACATGCCTTGCTGGTGGGCCCCAACAGCGGCTACCACACCGACAACCGCTGCCTGCTGCATGCCTTGGCCAGCGGGCAGGGGCGGTTCAAGGGGGTGGCGGTGGTCAAGGCGGACATCAACCTCGACGCGCTGGCGGCGTTACAGGCGCAAGGCGTGGTGGGTATCGCCTTCAACCCCGCGCTTTACGGGGTAGCCAGCCTCAAGGGCGTTGACGGGCTGTTCGGCAAGCTCGCCGAGCTTGGCATGTTCGCCCAGCTGCAGGTGTGTGACGACCAGTTGCTGGACCTGCACGGCCTGCTGCAAGGCTCGCAGGCTCGTCTGTTGATTGACCATTGCGGCCGCCCGGATGTCGCTGCCGGTGTCCAGCAAGCCGGCTTCCAGGCGTTGCTGCGGCTGGCCGACAGTGGCCGCGCCTGCGTGAAGCTGTCAGGCATGCAGAAGTTTGCCGCAGCGGATGCCTTGTTCGAACAGAGCAGTGCATACGTGCAGGCCCTGCTCGAAGCCTTTGGCGCCCAAGCCTGTGTGTGGGGGTCGGACTGGCCGTTCATTCGCCAACCCGCGCGGTTGGACTACGGCCCGCTGCTGAAGCTGGCCGAGCGCCTGATGCCGGATGCCCGGCTGCGCCGCACAGTGATGTGGGACACCCCTCGGCGATTGTTCGGGTTCGCCTAGCCCCTCCGTTGTGTGCCCTTCCAACAACAAGCGCGCAATCGTGATGAACACTGAACAGAACACCCGTCCCGGGCGGCATCCTCCATGGCCTGGAGGATCGTCTCGGCTAGCGCCCCAAAGGGCATGTGACCTGCGTTGCTTGCCGGATATTCCTTCTGTCGAAAATGGAGCTGAACAATGAGCCAGTACCTGCAAGGCCAAACCGCTATCGTCACCGGTGGCATGCGTGGCATCGGCCTGGCGATTGCCCGCCGCTTGCATGTCGCCGGCGCCCAGGTGGTGATCTGGGACCTTGCCGTCGATGGCTGGAACAGCACGGAAAACGGCTTCGAGCCGGTGCTGCGCCAGGCAGTGGATGTGTCGTCGCTGGCCTCGGTGGAGGCGGCTTTTGCCCAGACGCTGGCGCGTTTGGGGCAGGTGCAGATTTTGGTCAACAATGCCGGCATCAACGGCCCGGTGGTGGCGTCTTGGGAGTACCCGCCAGAGGCCTGGGACAAGGTCATCGCCATCGACCTGAACGGTGTGTTCTATTGCTGCCGCACCGCCATCGCGCACATGCGTGAGCGCGGCTACGGGCGCATCGTCAATATCGCCTCCATGGCCGGCAAGGAGGGTGTGCAGTACATCTCGGGCTATTCGGCAGCCAAGGCCGGGGTCATCGCCTTCACCAAGGCGGCAGCCAAGGAGCTGGCGCAGGATGGCGTGCTGCTCAACTGTGTGGCACCGGCGATGGTCGAGACGCCGCTGATGGCCGAGATGACGGCCGAGCATATTGCCGCGAGCAAGGCCAAGATCCCCATGGGGCGCTTCCTCAAGGCCGAGGAGATCGCCAACATGGTCAGCTGGATCGCCGGGCCTGAGTGCAGCTTTACCACTGGCTTTGTGTTTGACCTCAGCGGCGGGAGGGCGACCTACTGAGTGGGCTGGGTGTGGTACGCCCGATGGCGTTGGAGCTGCGCCGGGTAGCCAGCCACGCGCGAACTGCGGGCGACGTCTCAGTGTGCAAGTGCCGTCGTCCGTTGGCGTGCCCGCACCTCAACGCTTGCAAGCAGCGGCACGGGCAACCCAGGCGTGGCTGGACGGGCAGGTGGCAGTCACCCGCCGTCATTCAGGCCTGTGGTTATTCCTGATCGGGTACCACGGCGATCACGTCGATCTCCATCAGCCACTCGGCCTGGGCCAACCCGGCCACCACCAACCCGGTGGAAATCGGGAACACGCCCTTGAGCCATTTGCCCACCTCTTTATACACCGGCTCGCGGAAGCGCGGGTCGGTGATGTAGGTGGTGGTCTTGACGATGTGCGACAGGTCCGAGCCGGCTTCTTCAAGCAGTTGCTTGACGTTCTTCATCGCCTGTTCGGTTTGTGCGCGCGGGTCACCCAGGCCTACCAGCTTGCCTTCGAAGTCGGTACCGACCTGGCCACGCACGTAGATGGTATTGCCCGCCCGCACGGCCTGGCACAAGTCGTTGTCCAGGGTCTGGTTGGGGTAGGTTTCCTTGGTGTTGAACATGCGGATGCGAGTATGGGTAGGCATCAGTGGGCTCCGAGGGTGCTGACATTGCTGATCTTGGCGGTTTGCTGCTCATCCGCTGCGCGTTGCTCGCGGTCGCGGTAGGCGGTGTAGGTACGTTGCGTGGCGATGTGGCCGGCGACGTGCTTGGCGTCGTGCCACACCCCCCAGATGAACGATGAACCACGGCGCGACAACCACGGCAGGCCGAGGAAGTACACGCCCGGTTCACGGGCCACACCACGCTGGTGCTGGGGCTTGCCGTTGGCATCGAAGGTGTCTACCTGCAGCCAGCTGAAGTCCACGCCGTAACCGGTGGCCCAGATGATGCTGCGGACGCCGGCCTTGGCCAGGTCCAGCTGCTGCAGCGGGTTGCGCATGCACTCCGGGTCGGCCAGGCGCTGGCGGGCTTCGGGCTCTTCCGGCAGGTCCAGGCCGTTGCGCTCGATGTAGGCATCGGCCGCATCCAGCAGGGCCAGGTAGTTGTCGTCGCCGCGGTTGATGTTCTCGACCAGGTTGTCCTGGAAGCGCGCCACGCCGTTCTCGAACGACTGGGTCAGGCCGACCAGGGTCATGCCCTGGTGGGCGAGGGCGCGGAAGTCCACGGTGTGGCCACCACGGGCGCCGCTGACCGCGATGGTCACATGCTCGCGACCGGGCTTGGCAATTTCCGCGTCCCACTCGCCCAGCACGCCCAGCCACCAGCAGAAGTCGCGGTTGCGGTAGGCACGCGGCGGGCGGTCGTGGGCGCCGACCGACAGGTACACCTGGCGCCCGGCGCGCATCAATTCCTCGGCAATCTGCACACCGGAAGAACCGGCACCGACCACCAGTACCGCGCCTTCAGGCAACTGCTCTGGGTTGAAATAAGCGGCGGAATGAATCTGGTGCAGGTTGCTGTCTTTCGGCGCGATGGCCGGGATCACCGGCTTCTGGAACGGGCCGGTGGCAGCGACTACGCGGTTGGCGCGAATCACGCCTTCATTGGTGTCGATGGTGAAGCCTGGGCGATCGCTGTTCCGCACCACGCGCTTCACTTCAATGCCGGTGCGCACGGGCAGGTTGTACTTGCGTACGTACTGCTCGAAGTAGTCTGCCACCTGGTCCTTGCCGGCGAATGCATCGGCGTCGAGGTTGAATTCCAGCCCCGGGAAGCGGTCGTGCCAGGCCGGGCCGTTGGCGACCAGCGAGTCCCAGCGGCCGGTACGCCAGGCCTGCGCGATGCGGTTGCGCTCCAGTACCAGGTGCGGCACGCCAAGCTTGCTCAGGTGTTCGCTCATGGCCACGCCGGCCTGGCCGGCGCCGACGACGAGGGTGTCGATTTCGAGGTTGTTCAGTGTCATGTCCGAGCCCTTGTTCAGGCGGTTATTGTCAGGTCGGTTTGGAGGACCGCCGTTGCCTGGAGCCAGACTAGGGATGCCGTGGAAATGGCGAAAATAGTATTTAGCTGGTGCTTGCCGATAAAACGGCGAAGGCCTTGAGTTTTCTGGCCTGTGGGGCGGGTTGGCCGGGTGGGTGACGTGGTTTTTCGAGCGGGTGCAGAGAGCGGGCCCTAGAGCATAGTTTTTTCCTGCCTACCCCCTCGGAAAAAGGTCGTTTCGCCCGCTCGAAGGTTCCACTCAGAATGCCGTGTATCGCACAGCACAACAGGAACCATGACATGACGTTCTCCATCATTGGTCGTTGCCAGGAAACCGGCCAGGTCGGTATTGCCATCAGCTCGTCGAGCATCGCCGTGGGTGCCCGTTGCCCCTGGGTGCGTGCCGGTGTGGGCGCGGTCTCGACCCAGAACATCACCCTGCCGGCGCTGGGCCCGCAGATTCTCGATGCCCTGGAGCATGGCCAGTTGCCGCCCGCCGCTGTGCTGGACAGGGTGCTCAGTGCCAATGGCTGGAGTGAGTACCGCCAGGTCACGGTGATCGACAGCCACGGCCAGGTGGCCCTGTTCACCGGGCGGGAAGCCTTGGGCACACACCATGCAATGGCCGGCGAACAATGCGCGGCGGCCGGCAACCTGCTGTCCTCGACCCAGGTGATCGAAGCCATGGTGCTGGCCTTCGAGCAGGCCGGCGGCCACCTGGCCGACCGCCTGCTGGCAGCCATGCACGCGGCGATGGCCGCGGGTGGCGAAGCCGGGCCCGTGCACTCGGCGGCGCTGAAGATTGCTGGCGAGCTGACCTGGCCGCTGGTGGACCTGCGCGTCGATTGGGCCGACAGCGACCCGATCGGCGTGCTCGATGGCTTGTGGCAAGCCTATCGCCCGCAGATGCAGGATTACGTCACCCGCGCCCTCAACCCGACCGCCGCGCCAAGCTATGGGGTGCCGGGCGATGAGTGAATTTGCCAGTCGCGCGCTGCTGGCCCGGCTGATCGGCTTTGCCACGGTGAGCCGCGACTCCAACCTGGCGCTGATCGGTTTTATCCGTGATTACCTTGCCGAGCTGGGGGTGGAGTGCGAGCTGTTCCATAACCCGGAGGGCACCAAGGCCAACCTGTTCGCCACTGTCGGCCCTAGGGATGTGGGTGGTGTGGTGCTGTCTGGGCATACCGATGTGGTGCCGGTGGATGGCCAGGCCTGGACGGTCGAGCCGTTTGCCCTGAGTGAGCGTGACGGCCGTCTGTATGGCCGCGGCACGGCCGACATGAAAGGCTTTATCGCCTCGGTGCTGGCTGCTGTGCCCGCGTTTCTCGCGCAGCCGCTGCGCATGCCGGTACACCTGGCATTTTCCTATGACGAAGAAGTCGGTTGCCTGGGCGTGCGCTCGATGCTGGCTGCCCTCGAACAGCGCCCGTGTAAACCACGGCTGTGTCTGATCGGTGAACCCACCGAACTCAAACCGGTGCTGGGGCACAAGGGCAAGCTGGCAATGCGTTGCCAGGTACAGGGCGCAGCGTGCCATTCGGCGTACGCGCCGTATGGGGTGAACGCCATCGAGTATGCGGCGAAACTGATTGGCAAGTTGGGTGAAATCGGCGAGGCCCTGGCACTGCCGGCTCATCACGACGAGCGCTTCGATCCGCCGTTCTCCACGGTGCAGACCGGCGTGATCAAAGGGGGCAGGGCGCTGAACATCGTGCCGGCCGAGTGCGAGTTCGATTTCGAAGTGCGCGCGCTCCCTGGGTTCGAGGCGCAGGCGGTGGCCGACCAGTTACAAACCTATGCTGAAGCCGAGTTGCTGCCGCGTATGCGCAAGGTCAATACCGCCAGCGCCATTCGCCTGGCGCCGCTGAGTGCCTATCCGGGGCTGGCGACACCGGAAGACAGCGAGGCTGCGCGCTTGGTGGCGCTACTCAGCGGCTCGGATACGTTCGGCACGGTAGCGTTTGGTACCGAAGGTGGCTTGTTCGACCAGGCGGGCATCCCCACCGTGGTGTGCGGCCCTGGCAGCATGGACCAGGGCCACAAGCCGGATGAGTTTGTCAGTGTCGAGCAGTTGCGCGGCTGTGATGCCATGCTGCTGAGGCTGGTGGACTACCTCAAGCTGGCTTGAGGGTTGCGACGGTGGATGGGCCGCAGTGCGGCCCCGGTAACTCAGAAGGTCGCCTTGACCTGCAGGCCAACCACCAGTGCATTGTCGATGTCTTTGCCCGAAAACGCCCCTGGCTCGATGATGTATTGCACATCCGGACGCAGGTTCAGCCACGGTGTGGCCTGGTAGCCGTAGCTCAGTTCGATCAACTGCTCGGCGCTGTCGATATCCGGGAACTGCTGGCCCGCGTTGAACGCGGCATCCTCCAGCACATCGCGGCTACGCGGGTTGGGCACGGCCCGGCCGTAACCCAGTGCCACGGTATCCTTCGGGCGGCCTTCGAATGGCTTGTACAACACCACGCCGGCGCCATACCACTTGGTGAACGGCGAGGCGGCCTTGCTCGACGCCGAGTACTGGCCGAAGGCGTGCAGGCTTCGGCCTGGGGAGGCCTGGTCGTTCCACACCGCCTGGTCGACCAGCAGGTAATGGCCACCTCGGCCGGACACTTCATCGTCGCTGCCGATGCGTTTCACATCAGAGCTGTCGTAGTAGTAGCCCAGTTTGTACTCGCCTGGCAGTTCACCCTGCAGCTTGTATACCAGTTCTACCGGTACCACGGTGCCGGTGGTGTGCTTGGGCCCCAGGTGCCAGGCGCGGCTGGAGTTGCCGTTGCTCTCGGGGTCGACGTTGAACGCCGCCACGCGCAGCTGCCAGGCTGGCGACAGGTCGTACTTCACCCGCACGCCGAGGTGGGCGTTGGGGTAGTTGGTCCAGCCACTGCCGCCGGACATGTTCAGCGGGTGGCCGCAGAAGCCGGCGTTCATGAAGTTGCACAGGATGCCGCTGTCCAGGCCGCCGAGGTCGTTGCCCATGGCCATGTAGCCGAGTTTTACGTTGAGCGCCGGGGTGAACAGCGTGCGCTCGTAGCTCAGCTCGGTCAGGCGGGTGTACAGGCCACCGTAGTTTTCCTGGATTGGCAGGCGGTTGCCGACCAGGTCTTCCGAGGCGCTGTTGCCGCGGCGGTCGTTGATGGTCAGCTGGACCTTGCCGCCGTTGTCCAGGCCGTACAGTTTCGACAGGTCGAACTGCACGCCCAGCTTGACGTTCTGCGAATAGCGCGCCGAACGGTGCAGGCCGCCATGGGCGTTGTAGGCGGTTTCACCGCTGTAGTCGCCGGTGATCTTGACGCCGTCTTCTTCGAGTTGATGACGCAGGCCGCCCCAGTCACCGGTCAGGGTGCTGCGGGTCATGAGGTCGTCGTTGGCAAGTGCGGTGGTGCTGGCCAGGGCCAGCAGCAGGGTGGGGGTGATGCGAATTGCGGATGGCATTACAGAATCTCGGATTGTCTTTGAGGGGCATTCGCGGGCAAGCCCGCTCCTACAGGGGCCTTGTAGGAGCGGGCTTGCCCGCGAAGCAGGCGACGCGGTCTTACGGCAGAGCGTAAGAAATCACATAGTCGCCGCGGTCAGTCGACTGGCGGGCGCCGCCAGCGGTGATCACCACGTACTGCTTGCCGGTCTTCGGCGAGACGTAGGTCATCGGGCCGCCCTGGCTGCCCACGGGCAGGCGAGCCTTCCAGATTTCGTTACCGTTGCTGCTGTCGTAGGCACGCAGGTAGAAGTCCTGGGTACCGGCGATGAACACCAGGCCGCCTTGGGTCGACAGGGTGCCGCCAAGGGTTGGCAGGCCGATCTTGATCGGCAGGTGCATGCGGATGCCGAGCGGGCCGGTGTCTTCAACGGTGCCTACCGGCACCTGCCAGGCCACCTGGCGGGTCTTCATGTCGATGGCGGTCAGGGTGCCGAACGGCGGTGCCTGGCATGGAATGCCGGCGACCGACAGGAAGCGGTTCTTGTTCACGGCATACGGGGTGCCCTTGAGCGGTACCGCGCCCATGCCAGTGTTCAGTGCTTCGCCACCGGAAGCCGCGCCACCTTTGTTCTGCGACGGGATCATCTGGATCCACAGGCCCAGACGCATGTCGTTGACGAAGATGAAGCCATGTACCGGGTCGGTAGAAATGCTGCCCCAGTTCATGCCACCCAGCGAACCCGGGAAGCTCAGCGACAGGTCGGTACCCGGCGCGGTGTACAGGCCGTCGTAGCGCATCTTCTTGAAGTCGATGCGGCACAGCAGTTGGTCATACGGGGTGGCGCCCCACATGTCCGATTCGGTCAGGGTCTGCGCGCCGATCTGCGGCATGCCCACCGACTTGGGCTGGGTAGGGGAGTACGGCTCGTTCGGGATGTTGCTTGGCTTGACCGGTACTTCGTCGACCTGGGTCAGCGGCTTGCCGGTGGCACGGTCGAGCACGTAGATCTGCCCGGCCTTGGTGCCGATCACCACCGCAGGTACCGACTGGCCGTCGTCCTTGGTGAAGTCGATCAGGCTCGGCTGCATCGGCAGGTCGAAGTCCCACAGGTCGTTGTGCACCGTCTGGAACACCCACTTCTGGTTGCCGGTGGCGGCATCCAGGGCCAGCACCGAAGCGCCGTAGGTGTGGTCCAGCTTGCTGCGTTCAACACCGTAGATGTCGGTGGAGGACGAGCCCATCGGCAGGAACACGGTGTTCATCGCCGGGTCATAGGACATCGGTGCCCAGCTGTTCGGGGTGCTGCGCACGTAGGTCTTGTCGCCCTGCGGAGCCTGGCGGTCTTCCGGGTTGCCCGGGTCGAAGGCCCAGCGCATTTCACCGGTGATCACGTCAAAGCCGCGGATCACGCCGCCTGGCATATCGGTCTGGACGTTGTCGGCAACACGGCCGCCAACCACCACGGTGGTGCCGGCCATCAGCGGTGCCGAAGACAGCTGGTAGTAGGAGTCTGGCACGTTACCCAGGCCGGCCATCAGGTTGACCTGGCCGTTGTTGCCGAAGCCCTGGCAGAACTCGCCGGTGTCGGCGTCGACGGCAATCAGGCGGCCATCGATGGTGTTGGTCAGCAGGCGACGCTGGCAGTTGGCGCCAGCCGGTACGGTACCGCCGGTGACCGGCGAGCTGTTCGGCTGGGTCGGTTGGGCGATGGCGGCGGTGGCGTCGAAGTACGCCATGCCACGGCAGCGCTGCCAGACCTTGGACTGGGCGTTGATTTCGTTCTTCCACAGTTCTTTGCCGGTGTCGGCATCGAGTGCGATCAGGTTGTTGTGCGGGGTGCAGATGAACACCTTGTTGCCAATCTGCAGCGGGGTCAGCTGGTCTTCGGCACCGTTGCCGTCGCTGACCGCCACGTCGCCAGTGTGGTAGGTCCAGGCCACTTTCAGCTTGTTGACGTTGTCCCGGTTGATCTGGTCAAGCGCGGCGAAGCGGCTGCCACCTTCGGTGTTGCCGTAGTGGGCCCAGTCTTTCTGTTCTTTGCCGGCTTCGACCGGGGTCATGCCCGGGCCTTTGCCGGTGGGGGCGACGCTTGGGTGGGCAACGAACATGTTGCCGACCGCGATCACCAATACCACGGCCATTACCCCGGCTACGCCGTACGCACCGCGCCCGGCGCTGGCGCCGTTGGCACGCGCCAGCAGCGGGTAAACCAGCGCCACGACCATGCCGATTGCGCCGAACATGAACAGGCGCGAGAACAGCGGCCAGAACACCAGGCCCGCATCGATCAGTGCCCAGATGGCAGTACCGACCAGGAACACGGCATACAGCCAGGCGCCAGCCTTCTTGCGGCGAGCAATGAGAACACCGGCGATGGCCATGGCCAAGCCGCCGATCAGGAAGTACCAGGAACCGCCCAGACCGGCGAGCTTGACGCCGCCAGCAGCCAGGAGGAGGCCGAGCAGGGCGATGATCACGCCCAGGCCGACCAGGATGAAGTGTGTGGCGCCAGAGGCGCGCGGTGTTTCTTTCATGCCAGGGATCTCAGCAGGTGGAATGCGCGCAGTTTAAGCCCTTAGCTTGCTAATTAACAAGTTGGTACATAATTGAGCGAGGCTGATTGTCGCAGGGCTGAACTTACGAAGATGTGGCTAAAAGTATAGATAATGTGCTGAAAAACGCATTGAACGGGGCGTTTATGACGCCTATTCGATTTGTATTCATGCTTTGGTCGTAAGCCCAACCTTGCACGGCGACGGGACAACTGCGTCTTGTGCACGGGCAGGCATGGCCCCTTCAGGCCGGCCATGGGGTGCTGCTGCTATAGAACACCGCGAGCCAGATGGTGGCGGTGCCGGGCGCGGTCCATTCCACGCGGTGGCGGTCGTGCGGGGGGATGTCCAGACAATCGCCCGGCGCCAGCAGGCGGGTGTGGCGCTCGTGCTCGAAACGCAGGGCGGCAGCCCCACTGAGCAACATGATCCACTCGCCTTCGGCCTGGTCGTACCAGAAGCCGGGTGGGCTGGCCTGCCCGCTGGAGACGATACGCTCCACGCGGATGCCCGGGCGGCTGAGCAATTCGTCGACACGTTCGGCGCTGGCGGGATCGCAGGGCGGCAGGGCGGTCAGCAGGTTGTTCAGGGTCATGGTGAGCCTCCTTGGAAATGGGTGGATTCCACTATGGACGCAATCGCCTTGGCGCGCGCGGCTTGACCCGCCCGGCTGTTTGTAAGAACTTTCCGAGTTTTGGAAGACGGGCTGAACATGGACAAGCTGCTGGCGATGAAAATGTTCGTGGCCACTGTCGATGCCCAAGGCTTTTCTGCTGCCGCGCGCAGGCTAGGGCTGGCGACATCGTCGGTGACACGTCTGGTCGATGCCCTGGAAGCGTCGCTGGGCGCCACCTTGCTCAACCGCTCGACGCGCCAGGTCAGCCTGACCGAGGCCGGCGCCCGTTACTACCAGCGGGCACGGGGCATTTTTGAAGCACTGGACGAGGCGGATGCCAGCATCGCCGATCGCGGCGAGGAGCCTGTCGGTGTACTGCGCCTGAGCCTGCCAGTGGAGTTCGGCCGGCGGGTCATCGCCCCGCACCTGGGGCCATTCCTGGCGCAGCACCCGGCGCTGGAACTGGACATCGACCTCAGCGACCGCCTGGACGACTTGCTTGACGGGCGCTATGACCTGTCGATTCGCCTGGGTGACCCTTCGCCCAATGACGAATTGGTGTGCCGCCGGCTCGGCCGTTTTCAGCGTTGGCTGGTGGCCAGCCCGGCTTACCTGGCCGGGCGTGAGCCACTGCAGCATCCCCGGGAGTTGCTTGACCATGCCTGCCTGCGCTTTCGCTATGGGCAGAAAGCGCGCCCCTGGCGCCTGACCTGTGGCCAGGACAGCCTGGAACTGGACGTAAGCGGGCCCTTGCGCAGCGCCAATGCCGACATGTTGCGTGAAACGGCACTGGCAGGCAGTGGTATCGCACTGCTGGCCGATTGGCTGGTACGCGAGGATGTGTTGGCAGGGCGCCTGCAACGGGTATTCCCCGACTGGCAGGCCAGTCCTGGCGCAGCCAATAGCAGCATCAACGCCCTGTATATGCCCAACCACCGGGGCTCACGGCGAGTAAACGCATTCATCGACTTTTGCGAAAATTTGCTCATACACGGTCACTAGTGTTGCGCAGTGCGCAAAGCCGCATTGCGCCACCGCGGGATTCTCGGCGCTGACGTCCATGGGTAAGGTGGCCGGCATATACCCAACCCTTGTCGAGGAACTTCGCATGAACCCCTCCCTTGCGACAGCGCAACCGGCAGCCGCCAGCCTGAGCCGGGCTCTGGTAGTGCTGCTGGCGTTCTGCTGCGGCGCGATCGTCGCCAACATCTACTACGCCCAGCCCATCGTCGGGCTGATCGCCCCGGACCTGGGGCTGTCCACCGAGCATGCCAGCCTGATCGTTTCCCTCACTCAGCTGGGCTATGCCCTGGGCCTTTTATTGCTGGTACCGCTGGCCGACCTGCTGGAAAACCGCCGCCTGATGGTGGCCACCGCGGTCCTGGCCTGCGTCAGCCTGCTGCTGGCGGGCACCAGCAGCAGTGGCCAGGGGCAGCTGTTCCTGGGTTACGCACTGCTGATCGGCTTCAGTTCGGTGTCGGTGCAGATGCTCATCCCGCTGGCGGCGCATCTGGCGCCGGAGCAGCAGCGTGGTCGTGTGGTCGGTAACATCATGGGCGGCTTGCTGCTGGGCATCCTTCTGGCGCGACCGCTGTCGAGCGTGGTGGCCGACCACTTCGGCTGGCGTGCGGTGTTCATTGGCGCCGCCGGGGTAATGCTGGCGATCATCCTGTTGCTGTCATTGACCTTGCCGCAGCGGCGGCCCGAGCACAAAGCCAGCTATGCCGGGCTGATGCTGTCGTTGCTCACACTGCTGCGTCGTTATCCGCTGTTGCGCCAGCGTTCGTTGTTCCAGGCATTGATGTTTGCAGCGTTCAGCCTTTACTGGACGGCAGTGCCGATGGCGCTTGCCGGTGAGCATGGCCTGTCACAAAGTCAGATCGCTGTGTTCGCCCTTGTCGGCGCGGTGGGTGCCGTTGCTGCGCCCATGGCCGGCCGCCTGGCCGATGCCGGGCATGCCCGGGCCGGCTCGCTGCTGGCGCTTTTGCTGGCGCCGGCGGCCTTGTTGCTGGGGCTGACAGTGCCGGGTTACAGCGTGATTGGCCTGGGCCTTACCGGCGTGTTGCTGGACTTTGCGGTGCAGATGAACATGGTCATCGGCCAGCGTGAAGTGTACGCACTGGACCCGGCCAGCCGCGGGCGGCTGAATGCGGTGTACATGACCAGCATCTTCCTCGGCGGGGCGCTGGGGTCGGCGGTGGCCAGTGCGTTGTTCAGCCAGTTTGGCTGGCAGGGCGTGGCACTGGTGGGGGCGGGGTTGCCGGGTGTGGCGCTGGTTGTGTTCCTACTCAAAGCACGCCGGGGTTGAACCGTTACGCGGTGCAGGGCACGGGCTTCGCCCGTGTTCGCGGGCCCGCTATCGGCCAAGCGGCAGCGCCAGGCCAATCAAGGCAAACAGGCTCCCGCAGCAACGATTGAAACCTTTGCCACCCTTTGCCAGCCATGGCCGAATGCGAAACGCCAGGCGCGCCAGCAGGTATTCGACCAGAAACTCGACGCTGGCAAAGGTCGCGGCCATCACCGCAAATTGCAGCACCAGCCCTCGCTGTGGGTCGATGAACTGCGGCAGGAAGGCACCATAGAACAGCAGCACCTTGGGGTTCGCCATGGCCGAAAGCAGGCCCTGGCGAAACAGCCCGGCATTGCCCAGCCGCGCGCTGTGCGCGGTCAATTCCAGCCGCAGGCCTGGACTGCGCCACAGTTGAATGCCCAGCCAGATCAAATAAGCCCCACCCACCCACTTCAGGACGCTCAGCACTGCCGCCGAGGTCTGCAGCAGTGCGCTGAGGCCGAACATGGTCAAGGCGATGAGGGCGCTGAAACCCAATACCCCGCCCACGATGGTGAACAGCGTTCGCCGTGCGCCATAGAGCGCGCCATGGGTCAACGCCAACAGGCTGTTGGGCCCTGGGGTCAGCGACAGGCCGATGCTGGCCAGCAGGTAGATGAGCCAGGTGTCCAGTGCCATGTTGAAAACTGCCTTGTTCGAGAGAGGGCGACAGTCTATGGCGCAACGCTCACGCTGAAAGAGTACTATCTGGTCATACAAGAGTCTTTTCTGGACGTGGTTTCATGCCGCCCGACATTCGCTTGCTGATCATGCCGTTACCGGATTTTGCCTTGCTGCCGTTTGGCGCCTTTCTCGACAAATTGCGCTTCAGCGCCGACGACGAGGACTACAGCCAACAACGCTATTGCAGTTGGACGGTGGCGGGGCTCAGCCTTGAGCCGGTACCGTCGAGCAGTGGCGCGGTGCTGCAGGTCGAGGCCATTGCCGATCAGCTCGACCTCGACCTTTTCGACTACCTGGTGGTGTTCGGCGGTCGCAGTGCCATGGCCACCGCGGCGTTGGCGCCACGTTACCAGGCGTTGCTCAGGCAGGCCGCCAAGGCGGGAGTCAAGCTGGTGGGGGTCGACAATGGCGCCTTCCTGCTGGCTGCCTGCGGCCTGCTGCAGGGGCACAAGGTGGTGGTGCACTGGCGTCACGAAGCCGAGTTTCGTGCTGCGTTTCCGCAGTTGCAGCTGCTGCGCGAGCAGTTGTACTGCATCGATGGCAACCGCATCACGTGCGCCGGTGGCACTGCCGCCATAGACCTGGCCGTTGCACTACTGTCACGCGCTTGCGGGCGAACCCGTGCGCTCAAAGGGCTGGCTGACATGCTGGTGGACGAGACCCGCGACAGCCGTCACGCCTTGCGCTCGCTGGAGCTGGGTGCTGGTCAGGGGCGCCAGGTGCAACGGGCGCAAGCACTGATGCGTCATCACCTGGGCACACCGTTGGCCGTGGAGCAGCTGGCTGCAGAACTGGGCATCAGCCGGCGTCAACTGGACCGGCAGTTCCAGGCCAGCCACGGGATGAGCACCAAGGCCTGGTGGCTGGAGATGCGCTTGCAGCAGGCGCGCTGGCGTTTGCTCAACTCCAGCCACAGCCTGGCGCAGATTGCCGATGAGGTGGGCCTGGGTGATGCCAGCTACCTTGGCAAGTGCGTGCGGCGTCGGTTTGGGTGTACGGCCCTGCAGTTGCGTGCAGGTCATTACCCGCTCACGTGATCTACTGCGGCGTCCCGAACAACCCTGTCCAGTAGATCCCTGCATCGCTCTTGGGGTCCATCGCATAGGCAGCGCCCAGTTCACGGAAGTCCGGATTCATCAGCGTGGCGCAGTGCCCTGGGCTGTCTAGCCAGCCGTTGACGACCTTTTGCGCGGTGTCACGCCCGGCGGTGATATTTTCGCCGATCTGCTGGTACAGATACCCGGCCAGTTCCGCCCGGTCACCGGGTGTGCGGCCATCCTTGTCGATGTGATCGAAGAAGTTCTGGTTGGCCATGGCCCGAGTGTGGTTGGCGGCGACCCCGGCCAGCACTGTGCTCCAGCTCAGTGGCGGGGCGGCGGCAAACGGCTGGCCGCCGCATTGCCGTGGCACCTTGCGCGCGGCGTTGACCTCCTGCAGCACCTTCTGTCCCTCGGCCTGCCAGTCGCCCAGGCGGCCGCTGAGCAGCGGCCGTGCCAGCACGATGCGCCAGTCGCGGCCCTCCTGGCTGACGCCGATATCGACGAATTGCGGGTCGAGCACCACCTGGCAGAAGCTTTCCTCGATGGCATGCATGGCGGCGCGTGCGTCGCGTGGCCCCGACAGGCTGATGGCCTGGACGCTGACCATGGGGTAGGCGGCGCGGGTCATGGCCTGTTGCAGGTCGCGGGTGCCCTCTGGCGACAGCGCTAGGCGTGTGTCGCTGTTGAGCGGCGGCAGTTCCAACGACGCCTCGCCACCGCAGGGCTGGGCCTTGCTGCGGTAGACATTGATCGAATCGATCAACTGCGCCTCTTCGCCGGTGGCTGCCAGCGCCCCGGTCGAAACGACCAGGCCCAGTGACAAGGCGACAACGGATGTCAGGACGCGCATGTGGATCTCCCTATGACTGGCAGCGTCGTGGTGTGCGCTGCTCATCCTACACAAGCCCGGGGCTTTTGGCCCGAGGTCGTGCAAG
Source organism: Pseudomonas sp. TE3895 (assembly GCF_056278855.1). Taxonomy (NCBI): domain Bacteria; kingdom Pseudomonadati; phylum Pseudomonadota; class Gammaproteobacteria; order Pseudomonadales; family Pseudomonadaceae; genus Pseudomonas; species Pseudomonas sp. TE3895. Next base: position 4,573,675 of record NZ_JBWBQE010000001.1, on the reverse strand, counting down.
GCAATGAAAACGCCGGCAATCGTTACTGGCGGCAAAAGAGGGAGTAGACCCCTGGCCGGTGGAAAAGTGCGGTCAGTTGCCAATCATTCGCATCGAGCCAGCGTTGTCAGCCGTTTGCGCGTCAATGGGCCAACGCCTGGTTCGGCTTGTAGAACAGGAAGTGGGTGGTCTGCGCGGTCTTGCGATAAGCCTTCGCCCAGTCGGGGCGCACCGTGCGGTCGTGAAAGTACAATGCGCCGCCGGTGGGGTCTTTCAACTGCTGGTTCAGCGCCTTGCGTGCGATCTCTTTGGCAATGTCGTAGCGTTGCGGTTCCTCGACCTGGTCCGGGCGCCCGTCACACCACCATGAGAACTGACAGGCCTTGGTCTCCACACCCTGTTTGACTACCGCGCAGATGGTGTCGGGAAAGCCATCGTGGCCCAGGCGGTTGAGCACCACACTGGCCACCGCGGTCATGTCTTTGGCGTCGGCGCCCTTGGCTTCCCAGTAGATGGTACGTGCCAGGCAGGTGATGCTGTCATCCAGCGGCGCCTGGCCAGCCGGGTCCACTGCCTGCGTTTCGCCTGGGGTCAGTTTCTCTGCCTTCTTGGGGGGCGGCGCATCTTCAACGACCTTTTCTTCAAGCACTTCGGCCTTGTCCTCGGCAACGGCGGCTTTGGCCGGGTCAGCGGCATACAGGGGGCCTGCGAGCAGGGCCGAGGTCAAGCCGATCAGCATCAAGTGAAGGCGCATGGGCACATTACCAGGCGGTGGGCAGAATTTCAGTCTAGCCAAGCGTAAGCATTAATACCAAAGGCAGGGTGGCGGCCGCAGCCACGGTCTGCAGGGCGATGAGGGTGGCCATCAGTGGCGCATTGCCGCCCATTTGCCGGGCCATGACATAAGATGACGAAGCGGTTGGCAGCGCCTGGAACAACACCGCCACCACTGCTGCCTGGCCACTCAGGCCGAGCAGCCGGCAAACGCCCCAGGTGGTCAGTGGCATGACCAGGAACTTGAACGTCGATGCTGCCATCAGCGGCCGTACCTGCTGGCCGAGGCTGGCGCCGCCCAGGGCAGCGCCGACACACAGCAGGCCCAAAGGCAGTGCGGCCTGGCCCAAGGCCTTGACCGTGGCGTCGATACCGGCCGGCAAGCCCAGCCCCGTGGCCCGTAGCACCAGCCCCCCTGCGCAGCCGACGATCAACGGGTTGGCGAAGATCGCCCGAAGCACTGTGGCGGGCGAACTGTGACGGGCGCTGAAGCGGGCAAACACCAGCACGCAGAGCAGGTTGACCAAGGGCACGATGGCAGCGTTGGCCACCGCCGCCAGGGCAATCCCGGCGCTGCCGTAGATGCCCGCAGCCAGGGTGGCACCGATGTAGTTGTTGAAGCGGATACCGCCCTGAAACACCGAGGTGAAGTCGGCACCCTCATGGTTCGCCGCGCCCTGATACAGCATCAGCAATACGGCACCGGCCAGGGTCGAGAGCATCAGTGCGCCGGCCATGCCCAGCACCGGTATGCCATCGAGGTTGGCGGTGGCCAGGCCATGGAGGAACAGCGACGGCAGCAGGACGTAGTAGCTCAGGCGCTCGGCGCCAGGCCAGAAGCTCTCGGCAAGAAAACCGCGAAGGCGCAGGAAGGTACCCAGCGCTATCAGCAGGATGATGGGGAGCAGGGTGGTCAGCAGCAAGTGCAGCATGGTCAGCATTCCGTGGTCGGGTACGTGCACAGACTACGGGGGCGGATCAATCTGTAAAAACGTTGTTTTCTTCAGTGACCGTTGAGGAAAAATGCATGTTGGTAGGGGCATATCACGCCTTGGATCAGCCTGGCTTCAGGCTTCCAGGGCGGTCTTCAACACCGCACTCAAATGCCGCCGCTGGCTTTTTTCATGCTCCAGCAACACCACCCGCCGGGTCAGCTGCGGCTCGCCAAACGGCAGGCAGGTGGCGGGTGGCAAGCGTTGCAGGTCGTCATCCGCCATGGGGATGACCGCCACGCCCAGGCCCATCACGGCCATGCGCGCCAGGGCTTCCTGGCTGTCCAGCTCCATCAGTTCGCTCACCTGCACCTGCTGGCGGCGTAGCTCCTGCTCGATTTGCCGGCCGGCCCAGGCACGCTTGTCGAAGCGCAGAAATGGCTGGCTGGCCAGCAACTGCGGCACGCTATACCCGGCCAGCTCAGGGCTGGCAATGGCCCAGAAACGGTCCTCGAACAGCGGTGTGAAGTCCAGGTTCTGCGGGTAAGGGCTGACCGGTTCGGTGGTGATCGCTGCATCGAGCTCACCGTCTTCCACGCGCCGCGCCAGCTCCGCCGACATGCCCGAGGCCACGCTGATGTGTAGCTGCGGGTGATGGGCCTTGATCCACACCAGCGCCTTGGGCAAGCGCCGCGCCAGCACCGTGTGTATCGCCCCGAGGCGCAAGCGGCCGCGCAGGCTTGGGCCGCTGGCCAGGGCATCGGCCAGTTCGTCATAGGCAGCCAGAAGGCTTTCGGCGCGGGCCACCGCCAACTGGCCGGCTTCGGTCAGCACCACCTGCCTGCGGCTACGGTCGAACAAGGCCACCTTCAGTTCGTCTTCGAGGGTTTTGATGTGCAGGCTGACCGCCGAGGGGGTGAGGCTGAGCAGGTCGGCGGCGCGGGCAAAGGTGCCGTGGCGGGCGATGGTCACCAAGGTGCGCAGGGCTTTCAGGGACATGCGGTTGAGGTCCGGTTCTCAGCTGACAGAGGCATATTGTCAGGCCCGGCCCTCTCGCAGCACAAGGCTGCTCCCAGGCCTTGCCGATACGGCTCAGCGACTGCTACGCCCATAGGCCTGGCTGATCCGGTCGATCACCATGGCCAGGGCGACAATTGCAAGCCCGGCCTCCATCCCTTGGCCAACATTCAAGGTCTGGATCCCCGCCAGCACATCCTCACCCAACCCACGGGCGCCGATCATCGACGCCACGACCACCATCGACAAGGCCATCATGACCGACTGGTTGAGCCCGGCCATGATACTCGGCAGCGCCAGGGGCAGGGCGATGCGCCGCAACCGCTGCCAGCGGCTTGCGCCAAGGCCGTGTGCGGCCTGCAGCAACGAGGGGTCGATCTGGCTCAGGCCCAGCTCGGTCAACCGCACCAGCGGCGGCAGGGCGTAGATCAGCGTGGCGAACACGGCAGGCACCTTGCCCAGGCCAAACAGCATCAGCACCGGGATCAGGTAAACGAACGCAGGTAGCGTCTGCATCACATCGAGGACCGGCAACAGCAGCCGCCTGGCCAGTGGCCGGGCGGCCAGCAGGATGCCCAGCGGTACACCCACCAGTACGCACAGGCCGGTACTGACCAGCACCAGGGCCAGGGTCTGCAGCAGCTTGTCCCAGAGCCCGAGCATACCGATCAAGGCCAGCAGCGCGACCAGCACGGCGCTGCGCAGCAGGCTGCGGCTGGCGTGCCAGGCCAGCAGACCCACCAGCAACAACAACAGCCACCAAGGCAACAGACGCAACAGGTTCTCCAGGCCGACCAGCAGTTGCAGCAACTGGTCAGAAAAACTGCGCAGGTGGTCGCCGTAGTTCAATACCAACCCGTCGACCAGGCGGTTGATGCTGTCGGCAAAGGAAAACTGCAGGGTCTGCGGGAAACCGCTGCTCACAGGCTGGCCTCGACCTTGGCGGCGATGTCCGCCGGCAGCCAGGCTTTCCACACCTCGCGGTGATCGCGCAGGAAGGTGAGGGCGGCTTCGCGCGGGGGCGTGCGTTTTTCGCTCATGACGGCCAGGGCCTTGTTCAGGCGATCGATGGGAAGGTTGACCTGTTCGAACACACTGACCAAGTCTGGGTAGTTTTCGCGAAAGGCTTTGGACACGCCGATCGACAACTTTGCCGGCAGCGAGCGGCTGCCTTTCGGGTTGGGGTTGGCGGGGTCGGTGAGGGTGGCCCAGGCCTGGGCATCGAACGGGGGTTCTTCCAGCCGGATGAGCTTGTAGCGCCCCATCAGCGGGGTCGGGTTCCAGTAGTAGAACAGCACAGGTTTGCCGCGCCGGATAGCCGAACCGATCTCGGCGTCCATCGCGGCGCCGGAGCCACTGCGGAAGTTGTTGTAGAGGCCATCCAGGCCATAGGCCTTGAGCTTTTGGCTGTTGACGGTTTCAGACGTCCAGCCGCTTGGGCTGTTGAGAAAACGCCCTTTACCGGGCGATTCGGGGTCAGAAAATACCTGCGGGTAACGCTTGAGGTCCTCGACACTGTGCAGCTCAGGCGCCACGGGCTTCAGGTTGCGTGCGGCATCGCCCTCGATCACATAGGCCGGTACCCACCAACCTTCCTCTGCATTTTTGACCGTATCGCCCAGTGCGAATACCTGGCCGGCCTGTTCGGCCTTGACCCAGGCAGGGCTGCGCCCGGCCCATTCCTCGGCGATCACTTGCAGGTCATTGCGCGCCAGGGCCACCTCCATGCTGACCGTGCTGCCAGGCAGGGTGTCGGTGCTGTAGCCGTAGCCGCGCTCCACGATCAGGCGCAGGATCTCGGTGGTGAGGGCGCCGCTTTCCCAGCCGATGGCACCAAAATGGATAGGCGCAGGTTGTTCTGCCGATGCGGCGCTGTCCGTGCTGGCCAGGCCCACCGTCAACAGCAGCCCGGCCAGCAGCGTTGAAATGCTCTTCATGTGAACCTCGTCGTTCGCCATGCCTTGGCGGTGGGGGCAAGTGTAGACGACGAGGTTTTGTCAGTTTCAGGGCCACTGGCGTGGCCCCGTTCGCTTCAGACGCGGAACTGGTCCATCAGCGCTTGCTGCTGGTTGGCCAGGCTGTTCAGCGACTGGCTGACCCGCGCCGACTCGTTGGCCTGGCCAGACAGGGATTCAGTGACATCACGAATGGTCGCCACGTTGCTGTTGATTTCCTCGGCTACCGCGCTTTGCTCCTCGGCGGCAGAGGCGATCTGCAGGTTCATGTCGGTGATCACCGTCACCGCCTGGCCAATGCGCTGCAATGCCGTGACGGCTTGGCCGACCTGCTCCACGCCACCTTGGGCCTGGCGGTGGCTGTGGTCCATGGCGCCGACCACTTCGCGGGTGCCGTTCTGCAGGGCTTCGATGACCTGACGGGTTTCTTCCACCGACTCCTGAGTGCGCTGGGCAAGGTTGCGCACCTCATCGGCGACCACGGCAAAGCCACGGCCGGCCTCACCGGCGCGGGCAGCTTCGATGGCAGCGTTGAGTGCCAGCAGGTTGGTCTGTTCGGCGATCGAGCGGATCACTTCCAGTACCGAGCCGATCTTCTCGCTGTTCTGCGCCAGGCCTTCTATTTCGGCCATGGTGTCGCTCATGTTGGCGGCCAGGGCACCGATGCTGCTGGTGGTGCGGTCGATTACCGCCAAGCCCTCGCGGGTGGCCTGGTCGGCATCGCGCGCCGCCTGCGCAGCCTGGGCGGCGCTGCGGGCAACGTCCTGGGCGGTGGCGCTCATTTCATGGGAGGCGGTGGCTACCTGGTCGACCTGGCGGTACTGCTGCTCCATGCCGGCGCTGGTTTCAGTGGCAATCGCCGAGGACTGGTCGGCCGTGCCTCGGGCGGCCTGCACCGAGCGTTTGACCTCGGCGATGGTTGGCTGCAACTTGTCGAGGAAGCGGTTGAACCAGCCGGCCAGTTCGCCCAGTTCGTCCTGTTTCTGGTAGGTCAGGCGACGGGTCAGGTCGCCTTCGCCGCTGGCAATGTCCTTGAGCATGGCGGCCACGCCGAGGATCGGCCGGGTAACGCCGCGGGCCATCAGCCATACCAGCAGCAGGCCGACAATGGCGGCGGCCAGGCCCAGGCTCAGTTCCAGCAAGGTGCCGCTGGTATTGAGCGCGTCAAGTTCCTGCTTCAGGGTTTCGGCCGGCCCGGTCAGGGCGTTTTCCGGCACATCCAGCAACACGCCCCAGGGCTGGGCGTCCGGGATTGGCCGGAATGCCGCCAGCACCTTCAAGCGCTGCCGGTCGTGGAGGATGGTCAGCTTGCCATCGGCCAGCTTGCGCACCAGCTCGGCGCCTTTGACCGGGTCTACCTGGTCAAAGCGCTGGGCCAGCTTGCTGGCATCGGCGCTGTAGCCGGCCAGCAGGCCGACCGGGGTCAGAATGCCGACCGTGGTGCGGCCTTCGTAGAGGCTGCGGCTGGCCTCCTGGCTCAGCGCCTGCAGGCTATTGAGGTTGATGTCGATGGACAGGGTGGCAATGATCTTGCCGTTGACCGCCAGCGGGAACACGATGCTGGTCATCAGCACCTGCTGGCCATCGATGTCGTAGAAGTACGGCTCTACCACGCACACCTTGCCGGAGGTGCGTGGGCATACCCACCAGGTGTTGGCCGGCTGGCCGCTGGGGCCGATCTCGGTGTTGGCCATATCATGTTCGGGCAGGGCCATCGAGGTCAACTGGCCGGCGCGTGGCTGCGACCAGTACAGGGCAAAGCGCCCGGTTTCGTTGCTGCCCAATGCTGCCTTGCCGGCAAACAGGCTGTCCTTGTTGTCCAGGGCATTGGGCTCGAACACCAGTGACAGGCCGAGCAGGTCGGGGTTGGCTTGCAGTGCGGCGCGTACCTGGCGGGTCATGTCCTCGCGCAGGTCGAAGGCATCGAGAAAGCGCTTTTCGGCCTGCTCGCGCAGGAACAGCACCTGACGGGCGAAGCCGGCGCCGTACTGGTAGGCATCCATGAACTGGCGGCGAATGTTCAGCGCTTGCACTTCACCTTGTGACTCGATACGCGACTGCGCCGCCTCGGTCAGCATCTGCATGCTGCTGGCCTTGACCAGGTCCGAACTGTGATCCATGCGGTACAGCGACAGGCCGACGAGCAAGGTGACGATAGCGGCCAGACAGAGACCGGCGAGCAGGGTGATCTTCCACTGTATGGAAAGTTGTCGCAAAGGCATGGGGGCGGATCCCTTTTTTGGCATTAAGGGTTATGGCTTTATCTGCGGTGGGGCCGGGAGGTGCCAAAGCGCTGCGGCCAGGCACCTCGCTGCCTCCCTCAATATCGGCCCCTGCCGTTTTTTCTTTATTCAAACATTCAATTTAAATTTGACCGCCACTAACGCGCCGCATCAAGGCGCTTTTGACATCTGCCGCCCACTGCTTCAGAGTTCGCGCTTTTTTCTGTCGTAATGAGGTAAGCCAACCATGAATGCAGTGATCGCCGCGGTCGGCATCATGCTGATACTCAGCCTGTCCCGCGTGCACGTGGTCATCGCCCTGATCATCGGCGCCCTGGCCGGTGGGCTGGTGGGCGGCCTGGGCATCGAAGGCACGCTCAAGGCCTTCAACGGTGGCCTCGGCGGTGGTGCCACGGTGGCTTTGTCCTATGCACTGCTGGGTGCCTTTGCCGTGGCAATCGCCAAGTCTGGCCTGGCCCATGCGCTGGCCGACCGCGCCCTGGCCATGATCGACCGACAGGGCGACGCCAAGGGCGGCAAGGTCAAATGGCTGATGATCGGCCTGATGCTGGTGGTGGCCGTGTCGTCCCAGAACATCCTGCCCATCCACATTGCCTTCATTCCGCTGCTGGTACCCCCTCTGTTGTACGTGCTGACGCGCCTGCGTATCGACCGCCGGCTGATCGCCTGTGTGATCACCTTTGGCCTGATCACCCCGTACATGTTCCTGCCGGTGGGCTTCGGCAACATCTTCCTCAACGAGATCCTGTTGGCCAATGTGGCCCGCGCGGGTGTCGATGTGAGCGGCGTCAACGTCACCCACGCCATGGCCGTCCCGGCTGCCGGCATGCTCGTCGGCCTGCTGGTGGCGGTGTTCATCAGCTACCGCAAGAAGCGTGACTACGACCTGGCGCGGATCCAGCAGGTGGAGCAGGTGAGTGTGCAGTACAACCCGTTGACCTTGCTGGTGGCCGGGCTGGCGATCGCGGCAGCCTTCATTGTCCAGCTGTTGCTGGACTCGATGATCATCGGTGCCATGGTCGGTTTCCTGATCTTCTCGCTGTCGGGCATCGTCAAGTGGAAAGAGACCGACGACCTGTTCACCGAAGGCATGAAGATGATGGCCATGATCGGCTTCATCATGATTACCGCGTCCGGTTTTGCCGAGGTGATGAAGGCCACCGGTGAGGTGAAGAGCCTGGTGGAAACCTCGGCGCAGTGGATCGACCACAGCAAGGGCGTCGGTGCCCTGCTGATGCTGTTGGTAGGCCTTTTGGTGACGATGGGGATCGGCTCGTCGTTCTCCACCGTGCCGATCCTGGCGGCGATTTTCGTGCCACTGTGCGTACAACTGGGCTTCGACCCGTTGGCCACGGTGTGCATCATTGGTACTGCCGGTGCGCTGGGTGATGCAGGTTCGCCGGCCTCGGACTCGACCCTGGGCCCGACCTCGGGCCTGAACGTGGATGGCCAGCACCACCACATCTGGGACACCGTGGTGCCGACCTTCATCCATTACAACCTGCCGCTGCTGGCGTTCGGTTGGTTGGCGGCGATGACCTTGTAAGGCGGGGGAGGGCGTCAGCCCTTGTCGGGCGGCGGCGAGATGCGATTGAGCACGGTGCTGCCGTCCTTGCTGCGGGTCAGGTAGACCGGCAGGACTTTGGGCAGGTTGTTGACCAGGCGCCCCACCTCACGGGTGTTGTAGATGCCGCTGATGCGAATGCGGCCGGTGCTTGCATCGGCCAGTCGCAGCGGGGCGTCGAGGTAGCGGTTTATCACCGGCAGCGCCTGTTCCAGGCTCAGGTTGTCGAGCACCAGCTTGCCGCTGCGCCATGCCAGGCTGTTGCCATAGTCGTCGCTTTGCTCCAGCTGCGGCTCGAAGTCGCCCTTGTGGTAGCTGGCCTGCATGCCAGGGCCAAGGCGGTAGCCACCGGCATTGCCCTCACTGGACACCAGCACTGAACCTTCCACCAGGGTGACCTTCACCTGGTCCTGGTACTTCCACACGTTGAACTGGGTGCCGGTGACCCGGGTCTGGCCACTGCCTGCACGCACGATGAACGGGTGGCTGCTGTCGTGTCGCACCTTGAAGAACGCCTCGCCGCGCTTGAGCGTGACCTGGCGCTGGTCCTTGTAGTTGAGGAAGGTGAGCTCGGTGTGCAGGTTGAGCTGTACCGTGCTGCCGTCGCTGAGCTCCACGGTCTGCATGCGGTCACCGGCTTCGACGTGCTGGTAGTGGTTGGGCAACCAGCCCTGTTCCCACCCCATCCAGCCGGCCAGCGGCAGCACTGCCAGGGCGATGGCCGCAGCAGACGCCAGCGGCCGCCAGTTGCGGGGGCGGGCGGCGTGTTTGGCAGGTGGGTTGAAGTCGATGACGGTGGCGCTACGCGGCAGCAGGTCGGCTGTTTGCCAGATTTCCAGCATCGCCTGATATTCTTCGGCATGCCGCGGGTCGGCCGCCAACCAGCCAGCGAATGCTTTACGCTCGGCCTGCGTGCAATCGTCGGCGTGCAGGCGCATGCACCAATGCGCTGCGGCGTCGGTGATGGCATCGTCTGGGCTGGGATTGAGGCGGTCGTGGTTCATTGCGGCTCCGGGTTTTGCGCATTCTACCCTTGCGAGAGTGCTCCCGAGAACCAATGTAATGGCGAATGACTATCAGTTGTGCCGGTTTTTCGTCGGATTGACCACGGTTTTTCAGCGTTTGAGAACCCTTCGCGGGCAAAAGACGATGTCTGCAATCGCTTCCGGGGCGGCCTGGTGCGGCGAAGAGGTCAGTGTTTGCAGTACCGATTCGGTAACCTGTACCGGCCCTCTTCGCAGCACACGGCTGCCCTTGCAACAAGCGCGTCAGTGACACACCGGTCAGAACTGTGCGGCCTCTAGCCCATAAAGGCTGCCACTACCGGCCCGAATGCTCGCCTCCAGCCCCAACCCCCGCGGCAAGACCCGCTGGAAATAGAACGTCGCACAGGCAAGCTTCGCACCATGAAACGCCTCGTCCTCATCACGTTTGGCCAGCGCCACCGCCGCCATCCGCGCCCACATGTACGCATAGGCCGTCAGCCCGAACAGCTGCAGGTACTCAACGGCTACCGCGCTGACCAGGTTGGCATCCTCGCCAGCCTGCGCCCGCAGCCAGCTGCTGGTGGCCTCGAGCCGCGCCAGGCTTGCCTGCAGGGCCTCGCGGTGCAAGGGCGCATCCACACTGAAGGCCCGCACTTCGCTGGCAAAGCTGGCCAACGCCTGACCACCGTCGGCCAGCACCTTGCGCCCCAGCAGATCAAGGGCCTGAATGCCGTTGGTGCCTTCATAGATTTGCGCAATGCGCACGTCTCGCACCCGTTGCTCCTGGCCCCATTCGCGGATGTAGCCATGACCGCCGTACACCTGCTGGCCAAGCACGCAGCTTTCCAGACCGTTGTCGGTGAAGAATGCCTTGGCCACCGGTGTCAGCAGTGCCACCAGGCGCTGGGCATGCTCGCGTTCGCCAGCGTCCTCGGCATAGCGCGCCACGTCCAGTTGCTGGCCAACGTAGACGGCGAACGCCCGACCTGCTTCGGTGAGGGTGCGCATGGTCAGCAGCATGCGCCGAACATCACCATGGTGGATGATCGGGTCGGCCACCTTGTCGTGTGCCTGCGGGCCAGTCGCTGCTCGGCTCTGCAGGCGCTCGTTGGCATAGCGGGCGGCGCTCTGGTAGGAGGCTTCGGCACAACCGATGCCCTGTATGCCGATGGACAGGCGCTCGTAGTTCATCATGGTGAACATCGCTGCCAGGCCCTTGTTCGGTTCGCCCACCAGGTAACCGATGGCACCGTCAAAGTTCATGACGCAGGTCGCCGAGGCCTTGATGCCCATCTTGTGTTCGATCGAGCCACAATGGACAGCATTGCGCGCGCCCAGGCGGCCATCGGCCTCGACCAGGAATTTGGGGACCAGAAACAGCGATATGCCTTTGGCACCGGCGGGCGCATCCGGCAGCTTGGCCAGCACCAGGTGGACGATGTTCTCGGTCAGGTCCTGCTCGCCGCCGGTAATGAAGATCTTGCTGCCACTGATGCGCACGCTGCCATCGGCCTGAGGCTCGGCGCGGGTGCGGATCAGCCCCAGGTCAGTGCCGGCATGGGGTTCGGTCAGGCACATGGTGCCGGCCCAGCGGCCTTCGTACAGCGGTGGCAGGTAAGTGGCCTTGAGCGCTTCGCTGGCGTGGGCATCGATCGCCAGGCAACTGCCTGCGCTCAATGCCGAATACAGGCTGAAGCTGCAGTCAGCCGCGTAGAGCATCTCTTCGAACAGCACGCCGAGCATCTTTGGCATGCCCATGCCGCCGTGTTCCGGGTTGCCGCCCAAGCCGACCCAGCCACCTTCGCGGTAGGTGTTCCAGGCCTCGCGAAAGCCTTCGGGGGTGGTGACTTGGCCTGCGTCGAAGCACACACCTTGCTCGTCACCGTTGCGGCTGAGCGGGGCGATCAGCTGGCCGGTGACTTTTGATGCTTCCTCGAGAATGGCGTCGGCAGTGTCGGCATCGATGCGTTCGGCCAGGGCGGGCAGTCGGGCCCACAGGCCTGAAGCGTTGAACACGTCATGCAGGACGAAGCGCATGTCGCGCAGGGGGGCGGAATAGGTGGTCATCGGCAGCTCTTGCAATAGTGAGGGAGGGTTGGGCGTGCGCTGAACCTTCAGGCGCAGCCGTGTGCTGCGCCTGAAGGGGGGCGGCTACGGCATCAGAGGGCCTTGGCCCGGTCGCGCAGCACGTACTTCTGGATCTTGCCGGTCGAGGTCTTGGGCAGCTCGCCGAACACCACGGTCTTCGGCACCTTGAACCCGGCCAGGTGCTCGCGGCACCAACTGGTGATGTCGGCTTCACGGGTGTCCTCTCGGCCCGGCTTCAGGGCAACGAAGGCGCACGGGGTTTCCCCCCATTTTTCATCCGGGCGTGCCACCACGGCGGCTTCCAGCACTGCCGGGTGCTTGTACAGGGCGTCTTCGACCTCGATGGTGGAGATGTTTTCGCCACCGGAAATGATGATGTCCTTGAGCCGGTCCTTGATCTCGATATAGCCGTCGGCATGCCACACGGCCAGGTCGCCGGTGTGGAACCAGCCGCCACGGAAGGCTTCGGCGGTGGCTTCAGGGTTTTTCAGGTAACCCTTCATCACCGTGTTGCCGCGCATGAAGATTTCGCCCAGGGTATTGCCGTCGCGGGGTACTGGCTGAAGGGTTTGCGGGTCGGCGACCATCAGGCCATCGAGGGTCGGGTAGCGCACGCCTTGGCGAGACTTGATGCGTGCACGCTCCTCCAGCGAAAGCGCGTCCCATTCGTCATGCCAGGCACACACGGTCACCGGGCCATAAACCTCGGTCAGGCCGTAGGTGTGGGTGACCTTGATGCCCATTTCTTCCACGGCACCGATGACCTTGGCCGGTGGTGCGGCGCCGGCGACCATGGCCTGCACCGGGTGCTCGATGGCTGCCTTGGCCGCCTCGGGCATGTTGACCAGCGCGTTTAGCACGATCGGCGCACCGCACAGGTGGCTGACTTTGTGCTCGCGGATCAGGGTCAGGATCTTCTGCGGGTCGACCCGGCGCAGGAACACATGGGTGCCGGCCAGGGCGGTGATGGTCCAGGGGTAGCACCAGCCGTTGCAGTGGAACATCGGCAACGTCCACAGGTACACCGGGCGGTGGCCCATGGCCCAGGTCATCTGGTTGCCCAGGGCGTTCAGGTAGGCACCACGGTGGTGGTAGACCACGCCCTTGGGGTTGCCGGTGGTGCCGGAGGTGTAGTTCAGCGATATGGCCTGCCACTCGTCATCGGGCCATTCCCAGGCAAATTCCGGGTCGCCTTCGTTGAGCAGGGCCTCATAGTCCAGCTGGCTGACCGCGCGGCCTTCGCCGTACTCCGGGTCATCCACATCAACCACCAGCGGCGGGTGCTCAAGCAGTGCCAGAGCGCCTTCGATGACCGCATGGAACTCGCGGTCGGTGATCAGCACCTTGGCCTCGCCATGCTGCAGCATGAAGGCGATGGCCTCGGCATCCAGGCGCACGTTCAGGGTATTGAGCACGGCACCGGTCATGGGTACGCCGAAATGCGCCTCGAGCATGGTCGGGGTGTTGGGCAGCATCACTGCCACGGTGTCGCCACGGCCAATGCCACGGCCGGCCAGGGCGCTGGCCAGGCGCCGACAGCGTTGGTAGGTTTCTTGCCAGTTGCGGCGGATGGCGCCGTGGATGACGGCCGGGTAGTTGCCGTACACGGCAGCGGTGCGTTCGATGAAGCTCAGCGGGGTGAGGGCGACATGGTTGACGGCAGCGGGCATCAGGCCCTGGGCATAGATCGACATGCGGTAATCCTGTAAGGGAGGCAGACGCAGCCTGTGCACCTGGCCCCCGATGGCTGATTGTTAGCTCTGTTCAGGGTGCAGGGGGCGGACGGTGGGCCGCCCCCTCTGTCGCAGTTTTACGCGAGTCGCTATGGTATTAGGAATATCGACTATAGCAATATAGTAAAACTACTATAAAAACAGGCCGCCTACTGTGGATGACACTGCTTACCCCTTGCTTGCCAAAGACCCACAACCCAGTCTGTTGCTGGCCAGTGATGCAAGCCCGCTGGCACTCAACCCGGCATTGCAGGCCTGGGTCGCCGAAGGGCCTGAGCTGGCTCGCTGGCTGCCGGCCAATTGCGCGGCCCTGGTGCGTGCCTGTCTGCGCCAGCATCGGGCGATCAGTGATGTCGAAGTGCAGGTCGGCGAACGCATCGTGCTGTGGACGTTCATGCCGGATAACCAGGGCCAGCAGGTGCTGGGCCGCTGCCGCGATGCCAGCGAAGAGCGCCATGGCGCACGCGAAGCCAGCCGCGCCCGGCGCCTGTATCGGCTGATCATCGAAAACACCACCGACCTGATTTCCCGGCACAGCCCCGATGGCCGCTTTCTCGATGCCTCACCGGCAGCCTACCGCCTGCTCGGCCTGTGGCCCGAGCAACTGCGTGGCATGCCTGTACATACCCTGCTGCATCCGCGCGAGCGGCGTCAGGTACTGCGCCAGGCCGCGGCCGCGCTGGACCAGGACGGCTACCACACGATGACCTGCCGGGTACGCCAGGCGACAGGTGACTACCGCTGGTTCGAAATCGCCAGCCGGGCGATCCGCGAGACCTACACCGGCGCGGTGGTGGAGGTGGTCAGCGTGTCCCGCGACATCACCTTGCGCATCGAAGCGCAGGAAAGCCTGGCGCACAGTGCCCGCCTCGCGACCCTGGGCGAGCTGGCCTCGGGCATCGCCCACGAGATCAATCAGCCACTGGCCGCGGTGGTCAACTATGCCAACGCCAGTCAGCGTTACCTGCAGGGCCTGGAACGTGATCCCCAGGCGCGCGAGCGGGTAGGCCAGGGCCTGCAGCGTATCAGCGAGCAGGCCACCCATGCCGCCGAAGTGATCCGCCGTCTGCGTGCCTTTCTGCGCAAGGAACCGCGCCGCCTGCAGGCACTGGACGTGGCCGAGCTGGCCGGCGAAGCCATGCGCCTGTGCGCCTGGGAAGCCGCGCGGGACCAGGTGCAGGTGGAACTTCGCATGAGCGCTCAACTGCCCTTGGTGTATGCCGACCGGGTGCTGCTGGAGCAGGTGCTGCTCAACCTGCTGCGCAATGCCATCGATGCCAATCGCGAGCAGCAGGGTGAGCGGCCGTCACGTATCCTGCTCTGCGCGGCGCGCGATGGCGATGGGGTGCTGGTCGAGGTCGCCGACCAGGGCCCGGGCGTGGCACCCGAGCGGCTGGATGAAATCTTTACGCCGTTTACCACCAGCAAGGCCGACGGCCTGGGCTTGGGCTTGAGCATGAGCCGCAGCCTGATCGAAGGCTTCGGTGGCAGCCTGTGGGCGCGGGCGGGTGACAACGGCGGTCTGGTACTGTGCTGCCGGCTGGCGGTCAGCAGGGAATAAGGGGAGGCAGTGTTGCAAGCAAAAGTGTATGTGGTCGATGACGACCAGGGTATGCGCGACTCTACGGTCTGGCTGCTGCAGTCGGTGGGCCTGCAAGCCTTGCCATTCGCCAGCGGGCAGGCGTTTCTCGACGCCTGCGTCGATGATGGGCCCGCGTGTGTGCTGTTGGATGTGCGCATGCCGGGGCTGGGCGGGTTGGCTGTGCAGCAGGCGATGCGCGAGCGTGGCCTGATGGTGCCGGTGATCTTCGTCAGCGGTCATGCCGATGTACCGATCGTGGTGCGGGCGTTCAAGGCCGGCGCCTGCGACTTCATCGAAAAACCCTACAACGACCAGTTGCTGCTCGACAGCGTTCAGGCTGCGCTGGAGCACGCCGGGCTGGCGCGACAGGGCGATCAGGCGCTGGCCTTGGTGCAGGCGCGCATCGACGGCCTGACGCCGCGTGAGCGAGACGTCTTCGTACCGTTGGCCCAAGGGTTGAACAACCGCGAGATTGCCGAGCAGTTGGGCATCAGCGTCAAGACCGTGGACCTGTACCGAGGCCGGGTGATGAAGCGGTTGCAGGCAGGCAGCCTCGCAGAGCTGGTGGGGATGGCGATTGCTTGCGGGGCGGTGGAGGCGCTGGGCCTGCGAGCGCGGTAGCCGCCTTTACGTAGCCCCTGGCAGGGGCGGCGTTGTGTGTCGCAATGGGCCGCAATGCGCGCCTGCTGGGGGCGGTGTGACAGCCAGAAAACACCCACTATTTCATAGCTAGCTAATGAAAGCTTTGACATTCACTGCCTAGGCAGTAATATTTCTACACACTTAACTGAGCAGCCAACGATGGCCCATTTTTCTCCCGAGAACTTCCAAACCTGCGCCATCGGCATGTTGCTTGGCCGTGCTGCGATTCTCAAAGACCGCATTCTTGACTGGCACCTGGAGTCAGAGGGCGTCACCGCCGCGCAGTTCAAAGTGCTGATCATCGTCACCCAGTACCAGGTGGATACCCCGGCCGAACTGTGCCGTTACCTGGGCCTGGACAGCGGATCGATGACCCGCATGCTCGACCGCCTCGAGCAGAAGGAGCTGATCGTGCGCAACCGCTGCGCCGACGACCGTCGCCAGGTGCGCCTGGCACTCACCGCTGACGGCCAGCGCCTGGCCAACCGCCTGCCGGAAATTGGCGCCGCCGCCATGAACGAGTTGTGCGGCGTGCTGGCACCAGAGGAGCTCAAGACCCTGGAAGGCCTGCTGGCCAAGGTGCTGCTCGGTGCTGGCGACCCGTTGACGATCCGCCGCTTCGGCGACCGTTGAACCCTGTAACGAATTATCCAAGGTATTGTCATGGCCACTCCCGCAGACACCCCGACTCCCTCCGTCTCGCCCGAGCCGTCGCGCAAGCGCAAGGCTTGGCTGCTTGGCCTGCTGTTGCTGCTGATCCTGGCAGGGGTCGGCACCTGGGCCTGGTACAGCATTGTCGGGCGTTGGCACGAAAGCACCGACGATGCGTATGTCAACGGCAACGTGGTGGAGATCACCCCGCTGGTCGCTGGCACCGTTACCAGCATCGGGGCCGATGACGGCGACCTGGTCCACGCCGGCCAGGTGTTGCTGCAATTCGACCCGGCCGACAGCGAAGTGGCCTTGCAGTCCGCCGAAGCCAAGCTGGCACGCAGCGTGCGGCAGGTGCGCGGGCTGTATAGCAACGTCGACTCGCTGAAGGCTCAACTGGAAACGCGCCAAGCCGAACTGCGCAAGGCGCAGCAGGACTTCAACCGGCGCAAGGTGCTGGCTGACAGCGGTGCGATTGCCGCCGAAGAACTGTCCCATGCCCGCGACGACCTGAGCGTTGCCCAGGCCGCCGTCAACAGCGCGCGGCAACAGCTCAGCACCAGCAGCGCGCTGGTCGACGACACCGTGGTGTCCTCGCACCCCGATGTCATGGCTGCAGCTGCCGACCTGCGCCAGGCCTACCTCGACCACGCCCGCACCACATTGGTCGCGCCGGTCACCGGCTACGTCGCCAAGCGTACCGTCCAGTTGGGTCAGCGCCTGCAACCGGGCACCGCGACCATGGCGGTCATCCCGCTGGATCAGGTGTGGATCGATGCCAACTTCAAGGAAACCCAGCTGCGAGAGATGCGCATCGGCCAGCCGGTGGAGATCACCGCTGATGTGTACGGCAGCGAGGTCAAGTACAGCGGCACGGTCGACAGCCTTGGCGCGGGCACCGGCAGCGCCTTTGCCTTGCTGCCGGCGCAGAACGCCACCGGTAACTGGATCAAGATTGTCCAGCGAGTACCCGTGCGCATCCACCTCAGCCCCGACCAGCTCAAGGACCACCCGCTACGTATTGGCCTGTCCACCGTGGTTGAAGTCGACCTGCATGACCAGAGCGGCCCGACCCTGGCCCAGCAGCCACCGCAGAAGGCCAGCTACACCACCCAGGTGTATGACCACCAGATGATCGAAGCCGACAACCTGATCGCCCGGCTGATTCACGAGAACAGTGCAACCGGCAAGACGGCGCAACGATGAGCAACAATGCCGCTGCCCAGTTCACGCCGCCAAGTCTGCTGCTGACCACCATCGGCCTGTCGCTCGCGACGTTCATGCAGGTGCTGGACACCACCATCGCCAACGTGGCCCTGCCGACCATTTCCGGCAACCTGGGGGTGAGCTACGAGCAAGGCACCTGGGTCATCACCTCGTTCGCGGTGAGCAACGCTATCGCCTTGCCGCTGACCGGCTGGCTGAGCCGGCGCTTTGGTGAAGTGAAACTGTTCATCTGGGCCACGCTGCTGTTCGTGCTGGCTTCGTTCCTGTGCGGTATCGCCCAGTCGATGCCCGAGTTGGTCGGGTTTCGCGTCTTGCAGGGTGTGGTCGCCGGGCCGCTTTACCCGATGACCCAGACTCTGCTGATTGCTGTCTACCCCCCGGCAAAACGGGGGATGGCACTGGCGCTGCTGGCGATGGTCACGGTGGTGGCGCCGATTGCCGGGCCGATTCTTGGGGGCTGGATTACCGATAGCTACAGCTGGCCATGGATCTTCTTCATCAATGTGCCCATCGGCCTGTTCGCTGCTGCCGTGGTGCGCCAGCAGATGCGCACGCGTCCGGTGGTCACCAGCCGCCAGCCGATGGATTACATTGGCCTGCTGACCCTTATTATCGGCGTCGGGGCCTTGCAGGTAGTGCTGGACAAGGGCAACGACCTGGACTGGTTCGAGTCGTCGTTCATCATTGTCGGCAGCCTGATTTCGGTGGTGTTCCTGGCGGTGTTCGTGATCTGGGAGCTGACCGACCGGCACCCGGTGGTCAACTTGCGCCTGTTCGTGCACCGCAACTTCCGCATTGGCACCATTGTGCTGGTCGGAGGGTATGCCGGGTTCTTCGGTATCAACCTGATCCTGCCGCAGTGGTTGCAGACGCAGATGGGCTATACCGCGACCTGGGCAGGCCTGGCGGTGGCGCCGATCGGTTTGCTGCCGGTGATCATGTCGCCGTTCGTGGGCAAATATGCGCACCGGTTCGACTTGCGGGTGCTGGCTGGGTTGGCGTTCCTGGCGATTGGCACCAGTTGCTACATGCGTGCCGGTTTCACCAGCGAGGTGGACTTCCAGCACGTGGCCTTGGTGCAGTTGTTCATGGGGATTGGCGTGGCGTTGTTCTTCATGCCGACCTTGAGCATTCTGCTGTCTGACCTGCCGCCGCACCAGATTGCCGACGGTTCGGGGCTGGCTACATTCCTGCGAACCTTGGGCGGGAGTTTTGCGGCTTCGTTGACTACCTGGATCTGGATTCGTCGGGCGGATCAGCACCATGCCTATCTGAGTGAGCACATCAGCCAGTTCGACCCGACGACGCGGCATACCCTTGAGCAGTTGGGCGGCGCCAGCCCGCAGAGTTACGCGCAGCTGGAGCAGATACTCAATGGTCAGGCTTACATGATGTCGACGGTGGATTATTTCACCTTGATGAGCTGGGTGTTTGCCGGGTTGATTCTGCTGGTGTGGTTCGCCAAGCCGCCCTTTACCGCCAAGGCGGGCCCGGCATCGGCGGGGCATTGAGCTAAAATCAAGGCAAGATCCCGATGCTCTCGCTCTCGCTTCGGCTTTTGATTTTGCTTCTAAGCGCGCGATAGCCCAGGCGCCGCGGATTGCGACTTCAGGAGGCCGAGCGCAGGGCTTGCGAAGGGAGGTGACGGGCATGGATGCCCGTCAAGCGCTGGGCCCCAGGATGGGGCCTGCAGCGCGGTCCTCCCGGGAGCAAGCCCGGAGCGAGGGAACCCCGGAGCGTAGCGCAGGGGCCGGATGATAGGAGCCAGCGTTTTTTGGTTACTTTTTGTCGCGTTTGACAAAAAGTGACCCGCCGTAAGGGCGGAAGGGTGACTATGCGCCACCTGCGTGAATGAATACCTACTCGATGTGAATGCCCACATCCAAGAAGCAAGAAGCAAGAAGCAAGAAGCAAATTCGTCTGTTTTGACTCAGCGAACAGTCCATTCGCGATGGCGACGCTGACTCACCTTTTCGCCCTTACGGCGAGTCACTTTTTGTCAAACGCGACAAAAAGTAACCAAAAAACGCTGCGGGTATGACTCACCCACATAGGTTACAAATCAGTTCACGCACATAGGTAACAGTCTTTAACTGGCAAGGTCGGTTTTCGAGGATCTGACCATGCCTTGGCGAGAGCTGAAACCTATGGACCTGAAAATGCTTTTCATCGCGGATTACCTGCAAGGGCCGCCCAGCTTCAGCGCCCTGTGCCAGGCCTACGAGATCAGCCGTAAGACCGGCTACAAATGGGTCGAGCGATATGAGAAAGAGGGGCCTTCGGGGCTGGAAGAACGCAGCCGCCGCCGGTTGACGCAGAACTGGGTCGTCCCCGCTGCAGTTCGCGAAGCCATCATCGAACTGCGCAGTCGAGGCGAAACGGAACCTGGTCCGAAAAAGATCCAGGCTGCGCTGCAGGAGCGCTTCCCTGATCAGGCGCCGCCTTCTAAGACAGCGATTTACAACATCCTCAAGAAGGCCGAGTTGGTCAACCCACGCCGTTTACGTCAGCGTGTAGCGGTCTACCCCAAGCCACTGGAGAAGGCAGAGTCGCCTAACCAGCTGTTCAGTGCTGACTACAAGGGCCAATTTCTGACAGGCGCAGGCGTCTGGTGCTATCCACTAACGATCATGGATCACGCCAGCCGCTTCCTGCTCGCCTGCCACAGCATGCCTAATACCAACCTTCTGGAAACGCAGGCCGTTTTCACCCAGGTGTTTCGGGAAAATGGCCTGCCTGAGCGTATTCGTACCGATAACGGTGTGCCGTTTGCCAGTAAAGGACGTGCAGGACTTTCTCAGCTGTCCATCTGGTGGCTGCGTCTAGGCATCATTCCTGAGCGCATTGCACCTGGAAGGCCTGAGCAAAATGGCCGCCACGAACGCATGCATCGGACACTCAAAAGCACGCTGCCATCACCGCCGGCAGTGGCCTGGGAAGCTCAACAGCGGCATTTTGATCGCTTTCGACAACACTACAATTACGAGCGCTTGCATGAAGCACTGAAACAGAAAACACCGGCGTCTTGCTACCAGCCCTCACCACGCCCATTCCCTGAAAAACTTCCTGAGATGACCTACCCCAGCCATGTCGAGAGTTTACCGGCGGATAGCTGCGGCATCATTAACCGCCGTGGCCTGAGGATCTACGTAGGTTACGTGCTCAAGCACCAGACCATTGGGCTGGAGCAAGTCGGAGATGGCATTTGGGATGTTATTTTCGGTCCCATCATCCTTGGTAGAGTCGATGTGCGGGATGCCACTGATGGTTATGTAACACTCAAGGTGTTGTCACCTATGTGAGTGAACTTTTGTGTAACCCATGTGGGTGACCCGTACATGCGCTCCCATCATCCGGCCCCTGCGCTGCGCTCCGGGGTTCCCTCACTCCGGCCTTGCTCCCGGCAGGACCGCGCCGAAGGCCCCATCCTGGGGCCTCAGCGCTTGACGGGCATCCATGCCCGTCACCTGCCTCCGCAAGGCCTGCGTTCGGCCTCCTGAAGTCGCGAAGATCAAGATCAAGATCAAAAGCAAGATCAACAGCCAGATCAACAGCCACATCAACAGCAGAGGGTTGGCTGTGCTGATCTTCGTCATTCCAACGCAGCGCCATTTCGCCTATTGTCGATGCTCCCTTCCCCAAACCATTGGCAAACCCATGGAGAACGTCATTGTCATCACCGGCGGCAGCCGCGGTATCGGCGCCGCCACTGCGCTGCTGGCCGCCCGCCAGGGCTACCGCATCTGCATCAACTATCTCGCCGATGACCAGGCCGCCGAAGCCATCCTCAGCCAGGTCCGCGCCCTGGGCGCCGAGGCCATCGCGGTGCGTGCCGACGTCAGCGTCGAAGATGAAATCATCCAGCTGTTCCTGCGCGTCGACGATGAGCTCGGCCCGGTCACCGCACTGGTCAACAACGCCGGCACCATCGGCCAGCAGAGCAGGGTCGAGGACATGTCCGAGTTCCGTCTGCTGAACGTCATGAAGACCAACGTCGTCGGCCCCATGCTCTGCGCCAAGCACGCCCTGCTGCGCATGGCGCGCCGGCATGGCGGGCAAGGCGGGGCCATCGTCAACGTATCATCGGTCGCCGCACGCCTGGGTTCGCCCAACGAATATGTCGACTATGCCGCCTCCAAGGGCGCGCTCGACACCTTCACCATCGGCCTGGCCAAAGAAGTGGCAGGCGAGGGCGTGCGCGTCAATGGCGTACGACCGGGCTATATTCATACCGGTTTCCATGCGCTTTCTGGCGACCCGGATCGCGTCAGCAAGCTTGAACCTGGCTTGCCCATGGGCCGAGGAGGGTATCCCGAGGAAGTGGCCGAGGCCATCCTCTGGTTGCTCTCGGACAAAGCCTCCTATGCCACCGGCAGTTTCATCGACCTGGGCGGCGGGCGCTGAGCGCGCCCGTCAAGGTTCCAGCAGCTCGCGAACCCGCTCTGCCAGTGCTTCCAGTTCGAACGGCTTGGTCAACACCAACGTACCTTGCAGCGGTTGGCCGTCGCTGAGCGCCGCGCTCTCATCGTAACCGGTGATCAACAGCACCTTGAGGTCCGGGTAGCGCTCACGGCAGCGTTCGGCTACCTGGCGGCCATTCAGGCCGCCAGGCAGGCCGACATCGCTCAGCAGCAAGTCTGGCCGTTCGCCGCTTTGCAGGTGGGTGAGGGCAGACGGACCGTTCTCGAAGGCGTCCACCCGATAGCCCAGCTCTTCCAACACTTCGCCAATCACCAGGCGCAAGGCCGTCTGATCTTCAACCAACAGAATGCGTTTTGCAGTCTCGCTGCTTCTTTGCAAGAGCGCGCGCGGAGGTTTGCTGATTGGCGCCTGGGCTTGCTCGTGGTGGCGGGGTAACAGCAGCTCGATGCGGGTACCCTCGCCAGGCACCGACAGCACCCGTAATTGCCCACCCGACTGGCGCACGAAGCCATAGGTCATGGACAGACCCAGGCCGGTGCCCTGGCCCATCGGCTTGGTGGTGAAGAACGGCTCGACTGCGCGCTCGACGACTTCAGCCGACATGCCGCTACCGTTGTCGACGATGCTCAGCCGCACGAACTCGCTGGCCGGCAGTTCCAGTGCCACGGCCTGCTCGTCGTCAAGCAGCAGGTTGTCGCCGATGATCTCGATCACACCACCGGCAGGCATGGCATCGCGCGCGTTGATGCATAAGTTGAGCAAGGCGCTTTCCAGTTGGGGAGGGTCGATGAAGGTCGGCCACAGCTGGCTGGCAAAGCGGCTGCTCAGGGTAATCGCCGGGCCGATGGTGCGGCGCAGCAGGTCTTCCATGCCGGCCACCAAGGTGGCCACTTGCGTGGAGCAGGGTTGCAGGGTCTGCTGGCGGGAGAAGGCCAGCAGCCGGTGCACCAGCGAAGAGGCCCGCTGCGCCGCGCTGCTGGACAGCTCCAGCAAGGGCGCCAGGGCGTCGAAGCGTGACTGCTCAAGGCGTTGCCGCATCAGCTCCTGGGCGCCCAGGATGCCGCCCAGCAAGTTGTTGAAGTCGTGGGCTATGCCGCCACTGAGCTGGCCTACGGCTTCCATCTTCTGTGCCTGGCGCAGCGCCGCTTCGGCCTTGGCCAAGCGTTCCTGCTCCTGTACTCGCTCACTGATGTCATAGGCGAACAGAAACGCGCCATGTACCTCGCCTTCTGGGTCGCGCAAGGCGTTGAAGCGCAACTCATAATGGCGCAGCGCGGGGGGCTTGCCGAAGGTGCCGATCTCGATGAACTGCTCGCCTGCCAGGGCGCGCTGCCACATCGGCAGAACAGGCGTCTGGCCGGCGGTGCCATCCTCGAACAACCCGGGCAGGTATTCGCCGATTTCGGGTGTCCTCCCGTACAGCAGGTGGAAGTCATGCCTGGCCTGGCGATTGACAGCCAGCCAGCGCAGGTCCTTGTCGATCACATGCACATTGACCACACTGTGATCGACCAGCTCGGCAAACAAGCGTCGCTCCGCCAGTGCGGCATTCACCCGTTGTTCGAGCTCTTCGTTCAGGCGCTGCAGGGCCTGCTCTGCACGCCGGCGTTCGGTGACATCCTTGAACAGTACCGCTACCTGGCGTTTCTCGGCAGGTTCTATGCGAAAAGTGGTCACCGACAGCACGTGGCCCGTGGCAATCAGTTCCTGCTCGAAGTGCAGCGGTTCGCCGGTGCGAAGCACCGCGCCATAGCGGGCCACCCAGTCATCCGCCTCATCGGGCACCATCTCGCGCAGTTTTTGCCCGACCACGTTGGGGATGCCGGCGTGTTTGGCATAGGCTGCGTTGGCCAGCACGTGCACGTAGTCACTCAGGGGGCCATGGGGGCCATCGAAGAACTCGATGATGCAGAAGCCTTCGTCCATGGTGTCGAACAGTGAGCGATAGAAGTCCTGGTCGTGCGCCTGGTGGCTTGCAAGCCGTTGCGCCAGCAGTGTGTTCTGTCGCTGGAGGTCTTCGACTTGTTGGCGCAGTGAGTTCAGATCACAAGAAGGCATGCCTGCGTCCGGCCAATGAAAAGTCCTGACTTTAACGTGTTCACCTGCAGGCGAATAGCCACTCAGGGTGACTGGGCGGTGCTCCCCAGCAGCCGTTCAAGCGCCTGGGCAAGTGCTTGAAGATCGAATGGCTTGGCCAGCAGTTCGGTGCGCCGGTCGGGCCGCGCTTTTGCCGCACTGTGCGCAAGGTCATAGCCTGTGATCAGCAGCACCGCTGCATGGGGTGCAATACATCGACAGGCGTCCGCGAGTTGGTAGCCATCGATACCCCCAGGCAGGCCGACATCGGTGATCAGCAAGTCCGGTGCAGGGGCTTCCCGCAAGGCCTTGTATGCCTGCCGGCCATCTTCGAATGCCTGAACTTCATGGCCCTGGTCCAGCAATACCTCCAGCATGACCATGCGCAGGGCCGGCTCGTCTTCCACCAGCATCACCTTGCACGCGCGCTGCTGAAGTGAGACCGCAGGTGCAGGCCCCTCGACGTGGGGGCAGGGTGAAGCGGCGGCGACGCTTTCATCGCAGGGGAGATACAGGTTGATGGCGGTACCCTGGCCAGGCGTGCTATCGATGACCAACTGGCCACCGGATTGCCGCACAAAGCCGTAGACCATGGACAACCCAAGGCCAGTGCCCTGGCCGAGCGGCTTGGTTGTGAAGAAGGGCTCAAGGGCGCGCTGCATCACTGCTTTGGACATGCCCATGCCGGTGTCTTCAACGCGGATACGCAGAAACTGGCCAGCGGCCAGGCCCAGTTGCCTGGCTTCGGCGCCTTGCACTTCGACATTGGCGCAACCGATGCTCAAGGTGCCGCCAAGCGGCATGGCGTCACGTGCGTTGATGCACAGGTTGAGCAGCGCGTTTTCCAGTTGCTGTGCGTCTATTCGGATGGGCCATAGTCCGGCATGTGTCTGGTCGTGGTAGTCGACATAGGGGCCGGTGGAGCTGCTGATCAGGTCGTGCATACCGGCCACCAGTTGCTGCACATCGACCCGCTGCGGGACCAGCGTCTGCTGCCGTGAGAATGCCAGCAAGCGCTGCACCAAGGCTGCGGCGCGTTGGGCGTTGTGCCGGCTGAGTTCAAGCAGCTGCGCGGTGTGCGCCAGGCGTTGCTGCACCAGACGTTGCCCGGCCAGTTCCAGGGCGCCAAGGATGCTGGCCAGCAGGTTGTTGAAGTCATGGGCAATCCCGCCGGTCAACTGGCCGACCGCCTCCATCTTCTGCGCCTGGCGCAGTGCTTCTTCGGCCTGCTGCAGGCGTTCCTGTTCGGTCACGCGCTGCGTGATGTCATAGGCGAACAGGTAGCCGCCCTGAATTCGCTGCTGAGCATCGAGCCACGGGTGGTAGCGAATTTCGTAGTGGCGTGGTGCGTCGTCCAGCCCGAAGGTGACGGTGTCGATGAACGCTTCCCCTGCCAGTATGCGCGGCCATATCGGGGCCAGGCGGCCCATGATGTCGGGTTGATCGGTCAGGAACTGGGGTACGTAGTCGCCAATCTGCGGCACGAAGCCTCGGTAACGTTCGAAGGTTTCGCGCGCCGTGCGATTGATGGCCAACAGGCGCATCCTGCGGTCGGCAGCAAACACGTTGGCCGGGCTGTTGTCGAGCAGTTCTCCAAGCAGCCTGTCATGCGCCTGGACGCTGTCTTCGCGCTCTGCCAGGCGTGCTTCCAGTTCTGCGACACGCGCTTGCAATTGTGCAAAGGACGCAAGCGTATCTGGCTGCATGACGAAGGCCTGATGATCGGATCGAGCAACTATAGTCGCCCCTCGGGCCCCTCGCTATCAGAACGAGCGAATGATCCGCCCGAGGGTTTCCATGGCCTGTTCGGCGCCGTCATGCCAGGGGCTGCCGTAGTTCAGGCGGATGCAATTGCCAAAGCGTCGGGTGGGCGAAAAGATCGGCCCAGGGGCGATGCTGATGCCTTGGGCCAAGGCCATGTGGAACAGCTTGAGGGCGTCCATCTGCTCGGGCAGTTCCAGCCACAGGAAGTAGCCGCCGGAGGGCTGGCTGACCCGTGTCTGCGCCGGGAAGTGGCGGGCGATGGCTGCCAGCATGTTGGCCTGCTGGCCCTCCAGCGCGTAGCGCAGCTTGCGCAGGTGGCGGTCGTAGCCGCCGTGTTGCAGGTAGTCGGCGATGGCCGCCTGGGCCGGCATGGAGGCACACAGGGAGGTCATCAGTTTCAACCGCTCGATCTTCTGCGCAAAGCGCCCGGCGGCCACCCAGCCAATGCGATAGCCCGGTGCCAGGCTTTTGGCGAACGAGCCGCAGTGCATGACCAGGCCCTGAGTGTCGAAGGCCTTGGCGGGTTTGGGCGCCTGTTGCGAGTAGTACAGCTCGGCGTACACGTCGTCTTCGATCAACGGCACCTGATGGCGTGCCAGCAACTCCACCAGCGCCTGTTTCTTGGCCTCCGGCATGCTTGCACCCACCGGGTTCTGGAAATTGGTCATGCACCACACGGCCTTTACCGGGTGCTTTTCCAGGGTCTGCGCCAGCACCCCCAGGTCCATGCCCTCGCGCGGGTGCACGGGGATTTCCACAGCCTTGAGCTTGAGCCGCTCCAGCACCTGCAGGCAGGCATAGAAGGCCGGGGCCTCGATGGCGACCAGGTCGCCCGGCTGGGTCACGGCCTGCAGGCACAGGTTCAGGGCCTCCAGTGCGCCGTTGGTGATCAGCAGCTCTTCCATCGGCAGCATCAGCCCACCGACCATGTAGCGCAGGGCGATCTGCCGGCGCAGCTGCGGGTTGCCGGGGGACAGATCGGTCACCACCATGCGCGGGTCCATGCTGCGGCTGGCACTGGCCAGTGAGCGGGACAGGCGTTGCAGCGGGAACAGCTCAGGGCTGGGAAAGGCTGAGCCGAAGGCAATGGTGTTGGGGTCCTTGATCGAGTCGAGGATCGAAAATACCAAGGCGCTGACGTCGACATCGGTAGACTCGCTCACCGGCTGCAGCGCCTGCGGCTCGCTGAACTGACGCGGCACGTGGGCGTTGACGAAATACCCGGAGCGCGGCCGGGCGCGGATCAGCCCGCGCCGTTCCAGCAGGTAATAGGCCTGGAACACGGTGGACGGGCTGACCCCGTGGGTCTGGCTGGCGTAGCGCACGGACGGCACGCGCTGGCCGGGGCCCAGCACCCCGGAGCGGATCAGTTCGGCAATGTCATCGGCGAAGCGTTCGTAGCGTTTCATTCTGGCCTTCTGTCCAAGCCTGGCAGGCAAGGTGGCGTGAGTGTAAGGGATCAGCGGTTCATGGGGGCGACGAAGCGACTGTGCGCCACGCTGCGGATAGCGGGGTCGTCACGCTCGCTGATTTCAAAGCTCAGCGTCTGCGAGCTGCTGGTCGGGCGCTCGGCGAGCATCGCCACCGACACCGGCAGTTCGCTCATTTCGCCAGCAGGGATGACCAGTGCGCTATTGCCCTGCAGGGTGAAACCGTCAGCGTCCAGCAGGCGCAATTGATAGTGCTGGGTACGTTCGGTCTTGTTGATGACCTTGAGCAGGTAAATGTTCTCGATCTGGCCTTGGGCGTTTTCGCGGAACAGGCCGCGGTCCTTGATCACATCCAGCGATACCATCGGGCGCATCTGCAGGGCCACCACCAGTGCCCCGATCATGACCAGCAGTGCGGCAGCGTAGCCCAACAGGCGCGGGCGCAGCCAGTGGGTGGTACCGCCTTGCAGGCTGTGCTCGGACTTGTAGCCAATCAGGCCGCGGGCGTAACCCATCTTGTCCATTACCCCGTCACAGGCGTCGATGCACGCGGCACAGCCGATGCAAGCCATCTGCAAGCCATCACGGATGTCGATGCCGGTGGGGCACACCTGCACGCACAGGGTGCAATCGATGCAGTCGCCCAGTCCCTGGGCACCGACGTCACTGCCTTTCTTGCGCGGACCACGGGCTTCGCCACGACGCGGGTCGTAAGCGACCGCCAGGGTGTCCTTGTCGAACATCACGCTCTGGAAGCGCGCATACGGGCACATGTGCAGGCATACCGCTTCACGCAGCAGGCCGGCATTGATGTAGGTAGCGGCCGTGAAGAACAGCACCCAGAACAGTGCCACACCGCCCAGTTGCAAGGTGAGCAATTCTGCGGCCAGTGGCCGGATCGGGGTGAAGTAGCCGACGAAGGTCAGCCCCGTGAGCACGCCAATGGCCAACCACAGGCTGTGTTTGAGCGTGCGACGGGCCAGTTTGTGCAGGCTCCAGGGCGCCGCGGCCAGCTTTATGCGCTGGTTGCGGTCCCCCTCGGTAACCTTTTCGCACCACATGAATAGCCAGGTCCAGGTGCTTTGTGGGCAACTGTAACCGCACCAGACGCGCCCGGCGTAGACGGTGATGGCGAACAGGCCAAAGGCACAGATGATCAGCAGCGCCGACAGCAGGATGAAGTCCTGTGGCCAGAAGGTGGCGCCGAAGATGTGGAACTTGCTGTTCCCCAGGTCCCACAGTACGGCCTGGCGGCCGTTCCAGTTCAGCCAGGCCGTGCCGAAGAACAGCACGAACAGGGCGCCGGCAAAGCCGATGCGCAGGTTACGGTAAAGCCCGGTAAAGCTGCGGGTATGGATGCCGCTGTCGGTGCGTCGCGCTTGGATGCTGGCTGGGGCGGTGGCGATCTCTGTAAAAGGGATTCTATCGTTCATGGTTCGGTGCTCATCAGGCCTCGATCAGGCATGAGCACTATGGCGCTGAAGCTGTTATCAGCACAGGTTCAGATTTTACGATAAAAACCATATCAGATTTGCCGCATGGCCCCGCCAGGCCTCATATCACCGAGCCTGGCGCGCTGGCCTTCAGATGCCTGCGGCTATCCACCGCACCCGCCACGGTCAGTGCATCGGCCTCGGTTTCGGTAATGGGCACGCGTTGGCCGGCCAGTATGGCCACCGACATACGCAACTGTTCGTCGGTGATGATCTCGATGTCCGGGCCTTCGCCCTCGATGCGCAGGCCTTCGCCGATCAGCGTGCAGCGGCGGGTGGTTTCGTCGATTTCAATGGGCATGGTGGGGTCCTCCCGGGGTGATTACAGGGTGGACCACGGTCAGGGGCCAGTTGCTGCATCAGCAAGCTGAGCGGCACTTTGCAGTACGTGTGACGGTCAACCATGCAGAGGGCAGGCCTGCTGACGTGGCAGGCGGATTCATAAAGCTCAAGCAGGGGAAACAACTGCGATGGACGTCATCTGGCAAGCAATCCAGGCGGAATTCGCCGATGTCACCGATGAGCGCGAGGTCACGCAAATCCTTGTGCGCTTGCTGATGGCTGCTGTGCTCGGCGCAGTACTGGGCTTCGAGCGCGAACACAAGGGCAAGTCTGCCGGAGTGCGTACCCACATGCTGGTGTCGCTGGGGGCCGCCCTGTTCGTGCTGGCGCCCAGTATGGCGGGGGCCGATGAACAGGCACTCAGTCGGGTGATCCAGGGCATCGTTGCCGGTATCGGTTTTCTCGGTGCGGGTACCATTCTGAAGGGTAACGGCCAGGACACCAGCCATGTGAAGGGCCTGACGACCGCTGCCGGGCTATGGATGACGGCTGCCATCGGCACGGCGGCTGGCATGGGACGCGAAGCCACGGCGCTGATCAGCACGGTACTGGCCCTGCTGGTACTGGGCACGATGCCGTTGCTGGTGGAGAAGGTCGAAGGGCAGGATGAGGAGAAGCAGAAGGAGGAAGAGGGCAGGAAGCACTGAGGGGAGCCGAAGCTCCCCTCAAAGCGTTGTTGCCTGCTCTTTTTTTATTATTGGGACCGGCCTTTTGTTGTTTTTGTCGGCTTGTCCTGGTGTTGCGGGCGACCCCCATGCGGGGTCAAGAGCAAACGTATTTTTTTGAGCGCTGACCTGCTTTCATCATTGCTGATCCGAACCTGGCTGCCCCTACCTTGAGGTAGTTTTATTGTTCTGTGCCAGACCGCGGGGCGAACCCCTGAAAAGCGTGTCGACTCCAAAAAAATCTGCTTGCTACGCCTCTGCCGTGTTGTTCTTGTTATGTCAGAGCCGTTACCTGTTGTTTTTATTGGGTATCGCGTTTTTTTTGTTCTTGTACCAGAGATATAGCAGGGTGCGTGCCAACTTTTAAAAACCCTTTAAAATCAATGATTTAAGAATTTTGGTCGACATCGCTCAGCCTGAAATTCTGCCGATTTGTTTCCCTGTTACCCGATTTTTTGCTGTGAAATGTGCGGGAGGTAACACTTCACCCACACCAATGTGACACCCGTGTGACCTATCGTGCGCTGCACGCCCGTGCTACCCGCGACCCGTTGTCGCGGCCCAGCACGTCGCTGATGCGCTGGCCGGCGGCTATCAGCAGGCCCAGGTCGATGCCGGTTTCAATGCCAAGCCCCTGCAGCAGGTACACAACGTCTTCACTGGCGATATTGCCGGTAGCACCCTTGGCGTAAGGGCAGCCGCCCAGCCCGGCTACCGAGCTGTCGAATACGCTGATGCCCTCGAGCAGGCTGGCATAGACGTTAGCCAAGGCCTGGCCGTAAGTGTCATGGAAGTGTCCGGCCAACTGCTCGCGCGGTACCTGGGCCGACACCACCTCGAACAGGCGTCGGGTGTCGCCTGCGGTACCGGTGCCAATGGTGTCACCCAGCGAGACCTCGTAGCAGCCCATGTCGTGCAGGGCGCGGGCCACCGGGGCCACCTGCTCGGCGCTGACCTTGCCCTCGTAAGGGCAGCCAAGCACACACGACACATACCCGCGCACGCGCACGCCGTGGCTGCGCGCAGCGTCCATGATAGGTTCGAAGCGCTTGAGGCTTTCGCTGATCGAGCAATTGATGTTGCGTTGCGAGAACGCTTCGGAGGCGGCAGCGAACACCGCTACTTCCTTGACCCCGGCAGCCAGGGCGTCCTCGAAACCGCGCAGGTTCGGCGCCAGTGCGGCATACGTCACACCGGGGCGCTGCTGGATGCCGGCGAATACCTCGGCAGAGCCGGCCATCTGTGGCACCCACTTGGGGGACACGAAACTGCCCACTTCTATATAGGCCAGGCCCGCTTCGGTGAGGTCGTTGACCAGGCGTACCTTGTCGGCGACGCTGATGGGCTGGGCTTCGTTCTGCAGGCCGTCGCGGGGGCCGACTTCGACCAGGCGGACGTGTTTGGGCAAGGACATGGCGGGTTTCCTGTGGCGTTCAGCGGTTGTCTTTGTTGTTCAGGGTGGCGGCCAGGGCTTGTTCGCAGCGTTCCTGGGCGGTGTCCAGTTCCAGTTGCATCTGGTGAATGTCCAGCATCTGCTGCTCCAGCTGGGCGCGGCGCTCGGCGATCTTCGCCAGCATGCTGTTGAGCTGTTTGAGGTTGCCGCTGGTGGGGTCGTACAGTTCGATCAACTCGCGGCACTCGGCCAGGGAAAAGCCGATGCGCTTGCCGCGCAGAATGAGCTTCAGGCTGACCTTGTCGCGCGGTGAGTAGATGCGTTCCAGGCCACGACGCTCAGGGCTGAGCAGGCCCTGTTCTTCGTAGAAGCGGATAGCGCGGGTGGTGATGTCCAGTTCGCGGGACAGGTCGGAGATGCTGTAGGTCTGAGTGCTCATGCTCGGGCTCGGCGTGGGGTATGCGGATATCCTGAGGGCAGGTTGACGTATACGTCAAGAAGAGGCCGCCAAGGATTATTCCGACAACCCTGATCTGCGATACGCATTGGGCGTTTGCCCACTCAAGCGCTTGAACCACCGGGCGAAGTAGGTCGGGTCGGTAAACCCCAGGCTATCCGACAACTGACCAATGCTCATCCGCGTGTAAATAAGGTTGCGTCGCGCCTCCAGCAACAACCGCTGGTGCACCACCTGCAATGCAGTCTGACCGCTCAGTGCCCGGCACAGCTGGTTCAGTTGCAAACTCGGAATATTCAGCCGCGCGGCAAAGTCTTCAACCGACAGATGCTCGCGGTAATGCGCTTCGACCAAGCGCAAGTATTGCCCCAGCAACAGGCGGTCACGTTCATCACGGTTACGCGGTGCCTGCCCTTGCTGCTGACGGCGGCTGATCCACACCATCAGCGCGGTCACCAACGCTTCGAGCATCGCGGCGCGTGCCGGGGCATTGCCTTGGTACTCCCGCTGCAAGGTGTCGACCAGGCTGCGCAGGTGCACGCGGTCATGGCCCAACGGATAACACGCAGGCTGTGCCAGCACCGTCAGTGGCGCGCCCAGGCGCTGTTCCAGGTTCGCTACAAGGGCAGTACCAAAGGTCAGGACATAGCCCTGGATATCGGCGCTGAAGCGAAAGCCATGCACGGTCATCGGTGGCACGACCTGGATCGCCGCTTCGCCGATGGCACTGCGCACGCCCTCGATCTCCACCTGGGCCTGGCCACGCTGTACATACAGCAGCTGGAACAGCTCGGCATGCTGGTGCGGCTTGATCTCCCAGTGATGCAGGCGGCTGCGTGCCGGGATCGACTCGCAGTGCAGCAGGTCGGTGCCGGGCCAGGCCTGATTTTCGCCATACAGCTTGAACAACGGGACGCCGGGGAGGGTGGATTTCATCTGGGTTGGCCTGTCCGTTAATCGAACGATTTTCGTAAAAGTGCAGGTTTTTTATGGAATAGCACACTTAAACGGCGTTTTCTGCCAGTAAAAATGCAATGGCAAACCCTAACAGCAGATGCCGCCCCGCTGCCAGTCCCGGGCCGGTATCGTCCGAACAGAGACAACAACAATGAAAACTCAGGTTGCAATTATTGGTGCAGGTCCGTCTGGCCTGCTGCTGGGCCAGCTGCTGCACAAGGCCGGTATCGATAACATCATCGTCGAACGCCAGACCGCCGAGTACGTACTAGGCCGCATCCGCGCCGGGGTGCTGGAGCAAGGCACGGTCGACCTGCTGCGCGAGGCCGGCGTGGCCGAGCGCATGGACCGTGAAGGCCTGGTGCACGAGGGGGTCGAGCTGCTGGTTGGTGGGCGCCGTCAACGCCTTGACCTCAAGGCGCTGACCGGTGGCAAGACGGTGATGGTCTACGGCCAGACCGAGGTCACCCGTGACCTGATGCAGGCCCGTGAAGCCAGTGGTGCGCCGATCATCTATTCAGCCGCCAACGTTCAGCCGCATGAATTGAAAGGCGAGAAGCCCTACCTGACGTTCGAAAAGGATGGCCGGGTGCAGCGGGTTGACTGCGACTATATCGCCGGCTGCGACGGCTTCCACGGCATCTCGCGGCAGAGCATCCCGGAGGGCGTGCTGAAGCAGTATGAGCGGGTTTACCCGTTTGGCTGGCTGGGCCTGCTGTCGGACACGCCGCCGGTCAATCACGAGCTGATCTACGCCCACCATGCGCGCGGTTTCGCGTTGTGTAGCCAACGCTCGCAAACACGCAGCCGCTACTACCTGCAGGTACCTTTGCAGGATCGGGTCGAGGAGTGGTCTGACGAGCGTTTCTGGGACGAACTGAAAGCCCGTTTGCCCGCCGAGGTGGCGGCGGACCTGGTCACAGGCCCTGCGTTGGAAAAAAGCATTGCGCCGCTGCGTAGCCTGGTGGTCGAACCCATGCAGTATGGTCACCTGTTCCTGGTGGGTGACGCGGCGCACATCGTCCCCCCTACGGGTGCCAAAGGCCTTAACCTGGCGGCCTCGGACGTCAACTACCTGTACCGCATTCTGGTCAAGGTGTACCACGAAGGGCGCGTCGACCTGCTTGCGCAATACTCGCCACTGGCACTGCGCCGCGTGTGGAAGGGCGAGCGCTTCAGCTGGTTCATGACCCAACTGCTGCATGACTTCGGTAGCCACAAGGATGCCTGGGACCAGAAGATGCAGGAAGCTGACCGCGAGTACTTCCTGACCTCGCTGGCGGGCCTGGTGAACATTGCCGAGAACTATGTGGGGCTGCCGTTCGAAGAAGTGACCTGATCCGTCATTGCGCAAACCTGGCACTCACGCAGAGAGCAAGGGCTGCATTGGTCAGCGAATGGCTTGCCGGTATTACACCAAGGCTTGAAGTCGAGACTGCGTATGACCGACAGTGCTTCGCTGAATAGGTGATGGCAGGATGCATGACGATGAAATATCCCACCCCGCTGATCGGCGCTCTGTGCCTGCTGGCTACCAGTAACTGGGCCGGCGCCGACCAGGTATTGCCCGCGCCACCGGAACTGGCCTCCGGCTACCGTAGCGGTTTGCAGCCGGTGCACGCCAGCCGGCACATGGTCGCCGCAGCCAACCCGCTGGCCAGTGAAGCGGGGCGGGCGATGTTGCGTGCCGGCGGCAGTGCGATTGACGCCGCCATCGCCATGCAGATGGTGCTGACACTGGTCGAGCCGCAGTCCAGTGGGATCGGTGGCGGGGCGTTCATCCTGTACTGGGATGGCAAGCGCGTGCAGGCATTCGACGGGCGTGAGGCGGCACCTGCGGCGGTGACGGAAAAACTGTTCCTGCAAGCCGATGGCACACCCATGCCGTTCCGGGTGGCGCAGATCGGTGGGCGTTCGGTGGGCGTGCCCGGGGTGCTGCGTGCCCTGAAACAGGCCCACGAGCAGCACGGCAAGTTGCCCTGGCACGACCTGTTCGCCCCGGCCATCGCCTTGGCACGCAACGGCTTCGCGGTTTCCGAGCGCCTGCACACGCTAATGGCCGGGGACCCCTACATTGCCCGCTCACCCGCAATGGCCCGTTACTTCCTGGATGAACAGGGCAGGCCGCTGGCCGTGGGTACAATCCTGCGCAACCCTGAGTTGGCACAGACCTTCGAGCAGATCGCCGCACAGGGGCCCGAGGTGTTCTACAGCGGTGAAATTGCCGAAGCCATCGTCGCCACGGTGCGTGGCCATGCCAATGCCGGGTATCTGTCGCTGCAGGACTTGCAGCAGTACCAGGCCAAGGAGCGCGAGCCGTTGTGCGGTCCCTACAAGGCCTGGCAAATATGCGGCATGCCGCCACCCTCCTCGGGTGGGGTGACCGTGCTGCAGACCTTGGGCCTGCTCGAAGCCGTGCAGCGCACCGCGCCGCAACGCGACCTGGCAGCGCTGCGACCGCTGGCCACCTCGTCCCCGGCCCGCCTGGAAGCCCCGCCCTTGGCCGTGCACCTGATCGCCGAGGCCGAGCGCCTGGCCTACGCCGACCGCGCTCAGTACCTGGCCGACAGCGACTACGTGCCCGTCCCGGTCAAGGCCCTGACCGATTCTGCTTATCTGGCCAGCCGCGCGGCGCTGATCGGCGAGCACAGCATGAAGCGCGCCCGCCCGGGCCAGCCGCAAGGAGCGGACCTGGCGCTTGCGCCCGACCGCTCGCCACTGCGCATCTCCACCTCTCACCTCAGTGCGGTGGATGACAGCGGCCAGGCACTGGCCATGACCACCTCGGTGGAGGCCGCATTTGGCTCGCACCTGATGGTCAAGGGCTTCCTGCTCAACAATCAGCTGACCGACTTCTCGTTCATCCCCCACGAGCACGGCAAGCCGGTGGCCAATCGGGTGCAGCCGGGCAAACGGCCGCTGTCGGCCATGGCGCCGACGTTGGTGTTCTCGCGTGCCACTGGCGAGTTTGTCGCGAGCCTCGGTTCGCCGGGCGGCTCGCAGATCATCGGTTACGTGAACAAGGCACTGGTCGGCCTGCTGGATTGGCAGCTCGACCCGCAGGAGGCCGCCGGCATGCCCAACTTCGGCAGCCGCAATGCCGGCACCGAAGTGGAAGCAGGGCTGAGCAGCCCGGC
Source organism: Pseudomonas sp. TE3895 (assembly GCF_056278855.1). NCBI lineage: Bacteria > Pseudomonadati > Pseudomonadota > Gammaproteobacteria > Pseudomonadales > Pseudomonadaceae > Pseudomonas > Pseudomonas sp. TE3895. The sequence continues at coordinate 4,538,166 of NZ_JBWBQE010000001.1, read as the reverse complement.
GCTGATCCGCCAGTTGGCAGCCTGGGGTCATGAGGTGGCACCGATGACCATGACCAGCGGCATGCAGATCATCCAGCGCAGCGGCGAGGGTTGGTCAGGCGGTGCCGATCCCCGGCGGGAAGGAGTGGCCCTCGGTGACTAGCCGTGATAGAACGCAGACTTGCCATTCAGTAGTTGAATATCTAGATGTCTATCAGCGTGAAATCGAATAGGGCTCTGTTCGACCTCGACCTGCTGCGCGCCATTGTCGTGGTGGCCGACTGCGGCAGCTTCACCACCGCTGCCGCGCGGCTGCATTCGACCCAGTCGACGATCAGCCAGAAAGTGCGCCGCCTGGAAGACATGGTCGGCCACCGCCTGCTGGTGCGGGGCAACCGTGACGTGCTGCCGACCGATGCCGGGCAGACTTTGCTCGGCTATGCTCGGCACATGCTGGCCCTGAACGATCAGATGCTTGAAGCCCTGGCCGGGGCGATGGTGGGTACCACGGTACGGCTTGGCGTGCCCGAGGACTTCGTGGGCGGGCGTACCACCAATGCGCTGTCGGCATTCAGCCGGCTGCACCCACAGGTGAAGCTCGAAGTGACCAGCGGCTTGTGCCGTGACCTGAGCCAGGCCTATGACAATGGCGAACTTGACCTGGTGCTGCTCAAGCAGCGGCGCAACAGCCGTGAGGGCGTGGCCTGTTGGCCAGAGCGTCTGCAGTGGATCGACAGCGCACACACGCCTGCCTTCGAGCTGGACCCGATCCCGTTGGTCACCTTTCCGCCACGCGGCCTGTACCGCGAGGACATGATCAACGCCATCGAAGGCATGGGGCGGCGCTGGCGCATCAGCTTTACCAGTTCCAGCCTCAGTGGCATCCAGGCTGCGGTCGCCGATGGTATGGGTATCAGCCTGCTGCCACCCAGGGCGGCCACCGGCGAGCACAGGGTGCTGGGGGCCGGGCAAGGGCTGCCGGAGGTCGACAGCTATGAGATCGTCATCGTGCACCGGCCGACGGCGGATGTGATGGTCAAGGCGTTGGCTGAGGTGATGACGCAGTTGCTGGCGGGCGGTGGGATCTGACGGTCAGTGGGAAATGCGCTTGCACACGACCCAACGCCAGTGCGATCACTGTGGGCTTTTCCGGCGAGCACGGGCTAAGCCCGTGCCATGCACCGTGCAGCCTGCTTAGCGGGCATGCCTGCTCCCACACGTTCGACTAAACCGATTCAATGTCAGGCAACCCGTCGGATGCGGCTTTTGCCAGCGCGGCCTCGGGTGTGGCTGAACAGGTCTTTCGGGTCGTCTTCAACCCACGGCACCAGGTCGATCTTGGCACCCATCCCGCGCTTTTCGGCTTGCTGTAGTACGTACCGTAGTACGGTGTAGTCTTCGAGAGCGAAGCCCACCGAATCGAACACAGTGACCTGGCTGTCGCTTTGGCGGCCTTCGGTTTCTCCGCAGAGCACGCGCCACAGGTCGACCACCGGAAAGTCCGCCGGCAGCTGCTGGATCTCACCTTCGATACGGGTTTGTGGCTCGTACTCGACGAACACCCGTGCGTTGCGCAGCACATCGGCGTGCAGCTCGGTTTTGCCTGGGCAGTCACCACCCACGGCGTTCAGGTGCATACCGGGCTCCAGCATGTCGGGGGTAATGATGGTGGCGTAGGCCTTGTCGGCCGTCACCGTGGTTATGATGTCCACGCCTTTCACTGCCTCGGCTACCGAGCTGGCTCGGCGGATGGTCAAGCCGCTGTATTCCTTGAGGTTGGCGATAAGCTTGGCGGTGGCCAGGGGGTCGGTGTCGTAGGCGACGATTTCTTCGATGCCCAGGTGCTTGTGGAAGGCCAGGGCCTGGAATTCGCTTTGCGCGCCGTTGCCGATCAGCGCCATCTTGCGCGCGTTCGGGCGGGCCAGTGCCTGGGCTGCCATCAGCGAAGTCGCTGCGGTGCGCAGGGCGGTGGCGATGGTCAGTTCGGACAGCAGCACCGGGTAACCGGAGTCGACATCGGCCAGTACACCGAAGGCCATCACCGTATGCAGGTTGCGTGCAGTATTGGCCGGGTGGCCGTTGACGTATTTGAAGGCATAGCGGCTTTTGTCGGCGACCGGCATCAGTTCGATCACGCCCACTTCCGAGTGGCTGGCAACGCGCGCGGACTTGTCAAACGCCTGCCAGCGTTTGAAATCGTCCCGCAGGGCAGCGGCAAGCTCGCCAATAAACGGCGCTACGCCAATGTCATGCACCAAGTCCGACATGGTTGGAACATCAATGAAATACGTCATGCTCTTGCACCTTGTTATTGTGCGCTTGCCCAGCAGTGCGGGGTCAGCGCTTGAGATTATCGAAGTGAAGCCGCATGAACATTTTGATGACAGGTTGCGCCAATCGGAAGCATACAGGTTGTCAGTTTCGTCAGGCTTCTGGACAATCTGCCAACCCAACGTAGCAATCTGATTATTTGGCAGGCTTATGGACACGATCGATCGGGAACTGATTGCACTGTTGCGGGACAACGCACGTACCCCTGTGCTGACCCTGGCGAAGAAGCTGAAGGTGGCCAGGGCAACGGTGCATAACCGCATCACCCGGCTTGAAGAGCAGGGTGTGATCATCGGTTATACGGTGCGTCTGCGCTCCGATGCGCTGGACCAGGGGGTGCGGGCAATCACCAGCATCGGCATCAGCGGCCACCATGCCGCAGAGGTCAAGCACGCGCTGCGCGGGCATCCCAATGTGGTGGCCATCCACACCACCAATGGCCGCTGGGACTTGATGGCAGAGCTGCGCGCCGACACCCTCGAAGCGTTCGACCGGGCGCTGAACGCCATCCGCTCGATCCCGCATATCGAGAACACCGAGACCAGCATCCTGCTGTCGACCTACAAGATGTGACCGCTGAGCCAGAGAGGGGTATTGCATAAAAAGCTGCTGACCCTGCTGCAGTCGGTCTACGGCCTGCCGGCACTTCAAGGTTGGCGCTCAGCCACCGCTCGCAACGTACGCAACGTCACCACCGGCGTATCCACCACAAACCGGTTGGCCAGCCACCCCGGCACATCCCCGGCAGGGGCGGCCTGCAACTGGTAGGTCACCTCGGTCACCCGGTCACCCAGCGGTTTCATCTGCCACACACCACTCAGGTGCTCTACCCGGATCAGGCCGTCAACCTTGGGGATCCTGTCGGGATCGGCGCTCAGGTGGCGCACCAGGGTACCGTCGACCAGGCGTTCGCTGGTCACTTTCAGCACGATGTCCCGTGGCCTCGCCGGCCAAGGCAGCTGGGTGGTCAGGTACACCCAGGTGTTGTCACCCTCCACATCCAGCAGCCGCATCTGGTCACAGGCGTACAGCCACTTGCAGGCCACCCGCAGGTTATCCTGCAGGTCAGTGAGCGTGCGCACGCTGGCTTTCATGGTGCTGACACCACGAAACTGCTGGTAGGGCGAGTCGCCTGCATCTTTCAGGTACACGCGAATGCCTTCGCGGTCGTAGGCCAGGTGCCAGTCATCGGCGGCCAGGGCAGAGGCGCACAGCAGCAAGGCCGCGAGCAGCAGGCAGCGGTTCATGGCCGGTACCCTGCAGGGGTGGGTATTTCAGTATGCGCGGCAAACAGAAAGCCCGCCAGGTTGGCGGGCTTGCGGGCATCAGCCTGGGCTTAGCGCTTAGGGTTCAGCGTCAGGTGTACGTGACGGTTCACGTCCTTGTACAGCAGGTAGCTGAAGTTGCCTGGGCCGCCGGCGTAGCAGGCTTGCGGGCAGAAGGCACGCAGCCACATGAAGTCGCCGGCTTCCACTTCGACCCAGTCCTGGTTCAGGCGGTAAACTGCCTTGCCTTCCAGCACGTACAGGCCGTGTTCCATCACGTGGGTTTCTGCGAACGGAATCACACCGCCCGGCTGGAAGGTGACGATGTTCACGTGCATGTCGTGGCGCATGTCGGCCATGTCGACAAAGCGGGTGGTTTTCCAGCGGCCTTCGGTGCCCGGCATCTCGATGACGGTGGCGTTGTCGCGGTGGGTGACGAAGGATTCCGGCACGTCCAGGCCTTCAACCTTCTGGTAGTGCTTGCGCAGCCAGTGGAAGGTGACGTTGGACTTGCTGTTGTTACGCAGGCTCCACTCGGCGCCCGGGGCCAGGAAGGCGTAGCCGCCAGGTACCAGGGTGTGGTGTTTGCCTTCGACGGTGATGTCCAGTTCGCCTTCGACGATGAACACCACGGCTTCCGCATCGGCGTCCAGCTCAGGGCGCTCGCTGCCGCCTTCCGGGGCCAGTTCGACGATGTACTGGGAGAACGTTTCGGCAAAACCGGTCAGCGGGCGGGCGATGACCCACATGCGCATCTTGTCCCAAAAGGGCAGGTGGCTGGTGACGATGTCACGCATCACGCCTTTAGGGATGACGGCATAGGCTTCGGTGAACATGGCACGGTCAGTCAGCAGCTCGGTTTGAGCCGGGTGCCCACCGTGGGGGGCGAAGTACGAATGGTTCGACATGGACGATCTCGACTTGTTGTTCTCTCCCCATGCCTTGAACCGCACCGGCCGGTGCGGCGCAGGGGATGTGGCCACAGAATAGGGTCGAGTGCGTGGCATCCACAAATTAAATGTTGGAATACCCGGTATTTGATCACTGAATGCTGACCTGGCGCCCAACGTGCCGTTCGGGCAGCTGGCCGCCGCGGCCGAACAGCTTGTGGCGCAGGGGGCCCTCGGTGTAGCTCAGCGGGTAGCGGCCGCGCCGTTGCAGCTCGGGCACCAGCAGGTCGACTACATTGGCCAGGTCGTCCGGTTGCACGGCGTAGGTCAGGTTGAAACCGTCGATGCCGGTATGGTCCAGCCAGGTTTCCAGCTGGTCGGCCACCTCGCTGGCAGCGCCGATCAGCACGGGGCCGCGACCGCCCAGGCCAACGAACTCGGCGGCTTCGCGTACGGTCCAGCGGCGAGTGGGGTCGGCGGCGGTAAAGGCTGCCAGGGCGGCACGGCCAGCATCGTTCTCGACGTACTCGATCGGTGCATCGGGGTCGAGGCCGGCAAAGTCGATACCGGTCCAGCCTGACAGCAGCGCCAGGGCAGCGTCCAGGTCGACATAGCGGCGATAGTCGTTAAAGCGGGCCTCGGCCTCTTCCCGCGTGGGGGCGACGATCAACAGGGCCTGGGCGTAGATCAGCACTTCGTCACGGCCACGCCCGGCCGCTTCGCAGGCCTGGCGGATGCCGTCGGCGTAGCGGCGCAACACCGTCGGCGTTGGCCCGCTGATGAACACGCATTCGGCATGCCGTGCGGCAAACTGCTGGCCGCGTGCCGACGCACCGGCCTGGAACAACACCGGGGTGCGTTGCGGCGACGGCTGGCACAGGTGCATGCCGGGCACCTGGAAGTGCTCGCCCACATGGTTGATCGGGTGTACCCGCGAGGGTTCGATATAGCGCCCGCTTTCACGCTCCAGCAGCACGGCGTCGTCGTCCCAGCTTTTCTCCCACAGTTTGTACAGCACTTGCAGGTATTCCTCGGCCAGGTCGTAGCGTTGGTCGTGGCCCAGTTGACGCGCCAGGCCGAGGTTGCGCGCAGCGCTGTCCAGATACCCGGTGACGATGTTCCAGCCGACCCGGCCATTGCTCAGGTGGTCGAGCGTGGACATGCGCCGGGCGAAGGGGTAGGGGTGTTCGTAGGTCAGCGAAAAGGTGACACCGAAACCCAGGTGCTCGGTCACCCCGGCCATTGCCGGCACCAGCAGCAGCGGATCATTGACCGGCACCTGCACGCCACCGCGCAGGGCGGCTTGCGGGCTGCCTTGATAGACGTCGTAGATACCCAGCACATCGGCGATGAACAGGGCGTCGAACAGGCCGCGCTCGAGCAGGCGGGCCAGGTCGGTCCAGTAACTCAGGCTGTTGAACGCCACACTGGTGTTGCGCGGATGGCGCCACAGCCCAGGGGACTGGTGGCTGGCAGCGTTCATGCTGAAGGCGTTGAAGCGGATCGGGCGAGGCATGGTCAGCGCGCTCCGTTCAAGGCAACACGGAAGCCGGGTAGACCGCTTCGGCCACCTGTAGCTTGCGTGGAATCAGGCCCAGGCCCTGGAAGGTGTCAGCCAGCTTCTGTTGTTCGGCAACGATCTGCGGGGTGATAGCGACGGCGTTGTAGTTGCGCCGTTCGCTGGCCACTTCCAGCACCTGGGTGCTGATCCCCAGCTGCGGTGCCAGCAGCGCGGCCACTTCGGCAGGCTTGGCGTTGGCCCACTGGCTGACCTTGCCCAGCTCGGCAAAGAAGGTTTTCAGCAGTGCACGGTGCTGGTCGGCATAGCGGGCTGTGGACAGGTAGAAGGTGCGGTTGTTGGACAGGCCGCTGCCATCGCGCAGGTTCTTCAGCCCTGGCTGGCTTTCTGCGGCGGCGAGGAATGGGTCCCAAAGGGTCACGGCCTGCACGCTGCCCGATTGCAAGGCGGCCACGGCATCGGCGGCATTGTTGACGTAGGCGGGGGTAATGTCCTTGTAACTGAGCCCAGCCTGCTGCAGGGCTACGGCCAGCAGGTACTGGGCATTCCAGCCGCGGCCGGTGGCCACGCGCTTGCCTTTCAGGTCCTGCACACTGGCCAGGTGGTCCTGCTCGCGCACGACCAGGCCAATGCCGCGTGGGTAGGGTTGTTCGGCGGCCAGGTAGACCACAGGCTTGCCTGCGGCCTGGGCGAACACCGAGGGGGCATCGGCTGCGTGGCCGAGGTCGATGGCGCCGGTGCTCAGTGCCTCCAGTAGCTGGGGGCCTGCGGTGAACTCATGCCAGCTGACCTTCACACCTTGCGGTGCCAGGGCCTTCTCCAGGGCGCCGCTGCCTTTGAGGATGTTGATGCTGTTGAATTTCTGGTAGCCGATGCGCAGTGTCCTGGCGTCGTCGGCAATGGCTTCGGACCAGGGCAGCAGGGCGCTGGCGACGCTGGCCAGTAAACCGCCGATCAGCAGACGGCGTAGTGGGGAGAAGGCATGTTTGGGCATGGGCATTGCTCCTTGAATCGGGTGAGAGGCGATCTGCCCAGACTAAGGAGGTGGCGTTTGGCTTTCAATTTATATATTCCAGTTTGTTAGATTGTTTAGTTATTTTTATATCCTTTTGTTTTTAGTAGCGGGGTGCCTATCGTTGTTGGAGGCGCCATGGGCTGAGATCGGCGGGTCCTGCAGCACCCGTTTGTGCAGCTTTCGACATTTTTTTCACATTCGCTTGCTAGGATCCGCAACGATTCCGAGGAGCCCCTTCATGCCGCACATCCTGCGCAAGCGCAGCGCCCGCATCGCCTTGACTGCCACCTCCGGGCTGCTCGCGGCCACCTTGGGCTTCTTCGCGTGGCAGAGTTTCTACCCGGTCCAGGCCGCTACCGGCTGGGATATTGAGGTGTTGCATCGCGACGTAACCAAAGCCGCCTCGTTGTTACCGCAGGCGGATGGCAGCCTGCTGGTCAGCCGTGAACTGGATGACGGCCGGGGCAGCATCCTCAAGATCACGGCTACCGGCGAGCGCGTCGTGCTGGTCGATAACCTGTCCAAGCCCGACGGTATGGTCGCGGCGCAGGGCGGCTGGGTGTTCAGCCAGGAAGGTGGCCTGGCACCTGTCAGCCTGTCCCGCGATGGCCAGGTCACCCGGCTGTTCGACGGCGAGAGCGTGCAAGGCCTCTGGAACGAAGGCAACTATCTTTATGCCATCGAAGACCGCAAGGGCAATGGTCGCCTGATGCGCTATGACTGGAGCAGCGGGCAGCTGGAGGTACTGCGGTCCGGCCTGACCGAAACCGAAGGCCTGACCCGCTGCAGCGATGGCCGCTTGCTGTACACCGAAAAGGCCAATGGCAGGGTCCGCTCCCTGTCCGACGATGGCAGCGACCCGGTGGTGGTCGATGGTCTGCGTAACCCTACATTCTTGTATTGTGATCAACGTGGCCTATGGATCAGCGAGGACAACACACACCGTGCGCGCCTGCTGCGCATCGATGCCGATGGCAGCCAGCAAACGGTGCTGACTTTCCTCAAGGCTCCCCAGGCGATCATCGCCGATGGTATCGGGGGTTATCTGCTCGCTGAAGGTGGGCGTAACCGCGTGCTGCGCCTGACGCCCGCGCCGGCGCCCGCGACTGCCCAGCGTAACTGACTGTGCGCCTGGCTGATGATCAGTGCCCGCAGGCTGACCGCGCTGCTTGAGCCCAAGGCATCATGGCTACCCGACCAACAGCGTGCTTCCCTGCATGGCCGCGCTAACGGATAATCCCGGCATTCCAATAAACAGCCTGTGAGTGGGTATGAGTGATTCCGTAGTCGGCCTCGGCCAGCCTGAAACCGAAGGGGTGCGCAAAACGCGCAAGAACAACCCTGAGAAAACACGCGAGGACATCCTCCAGGCCGCCATCAACGAGTTCGTTCAGCAAGGGCTGGCCGGCGCCCGCGTCGACGCCATCGCCGAACGCACCGCCACTTCCAAGCGCATGATCTACTACTACTTCGGCAGCAAGGAGCAGCTGTATTGCGAGTGCCTGGTGAAGTTGTACGGGGATATCCGCAAGACCGAGCAGAGCCTGGACCTGGAGTCGTTACCGGCTGAGCAGGCGATCCGCCGGCTGGTGGAGTTCACCTTCGATCACCATGACCGCAACGTCGATTTCGTGCGCATCATCTGCACCGAAAACATCCACTATGGCGAGTACGTCAAGCAGTCGCCGGCCATTCGCGAAATGAGCAGCCTGGTGCTGGAGGCCCTGGGCAACACCCTGCGCCGTGGCGTTCAGGAAGGCGTGTTCCGCGCCGGCATCGAGGTCATCGACCTGCACATGCTGATGAGCTCGTTCTGCTTCTACCGGGTGTCGAACCGCCATACCTTTGGCGAGATCTTCCAGATCGACCTGTCTGATGAGCAAATAAAGCTGCGCCACAAAGCCATGATCTGTGATGCGGTGTTGCGGTATATCCAGCTCGAGCCTCGTACCTGAGATTGCTCGAGCGCCTGGGCTGGCTCAAAGGGCCTCGGTCACTCGCCCAGCCGTTGCTCGCGCGACGGCGGGTAGCCGAAATACGCCGCATAGCACTTGCTGAAGTGCGACACCGAGACAAACCCGCAGGCCACTGCCACTTCCATTACCGACAGGTCGGAATACTGCAGCAGCCGGCGGCTCTTGGTGATGCGCAGCTCCATGTAATAGCGCCGGGGCGACGTGCCCAGCTGGGCCTGGAACAGGCGGTCGATCTGTCGCCGCGAGCGCCCGCTGTAGGCGGCCAGCTGGTCGAGGCTGAGGGTTTCCTCCAGGTTGTTCTCCATCAGCTCGACAATGGTGCGCAGGTGCAGGCTCATGGACTTCTTCGCCCCAGGACCCACCTGGCGGTAGCGCGCACCGGAGAATGACAGGATTTCCTCGACGCCTTCTGCCAGGCCATCACCATACAGCCGGCGCACCAGGCCCAGCATCAGCTCCATGGCGCCATTGGGGCTTGCGGCGCTGAGGCGGTCACGGTCGAGGGTAAAGCTGGCCGGGGTGATGCGGGTTTGCGGGCTGCGCTCCGACAGGCTGGCACGTTGCTCGGGGTGGATACTGCAACCGTAGTCGTCCAGCACCCCGGCACGGCCAAGGAACCAGGCGCCGTTCCACAAGCCGCCCAAGGCCATGCCGTGGGCCGCGCAATCGTCCAGCAGGCGATCGAGTTCCGGGTACTTGAGTGGTGTGCGCAAGCCGCCGCAGACCACCAACAGGTCCAGCTCCTTCAGCGCCGCAGCGGACAGCTCGGTGGCTACCAGTTCCAGTCCCAGGTCGCTGAGCACCCGGTCGCCGTCCAGCGACAGCGGGGTGAACTGGAAGCTGTCGGCACGTAGCAGGTTGGCCGTGACCAGTACGTCCATGGCCACCGTGAAACTGGCCATCGAGAAGTGTTCGAGCAGGATGAAGTCGACCCGATAGGGCGCCTGGGCATTGGCGCTGCTTGTTTTGAGCCGTAGCATGTTGCTGGTGCTGGTCTTTTGGCTGAACTGGCGTGGCGTGGGCACTCTGAACTCCGCTTCCTGGCTGGCCCGCAGAGTGTGGACGGTGCCCGGAGGAAAGACAATCTCCCCGGTGGCTGTGTCGTATTACAGGTCGTGTTCAGGCAAACCTGCCTGTCCTGGCGCTTTACCGCTATGCTGACCTCCCGTCATTGAGGATGCCCCTGATGAGATATGCCGCTGTAGTGATGGCTCAGCCTGTTGCCGTTGCTGGCCAACGCCCTGGAGCAGGGCGACAAGCTCGCCCCGTTCACGCTGCTCGACCAGTACGACCAGGCCTACAGCCTTGCTGCCGACACGCAGATACTGCTGGTGGCGCGCGATATGGACGGTGCCAAGCTGGTCAAGGCGGCACTGGCCGAGCAGCCCAAGGGCTACCTGGAAGCACGCGCGGCTGTATTCGTGGCCGACATTCAGCGCATGCCTGCGCTGATCAGCAAACTCTTCGCTGTCCCGGCCATGCGCGATTACAGCTACCGGGTGCTGCTCGACCGTGATGGGCGAGTGGCCAGCCGTTACCCCGGGCAGGAGGGCCAGGTGCAGTGGTTACAACTGCAGCAGGGCGTGCTGGTCAACCAGCGGGCGTTCACCGATGCAGCGGCGTTGAAGGCTGCGCTGGAGAATGCACCACGGCAATAAGGCCTTTTCGCCGCGCCTGCAAAGAGGCGCGGTGAGTCAAATCAATCTGAACCCTCAGCGCTTGCAGCAACCCAACCCAATACATGCCATTGGGAGAGCGCTCATGGAAATCGGTACGATCTGGATCATCATCGCAGCCTTGGTCATTCTGCTGGAGATCTGGGCCATCTGGCACATCATCGGCAGTGAACGGCGCGCCGAGCGCAAGATGCTGTGGATCGTCTTCGTGGTCTACGCACCCTTCCCCGGTTTGCTGTTCTGGGCCTGGCGCGGGCCGCGGGCGGTGAAGGGCAGGGCGGTGCTGCAGGAAAAATGACGGTTTGCGGCCTCGGGCGCGGGGGCGCCTGAGGCCGTCGAGGGTCATTTGGGCAGGATGTCGAAACGCATGGCTGGCCCCAGCCCGTCCACCATCAGGCAGCCGTAGAACTTCACGGCGGACAGTACGCGCAGTTCCTTGAGCGCGTCATGGATGTAATCGCGGACCAGCTTTTCAGCTTCCCGCTTGCGGTCAGCGAGGGTGGTGCCATTGAGCGTGATCATGCCAAGCAGCGTGGTTTCAATGTGCTCGACGGTGTCCAGGCCGAGCTTTTCCCGCAGGTGCAGACGTGCCTGTGCCGCATCGGTTTCATCGCGTGGAGCGCTGTGCGGCTTGATGGTATAGGCCAGCTGAAAATCAAATTTGCTCATCGGTTTTTCCTTGTTGGTTAAAGGCCTCCATGCCTGGCTTTGCAATCTAGGCTCTGTACGAAAAGCCTTGATACTTGTTCATGCTGCGTTGAAAACAGCCTCGGAATGCTCATGTACTCCAGTACAGTCGGGCGCGACCCCGGCCGTTCCTCGGCTGTTTTCGCCTTGCCTGACCTGCGTCTCAAGACTTTTCGTACAGAGCCTACGGCCTGACAGCCACTGCGCAAACACACGCGTGGTTCCGACATGACGGTGTTTTGTACGAAATGCCCTACTTCGTGCTTGACCTCGAGTTAGCTTAAGGTCTGATACTCCGGCGCTCTTCCAACCGAGCAAGGGCTTGTCGTGACCCCATCAAGCGCATTCCAGCTAAGCAACCCCGAAGGCCTCTACGACCCCAGTGGCAACGCCTACTCCCATGTCGCCGAAGTGCGCGCTGACAGCCGTCTGCTGTTCATCGCCGGTCAGGGTGGGGAGGATAGCCAGGGCCAGTTGTCACCCTTGTTCGCCGAACAGGCCCGCCAGGCGCTGGCCAACCTGGAGCGGGCCCTGGCGTCGAAAGGTGCCAGCCTGGCCCAGGTGTTCAAGCTGACCCTGCTGATTGTCGAGCACTCCGAAGCGCGCCTGCACCAATGGGTGGCCGAGGCCGACAGGGCCTGGGGGGCGCACATGAAACCGACCTGCACGCTGATACCGGTGCCCCGGCTGGCGCTGGACGGCATGCTGGTGGAGATCGAAGCAGTAGCCGCCGTCTTGCTCAAAACCTGAAAAGCCGGCGCGGTCGCCCGTAGGCGCGGGTTTACCCGCGAACACCGGCGTAGCCGGTGCCATAACGCAGTGCCCTGTTAGTTTTACCAGTTGTTTTATCTCCATCAGCGCCTAAGATTCAGAGCGACATGCGGGAGCTAACAGATGGTCGACTCTGACAAAACTACGCACTTTTTCTTGCAACAGGATAAAGTTCATACAGCTTTATCGGGTACATCAGCCATGGTGTGCGTTAGAGCGCAACCAGTGGTATTAGCCGAAACGCGGCTAGAGCAAGAATCTACACGCACGGCGTTATTGGCTACAGACGGAGTGCAGACAGTGGTCGTGGTCAAGTCTCAGGCGCAGGGGGAGTCGGTTGCCTACAATGCTTATGGCTATCACACCCCCCATGACATTCCTCCGCACCGGCCAGCATTCAATGGTCACTTGCTGGTGAATAGCCAGTATTTATTCGGTAATGGCTATCGCAGCTATAACCCTGCCTTGATGCGTTTTCACAGTCCGGACAGTTTCAGCCCCTTTGGCGCAGGTGGATTGAACTGTTACGCCTACTGTATGAACGACCCGGTCAACTTCAGTGACCCCGATGGGCATTCACCAAGATTGAGGTCAAACAGCCTGCCCGGGCTCAAGTCAGAGGCGAAGATGAGTCGCATTGTGTCTGGGAGGGTTGAAAAAAGGCCAAGACGTAGTAGCGAAGGCTATTACATGTCGTCTTCGCTCATGGATGAAACAGTGCAAGACATATTGAATGGGCAGCCGGGTTGGAACACCTCAGGCGCACCTGTACAAGGCAGCCTGCAGCGTGGTCAGGCATCAAGCTCTGGTCAGTTAACGTCATCCTCGATGGCTGGTATGAGAGCAGGAAAAGGCACGGTGGCTTCAGACCCCTGGATCTATAAGCGCCAGAAGCTTCATAGCACCGATATTGAAGAACTTAGGAGCTTCAATGCTGAGAATAGGTATGTTTTTCCGGGTTTGGATCTAGAGAAATCACATGAGCTGCGAGTAATTGCGATCGATGCTCTTGCTGCTGGGGTTAATGTGCGGCGAGCGCTTAGGGATAGTAAACTTCAGCCGACGCATTCAACGGCTGAGAGGGTTGCAGATACTATTTCACGTGCACTCAAAAGAATTCGTGGTAAGAGGGGGTCTACCAGTTGGCGTTCTGATTGATGTTGTAGTTGTCAGCGGGTCTGAGTACTCTATTGCAGCAGTAGGGGGCGAGTATATTTACGTTTAGTCAGGTTTCAGACAGCGCGTAGAGCGAATTTTTGTGTTGGGGGCATGCATAGAATCGCGAAAGTTTTAGGTACGCGCTGCACCAGTGGAAGCAATTGTCTTGCTCAAAACCTGAAAAGCCGGTGCGGTCGCCCGTAGGAGCGGGTTCACCCGCGAACACCGGCGTAGCCGGTGCCATCCTCACGGTGGATTCTTCCTTGTATATCGGTGCCGGTCCTGACTAAATGCCGCTATAACAACAATCCCACTCAGAGGTGACCACACCATGAGTACAGGCACGACCACGCTTACTGACCGCAAGACCAGCGCCTGGCTTTGGCCTGCCCTTTTCAGCCTGGTGGCGTTTGCCGCCAACTCGGTGTTCTGCCGGCTGGCGCTGAAGGACGGGGCCATCGACCCGGTGTCCTTCACCATGGTCCGCCTGGCCAGTGGCGCGCTGTTTCTGCTGTTGCTGATTCGCCTGCGCAGCCCGGTGCACACCATGGGCGGCAGTTGGTGGGGCGGCTTGGCCCTGTTCCTGTACGCGTTCCTGTTTTCTGCGGCTTACCTGCAACTGGGGGCAGGGGTGGGGGCGTTGTTGCTGTTCGGTGCCGTGCAGATCACCATGTTCGGCTTCGCGTGGTACAGGGGCGAACACATCACGGTACGCATGCTGCTGGGCATGCTGATTGCCTTTGCCGGCCTGCTGGTGCTGCTGTTGCCCGGCGTGTCCGCGCCGCCGTTGGCCAGTGCCTTGCTGATGGCCCTGTCCGGTGTGGCCTGGGGGGTGTATACGCTACTGGGCAAAGGCTCGCCCAGGCCGCTGGCCGACACTGCCGGCAATTTCGCCCGCAGCTTGCCGTGCCTTGTGCTGCTGCTACCGATGCTGTTGCTGGGTGCCGGCCCGCACCTCACGCCACTTGGCTTGTTGTATGCCTTGGGTTCCGGTGTGCTGGCTTCTGGCGCAGGCTATGCCGTTTGGTATGGCGTGGTCAGGCAGATCAGTGCGCAACAGGCGGCGACCCTGCAACTGAGTGTGCCGGTGATTGCCGCCCTGGGCGGGGTTGCCCTGATTGGCGAACCGGTGTCGTTGCGTTTGTTGATCGCCTGTGTGGTGGTGTTGGGCGGCATTGCCCTGGCGCTGGCGCCGCGCCGTTAAAAAAAGCTGCGCTGGGCCTTGAGCGTGACCACGCTGTCGCAATAGGTATTGATGCCCGAATAGGCATCGCAGCTCGCGCCACTCAGGCTGGAGTTGCTGTAGATCAGGTTCAGGTCGATGCCCAGCCAGGGCCGCGACAGCTCCAGCGACCAATCGGAAAAGGTATTCACCTGGCTGCCATCGCCAATGGTGAACGGCGTGCCCAGGCGGTGGTGGGCGAGCTTGACGGTGAAGTCGACGTCGAACATCGGCAGATGGCCGAAGTCGGCGAACAGCGTGCCCGTGCGGTTGTCGTGGTTGTCGCGCAGCGCCCCGCCGAAGCGGCTGCCCAGCACCGAAATCCCCCCATACAGGGCGTAGCTGTCGGGGCCTGCGATATTGGGCTGACTGTAATGGATCAACCCTACCTCGTAGCCCAGGCTGCTGTCGAAATGGTGCTTGTAACCCAGGTAGCTGTCCAGGCGCAGGGTCGAGTTGGGGGTGACGCCCATGCTTGGGGCGTACTGGCCCAGGTACCAGCCATTGGGGTGGCTGAGGTCGAGCCCGCCATGGAATGCGCCAACGGCACTGGGTGAGATAAGCCCTTGCGCCATGCTGCGTGAGGGGGTGGTGCCGAGTGTGAAGTCGAAATCGCCCAGTTGGCGTTTCATCTGCTGGGCTTGCGACGCGGGGCTTAAAAGCAGCGCAGCACTCAGCAACAGAAGGGGCCTGATCATGGTCTCCGTCCTGGAAGGCTTGCGGTTGAGCGGTAGAGGATACCTGCGCAAGTGGAGGGAGGGAACCGCCGGTTAGCCCGTTCAGCCTTTGGTCGAAGGTTCAGCGTCGGCAGCCTCGGTCACGACAGGCAGGTTACCGGCACGCAGGATCACCCTCCGTTGCTGCTCGTAATTGTCCAGCGACAGGCCGCGGCGCTGTAAGGCTTCCAGTTGCAACTGGCGGGTTTCCTCGGCGGTGTACGGGCGCAGTTCAGGGTGGCTGGCACAGCCGCTGATCACGGCGATGGCAAAAACGACAAGGGTGGCGGACAGCTGGCGGGCCAAGGTATTCATCGGTTAGCTCCAGGGCAGTCTAGGAGGCAGCGTGGGGATGGCGCTAGGTTATGCGGCCACAGCGTTCGGTAGAAATTGCCCTGCTCGATAGTGACTATCGACGATTCCGGCGAAGCGCACCTATAGACTCAAACGCATCAACCATCCCACCGTTGAAGCGCGAAAAGTTTGCGTCCCCTCGTCTGGTCAAAAGCACTGCCATTGCTACCCTTAACCCACGCGGTCTGACCTCATGGGGATAAGCGATGCGCATGCCATTGTTTGCTGTCCTGTCGGCACTGCTTTGCCTGAGCGCTGCCCCTGGCCTGGTGTTGGCCGAAGACGTGCCCGCGCCGGATCCGGCGCCATCCGCTGCCACGCCCGTGGCCAAGGACCCGGTGTTCTCCCAGGAGCAACTGGACCAGATGCTGGCCCCCATTGCCTTGTACCCTGATCAGTTGCTGGCTCAGGTGCTGATGGCGTCAACCTACCCGGGGCAGGTCAATGAAGCCGTGACCTGGTCCAAGGCCAACCCCAAGGCCACCGGCGACGATGCGGTCAGGCAAGTGGCCAAGCAGCCCTGGGACCCTAGCGTACAGGCACTGGTGGCCTTCCCGCAGGTGCTGGCAACGCTTGGCCAGGACCCGGTGTGGGTGCAGCGCCTGGGCGATGCTTTTCTCGCCCAGCCCGATGATGTCATGGGCAGCGTGCAGCGTTTGCGCCACCAGGCGCAGGCCGCCGGCAATCTGCAGAGCAGCCAGTACCAGCACGTCACCGTGCAGACCGCACCTGCACCGGCGCCAGCCGCAAGCGGCAGCAGCACCCAAGGGGCAGCGGCCAGCAGCCCGCCCACCACCATCGTCATCGCGCCGGCCGACCCGCAAGTGGTGTATGTGCCCAGCTATAACCCGACCACCACCTATGGTACGTGGGCCTACCCGGCCTCGCCGCCGGTGTATTACCCGCCGCCGCCCATGTACTACCCCGGTTCCGCGCTGGTGGCCGGCCTGGCCTTCGGTACCGGCGTGGCGATCGTCGCCTCGTTGTGGGGCGATTGCGACTGGGACAACAATGACATCGACATTGACGTCAACCGCTACAACAACCTCAACGTCAACAACCGCATCACCAACAACCAGAACAAATGGCAGCACAATGCCGCCAACCGCGACGGTGTGCCATACCGTGATTCTCGCAGCCGTCAGCAGTACGGCCGCCAGCTGGACGGTGCCACTCAGCGCACCGCGTTCCGCGGCGACGACGCCCAACGGGCCCAGGCCCGAGACAAAGCCCGGGCATCGATG
The DNA here is from genome assembly GCF_056278855.1 of Pseudomonas sp. TE3895. Classification (NCBI taxonomy): domain Bacteria; kingdom Pseudomonadati; phylum Pseudomonadota; class Gammaproteobacteria; order Pseudomonadales; family Pseudomonadaceae; genus Pseudomonas; species Pseudomonas sp. TE3895. Next base: position 4,521,363 of record NZ_JBWBQE010000001.1, on the reverse strand, counting down.
GACCGCGCAGGTATCGAACGGCCGGCTACCAGTAACCGTCAGGCCCGCGAGCAAATGCGCGAGGCCAAGGCAGGCAATCCTGACGGCAACCGCATGCCGTCCCGTGATGATGGCGCGCGGGCGACTGACCGTCGGCAGGAAACCCGCAATGACCAAGGCCGCCAGCAGAACGGCAACCTGGCCAATCAACGCCGGCAGGGCGACGGCCAGGTGCGGCAGCCGGCGCAGAGCCGTCCTGCCAATACGGCAGGCCGTGCCCGCAACAATGCCTTCGACGGTGTGCGCTCGCCGTCGCGCACCAGCGTGCAGGCCAACCGCGGCCGTACCAGCCAGTCGTTCGCTCAGCGGCCCGGTGCGTCTCGTGCCGCCGGGCACCCGATCTCCCGGCCCAGTGCGCCCGCGCGTCGCGGCGCAGGAGGCCGTCGATGAAGCGCCCAACACTGGCTGCATTGCTGCTGACGGCAGGTTTGGCCTGGTCGTTCATGGCCGCCGCCCAGCAAGCCTTCCCAACGCCGGAGAAGGCCGTGGAAGCCTTTGTCGCGGCGCTGGGCCAGGAAAAACCTGATGAAGCCCGCCTGGCTCAGTTGCTGGGCGATGACTGGCGCACCTATATACCGCGCGGTGGTGTACAACGCAGCGATGTGGATACCTTTCTCGAGCAGTATCGCGCACAGCACAGCATCGACATGTCAGGCGAGGGCAAGGCCATCCTGGCGGTGGGCACCGGTCACTGGACCTTGCCCATACCGCTGACCAGAACCAGCCAGGGCTGGCGTTTCGACCTCAAGGCGGGCAGTGCCGAAATTCGCGCCCGTCGCATCGGGCGCAACGAGCTGGGTGTTCTGCAGTCGCTGTTGGCCTATCACGATGCGCAAATGGACTACGCCACCCAGGACCACAACGGAGATGGTGCGCTGGAGTACGCACAGAAGATTTTCAGCGAGCCGGGCAAGCATGACGGGCTGTATTGGGATGACAATGGCGACGGTGACGTCAGCCCGTTGGGCCCGCTGTTCGGCCAGGATGTGGTCGGTGACGCCTGGTATGGCTACCACTTCCGCATCCTGGACGCACAGGGTCCATCCGCCCCGGGCGGTGCCTACAGCTACCTGATCGGCAACCAGATGAGCCGTGGCTTCGCCATGGTCGCCTGGCCGGCCAAGTACGACGACACCGGGGTGATGAGCTTCATGATCAGCCATGACGGCCAAGTGTTCGAGAAAGACCTCGGGCCGCATGGCGACAGGCTGGCGAAGGAGATGAAACGCTTCGACCCGGACGACAGCTGGAAAGTGGTGGATGTGGTGGCGGGGGATTGAGCCCGCCAAGCCAACGCGACGGTGCCCCTGTGGAAGCGGGCCATTTTCCGTTGTTGTGATCAGTGCGCACGCGTAGCCCGCACCTCGCTCGCCGTGCACCCATACTGCTGGCGAAATGCCCGGGTGAACTGCGCCTGATCGGCAAAGCCCCAGCGAAATGCCAGTTCGCCGATCGCCAGGTGGCAATGCGGGTCAAGCAGTTGCCGGTGCACGGCCTCCAGGCGTTGACGGCGTACCCACTCGCCAAGGGTGTAGGGCGTGATCGCGAACAACTTGTGCAGATAACGCAGCGACAGCCCACAGGCGCTGGCGATGGTTTGTGGCGACAGCTCGGGGTCACCCAGGTTTTGCTGCACGTACTGCTCGACCCGCGTCAGGTGCAGGGTGCTGAGGTTGCTGCCTTCGCTGCCCAGCACGCGCTCATCCTGTTGCAAGGCCAGCAGCAGGGTGGCGGAGGCCTGTTCCAGCAGTAGATGCCGGGCTGCCGGGGGGCTGGTGTCGAAATGGCGGGCACACAGGTCGAGTTGCTCGACGAAGATGCGCCCCAGGCCCTGACGGGCATCGAAGCAATGCCGGGTATAGCGCTTGTGCCCCAGCAGGTTGGCTTTGAGCGCACGCTCGGGCAGCTTGAGCACCCACAAGTCGTTCTGCGTGCCGTAGTGGAAGCGGTAGGGTGCATCGCCGCGCTCGACGATGAAACCGCCCGGGCTGCAACTGATCTGGTGGCCGTCCTGTTCGAAGTGCACCTCGCTGCCATGCGGCACGGTCACCAGGTAGAACGCTTCATGGTCCTGGCCGATGTGCGCGTTGCTGCGCGAGTAACCCAGCTGGCTGGACCGCAGGCGCGACAGGCTGAGCGGCGTACTCGGCGTACTCCAGCGCTGCAGGTGGCCATCGAATGGCTGTCCGGCAGCAAACTCAAGGCTCAGTGGGAAATAGGTGTCACTGATGGCTTCGGCCCAGCGTGCCTGGCGTTCAGGCTGTGGCCAGCCGTGGGTCGAGAGTTCTGTGGGCATGGTGGGTCCTTTTTCAAAGAGGGCAGCATTGAAAAAAGGAACTGCAGGCAAGCTACTCAAGCAGCTCTTGTTATTGTAAAAACCGCCCGGCAGCGCAAAACTGCCGGGCGGTTGTCAGGCCCATGATCGGCGCGCGCCGACCGCAAGATCAACCCCCGCGTGTCACTCGGTAGGTGGCCGAAGGCTCCAGGCGAGCTTGCCAGCCGGGTGGCAGGACAATGTTGGTGGTGTCTTCCTCGATCACACAGGGGCCATGCACGGTCTGCCCTGGCAACAGGTGGTTACCGTTGAACACCGGTGTGGGCTGCCATTCACCGTCGGCACTGAACAGCATCGGGCGGACGGATTGCGCGGTGGGGGCCGGGGGCTCGGCCGGCCCCAGCAGCTCGGGTTGCGGCGGGCGTGGCAGGTGGCCGATCACCGAGCACTCCAGGTTCACCAGCTCCACCGGGCTGGCGGGTTCGCTGTACGAGTACAGGGTCTGGTGCCGGCTGTGGAAGCGGCTGATCAGCGCGGCCAGCCCTGCCTCGTCCAGGCTGTGCTGCTGCAGGTCCACACTGCACTCATGAATTTGCCCCAGGTAGCGCATCTCCAGGGTGTAGTGGCAGCTGCTGGCCTGGTCGCCAAAACCGTCTTCGCGCAGGTTGGCCAGGCCTTGCTCACGCAGTTCGGCGAGGGCCTGGTTGAGTTGCGCCAGGTCGACGTGCCCGGCGTCCAGGCGCATCGACAGGCTGGTGAGCTGGTCGTAGCGCACGTCGGACAGGATCTGGCCGAACGCACACAAGCCCGAGGCCACCTTGGGGATCAGCACGGTGTGCATGCCGATTTCTTCGGCCAGGCGCACCACGTGCATGCCCGCCGCACCGCCTGCGCCGATCAGGGCGAAGTCGCGCGGGTCGTGACCGCGCTCGATCGATACGCGGCGGATGCCGTTGACCATGTTCAGGTTGACCAGGGTGGTGATGCCGAATGCCGCGCGTTCCACACTGATGCCCAACGGTTCGGCGACCTTGCTCCGGATGGCGTCCAGCGCGGCCTGGCGGTTCAGGCGGATACTGCCGCCCAGCAGTGCGCCGTCGGGCAGGTAGCCAAGTGCCAGGTTGGCGTCGGTGACCGTGGGTTCGCGGCCACCCTTGCCGTAGCACACCGGCCCAGGCATGGCGCCGGCGCTGCGCGGTCCGACCTGGAGCATGCCAAACTCGTCCAGGTGGGCGATGGAGCCACCGCCGGCACCCAGGGTCTCCACCTGGATCATCGGCACGCCGATGCGCTGGCGCAGGAAGTCCACGTCCTTGCTGAAGTTGGTGCGTCCGGCGTTGGTCAGGGTGATGTCGAACGAGGTGCCGCCCATGTCCACGGTAATGACGTTGTCGATACCGAACGGCCTCGCTACCGCCAGCCCGGCTTGTGGCGCTGAGGCCGGACCGGAGTTGATCGCGTTGACGGCGCGCTCACGCATCAGGTGCCCGGGCGCCAACCCGCCATTGGACTGGAAGTAGCGTACTGGCTGCTGTGCGCCAAGTGCCTGAAACAGGCTGTCGATGCGCGCCACGTAACGTGCCATTACCGGGCTGAGGTAGGCGTTGACCACGGTGGTGGAGGTGCGGGTGTATTCGCGAATCTGCGGGAACACCTCGCAGCCGGTGCAGACGAACACCTCGGGCAGGGCAGCCCGTACCAGTTCGGCGGCCCGTTGTTCGTGGCTGGGGTTGCGCACCGACCACAGGAAGGAAATGGCCACGGCCTGCACGCCTTCGGCACGGAAGTAGTCGATGGCGGCATGGATGGCGGCTTCGTCCAGCGGGCTGTGCTCACGGCCATCGCCAAGGATTCGGCCACCGATCGGGCGGCGCAGGTGGCGTGGGGCAAGCATGTGTGCCGGCGGGTAGTGGGCGTCGTAGCGGTGGCCCTCTTCCTTGTGGCCCAGGCGGATTTCCAGGCTGTCCTCGTGCCCCTCGGTGCACAGCAGGCCCACCTTGACCCCGGTGCGCTCGATCAGCGCGTTGAGGGCCACGGTGGTGCCGTTGATGCACAGGTCACAGTTGGCGATCAGTTCGGCCGGGCTGCGCCCGGTGGCGTCAGCAATCTGTGCCAGGCCAGCGCGAATGGCCAAGGTGCCGTCCTGCGGCGTGGAGGGGGCCTTGAACAGCTGCACGCCGCCGTCGCGATCGGCCAGGATGAAATCGGTGAAAGTGCCGCCGGCGTCTACGCCCAGGCGATATTGGTTACGCATGCGTGTTCTCCGGTTAGCGCGGGGCGCGGGCAAGGCGGGTGGCTGTTTCGTCCAGTTGGCCATCGGCATCGAGGACCACGCCATATTCCAGGGCTGCGCCTTGTGGCGAGACCAAGCCGTTGCGCACGTCCTCCAGTACTGCTGCGACCCGACGGCGCAGCGGGTCGCCGTAGCCACCACCCCCTGGGTTGATGTTGATGATGCGTTCGCCGGGCTGCAGGGTGAGCATGGGGTTCTGCGTGTAGTGGTCTTCGCGGCCATCGGCGTGGCGATGGATCAGCCGGCCCAGTTTGGGCTCGAGCAGGGCATTGCGAGCCCCGGCGGCACCAGCGGTGGGCAACTGGCGGCCCTCGCCGAAGCCGACCACGGTCATGGCGTGGCCCAGTGGTTCGATCTCCAGGCGGGTGCCCGAACCCCCGCGCAACTCACCGGCGCCACCGCTGTCGGCCATCAGGCTGTAGCGGTGGATCAGCACCGGATACGCGTGTTCGAGCAGCTCGATGTCACCGCTCATCAGCGCCCCGAAGCAGCACAGCGGGCCGCAGGCGTGCCAGCCATCCATTACCTTGTTGGCACCGGCACCGGAAATGATCGAGGCCAGCACCATCGTCACGTACTCGCTATTGCCGTTGCGCGGGTCGCGGCCGGCAATGTTGATGCCGCTGGTATGCCCCCAGGAGGCCGTTACCCGCTGTGGCGAGGCCTGTTCCAGCGCAGTGCGCACGGCATCGGCGAGGGTTTCCATTGGCGTGGTGGTGCAATTGACGTGGGGCGCGGGCTCCTCGGCATTGCACAGCGTGCCCCTGGGGCCGACATCGACCGTTACGCAGCGATACAGGCCTTCGTTGTAAGGCGGCGCCACCTGGGCGAACATCATCAGCCCCAGGTACACCCCGGATACCGAGTTGCCCTCATAGGAATTGATGAAGTACGGCACCTGCGGCGGGCTTTCGATGCGCACATGGGCCTGGTCGCCACGGATCTGCACATGGGCGGTGATGGCCAGTTCACCCAGGCCGTGGCCGGCATCTTCGAGCACGGCGGTGCCGCTGTAGTCACCATCCGGCACATCGCGCAACAGCGCCCGCATGTGTCGGTCGGCCATGTTCTTCAGTTCGGCGATGCAGGCACGCACCTGTGCCACGCCGTACTTGTCCAGCAGCTCCAGCAAGTGCCGCTCGCCGACCTTGCAGGCGCCATACTGGGCATTGAGGTCACCTTCCTGATAAGGGCGGGCGCGCATGTTGGTGAGCATGAAGTTGATCACGTCCTCACGACGCTTGCCCTTTTCCCACAGCTTGACCGGTGGAATGCGCAGGCCCTCGGCGTAGATCTCCTTGGCATCGGGGTTGTAGCCCGCCGGCACCGGGCCGCCGATGTCGGTCAGGTGGCCCTTGCAAACGGTCCAGAACACCAGTTCGCCTTGGTAATACACCGGTTTGTACATGCAGCAGTCGAGAATATGGCTGCCCTTGTAGGCGGGGTCGTTGTGGTAGATCACGTCGCCTTCGGCGATGTTGTCGCCGAAGAACTCGGCCACGCATTTCATGGCCGGTATCAGCGAGCCCAGGTGGATGGGAATGTCCTGGCCCTGCAGGATCATTTCCGGCAAGTGGTCGAACAGCGAGTTGGAATAGTCGTGTGCCAGGTTGAACACACTGGAGCGCCCGGTCTTTTCCAGGGTCAGGGTCATTTCGCGTTGCGCTGTCTCCAGCGCACCCCGGACAACCGCAAGGGTGATCGGATCTACTGTCTGCATAGGTCACCAACGTTTGTTCTTGTGCTTTTTGGGTGCGTGCCGCAGCGGGGCGGCGCGTGGTGACAGGCTAAGGGGCAGGGTGGGGGGAAGGCTTGTCGCTGGGTGTACCGGTTGTTGTGTCTGGGCGCACTCTTGGGGTTGAGCTGCAAACCTGGGCGTAAAGCAGCCCCGGCTATCGTGCAGGAAAATTGATCTTGAGCCGTTTCGACACGGCAGTGACCTATCATTTTTAGCAGTTGCTCAATCTGCTTCAGTGCGTAAACCTTCGAAGTGAACAGACCGGAGCCAGAACATGACCAACTCGATGAACACAATGCGCTTTTTCATGCAGCACGAAAGGGTTCATGTCGCGTTGTCCGACAGTATTGCCGTGGTGTACCTGAGAGCTCAATCATGTGCTCTGGCAGAAACCAGGCTAACGAAAGAAACAACCCAGTCAGCGTTACTGGCTGCGGACTTAGGGGACTCAGTGGTACGAGTGAACACTCAGGCGCAGACAGAGTCGGTTACCTACAATGTGTATGGCTTACACAGCCACGGTGAGATTCCTCCGCAGCGTCCTGCATTCAATGGGCACTTGCTGGTGAGTCACCTGTATTTACTCGGTAATGGCTACCGTGCCTATAATTCTGTCTTGATGCGCTTTCAGAGTCCAGACAGCCTAAGTCCCTTTACTGTGGGTGGTTTGAACTGTTACGCCTACTGTACGGGTGATCCGATCAATTACGCTGATCCCAGTGGGCATGGCCGCATATTGAGGTCGCCCAGCCCCACGGGGAGAATGTCGCCTGGCTGGAGTGCCGCTGGTGGGAATCGGAGAAGGCTGTCGTCAGCGAGCGAAGAAAGCATAGTGCTTGAGGTACTGAATAGCCAACCTGGCTGGAGTGCCGCTGGTGGAAAGCGGAGAAGACTGTCGTCAGCGAGCGAAGAAAGAATAGTGCAGGAGACACTGAATAGCCAACCGGGTTGGACTACCCCTGGCTCCCCCGTACAAAGCGGCCAGGCATCAAACTCTGCTCAAGGTCTGCACGTGGCTGGTGCAAGTTCTGCTGTTTCACGGGGCGCGCAATCAGCGGTGCCAGCAGTAGGCGTACTGGGAGATCCGAGTGAATACCGACGTCTGCCTATGGATGCCGGTGATGTTGCCATACTCGAAAAATATAACTATGAAGCAACTAGGAGCATCTCGGGTTTTGATGTTGATACATCTAGAGAAGTGCGCGCCATTGCAATAGATGTTTTGGCTAACGGCGGGAATTTGCATAGCACTCTTATGAATAGCCCATGGTTCTTCAGTCGCAAGGAGGCCCAAAATGTCCGGCGTGGTTTAATGAAAGTCCTTGAAAATCGGAAATGAAGATGAAGGCTGGCCGTCAAAATTAAACTATCTTGTTTGTTGGGGAGGAATTATACCTTCGGCAAAGCGGCTGCACGAAGCCTACTCCCCCAGCATCTGCCGCACCAGCCATTGCCCCGCCGGCCCAAGCGCCCGCCGGCTTGACCACGCCACATCCATATCCACCCGGCGCGGGTAACCCGCTATCTGCAATTCCACCAGTTCGTTGCCAAACCGCGCCACCAGCGCCCTGGGCAGTTCGGCCCAGCCAAACCCGCGCACGGCAAATTCCAGCAGGGTGAGGTAATCCGGTGCCGACCAGGCTTGGCCGCGGCCGCGGTGCAGGCTGGGGGCGTAGGTCTTGATGTACAGCTGCCGCGCGTTTTCAAGGTGTTGCGTTTGCGCCGTTTTCAGCCCCGCCAACGGATGCTCGCTGGCCACATACACACCGAACTCCGCCTGCTCGGGCAAGCGCGCCACGGCAACGTCGGCGGGGTAGCTAGGCTGAGTGGCCAAAATGCCGACGTGGGCCAGGCCCTGCTGGATCATATCGATCACATCAGCGTCTTCCGCCGGGCCGCAGCGCAATTCGGTGTGCGGGTACTGCTGGGCGAAGCGGGCCATCACGGCGCCCTGGAAGGTGACGCTGTAGCTGTCCGACATCACCACCGAGACCAGCGCCTCGACGTTTTGCGCCAGCCTGACCGCCAGGGCATCGAGCTGGGCGCTGGCGTCCAGGATCGCTTCGACATGGCTTAGCACCTGTCGGCCCGCTTCGTTCAGCGTGGGGTGGCGGCCACCGCGATCAAACAGCGGGCAGCCGATATCGGCCTCGAAATTGGCGATGGCGATGCTGACTGTGGACTGGCTTTTGCGCAGCTTGCGCGCCGCCGCAGAAAACGATCCTAGGGAGGCGGCTTCGGTAAAGGCGACCAGAGCTTCGGGAGAGTAACGCATGGTATTGATAAAACCGATGGTAGCTATATCGCGAGTATCAGTTCTATCAAAGAAAATGGGAAGCACGACTCACGCAATGGATGGAATTTGCAATGAAAAACGTGTCTTTCACCGAACGCCTGGTCCACGCCGTTGGCTATGAAGTTTTTGCGGTACTGCTGTGTGCGCCGCTGCTGTCCTGGATCATGGGCAAGTCGTTGGCAACGGCAGGCGCGCTGGCGGTGACCCTGTCGGTGATCGCCATGCTGTGGAACATGGTCTACAACGCACTGGTCGATCGCTGGGTGCAAACCGAACGCATCAACTGGAAGGCCAGTACGCGTTTCGTGCACGGTCTTGGCTTCGAAGCCGGCCTGGTGGTGTGGTGCCTGCCGGTGGCGGCTTGGATGCTGGAGATTTCGCTGCTGCAGGCGTTCATGGTGGAGCTGGGCTTCTTCGTGATCATCCTGCCCTACACCGTGGTGTACAACTGGGCGTTCGACAAAGCCCGGCACCTGCTGGTGCAGCGGCACCTGGCATGATTCTGCTACATGGCGCGGTTCACTGATCGGGGGTGGGCACAGGTCGGTGGTTGGGCGCAGGCCGTCGTGTAGGAGCGGGTTCACCCGCGAAAGGGCCGGGCCTGCTGGCCAATCTCTACACGCCGCTCACCGTCGCCGCCGCCACCGTATTCGCGGGTAAACCCGCTCCTACCACGGTGGTGGACACACATCGTGGGTTGGACACAGGCCGTCGTAGGAGCGGGTTTACCCGCGAAAGGGCCGGCCCTGCTGGCCAATTTCCACCCGCCGTTCACCGTCGCTGCCGCTACCGTATTCGCGGATAAACCCGCTCCTACCACGGTGGTGGACACACCTCGTGGGTTGGACACAGGCCGTCGTAGGAGCGGGATTACCCGCGAAAGGGCCGGGCCTGCTGGCCAATCTCTACACGCCGTTCACCGTCGCCGCCGCTACCGTATTCGCGGGTAAACCCGCTCCTACCACGGTGGTGGACACATGTGGGTGGTTGGGCGCAGCCGGTGCCATGCCCCGCGTCGCCTGCTTTGCGGGTACAACCGCTCAAGGTGACCGTATAAACCCATGAAAAACGGGGCATGCCATCGCTGGCATGCCCCGTTTTCATACAGCTGATGCGCCTCAGGCGACCTTGACGATCCAGCCTGCCGGTGCCTCTACATCGCCGCTCTGGATACCGGTCAGCTCGTTGTAGAGCTTCTGGGTAACCGGGCCGACCTTTTCCAGGTCGTGGAACACGTGCAGCTTGCCGTTGTACTCGATGCCGCCGATCGGGGTGATCACGGCTGCGGTGCCGCAGGCACCGGCTTCGACGAAGCGGTCCAGCTTGCTGATCTCGACATCGCCTTCGATCACGGTCAGGCCCAGACGCGATTGCGCCAGTTCCATCAGCGAGAGGCGGGTGATGCCTGGCAGTACCGAGGCCGATTTCGGGGTGACGAACTCGTTGTTGGCGGTGATGCCGAAGAAGTTGGCCGAACCGACTTCCTCGATCTTGGTGTGGGTCAGCGGGTCGAGGTAGATGGCGTCGGCGAAGTTGGCCTTCTTCGCTTCAGCGCCCGGCTGCAGGCTGGCAGCGTAGTTGCCACCGACCTTGGCCGCGCCGGTGCCCTGCGGGGCTGCACGGTCGAAGCTGGAAATCTGGAAGTTGTGCGGCTTCATGCCGCCCTTGAAATACGAACCAACCGGGATGGCGAACACCGAGAAGATGAACTCGGGGGCGGTGCGCACGCCAATGTTGTCGCCGGTGCCGATCACGAACGGGCGCAGGTACAGGGCGCCTTTGCCGTGCGGTGGCACGAACTTTTCATTCGCCTTGACCACTTGCTTGCACGCTTCGATGAACACATCGGTCGGCACGTGCGGCATCAGCAGGCGTGCGCAGCTGCGCTGCATGCGGGCCGCGTTCTGGTCCGGGCGGAACAGGTTGATCGAGCCGTCCTTGCAACGGTAGGCCTTCAGGCCTTCGAAGCACTGCTGGCCGTAGTGCAGGGCCGTGGAGCCTTCACTGATGTGCAGTACGTTGTCTTCGGTCAGGGTGCCCTTGTCCCACTCGCCATTGCGCCATACGGACAGGTAGCGTTTGTCGGTCTTGATGTAGTCGAAACCCAGCTTGTCCCAATTAATGCTTTCGTTGCTCATGACACCCTCATTGTCTTGCAAGTGCCCGATCGCTCGGGCTGCTGTTATATGCGCACCATGCCACCTTAAACCATCCTTGGCGGATCGGGAACGGCCAGTCACGAATTGATAGGCTGCGAAGCGATACTATCGTCAAACCGCAGGGTCAATGCCCCCGCAGGCGTTTTCCCCAGTCCCCGCCATGCACCCGTGCACAGGCCTCTTCGCTGTCATAGCGTACATGCCAAGCGGGATGGTCCAGCTGTATTCCAGCGTGGTCCAATGCCTGGCAGGTCAGTGCCAGCATACGTGCCTTTGCGTCGCCCGCCACTGCAGCGGCTTTATCGGCCTCTTGCTCGAATACCCAGGTAATACGCAGGCTGCCCGGAAAGTCCTCGGGGTCGAGGCGATGGGTAAGCCAACTGAAGCCGACAATCTCCGCCTTGGCGGCTTCGCAGGCATCGGTCAGGCACGCGACCAACTCCCGCTCCAGGCGGCCCATTTCGCGTTTGCCCAATGCCTTCACGGGTTGGCCTCGTCATCGATCTGTTGGCAAAAGCGCAGGCGGTTGCCGAACGGGTCCCACACCTGCATCTGCAGGCCCCAATCCAGGCGCTCGGCCTCAGGCCGGGCGAAACCGTACTGTTTACCCTGCAATTCACACTCCAGCGCGTGCAGGTCGTCGAGGCGGGCGAACACGGTCGAGCCAGGGCAGGCATCGCCATGGTGCTCTGAAAGGTGCAGGATCAGGCCATCACGGTGGATCTGCATGTACAACGGCAAGTCCGGGCTGAAGCGGTGCTCCCAGTCCAGGCTGAAACCCAGGAAATCGAGGTAGAACTCCTTGGCCTTGTCGATCGAGAATATGCGCAGTACAGGTATGGCGGGGGCGAGGGGCATGGTGCGTCCTTGACCGTGGATAAGGCGCCACTGTAGCGCACTTGCGCCCAGCGTTGTCGACCGGCCCCGCAGCAATGGTTGACCACCCGCCAGCCACTGCGTAGCCTTGCCCACTTCGAGGTTCTTCGGCCTGGCCGAAGCTAAGACGGGAACGCGGTACAAGCCGCGGCTGCCCCCGCAACTGTAAGCACCGACAACGGATCGACACAGCCACTGCGCCAGCGCGCGGGAAGGCGTCATCCCGCCAGCCCGCTGTTCGACTGAACGGGGACATGGAACGGTGCAAGCCAGGAGACCTGCCTCGTCACGTTTTCGACTTTCAACCGGGCGGGGTGATCCGGTGGCGAACAAGCCCGGCCGGCCTGGCCTGCGGCTGTCGTCCTGCATGCCCGCGCCACACTGCCAAGGGCAATGCGACATGAAAACACTGGCCAAGCTCCCCGTCACCATCGTCACCGGCTTCCTCGGCTCGGGCAAGACCACCTTGCTGCGCCACATGCTCGACAACGCCCAAGGGCGCCGCATTGCGGTCATCGTCAACGAATTCGGCGAACTGGGCATCGATGGTGAAATCCTCAAGCAGTGCAGCATCGGTTGCACCGAGGAAGAAGCCAGCGGCCGCGTCTACGAGCTGGCCAACGGCTGCCTGTGCTGCACCGTGCAGGAAGAGTTCTTCCCGGTGATGCGCGAGCTGGTGGCCCGCCGTGGCGACCTCGACCACATCCTCATCGAAACCAGCGGCCTGGCCCTGCCCAAGCCATTGGTACAAGCGTTCCAGTGGCCGGAAATCCGTAACGCCTGCACCGTCGATGCGGTCATCACCGTGGTCGACAGCCCGGCCGTGGCCGCTGGCACCTTTGCTGCCTACCCGGACCAGGTCGATGCCCAGCGCAAGCTCGACCCTAACCTGGACCATGAATCGCCCCTGCATGAGCTGTTTGCTGACCAGTTGGCCAGCGCCGACCTGGTGGTGTTGAACAAGGCCGACCTGATCGACGCCGAAGGCCTGGCCAAGGTGCGTGCCGAGGTGGCCGAAGAACTGCCGCCGGCGGTGAAAGTGATCGAGGCCAGCAGCGGCAAGCTGCCACTGGAGGTGCTGCTGGGCGTGGGTGCCGAGTCCGAGGCGCATATCGATGGCCGCCGAACCCACCACGATTCGCACCACGACGGCGACGATCATGACGATCATGACCACGACGCTTTCGACTCCATCTCCATCGACCTGCCAGAAGCCGACGAAAGCCTGCTGCTCGATGCGCTGACCCTGCTGGTGGTGGAGTTCGGTATCCTGCGCGCCAAAGGCTTCGCCGCCATCCCGGGCAAGCCGATGCGCCTGCTGGTACAAGGCGTGGGCACCCGTTTCGACAAGCACTTCGACCGCGCCTGGCGCGCCGATGAGCCGCGCATCACCCGCCTGGTGCTGATCGGCCAGGACCTCGATGCTGCCCAGCTGGAAGCGCGCCTGCGCCAGGCACTGGGCGCCTGACCCATGCACCTGCTGCGGACCCAGCCCGGTGGTTTCGTACCGGATGACAGCATTGCCGACCTCGGCCAGACACCCGCCGAGCTGGTGATTCTCTGCAGCGGCGATTCACACCTGGCCTTGCTCGCCGACACCGCCGAGCAATTGCCCGAAGACTTTCCCAGCCTGCGCCTGGCCAACCCGATGCAGGTGCAGAACCATGCCTCGGTCGACCTGTATGTCGACCAGGTGCTGCGCCACGCCAAGGTCATCCTGGTGTCGCTGCACGGTGGCGTTGGTTACTGGCGCTATGGTGTCGAACAACTGGTCGAGCTGGCCGCCCGTGGCGTGCAGCTGATTCTGGTGCCGGGCGATGACCGTCCGGACCCGGAGCTGACCAGTCTGGGCAACGTCCGCGGTGAGCAGGCCGAGCGGCTTTGGCATTACCTGCGCCAGGGCGGCAAGGCCAACGCCATCAACCTGTTCAACTGCCTGGCCAGCCAATGGCTGGGCCGCGACTATGCCTGGGACGAGCCGCAGCCTTTGCCGCGCACGGCGGTCTATCACCCCGCCAAGGGCAGCGCGACACTCGAGGACTGGTACCCGCACTGGCACCCCGAGCAGCCAGTGGCGCCGTTGCTGTTCTACCGTTCGCACCTGCAAGCGGCCAATACCGCGTTCATCGACGTGTTCTGCCAGCGCCTGCAGGCTGCCGGCCTGAACCCGTTGCCGATCGCCGTGGCCAGCCTCAAGGAAAGCGCCTGCCTGGAACAGGTCGAAGCCTGGCTGGACGAGGTCGGCGCCGAAGTGCTGGTCAATACCACCGGTTTCGCCTTGTCCAGCCCCGAGCGCCCCAACCTGCGCCCGTTTCGCCGCGACATCCCGGTGCTTCAGGCAATCTGCGCGCAGGACAACCAGCCAGGCTGGGAAGCCAGCGAGCAGGGCCTGGGCGCGCGCGACCTGGCCATGCACATTGCATTGCCGGAGCTGGACGGGCGCATCATCACGCGCCCGGTCAGCTTCAAGGACATGGCCTGGCGCAGCGAGCGCAGCCAGTCCGACGTTGTCTGCTACCGCGCCCACCCCGAGCGCATGGACTTTGTCGCCGAGCTGGCCCGCCGCTGGGTCGAGCTGGCCCGCCTGCCCAATGCCCAGAAGCGCGTGGCATTGGTGCTGGCCAACTACCCGACCCGGGATGGCCGCATTGGTAATGGCGTCGGCCTGGACACGCCCGCTGCCGCACTCAACATCCTCAAGGCGCTGCAGGCCGAAGGCTATCCGCTGGCCGAGTTGCCGGGCAGCGGTACGCAACTGATCCACCAGCTGCTCGGTGGCGTGACCAACGACCTCGACCATCTCGACCAGCGTCCCTGTGCCCAGAGCCTGAGCCTGGCCGATTACCAGGTGGCCTTCGAGCGCCTGCCGCAGGCCAACCGCCAGGCAGTGCTGGAACGCTGGGGGCCGCCCGAACAGGATCCGATGTACCGCAGCGGCCGGCTGATGGTTGCCGGCCTGCGCTTTGGCTTGACCTTCGTCGGTATCCAGCCGGCGCGGGGCTACCAGGTGGACCCTAGCGCGGTGTATCACGACCCTGACCTGGTGCCGCCGCACGGCTACCTGGCATTTCACTTCTGGTTGCGTCACGCATTTGCCGCCGATGCGGTGATCCACGTCGGCAAGCATGGCAACCTCGAATGGCTGCCCGGCAAAGGCGTCGGGCTGTCGGCGCAGTGCTGGCCGGACGCGCTGCTGGGTCCGCTGCCGAACATCTACCCGTTCATCGTCAATGACCCGGGCGAGGGTGCCCAGGCCAAGCGCCGCACCCAGGCGGTGATCATTGACCACCTGATGCCGCCGCTGACCCGTGCCGAAACCTATGGCCCGCTACGCCACCTGGAACAACTGGCCGACGAGTTCTATGAAGCGCAGTTGCTCGACCCTCGACGTGCCCGCGAGTTGCAGCGTGACATCCTCGAGCTGGTCAAGGCCAACCACATCGACCGTGAGTTGCAACTGGAAGGGCAACTGGACGATGCGGCGCTCTGGCTGCCGCGCCTGGATACCTACCTGTGCGACCTGAAGGAGTCGCAGATTCGCGATGGCCTGCACGTGTTTGGTCAGTCACCTGAGGGGCGGCTACGCCTGGATACGCTGCTGGCGTTGTTGCGGGTCGAGCGTGGCGACGGCCGTGGCGGTAATGCCAGCCTGCTGCGGGCTTTGGCCAAAGCACTGGTGCCGGGCTGGGACCCGCTCGACTGCGACCTTGGGCAGCCGTGGCAGGGCATACGCCCTGAACAGCTGCAGGCCATGAGCAATGAACCTTGGCGCACCTGTGGCGACACCCGCGAGCGCCTTGAGCTGTTGGCACTGCAGGTGATCGGGCAGGCGCTGGAAGGCACAGCACAGTTACCCGACCTGAGTGAGTGGCAACCGGTGCACGCTGTAGTGCAGGCCCTGCGTGAAGCGGTCGCACCCAGCCTGGACGCCTGCGGCACGGCTGAAATGCATGGCCTGCTGGCGGCACTGGCCGGGCGCTTCGTGCCCGCCGGCCCCAGTGGTGCGCCTAGCCGAGGGCGCCTCGATGTGCTGCCCACCGGCCGCAACTTCTATACTGTGGACGTGCGCAACCTGCCCACCACCACAGCCTGGCGCCTGGGCTTCGCCTCGGCCAGCCTGATCCTCGAGCGCCATCTGCAGGACCACGGCGATCACTTGCGTCAGCTCGGCCTGTCGGTGTGGGGCACGGCGACCATGCGCACCGGCGGCGACGACATTGCGCAGGCCATGGCGCTGATGGGCGTGCGGCCTGTCTGGGCCACCGGCAGCCAGCGCGTCGACGACTTCGAAATCTTGCCGTTGAGCCTGCTCGACCGTCCCCGGGTGGATGTGACCTTGCGCGTTTCCGGCTTCTTCCGCGATGCCTTCGGTAACCTGATCCGCCTGTTCGACGCCGCCGTGCAGGCCGTGGCCGCGCTGGACGAGCCGGACGACCTCAACCCCCTGGCAGCCCGCGTGCGCAGCGAGCGGGCCGCGCTGCAGGCTCAAGGCGTGGATGCCGAGCAGGCTGCACGTCAGGCTGGCTGGCGGGTGTTCGGTGCCAAACCCGGCGCTTACGGTGCCGGGGTGCAGAACGCCATCGACGGGCGCTTGTGGCACAGCCGCGATGACCTGGCAGAGGTCTACCTCAACCACGGCGGCTATGCCTACGGCGGCAGCGACGACGGCACCCCGGCCCGCGCCCAGTTCGCCCAGCGCCTGGCCAAGGTGCAGGCGGTGCTGCAGAACCAGGACAACCACGAGCACGACCTGCTCGATTCCAACGATTACTACCAGTTCCAGGGCGGCATGCTGGCGGCCTCGGAAACCCTGTCCGGGGCGGTGGTGGCCAGCTACCATGGCGACCACAGCCAGGCCGACCGACCGCGCATCCGTACCCTCAAGGAAGAGCTGAACCGGGTGATCCGCGCGCGTGCGCTCAATCCCAAGTGGATCGACGGGGTCAAGCGTCACGGCTACAAGGGTGCCTTCGAGATGGCCGCGACAGTCGACAACCTGTTCGCCTTCGACGCCACCACGCACCTGATCGACGACCATCATTACCAGGGGCTGGCCGATGCCTATGTGCTCGACCCGGCGACCCGCGATTTCATGCGCGAGCACAACCCCGAGGCCCTGCGCGACCTCACCGAGCGCCTGCTGGAGGCCCAGCAGCGCGGCTTGTGGCAGGCGCCGGGCGACTACCGCGAAGCCCTTGAGGACCAACTGCTCGATGGCGAGGAACAGGCTTGAAATGAGTGAACCCGTACAATTTCCGCTGGCGGCCGTGGTCGGTGCAGACGACCTCAAGCTGGCGCTGTGCCTGACCGCTATCGACCCCAGGATCGGTGGTGTGTTGATCGAAGGGCCGCGTGGCATGGCCAAGAGCACCCTGGCCCGTGGCCTGGCCGACCTGCTTGGCGAAGGCCCGTTCGTCACCTTGCCATTGGGCGCCAGTGAAGAGCGGTTGGTCGGCACCCTCGACCTGGATGCCGCGCTGGGGCAGGGCAAGGCGCAGTTTTCCCCGGGCGTGCTGGCCCAGGCCGACGGCGGTGTGCTGTATGTCGATGAAGTCAACCTGCTGCCCGACACCTTGGTCGATCTGTTGCTTGACGTGGCTGCCAGCGGCACAAACCGTATCGAACGTGACGGTATCTCGCATCGGCACAGCGCCCGCTTCGTACTGATCGGCACCATGAACCCGGAAGAGGGCGAACTGCGCCCGCAGTTGCTCGACCGTTTTGGCTTGAACGTGGCGCTGGAGGGCTTGCCGGAGCCCGAGGCCCGGCAGCAGATCATTCGCCGCCGTCTGGCCTTCGACAGTGACCCTCAGGCGTTCTGCGCACACTGGGCCCAGGCCCAGGCGCAACTGCGCGAGCGCTGCCACGCGGCGCGCCAGGCCTTGGCCGACATTGCCCTGGATGACCAGGCGCTTGCCTGGATTACCGAGCGCTGCTACGCCGCCGGCGTGGACGGCCTGCGCGCCGACCTGGTGTGGCTGCGCGCTGCGCGCGCCCACTGTGCCTGGCGTGGGGCTGCAGCTATCGAAGAAGTGGATGTCGAGGCGGTGGCCGAATTCGCCTTGCGCCATCGCCGCCGTATGACGCCCCAGGCCAACCCGCCGTCGGCGCCACAGCCGCCTGACCAGCAGCCCGGCGCCGGCAACCCGGGCGAACAGGGTGGGCAGGGCGACTGGGGGGCATTACCGGCACAGCCGGTAGCCAGCGGCGCCCGCCGCGAGGTGCCGAACTGGGCAAAAAAGCCCTGAGCATCCCCCAGCCACCAGCCAACGGGGCGGATGCCAGAACGGGCATAGGCAAGCAGAACGGTACCCGCCGTGGCCTCGTGCGAAATGCGGCGGCCGGCCGGGTAGCCTGGCTGCCGACCTTGCTCAAAGGGCGGCCACGCCAGCGACAGGACCTGTGCTGGCAGCAGCGCCAAGGCAGGCCGGCAGAATTGTGGCTGGTGATCGTCGATGCCTCGGCTTCAACCCGGCGCCATCAGGCGCTGGCACAGACCAAAGGGCTGCTGGCGGCATTGTTCGACCAAGCCTATCGACAACGCGCCCGCCTGGCCCTGCTGACTGCCAGCGGGCGCACGCCACAGTGGCAGCGCCACGGGCTGAAGGCATCCGCTGCCTTGCAACCCTGGCTGCAGGCCTTGGGGGCAGGTGGGGGCACGCCGCTGATCGCCGCACTGGAACAGGCGCGGCACTGGCTACAGGCGCGGCAGCGAGCCCATCCGCAAGAGGCCTTGCGTTGCCTGGTGTTCACCGACGGTCGCCTGCAGCACAGCAATACCGTGCAGCCGATGCCATGCGCCACGTTGTTGGTCGATATGGAACTGGCGCCCGTGCGCCTGGGACGCGCTCAGCGTCTGGCAGAACAATTGCAGGCTGATTACCAGCACTTGCAACAATTCAAGGTGGTGGATTGAACTGGCAGGTTGCGACACGTTGTCGCAATTGGGAAAGTTGCCACAACAGCAACAGAGAAGTTGTACAAGTGCGTGACCATGCACGCACTTGTTGTGCTGGCCAATATTACTTCGGCATCGACCACGGTTGCAGGTCGTAGCCCTTTTCACACAATTCGGCGCGCACTTCTTCGATCAGGCTGGCCCACTGGGCCGGGTCGGAGTAGATGCGCGACGACACTTGCTTGGCGCCGATGCGGGTGCTGGTCCGGTCGATCACTGCCAGGCTCAGTTCACCAGTACCGTTGGGTGCATCCCAGGCTACGCACTGGAAAGGTTCGAAGGCGTGGTCGGCAATCAGCAGTGCTTCGTTGACACGGAGCGGGGCATTCATGGTTCGGTCTCTCTATGGTCCCAAACATCGAAGTGAAGTCCGCGTTGCTTCAAAGTCGCCTCATTGATCGCGAAGTGCAGCGCGGGGTTATGTCTACTGATGCTCGTTGTTCGTGGGTAAGTCACACATTGGCTGTAAATTTTTTTTCAGGGTCGACGCTGTTCTTGCCGGCGCCGCCATGTGATGTCGATAAAGTGCGAAAATTCCCGTGGCGGTTTGTAAAAAAATGATTCGGCAGACAGACGGTACTGGGAACCGTCAACTTCGTTGCTACTGTTAAACGGGCGCCACAACTTGCTGTTTTACTTCAAAAAACCAAAAACTGGCGCCAAGGATCGGTCATGCAGCAGCCTGCCGCTCAACGCCGTTTGCTTATCGTCGACCCCTGCGACGATTGCCACCGCTTGTTACCTGGCCTGCGCAACGCAGGCTGGGATGTGGACAGCTGTATGCTCGGGGCTGCGCTGGACCACACGTGCGATGTCGGGCTATTGCGCTTGCAGGCTTCGCACCTGAGGCACCCGGACGCGGTCAAGGACATGATCAAGCGCAGCAACACCGAATGGATTGCCGTGCTCAGCGCCGATCAGTTGCGCATGCCGGCGTTCGGTGATTTTGTGTGTGAGTGGTTTTTCGACTTCCATACCCTGCCGTTCGACGTCTCCCGCGTGCAGGTAACCCTGGGCCGGGCCTTCGGCATGGCGCGCTTGCGCGGCAAGGGGGCCATCAAGGTCGATGAGGCAACCCATGAGTTGCTCGGCGAAAGCCGGCCTATCCGCGAGTTGCGCAAGTTGCTGGGTAAACTGGCACCCACCGAATCGCCTGTGCTGATCCGCGGGGAGAGCGGCACCGGCAAAGAGCTGGTGGCGCGCACCTTGCACCGCCAGTCGCAACGCAGCGAGCAGCCGTTCATCGCGATCAACTGCGGGGCGATCCCCGAGCACTTGATCCAGTCCGAACTGTTCGGCCATGAGAAGGGCGCCTTTACCGGTGCCCACCAGCGCAAGACCGGGCGTATCGAAGCGGCCGACGGCGGCACGTTGTTCCTCGATGAAATCGGCGACCTGCCGTTGGAGTTGCAGGCCAACTTGCTGCGTTTTTTGCAGGAGAAGCACATCGAGCGGGTGGGTGGCAGCCAGCCCATACCGGTGGATGTAAGGGTGCTGGCGGCCACCCATGTGGACCTCGAGCGGGCCATCGAGCAAGGGCGTTTCCGCGAAGACCTGTATTACCGCCTGAACGTCTTGCAGGTGGTGACCGCGCCGTTGCGCGACCGGCATGGTGACCTGTCGATGCTGGCCAACCATTTTGCCCATTTCTACAGTGTGGAGACCGGGCGTCGGCCACGGTCGTTCAGCGACCATGCCCTGGCGGCGATGGGGCGGCATGACTGGCCGGGCAATGTGCGCGAGCTGGCCAACCGCGTGCGCCGCGGGTTGGTGCTGGCCGAAGGGCGGCAGATCGAGGCGCAGGACCTGGGGTTGCAGCTGCTCGACCCGGAACAACAGCCGCTGGGCACGCTGGAAGAATACAAGCAGCGCGCCGAGCGCCAGGCGCTGTGCGATGTGCTCAACCGGCACAGCGATAACCTGAGCGTGGCGGCCAAGGTGCTGGGCATTTCACGGCCGACGTTCTATCGGTTACTGCACAAGCACCAGATACGCTGAGCGGCGCTGAGGTACGCTTGCGCCGTTCTTTGAAGCCGCTCTTACACAAGCCCGTGTAGGAGCGGGTTCACCCGCGAAAGGGCCGGGCCTGCTGGCCAATTTCCACCCGCCGTTCACCATTGTCGCGGCTACCGTATTCGCGGCTAAAGCCGCTCCTACCGGGAAACCACAAGCCTGCGTAGGAGCGGGTTTACCCGCGAAAGGGCCGGGCCTGCTGGCCAATGTCCACCCGCCGTTCACCGTTGTCGCGGCTACCGTATTCGCGGGTAAACCCGCTCCTACCGGGGAACCACAAGCCTGCGTAGGAGCGGGTTTACCCGCGAAAGGGCCGGGCCTGCTAGCCAATGTCCACCCGCCGTTCACCGTTGTCGCGGCTACCGTATTCGCGGGTAAACCCGCTCCTACCGGGGAACCACAAGCCTGCGTAGGAGCGGGTTTACCCGCGAAAGGGCCGGGCCTGCTGGCCAATTTCCACCTGCCGTTCACCGTTGTCGCGGCTACCGTATTCGCGGCTAAAGCCGCTCCTACAGGGAACCACCAAAACCACAAGCCCGTGTAGCGAAGAGGCCCTGCCCGGCGAACTCAGTGCGGTCCGCGCGGGATGGTCTTGAGCAAGTCTTCGGGGCTGATATGCCCCACCACCTGGGCCACCGCGCTGCCCGGGGTCGGCAGGTCGATGATGTGGCTCTTCATCTTGCCGATCACATGCATCTCGCACGGCTTGCAGTCGAACTTCAGGGTCAGCACTTCGTCACCCTGAATCAGCTGCATCGGTGCCACCTTGGTACGCACGCCGGTCACGCCCTTGGCCTGCTTGGGGCACAGGTTGAAGGAGAAGCGCAGGCAGTGCTTGGTGATCATCACCGGCACTTCGCCGTGTTCTTCATGCGCTTCATAGGCCGCATCGATCAGTTGCACACCGTGGCGGTGGTAGAAGTCGCGGGCCTTCTGGTTGTATACGTTGGCCAGGAACGACAGGTGCGACTCGGGGTACACCGGCGGTGGCGTGGTCTCGGCCTTGCGCCCGCCACGCGGATGCGCCTGCACGCGTGCTGCAGTCAGTGCCTCGATGGCTTCGCGGCGCAGGGCCTTGAGCTGCGAGTTGGGAATGAAGTACGCCTGCGGGGCATCCAGTTCGATGCGGTCGGCGTGGTACAGGGTGGTGCCCAGTTGACCGAGCAGGTCGTGCAACTGCTCCAGTGCCTGCTGAGGCTTGTTGGCTACGCCGAATGGGCCGTCCAGGGCCACCTGCACGCTCACGCCTTCTTCACTGCTGAGGGTAAGCATCAGGCGCTGCTCGCGCAGGACCGCGTGCCACTCCACGCCGACCCGGCGTTCGGAGGAGGTGCGTTGCAGGGCCTGTTGCCAATTGTGGTCGAGGTTGCGCGACAGCGGGTGGTTGGGCCGCAGCTTGTGCAGGCCTTCGGGCATTTCGTTGGGTTCGACGCGATAGCGGTAGCGCTTCTGGCCGTCTTCTTCGAACTCGCCACGTGGTTCGGCGATGTTGGCGCGGAAGCCCACCACTTCGCGCTTGACCAGCACATTGAGGCCGTCGCCGTTGGTCAGCGGTACGTCGGTGACCACTTGCATGTCACGCTTGCCAACCTTTTCCACTACGCCCACCGGCAGGCCGGTGAAGGTTGGCGAGTCGAAGGCGCCGATATCGACCTTGCGGTCGGTCACGAAGTAATCGGTGCTGCCGCGGTGGAAGGTTTTATCCGGGTCGGGCAGGAAGAAGTGTTGGGTACGGCCGCTGGACGCGCGGGCGTACTGAGGGCGGTCTTCAAGGATGGCGTCGAGCTCTTTGCGGTAATGGGCGGTGATGTTCTTCACATAGCCCATGTCCTTGTAGCGGCCCTCGATCTTGAACGAGCGCACGCCGGCATCGACCAGGTCAGCCAGGTTGGCGGTCTGGTTGTTGTCCTTCATCGACAGCAGGTGTTTCTCGAACGCAACCACGCGGCCCTGGTCATCTTTCAGCGTGTAGGGCAGGCGGCAGGCTTGCGAGCAATCACCACGGTTGGCGCTGCGGCCGGTCTGCGCATGGGAAATGTTGCATTGGCCAGAGAACGCCACGCACAGCGCGCCGTGGATGAAGAACTCGATGGCGGCATCGGTTTCGGCGGCGATGGCGCGGATTTGCTGCAGGTTCAGCTCCCGCGCCAGTACCAGTTGCGAGAACCCGGCCTGGTCGAGGAACTTGGCCCGTTCCAGGGTGCGGATGTCGGTCTGGGTGCTGGCATGCAGCTCGATTGGCGGGATGTCCAGCTCCATCACCCCAAGGTCCTGCACGATCAGCGCGTCAACGCCGGCATCGTACAGCTGGTGAATCAGCTTGCGCGCCGGTTCCAGCTCGTTGTCGTGGAGGATGGTGTTGATGGTGGTGAACACGCGTGCATGGTAGCGATGGGCGAACTCGACCAGCTCGGCGATATCGCTGACTTCGTTGCAGGCGTTATGGCGCGCGCCGAAGCTCGGGCCGCCGATATAGATGGCGTCAGCGCCGTGCAGGATCGCTTCACGGGCGATGGCCACGTCACGGGCAGGGCTGAGCAGTTCCAGGTGATTCTTTGGAAGGGACATGTCGTTATATTTTCGGGCTGTCACGGTTTAGGCGGGCATTGTAGCGGTGAAACGGGCTGGCGGCATCATTGGGGTGCCGAGAGGTGCGGGATTGGCTGCGGGTACGCGCAACTGTGGGAGCGGCCTTGCGTCGCGAAAGGGCCGCAGAGCGGCCCCGGCGATTTTGCGGTCAGTCAACGATGTTGGGGGCGCTGCGCACCCCCACAAGCGCAGCTCAGCGCTTGGCAGCCATCGCCGTCACTTCCACGCGCATGCCTTCAAAGGCCAGCGAAGCCACACCCACCGCCGCACGCACCGGCCAGGGCTTGCTGAAGAAGCGCTGGTACACCTCGTTGAACGCCGCGCGGTCGGCCATGTCGGTCAGGTAGATGGTCAGGTGCAGCACGCGGTCCATACCGCTACCGGCCTTCTCCAGGGCCACTTTCAGCGCCTGCAGGGTGCATTCGCTCTGCTCGACGATGCCGCCCAGTTCCAGGCTGCCGTCGGCGTGGGTCGGGATTTGCGTGGTGACCAGCACGCCGTTGTACTCGGCAACGTCCGAGGAAATCGACTCGGCGTCCGGGTCCGGGGTGTAGATGATGTCTGCATGTGCCATGGTGTGTCTGCCTTGCAACGGAAGGAAAACGGCAAGCCTACGCGAGCACACCAGCCCGGTCGAGGGTGCCTCGGCGTTTGAAATGCGCGGCGTTCGCCGTCAGAATCGCGGGCGATTGCAAAACCAGAGGTTTACGTTGAACGAACAGACTTTGTCCAGGCGCCTGGAGCGCGTGGCCGCCCATGTACCGCAGGGGGCGCGCCTGGCCGACATTGGCTCGGACCACGGCTACCTGCCGGTCGCCTTGATGCTGCGTGGCGTGCTCGAGGCCGCTGTAGCGGGTGAAGTGGCGCAGACGCCGTTCGCCTCGGCCCAGCGCAATGTGCGCAGAAACGGCCTGCAAGCGCAGGTAACCGTGCGCCTGGCCGATGGGCTGGCAGCGGTAGAGCCGCAAGACCGTATCTCGGTGGTGAGCATCTGCGGGATGGGCGGGGACACCATGTGCGAGATCCTCGAGGCCGGCAAGCAGCGCCTTGGCGGCGTCACGCGCCTGGTACTGCAACCCAATGGCGGTGAGCGCGAACTGCGCCAGTGGCTGGCGGGCAATGGTTACCAGATCGTCAGCGAAGAGCTGCTGCGGGAAAACCGCTTCGATTACGAGATCATCGTCGCTGAGCCGGGCAGGGGGGTGTATAGCGCTGAACAGCTGTACTTCGGCCCCGTGTTGATGCAGGAAAAAAGCGAGGCGTTTGTGGTCAAGTGGCGGCGCATGCTGCGGCAGAAGCAGCAGACCCTGGCCAATTTCCAGCGGGCCCGCGATGCGGTGCCTCAGGCGAAGATCGACGATTTCAATCAGCAGGTGGGCTGGATCACCCAGGTGCTGGCCTGACTCACTGCTGCGAGCAGTTGCCCATTTCCCGGTAGTCGATTTCGCGCTTCTGGCCCTGATGGTCGACGTACACCATGTGTGCGGTGCCTACCTGGCAGTCGGCGGCGTTGCTGGCCGGTGTGATGGAGATGACCTTGGCCACGTCCAGCGGCATGCCGTATTCATATTGGCTGCTGACTGGCTGGTTGTTGCCGGCATCGGCAAAAGCACCGAACGAGGCGAAGGCAGCGGCAATGGCAAGGACAGTGATCGAGCGTTTCATGACAGGCTCCTTTTTTAATGGATGGCTAATGATCTATTCATTGGTCATCCACAATAAATGGGCTAAACCGTGATAGATTCCTGCCTGTAACGCAAGAATAAGACAAAGAAAGGAGCACACCTTCATGGACATGCTGCATGCCATGCGTACCTTCACCCGTGTGGTGGAATGTGGCAGCTTCGCTGCAGCTGCCAATGCTCTGGATATTTCTGCAGCGCAGGTTTCGCGCATCGTTGCCGAGCTGGAGAACCAGCTGCAGACCCGCCTGCTGCACCGCACCACCCGGCGCTTGCGCATGAGCGAGGCGGGTGAGCGGTTTCTGGAGCGTGCACGGCAGATCATGCTGCTGACCGAAGAAGCCGTGGGCGAAGCGCGAGGGGCGCACCTCACGCCTCGCGGCCATCTGCGTTTGCACTGCCCGCACGGCATGGGGCTGTTGCTGATGCCGCTGGTGGCCGGCTACAACACGCTATACCCGGAAGTGGTGATCGAGCTGACGCTGTCGCAGCGCAACCCCGACCCGCTGGCAGAAGGGCATGACGTGGTGATCACCGTGGACGGTGCGCTGCCGGATTCGCAGCTGATCGCTGTGCCGCTGGGCAACATTTTCAGCATCCCCTGCGCGGCCCCCGGTTACCTGGATACCCACGGTGTACCGGAGCGCCCCGAAGACTTGCACGGCCATCGCTGCCTGCGCATGGCTTACCCGATGTACGAAGGCGACTGGGTGTTCCCGCAAGGGGTTGACCAGTGCGTGATTGCGCCGAATGACAGTTTTTCCACCAACGTTGCCGACGCCATGCTGGTGGCCAGCGAGCTGGGCATGGGCATTGGCCTGCTGCCGTTCTACACCGCCAGCGAGGCGATCGAGCAGGGGCGCTTGCGCCGGTTATTGGCACCGTATCGGTTGAGGGAGAGTGCGCTGTATGCGATGTATCCGTCACGCCACTACCTGGACGCCAAGGTGCGCACCTGGATCGACTACCTCAAGGAGCAGTTGCCGGCGCTGTTCGAGGGGCATGCCAGGGTGGTGGATGACGCGCGGTATTGGCGCTGAGGCGAGAGGGTCCTGTGGGAGCGGGCGCGCCCGCGAACACCGGCAAAGCCGGTGCCAGCCACAGCGTCGCCCGCGCCCCCAAGAACCGCGTTGCCTTTGCGTTACAGCGGATAGTTTTTCAATTCCCGAGCAATCAGCATGCGCTGGATCTCGCTCGACCCTTCATAGATCTGGGTAATCCGCGCATCCCGGTAGTAGCGCTCCACCGGGTAATCTTCCAGATAGCCGTACCCACCATGCACCTGGATGGCCATCGAGCACACCCGCTCGGCCATCTCCGAAGCGAACAGCTTGGCCTGTGACGCTTCCGACAGGCACGGCTTGCCGGCGCTGCGCAGGCGGGCGGCGTGCAGGATCAGCAAACGTGCGGCGTTCACCTGCACCTGCATGTCGGCCAGCAGGTTGGCAATGCTCTGGTGTTCGTTGATCGGCTTGCCAAACTGTATGCGGTCACGCGAGTAGACCAGCGCCGCTTCGAATGCGGCGCGGGCGATGCCCAAGGCCTGGGCGGCAATGCCGATACGGCCGCCTTCGAGGTTGGACAGGGCAATGGCCAGGCCCTTGCCACGCTCACCGAGGATATTGGCGGCAGGAATGCGGCAGTTGTCGAAAGTCACTGCGCAGGTATCGGAGGCGCGAATGCCCATCTTGTGCTCACTGCGATCAACCTTGAACCCAGGGTTGTCGGTGGGCACCAGGAACGCCGACAGGCCTTTCTTGCCCAGCTCCGGGTCGGTCACTGCGAAGACGATCGCCAGGCCGGCACGGCGGGCATTGCTGACGAACTGCTTGGCACCGTTGATGACCCACTGGCCATCCACCAGCTCGGCGCGGGTGCGCAGGTTGTGCGCCTCGGAGCCGGCCTGTGGCTCGGTCAGGCAGAAGCAGCCAATTACCTCGCCGCTGGCCAGGCGTGGCAGCCACTGCTGTTGCTGGTCGGCGGTGCCGTAGGCCAGCAGCGGGCCGCAACCTACCGAGTTGTGGATGCTCATCATCGCCCCGGTGGCGCCGCAGCCGGCGGCGATCTCTTCCACGGCCAGGGCATAGGCGACATAGTCGGTGTAGCTGCCGCCGAAGTCCTCGGGCACCACCATGCCCAACAGGCCCAGTTCGCCCATCTTGCGCACCACGCCATCATCGATCCAGCCGGCCTTTTCCCAAGCCTGGGCATGGGGTGCGATTTCGCCACGGGCAAAGTCCCGGGCCATGTCGCGGATCATGATCTGTTCTTCGCTCAGTTCGAGGTCTTGCATCTGTGTACTCCCGGGCTCACAAGCCTTCGAAGAATTGTTCGACCCGCTGGCCTTGCAGCGCGGCCAGGGTCGGCGGGTTCCAGCGGGGCTGCTTGTCCTTGTCGATGATCAGGGCACGCACGCCTTCGATGATGTCGCCGTGCTGGAACCACTGGCGGTCCAGGTGCAGTTCCATGGCAAAGCAGTCGTCAATGCCCAGCTCGCGCCCCCGGCGCAGCATCTCCAGCGTAACCGCCATGGCCAGAGGCGAGCGGGTTTCCAGCTGATCGGCGGTGGCCACCGCCCAGGCGTGGCTGTCGCCGAGGCTCACCGCACGCAGTTGCTCGACGATGGCTGGCAGGTCGGGCAGGGCGAAGAAGTGGTCGATGGCCGGGCGCAGCTTTTCCAGTGGCGCATCATCCAGTGCCTGGGTGCCGAGCCTGGCCAGCAGGTTTTGCAGGTCCTTGAGCGGGTGGTCGCTGAAGTCGAGCTGGTCGAGGCCCCGGTCGAGGGCAGCGAGCTGATCGCTGGCCAGGTACCAGTCGGCCAGGCCGCAATACAAGGCGTCGGCCGCCTGGATCTGGGCACCGCTGACACCCAGGTAGATGCCCAGCTCGCCGGGGATGCGCGAGAGGAAGTAGCTGCCGCCCACGTCCGGGAAGTAGCCGATGCCGACCTCGGGCATGCCCAGCCGGCTGCGCTCGGTGACCACGCGCAGGTCGCAGCCCTGGGCCAGGCCCATGCCGCCCCCGAGGGTGAAGCCGTCCATCACCACCAGTATTGGCTTGCGGTAGCGGTGGATGACCAGGTCGAGGGCGTACTCTTCGACGAAAAAGGTTTCATGCAGCGTGTCGCCGGCCTTGAAACTGTCGTACAGCGAGCGGATATCGCCACCGGCACAGAACCCCTTGGGGCCTTCGCCGCGCAGGACCACGGCGCGTACCTGCGGGTTGTCGGCCCACTGGTCCAGGTGCTGACGCAGGCTGCGCACCATGTCCAGGGTCAGGGCATTGAGACCGGCTGGGCGGTTCAGGGTCAGGTGGCCGATCTGGTTGCGGACCTCGGCCAATACATGGTCGGTTGCTGCCGGGGTATGAGCGTGTGCAGTCATTGCGTTCTCCCTGCTTTGTTATTGATTTTCCAAGTGAAGTCTGGAGTTCGCTGGAGGATCGCAGGATCCTGGCATGCGAATTTGCCTTGCACAATCGACAATTGTGCAAGGGTACCGTGCGTTTTTACCTTGTGTGAGGTTAGCGCGCGCCTGTGGAGCAGCCTTTGCCCCCACGGGATTTCGTCCCCCGATTCGGGGGAACCTGCTGGGGGATCCTCCCCAATCCGTTGCGGTTGATCGTACAAGTTATTGATTAATATTGGATTTTTCTTCTGGCATACACCTTGCTCCAGCTCCCGGCAGAGATCCTGTGTCCCGGAGGTGCAGCATGTCGACGCCGCTCAAAGGCCCCATCCTGTCATCACTTGTACTGGCCTTGCTTGGCTGGGAAGCAACCAGCGAGGCGGCTGTGCAGTGCCAGCGCACCCTGGTCGCCAACGTGGTGGCACTGGACCAGCCACTGATGTTCAACCGCCTTGGCGCGCAAAACGCCAACGGCATGATGTTTGCCCTTCGTGAGGACGTGGTGGACGACAAGCAGGTCCCCCTCAGCAAGGGCGGGGCCGCGGTACCGGGCAAGGTCACCCTGCGCCCGGACAAGCGCCCGCGGCCTATCGTGCTGCGCGTGGCGGCCGGTGACTGCCTGACGGTCAACCTGACCAACCTGCTGGATTACAAGGCGAACCCCAACAAGCACGGTATCGAGGCTGAAGAGCCCGAGGGTGAGGCAGAGGGGCCGGAGGTTGAAAACGAAGGCGGCGAAGGCTTTGTCGCCGACGAACAGGTGGCCGAGCGCATGGTCGGCTTCCAGGTCAACGGGATGCAGGCGGTGAACAGCATTGCCGATATTTCCGCCTATACCGGGCGTAACGGCAACTTCTTCGTCAGCCCCGGCAGCACCCGCAGCTACACCCTGTATGCCGAGCGCGAAGGCGCCTTCGCCGCCACCAGCAAAGCCGCTACGTTCGGCGGCGAGGGCACGGCGGGCAACGTCTCCAACGGCCTGTTCGGCCAGGTGGTGGTCGTGCCTAAACTGGGCCGTACCTACCGCAACACCCTCACTGAAGAAGAAATGCGCCTGGCCACCACGGGGCGAACCGCCACCGGCCAGCCCGTGATCGACTACGAAGCCCGTTATCCGCAGCTCGAACCGTGGATCGCCGAAGGCAAGGCCGGCAAACCGATCATTGCCATGGTCAACGGCAACGAGATCATCAGCAGCGAAACCGATGCCATCGTCATGGGGCCCAACCCTGACGGTAGCTTCCCCAGTTCCACTTACCCGCTGGAAAGCGTGGGCAAACGCAACCCGGCGCTGCCCAACCGACTGGAAGCATTCCGTGATTTCGCCTCGCAGTTCGCCGACGAGGTTGCCGGTACCCAGGCCTTCCCTGGCTACTGGGCCGACCCGGTGATGGGCCACGTGCTGGAGCCGGCGCGCGATTCGTTCATGATCAATTACGGCTCTGGTGGCATGGGTGCCGAAGTGGTGGCCAACCGCTTGGGGGTGGGCCCGATGCACGACTGCCTGTCGTGTGCCTATGAGGAGTTCTTCCTCAGCGCCCACACGGTCGGCGATATAGGCACCCTGGTGGATGTACCGGCCAACGTCGGCCTGGAACACATCCGCCCGGGCGAGGTGCCACCGGCCAGCGCCGTCGGGGTCAAGGCCAGCATGGCCCTCTACCCCTCAGAGCCTGCCAACGTGCACCACAGCTATATCGGTGACTTCACCAAGTTCCGCAACACCCACAACGGGCACGAGCAGCACATCTTCCACTTGCACGGCCATCAGTGGTTGTTCAACCCCAATGACGACAACTCCGACTACATCGATGCCCAAGGCATCGGCGCCGGCGTCGGCTACACCTACGAAATCGCCAACGGTGGTTCGGGCAACCGCAACCGCGTTGCCGGCGATGCCATTTACCACTGTCACTTCTACCCGCACTTCGCCCAGGGCATGTGGGCCATGTGGCGGGTACATGACGTGTTCGAGGAAGGCACGCGGCTGGAGGTGAGCGGGCAGGGCGAGAATGGCTTCCACAGTACCCCGTTCGCCCTGCGTAGCGGTAAGCCGGCCGCTGGCGCCCGGGCCCTGCCCGATGGCGAGATCGTTGCCGGTACGCCGATTCCGGCCATCGTGCCGTTGCCTGGCAAGGCCATGGCGCCCATGCCCGGCAAAGTCGTCGTCGTGCCCAAGCTCTCCGAAGCGTTGGTTGCTGCCAACGATGATGACCACGAAGACGATGACGAAGCTGCCAGCGAGGCGCCCGTGCGCAAGGCCGTGGGCTCGCTGGCGCTGGTCGATCGCACCGAGGCCAACCGCAATGCCGACGGCACGCTGAAAAACCCAGGCTACCCGTTCTGGATCGGCGGCATGGAAAGCAGCGTGGGCAACCGCCCGCCAACCCCGCCCCTGGACATGCTCGACCCGGCCCTGGCCCGGCAACTGAAAGACAGTGGTAAAGCCCTGTGGGCCAACCTGGATGCGAACCAGGTCGATGGCTGGGACGGCGGCCTTGGCCGCCATGCACTGGACGGTGTGTCCGCCGGTGGCGTGGCGGAGACCACCACCACCAAACTGGACTTCACCAAGGTCGTGCACAAGGCCAAGCCCATCTACCTGCCGGAAGAGGGCACCGATGTCGAGCAGGCCGCCATGCAGTTCCACGCCATGGCTGAACACCCCAGCTATGCATTGATCCCCGGCAGCCAGCCAGTGGCCAGTGCGTTCCGCACCAACGGCGCCTTGCCGACTGCGGGTGCGCCGTTCTACGAGCCGTGCATGGATGACCGTGGAAAACGCCTGACCCAGTCTTCCGGGGTAGGGGAGTTCAACAGTGGAGAGAGCCTGACGGGCGTGAACTTCCGTGGCGCCTCGGCCTTCACTGCCGACCGCCCACGCATCTACAAAGGGGCCAACATCCAGTTCGACGCGGTGTACAACAAAGTGGGCTACCACTTCCCGCAGGCACGCATCATTGCCCTGTGGGAAGACGCTTGGCCGGTCATTACCAAGCAGCGCCCGCCAGAGCCGCTGGTGATGCGCATGAACACCTTCGACTGCGCGATGTACCAGCACACCAACCTGATCCCGAACATCTATGAGATGGACGATTACCAGGTGCGCACCCCGACCGACGTGATCGGCCAGCACATCCACCTGCCCAAGTGGGACCTGACCGCTGCCGACGGCTCGGCCAACGGCTGGAACTACGAAGACGGCATTCTTTCGCCCGGTAGCGTGGTCGAGCGCGTGCATGCCATTCGTACTTACAACGGTTGCACTGATGGGGATAGCCGCGATGGCACCGCTGCCTGCCCGAAAGCCAGACAGCACCCGTACTTCGGCCGCTTTGGTCGCGCCGACTGGCTGGGCGCGCGTACAGCCATGCAGCGCTGGTTCGCTGACCCGCTGGTGAACGTGCATAACGTCGACCGTGGCCTGGGTACCATCTTCACCCATGACCACCTTGGCCCATCGACCCACCAGCAACTGGGCCTGTATGCCACCGTGCTGGCCGAACCGGCCGGCTCCACCTGGTACCACGCCGAAACCGGCGAGCAACTGTACAACCCGGCCACGCGCCAGGACGGCGGCCCGACCTCGTGGCAGGCGGTGATCAAGACCGGCGACCACGATGGCGACGGCAAGAACGACAGCTACCGCGAGTTCTTCCTGGAGTACAGTGACTTCCAGCATGCCTATGAAGCTGGGGTGTACGTAGGCGCAGGGCCGGACGGCATTCCCAATGCCCAGTCGTACCCGGCCACTGCCGACAGCTTCCGTTACGCCATCAACCCGCCCGTGCGCGGCAAGGCGTCGAACCTGCTCGAAGCCATCGTCGAGAAACGCGGCGGTCTCAACCCGGGCTGCCCAAGCCGGCCATGCCCGCAGGCGATCTCGGTTGATGACCCGGGGATGTTCGTCGTCAACTACCGCAACGAGCCGCTGGCCCTGCGCGTGTATGACCCGAACAAGGTCGGCCCGGACGGCAAGCGTGGCATGCAGGCCGACGGCCTGGCCGGCGACCTCAGCTATGCCCTGCAAACCCGTACCGACCGCGCCATCCCGGCGATGAACCTGTCGCCATCGGCGATTACCTCGGCAGTCGGCCCTACCGGCGGCACTACGCTGTTCCCGCCGCATATCAACACGGCTGGCGCCGAGCCGGGCGACCCGTTCACCCCGTTGCTGCGCACCTATTCCGGCGACAACGTGCGCCTGCGCATGCACGCCGGTGGCCATGAAGAGGAGCACAACGTCACCCTGCACGGCGTGAAATGGCTGCAGAACGGTTCTGGCTTCGGCAACAGCTCCAACTCGGGCTGGAAGTCGTCGCAAATGATCGGCATCTCCGAGCAGTTGGGCTTCATGGCGCCGGTGTCGATGATCTCCAGTTCGGCAGCCACCAACGGCGACTACCTGTACTCGCTGGACGCGGCCTTGGAGGGCTATTGGAACGGTATCTGGGGCATCATGCGCAACTACACCGCGCAGCGTGCCGACCTGTTCCCGCTGCCCAACAACCCGCAGCCGGTGGCCATGCGCAACACCGTGAACTTCAACGGCATCTGCCCGAAAACCACGGCCAACCCGAACGGCATCGGTACCCGCACCACGGTCAAGCGCAGCTACGAGATCGTCGCAGCGCTGGCCAACGACATCCTCGAAAACCGTAACGGCGTCAGCATCAATGACCCGGCGGGCGTCGGCCAGCATGTCGGTGGCGCGCTCAAGGCCAACGGCGGCACCCTGGTGTTCAACAGCCGTAGAACCGCCATCCCGCTGGTGAGCGGGGTAGACCCCGAAGATGGGGAGCCTTTCACCATCGGTGGCCACAGTGCGCCGCTGCATGACCCGACCGCGATCCTGTACGTGCGCAAGGCTGACCTCGATGCCACCACCGGCAAGCTCAAGGCGGGTGTCCCGGTAGAGCCGCTGGTACTGCGCGCCAATGCCGGCGACTGCATCAGCATCACCCTGGAGAACCGCTTGCCACTGGTGATGCCAGACCTGCCGAGCACTGCAGTGATGCACAACGTGGTCAAGCGTGACCGCTTCGACAGCGAAGGCTCCACCGCCTTTGCCAACAACCTGATGCGGCCGTCCAGCCACGTGGGCCTGCATGCGCAACTGCTGGCCTACGACATCACCAAGTCAGACGGTGCCAACGTTGGCCTGAACCCGGTGCAGACCGTGCCACCACGTGCCGGCACCAGCGGCGCTTACCCGACCAAGGAGTACCAGTACTACGCCGGCCACCTGGAGCGTGAAGGCAAACCGGTGTCGCAGCTGGGCCGCACAGTGGACAACATAAACACCACGCCTATTGAGTTCGGCGGCCTCAACCTGACCCCGTCAGACTTCATCAAGCAGCCGCAAAAAGGTCTGGTGGGCGCCATGAGCATCCTGCCGCAAACCGCCACCTGGACCGAGGATACTGCTACCCGTACCCAGGCCACGGTGAAGGTCAGCGGCCAGCCGGACTACCGCGACTTCGTCACGGTGTGGCAGCGCGCGCTGAACATGCGCTGGGCCGATGGCCGTCCGGTAGAAGGCATCAATACCGAAGGCAACGGTGCTGCCGGTGACCCGCAAGACAACGGCAACATGGCGGTCAACTACAAGACCGAACCGTTGTGGCTGCGCTTCGGCATGGCGCCCGACTCGCCATTCGGCCGCGCCAATGGCCTGGGCTTTGGTGATGTACCCAACGCCCACATGGCCTACGCCAACGCCCTGGTCGGTGGCGACCCGCAAACCCCGGTGCTGTACGCCAAGCCTGGCCAACCGGTACGCAACCATATCGTGATGCCCAGTGGTGGCAGCCGCGGCATGGTCTACCAGTTGGACGGGCACGTATGGCCACTGCACAACTACCAGGCCGAGAAGAGCGATGCGGACGGTTACCCAATTGGCCTGCCTGGTATCGGTTCGGTGCGCTTTGGCTACAACCCGATGGCCATGTACATCGGCGCGCAGGAAAGCGTACTGCCAGCGGCGCACTTCAGCTTCATGTTGCCGAGTGCCGGCGGTGCCAACGCGGTGGCGGGTGACTACCTGTTCCGCGACTACGCCGCCTACGGCAACCTCTCGGGGCTGTGGGGGATCTTGCGGGTGACCAACGAAGCGCCGCCGGCAACGGCCCCGGCGCAGTGACGGAAGGGGAACGCGAGCATGAACAAAAAGACTCGCCCTGCTTACTTGGGGGTAGTGCTGGGGGTAGCGCTGATCGGCCTGGGCGTGGCGTACGAAAAGCTATGGTGCGACCCGCGCGAGCTGTTGCAGGAACGGGGCGGCTCGCAGGCCTTGCACCGGCTCAGCCGGGACGGCGTGAACGTGGAGTTCGAGGCCCGGCCATTGGCCGGCGGCGAACTGAAGGAGGGCGGCTTCGCCAACATCCGCTTCAAGCTCAGCGACCAGACCAGTGGCCAACCGCTGTCGGGCATGGCCCCGGGGGCGTGGATCGACCCGGCGCAGTCGGCCCCGGCCGGGGACCGCGAGCAGAGCTGCAAGGCGCGGGTCGCGCTGTTTCTCAAGAGCAGCATCGGGGCCCGGCCGCTGCTCGACCTGAACAGCTACTTCTTGCTGATGTTGAACAATGACGCCAGCCTGACAGTGATCGACCCGACGGTGTCGGTGGGGGGCGTGACCAGCACCATGGCCCGCATCGAGCTGCCAGGGCGGCCCATGGACTGGGCGGCCACCAGCGACGACAAGCAGGTTTTCGTTTCGATACCCGAGCGGGGCAAGGTCTCGGTGATCGATACCGAAACCTTCACCCGCGTGGCCGACCTGGACGCCGGCGACCAGCCGCTGCGCGTGGCCCTGCAGCCGGACCAGCATCGGCTGTGGGTTGGCAACAACAGCAGCGACCCGGGCAAAGGCGGGGTAACAGTGATCGACGTGCCGGGGCGCAGTGCCATGAAGCACTTCAACACCGGTACCGGGCACCACGAAATCGCCTTCAGCGCCGACTCGCGCTATGCCTATGTCAGCAATCGCGACAGCGGCACCCTGAGCGTCATCGACATCCCGGAAATGCGCCTGGCCAAGACCATCAAGGTAGGCCCGCACCCGCTGTCGGTCAGCTATTCGGCGCTGTCCCAGGCTGTGTACGTGGTCGATGGCGAGGAGGGCAGCGTACGGGTGTTCGATGCCCGCAGCCATCAGTTGCGCCACACGGTCCAGGCCGAACAGGGCCTGGGGCCGATGCGCTTCAGCCATGATGGCCGCTACGGCCTCGTGCTCAATACCCTGGAGAACCAGGCCCTGGTCATCGACGCCAGTACCGACAAGCTGATCCACCGCATCCCGGTGGCGGCCGAACCGTACCAGCTGACGTTCACCAAAGGCTATGCCTATGTGCGTGGCCTGGCCTCGCCGAAAGTGAGCATGATCAATCTGGCCAGCCTGGGCGAGGGGCGTGCGCCCATCGTGCAAGGCTTCGAGGCTGGCCCCGCAGCGCCGCGCCAGGCCGGCGACCTGCCACTGGCCCAGGGGCTGTCGGTATCGCGTGATGACAATTCGGTGTTCGTGGTCAACCCGGTGGACAACACCACCTACTTCTATGCCGAAGGCATGAATGCACCGATGTCCGGCTACAACAACCGCGGCCACCAGGCCCGCGCCGCCATCGTCGTTGACCGCAGCCTGCGCGAAGTGGCCCCCGGGGTGTATGGCTCGACGGTGAAGCTGCCCGCCGCCGGCAAGTTCGACGTTGCCTTCCTGCTCAACCAGCCGCAAATCATTCATTGCTTCAGCACCGAGGTGGCCGCAGGGAGCGATGCCAGCAAACGCAAAGGCGCGCGTGCCGAGTTCATCGGCCTCGACCAGCCGCTGCCGCAGCACAGCGACTTCACCGCGCGGGTGCGTATTGTCGGTGACGACGGGCAGCCACGCCTGGGCCTGAACGACCTGAGCCTGCGCTACTTCCTGGCGCCATCGTCGATGCCGCGCAACCTGCAGTTGCAAGAGGTGGGCGAGGGGGTCTACCAGGCGGCGCTGAACTTGCCTGAAGCCGGTGCCTGGTACCTGCATGTGCAGTCGCCCTCGTTGGGGCGCAAGTTTGCCGAAGAAAACTACACCAGCCTGCGCGTCTTGCCGGCTGCTGCAACCAACGCCTCCCAGACTGACGTGAGGAATGTGCGATGAACGCCAAGCCTGCTTGTACACTGTTGGCCCTGAGCCTGGCATTTGCCAGCCACCTGGCCATGGCCCACGCCGGTCACGCGCATGACGGCCATGCCGGGCAGCCCCCGGCGGCGCACCAGGAAAAGACCAGTGTGCGCTTTGCCGATGTGTCGCTGCTGAACCAGGAAGGCATGCCGGTACGTCTGGAGAAAGACCTGGTGGGTGACCATCTGGTGGTCATGGGCTTCATTTACACCAGCTGCACCACGGTATGCCCGGTGGTGTCGTCGATCATGGGCAAGGTCCAGCAGCAGCTGGGCGGCCGGGTAGGCGAGGAGGTTCGTCTGGTGTCGATCAGTGTCGATCCTCAGCGTGACGACGCCAAGCGCCTGCAAGACTATGCCAAGGCCTTCCAGAAAGGGCCGGGCTGGAGCTGGCTGACCGGTACCCCGTACGCCATCACCGAAACCCTGAAGGGGCTGGGCAGCTTCAACGCCGACCTCAGCCAGCACCCGCCGCTGATACTGGTGGGTGACGGGCGTAGCGGGCACTGGACGCGTTACTACGGCTTCACCGACCCGGGTGTATTGATCGAAGAAATCAACCGCCTCAGTGCGCGCCGGGTCCATGCCAAGAGCACTGCCATTGCCGACCATCACGAGGTGCAACCATGAGCACTGCAACCGCCCACCGCGCTGGCATGCGTGCATTCGACTGGCTGGTGCTGGCTGGCTGCCTGTGGATCCTCACGTCGGTGGCGTTCGCCCACGAAGGCCATGCGCCGCAACCCCCCGAGCCGCAGCCAGCACCGCAGGCGATGGCCAGTGGTGGCGGTACCCGCGACGCCAAGGCCTGGTTCACCGACACCGTGCTGAAGGACCAGAATGGCCGCGAGCTGCGCTTTTACAGTGACGTGCTCAAGGACAAGGTGGTGATGCTCAACGTGATCTTCACCCATTGCACCGATGCCTGCCCGTTGATCACCCGCAAGCTGCGCGAGGTGCGCGAGGCCATGGGGCCAGCCCTGGCCGCCCAGGTGACCTTCGTGTCGATCAGCAGTGACCCGCTGAACGACACCCCCGAGGCGCTGAAGGCGTTCGCCGCCAAGCAAGGGGTGGATGGGCCGAACTGGTTGTTCCTGACCGGTGACAAGGCCAATGTCGACCTGGTGCTTGGCCGTATAGGGCAGTTCCTGCCGAGTCCCGAGCAGCATTCGACGCAGCTGATTGCCGGTGATGTTGCAGGTAAACGCTGGAGCAAGATTCGCCCGGATGCACCGCCAGCGGCGATTGCCCAGCGCATGCAGCTGTTGACCCAGCCGCTGGCAGGTCGGTAAGTATCATGGGCCGCCTGGGAAACTGGCCTCTGTGGCATCACCTGTTGTGGGAGCGGCCTTGCGTCGCGAAAGGGCTGCGCAGCAGCCCCGGCAGTGGCAGCTCAAGCGCAGAAAGAGGCGAGCGCCTTTCGCGACGCAAGGCCGCGCCCACAGGGCTTGCGATATGGCTCACATGCGTGCTTGGCATGGCATCTTCGACCTCAGCCTTGGCCCTGGACTTGACCGACCACGAACAAGCCGGCAAACGCCTCTACCGCGAGGGCGTCTCCAGTAGCGACGCTCAATTGCAAGCCCGGGTCGGCGCCAGTGACATCACAGTCCCCGCCAGCGTGCTGCCCTGCGCCAGTTGCCATGGCAACGACGGCCGTGGCCGTGCCGAAGGCGGTGTTCGCCCCCCCGGCCTCGACTGGCAACGCCTGGCACTCGGCCAGGGCCCGCGCGAGGCCAACGGCCGCCGCTACCCGGCCTACACCGACAGCAGCCTGGCGCGGGCCATCCAGCAGGGTATCGACCCGGCTGGCAATCGCCTCGACCCGGCCATGCCACGCTTCGAGTTGACCTTGGCCGACCAGCGCAACCTCATCGCCTATCTCAAACGCTTGGCCGAAGAACGTGACCCTGGTGTGGAAGAGGGCGTGCTGCGCCTTGGGACCCTGCTGCCTGCGAGCGGTCCGCTGGCTGAAGCCGGGCAGGTGGTGCGCGCCGTGCTGGAAGACGGCGTGGGTCAACTCAACCAGCAAGGCGGCATTCACGGGCGGCGCCTGGAACTGGTCGTACTAGACCCAGGTTCCGACCCGGTCAGTGCCGAACGCGCCTTGCAACAGTTGCTCGAGCAAAAGCGGGTGTTCGCCCTGATCGCGCCATTGGCGCCCATGCTCGACCAGCGCCTGACGACCTTGCTGGCACCACAGAACGTGCCGATGATCGGCAGCACTCCGCGTAGCGGCGGCAGCGCACAGATCTTCGACCCGCTACCCGGCTTGCCCGAGCAATTGCTGAGCCTGGCAGAGCATGCCCGTGTGGCGCTGGGCTTGGCCCCGGATGAGTTACGCGTGGTGTATGCCGGTAACGAACACGCCGCGTTGGCCGAGCAGGTGCGCGAGCGTTTACGACAGCAGGGCTGGGCGCCACCCGCTATCCAGGCGTTCGACGGCCAGGCGGTGGACGGGCAGGGCATCGTCTTCCTTGGCCGCGCCCAGGCCTTTGCCGAGTTGGCGGCGGCGTTGCAGGTGGCGGGCCGCGAGCCCTACCTGTTCGCCGCTTCCAGTCAGGTAGCCGGCGCTGTGGCGCGCTTGCCGGCGCAGTGGTCGCAGCGGCTGTTTCTGGCCTACCCCTACGTGCCAGAGGACTGGACCGAGCAAGGCCAGGCAACGCTCGCCGGGCTGCAGCAGCGCCAGGGCCTGGACCCGCGCCAGGTGTCGTTGCAGGTCAATACGCTGTGCGCGTTGCGCCTGCTGAGCGAAGCGCTGAAGCAGATTGGTCGGGATGCCAGCCGCGAACAACTGATCGCTGCGCTCGAAGGCCTGCACGATGTGCCCACCGGCCTGACCCCGGCACTGGGCTTTGGCCCTGGTCGCCGCCAGGGCATGGCAGGTGCCCATGTGGTGGCGGTGGCCCTGCCCGGGCCACGCTTTACTGCGGTCACCCCCTACCGGCCAGTGCCGGTCAGCCCTTGAGCGGAGGTTGTCATGCGGATCGTGTGGTTGTGCCTGTTGCTGGTGCTGACCAGCGTGAGCTGGGCCGATGTGCCGGCGGCGCGGGTCAATGGTGTCGAGATCGGGTTGATGCGCCTGGAACGTTACTTCAGCGAGTACCTGGACGCCCAGGGGCGAGCGGTGACCAGCATCCGCAACCCAGGCCTGTACAAACGCCTGCGTGACCAAGCGTTGGACGAGCTGATCGACAAGGAGCTGTTGTGGCAGGAAGCGCAACGCCAAGGCATTGCCGTCAGCGATGAACACGTGTCGGCACAGATTGGCGAGATAGAAGCGGCGTTTGGCAGCCCGGCGTTATTCGAAAGGCGACTGGCAGAGGCGGGCTTCGACAGGGCGCAGTACACTGAATACACCCGGCATGAGATGGCGGCCCAGCAAGTGTACGCCCTGCTCAGCGCAGTCGACGCGCCGAGCCAGGGCGAAGTGGAGGCATTTTATGATGCCAACCAGGAGAGACTGCAAGGAGCGCAGAACCAAAGTGATAATCCATCGGTCATACGCGAACACGGCCTGGCCTTGGCCAGGGCAACGCTCATCGGGCAGCGGGAGGCGCAGGCGCGCCAAACCGTGCGCCAACGTTTGCGCGAGTCCGCTAAAGTGGAAATCGCCGACTGAGGCTGTTGAGGGCGCGTCCCCCAATGCTGGGGAATTAAGGTTTGGCAATGTGCCATCATTTTCCCCGCTTGTGGGGAACCGGTTGGGTGTGCCTGTTCAGCGTCTGTCGGTTGCTGGCCGGCACCTTAGTAAAATCAGTGGCTTACAGTGGTGCAACATGACTATTCACGCCTGGCACGAAGCCTGCTCAAGTCTCTACAAGGGCGTACTTCGCAGACCGGGGAACCGGGCAGTATTTGGGAGTCGACCTTGGTGAACAGAGTATTGGTAGTCGATGACGAACAGACTCTTGCGCAAAACCTGCAAGCGTATCTGCAGGCGCAGGGCCTGGAAGTTCATGTTGCCCACAACGGTGCCAGTGGTATCGAACAGGCTGAAAGCCTGGCACCGCAAGTAGTTGTGCTGGATTACCGCTTGCCCGACATGGAAGGTTTTCAGGTTCTGGAGGCTGTACGCAAGAACAGGCAATGCCACTTCGTGCTGATCACCGCCCACCCCACTGTCGAGGTGCGTGAGCGGGCCGCCGAACTCGGTGTGAGTCACGTCCTGTTCAAGCCGTTCCCACTGATGGAGCTGGCGCGTGCGATCTTCGACCTGCTGGGCATCGAGCGCCGGCGCAGGGCCACGGACAACCCGGCCGAAGGGTTCGTCGAACGACGCCAGAACAGGAACGAATCGTTCCCCCTGCAGTTGTACGATGGAAGCTGGGTGTTGGCCGACCGCCGCCGTAACGGCGCCAAGCCACCAGGGCCCGACGACGATCAACTGCTCACAGGGGAATAGCGGCGCCCGCACCCCTGGCCGAGCCAGCCTGCGACGCGCCCCTGAGCGGAGTCGCAGGCCATGCCAGAAGCATTCGATGCAACCCCGGAATCTGCAAAGCCTGCACCGGCCCTTTCGCGGGTGAACCCGCTCCTACAGGATTGCACTGAACCTGTAGGAGCGGGTTCACCCGCGAAAGGGCCGGCACCGGTAAACCCGTGCCAGACCTACCCCCGCGAACTGCTGGCCCAGGCTCGTCTGCAAGCCACCGACGAACGCCTGCTCGACTGCCTGGAACGCCTGGCCTGCGACACCCCCGACACCTTCACCCAGCGCCTGGGCCTGACCCTGCATTACCCGGTACTCGACAGCCACAGCCTGCTGGCCAGCACCCCACGCTTCGACAAGCTGGCCTTGGCCCAGTGCCTCAAGCGCGAATGTGTGCTGATCGAGCAAGGCGGCCAACTGCTGGGCGTGTTCGCCGACCCCTTCGACCACGCCCGCCTGGCCTGGATCGACGACGTACTGCAAGGCGCGCCGCTTTACCTGGCCCACGCCGCCGACCTGGCCACCTTCCTGGCCCGTCATGAAGAAAGCTTCCACGCAGTCGATGCCCTTGACCACGACGCCGACGCCAGCAGCGAAAGCGACCCGCTGCAACGCCTGTCGCTGGCCAGTATCAGCGAAGACCAGAGCCGCGTGGTCAAGCTGGTCAACTCCACCCTGTACGACGCCCTCAAGCTGCACGCCAGCGACATCCACCTGGGCATGACCGGCCAGGGCCTGACCATCAAGTACCGCATCGACGGCGTGCTCAACGGTGCCGGCAAGGCCAGTGGCAGCGCCTTCGCCGACCAGGTGATCTCGCGCATCAAGGTCATGGCCGAGCTGGACATCGGCGAAAAACGCGTGCCCCAGGACGGCCGCTTCAAGGTGGCCGTGGGCGACCGGCAAATCGACTTTCGGGTGTCGATCATGCCTAGCATCTTCGGTGAAGATGCCGTGCTGCGGGTGCTCGACAAGCAGGACTTGTCCGACCGGGTCAGCGGCGTGCAACTGCAAGCCTTGGGCTTTGCCGACGAAACCTTGCGCGCCCTGCGCCGGTTGGCGGCAGAACCCTACGGCATGATCCTGGTCACCGGCCCTACAGGCAGCGGCAAGACCACCACCCTGTACGCCATGATCAGCGAGATCAACCATGGCGTGGACAAGATCATCACCATCGAGGACCCGGTCGAGTATCAACTGCCCGGCGTGCTGCAGATCCCGGTCAACGAGAAGAAGGGCCTGACCTTCGCCCGCGGCCTGCGCTCGATCCTGCGTCACGACCCGGACAAGATCCTGGTCGGTGAAATCCGTGACCCCGACACGGCCCAGATTGCCGTGCAATCGGCGCTCACTGGCCACCTGGTGTTCACCACCATCCACGCCAACAACGTGTTCGACGTGATTGGCCGCTTCAGCC
The DNA here is from genome assembly GCF_056278855.1 of Pseudomonas sp. TE3895. Classification (NCBI taxonomy): domain Bacteria; kingdom Pseudomonadati; phylum Pseudomonadota; class Gammaproteobacteria; order Pseudomonadales; family Pseudomonadaceae; genus Pseudomonas; species Pseudomonas sp. TE3895. The sequence goes on along the minus strand of NZ_JBWBQE010000001.1, from coordinate 4,479,029 downwards.
AGATGCAGGTCGACCCCTACAGCTTCGTTTCTGCGCTCAACGCGGTGCTGGCCCAGCGCCTGATTCGCCTGGCCTGCCCGCACTGCGCCACGCCCTGCGAACACGATGACGACACCCTGTATGGCTCAGGCCTGACCCGCGAGGGGGTGGCCGGCTGGACATTCGTCCGTGTCAAGGGTTGCGGCCAGTGCCGTGGCAGTGGTTACCGCGGCCGCAGTGCCATTGCCGAACTGCTGCACCTGGATGACGACCTGCGGCAAATGATCGTGGAGCGCCGCCCGCTGGCGCAGATCAAGACGCTTGCCTGCCAGCGCGGCCTGCGCCTGCTGCGAGCCTCGGCCCTGGACCTGGTCCGCGATGGCCGTACCACCCTTGAGGAGATCAACCGTGTCACATTCATCTGACCGTTACTGCGCCGTATTGGGCGCCGAGGGTGTCGGCCTGGGTCGCTGGCACAACAATCACCACCAATGGCTGGGCAGCCGCGCGTTCAGCAGCGACGCCACCCAACCGACCTGGGATGCTGCTGTCGACGGGCTGGCGGCACTGCTGGCCGAGCATGCGGTACGTGGCGCCCAGTTGCGGGTGCTGCTGTCGGCCCGCTACAGCCGCTTCTGCCTGGTGCCCTGGAGTGACGCCATCGGCCACCCTCGCGAGCTGGACGCCTATGCCCGCGCTTGCTTCGAAAACCTCTACGGGCAGCCGTTGGACGACTGGCGCATCGTACTGTCACCGGAGCCTGCCGGTGCCGCCCGCATCGCCACGGCGCTGCCCGAAGCCTTGCTGCAGCGGCTGCAGGCACTGGGCCGGGAAAGCCGCCTGAGCCTGCGCTCGGTGCAGCCATACCTGATGGCTGCCTACAACCGTTGCTGGTCACAGCTGGAGCAGGGTGACTTCCTGTTCGTGCTGGCCGAGCCGCGTCGCAGCGTATTGCTACTGGCCGCCGGCGGTGCCTGGCAGCAAGTGCTGGCGCAAGGCTGCGCTGACAGCGACCAGGCCTTGCAAGCACTGATCGAGCGTACCTGTGAGCTGTACGGCGAGCACCTGCCGAGGGTGTACCTGCATGCCCCGGGCCGCTGCGACGTGCCGCAACTGGCGGCCGTGCAATTGTGCCAGCCGGCCAGTGAAGCCGACCCGCTGTGCGCCATGTGGCGGGCGGTGGCCTGACATGCGCCGCCTCGACCTGGAATTCCAGCCACGGCGCAGCGGACCGCTGGTTTGGTCGCTGCTCGTCCTTGCCAGCGCCATGGTCGCCGGCCTGGTGCTGCTGCAGCAACGCTTGCAGACCGAGCAAGTGGCACTGGAAGCCAGCGTCCATAGCCTGGAACTGCAACTGGGCCGCCGCCCGGCCATCGCAGAACCCAAGAACAGCGCTGCCAGCCGGGAGCAGGCTGAGCGCCTGGCACAAATGCGCAGTGTGTCGCAGCAACTGCAACGTCCTTGGCAGCAACTGTTCGCCATGCTTGAAGCCATGCCGCAGGACGACGTCGCGCTGCTCGGTCTGACGCCGGATGCGCGCAAGGGCCAGGTGCGCATTGCCGCCGAGGCGCGCAACCTCGAAGCGATGCTGCAGTACCACCAGCGGCTGGAAGCCAGCGATGAGCTCAGCGACGTGTCGCTGCTCAACCACGAGGTGCTCGCTGCGCGGCCCGAGCACCCGGTGCGCTTCACCCTTACCGCCACCTGGGAGACCGGCCATGCGCGCCCTTGAATCGTTCAGCAGCCTGATCCTCCAGGAGCGCCTGCGCGTTGTCGGCCCGGTAGGCCTGGCTGCCATAGCCGTAGGCCTGCTCGCCATTGGCGTGGGGTGTGCCGGTGTGCTGCCGCAATGGCAAAGCCTACGCGAACTGCGCGCCAGCGAAGCGCAGGCCAGCGTACAGGTAGGGCGTGTCAAGCGGGGTGAGCTGAAGATTGCGGTCCAGCCCGAGCAGCAGGCCCTTGACAGCCTGCGCCAGCAACTGCCCGGTCAGCCCCAGGCCAGCGAGTTGATCGAGCGTCTGTACCGTCTGGCCAGCGCCGAGCGCATCAGCTTGGCCCGCGGTGAATACGCGCTGGGCATCGACCCCAAGACCCAGCTGGCCCGCTACCAGATCGTGCTGCCAGTGCGTGGCAGCTACCCGCAGATTCGCGGCTTTATCAAGGGCCTGCTCAAGCAACTGCCGACGCTGGTGCTGGAAGACCTTGAGCTGCAACGCAAACGCATCGGCGACAGCGAGCTCAATGCCCGCCTGCGCATGACCCTTTACCTGTCGAGGTCATGATGAACACACAACGTGCAGTCATCTGGGCCGGCTTCCTTGGCGTGAGCGCGGCGCTGGCCTGGGCACCGGACCATTGGTTTGGCCAGGACGATGGCGTCGCGGCCTTCGCGGGTAAACCCGCGCCTGCAACAGAAAGCGCTGCGTCCATTGTAGGCGCGGGCTTGCCCGCGAAAGGGCCGGAACAGGCCTCCCGCGACCTGTTCCCAACCCAACAATGGACGCCACCCAAAACCCTGGCCACGGTCACCGAACAACCGGTTATGACCGCACCTGTCGTCGCCGCGGCCCCGACGGCCCCGGAGCTGCCTTTCCAGTTCATCGGCCGCATGGGGGACCGCGACGACCTGCAGGTCTTCCTGCAGAGCGGCGAAAAACTCTACGTCGTGCGCCAAGGCGACGTGATCGAAGACACCTATCGCCTCGATCGGGTATCGGCCAGCGAGCTGAACCTGGTCTACCTGCCTTTGCACCAGTCGCAGACCTTGTCTGTCGGGAGCGCACCATGAAGTCGTCAAAGCTGTGCAAGCCTGCTCCGTTTCTGCTCGTGGCGCTGTGCGTGGCCATTGCCGGTTGCGGCTCCAGTGCGGTTCGCCAGGACAGCGACCAGTTGATGAAAGAGGGCCAGTACGAGGCCGGCATCGCCCGCCTGGAAGAGGCCCTGCGCGACGACCCGCGTGACACAGAGCTGAATATCGCCCTGGCCCACAGCCGCCAGGCGGCTGTCGAGGCCTTGATTACCCAGGCCGACAGCGACCGCGTCCGCCATGACTTCGCCAATGCCCGCATGGGCTATGGCCGGGTGCTCACCCTGGAGCCGAACAACCGCCGCGCCCAGGATGGCATTCGCCAGCTGGAGCTGATCCGTACCCTGGACGAACGCGTAGCGCTTGGTCAGGCGGCGCTGCGCCAGGGCGACCTGTTCGGTGCCGAACGTTACATGCGCGAAGTCTTGCGTCTGGACCCGCAGAACCAGAAGGGCATAACCCTGCGCAGCGACATCGAAAACGTGCAGGCACGCACCGCGCAGCCGTACCCGCAATTACGCAGCAAGCTCGAACGGCCGGTCACCCTGGAGTTTCGCGATGCCAACCTGAAGACCATCTTCGAAGTGCTGTCGCAGGTGGCCGGCATCAACTTCATCTTCGACAAGGACCTGCGCCCGGACATGAAAGCCACCATCTTCGTGCGCGAGGTGCGCATCGAGGACGCGATAGCGCTGCTGCTGGAACAAAACCAGCTGCGCCAGAAGATCGTCAACGACAACACCGTCATGGTCTACCCCGATTCGCCGCAGAAGACCAAGGACTACCAGGAACTGGTCATGCGCACGTTCTACCTGACCAGCATCGACGCCAACACCGCGTTGAACATGGTCAAGACCATGCTCAAGACCCGCGACGTGTTCGTTGACGAGCGCCTCAACACCCTGACCATGCGCGACACGTCGGACGCGGTGCGCATGGCCGAGAAGCTGCTGCAGTCGCAGGACCAGTCCAACCCCGAGGTGGTGCTGGAAGTGGAGGTGATGGAGGTGGCCACCTCGCGCATCCTCGACCTTGGCCTGCAATGGCCGAACACCTTCGGCGTGCTGAGCGACGATGGCAACCCGGTCAGCGTGCTCGACCAGCTCAAGGGCATCAGCTCCAGCCGCATCAGCATTGCGCCGGCGCCGCAGGCCAAGATCAACGCCCAGGACAAAGACATCAACACCCTGGCCAGCCCGGTGATCCGCGTCAGCAACCGCGAGCAAGCGCGCATCCACATCGGCCAGCGGGTACCGATCATCAGCGCCACCTCGGTGCCGTCGACCCAAGGGCCGGTCATTACCGAGAGCGTCACCTACCTGGACGTCGGCCTGAAGCTTGAAGTGCAGCCCACCGTGCACCTGAACAACGAAGTGGCGATCAAGGTGGCGCTCGAGGTCAGCAACGCCACCCCGCTGGAGGCCACCCGCCAGGGCACCATCCCGGTCCAGGTCGACACCCGCAACGCGCAGACCAGCCTGCGCCTGCATGACGGCGAAACCCAGGTGCTGGCAGGCCTGGTGCGCAACGACCACAACGCCAGTGGCAACAAGATTCCCGGCCTTGGCGATATCCCGGGCCTGGGCCGGCTGTTCGGCAGCAACAAGGACGACATGAGCAAGAGTGAGCTGGTGCTGGCGATCACCCCGCGCATCGTGCGTAACCTGCCGTACCAGAGCCCGTCGGACATGGAGTTTTCCACGGGCACCGAGTCGGCCATGCAGGTGCGCCAGATGGCGCCACTGCCGCCGATGGACGTACCCGGTAATGCGCCGACCACCGATGAACCGGTCGTGGACAGCCAGATGGCGGTCGCCCCGGTCAACGGGAGCCCACGGCCATGAATGCGCGGCGTCGCATGCACGGCTTCAGCCTGATCGAGGTGGTGCTGACCCTGGCACTGCTCGGCTTGCTCGCCAGCATGGCCGCGCCGCTGACCGAAACGGTGGTACGCCGCGGCAAGGAGCAGCAACTGCGCGAGGCGCTGTACCAGATTCGCGACGCCATCGATGCCTACAAGCGGGCCTTCGACGCCGGCTACATCGAGAAGCGCGTGGATAGCAGTGGCTACCCGCCGAACCTGCAGGTGCTGGTAGAGGGCGTGCGCGATGTGCGCAGTGCCAAGGGCGCCAAGTTCTACTTCCTGCGGCGCATCCCGCACGACCCGCTGGTGGCGGCAAAGGATGAAGACGAAGGCGGCTGGGGCTTGCGCGCCTACGACAGCAGCCCCGACAACCCGCGCGACGGCGAAGACGTGTTCGACGTGTATTCCAGGGCCCGCGGCAAAGGCCTGAACAATATCCCTTACGGGCAATGGTGACAGCCATGAAACGCAGCAAAGGCTTCACCCTGATCGAACTGCTGGTGGTGATGGCGATCATCGCCACGCTGATGACCATCGCCATGCCGCGCTACTTCAACAGCCTGGAGAGCTCGCGCGAGGCCACCCTGCGTCAAAGCCTGGCAGTGCTGCGCGAAGCGCTGGACCACTACTACGGTGATACCGGCCACTACCCCGATTCGCTGGAACAACTGGTGGAGCAACGTTACCTGCGCAACACACCGGTCGACCCGATCACCGAGCGCAGCGATGCCTGGCAGCTGGTGCCGCCCCCCGAGGGCGTGGCGGGCGGCGTGGCCGATATCAAGAGCGGTGCCACAGGGAGGGCGCGTGATGGCAGCCTCTTCGCTGAATGGTAAGGCCAACGGCGGCTTCACCTACCTGGGTGTGCTGCTGCTGATAGCGGTCAGCAGCGTGGCCCTGGCGGCCACCGGCACGATCTGGGCGAGCGCCGCCCAGCGCGACCGCGAACGCCAGTTGCTGTGGGTAGGCAGCCAGTACGCCCAGGCCCTGCGCAGCTACTACCGCGCATCTCCCGGGCTGGCCCAGTACCCGCAAGACCTGGCCGACCTGCTGCAGGACAACCGTTTCCCGCAGGCCAAACGGCACATCCGCAGGCTTTACCCTGACCCGATCAGCAACAGCGACGAATGGGGCCTGCTGCGCTCGATCGACGGCCGTATCACTGGCGTCTACAGCCGTTCGGACGCCACCCCTTTCAAGCGCAGTGGCTTCAGCGCCGAATGGAGCGGGTTCGAGGGGATGGAGCACTACAGCGACTGGCAGTTCGTCGCCGAGCAGGCCTTTACCGAAAGTGCACGCGGTGTGCAGACGAATGCAGGCCCGGGAGACACGCCATGAAGCGCCTGGCTGCGTTGTGCCTGGGTCTGCTGTTGATGGCAGGGGTGACCACCTGCGCCAGGGCGGGTGCTGAAGACGAGATGCAGGGCTTTATCGTCGACAACACCATCTCGCACATCGGCCACGACTTTTACTACTACTTCGCCGACCGCCTGCGTGCCACCAGCCGTCTGGACTTCAACCTGGTGGTACGCGAACGCCCCGATGCCCGCTGGGGCAGCCTGGTGACGGTGGAGTTCGAGCGTGAAGTGGTGTACCGCCGCTTCCTGCCACCCAATACCACCGAGCTCAAAGACGAGGCCGTCGCCGCTGCCGACCTGGTCAAGCAGCAGATCATTCAACGCAAGCTGCAACGCCTGCTACAGGACACCACCGACTTGGAGAGGGACGAGCTATGAACCACCGCATACCCCGTTGCATTGCCGCCTGCCTGCTGGCCAGCGCCTGTGCCGCCCAGGCCACCGAGCTGGTGTACACCCCGGTCAACCCGGCCTTTGGCGGCAACCCGTTGAACGGCACCTGGCTGCTGAACAACGCCCAGGCGCAGAACGACTACGACGACCCGGACCTCAAGGACCGTGCCTCGGCCTTTACCGGCACCACAGCCCTTGAGCGCTTCAGCAACCAGCTGGAGTCGCGGATGTTGTCGCAGTTGCTGGACAACATCAGCAACGGCAACACCGGCAGCATGGCGACCGATGCGTTTCTCATCGACGTCATCGACGATTCCGGGGCCTTGAGCATCAAGGTCACCGATCGTGCCACAGGAGAAATTTCGATCATTGAGGTCAGCGGCCTGAACCCCTGAGAGGGAAGGGCTTTTATGTTGGGGAGAGAACACCATGAAACGTCTGCTGAGCGCGCTGCTGATCCTCACCGCCCTGGGCCTGCAAAGTGGTTGCAGCCTGCGCGAACCCATGTCGGCCGAACAGGACTCGGAAACCCCGACCCTGACCCCTCGGGCCTCGACCTATTACGACCTGATCAACATGCCACGCCCCAAAGGCCGGCTGATGGCCGTGGTGTACGGCTTCCGCGACCAGACCGGGCAGTACAAGCCGACCCCGGCCAGCTCGTTTTCCACCAGCGTCACCCAAGGCGCGGCCAGCATGTTGATGGACGCCCTGAGTGCCAGCGGCTGGTTCGTGGTGCTGGAGCGTGAAGGGCTGCAGAACCTGCTGACCGAGCGCAAGATCATCCGTGCATCGCAGAAAAAGCCGGATGTGGCGGAGAACATCATGGGCGAGCTACCACCGTTGCAGGCCGCCAACCTGATGCTCGAAGGCGGCATCATCGCCTACGACACCAACGTGCGCAGCGGCGGCGAAGGCGCCCGCTACCTAGGCATCGACATCTCCCGCGAGTACCGGGTGGACCAGGTCACCGTCAACCTGCGCGCTGTGGACGTGCGCACCGGGCAGGTGCTGGCCAACGTGATGACCAGCAAGACCATCTACTCGGTAGGGCGCAGTGCCGGCGTGTTCAAGTTCATCGAGTTCAAGAAGCTGCTGGAAGCCGAGGTGGGGTATACCACCAATGAACCGGCGCAGTTGTGCGTGCTGTCGGCGATTGAATCGGCGGTGGGGCACTTGCTGGCGCAGGGGATCGAGCGGCGGTTGTGGCAGGTGGCGGGGGATCCAGCTGATGGCAAGGCCACGGTGGACAAGTTCTTGAGCCAGAATCTGCAGCCTTGAAGCAGATTCAACGGCACCTGCGCGGTCGATGTGTGGACCTTGTGTCGCGATAATGCAGCCATCCACCGTTGTTCGCCGTTCGTTCCGGCGTGGATTACGAAGATGCGCTGGTGCACCTGTCCACGCTGCTGAAAGGGGCGTTTGCGACCAACCTCAAGGCGCTGGAACTGGCCAAGGGCACCTGCCGTGATCTGTTGTTGAGCAATGACCATGGGTTGGATTCGGCCAAGGCGGTGGTGGAGGCGTTGCTGGATGGGGTTGAGAGGCAGCAGCTGGCTGGGCGGAAGGCGGCGTCGAGTGCCTGACGGGGGTTGGGTATTGGTGATAGCGATCGATATCCCTGATTGACCTCGAGGGCCTCTTCGCGGGCTCGCCCGCTCCCACAGGTATGTGCAGTCCTCAGGCTTGGTGCCAGCCTATGGGAGCGGGCAAGCCCGCGAAGCAGGCGACGCGGTGGATCGCACCGGCAACGCCGGTGATCGTCGGCAAGCCAGCGCCCACAGGGATTGCGCCCGCTTCAAGTAACCTGGCCAGCTACACCCCAATCCATCCACTACCAGATGACGGCCAGCCATTTCTCCCGCACACTGCGGAAAATTCCCAAGCCCGTACCCCGTCACATTGCGGGGCACAGCCGGAGTAGAAAATGGCGCGACAACTTATAACAAACGCCCACGACCCGCTGCACGAATCCCGCGAGGCCCGCCTGAAGCTGGCCAGCGAAGGCGAACTACCGCTGGGCATGCTGCGCGACGAGATCGACGCCTCCTGGCGCCGCAGCCTGGGCCACGGCCTGGACTGCCTGCAGGGCGAACAGGTCGGCCTGGGCCTGGAACAGGGCCATGACCTGCGCCTGCTGCTGGAGCGCAACCGCCTGCTGATCGATGCCGTTACCCCCGAACTCGACTACCTGGTCGCGCGCCAGGGCAAGGCTGGCATCGTCATCCTCGGCGATGCCCAGGCCAACGTGCTGGCCATCGAAGGCCAGAAGCACGTGCTGCAACGCGAAGGCCTGCGCGATCTGCACCCGGGCAGTTGCTGGAGCGAATCGCTGCGCGGCACCAATGCCATCGGCACCGCTGTGGTCGAAGGCCGGCCGACGCTGATCAACTGCGGCGAACATTACCTTGACCGCCTCAGCCCGTTCTCCTGTACTTCCGTGCCACTGCGCGACCCGCGCGGCGAGGTGATCGGCGTGCTCGACATCACCCGCGAAGGGGTGATGGCGCAACCGCAGGACAGCCTGTCGACCCTGATGCTGGCAGCCGGCAACATTGAAAGCCGCCTGTTTGGCCTGTGCCACCCGGACCAGTTGGTGCTGGCCTTCCACAGCCGCCCGCAGTACCTCAACAGTGCCTGGCACGGCCTGTTGGCCCTGAGCCTGGACGGCGAAGTGCTGGCTGCCAACGACAGTGCCTGCCAGCTGTTGCAGGTGCCGCGTCACGAACTGATTGGGCGGCGTAGCACCGACCTGCTGGGCGAACGTTCCCCGGCCTTTATCGCTCGCCTGTGGCAGGGCGGGGTGAGCAGCGTGCAGACCGCCAAGGGCGAGTTCTATTTCCGTGCCCTACAGCTGCCGCGCCATGGCCGGGTAACCCCCAGCCCACCATCCAGCAAGCCGGCCTTGAACAAACAGTCGCCTGCACTCGATGCTCTGGCCGGTGGTGATCAACGCCTGGCGCGCAACCTGCGCATGGCTCGCCAGGGGCTTGGCAATGGTTTACCAGTGTTGCTGCTGGGCGAAACCGGTACCGGCAAGGAAGTGGTCGCTCGGGCCTTGCACCAGGCCAGCCCGCGTGCCGACAAACCGTTTGTGGCAGTCAACTGCGCGGCCATTCCTGAAGGGCTGATCGAGTCCGAGCTGTTCGGCTACCGTGAAGGCGCCTTCACCGGTTCGCGTCGTGGTGGCATGGTCGGGCGGCTGATGCAGGCCCATGGTGGCACGCTGTTCCTCGACGAAATCGGCGACATGCCGCTGGCCCTGCAAGCACGCCTGCTGCGGGTGCTGCAGGAGCGCCGCGTAGCACCCTTGGGGGCGGGTGATGAGCAGGACATCGACGTGGCGCTGATCTGCGCCACCCACCGCGACCTCAAGCGCCTGGTGCAGGAACAACACTTCCGTGAAGACCTGTTCTACCGGGTCAACGGTGTGTCGCTGCGCCTGCCGGCCCTGCGCGAACGTGAGGACCTGGCGGCGATCATCCAGGGCCTGCTGGACAAGGCCGATGCGCGTGGCGTAACCCTCGACCCGGCGTTGACCGCGTTGCTCGAAGGCTTCGACTGGCCAGGCAACATCCGCCAGCTGGAAATGGTGGTGCGCACCGCCCTGGCCATGCGCGAGGATGGCGAGCAGGTGCTGACACTTGATCACCTTACCGACTGCCTGCTGGACGAACTCGCCAGCAGCGCAGCGCCCTCCGGCAGCCTCAAGGACAGTGAACTGGAACAGATCCGCGGTGCTCTGGCGCGCCACCAGGGCAACGTCTCGGCCGCCGCCGAGGCACTGGGTATCAGCCGGGCGACGCTGTACCGCAAGCTCAAGCAGTTGCGCGGCTGACGTGGGCGGCCTGTTCGCAAGGCTGGTGGATTCCAGCGACCCTGTACTCATGCGCCAGGCGTTGGCCTGGCTGTATGGTTTCGTGCGCCCCCATCGGCGTGCCATCGGCCTGTTGCTCAGCTTGTCGCTGGGTGCATCGCTGCTGGCGCTGGCGCAACCCTGGCTGGTCAAGACCCTGATCGATGAGGGGCTGCTGGCCAAGGATTACCAAACGCTTTGGCACATGGCGGCAATCATGATCGGCGCGGGCCTGCTGGGCACTGTGCTGGCTGGGGTCAACCGCTACCTGCATACGCGCTTGTCGGGGCGCATCCTGTTTGCCCTGCGTGACGACCTTTACCGCCATCTGCAGCAATTGTCACCGACCTTCTACGGGCGGCGGCGTATCGGCGACATTCTTTCGCGGCTGGATGGCGATGTGGCAGAGATCCAGCGCTTTGCCGTGGACTCGCTGTTCTCGGCGGTGTCGGCGGTGATCGGCCTGGTGGGCGCGGTGACTTTGATGCTGATGCTGTCGTGGCAGTTGTCCCTGTTGCTGGCGCTGCTGGTGCCGATCGAGGTGCTATGGCTGCGCTGGATGCGGCGCAAGGTGGAGCGCGAAGTGCGCAACTTGCGTGAGCGCTCGGCGGATGTGTCGTCTTTCCTGGTCGAGACCCTGCCGGCGATGAAGTTCATTCAGGCGGCCGGCCAGCAAGGCCGGGAAGCAGGGCGCCTGGACCAGCTTGGGCAAGGTTACATGCGCCAGCTGCTGAAGGTGCAGGTGACCGAATTCTTCACCCAGGCCATCCCCGGCACGCTCACCTCGTGGTGCCGCGCCTGTGCGTTCCTGATCGGCGGCTGGTGGGTGATCCAGGGCACCTGGCAACTGGGCGCGTTGATCGCTTTTTCTACTTACATGGGCATGGCGGTTGGGCCGGTGCAGAGCCTGTTGGGCTTGTACGTGGCGGTGCAGCGCATGGCTGTCAGCCTGGGAAGGGTGATGGAATTGAAGCAGGAAGCGGTAGCGGTACATCAGACCGCCAACCCGCAGCCCATCCCCGATGGCCCCGGCGAGTTACGCCTCGAGGCGCTGAGCTTTGCCCATGAGGGGCGCCAGGGTGCGGTACTGAACAACGTGCAGGTGAGCATCCCGGGTGGCCTGAAAGTCGCCATCAGCGGTGCCTCCGGGGTGGGCAAGTCAACCCTGATCGACCTGCTGCAGCGCTTCTACGACCCGGACGCCGGGCGCATCCTGCTGGACGGCGTCGACCTGCGCGACCTTGACCTGGCTGCGCTGCGCAGGCGAATCGCCGTGGTCAGCCAGGACATCGTGCTGTTCCGTGGCACCCTGGCGCAGAACCTGGCTTATGGCGTGCCCGAGGCCAGCCGTGATGAACTGGAACGGGTGGTGTGCCTGGCGCGGCTGGACAGCCTGGTCGACAGCCTGCCGCTGGGCCTGGATGGCTTGCTGGGCGAGCGCGGCCAGCAGTTGTCCGGGGGGCAGAAACAACGCATCGCCATTGCTCGTGCAGTGTTGCAGGCCCCGGCGATCCTGGTGCTGGACGAGGCCACTTCGGCGGTGGATGAGGCCACCGAACGTGAAGTGATCGCGGCCATCGACCAGCTGTTCGCCGGCCGCACGCGCATCCTGATCAGCCACCGGGCTTCGACCCTGGCCGATGCCGACCTGCATCTGCAACTGCATGACGGCCAGTTGCAGGTACTGGCGCAGGAGGTGATCAAACATGGGCACTGACGTGCGCGTTGGCATCATCGACAGCGGCTGCTCGCCGGAACAGGTCAACGGCTTGCGGGGCGCCCGCCGTTTCTGGCTGGAAGACGGCCAGTTGCGCGAAGGTGAAGTGCTCCCCGACCAGCTTGGGCACGGCAGTGCAGTGCTCGCCAGCTTGCAACACCAGGCCGGTCCTGTGTCGGTGCTGGTAGCCCAGGTGTTCAGTGCCCAGGCCAGCACCAGTGCGTTGCAGGTGGCTGCCGCATTGCTGTGGCTGGTGGAGTCGGGGGCCACGCTGGTCAACCTGAGCCTTGGCTTGCAGCAGGACCGGCCTGTATTGCACCAGGCCTGTGCCGAGGCTTTGGCCGCAGGTGTGGTGTTGTGTGCATCCAGCCCGGCGCAGGGTGGGCCGGTGTTCCCGGCCAGCTACCCAGGCGTCATTCGGGTCACTGGCGATGCCCGTTGTGCACCGGGCCAGTGGTCGTGGCTGGGTACTCGACAGGCGGATTTTGGCGCGTACGTGGGCGCGGGTGAGCGGGCGGGTGCGAGCCTGGGTTGTGCGGCTTTGAGCGGGAAGATTGCCGCCTTGCTGCGTGATGCCCAGGGGATGGACCGCCAGCAGGTGCATGACTGGTTGCGTGAACATGCGGCCTTCAAGGGGCCCGAGCGACGAGGAGCCCGCCATGGCTGAGCTGCGCATTGTGGTGCTGGGCGCCGGCCCTGCGGGTGCCGCCACGGCCATTGGCTTGCGGCGGCTGGGTTACACCGTGACGGTGGTGTCGGAGTGGCGCCGTTTCGCGGCAGTTGAAGGCGTTTCGCAGCGGGTGCTGGAGGGCTTGCGTCATGCAGGCCTTGGCGGGGCCTTGAGCCAGGCGGCCATGCCGGCCACCCGCCAGGTACGCTGGAACGGCCAGCACCTGCAGATGAACCAGGAGTTATTGCTCGACCGGCAACGTTTTGACCAGGCGCTGCGCGAAGACCTTCAGCGCGCAGGCGTGAGTGTGGTCGAGGGGCGGGTGCGTGAGGTCGTGCCGGGGGGCGGTCATCATGTGCGCCTGGACGATGGGCAGGTGCTGACCGCTGATTTCCTGGTCGAGGCCCGAGGCCGTCAGGCGCCCCTGGCCACAGACCGCCTGCGTGGGCCGGAAACGGTCAGCCTGCTCAATGTCTGGCAGGGTAGCCCGGGTGCGCCTGCGTCGGCGGTGGAGAGCCTGGAGGATGGCTGGGCGTGGATGGCACGGCTGGAAGATGGCCGCTGTTACTGGCAAGTCACCCAGGACGCTGCCGGGCTGCCGGGGAAAGCTGGGTTGGCAGCTTACTGCGTGGCGTTGCGGGGCCGCAGCGCGTTGGTAGCCGAGCTGTTCGACGGTCAGGCATTGATACCGGCACAGGTGCATGCACGCAGCAGTACCGCCATTCTGGCGGGTGAATGTGTCGGGCAGGACTGGATCCGGGTGGGGGATGCCGCCATGGCCGTTGACCCGCTGTCGGGCAACGGGATTTTTCAGTCGCTCTCTTCGGCATTGCAGGCGCCGGTGGTGATCAATACGTTGCTGCGCAGGCCTGAGCGGGCCGAGTTGGCGCGGCAGTTTCACCAGCAGCGGGTCGAGCAGCTGTTCTTGCGTTTTGCCCGCATTGGCCGGGATTTCTATGCCCAGGAACAAAGCCGGGTGGGGCAACCGTTCTGGGCCCGGCGCCAGGGTTGGCCGGATGCGCAACCCCTGCATCAGGCGGCTGATTGGCAAGCGGTGCGGGTTGAGCGGCGGCCTGTACTGCGTGATGGGCTGGTGGATGCGGCCGAGGTGGTGGTGACAGCGGATCAGCCGTTGGGGGTGTGGCATTTGCAGGGGGTGGAACTGGCGCCGGTGGTGCGACAAATACGCAGTGGGCGGCCTGTTGAGGCGGTATTGTCGGGGCTTGCGGGTGAACAGCAGAGGAGCGTGCGGCGGTGGCTAAGGGAGCAGGGGTTGGCTTGGTTTGAGACCAGGAGGCGGTAAATCAGCCCTACTGGACACCGCACTTGAGGTTTGGGTCATGGGGGGGCACGTTCACTCTTACAGCCGTCTGATGTTATTGCTTAATGAGTAATTATCCCTGGGATGAAGAGCTAAGGCCTCCGTATTGCCTGGAGAAATTGTCACCGGATGGTAGAGAAATTTCTTATGGTTTTCTGAGCCTGGCTTGAAAGTGTTGGACTCGACAATTTCGATTTCATAGCGGTCAGGGGTATACACCTCACGGACGTGTACGGGGCCCTGATATCCCGTCACAGATGATTGAGTCTTGTTCATGAGTTGTTCCATCATCGAAAGTCCACCGCCATGAGGACGGTTTGCAGAGTAACAGGAGATTAGATGGATGGGTTGTTGGGAAGCATCGATGCCCAGCTCATCGTTGAGGGCCGCTAGCATCTTGGTACCCGATATCAGGTTACCCCGACTCATCTGAATTTTTCCTGGTGCTCCATGCCCGTAGATGTTCAAGACGAGCCCGGTGGGACTTGACAGGTCCGAGGTCCAGAAAACTGCAAGATCATCCAACCTCGCAGCCCAGCCTTCATAGCTAAAGGCTATTTTTCCGATACCGATGGGTTGATGCCCGGAAGGGTCTCGTAAGTTTATGGGGTCGCCCAACACGTAGGTATAGGCATTAATTCCACCCCGATCGAATGGAGCATCATGATCGGGACTTTGGAATCGCATAATAACCGGATTGTATAGCCTGTAGCCGTTGCCCAGAAGATAATTTCCCGTGAGTGTATCGCGGTATTCTCCTTTGAATCCGAAATGGATGGGGTTTTTCAGTCCGTCATGGCCATAAGGGGAATAGGCGATAGCTCTGCGTTCATGTTCAAAAACGGAGTTGGCCACGTCTGTTGGCATTAACGATGTACGCGGCAGCAAACCTGATTGCTGCAGTGCGAGCAGTTGCTCGCCCTGGCGAAAAGCTGTACGGGCAGTGGTTTTCTCGATGCAGCTATGTTGATGTGCGCCTTGATAAAAAAATCTCATGTCAATCTCCGGTTCTCTCAGAAAATCATCCATGGGAGATGAATGATGTGCAGCTTGAGAGACAAGAAGCTACTGGCAAAATTGACAGGGTCTATGGAGGCATTGCTTGCTGAAGCTCAGACCCCACTCGTTCGTGGCTCGATCAATACATTCACCCCGGTTGATTGTCGAGTGTTAAATTGCTACCTACATTGCCCGAAGATATTAAAGTCTGGGCGCGACAAGGCGGACCACGAGCGTATTACCCAATATATGGGGGGCTTCCTCGCGGTGTGCCGGTCAGGTACTGCAAGATGAAAAGTATGAGCAAAAAATTGGCGAGCCATTACGCTTGAGCGCCTGGTTTGGCAGATGTGCTGATGGGCCGCAAAGCGGCCCGGGATTTCTAATCAGAAAAAGGTCCCGACAATCAACTGCAAGTAAGTCCCGGTATCCCGCCCACCCAGCTGCGTACCGCCATTGGCCGCACTGCGCTCCGGTTTGTAGAACCCCACCACCGGGCTGATCAGCAGGTGGTCGTTGACCATCCATTCCACATACAGATCCAGCTCGCGCCCGCCGAGGTTGCCCTGGTCGGTGTCCAGCGTGTCGAAGTCGAAGTACAGCGCGCCGACGGTCAGGTTGTCCCGTGGCTTGCCCTTCAGCGCTACATGGTGCACTTGGCTGTTCTTGTTGAACGGACCGGCATAGTTGGCTGCCACTTCACCCTGGAACCAGGTGCCGTAACCCCGGCTGAGGCCATAGAACAGCGGGTCGAAGCCTTCGGAGAAGCGGCTGTAGCGGTAGGTGGCGGTGGGTGACCAGGGCAGTTGGGAGAAGGTCCAGTTGCCCTCCAGGTACCAGGCATTCTCGCGCCCGCCGGTCTTGTCCTGGGTCACGTACTCGGCGGCCAGCTCCAGGTCTTTGACGCCCAGGTTGCCGCGCCCGCGCAGGCTGGCGGTGTCCATGCCGTCGCGGTGTTCCAGGCCCATGATCTGCGCGTAGCGCTGGTCCACGTCGAGGCCGCGGATCCAGCTCAGGCCGACGGTACCGGTATCGGCGACGTGCTCCAGGTTGGCGACCGCCAGGGAAGTGTTGGCCTGGTAATGGTTGTCGGACTTCAACCACATCAGGTCACCGCGCCAGCCCTGGTTGCCACCCAGGCGCAGCACGGCGGTGCGGTCGAAGGCCTTGCGTGCGGCCAGGTAGTAGGCACCGCCGCGATCGAAGTTGGCCCCCAGGTCGACCTTGCCCAGGTTGACCGGGTCACCCTGGATCAGGAAACCATCACCCAGGGTGACGACCTGGCGGCCACCGGAAATGTCCACGCCATCTTCGCCCAGCGCCGGGAACAGGTTGGCCGAGCGCCAGCCCAGGTACAAGTCCTCGATGGCGGTACGGCGTTCGTCGCCCAACGTCAGGCCGGCGGCGTCGCCATCGCCCCAGGTGGCGGAACTGAGCAGGCTGAAGGCGCCGTAGAGGGGGCCGCTATCGGCCAGGGTCTGGCTGCCGCTGAGGCCGTATTTGACGTAGCCTTCCTGCCAGGCGGTGCTGCCGGGTTGGCGGTTGCCGGCCTGGTTGAAGCTTTCGTCGCTGTGGAAGACGCCGAACAGGGCTTCGAGGTTGGCGTTGAGGGTGGTGCCATCGTGGTTGTACAGCTCGTAGGCTTGGCTGGCGGGGGCGGTTAACAGCAGGGCCAATGTGCAGGCGAGTGTGTGCCTCATGGGTTTGCTCCATGGTTTTTATTGTTGTTTTTGTGTCGCCTGTACCGGCCTCTTCGCGGGTGAATCCGCGCCCACAAGGCACGTGATACCGGGTGTAGGAGCGGGTTTACCCGCGAAGAGGCCGGTACAGGAAAAAGGATCAGAGCTTGATCAACACCGATTTCAGCTCGGTGTAGTGCTCGATGGCCGCTGAACCCATCTCACGACCAACGCCAGACATCTTGTAGCCACCAAACGGCAGCGCCGGGTCCAGCGCGCTGTGGCAGTTGACCCACACCGAGCCGGACTTGATGCGCGGGATCATGCGGTGCACAGCGGCCAGGTCGTTGGACCAGATACTTGCACCCAGGCCATAGGGATTGTCGTTGGCCATGCCGATCACTTCGTCGATGTCATCGAATGGCATCGCCACCAGCACCGGCCCGAATATTTCTTCCTGTACCAGGCGGTGACGCTGGTCCACATCGACAATCACCGTCGGCTTGACGAAGTAACCAGGCCCGAAACCTTCACCCCCGCAGGCGATGGTGGCGCCCAGTTCGCGGCCGAGCTCGATGTAGCCGGTGACGCGGTCCTGCTGCTTGGCTGAAATCAGCGGGCCCATCTGCACCGTCGGGTCCAGCCCGTTGCCCAGCTTCATGGCATTGGCAATCCCGGCGATGTCGGCCACCACATTGTCGAAGTGCTTGCGGTGCACATACAGCCGCGAGCCTGCGCAGCACACCTGGCCCTGGTTGAAGAAGATCGCCGTGGCCGCACCGGCTGCGGCTTCCTGCAGGTTGGCGTCGGGCATGACGATGGTCGGCGACTTGCCGCCCAGTTCCAGGGTGACGCGGGTCATGTTGTCCATGGCCGCCTTGCCGATCAGCTTGCCGACTTCGGTGGAGCCGGTGAAGGTCAGTTTATCTACGCCGGGATGGCGGCTGAGCGCGGCGCCGGCGTTCAGGCCGGTACCGGTAACCACGTTGAACACGCCGGCTGGGTAGCCGGCCTCGTCGACCAGCTCGGCCAGCTTGAGCACGCTCAGTGGGGTTTCATCGGCAGGCTTGAGCACCACCGTGCAGCCGGTGGCCAGTGCCGGGCCGAGCTTCCAGCAGGCCAGCAGCAGTGGGAAGTTCCAGGCAACGATGGCGCCCACCACGCCCACTGCCTCGCGGCGCACGAAGCCGTGGAACTGGTCGTTAGGCATCAGCGGCATGGACGCTTCGACGGTGCTACCCTCGATCTTGGTGGCCCAGCCCGCCATATAGCGCAGGAAGTCGATGGCCAGTTGCACGTCCATCACCTGGGCCACGGCGGCGCTCTTGCCATTGTTCAGGCATTCCAGTTCGGCCAGCTGGCGCGCATCGCGCTCCATCAGGTCGGCCAGGCGCCACAGCAGGTTCTGCCGCTCGCGCGGGCGCATGCGGCTCCAGGGCGAGTCGTCGAAGGCCTGGCGCGCAGCGCGCACGGCGCGGTCGACATCTTCGGCCTCGGCGGCCGGCACTTCACCCAGCACTTCGCCGGTGGCCGGGTTGCGGAACGACAGGGTGCGACCGCTGGCGGCGTCCTGCCAGTCGGCACCGATGCGCATCTTCAGCTTGCGTTCGAGAAAGGCGCGGGTGGCGGGCAGGATGGGCAGTTCGGAAAGCATGGGGCTGTGCCTCTTGTCATTGGATGTGACGGGCACTGGCGCAATGGCCGTGCCAACCTGGGCAGATGGCGGCAAAGCGTTGTGGGCGCTGGGTTTTGCCTGAGCGCAACGCTGTGATTGCCGGGTTGCGCTGTTGCACATTGAGACGGTGTGAGACGGTGGTGAAACAGTGGCTGTTCGGCCTCTTCGCGGGCCCTGTCTCAACATGAAACACCCTGTCGCGAAATGGCACGCTGCAAATGGCCATCCCGGCTCCTGGCCAAGCCCCGAAAACCGCTTAACAGGTTGAAAGGAAACGCTTTTACCCTAACTGGCACAGTTCCTGTATCACAACCGTCACATGCACACCTGCTGTACCAAAGCGTGCGAAAACGATAAGAACAACAACCGTGGAGGTCTGACCTTGAAGACGACTCGACTCCGGCGGCATGCGGGCAAACTGGCGCTG
Organism: Pseudomonas sp. TE3895; assembly: GCF_056278855.1. Taxonomy (NCBI): domain Bacteria; kingdom Pseudomonadati; phylum Pseudomonadota; class Gammaproteobacteria; order Pseudomonadales; family Pseudomonadaceae; genus Pseudomonas; species Pseudomonas sp. TE3895. Next base: position 4,460,285 of record NZ_JBWBQE010000001.1, on the reverse strand, counting down.
GTCGCCGCCGCGCTGCTGAGCACCCAGGCCATGGCGGCCGAGCAGGGCCCGAGCCTGTTGCAGAACAAGTGCATGGGGTGCCATATCCCCGAAGGCAACGACGCCTATAGCCGCATCAGCCACCAGCGCAAGACACCGGAAGGCTGGCTGATGAGCATTGCCCGCATGCAGGTGATGCATGGCCTTCAGATCAGCGACGACGATCGTCGCACGCTGGTCAAATACCTGGCCGACAAACAGGGCCTGGCGCCCAGCGAAACCGATGGCGTGCGTTACGCCATGGAGCGTCGGCTCAATACCGTCGAGCACTTCGACACCCAGCTCAGCGAGACCTGTGGCCGTTGCCACTCGGGTGCCCGTGTCGCCTTGCAACGGCGCCCGGCCAAGGAGTGGGAACACTTGGTCCACTTCCACCTTGGCCAATGGCCGTCCCTTGAATACCAGGCCCAGGCGCGTGACCGCGACTGGCTGCCGATCGCCCTGCAGCAAGTGGTGCCGGACCTTGCCAAGCGCTTCCCGATGGACAGCGCGGCCTGGGACGAATGGCAGAAGGCCAAACCCAAGGCGGACGTACTGCCGGGGCAGTGGGCATTCAGCGGCCATATGCTGGCCAAGGGCGATGTACGTGGGGTGATGAGCGTCACGGCCGGAGAGGGCGATACCTTCAAGGTCGAGGTCAAGGGCGCATACGCCGACGGTACACCGTTCAACGGCAGCGGCTCGGCCATCCTGTACAACGGTTATGAATGGCGGGGCAATGTGAAGGTTGGCGATGCCAACCTGCGCCAGGTGTTCGCCGCGCTGGATGGCGAAATGAAAGGCCGTATGTTCGAAGCCGATCACGATGAGCGCGGCCTGGACTTCAGCGCCGTAAAAGAAGGCAAGACGCAGTTGCTGGCGGTACAACCGGCGTTCATCAAAGCCGGAGGCGAAAGCGAACTCACCCTGGTTGGCAGCGGCCTGACTGGCAAGCCGGACCTGGGCGCCGGGGTGGAAGTGACCGAAGTGCTGGAGCAGACCCCGACCCTGGTAAGGGTCAAGGCCCGTGCCGCGGCCGATGCCAGGCCAGGGCTGCGGGAGGTGGCGGTAGGTGCGCTCAAGGGCGTGAACCTGGCGGTTTACGACAAGGTCGACGAAGTGAAGGTCGTGCCGGCGTTCTCCATCGCGCGCATTGGCGAGAACGGTGCCTCCGTGCCGAAAGTGCAGGGGCGTTTCGAGGCCGAAGCCTGGGGCAAGGATGCCAATGGCCAGCCGCTGCGTATCGGCTACCTGCCGGCCAGCTGGAAGGTCGAGCCGTTCAACGAGCGTGCTGTCGAGGATGAAGACGTCAAGTTCGCCGGGCAGATGCAGGCCGACGGTGTGTTCGTGCCAGGCGGTGCCGGGCCCAACCCTGAGCGCAAGATGATGACCAACAACGCCGGTAACCTGAAGGTCATCGCCACGCTGGCCGACGGTGGCCAGACCGGCGAAGGGCACATGATCGTCACCGTACAGCGCTGGAATAACCCGCCGCTGCCGTAACGGCAGGCTGCAACGGTTTTCCAACGGATCGATTATCGGGAGGTCGCCATGGGCGTACTACTGAACCTGGTCGAACGCAACCTGCACGAAGTACAGGTTGATGCCGACCGCATGCTGTTCCATATCCCCAGCAGTTCGCTGTTTACCGCTGACGCGGTGACCGGCGGCATCATCGACACCTTGCGCCAGCAAGGCTGCTCGGCCGAGGAGCTGATGCAGCGCCTTGGCCAGCAGTTTGCCGGCGACGATATCCAGGACACCCTGCGCGAGCTGATCGCGCTGGAGCTGGTCAGCGACGGCTCGCCGCTGACCCCGGAAATCGCCCTCAGGCAAGTCGAGCGCACCGCACTTAACACCGTGGTGCTCAACGTCAACACCGGTTGCAACCTCAGCTGCACCTATTGCTACAAGGAAGACCTGGACAAGCCTTCCGCCGGCAAGAAGATGAGTACCGCCACCGCCGAAGCCTCGGTGGAGATGCTGCTCAAGGAATCACCCAACGAGCAGCGCTACAGCGTGGTGTTCTTCGGTGGCGAACCGCTGTCCAACCGGCCGTTGATCGAACACATGGTGGCTTACTGCGAGCGGCGGTTCGCCGAAGCGGGCAAGCAGGTGGAGTTCATCATGACCACCAACGCTACTTTGCTGACCGAAGAAATCATCGATTGGCTCAACGCCCACCGCTTTGGCCTGTCGATCAGCATCGATGGCCCCAAGACCGTGCATGACCGCAACCGTATCACCGTGGGCGGGCAGGGCACCTATGACGTGGTGCGGCGCAAGGCCGACCTGCTGCTGTCGCGCTACACCAGCCGGCCGGTGGGCGCGCGGGTCACGCTGACCCGTGGCATTACTGACGTTGAAACCATTTGGAACCACCTGTTCAACGAAATGGGTTTCGCCGAGGTCGGCTTTGCCCCGGTTACCTCTGGCGACATGGCCGACTTCAACCTCACTGGCGACGAGCTGGTGCAAGTCTTCGCCAACATGAAGGCGCTCGGCCGGCGCTACCTGGAGGCGGCACTGGAGCACCGCAACATCGGGTTCTCCAACCTGCATCAGCTGATCACCGACATCCACGAAGGCCACAAGAAGGCCCTGCCGTGTGGCGCCGGGTTGAAGATGCTGGCAGTGGACCACGAAGGTGAGTTGAACCTGTGCCACCGCTTCACCGGCTCCAGCCTGCCCACCTTCGGTAACGTGCACCAGGGCGTGAAGCAGGTGCAGCTCAACGACTTCCTGTCGCAGCGCCTGGACCGCAGCAACACCGGCTGTGAAAGCTGTCGTATCCGCAACCTGTGCTCCGGCGGCTGCTACCACGAAAGCTATGCGCGCTACGGCGACCCGCAGCACCCGACGTATCACTACTGCGAACTGATGCGCGACTGGGTGGACTTCGGCATTGAAGTCTACAGCCGCATCATGGCCGCCAACCCGGCCTTCATCGATCGCTACATCACCCCGCGGAAGGCGCACTGACATGAAGCACTTGAAGCCCCTGAACAACAAGGCGCGCATCCTGGAGCAGGCCGCCGCCGAAGACCGTGTCGAAGAAGTGATGGCAATGAGCGCGGTGGCCGGCTGCACGGCCACTACCGACCCGGGCTGGGAGGTGGACGCCTTTGGCGGCGTGAGCTCGCTGTGCCAGCCGATGGAGGCTGACCTTTATGGTTGTTCCGACCCTTGCTGGTGGCCGGCCCAGGTGCCGGACATGATGAGCACCTACCAGGACTGGAACGCCCAGGCGACCAACTCGGCAGAGGACTGGCGCAACCTCGGCACCGTGTTCCCGAAAGACAAGTGACGGCCCAACAAGAATGACAAGGGGAAACCGCATGAAAGCTGGACGCTGCGCGCCATTGGCGCTCACCATCGCCGCCATGGCTTGCGCCGGGCAGGCACAGGCCGACGACACTGGCCCGGCACTCAAGGCTGGCCACGAATACATGATCGTGACCAACTACCCGAACAACCTGCATGTGGTCGATGTGGCCAGTGACGCGGTCTACAAGAGCTGCCGGATGCCCGACAAGTTCGGCCCTGGCACCGCGATGATGGCGCCGGACAACCGCACCGCCTACGTGCTCAACAACCATTACGGCGACATCTACGGCATCGACCTGGACACCTGCAAGAACACCTTCCACGCCAACCTGTCCAGCGTAGCCGGTGAAGTCGGCCGGTCGATCTATTCGTTCGCCATCAGCCCAGACGGCAAAGAGGTGTATGCCACGGTCAACCCGACCCAGAGGCTGAACGACCATTACGTGGTCAAGCCACCCCGGCTGGAGGTGTTCAGCACCGCCGATGGCCTTCAGGCCAAGCCCGTACGCAGCTTCCCGATGCCGCGCCAGGTGTACCTGATGCGCGCATCCGACGATGGCAGCCTGTACGTTGCCGGGCCGGACATTTACAAGATGGACGTGAAGACCGGCAAATACTCGGTAGCCCTGCCGCTGCGCAACTGGAACCGCAAAGGCTACAGCGCCCCGGATGTGCTGTACTTCTGGCCGCACCAGAGCCCGCGCCATGAGTTCACCATGCTGTACACCATTGCCAAGTTCAAGGATGACAAGCAGGACCCGGCCACCGCCGAACCGCTGTATGGCTACCTGAGCATCGACCTGAAGACCGGCAAGACCCACACCCAGGAGTTCGCCGACCTGACCGAGCTGTACTTCACTGGCCTGCGCTCGCCCAAGGACCCGAACCAGATCTACGGCGTGCTCAACCGCCTGGCCAAGTACGACATCAAACAGCGCAAGTTGATCAAGGCGGCTAATCTGGAGCACACCTACTACTGCGTGACGTTCGACAAGAAGGGCGACAAGCTTTACCTGGGCGGCACCTTCAATGACCTGGCGGTGTTCAACCCAGACACGCTGGAAAAGGTGAAGAACATCAAGTTGCCGGGGGGTGACATGTCTACCACGACGCCGCAGGTGTTCGTTCGCTAAACCGGTGTGTGCTTCTTCGCGGGTAAACCTACAAAGGACGGTGCCACATTTGAGGCCGGTGGAGGTTTTTGTAGGAGCGGGTTTACCCGCGAAGAGGCCAGCACAGAAAACACAAGAACAACAAGAGAATGCCCATGCCCCAGCCAAGCTACACCCAGGGCAACCAGGACAAGCCCCTGCTGACCCAATGCATCGGCGACGCCTTCGACGCCACCGTGGCCCGCTTCCCCGACCGTGAGGCGCTGGTGGTTCACCATCAGGCCCTGCGCTACACGTGGCGGCAACTGGCCGACGCCGTCGACCAGCACGCCCGCGCGCTTATGGCCCTGGGCGTGCAGCCCGGTGACCGTCTTGGCATCTGGGCACCCAACTGCGCCGAGTGGTGCATTACCCAGTTCGCCAGCGCCAAGGTTGGCGCGATCCTGGTCAACATCAACCCGGCCTACCGTTCCAGCGAACTGGACTACGCCCTTGGCCAGTCCGGCTGCCGCTGGGTGATCTGTGCCGATGCGTTCAAGACCTCCGATTACCACGCCATGCTGCAGGGCCTGCTCCCGGGCCTGGCCAGCAGCCAACCGGGTGCGCTGATCTGCGAGCGCTTCCCCGAACTGCGTGGCGTGGTCAGCCTGGCGCTGTCGCCACCGCCGGGGTTTCTGGCCTGGCACGCATTGCAGGCCCGTGCCGAGGTTGTCAGCGGCGAGGCCCTGGCCGCGCGCCAGGCACAACTGCGTTGCGACGACCCGATCAACATTCAGTACACCTCAGGCACCACCGGTTTCCCCAAGGGGGCCACCCTTAGCCACAGCAATATCCTCAACAACGGGTACATGGTCGGTGAAAGCCTGGGCCTTACCGAGCACGATCGGCTGGTGGTGCCGGTGCCGCTGTACCACTGCTTCGGCATGGTCATGGCCAACCTTGGCTGCATGACCCACGGCAGCGCACTGATTTACCCCAGCGATGCCTTCGACCCGCTGGCCACGCTGCGGGCAGTGGCGCAGGAAAAAGCCACTGCGCTGTATGGCGTGCCGACCATGTTCATTGCCGAACTGGACCATCCGCAGCGTGGTGAATTCGACCTGTCGAGCCTGCGCACCGGGATCATGGCCGGCGCGACCTGCCCAATCGAGGTGATGCGCCGGGTGATTGGCGAGATGCACATGGCCGAAGTGCAGATTGCCTATGGCATGACCGAGACCAGCCCGGTGTCCTTGCAGACCGGTGCCGCTGACGACCTGGAGCGTCGCGTGACCAGCGTCGGTCGCACCCAGCCCCGGCTGGAGAGCAAGGTGGTGGACGCCGAAGGCAACACTGTCCCGCGTGGCGAGATCGGCGAACTGTGCACCCGCGGCTACAGCGTGATGCTGGGTTACTGGAACAACCCCAAAGCCACCGCCGAGAGCATCGACGCAGAGGGCTGGATGCACACCGGCGACCTGGCGGTGATGGACGAGCAGGGCTATGTGCGTATTGTCGGGCGCAGCAAGGACATGATCATTCGCGGCGGCGAGAACATTTACCCGCGCGAGCTGGAGGAGTTCTTCTTCACCCACCCGGCGGTGGCCGATGTGCAGGTGATTGGCGTGCCCTGCAGCAAGTACGGTGAAGAGATCGTGGCCTGGGTGCGCCTGCACCCGGGGCATGCTGTCAGTGAAGAAGCGTTGCGTGAGTGGGCGAGGGCAAGGATTGCGCACTTCAAGGTGCCCAGGTACTTCCGTTTTGTCGACGCGTTTCCGATGACGGTTACGGGCAAGGTGCAGAAGTTCCGGATGCGCGAGATCAGTGTCGAGGAGCTGTCTGCCAGATGACCTTTTACGTGCCCAAGGTGAACGCCTTGCTCAAGATTCGAACATCCTGCGCGGTCGCCCGTAGGAGCGGGTTCACCCGCGAAAGGGCCGGCCCTGCTGGCCAATCTCTACCCGCTGTTCACCGTCGCAGCCGCCACCGTATTCGCGGGTAAACCCGCTCCTACGCGGTCGCGGACACACAGCGGGAGTTGAACACATGCCGTTGTAGGAGCGGGTTTACCCGCGAAGGGGCTGGCCCTGCTGGCCAACATCCCTGGCCAATCAGCGGGCCAGGCCTGAACGACGCTCGCGCAGCGCCTTGTCGACTTCGGCCTCGATCTTGTAGGCCGGCCCCTCCAGGTCGTCGTAGTTACGCGTATAGCGTCGGGCAAACGCCTCCACGCCCAGCTCCTGATACTGCTGCACATGCTTGAGCTCGTGCGCCCACAAGGCCACGTTGTCCTCGGCATCGGCGGCCCGGCGGAAGATGATCGTGTCGATCAGTGTAACGGCGTTCACATCGGGGTTCTGCAATAGCGCATTGGCTGCGCTCATCTGTTGCTCATCCCCCACCCGGAAGCGCGCCGCGTCGAGCACGGCAAAGTCATACCAAGGTTCAAGCTGCGCCCGAATATGCAACGGAATCGGCTGCACTCCGCTGGCCGTGGCTTCGTCGCGGGCCTGGCGCAAGGCGTAGGTCAGGCTGGACGAGGCCATGACCTCCACATCCTTGAGGATCTGCCCGGCCTGGCCTGGGTCGATCGGGGCGCAGAAGCAGCCCATCAGGCACACTTGATACTGCCCAGGCGGGCAGGCCTGTTCGGCAAGCGCTGGCAGGGCCAATAGCAAACTCAGCAGGGCACTAATCCGTCTCATGCAGGGCCTGTTCGACAAACTGGCGGCTGGCGCCCAGTACCTGCGCTTGCACGCTTTCACTGGCCAGCATGCGCCCGACCAGCAATGCCCCTACGCACTGGCTTATCAGCACCCAGGCCAGCTGCTCATCCTCCAAGGTTGTGCTCCAGGCCTGGTGCAGCTCTACCAGCCAGTGCTCAGCCACTTCACGCACCGGCGTGTCGGCCCGGGCGATTTCCACACCCAGCGGCGGCAGCGGGCATCCACCTTCGGCATTGCGCAGGTGGGCCAGGCTCAGGTACTGCTGCAGACAGCGGCCCAGGCGTTCGCGGTTGGCGCCTTGGCAAGCCAGGCGTGCCAGGGGGCTGTTGCTCAGCTCCTGGCGTACCACCTCGGTAAACAGGTCGTCCTTGGACGGGAAGTGGTTGTAGAAGGCACCGCCGGTCAGGCCGATCGCTTTCATCAACCCGGCCACGCCGGTGCTGGCAAAACCCCCGCGTTTGGCCAGCGCGCCGCTGCTGGCCAGCAACCGTTCGCGGGTTTGCTGTTTGTGTTCGTTGGAATAGCGCATTCACATGCCTCGGCAGACAGGCTTGACGATGACCGCGATCATAGCATAGCGTTCGTTTACTAAACGATCATTTACCCATGGAGGCAGGCATGTCAGAACAACAAAAAGTCGTGCTGGTGATCGGGGCGGGCGACGCCACTGGGGGTGAGATCGCCAAGCGCTTTGCGCGTGAGGGCTATATTGCCTGCGTAACCCGGCGCCAGGCCGACAAACTGCAGCCGCTGCTGGAGGAAATACACGCTGCTGGCGGCCAGGCCTACGGTTTTGGCTCTGATGCGCGCAAGGAAGAGGAGGTGACCGCGCTGGTGGAGACTATCGAGCGTGATATAGGTCCGATTGAGGCATTTGTCTTCAATATCGGTGCGAATGTGCCGTGCAGCATTCTCGAGGAAACCCCACGCAAGTACTTCAAGATCTGGGAAATGGCCTGCTTTGCCGGTTTCCTCACCGCGCAGGCGGTGGCCCGGCGCATGGTTCAGCGTGAGCGCGGCACCCTCCTGTTCACCGGCGCTACAGCCGGTACCCGCGGCGCAGCCGGTTTTGCCGCCTTCGCCGGCGCCAAGCATGGCTTGCGTGCCCTGGCACAGAGCATGGCGCGCGAGTTGGGGCCACGCAACATCCATGTCGCCCATGTGCTGGTGGACGGAGCCATCGACACGGCCTTCATCCGCGACAGCTTCCCCGAGCGCTATGCCCTCAAGGACCAGGATGGCATCCTTGACCCGGCGCACATTGCCGACAGTTACTGGTTCCTGCACGCCCAGCCCCGCGATGCCTGGACCTTCGAGCTGGACCTGCGTCCCTGGATGGAACGCTGGTAACCCCCGTTAACATGCAAGGACCGTCACCATGCAAACGTCTGTCGATTTCTTTTTTGACCTGGGTAGCCCGGCCAGCTACCTGGCCTGGACCCAACTGCCGAACCTGTGTGCCCGCCACGGCGCTACGCTGCGCTACCGGCCAATGCTGCTTGGCGGGGTTTTCCAGGCTACCGGCAATGCTTCGCCGGCCATGATCCCGGCCAAAGGGCGCTACATGTTCACCGACCTGGCCCGCTTTGCCGAACGCTACGGTGTGCCGTTCGGGATGCCGCCGGGCTTTCCGGTCAATACCCTGACGTTGATGCGCGGCGTGACAGGTACCCAGTTGCATTCACCGGATCGGTTCGAGGCATTGCTATCGGTGCTGTTCACCGGGCTGTGGGTACAGCGCCGCAACCTGAGCGACAGCGCTGTGCTGAATGAAACACTCGCGCAGGCAGGCTTCGACCCGCAGGTTTTTCATGCCCTGGCCGCTGACAGCGAAGTAAAAGCAGCGTTAAAGCAGGCGACCGAGGCCGCTGTGGCGCGCGGGGTGTTTGGCGCGCCCACCTGTTTTGTCGGTGATGGGATGTTCTTCGGCCAGGACCGCCTGGACTTTGTAGAGGAGGCGCTGCGTCAGGGGGCCAGCAGCCTCTCCAGCTGAGTGCGCTCCCACAGGCTGAGCAGGTCGGTGGGGTTGGTGCCATAGCGCTGCCAGTGCTCGAGCCCGGCCTGTTCGCCGCCGGGGGCTTGGCAATGAACGCAATGCGCCAAGCCTTCAGTATCCAAGGCCAACGTCAGTTGCCAGCCCTGGATACCGACATCGACCAAGCCACCCTCGCGGCGTGCAGCCACCTCAAGGTGGTGCACGCCAAGGGCCACATTACGCAGGCACTGATAGACATCCCGGGCGCTCAGTGAAGGTCTGTGCGTCAAGATCAGAAATTCGCCGGCGTGTTGGCGCTGATGATCTCGGCCTCATCCGGGCCGATGTTCTTGAAACTGTGCGGCAGGGTCGTGGGGATGTAGTAGCCGTCGCCCGAATTGAGGACGCTGACCTGGCCGTCGACCCACAGCTCGACGGTGCCACGGGTGACCAACCCGCATTCTTCGCCTTCAGCGTGCACGATCGGCTCGCCAGAGTCGGCGCCGGGTGCGTACAGCTCACGCAGCATGCGCATTTGGCGGCCTTCGACGCTGGCGCCGACCAGCAGCATGCGCAGGCCATTGCGGCCCAGGTCGGGTTGTTCGCCACCACGGAATACGTAGCGTTCCTCGCGCACCGGCTCGTCGAAGCTGAAAAACTCCGCCAGGCTCATGGGGATGCCCTCGAGCAGTTTTTTCAGGGAGCTGACCGAAGGGCTGACGCGATTCTGCTCGATCTGCGAGATCGTCGAATTGGTCAGCCCGCTGCGACGGGCCAGTTCCCGTTGGGAGAGGTTGTTGCGTTCACGCACCAGTTTGAGTCGCGTCCCCGTGTCCATAGCCGCCTTGTAATCAGAGGTGTCAATAATAATGAGCGATGCGCATTAAAACACACTCTGCGCCCTTGCGCGCTGTGCTTCTCAAACCCGCTGCTCACGCGGCATTGGCCACAGCCCGACCAGCAGCAACAGCACGGCCACGGCCAGGAATGGCAAGCGCGGATCAAGGGCATACACCAAGGTACCGGCGAGCGGCCCGATCACCGCGCCCATGCCTTGGGCGGCGCCAATGGAGCCGGCCGTGGCGCCTTGTTCGGAGGCCTGCATGGCATTGGCCGCCAGCGCCGAAAACGCCGGGAAGACGAAGCCCATGCCGGCCGCCGCAACAAAATAGCAAGCCCACAGCCACGGCGCCGTGGTGGCCAGCGAGCCACAGGCAAAGCCCAGTGCCGATACCGTGGCACCCACCCGGATCATCTTCAGCGGTGGCCACTCCAGTTGGCGCAGTATCACCTGGGCCAGCATCAGTGCCACACCCACGGTGGTCAGGGCGATGCCAGCCGCCTGGGCCGCTTCGGCAGGGCCCAGATGCAAGCGGTCAAGGGCAAAGAAACCGACGATGATCTGCGACACGGTCACGCTGAGCATGGCGCTGAATGCCACCAGCAGCGGCCGGCGCAGGCGCGGGTCGTTCAGCCGCACCGGGCTGGGGGCGTGGCTGTGCGGCAGCGCCTGTGGTTTGAGGGTGAAAAACAGCACGAGGAAGGCAGTGGCCGGCAGCAGCGACATGATATGGAACGGCAGGCTCAGGCTGTGCCGCGCCAGCAGTGCGGCCAGCGCCGGCCCGACCACCAGACCGACGGCGTTGGCCGCCCCCAGTGAGGCCATGGCCCGCGCCCGGCGTTGCGGCTCCACATGGTCGGCGATCAGCGCATTGCAGCCTACCGGGATGGCGGCATAAAAGGCGCCGATGCAACCACGCGCGATCATCAGGCCGATGAACGCCAAGGTCGCCCCCGGCATCCAGCGCAGGGCGCCTTCGACGAACAGGCACAGCAGCCAGTAGGCCAGGGTGAAGCCGGCGCTGCCCAGCAGCAGGATGCGCCGGCGGCCCAGACGGTCTGCCGCGCGACCCCAGGGCCGGGCCAGCAGCACCCAGACCACGCCGGCCACGGTCACGGCGGCGCCGGCTTGCCAGGTGGCCATGCCAAGCTGGCGGGCTATCGGGCCGATCAGGGCGACGAACGCCATCATCGACATGGTGCAGGCCATGTTGGCCAGCAACAGCGGGCGCAGGTTCAGGGTGCTGGCAGGCAGGAGGGTTGCAGGATCCTTTGCGACGTTCATGGGCAGTCCAGGGCAGAGTGGCAAACAAAACCGATATTATTAGGAATCATTATCGATTGTCGAACCCCGTGCTGCTACCGTTCATTCGCTGCGGTGCAAGGGGCCAGGCCACATGCTACGCAACACACCGTCCCGGCGCACCCACGCATGCATCAAGGCGGCCCCCACATGCACCAGCACCGTGGCGAACAGCAGGTAGCCGGCCCAGCCATGGGCCTGGCGCAACACAGCATATAGCTGCAGGTTGTGGGGGGCGATGGCGGGCAAGCCGAGCGGGCGCGGGTAATCGCCTGCCGACAGCATGGCCCAGCCCAGCAGCGGCATGGCCAGCATCAGGCCATAGAGCAGCAGATGCGAGGCTCCGGCGGCCCAGCGCTGCAGTTTTGGCAGGTCGTTCGGCAGGGGCGGGTGAGGTAGGGTCAGGCGCACAGCAATGCGCAGTACCACCAGCACCAGCAGGGCCAGCCCGGTGGCCTTGTGCAGGCTGATCAGCACCGGGTGGCGTAGCGACAGGTCGGCGACCATGCTCACGCCGATGAACAGCATGGCCAGAATCAGCACGGCCATCAGCCAGTGCAACACGCGGGCGAAAGGGTGGAAGGCTTGAGGTTTCATGGCTTGGCTCCGGTGCTGAGCGATTCGCGGCTACGGCGGTTGAACGACTCGGAATAGGCGGCCGAGCGGGCGGCGAGGATCGGGTCGGCCGATGCCTCTATACCGCGCGGCAGGATCAGCGGGTCGAAGTTGAGATCGCGGCAGGCCCCTTGCTCGGGGGCGTCTACCTGTTCCAGCACCAGGGTGCCGGCGTCCACGCTGCGTCGCTCGGCGGGCCACGGCCGGGCAGGGTCGTCCACGGCATCGCCAGGTTCGGCCAGTACCAGGCGCAGCTTCCAACGCAACGGGCCTTGGGCAAGGCGCTGCTGCAAGTCGTGTTGCAGGAATTGCTTGTCATCAACCTGCGCGGGCAATGCCGCAAATGCAGTTTGTGGCTCGAGCTGCCAACGCACCGGGTGGGCCGCGCCAGCTGCGTCGATCAGGCGGAAGGCATTGATACTGTGGTATTGCGTGTTGGCGAAGCTGTCGCTGGGTTTGTAGCCCGCCGCCCATTGGCGAAACGCCGCGCTTTCCGGGTGGGCGGCGAAGAACGCCTGCAGCTTGCCAGGGTCCGGTTTGCCGGTTGCCGGGTCTGGTGCGCTCGCCAGTACTTGCTGGTAGAACCCTTGCGGCGTGCTGACTGCCAGCACCGGTGGGTTGTTCATGCCGGTCCGCCAGACCTGGCCATCGTCGGTGCTTAGCTCAATCGCCAGGCTGCGTACGGGTATACCCGTATCCGGGGCGAACGGGTTGGCGCCGCCGATGGCAAAACGGCCAACCACCGGCACCCGTTGCTGGCTGAAGGCGCGCGCCGTGGACAGGTTGGCGGCCTGCCCGCTGGCCTGGAAGTAGCCGCTCACGCACAAGCCCTTGGCGTGGTTCTTGCGGTAGCCGGGGTAATGCCCGGCCTGGGCTTCGAAGGTATCGATGATGCGCTGTGGCGTCAGTCGGGGTTCGCCGAGCCAGCCAGCGGCATAGGCAAAGCCGGCACCTGCGGCCAGCAGCACGCCGCCAATGGCGGCCAGGCGCAAGGCTTTGGCCGGGCCGTGCAAGGGTGTGTTCATGGTCATCGTCCGGTTCAGTGAAGGTGCCAGTACGACGTGTCAGGAAAAAAGTTATTCCCTCATCGGGAATAGAATTTGTTCACAGGCGTCTGCCCTTTACACTGACAACCCCAGAGGCCGGGACCTAGCCATGCATGATTTGGACGACCACCAGTGGCGCGAGCTGCTGGCCCGCCTGCGCCGCTTTGCCGTGTGGCTGACCCGCGAGCCGGGCAGCGCCGACGACCTGGTGCAGGCTACGGTCGAGCGGGCCCTGAGCCGTCGCGACCAGCAACGGGACGCCCATGCCCTGCGTGCCTGGCTGTTCACCATCCTTTATCGACAGTTCCTCGACAGTAAGCGCCGCGAGCGATTGCATGCGCGCTGGTTGTCCTGGTTCGGCCGTAACGAGCACGACGATGAGCCGGCCGGTGACAACCTCGAAACCATCGTCCTGGCACAGGCTGACCTGCAGGCGTTTGCCCGGCTGACGGCGGAGCAGCGTGCCTTGTTGTTGCTGGTCAGCATCGAAGGCTTGAGTTACAAGGAGGCCGCCCAGGCTTTGGGTATCCCCATCGGCACTGTGATGTCGCGCCTGTCGCGCGCGCGCAATGCCTTGCGCGAACTGACCGAGGGCAACCCCCAACCCCCGGCCTTGCGGAGACTGAAATGACGCGCCTGATCCCCAGCGATGACGAATTGCACGCTTACGTCGATGAGCGCCTGGAACCTGTGCGCCGGGCCGAGGTGCAGGCCTGGCTGGCGGCCAACCCGCAAGCTGCGGCACGGGTGGAAGGCTGGCGCGCCGATGCCCGGCGGCTGCGCACAGCGCTGGCCGGGTTGGGCGAGCTGCCCGGTGCGGCGCAGCTGGACCTTGGCCAGTTGCGTCGGCAATTGCGCCAGCGTCGGCAGCGGCGCTGGGCTGCGGCGGCGGTGGTGATGCTGGCGTTGGGTGTGGGGGGCTTGAGCGGCTGGCAAGTGCGCGATGCAACCTTGGCGCGGGTCGACCTGCCCATGGCTGATGCTGTTCAGGCGCACCGTTTGTTCGCCAGCAGTGAAGCACTGGATATCCAGGCCAGTGATCCTGGGCAGTTGCGCGACTGGCTGGGCCGCCATTTCAGCCGGGTGGGCCAGTTACCGGACCTGGCGGGGTATGGCTTCAAACCGGTGGGCGCGCGCTTGCTGAGCAACGAGCAGGGGCCGGCTGCATTACTGGTGTTCGAAGATGGCAAGGGCCAGCGCATCAGCCTGTTCCTGCGCTCGCCGGGCGACCTTTATCGGCGCATGCCGGACGGGCAGCGGGTCGATGGCCAGCTGGAGGCGCGGTACTGGTCGCATGGGGCTTATAACTTTGCCTTGGTCAGCGCGGCGGACGATGTGCGTGGGGCGGGGGTGGGGGAGGCGTTGAGGTTGGGGTTGTAAGCACCGATAGCCTAGGCTCTGTACGAAAAGCCTTGATACTTGTTCATGCTGCGTTGAAAACAGCCTCGGAATGCTCATGTACTCCAGTACAGTCGGGCGCGACCCCGGCCGTTCCTCGGCTGTTTTCGCCTTGCCTGACCTGCGTCTCAAGACTTTTCGTACAGAGCCTAGGATTGTCGCTTAAGCTGATTCACACGAGCCGCATTAAACCATTCTGCACCGTACATATTGGATATCGATGCAAGGCGCTGAACATCACTCGGCATGCCAAGCGTTGTTGTCGGGTGATTGAATCTAAAAAAAATCTCCTCATCAATTGGCAAGCGCGTATGAGTGGCCATGTAGTCGAGCACATTAGATGCGATAATGTCAGTGTCGGCGAACATGTGATCGAGTGGAACACTTAATTCGCTAATAGAAATGGTTGAGGACGTGCTGGAAGTCGACAAACGACGTGAGCTTACCCGTTCGGGGGAGGGATAAGCCATCAAGCCGGTTGCTGATGATCCGTCTGTCGCAGCCTCGAGTGATTGGGAGGTTGTGATGCTCACAGGTGATCTGGACCTGGAGCGTGAGGATGAGCTTGAGCTCAAACTCTCTACTGAAGAGCTTCTTGACGAACTGACCGAATTGGGGCGCGTCAGTTGTCTTCCTGCAGGTTGCCGTCCCGTGGTCTGAAGCGTGTTGCCACCGCGCGTCCGCCACATATGCCCGGACGGATCGTCTCTGTTGACAGGGTCGCCGGCACAGTATGCATAGGCGTTGATGCCTCCATGTCCGAAGGGGCTTAAATGATCGGCTGAATAGAAGCGGTTCAGGGTGGTGGAATAGATTCGGTATCCGTTACCGAGGACATACAGATCTGTTCCCAAGCTTCGATGCTGTCCATTGAACCCGAGCACCGAGCGCCCTTCACTGGCAACCGGCGCATACCCGTAGACCGTATAGCAATGCTGACAGGCATGATATCTGGAAGGCATGATGCACCCTAGGTTAATCTTCATTGCAAGCAGGTTGGCAGAGATGACCTGAGTTAAATACTGGCAATTTTGATAGGTGCAATCTTCGGCCGATGCCTCAAATGGAGTCGCGAAGGGAAATTTTTTGGTTGGAGTTGTAATCGGGGCTGAGTGCTGGCGCGCACACTATGAAAGCTCGCTCACTGTGGGACTGCCCGCTAACACCGGCGAAGCCGGTGCCACCCACCGCGTTGAATTCTTCGCGGATGAATCCGATCGCTGCACCGCCGCTCCCGAAGGGGCGGCGGTGGCTGTTGACACGGCGACAAGGTACCGGCGATCAGCTCAACTCCAGCCAGATCGGCGCATGGTCCGACGGCTTTTCCATCCCGCGCAGCTCATAGTCCACGCCCGCTGCCTTGATGCGCGGCAGCAATTGCTGCGAGGCCATGATCAGGTCGATGCGCAGGCCGCGCTTGGGCTCGTCCTCGAAGCCGCGGCTTCGGTAGTCGAACCAGCTGAAACGGTCTGTCACCTCCGGGTAAAGGTGGCGGAAGCTGTCTACCAACCCCCAGCCTTTCAAACGTTCCATCCACTCACGCTCCTCCGGCAGGAAGCTGCACTTGCCGGTCTTCAGCCAGCGTTTGGCGTTGTCCGGGCCAATGCCGATATCACAGTCTTGCGGCGAGATGTTCATGTCGCCCATCACCAGCACTGGCTGGTCGTTGCGGAACTGGCTTTCCAGCAGTGCCTGCAGGTCGCTGTAGAAGCGCTGCTTGGCCGGGAACTTGGTGGGATGGTCGCGGCTTTCACCCTGGGGGAAATAGCCGTTCATGATGGTGATCGGGCTGCCGTCGGCATCGGCGAAGGTACCCCAGATGAAGCGGCGCTGGGCATCTTCTTCGTCGGTGGCAAAGCCCTTGTGCAGGCTCAGCGGCGCCTGGCGCGACAGCAGGGCCACGCCGTAGTGGCCTTTCTGGCCGTGATAGTGCACGTGGTAACCCAGTGCCTGCACGTCGGCCAGCGGGAACTGATCGTCGCTGACCTTGGTTTCCTGCAGGCCGATCACGTCCGGCTGGTGCTTTTCGATCAGCGCCGCCAGCTGATGCGGGCGGGCCCGCAGGCCGTTGATGTTGAAACAGACGATCTTCATGGAAAGACAATCCCGGTAAAAGGCGCGATGCTAGCCGACATCGACCTTCATCACCAGCATGGCGGCCAGGCGAGCCTGCTGCTAACGTGCTGTTGGGGGTGAACGAAGCGCGCTGGGGCACCTCCAAGGCACTGAACGCCCATTCCAGGAGGTCTTTCCGCAATGCCCGAAACCACAGCCGCCCCGGCCCGTGTCTGCCTGCTCGACGATGGTTACAGCCGCGAGGCACGTTCGCTGCTGTACAACGCCTACCGCCACGAGCCCACCTTCGCCTATATCTTCGAAGCCCAGCGCCCGGGGTATGAGCGGCGCCTGCGGGTGATGGTGCGCGAATGGGTGCGCCAGCACTTCTACCTGCAACTGCCCGCCATTGGCCTGCTGGTCGAGGACCGCCTGATTGCCCTGGCCCTGATCGTGCCACCGCAGCGCCGGCTGGGCGTGGCCGACAGCTGGGCCTGGCGCCTGCGCATGATGCTGGGTACCGGCCTGCGCTGTACGCGGCGCTACATGGACTACCAGGCTGCGTTGGCCAGCTGTCTGCCCACTGACCAGGTGCATGTGCTGCCTTTGCTGGGGGTGCATCCGCAATTTCAGGGCAAGCACTACGGCGAGCAATTGTTACAAGCTGTGCACGACTGGTGCGCGGAAGACCCAGGCACCCAAGGGGTGGTGCTGGACACCGGTAACGAGCACTACCTGGCTTTTTACCAGCGTCAGGGTTATGAGGAAATTGGCGAAGTAGCTGTAGGACCAATCCGAGAGAGGGTGTTCTTTCATCCTAATCCAGTCTCTTCAAAACCCGCATTTGCCTGAACAGGCCGCCAGGCGGCTCCCTTGAGCGCCCGGCTCTGGTAGCATGCGCCGCATGACGTATTCAGGAAGATTGACCTGGGGCCTGGTTTTCTGGGTCGCCAGTTTCGCAGCATGGGGCCAGAGCGAGTTGTTGGTGAAGGTGAAGCCGGCCAACAAGGCGCTCAAGGCCAATGTCGAAGGCTATATAGGCACATTGGGTGACCGCGACGAAGAAGCACTTTTGCGCTTCAGTCGCGGGGCAGAGGAGCAGGCGCGCAAAGCGGCGCAGGCACTTGGCTACTATCAGGCGCAGATCGATACCGAGGTCAAGCCCGCCAGCGACGCAGACCATCCCCCACAACTGATCATCAGCATCAACCCGGGCGAACCGATTCGCCTGCGCAACGTGACCGTGCGCATCGAGGGCCCAGCCAGCGAGATGAAGGCCTTCCGCGTGCCTGACAGCAAGGCGCTGCGGGCGGGTGAACAACTCAATCACGGCCATTACGAGGATGCCAAGCGGTTGATCCAGAACCAGGCGTCGCGCTATGGCTTCTTCAGTGGGCGCTTCAGTAGCCAGCGCCTGGCCGTCGATCCGCAAGCCGGTGTGGCGGATATCGAACTGGTCTACCAGAGTGGCCCGCGTTATCGCCTGGGCGCCGTCACCTTCGGTGGCGACACACCGCTGGACGAGGACCTGCTGCAGCGCATGGTGTCGTTCAAGCCGGGTACCCCTTACGACTCGGAACTGGTCGCAGAGCTGAACAACGACCTGCAATCGAGCGGCTATTTCGAAGGCGTGCGTGTGGATGCGGCACCCACTGCTGCTGTGGGCGAAGAAGTCCCGGTGGATGTTCACCTGGAAACCCGTAAACCACGCACCATGGGCCTTGGCCTGGGCTTCTCGACCGACGTCGGGCCGCGCGGCAAGGCCAACTGGACCCGCCACTGGGTCAACCCACAAGGCCACAGCTATGGCTGGGAAACCGAACTGTCGGCCCCGCGCCAGAACGTCGGCCTGTGGTATGACATTCCGCTTGATCCGCCGCTGACCGACAAGCTGCGCTTTGCCGGTGGCTACCAGAACGAGGAGCTTGCCGGCACCGACACGCTCAGCAAGCTGTTGACGGTCGGCCCCGAGTGGCACAGCAAGCTGCCCAGTGGCTGGCAGCGGGTGATTTCGCTCAAGTACCAACGCGAAGAATATCGCCTGGGTGACGACTCCGGTTTGAGCAACCTGCTGATGCCAGGCGTCAGCTATTCCTTCCTGCGCAGTGACAACCGTATCGATCCGCACAACGGCTATCGCCTGCAGTTCGATGTTCAAGGTGCCAAGGAAGGGCTGGTTTCCGACACCAACCTGCTGCACGGCAACGTATTGCTCAAAGGCCTGACTACGCTCGGCCACAACCACCGCTTTCTCGGGCGCGTACAGTTTGGTGGCAGTGCGACCAATGGCTTCAAGAACAACATTCCGCCGTCGCTGCGTTTCTTCGCGGGTGGCGACCAGAGTGTGCGCGGTTACGACTACCAGACCCTGTCGCCGAAGAACAGCGACGGTGACCGTATTGGCGGGCGCTACCTGGTGGCAGGCAGTGTCGAGTACCAGTATTCGCTGACCGAAAAATGGCGGGTCGCGACGTTCGTTGACCAAGGCAACTCGTTCAACGACCTGGAGCTGCCCAGCCTCAAGACCGGTGTCGGCTTTGGTGTGCGCTGGGTATCGCCGGTCGGGCCGCTGCGCCTGGACCTGGCCAAGGCGCTGGATGACGAAGGGGGCATTCGCCTGCACTTTTCCATGGGGCCCGAGCTGTGAAACGCGTAATCAAATTTACTTCACTGGGCCTGCTGGGGGGCGTCGCGAGCGTGGGCCTGGTGCTCGGCTTGCTGCTGGGTACCCAGGCCGGCAGCCGC
The DNA here is from genome assembly GCF_056278855.1 of Pseudomonas sp. TE3895. Taxonomy (NCBI): domain Bacteria; kingdom Pseudomonadati; phylum Pseudomonadota; class Gammaproteobacteria; order Pseudomonadales; family Pseudomonadaceae; genus Pseudomonas; species Pseudomonas sp. TE3895. The sequence continues at coordinate 4,441,146 of NZ_JBWBQE010000001.1, read as the reverse complement.
TGGGCACTGGGCAAGGTGCCCGGGCTTGAAGTGGCCGACTTCCAGGGTCGCCTGGCGGGCAGTTGGCAGGCCAGCCGGCTGGCCTGGGCCGACGGCGGCAGCACGGTAGAGATGCTGGCGCCGTCGCTGGCCTGGTCGCCTGCCTGCTTGCTGCGCGCGACCTTGTGCATTGACCGGTTGCAGGCAGACCGCATTGACGTGGCCTTTGCGCCAAGCACCGAACCCACCGAGAGCGCCCCGCTGCAATTGCCGACCCTGCGCTTGCCGCTGGCCATCGAACTGGGCGAGGTCAAGGTCGGGCAGCTGCGCCTGGATGGCAGTGATCTGCTTGGCGATTTGCAACTGGCTGCGCACTGGACCAACAGCGGGATACGCATCGACAGCCTGCGGCTGCTGCGCGACGACCTGCAATTGAGCCTACAGGGCGACCTGCAACCCGAAGGCGACTGGCCGGTAACACTACAGGCGCAATTGCAGTTGCCTGCGGTAGACGAAAAACCCTGGCAACTGGCACTGACGGCCAATGGCCAATTGCAGAAGACGTTGGAACTTGCCGGCACCAGCAGTGGTTACCTCGATGCCACATTGAGCGGGCAGTTGCAGGCATTGGCCGAGCACCTGCCGGCGACCTTGCACATCCGCTCCGAGGCGTTCAAGCCGGCTGGCGCGTTGCCTGACACCCTGCAATTGAACGCGCTCGAGCTCGATGCCAAAGGCGATCTGCTTGATGGCTATCAACTGTCTGGCAGGGCCAGCCTGCCGGCCGAGCAGTCACCGATCGCCTTGGTCCTGTCCGGTCTGGTCGACAGTAAGGGCGCCAGGCTCGATGCCCTGGACCTGACCGCCAGCGACAGCCAACGGGTCAAGCTGCAAGCCACGGCTGACTGGCAGCAAGGCCTGAGCGCCGATGCGCAGCTGGACTGGCAGGACTTCCCGTGGTTGCGCCTGTACCCACTGGAGACCCCGCCCGAAGTCACTCTCAAGCGCTTCAATACCCAGGTGCATTATCGCGATGGCAATTACCAGGGGACTTTCACGGGGGACCTGGACGGCCCGGCGGGAGCGTTCAGCATCGCCAGCCCGTTCGAAGGTGACCTCACCCAGGTGAAACTGCCGCAGTTGGCGCTGACCGCCGGCCAAGGCAAGGCAGCCGGCAGTGTCGCCGTACGTTTTGCCGACACCCTGGCCTGGGATGTCGACCTGCAGCTCTCCGCGTTCGACCCGGCCTATTGGCTGGCCGAACTGCCGGGTACCCTGGCGGGGCCACTGCGCAGCAAAGGCGAACTGAAAGGCGATACGCTTACCCTGGATGCCCAGCTTGACCTCAAAGGCCGCCTGCGTGGCCAGCCAGCCATGCTCAAGGCCGAGGCCCAGGGGGCAGGGCAAAGCTGGACCCTGGGCACACTGGCCATCCAGCTGGGTGAAAACCGCATCAACGGCAGTGGCAGCTTGCAACAGCGCCTGGCTGGGCGAATCGACCTTGACTTGCCGCGCCTCGGCCAGTTGTGGCCAAGGCTGCAAGGCCGGGTCAAGGGCCGGCTGGATGTCGCCGGCACCTTGCAGGCCCCGCAAGGTACGCTCACCCTGCAGGGCCAGCGCTTGGCCCAGGCCGAAAACCGCCTGCAGCAGTTGGACCTGGATGCCCGCCTGGACAACGCCCAACGCGGTGTAATCGAGCTCAAGGCAACCGGTATCCACCTGGGTGACACAGCCTTGGGCACGTTGCAGGCCAACGGCAAAGGCGACATTCGCCAACAGGCCTTGACCCTGGCGCTGGACGGCCCGCAGCTCAAGCTCGACCTTGGCCTGGATGGCCAGTTGAACAAAGGTGACTGGCGCGGGCGCCTGGCCACTGGCCGCATCCAGGCCGGTGGCCAGGACTGGCAGTTGCAGGCGCCCGCACGCCTGCAGCGGCTGGCCAGCGGCCAGCTCGACTTCGGGGCCCACTGCTGGCGCTCCGGCCAGGCAAGCCTGTGTGGCGACGACCAGCGGCTGGCCCCCGAACCGCGCCTGCGCTACCACCTCAAGCAGTTCCCGCTGGGCAGCCTGGCCCAGTGGCTGCCGAAGGACTTTGCCTGGCAAGGCCTGCTCAATGCCGATATCAACCTTGACATCCCGGCCAGCGGCCCCAAGGGCACTGTCGTTGTCGATGCCAGTGGCGGCACCTTGCGCGTACGCGACAAAGGCCGTTGGGTCGATTTCCCTTACCAGGCCCTGCGCCTGGACAGCACGCTGGCACCGCGGCGCATCGATACGCGCCTGGCGTTTCGCGGTGAGCGCCTGGGTGAGCTGAACGTCAACGCCCGGCTCGATCCGCTGGGCAAGAACAAACCGTTGTCGGGTGATTTCCGCCTGGCCGGGCTGGACCTGTCGGTGGCCCGCCCATTCGTGCCCATGGTCGAACGCCTGGCCGGGCAGCTCAATGGCAGTGGTCGGCTTTCAGGCACCTTGCTGGCACCTCAGGTCAACGGCAACCTGATGCTCAGCGGTGGCGAAGTCAGTGGCGCCGAGCTGCCGGCCAGCCTTCAGGACCTGTCATTGCAGGCGCTGATTGCCGGCGAGCAAGTGCAGCTCAACGGTAACTGGCGCAGTGGCGAGGCGGGACGTGGCCAGTTGAGCGGCAACCTCACCTGGGGGCAGGCACTGGGCATGGACGTGCGTCTGCAAGGCCAGCAACTGCCGGTCGCGGTCGAGCCCTACGCCACACTGGAAGTTGCCCCGGACCTGACCTTGCGCCTGATCGATGACAAGCTGGCGGTGACCGGCAAGGTGCAGGTGCCCAAGGGCAAGATCACTGTACGAGAGCTGCCGCCGTCCACGGTCAAGGTGTCGGATGACACGGTAATCGTCGGTCACCAGACCGAGGAAGGCAAACCACCCATGGCAATGGCCATGGACATCGATGTCGAAGTCGGCCGCGACAAGCTGTCGTTCAGCGGCTTCGGGCTGACTGCCAACCTGCTGGGTCATGTGCACATCGGCGATAACCTCGATACCCGTGGCGAACTGAGCCTGGCAGACGGCCGCTACCGTGCCTACGGCCAGCGCCTCACCATACGCCGGGCGCGTCTGCTGTTCGCCGGCCCGATTGACCAGCCATACCTGGACATCGAAGCGATCCGCAAGGTTGACGATGTGATAGCCGGCATCCGCCTGAGCGGGCAGCGCCGAGCAGCCGACGACCAAAGTGTTCTCGGAGCCGGCCATGAGCCAGGAGCAGGCGCTTTCGTACCTGGTATTGGGGCGGCCATTGGGCAATACCGGCGAAGATAACAACATGCTCGCCGAGGCGGCCCTGGGCCTGGGCCTTGCCGGGAGCGCCGGCATAACCGGCAGCCTGGCGTCGAGCCTGGGGATCGACGACTTTCAGCTGGATACCGAAGGTTCTGGCAACAGCACCAGCGTGGTCGCCAGCGGTAACCTTACCGAGAAACTCAGCCTTCGTTACGGGGTGGGCGTGTTCGAACCGGCCAACACGATCGCGTTGCGTTACAAGCTGAGCAAGAAGGTTTACCTCGAGGCCGCCAGTGGGCTGGCAAGCTCTCTGGACATCTTCTACAAGCGCGACTTCTAGGCCCGCAGCGTGGCGGCCATCAACGGACGGTGGCCGCCTCGATGAACTCGTTGGTGTCGGGTGAGGGCGGTGGAGTGGTGGCGCGTACCGGGACGATCAGGTTGGTGTATTCCTCGATCAACCGGTTCAGGGCCTCTGGCGGTTCGCTCGCCTGGAACTGCATGCGGATCTGCACTTCGTCGGGGTCGCGGTTTTCGCCCTGGCGGCCTTGGCCACCAATGGTGACCTTGAAGCTCGCGGCCTTGCTCTCGCTCGCGGTCAGCAGTGCCTGCTGCGCCTCGGTGCCTTTGACCCTTACCGACAGGTCGACCTGCATGCGCTCAAGGGCCAGGCCTTTCGGTGACACCAGCGCAAACAGGGGGACGCGCATGATGTGCTGCCCATCCATGGCCACCTCGACCATCTTGGCTTTCATGGGGGCGCCCAGCGCTTGGGTGTCGCACTCGAAAAACTGGTCGAACAGGTTGATGTACTGCTGGGCAATCAGGCTGTTGGTGGCACTGGCGGCTTCTTGCAGGCCGCGGGTAATTTCACGCAGGTCAATGGAGGTCATGGGGGCGGGGGGCTTTTGCAACGATTCGACTCCTCAGGCCAGGGTGTGCCCCTCCCGCTACCGGCAGGAGGGGCTATGGGTCAAGCGCTAGCGTTTTACGGGGTCGGTAGGTTTGCAGGCGCGGCCCGTTTCAAGGTGTCCGCCTGGGATATTTCGTCCGGGCTTTCCAGTGCGGCGGTTCGGACAATGGTTGGCTTGGTTGCGGCGTCAGTGAGGAACTCGATTACCCTCATCATCGCTTCGGGCGGTTCCTGACGCTTCAGGGTCGTGTTGAAGGCATAGCGGGCACGGGTGTCTGTTTTACGGGTTTGCGTGGATTTGTGGCTCACGCTGCCTTTCACGTTAAGCCTGAACGGCCCCCATCCCAGTGAGCCGGTAGCTTCTGCACTCATGTCCTTGTTGGAAACATCTTCCGACATCTGGTTGATAACCAGCTCGAACTCTACATTACCCTCTTCGATGGAAATGTTCGGGTGGGTAATGGCCGCCATCAGCGGCACTTTCATGGTCTTGCTGACCACCCCTTTGTATTCGCCCTGTTCGTCGACGATGGTTTCGTCGTAGTCGAACTGGATGGCTACTGCCTTGCCATCCTGGACGCATACCTGCATCAGGAAGTCGGCGTAGGATTTGCTGGCGGTGACCTGCGCCTGGACCATGGCCTGCAAGGGACCGGCGATCATGCGGTCCATCGGCAGGGCATTGATCACGGAGCCTATAAGGCTGTTATCTAACGACATATCGGGAAGCTCGCTCTATCTAGTGGGTTAAGGCCGCCGCGAATAGCAGCCAAGGTGTTCGGGCGTCAGCGCTCGCAAAGCTCCTGGCGCCGGATGTTGCCGATCTGCCGCAGGCTCAGGCCGTACTTGTTGGCCAGCAGGCTGCGGGACAAACCGTTGGCGCTTTCCTTCTGGATCTGCTGGTTGCGCAGCTGACGCAGAAAGTGGTCAGCCTTGGGGATCTCCAGGGCGACCCCGGCAAAGCGCTTGATCAGTGCGTCAAGCGCTTCGGCCGGCAGCACGTCAGCGAGCTTGGTGCGCTCGCGGTGCTTGGGGATGTACTTGGGCCTGCCGCCGTAGGCGCAGGTCAGTTGGTAGGCGTTTTCGATGCCGATACAGTCGATCAGGGCCTGCAGCGAGTGGGGCAGTTGGCTGATATCGATCTGGCTCAAATCTGGCATTTGCATATGGCGCTCCTTCGGGGTGGATGGGATGTGCGACCCGATCACCCGCGGCGTTGTGTCGAAGGTGTGAGCAAATTCTGTGCGACAGCCGAGGCGCGTCGCTAGGCGGCATATGGGTTGGGGGTTGTAGCTTCGGTGAACAGGATTTGCAGGCAGCGATATCTGGCGCTGTAGGAAATGGCGTCGACATCTGGCTGTGCTTCCTGGTTTCCTGTCGGGTCGCTCGCGATGATGCGCAGTGGGTGCAGCACCCCTCAATCGCACGGGTAGCTGCTCAGCAAGCTGGCGCTACCCAGATAGGCTTGAGGGGTGGCGCGCATGCCCGGCGGCAACGTGCGCCAATCGACCAGCAGGCACAGCGCGTGCAACGGTTGGCCGTTACGCTGGCCGATGACCTGGTCGGCAAAGTGGCGGCGGTACAGTACCTGGGTCTGATTCAGTGGCTGTGCCTGGTCGGCCTGCGCCAGCGTTTGTCGGGCCAGGTCGGGCAAGCGGGCTGTGGGCACGCTGAAATGTACCGGTGCAGCTTCGGTCTGCAGGTAGCCGGCCTGGCGTACGCGTTGCCACAGTTGTTGCCATTGGCTGGCACCGGCATGGGTGGCCAACTCGCGGCCCAGTTCGAGCAGGTGCTCGGTCGGCGTCTGCTGGGTGTCCAGTGCATGAAGGGAGAGCGGGGTCAGTAACAGCGATGCGAACAACAGGGGTTTGTACATGGTGCCTCCGGCGTGGGTGCTAGGAAGCCCCATGCTTTCAGGCTGACGTCACCCCACCCAGCAGGAAATCCAGCGCCGGGGGCGGTGACCGTTGTATCATTGCCGCGGCTCGTTGCGAGCCATTTGCCCCTGATGTTGCAAGGAACATTCGATGACACACGTGCAGCGCCTCAAATATTCACTTCTGATCATCCTGGTGGTACTGGGCCTGATGCTGGGCCTGTCCCACCTGCAGAAGCAGGGCACGATCAGTGAGCAGACCTTCCAGATGCTGGCCATCGCCATTGCCGTGGTGGTCGTGGTGATCAACGGCATTCTGCGGCGCAAGGTCAAGCCCTGATCTGCGCGGGCCGGCCAGGTATGGCCGGCCATGCGCTCAGCGCGAGGGTGTTTGCTCCAGTACGGCGCGCGCCTGGGGGTTGAGCCTGTAGCACTTGTCGCTACCCAGTTGTATGACGCCTTCGGTGCACAGGCGCTTGAGCACTTCACGCACACTGAGGAACGACAGCGGGATATCCAGCTGTTCCAGTTGTGCGTGCACCCCGCGCACGCCAATACTGCGGCCATTGCGGTCAGCGGCGTGCAAGGCATCGATAACCTTGAGGCGGATCAGGCTGGTGCGCAGGCCGAAGGTGCGCAACAGCTCGCGGATTTGTTCGTTGCCGGTTCGTTCTTCAGCAAATACGTCCTGTCCCTTGGACGTTTTGCCTGGGACGCGCCCGGCCTGGATCGAGGTTTGCGGGTTGTACATGCGAATGCTCCTTTTCGTGGACGAACCCGAAATGTGGGTGGCTCACTTACTAGGACGAATGAGCACGCAAAAACTGCAACCCATTCGTGAAAAAAATGCCTGTTTCTCATCAAGACGTTCCATCGCCTTGTAATACGTAAAATATTCATCTGGCCATTCGTCTGATCGGGATGACCCCCGAACCCGAGGAGTGCCCGTGTTTCCACTTTGCCGTCCCATGACTTGCGCCGGCCTGGCCGCTGCCCTGGTGGCCTTCAGCGTCGGTGTGCAGGCGCAGCCCGCGATAGCCGACACCAGTGCCCAGATCCGCTATACCCGATACGGCGTACCGCATATCGTGGCCAAGGATGAGCGTGGCCTGGGCTATGGCGTCGGCTATGCCTACGCCCAGGACAACCTATGCCTGCTCGCCAATGAAGTGCTGACCGTGAGCGGTGAGCGCTCACGCTATTTCGGCGCCAAGGGCAAGACCCTGGAGCAGCGTGACAACCTGACCAGCGACCTGTTCTTCACCTGGCTCAATAGCTCAGCGGCGGTCGATGCCTTCCTGCAGGCGCAACCCGCGCCGGTGCAGGCGTTGCTGGCGGGATACGCCAGCGGCTACAACCGGGCGTTGGTCGAACGCCGTCGTCAAGGGCTGCCCGCCGAGTGTGGTGATGGTGAGTGGGTGCGGCCCATCAGCAGCCAGGATCTGGTCAAACTGACCCGCCGTTTACTGGCCGAGGGCGGTGTCGGGCAGTTCGTCGAGGCGTTGGCAGGGGCGCAACCGCCAACGCTGGCCCGTCAGCAATCATCCGCGGGCTTTGCCAGCGCGTTGGCCCGGCAGGAGCGGTTCGCCGCGGAGCGCGGCAGCAATGCGGTGGCAGTAGGCGCGCAGCGTTCAGCCAATGGCCGCGGCCTGTTGCTGGCCAACCCGCACTTCCCGTGGATGGGCGGCATGCGCTTCTACCAGATGCAACTGACCATTCCCGGCCAGCTTGATGTGATGGGCGCGGCGCTACCGGGCCTGCCGGTGGTCAACATCGGTTTCAACCAGCACCTGGCGTGGACGCACACCGTCGACACCTCCAAGCACTTCACGCTCTACCGCCTGCAACTCGACCCCAAAGACCCGACCCGCTATGTGCTCGATGGCAAGTCGCTGCCGATGGCCCGGCAAACCATCCGTGTCGCGGTCAAAGGCACGGATGGCAGCCTGAGCCAGGTTGAGCGGCCGGTCTACAGTTCGCAGTTCGGCCCGGTGGTGCAATGGCCAGGCCGCCTGGACTGGGATGCGCAGGCGGCCTACAGCGTGCGAGACGCCAACCTCGAGAACTCACGGGTGTTGCAGCAGTGGTACCAGATCAACCGAGCCGACAGCCTGGCGGCATTGAAGGGATCGGTCGAGCAGTTGCAAGGTATCCCTTGGGTCAACACGCTGGCCGTGGACCAGAGAGGGCGGGCCTTGTACCTGAATCAGTCGGTAGTACCCTATGTTGACCAGCAACTGTTGGATACCTGCAGCAACCCGCAGGCGCAAGGGCGCCTGGTGGTGCTGGATGGCTCGCGGAGCGCATGCCAGTGGAAGGTTGACGCGCAGGCGGCGCAACCGGGCATCTTCCCGGCGCGGCTGCTGCCAAGCCTGGAGCGTGAAGACTTCGTACAGAACTCCAACGACCCGGCCTGGATGGCCAACCCGGCGCAGCCGCTGACCGGCTACTCGCCACTGGTCAGCCGCAATGACCAACCACTGGGCATGCGTGGCCGCTTTGCCTTGCAACGCCTACAGGGCAAAGCCCGGTTAGGTGTAGATGAATTGCAGCGCATGGTCACCGATGACGAGGTGTACCTGGCCAGCCTGGTGTTGCCAGACCTGCTGCAATGGTGCAAGGGCGCCGGCGCAGATGTGCAGGCCGTGTGCAGCAGCCTGGCTGCCTGGAACGGTAAGGCCGACCTCGACAGTGGTATGGGCCTGGTGCACTTCCAGAACCTGTTCAATGCGCTGGCCGAGCACCCGGAAAGCTGGCGAGTGGCATTCAACCCGGCCGACCCGCAGCACACCCCGCGCGGCCTGGCTGTCGAGCAGGCGGCGGTAAGCAGGCTGGTACATCAGGCAGCACTGGCGTCGCTCAAGCAGGTCAGTGAAAGTGGCGTTGCCGGGGCGGCGCGCTGGGGGCAGGTGCAACAGGCCCTTGACGGCACGCCGGTACCGGGCGGCCCGCAGGCGCTAGGGGTGTACAACGCGATCTACAGCGTGCCGCACGGGCAGGGCAAGCGGCTGGTGGTGAGTGGCACCAGCTACCTGCAACTGGTCAGCTTCACCGACAAGGGGCCAGAAGCCCGTGGCCTGCTTGCGTTTTCCCAGTCGAGTGAAAAGGCTTCGGCGCATGCCAGTGACCAGACCAAGGCCTTTGCGGCCAAGCAGCTGGCGCTGATTCCGTTTACCGAGGCGCAGATCAAGGCAGACCCTGAGTACCGGGAAGTGGTGATCAGTGAGCGGGACAAGGGGGCGGTAGTCAGCCAGCCCTGAGGCGTCAGCCTGCGCCGGCCCATTCGCGGGTAAACCCGCTCCTACAGGGGCCTGCGGGCTTGCCCGCGAGACCCTGTAATGTCAGGAAAACTCGAACGGCGCCAACTGAAAGCCCTGCTCGTCAACCTGCAAGGCCCAACCGCGGCGATCCCAGTCGCCCAGCACGATACGTCGTGCCGGTTGGCCGTCGACCACCAGCTTGTGAATCGCCGGCCGATGGGTATGGCCATGCACCAGGGTGCGCACGCCATGCGCCGCCATCACCTTGGGTACTTCTTCCGGCGTGACGTCGACAATCTCAGTGGACTTCATCCGCGTTTGTGTACGGCTTTCATTGCGCAGCTTGCGCGCCAGCCTGTAGCGGGCCGACAGCGGCAGGTGGCGCAGGATCCACAAGCTCAGCGGATTGCGCAGCAGGCGGCGCATCTTCATGTAGCCCAAGTCGCGGGTGCACAGGGTGTCGCCGTGCATCAGCAGCACCTGTTCACCGCCCAGCTCGATCACGCTGGGGTCGCTCAACAAGGTGCAGCCAGCGGCATCGCAGAAGGCCTGGCCAATCAGGAAGTCACGGTTGCCATGCATCAGGTAGATGGCCGTGCCACTGTCGCTCAGCCGGCGCATGGCCTGGCAGATCGACTGCTGGAAGGGCGTCATGGCATCGTCGCCAATCCACGCTTCGAAGAAGTCACCAAGGATGTACAGGGCCTTGGCGTGGCGGGCGCGGCCGTCTAGCAGATCAAGAAACGCCCGGGAAATATCCGGGCGTTCTTCTTGCAGGTGCAGATCAGAGATCAGCAGAATCACTCAATGATCTCGGCTTTCTCGATGATCACGTCGTCCTTCGGTACGTCCTGGTGGCCAGCTTTGGAACCGGTGGCCACTTTCTCGATGGCGTCGACCACTTCACGGCCTTCGATCACTTCACCGAATACGGCATAACCCCAGCCTTGCACGTTCTTGCCGCTGTGGTTGAGGAAGTCGTTGTCGGAGGCGTTGATGAAGAACTGCGCCGAGGCGGAGTGCGGCTCCATGGTACGGGCCATGGCAATGCTGTACTTCTTGTTCTTCAGGCCGTTGTCGGCTTCGTTCTGGATGCTGGCGCGGGTTTTCTTCTGGCTCATGCCGGCCTCGAAGCCGCCGCCCTGGATCATGAAGCCTTTGATCACACGGTGGAATACGGTGCCATTGTAGTGGCCGTCCTTGACGTACTGAACGAAGTTTTCGGTAGTCAGTGGCGCTTTCTCGGCGTCCAGTTGCAGGACGATGTCGCCGTGGTTGGTGGTCAGTTTGACTTTGGACATGCTGAAACTCGCTCTTTCAAGGCAATCAGAAATTAGGGTGCGCAGGGCGCCGGTTATCACCTGACGTATGTTCAGGCGATCACGACACATGGCGCGCACTGGCCATTTTGCCAGGCTGCGGCAAAAAGCCGTGATAAATCACATCAGTTTGTCCGGGCGCGGCTGTCAGCAGCTTGACTGCTTCGGCTATGATAGGCCCTTTGATTCAATCGGCCTACCCAGGCTGGACACACGCATTCAAGGATCCTATGAGCAAGCCCACTGCCGACAACGCGCCCAACGCCGCTGCCAAAGGCGCCCCCGCTGTCCCTGCGAACTTCCTGCGGCCGATCATCCAGGCCGACCTGGACTCGGGCAAGCACAGCAGTATCGTCACCCGTTTCCCGCCGGAGCCCAATGGTTATCTGCACATCGGCCACGCCAAGTCGATCTGCGTCAACTTCGGCCTGGCCAAGGAATTCGGCGGCGTCTGCCACCTGCGCTTCGACGATACCAACCCGGCCAAGGAAGACCAGGAGTACATCGACGCCATCCAGAGCGATGTGAAGTGGCTGGGCTTCGACTGGGCCGGCGACGTGCGCTATGCCTCCGACTATTTCGACCAGTTGCACGACTGGGCGGTCGAGCTGATCAAGCGCGGCAAGGCCTACGTCTGCGACCTCACCCCTGAGCAAGCCAAGGAATACCGCGGCAACCTCAAGGAGCCGGGCAAGAACAGCCCGTTCCGCGAGCGTAGCGTGGAAGAAAACCTCGACCTGTTCGCCCGCATGAAGGCTGGCGAATTCCAGGACGGCGAGCGTGTGCTGCGGGCCAAGATCGACATGGCCTCGCCAAACATGAACCTGCGCGACCCTATCCTGTACCGCATTCGCCATGCCCACCACCACCAGACCGGCGACAAGTGGTGCATCTACCCCAACTACGACTTCACCCACGGCCAGTCGGACGCCATCGAGGGCATTACCCACTCGATCTGCACCCTGGAGTTCGAAGGGCATCGTCCGCTGTACGACTGGTTCCTCGACAACCTGCCGGTGCCGGCACACCCGCGCCAGTACGAGTTCAGCCGCCTGAACCTGAACTACACCATTACCTCCAAGCGCAAGCTCAAGCAGCTTGTGGACGAGAAGCACGTCGACGCCTGGGACGACCCACGCATGTCGACCCTGTCCGGCTTCCGTCGCCGTGGCTATACGCCAGCTTCGATCCGCAACTTCTGCGAAATGATCGGCACCAACCGTTCCGACGGTGTGGTCGACATGTCGATGCTCGAGTTCAGCATCCGTGACGACCTGGACCGCACCGCGCCACGCGCGATGTGCGTGCTGCGCCCGCTGAAAGTGGTCATCACCAACTACCCGGAAGGCCAGGTCGAGCAGCTTGAGCTGCCACGTCACCCGAAGGAAGACATGGGCGTGCGTGTGCTGCCGTTCTCCCGGGAGCTGTACATCGACCGCGACGACTTCATGGAAGAACCGCCGAAGGGCTACAAGCGCCTGGAACCGGCCGGTGAAGTGCGCCTGCGCGGCAGCTACGTGATTCGTGCTGACGAAGCGATCAAGGACGCCGACGGCAATATCGTCGAACTGCGTTGCTCGTACGACCCGGACACCCTGGGCAAAAACCCTGAAGGCCGCAAGGTCAAGGGCGTGATCCACTGGGTGCCGGCCGAGGGCAGCGTCGAGTGCGAAGTGCGTCTGTACGACCGCCTGTTCCGCTCGCCGAACCCGGAAAAGACCGAGGAGGGCGGCAGCTTCCTGGACAACATCAACCCGGCTTCGCTGCAAGTACTCAGCGGTTGCCGTGCCGAGCCGTCGCTGGCCCAGGCGCAGCCCGAGGACCGCTTCCAGTTCGAGCGTGAAGGCTACTTCTGCGCCGACCTGAAAGACAGCCAGCCGGGTCGCCCGGTGTTCAACCGCACTGTCACCCTGCGTGACTCCTGGGGCAGCTGAGGAACCGCCGTGCTTACCATCTACAACACCCTGAGCAAAACCAAGGAAGTCTTCAAGCCGCTGGATGGCAACAAGGTGCGCATGTACGTGTGCGGCATGACCGTGTACGACTACTGCCACCTGGGCCATGGCCGCAGCATGGTGGCCTTCGACCTGGTCACCCGCTGGCTGCGCAAGAGTGGCTATGAGCTGACCTACGTGCGCAACATCACTGACATCGATGACAAGATCATCAACCGGGCCAACGAGAACGGCGAAAGTTTCGACGCCCTGACCGCCCGCATGATCGATGCGATGCACGAAGACGAGCGCCGCCTGAACATTCTGCCGCCGGACCAGGAGCCGCGTGCCACCGACCATATCGCTGGCATGCACGCGATGATCCAGACCCTGATCGACAAAGGGTACGCCTACGCGCCAGGCAATGGTGACGTGTATTACCGGGTCGGCAAGTTCGTCGGCTACGGCAAGCTGTCGCGCAAGAAGATCGAAGACCTGCGTATCGGTGCACGCATCGAGGTCGACGAAGCCAAGCAGGACCCGCTCGACTTCGTCCTGTGGAAGGGCGTCAAGCCGGGCGAGCCAAGCTGGGAATCGCCATGGGGCCCGGGTCGCCCGGGCTGGCACATCGAGTGCTCGGTCATGTCCACCTGCTGCCTGGGCGAGAGCTTCGACATTCACGGCGGCGGCAGCGACCTGGAATTCCCGCACCACGAGAACGAGATTGCCCAGAGCGAGGCGGCCACCGGCAAGCAGTACGCCAACGCCTGGATGCATTGCGGCATGATCCGTATCAACGGCGAGAAGATGTCCAAGTCGTTGAACAACTTCTTCACCATCCGCGACGTGCTCGAGAAGTACCACCCGGAGGTGGTGCGCTACCTGCTGGTGGCCAGCCACTACCGCAGCGCGATCAACTACTCGGAAGACAGCCTGCGTGACGCCAAGGGCGCGCTGGAGCGCTTCTACCACGCCCTGCGCGGCCTGCCACGGGTGGCGGCCAAGGGTGGCGAAGCGTTTGTCGAGCGCTTCAGCGTGGCGATGAACGACGACTTCGGCACTCCCGAAGCCTGTGCCGTCCTGTTCGACCTGGTGCGCGAGATCAACCGCCTGCGCGACAGCGACGTGGAGGCTGCTGCTGGCCTGGCCGGTCGACTGCGCGAGCTGGGTGATGTGCTGGGTGTGCTGCAACTGGAGGCCGATGACTTCCTGCGTGCTGGTGCCGAAGGCAAGGTCGATGCGGCTGAAGTCGAGGGCTTGATCCAGGCGCGCCTGCAGGCGCGTGCGGACAAGAACTGGGCCGAGTCGGACCGCATTCGCGATCAGCTGACCGCCATGGGGGTGGTGCTGGAAGACAGCAAGGGCACGACGACCTGGCGCCTGGCTGACTAAAGCAACTGGGGCTGCGTTGCAGCCCTTCGCGGGCACGCCCGCTCCCACAGGGATAGCGCACACTTGAAATGTCGCGCCAACCTGTGGGAGCGGGCGTGCCCGCGAAGGGCCGCAAAGCGGCCCCTGCTTTTACTTCGCTAGACCCGCAAGCGGGCAGTGCAATACCAGCCTGGCCCCACCCAATTCGCTTTCGCCAATCTCCAGCCCGAACCCATGCAGGTCGACGATTGCCGCCACGATCGACAACCCCAGCCCGAAGCCGGCATGGCGGTGGCCCTCATCGCTGCGATAGAACCGTTTCAGTACAGCCGTTCGCTCTGCTTCGGGAATACCAGGCCCGCTATCCTCGATCGCCATGTGCACGCCGCTGTCATCCTGCGTGGCGGTGATGCGCACCCGACCACCCTCGGGCGTGAACTTGATCGCGTTACCCACCAGATTCGCCAAGGCCTCGAACAGCAGTTCGCGGTCGCCGTGCAACGCCGGTAGCTGCGCAGGTTGGTGCAATTGCAGTTGAATGCCGCCATCCTCGGCCAATGGCAGGTAAAAATCATGCAGTTCTACCAGCAGCTCATGCGGGTCAAGCTGGATGAAGCCGGCGCGGCGCTGGCGGTCTTCCAGCTCGCTGATGCGCAACAACCCGCGAAAGCGCGCCATCAAGGTGTCGGTTTCGCCAATGGCCTGGTCCAGCGCTTCGGCTTGCGCAGAATCCACGTCGCTTTGCTGGCGAATACGGTACAGCTGGGCGCGCAGGCGGGTCAGCGGTGTGCGCAGGTCATGGGCAATGTTGTCGCATACACCCTTGACCTCATGCATCAGCCGTTCGATACGGTCGAGCATGGCATTGACGATCGCCGCAAGCATGTCCAGCTCGTCGCGGCGGGCCGACAGTGGCAGGCGGTGGGTCAGGTCGCCGGCGACGATCAGTTCGGCCTGGGCCTGGATCGCCCGTATACGCTTGAGCGGCCTGCGCCGTAGCAGGTACCAACCGGCAAAACCCGGGATCAGGGTCAGCGAGATGCCCCAGAGCAAGGCGTGCAGGATGATCCGGGTAACCACGAACAACGAGCCATTGTCGCGCACCAGCACCAGCCACCGGCCATCCTGTACCTTGATTGCCACCGCGTCGCAGCTGTCGCGGGGCATGCGTGGGTCGTCGGCATCCAGGCAGCGTTCCAGCTCATGAATCTTGCCGTCCAGTCTGAGCTCTGGGGGCAAGGCCCGCACGGTGCCGCCAATCGGGTTGAGCTGGCTATCGAACAGGCCGTAGGCGTCAAAGCTGCGCTCCTCGAAGGCCTGGCTGGCAATCAGGGCGTCGTCCAGTTGTTTGCCGCTCATGTGGGCGAACAGGTGCTGGCGCTGCAGCATGGAATGACGGGTGAGTTTGTTCAGGTAGCTGGAGACCTCGAAGTACAGCACCCCCATGAGGATGCTGCTCCAGGCCACGAACAGAAAGCTGTACAGTGCCAGCAGGCGGCTGGTAGAAGAACTCCAGCCTTTAGACGGGTTCAGCAATGGCATAGCCGGAGCCCCGTACCGTACGGATCAGCGGCGACTGGCCGGGTGAGTCGATCTTCTTGCGCAGGCGGCCGATGTGCACGTCGATCAGGTTGGTGCCCGGGTCGAAGTGATAGCCCCAGACCTCCTCGAAAATCATCATCCGCGTGATCACCTGGCCGCTGTGGCGCATCAGGTACTCCAGCAGCTTGTACTCGGTGGGCAACAGGTTGAGGGTGTTGTCACCGCGGCGCGCTTCGTGGCTGATCAGGTCCAGTTGCAGATCGGCAACCTGCAAGCGGGTCTGGGTCGTGGGTACGCTGTTACGACGCAGCAATACCTCGACTCGCGCGGCCATTTCGTCGGAGGCGAACGGCTTGGTCAGGTAGTCGTCTCCGCCGGCACGCAGGCCGCGCACCCGCTCATCGACGTCGGAGAGGGCGCTGATCATCAGGATCGGCGTAGCGATCTTGAGGTTGCGCAGGGTGGTGACGATGGTCAGGCCGTCGACCTCGGGCAGCATGCGGTCCAGGGTGATCAGGTCGTAGCCGCCCGCAATGGCTTTGGCCAGGCCTTCACGGCCATTGTCGGCCCAATCCACTTCCAGACCGTGGCTGGTCAGTTCGGCGACGATTTCCTGGCCGGTGACGGCGTCGTCTTCGATGGTCAGTACGCGAGGCATGCTGGTTCCTGGGCATCTAATGGAGATCTGATTGTGCCAAAGAATAGACAACCGGCGATTTAAGAAAAATTCATCTAGCGGGCACCGATGCCTTCGGCGTGCATGATCTGCGCAATGATCGGTACCGGTGTCATCAGGTGCGAGCGCATCATGGCGCTGGCGGTTTTGGCATCCCGGGCAAGGATCACCTCGACCAGTGCCGCATGCTCCTGGCGCTTGAGCGCCAGCGCCTCTTCGGAAAACACCGTCTGCGTCAGCCACAGGTGGCGGTAGCGCTCGGCCTGGTCGAACAGGTAGGTGCGCGCCTGCAGCAGGTGCTTGGAGCCGCAGCCCGAGGCAATGGCAGTATGGAACGCCTTGTGCCGCTCGTCCCACACATCCAGCCGCTGCTCGCGGGTTTTTACTTCCACCACCTTGGCCAAGGTATGCGAGTGGGCCAGCACCGACGCCTCCCAGGCGTCATCGCCGCGCTCGATGGCCAAGGCAATGATCATCGCTTCCAGGTTGGCGCGGGCGTCGTAGATGTCGTTCATCTCATCCAGCGACATGGGCGCTACCCGGTAGCCTTTCTGGCTGATCGCGTTGACCAGGTGCTCGGCCACCAGTTGCGACAGTGCTTCGCGCAGCGGGCCCACACCCAGGTCGTAGCGTTCCTTGAGGGTGCTCATCAACAGCTTTTCACCGGGCTTGAACACCCCGCGGATGATGTCCTTCTTGAGCCTCTCATACCCGCTGAATGCTGAGTTTTGTCGGGGGGCGAGCGCTTCCAAGATCCTGTTCCTCAAAACGTTTTGCCGATCATACCGAAACCCTCTGCTGACGAAAAACAATGGACAAACGCGACTAGTGTCGTTGAAACATAAAAATGTAGACATTTTTAGTTAGTGGCGATATTTTTACCTCGCCCGCACTGATCCAGGTCATGACCGGACGGCGCCACCAACTTTTTTAGCCAGGACACTGCCATGAACGCCTTTACGCAGATCGACGAACTTGTCATGCCACTGCCGCTCGAACCGCAGGGCTACACCATCGCCCCCTCGAAACAGTCGCCGCGCCTGCTTGAACTGACCTTTGCCCGGGAAACCGTCGAAGCGTTCGTGCAGGCCGTTGCCCAATGGCCGGTGCAGGCATTGGAGTACAAGTCGTTCCTGCGTTTTCGCGTAGGCGAAATCCTTGACGAGCTGTGCCAGGGCACGCTGCGCCCGGTGCTGCTCAACACCATCCTCGACCGCGCCACAGGTGGCATGCTGATTACCCCGATCGGCCTGGACGACGTGAGCCAGGCCGAAGACATGGTCAAGTTCACCACCGCCTGTGCACACCTGATCGGCCGTTCCAACTATGACGCCATGAGTGGCCAGTTCTATGCGCGCTTCGTGGTGGTCAACAGCGACAACTCCGACAGCTACCTGCGCCAGCCGCACCGTGTGATGGAGCTGCACAACGACGGTACGTTCGTGAACCAGATCACCGACTATGTGCTGATGCTGAAGATCGACGAAAAGAACATGGAAGGCGGCAACTCGCTGCTGCTGCACCTGGACGACTGGGAGCAGTGCGAGGCGTTCTTCCGTCACCCGATGGCCCGTCGCGAAATGCGCTGGACCGCACCGCCGAGCAAAAAGGTTGCCGAAGATGTGTTCCATTCGGTATTCGACACCGATACCGAAGGCCGGCCGACCATGCGCTACATTGACCAGTTCGTGCAGCCGGAAAACTACGAGGAAGGTATCTGGCTGAACGCCTTGTCCGAGTCGCTGGAAGGCAGCGGCAAGAAGGTCTCGGTGCCGGTAGGCGTAGGCAGTTTCCTGCTGATCAACAACCTGTTCTGGCTGCATGGCCGCGATCGCTTCACCCCGCACGAGGGCCTGCGCCGCGAACTGATGCGCCAGCGTGGTTACGTCGCCTTCCCCAAGCCGCTGTACCAGCGCGGGCAATAATGACAGGGCGCGGGGCGGGCGCTCGCCCACGCGTTTATGCACAAAACAATGCCACCAGGCCCCGTGCGGGCCTTGGTGAGCCTGCCAGGCAATGCCTGCGTGTGAGGTAAGGCTGTGTACGATTTCATCATTATTGGCGGCGGGATTGTGGGCATGTCCACGGCCATGCACCTGATCAAGGTCTACCCGGACGCGAAGATGCTCCTGCTGGAGAAAGAGTCTGGCCCGGCCCGCCATCAGACCGGCCATAACAGCGGCGTGATCCACGCCGGCGTGTATTACACCCCCGGCAGCCTCAAGGCGCGCTTCTGCCTGGAAGGCAACAAGGCGACCAAAGCCTTCTGCACCCAGCACGGCATTCGCTTCGATGAGTGTGGCAAGCTGCTGGTAGCCACCAACGATCTGGAAATGCAGCGCATGAAGGCGCTGTGGGAGCGGACGGCGGCCAATGGCCTTGAACGCTACTGGCTGTCGGCTGACGAGTTGCGCGAGCGTGAGCCCAACATCGTCGGTATGGGGGGCATCTTCGTGCCGTCCAGCGGCATCGTCAATTACGCCCAGGTGACTGCTGCGATGGCCGCAGAGTTCCAGCGTGCCGGTGGCGAAATCCGCTATGGCGCAGAAGTGGTCGGCCTGCAGGAACAGGCAAATGAAGTGATCGTGCGCACCCAGCGTGATGAATTGCGCAGCCGTTTCCTGGTGACCTGCTCGGGGCTGATGGCTGACCGCGTGGTGGGCATGCTCGGGCTGCGTACCGAGTTCGTGATCTGCCCGTTCCGTGGCGAATACTACCTGCTGCCCAAGCAGCACAATCAGATCGTCAACCACCTGATCTACCCGATTCCCGACCCGTCGATGCCCTTCCTGGGGGTGCACCTGACCCGCATGATCGACGGCACCGTCACCGTTGGCCCCAATGCTGTGCTGGCGATGAAGCGCGAGGGCTACCGCAAGACCGATGTCAGCCCCAGCGACCTGTTCCAGACCCTGACCACGCCCGGCATTCTCAAGGTGCTGGCGAAGAACTTCCGCCCGGGCCTGATCGAGATGAAGAACTCGCTGTTCAAGGGCGGGTACCTCAAGCAGGTGCAGAAGTACTGCCCGAGCATAACCAAAGCCGACCTCACGCCTTACCCGGCCGGCGTGCGTGCCCAGGCGGTGTCGCGCGACGGCAAGCTGATCGACGATTTCCTGTTCGTCAACACCGCGCGCAGTGTCAACGTGTGCAACGCACCGTCGCCAGCCGCGACCTCGGCCATCCCGATCGGCGCCTACATCGTCGAGAAGGTGTGCGAGCAGGTCGGCCTGCAGGGCGGCAGCTTCCCCAAGGCCGACCGGTCGGCCAACCATAGGGCCGCCAGCTGACCCCCCGGTAACACCTTCTGCGGTTTCGTTTTACTCAACCCGTACTGCCCTGCTCACCATTCAGGGCAGGACGGGCTTTTTCGCGCCTGCGTCGGTGACGTGCAGCCGGCGGCCCCTGCGTGGGCATGACAAAAACAACAAGGTAGCGCCATGCAAACCCACAAGAACAATTTGAGTCATGGATTGAAATCACGGCATGTCACCATGCTGTCCATTGCCGGCGTGATCGGCGCCGGGCTGTTTGTCGGCTCTGGCCGCGCCATCGCCGAAGCGGGGCCGGCCACCATCCTGGCCTATATCCTGGCGGGCGGCCTGGTGGTGCTGGTGATGCGCATGCTGGCCGAAATGGCGGTTGCCTCCCCGGACACCGGCTCGTTCTCAACCTACGCTGACCTCGCCATCGGCAAATGGGCCGGTTACACCATCGGTTGGCTGTACTGGTGGTTCTGGGTGCTGATCATTCCGATCGAGGCCAATATCGCCGCTACCATCATCAACTCCTGGGTCCCGCAGATGGAGATCTGGGTGTTGTCGTTGGTGATCACGTTGCTGCTGACGGCCACCAACCTGTTCAGCGTGAAGAATTACGGTGAGTTCGAGTTCTGGTTGGCACTGGTCAAGGTGGTGGCCATCGTCAGCTTCATCGCCCTGGGTGTTTGCGCCATTTTCGGCCTGTTGCCGGGGTCTGGCGTCAGCGGCGTCTCGCGCCTGTGGGATACGGGGGGCTTCATGCCCAACGGCTTTGGTGCGGTGCTGAGCGCGATGCTGATCACCATGTTCTCGTTCCTCGGGGCCGAGGTGGTGACCATCGCTGCGGCTGAATCCGACGAGGCGGGCAAGCATATTTCCAAGGCCACCAATTCGGTGATCTGGCGGATAACGCTGTTCTACATCCTGTCGATCTTCATCGTCATCGCATTGGTACCGTGGACCGACCCACGCCTGGCGACCGAAGGCTCTTATGTCACGGTGCTGGACACCCTGGGCGTGCCAAATGCCAAGGCCATCATCGACTTCGTGGTGCTGACGTCGGTGACCAGCTGCCTCAATTCGTCGCTGTACACCGCCTCGCGCATGGTCTATTCGCTTAGCCGCCGTGGTGATGCCCCAGCCTGTGCCCAGATAACCAGCCGCAGTGGTACACCCGTGGTGGCAGTCTTGTTGTCGACGGGGGCTGCATTCCTGGCGGTGATCGCCAACTACCTGGTGCCGGCCCAGGTATTTGGCTTCCTCATGGCAAGCTCCGGTGCCATTGCCTTGCTGGTGTATCTGGTCATCGCCATTTCCCAGCTGCGCCTGCGCCAGCGCCTGACGGCACAGGGCAAGACTCTGGGTTACCGCATGTGGCTGTTCCCGTGGCTGACCTGGGGCGTGATCCTGTTCATCAGCGGCGTACTGGTATTGATGCTGTTCCGTCCGGATCATCGCCTGGAAGTGGTCTCGACGATGGTGCTGGCGGTGTTGGTGGTGTGCTCGGGGGTGCTGGTGACCCGGCGCCGGGCACGCGGCGGGGCCGTGGCTGGCGTAGGGCAGGGCGCCTGATTCGTCTGGCCTGAAGACAGACGAGCAAGTCGCATCAGGCTGTGAGAGGATGTCCGCCAACAAAGCCAGGACCCTGAACGCAGCCTGATGAAGACACCTAAAAGAATCGAACCGTTGATCGAAGACGGCCTTGTCGACGAAGTACTACGGCCGTTGATGAGTGGCAAGGAAGCCGCTGTGTACGTGGTGCGCTGTGGCAGCGAGGTACGCTGCGCCAAGGTCTATAAAGAAGCCAACAAGCGCAGTTTCCGCCAGGCCGCCGAATACCAGGAGGGCCGCAAGGTACGCAACAGCCGTCAGGCCCGGGCCATGGCCAAGGGCAGCAAGTACGGCCGCAAAGAAGCCGAAGATGCCTGGCAGAACGCCGAAGTGGCAGCGCTGTTCCGTTTGGCCGCCGCAGGTGTGAGGGTGCCCAAGCCTTACGACTTCCAGGACGGTGTGCTCCTGATGGAGCTGGTCACCGATGCCGATGGCGATGCGGCCCCGAGGCTGAACGACGTACACCTGGAAGCGGAGGATGCCCGCGCGTTCCACGCCTTCGTCATTCGCCAGGTCGTGCTGATGCTGTGCGCCGGAATGGTGCATGGCGACCTGTCCGAGTTCAACGTGCTGCTCGGCCCGGACGGGCCGGTGATCATCGACCTGCCGCAGGCAGTGGATGCAGCCGCCAACAACCACGCCTTCAGCATGCTGCAGCGCGATGTGGACAACATGGCCCATTATTTCGGGCGCTTTGCCCCGGAGCTGAAAAGCACCCGCTATGCGCAGGAGATGTGGGCGTTGTACGAGGCCGGCGAGTTGCTGCCCGACAGCCCGTTGACCGGGGTGTTCGAGGATGATGAACATGAAGCTGACGTAACCGGGGTGATGCGCGAGATCGACGCCGCCCGGATGGACGACGCTCGCCGCCGTGCAGCACGCGCCGAGGCTGAGCATGGGCCGGCCAAGGCAGAGGAAGTGACGCCGCCCTGGCTGCAGTAATTTATTCCTGTACCGGCCTCTTCTCGGGTAAACCCGCACCTACGGGATTTGTGGGCGCGGTTTTGCCCGCGAAGAGGCCAACACAGGCAAACCCCGGTCGTTGCCATTGACGCAAGACACAATCTCGTCATTTAGCCTTTTCACTGGCGCGCGACAGGCATAAGGTATACGCCGTTCAAATTCCCTGGAGCTGTCATGTCCAACCAATTCCCGTCCGTTCGTCCCCGCCGCCTGCGGCAGAACGAGTCCCTGCGCACGATCTTCCAGGAAACCGAGTTCCGCCTTGAAGACCTGATCCTGCCGATCTTCGTCGAAGAGGGCATCGATGATTTCGTGCCGATCACCAGCATGCCCGGTGTCAACCGTATCCCCGAGAAGCTGTTGGCCCAGGAAATCGAGCGCTATGCCCGCGCCGGTATCAAGTCGGTGATGACCTTTGGCGTATCGCACCACCTGGATGCCGATGGCAGCGACACCTGGAACGAAAACGGCCTGGTTGCGCGCATGTCGCGTATCTGCAAGGACACCGTGCCGGAAATGGTGGTGATGTCCGACACCTGCTTCTGCGAATACACCAGCCACGGCCACTGCGGCGTGCTGCATGACCATGGCGTGGACAACGACGCCACCCTGGCCAACCTGGGCAAGCAGGCCGTCATCGCCGCTGCTGCCGGTGCCGACTTCATTGCCCCCTCGGCGGCGATGGACGGCCAGGTGCAAGCTATCCGCAGCGCGCTGGACGGTGCCGGTTTCCACGACACCGCGATCATGGCCTACTCAACCAAGTTCGCCTCGTCGTTGTATGGCCCGTTCCGTGAGGCCGGCGGCACTGCACTGAAGGGTGACCGCAAAAGTTACCAGATGAACCCGATGAACCGCCGCGAAGCGGTGCGCGAGTCGCTGCTCGACGAGCAGGAAGGCGCGGACGTGCTGATGGTCAAGCCGGCCGGTGCCTACCTTGATGTGATCGCCGACATCCGCGCCGCTTCGCGCCTGCCACTGGCGGCGTACCAGGTGAGTGGCGAGTATGCGATGATCAAGTTCGGTGGCCTGGCCGGTGCCATCGACGAAGGCCGGGTGGTGCGCGAAAGCATTGGCGCAATCAAGCGTGCCGGTGCCGACCTGATCCTGACCTACTTCGCCATGGACCTGGCGCGCGAAGGTATCTGAAGCCAGGCCTTGGGCATGAAAGCCGCTGCCATTGCAGCGGCTTTTCTTTGGGCGCCGTTGGGTGGTGCCGCAAACGCACAAAAAAACAGTAAGCGCTGAATTATTTAGTGTCCCGTTGTATCTGATCCCTTAGAGCATTCATCGACAGGGATACGGGTATGAAACCTCGCAAGAAAAGCGTCCAGCCAATCGGCCTGAAGGACATCACCATCGTCGACGACGCCAAGATGAAGAAGGCGATCACGGCCGCCGCGCTGGGCAACGCCATGGAGTGGTTCGACTTTGGGGTCTATGGCTTCGTCGCTTATGCCTTGGGCAAGGTGTTTTTCCCCAACGCCGACCCCAGCGTGCAAATGATCGCGGCCTTGGCCACCTTCTCGGTGCCGTTCCTGATTCGGCCCCTTGGCGGGTTGTTCTTCGGCGCCTTGGGCGACAGGTTCGGGCGGCAGAAAATCCTCGCCGCGACCATCGTGATCATGTCCCTGAGCACCTTCGCCATCGGCCTGATACCGTCCTATGCAAGCATTGGTATCTGGGCGCCGATCCTGTTGCTGCTGGCCAAGATGGCCCAGGGCTTTTCGGTGGGTGGCGAATACACCGGTGCCTCGATCTTCGTTGCCGAGTACGCGCCTGACCGCAAGCGCGGCTTTCTCGGCAGCTGGCTGGATTTCGGTTCGATTGCCGGCTTTGTATTGGGCGCAGGGGTGGTGGTGCTCATTTCCACGGTGCTGGGTGAAGAAAAGTTCCTCGAATGGGGTTGGCGCCTGCCGTTCTTCCTGGCCCTGCCGCTGGGCATCATCGGCCTTTACCTGCGCCATGCGCTGGAAGAAACACCTGCGTTCCAGCAGCACGTCGACAAGCTGGAACAGGGCGATCGTGAAGGCCTGGCCTCCGGGCCCAAGGTGTCGTTCAAGGAGGTGGCCACCCAGCACTGGCGCAGCCTGGTGACCTGCATCGGCGTGGTAATTGCCACCAACGTCACCTACTACATGCTGCTTACCTACATGCCCAGCTACCTGTCGCACAACCTGCACTACAGCGAAGACCATGGCGTGCTGATCATCATCGCGATCATGGTCGGCATGCTGTTCGTGCAGCCGATCATCGGCCTGCTCAGCGACAAGTTTGGCCGACGGCCGTTCATCATCGTGGGCAGTGTCGGCCTGCTGGCCTTGGCCATTCCGGCATTCATGCTGATCAACAGTGGGGTGCTTGGGCTTATTTTCGCCGGCCTGCTGATCATTGCCGTGCTGCTGAACTTCTTCATCGGCGTGATGGCCTCGACGCTGCCGGCCATGTTCCCCACGCACATCCGTTACAGCGCCCTGGCCAGCGCCTTCAACATCTCGGTGCTGATCGCCGGCCTTACCCCAACCCTCACTGCGTGGCTGGTGGAGACCACAAACGACCTGTACATGCCGGCCTATTACCTGATGGTGATCGCTGCTGTCGGCCTGGTCACCGGCCTGACCATGAAGGAAACCGCCAACAAGCCCCTGCGCGGCGCCGCACCCGCGGCGTCAGACATCGAAGAGGCGCGTGAACTGCTGCAAGAGCACCACGACAACATCGAGCAGAAGATCGAGGACATCGATGCGCAGATCGCCGAGTTGGAAGCCAAGCGCAAAAAACTGGCACAGCAGCACCCGCGTATCGAATGATCAGCGCGGCATGTAGCCACGCTGCCAGGAACGCGGTATGAACCGCGATACCAGTGCCAGCACGCAGGCCAGCGCACAACTGCCGGCCAGCGCCTGCAGGCCCAGGTGTTTTTGCAACCAGGCGCCGAGCGCGGCGCCCAGCAACATTCCGGCCCAAGGTACCAACTGCACCCGCCAGCCATTGTGCCGCTCGCCCAGTAGCCAACGCCCCAGGCCGCGGCCGAAACGCGACAGGGCGCCCGTCACGTAAGTCAGGCCGATGGGCAGGCCATTCACCTGTTCCACGACCGCATTGATCATGCCCATGGCCAGCGTGGCCGCCAACAACGCAGGGAAGGTGGCCGGCAACGGCCACGCTGCGGCGAAAGCCAGCAGTGCGGCAACCACCAACAGCACCGGCCAGGCTCGACGGCGCAATCCGCGAGCCAGGAGCACACCCAGCGCATTGCCCGCGACAAAGCCCAGGACCGCGCCACTGAGGCGTAGCACCAGGGCCAGGTCAGCTTCACTGATGGCCACCGCCAGGCGTGTGGTGTTGCCACTCATGAACGACACGAAATCGCCCAGTGCCAGCAAGCCGATGGCATCGGTCATGCCGGCCAGCACCGACAGGGCGGCGACCAGGCCAAGGCCGACGCGACCGCGCATTACCTGCAGGCGCAAACGCCTGGCTGTGCGCGCGGGGAGGGCGTTAGGGAGCATGTGCAGGCCTCAGGGCAACAGGTTTTCGCGGGCCAGGGTACCTTTGATGGTGCGCTCTACCACATCGACCAGCACCATGGTCTGGTGGTCGACCTCGATGTTGAGCAGTTCACCTGTGTGGTAGCTGGCGAAGGTAGTCTGACGCAGGGTTTCCGGGATCAGGTTGATGGTGATCACGTTATCCTCCACGTCAGCGACCGTCAGGCTGCAGCCATTGACCCCGATGAAACCGCGCGGGAACACGTACTTGCCCCATCGCGGCGGCATGCGGAACTTGATGAAGGCGCCGGTTTCCTTGATCGACAGCTCGACGATTTCGGCAGTGGTGGCGATGTGGCCGGCCATCAGGTGGCCGCCGACTTCGGCGTTCATCTTCGCTGAGCGTTCAATGTTCACGCTCCGGCCAGGCTTGAAGCTGCTCAGATTGGTGCGTTCGAGGGTAGCGGTCATGGCGTCGAACCTGACCTGGCTGCCGTCGATTTCGGTCACGGACAGGCAGGTACCTTCGACACTGACGCTGGCACCGATTTTCAGCTCGTCGAGCAGTTCCGGGGTGAGGTCGATGGTGAACTGGTTGTGGCCCGGGTAGGTGGTCACATCAAGCAGAGGGCGGACGGCCTGGACGATGCCGGTGTACATGGAGTTGCTCCTGGGCACGGAAAAGAAAACTTCCGAACGCTATGCCGGTAGCGCCGTAAATGCAAGACCGGCTTCTTGGCTGGCAAGCCGGCTTGCGAGTCTGGCGCCTGCGCGGGGCAGGCGGCGTGCTTGTGGGCGAAACCGGTTTGCCGACGGCATGGCCACGCCAGATTCAAACATGCCCGCTGCTGTTGACGATCCGCAGGCACAGCGCCTCGTACGGGTCCAGGTTCACCATCAGCCGCCCGTCCTCGGTCAAATCGCCTTCGACCGTCTCGTTGATCATGTCGACCACCGGCCCAGGTGTGAACCCGGTCAACAGCAGTTCCTCGGCAATTGCGTCCTGGCCGAAGTTCAGCGCAGTGATCTGGATACCACGCCCGGCTGGCAGCTCATGCACCATCACCAGTAGCCCAGGGCTGCGTACCTCAGGTACCAGCACCTGACGGCTGGTGGCAATACCGTAAGCCTGGCGCACAGCCAGCAGTTTCTTCACCTGGCAGGCAAATGAATCACCCTCGTCCAGCTGGCTGTCGAGGCTGCCGTAAAGCGCCCGGGCACGCGGCATGCCACGCACCGAAGCCGCCGCCTCTGGGTCAAGCCCGGCCAGGTCATAGCCGCCTCGGTGAATCCAGCGGGTATCGCCGTCGAGCATGCGTTCGGCAACCGCTTCGGCGGGCAAGGGCAGGGCACCGACCAGGTCCCAGCCAGACAAGGCGACCACCCCCGGCTGCATGGCGTTGTACATGACCAGCAGCAGGTGCACTTTCTTGATCCGCTCGATATCCGCTACGCCAATCTGTTCAAGGTCGCGGATACCCAGTGCAGCAGCGATCAGGCTGGCGGTGGTGCAGGCAATGCCGTTGGTCACGAAGCGCAGGTTGTACGGCGCATGTTCCCCCGACAGCCGTTCGTAGATCTCTTCGCGGATATGTTCGCGCAGAATGCTGCCAGGCAGGGTCTGGCCCTTGTACAGGTACATGTCGTGCGCGTGCAGTGTCCAGAAGTGCACCAGCTCCACGGTCAGCTCGTCATGGTTTTGCAGGGCATGGATCAGCGAGGCCGGGTCGATGCCGAAGGCGTGCATCTCCTTGAGCATCAGGCGCAGGAACTCGGTGTCGCCCGTCAGCAGCGCATGCTGGTAGGCCGGCCGGGTAATGAAATCGTAGGACAGGTCGGCACCGCCCCTGGACATCTGCGCAATGTCATCGAGGGTCAGGTTCAGCTCCTGGAAGCTGAAACCGCCGGCCTTGCGGATCATGCCACCGATCAGCTGGTTGCCGACGAGCGACAGCGGGTGGCTTTCCGACCAGGCGGTGCCGCTGGCGCGGGTTTCTACGCCGAGAAAGCCGTTGGCGTCCAGGCGCAGGCCGCGTGCACCCAGGCAGTCCAGCGCGTGCAGCGCGTCACCAATGATCATTTGTTGGGCGGCGAAGGTAGGGTCCAACCAGTTCAGCGAGGGCTGGCCTTCCTTGAAGTAATGCAGGTACACCCAGCGGCGGGTTTTGCCGTCGACGCCTGTGATCGGCGGCGTGGCGCTCCAGTCGGTTTCCTTCACGCCCGGCTCGAAGAAGATTACCCGTTGCAGCTGGCCAACGATGTAATGGCGCGCCTTCAGCTCGTCACACTGAGCTGGCAGTAAATTGACCGCATCGCGCCCGGCGGGCACCTCGGGCAGCAGCGTCCAGTCTTCTTCGCGGATCTCGACCATGTGGTACAGCCCCGGGTAGGGGCCATGGGCGATCTCGGCCAGGCGGAAGTCGGCGCCCTTGCCGGTGTGCGAGGGGATCAGGTCGTCGATGGTCACGGCATTGTGCGCAGCGGCCATGCGGCTCATCTGGATCAGTTCCTGCTCGCTGCCGTACAGCGGGTCGATGTCGAAGCTGATGCGGTCGAAGTTGCCGTCCACGCTGGGGGTGAGTTCGCGGCCGCGGATGCCACCGGACAGTTTGATCGGGCCGGTGTGCAGGCCCTGTACGCCGATCTCCGACAGGCGCCTCCACAACGCTTCGTGGGCCAGGGCACCGAGTACCGAGCAACCCTCGGGCGCGATGATGGCGTCGGGGTAGACGGTCAGCCACACCGAGGCGATTTCGGTGGCGCGGCGGGGCTGGGCCTCGGCGTACGGTTGTTGCCACAGTCGCGACTGGCCTGAGTACAGGCTGGCGCGCGCCTGGGAGGCCTTGAGCATGGCGCGGTCTTCGAGCCATTTGACGTACGACGGGTCGGGCTGGGTCATTTCGCGTCCTCTTTGCGTGTCGGCACCGGCTCAGGTTATGACGGCGCTGCGGCCTGAACGTTCGGCCCGTGCAGAAACCAGCACCGGTCACGGCTTGCGAATGGGGCTGCGGGCCGCTTGGCGCAGGCTCTCCAGCAAATCCAGTACTGCCCCTTCGATATGCGGTTCATCACGCCAGCACATACCGATCGAGCCTTCGGCCTCCAGCTCGAAATCCAGCTGCCGCAACAACCCGCGCCCATGGAAATGCTCGGCCACCCGCCCGGACGCCACCGACAGCATGTCGCTGTTCTGCATCAACCACAAATTGGCCATCAGCGACGATGATTCGATGCGGCACGGCAACGGCTTGCGCCCGGCGTTGCTCAGGGCCGTGTCCAGGCGGTTGCGGATCGGCGTGGCAGGCGGCCACAACAGCCAATCGTACTGATACAGGTCGTCCCAGTTCAGGCCCTTGCGCTTGGCTAACGGGTGGTCGGGGTGGGCGACTACCTGCATGGGTTCGCGAAACAGCATCTCGCTGTGCAGGGCCTGGCTGGGCTGGTAGTTATCGACTCGCCCGACCACCACATCCAGCTGGCCCAACTGCAGGCGTTCGAGCAGCACGTTCATCGTGCTTTCCTGCAGCGATACCTGCGCTTTGGGGTGTTTCTCCAGGAAGTACAGGATGGCGTCAGGCACCAGGCTTGGCGCCGAAGCCGGTGAGGTGCCTATCGCCACGTTGGGTGTGCTGCCTTCGCGCAGGGCGTCCAGGTTGCTTTGTGCGCGTTCCATCTCGCTGAGTATGCGCCGCGCATGGTTGACCAGCAGGGTACCTTCGGCGGTCGGCCGCAGGCCCCGGGCATGGCGCTCGAACAGCAGGGCGCCGGCATCTTCCTCCAACTCCTTGAGGAACTTCGACAGCCCAGGCTGGGTGGTGTAGGCCTGCCGTGCGGTGTCGCTGAGGTTACCGGTTTCGGCCAGCGTCACCAGCAGTTGCAGGTGCCTTGGGCGCAGGCGGCGGGTCCAGTGCATGGCGTGCCTCTCATCATCTTTTTAGTATGGATGCATATGAAAATATCATTTTTTTTGTATGCCTGGCGGGCGTTTAATCGGTCGCACAACGGGGCGCTGCCACTGCCAATCGCCCCTTCCCAGCCCACCGAAGGTGAAGCGATGAATAACAACGACAACATCGGCACGGCCCGCGCCGACTTCTATCAACGCATCGACAGCCAGGCGCTGTTCCCCCTGTGGGAACAGCTGCACAACCTGGTACCGCCGCAGCCCACCACCACCTGCGTGCCGGCGCTGTGGCGCTTCGGTGAAGTGCGCCCGTACCTGATGGAGGCCGGTCAGCTGATCAGCGCCGAAGAGGCGGTGCGCCGGGTGCTGGTGCTGGAAAACCCGGGTATTCGCGGCCAGGCCTCGATCACCCCCAGCCTGTATGCCGGGCTGCAACTGATCCTGCCGGGCGAGATCGCCCCCAGCCACCGCCACAGCCAGTCTGCGCTGCGTTTCGTGGTCGAAGGCAAGGGCGCCTACACCGCAGTGGACGGCGAGCGCACCACCATGCACCCGGGCGACTTCATCATCACTCCGTCCTGGACCTGGCATGACCACGGCAACCCCAGCGAAACCGAAGGCGGCGAGCCGGTGATCTGGCTCGACGGCCTGGACATCCCCACCGTGCGCTTCTATGGCGCCGGTTTCGCCGAGAACTACCCGCAGGCCGTGCAGCCGGTCAGTCGCCCGGACGGCAACAGCCTGGCCCGCTACGGCGCCAACATGCTGCCGCTGCGCCATGAGGTGCAGGGCGCTACCTCACCGATTTTCAGTTACCCGTATGCGCGTACCCGCGAAGCGCTGGCCACGCTTGAGCAGCAGGGCGAAGTGGATGCCTGGGATGGCGTGAAGCTGCGTTATGTCAACCCAGCCACTGGTGGCTGGGCCATGCCCACCATCGGTACCTGCATGCAGCTGCTGCCACGCGGATTCGCCGGCAAGACTGCCCGCTGCACCGATGCCACCGTGTACTCGGTGGTCGAGGGACGGGGGCGCGCCATCATCGGTGGGCAGACCTTCCATTTCGAACCCAAGGACACCTTCGTCGTGCCCAGCTGGGTAACGCTGAGCCTGCAGGCGGACGACGCGTGTGTACTGTTCAGCTATTCCGATCGGCCGGTGCAGGAGGCCCTCGGGCTGCTGCGCGAAGCCCGCGAACATCATTGATCCAAGGAGCCCTGCCATGACTTACCTGTTTGAACCTGCCGCCACCACCAGCCTGCCGATCGCCGGCAGCGACCAGCGCTTCCCTGTACGCCGCGTTTACTGCGTGGGCCGCAACTACGCTGCCCACGCTCGTGAAATGGGCTTTGACCCGGACCGCGAGCCGCCGTTCTTCTTCTGCAAGCCGGCCGATGCCGTGGTACCGACGGCCGACGGCCAGACCCTGGAGCTGCCATACCCGGCGCAAACCAGCAATTACCACTACGAAATCGAACTGGTCGCAGCCATCGGTAAAGGCGGGCGCAACATCGCGCCCGAGCAGGCCAACGAACACGTGTTCGGTTATGCAGTGGGCCTGGACATGACCCGCCGCGACCTGCAGATGAAGATGCGCGAAATGGGCCGCCCTTGGGAAATCGGCAAGGCATTCGACGCCTCAGCACCCATCGCGCCGCTTTACCCGGCCAGCCAGGTTGGCCATCCGGCGCAGGCCGGCATCTGGCTGCAGGTCGAAGGCCAGGACCGCCAGCGCAGCGACATCGACAAGCTGATCTGGTCGGTGCCGGAAACCATCGCCTACCTGTCGCGCTTCTTCGAGCTGCAGCCGGGTGACCTGATCATGACCGGTACGCCCGAAGGCGTTGGTCCGGTGATCGCTGGCGAGCTGATGGTGGGTGGCGTCGAAGGCCTGGGCGAAATCTGCGTTCGCGTCGTCTGATTGCCGTGGGCCGGCGCAGCTGGCCTTTCATCCCGGTTCAACACGTGGCCGGCGCCAAGCGCCGGCCCGGAGGTTTCGCTCATGTCTTCCACCGATAAAAACAACACCGTGGATGTACAAGCCTTCATCGATAGCCAGCCGGTGACGCGCTTTCAGTGGCGCGTCTTGCTGCTGTGTTTTCTGGTCACCGCCATCGATGGCCTGGACACGGCCGCCATCGGCTTCATTGCCCCGGCGCTGCGCGAGCACTGGCAAATCGGCGCCGCCGAGCTTGGGCCGGTGCTGGGTGCAGCACTGGTCGGGCTGATGCTGGGAGCGTTCATGGCCGGGCCTTTGGCCGACCGCTTTGGCCGCAAGCGCGTGCTGCTGCTGTCGGTGGCCTGCTTCGGCGTCTTCAGCCTGGCTGCCGCATTCGCCCAGGACCTGCACAGCCTTGCACTGTTGCGCCTGCTTACCGGGCTGGGCCTGGGCGGGGCGATGCCCAACGCCATCACCCTGACCTCCGAATACTGCCCGCAACGCCGACGCTCTTTGATGGTGACCGGCATGTTCTGCGGCTTCACCCTCGGCTCAGCCCTGGGCGGGGTGGTCGCTGCGCAGTTGTTGCCAGTCTTCGGCTGGCGCAGTGTGCTGGCCCTGGGTGGGGTGCTGCCGCTGGCATTGCTGCCGGTATTGTGGTTTGCGCTGCCCGAGTCCGTGCGTTTTCTGGCGCGCCGCAATCCGGCCGATAGCAAGGCGCTTGCCATTGTGCGACGTATTGGTGTGTTGCCCGTAGGCTGTCAGGGCCTGCGCATCGATGACGCGGTAGAAGGCCATTCGCCGGTGCGGCAGATTCTTGCCGCGCCGTTGCGCCGCGGCACCCTGGCGCTTTGGCTGGCGTTTTTCATGAGCCTGCTGATCATCTACGGCATGACCAACTGGCTGCCGTTGCTGGTGCGTGACACCGGCCTGAGCCTGAGCCAGGCGGCGCTGATCAGCGCGCTCTTCCAGATCGGTGGCACCCTTGGCGCATTGTGCCTGGGGGCGGCCATGGACCGCTTCGACCCGCATAACGTGCTGATGCTGGCCTTGCTCGGCGGCGCTGCGTGCCTGTTCGCCATTGGTCAGTGCCATGGCGACTACGTACTGCTGGGGCTGAGCGTGGCCGGCATGGGCTTTTGCATCAGCGGTTCGCAGGTCGGTGCCAATGCCCTGGCTGCAGCCTTCTACCCCACCAGCAGCCGCGCCACGGGTGTGAGCTGGGCACACGGGGTAGGGCGAATCGGCTCAGTGTGCGGCACCTTTGGTGGTGCGTTGCTGATGGATGCCGGGCTGTCCTTCGAGCTGCTGTTCAGCGTGCTCATGCTGCCTGCGGTGCTGGCCGCTGCGGCGATCTTCCTGAAGGGCGTGCGACCTGTCACTGCGTTGCCCGCCACCACCCACATCATGCCCTGAACCCGCAGGAATACTGCCATGCAGCTCTACAGCTTTTTCAACAGTTCCACCTCGTACCGTGTGCGCATTGCCCTGGCCCTGAAAGGCCTGGAGGTGGAGTACCACGGCGTCAACCTGCGCGCCGGTGAACAACGCCAGGCGCCGCACCGTGCGCTCAGCCCCATGGGGGGCGTGCCGGTACTGGTGGACAACGATTCTGTCAGCCTGACCCAGTCACTGGCGATCATCGACTACCTCGACGCGCGCTATCCGCAGGCGCCATTGCTGCCCGGCGACCCCTTGCTGCGTGCCCGGGTGCTGGAGGTGGCGCAACTGATCGCATCCGACATCCACCCGCTCAACAACCTGCGCGTGCTTGGTTACCTGCAAGGTGTGCTGAACGTAGGGCCTGAGGAAAAGGACCGTTGGTACGCGCACTGGGTCGCCGAGGGGCTTGGTGCTCTCGAAGCCCTCCTGCAACGCCATGGCGAAGGCCCCTACTGCTTCGGTGCACAGCCGACCCTGGCCGACTGCTGCCTGGTGCCGCAAGTGGCGAACGCCGAACGCATGGGCTGTGACCTGCACGCTTACCCACGAGTGATGGCGGTGTACGACCACTGCCAGGCGCAACCCGCCTTCCAGCGTGCTGCGCCCGGCCGCCAAGCCGACTTCATCCAATAAAAACCGCAGCCTGTACGGAGACCCCAACCATGACTGCCCAACAACAAAAAATCATCATCGTCGGCGGGGGCATCGGTGGCCTTGCTGCCGCTCAGGCCCTGGCCGCCCAAGGTATCCAGGTGCTGCTGCTGGAACAGGCCGAGCATATCGGTGAGATCGGCGCCGGTATCCAGCTTGGCCCTAACGCCTATGCCGCGCTGGATGCGCTGGGCGTCGGCGATGCTGCGCGCAATCGCTCGGTGTTTACCGACCACCTGATCATGATGGACGCCATCGACGCCCACGAAGTGGGGCGCGTTGAAGTCGGCGAGCGTTTTCGCCAGCGTTTCGGCAACCCGTATGGTGTGATTCATCGTGCCGACATTCACCTGTCGATCCTTGAAGCCGTGCAGCAGAATCCGTTGATCCGTTTCCAAACCTCGACGCTTATCGCCGGCATGGAGATGGACGACCATGGCGTGACCCTGACCGACAGCAAGGGCAACCGCTACCAGGCCGACGCGGTGATTGGCTGCGACGGGGTGAAGTCGGTGATCCGCGAGCGTATGGTTGGCGACCCGGCAAGGGTCACCGGGCACGTGGTGTATCGCGCTGTGGTGGATGTGCAGAACATGCCCGAAGATCTGCGCGTCAACGCGCCGATGCTGTGGGCCGGCCCGCGCTGCCACCTGGTGCACTACCCGCTGCGCGGCGGCCAGCAGTACAACCTGGTAGTGACTTTCCATAGCCGTAACGAGGAACAGTGGGGCGTGACCGACGGCAGCAAGGAAGAGGTACTGTCGTATTTCGAGGGCATTCACCCGCGGCCCCGGCAGATGCTTGACCGGCCTACCTCCTGGCGCCGCTGGGCCACCGCCGACCGCGACCCGGTGGAGCAGTGGGGAGAAGGGCTGGCGACCCTGCTGGGCGATGCTGCTCACCCGATGACCCAGTACCTGGCCCAAGGCGCGTGCATGGCGCTGGAGGACGCCGTGGTGCTAGGGGAGGCGGTGAAGGCCTGTGAGCATGACTTGCAGGCGGCGTTGCGCCTGTACGAATCGATCCGCATACCCCGTACCGCACGGGTGCTGTGGTCGGCGCGGGAAATGGGGCGGCTTTACCATGCCAAGGGCGTCGAGCGGCAGGTGCGCAACCAACTGTGGGAAGGCCGTTCGCAGGAGCAGTTCTACGATGCCGTGCAGTGGTTGTATGGCTGGAACATCGAAACCTGCCTGAAACGCTGATGACAGGCCCGGCAGGCTCAGCGCCGGGCCGACAACTGCTGCGGTGCCAGAAACGCATCATGGAAGTAATTGCGCACCGCCTGCATCGCCGGGCTGAATGCCCGTTCCCGGTGCCAGGCCAACCCCACGCTCATCGGTGTGACCGGGTCGCTGATGGTCACCGTCTCGATGCGCTTGCCCTCCAGCGACCACGGCCGGTGCACCAGGTCCGACAGGATCGCCACTCCGCTGCCATTGGCGACCATGCTGCGCACGGCCTCCACCGAGCTGGTCCGCACCCTTACGCTTGGCCGTTGGCCGGCCTGCTCCCAGTAGCGCATGGCACTGTGCTCGGCCTCATCCACGGTCAACAGAATGAACGGCTCACAGGCCACATCGGCCAGGCTCACGGCCGAGCGCTCGCACAGTGGGTGATGCCCGGGCAGCCACAGCCGGCGCTCGGAGTTGAACAGGGTTTCCGAGACGATATCGGGGTGGGTGAGGTTGGCGGTGAGCACCACCGCCATGTCGAAACGCCCCTCCAGCAGGCCTTGCTCGATGGCGCTGCGCTCCTGCTCGTACAGCTCCAGGGTCACGTCCGGATGCCAGTGCTCCAGGCGCTGCAAGTGGTGCGGCAGGAAGTAGCCGATCACCGTGTAACTCGCCGCCAGGCGCAACAGGCCACTGGCGCGCACGTCCGGAAGCGGGCTGTTCAACGCATCGTCGACACTGCGCAGGATGACGTAGGCCCGGTTCAAGAAGTGCCGGCCGGCTTCGGTCAGGCTCATGCCTTGGGCCGAGCGCTGAAACAACAGCACGCCGAGCATCGCCTCCAGCTCCTTGATGGCTGTGGTCACTGCCGACTGGGAGATGTTCAGGTGGATCGCCGCTTGCGAGATCTGGCCGATTTCAGCGGTGGCAACGAAGTAGCGGACCTGGCGCAGGGTGAGTGACACGGTAGGCTCCCGGGGTATCTGTTTTTCAGAAGGTACCCCATCTGTTTATAGATCTTCCCAAGGGGGTGTAGAGAATCTAACGTGGCTTGCATGCAGTCACAAGTGCCAGGAGACGCGGTCATGCAAGCAGTGGATTTCAATTCGGACATGGGTGAGGGCTTTGGCCCGTGGACCATTGGCGATGGCGTCGACAATGAG
Organism: Pseudomonas sp. TE3895; assembly: GCF_056278855.1. Classification (NCBI taxonomy): domain Bacteria; kingdom Pseudomonadati; phylum Pseudomonadota; class Gammaproteobacteria; order Pseudomonadales; family Pseudomonadaceae; genus Pseudomonas; species Pseudomonas sp. TE3895. The sequence continues at coordinate 4,405,421 of NZ_JBWBQE010000001.1, read as the reverse complement.
CTGATGGGTTACATCAGCAGCGCCAACATCGCCACTGGTTTCCATGCCGGCGACCCCGGCACCATGCGCCGCACCGTCGAGCGCGCCAAGGCACTGGGCGTTGCGGTGGGGGCACACCCGGGGTTCCGTGACCTGGTCGGCTTTGGCCGCCGGCATATCAATGCCTCGGCGCAGGAACTGGTGGACGACATGCTCTATCAATTGGGCGCGCTGCGTGAAATCGCTCGTGCCCAGGGCGTGCGCCTGCAGCACATCAAGCCGCATGGGGCACTGTACATGCACTTGGCGCGTGACGAAGAAGCGGCGCGCTTGCTGGTGCAGAACCTGCGGGTGATCGAGCCCGAGTTGCTGCTGTACTGCATGCCGGGTTCGGTGATCTGCCGCATTGCCCAGGAAATGGGGCAGCCGGTGATTCGCGAGTTCTATGCCGACCGCGAGTACGACCTGAGCGGGTCGATCGTGTTTACCCGCAATGTGCGTGGCTACGAGCCCCAAGCCGTCGCCGAGCGGGTGCTGCGTGCTTGCCGCCAAGGCGTGGTGCGCACGGTCGAAGGCCAGGACCTGGCGATCGAATTCGATTCCATTTGCCTGCACAGTGACACCCCGGGCGCGCTGGACCTGGTCGAGGCCACGCGCAAGGCACTGGATGCGGCCGACATCGTGGTGCGTGCACCGCGCTGAACCCGTCAGGCATCCGGCAAACCGACAAGCCGGAGCCCGTGCATTTTGTTTTCGCCTGCCTTTCTATAAAGATTCCAAGAAAAGGAACTGTCATGGCCGAACCGCTTGCTACAACCCCGATCCGTTACAGCTTCGGCGCCGACGAGCACCTGTTTGCCGAAGTCAGCGAAAGCATGTCGCTGGAGGCCTTTTTCAAGGGTATGGCCGTCACCCGTGCGGTGGAGCGCATGGCCCTGGATGGCGTGCTTGATGTGTGCCTGGCCAATGCGTCGTTCCAGGTCCGCTTCGACCCGGACCGTATCGCCCCCGAGGCACTGCTCGAAGCCGTGCGCGGCGCCGAAGCGCAGGCGGTGGCCGAGCGTTCGTTGCAGACACGGATTATCGAGATCCCGGTGCTGTACAACGACCCCTGGACCCATGAAACCCTGATGCGCTTTCGGGATCGCCACCAGGACCCCACCAGCACTGACCTGGAGTACGCCGCGCGCATCAACGGCCTGGCCGATGTCGAGGCCTTCATCGCCGCCCACAGTGGCGCGCCATGGTTCGTGTCGATGGTCGGCTTTGTTGCCGGCCTGCCGTTCATGTTCCAGATGGTCGAGCGCCAGCGGCAGCTGCAGGTGCCCAAGTACCTGCGCCCCCGTACCGACACGCCCAAGCTCACCCTGGGCCATGGCGGCTGCTTTGGTTGCATCTACTCGGTGCGCGGGGCCGGGGGCTACCAGATGTTCGGCGTCACCCCGGCACCGATCTACGACCCGCAGCAGACCTTGAATTACCTGAAAGAGCACATGGTGTTCTTCCGCCCGGGTGACATCGTGCAGTTCAAGCCTATCGACCGCCGCACCTACGACCAGGCGGTGGCGGAGGTGGAGGATGGCTGCTTCGACCTGCGCATTCGCCCGGTGGCGTTTTCCCTGGACGCCTTCCTCGCCGACCCGGTCGGCTACCCCAAATCGTTGCAGGAGGTGCTGGCATGATCAAGGTACTCAAACCGGGGCTGGCCACTTCTGTACAGGACCTGGGCCGCGAAGGTTACTACCACCTGGGCATTCCACCGTCCGGCGCACTCGACCAGTACGCCTTGAGCGCAGCCAACCACCTGGTGGGCAACCCGGCCGGCGCTGCGGGCCTGGAGTGCGCGCTGGTGGGGCCGGAGCTGGAGTTCCAGCAGGACGCACTGGTCGCTGTGTGCGGCGCGCAGATGCCAGCGTTGCTCGATGGCCGCGAGCAGCGCCCGGACACGGCGTTTGCCGTGCGTGCCGGGCAAGTGTTGCGTTTCGGCTTTCCAACAGCGGGCGCCCGGGCCTACCTGGCAGTGGCCGGAGGCATCGATGTGCCCGAGGTGCTGGGTAGCCGGTCCACCTACGCGCTGGGCGCGTTGGGTGGCTTTCATGGGCGCAAACTGATGGCGGGCGACCTGCTGCCGGTCGGCGTGCCCAGCGGCAAGACCCGTGCCGGTGCAAGCTTGCCCATGGCCCTGCGTCAGGCCCTGGGGGGCGAGGTGGTGTTGCGGGTGGTGCCTGGGCTGTACTTCCACCGCCTGACCGAAGCTGCAGCGCAACGTTTCTTCACCGACGCCTGGACCGTTGGCTCCGAAGCGGACCGTATCGGTTATCGCTACAAAGGCGGCAGCGCCTTGAGTTTCCAACCGCGCGAGCAGCCGTTCGGTGCGGGGTCGGACCCGTCCAATATCGTCGACAGCTGCTACCCGATCGGATCGATCCAGGTGCCGGCAGGGTTGGAACCGATCATCCTGCATCGCGATGCAGTGTCGGGGGGCGGCTACGCCATGATCGGCACGGTGATCAGCGCCGACCTCGACCTGATCGGGCAGATGCAGCCCAACCAGCAGGCGCGGTTCCTGCCGGTGAGCCTGGAGCAGGCACTGGAGGCGCGGCGTTCGTACAAGAAGAAGCTGGCCTGTCTGGCCAGGCTCTTCAGCTGAGCATGATGTTTTCGCTGTAGCAGCGGCCTTGTGCCCCGACGGGGCCGCAACGGGCTCCGCGGCTACACCGAGCGCGCAGGCTTGCTGATGGTCTTGCCGGTTTGCGAGGCCACCTCAAGGGCTTGGCCGTCCCGCTGTTTGCCTTGGCGCGCCAGGCCTTCAAGTTGCGGTATCAGCATGCCTTCCGGCAAATGCCGCCAGAACCGTCCTGGCATGTGCAGGCGCAAGGCATCCGGGTTGAGGCGGGCCGGGTTGAAGGTATGGCGATAGTAGGTGCGCCAAAGTTCGGCGCCGGGGTCTTCGGCGTTGCGGGCCCACTGGCGCCAGGGCTCGGGGCACTGTCGCTGGTAGTCGAACGACTGGCCGTCGAAGCGAATGCCATCCTGTGGCGTGGCAATCAACCAGCGCAAACGCCCCAGGCGGTCGGCAAAATGCGCGCTGGCACTGTGCAGAATGTCGTGTGCCGGCTCGTGATAGGCCACCAGATCCAGCTGCAAGTGCTCAGCCAGTTCCTCAGGCAACGGCACGAAGCGTACAAACGCGTGCAAGTGATGCGCCTCGCGGGTTACCTGCTTGATGCGCCGTTGCAGCTCACTGCCCAGCCGGTCACCGGCCAGCATTGCCGTGCGATCGCCATGGGCGACGCGCCACAGCACTTCATACAGCAGGTTCCAGCGCTGTTCGCCACGGTAGCGAGAGGCCTGCTCCAACTGGCTCAGCAGTGCGGCCGGGACTTTGGCCCGGAAAGGGCCAGGCCCTTCAGGCGGCGCTGCCGGCACGGCCAGCAGGTCCGCCATCGGGCCTTGCGACCAGGTGACTTCCGACGGGTCGATGCCATGGCTCAACAACACCCGGGCCTGGTCGCGCCAGGTGGCGAACAGGTCGTCGCAGTCGAGTGCGATCACCCCCATAACCCCATCTGCACGGGCGCTGGCGGCTCACTCAAGCGCGCTCGCAGCAAGCCGCTGCGCAGCTCGGCCTGGGCGGGGCGGTAGTCGCTGGTGACGATGAACGGCCGTGCCTTGTCCAGCACGCAGCGCAGCTGGATCAGGTCGTCATAACGGATGCGCCGCTCCCGGCGCAGGGCGACCAGGCGCTGTACGCTGCGCAGGCCGATGCCGGGGATACGCGCCAGTAGCGCAGGTTCGGCGCGGTTCACGTCCAGCGGGAAGACTTCGCGGTTGGCCAGCGCCCAGGCCAGCTTGGGGTCGATGTCCAGTGCCAGGTTACCGCTGTGGCCCAGCAGCTCGCCAGCCTTGTAGCCATAGCCACGCAGCAGGAAGTCGGCTTGATACAGGCGGTGTTCGCGCAGCAGCGGTGGTGCGGCGAGGGGCACGCTGCCGGGGCTGTCGGGGATCGGGCTGAAGGCGGAGTAGTACACGCGCTTGAGGCCGTAGCCCTGGTACAGCGACTCGGCATTGCGCAGCAAGGTACTGTCGTCGGTGCTGTCGGCGCCGACGATGACTTGGGTGCTCTGCCCGGCCGGGGTAAAGCGCGGCGCCCTGGGCTCGTTGGCCACGGCCTGCTGGCCCTGATGAATCACGCCCATGGCCTGGCGAATGGTGCGCCCTTGCTTTTCTGGCGCCAGGCGCTTGAGGCTGGCGTCGGTGGGCAGTTCGATGTTGACGCTGAGGCGGTCGGCCAGGCGCCCGGCCTCTTCGATCAGCAGCGGGTCGGCATCGGGGATGGCCTTGAGGTGGATGTAGCCGCGGAAGCTGTGTTCTTCGCGCAACAGCCGGGCCACACGGATCAGCTGCTCCATGGTGTAGTCCGCCGAGCGGATGATGCCAGAGCTGAGGAACAGGCCGCTGATGCAGTTGCGCCGGTAGAAGTCCAGGGTCAGGCGCACCACTTCCTCGGGGCTGAAGCGTGCGCGCGGCACGTTGCTGGAGCGGCGGTTGACGCAGTACTGGCAGTCGTACAGGCAGAAGTTGGTCAGCAGTACCTTGAGCAGCGATACACAGCGGCCGTCCGGGGTATAGCTGTGACAGATACCCATGCCGTTGGTGGCACCCAGGCCGTCAGCGCCGCGCGAATTGCGCTTGGGCGCACCACTGCTGGCGCAGGAGGCGTCGTACTTGGCTGCGTCGGCAAGGATGCCGAGTTTGGCGATGAGTTGCATGGTGGCTGACCTGCGATACTGAGTATTCATACAGTATTTTGAGATGTGGCCGATTGCAAGTGTTTGTGCGTCGTCATACCCGACTAAACGCGTCGGCTAAGCTTGTGGCTGAACCACGGACAGCAACGAGGCGCGGGAGAGGTTATGAAGATCACCATCAAGCCAAAACTGGCGATGGCCGGGCTGGCCTTGGCCATCGGCATGCTCAATGCCCAAGCGGCGGAAACCAGGAAGGTCGATGTGCTGCTGGTGGGCGGCGGCATCATGAGTTCTACCTTGGCCGTGTGGCTCAACGAGCTGGAGCCCGGCTGGTCGATGGAAATGGTCGAGCGTCTGGACAAGGTAGCCGAGGAGAGTTCCAACGGCTGGAACAACGCCGGCACCGGCCACTCGGCCCTGGCGGAGTTGAACTACACCCCGGAAAAAGACGGCAAGATCGACATCAGCAAGGCGGTGGAAATCAACGAGTCGTTCCAGGTAACGCGCCAGTTTCTCGCCTGGCAGGTCAAGCAGGGTGTGCTGAAAAATCCGCATTCGTTCATCAATACCACCCCGCACATGAGCTTTGTCTGGGGCGATGACAACATTCGTTTCCTTAAAAAACGCTACGAGGCCCTGCAAGCCAGCCCGTTGTTCAAGCCCATGCAGTACTCCGAAGACCACGAGCAGATCCGCAAATGGGTCCCGCTGATGATGGAAGGCCGCGATCCCAACCAGAAGCTGGCCGTGACCTGGACGCCGATCGGCACCGACGTCAACTTTGGCGAGATCACCCGGCAGTATGTGGGTTACCTGCAGACGCGGCCGAACTTCGATCTCAAGCTGTCGAGCGAAGTACAGGACATCACCCGTAACGACGATGGTTCCTGGCACGTCGAGTACAAGAATCTGAAAAATGGCAGCAAGGCAGCCACCGATGCCCGGTTCCTGTTCATCGGCGCTGGCGGGGCGGCACTGCCGCTGCTGCAGAAGTCGGGTATCGACGAGGCCAAGGACTATGGCGGCTTCCCGGTCGGTGGCTCGTTCCTGGTCACTGACAACCCGGCTATCGCCCAGCGTCACATGGCCAAGGCCTATGGCATTGCCGCAACCGGTGCGCCGCCCATGTCGGTGCCACACCTGGACACCCGGGTACTTGATGGCAAGCGCATGATCCTGTTTGGGCCGTTCGCCACCTTCTCGACCAAGTTCCTCAAGCAGGGCTCTTTGCTTGACCTGCTCGCCAGTACCAGCGTGCACAATGCCTGGCCGATGGTGCGGGTAGGGGTACGCGAGTTCGACCTGGTGCAGTACCTGATCGGGCAGGTGTTGCAATCGGACGATGACCGCTTCGAAGCGCTGCGCACCTACTTCCCCGGGGCGAAGAAAGAAGACTGGCGGCTGTGGCAGGCGGGCCAGCGGGTGCAAATCATCAAGAAAGACGAAGCGTTGGGCGGTGTGCTCAAGCTCGGTACCGAGGTGGTGACGTCCAGGGACGGCAGTATCGCCGGCTTGCTGGGGGCCTCTCCCGGTGCGTCGACCGCTGCGCCTATCATGCTCGATGTGTTGAACAAGGTGTTCAAGAACAAGGTGGCGTCGCCCGAGTGGCAGGCCAAGATCAAACAGATCATCCCGTCCTATGGCATCCGCCTGAACGACCAGCCGGATCAGCTAGAGAAGGAGTGGGCATATACCAACGAGGTGCTGCAGCTTGAGCCGCCTGTCAGTCCGCAGCGCCCTGAGTCGATAAGGCCGGCTGACAGCCAGGGAGTGGCCAGCCGGTAATCATTGCAGTCAAGCTGGCGCAATCTTGCCACGTCCGATGCCGTAGTAAGTCAGCCCTGCCGAGGCCATGTGCTCGGGTTCGTACAGGTTGCGGCCATCGAACACCACCCGGTCGGCCAGCTGCTGCGGCACCTCGTCCAGGTTGAGCACACGGTAGTCCTGCCATTCGGTGACGATCACCAGGGCATCGGCGCCCCGCAATGCATCGTCCTTGCAGGGCACCAGTTGCAAGTCGGCACGCGGGCCGTAGTGGCGCCGGATTTCTTCCATGGCCTGAGGGTCGTGAGCCTGCACCCGCGCGCCCGCGGCCCACAGTGCTTCCAGCAGGACCCGGCTGGAGGCTTCGCGGATATCATTGGTATTGGGCTTGAACGACAACCCCCACAGGGCAAACACCTTGCCCCGCAGGCCGCCGGGGTAGTGGCGCTGGATCTTGCTGAACAGCCGTCCCTTCTGCTGCTCGTTGACCGACTCTACTGCGCGCAGCAACTGTGTCTCGAAGCCTTCCGACTCGGCACTGTGGCGCAGGGCTTGCAGGTCTTTGGGGAAGCACGAGCCGCCAAAACCGCAGCCGGCGTAGATGAAGTCATAACCGATGCGCGGGTCCGAGCCGATGCCACGGCGCACCATTTCGATGTCGGCCCCCAGGTGCTCGGCCAGGTTGGCGATTTCGTTGATGAAGGAAATCTTGGTGGCCAGCATGCAATTGGCTGCGTACTTGGTCAGCTCGGCACTGCGCGCGTCCATGACCATGAACTTTTCGCGGTTGCGGTTGAACGGCAGGTAAAGCTCGCGTAGCAACTGCACTTCGGCCGCTTCTGCGCCGCCGATGATAATGCGCTGGGGGCGCATGCAGTCATCCACCGCAGACCCTTCCTTGAGAAACTCCGGGTTGCTGATCACCTGGAAGCGGCTGGTATCGGCCACGGCCTGGGCGATGCGTGCCTTGATGCGGTGTACCGTACCCACCGGCACGGTGGACTTGTTGACGATTACTTTGGGCCCGTCAGCGTGTTCGAGGATGCTGTCGACCACGGCGAAAACGTGTTTCAGGTCGGCGCTACCATCGGCTTGCGGCGGAGTACCGACGGCAATGAACTGCAACCTGGCATAGTTGGCAGCGACTGCGGCATCCGTGGTGAAGCGCAGCCGACCGCAGGCGAGGTTCTTCTCCAGCAGCGGCGCAAGGCCGGGCTCGAAGATCGGGCAATGGCCTTCACTCAGGCTGGCCACCCGATCGGCATCGACATCCATGCACATCACCGAATGGCCTACCTGGGCCAGGCACACCGCCTGGGTCAGGCCGACATAGCCGGTTCCGAAAACCGTGACCTTCATTTGACAGCTCCTTGATAGGAAAGCTGAAAAAAAATGTCACATCGTTGTTTAGGAATTGTGACCTGAGGGATGTGCTCGTGGGCCATATGGCCGTTATTCCACATCGCCCAGGCAGAGCATCTAAACTTACTGACAGCTCGCAGTAGTGTGTTGTACCGCGAACGAAAACCCTTGAACCGACCACCGCCTTCCCGGAGCGGACGCCCCTCGTTGGCGATGGCCTTCTTGCAGAGGAGGGCAGGTCATGGACGAGGCAAGGCTTCACGATTTCATGGGCAAGCTGGTGGGCGACATGGGCGCAGCGGCGACGCTGGCCAATGTCATTCTTGGCGATGAACTGGGGCTGTACCGGGCCATGGCCGACAGCCAGGCGGTCACCCCGGAGCAACTGGCGGAAAAGACCGGCTGCCACCCGCGGCTGGTGCGCGAATGGTTGAATGCCCAGGCGGCATCGGGCTACATGGTCCATGACAAGGGCCGTTTTGTGCTGCCTGAAGAACAGGCCATGGCCCTGGCGCTGGAGGATTCTCCGGCCTACATGGCCGGCGGCGCGTCAGTGGTGGCGGCGCTGTTCCATGACAAGGACAAGCTGGTAGCCGCCATGCGCGGCGATGGCGGGTTGGCTTGGGGCGATCACCACCCGTGCATGTTCAGCGGTACCGAGCGGTTTTTCCGGCCGGGGTATCGCACCTTCCTGGTAGCGGATTGGCTGCCGGCACTGGAGGGTGTGGTGGCCAAGCTGCAGGCGGGCGCCAAGGTGGCGGATGTGGGCTGCGGTCATGGTGCCTCGACGCTGGTGATGGCGCAGGCGTTTCCGGCATCGACCTTCGTGGGGTACGACTATCATCAGCCTTCGATCGTCACCGCCAACGCGCGTGCACGGGAAGCGGGGTTGGAGGGGCGGGTGAGCTTCCAGCAGGCCAGCGCCAAGGAGTACCCGGGGCGTGACCATGACCTGGTGTGCTTCTTCGATTGCCTGCACGACATGGGTGACCCGGTCGGGGCAGCCCGGCATGCCTACCATGCTTTGAAAGCTGATGGCACGGTCATGCTGGTGGAGCCATATGCCGAGGACTCGCTGGAGGGTAACCTGACACCGGTCGGGCGCTTGTTCTATGCGGCGTCGACGTTTATCTGTACGCCCAATTCGTTGTCGCAGGAAGTGGGGCTGGGGTTGGGTGCGCAGGCCGGGGAGGCACGATTGCGGGCCGTTTTCGAGGAGGCGGGGTTCAGCAGGTTCCGGCGGGCGACGCAGACGCCGTTCAACCTGATTCTGGAGGCCCGCAAGTAGAGCGTGATCTTGCGCCGGCCTCTTCGCGGGCTCGCCCGCTCCCACAGGTTACGTGCTTGTTTCAGGCCTGTGGCTATCCTGGACTGCCCGCGAAGAGGCTGGACCTGGAAAGCAGAAGGGGTGCTGCATGGCACCCCTTCTGTTTGTCGCTTAGGCTTCAGCGTCCCAAGGACGATCGCCTTTTTCATCTTTGACGCGGGTTGGCAGGCCCATCACGTCCAGCGCCTTGAGGAACGGCTCGGCTGGCAGCTCCTCGACGTTGACCATGCGCTTGGCATCCCACTCGCCACGGGCAACCAGCAGGGCGGCAGCCACTGGCGGTACGCCGGCGGTGTAGGAAATGCCCTGGCTGTCGGTCTCGGCGTAGGCTTCTTCGTGGTCGGCCACGTTGTAGATGAACACTTCGCGCGGCTGGCCATCCTTGGTGCCTTTGACCAGGTCGCCGATGCAGGTCTTGCCGGTGTAGCCAGGGGCCAGCGAGGCCGGGTCTGGCAGTACAGCCTTGACCACTTTCAGCGGTACCACTTCCAGGCCTTCGGCGGTTTTCACCGGTTGCTCGCTGAGCAGGCCCAGGTTTTTCAGAACCGTGAACACGTTGATGTAGTGTTCGCCAAAGCTCATCCAGAAGCGCACGTTCGGGACGTTGAGGTTCTTCGAAATCGAGTGAACTTCATCGTGGCCGGTCAGGTACAGGTTTTGCGAGCCTACCACTGGCAGGTCGTCGGTACGCTTGACCTCGAACATGGTGTTGCTGGTCCACTGGCTGTTCTGCCAGCTCCACACTTGTCCGGTGAACTCGCGGAAGTTGATTTCCGGGTCGAAGTTGGTGGCAAAGTACTTGCCATGCGAACCGGCATTGACGTCGAGAATATCGATCGAATCAATGCTGTCGAAATACTGCTGCTGCGCCAGCTTGGCGTAGCTGTTCACCACACCCGGGTCGAAACCGACGCCGAGAATGGCGGTAATGTTCTTTGCCTGGCACTCTTCGAGGTGTTTCCACTCGTAGTTGCCGTACCACGGTGGGGTCTCGCAGATCTTGCCCGGCTCTTCGTGGATGGCGGTGTCCAGATAGGCGACACCCGTATCGATGCAAGCACGCAGCACCGACATGTTGAGGAAGGCGGAACCCACATTGATCACGATCTGCGATTCGGTTTCGCGGATCAGTGCCTTGGTTGCCTCGACATCGAGGGCATTGAGCGAGAAGGCCTGGATGTCGGCGGGTACCTTGAGGCTACCCTTGGCCTTGACGCTGTCGATGATGGCCTGGCATTTGGAGATGTTCCGTGACGCGATGGCGATACGACCCAGTTCGTCGTTATGCTGCGCGCACTTGTGGGCCACCACCTTGGCGACACCTCCTGCACCAATGATAAGAACGTTCTTCTTCAATTTACCCTTTGCTCCTTACTTGAAAGCCGGTCTTACGACAGGCTGGAAACGTAGTCTTCGAAACCGAACTCGCGGACGACTTCGACGCTGCCGTCGAGCTGCTTGACCACGATGGAAGGCATCTTCAGCCCGTTGAACCAGTTTTTCTTGACCATGGTGTAACCCGCCGTGTCGATGAACGACAGGCGATCGCCAATGGCCAGCGGACGGTCGAATTGGTACTCGCCGAAGATGTCACCGGCCAGGCATGACTTGCCGCAGACCATGTAGGTATGCTCGCCGTCATTGGGGGCCATCTTGGCGTTGAGGCGGTAGATCAGCAGGTCGAGCAGGTGCGCTTCGATCGAGCTGTCGACCACGGCCAGGTGCTTGCCGTTGTACAGGGTGTCGAGCACGGTCACTTCCAGCGAGGCGCTGTTGGTGATGGCGGCTTCGCCCGGCTCCAGGTAAACCTGCACGCCGTATTTTTCCGAGAACGCCTTCAGGCGCGCGCAGAAGGCGTCTACTGCATAGTCTTCACCGGTGAAGTGAATGCCGCCACCAAGGCTGACCCACTCGACCTTGTGCAGCAGGTGGCCGAAACGCTCTTCGATGTGCGTGAGCATCTTGTCGAACAGGCCGAAGTCACCGTTCTCGCAGTTGTTGTGGAACATGAAGCCGGAGATCTGTTCGATCACCTGTTCGATCTTGGCCGGGTCCCATTCGCCCAGGCGGCTGAACGGGCGGGCCGGGTCGGCCAGCAGGTAGTCGGAGCTGCTGACCTGCGGGTTGACACGCAGACCACGGACTTTGCCTTCGGACTGTTCGGCAAAGCGCTGCAGCTGGCCGATCGAGTTGAAGATGATCTTGTCGCAGTTCTCAAGCATCTCCTCGACCTCGTCGTCGGCCCAGGCCACGCTATAGGCATGGGTTTCGCCGGCGAACTTCTGGCGGCCGAGCTTGAGCTCGAACAGGGAGGACGAGGTGGTACCGTCCATGTACTGCTGCATCAGGTCGAACACCGACCAGGTGGCGAAGCACTTGAGGGCGAGCAGCGCCTTGGCACCGGAGTGTTCGCGCACGTAGGCGATCTTCTCCATGTTGCTGAGCAGCTTGGTTTTATCGATGAGGTAATACGGCGTCTTGATCATTTAAAGGCCCCCGGCCAGGCCGGCCAAAAAAAGGACACGCATTGTGCCTTCACTTGCCGCAGACCGAAAGGGCGGGATACGCATTTCGTCAGGGTTGACGCTATTGCGAGGGCTTTTTCGGTTGCGGCGAGCCTAGTAGATCAGGTGCATGTGACTGTCGTAATCACCCCCGACAGATGGCAGCTTCAGTCTGCCTGCTGCAGCCAGGCCTGGATCTGCTCCAGTGTTGCGGTAGCGCCGCCACAGACCACCACCAGTACATTGCTCAAGGCGCCCAGTGCCTTGGCATCATAGGCCACTGCCAGCGCCGCCCCGCACGCGGGCTCGACCAGCACACGGTGGTCCAGCAAGAACCGCTCACAGGCCTCCAGCGCTGCGCGATCGCTGACCAGATGGCTGTGCACCGGATGCTGCTGCACGCACCTCAGCGCCTGATCAGCCACACGCTTGGCCCCCAGCGACGTGGCCACCGAGGCGATGCGCTCCAGCTCCACCGAATGCCCAGCCTGCATGGCCGCATGCAGCGACGCCGCGCCCTCGGTTTCTACTGCCAGCACCGGCACATCGCCCCAGCCATTGCGCTTGAGCCCCTCTACCACGCCACTGAGCAAGCCGCCCCCGCCGACTGACAACACCACCGCGTCCGGCTTCAGGCCGGCCTCGGCCACTTCATCCACCAGGCTGGCATGCCCGGCCCACAGCAGTGGGTCGTCGAACGGGTGGATGAAGGCATCGTTCGGGCCTACCAGTGTCTGTGCCAGGGCGTTGGCCTCTTGCCAGGAACTGCCGTGCACCACCACCTTGGCGTCTTCCAGGTGCAGCAGCTGCTTGGCCCGTTCGGTGGTGGTTTCGGGTACCACCACGGTCACCGGCACCCCCAGCTTGCGTCCGGCGTAGGCGACTGCCAAACCGGCATTGCCACCTGACGAGGACACAAAGTGCCGGGCGCCACGCGCGTGGTGTACCTCGCAGGCGTGGCCTACACCGCGCAGTTTGAACGAACCGCAGGGTTGCAGGGCGTCGAGCTTGAGCCAGATATTACGACCGGCCGCCAACGACAGCGGGCGCGACTCGATCAGGGGGGTATGAATGTGCAAGGTCATTGGCTGGCTCCGCGTAGTTGCTCGAGGTAGTTGTAAATGGTGTAGCGCGTCACGCCGAGGGCGCTGGCAGCCTTCTCGACGCCGCCCTTGACGATGAACAGGCCGCGCTCCTGCATGACGCGCACGGCCTCGACCTTGGCCTGTTTGTTCATCCGCCCCTGGCCGCTGCGCTGCAGGGCAGCCTGGATGATCTCGCTCATCAGCAGCTCCATGTCGGCCGGTTCGTTGACCGCCGGTATGGCCCCCAGCGGCTGCAACTGCTGGAGAAAGCTCATGGCAGCATCCAGGCCGGTGACGTCGGTGTTGACGCACAGGCTGGCGAACGGGTGGCCGCTGCTGTCACGGAAGATTGCCGTGGCACTTCGTAGCGTGCGGCCTTTGAGCGTAGTGGGGTAATCGGGCAGCACCACCGGCTCGCAGCCGTGCTGGTCGGCCGAGGCCTGCATCAGTGCCTTGAAACCCTGGTCCTGCTCCGGTGCGGCGAGGATCGGGCTGCCCACGCTGCGGCCGGAAAGATGACCGTTGACGATCGCCACCACCGAGTGTTCGGGGTGGTCAAGGTCGTGCAGGAGTATTTCCATGTTGCGCGCGGCAACGCTGCCCAGTGCCTGGATCGCGGCCTTGAGCACGGTGAGGGTGAGTTGGCGTTCTTCGCTGGGGGTGATAGGCATGGCAGACCGCAAAATCAACTGTTTGTGCATTTTTACACATATGGTTGAAATTCGCGATCTGCTTTTGCGGGCCCTGTAAGACTCAGCCGAGCGCAGGCGTGCGCGGCGGAATCATCCGGCGCGAGCCGGTGGCCTCGAACGCGGCAGCAAAACTCAGCAGCGCGTTGTCGCTATAGGCCTTCCCGGCAAAGGTCAGCCCCACCGGCATACCGATATCGGCCATCACGCCCATCGGCACGGTCACGGTCGGCACGCCCAGGTGACGGATTGCCAGGTTGCCGTTGGCTACCCAGATACCGTTGCTCCAGGCGATGTCCGCCGATGCCGGGTTGATATCGGCATCGGCCGGGCCAACGTCGGCTACGGTGGGGAACAGCACCGCGTCCAGGCCCAGCTTGTCCATCCAGTCTTCCAGGTCCAGCTTGCGGGTCTGCTCCAGCCCGCGCAGGCCGTCGGGCAGGGTCTCGATCTGGTCCCAGGTCTTCAGGCCACGTTTGGCCATGTTGACGTACTCGTCCATGCCGGCAGCCAGGTCGTCTTCACGGTTGGGCAAGGTGCCCGGGTCGTGGGGGAAGATCTTCAGCCCGTCGACATCGGCCAGGCGGTTAAGCTTGGGGTCATCGTTGGCACGCAGGAAGTCGTCAAAGGCCCAGCCCGACAGTTCCCACAGTTCGTCATGCAGGAAAGCTTTGCTGACGATGCCGCGGTTGTACACGGTCGGCGCGCCTGGGCGGTCGCCTTCGCAGTTGGACACCAACGGGAAGTCCACTTCCAGCACTTCGGCACCTGCCGCTTCCAGGGCCTGGCGTGCTTGTTGCCACAGGTCGATCACCGTGGCGCGGGTGTTGATGCGTTGGCCGGTCGGCCCGCCGATGCCTGGCTTCTCGGCGGTGCCCGCTTCGGGATCGGCATTTATATACATGCGTGGTACGCCAAAGCGCTTGCCCTTGAGCGCGCTGGCATCTACCGCCAGTTCAAGGTACGAAGCCGGACGTACCGTCGAGGCAGCGGGGATTGGCACCCACGGCTGCAGGCGCCACAGGTCGCCGCGCTTGTCGGCGTCATCGGCTACCACCACGTCGAGGATTTCCAGCAGGTCGGCCATGGTGCGGGCATAGGGCACCACCACGTCCATGGTCGGCGTCAGCGGCCAGTTGCCACGCACCGAAATCACCCCGCGCGACGGGGTGTAGGCGCACAGGCCGTTGTTGGACGCCGGGCCACGGCCGCTGGACCAGGTTTCTTCGGCCAGGCCAAAGGCGCTGAAGCTGGCGGCGGTGGCGGTACCGGCACCGTTGGACGAGCCCGAGGCGAAGGGCGCGGTCAGGTAGTTGGCGTTGTACGGGCTTTCGGCGCGGCCATAGACGCCGCGCTGCATGCCACCGTTAGCCATGGGCGGCATGTTGGTCTTGCCCAGGCACACGGCACCGGCGGCGCGCAGGCGCTCGATGGTGAAAGCGTCGCGCTGGGCGACCAGGTCCTTGAAGGCAGGGCTGCCGGAGGCGGCAGTCAAGCCTTTGACCAGGTAGCTGTCCTTGGCGGTGTAGGGGATGCCGTCCAGCGGGCTCAGCACCTGGCCCTTGGCACGACGGGCATCGGAGGCCTCGGCCTCTTTAAGCGCCTCCGGGTTGCGCACCACTACGGCGTTAAGGGCTGTGGCCGTGTCGGCGCCATCGTAGGCGTCGATGCGCGCCAGGTAGGCCTTGACCAGCTCGACCGCTGTCGTGCGGCCCGACTCGAGCGCGTCGCGCAGCTCGGCAATGGAAACCTCGGTTACCTCGATCATGCGTTCACCAAAAAATGTGCAGGTGGGGGCTAATGCGACGAGTGTACAAGAAGGGCTTGGCGGACGCAGGTTTGCGCAGGGGCAAATGGTTTTATGCAGGGGGGCATTGTCGGGGGCATTCACAGGCATTACCCGGCCCATTGTGGGGGCGGCCTTTCAGTCACCAAAGGGCCGCCCACAGGCTGGTGCTCAGCCTCAGCCCTGCGCGATATCGAGAAACATCATCACCGCAAACCCACCCACAACCCCAGGGTCGCCGTTGTTTCCCACAGGTATGAACTGCAGATGGTCATGGTAGGGCAGCAGGAACTGGCACGGGTAATGGACCTGGGGGCAGTGCTGGGCATCAAGGTCGAACCGGCGCTGGAAGTCCTGAAAGTCGTCGTCCACATCTAAAGCCTGGCGCAGTCCCTGTGGGAGCGGCCTTGTGTCGCGAAAGGGCTGCACAGCAGCCCCGGGATTTCAGCGTCGATGCAAATAATGCTGGGGCCGCTTCGCGGCCCTTTCGCGACACAAGGCCGCTCCCACACGGATCGCGCCAGCTTATGGAAATTGAGCAAGACAGTTGCTCCACACGGTTTGCGTCAACCTGCCAGGTCGGCGGCGCTATGGCGCTCCGGCACCTGGCTGTGTTCATCTCCCCAGGTACGGTTCACGCGTGTACCGCGCTGCACAGCAGGGCGCTGGGCGATGTCCTCGGCCCAGCGCTGTACGTTCGGGTACTCGTCAACCGCCAGGAACTGCGCCGCGTCATACAGGTTGCCGCGTACCAGCTGGCCATACCACGGCCACACGGCAATATCAGCAATACTGTATGCCTCGCCGCCCAGATAACGGCTTTCGGCCAAGCGACGATCAAGTACGTCCAGCTGACGCTTGGCCTCCATGGTGAAGCGGTTGATGGCGTACTCGAACTTTTCTGGTGCATACACGTAGAAGTGGCCAAAACCACCGCCCAGGTAAGGCGCCGCACCCATCTGCCAGAACAACCAGTTCAGGCATTCGGTGCGCGCAGCCGGCGATTTTGGCAGCAATGCTCCAAACTTTTCTGCCAGGTACAGCAGGATCGAACCTGATTCGAACACCCGCACCGGCGGCTCCACGCTGCGGTCGAGCAGGGCGGGAATCTTCGAGTTGGGGTTGACCTGGACGAAGCCACTGGAAAACTGATCACCCTCGCCGATGCGAATCAGCCAGGCATCGTATTCGGCACCGGCGTGGCCCAGGGCAAGCAGCTCTTCAAGGGCAATGGTGACCTTGACGCCATTGGGCGTGGCCAGGGAATACAGCTGCAGCGGGTGTTTGCCCAGCGGCAGGTCCTTGTCGTGAGTCGGGCCGGCGACCGGGCGGTTGATGCTGGCGAACTGGCCGCCGGAGGCTGCGTCGTTGCGCCACACTTTGGGTGGCACGTAGGCAGGCTTGCTCATGCATGAATCTCCTTCAATGGCGCGAAAACGGTCACGTGAAAACGTTGACCTGCATCTATGCCATGGGTTCGACACAATGCGCAAATGCACAGGGTGCAGGCGCAGCTTGCATGACGGCGGTTTCATCCAGTTTTCATCCGGCATAACTCCGGCCGGTTTTATGCTGGGTTATCACTTCGTCTTGCAAGGAACCGCTGGCCGATGACCCTTGCACGCTGCGTGTTGGCGCTGGTCCTGCTCGGCGGCCTGTTGGCCCGCGCCGAGGCCGCGCCGTGGGTTGCCGGCCTGCACCCATGACCTTGACCGACCCGGTCGATAGCCGCCCGATGCAAGCGCTGGCGTTCTACCCGGCCATTGGCAAAACCCGTAGCAGCCGTATAGACGGGTATCCCGTCGACGTGGCCGAAGAGGCGCCCGTCGCCATGGGCCGATTCCCGCTGCTGGTGCTGTCTCACGGCAATACGGGCAGCCCATTGGCCTTGCATTACCTGGCCACGTCGTTGGCGCGGCAAGGGTTCGTGGTGGTGGCGGTGGTGCACCCGGGGGACAACGTGCGCGACCACAGTCGCCTTGGCACCCTGAGCAATCTTTATGGGCGGCCGCTGCAAGTCAGCGCGGCGATCACCGCAGCGCGTGATGATGCAGTGGTCGGGCCTTATCTGAATGACGGCAAGGTGGGCGTGATCGGCTACTCGGCCGGCGGAGAAACCGCGTTGATCCTGTCTGGCGCACGCCCCGACCTGGACCGTCTGCGTCAGTACTGCCTGGAGCGCCCGCATGACGCAGATGCCTGCAAGACCCACGGCATACTGATTGCCGACCGTAGCGAACTGGCGCCTGAGACCGACCCGCGAGTGGGGGCGGTCATGTTGATGGCGCCGCTGAGCCTGTTGTTCGGGCGCCATGCGCTGGCCGGAGTGCAGGTACCCGCACTGATCTACAGTGGCGACAGCGATCAGCTTGTGGCCGTAGACCGTAATGCCGAGGCCCTGGCCCGCAAACTGCCGGTCACACCGGACTACCGTCTGTTGGCCGGTGCCGGGCATTTCGTGTTCATGGCCCACTGCGATGCCGAGCAGTACGCGCGAATGCCGGCGCTGTGCAAGGACGCCGACGGCGTCGACCGCCGGCATATACATCATTCGCTGCAGCGAGAAACGGCAGCGTTCTTCAGCCAGGCGCTGGGGGCGCCAGCGCCGGCTGAGCGTTCAGCTACGGCGGGCGCGCCGCGCCAGCCACAACGTTAGGCCAACCCCGGCCAAGGCGAGCAGGGCCGCCACGCAGAAGATCGAGGCATACCCCAGGTGTACCGCCACGGCGCCCATCACCGGGCCGGCAATGGCCAAGGCCATGTCGAAGAACACAGCATAGGCACCCAGCCCTGCGCCGCGGCTGCTGCTGGGGACGTGCTTGATCGCCTCCACGCCCAATGCCGGGTACACCAGCGACAGCCCGAAACCGGTCAGCCCGGCGCCAACCAGCGCCCAGGGCGGCGAGGGCGCCAGCCACAGAAGGCCCAGGCCCAGCACTTCGGTGGCCATGCAGGCGACCGCCACGTTGTAGCCACCAAAGCGGTTGACCGCGTTGACGAACAGCAGCCGCGAGATGATGAAGCACACACCAAACGCACTCAGGCACCAGGCCGCACCGGCCCAGCCGCGCTCGAGGTAGTACAGGGTGACGAAGGTGGTCAAGGTGCCGTAGCCGATCGAGGCCAGGGTCAAACCCAGGCCACACGGGGCAACCCGGCCGAACGCCGACCAGAAGGGCAGGCGCTCGCCGCGCACCACGACCACGTCGGGGCGCTTGCGAAGCACCAGCAGGGCAAGGGTTGCCAGCACCAGCAAAGCCGGCCCCAGTACGCTGAAGTCCAGCCCGTCCACGGCCAGCACGCCGATCGGCGCACCGATGGCAATCGCGCCATAGGAGGCGATGCCGTTCCACGAGATCACCCTGGCAGTGTGTTCGGGGCCGACCTGGCTGATGCCCCAGCTCAAAGTGGCCACACCGATCAGCCCTTGGGCGATGCCCAGCAGCAAACGTCCACCGAGCAGCAGTGCCAGGCTCAGCAGCGGTAAGGTGAGGGTCCAGGCTGACAGCAACGTCAACACCCCGCAACCGGCAATCCCCAGCAAGCCAAAGCGGATGGCCTGTTTCCCTCCCAAGGTGTCCGCCACCCTGCCTGCAAACGGGCGGCTCAGCAGCGTGGCCAGGTACTGCAGGCCAATGGTTACACCGGCGATCACTGCGCCAAAGCCGAGCTGGTCGTGCACATAGCTGGGCAGCACCGCAATCGGCAGGCCGATGCAGAGGAAGGCAATGAAGGTATAGAAAACGATCGACAGGATCTGCAGGGTGATGTGCAGCGTGTGACTGGCGGGGGCAGGTTGTTGCGCGGTCATGGGCTCTTTCGCGGGCGGGCGGTTGGGCGTGGTCCCATCATGGCCGTTGCGCAAAGGAAAAGAAAGCAGGCTAACGAATTATTCGTCGGGCAGTGTCAGTCGGTGGGAGGGGGGCTTCGCGGGCAAGCCCGCGAAGAGGCCCAGCCACACAAGGTGGCCAGGCCTTGGCCTTCAATCAGACCAGCACACCCTGGCTGCGCAGGTAGTCATCGTAAGTACCGCTGAAGTCCACCACACCATCGGCCGACAGCTCGATGATGCGCGTGGCCAGCGACGACACGAACTCGCGGTCGTGGCTGACGAACAGCAGGGTGCCCGGGTAGTTTTCCAGCGCCAGGTTCAGCGCTTCGATCGATTCCATGTCCAGGTGGTTGGTCGGCTCGTCCATCACCAGCACGTTCGGCTTCTGCAGGATCAGCTTGCCGAACAGCATGCGACCTTGTTCACCACCGGAAATCACCTTCACCGACTTGAGGATTTCGTCGTTGGAGAACAGCATGCGCCCCAGGGTGCCGCGGATAACCTGCTCACCAGAGGTCCACTGGCCCATCCAGTCGAACAGGCTCATGTCGTCTTCGAAGTCGTGGGCGTGGTCCTGGGCGTAGTAGCCCACTTCGGCGCTGTCGGTCCACTTTACCGAGCCGGCATCCGGGGTCATCTCGCCGACCAGGGTGCGCAGCAGGGTGGTCTTGCCAATACCGTTGGGGCCGATGATCGCAACGCGCTCGCCCGCTTCGACGGTGATGTCGAAGTTCTTGAACAGCACCTTGTCGTCGAAGGCTTTGGCCATTTTCTCGACGACCACGGCCTGGCGGTGCAGTTTTTTCGTCTGTTCGAAGCGAATGAACGGGCTGACGCGGCTGGACGGCTTGACCTCGGCCAGCTGGATCTTGTCGATCTGCTTGGCACGTGAAGTGGCCTGCTTGGCTTTGGAGGCGTTGGCCGAGAAGCGGCTGACGAAGGTCTGCAGCTCGGCGATCTGGGCTTTCTTCTTGGCGTTGTCCGACAGCAGCTGCTCACGCGACTGGGTGGCTGCGGTCATGTACTCGTCATAGTTGCCCGGGAACAGGCGCAGCTCACCGTAATCCAGGTCAGCCATGTGGGTGCAGACGCTGTTGAGGAAGTGCCGGTCGTGGGAAATGATGATCATGGTGCTGTTACGCGCCGTGAGGATCGTTTCCAGCCAGCGGATGGTGTTGATGTCCAGGTGGTTGGTCGGTTCGTCGAGCAGCAGCACGTCCGGGTCCGAGAACAGCGCCTGGGCCAGCAGGACACGCAGCTTCCAGCCCGGTGCCACTTCGCTCATCGGGCCGAAGTGCTGGTCCAGCGGAATACCCAGGCCCAGCAGCAGTTCACCGGCGCGGGACTCGGCGGTGTAGCCGTCCATTTCGGCGAATTCGGTTTCCAGCTCGGCGACGGCCATGCCGTCTTCTTCGGTCATTTCCGGCAGCGAGTAGATACGGTCACGCTCGGCTTTGACTTTCCACAGCTGGCCGTGGCCCATGATCACCGTGTCGATCACGGTGAATTCCTCGTAGGCGAACTGGTCCTGGCGCAGCTTGCCCAGGCGGGTGTTCGGCTCAAGCATGACCTGGCCTGCGGACGGCTCCAGGTCACCGCCGAGGATTTTCATGAAGGTCGACTTGCCGCAACCGTTGGCGCCGATCAGGCCGTAGCGGTTGCCGTTGTTGAATTTGACGGAAACGTTTTCGAACAGCGGCTTGGAGCCGAACTGCATGGTGATGTTAGCGGTGGAGATCAAGGAGCTTACCTATCAATAACTTACGTGGCTTCTTCGCAGCTACGGACCAATTTCGGACCAATTTGGAGCTTTTCCAGCTCCTGCCAGTCGTTGGACGAGTTAATCCAGCGCGCATAAGTCGATAAGAGCATCTGCACGCTATGCCCGAGCTGTTGGGCGATAAATGCGGGGTTGAGACCAGACATTAAGCATATTGTCGCATAGGTGTGGCGGCAGTTATACGGGGGGCGGTATCTGATCCCCAAGCCTTTAAGGATCGGGCGCCACTGATGGTGCAGGTCCGACGTCTGCTTGACGTGCTCCCCATTCTTCCCAGGCGGGAAGACGAACGGCGATTCGGTGAATTGGCCTTTGCCCAGCCTGCGGCGTTCTGCGTACTGCTTGGCGAACTCCAGGGCGTGCAAGGCCCTGTCGTTGAGCAGCACAAACCTGTCCCTCCCTGTCTTCGTCCTTTCCTCAACTACCCCGAGCGCGATCGTTCGCCGCACGTGAGCTGTCTTCTTGGTCGTATCGACCGCATCCCATCTCAGTGCCAGGCCTTCGGACAGGCGTAGGCCAGTGAAAAACATGAATTCGAAGAAAGCCGCATATATCTGGCTAGGCCAATGAGGGTGCTTGTACAGCTCGGTAATGATCAGATTCGCCTCGTCCAAGGTAAAGGGATCGACCTCTTTCCTCGAGCGTGCTGGCAGCTGTATGGCTTCAGCCGGGTTCCTCGTGATCAGCCCGTCCAGTACCGCTGATCGCAGGATGGTCGACAGCTTCACCATTGCGTTGCGTTTGACCGACGGTGAAGTCCAGGTGATGGAGGCGACGATTCGCCTCAGGAGCGTCGACGTAATCAGATCAATACGCACCAAGGCGAGGTGGGGCACCCAGTACAGGTTCAGGGTGCCCTTATAGTTCAGCCTGGTACCAGCTGCGATCTCACGACTGTCCAGCCACAACTGGGCGTACTCACCGAATGTTGGAACGCCGCCCACAACCGCGGCGGAGCTGGGGAACAACTCCGCGTACTTGTCGTGGTCGAGGAGGTTGAGCTTGATCAGGCTGTTTACTTTATCGCGAAGCTGGGATGCAGCTTTGATGCCTTTTTGTGTCGGGGGGTAGGGAAGGGTCTCACTTCGGCGAGTACCTTCCCACATGAACCTGAGCCGGAGCGAGCCATAGTGGACGTCGATTCCAGGGGGTAAATCCATTGGCTTTCCAGCCATTCGTCATACCTCTTTTTGCTATAGATGATGCGTCCGCCGTGCTTCATCCAGACGCCCTCGGGGATCGCTCCTCGTAAGCGCCGGCCTTCCAAGGCGCGTTTGGTGCAGCCGAGCAGGTCAGCCATTTTCTGTTCGGTGACCTTGTCGACGTCACCGGTGCTTTGGGTTTCCATTGGATGGTCTCCACGCCGCCGGTGGCGGCAGGTTGGTGGTCAGGCCAGGTCAGCCAGGGCGAAAACGATCCCGCGGCAATATGGCTCTTCGTCTTCCACGACTTCGAAGGTGGCGTGCGGGATCTCGGTTTTATAGGTCCAGCTGTAGCCGTCCTCCTTACACCACAGGGCCTCGATCGATTTGGCCGACTTCTGTCGCTGCACGTACTCGGCGAGCTCCTCATCGCCATCCAGGCAATCGCGATCAGGCAGGACGCCATCTGCATCGACGAATGCGGTGCCACCGTCGTAGCAGCCGATCTCCTCACGCCGGGCGCCGTAGAATTCCATCAGGTCGTCGCTGGCTCCGCAGAGGATCACCAGGCCAGCGCTCTGTGCTGCGACGATCAGCGCGCCGGGGATGCGGGTCGGGTATTCCAGGCCGTTCAGTTGGGCGGCCAGTTCTTCTTTCGTCATGGCAATAGCTCTCCATGCCCGCGCATGTCGGCGGGCTTGAGTTGTAGGGGGAGGGGTTAGTCTTTGGGCGCGGCTGTCTCTTGCCATTCGACGATGTCGGCGCCGAAGTCTTTGCTGGTGAAGGTTATGTTCCCGAAGGACCAGCGATAGGCAAACGGTCCGGTGCGTTCGCAGCTGACCAGCACGCTCCCACAGGACAGGCGAATGTCGATACGCTCTAACCCTGGGTCTTCATCTGGATCAGGCGGGCACCAATTTCCAGCGAGTTTGCGGACCTTCTCGACAACAGCGTCGATCTCGAATCCACCCCGTGACTGGCCGACAAGCGATGCAACTCGCCACATTCCGGTTTGCCACCGGTCTTTTCTGACCAGCGCGCCGTCTTCGCGGAACTCGTAATCCTCAACCTTTGCGTCGCGGAATTCCGGCTTCCTGAAGTCCAGCTCTGTCACTTCGCGGCTCATCGCGTCCCCCTGTAGATCAGGTAGGCCATGAGCAGTGGTGCTGCGATAGGGATCAAGAACATGGCATCAGCTCCTTCGGCACCTGGACGGTATCGCCGAACTCAAACTGGGCGATCGCCTGCATGGCGACAATCAGTGGGTTGTTGGGATGGTGGAACGCGGTGCGCCGGTGCTTTCGCTCTTTGCCGAAGATCGTGCTGCTCCACAGGCCCGACTCGTAGTAGCCGTTTCGCTTGTCCATGTAGCCGAAGTTGCGGTGCACGGCGCTTGTCGGTGGCGACAGCGAAACCTGGTACTTCTCGATCAGCTTCCCGCCCAGCGCCCAGTCTTCCCACGGGTTGTAGCGCTTGGTGTGCTCGGTCACCGTGTAGCTGTAGCGAGCGAACACGCGCCAAGGGTTGCCGTACTCTGGCTGGGCTAGGAACACGTCCAGGCCTTCAGCCTTGCCGACGGCCCATCCCAGCGCTTCGCCGGCCAAGTCGGCCGTCTTCACTTCGATCAGGTCGGTCATGGCATCTTCTCTCCGCGCTGGGCGGCAACGCTGACGATGGCCGTGCGTGCCGCCTTTCTGCGATCGCCTTGGGCATATTCGCTGTCCACCCAGATCATGGTGTCATCAGCCCAGACGGCCTCAGACTCGCCGGACCCTTCAATGTGGATCTGGATGCCCAGGTCAATGGCCAGCTTGAATGCGTCGCCGTCGTTGATGTGAGGGTTCCAATGTGCCCGGGTGCCCGACTGGCCCTTGATGCGCAGCGGCCATTTCGGATCGCTGCAGGTGCACGGCTCTACTTCAATCCCAGCGGCCTTTGCGGCGAGCAGCAGTTCTTCCAGTTCGGTCACAGCTGATACCTCTCATCAATCCAGCGCCCAGGCGCCAGTGCGGGTGTAGGTTCGGGTTGTGTTTCGTGCGGGGAGAGCTGGCGCTGGTTGCCGGCCTGCAGCTGGCTGTCGGGGATGCAGCTGATGCCGACCCCGTTGAGCAGGTAGCAGGTGACGCCGCGCTGGCTGTCGTGCTGCACGTTGATGACGTTCTCGGTTGCGCTGGCGCCGGTGGCCAGAAGCGCGAAGCATAGGGCGAGGCGGGTCATGGCTGCGCCGCCTGGCTGTCTTTGCCTCGTTCGACAGCTACACGTTGGATTACCTTGATTTCTTCAGGCATGACTTATCCTTACGCTGCTGATTTCAGCGTGTGCTGGGAATAAAATTGGTTACTGAGGGGTCTAGATAGCAGACGGCCAGCAAGCCATGCTCAACAGAGAGTGGGCTGCGGGCGCCGCGAGAGAAAACAAGATGCTGAACGCCGACCAGAGATATCGTGCTTATCAATTGCTGAAGGAGCTCGATAAATCGACTGCTGCATTGATGAATCGAGTGGCCTACAGCCACGGGGGTAAAATTTGCTGGGAGGAGGATCTCGAAGCTCAGCGTAAAGCGTTTCGAGAGTGGATCGATTTTGCCGTGACTATCCGGGATGACGTGTAAGAACTTCGGCGAAAAAATTATACAAAATCGTAAATATGTATAGTTTTTGGCCAATTGTCGGAACGAGTTCTCAGTTTCGGTCGTTTTAGTTGTCTCTATGGTTAGGTTCGCTATGTTGTTTTTCACGACCTAAAGCAGAACAGCTGGAACGGAGGAATTATGAGAATTCGAGGACCGGCATATTGGGACTGGGCCGACCCAACGCTTCACCATCGTACCCATGACGAAATTCTCGACGACGGCACCATGGTTGATGTTCAGGTCAGATTGTCGCGCACAGGCACTACGCAGATGTTCATCGGCGTCTATGCGCCGGCTGGAAGTGCTCTTCATGAAGAGGCGTTTGACTCAAGACCAGGCGAGTCGATGACCAGAGCTTTGGCCTGGGGCGTTGGGCGTGCTCGCTTGATCGCCACTGAGGGGTTTGCTGCAACGGAAAAGCTCTCAGCCTGCTCGAAATAGAGGGGAGAGGGTTACAGCTAGGTGGAGTACAAGTGTTCTCCGCATGAATCGAACGGATTTGGAATTGCAATGTGACCTGTTCGATTTGATGTCATAGTGACGGCATAGGGACATCGGCACGTATTTTCGAGCCAGCCTTCCAGGACTCGTCCAAATGCTAAGCGACGATGATTTTTGCTATATGGCTCTTCGGCCTCTCTTGTTTTGGAAGCCTGTAATTCAAGGATTGCACCTAGATTCTGCGGGCGGTATCTGCGGCGTTATCTGGGATGATGCTGTGGCCTAGCAAGCGAAAACGCATGAAGCCTGGATCCATTTTTGAGCCAGAGACCTCAGCCTCCGCTACCAGCGTGATCCAGAATCTCAGATGGAACTGCGATTTTCAGCGGTGATTCTCCGCTCCTCCAGTAGGGGGCGTTAAGCGGGAGCGGCCACCTGTAGCACAGAAAGGCCGTGGTCGGTGGGGCGCTCGCTTTGCACAAGGTAATGCATGTCCTTTTTGTCGAGGTGCTTCAGTCGTCCTTAAGCCAGTGTCATCGGATGACGATCACGGTTCCTGATCCTGTAGCTATTTAATAGCTGGCTGGGAATTTTTTCATACCCCGTCCGTATACCCTTAGTGATGAGATAAAAAATGACTGGGTGCTCAAGAAAAAAAGGCCTTTGTCGATATTTCCTTACCCAGAAAACTTGGAGCCCTCTATGTTCAACCGTAATCTTAAAAAAACTCTGCAAGAGCAGAACGCGGAGCTGCTACTGCTCCGTCAGCAGGTCGAGCAGATGGACAGAGGTATGCTCTCCATAAGACTTGATTCACAGTTTCGTATCTGCTCATTTAATCGGCTTTTCTCAGAGACTTTGGGGTATTCCGACGAGCGCCTGTATGGTCGCCCGCTCTCTGAGATCGTTCCGCCTTACGTTAAAGAACTACCTTGCTTTCACGCCTTTAACCAAGCTGTAGCGCGATTTGAACCCGTAAATGACGAATATCGCTACCTTCGCGCTGACGGTACTCTTGCGTGGTTGAAAATCTATTGGCTCCCCATTCGAGATCAAGAGGGCAGCCTCGCCTATGTCCAGGGTTACGGCAGTGAAATAACTCGCACCGTGGAGCAGGCGAAGGAAAATGAGGCTCTCATCCAGGCGCTGGTTCGGTCTACTGCCGTCATTGAATTCAACTTGGATGGAACTGTAATCACAGCTAATAAGCAGTTTCTCGAGGCCATGGGGTACTCATTAAGCCAAATTGTTGGAAAACATCATCGTCTGTTTTGCCCCGCTGAAGAGTCTGCATCTCCCCAGTATGAGAATTTCTGGAAGACGCTCAACCGTGGCGAGTACGTCGCGGATCGTTTCAAACGAGTCGATGCCCGTGGTAGCGATATCTGGCTCGAGGCTACCTACAATCCTGTGCATGATACTGAGGGCAGGCTGTCTAAAGTTGTAAAGTTTGCGAGCGTTGTTACGGACCAGGTCGCACGGGAGCAAGAGGTCAAGGATGCAGCTGGCGTTGCATTTGATATATCCCAGCAAACTGATTCGAGCGCAGAGCGTGGTGCGGTGGTCGTGACGCGTACAGTCGACACCATGCGCAGTATTGCTGAGCAAATGAAAGCGGCAACCGGGAGCATCGAGGCGCTTGGAAAACAGTCTGCCTTGATTAGTTCTATTGTTCAAACCATTGGCGGTATTGCTTCACAAACGAATCTACTAGCACTAAATGCCGCTATTGAAGCTGCGCGTGCTGGTGAGCAAGGTCGAGGTTTCGCTGTGGTTGCTGATGAGGTGCGCAAACTCGCTGGTCACACCAGCTCGGCGACCGAGGAAATCGTGAGCGTTGTCCAACAGAACCAGGCGCTTGCTGATCAAGCTGTTAGCGAAATATTCAGTAGCCGAGCAAAAGCTGAGGAAGGCCTCGTACTAGCTAATGAAGCTGGTACCGTGATCTTGGAAATTCAAAACGGCGCTAAACAAGTGGTCGGGGCGGTTGGTCGCTTTGCGAATGAGGTGAGGTAGTTTATCCGTCGAAGGATTCGAGTCAAAAATCGCTCAAACTAGCTAGTTTCGGTATGTCACGCTGGCCACTTGATGCGCTCTGGATCAGTTTTCTGTGTGTATGAGGTCGCCTTGGCCGCCATATCGCGGCAGTGAATAGAGGTTAAAGCGAGTTTGTCGATAGCGAAACGGTCCAGGCCAACCGCCCAGTGGTGCTGTGCGCTAATGATTTGTGTGCCTTACTAAGTTCTCGATAGAAAGGACAACCAGAATGAGAGCTCGAGGCCCCACGTACTGGTGCTGGGCAAACTCAGCGCTACATTCTCGATGTCATGCTGAGGCCTATGCTGACGGCGTAAGCATTGACGTTGAGGTCCGGCTCTCCCCCAAGGGCGTTACGCAACTGTTCGTCGGTGTCTACGCCTCGGGGGGCATACCATTGCTGGAGGAGGTTTACGATACTCGCTCTGAAGAAACGATGACCCAAGCACTTGCCTGGGGAGTGGTTCGTGCCCGAACTACAGCCGCTCTGCGCTCCCCGCTCGTTTGTCGGGTATGGGACCAGCGATAGAAGGGAGATAGGTTGCTGCGAAAAGAGTACGGATGCACTCATTATCAGGACGCTCTTCCTGACGAAGCAAGCAAATGTGAGTGGATCTGTGAAGTAAGGACTTCGATTCGCTCACTCATCTGCTTTGTTACCTCCGTTAGGTGTGTATTTTGCTCCAACAACTGCAGAAGCTGCTTGCTGTGCAGCTCTGCGTCCCGCTGCCGTCTTTGATTGTCCATGGCAATTGCCTCTCGATGTCGTGCGTCTGCATCGGAAGTTGCTTTGTCACGGTCGGCTTGGCGAGTTTGCGCCAGAAGAATTAGAGGTGCCGCGTAGGCCGCCTGCAGACTGAACGCTAGATTCAATAAAATGAAGGGGTAGGGATCAAACGCTGACAGCCCCGATAAGCTGATACCCATCCAAATAAGAACCACTAGTGACTGGGACCCAAGAAAAATTGGTGTACCAAAGAAACGGGCGAAAGCTTCGGCTTTTCGGGCAAATGCATCGTTACCAAAGGGGTGGTGCATATGTTCATGGGCGCGATGAAACCTGAGATGGTCTACGTCCTCAGGAATTTCATCAGGTTTAGACTGCTCAGAGGTTAACGGGTCCATCTGCTGGCTCCGTGGTGGTTTCTCATGTCCAGTTTAGACTAGCCCGCCAGCGCTCCCCCAGACGCAGCCTTTATAGTCGAGGTGTCATCGTTGAGTAGGGGAGGGCACTGGCGGCCAGCGCCGTGGTGTCAGGCGGCAGCAGCTTCCGAAACTTTGACTTTCCAAGGATCGTTTGCGCGAGCAAGTGCAGCCATCGGCGGCGGGCTGACGCTGTTACCGCACATGTGCACCTGCTCGGTCTTGGTGAACGGCTTGCCGTCGGCGCCCTTGTCGATGATGTAACTGGCCGGGAAGCCTTGGGCGCGGTAGAGCTCGTGCGGCTGCAGCATGCGCAGGCAGATGTCGACGATGACGTACGGGGTGCCCTTCACGAAGACGGTGACTAGGCCCAGGCGGTCCTTGGTGGTCACGGTCGGCGCCGGCGCGTCGCAGGCGCTGATGTTCTCTGTGCCGTAGTAGCTGATCAGAAATGCCGCGACGCGCAGGGCACCTTCCTCATGCTCTGGCGAGAGCTTGTACTCGACCAAGGCGTGGTGCTCGGCGCCGGCAGTCATTGTCGGCACCAGGTCATCTACGGGACGGCCTACGCAGTTGCGCCTGAGCGTGGCCAGGCTGGCGGTCACGAGGCGCTGCTGGCTGCCGGTGTTGGTGACCGTGGTCAGCGGCTCGTCCGCGCCCTTCGCTGGCGTGGTGTTGAATCCGCCGTTGGCCTGCTCGATGAAGGCAGTCACCAGCGCCCGGTGGCTCTGCGTCATGAGGGTGCCCATCGGCTGGTCGGCTGGTACGGGCTTTCCCGCATAGACCGGGCCACCGGCCCCAATCATTACTGGGCTAGCCAAAGCGAATGACCCGCCGCGCGGCCAGGAGGTCACAGTTCGCAGCGGCTCATTTGCCGACTGGGCCAGCTCGCCAGACCAGTTGGCGATTGGCACGATGAAGGGTTGCGGGTTTTCCAGCACGAACTTCTTCATGCCCTTGGCCACGCGGCGCAGCGTTGCAGCTGCCAGCTCCTTCTTGCGACCGAAGATGCTTTTGCTCGGCACACTCCAGTCGATGCAGTCGGCGGCGGTTCGCCACTTCTGCTGGCCCTTGACCGGGTGTTTGGCGTGGGTCGGCTCTGGCCACACGATGGGCTGTCCGTCGCAGCGAGCGATCATGAACAGCCGCTCCCGGCTGGTGGGAGCGCCGAAGTCGCAGGCCTTGATGACGCGCCACTCAACCTGGTAGCCCATACCTTCGAGCAGGTGCACGAACCGGCGCCAGGTGATGCCGCGACGTTTCGGGTCGGGAACCAGGAACTGCTGCTGCACCGGCACGCGCTCGCCGATGGCAGCCACGGTGCCGTCCAGCTTCATCACCCGCCCGGTAGTCTTGTCGCGCTTGGCGATCAGCGGACCCCACTGCAGGATCTGCTTCACGTTCTCCAGGCTGATGACCCGCGGCCGCTTCCTGCCGGCCCACTTCAGTCCAATCCAAGACAGGTTGCGGATCTCGCGCTTTCGCGGCTGGCCGCCGGCGGCCTGGCTGTGGTGGGTGCAGTCTGGGCTCATGTGGAACCAGCCAACTGGTCGGCCCTGGCATTCCTCATCCGGGTCACCCTCGAAAACGTCGGTGGTGAAGTGGCGCGCTGCAGGGTGGTTGGCGGTGTGCATGCTGATGGCCGCCGGGCTGTGGTTCTTTGCCACCGTCACCGGCCGGCCCAGGCCCATCTCCAGCCCGGTACCGGCGCCGCCGCCACCGCAGAAGAAGTCCACCACGATTTCATCGTCTTGCGGATCGAAGCCGAGGCCGTACTGGGTTTTGAAGTCGAGCGGGTTCTTTTTCTGAAATGCAGACATGGGCGGTCCTCGCCGGGGTGGCGTGATTCGTTGAATTGGGTTATTCGTGTGGCGCGGCATGGAGCCGGATTAAGGAGAAGCTGGTGCGTTACAACTTGAGTGACAGCATGATCAAGGTCGGCATGACTCTTGATGAGGTTACGGAGATCGTTGGCGAAGAAGCGCTTGGAGGTTGGGGGAAGCGCGGACTCATGGGTAGGCCCGAAAGACAAAAGAGTTTCTACTTCATGGACCAAACGAAGTGGTGCGTTGTCTGGTTCGACGATTCAGACGTGGTAGTTGCAAAGACCACGATGGATATCCGTTGAGTGCTTAACGACGCTCTGCGGGAATGACCAAGTCCCGCGAGGCGTTGGCTTATAGCGCCATTTCCGCCTGAGGATTTCGCTGCCAGATCGGCGCGCTATTGTGAGCCTCGATTCGGTCTGCGATCACGCTGGCGCGCTGCCCAGCCGATGGCGGGGTGTAAATGCCGAACCGGCTGATGCTGCCGCCGTTCACCGCGGCGTTCGTGCTGTCAGCCGATGCCAGCGGCAGACCTTGGAAGATTGCTGGATCAAGCATTCGCAGCCCGTGCAGGCGACAGAGTGGCCGGCCTTGGTCATCGCAAATGGCGTCCATTGCGGCGCCCATGCGCTTCCACCACGAGGCGGTAC
Source organism: Pseudomonas sp. TE3895 (assembly GCF_056278855.1). Taxonomy (NCBI): domain Bacteria; kingdom Pseudomonadati; phylum Pseudomonadota; class Gammaproteobacteria; order Pseudomonadales; family Pseudomonadaceae; genus Pseudomonas; species Pseudomonas sp. TE3895. The sequence continues at coordinate 4,374,691 of NZ_JBWBQE010000001.1, read as the reverse complement.
CCGGGGAGCGCCACTGGCCCGAACTGCCCAGGGCAACCATGCGCCAGGACTGGGCCAGGCGCTGCAGACGTTCAATCGACTCATGCATATGCCAGACCGGAACGCCTGGCAGGCGGCCAGGCCATTGCTCGAGCAGCCGATCATTGGCGTCTTCGTCTCCATCGATCACGTCAGGGATCAGGGCCCAATCGAAGCCTGGGTGCCGGTGCCAGTCATCCACCCAGCGGGTATAGCCGTGCACGTCTACCTGGCCTCCCTTCTTCCAGACGGTGAACGCACCGTTGTCGAAGACGAACGACTGGCAGGTCTCGGCGACGATGCCCATGTCGTCCTGGCGCGGGAAAGGTACAAGGGCGTGCCGGCCGGCAAGCAGCCTCGCCGCATCCTGCCGCGTTCCGCCGATGGGCGTCCCGTGGTAATGGATCATCCGCTCAGCCTCACCGATTCGATCTCGACGCCCTGGTGCACCGCCTTGATCACCTGGTCTCCGCCGAAGCGCTCGGCCAGTTGGTCGGCGATTTGCTCGTGCCAGCCCTGTTTGATTAGCGCGGTGGCGGTCTTGATGTGCTCGACGCGGATCATCGGCTGGCTGCGGATCTCCAGACTGTAGACGATGACCTCTCCGTCGCCTGGGCAGATTGCGGTGAACGTGTGCCGGTAGGTGTTGCTGGATCGGTTTTCTGTGGGCATGGGGATACCTTAACTGCCGTCAAAAAAGACTATGATTTATGGCTCAGTCTTGCGCTGGAGTGATGAGCATGAAGAAGCTGGAGCGACCGACATTTCAAGTCCACCTCGCTGAGGATGGCGAGCCGTGGATAGCAATTGAGGCAGGGCCAGAGGAAGGGCAAATCACGAATGGACGATATGGTTTCCACTTGGCGCCTGGCACTAGCAGGGAGGAGGCTGAGCAGGTCGCGAAATATCTAGGCGAAAAACTCGAATATTTCGTCAGGCTGTGAGGAGACTCTGCCTTCTAGGCAGCCTGCAGTAAGGCCTCAATCACCCGCTGTCCGGCCAGCGGCGGTACCGCATTGCCGGCCATGTGCATTGTCAGCCGGTGGTTATCCGGGCGCAGGGTGTCAGCCGGGAACGACATAGCGGCCAGGGCCTCGCTGGCGCTGAGCATCCGCATGCGGTCGCCGTCGACCAAGGCCCAGCGGTCCAGGGTGGTGATGGTGCCGATCGGCCGTTTGATATCGCGGCCGGTGGTGCCTGAGCCCTTTCCGTAGTAGGGCATGATGAAGCGGTCGCCGAAGCGCTGGCGGCCGTTGCGCACCCGGTCGAGCGTGGCCTGAGCCCGGCCCGGCTTCTCTATCTGTGACCAGCGCCCGGCGTCGAAGTCGAGGAAGCTGGTGGCGGGCACGTGCCGTTCCTGCGGCAGCTGTAGCATCAGAGGCGCCTTGCTGCGCGTCAGAACCATGAACAGGCGAACCCGGTGTTGCGGCACGCCCAGGTCGGCGCAGTCGACAATGTGCGGCGCGGCCTGATACCCAAGCGCTTGAACTGCTTGGAGCCAGGCCGGGTAAAGCACCCAGTCGGTGAACTCAGGAACGTTCTCGATCACTGCCGCCTGCGGCCGGTGAAATTCAAGAGCCGATACCGGCGCCCATGCCGTCGACCGCGATGCGTCATGCTCAGGGTTGCCCGACTTCTTGCCGCGGGCTTTTGCATGGCCCTGACAGCAAGGCGAGGCCAGCAGGATGTCGTGTGCCGGCACTTGTTCCCATCGCGCCTGGTGCAGGTCCTGGCAGACGTGCTGGGTTTCTGGGTGGTTAGCGCTGTGCCATTCAACGGCCACTGGCCAGTGGTTTGCCGCCCAGAGAACCTGGACGCCTGCGGCGCGCGCGCCGGTGCTCCATCCGCCGAGGCCGGCGAACAAATCTATTGCAGTAGTCATGCTGCTCCCTTTTAATTGGGGATTTTTGGCCTGATGCTAGAGGTGTATCTTTGAGTCGCAAGGATGATTCACCAGTACCACTCGTTATATTAAGTGTTGCGTCGCTGGTTACCGTTGTAATAGTCGTTGGTTTTATTGTTCTTTTTTCTGTAAAAGGTGTTTCAGACTTAAAGCTTAATGAAATAGGTGACTCGCTAGCTGGTCCGGCTGGTACTTTGGCTTTTGTTTGGTTGCTTGTAACGGTTCTGTTGCAGCGTCATGAAATGACTAGTTTGAAGGGCGCTGCAGAGATGCAAGCGAGCTCTTTAGAGATAAGTGCGAAAATTAGTCTCCGTACACACCTTAGGGATCTGCAGGAAAGGTATGCGGCTGATCTAAGGGCTATCAACAGTGATGCTAAATCTGATTTCTTGGCAATATTGGTTAAGCTGAACTTCTTACTCCATCCCGAAGAAATAGCCAGAAAACCTAAGCATGCGGCATGGTGGTTGACAGCATATTTTTTGGATGCTAAACGGCACCCCTATGATCTCGAGTCTAGCCTTCTGAACATTAAGTCGCATCAGTTGAAAAAGTCGTTCGATTATGGCGCGTATCTAACTGTTCAATCCATGCTTTTGCAAAGCTCTAGAGTGTGCGAAATTCTTTCTATTATGCGCGCCTTTGCCAAAGAATCAGGAACTCAGAAAGAACAGCAGGTTTTTGAAAGGGTTTTAGAGATCGACTGGTTTGAAAGTACCTATCCAATGCTGTTTAATATTCATAACGAGGCAATCAAGGTTATAAAAAAAGGGGGGATTGCAAATAAGCTGGTGACGCAGTGGATGCATGCATTAGATGATGAAAAAGTGATGAGTGTTCCGTGGTCAGATGATTGGCTTTCACCGATTAAGTAACACAGAAGGCGCTGGCGGGCAGCGCCGAGTGATATGCTTCGCCGCTCACCGAACAAGGATAGTGGTAATGGGGTTGCGCGATCGAGGAAGATCGCCAAGATCAGGAGCTGCCGCGATGAAGACCCGAACGGCATCATTCATAGGGCTCGCGATTTGGATAGCGTTTCTTTGGTTGGGAAAGCCATCTGCGTCGTTGATCAGCTATTCCGTGCCGTTTGGAATTGCTCTGATCGCCACAGGCCCCCTCGAACTGATCCCAGATCGTTGGCACAGGCTTAATTTCCTCGTCAATGCCTTGGCGACTGGATTCTTCTTCGTCAGCATCATGTTTGCGATAGTGGCAATCTCCTTCGCCCTGTCATTGAGCACAAGCGAGCGTTCGATTTTCTGCCTTGCTGGATGGGCAACGCTGTTGATTGTTTACCATTTCGCAATCCCTCGGCTGAAGCGGTCGCCTTTTCACCGACTCAGCGAGGATAGAGGGATGTACAGCCCTCCAACGGATGACGATAAACGGAACTGAGATAGGCCAATGCCGGAGCAGATTAGTCGCTGGCGGGCAGCGCCGGATGGTCAGGCGGCTTTCGCTTCGGCCTGCTGAGCGACGATCGCCTTGGCGGCGTGGTTGATCAGGTACAGCCGATTGATCAGGCTGTCCCGAGGCTTGTCGATGGTGATCTCCCAGTAGTCGCAGCCCAGGCCAAGCACTTCGTGGTGCTCGCTCATGAGCATGCTGGCCTGTTCGACGCATTCGACGTGGTCGGCTTCGTACAGGCGATCATTCAGGGCGTCCCAGAAGTCGTGCCCGTATTCGCCGTACTCGAACGCTGCGAGCCGATCCTTGACCAGGCTGCGCAACTCATCCCACCGGCCTGCTTCACCGACACCGCCGTCATTCCGCATCCACTCGGGCAGGGCGGCGTACAGCTCGTCGTCATGGGTGTTTTCACAGATCTGGCTGCAGACGCCGGTTACCAGTGCTGCGCGGAAAGCTTCCTCATCGAACTCGCGCTCACGGCAATGCTCTTCGAGCTTCGAATGGATGTAGTAGCCGATGTCGTCCCCGGCCAGGAACTCCATGCCGTAGGAAAGGCCGACGTTGAAGGTCAGGCCATTGATGTCGCCGACGATGGCGATACCGAAGCGGGTGATGAGGATGTCGAATGCATAGCAGTTGGTGCCCGGTTCCTTGCAGCGCCACACCTTCAGCTGATCAGTGTCAGCCAAAATGGTGTATTCGTGATCCTTCAAGCACTCGGCGGCACGTTCGCGGCGCTTGGCTTCGTCGGCCTTACGCTGGGCAATCCATTCTTGGTGGCGTTGTTCGTCGTTCATGGCTTTCTCCATGCATACGCCGCCCTCGCGGGGGTGGCGTGATTCGTTTATGTGGGGTATTTAGTCGACAAGCGGCATGGGGCCGCATCGGAGCAGACGTGAATACAAAGGAACTGAAAAAGTTTTTACGGATACCAGACCAGCATGAATTCAGGTCTGGGGACGGCGTCATGGAAATCACCGCCGGCGTAGATACCTGGAATTTCTACGAGATCGACGAGAATGGAAAGACAATCGCTCACTACCTAATCGTTGAAACCCATGATCATGAAGGCAGTGGAAGCCTGACCTGGAAGAAAACCAAAAAAGGATGAGCCCCAGTTATCTCACGCTGCTAGCTTGGTGTCGTGAAACACATCCATCTGCGCGGAGCCCTGCGCGTAGGCGCCGGCCTCACCGGGGGATGCTTGGTGGTGGCAATTTGATGTCATTTGGGCTATAGGATTGTAATTCCATCCCAGCGAGTCGAATCCCCTGATGGACCGCGAGCCAACAAACCAGGAAGTCGCAGCAGTTCTCGGAATTGATGAGGATCAGGTTGATAAGTACCGTCAGGAAGCTGTGCTATTGGGCGACGGTTCCTGGCTGATCCACTTTTCCTACGACATGCCGCGAGAGCTGCGGCACAACTTTACCGGGAGCTTCACGGCCATCGTCGAATGCGTGGCATCTTGTGTTGACGCTCGCTCAGTCGACTGAGGCTGGCGGGTAGCGAAGGACAGTCAGGCGGCGATCGGGAACTGCTTGGCCAGGGCCTGCTGAACTGTCGCGATGATGCGGCAGAGGTAGGCCCAGTCGGGATTCGGCTCCATGGCGTCCGCCGGCAGGTTCCACCAATCGTCACCGAACACGCGGTGCATGAACTCGCGATGGGCGCCGCCGCACTCGTCGAGCGAGCTGGTGTGGCGAACATCCTCGGCCTCGTCGAAAAGGCTCCTGGCATCCTCGCCATCCAGGTCGCATTCACGGCGTATCCGCAGGATCATTTTCCGGGCCCTGAAGGCCAGGGCATCACCGCTGAACCTCCGAAAGCTGAGGGAGCGGTCGAAGTAGCCGATGATGTAGGCCTCGTTCAGCTTGCAGAAGAACTGGGCCACGTTCAGCCCATCCCACATGCCGCCCCAGTAGGCGTGCCAGGTCTTGTCGTAGCAGCTGACGGTGATCTTGCCCTTGCAGGGCTCGAAGTCTTCGAGGTAGACGCTGATCGGGTCCAGGCCTTCGGCGCCGGTGATCAGCAGCTTGGTGACGGTCGATGTCTCGATGTTCATGGCGTTTTCCATGCATGCGCCGCCCTCCGTGGCCGGATGCGGCATGGTGGCAATTTGGTTTGGGATGGTGTTTCATTCGCCTCGATCTAATTCGAGGACTACTCAATGCGCTACGCGATTGCCGCTGCATGGGTTGCACTGTCATTCATCACTTCAGTGAGTGCGACTGAAAGCAACAAGGCGCAGCGTGAAAAGATTGATCGGTGCTCAAACGCGGCCTTTCTCGCAGTTTCTGTGATCGAAATGAATGCGGACGCCAGCAAACATCCAGATCTCCTGCTTGAAGCATTCAAGGCGCTCAAGGCAAACCCAGCTTTTGTCGAGACAATGCCCTACGAGGGTGAGGTTGTCGGGGCCTACACGGTTGCACTGAAAGTCGCCGATGGCATGGAAAGACCATTCGATGCCCGCGAGCATGACTGGCTGATTGGACAATCCGCGTCAGCCTGCACCTTGTGGGTTCCTTACCCGAAAAAGGACTGATTCGGCTCACATCCAGGGTCCTGTTGAATAATCAGCATCATCATCCGGTTGAGGGCTGAGTCAGGCCCGTTCTGCGAGCAGGATCAGGCCGGTGTCGTCCGGGTCGTCGCCGAGCTCCAGGCCGGGCGCGCGCAGTTCGCGGCTCAGTCGGAACTGGTCGAGCTTGCGCACCACAGAATTCGATAGCTTGATTTCGTGGCGCGGTGGACTGAGGAAGTGGCGGGCCGCTTCAGGCCCTAATTCATGGATGCGGTGGATGAGCAGGGTCATGGCTTCGCCGTTTTCCTCGACGCTGGCCCAGGCCTTTATCTCGGCTAGTGCCTGTCTAGTCCCTGGTCGAACCTTCAAGCGCAGGTCTTCTTCCTGCAGGCGCTCGGCCTTCTCGCGCCGTCGCTTGTCGCGCTCTTGCGACGTCATCGCCATACGGCGCCTCCTTCAATTCGCTGGGCGGGATGTGTATGTGCAGCTGGCGGCGACGCTGCTGCCTGAGCTTCTGGATGCGTCTCATGGGTGGCACACCTCAATGGGCGCTTTCTTCGTCGAGCCAGACGGCATAACCACCAGTAGACGCTTGTTTCCTCGGTACACGCCCCAAGGCTGACCAGTGGATCTGGCCATGGCCGCCGCGTACTTCACGGCGGGCACAGGCTGAGACATGGTGGCGATCATGCGCCTGCCAGGTGGTGTAGAGGGGCGAACGGGATGTCGTCATCGAAGCTTTCGTAGTCGGGACCGTTCGTGCCTTGCTGGCTCTGCTGCTGGGCAGCCGGGCGCTGCTGGGTGCGCTGTTGCTGATGGCGTGGCTGCTGCGCGGGCTGGTTGCCCTGGGCTTGCTGAGGCGGACCGCCGGCGAACTTAATGATGATCACTCGACCGGTGAGCTTCACACCTTGGGAGTGATCGGACTTGGTGTAGGTCTCGACGTGGGCGTCGTCGATGGTGAAGTGCACTTGCTGGCCTTTGACCAGGTACTGGGCCATGGCCTCGGCCTGTTTGCCCCAGAGCGTGGCGTCGACCCACTGGGTGGGGCGCTTGCCATCGTTGCCCTTGCGGCCGTATTCACAGGCGATGGCGATGTTGCACACTGGGTCGCCGTTCGGCGTGTAGCGCAGTTCAGCGTCGCGGCCAATGCGGCCGATGTCAGTAAGAGTAGGCATCGTGATTCCTTGTTATGCGGCCGCGCCAAGCACCTTGTTCATGCGCTCGTCGAGGATTTCGTAGAAGGTTTTCACCCGTTCGGTGAGCTTGCGGATCATCACTTCGTCGCGGTACACGCGCTTCACGAAGAGAGGCATGCCGGGCCAGTAGCTGATGAAGTCCAGCCATTCACGCTCCGATACCCATAGGCCGCCCTGGCACTGGGCGACGTGTTCTTTGGGCACTTCACCGTTCAGGATGACGCTCACCTGAAACTTGGGGAGCTTGGTCTTGATCTCGGTCAGACCCTGGTCGCCGACCAGCGCGTCAGGGGAGTAGCCGATGCCGTGGTTGAGGATGATGCCGACCGATCGGGTCTTTATGCTTTCGCGGTCCTCGTACAGGCCCCGGGCGACGCCCTCCAGTTCGTGGCCGCGAATCGTGGCCTTGGTTTGGAATGGGGTTTCTGCGGCTTCCTCTGTGATCCGCTCGCCGATCAGCTGGTCCATGTAAGTGAAAGCGGCCACGCCGAAGCCCGCTTCCCCCTTGCCGGCGACCAGCAGGCAGTCCAATTCCGAGCAAGTAACGATGCCCAGGCGCAGTGCCAGCCATTCAGGTGTGCCCTGCTCGATATCAGTGATGATCTGCATCTTGTGCCTCCTGCGGGGCTGATTCGTGCTGTTTGACTGACTTGCTGAGCATGCCCAGCACCTGGTCGAAAGCCGCTTTCTCCACAGCCGACGGCGTGCCATGGATGCTGGCGAAAGCTTTCTTGGCCTTGTCGCTGCACCGCTCCAGCAGCATGGCCAGCTGGGTGGCCTGCACCGAGGTAACCCGAGGCTTGATCACGGCGCCGTTGCCGTCGTCGTCCTCGCCAGTGGTGGTGAAGTTGAGCAGGGCGCCGGCGGTGTAGCGTTTGCCGTAGCTCACGCTCGACGCCACGGCCTGGACGCCGTTCTTGCTGCCGCTGGTGTCAGCCGGCAGCACGAGAGAGGTGGTTTCGCGGTGACCGGCCCGGTGGCTCAGCACGCCCTCTACCTCGATGCCGCGCTCGTTGCGCGGAGTGCGGAACGTGAGGGCGAAGCCGTGGCGGGCAAGCACCGGCTTGATCATCTCGTTGATGTCTTCCCAGAGGGCGTAGGTGCTCTGGACGCGGCCGTTACGGTCCTTGATTCCGCCGCGCTCACCGATGACTGGCAACTCTTCCTGCATGGCGGCCAGCGCCTCGTCATACTGCTGTTTGGCCTGCTGTGCCTGGATGTTCTGATGCATGACCATCAAACGCTCCATCTTGTCGATGTCAGCGTTGGGGGACATGGCCACCTGCTGGATGATCTGCAGGACGGTGACCGACTCAGCGGCTACAGCCTGTGGCTGGGAATGGGTTTCGACCCTGGCTACTTGGCTCATGGCGACCTCAGAAGCTGATGGTGATGTTCGGGACTTCGCGGCGGGCGATCTTGAGCACGATGGCCCTGGCCAGCTCCTCGGTGATGTTCAGTGACATCAACGCGGTTTTGGCCTCGCCCATGACCTTTGCCTTGTGGGCTTGGTCGCGCTCGCGGGCTTCTTGCTGACGGAGGATCTCGGCGGCAGCGGCATCGGCGCGGCGGCGCTCTTCCTGGCGGGCCTGCTCGGCTGCCTCCTCGGCACGGCGGGCGGCAGCTTGGCGCTCTTCTTCGGCTTGGCGGAGTGCAGCCTGACGGTCCGCTTCTGCCTGGGCGGCTGCGCGCTCCGCTTGCTCGGCCTGCAACTTGAGCTGCAGGCGCTGGTTCTCAGCTTCGCGCTCTTGTGCGGCAGCCTGGTCAAGCAGTTCCTGCTCGCGGCGGGCTGCGGCTTCACGCGCTGCCTGCTGCTCTTGGGCCATACGCTGGCGCTCCGCCTCGACTGCGGCCTCCTGTGCCAGGCGGATACGGTCCTGCTCGGCCCGCTCTTCTGCTTCGCGGCGCAGGCGGGCCAGTTCGGCCTGTTCGGCGTCGTACTTCTGGCGGGCGACCAGGGCGGCCTGCACTGCATTCAGCGAAGCCTCTTTGGTCCGAACTGCCTCAGCCTCGAATTCCTCCCACGCTTCGCCCAACTGGAACGCGGATAGCTCGCTGAGGCGCGCCTGCAGCTGCTCGGCATCCAAGGTGCCCAGCTCGGCGGCAAGGTCCCTCATGCGGTTGATTGCGTCGTTGTGGCGGTCGATCCGAGCATCCTCGGCGGCTTCCCACTCGGTGAGCGGCCGGCGCGTTTCGTCCCGTAGCGCGTCCATTTTGGTCACGAAGTCGCGAAGCTCAGCCTCGACCACCTTCGGCATTTCCTTGAGTCGGCGCAGGTAGTCGCGCCCGGGCTTCTCGACGGCGGTCTTCGACTTGCTGACCTTGGCGGCCAGGCTGGCGATGCGCTCGCGGCCTTTGCGGGTGGTCAGATCGGGCACTTCGCCCTGGATCTCGCCCTTCACCAGGTCGATGAATTGCTGCAGGCCGCCGGCCACGTAGATGGCCGGGGCGTTCGCTTCGCTGATCTCTTCGATCGCGATCAGTTTCTGTTCTGCGGACATTGGAAAACCTCGCGCCAGGCCGGCGCCGTCAGTTGGGATAGGGAAATGCCAGGTCACCCAGATTGGAGGTACGCTCCAGGCCCTGGCTGCGGTGGATGGTTGCGCGCTCTCGCCGCTTACGCTCCGGGTAGGTCCGGTTATCCCCTAAGGGCCCACCGGGCTCGGGTGCGTGTGATTCAGGAAGTGATGCTGCCGGCTAGGGCGCTGGCAAGCATGAAGAAGGTGCAGGCGAAGAGCACGGAGAAGGAGCCGCGCCAGAACGCCCAGCGTCTGGCCTGCTGGCGGCTCACGTGCGGACCTCGTAGGCCAAGGTGCACATACCGCAGATGTAGGCCCGGCCCGACCAGGCCGCAGGATTCTCGACATGAGCCAGGCGCGCCTGGTTCATGGCGTCCTCCATGGTCAGGCCCTTGAACACCAGAAGGATGCGGTCATCTGGCACCGCCTGGGCCACCTCTGCCACCTGCTCGTCAACGATCGACATGAAGATCGGCGTAGTCATGCAGCCTCCTTGCGCCGAACGGCAATACGCCGGATGCGCTCGCAGTAGTGTTTGAACTCCTCGGCGTCGATGGCGAGGAGAGAGAAGTAGGCGACCACCAGGGTTTCTGCCTTGGCATCCTCCACCGGGCCAGAGCCCGGCAGAAGCATCGTTTCAATGGCCGCTTCGATCGCGCTGACCGCGATGCTGTGAGGGCTCATTCCGCCCCCTCGGCCCGGGCCATTACTCCTTCCTTGGCAAAAGGGGTGAGCAGCTGACGGGCGATCTCTTCCAGCGCCGACTCAGGGTTGGCCACGCTCAGGATCTCGTCGGCTGCCGATGCGGCGTCACTGGTGACCTTGCAGCGCGCCGCCAAGACCAGGCGGCCTAACACCGAGTTGCTGATATCCGACTGGCCCAGCTGGCCCATAACGAACTCATCCACCGCCTGGGCGAAGCGCTCATAAGTGACACCCTGCTTCGGGCGCATCCGGCGCTGAAACACCACGTCGCGGCGCGCCATCAGCTCAGCGATGCCGTCGTCGATCCAGCGCTCCTCCGGCGAGCTCTCATTCACCGCCGGCGGCATCCGATTGTCGTACTCAAACTGTGCTGCTCGAAGTGCGCCCATGGCGATCTCCAGGTGGGTTATGCGGCCGCATTGGTCAGGAGCCAGGCGCGGGTGACCAAACCCACCGTGAAAGGTGGCCTGGCGCCTGCCTAATGCGGTCGTATGTGAAGGGAAGGGGATGCGGGATGCATCGGAGATTGATCGGAACACCAGGGCGCAACCCCTGCTTGGTTCCCGCCGCGTTTATAGTATTGGCCGTCTCGCTCATACCGGCTCAGGAGGTTCACGGGTCTTTGCGATCCTAGCGCTGCAGCCCGCTTGGGCACGCTCCGATCAATCTCCGATGCAGCCTGCGATGGGGGGCAGGGCATCGGGCCGTCTTTCCGGCTGTCACCGCACAACCATTGAGCCCGTCATGCGGAAGGGCTATCCCTTTATGCGCTTGGGAGTCCAGCGGCCGGTTAACCCCGGTCAGGATTCAGAGAAAGCTGATGGCTACAAATGGGACACCATCGCAATCCTGGATGAGCGGGTAGTAACCACACCCAATCATCAGCTGAACACTCATCGGAACCACGCCGCCGAACATTGGTACATGGACGCTGACTACGAGCTTTTGCATCGTCTTGCCCTCCAGGGCGGTTGATTTCCCAGATGCCACTCATGGAATGGCACCTGGTGAAATCCCGGCCTCGCTACTGGCGACAGGCCGGGGTATTGCGTCAGCGGTGATCGCTCGAGCTCAGCCGCCGACGGCCCTGCTCTCAGTTAGGTTGGCCTTGAGCTTCCCTATCACCTCGCGTCGTTCGGCCTCGGCGTGGTGGTCATGGGGTCAGGTGTTCGCTACACGACTGTCAACTGCAGCTCTGCGGCCCGTTGGGTGGGCAGTCCGTCGTGGGTTGCCGGTCCGTGTTCCGGCTGGGCTTGCTACTTCATTGGCTGGTTCCTCCTGTGGTGTTTGTTCCTCCCCATGCGCGTCGCCGCGGCTATTCCCACCTGGCCGGGTCACACATTTCGTGTTCGGTGTTATTCCCGGCTGGCTTGCATGGTTTGGCGTCCTCCCATGAGAGGAGTACGGCAGCTATCCAGAGGCTGCGTGGTCGACGGTTTAGCTTGGTTGCCACCGGCGGCTGCCGGTACGTCGAGTGGTTCACGTCAGGTTGTGTAAAGAGCAGTGAGGTTTGAGGGCCTCCGCAGCCCCTTGTGAGTGATTGCGTGAAATAAAAGTAGCACTGCTGTTATTGATCGGTCAACAGCAGTGCTAATAATTTTCTTCCGCACACAGCAAGCCCGGCACTACCGATCAAGGGCAGTCTCTATGGTGGCGATTTGATACACTCTCGCCGGTCATATAAGGAGCTTGGGAAATGAAAAGGGCCGTTGTTGCATTGACTCTTGGGTTGTCGCTTGCTGGCTGCGGGAATGCCGACAGGGAGAAGGCTGAACAGCTTCAAGGAGAGGTGAGCAAGCTGCAGTCTGAGATCGCCACACTCAAGGCGGAACTGGATGCTGAAAAGCATGGAGCTCAAAGATTGCTGGCGCGAGCGAAGGACGCCAAGGCCGCAGGGAATAACGCTTCTGCCAAATCAGACCTGCATGACCTGATCGCGCATCATCCAGAAAAACCAGAGGCGGCAACGGCAAAAGCTATCCTCGATGCCATTGAGCGCGAGGAAAAGGCAGCGGAAATCGAAAGGCTGGCAGCTGAGAAAAAGAAAGCAGAGGAGGCAAGGGAAGCCCTGGCGAAGCTGGACAAGAACCTCAAGAAAAATACCGATGAGATCAAAGGGATAACCTGGGTTTCCCACAAGTCCATCCCTACGCTCGACACCTACATGTCACTGTACTTCGGGCTGGAAGGTGAGAACTCCAGGGTTATGCCGCTGAGGCTAAAGCTCCAATATCACTCTGACAGTTGGCTATTTGTCCAGAGCGTCACGATCAAGGCTGACGATCAGACCTTCCAGCTAGGGAGCCAAGACTTCGAGCGAGACAACGGCTACGGCGGAATTTGGGAGTGGTCGGACACCGTTGCCGAGAACAAGGCCATGCTGAGAAAAATTGCAGACGCCAAAAAGGTGACCATCAGGTTCGACGGGAAGCAGTATTACAACGACTTCATCCTGCCGGATTCTCAAAAGCGCGCCATCAAAGAAATGATCTTGGCATGGGAGCGCTACGGCGGTAAGGCTTGATGTGTGTCCACAAAAAAGCCCGCGCTAGGCGGGCTTCATTGGCGTGGCCGGATCACTCGTCAGGACTTGGCTTGGCGATGAAGTCCTTCGGGATGTACGGAACCTTGGTCACCTTTCCGTCCTTCGTCTCAAACGACACGGACTTCGCGCCGCCGAATGCAGTCGCATGGCTGTAGATCCACATTTGGCCTTCCTCCCTGGATGTGACCATGTAGGGGTTGCCCATGATCTCGTAGAGCTGATCCTCGGTCATACCGACCTTGACCTGGCTGGCCTGGCCAAAGGTGAATGGGGTGCCTGCGCATCCAGCCAGGACGATGACTACAGCAGCGAGAAGGAATCGGTGGATGTAGTAAAGCATGGCGACCTCCCTGTGAAATGAGCCGCCATCCTACCACCATGGCTATCCGCCATCACTCAGACAAAGAAAAGCCCGCACTGCTATGCGGGCTAACGTAGGGATTCGGGTGAGCCTTCACTGTGCAGGGTAGAGCGTGAAAAAGCGTGAAGGCATGAAAAAGCCCGCCGAGGCGGGCTTTACCATCAATGTGCATGCCTATCCCTTTCTGGCCTCAAGACACTCAAAATATCGAGAACCTGGCCTAAAGAGGGGACAGAGGTGATTCTGCGAGTCAGCAAGCCACCGGCCACAAAGAGCGTCGCCCAAATGAACATAACGGAAAGGCAGGCAACGGATATGAGAGGGTTTCGCACAACATGGAACAGCATGCAGCTTGCCATAATCTTGCGCTTGTCATCCGGGGTCGGCTTGTCCCCAGGCTTGCTGACCAATGCAATGTAGGGAATTAGCCCAATCGACAAAATCACGGCCAGCGGTAGGAACCAACATTTGGTAGCCATGAAATAAGCCCCGAACATCGACTGAGCGTCTGCTTCCGACACATCATCGCGCTCGATGTACTCGGTAACCAGTTGAGATGCCTTCTCCCTCAAAGGAAGGGATCGGGATCTGCAAAGCGCCCAGTAGCCGACAGTGGTAGCTGCCAGCAGGCTTGCGACGACAAATTCGATCATTTCCCTTTACCTCCAGATTTCTTGCCCTTGGCTAGCTTTTTCTTGAAGGCCTTCTCAGCCTTTTCGTCAGCAGCGCGCTCGGGCTTCCCAATCTTTCCCCAAGTGTAGATAGCATAGGCGGGGCAGACAATGATCATGATGACGCAGAAATGGCCTAAGTACGCCGATTTGGCGTAGATCATTTCCAGGAGCCCCTTGAACGAGTCAATCGCCAGCGACAAATCCTTAAGCATGGAGCCGCTTGCGGCATCATCCTTGGTAGAGCTCATCTAGCAGCCATCCTAAAGCAAATCTCCGGGGATCTCTCAAAAATTGGATTCATCTTGTGTCGAAGGAGGAGCTAATCAGCCTTGTGTCGCTCAATCCGCCGAGCCTTTACCTCATCCCCATACCCCACCAAGCGATCGGCCAACTCATGCAGCTCCCCGACACGCTTCCTCGCTTCCAGGAACTGGGCTTCCTCACCGCCTTGGGCCTTATGAAAGATCTCCAGTGCGGCGCTTTCCAAGGCAAAAGCAGCATCCTTCAGGTCTCGGCGCAGCTGCTGGTTGAGCTTGGTTAGGGGCATGGCTAGAGGTCTCCGCCTCGCCATATCACCTTGCCAATGATCCGGTGCTCGTTGCCATTGCTGTGCAGGTGGTAGCGGTCCGGGTACTCCTCTTTGTCGTCGTTGTCGCTGCGGAGCACCCATTGGCCAAGCGGGCCCTGAACTAGGCGCTTCACGATTGCGCCATCAGATCCAGCCAGTACGAATACCTGGCCATGAACCGGCTCGATGCGAGACCGATCCACAAGCAGAACGTCGCCATCATTGATGGTTGGCCACATGCTCTCGCCCTCGGCGTAGATCACTATCAGCTGATCAGGCTTGGCGCCTTTCACCTTCAGCCATTCGCGCTTGAACGCCAGCGTCGACCGGATCTCAACGTGCGGGTTCTCACTGCCCAGCCCGGCGGCAGCCTTTGCGTCGTATTGGGGGATGAAGGCATATCGATCATCCTCGGTATCGGAGACGTCGGACTTCTCCGGTATCGGGGAGTTGGCCGCGTCAGCGGTGTGATCCACGGAGGAGGGCGCGCGACGTATGCCAGCCGCAAGCGTTGGGCTCACCTCGTAAGGTTCGAAGTCCAGGGCCTGGGATAGCTTGACCAGCGCCTCAAGGTTCAGAGCCACTTTACCCGTCATGTACTGGCTGACGGTGCTCTGAGGAGATTTCCATTCGCACCTTTCCCCGACCTCGGTTTGGGTAAGCACCGGTTTATCAGGGTCGGACCTGGACTCTTTCACGCGCAGTTTGTAGATGTCGTGAAGCCGTCTGGCGTCATCCAGCTGCTCAGCGGAAAGAGGAGTTCTGATCGGTTTCTTCATGCGCGTGATTTAGTAGCACAGCTGCTTCTTAAGCAAACAGCACTGCTACTCTTTGTCCTTGAATATTGTAAAACAGCAGTGCTAATATTCGACCAAACCCCTATGAGGCAGACCAGATGAAGACTGTATCCCTTGAGGATTACCTGGCTGAGCAAGGAACCCAGAGCGACCTCGCCAAAGCCCTGGGGATCCAGCAGAGCGCCGTATCCCAGATGTTCCGCGCCAAGCGGGATATCCGAATCACGATTTATGACGACGGTCACATTGAGGCGAACGAGATTCGCCCGATCCCAGCCCGAAAGTCAGCTGCATAACCATTCCCAACAGCAAGGAGCCGTCCCCGCATGTACGCCAACCCCAAGCACCTGCATGACCGCGAGATCAAGGTCCGGGTCGATGAGGACACTTTCAACTTGATTCAGGCGTTAGCCGCGTATCACCGCACCCAGCGTGCCGTGCTGTGCCGCGAACTGCTGGAAGCGCAGTTGGCTGCGCTGGCTTCGGAGAATACCGGCGATCAAACCGCAGCCTGAAGGCCGCGAGGAGGCCCTATGCCGACCGAACAATTCGGTCTGGACCAGGGATCGATGGAGTTGCTTGAGCGAGAGGCGCGAAAGCGGGGGATTACCCCGGAAGCGCTAGCAGCAGAGCTGATTGATCGAGAGCTGGCCAGCCGAACGAAACCTCGAAACGCGAGGGGAACGGTTCTTCCGTTCCAGCGCAAGGCCTGAACAGGCCCTGATAAGCCCGAATTGCGGGCACAGAAAAGCCGGGGGTGAAGGCCCGGCTCTCTGCAACACAAAACTCTGTAAGGGAATTATGCATATGCAGACGCAAAGTGTACAGGCCCTATCAAGGCCCGCGCCACAAAATGCGGACCACGATTTCGTGGCGCGGATCATGTCGTCGCGCGAGATCGCCAGCTTGACTGGCAAGCGTCACGCCAACGTGAAGCGCGACATTGTGGCCATGCTGGCCGAACTGAAAGCAGATGTACTCAGTTTTGAGCACATCTACTTGGACGGGCAGAACCGCGAGCAGGTCGAGTATTTGCTTGACCGCGAGCACACCGACTGTCTCCTGACCGGCTACAGCGCCGGCCTGCGTATGAAGGTAATTCGCCGCTGGCGTGAGCTGGAAGGCCTGTCCGAGGTGCGCCAGGCCGTGATGGCCAATGGCACCAAGGTGATAGGCGAGATCGCCATCATGGAGTGCTTCACGCGCCTGCTGAAGCCCGCTGTGTCCTGCCAAGTGCAGATGCTCGCCAAGATCGCCGAGAGCAACGGGCTCGCCCCGAAGTTTCTGCCCAGCTATGCGGTGGATGCGCCGACTGACGCAGCTGGCGGAAGTTCGTTGCCGACCAAAGCGCTGACCGCCTTGCTCAAAGACAACGGTATCCGCATGTCGCCCGCGTCGTTCAACAAGGCGCTGCAGCAAGCCGGCCTGATCAAGGTGATGCAGCGCAAGAACTCGAAGCAGGAGGTGGTCACCTTCTGGGCGATCACGGAGAAGGGGCTGCGCTACGGCAAGAACCTGACCAGCCCTCAATCCCCTCGTGAAACGCAGCCGCATTGGTACGTGGATCGCTTCCTTGAGCTCGCCGGCTTGGTCGGCGTAGGGCGTGAGTAATGGCCGGAGACTGGATCAAAATGCGCGTAGACCTTCAGACCCATCCGAAAGTTTTCCGCATGGTGTCCGCATTGCGTGCGGACAGGCTGCGGGTGATTGGCGGACTGCATGTCGCCTGGAGCATCTTCGACACCCATTCTGCTGACGGCGTGTTGCATGGCTACACCCCTGATGCCATGGATGCGGTGATCGGCTGGCCAGGTTTCACGCAGGCCATGATCGACGTTGAGTGGGCCGACATCGATGAGGACGGAAGCCTTGTCATGCCTCGCTTTGACGAGCACAACGGGGCCAGCGCCAAGCGCCGAGCTAATGACAGCGAACGCAAGCGCGAGTCGCGTAAGGCGAATTCTGTCCGCAATTCGTCCGCAAGTGGTGCGGACAAAACGCGGACCAGAGAAGAGAAGAGAAGAGAAGATAAAGAACAAGATCAAAAGACTTCGTCATCTGGCGATGACGCTGACCTGTTTGATCGTTTCTGGAAGCTGTTCCCGCGCAAAGTGGGCAAAGCCAACGCTGAGAAGGCTTGGGCGAAGCTCAAGGTTGACGCCGATCTGTTCGACCGTATGGCTACGTCGCTGGCAGCCTGGAGCGTGTCCGTCGACTGGACCAAGGACGGCGGCCAGTTCATCCCGCACCCGGCTACCTGGCTGAACGGCAAGCGCTGGGATGACGAACTGCCGCCTGCTGGCAACGTCCACCAGTTCCCGCCACGTCGTCAGGCCAACGGTCCGAATTTCAGCGACACGTCCTGGGCTGACGACTTGGGTGACCTATGAGCGCTCAACCGAAACTGCGCAGCGTCACGCAGATCATGGCCACGGCCCGCAACCTGCCCGCCGAGGTCCAGGCCCCGGCAAAGCAGCTGGACCCAGGCACCACTGAAGTGGTCAACGCCCTGTTCAAGGAGCTGCAGGCCATCTTCCCGGCGTGGAAGCAGGCCTGGCCGGATGACGAGGCCCTGAAGGCTGCCAAGCGCAGCTGGATCAAGTCCTTCGTCGCCGCGGGCATCAACACGCTCGAGCAGATCCGCTTCGGCATTCAGAAGTGCCGGGTGCTGGGTACTGACTTCGCCCCGAGCAGCGGCAAGTTCATCAAGCTGTGCCAGCCAACACCGGAAGAGATGGGCATTCCGCCACTTGCACGGGCCCTGGCAGAGGCGCTGGAGAACTTTCACCCCAGCAGGGCAGGTGGACGCCAATGGTCGCACGCAGCGGTGCGCCACGCGGCCCTGCAATGCGAGGCGCAGAACCTGGGGTCGATGGAAGTCGAGCGAGCCGAGAAGGTCTTCGCCCGGGCCTACGACATCACCATCCGCATGCTGGTGGCCGGCGAGCCACTTGGCGACATCGCCACCGGCATCGGTCACGACAGCCAGAAGAGCCTGATCGAGCTGGCCGATCAATACGCCAGCCAGCGCCAGGCCCGCCTGCTGGACCTGCAGCAGATCCCATCGAGCGCCGCCGCGTGCCGTGCACACCTGCTGGCCAAGTTGAACATCAAGCGCGCCGGGCAGCCGGCCGGGGAGGGGGTGTGATGCGCACCTATCTCAAAGCCGTGCTGATGATCGTGCTTTTGCCGTCGGCCGTGATCGCCGGATCGGTGATGGCCTACCTGTGGTGCGAGTTCGCGATATCGCTGGACCTGCCAAAGCCTGTTCGCTTCGGCATCTACATCACGCCGGTGGTGTTACTCGCTGCAATCCCAGTTGCCTGGGTGCTGAAAAAACTCGAGGAGAAGCACTGATGGACACCAACAAGATGCGCGAGCAGTTCGAGGCGTGGGTCCTTCGGGAATGGCCTGAGCAATCGCTGGCCCGTTTCACTACCGGCGAATACCAGGGCTTCACGGTCGAGCACTGCTGGAAGGCCTGGCAGGCATCCCGCGAGGCTTTACAGGTCTACTCAATCAGTCCGGAAGCCTCTGCGCTAATGCAGCGTATCGATGACGAGGAGCGTGGGCAGGCGCTGCGTGCTGAGGTGTTCGTCCGCGAATCGGGGCGCGCCTCGATCTCCGCCCTTCAGCGGCATTTCAAGATCGCCTATGGGTCTGCGTGCCGGCTTATGGATCGGCTGGTTGCTGACGGCGTTGTCAGCCCAATTGACTCGGATGGCCGCCGCCAGGTCCTGCCAAAGGTAACACCATGACCGAGAAGATCAGCGTCAACAGCCAGGCCAAGCTGTCGGAGGCGATCACCACGATCACCCGGATGTTCCGCGACAAGAAGTTCGTCGTGGTCAGCATGCGCCCAGGCAAGGACCGCACCCTGGACCAGAACGCCCTGTGGTTCGCCATGTACGAGCGCATCGCCAAGAGCACCGAGATGGGTGACATCGAGGACGTGCGCCGCTACTGCAAGCTGCACCTGGGCGTGCCGATCATGCGCGCCGGCTGCGCCGAGTTCCGCACCGGCTGGGCTGAGTCGTTCATCCACCTGGATTACGACGTGAAGCTGCGCCTGATGGGGCCGTGTGCCATGTTCGGGCCGGATGGCTTCCCGGTAACACGGCTGTTCGACCGGGCCCAGGGCTGCCAGTACACCGACCGGATCGTAGAGGAGTTTGCCGCCCGCGGCGTGCACTTCGCTGACCTGCTGGGGGAGGAAGCGGCATGAGCCACCAATTCAAGCCGGGCGACCTGGCGCTGATCGTAGGCTGCCGCACCATGACGAACTTCAATGGGTGCTGCGCAGAGATCATCGAGCACAAAGGTGCCTGGGATTTTTTCGGGACTGGGTTGCAGGACTGGTATGCGATCCGGTGCGGCAGCTTCGAGGGTGATGCGCGCTCTGGTGTGCTGATGCCCCTGCGCGGCGACTTCGAGTCCGAGCAGCAGAAAGCCAAGGAGGCCGAGCCATGCGTGTAGCCGAGATCAAGCCGAAGAAGTGCAAGGCACCAGGTTGCGGCAAGCTCTTCAAGCCGACAATGACCACGCAGAAGGTGTGCAGCATCGCCTGTGCCAAGGCCATGGCCAAAGATCCGAAGCTGCAGAAGGTTGCGGCCAAGGCCATCACCAAGCAGGCGCGCCAGGACCTGCAGGAGCGCCGGGAGAAGCTGAAGACGCGCCGCGAGCACATGGCCGAGGCCCAGACCGCGTTCAATGCCTACATCCGCGAGCGCGACGCCGGCCTTCCGTGTATCAGCTGCGACGCGAACCCAAGCGACCACGACCTCATCACCGGCAGTCGCTGGGACGCCGGCCATTACCGGTCGGTGGGCGCCTGCCCAGAGCTGCGCTTCGAGCCGCTCAACGTGCACCGCCAGTGCGTGAAGTGCAATCGGAACCTGTCCGGTAACGCGGTCGAGTACCGCATCCGCCTGGTGAAGCGCATCGGCGCTGACCAGGTTGAATGGCTCGAAGGGCCTCATAAGCCCCAGCGCCTGACCATCGAAGACCTGCAGGCCATCAAGGCCATGTACAGGCAGAAGCTCAAAGACCTGAGGAGGGCAGCAGCATGACACCAGCATGGGGATTCCTGATTTTGGCCACCCTCATGGTGGTGGGTGGTGTGTCGCTGTCCTGGGCGGGCGCGGTGCGCCGCAAGCGCTTCTACGAAGAATTCATTTTGAGCAAGGCCAAGCGGGCAGGGGGCGAGCAATGATCTATCGAGACGTGATTTCCGCAGTAATTCGAGCGTTGGCGTCTGAGACGATCAACAGCGCTGGTGGCTGTGACTACACCCCAAAGGTGCAGGCCAGCAAGCTCAAAGGCGAGATCGTCGGCAAGGATGCGGCATTCCTCACCGACTGCTGGGTGTTCGGGAGGTTGCATTCCTGCCTCCAGCCCAAGCACTGGCTGGCCCTGAATGCGCGCTACTCGACGCACATGGCTTCCAAGGTTGGGGCCATAGGCCGGATCGTTGCTCACGTTACCTCGCCGGCGCCGAGGCTGTTCCTTACCAAGGCGGTGACCGCCTGGGCTTACCCGCAGCTCGGGGGTGCTGAGCGACCCGTTTCGCAAAAGGTAACGCTCGAGGTTGACGACGATGCGCCCGCTTGGCGAAAGGCCGCTGTTGCTAAAGCCCAGCAGGCCATCAACGCAAAGCTGAAGCAGCGCCAGGAAGCGCCGTGCGAAGGGGTGATCATCCTGCCCGCGCACAACTATGACATGAACACCTGGGATCTTGATGGAAGCCCAGAGCGCACCCGCCGAGACTGGCGCCGCAAAATCTTCAAGGGGTTGGACAAGATGGTGGATGAAGCGCTGGTGGAGGCTGGCGAGATCCTGAGCAGCGAGGGGGTTTTATTCGATGACCAGGACGCCGCATAGACCGCTTGACATGACATGCCGCTTCGCCGAATATTCACCCATCCTGTCATTCCTGCGCTAGTTGAGGAGTGACACACAGAACCCGGCCACCGCGCCGGGTTTTTTATTGCCCGAAATAGGCCCTCAGAATTTCCATAATTGCGCCGGTCTTTTTAATTACCCCGGTGGTCTGGTATTCCACCTTATGGCAACCTTAGGGCGCATACTCGCTTTAGCTCAGAATTTCTGAGTTAATGAGAGGTACTTATGTCTAGTGACATTGCCAAGCCAGATGGATCTCCGGGACTTGAATTGGAAGTCGGGTCAGGTACTGAAAAGCGTGAGGGGTTGGAAAAATCTAGCCCAGAGGATAGGGACGATTATATCGATCCCGACGCTACGCCTGAACTAGAACCTGAGTTTTCTGAGCGTCAAAAAGCTTCAAATTCGGAAAAGTTCAGTAGTCAGCAGGCCGGCTGGACTTATCCTGGGCGCCGTTGGTAGAAGCGCCCAACCAAGTACGGCTCTTTCGCCACATACGCTCCTCGAAGCTGATGATCCATTGGGCTACACCCCAGATGATGACGAGCTAGGCCTTGAGAAAGGTCCGGAGAGTGACCGTAGGCAGATGCGTACAAATGATTGATCACTCGCTGAGTAATTCATTTATCTGAGCTCGGATAATCGGGCTCATCAGAGGTTTATATGACAGATAAAACATCGCGCCAGGGGGAAAGAAGTTCTGGTGCAAATACATCTTCCCAAGGCTCAAGGGCGGAAGCAAGTAAGGGTGCCAACACCGAGCGGGCTTCAAAGGCAGAGCTCTACAGTCGGCACGACAAGGTTGCTGAGAAAGATGCTAAAAATGATCCGCGAAAGTCATGAAATAGAACATTTGAGCTGATTGGCGCTCCCGATTGATTGGGATAGCGCTAATAATCACTAGCTAGCCGCCTTCGGGCGGTTTTTTTGTTCAGGTGAATTAGCTCCCCATCAGATCAACGGATGTACGCTTACCATCCTAAGCCTCGGAAACTCTGGGGCTTTTCGTTATGTGCTGCTCCGCACGCTTGCCCGGTCCCTGAATAGGGCCTCGCCGGGCCTTTTCTTCTAGGATCCACACATGGCCGAACCAGCAAGCACGACTGCCGGCGTCCTGCTGGTGAAGTACGGCGTGATCATTGGCGGCTTCGCAGGAGCGATCCTCTCGCTGACCTTTCTGCGAGGCCTCACCCGGGGCCAGGCGGTCGCCGCCTTCTTCACCGGTTTCGCTTCGGCAGTCTTCTGCACCCCGCTCGCCATCAGCTATTTCAGCCTTGGCACGAGCGGAGAAACCCAATACGGCGTGGCCTTTCTGATAGGCCTTCTGGCAATGAACATCATCCCGGTGCTGAAGTCGCTTGTGGGTCAGTTCGGAGCCAAGGGAGCTACCTGATGAGCTCGACCCTGATTTCAGTTCTGATCGGCGCGAATGCCTTCCTGAGCGTACTGGTCGTGATCGCAGTATGCGACTACCTGCGGCGCATCCGGCCCATGGATCATCCACTGCTGGCTGTCGCCTTCTACCTGGTGGCCATCGGCGCGTTCGGCGCCTTTGTCCTGGCCATGAACGGCCATGTGCCCACCTTGTACGGCGTGATCCTTAAACTGGGGATCGTCCTGTACGCGGTCGCCCGGCGCGGCCATGTGTTCCAGCCTGGGTAGCGCGCCACAAATTCGAGATGCGCCGTTTTGTGGCGCGGGAGTAGCGATGAGGAACGTAACCCGCATTCGCCACGAGCTGCCGGTAAGCATGGATATCGTCCATGCGGTGACCGAGTTCGATGCCGCTCTGGTGAAAGCGATTGGTGCCGCCAAGGATGCCGGGCTGCCGCAGGGGCTTCTGGTCGCCCTGCTGCACGGCCACGCCCACGCCGAAACACACAAGATGGTGGCCGAATGAACGTGGTTGAGCTGAAACCGCGAGAGCGAGAGGGGCCGCACGCCTCCGGCGAGTGCATCTGCGCGAACTGTCGGCATGAATGGGTAGCGGCTGCACCGTTAGGCGTCACGCAGATGGAGTGTCCGGAGTGCGGCACCCATCGCGGCGCGTTCAAGTATCCATTTGGCCCGCAGCCAGGTGACGAGGCATTCCACTGCAACTGCGGTAGCGAAACATTCTTCATCATGCGCAAGTCAGGCCAAGCCAGCGGCGCGGTTCACTGCCGCGGCTGTGGTGTAGAGGCGACCGGCTGGTTTATGTAGGTGTCCAATGACAACGAAGCAACCCGACTGGGAGGCGATGGAACGAGCCTACCGTGCCGGGTCGCCGCTTGCTGCATGAGCGTGCTCACGCTCAGACCAGCATCATATTCATGATTAACGCTCCAATGCAGTGGATTGATCTGTTGGCACCCGCTACCTTGAGGCTTCACGCGAGGAGTCCGGACATGGCAGATAAATATGTTGGAAGAATAGTTGGGCTTGGCACGGATAATGTGGAGTACGTCATCTACATCTACCAAGACGAGACCGTTGAGCGCTCTTCGAGCGGAATGGTTCGACATGAAGGCTTGAAGCATTTCGAAATGCAAATGGGTGGTGCCGTGAACAAGATTTCCGAAACTGAGTACGAGATCGTGGCTACGGGAGTGAGGGTCACTGTGCATGATGATAAGAGTTAATCGGGTCGGCCTCTCGTGCGAGCGCTTGAAGTGGTATGCCGCATGGCAGCCAGATGGGGCAATCACCATGCATAGCTTGCGTTGAGCCAATCGCCTTTCGGCTTAGTACTCCCTCCTGCACTGAATAGACTTCTGCCGTCCCGGCACCGCAACATCATTTCAAGAACAAGGTGACCTATGGATAGGCCGTATCCTCCATCGTCACTGCTTGAACTGTCCGAGCTATCCGACTTCAGTATCCGCTTGGCTCCTGCCCCTGAAATATGGGCTTGGCTTAAGGCCGAGATTCTTGCCGACACCGGCAGCATCCATAACCCTGAACACGCCCACTTGTTC
Source organism: Pseudomonas sp. TE3895 (assembly GCF_056278855.1). Classification (NCBI taxonomy): domain Bacteria; kingdom Pseudomonadati; phylum Pseudomonadota; class Gammaproteobacteria; order Pseudomonadales; family Pseudomonadaceae; genus Pseudomonas; species Pseudomonas sp. TE3895. The sequence continues at coordinate 4,350,604 of NZ_JBWBQE010000001.1, read as the reverse complement.
GACGCGAACATCGGTGTGCTCTGGGCATCGTCCGGGTTCGTCAAGCAGGGGCGGGTGGTCCTTGGTCAGGCCGAGCAGCTGATGTTTCGAGCTGGTGGGTGGCAGAAGGCCCGGCAAGAGCAGCAGATGATCGACTGGTTCGGCGAAGTGCCGGGCTTCGTGATCACCCTGGCTGCCGATTACTGCTCGCATTGCTCCGACACCGAGTTCTGCGCGCTCATCGAGCACGAGCTGTACCACATTGCCCAGAAGCTCGATCAGTACGGCGCGCCCAAGTTCACCCAGGACGGGCTACCCAGCCTGACGCTCCGTGGCCACGATGTGGAGGAGTTCGTCGGCGTGGTCCGCCGCTACGGTGCCGGGCATGACGTACAGCAGCTGATCGACGCTGCAAGCCGGCCGCCTGAGGTGGCCAAGATCAACATTTCGAGGGCCTGCGGAACCTGTCTGCTCAAGTCTGCCTGACCCCTGACAGACCCACGACGGATGAAAACCTATGGCGGCCCTGAGCAACGAGGTGAAAGCCTTCATCGTTCAGGCCCTGGCCTGTTTCGATACCCCCTCGCAAGTCGCGGCAGCCGTCCGAGAAGAATTCGGCCTTGAGATTACCCGACAGAAGTGTGAGGCGCACGACCCGACCAAGCGTGCTGGGCGTGACCTGGCCAAGCGCTGGGTAACCCTTTTCGAAGACACTCGAAAGCGCTTCCGCGAGGAGACGGCCGAGATACCGATCGCCAACCGAGCGTTCCGGCTTCGTGTGCTTGGGCGTATGGCCGAGAAGGCGGAGAACATGAAGAACATGGCCCTGACTGCCCAGTTGCTGGAGCAGGCGGCCAAAGAGGTCGGCGATGTATACGTGAACCGCCAGACCAAGAACGAGAATCCCCACGACAACGTGCCGCCTACCCGGGTGCAGGTCGACGTGGTGGATGCGAGGAAGCCTGATGCCGTCACTTAACGTGCCCCAGGCCAGCTTCCTCCGTATGGAGAACAAGTTTCGCGGCTTCGTGGCGGGGTTCGGCTCCGGCAAGACCTGGGTAGGCTGCGCGGCGCTTTGCAAGCACGTCTGGGAATGGCCACGGATCGACTCCGGCTACTTCGCCCCGACGTACCCGCAGATCCGCGACATCTTCTTCCCGACCATCGAGGAGGTCGCCTTCGACTGGGGCCTGAAGGTCAAGACGAAGGAGAGCGACAAGGAGGTCGAGTTCTACAGCGGCGGCCAGTACCGCAGCACGACTATCTGCCGCTCGATGGAGAAGCCGCAGACCATCGTGGGTTTCAAGATCGGGCATGCCCTGGTCGATGAGCTCGATGTTCTGCCCGCGCTGAAGGCTGAGCACGCCTGGCGCAAGATCATTGCCCGGATGCGCTACAACGTGCCCGGGCTGAAGAACGGCGTGGATGTGACCACCACCCCCGAGGGGTTCAAGTTCGTCTACCAGCAGTTCGTGAAACAGCTGCGCGAGAAGCCAGCCCTGCAAGGCATGTATGGACTGGTGCAGGCCAGCACGTTCGACAACGAGCTGAACCTACCGCCGGACTACATCCCGTCGCTGATGGAGTCATACCCGGCCCAGCTGATCCTGGCCTACCTGAATGGCCAGTTCGTTAACCTGAACGCCGGCTCGATCTACCACGCCTACGACCGAAAGCTGAACTCCTGCTTCGACACCGTCGAGCCTGGAGAGCCTCTGTTCATCGGCATGGACTTCAACGTCGGCAAGATGGCGGCTATCACGCACGTCAAGCGCGCTGACGGAAAGCCCAGAGCAGTGGATGAGCTGATAGACGGCTTCGATACCCCGGACATGATCCGGCGTATCAAGGAGCGCTACTGGCGGCACAACGGCAGAGACTACGAGAAGACACGCGAAATCCGGATTTATCCGGACGCCTCAGGCGGATCGCGCAAGTCGGTCAATGCCAGTGAGACGGACATCGCCATCCTGCGCCAGGCCGGGTTCAGCGTGATAGCCCCCGATGCCAACCCACCGGTTAAAGACCGCATCAACGCCATGAACGCGATGTTCTGCAACGCGCATGGCGAACGCCGCTACCTGATTAACCCGCTGCGCTGCCCGACCTACGCGGATGGCTTGGAGCAGCAGGTGTGGGCGCCCAATGGCGAGCCCGACAAGAAATCTGGCGTCGACCACGCGAACGACGCCGGCGGCTACTTCATCCACCACGACTACCCGATCAGCAGGCCGGTCACTCACGTACCAATCTCGTTCACTTTCTGAGGCCATCCATGCCTAACTTCCTCCCTCGGGCAGAGTACTCGGAGGCCTTGCCCGGCTGGCAGCTGGTCAAGCGCTGCGTGGCGGGCGCCCGCGAGGTGCGCAAGCACGATATCTACCTACCGATGCCGGACCCGGAGAACAAGTCTCCCGAGAACCAGGCGCGGTACAAGCAGTACAAGAAGCGGGCGATGTTCCTGAACGTCACCGGGCGCACGCGTACCGGTCTGCTGGGTGCGGTGTTTCGCAAGACTGCAGAGCTGGAGTTGCCCGCCGGGGTCGAATACCTCAAAGAGAACGCTAGCGGCGACGGCACGAGCCTGGAGCAGCTGTCCAAGGATGCCGTGGGCGAGTGCCTTGACGCAGGCCGGGGTGGGTTCCTCGTGGACTTCCCTGCGGTTGAGGGCGTGTCCTCCATGGCCGACATGCAGGGGCGCAGCGCGCTGATCCATCACTATGGCGCCGAGTCGATCATCGACTGGGATGAGCAGGTGGTCGATGGCGTGAAGCGACTGGTCTATGTCTGCCTGCTGGAATGCGTGTCTACGTTCAGTCCGGACAGCCTGGAGCGCACAACGAGCACCCAATACCGCGTGTTGCTGCTGGTTGATGGCCGCTATGTGCAGCGTGTTTACGCCGAGGACGGCAACACCTATAGCGAAGTCGCGCCGCTCGACAAGAATGGCCGCCCCTTCGATCACATTCTGTTCAGTTTCTACGGCTCGCAGAACAACGACGCCAGTGTCGACAAGTCGCCACTTGAAGACCTGGCCGACGTGAACATCCTGCACTACGGCAACAGCGCCACGGTGGAAGAGAGCGGGTTCATCAGCAGCCAGCCCACGCTGTTCATCACCACCGATATCAGCGCCGACGAGTTCGCCAAGGTGAACCCGAACGGCATGCACATCGGATCGACCCGGGGCTACAACCTCGGCAAGTCCGGTGACGCAAAGCTTGTCCAGGCAACGGAGAGCCAACTGGCTCGTACGCTGATGAAGGACAAGGAGGAGCAGATGCTCATGATCGGCGCGCGCATCGTCCAGAAAGCGGGCGGTGCAGAGACGGCCGAGGCGGTGCGTATCCGTTATAGCTCGGATAACAGCGTGCTGGGCACCATCGCAGGGAACGTGTCCGAGGCCCTAAAGCGGGCCATCCTCGACGCTGAGCGCTTCATGATGGGCGAGCCGGACGAGGAAGGGACGGTCTTCTGGCTCAACCAATCGTTCTTCGACGAGACGATGACCGCCCAGGACATCCTGGCTCAGGTTCAGTTGTGGCAGCAGGGCCTTATTGCGAAGTCTGACCTGCGCACCAACCTGCGCCAGGGCGGCGTGCTTGAGGCTGACCGCACCGATGAGCTGATCGACGATGAACTGGCCCAGCAGGCGCCGATAGACGGAAGCGACACCGGAGGCGGCGAGGATGAGCAGTGACGGCTACCTGTCCGACGCAGCGACTCGCCACCAGGTGCACGTGCAGCGCTACGCCGGGGGCAGCCTCAAGCGCCTGGCCAAGTTCATCACCAAGGCCATCAGCACCGCCAAATCGCGTGTATCCGATGGATTGAGCAGGTACGGCACCCAGCGGTACGAAAAGCAGATCCAAGAGCTGCAAGGCGATCTGGCGGGCGTCTATGGTGAGATGAAGCAGCAGGCTGTGCTCGACCTGACCGAATTCGGTGGCTATGAGGCTGAGTTCAACATGACTCTGCTGGGCAAGGTCGTGAAGACGGTCGTCCAACTGAACAGGCCCAGCATCGAGCAGGTAGCCGCTGCTGCGCTGGCTGATCCTCTCGATTTAGAGGTCGGCAAGGGCCGCCAGCGCATCAGCATCAACGGCGCGCTCGACCAGTACGGCACCAAGAAGAACGCTGAGATCATCAGCGAGATTCGCGTGGGGTCGGCGCTGGGCGAGACGTCCGGACAGATCAGCCGGCGGCTAACCTCCCTGGGCGTGCAGCAGCGCGACCAGGCCGCATCGCTGGTCAGAACCATGACCAACCACATCGCCAGTTCGGCAAGGGCGCAGGTCATGGCTGACAACGACGACATCTTGAAGGGGAAGCGTCGCGTGGCCACGCTGGACGGCCGGACAACGCCGTTATGCCGGGTACTGGACGGCACTGTGGTGCCTATGACCGCACCGTCGCCGCCGTTCCACTGGAACTGCCGGACGACCGAGATTCCCGTACTCAAGGATGAATTCGCCAGAGAGATCCCGGGATCGACCAGGCCGGCAGTAGGTGCCGATGGTGTGGAACAAGTCAGTAGCCGGACAACCTATGGCGAATGGCTCGCCCGGCAACCGGCGGCATTCCAAGAGGATGTGCTGGGCCCAGCTCGCTACAAGTTGTTCAGCAAGGGCGAATTGTCCATCGACCGGTTTGTCGATGACGACGGCGGCACCTTGACCCTCAAGCAGCTGCGCGAGCGTGAGCCGATGGCGTACCAAAGAGCCGGCCTCGATTGAGGCCGGGGCGAGCTTTACTCGACTACTTCCAGAGCATTCACAGTTCGACCAAACACGCCTTCATAGCGCTGTTTTATGCGCCGGAAGTGGCCCGATGCGACAAGGGCGTCTACCACCTCGGTAGTGGCTTGCATCGTGTTTCTGTACCGAAGGTCGCCAAGAAACTCGCGGCGGATGATTGGGTCGAGCGTCATCGCTTGCTCAGGCGGAAAGTTATCCAAAATCTGAGCGCGCTGGTTGATAGCGAGGTGCTTGATTCCATTGTCCTTCAAGTACTTCAGAAGGTCCGGGATGTGGAGATAAGCATCAGGGCCACCGTAAGGCAGTTTGATCATCGTTTGATCCTCATTCAAAAGCGGATGTGATGAGGCAGAGGCCTCTGATCCAACGCCGCCTGCGAGGAGAGAGCGGTACATCTCGATAGGCAACACAGCAAAAACAGCCTCGCCATTATCGCCATGAATGAACTGTACAGAACTCATTGTGTGACTCCATTGTGCTTTGTTGTGTCTGCAATATAGCTACGACGTAGATTCATTTCAAGCTTTTTTAGTTGCAGGCAGGGCCTGCTCAACGTCTCAGGGAGACAGCAATGACCTTGAAATTCCAACTGGACAGCCTCGAAGGCGTCGAAGAATCGGTAGCAGGCCTGTACGTCGAGAAGGACGGCAAGTTTGTCCTTGGCATCGATGGGCTTCCGCAGCAGGAAGACGTCACCGGCCTGAAGGCCAAGGTGGAAGAGCTCCTGGGCGAGAAGAAGGCCGCCGAGAAGGCACGCCGCGAGGCTGAAGATAAGGCTCGCGCCGAGGCCGAGGAGGCTGCCCGCAAGGCAGGTGATATCGAAGGCCTGGAGAAGTCCTGGTCCGACAAGTTCAACCGTCGCGAAGCTGAGCTGACCTCGGCTCTGGAAACTGAACGCTCAACCTTGCAGGGCCAGATCCGGGATCTGACCGTGGGGCGTACCGCCACCGAGTTGGCCACCGAGTTGGCTGTGCCAGGTACCGCAAAGGCATTGCTTCCCCACATCGAACGCCGGCTGAGCGTCGAGCAGCGCGACGGTAAACCAACCGTTGTCGTGCTGGACGCCGCCGGCAAGCTCTCGGCGGCAACGCTGGACGAGCTGAAAGCAGAATTCACCAACGATCCGGCCTTTGGCCCGCTGATCGCTGGCAGCAAGGCATCTGGCGGCGGGGCCGGCGGTGCTGGAAAAGGCGGCGGGGCCGCACAGAAACGCTCCGAAATGACCTCTGTCCAAAAGCGCGAATACATCGAAGCGCATGGGCAGGAGGCATACCTCAAATTGCCAAAATAGGAAGTAGCAGATGCCTACCACCCTCAACTCGGACATGATCATTTACAACGATCTTGCCCAAACCGCCTACCTGGAGCGTCTGCAGGACGTTCTGGAGGTGTTCAACGCCTCGTCGGGCGGTGCGCTGATCCTGCGTAACGAACTGATCGAGGGCGACCTGCGCAAGCGTTCGTTCTACAAGATCGGCGGCACGTTGGGCCACCGTAACGTCAACTCCGACGCCACTGTAGCCGGCATCAAGATCGGTGCCGACGAAGCGGTCGGCGTGAAAACCCCGTGGAAGTACGGTCCGTACGAGACCACGGAGGAGGCCTTCAAACGACGTGCGCGAAGCCCCGAAGAGTTCTCCATGCTGGTTGGCCAGGATATGGCCGACGCAGCCCTGGACTACTACATCCAGACTGCCTTCGCGGCTCTGGGCGCGGCTATCGGTGCTAACGCCAACATGGTCGCCACCGGGTCCTTCGCAGTCGATCACAAGAAGGTGCTGACCAAGGGCATGCGCAAGTTCGGCGATCGTTTCAATCGCATCGCGCTCTTCGCCATGGACTCCGCCACCTACTTCGACCTGGTTGACGACGCAATCGACCAGAAGATTTACGAAGAGGCGGGCGTGGTCATCTACGGCGGCTCGCCTGGCACCATGGGCAAACCGGTCCTCGTCTCTGACAAAGTCACCGAAGAGCGCATCTTCGGCCTGCAGGTGGGCGCTGTCTCGGTGACTGAGTCCCAAGCCCCGGGTGTGCGCTCGTATCCGGTAAACACCCAGGAAAACTTGGCGATCGGCTATCGCGCGGAAGGCGCCTTCAACGTCGACATCATGGGTTACTCCTGGAAGGACACCGCAGGCGTAAACCCGAACCTCGCAGCGCTCGGCACCGGTGCGAACTGGCGTAAGCACGCGACCAGCGACAAGGCTACTGCCGGCGTCCTGATCGACCTGTCCGCGCCTTAATCGGCCATAGCAAAGGCGGGTCCAGCGGGCCTGCCTTGGAGATAATCCATGGAACTGATTTACACCACCCAGCGTGACGGCTTCGAGCAAGGCCTGACCTATCGCAACCCACGACATTTTGATCAGGCCGAACCAGGCGTCGAATCGGTTGTGGTGATCGGCAATTGGCCCAAGGTGGTCGATGCTTACGAAGCCGCTGGCGCTGATGTGTCAGTGGTTGAGGTACCTACACGTGTGGCTCTTGTTGAAGGTCCCGATCATGCAGCGCTCGATCGCTTGGTCACCGAGCTTGCATCCATCGGTGTGATTGTCGACTCCTTCGCCGCGCAGCGCCTGGAGCGCCCTGAAGGCGAGCTTGGCGAAACTGCTGGCCACCTATTCCAGGTGTTGGAAGCGGTCAACGCCGGTATCGCTAGCCTTCAGTGCGAGCGCGACAGTGAAGTCGAGAAGGCCAGAGTGCTGCAGAAGCAAGTGGACGATCTGCTGGCCCAAGCAGCCAAGCAGGAGCTCGAGACCGAAGAAAGCCGCGAGGCCAAACAGGTCGCCGAGCTCAAGGCCACGTTGGACGCTGCGAACGTCACCTACCGCGCCAACGCCTCGAAAGAGTCGTTGCAGAAGCAGGTCGCTGAACTCGGCCAGCAGTAATCCCGGGGCTGCGGCCCCACTCATTCAAGCGGAGGCCTGATGGCTACCTACATCACAGTGGCCGACGTAGACGCCATCCTCGGGTCTGACTGGGCATCTCCAGAGCTGAAGGACGAGGCGGTCTTCGAGGCAAACGCCTACCTGACAGCGCTAAACCTGACCGGGATCTACATGGAAGCCATCTCTGACGACGTGAAAGAGGCTGGCGCCCGGCTGGCCAAATGCGCGTCTCAAGGGAAGCTGTACCAGCAGCAGACCGAAGGATCGCTTGAGGCGAAGACCGTCAAGGCTGGGTCGGTATCGACCAGCAAGACCTTCGGCTCGATCGACAAGACCAGCACTATCGCCCAGCCAGCCTGTGTGCAGCTGGCACTTGCCCTGCTGACGCCATGGCGCAGCAACCCATTCGCCTTTGCTGTGAAAAGGGGGTAGCCATGGGTCTACGTGACGAAATCCAGGCAGACCTGGCAGAGGCCTTCGACGAAGACCTGGCCGACGCGGTATCGACGTTCACTGGCACCTACATGGGGCCTGGCGTCTGGGATCCGGTCGGCGAGACCACCACGGCCCAGCCCGTGACCTATACGGGGCGCGGAGTGCTCGACAGCTACGACAGCCGGCGCATCGACGGGCTGAACATCCTAGTGGGCGATGTGCTGCTGATCTGCCTGGCCAGCGAGGTCACCGACAAGCCGGCTGTTGGCCACGAAATCACCGCCAACGACCTGATCACGGGCGAGCCTGTGAAATACCGCATCGTCAGCCCAGGCATCGACCCGGCCAAGGCCCACTACGAGATCCAGCTGAGGAAATAGGCATGGCCAAAAGAGGCTGGAGCACGCCGCCAAGCATGTTCGCGGGCGTAGTTGAGGAGCAGCTGAGCCAGCGCGTTCGAGTCATCGCTATTGCGCTCCTCAACGAAATCGTTCTGCGCTCGCCGGTGGATACAGGGCGATTCCGTGGCAACAACATCGTCAGCGTCGGAGCGCCGGTTTACACCAGCACCGTGAACGTCGACCCAACTGGTGCCGAAACCCTCCAGGCGGGTGTGCGGGCGGTCACCGGCCTGGAGCCATACACGCAGGTCTTCATCCAGAACAATCTGCCGTATGCAGGCCCGCTTGAGGATGGCCATTCCCAGCAGGCGCCGGCCGGCATCTACGCGGTGTCGTTCAACGGCGTTGCCGAGGCCTACAGGACATGACCTTCGAACAGATCCGGGCCATCGTGACTGGCCGCATGACGCAGTGGGCGGGCATTCCCGCAGACGCTGTCGATTACCCGAACAATCCGCAAGGGCCTTTCAACCCGGCTGGCAAGTCCATATGGGCACGACTGGCAGACGTACCAGGCCTGGCCAGCGCGCCAGAGGCCGGCATCGGCCCGTGCGTGCGCCGCACCGGCATCATCATGGTTCAGCTGTTCGTGCCCAGCTACAAGGGCACCCTGGCCATCACCAAGGCCGCCGACACGCTGGTGCAGCACTTCGAGTTCTACAGTGACCCGACCGGGCCATTCGACTGCCACGCGGCTTCGGCTGCGACGATTGGCGATGACGGCCACGGCTGGTACCAGGTCAACGTGTCGATCCCATACCGGGCCTACTGAGCCCGCCAATTTCTGCCGCAAGGCAACCAAACACGCAGCCTAGGCCCGTACAGCCGAACGGTGGATGTTCGTTCATCCGTCCGCCCCGGCTGCGTTTCTATTCGCCTGATGAACGAGGTGTCACAGATGATCGAGAGCAACGTCATTCCGTTTCACTACCAAGGCAAAGCCGTACGCTTCAACAGCGATGGATGGATCAACGCCACGGACGTAGCCAAGCGCTTCGGCAAGCGCCCGGTCGATTGGCTGCGCCTGCCCGCAAGCATCAGTTACCTCAAAGCTCTGGCGAGAGCACTGGGCCTGGACACCGAAGTGGGAAAATCTCACTTCGGTCTTGTCGAGGCAGTGAAGGGCGGCAAGGGACAGGGCACCTGGCTTCACCCAAAACTCGCGGTAGCATTCGCCCGCTGGCTCGATGATGACTTCGCCGTATGGGCAGACCTGCACATTGACGCCCTACTGCGCGGCGAGTTGAACGAAAAGCAGCAATTTGACCGCGCCTGCCGTGCTCTGGACGACGCGAAGGCCGTTGCAAGCCTGAGCGGTCGTGAGCTGGCCCGCTGGCGAAACAAGAAGCCAGGCCTGGAGCACCAGGTCGAATACTGGCGCGACCAGTTGCAAATGACACTTGGGCTCGACGCGGCCTGATCAGAACCCGACCAATGCACCGCCACATGGCGGTTTTTTTACGCCTACTTATAGGAGAAACACCCCATGTCGAGCGGTGCAAAAGTACAACTCGCCTCCATCAGAGAGGTGACGCCAGGCGTGACACCGGCCGGTGACTGGAAGGTGCTGACCCGCATCAGCAATGGCCTGATGCCGACCTTCAACTCGGAAGAGAACAACGAAATCGGCTTCACCCGCATGTCTCAGGGTACTGCCCAAACCACCGTGGACGTGGGCGGCGATATCGAAACCAAGTGGCGCTTTGGCGCACTGGACGATTTCATGGCCTCCTGCTTCGGCAAGGACTGGACCGGCAACGTCCTGACCATGGGTGACGACCGCATCACCTTCTCGATCGCATCCTACGCGACCGATATCGGCGTCTCTGCCATTGCCCGCGGCGTGCAAGTCGCCAACATGAACTTCGATTTCCCGGGCGACAACGAGGTCACGGTCACCATGACCATGGCAGCGCGCTCCTGGGATGACAAGGGCGACAACACGTCGTTCATCGTCAACGCCCAGCCAGAGGCCAGCCAGCGGCGGTTCAGCTTCAAAGACATCAGCGGCCTGCGTATCAACGGCGTACAGGTTGGCGAGGACAACGCCTGCGTCGACAGCTTCAACCTGCAGTTCGACAACAACGTGCAGACCCAGCGTTGCATCGGCAACGGCAACCCGTACCCGGGCAACATCATTGCCACCACCTTCACCCCGTCCGGCGCGATCACCATCAGCTGGTCGAAGATGGCCTACGAGCTGTGGAAGGCCCAGAAGGGCAACGACGCGATCAGCTTGGAATTCACCATCGGCAACGCTGACGGTGGCTACAGGTTCCTGATCCCTGAGATGGAAGTCACCGCAGACTGGCCTGATGGCGGCTCGACCGACATCATCCAGGTAGAACTGAACTACACCGCCCGCCGTGTTGCTCCGACCATCACCCGCCTGCCGGCGCCGATCGTTGTGGCTGCAGTGGACGTCACCCCGGCCACTCTGAGCCTGGAAGTAGGTGATACCGGCGACCTCGAAGTCGTGGTCACCCCGGCCGGTGCCAGCCAGCAGGTCACTTGGACCAGTTCCGCCCCGACCATCGCCAGCGTGAGCGAGACCGGCCTGGTCACCGCTCTGGCAGTCGGCGCCGCCACTATCATGGCCACCAGCGTCGCAGACGGCACCAAGACCGACACCTGCGCTGTCACCGTCACCGCTTAACCCTTTGCCCGGCGCGCCCTGCGGTGTGCGTCGGGCCTTTTACCGCAGAGGAATACCATGGCTCTCGTCATTTCCCAGGCTCCGAAGTTGGACATTGAAGGCACGCGTTGGGTGGATATCGCCACAGGCGTGAAAATCAAGGTCGGCTCGGCTGCCAACCCTAAATTCAAGTCGCATCACGCCATGATTCAGCGGCATCAATCCATCGTCGACTCGCGCTATGGCGTGGGCACCGAAGGGTTCGATCCGGTCAACGCTGAGATCCCCGATATCGAAAGCATGGATGACATGCTGGTCGACCTGGTGTGCAAGCACATCATTCTCGACTGGGAAGGGGTGCAAGAAGCCGACCAGCCAGGCGTTGACGCCCCATACACCCAAGAGCGTGGGAAGCTGCTTATAGGCCTGCGCCCTGACGTCTACTTCACCGCCCTGCAGGTAGCAACTGATATCGCCACTCGGGCCGAGGAGCGGGCCAAGGAAACGGCAAAAAAGCCGTAGAGGCCTATTGCTGGGGGCGTGATTGGGCTGGGCCAGGCAGTGAGAAGGAGCGCTGGAAGCGAGAACGCCTCAAAGGCGTAGAGCCTGCTCCACCGGCTCCAGATATAGACCCGATTACCGCTGAGATACTTGAGGCCTACGGCCACATTGGGAGGTCGCGGCAGTACGTCGGGATGGTTGGGGCGCCCGCACCGATCTCGCCTGCAATCATCGGTCAGTATTTGGAGCGGTACCCTTCGGCAATTTGCCGGGATGAGTTTGACGCCTCGATATTCGCGCTAGACGACGAGTTCAGGCGGCATTGGGACGAGCAGCAGGAGAAGGCAAGGAGCAATACGCATCCGAAGAAGCGATAGCGGTTTGAGGGCTTTGTAGCATCCAGACACAGTGGTAAATTGCTGCCATCACCCAAGGAGCAAGCTCATGAATAAGGGAAGTATCTTCGCTGCACTCGTCATTCTGGCTACTCCCTCCATCGCCAGCGCTACTGCTGAATCCAGCTCTATGCCTATGAGCTTTGAGAAGTGCCAAGCTACCCAGGCCAACACCATTGCGCAACTTAATGTTCCGTCAGGCGACATTGTTCAGATAGTCAACACCAGTTCAATGACCATGACGAGGATCTATGTTGACGATGGCAGCGTCCTGATTACGTGTAGTGCGCCTGATAACAAGATGGTTATAACCAAGTCATCCGAAGGGCGCTGATCTAACGAGGAGAAAGAATGCACATTTTGATTGGTGTAATCCTCGTTTTGCTTTTCCCCTTTCTTCTGGCCATTGTGGCCGGTGCATGGGTAAGCTATTGGGTTGTGCTGGCTTGCTCCATCCTGGCCTACGGAGCATTTTTGGCGTTGCGTCATGCGATTAGGCGCTATTGGAGTATTGCTGCTGACATCCAGTCCGCTGCGGTTGAGCAGTCGCGAGCTGATAAGAAAGAATCATTCGTTGAATCCACTTCCTGCCTTACTGGTAATGGTCAGAGCAATCCCTTTGAGGGAAATTCAAACCCATCCAAGGTTGCTCGCCGTCTAACGGCTTGCGGTGCGTGTGGAGAAGGTATCGAGAGGTACAGTATCTACTGCCCTAAGTGTGGAAAGGACCCAAGGATCAAAAGTTAACCTACAAAACCCGCCATTAGCGGGTTTTTTTACGTCTGGAGAAAGGCATGGTCCAGGAGTCCCGCCTCGCGATAGTCATCGACTCGCGGAACGCAAAGCAGCAGGTCGATCAGCTCAGGACTGGCCTGGGTCGTCTTCAAGGGGCTGGTGACGATGCAGCAGAAAGCACAAAAGGGGTAGGTGATGCCGCGCGAGCAGTTGGCAGTGCGTTAGCTGCTCTCGGAGTGGGCGCGGTAACCAGGGAGGTTCTTCGCCTAACTGACTCGTTCAAGTCCATGCAGGGCTCGCTGGCCTTGGTCAGCACCTCGACGACGAACGCCAATGAGTCTTTCCAAAAGCTGCTGGCGATGGCCAACAACACCGGCAGCTCGCTGGAGTCGACGGTGTCGCTGTACACCAGACTGGCTAACGCCACGCGCGGCGCAGGATTCACCCAGGAGCAGCTGCTAAACGTCACGGACGCGCTCAACAAGGCGTTCGTGATCTCTGGCGCGACGATGCAAGAGGCTTCGAACGCTGCTATTCAGCTGTCTCAGGGGCTGGCATCTGGCACTCTGCGCGGCGAAGAGCTGAACTCTGTGATGGAGCAGGGCCCGCGCATTACCAGGGCCTTAGCGGAGTACCTGGGCGTCACCAACGGCCAGATCCGGCAGATGGCAGCAGAAGGCAAGATCACATCCGATGTGGTCACCAATGCCCTACTGCAATCGCTTTCTTCGCTGAACAGCGAGCTCGACAAGATGCCGCGCCGCTTCGAGCAGGCGTCTGTCGCGCTGAAAAACAACTTCCTGGCCGCTATTGGACAGATCAACGTAGATCCGGTTGTTAGCTCGGTAGACGCCCTTGCCAGCTCCCTCGCAAAGCCAGAAGTGGTTATGGGCATTCAGAGCATCGCGAATGCGCTCGGCAGCCTTGTTGCTGTCGGCGGTGATGGGCTGAAGACCGTTGCAGAAAACACTGACGTGCTGATGGCAATCACCGGCGCTTATGCTGCCAAGGTTGGCGTTGGCCTCGTTGCGTCGCTCGCTGCGGCAACCAAAGCAAGGTACGCAGACCTTGCGGCCACTCAGCAACAAGTAGTTGCCGATAAACAGGCCGAAGTGGCTTCGACCGCTGCAACTGCCCAGGCTACCCGGAAGGCAGTGGCTGACGAGGCTGCTGCGGTTGCTGCTACTCAGCGATCTCTTGCCGAAACGGCAGCGGCTCGCGCGGCTCAGGCCAACACCATTGCCCAACTTCAAGCCGTCCAGCAGCAGCTTGCGGCCGATCGTGCGCTTGAAACACAGCGACTGCAGGCCCAGATCAACGATGTTGGGCGCCAGCAGTCGCTAGGCCGTCTTGCAGAAATACGCAGGTCAGAGGCGGCCATCACTCTGCAGCAGGCAGCGGCAGAGCGAGCGCTCAGCCAGGCTGCCGGCCAAGAGGTGATCATCCAAGGTCAGCTCGCAGCTAGCCACGCCAGGCTTACCACTCTTCGGGAGGCTGATGCAGTCGCAGTAACGGCTCAAAACGCGGCTCAAGTTAGCCTGAACACCTCGCAGTCTCTTGGCGCTCGTGCTTCAGCTGGCTTGATGGCTCTTGCTGGCGGTCCTATTGGGTTGGTAACTACCGCGCTTACACTGGCCGCCGGGGCCGCAATTTACTTCGCGTCGAGCACAGACAGTGCAACTCAGTCTCTGATCGACCAGAACCTGACGCTTGACGATTCGATCTCCAAGTTCAAGCAGCTCAGCGCTGAGCAGCAGCGCTTCCAATCTGCCAAATGGATGGAGGCTCAAAGGGATGCTACCAGGGACGCCAGCAGTGCTCTCAACGAGTATTTCACCAGGGCGTTCGACGGCCTGAACTCTCTGGGTGCCAGCGGAGTGGAGTCGGCGGACACCTTCAAGCGGATGTTTGAAGAGGTCAGGAACGGACAGCGCTCACTTGACTCACTGACAGGATGGCTCACCAGTAACACCCGGATTTCCAGCGTGTACCGTGACGAACTGGTCAAGATCGGCGCCGAGTACTCGGCCAGCAGCCAGAAGGCTGACGACTACGCTCGCCTGCTTGACCGCAGCAAGACCGCAACTGATGGCGCTGCCAGCTCTGCAAAGTCCCTGGCGAGCGCGCAGCAGGCCTCGGCTGCGGCAGTCGGTGGTGGTGAGCAGGCGTGGGATAAGTACATTTCCCAGCTTACGCAGACCCGCGACCTGATTGGCGCAAACACCGCCCAAGAGGCGGCATATACGGCTGCGAAGGCCGGCTTCAACAGCCAGCAGGTCGAATATGCTCGCCTGATCGGCGAACAGACAGATCTCCTCAAGAAGTACGAGGAGGCCGTCAAGGATGGCAAGAAGCAAGACCAGGAACGGCTGCGCGTTCAGCTGACGGCATCAATCACCGCGTCCGAAGCCATCAAGACTCAAATGGAGAGCCAGGAACGCTCCATGAAGACCATGGCCGAGAACGCCGAGTCGAGCGCCAAACGCCAAGTTGATGCGATTCAAACCGTTATCGACCAGACGGTTCGGTATGCGAAGGGTCTTTCGCTGGTAGAGAAATACGAGCGCAAGCAGAATCTGCAAGGGGCAAGCCTGCTGACCTTCGGCCAGTCCCAGCCTGCCGCGCAGCCGAAGTCGCTGCCGAAAACCAAGACGGTTGCCGAGATGGTTCAGGATGTACTGGATCAGATTGACGGCAATACCACGACGAAGTCCGGAAATGCAGGGTCGCCGCAAGGACAGAAGGGTCTTTCGAGCAAGCTGAACGAAGCTCAGACCGCTTTCGACAACCTGTACGAGGCGGCCCAGCCGGCCAAGTTCGCCCTGCAAGAGTACGTCGAGCGCCAATCCCAGCTGGAGCTTCTGCTGTCGAAAGGGAAGATCACCCAGCAGCAGTACAACGAGGCGCTGGCTAAGTCTTCGTCGATGTATGCCGAGGTTGTACAGGGTCAGGATGAGCACCTTGCCCGACTAAAGCAGATCAACGACCAGTATGTGAAGGGTCAAAGCCTAGCAGAGCTCTACGCTCAGAAAGCGGCAGCAACTGGAATCCAGGGGCCGGCTGGTAACATTGCCAGGGCAGGCATTGACTCATCGATCAAGGGTCAGATCTTTAGCGGAAAGCCGAATACCTCTGTGATTTCGGCAGAGGTCGGCGGGCCTAGCTCAGAACTGACACGCATGACTGAGGAGAATGCTCAGCTTCAGGCGTGGTACGACCAGCGGATAGCGATGTACCAGCAGTACCGCGAACTTGAGGTGGAGAATGCTGCTCAATATGACGAGACAATTCGTCAGCTCGAGCAACAGCGTGCCGCCGACACCATGAGGAACGAGCAGGCAATGAGCATGGCTAGAATCGCCATCGCTCAGGACATGTTCAGCGACCTGACCAGTGTTGTTGGGACGTTTGCTGGCGAGCAGTCTTCAGCCTACAAGGCGATGTTTGCTGTCTCGAAGGCCGTGGCAATCGCTCAGGCCTTGATCAATGCCCCGAAAACAGCGAGTGATGCCTACTCAGCAATGGCTGGCATCCCAATTGTCGGACCTGCGCTCGGCATTGCGGCCGCAGGCGCTGCCCTCACTGCGCAGATGGCCCAGGTTGCATCGATTCGCTCTGTTAGCCTCCCGGGCTTCGCCACTGGCGGTTACGTCTCCGGCGCCGGCACCGGCACCTCCGACAGCATCATGGCCAGGCTCAGCGACGGCGAGTTCGTGGTGAATGCCGCGGCGACCAAGCGCAACCGGGCGCTACTGGAGGCGATCAACTCGAATGAGCGGGTATCGGTGGCTGGTGGGTCGACCCGGGCCGTCTCGACGTCGCCAAGCAGTAACCCGGCCGTAGCTGCTGCCGCGCCCCAGCCTAACGTCACAGTAAACCTGATCGAAGACCGGTCCCGCGCCGGCACCGTTGATCAGCGCACCGGAGACGACGGCCAGCTGCAGATAGACGCCTTCGTGGCTGACATCTGGGGCGGCGGTGAGCGGGCTCAGGCTATCGAAGCGGCCTACGGCCTGTCGCGTAACCCAACGTAAGGAAATCCCATGACCACCGAAACTGACGAGGCCGAGACCGGGCCGGGAGCGACTGCGCCCGGTCCAGAGCCCGCTCAGCCCGACGAGAAAGAGCTTCTGCTGCAACGGCGACTTGCCCGCATCGAGGAAGCGCTGGGCCTCAGCCCTCTCACCTAAAACGAACCTCAGCTGAGGAATGGCAATGATTCAATACCCGGCAGAATTGCCACTTCCTCTGCAGGAGGGGTATGGCCTGAGCACGGTCGACCCGATGCGGGCTACGCCGATGGTCACCGGGCGTTCGCGGTATCGACGGGTAACCAGCAATCCTCCGACCTCTGCTCAGTTCACATTCAACTTCAGCCAGGAAGAGGCTGCGCTGTTCGAGGGTTGGTATACGTGGGCTCTGAACCTTGGCGTCGAGTGGTTCGAGATGCCGCTTCAGACCCCGCTGGGCATGCAGGTGCACTTGGTCCATTTCAAGGGCATCCCCTCCGGCGGGGAACTGGCTCAGATCAAGCGCTGGCGGTTCTCTGCCCGCTTGGAGTTCAAGAAACGGCCGGTCTACACCGAGGACCAGTACCTCGGCGCCTACCTTGGCATGCCGCTCGACCAGTTCAACGCCGGCCTGCAATCCATCCTTGAGAAATGGCATACGGATTACTTCGGATGAGCCTGATAGAAGAGTGCTACGCCTCGGGGCGCGGGGAGCTGGTGGATACGATCGAGGCGCGGAAGGAGGGCGGTACGGTCTCGCACTGCTACTGCGCTGGCTGGGAAGATCGAGTATGCACCACTGAGGACGGTCGCACGTTGACCTTCATCGCTATGGCGATGGACCTAGGCCTACCGAAGAGCGACAACAGTGCGTTCCAGAACATTGTGCTCGGGATGGATAACGTCACTGGAGAGGTGCAGGAAGTAGTTGAGGAGGCAAAGGACGACGACGAGCGCTTCGTCATCACCATCCGGCGCTATCTCGCCGAAGATCTTTCGTTCCCGCAAGAGCGATATCGGATGACCCTGCTCAGCCGGGAGTATGAAGACGGCATCGCCAAGCTGACTTGCGGATTTATGGATCTACTCAATACCAACGGCATGCGTGAGTTCCTCACCGCGACAAAAGCCCCTGGCCTGAAGTACCTCTAACCATGATCGAGAAATTCATGCGCGCCCCGTATCGCGAGGGTGCACGGGGGCCTATTGCCTTCGATTGCTGGGGGCTGTGCATCGCGGTGCGCCATGAGGTGTTCGGCCTGCCGCTGCTGCCCAGCCTCGGCGCCGTGGGCAAGAACAATCTCAGGGCCAACACCGAGGCCTATCACGATCTGCGTCAGGGTATGGAGGTGTGCACCCCGGAGCCTGGCGCCATTGCTGCCGTGTTTCGCGGAGCGCTGTGCCTGCACGTCGGCGTGGTCGTGGAAAGCGAAGGCCGGCTGAAGGTGCTGGACACAAACCCCGGCGGTGCCTGCCTCCGGACAACTGGCGAGTTTGAAGCCGCTCACCCCAAGGTGGTCTATTACCGTGATCGAGTTCTATCCGAACAAGCTGAGTGACACGGCGCCGCTCGGCACCTGGAAGACCGACCGCCGCATGTCGATCGAGGAGTGGTTGAAGTCCCTGGCTCCGTCCTACGAGCGCCGGGAAAGCCCGCCGATCAGCATTGTGCTCAATGATGAGGTGATCGAGCAGCACCTGTGGCACAAGGTGAAGTTCAAGCCGGCTGACCTGCTGCAGATCTACCGCGAGCCGAAGGGTACCGACCCATTTTCCATCACCTTCGCGCTTTTCAAAGGCGCCAAGGCGGTGCTGAAGTCGATCATGCCTAAGATGCCCGGCATGCCATCCAGCGCTGGCACCCAGCAGGGCGATCCCCTGACCGAGGCCAGCGCCAAGGGCAACAAGGTCAAGTTGGGTGACCCGGTGCGCCAGATCGCCGGGCACCAGCGGGTCTATCCGTCGTACCTGACCCAGCCACGCAGGGCACACGTTGCCCCGCGTGACCAGCGCGTGGAAATGCTGCTGTACATCGGCGAAGGCGAGTACGACGTACCGCTGGCCAAGGTCAAGGTTGGCGAAACCCCGCTGATCTCCCTCGGATCCGATGCAACGTTCACGATTTACCCGCCAGGCGCTGATCTGTCGGGCGACCCGGCCCACATCAACTGGTTCAACGTTCCTGAGGTAGGGGCAAGCTCCAGCGGCTCGGCCGGCCTGGAACTGACCATGGCCACCGACCTCACCAGGTCGGCCACGGCTTCGGCGTACCAGTTCGTGGGCGATACGATCAGTGTGCCGGCCGGCTCGGGCCAGTTCCCGGCCGACTGGTCGAATGGCATCATCGTCCGTGTGCTTGCGCCTTACACCTACACGGTGATCGACGGTGGCGCAGGCCGCGACATCATTCGTGGCCCGCTGGAAATGCTGAACCCCACGGCTGGGATGCTCATCGAGGTGGCCGGGGCGAATGCTGGCTTGTATGTCGTGCACAGCTACACACCATACAGCCCAGCAGTGCCGGCCAACCCGGGAACCGCTTCTACGCTCACTGGCTCAGCAGCACCGAGCCGGTATGACTTCGACGTCACGCCACTGAGCTTTAGCCTGGTACGGGGCGCGTCCACCTACCCGGTGACGCTGAACACCGCCACAACCGATCTCGCGGGCCTGGTATCTGCACTGAATACTCAGCTCAGCGGAACTCCATTCCAGGCGCAACAGAGCAGCGGTATGGTGCGGTTCGTTGAGCTAACGCCGTTCGCCGGCCAGGCCATCACGGCCACCGGCGCATCGACCATCCTTGGCTCTTCGCCCGTAGGGTCAACCGGCATGGCAACGACCAGCGCCATTCCCGAGCAGCCAGCGGAAATGACGCTGGACTACGACGGAGGATCTCCGGTGGTAGGCCTGGCGCTCGGGCAGGGCCTGGCCACCATAGGGCCGCGCGGCCTGCGTTACCGGATCACTGCCTACAGCACGAACCTGCTAGAGGTGGAGCGCCTGACCTCGTCCGGATCGACCGACGCCGGCTGGCCCGGCTTCAACGCCATGCAGACCGTGAACGGCCTCATCACGCTGGACGCTTCGAACCTGCAGGGCGGCTACCGTGGGCCATTCGCCTGCTGCCCGGAAAACGAGAAGGTCACCCAGCTGGAGTGGACCGTCACCTACGCCAACGGCCTGGCTGGCATCGGCCGGGAAGGGCAGATTTACGAGATCCCGACCTACTACGTGTTCGAGTACCGCGACATGGACGTGGCCGGTGCCTGGACGCAGCTCCAGTACATGAACGTGGGCGGCTCACTTGATGCCCAAGGCTTCACCGAACGAATCACGCTGCCATACGCAATGCGAGCCGAGGCCCGTGTCCGCAAGCAATATGTTGACCGGCCCGGCCGGATCAACGATGAAGCGCGGGATGACGCCACCTGGACGGACCTGCGCGGGCGGATGCAGAACTCACCCACCAGCTACCCCGGCCTGACGGTGATGACCTGCAACATCCGTGGCGGTGACCGGCTTTCTGCGCAGTCCGAGAGCCAGGTCAGCGCCGAGGCAACCCGCATTCTGCCGCTGATGGAGGGCGGTACCGGGCCAAGCCGCGACATCGTGCCCTGGTGCATTTACCAGCTGAAGCAGCGCGGGTACACGGACGACGATCTGGATCTGCCGGAATGGCAGGCCTTCCACAACACCTGCGTGGCCCGCGGCGACACCTACGACGAGACGCTGGATTCGACGATCACCGTCAAGGACATGATCAACAACGCGCTGGCGTGCGGTTTCGGGGAGCTGGTGACCTTCCGGGGCCTGTTACGCCCGGTTCGAGACAGTGCCCGGGCCGCATTCGACGTGACCTACGGCCCGAAAACGCAGACCTACTCGCCACAGAACATGACCAAGATGCTCAAGATCAGCGGCGCCATGCCGTCGATCAACGACTTCGACGGCGTGGATGTGGAGTTCTTCTCGCGCACCACCTGGGCGTGGGAGACGGTCGAGTGCCGGTGGCCTGGAGACCTGGGCGCCAAGGTCGAGAAGATCAAGATGCCCGGCATCAGCGACAGGACCAGGGCCTGGCGGATTGGTATGCGCCGGCGTGGCCATCAGAAGTTCCGGACCGACATCTACACCTGGGAAACCGAGATGGACGGCAGCAACAGCGGATACCTGAGCTTTGCGGCCGTTGCTGATGACGCGCCAAAGCGGTGCCAGAGCGCGATTCTTCTGGCCTTCGAAGTGACGGGATCGGGAACGCTGCTGACTTCGTCGGAGCCACTGGACTTCAGCGCCGGCGGCGAGCACCGGATCGGTGTGCGCAAGCTGGACGGCACGCTATCCGGGCCTTGGACTGCTACGCAGGTGGACCAGTACACGGTGCGAGTCGACGCGCTCGACTTCACGCCGGAGGTTGATGGCCCGCTTGAGCCACCTCACATCCTGTTCGGTCCCGCCTCGCGCTGGGCCTATCCGGTGCTGGTAACCAGTTCTGCCCCAGCCAACGGCAACACGGCGATGAAGGGCATGCCCTACGACGCCCGGGTTTACACCTACGACGACCAGTTCCCGCCGGCATGACGCCGCAGCAGTTACCAAGCCCGCCCGTGCGGGCTTTTTATTGAGGAAGATTTGATGAGCGGCCAACAGACCATTCAGGAGCTGGACCGGATTGTCGGGACGACGAACGAGCTACTGCTGTCGCCCGAAGTGAAGATGATGGACGTTGGTGGAGGCGTGATGCGCCCGACCAATGCCATGGTGATGACCAACCTAGCCACCCTCCTGGGCGGGGCCATGCCCTATGCCTCTGTCGCCCTTGGCCTAGCTGGGACTGCAGACGGCACCAACTTCAGCGTGCTCTCCAGCGCCCAGGACGAGTACGTCAATGTCTACAGGAACGAGAGGGGCGCGGCGATGTTCGTCGACAGCTACCCAAATGCAAAAGCAACGCAGATGGCCAGTGGGCTAGCCGAAACGGCGTATGGCCTGTCCTACCCTCAGTCTCTTGATGAGGAGTTTCCCTGGGCGATTCTCGATCAGTACTTCCGAGCAATCCTCGCCATCAAGAAGAATGGTGCTGTGCATGCGGTTCTGGACAAGCTGCCAGGCCTTGACCTTCTTGGCGAGTATGCATGGGCCATCACCGATACCAATGGCGTGGTGCTGCTGGGCATCAAGTGGTCTGGCGAGGTCGTGGTTTATGGCCTGAGCACCGGCGCCGTGAGTGCATTTGCTGATGGCCCGATTGGCGGCCAGGATATCTGGGTGCTTGTCGACGGCGTGCCGTACCAGGTCACGTCGAGCGGCGATAACTTCTCGCCGCAGGTGTCCAGCGGCCGGCTCAGCTATATCCGCCGCAGCGGGTCAGTCTCCTCGGTGACAGTCGATGTACCGCTGCCCGGCTCGGTAGCCCCTTTCGTCACCACCTTGCTGCACATCGTCAGCTCCGGCCAGTCACTTTCGATGGGCGCGACTGCCGCGCCAACCACCTTGCAGCCGCCGACTGCGAACCGCCTTCTGACTCTGCAGGACGGGGTGCGGCTGACCAACCAGGACGATACCCTCACGGCAGCCATGGTGGCGCCCTTCAAGCCGCTAGTAGCCAAGACCAACGAAGTGCCGGCCGTTCAGCTGGCCGCGCAGCTCAACCGGACCCGCGGTATCCCGAGTAATGCCGGTTTGTTGGTCAGCTGTCACGGCCGAGGCGGCTACGCGATCGCTGCCTTGAGCAAGGGCACGTTGCCGTATACCAACTCGATCACCGCTGTGACCAACGCCAAGGCTGAGGCCGTTCGTTTGGGGTTGGGTTACCGGGTGCCGTTCGTTGACTGGATTCAGGGTGAGAACGACGCCAACCGGGCCCAGGGGGTTTACCTGGCGGCTCTGTTACAGCTGCAGACCGACTATGACACCGACATTCGTGCAATCAGCGCCCAGCCGCAGACGGTGCCATTGCTGCTCGACCAGATCAGCAACTGGACGATGTACAGCACGGCCACCAGCTTCGTCCCCTTGGAGCAGCTGCAGGCGGCGCTGACCTACCCGACGCGCTTCTATTGCGCCGGGCCCAAGTACTGGCTGCAGACCAATACCGACGGGATTCACCTGGCAGCAGAGAACTCGATGCGCCTTGGCGTCATGCATGAGCGTGCTGCTCAGGCGATCATCGACGGCCACTCTTGGAAGCCAACCCATGCGGTGTCGGCCATCAGGGTTGGCGCCGTGGTGACGCTGCGCTTCCATACCCCATCCGGCCCGCTGGTAATCGACACCGTAAACGTCACCGACCCGGGCAATCTGGGTATCCGTTACGTTGATGACTCCGGCGTGGCCACTATCCAGAGCGTGAAGCTGCTTGGCGATAACACCCTCGAAGTCACGCTGAGTGCAGTCCCCATAGGGGCAAGCCCATACGTTGGCATTGCCGATATCGGCACCGTGGGCGCAGCAGGTGGTCCGGCTACCGGTCCGCGCGCATGCCTGCGCGACAGCAGCACTGACCTCGATGGCTACAGCCAGCCTGTCTACAACTGGGCCTGTCACCAGCGCATCGCTGTAGAGGCCGCATAACTCCAAGCAACAAAGGAAATGAACATGGCTGGACAAATGATCGTTCTACCAGGCGTAACAGCCGCGGCTGGCGCTGGCGCTCCTCGCGTCAATATGAACACCCCAGATACCATCGCGGCCAAGATCTCCACGCTCAAGCACTCTGTTGCCGCCCGTTCGCTCACGGCTGGCGCTGGCGGCGGGGTAGTGGGGCGCTGCCGTGTGACTGGCGCAGCACTTACCCCAAAGGGTAGCCAGGCCGTTAATTTGGTAGTAAGCGAAATTGCAGGGCGCCTGGGGCTCGGCATCAATGGATCAGGCTCTGCCGGTCTCGCGCTTCCGGCTGGAAGTCTCAGCAGTTCGTTCACCCTGGTGGCGGCGGTCAACCTCAATGCCACTGACGCAGCGGGAACGTATCCGATCAATTTCGTCTCTGGGTTCGACCCGTCGGATACCTATATCAGTGCCTTGCTGAGAGCCTACGGCTCAGCCGCGTCCGTCTACCCGAGCAAGATCGGAAGCAACACAGGAACCACTGGGACGTGGTCGTTCGCAAACTCGCCAGCGGCCGGCTGGGCAATTGTTGTCGTGGACTACAGCAACGCAACCCGCACCATGTCGGTAAGCGTGAACCAGGCGTCCACCTTCACCGTAGCGACCATGCCCGCCAGTTACGCGCCTGCGTCCGGCTCCTACATCGAGGTCGGTTATCACATTGACGCATCAAGCATCCGCAACTCGAAGCTGGGCGACCTGTACACCTTCAGTGATTCGCTGCTGAAGACTGACCTGGGCAAGTCCCAGCTGGCTGAACTGATGGCGGCGCTGAAGACCTACTACAGCATTGCCTGATCCCGCCTGACACCAAACAGCCGCCTTGAGCGGTTTTTTTGTGCCTGAAATTCATGCAGCCCGCCATGTGCGGGCTTTCTTTCCTCTGGAGAAACCATGTCCACACCGCGCGGCGTTCGCAATAACAACCCGGGCAACATTGATTTCAACCCCCGTAACGCGTGGCAGGGCCAGCTTGGCTTGGAGGTGGGGGTGGCCAGCCCGCGCTTCGCCCGCTTTGATCAAGCCGAGAATGGCATCCGGGCCTTGGCCAAGCTACTGCTCAACTACCGCGGCAAGGACGGCATGCCCGGCGTGGGCCGCCCTGGTATCGATACCCCGCTGGAGTTCATCAGCCGCTGGGCGCCGGCCAGTGAGAACAACACCTTGGCCTATGCCCATACCATCGCCAAGCGCCTCGGCGTAGGCGTTCGCGATTCGATCGACATCTCCCAGCCGCAGGTGCTGCGTGAGGCTGTGGTGGGCATCATCGTCCACGAGAACGGCGGCAACTCCTACAAGGCCGAGGTGATCGACGAGGGCGTACGGCGGGCCCTGGCTTCATGAGCCCGTGGGCCGGCGTTGGGGTAGGGCTGGTGCTGCTGGCTTCCCACTGGGCGACCTATGAGCACGGCCGTTCAGTGGAACTTGCCAAGGCCGGGCAGCAATCAGCGAAGCGGGACAGCGGCGACCGACTCGCCGAAGTGATTGGCGAGCGATCGGCGCGTCAGGATGAACATCGGCGCGCAGATGCGCAGCAAGAGGCAAGGGTAAAAGCCCATGAAGAAAGAACGATTGCTGATGCTGGTGCTGCTGACGCCGATGCTGCTGGCCAGCGGCTGCGCAGTGAATCCACCCAGTTCGCTGCCGCCGTCAGTTGCCCCGGCACGGATACCGCCGCTGTCGCCAGAGGCGAGGCAGCCACCCGCGCCGCCATGGTGCTCTCCGACCTGCTCAGTCGGTCTGTCGAAACGAATCGAGAGCTGGCGCAGGCTTATGACCGAGCCAGGATCGCCGGTAAACAATGCGCCCGCGAGCATGACGCACTAGTGGCAAGCGAGCGTCAGTAAGCGCTCGCTAGTAATTTAAAGGCCTCATGCAAAGAGAGCGGCCACCGGGGATGCGTCAACATCCCTGCTGACCACCGAACCCGCAGACCATACCTGCAAGCCCAGCCAAGGCTCCCGCTCTGTGCACAAAGCACGGCGAGCCTAGCACCTGTTCATCCATACAGTAAAGGTTTGCAAAGTGACTACCCCAATCATTCCATGGATGGGCGGCAAGCGCCGCCTGGCCGACCGCTTGATCCCGCTTTTCCCCGCTCATGAATGCTATGTTGAGGTCTTCGCCGGTGGCGCTGCTCTCTACTTCATGCGGCCTCAACCCGCCCAGGTTGAGGTCTTGAATGATCTCAACGGCGATTTGGTCAACCTGTACCGGGTGGTGCAGAACCACCTGGAGGAGTTTGTCCGGCAGTTCAAATGGGCGCTTTCATCCCGGCAGATTTTCGAGTGGCAGAAAATGGCGAGACCGGAGACGTTGACCGATATCCAGCGAGCGGCCCGATTCTTTTACTTGCAGCAGCACGCTTTTGGGGGGAAGGTTACGGGGCAAACGTTCGGAACTGCCACCACCGGGCCTGCCATCAACCTACTGCGCATTGAGGAGAATCTTTCCTCAGCCTGGCAACGGTTGGCCGGTACGTACGTCGAGAACCTGTCGTGGCTCGATTGCGCCCAGCGTTACGATCGAGATCACACTTTTTTCTACATGGATCCGCCTTACTGGCAAACCGCTGGCTACGGAGTCGACTTTCCGTTCCACCAATATGAGCGCATGGCGGAATTCATGCGCACTTGCAAAGGTAAGGTGATGGTGAGCATCAACGATCACCCAGATATTCGCCGTGCTTTCGATGGCTTCCACTTTGAGAGCGTTGATATTCGCTACACGACGACCAACCAGCGTCAGGGCAAAGCAGAGATGACCGGTGAGTTGATTATCATGAACTGGACGCCTGCGGAGTTGGGGCAACTGTTCTGAAACACCGAGATCTTTGTCCTCTGCAGCTGCTTGGTTCGTTTTACCCTATGCTTTCTCCATCAGCCGCTAGGAGTGACTTGTGGTCAAGCGTTCTTTCATAGGGATTGTTGAGGCCGGCGAGGCTCTGATTCAGCAGGCGATCGACGCCATGAGGGAGTTCCGGGCAGCTGAGGCCGCCAACGCGCCTGCTGAAGAAGTGGAGCGGCTACGCGTTCTCGCGGACTCCCTCTATCATGCAGTCATCGATTTTCAGCTGATCGAAGCCAAACAGCCGCCCGATACTATTCATTGAAAAGCGACTGCTGAATGAGGGCTCCGTAATGTCAAAAGCTCCTTTGTTACTGTTCCCAGATCATCCGATGTACACCGATGCAGCCGAAGCTATGAAGCGTTATCACCAAGCCCAAGCCGATGGCACGTCACCCCTTGAAATTGAGCGACTACGACTGATCGCAGAAGCCCAATTCCAAGCGGTTACCGATTACCAGCTTAAAGTCCTAGGTCGCCCTGGCGACTCCCCTCACTGAGAGGTTCTATGAGCGCTGGTCCCTGGTTGCGGACATTGCCCACTGCCTTACTTATCGGGAACCATCGGAAATCCTGAGAAGGGCGGCATCCATCTTTGACGATCGCCGCTGCTCGTTCGGGTGAGGTGGCGGGGGCCAGCCATTCCCTTGCGAGTTCGGGGGTCAGTACCAAAGGTTTTCGATCGTGGATGTCGATAAGCCCTTGGTCCGCAGCTGCCGTGATAATCACGAATCCATCGCGCTCATCCGGCTCGACGTTATGGTGCACCTCAGCAAGCACAGCGAAGTAGAGCGGCCCTCCATCGGCGCTTGTTATGTAGTACGGCTGTTTCCGTTTCGGGTCTGCTGGGTCGGGTATCCATTCGAACCACCCGTTAGCAGGAGCTAAAGCCCTGCCACCTGGCCACAGCCCCTTAAAGAACTTTCCCCTCACCACCGTCTCGGCCCGAGCATTGATCGGATCCGGGCGCTTCCCCTTCGCCCCAAAAGGCGACCATCCCCACTTAACGCGATCCACGCTCAATCCATCCCCTACCTGGCGGACGATTTCTACGCGAGTGGACGGCGCTACGTTGTACCGGTTGATCGGCTCAATGTCGTAGCCGTTAATCACCACGAGGTCCAACGATAGCTGGCGCAGGTAGTGATCCATCGACTCGTAGATCGAGTACCGTCCGCACATATCCCACCTCTCGCCCGTCAGAATTTTCGCCACCCAGGATTGACCGGGCGCCCGATGCTGGATTTACTGTATATACGTACAGTTTGCATTGGATCTTCCATCATGACCATCACATTCTTGGGTACGCCTTCCGGTGGTACCGAGCCGCTACCGCTGTACTCATTCCACGTCCCGGCCGGGTTCCCTTCGCCTGCAGCGGACCACTTGGAGGGCCATATTTCCCTGGATGAGCTATTCGACCTCCGCGCGCCCCATGTGTATCTAGTGAAAGTTGAGGGCGACAGCATGCAAGGGGCTGGAATCTACTCGGGTGACATCGTCATCGTAGACCGCGGTCGCGAGGCCGAGCACGGTGATGTAGTGATTGCCGCCGTCAACAGCGAGCCTGTGTGCAAGCGCTTGCACCGACGCGATGGCGTGGTGATCCTCAAGTCGGAGAATCCGGCGTATCCGCCGCGGTACATCATGGAGGGCGATGATCTCGTGGTATGGGGCGTTGTGCGTTACAGCGTTCGCGACCATGCGCAGTGATCCAGTTTTCGCACTCATTGATTGCAACTCGTTTTACGCGAGCTGCGAGCGTGTATTCCGGCCCGACCTGGCCAAGACGCCGATCGTTGTACTGAGCAACAACGATGGGTGCGTGATTGCCAGGTCATACGACGCCAAGCCATTCGTGAAGATGGGCGAGCCGTACTTCCAGGCGAAGGACAAGCTACGTCGGCACGGCATCATGGTCTTTAGCAGTAATTACGCGCTTTACGGCGACATGAGCGAGCGTGTCATGTCGCTGATCGAGTCGATGGTGCCTGCCACCGAGATCTACAGCATCGACGAGTGCTTCGCTGATCTGTCCGGTATACAGGAAAACTTGACCCAGTTCGGGCGAAAGCTGAGGTCCAGGATCTTCCAGTGCACTGGCATACCTGTGGGGGTTGGGATCGCCGGCACAAAAACCTTGGCCAAGCTGGCCAATCACACCGCCAAGCGCCTGCAGGCCCAAACTGGCGGCGTGGTCGACATCACCGATCCGTTCAAGCGAGATTGGGTGCTGCGCAATACCGAGGTGAAAGAGGTGTGGGGAGTTGGCCGCCGTATGACTGCCCACCTTGAAGCGATGGGCATTCATACGGCGATGGATCTGACCAAGGCTGATGCCAGGACGCTGCGACAGAAATTTAGTGTGGTGGTAGAGAAGACTGCCCGCGAACTGGCAGGAACGCCTTGCCTGGAGCTGGACGAGACCGAGCCCCCGAAGCAGGAAATCTGCTGCAGCCGGATGTTCGGCAAGCGGCTGACAGAGCTCGCGCCGATCAAGCAGGCAGTGGCTACCTACGTTGGTCGCGCAGCGGAAAAGCTTCGGGCCCAGGGATCGGTTTGCAAGAGCATGCGCGTCAGCATCCGCACCGGGATGTTCAACCCTGACGAGGCGCACCACGCCCAAGGGGCATTGGTAGAACTGCCATACCCCACCTGCGACACGCTGCTGATGACCAGGCTGGCGACCGACGCGGTTGGCCGGATCTTCAGGCCAGGGTTTCGATACAGCAAGGCAGAGGTGCTATTGATGGATCTGCGGCAACCAGGCGAATTTTCAGAGGATTTGTTCGCGCTCAAGCAGTCGGTGGCATGTGACCGGCTGATGCAGGTGATGGATGGCATCAACGAGCGCTGGGGGAGGGGGACAGTGCGGGCCGCCAGCGTGCCGGCGACACCGGACTGGGGTATGAGGAGGGAGATGATGAGCCAATCCTATACGACACGGATCGACCAGCTATGGACGGTCAAATGTTAAGCCTGCCGTCCGCCTGGCTGGCCGAGCTGAATGACCAGCCTGCCTTGTTGACCGATCCCGATGGCAGGGCCGCGGTGCTCGTTGAGCTAGCGTTTTCCGCGCACCGACGCAGCGACGTTGACGCAGACCAGCTGGCAGACATGCTGGATTTCACCGAGGCAGCAAGGCTGTGGGCGCTGATCGAGCATGAGGAGGTTGCTTGAGCCTGCTTGTGTGAACAACGGCTATGGGGAGAAAGCCCAGGGTAGCCAGTGACAGCTATCGACCCAGGCTGTGTGAAAACCTCCCGACCGATGTGGCTGTTCAAAAAACATCCTAAAAATCGCGCGTCTACGCAAAATCTGGGTCTGCTGAGCCGCCATCTCTTTTCAGATTTCACGTACGAGCGCGATCATCGAAAAGCAGCGGGGGTTTTCACACAGCCTAGGTTGATAGCGGTCAGTCTTGATCGGCTGGTTTCGACCCAAAGCGGACTCTTGTTAAGAGCAGCAATCGGCCAGAGGTGGCCATTGATAGTCGGCGAAACTATCGCTCGTCACCCCGGGCACTACGGCTGATCATCTGAGAGATATGATGCAGACTGGCATTACCATCCGCCTAATTAGTTCACAGTCAACCTAGGCTAAGCTGGACATCAGCGTTACTAGGGTGTTAAAGATCTATCGTCCAGAGCATCACCGCAACGACTACTAGGTGCCTTGCTTTCCCCTCGCAGCCCAGGCATGCTGGTTGGGTGAATTTCCATTCTCACCTTGCAGAATATTGCGGCGCAAGTCACGTTATTAGGGAAGAAAATGGAACGGCTTCATACCAATAATGATCTTGAGAAATTCTTACTTAAACAAAGCGGACGAAGCATTACAATTGTATCCGCATTTGCTTCTGGCACCGCCAGACTCCTGAAATCTATCGCCATTCAGAATGACGTCGAAGTGATTGTGGGTACGATCAACGCGTTTACCTCTCCGAAATTCATTGACGATGCACGTAAGCTACTTCATCGGCAGCTTTGGGTGGATTTCCGGGGTAATACTAGCATCCATTGGAAGCTCTATCTTGTCTCGCCCGATATCGTGGTTATCGGAAGTGCGAATTTCACTAACCAAGGCATTGGGATGGGCCGAGACACTTGTGTGGTGATTCAGGACGGTCATCTCTTTGAAGAATATCAGCAACAGTTGTCACTCCTAAAAAGTCAGAGGGAGGTATTGGATGGGGGATCTCCTGGCTTTGATGACGCCCTTGAGCGTCACCGCGAGCAACACAATCGCAACCAGGCGGCTCTGCAAATAGCTCAGCAAGGAGTTCAGTCTGCCTCGCGAAGCCGCACTCGCAGAGTGCTCCCCTTTGATGAGTGGGTAAAACAGGGTTTCCTTACAATCCCATTGTTTGTATGGGATGAGAACCATACCGAGGAGATAAAGGATGAGGCAGTTCGAATCGTAAATGATCAGGAAATTGTGACGGAGCATGCCGCTGGAAATGTAACCAAACCTGCCGATATCCAGCGACGACCGTATCGGGACTTCCTTACTGAGGTCAGCGACGGCTCGAAACCTTCATTTGAGCCGAACACGGTAGTACTCGCTACAAAAGCGAATGGTGCGTACATGCGCTTTATGCAGCTTGACCTTGTCGTCAGGAAGGAGGACCTCGGACTTGACTTCATGATAGAACGCAGGAAAGTGCGATACCCTCAGCCCTTCGAGATTACTCCGGAAATAAAAGCCGCCATCGTGCGACTCATCGAAAGGGGTATCTGTAACCACTACGCAATTCCAGTCGAGGCGCTTCAGGAAGAGTTGCTTATGCCTTGAGCAAAGCACATGTAGGTCAGCTTTCGGTTGACTTCTTCCCGCACTCTCTGTGCATGAGATCAACCTGAACGTTGAGGATATCCGCTTTGGGTCCATTTCAGCTGGCAGCTATTGGTCGATAGCAGAAATCCATGGAGGGCTGCCTTGGGTCGAAAGCGGACTGTGAGAGCAGGGGGTAAGAGACGATGAGGACGGATCGTGGTTGGCAGAACGCCTAGAGGCTGTAGCTGTCTAAAACTGCCCGAAAGCTTCTCGGTTTTACTGGGCCAGGATCGTTGAAACTGGCAGAGCTGTATTAGACAGGGGCGATGTACAGGCCGCTTGTGGCGCGGCCTGAGGTTCGAATCTCACACTACTGCTGCATTACTGGAGCCATCTTTTTCGTTTCAGCCTGTTGAGCGGTCGCTGGGCCTGGCACGGCAATTGAGCAGAATCTATTGGCCACTGCAGCGGTCTCACCGCCTAGAAGTACAGTTTCAGATTCCACGGCGATCAATGCCCAGCGGAACCCGCTATAAGCACCGTAGGAGTTCTTGCCGTTCACTTCGATGCAGATCGAGTCTTTAGCTTTATCCCGCCCTTCGCCCCGAGGATCAGTTGAGGCATAGAATGCATCTCTGAACTTGGCCGAGTCAGGATCTTTCAAATTCCGAGCGACCATGGCCTGTGCCCACTGCACAACGTCTGATGGGATTGCATAACGATTAATCGGTACCGGCTGTGGGAAATTGGATCGGGTTGAGGATGGTGTCGAGCACCCAATCAGCGCGATCGCCATTACAGGAAATAGAAAACGGTTCATCGGATCGCTCCATGAAATTAGTGGCCTTATGATGCCATGCCTTGCTATCTGCCGGGTAAGATTGAGCAAAGCCCTAACGGCTATCGGAGCTTTTTTCATCATAATCGATTCCAAAAATGAAGCTACAACCCCTGCTGGATGCGGCCTGTAGCCGTGCCGTTTCGTGTCTGTTTTGGAATCGATTTGTGCGCTCGCGCCGCGTGAGAAGGGCGCTTATACCACGGTCTTGAAATCCGCTGACTTCGCTCGGTATCGGTGAGGATTATGCGTGTACGGCATGAGTGGTCATGGATCCGCGCCGGACCAATTTGCGAACCAACCGATGCGTTTCGGTGAGGGATTGAGGGTAGCTTTGGCCAGCAAAATCAACACATCCCCACCCGCTAAACCCCATCGCATAGCGCATGGTGATGTTAGCGGTAGAAATCAAGTGCTTGTCCTGCGGGGGTTCCAGAGGTGTATTTAGGCCCTGTCGTCAGTCTTGGGCCAATTTTGGGCCAATTCGACTCGGGGCGGCAGCTTCTCCAGCTCCCTCCAGTCCGAGGAGGAGCTGATCCATTTCGCGTAGGTAGAGAGCAACATCTCGACGCTGTGGCCAAGCTGGCTCGCGATGAACGCGGGTTCATCCCAGGCATCAGGCATAGGGTGGCGTAGGTGTGGCGGGTGTCGTACTGACGGCGTTCACGGATGTTCAGCGCCTTCAGCGCCGATTTGAAGTGGCGGATTGTAACACTTGGCTCGTTGATCCACAGCCCACCTTTGCTAGGTAGGAACACGAAGGGGCTAGTCGGGTGGGCCGACTTGGACGCCATGCGACGAAGGGTAGCGATTGGCTGGGCATGGTTGAAGGCGTTCAATGCGCGCTCGTTTAACAGGACCACCCGATGATGCTTGGTTTTCGTCTGGTCAGGTTTTCGCTTTGGATTGATCGCGGTCGGTCGTGATTATCAGCTTTCGCCCTTTATCGGCCTCTAGTGAAAGAGTGTCCCCCCCTTCTATTGATAGCGTCGATTAGAAGCCATTGTTAAACAAAGGAAGCAGTTGTATTCAGAACATCTAGTCCTGATGCTTGATAACAGCACTGCATCTGATAGGGAAGTTGACTGAGTTGGCAATAAAACATTCGTGGTGAGCATCGTCATGCAGGCGTCTTGCAAGATCCAGATCTGACTGGCTGCTGATAATGACCTGAGGCCTTAACTCAGCGTCTTTGAAATGGCCCTTGCGCTGGCCATCCCCTTCAAGCATCCGGCCCACCGGGTAGTCGACATATTCCAAGACGTTCACGTTGTTGACTGCGCACAGATGAAGATACCAAAGCTTGTGGCAGGCCGAGATCGAGGCCAGCAACATGTCTTCAGGGTTCCAGCGTTCAGGGTTCCCGCGAAAGGCGGGGTCGGCAGAGCCAAGGATAGGTGCCTTGCCTGGAGCCTCCACGTTGAAGTCTCTCTGGTACGCCGTGTAACTGGCAGTACCTTCACCCGTGTTACCTATCCAATTTACGGTGACAGCGTAATGGTGTTCTTTCATGGTCACTCCTGTGTCGAAAGACGGCCGGAAAATCTTGCCCATCGCTTGGGTGCGGTTATCTTGCTCTCGATTGAGGGCTCTCCACCAGCATCTAGTGTTTGCAGCGACGCATGAGCAATCCGAGCACATGCAATGATCCGAACTGCGAATAGTCCTGATTGCTGATTTCCTCGTGCTCTCTGTCGTGTCCTTGGCTTGAGGGTATCGAAACCCTATCTCAGGCTTGGGGCCTCAACACGCACAGTGGTGCTTCAGCTCAACGGAGCCTTCGCCGCCACCTCGATCGCGTCGAGGTCCAACTCAATTGTTGCGGGCATGACGATTCCTTGGCCGTTCTTGCGACCGGCCTGTGCTTTAATGGGCGATTGTTGAAATGGATTTTTCTAGCGAGGGATAACGCTTATGTTTGCTGCCGGAATTGCGCTTCTTGCCGTAGGATTAGGCACTTCAAATCCTGGGCTCTGGATACCGGGCGCCGCGCTCATGGCCGCCCGCATCGTGAAACGAGCACGCAGCTGACCCCTTCGCCGCCATATCGCGGCAGTGAATAGAGGGGGAAGGGGACAGGGGCTACATCAGAAAGAGTACGGATTTGCCCTCAGATCAGAAGGACCTGCGCTGCGGTGCCGTCGTCCCCGGCTTTTGCCAGGACGTGCGCCCACCTGTATCTCGAAGAAGTAGACCAGACGGTGCTCACGGGTGATGCAGGGGGGGCGTAGACACACGTCAATTAGGCGGCTGACGTTGCCAAGGATGGTGAGGTCGGCACTCTGCCAGTGGCAGCTTGGACAGGGGCTCCCTCCGGGTCAATGTGCACCCAGCGGCCAGGTCATTCGATTATGATCTGGAATTGACCGCTACAGGGTGCCTTGGATCGGGCTATCTATATCGGGGTCGAATGCAGCCAGTCCCAGAATGGCTGCAATCGACTCAAAGCGGTCGGTCACGGTCTATCCTTTAAGATTGATCGAGGCCTTGATGCCGATAGCTACCCCTGGAGAATTTCTGCAATGGGTCATAGCGGCGGCTTTCAACGCGCTGTGCAGTGCATTTCCGGCCCCTGATAGCCCCACACCACGATGGCCTCGCCATCGTGCTCCCATAAACTCTCATTTTGTCCCTGGTAGCGCGCGCCGCTTGCGGTCTGTTCTAGGTACATCAGCGAACTGCGGTCACCGAACTCGACGATGGCCGTGGGCGGCTCGGTGCGGAAGAGGCGGGCAACCACTTCCTTGGCCGGGTTGCCGTCACACTGGTAGAACACCGGGCCGGTGGCCTCGACCAGCCTGTAGCGCGCCTGCAGTTCGGCGATGCGCAGGCGGTAGCTGTCGGCGATGCAGGCGGGCTGGTCCGCGCTTTTCCAGCAATCGTTGCGGCCTTTGATCCAGCCCCGTTGCTCGGTCTTGAGCACCGGCGGATGTTCATTGGCGGCCTTCTGCTGCGCGGCTGTGTAGACCTCGGCCATTTTCCGGTCCATTGCCGAGAGCCGCTCGCTCTGGCAGATCTGTTGTTCGATGCTGCCGGCCTCGACCTGAGTGCAGTTGAAGGCAGGTCCCGCAGCTTGGGTGTGCGACAGAGGCAGGGTGAGCAGCAGGGGAAGCCAGTGCTTCATGGGAACCACCATTAGCGATTCAGAATACTGGGCTCAGTCTAGCTCTGCGCTGACTGACGTGGAGGGTGGACTAGCTTTTCGGCGGCTAATGACTGCTGTTGGCCGATTGCGGTCATTGCTAGCAAGTCACTGACATCTCTTATTTCACCATCGCTCTAACCTGGTGTGGAATCCTCAACCGGGCCCCGCTAGCGCCTCAGCGGTCGTGTGCTATGTTTCTAACTCCATTCATTATTCCCCGCCCCGAGCGCCTTGGTCTCATAACTCATGCAGTTCGTAAAATATCACGCAGCTGGCAACGACTATCTCGTCTACCACGACAAAACGCCATTCGATTGCTCTATGCTGGCCATCTCGGTGATATGCGACCGGCATAGAGGGTTAGGCAGTGACGGCATCCTTGTTCCTGTTATCGAGCCAGGCAAGATGCTCTCAGTGCAGATTTTCAATACCGATGGCTCCGAGGCGGAAAAGAGTGGCAATGGATTGCGAATCCTATGTCGCTACCTTTGGGATCAGCGCATCGTTTCGCACGAGCCCTTCGAGTTGTTAACCAAAGGCGGTAAGGTTCGTTGCCATGTACTTGACGACGGCCGACGCATTTCCATTGCCATGGGTATGGCGACATTCCCCGAAAACGAACGACACTCAATGGAAGTCGATGGCATGCGCCTGCACCTGAACCTTGTGTCGATGGGCAACCCCCATTGCGTGGTGTTTGTCGATCAGGCGACTGAGGCACTTGCACGCAAGCTTGGGCCAACCATTGAGCAATTGTCGCTCTTCCCAAACAGAACCAACGTGCAATTCGTGAACGTTGTCGATCGCCGAAACCTGATGGTGCAGATCTGGGAGCGTGGCGTGGGCTACACCCTATCTTCAGGCACCAGCAGCTGTGCCGCTGCGGCAGTCTCACGACGACTTGGGTTCGTTGACGATCATGTGACAGTGCACATGCCTGGCGGTGAGATCACCATCGAACTTGATGAGGACAACCACGTACTCATGAAGGGCCCGGTGTGCAAAATTGGGAGGTACTGGTTGGATCCGGAGTGTCTGGCACAGATCGGTTGAATACGCGGCACCTCTGTATTCGCCGTTATCGCGTGGACTGATCAAGCGTAGGTAAGTGTAACTAAGATCGAGAGTGCCGGATGAAGAGCAGGCAACAAACGAGGTTCTCTGATCAGGGAGATAAGAGACCATGAGGCGTTCAACCTTGGATCATCTGGTCATTGTTTCACCGACCCTTCCGTTAGGGGCGCAATTTGTTGAGCGTCAGCTTGGAGTACGGTTGCAGCCAGGTGGTGAGCATCCGCGAATGAGCACTCACAACCTGCTGCTGAGGTTAGGAGAGTCTTTCTATCTTGAAGTGATTGCTCCGGACAGTAAGGCGCCCTTGCCCACCAGGCCCAGGTGGTTTGGGCTGGATAGACTGAGCGCGCAAGCGTCGCCATATCTAGCCCATTGGGTCGCGCGTACAGAGCATCTGGATACCACAGACGAAGAACTCCGGAATGTTTTTGGCGAGATTGAACCGATGAGCAGGGGAGTGCTTTCGTGGAAAATCACCATTCAGCGTGATGGGCATCTACCACTGAATGGGGCAGTCCCTAGCTTGATCGATTGGGGCGAATCGGAGCATCCAGTTCAGAGACTCGGTGATCAAGGCTGCGAATTGGAACGCTTGGAAATTGCTTTTCCGAATCCCCGTTTGGTGGAACGCCAACTGGAGTCTATCGGTTTTACTGGCCCGGTGAGTGTATTACGCAGCGAGCGATGTGCATTGAAAGCTTATATCAATACACCGAATGGCCTGGTCATCCTGTAACGTGCAACCTGTCTTTTGCCGATTTGATGGCCTGGCCGAATTCGGCAGCGTGTGCTGACGAGACCTTATCGCTGATCGAAGGCTTCTGGATGTTACTGGGCCAAATCGCTGAAACTGGCACAACTGTACTAGACAGGGCCGATGCACAGGCCGCTTACGGTGCGGCCTGATGCTCGATTCTCACGCTACTGCTGCAGTACTTGGCTGATCAACGGATGACGAGTGTGCAGCTATGATGGCTAAACGTGCGGCGGCGATCATGAGTTTAATCCAGTCTGCAGGCTCAACGGGCATGATCCGTATGCTTACTTGAAGGATGTTCTCACTCGCCTGCCGACGCAGCGTGCGAGTGAGATTACCGAGCTGCTGCCGCATAGGTGGGTGCCCGTTTAGTCACGCAAGGTGTGAGGGCGGGCGATACGTTTTTTCGAAACGGCTTTGCCAGATAACGTCAGTTTGCAGCCCGAAACCTAGCAATAGGTGATCTGAGAACACTTACACTGGAGGTGACGACACCGATGCCTGACAGCAAAGGCATCGGTGTCTCTTGCCAGCTCTGGCTGGGCGTCGGGGTCAACTCATCTCTGGAGCGAGGTGACTCATGAACGTCAGGCTTTCAATAGCGTACATATACTCAGAGAATCTCGGATCTCCATCGTTGAACGCCTTTGCCACTTTCTGTGCGTTCTCAAGACTGTCCCACATTGCTAAGTCCGCGAAGATTCGGTCGTCGCTCATCGGGCAGTAGGCACGGTACTCAATCAAACCGGGAAAGGTCTTTAACGTTTCCCGAAGCCCTGCGCGGAGCACAGGCACTTGCGCAACGCATTCCTGTTTGACCTTGAAAATGGCTAGTTCGAGTACATGAGATGAGCGCTGCATAGGGATGACCTGCTGTGTGTTAGGAAGTCCCAATTATCAATAGCTCATACTGACAGCGTAGTGTCAGTAGCAGTGATCGCTTTCCACTGGCTTGCCTGGTGCTTCATATACGCTTGGAGATCAAGGGCAGGATTGTCGGGTGATGGTTGTTGAGCAATAGCGATAGAGGCTATGCGATCGACCCGAAAATCGCGGTAAGCCGCTCTGGTGCTACACCAGCTTCCAACCGTCCACTTTCCTCCCCAGTAGAAAAGGCCAAGGGGGGAAATGAGGCGTTGCGAAACTGCACCATCCAAGCTGGTATAAGTTATCGTCAGCGCCTGTGCATTTTCGATGGCATTTCGAAGGGTTGCGAGATGGCCACGCGTCGAGGAAGGAGTGGTTCCAAGTGCCCTGATTTTTGCCGTGCTGGGGTCAATCTGGTGATGGGCTATGGACGCTGAGATTTTGCTCAACAACATCCTTGCAGCAGCACTTAGATCGTTATCGGCGGAAGCTGAAAGCATTTCCATCCCGAGCATCAATGTATCCAGTTCGAGCCTGTTCAACGTTAATGGCGGCATCTCGAAGTCGGCATCCAAGGCATACCCCACGCCGGCGGTACCATAGATTGGGATTCCACTGAAGGAAAGATCGTCGATGTATCGATAGATTGAGCGAACGGAAACGCCAATTCGGCTAGCCAGTCGTTCAGCAGAGATTGGCTGATGGACACGAATCAGATTTACCAATTGAAATAAGCGATCAGCTTTACGCACTAGGTGTGCCCAACTGAGAGTCCTTTGCAAGCTCGATGGCCGCGTTAATGGCGGCCCGAGCTTGGGGGCTATTCTTCCAGCAACTCGATCCCACTGCTGCCGATGCCTGAGCCAGGATGTCACAAGCATTCGCTTTGCTGAGCACAGCCAGCGAGTCAATGCCCATCTGCTCAAGGCGAGCGATAACGGCCGGCCCTACGCCCTTTAGGGCCAACAAGGCATTATGTTCCGTCAGTGGAAATGGCATCCGTAAACTCCTGTTATCGGCCAATGAAACAACCGGAGTTTGCCCGACGGGACAGGGCATCTCAATAGATGGACTCCATCGCCCTCAGCGTAAGCATCAGGACGGTGCGCGCGTCAGGTTTGGGCCAAATTTGGGCCACAGCCCACCTTTGCTCGGTTGAAGCACAAAGGGTCCGACCGGGTATGCGGTTTTGGACGCCATACGCCGGAGCGTGGCCATCCGCTAGGCCAGGTTGTCCATCCGCCGGTAATTCATGGCGCTCGCCTGGCGGAACACCGTAGCCACTTTCCTTGAGCGACCGTGCGTTGACCGCGCGGCGATTGAAGGGGGGCTGGTGGTGCGATCACGGCTGTTAAACGAAAAGCAGCTGTAAAAAAATGTAACACACACCTTAAGCAGTGAATTCATTGGAACAGCTGTGTATTCTGTCTCACCAGTCAAGAATATGAGTTCAAGGTCCGTTCCATGCGTAATCGCGGCAAAATCTATTGGGAATGGGCCAATTCTGAGTTGCATTCCCGGAACTACGATGAGCGCCTACCCTGTGGCACTTTAATCAACATCCAAGCCCGACTCTCACTTGAAAACGCCACTCAACTTTTCTTAGGTATCTACGGGAAAAAAGGCGTGCTCTTGCTCGAAGAGGTACACCCTGACTGCCGTGGACAGAAACTGTCTGCGGCGATGGCCTGGGCGCTCGAGCGTGCTCACGACTGGTTCGCCAAGGCGTTTCCTACGCCCAAAGCACCAGGGCCTGAACCCCTCCCGCGCAGAGGCTCGCGTCTTCACGGATAACGATGCAGGGAAAACGGAACGCTCGTCAGATCGCTTGAGTCGTATCTCCATCAAAAGCGCATTGAGGCGCCCAGTTGGAGAAAGTGATGAGCCTTCAGTTCACCAGTCATGACCTTTACGTGCATTCCTACCTTGGCTACCAGGCATCGATTTACGTGCTGTGGGAGTCGAGCGTCGAATTTCCCACGGGGATGTTGGTCGCGGTAGGGAAGCCGGGCGCAACGGCGCGAACCCTGCGTGTGAGGCGACCATTCTCCTCTTCGACAGAAGCCATTCTCGAAGGGAAGGTTATGGCTGAACAGTACGTGGAAAGTCAGAAAAGCGGAGCTTGTCCTGCCAGGTGAATTCGCCGAGGCCTGCGATCGGACCCACCGCAACCACGGGCAGGTCGACTGCCTTCGAATCTGTGCAGCTGTTGATAACGGTATTCCCTGTTCGTCGAGTCGTGCCATTTCAACAGTAACGGCTTGGGCAAGTGCCATTGTGGACGGTGGTGTTACCAATCGTCGTGCTGCGCGGTTTCCAAGTCGACCCGGTCCCCGAGTCGAAACCCTGCACATCAGTGGTCGATGATGTTGCGCTGCCGGTACGAGGGCCGGCATGGTCTACTACCGCTTCACTGAAGCGGCTCTATCAGCTCAGCGCCTTGGTTGCGCACATTGCCAATGGCTGTGCTCACTCGATACCACTCGAAGGCCTCGGCTGGCTCGCCCAGGTTGAGCGCCATCTGCTCGGCCTGTTCGCCCGGCGTCGCGGTTTTCATCCACTCACGCGCAAGGTCTGGGGCCAAAACCACTGGCCTGCGGTCGTGCACATCCACCATTCCGCCCTGGGCATCGGCCGTAATGATGACGAACCCATCATGCTCGCTGCCAGCGAACTGGCCGATGCTGGCGCAAAGGGAAGGGCGCCCGTCCCGGCGTCGGATGTAGTACGGCTGTTTCTTCGGTCCGCCTTCATCGACCCATTCATACCAGCCGTCGATCGGCGTTATGCCTCGGTGCGGCCAGATCGCCCGGAAGAAAGGGCCGTGTGCCACCTTTTCGACCCTGGCGTTGATCGGCGCGGCACGGTCGGTCGCCCAATGCGGCCGCCAGCCCCATCTCACCAGGTCCGCCCGCGGGCCTGCTTCATCCAGTCGCAATAGTGCCACCGGCGTGGTCGGCGCGACGTTGTACCGGCCAAGTGGCTGGTCGCCGACGTTGTTCCGCCAGGCCTCTGGCAGGCTCAGGGTTTCGACAAAGTCGTGTATGACTCGGTACTGACTCAACCTTCCACACATGCGCGGCCCTCCTGCCAGAGCAAGCATAGCGCTTGGGCGTATCGCCGGTGTGGAGGGGGGCGACGGCGTGCCGTACGCGCAGTCCCGGCGGTGCAGGGCTGAATGAGCGCCCCACCTCCATTCAGCACGGCGCCAAGTCTGATCTTCCAGGCGTTATAGGCTCGTTCGAGGGGACCCGAACGAAAATGCAGTACTTACCACCCTCCATCGATTCAAAGGCCACCAGCTTTTCCACCAGCGCGGCGCTCAAAACCTTGCCGGCGTTAAGCAGCAACATGCCGTTGTCGGCGTTCAGGTTGCGCGCAAGCACCATTCCCGGCGCCAGGTCACGGGTGGTACACACCTGGACTTCAGGGTCCACCAGGGTGAGATCGCTGTGGAACGAGGCGCAAACCTGGACGAAATCCTCAAGGAGTGCCGGGTCATACAACCGGCCGGCGTACTTGCGCAGGTAGAGCAAGGCCTCATCGCTGTTCATCTGCCGTTCAAGAATCAAACCCCGTTGCAGCTCAACGAAGTCCACGGCCAGCTTGAGCAAGCGAGCGCCGAACGGGATAGCTTCACCCTTGAGCCGGTCGGGGAAACCGCTGCCGTCCCAGTGCTCCTGGTGATGCAGGATCAGGCGCGCTGCATCTTTCATGGGCTCAAGGGTCATCAGCAGCGCTTCACTTTGGCGTGGGTAGTCGCGATAGCGGTCGCGGTCGCCGTGCATCAGCTGGTCCGATGGGGCTACGATCATGCTATCCGGCCAACTCAATTTGCCTATGTTGTACAGCGCCGCAGCCATGGCCAGATCGCGGCTTATCGCCTCGTCCAAGGCGTGGACCCGACAGTAGCAACGCACCAGTTCGATGATCTGTCGATTGGTCTGCTTGGCTGGAGGCAGCCGCAGATTAGCCAACATCGAGAACACCTCGGTCCCAGTCACATAGCTGTGTTTCAGTTCTTCGTAGGCCAGATCGAGCATGTCAGCGGTCTGCTGCAGCTCCGCGGTACGGGCTGCAACGCGTTTCTCCAAGTCGTTATTGAGCAGTCTCAACTGGGCGTTCTGCCGACGTGCCAGCAGCTCCAGGCGTTGGCGCTCGCGTTCGGAATGCTGGTGGTCCAGGGCCTGGCGCAAGGTCATCAGCAATTCGTCGTCGTTCCAGGGCTTGCTGATGTAACGGTGGATTTGACCGTCATTGACGGCCTTGATAATTGCGCTTGGGTCGGCATAGCCGGTCAGCAAGATCCTGACGGTCGATGGGTGATGCTGATTGATCTGTGCCAACAAGGTGGCGCCGTCCATCCCGGGCATGCGCGCATCGCTCATCACCAGATCAACCGGGCCCTCGGCCATCTGCGCCAGTGCCTGCTCGCCGCTGGTCGCCAGCTTCACGTCATAGGGTTGGCCACGCAATAGCCGACGCAGACTGCTAAGGATCGACTCCTCGTCGTCCACTAGCAACACGGTCGGCCGATAGGGTGGGTTCGGGTTCGGTTGCACGTCCATGGCAGGCCTCACGCGGTCGATCGATGGAGGCACTCGAGCTCAACGAGCGCTTAGGGCAAAGGCTAGATCATTTTTCCGCGACAGGTGTCGGAGCAAGGCGTGGCGGGTGGCAGGCAAATTGTCTGGAAGGCATCTAACCTGACGGCATGGCACCACCCTTCTGTATATCCGTCAGCCCAGGGAAAAGGATTCTCCCGGATGTTCGCGCATACAACCTGTCGTTTTCGTTCCGTTCTTCGCCCGCAGCGCTTGCGACGTTGCCTGAGCCTGTGGGTGCTACTCGTTATGAGTGTGGACAGCGGGGCCGAGCTGCTGGACGAGCCGCTCAAGCCGCTGCCTCCGATACCCACTCTGGCACCTGGGC
The DNA here is from genome assembly GCF_056278855.1 of Pseudomonas sp. TE3895. NCBI lineage: Bacteria > Pseudomonadati > Pseudomonadota > Gammaproteobacteria > Pseudomonadales > Pseudomonadaceae > Pseudomonas > Pseudomonas sp. TE3895. The sequence continues at coordinate 4,308,023 of NZ_JBWBQE010000001.1, read as the reverse complement.
GTGTCGAGTTGGGCCGCCAGTTGTTCAACGATCCGCGGTTGTCGCGCAACGGCACACTGTCCTGCGCCAGCTGTCACCGTCTGGACAAGTACGGGGCCGATGACCGGGCGTTTTCCATGGGGGCAGATGGCCTGCCGCTTACGCTCAATACGCCAACGGTACTCAATGCCAGCCTTAATTTCCGACAGTTCTGGAATGGCCGGGTCGAGTCACTCGAGGAGCAGGGGGATGCGGTGATCACCAGCGCTCACGAGATGGGCGGAGACTGGCGCGTGATCGAGCAGCGCATCGCCGCAGACGTGCGTTACCGCAAGGCGTTCAAGGATGCCTACCCGGACGCGGTGACAAAGGACAACATCCTCAGCGCGTTGGCCGATTACGAAAGGACGCTTCTTACCCCCGGCGCACGCTTCGATCGTTACCTGCAGGGCGATACCGAGGCGCTTACCCTGGAGGAAAAATACGGCTACCAGCGCTTCAAGGACTATGGCTGCATCGCCTGCCACCAAGGGGTGAATATTGGGGGCAACATGTTCCAGAAATTTGGCGTGTTCGGCGACTACATCGCGGACCGCGGCAACCCCACCGAGGCGGATCAGGGCCGCTTCAACGTGACCGGAGAGGAGGCCGACCGGGGTGTGTTCAAAGTGCCGAGCCTGCGTAATGTGGCGATGACCGCGCCCTATTTCCACGATGGCTCGGCGCCTACGCTGGAGCGTGCGATCGACGTGATGTTCCAGTATCAGCTTGGACGAATCGCAAGCGATGAGGACCGCAGGCTCATCATGCTGTTCCTCAAAACCCTTACTGCTGAAAAGGCGGGTCAGCCATGAGGGTGATTTCCCGGCGCACAAGCCTGATTCTATTCAGTGGGTTGGTCCTTGTACTGGCGTCGATGCTGCTGTACTTGTACCTGAATTCCGGGTCAGAGCAGACCCAGACCTACAATGAATCCCGAGATCTCATTCGTCAGCTCAAGCAACAGGATGCTGTATGGGAAAACGAGGTGCTCAAGGCCCGAGTAGCCGTCTCCCATAACTATGATCCACTCGTGACCCCCCTCAAGGAGATGAAGCGGCTGTGGGCACGATTCGACAGCCGGGAAGCCGAGCAAGGGCGCGTTGACTCAGACCAGTGGCGCGATGCCTATGACGGTTTTCTCTCTGCGTTTGGGGAAAAGGCTCGGCTCGTGGAGCAATTCAAATCGCACAATGCCTTGTTGCGAAATTCGTTGGCATTTCTACCCACAGCCGAAGACGGCATTCAGGCCCAGATCAACACCATGCTGGCCCCGAATCAGCCGGAGGTACACGTATTCGTCACTGACACTTATGACCTGTTGCTAAGTGCCCTGGAGTTCGCACAGGTTACCTCTGTGGAAAGGGCTGCCGAGATAGAGGTGGGGTTAGGTAACCTGGCTGTTAACGCGCAGAACCTGCCCAAAGAATTCCAGACGCCCCTCAATTTGTTGAGCAATCACGTGGCGTTGATCCTGCGCGAGCAACCTGTCGTCAACCGCCTGCTCGAACGGATCGAGGCGATCCCGGTTGCCGAGCGCCTGGATACGATCACCAGCCTCCTGGACAGGGATCAACAGCAGGTTGAAAGGATCAACCGTAAAAACCATCTCTACACGTTATGGCTATCCGGCTTGCTGATGTTCTCGGTCATTTGCCTGGCTGCGTTGTTGGTGCGCAGCTTCGCCGAGGTGAGACGGGTCAACAACGCATTGCAAAGCGCCAATGACGTCCTGGAACAGCGGGTCGAGGAACGCACCCTGGCGCTCCGGAACGCTCAGAGCGAGCTGTTCAACGCCGCGCGCCAGGCAGGTATGGCGGAGATCGCCACCAATGTGTTGCACAACGTGGGCAACGTGCTCAACAGCGTGAACACATCCTCTGATCTCATCGCTCGAACGTTGCGCAGCAGCAAAACCCAGGGTTTGGGCAAGGCCATGCAGCTGTTCCGCGAGCATGCCACTGACATCGGTCGGTTTCTCGACGAGGATCCCAGAGGCCGGTTGCTTCCCGGCTACCTCAACCAGCTGACCGAGGCGATTGCCGATGAACAGAAGGAGATGGCGATCGAGCTGGAACGAATGAACAAGAGCATCGACCACATCAAGGAAGTGGTGGCCACCCAGCAATCCTACGCCGGGGCTAAAAATGTGCCAGTGCCGCTGTCGGTCAACGACCTGGTCGAGGACGCGCTGCGCATGAACGCAGGCGCGTTGACCCGGCATCAGGTGAGGGTAGTGCGCGACTTCGCAGATCTGCCTCTGGTGATGGGCGACCGGCATCGGCTGTTGCTGATACTGATCAACCTTATCAGCAACGCCAAGTACGCCATGTCCGGCCCCGGCAGCGACCCACGGACGATGATCCTCAGGACGCGCATCATTGATGGGGGCTTGCTGGAAATGAGCGTGCTGGACGAAGGCGAAGGCATTGCGCCCGAAAACCTGCAGAAGATCTTTGCCCATGGCTTCACCACGCGCAAAGACGGGCATGGCTTCGGCTTGCACAGTTGCGCCTTGGCCGCCATCGAGATGAATGGTCACCTGACCGCACACAGCGACGGCCCTGGCCTAGGTGCTGTCTTTACCCTGAGGATCCCGCTGATCGCGGTGACGGAGCCTGCATGAGTGACCTGACCAATCGCCGGATTCTGCTGATCGATGACATGCCGACTATCCACGAGGATTTTCGCAAGATCCTTGCCCCGGCCAAAGCGCAGAACACTGAGCTGGACGAGATGGAAGGGTTGTTGTTTGGCGAGCAGATCAAGAACGAACGACCGGTATTCGAACTCGATTCAGCCTATGGCGGTGAGGAAGGGCTCGGCCTGCTGAAGCGTGCGCTGCAGGCCAGCAAGCCTTACGCGTTAGCCTTCGTCGACATGCGAATGCCAGGTGGATGGGATGGCGCTCAAACCATTGAGCACCTGTGGGAAGAGGATCCGCTGTTGCAGGTAGTCGTCTGCACCGCCTACTCGGACTATTCCTGGGATGAGTTGCTCGACCGGCTGCAGGCCCACGATCGCCTGCTGATCCTGAAAAAACCGTTCGACAACATTGAGGTCCAGCAAATGGCCAGCACCTTGCTGACCAAGTGGGAAATGACCCAACGAGCCTCGCTGAAAATGCATCAGCTCGAACAGCGGGTAGAGCGGCGTACTCAGCAACTGACCCAAGCCAGCGAGGCGCTGCAGCAGGAGATGGAGGAGCGCAAGCAGCTGGAAAGCCAGCTGGTGCAATCGGAGAAGCTCGCCTCGTTGGGGCAGATGGCCGCCGGCGTGGCGCACGAGATCAACAATCCGATCGGTTTCGTGTCCTCCAACCTGGGCACTCTGGGAGGGTACTTTCAGCAACTGTTAGCGATGCTCGACGCCTATCGCGAGGCCGAACTGATGCTCGGCGCAAACGAAACCACTGGGCGCTTGCAAAGGCTTCGTGAGCAGACGGAGCTGGAATTCCTCATGGAAGACATCCCGATCCTCATCAAGGAGTCCAAGGACGGAATCGGTCGAGTGGCGCATATCGTCAAGGACCTCAAAGACTTCTCGCGCGTTGACAGCGCTCAGCAGTGGCAATTAGCCGATTTGCAGCAGGGCATTGACTCCACGCTTAACATCGTCGCGAGCGAGCTGAAACATAAAGCCGACCTGGTAAAACGGTACCAGCCGTTACCCCCTGTCGAATGCCTGCCGTCGCAGATCAACCAAGTAATAATGAACCTTGTGCTCAATGCCGCCCAAGCCATGGGCCCCGAGCGGGGCACCATCACATTGGGCACTGTTCATCAAGGCGCCTGGGTGTGCATCGACGTTGCGGATACTGGCGCTGGGATAGCACCGGAGAACATCAAGAAAATCTTCGATCCTTTTTTCACCACCAAGCCCGTCGGCCAAGGAACCGGGCTAGGCCTGTCCCTTTCCTACGGCATTGTAAAGAAACATGGAGGAGAGATATCCGTATCAAGCCAGGTCGGAGTGGGAACAACGTTTCGTGTGCAACTGCCGGTAAAGCAGAGCGCAACGCTGTGATAGCGCACGCGGGGTGGGTATGCCACATCCCCAAAAGGGCAGGGGGTGCGTGCCCCGACGATCCCGCCAACAAGTCAATGTTTTGCGGTGGCGAGTAGCCGATAGCGTGAGAAGGGCGTGCCGTCGATATCCACCTCTGCGTCAAGGCAAAACCCCAGGCGAAGAATACCTTTGATTCGAGTTCTGGTTGATGGAAGCAATAGGGTAATGGACGCTAGCCCCATCTCCTGGAAAGCGCGCCGTACGATCTCATCGAAAATCACTCTGCCAAGCCCCCAGTAGTCTGGATGAAGCACCAAGGCAAGATCAGCGTCGCCGTCTTCCTGCTGCAGGCCACCCCAGCCGGCGAATTGACCGTCAACGAAAAAAGCCCAGGGGCCATAGCCATTCAGTGCCCATTGGGCCTCTTTTTGGGCAACCCACACCTTGCATTTGCGTTCGTCAAAGTCGGGACGACCCAAGGGCATTTGGCGCAAGACATCGGGGTTGTTGTTGAGTGCGATGATGTCAGCGATGGGGGCGTCGCTGAGACGCCGGAAATGCAGCTGCATGATGTGCCTTGTCGAACGGCTTTAAACCTGATTTATAGCGCCTGCCATTGCCCCTTTTCAATCGTCTGATTCGTACGAGCTGAGACAATTCATGACATCGAAGAAACTGGGCCGAATATTCCGACGCTGAGTTCTGCGCCCTGGCCGAACGGTATTAGGCAGGATCGATGCATAGGCCGCCAATGGCGCGGCCTGAGGCCCGATTCTCGCGCTAGACCAACGCGCCAAACAAGTGCCCCACCAGTGCCGTGACGCCCATGGCCAACGCCCCCCAGAAGGTCACCCGCCAGGCGCCTGTCATGATGCTGGCACCGCCAGCCTTGGCGGCAATAGCCCCCAATGACCCGAGAAATACCAATGACATGCCCGATATCCAGGGGGCCACGCTGTGCTCCGGTGCGACAAACGTCACCGCCAGCGGCAAGGCGGCGCCCACCACGAAGCTCGCGGCGGACGCCAGGGCGGCCTGCAACGGTTTGGCGGTGAGCGTGGCGCTGATGCCCAGTTCGTCGCGGGCGTGGGAGCCCAATGCGTCATGGGCCATCAATTGATCGGCCACTTGATGTGCCAGCTCGGGTGCTACCCCACGCTGTATGTAGATGTTGGCGAGTTCGGCGTGCTCAGCTTTCGGGTCGCTGGCCAGTTCTGCCCGTTCGCGGGACAGGTCCGCCCGCTCGGTATCGGCCTGGGAGTGCACCGAAATGTACTCGCCAGCGGCCATGGACATGGCCCCGGCCATCAGCCCCGCCATTCCGGTGACCAGCAACGTGGCGTGGCTGGCGTTGGCCGCCGCGACCCCAATCAGCAGGCTGGCGGTAGAGACAATGCCGTCGTTGGCACCCAGGACAGCGGCGCGTAGCCAGCCGATACGATCACTTCTGTGTGCCTCGGTGTGCCTGTGCATGAATTTCATTGTTTGACGCGGCTCCCTGTCATCAGGCGGTTCACGTTGCACGGGTGCCGAGCGGGCCGGCAGCCGGCGTCAGCGGGCTTCAATTTGCACCTGCAGCTGTCCGCCGACAATGGATATTTCCCTGAACTGCTCACCTTCGCGCAGCACGAACAGCGCGTCCATCCCGCGTTCCTGAGCCAGACGAGGGCCCTCGGTTTCGCCCAGGACCATCAGCGCCGTGGCCCAGGCATCGGCGAGCATGCACGAGGTCGCCACCACGGTAACGGCGGCGAGCGAGTTGCACAGTGGTGCGCCGGTGGCCGGGTTCATGGTGTGAGCATAGGACTGACCGGCCACGTCGATCCACTGTCGGTAGTCCCCGGAGGTCGCGATTGAGGTATCGCTAAGTTCCATCACACCCATGACTTCACGCACGCCCCTTTTGGGCTTTTCCAGGGCCACGACCCAGCATTGTCCGTCAGGTTTGACGCCCCGGGCGCGCATTTCGCCATCGATACCGACCAAGTACCGCGTGATACCTGAACCTTCCAGGCAACGGGCCAGTTCATCCACGCCAAAACCTTTGGCAATCCCACTCAAGTCAAGGTTCGCCGGCGCGCGCTTGCGCACCTGATTGCGTTGTGGCTCAACCTCCAATGCGGCGTCGGCTGACAGCCAGGTGCGCGGCGCAATTGTGCCGATCCCCTGCGCTGTGACCTGCCGCGCCGCTGGGCCGAAGCCCCACGCGTTCACCAGGTCACCGACAGTGATGTCGAAGGCGCCGCCGGATTGTCGACTGACGCGCAATGCAGCAGACAGCACCATGGCCAGTTCCTTGGGCACCGATACCCATTCCTGCTCGGGGGCGGCATTGAGGCGGTTGAGGTCCGACTCGGGTTTCCAGGTGGACATTTGCTGGTCCACCCGGGCCACGGCGCGGGCCAGCTGCTGGCCAAGTTCGTCGGTATCCATCCCGGGCCCGGCATAAAACAGGGCAGTGTAGCGGGTGCCCATGGTTTCGCCGTTCAGGCTATAACGCTGCAACTCAGTAGACATCTTCACGGTAGCGTCCTTGTGCCTTGAGGATCAGCACGCTGAGGTTGAGGGGCGCCAAGACTTCATCCAGGGCCTGCATCACGCCTTTGGCCATTTCGCGACTGCCACACACCAGCACTTGGGCACCTTTTTCAATCAGCCGGCGCAAAGCGAGGGCATCACTGATCAGCCGGTCTTGTACGTAGCTGCGCTCCTGGACTTGAGAAAAGGCGGCGTGCAATTGCGTCAGGCGGCGGTCCGACAAGTATTGGTTGAGCTCCGGTTCGTAGAGAAAGTCCGAGGCCGGGTTGCGCCCGCCCCAATACAGGTGCATCGGGTGTCGGGCCTTGTTGTTGCGGATAAAGCCGGCCAAAGGACCGATACCGGTACCGGCGCCGATCAGGATTACCGGGTGCGTGCCCGATGCCGGACGAAATTGCGGGTTGGGCTGAATGAAGGCGTCAATCTGCGCGCCAATGTCCAGGCCGTGAAGAAACTCCGAGCACATGCCCCCGTTGTGTTTACGCACGCAGATCTCCAGCACGCCGTCCTGGGAACCGCTGGCCAGCGAGTAGAAGCGCGGGATTGGGCTGCCCGGGGGCAGAATCCCGACCAGGTCGCCGGCCAGAAAATTCGGCAGTCCGCCGCGAGCTTTGAAGCGCAGGACATGGGTCGGTGCATTTACCTGTTCGCCATAGGCAATCCGCTCTGTCAGCTCCAATGAATGGGTACGCGGCTGCTGCGGGGTGTGAACCAGCGCCAGCGCCTGCCCCAACACGTCGCCCAGCGCGTGGCCCCAACGCGCAAACGCCTGAGGGCACTGGCGGTTTACGGTTTCCAGCCCCAGCAATGGCGAGCCACCGGCCTGCAACATGGCGTCCTGCACTTGTTGGGCGTACTGACAGAACTGCGCAAACTGGCGGTCGCCCAGGCCCAGCACCGCAAAGGGTAGGCCGGGCTTGATGCCGGTTTTGGCCAGCCGCGCCAGGAACTGCGAAGCCGAAGCCGGCGCATCGCCGTCACCGTGGGTCGCGGTGAGGATGAACACTCGTTTGGCATTAGGGTAATCGCCCAACCAGTCATTCATCGCCGCGCTGTGCACCTGATGGCCGCTCTGGTGCAAGGCGTCATGCAAGGTTTTGGCAAAACCCCAGGTGCTGTTGTTTTCACTGCCCACCAGAATCACGCTGTCGGCGGCATGAGCAGGGCTGTTGTGGCGGAGGCTCGGGCCAGCCTTGCGGCGGCGCCACCATAACAGAATGCCAGTCACGCTCATCAACGGCACGCAGAGGGCGCAGAGCCCGAGCAACAGGCCCAGCCACCAGAGGCCTTCGCCAGTGTGCAACTGGTAGACCAATTCATAGAGGTTTAGCATCGGGTCGTGGGCTTGATAGGACAGCAAGGCGCCGCTGGCCTGGTCCACGTAGCCATCGCCCTGTGCTGTGCGCAGGGAAAACACATCGCGAGGGTTGCCGGGGCTCGGGTAGACCAGCTCGCGCAGGTCGTTCAGGTCGGTGGCCTGCAAGGCCTGCAGTTTTGCCACCGGCAAGGCCGGGCCGGCGCTGACGTGGGCAGGGAAGGCGGGTTCACCTTGACTGCCGTCGGCGATAAAACCAAACGTGGTGGCGGACAGGTAGGCCCCGCTCAGTGCCGACAACAACAGCCCGAGCAAGGCCAGTCGCCCGACTTCAGCATGCCAGCGCTGGCTGAAAGTGCCCCGCAGCGGCCGTAGCAGGTTGCGCCAGCCACCCAGGCGTCGGGCCAGCAATAGCGCGCCGGACACTGACAGCGCCAGCATGAGCAGGGCACCAACACCCGACACCCCATGGCCCGGCGTGCCAAGGAACAGCGAGCGGTGCAGGTCTTTCACCCAGCGGGTGAACGCGGATGGCTCGTAAGGGGCGAGCCCTTGGCCGGTCAGTGGGTCGACCTTCTCCGCCCCGGCCTTGCCGTTCTGGTTGTAGTAGACGATCACCGTGCCGGACGCTGAGCGCTGGATCTGCTCCACCCCCGTAAAGTGGTTGGCCACGCGCCCGGCAAGTTGGCCGACGTTGAGTTGCCCGGCAGAAGTGGACGTGCTGTGCAGACGCTCCAGCGCCGGCTCGACAGACAGAATCGCGCCGCTGCTGGCCAATACCATGACCAACAGGGCGGCGATCAGGCCAGGAAGGGAATGGAACTGACGAAGCATGTTCAGCCTCCGGAGGTGGCGGGTGCTACAGGTCGTAAGTAAAGGCGTCGACGTAGGCATTGCCGGTCGCGGGCTTGCCTGCGCCCTTGGAGGTCAGCGGCACGCTGACATCGCCGCGGGCGTCGCGTTTGTCTTCGACGGCGCTGTCGATGCGGATCTGATACCCGGCATCAATCAGCGTGTCCGCCAGTTCTACGCTGACTTTCAGCGTGCCCCCACTGCCGACGCTGGCGCCGCTGACCCCGTCGAATTCGCTCGGGTTCATCCCGCTGCCCCGGGCCCAGTCGGCCAGGTGCTTGTAATATTTGGCCTTCTTGCCGGCCACCCAGAGGGTTTTCTGGTACTGGCCATTGGCGTCGGTGACGTAGATCGCCAGGTAGGCATCATTGCCGCTGTAGTCCTTGAGCTGCGTGGTCAGGGTCACTTCACGGGCCTGGGCCAGCGCCGGTAGGGTAATGGCGCCGATGAGGCAGGTTGCTGCGATGATCTTTTTCATGAGCGTGTCCTCTTGATCGTCAGGTCGAGAGCCTGGACCTGCCGGCTGACAGCAACCTGAACGGCAGGAAAATTCATAGACAGGTGAGTTGTCATTCGGCGAGCGGGCTGCCGAGATAGTCATTGGCATCGCCGTCATTGCGCAAATGGACCTCGAGTGTCTTCAGGCGCAGCGATGCCGGGGAGTAGCTGGCTTCGATGTCATTGCCTTTGCGGTCCTGGCCCTTGAGTTCGTAACAGCCATCGTCGACCTTGATGCGCTGCACGCGCCAGCCGTATTGCCGCTCTACCTGCTGACGCAAGGTTTCGCGAGGCTGCCAGTCGCTCACCGGGTCGCTGCAGTCGTCACCGGCCAGGGCGTAACCGCTGAGCAGCAAGCTCAACAGCGTGGCATAGGCAATAAAACCGGATTTCATGACTTGTCTCCTGTCGAGGGCGGCGTCTGTGGCATAGCCTAAAGTGCCTTCCTGACAGCCAGCTGAATCTTCAGATTCACATCAGGCACGGCGATTAAGGTGCTGCAAGACAACCATCACGGGAGGTGTCAGATGCGGGTTCTACTGGTTGAGGACGCTCCAGGCCTGGGTGAAGCGGTGCGCGAACAAATTGCTGATGACGGCCACGCCGTCGATTGGGTACAGCGCCTGGACCACGCGCGCAACAGCGTCCGCACGACGCCTTACGACCTGATCTTGCTGGACCTGATGCTTCCGGACGGGCGCGGGTTGGACTTTCTGCGTCAACAACGCGCGGCAGGAGACGTGACCCCGGTGATTATCCTGACCGCTCAGGATCAGATTTCCGATCGTATCGCCGGCCTGAACGCTGGCGCCGATGACTACCTGGTCAAACCGTTCGACCTGTTTGAACTCTCGGCCCGCGTGGCAGCGGTGGGCCGCCGTTATAGCGGCAACCCCAATCCACAGATCAAACTCGGTGATTTGCAGGTCGACATGAGTGCCCGCACGGTGCAGCGGGGCAGTGCGACGGTGGACCTCACGGCGCGGGAATGGGCGCTGTTCGAGGCGTTTGTGCAGCGTCCCAGTGCACTGCTGTCAAAGTCGCAGCTCGAAGAGCGGCTGTATGCGTTCGGCGCTGAAATCGAGAGCAATACCATCGAGGTATACATCAGCCGTCTACGTAAAAAACTCGGACGCGAACTGATCGAAACCGTGCGAGGCATGGGCTACCGGTTAATGTCCGCATGAAGCCGTCTTCGAGCCTGCAGATACGTCTCGGCCTGGGGCTGACGCTTGGTATGACTTTACTCTGGCTGGTAGCGACAGTGGGGGCCTGGCTCGTGGTGCGGCATGAGTTGAACGAAGCGTTCGATAGCGCCTTGGAAGAGACAGCACAACGCATCCTGCCCTTGGCTGTGCTGGAAATCAGCAATCGGGAAGAATCCCGGACTGCACAACACGTAGCGACGCTGAAGATGCACAAGGAGTACCTGACTTACCTGGTGCGCGACGCCAAGGGCAAGATTCTGATGCAATCTCACGACGCCAACCCGGAGATTTTCAACCGACAACCGTCTGAAGGTTTTTCCACTTCTGAAAAATACCGATTGTATGGCGCTAGCGCATTGCGCCAGACACTGTTCATCGAGATGGCCGAACCGCTTGGTCATCGTCGTGAAGCCGCGCGGGAGGCCTTGTTTGCGTTGTTGTTGCCTCTAATGGTGTTGATTCCTGTCAGCCTGGCGGGCACTTGGTTGTTTGTACGTTTCAGCCTGCGCAGCGTGCGGGCTTATCGTCGTGCCATTGAAACACGCGGTGTGGGTGACTTGTCGCCGATCAAGGTGGCGCACCTGCCAGCAGAAATCGATCCGTTGGCGGAGGCGGTCAATCACCTGCTGGAGCGCTTACGCAATGCCCTTGAGGCCGAGCGCAGCTTTACCGCCAACAGCGCTCACGAGCTGCGCACGCCATTGGCCTCGACCCTGGCGCAGATCCAGCGGTTACACCACGAAGCGCCGGAAGGTCCGCTGCGACTGCGTGCGCAGAAGATCGAGCAGGCGTTGCGCGAGCTTTCAAGGCTTTCAGAAAAGCTCATGCAGTTGGCCAAAGCGGAGGGCGGCGGGCTGTTGTCCGAAACGCCACAAGACCTGATTCCGTTGCTTGCCCACGGCGTCGACGAGTGGAACCAGCGCAGCGGGCAGCGCATCGAGTTGCAGTTGCCAAGTCAGGCCGGCGTGTACTCGATCATTGACCCGGACGCGTTTGGCATCCTGCTGCGCAACCTGATTGAGAATGCGCTGAAGTATGGTGCAACGGACCAACCGGTCGAAGTCAGTCTCACCGATCAGGCACAGCTGCGGATAGTCAACAGCGGCCCGGCAGTGCCGCAGTCTGTATTAGAGCACCTGACCGAGCGTTTTGTGCGCGGTCACAGTGAGATCAGTGGTTCAGGGCTGGGCTTGGCGATTGCCAAAACCATCGTGCAGGGGGTAAACGCGCGCATGGCATTGTTCTCCCCGGCAACAGGTCGACGCGATGGGTTTGAAGTCTGCATCTGGTTACCGCTTGCCCCATCCTGAAAGACCCTGGAACTCACCACGTTCAACAGTGCTTTCCCGATACCCGACCCTCGGCCAGGTTGAACGTCAGGAGATGAAGGCCTGCATCTAACGATCCTTGCTCAGGTAGAACGTGGATTGGTCACGCGACTAAGCACTCAGCGCCCGTTTCAACACTTCGTAAATTTTGGCATCACCCGATTGGGCAACGTTGAAACGGAGGAAATCACCCGCAGCCATCGACTGGCTGAACGCATTACCAGGCGCCAGCACTACACCTTCATTCAAGCAAGCCCGAGCCAGCGTTGCTGCATCCTTGCCTTGAGGGAGTTGGCACCAGACGTACATGCCTGACTGGGGCGTTATCCAGGGCTTGATGCCAATGGCCCGAAGCCTCGCTACCGTTCTGTCCATAGCCTCGGCCAGCCTTAGGCGAACACTTTCCATGTGTTTCCGGTACCCGCTATCGGTAATCGCCAGATGGATGATGTCCGCGGCCAGGCGGCCACCCCCGAATGTGGTCGCAATCTTGAGATCGACCAGGCTCTCGATCCAGTCACTGCGAGCCGCGATGTAGCCGCATCGAATCGAAGCGGAGATGGTCTTGGAAAAGCTACCGATCTGGATGACACGAGAGAGGCCATCGAAGGCAGACAGCCGTGGCGCTGGCGCATTCTCGAAATCCCCGAAGATGTCGTCCTCTACAATCACCAGGCTGGAGGTGTCGGCCAGCTTCAGCAACCTGTGTGCCGTGACCGGAGACAGGGTAGCGCCGGTCGGGTTGTGGATGCCTGAATTGGTTATGTACAACCGGGGAGAATGCGCGAGCAGGGCAGCGCCGAAAGCATCGATGTCCGGGCCCGTCGCGGTGTAGGGAACGCCTACGATGTTCACCCTGTGCGCTTTCAGCAGTGCGTGAAAATTGAAATAGCAGGGGTCGTCGACCAGCACAGTGTCCCCCGGCTCAAGCAGAAAACGGCAGACCAGGTCGATGGCGTGGGTGCCGGACTCAGTGAGCATGATCTGTTCAAGAGGGGCTTCGACCCCGATCCCTGTCAGCTTGCGTGACAGGAACTGCCTGAGCGGCAGATGCCCAAGTGGCGAGGCGTACTCCGTCAGTTTCGACGTGTCTAAACGGGCAACGGTGCGAAGCGCCTTGCGCAAGCCGGCTTCGAACATCCAGGAGGCCGGTAGCCACCCGCACCCCGGTTTCAACGCATCGCTAGCGGTGTCTAGAGACTGGCGCGAGATCCACAGCGGGTCCACTTCACGATCAAGCCTTGGGCCGAGTTCGGTGAGCACCAGGGGTGCCACTGGCCCGGCTACGTAAAAGCCGGAGCCAGGGCGAGAGTTGAGTACACCCTCTGCCATCAACCTTTCATAGGCCTCAAGCACCGTAGAAACCGACACTTGCATGGTCTGAGCCATCGCACGCACCGAGGGAATTCTCGCGCCTGGTGTGTAGGTTCGAGAGGCTATCCGCGACTGGATTTCACCCATGACAGTTCGAATTCGCGTTCCGTCCCGTTTCATCGCACCCTCAACTGTGCTGGATTCATATGCATAACAGTTTGGTTTAAGTGTATTGGATTGTACATGGTCTGGGTGAGCCTGTCGGTGATGTACTGAGCCTTGGCTTATCGAGGACTTACCGATGGAAAAATCAGCAAACGGGTGGATCAACGGTTTCATAGGCGTCGCCATCTTTGCAGGCTCGTTGCCGGCAACCCGAGTGGCAGTGGCCGACTTCGAACCGACGTTCCTCACCTGTGCCCGGGCAACAATTGCCGCCATGCTGGGCGCGCTTTTTCTGATCGTGCTACGCCAGCCTCGACCCAAACGGCGGGATTTGTCGCCCTTGGCCGTAACAGCGCTCGGCGTTGTTATCGGTTTCCCGCTACTGACAGCATTTGCCCTTCAGCACATAAGCTCTGCTCACTCCATCGTTTTTGTCGGGCTCCTGCCATTGTGTACCGCAGGATTTGCGGTTCTGCGGGGCGGTGAACGACCTCGGCCATTGTTCTGGCTGTTCTCGTCGACAGGTGCCGGATTGGTCGCTGGCTATGCGTTGATGAACGGAGGCGAGGCGTCGGCGGTGGGCGATCTGCTGATGATGGCTGCGGTTGTGGTCTGTGGGTTGGGCTATGCCGAAGGAGCGCGCCTCTCGCGGACATTGGGTGGTTGGCAGGTGATCAGCTGGGCGTTGCTGGTAGCGTTGCCGTTCATGCTGCTGCTGACGGTGGTCAATCTTCCAGCCCCTGATGACTTTGCCAGGGTAAGTGCCCCTGCGTGGTTCAGCTTTGGCTACGTTTCACTGTTCAGCATGCTGATCGGGTTTGTGTTCTGGTACCGAGGGCTCGTCCAGGGGGGGATTGCGGCAGTGGGCCAATTGCAACTCTTTCAGCCGTTCATGGGGCTTGGGCTGGCAGCGTTGCTTCTGCACGAGCATGTCAGCTGGACGATGCTTCTCGTGACGCTGGGTGCTGTCATCTGTGTTTACGGGGCCAGGAAATATGCCCAATAGATGAACAGCCAGGCAGAGCGCAATGTCGAGCTGATGGGGTTAACGGGGCCGGTTGTCTCGCCACTGCAAAACGGTTGCCGACTTTCGGCGAGACGTACTCCGCACCTCCAACTAGAAAATGGCATCAGCCGGTAATGACTGCGTCTTGGTGGCCGACAAGGCCCGGTTGTCGAACGCGCTGCCCCCCGGCAACCTTGCCCAGTCCAACGGACCGATGGCGATTTCTTCTGCACTCAGCAGGCAATGGTCGAGTTCGCGTTGCAGTGTCTGGGTATCCAGGTCCTGGCCAATGAACACCAGCTCCTGACGGCAATCGCCGACGATGCTGTCCCACTTGGCCATGATGCCCTGCAAGCGATACTTGTCCTGTGGCCACTGTGACGGGTCGATGAAGTTCCACCAATGGCCAACATAGTCCCACTGAAACTGCTGGCCGCTGTGCACCAGCAAGCCGATTTCGCGGTGGCGGCTGGCAAGCCAGAAATAACCTTTGCTGCGCAGAAGACGGCCGTTGCGCCAGGGCCGGGCGAGAAAATCAAGCAAGCGTTGCGGATGGAACGGGGCGCGCGCTCGGTAGACCCATGACGTTACGCCATAGGTCTGCGACTCGCCGGCCGGGGTGTCGTGCGCGCCCATCTGTTTCATCCAGCCGGGCGCTGCGGCAAGGCTGGGCAAATCGAACAGCTGGGTGCCAAGGATGCTCGACAGGGCGACGTTGCCGGTCACCATCGGCAGGATCTGTGCGCCTGGATTGAGCCCGGCGAGAACTGCCTGCAGGGCCTGGTACTGCGCCTCGTCGACCAGGTCGCGTTTGTTGACCAGAATCACGTTGGCATACTCGACCTGCTCGATCAGCAGATCGGCCAGCGGGCGCCTGCTGTCATCCGTGGCGACGTTGGCCCGCGCGACGGTTTCGGGTGAGTCGAGCATGGCCATGAACTGGCTGGCATCGACCACCGTCACCAGCGTATCCAGCCGCGCCAGTTCGCTGAGGCTGAAGCCGTTGGCGTCGAGAAAGGCAAAGGTCTCGGCGACTGGCATCGGCTCGGAAATCCCGGTGGACTCGATCAACAGGTAATCGAAACGCTGCTGGCGCGCCAGCGCGCTGATCTGCTCAAGCAGGTCGGCGCGCAGGGTGCAGCAGATGCAGCCGTTGCTCATCTCTATCAATTCATCCTGGCCACGATACAGCGCAACGTCGCGCTGGACCTGGGCGGCATCGATGTTGACCTCGCTCATGTCATTGACGATAACCGCCACCTTCAGGCCCTGGCGGTTGCGCAGGATGTGGTTGAGCAGGGTGGTCTTGCCTGCGCCGAGGAAGCCTGAAAGGACCGTCACCGGCAGCCGGCCTGCCTGGGCGCCGGCACTCATGCGCGCACCACTCGCGGGCTTTCGACCCTGTCCAGATAGCTTTCAAACAGGTCTACCACCACCAGGCCGTCGTCTGCGGCATCGCCCCACAGGTCCCGCACGCGGAACTCGACATGGTAGGTCGGTTGATGCGCAGCGTTCTGGTCGCCATGGCCAATCGCGTCCGGAAACGGCCACTGTTCAGTGGTCCGGTGCAGCACTACGCCTTGCTTGCCGCGCACATATGCAGGCATGCGCACATGCCCGGCCACGTATTCATCGCGTACGATGACCCGGTCGCCCACTTCAAAAGGCGCTCGCCCGGTAATTGCAGCACGCCCTTGCGCATGGGCGGGGTTGGCCAGCTTGAAGTGCGAGCCGAGTGCTTCATCCAGTTCGGCCTGGGTGATGACGCCTGTTTCGACCAGCAGCGTGGCAGTGGCGATCACATAACGTTCGTAGTATTCGGTGCCGACGTGCTGGCGCACGTCAATGCGTTCGACGGCATGACGTATTTCATCGACGCTGAACTTGTTCAGGTGGTCGACGCCGATGAACATCAGGCTGTAGGCCAGGTGTTCCCAGTCCTGCTTGAACACCTGCTTGTAGCTCAGGCTGTTGATGCGGTGGGGCACTTTGCCAAAGCCCTGGAAACCGCCGAGATCGTGAAAGCCATCCATATTGAACACTCCGGAAGTTGAATGGGGTTGGGTGGTTTTGCTCAGCCAACGCGGGGCAGGGCGACGCCGATCAGCACATCCTTGGTGACCAGTTGCCGCAACTGCTCTTCGTTCATATGCTCTGAGCCCGCTGGCCGTTGCGGCAGCACCAGGTAGCGGCTTTCAGCGCTGGTATCCCAGACCTTGACCACCATGTCACCGGGCAACTCGGTGCCCAGCTCGCGCAATACCGTGCGCCCCTCCCGGACCAACCGCGCACGGAACTCGAAGCCCTTGTACCACTCAGGCGGCAGGCCCAGCACCGGCCAGTTCGTGCAGGAGCACAGGCTGCAGACGATCACGTTTTTCAACTGCGGGGTGTCTTCCAGGGCGACGATGTATTCACCCTGTGGGCCGGTGAAGCCGAACTGGGCGCAGGCGGCCGTACCGTCCTTGAGCAGCAGCTCGCGAAACTGCGGATCGACCCAGGCCTTGGCGACGATGCGCGCGCCGTTTTCCGGGCTCCAGCCGTGTTCCATCAGCTGGGTGAGCTGTTCGATGTAGCCCTCGGGGATGAGGTCTTTGCGCTTGAGCACTGCAAACAGTGCGCGTGCGCGCTCACCAGGGGTTGAAGTTGCCGTCATGGGATTACTCCTCTCGTCCAACACGGTTGTTGAAATCTGTTGTTGTGCCAGTTGTTTTTTTCAGGGGCGCAGCGCCTGCTGCCTGGGTCACAGCGTGCGCCAGTCCACCGCGGCCTCGAACGCTGCCGCGGCCTGATAGATCGTGCCTTCGGCATAGTGCTTGCCGACCAGCATCAGCCCCACCGGCAGGCCGTCGACCAGGCCGCAAGGGATGGACATGGCCGGGTGACCGGTGATGTCTTGTGCGGCGGTATTGCCGAGCATCTCCAGCGCGCGCGAGACACTCTCGGTGATCGAGCAACCTGGTGCCGGCAGCGGCTGGGCGATGATGGGCACGGTTGGCATTACCAGCAGGTCGTAGCGCTCCAGCGCCTTGTCGTAGCCGGCGCGCGCGAAACGGGCGATGTTCTGCGCCTTTGCGTAGTAACGGCCGTGGTAGTGTTCCAGGCCAAACTGGCCAACCAGCATGCACAGCTTGAGCGAGGGCGACAGGGCGTCGGCCTGGGTTCGCCAGCCGGCCTGCTTGTCGAGCAAGGCGACGTCATACAGGCCCTTCCAGTTAAAGCCCGCGCCGTTGCCGTGCATCATCTGCATGGTCAGGCCTTCGCAGCCGATCGGGCTCCATAGCGAGCCGGCCAGCGTATGCTCGGCAACCGATACTTCCTCGACCACTGCGCCCAACGCCTCGAAGCGAGCGATGGCGCTGCGCACCTTGTCGCCAACGCGCTGATCAAGGTTAGCGAGCTGGAAACCTTGCTGGAGGATGCCGATACGCAGCCCGCGTACACCGCGCTCGAGGTAGCTGCCATAGGTATCGACCTCGGGCACGCCCTGGCGTGGGTCAAGGCCGTCGGCACCGGCCATGACTTCGAGCATGAGCGCGTTGTCGCGCACGTTGCTGGTCATCGGGCCGACATGGTCGAAGGTGGCCTCGATCGCCATCACCCCGGTATACGGCACCAGCCCGAAAGTCGGCTTCATGCCATAGATGCCGCACCACGCTGCGGGAATACGTGCTGAACCGCCCTGATCGCCGCCCACCGCCAGGTCAACTTCGCCCGCAGCAACCAGCGCGGCGCTGCCCGACGAAGAGCCGCCGGTGCTGAAACCAGGGCGCAATGGGTTGTGCACGGGTGCCGGGTCCGAGGTGTGGCTGGCGCCGGACAGGCAGTAGTGCTCGCAAGTGGCCTTGCCGAGGATGGTCACCCCGGCGTCGAGCAAACGCGTAACCACAGTGGCATCGAATGACGGTACAAAACCGGCCAGTGGCGCGGCACCGTTCATCATCGGCACGCCCGCCAGCGAGATGTTGTCCTTGAGTGCGACTGTTTTGCCGAGCAGTTTGCCGGTGCTGGCGCCCATCACCTCGGTACGGTAGTACCAGGCGTTCAACGGGTTCTCCCGGCTGGAGGGGCGGTAACCCGCAGTGCGCTCGTAGCGCACCAAGGGGATGAAGTCCGGCAGTTCGTCGACCAGGTCATAGGCGTCGAGGCTTGCCTGCATGAGCGCCAGGTATTCGCTGGCTTGTTCGGGGGTCAGCTGCATGTGCAGGCGGCTGGCGAGGGCCTGCAACTGTTCGAGCGTCGGGCGGATGATGGCCATGGGGTGTCCTGTTTCCGGTGGCAGGCCGCAGGGGCCGATAAATGACTATTCGAGAGGCTCGCCGCGGCTGGGCCTGGTAACAAGCTAGCGCCAGCGCGCGAGCGGTACTTGGTTGAGCAGGACAGTCGCTTTGTTGAGCAGGACTGCGTTGCGCCAAGTGAAGTGCGTCCTGAATGTGGCCGGGTGGGCTTACGGCTCCAACTTGGGCACAGCTGCCTGCTCAGCCGAATCGGTGCGTCCGGGCCACACTACGCCGACGCTTTTCATGCCTTTGGCCGGGTCCATCGTGGGGTTGGCCAACACCACATCGCGGTAGGAAGGGCTGCCGATTACGGCGGGTTTGAACTTGACCAGGAAGTCGTTGACCTCCTTGCGCAGCTCCGGTGGCAGGTTGTAGTCGTTGTAGCACTCCTCCAGGCAATCCAGCGTGGCTTGCCAATGAACCTCGGTAAGCCCCATGCCGCGGTGTGCGGTAACCATGTCCCGGCCGCGGTACTTGGCGCTACCACCCCAGTGTTGCGAGAGGAAGTCGACGAAGTTGATGTGTTCCTTCTGGAAGGTCGACTCGGACATGTGTGCCCAGATATGACCGATCGCCGGGTGGGCCATGGTCTTGCGCAGTACCGCGCCGGCGAACTGGTAGATAGCGTCATAGCCGCCGAGGCGGGTATACAACGAAGGTTGCTGTTCAGGGGTTGCCTGTTGATCAGTCATGTACTGGTGCTCCGTATCTGCTGGGGGGCTTGCTGGTGCCAACGGGCCTTGGGTTAAAAGACCCGGACGTACCTGAGGTTCAGGCGGAAGTTTTCCTTGGGGCCGTTTTCTACCGCGAGGTCACGCCCCAGTTGCACCTGCAGCTGGTCCTTGGCGGTGAAGAACTTGTTCGCGGTGAGGCGCAAGTTGGTGGTTTCGGCGCGGTCGTCCTGCGCCGTTCCATCAATCTGGTTTTCCCCGCCCCAGGTGTGACCGAGGCCAATTGCCAGTGAAGTGCCTGGGTCTACGATGTAGCGCCCCATCAGTTGCGCCCCGTAGGAAACCTCCTGTTCACGGCGCGCAGAGCTGGAGCCGAAGTCGTCGTTGTCGCTGTACCAGATGGCATCACCGACCAGGTCCACAGCCCATTTTTCGCCCAAATGTTTGACGTAGGCGGCCTGCAGATCGACCTTCCAGCGGTTCTCGCCAAGGTTGAGCGCGTCGTCGCGGTCGTAATTGCCAGTGGGGGCGGTGAGGTAGACGGTGGCGCCAAGGATGTCGTTGGCCTCGTTCAAGCGGTACTTGAGCGGCGCCGTCAGGGTGAGGTCGCCGACGCCGCTGGTGTTGCCCAGGCCCGAGGCATCGCTGCCGCTCGATACGCGGCCGAACGGCAGCAGAAATTGCGGCTCCAGGGTCAGTCGATCAGTCAATTGATAGACGTGCAGCAGCCGCAGGATGCCGACGTTGGAGGTCAGGTTGAAATCGGAGCTGACTTTGTGGCCGTTGGCATAAGCGCTGTCGGTGGTGGAATGCTGGTAATAGACCACACCGATCGTTGCACCCACCGGCAGCGCTTCATAATCACCCGGATCAACTTCGAACGCTTGCGCACACACGCTTGGCACGGCTGCCGCGAGCATCAGGTAACGGAGCTGTTTCATGGACAGAGGTCCTTTATTCTGGGCAAAAAGAGCCCCACTGCCGCAGGGACGGCAGGTGCGGGGCTAAACGTGGAGTTGGGGCTAGTTGGAACTGACTTTTGCGTCGCGCAACATGCCGGTGTGTGGGTGGCAGTTGATGTATTCGAACACCTGGCTGCTTGCATCCGACACGGAGACTTCGTGATAGAGCCGCAACTTCTCGAGCCCTGCCGCTACCCGAAAGAAGGTGACGAAAATACGCAGATGGGTGGGGTGCGATTCCGCCCAGCGTTCGAGTTTCTCCAGTGAACGCCAGTGGCCGATGTTGTAACTCATGTCGAGCAAATTGCCGTTCGCGTCGATATTGCGTACAAAGCGATTGCTGTAACAGCCCAGCGGCTGGCCGTTATCGCGTAGAAAATCCATACCATCCTGCAAGGTCGGCAAGATTTCATCCAGATACAGCGAGCGCTCAGCCGATTCTGCCGCTGCCCAGTCCTGGCCCGAGCGAATCAAGGCGATATTGTCATGGCCGAGCACCACCACGCGACCGCCTTTGGCCGGGTCGCCAGCCACGACTCGCAGTTCGCCGTTCGGGTTCATCCAGTCCGTTTGCGATACCGGGAAACGGTCGCGCATCGAGCCCCAGTAACCGTGTTCCTCGATCTCGCCACTGGTGTTGTCCATGATTGCCCCGACCCCGGGCAAATCGCGCTGGAACGCATACAGCGTCTCGAACTGCTCGGCCCGCGGCGCGGTGATTTCGCGGTAGTAACCAAGGCCATCATTCAAGCGTTGCGGCGAACTCCACCAGCCATCCACCTCAGGCGAGCGTGACCAGCGGCAGTAAGCGCCGGTATCTTTCCAGTAGCCGACGATCATCAGGTTGTCGTAGCCACTGCTGTCGGTGTGGTGCGTCAGGTCGTGAGTCAGCGGGCCGTCGCTCAAGCCAAAGCTGTTGAGAATTTCGCGCATCGCCTGCAAGGCCCGCTCACGCTGACCATCACCCTGGTACTGCACCCCCAGATAGGCCATCACCACTTGCGTCAGTTGCTCATCAGCGCGGCCGACCCACATCGGGAAGGGCGGCTGGTAATCATCAGGCACCCGGCGCGATAACGTGCGCGGGCACATGAGGTGTTTATCGATTGCAGATTCCATCACAGGCTCCTTGTTATTTTATGTTCAGAACACGCTCAGCATTGCGTGGTGCGTTCGCCAGCCGGGCGCGCAGCGCACACGCCGCCCACTCGAGCACCCACGATAAAAACTCTTCGGGCGCCAGGTCGCGCCTATGCAGCCACCTGAACTCGTCGGCGATTCGCTGTTGTTGTAATTGCATGGGCTACCTCATCAGCGCAGTTGCTGGAAACAACGTGAGGTCAAAATTAGGGAGGACTGGGCAACGTCGCTTTGTTCGCAAGGACAATCGTTTGGTTGGAAACGACAGCGCCGTAACACCCGCTTGAGCACGAACCGCGATGGTGCAGCGTCCAGGGAAAAGCAGCATTTTTGCCCCGAAATGGGGAGCGATATGGGAGGTTTTGGAAAGCGCCTGTTGGCGCTATAAGGACGAAGGCTGAGATGGCCGCAGCATGTACCAGCGAATACCGCTGGCGTGAATATTGCCTACGCGAACTTCTGTAACAGTGCCCCTTTTTCAAGTTGCCACATGAAGGTGAGCGCCATCATGGCTGAGACCAACCACTATTCGACCCTTGCCGTTTCGCCATCCCGTCGCTTTGATTACTGGCGGGAGGTGGTCTGCCGCCATTGTTTGTCGGCAGACAGCAAACCCTCGTCGCAGAGCAACTTCGAGGGAGCGCTGCAGGTCAACGGCATCGGCCCGTTGGATGTCACGACGCTGTCGTCGCCGCTGCACCACTGGGTGCGCTCCGAGCAACACCTGCGCAGCGACCCCGCCGAAGACATATGGTTGGGAGTCACCCTCGACGGCTACGGCGAAATTGAACAACACAACCGCAAGGCCAGGCTCACGGCCGGCAATGTGTTTCTTTACGACGCAACCCAACCGTTTCGATTCAGCCTGGGTGGTACCGAAAACCACCTTATCCGCATCCCCCGGCCGCTGCTCGCACAGCGCGTCCCGCACATTGCTGACATCACCGCGCTGGTGCTGGAAGAGGGGCGCCCCGGAGTGATCCCGCTGCGGCAGATGATTGGCCAAGCGGCCAGTTCTGCGCCGTTGCTGCGGGACGAAGGCGTCTCCCGACGGTACTCCAACACCATCGTCGACCTGCTGGTGCTCAGCCTTGAGTTGCAGGACCTGAAGACTACCCATCGAGAACTGGATCTTTATGGGCGAATCATGAATTACATTCAACGCCATTTGACTGAGCCGGAGCTGTCGATCGAGTCGATTGCCCTGGCACATCACGTGTCGACACGGACGGTGACACGGGCGTTTGCCCGGCATCAGAAGTCACCGGTTGCCGAGATCTGGAGGGAACGGCTGAATGCTAGCCGCGCGGCGATTGAGTGTGGGCAGGTAAAGAGTGTTTCGCAGGCGGCGTTGGAGTTTGGTTTTTCAGACTTTTCGCATTTTAGCCATGCGTTTCGCAAGGCGTTTGGAGTGGCGCCGCATTCGTTGTTACCGCGCAGTAGGGGGTGAGAATTGAAACCTGCGCTTGGCCACGCTCTGTGCCCCTCAAACAAAAAACCTGATCCCTATGTAAAGGATCAGGTTTAGCCTGACTTACAGGCCCAGTTCGGTCAGCCCTGGGTGATCATCCGGACGGCGACCCAGTGGCCAGTGGAACTTTCGCTCGCTTTCCTTGATGGGCATGTCGTTAATGCAGGCAAAGCGGCGATGCATCAAGCCGTCGGCTTCAAATTCCCAGTTTTCGTTGCCGTAGGAGCGGAACCAGTTGCCCGAATCGTCGTGCCACTCGTAGGCGTAACGGACGGCGATGCGGTTGTCGGTGAAGGCCCAGAGCTCTTTGATCAAGCGGTAGTCCAGTTCTTTCTTCCACTTGCGAGTGAGGAAGTTCCGAGCTTCTTCACGGTTGTTTGCAAACTCGGCACGGTTACGCCATTGGGTGTCCACCGTATAGGCCAGCGCAATCTTTTCCGGCTCACGGGTATTCCAACCATCTTCGGCAAGTCGGACCTTTTCGATGGCCGATTCGCGAGTGAAAGGAGGAAGTGGCGGACGAGCGTGTTCGTTGGACATGGTGGTGCCTCCAATCGTTTGGATGGTTCAGTTGAGTGGGTATTTCTTTAACTTAAAGCGCTTGCGCGCTGCACATCTTTGAGCAAGACCTTTGCGATTTCTCGTGCACTGTCGAGCGCGCTGTGATCACCCATGACGTGGGCCACGGTTATCGTGCCCTCTATAATCAAAAGAAGTTGCTTGGCCAAGCCAGTCGGATCGTTAACACCTAATTCGCTGGTCAGTTCTAGCGTGTAGTCCAGCAGCTTTTGTTTATGCAGTTTTGCGATCTGTCGAACAGGATCGTCTGCGTCACCCACCTCTCCGGCTGTGTTGATAAAAGCACATCCGCGAAAACCGTCTGACTCGAACCAGCTTTTGAGGGCATCAAAAATGCCAAGGATGCGTGCTTCTGGCGTTTGCGCTTTTTCGCATTCACTTCTGAACCACGTCATCCAACGTATATCGCGGGCATTGAGTGCCGCTGCTGCTACGTCGTCTTTATTCGCAAAATAGCGATAAATACTTTTACGGGCGACGCCCGAGGTCTTTACCAACAGGTCCATGCCCGTGGCGTGAATCCCGTTTTCGTAAATCAGCTTCTCGGCAGTCGCCAGGATTTTTTCGCGTGTGTCAGTCATTGGCTTATCCATGTAGCCAGAGTAGAACGATCGTTCTCCCTGGTCAAGCAGCGCTTGAAACTATTCGATTGCGTGCAGCGGGGTGCCGGCGTGCTTTCGATCAGGGCGGCTGGCTTCCCGCTGATCAGTCGCGCTCCAGTTCGGCGAAGCGGCTGGACAACCAGGCGTGCAGGTGCCTTACCGCAGGCGACAACTGCTTGCGGTGCGGGCACACCAGGCTCAAAGGCATGGTCGGCCCGGGGTAGTCCTGCAATAGCACGACAAGTCTTCCCGCCAGCACATCGTCGCTCACATCCAGCCACGACTTGTAGGTTATCCCTTCGCCGCCCACGGCCCAGCGCCGGGCAATATCGGCGTCGTCGCAGAGCAGGGCGCCACGCACCTGGACGGTCTGCGTACCCAGTTGCCACTTGTCGTAGACCCGGCCCTGTTGCATGTACAGCAGGCACTGGTGTTCGAGCAGATCTTCGGGGGCTTGCACGGTGCCTTCCCGCGCCAGGTACTCGGGCGAGGCCACCAGTACCTTGCGGTTCCAAGGTGCCAGTGGCAGGGCTACATAGTTGGCGTCGGCGTTCAGGCCATAGCGGATGGCGATATCCACCGGATCGCGGAACAGATCGGCGATCTGGTCGGAGAGGAAGAAGCGCAGGTTCAACTGGGGATGCTCTCGGCGAAACGCCGTGAGCCAGGGCAGCAGCACGTTGCGCCCCAGATCGGAGGGCGCGGCCACCTGCAACGTTCCGCTGAGCTGGGCGCTTTCCTGACGCAGGTTGTCGCGTCCGTGCCTGAGGGCTTCCAGGGCAATCAGGGCCGAGGGCAGGTACTGCTCGCCTTCGGCTGTGAGGCGCAAGCTGCGCGTGGTGCGGGCAAACAATCGCACATCCAGCTCACGCTCCAGGCGCTTGACTGCTTCGGCCGCCTGGCCGGGTAGCAGATCGGCCTCGCGGGCCGCCGCGGTAAAGCTGCCCAGCGCGGCGCTGCGAACGAAGATGCCCAGGTCGTCGAGACGGATCATTATCACTCCTGCAATGAAAGTGTTGACGGGCAGGGCCCGTTTTTCCCGGACGCCAGGCACGCCAGACTCAATGCCAAATCAAACCACATTCAGCAGCGAGTGCCCATGAAAGCGATCAGTTTCATCCACAAAGGTTTGCCTATCGAAGACCCTGCGTCTCTTCAAGACATCTTCATGCCCAAGCCCAGCCCTGGGCCCAGGGACCTTCTGGTCGAGGTCAACGCCGTGTCGGTCAACCCCGTCGACACCAAGGTGCGCGCCGGCACTTTCACGCGTGAGCCGAAAATACTCGGCTGGGACGCGGCCGGTATCGTCCGCGAAGTCGGGGCCCAGGTGACCCTGTTCAAGCCCGGAGACCAGGTGTACTACGCCGGCTCCATCGCCCGGCCCGGCAGCTACAGCGAATATCACCTGGTTGACGAACGTATCGTCGGGCATCAACCGCGTAGCCTGGGTGCAGCACAGGCAGCCGCGCTGCCGCTGACGGCCATCACCGCCTGGGAACTGCTGTTCGATCGCCTGGGCATCGTGGAGGGCGGCGGGGAGGGCGATGCCCTGCTGATCGTTGGCGCTGCCGGTGGCGTCGGTTCGATGCTGGTGCAGTTGGCCCGGCAACTGACCCGCCTGACGGTTATCGGCACGGCCTCCCGCGCCGAGACCAGCAACTGGGTACGCGAACTGGGCGCCCATCACGTCATCGATCACAGTGCGCCGCTGCAAGGGCAGCTGCAGGCCTTGGGGATCGAGTCAGTCAGCCATGTCGCCAGCCTTACCCATACTGATCAACACTTTGCGCAACTGGTTGAAGTGCTGCGACCACAAGGTCGCCTGGGCGTGATCGACGACCCGCAGACCCTGGACGTCATGCCGCTCAAGCGCAAGTCGCTGTCGCTGCACTGGGAGCTGATGTTCACCCGCTCGCTTTACGAAACCGACGACATGGTGCGCCAGCACGAGCTGCTCGAGCGCGTGGCCGGGCTGATCGATCAAGGCATCCTGCGGACCACCTTGGGCGAGCATTTCGGCGCCATCAATGCCGCCAACATGCGCCGTGCCCATGCGCTGGTCGAGAGTGGCAAGGCGCGCGGCAAGATCGTCCTGGAAGGCTTCTGAAACCTGTTTGACCGACAACGGCGGACCGGTCGATCCGGTCTGCCAGGAGCATGCATGCTTGAACGAACCGTGTTTCTCTGCGCCGCGCAGATTCCCGGCGCTACGCCCGGTGAAACGCATGCACACATTGAAGCAGGCACTACCGTGCCTGCTCTTTGCAACTGACCAGGAGCTTGATGTGAACCGACAAGATTACCCCCTCGTTTCCCTCGCCATCCTCAAGGCCAAACCAGGCCAGGCACCAACGCTCAAAGCGGCCTTGCTGGCGTTGATCGAACCGACTCGGGCGGAGCCCGGTAACCGCGACTACATGCTGTTCGAACGTCGTGACGAGCCAGGGACGTTCTACATGCGCGAGGCGTTCGATAACCAGCAGGCCCTGGATGCGCACCTGACCACTGCTCATTTCCAGCGGTTTGCCGAGCAGGCTGAACAGCTGCTGGCAGAGCCCTTGCAACTGATCTTCCTTGACCCGGTGTCATCTGCCGTTGCGCCCTGTCCCTGAGGTCATTCATCCAGGCCCTGGCCACTGTGGCATTACTGCCAGCAGCATTGGCACGTAGGCTCACCCAAGCGTGGCGGGCAAACAGAGCCAGGCCATGCTGCGTTGAAAACAGCCTCGCCTGACCTGCGTCTCAAGACTTTTCGTACAGAGCCTAGAGCTGCATCACGGCGAGCGCTCTACGCAGGGGCTCGTCGGATATCTGGATAGGACCGTGAAATGGTATGTCCATGTCCAATACGAGGTACACGGAAGCCGCAATAAGCAATGAAGAGAGGATGAACATGCCTTTTACCATCGAGTTACGAGGCGCACGGTATCCAAAACTGGCGAAAATGAGCGTCAACCAAGCAGCAAGCATCCCAATAAGCGGGCCAGGAATTGCCCCCTCTGACTGCTCGACGATTCTCCAGCGTTGCTCAATGAGCGAGTGATATTGCTGACGAATATCCTGAAGCATCGTTTCATGGTAGCGGTCCACAGGCCTTATAACGGCCAGCGCTTTGCCTATGTCATCCAAGTATTTAGCCGCCTCGCTGTTACGGTGTTGCAGCGCCTCGTCCCCCCGATAGGGCGTCTCGATAGCGTGCTCTAGATAGGTGATCAGACGATTGCGCGTGTCTTGGGCCGCATCGCCATAGCCCCGCAGTGTCCGATCAAAAATGATCATGCTGGTTGCGTACCCATGGAAGTTTGCGTCGATGGACTCGAAGGTATTTTTGGCGGAATTGATCATCAAGCCAAAGACCAGCGATGTCATGACCACAAAAATGTTAGCTACCAGGCGAATTACCGTGTTCGTGTCCTCATCCCTGTGGTGGGATGCCAGCTTTGGGTACCACTGCATCATGAGCAGCGAGGCGGCGACCAAGCAGCCAAAAATGGCCAGTGCGATCCAGAGGGCGTTCATGCATCAAGGCTCCGATCAATCTGAGTCAAGTCTTGGAAGATAGACCGTGTTCAAACAGACTTATCAGGGTGCCTGTAATTGCAATCAGCGCCAGCATGAATAACCCGTTGTATGACTGTTCCATGATCTCGTCCTGCGGGGTGATGGGTAGACGTCGACGAAAGTTCCTGGGCGGCGGGTCATGTCATACGCCGTAACGCCACGACCATGGCCCCCCCGAGTACCGCCATGGCCAGCAGCAGCGCGGGGAACGTCAACCACCAGGGCAGGCCGGCGGTCATCATGCTGAACTCCGACATGCCGCCGATGCTGGCGAGCAGGTTCAAGGGCAGGAACACCACATTGATCATGGTCAGGTTGCGCAGCGCGTGGTTCATGCCGTTGTTGGCCAGGTTGCCGCGGGCCTCGATCAGGTTGGTAAAGACCTGGGCATGGATCTTCGCCTGTTGGTAGCTTTGCTCGTTTTCGATGATCAGGTCATTCAGCATTTCCAGTTGTTCGGGCCCGAAGCCGTGTTTCTGGCCATGGCTGCGCAGCAGGGCTAGCACGGCGCCATTGCTTTGAATGGCGTTGACGTAATACACCAGGCTTTCGCTCAGGCTGTACATCTGCACCAGGTGCTGGTTGTCCATGGACCGATCGAACTGCAGCTGGATTTCGCGGGCCACCTGCTTTACCACCCGCAGGTGGCCCAGGTAGTGATGCACGCTCTCAGCCAGCATCGCCATCAGCACATCCAGCGGGGTGCTCATGCCGGCCTGCCGGTCTACCCCGGCGAGTAGCGAGTTGGCGGCGCAGATCACCACCAGGCGCTTTTCGCTGAGTACAACGCCGAATGACGAGACATTGAATACCCGGCCATCAAAGCTTTCCGGGCGCTTCCAGATCAGGAACAGGTGATCGGGCTTGATCTCGATACGCGCCACTTCATCCGGGTCCAGGGAGGACTCCAGCGACTGGGCACTGACCCCCAGGCACTCGCACAACCGGGATTGCTCCGCTGCGTCCGGCGCGACACACAACCAGACGCTGGCTCGTTCCTCGGGGGCTTCAAGAAGCGCACCGTCTACGGCGAGGTAGTATTCGATCATCGTTTACCAGGCCTGGCCGAGGTGTTTACGTTCAAGCCGCTGCACGAAAGCCTGCAGCACTCGCTGGTAAAGCGCGTTACCCAGCACGGCGTCTTCGGTGCCGGCATCGAGGTTGGGGTTGTCGTTGACTTCGATCACCAGTACGCGGTCGCCGGTCTGCTTCAGGTCCACACCGTACAGCCCTTGCCCGATCAGCCTGGCAGTGTCGACGGCCAGCTTTACGACTTCGGGCGGTGCCTGTTCCACCGGGACCGCGCGGCACAGGCCGTTGACTTCGCCGGCCTGGGCCTTGTGGTTGTAGATCTGCCAGTGGCCCTTGGACATGAAGTACTGGCAGGCGTACAGCGCCTCACCGTTGAGTACGCCGATACGCCAGTCGTATTCGGTGTAGCAGTACTCCTGGGCCAGCAACAGTACCGAGTGTTCGAACAACTCCTGTGCCGCCGAGGCCAGTGCCTGGGCGTCGGCGACCTTGATCACGCCTTTCGAAAAGCAGCCGTCGGGAATCTTCAACACCAGCGGAAAACCGAGGCGCCGGCCCACAAGTTCGAGTTCCTGCGGGCGGTCCTTGTACAGGATCTCCGTGGCCGGTGCGCCGAGGTTGTGGCGTTTGAGCAGATCGGCGAGATACACCTTGTTGGTGCAGCGCAGGATGGAGGAGGGGTCGTCGATCACCACCAGGCCTTCGCTTTCGGCCTTTTTGGCAAAACGGTAGGTATGGTCGTCCACCCGCGTGGTCTCCCGAATGAACAAGGCGTCAAATTCGGCCAGGCGTGCATAGTCCTTCTTTTCGATCAGCTCTACATCGATGCCCAGCTGTTTGCCGTTTTCGATGAACTGCTCCAGCGCCTCAGGATTGGAAGGTGGCAGCGCCTCGGCCGGGTCATGCAGAATCGCCAGGTCGAACCGGGCCAGGCGTTTGGAGGCGGGCTGGCGCCACGTCCGGCGGTTGAAGGCATCCAGCGCGTCGGCAAACAAGTGCTGCTGCTCATCCCGCAGTTTGTGCAGCGCGCCGGCCTTGATCCCGTCGATCTGCCAGGTGTCACGCCTGCGAAACTCCACCAGCAAGACAGGGCAGGGGAACGACTCGAACAGCTGTCGGCCGATATCCTGAAGGGGTTCAATGGCGGTCCGCCCGAAATACAAGGTGAGGGTGAAGGCCTCGGTGCTGCCATAGGGGTGATCGGCCAGGGCTCGCTCCAGCGTGCGTTCCAGGTCATCCAGCCCCACGCCATAGAGCGCCTTGCGGGTAAGCTCGCTGATGGTTCGCACCGACGGGAACACCTTGTGGCCCCGTGCCTCGGCGAGCAGCGAGCAGTAGTAGCCTTGCCCCAGATACTTGTAGCTGCGGCACAGGTTGATTACCTGCGTACGCCTCGCAACGTCGTCGCTGTGTTCAAAGTAATCCTGGGCCAGCATCAGGCTCTCGCTGGGAAAGTAGCTGGCCCAGTCTTCCTTGCGCTCCACCACGATCAACAAGCGGTTACCAGCGCTCCGCTTACTGGGTGGCTCCTCGGAGAGGGTTATTGTGGAAACGTCGGTTTTGGCCAATACTTCGGCCACGTTGGCTTGCACCGCTGACATGAGTATTCGATCCCTGTTGAAGAAGACGCCCCTTCAATAAATCACGGGTTTCCCGACCTGTCCCGGTTCGTTACTCAAACATTACGGTGTTGCCATGGCTTTTGATTTTCGCTTTGCATCGGTGGCCGATATCGATGCGCTGGTTGCCCTGGAGCAGGACTGTTTCACCCTCGACCGCCTGAGCCCGCGTAATTTCAACTGGATGGTGCGACGCGCCAATGCCTGCCTTATTGTCGCTGAACAACAGGGCCATCTGGCAGGCTATGCGCTGCTGCTGTTCCATCGCGGCACATCACTTGCCCGTCTGTATTCAATTGCCGTAAGCCCGGCCTGGCGCGGCCATGGGTTGGGCCAGCAGTTGCTGGACCAGGCCCAGGCCAGTGCGCTGGAGCGTAATTGCGCCTGGCTGCGCCTGGAAGTACGCGCGGACAATCCTGCGGCCATCAGCTTGTACGAAAGCAATGGCTATCAACGCTTCGCTGTGGTTGAGAACTACTACGAAGACCACAGCCAGGCGCTGCGTTTCGAGAAGCGTATCCTGCGCAGTGCTCCGCCCCCTGCACGGCAAGTGCCGTACTACGCGCAAACGACCGAGTTCACCTGCGGAGCGGCCTGCCTGCTGATGGCCATGGCTGCGGTCGAACGGGAGCGGGCCATGCACCGCAGTGAGGAAATTCAACTGTGGCGAGAAGCGACCACCATCTTCATGACGGCAGGGCACGGCGGTTGCAGCCCGCAGGGGCTTGCACTGGCGGCCTGGCGCCGCGGGTTCGAGGTGTGCATGGTGGTCAGCCAGCCTGGATCGCTGTTCCTCGATGGGGTGCGCAGCGCGCAGAAAAAAGACGTAATGCAATTGGTCGAGGACGGCTTTGCCGGGGCGTTGGCCGAAACCGACGTGCATC
Source organism: Pseudomonas sp. TE3895 (assembly GCF_056278855.1). NCBI lineage: Bacteria > Pseudomonadati > Pseudomonadota > Gammaproteobacteria > Pseudomonadales > Pseudomonadaceae > Pseudomonas > Pseudomonas sp. TE3895. The sequence goes on along the minus strand of NZ_JBWBQE010000001.1, from coordinate 4,276,972 downwards.
AGGTGCTGGCGCCCGGCCTTGATGTGCGTTCAGCGTTGCAAGCCGGGTTCAGGCCGGTGGTGCTGATTAGCAGCTACCGTTTCACCCGTCTGAAGGCCCCGCACTGGATTCTGGTCACGGGTTGCGATGACGAATTCGTGTACCTGCATGATCCTGATGTGGATCACAGCCGCCAGAAACGCATCCTGGATTGCCAGCATCTGCCCGTAAGCCATGCCGAATTTCAGCGCATGAGCAGTTTCGGCAGGCAGCGGGTAAGGGCCGCTGTGCTGTTGCGCGGGCGATAGAACGGCTGCACAGGTGAGTACGTATGGCATGGGCATTGAGTGAACGCAAGCAGTGCTCCGGATGGGGTCACATGCCGGAGCACTCTACACTTCAAGCGTGAAGCAATGCCTCGAGCTGGCCCTTGCTGTCGAGACGTGCCAAGTCATCGAAGCCGCCGACATGCACCTTGCCAACAAATATCTGTGGGACGGTTCGGCGTTGGGATCGCTGCATCATTTCCGCCAGGTGCAGGGGTGACGCTTCAACGTTGATTTCGTCAGGGGTGATGCCCTTGCTCGACAGCAGTCGCTTGGCGCTCAGGCAGTATGGGCAGTGCGGGGTGGTATAGATAGTCACAGGGCTCATGGCGGTTACCCTCCTAGTTTGCCGATGGCGGAAAGTCGATATCGGTAGCGGCGATGTTGTTCAGGTAGTTGGTCAGGGTTAACAGCGTGACCTGTGCCACCACCTCCACGATCTTGCTATCAGTAAGCCCTGCCTCACGCGCGGCAGCGATCTGCTCGTCACTCAACTGGCCGCGCCTTGCCGTGATCTGCTGCGCCAGTGCGGCAACCGCGCTGAGTGTGCCGGCTCGGGCTTGGCTTACGGCCTCATCGCTCAAACCCGCCTTGCCGCCGAAGAAGGTGTGTGCAGCCAGGCAGTAGTCGCACCCGTTGATTTCCGAAGTGGCCAGGGCAACGACTTCACGCTCGGCGGCGCTCAGTGAGCTTTTACCCAACGCTTGGGCGAGGCCCAGGTAACCATTGAGCGCGACCGGAGCGTGCGCCAGGGTCCTGAATGCGTTGGGAATGAAGCCGAGACCTTTTTGAATGCCTTCGAGAGCTGCGCGCGAGCCAGTAGGCGCCTGGTCTAGCGAGAGAGCGGTAATACGAGTCATGGTCGTTCTCCAATAGGTTGAGTAACCGGCTTGTCTATCAAGCTTGGGGTCCATACTAGAGAGGCAGACTTTTCTTTCGGCTTCAGATCGTCGAAGTTATGCAACAGATCGTCTAAACCTGAGTGCGCTATGGACCGACTGTCGACACTGCTTAAGCACTTCAACCTGCACGCTAGTGCGTTTCACCAGGGTGGGTTCTGTGGAACGACCCAACTTGGGCAACACAGTGTCGGGCACGCCCATCTGTTGCGCTCGGGGCGTCTGTCCTTCAAGGACAAGCGTGGGCAGCGTATCGAGTTGACCGAACCCACCCTGATTCTGGCGGTGCGCCCGCAGGAGCATCACTTGCTTGCCACCGACGCCGATGAAGCGGAGTTAGTGTGCGCCACCCTGCAATTCGATGGCGGCGCCAACAATCCGCTGACCCTGGCTTTGCCGGACTTCATCATCAAGCCCCTCGGCGAATTGCAAGGCCTTGATGGCACCCTTGACTGGCTGTTCGAAGAAGCCTTTGGAGATGAGTGTGGTCGTGATGTCATTCTCAATCGCTTGTTCGAGCTGATGATCATTCAGCTGCTTCGCCACCTCATCGCCAGCCGCAGCATCGCCTCGGGAATGATGGCGGGTCTGGCCAACGCTCAGCTGTCTCGCGCGCTTGTGGGGATCCACGATGAGCCGCAGCGCAATTGGTCCGTGGCGGAACTGGCGAATCTTTCGGGCATGTCGCGGGCAAGCTTCGCTTCGCACTTTCGCGAGATCGTGGGTATTACGCCTGCGGACTACCTGGCGAACTGGCGCATCAGTTTGACGCAAAAACGCCTTCGCGAAGGGCGCCCCATTGCCCTGATCGCCGATGAGGTCGGCTACGAAAGTCCTTCTGCGCTAGCCCGAACCTTTCGCCGCAAGGTGGGCGCGAGCCCGAAACAATGGCTGCAGCAGGGAACGGTGTGACGCCTGGTCGACCGACTTGCACGCCAGGCAATGAGCAAGGTCCTGCGCCTCATCGGGGTGGCTTACACGTTCTCCCGAAGAAAATCGATGAACGCCATCGTCCTTGCCGAGCGGCGCCGCTCACGGCTGAACACGGCGCTGACCGGCAGCGCGGTCGTCTGGTATTCGTCGAGCAGGCTACACACGCTACCCTGCTCGAAGTCTGCAGCAAACAGCCATTGGGGAGACAGGGAGATGCCCAGGCCACCGAGGACCATTTCACGAATGGCCTCGCTGTTGTTGCTGGTGACGTTGCCTTTGATTGCAACCTCAAGTGCTTCGTCACGACGGGTGAAGTGCCAGCGGTCGTAATGCTCAAGCAAGGTGAAGGCGATGCAGTTGTGGCCTGCCAGTTCGGCGGGCTCGCGTGGCTGGCCATGGCGATCGAGATAGGCCGGTGCAGCATAGACTCGCCGTGTGCTGGTGCCCAGGGGCACGGCCACCAGCCCCTCGCTCTTCACCACACCAATGCGGATGGCCAGGTCGATGTTTTCCATGAGCAGGTCTTCGTTGTAATCGTTCAGGCGCAGGTCGATCTGCACATCGGGGTGGCGCTGTAGAAAAGCCCCGATCAGGGGCGCTATGCACAGCCTCCCATAGCTGACCGGTGCGGCTATTCGCAGGGGGCCGGCGATCTGCTCCTGGCCGCTGGCGAAGCTGCGCGTGGCATGCTCTAGCTGGCTGAGAATCTCCTGGCAGTGGCTGTAGAAGCGTTGCCCTTGATCGGTGAGGGCGAGGTGCCGGGTGCTGCGGGCGAACACGGCTCCGCCCAGGTACTGCTCCAACGCACGGACCTGCTTGCTGACTGCCGGCTGCCCCATGTTCAGCTCCCGAGCCACTGCGGAAAACGAGCCACGCTCCACGACGCGCACGAAGATGCGCATGCTGTCGAACAGATCCATCGCTATTGGGCCTCTTTGGGGAATAAGTAATATCCAAATTTAGTTTCTTATCGGAATGAGGAAGGCGGTGCAACCTGTAAGCGTCCATTCATTCAGAGGTTGCCGTCATGAATCAGACCATGCTTGCCGCTATCGCCGAATCCGCCCAGACCCCGCTGGTCGTGCGCCACATCGCCCGCCCTGTGCCCGGTAAGGGGCAGGTTTTGGTGCGGATTCACGCCGCCGGGGTCAACCCGCTCGACACCAAGATTTCAATCGGTGCGGGTGCTCACGCCCGCCAGGAGTTACCGGCCGTGCTCGGCCTGGATCTCGCCGGTACGGTCGTCGAACTGGGCGAGGCAGTTGATGGCTTCACGCCTGGCCAGGAGGTCTTCGGCATGGCCGGCGGAATCGGCGGCGCCCAAGGCACCCTGGCCGAATACATCGCCGTGGATGCCAGGCTGATTGCATCAAAGCCGCATGCACTCGGCATGCGTGAGGCTGCCGCGCTGCCGTTGGTATTCATCACCGCCTGGGAAGGTTTGGTAGATCACGCAAATGTTCGTAGTGGTCAGCGTGTGCTGATTCATGGCGGCGCAGGTGGCGTCGGCCAAGTTGCGGTGCAATTGGCCAAGGCTCGCGGTGCCGAAGTCTACGCCACCGGTTCCGCGGGCAGTCTAGACTTCATTCGCTCGCTGGGGGCCACGGCAATTGACTATCAGGCGCAGGGTGTAGAGGCCTATGTCGAACAATATACGGCCGGGGAAGGTTTCGACATCGTTTATGACACCGTCGGCGGCAGCACGTTGGACGCGTCATTCAAGGCAGTAAAGCCTTATACCGGGCACGTACTCAGCTGCCTCGGTTGGGGCCAGCACAGTCTCGCGCCTTTATCCTTCAAAAGTGCCACCTACTCGGGCGTATTTACCCTGGCACCGCTGCTAACCGGCAAGGGACGCGAACACCATGGAAGTATCCTGCGCGAGGCCGCCGTTCTGGCCAATGCCGGGCAACTGGCGATCCGGGTGGACCCGCAACAGTTTGCATTGGATGAGGTCAACGACGCATTCCGACAGGTCGCCGAAGGTCGCGGCAGGGGCAAGACGGTTATCCAGTTGATAAGTGAATAGTCTCCTGAGCTTTATCTATCAGTAATTACCCGCCGGAAACGCCCGCTTCAAGCCTTGATGGCAAGTGATCATGAAAGTCCTTCCTTGATGTGAGGGGCTTTGTTCCAGGCGGTGCCGGCGGCCGGTCAAGCTGGCCGCAATCGAAGTGGTGACTTCGTCGCTACTGTCGGGAGGAAAGGGTGTGCCAGAAAAATCGATCATTCACGCGTGGTTATACCGGCATGAAGCAGCGCCGCGATAATGAAAGGAGCCTTTTTCTCTAGATACTCAGCCATCCCACCCGTATTGCTCGACTCCAACTGAAGCTTCAGCGTTTCATACTGTTGGCGGATCGAGGCATCGCGCCTGAGCAAATCTCTGAACCCCAGCATCTGAGTGATCGTCAGGTGGTCGCGGGTACAAACATGGAGCTTGTGCGTGCGAATCCCATCCACATTGCGCCGGTAGAAATGATGGCCCTCTGACAGATCACTTCCCCGTACATACCCCAGAGCCATCAACACCTCGTCCCGCGCCGAGGTATTGCGATGCGCGTGAACCTCAATGAGCACATCGAGTTCGGGCTTCGCCGCCAGCCCTGGGACAGACGTGCTTCCAACGTGGTGGACAGCAATCAGTTCAGCGTCAAATGCAGAGGCAATGAGTGGCTTGTCTGTCAGGAAGCGGGCAGGCCATGTGGGATCGTAGGGGGCAATCTTGCTGGTCAGTGCCATGTCCGTTCCTTGGCGATAAATCCTCGAGGCGCCGGATTGTCCATCAAGGCGTGTGCTTTTGCCACTCACTTACAGGTCAATCACTGTCGCCGATATGTGTATTCGGAATCCGGGCGATTCACGCTTCAACACCTGCATATCGATAGACCGTCGCACTCCAATACTGGCTGCCGTTACGCGTTTGGCGTTTCCATCTGTCTGCCATCAGGTGCTTGGAGATCATCCGATTCATGAAACCATGACCGAACAATGGCTGTGACTCGTTTTGGCTGGCCGTGGCGCATCAGGATTATTTCCCCGCTCACAGTCGGCTGCCTTTTTCAAACCAGCCGTGATCACGGTACCACGCCACGGTGTCGGCGATTGTCAGCTCGAGTGCCCGGAAACTCAGTCCAAGCTCCTGTTCACTCTTGCGGTGGTCGAAACGGGTGCGGTCCTGCTCTCGTACCAGTAGACGCAACGTGGCCATGCTCAGCAGAATGGGTCTGCCGGTCAGGCGCGCATAGATCTCCTGAACAGCCGCCAAGGTGTATAGAAAGGGCAGCGGTATTTGTCGGGCGGGTGTCTTGACGCCCGCCATGCGTCCTAAAACAGGCATCAGTTCGCGCATTGTCATATGTCGACCCGCCGCGAGATAGCGCTCACCTCGGCGCCCATGTCTGGCTGCTGCAATGTGTGCCAATGCCACATCACGGGCATCGACAATGGAAAAACTGCCAGGGATCAACCCGGGCAACTTGCCCTGTACCACATCGTTGACCAGTTGCCCCGACGAGGTTGGGCCAATGTCGCCAGGCCCCCACATCCAGCCAGGCAAGACCATACAGGCATGCATCTGGGGGTGGCTCTCCAGGAACGACAATACGACACGGTCAGCGAGGATCTTGCTGCGGTAGTAGTCATCTGCGTCGGCGTCGGCCCTCAGGCAGTTCTCCTCGATGGAAGTGCCAGGTGCGCCGTTGAGCACAGCAATGGAAGACGTATGGATGAACCGTCGTATGCCGGCCCGGTAGGCCTGCTCAAGCAGGCGCCGCGTACCCGACACGTTTATCTGTTCGAGTTCGTTCCCGTGGCTGCCGCCCTTGTAGTTATCGCGAAAGAACGCCGCTGTGTGAAATACCGTATCGCAGCCTTGCAGCGATGCTGAGAATGCGTCGACCTTGGCCATGTCCCCAACGACCAGTTCCACGCCCGGCAGATTGTTGAACTGCTGTTCACCTTTGGCTTTTGAGCGGACCAGGCCTTTGACCGTGTAGCCGCGAGCGACCAATTCACGCACCAGGTTGTTGCCCAGCAAGCCGGTTGCTCCGGTCACAAATACGTTGCGCATGGCTCAACACGCTCGCTGTTCGGTTAACGGCAGCAACACGGCCCTGTCGAAAAAGGCCTCGTCGCTGACGATCAGACCCCTGCTATCGAGGTGGATGCAATCGTCGCCAAGCACTGCAAGCAACGCCTCTGGATCTGGTCGATTGAAAGCGCCAGAAGCGTGTTGCGCATAGACGTTGGGGGGGAGAGTCATAAAGTCCGGTCCATTCGTATCGAAGGGCTATAGATATACCTTTGAGGGTGCTTTCGAAAAACAGCGATCACTGCATAATGGCTTTGCATATTCGCAAAGCCGGGAATGACTGACAGTATGACGTTGCACGCAAATTGGGATGATCTTCGCCTTCTGCTGGCCGTCTCGCGACGTGGCAGCTTTCTTCAGGCTGGACAATTGCTCGGTATCGCAGCTTCTACATTGTCACGCCGCCTGACTCAACTTGAGGTTGCAGTGGGCGAGCCACTTGTCGAGCGCGGCGTTGAAGGATGCCGGCTGACGTCCCGGGGGCAATCCCTGGTGGAAGTTGCTATCGCTGCAGAATCAGGCTTGAGGCGGCAATCCCTTTCTGGCACATCGCAGCAGCCTACCGAGCTGTCCGGCAGTGTGTTGGTCAGTGCAGGGGAGGGGTTCTCGGATTACGTTCTGGAGGCGATAAGGCGCTTTACATCCCTGCACCCGCGTTGCTCAGTGGAGCTAACGGTGGCAGCCGACTTTCACAAGATCGCCCGCGGCGTGGCAGATGTTGCTGTGCGCACCGCCCGTCTGGGGGAACCGTCACTGATTTATCGACCCATTGGCCGGCTCGCCTACGGCATCTTTGCTGCCCCGAGTTATCTGAAGCAATTTCCAGGCGTGACGCTTACCACGGCGGTCAGTGTTTCCTTGCTTCCCCCGCTGGATATCTTGCCGCAAATGCGAGCGGCAAAGGCCGCAGGTCTGGACCGCGCGCAGATCAGCGTGAACTCGTTCGCCGTGCAGCTCCAGTCGGTGAGGCGAGGGATGGGGGTGGCTGTGCTGCCTCGTTTAGCGGCTACCGATTTGGTCGAGCTGTTCCCGCATCTCCAACTTCCAGATATGGAGATCTATTTGGTGACCCGGCCTCAGGCCTTAAAGCAAGCTCACATCAAATGCTTTTTTGACACCTTGGAGGGGGTTCTGCTCGAAGCCGTGTCCTCGGCAAATGCGACGGTTGTTCCACGAGCCACCTGTTAACGCAATAAAGCCTGCAGTTTCAGGGTGGATGTCGGCGCGACGATCCAGAGCGACAGCGGATCAGCAAGTGACCCGCAGGCATCTTCGGCGCAAGACGGCATGTTGCTGTACGACTACCGGTTCTAAGGCTGAACAGGCGGTGTCAACTTTCGTCAGGTGTGACAATACGCATGGGGCGCGTGCCGATCTTTGCCCCCGTAACCTCGTCCACGGCGACAGCTTTGATTTCTGTGCCGGTTTGCGCATCGAAGAAGCGCGTCAGCTTACCACCGCCTCGGTATTGCCGGCCCCATGCACCAATCATGAACAGCACAGGGAGAAAATCGCGACCCGCAGCGGTCAGCAGATACTCCTCCCTAGGCGGGTGCTCCGAGTAGCGCCGCTTCTCCAGTAATCCTTCCTCCGTCAGTGCCGCCAGCCGGCGGGTCAGCATTGTCGGTGCAATACCCAGGCTCTTGCGGAATTGGTCAAAGCGAGCGATGCCAGCATGGGCATCGCGCAGGATCAATATGCTCCAGGCGTCACCGGCAACAGCCAGGCTGCGGGCGATCGGGCACGGGTCATCACAACTATTTTTCACGTCCATACTATTTTGATAGTGACCTGCCTTCAAAAGGGGAGTATTGTCTGTATCAAATTGATAGTAACACCTCGATGATGAGCCATCCACCCGTAAAAACCAATGATGAATAGCCGAACCATGCAAGCACTGACCTTCAAGCGCTACGGCAAGTCACCCGACATCGGGTTGGCCGACGTTCCCCGCCCCACGCCAAAGGCTGACGAATTACTGGTGCACGTCCACGCTGCCGGCCTGAATCCGATCGACAACATGATTCCAACGGGGATGTTCAAGCCAGTATTGCATTTCCAGCTGCCAGCCACCCTGGGCAGCGATCTGGCCGGCATCGTGACCGAGGTGGGCAGCAATGTGACCCGCTTCAAGCCAGGCGATGCTGTCTTCGCCAGCCTCTTCGATATTGGCACAGGGGCGATTGCTGAATTCGCGGTTGTGCCGGAAAGCGCCGCCGCGCTGAAACCGGCCAATCTGAGCTTCGAGCAGGCGGCGTCCATCCCGATGGTCGGCCTCACCTCATGGCAAGCGCTCAAAGAGCGCCTCACGCTTCAGGCCGGGCAGAAGGTGTTCATTCCCGCCGGGTCCGGCGGCATCGGTACGTTCGCAATCCAGTTGGCCAAACACCTCGGTGCAAAGGTGGGCACCACCACCAGTACAGGCAACGTTGACCTGGTGCGCGCTCTGGGGGCGGACGAGGTTGTGGACTACAAGACGCAGGATTTCGAGACCGTGCTGCGCAACTACGACGCGGTGCTCGGAACCGTAAGGGGGGATGCGATTGAAAAATCCATGTCCATCCTCAGACCCGGAAGCCAGATTGTCTCGCTCATCGGCCCACTGGATGCTGCGTTCGCCCGGGCCAAACGCCTGAACGTCCTCCTGACCTTCGTGTTCGGCCTGATGAGCCGCAAGATCATGCGCCTGGCAAAGAGGCGCAATGTCAAATACTCGTTTCTTTTCGTGCAGCCCGACGGTGCCCAACTCGCCGAAATCGGCAAACTTCTGGACGCCCAGCAAATTAAGCCGGTGATCGACCGGGTATTTCCGTTCGAGGACGCAAAGGGTGCGCTTGAGTACCTTGCTCAAGGGCGCTCCAAGGGCAAGGTCGTAATCAAGATGTGACTGCCGCCGTGTTTCTCACACAACTATCGACATAAAGGTAACTTCCATGACCACACGTCCGACCGTACTCATTACCGGCGCCTCCAGCGGCATTGGCGCCACCTACGCCGAGCGTTTCGCCCGTCGTGGCCACGATCTCATCCTTGTGGCGCGCGACACATCGCGCATGGAGTCGCTTGCATTACGCTTGCGCAAGGAAAGCCATGTGGCCGTTGAGGTGCTGCCCGCCGACCTGACAAGCTCGGCAGACCTGTCCGTACTTGAAAGTCGACTGCGCGACGACGCCAATATCGGCGTGTTGATCAACAACGCGGGTATGGCCCAATCGGGTGGTTTTCTGGACCAGTCCGCTGAAGCTATTGAGCGCCTTGTCACGCTCAACACCACCGCGCTGACACGGCTTGCGGCTGCGATCGCGCCGCGCCTCGCGCAGTCGGGCACTGGTGCAATCGTCAACGTGGGTTCAGTGGTGGGTTTTGCGCCCGAGTTCGGCATGTCCATCTACGGCGCTACCAAAGCCTTCGTGCTGTTTCTGTCACAGGGGCTGAGTCAGGAGCTGTCACCCAAGGGCGTGTACGTGCAAGCGGTGCTGCCAGCCGCGACCCGTACCGAGATCTGGGCGCGTGCCGGCATTGACGTCAACACACTCCCGGAGGTGATGGAGGTCGGTGAGCTGGTCGATGCTGCACTTGTCGGTTTCGACCGTCGCGAGTTGGTAACCATCCCGCCACTTCATGTTGCCGAGCGCTGGGATGCGCTGGAAGGTGCACGTCAAGGGCTGATGTCTGACATTCGACAAACCCACGCGGCTGAACGATATCAGCGGCCACTGAACGCGTGATTGTGTACGAATGATCGAATCCGCGGCCTCCGCTTCCCTATGAAACCAAGGCGACCAAGTCACACGTTGTGCTTGGCCGCCCGATGACTTTAGACTTAAAGTCAACTTTAAGGTCAATAGGTTTTTCAGGGTGAGGTATGAGAATAGGCGAACTGGCAAAAATCAGTGGGCTGGCTCCGTCACGCATCCGTTTCTATGAAGCCAGTGGCTTGATCAGCGCCGTCGAGCGCAAGGCCAATGGATACCGGGACTATGCGCCTGATACCGAATGGGTTCTGCAACTCATAACCAGCGCACAGGCAGCAGGTTTTTCTTTGGAGGAGATCCGGCAACTGATGCCGATGGACACCAGTGGCTGGCGGCACGACGAGTTGCTCACTGGGCTCAAGCAAAAGGTTGAGGAAATCAGTGCGCTGGAGGAACGGCTGGCACAAAACAAAGCGCAACTTCTGCTCGTCATCGAAGGCATCGAGGGTAAGCCCGAAGGCATGGCGTGTGCGGACAATGCGCAAATGCTGATAAATCGTTTGCGTGAAGAAGGGGTTGGCCAAGCGTCCGGCAAGCGTGCGGTAACGTCTTCAACGAGAAAAAACACCCGCCAGGCTTCCGGGGCCTGACAGGCGCAAAAGGTCTCAGCGCTCGCCAATCAGGCCGGCGAGTGGTCTGGGGGCATAGAGCGCACTCTGGAACGCTGGCACGTATTCGTACTTCATCATTTTCCCAAGCTTCAGGGTGCGGAGGTAATTCGACAGAGCGCCGTCGCCTAGTGTGAGGGTGGCTGAATCTGCGTCGCGGCTCGAGCCGTGACGGAGTTGGCGGGAAACCGCATAACCGTATGCCAACTGGCCCTGATGATCGAGATTGGTGAAGCTGCTGGTGACGATATCGACTTCGCGAGAGAGCTTGTCGAGTTTCTTCGCTTTGAAGGACACATCGACTTTTCCGGTCTGGCTGTCGGTAATGTCATAGACCACAGACTGGGCATCTTCTTTGCGGTCGATACCTGTCAGCCATTTAGGCAGGTTGTAACCGACGACACCACGCACCCGTGCAAGCTCGGTATTGACCGGCAGCTTGAGCACATAGCCCCAGAAGTCGCCGGACATCGACTGTCCAATCAGTGTGAACGGACCCAGATTGGCTTTGCCTGGCGTGTTGGTAATGATCGACACGGCCACTTCGTTATAGGCGTCGTTATCACAATGCTCATAGGTGTATGCAGTAAACGCAACCAAGCCACGGCCTGGCCAGACTTGCAGGGGGGATGCGGTTGCTAGTACTTCCGGCGGCATCAATGCCCGAAGTGCGTCCAAGTCGGCCGTGTAGACAGCCGTTACCCGACTGTTCTGGTAGTAAAAGTTCGGGGAGTATGACTCGAAGCCGATGTCGACCTTGTGCTTTTCCAGTCCTTTGAACCAGCTCAAATCAACACCCGGCAGCTCTGCTGCAATCACCGACAAGGGCGGGTTCGAGCGATAACGGTCGTACAGGCCGCCTTTGACGACCGGCACTGGGTGGCCTGCGATTTCGATTGTGTTGGTTTCATTCGAAGTGAGCATTTCAGGCGTCCCCGCCAACCCTTGGTTGGCAATTGAGCTGAACAGCAATCCTGTTAATACGGTGCGTGCGAGTTTCAATCGGTCTTTCTCCGCGGTGGGAACTGCTTGAGGGTTCAGCGAGCTACGTTGTTGCCAGAGAGCACCGCCACCACGGCTTCAGCTACGGCTTTGGGCGATTGAGGGTTTTGGCCGGTGACAAGCCTTCCATCCGTGATGGCAAATGACGTGAATGGCAGCCAGCCTTTGCGGTACCGAGCACCCTGACTCACCAACTTGTCCTCAAGGAAGAAGGGCACCTGGCTTTTCATGCCGGAGAACAGCTCTTCGCGATCAGAGAAGCCGGTGATGTTCTTGCCCTTGATGATCAACTGGCCCTTTTCATCCTTCAGATCCAGCAGGCCCGCTACGCCATGGCAGACGGCCGAGACGATGCCACCCTGGTTGTAGATGGTTTCGGCGACACGTCGCAGGTCGGGATTATTGGGGAAGTCCCACATCACGCCATGGCCCCCGGTGAAGTAGATGACGCCGAACTGGGACGGATCGATATCGGCGATCGGCAGCGTGTTTTGCAAGCGAGTGCGAAAGGCCGGGGACTGCAAATGCTCACGCGCGGCTTTGTCCATGTACAGCCAACCGAGACTGCGCTCGTCCAGTGGCACCGCACCGCCTTTGGGACTGGCAAAAACTGTGCTGTAGCCAGCCGCCTCCACCACATCGGTGAAATGCGTCAGCTCAGTAAGCCACAACCCCGTGGAATCGGTGCGTGAGGGATATCTGGCGTGATTGGTCAGAATCACCAGCATTTGGCGATTCTTGGCAGTCATTGTGGAAGCGGCGGTGCCAGCAGTTGAAAATGTCATGAAAGCGCTACCTATCAGTACCAACGCATAAGAAACAACGGTCTTGAGCATCACCCGAGTTCCATCACTCAAGCAGGTCAGCGCATGCTCACCTTAAACCTCGCTTTAAGGTCAATCCCCAATGCTGCAAATAATTTCCGACGCATCTGGCGCTGGGGTTTGATTCGCGCTCGAGCTGTTCACCCGGTGCTGCCAAGACTTCGATTGAACACCCCACTCGGTTGTCGGGCGCCCATCGGGTGACACACTTGCCAGGGCCTGGCGCGTTGAACATCGACTGACCTTGAAAAAGGTATTGACCTTAAAGTCGACTTCAAACTTAAGGTGGCCGCATATCCAGTTGAGGACTGCTCCATGAATGTGTTCGACACCCTGATGCTTCCCAACGGTTCGACCGTCAAGAACCGAATCGCCAAAGCCGCCATGGAAGAGAACATGGCGGATGCCGACCAGGCGCCTTCCGAAGCACTCATGCGTCTCTATCAAGCGTGGGCCGACGGTGGTGCTGGCCTGATTATCACCGGCAATGTGATGGTCGACGGCCGCGCCATGACCGGACCGGGTGGCGTGGTGTTACAGGACGATCAGCAACTGGGCAAGTTCAAGCGCTGGGCGCGTATTGGTCGATCCGGCGGCGCGCAGTTCTGGTTGCAAATTAACCACCCAGGGCGGCAGATGCAGTCCAATCTTGGGCAAAATACCTGGGCACCGTCAGCCGTGCCGCTGGAACTGGGCACAATGTCCAAGCGTTTTGCCACGCCTCACGCGATGCCCCCCGGCGTGATCGAAGAGGTTATTCAGCGCTTTGCGAACACCGCACGCCTGGGCGAACAAGCCGGATTCACAGGTGTGGAGATCCACGCTGCCCATGGCTATTTGTTGAGCCAGTTCCTTTCGCCGTTGACCAACCAAAGGAAGGACGAGTGGGGTGGCTCTCTGGAAAACCGGGCGCGCCTGTTGCTCGAAATCGTCAAGGCGGTCAGGGCCGAGGTTTCTGTGGATTTTGCAGTGGCGGTCAAACTCAACTCCGCCGATTTCCAGCGTGGAGGGTTCACCACCGAAGACGCGAAAAAGGTCGTTGAGTGGCTCAACGACCTGGGCGTAGACATGGTGGAGTTATCGGGAGGCAGCTACGAAGTCCCCGCCATGCAGGGTGACGCGCGCGATGGTCGCACCCTGGCTCGCGAAGCGTATTTCGTCGAGTTCGCCCGTGATCTCCAAACCGTCGCCAAAATGCCGGTGATGGTCACTGGCGGTATACGTCGCCGCCCGGTGGCCGAAAGCGTCGTGCAGAGCGGTGTGGACATGGTGGGTATCGGCACGGCGTTAGCCATCGATCCGCACTTGCCTCGTGACTGGTTGCAGGGCAAAGAAAACGCCCCTCAATTGCCGCCGATCACCTGGAAAAACAAAGCCATCGCATCCTTGGCAAACATGGCAGTAGTGAAGTTTCAACTGCGCAAACTCAGCCGGGCTAAAAAGCCCGATCCGAGCGTTTCGCCGTTGCGCGCGCTGATCGTGCAACAGCTCTTCATGGCTTATCGCACGCGCCAGTATCGAAAATGGATTGAAACGTCTGCGCATGACAAGGGCCTGGGAGACGCAAGATGACGATCGCTGTAGAGGGCTCGTTGGCTGTTTGGCAATGCGCCTGAAGCAGAAGTTTGGGACCGGCATTTTGTGACTGGTGGCCAGAATCGAGAGGAGGGCGGGATTTTTGATAATTGGGTCGTCCCGGCTAGCCTGGCTTCAGATGTCTTCGCAGAGATCCAGACGTTGGTAGATGGCCAAGCAGATTCCCGGTAGCGGATACGTTCGCGTGTCCCACGATATCAGCTTCTGAGCGGCTGAAGGGTCATGACCCATGCGCGTAGCTAAACGATGTGCTGACGCGGCTGCCGACGCAGTGAGCCAGTGAGACCGAGCAACTGCTTCCGCATCTGTGGATGGCTGACTGATCTGTGCAAGGTGTGTACGCTGGCCGCTTACTCTTTAGCACTCCATTCGAGATACCCATATGACACCCAATCCGACAACTGATAACGCATTACGCGTTGCGTTGGTGACAGGATCAACGTCCGGTATCGGCGCAGCCATTGCACGTGTCCTTAGCCGGGCAGGCTATGCGGTGGTGCTCCATTCGCGAAATTCTGCGGATACGGGACGCGCGATGGTTGCCGAAATGAAGCAGGCTATTTACTTGCAAGCTGATCTTGCTGTCGAAGCGGACAGGGTCAGGCTTGTTAACGAGGCTATCGCCGCGTGGGGGCAGCTCGACGTACTGGTCAATAACGCCGGTATTAGCAGAGTCATTGCGCACGGCGACCTTGCCGCTGCCAGTTCGACGGTGTGGCACGAGCTTAACGAGGTTAATGTCGTGGCACCGTTCCATCTGGTTGCTTTGGCCGAGTCGGCACTGCGCGATGCCGCCCGTTACCGTCGAGCAGGTTGCGTCGTAAACATCAGTTCGCATGCCGGTACCCGTCCTAAGGGCGCATCGATTCCCTATGCGGTAAGCAAAGCTGCGCTAAATCACATGACCCGCTTGCTCGCGCTATCGCTGGGGCCAGACATTCGCGTAAACGCTGTGGCGCCTGGCTTGGTCGACACGCCTCTGACCGCAGAGTGGACAGAGGCCCAAGAGTTGTGGCGAACTCGCGCACCCATGCGCAGGGCCGCCAGCCCAGACGACATCGCAAAAGCTGTTGTCATGCTGGTCGAGTCGGACTACTTGACCGGCGAGATACTCCTTTCAGACGGTGGGTTGAATCTGACTTAGGTTTAGCGTGTTCCGGTGGAGCAGAAGAGAAGAAGGCCATATGGGGCGCTTGCTGGCCCATATGCCTGTTTACGGGCCAGCAAGCGGCGGGATTCACGCCCTGATCGCCTCAAGTAGCCCTATGATGCCGAAGATGCTCAGCCTTGGCGCCACGATCTCGACGATCAGAAGGTTAGACAATCGCAGGCGTTTTCACACAGCCTGGACCCAAAGCAGCCCTTCACGAAGGACTTCTAACGACCGATTGCAATCGGTCGCGTACGCCTGCAGTCGATCAAAGATATCTACTCATTCGCGGGTTTGTGGGGCGGGTAAAAGTCAGACGCCTTGAAGGTCGATGACTCAGTGCTTGTAGAGTAACGCTTCAACTACAACGCCAAACGCTGACGAATGTTCTCGGCGATTGGGGTAGTAAAGATGGTAACCGGCAAAGGGTTGGCACCAATCTTCCAATACCCGCACAAGGCTACCGTCCGCTAGCTCCTTCGCCACCATGTCCTCCGGCAGGAACCCCAAGCCACATCCCGCCACGGCCGCACGCAGGATCGGCAGGCTGCTGTTGAACGTCCATTGTCCTTCGACACGGGCCTTCAGTTCGTGACCATCCTTCTCAAAATCCCATTGCATCAGGCTGCCATGGGTGGGTAGGCGTAGATTGATGCAATTTTGCGCGGCCAGATCACCGGGCTCCTTCGGCACCGGCCGCTGTTTGAAATACTCGGGTGAGCCCACGACCGCGATGCGCAAGGGTGGGCCGATAGGAACGGCGATCATGTCCTTAGCCACCTGATCTCCCAAACGTACTCCGGCGTCATAGCGTTGCGCGACGATGTCGGAGAGGGCGTAGTCGACAGTGATTTCGACTTTGATGTCCGGATAGTCGGGTAGCACCTTCAATAGCTTGGGCCACAGAATATTGTTGGCGGCATGTTCGGATGCTTGAATCCGCACATTGCCTGCTGGGGTGTCACGAAACTCGCTGACCGCAGCCAGTTCGAGTTCAATTTCATCGAACCTCGGCGCCATCGATTGATACAGCCGCTGACCCGCCTCGGTGGGCGACACGCTGCGGGTGGTACGTGTCAGCAGGCGGACGCCCAATCGGCTTTCCAGCGCGCGCATGGTGTGGCTCAGCGCTGACTGCGAGACGCCAAGCTGAGCGGCCGCGCGGGTGAAACTGCCTTCGCGAGTGATGACCACGAAGGCTTGCAGGTCGTTTAGATTGGCGCGTGACATTGATGAGAACCTCTCATGAGGGGCGCGGGATTAATCCATGAAAGCAGGTTACACACGGAAGCGCGACCCCAAGAGCGGTAATTACAAGGTGCGGGCGTAAAACGCGGTCAGTTTGCCAATTGCGGCATCGACATAACGCGGCACCCAATAGGTTTCGATGTGCGTCGCGCCGTCGAGGATAAACACTTCCTTGTCGGTGGTGCCGGTGGCTTTGGGAAAGGCGTCCTGCGTCATGTACAGGCTATCGGCTTTGCTGCCCGCGATCATCAGCAACGGTTGGTTGATCAGCTCGATATGGTCAGTGGCGTCGAAACGCATCAAGTCGATCAGGCTGCTGGTGGTGTATTTGAAGGTCGAGTTCGGGTGCGCGTGGGTCTTCCAGTAGTATTCATAACCTTGGCGATACAGCTCGAAGGGCAGTTTGGCAATCTGCTCGTCGGTGAGGTTGGCATCGCCCGAGTACAGCACCGCGCCGCCGGCCGCTTCTTGCGCGCGGGCTGCTGACGCCTGTTGCAGGCGTTGCTGAATGCTGTCCAGTTGCGAGTCGTTGTAGCCGTTGCGACGTACCCGGCCCGAATTGAACATGCTCACGGTTGCCAGCGATTTGAAGCGTTTGTCGGTTTGCGCTGCCGCCAACGAATAACCACCGCCACCACAGATGCCGAGCAGGCCCAGACGCTTGTCATCGACGCCGGCAAATTGGCTGATGAAGTCGGCCATGCCGTGAATGTCTTCGATGCGATACGCCGGTTTATCGATGCTGCGCGGCTGACCACCGCTGGCACCCTGATACGCCGCATCGGCCGTGATGGTGATGTAGCCCTGTTCGGCCAGGCGTTGGGCATACAGACCGGCGACTTGTTCTTTCACGCCGCCATTGGGGTGGGCAACGACCACGGTCGGGTAGGTCTTCTTCGCATCGTAGTTGGCTGGAGTGTAAACGTTGGCGGCGATGTCCAGACCATTGAGTTTATAGCTGACCGGGTGGATGTTGACCTTGCCCGGTTCGTTCTTGCTGATCGCGCCGTCGTAGGTGAGGGTGAACGGGTTCTTTTTGTAATCGGCGGCCAAGGCTTCGCCCGCCGAGAGGCCGACCAATGCCGACATGAGCGTGGCTTTGAGAGTGTTTTTCACGTGAAGCTCCTGAGCAATCCAAAGGGCGGCAGTTGCAGATGTGTTTGGGTCAGTCCAGTTGTTTATCTCTGAGGAATTGCGCGACCAGGTCAGCGATCTGCACGTTGTTCAGATCCGACATGGGGAAATGGGTATTGCCGTGAATGCCGATTTCCGGCAGATGGATCAATCGAACATCCCCGCCGTGGCGATTGACCGCGTCACGCCAGAGCCTGGCCATTTCCAGGCGTGCGCGCCAACTGTCCTGAGCGGGCAGGTCGACCGCCTGCTCCGGGATGTTGTCGCCGTAAAGGATCAGGATCGGAATGCGAGTGAGGGCCATGAATTGCTCCATCGGCACCGCCGCGCCTTGCACCGTGTCGAACGCGCTGGGAATCGGCGCAGGCACTTCACCATCTGCAAACACGAAGCTGCTGCCCGGCTCGAACGCCACGATGGCCTTGACCTTGTCGTTCTTGATCGCCGTCAACCAGCCCGGCCCGCCACCTTGCGAGTGGGTGAATAAAATCCCTGGGCCGATTTTGTCGAAAAGTGCTGACACGCCATCAGCGACCACGCCCATGTCGAACGGCCCGGTGTTCGGCGTCATCGCCCGGAAAAACTGCTCGCGGGTCTGGGCGTCCTGTGCCACTTGTACGCCCTTGAAGTAGTTGGGCCACAAGCCGATGCGGAACTGGTTGAACCACAGTTGTTCGTCAGGCACAGGCTTGATTGTGGTCTCGACCATGCTGCGTCCAGCATCGCCACGCCGGGGCTGATCGATCAGATAGACGCCGTAATGGCGGCGCAGAAAGATGTTCTGAAAGCCTTCGCGACCATCGGCGGTGGTTTCCCAGGTCTTGGAAAACTGACCCGCACCGTGCCACATGACGATGGGCAGCTTTCGCGCATCCACCGGGATTTGATAGAAGGCGTAGGCGTGGTCACCATGGTAGGTCTGGCCGTTGGGCGTCATCGGTTGGTGCGGGTTGAAGGTGCCCGGTGCAGTGGTCACCGTTCCGCCTGCGGCGAAGCTGCCTTGTTGTTGAATCAGCAACGAGCCATCGGGGTGGTTCGCGCAGGCCGCCAACACGCTCAACAGCGTGATGCTCAGCAGGTACTTTGCAGATTTCATGTCATTTCCCCGACGCCGCGAGGGCCTGGGCCAACGCGGTGTTGGCGCGTTCAGCCGTCTGCGCATCGCCGTGTTTTTTCAGCAGTTCCGTGACCTCGTGCAACTGTGCCGGGCTCAGACCGACGCGCAGGCTCGCCGCCATGTGCGCGCGTAGTTGCGGCTCGACCCCAGGCGTTGCCGCCAGGGCCCCGACGGTCGCCAGTTCGCGGCTTTGCCAGTCGAGGTTGTCACGCTCGAAGATGTCGCCGAACAGGTGGGTTTGCAGGAAACGGTTGATCACTGGCGCGAACTCGAACACCGGGCCTTTGACCGGGGCGCCGGAGATCCGGGTTTGATTTGCAGTGCCGGCGGCCAGCAGCTCATCCCCGATCGGGGTCGGCCGGCTCGGCTCACGCCCCGGCACGTCTTCGATACCGCGCTTTTTGCGCGCCTGCACCACGGTCATCAGCTCGTTCAAGGCGTTAAGGCTACGCGGGAAGCCCACATAGGCGTACAGCTGCACCAGAATTTCCCGGGTTTCGCTGATGGTCAGGCCGGCATCGAGCCCTTGATTGAGCGCGGTGTTGAGGTTGGGCATGTCGCTGGTCGCCATGAACGCGGCGATCAGAGGGATCGTTTGTTGTTGGTGCGACAACGTGGCTGCGCTGGTGGGCTTGCTGGCCATGGTCTGCGATGCCTCGGCTGCTTGAGTGGTAACGCTGAACATCGCCCCGATGCCCAGACAAAGCGCCATGAGTGCGGGTAGGGTAGCGTTGTTGCGTGCGTCAATGGTCATCGTGAAAGGCTCCATTCGTTGCAGGTCACCGGGGTGTCGCTGGATCGTACGGAGGATGGTTGTATCGATTAACCCCGAAATTGCGCATGGACTTCTGAGCAGAGCTCATGAGTCGACCTTGACCTTACCGCTGCAATTCCGGCGCGACCCCGCTGATGCGGGGCCTGTAGGGCGGATGACGGACTGCGATAAAAGTGCCGGGCGAACAACTTCGACACATTCCGTAACTTCATTGGCCGGCGTATTGCGCCTCCGAGACCTGTTCTGCCCAGGTGACGGTGTTGCCGTCCTCGGCTTCAGCGATGGCGATGTGGGTCATGCCGTTGCTGGCCGTGGCGCCATGCCAGTGACGGGTGTGCGGCGGAATCCAGACAGTGTCGCCCGGCCGGATTTCCTGTCGCGGGCCGCCCTCTTGCTGCACGTAGCCGACGCCGGCGGTGACGATCAGCGTTTGGCCCAGCGGGTGGGTGTGCCACGCCGTGCGTGCGCCGGGCTCGAAGGTCACCGTGCCGCCGCCGATGCGCGCCGGCGCATCACCGTTGAACAGGCCATCAACGCGCACCGTGCCGGTAAAGTTTTGAGCAGCGCCCTTGACCGAGGGCTGCGAGCCGTTCGGCGTAACGCGGATTTCGCTGGCGGCCTGGGATTCTGCCGCCATGAATGACAAAGCAACGAGTGGTGCAATCAATCGGTTCATCGGATCAACTCCGTTCAGACGTGAAAGTGGCGCCGCACATGGCGCCGCGTTGGGCAGACTCAGAGTCCGGTCATCTTCAGTGCCGATTCCGGCAGGCGTTCACCGTGCACTTGAATCTGCGCCATCTGTTGGTTGATCTCGCGCAGATCGTCACCGGTCAATTGCAGTTCGACTGCGCCCAGGTTCTCTTCCAGTCGATGGGGTTTGGTCGTGCCTGGGATCGGTACAATCCACGGTCTCTGTGCGAGCAACCAGGCCAGCGCCACTTGCGCCGGCGTGGCGTGTTTGCGTTGCGCGACGGCTTTCACCACCTCGACCAATGCCAGATTGGCCTTGCGCGCTTCAGGGGAAAAACGCGGGACGAAGTTGCGGAAATCGCTGGCATCGAACTGCGTGTGCTCATCGATCTGGCCGGTGAGGAAACCGGCTCCGAGGGGGCTGAACGGTACGAAACCGATTCCCAGTTCTTCCAGTACGGCCAGCAGCTCCAACTCCGGGCCTCGCCAGAACAGCGAATATTCGCTCTGCACCGCCGTGACCGCTTGCACCGCGTGCGCCCGGCGAATGGTTTGCACACCCGCCTCAGATAGGCCGAAATGCTTGACCTTGCCCTCAGCGATCAGATCCTTGACGGTGCCGGCGACGTCTTCGATGGGGACCTGCGGATCGACGCGGTGCTGATAAAACAGGTCGATGCAATCGGTGCGCAGACGCTTCAACGACGCCTCGGCCACGGCGCGTATATGTTCCGGGCGGCTGTTGGTTCCACCGCCGCGTGCACCGGTGATCAGGTCGATATCGAAGCCGAACTTGGTGGCGATGACGACCTGCTCGCGGATCGGCTGCAAGGCCTCGCCCAGCAGTTCTTCATTGGCGAACGGGCCATACGCTTCGGCGGTGTCGAACAAAGTGATGCCTTGCTCGTGGGCCGAACGAATCAGCTTGATCATGCCGGCTTTGTCGGCAGCCGGCCCATAAGCCGAGGTCATGCTCATGCAGCCAAGGCCCAGTGCAGACACTTCCAGGCCATTGCCCAACGTGCGGATTTTCATGATGTCACTCCGTACAGAATTCGATTAACGCGTGCAGGGGTGATTGCTCAGCCAGCCGTTCACACGTTCCATGGTCTTGCGCTCCTGCTCACTCTCCATCACAAAACCTTCGAGAAGCCTAACCTTAGGCGCGTGCTCGACCAGCACGCTGCGGCTGTTGCCCAAGCCATAACCGCCGTGGGTATTGAAGGGGATGAGGGTCTTGCCGGTCAGGTCGTGGGCGCTGAGAAAGGCGCGCACGATGGGCGGGGCGGTTTCACCCCAGATCGGAAAGCCGAGATAGATCGTGTCGTAGTCGCTGAGGGCGTGAACCTTGTTTTGCAGCTCGGGCTCGAAGCCGCTGTCACGCTCCTGACGCGCTTGCTCCACGGTTTGCAGATAGTCCTCGGGGTAGGCGTGGGCCGGGCGAATCTCGAAGAGATCGGCACCCAGTCCACGCTGGATCAGCCCGGCGACCACGCGGGTATTGCCTGAGCGCGAGAAGTACGCGACCAGAATCCGCGAGCCTGAGCGCGGTGTTTGACGGACGCCTTGCGTGTCGGCGAGCGACAGCAGCGGGGCGCTGGCCAGTGCGGCGATCACCGTGCGCCGCAGCGGGTCGTGATCGTTGCTCATCGACCTACGCGCGCCTTAAGGGCCTCGGGATAACGCTCGCCTTCGATGCGAATCTGCGCCAGCGCTGTATCAATTGCCTTAAGTTCGAAGGCGTCAAGCGTGATGTCCGCGCCGCCGAGGTTTTCTTCCAGGCGATGCAGTTTGGTTGTCCCCGGAATCGGCACAATCCATGGCGCCTGTGCGAGCAGCCATGCCAGTGCGATCTGTGCGGGTGTCGCTTGTTTCTGCGCGGCGATCTGACGAATCAACACCACCAGTCCCTGATTGGCTTGCAGCGCCGACTGACTGAAACGGGGGACGATGCTGCGGAAATCGTCGCTGCCGTAAGTGGCCTGCGCCGACACCGCGCCGGTGAGAAAACCTTTGCCCAATGGGCTGAACGGCACGAGGCCGATGCCTAACTCCCACAGCGTCGGCAGGATTTCCTGCTCAGGCTCGCGCCACCACAGCGAGTATTCGCTTTGCAACGCTGCGACCGGCTGTACCGCGTGCGCACGGCGAATGGTCTGCGCACCAGCTTCTGACAGGCCGAAGTGCTTGACCTTACCTTCGCCAATCAAGTCTTTCACCACCCCGGCGACGTCCTCGATCGGCACATCCGGATCGACGCGGTGCTGGTAAAGCAGATCGATGTAATCGGTCCTCAGTCGACGCAACGAACCCTCGACCGCGACCCGGATGTGCTCAGGGCGGCTGTTGAGAATCTGCTGTTTATTGTCGTCGCCGAAGGTGAAGCCGAACTTGGTGGCGATGACCACTTGATCGCGCACCGGGGCGAGGGCTTCGCCTACCACTTGTTCGTTCAGGTAAGGGCCGTAAACCTCGGCGGTATCGAAGAGCGTGACGCCTCGGTCAACCGCCGATCGGATCAGCGCAATGGCTTGTTTTGTGTCAGTCGCCGGGCCGTAGCCATGGCTCAGTCCCATGCAACCCAAACCCAGGGCTGACACTTCGAGTGAACTGTTTCCGAGTGTGCGCTTGTGCATTTGGATCTCCCGACATTGGCGTTGGGAGCACAGTAAGCGAGCTAACGAGCGGGGACTAGACGGTGAAATCGGCAAGGGTTCATGAGGTTTGCTCATCAGTCCCGGAAATCGGGAGGTGGCGACTGTGTCCTCATGGACGTCTAGACGCCCTAAGCAAGTGCTCAGAAACAGGCCGTTCGCGTTTAATAGTAAATAATCGAGCGACCGCTTATGGTCGAAAGCGGCCGGTCGTGAATGCCAATTTACGACCCAAGCCCATCCTTCGCGAAGATAGGCGTGCGGCCAGAGCGGATGGCTTGAATCAGACCTGCTATCCAAGTCGAAACGGGAGCCTGCTTGGCGGGCTTACTGAAACAATCCGCGAACGACTTCCCTCAACCATCGATTTCCATTGTCCTGATGATAGCGGGCATGCCAATGCTGTTTGACCGTGAATCCCTCCACTTCGAACGGGCAGTCATGGACCTGTAGCCCATGCATATCGGCCAGTGTCTGCCCGATATGCCGCGGCAAGGTGCCCAGGAGATCGGTAGTCCCGATTATCATCCCTAACCCGAGAAACGCTGGCAGCTCGAGCATGATCCGCCGTTCTATCCCGGCCCGCGCCAATCCCGCTTCCAGCAGCTTCTGCCCGGTGCCGAAACTGATCTGCACATGCCCCTCGGCCCGATACCGCTCCAGGCTCATGCCATCGCCCAGGCGCGGATGCTGCGGGTTGCTCAGGCACACCCAGTCCTGCTCGAACAGCACCTGCTGATACATCCCCCCTCCCAGCCAGGGCACGAAGCCGATGGCCAGGTCCGCTTCGCCCGACTCCAGCGCGCTCTCGGTATTGCCGTCGATCCGCGCCGCCTCCAGGCGGATGCCCGGCGCATGGCTGCGCAGATGGTTGAGGATGCTTGGCAGCAAGGTGATGTGGCTGGCATCGCTGACACACAGGCGAAAACGCCGCTGCGCTGTGGCGGCGATGAACTGTGGCTCCCAGGCGGTCAGCCGGCGCAGCGATTCCAGCACCTCGCGGCACGGCCCTATCAGCTGATCGGCGCGGGGGGTAGGGGCCATGCCGCCCGGCGTACGCACGAACAGCGGGTCGTTCAATTGCTCGCGCAGGCGCGCCAGCCAGATGCTGATGGTCGGCTGGCTTTGCCCCAGCTGTTCGGCGGCACGGGTCACGCTGCGGCATTGGTACAGCACGTCGAACAGCTGCAGCAGCTTGGGTTCGGGCAGGGCCTCCAGGGTAGTCATTATTGAAATTCTCAATGGCTGTATTGAGGTCATTGTATAGCGCAAATAAACCCCGCTGCATAAGGTGATCGCAAATCACAGGAGGTCTGCGACGTGAAAATCTGCATTCTGGGCGCCGGTGCACTGGGTTGCGCCATCGGCGCGGCCCTGAGCGAGGCAGGGCATGAAACCTGGCTGCTGAACCGCGGCCGCGCGCATGTCGAGGCGATGAACCAGCATGGTCTGCGGGTGCAGGACGAGCGGGGCGAGCGCTATGTACCGGTCAACGCGGCCATCGAAGCCGAAGACGTTGGCGTGACCGACTTGGTGGTGGTGCTGGTGAAGTCGTTTCACACTGCAGAGGCCATCGCCGGTGCCCTCGCGCTGATAGGCCCACAGACGCTGGTGCTGTCGCTGCAGAACGGCCTCGGCCACGAGGACATCCTGGCCGAAGTGGTGGGTCGCCAGCGGGTGCTGGCTGGCAAGACCTATGTCGGCGGCGTGCTACTCGCGCCGGGCTCTATCCGCGCCGGTGTGGCCGGCAAACAGACTTTCATCGGTGAGCTCGACGGCCAGCTGACGCCCCGCGTGCAGGCCATCGCCGAAGCGTTCAACAATGCCGGGCTGGCCACCACGGTCAGCGACAACATCCTCGGCACCATGTGGGACAAGCTGCTGGTCAACGTCGCCACCGGTGCATTGAGCGGCATCACCATGCTCAGCTACGGCCAGCTGTACAGCGAGCCGCTGCTGGAAAGCACCGCCAAGGCCGCCGTGGCCGAGGCCATTGCCGTGGCCGAGCGCGCCGGCATCCGCTTGAGCCTGACCAGCCCCGAGGCTGCCTGGTCACTGGCCGCCGAGGGCCTGCCGGCGAGCTTCCGCACCTCGATGCTGCAGAGCCTGGAAAAAAACTCGATCACCGAAATCGACTTCATCAACGGCTCCGTCGTGCGCTGGGGCCAGCGCCATGGCGTGGCCACGCCGGTCAACGCAACCCTGGTGGCCTGCATCAAGGGTATCGAGCGCGCCATGGCCGATCACCAGAAAAGGGAAACCCCATGAGCCAGTCAAAAGCCTACCTCGAACACGTGGCGTTCTGGGTGCAGGACATTCAGTGGCATATCCGCTTTTTCAGCGAGGTGTGCGGCATGACCATGCGTGAAGTGCAGGGTGACGTCGAGCAACCGGCGCAGTACTGGACACTCGGCGGCCTGCAGTTCATTCACCAGCCGGACTTCGCAGGCCCGGAAGGGCGCCTGGCGCACCTGGGCATCATGTGCGAAGACCTGGAAGCGGCGCTGGCCGCCGCCCAACGCTTTGGCGTCAGTGAGATGCCCCAGGGCCGAAACTGGCTGCGCCTGCCTGATGGCCTGGCGGTGGAGTTCATCCAGGCGCTGCCGCCCAAATGCGTAGCCCAGGCACTGGCCATCGACCCGCGCGCGGAGGTGCAGGCATGAGCGTGATTGAAAAGTACTGGGACGATGCCCGCGAAGGCGATGAGTGCATCAGCCCGACCTACACCGTGACCCGCGAACGCATCCTGGCCTACGCCGACCTCACCGGCGACCACACCCCGGTACATGTCGATGAGGCCTACGCCAACGCCAGCCACTTTGGCTGCCTGGTCGCCCACGGCCTGTTCGGGCTGTCGATCGCCGACGGCCTGAAGACCCAGTGCGAGTACCGCTTCCTACCGGGCATGTCGCTGGGCTGGACCTGGGACTTCGTGCTGCCGATCAAGGTCAACGACGTGCTCCACGTGCGCATGCGGGTGGGGGCGATGCGCCCGAGCAACAGCCGACCTGGCTGGGGCATCGTGGTGCTGCCTTCGGAACTGATCAACCAGCACGGCGAAGTCGTGCAACGTGGCGAGCACCGGTTGATGGTGCCGCGGAGGGCAGTAGCATGAGCCAGGCATTGCCATTGGCGGGTATCCGCGTCATTGACTACAGCCACTTCCTCGCCGGCCCCTATGTCGGCCGTTGCCTGGCGGCGCTCGGCGCAGAGGTGATCAAGGTCGAGCGGCCGGGTAGCGGCGACGCTGGCCGCCAGCATGCGTTCACCCTGGACGACCAGCAGAGCGGCTATTTCCTGCAGCTGAACATGGGCAAGCAGGGCGTCAGCGTCAACATGAAAGACCCGCGCGGCAAGGCGTTCATGCAGCGTCTGACCGATTCGGCCGACGTGTTCATCGAGAACTACCGCCCCGGCGCTCTGGACAAGCTGGGCCTGGGCTACGCCGAGCTGTCGGCGCGCAACCCGCGCCTGGTGTACTGCTCGATTTCCGCCTACGGCCATACCGGGCCGGACGCCCACCGCGCCGGCTTCGGCCTGATCGCCGAGGCCAAGAGCGGGATCATGCAGATGGTTGGGGTGCCGGGCGAGGCACCGCCGCTGCTGCGTATTTCCCTGGGCGACATGTACACCGGCATCCACGCGGTGGCGGCGATCAATGCCGCGCTGCTCGGCCGGGTGAGCAGTGGCCGTGGCCAGCACATCGACATGGCGCTGTACGACACCCTGGTGTCGATGCACGAATACGCGGTGCAGTGTTACACGCTGTCCGGTGGCACTGTGTTGCCCCAGCAGACCGGCCACGACATGCCCACTTCGACCCTGTACGGCGTGTTCCGCGCCACCGACGGCGACCTGGTGATCGCCGCCCAGGTCGACGATGCCTGGCAGCGCTTCGCGGCCATGCTCGAAGCTAACGGCGGCCCGCCCGGGTTCGGCAGCGACCGCCGCTACCACAGCCTCAACGGCCGCAACGCCCACCGCGAGGCGATCCTGGCGGTGGTCCGCGACTGGGTTGGCGCGCGTCGGGTGGCCGAGATCCTCGCGTTGCTCGATGGCATCGACATCCCCAGTGCCAAGGTTCAACGCATCGACGAAGTGCTGGCCGACCCGCAGATCCAGGCACGCAACATGGTCATCGAGCAGCAGCACCCACGCTACGGCACGCTGCGCCTGGCCAACCTGCCGTTCCGCTTTTCCGACTGCGACACCACGATTCACCAAGTAGCCCCGGACCTTGGCCAGCACAACGCCGAAGTGGCCGCCGGGCTTGGCTTCAGCCCTGAAGAAATCACTGCCTTGCAGGCGGATGGCGTGTTGTTTACCCACGGAGATGCACGATGAGCGACCGCTACGCAGTGATCGGCCGACCGATCAGCCACACCAAGTCCCCACTGATTCATGGCCTGTTCGCTCAGGCCAGCAACCAGCAGCTGGAATACGGGGCTATCGAGGGCTCGCTGGAAGACTTCGAGGCCCAGGTACTGCAGTTTCGTAGCGAAGGCGGGAAGGGCATGAACATCACTGCCCCGTTCAAGCTGCGTGCCTTCGAGCTGGCCGACCGGCGCAGCGAGCGGGCGCAATTGGCACGGGCGGCCAATGCGCTGAAGTTCGAGGATGGCCGCATCGTCGCCGAGAACTTCGATGGCATCGGTTTGCTGCGGGACATCGAAGAGAACCTTGGCGAGCCGCTGCGCAACCGCCGAGTGCTGCTGCTGGGCGCTGGCGGCGCGGTGCGCGGGGCGTTGCTGCCGTTCCTGCAGGCGGGGCCACGCGAGCTGGTGATCGCCAACCGGGACATGGCCAAGGCGCTGGCGCTGCGTAACGAGCTCGATCACCCGCGTCTGCGCATCAGCCGCTACGAAGCGCTGGAAGGGCAATCGTTCGACATCGTGGTCAACGCCACCTCGGCGAGCCTGACCGCTGACTTGCCGCCACTGCCGGCTGATGTGCTGGGTGAGGCGGCCTTGGCCTACGAACTGGCCTATGGCAAAGGCCTCACGCCTTTCCTGCGCCTGGCCCGCGAGCAGGGCCAGGCGCGCCTGGCCGATGGCGTCGGCATGCTGGTGGAGCAGGCCGCCGAGGCGTTCGCCTGGTGGCGCGGGGTGCGGCCCGACACACGTGCCGTGATCAATCAGCTGACGATTCCCCTGGAGTAGGTCGATGGTCGCCAATGTACTGATGCTGCATGGCATCAACCACAACATGTTCGGCAAGCGCGACCCGCGCCAGTACGGCACAGCGACCCTGGCCGACATCGACCAGGCGTTGCAAGCCCTGGGCGAAGAGCTGGGGGCGCAGGTCGTGAGCTTCCAGAGCAACTTCGAGGGCGCCATGTGCGAACGCATCCATCAGGCCTATGAGGACCGGGTGGATGCGGTGCTGATCAATGCCGGTGCCTGGACGCATTACAGCTACGGCATTCGTGATGCATTGGCCATTATCGAAGTGCCGGTGGTAGAAGTGCACATGTCCAACATCCATGCCAGGGAGCCGTTCCGCCATCACTCGGTATTTGCCGAGGTGGTGCGCGGGCAGATCTGCGGGTTTGGTGTCGAAACCTACCTGCTGGCACTGCGTGCGGCGATGAGCATGGTCTGAGCAGGGCCGCATGGCTCGGCGCTCTGAGCGGGTTTACCCGCGAAGCAGGTGACGCGGGGCATGGCACCGGCTGCGCCGGTGTTCGCGGGTAAACCCGCTCCTACAATCGAGACTCTCCTTTTGCAGAAGGAACTGAACCCTTGGCCACCCCCGCAGTCCCCAACACCGGCATCGCCTTGCTGGTCGCCGTCACCTTCTTCATGGAAAACCTCGACGCCACCGTCATCGCCACCGCGCTGCCGCAGATGGCCCGTGACTTCGCCGAGAACCCGGTCAGCCTGAACATCGGCATCAGCGCCTACCTGCTGGCGGTGGCGGTGTTCATCCCGCTCAGCGGCTGGGTCGCCGATCGCTTCGGCGCGCGCCAGGTGTTCGCCGGGGCCATTGGCCTGTTCACCCTGGCCTCGTGGCTGTGCGGATTGGCACAAACCTTGGAAACTTTCGTCGCCGCACGGGTGCTGCAAGGCATCGGTGGCGCGCTGATGGTACCGGTCGGGCGTCTGGTGGTGCTGCGCACCACCGAGAAGCAGGACCTGGTGAAGGTGCTTGCGGTGATCACCTGGCCCGGGTTGGTGGCGCCGGTGCTCGGCCCACCGATTGGCGGGTTGATCGTCACCCACCTGTCGTGGCCGTGGATCTTCTACCTGAACATCCCGCTCGGCCTGCTGGCCATCGCAGCGGCGTGGTGGCTGGTCCCCAACACCCGTGCCAGTGAATCGCGCCGTTTCGACTGGCTCGGCTTCGTCTTCCTCGCTTCGGCCTGCGCGACCTGGTTGCTGGGCCTGGAGATGCTCGGCTCGCTATCGGGCGGCAGCCTCGGCACAGGCGCTGCACTGGTGGCCGTGGGGGCTATGCTGACCTGGCTGTCGATCCGCCATTGCCAGCGTCATCCGGCGCCGCTGCTACCGCTGGCTACCCTAGGCATCGCCACGTTCCGCGCCAGCATCATCGGCGGCACGTTGTTCCGCCTGTCGATCAGCGCCTTGCCGTTCCTGATTCCGCTGTTGCTGCAGATCGGTTTCGGCTATTCGCCGGTGGATGCCGGGTTGCTGGTGCTGGCGATCTTCGTCGGCAACCTCGCGATGAAACCGTTCACCACCGGGCTGCTGCGCCGCCACGGCTTTCGTCGAGTGCTGCTGGTCAATGGCTTGATCGGCGTCGGTTGCATTCTCGCGTGCTTGCTCCTGCAGCAGGACATGCCGTGGTACTGGATGGCGCTGGTGCTGTTCATTGGCGGGCTGTCTCGTTCCATGCAGTTCACCACCTACAACGCCATCGGGTTTGCCGAGGTGCCAAAAGCACAGATGGGCCAGGCGTCGACGCTGTTCAGCATGTTCTTCCAACTGGCGATGGCGCTCGGGGTTGCGATTGCGGCCCTGCTGCTGAGGGTCTCGACGATGCTGCGGGGGGGTGAAAGCGAGATGACAGTGGGCGACTTCCGCTGGGCGCTTGTCGGTATCGGCCTGATTGCTTGCGCCGCGTTGGTTGATGCTGTACGCCTGCCTGCCAATGCTGGTGAACAGGTGTTGCGTACTTAGCTGTGTTGGGTTCACGGCCACGTCTTCAGGGGACAGGTGTTGGAATCGGGTTCCTTTAGGCCATGAACGACCTACAGCGAACGGACAACCGATAACGGGTCGATGGCGGTCATTCACGATCGGCAGCTTTTCGCCCCAAAGCGCACGGGCGTAAAGGGCAGCGGGCACTGAACAGGACGACGCAGATCAAGGCCGTAAGCGTTCCGCCGCCAGCGACGGCGCCTGAAGTGACCGTAGGTGTGGTGGGTGTCGTGCTGCCTACCCATCCAGCATGGATGGAAAGCCAGTAGCGACTTCCGTGACTGCATAGTACGGTCCGCCTTCAACAAGCCACCCGGTTCGTTGCCTTCACCCCCCCACGGACCGGGGCTCTCATGACCTGGGAGGTCGAATGGAAGTCGCTACAACGATCAGTCAACAAGAACTGGATAACGCCTTGGTCGCGTTTGCACGCTACAAAATCGGAGAGATCAAGATCTTCGACCTGGAGCAGGCAATGCGCTTCGAAGCAGGCCAAGCCTTGTCCCAAAGCGGGCTGGTCCGTTTCTCAATTACCAAAATGGTGTCAGGACGTTATCGCATCAGCGATGAAGGGGAGAACGCCATCACAGAGGCTGGGCGGGATCGCCTTGAGGTGATCCGCGGCTGACCCTGGCTTCCAGCCTTGCGAAGGCCGCAGTCACGTTCTGCGGCCCTTTCGTGTCATATCACTTTCACCGCGCGACCAATGAACTTCACCGGCCCTGTCGGCAGACCGGTCGGCGAGCCACCGGCTTTCTCCAGCGTCAGCTCGAACAATTGATTGGCCTCCAAGGGTGGCAAACTTTCCAGCGGAACTCGATAGGGTTCGCCCGGTTTGACCAGGCCAAGCGAAACCGGAGCACGCCATTGCTCGCCCTTGGTCCAGAACTGCAGGGCCATGCCGTCGGGGACCGTGTCCCGGCCCAGCGGCAGCAGTTCGATCATGTGGCTGTCGCTGGCCTGCACCACCCAGCCGGGGGCCTGGCTGTTCGGCGCCACCAGCACCACCAGGTATTGCGTGGTAGAGGGGGGCGTTGTCAGCAAGGTAAACGCCAGCAGCAGGCTTGCAGCCAGCCCTGCGGCGCTGAGCCCTTGCCACAGGCCGAGGCGTTGCCACCAGCGAGCCTGCGTGCGCGGTGCGGGTAGCTCATCGAGGCTGCGCTGGATACGGCGCCACAGGCGGGGGCTCGGTGGCTGCGGGGTAGACAGCGCGGTCAGCTCCAGCAGCCGGGCCTCCCAGGCATCCACGGCGGCGCGAAGCGCGGGGTCGGTACGCAGGCGTTCGGCCGCCGCGGCATATTGCTCCGGCGACAAGGTCCCCAGCACATATTCCCCGGCGAGGCTGTCCAGTTCTTCGGCAGAATCGGGCTTCATTCCAGGCACTCCCGTAGCGCTTTGAGGCTGCGTTTGATCCAGGCCTTGACAGTGCCCAGTGGCGCACCCAATAAACCGGCTATCTCGGCGTGGCTGCAGCCGTCCACGTAGGCGTGCAGGATGCAGCGTTGCGGTGCGGGCTGCAGTTGTTCAAGGCAGCGGTAAATCTTTGCTGAGCCGGACCAGAGGTCAAGGTCATCAACCCTCCCGTGCAATGTTGACGCAGTTTCGGTGTCGGCATCGGTCAGTACAGTTTCACGGCGGGTATCGCGTATCGAATTCAGCGCCAGGTGGCGGGTAATGCTGTATATCCAGCCTCGAGCCGAGCCGCGCGCCGGGTCGTAGCTGGCTGCGCGGGTCCAGATGCGGATGATCGCATCGTGGACGATGTCTTCTGCGGTGGCGTCGTCACGTGCGATACGCCGGGCAACGCCCAGCAGGCGCGCGCCTTCGTGATCGTAGAGCGCTTGCAGGGCCCGCCGGTCACCCTGTGCACAGGCTAACAGGCAGCGGTGGAAGTCGAAGGGAGTGGCCGGCGAGTTCAACGTGTGTGGCTTCCTTGTGTAAGGCAAGTACCCCGGCCATCCAGCCGGGGGGCTTGCCATCGAGCGTAGATCATCACTCGCAGGGCGTAGGGTCAGGTGCGTGTCACTTGGCTGTCCAGAATACATAGTCAGCCTGGTACTGGACGACCTGCCTGGCACCTTTGTTCTGCGCCGTGCAGTCGACTGACGGCGCCACACCGCCGCGGGTAGCCAGGCGCTGGATATAGCTGACCCCCTGCATGGCGCCTTTGCCTTCGGCCGGGTTGGCCTTGACCAGCTGATAGGGGATGGCGCCTTTGTCCGCCGGTGCCACTGCCAACTGGGTACCGGTGACTTTCGAGCCATCCTTGGCCTGCCAGGTTGCGGGTGGGCCAAAGTAGTCGCCCACCTGTTTACCGGCACGGTCATTGAGCACTGCCTTGGGGCCGACGAAAGTCCATTCGGTCTGACCGGGGGTGTTGGCCTTGTCGCGGCACTCGTAGGTGATCTCGCCGACGCCGACGGTTTCGAGCAGGACGCGATGGCCATCAGGGACTTTGACCGCTTCTGGCAGCGCGGTCTGGGCGTGGGCGGGCGGCAGCGCAAGGGCGAGGCTGCAGGCAAACAGGCAGGCGGAGTATTTGAAGTTCATGGGCAGTGCTCCTGAAAGTCATTGGGCTGGGCAGTCAAAGGCCGCCCACTAGCAATACCCGCCAACGGGCGGACTGGATGCACTGAATGAAAAAAATGCTTAGCGAGATGAGCCTGCATGTGCTTGCCTACCATCTCGAACGAGCGATGAGCCTCTTTGCTATCGCAGGACTGCTTTAACGCGCGCACCCCCGAAAACCCCACGAGGACACTGCAAATGAAGCGTTTGTTACTGGGCCTGTTGCTTGCCGCATCGGGCGCTGCCCATGCCGGTATTCCGCTGTTGAACGCAACATGCCCCGGAAATATCGAGGTCCATGCCGATAAAGGTGGGCCTGTCTATATCAATGGCAAGGAAGCCACGCTGAAAAAATTCAATGACAACTATTTCGAGGCCAAAGGTGGCGGGGTAACGGTATCGTTGTCGATCAACCCGGACGGCTCGCCTGACGTCTCGTATACCGGTAAGAACAAAGCCAATGGCGTATGCCAGATCAAGGACTGACTGCGCGATTGCGCTGTTTGGCTGGCGCGGTGCCAGCGGGCTGAACCTGGGCGCTGGAACGGGAATTGCTGTGACCCCCGAGACATTGATCATGCGGAGTACGCAGAAATGACTCAGGATGACCGCTATTACATGATTTTCAGCGTGGTTGCTGTGCTGGTACTCGATCTGGCGGCGACATATGTGTTTCTCAATGCCATTCCCTGACCCCGTTTATGGGGCAGGCCTTACGCGTAATCGGGGCCAACGCAGGGTGTGAGGAAAACGCCCCGAACCCTATATAGCAAACAAACCTGATGCCCTGTTGTCGTTGAGCAGTAACATGGGCAGGACAAAAACCAAAAAAGGGCAGGCTGCTTGGCAACATTTCCCAGTTTTCGATGGGGCTGCAGGAGCGTGTCGCGTGAAAAACTCAAGATCGCTGGCAGGTGCAATACTGGTAATCGGGGCAGCCTCGTTGTTCGTCGCAGGCTGCGCACAAAACCCGGATGTGCGTGACAGCCACGATTATACCGCTGGCACTACCGTGAAAAGCCCACCCGCCTATCTGGGCTGCGTCAAAGGCGAGCTACAAGGGAATGTGAAAACCTATGAAGTTGAGGGTGATAACGCGGTCAGGCTTTTCGTCGAAAGCACTGACCCCGACAAGGCAGAAGGTCTTGTAGAGTTGCGGGGCACGGGAAGCGAGCGCCACTTCACGGCCTATCAACGTGATGCCTGGTACGACCATGGCAGGTTGCTGGATGCTGCACTGATGTGTTCAAAAGCGTAATCATCCAACCCCACACCAATAGCCCGCCGTCGAGAGCGGGCTTTTTGTCTGCCGATCGCCTGCCCGGCAACGTTCAAAAAGGGGGGGGGAGCCGGTATGGCCTGAGCAGCGTTGCTTTGCATTTGCCGGCCCCGCCCGTAATAATCGTTGTATTTGGATGGAGAGCCGCAGGTGGAAGCAAGAAGCGTAGTCGCCGAAATGTTCATTGGGATGCCGACGCATTTCTGGGTTTTGCCTGTTGCCGGCCTGGTTGCCTACTACGGGCTGAAGTGGTCCGCCAGATCCAGTAATCGTGCCACCCTGCTACAAGCCTCGACTTACCTGTTACTGCTGGCACTGGCAGTGCTGCCCAACGGCTTTTATGCACTGTTTCCTCCTGCGCCCGAGCCGGATGTGCTGTTGAATCAAACGCCGTTGCCCAACTATGCAGGGCGCTTCTACCTGGATGCGTTCTATGTCTTCAGTGGCTGGGCGCTGAGCAAAGTGGTCAAGTTGAAGTTCAGCTGAGTCGCAGCGCGCTACCTGATGCACTGAATGGATCAGTATTTGCTTACCCCTTTTGAAACCGGTGCATCTGGGGGGATACGGCAATGCTCTCTGAGGATCTGTACATCATGTTCGTGATTGTCGGCAGTGTGCTGGCCCTGGATATAGCAGCCATCGTGTTGTACAGGGGAGCCAAGCCCTGAGCCCGCGTTTGGTTCGCAATGGGGCCGGAGCATCATGAGGACTTCAGCTTCTCTGCTGTACCTGCAGCACCGAACCCTTGTCGTCAGTTGCCAGCAATCCGCCGGCGTCGGTGTCGTCTGATTGTCGCTCGGCAAGGGGGACGTCCGGCGAGCGAAAGATACTATGGCCCTGTTCACCGGTTTTAAGGGTGACGAGTTTGCCGTTCTGATAGAAGAACTGAGTGTGGTTGGCGTTCGTTTGCATGGTATGAAGCCCTGCCGAGTCGTGGTGTGATGTCCCTCGGGAGTTTCACTGTTGCGGCGTGCCCCGGCTACTGGCAGAAATATCAGGTGCGCTGCACTGATCCCGCTTGGGCGTCGTCCTGCAGCAAGACTTTGGTTGATTAGTAACGCGGCGTCACGCCCGTTAGAATGCAGCGTATCCATAACGGTCGATTGCAAATGCCTGACATTCGTATTTTTATCGCCACTGTGTTGGTTGCCAGCCTCGCCGGTTGCGCAAGCCCCGGCAAACCCACTGCCAGCAAACTGACCAAAAAATCGCCGCAGCAGTACGCCGCCTGTGTCCTGCCAAAATGGCAAGCGCTGGCCCCACAGGCCACGCAGAAGTCGATAGCCCACGGCTACCGGCTCACGGCGCCAAGCGCCGTGGCAAGCGACGATGTGCTTGATGTGGTTGACGCTCACGAGGGCAGCCGCGCGACCTTCTACAAGGGCAGCTTTCTGTCTGGCGACAAATTACGCCACGCTGCCAAGCAATGCCTGGATTGAACCCGTGCCCCGAGCGGGTTGAGCCGCCCCGATCTCCTGCAGTTACCCCAACTCATCCCGCTTGTTCAAATGCTCGCATTTCACCTGTGCCTCCGTGCGGCTCGGATAGCTCGGCTTGAGCCGCTCCTTTGCCTGATTGTCATAAATGTCGAACCCTCCACACACGGTAGCGGCGTAGTAGCGGCTGCCAACGCGGAACGATTCCTTTTCGATCGGCACAGCGGGAACGATAACGAATCTTGGTTGCATTTTTCGTGCCTCCCCAGGCAGAGATTTAAGTATTAGTCTCGCAAGAGGTAACCATCAAGCAGCCTCATGAATAAAGGCGCTGGTCCGAACACCGGTGCGTCGACACGTGCTGTCATCAAATGAAAACCCGCTGTCGTCCGATGCGAAGCACCCCGCAAGCCAAGGGCATACAGTCCAATCACCCAACACTGACGCCTGACGTCCAGATCGATGATTGGAGAGACAAGCATGTCCAAAGTGGTACGTTTCCATCAGACCGGTGGCCCCGAGGTATTGCGCTACGAGGACGCCGAGGTTGGCGAGCCCGGCCCCGGGCAGGTTCGTTTGCGCCAGGTGGCGGTGGGCCTGAACTATGCCGACACCTACTTTCGCAACGGCACTTACCCGATCGCGCTGCCCAATGGCATCGGCGTGGAAGCTGCCGGGGTGGTGGAGGCGGTGGGCGAAGGCGTGACCCAGGTGGTGGTCGGTGACCGGGTCACCTATACCGGTTTCCTCAATACCTTGGGTGCCTATTGCACCGAGCGCCTGATCCCCGCTGCGGCGCTGATCAAGCTGCCGGAAACCATTGCCTTCGAGACTGCTGCCGCCATGACCATGCGCGGCCTGACCTCGGCCTACCTGTTACGCCGGCTGTATGACTTCAAACCCGGTGACAGCGTGCTGCTGCATGCGGCTGCTGGCGGGGTGGGCCTGATTGTCGCGCAGTGGGCGCGGCTGCTTGGGCTGAACGTGATCGGCACCGTATCCACCGAGGCCAAGGCCGAGGTAGCCCGCGCCCATGGCTGCAACCACATCATCAACTACAGCGTCGAAGACGTCGCCAGCCGCGTGCGCGAACTGACCGACGGGGTAGGGGTGAACGTCGTGTTCGACAGTGTCGGCAAGACCACCTTCACCGGCTCGCTCGATTCGCTCAAGCGCCGCGGGCTGATGGTTTGCGTCGGCACGGCGTCGGGCACCATCCCGCCGTTCGACCCGCAGTTGCTGGCAATCAAGGGCTCGTTGCAGCTTACCCGCCCGGCACTGGCCGACTTCATCGCCGATCCGGCAGAAAAGGCTGACCTGGCCGGCGAATTGTTCGACCACGTCAGCAGCGGGCGCATTCGTATCGAAATCAATCAGCACTACGCCCTGCAGGACGCGGTACAGGCCCACCGTGACCTGGAAGCCCGCAAAACCACGGGCTCGTCGATCTTCGTCATCTGAAGAGGGCAACAGCATGCACATTGAACAACTGACCTGCGCGATTGGTGCCGAGGTGAGTGGCGTCAACCTGGCCGATGCGATTCACGATGACGAACTGTTCGCCCAGTTGCGCCAGCAGTTGCTCCAGCACCGTGTGCTGTTCCTGCGCGACCAGCACTTCAGCCGTGCCGAGCACGTGGCCTTCGCCCGCCGCTTCGGCGAGCTGGAGGATCATCCGGTGGCCGGGAGCGACCCGGAGCACCCGGGGCTGGTGCAGATCTACAAGCGCCCGGACCAGCCCAACGACCGCTATGAAAATGCCTGGCACACCGATGCCACCTGGCGTGAGGCACCGCCCATGGGTTGTGTGCTGCGCTGTGTGGAATGCCCGCCGGTAGGCGGCGACACCTTGTGGGCGAACATGGTGCTGGCCTATGAGAACCTGCCAAACGATGTAAAGGCCAGAATCGAAGACCTGCGCGCCCGCCACAGCATCGAGGCCAGCTTCGGCGCTGCAATGCCGCTGGACAAACGGCTGGCACTCAAGGCGCAGTTCCCCGACGCCGAGCACCCGGTCGTACGCACCCACCCGGAAACGGGCGAGCAGGTGCTGTTCGTCAACGCCTTCACCACCCACTTCAGCAACTACCACACCCCGCAGCGGGTGCGTTTCGGCCAGGATGCAAACCCGGGCGCCGGCGACCTGCTGCGTTACCTGATCAGCCAGGCCTACCTGCCTGAATACCAGGTGCGTTGGCGCTGGAAGCCCAACAGCGTGGCGATTTGGGACAACCGCAGCACCCAGCACTACGCCGTCATGGACTACCCGCCATGCCATCGCAAGATGGAGCGTGCCGGGATCAAGGGCAGCCGCACGTTCTAAGCCTGCCGCCGTCACTGGCGGTAACCGCACAATAACAATAGCGAGGACTACAGCATGCAATTCTTCGACGATTCGTTGCACCCGGAAAACATGGAAAAAGTGGTCATCACCGTCGCCCCTTATGGCCCGGAGTGGATGCCCGAAGACTTCCCTGAAGACATTCCGCTGACCATGGACGAGCAGGTGCAGAAGGCCGTCGACTGCTACGAGGCAGGCGCCACCGTGCTGCACTTGCATGTGCGTGAGCTGGACGGCAAAGGCTCCAAGCGCCTGTCCAAGTTCAACGAGCTGATCGCCGGAGTACGTGAAGCTGTACCGGACATGATCATTCAAGTTGGCGGTTCGATTTCCTTCGCCCCGGAAGGCGAAGGCGAGGCGGCCAAATGGCTGTCGGATGACACCCGGCACATGCTTGCCGAGCTGACGCCGCGGCCCGACCAGGTGACCGTGGCCATCAACACCACGCAGATGAACATCATGGAGTTGCTGTACCCCGAGTACCTTGAGGGCACCTCGCTGGCCAGCCCCGCAATCCATGCCGCCTACAGCGAAATGACCGTGCCGGCCGGCCCGGCCTGGGTTCGCGAGCACTTGCGCCGCCTGCAGGCCAGCCATATCCAGCCGCATTTCCAGCTGACCGGCATGCATGCCCTGGAAACCCTCGAACGCATCGTGCGCCGGGGTGACTACATGGGGCCGCTGAACCTGACCTGGATCGGTATTGGCGGCGGTTTCGATGGCCCCAACCCGTTCAACTTCTTCAACTTCATCCACCGCGCGCCGGACGGCTGCACCCTGACTGCCGAATCGTTGCTAAAGAACGTGCTGCCGTTCAACACCATGGCGCTGGCCATGGGCCTGCACCCGCGCTGCGGCAACGAAGACACCATCATCGACCAGCACGGCAAACGCTTCACCTCGGTGCAGCAGGTCCAGCAGACCGTGCGCGTGGCCCATGAGCTGGGTCGCGAGATTGCCAGTGGCAAGGAGGCCCGCGCCATTTACCGCATCGGGCAGCAGTACGACAGTATCGAGCAGACGCTGAAAGCCAATGGCATGGCGCCGAACCGCCAGGCGGGTGAGAAGGGCGTGCCGCAGCGCATTTGATGCGGTTATGGCAGGCCCGGCCTCTTCGCGTGCGTCCCCGCGAAGAGGCCACAAAACGCAACGTGAGTTCTGGCGGTTACCCATAACAACAAAAACGACACCCACGCTTCACACCCAAGGAGGCAACATGGCCACCTATCTCGTCAGCGCCGAAGACTCCGGCACCGACACTGCCAACAGCATTCCCCGGCGCTATGCCTGGGTCGTCTTTGCCCTGACCTTCGGCCTGTTGATCTCCGACTACATGTCGCGCCAGGTGCTCAATGCGGTGTTTCCGCTGCTCAAGGGCGAATGGGCATTGAGCGACAGCCAGTTAGGCTTGCTCAGCGGCATCGTCGCGCTGATGGTCGGCCTGCTGACCTTCCCGTTGTCGCTGCTGGCCGACCGTTTCGGCAGGGTACGCAGCCTGGTGCTGATGGCCGTGCTGTGGAGCCTGGCCACGCTCGGCTGTGGCCTGGCGGAAAACTACCCGCAAATGTTCATTGCGCGCTTTCTGGTCGGGGTCGGCGAGGCCGCCTATGGCAGTGTCGGCATTGCCGTGGTGGTCGCGGTATTCCCCCGCGACATGCGCTCGACGCTGGCCGGGGCGTTCATGGCGGGCGGCATGTTCGGCTCGGTGCTGGGCATGGCCTTGGGCGGGGTGTTGGCCCAGCACCTGGGCTGGCGCTGGGCATTCGCCGGCATGGCATTGTTCGGCCTGGTGCTGGCGATGCTCTACCCAGTCATCGTCAAAGAGGGGCGCATTGCCCCCAAGTGCGCGCAGCAGGCGCTGGACAAGGCCAGCCACCCGCTGCGCACCCTGTACAGCAGCCGTTCGGTCATCGCCGCCTATGTCGGCAGTGGCCTGCAGTTGTTTGTCGGCGGCACCCTGATCGTGTGGATGCCCAGCTACCTGAACCGCTATTACGCCATGGGCACCGATCGCGCGGGGGCGATCGCCGCCGTCATCGTGCTGTGCAGTGGTATCGGCATGATTCTCTGCGCCATGCTCTGCGATCGCCTTGGGCGGCAGCGCCCGGACCGCAAGATCAGCCTGGCCATCGGCTATTGCCTGGGCAGTTGCGCGCTGCTGAGCATTGCCTTTGCGTTGCCTGCCGGTACCGCACAACTGGTGCTGATCTGCCTGGGCATGATGATCGCCGCCGGCACCAATGGCCCTTCCAGTGCCATGGTCGCCAACCTGACCCACGCCGCTGTGCATGGCACGGCATTCGCCACCCTGACCTTGGCCAACAACCTGCTCGGCCTGGCCACCGGGCCGCTGATCACCGGTCGGGTGTCTGACCTGATCGGGCTTCA
Source organism: Pseudomonas sp. TE3895 (assembly GCF_056278855.1). Lineage (NCBI taxonomy): Bacteria > Pseudomonadati > Pseudomonadota > Gammaproteobacteria > Pseudomonadales > Pseudomonadaceae > Pseudomonas > Pseudomonas sp. TE3895. The sequence goes on along the minus strand of NZ_JBWBQE010000001.1, from coordinate 4,237,014 downwards.
GGCGGCGCTGCAGTGGGTGCCACTGACAAGCATTGCAGCGGCGGCCGTGTTCTGGGTTGCCAAACGTCACTACCACCGCGACATGGATCGTCTGCGCGCCAGGAGTTGAAACTGTGAAACAGCAATTGTCCATCGAGGTGCTCTTCGATTTCGTCTGCCCCTGGTGCCTGATTGGCCAGCGGCACTTGCAGGCTGCGTTGTTGCTGTTGCAGCGTGAGCAGCCACACGTGCAAGTGCAGGTTCACAGGCAGGGCGTGCAGTTGCTGCCGGGGCTGCCAGCCAATGGGGTACCCTTCAAACAGTTCTACCTTCAACGCCTGGGCAGCGAGCAGGCAGTGCGCGAGCGCCAGGCTCAGGTGCGCGCCGCTGCCCGCGTGGTGGGGGAGGATATCGACTTCTCGCGCATCTGCCGCATGCCAAACACCGGCAACGCCCACCGGTTGATGCAGCGCGCCGGCAGTCTGCTTGGCGCGTCGCAACAGCAAGCGTTGCTGGAGCGGCTGTTCATTGCCTATTTCCACCAAGGCCGTGACCTCGGTGATAGCCGCACGTTGCTCGGCATCGCCGAGAGTTGCGGGCTCAAGGCCGCGCAGGTAATCGATTGTTTGCGTGATGATGGCAGCCCGTTCCTCGACGGTGCAGGGCGTGCAGGCAGTGCCGTGCCACGTTATCGCTTCAACCTAGGCCCTCTGATTGCCGGGGTGCGGCCAGCCGAGGCGCTGTTTGCCGCGATGACCGACGCCTTGTCAGAGAGGGTGCAGGCATGAGCCTGCGTATCGCCCTGAACCCCAGCCAACTGCCGGAGCGCAATGGCCGGGTGCTGCTGGCCTGCGAGGGCCGCAGCGTAGCGTTGTTCAATGTCGCCGGTGCGCTCTATGCCATCGACGATAGCTGCCCGCACCAAGGGGCGTCGCTGTGTGGCGGGCGCCTGGAAGGGCGGGTGATCCAGTGCTGTGCCCACGGCCTGCGCTTCGACCTGGCCAGCGGCTACCTGGTCAATTCCAAGGCGTTGAAAGTTACCTGCTACCCGGTGCAGCAGGAGGGTGATGCGGTATTCATCACCCTCGATAGTGACGGGTTTGGGGAGCAGGGCTGACACTGCTTGCCCGCCAGCTGGCCGGCGGCATGCCGTACTGGGCGATGAACCAGCGGGTGAACGAACTGGGCATCGAGTAGCCGAGCATATCGGCAATGCGACCCAGCGAATAGCTGGGGTTCTCCAGGTAGCGCATCACCAGGTCACGTCGCACGCTGTTGATCAGGTCCTTGAAGGTCAACCCGCTTTCTTCCAGCCGCCGCTGCAGCGTGCGTACGTTCATGCCCTGGGTTTGCGCCACTTGCTCGAGGGTGGCCCGCCCCATGGGCAGCAGCAGGTAGATGGTCTTGCGCAACTCCAGCTCCAGCGATGGTTCGCTGCCTGCTGGTAGCGTGTCCAGGTAGCGCCGCGCCAGGCGGGCCATGGCTTCGTTGGCTTGCGGGCTGGCACTGTCGAGGTCGGCGGCAGGGCAGACGATGCCGTTGAACTCGCTGCCAAACACCAGCGTGCAGCCGAAAATGCGCCGGTGAATGGCGGGGTCGGCGGGGGCCGCATGGGTGAAATTGGCGCTGATCGGGTGCCAGTGCGTGCCTAGCAGCGCCGCGCACAAGCGCATCATCACGCCGATAGCCAGCTCGGTGGCCTGGCGGCTACAGGGCGCGCGCTCGCTGATCACCTCTTCGCGAATGACCACGGTCTTGCCAGCTTCTTCGATATGAATGGCTAGCGCGTCATTGAGCAGATGACGGTACTGCACGATCACCTGCAGCGCATCGCGCAGGTTGCGTTGGTGGCTGAGCAGCAGGCTGATTTCGCCGAAGTCCGACAACTGGCGCAGTTCGGCCATGCGCAAGCCGAAGCTCTCGCATTGGCTGGCGCTGGCGGAAGCTTCCAGCAGGTTGATCACGCTGGCCACCGGGATACGCCGGTTGGGGTCGTCGAGCAACGCCGCGCTGAGGCCCACCTGTGCCAGCAGTTTGTGGGGGTTCAGACCCAGGTGGCGAGACACCTCCAGGTAATTGGTCAAGCTGGCGGCGCGGACGAGGGCAGGCATTTTTTATTGTTATCCCTATTGTTCAGGCAACCTGGCGCTTTCAAGCAGCAGCACAAGGCTGTTGCGACAAAAAGCACTTGGCTTGCAGGTGCACGGGTTTTATAGCCTGCGTGTCATCTATTGAAAAGCAAAGCCCTGTTCGGGCCATTGTCATCAAATGAAAAGTACCTGACGCCCAATGTGAAGCACCCGGGGGGAGGGCTGTTTACTGTGAACCTCAACAGCTACACCGCACACGAGGTTCACCGTGGAAAAACTGCAAACCACTGCCACCGTGTTGATCGTCCCTGGCCTGCGCGACCACGTTGCCGATCATTGGCAGACGCTGCTTGCCAGCCGCCTGGCGAAGGTGCGCAGCGTACCGCCGCTGAAGCTTGACGGCCTTTGCTGCAACGCCCGGGTAGAGGCGATCCAGCGCGAACTGGAGCAGATCGACGGCCAGGTGCTGCTGGTGGCGCACAGTGCCGGCGTACTGATGGTCGCCCACTGGGCCGCACGTTACCGGTGGCCGATCAAGGGGGCTTTGCTGGCTGCACCGCCAGACCTCAACGCCCAATGGCCGGCGCACTACCCAAGCCCAGCCAGCCTGGCCGCCCAGGGCTGGTCGCCGTTGCCAACCACGGCGCTGCCGTTCCCGAGCATTGTCGCGGCCAGCAGCAATGACCACCTGGCCAGCTACGCCGCCGTTAGCGAACTTGCCCACCGTTGGGGCAGTGAACTGGTCAACCTGGGTGCCGTCGGCCATCTCAACCCGGCTTCCGGTTTCGGCCCTTGGCCGTTGGCCGAGGCCCTGATCCGCCGTCTGGACGCCGAAACCCTGTAGTAACGCATGGACGCCCCAGCCACGCCCGCAACAGACGGGCGGCGTAAAAAACAATAACAATACGTGGAGCCATCGTAATGCCAGAACACCGCATTCACCATGCCGTGAAGCCACAGCGCTGCCTGCTCGCCTGCGCCGTCGCCCTGCTCACGCTGCCCGCCGCCCAGGCCGTCGAAGTCGAGACCGGCAATGAAGACTGGGCCGTGCGCTTGGACAATACCGTCAAATACAATTATGGCGTGCGCACGGAAAGCGCCGACAAGCGCATGCTGGGCACGCCCAACAGCAACGACGGTGACTACAACTTCCGCAAGGCCGGCACCAACATCACCAACCGGGTCGACCTGCTGACCGAGCTGGATGTGGTGTATCAGGGCAACACCGGTTTTCGCGTCAGCACTGCCAGCTGGTACGACAAGGCCTACGACAATACCGGCTCCAACAGCAACCCGTTCGTCAATGGCAACGGTGATCAGTCGGGCATCAGCCCCAGCCTCAATGGCCTGCCGGGTACTGGCACACCCCTGGGCAGCCCGCACCTGAGCAACTACGCCCAGCGATACTACAACGGCCCATCGGGCGAAGTGCTGGATGCGTTCGTATTCATGAGCCGTGATGTCGGCGAAGCGTCGCAGGTCAGTGCCAAGCTGGGCCAGCACAACCTGTTCTGGGGGGAAACCCTGCTCAACCCCGTGCATTCGCTGAGCTATGGCCAATCCGGCCTGGACCTGGCCAAGCTGGCGGCCTCGCCAGGCACCGAGGCCAAGGAGCTGTTCGTCCCCCGCAACCAACTGTCGACCTCGTTCCTGGTCAACTCCGAACTCACCTTGGGTGCGCAGTACTTCTTCGACTGGGATGCTGCCCGCTTGCCCGAAGCGGGCACCTACTATGGCGGCGCCGATGTGGTAGGCGAGGGCGCGCAGAGCTTCCTGCTCGGCCACACCGGCACCCCGGGCTTGATCCCGGTGCGCGGAGCGCTGACCACCCTCCGTCGCGGTCATGACCTGACGCCCGGCAAGAGCGGCGACTGGGGCATCATGGCCAGGTGGTCGCCGCAATGGCTGGGCGGCACCCTCGGTTTCTACTACCGCAAGACGTCCGAGATTCTGCCTCAGGCCTGGCTCGATGCGCGCGGCATGACCGTGGCCAGTGGCCCTTTCGGCAACCCGCCGGGCAGCCGCCAAGGGGCGGTCGGTAACCTGTACAACTCGCTGCAAAGCACCACTTACCAGTTCGCCTACGCCGACAACATCGACATCTATGGCCTGAGCCTGTCCAAGGATGTGGCCGGCATCAGCGTCGGCAGCGACCTCAACATCCGCCACAACATGCCGCTGGCGAGTATCCCGGCAATCGTCAGTGCCCCCGGCCAAGGTGGCCTGGGTGGTGGCTTCGGTTTACTGCCGTCGCGCCTGCCCAGCAGCGGGGTGGTCTACGACGTGCCCAAGGATGGTGACAGCCTGAGCGCCACTGGCGACACCCTGCATTTCACCGTCAACGGCCTGATGACGATGGGTGACACGCCGCTGTTCGACTCGGCAACCCTGCTGGGTGAGCTGTTCTACAGCAACCTGCTCAAGCTCGATGGCCACAACGAGGCTTTGTACAAAGGCAAGGGCAGCTACCGCGGCATCGACAAGGCGACCCGCGACAACTGGGGTATCGCCGTCAACTTCACCCCCACCTGGTACCAGGTGTTGCCGGGCATGGACTTGAGCATGCCGTTGTCGGTCAACGTCGGCCTGGACGGTGTCTCGCCAGTGCAAGGCGGCGGCGCCGAAAACACCGGCAATTACGCGGTGGGCTTAAGCGCTGCGATCTACAACCAGTACTTCGTCGACCTCAAGTACGTCGACAGCTTCGGTGAGACCAAGGCCTGCAAGGACGGCCAGACCGACGGCAGCACCCCCAATGCCCTGGACGGCGAACAGGATTACACCTGCTACGGCGGCGGCTACGCCTCCTTCTCCGGCGGTGGCGCCACCACCGAAGACCGTGGCGCGCTGTACCTGACCGTCAAGACGACCTTCTGAGCCCTGTTTCCTACCGCCTACACAGGAAGACAACCATCATGACCTTCGTACGTACCCTGCTGGCCTCGTGCCTGTCGCTGGCCGCGCTCAACGCCGCCCAGGCTGCCGTTTCCCCTGACCAGGCTGCACACCTGGGCACCAACCTGACCACCCTCGGCGCCGAAAAGGCCGGCAATGCCGACGGCTCTATCCCGGCCTACCAAGGCGGCCTGCTTACCCCGCCGGCCAGCTATCAGAGCGGCGCCAGCATGCGCCCCGACCCGTTTGCCAGCGAGAAGCCGTTGCTGGTCATCGATGGCAAGAATGCCGATCAGTACAAGGGGCAACTGACCGCCACTACCCTCGAACTGCTCAAGCGCTACCCCAGCTACCACGTTGACGTGTACCCGACGCACCGCAGCGTTGCGCTGCCGCAGGCGGTGCTGGACAACACCCGCAAGAACGCCACCGGCGCCAGAAGCCAGGAGGGCGGCACTGCCGTGGACAATGTGCTGCCGGGCATTCCGTTCCCCATTCCGCAGAACGGCGCCGAGGCCATGTGGAACTTCCTGCTGCGCTACCAGGGCGTGAGCATGACCGCCAAGTACGACTCGTGGAACGTCGATGCTGCCGGCAAACCGTCATTGTCGACCACAGGCCAGGCGCACATCAGTTACCCGATCTACGAGGACATGACCAGGCCGATCGGCGCCAAGGACACCTATTACCAGATGAAACTGGTGTACACCGGGCCCGCACGCCGTGCCGGTGAAGCAATGATGCTGCGCGACGCTGCCAACCCGCTGGTGCAGCCGCGCAGCGCCTGGCAGTACCTGCCGGGCCAGCGCCGGGTCAAGCTGGCACCTAACCTGGCCTACGACACGCCCAACCCGGGCACCTCCGGCTCTGGCACCTACGATGACGTGTTCGTCTTCAACGGCGCGCTGGACCGCTACGACTGGACCCTGGTCGGCAAGCAGGAGATGTATGTGCCTTACAACACCTACCAGCTGACCTACAACACCGATGTCAAACAGTTGATCACCCCCAACCACCTGGCGCCGCAGTTTGTACGTTGGGAAAAACACCGCGTGTGGGTGGTGGAAGGCAAGCTCAAGGACGGCGCGCGTCACATCTACCACAAGCGCCGCTTCTACCTTGATGAGGACAGCTGGATCGCGCTGGCCTCGGACCAGTACGACGCCCGTGGCCAGCTGTACCGGGGTTCGTTCGCCTTCCTCACCCAGAGCTATGACAAGCAGACCCCGGACGCCACGCCGTTCATGATCTACGACCTCATCGGCGGCACCTACAACCTCAATGGCGTGGTCGGTGCCTACGGCGGCATCCGTTACATCGACCCGTTGTCGAAAACCCAATGGTCGCCCGATTCGCTGGCCGGCAACGGCATTCGCTGAACGCACGGAGCAGAGGTTCCAATGTCTGTCTTCAAACGATGCAGCGTGGTGATGCTGGCCCTGGTTGCGCTGCAGGGTGCAGCCTTGGCTGCGCCATTCACCGATGTGCTGGATGTGCCCGCCATGCCCAGCGCCCTTGCCAGCAGTAGCGCCCTGCGTGATGTGACCTGGGCCGGGCAGCGCCTGGTCGCGGTCGGCCCGCGCGGGCACATCCTGTATTCCGATGACCACGGCGCGCACTGGCAGCAAGCCCAGGTGCCGGTCAGCGCCGACCTGAATGCGGTGAGCTTCGCCACGCCCGAACTGGGCTGGGCGGTGGGCCACGACGGCGTGGTCCTGCACAGCCGTGACGGTGGCATGCACTGGCAAAAACAGCTGGACGGCCGGGTACTGGCCGAACAGCTGCCAGGCGCGGACACCGACAATGCCTTGCTCGACGTGTGGTTCGGCGATGCCCGCACGGGCTACGCGGTGGGGGTGTTCAACCTGCTGCTTCGCACCACGGATGGCGGCAAGCACTGGCAGCCGTGGCTCGACCACAGCGACAACCCGCAAGGCCTGCACCTGACCAGCCTGGCCGCGGTGGGCGACGAGTTGTTCATCACGGGCGAGCAGGGCCTGTTGCTGAAGTGGGACGGCAAGCGCTTCGCTCGCGTTGGCACACCCTACGCCGGCACCCTGTTCGGTGCTGTCGGCAAGCCCGGCGTGCTGCTGATATACGGCCTGCGCGGCCACGCCTACCGCAGTACCGATGGCGGCCAGCAGTGGCAACTGATCGACACCGGGATCAACGCCAGCCTCACCGCCGCCGGTATCGACCGTGACGGGCAATTCTGGCTTGCCAGCCAGGCCGGTGACCTGCTGCTCAGCCGCGATGACGGCGCCAGCTTCAGCCCGGTACCCCACAGCCCCCGCAGCCCAGTCACCGCGCTCGTCAGCGATGCCGGTAACGGCCTGGTGCTGGTGGGCGAGCGGGGCACGCGCAACCTGGCCGGTAACCCCACGCTGCACCCCTGACAAGAGAAGACCCTGATGGCCGCTACCCGCCAAGATACGCTTCCGGTAATCCGCAACCTCGCCGATTTCGACCCACGCTCGGGCAATCGCCTGGAACGCCTGGTGTTCAACCATCGCTGGCCATTTCTGCTGTGCATGCTGCTGGCAACGTTGGTGCTGGGCTTCATGGCGGCGACGCGCCTGGAGCTGCGCCCCAGCTTTGACAAAATGCTGCCGCAGAGCCACCCCTACATACAGAACTACCTGGAAAACCGCGCTTCGCTGCGCGGATTGGGCAATGCGGTCCGGGTGGTGGTAGAGAACACCCACGGTGATATCTTCGACCCGGGTTACCTGCAGACCCTGCGCCATATCAACGACGAACTGTTCCTCAGCCAAGGCGTGGACCGGGCATGGGTGAAGTCCTTGTGGAGCCCGGCGGTGCGATGGACCGAGGTTACCGAGGAGGGTTTCCAGGGCGGGCCGGTCATGCCTGACGGGTATCAAGGCGCAGCCGGTGATATCGAACAGCTAAGGCAGAACATCGAGCGTGCCAACATCGTCGGCAGCCTGGTAGCGCGCGACTTCAAGTCGAGCATGCTGGTGGTGCCGCTGCTGGACCAGGACTCAGCCACCGGCAAAGGCCTGGACTACCATGCCTTTTCGCAAAAGCTCGAACAATTGCGCAGTCAGTACCAGGCCAGCGGCCAGTACCGCATTCATGTGATCGGCTTCGCCAAGCTGATGGGCGACCTGATCGACGGCCTGATCCAGGTGATGGCGTTCTTTGCGCTGGCTGTGCTGACCAGCCTGGTGATCATCTACTGCTATACCCGCTGTGTACGCAGCACCTTGCTGGTGGTGGTGTGTTCGCTGACTGCGGTGGTATGGCAGCTGGGTATCGTCGCCTGGCTGGGCTATGCCATCGACCCGTATTCGATCCTGGTGCCGTTCCTGATCTTTGCCATCGGCGTGTCGCACGCGGCGCAGAAGATGAACGGCATCCTTCAGGACATAGGCCGCGGTACGCACCGGCAGATTGCCGCCCGCTATACCTTCCGCCGCCTGTTCGTGGCCGGGGTCACCGCACTGCTGGCCGATGCCGTGGGCTTTGCGGTGCTGATGCTGATCGATATTCCGGTGATCCAGGACCTGGCAATCACCGCCAGCATTGGTGTGGCGGTGCTGATTTTTACCTCGTTGCTGTTGATGCCGGTGGCGCTGTCCTATGTCGGTGTGGGCCGCAAGGCAGCCGAGCGAGCGCTGCGTATCGATGCTCGCGCGGATCAGCACCGTGGCTTCGGCCGGCTGTGGGCGCTGCTTGACCGATTCACCGAACGCAAGTGGGCCAGTGCTGCACTGCTGGCTGCCCTGGCGTTGGCCGCCCTAGGCACCTGGGGTAGCCTCCAGCTGAAAATCGGCGACCTCGACAGTGGCGCCCCCGAGCTGCGTGCGGACTCGCGCTACAACCTCGACAACGCTTACATCACCCAGCACTACGCACTGTCCAGCGATACCTTCGCGGTCATGGTCAAGACGGCCCCCGAAGGCTGCCTGCAATACCAGACACTGATCCTCGCCGACCGCCTGGCCTGGGAGCTGCAGCAACTGCCGGGTGTGCAGACCACCGTGTCGCTGGCAAACGCGGTGCGCCAGATCACTGCGGGTACCTACGAAGGCAACGCGCGCCTGAACAGCCTGCAGCGCAACCAGGACGTGCTCAACTACGCCGCCCAGCAAGCCTCGGTCAACGCCCCGGAGCTGTTCAACAACGACTGTTCGCTGATGCCGGTGATCGCCTACCTCAAGGACCACCGCGCCGACACGCTGGCCCAGGTGGCTGTAGCGGCTGAGCGTTTCGCCCAGGCCAACAGCAATGCTGACCACCAATTCCTGCTGGCCGCCGGCAGCGCCGGCATCGAGGCCGCCACCAACGAGGTGGTGCGCGAGGCCAACCACCGCATGCTGTTGCTGGTGTACCTGGCGGTGACCCTGTTCTGCCTGGTCACCTTCCGCAGCTGGCGAGCGACGCTGGTGGCAATCCTGCCGCTGATGCTTACCTCGGTGCTGTGCGAGGCGTTGATGGTGGCCATGGGCATCGGCGTCAAGGTCGCCACCTTGCCGGTGATCGCCCTGGGGGTGGGCATTGGCGTGGACTACGCGCTGTATCTGCTCAGCGTGCAGTTGCACTACCAGCGCGCCGGCCTGAGCCTGGCCCACGCCTACCAGAAAGCCCTGGCCTTCACCGGTCGGGTGGTGGGGCTGGTCGGTATCACCTTGGCCGCTGGCGTAGCCGGCTGGGCTTGGTCGCCAATCAAGTTTCAGGCCGACATGGGCCTGCTGCTGACCTTCATGTTCCTGTGGAACATGCTCGGCGCGCTGGTGCTGATACCCGCGTTGTCGCACTTCCTCCTGCGCGGCCAGGGCGCCCCGGCAGCTGCCGATGCCCAGGCGCCGGCGCTTTCGCAAACCCAAGAAACCGAGTGCTCGCCTCATGTCTGATTACCTTGCGCCACTGCGCGACATGGATTTTCTGTTCAACGAAGTGTTCGACATCCCGACCTGGTGGGCGCAAACGCCCGAACTGGCCGAGGTGGTCGATGGTGACACTGCCCGGGCCATACTCGAGCAGGCCGGCAAGCTGATTGCCGAGCGAGTGGCGCCGCTCAACCGCAGTGGCGACGAGCAGGGCTGCCGCTGGGAGGCTGGCCTGGTACGCACGCCCGACGGCTTCGCCGATGCCTACCGGGCATTTGCCGCTGACGGCTGGGTCGGTGTGGCCGGCGACCCGGCCTACGGCGGCATGGGCATGCCGAAGGTGATCGGCGCCCAACTCGAAGAGATGCTCAATGCCGCCAACCTGTCGTTTGGCCTGTACCCGATGCTGACCGCCGGGGCCTGCCTGGCACTGCTCAACCATGCCAGTGAGGCTTTGCAGGCGCTGTACCTGCCACCCATGTACCAAGGGCGTTGGGCCGGTTCGATGTGCCTGACCGAGCCCCACGCCGGCACCGACCTGGGCCTGATCCGCACCCGGGCACAACCCCTCGCCGACGGCGGCTACCGCATCAGCGGCACCAAGGTCTTCATCACTGGCGGCGAGCAGGACCTGACCGAGAACATCATCCACCTGGTGCTGGCGCGGTTACCGGATGCCCCGGCCGGCCCCAAAGGCATCTCGCTGTTCCTGGTGCCCAAGGTGCTGGTCGACGCCGACGGCGTGCTTGGCGAGGCCAATGCAGTGAGCTGCGGCTCGATCGAGCACAAGATGGGCATCAAGGCCTCGGCCACCTGCGTGATGAACTTCGACGGCGCCATCGGCTACCTGGTCGGCGAGCCGAACAAGGGCCTCAATGCCATGTTCACCATGATGAACTACGAGCGCCTGGGCGTGGGTATCCAGGGGCTGGCGCTGGGCGAGCGGTCTTATCAGGGGGCCATCGCTTATGCCCGTGATCGTCTTCAAGGCCGCGCGCCGTCGGGTGTCGAAGCGCCGTCGCAGTCTGCCGACCCGATCATCGTCCACCCGGACGTACGCCGCATGCTGCTGACCATGAAAGCGCTGAACGAAGGCGGGCGGGCATTTTCCACCTACGTGGCGTTGCAGTTGGACCTGGCCAAATACAGCGACGACCCGGCTACACGCGCCAATGCCGAGGCCAAGGTGGCGTTGCTTACGCCGGTAGCCAAAGCCTTCCTCACCGACATGGGACTGGAGACTACCCTGCACGGCCAGCAGGTGCTGGGTGGCCACGGCTATATCCGCGAGTGGGGCCAGGAGCAGTTGATTCGTGACTGCCGCATTACCCAGATCTACGAAGGCACCAATGGCATCCAGGCGCTCGACCTGGTAGGGCGCAAGCTATTTGGTGATGGCGGCAAGGCCTACCGTGGCCTATCTGACGAAATCGTCAGCTTTGCCCAGGCGCTGCCAGTGGCGCACGCCGAGTTCAGTGCGCCACTGCTGGCTGCCGTGCACAACCTTGACGAACTGAGTGCGTGGCTGCTCGACCGCAGCCAAGGCAACCCACGCGAGCTTGGCGCGGCGGCGGTGGAGTACCTGCACGTGTTTGGCTACACCTTCTACGCCTACCTGTGGGCGCGCATGGCCGTGGTGTGCCAGGGCCAAGCGGCACCTGAGCCGTTCCACCTCAGCAAGCTCGGTACCGCGCGCTTCTACTTTGCACGCCTGCTACCACGCATCCATTCGCTCAGCGCCAGTGTCAGGGCTGGCAGCGATAGCCTGTACCTGCTCAAGGCCGAGCAACTGTGATGGCCACCAACATACTCACCACTCGCGTCATGCCCCGGGCCGAGCAGGCCTATGCCTATCCGCTGCTGATCAAACGCCTGCTGCTGTCGGGTGTGCGCTACCAGCCCAACCAGGAAATCGTCTACGCCGACAAGCTGCGCTACACCTACACCACGTTGCTGGAACGCATCCAACGGCTGGCCAACGTGCTGACCACGGCCGGGGTCAAGCCTGGCGACACGGTGGCATTGCTCGACTGGGACAGCCACCGGGCACTGGAATGTTTCTTTGCCGTACCAATGCTGGGCGCGGTTTTGCATACGGTGAACGTGCGGCTGTCCAGCGAGCAGGTGCGCTACACCATGAACCACGCCGAGGATCGGTGGGTACTGGCGCATGACGACTTCCTGCCATTGATGCAGCAGCTATGCGCCGACCTGCCGGCAGTCGAGGGCATCATCCGCCTCAGCGACGGCGCTGCCGCCGCGCAGACAGTGCCTTTGCTGGGCGAATACGAAGCCATGCTGGCGGCTGCAGCGCCACAGTTCGAATTTGCCGACTTCGACGAAAACTCGCTGGCCACACTGTTCTATACCAGCGGTACCACCGGCAACCCCAAGGGGGTGTACTTCAGCCACCGGCAACTGGTGCTGCATACCCTGGTCGAGCAGGGCACCTTGGCCGCGTGTGGGGAGGTACCGTTGCTGCGCACCGGCGATGTGTACATGCCGATCACGCCCATGTTCCACGTGCATGCCTGGGGCGTGCCCTATGTGGCCACGGCGCTGGGCATCAAGCAGGTCTACCCCGGGCGCTACGAGCCCAACCGCCTGGTGCGCCTGTTCCATGACGAGGGGGTGACGTTCTCCCATTGCGTACCGACGGTGCTGCAAATGATGCTCGACAGCGAGCAAGGGCGCTGCACCGACCTGACCGGCTGGAAGATGCTGCTGGGCGGCAGCGCCCTGACGCTGAGCCTGGCCCAGCGTGCCAGCGCACGCGGCATCAGTGTGCATTGTGGCTACGGCATGTCGGAAAGCTGCCCGCTGCTCAGCATCACCCACCTGAGCACCGACTTGCTGGCACAGCCCATGGCGCAGCAACTGCCGCTGCGCATCGATGCCGGTGTGCCGCTTGCCTTGGTGGACCTGCGCATCGTCGATAGCGAGGGCAGGGAAGTACCGCACGATGGTGCGAGCCTGGGCGAAATCGTGGTGCGCGCGCCTTGGCTGAGCCAGGGTTACCTGCACGAACCGGAGCAAGGCGCGGCGCTGTGGCTGGGTGGCTGGATGAATACCGGTGACCTGGCCTGTATCGACTCGCTGGGCGTGGTGCGTATCCGCGATCGCATCAAGGATGTGATCAAGACCGGTGGCGAGTGGATCAGTTCGGTGGCGCTGGAAAACCTGATCAGCCAGCACCCGTCCGTCGCCTCGGTCGCGGTGATCGGTATTCCTGATCCACAGTGGGGGGAACAACCTTTGGCCTTGGTGGTCTGTCATGACGGTGTGCAGTTGGACCAGCCGGCATTGGCCAGGCACCTGCAGCCGTATGTTGACAGCGGGCACCTGGCCAAATGGGCGATACCGCGGCAGGTGCGGTGTGTGGACGAGATCCCCAAGACCAGTGTCGGCAAGATCGACAAGAAACGCATTCGCCAGACTGCAATATAGAAGTGGCTTGCGATGCTTGGGGGCGCCTTGCGCCCCATCTTGTTGCTGGCGGGGTCTTTGCCCGCGCGCTCAGCAGCCCCAAAACCCCGCCAAACAAGGGAATGGCGGTTGACTTAAGTTCACCCACGTAAAGTTAGGTAAAAGCGGCCACGGCATATACACGGATCAGTATTGTGGTTTGTACTGTCCAGTTAAAGATGCCATTGATGAACACACTTCCGTCGCAGCCAAGCGCTGAACGCGGGGCGTTCTCCGGTTTCGAGGCGTGTCGCAATTCCCAACAGGGCCCCGTGGTGATCCTTGCCTCCGGCGCTTCTGCCAAACATTTTCCGCTGGGCGAGTTTGCGCACTTGCCCATCATCGCCATGAATGGCTCGGTCGCCATGACCGCCGAACACGGCATCAAACCCTTCTTCTACGTGTGCACCGACAAAAGCTTTTGCCAGCAACAGCCGGCCTTGTTCGCCACTGCCGTGCGCGACAGCGAACGCCTGGCCTTGTGGCCAGAGCAGTATGCGCGTACCGATGTGCCAGCTCACACCCAGTGTTATGCCTTGCACAAAGCCGATATGCCGAGCCTGCTGGACGGTTTGCGCGGCCATGGTGACAGTTGCGTGTGCAACCGGGCACTGTGGAGCAAACGCAGCCGCTCGATCGCCTTCAGTAAAGACATGGGCCATGGCTTTTTCGATGCCCGCACGGTGGCTTATGTGGCCTTGCAGTTGGCCTATCACCTGGGCTTCGAGGAAGTGTTGCTGGTGGGGGTTGACCTCGACCAGAGCGTCGGGCGCTTTTACGAGGACGGCCAAGGCCCGTCTTCGCCGTGCGGGCTCGATCAGCATTGGGACAGCCGCATCCTGCCGTCGTTGAAGCTGATGGCCAGGGAAGTGGTCAGCGAGCATTTCCACGTCTACAACCTGTCGGCAACATCACGCATTCCCGCTGAGCTGATACCCAAGGTCACGCTCAGCCAGGCGCGGCACATTGCCGGCTGCGCAATGAACTGAGCAAGAAAGCGGGTGCATCAAGGACTGTGGATGCGTACAGTGGGCCGATCGCAACTTGCAGGAGCCTGCTATGTCCAGCGCATTCACGATCATGCCATCGCCCGTCGGCATGCTGACCCTTGTGGCCCGTGGCAATTGCCTGGCAGCCGTATTGTGGGAAGAGGAGCGGGAAAACCGCGTACGCCTGGGCGCACTGCACCGGGACGACCAGTGCCCGGTACTGCGGGAAACCGCTCGCCAGCTGGGCGAGTACTTTGACGGCAAGCGCCAGCGTTTCGAGCTGGCACTGGACTTTGCCGGTACTGAGTTCCAGCGCCAGGTGTGGGCCGCGTTGCTGGCGATACCGTTCGGCGAAACCCGCAGCTACAGCGACATTGCCCGGCAGCTCGGCAACCCCAGGGCGGTACGCGCGGTTGGCGCTGCCAATGGCCGCAACCCGATTTCGATCATTGCTCCCTGTCACCGGGTAATCGGCGCGTCGGGCAGCCTGACCGGCTTTGCCGGTGGCCTGGCGGCCAAGCAGTATCTGCTGGCGCTGGAAGGGCGGCAAAGCCTGGCACTGGACCTGTAAGGCGTCAACCGAACCCGCTGGCGATCAGGCAGGCCAGCACAGCCAGCACCGAACCGGCGATCAGGGTGTATTGCCGCCGGGCCTGACGTGCGCGGGGCCCGACCTCACGCAGGTACTCGCCGGGCGTAGGCGCATCGGGCCGATGGCGCAAACCCTCGGCCACATCGGCAAGTTGACCCTGAATCAGCAAGCCGACCAGACAGTAGGTGCAGGCGTAACTCAGCAACGCTAGAAACAGATAGATCATGCAAGGTACGGTGCCAAGGGCAGGGTGATCGCGCTGGCACTGCGGGTGTCGAGTACGATCAGCCCTTCACTGTGGTCATCCAGGCTGGCCAGCAAGTGCCCCTGGCTGTCCCATGCTGCAGAACCGCCAGCACCGATGAAGGTGTCGGCCGGCCCCACGCAGTTGGCCATCAATACCGGCATGCCCAGCTCGCGTGCCACCTCTGGGTAGTGCGCATATCCCTCGCGGATACCCTTGGCGGTTTTCGCAACGCTGACCAGGTACAAGTCGGCACCGCGCTCGCGGGCCACGGCGGCATGCGCCAGGAACATCGATTCGTAGCAGATCGCCGGCGCCACCCGGTGTTCACCCACCTCCAGCAGCAATGCCTGATCACCTGGGGTGAAGTAAGGCAGCTCATCATCATGCAAGCGCTGCTTGGCATAGGCCTGGCGGGGCGCCTCAGGGCAGAAGATGGGCATGCCGATGCGTATGCCGTCGGGCGTCGGCAATGGCAGGCCCACGGCAACGGTAATGCCCAAGCGGTCGCAGGCTGCCTGCAGCGGGTCCAGGCGCGCGGAGGTGACGGGCAGGGCGGCCTGGCGCGCCACACTCGGCTCATAGCCGGTCAGCGACAGCTCGGGGAACACCACCAGTTCGGCACCCAGGGCCGCGGCCTGCTCGATGCAAACCAGATGGCGCTGGAGGTTGCCTGGCAAATCGCCCTTGAGCGACGCCAGTTGTACGGCGCACAGTTTCATCAGAACCATTCCCTGGTGAAGATTGACGTGCCGAGCATACTATCGGCACCAACGCCTGTTCCAGTGAAGGGTTTTTCAGGAAGCCTGGGGTGCGCAGCAAAACGCCCCCCGACCTGCGCAGCCACGGTACCTTGTGCCATGCTGTCCAGTGACAGCGCCATGCGCACGGCCCGCGCAAAGGCGGGCAGGGTGCTACCAGCGGAGGAACACTGTAATGGCACGGTTTCGGCGGATGATCGCCAATATCCGGGGACGGGATCTGGCCGTGGGCGATATCCATGGCCACTTCCAGCGCCTGCAACAATGCCTGGATGCGGTAGGGTTCGATCCGGCGGTGGACCGACTGTTCAGCGTAGGTGACCTGGTCGACCGTGGGCCGCACAGCGAGGCAGCGCTGGACTGGCTGGCCCAGCCTTGGTTCCATGCCGTCCAGGGCAATCATGAGGCCTTGGCAATCACCCGCGTGCGCGGTGGGCGGCTCGACCTGGGCATGTACCGCGCCGCCGGGGGTGGTTGGTTCCTCGACTTGCCGCGGCGCGAGCAACTGCGTTTCGTGGAGCGTTTCGAGCAGTTGCCGATTGCCATGGAAGTGGAGAGTGCGGACGGTCTGGTAGGCCTGCTGCATGCCGACAGCCCGTTTGCCGACTGGGCAGTCTTACGCTCCTGGCTGGAGCTGGATGACGACCCTGACGTGCGCCAAGTGTGCCAGTGGTCACGTCGGCGCCTGAAAGAGGGTGACACCCAACCGGTGCAGGGCCTGCGAGCCCTGCTGGTCGGCCACACCCCGGTGCTGGAGGCCAAGCTGCTAGGCAATGTGTGGCACCTGGACACGGGGGGCTGGGCCAGCGGTCATTTCACCTTGGTCGACATGCGCACCTTGCAACGGGTCAGCCCCAGGCCAGATGCAGCAACAACGCCCCTGCCAACATCACCAGCATGACCCCCGAGGCCCGCTCCAGCCACGCCAGGCTGCGGGCGAAGCGCCGCAGTACCCGCTGGTTGCCGATGGCCACGGCGACAAGCAAGTCCCAGAGCAGGACGATGCTGAACATCCATAGGGCGTAGGCCGTTTTCCAGCCGGGGCTGACGCTGGCGACCATGCTGGCCAGGCTGGCATAGAACAGCGCGTTCTTGGGGTTGAGGATGCCGGATAGGAAGCCCATGCCCAAACTGCGCCACCAGCCATGCACCCGCTGGCTGCCGGCGACTGAGCCCAGGCTGGTTTGCCCGGCATGGCGCAGGAACAGCACGCCGATGTACAGCAGGTAGCTGGCCCCGGCCAGTTGCAGGGCGGTGAACAGCAGGCTGCCCTGCTGCAGTACCGAAAGCCCGGTGAAGGCGATGACGATGAACGCGCCATTGGCCAGCGCTATGCCCAGGCAAGCGCCGCTGGCGATGCGCCAGCCGCTGTTGATCGCGTTGCGTGCGACCAGGAAAAAGTCCGGGCCAGGTGAGAGCAGGGCAAGGAAGTGGGCCAGGGCGATGATCATGAATTGTTGCATTGGGGGCTGCTCTGCGGAAAAACCGCAGTCTGCTGCCGGGCCCGTTCTGGCGTATTGAACAATATTGCACCTGCAGCGGCCTTCAGTTTCCGCGGTACTGCCCCGGCGTAACCCCCACATGGGCCTTGAACACCCGCTGGAAATGGCTTTGGTCAGCAAAGCCAAGCTGGTAGGCCACTTCCGCCAGGGCCAGCCCTTCACTCAACAGTTGCCGCCCGCGATTGACCCGGGCATTGAGCAGGTAGGCATGCGGGGTAAACCCGGTAGCCGCTCGAAACGCGCGGATCAGTTGATAGCGCCCAAGCCCGGCCTCCCGCGCCAACACCTCCAGGCTCAATTGCGCAGGGTCCTGGTGTTCGATGCGTGCAAGCAACCCGCTCAAGGTGGCGGCTTTCAGGACGGGGGCCGCTGCCAGCGGTGGGTGCGCGGCAACGTCCAGGTCCCCCAGAAAGGCAATCAGCGCCGCATCTTTCTCGCCATTGCAGGCACTGGAAAACAGTAACCTGTTCAGCGCGCAGAACTGCCGATACACCTCAGCCTCCCTGCAGATACGCACCGGTTCCCCGGCTTCGATACCGCCAAGGCCCGACTCCAGGCGTAACTGCGTCAGCCAGTCGGCATCCACATGCAGCATCTGATAGCTCCACGCCAGGCCGGGTGCCGGATTGCAGGCATGCACGCGGTGGGCCGGGACCAGTACCAGCGTGCCGGGTGCCAAGTGATGCTGCCCGTCGGCAGCCCCGGTGAAATGGCTGCAGCCAGCATCTACCGCACCGATGGAAAACGTCGGGTGGCTGTGGGCCTTGTAGCAGGCCCGGCTGTGGCAGGCGCGCCGGCTTTCGACATGTGCCAGGGCCGGGTCGCGCCACAGGGCGGCGTGGGAACGGGGCATTACAGGCTCCTCGGTATTGTCGGCAGGGTAACAGGTGCCGCGCACCCGTACAGTTTTTATCGCTGGCTGTTACTTGACCGCAGGGCCCGGAACGCGCCGAAATAGAGGGCTGTTGTCAGAGGAAAACGAGAATGGACCTTTCAAGCCTGCTGCTCTTCATCCCCGCTTGCTTCGCCTTGAACATGGCGCCAGGGCCCAACAACCTGTTGTCACTGCACAACGCCAGCCGTTACGGCCTGCGCACCGCCTGTGTGGCCGGCGCCGGCCGTATCCTTGCCTTCTGCGGCATGATCGCCCTGGCAGCGATGGGCCTGGCAGTGGTGTTGCATACCAGCGAATACCTGTTCCTGGCCATCAAGGTGGTGGGCGCGGCCTACCTGTTCTACATCGCCTGGCAACTGTGGCGCGCACCTGTGAGCGAGGCCGTGGTGGCAAGCGATCACCCAGGCGGCACTTGGCGCCTGGCGCGCCAGGAGTTCTGGGTGGCGGCCGGTAACCCCAAGGCCATCCTGATCTTCACCGCCTTCCTGCCGCAGTTCGTCTCGGTCGGTAGCAGCACCCCGGTGAGTGAGCAGTTCCTTTGGCTGGGTGTGTTGTTCCTGCTGCTGGAATGGGCGGCCATTGCCATCTACTCAGGCCTGGGCGCCTACATGCAGCGCTGGTTCAGCCAGCCCGGCCCACGCCGGATGTTCAACCGGGTCAGCGCCTCCTTGCTGGGCTGCGCGGGCCTCGGTCTGCTGGCTGCGCGCCGCTAGAACTGCCAGCGCACGCCCAGGTTAACGCCGCTGGCTTCCTGCTGGCGGCTGTCCAGGTTGGCGGTGTACTGCACGCCGCCATGCAGGCTCAGCGCTTCGTTGACCTGCGCTACCACACCGCTTTCCAGTTGCACTGAGGTATAGCGGTAATCGGTCTTGATCTTGTCTGCGTCATCGAAGCTCAAGGTGTCGCGCCCACCGTCGCCGTGCCACAGGTTGACCTGCGCATAGGGCTGCAACAGGCGCCCGCTGCTCCCCGTGAACGCACCCTCCAGGCGCAGGCCCAAACGGCCGGTCAGCTCGACCTGGGCGTCATGACTGATGCGCGAGACGCTGTCGCTGGCGCTGTCCAGCGCGACCTTTTGCGCAATCAGCTGAGCTTGCGGTTCCACGCGCCAGTGCTCGGACAGGGTGATGGGGTAGCCCGATTCCAGTGAAGCTGTCAAGGCGTGGCCGTCGAGGTTCAGCGTGTCGCCACGCTCGGAGCGGGCGCGGCCATCCAGGCGGGTGTATTGCAACACCGCGTCCAGGTACGCGCCCTGTGGCCCGACCAGCGTCCAGTAGGTGCCCACGCTGTCGCCATCGAGTTTAAGGTCGCCCACGCTGCGGTCGTGAACGGCCAGGGCAAACCCTTTGACGTCGGCGTCCAGGCGGCTATGGCTTACGTAGATACCAACATGCTGGCGGTAACCGTTCTCGCCAACCTTGGCATACAGGTCCTGGCCCACCTTGAAACCGTACAGGTCGCCATCCAGGCTCGGGCTGACCGTGCCGCTCCATTGCTGGCGCAGCGTGCCGCCGTAGGCTTGCCCCCAGCTGGCGGGCAGGGCGCTTTCACCCTGCAGTAACAGCTGGTCGCCCTGGCGTTGGTGGAAGGTGCCCAATGCCTGACGGGCGATGATCGCGGCACCCCGCGGCGCTGCGGCATACACCGGGACCTCGGGGCGGTACAGCGGCAGGCTTTGGCCCTGCACCGGCGCCGGCAGCTCGGCCTGGCCGGGCGCTGGCGCAGCGACGGGCGGGGTGACGGCCGGGGCGATCACGGGCGGCTCGCCCGGTGCCGGCACAGGGGCTGGGGCGGGTGGCGCAACCAGCGTCGAGCGCAGGTACCAGCTGTTTTCACTGCCGGCAGTGACGCCCCCTTTGAACAGCCGATAGTCGTAGGCTCCGGCCGATAGCCTTTGGGTCTGTACAAAGGCGGTGGCCGTGCTGGTGGCGCCGTCACGGGCTTCGACCACCTGGATGCCGTTCTGCGCCGTCGCCGCACCTGCGCCGTTGAGGTTGTTGATGAGCACCTGGGTAGAGCCGGCGATGGCGCCGCGGCTGACCACCAGGCGATCGGAAGCAGCGCCATCGCCGGCCAGCACGCTGTTCAGGCGCAGGGTGCCGTTGTTGCCGGTGTAATCGCCCTCGATGCTCAAGCGGCCCATGGCATCATTGCCGGCGGTGAGGTCAAGTGTGCCTGCGTTGCTGATTGCGGCGCGCTGGCCAGGGGCAAACGCAGTGATCACCCCTTGGCGTGAAGTGATGCTGCTGCTGGCGTCGAGGGTGAGGCTGCCCGTGCTGCTGTCACTGTCGCCCAGTACCAGCGTGTCATCCAGTGCCAGCCGGCTGCCGTTGTTCAGCGCCACGCGTTCCCAGTTCACATAGTGGGCACCGCCTGCCGGCTGGCTGGCATCGAACGTCAGGCTGTCGTCACCTTCGCCGCCGTCCAACGTGATACTCAGTACCTCGGGCGTAAGGCCTTTGAGCAGTGCCGTGTCATCACCTGGGCCGGCATCCACGCGCCCGACAATACGGCCTCCGTCCCAGGTGAAGCGGTCGTTGCCAGAGCTCAGCAACACATCGCCGCCAACCTGGCCACCGTGCACCAGCACCTGGTCGTCGCCACCGCTGACGCTGATGTTGCCGCCGATGTTGCCATCGAAGACTTCGATGTAGTCCTTGTCGAAGGCCGTGATGACGTTCCGGTCGACGCTGCCGCCACGCATGATGAAGGTGTTCTCGTCCAGCCGCATGTTGACGTTGCCGATACGCCCGTCGTCCATTTCGGCATAGTCGCCGCTGTCGAACGTGCCCTTGATCCAGCCGCCGCTCATGTGAAAGGTGTCCAGGCCATCACCCTGGTTGAGGTTGCCTTCGATGACGCCGCCGCTCATGACGAAGTCATCGATGCCAGCGCCTTGGTTGACGTTTCCGCCGACGCTGCCAGAGGCCATGTCGATGCTGTCTCTGCCGGCGCCAAAGGTTACGTCGCCGGTAATGGTGCCGCGACCGGATGCCGGGAATACCAGGCGGTTATCACCGCTGGTGTCCACCAGCGAGGGCGCAGTGCCGCTGTCACAGGTGTAGGTGTCGTTACCCGGGCCGGGTGAGAAGGTACAAGCCGCGTGTGCAGCGGGCGAGGCCATGCCCAGCAGCGGGAGCGAACCCAGGGTCAGCATCAGGCGTAGACGCATCAGGAAAACCTCCATTCACCAGGGAAACCTGCGCACCACGCGTGGTGCACAGGGTTACCGGGGTTGTATAGAGGAGTGCGTCACGACCACAACTGGCAAAAATGTCAGGTGGCAAAGGGCTAGCGCGTTAGTCGCGGTAGAACGTTTGCACCAGGTGGTAGCCGAATTTGCTCTTGATCGGCCCGTGTACCACACGCAAAGGCTTCTTGAAGATCACCTGATCGATGGCGCCGACCATCTGCCCCGGGCGAACTTCGCCCAGGTCACCACCACGCTTGCCGGATGGGCAAAGAGAGAACTTTTTCGCGAGCACGTCGAAAGCCTCGCCGTTGGCGATGCGCTGCTTGAGCTTTTCGGCTTCGTCAGCGGTCTTGACCAGAATGTGGCGGGCTTGGGCTTTCATGGGCTACCTGTGCATCGGGGAAAAAGGCGGCATTATGCCTGATTGAATCCCGTTGAAGCGATCGCGCCCAAATGGCCGCGATGAATGTCAGCTCTTCAGCTCAGCACGATCGCGAAACTGCTCCAGCGCCTCCGGGTTGGCCAGGGCATCGGTGTTCTTCACCGGCCGCCCATGCACCACATCGCGAATCGCCAGTTCCACCAGCTTGCCACTGATGGTGCGCGGTATGTCACTGACCTGGGCGATCACCGCCGGCACATGGCGGGGCGTGGTGTACTGGCGTATCACCTGACGGATGTGCTGGCGCAAGGCTTCATCCAGCTGCAGGCCGTCTTGCAGGCGCACGAACAGCACCACCCGCACATCCCCGTTCCAGTCCTGGCCGATGGCCACGCTTTCCACAACCTGTTCGACCTTTTCCACCTGGCGGTAGATCTCCGCCGTGCCAATGCGCACGCCGCCCGGGTTGAGCACGGCGTCGGAGCGACCGTGGATCACCATGCCCCCGCTGGCACGCTGCTCGGCGTAGTCGCCCTGGGCCCACACCCCCGGAAACTGGCTGAAGTAGGCATCGTGGTAACGGCGACCGTCCGGGTCGCTCCAGAAACCGAGTGGCATCGAGGGGAAGTTGCGCGTGCACACCAGTTCGCCTTTTTCGTCCACCACGGGCTGACCCTGCTCGTTCCACACCTCCACCGCCATACCCAGGCCCTTGCACTGGATTTCGCCACGACGCACAGGCAGGGTCGGGTTGCCCAGCACGAAGCAGGAGACAATGTCCGTACCGCCCGACATGGACACGAGCCACAGGTCGGCCTTGATCTTGTCGTACACATAGTCATAGCTGTGCGGTGACAGCGGCGAACCGGTGGACAGCAGCAGCCGCAGGCTGGTCAGGCAGTGGCTGTTGGCAGGTTCCAGGCCTGCCTGCTCCAGTGCCGCCAGGTACTTGGCGCTGGTGCCGAAGGCGTGGATGCCCTCGGCCTCTATCAGGTCCAGAAGCCGCTCGGGGCCTGGGTGGAACGGCGAGCCGTCGTACAGCACCAGCGTGGCACCCACCGCCAGGCCGCTGGCCAGCCAGTTCCACATCATCCAGCCGCAGGTGGTGTAGTAGAACAGCACGTCATCGGCCTTCAGGTCGTTGTGCAGGCCGTGTTCCTTGAGGTGTTGCAACAGCACGCCTCCGGCGCGATGGACAATGCACTTGGGCACGCCGGTGGTGCCACTGGAATAGAGGATGTACAGCGGGTGGTCGAACGGCAGCGGGGTGAAACGGGGCTCGCCGCCGGGCTGGAAGAAGTCATCCCACAGGCTGACGTTGGCTGCCTGGAATTCATCGGCACGCGTGCCTTTGCGGGTATGGGGCACCACGATCAGCTGCTCCAGGCCAGGCAACTGCGCGCACACCTGGTTGACCTTGGTCACCTGGTCGATGGCCTTGCCCGCATACTGGTAACCGGCGCAGACGATCAGCAGCTTGGGTTCGATCTGGCCGAAGCGGTCGATGATGCCGTGCACACCGAACTCGGGCGAGGAGGTAGACCAGACCGCGCCAAGGCTGGTGCAGGCGAGCATGGCCACCAGTGTTTGCCAGGTATTGGGCATGATGGCGGCTACCCGGTCGCCCGGGACGATACCTGCAGCCTTGAATGCCGTTTGCAGCCCGGCCACCTGTGCGGCCAGTTCGGCATGGGTGAACACTTCGCGTTGGCCGTCTTCGCGCACGGCGACCACGGCCGGGCGGTCGTCGCGGCGGCGCAGCAGGTGTTCGGCAAAGTTCAGGGTGGCATTGGCGAACCACTGTGCATCGGGCATTTGCGGCCCTTCGCTAAGCACCTGGCTGGGCGGCGTATGCCAATGAACGTGGAAATACTCGGCCAGGGTTTGCCAGAAGGCGGGCCGCTGTTCGATGCTCCAGCCGTGCAGGGCCTGGTAGTCGTTGAGTTGCAGGTTGTAGCGCAGGTTGACCCGGCGGCGGAAGGCATCCATCCGGCTGGCCTCGATCTGCGTTGTGGACGGGCGCCAGAGCACATCGTTCATGCCGAATCTCCTTTACCGGAACAAAAGCAGGCTCAGGGCAGAATCAGCCTCGTGTTGCGAAGAGGCTGACCCTGCAGAGAAAGCGGTCCTGCCTACTCTACTTTAGCCTTCTGCACATCCTGCGATGCCGACCACACGCGGTAGCGCACTTCGACATCCTTGGGCACATACACCACCACCGGCAGCTTGCTGTTGTAGCGCAGCAGGAAGCCATCGCCGACCACCGGCACGAAGGCCTCGGTCTTCTTGCCGTCCGGGCAGGCCATCAGCGTGCTGGCCGGCCCGCTGACGTTGTCCAGGCGGTAGTAATTGTAGCCCCAGCCTTCCAGGGTGCGTGCTTCAAGGTTGCCGCCCAGGCGCTGACGATTGCAGTCGACCTGCAGCGTCTTGCCAGCGAGGATTTCCAGTTTATAGACCGACTCGTCGGCCTGCGCCGGCAGGTGGATAACCTGCCGGGTGAAGCCTTTTTCCGCCTCGGGGTAGGGCGCGATGTCCTTCAGGCTGGCGGCCATCGCAGGTGCGGCGGCGGCCAGGCTCAGGGCCAGAATCGCGGTCATTGGGGTAGGGCGCATAAGGCCTCCTTGCTGATAAACGAATGCGGGACCGTCGCCAGGCCCAGGCCGCCCGTCACTGGGCCAACCAGCCACCATCGACGTTCCAGGCGGCGCCGCGAACCTGGCTACCGGCCTCGCTGCACAGGAAGAGTACCAGCTCACCGAGGTGTTCGGGGGTGACGAAGGCCAGCGACGGTTGCTTTTCTGCCAGCAGATCGTGCTGCGCTTGCAGCCGATCGCCACCCTTGGCCGCACGATCGTCGATCTGCTTTTGCACCAGCGGCGTCAGCACCCAGCCCGGGCATATGGCATTGCAGGTGACATGACTGGTGGCGGTTTCCAGGCCGACCACCTTGGTCAGGCCGATCACACCATGCTTGGCTGCCACGTAGGCTGCCTTGCCAATCGAGCCGACCAGGCCATGCACCGAAGCGATATTGATGATGCGCCCCCAGTTGCGCGTGCGCATGCCCGGCAGCGCCAGGCGCGTGCCATGGAATACGGCCGACAGGTTCAGGGCGATGATCTTGTCCCAGCTTTCTGGCGGGAACTGCTCAACCGGTGCCACATGCTGGATACCGGCGTTGTTGACCAGGATGTCGACGCCGCCGAACTCACGTTCGGCTACGTTGAACAAGGCCTCGATCTGGATCACATCCGACAGGTCGGCCGGGTGGTGCACAACCTTCACCCCGTGCCGGGCAATTTCCGCCATGGCGGGGCCCGGGTCCCCAAAGCCGTTGAGCACGATGTTGGCGCCAGCCCGGGCCAATACCTGGGCGATGCCCAGGCCAATGCCGCTGGTGGAACCGGTGACGAGTGCAGTTTTGCCTTCAAGGGTCATGCAATGCTCCTTAGACGATGCCAGTGGCGTAGAACGTGGCGATGACCACGAACACCGCCAGGGTCTTGATCAGGGTAATACCAAAAATGTCCTTGTAGGCCTCGCGGTGGGTGAGGCCGGTCACCGCCAGCAAGGTGATCACCGCGCCGTTGTGCGGCAGGGTGTCCATGCCGCCGCTGGCCATGGCGGCTACCCGGTGTAGCACTTCCAGCGGGATATCGGCCGCGTGGGCGGCGGCGATGAACGTGTCGCCCATGGCCGCCAGGGCGATGCTCATGCCGCCCGAAGCGGAGCCGGTGATGCCGGCCAGCAAGGTCACGGTGATGGCTTCGTTCACCAAGGGGTTGGGGATGCCGCGCAAGGCATCGGCCAGCACCAGAAAACCCGGCAGCGAGGCGATTACCGCGCCAAAGCCGTATTCCGAGGCGGTGTTCATGGCTGCCAGCAAGGCGCCACCCACCGCGCTTTTGGTGCCTTCGGCCAGGCGTGTACGAATGGCGCCAAAGGCGCACACCAGGACCATCAGGATGCCCACCAGCAACGCGGCCTGCACAGCCCAGATGGCCGTCAGCTTGGTCACGTCGCTTTGTACCGGTGCACTCATGCCTGGCAATTGCAGGCTGTGACTGGGGCCGTACCAATGCGGTATCCAGTGGGTGAACACCAGGTTCATCACCCCCACCAGTAGCAGCGGCGACAGCGCCAGCCAGGGGTTGGGCAGGCTCAGGTCGGCAGCGGTTTCCGGTTCGTTGCGCAAGTCGGTGCCATAACCTTCACCGGCGCGCAGGGCCTTGTTGCGCTGGCGCTGCAGGTAGGCCATGCCGGTAAGGAACACGAACAGCGTGCCGATCAGGCCCAGCCACGGTGCGGCCCAGGCGGTGGTGTTGAAGAAGGTGCTGGGGATGATGTTCTGGATCTGTGGGGTGCCGGGCAGGGCGTCCATGGTGAACGAGAATGCGCCTAGGGCGATGGTGGCCGGGATCAGGCGTTTGGGGATGTTGCTCTGACGGAACATTTCGGCGGCGAACGGGTACACCGCGAACACCACCACGAACAGCGAAACACCGCCGTAAGTGAGCAGGGCACAGACCAGTACGATGACCAGCATCGCCTGGCGGGTGCCGAGCAGGCGGATGGCCGCGGCGACGATCGAGCGGGAGAAGCCGGACAGCTCGATCAGCTTGCCGAACACCGCGCCCAGCAGGAATACCGGGAAGTACAGTTTGATGAAACCGACCATTTTCTCCATGAACACCCCCGTGAACGCAGGGGCGACGGCAGCAGGGTCGGTGAGCAGGACAGCGCCGAGGGCGGCAATGGGGGCGAAGAGGATTACGCTGTAACCGCGGTAGGCGGCCAGCATCAGCAAGGCCAAAGCAGCGAGTGCGATGAGCACGGTCATCGGGGTGGGTCTCCTGGGTGAGTCTTGTTTTTATCGTTGAGCAGGAGATAGCGGGAATCGTGCCAACTATGTAACTGGCTGATTTGTAAGGGTTAAAGGGTTTTGTTAGAAGTCTGTGTCTACATTCAGAGACGCCATGGGCTGCCTTACAGCCCATCGCTGGCTTGCCTGTGTTAAAGGGCGGAGCTCTGGCGGTAATCTCAAATCAGAAACAAAAGTCTCCAATCAGAGACCAAGTGCCACCATCTTCTTGTACAGCGTCGACCGCCCCAGCCCTAAGGCTGCCGCTGCCTCTGGCACTTTTCCTCCCTGTTCGGCCAGCGCCCCGGCAATCAGGTCGCGTTCAAAGGCCTCGCACGCGTCACGGTAGCTCTGCCGCACGGGCGCTTCAGCCAGCGGGCTCAATGGCCCCAATGCCGCACGCAGGTCCGCAACCCCCAACCGGGGCTGATCCGCCAGCAGGGTCGCGCGCTCCAGCACATTGCGCAGCTCGCGAATGTTCCCCGGCCACGCATGCCTGGCCAGCAGTTGCTGCGCTTCAGCTTCCAGCTCGTACTGGCTGCCCAGCTCAGCCAATATGGCCTCGCACAGCGCGGGCAGGTCCTCCAGCCGTTGCCGCAACGGCGGAACATCGATCGGCAGCACGTTCAGCCGGTAGTACAGGTCGGCGCGGAAGGCCCCGCGGGCCATGGCAGCCTGCAGGTCGATGGAGGTGGCGGCAATGATGCGCACATCGCTGCGCAGCATCTGGTTCGACCCGACCGGTTCGTATTCCTTTTCCTGCAGCACCCGCAGCAGTTTGCTCTGCAGGGCCAGCGGCATGTCGCCGATCTCGTCGAGGAACAGCGTGCCGCCTTCGGCCAGTTGCAGCTTGCCGCTGCGGCCCTTGCGGTCGGCACCGGTAAAGGCACCCGGCGCAGTACCGAAGAATTCGGCTTCCAGCAGCGTCTCCGGGATGGCTGCGCTGTTGATGCTGACAAAAGCTTTGTGTGCCCGTGCCGACGCTGCGTGAATGGCGTGGGCCAGCAGCTCCTTGCCGGTGCCGGTTTCGCCCAGCAGCAACACGGGCGAATCACTGCCGGCGCCACGCCGGGCACGTCGTTTGGCTTCCAGGCTGGGCGCGCTGCTGCCTACGAACTGGGCGAAGCTGTATTTGGCCTGGCGGGCGCGCAGTTGCGAGCGGGTCGAGGCCAGTTCCTGCTGCATGCTGGCGTAGCGCTTGAGCAGCGGCGACAGGCTGCGCAGTTCGTCGAACAGGGCAAAGCCAATGGCGCCGATCAGCGCGCCCTGGTCATCGTGGATGGGCAGGCGCATGACCACCAATGGCTCGTTCGGTGTGTCGAGCATGTCCAGCAGGATGGGCCGGCCATTGCTCACCACGTCGCGCATCAGGCTGCCGGGGATCACCGTTTCGCAAGGCTGGCCGATGGCACTGGCAGCGTCGGCCAGGCCAAAGCGTCGGGCGTAGCGTTCGTTCATCCAGACGATGCGTGCCTGGCGGTCGACGATCACCGTGCCCTCGCTGGACTGCTCGATGATCTCGAACAGTGAGCGGATCGCCAGTTGCCGTACCTGGGGGTAGTCCTTGAGGCTGTCGCTGTCGTGCATGGGTGAACATCCTGAATCATGTATTGGCACAAGCCCGCGAAAAGGCCAGGCCTGAAAACTCATCGTCGGGGGTCAAACGCCTCACGCAAGGCATCCCCGATAAACACCAGCAGCGACAGGATCACCGCCAGCGCGAAGAACGCGGTAAAGCCCAACCACGGTGCCTCCAGGTGCTGCTTGCCCTGGGTCACCAACTCGCCCAGCGAGGCGCTGCCCGCTGGCATGCCAAAGCCCAGGAAGTCCAGCGCGGTCAGTGTGGTGATCGCCCCGGTCAGCATGAACGGCACATAGGTCAGCGTGGCATTCATGGCATTGGGCAAGATATGCCGCAACATTACCTGGCTGTCCGGTAACCCCAACGCCCGCGCAGCCTTTACATACTCCAGGTTGCGCCCACGCAGGAACTCGGCGCGCACGACGTCGACCAGGGTCAGCCAGGAGAACAGCGCCATGATCCCCAGCAACCACCAGAAATCCGGCTCGACGAAACCGCTGAGGATGATCAACAGATACAACACTGGCAACCCCGACCATACTTCCAGCAAGCGCTGGCCGAGCAGGTCGACCCAGCCCCCGTGGTAGCCTTGCAGGGCGCCCGCCGCCACGCCAATGAGCACACTGACCACGGTCAGGGCGAAGGCGAACAGCAGCGATACCCGCGTGCCATAAAGCACCCGCGCCAGCACGTCACGGCCTTGGTCGTCGGTGCCTAGCCAGTTGCTGGCACTGGGCGGGCTGGGGGTGGGCACCTGCAGGTCGTAATTTGGTGTGTCGGCACTGAACGGGATAGGTGCGAACAGCATCCAGCCACCCTGTTCCGCGATCAGTTGGCGCACATAGGCGCTGCGGTAGTCGGGCTGAAACGGCAGTTGCCCGCCGAACTGCTGCTCGGTATAGCGTTTGAGCGCCGGCACGTACACATTGCCCTTGTAGCCCAGCAGCAGTGGCTTGTCGTTGGCCACCAGTTCGGCGCAAAGGCTCAGCAGCAGAAGGCCGGCAAACAACCACAGCGACACCCAGCCCAGGCGGTGGCGGCGAAAACGTTGCAGGCGACGGCGCGACAGGGGCGATAGCATCAGTGCGCCCTCGTATCGAAGTCGATGCGCGGGTCGAGCAGGGTGTAAGACAGGTCACCGAGCAGGCGAATCAGCAGGCCCGCCAGGGTGAAGATGAACAGCGTGCCGAACACCACCGGGTAGTCCCGCGACACCGCCGCCTCATAGCTCATGCGGCCCAGGCCATCGAGCGAGAAGATCACCTCGATCAGCAACGAGCCGGCAAAAAACACGGTGATCAGCGCCTGTGGCAGCCCGGCCACCACCAGCAGCATGGCGTTGCGCAACACGTGGCCATACAGCACGCGGCGTTCGCTAAGGCCCTTGGCCCGGGCAGTGACCACGTATTGGCGGGAAACCTCGTCGAGGAAGGCATTCTTGGTCAACAGCGTGAGGGTGGCGAACCCACCGATCACCAGGGCCGCGACCGGCAGCACCAGGTGCCAGAAGTAGTCGGCGACCTTGCCCAGCAGGCTGAGCTCGTCGAAATTGTCCGAGACCAGGCCGCGCACCGGGAACCAGTTGAGCGAAGTGCCGCCGGCAAACAGTACGATCAGCAGCAATGCGAACAGGAACGAAGGCAGGGCGTAACCGATCACGATCAACGCGCTGCTCCAGGCATCGAAGCGGCTGCCGTGGCGCATCGCCTTGCGGATGCCCAGCGGAATCGACACCAGGTAGGTGATCAGCGTGGCCCAGAAGCCCAGCGACAGGGTGACCGGCAACTTGTCGAGAATCAGGTCGGTGACTTTGGCGCCGCGGAAGAAGCTGTTGCCAAAGTCCAGCCGGGCATATTGGCCGAGCATCAACCAAAGCCGCTCGGGGGCGGATTTGTCGAAGCCATACTGGCGCTTGATCTCTTCGATCAGTTTCGGGTCCAGGCCGCGTGTGGCCCGGGATTCGCCATGGACCACTTCAGTTCGCGCGCCGGGTGCGCCGCCACCGAGGCCCTGCAGACGCGCCACGGCTTGCTCCACCGGCCCACCCGGCGCGGCCTGGACGATGGCGAAATTGACCAGCAGGATTGCCAGCAGCGTCGGGATGATCAGCAACAGACGGCGCAGGATATAAGCGGTCATGGCGAGGCCTTCCGGCGTTCGGCCATCTGCGCGTTGGTCAGCGGGGTAGGGCTTACCTCCCACCAGGTGTCCAGGCCCTCGTCATAGGTGGCCTGGACCTTGGGCAGGCCGAAGCGGTTCCACCAGGCGGTGGAGCTGCCTGGCGGGTAGTAGTTGGGGATCCAGTAATAATTCCATTGCAGCACGCGGTCCAGGGCATGGGCGTGGCGCAGCATGTCGGCCTGGGTGTCGGCGCGGACCAGGCCGTCGATCAGGTGGTCTACGGCCGGGTCCTGCAGGACCATCAGGTTGTTCGAGCCGGGGTCGTGAGCGGCCGCCGAGCCAAAGTAGTTGTACAACTCGGCACCCGGCGACAGGGTGACCGGGTAGCCGGTGACGATCATGTCGTAATCGCGCGCCATCAGCCGGTTTACGTACTGGGCCGAGTCGACATTGCGGATGTTCAGGGTCACGCCGATCTGGGCCAGGTTGCGCTTCCACGGCAGCAGCAGACGTTCAAGGCCCGCCTGGCCATTGAGGAACGTGAACGCCAGCGGCGTGCCCTGGCTATTGACCAGGCGGTCGCCTTCGGGGCGCCAGCCGGCTTGTTCGAGCAGGGCCAGGGCCTGCAACTGCTGTTGACGGATGATCCCCGAGCCGTCGGTGACCGGGGCAGTGAACACCGTGGTGAACACTTCATCTGGCACTTGGCCGCGCAAGGGGGCGAGCAGCTTCAACTCACCCGCATCCGGCAACTGGCGAGCGGCCAACGGCGTATTGGAGAACACGCTTTGCTGGCGGATGTACAGGTTGCGCATCATCTGCCGGTTGCTCCACTCGAAGTCCCATAACATACCCAGCGCCTGCCGCACACGGCGGTCCTTGAACTGCGGCTGGTCGAGGTTGAATACGAAACCCTGAGCCACCTGCGGTTTGGCCGGGCCCAGGTGGGCGCGCTGCAGGCGGCCGTCGTCCAGTTGCGCACCGTTGTAGCCCAAGGTGTAGGCCGTGGCGGAGAACTCGCGGTTGTAGTCGTAGCCACCGCCTTTGAGTACCTGGCGCGCCACTTCGGTATCGCCGAAGTACTCGATGCGCAGCTTGTCGAAATTGTAGCGGCCACGGCTGGCTGGCAGGTCACGTGCCCACCATGCCGGGGCGCGTTCGAAGGTGATGCTGCGGCCGTTGTCGATGCGCCCGATGCGGTATGGCCCGCTGCCGACTGGCTTGTCGAAGCCGGCACCGTTGGCAAAGTCGCGCTGCTGCAGGTCGTGCTCGGGCATTACCGGCAGGCTTGCGAGGTCCAGTGCCAGGGTGCGGCCGTGCTCGGGCTTCAAGTCGAATCGCACGCTGAGCAGGCTTTCTACGGTCACGCCGGCCACGTCGGCAAACTGGGTACGGTACTTGAGGCTGCCCTTGCTCATCAGCAGTTCGAAGGTGAAACGAACGTCTTCGGCGCGCACCGGCTTGCCATCGGCGAAGGTGGCGCGTGGGTCGATGTCGAAACGTAGCCACTCATCATTGGGGCCGCGCTCCATGCGCCGCGCGATCAGGCCGTAAACGGTATAGGGTTCATCGTACGAGCGTACCGCCAGTGGCGCGTACAGCAGGCCATCGACTTCGCTGACACCGATGCCTTTGTCGATATAGGGGAGGATATGGTCGAACTGGCCGATCTCGATGGCCGAGCGGCGCAAGATGCCGCCCTTGGGGGCGGAGGGGTTTACATAGTCGAAATGCCGGAAGCTGGCGGCGTAGCGGGGGGCTTCACCGTAGACCGTGAGGGCGTGGGTGGGAGCGGCCTGGACCGTAAAGCCTATGCACGAAAATACAA
Organism: Pseudomonas sp. TE3895; assembly: GCF_056278855.1. Classification (NCBI taxonomy): domain Bacteria; kingdom Pseudomonadati; phylum Pseudomonadota; class Gammaproteobacteria; order Pseudomonadales; family Pseudomonadaceae; genus Pseudomonas; species Pseudomonas sp. TE3895. The sequence goes on along the minus strand of NZ_JBWBQE010000001.1, from coordinate 4,204,782 downwards.
GCCCCCACAATACTTGTGGGAGCGGGTTTACCCGCGAATGCGTCGGAGCAGGCAACGAGGTTGTCTGGTCTGGCCTCTTCGCGGGTAAACCCGCTCCCACAGGGGGTCTGATCACCGGGAGGGGTGAATCAGTCCTGGCGGCTGGTCACTTCCAGCAGGTGGTAGCCAAACTGGGTCTTCACCGGGCCTTGCACGGTGTTGACCGGGGCGCTGAAGACCACGGTGTCGAATTCCTTGACCATCTGGCCTGGGCCGAACGAGCCCAGGTCACCGCCCTGACGGCTGGACGGGCAGGTGGAGTTGGCTTTGGCGATTTCAGCGAAGTCGGCGCCTGCTTCGATCTGGGCTTTGAGTTCGTTGCACTTGTCTTCGCTGCTGACCAGAATGTGGCGGGCGGTTGCACGGGCCATGGGTACTGCTCCTTGGGGGTAAAAAGGCAAGCCTAGCGCACTTGTCCGGGGTATGTCTCGCCAGGCTTACAACCATTGGCCTACAGTTTTTGTGCCGCCTCACGCAACAGGGTTTCGGTGGAGGCCCAGCCCAGGCAGCCGTCGGTAATCGACACACCGTATTTCAGTGTGCCCTTGCCCAGCGCCTGGCAGCCATCGAACAAGTGCCCTTCGATCATGACGCCGACCAACGAACGGTCGCCGGCCAGGCGCTGCTCCAGCACATCATTGAAGACCGCTGGCTGGCGCGCCGGGTCCTTACCGCTGTTGGCGTGGCTGCAATCGACCATGATCCGTGCCTGCAGACCGGCCTTGGCCAACGCCTGGCGGGCCATGGCGATGCTGTTGGCATCGTGGTTCGGGCCTTTGTGGCCGCCACGCAGTACAAGGTGTGTGTCCGGGTTGCCCAAGGTCTCGATGATCGCCGGGTGGCCCTGTGCATCCATACCGAAGTGGCGGTGTGGGTGGGCCGCGCTGCGCATGGCGTCGCTGGCGATGGCGATGCCGCCGTCCGTACCGTTCTTGAAGCCGACCGGCAGCTCCAGGCCACTGACCATTTCGCGGTGGATTTGCGATTCGGTGGTGCGTGCGCCGATCGCGGCCCAGGCCAACAGGTCGTCGAAGTAGCCGGCGGCCATCGGTTGCAGCAACTCGGTGGCAATTGGCAGGCCGCGTTCGATCATGTTCAGCATGAGCCCGCGGGATAAGGCGATACCCGAGTGCATGTCGTCACTGCCATCGAGGTGCGGGTCGTAGGCCAGGCCTTTCCAGCCTACTGTAGTACGCGGTTTTTCGACGTAGGCGCGCATCACCAGCAGCAGCTTGTCGTTGACTTCGCGGCCAAGGGCGGCCAGGCGGTCGGCGTATTCCAGGGCCGAGCGCGGGTCATGAATCGAGCAGGGGCCGACGATGACCAGCAGGCGCGGGTCGCGGCCTTCGAGGATGTTGCGGATGGCCTGGCGATGGGCCTGGACTTGCTGGGCCAGTTCGCTGGGCAGTGGCATCTGTTGCTTGAGCAGGTGCGGGCTGGGCAGGCGTTTGCTGACAGTGGTGTTGGCCGCTTGCGGCTGGGTCAGGGGCAGGGCGAGGCTGGAAGCGTGCATGGCGTTTTTCCCTGGGCGGACAGCGGGTTCAAGCCCGCATGGTCGGCCCTATCGAGGTGTTCGACAGATCGTTGAATTCGTATTGGCTGCTGCATTGCCACCTGTAGAAGACCGATCGGAGGCGGCAGGCTGGCCCGAACGGGATTGGCTAAATCGCCAGGCGGAGGTGTTTGCGTAGTAATAAGTGGCGTAGTTCATGAATCTGTCCTCAAGGTGAATCGGTGTTGGTCAAAGGCCTGAAAAGCAAAACCCCCGGTCGGGAAGCCGACCGGGGGTTTGAGTATTCTCATGTTCGGCGGCCCCTCGAAGGTGGGCGCCGGGTGGGTATCGGCGCCTAGTGGCTAAACCAATACCCAAAGTAATAGCTGGCAGGTGCCACGCAGCCGGCAACGGCCAGCACAGGGCGCAGGCTGCGACCGGTGTGGTTGGCGGGGTTGCGGGTGTGTTTCGGCATGTTGCTCTCCAGTGAATGAGCCCGAGCTTACTTTAGTTCGGGCGGGCCATTCAATGGATAAATGCTATAGGGCCGATCATTTATTTTTGTACTGACTGGTTCAATGGCCGTAGCGCCCGACCAGGCTCTGCGCCCCCAGGGCGTGGCCTTGCAGCAGTTGCAGCAGGCCGCTGCGGTCCAGCCCCTCGGGCAAGGTACCCAAGGGCAGGTCGGTGGCAATCAGGGTCAGGGCGTAATGATGGGGGTTGTCGCCGGCGGGTGGACAGGGGCCGCGGTAGCTCTGGGTGCCACGGGAGTTGCGGCCCACTGTCACGTAGGGCCCGCTCAACCCCGCCATGCCTTCCTTGAGCCCATCGTGTTCGGGATCGATGTTGTAGGCCACCCAGTGCACCACACCCACGCCCTTGCCACCGTCCGGGTCGAACATGATCAGGGCCAGCGACCGCGTACCTGCGGGCAGGTTGTCCCAGCTCAGTTGCGGGGTCCGCTCTTCACCGGCCCCGCATGCCGGGTCCTGGCCGACCTGTTGCAGGGCAATGACGCCGCCATCGGTGAAAGACGAGGAACTGACCGACATCGCGCCTTGGCCGCCTGCGGCGGCTAACGCTGTGCAGGGCAGCAAAGCAGCGAACAGCCAGTGTCTGAGGTGCATGGTCAATCCTTGGCAGGGCGTCAAGGGCTTAGTCTAGTCCAGGTCTGCTTCAGCGGCTGTCCTGGTCCTCGGCAGTACCTCCGCTGGCCCCGGCACCAGAGCCAGTGGCTTCGCCTGTACTGTTGGAGCCGCCAGTGGCAACGTCGGCGGCATCGGCGTTGCTGCCGGTGTCACTGCTGTCGTTACCTTTGCTGCTACCGGGGCTGTTGACGCTGCTGCCTTCACCGGCGGTCTTGCCGCCGGATTGGTCAGTTTGCGGATGGCTGTCGGTAGGGGTGTCGGTGGCGGCGAAGGCAGCGCCGGTGAGGCTGGTCAGGGCCAGCGCCAGGCACAGAGACAGCGGGCGAATGCGGATCATGGGACTTCTCCTTTGTGCAAGATCTGTCATTCGTTTGGCTGGCAGCGGCTGGCGGGGTGCCTTCTGGGCGACGAGTGGCAATCAACAAGATTCCGAGCGCTGTGCGGGTGCCGGGGTTTCGACCGGCTCCAGCGGCGGATGCTCCTGCGCCGCATGCATCAGGTCTTCGGTCACCCGCAACTCGGCACCGGTTGGCGAGAAGGTGGTCGAAGCGGTGAACGGCGCCGGGTGCTCTGCCGCCGGGCGCTTGCCGCGGCGCCACATGAAGAAGCACACCATGGCCAGGTTGACCACGGCAAACGCCCAGAACAGCCCAGCCTCGCCAAACTCGGTCATCATCGGCGAAATGGCCACCGGTGCCATGGCCGAGCCCAGCGAGTTGATCAGCAGCAGGCCCTGGATCATCGGCACCAGCGCATCGGACGGCGCGCGGTCGGCCGCATGGCTGACCGCCACCGGGTACAGGGTGAACACGCCACCACCCAGCAGGAACAGCATGGCCGGCAGCAGGAACGAGTCCGATGGCAGGAACACCGTTACAAGCGACAGGACAACGCACAACGCGGCCAGCGCGAGCAGCACATCGAGGCGGTCCTTGCGGTCGGACCAGCGCCCGACCGGGTATTGCAGCAGCATCGCGCCAAGGATCACCCAAGCCATCATGTTGCCAACTTCACCCACCTCCAGGCCGATGCGCTGCAAGTACAGTGGCAGCAGGGCATAGATGCCGGCAATCGCTACGCCCGAACCGAAGCAGCCGACCAGGCCCGACGGTGCCACGCCCAGCAACTGGCGGGGTTTGAGGGGTTCGACCTGGTCCAGCAGCGGCGACACCCGCGGCAGGATCACGATCGGCAACACCGACAGGGCGGCCAGCACGCCGGCCAGCATGAACGGGGCGGTATCGCCTAGCTGGGTGATTTCGCCAAGGCCGGCCTGGGCGATTACCCCGGCGCCGTAGAAGGCGATCATGTACAGCGCCAGTAGGCGGCCGCGGATTTTCGCGTCGCCGGCCAGCAGCAGCCAGCTTTCGATCACCAGGAACACGCCCACTGCGGCCCAGCCGTTGATCAGGCGTAGCACCGACCACCAGGTGACCTCGTAGAACAACCCTTGCAGCAGGATGGTCACGGCGATCAGCGAGGCGAAGCTGGTGTAGGCGCGGATGTGGCCGATGCGCAGGATCAGCCGGTCGTTGAAGATGGCGCCGAGGGTCAGGCCGATGAAGTAGGTCGACGAGACGATACCAATGGTGGTTGCAGACTCACCGGCGGCGCCCAGGCGCAGGGTGGTCAGGGAAGACATGAAGCCGTTGCCCAGGGCAATGATGAACAGCCCGAGCAGGGGCGCCAGCGCCATGGCCAGCAAACGCGGAGACATACGTACCTCTAGTTGGATGAGCGGAATGAGCACCTTCTCGGCGCGCACACCGGCTCGACCCGGCAAGGGGCGAGTGGCGACACGGATGCGACCTGGGCAAGACTCAACCGCTGGGCGCTATGGGAGATGGGCCGGGCGGGGAGGGTTGAGCCTACTTCACATGTGCGTTCATGTGTTCAGGCGCTGACTCTGTCATTGCTACTGGTTGCCACCGTTCAAGGCGACGGGCGAAAAGGAAGCGGGATTCTACGGGCTTGGACGCTTTTGCCCAAGGGGCCAGGGTGTGCGACGAGACGCCGCAGTCTCAGCGCGACATGAACATGTCTTCCACAGACATTTTCGATGGCGGCGCCTGCGTGCGGTGAGATCGGCCCGGTACTCTCACTGAGTGCGGCATAATGCTGAACCCCACCAAGGAAGGCCCCCCATGTTCGCGTCGCTGTTCGCAGTCCTGGCCCCGGTTTTCATCGTCGCCGGCATTGGTTTTGCCTGGGCCCGCAAGGGCCTGGATTACCCCACTGATTTCATCGCCCGGGTGGTGATGACCGTCGGCACACCTTCGCTGGTACTGTCCACCCTCAGTCGTACCGACCTGGACCCGAATGCCTTTACCAGCATGGCCGTGGCGTGCTTGCTGTGCACCTTGGGGATGGCCTTGGCCGCTTTGCTGGTGTGTCGCGCGTCGGGCATGCACTGGCGGGTACTGCTGCCGGCGTTCATGTTCCCTAATACCGGCAACATGGGCCTGCCGATCAGTCTGTATGCCTTCGGTGAGCATGGCCTGGCCCTGGCCGTGGCATTTTTCCTGACCCTGTCGATCGTTCAGTTCACCATCGGCATGGCCATCTCCGGCACGGCGGCTTCGCTCAAGGCGTTGCTGCGCAACCCTATCGTCATCAGCCTGGCCGGCGGCATGCCCATCATTTTTCTCGATTTCGAACTGCCGCGTTGGCTGGCCAACACCGCAGACCTGCTGGGCGGCATGACCATTCCGCTCATGCTGCTGACCCTGGGGGTGTCACTGGCCAGCATTCGCCTGCGTCACGTGGGCAGCGGCATGCTGCTGGGCGGTTTGCGCATTGGCCTGGGGGCTGCGGTGGGCTGGGCAGTGGGCGCGGTACTGGGTATGGACAGCCTGGAGCGTGCGGTGCTGATGGTGCAGTCGGCGATGCCGGTAGCCGTGTTCAACTACCTGATGGCGGTGCGGGCCAACCGTGAGCCAGAGCAGGTGGCGAACCTGGTGATGTGCTCGACGGTGCTGTCGTTTGCCTGGTTACCGGTGGTCCTGGCCTGGTGGATGTAGGCCTTTACCGACGATAGTGCCGGTACAGGCTTCGGGCTACTGGACCGACAACTGGTCATCCACCCAGCCTTGGCTGGTCAGCACCAGGGTTCGGGTTTCCTTGAGCGGGGCAGCATGGCTGGCCACCGCCTGGCCCAAGCCGGCGATGCTGGCTTTCACCTGATCATTGGCGGCCCACGCCGGCAACTCGATGATCTTGTAGGCATAGGTCACATTCGACAGCTTCTGTCCGGTTGCCTCGCTCGGCTCACTGAACTGCTCGATTGCCGTCACTTGTGCCTTGCCGAAACACAGCCCGGCGCCCGCCTTGTAGTATTTGCGGCCTTCATCGGTCAGGTCGTAGGCGTAGTAGATATCCGTGCGTGCCGGCGACCACAGCCGGGCCGGTATTTCGGTGCGCGAAATTTCCTTCTCGCTGACCACGCCTACCTGCGCCAGGGCGTGCAACGCCTTGTTGGTGCCGTGCACGTCGAAGTCCTGGGTCTTGGTAGGGAACGAACTGATGACGAAACAGTGTGGGTACCGGGTATCCAGGGAGGCCTGGACAGCCTTGTGGAAACGGGCCTTGATGGTGTCCTGGCTGTCGGAGCAACCGGCCAGTGTTGCCAGCAATGCCAGTGGCACGATCTTCCTGTACATGGTGAAACTTCCTTGGCGACGGATCGTGCGCGATTAAAACCCACGGGTTAGAGCGGCGCAATCGTGGCACGACGGCATCCCTGCAGGGGCTGTCGGGGTTACATCACTGTTCGCCCCGGGTGTCGATACTGACCACCACCGACATCCCTGGGCGCAGATGCCTGGCAGTCGGCTGGTCGGCATCCACCGTGATGCGCACCGGTATGCGCTGGGCGATCTTGACGAAGTTGCCAGTGGCGTTGTCCGCCTGCAGCAAGGCGAATTCAGAGCCGGTGGCCGGCGAAATCTGCTGCACATGGCCCCGTAGCTTCCGGTGGTTCAGCGCGTCTACGGTAAAGCTCACGGGCTGGCCGATACGCACATTGGCCATCTGGGTTTCCTTCATGTTGGCAATCACCCAAAGGGTGTCGGGCACCAGCGCCATGAGCTGCGCGCCGGAGTTGACATAAGCACCCAGGCGGGTGCCGATCTGCCCCAGCTGGCCATCGCGCGGGGCCGTGACGCGGGTGTTGTCGAGGTCGATGCGTGCCAGCTCCACGGCGGCCTTGGCGTTCTCCACCGAGGCCTCGAGTGCGGCCCGGTTGACCACCACGGTCTCACGGTCCTGGCGGGCGATTTCCAGCGCCGCCCTGGCCTGGGCCAGGCTGGCGACGGCAGCGGCCTCGCTGGCACGGGCCAGGTCCAGGTCGCGGCGCGACACCGATCCATCGTTGACCAGCGCCTGGTTGCGGCCGAGGTCAGCCTTGGCTTTGGCCGCCTGGGCCGCAGCATCGCCGATGGCGGCCTGGCGCTGGGCAATGGTCGCTTCGGCGCTTTTGCGCTGCTGCTGGTTGTTGGCCAGGGCCGCCAACTGCTGTTGCAGCTGGGCGCTGGCTTGGGCAAGGCGTTGTTTGTAGATACGGTCGTCCAGTTGCACCAGCAAGTCGCCGGCCTTGACGAACTGGAAGTCATGCACCGGTACATCGATGACGTAGCCGCTGAGCTGCGGGCCGATGATGGTCACCTGGCCCCGCACCAGGGCGTTCTCGGTGCTTTCGATGGCGCTGCTGAATGGCGGCAGGCGCCAGGCATACAGCACCAACAGGATGCCGGCCAACGCCACCGCGGCGAAGCTGATGGATGACAGGATGCGCACCCGCCGCGTGCGTACCGGGCTGGTTGGTTCACTGGGCGGTGTGACGCCCTCCGGGGTTTCGGCGATGGCGGTGGTGGTCGTGGTGCGGGTGTCGTCGGTCATCGGGTGGGCGCGCCGGGGGTAGAGTCGGTAAGGGTGGCCTGACGTTTCACATGCCAGAGCCAGGTACTGCGGATACAGATCCAGATCATGGTCAGGATGGCGATGCTGCCGATCAGCACGAACACATCGTTGTAGGCCATGACGTTCGCTTCACGGGTAGCAGCGCTGGCCAGCAGGCGCATGCCGGCTTCACTGCGCAAGGCAGGGTCGGCAATGATGCCGCCGTAACCGGCACCCCCACTTTGAACGCGGGCATTGACCAGGGGTTCCAGGTAGCTGAGGCGATCCATCAGGTGGCTGGAGTGAAACTTTTCCCGCCAGGTCTGGAAGGTGCCCAACAACGCCGCACCAATCAGGCCGCCGAGGTTGTTGCAGATGCCGAACAACACCGAAAAACTGACCAGGTTGCGCGGGTTGGCGCGCACATGGCTGATGCCCAGGGCCATCGACGGGCCGAGGAAGAACGTGCTGCCGAACGCCAGCAGGAACTGGCTCAAGTACATTTGAGCCGGGCGTGTGAGGTTGCTGGAACTGCTGTCCATGAAGGCGCCGGCGGCCATGGCCAGCAGCGAGACGAACAGCGGGATCACCAAATGGTTGGGGTTGATGGTGAGGGCGCTGCTGGCCAGGCCCGTGACAGCGCCTAACAGCATGATCCAGTACAGCGTGCGCATCTGCTCGTTGCCCATGTTCAGCGCCTGCAGGAAACCGACCGCGCCGGTGGACTGTTCCGAGGTCACCATGCGGATCAGCACCACGCACAGGGCCAGACGTATGATGGCGCCACTACCCAACCAGTGGGTCATCAACAAGGGGTTGCGGCGATTGTGCTCGATGGCCAGGCCGCTGAAGACCAGCGCGATCGACGCCGCCAGTGCCACGCCGATCCACGGCGTCTCCAGCCACCAGTCGATGCGCCCCAGTGACAGTACGGCGCAGAGCAGTGCGGTACCGCTGGCGATCAAGGTGAAGGTCAGGAAGTCGAGGGGTTCGAACGTTTTAAAACGGTCACCGGGCGGCAATTTCAGCAGCAGTACGCAACCCAGTGCGGTGAGTGCCAGGCCCAGCTCGAACAGGTACAACCCGCGCCATTCGGCAATTTGCAGAAGGTCTTCAGAAAAGATCCGTGCCAGCGGTAGCGCCAGCTGCGAGGCACCCAGGCCCAGTACCATGGCCTTGAGCCGCCATTGCGCCGGGAAGGCCTGAATCATGTAGTACAGCCCCAGCGAGCTGAGCGCCGCGCCGACCATGCCGTGGGCCGCGCGTACGGCGATGGCAGAGTTCAGGTCGTTGACCAGCAGGTGGGCGAAGGTGACCACCACGTACAGCACCAGGAACACTTCGGTGAAGGCTCGCAGGCCGAACTGTTGGCGGAACTTCACCAACAGCAGGTTGATGGAGACGTTGGTCATCACATAGGCGGCCGGCAGCCAGGCCATTTCCGCGGTGGTTGCACCCAGGGCGCCTTGCAGAAACACCAGGTTGGCGGTGACCAGCGCGTTGCCCAGGCCACCGGTGATTGCCACCAGTAGGCCGACCACGCCATAGGCCAGACGCTTGGCTGGCGAATGCAGGGGCGTGGAAGGGGAGCCTGGCAGGCTGGGCTTTTCGTGGGGGAGCCACTGGCGGGGGGCGTATTTATCCATCGGCAGACTTTACTTTAGCGGCGCTTGATGCTGCTAGGCGCGTCCTTTGGTTTTTGGGGTGGTGTCGAGATTGAGCGCCGCCCACTACAACGCTTTGGCCAGAAACTCGGCCGTGCGGCTTGCCTTACACCCGGCCACCACCTGCGGGGTGCCGCTGACCACTACCTTGCCCCCGGAATCCCCGGCCCCCGGGCCAATATCGATCACCCAGTCACTTTGCGCCACCACTCGCATGTCGTGTTCGACCACCACCACGCTATGCCCGCTTTCTACCAGGCGGTTCAACTGTACCAGCAGCCGGTCGATGTCCTGCGGGTGCAAGCCGTTGGTGGGCTCATCCAGCACATACAGGGTCGCCCCACGGGCCATGCGCTGCAGTTCGGTCGCCAGCTTGATCCGCTGCGCTTCACCACCGGACAGCTCGGTGGCCGGTTGGCCCAGACGCAAGTAGCCCAGGCCGATATCCTGCAGCACCTGCAGGCAACGGCGGGCAGGCGGTTGCTCGGCAAAAACCTGCAGGGCCTGGTCGACGGTCAACTGCAGCACTTGCGCGATGTTCATGCCTTGCCAGCTCACCGCCAGGGTTTCGGGGTTGTAGCGGGCACCCTGGCAGGTCGGGCAGGGCGCGTACACGCTGGGCATGAACAGCAACTCGACGCTGACGAAACCCTCTCCCTCGCAGTTGGCGCACCGGCCCTTGGCAACGTTGAAGGAAAAGCGCCCGGCGTCGAAGCCCTGTGCCTTGGCCTGCTCGGTAGCCGCGAAGCGTTTGCGCACGTGGTCGAACAGGCCTGTGTAGGTGGCCAGGTTGGAGCGCGGCGTACGGCCGATCGGTTTCTGGTCAACCTGCACCAACCGCTTGATGCTGCCAAGCCCGGCGCTTACGTGGCCGCTGCTGGTCTGTTCAGGTTCGTCTTCCAGGCTTTGCGCTTCGGGCTCGCTACGTTGCTCGGCATGGCCCAGGTGTGCCCCCACCAGTTCCAGCAGGGCCTGGCTGACCAGGCTGGATTTGCCCGAGCCGGAAATACCGGTAACGGCGGTAAAGCAGCCCAACGGAAATGCGGCGCTCAGGTTATCGAGGTTATTGCGCGTGATGCCTTCAAGCTTCAGCCAGTCGCGTGCTTGGCGGGGGGCGCGTGTGGCCTGTACCGGGGCATCGAACAGGTAGGTGCGGGTGCATGACTGTTGCACCTCGGCCAGGCCGGCGGGCGGCCCGCTGTAGAGGATGGTGCCGCCGTGTTCGCCGGCAGCTGGCCCTACATCCACCAGCCAGTCGGCGCGGCGCATGGTGTCCAGGTCGTGCTCCACCACATACACCGAGTTGCCAGCCTGTTTCAGGCGCTGCAGGGCTTCGAACAGCGCTTCACTGTCGGCCGGGTGCAAGCCGGCCGACGGCTCGTCGAGTACGTAAACCACTCCAAACAGCTGCGAATTCAGCTGGGTGGCCAGGCGCAGGCGTTGCAGTTCACCAGAAGACAAGGTCGGGGTGCTGCGCTCCAGGGCCAGGTAACCGAGGCCGAGGTCAAGCAGCGTATCCATGCGTTCGAGCAGCTCGTTGGCGATGCGTTGGGCCGCCAGGCGTTTTTCCAGTGTCAGCTCGTCCTGCTGCCGGGTCAGGTAGTCGGCTGCCGCCACCTTGCGGAACACTTCGGCCAGCGCCTGCAACGACAGGTGCGACAGTTCGGCGATGTCCAGCCCGGCGAAGGTCACGCTCAGCGCTTCGCGCTTCAGGCGTTTGCCCTGGCACAGCGGGCAGGGGCTGGGGCGCATGTACTGGGCCACACGCTTGCGCATCTGCGCGCTCTGCGAGTGCATGAAGGTATGCAGCACGTAACGGCGGGCACCCATGAACGTGCCTTGATAGCTGGGCTCCAGCTTGCGCTTGAGCGCTTCGCGGGTCTGCGCCGGGGTCAGGCCGGCATACACGGGGGCGGTGGGCGTCTCTTCAGTGAACAGGATCCAGTCGCGCTGCGCCTGAGGCAGGTCGCGCCAAGGGATATCGACGTCATAGCCCAGCGTGACCAGAATGTCGCGCAGGTTTTGCCCTTGCCACGCCATTGGCCACGCCGCCACCGCACGCTCACGAATGGTCAGCGACGGGTCGGGAACCATGGTCGCTTCGGTCACCTCGTAGACACGGCCCAGGCCATGGCACTGCGGGCAAGCGCCCTGGGGCGTGTTCGGAGAAAAGTCTTCGGCGTACAGCATCGCTTGCCCGGCCGGATAGTGGCCTGCGCGTGAATAGAGCATGCGGATCGAACTGGACAAGGTGGTCACGCTACCCACCGAGGAACGTGCACTCGGCGTGCCGCGTTGTTGCTGCAGGGCCACCGCCGGCGGCAGCCCGTCGATGGCATCGACATCCGGCACGCCAACCTGGTCGATCAGGCGCCGGGCATAGGGCGCCACCGATTCGAAATAACGCCGCTGGGCTTCGGCATACAGCGTGGAGAACGCCAACGAGGACTTGCCCGAGCCGGACACGCCGGTGAACACCACCAAGGCATCGCGGGGAATATCGACATCGATGTTCTTCAGGTTGTGCTCGCGGGCGCCACGGACGCGGATGAAACCGCTTGGGGTGGTCGGGCTTGGAGGCATGAAGCAGTCCTTGTCTGAAGCTGAGCAGTGCGCTCAAGTTAACAGCAATTGCAGCGCCCTTGCGTGGGCAGCAGTCAAGGAATCTACCCGATGGAGCCGGTGGGGTGGCAGGGCGCCGGCTGTCTTCGCCTTACCTGACGTTCGTCTCAAGGCTTTTATTGCAGCCCCTAGCGGGTGCCCAGCACATCGCGGATGTTGTCCACCACATTGTTGTCCTTGATCACGTCACTCAACCAGCCTTCCAACGGCATGTTGCCCCACTTGATCGCACGTTCGATCAAGTAGGGTACCGGGCTTTGCGGTTCGCTCTGTTTGAAGTACTGGGCGATGCCCGCAAGCATGGTGAATGCCTCGTCGCGGGTCAGCGGGGTGGTGCGCAAGGCTGCTGGCGCGGTCGTCGGGGGCGTGGCATTCATCGGTTCACCTGCTTCGTGGAGGTTGGCAGCCATGGCCTGTGGCTGTGCTTCTTCCGGGATGGCGGGGTGTAGCTCGACGCCGCGGTCCTTGAGCAGTTTTTCCGCCAGCTGGCTGGCACGCGAAAGCATGTCGGCAAGGCTGGCAAAGCTGGGCGCCTCGTGGCCGAACAGGCGGTCGGCGCTGGCCTGCAGGCGTTTGCACGCTTTCAGGCTGTTCGCGATCTGCTGGGCCTTGGCGCGCAGGTAATCGGTGTCGGTAAGCGCTACCGAGCGCTGGAAGATCTCGGCGTTGATCTTGCCTTCGTTCAGCGCTGTCTGCATTGCCTTGGGGTTTTGCAAGGCGAGGTTTTCTACATGGCGTGACTCGTCATAGCGCAACACGCCAAAATGCTGCCCTTGGATAATGGGCAAGCCACCGGCAATGTCGGTGAGCGTGGTCTTCAACCAGGACAGTCGCGCCGCGCGCTCGTCCAGGCCGTCTTCGAGGGTGGGATACAGCGTTTCCCAGAACGCAACCAGGAGCTGTTCGGTCAGCTCGAGGCCAAAGGTGATGCCTTCGAAGTGTTCACGCTGTGCCAGCCCCTCGCAGAGCCAGGCCACCAGCATCAGGTCTTTGCTTTGCTGCGCAAGCCCTTGAGCCGACAGGTTGATCACCTGCTCCCAGTCGGCAGTCTTCAAGTCGGTTTGCCAGTCGCCCTGGGTCAGGTAGTCAGGGTCCGCCCGGCGTGCCTCCTTGATCTGGTCGAACAAGGCAGAGAAGCTCAAGTCTTCGCCACTGCCACCCTCGATAGGGGCGACCAGTGTGGCCAGCGAGAGGTCATCGAGAATTTCAGGCATAGAACACTCTGGACATGGCTAGTGAACAGCGCGCCAGAAAACCCGGCGCGCTGCGGAACACAGGCCGCCGAAGCGGCCCATGGTTCGGTACGTGCTTAGGCAAACACTTTGTTCGCGGTGCGGTCCCAGCCACCTACGATGTTGCCGCCGGCCTGGCCGTCGGTGCGGTTCTGCTGGGTGTAGGTGGTTTTGATGCGGGCAAAGTTGAAGCTGATTTCTTCAACTGGCAGGTCGCTGACCGCCTTGTCTTCACCACTCTGGTTGCCACCGGCGACAAACCTGACCGAAGAGACCACCACTTCTTCCATGTCGATGGTCAGGTAGGTGACCTTGTCGCCACCGGCGCGGTTCACGTTCAGCTTCAGCTTGGCGATGTGCTTGCCGGTGCAGCAGTGTTCGAACAGTTTGGCCGATGCCTTGTCGACTGCCTTGCGGATCTTGAAGTCGCTCAGGGCAACGCGCTCGGAGGACGCACCGCCCGAAGAGCTGGCGGTTGCCGACGTAGCCTGGGTGGCGCCGTACTCGTAGCCCAGCACTTCGATCCAGTCCTTGTGTTTTTCATCCAGTACTTCGCCTGGGATGCCGTCGATTTGGATATACGCGTCAAATGCCATTGTGAAGCTCTCCATTAACAACATGTAAAGGGTTGCTCATGCGCCCCTTGGTTTTGACCTCGCCGGGCGTGCCGGCAGAGGTAGCTTGCCGCCGCCCGGGCCTCATCCTGTGAGGCCCCGGCGACCGGTTATTGCGGCGTGGCTCAGTTAAGCCCACGCACTTCGATTTCCACCCGGCGGTTGGGCTCCAGGCACTTGATCAACTGCGTTCGCGGTTGTTGCATGTCGCAGTTGACCAATGGCTTGCGGCTGCCTTCGCCCTGCGCGACCACCAGCTCGGCAGGTACGCCCTTGCCAACCAGATAGGTGCGGATGGTTTGCGCCCGTTGTTTCGAAACCTGCAGGTTGCCCTGGCTGTCACCCAGTTGGTCGGCGTGCCCCGAGATGATGATCTTGCCGATATTCGGGGTATTCAGCAGCTTGCTGGCAATTGCGCTCAGCTGATGCTGGCCTTCGTTTTTCAGGCTCTGGAAATCGGCGCGGCCGAAGGCGAACAGGGTGTCGGATTCCAGCGTGATGGTCTCGATCGCACGCAGTGACTGGGCCCGCAGGCTGTCGATGTAGTTGCGCGAACTGGACATCAGGAAGGCGTTGTCGAGGATGCGCGGTACATCTGGCTCTCGAATCTGGTCGCTGTAGAACGTGATCTGGCGGCTGGCATACAGGTAGTCCTGGTTGCCACCGGCCTCGCTGCCAGCGGCGGCCATGCTCTTACCGGTATGGCGGGCGATGGCCGGGTACCAGTAGTCCGGCAGGTGCGCCTTGAGAAACGCCGGGTCGGCATGCTCGCGCTGGCCCGGAGAAAGCATCACGTAAGTGTCCAGGGCCGCCTTTCCGAAATTGGCGATCGACTGGGCGCGGTTGTCATGGGGCAGCGCCTCGGCCTCTACGCTGTCAATGCCGCTCACTGGCTGCAGCTCACGGGTGTTGCGCTGGTAGACCTTGAGCGTGGTCAGCAGGTACAGGGTACGGGTCAGATTATCGGCCGTGGGCTTTAGCATCACGTTCTGCAACATGGCGAAGTAGCGGTTGCGCAGCAGCGGCTCGACCTCATGGCCCTGGTACAGGCCCAGGCGCATGCCGAGGGGCACGCCCTTTGCGTGGTGTTGCTCATGGTAGTGAGCAGCCCAGAAGCGCAAGCGGTCGAGGCTTCGCCAGGCGGTGTACTGGCCGCTGGCCGCCTGGTCGTCGGCCTTGGCCTGGGCCAGTTCGCCGGCAATGCTGGCCAGGGTGGCGCGGTTGTTCAGGTACGACCAGCCCCACAGGCTGCACAACACCAGTGCCGCCAGGCCGGCAGCGCCCACCCACCCGGCCTTGCGCCGGCGTTCACGGTGGTTGCTGGTGTACAGCGCCACCAAATGCTGGTCGGGAATGATCACTTTGCGGAACAGGCTGTTGATGAACAGCGGCGCCGGCTGGCTGCCGGCAGTGCCCGTTCCTTCTGCGTGTTCGAGCGCGAAGCGTTCGGCCACATGCTGGCCGTGGCAGCCCCACTGAGCCTCGTCGGCCTGCAGCGCCGCGGTGAAATAGAAACCGCGCAGCATTTCGGCATTCTGGTAAGGGTTGGCACGCAGCAGGCTGTCGACGAACTGATGCAGGCGCGGCTTGAGCGCGGCCAGCTCCAGCGGGAAGCGGTAGGCAGCGTTGTTCTGCCGAGTGACTTGGATATCCTGCTGCACCAGCTGCTGGCTCGCCATCTGCCCCCAGTAACGGGTGAGCTCGTCCATCGCATTGCTGAAGCGCTGGCCCCAGTCGGCTTGCTCGTAACCCTTGTGAGAGAAGGTTTTACCCATCACTTCACCACGAGCCGCGTCGTCCAGTTGGCGATAGAACGCGGTGAAACCAGGGATCAGGTCGCACTTGGTGAAAACCAGGTAGATTGGCAGACGCACTTCCAGCAGCGCGCAGCTTTCCTGAATGCGTTCGCGCAGGCGCTTGGCCACGCGCTCCTGGTCTTCGACCGAGCCATGCAGGATATCGGCGATGCTGACGCTGACGATCAAGCCGTTAAGGGGGCGGCGCTGGCGGTGCTGGCGCAGCAGTTGCAAAAAGCCGCGCCACTTGCCGGCTTCCTCGGGGCTGTTCATGTAGCGCCCGGCAGTGTCCAGCAGTACCGCTTCAGAACTGAAGAACCAGTCGCAGTTGCGCGTGCCGCCCAGGCCCGCGACCCGCACGCCTTCGCGCTCGGCATAAGGGAAGTTCAGGCCCGACTGCAGGATCATCGTGCTCTTGCCGGCGGCAGGCTGACCAATGACCAGGTACCAGGGCAGGGCATACAGGGCATCCTTGTTCGAAGTACCGCGCGGCTTGTTGCTGTGCAGGCGCTCGATGCCCTGCAGCAGGCGCTCGCGCAACAGGCTGACTTCTTCCCGGTCGGCCGGGGCTGCACTGAGTACGGCCTGGTCGGCGTCGTCGCGCAGCAGGCCTTCAAGGTTGTGGTGCTGACCCACGCCGCGGTACAGCAGCAGTACATAGCCCGCCGACAGCAGCAGAAACACGCCGATCCCGGCCAGCAGGCTGTGCAGCGAGGCGAAGCCGAAGGCTCGGCCGATGGCCCAGACCAGGAAGATCGCCAGGAAGAATGCCACGCCCAGCAGGTAGGGTTGGTAGCGCAGGCAGTAGTACTTGAGCTTGTTCATACAGGTGTCGCATCCAGTGCATCGACGAACTGGTCGATGACATGTTCAAGGGGGCGGTCGTAATCGTGCAGCCGTGGCACCGTTGTCAGCGGGCTGAGCAACTCCAGGTGCTGGCGCGGGTCGGCACAGCCACTGAGCAGGCGGTAGGCACAGCTGGCGTGGCGCGCCGGGAAGCAGTACAGCTGCGGGTGCATGAAATCGTCGGCCAACAGGCTCACTGCCGGCAGCGCTCGGTGTTCGCTCATGCGGGCCAGCCAGGTCAGCCACAGGTCGGCAGTGGGGTTTTTAAGGCCACGTTCGGCCGGCAACGGCAATTCGATGCCGCCTGCAAAGTCACCCTGCAGCGAGGCACGGCCGAGCTGCAGGTGGGCGAGGGCAGTGGCACTGTCGAAACCTGGCCAGGATCCATGAAGGGCACGGGCCACATCCGCGAAGCTGAAATCATGCAGGAACTTGGCGTGCACCCCCGGCGGAAAAGGTCCAGGTCCTGGCCCTGCAGCGGGCGTAAGGCCTTGATCCGTTCGAACAGGCGGGTGCAGTCGGCGCCTTGCACGGCCTGGTGCAGCATCGGCTTGATCTGCGCGCTGAACAGCTCGCCAAGCGTGAACGGGTTGACCAGCCCAGTACTGTCATCGCCCTTTAGCAGCTGGAAGATGAAGAACGGGTAGCGCCGCTGGCTGGCATCGCGCGAGCTGAGCAGGCCACCCAGTAGCCAGTTGCCGTTGCGTGCGCGGTAGGTGAAAAAACACATCGGCAGCGCGTCGAACAACGCCTGCCAGTCATCGCGGTAGCGCATGGCTGCCAGCGATGACTGCAACCAGGCGTCGAACTCGCAGACCTCTTCCGCCGCCCCATGCAGGCTGACGAAATCTGCGCTCGACGGCAGCTTGCCGAAGCAACCGATCATTGCGCGCCCCTGCTGTTGAGGGCGCTCAGGGCCTTGACGTCACCCAGATCGGTCAGCTTGACCCCACCGAAGTTGCGCACGACAAGGCTTACGCGGCCACTGGCGGTGTTCCAGCTGAAGCGTTGCTGAATGCCGTCCAGGTCGTCGACCCGAGCGCTCTCGTTCATGCGCAGCAGGCCCCACCGCCCTGGGAAGTCGAACACGGTGACCCGTGTGCCGCTCAGGGTGACGACGTCCAGGCGCGCGCCCGGCGCGTTGCTGGTGCCCGGCCAGGCGAAGCGGTTCCAGCTGCTGCGGCCGTTGCGGTAGTGCTGCTCCTGGCCATCGAGGGTGAAGACGATGTCGGTGAAGTTGGCCGAAGGTTCCAGCATGATTTCGAAGCCGTTGTCACGGTCCGACAGGCTGGCGATCACCTGGCCCACGGAGCTGGCCTTGTCGATGCTGTTGAGCATGCCAGGGTTGACCAGCGCCGGCCCCTTGCCATCGCCCACGCCCAGACCTTCACCACCGGCCAGGTTGCCGATTTCGTTGCGCTTGAAGGCCGGCAGCAGGCCGCTGTCCGGATCCACGAAGCGTTGCAGGTCTTTCACCGAAGCCTCGTTGCGGCTGCTGCCGGCAATCGGGTAACGGTGTGCCATGACCTGCTCCCAGGGCTTCGCGATCTGCTGCGCCCAGGCCTTGGCGATCTGCTCGCCGGCCGGGTCGCGCAGGGTCGCCCAGGCATACTGGATGGGCAGGCTGAACAGCCCCTGCAGCGAGCGCGACAGGCCATCCTGGCTGGTGTCGACGCTGCTTTCCACGTAGTTGCGCACGGTGGTGATCTCGCTCGGCTGGCCTTCCAGGGTCTCGCTGATCAACTGTTTGCTGCTCTTGCCCACATCCTGCGAGCGCTGGATGTTGTTCATGCGCACCTTGAGTTTGCGCAAGGCGGCCAGGTAGCGGTCCATGATGGTGCTGTCGGCGCCTTCGGCGTTGTTTTCGGCGAACACCCGCGCCACCGGCTCGAAGCGCTTGGCCAGGCTACCGTCGTCCACCGCCGGCAGGGCCGGGGCGACGTTGGCAGGCAGGGTGTCGTTGGCGTCGAACAGACCGGTGACCTTGCTCCAGAAACCGTCATCGCGGCTGGTGCCTGGGGCCGGGATGGCCTGCTTGACCGGCAGGTCCCACTGGGTATTGTCGTTGACCGCCTGCAGCAGGTTCTTCACTGGCGAGTTCTGCACGTCGCTCAACAGCCCCAGTTCCCGGGTCGCCGAGGCCAGGTCGGCGAAGTGGCGCACGCCAACGCTGCTGACCATCTTGTACCAGGCTTGGGTGTAGTCGCGCTTGTAGCGGGTCATGAACTCGCGCACGAAGTTGGCCTTCTGCACGATGGCATCGCCGCCTTCGCCGTCCAGCACCCAGTCCGACTCGTTGCGCAGATTGCCCGACACCAGCTTGATCAGCTCGGGCTTGACGAAGGTGTCCCAGCCCTGGCGGGTGTAGATCGCCGGCACACCCGCGGTTCCGTACAGCAGCGCGCGGCCTGGTTGCGGGACCAGGTCGTTGAGGCTCAGCGCCGGGAACTGCCGGCTCGACTCGAGCTGCAGGCGCAGGTATTCGCGATCGACCAGCGAACTGGAGATCATGAACGACTTGAGGTTCTGCCGGGTTTCGTTGATCAGCTGTTCGTTGCGCGGCAACGACGGCGCTTGGCCCTGCTCCAGCAACTGCACGTACAGCGGGGCATTTTCCGCGATCACGCCAGCGTCGGCCGGGGTGCCTTCGGCGGCGGCGCTGGCCCAGGCCTGGGGCAGGCTGGCAGCGACGAAGTCCGGGTCTGGATGGGCCTGGGGCTCGGTCAGCAACAGGTACAGCTTGAGGGTGTTGTAGGCCTCGATGATCGAGGCCACCTGCTGCTCGTCCAGGCGCCCGAGCATTTCTTCGGACAGTGACAGCCCACCGGTGGCGGCGGACAGCTCGGCGCCATCGCTGGCAGTGGCCAGGTTGACCTTGGCGGCATAGGCGCCAGCGCGGGTGTTGCCCAGCGCGGCCTTGGCCCTGGCTGCAACGGCAGGGGCCAGCGGCTTGCCATTGCGTTTCTTCGGCAGCGGGGCCGGGGTGAATTCCAGCTCCTGGTTGATACCGTTGGCGAAGGTGTTGAACGCCCGCATCTGCACTTGCAGGCTGCGTGCGATCGGTTCCAGCGCCTGGCTGCGCAGCTGCGCCAGGTAGGCGCTGCGGGTCACCTGGTGAATCGCCTCGCCCTGGTACAGGCCGCCACCCAGCTGCAAGGGCATTCCCTGCAGGCGATGGGCCTCGACGTTGGCCATCTGCTCACGCAGCACTTCCAGGCCCTTGCCTGCGGCCAACTGCTGCTCGCGGTCTGCTGCCTGCTCGATGTGCGCCAGCTGCCCGCGCAGGCTGTCCAGCCACTGGCGGTTATTGGCGAACGACAGCGCTTGCCAACCGATGAACAGCAACCCGGTGGCGGCGGCCAGGCCCAGTAGCAGCGGGCTGAACGCAGCCTGGCGGCCCAGGCGCGACTGGTAAAGGATCAGGTCGCGGTCGGGGAAGATCACCTGGCGGAAAGTGTCGGTGATGAAGTAGCTGCGGTTGCCCAGGGCCTTGCCGACGTGCCCGGCCTGCTCATCGTAGGCGGCCTGCAGGGCGAATTCGTCGGCGATGACGTCTTCATAGACCTGCCCCAGTTGCTGCCCGTTCTGCAGTGCACTGGTGAAATACAGGCCACGCAGCAGCAGCGGGGCACCGCCGCGATGGCCGCGGGTGAAGTGTTCGAGGAATTGCTCGAGCACACCGCTGAGGGCGGCGAAGTACTGCGGGAAATTCAGCAGGGTGCTGTCGGCTTCGGCACCGAGGGCGATCATCTGCGCGTCGACGTGCTGGCGAATATGAGCTTGCAGCTTCTTCAGGCGCGTCTGCAGCACGGCGTGCAGGCCGTGGGTGCGTATTTCCGAAAGGCCAAAGGTCATGCCCAGCGGCTGCTGGCGTTCGTGCAGGTCGAGGCCGTCGAAAGCCTGGCTGAAGCCCGGCAACTGGTCGGTCTTGCTCAGCATCAGGTAAACCGGCGGGTTGGCATCGAGGCATTCGGCGTATTCTTCCACCCGGGCCACCAGCTGGGCCGCGAGGGCATTGCGCTCATCGCTGTTGGCTGCCAGCAGTTCGGGCAGGCTGACCACCAGGACCAGGCCATTGATCGCCGCTTTGCCGCGCTGCTTACGCAGCATGCGCAGAAAGGCCGAGAACTCGCTGGCCGACTGGTCGTCGCGCAGGTAGCGCCCGGCGGTGTCGATCATCACGGCGTCGGGGCTGAAGTACCAGTCGCAGTGCTGGGTACCGCTTTCACTGTCGTTGGCCGTAGCGATGCTGGCCGACAGGCCGGAATGGGTCAGCAGCGAGGTCTTGCCGGCCGCCGACATGCCGACCACCAGGTACCAGGGCAGGTCGGACAGCGCCGCCTTGCCGCCGCCACCCGCGGAGCGGTCGGTGCGCAGCATGGCGATGGCGTGCTTCAGGCGCTCACGCAGCACCTGCTGGTCACGGAACTCGCCAGTGGCATTCCACGAGCGGTCGACCTCGATCTGCAGCAGGTTCTCCAGGTTGTGTTCGGCACGAATGCGCTGGTATTGGCGCAGCACGATTACCAGCAGGAAGCAGGCACTGATGATTGCCAGCGCTTCAGGCACGTGATGACGCAGCCACGGCACCAGCGGCGCGGCCAGCCAGCAAATCAACAGGCTAGCCAGCCACAGCAATGGCAGCAGCACCCAGAAACTTTTCAACAGACGCAGTAATGTTTTCATGTCTTCCTGACTCGGCTACCGGGCATGTGCTCAGGCACTGAACAGCTGGCGGATTTGTTCGGACAGGGCGGCGACGTCCTTGTCCAGCAACCAGTCCAGCGTCAGGTACACGGCGACGCAGACCAACGCGATCAGCGCCAGATACACCCACAGCGGTACTTCATGGCGCAGCATCTGCGACACCTGGTCGGGCAGTGCCCAGTCCGGTGACAGGGCTTTGGGCGCTTTGCGGTAGCGGGCGATATCCTGGCCCAGGGTATTGGCCAGGTAACGCAGCTGGTCCTTCTGGCCGAGGCTGAACTTGCCCTCGAAGCCCAGTGCCAGGCACAGGTGGTAGACCTCGAGCACGTCGATGTTCTGCTTGACGTCGGCGCGCAGCGCATCGACCTTCTCGAAGAACCCTTCGCCGGCCAGGTGCACGCCGAAATAGCGGAACTGCAACGGCTGCAGTTCAAAGTGCCGACGCAGCGCGTTGTCGTCCGAGCGCAGTACGCTTTCGTCGAGGAAGGCGCACAACGCGTATTGGGTGTCCTTGACCTGCTCGACGCTGTAGTTGGCGGCACGGGCATCACGTTCCAGGTTGGCGAAGAAGCGTTCGACGCTACCTTCGAAGGCCTGCACCGAGGTGACCTGGCGGCCGCGACGTACGATCAACGCCATGCTGATGAAGTCCTGGACCAGGTCCTTGAGCGTCGGTTTGTCGCTGGCGGCCGGGACGGCGCCCTGTTGCAGTACGGCTTCGGTCATTTGAGCACCGCCATCAGTTCAAGCTTGAGGTTGGTAAAGGCGCTGGGCGCATAGAAGCAGATGGCCTGGGCGCTGATCATTCGCTCATACACAGTGCCGTGTGGCTCGATGGCGAAGTACTGGTTGTCCAGGCGCACCGGAATCGCGTTCGGCAGCCGCGCGGCATGATTGAGGGTGACACCCGGCATGGCGCTGTTGACCACCACTTCAATGTCTTCCGGCGAACCGACCTTGAAGGCACGGGGCACCAGCTCCAGCAGGCTGGCGCCGGGCATGTCGGCGTGCACGGCGATATAGAAGTCGGCTTCGGCCAGGCGCGGGTCGTGCAGTTGGCCTTGCCAGTGCGATGGCTTGGTCTGGGTCAGGTTGATGACAATGCACTGGTTGGGCACAACGTTGTCGAGCATCACCCGGATCATTTCGTCGAGCTTGACCAGCGACGCGGCCGGGTCGTGGTGGTCGTACTCGGGGATGTCGCTGAGCTGGGTGTCCAGGGTGAAGGTCAGCAGGCCGCCGGCAAGGTCCGCCAGGAACAGGTACAGGCGCTCCGGGTGCAGGCGCGGGTGGGCCAGTAGATGCGCCAGCTGCGGGTGGGCACGGTTGACCGTGTTCAGCAGCCAGAACAGGGTCACATCGCTGGAGCCGAACTCGGCGATCTGGTCGGCGCGCTCGCGGCGTCGGCCGGAAAGCGCCTTGCTCTTGGCCTGCAGGGCGCCGAGCAGGCGCTTGCCGATGCCGGCAATGGTCTCGTGGCTGCCCAGGTGCAAGGTGGGGTGGACGAAATGTGGGTCAACGTTGAAACCGCCCATGCTGTTGCGTGTCAGCTTGGCCAGTGGGCAGTGGCTGTAACCGTCGAGGCTGTCACCGTCGACCAGCAGTACGACGTTCAGGCGCAAGCTGGTGATTTCGTTTTCCAGCTCGCCTTCATTAAGGTCGGGCAGGGTGTCGAACTGCTTGCGGAAACGCCGTGCGGCCTTGTGTTCGTGGCCATCCTCGACGTAGTTGAGGCCGAATGGCTCGGGCAGCTTGAGCGCAGCATACACCTTCAGGTCGTTGGCCTTGAGCAGGTCCTTGAGGTCGCGCGCGGCCGGCAGCGGATCGTGCTGCGGCGCGTCGTAGAGGCTGCCATCGGGGAACACCAGCTTCAGGCGCTTGAGCTGCAGTGAACCATTGGCCAGGGCGTCCTCGTCCACCTGCAGCGCCTGAACCCCCCAATGGAAAGGGGTGCTGCGCAGGGTCGCCTCAGCCAACTGGTGCTGATGGAATTCGTCCTGATACTGGAAGTGCTGGGGCAGCAGGAACATGCCTTCCGACCACATCACCCGGCTCTGCTTGCTCATTTGACGCTATCCACTAAAGAATTGAAGGTTGAATCCATGGCGTTGCTGGCCGACTGGCTGGCGGCGTCGGTGGCTTTGTCGATGGCCGCGTCCTGCACCTTGTCGGTGAGGGTCGCGTCGGCATCCTTGGCCTTCTGCGCAGCGGCCAGCTGGTCGGCGGTCGGCGGTTTGTTCAGTACGTCTACGCCCCGCATGGCGCTGATTTCGGTGTTGTCCACCAGCACCCGCAGGCCGTCGGAGGAGAACCAGATACCGTCCTTGCGCAGCGAGTTGGCGTCGAAGGCGACTTTCCAGCGCGCGTCCTGCTCATCGCGGAAGAACGCCGCCACGCCGACGTAGCGCGCGTTCTTGGCCAGCGGCCACTGGTCGATCTGGCCAATGCCGGGCAGCAGGGTGATCTCGCGGGTTTCCACCAGGGTGTTGCCCAAGGCTTTTTCCGGGGCGTCCCACAGGGTCTCGGCATCGGTAGCCGCGAAGCGCTCGAGGTCGGTCAGCTGATACACGCGCATCACCACCGACAGCGGCTTGCCCTCGGCGTCGGGGTTGAGCTGGTTGCCGCCGTCGGAGGTCAGGATGACCTTTTCGCTGTCGGCCAGCATGTCGGCCGCCCAGCTGTCTTCCATGCGCTTGCCGATACGGTCGGTGACCCCGCAGCCGGCCAGCGCTACCAGCAAGGCGGCTGCGGTCAGGCGTTTGAGGACGATGTGCTTGTGTTGCATGACGGCAAAACCTCCGGGTACTGGTCAGGCCAGGCGATAGGCGAAATCGCCATCGCTGCCCAGCTCGATCGCAAGGTGCTGGATCGGCGCGTCCTGGGCCATGCGCTCGAGCACGCGCTGGGCGAGTTCGGGCATCAGGGTCTGGGACAGGATGTTGTCGATGTTGCGTGCGCCGCTGTCGACCTCGGTGCAGCGGGCGGCGATGGCCTTGACCAGCGCCTGGTCATAGCTGAGCTCGGCCTGGTGGTTGCGGGCGAAGCGCTTGGCGATGCGTTCGAGCTTGAGGGCGACGATGCGCTCGAGAATCTGGTCCTGCACCGGGTAGAACGGCACGATGCTCAGGCGACCGAGGAAGGCCGGCTTGAACACATGGTTGAGCTGGTCGCGCAGGTCTTCGACGATCGCCTCGGGCGTCGGCAGCTCGGTGGCGTTCAGGCAGGTCTGCATGATGCGCTCGGTGCCGGTGTTGGAGGTGAGGATGATCACCGTGTTGCGGAAATTGATCTCGCGGCCTTCGCCATCGTCCAGCACGCCCTTGTCGAACACCTGGAAGAACAGTTCCAGCACGTCGGGGTGGGCTTTTTCCACCTCGTCGAGCAAGACCACGCTGTACGGCTTGCGGCGCACCGCTTCGGTCAGCACGCCGCCTTCGCCGTAGCCGACATAGCCGGGTGGCGAGCCCTTGAGGCTCGACACGGTGTGGGCCTCCTGGTACTCGGACATGTTGATGGTGATCAGGTTGCGCTCGCCGCCGTACAAGGTGTCGGCCAGGGCCAGGGCGGTTTCGGTCTTGCCGACGCCGCTGGGGCCGAGCAGCAGGAACACGCCAATCGGTTTATTCGGGTCTTCCATGCGCGCTCGGGAAATCTTGATGCGCTTGCCGATCTCGTGCAGGGCGTGGTCCTGGCCCAGCACGCGTTCACCAAGCAGGGCCGGCAGGCGCTGCACGGTATCGATTTCGTCACGCAGCATCTTGCCCAGCGGGATGCCGGTCCAGCCGCTGATGACCTGGGCGATGGCGCCGCTGTCGACCAGCGCATGGACCAGTGGCTGGTCGCCTTGCACGCGCGCCAGCTCGGCACGCAGGGTATTGAGCTGCTGGGCGTCGGCATCGTTGGCGGCGTCCAGCGCCTTGAGCTGTTCGACCAGCTCCAGCTCCTGCTGCCACTGGGCATTGAGTTGCTGTTCTTGTTGCTGCTCGGCCTGCAGGGCAGCCTGCAGCGCTTCCAGGCGGCGGGCATGGTCGTGCCCCTTGCCGGCTTCGTGGCCGAGCACGCCGATTTCTGCTTGCAGGTTGTCGATCTGCCGGCGGCAGTCTTCCAGTGCGCCGGGCAGCGAAGATTGCGCCAGGGCAATGCGCGCGCAGGCCGTGTCGAGCACGCTGACCGCCTTGTCGGGCAGCTGGCGGCCGGTGATGTAGCGGTTGGACAGGCGTACCGCCTGCACCAGCGCTTCGTCCATCACCGCCACCTTGTGGTGCTCGCGCATCTTGCCGAGCAGGCCGCGCAGCATGTGAATGGCCTTGTCTTCGTCGGGCTCTTCCACTTTGACCACCTGGAAGCGGCGGGCGAGGGCGGCGTCCTTCTCGAAGTACTTCTTGTATTCGGCCCAGGTAGTGGCAGCGATGGTGCGCAACTCGCCTCGGGCCAGGGCCGGCTTGAGCAGGTTGGCGGCATCGTTCTGCCCGGCCTGGCCGCCGGAGCCGATCAGGGTGTGGGCTTCGTCGATGAACAGGATGATCGGGTGCAGGCTGCGCTTGACCTCTTCGATCACAGCCTTGAGGCGGTTCTCGAACTCGCCCTTGACCCCGGCGCCGGCCTGCAACAGGCCCAGGTCGAGGGTGTGCAGGGCAACGTCCTTGAGCACCGCCGGCAC
The DNA here is from genome assembly GCF_056278855.1 of Pseudomonas sp. TE3895. NCBI lineage: Bacteria > Pseudomonadati > Pseudomonadota > Gammaproteobacteria > Pseudomonadales > Pseudomonadaceae > Pseudomonas > Pseudomonas sp. TE3895. The sequence continues at coordinate 4,179,066 of NZ_JBWBQE010000001.1, read as the reverse complement.
GTCACCCTGGGCGATGCGCAGCGCCAGGCCTTCGACCACGGCGGTTTTGCCGACCCCGGCTTCGCCCGTGAGGATCGGGTTGTTCTGTCGGCGGCGGGTGAGGATGTCGACCATCTGCCGTACTTCGAACTCACGGCCCAGCACCGGGTCGATGCGGCCTTCGCGGGCACTTTGGGTAAGGTTGACCGTGTACTGGTCCAGCGCCGGGGTCTTGCCGCTGGCCTTGCTCGACGTGCTCACTGGCGCCGCTGGGCTGGCCAGTGGGCTGGCCTGCCTGGACTCGGCGCTACCCTCCACCAGCGCGGCAAGGTTCAGGCGCAGGTCATCGGCGTTGATTTTTTCCAGCTCCGGTGCCGAGGCGATCACCACGCGACGCAGTTCAGCATCGTCGAGCAGAGCCTGCAGCAGGTGAGCGCTGCGCACTTGGCCTACGCCGTATTCGATCGAGGCCAGCAACCAGGCTTGCTCGATCATGCGGGTAATGTGTGGCGACAGCGCCGGGGTGCGGGTATTGCCTTTCTTGAAGGTGCCCAGGGCGGTGACCAGCTGCGCCTGCAGGCGTTCGGCGACGACCTCGTAGTGGCGCAGGATCGGGGCCAGGTCGCTGTCGTTGTTGTCGAGCAACTGCAGCAGCAGGTGCTCCACTTCCACGTCGTAGTGGTGCTCCGACAGGCACAGGGCCGCCGCGCTTTCGGTGGCCGTGCGGCTGGTTTCGTTGAGCTTGGCGAACAGAGACTTCAGGTTCACAAGGCGACCCCATCGTAAGGAATGTGGAAAACGGCGCAACGCGAAGGCTCCGCGTCACGACCCGGGCGTTTGAGCCAACCCAGCCAGCCCAGGGCGACATTGCCGCTGCGGCCCAGTTGGGCGCGTGGCACCGCCTCGCGCTTGAGGCGCGGGGCAATTTCGAAATCCAGTTCGGCACCTATATAGAAGCGCACCAGCTCGACCAGCTTGCGGTAGCAGGCGGTGCCCGGCTGGAAGCGCTGGTAGTCGGCCAGGTTCAGCGGGCCCAGCTCGATACGGATGCACGACTGATAGTCCCAGACCCGGTTGCCGGCGACGGCGCTGTGGCCGAGCTGGGCATTGCGGCGGCCAAGCTGGGTGCATTGTTCGGGCTGCAGGTGCAGCCAGCGCCCGGCGAACGGCTGGACCTTGATCGGCAGCGAGAAATAGAAACCGAGCATGCGTTCAAGGTTCAGCGCATTGCGCGGCTTCTGGCTGAGCAGGCCGGCAAAATAGCTGAACAGCTCACGACGCAATGCTGACGGTTGCTCTTCGAACTTCAGCTTCTGGGCGCGCGGCCCGAGGCCAACCAGGTTGAGCAGGTAGCCATCGAAGCCCGAGGTGCCATTGCGCTCGTGCTCGATGTGGAATTTGTATTTTTGCCAAGCCTCGTAGAACAACGTGGTCATGCGGTGCGAGAAGATGTCGAGAAACGCATGGGCGGCATCGTCGCGATACTGCACGTGGCGCTCGAGCAGCAGCTCGGTGTACGGGCGTGGCAGCACGCCCGACGGCCCGACCAGGCCCATGAAGGTGACCTGCACTTCCGACAGCGGCAAGCCGGCCGGCGACACCTTGCCTTCGCGCTCGAAGTGCAGGTCGCTGACCTCGCTGGCCGGGAACGCCAGCGACAGCTGGGTACGAAAACGCAGCGGGTCTTCGTGCGGCCGGGTTGCCAGGTCCATGCGCCCGGTGCGGCTGTAATGCAGGCGGAGCAGGCGCACCAATTGGAAGAATTCGAATCGGTGCGGCTCGGCTCGGGCCTGATCGATCAGACCAGGGGCTGATCGCCGGTGCGTGCTGGCCATTGTACGACTCTCTTTTCTCGTTGTTGGGTGCGCAGGGTCAGCTGGGTGAAACTGTTCATCGAGCAGTACTGGCCGAAGAAGTGGTCCAGCACTTTGCCGAACAGAAACACGCCGCTGCCGATGAACTGGCTTTCGTCCAGGGTCAGGGTGATGCCGACGCCGCGCACGAAATTTGGCCGCGGGTGGCCAATGCGCGCGACCACCGGTTCGCTGCTGATCGCCTTGATGCCGTTGATCTGTTTGCGAATGGCGGAGACATTGCGGTAGTTGTACAGCGACAACAGCTCCAGCAGCACTTCCCGGCCCTGGCTGACCAGGGACAGATGGTTCAGCGACAGGTGGGCGATCAACCGCCAGATCAGGCCCTTGCCCAAGGGCACACGCACCGTGGCGGTGGGCTTGCGCAGGCAGCGGATATCCTTGATCACCGAGTTGGCGGGAATGGTGAAATCGCCCCGTTCGCCACCGAACGGCAGCATCAGCGGCACGTCGCGGTTGCTGCAGGTCAGGCCGATACTGAGGGTGTCGCTGCTGGCGTCGATCAGTTCCAGATCGCGGTCGACCACGCGGATGCTCATGGCAGTGGCGTCACCCTGGTTTCGCCGGCGCGCAACCCAGAAGCTGCTGTGTGGGTCTTGCTCGCCCCGGGGTTCGAAAAACGGCTGGCAGGTGGCGACCTGGTCGATACCGCCGAGTTTGCGCACCCGCCGTACCCGGTCGATCGAGACCACCTCTGCAGCGTTGTGCAGCCGTGTGTCAGGGGTGACCGGGTATTCGTGCTGGGTGTGGGTCAGCTTGATCGGCTCGGCCTGCTGGCGGAACAGGTTGATGATCGGCGTGCAGTTGAGCTTGAAGTTGTTGCGCCCGATGTTCTGGGTCAGCCGCGCCAGGCGCTCGCTGAGGTCGTAGTCGGAGAAATAGAAGTTGACCTCTACCTGCTCGATGGCCTTGCCCTGCAGGATGCGGGCAAATCCACTGAGGTCGAAGAACATGAACTTGTCGGGGAAGGTGAAATACTCGTGCAGCAGGCGGTAGCCCAGGAATGAGCGCTCGGAGTAGTCCACCAGGCCTTCGTCACGGGCGTAGCCCACGGTGTTCAGGGCATCGGCCGGCAGCGCCACTTCGCGGCGGCGGCCCTGGTCGTCGAAGCTTAGCGTGGCCTTGGCCAGGTTGTTGAACAGCAGCTCGTACAGCTGCAGCATCAGGGTTGCTTCGCCGTCGAGGAAGAACCGCAGGCGGTTCATGTCCATCTGCCCGAACAGGGCAATCGCCAGTGGCTGCCAGGCGGATGCGCAGACGAGCGACCAGGTCGGCGCTGTGCCCGTTGAAGGCCGAGCGTTCCATTTCCGTGAACGAGGCCTGCTGCACGGCAATCGGCCACAACTCTACCGGGTAGCAGGTGCGGAACTTGCACACCACGCCTTCCACGGGATTGGCATGCATCTCGGTATGGCGCGCCACGCGGTAGGCTTCGGTGACTTTTTCGTGCCTGCCCAGGCTCAGTTCGACAATCGACATCGACGGAGTAGGGCGCAGGTAGTGGGGGTACAGCACCTCGAGGAAGGATTCGACGATTTCCGGAAACTCGTCATCGAGTTTCTTGTGCACCCGCGCAGACAGGAACGAGAACGCCTCGATCAGGCGCTCGGTGTGCGGGTCTTCGCAGTTGTCGCCTTCGATCAGCAGCCGCGAAGCGATCTTCGGGTACTGCGCGGCAAACTCCTGGCCGAGAAAGCGCAGGTGCGACAGTTCCTTTTCGTAGTAGGGCAGCAGTTCGTCGAGCATCAGTTGAGGTTCTGCACTTTGTATTCCTGGGTGTTGACCTGCAGCACGGCGTCGAATGACACCTGGCGGCTGATGTCCTGCAGACGCAATACGGCGTCCACGCGGAAGGTCAACATGCGATGGCCGTTCTGCTGGGCCAACAGCTGAACACGGACCCGGCGAAAGCGCCGGTCTCCGGTGCTGATCGCCCGCTCCAGCTGTTGCTGGATCAGGCGACGATCGTGCGGGTCGAGCACGCTGCGGCTGATGAAGTCCGGCATGCCGTATTCAAGGATGGAACCACCGAGCTGGCTGAAGCCGTCGAGCTCTTCGGCGACCAGGGACTGGCGGGTGTTCACCAGTACTTCGAGGTCGCGGACGATGCTGGCCTTGTACTCGGCCAGCGAGCAGGTGCGCTGCGCTGCGGGCTCGGCCGACTGGTAGGGACGGTCGTCCAGCAGTCGGTCGAGCAGCGAGGGCAGCAGGCGGGCCTGGTTACTCATGTGTCATCCCTGTACACAACGGCCTGTCAGCCGCGCGCGCCCTGTGGCAGCTCGGCAACCAGCCGCAGCGAGGCGGTCAGTTCATCCAGCTGGTAGTGCGGGCGCAAGTAGGTCACGGCCTTGTACACGCCTGGCTTGCCGGGCACTTCGAACACCTCGGCGCGCGCTTCGCGCAGCGGGAACTTGGCCTTGGCCTCCTGGCTGGCGGTGTCGTCGAGCAGCACATAGCTGGCCAGCCACTGGTTGAGGAAGCGCTCGACATCCATGCGCGAGGCAAAGCTGCCGATCTTGTCGCGCATGATCGCCTTCATGTAGTGGGCGATGCGCGAAGTGGCGAAGATGTATTGCAGCTGGGCCGACAGGCGTGCGTTGGCGTTGGCGATGTCGGTGTTGTACTGCTTCTGTTTCTGCGCCGACTGGGTGCCGAAGAACGCGGCATAGTCGGTGCCCTTGCAGTGCACCAGGGGGATGAAGCCCAGGTCCGACAGCTCTTTTTCGCGGCGGTCGGTGATGGCGATTTCGGTCGGGCACTTGAGGGCGATTTCGCCGTCGTCGGTCTTGAAGGTATGGGTCGGCAGGCCTTCGACCAGGCCGCCGCCTTCCACGCCGCGGATGGCCACGCACCAGCCGTAGCGGGCGAAGGCGTCGGTGACGCGGGTGCCGAGGGCGTAGGCGGCGTTCATCCACAGGTATTTGTTGTGGTCGCGGCCATCGACGCTTTCGACGAAGTTGAATTCTTCCACTGGCGTGGTATCCGGGCCATACGGCAGACGACCGAGCACGTGGGGCAGGGTGAGGCCGACGTAGCGCGAGTCTTCCGAGGCGCGGAACGACTTCCACTTGGCGTATTCCACGGTGTCGAAGATCTTCGCCAGGTCACGCGGGCCGGACATCTCGGTGAACGAGTCCCAGCCGAACAGCTCGGACGAAGCGGCCGAGATGAACGGCGCGTGCGCCGCCGCCGCGACGTGCGAGATCTCTTCGAGCAGGTACATGTCTTCGGGGTTGCGGTTGAACTCGTAGTCACCGATCAACATGCCGAAAGGTGCGCCACCGAAGGTGCCGTACTCTTCTTCGTAGACCTTCTTGAACAGTGCGCTCTGGTCGAATTCGCTGGCGGCCTTCAGGTCGCGCACCAGGTCTTTCTTCGAGGCATTGAGCAGGTGGATCTTCAGTGTGGTGCTGGTCTCGGTCTGGTCTACCTGGTATTTCAGGCCGCGCCAGGAGGCTTCCAACTGCTGGAATTCGCGGGCGTGCATGATCTCGTTCATCTGCTCGGAGAGCATCGCGTCGATCTCGGCGATGCGCGAATCGAGCACGGCGATCAGGTCCTTGCTCGGGGTCATCTCACCCTCGAGCACCTGGTTCACCAGTTCGCCAATCAGGTCGCGGGTGCGGTTGCGCTCGGTGTCGGAGCGGGCCACGCGGCTTTGCGAAATGATGCTGTCGAGCAGCGAGGGCTGTGGTGCGAAGTTTTCCACTTCGACCAGGTCGCCGGCCTGTTGCGGTGCGGTTTGCTTGTCGGTCATGTTCGGGCTCCTGCTCAGGCGCGATCGTCGCTGGACGGGTCTTTCACTTCGGCTTCACGGCCGAATTCCTTGCCCAAGGTCTTGAGCTTTTCGGTGTTCTGCAGCACGTCCATCAGCAGCTCTTCGAGCTTGTCGTTGCCGCCCATCTTGTTGCGCAGGTCGGCCAGCTTGTTGCGCACTTCCAGCAGCTTGCGCAGCGGCTCGACCTGCTTGACCACGTTCTGTGGCTCGAAGTCTTCGAGGCTGTTGAAGTTCAGCTCCACGCCCAGCTGGGTACCGTTCTTGGCCAGGGTGTTGTCGACGCGGTAGGTCAGGCGTGGCTTGATGCCCTTGAGCACACCGTTGAAGTTGTCGCGGTCGATGTACACGAACTTGCGGTCCTTGAGCTTGGGCAGCGGCTCCAGCGGGTTGCCGGAGAAATCACCCAGTACGCCGACGACGAAGGGCAGCTCCTTTTTCTCGATGGCATCGCCGATGTCCACGTCGTAGGTGATATGGACCCGAGGCGCGCGAACGCGGTCGAGTTTGTGCTGAGTGCTTTCCTTCTTCGCCATCGTGTTCTCCAGTGCGAGCAATTCGCTGCGAATCATTGCGCGGCCCGGTGCCGGGCGCTGCGCGTTACAGTCCTTCGATCGTCAGCAGCAGGCGCTGACGGATTTCGTCGTTCATTTCCAGGATGTTGTCCCGGCCTACCAGTTCTTCGAAGCTGGTGTTGCCGGCAATCTGCGTGCTGCTGCGGATGACCGAGTCGTCGGGAAGTTCCGAGCGCACCGGCGAGCTGATGACGCAGAACGGCAGGTCGCCAAAGCCCTTCAGGCGCTCGAAGCTCAGGCCGTAGCGCAAGCCCTCGAACAGCCGCCCAAGGCCAGGCGACTTGCTCAGGCAGTAGAACAGCACCAGGTAGTGCACCACGAAGCGGTACAGCTCGGCGCTGCTGCGGTTGGGGTCTTTGATGACATTGCGAAACCGCGCCAGGTCGAAGGCGTGGAAGCCCACTACCCAGCGGGTCGGGCTGGTGATGCGGATGACCTGGCCGCTGTGTTCCAGGGTCTTGTCGTATTCCAGCGGGAACAGTTCGGGGGTGGTGCTGATCAGGTTGAGCGGTACTTCCAGCTCGGTGACCAGCTGGAACGGCGCGGCCGAGCCGATACGTTCGTAGAGTTCGACCAGGGCCTGGAAGTGGCCCTGGGTTTCGCGCCCGCTGCTGCGCTGTGCGCCTTGCAGGTATTCGCCAAACAGGGTTTGCGGACGGATCAGCGGTGCCACGGTGGCAAGGTAATCCGCCGCCTGCGCCTTCAGCGCATCGGAGATCGCCCGCGTCTGGCTACGCAGCTTGATCAGTGCTTCGACATCGAATGTCTGTGTCATTGGTGCATCGTCCATGTGCCTGCTTGATCGTCCTGAAACGCCGGTGGCGTGGACCTGAAAAATCGCCTTTCGGCTGCAGCGAATTTGAGTGCTGGCATATGAATATTGTGTTGCCAGCAATGCCGAGTAGGGCACCTCGCTGCGGAAGAAGTTCCGGCGAGGGGGGTGATTTTTTCCCCGTTTTGAGACGCGACGCAATAATGGCGCGATGATATTGACAGCGTGTCTTGGGCGCAGAATATGGGGGGTCAAGCCCTAAAGACTGGGTACGAAAGGGGCTGGAAAGCGATGAAAATCGTTGGCAAAAGATTTTTTCAAAAAGTGAATCCGGTCTCATTTTTTGCGCTGACCGCTTTCTCGCGGAGGTGTTGGCGAGGCGCCTCAGGATGATGGCAATGCGACGGAATGTGCCGCGCGGAAAGAGTGTTATCAGGCGTGATTCATCCGTTTGGATGGTGACTTTTGAAAGCTCGCGCGCTCCCTCGGAAATAGCGTCGACCCCCGGGCCTGTGCCGCACCTGCACAGGCAACGGTCTTACCGAAAACCTTGAAAACGTGCGCGATCACTGTGGGAGAGGGCACGCCCGTTCCCACAGGAACAGCGCCGGCCCCAGGGTTTGTGCCCTACCTGCAGCAACAATTGCCTCAGCCAAAACCGTGAAACCTGCACGGCCCCTGTGGGAGCGGGTTCACCCGCGAACACCGGCGTAGCCGGTGCCATCCTCATGGTCGGCGGCCTGCTCGGGTCATTGCCGGAGTAGTGCAGGTCAAGCAAAATGAGCGCATGGACGAGAGCAACCTACTGCAAGGAATCAGCATGATCGACCTGAGAAGCCCGGATGCAATCCTGAGCGACTACGCAAAGCGTTACGCCCATTTGCTCCCCGAACTATCGCCGCAGTTGCAACAGCGCATGGCCTACATGCCGGAGCCCGACGCACCAAGGCTGCCGCTGACAAAGCCCGCCTGGCTGAGCGACCGATCCTGCACGTTGACACCAGGCCAGGCGATAGACCGCGCGCAGGGTGCATTGCTGGGCCTGGCGATTGGTGATGCGGTAGGCACCACCCTGGAGTTCCGGCGCCGCGATCAGGGGCAGGTCAGCGACATGGTCGGCGGTGGGCCGTTCCGCCTCGCGCCAGGTGAGTGGACCGACGATACCAGCATGGCGCTGTGCCTGGCAGACACCTACGCAAGCCAAGGCAAGTTCGATTTCGCGACCTTTGCCGATGCCATGGTGCGCTGGTACCGGCAGGGCGAAAACAGCGCCAATGGCCGCTGCTTCGACATCGGCAATGTCACCCGCCGAGCCCTGGAAGGGTGGGAGGCCCAAGGGCTTGCGTGGATGGGCAATCTCGAGGCCTCGACAGCGGGCAACGGTTCGTTGATACGGCTCGCGCCTACGGCCATTTTCCGACGCCACTCGCTGTCGGCAACCTGGTGGGAGAGTGTGACGCAGAGCAGCGTGACCCATCGCGCGATTGAGGTCTCGGAGTGCTGCAAGTTGTTCGGTGCACAGCTGCATTTGGCGCTCAATGGCGCGGACAAGGAAGAGGCGTTGTCGCCGAAGGTGCGCCCCCTGCAGCCCCGGGCCTTGATCATCAATGCCGGGGAGTACAAGCACAAAACCCGTGAGCAGATTCGCTCGTCAGGGTATGTGGTCGATACCTTGGAAGCAGCGCTCTGGGCTGTGTGGAATACGGACAATTTCAGGGATGCGATTCTGTTGGCTGCCAACCTTGCCGATGATGCCGACAGCGTGGCGGCGACGGCAGGGCAGATTGCGGGCGCCTTGTATGGGGTGTCGGGCATGCCGCCGGAATGGGTGGCCAAGGTTGCCTGGTCGCGGCACATTTGTGAACTGGCAAGCCGGTTGTTTGAACTCGCGCCTCAGGGGGATGAAATGGACGAGCTGCTATCTGGCAGTGAGTGATAGCACCTTTGATCAGGTAATGGCTCTCAACGCGTCAACTGCAGCCCGGCAAAATCGCAGTAGGTCGAACGTTAACAGGTCAGTTTATGCTCAGTGGCTTTTAGCCTGGAATTTTTTAAATGAACTCCATTCTTGTCCATTGATTAACGCCATATAGAATTTGGCAAAAGCCTCGCTAAGTTCATGGTCGTCTTGTAAGTTTGTTTCCTGTAGATAACGATACCAGGAGATGTCTCGCGCCTCTAAAGGTGCGTGGATTTCACCGTTCTCAGATTTCAACAGAAGGTCGCGAAGTAGGTTGAGCATGGTCATGGCGTCAGGATTCTGGTCCTTGATAGTTTCAAGCTTTTCGCGAAGCGCTCTGGCTGTAATTTTCAGTGTGTGCTTGTCCATTTAATGCCCGAGTATGCATAGTCCAGAGGGGCGCCGCTGTAAGTCCACGTCGCCCCGTCTCCAAGTTGCTGCGGCTTATCAACTGTCACCTTGTCGGTTTTCTCCGCCGTACTCGCTTTGAGCCTGACCAAGGTAGGCAACTCACCGCCCATCGACCTGGACGCAAATGTCCTTGCCGTCGATGACCTTGCATGGCCAGTTGTCGTTGATGTAGTGATCCGGCTTGAAGCACACCCGATCATCATTGACCCAGAACAACTGCCAGGCAGAACCCGATATCAGCAGCTTCGAGCAGGGCGTATAACCCCTGGCCAGCAAAGCCCCCGTAGTCAGAATCATCACCGCAGGGACGACATGGATCAGCGTTTTAATCGATATCCCGAACATCAACGCCTGGAAGCGGTGCAGCCGGGATGCAGGGGGTGGGTCGAACTTCTTGCCGGTCCAGGCGCAGATCGCGCTGCCAACGAGCAGGATGGCGAGTGCCGGTGGCGCCATGAGCAGGCCGAACGCGAGGTACGGTGTTTCCACGACCGGAGCGCCACGAAGCAGCCTGCCGTACAGCGGGAACAGGTAGTTGGTATAGGCATAAAGCGAGACGGCCCCTACCAGGAGCAATGCGATGAACATGGCGACGGCCAGCAGCCTCATCTTGAGAGGCGTAAGCCCGGGTGACATTTGTGAGGAGCGTGTATTCATTCGCAGAGCTTGGGCAGGTTGAACGTGGGGGCGATGGCAGTGAGGGCATCGATGGCAGCCTGAGGGCGCTTGGCCAGGTAGGCAAGTCTATTCCGTCGGGGCGCAGCTTGCGGATGACCCACCACTTGGCTTCATCGTAAAGCTCGTCGGCAATTCTACCCGCGATGTTTTTGGATGCCATAGCGTGGCGCATTGAGAGTCCTGCGCGCTCGACCTCGATTGGCGCTTGGCGGGTAGATCAACTCATGTCCATCTGGCGTTTCCGGCCCTTGCTGACCATCGCAGGGGCGATGCTCGGCCGCTGCCGCTAGGCAACGAACGGTGCCTGTTCGGTCCAATAGTACTCTTCGTAATCAACCAAGGTATGAACTCGCGAGTGGCCGAGTTCAATCAGGTAGTTGAATCGTCAAGCCGCGGGCCGACTGAATGGCCACGTAGTAAGCGTCCTTCAATACCCTGGCCAGCTCCGGGTCATTTTCCTCGAATTCCTTCGATGCAACAGAGCTTGGATTTATCCTTTTCGGTACCGTCGAAAACTGCCCTGATGTACTTTAACTGGTCGACTATAGTCGCGTAAACCGTAAAGCCAGGAATGCGCTTTTGTCGGTCAATCGCCAGCGCAATTGCGTTATCTACATACTCCAGTGGTGTGGCTGGTTTCATCTCTCACCTGCTCATATTAGTTTGAAAGGTTATTTCCGATACAGGTTATTTGCATCGTTCCACGGAATGGATTTCGGTCCACGTGATGTGCATGAGTTGTATCGATATGTGTACGATTCTTGGCCGTTTTCACTTGGAGGCATGGGGCTAATGGCCTGCGGCTTTCAGCAGTGGCTCCAGTTCGACGCTCAGCTTCATCGCGGCAGGGTCTTGCGCCATCAGGCTGTCGATGATCAAGCGAAGCTTGAGTAATTTTTGCTTGAGTGTTTCGGTGTTCATGGTCAGTCCTGATTGGGGTAAGGAAATGCACCACTTCACCGCAACGTAAGAGGGCGCCACTCATTTGTTGGCAGGGTCAAACGTTCATGCAATGTCGGATTTAGTCAGCATTTATCTATGTGGCACTAGATGGCCGTGCCCCGATTTTTTCCTGGCTTGATGATTAGTAATTCATCGAGTTGTCTTTTGCGGCATTTTATCACGAAAGCCAGCGCCGCATCAGGATCATCCATGAAGGCATCAAATGTAGCTGGAGCGATGGCGTAATATTCTTCGTAGTCAACCATGCCGTTGCTGACGGGGAACGAAACGTAATACTGGCCAGCGTCTTCTTCGATGCCGATTGAGTACATGTGTTGACGACTGATGAAAAGATCTTTGAATTTCATAGGGGGCCTTCAAAAAAGGGGAGAGGTGCTGAACATCTTGGCGGAAATACCCGCCGCGTCTATGACGGCTTCACTGTTGCCGTCAGGTAGCTTGCCACCAGGGATCCAGAATTCGTTTGCACCGGCTTCATTTCCTGATGGAATCCGTAGATTCAACTGCTTCGGATCAGGGATGTCTACCCGGACCAGTGCATTGGTATCAAGAAAATTCTCAGGCAAGCCAAGGGCTTGCTCCAACGCGCGCTTGTCACCTGCTGTCTTGGCAAGTAGTTCGGTTGCTTCGTGGCCTGGCATGATGAACGACGTACCATCTCTCTGTGCGATGCCGTATTTCTCAAGGTTGGTCTGGGTCATGAAGCGTGAGGCGCCATTTTCGAATTGGGCCAAGTGTTGCGCGACATAATCTGGGTCTAGATAAGTGGTGGGGTCGGGCCTTTCGCCTTTGGCGATTGCAAGGATATCTTCTTCGGTGAATCCAGGTTTGTATTTGGGTTTTGGCGGCTCAACAGCCTTCTGCGATAGCTCGCGAGAGCGTCCGTTGGCAGGTAGTGGTTCAGTCTCTGCACGCTTGAATGGTGTGGCGTCACGTGCTTGAAGTTCAGCATGTGCCAGCAGCTTTTGCTCGTTCTTTGCCAGCCAGGCGGCCAGTTGCTTGTTGGACATTTCCGCCTGCAGCCGGGCACTGCGTATGGCGGGCGTTTCCATATTCCTCTGAATGCCCGCCTTTATCTGCCCGCGGGTCAGGTAGGTTACAATGGCCGTCAGCAGCAGCAACACCAGTTGCTCCTGGCCGCGGGCCAGTTGGCGCGCCGCACGCTCGACACGCTCCTGGGCCTGCGCCGCGGAACCGCCGCTCGGGTCCAGGCCAGCGGGCTTGAGGCCATCCTCGGCGAACCAGGCCGTGGCCATGCCTTGCTGAAGGGTCGACAGGCAGGCAGGCAGGCCCTGATAAAAATACTCGGCGATGGCGGACAGCCCCAGGCCCATGAGGATCAGGTTGCCGACCTGCAGGCCAATGCCGGCGCCGGCCACCGCGCCCGGCGCCGCGCCGACGCCAAAGGCGAACGCCCCGGCCACGCCACCGGCGAGCGAGCCAACCGCCACACTGCCACCGAGGATCATCGACACCTCTTTGACCAGTTGCAGCAGCACCGGCAGGATTTGCTCGATACCTATCGAGGACCACTTGCGCTTGAGGTTGTCCTGAATGATCGGGTAGGACAGGGCCATGGCCTGGCGCACGTTGTCGATACGCTGGCCACCGAGGTAGCCATAGGCCTGGTTGGCGCCATTGCTCACTCGGCGGCTGAAACCGTCCCAGGCCTCATGGGCGCTGTTCAGGCCGCTGTCGACGCTCTGGTTGAGCTCGCTGAATTTCTGCTCGAGATTGCGTTCGATGTCTCCCCAACTGGGGATGTTGGCTAAAAGATCCATTTTCGCTTCACTGTCCATGGAAGTGGCGGCGCTCGGCGGCGAGCGCAGCATGTCGCTTCAGACCTCAGGATGGGGGCGAAGTCCCGCGGAGAGCCCATTGTTCTCATGACAGGCGTGCGCGGCAATGATGGCAATTGAGCATCGCTGCACGGCTTTGTGGCTGACCGCATCCCGCAAGTGCCATTACGGCCGCGTTCGCAATGGCCATTTGCCGGAATTGGCCAGTGGCAAAAAATTTGAACCAATCCACGTTATGAAACATTTTTTCTCCGCCAGTGGAGCTGATGCGTCAGGTAGCGAAGCAGTTCGAGTGGGAGCTGTCAGGCATGGGCTTCGATCGACACCTGAAGAACCTTGTGCGACGGGCCGTTCGGCGATAGCCGGGGCGCTTTCGGGCGCCAGTGAGGAAGATGAAGGATGGCGATATGACATTGCCTTCCAGGGCGGTATTGCCCGGTTTCCTAGGCCTGTAGTGAGTTGACAGGGCAGCTTTTGTCGGTGTTTCCTTTGGGCCTTTGTGCCTGCCTGGCATTCGGGAATGTGAACTCTGTCGCATTTATTTCAATGCGTGATGGCACTTTCCTTTCTGTAGACAGTCGCATGATTCCGCAGAGCACGCGCGTTATGCGCGCATGCAGAATACGCCCGCAAGATCAGGGTTGCAGCTGAGCATCGCAAGCGCGTGCTGGCCGTGTTTTCAAGGAGATTTCGCATGATCATGGACTTGGCCTCCGCGCTGCTGTCGCCACAGAACCGCCGCCTGTTCAAGTTTCACAACCTGGCCAACCCCGAGCAGGAGCTGCTGCTGGAAACCTTCAAGGGCACCGAAGCCCTGTCGCGGGCGTTCAACTATGAACTGCTGCTGGTCTGCGAAGATTCCGGCGTGCCGCTCAAGTCCATGATGGGCCAGCATGTCAGCATCGAGATCGAACTGGCCGAAGGCGGCCCGCGGTACATAACCGGCTACCTCACGCGCTTTGCCAGCATCGGCAGCGACGGCGGCATGGCACGCTATACCGCCACCCTCAACCCTTGGTTCTCGATGCTGAAGAACCGCTTCGACACGCGGATCTTCCAGGGCAACACGGTCGAGGAAGTGGTCACCGAAGTGTTCGCCCTGTGCCCGGCGTTTTCCCGCCACGAGTTTCGCCTGACCCGGCCACAGAAGCGCTACACCTACATCACCCAGTACCGCGAAACCGACTTCAACTTCGTCCAGCGCCTGCTGGAGGAAGAGGGGATGTTCTACTACTTCGAGCACACCGCCGAAGGCCACACCATGATCATCTGCGATGACTCCAGCACGCTGGTGGCCATCCCCGAGCAACCGCAAATCCGCTTCCACAGCGCCTCGGTCACCGAGACCGCCGACTCCATCACCCAGTGGAGCGGCAACCGCCAGCTGCAGTCCGGCAAGATGGCCACGCAAACCTTTGACTACCGCCAACCGAACAACCGCCTGCCGGTGGCGCTGAACAGCGTGAACAAGCAGGGCGATGTCGAGAACTTCGAGATCTACGACTTCCCCGGCCAGTACACCCACGGTACCTATGACGAAGGCGAAACCCTGCTGCGGCTACGTATCGAAGCGCTGGAATTGCGCGGCAAAAAGTTTGAAGGCGCCAGCAACTGCCGGGCCATGAAGCCGGGCTACACCTTCGAACTGCTGCAGCACTACATCCACGACCAGGGGCCGGTAGAAGACCGTCAGTTCCTGCTGATGAGCGTGGAAAGCGAAGGCCACAACAACTACCTTACCGGCCAGCAGGCCAGCTACTTCAACACCTTCAGTTGCGTGCGCAAGAAGATCCCGTTCCGCCCGCAGCTGAGTACGCCCAAGCCGAACATTGCCGGCCCGCAGACCGCGATCATCGTCGGCCCACCGGGTGAGGAGATCTTCACCGACGAACTGGGCCGGGTGAAGATCCAGTTCCACTGGGACCGCAATGGCAAATACAACGATCACAGCTCTTGCTGGGTACGTGTCGCCCAGTCCGGCGCCAGCGGCGGCTTCGGCAGCATTCAGATCCCACGCGTAGGCGACGAAGTGGTGGTGGTGTTCCTGGACGGCAACCCGGACCGGCCGCTGATCATGGGCAGCCTGTACAACAGCACCAACACCCCGCCATGGTCGCTGCCGGCGAACAAGACCCAGAGTGGGTTCCTGACGCGGTCGATGAAGGGCGATGGCGGTACCGCCAACTTCTTCCGCTTCGAGGACAAGGCCGGCGCCGAGCAGATCATCATGCATGCCGAGCGCAACATGGATACCGAGATCGAGCTGGATGAGACCCATGATGTAGGGAACAACCGCTCGATTACTGTTGGCGGTACGCACACCGAAACGGTCAAGAAAGACACTGTGGTGCAAGTGACCGAAGGTTCTTACACCCTGCAGGTCGACAACCAGTTCATCCAGGTGGCCGCCAAGCAGCACATCATCCTGCAGGTGGGCGACAGCAGCATCACGCTGACCCCGGAAGGCATCGAGATCAAAGGCAAGGTCATCGTGACCACCAGTACCGACACCACCCAGATCACCGGCGCCGCAGTGCGGATCAACGACTGAGGCAAGGTTCATGTACAAGCCCTCGATCTACGACCGCATCTCCGCCAGGCGCGAAGCGCAAGAGGAGGCTGTGCGGCTGGCCAGTCTGGCGGAAGCTGCTCATGTGCCCGAGCCTGTGCCCGAGCCGGAACCGGTGCCAGCCGTGTTGCAGGATGTAGCCAGCGCTTTCACCTTCGCAGGGTTCTCCTTGCAGTTTCCGCTCGGCTTTCGTTTTCGCGACATCCAGACCACCCTCGAGCATGAAGGCGAGCCGGTCAGCCTCAGCATCCGCCGCCGTGATGTACGCGCCAGGCAGCCGCTGGAGCAACTGTTCCAGAGCGCAGTCGAGGCTTTGCGCGAATTGAACCCGCAACTGCGCGTGATTCGCCAACGTGATTGCCTCCTGGCTGGGAACCCGGCCAAGGTCGTGGACTTTCACTTCAATGCCGGCCACGAGCCTCGGCACGGTCGCCTGGTCGGCGCGCTGGTGCCCATCGCCGGCAGCGATTCGCTGCAATGGCTGGATATCTCCAGCGTGATCGACCCCAGCAAGCCCGGCCTGAGCCAGTGGCTGGCCGAGTTCGACCGCATGCTCGATGGCTTCGCGCAGGGCTGACCCCGATTTTTTCGCTATCAGGAATTTTCATCGCATGGATTACGAGTTACAGGAAGGCGGCATTGCGCTGCCGGCAGGTTTCGAGGACCGTACGGTCAACATGTTCGTCCTGGGTGCCAGTGTCCCCGCACCCTTGAGCATCACCATCTCGCGTGACGCCTTGCTGCCGGACGAAGCGCTGCAGGCCTATGTCGATCGCCAGGTCAAGCTGCTCACCTCCAAGCTGCGCGGCTACACCCGCATGGGCAACAAGGCCGTCACGCTCTCGGCTACCGCACCCATTGCCGGCATCCAGATCGACGCCTATTACATGAACCAGGGCCGCCCGCTGTACCAGCGCCAGGCCGCCTTCATCATCAGCCCCGGGCGTGCCCTGATCTTCTCCACCACTGCACAGGCCGACTTCAGTGCCCAGCAGAACCAGGACTGGGACAACCTGCTGGCCAGCTTCACCCCGCGTGCCCCGTCCGAAACCAGCGCCGAGTCCGGCGAACAGGAGTAACCCCTCATGTTCGAAGCGGCCAGGTTCGGCGACGAGATATCGCACACCAGCGCGCTGGGGGGCTTCCTGATCGGGGCCGCCCTGGGGATTGCGCTGGTGGCCACGGTGGCCATCGCCACGTTCACCTGCGGGTTCGGCGTGGCCTTGCTGGCCGGCCTCGCAGCCGGCATCGGGGGCAGCTTGCTGACTGCCGCCGGAGAGGCGATAGGCAGTATGTTCTCGTCCCCCTCAGGGACGATAACCACTGCCTCACCCAACGTGTTCATCAACAGCCGCAAGGCCGCACGCGTCGAAAAAAGCATCGGTGCCTGCGACAAGCACCCGGGGCCGGTGCAGATTGCCGAAGGCTCGACCAACGTCTTCATCAACAGCGTCGCCGCCGCGCGCAAGGGCGACAAGCTGACCTGTGGCGCCACCATTTCCGGTGGTTCGGACAACGTCATCATCGGCGGCGGCACCTACCGTTACCTGCCCGTGGACGATGAAGTCCCGGAGTGGCTGCGCACCACCGTGGATGTGCTGATGGCCATCGCCGGTGCCGCAGGCGGTATCGCCCAGCTGATCAAGGCGGGTACCCAGGCCGGCATGAAAGCCGTCATGCCTTGCGCGCTGAAGTTCACGGCCGGCTTCGTCGCCGGTGAGGTGGCCAGCCGTTACGTGGTCGAGCCCGTGGCCCGCAAGGCTATCGGCGGCCTGGTCGGCAACCCCGTCGACCTCACGACGGGCCGCAAGCTGATCCCCGATGAAATCGACTTCAGCCTGCCGGGCCTGATGCCGATCGAGTGGTCGCGCTTCTACGCCAGCGACCTGACGGTCGATAGCGTACTCGGCCGCGGCTGGGTGCTGCCCTGGGAGCAGAGCCTGCGCCGCCAGGGGGCATTCATCTACCTCACCGACAACCAGGGCCGCGAAGTCCCGTTCGTGACCCTGCAACCGGGGCAGCGCATCTACAACCCGCACGAGCAGGTGTACCTGGTGTGCACCGAGGGCGGCCACTACATCCTGCAGACCCTGGATAACCTGTTCTTCTACTTCGGCGAAGTGCCAGACACCAACACCGAAGTGCCGCTGCAGCGTATCGAGAACGTCCTCGGCCACTTCCTGCACTTCACTCGCACGCCCGACGGCACACTGACCGACATCAGCGCCACCGGCGGCACCCGCGTGCACTTGCACTACGACAACCCGCTGGGTCGCCTGACCGACATCAAGCGCGTGGTGAACAACGAAGCGGTGGAAACGCTTACCCAGTACCGCTACGACGAACACGGCCAGCTGAGCGCGGTGATCAACCGCAACGGCGACACCGTGCGCAGCTTCAGCTACGCCGACGGCCTGATGGTGACCCACAGCAACGCGCTGGGGCTGGGCTGCCACTACCGTTGGCAAACCCTGGGCGACAAGCCGCGCGTGGTCGAACACTGGACCAGCGACGGCGAGCACTACCACTTCCGCTACGATCTCGATAGCCGCACCAGCTGGGCCACCGACGTGCTCGGCCGCGAGCTGGAAGTGCAGTACAACGCCGACCACCGCGTGGTCGCCAGCCGCGACTACGGTGGCGAACGCTATGCCATCGAACTGGACGAGCAGGGCAACATGGTTGGCCTGACCTTGCCGGACGGTAACCGCCTGCAATTCAAGTACGACGAATTCTCCCGACTGCTCGAAGAGACCGACCCGCTGGGGCGCAAGACCGTTTACGAGTATCACCACCTGACCACGCTGGTGACTAAGGTCAGCTACCCGGATGGCAGCACCTGGCGAGCGCGTTACGACGACAAGGGCAACCTGCTCGCCGAATTCGATGCCCTCGGCCAGATGACCGAGTACCTGAACAGCGATGACGGCCTGCCGCACACGATCATTGATGCGACCTACAAGTCCAAGTACCTGTGGTGGAACACCCTGGCCCAGGTCGAGCGCTACCAGGACTGCTCGGGCAAGAGTACGTACTACCGCTATGACGAACGCCAGCACCTGGTGGCGGTGACCGATGCGCTGAACCAGACCACCACGCTGGAGCGCAAGCCCGACGGCGAAGTGCTGCGCATCAGCCACCCGGACGGCACCACGGAAAGCTTCACCTACAACGTCTACGGTCAGGTGCTCAGCCACACCGACGGCAAGGGCCAGACCACCCGCCTGATGCGCACGGCCCGTGGCCTGCCGAGCAGCCGCCAGGATGCCAAGGGCCAGCGGGTTCGCTACGAGTACGACAAGGCCATTCGCCTGACCGCGCTGGTCAACGAGAACAACGCCACGTACAGCTTTGCCTACGACGCTTCGGACCGGCTGAGCGAAGAAGTGCGGGTGGATAACCTGACCCGGCGTTTCAGCTACAACGTCGGTGGCCATCTCACACGACTGGATGAGATTGGCTATGGCGAAAATGCCGAGCGGCCCGAGCGCCATACGCTCTTTGAGCGTGATGCCATTGGCCGTTTGATTGCCAAGCTCAATAGCGATGCGCGGCAAGACTTCGTCTACGACGACGGCGACCGGCTGCTGAGCATCGAGCGGCAACCGACCGGGATCGGCAAGCAGCTTGGGATCACAGAAGAAAAGCTGGAATACACCTACGATCTGCTCGGCCGTCTGACCAAAGAAATCACCCCTGACGGCACGCTTGGCTACGAGTACGACCCGCTCAGCAACCTGACCACGCTGACCCTGCCGGATGGGCGTAAGGTCAATCACCTGTATTACGGCAGTGGCCACCTGCACCAGCTGAACCTGGATGGTCAGGTGATCAGCGACATGGAGCGCGATGACCTGCACCGCGAGGTGTACCGGACCCAGGGCAAGCTCACCAGTTGCTTCGGTTATGACGCCATGGGGCGCAAGGCCTGGCAGTTTGCCTCGACCTTGCCGGCCGACAAGCTCTCGCAAGTGCACAATACCGGTGTGAATACCTCGTTGCTGGTGGAGCACGCCTACAACCCGATCCACCGCCGTTATCAGTACGACCCGGCGGGTGAACTGGTGCGTACGCTGGACAAGCTACGCGGCGAGATCAAGTACGAATACGAAGCCAACGGCCAGTTGCGCAGTCGTGATACTGGCTCGTTGATCGGCAGCGAGGAGTTCCGCTACGACCCGGCAGCCAACCGCCTGGACTTCAATGCGCGGCAGTTCGACAAGGTCAAGGACAACCGGATCAAGCAGTGGCGGGATCAGGAGTACCGCTACGACCCGTGGGGCAACCAGATCGAGAAGCGCTCGGGGCACAGCAAGCTGCAGCACTTCAGCTATGACTGCGAGAACCGGCTGGTGCGGGCGGAGACGTTGGTCAATGGCAAGCTGGAAAGCCAAGGCGAGTATCGTTACGACAGCTTGGGGAGGCGAATAGCCAAGCAGGCTGAAATCAATGGCGAGGTCGAGCAGAAGCGCTTCCTCTGGCAAGGGCTAAGGATGCTGCGGGAGGAAACGCCTGGGCAGAACATTCTGTACCTGTACGAGCCGGGTAGCTATGCGCCGTTGGCGCGGGTTGATCAGGTTGAAGGGGAAGGGCAGAAGGTCTATTACTTCCATACGGACCAGATTGGTACGCCGCTGGAGCTGACGGACAGCCTGGGTGAGGTTGTTTGGCAGGCGACGTACCGCTCTTGGGGGGCGGTAGAGCAACTGTCTGCTAGTAAGATTGAGCAGAACTTACGCTTTCAGGGTCAGTACTTCGATGGCGAAACGGGGCTTAACTACAACATCTACCGATTTTATGATTCTGAATCAGGTCGCTTTATTACTCAAGACCCGATCGGGCTAACGGGTAGTTTGAATCTATATCAGTACGCAGTGAATCCTATGATATGGATTGATCCTTGGGGGTTGACATGCTCGACTGATGCTAAAGCACTTAGGGCTAATATGGTGGCAGCGGGTAAGTCCGAGCCTGCGTTTAAGAACTCGGCGCACCATATTGTCATGTCTAACTCGAGTGATGTGAGAATGGTGGCGCTTCAAACTAAAATGGAGCGCTTGAGGATAGATATCAATGCTGCGGAAAATGGCATTTTCCTACCCTCGAATAGTAAAGTTAAGCTTCCTCCTGGCAGCACCTTGCCCAATCATGCAAGCATTCACACCAATGCTTATAAGCAGAAGGTCTTTGATCGCTTGGGCGATATAAATAACAGTGGTGACTTCTTGAGTGAGTTGAACAAGATCAACTCTGAAATTGCCCGCGGAATATTCTAGGCTGGATAAAAGCATGAATAACTTAAAAGATCTTGAAAGAAAATATCTAGAAATTGAATCGCGAGCTGAGGAGGTCCTGTCTTCTTGTTTGTCTGAGGCTTTATACAAATCGAGAAGAATAGTAATAAGCAAGGGGCCGCTATATAACGTCAGCCCATATGAAATCGAGCGGGCCGGATTTAAAAAAGGAAAAGCCTTGAAGAAAATTCCAGCTCATATAAAAAATACTCATCTGTATCATTTGGATGAGTATGACAAAGTGGTTTTTGTGGAGATTTATGGGCAGTCTGAAAAAATTATCAATAAGGAATTCTACCGCTATAGCGGCGGAGGTATTGAGCGGGTCCATTTTACCAGCACCGGAAAACTTAGGAATATCTCGATTTCATTGCTTGAAGAGGGAGCGGTGGTGAAAGATATGAATTGGGGTCAGTACGGATGCAGTGAGTCAAATTATGTCTACGCTGATAATCGCCTAGAAAAAATACATGTTCGGCAAAAAGAGCATATTGAATCTGCATTTAGTGACTTTGAAGTGAGCTTTAAATATGAGTCCGGCGAGTTGGTGAGTATAATAAATGTCTTCCCTAATGGTTATGAAGAACAGCGATTTCCTTGACGTAAATGCAAGGTCCAGACCTCACGGTTGCAGTGTAGTTCGCGTGAACAGCCGCCAGCACGCCAAGAGCCAGTGGATTCGCTACTAGCATGACAAAGCGCAGCGCCTGACCGCACTGGTCAACGAAAACAACGCCACGTGCAGCTTTGCCTACGACGCTTCGGACCGGCTGAGCGAAGAAGTGCGGGTGGATAACCTGACCCGGCGTTTCAGCTACGACGTCGGCGGCCATCTCACACGACTGGATGAGATTGGCTATGGCGAAAATGCCGAGCGGCCCGAGCGCCATACGCTGTTCGAGCGTGATGCCATTGGCCGTTTGGTTGCCAAGATCAACCGTGATGCGAGCCAGACATTCGCATATGACGACGGTGACCGGTTGCTGAGCATCGAGCGGCAACCGAGCGGGATCGGCAAGCAGCTTGGGATCACGGAAGAAAAGCTGGAATACACCTACGATCTGCTCGGCCGGCTGACCCAAGAAATCACCCCCGAAGGGACGCTAGCCTACGAGTACGACCCGCTCAGCAACCTGACCACGCTGACCCTGCCGGATGGGCGTAAGGTCAATCACCTGTATTACGGCAGTGGCCACCTGCACCAGCTGAACCTGGATGGTCAGGTGATCAGCGACATGGAGCGCGATGACCTGCACCGCGAGGTGTACCGGACCCAGGGCAAGCTCACCAGTTGCTTCGGTTATGACGCCATGGGGCGCAAGGCCTGGCAGTTTGCCTCGACCTTGCCGGCCGACAAGCTCTCGCAAGTGCACAATACCGGTGTGAATACCTCGTTGCTGGTGGAGCACGCCTACAACCCGATCCACCGCCGTTATCAGTACGACCCGGCGGGTGAACTGGTGCGTACGCTGGACAAGCTACGCGGCGAGATCAAGTACGAATACGAAGCCAACGGCCAGTTGCGCAGTCGTGATACTGGCTCGTTGATCGGCAGCGAGGAGTTCCGCTACGACCCGGCAGCCAACTGCCTGGACTTCAATGCGCGGCAGTTCGACAAGGTCAAGGACAACCGGATCAAGCAGTGGCGGGATCAGGAGTACCGCTACGACCCGTGGGGCAACCAGATCGAGAAGCGCTCGGGGCACAGCAAGCTGCAGCACTTCAGCTATGACTGCGAGAACCGGCTGGTGCGGGCGGAGACGTTGGTCAATGGCAAGCTGGAAAGCCAAGGCGAGTATCGTTACGACAGCTTGGGGAGGCGAATAGCCAAGCAGGCTGAAATCAATGGCGAGGTCGAGCAGAAGCGCTTCCTCTGGCAAGGGCTAAGGATGCTGCGGGAGGAAACGCCTGGGCAGAACATTCTGTACCTGTACGAGCCGGGTAGCTATGCGCCGTTGGCGCGGGTTGATCAGGTTGAAGGGGAAGGACAGAAGGTCTATTACTTCCATACTGACCAGATTGGTACGCCGCTGGAACTGACGGACAGTGACGGGCAGATCGTTTGGCAGGCGACGTATCGCTCATGGGCCGAAATCGATGAACTTGTGGTGGATATCACTGAGCAAAATTTGCGGCTGCAAGGGCAATATTTCGATAAAGAGATTAATCTCCATTACAATACTTTTCGTTATTATGATCCGGGAGTAGGGAGATTTATCTCGCAAGATCCAATTGGGTTGGATGGTAGTGATAATCTTTATAGGTACGCACCTAATCCGGTCACTTGGATCGACCCTCTTGGCTGGGTCCACGAACAAGCGCCGGGGTATAATGTTTATGGCTTGTTTGATAAGGGGAGTGATAAACCCTATTATGTGGGAATCACTGATGATCTATCACGACGTAGAGCAGAGCATGCTGGCAGTAACAGACTAAGCCCTGGGGCGAGGATGGAGCCTCTTGACAAAAGTATTACCTATGGGGAAGCACGAGGTTTTGAACAGGCCTATATTGAACACTATGAGACAAAAACTGGCATAGTAGGCGAAGAGATCTCACATAAAAATCGCGGAAACAAGATCAACTCATATGATCATGCAAATACTACGAGAGCTCCAGCTCGCCAAGCTAATTTCGAAAGTAATTTCGCCAAGAAAACTGCTGCATTGAAAGGAGGTTGCGGATGACGTCACTTGAGGTTTATGAGTGGGACAAAAAGATCAAAACAAGTTATAAAAAAATAAAAAGCGGGGATATATTTTGCTTTGCTTTAGACTCCAAAAAATATGGGGTTGGTCGCATTATAACCCAAAATAGCCTTGGCCATGTAGTGGAGATTTTTGACAAGGTTCTTAATGTCCCAGCGGTTGATTCACTTTCTTTCAAGCGCTTAGGTGACCCTGTCATATTAGATTCTTATTCGCTTTTTGATCGTAAAGCTGAGGGTGACTGGAGAATTGTTGCTCACGATTTAGATTATAGGCCGTCAAAACAAGAGTCGGTGAGGTATGTGTACGGTGTAGCCGATAATGTCAAGCTTGTTGATATTTTTGATAATGAGAGCTCTTTGGTAGGAAGTAAGTGTGATTATCCATCCTATTCCCCTATGGGCGACAAAGACGTGAAAGAGCATTTCAATATTTAGACCGAAATCCAAGTTTAATCTTTAACAGCAAGTGTGTTCTTCTGGTCCTGCTGCCTTTAAGTGGGGCCAGCAAAACATTTAATGAAGTCTATTGAGAGCGCCCGTTCTACGCTCTGTGCCAAAAGAGATTATTCAGGATTTTCCTAATGGTATTTCGAATGAATTATACTAAGCAACCGGAGTCATCCCGGTTGTTCGCTTGAATTGAACAGCGATAAGATCTCCAACCGCCTCGGCGTTAACGTCGCTGCTGGTAGACTACGCTTACAATTCGATCCATCGCCGTCACCAGTACGCCCCGACGGATGATCGAAAGTCCAACTACTTGTAATACGGCAGCGGACACCTGCACCAGCGAACCTGGACGGCCAGGTGATCAGCGACATGGAGCGCAATGACCTGCATCGTGAGGTGTACCGCACCCAGGGCAAGCTCACCAGTTGCTTCGGTTATGACGCCATGGGGCGCAAGGCCTGGCAGTTTGCCTCGACCTTGCCGGCCGACAAGCTTTCGCAGGTGCACAACACCGGCATCAATACCTCGTTGCTGGTCGAGCACGCCTACAACCCGATCCACCGCCGTTACCAGTACGACCCGGCCGGTGAACTGGTGCGTACCCTCGACAAGCTACGTGGCGAGATCAAGTACGAGTACGAAGCCAATGGCCAATTGCGCAGCCGAGATACCGGCTCGCTGGTCGGTAGCGAAGAATTCCGCTACGACGCGGCAGCCAACCGCTTGGATCTCAATGCGCAGCAGTTTACCAAGGTCAAGGACAACCGGATCAAACAGTGGCGGGACCAGGAATACCGCTACGATCCGTGGGGCAACCTGATCGAGAAACGCTCTGGGCACAGCAAGCTGCAGCACTTCGCCTATGACTGTGAGAATCGGCTGGTGCGGGCGGAGACGTTGGTCAATGGCAAGCTGGAAAGCCAAGGCGAGTATCGTTACGACAGCTTGGGGAGGCGAATAGCCAAGCAGGCTGAAATCAATGGCGAGGTCGAACAGAAGCGCTTCCTCTGGCAGGGGCTGAGGATGCTGCGGGAGGAAACGCCTGCGAAGAGCATCTTGTACCTGTACGAGCCGGGTAGCTATGCGCCGTTAGCGCGGGTCGATCAAGTTGAAGGGGAAGAGCAGAAGGTCTATTACTTCCATACGGACCAGATTGGTACCCCGTTGGAGCTGACCGATAGCGAGGGTGAGATTGTTTGGCAGGCTACTTACCGTTCTTGGGGGGCTGTAGACCAGCTAGCTGTTAGTGAGGTTGAGCAGAACCTTAGATCTCAAGGGCAGTACTTTGATTGTGAAAGCTATTTGCACTACAATACTTTCCGATATTATGACTCCGAAGTAGGAAGATTTACGACCCAAGACCCAATTGGTTTAAGTGGGGGGATTAATTTTTATGGATTTGCCCCTAATCCTATTTCTTGGGTTGACCCGCTTGGGTGGGCATGCTGGACACCGAAAAGTGTAGCGGGCCGGAAAGTTTATCAGCGTAATGATATATTTGATCCGCATCGTGTGGATGAGCTGGGGCGTACTAACATACAGAGAATGAAGAAGGGGGACGCGCCTATCGGTAAGGATGGGAAAGAAGTAAATCTTCATCATCTTACCCAAGATGAACCTGGTCCGATGGCTGAGGTTCTAAGCAGTTTCCATTCTAAGCACGACAGGGTGGTGCATATATATTCTAACCAGTGGGATAAAAGTTGGGTGGGAAGTGATGGATTAAGACGTGTTTATAACAGCGCGCCGCCAAGCATGAATCGCGGTCCATTCAATACTTGGAAGAAATCTTATTGGAAAGCCAGAGCCTTGGATTTTTGAGGATATAAAATGAGCTATATAGATATTATAGAATCTGAAATCAACGCCAGCGGGGAAGACCCCGCATACGCAGGGGGGGCATCGGATGAAGCGATAGCAGACTTTGAGAAAGCTCTTGGTGTTAATTTTCCATTATCATATAAACTGTTTTTGAAGAAATATGGTGCGCTGTCGTTTGCGGGTGATACTTACTATGGTATAACCAAGAGCGGTATTGGTGCAACGTCTGTTCCTAACGTGGTTTTTGCCACAAAAAGTGCTAGAGCTGATGGCGATGCAAATGAGTCGATGATTGTAGTGAAAGCTTCTGGCTATGGTCCGATTTATTCCATAGATGTCTCGACTCTCGGAGCTACTGGCGAGCCGGTCATAGTTGAAACTCAGCTTTCGTTCAAGCGAACCAAAGAAAAAAATGTAATTTATCAAAGTTTTGAGGAGTTTTTTGTTGACTCGATTAGGCAAGCGATTAGGGAGCTTTGAGTTGTAGTGAATTTATTTTGGCTGGCTTCTATGTAGGTGTATGTTGGTTGAAAGTTGTCGAATAAGTGGTTTGTAGTTGTATCGTTGCGCAATTTTTATGAGTTGGGGCAAGGTTTGCTATCTTTAGGGCTTAGGTGAAGATGATTAATGTCTTGTCTTAGGTGTCATTTATAAGTGAAGTAGGCATGGATCTGAATATTGGTTTCCTATCCCAATAATAACCTCAGCCAAGTACTGGGTCCCCGCGATGGCAAAGGCCAGGCTACTCGATTGTAGCGTATCTCGCGGGGGCTGCTAAGAGCCGCCAGGACGCCACGAGCGAGTGGCTCCGCTATGAGTACGACAAGGCCTTGCGCCTGACCGCACTGGTCAACGAGAACAGCGCGGCCAACTGCTTTGCCTATGACGCGTCGGACCGGCTAAGCGAGGAAGTGCGGGTGGATAACCTGACCCGGCGTTTCAGCTACAACGTCGGTGGCCATCTCACACGACTGGATGAGATTGGCTATGGCGAAAATGCAGAGCGGCCCGAGCGCTATACGCTGTTCGAGCGTGATGCCATTGGTCGTTTGGTTGCCAAGATCAACCGTGATGCGAGCCAGACATTCGCATACGACGACGGTGACCGTTTGCTGAGCATCGAGCGGCAACCGACCGGGATCGGCAAGCAGCTTGGGATCGCGGAAGAAAAGCTGGAATACACCTACGAGACCTGCACCGCGAGGTGTACCGCACCCAAGGCAAGCTCACCAGTTGCTTTGGCTACGACGCGATGGGGGGCAAGGCCTGGCAGTTTGCGTCGACCCTGCCGTCCGACAAACTCTCGCAGGTGCATAACACCGGTATCAATACCTCGCTGCTGGTGGAGCATGCCTATAACCCGATTCATCGCCGTTATCAGTACGACCCGGCGGGAGAACTGGTGCGAACGCTCGACAAGCTGCGTGGAGAGACCAAATACGAGTACGAGGCCAATGGTCAGTTGCGCAGCCGCGATACCGGCTCGCTGATAGGCAGCGAAGAGTTTCGCTACGACAGCGGAGAACCGCCTGGATTTCAATGCGTGGCAGTTTGCAAAGTTCAAGGACAACCGGATAACGCATTTGCGGGACCAGGAATACCGCTACGACCCGTGGGGCAACCTGATCGAGAAGCGCTCGGGGCATAGCAAGCTGCAGAGTTTTAACTATGACTGCGAGAGCCGGCTGGTGCGGGCGGAGACGTTGGTCAATGGCAAGCTGGAAAGCCGAGGCGAGTACCGGTACGACAGACTTGGGCGGCGGGTGGCCAAGCAGGCGGAAAATAACGGCACCACCGAGCAGAAGCGCTTCCTCTGGCAAGGGCTAAGGATGCTGCGCGAGGAGACGCCTGGGCAGAGCATTCTGTACCTGTATGAGCCGGGTAGTTATGCGCCATTGGCGCGAGTCGATCAGATGGAATGGAAAGTGCAGAAGCTTTATTACTTCCATACTGACCAGATTGGTACGCCGTTGGAGTTGACGGATAGCGAGGGTGGGATCGTCTGGTAGGCGACGTATCGGTCTTGGGGGGCGATTGAGCAACTGACGGTCAATGAAGTCGAGCAGAATCTACGGTTCCAGGGCCAGTACTTTGATGTTGAAACGGCGCTTCATTACAATACGTTCCGATATTATGATCCTGAAATTGGACGATTTATTTCTCATGACCCTATAAGCTTGCTCGGTGGTGATAATTTATAAATTTTTGCACCTAGTACCACTGGATGGATTGATCCTTGGGGGCTAAGCTGTCGAACAGAGTATCTGGGCAGAACTCCTGGCAAATCTAGCAGGACCGGCCGAAAAGTAATTGAAAATATGAGAGGCGAGGGTCGAATTAGAGGTAAAGGTGACTCGATGGAATTTAAAAGCTCGACCGATAAGCAGTGGTATCCGGTTCGAGAGGCCGATATGGCACATAAGTATGATGCGGTAACATATTGGAATGATAGAGGTGGGTTCTTTGGAGCTAAGTCTAAGGAGGTTAGAAAGTGGATGCTTGATCCGAAGAGCTATGAGCTGGAGCATTATTCGTACAACAGGTCGGCAGGTGCAAAATTGAATCAGTTCTACCGGTCGCCAGATAATATTGTTGGTCCGCACGAAAGTTTTCAATATTGAGGTGTTTATGAAAGATTTGTCGGAAGTGAACTTGCAGCTGAATCAAAGAATAGTAGCGGCTATGGAGTCTGGAAATGAACTGCAAGAGAAAGGGGCTTATCAGGCTGCTTTAGAAAAGTACAAAGAATCGTGGAGTATGCTTCCCGACCCAAAAGAGCAGTGGGATCTTTCCCACTGGATCGAAAAATGCAATTCCGAGGTCTATTTGAAGCAGCAAGATTATGAAAGTGCGAAGATATGGGCGCTCAAGGCGGTTGAGTCGAAACCACCTCGAGAAACGTCCAGTTTTATTATTCTTGGTGCATGTTTTCTCGGGTTGGGTGAGGAGGGATATGCATTTGACGAAATGAAAAAAGCTTTCGATATGGGCGGCGAGAGAGCATTCAAGGGATTTGATAAAAAATATCTCGCCTTCTTTGCTGGTTTCAAAGGTTAAAGAATGGGATTTTTACCAGATCAGGTTCATGAGGAGATACTGGTTCTTAGTGAACAGGGTAATCTGCTGATGGAAAAAGGTCGATATACTGATGCTGTCGAAGCGTTCACGGCTGCCTTGGTCAAACTGCCTGAACCCATCGAGCAGTGGGAGGCGTTCGTTTGGTTGAAGGCCAGTATTGGGGACGCTCTATTTTTTATGCAGGACTATAGTCGGGCCTTGAGCGAGTTTTTTGAAGCCGCCAACGGCCCGGACGGCGCACAGAATGCGTTCGTAAATCTACGTCTAGGCGAGTGTCTATACGAACAAGAAAATCCAGATGCGTTGGATTATTTATGCAAAGCATATTTTTTGGAAGGGGTAGATATTTTCAGAGGCGAAGATAAAAAATACTTTAGTGCCGTTGAATCTGTATTAGGAATGGCATGAACGTGACGTCTGTTTTTTTGGGGGCTAGATTTTATCATTGTCAAACCTGTGACGTGTATCGTCAAGGCGAGAAAATTCACGAAGATTTTTGCGAATTAATATGACTAAGGGAAAATGTAGTTATGAATCCTCCTAGTGAACTAGTAGCCTTCATGAGGGAAATGAACTGCTGGGAGACTGAGTTCTTTGACCAGCGTAAAAAAAGCCTGGCGGAGGGGGTGGAATTTCCTCAGCTAAAAGAAAAATATGCAAGAAAGCTTGAAGAAATACTTGATAAGTATGCGGTTGAGGACAAGTATAACTATGGGCGTCTCATAGATCTTGGGTGCACTAAGCCTGCCACTTATGATCCTGCGACTGATGAGTTAGAGGTTTTGGATGGGGATGAGAAAACGCTGACGATTCAAGTGCAGCAAACTAAAGGTGCTGAGACATGCTCCAAGATGTATTTGGTTTCTAAAGATGGTGTCTGGAAAATAAAGAAAAAGGAAGTTTTGAATTTTTATGATAAATGGCGTCGTTCGCCGCTGTAAGGTTTAGTGTTTTCGGTTGGGCAAGAAAATCGAATTGGTTCATTTGCTGTGTGATTTTGTTTTTTAACAATTAGTAGCATGTGGTCACTTGGAGAGAGCAATCATTTTCTTCAAGTTCTTATTTTTTAATTGATCTGACAACCGTCACTAATGCGCTGAATCAGACCACTTCGCTGGAGCGCAAACCCAACGGCGAAGTGCTGCGCATCAAGCACCCGGACGGCACTGCAGAAACCTTCACCTACAACACCCTTGGTCAGGTACTGAGCCACACCAACGGCAAAGGCTAGACCACCCGTTTGCAGCGTACCTCGCGCGGGCTGCCAAGCAGCCGCCAGGACGCCAAGGGCGAGTGGATCCGCTACGAGTACGACAAGGCCCTGCACCTGACCGCACTGGTCAACGAGAACAGCGCGGCCTACTGCTTTGCCTATTACGTGTCGGACCGGCGTAAGCGCTCCATGGACCGTACCCGCTCCATGAACCCCACATTCAAAGCCGCTTGTTGATGCCCGATGCTGTGCTCCGATTTTCTCAGGAGCCGTTCACCATGATGCGACCCGGCGCTAAAGTCGAAAAGGTTTACCTCTATCCCAAGCCCGTCGACTTCCGAAATCCATCGATGGACTGACCGCTCTGGTGGAGCTTGATATTAAGGTGGCCGTGTTCGACCCGGTACTTTTCGTCTTCCTCAACAAGCCACGCAATCGCGTGAAAATCCTTTATTGGGGTGTGTCACGAACGCAGGCGTCAGCCAGCGATGCTGCATCAAAGATGGGAGTAGGTCTCCCGAAGTCTGCTTGCAGGAGTTGGCTTCAAACCGCCCGGTGCTGCTGCGTCCAAAAGGCTTGGTGGTGAGCGACCGTTGGAAAAGGCACCAATGATGACGTCAGGTGCGTATTGAGAAGATGAGCGAAAGCAAACCGTCCGATGACGCACCGTTAAGTATTCAAAAGCTGTCAAAACCGAGGTCGCCCAGTAGCCTTGGGATCCGTCTGGAAGATACCTGTCTACTGTCCAGATGGCAGCCGGTGTATAGGTGGCATGAGCTCAATACAGGCTTTGATACGGAACGTGAGAACCTGGCCTTTGATGCCAAGGGAAATGACAAGCGGCTATCACCGCGTCGCGGGCGTTCAACTACGAACTGCTGCTGGTCTGCGAAGACTCCGGCGTGCCGCTCAAATCCATGATGGGCCAGCACGTCAGCATCGAGATCGAACTGGCCGAAGGCGGCCCGCGGTACATAACCGGCTACCTCACACGCTTTGCCAGCATCGGCAGCGACGGCGGCATGGCGCGCTATACCGCCACCCTCAACCCATGGTTCTCGATGCTGAAGAACCGCTTCGACACGCGGATCTTCCAGGGCAACACGGTCGAGGAAGTGGTTACCGAAGTGTTCGCCCTGTGCCCGGCGTTTTCCCGCCACGAGTTTCGCCTGACCCGGCCACAGAAGCGCTACACGTACATCACCCAGTACCGCGAAACCGACTTCAACTTCGTCCAGCGCCTGCTGGAGGAAGAGGGGATGTTCTACTACTTCGAGCACACCGCCGAAGGCCACACCATGATCATCTGCGATGACTCCAGCACGCTGGTGGCCATCCCCGAGCAACCGCAAATCCGCTTCCACAGCGCCTCCGTCACCGAGACCGCCGACTCCATCACCCAGTGGAGCGGCAACCGTCAACTGCAATCCGGCAAGATGGCCACGCAAACCTTTGACTACCGCCAACCGAACCACCGCCTGCCGGTGGCGCTGAACAGCGTGAACAAGCAGGGCGATGTCGAGAACTTCGAGATCTACGACTTCCCCGGCCAGTACACCCACGGTACCTATGACGAAGGCGAAACCCTGCTGCGGCTACGTATCGAAGCGCTGGAATTGCGCGGCAAAAAGTTTGAAGGCGCCAGCAACTGCCGGGCCATGAAGCCGGGCTACACCTTCGAACTGCTGCAGCACTACATCCACGACCAGGGGCCGGTAGAAGACCGTCAGTTCCTGCTGATGAGCGTGGAAAGCGAAGGCCACAACAACTACCTTACCGGCCAGCAGGCCAGCTACTTCAACACCTTCAGTTGCGTGCGCAAGAAGATCCCGTTCCGCCCGCAGCTGAGTACGCCCAAGCCGAACATTGCCGGCCCGCAGACCGCGATCATCGTCGGCCCACCGGGTGAGGAGATCTTCACCGACGAACTGGGCCGGGTGAAGATCCAGTTCCACTGGGACCGCAATGGCAAATACAACGATCACAGCTCTTGCTGGGTACGTGTCGCCCAGTCCGGCGCCAGCGGCGGCTTCGGCAGCATTCAGATCCCACGCGTAGGCGACGAAGTGGTGGTGGTGTTCCTGGACGGCAACCCGGACCGGCCGCTGATCATGGGCAGCCTGTACAACAGCACCAACACCCCGCCATGGTCGCTGCCGGCGAACAAGACCCAGAGTGGTTTCCTGACACGGTCGATGAAGGGCAAAGGGTCGAATGCCAACTTCTTCCGCTTCGAAGACAAGGCTGGTGCTGAGCAGATCATCATGCACGCCGAGCGCAATCTGGATACAGAGGTTGAGGCAGATGACAGTCTCAAGGTGGGCGGGAATCGAACGATCAACGTCGAAGGCAAACATTCCGAAACGATCAAGCTGGAAACCAGTATTGCGGTGGAGGAGGGTTCGTATTTTGTGACGGTGGATCAAGGGGCAGTGAAAATTAAGGCTGCAACGTCCATCACGTTGGAGGTCGGAAGCAGCAAGCTGGAAATGAAATCGGATGGCACGATTACCCTGTCAGGCATCTCCGTGGACGTTGCAGGCAGCAAAATAATCAATTTGAACAAGTCTTGATTAGCGACAAGGAAAAGTCCCATGCGTAGAAACATCTACGACCGATTATCTGAACGGCGCGAACGCGAAGAATGCCTTGAGCGTGAGCGTCTAGAAGAGGAGGCTCGCAATGCGGAGCCCCCTCCACCAGAGCGTTTTCTTACAAATGAATTGAGTTTCGTTCGTCCAGAAAATTTAAAAGACAAGACGTTTCACGTCTTCACGCTGACGGACATCGGACCTAGCCCGTTCTCGTTCGTCGTGGGGCGTTCGCCAGTGGAACCGGGTACGGACTTGGAGACGCTTGCGCAACAACTGCTTGGTGAGTTGAAAAAGACGTTGTCCCATGTTCAGTGGATCGAGCCGGTTTCCCCGGTAGAGGTAGCTGGATTGGAGGCCCGACGTGTCGAGTTTCGTTGGCGACAACAAGGCCAACCGGTTCATCAAGTACAGCTGATTTTTCTGCATCAGGATGAGTACAAGCGGCCTTTGCTCATGCAAATTACTGGTACGAGCAACAGTCCCAAAGGCATGACGGCGGAGGAGCGTAGTGCTTTCGATACGTTGGTTGAAAGTCTTCAACGGCGCTATCTGCCCGCGAACGAGGGGGATGCTGAACAGGCCGAATCAGCATGACTGCGGCTGCTGCGAGATTAGATGATCCAATCGAGCACTCCAGCGCTTTAGGTGGATTGCTTGCTGGCTTAGCAATTGGTGCAGGCGCGGTACTCATAGGTATTGCCGTTATCGGGACCGGCGGGCTTGGGGCTGTAGCGCTAGCCGCGATGGTTGGCGCGGGAGCAGCTACTGGCGCTGGAATCGGTCAACTGATTGGTAGCCTATCTTTCGCTTGTAGTGAAACAGGGCAAATACGATCAGGCTCAAGTAACGTTTATATAAATGGGAAGCCTGCTGCGAGGGCTCATCTGGATAATGCCGAGTGTTCGGATCATCCAGGGGGGCCTAAGATATTGGCCCAGGGCAGTGACTCGGTTTATATCAATGGTCAGCCTGCGGCTCGAGTCGGTGACCGGACAGTTTGTGATGCAAAAATAAGTGCTGGCTCCCCTAATGTGTGTATAGGAGGGGGGACAGCGACGACTGATGCAATTGACCCGGAAGTTCCTGTTTGGCTTGAGCGTTCGGTGATGGCGTTGGGGCTGGCTAGTGCTTTTGTACTGGCAAGTCCAGTGTTGGTGATGGCGGGGTTGGCAGGTGGTATTGCTGGCGGAATGGCTGGACATTGGGCTGGCGGCGAGCTTTTTGGTGAGGGCTCTGATGGCCAGAAGCTGATGGCGTTTGGTGGTGCTCTGCTTGGGGGGGGCATCGGCGCGAAAGGCGGAAGAGCATTTGACGCCCGATATGAGATCCGGTCTCATGGTTTCGGTTCTAACCTCGGGAATGTTAAAGTTGTTAGACGGGCTGCACCTCCACTTACACCTAAGAAAGGAATATCTCCACAGCTTTACCAGAAGTTGCGAGCGAAGACGCCCAGCAGAGAAATCCAGGCGATGGTGAATAAGGATGTTGTATTACCCATGAAGGATCCAGCGCTGCCGGGGCTGGAAGTTACAAAGCCGTTGCATGCTGATCATATCGTCCCGATGAAGACGATTACAGAAATGAAAGGATTTGATAAATTGACATTTGAACAGCAAGTCGAGATATTGAATTACAAGCCTAATTTTCATGGGTTGAGTGAAACTGCTAATACCTCGCGCGGCGCTAAAACCTACTCAGAATGGACTCGGTATAAAAAAGGTGGAGTAGATGTTGACGCTGGTTTCAGAAGTAGTATGATGGAGCGAGCGATGAAATTGGAAGTTGAGTTGCAAGAAATGATATCTGGTGTCTTGTAGGAAAAATTAGATGATTACTCTTGATGATATTTTGCAAGATCTCAGTGTTGAATTTTCTGGCCGTAAGTTGTGCTTCGATCTCAAAGACATCCCTCAAGATGTCGTCTTGCCCGCAAGTTGGGAGGGTTTTGGGCTTGGTCTTGATCTTGCGCCTGTATATCCTGAAGGTTGGGATTCATTTTTAAATGAGTTTCCAACAACGCTCGCGCTATTCAAGGACTGCTTGCTGGGCACCGTATTATTGATAGATGCTGAGATTGAAATGGTGTATGTCTTTCATGATGGCGCCAGTTTCTACTATTATGTAGGGGGGAGGCCTGTGGAAAGGACTGAGGCTGGGGAATTCAAGCACCTTCCCAGTAGGCTTCAAGATTTTTATCGTGAAGTGCATGATGGGTACACTTTCTTTCCGGCGCGCTCAATGGGGCCGCAATGCCTTAGTGACCAGTCACGTGTTTCCGACTTAGTTGATGAGGAGGACGACTCTTTTGCTGATAAGTGGATTACGGTATTCTCGAATGGCGCCGGAGACTATGTCGCGGTAGAGGCCGATAAGCAAGATGATACGGAAGGCTTGATATGGTGGCATGAAGATCCTGTGACTCCAGAAATGGGGATTGATATTTTTGAAGTTATGGATGCATGGATGGCAATATTCCTAGAGGATACTAAGTCTCGCAATGAGTTGATAGTTAAATTTCATTGATTATTGTTAATTATGGCGATGCTGAGATGTTTATTAAACTACTGGCTTCGCTCCGTTTTCAATGTGCCGTGATTTTTCTTGCTTGCCGAAGCCAGGGGTGACATTGGCTACGGCTCGAACAGAGAGTGCCGTAAGGCCGCAGTCTGTTCGCGCGCGCCACCATTGGTCGTTTTATTATCAAGCTCAATCTGGAAACCCATTAGCAATTCACCTGCGACGATGGCTTCGTGCTGTTGTTTTGACATAAGGTTTAATTGGTTCGTATGCTGTGTGGTTTTGTTTTTTAAAAATTGTTAGTGTGTTATCGCTTGGGGAGAGCTATCATTTTCTTGCAAATTCTTAGTTTTTACGTCATTTGACTAACTTAACTAATGCACTGAACAAGACCACCACGCTGGAGCGCAAGCCCGACGGCGAAGTGCTGCGCATCAGCCACCCGGACGGCACCACGGAAAGCTTCACCTACAACGTCTACGGTCAGGTGCTCAGCCACACCGACGGCAAGGGCCAGACCACCCGCCTGATGCGCACGGCCCGCGGCCTGCCGAGCAGCCGCCAGGATGCCAAGGGCCAGCGGGTTCGCTACGAGTACGACAAGGCCATGCGCCTGACCGCGCTGGTCAACGAAAACAACGCCACGTACCGCTTTGCCTACGACGCTTCGGACCGGCTGAGCGAAGAAGTGCGGGTGGATAACCTGACCCGGCGTTTCAGCTACGACGTCGGTGGCCATCTCACACGACTGGATGAGATTGGCTATGGCGAAAGTGCCGAGCGGCCCGAGCGCCATACGCTGTTCGAGCGTGATGCCATTGGCCGTTTGGTCGCCAAGATCAACCGTGATGCGAGCCAGACATTCGCATACGACGACGGTGACCGGTTGCTGAGCATCGAGCGGCAACCGACCGGGATCGGCAAGCAGCTTGGGATCACGGAAGAAAAGCTGGAGTACACCTACGATCTGCTCGGTCGGCTGACGAAAGAAATCACCCCTGACGGCACGCTCAGCTACGAGTACGACCCGCTCAGCGACCTGACCACGCTGACCCTGCCGGATGGCCGCAAGGTCAATCACCTGTACTACGGCAGCGGCCACCTGCACCAGCTGAACCTGGATGGTCAGGTGATCAGCGACATGGAGCGCGATGACCTGCACCGCGAGGTGTACCGGACCCAGGGCAAGCTCACCAGTTGCTTCGGTTATGACGCCATGGGGCGCAAGGCCTGGCAGTTTGCCTCGACCTTGCCGGCCGACAAGCTTTCGCAGGTGCACAACACCGGCATCAATACCTCGTTGCTGGTCGAGCACGCCTACAACCCGATCCACCGCCGTTACCAGTACGACCCGGCCGGTGAACTGGTGCGCACCCTCGACAAGCTGCGTGGCGAGATCAAGTACGAATATGAAGCCAACGGCCAGTTGCGCAGTCGCGATACCGGCTCGTTGATCGGCAGCGAGGAGTTCCGCTACGACCCGGCAGCCAACCGCCTGGACTTCAATGCGCGGCAATTCGACAAGGTCAAGGACAACCGGATCAAACAGTGGCGGGACCAGGAGTACCGCTACGATCCGTGGGGCAACCTGATCGAGAAGCGCTCGGGGCATAGCAAGCTGCAGCACTTCAGCTATGACTGCGAGAACCGGCTGGTGCGGGCGGAGACGTTGGTCAATGGCAAGCTGGAAAGCCGAGGCGAGTACCGGTACGACAGCCTTGGGCGGCGGGTGGCCAAGCAGGCTGAAATCAAGGGCGAGGTCGAACAGAAGCGCTTCCTCTGGCAGGGGCTGAGGATGCTGCGGGAGGAAACGCCTGCGAAGAGCATCTTGTACCTGTACGAGCCGGGTAGCTATGCGCCGTTAGCGCGGGTCGATCAAGTTGAAGGGGAAGAGCAGAAGGTCTATTACTTCCATACGGATCAGATTGGTACGCCGTTGGAGTTGACGGACAGTGAGGGCAAGATTGTTTGGCAGGCGACGTATCGGTCTTGGGGTTCGATAGAGCAATTGGTTGTCGATGATGTCGAACAAAATTTACGCTTCCAGGGGCAGTACTCAGATAATGAAACTGGACTGCAATATAATACTTTCAGGTACTACGACCCTGAAATAGGCCGTTTCAATAGCCAAGATCCCATCGGTATATTAGGTGGTTGCAATTTTTACGGCTACGCTAGCAACCCCGTCAGTTGGGTAGATCCATGGGGGCTTTGTGCTGACAAGGACTGGGGCGCTTATTACTCGAGCAGGACGGGTACTCGCCCACCAGTTACCATGGAGAGACCTCATGCTCACCACATAGTATTCAAAGGTGAGTTCGCCCGCTCTCCTGCAATGCAGAAGGCGCTTGAGCGTAGTAGGGCTGTTCTCTCGAAGTATAAGATTGATCCCGTACATGATACATCTGCGATGATGTGGGCTGAAAACCAAGGCCACACCATTGCAAATGCAAGAATGGTAGCTAGTAAGCTGGAGGCTGCAGATAAAGTAATCATGGCGCAAGATATGTCTTTTAGTAAAGCTGTTGCTGCCATGAAAGGCGAGTTGCAAAAAATTGGTGTAGAAGTTTTTGGTGGATGAACAGGAGAGCGCAATGAATTGGCATGCATTAGAGAGCACAGCTTTAACCTTAGTTACGAAAGCTCTGCAAGATTTGAGTGCGGAACATCCGGATGAGCAGTTCTACGCTTGCGCGCTTTATACGGATAGTAGCGCTATGACCATGGCGGTCGCGGTTAATTCCGTTGAGGCACTCGAGGAGAAACTTGAGGGGGAAGGTGAAGAGGAGCGTGAAGAGCTGATGCCCTACTATAAGTGGGCTTCTTCGGAATGGAAATACGAGGGGTGGAAGGGGGAGTATTTCAAAGATGTTTGTAAGGACCTGAGAGAGGCAAGTGATCGAAGCGATATCTCACGTTTTAAAGAAAAGCTGCACTCCCTCATGGTCAATATTTTAAGTTCTCTGCGGAGGGAAGGTTTCTTCACCTCCTTCAAGATTCAGGAGCCAATTCTCTTTGTCACCGTTACGGATGATGATAATGCAGAAGAGCTTGAAAATAAAACAGCTGAACTTCTCAATTCTTCAGAAAAATATAACTATTTTATCAGAAGGTTTGATGGTTGAGCGCTGTTGCTGGGGCGCATAATGGCGGGCGGGCTTCACAAAATCGGGAACATAGTATCGAGCATTAACATTCGGCTTTGAATTTAGTGAGAGCGCTCACGGCCAGCTGAGCGCGGTGATCAACTGCAACGGCGACACCGTGCGCAGCTTCAGCTACGCCGACGGCTTGACGGTGACCCACAGCGACGCGCTGGGGCTGGGCTGCCACTACCGTTGTCAAACCCAGGGCGGCAAGCCGTGAGCCCACCACCGCGTGGTCGCCTGCCGCGACTACGGTGGCGAACTTTACGCCATCGAGCTGGGGGGCGCGACCGACTTCCATAACCTATGACGTGTATCGTCAAGGTGAGAAAATCCTTGAAGGTATTTTTGCGAATTAAAATGACTAAGGGAAAATGTAGTTATGAATCCTCCTAGTGAACTAGTAGCCTTCATGAGGGAAATGAACTGCTGGGAGACTGAGTTCTTTGACCAGCGTAAAAAAAACATGGCTCATGGGATAGAAGATTCTCAGCTAAAAGAAAAGTATGCAAAACAACTTGAAGAGATACTTGATAAATATGTCGTTAAGGATAAGTCTAACTATGGGCGGCTTGTAGATCTTGGGTGCACTAAACCTGCCGCTTATGATCCTGCCACTGATGAGTTAGAGGTTTTGGATGGGGGTGGAAAAACGCTGACAATTCAAGTGCGGCAAACTAAAGGTGCTGAAACATGCTCCAAGATGTATTTAGTGTCTAAAGATGGTGTCTGGAGAATAAAGAAAAAAGAAGTTTTAAGTTTTGATGATAAATGGCGCCGCTCGCCACTGTAAAGTTTCGTGCTTTTGGTTTGGTAAGAAGGTTAATTGGTTTTTTGCTGCAAGCTTTTGTTTTTTAACAATTAATATTATGTAGTCGCTTGGAGAGAGCTATCATCTTCTTGCAAATTCTTATTTTGTATGTGATCAGACTGCCGTAACTAATGCGCTGAACCAAACCACGTCGCTGGAGCGCAAACCCGACGGCGAAGTACTGCGCATCAACCACCCGGACGGCACTGCGGAAACCTTCACCTACAACACCCTTGGTCAGGTACTGAGCCACACCGACGGCAAAGGCCAGACCACCCGTTTGCAGCGCACCTCGCGCGGGCTGCCAAGCAGTCGCCAGGACGCCAAGGGTGAGTGGATCCGCTATGAGTACGACAAGGCCCTGCGCCTGACCGCACTGGTCAACGAGAACAGCGCGGTTTACCGCTTTGCCTATGACGCGTCGGACCGGCTAAGCGAGGAAGTGCGGGTGGATAACCTGCCCCGGCGTTTCAGCTACAACGTCGGTGGCCATCTCACACGACTGGATGAGATTGGCTATGGCGAAAATGCCGAGCGGCCCGAGCGCCATACGCTGTTCGAGCGTGATGCTATTGGCCGTTTGGTCGCCAAGATCAACCGTGATGCGAGCCAGACATTCGTATACGACGACGGTGACCGGTTGCTGAGCATCGAGCGGCAACCGAGCGGGATCGGCAAGCAGCTTGGGATCACGGAAGAAAAGCTGGAATACACCTACGATCTGCTCGGCCGGCTGAGCAAAGAAATCAGCCCTGACGGCACGCTCGGCTACGAGTACGACCCGCTCAGCAACCTGACCACGCTGACCCTGCCGGATGGGCGTAAGGTCAATCACCTGTATTACGGCAGTGGCCACCTGCACCAGCTGAACCTGGACGGGCTGGTGATCAGCGACATGGAGCGCGATGACCTGCACCGTGAGGTGTACCGGACCCAGGGCAAGCTCACCAGCTGCTTCGGTTATGACGCCATGGGGCGCAAGGCCTGGCAGTTTGCCTCGACCTTGCCGGCCGACAAGCTTTCGCAGGTGCACAACACCGGCATCAATACCTCGTTGCTGGTCGAGCACGCCTACAACCCGATCCACCGCCGTTACAGCAAGCAAGGCGAAATTTTGATGTTTGAGCATCCATATAGTGCCTATGATACGAAGTCTATACTTGATGATTTGATTTCTGGAATATAGGTGATTTTATGTCCATTGCGTTAGCTTTATACGGCATTGAAGGCGTCACCCCTAGATTGGCTATGAAGTTTGCCAAGCATTATTTTTCTTGTCTGAATTTGTCGATTACAGGTGCGGCTTATTTTAAATATCTGAGCAATGGGGGTCATGTCGGTGATCATGATTTGGTAATGGTAGATATGACCGAGCTCGAAGAAAAAATAAACAACGGTCTTGCTACTGCTTTTAGAGTATACAACGAGGCGGTAGGTGCTATCCCATGGTCTGCATCCTTCGGTTATACTACGAATGATTTTGGCGGCTTCTATCATTTTGATGGTCAGTGCTCTGGCGATGTTATTGAGCTAGAGCGCATGATAAAATTTATTAAGGACGTTTGTGCTGATATTACAGTGCAGTATGGGATGATCTATAAGTGCGACAGGATAAGTAAAGCATTTAGTTATGCGGCTGGCAATAACATGGTGACGATGTATCCTTGTGAAAATTCATCTGCGTTCAAGAAGAAAGTTTCCGGCAGGTTTCAGGGGCGAGAGCGCTATAAAGAATCTCTCTTGAGAATGGTTTACCCCGTTAACATAATAAGTAATAAGCATTTAGAGGTTGACGTTGGCGGGATGTTGCTGAAAGACTGGATTGGTGATGGTGCGGGGCGAGGATCACTCGAAGCTTTAACCTCTTCTACATGGTTGTGGTATGTACAGGTCGATCAGCTTGAAGACGTAAATAAGTCTTTGGGTGAGGCGGGAATTCTAATTTCGTGGAAGAGGCTGGAAGTCAAAAAGCGTTTTTGAGTTGTATGGGGTAAATGTTGGTGGCTGCTATTTCGCTTGTCACAGCAAGCACTTGAGCTAGGAGCATAAATGGATTCTTATGGTATTGAGCGGTATGAAAAAATTCATGTTTGGGTAGGGACAAACTTCTCTTCGGAGGATGACTACCTAAAGTATTTTGAATTGGACTATTCTGTGGGGTCGGATGATCCAACATACAAGGTTTGTGGGTTTTGCAGAGATATTGGTGTGAGATGGTATGACGAGGATTTCATAGGAATTATACAAAGGAAAGCGGAGGAGGTTAGTTTAGATGAAATCTTGGTTGAATCTGCGGTTGACTCCAGATCTATTGAGGGCTTAAAGGCAGAGTGTTTGAGGCTTAACATTACTAAGGCTAATGCAATTTTTTGGTACTCCGATGGTGGTACGGATATTTCCAAGCCTCTAAAGGCTAACTATAATGGCTTGAAGTATGCAGGGTTATATGAAGGTGAGTGATAAGCTCGATATGGATCTCGAGGCGCCTGGGATTGGCGTTCTGTGTCTGCTTTTTAGTGATCAGATCTGTGAGTTAAATAAGATCAACTCTGAAATTGCCCGCGGAATATTCTAGGCTGGATAAAAGTATGAATGACTTAAAAGATCTTGAAAAAATATCTGGAAATTGAATCGCGAACTGAGGAGTTCCTGTCTTCTTGTTTGTCTGAGGCTTTATACAGATCGAATAGTAATAAGCAAGGGGTCGCTATATGACGTCAGTCCATATGAAATCGAGCGGGCCGAATTTAAAAAAGGGAAAGCGTTGAAA
The DNA here is from genome assembly GCF_056278855.1 of Pseudomonas sp. TE3895. Taxonomy (NCBI): domain Bacteria; kingdom Pseudomonadati; phylum Pseudomonadota; class Gammaproteobacteria; order Pseudomonadales; family Pseudomonadaceae; genus Pseudomonas; species Pseudomonas sp. TE3895. The sequence continues at coordinate 4,137,307 of NZ_JBWBQE010000001.1, read as the reverse complement.
AAATTCCAGCTCATGTAAAGAATACTCATCTGTATCATTTGGATGAGAATGATAAAGTTGTTTTTTTGGAGATTTATGGGCAATCTGAAAATATCATAAATAAGAAGTTCTATCTCTATGGCGGCGGATGTATTGAGCGGGTCCATTTTGCCAGCGCCGGAAAACTTAGGAATATTTTGATTTCATTGCTTGAAGAGGGAGCGGTGGTGAAAGATATGAACTGGGGGCAGTACGGATGCAGTGAGTCAAATTATGTCTGCGCTGATAATCGCCTAGAAAAAATACATGTTCGGCAAAAAGAGCATATTGGATCTGCATTTAGTGACTTCGAAGTTAGTTTTAAATGTGAGTCCGGCGAGTTGGTGAGCATAATAAATGTCTTCCCTAATGGTTATGAAGAACAGCGATTGCCTTGATGTAAATGCAAGGCCCAGACCTCACGGTTGCAGTGTAGTTCGTGTGAACAGGGGCCAGGACGCCAAGGGCCAGCGAGTTCGTTACGAGTATGACAAAGCGCAGCGCCTGACCGCACTATTCAACGAAAACAACGCCACGTACAGCTTTGCCTACGACTCCAGCTCCACACCCATTCCGCTTCTCCCCCCCGACTGGTTCCGCTGGGCGGAACCACATTCGTTTGTGATCCCGCGTCACTCGCGCTTATCTGTGAGCCAAGCACGACCTGCCTCACCTGTCGTGACCTGAAGGCGAACAACAAGAACGGGAAACCACCCGCGCGAGGAGACTCCACATGTCCCGACATCAGCATATCCAGGCCTGGCTCGCCGACGTGGCCAGCGACCTGCACGCGATTCGTCACGATATCCACGCTCACCCGGAACTGGGCTTTGAAGAAAGCCGCACCTCGGCATTGGTCGCCCGACTGCTGGAGGCATGGGGCTATGAAGTGCACACCGGTATCGGCAAGACCGGCGTGGTCGGCGTGCTGCGCAATGGCAGCAGCCCCCGCCGGCTGGGCCTGCGCGCCGACATGGACGCGCTGCCCATCCACGAAGCAACGGGTGCGGCATACAGCAGCCAGCACCCAGGCTGCATGCACGCCTGTGGTCATGACGGGCACACCACCATGCTGCTTGGCGCCGCACGCTACCTGGCGGCCACCCGGCAGTTCGACGGCACGCTGACACTGATCTTCCAGCCGGCCGAGGAGGGCCAGGGCGGTGCCGAGGCGATGCTGGCCGACGGCCTGTTGGAGCGCTTCCCATGTGATGCGCTATTCGGCATGCACAACATGCCAGGGCTGCCGGCCGGGCACCTGGGGTTTCGTGAAGGGCCGATGATGGCTTCGCAAGACCTGCTGACGGTGACCCTGGACGGGGTGGGTGGCCATGGCTCGATGCCGCACCTGACCGTCGACCCGCTGGTGGCGGCCGCCAGTGTGGTGATGGCGCTGCAAACCGTGGTGGCGCGCAATATCGATGCGCAGGAGGCGGCAGTGGTCACCGTCGGCGCGTTACAGGCCGGCGAAGCGGCCAACGTGATTCCGCAACAGGCGCTGTTGCGCCTTAGCCTGCGCGCACTGAACGCCGAGGTGCGGGCGCAGGCCCTTGAGCGGGTGCGGGCAATCATCGTCAGTCAGGCCGAGAGCTTTGGCTGCCGCGCCAGCATCGAGCACCGCCCGGCCTACCCGGTGCTGGTCAACCATGCCGCTGAAAACGCCTTTGCCACCCAGGTAGGGGTCGAGTTGCTGGGCGCCCAGGCGGTGGATGGCAACACCCGCAAGCTGATGGGCAGCGAAGACTTCGCCTGGATGCTGCAGCGCTGCCCGGGGGCCTACCTGTTCATCGGCAATGGTGTATCCCGGCCGATGGTGCACAACCCGGCCTACGACTTCAACGACGACATCCTGCTGACCGGCGCCGCCTACTGGGGCGCGCTGGCAGAGCGCTGGCTGGCACCTGCCTGATTGTCCCTTTTTGACCACTGCCGCTGGAACCCGGGCGCGACTGCGTCTGGGCGATCACCCAATCATTGTGTGGAGTGTTCCCTATGCAGACTTCGAGCACCGGCGTGTCGCGTACCCGGCAAGTGGTGGCCGCCGTTATCGGCAACGCCCTGGAATGGTATGACTTTATCGTGTATGGCTTTCTGGCCAGCATCATCGCCCGGCAGTTCTTCCCGTCCGACGACGCGTACGCCTCGCTGCTGATGGCCCTTGCCACCTTCGGCGTCGGGTTTTTCATGCGCCCTGTGGGCGGCGTGCTGCTGGGCATGTATTCCGACCGCAAGGGCCGCAAGGCGGCCATGCAGATGATCATCCGCCTGATGACCGTGTCCATCGCCATGATCGCCTTCGCGCCCGACTACCTGGCCATCGGCATGGCTGCGCCGCTGCTGATCGTGGTGGCGCGCATGCTGCAGGGCTTTGCCACCGGTGGTGAATACGCCAGCGCCACGGCGTTTCTGGTGGAAAGCGCGCCTGCCCACCGCAAGGGCCTGTATGGTTCGTGGCAATTGGTAGGGCAGTGCCTGGCGGTGTTTTCCGGGGCGGCAATGGTGGCGTTGGTTACCCACCTGTGCTCGCCTGAGGCGCTGGACAGCTGGGGCTGGCGCATCCCGTTCGTGCTGGGCCTGCTGATCGGGCCGGTCGGGCTGTGGATTCGCAAGCATATGGAGGAGCCTGAGGCGTTTGTCGAGGCGCGTCGCCATGCCAATGGCCAGTCGCCCGGCCTGTGGCAGGTGCTGCGTGAACACCGGCGCAGCCTGCTGGTGTCGATGGGGTTGGCCTGCGGCGCGACGGTATCGTTCTACGTGGTGCTGGTGAACATGCCGACCTTCGCCCACAAAAGCCTAGGCCTGCCGCTGGACCAGGTGCTGCTGGTGCAGATGCTCGCCGTGGGGCTGATGACCCTCGTGATTCCGTTGTCCGGGGCGCTGTCTGACCGGCTGGGGCGGCGCCCGGTGCTGATGGCCTTCACCCTGGCGTTCTTCGTGATGGTTTACCCACTGTATGTGTGGGTGGCCGCTGCGCCTTCCCTGGAGCGCCTGTTGGTCATGCAACTGCTGTTGTGCACGGCCATCGGTGGCTTCTTCGGCCCGGCACCTACTGCCCTGGCCGAACAGTTCCCGGTCCAGGTGCGTTCCACCGGCGTGTCGGTGGCCTACAACGTGGCGGTGATGGTGTTCGGTGGCTTTGCCCCGTTGATCGTGACCTGGCTCACCCAGGTGCTCGGCACCCCAGTGGCGCCGGCGTTCTACGTGCTGTTTGCCTGCCTGCTGACATTGCTGGGCACCTATTGCCTGAAAGAAGCACCGCGGGCAGTCAAGCCTGCCGCCTTCAACCTTGGAGTAAAACCGTGAAGCCGCTAGCCATCGACCCCATTGTTGCCCTTGATGCCGAGGCACTGTCCCAGGCCATCCATGCCCGCCAGTTGTCATGCCGGGAGGTGATGCAGGCTTACCTGGGGCATGTCGAGCGCTTCAATCGGCAGGTCAATGCACTGGTCTCGCTGCGCCCGGCCGAAGTGCTGCTGGCCGAGGCCGAGACGCGTGACCGCGAACTGGCCTGTGGTCATTCGCGCGGCTGGATGCATGGCATGCCGCAGGCAATCAAGGACCTCGCCGCCACGGCCGGGCTGCGTACCACGCTCGGCTCGCCGCTGTTTGTCGAGCAGGTACCCGAGCAGGATGCGATCAGCGTGGCGCGGGTGCGGGCGAGCGGGGCATTGATCATGGGCAAGAGCAATGTGCCCGAGTTTGGCCTGGGCTCGCAAAGCTACAACCCCTTGTTTGGCACCACCACCAACGCCTACGACCCGTCGCGGGTGGCGGGTGGCAGCAGCGGTGGGGCTGCAGCGGCGCTGGCCATGCGCTTGCTGCCGGTGGCCGACGGCAGCGACATGATGGGCTCGCTGCGCAACCCGGCGGCGTTCAATAACCTGTTCGGCCTGCGCCCATCGCAGGGCCGCGTGCCGTATGGGCCTGCGCCCGAGCTGTTCGTGCAGCAGCTGGCCACAGAAGGGCCGATGGGCCGCAGTGTGGTCGACGTGGCGCGGCTGCTGTCGATACAGGCGGGTGTTGATGCCCGGGCGCCGCTGTCGCTGAGCGAAGGCCGGCGCGATTTTACCGTTGGCTTGCCGCGCGATTTTCGCGGTGTACGGGTGGGCTGGCTGGGCAACTACAACGGCTATCTGCCGATGGATGACGGGGTAATGAGCCTGTGCGAGTCGGCGCTGGCCGACTTTGCCAAGCTGGGCTGCCAGGTCGAGGCCTGCCAGCCGGCATTCGACCTGGCGCGCTTGTGGCAATGCTGGCTGACCCACCGCCACTTCCTGGTGCATGGCAACCTCGGCGCAGCCTATGCCGACCCCGGCAAGCGCGCATTGCTCAAGCCCGAAGCACAGTGGGAGGTGGAAGGTGGCTTGCAGCTGAGTGCGGCGGCGCTGTACCAGGCTTCGTTGGACCGCAGTGACTGGTACCGCGCCATGGGCAAGCTGTTCGAGCGTTACGACTTCCTGCTGTTGCCCTCGGCCCAGGTGTTCCCTTTCGATGCACGCCAGCCATGGCCAACGGTGGTCGGGGGGCGGCCAATGGACACCTACCACCGCTGGATGGAAGTGGTGATCGGGCCGACCCTGGCCGGTTTGCCGAGCATCAGCGTGCCGGTGGGGTTCAATGCTGCCGGGTTGCCCATGGGCCTGCAAATCATAGGCCCGGCGCAGGCCGACCATGCCGTGCTGCAGCTGGCGTATGCCCATGAACAGCTCACCCGCTGGGTGGTGCGCTGCCCGCCACAACGCCTGCTTGCGCCATGAAAGCACGGGCAGGCGCGGATCTTGCTGGCTATCCTGACCATCCCGCTACAAGGAGGTCATACCCATGGGCATCACGGCAGACAGCGGCGGCGTGCGTTCGGTGGAGCGGGCGCTGGCCATTGTCGACCTGCTGGGCGAACACCAGGCGTTGGGCCTCGAAGAACTGCACTACCTGACGGCGCTGCCCAAGGCCACGGTGTCGCGCATGATCGCCACCTTGCAGGCGCAAGGCTGGGTGTACCGCGGCCTTGCCGACCGGCGCTACCGGCTGTGCGCGCGACGCCTGTTCGGTGACCGCCAGTTGCGTTTCAAGCGGCGCCTGGTGGAAAGCGCAGCGCCCATGCTGCTGGAGCTGAGTGAGCGCACCGGGCTGGTCGCTGACCTGTCGTGTTTCGACGGCCAGCGGCTGGAGGTGATGGAAAGCGCCATTCCCCAGGTGCTGCGCAAGCGCTATCCGCACACCAGTCAGATTGTTGGGCAGCATGCCAGCCTGTTTCATTCGGCGATGGGGCGGGCGTGCCTGGGGGAGCTGGCGGTGGACGAAGTGCAGCGCCTGGCGGCCCATGAGCGGCTGGGTGACGACGGGTTGTTGCGCGATATCGAAGAACAAGCGCACAAGGGCTTTGGTCAGCGCACCGAAGGCTACTGGGAATACCCGGTGCGCCTGCCGTTCCTGATCCGCGCCATTGCCTTGCCGGTACATGCCGAAGGGCGCCTGGTCGGCAGCATTGCCTTGCAATGGCCGCTGGATCAGGCGCCGGTGGAGCGGGTGTCGAGCCTGCACCTGAGCAGTTTGGCGACCACGGTGGGGGAAGTGCAGCGGGCCTTGGCTGTTTGATGTTTCCTGCACGGGTTTCTTCGCGGGTAAGCCACAGACGCGTGCATTGCCAGTACCGCCCACAGAACCTGCGGGCGTTACTGGCCCTCCCGAAATCCGCTGGGGCTCACCCCCGCCTGCTTGCGAAAGAACCGGCTGAAATACCCCACATCGGCAAACCCCAGCTCATGGGCGATCTCTTTCACGCTCAGGCTCGAATGCCCGAGCATGCGCTTGGCCTCCAGCACCAGTCGGGCATTGATCACATTCATCGGCGTCATGCCCAGGTGTTCCTGGCACAACCGCCCCAACGTCACCAGGGTCATGCCCAATTCGGCGGCGTATTCCGCCAGTGGCCAGTGCGCGCGGTAGTGCATGTCTACCAGCTCGCGAAAAGCCGTCAGTTGCTGGCTGCGTCTTGATACTGGGCGCTGCTCACCTGCGGGCATGTACGGCTCATGGCGCAGGACATGGATCATCAGTGCCAGCAATAGCGCCATGCTGCTGGCCACATGCTCGCGGGCGCGGTTGTGGTATTCCTCGCGCAGGGCCCGAAACAGGGGCAACAACGGGTCTTCATCGGCGGCCCAGTGGGGCAGGGCAATCACCTGTGGTTTGCGCAGTTGCACCCGCACGTTGGGTGCCAGCACCTGGGCGATGCTATCCAGCGGGTGCTGCGCAGCCGTGATTACCTGGCCTTCTACCTGGCTGGCCCAATGAAATCCATGCACCACCTGCGCCGGGACGTACACCACGCAGGGTGCATGAACCTGAAACCGGTCACTGTCGAACAGCACCTCGCCGCCACCGCTTTGCAGGTACAACAGCTGCAGCAAGCCTTCGTGACGGTGTGCGGCAATCTCCCAGTTGTGCGCGCCAGAGCGCTGGGATATCTGCTCCACATGCAAGGCTTCGTGCCACACCGGCTGCGCGGTTTCACCGTACAGGGCGTAATTGGGGATCTTGTTCATGGTGTTGTAATTGTTCTGTTCAGTACCCGCTACTGTGCCATAGCTGCCCGCAGGCTTCAGGGCGCAGTGGGCAAATTGACGGGAATGTGGGGCTGGTTGCAGGTTTTGTCCATTCTGCCGGTGGGCCTGCCGGCCATAGCCTGTTGCCCAGAACAAGCAACGCTCTGGAGAGCAGCATGCACAACAACAAGATCCTTTCTCAGTGGCTAGGCCTGGAGTCGGCCGTATGCGTGGTGACCGGCGCGGCCGGCGGCATTGGCGCAGCGTTGGCCGCAGCCTTGGTGGAGCAGCAGGCCCACGTGGTGCTGCTTGACCGCGACCTGGACAAATGCCGCGAACTGGCGGCCACCCTGGGGGAACACAGTGCAGGCGAAGTCAGTGCCCTGGCCTGCGACATTGCCGACCCGGCCAGCGTGGAGCAGGCTGCGGCCCAGGTACAGGCGCTGCATGGGTGCTGCGATGTACTGGTCAACAATGCCAGCGTGCTGCGCCCCGGTGCGCTGGACACGCTAAGCCTGGAACAATGGAACCAGGTGCTGGCGGTCAACCTCAGTGGCTACCTCTTGTGTGCCCAGGCCTTTGGCCGTTCCATGCTGGACTGCGGCCAGGGCCGTATCGTGCATGTGGCCTCGATTGCAGCACATTACCCGCAACCCAACAGTGGTGCCTACAGCGCGGCGAAGGCAGGCGTCAGCATGTTGTCGCGGCAGATTGCCGTGGAATGGGGGCCACGCGGTGTGCGCAGCAACGCCGTATGCCCGGGTTTGATCCGCACGCCATTGTCCGCGGCGTTCTATGCCGACCCACAGGTGGAGCGCCGGCGTAGCGCCATGACCGCCAACCAGCGCATCGGTGAGCCGCAAGACATCGCCGAAGCTGTGCTGTTTCTGGCCAGCCGCCGCGCCGACTATATCAACGGCGCCGAACTGACCGTGGATGGCGGACTGGAAAGCATGCCCATGGCATTGATCCCGCGCCCTGGCTTCGAGGGGGCAGGCCAATGAATACGCGTAGCTGCGATGTACTGGTCATCGGTGCGGGTGCTGGTGGCCTGGCGACAGCCATCACGGCGAAAAAGCTTGGCCTGGATGTGATCGTCATCGAAAAGGAGGCGTGCTTCGGCGGCACCACGGCGTTTTCCGGCGGCGTATTGTGGGTGCCGGGCACCCGGCACGGGGGCAATGACAGCCAAGCAGCGGCCATGACCTACCTGCGCAACGAAACCGGTGCCTGCTTCGATGCGGCCGGGGTGGAGGCATTCTTGCGCTACGCGCCGCAGATGGTTGAGTTTTTCGAGCGCGAGACGGCAGTCAAATTCGTGCCCACGCTGTACCCCGATTATCACCCGCAGGTGGAAGGCGGCGTCGATGTGGGCCGCTCGATACTGGCCGCACCTTACGACATCCGTGGTCTGGGGCCCGACATGGCGCGGCTGCGCCCGCCGCTGAAGACCATCACCTTCATCGGCATGATGTTCAACTCGTCGAATGCCGACCTCAAGCACTTCTTCAATGTCACCCGTTCGTTGACCTCGTTCGCCTACGTGGCCAAACGCCTGCTGACCCATTTGAAGGAGCTGGCCTTGTACCGACGCGGCACCCAGGTCACCAGTGGCAATGCCCTGGCGGCAAGGCTGGTACGCTCGGCACTGGACCTGGGCATTCCGATTCTCACAGGCACCCCGGCGCGGCAGTTGCTGCGCGAAGGGGCGCGGGTAGTGGGGGCGGTGACCGGGCAGGCCGGCAGCGAGCAGCGCATCGAGGCCCGGCGCGGGGTGGTGCTGGCCTGTGGCGGTTTCTCCCATGACCTGCAACGGCTGCGCCAGGCCTACCCGCATGTACGGCGTGGCGGCGAGCATTTTTCACCGGTGCCAGCGGGCAACACCGGCGATGGTGCGCGCATGGCCGAGGCGCTGGGAGCAAAGGTCGATATCTGCCTGCAGGCACCTGCAGCCTGGATGCCGGTGTCGAAGGTGCCGGTGGGTGGTGGGCGGCATATTGCCTTTCCGCATTTGCTCGACCGCTACAAGCCGGGTGTGATCGGCGTGCTGCGTTCGGGGCAGCGATTCACCAACGAGTCGAATGCCTACCACGACGTAGGCGCAGCGCTGATTGAGGCGTGTTCCGACCAGGCAGAAACCGCCATGTGGCTGGTGTGCGACCGCCGCACACTGGCCAAATACGGGCTGGGCTTTGCCAAGCCTGCGCCGATGCCGCTGGGGCCATTGCTGCGCAACGGTTACCTGCTCAAGGGCCAGACCCTGGCGGAGTTGGCCGGCAAGGCCGGTATCGATGCGCAAGGGCTGGAGCAGACTGTGCGCGAGTACAACCTTGGCGCTGTCCACGGTGAAGACCGTCAGTTCGGCCGCGGCAGCACCAGCTTCAATCGCTACCTGGCCGACCCGCAGCAACAACCCAACCCGTGCGTAGCGCCGGTTGGCGAGGGACCGTACTTTGCCGTGAAAGTCATCATGGGCGATCTGGGCACTTTCGACGGGCTGCGCACCCGTGTGACCGGTGAAGTGTTGGCGGCCGACGGGCAAGTCATCGACGGCCTGTATGCGGTGGGTAACGACCGCGCCAGCATCATGGGTGGCAACTACCCCGGGGCGGGCATCACCCTGGGGCCGATCATGACCTTTGCCTACATCACCGGGCGCCACCTGGCGGGTGTCGAGCAGGGGCTGGCGGCGGGCAACGCACGGGAGGTGGCGTGATGGACAAGCTTGTGGTCGACCACCGCATCTACACCATTCGCCCGCGCGGCATGGCGGCCTTTCTCGAGGCGTTCGACCAGCTGGCGATGCCGATCCTGCTGCGCCACCTCGGTGCACCCCTGGCGTTTTACACCAGCAGCATCGGGCCGTTGAACCAGGTGGTGCACTTGTGGGGCTATGACAGCCTCGATGACTTCGAGAAGCGCAGCGCAGCGCGGGATGCCGACCCGGACTTTGCCGCGTACCTGCATGCTACCCGCGACCTGGTAGTGGCTCAGGAAACACGCATCATAAGGCCTGTGCGCTTACCCAGCCTTTTCCACTAGGGCTGCGACAAACACCGTCATAACAACAACAACAGGTGACACCTATGAACAACACGCTCGACGTGCGCCAACTGATCGACCAGCAACCCATCGGCCGCTACCAGAAATGGGTGGTGTTCCTTGGCTTTCTCATCATCGCCCTGGACGGCCTGGACGTCGCCATCATCGGCTTCATTGCCCCGCAATTGAAAAGCGACTGGGGCCTGGATGCGCAAAGTCTGGGCCCGGTATTGAGCGCCGCGTTGATCGGCCTGGCACTCGGCGCCTTGATTGCCGGCCCCTTGGCGGACCGTTACGGGCGCAAGGCGGTATTGCTGTGCAGCGTGCTGCTGTTCGGCCTCTGGACACTGGCCTCGGCCTTTTCACCCAACCTGGAAGCCCTGGTCGCGTTGCGCTTTCTGACCGGCCTGGGCCTGGGCGCAGCCATGCCCAATGCCAGCACCCTGGTCAGCGAGTATGCCCCGGCACGCAGCCGCTCGCTGCTCATTACCTTGGCATTCTGCGGGTTCTCCCTGGGCGCGGCGGCAGGTGGTTTCGTCAGCGCCTGGATGATTCCGAACCTGGGCTGGCGCAGTGTCCTGGCATTGGGTGGGGTGTTGCCGCTGATGGTCCTGCCGTTGCTGTATTGGCGCCTGCCGGAATCGGTGACGTTCCTGGTCAGCAAAGGGGCGGACCGCAAGCGCATTCTGGCCATTGTCCGTCGCCTGGCACCTGAGCATGTCAACGCCGACACGACCTTTGTCTTGCCCGGTAAAGCCCAGGCTGCAGGCGGTGCAATCGGCACCATCCTCTCTGCGCGGTATCGCTTTGGTACCTGCATGCTCTGGGGCGGGTACGTGCTGGCGCTGTTCCTGGTCTATCTGTTCAGCGGCTGGTTGCCGACGCTGGTAAAGGAGGGGGGCGGGTTTTCGGTGGCCGAAGCGGCCATCGTCACCGCCTGTTTCCAGATTGGCGGCCCGTTGGGCGCAATTTCGGTGGGTTGGGCCATGGATCGTTACCCGGCGCAGCGCGTGCTGGTACTGACCTTCCTGTTCAGTGGTGCGGTGATTTTTGCAATTGGTCAGGTCGCTGCGGACTTCGCCTGGTTGTGCGCGGTTGCGAGCGCTGTAGGCTTTGGCCTTAATGGGGCAAGTGTTGGGATGAATGCACTGGCGGCGGCTTTTTACCCGACTGAAGCACGGGCGACCGGCGCCAGCTGGATGAGTGGCATCGGGCGCCTGGGTGCGATTCTCAGTGCCTTTGCCGGGGCACAGATGCTGGCACTGGGCTGGAGCTTTGCCCAGGTATTCGCTTCGTTGTTGCTACCCGCAGGGTTGGCGGCTTTGGCGGTATGGCTGCAAGGGCGAAATGCGGCGTCACGGCTTAGCGTTCCCGGTTGTACATCCGGCACACCGGCTGCAGCGCCAGCAGGTTCGGCTCCCACTCCCTAGCCTTCGGGAACACAGCCCCTGTCTGAAGCCATACGCTCGATCAACGCCCACAACGTCGCATCATTGAAGTCGTCGACAACCAACCTGGCGCCCGCCGCCAGCAACCGCTCCGGGGTCTGCGTCGTGGCCACGCCCACGGTAAAGATCCCCGCGCCACTGGCCGCGGCCGTCCCCGGCAATGAGTCCTCGAAGGCCAGCGCTTGCCCGGCCTCGGCACCCAGCCGCTGCAGGCCGGTGAGGTAGGGCAGCGGGTCCGGTTTGGGCCGTGCCAGTTCTTCGGCCACCAGCACATGTTCAAAGTGCTGGCCCAGGCCCATGGCGTTCAGCATGTGCTCGGCGTTCAGCCGCGGTGCGTTGGTCACCACGCACATGCCGATGTCATGGGCCTGGGCATGCTCCAGCAGGCGCAACAGGCCTGGCATTGGCTCAAGCGACGGCGACATCGCGCGAAACAGCGCTTCCTTGCGGTCGGCCAACGCCTGGCACTGTTCGACGCTGGCGCCGCTGAACAGCTCGGCGAACAGCTCGCCGTTGGCGCGGCCGCTGACCTGGGCGTCGAACTGCGCCTGGCTCAGCTCGCGGCCGTCGTGTTCACGCAGCAGTTGGCGAAAGGCCTGCAGGTGCAGGGTGTCAGTGTCGGTGAGGGTACCGTCAAGGTCGAACAGCAGGGCGGTCAGCATGGGATATCCAGATGAAAATACACAAGCCAGGGGATCATAACCAAAGCTGACGACGAAGGGGGCTGTTCAGCGTGCTCCGAAAAGAGTACAAATGTGCTCCATGGACACTCTTACCCCCAAACGCCGCGCCATTTTCGAATTCATCCGTGAGCGCATTGCCGAGCATGGTCAGCCGCCGAGCCTGGCCGATATCGCCACGCGCTTCGGTTTTGCCTCGCGCAGCGTTGCGCGCAAGCACATCACCGCCCTGTGCCAGGCCGGTTATATCGATGTCACGCCAAACCAGGCCCGGGGCATACGCCTGGCCGAACCGCTGCGCCGGCCAGAAATCCTCGAAATACCCGTGCTGGGCCAGGTGGCGGCGGGTGCCCCCATCGGCCCGGACCTGGACATCCACGAGCAGTTGCTGCTCGACCCCAGCCTGTTCCGCCGTACCCCCGACTACCTGCTGAAGGTGCGGGGCGACTCGATGATCGACGACGGCATCTTTGACGGTGACCTGGTCGGCATCCTGCAACAGGCTGACGCCCGCGACGGGCAAATCGTGGTTGCGCGCCTGGACGGCGAAGTGACCATCAAACGCCTGCAACGCCAAGGCGGCACTTACCGGCTGTTGCCACGCAACCCGGCCTATGCGCCGATCGATGTGCAGCCCGAACAGGACTTTTTCATCGAAGGCGTGTTCTGCGGCTTGCTGAGGCGTGACTGATGGGCGCCGTGGTCGACCTCGACAGGCTGCTGGAACAGCGCCGGGTATGGCGCGGCCGGCAGGCCCAGGCGCGGCCACTCGGGCTGCAGCCCACCGGCCATGCGGCCCTCGACGAACGTTTGCCGGAAGGTGGCTGGCCGGCGGCAGCACTGAGCGAGCTGTTGCTGGCCAACCCCGGCTGTGGCGAATTGCAGTTGCTGTGGCCAACCCTGGCCCGGCTGAGTGCAGAAGCCAGCAGAGTGGTGCTGGTGGCTCCACCCTTCATCCCTTTTGCACCGGCCTGGCAGGCAGCGGGGGTGGACCTGCGCTGGCTGGTACAGGTGGATGCCGAGCCTGCCGATGCCCTGTGGGCTGCCGAACAGTGCCTGCGCTCGGGCAGTTGCGCGGCGGTGCTGTGCTGGCCGGAACGTGCCGATGACCGCGCCCTGCGGCGCTTGCAGGTAGCGGCCGAAACCGGGCAGGCACTGGCGTTCGCCTGCAGGCCGCAGCAGGCGTCGCACAACCCTTCACCCGCAGCGCTGCGCATTGCAGTCGACACGCGCCCGGCGCAATGGCGCGTGCTGAAAAGCCGGGGTGGCATGCCTCCAGCGCTGCCTATTCCCTGCCCGGGGCGGGGCTGATGCACCATGCTCTGGGCCTGCATCCTGCTCCCGCAGCTTGCGCTGGACACCCTCCTGCGTGAGCGTGACGATCCTGACACACCCTTGGTGCTGATTGGCGGGCCGACCCAGCGTCGCGTGTTGCAGGCAGTCAACCCGGCGGCCGCTGCACTGGGCCTGCGCGCCGGGCAAACCCTGACCGCAGCGCGTGCCCTGGCCGATGGCTTCACCTGCGTCGAAGCTGACCCCAAACGCATCGATCAGGTGCAACAGTTGCTGGCGGCCTGGGCCTACCGCTTCAGTGCCCAGGTCAGCCTGCATTACCCTCGGGCGCTGCTGCTGGAAGTGGGCTCCAGCCTGCAACTGTTCGGGCCCTGGCCCTTGTTCGAGGCACGTCTGCGTCAGGAACTGGCAGAACTGGGCCTGCGTCAACGCATTGTCCTGGCCAGCAACCCGGTGGCAGCTCGCATGCTCGCCAATGGCCACGATGGCCTGGCCGTGGGCGATGTCGACGCCACCCGAGCGGCGCTGCTTGGCATGCCCATCACGCGCGTCGGCCTGCCGGCAGAGGCGGCCGAAGCGTTTGCCCGCATGGGCTTGCACCAGCTGGGCCAGGTATTGGCCTTGCCGCGCGATACCTTGGCCAGGCGCTTTGCGGCCCAGGTGCAGCTGCATCTCGACCAGTTGCTCGGCCTGCGCAACCTGGGGCTGGACTTCTACCAGCCACCGGACCGTTTCGAAACCCGGCTGGAACTCAATTTCGACGTCGAATCGCACCAGGCGCTGTTGTTCCCGCTGCGGCGCATGCTCAACGACCTTGCTGCATTTCTGGCCGGGCGAGACTGTGGCGTGCAGCGCTTCTGTCTGCATCTGGAGCACGCCGAGGGGCCGGATACCCTGCTCAAGGTGGGCCTGCTGGCGGCCGAACGCGATGCTGCGATGCTGTTCGAGCTAGCCCGTGGGCGCCTTGAGCCGCTGCGCATACCCGCACCGGTGCGCAACCTGCGGCTGGTTGCCGAAGACTTGCCACCCTTCGTGCCACAGCATCAGGCGTTGTTCGACCCGCGGGCGCAACAGGCGCAACCCTGGGCGCAATTGCGTGAGCGGTTGCGCGCCCGCCTGGGGGATGAGGCCGTCAAGGGGCTTGGCGCAGCCGCCGATCACCGCCCCGAATGCGCCTGGCATTTGGCGGAACAGGGTGCCCAAGGCAACATGCCGGTTGCACCGGGCAGCCGCCCGGGGTGGCTGTTGCCGGCACCGATCGCGCTGGATGACGCCGCCTACCAGGTGCAGGGCTATGCCGAACGCATCGAATCAGGTTGGTGGGATGGCGGCGATGTGCGTCGCGACTACTACCGCATCGAAACCCGTGACGGCTTGCGCGGCTGGGCCTACCGCGACCTGAGCCAGGCCGGCCCGCTTTGGCTGCAGGGTTGGTTCGCATGAACACCCCGGGTTATGCCGAGCTGCATTGCCTTTCCAACTTCAGCTTCCAGCGCGGTGCATCGAGCGCCGACGAGCTGTTCCGGCGTGCGCGCGAGCAGGGCTACCAGGCCTTGGCAATCACTGACGAATGCACGCTGGCCGGTATCGTGCGCGCCTGGCAGGCAGCCAAGGTGCACCAGCTGCGGCTGATCGTTGGCAGCGAGGTGCAATTGTGCGACGGGCCCAAGCTGGTGCTGCTGGTCGAGAACCTGACCGGCTACCAGAACCTGTGCGCGCTGATCACCCGTGCCCGGCGGCGGGCAGAGAAGGGTGCGTACCAGCTGTTTCGTGATGACTTGCTGCTGCACCACCAAGGCCTGCTGGCCTTGTGGGTGGCCGCTGACAGTGGCGATACCGCTACCGGCGCGTGGCTGCGCAGTGTGTTCGCTGAGCGCCTGTGGCTGGCCGTGCACCTGCACCGGGGCAGTGACGATGCCATGCGCCTGCAACGGTTGCGGGCACTGGCGGCTGATGTGGGTATCCGCGCCGTGGCCTGTGGCGACGTGCACATGCACGTGCGTGGTCGCCGTGCCTTGCAGGACTGCATGACTGCCATCCGCCAGCATTGCCAGGTGAGCGAGGCCGGGCGCTTTCTGTTTGCCAATGGCGAACGGCACCTGCGCAGCCAGGCGCAACTGGCCGAGTTGTATCCGCTCGACCTGCTGGCCGAGACCCTGGTCATTGCCCGGCGCTGCCAGTTTGACCTGAGCGAACTGAACTACCAGTACCCACGCGAACTGGTGCCCGAGGGGCATACCCCGGCAAGCTGGCTGCGCGAATTGTGCGAGCAAGGCCTGCCGCTGCGCTGGCCAGGCGGGCCGAGTGGCAAAGTGCGGGATGTGCTTGCCAAGGAACTGGGGCTGATCGAAGAGCTGGGTTACGAAAGCTACTTCCTGACGGTGCACGACATTGTCGCCTTCGCCCGCAGCCAGCGCATCCTATGCCAGGGCCGGGGGTCGGCAGCCAACTCGGTGGTGTGCTTCGTACTGGGCATCACCGAGCTTGACCCCATGAAACACCACCTGCTGTTCGAGCGCTTCCTGTCGCGCGAGCGCAACGAGCCGCCGGACATCGACGTGGACTTCGAACACGACCGGCGCGAGGAGGTGATCCAGTATGTGTTCCGTCGCTATGGCCGGCACCGGGCGGCGCTCACTGCGGTAGTCAACACCTACCATGCCGCCGGTGCGGTGCGGGATGTGGCGCGGGTGCTGGGGCTACCTGCCGACCAGGTGGATGCCCTGGCCAAATGCTGTGGCCGCTGGAGCGATCGCATACCCGATGACCAGCGCCTGGCCGAAGCCGGTTTCGAAGCGGGCAGCCCTTCGCTGCGGCGGGTGCTGGTGCTGGCCGGCGAACTGATCGGCTTCCCCCGGCACCTGTCACAGCACCCGGGCGGTTTTGTCATCTCCCAGCAACCGCTCGACCAGCTGGTGCCGGTGGAGAATGCCGCGATGCCGGAGCGCACGGTGATCCAGTGGGACAAGGATGACCTGGACATGGTTGGCCTGCTCAAGGTCGACGTACTGGCGTTGGGCATGCTCAGCGCCTTGCGCCGCTGCTTCGACCTGCTGCAGCACCACCGTGGCCGGCACCTGACCCTGGCGACCATCCCCAGCGAAGACCCGGCCACCTACGCCATGATCAGCCGTGCCGAGACCATGGGCGTGTTCCAGATCGAGTCACGCGCGCAAATGGCCATGTTGCCGCGGCTGCGGCCCCAGAAGTTCTACGACCTGGTCATCGAGGTCGCCATCGTCCGCCCCGGGCCGATTCAGGGCGACATGGTGCACCCGTACCTGCGCCGGCGCCTGAAGCAGGAACCGGTGACGTATCCGTCGCCGCAACTGAAGGAAGTGTTCGAACGTACCTTGGGCGTGCCGCTGTTCCAGGAGCAGGTGATGGAGCTGGCGATGGTCGCGGCCGACTATACCCCGGGCGAGGCCGACCAGTTGCGCCGCAGCATGGCAGCCTGGAAGCGCCACGGCGGCCTGGAACCGCACCGCGAACGGCTGGTGCAGGGCATGTTGCGCAATGGTTACACGCTGGCGTTTGCCGAGCGCATCTTCGAGCAGATCAAGGGGTTTGGCAGCTATGGCTTCCCTGAGTCGCATGCGGCCAGCTTTGCCTTGCTGTGCTATGCCAGCAGTTGGCTGAAGTGCCATGAGCCGGCGATCTTCACCTGTGCGTTGGTCAACAGTTGGCCGATGGGCTTCTACAGCCCTGATCAGCTGCTGCAAGAGGCTCGCCGCCAAGGTATCGAGGTACGGCCGGTTGATGTCTGCCACAGCGACTGGGACTGCACCCTGGAGCCTGATGCTGAAGGCACCCTGGCCATTCGCATGGGCCTGCGACTGGTACGTGGCCTGGCCGAAGCCGATGCCAGGCGCGTGCAGCAGGCGAGGGCGCAGCGGCCGTGGCGCAACGTCGAAGACCTGTGCCTGCGCGCCGGCCTGGACGCACGGGCCCGTGCCCGCCTGGCTGATGGCGGGGCGCTGCGCGCCTTGGCCAGCGATCGGCATCAGGCGCGCTGGCAGGTGGCGGCGGTGCAGCCGCAGCTGCCGTTGTTCGCCGATGTGCAGGCCTTGCCTGAAGAACCGGTGCAATTGCCCGTGCCAACCGTGGGCGAGGACCTGATGGCCGATTATCAAACCCTCGGCACTACGCTTGGCCCACATCCGCTGGCCCTGTTGCGCGCTCGCCTGAGGGCGCTGGGGTGTCGCAGCTCCAGTGAATTGCAGGGTGTGGAGCATGGCGACAACATTGCCGTGGCCGGGCTGGTGGTGGGCCGGCAACGGCCTCAAACCGCCAGCGGTGTGACCTTCGTTACTCTGGAAGACGAACATGGCATGGTCAACGTGGTGGTGTGGCGTGCGCTGGCCGAACGGCAGCGACGGGCGCTGGTGGGTTCGCAGTTGCTCAAGGTCAGTGGGCGGTTGGAGCAGGAGAATGGGGTGCGGCACCTGATTGCGCGGCGGTTGGAGGATGTGAGTCCGCTGCTGCAAGGGCTGGATGTGCGCAGCCGGGATTTTCACTGACCCCCAACGCTCGGTACTTGCGTGGTTCCCTGTGGGTGCGGGCGAGCCCGCGAAGCAGCCACCGCGTTGCAGGGCACCGGCCTTGCCGGTGTTCGCGGGCATGCCCCACATTGACCGCCTGCAACCTTGAGCCCGCCCCAACCATTCATTGGCCACGGTGCGTTATTCCTTGGTCGACGGCCACGTTTGCCACTAGGCCTGAGCCCCCCCTGTGGGAGCGGCCTTGTGTCGCGATAGGGCCGCAAAGCGGCCCCAGCAATCTATGCATGATGCCGAGATCCTGGGGCCGCTGCGCGGCCCTATCGCGACACAAGGCCGCTCCCACAGGGATCGCGCCAGCTTTTAGAAATTGAGCAAGACAGTTGCTCCCAAAGGTCGCGTCCTGGTCCCGCTTGTGCTCGCCTACACCATCGCCAACCGCTGCTTGCGCGTCGGTGCAGGGAACGCCCGGTCGATCGCCCGCAGGTCTTCACCGGTCAAGGTCAGCGTTCCCGCCGCCGCATTGAGCCGCACGTGCTCGGGCGCCACCGCCTTGGGGATGGCGATCACGCCGTCATCGCGGGTCACCCAGGCCAGGCAGACCTGGGCCGGTGTGGCGCCATGGCGCTCGGCAATTTCCGCCAGTACCGGGTGCTGCAACAAGCGCCCGGCCTGAGCCAGCGGGCAGTAGGCCATGGTCGGCAAGCCACGTTTTTCGCACCACGGTAGCAAGTCGAATTCGATGCCACGCTGGGCCGGGTTATACAACACCTGGTTGGTGGCACAATCAGGGTTGTGCAGTTCGCGCAGGTCGTCGACGTCGAAGTTGGACACGCCCCAACGCTTGATCTTGCCTTGCTCGCGCAAGCGCTCGAAGCCTTCGACGGTTTCCTCCAGCGGGTGCTGACCACGCCAGTGCAGCAGGTACAGGTCGATGCAATCGGTGCCCAGCCGGGTGAGGCTGCGCTCGCAGGCTGCCGCCATGCCGCGCAGGCTGGCATTGTGCGGGTAGACCTTGCTGACCAGAAATACCCGGTCGCGGCGCCCGGCAATGGCTTGGCCAACGACCTCTTCTGCCCCCCCTTCGGCATACATCTCGGCGGTGTCGATCAGGTTCAGGCCCAGCTCGATGCCCTGTTGCAGCGCCGCGACTTCGGCAGCCTTGCGACCTGGGTCTTCGCCCATGTACCAGGTGCCTTGGCCGATGGCTGGAACACTCGTGCCTGCCAGATTTACGTAACGCATGTCACCTCCGGGATCCGGGTATTGGAAAGAAGCACCTCAAGCAGTGCTTGCGCTGCGGTGGAAAGCTTGTGCTCGCTGAGGGCAATCACGCCGATGCGCCGCTCGACAGTGGGCTCGACCAAGGTGACGCAGCGGGCACCCAGCTCCTGCATCTGGTTGATGCACAGCGCCGGCACAGCACTGACCCCCAGGCCGCTGGCCACCATGCGGCCGATGGTCGTCAGCTGGTGGCTTTCGAACGCGACTGCCAGCTTGCCGTGGCGGGCCGCCACATTCTGCTCCATCAGCAGGCGCACCGCCGAAGGGCGCTGCAGGGCCACGAAATCTTCGGCCATCAGCTGTGCCCAGCTGACCTGGGGCAGCAGCGCCAAGGGCGAGTCGGCGGCCACTACCGCAACGAAGCGGTCCATGTACAACGGGTGGAAGTCCAGCCCATCGATGTTATCCGGCTCGAAGCCGATGCCCAGTTCGACGCGGCGATGGCGTACCAGTTCCTGTACCTGTTCGTTGATCACGTCGTGCACCGTGACGTTGACCTTGGGGTAGCGCTGGCGAAACACCTTGAGCGCGTGGGGCAACAGGTTGCCGGCAAAAGCCGGCATGGCCGCCACTGACACACGGCCCAATTGCAGGGTAAAGCGCTGGCGCAGCATCTCTTCGGTATCGTCCCAGTCGGCCAGCAGGCGGCGTGCCAGTGGCAGCAGCACTTCGCCTTCGGCAGTCAGGCTGACGCTGCGCGTGGTGCGGCTGAGCAGGGCGCCGCCGAGGTTTTCTTCCAGCGCCTTGATGGTCAGGCTCAGTGCCGGTTGCGAAACGTGCAGGTGTTCACCGGCCTGGGCGAAGCTCTGGTACTTGGCCACGGCGACAAAGGCGCGCAATTGTTTGACGTTCATGTCGGGCCTATCGTTTGTTTTGTAAAAATTATCAATCGATGACGAAAACAAAATTAACAAATCAGTCGCTTGCGGTGAAGATGTCTGCACACGCTCACCGACAGCCTCGTCGGTTAAACAACTACAAAAGGCGGATCAGCATGGCCGGACTGGACAAGCGCGTTGCAACCTATGAACAGGCCCTCGAAGGCCTGACCGACAACATGACGGTACTGGCCGGTGGTTTCGGCCTGTGCGGCATCCCGGAAAACCTTATCAGCGAAATCAAGCGGCGTGGCGTCAAGGGCCTGACCGTGGTTTCCAACAACTGCGGCGTTGACGGTTTTGGTCTGGGCGTGCTGCTGGAAGACCGGCAGATTCGCAAGATGATCGCCTCCTACGTGGGCGAAAACGCCGAGTTCGAACGCCAGTTGCTCAGTGGCGAGCTGGAAGTGGAACTGACCCCACAGGGCACCCTCGCCGAAAAAATGCGCGCAGGTGGTGCCGGCATTCCGGCGTTCTACACCGCCACCGGCTATGGCACCCCGGTTGCCGACGGCAAGGAAGTCCGCGAGTTCAAGGGCCGCAAGTACATCCTGGAAGAGTCCATCACCGGTGACTTCGCCATCGTCAAGGGCTGGAAGGCCGACCACTACGGCAACGTGGTGTACCGCAACACTGCGCAAAACTTCAACCCGCTGGCGGCCACCGCCGGCAAGATCACCGTGGTCGAAGTGGAAGAAATCGTCGAACCCGGCGTGCTGCTGCCAAGCGAAATCCACACCCCGGGCATCTACGTGGACCGTGTCATCGTCGGCACCTTCGAAAAACGTATCGAAAAGCGCACCGTCAAGGCCTGAGCGCCATCCACCCGAACAATAAAGAGATCCTGACCATGGCACTGACCCGCGAACAGATGGCGCAACGCGTTGCCCGTGAACTGAAGGACGGTTACTACGTCAATCTGGGCATCGGCATCCCCACCTTGGTGGCCAACTATGTACCCGCCGACATGGATGTGATGCTGCAATCGGAAAACGGCCTGCTCGGCATGGGCGAATTCCCCACCGAAAGCACCCTCGATGCCGACATGATCAACGCCGGCAAGCAAACTGTCACCGCCCGCCGCGGCGCCTCGATTTTCGATTCGGCACAATCGTTCGCCATGATCCGTGGCGGCCACGTCGACCTGACCGTACTGGGGGCTTTCGAGGTGGACGTGCAGGGCAACATCGCCTCGTGGATGATTCCGGGCAAGCTGGTCAAGGGCATGGGCGGGGCCATGGACCTGGTGGCCGGCGCCGACAACATCATCGTCACCATGACCCACGCCTCCAAGGACGGCGAGTCCAAGTTGCTGCCACAGTGCAGCCTGCCGTTGACCGGTGCGGGCTGCATCCGCAAGGTGCTGACCGACCTGGCCTACCTGGAAATCGAAGACGGCGCCTTCATTCTGCGCGAGACCGCGCCTGGGGTAAGCGTCGAGGAAATCATCGAGAAAACCGCCGGCAAACTGATCGTGCCGGATGATGTGAAGGAAATGACCTTCTAAGGCATGACGTGATCTCACCCTGTAGGCGCGGGTTTACCCGCGAATGCGTCGGTACATTGACCGCCGCATTCGCGGGTAAGCCTGTTCCTACAGGTTTTTTGCGTTGCCTGGCAATACCGCTTCATCCCATAAAACCAATAAAAGGAATTCAACCGTGGCCGCTGAAATTCAAGACAGCCGCTCCGCGCGCTTTGCCTTGCGCTGCTCCAACTGGGCTGAACGCTGGTTCCCCGACTCCTGGGTGTTCGCCGCGCTGGCGGTGCTGCTGGTGTGTATCGGCGCACTGGCCATGGGCGCCAAACCGACCGACACCGCCAAGGCGTTTGGCGACGGCTTCTGGAGCCTGATACCGTTCACCATGCAGATGGCCTTCGTGGTCATCGGCGGTTATGTGGTGGCCAGCTCGCCGCCCGCCGCGAGGCTGATCGATCGCCTGGCGCGCATCCCCGGCAATGGGCGCTCGGCAGTGTGCTGGGTAGCACTGATCTCGATGCTGGCCTCCTTGCTCAACTGGGGGCTGTCGCTGGTGTTTGGAGGTTTGTTGGTGCGCGCCCTGGCAAGGCGCACCGACCTGAAGATGGACTACCGCGCTGCGGGTGCGGCCGCTTACCTGGGCCTGGGTGCGGTGGTGGGCGTTGGGCCTGTCATCCTCGGCGGCGCAGCTGCAGGCCAACCCGGCCAGCCTGCCACCTTCAATCCTGTCGATAACCGGGGTGATCCCGTTTACCGAAACCATCTTTCTCTGGCAGTCCGGCGTGATGTTGGCGGCACTGGTGGTGGTCTCGCTGGTGATCGCCTATGCCACCGCTCCGGGCCCGAACAGCGCACGTAGCGCAGAAGACTGCGGTGTCGACCCCAGCTTCACAGCGCCACCCGCGCCGCAACGCACGCGCCCGGGGGAGTGGCTGGAACACAGCCCGATCCTGATCCTGCTGTTGGTGGCCTTGGCTGCTGGCTGGCTGTATCAGGAGTTTGCGACAAAACCTGCGATTACCGCCATCTCGGGGCTCAACACCTACAACCTGTTGTTCATCATGCTCGGTGCTTTGCTGCACTGGCGCCCACGCAGCTTCCTTGACGCGGTGGCACGCGCGGTACCGACCACCACCGGTGTGCTCATCCAGTTCCCGCTGTATGGTTCGATCGCCGCTATTCTCACCCAGGTGAAGGGCGTCGATGAACAGACGCTGGCCCACCATATTTCACTGTTCTTCACCCAGATTGCCACCCATGACACGTATGCCGTGCTGATGGGCGTGTATTCGGCGGTGCTGGGCTTCTTCATCCCTTCAGGTGGCGGCAAGTGGATCATCGAGGCCCCTTACGTGATGCTGGTGGCCAACGACCTGCAGTACCACCTGGGGTGGGCCGTGCAGATCTACAACGCGGCCGAAGCCTTGCCGAACCTGATCAACCCGTTCTACATGCTGCCGCTGCTGGGCGTGCTGGGGCTCAAGGCGCGCGACCTGATCGGTTTCTCGTTCGTGCAATTGCTGGTGCATGTGCCGTTGGTGCTGGTGTTGCTGTGGGCGCTGGGTACAACGCTGCAGTACGTGCCGCCCGTGATGCCTTGATTCAAGGCCCCTGGAGACTTGGCGCCAGCTTTCAGACGCGTATCATGGCTGCCTCAGCCTGGGAAACCCGCGTCACATGTCTATCCGATTGAAACTGCTGCGTAAGAAACTGGGGATGACCCTGGAAATGCTGGCCGAAAAGACTGGCATGACCAAAAGCTACCTGTCCAAGGTCGAGCGCGGCCTCAACACGCCCTCGATCGCTGCGGCGCTGAAACTGGCGAGGGCACTGAATGTCAATGTCGAAGAGCTGTTCGCCGAAGAACAGACCGGGCAGAGCCGCTACAGCCTGGTGCGCCGTACCGAGCGCCAGGCCTTGGTAGGCGATGGGCAAGGGCCGGGGTACGCGGCCCTCACCAGTCAGGTTGGCCAGCGCAGCCTGCTGCCGTTTCTGATTCAGCCGCCGTCCGAGTTCAGCGACCCCACGTTCAAGGAACACCAGGGCGAAGAGTTCCTGTTTGTTCACGCAGGCCAGGTGGAAGTGGATTTCATGAGTGAGCGGGTGTTGCTGGAGCAGGGCGACGCCCTGCATTTCAATGCCCAGACGCCGCACCGCCTGC
This sequence comes from Pseudomonas sp. TE3895, assembly GCF_056278855.1. NCBI lineage: Bacteria > Pseudomonadati > Pseudomonadota > Gammaproteobacteria > Pseudomonadales > Pseudomonadaceae > Pseudomonas > Pseudomonas sp. TE3895. Next base: position 4,113,979 of record NZ_JBWBQE010000001.1, on the reverse strand, counting down.
GCTCGGTAGGTGCGACACCGGCGCAGTTACTGGTTGTGGTTCACCACGCAGACGAATGAAACCGCAGGGGGCAATCATGCCCCCACGTGTTCTCAGCTGTGAAACGCCATGTTCATCGCATCATCACTCCCTTGCATAATCTGCATGCCGTTTTTTTGACGAATGCGCCCATCGCTCATTGAATTTTATTATGGTGTCGGATCATTGACGTAGTGTCATTGTGCCCATAAGCTCAAGTCAACAACGAAACAACTCCCGCAGCACAGCGCCAATAACTAATTGATTTTCCTGTTTTTAGGAGGGGAGTATGCGCACGACTCTGATAATCAAATCGATGTTCTTGCTGGTGATGCTAAGTGGTGCTGCCCGCGCAGCGGATTCGTATATAAATCAGAACAGTATCATTCCTGTTTCAACTGCAGGCTGGTTCTTTGCCTTTGCTGTGGTCGGTTTTGTTGCCGTTGCCAACCGCAGAAAGATCTGAGCCGTATACCGGGTACCTAAAGTGACCCATTGCTGCGAAGCCACAGGCATGGCTTGTGAATTCTCCAACCGTTGCTATATTCCCAGTAGCCCGTAGGACCAACGTTTACAAGGCGTTGCAGCCACGTCTGCAGCGTCAAGGCAAGGGCCTCCAGGAAGGTCGAGGCCATCGCGGCAGCAGTGCGCCGTGAAGCGGAGCGAGAGTTGGTGTGTTGTTCTCATTCAGTGCTCTTTGTCGGGCCATTTGGCCGGAGGGACCCTCATGGTGCGTTCAATGTTTGCCGCTTTCTGCATGCTGACGGTGTGGTCTGGTGCCGGTAACGCCGACCAGAGCAGTGCTGCTTACCTGCTCAGCCCCGGCGATGTGGTGATGGTATCGGTGTGGCAGGAAGACAGCCTGCGTCAAGAAGCCACCGTACTTCCCGATGGCAGTATCACCTTCCCCTTGGCCGGGCGCATCAATGTTGCCGGGCTGGACGTGACGGCAGTCGAAAAGCAGGTCGCTGCCAAACTCGAAAAATTCCTCCCCGACCCTAACGTCAGCGTTGTCGTCAAGAGCATTGCCGGCAATATGGTCTATGTGCAGGGCAAAGTGATCAAGCCTGGGCCTGTGCAAATGGCAGGCCCCACGGCGGTATTGCAGGCGCTGAGCATGTCGGGCGGCCTGGACAAGTTTGCAGATGAAAGCGAAATCAAGGTGGTCCGCGGCACCGGTGCTTCCCAAAAGATCCTGCCCGTGCGATATAAGGACCTGGTGTCTGGGCGGGACATGTCCACCAACATCCAACTTCAGGCTGGCGATACGCTGGTCGTTCCTTGATCTTGCCTTTAATAAGAACATTTAATGCCTCTTCTTAGAACAACTCGCATTGCAACGGCAATCTTGGTCTTGCCGTTCACGGACGCGGTACTGGCGGCAAATTGGCAGTCTACGGTGGTGGTACCGACATCCGTCGAATACGACAGCAACCCATTGCTGCTGACCTCGGGGGAAAAGGGCATAACGCGCACGATCATCGCGCCGGATTACACCCTGATCGGTACTTTTGACCGTGACGAATTGAGGTTGGGGCTTGGCATGCATGTGCTGCGCTCGTCCGATACGGATATCGTCGATGACCGTGAAGACCCTGATATCAGCCTGGGTTGGCAGCGCACCACCGAGCGGGGGCGGTTCGGCCTGGTGGGGCGCTACAACGAAAGCTCGACGCTGTCGGGCACAGTACTGGATACCGGCGTGATTACCACCGACGGTACGCAGAAGCTTTACACCTTGACTGGCAACTGGAGCCAGGCGGTGACCGAGCGCAGTACCTTGAGCAACGAAACCACCTACAGCCGTGCCCGTTACGACATCAGCACGCTGACGGGCTACGACGAACTGGCGAACGTCTTTACCTGGACTTACGCCTGGAGTGAGCGGGCTGACCTGTATACCCGTTTTGGTGCCCGGCGCTATGAGCCCGAAGAGGACCTTACCGCGACTGCTTCCAACAGCTACAGCCCGGCAGTCGGCATCAAATACCAGCTTGCCGAAGGCTTGAGCGCCGATGCCCATGTTGGCGTCAACCAAGTGTCAGGCGACGACGGCGGCCGGCGCGGGGAGGGTGGGGTTGCGTTGCTGTACACCGGCACGCGTGCCGATGCCAGCCTCACCGCCGAGCGCAGCACGGTGGCGAGCGCCGAAGGCGGCTTCGCCGAACTGGACCAGGTGCGTGGTGTGTGGAGCTATGCGCTGACCGAGTTGTCCCGTGTGGGCGCCGACGCCGCGTGGCAGGACAGCAAAGGGCAGTCGCCCAACACGTTGCAGACTTACAGCGTATGGGCCAGCCGCCAGTTTTCGCCTTACTGGGACCTGCGCCTGTCGCTGATGTACAAGGAACGGCAGCAGGACCATGTACCGGATGCGACCGCTACGATCGTTGGTTTGACGTTGACGTACAGGTACCCCGACATCTGAACTGCAGGCAGGTGGCCCTATGAAGTCTGACTACGAGCTCTCCCTCAGAGATTACATCGCCATTATCAAGGACAGGGCCCTGGTGTTAGGGGTGAGTGCCGCAGTCATTCTCGCCGCGACCGTGGCCGTCGCGTTGATGGTGCCGCCGATCTACCAGTCGACCGGCACCATTCTGGTGGAGTCGCAGCAGATTTCGCCTGAACTGGTGTCGACCAACAACACCAGCTTTGCCGATGAGCGCATCGAGGTGATCCGCCAACGGGTGATGACCCGCGACAACCTGCTGCGCATCATCGGCAAGTACGACCTCTTCGCCGACAAGCGCTTCAGCGAAAGCGACAAGATCGACCAGATGCGCAACGCGATCGTGGTTGAAACCCTGACCACCTACGTGCGCGGCCGTGGTGAAGCGACCGTGGCGTTCAATGTGTCGTTCGAGCACAAGCAGGCGCAAGTGGCCAAGGAAGTTGCCGATGAACTGGTGACGCTGTTCCTCAACGAAAACCTCAAGCAGCGCACCGAGCGGGCCAACGAAACCACCGAATTCCTCACCCAGGAAGCCAACAAGCTGGGTGCCGAGCTGGCCAGCCTGGAAAACCAGCTGGCCGATTTCAAGCAGGCCCACGCCAATGCCTTGCCCGAGCACCAGACCCTGCGCATGAACATGCTGTCGCGGGCGGAGCTGGAATTCCGTGAGGTCGACCGTGACTACAAGGCTGCCCAGGAAGAGCTGCGCTACCTGGAACTGGAGTTGTCTGCGGCCAATGCCGGCCTTGCCACCAAGGTTGCCGAGGGCACCCGGCCAACCCGTGCCGACCTGCCCGAAGACCTGCCAAGCCTGAAAGCCGAATACGCGCAGCTGCTGACCCGCTACAAGGACGCCCACCCGGATGTCGTGGCGGTCAAGCGCAAGATCCAGGCGCTCGAAGCCAGTGGTGGTCGCACTGCGGCAGCGTCCACGGTCAGCCTCGACGCGGCCCGTGTCCGCGCCAAGATGAGTGCCGCGCAGGTGCGTATTGCCTCGCTGGCAGAGCAAAAGCGTGAGCTGACCCGGAAAATGGAAGGCTATGAAGCCGAGATCCTCGAGGCACCGCAAGTCGAGCGTGGCCTGGTGACCTTGATGCGTGACCACGACAACGCGCGCAAGAAATACGAAGAGATTCGTGCCAAGGAAATGGGCGCAAAGATTACCGAAAGCCTCGAGCAGGAAAACAAGGCTGAACGCTTTGTGCTGCTGGAGCCTCCTCTGTTGCCTGAGAAGCCGATCAAGCCTAACCGCAAGAAAATCGCTGCGCTGGGCCTGGTGCTGGCACCGGCCGGTGGCGGTGCGCTGGTGATGCTGCTGGAAATGCTCAATCAACGCGTGCGTGGCGTTGGCGCCCTGGAAAGCCTGCTGGGCAAACGGGTGCTGGTGGCACTGCCTTATATCGATACCCGGGCCGACGTGGCCCGACGCAAGCGCTGGCGCAATCGCCTGATCCTGGCGGCACTGGCGCTGGCAGCTATCATGATAGGGCTGGTGCACGTGTTCTACATGCCACTGGATGTGCTGTTGTACAAAGTCATGTCTCGGTTTGTATAGGGAAAGCAGTGATGGACAGGATCAAGCCGGCTGTTGGCAACAATATTCATCAGGTTACCCCGGGTACTCCCCAGGCACTGTCTCCCGCCCCCGGTACGGCGCTGGCCGAAGTGCCGGGTCAGTTCGATTACGTGAACACCAAGGTGGTACCGCTGCGTGCAGACCACCTGGAGCGTAACCGCATCGTGGCGTACAACAAGAACTCCAACATGAACGGGCCGATCGACCTGTTGCGTACGCAGGTGCTCAGGGCCATGGACGAGAACGGCTGGCGTACCTTGGCCATCACCTCGCCAACGCCGGAAGCGGGCAAGACCATGCTGGCGATCAACCTGGCCATGAGTATTGCCCACCACACCACCAAGACTGCGTTACTGGTGGACTTCGACCTGCGCCGGCCCAAGGTCGGCAGTTACCTGGGCCTGCCCATGGAGCAGGCACTGAACGAGTTTCTGACGGACAAGGCCGAGTTGCAGGACTGCCTGGTCAACCCCACCTTGCCGCGCTTCGTGGTGCTGCCAACGCGGGTACCCGTGCCCCTGTCGACCGAGATGCTGTCCTCGCCCAAGGTGAACAACCTGATTGGCGATTTGCGCAACCGCTACGAATCGCGCATCTGCATTTTCGATTTGCCACCGCTGCTCAGCTCGGACGATGCGATCACCGTGTTACCCAAGTTCGACTGCGTGTTGCTGGTGGTGGCCAACGGAATGAACAACAAGAAGGAAATCGAGGATTGCCTGCATCACCTGGGCACGGTGAACCTGATCGGGACAGTGTTGAACAAGGCTGACGAACAGCCACGCACCTATTACTGAGCCTTCTGGCAATACGCTTTCAGGCGCAGCCTTGTGCTGCGCCTGAAAGCTATGAGATCAACTCAGCGCCTCCAGGGATACTGCAACTCCCACTGCCACGCATGCCGAACAATCTGCTCCAGCGAGGCGAATGCCGGACGCCAGCCCAGCACCTGCATGGCCTTGCTCGCATCCGCCACCAGCCGTGGCGGGTCGCCGGCACGACGCGGTGCGTCAAGGGCGGTGATCTGTCGCCCGGTCACGGCCCGGGCCGTATCGATCACCTGTTGCACCGAAAAGCCCAGGCCATTGCCCAGGTTGAACGCGGCACGCTCGCCACCGTCCAGTAGATAATCCACAGCCAGTGCATGGGCCGCCGCCAGGTCTGCCACATGCACGTAGTCGCGTATGCAGGTGCCATCCGGCGTGTCGTAGTCGCGACCAAACACTGTCACCTCCTCGCGCCGGCCAGATGCAGCCTGCAGGATCAACGGGATCAGATGGGTTTCCGGCTCGTGACGCTCGCCTAGCTGGCCTTCCGGGTCAGCGCCCGCTGCATTGAAATAGCGCAGGCTTACCGACTTCAAACCATAGGCCCGGTCGAAGTCCTCAAGAATCTGCTCGACCATCCATTTGCTCAACCCGTACGGGTTGATCGGCCCCTTGGTGTGCGCTTCATCGATCGGCACGTACTGCGGGTTGCCGTAAACGGCGGCACTCGAAGAAAACACCAAGTGCCTGATGCCGGCATTGACCATGGCCTGCAGCAGGGAAAGGGTGGCTGCGACGTTGTTCTGGTAGTACTTGCCAGGCGCGCTGACCGACTCGCCCACTTGAATGAACGAGGCGAAGTGGAACACCGCATCGAAGCGGCACACGCCAAACAGCACATCCAGTGCGGCTTCGTCGGCGATGTCGAGCTTGGCCCACTGGATACCGGGGCCAGGTGAGACCAGGTCCGCCACCAGCACTTCATGGCCGGCGGCGAGCAGGTGCTTGACCATGTGCGAGCCAATGTAGCCCGCACCACCCACAACCAGATATTTCATCCCTACCTCCTGGAATCTGCTGTTTACAGACGCAGTGAACACTCCCTGACACGTGCAGGTGGGATGATCAGCTACAGGTGACCTGAGCGTAGATGGCCATATGCTCTATTTCAAGAATAGCCAATTGGACATGTAGGTACCGTCGAAGGTAATGCTGTATTGCCCATCCTTGTAAGCCACCGGCAGCGGCTTCAGCTGCGCCCGTGCATCGCGGGCGAACAGTTTCAGGCCGGCGGGTGCCTTGATGTCCAGGCTGCCTTCAAGGGGCTCGACATTGAACGGCGTCTTGTCATCGGCCTTGGGCATGGCACGGGTGCCAAGAGACAGCAGAAGCTCGCGCGACTGGCCCAGTGGCTTGCCGTCCAGGCTCTGGACCACGACGCTGGCGTAAGGCGTTTTCGTTTGTATCTGAATGGCACCCAGGTTGATCGGGCGGCCGCCCAGCCAACCGCTGGCGGCCTGGGTCAGTGGCGTGTCGATGGTGTAGATGCCTTGTTGCCAGTTGCGCCTGAGTTCGCCTGTGTCGGTCACCGACTCGGTGGCATCGGCGGCCAGCAGCGATTGCCCCGGGTCGTGCAGCACCTGCGCGTCTGCCGGGATGGGCGCGGGTTTCAGCCAAGGCAATTCCGGCGTGTGTGGCAGGGCGATCTGCAACTGGCCCTTTTCCATGGCTGTGCGCAGCAGCGGTGAGTTACGCGGGGTGATTTCCTGGTTGTACAGGGTGGCAGGTGTCGGTGCGAACACGTAGCGAGTGGTGGCGGGTTTCACGTCCGCACGGCGATAGAGCAGGGCAGCGGCGGGCAGGGTGGCGATCATCGCCGGGTCGTTGTACGCGTGCCAGTTGTCCGCCGTGCGCCAACCCGGGTTGAACGCCTGTTGGCTGTAGGCGTATTGCAGCATGGCGTCCCAGCCTTGGTGGCTGGCGGTGCCGGCGATGTAAATTGGCAGCGAGTGACGGTCAGGCAGCGGGAAGGGCTCGGCGTTCCACTCGGTGACGGTCAGCGGTTTGCCGACGACCTGGGCGGCAGCAATCCAGTCGATCATGCCGTCGCTGGTCAGCGGGTTCTTCTCCAGTTGGCCTGTGTCGCCGTAGCTGTGGGCGTCGATGACATCGCCAACGCTCAATGCCGGCAGTGCGCTAAGCCCATTACCGCCCCAGGTGCTGGTGGTAGCAATGGGGACTTTCACGCCCACGCTGCGCAAGTGGGCGATCATGTCGGCATTGAAGCGTTGTTCCAGCTCGTTGAGCAACAGCTTCGACGGACCATGCTCCCAGGCACGCCAGGTCAGGTCGGCGGGCAGGTCAAACTGTTTGGCAAAGGCCTTGGCCGCCGTCATGTAGCGCGCGCTGTGGCGGGGTACATCCTTGTTCGGCATCAGGGCGTTGCCGTAATGCTGGGTCAGGTCATTCTCGTTGGTGATCAGCACGGCGGCGATGGCCGGGTCGTCCTTGTAGGCCAGGCCCGTGTACTCGTTCACATGGGTCAGGTACTGCTCGGCGAAGCGTTTCATCGCTTGCCGGATACTGTCGTTCACGTAGGCGTAACCTTTCAGGTCGACGCGACCGTCCTGCTCGGGCAGCTCCTTGAAGTCTTCGATGTGGTCGTTGGCGGTAAACGCACGCTGCACATGCATGTCCAGCCAGATGTAGATGCCTTCGTCCTTGAGCGACTTGATCCACAGGTCGAGCTTGCGCAGCGATTCGGCGCTGAGCTGCTGGGTATCGCGCACCAAGGTGCCGTCGCCAAATACGTTGGGGCTGACCCAGGGCGAGTCGTGGTGATGCAGGCGCACCAGGTTGAAACCCAGTGCCGAAAGGCGTTTGGCTTGTTGGCGGATTTCGTCGTCGGGGCTTTTGAACAGCGAGTAGGCCGACAGGTTGGTGCCCCAGAAGCGTACCGGGGTGTTGTCGGCGAACATCAACTGGTCGCCGACCGCCTTGACGAAGCCACGCTTGCCGGCGGGTTTTTCCGCTGCGTTGAGGAACGACAGGTCCACCGGCGAGGTGCGCCAGTCCAGCTGGTCATCAGGCCACTTGGCGGGGTCTGCCAGGCCGAAGCGCTCGCTGGGTGTCGGGCCGAGTTCGATGTCGCCGGTCACGTTGAGCACGGCCTTGAGCTGCTGGCGGCCGGCGCTGATCGGGTCCTTGTAGAGGAATGCGCGCAGCTCGGTCGGGTTGCCGCGCTCGAAATAGACCTTGGCCAGTGGCGGGTCGAAGCGCATTTCGATGCGTCGCCCCTGGTCGGTCTTGCCCCACGTCCAGCCGCGGTTGTCGGGCAACAATTGCGGGGCGCCCATGTCGCCGGCGATTTGCGCCGGGTCGAACTGGAACACCAGGCCGCCACCCATGACACCGCTCTGGCGGCTGTGGGCGTCGAGGTCGAAGGCCCAGCTCAGGGTTTGCGCTTGTTCCTTACGGATGTCAGCCTGCAGGTCGAAGTCCAGTTCCTTGTTCTTGCCCCGCAGCGTGTAGTGGTAAGGGCCATTGACCTTGAAGTCGGTATAGAAACCGGTCCAGCTCCAGTTGGCAGCCCAGAAATCGAATTTGGCCTTCATGACCGGGCCACCGCCGTGTGTCACGGTAGGCAAGCCATTTTGCTCATCGACACTGACCTGCCAGTCTGAAGCCCAGCTGGCCAGCGGCAGCAGGGCCAGGCCGGCAATGGCCGAAAGGCGCACGTAATGACGCAGGGACAGCCTATTCATGAACATTACCTGGGTTGTAGGTCGGGTTCTGCCAGTTCCACGGCCGGGCTGTTGTGCAGCCGGCGAACCATCTGGATGTAGGCCACGCCCAGGCCTGCGATAGACCAGTACACCACCGGGATGAAGGTGATGCTGCTGACCGTGAAGATGATGACCAGAATGCCGATCAGCGTTGCCAGCAACACCCGGCCGAGCTGTCGTCGCTCGTCGTCCTTGTCGGCAAAGCTGAGCATGGCCCTGCGGATACCCCGCAGCACGACGGCAAAGAACGCCACGAACAGGCCTAGCCCGACCAGGCCCACCCGCAACGCCAGGTTGATGTAGGTGTTGACGATGTCGATGATGCCGTCGCCCTGGATCATCGCTTGCATTTCGGGTGTGTTGCGGAAGTCGAAGGAGCCGAACAACGGGTTGCGCTGGATGACGATCCAGGAGTTGTCCATCAGCCGCTCGCGGTAGGTGATGTTCTCTTTCTCGAGGTTACCGATGAACGGCAGCAGGTCCAGCACCTTTTCGCCCCCAGGCACGACGGTCAGCAAGGGCAAGGCCAGCATGCCAGCCGCACCTAGCAGCGCCAGGCGCTTGACGGCGCCTTTGCCCAGGGCGATGAACACCACCACGATGACCACCGCGCCGATCCACGGGCCACGCGACAATGGCGCGAACAGCCCGGCGGCCAGCAGCAGGGCGCCCATGGCCCTGTGCAGCGGGCGTTGCACATAGCCCTGCACGAACAGGAACAGGCCGATGGCCACGCTCATCACGTAACCCAGTGCAATCGCCTGGCCGGTGGTGACGCTTGCCCGCAGTGCACCGCCCCGGCTCAGGTAGCCGGACATGCTCCATGGCACGCCCATGGCGTCGACCAGGGCGCTGTACAACAGCCAGTGGCGCACATACTCGGCCACAGCGATCAGCGCCATGACGAAAGAGGCGAGCACGAAGGCCAGCAGGGTGTCCTTGAAGTCGCTGATCTGGCGCAGGCCACGGCTGGCCACGTAATACGGCAGGAGAACGTCGACATACAGGTACAGCGCCTGGCGCAGCGTGTCGGTAAGGGTGGTTTCGCGCAAATAGAGCACGCTCATCAGCAGCAGGCCGGCCGCCAGCAGTTTATCGGCCCAGGTGCGGCCAAAGCGCAAGGTGTCACCTTGGCGGCGCAGGTACAGCGCGGCCGGCAGCAGCACGCACAGGGTCAGCAGGCGAATATGGTTAAGGTCGACCAGGTAATTGACCACGCCAAACCCGGGCACCTGCACCGACGCTGGCGGGATCAGGAACAGCAGCATGTAGAACAGCGCCATGGGGTTGTGCTCGCGGCGCCCGGCCAGCAACAGGACGACCGCGCCCACCCCCAGGTACAGCCAGAAGCTGTGGGAGAAAAAAGCCAGCAGGGTCAGCAGGAACCACAGATTGCGCCGGCGCTTGTAGTCGCTGAGCGGAATCAGGTCGGTGGCAGGCCGCCGGGCCATCAGGAAGACCACGCTCGCCAGAAACAGGATGACGATCAACGCACGAAAATGTTCAGGCATCGGCTATGTACACCTTTCCCTTGGTGGGCAACGGCTAGCATCATGGCTAATTGAAACTATAGTGACTTTTAGCCAATCAGTCAGAGATTGAAGTCATGCCGTCGATTGATGTGTCAGCCGCCGCGAGCCTGCGCAAGCGGGCCCTGAGGGCCGGGTCATGGAACCTGGTCTCGCAGGTGGCTTCACAGGTGATGCGCCTGGGCGGCAATCTGATCATGGCCCGCTTGCTGCTGCCGGAAATGTTCGGGGTGATGGTTATTGCCACCACTGTTTCGATACTGCTGCATTTGCTTTCCGATGTCGGCCTGCGCCAGAACATCATCCAGAGCCACCGTGGTGACGACCCGGACTTTCTCAACACCGCCTGGACCGTGCAGATCATCCGCGGTTTCCTGCTGTTTGCCCTTACCCTGCTGCTGGCCCTGGGGGCTTGGTTGGCGCAACTGGCTGAGCTGTGGCCGGCCGACTCGACCTATGCCGCGCCGGTACTGCCGATGGTACTGGCGGTGACCGGCCTGTCGGCGGCCATCTGGGGTTTCCAGTCCACCAAGATAGATGTGGCGGTACGCACTTTCCAACAAAAGCGCGTGGTACTGGTCGACCTTGCCTCGCAGGTGGCCGGCCTGGTGGTGATGCTGGTGCTGGGCTTGCTGACCCATTCGATCTGGGCGCTGGTGTTATCAGGCCTGGTTTCGGCGGTCGTCTGGACCGTGCTGGGGCATACCGCCCTGGAGGGGCCCAACAACCACCTGCGCTGGGACCGTTCGGCGCTGACCGAGCTGATCGTGTTTGGCCGCTGGATTCTGTTGTCGTCGATGGTCGGCGTGCTGGCGATGTACGGCGACCGCATATGGTTTGGCGCCAGCATGTCGGCGGCGCAACTGGGTGTGTATTCGATCGCCGTGCTGATCCTGGGTGCGGTGCAGACCGCGCTCATGAAAATTGTCGGCGCGGTGGCGCTGCCTGCTTTCAGCGAAGCGGCCCGGTCCGACGACAAGCCGCGCCTGAAAGCGCTGTATTTCCGCTTTCGGCTGCTGGTCGACCTGCTGGTGCTGTTCATTTGTGGCGGTTTCCTGACCGCCAGCCCACTGCTGATCGGCTGGATGTATGACGATCGCTACCGCGAAGCCGGGCCGATGCTGGCGATTCTCTCGCTATCGTTCATCGTATTGCGCTATACCTTGGCTCATCAGGTGTGGATTGCCTTGGGCCTGACCAAGTACCAGGCCATGGACAACATCATCCGCCTGGTCTCGTTATGGGGGCTGTTGCCGCTGTTACTGGCGATTGGCGGGGTGGAGTGGGCTATCTGGGGGGTTGCCCTGCATGCTGTACCAACGCTGGTGCTGGTTGTGTATGTGAACTGCAAACTGGATATCTTCAGCCTCAAACGTGAGCTGGTGGTACTGCCGATGTTGCTGGTCGGGGCGCTGTGCGGGGCACTGTTGACGGCCTTTTTCAACTGGCTGTAGCGCAGTTTGCCGGGTGTAACTTTCATGGCTACAGGTCACGGGAACATGGGGAAGCTCACTTTTTGTACTGCGCAGTTGGGTCGTAGAGGCTTTCTCCAGAGCTGTGTCTTGCTCGGCGCGGGGGGCGCGGTGTTCGGCGCCTCGGCGGCCGTTGCGGACAAGACGGTCGAAAAGCCCGGGTTCGTGGTAATCAACGGTTGGGTATTGCCGTCCCGTTACTTCCGGAACGCGTCAGCATGATCAAGGACTTTGAGCAGCAGAAGGCGCTGCGCGATCACTATGATTTCTGCATCATCGGGGCCGGCCCAGCGGGTATAACCCTGGGCTTGCGCCTGGCAGCCGCCGGCTGGAGCGTAATGATCGCCGAAGGCGGGGGGCGCGAATATGCGCCGCACTCGCAAGACTTGTACGCGTGCTCATCCACCGGCCTGGAACTGTATGCCGGGGAAACCCGCCTGCGCTACCTGGGTGGCACCTCCAATCACTGGGCTGGCCGGTGCCGTCCATTCACCCCTTCGGATTTTGCCGTCGCCCCGCCAGGCGTCTTGCCGGGCTGGCCAATTCCCTACTCGGAGATCGAAGGCTTTCTGCCGGCAGCGATGGAGATCGTCGATCTGGCGCCTGGCTCGGATTTTCGCGCGATGAATGCCGGCCTCAACGGCGGTGACTTCGAGGCGGACCGTTTTCTGCTCAGCACGCCGACACGTTTTGCGCAGAAGTACGCTTCAGCACTGGAGCAGACCCCAGGCCTGGATGTGTTCATCAACTGTAATTGCGTTGACCTGGAGTTCGACAAGGCTTCCGGCCACCTGGCTGCGGTGGTTTTGTCTGACTATGAGTGCAATCGTCAACGCCTGGTGGCTGGAAATTTCATTCTGGCCACAGGTGCCATCGAGAATGCCCGGCAGTTGCTGAACAGCGAGACCCTGGTGGCCGCAGGCGTGGTGAGCAAGGAAGGGCTGGTCGGCGGGTGTTTCATGGAACACCTGAATATCGAAATGGGCACTTTCATCCTCAAGTCCGGGCAGGACCCAGAGCCGCGCCAGTACTACACCACCGATGCTTTCGTCGACGAGTACAAGGCCGGTAAAGGCAATGTCACCGCCTCCTTGCTGGCCGATGTGCAAACCTATGGCCGCACTGCCGAGGTGAAGTATTTTCTCGAGAGCCTGGCCTGCGACATGGGGTTTGCCAGCAAGGTCGCCTTCGTCGCCAAGTTCAGCTGCCCTGGTGACGGCGTGATCGGCACCATGATCGAGCAGTTCCCCAACCTGCACAGCCGCATTTCGCTGCTGGACAAGAAGGATGCGCTGGGCGTGGCCAAGGTCAATGTCAATTGGGTGCTTAGCGCCGAAGACCGGCACACCATCAAGTGCATTGGCAGCGAACTGGCCAAGCAGTTCGCCGACATGGACCTGGGGTTCGTCAAGCTCAACGATTTCGTTTACGACACCTCGATACCGCTGAGAATGGCACCCCATGCCCATCACATGGGCACCACGCGCATGGCCGCCTCGCCGCAGTTCGGTGTGGTCGATGCCAATTGCAAGGTGTTCGGTACCGAAAACCTGTATGTCGCCGGCAGCAGCATTTTTGCCAAGGGCGGCGCCTCCAACCCGACCATGCCGCTGTTGCAATTTGCCTTGCGGCTGGCCGACCACCTCGATAACAAAATGAAAGCGGCCAGCGGCGCCGCGGCGTGATGAAGGTTGTACACGGGTGAGTGCGATGCGGTCAGCACCTAGAAGAACGAGACCGGAACGCCTCAGGAGACTCCAGATTGTTCAGATCGCGAGGCCAGGCAGTATGAAAGGATGGATACGCAAGGCAGTGGCGCGCTACGCCCATGCAACCGGGCGAGGTGGCAAATTCTACAGGAGGTTCTGCAACCCATCTGGTCTTGAATGGGGGGCCTATCTGGCCCGGTGGGGCAACTTTCATTCGGTCGGCAGCAATTTCTACGTCAATACAGGCTGCAAGTTTCTCGACCCGTCGCTGGTACGTATCGGTAACAGCGTGGGCTTGTCCGACTGCACGTTGATCGGTCATGACGGGGTGGTATTGCTGATCGAGCATCGCTTTGGCAAGCACCTGGATTCGGTCGGTTTCATCGACATCAAGGACAACTGCTTCATCGGCCATGGTGCGATCGTGATGCCTCGCGTGACCATCGGGCCCGAATCCATCGTGGCGGCAGGGGCGGTGGTGACCAAGGACGTGCCGCCAGGCACCGTCTATGGTGGCAACCCTGCCGAGTTCATTTGTACCACCGAGCAGTTGATCAAACGGGTCGAGGCACGTTGCGAAGCCTACCCATGGATCGATCTGGTGAAGCAGCGCAACGGTGCCTACGACCCGGAAGTGGAACCGTTACTGATGGCGCAAAGACGTCAGTATTTCTTCGGGGACAGCTGAAATGGCTAGCAAACCTGTGGATGTCATGGTGGTCAACTTCAATACCGCTGGACTGTTGCAGCCGATGTTCGATGCGCTGCGCCGGGCCGGCAGCGAGCGGCTGGCCAGTTACCTGGTGGTGGACAATGCCTCGCGCGATGACTCGGTGCAGCGCATGGCCCAGGTGTGCCCCGAGGCACTGCTGCTGAGCAACAAGCAGAACGTGGGTTTCGGCCGGGCCAACAACCAGTTGTTGGCGCACCTCAAGGGCAAGTACGCTTTGCTGCTCAATACCGATGCCTTCGTTGCCGCCGACTCGCTGCAAAAAACGCTCGACTACATGGACGCCCACCCGGAGTGCGGCGTACTGGGGGTGCGCCTGGAAGGGCGCGATGGCGACCTGCAGCCCAGTTGTCGCTACTTCCCCACGCCGCTCAATGTGTTCGTTGGGCGTACCGGGTTGGGGCGGTTCTTCCCAGGGCTGAAGATGGTCGACGAAATGAACTGGGACCACGCCTCGGTGCGCGAGTGTGACTGGTTGCCCGGCTGCTTCTACCTGGTGCGCCGCGAAGTACTCGACAAGGTGGGTTTGTTCGACCCGCGCTACTTCCTTTATTACGAGGAGGTGGACCACTGCAAGCGGGTGAAGGAAGCGGGCTGGAAAGTGGTGTTCTACCCGCATACCACGGTGGTGCACATCGGTGGCGAAAGCTCCAAGTCGGTGGCGGAGTTGGAGGCCGCCAGCCGGCAGATCTCGTCCTATCAGATCGAAAGCGAGTTGCTGTACTTTCGCAAGCATCACGGGGTGGCGGGGCTTGCCCTGCACATGCTGCTGGTGACGCTGGGCGACTTGGTGCTGGCACTCAAGGCGCTGTTGAAACGACGCGGCTGGGGCGCCATACAGGCCTGCTGGCGTCATTGCCGGGCAACCTGGTCTTTGCTGTTCAAGACCCGGTACGCCAGCCAACCGACAAGGTAGGTGGAGCCATGTTCGATAATATTCGCGCCGACCTGCGGGCCCATGGCGGGGACTGGGGCGCCCAGGGCTTCTGGGCATTGCTGGTGTATCGCTTTGGCCGCTGGCGTTATACGCTGCGCCCGGCACTGCTGCGCAAACTGTGCTCGCTCATCTACAAGGTGCTGTTCAAATTCGTCCAGATCATCACCGGTATCGAACTTCCGTGCGAGGTGGTGATCGGGCGCAACTTCGTCATCGATCATTTTGGCGGCATCGTTGTCAGCGGCTATGCCCGCTTTGGTGATGACTGCCGAATCCGTAACGGCGTGGTGGTGGGCCTGAAGAATGTCGACGAGCCGATTGCCCCGGTGTTCGGCAATAACGTCGACATCGGCACCGGGGCCAAGGTGCTGGGCAGTATTCGCATCGGCAACAACGTGATCATCGGCGCCAATGCCGTCGTGCTGGTAGATGTGCCTGACAATTCACTGGCAGTGGGGGTGCCGGCCATCATCAAGGCCCGGCAACCGGCTGCCACGGCGTCGGTCGAGTGAAGCCTATGGCAACGGTGATCGGCGTGGTGGTGATCGGCCGCAATGAAGGCCAGCGTCTCGAGCGCTGCCTGGTTTCGCTGGCGCAGGGGGCGGACAAGGTCATGTACGTCGACTCGGGTTCCACCGATGGTTCGCTGCAGCTGGCCGCCAACCTTGGCGTGGCAGTGCTGGCGCTGGACATGAGTATCCCGTTCACCGCCGCACGCGCCCGCAATGAAGGTTTTGCCGCCTTGCAGCGCCTGTTGCCATCGATGCAACTGGTACAGTTCGTCGATGGCGACTGCGAGGTGAATGCCACCTGGCTGGCCACGGCGCAGGCTTTTCTTGAGCAGCACCCCGCCGTGGCAGTGGTGTGTGGTCGCCGGCGGGAGCGCTTCCCGCAGCGTTCGGTGTACAACTTGCTGTGCGACCTGGAGTGGGATACCCCGGTCGGTGAGGCCAAGGCCTGTGGCGGCGATGCGCTGATGCGGGCAGACGCCTTTGCTGCCGTGGGTGGCTTCCGTCCTGACCTGATCGCCGGAGAGGAGCCGGAACTGTGCGTGCGTTTGCGGGCCAGCGGCTGGAAAGTCTGGCGACTGGCTGCCGAGATGACCCTGCACGATGCCGGCATGACGCGTTTCAGCCAATGGTGGCGGCGTAGCCTGCGCGCTGGGCATGCCTATGCCGAGGGCGCCTACCTGCATGGCCAGCCACCCGAGCGGCATTGGCTGCGTGAGTCACGTCGGGCCTGGTTGTGGGGCCTGGGCATACCTTTGGTGATCGCGCTGGCCTGCCTGCTGCTGGGCGGCTGGGGCCTGCTCTTGCTGTTGATCTACCCACTGCAGGCGGTGCGCCTGGCGCGCCGCGGCGGCAAGTGGACGCGCGAGAACTGGCTGCAGGCTGTGTTTCTGGTGTTGGGCAAATTCCCGGAAATGCTCGGCCAGCTGAGGTTCCTGCGCCACCGCCTTGCGGCTGGCAAATCGGCTTTGATCGAGTACAAGTGAGAGAAACCCATGATGCTCGGCACCCTCGTGAAAAGCGTGTTTACCTTGCAACCGGGTTACTCGTTGCGGGCGATGCACAACAAGTACAAGTTGGCACGGCAGATCGCCAGGCAGTGGCCTGAGCTGAACGGGTTCATGCAGCGCATGACGGCGGCGCTGGGCCCGCATGGTTTGCAGCGCCTGGGTGTGGATTGTATCGGTGTCGTGCAATGGCCTTACATCAGCCGATGCTGGGAGGCGCCACAGCGTCTGGATGTGGTGGCTTCGCACTTTGAACAGGTGGCTGGGCAGTTCCCGGCGTTGCTGTTGCTGGGGCGCGACGAAAACCTGAAGTTGTGTGACCTGTCCAGCCACTCGCCGGGCTGTTGCCTGGTACTGGACCGGCCAATCTGGTTCAAGCGCGAAGGCGAGTTGGTGTTGAACCTGTTCCAGGCCGACCTGCGTGTGGCATCCCTGGCCTTCACCCTGGGCCGCAGCCAGGGTGAAACCTGCCTGTTCATCGGTGCGGTGCAGGGCATCCACAAAGGTATCGACAGCGAAACCTCGCTGGCCATCTACCGTGACCTGACCAAGGACTTCGAAGGGCTGCGGCCACGCAGCCTGTTGCTCGAAGCGTTGAAATGCCTGGGCAGAACCTTGGGTGTGACGCAGCTGTATGCCGTCAGCGACGCCTGCCGGCACCATCGCCATCCCTATTTTGGCAGCGACAAGGGCCAGGACCTGGCGGCCAACTACGACGTGATCTGGCAGGAACATGGCGCCACAGCGTCTGACCGTGAGGACTTTTTTTCCCTGCCTTTAGCGCCGGCGCAACGGGCGGAAGCTGACATCCCGACCAAGAAACGGGCGATGTACCGCCGCCGCCAGGCATTGCTTGACGATGTTTTCACCCGCTTGCAGGCAGCATTGCCAAGCAGCAACCACAACCTTGGACTACAAGGAAAACAGGGGGATGCATTTGCTGTGAGTGCATCGGCAGTAGACAGGCCGCCCGTAGTCGACAGCCTGAAGTGAAGGTTGCCAGGGAAGGTTGGTCATCAAGCGGGTTTGGATCTGGATTCGTATGCATATTGCTTACTTCATCAATCAGTACCCGAAAGTCAGCCACAGTTTCATCCGTCGCGAAATTCTGGCGCTGGAGCGCCAGGGGGTTGAGGTGCAACGTATAGCCCTGCGTGGGTGGGACGCCGAGGTGCAGGATGCCGAGGACGCAACCGAACGGGGCAAGACCCGCTACGTATTGCAAGGTGGGCTCAAGGGGTTGTTGGCACCGACGTGGCAAGTACTGCGTACGCAGCCGCGGCGGTTTTTCCAGGCGCTGGGGCTGGCCATGCGCCTTGGCCTGCGGGCCGACCGTGCCTGGCCCTACCACCTGGTCTACCTGGCCGAGGCCTGCCTGGTGCTGCAATGGTTGCAGGCTGGGGAGGCAACACATGTGCACGCGCATTTCGGCACCAACTCTACTGAAGTGGTCATGCTGGCCAACGTCCTGGGCGGGCCGGCATACAGCTTTACCGTGCACGGGCCGGAAGAATTCGACAAACCACAGTTCTTGCACATGGGTGAGAAGGTGCAGCGCGCCGCCTTTGTCGCGGCGGTGAGCTCGTACGGACGAAGCCAGCTGTACCGTTGGGTGGCGCACGAGCACTGGGGCAAGGTGAAGGTGGTGCATTGCGGACTGGAGCGTGGTTTCCATGAGGTGGCGCCAGTCGATGTGCCATCGGCGCCACGGCTGGTGTGTGTTGGGCGCCTGTGCGAACAGAAGGGCCAGCTGCTGTTGCTCGAAGCGGCGCGCTGTCTCGCTGCCCGGTCGATCACCTTCGAGCTGGTGCTGGCGGGTGACGGTGAAATGCGCGAGCAGATCGAGGCCTTGATTGCCCGGCACGGCTTGCAGCAGCAAGTGCGTATCACTGGCTGGATCAGCAGTGCGCAGGTACGTGAGGAAATCCTGGCCGCCCGTGCGCTGGTGCTACCCAGTTTCGCCGAGGGCTTGCCCGTGGTCATCATGGAGGCCATGGCCTTGCGTCGGCCCGTGCTCACCACCTATGTAGCGGGTATCCCCGAGCTGGTGCGGCCTGGCGAGAACGGCTGGCTGTTCCCTGCCGGCGCCGTGGACGAGCTGGCAACAGCCATGGCCGACTGCCTGGCGCAACCGGCCGAGGTACTGCAGCGCATGGGCGAGTTGGCCTACCAGCGTGTGGTGCAACGGCATGACATCGACACCGAGGCGGCCAGGCTGGCCGGCTATTTCAAGGCATACGCATGATAAGTGTATTGGGTTGGTTACTGGGCCTGTTGGCGATCATCGTCCTGGTACCGGTGTTGGTGCTGGTGCTGCAAGTGTTGCTGGCTTGCCTGCCGGCGCGGTCGAGGCCCAAGGGCGTTGGCGAGCGCCCGCGAGTGGCGGTGTTGGTGCCCGCCCACGATGAGGCATTGATCATTCGCGCGATGCTGGCGAGCGTTACGCCGCAACTGCTGGACGGCGACCGCTTGCTGGTCGTGGCGGACAACTGTTCGGATGACACGGCCCAGTTGGCACGTGAGGCCGGCGCCGAAGTGGTAGAGCGCCACGATACGCGGTTGCGCGGCAAAGGTTACGCATTGGATTTCGGCGTGCGCCATCTGGCTCAGCGGCCGCCCGAGGTGGTCATCGTGGTGGATGCCGACTGCCAGGTGGGCGAGGGGGCGATCGATTGCCTGGCGCGCCGCTGTCACGCACTTGCCCGCCCGGTACAGTCGCTGTACCTGATGCGTGCACCGGCAGGTGCCGGGTTGAGAGTGCAGGTTGCCGAGTTTGCATGGCGGGTCAAGAACCTGGTGCGGCCACGCGGCTGGGCGCGCCTGGGCCTGCCATGCCAGCTGATGGGCGCGGGCATGGCGTTCGGCTGGCACGATCTGAGCCTGATCAACCTGGCCAATGGTCATCTGGTCGAGGATGTGAAGCTGGGCCTGGACCTTTGCCAGCAGGGTAAACCTCCTGCTTTCTGCCCCGAGGCACTGGTCACTAGCCAGTTCCCGCTCAGCCAGCAAGGCCTCAACAGCCAACGCACCCGCTGGGAGCATGGCCATCTGGGCTTGATGCTTGCCGACGCACCCAAACGGGCGATGGCTGCAATCACCCAGCGCAACGCTAGCCTGGCGGCCTTGACCCTGGACCTGCTGGTACCGCCCCTGGCGTTGCTGGTACTGACCTTGCTCGGGCTTAACCTGGTGACCTGGCTGGCGTACCTGCTGTTCGGCCTGGCGGCACCCGCGTGGCTCGCCTTTGCCGGTTTGGCCTTGCTGGCCTTTGCCGTGGTGTTGGCCTGGGCGCGCTTCTGCCGTGAAGTGATACCGTTTTCGGTGTTGTTGTACGCGCCGTTTTACGCGGCCAGGAAAATTCCCTTGTACCTGAGTTTCCTGATCAAGCGCCAGGTTGAATGGGTGCGTTCAAAACGGGATGACGACTGATGGATCAGTGGCAGAATCGCTGGAAGCGTGTGATCGACCAGCTGGCAGTGATCGCTGATGACGCCGCCGTGCAGCACCTGCTCGACCGCCTGGCTACGCCGGATACGGGCACCGTGCTGGGCTTCGTCAACGCCCATGCGATGAACCTGGTGGTGCGCGATGGTGGCTACAGCCAGGCACTGTCGGCCGCAGATGTGCTGCTGCGCGATGGCGCCGGCATGGCGATCCTGTATCGCCGCCTGGGCCTGGAACCTGGGCTGAACATGAACGGCACTGACTTCATTCCCAGGCTCATGGCTGCTTACCGAGGGCGCAAGGTCGCCTTCTGGGGCACCCGGCAACCCTACCTGGACCAGGCCGTGCGGCGCTGTGAAGCCGAGTTTGGCATCGTGCCGGTGTCGGTTCACGATGGCTTCGCCAGCCTTGAAACCTATTTGCAGTTGGCCCGCGAGCAGCAACCCGAGCTGATCGTGCTGGGCATGGGCATGCCCAAGCAAGAGGCGGTGGCAGCGGAGTTGGCAGTCACTGGCGGGCCATGCCTGATCGTGTGCGGTGGGGCGATCCTGGACTTCCTCGGCGGCAAGGTCAGCCGTGCCCCCGAATGGCTGCGGCGTTTGGGGGGCGAGTGGCTGTACCGCCTGCTGCGCGAACCCAAGCGCCTGTTCATGCGTTACGTGGTGGGCAATCCGCTATTCCTGTTGCGCACCCTGCTGTACCGGCGGGCGGCGGTTTCGGCCAGGCGGGCCCTATGAATCGGTCAAAGTTCGCACAAGCGGTGATTCCGGGTACGCCAGCAGCGGGTGGCTGCTACAGTGATATCAATCGCTTGAGGGCGCCACGCGCCTGCTGCACGGGTTTTGCGTAACCTGTTTTCAAGACTCGCTGTTTGATGGAAGGCACTTGCTACGCTCATTTTGATGAGGTCTGAAATGGTTTTCGAACCCAGAAGCAGTCGTTCCTTACTCCAGAGAAGAAGCAGTGTCAGTAACGCCATTCAGGCCGGCCTCGATGGTATTGCCGTCACCGGTATTGCCTGGTACCTGATCTACGACCAGTTCGGCTATATCACATCCGATTACGTGATCATGCTGCTGTTGCTGATTGGCGCACTGGCAGTCATTTATGATCATTACGCCATCTACCGCACCAACGTCGGGCTTTCGATCAAGGCGTTCCGCCTGTTCAAGGCCTGGTCGGCAACGTTTTGCTTCCTGGTCGTCATGGCGTTCCTGACCAAACAGAGCGAAACCTATTCACGGCTATTGGTGGTGCAACTGTTCGTCATTGGTTATGTCGCCCAGCTATTCTTGCATTTTGCCGTGCGCGAACTGCAAAAGCGCTTTAGTGCGCATGCGCGCCTGGACAATGCCCTGATCATCGGCAACGGTGACCTGGCCAACTTCCTGTATCAGAAAATCAGCAACAACCCGTGGTTTGGCGAACGAGTGCTGGGCTGCGTGCTGCTCGACAAAGGCGATGGGCAGGGGTTGGAGAGTGCCGAGGGCAAGCAGCGCCTGCCAGTGCTGGGGCATATTGGCGACCTCGACGAGCTGGTGGCCCAACACGGTATTCGTACGGTGTACCTGGTGACGCCACTGGGTGGCTCCGAGGTCATCAACGACGTTTACTTCAAGTTGCTCGACAAGTGCATTGCGGTGAACTGGGTGCCGGATATCTTCTCGTTGCGCCTGATCAACCACAGCGTGCGGGAAATTGCCGGCATTCCGGTGCTGACCTTGTCGGAGACACCCTTGACGGGCATGAGCCTGTTCTTGAAAAACCTTGAGGACCGGGTGCTGGCCGCGTTGATTTTGCTGTTTGCATCACCCGTATTGCTGGCTGTTGCGCTGGCCATCAAGATCGACAGCCGCGGGCCGGTGTTCTTCCGCCAGGAACGTACCGGCTGGACAGGAGAATCGTTCCGTATCTGGAAGTTTCGCAGCATGCATGTTCACCAACCGGAAGCAGGTGTGGTCAAGCAGGCGCAGAAGAATGACCCACGGTTGACCCGGGTCGGCGCCTTTATCCGGCGTACAAGCCTTGATGAACTGCCACAATTGTTCAATGTGCTGACCGGGGAAATGTCCCTGGTAGGGCCGCGGCCGCATGCCTTGCAACATGACACCTTGTATTCGCAGGATATCGTTGACTACTTTGCCCGCCACAATATCAAGCCCGGCATGACAGGTTTGGCGCAGGTGCGCGGGTTCAGGGGGGAGACCAAGGATATCGAGCAAATGATCCAGCGAGTCGACTCGGACATCGAGTACATCAACAACTGGTCGTTGTGGCTGGACTTCGTGATCCTGGTGCGCACGCTCAATGCCTTCACCGGTAAGCAGGCCTATTGAGCGAAGCGCTCCTGCTCAAGCGCGCCTAGGTGGCTATTCCTTGTTCAACGGATGCAACGCCCTGAACCCCCGCGCTTCTTCCACCAGCCAGTCATGCACCGCCCGCGCACCTGGCTGGTTCAAGCCGCCTGGCGGGTAATGCACCACATAACGCTTGTGGTTGGCGATCGGTACACCAAAGGGCACGATCAGTGCGCCGCGCTCCAGTTCGTCATTGAGCAGCGTGCGTCGTGCAATCGCCACGCCGATACCGGCAATCGCCGCCTCGATGGTCAGGTGGTTGCGGTTGAAAGTGTGCCCGCGCCGCACATCCAGGCCGGCGGCGCCGATGCCTTCCAGGTAGAACTCCCACTCGGCATATTCCGAACTGCCACGCCAGGCGGTGATGTCATGCAGCAGCGGGTAGTGCGCCAGGTCAGCGGGGCCGTGCAGCGGCGGGCGCCCGCGCAGCAGGGCAGGTGAGCACACCGGGAAGATCTGCTCGTCCAGCAGCGGCGTCGAAAGCATGCCTGGGTAGCTACCATCGTTCAGGTCGATGGCCAGGTCGAAGTCACCCGGGGTCAGCGCCTGGGCGCTGTCTTCGGCGACCAGGCGCAGTTCGATGTCCGGGTAGCGCTGTTGAAAACGCGGTAAGCGCGGCGTGAGCCATTTGGCCAGGAACGAGGGGATCGAACGCACACGCAATGTGCCGCGGATTTCCCCCGCGTCCAGCCGCAGCAGCTCGGCTTCGATACTGCCGTAGGCCTCGGCCACCGTCTGGGCCAGGCGTTGCCCCTCGGCGCTCAGCTCCACGCCGCGCGCCCGGCGCAGGAACAGCCGGTAGCCCAGGCGCTCTTCCAGTTGGCGCATCTGCTGGCTGACCGCGCCGGGGGTGATGTGCAGCTCTTCGGCACAACGGGTGAAGGACAAGTGCCGGGCTGCGCAGGCAAATACATGCAGCCAGACGAACATCTGACCATTGAGTTGTCGTCGCATCGTTTAGTACCACTAAAGGCTTGCTTAGGAAGTTTCGTTGGTCATCCGTGAGCCAGCGCGGCAGTATCGCGCAAAATCGCAATAACGCTCAATTTCTTCAGATAACCCTACCCTGGATGCATGTCAGGGTAGGGTCAGGCATTAGCATGGCTATCAGTGTTTTCGACCTTTTCAAAATTGGCATCGGGCCGTCCAGTTCCCATACCGTCGGCCCGATGCGCGCGGCGGCTACCTTTGCCCAGGCCTTGCGTGAGCAGGGGCTGCTGGCCCAGGTGACGCGCGTGGAAGTGCGGCTGTATGGCTCGCTGTCGGCCACCGGGGTTGGCCATGCCACCGATCGCGCGTGCCTGCTAGGCTTGATGGGCCAGTGGCCGGACCGCATCGACCCGTCCACGATCGAGTCGCGCATCGGACAGGTCCTGCAAGAGCACTGCCTGATGCTCGACGGTAGCCATCCGCTGGCCTTCGACTACGGCCGTGACATGCTGCTGCTCGACGAGAGCCTGCCTTATCACCCCAATGCCATGAGCCTGGAAGCCATGGACGGGCAGCGCAGCCTGTTGAGCCAGACCTATTTTTCGGTGGGCGGCGGCTTCATCGTCGAGCAAGCCGAGATCGATGCGCCGGCAAGCGAAACGAATGCCGTGATGCTGCCTTATGAATTCGACAGTGGTGCCCAACTGCTGGCTTTGTGCAAGGCCCACAACCTGAGCGTGGCGCAACTGATGATGGCCAACGAGTGCGCCTGGCGCCCGGAGGCCGAGGTGCGCGAAGGCTTGCTGCGCATCTGGGCGGCCATGCGTGAGTGCGTGGCGAACGGCCTGCGCAACGAGGGCGTCCTGCCGGGCGGCTTGCACGTCAAGCGCCGCGCCGCGCGGTTGCATCGCAGCCTGCAGGAGTTGGGCAAGCCCAACGTGATCGGCTCGACCCTTGGCGCCATGGAGTGGGTCAACCTGTTCGCCTTGGCGGTCAATGAAGAGAATGCCGCCGGTGGGCGTATGGTTACCGCGCCCACCAACGGGGCAGCCGGCATTATCCCGGCGGTGCTGCACTATTACATGAAGTTCAACCCCGGTGCCTGCGATGCTGATGTGGTGGACTTCCTGCTTGGGGCAGCGGCGGTTGGTATCCTGTGCAAAAAGAACGCCTCGATTTCCGGTGCCGAGGTGGGTTGTCAGGGGGAGGTGGGCTCAGCCTGTTCGATGGCTGCTGCCGGCTTGGCGCAGGTACTGGGCGCTACGCCGCCCCAGCTTGAAAACGCCGCCGAAATTGCCCTGGAGCACAATCTTGGGCTGACCTGCGACCCGGTGGGTGGCCTGGTGCAGGTGCCGTGCATCGAGCGCAATGCGATTGCTGCGGTCAAGGCGATCAATGCTGTGCAGATGGCGCTGCGGGGGGATGGCGAGCACTTCATCTCGCTCGATCGGGTGATCCGCACCATGCGTGATACCGGGGCGGACATGCATGCCAATTACAAGGAAACCTCGCGCGGCGGTTTGGCGGTCGCTTTTGTCGAGTGCTGATTTTTAACGCGGTCAACTGGAGCGGCCTTGTGTCACGATGGGCCGCTCCTGAACCCGGTTGCGACGGACTCAGCGGCCTTTCTGCTTGGCTGCCAGGAAGCTCGCACGCATGTCTTTGGCCCAGCCATCGAGCACCGGCTTGACGTCATTCAAGGTCAGCTTCTGGGTATCGTTCTCCAGTTCCTGGCCCGCGCCCTTGCGGACCACCTGGGCCAGTACCTTCTGGCTGGCGCCGTCCAGGAACGCTGCCTCCACACCAACATCCACGTCCTGGTCACGTCCACCCATGGCGGTATTCACTCCTGCCGCGATAAGCGCGATAGGGATCACCTCGTAAGGCTTGAGGCCCTCGTTACTGGTGGACACTGCCGTGATCGCCGGGCGTACCACGATCACGCCCGGGCCAGGCCCCTTGGCCAACGGCATCACGCTGCCCATTTCGCGGCGCAGGGCCTCGTTGAAGTAGCGGGTGATTTCCTGCAGCGTCTGCTGCGAGATAACCGCTGTGGGCTGCGGCTTGGGGTAGAACTGGCTTGGCTCGACGAATACCTGGCTGTATTGATTGATATTGACCTTGGGGTCGATCCAGCGCATCACCGGGTCACCCGACGGGCTCTTGGCCTCTTGCAGCCGGCTGTAGTCTTTGAGGAAGCCGGAGTAATCCTTGGGGTCCACGCGGTTGCTGGAGCAGGCGGCCACGGCAAGCAGCGCGGCGCACAACAGGGTAATGCGAGGCAATGATTTCATGATGAAAAGGCATCCGTGAGAGGTCGGCCTCAACAACGCTAGCAGGTGCGAGGCAGTTGGCCAGTGGACGGGGCAATCCTCTTTGAAAAGAACACAGTGCGTGGCTCGCCCTGAGGGGCGCTGCAAACGTTGTGGCCCACTCAACCCAGGGCCTCACGCAAGCGGTACCACAACATGCCCAGTGCCAGCAGGGGTGAGCGCAGGGCCTTGCCGCCGGGGAAGGTCAGGTGCGGCACGGCGCTGAACACATCCAGGCCGTGGCTGTGGCCGAGGGCGATGCTTTCGGCCAGCAGTTTCGCCGTCCAGTGCGTCACGTTCAGCCCGTGGCCTGAATAGCCCTGGGCGTAATACACGTTAGGGTGCTGGTTCAGGCGCCCGACCTGAGGGAAACGGTTGGCGGTGATGCCGATCATGCCACCCCACTGGTAGTCGATGCGCACGTTGGCCAGTTGCGGGAATACTTTCAGCACCTTGGGCCGCATATAGGCAGCGATGTCCTTGGGGTCTCGTCCAGAATAGTGGCAGGCGCCGCCGAACAGCAGGCGGCGGTCTGCGGTGAGGCGGTAGTAGTCCAGGCCGACCTTCTGGTCGCACAGCGCCATGTTCTGCGGGATCAGGCTGCTGGCCAGCGCTTCGGGCAAGGGTTCGGTGGCCACCACATAGCTGCCGGCCGGCAGTACCTTGCCGCTCAGGCGCGGTTCCAGTTCATCCAGGTGAGCATTGCAGCCCAGCACCAGGCTGCTTGCGCGCACCTTGCCGCGCGCCGTGTGCAGCGTCAACCTGGGCCCGTGCTCAATGCGCAGCACCGGGCTTTGTTCGAAAATGCGCACGCCCAGGCCGTGGGCCGCGCGTGCTTCGCCCTGCACCAGATCCAGCGGGTGCAGGTGGCCCGAGCCCATGTCGACCAGGCCGCCAGCGTACTGGTCGCTGGCGACGATCTCGTTCAACTGCCCGGCGCTGACCAGGCGTGTTTCATGGCGATAGCCCAGGGCGGCCAGGTCGTCCTGTTCCTCCTTGAAGGCCGCGAACTGCGCCGTGGTGTTGGCCAGTTCGCAGAAGCCCCAGCGCAGGTCGCAGGCAATGCCGTAGCGGGCGATGCGCTCGGCCACCAGTTCCACTGAGTCGATGCCGGCCTGCTTCAGGTAGCGCACACCGTCCTGGCCGACATGCCGGGCAAAGCCGCTGACATCATGGCCGATACCGCGAATCAGCTGGCCGCCATTGCGCCCACTGGCGCCCCAGCCGATGCGTCGGGCTTCCAGCAGTACCACCGAGAGGCCGCGCTCGGCCAGCTCCAGGGCGGTATTGACCCCAGTCAGTCCGCCGCCGATCACGCATACGTCGGCCGTCAGTTCGCTGTCCAGGCTGGGGTAGGGTGCCGCGTCGCGCGCTGTGGCGGCGTAGTACGAGGCAGTGTGTTGGGTATTGAAAGACATGAGCGTTCTCGACTCAGCGGTTGGACTTGATCTTGCTCCAGGAGCGGGTCATGACGCGCATGATTTTCGGGCTCGGGGTGCTGGAGATGTACAGCTTGTCCAGCACCTCCTGGGGTGGGTAGATCTCGGGGTTGTTCACCAGCGATGCATCCATGTAGGCCTTGGCGTCCGGGTTGGCGTTGGCATAGCCGACCGTGGCGCTGACCTTGGCGATCACTTTGGGGTCGAGCAGGTAGTTGATGAACGCCAGGGCCTGCTCGGGGTTGTTGGCGTCCTTGGGGATGGCCAGCAGGTCGAACCACAGGTTGCTGCCTTCCTTGGGAATGCTGTAGGCGACCTTCACGCCGTTTTTCGCCTCTACGGCGCGGTTGGCAGCCTGGAACACGTCGCCGGAGTAGCCGAACGCTACGCAGACATCACCGTTCGCAAGGTCAGAGACGTACTTGGAGGAGTGGAAGTAGGTGATATAGGGGCGCAGTTCGAGCAGGCGTGCCTCGGCCTTGGCGTAGTCGCCCGGTTTTTCGCTGCGCGGGTCCATGCCCAGGTAGTTGAGCACGGCCGGGAACAGTTCGTCGGGCGAGTCCATGAATGCCACGCCGCACTGCTTGAGCTTTTTCAGGTTCTCGGGCTCGAACAGCACCGCCCATGAGTCGATATGGTCCACACCCAGTGCCGCCTTGACCTTGTCGACGTTGTAGCCGATGCCATTGGTGCCCCACAGGTAAGGCACGGCGTACTGGTTGCCGGGGTCGTTCTGTTCAAGTTGCTTGAGCAGTTTGGGGTCCAGGTGCTGCCAGTTCGGCAGCTTGCTGCGGTCCAGCGGCAGGAAGGCGCCGGCCTGGGCCTGGCGGGCGAGGAAGTGGTTGGACGGTACCACCACGTCATAACCCGTGCGCCCGGCCAACAGCTTGCCTTCAAGGGTTTCGTTGGAGTCGAACACGTCATAGACCACCTTGATTCCGCTGCTGGCCTGGAAGTCGGCCAGGGTGGTGTCACCGATGTAGTCGGTCCAGTTGTACACACTGACCGTGGGCGCGGCCTGGGTGGTGGTGGCGAACAGCAGGGTGAATGCAGCGGGGATCAGGGCTTGCAGATGACGCATGGGAACACCTCGTTGGTCTTGTTCTTGGAGTTCAGAGCAGGCTTGCCTGTGCATGGGGTGCAAAGCACCCCTCGCGGTGGATCAGACACTCAGCATCAGGAATTCACGCTCCCATGAGCTGATGACGCGCTTGTAGTTCTCGTGCTCGGCGCGCTTGACCGCCACGTAGCCCTGGACGAACTGCTTGCCCAGGTACTGCTGCACGGTTTCGCAGTCTTCCATGTGCTGCAGCGCATCTTCGATGGTGATCGGCAGGCGCAGGTTGCGGCGTTCATAGGCGCGGCCCTGCACCGGTGCGCTAGGGTCGATCTGCTCGACCATGCCCAGGTAGCCGCACAGCAGGCTGGCAGCGATGGCCAGGTACGGGTTGGCATCGGCGCCCGGCAGGCGGTTTTCCACCCGCATCGCCTCAGGGCTGGAGGTGGGCACGCGCAGGCCGGCCGTGCGGTTTTCTTCGCCCCACTCGACGTTGACCGGCGCCGAGGTATCCGGCAGGAAGCGGCGGAACGAGTTGACGTTGGGCGCGAACATCGGCAGCAGCTTGGGGATGTACTTCTGCAAGCCGCCGATGTGATGCAGGAACAGCGGGCTCATGCTGCCGTCTTCGTTGGCGAAGATCGGTTTGCCAGTGGCGATGTCGACCACGCTCTGGTGCAGGTGCATGGCACTGCCTGGTTCATCGGTGATCGGCTTGGCCATGAACGTGGCAGCCACGTTGTGCTTGAGCGCGGCCTCGCGCATGGTGCGCTTGAACACGGTGATCTGGTCGGCCAGGTCCAGCGCGTCGCCGTGGCGGAAGTTGATCTCCATCTGCGCCGGGCCGTCTTCGTGGATCAGCGTATCCAGGTCCAGGCCCTGGATCTCGCACCAGTCGTAAACGTCTTCGAACAGGGGGTCGAATTCGTTGGCGGCATCGATCGAGAACGACTGACGGCCACTTTCAGCACGGCCGGAACGCCCCAGTGGTACCTGCAGTGGCAAATCCGGGTCTTCGCAGCGCTTGGTCAGGTAGAACTCCATCTCGGGCGCGACGATTGGCTGCCAGCCCTTGTCGGCGTACAGCTTGAGCACCTTCTTCAGGACGTTGCGTGGCGAAAGCTCGATAGGGTTGCCTTGCTTGTCGAAGGTGTCATGGATCACGATCGCGGTTGGTTCGATCGCCCACGGGATCTGGTAAACGGCGGTGGGATCGGGGCGGCAGACCATGTCGATGTCGGCGGCGTCGAGCAGGTTGTAATAGATGTCATCGTCGACGTAGTCGCCGGTGACCGTCTGCAGCAGCACGCTTTCTGGCAGGCGCATGCCTCGCTCATGGAGGAACTTGGCGGTGGGCGCAATCTTGCCGCGGGCGATGCCGGTCAAGTCGCTGATCACGCATTCGACTTCGGTGATCCGGTGTTCTTTCAGCCAGGTGGACAGCTGATCGAAGGGGGCGTTCATACAGACCTCTTGGTTGGGTTTTAGTGGGGGAGCGTGGGCGCTTGCGAAAACCGTTGAACAGTTGCGAAGGCGTTACGCTTCCCAGGTGACGCGCTGCAGACTATCTTGGTCGCAGCCCCCCGGGGCAATCTATCCACTTTCTTCAGTATCGAATGCACCAAAAGAGTGCATACAGGACGATGTGTGACAACCGCCAATGCGTTGAAGGTCCAGGCTTTCCACACCACTGACGTCACCGAGCAAGTGCGCGCCACCCCTGGCTGGCAGCAGCAGTACCGGCAGATGTCGCCCGGGTACTTCAGCGGTGAGCTGCGTTGTCTGGGGCTGGAGGGTGTGGAGGTGTACGAAGAGCGCCTGAACACCCGGGTGGAGCAGTTTTTCCGCGCGCCAAGCGGCTCGCTTGCGTTTTGCTTCGACCGCAGCGAGAACAGCCTGTACCTGCTGAACGAACAAAGCCGCAATATCTGGATTACGCCGGAGAACTACCACGAAGTGGCGGTCGTGTTCGACCAGGCGTTCCTGGCCCGCCATGGGCTAGACCCGCAGCGTCTGGAAGGGTTGTTCATGGTGCCATTGGGCAGCGGCCAGAATGCGCTGTTCGGCAGCTGGCTCAGCGCCACCTTGACCCGGCTGGGCGAGGAGGGTTGCCCGTTGCAGGGGCAGGCCCTGGCTGAGCAGTTGCTGGAGGACTGCCTGTTCATTCTTGACAACGCCAGCCAGCGTTTACAGGGCGTGGCCCTGGGGCGGCGGGACGAGGAAAGGGCGATCATGCACCGGGTCAGCGAATGGGCGGCCGACTGCCCGGAAGAAACGCTGAACCTGGTGGAGCTGGCGGAGGTTGCCGGGGTTTCATTGCGTCAGTTGCAGCAGGCGTTCAAAGCATTCACCGGCATGCCGCCTGCGCACTGGTTGCGGCTGCGCCGGTTGAACGGCGCGCGGCGCGATCTTTTGCGGGGAGGAGGGGTGACTGTCGCCGAGGTGGCGATGCGTTGGTCGTTCTGGCATTTGGGAAGATTTTCAGAGAGTTACCGGCAGTTGTTCAAGGAGTTTCCGAGCGAGACGTTGAGACGGGGCAGGGGTTGAGGGGGCACGCCAAAACTGAACCCAGCATCTCGTGCCGAAAGTTGCTATCGTGCCGCCCTGATTTCACCCGAGGTGCCGATGTTCTACCTGCCTTTGCCCAGCGACCAGGCCGACCGCCTCGCCAGCGCCGCCGTAACCGAGTTCTTCACCACCGCCAGTGTGCTCGATGCCGCTGCCGTGCTGTTCGTGCAAAACCTGCCGCGCCAGCCTGCCACCGCGTCGGCCGACGCGCAGGAGCGTCGTTTCGCCGAAATCGTGCGCATCGCCAACGAAGTCGAAGGTGTCGCCCCCGGGCGCTTCCAGGCCCAGGTAGCGCAGCAATTCGATCGCGAAGCGTTCGCCATGGGCCTGGGCATGCTGGGCGAAAATGGCATTGCACTGCTGTCGGCCGAAGTGGAGTACCAGGCGGACGAATGGCTGGACGACGAAGGCCAGTGGAACTTCCAGTTCGCCGACCGCTACCGCCAACGGGCCACGCCGCTGCACCCAGTGTACCTGCCGTCGCTGGCCAGTGACTTGATGCTCAGCGACCAGCAGAACCGCCTGCTGCGTGAATTCCTCAGTGGCGTCGACGAGTCGGTGGCTGTGCAAGGTTTCGCCGGCACCGGCAAGACCTTCCTGATTCACCAGTTCGCCCGGCTGCTGGAGCCACAGCGCACCTTGCTGCTGGCCTTGACCGAAGGGCAGTTGCGCGCGCTGCAGGCGCGGGTCAAGGACGCTGCCGCCTATACCGCGCTGACCTTCGGCCAACTGGCTGACGAGCTGCTCAACCGTGACCTCACCAGCAACGGCTGGCGATTGCGCGATCCATACCGCACCAAGCTGTCCTGGCGCCCCCAGGAAGCGCAAGTGGTGCGCTGGCTGGCCATCCCTGATATCGGCCCGCTCGCAGCGCGTGACGTGGTTGCCTTGTGCATCCGCGCCGTGCGCACGTTCTGCCACAGTGCCGATACCCAGCTTCAGCTGCATCACTTGCCCTGGGCCGGGCCTGGCACCTCGCCGCTGGATCAGGAGGTGCTGCTGGAAAAGGCGCGTCTGTACTGGCAAGAGCTGATTCGCCCGTCGGCGCGGGACATTCAGCTACCGGTGCGTGACTACCACCGGGTCAAGCTGCTGTCGCTGACCGAGCATGTGATCGACAGCCGTTACACCCATGTCATCGTCGACGAGGCCCACGAGCTGTCGGCACCGATGCTGGCGGTACTCGATCGCAGTCCGCAGTCGATCATTACCCTGGGTGACGAACTGCAGAACCTCAACGGCCTCAGCCCGCACCATGGCAGCTTCATCCGGCAACGCTGCATCGACCATTCACTGCGCGCCGGGCCGGCAATGGACAATGTGCTCAACCCGCTGATCCAGGCGCACCCGGCCACGATCCAGGCGGCCTTCAGTGGCAACGCCGAGCACTACACCCGGGTCAGTTTCTTCGATACGGTGATGGTGCCGGAACAGCCCACGGCGCTTATCGTCGATGATGAATGGGGCCTGTTTGGCTGGTTCCAGCGCCTGACGCATCAGGGGGTGCCGTTCTTGTTGCTGAAAAGCGCTCGCAAGGACTTTGAACTGTTCGTCGAGGACTGCATCGAGCTGTACCGCTACGGCACCCGGCCGCGCCACCCGATGCTGTTCCGCTATGCCAGCTGGCAGGCGCTGGAACAGGAAAAGGGCGATGACAAAGCGTTCGTCGCCGTGGCCAATATGCTGCGCAAGGGCTACACGCCGGAGCACTTTGCCAAGGCCAAGAGCCGTTACCGCTGGGACAAGGCGCCGAAGCTGTTCCTGGGGCGAGTACGGGATGTGAAGAACATGGAGTTTGCCCGGGTGATGGTGTCGCCGGAGCTGATGGTGGCGCCACAGGTGGCGGGTAACCGCAATGAACGGGCGCGTATGCTGGCGGGGTTGTATACCGCCTGTTCGCGGGCGCGGCATGAACTGATCGTGCCAGGGGGGATGCTGGACTGGGTCAAGGACCAGGTTCGGGATTGACGCAGCTGGGGCTGCAAAGCAGCCCCAGGGTCATGAATCAGTTACGGTCCAGCCACACGGTCTGGGCATTGGTGAACTCGCGCACACCAAAGTGCGACAGCTCACGGCCGAAACCACTCTTCTTCACGCCACCAAACGCCACGCGGGGGTCGGAAGCGCAGTAGCCGTTGATGAACACGCCGCCGGTGTCCAGTGCGGCGGTCATGCGTTCGGCCAGCGCATAGTCGGCTGTGTAGATGGTCGAGGCCAGGCCAAACTCGCTGTCGTTGGCCAGTTCCACGGCATGGTCGGCATCGCGTGCAGTGATGATCGCCGCTACCGGGCCGAACAGCTCCTGCTTGAACGCGGTCATGTCCGGGGTGACATTGGCGAACACGGTCGGCGCGTAGAAGTTGGCCACGCCTTCGACCTTGTTGCCGCCCAGCAGCAACGTGGCGCCTTCGGCCAACGTCGCCTGAACCTGGCCGTCCAACTCGTCGCGCAGGTCATAGCGGGCCATCGGGCCGATATAGGTGTCGTCCTCCAGCGGGTTGCCGACTTTCAACTGGCGAGTGGCTTCAACGAACTTGTGGGTGAACGCATCGACGATGCTGGCTTCCACGATCAGGCGCTTGGCGGCGGCGCACACCTGGCCGGTGTTCTGGTAGCGGCCTATCACCGCGGCCTGGACGGCAGCATCCAGGTCGGCATCGGCCAGTACGATGAAGGGATCGGAGCCACCCAGCTCCAACACGCACTTCTTCAGCGCGGCACCGGCCTGTGCACCAATCGCCATGCCGGCACGCACGCTGCCGGTCAGGGTCACGGCGGCGATGCGCGGATCGTTGATGGCGCGGGTGACGCCATCCGGGGTCACGTTCAACACTTCGAACACGCCTTCCGGCAGGCCGGCATCCTTGAACAGCTCACCCATCAGGTAGGCGCTGCCCATTACGTTCGGTGCGTGCTTGAGCACGTAGGTGTTACCCGCCAGAATCGCCGGCACGGCGCCGCGCAGCACCTGCCAGACCGGGAAGTTCCACGGCATCACGGCCAGGATCGGGCCCAGCGGGCGGTATTCGATACGGGCTTTTTCGACCTGGGTCGGCTCGGCGGCGAGCATGGCCGGGCCGTGCTCGGCGTACCAGCGGCAAAGGCCCACACACTTGCTGACTTCACCGCGAGCCTGGGCGATCGGCTTGCCAATTTCACGGCTGATCATGTGCGCGAAAGCTTCAGCCTTGGCTTCGAGGGTGGCGGCCAGGGCCAGCAGGTACTCGCTGCGCTGACCCAGCGACACCTGGCGCCACTGGCGGTAGCCAACCTTGGCGCGTTGCAGCGCCGCTTCCAGTGCGGCGTCGGTGTCGAACGGGTAGGCGCCGATCTGCTCGCCGCTGTACGGGTCGAGGGAGATGGCGTGGGTCAGGCTGCTGATCGCGCTCATGGCGGGACACTCTCGTTGTTGTTAATCAGTGAGGCCAGACTAGTGGGCTATGGCTTTAATGAAAACTGAATAATAATGAGCGAAACATTCACGTTTGGAGAATGGCTGTGGACCTGGTGCAACTGGAGATCTTCAAGGCTGTGGCAGAGCAGGGCAGCATCAGCGCCGCCGCGCAGCACATCCATCGGGTGCCGTCGAACCTGACCACGCGCATCAAGCAACTGGAGGAGGACTTGGGTGTAGAACTGTTCATTCGGGAGAAGAGCCGCCTGCGCCTGTCGCCTGCGGGTTGGAACTTCCTCGAATACACCCGGCGCATCCTCGACCTGGTCCATGAGGCGCGGCTGACCGTGGCGGGGGAAGACCCGCAGGGCACCTTTGCCCTCGGATCGCTGGAAAGCACGGCGGCGGTGCGCATCCCGGCGTTGCTGGCCGCCTACAACCAACGCTACCCCAAGGTTGACCTTGACCTGTCCACCGGGCCCTCCGGGACCATGCTCGAAGGCGTGCTGTCTGGCCGCCTGGTGGCGGCGTTCGTCGACGGCCCGGTGCTGCACCCGACGCTGGAGGGCATACCGGTGTTCGAGGAAGAGATGATGGTCATTGCGCCGCTCAACCATACACCGGTGACCCGCGCCCAGGACGTGAACGGTGAAAGCATCTACGCCTTCCGCGCCAACTGTTCATACCGCCATCACTTCGAAAACTGGTTCGTGCAGGACCAGGCGGTACCGGGCAAGATCCACGAAATGGAGTCGTACCACGGCATGTTGGCCTGCGTCAGTGCGGGTGCCGGCCTGGCCATGCTGCCGCGCAGCATGCTCGACAATATGCCCGGGTGCAGCACCGTCAGCGCCTGGCCAATGTCGGAGGACTTCCGCTATCTGAAAACCTGGCTGGTATGGCGACGGGGTACGGTCTCACGCAGTTTGAGCATGTTCGTGAAGTTGCTTGAAGAAGGCCGCGCAAGCTGATGTTTTCGCTCGATAACCTGATTATCTGAAGTGAATTTCATCTCCATGACCAGGCATCAGCACGAACACCCCTTCGCTGGGAGGATCAGATAATAGGTAAGCCATCCTCGAAAGGAGGGTCGTACCATGCGTAACCATCACTATGCGCTCGGCGCTGCCTTGCTGATCACCCTGGCCCTGCCATGGACCCTGGCCGCCGCTGCCGACCTCAATGCCCCCATCGACATGCAGGCCGTGCAGTTGCAACCGCAGGAGCAGAATGGCGTGCGCTACCTGCAGGGCGGTATCGGTCAGGACGAGGCCAATGCCCTGCGCAAGACCACGGGTTATGACCTGCACGTAGAGCTTTCGACCGGCCCGGAAGGCAAGTTCCAGAGCGGGGCCACCGTCGATATCCAGAATGCCCAGGGCCAGCCCGTACTCCGTGTCAGCGATGCCGGGCCGCTGCTGTATGTGCAGCTGCCTCCCGGCAAATACAAGGTCATTGGCAATGCCCAAGGCCAGGCGGTGCAGCAGTGGGTGGCAGTGACGGGCAAGGCCCCCACGACCGTTAACCTTAACTGGCGTTGATGAAGGGACAGGCAGGAGTACGCCTGTACTCCTGCCTGGGGTCAGGTCACGCCTCGCGAATGCCTGTGCCCGGCAGGCACATCTTTACCAAGTGATTTAGCCGATAGTGGCAATACACTTCCAACTTTCTGATTATCTGGACAATAATCAGAAAAGTATTACTTCGTATGACCGGTCTGGATGCACCGGTCAGCGCAAAACATCGAGGGGCCCAAGCCCCCGCTTGCCGTGTAGACCATCAGGAGAGTCGTTGATGAAAACCCGTCTAGCCGCTTCGCTGGCCGTTGCAGTGCTGGCCTTTGCCGGGGCCGATCTGGTCCAGGCTGCGCAGATATCAGGCGCCGTGGGCGCCACTGGCCAAGGTGACATGACGTACCGTATCGGCATGTCGTTCGACTGGGACAAGAAATGGCTGGAAAGCAGCACCGGCCATGTAAGCGGTTACTGGGATGCGGCCTACACCTATTGGGAAGGTGGCGATGCCAGTGGTGCGCATTCGCTGTCGTTCAGCCCGGTGTTCACGTATGAGTTCAGCGGCTTTACCTACACGCCTTACATCGAGGCAGGTATTGGCCTGGCAGCGTTTTCAAAGACCGACGTGGGCGACCAGCGACTGGGGTCGGCGGTCAACTTTGAAGACCGTATCGGCTTTGGCCTGAAGTTGCCGGGAGAACAGAAGGTAGGCATGCGTGCCATGCACTACTCCAACGCCGGTATAAAGCAGCCAAACGACGGCATAGAGTCGTACTCGCTGTTCTACAGCACAGCGTTCTGACATGACGGGGCCACTGCGCGGCCCCGGCAATTCAGAAGGTATACGAAACGCCGGCCTGCACCGTGCGTGGTGCGCCGGGGTATACGTAGCTGTTGAACGCCCCCTCGTCATACCCCTTGTTGAACACGTTTTTCACGTCCAGATTCAACCGCACGTGTTCGTTGACCTTGTAGAAGCTCAACAGGTCGACCACGCTGTAGCGTTCCATCGTGTAGGTGGCTGCCGATGTCTGCCCTGCACGGTCGTCTACATACTTCACGCCTACGCCCAGGCCAAGGCCTTTGGCCAGGCCATCCTGGAACTCGTAGGTGTTCAGTAGGCTGAATGTGTTGCGCGGGATATTGGCCAGGTGCGTTCCCTTGGGCAGGGTGGTGTCCTTGGTGACTTCGGCGTCGACGTAGGCATAGCCACCGATCACGCGCCATTCGGGGGTGAGGTTGCCGGCGACATTGATGTCCAGGCCACGGCTGCGCACTTCGCCGGCGGCAATGCTGTAGGTATTGGTCAAGTCGTTCGGGTCGCGAGTCAGGACGTTTTCCTTGGTGATCTGATAGATCGCCGCGTCGACGCTCAGCTGCCGGTCCAACGCCTCCCATTTCACACCAAGCTCGTACGACTTGCCCTTTTCCGGGTCGAAGCCACCGCCGCTGGCAGGCGTGCCTGTGTTGGGCTTGAACGAGCGCGCAGTATTGGCATAGACCGCCACGGTGTCAGTCAGGTCGTAGATCAGGCCAAAGCGTGGCGTGACTCCGTTCTCGCCCTTGCTGAAGTCCCGATTGGCAGGTCGCTTATCGTCGTAATCGTGCTCGAAGCGCTCGAAGCGTACACCAGCCAACGCCTTCAGACGCTCGGTCAGCGCCACCTGATCCTGGATGAAGAAGGCCCAGGTCTGCAGGTTCTCACTGTCCCAGGTCGTTGGGACCGCAGCCAGCGCCGGTCTCGGTTGGCCGAGTACCGGGTCGTAGATGTCGATCGGGTAGGACGCGCTGGAACGTCGGATGATGGAGCTGTAGTGATAGTTCTCGTACTCGATGCCTGTCAGCAGGGTGTGGCTGAGCGTACCGGTATCGAAATGCCCGGTCAGGTTCAATTGCCAGTCACGGTCGGTCCATTCCAGCTTGCGGTAGTTGAAGTTCCGCTGCAGGGTGCGGCCGTCTGCCAGTAAATTGCTCCCCTCGACTGCATTACCCTTGAGCGAGCCATCGAGGTACTGGAATCCACCGCCCAGCGTCCAGTTGTCGTTGAGCAGGTGCTCGAAGCGCACCTGCGCCATGTTGTTGTCGTTGTGCAGCAGGTTGTCGCTGCCTTTCTCCCAGATGTAGGTATCGCGCGAGGCGCTGCTGGTCTGGGTGGGGTAGCGGGTCAGGCCGCGATCGAGGGGGTGGTTGTTGCGCATGAAGTCGCCTTCGAAGGTGATCTTCGTGGCGTCATTGACCTGCCAGCTGATGACCGGGGCAACATCGTAGCGTTCGCTTTCGACATCGTCGCGGAAGCTGTCGCCGCCTTCACCCAGTACGTTCAGGCGGTAGGCCAGCGAGCCGTCCTGGCTCAGCGGCCCGGTGGCATCAAGGGTGGCACGGTGCATGCCCTGGTCGTCGAACTGGCTGCCAAGGGTGACCTTGGACTCGGGCAACGGCTGCTTGCTGACCACGTTGAACGTACCGCCGGGGTCGCCACGGCCGTACAGGCTGCTGGCCGGGCCACGGATGACCTCCAGGCGCTCGACGGTGTTGGCATCCGGAGCATTGGGGTAGCCGCGGTTGATCGGAAAGCCGTTGCGATAGAACTCCCCGGTCGTGAAGCCACGCACGGTGAAGGTTGTGAGGCCCTGGCCGCCGAAGTTGTTGGCGCGGCCGACACCACCGGCGTAGTCCAGGCCGTCCTGCAGGCGCGTGGCGCCCGTGTCTACCAGCACATCCTTGGGCACCACGCTGACCGATTGCGGGGTTTCGTGCAGCGCCGTGTCGGTGCGGGTGGCACTGGCCGAGCGGGTGGCCTTGTAGCCATCGACCGGGCCGTCGGCGCGTTCACCGTCGGCAGTACTGGTGATGCTCAGGGCCTGGAGTTCGATCTGGTTAGGGTCGCTGAGCGGTTCAGGCTCGGCAAAGGCCAGCGGGGAGACAGCATGAAGCACACAAAGCGAAACGAACGTGCGGCGCATCGACAGTACGGTCCTTGAATAGGGCGCTGAGGGGCTGGGTCGGGAAACGCCGCGAACATACTACGAATCATTATCAAATGCATTAATTTTGAGTGGCACTGGTGTACCAGATACCAGCGAAGATATAGCGTCAGTGACAACAGTGCCTGCAGGGCACTGCGAAGGGGCCGACAGGTTAGAAGCTGCTCTGTGGGTGCAAGTGCCTCTTCGCAGTACAAGGTTATTCCTGCCTGGCCCCTGGGCAGGCTGCTGAAGCTCAGCGAACAGCCTTGATCGCCAGCACATTGCACAGCGGGTGTTCCAGCACATGCGCCGTTGTCCCGCCCAGGAATGTCTGCATGGTGTCATGCCGGTGGCTGCCCATGACGATCACGTCCACCCTGTTGTGGCCGACGAACTGGGCAATGGCCCTGATCGCGGCCCCTTCGAGGAAGTGCCGGCGCTCCAGCGGGATCTGGTGATGGTCGCCCAGGCGGTTGAACGCCGCCCGCTGCGCGGTTCGCACACTGCTGTCGAAGCCGGGCATGGTGACCGTACCGGCGCCGAAGTCGGCGATGTGGGTCTTGGCCGCGTCGCACACATGCAGCAGGTGCAGTTCGGCGTTGCACTGCAGGGCCAGGTCGTGGGCGCAGTGGATGACCTGCTCGTCCAGGTGCTCGCCAGCGCCGTGGCTGTTCAGGTCCACCGCGGCAGCGATCTGCCGTGGCAGGGGCAGGCGAATGTCGCTGACCAGGTGCACGGCGACCGGGCTGTCCTTGAGCAACTGCCAGTCCAGCGGCGTGACCAGCAGGCGTTTGAGTACGGGCTCGTGCTGTACGTCCTTGACCAGCAGATCGCAGCCCAGCCGTTCGACCCGTTCCAGTACGCTGCCCAGCGGGTCGCGGGTCAACAACAGCTCGGTGGACACGTCCACGCCGGCATCGCTCAGCTGTTCGGCCTCATCCGCCAGCCATTGGCGGTTGTCGCTGAGCAGCCGCTCACGCTCACGACCATCGCTCATCAAGCCAAAGGTGTCGACGTCGTCGACGAACACATTGATATCCAGCAGGGCACCGCTGGACTCTGCCAACGCCGCCGCGCGTTGCAGCGCAGGCGTATGACGCATTTGCGGGCCGAGCATGACGAACAGACGTTTGAACTGGCTCATCGCACACCTCCACGTGTGGCAGCCCCCCGGTGACCTGATCATGTTCAGTCTAGACTGCCGCAGCGTACACCGGGGCGATGTGTCGGGTATGATGCGTGCCCCATCATTGTCACGAGGCCTGTCCCATGTCCCTGAGTGCTGAACAGATCGTTGAGTATCGCGCCTTTGCCGAGCAATTGGCCGATGCTGCCGCTGCAGCGATCGCGCCGTACTTCCGCGCCAGCCTGGATGTCGAGGACAAGGGCGGGCGTCTGTACGACCCGGTGACTGTGGCCGACAAGGCCGCTGAAGACGCCATGCGTGAGTTGATCCAGGCACGTTACCCCGAGCACGGCATTCTTGGCGAAGAGGCCGGCGTTGCAGTGGGCAGCAGCCCGTTGACCTGGGTGCTGGACCCGATCGACGGCACCCGGGCGTTCATTACCGGCTTGCCACTGTGGGGCACCTTGATTGCCCTGAATGACGGCACCCGCCCCGTGCTGGGCGTGATGAACCAGCCGTTCACCGGCGAACGTTTCGTGGGTACCCCGGCAGGCGCCTGGCGCAGTGGCACGCCCCTGAAGACGCGTGCCTGCGCCGACCTGTCTTCCGCCACGCTGATGTGCACCACGCCGGACATGTTCGACACCGCCGAGCGCAAGGCGGCATTCGAAGCGGTCGCCGGCAAGGCGCGGTTGATGCGGTACGGCGGTGACTGCTATGCCTACTGCATGCTGGCCTCGGGTTTTGTCGACGTGATTGTCGAAGCGAGCCTTCAGCCGTATGACGTACAGGCGCTGATGCCGATCATCGAAGGGGCGGGTGGCGTGATCACGGCGTGGGATGGCAGTTCGGCGCAGGATGGCGGGTGCGTGGTGGCCTGTGGTGATCCTGCGCTGCATGCGCAGGTGGTGGAGATGTTGCGCCACGCCATGTGATCCGGGTTCATCGCTCCTGGCCTCTTCGCGGGCGAGTCCCTTCTTGTGGGAGCGGGTTCACCCGCGAAGAGGCCGCCACAGGTTTCCATTCTCTCCAGCCACCGCACTTTTTCCCATTTTCGGGCTCTATGCTTGGCCAGGCCGCGCTGACTCCCGGCGCAGCCGCCGAATATCGACCCGGTGCCGATGGTTGCAAGCTACGCGAATTTCCTCCCCCGCCTGCTACTGACAGGTGCCCTGGCATGCCTGTGCGCCTGTACGCAGCAGCAGGGCCGTGACATGGTCAACCAGCTCGGCAACGGCAAACCCAGCGAGCTGTTCCAGACCAGCGTCGACCGCCTGGCCACGCTGTCGATGCGCGACAACCTGCAAAGCCTGTACCTGCTGATGAACAAGCTGTACCTGCGCAACCCCAGCCAGTGGAAGATGTCTGGCTACCTTGACGCCGCCACCGCCGAGCGACAGATCCGCATCGCCATCGAACAGCGCCGGCCGCTGGCGCAACTGGGCAACCGCCGTGACCTGGCGGCATTGAGCTACGCCCTGAGCCCGGAGTTTCGCGGGGACCGGGTCGGCGCCTTCATCTACGCCATCGGCAGCATGCTGATCACCGCGCATGGTGGGCGTACCGAGTTCTACATGACCGATACCATCGATCCCCTGTTCGTCAACAACGCCGCGCGCAATATCGAGAAGGCAACATGGATGCTCAGCCAGCGACAAGATGCCAATGGGGTGTTGCTGCTGTTCTCGAACGAAATCTCGGAGGAGGGCAGCAACCTGAGTTTTGCCGTTGAGTTTGGCAAGATCGTCGCGCGGCTGGACTTGCTGGCCGAGTTGCTGGATGAGCGTTATCGGCGCATAGGCTTGAACTACGCGCAGAGCCTGTTGCTGATGAACTTCCTGCCGGTGCAGTGAATGA
Organism: Pseudomonas sp. TE3895; assembly: GCF_056278855.1. Classification (NCBI taxonomy): domain Bacteria; kingdom Pseudomonadati; phylum Pseudomonadota; class Gammaproteobacteria; order Pseudomonadales; family Pseudomonadaceae; genus Pseudomonas; species Pseudomonas sp. TE3895. The sequence goes on along the minus strand of NZ_JBWBQE010000001.1, from coordinate 4,072,524 downwards.
CGGTCGTTGCAGGAGCGTTTGGTCCGCCACCCTGTGCAGGCCACGCGAGTACCGGAAGATAGCGTTCGATAAACGAACACGCATGACGCCTGACCTGTCCGCTATCCGCCCAGCCAATCCCATCGTTGCATTGCCCAACCCCCGCCTTTTTGCTGTAGTGTCCCCTATCCGCCGGCTGTCGCCTGCCCCTGCGACGCGCTGCCAGCCCGATAGAATGACCGTGATGACCGCAACCACAGCCCACAAGGCAGTAGGGCGCGGCGACCAGAACAATAACGATACCGAGTGCCTTGCCTATGGAAAGCCGCCTGCTGAGCGAGCGCAGTAGCGTGTTTCACCACGCCGACCCTTACGCTGTGTCCGATTATGTGAACCAGCATGTGGGCCAGCATTGCATCGGTCTGTCCCGTACCACCCACCCCCAGGCCAGCCTCAGCCATCGCAAGTTCGCCGAGCTCGACCTGTGCCGTATCAGCTATGGCGGCAGTGTTCGCGTGACGTCGCCCGCGCTGGAAACCATCTACCACCTGCAAGTCTTGCTCAATGGCAACTGCCTGTGGCGCGGGCACAAGCGCGAGCAGCACCTGGTGCCGGGCGAATTGCTGCTGATCAACCCGGACGACCCGGTTGACCTGACTTACTCGGAAGACTGCGAGAAGTTCATCCTCAAGGTGCCGACCCGGCTGCTGGACTCGATCTGCGATGAACAGCGCTGGCAGCGGCCTGATGGGGGCGTGCGGTTCTTGCGCAATCATTACCGGCTGGAGGAGCTGGATGGCTTCGTCAACCTGCTGGCCATGGTTTGCCACGAGGCGGAAGTGAGCGATTCGCTGCCAAGAGTGCAGGGCCATTACAGCCAGATTGTCGCCAGCAAGCTGCTGACCCTGATGAGCACCAATATCCGCCGCGAGAGCCTGAGTGCCCCGCAGGCCGGGCTAGAGCGCATTCTTGATTACATCGAACGCAACCTGAAACTGGAATTGTCGGCTGAAGTGCTGGCAGAGCAGGCTTGCATGAGTTTGCGCTCGCTGTATGCGTTGTTCGACCAGCACCTGGGCATCACGCCCAAGCATTACGTGCGCCAGCGGAAACTGGAACGGGTGCATGCCTGCCTGAGCGACCCGACGTGTGGCGTGCGCAGTGTGACGGAATTGGCACTGGATTATGGATTCTTGCATTTGGGGCGTTTTTCCGAAGTCTATCGACAGCAGTTTGGTGAGCTCCCCTCGCAGACCTTCAAGCGACGCTCATAACTGAGCCCATGGGTCGTACCTACTATTTCTGCCAGTTGCGGGCGCACTGGCCCCGACCTACCCTTGATCTTCGTGGATACACGGGAGGTACTTATGCCTGTATTGCGGCAGTTATTTTTCTACTCGGCCGATGGTCTTTCGACAATCGAATGTTCTGATAAACCGTCATTGAGGTTTTTGCGCGCCAACGGACAGGTGCTCGCCCAGAGTGGTAATGAACAGGCCGGGCTTTACGCAACGGACTTACAAAAGTCGGTGCTGGTGTGTGTGGGTGATAAAGTATCTCGGATGAACTATACCGCTTACGGCCATGACATTGACAGCGCCGTTGCGCCATTTTTGCACTTCAAGGGGCAGCGCAAAGACACTGGACCTGGGTGTTATTTTTTGGGGGATGGATACCGGGGGTTTGGCCCTGTCTTGATGAGATTCAACAAGCCTGACAGTATTAGCCCATTTGGAGCGGGAGGCGTGAATGCCTATAGCTACTGTGGTGGGGATCCGATAAACAGGGATGATCCAAGTGGGCATATGTGGTTCCTTATAAACGCTCCGAGTTTGTTACGAAGATTTATACTCCGTCGGATCAGCGTTCCCACGTACCTCAGACGCAATTCATTCACACCGCCTCCCGTCGATCGCGAGAATCTTTTTGCAAAAATGCATGATCGACTTGCGCAGCACAATGCTAAAGTGCTTTTTAGAGATGGGACATCTCATATGGGGGTCGATGTGGGTGAAGCAATGTATCGATACACATTTGATCCCAATAGAACGCCAGGCCAAGTGGACTTCATGAGCGGTGTCGCCCTCTCATTGAGGAAGTACAGCGTGCCGGACTTGACGGAAGCGAACAAAATTAGACTCATAGGAATAATCGATGAAGCGGTATTCAGTAAACAATAGCAAATAGCGCCCCAACGGCTGCCTGCTACGGTAAATGGATAGCACTCTGCACAATCCGGATAGCCCCCCGCCAGCCGTCTCCCTAACCTGACCAGGTCTAAACAATAACAAGGGAGACCCTGGCCATGTCCCTGGGATTCGACTACCTCAATGCCATGCTCGAGGACGACCGTGAAAAGGGCATCTACCGCTGCAAGCGGGAGATGTTCACCGACCCACGGTTGTTCGACCTGGAGATGAAACACATCTTCGAGGGCAACTGGATCTACCTGGCCCACGAAAGCCAGATCCCCGAGAAGAATGACTTCCTCACCCTGACCATGGGGCGCCAGCCGATTTTCATCGCGCGCAACAAGGACGGTGAGCTCAATGCCTTCCTCAACGCCTGCAGCCACCGCGGTGCCATGCTGTGCCGGCACAAGCGCGGCAACCGTTCCAGCTATACCTGCCCGTTCCACGGCTGGACGTTCAACAACAGCGGCAAACTGCTGAAGGTGAAAGACCCCAGCAACGCCGGCTACCCCGACAGCTTCAACTGCGACGGCTCCCACGACCTGACCAAGGTGGCACGCTTCGAGTCGTACCGGGGCTTTTTGTTCGGCAGCCTGAACGCCGATGTGAAACCGTTGGTCGAGCACCTGGGCGAGTCGGCGAAGATCATCGACATGATCGTCGATCAGTCGCCTGAAGGCCTGGAAGTGCTGCGCGGTGCCAGCTCGTACATCTACGAAGGCAACTGGAAGCTCACCGCCGAAAACGGCGCTGACGGCTACCACGTAAGCTCTGTGCACTGGAACTACGCCGCCACCCAGAACCAGCGCAAGCAGCGCGAGGCGGGTGACGAGATCAAGACCATGAGTGCTGGCGCCTGGGCCAAGCAGGGCGGCGGTTTCTATTCCTTCGACCACGGCCACCTGCTGCTGTGGACCCGTTGGGCCAACCCGGAAGACCGCCCGGCCTATGAACGCCGCGACCAACTGGCCGCCGATTTCGGCCAGGCGCGCGCCGACTGGATGATCGAAAACTCGCGCAACCTGTGCCTGTACCCCAACGTGTACCTGATGGACCAGTTCAGCTCGCAGATCCGCGTTGCCCGGCCGATTTCGGTGAACAAGACCGAAATCACCATCTACTGCATCGCGCCGAAAGGCGAGAGCGCCGATGCCCGCGCCAAGCGTATCCGCCAGTACGAAGACTTCTTCAACGTCAGCGGCATGGCCACCCCGGACGACCTGGAAGAATTCCGCTCGTGCCAGACCGGCTATGGCGGCGGCACCGGCTGGAACGACATGTCTCGCGGCGCGAAACACTGGGTCGAAGGCGCCGATGAGGCGGCCAAGGAGATTGAACTCAAACCCCTGCTGTCGGGCGTGCGCACCGAGGACGAAGGCCTGTTCGTGCTGCAGCACAAGTACTGGCAGGACACCATGATCCAGGCCCTCAAGGACGAACAGCAGCTGATCCCCGTGGAGGCCGTGCAATGAGCCTGTATGACACCGTGCGCGACTTCCTGTACCGCGAAGCGCGCTACCTGGACGATGCCCAGTGGGACCAGTGGCTGGAACTGTACGCCAGCGATGCCAGCTTCTGGATGCCGAGCTGGGACGATGACGATACCCTCACCGAAGACCCACAAAGCGAAATCTCGCTGATCTGGTACGGCAACCGTGGCGGCCTGGAAGACCGCGTGTTCCGCATCAAGACCGAGCGCTCCAGTGCGACCGTGCCCGACACCCGCACCTCGCACAACATCAGCAACATCGAGATCGTCGAGCAGGGCGAGGGCAGCTGCCAGGTGCGTTTCAACTGGCACACCCTGAGCTTCCGCTACAAGACCACCGACAGTTACTTCGGCACCAGCTTCTACACCCTCGACCTGCGCGGCGAGCAGCCGCTGATCAAGGCCAAGAAGGTGGTGCTGAAGAACGACTACGTCCGCCAGGTCATCGACATCTACCACATCTGATACAGGGTTTTTCGAGCATTGCCCGGTGCGTCTTGTGACGCGCCGTGGCCCGGCTCGCCCGCGAGGTGCAACATGAGCTACCAGATCGCACTGAATTTCGAAGACGGGGTTACCCGTTTCATTGAGGCCACCGGTCAGGAAACCGTGGCCGACGCCGCTTACCGCCAAGGCATAAACATTCCGCTGGACTGCCGTGACGGCGCTTGCGGGACCTGCAAGTGCAAGGCTGAGTCCGGTCGTTATGACCTTGGCGACAACTTCATCGAAGACGCCTTGAGCGAAGACGAAATCGCCGAAGGCTACGTGCTGACGTGCCAGATGCGCGCCGAAAGCGACTGCGTCATCCGCATCCCGGCTTCGTCGCAACTGTGCAAGACCGAGCAGGCCAGTTTCGAGGCCGCCATCAGCGATGTTCGCCAGCTGTCGGTCAGCACCATTGCCCTGTCGATCAAGGGTGAGGCCCTGAGCCGTCTGGCCTTCCTGCCGGGGCAGTATGTCAACCTCAAGGTGCCGGGCAGCGAGCAGAGCCGGGCCTACTCGTTCAGCTCGCTGCAGAAGGACGGCGAAGTCAGCTTCCTGATCCGCAACGTACCGGGTGGGCTGATGAGCAGCTTCCTGACCAACCTTGCCAAAGCCGGCGACAGCCTGAGCCTGGCCGGACCGTTGGGCAGCTTCTACCTGCGGCCAATCCAGCGCCCGCTGTTGCTGTTGGCCGGTGGTACCGGGCTGGCACCGTTCACCGCAATGCTGGAAAAGATCGCCGAGCAGGGCAGTGAGCACCCGCTGCACCTGATCTACGGCGTGACCAACGACTTCGACCTGGTCGAGCTCGACCGCCTGCAAGCGCTGGCGGCACGCATCCCCAACTTCACCTACAGCGCCTGCGTCGCCAACCCGGACAGCCAGTACCCGCAGAAGGGCTATGTCACCCAGCACATCGAGCCACGCCACCTCAATGACGGCGATGTGGATGTGTACCTGTGCGGCCCGCCACCCATGGTGGAAGCGGTCAGCCAGTACGTGCGCGAGCAGGGCATTACCCCAGCCAACTTCTACTACGAGAAGTTTGCGGCTGCGGCCTGATTCCTTTCATTTCGAACATGACACCGCCCCTGTAGGAGCGGGTTCACCCGCGAAGAGGCCTGCAGGTACAGCAGCGTTGTCTTGTCGGACGCATTCGCGGGTAAACCCGCGCCTACAGGGCGCGCGGGAAGGCGGAGATTTGCATATGAACAACAGATTCCAAGGCAAGGTCGCCCTGGTCACCGGTGCCGCCCAAGGCATCGGCCGGGGCGTGTGCTGGCGGCTCAAGGCCGAAGGCGCACACGTGGTCGCGGTAGACCGTTCCGAGCTGGTCCACGAACTGGCTGGCGAGGGCATGCTCACCCTCACCGCCGACCTGGAACAACACGCCGATTGCGCCCGGGTCATGGCCAGCGCGGTGGAAACCCATGGCCGCCTGGACATCCTGGTCAACAACGTGGGCGGCACCATCTGGGCCAAGCCCTTCGAACACTACGAAGTCGAGCAGATCGAGGCCGAGGTGCGCCGCTCGCTGTTCCCCACCCTGTGGTGCTGCCACGCCGCGCTGCCGTACATGCTCGAACGTGGCAGTGGCGCCATCGTCAATGTCTCGTCCATCGCTACCCGCGGCGTCAACCGTGTGCCTTACGGCGCAGCCAAGGGTGGCGTCAACGCGCTCACTGCCTGCCTGGCCTTCGAAACCGCCGGCCGGGGCATCCGCGTCAACGCCACTGCGCCCGGCGGCACCGAAGCACCGCCCCGGCGGGTACCGCGCAACAGTGCAGAGCAAACCGAGCAGGAAAAGCGCTGGTACCAGCAGATCGTCGACCAGACCCTCGACAGCAGCCTGATGCACCGCTACGGCAGCATCGACGAGCAGGTGGGGGCCATTCTGTTCCTCGCGTCCGACGAAGCCTCGTACATCACCGGTGTGACCCTGCCGGTAGGGGGCGGCGACCTCGGCTGAACTGCAACCTCAAGGCAAAAGCTTTCTTCCACAACAAAAACAAGAGCGACAGATGCCATGCGAACCCTTGATGTACACCCAATCATCGACAATGCGCGCTTTACCCCGTTTCACTGGATGGTCATGGCCTGGTGCGGCCTGCTGCTGATTTTCGACGGCTATGACCTGTTCATCTACGGTGTGGTACTGCCGGTCATCATGAAAGAGTGGGGCCTGACCCCGTTGCAGGCTGGTGCACTGGGCAGCTATGCGCTGTTCGGCATGATGTTCGGCGCCCTGGCCTTCGGCAGCCTGGCCGACCGCATCGGGCGCAAGAAGGGCATTGCCATCTGTTTCGCCTTGTTCTCGGGGGCGACCATCCTCAACGGCTTTGCCAGCAGCCCGAGCGAGTTTGGCATCTACCGCTTCATCGCCGGCCTGGGCTGTGGTGGCCTGATGCCCAACGCCGTGGCACTGATGAACGAATACGCGCCCAAGCGCCTGCGCAGCACGCTGGTGGCGATCATGTTCAGTGGCTATTCGCTGGGCGGCATGCTGTCGGCAGGTGTCGGCATTTTCATGCTGCCGCGTTTTGGCTGGGAGTCGATGTTCTTCGCCGCAGCGGTGCCTCTGCTGCTGTTACCGGTGATTCTTTACTACCTGCCTGAATCCATCGGTTTCCTGGTGCGCCAAGGCCGTATCGAGGAAGCACGCTCACTGCTCAAACGGCTGGACCCGGACTGCGATGTCCAGGCCGATGATGTGCTTCAGGCGGCCGACCGCAAAGGCAGCGGCGCTTCGGTGCTGGAACTGTTCCGCAATGGCCTGGCGATTCGCACCCTGGCGCTGTGGGTTGCGTTCTTCTGCTGCCTGCTGATGGTCTACGCCCTGAGTTCCTGGCTGCCAAAGCTGATGGCCAACGCCGGCTACAGCCTGGGCTCAAGCCTGTCATTCCTGCTGGCCCTGAACTTTGGCGGCATGGCTGGGGCAATCCTCGGCGGCTGGCTGGGCGACCGCTACAACCTGGTCAAGGTGAAGGTGGCGTTCTTCATTGCCGCCGCACTGTCGATCAGCCTGCTGGGGGTAAACAGCCCGATGCCGGTGCTGTACCTGCTGATCTTCATTGCCGGCGCCACCACCATTGGTACGCAGATTCTGCTGTATGCCGGCGCGGCGCAGATGTACGGCCTGTCGGTGCGCTCTACCGGCCTGGGCTGGGCCTCGGGCATCGGCCGTAATGGCGCCATCGTCGGCCCGCTGCTGGGTGGTGCGCTGATGGGCATCAACCTGCCACTTCAACTCAATTTCATCGCCTTCGCCATTCCTGGCGCCATCGCCGCGCTGGCCATGGCCGTGCACCTGGCCAGTGGTCGGCGCCACGCCCAGGCCCTGGCGGCGCAGGCCTGAACCGAACAGAACAAGACGAGGTAACCCCCATGACCGTGAACATTTCCCATACTGCCGAGGTACAGCAGTTCTTCGAGCAGGCCGCAGGCTTTGGTAATGCGGCCGGCAACCCACGCCTCAAACGCATCGTGCAGCGCCTGCTGCAGGATACCGCGCGCCTGATCGAAGACCTGGACATCAGCGAAGACGAGTTCTGGCACGCCGTCGACTACCTCAACCGCCTGGGCGGTCGTGGCGAGGCCGGGTTGCTGGTGGCGGGGCTGGGCATCGAACACTTCCTCGACCTTCTGCAGGATGCCAAGGACCAGGAGGCAGGGCGCGTTGGCGGCACCCCACGCACCATCGAAGGCCCGTTGTATGTGGCTGGCGCACCGATTGCCCAAGGTGAAGTGCGCATGGACGACGGCAGCGAGGAGGGCGTGGCCACGGTGATGTTCCTGGAAGGCCAGGTGCTGGACCCGCACGGACACCCGCTGCCGGGTGCCACGGTCGACCTGTGGCATGCCAATACCCGTGGTACCTATTCGTTCTTCGACCGAAGCCAGTCGGCGTACAACCTGCGTCGGCGCATCGTCACCGATGCCCAAGGGCGCTACCGCGCGCGCTCCATCGTGCCATCGGGCTATGGCTGCGACCCGCAGGGGCCAACCCAGGAGTGCCTGGACCTGCTGGGCCGTCATGGCCAGCGCCCGGCGCATGTGCACTTCTTTATCTCGGCGCCCGGGTACCGGCACCTGACCACGCAGATAAACCTGTCGGGGGACAAGTACCTGTGGGATGACTTTGCCTATGCCACACGGGACGGGCTGGTCGGGGAGGTGGTGTTCGTCGAAGGGCCGGAGGGTCGGCATGCCGAGCTGAAGTTCGACTTCCAGTTGCAGCAGGCCCAGGGCGGTGCCGATGAGCAGCGCAGCGGGCGGCCGCGGGCTTTGCAGGAGGCCTGATCCACCGAGTGGGCTGTTTCGCGGGCATGCCCGCTCCTACAGGTGAAGCCTGTGTAGTCGTTGTGGGAGCGGGCAAGCCCGCGAAGCAGCCAACACCCAAACAAGAGCCCGCCACAAAGGCCGGCCGCTGGCTTGCGAGAAGCTTCATGAAAACGCTGATCAAGGACTGCTCTGTGTCGGCCATCGTCGCCGGCAGCATTGCCACGACGATCTCCTACGCCGGCCCGTTGGTGATCATTTTCCACGCCGCCGAAGCGGCCGGCCTGTCGCACCAGCAGTTGTCATCCTGGGTCTGGGCCGTGTCCATGGGCAGTGCGGTGCTCGGTGCGCTGCTCAGCCTGCTCTACCGCGTGCCGGTAGTGATCGCCTGGTCGATCCCGGGGTCGGCGCTGTTGGTCACCGCCTTGCCGCAACTGGGCCTGGCGCAGGCCGTGGGCGCCTACCTGGTGGCCAACCTGGTCCTGCTGCTGATCGGCATCAGCGGGGCCTTCGACCGCATCATCGCGCGCCTGCCGGGTTCTATCGCTGCCGGTATGCAGGCCGGGATCCTGTTCAGTTTTGGCATCGAGGTGTTCCGCGCCTTGCCGGTGCAACCGCTGCTGGTACTGGCGATGTTCGTCACCTACGTGCTGATGCGTCGGGTGCAGCCGCGCTATGCCGTGGCTGCGGTGCTGGGCGTGGGCATGCTGGTGACCGTGGCCAGCGGTACGTTGCGCAGCGAGGCACTGGTGCTGGAACTGGCCTCACCCCAGTGGATCACCCCCCAGTTCAGCCTGGCGGCGGTATTCAGCCTGGCGCTGCCGATGGTGCTGGTGGCGCTGACCGGGCAATTCATGCCGGGTATGGCGGTACTGCGCAACGCTGGCTATGCCACGCCGGCCAGCCCGCTGATCAGCGCCAGTGCCCTGATCGGAGCGCTACTGGCGCCGTTCGGTTGCCACGGGCTGAACCTGGCGGCGGTTACCGCCAGCCTGTGCACCGGCCATGAAGCCCATGAAAACCCGCAACGGCGCTATGTGGCCGCGGTGGCTGGCAGTGCGTTGTACCTGCTACTGGGCATTGCCGGGGCCACCTTGATGTCACTGTTCGCCGCCTTTCCCGCCGTCCTGATCGCGGCCCTGGCCGGTTTGGCCCTGTATGGCGCCATCAGCGAAGCCTTGGTCCGCAGCCTGGCAGAACCGGCCGAGCGCGACGCCGGGCTATTCACCTTCCTGGTCACCGCTTCGGGGGTGGCTTTCCTGGGCCTGTCGGCGGCGTTCTGGGGGCTGCTGTTCGGCCTGCTGGCGCACGCGCTGCTGAGGCTGCGCCAACCACGTGCCCGGGAGGTGCTGCGCCGTACTCCATGAACTGCCGTGTTTCCAACGCTTTACCCATAAAAACAAGATCAAGAGAGCTTCGGAATGAACCACACCCCTTGCGTTGCCCTGGGCCTGACATTGCTCAGCCAGCCACTGCTGGCTGCCGAAGGCGGCTTCTTCGAGGACTCGAAGGCCACCCTGAGTGCCCGTAACTACTACTTCAGCCGCGATTTTTCCGACATTGTCGGGGCCAACAAACAGTCCAAGGCCGAGGAGTGGGCCCAGGGTTTCATCCTCGACTTCAAAAGTGGCTACACCCCGGGCCAGGTCGGTTTTGGCGTGGACGCCCTGGGCTTGCTGGGCATCAAGCTGGACAGCAGTCCAGACCGCACCAACACCGGCCTGTTGCCGGTGCATGGCGACGGCCGCGCTGCCGACGAGTACAGCCGCCTGGCGCCGACCTTCAAGGCCCGGATATCAAAAACCGAACTGCGTGCAGGTGAACTGCAACCGAACCTGCCGGTGCTGACCTTCAGTGATATTCGCCTGTTGCCACCCACCTATCAGGGCGTGAGTTTGAGCTCGTCGGAAATCGACGGGCTGACTATGCAGGCCGGGCACTTGAAAAGCACCCACCTGCGCAACGAAGGTGGCGACGGCAAGATGAACGCGATGCTTGGCCATGTGCCGATGCGACAGGCCGAAAGCGACGCGTTCAACTATGTGGGTGGGGATTATGCGTTCAATGCCAATCAGAGCAGCGTCAGCCTTTGGTACGGTCAGCTGGAGGACATCTACCAACAAGGCTTCGTTGGCCTGAAGCACAGCAAACCCGTCGGGGACTGGGTACTCAGCGCCAACCTGGGTTATTTCACCGCGCGTGAGCAAGGCGATGCGCTGCTGGGCAACATCGACAACCAGGCGTTCTTCTCGCTGTTCACTGCCCGGCATGGCGGGCACAGCTTCCACGCCGGCTACCAGGGCATTTATGGCGATAGCCCGTTCCCACGGGTATTCGCCAACATCTCGCCGCTGGGCAACGAGGTGCCGACCTATGAGTTTGCCTACACCGACGAACGCTCGTATCAGGTGCGTTACGACTACAACTTCGCCGCCATGGGCGTGCCGGGCCTGACAGCGACCGTGCGCTACATAACCGGAAACAATGTCGATACCGGGCTGGGTTACGAGGGGCGTGATCGCGAGCGTGATCTGGATATCGGCTATGCGGTGCAGAGCGGGGCACTGAAAGGGTTGGGGATTCGGGTGAGGAACGCCATGGCGCGCTCCAACTACCGCAGTGATATCGACGAGAACCGCCTGACGCTGGTGTACACCTGGCAGTTGTTCTGAGCCTTCCAGGAGAATTGCGCATCAGGGGTGTATGAGGGTAGCGTGCGGAAACGACTCTTTCAGGAATCCCCACCTTGGACTCCATCACCCAAGCCGTACTCGGCGCGGCGCTGCAAGGGACCGTGCTCGGGCGCATCCAGGGCCGACGCTCGCTGCTGTATGGTGCAGCACTGGGCACGCTGCCGGACCTGGATGTGATCATTCGCTATGCCGACCCGGTGTCGCAGATGACTTATCATCGCGGCTTCTCCCACTCGTTGTTCGTGCTCACCGGCCTGGCCTTGCTGTTGGCCTGGCTGGTCAACAAGCGCTGGCCCGGCAAGGGGTATACCTTGCCCAGGCTTTTTTTGGCGTTCTGGCTGGTATTGGTAACCCATCCGGTGCTCGACGCCTTCACGGTTTACGGCACGCAGTTGTTCTGGCCTTTGCACACCACCCCGGAAAGCTGGGCGGCGGTGTTCATTATCGACCCGGTCTACACCGTGCCGCTGCTGGCTGCGGTGGTCTTCACCCTCTTGAAGGGCGTGACCCGCAGGGCTACCCGCCTGCTGACCATGGCCCTGGTGTTCAGTACCTGCTACCTGGGTTTCGGCCTGGCGGGGCGCATGGCTGCCGAGCAGCGCTTCCAGTCGGCACTGGACCAGCAAGGTATCGTCGTGAGCGAGGTGCGTGCCGTGCCGATGGCATTCAACAGCCTGGTCTGGCGGGTGTTGGCCAAGGCCCCGGATGGCGATTACTACGAAGGCATCAGCAGCGTGCTCGACCAGCAACCACCCGAAATGCAACGTTTGTCGCGCAACCTGGAACTGGCGCAAGCACTGAACAATGACCCTTTGCACCAGCGCTTGCGCTGGTTCACCGATGACTGGCTGCGTTATGACCAGATTGGCGACGCACTGGTGGTCACCGACCTGCGCATGGGTATCCCGGGGAATTACACCTTCCGTTTCAATATGGCTCAGCGCGATCATCAAGGGCAGTGGATGGTCGGTGTACCTTCGCCGTGGCGAGGCAGCGGGCCTGGCTCGCTGTTCAACGCTCAAGAGCTGATGCTTATCTGGCGACGCATTGTCGACCAGCAGCCGCCACTGCCGCTGGCTAACTGGACCGATCGCTACCTCGGGCAAACGGAAGCTGCAAGGCAGCCCCACTAGATCAGGAACCTTGCATTGCCTGAAATCGCACCCATCTATGGCGGTTCGATCAGCGTCAGGAAAACACCATGGAACCCAACCGCTTCGGCGACATCGCCGCTTTCGTCAGCGCCGCGAAGGCCGGCAGCTTCACCGCTGCGGCTGCCAGCCTGGGCCTGACGCGTTCAGCGGTGGGCAAGAGCATCGCCCGCCTGGAAGCCCGCATGGCGGTGCGCCTGCTCAACCGCACTACGCGCAAGCTGAGCCTGACCGATGAAGGCCTGGTGGCGTTCGAGCGCTGGCGGCAGATTCTGGATGACCTGGACGAGGTCGAAAGCACCATGGCCCTGCGCCGCGGCAAGCCCACTGGCACCCTGCGCCTGACCGCGCCGTTGTCGCTCGGGCAGCGCCATGTATTGCCTATCCTCGACCAGTACCTCAAGCAATGGCCCGAACTGCGGGCGGATATCCGCTTCACCGACCGTTTCGTTGATCTGGTCGAAGAGGGCGTGGACGTCGCCGTGCGTATCGGTGCACCCAAGGAAGATTCGCAATTGCTGACGCGCACCGTCGCCTGGCAGCAGTTCGTGACCTGTGCTTCGCCTGCGTATCTGGAGAAGCGCGGTGTACCGCAGATGCCCGGCGACCTCTATGGCCATGACAAGATCGCCTTCCTGGCGGGCGAGAAGGCCATGCCCTGGCGCTTTCACACAGAAGCGGGGCTGCACCTGTGCGAGGATCCCGGGCGGCTGAACATCGACAGTTCCGAGGCCATGCTTGACGGCGCCCGGGCCGGTTTCGGCCTGATTCACCTGCCTACCTATATCACCGGTGACGACCTGCGCGCTGGCAATCTGGTGGAAGTACTGCACGCCTACCGTCCCCCGGCAGACCCCATTCGCATCGTCTACCCAAGCAAGCGCCACCTGTCCCCTCGGGTACGCGGCTTCATCGACTTGTTGGTGGCCAGCTGGGAGCCGGGCGTGCCTTGGGAATACTGATTGGGGAATGCCAGGCCCCTATGCCGGGCCTGAAACCGGGTTTATCGCTGGCGGCGCAGCATGGAAACTGGCAGCCACTGATAATCCCTCTGGAGACCCCATGACTGCACTGTCCGTACTGGATCTGGTCATGATCGGCGAAGGCAAGACCTTCGCCGACGCGATCGAAGAATCCCGCCAGCTGGCGCGGCATGTCGAGCAACAGCACTACAGCCGCTACTGGATCGCCGAGCACCATGACATGCCGGGCATTGGCTCGGCTGCCACGTCGCTGGTGATCAACGAAATCGCCAACGCCACCCGACACATTCGTGTGGGGGCTGGCGGCATCATGTTGCCCAACCATGCGCCGTTGGTGGTGGCCGAACAGTTTGGCACCCTCGATACATTGCACCCGGGCCGTATCGACCTGGGCCTGGGCCGTGCGCCAGGCACGTCCGGGCCGACCGTGCGTGCATTGCGCGGCGCCGCGCCAGAGCGTGATTTCAGCCAGGACATCGCCGAGCTGCGTGATTACCTGGCGGACAACGGCAAACGCCGGGTGCGCGGCGTACCGGGTGCGCACGATGTGCCGGTGTGGATCCTCGGTTCCAGCCTGTTCGGTGCTGACCTGGCGGCGAAGCTGGGCCTGCCTTATGCCTTCGCCTCGCACTTTGCCCCGCGTTACCTGCTGCAGGCCATTGCCCATTACCGCGCCAACTTCCAGCCGTCCGCGCAACTGGCCAAACCCTATGTGATGGTTGGCATGAACCTGTTCGCCGCTGCCAGCGATGCTGAGGCGCACTACCTGGCCAGCTCCCACCGCAAGTGGATGCTGGACCTGCATGTCGGGCGCTTTGGCTTGCTGCCCAAGCCGCAAGAGGGTTACATCGAACGCTTGCCGGACCACGAGCGCGCCGTGCTCGAGCAGGTGATGGCCTGCACCGTAGCAGGAGGGCCTGAACGGGTGAGGGAAGGGCTGCGCTCGCTGATCGAGCAGACCGGGGCGGACGAGCTGATGATCGACTGCCGCATCCATGACCCGCTGGCGCGGCAGCGGTCACATGCCTATGCCGCGCAGGCGCTGGCTGAACTGGGCTGACACGACAAAAACCGGGCGCCCGCAAGAGCGCCCGTTTTTGCATCAAGCCTGCTTCAGGAACGGATAATCCGTATACCCTTCAGGCCCATTGGCGTAATCGAACTTCGCCCGGTGCTCATTCAGCGGCGCTTGCAGCCGCAGACGCTCCACCAGGTCGGGGTTGGCAATGTAGGCGCGCCCGAACGCCACGGCATCGATCAAACCCCGCCCGATGAGGTCTTCGCCTTTCTCGGCGGTGTAGGCACCGGCCGCGATGATCACCCCGGGGTAGGCGGCGCGAATGGCCTGGCGGAACTCGTCACGCAGTGGCTTGCCACCGGCCCAGTCCGGCTCGGACAGGTGCAGGTAGGCGAGGTTGCGCTTGGCCAGTTCGCGGATCAGGTACAGGCCGGCGGCCTCCTGGTCTTCGCCATTGTCCACACCATTGAAACCACCCAACGGGAACACGCGAATACCGACCCGGTCGGCGCTCCAGTTGGCAATGGCCGCATCCACCGCCTCCAGCACAATGCGCGCACGGTTTTCAACGCTGCCGCCGTAGCGGTCTTCGCGCTGGTTGGCACTGGGGGTGAGGAACTGGTGCAGCAGGTAACCGTGGGCGGCGTGCAACTCGATGAAGTCGAAGCCGGCTTCACAGGCATTGATCGCGGCCTGGCCAAAGTCAGCGACGATGTCAGCGATCTCCGCTTCGCTGAGCGCCCGGGGTGCGGAGGTTTCCACGCGCGTCAGGTTGCCTTGCGCGTCACGCAGGGTGGTGCGTGCATCCGCCGGCAGTGCCGAAGGGGCCACGGGCGCCTCGCCGCCAGGTTGCAGCGAGGTATGCGACACCCGCCCGGTGTGCCACACCTGCACGGCGCTGTGGCCGCCATCGGCATGGATGCCTTGGTTGATGTGCTTCCAGGCAGCGATCTGTTCGGCGCTGTGAATGCCGGGCGAGCCAGAATAGCCCTTGGCCTGGAAGGAGATTTGCGTGGCTTCAGTGATGATCAGGCCAGCACTGGCGCGCTGACGGTAGTACTCGGCCATCAGCGCGGTGGGTACATCACCCGGCTCCAGGCTGCGCAGGCGGGTGAGGGGGGCCATGAATACGCGGTTGGGTAGGGTCAGTGGGCCGATTTGCAGCGGTTGCAAGAGTTTCATTGCAGCTCCAGAGGTGGAAAACCAATGGTGCGCACGATACCGAGGTGATTGGGGAAAGGGGGGACCGGGAGCCCGGCTCAGGGCTCCCCAATGCGTCTGCTGCGTGCCAGCCGCCCACTCACATAATGCGCCACGTCATTGAAGCCCGGCGTGGACGCATGCCCTGGTGTCACCAACGAATCGATGAATGCCTCATCCTCCGCGGTAATCTTCACCGCCAATGCGCCGCCATAGGTATCCCACTGCTCCTCGGTCCGCGGCCCGACAATCGCGGAACTGACCCATTGGTTATTCAACACCCAGGCAATGGCGAATTCGACAATACCCACCCCCTTGGCCTCTGCATACGTCTGAATCTGCCGGGCAATGGTCAGCGACTCCTGGCGCCACTCCACTTCCATGATGCGTTTGTCCTGCCGCCCTGCGCGGCTACCGGCTTCCGGCACCGCGCCCGGCGCATACTTGCCACTGAGCACGCCCCGGGCCAGCGGGCTGAAGGGTACGACGCCCAGACCATGGGCGGCGGCGGCCGTGAGCTGTTCGGGCTCGGCCTGGCGGTTGACGATGTTGTACAGCGGCTGGCTGACTACCGGCCTGGGCACACCGAGGCGCTCGGCAACATGGCAGACCTCGGCAATGCGCCAGCCACGGAAATTGGACACCCCCCAGTAGCGTATCTTGCCCTGGCGCAACAAGTCGCCAATGGCCTGCACGGTCTCTTCCAGCGGAACCTTGTGGTCTTCGCGGTGCAGGTAGTAGATGTCCAGGTAGTCCATGCCCATGCGGGTCAGCGTGGCATCCACGGCATTGAAGATGTGCTTGCGCGACAAACCGCTGCGGTTGGGCAGGCCGTCGGCCGGGCCGAAGCCGACCTTGCTGGCGACGATCCAGTCATGGCGATGGCGCGCCACGGCTTCACCGACGATTTCTTCCGAGCGCCCGGCGTTGTAAACGTCGGCGGTGTCGATGAAGTTGATGCCTTGGTCCCAGGCCTTGTCGATGATGCGCAGGGCATCCTCGGTACGGGTCTGCTCGCCGAACATCATGCTGCCCAGGGTAAGGGCGGAAACCTGCAGGCCACTGTGGCCGGAGGGGGCGGTAGATCATGCGCGTGGGTCCTTATGCAGTCAGCTGACCTGCCTGTTTTACACACAACCTGGATGCATTGAAAGGCACCCCTTAGCCAATGAGCGCCAAAGCTTCCTGCAGGCTCAAGGGGCGCTTCAGGCGTTGCGACAGCGTCGCCATGGCATCGGAGTAACCCTTGGCGATAACGGCCTCGACGCGTTCATCCACACACTGCAGGGCAACAAAATCGCCGTTTTCCGGCTCACCGACGAATTCGATCCGGTTCCAGTCCCTGGCATGGCCTAGCACTTCATAGGTACGGCCATGCTGGTAGGTCCAGAAAAACGGTACATCGGCATAACGGCGTTGTTCGCCAAGCATGTTGGCGGCGGCGATCACCCCGTGTTGCTGGGCCAGGCGCCAGTGCTCGATGCGCACCGGGCGCCCCGTGAGCGGGAACGTGGCGATGTCACCGGCGGCCCACAAACCGTCAGCTGCGCGCATTTCGGCGTCGACCCTCACCGATTTGTCTTCGCCAAGCGGCACCCCTTGAAGGAACGCGGTGGCGGGTTTTACCCCGGTGCCGAACAGCACCAAGGGGGTCTGCAGCCGTTCACCATTGGCCAGTTGCACCGCTTCGACCTTGTCCTGGCCTTCGATCCGCTCGACCTCGGTGGGGCCGTGGAAGGTGATGCCTTTTCGTTCATGCAGCGCGCGAATGCAGCGCCCGATTCGCTCGCCCAATTGTCGGGCCAGAGGGACTTCGTGGCGCGAGACCACGTGCACCTGCACGCCATACTTGCGCAATGCCGAGGCTGCCTCCAGGCCGATGAAGCCGTCACCGACGATGACCACCGGTTGGCCAGGCTCGGCTGCGTCGAGCAACTGTGCAGCATCTTCCAGTGAGCGGAGGGTGAACACCCCGGGCAGGTCGGCGCCGGGAATGTCGGGGCGCAGTGCTTTACCGCCGGTTGCCAGCAGGCAGGCGTCGTAATCGATCTGCTGACCATCGGCGAGGGTGACCTGGCGCTTCTGGCTGTTCAGGGTGCGCACCTTGCCGTACTTGCGCTCCAGCTGGCCCTTGCGCAGGGCGTCGGCTTCGAGCAGCGCGGGGACCTCATCGGGCGGCATCTGCCCAGCAATCACGAACTTGCTCAGTGCTGTGCGATCGTAGGCCGGCTGGCGCTCCTGGTCGATCCATACCAGCCTGCCCGCGAAGCCATGAGCCAGCAGCGTGGCGACGGCGGCGCTGCCGGCGGCCCCGGCGCCGACCACCACAAAACAGCGGGCATCGCTGTGCCTGGGCGGTTCGGTTGCCGACAGGGGCTGGTCATCGACCCAGACTTCATCGCCCTTGATCCACGCCTTGTAGCGGCGCAGGTCGGCGAGTGCAGGCGGCTCACAAACCACGCCGTCGTCAACGGCGAACGCAGCTTTGTGCCAAGGGCAGACCAGCAGGCCACCGCAGACTACGCCTTCGTCGAGTGGGGCCCCGGCATGGGGGCAGTTGCCTTGATAAGCGTGTACCTGCTCCCCTTGGCGGACGAGGATGAGTTCTTCGCTACCGGCCTGCACGCGCAGGGGGCGGTGTTCGTCGAGCTGGGCCAGGCGGGCCACGGCGTACTGGGTCATGGGGCTTCTCCAAAGGGGCCTTTGAAACCATTTGACGCCTGGGTTGCGAGGGGAATGCATTGATCTGACGATCGGAGACTTTAAACAGCTTGGTGACTGCTCGTCGTTAACTAAAACGCCGCCCAGCCTGATAAAACTGACAGTACCGACCCAAGCGTGGCTGCTATAGGCTTATTGGCCTATTATTTGGAGGAAGTTGCATGAGAAACTTCGCCCGGCAACAGTTTTATCAGCAGGACAAGCTAGCCGTTACGGTCGGTGATACCTCAATCAGAATCATGCATGCAGAGCAACCGATAGCCCAATGGGGGGAGGGTGGTTCAGCGGCGAGTAAGTTGCTGATAACGGACGATAAACGTTCGATATTGGGTACGAACGCCTCTGCTGCAACACGTGCATACACCCCTTATGGGTCTACGCCGGTTGCAACTGAATCCTCGCCATTGGCATTCAATGGAGAATATCTGGATCCAGTCATTGCAGGTTATTTTCTCGGGCGAGGGCGAAGAGTCTATCATCCAGAGGGCCCTATGCGGTTCTGGAGCTCTGATCCAACATCACCTTTCGGAAAAGGCGGAATCAACTGTTACGCGTATTGCGGTGGCGATCCGATCAATTACGTAGACCCTACAGGCCTCGCCTTTAGCTGGGCCCGCATCTTTAGTGTGTTCGGTTTCGGAGGTAAACAGTCCATTATCACTGCGAACCGGCCGAGCCCAAGCCACCGCGGGATGGCCGGTCCACAGGAGTCGATACCAATGCGCACTCTGCCACGGGTTGGGCAACCTAATACTGGCTTGCTGTTCAGCCGCCCAGCACTTACTTACAACTCAAGCACACCATGGCGTGGAAATACTCGGCAGCTAGGCGCAGCTGGCGTACATGTACCGGCGCGACCAGAGAGTATAACTACGCGGACTCCCATTACGGGTACGGTTCCGGCCCAGTCAGCGCCAAGATGGGACATTTCCATGATAGGTGAGCATGACATGCGGATCACGATTGCGGGCCGGAAACTCGAGTTTCCGATCTACGGGGCTGCTACGGTACTGGGCGTTACAATCGGTAGTTTAGTGGGCCTCGGTTTGGCAATACGCGACCACGTAGACCATGCTAAGCGGAACGATTGATAGGCATATAAGCTCATGCATAGCAGCTGGCCTGTTCACGAGTGAAAAAGACCTTGCCCATCTACGGGGCTGCCGTGGAATACGCATCGACGGTAGCCCTGTAGAATGCCGGCGGGGTGACCGGAATCTCCCGCGAATGCCTCAACGGATAAGTGCAGAGCTCAATACACCCGCCCGGGTCACGCGCAAGGCCACCAGGCTACCCAATACGATCAACGCCGCGAGCGAATACAGTGCGGCATCGGTTGAGCCGGTCTGGTCCTTGATGAACCCGACCAGGTACGGGCTGAGAAACCCCGCCATCTGGCCTACCGAGTTGATGATCGCCAGACCTGCCACGGCGGCTCCGGCACTGAGCAGCGCAGTCGGCATTGGCCAGAACATCGGCAAACCGGTAAGCGCGCCCATGGTGGCGATCGACAAGCCAAGAATGGCAATGCTCGGGTTGCCGGCGAAGTTCACCGCAATCAGCAGGCCGACGGCGCCCATCAGCATTGGCACCACCAGGTGCCAGCGGCGCTCGTTGCGCAGGTCGGCCGAGCGCCCGCAAAGGATCATGAACACACCCGCCAGCAGGTACGGGATGGCGCTGAGCCAGCCGATCAGCAGCGGGTTGTCGAAGCCCATGCTCTTGATGATCGAGGGTAGCCAGAAGTTGATCGCGTATACGCCGCTCTGAATGCAGAAGTAGACGAAGCCGAAGGTCCAGATCAGCGGGTTGGTCAACACGGCCAGCACGCTGTCGCTGGTGGTGCTCGGTTTGCTTGCAGCATCGGCCTGCAGGTCGGCAGCAATCAGTTGACGTTCAGCCGGGCTCAGCCAGGCGGCTTTCTGGTAGCCGTCACTGAGCAGGAACACCGCCAGTACGCCCAAGGCCACGGTCGGCAGGCCCTGGATCAGGAACATCCACTGCCAGCCGGCCAGGCCGTGCTGGCCGGCGGCAAAATGTTCGAGGATCCAGCCGGAGAACGGCCCGCCAAGCAGGCCCGATACCGGGATCGCCGACATGAAAAGGGCCATGATGCGGCCGCGCCGGGCCGCCGGGAACCAGCGCGAGAGGTACAGCACCACACCCGGGAAGAAGCCGGCTTCGGCAGCGCCGGTGAGCAGGCGCAGGGTGTAGAACTCGGTAGGGGTGGTGACGAACAGCAGGCAGGTGGACAGGCTGCCCCAGGCGATCATCATCAGCGCGATCCAGCGCCGTGGGCCGAAGCGATTGAGGGCCAGGTTGCTTGGCAGGCCACACAGTACATAGCCGATGAAGAAGATGCCGGCGCCAAGGCCGTACACCGTTTCGCTGAATTTCAGGGCGTCGAGCATCTGCAGCTTGGCAAAGCCGACGTTGACGCGGTCCAGGTAGTTGAACAGGTAGCAGATGAAAATGAACGGAATCAGCCGCAAGGTGATACGCCGGTACAGCGCGTTGCGGGTGGTGTCCGTGCCTTGGTCAGGGGCGGGGCTGTGTGCCATGATCGGGTTCTCTGTTGTTATGGTTTTCGCCGCGTCGCCTGTTCCGGCGCTCGCCCTGACGAGTCTCGGGGACTGCGGCAAGCCTGTCTTTGTGCTTTTGCACAGCGCTTGGCCCAGGCTGCTGTGCCCGAGCCCAAAAGCCAAACACCTAAAGGACCCCGCAATGTTCGAACTCGACCATGACCTGGCGCAGGATATCGTTGACCGGGCAATGGCCATCTTGCCTTGCAACGTCAATGTCATGGACAGCCAGGGGTTGATCCTGGGCAGTGGTGAGCCGGAGCGCATCAACACCCGTCACGAGGGCGCGCAGCTGGTCTTGGCCAATGGCCGGATCGTCGAACTGGATACCGACGCGGCCAAGTGCCTGAAGGGCGTGCAGCCCGGCGTGAACCTGCCATTGATGCTCGATGGGCGGCTGATGGGCGTGTTGGGCCTGACCGGCGACCCGCAGCAGGTGCGCACCTATGGCGAGCTGGTGCGCATGACCGCCGAAATGCTGCTGGCCCAACGCAATTTACAGGCTGACCAGCAATGGCGAAGGCAGCGCTGTGACGACCTGCTGGCGCTATTGCTCGGCGGCAGCGGTAACTCGCCGCGCTTGCTGGACGAAGCCCGTCAGTTAGGCTTGAAACCTCAGCTGGCGCGGATACCGTGCCTGTTCGAGATTGCCTCGGGGCCACCTGCCGAAGCGCTGGCCGCATGGTTGATGAGCCGTTATCCGGATAGCTGGTGCGTCAGCCCGGCCCGCCAGTCGTTGCTGTGGTGCCGCCCGGCAGGCGTGGCACTGGATGAACTGCGCCTGCTGGAACGCCTGCAACGCCACGGTTGGGACATTGAGCGACTGGCCCTGGGCAGTGCAGCGCAGAGCCTGGAGCAGTTACGCCGTGGTTACCGCCGGGTGCGTGACTTGCTGGCCTATGGCCGCGAAGTGTTGCCCAGCGAACGATTGCTCAGCCTGCAGCGCTACCGGCTGCCGGCGCTGCTGTGGCGCCACCGTAACGACGACGCGCTGGACGAGCTGCTGGAGCCGTTGCAGCGCATCCGCGCCAAGGACAGCAGTGGCCAGTTACTCGCCACCCTGCGCACCTGGTGTGCCCATGACGGCCAGAGCCAGTCCTGTGCCGATGCCCTGGGCATCCACCGCAACAGCCTGCGCTATCGACTGGAGCGCATAGCCGAGCTGGGTGAGGTCGACCCGCTGCGCCTGGAAGGGATGCTTAGCTTGTATCTGGGGTTGCAGCTGTTGCCAGCTGACTGAAGTATTCACTTGCCGGCGGTTGGGCCAGAACAGGCAAAAAGGCATCTGCCCAAACAACCCGGCCGGCGTTTTGTGCATTTGACCGAGGCCACCTGCGCAGCCACCTGTCAGCATGCCGCTCATCAGGACAGGAGAAACCCCATGAAGATCGTCATTGCCCCCGACTCGTTCAAGGACAGCCTAGACGCTGTCGGTGTCGCCCGCGCCATCGCTGCGGGCCTGAGCGAAGCGTGGCCGGAGGCTGAACTGGTCGAGTGCCCAATGGCCGACGGTGGCGAAGGCACCATGGAGGTGATCCTGGCCGCCAGCCGCGGTGAATTGCGCCGCCAGACCGTGCGCGGGCCATTGGGGCAGCACGTCGAGGCTGGCTGGGGCTGGTTGCCGCAAAGTCGCACCGCAATCATCGAAATGGCCCAGGCCAGTGGCCTGCAACAGGTGCCAACAGGCCAGCGCGATGCTTGCCGCAGTAGCACCTGGGGTACCGGTGAGCTGATTGCCGCAGCCCTCGACGCCGGCGCCCGGCGTGTGGTGCTGGCCATCGGTGGCAGCGCCACCAACGATGCCGGCAGTGGCATGTTGCGAGCGCTTGGCCTGCGCCTGCTGGATGCTGACGGGCAAGCGCTGGAAGAGGGCGGCCTGGCCTTGGCCAAGCTGGCCCATATCGACGCCAGCGGCCTCGACCCGCGCCTGGCCGGGGTGCAGTTTGAAGTCGCAGCGGATGTCGACAACCCCTTGTGTGGCGCCAACGGCGCATCGGCGATCTTCGGCCCGCAGAAAGGTGCCAACCCGCTGCAAGTGGAGGCGCTGGACCACGCGCTGAATCATTTTGCCGACCATTGTGCGCTGCTGTTGGGCGAGGATGTGCGCGATTACCCTGGTTGTGGCGCGGCCGGTGGCATGGGCTTCGCTGCCCGGGCATTCATGGACGCGCAGTTCCGCCCTGGGGTGGAAGTCGTGGCTGAGCTGGCTGGCCTTGACGCCCTGGCGCAGGGGGCAGATCTGGTGGTGACGGGCGAGGGGCGTTTCGATGCCCAGACACTGCGCGGCAAGACGCCGATGGGGGTGGCGCGGGTTGCCAAGCGCCATGGCGTGCCGGTGGTGGTACTGGCCGGGACCTTGGGGGAGGGGTATCAGCAGTTGTATGCCCATGGGGTCGACGCTGCATTTGCCCTGGCCAGTGGACCGATGAGCCTGGAGCAGGCGTGTGTGAATGCTGCCGAGCTGTTGCAGGCCAGGGCTTGTGATATAGGTCGGCTGTGGCGCTGCGCGAAGCGAGGCTGAACACCGTGCAGAAATGGCCTTATTGCTGCGTCTCGAACATGGCAATGAAGTTGGCCAGCGCTGGCGAAGTATTTTGGGCGCTCCATTTCATGTACAGCCCAAGCCCTGGGGCGGGCTGGTCATCGATAGGGCGGATCGGGCAAAACCGCACGCGTTCGCGCGGGGTCGAGCGGACGAACGACGCCGGCACCAGGGCCACGCCAAAGCCGCAGGCCACCAGACCCAGCAGGGTGTGGATCTGCGCCGCCTCCTGCACGACCTTGGGGTAGAACCCGGCCGACTCGCACAGCGCAACCAACTGTGCGTGGTAGCCCCCGCCCAGCGCTTGCGGGGTGAACACGAAGTCCTCATCGGCAAACTCGCGCAAGTCGACGGCCTCGTGCCGCGCCTTGGAATGGCTGGCGGGCAGCGCCATGACGATCTGCTCGTCAAGCAGCAAGCGTGCCTCCAGGGTGCCGGCCGGCAGCGGTAGCCTGCGCATGAAGCCGATGTCCGCCTCACCGGCCAGCAAGGCCTTGGCCTGGGAAGCGGATGGCATCTCGCGGATGGTCAGCTGCACGTTCGGATAAGTCTCCCGAAAGCGGCGCAAGCGGTTGAGCAGCGAGTCGTAATAAGCGATGGAAATGGCCGTGATGGTCAATTTGCCGCTGACCCCCGCAGAAACGTTGCGCGCGTACTCGATCCCTTGTTCAAGTTCAGCAAGCGTGCGGTAGGCGGTGTCGAGAAACGCTGCACCCGCTGCGGTCAGGCGCACCCCGCGCTTGTTGCGCAGAAGCAGGCCGAAACCGAGCTTTTCCTCGAGCCGGTTGATCGCCTGGCTCAGCGGTGGTTGTGCCATGTGCAGGCGCTGGGCGGCCTTGTGAAAGTGCAGCTCTTCGGCCACGGCGATGAACTGCCTGAGCAAACGTGTTTCGATCATCCAGCATTCCTGCAGCGCGGCGACTTGGCAGTGATATCCATGGGATATCAAAGTTGCATGCTTTTAATATTAAGTCATTGATTTTTTTGTTGATATCGTAAGAAAGGAGAATTGAAGGTAGCCAGAAATGCCCGTTACTCACCTGGCCGGTGCGCTGTGCCATCCCACTGATTGCACCTTGCGCACCAGCAATAGCCAGCACATCGCCACGCGCTTCAACGAACACAGCAGTGTCAGCCACCCTCGGGACCTTGGCCGTGTGCAGGTGGCCGAGCGCTGGAGCCGCATCAAGGAATGCAATTACGTGCCGGTCAAAGTGGCCAACACGCGCGCGGACCTTGGTGAAAGCCTGGTCTGGGATGAACGCAGCGGCGTGCTGTACTTTGTCGATATCTCTGGCGGGCGCATCAACGGCCTGACACCCGATGGCGAAGTCGAGTGCCTTTACGAGTCTGCCGCGCGCATTGGCGCCCTGGCGCTGACCGACCGGGGCAACCTGATTTTCACCGAGGATGCCAGCGTAGCCCTCTTCGATGTGCCAACACGCAAGGTGAGCCAGCATTCGGCATCGGTCCATCCGCGCTCGACTTACCGCTTCAACGATGGCGCCTGCGACCCACAGGGACGCTTCGTCACCGGCCTGATGGACGAGGCCCTCAGTGGCAATACCGGGGCGCTTTTTCGCTTTGACTGGCAGTTGAGCGACCAGGTGATTCACGATGACATGGGCTTGCCCACCGGCCTTGCCTGGTCGCAGGACGGCCATACGGTGTACTTCGTCGATTCGGCGGCGTGTGCGATCTACCGCGCCGAGTACCTCATCGAAGGCCGGCTGGGCGCTGTTGCGCTGTTTGCCGAAACCCCCGCCGAACTGGGGCGGCCGGATGGCCTGGCGCTGGACCGCGAAGGCGGGCTGTGGGTGTGCCAGTACCATGGCAGCTGCCTGCTGCGCTACGACCGCCACGGGTACCTGACCGACCAGGTGTTGATGCCAGTACCGTGCCCCACCAGCTGCTGCTTTGGCGGGCCCGGGATGAACACCTTGTACATCAGCACCGCGCGTTACGACATGACGCCAGAAGACCTGCACCATTATCCGGACGCTGGCGACCTGTATGCCATCCGCCCGGAAACGGGCGGCGTCGCCAGGCACAGCTTCAAGGAATAAGCGGTTGCACCTGACTGGCCGGTAGCACGGCCAGTTCGCCAAAACGCTGCGCCGAGTCGATGTAGCGCAGCGCCGACTTGGCGTCTTTCCA
Organism: Pseudomonas sp. TE3895; assembly: GCF_056278855.1. NCBI lineage: Bacteria > Pseudomonadati > Pseudomonadota > Gammaproteobacteria > Pseudomonadales > Pseudomonadaceae > Pseudomonas > Pseudomonas sp. TE3895. The sequence goes on along the minus strand of NZ_JBWBQE010000001.1, from coordinate 4,047,053 downwards.
GCCCACATAGCTCATCAGCGACTTCAGTTCCCAACCATTGGCCGTGGCCCAGGTGGCGAAGCCACGCCGTAGCGAGTGGCCGGTATACAGCGCCGCCGGCACCCCGGCGCGTTCCAGCATGCGCCGCAGCAGGCCCACCAGGCTGTTGCTGTTGAGCGCGTTGTCGCCAAGGTTGCCCCAGCGGTCGAGTTTGCGGAACACCGGCCCATGGGCAATACCGGCGACTTCAAGCCATTGCAGGTAGGCAGTGACAGGGCACAAGGCCTTGAGCGCAGGGGTGCGGTGCTGGACGCCCAAGGCTTCGCGGTCGCCCTTGCTGCGTGGCAGGAAAAGCGTAATGCCGACACCGGCTTGTGCCTGGATGTGTTCGATGCGCAGGCGTGCCAGCTCATCGCCGCGAAAACCACGCCAGAAACCCAGCAACAGCAAGGCGCTGTCACGGCGAGCCCGGCGCAGGGCTGCCAAATCATGGTGCTCGCGGGCTTGTCGGGCTTCTTCTTCAAAACACGTCACAGCGGTTTGCAGGTGTTGCAGCAACAGCGGGGCGGCCTGTTTGGGCGGCGTCGGGTGCAGGGTGCGGATGCCGCGTAGCACCTGACGCACCAATGGCGCCTTGGTCGGATCGGGGAAGCCTTGGGCGACGTGCCATTGGCTGAGCGCGGCCAGGCGTTGGCGCAGGGTGCTGACTGCATGCTGGTCGGCATGATCGGCCAGGTAGCGGGCGATACTCTCGGCGGTGGCCGGGAGAAAGCCACCCCAATGGCTTTCGAAGTGCTCGATGGCGGCCTGGTAGCTGCGCCGGGTGTTGTCACGGGTGGCGGCGCGAAGGTAGCGCTCGATATCGGTCATGGTGCGGGTGTCGGTGTGTGATCGGTACACGATAAACCGAAATGCGTTGCCTGTCCTTGCCCAACGCCATCGGCAAGCCTGCCGTTGCGCTCAGTACACGCATGCCTTGTCCTCGATACCGTTGAAGGGCGGGTAAACCCACAGCTGCGGCAGCGACAGTGGCCGGCTGAAGTGGTAGCCCTGGGCGATATCGCAGCCGGCAAGCTTCAGGTACACCACCTGTTCACGGGTTTCCACCCCCTCGGCCACCACTTCCAGGCCCAGGCGCTTGGCCAGGATGATGGTGGAGGACACGATCGGGCTGTCGTCATGGCTGTTGGACAGCGCCGCGATCAGCGAACGATCGATCTTCAGCTTGCTCAGGGGCAGTGAATGCAGGTGGGCAAAGCCGGCGTAGCCACGGCCAAAATCGTCCAGACTGATACCCAGACCTGCGCCGCGCAACGTATGCAGGTGCGCCACCGCCGTGCCTTCGGGGTCGAGGATTGTGGTTTCGGTAATTTCCAGCTCCAGTTGCTGGGGCGCGATGCCATGATGCTGCAATTTGCTCAGCAGCCGGTCAGCAAAATCGGCTTGACGCAGCTGCAGGGCGGAGACATTGACTGCCAACCGTGTCTTGCGGCCTTGGGCATTCCAGCTCGACAAGGCTTCACAGGCCAGCCGCAGCACTTCCCAACCCAGTTCGACAATGAAACCACTGCGCTCGGCCAGGCCGATGAAGCGGTCCGGGTACAGCAGGCCGAAATCAGGGTGGGCCCAGCGCACCAGCGCCTCGTAGCCCAGCACCTGGTGGGTGTCCAGGCGCATCTGTGGCTGGTAGTGCAGCACGAACTGGCGTTCGGCCAAGGCACTGCCGAAGGCCTGTTCAAGGGTAAACGCCTGGATATCGGCCAGGTTCAGCGAGGGGTCGAAAAAGCGATACTGCGCGCGCCCTGCCTGCTTGGCCGAGTACATGGCCGCATCGGCACTGCGTATCAGGCTGTCGATGTCCTGGCCATCACGCGGGCAGATGCTCACCCCTACACTGGGGCTGGTGTTGACCTCTTGGCCATCCAGGGCGTAGGTGGCCGACAGTTTCTGCACCAGTTCGTGGACCCAGGCGTTGATCTGCTCCTCGCTGCGCTCACCGGCCAGCAACACCACGAATTCGTCGCCGCCAAACCGCGAAGCCTCGTCGCCGGGCTCCAGCAGGCGCTGGATACGCCCGGCCACAGCCTGTAGCAGCAGGTCACCAATCTTGTGGCCGAGCGAGTCGTTGATCGACTTGAAACGGTCCATGTCGATGAACAGGATCGCCATCAGTCGGCGCTTGCCACGTTGCCGAGTCAGCGCCTGGCTGGCCACTTCGACGAACTGGCGGCGGTTGTGCAGGCCACTGAGGTGGTCGGTGGCGGCGGCGTGGCTGCTGCGCCGGTGTTCGTCCTCCAGGCGCACGATCAGCTGCTGATTGACCTGCTGGGCATGTTCCAGCGCGTCGAACGCCTCCTGGCGTTTGCGCAGCAGGCGCAAGGTCCATAGCAGGCTGGCCAGGATCATCAGGGTCATGCTCAGGTTCAACCAGAACTGCCGGGAATAGGCCAGCGTCGAGGGTGCGAGGATTTCTGCCTGGCGCTGACTGACCACCACGCTGAAGCCTTGCTCAGGTACACGGCGGTACACGCTTTGGTAGGCATCACCCGCTACGTACTGGGTCAGCATGCCCGCTTCGGTGTCTAGCGCCGGCAGCGGGGGCTGCAATAGGTCGCCGGCAGTCACCACGCCGCTGTTGTCGATGCGCAGCCGCTCCAGGCCGTCATCCTGCAGCAGACGCACCAGGCCACTGTTGCCCAGGTCGATAGGCTGGAACAGCACCGCCAGGTAGCCGACGTCCAAGTGCACCAGCAAAATGTTGTCGATTTCCCGGCCAGTCGAATTGGTCAACGGCAGCAGGAAGGGCAGGCGCCAAGTGGGCAGGGCAGCGGTTTGGCTGACAGGCTGAATGCTCGGCAGGAAAGGTTTGAAACCGTAGCGGTCAATGTGCCGCTGCAGTTGGCGCAACCAGTCTGCCGGCAACTCGGCGGCCTCATCGGTATGGCTGGCCGCTAGCAGCCGGCCTTGTCGGTCGTACAGGCTCAAGCGCTTGAACACTGGGTCTGCTGCCAGGCTGAGGTTGCCTTGGCGCCGCGCGTTCATGTCGTCCTGGGTAACACGACCCATCGCCTGGGCGCGGTCGACAAGCTGTCGGAGGTTTTCGCCCACGATGCTGGCCAGGTTCAGGTGCTCGATGGCCTTGGCCGACAGTGCATTCTGTCGGGCGGCGGCTTTCTGCGTGACGTGCAGCCCCCAGAGAAAGGCCAGGGTCGCTGCACAGAGCATCAGGATCAGCAGTCGCAGAAGGCTGGTGGAGGAAAGCGAACGGCGAATCACTGCTGATAGTTCCCGACCCTGGGTGATGCTCGGAAAATACGACAATAAGATGACAGCCTGATGACTGGTGGCTAATAGCCTTTAGGGGATTTCCCTATTAGCCATGGGTGTTTGCAGGCGAGCCGTTTCCTCTTCGAGGTAGCTCATCAATGCGCTAACTTCGGCATCGCCCAAGCGCATGTTGGGCATGGCCAGGCGGTTGTATTGTTCGAACAGCAGCATGGCCAAGGGGTCTTTTTCGGCCAGCATCTGGTCGGGCACCTTCAGCCAGCGGACCAGCCAGTTGGCGTCACGCTGACGGGTCACGCCCAGCAGGTCGGGGCCGATGCCTGGCTGGCCTGGCTCGGTGTTGCCCACGGTATGGCAGGACGAGCAACGGGTACGGAATATCTGCTCGCCGCTGCTGGGTGAGCGGATTTGCGGAGCCTGAGCGTAGTCATTGCTCATGGCGCTGGCCTGCTTCCAGTTGTGCAGGCTGTTGCCCAGGCGGTCTGCGAGGATGTACGGGCTTTCGAAAGGCGAGGCTTTCATCCAGCGGCCGGTGGCCTGGTTGCCGATGATGAGGCTCAGGTTGTGGTCTTTGGAGCGGCCGTTTTCCAGGCCATCGATCCACAGCCCCAGGCTGCGGCGTAGTTGCTCGATGTCGTCGGGTTCGCCGGTCAGCAAGGTCCAGCCTGGGCCGATGCCGAACTTTTCGGCATAGCGTTTGAGGGTGGCGGGGGTGTCGTTATAGGGGTCGATGCTGATGGAGTAGAGGAAGATGTCTTTGCCGACCCGGTCACCGAGGATTTTCTGTACCTGGCGCAGGCGAGCGGTTTCCACTGGGCAGGAATCGGAGCAGCCGGTAAAGATGAAGTTGATGGCGACCACCTTGTCCTTGATCAGGTCGTCGAAGAAATGCACTTTTTCGCCATCCTGAGTGAGCAGGGGGATGTTGGGGAAATAGCTGGCCCCCCAGGGAGAGGCCGCTGCTTCGGCCACCGTTCGTTGGGGTTGCAACGGCCAGAACGGAATGCTGGCGGCGAACAACGCCAGTACCAGCAGGAATCGCCATGAGCCGGGCATGATGCGGTCCTCGTGGGTTGGCTGATGGGGGCCGCATGGCGGCCCCGCTTTGCACTCACTTGTATGTGACTGGCGCTGTCACCGTCTGGCCCAGCGTCGATTTCACCGTGACCGTCGCTGGCGTGGCCGGGCCAAAGCCGGTGGTGGTCACCGCTACCCGCCAACGGGCCCCCGTAGTCGTGGCAGTCAGCGTCGCGTTCCCCAGGCTTACCGGACCACCGGTGGTTGCTGCAGTCACGCTGATGCTGTTGCCCGTGGCCACCGTGGTTGTCCCCTGCACATCCCAGGTGAACCGGTTGCCGCTACGCAGTTGCACTGTGGCACTGGTGACCTTGAGCTCGTCGGCCGCCACTGCTGGGGTGACGGCGATGCTGACCGTGGCCGGGGTCACCGACTCGGCCCCCTTGGTATCACGCGCCGTGTAATTGAAGCTGGCCGTGAACGGCGTGGCGACCGTAGCGGGTGGGGTGTACGTCACTGTGCTGCCGTCCGTGCTCACGGTACCCTGGCCGGAGTCCGGCTGGCTGAGGCCGGTGACCGTGAGCGGTACGTTGCCGTCCGGGTCGCTGTCGTTGGCCAGCACGTTCAGGGTGATCGGCTTGCCTGCAGTCGTTGCGGCACTGTCGTTGGCCACGACAGGTGGTTTGTTGGCCGGGTCGTCATCGTCGTCATCGGTTTTGGTGCGGAACGTTGGCAGGCCTACCGAGGCCATGTAACGCACGCCATCCCATCCTGGCAGCGGGGTGGGCATTACCTGGAACTGCCCCGGGTGTTCAAGGTCCCAGCGCAGCAGCATCGAAGAGTCCTCGTGCTGGGTGTTGTGGCAGTGCTCCATGTAGGTGCCTGCGAACTCGCGGAAGCGGATGGCCATTTCCACCTCTTCGGACGAATCAGGTTCCGACCCGATACGGTACACATCCTTGCGCGCCCATTTTTCCCATTCTGGCGGGGCCTTGCCGTCGCGGCTAAGAATCACGCCTTCCTCGAAGTGCACGTGTACCGGGTGGCTCCAGCCATTGCCGCCGTTGACGATTTTCCACACTTCCAGGGTGCCGTCGCCGCTGAAACCACCGTCGGTGGACTGGTTGGCCAGTTGCGGTGCGGCACTGATACGGCGTGGGTCCATGCTGTAGCCAAAGCCGCCGTCGGTCTTGATGGTCCACGGGGTGGTGTCCGTGCCGTCAGAGCGGCCAAAGATGAACTCGCGGTGGCGGGCATCCTTGAGTTTGGCCTGGTCGGCTGCGGCGTCGCGGTCAATGGGCAGGGGCAGCATTTTCAGGCCAGCAGCCTTGCCTGGCTTGGCCGGCTCATAGGCTACCGGGTCCATGCTCAGGTCCTGGCCGGTGTACGGTTGCACCCACAGTTGCAGAAACTTGCCGACAGCCGGGTCGCCGTTGTCCCACTGCGGGCCTTTGCTGGTCTGCTTGATTACTGCCTTGTATTTTTCCGACAGCACGTCGGCCAACGGGATAGCTTGCTTCGGACCTTTGCCGGAGTCGTGCTCCATCAGGTTGACGAAGTACAGCTTGTCGCCGGCCTTGATGCCGTTCTTGGCGAAGTTGATGATGATGTCGTAGCGCTCGGCAATGGCCTGCAACGGCAAGACGCCGTTGTTGTCTTGCAGGTTGCCGTCACCATTGAGGTCCATCGTGCCGTCGAATGGCACCGCGTGTTCCATGATGTTGCCGTCGTTGGCGATCATGTGGAACGGCACCCGCGCATACGACAGGTTGGAGCCGGACGGGCCTTTGAACTCACCACTGGTACCGGCAATCTCCCGCACCACGGCGAACTTGAAGTAGCGTGACACCGAGCCGTTGAGGAGACGGAAGCGGTAACTGCGCGCACGCACCTTGAGCCTGGGCTTGTACTGCCAGTTGACCAGAATCTGGTCAGCGAGGAAGCCGTCAGTGTTGAACGGGTTGAACCACAGCTGGCCATTGGCATCCCAGGCTTTGTCGGCAATCACCAGGTTGACGTCATAGTCACGGTTCCCCCAAGGCATGGCTGAACCGCTTGGGAAGCGCAGGTTGACGCCGTCCTGCAGGGCCTCGTTGCCGCGGTCCAGGGCGCTGTAGTAGTTCATCATCACGGCGTTGCCCTTGTAGACGTTCTGCGCCGTGAAATCCATCATGTGGTCGTGGAACCAGTGGGTACTCATGGTTTCGCGCCAGTCGCCACGAATCTTGATGCTGCCGTTCTCGCAGGTTTTCAGGCCCGGTGAACCATCGTTGACGAACAAGGTTTCACCCGGCGAGCAGGGGAAAGCGGCACGCGGGTCCTGGGCACGGGTGTTGATGGTGTCGTAGCCGGCCAGTTGCACCGGCCACCGGTAGTCGTAGTACTGGCCGGGGAAGAAGTACGCGTTGGCAAAGCCGTCGCTTTCGGCCGGCGAGTGGCCGTTGTGCTCGTGGGTCGAGATGGTATGCAGGCCAAAGCCACCGTTGGCCGAGGGGTCAATCGGCAGGGCGTTGTAATGGCGCATCAGAATTGGCTGGCCGTAGCGCACCATCAGCAGCTTGGGCGGGAAAGTGCCGTCGAAGGTCCACAGCGATTTGTGGTTTTGCAGCGGCATGTTCGGATGGAAGCGTGTGTCGATGCCCTTGGTGGTGCCCAGCGTGGTCGGAATGTCGGAGGTCTGGTAGTACAGGCCGCCCGGGGCAAATTCGCCGACGGCATAGTTGTGCATTTGCTTGCGGTCGCGCAGACCGAGGTTGATGCGCGCACCGGCCTGGGCCGTCTTGAACGCTGCCTGCGGGTAAAACTCGTTCCAGCGCTGGTGTGACCAGCCTTTTCCTGGCGGCCGGCCTTCAGCGGGCGAGCCGACCGGCTGGCGGTTGAGGAACATCTCGATCTGCGCCTTCCATGGGTTGCGGTCCAGCACGTTGGCGTACTGGGTCGGAAACGGGTACAGGCCGGGTTGCTTGAGGAACGCTTCCAGTGCGTTGCCACTGGGGCCGCTGCGTGCCACCACGTTGGGGTCTTGGGCGGGGGCCGCGCCGAGGGTCGGTACCGGGAAGGTCAGATCGGGCACCGGCGTGGTCGGGTCGAGCTTCTCTGGTCCGAATTCTTCGAACAGCAACAGTTGCTGGGTGAAAGGTTGCGCACCGAACAACGGGCTGGGTTTGCCGTTGGTAGGGTACTTGTCCGATGTTTGCAGGGCCGGCGGCAGCACGTTGTCGGTGCCTACCGTGTTGCGGTCGCCATACGCGCCATCGGTCAGCTCCAGCGAGCCTTCGTTGGCCTCCGGCATGGTGTTCAGCTCAAGCAAGGCAGCGGTCGGGTCGTCCGGCTGGTCGGTGTAGGCCGACGGGTCGGTCGGCGGTGGCATGCTGTTGTCGTCGAGGGGGGCTGCCATGGCCGTGATCAACCCGAGGCTGATCATCAGCGCAGTGACGGACGAGAGATGGAACGCGCGTCTGGACGCGTGACTCACAGCAGATGTTTTCATTGGCTTAAGCCTCTTTTGCGGCCTTAGGGCCTTAAGCCATCAATGGCGTTTTGCCCGTTAAATGGCCATCAGCAACAGCTATGCCAACAGATTTTTCAGTAATGCCTTGACATACAAAACCTTGCAGCGTCTGGCGTGCACTAAAAGATGGCGCGTCAAGAATGGGGACAGATACCCATTAGCGGGTCACCATTGCCCACAGTTTGGGGCGTGACAGGCGCGGCGCCCTCGGGTATACCTGAGCGTCACCAAGGGGAGCCCGGCAATGGGCTGAGAAACCGCTGAACGCTACAGCGCGGTGACCCTTCGAACCTGATCCGGATCATGCCGGCGAAGGGATGGGGCTTGTAACCTGCCTTTTTGCCGGCCTCACTGCGAGGCCAGTCCATGCCAACTTTCAAGGTCTCGCTGTCACCCTCATCAAGGACAGCAACATGACCGAACGTTTCAGCCAGTCCCTGCGCCGCCAGAGCGAGCCGACCTGGTCGGCGGCCGTTGGCCACCGTTTCGTGACCCGATTGTGCGACGGCAGCCTGCCGGACCCGATCATGGTCGACTACCTGGTTCAGGACCACCGTTTCCTCGACAGCTTCGTGACCCTGCTAGGCGCGGCCATCGCCACCGCTGACACGTTTGAAGCCCGCCTGCGCTTCGGCCGCTTTGCCGGGATGATCTGCAGTGACGAGAACACCTACTTCCTGCGTGCCTTCGAGGCCTTGGGTGTCAGCCCGGCGCAACGCAGTGAACCGGCCGATACCGCGCCTACCGCAGGTTTCAAGGCGATCATGCGCGAAGCGGCAGCCACCCGTTCCTACGCAGCGGCACTGGCGGTGCTGAACGTTGCCGAAGGCCTGTACCTGGACTGGGCGCTCAAGGCGCCGAAACCGATGCCGGACAACTTCGTCCATGCCGAGTGGATTACCCTGCATGACAACCCGGCATTCCAGGCATTCGTCGCTTTCCTGCAGGCCGAACTGGACCGCGTCGGCCCGCAGGAGGCCGCATTGGCAAGTGACTTCTACCAGCGCACCGTGGCGCTGGAGCTGGCTTTCTTCGATGCAGTGTACCCGGAGGGCAAATGAGCATGGATATCTTCGAGCGCCTCAAGACAGCTGCCTCGCCACAATGGAACCGCTACGTAGACCATGACTTCGTGCGTCAGATGGGCGAGGGCACGCTGAGCGAGGAAGCGTTCCGGACCTACCTTGTGCAGGATTACCTGTTCCTGATCCAGTTCGCCCGCGCCTGGGCGCTGGCCGCCTACAAAAGCCGCCGCCCGGCCGACATTCGTGCAGCGCAGGCCGGGCTGTCGGCGATCCTGGATGAAACCGAGCTGCACGTGCGCCTGTGCGCGCGCTGGGGCTTGACCCAGGCAGACATCGAGGCCGCACCAGAGCATCAGGCCACGGTGGCATACACCCGTTATGTGCTGGACTGCGGCGCAGCCGGCGACCTGCTGGAGCTGCACGTGGCACTGGCACCTTGCGTGATCGGCTATGCCGAAATCGGCCGGACCCTGGCCGAGCGCATTGGCGACTTGAGCAATCACCCCTACCGCGAGTGGATTGGCGAGTATGCCGGGGAGGGCTACCAAGGGGTGGCCGCAGCAGCGCGCAAGCACCTGGATGAACTGGCGGCGCGCAGCATGACCGAGCAGCGGTTCGCCGAACTGGCAGGGATTTTTGGCCAGGCCTCCAGCCTGGAGGCTGATTTCTGGCAAATGGGGTTGGACGGGACCGTGTAAACCGCCGTGGGCTGGGTGATTACTACCCAGCCCAGGCCCGCTTTGGTGCATGAGCGCCTCAAAATAAGTCGTCGCGCACACTCCAGATCGTCAGATCGTAGCTTTAATGTGCACAGTGCATATGGATTTCTGGGCGAACAGCCCGATTTCTTCCGGGTGGCGGCGCAGGGAAAAGCGGCCCGCATATTGCTCTTTCTGCTCCCAACTACACACCCGGAGCCCCCGTGCAATGAGCTCACCCAGCGAATTTCCCCTCAGCGCAGCCCCCCAGTCCGCCCGCAAGGGCCTGCTGCCGATCGCGATGGTCTTGTTCAGCTTCACCTTCTTTACCGGCACGATGTTCGCCGGCGGCAAGCTGGGCATGGCATTCAGTTTTGTCGACATGCTGTGGGTGGCTACCCTCGGCAACAGTTTGCTTGCCTTGTATGCCGCAGTGTTGGCCTTCATTGCCTCGCGCAGCGGGCTGAATACCGTGTTGATGGGACGCTTCTGTTTCGGTGAAGCGGGGAGCCGGCTCTCGGACTTTCTGCTGGGTTTTGCCGAACTGGGCTGGTATGCCTGGGGTACGGCCACGGTGGCCATCGTGCTGGTCAAGCTGCTGGGGCTGGCGGATGGCTTCGGCATGCCGTTGATGGTGCTGTTCGGGCTGGGTTTCAGCATTACGGCCATCATCGGGTTCAAGGGGCTGGACCTGTTGTCGCGGGTGTCGGTGCCATTGATGTTCGTGCTGCTGTTGGTGTCCATGTACATCGCCACCCGCGATGCCGGTGGCTTTGCCGGCCTGGCTGCAGTCGTCCCGCATGAAACCATGACCTTTTCGGCGGCAGTGACCATGGTCTTCGGCACCTTCGCCAGTGGCGCCACCCAAGCCACCAACTGGACACGGCTGGCACGCAGTGGCCGGGTAGCGGTGATCGCCAGCGTGGTGGCATTCCTCCTTGGCAACGGCCTGATGGTGGTGGCCGGGGCGTGGTGCGCGATGGTTTATCAGCAGGCCGATATCGTCGACGTGATGATGCTGCAGGGCCTGTCGTTCGCGGCCGTGGTGATGCTGTGCCTGAACCTGTGGACCATTCAGGGTCCGACCATCTACAACGTGTCGGCCGCCGCCTGCCACTTGTTGCGCAGCGAGCGCCGGCGCACGGCAACGCTGGTGGCGGCCGGGGTTGGCATTGTGCTGGCGATGGGTGGCATGTACGAAATGCTGATCCCGTTCCTGGTGCTGCTGGGGTCGATCATTCCGCCGGTGGGTGGGGTGATCATGGCTGACTTCTGGTATCGCCACCGCGGCAAATACCCGGCACTGGGTACGGCAAACCTGCCACGCTACAACCTCACCGGGCTGTTTGCCTATGCCGTGGGCGCTGTACTGGCCTATGCCTCACCGTGGGTCGCGCCGCTGGTGGGCATCGCCGCCTCGGCAGTGTGCTACATCGTCATTCTAGAGCTGGGCGCACGCCGCCGCGCGCCCGGCCAGGCGGGCGTCGAACCGTGAGCCTGGCGCTGGAAGAGCTCCTGCATTTGCCCGGTCTGCACGAAATGCAGGTGCGGGCCGGAGCGCGCAACCTGCAGCGGCGGGTACGCTGGCCTTACGTGGCGGAGAACGAGGGTATCGCCGAATGGGTGATGGGCGGTGAACTGGTATTCGTCACCGGCATCAACCACCCGCGCGGCGAAGCCAACCTGCTGAGCCTGGTGGAGGATGGCGACGCCGTGGGCATTGCCGGCATGGTGATTCTCACCGGCGGCAGTTTCATCCAGAGCATCCCGGCGCCCGTTGTCGCGCGCGCCGAGCAACTGGGCTTGCCACTGATCGAACAGCCCTACGCGCTGAAGATGGTGGTGGTCACCCACCTGATCGGCACTGCACTGGTGCAGATGAGCCAGGTACGCCGCTCGCGCAACGACATCCTTGGCCAACTGCTCACAGGCGACTACCCGAGCCTGGCGATTGCCCGGCAGCGGGCAGCACACCTGCAACTGGCCCTGGATAAACCGCGGCGCCTGCTGGCTTTGCGCCTGACGGGCGTGGACGCCTTGTTCGAGCGCCACGGCCTGGCGCACGGCGAGCGTACCTGGCAAGGCACCCGCCAGGCCCTGGAAGACCAGCTCGAAGCCTGGTGCCGCCAGCAGCCAGGCAGTGTGACGGCGCAGTTGCCGGGCGACCTGTTCGTGGTGCTGCTGGCCGATACACACGACTTACCCGAGACCTTGGGCGCGCTGTACCGGCAGCTGCAAGCCGCGACAGGTGAACTGGGCCTCTACATGGGCCTGTCGAGCCTCGCTGACGATTGCGCGCACTATCGCCAGGCCCTCAACGAGGCACGCCAGGCGCTGGATGTGGCGCAGCATCTGCGCCCGGCCAACGGCTATTGCAACTTCAGCGAGCTCGGCGTATTGCGCCTGCTGCAAGGTATTGTCGACCGCTCGCTGGTCGACGATTTCGTCAGCCGCACCCTCGGCCCGCTGATCGCCCCTGGGCGCAAACACGTCCATGCTTTGGTGCATACCCTCGACGCCTTGCTCATGGAAAATGGCAACGGGCTCAAGGCCGCACAGCGTCTGGGGCTGCACCGCAACACGATCAATCAGCGCATCCAGCGCATCGAACAACTGAGCGGGCAGTCGCTCGACGACCCGCTTTTTCGCATGAATGCTTCGGTCGCCATGCTGGTATGGCGCATGAGCGAAGCCCACGGCAAGGAGTAACAGCATGAACATCATCAACGCACGCCTGCGCGGCAAGCCTGGCCTGTTCCGCGTCGAACTGAACGGCGAGCGCATTGCCGCCATCGTGCCCCAGACCGACGTCGTGGCGCCCGCTACGGCCAATGACCTGGACGCCGGGCAAAACCTGGTGGTCGCGCCCTTTGTCGAGCCGCACATTCACCTAGATGCCACGCTGACCGCAGGTGAGCCGAAGTGGAACATGAGCGGCACGTTGTTCGAAGGCATTGAGCGGTGGTCGGAGCGCAAGGAAATCACCACCCAAGACGACATCAAGACCCGTGCGAAAAAAACCATCGGCATGCTGGTGGACCACGGTATCCAGCATGTGCGCACCCATGTCGATGTGACCGACCCGAAACTCACCGCGCTCAAGGCCATGGTCGAGGTACGTGACGAAGTGCGTGAGCTGATCGACCTGCAGATTGTCGCCTTCCCGCAGGAGGGCATCGAGTCGTACGCCAACGGCCGGGCGCTGATGACTGAAGCCGTGGCAATTGGCGCCGACGTCGTCGGCGGCATTCCGCATTTCGAAAATACCCGCGACCAGGGGGTATCGTCGGTGAAGTTCCTGATGGACCTGGCCGAGCGTACCGGTTGCCTGGTGGACGTGCACTGCGACGAGACCGACGACCCGCAATCACGCTTCCTCGAAGTGTTGGCCGAAGAAGCGCGGGTACGCGGCATGGGGGCCCGGGTCACGGCCAGCCACACCGTGGCCATGGGCTCGTATGACAATGCGTATTGCTACAAGCTGTTCCGCCTGCTCAAGCTGTCGGGCATCAACTTCGTGTCATGCCCGACCGAGAGCATTCACCTGCAAGGGCGCTTTGACAACTACCCGAAACGTCGTGGCGTTACCCGCGTGGCCGAGATCGACCGCGCCGGCATGAACGTGTGCTTCGGCCAGGACTCCATCGTCGACCCGTGGTACCCACTGGGCAATGGCAATATCCTGCGCATTCTCGAAGCCGGTCTGCACATCTGTCACATGCTCGGCTATGAAGACCTGCAGCGCTGCCTGGACCTGATTACCGACAACAGCGCCCGCACCCTGAACCTGGGCGAGCGCTATGGCATAGAGGTAGGGCGGCCGGCGAACCTGTTGCTGCTGTCGGCGCCGGATGATTACGAGATGGTGCGCAGCCAGGGGCACGCGTTGGTGTCGGTACGCAATGGCAAGGTGCTGATGCAGCGCACGCCAGCGCAGGTGCAACGTTTGCGCTGACGCTGTTGTCGCCTCAGGTGCACAGGGCTGCCAAGGCGTAGCTTGCGACTTGTGCATCCTGCACTGCCACACCGGTCAGGTCCGCCAAGGTAATCTGGCTGTCGTGCTCACGCCCCTTGGCACGGCCAGCCAGTAGCGTACCCAGCTCGATCAGCTGGTTAGCGTCGATCCGGCCACTGCCGAGGGCATGGGCCACTTCGCCGTACTGGCTGCACTGGGCGATGGCGTCGACGATGATACGGTCTGCCCTTGCCACCAGTGCCGGGTCCAGTTCCTGCTTGCCGGGCGCATCGGCACCGACGGCGGTGATATGCGTGCCCGGCTGGACCCAATCGCTGTGCAACAGCGCCTGGCGAGAAGGCGTGGTGCAGACGATCAGGTTTGCCGCGCCCGCAACCTCGGCAGCATCCTGCGTGCTGTGCACTGCGAAGCCCAGCTCGCGGGCAAATGCGGTATAGGCCGCAAGCCCGCGTTCATGCCGGCCCCAGACAATCACCTGGCGACAATCGGTCACCGCGCGAAGCTGCTCAAGCTGCATCTGCGCCTGCATGCCGGTGCCGAGGATGCCAATGGCCCTGACATGGGCCGGCGCCAGCAGCCGGGCAGCGATACGCCCGGCCAATGCGGTGCGCATGGCAGTCAGCCAGCCTTGGTCCTGCAGCAGTGCCAGCGGCTGACCGGTGTGTGCAGACAACACAAGCATCAAGCCATCATTGCTCGGCAGGCCCTTGGACGGGTTGTCGTAGAAGCCTGTCGAAAGCTTGACGGTGAAGGTCGGGCTGCCTTCGATGTAGGCCGACTTCACGCAACAGTCACCGTTCGCGCCCTTGAATGCGAAGCCCTGCACGGGCGGCACCTGCACCTTGCCTTCGGAGTAGGCGATGAAGCCTTCCTCCAGTTGGCTGACCGCGAGCTCGGGGTTGAAGCGAGCGATGATCTGCGCCTTGCTGAAGACCCTCATTGAACGGCCTCGAGGAACTTCTCCAGCAGGATGTTACGGCCACACAGGATCACCGCGACACGCTTGCCCTGATAGCGTTCGGCGAGCTTCTGCATGCCGGCGACCGCAACCGCTGCAGCGCCTTCGATGATCCAGCGCTCACTGCTGGCGATGTCGCGCATGGCGCAGCGGATTTCGTCCTCGCTGACCAGCACGGTATCGGTGAGCAGCGCCTGGCAAAGCGGGAAGGTGATGGAGCCTGGCTCGACGCCGCCAGCCGTGCCATCCGACAGCGTTTCGCAGGCATCCAATTCGATGATTTCACCGGCCTTGAGTGATTGCTGCAGGGTTGGGTCATTCGCCGGCCAGCAGCCGATGATCTCAGTGCCCGGCTTGAGTACGCGCAGGGCGGCGCCGATACCGGAAATCATCCCGCCACCGCCCACGGCGACGAACACCGCGTCCAGGTCTGGCGCCTGCTCGAACAACTCCACGCCTATGGTGCCCTGGCCGGCAATGACTTGCAGGTCGTTGTAGGGGGATACGAAAGGTACGCCCTGGGCCTTGGCTTGCCTGGCGGCTTCCAGCTCTGCACTCAGCGGGTCGGTGGGCAGGCAGACCACTTCGGCGCCCAGCGCGCGCATTGCCTCTGTTTTGTATGCCGATGCGCCCGTGGTGGTGTAGACCTTCACTGGCACGCCAGCCATCTTGCCGGCCAAGGCTAGTGCCTGCCCATGGTTACCGGAAGAGGCAGCTATCACCCCCTGCTTGCGCGCCTCGGCCGGCAGCAGGCGCATCTTGTTGCTGGCACCGCGAAACTTGAATGAACCGGTGTGCTGCAGGTGTTCGCACTTGAGCAGCACTTCACAGCCGGTCAGTGCCGACAAACGAGCGCTGTGCAAGAGCGGGGTAATGCTGACGGCCGGGCGGAGCGCCGCATGGGCGTCCTGAATGTTTTGGTGCAATGTATCAAGGAACTGGGCATCAACGGACGGGGTGGCTGGCATGACGGGTCCTTGCAGGCGTATGGATAATTTGTCCACCATAGAATAATATTCCACCAACAGCAAGAGCGTGTGCCTACAGCTAGGCAATACCGCCTAGGCCCTGACTTCCTTCAGGTATTTGTACACGGTGGCCCGCCCCATGCTGAGGACGTTGGCAACGTAATCGGCGCCGCTGCGCCCCTCGAATGCACCCTCGGCGTGTAAGGCCAGTACGAGGTTGCGCTTGTCTTTCATCTTCAAGGTCTGCAGCGACAGGTTATGCGCTTGCAGCCACGCTTGCAGGAAGGTGTTGATGCGCTCCTGCCAATCGTTGCGGAACAACGCATCCGGTTGCGGCTCCAGCCGACTCATCTGGAAGAATGCATCCAATGCCACACGCGCCTGTTCCAGCACCGACACGTTCAGATTGATGCACATCAGATACTCGGCTTCGCCTTGCGGATTATGCAGCACAGTGCTGATCGAGCGGACCTTCTGACCGTTCCAGTTGAGCTTCTCGTAGGGACCAAGGTTGGTACCCTTCAAAAGGTCACCCAGTTCTGAACCGAGTGCTGAATCATCGCCGAGCTTGCGATGTGAGAAATTATTGGCGATATGAACGATTGTCTGGCCGCGTATCTCATGAATGACGACTTCCGCGTGGGGGTACAGCAGCAGGGCAATGCTTTCAGCGATTGCCTGGTAATTTTCCAGTGTCATGCATTAGCCAATGATCTGTTGAAGAATGCCTATGGTGGCCCTGGAGAATACTGGGCACAAGACGGATCTTTACCGGGTCGGGATCAAGTCCTGGCTGCGAGCCGCTCGCCTCGGCCATTACTGCGTCAGCAGCATCCCAGGTCCTCCAGTGGCATCCGCAGCAGGGGAGCGACCTCGCCTTGGCCTGGCTCCGCCAATTGCTGGTGGAGCAGGCCAAGGCGTTGGCTCAGGGCTGAAGATCGCCGCTGTCGCCGATCAGCCCTAGCGCTTCGATAGCCAGCAGCGCGCACCGCTCATCGTTGTCCGAGGTATCGCCACTGACGCCGATGGCGCCCAGCAGGCGGCCTTCTGCATCGCGCAGAAGAACGCCGCCGGCGACCGGAATCACCTCGCCACCGGTGAGGCTGTTGATGGCATCGAAGAAGCCCGGCATGGTCTGGGCGCGGCGCGCCAGTTCGCGGCCGCCGAAGCCCAGGCCCAGGCAGCCGCGGGCCTTGCCGGTGGCGATCTGCGGGCGCAGGAAGCTGGCCTGCTCATCGCGCAGCACCGCCAACGGGTGGCCGGCGTTGTCGAGCACCGCTGCGGCCATAGGCTTGAGGTTCAAAGCGCGTGCCTGGTGCAGGGTCGCGACGGCCAGTTGCACTGCCAGTTCGAAGTTGAGCGTTGTCATGTTCACAGGCTCCATTTGCCGAGTTCGGACACGCGGTCGCGGGTGTAGAGGTCGGTCCATTTCAGCGAATTGAAGTCCGACACCTGCTTGGGGTTGTAGGCGGTGCGTTGCAGCCGTACCGGCTCGCCGGCCTTGTACACCGCCTGCAGCCGAGCGCGGTCTTGAAGGATGCGGATGTCGTCCAGGGGCGAACCGTCGAGCACCAGCAGGTCGGCCTGTTTGCCCGGTTCCAGGGTGCCGAGCGTCTCGCCGCGCGGCATCAAGCGTGCGCCGACATGGGTTGCGGCGAATAATGCTTCGGCCGGGGTGAAGTCCAGGTGCCGTACCAGCAGCTCCAGTTCACGAGCGTGCCATTCGCCATAGGGTGTCACAGCAAAGCCGCTGTCGCTGCCGCAGGCGAAGGGTACGCCGGCGGCCTTGGCGCGCTTGAGTACCGGCGCGCCGAGCTCGAGGGTCCGGGCGCAGTAGGCGGCGTAGCCGGTGCTGTTCGCGGGGTCATGGGGCTGGCAGAAGTCCACGGTGTTTTGCGGGAAGGTCATGGTCGGAGCGAGCACGCTGCCAGCCTCAAGCAGCGCTTCGATGCAGGCGTCATCCATGTAGAAGGCGTGGAACACCAGGTCGACGCCAGCCTTGGCCGCGTACATCACCGCTTCTCGGCCATAGGCGTGGGTAGCCACACGGCAGCCGAGGCGATGAGCTTCGTAGACCATCTCACGGGTCTCGTCGGCGGTGAAAGCGGCGATGATTTCGCCGTTGGGGCGACGGTGGGTGCCGTCCATGGCAATCTTGATCAGGTCCACGCCGTCCTTGGCCTGCTTGCGGATCTGGGCAATGGCATCGTCACGGCTGGTGACCAGCGCGGCGGTGAAGTACTCAGGGGCGCCGACGCGGCTGGGGAACCAGTCGTTCAGGCTCTGTCGATTGGTGATCACTCGACTGCTTGCAGCGATACGGGGGCCTTCGAACAGTCCGGCGTTGACCGTATTGCGCACGGCAATGCTGAGTTGGCCACTGTCGCCAGGGCAGACCATGGACGTCACGCCGGCAGCCAGAACGTGCTGAGCGAAGAACAGCCCCCGCAGGGCGCGAAACTCGTCGCTGGTCCAGATGTCGATGTCTTCCTCGCTCTGGGCATTGCCAAACGCCAGGTGGGTGTGCACGTCCACCAGCCCGGGCATGACGAACTGGCCGTGGGCTTCACGGTCGCCGGGTTGCGGACGGGGTGCCTCGGCGGATGGCCCGACATGGCGGATCACGCCGCCTTCGATGATCAATGTCTGTCGTTGGCGGGTGTGCAGGCCAGTACCGTCGAACAGGGTAGAGCAGTGCAGGTGCAGGGCACTCATTGGTGAGCTCTCTCATCGTGAGGGTGGTGCAAGGCTAGGCCGTGGTGACTGCCCAGCACCAACAGATGCTATTGATGGCCAGGTATCGATGGCATCGATACCTGGCGCTCTCTGGCGCAGAAACGAGAACGGCGCCAATCGGCGCCGTCGGAGCCAGGGCCGGCAGCGCCGATCAGGCCGTGTGGCCGCCAAGGGTTTCGGCGATCCAGTCGGCGATGTAGTGCCCGGCATTGATGCTGTTGTCGAAGCTCGAATGCTGCACGCCACCTTCACGGTCAGTGAAAATCTTCAGTTCGCGTTTCGGGCTGTTGACCAGTTGTTCGTAGGTGCGGTGTGCCCATTTGAGCGGGATCTGCGAGTCTTTCTCGCCGTGGGTGACCAGGAACGGTACGCGGATACGGTCGAGGACACCGTCGAGGTGTACGTTTTCGGCGATGCGCATGAAGTCGTCCAGGTCCTTCGCCCCCCAGACCCATTGCACGTGCGCCCAGTAGTGCGGCACCGGGAAGTTGCCTTCCTTCTCCAGGCGACGCTTCTGCACGTCGCGCCAGTCGTGGTTGGCGCCCCACACCACGCCGCAAGCAAAGCGCGGTTCGAACGCCACTGCGCGCGGACAGTAGTAGCCGCCCAGGGAAACGCCTTCCAGGCCGATGCGCCTGGCATCGACATCAGGGCGGGTTTCCAGCCAGTCCACTATGCGGCTGGCCCAGTGTTCGCTGTCATGGCGTGCCGTCATGCCGTGGAGGCGAAGCGCTTCGCCGGTGCCGGGCTGGTCGACAATCAGCGACGACACGCCTCGCCTGGCCAGCCAGGCAGGCAGGCCGACGCGGTATTTCATTTCCTTGGTCGAATCCAGCCCGTTGACTTGCACCAGCAGCGGTGCCGGGCCACTCACGCCTTCTGCGCGCACCAGCAGTCCCGAGAGGTGCTTGCCTTCATACGGGATCTCTACGCGCTCACAGTTCTCCTTGGCCAAATCGATGCCGCGGGCGAAGGTTTCGAGGAAGCGCTGATACAAGGCTGCACGACCCGGCGCGCCGTGGGCCTGCAAGCGTTCGCAGGTGAGGTAGTAGGTGGCCGCGCGGTTGTATTTTTCGCCGGCGGACAAGCGTCGGCCGGCGGTTTCGTCTTCTTCGGCCAAGCCGCACAGCTTGTCGGCCATGGTCGACCATATTTCCCGGAAGGCCTGGGTGCCGGCGGCGTCGGGCTGTTTGGCGGCTTCCTGCAGCGGTGCGCACATTTCCTCGATTTCACCCATGCGGGCACCCATTTCGATGGCCAGGTCCACCGAGAGGTTCCAGACGTAATTGGTGGGGAAGTAACGGAACATTCTTGTTGTCCTTCTGCGGTCGTGGAGTCCGGCGCCCAATTGAGCGACAGGCAGGCAGGGCGCGGTTTGAAGGCAAGGTACGCAGGCAGGGCAGGGTGGGGCCAATCGTGATCAGGGATGCGAGGTATCGCGAAACGCGATGCCCCAGCACCGTTGCGGTGTCTGGGGCGATGGCCGCCGCTCAGGCGGTGGCGCGCAGAGCATCTGGCTGCGTGCTGGCGCACTGAATGACATCGCTGATGCGCTCGCGCAGCCATCTGTGCATGGGGTCGCCGTCCATGCTGCGGTGCCACAGCATGAATTCGCGCATAACCGGGATCTTCACTGGCGGTGGCAACAGGCGCAGCGGCAGGTAGCCGGCATAGAGTTCGGCCAGTCGGCGGTGCATGGTAGCGATCCGCACGGTGCCCACCAACAACTGGGGCAGGGTGTTGAAGTCGTTGGTGATGACTTCCAGCCGCCGATTGAAGCCGTACTGGTTCATGAACCAGTCCTCGATGCTCAAGTGGCGGTTGCGGCCAAAGCCCACCGAAATGTGGCCCATCTGCATGTACTGCTCAAGTGTCAGATGCTCGCCCACCTCGGGGTTGTCGCGCCACACCACGCAGACATGATCTTCCTCGAACAGCAGCTGCGCCGGATGGCCTTCGATGAGGTAGCGCTCGGGCACGATCATCATGTCGACCTCGCCTCGCATCAGCAATTCGGCGCTACTGTCGCCTGGGCCGATCATCTCGAAGGTAATGTGCGGCGCCTCCTGATGGATTTTCTGGATGACCTGAGCGAATACCACACTGATCAGGTAGTCCGAGGTCACCAGGCGGAAGTGTCGCTTGCTGGCGGCCGGATCGAACACCGGCTTGGCCGTTATCGAGGCGCGAATGGTCAGTAGCACCTCGCGTACCGGTTTGGCCAGTTCCAGAGCATAGGGGGTGGGCTGCATCTTGCGGCCGACCTGCACCAGCAACTCATCCTCGAAAAACGTTCGCAAACGCCCCAGCACTCCACTGGTGGCCGATTGAGTCATGTGCAGGCGCTCGGCGGCGCGTGTGATGTTTTGCTCCTCGAGCAGGATGTCCAGGGCAACCAGCAGGTTCAAGTCCAGGTGGTGAAAGCGCATGGTGATAGCTCTCGGTTCTTGTAGTTATTTTCGCGATACCTTCCCGCTGCATTGCCGCTACGTCAAGACCTGCAAGCCACGATACCGAGCCAACGCCACAGCACATGGGCTGTGGCCCAGGTATCGCGATTGCCGATGCCTCGCATTCTGACTCGCGATTGGTCACGCCACCCCGCCACCGAGCAACCTGCACGCCAGTCGTACGGCCGACGTGCCGCCGCGACCCATTACCGGTGACCTGCCTCGCCGAATAACAATTTCAATGGAGTGGTAGCCATGAATATTCTTGGTCTCGACGCGCTGGTGTTTGGCGTCGACGATATCCAGGCCTGTGCCGATTGCCTGCGTGACTATGGCCTCGATGCTGTTCAACTGGACGGCGACGGTGGCCGTTTCGAGGCGCTGGACGGCACCTCGATCATTATCCGCCGCGGCGACGACCCTGGCTTGCCGCCGGCGCTCGGGCCGACCCCATCGCTGCGCGAGACCGTTTACGGCGTCGCTTCGAGCACCGATCTGGCGGCCATCGCCGACGAACTGGGCCGTGATCGCGAAGTACGGCGCGACGCCAGCGGCGCGTTGCACACCTTCGACGACCTGGGCTTTGCCATTGCCTTCCAGGTGACCTGCCGTCGCCCCTTCGACGCGCCGGCCGACCTTACCAACGCCCCCGGTAGCGCACCGCAGCGCCCGATCAACCAGCTCGGCATTGCCCCGGACATGTCGGCGTTGCCGCGCACCTTGTCCCACGTGGTGTACTTCGTACCCGATGCGGCCAAGGGTGAAGCGTTCTACCGCGATCGCCTGGGCTTCGTCACCACTGACAGCTTCATCGGCGTCGGCCCGTTCATGCGCACCGCCGCCATGGATGATCACCACTGCCTGTTCATGATCCAGACCCCACCCCACATGCAGGGTTGCGAGCACTTCACCTTCCATATGGGCAGCGGCACCGAGGTCCTGCTGGCCGGTACGCGTTTCCAGCAGCAAGGCTGGACCAGCTTCTGGGGCCCGGGCCGACACCTGCTGGGTTCCAACTGGTTCTGGTACTTCAACAGCCCGCTGGGCTGCCACATCGAGTACGACGCCGACATGGACAAGCACGATGACGCATGGGCGGCGCGTCAGGCGCCGATGTCGGCCGACAACTCGCAGCTGTTCCTGTTCGCCTCGCGGGAGAAATGGGCACCCAGCGGCCCGCCTGCGAAGCAGGGTTGAAACATGGCGTGGGTGGAGCTGTGCCGGCTCGATGAGCTGGGCGAGGGTCACGCGCGCGGTTTCGACCCACAGGGCAGGGGCGCGGACAGCCTGTTCGCCCTGCGGTACCTGGGCCAGGTACGCGTCTACCGCAACCTGTGCCCGCATTTGATGGTGCCCCTGGAGTACCGCAAGAACCGCTTTTTGAGCGCCGATGGCCAGTGGATCGTCTGCTACGCCCACGGTGCGCGCTTCATGCCCGAAGACGGCACTTGCGTTCACGGCCCCTGCCGAGGCGAAGCCTTGGAGGCACTCGATCACAAGGAAGCGGACGGCTGGCTGCTATTGCCGCTGGAGCAGCTCGATCGCTGACCTATCGCGCCGCGCGATAGGTCGCATCCCGCGACGCGATTGGTCATGGACCGGCGCAGGCGGGAAGCTGTGCATAGGCACAGGAAACGGCCGCCCCGCATGACGGGGCGCACAACAAGAACAAAACGTGAGACATGCCATGGATACTGTGAACAACGTGTTGATCGTGGGCGGCGGAATTGGCGGGCTGTGTGCCGCCATCGCCTTGCGCCGCAAGGGCGTCGCCGTCGATCTGGTCGAGCTGAAAACCGAGTGGACCGTCTACGGCGTCGGCATCATTCAACAGAGCAATGTGGTGCGCGAGATGCACCGGCTGGGCCTGCTCGAAGCCTACCTTGATGCCGCCTACTCCTTCGAGGACGTGGCCATCTATACCACCGAAGGGCAGCAACTGGCGCGCATCCCTGGCCAGCGCCTGGCCGGTCCGCAGTATCCGGCCAATGTGGGTATCTCGCGCCGCGCCCTGCACAAGGTGTTGAGCGAAACTGCCATCGAACTGGGCACCCAGGTGCGCCTGGGCACCTCGGTGGAAAGTTTCGAGCAAGACGACAGCGCAGTGGACGTGCTGTTCACCGATGGCAGCCAGGGGCGCTACGGTCTGATGGTCGGCGCCGACGGGGTGTTCTCGAAAGTCCGCAGCGTGCTGTTCGGTGATCGTTATCAGCCGCGTTTCACCGGGCAGTCGGTGTGGCGCTACAACTTCCCGCGTGCGGCAGGTATCGACCACCTTGCCAACTACCAAGGGCCCTCTGGCAACGCGGGTCTGGTCCCGCTGGCCGATGACCTGATGTACCTCTTCACCACCTCCCACGAGCCGGGCAACCCCTGGATGGAACCGGCCGCTTTGGCTGATGGCCTTCGCCAGCGCCTGGCCGGTTTCGGCGGGCTGATCGGCGAATTGCGCGAGCAGATCGTCGACAACGCCGGGGTCGTTTACAAGCCGCTTGAAGCGGTGTTTGTCGACGAACCCTGGTACTGCGGTCGAGTGCTGCTGATCGGGGATGCCGCCCATGCCACCACGCCACACCTGGGGCAGGGTGCAGGCATGGCCATTGAGGACGCCGTGGTGCTCGCCGAAGAACTCACCGCGGGTGGCAGCCTCGACGCGCAATTGCAGCGTTTCATGGGCCGGCGTTTCGAGCGCTGCAAGTTCATCAGCGAAATGTCCCTGCTGGCAGGTGTGAAGGAGATCCAGCGCGATCCTTCCTTCGACCGCATCGGCCTGGTCAAGCGCATGCTGGAGGTCACTGCGCAGCCGATCTGACTCCCCGTACCCGGCACGCCCTGCCTTGTCGGCGCGCCGGCCCTATGCCAACACCGACGCACAATAAAAAGAAAGAGGAAACCCCGATGTTGACTCGCAAAGGTGCATTCACACGGCCGTTACCGGCGCTCAAGCCCCTCAGCCTGGCGCTTGTCGCGCTGGCCGCAAGCCAGGCCCAGGCCTTCGAATTCGATACCGGCAACCCCGACCTGCGGGTGCGCTGGGACAATACCCTGAAATACAGCGCCGCCTGGCGTACACAGGACGCGAGCAGCAAGCTCACCGAAGGGCAGACCGCGCTGAACCTGGACGACGGTGACCGCAACTTCGACAAAGGCCTGATCTCCAACCGCCTCGACCTGCTGTCGGAACTGGACATTACTTACAACAACGTCGGCGCACGGGTCAGCGGCGCGGCCTGGTACGACGATGTCTACAACCAAGGGACTGACAACAACGACCCTGGCCGTGCCAACAGTTATTCGGTCGACTACGACGCGTTCACCGACGACACGCGCAAGCTGCATGGGCGCAAGGGCGAGCTGCTCGACGCCTTTATCTTCGGCAAGACCGAGATCGGCGACATGCCGCTGTCCGGCCGTTTGGGTCAATACGCCATGCAGTGGGGCGAGAGCCTGTTCTTTGGCATGAACGGCATTGCTGGCGGCATGGCTCCGGTGGACGTGGTCAAGGGGCTGTCGGTACCCAACACGCAGTTCAAGGAACTGATCCGTCCGGTACAGCAGATTTCCGGACAACTCCAACTGACGCCGGATGTGTCGGTGGGGGCCTATTACCAGTTCGAGTGGGAGGCCAACCGCCTGCCGGCAGCGGGCAGCTATTTCTCCACAGACGACTTCTTCGGTGATGGCGCCGAGCGCATGTTCGTCGGCGCGCCGGTGTTCCCCGGTGGCCAACCTCTGGCGTTCTTCCACGGCAACGACAAGCAAGCCAAGGACTCAGGGCAGGGCGGCATGCAGGTGCGCTGGCGCACCGAGACGGTCGACTGGGGCCTGTACGCCATCCGCTTCCACGACAAGTCGCCGCAGCTCAATGTACGCCCGAACTTCGCCAACCTCGACCCGGTCAGCGGCAAGGCCGGCGAGTTCTACTGGGTGTATCCCGAGGGTATCGAGGCGTTCGGTGCGAGCTTCTCCACCACCGTTGGCAACTTCAACCTCGCCGGTGAGTTGTCAACGCGCTGGAACCAGCCGTTGGCCTCGACCAACCAGCATGCGTTGGCCGTGGGCGAGGCGATCGACAATGACGATAACCCGGTTTACGCCGCCGGCCGCACGCTGCACGCCAACTTCTCCTGGCTTGCCAGCCTGGAGCCGAACTTCATCGCTGCCGAGTCGAGCTTCCTCGGCGAAATCGCCTGGAACCGGGTGATGAGCGTGAGCAAGAACGCCGATGCCGTTGACCCTAACGCCGACCGTGACGCCACCAGCCTGCGCCTGGTGTTCGAACCGATGTACCGGCAGATCTTACCGGGTCTCGACCTGTCGGTGCCGATCGGCGCGAGCTACACCAACGGCGCGTCCATGGCGCTGGGCACCGGTTTTGGCACCGATCATGGCGGTGACCTGAACATCGGCCTGAAAGGCAACTACCTCAACACCTGGAGTTTGGGCCTGACCTACACGCACTACTACGGCCCGGAGAACACCTTCCTCGACGCCGATAACCACTACACCTTCGAACAGTCGCTCAAAGACCGCGACTTCATCGCCTTCACTGTCAGCCGCACCTTCTGACCGAGGACCACCCGATGAAACACAATAATAAAGTCGTTTCCCTGCTCACTGCCCTGAGTGCCTCGCTGCTATTGGCCCACGGCGCCGTTGCCGCAGTGCCCGCCGAGCAGGCGGCCATGCTCAAGACCAGCCTGACCCCGCTCGGTGGCGAGCGGGCCGGCAATGCGGATGGCAGCATTCCTGCCTGGACCGGTGGCTACATCCAGGCCGACCCGGCCTATAAGGAAGGCGGCAAGCGTGGCGATCCGTTCGCCAGCGACAAGCGGCTGTTGAGCATCACCGCGCAGAACATGGCGCAGTATGCCGACAAGCTGACGCCGGGCATCCAGGCCATGCTGAAGAAGTACCCGGACAGCTATCGTCTCGACGTCTACCCGACACGCCGCAGCGCTGCCGCTCCGCAGTCGGTGTACGACGCCACCCTCGCCAACGCCACCAGCGGCAAGCTGGTGGACGGCCCCGCCGGCCCCATGCCCGAAGGCGCATCCGGCGGCATCCCGTTCCCGATCCCGGCCAATGGCGTGGAAGCCATGTGGAACCACCTGCTGCGTTGGCGGGGTGCGTCCTGGCACGCCAGCTTCAATCAGTACCTGACCACCGCCGACGGCAAGCACGTGCTCACCAATGACTCGCGGGCCGATTTGCAGATGCCCTGGTACCTGCCCGGTGGCAGTGGCGACAAGGGTGTGTTCTGGTCCATCCGCATGACCAACGACGGCCCGCCCCTGCGTGCCGGGGAGGCCATTACCGGCCTTGAGAACCTCAACGCCGACAAAGCTGCGGTCTGGACCTACCTGCCTGGCCAGCGCCGTGTGCGTCGCCTGCCCAACGCCTGCTGCGACACGCCGACCCCGGCCACCGCCGGCGTCATGAGCTTCGATGAGCTGTACGTGTTCAACGGTCGTCTCGACCGCTTCGACTGGAAGCTGGTGGGCAAGAAGGAGATGTACATCCCCTACAACGCCAACAAGGTGTTCACCGCCAGCAACGCCGAGGCGCTGCTGGCTCCCCATCACCTGAACGCCGACGCCATCCGCTGGGAGCTGCACCGTGTGTGGGTGGTGGAGGCGACGCTGAAGAATGGCCAGCGCCATGTGATGCCGCGTAGCACCTACTACCTCGACGAAGACACCTGGGCTGCCGTGCTGGGCGAGCGCTATGACGCCCGCAACCAGTTGGCCAAGGTGGTCTGGACCTCGCCGGTGGTGCTGCCTGACCTGCCGGGCGTGGTGACCTTGACCAACGGCTTCTACGACCTGCTCTCCGGTGCCTGGTTCGCCGGTGACCTGTTCGCAGGCAAGAACGAACAGTACCGCATCGTGCCGCCCTACAAGGACTCGGTGTTCACCGCCGACGCCATGGCCGGCGAGGGTGTGCGCTGAGCAGGCGCGCTGCGCAGGTGCTGTACCGACTCTAAGAACAAAAGGTTGCGTGCGATGAACAAGATGCTCTACGGCTGGCTGCTGGCAGCCTGTTGCGGGCTGCCGCCGGCGTTCGCCGGTGACAGCGTGGATGTGCTCGCGCAGCCCGCGCTGCACGGCCCCCAGGCCCTGCGTGCGGTGTTGCAGGATGTGGCCCGGGCCGATGCACGCCTGGTCGCGGTGGGTGAACGTGGCGTGGTACTGCTGTCCGATGACAATGGTGCCACCTGGCGCCAGGCCACTGCCGTGCCGGTGAGTGTCAGCCTGACCGCCGTGCAGTTCATCGACGCCCGCAACGGCTGGGCAGTCGGCCATGCCGGCGTGGTCTTGCACAGCCAGGACGGTGGTGAGCACTGGAGCGTGCAGCTCGACGGCAAGCGCGCCGCCGCCCTGGAGGTGCAGGCAGCCGAGGCTGCCGCAGACGAGCGTCGCATGGCGGCGGCGCAACGGCTGCTGGCTGACGGCGCGGACAAGCC
Organism: Pseudomonas sp. TE3895; assembly: GCF_056278855.1. Classification (NCBI taxonomy): domain Bacteria; kingdom Pseudomonadati; phylum Pseudomonadota; class Gammaproteobacteria; order Pseudomonadales; family Pseudomonadaceae; genus Pseudomonas; species Pseudomonas sp. TE3895. The sequence continues at coordinate 4,019,984 of NZ_JBWBQE010000001.1, read as the reverse complement.
GTTGTTGGCCCTGAATTTCACCGATGCCCGCAACGGCCTGGTCGTGGGTGCCTACGGGCTGGCCATGCGCACCGCCGACGGCGGGCGCAGCTGGCAGTCGGAGATCGGCCGACTGCCGAACGGGCGTGGACTGCACCTGTATGCCCTGGCGCGCCAAGGCAACCAGGTGTACATCGCCGGCGAGCAGGGCCTGCTGCTTCGCTCGCGTGATGGCGGTGAGCATTACGAGGCGCTGCACGGGCCCTACGATGGCAGCTACTTCGCCGCCACCGTGTTGCCTGATGGCCGTCTGCTGCTCGGCGGCCTGCGCGGTTCGCTGTTCGCCTCTGACGACGGTGGCGACAGTTTCCAGGCGCTAGCCAACCCGATCCCGGCATCGATCAACGGCCTGCGCGTCGCCGGTGGCCAGTTGTTGCTCGCCAACCAGGCAGGGATGCTCCTGCGCAGCGGCCTCGGCGCCTTTGTCGCCCAGCCCGTGGCGGTCTCCGATGGCCTGCCACTGACCGCCGCTACCACCGCCGCCGATGGCTCCATCGTCGCCGTCGGCATGGCCGGTGCGCGCCGCCTGGAACCTTCCTCTCTTTCCACCACGACGGACTGAACCATGCACGTCATGAATTCATCTGCGCCTTCCAGCGGCCATCTCGACGACTTCGACAGCGCGTCCGGCTCGCTGCTGGAACGTGCGCTCTTCAACCACCGTGTGCTGGTGTTGCTGCTGTGCCTGGCGGCGACCTTGCTGCTCGGCTGGCAGGCCTCGCGCCTGACCCTCAATGCCAGCTTCGAGAAGATGATCCCGCGCGATCATCCGTTCATCCACAACTATCTGGAGCACCGCCAGGAACTCGCCGGCCTGGGCAACGCGGTGCGCATCGCCGTGGCCAATCCGCGCGGTAGCATCTACGACAAGGACTACCTGCACAGCCTGCAGCAGCTCAACGACGCGGTATACCTGCTGCCTGGCGTCGACCGTGCGGCGATGAAGTCGCTGTGGACGCCGTCCACCCGCTGGACCGGAGTCACCGAGGAGGGCCTGGAAGGTGGCCCGGTGGTGCCCGACGGCTACGATGGCGCTGCCGCTAGCCTGGAAGCGCTCAAGCGCAACGTGGAACGCTCCAACGAGATTGGTCAACTTGTGGCCTTCGACCAGCGTTCGAGCATTGTCTACGTGCCGCTGCTGGAGAAGACCCCGGACGGCCAGGCCCTCGACTACACGGCCTTCGCCCATGAGCTGGAAACCCTGCGCGAGCGCTTCCAGGCGCAGGGGGTGGAGATCCACATCACCGGTTTCGCCAAGGTCGTCGGCGACCTCATGGACGGCCTGCGGCAGATCCTGCTGTTCTTTGCCGCCGCCATTGCCATCACCGCCGCCGTGCTGTACTGGTACACCCGCTGTGTGCGCAGCACCGCGCTGGTCGTGGTGTGTTCGCTGGTGGCAGTGATCTGGCAGCTCGGCCTGCTGCCACTGCTGGGTTACGCGCTCGACCCCTATTCGGTGCTGGTACCGTTCCTGGTGTTCGCCATTGGCATGAGCCATGGCGCCCAGAAGATGAACGGCATCATGCAGGACATCGGCCGCGGTATGCATCGCCTTGTGGCAGCGCGGTTCACCTTCCGCCGGTTATTTCTGGCCGGGCTCACCGCGCTGCTATGCGATGCGGTCGGTTTTGCCGTGCTCATGATCATTCAGATACAGGTGATCCAGGACCTGGCCGTCATCGCCAGCCTGGGCGTGGCGGTGCTGATCTTCACCAACCTGATTCTGCTGCCGGTGCTGCTCTCCTACGTGGGCGTCAGTGCCCGTGCGGCGCGGCGCAGCCTGCGCGCTGAAGAGGCCGAGGCCAGCGGAGCGGGCAAGCATGCGGTGTGGCGCTTCCTCGACCTGTTCACCCGCCGGCGCTGGGCGGCGGCGTGCATCGCAGTCGCTGCGCTGATGGCTGCCGGGGGCTACGCCGTGAGCCTGCACCTGAAGGTTGGCGACCTCGACGCCGGCGCTCCCGAGCTGCGCGCCGATTCGCGCTACAACCGCGACAATGCCTTCGTCACCCGGCACTACGGCGCCAGCAGCGATGTGTTCGCGGTGATGGTGCGCACCGCCCCCGGTGGCTGTTCGGCCTACGGCACCTTGAAACACGTGGATGACCTCGACTGGCAACTGCGTGGCCTGCAGGGCGTGGACTCGACAAACTCGTTGGCGTTGCTCAACCGCCGGGTGCTGGTCGGCCTCTCCGAAGGCAGCCCGAAGTGGTATGACCTGGTCAACAACCAGGCGACCCTGAACATGGTCACCGCCGGTGCCCCGCGCGGGCTGTACAACGACGACTGCAGCCTGCTGACGCTCTATGCCTACCTGAACGATCACAAGGCCGACACCCTGGCGCGGGTGGTCGACAGCGTCCAGGCGTTTGCCCAGGCCAACGACAGCGAGCAGGCCAGCTTCCTCATGGCTGCCGGCAGTGCAGGCATCGAGGCTGCCACCAACCAGGTGGTCAAGCAGGCCAACCGCGACATGCTCTGGTGGGTCTACGGCGCGGTGATCGTGCTCTGCCTGGTGACCTTCCGCTCCTGGCGCGCGGTGCTCTGCGCGGTGCTGCCACTGGTACTCACCTCGATCCTCTGCGAAGCGCTGATGGTGGCGCTGGGTATTGGCGTGAAGGTGGCGACCCTGCCGGTGATCGCCCTTGGGGTCGGCATCGGCGTGGACTACGCGCTGTATGTGATGAGCATCGTGCTGGCCCAGCTGCGCCAAGGCGCGAGCCTGTCCCAGGCGTATTACCGCGCGCTGCTGTTCACCGGCAAGGTGGTCATGCTCACCGGTATCACCCTGGCCATCGGCGTTGGTACCTGGATCTTCTCGCCGATCAAGTTCCAGGCCGACATGGGCGTGCTGCTGGCATTCATGTTCGTCTGGAACATGGTCGGCGCATTGATCCTGCTGCCGGCGTTGGCCTACTTCCTGTTGCCGCACCGCAAGGCCTGTACCGAGCAGCTGGCATTGCCGGCGCATAAGCACACAAGGCGCGAGCACAGCAGCGGGATGCTGGAGCAGGGCGCCAGTTTTCGCCCACTGGAGGAGGTGAGCCATGGCCGCTGAACGCACCGCCGGAAGCGCCCAGGCTGCCTTGCTGCTGTTCGGCAGTTGCCTGCCCGTCCTGGGGGCGGTGCTCATCGCACCGGTGCTACCCCGCATGCACGCGCATTTTGCCGAGACGCCGGGCGTGGCCGTGCTGGTGCCGGTGGCCCTGACGTTGCCGGCACTGGTCATAGCCTTGTTGGCGCCGCTGGCCGGGGTGTTGGCAGACCGAGTGGGGCGGCGAGCACTGCTGCTGGCGAGCATGTTGCTCTACAGCCTGTGCGGTTTGCTGCCGTTGTGGCTGGATTCGCTGGTGCTGATTGTCGCCAGCCGCGCCGGCATCGGCTTGGCCGAAGCCGGCATCATGACCTGTTGCACCACGCTGATGGGTGACTACTTCGACGGCCAGCGCCGGGCGCGGTTGTTCGCTTTGCAGATGGTGGTCACCTCGTTGGCGGCGGCGTTGTTCATGGGCGTGGGCGGTGCGCTGGGGGAAAGCGACTGGCGTACCCCGTTCACCCTCTATGCGGTGGGTGCGCTGTGCCTGCCCTTAATGGCCCTGCTGTTGTGGGAGCCGCGTGCCTGCCAGACCGCCAGCGAAGCCAACGTCGATTCACGTTTCCCATGGGCGGCCCTGACGCCGTTATACCTGCTCACCATGCTGGCTGGCGTCAGCCTGTTCATCGTCCCGGTACAGGCCGGTTACGTGCTGCAGTTACTGCACATAGATGCGCCCCGTCAGGTCGGCCTGGCCATGGGCGCCAACCAGCTCGGCGTGTTGGCCGGCGCACTGGCTTTTCGCTTACTGGCGCGCTTGCCGGCTGGGCGGTTGCTGGCCTTGGGCTTTGCCACGGCGGGGCTCGGTGGCGGCCTGATGGCGCTGGCGAGCAGCCACGCGCCAGTGGTGCTGGCGGTGCTGATCAACGGCCTGGGTGTTGGGCTGTTGCTGCCGACGCTGATCACCCTGGTGATGCAGCAGGTTGGCTTCGATCAGCGCGGCCGTGCCACGGGTGGGTTCACTTCGGCGATTTTCGCGGGTGAGTTCGTCAGTCCATTGATCGTCCTGGCATTGACCGCTGGTGTGGCTACGCAACTGCCGCATGCACTGCTGCTGGTCGCCATCGGACAACTGCTACTGGCGCCTGTGTGCCTGTCCTTGATGCGCCACCGGCGCGCGGTGACGGTGGCAGGTGCACGATGAACGAACTTTTCCTTGGCGGGCGAGCCGGTGCCACTCGCTCTCTGCGCAGCGCCATGTGGCTGACCAGCACGCAGCTACCGGCCATGGCTAAAGGCGCAGCGTTCATCAGCGGACAGAATCTTATTGTCGACGGTGGCTCGACCATCGGCGACGGCAATTGAAAGGAGACAGCATGCAATCGCTTCCTGCATTCAAACGTGTAGTCACCGGCCACGATGCCGAGGGCCAGGCGGTCGTCGCCAGTTGCGGCCCGACACCGAACAACTTCCCACTCAAGGCGGTGCCTGGCACCCTCTTCTACGAAGTCTGGAACAGTGTCGGCAGCCCGGCGACACTGGACAACGGCAATGATCCGACAGCGCAGCCGCTGCAATTGAGCCCTGGGCCGCTGGGCAGCGTGATTCGCGTGGTGGACATACCGCCCGACAGCGTGCAGAACCAGGTCAGTGCCGAAGATGCTGCCGCTGCCTTCGCCGAGATCGGCGAGGCGAGTGCCGGCACGGGCAAAGCCGATTCGAAGCACAAGCTGATGCACCGCACCGAAACCCTGGACTACGGCATCGTTACCGAGGGCGAGGTCTGGCTGGTGCTGGACGATGGCGAAGTCCACCTCAAACGGGGCGATATCGTGGTCCAGCGCGGTACCAACCACGCCTGGAGCAACCGCAGCGAACAGATGGCCCGGATGGTCTTCATCCTGCTCGATGGGCGCTATGCCGAGACGCTCAAGGAGCTGCTGCCATGAAGCTCGCCACGTTCGACGACGGCAGCCGCGATGGTCGCCTGCTGGTGGTGGCCCGTGACCTCGGGCATGCGGTCGATGCCAGCGACATCGCCACCAGCTTGCAGGTCGCGCTGGAAAACTGGCCCCAGGTCGAAGCCCGCTTGCAGGCGCTGTATCAGCAGCTCAACGACGATGCGGTTGCGGGTGCCTTCGCGCTCGACCTCGCTCGACTGGCTGCGCCCCTGCCGCGTGCCAGCCAATGGCTGGATGGCTCGTGCTTCCTCAGCCATGGCGCGTTGATGCAGAAGGCCTTCAACCTGGACCCGATCGAAGGCGTCGAGCACACACCACTGATTTACCAGGGTGCCAGCGACGACTTTCTCGGGCCACTCGCGGACATTCCCTTGCCCAGCGAGGCCCACGGCATCGACTTCGAGGGCGAGTTCGCGGTGTTGCTCGATGACGTACCCATGGGATGCCCGGCGGAGCAGGCCTTGCAGCATGTTCGCCTGATCCTGCAACTCAACGATGTCAGCCTGCGGGCCCTGGCACCGCGGGAAATGAAGACCGGCTTCGGCTTTCTCCAGGCCAAGCCCGCCAGCAGTTTCGCGCCCGTCGCGGTCACCCCGGACGAACTCGGCGAGGCCTGGCGCGACGGCCGGGTGCACTTGCCGCTGCACGTGCACTGGAATGGCGAGTGGTTCGGCCATCCCCATGGCGGCGCCATGCACTTCGGTTTCCACCAGTTGATTGCCCATGCGGCGCTGACGCGACGCTTGAGTGCGGGCACGCTACTGGGCTCCGGCACCGTGTCCAACGCCGAGCGCAGCGTGGGCTCGGCGTGCATCGCCGAGCGCCGCGCCATCGAAACCATCGCCTGCGGTGCGCCGCGCACGGCCTTCATGCGCTTTGGCGACAGGGTGCGCATGGAGGCTCGCGGGCCCGAGGGCGAGGTGCTGTTCGGGGCCATCGACCAGCGCGTGGTGCGGGGAGGCTGGCCATGCGAGTGATGGTCACCGGGGCCAATGGCTTCGTCGGGCGCCAGTTGGTGCAGCGCCTGCTGGACCTGGGCGAGCTGCGCGGGCGGCGAATCGAGGCACTGCTGGCGCTGGATCAGGCACTGGATGGCCTGCCCGAAGACGCGCGCCTGCGTCGTCATCACGGTAGCGTCACTGACGCGGCCTTGCTGCGTCGGGTGCTGGCTGACGGTGTCGACGTGGTCTTCCATCTCGTCAGCGTGCCTGGCGGCGCTGCCGAGGCGCAGTACGAACGGGGTTACCAGGTAAACCTTCAAGCAAGCCTGGAGCTGCTCGACCAACTGCGTAATCCCCTCTGTCCACCGGTGCTGGTGTACGCCAGCAGCGTCGCGGTGTACGGCGGCAAGTTGCCGACGCGCATGGACGAAGGCCAGCCAGCGTCGCCGCAGCTGTCCTATGCGGCGCACAAACGCATGGTGGAGATCGCGTTGCAGGACCTTGCCCGCCGTGGCGAGGTTGACGGCCGCGCCTTGCGCTTGCCCGGTATCGTTGCTCGCCCGCGCGAGCCGAATGGTCTGCGCTCGGCGTTCATGAGCGACCTGTTGCACGCCTATGTGGCCGGGGAGGCCTACACCTGCCCGGTGTCACCCGAAGCGAGCGCCTGGTGGATGTCGGCCCGTTGTTGCGTGGACAACCTGCTGCACGCCGCCGAGCTGGAAGCGCCGGGCAGCCAGCGGGTTTGGCAACTGCCTGTGTTGCATTTGACCATCGCCCAGGTGCTGGCCGGGCTGGCGGCTGTTGTTGGCGAGGCCAACCGTGAGCGCATCGCCTTCGCCCCCGATCCCCAGCTCGAAAGCCTGTTTGGCCGCTACCCACCGTTGCGTACCTCGTTCGCCCGCGAACTGGGCTTCTGCCACGACGGTTCAGTGGCCGGCCTGCTGCGTAATGCCCTCGACTTGCCGCCGCGCCACACCCGTCGCGCGGCCATCCGCAAAGGAATCCTCGTATGAGCTTGAACACACGTCGCTTGCTGGACCTGTCTGTCACCCTGGACAACAACCCTTACACTGATCCGCCACCTTTGCTGCCGAAGATCGATTATATGGATCATCAGCAGGGTTGGCCGGAGATGGCCGCGATGTTTCCCGGGCTGCGCAAGGAGGACCTGCCGGGCGACGAGTCCTGGGCGGCGGAGCGCCTGCAGATCACCACTCACAGCGGTACTCACATGGACGCGCCCTGGCACTACGCATCCACCACCGACGGTGGCAAGCCGGCCTTCGGCATCGACGAACTGCCGCTGGAGTGGTGCCTGCAGCCGGGGGTGAAGCTGGATTTTCGTCATATGCCGGATGGCCACGTGGTCAATGCGGCGCAGGTCGAGGCGGAGCTTGCGCGTATTGGTCATGAGCTGCAGCCGCTGGAGATCGTGCTTGTCAACACCCGCGCGGGCAGCTTGTTCGGCCAGCCAGGCTATCTCGAAGCCGGAGTGGGGATGGGCCGCGAGGCGACCTTGTACCTGCTGGAGCGCGGGGTGAGGGTGGTCGGTACCGATGCCTGGAGTTGGGATGCGCCATTCAAGTTCACCCGCGAACGCTTCAGTGAAACGGGCGACGCCTCGATCATTTGGGAGGGCCATAAGGCCGGGCGTGATATCGGCTATGGGCAGATGGAGAAGCTGGCCAATCTGGAGCAGCTACCGGCGGATGGGTTTCTGGTAAGTTGCTTCCCTTACAAGATCCGGCATGCCTCAGCCGGCTTCGTCCGGGCGGTAGCGATCTTCGATTAGGGACAAAGCCATGGGCCGAAAGGAGCGGGCGTGCGCAGCTGCCGTCAGCCGTTGGCCGTCGGGCAGCTGCGGGCGATGGTCAAACGTCCAGCACCAACCGGGCGCTGTGGCAGCCCGATACGCAGGGCGTTATCCATTCTCCGCTGTTGCGCTGGGCATCGCTGAGGTACTCGTCGCGGTGATCAAGCTGCCCCTCGATGACCCGGCTGACACAGGCGCCGCAGATACCCATCCCACATGACACGGGTAGCTCCACGCCAGCCCGCGATGCTGCTTGTACCAAACTTTCGCCCGGTTGCACCTCGACCTGGAGACGACTGCGCTGTAGCACCAGTGTGCAGCGACGGTCGAGGTGCAAGGAGGGTTCTGCGGCCTGGAAATGTTCGCGATGAAGCGCCGTGGTTGGCCAGCCGCTTGCCAGCGCGACGTGCTCAACACAATCCATGAAACCTGCAGGGCCACAGCAATAGAGGCTTGCGCTGCCGTCCCAGGCCGGCAGGTGTTCCTCCAGGTACCCGGCGATCATCGGGGCGCGCAAGCCTGCATGAACCTCGGTATTCGCATCGAGGTACTGGACAAAAGGCACCTGTTTGGCATCGCGGGTGAAAAACAGCAAGCGCACCGACCGACCTTGCGCTTGGCATTGCCGGTACATGGCGAGCAGTGGCGTGATTCCTATGCCTGCGGCCACCAAGACGACCTGTCCAGTGCCAGGTTGCAGGTTAAAGAAGTTGCGCGGCAGGCCCACCTCCACCCGGGCACCCAGCCGCAGGTGCTCGTGCAGCCATTGCGAGCCGCCGCGGGAGGCTTTTTCGCGCTTGATGCCCAGGTATACATGACCGTCCTCGGGCAGGCTGACCACTGAGTATTGGCGTACCACGCCATTGCCCAGGCGCAGGTCCACATGAGCACCGGGTGCCCAGTCGAAGGGCAGGGGAGCAGGACTCGGCGGGGCCAGTTCCACACCTAGCACGTCGTCGGCTTCGAGGCGCAGGGCCCGCACCTGCAGAGGCGTCCAGCTCATGCGCGTACCCCCGCGGCCTGTTGCAGACGAAGTACAGCTTGGCGTGCCTGGCTGCCCAGTTCGGCGAGGTCCAAGCCAGGAAGCGCATCGTTTTCCACGCTCAGGCGGCCGCCCACCAGCAATGCCCGCAGCGTCGGACGGCCACCGCCAACCACTGGCGCGATGCCCAGATCATGCAGACCGAAGTAGCGGGGTTGATCGAGGCGGTAGATCGCCAAGTCCGCCGCCATGCCGACCTGCAGCGTGCCGATGGCGTCCAGGCCCAGCACCTGGGCGCCACCTGCTGTGCCCCAGCGCACAACGTCCTCCACGCTGGCGACATGGGCACCGCCCTCCAGATCGCCGCCAGCATGGCGGGCCATGGCGCGTTCGCCGGCCTTGGCCCTTTGCATCAGCCAGGCGGCGTGGGTTTCGCTGATCATGTCGCAGGCTTCGTTGGAGGCAGCGCCATCCACGCCGATCGAAACCGACATGCCTGCAGCCTCCATGGCAACGATATCTGCGATACCACTGCCAAGCCGGCCATTGCTTTGTGGGCAGTGGGCGATGCCGGTGCCGGTGGCGCCCAGCAGCTGGATTTCTTCGGCGCTCAGCTTGACCAGGTGCGCGAACCACACGTCCGGCCCGAGCCATTCCTGCTCCGCGCAGAACACCACGGGCGAGAGGCCGTGGCGATCATGGACTTCGTTCTGGTACTCCACGGTTTCGCTCAAATGGCTGTGCAGGCGGATGCCCAGGCGGCGCGCGGTGCGGGCGGTCTCGCGCAGGTGCTCGGGCGGCATGGAGTAGGGCGGGCTGGTCGGCGCCATTACCACACGCCGCCAGGCATCGTCGGCGGGATCATGGTAGACCTGCACCAGGCGCTGAACATCGTCCAGGTACTGCGTGAGGGTCTCAGGTCCGGCTGTCGCGGGGCCTTCAGCCTGACGTACGTGGGTTGCGCCGCCCCGGCAAAGGACGAAGCGCAGCCCCAGGCGCTCGGCCTCTTCGAAGAGGATCTGTGCGCTGTCGAAGGCCATGCCTGGCAAGTACAGGTAATGATGGTCGGCCACCGTGCTGCAGCCGGAGCGGGCCAGCTCCACCAGCCCGACCCGTGCGGCCAAGCGGAAACTGTGCTCATCGAACAGCCCGCGATAGCAATAGGGCACGGCCCCCAACCAGGCACCGAGGCTCTGGTCGATGCCAGCGGGAATGCCCTTGAGCAAGGACTGGAACAGATGGTGATGGGTGTTCACCCAGCCTGGATACACCACGCAATCGGTGGCATCGAGCACTTGCTCACCTGGTAACGGTTGCAGCGAGCCCAGGGCGGCGATTCGCCCCTGGGTGATGCGGATGTCCGGCCCCACATGGCGCGCGGCGCCGCCGCGCAGGCCAGTGAGGATGGCGCTGGCGTTACGGATCAGCCAGCTGTTGGTGTGATTCATGTTCGTCTCCATAGCCAGTACGGCGTTTTGCATGGAAGTCAGCCCAGTTCGCTTTCGTGCCAGTGGCGCAGGCTCAACCGAGCCAGCAAAGCCATCAGGCTGAACAGCGCCACGCCGGTCAGGGCGATCAACACCAGGGCGGCGAATAGGCGGGGGATGTTGAGCTGGAATCCCGCTTGCAGGATCTGATACGCCAGGCCCGCACCCGTGCCGCCCGTACCGGCGACGAACTCGGCCACCACCGCGCCGATCAATGCCAAGCCGCTGGCGATGCGCAACCCAGCGAAAAAGCACGGTAAGGCGCTGGGAATGCGCAGGCGCAACAGCACTTGCCAGCGGCTGGCGCGGTTCAGGTGGAACAGGTTGAGCAGGCCAGGGTTGACGCTGCGCAGGCCCAGGACGGTGTTGGCGATGATCGGGAAGATCGCCACCAGCGTGGCGCAGATCACCAACGCCAAGGTCGTGTCGCTGCACCAGATGATGATCAGCGGCGCGATGGCCACGACCGGCGTGACCTGCAGCAGAATCGCGTAGGGAAACAGACTGGCCTCCACGACGCGGCTCTGCACGAACACGAACGCCGCCAGCGTGCCGATGACCACGGCGAGGGCGAATGACAGGAAGGTGATCTTCAGGGTCATCCACAGTGCCCCCAGCAGCATCGGGCCATCGGCGACCAGGGTGCGGCCGATATCGGCCGGTGACGGTACCAGGTACACCGGGACTTTCCAGGCGATGCATGCCAGTTGCCAGACGCCGAGCAGCAAGGCGCCAACCAGTAGTGGTGAAACGATGCGTAGTACAGAAGGGTGGCGTAGCCAGGGAGTAGAGGGTCGGCTCATGATAATGCTCTCAGGAAGGGTCGCCATTGGCCTGGGCCAGGAGTCGGGACAGGTGCGCGCATTGCTCGATGAACGCCGGTGAAGTGCGGTATGCCTCGTCGCGCTCCAGTGGGCCGTCGATGATTACATCGGCGATCACTCGACCGGGACGCGCGCCCATCACGACCACCCGCGAAGACAGGTACACCGCCTCGAAGATGCTGTGGGTCACGAATACCACCGTCAGGTCGCGCTGGAGCCAGAGCTGGCGCAGGTCGCTATCGAGCTTGTTGCGGGTGAACTCGTCCAGGGCGCCGAAGGGTTCGTCCATCAGCAGCAGATTGGGTTCGGTGGCTAATGCCCGGGCAATGGAGGCGCGCATCTGCATACCGCCGGAGAGCTCCCGCGGGTAAACGTCGCCGAACTTGCCCAGCCCCACCAGTTCCAGGGCGGCTTGCACCTTGGGCTGGCTCTGGGCCTTGGGGGCGCCGGCCAAGTCCAGGGGCAAGCGCACGTTGTCGTGCACTTTGGCCCATGGCATCAGGGTGGCTTCCTGGAACACCATGGCCAGGCTGCGCCCCGGTGTGCCTGCGTGGTGGTCCGTACCCGGGGCATCCTTGCCCCACCAGCGCACATGGCCGGCGGAGGGCTGTTCGAGCCCGGCGAACATTTTCAGCAGGGTGCTTTTGCCACACCCCGACGGGCCCAAGAGCGAGACGAACTCGCCGCGCTCGATCGCCAGTTTCACGCGGCTCAAGGCATGGGTGCCATTGCTGTAGGTTTTTTCCACCTGATTGGCGAACAAAGGGGTGTCCACACCGATGGTGTTCGGCAGGGCCTGCGGCTGGACGCCGGCCTTGGATAGGGTCTGCATCAACATAGCGCTCTCCCCGTGGGTCATGAGCGGTGGTGAATGCCCCGGCGCACCGGGGCGTTGGGCAAGTGTCAGTGGCTGAGGAACACTTCGCTCTCGCCATGGGCTTCAAGCAGACCCAGTAGTTGCCGGCGAATAACCAACCCAGGCTTGTCCGATGGCATGTGCAGTTCCACCCTGCGGCGGGTGTCGACACAGGCGTCAGGATCGGTGGCTTCCAGGATGTCGCGGTCTTCGGCTGTGATCGCCGCGTCCCAGTCGATCAGTTCCTGGGTTGAGCATTGGTCTTCGCTGTCGTTGCGATACAACCACTGCACGAGCATCAGTCGGTTGTCGTCGATGGGCGTGGCGCAGTTGTAGATGATGTGGTGGATGCCGCTGTCCGGATACATGCAGCCAAAGCGCCGAGAGAAGGGCAGGTAATAGCGGTTGAGCAGGTGCCGTTGGGTGATCGGCTCGGTCGTACCGGTGATACGGAAGCTTGCCTCGGGGTTGCGGATCGGCACGCGGGTCTCGGCTTCGAAGCCATAATCGGTTTCGCGAAATTCGTAACTGGCCGGTTGGGGCTGGTCGAACAAGCCGAAATTGGCCTTGTGCACGAAGGAAAAGTGCGAGTTGTCGAAGGAGTTCTCCATGACCCGCAGCGGGCTGGTCTTCCACTCTTCGTAAAACTGGAAGATGCGTCGGTAACCAGGGGCGCCGTCTTCCGGGAACTCAGGGATCGGTTGTAGCGGGGCGTCCAGGCTGACCCAGGCATAGCCGTACTTCTCCTGGCAGTGATAAGCCTTCACCGCGGCACCCGGAGGAATAGCGCCGGTGGGATTCTGCGGGATCTTCACGCAGGTGCCGGTGCAGTCGTATTCCCAGCCGTGATACCCGCAGGCGATAGTGCCCTCAGCACTGACGAAGCCTTTGGACAGTTTGGCGGTGCGGTGGCAGCAGCGGTCCTGCATTGCCACCGGGGTACCATCGGGACGCTTCCACAACACCAGCGCTTCACCCAGCAGGGTGAATGGCTTGGGGCCGTCTTCGAGGGCTGTCATAGGGAGCAGGGCATACCAGAAACGGCGTAATACAGGTTGTTTGGTAACCAACATAATCAGGATTCCTCACAGCGTTGAGCTTGTTAGGGTGTTCAGCGGCTGCCGACCTGCTCGGCCTCAGGGAGTACCTTCAGGTCTTGCACAAAGCGCGTGGTGTAAGCGTTGCGCCAAGGTGCGTCGGGACCGAGCAGACCCGCCTCGACCATGAAGTCGCGGGTCGCTTGCCAGCGGCTGTCAGTCATGGTGCCGATCCCCTGGGTTGCGGCCTCTCCACCGGTGACCAGGCGGTACTGCTTGAGGGTCGAGACGCCCCAGGCCAGCAGTTCATCGGTCATGTTGGGGTTGTCGCGCTTGATCAGTGCATTGCCGGCGCTGGGGTCATCCAGATAGCGCTTCCAACCCTCCATGGAGGCGCGCACGAAACCTGCTACCCGCTCCGGGTGCTGAGCGATGATGTCTTGACGGGTGACCACGGTGGATCCGTAGGGTGGATAACCGGCATCTGCGAAGAGGAAAAAGTTAGGCGTCACGCCTGCCTTTATCGCCTGGAACAGTTCCGAGCTGGCATACGCCTGTTGTGTGGTTTGCGGGTCGGCTAGAAAGGGTTGCAGGTTGAAGGTGTAAGGCCGCGCCTGGTTGTCAGCCAATTGATATTTACCCTTCAGCCAAGGCCACCAGGTTTGCTGGCCCGAGGTGGACACCAGCACAGGCTTGCCGCCAAGCCCATCAAGTCCGCTGACGTCCGCGTGGGTCATCAACCCTTGCGGGTCTCCCTGGAAGGGCGCAGCCACTGCGACCACTGGCAGGCCTTGCTCGACACTTTTTAGAATCTGCAGGTCATAGTTGACGATGAAATCAGCTTGCTTGCTGACCAGCAGTTGCATGCCATTGACCTGTGGTCCCCCCATGCGGATGGACACATCCAGGCCTTCCTTTTTGTACAACCCATCGGCCAGTGCCTGGTAGAAGCCGCCCTGTTCGGCCTGAGCATACCAAGAGGTCAGCAACACGACTTTGTCGCCAGCGATCGCCAGCGGAGCGATCGTCAGCGCGGTGGGGAGCAACGCTGCTGCCAACAGCGAGCGTAGCGGGCGAGCCAAGGCCAAACGCGTTTTCATCATGTGTTCTTCACCCCGATTCAAAAACCACCGTGCGCCGGATAGCGCGACAGCGAAGGAGCCGGGCGGAGAGAACGTGGGAAGAGAATGGCGTCGCGAAGCAAAAGGGCGTGAACTGGCGACTGACATTGCTCTCTTGCCCGGGGCTGCCATAGCCTCGTTCAAACATCCGCTCGGATGTACGCCCCGAAGGACGCAAGAGCAATGCCCCATGCCATGCCTGGCACTGACCGCTTCTACTCGCTGCTACAAGAAGCCAGAAGCATGCCAATTTCATGAAGCCGCTGACTTTGCGGTGTAGCGCCCCGCCTCCGAGGGGGCCTGGACTGACGCGTGAGTTGAGAAGGTGCAGAACGTACCGATTGAGCACTAATAAAGTGCGCAATGTTCTGATGGGATGGTGTTCATTGATCCTGAGGATTGCTCACAATAAGCAAATTACGTGTATCCGATTAGTTGGCACGCGCCCTGCTTTGCGCTAACTCGAGTAGAAGCGGTCAGTGCCAAAAGTTGGCATGGGACATTGCTCTGGCGGCCTCGCGCCGCTCCCCCCGGCAAGGGTGGCGCCTCGGCATGAGCCGGGGCCAGAGGAGAGGTCGTCCGCTGCTGCATACCCTTGCTGGCGAAAACCAACAATCACGACCCAAGGGATGCAAATGAAACCGAACGCTCTTTCCTGGCTGCTTCACAGCGTCGTCCCACTCTGCGCGCTGGCCACTGGCAGTGCCCAGGCGAATCCGCTGATGTGGAGCAACAACAGCCTCAGCTACCTCTACGGGCACGGTTATAAAGTCGATGGCACCGGCAACGATATCCAGCAAACCATCACCTTCGAGCACGCCAGTGGCTGGACCTGGGGCGACATGTTCTTGTTCGTCGATAACAAGTGGTCCAACGGCTTGTCCGGCAACGATGGCTATACCTATTACGGCGAGTTTTCACCGCGACTGTCGCTGGGCAAAATCAGTGGCCACCGTCTTAGCAATGGCATCGTCAAGGATGTGTTGATCGCTGCCACCTATGAGCGCGGAGAAGGGCGCAATCGAAAGTACCTGCTTGGGCCCGCTGTTGACCTGAACCTGCCTGGTTTTGATCGTTTTTCACTGAACACTTACTACCGCAAGCCCGATGGGATAACCGGCAAAGCGTCTGGACAGTGGCAGATCAACCCGACCTGGGCGATGACGATACCGCTCGGGCGCTCAGACATTTTGTTCGACGGTTATCTGGAGTGGTACGTCAATGATGTGGGCACGAAGGGTACCTCGAACTATGTAGCCAAGAGTTTCCACTTCAACCCCCAGATCAAGTACGACGTCGGTAAGGCGATGGGGCAAGCGCCGGCGCGTTTCTATGCGGGGATCGAGTGGGACTATTGGTCCGACAAATATGGCATCGAAGACAGCCACGGTTTTCCGACCGATCAGAACGCGTTGAGTGCATTGATCAAGGTGCATTTCTAATGTGATGTTTCAGACGTACCACTGAGTATCTGGTCCAGGCTCCGTTGATCATCATTCATCAAGCGTTGTGTATCGACGAGGGCCGACCAGCAACGGTTATTTCCCTTGTAACGCGTCTGGTTCGAAAGCGCTCGGCCGTCCAGGCCCGCTTTCGATCCAGCGCGTCGTTTCAAATACCACCGTGGATACGGTTCAAAGCACCCTGAAACCATGAGTGCCATCGCGCTCAAGCTGCGCAATCAAGCCAAATTCCCAGTCCAGGTAGCCCTGCATCGCCTCGTGTGGGTTGTCTGTGCCTTCATAGGGGCGCCGGTAGCGATCGCTGCGCGGTACGGCAAGGCGGGCCTCACCGCCTTCCAATGGAAGACCGGCGGCGATCCAGCGTGCGGTGCCTCCTGCGAGCACGTAAACCGGCGTGCGGGTCAGCGACTGCAGGTCGCGCGCGGCGAAACGTGCCAGCAGGCTGCTGCCACAGGTCAACACGTAACGGCGGGCCTCGGGCGGCCGTTCCAGGGCGTCGGCCAGCTGGGCACGGATCGCCCAGTACGCGCCCGGGATATGGCGCTTGACGTAATTGGCACTGGCGGTGAAGTCCAGCACTACGGTGCCGTCTTCCTGAAGCCAGCTGGCCAGTTGCTCGACGGTTATTTCGCTGGCATCCGGCAATTCGGGCAGCGGCGGTTGCCATTCACCCCGGTCGCTGAAGTCCGCTGCAGTCAGCCCGTCGACCACAGCGACCTGCCAGCCCATCTGTGCCAGCCACGAGGCGCTCATGTTGGCGCGCACGCCATCGTCGTCCACCAGCGCGATGCGCGCCCCGCGCACACTGGCGACGTGGTCGGTCTCTTGAACCAGTTGCCCGCCGGGCACCGAGCGGCTGCCCGGCAGATGGCCGGCGCTGTATTCCTCGGTCGTACGCACATCGAACAGGTAGAGGGTGCGCTGCGTGTCGGCCTGCCACTGGCCCAGCCCGGCGCGGTCCAGGCGCAGCACGCCGGCGCGGTCTGCTACCGCCCGGGCCTGGCCGGCGGCGTTGGCGCGGGTACCCGCACCCACCTCGGCAAAGCGGCGGTCCTGACCATGAGCCAGTTGCTGCCCCGCCAGGGTCCAGCCGATGGTGCCATTGCGCAGGGCCGCCACCGGATTGGGAATGCCGGCATTGATCAGCGACTGGGTGCCGATGATGCTACGGGTGCGCCCGGCACAGTTGACGATCACCTGGGTCGCCGGGTCAGGCGCCAGTTCGGCCACGCGCAGCACCAGTTCGGCGCCAGGCACGCTGATGCCGCCGGGGATGCTCATGGTCTGGTATTCGTCGAAGCGGCGGGCATCGAGGACCACCACATTGGCCTGTCCATCAAGCAGCGCCTTGACCTGTTCGGCAGCCAGCGAAGGCGTGTGGCGCACGCTTTCCACCAGTTCGCCGAAAGCTTTGCTTGGCACGTTGACATCGCGAAACAACTCGCCGCCCGCAGCGCGCCAGCCGGCGAGGCCGCCATCGAGCACGGCAACATTGATGTAGCCCAGGGCCAGTAAGCGCTGCGCGGCGACGGCGGCGAGCCCCTCACCGTCATCGTAGACGGTGAGGGCGGTGTCCCGCCGGGGAACGCGGGCGAAGATTTCCAGCTCCAGCTTCGACAGGGGTATGTTGGCCGCGAACAGCGGATGGCCCTGGGCGAAAGGGTCTTCTTCGCGGACGTCGATCAGGGCCAGCTCCTCCTGGGCCAGTAAAGCACGGCGGATGTCGTGGTAACGGCGGGTGGTGACGGTGCTCATGGGGCAGGGTTCTCTTTGGACAGGTCCCAGATGTTTGGCAGGCGGGTATTGGAATAGCCGGAGACAAACGGTTTTTCGCTGCCGTCCAAGGCGTACACCGCGCGCTTGACGGCGCCGATGTTGCCGCCATAGACGTGAATGCTGATCGATACCTGGTCGGCGAACGCATTGCTCACCTGATGAATGTCGCCGATGCGCGGCGACACCGCTTCCACCTGGCCGGGTACCAGGCGTAGGGGGGCGCCCTCTGGCAACAAAGCGCCCTTGGCGTCACGCACGAAGCCCTGAGCGTGCTCGGCACCGCGCAGCATGCCGATCAGCCCCCAGACCCGGTGGTCGTGGATCGGTGTTTGCTGCCCCGGGCCCCACACGAAGCTCACCACCGAGAAACGTTGGCGCGAGTCGCAGTGCAGCAGGTATTGCTGATAGCGCTGTGGGTCGGGCTGGGCGAGGTCGTCCGGCAGCCAGTCGTCATGGGCGACCAGCTCGGCCAGCAGGCCTTGGCCTGCGTCGAGCAGGGTGGCTTCGTCAGGCTGTTGGTCAAGCAGCGCGGCGAGCTGGTCAATGAAGTGGCGCAAGCGCTGCGGGCGCAGGTGTTCGGTCATGGTTCAGGCTCTGCTCTCAGGTTTCAGTTAACCCTAGCAAACCTTTTTTCTATTCTCAAAATGCAAAATAAACATAAGCTAATATGCAAATAATGCATTTACAGGATTGGCCGTTTGATTTGAAATTGCCGCAGTGAAAGGCATGAGGATATGCCCAACGTGCATTTCACAGGATGCGCAACACCGATTAGATTATAAAAAGTACCCCGTT
The DNA here is from genome assembly GCF_056278855.1 of Pseudomonas sp. TE3895. Lineage (NCBI taxonomy): Bacteria > Pseudomonadati > Pseudomonadota > Gammaproteobacteria > Pseudomonadales > Pseudomonadaceae > Pseudomonas > Pseudomonas sp. TE3895. The sequence goes on along the minus strand of NZ_JBWBQE010000001.1, from coordinate 4,001,858 downwards.
AATACCTCGGGGCTATAAACAACCACAGACGAGACCGCACGCGCGGATCGCCTCACATGCCCCAAGCGGGTATCTGGAGACGAACGTGCGTTACTTCAAACAGCTGGCCGCCACCGTGTTGGCCACCACTTTCAGCCTTGCCGCCGCCGCCCAGACCCTGGTGGTCGGTGACCAGAGTTACAACGCGCGTGCAGTGATGGAAGCCGCCGGCGTGCTGGAACAACTGCCTTACACCCTGGAATGGAAGCAGTTCACCGCAGGCTCCCCGGTGGCCGAAGCGCTCAACGTCGGCAGTCTCGATATTGGCCTGCTGGGCGACGCGCCGCCCCTGTTCCTCGGTGCTTTGGGGGCGCCGATCAAGGTGATTGCGGTCAGCCGGCAGAACCTCGAAGGCGTGGCCATCCTGGCGCGCAAGGATTCGCCGATCCACAGCCTGCAGGACCTGCGCGGCAAGCGCGCGGCCATCTGGAAAGGCTCGTGGAGCCAGCAATTGCTGTTCAGTGCCCTGGACAAGGCCGGCGTGCCGCGTGATGCCGTGGAACTGCGTTACCTCAGTGCGCTGGATGCATCCCACGCCTTGGACGGTGGTTCGGTGGATGTGATCGCCACTTGGGAGCCTTACGTCACTCAGCAGGAGCGGCAAGGCGCTCGGGTGCTGGCCACCGCCGATGGGGTAATCCCGGCGCAGAGCTTCGTGGTCGCCAACAGCAAGGCGGTGGAACTCAAGCGTGCGCAGATCGCCGATTTCCTCCAGCGCCTGAAAAAGGCCCGTGACTGGACCTTGAGCGCCCCCGCCAATACCGAGGCCTACGCCGACGCGTGGGCCAAGCTCACCCGTGCTGATCGGGACATCGCCCGTGCCTGGTTCGCCCGTGCACGCACCGACCTCGCGCCGCTGGACCCGCAGGTGATCGCCGATGCGCAGAAAACCGTGGACTTCTTCTCCGGGCTCGGGCTGATCAAGGCATACCCGGCGCAAAGCCTGTTCGATACCTCGTTCAACGCAGCATTCGCCAATAACTAGGCCGCTGCGCAAGGACCGCGGCGACATTCAGATATGAACCTTCCAACAGGAATTCCCCATGAGCAAACGACAGATCAAACTCGGTGCCCTGACCATGGGCAGTGGCGGCCCGGGGCGGCACAACCTGTGGCTCGACCCCGAACTGCCCGCCGACGCCAGCGTGAACATCGACTGGTACATCGCCATCGCCCGGCAGGCGGAAGCCGCGTTGTTCGACCTGATGTTCATCGTCGACAGCCAGTTCATCACCCCCGGCTCGCCTTCGCACTATCTTAATCGGCTGGAACCGTTGACCCTGCTCTCGGCTCTGGCGGTCAGCACCCGCCATATCGGCCTGGTGGGTACCCTTACCACTTCTTACAACGCGCCCTTCAACGTCGCCCGCCGCCTGGCTTCGCTGGACCTGATCAGCAAGGGCCGTGCGGGGTGGAACGTGGTCACCAGCGGCGATGCCGGCACTGCCGGTAACTACGGGCTCGACGAGCATTATGACTACGACACCCGTTACGCCCGTGCCGAGGAGCATGTGCACGTCGTGCAGGGGCTTTGGCAGTCGTACGAAGACGATGCTTTCCCCCGTGATCGGGCCAGTGGCCGGTTCCTCGACCCGACCAAGCTGCATGCGCTCAACCACAAGGGTAAGCATTTCTCGGTCGTCGGCCCGCTCAACATCCAGCGCTCGCCCCAAGGGCAGCCGGTGATCTTCCAGGCGGGCGATTCCGAACAAGGCCGAGCGCTCGGGGCCGCCACGGCTGATGTGGTGTTCACCCACGCTGCCAGCATCGAGCAGGGCCAGGCCTTCTACCGCGACATCAAGCACCGCGCCGCACGCCTGGGCCGCGATCCGGAGCAGTTGTTGGTATTGCCCGGCGCGGAGATCTACGTGGGTGACAACGACGCACACGCCCGTGAGATCGAGCGCCATTACCATCAGGCCGACCACAGTTTTGAACTGGCGTTGAAGGAATTCGGGCGCAACTTCGGCTGGCATGATTTCAGCCAGTACGACCTGGATGCCCCGTTCCCGCAAGAGAGCCTGGCGTTTGCACGGAGCAGCTTTTTCACGAATGCCAAGCGTATTGCCGACCAGGCGCGGGACAAGGCCTTCAGTCTGCGTCAGGCTGTTGAGTTTGGCCGTCAGTTACGGCCAGGGGCCTTCGTTGGTTCGGCCGAAACCGTGGCGGCGAAGATGGCCGAGTGGTTCGAAGCGCGGGCGCTGGATGGGTTCAATATCTACATTGGTCATCCTGGCCAGTTCCGGCGGTTTACCGAAGAAGTGGTACCGTTGCTGCAGGCGCGTGGGGTGTATCGCACGGCGTATGAGGGCACGACCCTTCGGGAAAGTTTGGGGTTGCCGATACCGCGATCTGGCCGCTAGATCGCCTGGGCCGGCCTCTTCGCGGCTAACAACCGTTCCTACAGGGATCTTCAATCACCTGAAGGATCGGCCTTCGCCGTGAAGAGGCCGGTGCAGATCAGGCGCTGCGGGTGCTGCGACCGGCTTCCTGGTCTGCTACCAGCGCCCGAATCCGCGGAATCAGCGCCTGCCCATACTCCACGGCATCACGCAACTGATCGAAGCCACGGAACAGGAACGTGCTCACGCCCAGGTCGTAGTACGCCAGCGCCGCTTCGGCGACCTGTTCGGCGGTACCGACCAGCGAGGTGGAATTACCGGCCCCGCCACCCAGTGCGGCAATCTCTGTCCACAGCCGAGTGTCGTGGACCTTGCGCTGACTGGCCAGTTGCACCAGGCGTTCGGACCCCACGTTGCTCTTGCCGAAATTCTTCTCGCGGCGGTTGCCCTGGCGGATGCCAATACGCTGCTGTGCATCGGCCAGGATGCGTTCAGCGCGGGCCCAGGCTTCCTCCTCGGTGGCCCCCAGGATCGGCCGCAGCGACAGGCTGAAGCGAATGTGCTGCTCTCGCCCATAGCGAGCGGCGGCCTTGCGCACCTGGGCGATGCGTTCGCGCACCTGCTCCAGCGGCTCGCCCCACATCATGTAGACGTCGGCATGCTTGGCCGCGACTTCTACCGCCGCGTCCGAGGCGCCGGAGAAGTACACCGGCAGCTTACCCACGGGTTTGACCAAGGTCAGGTTGTCCTCTACCCGGTAGTGGTCGCCGTGGTGGTCGAAGGGCGACGTCTGGGTCCAGGTGTTACGCAGCACATCGAGGTATTCGTCGGTGCGTGCGTAGCGGGCCTCTTTGTCGAGAAAGTCGCCGTCGCGCTGCAGGTCACCGCTGTCGCCGCCGGTTATCACGTTGATCGAAGCACGGCCGCGGCTGAGCTGGTCGAGGGTGGCGAATTGGCGGGCGGCGAAGGTCGGTGCCTGGAAGCCGGGGCGGTGTGCCACCAGCAGGCCGATGCGCTCGGTGAGCGCGGCCACGTAGCTGGCGAGAATCATCGAGTCTGGCGCGCTGGTATTCACCGCCAGCAGGGCCTTGTCGAAGCCGGCGTACTCCTGGGCCTGGGCGAAGGCCTTGATGAAGCCCAGGTCAACCTGCGGTCCGCGCGGCGCCTGTGATTCGCTGCTTTCATGGGGGCCTATCAGGCCAATGAATTCGAGGCTCATGCAATGGAACTCCTTTTGTGGCCGACGCCGTGGATCATGGCGCCGAGATGGACCTGCCGTTTACTCATGATCAATACCTCTTTTCAGATGTGCACCAAGGGTCGATCCGTGCAACACGTCAGTGCCGCGCGGCACAACCGTTAAATCGCCACGGGCAACACGCTGCGTGAATGCCCTGGTATCGCGTCGATCAGCGCCCGTGTGTAGGCGCTGGCCGACTTGCTGAGCACCTGCAGCGCCGGCCCTTGCTCGACCACCTGCCCGCGCCGTAGCACCAGCACCTGGTCTGCCATGCTCGCCACCACCGCCAGGTCATGGGAGACCAGCACATAGGCCATGCCGAGCTCGCGCTGCAATTCGTCCAGCAGGGCGAGGATCTGCGCCTGCACAGACACGTCCAGTGCACTGACTGGCTCATCGAGCAGCAGCACCTCTGGCTCAAGTGCCAACGCCCGTGCAATCGCCACGCGTTGGCGCTGGCCACCCGACAATTCCCTGGGCAGGCGATCGAGGAACTGCACTGGCAATTGCACCCGTGTGATCAGCTCGCGGGCCTTGCGCTCTAGTGCCTCGCCCCGGAGCAGGCCGAAAGCGACCAGCGGCTCGACGATGCTGTCGAACACGGTGAAGCGCGGGTCGAGCGCGGCGAACGGGTTTTGCTGCACCAGCTGAATACGCCGGCGCAAGGGGCGGAACTGGCTCCAGCTGTAATCGGTGACGTCCTCGCCGGCGAACACCACCTGCCCTTGGCTGGGCTTCTCCAGGCCCAGGGCGATGCGCAGGGCGGTGCTCTTGCCCGAGCCGGATTCGCCGACAATCGCCAGGGTCTGCCCGGCATGCAGTTCAAGGCTCAGGTCGTGCAGGGCGGTGTAGTGCGCGTTGTTGCCGGGCAGCTCGAACCGTTTGCCGACATGGCTCAGACGCAACAGAGGCGTCTGGCCGCGCGGTGCGGCTGGCCTGCGCCGTGGCACGAAGGCCGGCGCGGCATCAAGCAGGGCGCGGGTGTAGGGTTGCTGGGCGCCCCAGAGGATCTGCCGGGGCGAGCCGTGTTCGACCTGCTCACCCTGCTTCATCACCAGCAGGCGGTCGGCGCGGTCACAGGCCATGCCCAGATCATGGGTGATGATCAACAGCGAGATGCCACGCTCGGCGACCAGCAGTTGCAGGTGATCGAGAATACGCCGCTGCACGGTCACGTCCAGCGCACTGGTGGGCTCGTCAGCGATGATCAACCGTGGCTCGCCGGCCAGGGCGATGGCAATCAGCACCCGCTGGCGCATGCCGCCGGACAGCTCATGGGGGTACTGCCTCGCCCGCAGCACCGGCTCGTCGAGGCCGACCTGGTCCAGCAGCGCCAGCACCTCGGCCTCTTGGCCTGGATAGCGTCGTCCACGCGCCAGTTGCAGCGCCTCGGCGATTTGCTGGCCGATCCGTTGGGTGGGGTTAAGGCTGACCATTGGGTCTTGCGGCACCAGGCCGATGGTGCGCCCGCGCAACTGGCGCCTGGCGCGTTCGCTGGCTTGCGCCATATCGACACCATCGACCCATAACTGGCCTTGGTCGATGCGTGCATTGCCCGGCAACAGACCAAGCAGGGCGTTGGCCAGGGTCGACTTGCCCGAGCCTGACTCGCCCACCACCGCCAGGGTCTCGCCCTGGACCAGGCTGAACGACAGCTGGCGCAGGGCCTGGCTGCGTTGCCCGGCGAAGCTGTAGCTGACGCTTAGGTCGCGGACCTCGATCAGGGGGGACTGGCTCATCGGGCATGCTCCTCGGCGCTGCGCGCCAGGTGGTTGAGGCTGAACACCACGGCCACCACGAACAGCCCCGGCAGCAGGGATACCCAAGGGGCGGTGATGAGGAAGTGACGGCCGTTGGCGATCAGCGTGCCCCATTCTGCGGCGGGTGGTGCCGCGCCAAAGCCGAGGAAGCTCAGCCCGGCCGTGGCCAGGATGGCAGCGCCGAAGTCCAGGGTGGCGAGCACCGCTACCGGGCTCCAGGCATTGGGCAGTACATGGCGCAGCAGGGTGCGTGCCCAGCTGGCACCGCACAGGCGTGCGGCCTCCACAAAGGGCAGGGTCTTGATGCGCAGCACTTCGGCTCGGGTGGTGCGGGCAAAACCGGGCAGGATGCCGACGCCCACGGCGACGGCCACCGGCACGGTGCCGAAGCCAATGGCGGTGACGATGGCCAGGGCCAACAGCAGGCCGGGCAGGGCCAGCAGTACGTCGATCAGGCGCATCAGCGCCGCGTCGACGCGCCCGCCGGCAAAACCGGCCAGCACGCCCAGGCCCAAGCCGCCCAGCAAGGCGATGGCCACCGCCAGCAGGGCGGCGAGCACCGACAGGCGCGCGCCATGCACCACCCGGGTGTAGAGGTCGCGGCCCAGTTCGTCGGTGCCGAACCAGTGCGCCAGGCTGGGTGGACTGAGCTTGTCGGCGGGCGCGGTGGCGTAGGGGTCGAAGCTGCTGAGCCAGTGCGGGGCCAGCGCGCAAAGCAGGGCGAACAGTACGATCAGCAGCGCCAGGCTGAAACCGGGTCGGCGCAGCAGCGGGGCCAACTTCTGGTATGCGCGCTGCCAACGCGTGCGACGCTTCCAGGTGGCGGCAGGGCGGGGCTCGGAGGGCGCGGTGTCGAGGGGTGACAGGGGTATGTCGAGGGTCATCTCAGTTCACCTTCGCGGTGTGGGTGATGCGCGGGTCGAGGTAGGGATAGAACAGATCGACAATCAGGTTCACCACCACGAAGGCCGCAGCCGACGCCCCGACGATCGCCAGCACTACGGGGATGTCCTGGCGCAGCACAGCTTCCTGGGCCAGACGGCCGACGCCGTTGCGCGAGAAGATGGTTTCCACCAGTACGGCCCCGGACACCGTATTGCCGACTTGCAGGCCGACCAGCGTCAATAGCGGCAGCGCCGCGTTGCGCAGGCCATGGCGTGCCTGAACCTGGGCCCGGCTAAGGCCCTTGGCGAAGGCGGTGGTGATGTACGGCTCCTGCCACACGACCTGAAAGCCGCGTTGCAGCACCTGGGCGTACACCGCAGCGCTGGGGATCGCCAGGGTGATAGCCGGCAGCACCAGGCTGGCCAGGCCTTGGCTGCCCGTGGCCGGAAACCAGCCCAACGCGAAAGCGAACACCTGGAGCAGCAGCAGGCCCATCCAGAACACCGGCACCGAGAAGCCCAGCGAGGGCAGGCGCGCCAGTGCAGTCTTCAGTGGACGCCATTGCAGGTAGGCGGTCAGGCAGGCAAGGCCGACACCCGCCAACAGCGACAGGGCAATGGCGGCACCGGCCAGGGCCAGGGTCTGCGGCAGGCGCTCGGCCAACAGTGCCGTGACCGGTCGGCCCAGCGACAGCGATTGGCCAAGGTCGCCGTGCAGGGCCCGCCACAGCAGGTCGAAATACTGCTCGAACAAGCCTTTGTCCAGCCCGTAGTAAGTGCGTGCTTTGGCCAGGTCCTCAGGCGACAGGCCGTCGGCTTCCATGCCGGAGGCGCTTAGCATGATCGCCAAGGTGTCGCCGGGCAGCAGGTAGAGGATGAAGTAGGTGATGGTATAAGCCCCCCACAGCACCAACAGGGCCTGGCCGACGCGGCCGATCAGGTAGCGTCTCATGGCTGGCCAACCTGGATGTCACTGAGCAGGGCGAAGCCTTCGGCAGTCCAGTGGAAGTGCTTGACCCGCGGCGCGGTGGCGGCCTGCCAGACGCGCTCGTACAGCGGGAACGCCGACGCTTCGTCGACCAGCAGGTCCTGCAGTTGGCCGTAGGCCTGGGCCCGTTGCGTGTCGGCAGTGGCGGTGATACCGCTGTCGAACAGCGCCTGAGCTTTGGCCAGGGTGGTGGGCTCGTAGGTGTTGGTGGCGAGCGTGGCGCTGTTGGCGGCGCGCGGGTCGAGGATGGTCTGCAGGATGATCGGGTCGGCGCGGGTCATGTAGGTGGAGGTGAGGTCGTAGGTGCCTGCCGAGTTGCCGGTCACCCACTCGGCGCGGGTCAGTACGTTCAGCTTGAGGTCGATACCCACTTTGCGCAGTTGGTCCTGTACCAGCACGTCACCGGCGCTTTCGGCGGGTGTGAGGTTGTAACGCAGCGTCAGGCGCTGGCCGTTCTTGTGTCGGTAGCCGTCGTCGCCTTTGTGCCAGCCGGCGGCGTCGAGCAGTTGCTCGGCGCCTTTGGGGTCGTAGGCGAGCTTCTCGGCTTGGGCTTTGAAGAACGGTGTGGTGACGTCGTATACGCCACTCACCACCGGGAACGCACTGTTGTAGACGGTGTGCGCGTAGCTGGTGCGGTCGATGGCCTTCTGCAGCGCCAGGCGGACTTGGCGGTCACCGAGCAGCCGGTCGTTGCGGGTGTTGGGGTAGAGGTTCAGCGCCGGGCCCGGCAGCGAACGGCTCTGGATGGTCGCGCCCTTGGACTGAAACAGCTTCAGGTCGACTTCCGAGAACGGGTTGCGTGGCCACAGGATGTCGGCCTTGCCTTGCAGGAACAGGCCGTTGCGCACGCTCTCTTCGGGGATGTAGCTGATGTCCACGGCATCCAGGTACGCCGGGCCCTGGTTGCGCACGTTGGCCGATGGCCAGGCGTAATCAGCGCGCTTGACCAGGCGTGCGCCGACCTCCGGGGTGTAGTGATCGAGGATGAATGGCCCAGTACCGATGATCTTGCCCAGCGAGCGTTGCTGCGGGCTCAGCCGGTACGAGGCCGGGGCGAGAATGGCCAGGTTGGTGGTGGACGTGGCCTGAAGGAAACCCGCGTTGGGTTTTGCCAGGACCAGGCGCACGGTGAAGTCGTCGATCACCTCGGCGTGGTCGTAGCCGGCGAGGTAGGTGGCACCGAAGGTGGCCGGCAACTGGCTGGCGAACGCTTTGTTGCTGTCGAAGGCGGTTTTCACGGCGTGAGCATCGAAGCGTTCGCCGTTGCTGAAGGTGACGTCCTCGCGCAGGTGGAAGGTGTAGCTCAGGGCATCGGCACCGACCTCCCAGGTTTTCGCCAGCCACGGAATGATGCGGCCGGTCTGCGGGTCTTGGTCAGTGAGCGACTCGGCGACGTTGCGCAGCAGCACGCGGTGTTCGAGCCAGTAGACCTGAAAGGGGTCGACGCTGACCAGCGTGGTGTTGTCACCCCAGAAGGCGATGTTGAGGGTCTTGCTGGTTGAGGTGTTGTCGGCCGGCGAGCAGGCGCTGAGGGCCAGGGCCAGGGTGCCGATGGCGAACAGCTGGTGCAGTGGGGGCATGGGATACGTCCTTCAATGAATGGGGCTCTCCTGTTCCGGCCAATTCAGGAACAGGCAAAAGGTGCCTTGGAGTCAGTCCTGGTAATCGCGGCCCTCGCGATCCAACTGCCGAATCAGCGCATCCCAATGCCGCTGGATGCTTTCCCCCTGACCATCGGAAAACCGTTTGGACTGCTCATGCACCTTGGCAATCGCCGCCTCTGAGGCATGTAACAGTTGGTCGTTGCCCCCGGCCTGGGCGGCGACCTGGATGTTGCAGGCCCGCTCCAGCCCATGCAGCTCACGGAACGCGTGTTCCACGCTGACACCTCCGGTCAGCAGCCCGTGGTTGCGCAAAATAAGAATGTTGCTGTCGCCCAGATTGGCCACCAGCCGTGCTTGCTCGTCCAGGTCCAGGGCGACGCCTTCGTAGTCGTGGTAAACCACGCGGCTGTAGTAGGCCAAAGCGTGCTGGGAGATCGGCAGCAACCCGTCGCGCTGGGCGGACACCGCCGCGCCGTCGCGAGTATGGGTGTGCAGCACAGCCTTGAGATCAGGCCGTGCGCGGTGGATGGCGCTGTGAATGACGTAGCCGGCCTGGTTGATGCCCAGCCCCAGCGGGTCGTCGATGATTGCGCCGTCGACGTCGACCTTGACCAGGTTGGAGGCGGTAATTTCGTCGAACAGCAGGCCGAACGCGTTTATCAGAAAATGCTCGTGCGGCCCCGGCACGCGGACCGAGAAGTGCGTGTAGATGTGGTCGGTCCAGCGCAGCAGCGCAGCCAGACGGTAAGCGGCGGCCAGCTTGACCCGTACCTCCCACTCTTCGGCGCTGACCCGGTCGCGTACGTTGCAGGTGCTGGTGGTGACGGCAGACAGTGAACTCATGGGTGCTCTCCGGTAATCAATAGCCGCGCGCCGTGTCGACCAGGTTGGCCAGGGGCGCCTGCTCGTGGTAGCGGTGGAAGTTGGCGATGAAGGCGTCGAGAAAGGCCGGGTAGCCGTCCTCGGAAATGGCCGAGGTGTGCGGTGACAGGAACACCCGAGGGTGGTGGTACAAAGGGTGGCCTGCCGGCAGTGGCTCGGGTTCCGTGACATCCAGGCTGGCCCGGCCGATCAAGCCGCTGTCCAGGGCGTCGAGCAGGGCCTGTTGGTCGAGCAAGCCGCCGCGGGCAATGTTGATCAGGTGCAGGCCGGGGCGGGCATAGGCCAGGACCTGGCGGTCGATCAGGCCACGGGTGGCCGCAGTGAGCGGGGCGGCCAGCACCAGATGGTCGCTGCCGGCGAACAGCTGTCGCAGGTCGGCCACACGTTCTACGCCAGGGATGTCTGCGATGGCCTGGCCGGGGCGGCTCAGGGCCAGAACCCGAAGCCCCAGGGCCACGGCCTTGCGCGCCAGGCTCTGGCCGATACTGCCGAAGCCGAGGATGCCCAGGGTGCGGCCACGCAAAGGTGCCAGCGGGGTCAGGCGCCAGTCGGCGTCCTTGACCCACAGACCGGGCAGTTGCTTGGCGGCGGCGAACACCAAAGCCAGGGCAAACTCGGCCACTTGTTCGGCGTTGGCGCCTTTGCCGCTGGTTACCGTTGCACCCTGGAACACCCAGTCGGGGTAGAAGTCGATGCCCGAAGACACCAGTTGCACCCACTTCAGGCCCCAGGGCCACCCGGGTGGCGGGGTGTCTACGCGTTGCCCCCGCACATTGATCGGGCGCAGGATGAACACATCGGCGGGGGCTTCGACAGCCAGCTGGTCGGGGGCGATATCAATGACTTCATGGCCTGGCAAGTGTTCGCGCAGGTGCTGGTTGGCCTGGTCGTCGAGCTGGCTGGCGATGATCGAGTGGTTCATGCCTGTACCTCCGTCAGCGCGGCACGGCCGACCTGGCCGAACACCACATCGTCCTGTGGGGTGTGGATCCGGCTGCAGAGTACATCGCGGTAGTGGCGCTCCAGCGGGTTGCGCCGCGACAGCCCGGGATTGCCGGCGGCCTCGATGGCCAGTTCCACGGCCTGGATGGCGTTGGCGCTGACCAGATGCTTGAGCTGCCCGGCATGCTGGGGTGAGATGTGCCCGGCGGCGGCACCGTCGAGCAGGCTCTGGTTGGCGAACAGCAGGGTGTCGATGCGGCCCAGTACATGCTGGAAGCGTGGCAGGCTGGCCAGCGGCGCCCCCAGGTTGGAAGGTGTGCGCTGCTTGAGAAAGCCCGCCAGCCAGTCGCGCGCGGCGCGGGCCACGCCGTCGTATACGGCCGGCAGTAGCACCGCCATCCACAGTAGGCTCTCGCCGTCGAGTTCGGCCTTCGGGGCACTGGCGGGGCTGACGCTGACGGCGTGGTCGAGGGGAATCAGCACATCGTCGAAGCGCACTTCGTGGCTGCAGGTGGCGCGCATGCCCAAGTGGTCCCAGTCATCGATGATCGTGATGCCAGGCGTGTCGCGGTGCACAAGGAAGCCGCCGACCAACGGGTCGTTGTCGTCGCTGCGGCCCCACACCAGGTACCAGGTCAGGCCGTGGCTGCCGGTGGAGTAGATCTTTCGCCCGTTCAAGCGCCAGCCTTCGGCCGTGCGGCGCGCCACGGTGGCGGGCAGGCCACCACGGGCCGGGGTGCCCAGTTCAGGTTCGACGCGCAGGGCGTTGATCAGCGCGCCGTGCCGCACGGCATCGTAAGCCACGCGCTGGCGCAGAGGCTGGGGCCAGCGTGCTTCGTCCTGCAGGCGAAAATGTTGCAGGTATTGCATCACCAGGATCAGCGCGGTGGCCGGGTCACCCTTGCCGACCGCGCCGATCACCCGGCGGGCGCTGGCAAGGTCCGCGCCGCCTCCGCCGAGGGCACGGGGTACGGTGAGGGCGAGCAGCCCGTGGCGGTGCAGCAAGTGGAAGTTGTCGTGGGGGAACTGGGCGCTGCGGTCGTAGCGCTCGGCGTTAGCTGCGAGGGCCTGCGTCAGCTCGGCGAGCGCGCTGTCGGACGGTTGACTCATGAGGCTCATCCCTGAATGACGGTGTACTGCTTAAGACCGTATTCGTATGGATGAAGGCTGTAAAAGTCTTTTTAGTTCTATGCTAATTATTAGTTTTTCTAATTTAGTATCTTTCTGGTTATGCGCATATTGCATTTAGAGTTAGGGCCGTATTGCAGCCCTTTCGCCACACAAGGCTGCACCGGCCAGTGATCTCAACCCAGCAATCGATGTCCCGCCACCTCACCAAAAAGCTCCACTGGCTCCTGCAAATTACCCAGGTAGCGCGGATGGAACAGCCACAGATCCACCTGCGGCTTGAAATCGCTGATATTCAGTACATCCAGCGCATTGCGGTGCCGGCTGGTCTGCAGCAGCGGCTCGGGAACCAGTCCCAGGCCTTGGCCATTGGCGACCAGCCCCAGTTGCAACTCGGTGCCGAAGGTTTCCAGGTTGATCGACAGGCTCAGCCCTTGCTCACTCAATGCCCGTTGTAACCCGGCGCGGAAGCCACAGCCATCCGGGTTCAGCACCCAGCCGCGGGTGTAGCAGTCCTTGAGTTTGTAACTGCGCTTGCCGGCGCCGCCCTTGGCCGTGACCACCTTCAGCGGCATGCGCGCGATCGACTGGCTGGCGATCCCTTCGGGGAAAATCTTGCCTGGCGGGAACAGCGCCGCCGCAGCGTCCAGCTCACCATTTTCCATACGCGCGATCAGGCTGCTGCCCCAGCCGCTGGTGACCTGGGTGCGCAGTTGAGGGTAGGTCTCGCGGATCTGTGCCAGGGCGTCGAGCAGCACAACGTCGCCCAACGTCTGCGGCACACCCAGGCGCAAGGTGCCCGATGGCGCGCCATCGTTGGCTACCAGTTCACGCAGTGAGTCTATTTCGCGCAGGATCGCCTTGCACTGCTCGTAGACCCGCAAGCCCATGGGGGTGGGTTTGAGCGGCTTGGTGTTGCGGTCGAGGAGGGTGGCGCCGAGGTCTTCCTCGAAATTCTGCACCCGCCGGGTGATGGCCGGCTGCGTCAGTTGCAGGGCCTCGGCGGCAAGGTTGGTGGACTGGCAACGAATGACGGCGACGAAGGCGTCCATATCATCGATTTTCATAATCGGCGCTCTCTGGGTCGAACGGGAAAAAATCAGGCATCAGCATCATCGCACTGGAGGGTAGTGCCGTCGGGATGATTCTAGAAGATAAAAACGCATATTAGGTTATTCCTAAAATCAATTTAATTTATTTAAAGGATCTCGCTAGAGTCGCTTGACCCGGGCCGCACGATGCTGCCCGCCAAGACACCGAGGAGCATCATGTCCATCCGAACGAAGCTGCTGACCGTTGCCGTTGCCCTGCTGCTGGCCGGTCATGCCGGCGCCAGCGAGCGCCTGACCCTGCGCATCGGCGACCAGAAGGGTAACATGCGCGCCCAGCTGGAGGCCGCCGACGCCCTGCGCGACCTGCCCTACGACATCCGCTGGGCCGAGTTCCCTGCCGCCGCGCCGCTGGCCGAAGCGCTCAACGCTGGGGCGATCGATGCCGGCATCATCGGCGATGCGCCACTGCTGTTCGTGCTGGCCTCCGGAGCACCGGTCAAGGCCATCGCAGTGGACAAGTCCGACCCTTATGGCACGGCGTTGCTGGTGCGGCCGGAGGCGCCGCTGCGCAGTGCGGCCGAACTCAAGGGTAAGCGCATCGCCACCGGGCGAGGGTCGATCGGGCACCACCTGGCACTCAAGGCGCTGGCCCAGGCAGGGCTGACCGAGAAGGATGTGGAGTTCCGTTTCCTTGGGCCGGTGGACGCCAAGATCGCCCTGGCCAACGGCTCGGTGGATGCCTGGTCGACCTGGGAGCCTTACACAGCGCTGGCCGAGTTGAGTGGGCAAGGCCGTGTGTTGGTCAACGGTCGTGGCCTGTCCACCGGCAACAGTTTCCTTGCCGCCACCGACAAGGCGTTGGAGGAGCCTGGGCGTCGTGCAGCGCTGCAGGACTATCTCAACCGCCTGGCCGCAGCGCAGGTGTGGGCCAACCAACACTTGGATACCTACTCGAAAACCTTGGCAGCGATCATTGGCTTCCCGGTAGAGGCCGCCCGCTTGCAATTCGAGCGTCGGCAGCTGCGCTGGCAAGTGATCGACACGCAAACCGTGACCGAGCAGCAGGACACCGCCGACTTCTACCACGCCCACGGCCTGATGACCGAGCGCCTCGATGTGGCCCCGACCTTTGCCACCGGCTTCACCCTTCCCGCCGCCGCCAAGCTTGCAGCGCAACCCTGATCCCGGAGACGTACCCATGACCTTTAAACCCCTGCGCCAATTGGGCCTGGCGCTGCTCGCCAGCGCCTTGCTGCCAAGCCTTGCCAGCGCCGAGCAGACCTTGCGCATCGGCTACCAGAAGTCGTCGACCCTGCTGACCCTGCTGAAGGCCCGGGGCAGCCTCGAACAGCGCCTGCAGGCCGAGGGCATTCGTGTGACCTGGCACGAGTTCCCCAGCGGCCTGCCGCTGCTGGAGGCCCTGAACCTGGGCAATGTCGACCTCTCGGCGGACGTTGCCGACACCGTGCCGGTATTCACTCAAGCGGCAGGCGCCCAGTTGACCTATTTCGCCCGGGAAGCACCTTCGCCGACCGCCCAGGCGATCCTGGTGCCGGCGGATTCACCGCTCAAGACCCTGGCCGACCTCAAAGGCAAGCGTGTGGCGGTGACCAAAGCCGCTGGCAGCCACTATCTGTTGATCCAGGCCCTGGCCAAGGCCGGGCTGACCTTCAAGGACATCACCCCGGCGTACCTGATCCCCGCCGACGGCCGCGCCGCCTTCGAGAACCACAAGGTCGATGCCTGGGTAACCTGGGACCCTTACGTGGCCAGCGCCCAGCGTCAGCAGAACGCACGGATCCTGGCCGACGGTAGCGAACTGGCCAGTTACCAGCGCTATTACCTCGCCGGCAGCGACTATGCCAAGGCGCATCCTGAGGTATTGCAGCAGGTGTACCTGGCATTGCGTGAAGCCGGTGCCTGGACCAAGGCCAACCCCGAGGCCGCTGCCCGCATCCTTGGCCCGCTGTGGGGGAATCTGGACAGCGCCACGGTGCAGCAGGCCAACGCCCGGCGCAGTTACGATGTGCAGCCGGTGAAGCTGGACAACCTGACCGAGCAGCAACGGATTGCCGACGCGTTCTATCGCGAGGGGTTGTTACCCAAGGCGGTGGATACCAGTGCGGTTGACGTGTATCAGCCGCCTAGCAACTAGCGTGGTGTTTCAGAAGTACCACTGAAAATCAGCTGCAGTGCCCGCACCGCGCGGGCGCCGCCTTCTCGGGTGGATCCAGCACAACCCAACGATGCCTTGAGCCTCCTCGACAAACCGGACTCACAGTTCATTCTCCGCGTGCTCCAGTGACTGGAATCGTCGTGCTTACCCCGCAATACCTCATCACCACTTGCTGACTCCACTCATTCGAGCAATTTGCATGCTCACATACGATAAGCCGTGATTATTCCACCTGAGGAAATGTTTGCAGGAGAGGTTTGCTATCGCCATAATTGGTACGTAATTACATGTTACATAACACAGTACAAAATCGTAGGAGCAAGCATGGCCCGTGGCGGTATCAACAAGGTGGTAGTGCAGCAGGCGCGTCAGGCACTGATCGCCCGGGGTGAGAACCCCAGCATCGATGCCATACGTATCGAGTTGGGTAATACCGGCTCCAAAACCACGATTCACCGCTACCTCAAGGAACTGAACGGCCAGCAGCCGGTGGCTTCCGAAGGCGGGGTTGCGCTGAGCGATGTGCTGAGCCGCTTGGTTGGGCAACTGGCAACCCAGCTGCAGGACGAGGCCGACCTGAAGATCGAGCAGGCCGAGAGCACCTTCACGCAACAGCGCGAGACGCTTGAGGCGCAGCTGGAAATCGCCCAGCAGGCACTGGCTGCAGCGCACCAGCAACACAAGATCGATGCAGCGGCATTGGCTGCAGAGACAGAAAAACTGTTGTCCACGCAGAGCACGCTGCAAGCCGAACAGCTGCGCAGTGCCAGCCTCAACCAGTCGCTGGGTGAGTTGCAGGTGCGCCTGACTGACAAGGACGAGCAGGTCAAATCGTTGGAAGACAAGCACCGCCATGCCCGCGACGCCCTGGAGCACTACCGCAATGCCAGCCGTGAACAGCGTGAGCAGGAACAGCGCCGCCACGAAGCGCAGTTGCAGCAGATGCAGGTGGAATTACGTCAGATGCAGCAGGGCATGATCGTCAAGCAGGACGAACTTACCCGCTTGCACCGTGACAATGAGCGTTTGCTGGGAGAGCATCGTCAGGCGGCCAGTGAATGCCGGGCGCAGGATGAGTTGCTGGAACAACGCGATGCGCAGATCCAAGGCCTGCGCACAATCCTGGCCCAGGCACAAGGCGCCAGCGAAGAGATGCGCCGGCAGCTGGATGTGCAAGCCCAGAGCCTTGAAGCCAGGCGCGACGTGTGCACCGAGCAGGCGCGGCAGTTGCAGTGGCTTGAGGAGCAGTTGAAGGCGCGTGACGAGGCGCTGGCGCAGTGTCGCGCGCAGTTGGCCCCGGTCGCAGATTAATCAGGCGTTTCCTGGTGGGTGGTTTCTTCCTTGATTACTGGTCTCGTTGCCGGCAAGCCATGTGCGATCCCTCGGGAACCGGCTTGCCGGCGACGGTCACCACAGACGACTGTCAGCCTTCAGCGCGCCTGGCGGCCTCTACGCCTGCCGCCGACAGCTTGATCGGGTAGTGCACGCTGATCTGATGATCACTGCTTATCGCCACGCTACCGTCGTGAATCAAGCCGGCTTCCTGCAACGTCTTGAGCATGCCGGCCACCGCCTTTTCGCCGCGGTAGTTGTCCAGCACTTCCTTGCCTAGCCCTTCGGGGTGCGCATGCAGCAGGCGGGTAAGTACTTCGGTCTTCAATGCATCGTTACTCATGTGCGGCCTCACTTGCCGTGCTTGGACTGAAGGGCTTTGGCCTGCTCCAGGTGCTGTTCGAGTTTGGGCAGCGTTTCGCTGGCAAAGGCCTTCAGTTCAGCCTTGTCGGACGATGCAGCCTCTTTCTTGAACAGCTCCACCGCTTTTTCGTGAGCGTCGACCTGGTTGTTGAGGTACGACTTGTCGAAGGACTCATCGCGCCACTCCAGGATCATTTTCTTGATCTTGTCGGTCATCGCGGCTTCATCCGGAACCGAAATGTCCAGTTTGCGGGCAATGTCGCCGAGTTTCTGGTTGGCCTGGGTGTGGTCGGTGACCATTTGCTGGGCGAATGTCTTGATCTCGGCGTTTTGGCTTTTCTCCTGAGCCAGCTTGCCAGTCACCACTTCGGCAATGCCGGCTTCGGTGGCCGCATCGACGAAATCATCGGAAGTCGCGGCCATTGCTTGCACCGATGCCAGGCCCAACACCATGGAAAAACCAACGCGTCTGATGAAGAGACTCTTCATGCTTCACTCCTTTAAACCGTGGCGCGACCTCAATGTCGCGTACGGTTGAGGGGGAAGGCGGGGCAAAGGTTTAATCTTTTTTGCCGCCGGTTCCGACCGTGCGACGCTGAACTATAGTGAAAACGGCGAACGCGGTACGGCCAGGGATTCCAATGTGCGCAGCCAGGAAACAGGACGACGATGGGCTTTACGCCATAAGTGGCGAGGGCCGCGCGGTGGCGCTGTTCCGCCTGGTACTGGCGTTCATGCTGGTGGTGATGCTGGCATTTGTACTGGTGGAAGGTTGGCGCATCTGGCGCGACTACCGCTTTGCCTATAACAATGCCGAGAACATGGTCAGCAACCTGGCCCGAGCCACGGCGCAGCACGCCGAGGACGCTATCCGCCAGGTCGACGCCATTACCGCAGCCTTGGCCGAGCGGCTGGAAGGCGATGGTTTCGATCACATCGACCGGCCCCGCCTGCACGCCTTGCTGGCCCAGCAAAAAAGCATCATGCCGCAGTTGCACGGGCTTTTCGTTTACGGCCCGGACGGCAGCTGGATCGTCACTGATCAGGCGGCCATCCCGCCCAACGCCAATAACGCCGACCGGGACTACTTCGCCTATCACCGCAGCCATACCGACCCTGGTGTACGTATCGGTTCGGTGGTGCGCAGCCGTTCCACCGGCGACCTGATCATTCCTATTTCCAGGCGCCTGGAGTATGCCGACGGCAGCTTCGCCGGCGTATTGCTCGGCACCATCAAAGTGGCGTGGTTCGTGCGTTACTACGGCGACTTCAAGATCGACGAACGCGGCGCGCTGGTGCTGGCCAAGCGCGACGGCACCCTCCTGGTGCGGCGCCCGTTCGTGGAACAGGTGATAGGCCGAAGTCTTGCCAACAGTGAGATCTTCCGCAACCACTTACCGTATGCCACAGAAGGGGTAGCCGAGGCGGTAGCGGTCGTCGATGGTACCCCTCGGCTGTATGGCTACCGCGCGTTGTCCAGCTACCCGTTGGTCGTGGAGGCGGGGCTGTCGCGTGAATCCATTGTCGCGCCCTGGCGGTACGATGCGATCAAGTCGGTGGCGGTATTGCTGCTGTTGTTGGTAGGGCTGGCAGCGTTTGGCGGGGTGGTGCTGCGCCAACTGCGCGAGCGGATCGCCATCGAGCGGGCGCTGCTCCAGGCTCACCAGACGCTGAAAGCGTTGGCCTTGACCGACAGCCTTACCGGGCTGGGTAACCGTCGGCGGCTGGATGGGGTGTTCGAACCTGAGCTGCGCCGTGCACGGCGCCAAGGCTACCCCCTGGCGCTGGTGATGCTAGACCTGGATTACTTCAAGGCCTACAACGACCGCTACGGCCACCCGGCTGGCGACCAGTGCTTGCGACGCTTTGCCGAAGTGCTGCAGCAGGCCTTGAAACGGCCGGCCGATCTGGCGGTGCGCTATGGTGGGGAGGAGTTTACGCTGTTGCTGCCCGATACCGATGGCCGCGGGGCGGAAATGCTGGTGCAGGAGTTACAGCAGCTGGTGCGCCGACAGGCACTGGAACATGCCGCTAGCCCATTGGGGAGGGTGTCGTTCAGTGCCGGGATCGCGGTGGTCGACCTGGCGCGGGAGGGCGTCACTGCCGAGGCGCTGGTCGCGGCGGCGGACGGGGCGTTGTACCAGGCCAAACAGCAGGGGCGGGATGGGTATTGCGTGGCGGGAAATGTGGCGGCGGGGTAGGGTTGCTGACCTGGATGGAGATTGCGCAGGCGCCATGCGTCGCGATGAAACGCTAAAGCCCCAGACGCATTGCACAACGCCCGCTGAGACCGTGAGCATGCTCGCTTGCGAGGATGCTCTGGAGTCGTTCGCAAAGCCGGCTTTCCTGAAGCATCTCAAACCCTAAACGGGCATAAAACGGCGCATTCCACGGCACATCCACAAAGGTGGTCAGCGTCAGCTCGCGCACACCGGCGCAGCGCCCTGCATCGACCACTTGCTGCAGCAACCGGCGCCCAACACCTTGCCCTTGGGCCTCCTGGCGAACCGATATTTCATGAAGGTGCAATGCCTGATCCGCCAGCCGCGCGCAGGCAAAACCCACAATGCGCCCAGCCGGGTCCTGCGCCACCCAACTACCACCTGCCTCGACGAAAGCCCTGTGCGCTGCGCAATCCATGACTTCGCCTTGCGCCAGCCAGGCCAGTGCCGGCCAACTGGCAAAAGCCTGGGCTGCCGAGCGCTCGACGTCCGGCAGCCACGTGATGTCCCGTTCAAGGGTAGGGCGGATAAGCATGAGTCACTCCTGTCGTTCTAATCCGTCGCCAGCACCTGCGGCTGTAGTTGCCAGCGCACCGAGCTTACACCTTTCTCCAGGCTGACCCTGCTGACCAGGCGCTCCAGTTGCGCCGGCGCCTGCGCGGTGCCCAACAGCTCGGCGCGCACTTCCAGGCGCGCAGGGTTGTCCAGGTCCTGGCTCTGCAACGACTGCAGGCGCAGTTGTGGATCGCCCAGGCTGTGCAGCATCAGGCTACGCACCTGGATCTCGTCCTCGCCGCGGCAGACGATACGGACTTCGAAGTGCTGTTCCACCTCGCTGGCCGGCACCACGTCCTGACGGTCCAGGCGCTGGGCGATATCACGCAACAAGATGTTGGCGCAGAGCACCACCAGGCTACCCAGTGCCGCCTCCATCATCAGCCCGAGGCTGCACAGCACGCCGACCGCAGCCGTGCACCACAAGGTGGCCGCGGTGTTCAGGCCACGTACATTGAAACCATCGCGCATGATGACACCACCGCCGAGAAAGCCGATGCCCGACACCACATAGGCTGCGACCCGCGACGCATCGGCAGGCGCCATGCCTGGCACCGCCTGGGTCATCAATACGAACAGGCAGGCACCGGTACTGACCAGCGCATTGGTGCGCAGCCCGGTCAGGCGTTGGCGCAATTGCCGTTCGGCACCGATCAGCGCCCCCAGCACCAGGGCAATGCTGACGCGCAGCAGAAATACTTTCCAATCCATAGCAAACCTCTTCCGCAGGCACACGCCTGCATGAACGCCATCAGTTGGCGCGGTTGAAATAACCAGAAATTGCGCAGGACCACGCGGAGGGAAGGAGAAGCGGGGGTTACAGGAAACCACCGTCTTGCCAGAGCGGCCAGACAGTGCAGAACACTGCCGGGCTAGCGCGCCACGCGGGCCTGTCGCAAGCGACTGGGGCTACTGTCCAAGGCAGGTCTCCTGTTGAGGAAGGCAAAATTGCGTCGCGGACCATACGCCGCAGGGCAGAGCAGGTCAAGGGCAAAAACATGACAATGGCTTCATCCGGGAACGGCCTGCTGCCGGTCACGCCCACATGGAAAAAACCCTGGGCAGCCGGTAACCTTGCGCCTTCCTTTGCCATCACCCGGACCGTTCCATGCTGTTCAATCTCGCCATATTGTTCGGCACCCTGGTGGCCATGGAGGGCGTTGGTACGCTGGCTCACAAGTACATCATGCATGGCTGGGGCTGGTGGCTGCACCGATCGCACCATGAGCCACACCTGGGCATGCTCGAAACCAACGACCTGTACCTGGTGGCCCTGGGGCTGATCGCCACGGCGCTGGTGGCGCTGGGCAAAAGTGGTTATGCGCCTTTGCAGTGGGTGGGCGGTGGTGTGGCAGGGTATGGGGCACTGTATGTACTGGCCCACGACGGCTTCTTTCACCGGCACTGGCCGCGCAAGCCGCGGCCGGTCAACCGCTACCTGAAACGCTTGCACCGCGCGCACCGCCTGCACCATGCGGTGAAGGGGCGCACGGGGAGCGTGTCGTTCGGGTTCTTCTATGCGCCGCCGCTGAAGGTGTTGAAGCAGCAGCTGCGCAGCAGGCGCAGCCAATCGTGACGCATCCCTGGCACGCCCGGCACCTGCCGGGCATTGGGTGACGTCAGTTCACGGTTTCACCCTTGGGCTCTGCCGCCACATGCCCGCGGCTCACCCACCAGCCAAACCCGGCCGCGGTAAAGAACATGATCAAGCTGTACAACGCAGCCGGCACCGCCATGGTCGCGTTGTTCAGCAGCGAAGGGCTCAACGCCAGGGCAATCGCCAAGGTCCCGTTATGGATGCCAATTTCCATACCAATGGCAATCGCCTGGCGCTTGGGAATGTTCAACAGCCGCGGCACCCAATAGCCCACCGTCAGGCTCAGCAGGTTGAACAGCAGCGCCGCCAGGCCCACCACCGGTGCGTACTCGACCACTGTCTGCCAGTCCTTGGCCAGTGCCAGGACGATGGTGAAGGCCAGGAACAGCGCAGCCACCAGCTTCATCGGTTTTTCCATGCGCGCAGCGAACGCCGGGGCAAAATGGCGAATCAGCATGCCCAGCGCCACCGGCAGCAAGACGATGGCGAACACCTGCATGACCTTGGCGAACTGCAGTGGAATAGCCTGGTCCGAGGCCATGAACCAACTCAGCGACAGGTTCACCAGCAACGGCATGGTCAGGATCGCGATCAGTGAGTTGACCGCCGTCAGGGTGATGTTCAACGCCACGTCGCCGTGGGCCAGATGGCTGAACAGGTTGGCCGTGGTACCGCCCGGCGAAGCAGCCAGCAGCATCAACCCCACTGCCAGGGCAGATTCCAGACCAAAGCCGTTGGCGATCAGGAAGCACACCAGCGGCAACAGCAGGATCTGGCACACCAGGCCCACCACCACGGGCTTTGGGTACTTCACCACGCGAGCGAAGTCAGCCAGGGTCAGCGACAACCCAAGGCCAAGCATGATGATGCCCAGGGCAAGCGGCAGAAACGCAGTGAGCAGGGGCGAGGCGGTCATGAGGGGTCTCTCGGGCGAAGGATCTGAAGCAGTGTAGGTCGGCCTTGATTGATAGCTAATTGCAAAGGGCCAGCTCTTGGTAACCGTTTGTTACCACGTGCAGCGGCTGGCGAGGCTGCATGCCGCATTGCAGCAGGCATGCAGGCGAAGTAGCATTCCGTTTTTACCTTAGGATTAGCCTGATATGCCGTTCCAGCAAGGTCTGCTTGCCACCCCGGTGCCGGCCCACGCCCGTCACCTGTTCTTCACCCTGCAGTCGCCCGAGGCGTTGCCTGCCGCGCTGGATGCCTTGCTGCCGCAGGTCGATGGCAAACAGTTGCTGCTGGGCGTAGGCGCCCCGCTGGCCAAGGCCCTGGGCCGTGAAATACCAGGCCTGCGCCCGTTCCCGCTGCTGGATGCTGCAGTGGAGAACCCCAGCACCCAACACGCCCTGTGGCTGTGGCTGCGTGGCGACGAACGTGGCGACCTGCTGCTGCGCGCCCAGACCCTGGAGCAGGCGCTGGCACCCGCCCTGAGCCTGGCCGACAGCGTTGATGGCTTCCTGCACCGGGGCGGCCATGACCTTACCGGTTATGAAGACGGCACCGAAAACCCGGTGGACGAAGAAGCGGTGCAAGCGGCCATTGCCGCAGATGGCTCCAGCTTTGCCGCGTTCCAGCTGTGGAAGCACGACCTGGAATACTTCAAGTCGCTGCCTCAGGCTGACCAGGACAACATCATCGGCCGTCGCTTGAGCGATAACGAAGAACTCGACGACGCCCCCGAGTCCGCGCACGTCAAGCGCACCGCCCAGGAAAGCTTTGAACCCGAGGCGTTCATGGTCCGTCGCTCGGTAGCCTGGGCCGACCAACGCGGCGCCGGCCTGGCTTTCGTCGCCCTGGGCAAGAGTTTCGAGGCATTCGAGGTGCAGCTGCGGCGCATGAGTGGCCTGGAAGACGGCATCATCGACGGGCTGTACCGCTTTAGCCGCCCGCTGACGGGGGGCTACTACTGGTGCCCGCCAATGAGCGAGACGGGTGTTGATCTGAGCCCCTTGCTGCGGGCCTGATCTCTAAACATCCAGATACAGAAACACCCGCAGGCGAGGGACAGAGCGGCTAGGCTTGAAAGTTTCCGATTCATGACGGGAGATTTTCCATGTACGCACGTCGTGAAGTCCTACGCGCAGGTGCAACATTGGGGTTGCTGGCCGCCGCCAGCCCTTGGCTGCACGCTGCCGCACCGGCGGGTTTGCTTGCGCGCAAAGTCCCGTCCACCGGTGAAGCGTTGCCGGTGATCGGTGCCGGTACGTCGGGCAGTTTCGAGGTAGAAAGCGGTTCGCCCCAGTACCTTCAGCTCAAAACGGTGCTGAAGGCATTTTTCGAAGGCGGCGGCCGGGTGATCGACACCTCGCCCAACTACGGGGGCGCCGACAGCATTCTCGGCCAGTTGCTGGAAGAGGGCGGCTGGCACCGCCAGTGCTTCCTTGCCACCAAGATCGCCGCCAATAGCCGGGCTGAAGCCCAAGAGCAGTGGGCCGGCAGCCTCAAGAGCCTGCGCACCGACAAGGTCGACTTGCTGCAGATTCACAACCTGCGCGACTGGCAGACCCAGCTGCCTTATGCCCGCGAGCTGAAGCAGCAGGGCGGGACGCGTTATGTCGGCATCACCCATTACCTGAACAGTGGTCACGACGACGTCGCCCGTATCGTGCGCAGCGAGCCGCTGGACTTCATCCAGATCAACTACTCGGTCAACGCGCCGGACGCTGCCCGGGAACTGCTGCCGCTGTGCCAGGACAAGGGCGTTGCGGTGTTGATCAATCGGGCCTTCGACGATGGCCGGCTGTTCGCCCGGGTCAAAGGCCAGGCCTTGCCGGGCTGGGCTGCCGAAGCAGGCATCGGCAGCTGGGCACAGCTGTTTCTCAAGTTCGCCATCAGCCACCCGGCAGTGACCACGGTCATACCCGCTACCAGTCGACCTGACCGCCAGCTCGATCAGCTCAAGGCCGGGCATGAGCCAATGCTCACCCAAGCGCAGCAACAGGCGCTGATCACACAGTTTGCCTGACACCATGCAAGCCTGGCGGCGGCGCCTGGACCAAGGGCTGAACATTCAGCCTGGTGAGGGGCCGGCGGTCATCGCCGGCTTGCTGCTGTTCTACCTCCTGTTCACCGGTTACTTCATGCTGCGCCCGGTGCGCGAAACCATGGGCGTTGCCGGTGGCGTGGAAAATCTGCAGTGGCTGTTCACCGGCACCTTCATTGCCACGTTGGCGTGCCTGCCGCTGTTTGGCTGGCTGGCATCCAGGGTGCAGCGCAGGCATATCCTGCCTTGGACTTATGGTTTTTTCGCCAGCAACCTGTTGCTGTTCGCGGCACTGTTGGCCGGTAACCCTGACGATCTCTGGACCGCCCGGGCGTTCTATATCTGGCTGTCGGTGTTCAATTTGCTGACGATCTCGCTGGCCTGGAGCGTGCTCGCCGATCTGTTTTCCACCGCCCAAGGCAAGCGGCTGTTCGGCCTGCTGGCAGCCGGGGCCAGCCTGGGCGGGCTCAGTGGCCCCGTGCTTGGCACGTTGCTGGTGGCGCCGCTCGGCCATGCCGGGTTGCTGGTGCTGGCGGCGGTATTTCTGCTGGGCAGTATCGGCGCAACACTGTTCCTGCAACGCTGGCGAGCACGCCAACCTATTGCGATGCAAACCAAACACCAGGACGCGCGGCCACTGGGTGGCAACCCGTTTACCGGCGCCACCGCCGTCCTGCGCTCGCCCTATCTGCTAGGCATCGCTTTGTTCGTGGTATTGCTGGCCAGCGTCAGCACATTCCTGTACTTCGAGCAGGCGCGTATTGTCAGCGAAACCTTCACTGACCGCACCCGGCAGACACAGGTGTTCGGCCTGATCGACACGGTTGTGCAGGCCCTGGCCATCCTCACCCAGGTCTTTCTTACCGGGCGCCTGGCCCGTCGGCTGGGTGTCGGTGTGTTGCTGGTTGCAGTGCCGCTGATAATGGCTGCCGGCTTCTTGTGGCTGGCACTGGCCCCGGTGTTTGCCCTGTTCGTGGTGGTGATGGTGGTGCGCCGGGCAGGTGAATACGCACTGGTGCGGCCAGGGCGGGAGATGCTGTTCACCGTGCTGCCCGCCGAGGACAAGTACAAAGCCAAGAACTTCATCGACACGGTGGTCTACCGTGGTGGCGATGCGCTGAGCGGCTGGGTCAAGCGTGGGTTGGACGTCATGGGCGAGCACCCGCAATTGGCGATGCTGATCGGCGCGCTGCTTGCCGTGGGCTGGGCCGCGACGGGTGGCTGGCTGGGCCGGCGCCAGGCGCGCATGGATAGCCCGCCGCACCACTGACACGCGCACCAAATACGGCGATGCCGCTTATTTAACGCCACCGGTCCGAACCTCTCGTAATAAAGCGAATCTGCCGATATCGCCGAACTCCGAATCTGTGTACGGCATCTTGCCGTGCATTCCGAAGTCATATGAGGTTTGAACACCATGGCCACTAAAGACAACAGCCGCACCGGCAATCAACAAGGCAGCCAAGGCGGTAACAAGAACCCGGGCAATTTCGCCAATGACCGTGAAAAAGCTTCCGAAGCCGGTCGCAAAGGCGGCCAGTCCTCGGGCGGCAACATGCCCCACGACCGCGAGTCGGGCCACAAGGGCGGCCGTTCGTAACTGACCAAGGCGCAGTGCCGGGGCGACCTGGCACTGCAATTATCCAAGGGGGTACTCCATGCGACTGACTCCACTGATCATCCTGATGGCGGCGCTGAGCTTGGTCGGCGGCTGTTTCGACCGCGACAATGACCACCCTGGTAAAGATTCCGACCCCAGCAAGCCTTCGCTGCAGATGCAGCAACCGGATACCCAGCCTGCACCGCAGCCTGCGCCCGACCCCGAGCCGATGCCGGGGCAGAAGCCGAGCCAGTAAGTAGACAAGGAGCACGGCATGACGGTGATGAACCGCAATGCTGCAAGCGCTGCGTAGCCCGCATTCGTTGCCGCATTGCAGGCTCAGGGCCGGATCCGCAGTGGGCCGCCGCCGGTAAATAGCCGTTGGTGAACGACGATCGAGGGCAGCACCCGCTTACCAAAGGTGACGGTGTAGGCAGGACTTGCATTTAGGCTGTGTTGACCGACAATGGCCGCGCCCTTTGCAGCCACTCGGAAACACCTGCTCCATGATGCTGATCAAGCAATTTCCCGACATTTCCCTGAATGACACGCTGTTCGTCTTTGCGCTTGAGGCCGAGGCTGGCGATGTCTTTACCGAGGTGAACACTGTGTTCACCGGCATTGGCAAGGTCAATGCCGCTATCGCCCTGACCAAGGCGATCGCAACGCGCAGGCCCAAACTTATCGTCAACCTGGGCTCGGCTGGCAGCCAGCGTCATGGCAAGGGCGAAGTCGTGTGCTGTAACCGCTTCGTACAACGCGACATGGATGTGACCGCGCTGGGCTTTGCCCGTTATGAAACACCCTTGTCCGACACCCCGGTGGTACTCGAACACGGGGCGGCAATACCCGGCCTGGCTTTGGAAACCTGTGGCAGCGGTGACAGCTTCGAGATCAACCATGGCGACGCGCCTTACGACGTGGTCGACATGGAAGCCTATGTGCTGGCATTGATCGCGCGTGACGAAGGTATTCCGTTCGTGTGCCTGAAATACATTTCCGATGATGCCGGCAGCGAAGCCGCGGGGGATTGGGCGGTGCAAGTGCACCTGGCGGCCGAAGCGTTCAAGCGGGTGCTGTTCAGCCAGGCGTGACGGTCGCCGCAGGGCAGGCCAGCTAAACCTTTGTCGCTCGGCGCAGTCACTTCTGGTATCAGCAGGCAACCCTGGGAGCACCCTCATGGCTCGGGCAATCTGGAAAGGCGCCATCAGTTTTGGCCTTGTGCACATCCCTGTGGCACTTAACACCGCCGTGCGCACCGAGCGTGTGGACTTCGACTGGCTGGACAAACGCAGCATGGAGCCGGTCGGCTACAAGCGGGTGAACAAGGTGACCGGCAAGGAAATCGACAAGGACAATATCGTCAAGGGCGTAGAGTTCGAGAAGGGCCGCTATGTGGTGATCAGTGAGGAGGAAATCCGCAAGGCCCGGCCCGAAGCGACCCAGACGATCGATATCTTTTCCTTTGTGGAAGCTGGCGATATTCCGCTGCAGCATTTTGATACGCCGTACTACCTGACCCCGGACCGCCGTGGCGGCAAGGTGTATGCCTTGCTGCGCGAGACACTGGAAAAGACCGGCAAGGTGGCACTGGCCACCGTGGTATTGCATACCCGGCAGCACTTGGCGCTGCTGCGGCCTCTGGACCATGCGCTGGTGATGATCACCTTGCGCTGGCCTGAAGAGGTGCGCGGGCTGGAAACGCTGGAGCTCGATGCCAGCGTGACCGACAGCAAGGTGGAGAAGCGTGAGCTGGAGATGGCCAAGCGCCTGGTAGAGGACATGAGCGGGCCCTGGAAGCCTGAGGATTATCATGACGCCTTCCGCCAGACGATCATGGACCTGGTGGAAGAGAAGACCAGCAAGGGCAAGATCGAGGCGGTGGAGAAGGGCGACGCGGGGGGGGCCGAGAAAGGTGCGGACATCCTCGATCTGACCGAGTTGCTCAAGCGCAGCCTGGGTGGCAAGAAACCGGTGAAGAAGACGCGAAAGGCTTCATGAACACGGCCAACGCCATTAAGTTCAAGACTGCGCCTGCAACCCAGCCAGGTAGTCACCAAACCCTTGTCGGGCGCGGCTGTCACGTCGACTGCTGGTGGCCACACTATGCCTGGCGGTCCAGACGATCTGGGCGCCGCTGGCCTGCAGGTCACTGACCAGTTGCACATCTTCATGCGCCGCCAGGGGCTGGAAGCCACCCACACGCTCATAGGCATCGGCACATACCCCCAGGTTTGCGCCGTGCACATGCCGATGCCCTTCACACGCCTGGTAGCGGCTCTGGTACAGCTTGCGCAGCGCGGCTGTCTGCCAGGGTTGCCAGTACTCGACATGCACGGTGCCGCAAACCACCTCGGCGCTGCAGGCCAGCTGCGACAGCAGCCAGTGCGCCGGGACCCGGCTGTCCGCATCGGTGCACGCCAACCACGTGGCGCCCCGCTCGACCATGTGCGCCGCGCCCACGCGACGTGCCATGCCGACATTACCGGCATCCACCTCCAGTAGGTGTACGCCGAAACGCCGCGCCACGGCGGCGCTGCCGTCACTGCAGCGGTCCAGTACCACCAGCACTTCCACGTGCATTCCCGCATACTGCGCCTGCTGGGCAGCGATCAGCACTGCCCGCAGGCATCGCCCAAGGCGGCGGGCTTCGTTGTGTGCCGGGATGACAACGGCAATCATGGGCACGTCTCGTCGAGATCGACAACGCTTGGCTGGCATGACCAGTACTCCAGCAAGAAGTCCGCCTCCTCATGGCGGAACTGCTGATGCAACGACAAATGCCGGGTCAACAGGCGGTGCACGTCGCGACCGTCCTGCGGGCAACCCGCGATAGGGTGCTTCCAGTCGCAGGCCAGTAACGCGCCGTCGTAGGTAAGGCTGGCCACCGATTGTTCGATCACCTGCAGCCAGTCGGTGGGATCAAGGTAGTAACCCACCTCGCTGAGCACGATCAGGTCAAAGCGGCCGCCGGGCCAGTCCCCCGGTAACCGGGCCCGTTCGACCGAGGCATTGTGCACGTGAGCCAGGCGTTCACGGGCCAGGCCTACGGCCGTCGGGTCCAGGTCCTGGCACAGCAGTTCGGCGCAACGCTCGGCCAGCAGCGCGCTGAGCTCGCCATTTGCGCAAGCTGGCTCAAACACGCGCTGATAGCACTGGCGTGGCAGGCTGGCCATCACCAGCTCGCGTTTGCGCCTCTCGTACCAGCGGGTGCGAAAGGCCCAAGGGTCTTCATGGGTGGCGTATAGCTCGGCAAAATACTGTGGATCGAGGCTCATGACAGCTCCACTCAAAGGAACACCAGTTCGAAAGGTTGCAGAAGGCAATCCAGCAGGTGCGGCGGTAGCACCGGCGGCTGCTCGCCGTCCGGCTGCAGCTGGCTGACGTGGGCGGCCAACGCCTTGCGCTTGCGTGCCAGACGGCTTTCATCGAGCTGCACGCGGTGCGCACGGGGCCATGGCAGGCGCGGGTCGTCAGGCTCGGCCCAGTGCCAGGCCCAGACCGGTACCTCAGCCAATTGCACCCCACGGGCTGCAGCCGCCTGCGCAGCGGCGCGGCCGACGACCTCGTGATCGCAATGGCCATCACTGCGCCAGGTGGCCATCAGCAGGTCATTGGGGCGAAGTAACTGCGTGAGGTGACTGGCCAGAAACGCTTCTTCGCGCGGCAACTGGCCGTCCTTCAGATGGAGCCTGCGCCAGTCCAGGCGCTCAAGGTCAAGGTCGAGCTGTTGCAGGGCCTGTCGGCTTTCCTGGGGGCGCTGGCGGCGCAAGCGATGTTCGGTCCAGTGGCTGGAGCCGGGGTGGCTGCCTTCGCCGTCGGTGGCGGAGATCAGCACCAGCTCGTCCTCGCGCCCCTTGAAGCCTGCCAGCAGGCCGCCAGCCATGAGAATTTCGTCATCCGGATGCGGCGCAATCAATACCAGCCGGCGCCCCGGAGGGCACAGTTGGCGTGAGTCGAGCCAGGTTGCACGCGCCAGGTGCGCGCTATGTTGCCAGGTTGCCCAAGGCGTGCCACCTGCGGCCTGGATCAGGTTCTGGCTCATAGTTGCCACACCCCGGCTGGCAATTGGGCCAACTGCTGGCCCAGCATCGCCAGATCACGCTCGGCGTGGCTCTGACGCAGGAACACCGGCAGGTCGGCGCTCAGCCGGGCAAAATGACTGCTGCGACAGAACGGCGTGGCCCCCAAGGCACGCCCGACGTGGCTGATAACCTGCTCTACGGCCTGTTCTACTTGGGCGCGGGTGCGGCGAACTTCGAAACTGGCATCCACACCGGGCTGCTGATCGATCCAGGCAGCACATTCACGCAATGACGCACGGGCGCCATGCAACGCAGCATCCACAGCGCCCAGATGCGCATCGGCATGCGGGTCTGGGCGGGGTTTGCGGCACTGTTCACGCAGGTAATCCGCCAGCGCCTCGGCCGCGCCGTACCAGCAGGCGGCGATACCCGCACCGCCTTGCCAGAAGCCAGGGCGCGAGAGGTATTGGCCTGGCGTGCCGATGAGCGTGCCTGGGGTATCGTTGAACGCCACCTCGACACTGGCGGTAGTGGCCATGCCAACGGCCTGCCAGTGCTCGATGTTCAGGCCCTGGCTTGGCTGTGACAGCTCGATTGCCACCAATTGCGGCTGCTCGGCCTCATCCCAGGCAGTAATCAGCGCGCGATCGATCTGCAAGGCACCGGAACACCAGGCCTTGGTGCCGTTGAGGCGCACCTGGTCGCCTTCACGCGCAGTGATGTGGACCCGCGCATCGGGCGGCTCTGCCGCCCACACGCCCCAGATGCCGTCGTTGGCGTGGTGCGCTGCGCCGCATTCCGCCAGGATCGCCAAGGCATCGGTATGGCCCTCATAGAGCTTGGCCAGTGCCAGGTCACAGCCGGCCACCCGTGCCAAGGTCTGCCAGCGACGCAAGGTGTTGCCTTGCCCCGGCAACGGTAGCAGGTCGAGGTGGTCAGCTTGCAGCGCTTGGATCAGTTGCGGCAATTGGGTATCGAGGTTGAGCGGTAGCTGGCGTTCGCCAAAGGCGCGTAAAAGGCGGTCAAGGGTGGTCAGGTTGAAGTCCTGAACGATGCTCATGGGCGTGGCTCCCGGGTCGTGTCCAATCGCAGGGGCGTCATCATTCGAGCCCTAGCTGCTTGCGCATGCGCGCGGTGATCGACTGGCGTACCTTGCCCATGTCGGCCCAAGGGTCGTCGACCTCCGCCAGGCGCTCGCGCAGGTTGGTGATGTTCCATTGGTTGGCGGCTTTGATGTGCGCCAGTTCATCACGCCAGATAGGCACCGATACAGGCAGCCCCTCACGGGCACGCAGTGAGTAGGCGCACGCCGTGGTGGCGCCCTTGCCATTGCGCAGGTAGTCGATGAAGATGCGTCCCACGCGATTTTTCGGCCCCGACACCGCACTCAGGCGCTCCGGAAACAGCTTGGCCAGGTAATTGACGATGGCGTGGCTGAAGTCCTTGACCTCGTCCCACCCGGCTCGCCGGGTCAAGGGCACAACCACGTGAATACCCTTGCCACCACTGGTTTTCAGGAACACCTTCAGGCCCAGTTCGTCCAGCAGGGTGAGGGCCAGTTGGGTCGCCTCCACCATCGCCTTCCAGGGCAGCGCAGGGTCAGGGTCCAGGTCGAGCACGAAACGGTCCGGTTTGTCGAAATTCTTGTCCGTGGCGTTCCAGGTGTGCAGTTCCAGCATGTTCATCTGCACCGCGCCCAGCAGCGTGTCCGGGCGATTGATGACCATCGCCGCCTGGCCTGCCTCGGCCTTTTCGTAGCTGAGTACGTTGGGTATATGCAGCTGGCCCGCGTTTTTCTGGAAGAACAACTCGCCACCCAAGCCGTCCGGGGCGCGCACCAATGCCACCGGGCGGTGCTTGAGCTGGGGCAGGATCCACTGGCTGATGCCGGCGTAATACTCGGCGACTTCGCGCTTGGTCACACCCGTGGTGGGATCAATGACCCGGTCGGGGTGGGTCAGCCGCAGTTCACCCAGGTTCTCAGACGCCTTGGCCTGCTTGTTGCGGTTGGATACAGTTTTTGCGGGCATGGCGCGCTCCAGGTCAATGGCGGTTGCCGCCTTGTCATCGCGCAGGCCGTGGAACACCGAATGGCGCACGATGCCGTCACGGGTCATTTGGGCATAGGCAACTTCGGCCAACAGCTGCGGCCGCAGCCAGTGCACACCACGCGCTTCGGCTCCGGCAGGCGGCGAGGGCAGGGCAGGGCTGGCGATTTCCAGGGGCTTGAGCCGCGCATGGATGCTGGCCAGTGTCGTGGTATTGAAGCCGGTACCGACCTTCCCGGCATAGCGCAGCTCCCCACTGTCGTTGTCGTGCAGGGCCAGCAGCAGGGCACCGAAGCCGCTGCGGCTGCCTTTGGGGTCGGTGTAGCCGACGATCACGAACTCCTGGCGTTGCTTGCACTTGAGCTTGATCCAGTCTGGGCTGCGGCGGCCGCTGTAAACACTGTCAGCTCGCTTGCCGATCAGGCCTTCCAGCTTCAGCCGGCAGGCACTGTCGAGCAGTGAGTCGACAGGTTGGTCGAAATCGGCGGAATACTTGATGACGTCGGAATGGTTGTGCTCAAGCAGTTGGCGCAATGTCTCGCGGCGGTGCTGCAGCGGTAGCTGTCGCAGGTCCTGACCGCCCAGAAATGGCAGGTCGAACAGGTAATAGGTGATGCGTTCGTCGTGCTCGGTATCGAAGGCGTTCTGCAACGCCTGGAAGTCAGCCATGCCATTCTCATCAGCTACCACCATTTCGCCATCGAGCCAGGCCGAGTCGATGCCCAGCGCGCGCAGGGCGGCAACCTGCCGGGGCATCTTGCTGCTCCAGTCATGGCCGTTGCGGGTGAACAGGCGGATGTCCTGGCCCTCGATGCGGGCCAGGATACGGTAGCCATCGAACTTGACTTCGTAGCGCCAGTCGCCGCTGGGGGGAGAATCCACCAACGTTGCCAGCTGTGGCTGTAGCTGTGCTGGCAAGGGGGCAGCCTGAGCTCTGTCGGCGCGTTTACGGCTGCTGCGCGAGGCAGTGGCTTTTTTTGCAGCGGATTTGCGTGGCACCAGCGTGCGCTCGCTGAGCACGCTTTCGGGCAGGGCCTCGACAATGCTGTACTCGGTTTCGCTGCGCGCCTGGGCGTCGTGCGACTTGACCAGCATCCATTGCTCTTTTTTGCCGGCCAGGTGGGTGCGGAACAGGTTCCACACGCCGCCTAGCTTCTCACCCTGCAGGCGGAATCGCAGCTTGCCTTTGGCGTAGGCTTCATGCGCATCGCCTTCAGGCTCCCAGATACCGCGGTCCCAGACGATCACGTCCCCTGCACCATAGTGGCCTTCTGGGATACGGCCCTCGAAATCGGCATAGTCCAGCGGGTGATCCTCCACATGCACTGCCAGGCGGCGCACCTTGGGGTCCAACGACGGGCCTTTGGGGATCGCCCAGCTTTTCAGGGTGCCATCGAGCTCCAGGCGGAAGTCGTAGTGCAAATGACTGGCGTCGTGTTTCTGGATGCAGAACTGCAGCGCATGGGCCCGTTTGCCACGTTTGCGTTTGCCGCTGGGCTCGGGTGTGGCGTTGAAGTCGCGCTTGCGCGCATATTCCTGCAGGGGCTTGGCCATGGCGGGCTCCGGGCAGATCACAGTCTCTAAGGTGGGAGGTGCCGGCCGAGGCGGTAGTTCAAAAAACTCTGAATCTTCCGTGAGCTGGCGGAGTCGACCGAATGAAGCCACCTGATGGAGAACGCACATGGCCCGACCCGATGCACCTAAGCCATACACCCCCACCGAAATCGATGACACCGAAGACCGCATGGGCAGCGTGCATGAGCTGGATTTCGATGAACGCCTGGATGAGCGCGAAGGGCGGGTGGGCGACGAGCGACCGGCCGCCGAGGTCGACCGTGAGTTCCCCCCCCGGCGCGTGGCGCAAAGTGGCATGACCGGCGGCGAGGCGCTGAGTGACAGCCTGCATGAGGACAATGTCACCTATGACGATTTGAGCCCGGACACCCTGCTGGACGAAACCGGTGCCCGCGACCCCCACGAACCGGGCGGCAGTGACGGCCCGGCAGACCAGCGTCTGCGCGAGGTGGATGCCGATGAGATCGGTGGCGGCATTGGCCTGGACGAGGCCGAACTGGCCCGATCCGCGCCGCTGGACGGGGTGCCCTGGACCGATGATGTGATAGACGACGAGGAGAGCAAGCCATGAACGAACAACGCTGCGCGTGTACGCACTGCTCCTGCACGGTGGATGCCAATGCCTTGCAGCGTGACGGCAAGGCCTATTGCTGCGAGGCCTGCGCCAGCGGCCACCGCAAGGGTGAGCCATGCCGGATGCAGGACTGCCATTGTGGTGAAAAGCCGGGCGAGAGCGCGGTGGACAATGCGCTGGATGAAACCTTTCCAGCGAGTGATCCGATTTCACCCTGAAGCCAGTAGGCGGGCAGCCCTTTCACCCGATCGCCCAGTCCTTTGAACCTCGGGTGTTGCGCGGGGTTGGTTTCTTGGCGCGCCCCCCCCGTAGGAGCGGGTTCACCCGCGAACACCGGCAAAGCCGGTGCCATGCAACGTGCTGCCTGCTTCGCGGGTAAACCCGCTCCTACATTTACGGCGCATGTCTTGCGCCGGGTTGGTTTCTTGGCGCGCGCCCCCGTAGGAGCGGGTTCACCCGCGAACACCGGCAAAGCCGGTGCCACGCAGCCAGCTCCAGCGCACACGGCCACTTTCAGGTCTGAGCAGGCTTGTCGCGCCGGCGCATGGCTTTGGCGCGCTTTTCCAGGATCAGGTAGGTCACCACCGCCAACAGCAGCGGAATCAGGTAGTACAACGTGCGGTAGCCGAGCAGGGCAGCCACCAGCGTGCCCTGGGCCATCTGCCCGTGCAGCAGGGCCAGAAACACCGCTTCCAGCACGCCCAGCCCCGCAGGAATATGCGCCACCACACCGGCCACGCAACTGATCAGCAGGATGCCGAGAATCGATGGGTAGAACGCTTCGCCCGGCAGCAACCAGAAGATCAGCAGGGCCATCAGTGCCCAGTTGCTGGCACCCAGCGCCACCTGGCACAGCGCCAGACGCAGCGAGGGCAGGGTCACTTCGTGGTCGCGCCAGCGCCAGGTGCGCTTCTTGGCAAAACCACAGGCCAGCAGGTAGCCGCCCGCAATCGCCAGCAACAGCAGGCCGATCAGGCGCAGGCCTGTAGTGCCCACCGCCCAGTTGCCGGGCATCTCGACCAGGCCCAGGGCAAATACGGTACCGGCCAGCAGCATATAGCCCATCCAGTTGGTCAACAGCCCCAAGGTGAGGATTCGCGTAATGGTCGCGGTATCCAGGCCCAGTCGACCATAGAGTCGGTAGCGCAAGGCAACCCCGCCTACCCAGGTCGTGAAGTTGAGGTTGAAGGCGTAGCACACGAACGCGACTGGCAATACCTGCCGGGCAGGTAGCGTATGGCCGGTGTAAGCCCGGGCCAGCAGGTCGTAACTGGCGAACGCGAGGTAGCTGCTCAACGCGATCGCCAAGCCGATGGCAAGGGTGCCAGGCTTGTAGGCCAGCAAAGACTGGCGCACTTCGTTCCAGTCCAGGTTGCGCGCCAGCAGGTACAACAGCACAGGGATCAGGATCAGAAACGCGAGCGTGAACAGGCGTTTGCCCCAGGTCTGCCAGCTTTTGCGCGCCATCAGGAGTTACCCTCGTGCAAGTTGCCCTGGGGTTCGGCTTCCGGCTGCACCGAGCGCAAACGCTGCCGGTGCGCAGGGAACCATCCCGCAATGCGGGGGAAGTGGCGGATCACGTGGAAGCACACGAAGATCAACGGTGCTCGCCACCAGTAGCCGCGAATCATGCGCTCCAGGGTGACCGGTTTGCATTGCTCGCTGGCCAGTGCCTGCAAATGCTGGTGCAGTTGCTGGTTGAAGGCCCGATCACGAATGAACAGGTTGGCCTCCAGGTTGAACGACAGGCTCAGGGGGTCGAGGTTGCTGGAGCCAACAGTGGCCCATTGGTCGTCCACCAGTGCCACCTTGCCGTGCAACGGCCGTTGGCAGTACTCATGAATCATCACGCCGTCGCGCAACAGGTAGTTGTACAGCAGGCGCGACAGTGCGCGTACCCAGCGCATGTCGGGCTGGCCCTGCAAAATCAACCGAACCTCCACGCCACGCCGGGCTGCGTTGCGCAGCTCACGCATCAGCCGGTAGCCTGGAAAGAAATACGCATTGGCGACCACAATACGTTGCCGGGCTTTACGAAACGCCTGAAGGTAGTGTGCCTCGATATCGGTGCTGCGCATGCCGTTGTCACGCTCGATCAACACAGCACTGCTGCTACCGGCGGGCTCGGTAACCGGGCGTACCGCACTGGGTGGCTGCAGCACGGGAGACATCAGGCGCTTACTGGCTGCATGTACCTGCGCCACTACCGGCCCAGTGACCTCCACGGCATAGTCCTGCTTGGCCATGGCACCAAAGTCGCCTAAATGGTCGGCGCTGTAGTTGATACCGCCGATGAAGGCCCGCTCACCATCGACCACCACGATCTTGCGGTGCAAACGGCGAAACAGGTTGGTGCGCATACCCAACAAGCGGGGTTGTGGATCGAACGCATGAAAGCTGACACCCGCGTCGGTCATCGCTGAAATGAATTCAGCCGGCAGTTCGGCTGTGCCGTAGCCATCCGCGGCCACTTCCACGCGTACACCGCGCCGGGCCGCCTCGATCAACACCTGCTGCAATTGCTTGCCCACTTTGTCGTCGAAGATGATGAAGGTTTCCAGCAATATTTCTTCCCGCGCCTGGGCCATGGCCTCGAACACGCGGGGGTAGTACTGCTCGCCATTGATCAGCAACTGCACACTGTTGCCATCTACCCAAGGTCGGTTCACAGGTTGATCTCCGCAGCCAGTGGTACGTGGTCGGACAAATGCGACCACGGGTATTTGGACAGCACCTGGGCAGCGCCCGGCATCGCGTTTCGCAAGTAGATGCGGTCCAGGCGCAACAAAGGCAGGCGCGCGGGGAAACTGCGCGCCGGGGTGCCGAAGGCCTCTGTCAGGTGTTCACTGAGCACCGCGTCCGCCTTCAGCCGCCAGTCGTTGAAATCGCCGGCGATGATGACCGGCGCGTTGGGCGGCAGGCTGGCCAGCAGGTCTAGCATCAGCTTCACCTGGCGCTGCCGGTGTGCTTCGCGCAGGCCCAGGTGTACGCATACCGCATGCACCTCGTCATGGCCCGGCACCTCCAGTTGGCAATGCAGCAGGCCACGCTGTTCATTGCCCTGCACCGACACATCCAGGTTGTTGAAGCGGCTGATGGGGAATTTCGACAACAGCGCGTTGCCGTGGTCGCCATGGGGATACACCGCATTGCGGCCATAGGCGAACTGCGGCCACATGCTGTCGGCCAGAAACTCGTACTGCGGCGTTTCAGGCCAGGCAGGGTGGCGCAGGGCATGCTGCTGATGACTGCCGTGCACCTCTTGCAAAAACACCAGGTCTGCGCCGGTGGCCCGTACGGCCTCGCGCAACTCGGGCAAGATGAAGCGCCGGTTGAAGAAGGTGAAGCCTTTGTGCACGTTCAGCGTCAACACATTGAGCCGGCGTACAGCGGTCACCTTGTCGATGATGCAGCGTGGGGCGGACAGGGTCTTGTTCACAAGGCCACCTCCGGCACAACGCCTGGCTCGGTCATCAGCTCATGGTCCAAGGACAGCTTTTGCAGCAAGCGCCTGGCGTCGTATGGCGCGTGAACCTTCTGGTCATTGTCGAAGTAGCAATACACATCCCGTGCCGCACACCGAGGCGGCGGCCCCGGCACGATCAGGTGGGCATCGTCCGCCTGGTTACCTTCACTCCATTGCTGGATACGCTGCTTCCAACGCCGTAGCGCGCGTGCGGTATATCCGCTGCTGTACAGCTCCACATCCCCGTGCAGGCGCATGTAGACGAAGTCGGCGGTCACATCTTCGACACAGGGCCATTTGCCGGCGCTGTCGGCAACCACCAGCGCCACGTGATGTTTGCGTAACAGCTTGATGAAGGCTTCACAGAGGAAACTTTCGTGGCGAATTTCCACCGCGTGACGCAAGCGTGCATTGCCCTTGATGGCAAGGCTGCCATTACCCTTCAGGCGCTCGGCGCAGCCTTGGGCGCGTTCACGGGCCGCTTCGCGGGTATGTGGCAGCAGCGCCAGGAACCGGGCAAAACGGTCTTCATCGAATTTCATGTTGGGAGGGAACTGCCACAGGAACGGCCCGAGCTTTTCGCCCAACAGCAGCGGCCCGGAGGCGAAAAAATTGGCCATTGGCTCTTCGATTTCCTTCAGCCGCCGGACATGGGTGATATAGCGCGGCCCCTTGACCGCGAACACGAAGCTTTCCGGCGTTGCTTCACGCCAGCCCAGATAGCGCTCGGGCGTCTGCAGGCTGTAGAAGGAGCCATTGATCTCGATGCTGTTCACCGCCCGTGAAGCGAATGCCAGTTCATCGTCCTGTCTCAGGCCTTTGGGGTAGAAGTCCTTGCGCCAGGGGCCATAGCGCCACCCGGAGATACCGATGCGAATATCGCTCACGCTGCCGTCCTCACTGCCGGTTCCTTGTTCGGTCGCTCTGAAGGTGCGACCGGCAAAGGCCAGCGAGGGTTCACAACGCTTGACCAACGGAAATGCTGACGCCGAGTTGAACTTTGCGGCAGCTGGCGTTTCCACCGCATACCCGTTTCATGGAAGGGTGCCAGGATGACATTCGAGCGTTTCGCCCACTGCCAGATGGCCGGGCTGGGCGACGATGGGCAAAAGAACAAGCAATGACCTGCCACCCGTGGAGGCAAGCATGGCCAGACATATCATCCACTTCACCGGACCGATCAATTCGTCTACCTGCGGCAACCTGATCACGACCTGCTCACGGGCATTGCAACAGGGTGCCGAGCTTCTGCAACTGAACATCGCCACCATGGGCGGCGAATGCAGCTATGGCTTTACCCTGTACAACTTTCTGCGGGGGTTACCCGTAGAGGTGCATACCCACAACCTGGGTACGGTGGAATCCATGGGCAATATCCTCTTCCTTGCCGGAGCGCGACGCACGGCTTGCAGTTTCAGCAAGTTTCTTTTCCACCCGTTTCATTGGACCTTGCATGGTTCGGTGGACCATTCGCGGATGTCCGAGTATGCGATGAGCCTGGATTACGACCTGCGCCTGTATGCGCAGATCGTGGCCGAGCGCACCAAAGGCGCGGCCGAGGTCCTGGATGTACCGCGCTATCTAATGGCCTATCCAAGGATACTGGCGCCGCGGGAGGCGCTGGAAAACGGAATGATCCATGCCATCGACGAGATGCCGATCGCGTCAGACGCCGTTCAGTGGAGTGTGCACGCCTAGCTTACCGAACGGACGCCGCCGTGCCCGCGTCACAAGCCAGCAAGGAGCGGATCAGGGCCTTGATCTCGCCCTTCACCACAGCCACCTGATCCAGGTGGGCAAAGCGGCAGTCGGCAATTTCGTGCCGGGCCTTGGGCTGCGGTGCTTCGGCAAACTCCGCTGCGAACACGTAATGCACACGCTCTGGCGTTTCATGGCGCATCAACAAAACCAGCGATTCAGCCTGTAGCCCAGTCTCTTCCAGCAACTCCCGCTGCGCGGCCTGCATCGGCGTCTCGCCGGGCTCGATCTTGCCGCCTGGAAGGGTCCAAGGCGCCTTGGGCTTTCTCACCCACAACCACTTATGGCGCTGCTTGCCATGCCGGCAAATGATGGTGGCGCGATGCTTGACTGGTTTCATTCCGGCTCCTGGGCGATTCCTTTATTGCATGAAGTTTCGGCCCTGGATGGCAATAAACGTTGCGTTGAAGCTGACGAACGGTCACTTCCAGCACGCAAACAGCTTGCCTGCGTGTTTTTCGTGCCACCGGTCAGCTGATCGTAAAACCATTGAGCACAGCGACAAATCGGGGGCTCGGAAGTTAGGCATGGCACCGATTCATGCGATCAGCCAATCCATCGCAAGGAGAAACGACATGGCGCAGGACCAAGAGCGAACCCGCCAGCGCGGCGGCACCAAGGAAACCAACCCAGGTAACTTTGCCAATGACCGCGAGAGGGCATCGCGCGCTGGCCACAAGGGTGGCCAGGCATCTGGCGGCAACTTTGCCAACGACCGCCAACGGGCGTCGGAAGCCGGACGCAAGGGGGGACGCAACAGCCACGGCGCAGGCCGCAGCCAGTGAGTGGGGCTTTCGCTGAACGGCAACTCCCCACAGGTGCCCAGCAGCGATTTCGGGGTAGCCGCCCCGGAATCGCGCCATGACATTTTGTTAGACAAAATTTTGAATCTTCTGGCCACCGCCCGATCAATCAAAATGTCATCCATGGAGAAGAGGAGGCCCCCTGCGATGCCTAGCCCACAGTTGTACATAATCGATTACAAACTGCATGACCAGCCGCGCAGTTTCATCATTCGCCTGGAACGCCTGGACAATGCCGAGGCCTGGCATTGGGCAAGTTGTGATGCGGGCATCGGCATCATTCCCAAGTTCGGTCGCGAGAAAATCAGGAAGGTCAGTCGGCCGATGGCCGAGCGTTACGGCATTACCGCCGTGAGCTGGCGGATTTCGGGGAGCAAGCCTAACCAGTCGGTGGGCGATCCGGCGGCGATGGTCTAATAGCTCGCGTGCAACCGGTAAAGAAACTGCAGGAGCGGAGATGCCCGCTCCTATAGGGTACGTAGATACCGTGAACTGTCCTTAAGCGGCTTGAGCAGCTACCGGCCTCTTCGCGGGTGAACCCGCTCCTACAAAGGGCACTGGGCATTACCGATCAGAGGCGGCTTGCCCGAGAGGAGGCCAGTAGCTTCAACCCCTCATTCTGGTTTTTTCAGCACCAAGGTCAGGATGTCATAGCTGGCCACCAACTCACCCAGCTGATTGGTCACCTCCACATCCCACGCCACCACCCCCTGCGGCTGCCCCAGCGGGCTGGTCTTGCCTTGGTCGATCTTGCGCTTGCAGGTCAGGCGCGCCTGGATGGTATCGCCAATGCCCACCGGGTTGATGAAGCGCAGGGTGTCCAGCCCATAGTTGGCCAGCACCGGTCCGGCACCGGGCGACACAAACAGCCCGGCCGCTGCCGACAGTACGAAGTAACCGTGGGCAATGCGCTTACCGAATTGCGACGCCTTGGCGGCGATTTCGTCGAAGTGCATGTAGAAATGGTCGCCTGACAGGCAGCCGAAATTGACCAGGTCAGCTTCTGTCACGGTGCGGCGATGGGTGAGCAGCGACTCGCCGATACGCAGCTGCTCGAAGTAGCGACGGAACGGGTGCACGTCGGTTTCGATCACGTCGCCGCCGCGCACGTACTCGCCGGTGACCGCCGTGAGCATGCTCGGCGAGCCTTGCACGGCGGCGCGCTGCAGGTAGTGCTTGACCGCACGCAGGCCACCCAGCTCTTCACCACCACCGGCGCGGCCCGGGCCACCGTGCTTGAGTTGCGGCAGCGGCGAGCCGTGCCCAGTGGACTCCTTGGCAGCCTGGCTATCGAGCACCAGCAGTCGGCCATGCCAGGCAGCCGCCACCGGGATAGCCTTGGCGGCCACGCTGCGGTCGGCGGTGACCAGGGTCGCCACCAGGCTGCCTTTGCCACGGGCAGCCAGTGCCAAGGCTTCGTCGAGGTCGTCATAGGCCATCAGCGTACTGACCGGGCCGAACGCTTCGATATCGTGGGCGCCGCCCTCGGCATGTGGGTCGCGGGCCTGCAACAAGGTTGGCGCAAAGAACGCGCCTTCAGCCACGCCTTCGCCACGCGGGGCAAAGCCATCGCTGGCGCCGAACAGCTGATCACAACTCTGCAGCAGGCTGCGCACCCGCTCGCCGACATCGCGCTGCTGGTCATGGGAGGCCAGGGCCCCCATGCGCACACCTTCCAGCGACGGGTCGCCAACCACGACCTTGCTCAAGCGTTCGCGCAGGCGGGTGGCCACGGCATCCAGGTGCCTGGCCGGGACGATCGCACGGCGTATGGCGGTGCACTTCTGCCCGGCTTTAGTGGTCATTTCACGCACCACTTCCTTGATGTACAGGTCAAACTCTTCGCTGTCCGGTGTCACGTCCGGGCTGAGGATGGCGCAGTTGAGCGAGTCGGCCTCGGCAGTGAACGGCACCGAGTTGCGAATCAGGTTGGGCGTCACGCGCAATTTGGCAGCGGTATCGGCGGACCCGGTGAAGGTCACCACGTCCTGCCCCTGCAGGCGGTCGAGCAGGTCGCCGGTGCTGCCGATAACAAGCTGCAGGCTGCCTTCGGGCAGCAGGCCGGAGGCATTCATCAGGCGTACCACGGCCTCGGTCAAATAGCTGGTCGAGGTCGCCGGCTTGACGATGCAGGGCATACCGGCGAGGAACGTCGGGGCAAACTTTTCCAGCATGCCCCAGATAGGGAAGTTGAACGCGTTGATGTGCACCGCAACGCCTGCCCGTGGCACCAGGATGTGACTACCGGCGAAATGGCCTTGCTTGCCCAACGGTATGGCTGGCCCTTCGTGCACTAGGTTACCCGACGGCAGCTCGCGGCTGCCGATGCCGGCATAGGAGAACAGCGTGGCGTTCCCGCCTTCGATGTCGATCCAGCTGTCGGCCCGGGTGGCGCCGCTGTGGTGCGACAGGGCGTAGAGCTGCTCCTTGTGCTCGGCCAGGTACAGGGCCAGGGCTTTGAGGCGTTGGGCACGTTGTTGGAAATCCATGCCCATCAGCGAGGCAAGACCGCGTGCACGCGCGTAGTCCACAGCTTCGGCGAAGTCCGGGCGCTCTTCATGGCTGTAGGCCAGTACGTGGCCGTCGAGGGCGCTGCGCAGGGCCTGGGCGCCGTGCTGGCCGAGCCAACGGCCGGCGATGAAACTTTGCAGAGTAGGGGCGGCAGACATGCTGTTCTCCATGCTGTTCAAAATGTGAGGGGCGCTGTTACCACAGCGCCAGGGTGTAGCCGATGATCAGGCGGTTTTCGTCCACGGCGTTGGTCAGGCCGTTGCCGGAGCGGAAGGTGACATTGCGCCAGCGCAGGCTGACGTCCTTGAACGGGCCACTCTGGATGACATACGTGATGTCGGTGTCGCGCTCGCGCTCACGGCCATTGGTCACGGTGGCAGTTTCCGCGTGGCGACCGTCGGTGTAGCGGGTCATGAAACTCAGGCCGGGGATGCCCATGGCAACGAAGTCGTAGTCGTAACGCACTTGCCAAGAGTCCAGCCCGGCCCGGGTGAAGGTGTTATAGGTGACCAGGTTGACGGTGAACGGGTCGCCGCCGTTGACGAACGGGAAGGCGCTGTCACCGGACATCTGCTGCCAGGTGGCGGTGAACTTGTGCGCCCGCACGCCCAGGGTGAACATGGCGTTGAAGTTACGGTTGTCGATGTTGCCGCCACGCTCGGCACCGTCGTTGCGGCTGTCGAAGTAGCGCAGGTCACTGCGCAGGCTCACACCTTCTGCCAGTGGGCGGGTGTCGATCAGCCCGACGAACTGCTGACGGTAGATGTCCTGGAGCTTGGCGTAGTAATAGCTGACCGTGGTTTGCGGGGTGATGGCGTAGCTGCCACCGCCAAAGTCCAGGTGGTCACTGCTGGCAGCGCCATAGCC
The DNA here is from genome assembly GCF_056278855.1 of Pseudomonas sp. TE3895. Taxonomy (NCBI): domain Bacteria; kingdom Pseudomonadati; phylum Pseudomonadota; class Gammaproteobacteria; order Pseudomonadales; family Pseudomonadaceae; genus Pseudomonas; species Pseudomonas sp. TE3895. The sequence continues at coordinate 3,958,542 of NZ_JBWBQE010000001.1, read as the reverse complement.
GATGTCGTCGCGGCCAGAGGAATCACGCAGGTTGGCCTTGGTCAGGCGTCCGGCATTGAAGGTGAGGCCATCGAGGTCCTGACTGGTGAGCAAGCCACCCTGGAAGGTGGACGCCAGCAGGCGGGTGTCGTTGTACACCACCACCGGCAGGATCGGCTGCAAGGTGCCCAGCCGCAAGGTGCTCTTGGACACGCGAACCTTGCCGGTCAGGCCTAGCTCGCTGTAGTCGTCGACCGGTTCGTGGCTGTTCGGGCCAAAAGGCAGCAGGCCGGTGTTGCGACGGTCGCGGCTGGAGTCGAGCTTGATGCCCAACTGGCCCAGCGCGTCCACGCCAAAACCGACCGGGCCCTCGGTAAAGCCCGATTCCAGCTTGGCGGTAAAGCCCTGGCCCCATTCCTCGGCCTTGGCCTGCGGGGCGTTGCTCTGGCGAAAATCACGGTTGATGTAGTGGTTGCGCAGCTCCAGGCGTGCATGGCTGTCGCCGATGAAGTCGGCCAGCGCGGGCATGGGCAGGGCGAGGGTGGCCAGCCAGGCAGCTGACATGAAGTGTGTGCGGTTCATTGTTGTTGTTTTACCCGACATGTCTGTTCGTCCTTGATGTCAGTGTTTGCTGGCGCCAGCCGCGCCGATACCGGTCATGGAGCGGATGAACTGGCCCAGGTAGCGACCACGCTCTTCAACGGCACGTTCGGAGCTGTCGGTAACCGAGAACACCCAGGCACTGAGGAAGGCCAGGCTCATGGAGAACAGCGCAGGGTTGCTGTAGGGGAACAGCGCCGTTTCGTTGTGCAGCACGTTGACCCACACCGCCGGGCCCAGCACTACCAACAGCACCGCCGAGACCAGCCCGGCCATGCTGCCGCACACCGCGCCGCGGGTGGTCAGGCCTTTCCAGAACATGGAAAGGAGCAGCACCGGGAAGTTGACCGAAGCGGCCACCGCCAGCACCAGGCCGGAGAGGAAGGCAATGTTCTGCGACTCGAACATCAGGCCCAGGATCACCGCCAGCAGGCCGATGACCAGCGTGGCAATGCGTGACACGCGCATTTCCTCTTGCTCGGTAGCCTTGCCTTTGCGCATCACGCAGGCATACAGGTCGTGGGACACCGCCGATGCCCCGGACAGCGCAAGGCCAGCGACCACAGCCAGAATGGTGGCGAAGGCGACGGCTGAGATGAAGCCGAGGAACAGGTTGCCACCCACGGCCTGGGCCAGGTGCACGGCGACCATGTTGCCGCCACCGATGATGGCGCCAGTGGCGTCGCGGTAGGACGGCTCGGTGCCGACCATGACGATGGCGCCAAAGCCGACAACGATCAGCAACAGGTAGAAGTAACCAATGAAACCGGTGGCGTAGAACACGCTCTTGCGTGCTTCCTTGGCATCACTGACAGTGAAGAAGCGCATCAGGATATGCGGCAGGCCAGCGGTGCCGAACATCATGCCCAAACCGAGGGAAATAGCGTCCACCGGGTTGGACAACAAGCCGCCTGGGGCCATGATCGCCTGGCCCTTGGCATGCACGGCCACCGCACTGGCAAACATGGCCTCGGTGCTGAAGCCGAAGTGCTTGAGCACCATGAAGGCCATGAAGCTGGTGCCTGATAGCAGCATTACCGCCTTGATGATCTGCACCCAGGTGGTGGCGAGCATGCCACCGAAGGTGACATAGGCAACCATCAGCACCCCGACCAGCATCACGGCGTACAGGTAGCTGATGCCGAACAGCAGCTCGATCAGCTTGCCAGCGCCGACCATTTGCGCCACCAGGTACATCAGCGCCACCACCAGGGTGCCGAAAGCCGAGGTCAAGCGCACTGGGGTTTGCGCCAGCCGGTAGCTGACCACGTCGGCAAAGGTGTACTTGCCCAGGTTGCGCAGGCGCTCGGCAATCAGGAACAGGATGATCGGCCAGCCCGCCAGGACACCAAGGGCATACAACAGGCCGTCGTAGCCGTTCATGAACATCATCGCGGAAATGCCCAGGAACGAAGCGGCACTGATCATGTCGCCAGCGATTGCCAAGCCGTTCTGCATACCGGTCAAGCCGCCGCCGGCGGTGTAGAAGTCACTGGCCGAGCGGGTGCGCAGGGCCGCCCAGCGGGTGACCAGCAGGGTGAAGCAGACAAACACCATGAACATCGAAATGGCGGTCCAGTTCATTGTGCGCACTCCTGCTTGACCTTGTCATTGAGTGGGTCGAGCACGTTGTTGGCGCGGTGCACATAGATGCCGGTCAGGGCAAAGGACAGCAGCACCATCAACACGCCCACCAGCATGCCGACCGTGGTCACGCCGCCGCTGAGGGACTGGCCGAGGGTGCTGGGCGAAAACGCAACCAGCAGGACGAAGCCGTAGTACACCACCAGCATGGCCAGGGTCAGGCTGCCGTTGAGGCGGCGCTTGCGCCGCACCAGGTGCTGGAAGTCGGGGTGGTTGGCGATGCTTTCTATGCGTTCGGGTGTCATGGCAAGCGATCTCTTGGTTTTGTAATTGTTGTGTTGAGGTCACGCGGGGTATTGCGTTGTTGCGTAGGCCCTCTTCGCAGGTAAGGATGCCGCCCTAAGGCCTTGCGCAGGCCCTGTAGGAGCGGGTTTACCCGCGAAGCAGTCGACTCGGTCTACAGCTGGTCGAAATCAAGCACCACCTTGTCGCTCACCGGGTAGGTCTGGCACGACAGCACATACCCGGCCGCCACTTCGTAATCTTCGAGGGCATGGTTGCTGTCCATCTCCACTTCGCCCTCGATCACCCGGCACTTGCAGGTGGAGCACACGCCGGCCTTGCACGAGTAGGGCAGCTCGGCGCCAATGGCGTTACCGGCGTCCAGCACGTTCTGGGTGTTGCGCGCCAGGTCGAAGCTCAGTGCCCGGCCGTCGCTGATCACGGTGATGTGGCTAAGCGCCGAATCCACCTGACGTGCCGCCTCACGGGCTTCGCGGCGGGCCTCGCTGCCGGCGGCGGCGAACAGCTCGAAGTGAATGCGTTCCTTGGCCATGCCGTTGGCCTGCAGGCTGTCACGCACGGTCTCGGTCATCGCCTGCGGGCCGCAGATGAATGCCGCGTCCAGCCCGGCAACGTCCAGCCAGCGCGAAAACAGCTGGCCGCATTTGTCGGCGTCGATGCGGCCGTTGTACAGGTCGACGTCCTGCTGTTCGCGGCTGAACACGAAAATCAGGTTCAAGCGGTCGAGGTAACGGTTTTTCAGGTCTTCGAGCTTGTCGCGGAACAGCGCCCCCGAACTGGAACGGTTGCCGTACAGCAAGGTGAAACGGCTGTGCGGCTCGCTGGCCAGCGTGGTGGCGATGATCGACAGTATCGGGGTGATGCCGCTGCCGGCAGCTACCCCCAGATAGTTGCCCTGGCGAGCCGGGTCCAGAGGCACGAAGAAGCTGCCCGATGGCGGCATCACTTCCAGTTGCTGGCCGGCCTTGAGCACTTCATTGGCAAACGCCGAGAAGCGCCCGCCCGGTACGCGCTTGACGGCCACGCGCAGTTCGCCGTCCTGTACGGCGCTGCAGATGGAGTAGGAGCGGCGGATTTCTTCGTTGTCCAGCTGTGTACGCATGACCAGGTACTGGCCCTGAGTGAAGCGGAACTGGTCCTGCAGGTGCTCGGGCACATCGAAGGCAATCGATACCGCATCACGGGTCTCATTGCGCACTTGCTTGATGGTCAGGCTGTGAAACTGGCTCATGGTGGTCTCCACGGCTCAAATGCATTTGAAATAGTCGAATGGCTCCAGGCACTCGCGGCAGCGGTACAGCGCCTTGCAGGCCGTGGAGCCGAACTGGCTGAGCAATTCGGTATGGGCGCTGCCGCATTGCGGGCAGCACACCTGGGGGGCTTCGCCGAGCAGGCTGCGCTTGCTGGCGCTGCCTTGCGGCGGCGCAATGCCATAAGCGCGCAGGCGCTCGCGGCCCAGTTCGCTGATCCAGTCGGTGCTCCAGGCCGGGGTCAGCCGGCGCTCCAGGTCTGGCGCGGTGAAACCGGCCTGTTCCAGCGCCTGGCGGATATCCCCTTCGATGACTTCGGTGGCCGGGCAGCCAGAATAGGTCGGGGTGACCACCAGGTGCAGGTGGCCGGCGCGCCAATCGACATCGCGCACGATCCCCAGGTCGACCACGCTGACCACCGGCACTTCAGGGTCCATGACCTGGCCCAATACCGCCCAGGCGCGAGCCAGGTCGTCGCCTTGCTGTGCCCGCGCGCCGCGGTCGCCGGCAATCAGTTCACCAGGTTGCATCGGGGTAGGCCCTTGGCAGGAACTGCATTTCGGCCAGCAGCAGGCCCAGATGCTCGGTGTGCAGGCCTTTGCGGCCATCCAGGTAGAAGTGGCTGGCGGCCTTGGGCAGCGGCAGTTCGACCGAAGCAAACGTCGCGGCGACCTGCTTCAGCCAGGTGGCGCCGACGGTAGCGGGATCGGCGCCGATACCGCATTCGGCCAGACGGACTTCGTTGTCGCTGCCAGCAGTCAGTTCGACGGTGAAGCGCCACAGTGCCGGGATAGCGGCGAGCATGCGCTGGCGGCTGGCATCGGTACCACCGCCCAGACGTTGTGCCCATTCGCTGGACCGGCGCAGGTGGTAGGTGACTTCCTTCAGGGCCTTGGCGGCAATACCGGCGATTCGCGTGTCGCTGGACTCGACCAGCTCCTGCAGCACGGCGAAGTGCCACGCGTCGTAAAGGAACTGCTTGGTCATGGTCACGGCAAAGTCACCGTTGGGTTGCTCGACCAGCAGCAGGTTGCGGTAGGCGCGCTCGTCACGGCGGAACGCCAGGGCATCGGCATCCCGGCCATCGTCGAGCAGCTCGGCGGCATACTCCAGCCAGTTGCGGGCCTGGCCGACCAGATCGAGGCCGACGTTCATCAGGGCCAGCTCTTCCTCGATGGCCGGGGCGCGGCCACACCACTCACAGAGGCGCTGGCCCTGGACCAGGGCGCTGTCGCCGAGCAACAGCAGATAGGGGATAAGGGCTTCTTTATGCATGGCCCACCTCACATGTGTCCGACTTCGTCGGGCAGCTCGTAGAAGCTGGCATGGCGATAGACCTTGTCGTCCGAGGGGGCGAACAGCGGGTCTTTCTCGTCGGGGGAGGAGGCGGTGATCAGCGCCGAAGGCACCACCCACAGGCTCACACCTTCGCTACGGCGGGTGTAGAGCTCGCGGGCGTTCTCGATGGCCATGGCGGCATCGGCGGCGTGCACGCTGCCGACATGCTTGTGGTTAAGGCCGTGCTTGCTGCGCACGAACACTTCGTAGAGGGTCCAGACAGACATTTTCGATCTCCGCATCAATCGCCGCTCAGGCGGCGTTCTTGTTCTGTTGCTTGCGCGCATAGGCCACGGCGGCCTCGCGTACCCAGGCGCCGTCCTCGATGGCCTTGCGCCGGGTGGCGACACGTTCCAGGTTGCACGGGCCATTGCCCTTGATCACTTCGTAGAACTCGTCCCACTGGATTTCGCCAAAGTCGTAGTGGCCGCGCTCGGCGTTCCACTTCAGCTCAGGGTCAGGCGCAGTGCAGCCAAGCAGTTCCAGCTGCGGCACGGTCTGGTCGATGAAGCGCTGGCGCAGTTCGTCGTTGGTCTGGCGCTTGATCTTCCAGGCCATCGACTGGGCGCTGTTGGGTGAGTGTTCATCGCTCGGGCCGAACATCATCAGCGCCGGCCACCACAGGCGGTTGATGGCGTCCTGAACCATGTCGCGCTGGGCTTGGGTGCCCTGGCGCATCATGGTCAGGAGCATTTCGTAGCCCTGGCGCTGGTGGAAGCTCTCTTCCTTGCAGATACGGATCATCGCGCGGGAGTAGGGGCCGTAAGAGGTGCGCTGCAGCACCACCTGATTGACGATGGCGGCGCCATCCACCAGCCAGCCCACAGCGCCCATGTCGGCCCAGCTGAGGGTGGGGTAGTTGAAGATGCTCGAGTACTTGGCCTTGCCGCTGTGCAGTTTGGCGATTTCTTCGTCGCGGTCCGCCCCCAGGGTTTCCATGGCGCTGTACAGGTACAGGCCGTGGCCGGCTTCGTCCTGAATCTTGGCCATCAGCTGCAGTTTGCGCTTGAGGCTGGGGGCACGGGTAACCCAGTTGCCTTCGGGCAGCATGCCGACGATTTCAGAGTGGGCGTGCTGGGAGATCTGCCGGATGAGGGTCTGGCGGTAGGCCTCGGGCATCCAGTTCTTGGCTTCGATCTTGATTTCGGCGTCGATCTTTTCCTGGAAGTTGCGTTCCTCGGGGGACATCTCTTCCAGCGACTTGATGCGCTTGACTCCGGTTTCCACTAGCTGTGCGTACATGTGCTGCGACTCCTGCTAAGGCATGAGTCATTTGTAAGCGATACAAAACATAACGTCAAACACATTTATGTGTATCAGGTAAGATTTGTGTATCACATTGCCGGCCAAGGGGCTGTTGCAGCCCACTCTCGGCACAAGGCTGCGCCTGCATCAGCGCGTGCCCGAGGGAACGCAGGCAAAAAAAAGGCCCCGGACAATGCCGGGGCCGAAATGGCAGCTGATTGGGTCAGCTGGCCAACCGTTTGTCGAACACATGGCACGCCTTGCCCTCGGAGCGCTTGAGCGTGCCGCAGGGCTGTAGGTGCACCTGGGTGCTGATGCCGATGTAAGTCTTGATCTGTTTGGTCAACTCCCCGACAACCAGCTTGCGCTGGCCTTCGTCAAGGTGCTGGCACTCTGCGCGCAGTTCCACATGCACCTGGACACTGTCCAGGTTTCCATTGCGATACAGATGGATCTCATACAGCTCTGAAAGCTGTTTTATTTTTAGGACCTGTTCCTCGATCTGGGTCGGGAACACATTGACGCCGCGAATGATCAGCATGTCGTCACTGCGGCCGGTGATCTTGCCGATCCGCCGCATTGGCCGAGCGGTGCCCGGCAGCAGCCGGGTGAGGTCGCGGGTGCGGTAGCGCACCATCGGCAATGCCTCCTTGCTCAGCGAGGTGAATACCAGCTCGCCCAGTTGGCCATCCGGCAGCACCTCGCCGGTGGCAGGGTCGATGATCTCGGGATAGAAGTGGTCTTCCCAGATGGTCGGGCCGTCCTTGGTCTCTATGCACTCCATTGCCACCCCGGGCCCCATGATTTCCGAAAGGCCGTAGATATCGAGGGCATTGATGCCCAGGCGCTGCTCGATCGAGCGGCGCAGCTCGTCGGTCCACGGCTCGGCACCAAAAATGCCCAGGCGCAGCTTGAGGTGGTGGGGGTCGATACCCTGGCGCTCGATTTCATCAGCCAGGTTGAGCATGTAGGACGGGGTGACCATGATGATGTCGGGCTGGAAGTCGCGAATCAGCTGCACCTGCTTTTCGGTCTGCCCACCGGACATGGGGATCACGGTGCAGCCCAGGCGTTCGGCACCGTAGTGCGCGCCGAGCCCGCCGGTGAACAGCCCGTAACCGTAGGACACATGCACCTTGTCACCTTTGCGCCCGCCGGCCGCACGAATCGAACGGGCAACCACATTGGCCCAGGTGTCGATATCGTTCTGGGTGTAGCCGACCACCGTCGGCTTGCCGGTGGTGCCACTGGAGGCATGCAGGCGTACCACTTCTTCCTGGGGCACGGCAAACATGCCGTAGGGGTAGTTGTCGCGCAGGTCGTTCTTGCCGGTGAAGGGGAACTTCGCCAGGTCTTCCAGGCACTTGAGGTCATCGGGGTGGGCGCCGCTCTCGGCAAAGCGCTGGCGGTACAACGGCACATTGTCGTAGGCGTGCTTCAGGCTCCAGCGCAGACGCTCCAGCTGGTGCTGGCGCAGGGCGTCGACGCTGGCGGTTTCCATCGGGTCCAGCAGGGCACGATCGGCATCATGGTACATGTTCATGGCTTCACTCGAATTGTTCTTGTACGCCGCGCGCCAGCGGTTGCAGGCCACGCGGTGAGTGTCATGGAGGCAGCATATACGGCTGCGTTCAGTTCGGTAACAAGCGCAGGGTCTGAACCGCTCAGAGGCGCTCGATGATCATGGCGATGCCTTGGCCTACGCCGATGCACATGGTGCACAGGGCGTAGCGGCCGGCCGTTTCTTCAAGCTCGTGCAAGGCTGTGGTCACCAACCGGGCACCGCTCATGCCCAAGGGATGGCCCAGGGCGATGGCGCCGCCGTTGCGGTTGACTCGCGGGTCGTCGTCGGCCAGGCCCAGCTCGCGCAACACGGCCAGCCCCTGGGCGGCAAAGGCCTCGTTGAGTTCGATGACGTCCAGGTCAGCCAGTGCCAGGCCGGTGAGCGCCAGCACCTTGCGGGTCGCAGGCACCGGACCGATGCCCATCAGCCTGGGCTCAACCCCGGCCACCGCCATGCCGACGATGCGCCCGCGCGCCTTCAGGCCATGGCGGCGGGCCGCGGCGCTGCTGGCCAGCAGCAGGGCGCAAGCGCCGTCATTCACACCGGAGGCATTACCCGCCGTTACGCTGCCGCCTTCACGAAACGGCGTGCCGAGCCGAGCCAGCTGCTCCAGCGTGGTGTCGCCGCGCGGGTGCTCGTCATGCTCGACCACTTTGGCTGGGCCTTTACGCTGCGGGATTTCGACCGGCACGATTTCCCGCGACAGGCGGCCGCGGGCCTGAGCTGCTGCTGCCTTGTGCTGGCTGCGCAGGGCAAAGGCATCCTGATCGGCGCGCGAGATGCCGAACTGTTCAGCCACGTTTTCAGCCGTTTCCGGCATCGTATCGATGCCGTAGGCGGCCTTCATCAGCGGGTTGACGAAACGCCAGCCGATCGTGGTGTCGAACAGCTCGGCCGCACGCCCGAATGCCTGCTCCGACTTACCCATCACAAACGGTGCACGCGACATGGATTCCACGCCACCGGCCAGCATGAGCCCCGCTTCACCGCAGCGCAGGGCACGTGCCGCATTGCCGATGGCATCCAGACCGGAACCGCACAGGCGGTTGATCGTGGTCCCTGGTACTTCGAGTGGCAGCCCGGCCAGCAGGCTCGCCATGTGAGCCACGTTGCGGTTGTCCTCGCCGGCCTGGTTGGCGCAGCCGAAGATGACGTCATCAATGGCTTTCCAGTCCAGTTCGGGGTGGCGCTGGATCAAGGCTTTGAGCGGGATGGCCGCCAGGTCGTCGGCGCGCACACTGCTCAGGGCTCCGGCATAGCGGCCAATAGGGGTGCGCACGGCGTCGATGATCAAGGCATCGGCGTGGGTCGGTTCATTCATCTTGCGTCTCCTGCGCCAGCACGGTGCCGCGCACTTTGTAGGATTTGCCATGGAACATCGCCACCAGCTCACCACGCTGGTTGTCGATGCGCACGTCGTATAGGCCGGTGCGGCCTTTGCGGCTGACTTCGCTGGCGTGGGCGGTGAGCACGTCATCGCGCAGCGCCGGGGCCAGGTAGTCGATGCTGCACCCCAGCGCCACCGTGGCCTGGTCGTAGCTATTGCAGGCGAAGGCGAACGCCGAATCGGCCAACGCGAACAGGAAACCGCCATGGCAGGTGCCATGCCCCTGGATCATGTCGGCACGTACCGCCATGCGCAGGCTGGCCCGGCCTGGGCCGGCATCCAGCAGGCTGATGCCCAGGCCCTGAGTGGCCGGGTCGCGGGCGTACATGGCGTCGGCACAGGCTTGTGCCAGTTCCACTTCAGTCATGCAGGGTGCCTCCTTTGGCTTCACAGCGGCGCAACAACAGGGAAGGGCGGTAGCGGCTCTCGCCGTAGCTGCGCTGCAGGTTGTCGAGCACGGCCAGGGTGTGGGCAAGGCCGATGTCTGCGGCCCAGGCCAGCGGGCCGCGGGGGTAATTGACGCCGGCGCGCATGGCCAGGTCGATGTCGGCGGCGCTGCCGACGCCCTGAAGCACCGCATCGGCGGCCTCGTTGGCGAGCATTGCCACGGTGCGCAGTACCACCAGGCCGGGCAGGTCGGCGACACCGGTCACTTTCAGGCCGGCACGCTGCAGCAAGGCTACGGCGTGGTCGCGGGCGCTGTTAGTGGTGTCGGCGGACAAACTGATGGCAAGGCGGGTGGCGCTGCTGTAGTCCAGCGCCAGGTCGAGCAGCACAAGGTTGCGAAGGCCGTCTTCGCGGGCGCGCTGGCTGGCCAGGCGGCCATCGGACAGTGCCAGGGTGGCGTCGCCCACCTGGATCAAGCCACTACCGGCGCGCTGGGTCACGGCAATGCCGCTTTGGCGAAGGCGCTCGACCAGCGGCTGCATCACCCCCAGGTTGCCCTCGACAACGCAGGCCTCTGCGCAGGCGGAACTGTGCAGTTCGGCCGGCTGCGGGCGCTCGACGCCTTCGGCATAGCGATAGAAGCCTTGGCCGGTCTTGCGGCCCAGGCGACCGGCGTCCACCAGTTCCTTCTGCACCAGCGAAGGCTGGAAGCGGAAATCGCCATAGAAAGCTTCGAATACTGAACAGGTGACAGCGTAATTGACGTCATGGCCAATCAGGTCGGTCAGCTCGAACGCCCCCATGCGGAAGCCGCCAGCGTCACGCATCAGCGCATCCAGGCTGGCGCAATCGGCGGCACCTTCCTGCATCAGGCGCAGGCTTTCGGCATAGAACGGCCGCGCTACCCGGTTGACGATGAAACCCGGTGTAGAGCGTGCATGTACCGGCTGCTTGCCCCAGGCCTGGGCAGTGGCGTAGATGCGTGCGGCCACTGCCGGGTCGGTTGCCAGGCCCGACACCACCTCGACCAGCGCCATCAGCGGTGCCGGGTTGAAGAAGTGCATACCGACCACGTGCTGCGGGCGTTCAAGGCCAGCGGCGAGGCTGGTGATGGACAGTGACGAAGTGTTGCTGGCAAGGATACAGTCGGCTGCGCACAAGGTTTCGAGCTGACTGAACAGCGCTTGCTTCACCTGTAGGTTTTCGACGATGGCTTCAATCACCAGGCCGGCATCTGCCAAGGCTTCGAGTGTATCGACCGGGCACAGGCGGGCATTGATCGCTTCGCGTTCAGCGGCCAGCAACTTTCCTTTGTCCACCAGCCGGGCCAGTTGGCGATCGATACCCGTCACCGCCTGGGCGGCAGCACCCGGGCGGTTGTCGTAGAGCTTGACGGGGTGGCCGGCCTGGGCCGCGACCTGGGCGATACCGGCGCCCATGGCGCCGGCACCGATCACCGCCACCTGCACATTGCTTGCGAGTGCGCCCATGTTCAGCGCCCCTTGAAGGCTGGCGTGCGTTTGTTCATGAAGGCGCTCACGCCTTCGCGGTAGTCCTCGCTGCGCCCGGCCAGGCGCTGCAGGTCGCGCTCCAGCTCCAGCTGCGCCTCAAAACCGTTGTCGAAACTGGCATTGAGGCTGCGCTTGATCAGTGCCAGGCCGTAGGTGGGCTGGGCGGCGAGCTGGCGGGCGAGGGTGAGGGCTTCGTCACGCAGCGCGGCATCATCCACCACGCGGTGGATCAACCCCCATTGCTCGGCCTGTTCGGCGCCAAGGCGCTCGCCCAGCATGGCCAGCGCCTTGGCCCGGGCCATACCGACCAAGCGCGGCAGCAGCCAGGTACCGCCGGAGTCCGGCACCAGGCCGATCTTGCAGAAGGCCTGGATGAAACTGGCCGAGCGGGCGGCCAGCACCAGGTCGCAGGCCAAGGGAATGTTGGCACCGGCACCGGCCGCCACGCCGTTGACCGCACAGATCACCGGCAAAGGCAGGTCGCGCAGGGTGCGCACCAGCGGGTTGTAGAACTTGTCGATCGATTGGCCCAGGTCAGGCATTTCGGCGCCTGGGGCAACGTTGCGGTCGGACAGGTCCTGCCCGGCGCAGAAGCCGCGGCCTTCAGCCGTCAGCAGCAGCACCCGCGCGTCACTGCTTTGGCGCACTTGCTTGAGCGCTTCGCGCACCTCCAGGTGCATGGCCGTATTGAAGCTGTTCAGCTGCTCGGGGCGGTTCAATGAAAGGAAGGCAACGCCGTCCTCGATGGAAAACAGGATGTGCTGGAAAGTCATGACAGACTCGCTCCGTCAGTCGAGAGAATGATGATCAGCGCCCCTGGAAACGGGCTTGGCGCTTTTCCTGGAAGGCGCGGATGCCTTCATCGCGGTCGGCTGTGCCAGCCAGCAGGGTGAAGGCATGGCGCTCGAAGCGCAGGCCGCTGGCCAGGTCGGTATCACCGGCCTTCAGTAGCGCCTCCTTGGCCAGGCGCACGGCCAGCGGCGCTTTGGCGGCGATGCTGCGGGCAACCTGCATGGCGCGTTCTACGGTGAGTTCGGGCTGGGTGATTTCGCTGACCAGGCCGGCCTGCTGGGCGCGGTGGGCAGTGATGGCTTCCCCCGTCAGTACCATCTGCATGGCCAACGGCTTACCGACGGCACGCAACAGGCGCTGGGTGCCGCCAGCACCGGGGATGATGCCAAGGTTGATTTCCGGCTGGCCGAAACGGGCGTCGGTACCGGCGATGACGATGTCGGCGCACATTGCCAGTTCACAGCCGCCACCCAGGGCATAGCCGTTGACTGCGGCAATCAGCGGTTTGGCGAATGCGGCGATGCTTTGCCAATGCGCTACGCGCGGGTCATTGAGGATGCCGACCAGGTCGCGATCAGCCATCTCGCGGATGTCGGCGCCTGCGGCGAATGCTTTGGCACTGCCGGTAATCACTGTGGCCCGGACATGCTCGTCGTCCCCGGCAGCCTGCAGCGCAGCAGCCAGTTCTGCCAGTAGCTCGGTGCACAGGGCATTCAAGGCCTCGGGCCGTTGCAGGGTAATGAGCTGAACGCCGTGTTCGGGCGCCTGCACATCGATATATCGCGGCATGTCGGGTTCCTCTGGCTGCACGCACGGCACATCGCGTGGCCGGCATTTTTTGGAATTGTTTGCAGGGGCGTAATGCGGGATCACGACCAGGTGAGGTCAGTATATGCTCCATGCGATACAGGAATGCAAGTTCCAAAATGTTTTCGCGTATCTCTTTTTTGTTTTCCAGTGATCACAGCTCCAGTGCAATGCTTACAGAGGAATCGTTTAATCTAGGCGTTTTCGAGTATTTAAAGCAGGTTTTTACCGGGCAGAATTAACTCAACACATGTGATACACGATTGACGACCAAACAGCTTCTGATACAAGATCGACTGACATTTCAAATCATTTCAGGAGTGTTGCCATGCCTTGCTATCGACTGGACGGCCTGACGCCCGTGGTTCACCCGACAGCCTACGTGCACCCCAGTGCAGTCCTGATCGGCGACGTCATCGTCGGCCCCCGCTGCTACATCGGCCCACTGGCATCACTCAGGGGCGATTTCGGCCGCATCGTGCTGGAGGAGGGCGCCAACTTGCAGGACACCTGCGTGATGCACGGTTTCCCGGGGGGCGACACCGTAGTAGAGCGTAACGGGCACATCGGCCATGGCGCCGTGCTGCACGGCTGCCGAGTGGGCGAAGACGCGTTGGTCGGCATGAACGCCGTGGTGATGGATGGCGCCCATGTAGCACCACGTTGCATTGTCGCGGCCACTGCCTTCGTCAAGGCAGGCTTCGAATGCGCGGCGCAGAGCCTGGTGATGGGGTCGCCAGCCCAGGTCAAACGCCCACTGACCGATCAGGAGCTGGCCTGGAAACAGCGCGGGACGGCGGAGTACCAGCACCTGGCGCAGCGCTGCATGAACAGCATGGTCGAATGCCCGCCGCTGGCCGAGGCAGAGCCGGGACGCCCGCGCATGGAAGACACCGGGGTCAGGCCCAAGGGCCAGGCGAGCGCATGAGCCTGGCAGCGACACGCAATGGCCAGGCGGCCTACCGCACAGGTATAGTCGGTGCTTTATCCGCGCACAGTTCGCCCATGAGCACTCTTGCCCCACTGAACCACTTGATCACCCGTTTTCAGGAACAGACGCCGATCCGCGCCAGTTCCCTGATCATCACGTTGTACGGCGATGCCATCGAGCCGCACGGCGGTACAGTCTGGCTCGGTAGCCTGATCAACCTGCTGGAACCGATCGGCATCAATGAACGGCTGATTCGCACGTCGATCTTTCGCCTGACCAAAGAAGGTTGGCTCACTGCAGAAAAGGTGGGTCGACGCAGTTATTACAGCCTGACAGGCACTGGCCGTCGGCGTTTCGAAAAAGCTTTCAAGCGCGTCTATAGCCCAAGCCAGCCAGCCTGGGACGGGGCCTGGACGCTGGTGTTGCTGTCGCAACTCGAGGCGGGTAAACGCAAGGCCGTGCGTGAAGAGCTGGAGTGGCAGGGGTTTGGTGTCATGGCGCCGAACCTGCTAGGTTGCCCACGGGCAGACCGTGCCGACCTGGTGGCCACGTTGCGTGACCTTGAGGCCGGCGACGACAGTATCGTCTTCGACACCCACACCCAAGAGGTACTCGCGTCCAAGGCGATGCGCGCCCAGGTGCGGGAAAGCTGGCGTATCGACGAACTGGGGCAGCAATACAGCGAGTTTATCCAGCTGTTCAGGCCGCTGTGGCAAGGTTTGAAAGAGCAGCCGTTGCTGGATGCTCAAGATTGCTTCCTGGCACGCACGCTGCTGATTCACGAGTACCGCCGCCTGCTGCTGCGCGACCCGCAACTGCCCGACGAGCTGCTGCCAGGGGACTGGGAGGGAAGGGCTGCGCGGCAGTTGTGCCGTAACCTCTACCGACTGGTGTTTGCCAAAGCCGAAGAATGGTTGAATGCAGCACTGGAAACAGCAGATGGCCCATTGCCGGATGTGAGTGAGAGTTTCTACAAGCGTTTTGGCGGGTTGGCTTGAGGGTAAGTCACCTACTACCAGCAGGCAGTTCTTGTGTCCTTACAGGAGCAACCCCAACCACATTGCCCCCAGGATGAGCAGTTGCCCTGGAATGAGGTATCGCGAAAAGCTGAAACCTCCGTTGCTCAAGGCCAGAACACATTTGCTCAATGTGTTCCCCGTCAATGCGAGCAACCCCGGTATGACGATTTCATTCGCGCTGATTCGTCCGGCAGCGACCAACGAGGCGATCGAGGCCGTGGCCGCATGAGCATCGGCCAGGCCGCCGACGAAAGCCGCGAGATTGACGCCATTGGGGCCCAGAAGCTGAAGCAGAAATGCCGAGAACAAGGCGATGCCGGTTATTGCAGCGGTGATCGCCAGTGCTGTCCAGAGACTGAACGCGCCATCACCCGGATGTGTGGCGGATCCTCCATGAGCAGCACGCCAAGGTGCTAGCAGAAGCACGCCATACACGAGTGTGACCAGTGCCCCCAGCGCAATCGATGACCAGAAAGGGTCGAGCAATCGACGGTCGACGATGCTCAACACCAGTGCAAATTGGGTGATGCTGGCGAGATTGGACAATACGGCAGCGCCGGCAAATGGCCTGGCAGCAGCGCCTTGCTGTCTGACGCGGTGCGCAAGCAGGGCAATGGTGGCAGAACTTGAAGCAAAGCCCGATGCGATCGCGCTCAAGGGCAGGCCATAGCGAGGCCCCATCAGGCGCATGACGATGTGTCCTAAAGCACCCACGGCCATCAGCAACACCACCAGGTTACAAATCGTGCGCGGGTTGAGTATGTTGTAGGGGCCTAGAAACTGGTCCGGTGTCAGCGGCAGTACCACCAAGGCCACCGTGGACAACATCAGGCCATCGCGCAACTCTTCCTCGCTCAATTGTTGCAGCACGAAATGATGCAGTTCGCGTCGCAGCGCCAACAGCACGGTGAGCACCACGCCCACCGCTGCGGCGAGCTCAGGCTCATGGTGGCTGAGCGCTCCGAGTGTCAGCACCAGCAGCAGGGCAATTTCACTGGTCACTTCAGGGTCTTTATCGGCATGTCTGCGGTAGTGCATGCAGAGCATCAGTACCAAGCCCAGACTCGAAACCGCGACCAGCACCGCACCTGCCAGCAACATGCTGACGTAGCCCAGCAATGCAGTGATGGCGAAGGTCCTGAGCCCGGCGGCCGCGTGGTCTTCGTTACGCCCCTTCTTACGCTCGCGCTCCAGCCCCACCAGCATGCCGATACCCAGCGCCACAGCGCCGTGGCCAACATTCAAGGCGTCGAGCATGGTGCCTTTAGCGGGACCTTGACCTCACATTCCCCGCCACCTTGTTCCAGTGCCATGAGTGCAGGCATATCGAGAATTTCTACCAACCTGCCATGCAGGTCGACGATACCCAGCACGCGAAGACGGGCGACGGATCGGCACACGGTTTCCAGGCGTAACCCCAGGTACGAAGCCATGTCTTCACGAGACATCCGCAACATGAAGCCATGGGCAGAGTAACCGCGGCTGACGAAGCGCCTGGAGAGCCCCACCAGGAAGCTGGCCAGCCGCTGTTCTGCTGTCAGGTTGCACAGCATCAGCACGCGCCCGTGCTCACGCACGATCTCGCGGCTCATCAAGCGATTAAGGCTCTGCTGCAGCTCCGGAAACTCACGCGCCAGGGTTTGCAAGCGACGATAGGGGACGGGGCAGACTTCGCTGTCTTCCAGGGCAATGGCGTCACAGACATGGTGCTCTGTGGCAATCGCATCGAGGCCGAGTACATCGCCCGGCATCCAGAAGTTGATCACCACGCCTTGCCCCTCGGCGGTGTTCAGGCTGGTCTTGAAACTGCCGCAACGTACGGCATAGAGCATGGTCAGCGGATCGTTGGCATTGAACAGCGCGGCACCCTTGCGAATACGCATGCGTGGGCCTATCAACGCGCCCAGGCAGCTGTTGTCGTCAACCGGCAGACCCGTGGGGAGGCACAGACCGCTGACCCGGCAATCCATGCAGTGGTTCACCAGCGGTTTCAGGTGAATAGGGTTTGCCTTGGACAATGCGTTGGGTGAGTCGAGCAGGGTGACCTTCAGCTGGCCAGGCATTTTCAGGCCTCCTTCGCATTTTGGAGGCCGCTTTGGGCCCCTGCGCCATGACGCGCACCGAGCCCCACGGTCACCCCAGCATGGGGCGACCAATCAGCAAGCATGTCACGCGAGTGGGGGGCATTGAGGCGGCTTGTAAGCCGTTCGACAAACCGCTCGGCTTCGGCAGCCGTCCTGAAACCCACCCGCCAGTCATCCATGTGCACCCAACAGCGTCCCTGCTCTGTGTTCTTCTCGACGTAAACGTTCATCAGGGCCTCCAAAGCATGTATCGGTAGACAATGCAGAATGAAGGCGTCCCTGCCGGCAGTGCAGGTGAAACTCAGGGCGGTGTCGCCATGGCACGCCTGCAGGGCCTGAAGTGGCTGTGATCTGGCTACAGGGTGCGCCGGCGAAGTCCCGAGGTATTGATCCGCGTCAAGTTCTTGCGCCATGGGCAATGCCACTGGTCGGCAGGTGCCTCCAGTTGATAAACATCAAGTTCGCAACACGTAGGTGGCAGATGCTTTACCTACGTATTGCAACCTCAGAGGTGTGCCATGGAAACTCCGCAAAGACTGCTGCTGATCGCCTCCCCCCTGATGCGCCGAACCCCGGCCTATGACCGGGCCGCTGCGCTGGCCAAGGCCAAGGGGATGGCGCTGCACATCGTCGCTTTCGACTACGTGGAAGGGCTTGCCACGGCGGGCTTGGTGAATGATCAAGCGCTCGCAGTCATGCGCGAGGGTTACGTGCAGCAGCACCGTGCATGGCTGGAAACCCAGGCGTTGCCGATGCGGCGCAATGGCGTCACCGTCACAACCGAGGTGGTGTGGGTGCAGCAGCCCTTGAATGAGATCCTGATACACTTGCGTGAGCAACCGTTTGCCATGCTGATCAAAGAGCTTGAGCATGAGCCTTGGTGGATGCGCGCAATGTTCACCTCGCTGGATATCCAGCTGCTGCGCGAAACGCGAATACCCTTGCACTTGGTACACAAGGCCAGCCATGCGTTGCCACGCAGGATTCTGGCGGCGGTGGACCTGTCCAGGCCTGAGGATCAGTTTGAAGGTTTCAACGACCAGATCATCAGCGAAGCGCTGAAGCTGACCTTGCAGTGCAATGCCCAGATCGAATTGCTGTACACCTACGACCTGGGTTCCATGTACCTGGACGCCGGCGGCAGCCGGGAACATTCGTTCCTGTTCGATTCGAACCGTGCCCAGACCTTGCATGACGTTCAGAGCGCTGCCTTCCAAGAGCTTGCCGAACGCAACGGGATCGCCGTCGAACACCGCCATATGCGCATCGGCGACCCGGCAAAGGCCCTGGCCATGTTCATGGATAACAATGATATCGACGTATTGGTCATGGGCAGTTATCACCACCATGGCATCGGCTGGTTCATCGGCAGTACTGCCGAGCGCGTTTTGCATCGGTTGTCCAGCAGTGTGCTGGTGATTTCTCCAGAACGCTCCAAAGGCTGAAGCACAAGGCCCGCAAGGGCCTTGTTTTTTCAAGGCCGCAGGTCAAGTTCGTGCAGGATCTCGCTCACATCCCCGCCAGGGTATCTTGAGGTGAAGCCCAGTGCCTTGACCAGCCGGTGCATGGCATAGTTGCTGGCCAGATCCCTGGAGACCATGCACTGAAAGCCATTGCGTCGTGCGGCTTCAATCAGGTGTTGCATCAGGCGCTTGCCCAACCCCTTGCGCTGCCAGTCTTCGCTGACCGCCACTGCACATTCGCACCGCTGACTGCCAGGTATGCCTGCATAGCGGCTGACGCCGATTTGTTGCAATTGACCGTCTACATGAACCAAGGCGACATAGGCCATGCGCTCGTGATAGTCCACGGGCATGTCTTGCGTGTCCAAGCTAGGCAAGCCGCCGCTGAGCCCGGCAATGAAACGAAAACGCCGTGATTCATAAGCGATAGTGCTCAGAAAACGCTTGTCCCGTTCGCGGTCTTCTTCGCGCAGTGGGCGGATCAGCACCGCCGAACCGTCCTCGAGGTTTTCGACCCAGTGTTCGCAGGTCTGTGGCTGTGCTGTTTGCTGCCCGTTCATGACGCCTCCCGTTGCTTGATCAGTACCTGGTGCAGCCGTTTTAACGTGGCGGGCCGTTTCGGTTCTGACAATCATCAAGTTCAGCCTGGGTAGCGGTTTTCTGATCTGCATCAAGCAGCAGCGGTCCTGTGCGCGGAATATCGTCAGCATCACACCCACTCACGAAAGCGCGGAGGTTCACCATGGGGCAATATCGACAATTGCTGGTGCTGCTGACCGAGGTAGAACCGCATTCCGCCGCTTTGCGCAGAGCCCTTGCCTTGGCGCATGTCAGCGGCGCCAGCGTGCATGTACTGGGCTTGTTCGAGCCAAGCGAGGAGCACCTTCTGCGCGAAGAGCGGCTGAACGAGGCCGATATCAAGCGCCAGTACGAGCACTATCGCGTTCAGTTGACGGGATTGGTCGAGCGGCATCGCGGCAGCGGTATAACGCTGACGGTCGACAGCCTGAATGCGGAGGATATCCGCAGCCAGGCGATCGATTACATCAGTGAACTGCAGCCCGATATGGTCATCAAGGACAGCGAAGCCGCGTCGGCCCTGGTGCGCGTGTTCGGCACCCCACTGGATTGTGCGCTGATGCGAGGTTTCAAAGGCGTCAGCCATTTCGTGCCGGCGGCGGCCACTTCATTGCCGCGGCGTGTGCTGGTCGCAGTGGATACTGCGTTCAGCGAGACGCCTGCCGTCCAGGCGTGCTTCAATCGTGGACTGATTCGTGCTGGCCAGGCGCTGGCGTTGCAGTGTGACGCGCACCTGCATCTGCTATCGGCCTACAACCTGGCAGGGGTATTTGCCTCGGACATGAATGTCACCCAGGCGTGGATCGACGAGATGCGCGAGGCACTGCAGGAACCTTTCGAAGCGCTGGCCGATGCCGAAGGCGTCGCGCCTGACCGCCGACATTTCATGGAAGGAGGCCCGGTACAGGTGATCCGTGAACAGGTCGCAGCCCTGGACATCGACGCGGTGGTGATGGGCGTGGTGCAGCCCAAAGGCCTGGACAAACTGTTGGGAGACACCACCGAGCGTATCGTCAGCCGCCCACCGTGCAGCGTGCTCGCCGTTCATCCCCAAATAGCCGAAAGTTGGGAGCCTTGGCCATGCAACTGACATTTCTTGGCGGCACCGGCACCGTGACCGGCAGCAAATTCCTGTTGACCCGTGACAGCACGCGGGTATTGGTCGACTGCGGACTCTTCCAGGGTTTCAAGCAACTGCGCCTGCGCAACTGGCAGCCACTGCCCCCGGCGCTGCGGGCGCTTGATGCGGTGGTGCTGACCCACGCCCACCTTGACCACAGTGGTTATCTACCGGTGCTGGTTCGGGAAGGCTACCGCGGGCCGATCTACGCCACGCCGGCGACGTGCGCCTTGGCGGAAATCCTCCTGCTCGACAGTGCACGGCTGCAGGAAGAGCAGGCCGAACATGCCAATCGCCACGGTTACTCCAAGCATGCGCCGGCGCAACCGCTCTATACCGAGCAGGATGCCAAACGTGCCCTGGCACTGTTTCGGCCCGTGGCGTTACATCAGGTGACCATGATCGCCGAGGGCATGGAATTACTGTTGCGTACCGCCGGACATATTCTGGGGGCGGCCACAGTCCAGATCAGCGCCGAAGGGCAGACCGTGCTGTTTTCGGGTGACCTCGGCCGCCCTCAGGATCCGATCATGCGTGCGCCTGAGCTGGTCAGGACGGCGGACGTGCTGTTGATCGAGTCTACCTATGGGGACCGCCAGCATCCCGCCGAATCGACCGAGCAGTACCTGGCCAAGGTCATCAACGAAACGCTCCTGCGCCACGGCATTACCCTGGTACCCTCGTTCGCCGTCGGCCGTGCCCAACTGCTCATGTATTACCTGTACACGCTCAAGCGCGACCGGTTGATCCCTGATGTCCCGGTCTACCTGAACAGCCCGATGGCCACCGACGCCACCGCCTTGTACCAGCAGTACCGCAGTGAACATCGGCTGACCGCAGCCGAGTGCGCCGCCATGTGCAGAGGCACGCACATCGTCCGGACAGTCGATGAGTCCAGGCACCTGGACCAGCTGCGCGAGCCCGCAGTGATCATCGCCGCCAGTGGCATGGCGACCGGCGGACGGGTGCTTCACCACCTGAAGGCGCTGGCCCCCAACCCACGCAACAGCATTCTCTTCTCGGGCTTTCAAGCCGGGGGGACGCGGGGTGCCGATATCGTCGCGGGCGCCCACAGTGTGCGGTTGCACGGCGAGGATGTGCCCATCCGTGCACAGGTGCATGCGATGGAGAATCTTTCTGCGCACGCCGATGCCGATGAAATCATGGAATGGTTGCGCGGGTTCACCCGGCCACCCCGTCAGACCTATGTCATTCATGGTGAGCCACACGCTGCCGACACCTTACGGCGGCGAATCAGCCTCGAACTCGGCTGGCAGGTGTGCGTGCCTGAGTATCAGGAAACGGTTGCCATCGACCCTGTGCGCTAGCCGGGCGCGGGAGGTGAATCATGAGTACACAAGCAAGGGCGAAACTGCGGGCCTGGTTGCACAGGCCCAGGGGCAGCCTGGGTTGGATCGTGACTATCGTCGCTTTACTCGTCGCCGCGTCCGTCTATCGCGCCTTAAGCGCTAGCTGGCGCATGCCCATGCGTGATCCGGCGGTACTCCTTGGCCTGCTGGCGTTGAGTGTCGCGCTGGGGTGGGCGGTGCAGCGGGGCGTCAAGCGCACGGTCGGCAAGGCCATTTTCAATGGCCAGCAGACGGGTTGGCAGGCCAGGCTGGCGTTGCTGCGTTCAATCACCCGGGAATCGAACACGTTGATAAGCGTGTTGCTGCTCCTGGTCCTACTCGGTGCTGGCACCGTGTGGCTGGCGGGGCGCTCCGTGGCGCAGATTGTAGAAAATTGCACGGCCAACCTGCAGGCCCAGGTGGAGGTGCCTGAGGATGACAAGCTTGCTACGCTGGTCGGCAAACCCGTGTGCACGTGCCTGGCACAGACCTTTCTGGAGCGCAATGGGGTGCTGCGCCTGGCCCTGTTCGAAACGCCCATGCAGGAAGTGAGCGGCCTGAAGGCGCTGACTCCCGCTGATGAGCAGCGTTGCCTCGCGCAGTTCGACCTGTTGCCCGAGGTGGGGCGTGCAGCCACGCCTTGAAGCCATCAACGGCTCCCATCGGCAGCTGAAACGACCGGCGCCCATCGCGGCGCGGGAGGTGTTCATGTCCCATGATCTTGCCTTGCCAACTGTGTTTGTCGACCGTACCCAGGCTGGACGTTGCCTGGTAGAGCCACTGGCCCGGTATGCCGGCAGGCCCGACGTGATCGTGCTTGCACTGCCGCGTGGTGGTGTTCCGGTGGCCTATGAAGTCGCGACTGCCCTCAACGTTCGCCTGGACCTGCTGATGGTGCGCAAACTCGGTATGCCGTTTCAACCCGAGTTCGCCATGGGGGCGATAGCCAGCGGCGGAGTAACCTTCCTCAATGACGACATGTTGCGGGCCTATCCGGTAGATCGCGCGGTGTTCGACGCCGTGGTTGCCAGGGAAACCGAGGAACTGGCGCGGCGCGAGCGGGCTTACCGGGGAGGGCGGCCAGCCCAGCAACTCAAGGATCAGGTGGTGATTCTCGTTGATGACGGCCTGGCGACCGGTGCCACGATGAGGGCGGCGATACAGGCTGCACGAGCCCAGTCACCGGCGCGAATCGTCGTCGCCGTCCCGGTCGCACCGCCAGAAACGCTCGAAGCGCTGTACGGTGAAGTGGATGAGCTGGTGTGCCCGCGTGTGCCTGAGCGGATGGTCTCGGTTGGCTATTGGTACCAGGATTTCCCGCAGACGTCGGACGAGGAAGTCATGACGCTCATGGGGCAAGCTGATCAGCAAGCACTTTGCCGGAGTGCCCCCCATGACTGAGCGCAGGGTTGAAATCCGCACGCAGACTGATAGCGCTTCGCCGAGGCTCATACACCAAATGGATAGGTTTCGTCCTCAGGCTCAAGGTGCTGTTGTTTCGGCAAGGGCAGGGCAGTCACTGGCTGGGTCTGTTCGAACCAGAGCAGCGCATCGAACTGCTCGGCCAGCACCGCCTCGAAGTAGTGGCTCAGCCGTTCGCTCTCGGGGCGATAGATGACGCCGATGGCGCGTTCGAGTAGCGCCGTGGACAACACATGGCGCAACGCCTTGCGCTGTGGGTCGCGCCAGTCGCTCAGGCTGGCTGGCACGCCTGCGAGGCGGAACTGGTGCTCCCAGCTGTCGCTGCGCGAAGGACGGATTTCCTTGATCTGCATGTCGCCGTCCCAGTCATCGGCGGCGGCCACCTGGCCGCGGTCGGTGGCCATGCCGATCAGCACCGCGTCGTGCCCGAAAGCGCTGCGGCAAAGCTGGCCGATGGTGAACTGGCCTTTCCAGCCCATTTCCGTGGCTCCGGCATTGCCGATGTGTGAATTGTGTGCCCAGACCACGGCCTTGGCGTGGGGACCACGGTGTTCCAGCAGTGCGTGCAAGGTATCGAACATGTGCCGGTCGCGCAGATTCCAGGAAGCCGTCGAACCTCGGTAAATGGCGCGGTAGTACTGTTCCGCAGCGATGATTACACGGGCGTTCTGCGTTGCGTTGAAGAAGGCTTCATCATTGCGGACAAGCCCTGACAGTTGCTCGGCGAGCATGACATTCAACTGCTGGATCACCGGTTGCTCACAAGGCATGACGCCACCGCGCTCGACAAAGTGCCCGTACAGCGCGGGGTCGTCCTGCCAAGGCGTCAGGCAACCGTAACGGCGGCGGGCTTCATGGGCCAGATGCGGATCGACCCGATCCAGATAGGCCAGGACTTCATGGATGGAATTGCGCAGGCTGTAGACATCCAGGCCGCGGAATTCCACGCGGTGGTCGGTGGGCAGCAGGCGGTTGTGCCCGTGAAGCCATTGGGCGAAGGCTTTGACTTCGTTATTACGCCACATCCAGGTAGGAAAACGGCTGAAAATATGGCGTTTCCACGCCGAGTGCGCCAAGCCTCGGACGTACTGATCGACATGCCCGGCATCCGGCCAGTCAGCCTCGACGGCAACGATGTTGAAACCATGCTGTTCGATCAGGCGCCGGGTGATCGCCGCGCGGGCGCGATAGAACTCACTGCTGCCGTGGCTTGCCTCGCCCAGCAGGATGACGCGCGCGTCAGCATAGCGGTCGAACAGCGCTGCGAATGCCGGCGTATCCAGGTCCGGCAAAGGTTCGGCGTACTGATGAAGCACCGGGGCAATATCGGCAGTGTCGACCTGATACTGCTTGCCGTAGAGTTTTTCCATCAATGTCTTCGAAGGGCCGGTCATGGGGAGACTCCCGTAGTCGGCCGCCGCGCCTTGACCCGTCAGGGTGCGGCGGCCTTGGGTCAGATCAGGGAGAGCCGGTGGATGACCTGGCTGGGGTCATCCGGGTCAGCAGCGGTGGTGAACCCCGCCGCCTTGGCCAGGTCGCGCATCGCATGGTTGGCTGCCGCGTCGACCGAATACATCTGCCGCAAGCCCTTGGCCCGGGCATGGTCGACCAGGTGCTTGAGCAGCAGGCGACCCAAGCCATGGTGCTGCCAGCTGTCCATGACGGTAACGGCACACTCGCACTCGTCCTTGCCGCTAGCAGTGGCGTAGCGGGAAATGCCCACTTCCTGCAATTCGCCATCCACGTGGGCAAGGGCGACGTAAGCCGCCTGGCGATCCTGGTCGACCTTCATCAGCTGGTCGAGCATGGCTTCACCGGGCTCCCTGAGCTGGCACAGGAAGCGGAAATGCCGCGATTCGGGCGACAGCCGTTCGATGAAGGCTTTTTCGCGTTCTCGGTCCTGGGCTTGCAAGGGCCTGATCAATACGTGAACGCCGTTTTCAAGGGCTTCGATCCAGTATTCACCCGAAGGTTTTGGGAACGAAGGCGTTTTATGCTCACGGGAAGTCTCGGCGGGCGCCATGGCAATGTCCTCTGTGTCGAATGAACAAGGAAGTTCAGTTTCGGCAGCGGGCCCATCGCTGACTTGACAGTTGTCAATTGCTTCCCACATGACTTGTCAAACCGATAGAAAAAAGCGGGTATAGCCGGGGATAGCGTCCGACCCTTGGTCGGACAGACCGCTAACGTTTAGTGGAACCGCTAACTTCAATAGATACACGCCTGCAAAAAAGCAGAGGCATCATCATGTCAGGCCTTGCGGAAATGGGAGCAAAGCTCCAGGTCAAGTGCCTTGCGTGCTCGTTGAGCCGGCTTTGCCTGGCAGCCAGCCTCAGTGCCGACGAAGTGGCCAAGCTGGAGCGAATTGTCCGCCGTAACCGGCCGCTGAAGCGGGGTGAGTACCTGTTCAAGGCCAATGAACCCATGGAGCACGTGTATGCCTTGCGCTCCGGGGCGATCAAGAATTTTCTGCTCGATGCCGAGGGCACCGAGCGGGTGACCGGCTTTCTCCTACCGGGGGAAATGCTCGGGCTGGACGCTATTGGTGCCAGTTGTTACCGAAGCTTTGCCGTTGCCCTGGAAATCTCGCTGGTCTGCGCCATCAGGCTGGACCAACTGGTGGACCTGTCCGGCCAGATTTCAGGGCTGCGCTATCAGTTGCTGCACATGCTCAGCCTGGGGATCCAGGGCAAGGACGAGCACCTGCGCTGCTGCCATGGGCGTGCCGAACAGCGGTTGGCGATCTTCCTGCTGGGCATGTCCGCGCGTTACCAGGCGCGAGGCTTGCAGGCTGATGTGTTCAACCTGCCCATGTCCCGTGGTGATATCGCCAACTACCTGGACCTCACTCAGGAAACGGTCAGCCGACTGTTCAGCCGTTTCGTCCATGCAGGTTTCATGCTGTGCGCCGGGCGCGAGGTCAGGCTCATCGACATGCAAGGCCTGGTCAACCTGACCCGCCTGGAGGAGCCCACTTGAGCGCGGCAAGCACCCGGTCATAGCGTTGCACAGGCCAGCTTTCGGGGGAGTGCCCCACCCAGATCGGGCGTGACACATGGTCTGTGCGTATCCAGATACGCTGCGCGGCTACGCCAGTTTGCCAGCACAACCGTGCCACTTGGCGCGCCACCTGTGGCGGCGCGCAACAGTACACCGTGTCCGGGCGGAAAGTGGTCAGCAAATGCCTGGTCTGCCACCAGCCACTGCTGTAGTCACGCGGCAATGGCGACAGTGCCGACAGCCAGGTTCGACAATCGTCTGGCAGCAGTTCGGCCGCAATGCCGTCATGTGACAGCTGCAATTCTACCCCAGGCAGCCAGCAGCGAATCTCATCCAGCGCACCCAGCAAGGGCAGCAGGCCATCGGCGCGACTGATGGCCAGCAACCTTGTACTTTGCAGGGGCAACGGCCAAGCGCTGCCAAGCGGCCCGGAGTAGTCGAACAGCTCCCCCGCCCGGCCCAAGGGCTGCGCATTCTGGGTGCTGACGATAAATTGCCCGGCCACGCCAGGTAGGGTCACGTAACTGCATGGCCAGCACTCGGTACGACCACTGAGCACGCAGTACTGGCCAGCCATTGCCTCGCTGCATGGCTGGCTGCAAAGGGCCAGGCGCACGAATTGCTGGATGCCCAGGCCGGGCAATGTCTGGAGCAAGCGGACGCTGGCACCCTCCCGGTCCATGACTGCCTCGCACGGTAATGATGACTTGCTGTACTCAGCCTAGACCGTGGCCAATCCGGCACTTTGACCAGGATCAAACCAGCGGACGGCAGGGACTTCACCTTGTTGATAAAGATCAAATGGGGTGCTGCCCCACGGCGCATGATCGAGGCGTCTCCCTGGGAGGCAGTACTCATTCACTCATTCGAGGAGGGCGCCATGTCAGACGTTGCCAAGAAAGTGCCTGTTACCCCCGTCGCCAGCCAGCCAACCGAAGGTTCGCCGCCCAGCGTCGAACCTTCGGAGCTGTGGCGGCCCTTCCAGCAATTGCGCCGTCAGATCGACAGCCTGTTCGAGGATTTTGGACGGCGGCCGATGCGCATGCCATTCAGCCACACACCGTTCGATGTCGAACCGTTCTGGCGGCGTGACCTGTTCACCCACGGCATGCCGGCCATGGACATCAGCGAGCTGGCCGAGGAGTACCGCATCAGCGCCGAGTTGCCTGGCGTGGATGCCAAGGATATCGAGATCAAGCTCGTCAATGGCAACCTGTTGATCCGGGGCGAGAAAAAGGAAGAAGTGGACGAAAAACGCAAGGAATATCACCTGTCCGAGCGCCATTACGGCAGCTTCGAACGGGTTTTCCAGCTGCCCCGTGGAGTCGACGCCGAGAAAATCGACGCCCAGTTCAACAAGGGCGTGCTGCTGGTGCACCTGCCCAAACGTGCCGAAGCCATCCATCCGGAAAAGGTGATTCCGATCAAGAGCGGTAAATGATCACCCACCCTCACTGCATCGAGGAGCAAGGAGGCTCCGCCTGTGGAGGTAGTACATGATGTCCATTGGCAAATACTGCAAACGGGACGTGGTCACCGCACTACCCGGTATCTCCATCTATGCCGCGACGCGCCACTATCCGACGCATTCCGGTCGTCGATGATCTCGGTCTGCTGGTCGGAATCGCCACGGCGGACGACCTGATGGGCCTGCTGTCGGACCACCTGTACGAACTGTCACTGCTGATCCGTCAACAGAGCCGGCGGGAGGAAGATCTTCGCGGCGAAGACCTTTGAGCGCCCCGTGCGCGATGACGAAAGGAGGCTGGCATGAGTGATTTCCCTGGTACTGAAGAGCTCGAAAGCCTGGACGCCTATTGGCGGGCGGCGAACTACCTCACCGTTGGCCAGATCTATCTGCAGGGCAATGCCTTGTTGACCAGGCCCTTGACCTTGGCCGATGTCAAACCGCGGCTGCTCGGCCACTGGGGGACGTCCCCGGGGCTCAACCTCGTCTATACCCATCTGAACCGGTTGATTCGCCAGTACAGCCTCAATGTGCTGTTCGTCACGGGGCCTGGCCACGGCGGTCCTGCCCTGGTCGCTCAGGCATACCTCGACGGTACCTACACCGAGCTCAACCCATCGGTCGAGCGCAACGCACTTGGAATGGCCCGGCTCTTTCGGCAGTTTTCCTGGCCTTATGGCATTGGCAGCCATGTCGGCCCCCATGTGCCTGGCTCCATTCACGAAGGGGGCGAACTGGGCTATTCGCTGGCCCATGCCTATGGTGCCGCCCTGGACAATCCGCAACTGATGGTGGCGTGCGTCATTGGTGATGGTGAGGCCGAAACCGGGCCACTGGCTGCCAGCTGGCACTGCAACAAGTTCCTCAACCCCGCCCGCGACGGCGCGGTGCTGCCCATCTTGCATCTGAACGGTTACAAGATCGCCAACCCCAGCGTGCTGTCGATGATCAGCGAGGAGGAGCTGACCAGCCTCATGTATGGCTATGGCTATGATCCGTATTTTGTCGAGGGTGACGAGCCTATGGAGGTCCATCGCGCGTTGGCCAGGACGCTGGATGTCATCTACGAGAAGATCAGCCAGATCCAGCGCCTCGCGCGGCATGCCGAAGACCCGCAGGTGGTCGACAGGCCCTTGTGGCCGGTGCTGATTCTTCGTACCCCCAAAGGGTGGACGGGGCCCAGGTACGTGGATGGGCAACGCGTAGAGGGCACCTGGCGGTCCCATCAGTTGCCGTTGGCGGACCTTGGCAAACCGCCGCACCTGATGCAGCTGCAACAATGGCTGGAAAGTTACCGCCCCCATGAGCTTTTTGACGCACAGGGTACGTTGTTGCCTGAGCTGGCCGCGCTGACCCCAACTGGCCGGCGACGCATGAGCGCGAACCCCCATGCCAACGGCGGTCTCTTATTGCGGGCCCTGGATTTGCCGCACTACGCCGATTACTGCGTGCCGATGCCGGGCCCTGGTCAGGTGCGGGCCGAGGCGACCAGAGTGCTGGGTGGTTATGTCCGCGATGTCATGAAGAACAGCCTTGCGTCGCAGAATTTCCGCCTGTTCGGCCCTGACGAAACGGCGTCCAACCGCCTGGATGCGGTATTTGAGGTGACCGACAAGGTATGGCTGGATGCTCGGGCCAGCGATGACAGACACCTTTCGGCACAGGGGCGGGTCATGGAGATCCTCAGTGAGCACATCTGCGAGGGCTGGCTGGAGGGGTACCTGCTGACGGGCCGCCATGGCCTGTTTTCCTGTTACGAAGCTTTCATCCATATCGTCGATTCGATGATCAACCAACATGCCAAATGGCTCAAGACAGCTGCCGAGGTGCCGTGGCGCAAGCCGATCGCCTCATTGAATATCCTCCTGACTTCGCATGTCTGGCGGCAGGACCATAATGGTTTCTCGCATCAGGACCCGGGCTTGCTTGACCTGCTTGCAAACAAGAAGGCCAATCTCGCGCGGATCTATCTGCCACCTGACGCCAACTGCCTGTTGTCGGTGGCTGAGCATTGCCTGCGCAGCCGTGGGTACATCAATGTGATCGTTGCCGGTAAGCAGATGGAGTGGCAATGGCTCGATTGCGAAGCGGCCGCCGTGCACTGCCAATCAGGTATCGGGCGCTGGGGCTGGGCCTGCCATGATGACGAGATGCCCGAGGTGGTGCTTGCCTGCGCGGGCGATGTGCCGACACTGGAGGTACTGGCGGCGGTTACACTGCTGCAAGAGCAGGCTCCAGACGTGCGTGTGAGGGTGGTGAATGTCGTTGACCTCATGGCGCTACAATTGTCGCAACAACATCCTCACGGGCTGTCCGACAGCGATTTCAACGGGCTGTTTACCGAAGATCGACCGGTCATCTTTGCCTTCCACGGCTATCCGGCGCTCATCCACCGCCTGATCTACAAACGCGCCAATCCGCAACGGTTTCATGTCCGGGGCTTTCGCGAAGAGGGCGCAACCACCACGCCATTCGACATGGCAGTCATCAACAATCTGGACCGCTACCAGCTGCTGCTCGATGTGTTCGAGCGCGTGCCACGTTTGCAGCCCCAGCTCGAACAGGCCCGCGCCCGCTATTGGGCCACGATGGAGAAGCACAAGCTCTACCTCATCGAACATGGCGAAGACATGCCTGAAGTTGCGCAATGGCGCTGGACATCAGCGTCGCGCGCCTGAGCCCGCCTTACTTGGCCTTCCAGTACTTCTGCATTTCCAGGAACAGGAACGAGGCGGTCCAGGTGATCAGCACCAGGCCCGTCAGCGCCTGCAGGCCGGTGAGGTACTTGAGGTGGCCAGTGGGGGCGATATCGCCGAAGCCTATGGTGGTGTAGGTGGTGAAGGAAAAATACACGCAGTCCAGGAAACTGCCGTCGAAATTGCCGCTGAGCGTACCCCAGCCTGGGGCATGGGCCATCAGGTAATAGGCCAAGGCAAAACACCACACCTCCAGGGCATGGGCCAGCAGCGCGCCGAACACGCCTGCGACGATACGAAAGCGGCTCCAGAGCTTGAGCCGAGGTAGCCAGTCATTCAGGCGCAGCAGGCATTCGTAATGAATGATCACCACCAGGATCACCACCAGCATATTGATCAGCGTGACAAAGAGCATCGCAGGTACCCTGGCCAGGATCGGCGGTTCATTTCGTGGCATCGACCAGCACATAGGTGGCGGGCTCATTGGCTTGCGGTTGCAACGCCGGGAATTCTTCGGGGGTGATGGTCTCCTTGGCCAGCAACAGACGCGCGCCTGCATCCAGGTCGTTGCGGCGCTGCTCCAGCAAAGCCCGGGCGCGGCCATAGGCTTCTTCGAGCAAGCCGCGGACAGCGAGGTCGATCTCGCGCGCAGTTTGCTCCGAGTAGTCCTTGCGCTCCTGACGCAACAGCGAGTCACCCAGATAGCCGGCTTGCTGGCGCTCAAGGACCGCCTGGCCCAGCACCGGGCTCATGCCGAAGCGGGTGACCAGCTGGCGGGCGATATCGGTGGCGCGCCCGAGGTCGTCGGCGGCACCCGTGGAGACCTGGCCGAACACAAGGTGCTCGGCGGCGCGCCCGGCCATCAGCACGACAAGGCGGTCACGCAGCATCTGCGTGCTGATCAGGTAGCGGTCATCGGTCGGCCGTTGCAGGGTGTAGCCCAGTGAACCCGCGGCGCGGGGAATGATCGACACCTTGTGGACCGGGTCCATCGCCGGCAGGCTACTGGCGGCCAGGGCATGGCCCATTTCGTGGTACGCCACCACCTGGCGCTCGTCGCTGCGCAATACGCTGCCTTTGCGCTCGATGCCCGCCACCAGTCGCTCGACCGCAGCGGTGAAGTCCTGCAACTCGACCCACTGGCTGGACCGCCGGGTGGCAACGATGGCAGCCTCGTTGACCAGGTTGGCCAGGTCGGCGCCCGTCAGGCCCGGGGTGATCTCGGCAATCCGCTCGCAGTCCAGGTCGTTCTTGTAGATGATCTTGTGCAGGTGGACTTTCAGGATCGCCAGGCGGCCCTTGCGGTCGGGCCGGTCGATGAGAATCTGCCGGTCGAAGCGCCCGGCACGCAGCAGCGCCGGGTCCAGCACTTCCGGGCGATTGGTCGCTGCCAACAGCACCACGCCTTCCCGTGGGTCGAAGCCGTCGAGCTCGGCGAGCAACTGATTGAGGGTTTGCTCTTTCTCGTCATTGCCGCCAAAGCTGCCGACGCCGCGCATCTTGCCCAGGGCATCCAGCTCATCGATGAAGATGATGCAAGGCGCCGCTTGGCGGGCCTGGTCGAACAGGTCACGCACCCGGGCGGCACCCACGCCCACGAACATCTCCACGAACTCCGAGCCGGAAATCGAGAAAAATGGCACCGCCGCTTCCCCGGCGATGGCCTTGGCGACCAGGGTCTTGCCGGTGCCGGGTGGGCCTACCAGCAGCGTGCCCTTGGGCACATGGGCGCCAAGGCGCGCATACCACGCCTTGTTTTTCAGGAAGGACACGATCTCGGTCAGCTCGCCCTTGACGTCGTCGATACCGGCCACGTCGGCGAAAGTCACCTGGGTGTCGTGTTCGACATAGACCCGCGCACGCGACTTGCCCACCCCCATCAACCCGCCCAACCCCTGTTTCTGCCCCAGGCCATGAAACAGGAAGTACCACAGCGCCAGCATCATCAACAGCGGCATCAACGCGCCCATCACGGTCGCTACCGTGTTGTCCTCGACGACGCCAGAGAACGCGACTCCAGAGCGTCCCAGTTGCTCGCTCAGAGCCGGGTCGACGCGAACGGTGGAGAATACCGAGTGGCCATCGATCGGCTCCTGCAGCCTGCCGAGGATCCGCTCGTGCTCGATATGCA
Organism: Pseudomonas sp. TE3895; assembly: GCF_056278855.1. Lineage (NCBI taxonomy): Bacteria > Pseudomonadati > Pseudomonadota > Gammaproteobacteria > Pseudomonadales > Pseudomonadaceae > Pseudomonas > Pseudomonas sp. TE3895. Next base: position 3,926,533 of record NZ_JBWBQE010000001.1, on the reverse strand, counting down.
GGTCGCTGACCTTCTGCTGATCGAGTAGTTGCAGGAACTGGCTGTAAGGAATGGCTTGCACGGCCGGCTGGCTGAACAGGCCGAACTGCACGGCAGCGAGCACTGCCAGGCCAACTGCCAGGAGGTAGAGCGTCCAGGGCTTATCCTTGTTCATGGCCATCGGTCCTCGGCGCGGCGGCGCTAGGCGATCAACAGATAATCTTCGACCTTGCTGACGCCCGGCACCGACCAGGCCGCACGCTCGACCACTTCTCGCTCGCGCAGCAAGTGCACCTTGCCTTCCAGCTTGACCACACCACCGTCGACCGTGACGCGGATGCCTCCGGCCTCGATTTCGGCGCTGCGCTTGAGTGCGTCCTCGATGTGGCGCTTGATATCGACCACGTCGGCCCGGGCTTTGAGGGTGATGCGGTTGTGTACGCCAACCACACCCGACAAGCGCCAGATTGCCTGTTCGATCACTTCCTTCTGGTATTGCCAATCGAGCTGGCCTTCCAGGGTCACCGTCCCTTTTTGCACGGTGACCTGGATGCCCTCCACGTTGGCGTCCGAGCTCCAGGCGATGATGTTCAGGGCACGGCTGGCAATCGTGTCGTCAGCGGTACCTTCGAGCTTGTTCAGGCGTACCTCTATCTCCTCTGCCAGGCCGCGCACGCCTTTCATGGCCTTGACCGTGCGCTCGGCACTGACTTTCTGGGCGTAGCTATTGACGTGCCCGGAGAGGGTCACCACGCCGTTCTGCACCGTCACACCGATGCTGGCTGCATTGATATCGGGTTTGAATTCCAGCTCTTCGAGCACAAGGTCTCGCAGGTCAAGGTCGTTCATGATCGGCTCCGGTAGCAGATAGGGTAGGGGCGGTGCCCTGAGTCTTTGTTTCTACCCTTGTGCCCCCCAGCGCGATTGATAAAGGTCAAACCGGGTGAACAGGCCGCTCGCGGTTGACAAATGTCAGGCGTTCGGCGCACGCCGCCATCGATACTTAGCGTGTCCTGGCCATGCACGAGGGTACCGACATGCGACGTTATGTGCTTTGCGGGTGGGCAAGCCTGTTGCTGGTTACCGCGTCCGGCTGCACGGCGTGGCGCGCCGAGGAATACGATGCGCGCCTGGAATCAGCGGAGAACAACGCCGCCACCGCAAGGTTGCGCGCCGATCAAGTGTGTTACCGCATCGATCTGGTCGAGCAGACCGCCAACGAGGCCCTAAGGCGGGCAACCCAGGCTCAGGACGAGGTGCGGCAACTGCGCCAGCAGGCCAGACGCAAGTAGCCCGCCATGCCACGTCGATGGCTCGACCTCGCACTGCTGGTGGTCTGCACGCTGGCCCTGCTGACTGGCGGCGTGGCCTATGCGGCGCAGCGGCCTGCCTGGGCCGCGCTGGTCTGGGCAACTGGTGGCCTGGTCATGGCCGGGGTCCTGGCGGTGGAAATGTTCAGGCGCCTAGCCCGGGGTGAGGCGGGTATCGACCTGATTGCCTTGCTGTCGATCACCGCCGCCCTGGCCCTGGAGAACATGCTGGTGGCTGCGGTGGTCGCGCTGATGCTGGCCACCGGCCGAGCACTTGAAGCGTTCAGCGTGCGTCATGCCGAGCGCGAATTGCGGGCGCTGATCGATCGAGCGCCGCAACGTGCCTGGATCCAGGAGCAAGACGGGCTGCGCGAAGTTGCGGTGGATCAGGTCAGGCCAGGGCAGGCCGTGCTGGTGCGCCTGGGTGAAATCGTGCCCGTGGACGGGCGCCTGCAGAGTCCCCAGGCCACCCTGGACGAGGCGGCGCTGACCGGGGAATCGTTACCCATCACTCGTCATTGCGGCGAGCCGGTGGCCAGCGGGGTGTGCAACGCCGGCGCGCCGATGGTGCTGGTGGCCACGCAGACTGCGGCACAAAGCACCTATGCCGGCATCGTGCGCCTAGCCGAGGCGGCACGCCAGTCACGGGCGCCCTTCGTGCGCCTGGCTGACCGCTACGCGCTGGCGTTCATCCCGCTGACGTTGCTGATCGCCGCGCTCGCCTGGTGGGCCAGTGGCGACCCGCAACGCGTGCTGGCGGTGCTGGTGGTCGCCACACCTTGCCCCCTGATATTGGCGGTGCCGATTGCCGTGCTGTCGGGCATCTCGCGAGCGGCGCGGCGTAGCATTCTGGTGCGCGATGGCGCGGTACTGGAGGCGCTCGCCGGGATCCGCCAGGTTTTTCTCGACAAGACCGGTACCTTGACCAGCGGCCATGCTCGGCTGCAATCGATCGAGCTTAACGGGGAGGGCGCGCCGCTGCAGATCTTGCAGTGGGCCGCGTCATTGGCCCAGGCATCCACCCATCCGATCGCTCGGGCTATTGTCGATGCGGCCCTCGCGCGGGGCCTGAGCCTGGCGGCGCCGCAACAGGTGCAGGAGGCGCCAGGCCAAGGGTTGGCCGGTCAGGTACAAGGCAAAGCCGTGCGCTTGGGGCTGCTGGCTTACGTGCAGCAGGGCAGGGATGCGGGCCCTTGGGCACAGGTGTGCTTGCAACAGCTGGACTATCTGGCCAGCAGTGGCAGTTTCGTAGCCGTGGACGGTGAATTGAAAGCGATGCTGCGGCTGGCCGACGATGTGCGTCGGGAAACCCCTCAGACCCTGCGCCGGCTTCGAGCCCGCGGCATCGACCAGATTGTCATGCTGACTGGCGACCGCCCCCAGACGGCGCAAATGATCGCGCTGACAGCGGGTATCGATGCGCTTCACTCTGGCCTCTCACCGCAGGACAAGGTCCGCCTGGTGCAGGAAGGTTGCCGAAAAGGTCCCACGCTGATGGTCGGGGATGGCATCAATGATGCGCCAGCACTGGCTGCCGCCGATGTCGGGGTTGCCATGGGCGCGTCCGGCGTGACTGCTTCGGCACAGTCAGCCGGCGTGGTCTTGCTGGTCGACAGGCTGGATCGTCTGATCGAAGCGCTCGACATCGCCCGGCACACCGTGCACATCGCCCGGCAAGGCGTGTGGGTGGGCATGAGCCTCTCGCTGCTGGCCATGCTGTTCGCTGCGGCCGGCTACCTGCCTGCGGTGATGGGGGCGGTACTGCAGGAAGGCATCGACCTGTTGATCATCCTCAACGCCCTTCGCGCCCTCGGCCCGGTTGCGGGCGATGGCCACAACGGGTTGCCGACCGAGAGCCTGCAGCGCATGCAGGACGAGCATCGACAACTGGACGGGGTGTTGACCGACCTGAGCCAGATGGCGCGGGACTTTGCCAGCCGCCCTGCGGAGCAGGCGCGGGCCGACCTCGGGCGCCTGGTCGCCGCCCTGCATGGCTCGCTGGAGCGCCATGAGCGGGACGACGAGCAGCAGCTGTACCCCCTGTTGAGCCGCTACATGGGAGGCGAGGATCCGCTCTCGCCGCTCAGCCATACACACCGGGAAATGTTCAGGCTGATCCATTTGCTGACGCGCATGAACGAGGATTTCGCCCAGGCCGCCGCCAACCCGAGCGCCGACGAAATCCAGCACCAGCTCATACGCCTGGATACCTTGGCAAAACTGCATTTCGACCAGGAGGAGGCCTTGTACCGTTACCTTGACCAACATTGAACACCGCTGCAGGCATTTGCACGCTTGATAAAAATCAAGCGCCAAGGGCGGCGTTGACCGGATGCTGGCAGCAGCGGTCAATCACTGCCGGCCGAAAAGCCCCGTCTCGATGCAACCCGAGCGACCTGAGTGATCAGGCCGGCCCACCGTTGGAGGCCATCATGAGTCACTATCAACGGCTGTTGCTGATCATGCGTCCAATGCTGCACCAGGCGGTCGCCCTGGAGCAGGCTGTTGCACTGGCCAGATCGGCATCGGCCAGCCTGCACATCGTCGCCTTGCTCGAGTCATTGGACAAACTCTGGCTGCTGGAGTCCGGTAAGCATCAAGCGGAGCGGGAGGCTTATCGGCTTGCTCAGCATGAACAGCTGGAAGCCCAGGCAAACGCACTGCGTGCCTCCGGCGTGCAGGTGACGACCGAGGTGGCCTGGAGTAACGACCTGCAGGATGACATTCTGCAGCACGTGCTGGAGATGCAACCGGACCTGCTGCTCAAGCAGGTCGAGCATGAGCCTGCGCTCAAGCGCGCCTTCTTCACGCCGCTTGACTGGCAACTGTTGCGCCACTGCCCGGTCCCGGTCTACTTGCTCGGTGCCAGCCAGCCGGCGTTGCCGCGCCAGATCGTGGCGGCGGTGGACGTGGCCGACACCTCGCCAGAGGGGCAAGCCCGAAATGACAGCATCGTCCAGCAGGCCGGTGCTTTGGCCTTGCAGACAGGGGCGCAACTGGACCTGCTGCACGCCTGCGATCTGTCGATGGCCTACATGGGCGATATGGGGTATGCCGCCTGGGCCATCGGTGACATTGCCGAGCCCTTGCGCCAAGCGCTGGAGGATGATTTCAGGAAACTGGCCGAACGCTTCGGCGCACCACCGCAACGTTGCCACTTTATGCTGGGCCGCCCGGTCGCGGTGCTCAGCGCATACGTCGAATCACAGCCGGTGGAGGTACTGGTCATGGGGCGGCCCATCGCACGGGGACTGGACCGTCTGTTCGGCAGTACCACCGAGCATGTGTTGTACCAGGTGCCTTGCAATATCCTGGTGGTGTAGGACCGTGCGGCTGACTACGCCATGGGCGTGAGGCGCTCGGCGACCAGGGCGCTGGTGTTGACGACGTCCAGCCGGGCCTGGCACGGGCGGGCAGGCGAAAGGGCTTGATGCTGTCGGTGACCAGGATGCGTTCGAACATCCCGTTTTGGAACAGCGCCCCCGCGCTGCTGAAGGAGCGGCGACGTAGGCTATCCTGCAGCCGCACCGGGAGGTGCCCGATGAACCCGTATCGCCGGATTTTGCTGATCATGACCAAGGCTCAAGCCAATGCCGCGCTGGACCGGGCCATGGCCCTGGCTGCGGCGTCTGGTGCTTCCCTGCACGTGCTGGGTATTCATGAACCCGGCGAACTGCGCCTGCGCCACGAGTTGCCGACACCCCCGCTGCCTTGCGTTTCATCCGTGCACTTCAGCACAGCGCTCAAGGCGCTGCTCGATGAACAGCCGGCAAGGGGGGCACGCCCAGGTTTCGAGGCCGTGGAAACCTCCGATCCCCGAGACCTGGTGCCGGCCTGCATTGCCCGCTATGCGCCTGATCTGGTGATCAAGGACTGCTCGGGCTGTTCCCTGATCGATCAGCGGGCCCGGACTTCACTTGACCAGGTACTGTTGCATGGGAGCGAGGTGCCGTTGATGTTCGTACCGGCGAATGCCCCAGCCATGCCAGCTAGCGTGCTGGTCGCGGTGGATGTATCCCACGCCTCGCCGCTCAATGACGCACTGGTGATGGCCGGTCAGCAACTGGCGACGCAATGCCAGGGCCAGCTGAACCTGCTTTCGGCTTACGACCTGCCAATCGCCATGCTGGCAAATCCTGACCTCGCCGGCCCTTGGGCGGATGAGCTGCGGGAATCGCTGCAGTTGCCGTTCGATGCGTTGGCCGATGCCCACGGCATCGCCCACAACCATCGATTCTTCAGCGAAGGTGCGCCGTTGCGTGTCATCAAGTCTCATATCGCAGCGCTGGGAGCCGATGTGGTGGTGGTCGGCGCCGTGCAGGCCAGGCGTTGGGCCAAGCTGATCGGCGATACCACCGAGCGGCTTGTCAGCCATGCGCCGTGCAGCATCCTGACGATCAGGCCTGCACCTGGCAGTTGAATCAGACGGTATCGCCTGTTCGGCCATGGCGCACCACCTCCACGCAGAATTGACCTTCGTAGGGGGGCACATGGCATTCGACGATATCCTGCGCCGCGACCTGCAGATGAATGCCGACGATATCGGCATGCACCGGTTGGTGGCAGACGTGGCGGTCGACGAGCACCGCGCTGATGATGTGGCGCGCACCCAGTTCGGCGAGGTAGGCGCAGGTGCATAGCAGAGAGTGCCCTTCGTAGAGCACGTCATCGACCACCAGCAAGGTGGTTGCGGCAAGGTCGAGCTTGGCGAGTTCAGGGTTTTCGGTGAGTTGAGTATGGGCATGCAGGAGGCTCAGGTCGTCTGCATAACGCTTGACCTTGATCGGGTAGAGCGGCAAGGGCGCAGCACCGGTGAGTGCCTGCAGGTGCAGTTGCAAGCGCTGCGCCAGCGGCTCACCACGCCGCTGAATGCCTACCAGTGCCACTTCGGACGCCGGCAGGCAGGCCATGGCCTGGCGGGCCATCGAACGCAGCACGCTGTCCAGATCGTCTTCGTCATACAGGCGGACCCTCGATGGAGCGGGGCGATTCATGGTGTTTCTCCTTTATTGGATATCACTGGGCGGGAGCCTACCCGGGCACCTTGAGGTGGGCTTGATAAAAGCCAAGTGATAGCCAGCCGAGTCCGGGCCAGGAACCTGAGTTTCAGTGCATCGCGGATTACTGCATCTACCAGACGGGCGCAGGCACCAATAGCCTGCTGATGACACTGATGGGCCATGGCCGTTACCGGCACGCGAGATCTTTATTACCTGCATAGTTGACCTAAGATAACTTCTGCCGCCTTTCAGATCGTCGCGTTGCGCGGGCAGTGATAGCGTTGCTACATACGCTTTTGATCCCGAGGCGTGGCCATGTATCAGAACCTGGCTGTTCTGGCCGCCTTGCTGGTGCTGTACGCCAGCCTGGCCGGCGCGCTTGAGTCGAAACCTGTCAATGGGCCGCTGTTGTTTCTGCTGGCAGGCCTGGTGGCAGGCCCCTCCGGGCTCGGGTTGTTGAACCTTTCGCTGGACCGCAACGATCTTCGCTTGCTGGCCGAGCTTACCCTCTCAATCGTCCTGTTCAATGATGCCGCCAAGGCCAACCTGGCCCAATTGCGGCAATCCCGTAGCCTGCCCTTGCGCTTGCTGACCCTGGGGCTGCCACTGACACTGATTGCGGGCTGGCTTGCTGCCTGGCTGATGTTCCCACGGATGCCCTGGCTGGAGATGGCGCTGTTGTCGACGATACTGGCCCCGACCGACGCCGCCCTCGGCAAGGCCGTCGTGAGCAACCCCGACGTTCCGGCCGATGTGCGCGAGAGCCTGAATGTCGAAAGCGGCTTGAATGACGGCATTTGCGTGCCGGTACTACTCTTGCTGTTGGCATTGTTGACGGAGGCTCATTCGACGATGCCTTTTGCCTTGGCGGGCTACTTCTTCCTGGAGGAGTTGGGTATCGGTGTTCTCACGGGGGCGGCGCTTGCGCTGTTGGTAGGCGGGTTGTTACGACTGTCGCAACGCCATTGCCTGCAGATCGAGGCCTGGCAGCAACTGGTGATGCCCGCGCTGGCATTACTGAGCTTCGCCAGCGCTCAGGCACTGGGGGGCAGCGGTTTTATCGCCGCGTTCTGCGCAGGGCTGCTGACAGGTTACCTGTTCAAACGGGAAACCCAGCCGTTGATCGTCACCGGCGAGTCGTGCGGTGAAGCGCTGTCGCTGCTGACCTGGGTGGTGTTTGGCGCCTATGTGGCGCCCAAGGCTTCGCAGATCATGGCACCCTCCGTCTGGTTCTACGCACTTTCGAGCCTGTCGCTGGTGCGAATGCTGCCTGTCTGGCTCAGCCTGGCGGGGAGCACACTCAGCGCCGAGAGCCGCTTGTTTATCGGCTGGTTCGGCCCCCGTGGGCTCGCGTCCATCGTTTTCGCGATATTGATACTGGATGCGCCGTTGCAAGAGGCTGGCACGATCATCGCGTGCACCATCGCTTGCGTTGTGCTGAGCGTGGTATTGCACGGCATGAGTGCATTGCCGGGGGCGCGGCGGCTGGGGCGCAGCGCACGAGAATGAGGGTGTGACAGGGGGCCGACCGGTTTCGTAAAGGCCTGTACGCGCAGGAGGGCACCATGAGTCATCCAGCAAAGAAAATGGGCTTGGTGGCTGGCTGGGGCGGTCATGCTGATCTGGACCCGTGGCTGGCCATGGGCCCGAAGGGCCGTCGCGAAGGGGTGGATTCCAGCGGTGCAGGCACAGCGTTAAGATGGAACCGGTTCATTTCTGCAGTTGGATAGGGAGCACTGAAATGTTGGTTGATATGGCTGCCTTCACACCGTGGTCGGCTCTGGCAGGCGGAGCACTAATAGGCCTGGCCGCCGGGCTGTTCGTGGTGGCGAACGGGCGCATTGCCGGTATCAGCGGTTTGCTCGGCTCGCTGTTGCAGCGCACGGGAGAAGGGCGTGGCGAGAAACTGTCGTTTCTGCTGGGCATCATCGCGGCGCCACTTTTGTGGCGAGCGTTCTCGGCGATGCCCACGGTACATTTCAGTACGGCCCCCTGGTTGCTCATGGTCGCAGGGCTTCTGGTGGGCGTGGGTACCCGCTATGGCAGTGGCTGCACCAGTGGCCATGGTGTGTGCGGCCTTTCTCGCCTGTCCCCTCGCTCGGCGGTGGCCACGTTGTGCTTCATGGCGGCCGGCTTTGCCACCGTCTTCGTGGTTCGCCACCTTTACCCAGGAGCATGAAATGACCCGGATCAGCGCATTCATCGCGGGGTTGCTGTTCGGCATGGGGTTGTTGCTGTCGGGCATGGCAAACCCCACCAAGGTACTGGGGTTTCTCGACCTCGCGGGGCAGTGGGACCCGTCACTGGCACTCGTCATGGTGGGCGCCATCGGTGTTGCACTGCTGCCGATGGCTTGGGCGCGTCAGCACGCTGTGTCCTTGCTCGGCGGCGCGATGCAGTTACCTGCCCGGCGCGACATTGACCGACGGCTAGTGGGTGGCAGCCTGATCTTCGGCATTGGCTGGGGGCTAGCCGGGGTGTGCCCAGGGCCGGCCCTGGTGCTGCTGGCCGGCGGGTTTTGGCAAGGCTGGCTGTTTGTGGCAGCGATGCTGGCCGGCATGGCGCTGTTCAATGGGCTGGAAGCGCTTAGTAAAAGCCGCCAGGCGTAAAGCAAGCTGCGGCCGTGCCGCGTAGACAACAGCGGGTGGGTTTCATTGGGTGAGGGCAGAGGAGACAACCCCGTTGCCCTTACCGACGACATGGAACCACCCGTTATCATTGCCATCCCGACGAAAGTCGCCCATTGAAGGCGGGTGAGGGCGCGGCCAGTTGCATAGTCGTCTGTAGCCCTCGGCCACGTTTAGGGGGCGGGGAAGGAGGCCAGGTAGGCTCGCACCGTCGGCTGTTCTTCGGTCAGCTGCTGGAAATTCAGCATCAGAAAGCACCGGTAACTTTCGAAGACAGGGTGATAACGATGACATGGGACAACCTGAATAAAGAATGGCGCTGAGGAATACACAATATCCCGGCCTGAGAGTTATCGGATATTGAGGGAAGCGTGAAGGGCACTTTCCAGACGGGCTATGCGTATAACTCAACTAAATATTCATTTAGTCGAGTTGGGTCGCGCGCTTACATAAAAGAAGGGTAGTTTGGTATTTATTGCTCGACAATGCAACCGACTGGCTTTATCTCAGGTTCTCTGGGTTATCGGGCTGCGGGCGCACGCTGATATCGGACAGCTTCGTGGCAAACTGAAGCGCTCAGGTAGCCTGGAATTGGGCTTTGAGGATACAGAATGGCTGGCGTGCACCCGCGCGCCAGGCAGATTTAACGGGTGTACTGACTGAGAAAGAGCTGTACAGGGCGATGATTTTGACCGATTTTATCGTTTATTGAGTGAGTAAACCGCTCTAGGTTGAGGGGTTGCCAAGGTTAGGCGAAAGCGTCTATTGGGATTGATCTGGGCATTTAGGCTATTGAAAGGTGGTGGCGTCTGTGCCAATCAGAGCCAAATACGATTGGAAAAACCCGGCTCTACAAATATCTCATGCTTTATTTTCACCTGGATAATGATGAGCTACCTGAAACAGATCTCACCGATATTGCGTGTTCGGAACCGTACAGGATTGACAGCGCAACCGCAGTCACTCGAGGCCATCGCGCTTAAAGTTTCTTCTGATTTCACAGGTTCGACCTCTGGTCAGAAAAAGGAGTTCGCGCCGATGCTTGTGTTTTCATCGATGAGTAAGCATACGCGGCCTTCGCAAGTCTTCAGAAATAGCAAAGGCGCTGGCACGGTTGCTTAACGCAGTTTACGTGGCTGCAGTAACACATAGACGTAAATCGACACCTTAATGACGAGGCTCGTCGCGCCAGGAAGCGCCTTGTATCCATGGCATCGGTGGACAGAAGCGTTGAATGGGTCTGCGGCTGTGAGAGCGATCCGAGCAGCAAGATGGATTGGAATGAGGCAAAAAAAACGGCCTAGGTCGATTTACTTTCGAGATTAGGGTAAGAGGCTTCCGTGTACTGTCACAGCTGGAAAGGCGCCTGAGCTGTCATGTACCTGGCTTTAAATCTGCCCACCCAGCGGTACCGGTGACTAATACGCAGTTATGCATAATGCGTATTATGTTAAACCTGATGTTACGTCAGAAATGCTCCTGAGCTCCCTCGGATTCGGCGCAGCGCTCAGAACTAAACCTGCGAAATGCGGAAAACTAAAGATGCAAAACCGGATTCCCTGCGTGTTTTGAAATTTTTAGTTCTTGCCCCCGAGCTCTGTAGATTTTCGGGTGTGCGTTCGTTGGTCAAAGCCACCCTGACCTCGTAACGACATCGTGCTGAAAACGGTGTATTCTGAGCTTGCTTGCTCCGAGACTTGTTGGCGATGAGCCTCCCCTTGGAGACGTTCGATAGCCCGCCTACCAAGGCGGGCTTTGTTTTTGACCGGTCAGTGCCTGCCTCCATTTGATCAAGAGCTACGCATCATCCCGACTATGGGCGCGGGAATGGCACATTGCCAGTCTACGGGTTCGTAGGCACAGCCAGTTGGACAGATGCCTTCAGAACAAGCTTCCGCAGCCAGGAAGGTTCATGTCTCGGGGACGACATGTTCGAAGCGCAGCCCGACTGCCACGTTGCTACTCGGAATATCGGATCAAGGCAGCACCTGCGGCGCGCTTGATCGACTTGGGCGCCCCGGAGGCACAGCGAGACATCGGCAGGCTCCTGATGCAGCGCTGCAACTGGGAGCGACCGCATCAGTTCAGGGTTGGGCTACCGCCAGTCGTTACCGAGGGAAAACTGAATCAGCCGTAGCCGTTCTAATCAATAAAGGCGGCGCTCCTGCGCCGCCCTTCTGCATTGCTCAAGGCATCAGCCGTCTGAGGGTGCGAATGAAGGCTTTGATCTTGGCATCAAGGTAATCTCTTCCCGCGTAAATGGCATACAGGTTCAGTTCCTGTAGCTGGTGATCAGGCAGCACATGCACCAGCGTCCCCTCCTGTAACGCCGGCCTCGCAGCAAAGGCAGGCAATATCCCTACCCCCATTCCCGACTCCAGGGCCCTGACCATTGCCTCGGTAGAGTCGACTTCCAGAAACGCGGGACGGGGTTGAATCGTCTCTGTCTGGCCACCTGATATAAAGCACCACTCGAGTGCATCTGTCATAGGCACCGACAATTGCAGGCAATCGAATCGGATAAGGTCTGCAGGCGTTTGTGGTGCGGCATTGGCGGCCAGGTAGGATGGCGAGGCGCACAAAATGCTCTGAGTCTTACCCAGTTGCCGTGAGATGTATCCGGAGTCAGGCAGCCGATCGGAGGCAATGATCGCAATATCGATACCTTCGCCTAGCAAGTCTGGGAGACGGTTCGAAAGCGTCAGCTCGAAAGTAATCGCTGGATGAAGCTTGCGCAGTTCAGCGATAGCAGGGACTACGAAATGAGCCCCGACCCCCACCATCGCATGCAGGCGCAAACGCCCTTCTGGCAATGACATCGCACCCCGCGCCTCGACTTCAGCCTGATCCACGGTGGAGATAATCCGCCGGCACCATGTGAGGTAGCGTCCACCGGCCTCGGTCAAGATCAACTGCCGTGTATTGCGATTGATCAAGCGCGTTTTCAGATGCTCCTCAAGCTTGGCGATATTGCGGGAAATCGTCGGCACTGCCAGGTGCATCTGCTTGCCAGCAGCGGTAAAGCTCCCCGTCTGCGCTACGCACATGAACGTGCGCATGTTCTGCAAAGTATCCATGACACTGCCTCAAAAAACCCTTGAATGCCTGTTAATTCAGTGAGTCATGACGAACTGCCACGTTGACCCTCAAAAAATACTACGTTATAAATACTGCCAGTGTCTATTGTGATCCACGCCTACCTCGACCTCTGATGCGAGCCAACATGAGCGATACAGCCAAGCCGATCAAAAGTGCCAAGCCTCGGAGCCGGTCATCCATCGGAGCTGTGCGCAGCCCCCAAAGCACCGAAGCGATCCTCGATGCGGCGGCTGCCATTCTCAAGGAAAAGGGGTACAAAGCCTTCACCATGGACGCTTTGGTGGAACGAGCAGGTTCCAGCAAACCCACCATCTATCGATGGTGGCGTAGCAAAGGCGCATTACTGCGCGATGTGTACGAGCGTGCCGCTGTGACGTTCGTAACCTCCCCAGATACCGGGGATCTCGAACAAGACCTGATTGACCACTTGCGGTCCTTGTGGGTGTGGTGGCGCTCTTCCAGTGCTGGCGAGACGCTGCGCAGCGTGTTTATCGAAATCCAACTCGATATCGAAGCCATCGAAGAGTTTCGGACAGCCTTTCTTCCTCGCCGCGAGCGAACGCTGCGGAACATTTTTGCCAGAGCGGTCAGTAGAGGTGAAATCATCGACGGGCCAGCCATTGATGCTGCCGTAGCGATGCTCACCGGGACATCCTGGTTGCACTTGGTTACCGCAAACCTGGACAACCTTGAAGATATTGATCGGTCTGTTGCACTCGTTGTACGAGGCCTGCGCGTCGGCTGAACCTCTTACGAGAGGTGCCGATGCTTTTTCACGCCCATAACGACACTGTCAGTGTTTATAGGTTTTTCATCCACCACTCACGCCGACAGGCGCAGGCCTCTTTTAGCGTCAGAGAATCCCGTCATGAACACCAGAAAACACCAGGCTAGTGCAGGGGTTGCAGCCACCTTGCACCCCAGCAAGTACATCTCGGTTGCCCTACTATTAGGCGCCCTCTCCGGCTGTGCATTCAGTGACCTGACAACCAGCGCCCATATGAGTGAGCCACAAGGCATGGAGCAAACCCTCGCCGACAGTGACCTCAAGTTGTCAGCTGCTGCGTGGCCAAGCGAAACCTGGTGGACGAGTTACAACGACGCACAGCTGAATGTGTTGGTCGCGCAAGCGCTGTCCGGTAGCCCCACGCTGCGTGCCGCGGCCGCGCGCGTGCATCAGGCCAATGCGCTTGAAGACATACAGGGGGCATCGTTGCTGCCTAATGCCGAAGTGGGCATGAGCGTTACTCGCGAACGCTTTAGCTCGAACGGCACAACGCCGGCGCCGGCAAAAGGAACTTGGCAGAACGTCCATCAGGGGACGTTCAACCTGAGCTATGAGCTGGACTTCTGGGGTAAAAACCGCGAAGCAGTGAAAGCTGCAGTCGGTCGCCGTCGTGCATTGGAGGTCGACGAGCGCGCTGCAGCACTCATGCTCTCCACTTCAGTGGTGCAGGCCTACATCGCCTTGCAGGACAACTATGAACAACTCGATCTGGCTCAAGCACTGCTGGATCAGCAGGAGCAGATCGAGAAATTGACCCAGCAGCGGTTCGAAGCGGAACTGGGTACGCAGATCGACATCAAGCAATCTCAAGCGGCACTTCCTGCCAGCCGGGCGAACATCGCTGCGCTGAGGGAAGTGATCGAGCTCAACCAGAACAAACTGGCTTCGCTTTTGGGTAAAGGCCCGGACCGTGGTCGAACGATCACACGGCCACGCATGCGTGCGAGCAGCACCGTGACCCTTCCAAGCAATCTTCCTGCGGAGCTTATCGGCCATCGACCCGATGTCGTAGCCCAGCGCTGGCGAGTAGAGGCGTCAGGGCATGAGATCGAAGTCGCCAAGGCGCGTTTTTATCCCAATGTGAACCTTACATCGTTCATTGGCATGCAGAGCCTTGCATTCGACACCTTCAACGACCACAGCAGTCGCATCCTCGGGGTCTCCCCTGCTATCAGTCTGCCAATTTTTGAAGGGGGCCGCCTGCGTGGCAACCTCGATGCACAGAATGCAGCCTACGACCTCGCTGTTGAGAACTACAACCAGACCGTCATCGATGCGCTGCGAGACATTGCTGATCAAATTGCTTCCCTGCGTTGGCTGAAGGAACGCCTGGCTCAACAAAATGAGGCTGTCGCTACGGCACAGGCGGCCTCGGACTTGGTGAATAGTCGCTACGCGGCAGGTTTGGCCACTTACCTGCAGGTCCTCGCCACACAAAACGCCACGCTGGCCGAAAAACGACAACTCGTCACTTTACAGTCTCGCGCACTTTCCTTGCAGGCGAACCTCAGCCGAGCACTGGGGGGCGGATATAGCCCTCAAATTCAACCTGATGCCGACGTCACCTCCACAGCAGCCAAAAAATCATGACCAGTAAAACACCTGCATCCGCTTCCCCAGAGCAAGCTAAACCCTCCCGTTCCCCGCAGCTGCTGTTGGCGCTGGCCATCGTGCTGCTGTTAGTAGCGCTGGGTATCTGGTACGCGACCCGTATGGGCGCGGAGTCTACCGATGATGCCTACGTCGAGGGCAATATTGTTCAGGTCACCTCTCAAGTCAGTGGCACGGTGACGGTCATCAATGGCGACAACACGGATTATGTTGCCGCTCATAGCCCGCTGGTAACACTGAATCCTGTAGATGCCGAAATCCAGTTCGAGCGCACCAAGTCGAACCTCGCGCGGGCGGTACGTCAGGCGCGCACTCAGTACTATCAGGTCCAACAACTGGAAGCCGAGGTCAGCCAACGTAAGAACGACGTCCGTAAGGCACAGGACGATGTGCGGCGACGCAATCAGCTAGCGTCCAGCGGTGCCGTATCCCGGGAAGAAATCAGCCATGCTGAGGAAGTTTTGAAAAACGCTGTGGCTGGCCTTGAGGGAACCCAGCACGCCCTGGCGGTGCGCCTGGCCATGGTCGATAACACCACGCTGCGCACACACCCTGAGGTGCTTGTGGCCGCGAGTAATTTGCGCGATGCCTACATCGCGCTGCACCGCACGCAGATCAGCTCGCCAGTCAGCGGGCTCATTACCAAACGGAGTGTACAGGTAGGCCAACGGATCAACCCCGGTGTGGCATTGATGTCGGTGGTACCGGTCGACCAGGTCTGGGTCAACGCCAACTTCAAAGAGTCTCAGATTGAAGACTTGCGCATTGGCCAACCGGTCGAGCTTCGCGCCGACGCTTACAGTCGTAACACCGTCTTCCACGGCACGATCGTAGGGTTGGACGCCGGCACAGGTAGCGCTTTTTCCCTGATGCCTGCGCAGAACGCAACGGGCAACTGGATCAAGGTGACCCAACGCGTCCCCGTGCGCATAGCCCTGGATGCCAAGGAAGTAGAGCGCCATCCGCTGCGTCTCGGCCTGTCCATGCGGGTATCGGTTGATACAAGCGACCAGACCGGCGCTGTGTTGAACACGACCAGCCCTACCCGTCCCGCCTACAGTACTTCCATTTTCGACAACGAACTCAAAGACGCCAATCAGGTGGTTGAACAGGTAATCAGTGCCAACGAAGATCGCGGGCGTAACAACCAACACGTCAACCTTTGACGAGGGGCATCATGTACCGAAAAAATGCTGCCCTGCTCATTACGGTTGGTTTGCTGTGCGCCCTGGAGTATTTGCAAGCCGGAATGATTGCCTTCGCCTCTGCGCCGATACGCGGTGAAATCGACGCCAGCCCAGAAGAGTTCACACTGATCACGGCACTCTATGCATGCATTGCCGTTGTTGTGATTTCCAAGCAACGGTGGCTGGTGGAGAGGCTTGGCTGGCGCAACTTTATGCTGGGCTCCATTAGTATCTTCGTCGTGGGCGCGCTGGTCTGTGGGATGAGCGATGACTTGACGACATTTACCGTGGGTAGGGTCATCATGGCGTTGGGGGGCGCATCGTTCATGACGTCCGCCCGCCTGATGGTCAATTTCTTGCCTCCAGGCCTCGGGCGTTTCATCGGTGTAAAAGTGTTTGCGACCGGGCTGGCCATCGGCACCGCTTCTGCACCTTTCATTTCATCCATGGTGGTGATTGAAGACACTTGGCATGCGATTTTCTGGGTGCTCATCACAGGCGCTTTGGTTGCAGGGTTGCTGGGAATGCGCTTTTTGCCAAGCGCCCCAGCTCCGATCGACGATCGCACCCCCTCGACGCCGGCGAACATCCTGCTGCTGTCCGTGAGCAGCTTCTTTTTGTTGTACGTGATGCAACGCTCCTACTACGACTTCTATAACGAGACATTCATTCTCATCGCATTCTCGCTGTTGGCGGCGCTTGGGCTGTATATCTTCTTCCACGCAGAACACCGCAAGGACGCTCCCTTCCTCAAGGTCAGGGATCTCATGCAGCCACGCTATCTACTCGGTGTCGCGCTCTTCTGCTTCACCTACGTGGTATTGGGCGCCAACAACTACATGCTGCCGTACTTTCTGCAGACAGGCCTTGGCTACTCCTGGGACACCATAGGGACATTTCAGGCTTTTGGGCTCGGTGGCGCGCTGGGCACGTGGCTGGTCATGGCCATGCTCATCCCCAAATTCCCTGCCCCCAAAAAATTCTTCCTTACAGGTTTCGGCGCGCTGTCGGGATTTGGCTGGCTTATGTCATCCATTACAACGGACGCCAACATATGGTCGAACATTCTGCCGGCGTTGTTCCTGAACGGCTGTTTCGTGATGCTGGTATTGGCCACGGCCGCCATGCAGACGTTTCGCGATGTCACCCATCACGACACGCTGTTCGCCCACGCCTACCAGATCAAAAGCATGCTGGGGCAGATTGCCATGGCCATGGGCACAGCATTGGCCACCTTGTTCCTGCAATGGCGTACGACACTCCAGTACAACAATTTGAATGGGCACTTCAGCGCCGGTGACCCGGTGTATCTTGAGCAGTCGCAGCACCTCGCGCAGGCCCTGACACCTCAGGTGGGTGCTGCTGCGGCGAATCAGATTTCACTGTCGATGCTGACGCAAAGCCTTCATCAGCAGTCGACCCTGGTTGCCAGCATGGAGTACTTCTGGTTCGTAATCGTTGTTGCAGTGGTGGCGCTGGGGGTATCGGCCGCGCAAAAGACCTTCAGATAACTCAAACCTGAAAGGCGGGCTGAGATCCTCGGGCGTCATGATCTATTGTGCAGATAGGCTGGCGCGGCGCAGAGGATCCCCTCAGGTCCAATCTTCGCTTTCCGGAAAGTCACGAAAGGTCAAACTGATTCGTGGCCCTACAGGTCTGGATGTCCTCATCACGGCATGCAACCAGTAGCGCTGGGTATCCCCCTTCATCACGATCACCTGCCCGTGCTGGAGGAAAATGGCTCGACGCTCGTCTAGGAGCTTGTGCTTGAACGCAAATTTGCGCTCGCCGCCCAAACTCAACGAAGCAATTACACTGTGCGGGCCCTGGGCTTCAGGGTCACTGTGCCACCCCATTCCCTGGCTGCCATCTTGGTAGCGATTGAGTACACAACTGTTGAACTTGGCACCGCTCAGTTGCTCCATTCTGTCGCGGATGGCGTCAAGCACAGGCAGGTCCCATCGCTTGGCCTCACGCAGGACACCCGAATGAAAATACCGGTAGGGTTGATCTGCGTACCAGGCTACCTGCCTGCCGCTGGTGATTCGTTGGCCCGCGATCAGCGCAGTATCTGCCTGCCATGGCACATGCTGTTGAAGCTGGCGCAGCAATTCATCGGCTTCACGCTTGGCAATGACCAGGCCCAAGTCATGAACCTGACCATCGCACGGCAATAAATTCAGAGACTCAGCTTGCGCTAGGAATAGATCTGCTTGCATGCACTTCCGAGGTTTAGAGAACGGCAGGCAGCCGCCAAACACCGGATTCTAATTTCCCGCGGGATTCTGGATTACCGCCTGTTCTGTTTGGACAGTTGAAACTCAACGCATGGAGTCACGCGTAGACAGCTTGAATCGATAGATGGGGCCAGGACACCCTGTCGAAATATAGTTGAAACTTTCAACCATATGGTTATGCTCTGGTCATCGATCTGGAGCATTCGTAATGTATTCCGATTTTTTGAATTTCAAACTGGACATGGCCAGCGCCCTGCTCATGGAGCGTGCCAACGCCGTGTACCGCCAACACTGGGACCTGGATGTACGCGGCCTTCGTGTGCTGCGGCTCATCCAAGCCCACCCCGATGTCACCCCCAAAGACGTCTCTACGCTCGCAATGCTGGAAAAAACGCTGCTGTCAAAGACACTGGCGCTGCTGGAATCTCGCGGTTTGATTTCACGCCACCCCCACCCCGTCGACCGACGCAGCGTCGGCTTGCGTGCGACGCCCGCCGGCACCCAGATTGCCGACGACTCTTCGGTAGTGGGCGCCGAGTTGGAAGATCAACTCGTTCGTGCTCTGTCGCTCAAAGAACGCCAGGCGCTGGACGGTCTGCTCTCAAAGCTAGTGGATAACCTGCTACCCACCGACTGACGCTTCAATCCCCCCACACCCTGCCCTCTTTTTACGTGAAGGAGTACCTCATGTCGTCCCTGAAAAAGTTGATCCCATCACTCGACAGTCTCTTACCGGAACTGGAAGAGGTCTACAAAGACCTCCACCGCCACCCTGAATTGTCGATGTGCGAGTTCCGTACCGCTCAGATCGCAGCCGACTATCTCGAGCGCTTTGGCTATGAAGTCACGCGTGAAATGGGTGTGACCGGCGTGGTGGGTGTATTGCGTAATGGGCCCGGGCCGGTGGTCATGCTGCGCGCGGATATGGACGCACTACCCATGGCGGAGAACACGGGGCTGGCATATGCCGCGGATGTGGTCACCCGCAACGAGGATGGAGTGGAGGTGCCGGTATGCCACTCCTGTGGCCACGACATGCACGTGACGTGGCTGATGGGCGTGGCGCGGGTGCTGTCTGAGCACCGTGACACTTGGCGAGGCACCGTCATGGCGGTCTTCCAACCTGGGGAAGAAGTGGGCATCGGCGCACAAAGCATGGTCGACGACGGCATGCTCGAGCGCTTCCCAAAGCCAGATATCATTCTCGGCCAACACGTCATGGTAGGGCCTGCCGGTACCGTCGGGCATCGCAGCGGCACCATTCTTTCAGCGGGTGACAGCCTCAAGATCAAGCTTTTCGGCCAGGGTTCGCATGGCTCTCAACCCCAGACCTCGATCGACCCGGTGATCATGGCGGCGTCGACAGTCCTGCGCCTTCAAACCATCGTGTCTCGTGAAATTTCTCCTCTCGATCAGGCAGTGCTGACCGTAGGCTCGATGCAAGCAGGCACCAAGGAGAACATTATTCCTGACGAAGCCACGCTGAAACTGAACATGCGCACCTACGACGAGGGGGTTCGCGAGCACATGCTGGGCGCCATCAAACGTATCTGCTGCGCCGAATGCTCGGCATCCAACGCACCGCGTGAGCCGGAATTCACCACACTCAATCGTTACCCCTTGACGGTAAACGACGCCAAGGCCTCCTCCCGTCTGGCTGAGGCATTTGGCACCTGGTTTGGCGAGCGCGCTTATGAAACAGCACCTGCGGCGGCCAGTGAAGACTTCAGCGTATTTGGCCGGGCATGGCAGGTGCCTTACGTGTTCTGGTTCGTAGGCTGCACAGACCCGGAGGTCTACGCGCAGGCTAAAGCCAAAGGCCAGATCAACAGCATCCCCAGCAACCACTCCCCCAAGTTCGCGCCGTTGTTGCACCCTACCCTTCGTACGGGTCTTGAGAGCATGCTTTGCGCGGCTTTCGCCTGGTTCGGCGATAACGAGTAACAGCCCATGGATGGTCACCTGATCTACAGTGTGCTCGACCTGCTCGGCACGTTCGCCTTCGGCGTAAGCGGTGCGGTCGCTGCCCGGCAACAGCGTCTGGACCTGTTTGGCATCGTGACCATCACCTTTCTGGTCGCTTGCGGTGGCGGCATCATGAGGGACTTGTGCCTGGGTGCCCTGCCTCCTGCCGGGCTGTCGAACTGGCGCTATTTGGCAGTTTCCTTGGCTGCAGCACTCTGGGTTAGCTGTGCCTATCCGAGCGTATGTCGGATGAAGTCACCGGTCCAACTGTTCGATGCGATAGGGCTTGGGTTGTTTGCGGTTGCAGGCGCGAAGAAGGCTCTGGCGGCCCATGCCGGGGCAGAAGTTGCCCTTGTGCTGGGAATGGTCAGCGCCACAGGCGGAGGGGTGCTTCGTGACATCTTGCTTTCCCGTGTACCGAGTATCCTGCAGCGTGAAATCTACGCCTGCGCAGCATTGGCCGGTGCCGGGGTCGAGGTTGCCCTCAGCTATCTGGACGTCAGCTCAGCGTGGGGGTCATGGCTGGCTGCGACGGCGTGTATCTGCCTTCGTCTTGCTTCGCTGCGCTTCGGCTGGCGCTTGCCCGTCAATCGCAACGATATCAACGAGCAGCAGCGCTAGAAACGATGCGCACCTGTGGGGCTCGCACGGGGCTCCACAGACGCGCCCGTCAGTTTGCCTCAACCAACTCGCGCACGCCGCTCATGTGCTGCTCCAGCTTGCTCCTCAACCAGCGCTCCGCCGGATCGCTATCGGTTGTGCTCAGCCATACCATTGCCAGCTCCAGGGGAGCCGTTTCAAAAGGCAGCGGCTCAGCTGTCAGATTCCCCCAGCCTGTCAGTGCCTGGGCAGCGTAATCAGGGCAGCAGGCAAGCAAATCGGTATTGGCAAGAATGGAAGGCAATGAGCTGAACTGCGGAACTGACAAAACAACCTTTCGGGTCCGATTGATTTCTTTGAGCCAGTCATCTACCACCCCATGAACATTGGCAGTTGGAGAAATCTGCACATGCGGCCGCGCGCAGAACTCATCCAGGGACAGCGGCGTCTGGGATGGGTCAGCCCTCAGCACACGCGCTTGCATCGTGCGTAGCACTTTGCGTTTTGCGTTCGCCGGAAGGCCTTTGGTCTGGCTTATACCCACGGTGACTTCACCAGATGCCAGCAGGTCGGGAATACGCCAGTAGTCGACATGCTGAACAACGATCACGATATGGGGGGCCTCCACGCGCAGCGCTCTGAGCAGCGGAGGTAGCAACCCCGACTCCACATCATCCGACAAGCCGATCCGGAACGTCATCTTGCTGGTTGCCGGATCAAAGTCATGTGCAAGGCTCAGTGCGACGGACATGGCATCCAAGGCAGGTGTGAGATGTTTAATGACTTCCTCAGCGCGGGCTGAGGGTTCCATACGATTACCGACCCGAATCAGCAGAGGGTCATTGAACATGGTCCTTAACCTGGCCAATGCAGCACTTACAGTAGGCTGAGCCAGAAACAGTTTCTCTGCCGCACGCGTGAGGTTGCGCTCCTGCATCAAGGCTTCAAAAACGACCATCAAATTGATGTCAGCCTTTCTCAACTCGTTTCGGTTCATGCACCTCTTCCCGCTGCTCGTAATCCGAAAGTAACAACCGCCCATGCAGTTTCATCGCGAAGCTGACAGCTCTAGAGCAGACTATCACCTCAGGTAATAGTCATCATCATCCTTCATGTGTTCCGTCTTGTCTGGGCAGATGGATAATGGCTGATTTCAATTGCACTGACCGCAGGGCAAAACCAGGAAATCAGGAACATGCGAGCCTTTATCATTGTTGGCACGGCCTTCGCCCTTTCAGCCGTTGCCGGATGTTCATCGACACCAAACGAACCTTCGCTCACGCTGGACACACAAAAATCCCCTGAGGCGTACACCGCTTGCCTGGTGCCAAAGCTCGAGGAAAACGCCTTCAGGCCAACCCTTTCGCAATCTGACCGTCACTACAAAATCGTCATGCCCAGTGCTGTGGCCGCGGACAATGTGATCGAAGCCTACAAGGCATCATCTGGCGGGAAGGTTTTTGTCTATCAACGCAGCCTGTTGGCCCACGGGCTTTTGCAGGCGGCCAGGGACTGCGTTTGATTCGCAGCCCCTGGCCTGCTGAGTCAGCTCACCAGATCAGCCCTGAGCTTTCTTCGTCTTGAAATCACGCAGCATTGCGTCAGTGGCGATGATCGCGTCGTACACCAACTCAGGTGTGACAGCGAAAGGCATGTTATGAACGGTGTCGTTCACGTCGCATGCAGCTTGCGCGACTTGTCTCCATTCATGCTCCCTGAATGTTTTCAATCCCAGGTCTTCGAGGGTCAAGGGCAGCCCAACGGATATAGCGATATCGACAACCTCTTCGATCTCCGCCATCGGGGCTGCCTCCAACACCAGTTGGGTGAACAAGCCAAACACCACTTTCTCACCATGCTGCGCGCCATGAAGGTCATGGACCAACGTCATACCGTTGTGAATGGCATGCGCTGCTGCGCACCCGCCAGACTCGGCCCCAACGGCGGACATGTAGATGGTTGCTTCAATGGTGTTTTCCAGTGCCGCCGTGATGGTCTTGCTGTTGACCGCGTACATGGCCTGCGCCGCGTACTTCCTGATGGTCTCATAGCAGGTCCGGGCGATTGCGAAACCCATCAGCGTAGGCTTGAGCATCTTCCCATCGTTACCCAGCACCAAGTTATCGCGTTGCGCGGCAAAGCAGGCCCTGGCCTCGAAATAAGTAGCCAGGCCATCACCGACACCGGCGGCGAAAAACCGCGGTGGTTGCTCTGCAAGAATGCGTGTGTCCGCCAGCACAAGGTCGGGGTTCTTGGCGAGGAACAAATAACGATTGAATGAACCGTCATCGTTATAAATGACTGAAATGGCGGTACACGGCGCGTCGGTCGAGGCCAATGTCGGTACGATGAGCACAGCACGCTTCAGATAGTGTGCAACGGCCTTGGCTGTATCCAGTGTCTTGCCGCCGCCAATCCCAACGATGTAGTCGGCATCACCCGCCGCCTCGACATGGCTGTCTATCTCGCGATCAGAACACTGCCCACCGAATACGCCATAAGCTGCAGACTGCTCGTCAATGAAGCCTGGCAACGCGTTTTGCTCGACCCTGGTCATGATGAACTGATCGCAAATCAGATACGCACGGGCTCCATAAGCCCTACCATGTTGCGCCAGATCGCCTAACGCATCAGCTTGCATCAGAAATTTTGTTGGCGATGCAATGCCCTTGATCACACTCATGCGACACCCTCTCAACTAGGCTGTTAAAGGCACCGCTCACCTGGATGAGCGGTAAGCACGGTTCAGTTGAAGACCATTCCGCCGTCGATGATGACAGCCTGGCCAGTCATGTAGTCAGAGTCCGGCCCGGACAAGAACGATACGCAGCCCGCCACGTCCTCCGGCCGAGAAAGCCTCTTGAGCGTGATGTGCTGAGCAAACTGCTCCATTCCCCACTCGATGCTCTGGTTGGCATTTTCAGCGACGTCCTGGGCGACTTTGCGCATCATTGGCGTATCAACGATCCCAGGGCAGTAGGCGTTGACCGTAATCCCCAGAGGGGCCAACTCCCTGGCTGCCGTCTGGGTGATGCCGCGTACCGCGAATTTGGTACCGCCATAAACTGCGAGATCGGGGTTGCCGATATGCCCGGCCTGGGAGGACGCACTGATGATTTTCCCTCCGTGCCCCAGGGCTTTGAAGGCTTTCACGGCGGCCTGAATGCCCCACAGAACACCGCCTACATTGATGTCGAAGGTCTTTCTGTACACCTCGGGCGTGATGGATTCGATAGGTGCAATGGGTGCAATCCCCGCATTGTTGATCACCACATGCAGGTCGCCCAGGCCGTCGACTGCCTCTTGAACGGCTTTGAAGACGTCATCGCGATCAGCTACATCGACTTTGAGTGCGAGTGCCCTGCCCCCTTTCGCATTGATTTTGTCAGCGACCTGGTTGGCGGTTTCGATGTTCATATCGGCACAGGCCACCGAAAAACCATCCGAGGCCAAGCGCAAAGCGATCGCTTCACCGATACCTTGGCCAGCGCCAGTGACAAAAGCGACTTTCCCTTGGGATTTACTCATTTTTATTGTCCTTCTCAAGTGTGGGTGGGAATGCGTACTGCAAGTACTCATGACGTCGATTCGACGATAGAGTATTGAAAAGCGCCATACACGCTAGAAACTCGCCTGGACTTTCACGCCAGCTACCCAAGCGTTATCAACTTCATAGACACCGCCCGGATTACGTACGTACTGGAGGTTCGGGCGCACGGTGAGCCAGTCAGTCACATGCACCCCGTAGTTGAGCTCTATGTTGTATTCGCTGTGTTGCACGGGCACGTAGCGCGGGTTGTCGTAATCGTCGATACCGCTACTGTCGTTGATCAGGCGCTGGGAGCGGGTAACGTCATCGTTGACTTTCAGGCGAGCGATACCTAGGCCGATATCATCCTTGGGACGGGCATTGAAAGGGCCTTTGTAAATCACCCCAATGTTCTGAAAGCTTTCAATGCCACTGGTGGCCTTATCGTGGACGGTCAAACTGGCAAACACGCTCAAGCCGCGGGTTGCATCACCTGCATGGCTGGTGAGTTGCTGCTGGCCTATGAGCCAAGCGCCATGCTTGCTGTTGCGGGTTTTTGGCGGCAGGCCAGTCAGCGCTCGTGGTGCGCCGTTGATATCCTCATCCAGGTCGTCTGCCTTGGCGCTGCTGTGGTAGTAGCCCAGGCGGTACTCCCCGGGTAGGCCTTCGCGGCCCAGTTTCGGCATCCAGATCACCTCTACCGGGATCAGTGCTCCCTCAGTGCCGCTACCACTGAGCTTGAACCCATTACCTGTGCTCAAGTTGGAAGGGTTTTGCTCGTAGACGCCGATCTGCAACGCCCATCGGTCACTGATGTTGTAACGAACGCGCGCGCCCCATTGGCTGACCGGACCGCTGTACCAGACGTCTCCCGCAACGTTGCCGATCGGCGCACTGCAGAATGAGAGACTTTGGAAATCGCACGGAAAGCTGGCGAAGTCTTCGTTCACGCCCAGCCGACCGATTTTCAAGTCCCAGGCACGGTCGAAGAACTTCTGCCGATACCACATCTGCGTGAGGCGCCAGGTTTGCCCCCTGCCCCAAACCTCCTGCACCGAGCTGAGCTGCGGGGCACGTGGATCGGCGATGCGTTCGTTGGACAGGTTGTTGCCATTACGTTCCGTTACCAGCAGTTGAAACTCGGCATCGTCCCAGCCCAGCAGTTTCTGCAGGTCCATATGCGTACCGAGGGCCCACTGGGCGGTATAGCGCGCGGTACGGTCGTGGTTGTAACCGCCCTGTACGTTACTGGCTGCTTCGCCCACGTAGCCGACGATGACGTCCACCCCCTGCTCGCGAAGTTCGGTACGTAACCCTCCCCAATCACCCGTACCCCACTGAGAGGCAGGGTCAGAGGCATAAGCAGGTAATGCGATGCACGAAAGGAGACCGAGCCCCAACGGCAGCTGCCTAGAGAAATTCATGTCGATTGTCCTTGTTTTTATAGTGACGACACAGCCTTGCCTGGGCCGCAGATCTCTATACCTGCGGCCTGAATCAATGCGTTGATTGAATGGAAAACGGGTCAGATGCCTGCGAGGCACAGGTATTTGATCTCGAGATAGTCCTCAAGCCCGTACTTGGAGCCCTCCCGCCCCACGCCTGATGCCTTGACGCCACCGAATGGCGCGGCCTCGGAACTGATGATGCCGGTGTTCACGCCAACGATGCCGTACTCCAAGGCTTCGCCAAGCCTGAATACGCGGCCAAGGTTGGCGGTGTAGAAGTAAGCCGCGAGGCCAAACTCAGTATCGTTGGCCCTGGCAATGACCTCGGCGTCATCATGGAAGCGGAACACCGGCGCCAGCGGGCCGAAAGTCTCCTCCTTTGCCACCCGTGCACTGGAAGGCACATCCACCAGAATGGTCGGTTCGAAGAAGTTTCCCCCCTTCGCATGCACGCCTCCACCTTTGACGACCTTGGCGCCTTTGGCCAGGGCATCTTCGATGTGCTCATGAACCTTGGCGACCGCCTTGCCATCGATCAACGGCCCAAGGGTCACTCCGTCGGCAAAACCATCGCCGACCTTCAACGCTCCGACCGCTGCAGCCAGCTTGTCGACGAAAGCGTCATACACCTTGTCGTGCACGTACAGGCGGTTGGCACAGACGCAGGTCTGCCCAGCGTTACGGAATTTCGATGCCAGCGCGCCCTCTACCGCCGCGTCGAGATCAGCATCATCGAACACGATGAAGGGTGCATTACCCCCTAATTCCAAGGAGACTTTCTTGATGTCCTGGGCACACTTTTCCATGATTTCCCGGCCGATCGCGGTCGAACCTGTGAACGAAATCTTGCGCACTATCGGGTTGCTGGTGAGTTCCTCGGCGATCTCAGCGGCTGCCCCCGGCACCACGGACAGCACACCCGGAGGTATCCCGGCCTGCTCGGCCAGATACACCAAGGCCAGGGCCGAGAACGGTGTCTGCGAAGCGGGTTTGATGACCATGGTGCAGCCAGCTGCCAGCGCCGGCCCGGCTTTGCGGGTGATCATCGCGCTAGGGAAATTCCACGGTGTGATGGCGGCGCATACACCGACCGGTTGCTTGAGAACCAACAGTCGCTTATCGGCGGCCCCTGGAATCACATCGCCGTAAACCCGCTTGGCTTCCTCCGCGTACCACTCGATGTACGACGCGCCGAAGGTAATTTCGCCTAGCGCTTCACCCAGCGGTTTGCCCTGCTCCAGGGTCATGATCTGGGCGAGATCTTGCTGGTTCGCGATGATCAGGTCGTACCATCGCCGTAACGCGTTGGCGCGATCCTTGGCGGAGCGCTCACGCCAGGCGGGGAGCGCACGTTCGGCGGATTCGATGGCGCGCCGTGTCTCGGCCTTGCCCATACGCGGGACCTGACCGATGAGTGCACCGGTCGACGGGTTGAGCACGTCGATAGTGGCCTGATTATCAGCAGCCAGCCACTCCCCATCGATATAGGCAAGTTGACGCAACAGTTGGGGATTATTCAAATTCACTGCAGAAACTCCTTATACGGCGCCATGGCGTCCGCTCTGCACTGGCCTGCGCGGTCGCGACAAGCCAGTACAACCGATGTAATCAAATGCAGGGGGCTCGATCAGCGCAGTGCTTTTTGCACTGGCGTGTCCGCTACGCTGACAGCCTTGAATTTGAATCCGCGGTAGTCGTCGTTCTTCACGGCGGCCAGTTGCTCACCGAAGGCCCCCAACCCGCCCATGTAGAAGTAGACCTTGTTGCTTTTGCCTGGAATGTTGGCGCCGAAGATCCAGGAGTCGGTCTTGGCGAACAACGTCTGATCGGCAATCGCTTGGCAGGTCGCCCCCCATTCTTGTTCGCTTTGCGCAGTGGGCTCGACACAGGCCAACTCGTTCTCTTCCATGAAGCCGATCAGATCCGATACCCACTCGACTTCGGTCTCGATGGTGGGCGGCAAGTTCGTGAAAGGACCGTTAGGCCCCAGAATCATGAACATGTTAGGAAAATTGGCGGTCGCTACAGAGAGGTAGCTCGAGGGCCCATCAGCCCAATGATCCTTCATGGAGACATCGCCACGCCCGCGGATATCGATGCGCTTGTAGTTGCCATCCACGGCATCGAAGCCTGTGGCGAAGACCAAGACATCCAGTTCGTGCTCGACACCATCCGCAGTGCGAATGCCCTTGGCCGTAATCTCTTCGATGGGGTTGGCCTTGACGTCTACCAGCGAGACGTTAGGTCGGTTGAAGGTGGCGTAATAACCACTGTCGCAGAGCGGACGCTTGGCGTAGAGGTCGCGGGGCATTAGTTTGCGCGCCGTTTCCGGATCTTTGACGATTTCGGCGATCTTCTCGCGAACAAAATCCTGTGCGGCGATATTGGCTTCTTCATTCACGGCGATGTCGTTGAACGTCTGGAACATGTAGCGGAAACCACCGCCAAAGTCCCAAGCGCGCTGGAAGATCGCTTTGCGCTCAGCAGCATCGACACTCATGGTAGGGATATCGCTTTCTGCGAACCCGAATGCGAGCCGAGAACTGCGAACTTCCTTCCAGATCTCGTCGTAATTACGCTTGATATCTTCAACGTATTCCCGGCTGACCGGCCCATTTCCGACCGGTACAGTGTATTGCGCGGAGCGCTGGAACACCGTCAGTTGGCCAACCGTCGGGGCGATCGCTGTGATCACTTGGCACCCGGTAGAGCCGGTGCCAATCACGCCCACACGCTTGCCCTCCAGTGCAGCATCCTCTGGCCAGTTGGCGGTGTGGTACATGTGTCCCTTGAACTGGTCCAGGCCTTTGATCTTCGGAACATTAGTGGCCGACAGCAGGCCCAGCGCGGTGACCAGGTATTTGGCACTGTAATGATGGCCGTCGTCAGCAGTGACCAACCATCGATTGCTGTCCTCATCGAACACCGCCTGGGTGATACCTGTTTCCAGCTGGATATCGCGGCGCAGATCGTGGCGATCCACTACATGATTGAGATAGGACAAAATTTGCGGTTGGGTCAAATAGCGAGAGCTGAAGTCCCACTCCTGGCACAGCTCGCGATCCCAGGAAAAGCAATAAACGAACGACTCACTGTCGGACAGCGCACCGGGATAGCGATTCCAGAACCAAGTGCCACCGATACCGCCAGCCTTGTCGAACGCGCGCACTTTCAAACCCAATTCATCGCGCAGTTTCTTGAGCATGTAGATACCGCCGAAACCTGCGCCAATCACGATCGCGTCGTAGTGAATAACGTCGGTGCCAACGGAACGTTTAGCCAGAACTGTACTTGTCATTATGTTCTCCTGTTTCGATCAGAGCGCCTGCAGAGATCACGGCACGAAGGCCCGAACCTGCAGGCAATAAGTCCCCGCCTCCCTGAGCCATCGCTCAAGAAAGTTCATCCTTACTGTGTGATTGGCGACCCAAGGCGGGCCGCAGGATCGGCTAGAGCGAGAAGCCGCCGTCCACGGCAATGGCCTGGCCGGTGACGTGAGGCGCGCATGCCAGATAAACCGATAGCTGGCCCATGTCCTCCACGGTTTGTGCTTCCCCTTGAGGCAGCAAGCTGGACTGATGGCGCTCCCAGGACTGGATTTCGGTTTCGCCAGGTTGGGCCCAGCGGGCCGACAGCCCTTCATCACCGCGCCACATCCCGGTGCCCACCACACCAGGGCAAAGCGCATTGACCGTAATGCCCTCGCGCGCGACTTCCTTGGCGAATGCATTGCTGAAGCCGATCACGGCGAACTTCGAGGCGCTGTAATGGGAAAGATCTGGAAAACCCACTTTGCCGGCGATCGAGGCCAGATTGATGATGCGGCCGAAATTGTGCTCGCGCATCAGCTTGAGTTCGGCCTGACAGCACAGGAAGACGCCACGGGCGTTGATATTCATGACGCGGTCCCATTCGCCGACGGCCAACTCCTCGACTCGGCCAAGGCTGACCACGCCAGCATTGTTGACGGCCACATCAAGGCGGCCAAATGCCGACCTGACCTGTTCGATCATGCCGGCCACGCTTTCGGGCTGGCTGACATCCACCTGGAGGGCAACTGCACGACGACCCAAAGCACGAACATTGGCTGCGGCTTCTTCGGCAATACCGATATCGTAATCGGCCAGCACCAGGTCAGCGCCGGCGTGGGCAAGGCTCATTGCGATACCTTGACCAATCCCACGTCCAGCACCCGTCACCAATGCGACCTTGCCAGCCAGGGAAAACTCGACAGCTTTGAATTGGCTCATTTGACGCCTCTCATGTTCATTATTGTTGTTGAGACAGAGCCGTCTCATGCGGCTCGCTGAAACAGTAAGAGCAAGCCCAATGCCAAGATTGATAAAACGGCCCCAAAAGCCCGTGCCAGACAGCTCAAGGTTCGAACATGGCGTGTCACGGACGCGTTCGATTCAACACATAACGTCTCTCGGGCCCCGACTCCCCCTGCGAACACTGAGATGTTATGTCTCATATCACCCGGTCAGCCGATTCAGCTTGAAGGGCACTGCCGTCCGGCCTTTAATGGACTTCTCAAAAAAATAAGATCCAATCTACGGAGGTTCCATGTCCTCTGGCTTGTCAAAGGTTCACGTCGAGCATGTGAATCGCGTATTGCGCACTGCCGAACACGCACCGACGCTGCCGGTGCCCAATGTCATCCTTGATTCCTGGCGCCGCTCGGCGCAGCACTACAAGCTCGACCCGGGTGGACTGCACGGCCCCAGGGTGCTTGAAGCCCATCAACTGAATGAGCATCGCGAACGGGTTGAAGATTTTTTGCAGCTTGCCGCGAATGAAATCTCGCGGCTTCACAGCCGAGTGCGGGACGCCGACTATTGCGTGATGCTGACCGACACGCTGGGTTGTACGGTTGACTACCGAATCGAGTCGAACCTGCGCAGTGAGTACCGCCGCGCTGGCATGGATGTCGGCACCTGTTGGTCTGAAGATGAAGAGGGCACCACGGCGGTATGCGCCGTGTTGATCGATAAACTTCCTGTCACGGTGCACAAACAAGATCATTTCAGAGCAGCATTCATCGGCAACACCTGTTCCGCAGCCCCGATCTTTTCACCCAACGGTGAGCTACTGGCAGTGCTGGATGTCTCGTCTGTGCGGGCGCCCGATGATCGGCGCAGCCAACATCTGATTCGGCAAATGGTTATCCAGAGCGCCAGCGACCTGGAAAATGCCTACTTCATGTACAGCACCCAAGACTTGTGGGTACTGCGTGCGCACCCGCTGCCCGGTTACGTTGACAGCCAGCCATTGTGCCTGTTCGCGTGGGATCGCGATGGCCGGATCGCAGCACTCAACCCTGCCGCACGACGCCTGCTGATTCAGCGTTGTGGGAAGGTTCCTGCACATATCGACGAGGCCTTTGCGTCCGTGCAACTGCCCGCCGCAAGTGATGACAACATCCATTTCCTGCCTTCGATGGGGCTACATGTGCGGCTCAAGGCCCCCCGCCGCCCGGTTGCGGTGTCGGTGGCAAGCGATCTGTCGTCGGCACTCGACCCCAAGGTGGCGCAAGCACTCGAACTGGCAGTGCGAGTCAAGGACCGGGGGCTTCCGGTCTTGCTTCATGGCGAAACCGGAGCCGGCAAAGAACACTTTGCCATGCAGTTGCATAGAGCCAGTAAACGTCGCGACAAGGCCTTCGTCGCCATCAACTGCGCTGCCATCCCTGAGAACCTGATCGAAAGCGAACTGTTTGGATATGCGGCGGGGGCGTTCACCGGAGCCTCAAGCAAAGGTATGCGCGGGCTGTTGGTGCAGGCTGATGGCGGTACGTTGTTTCTGGATGAAATCGGAGATATGCCGCTCACCTTGCAGACTCGGCTGCTTAGGGTCTTGAGCGAGGGCGAAGTCGCGCCACTGGGCGGCGCACGGCCGCAGGCGATTGATATTGAAATCATCTGCGCCAGCCATCGCGATATCGCTACGCTGGTGGAAACGGGCGCCTTTCGTGAAGACCTGTTCTTCCGCTTGAGTGGCGCGCGTTTTGATATACCGCCGCTGCGCGAGCGCAAAGACAAGCTGGCGCTGATCACCAAGTTGCTGGATGAAGAATGCGAACGTTCTGGAGAGCGCCTGGAACTGAGCGAAGCGGCACTTGAGTTGCTGCTGAATTACAGCTGGCCAGGCAACATGCGGCAGTTGCACCACGTGCTGCGATACGCCTGCGCCGTGTGCAAAAGCCACGTCATCTGTGTTGAGGATCTTCCCACCTCGCTGAGTGTCGCGGCCCCCGCCAAAGGTGCACAGACCGCCTCTGGCAGCCCTGAACGCCAGGCCCTGATCGACACGTTGGTGCGCAACCGCTGGAAGCCGCTGCTGGCCGCACAGGAACTCGGGATTTCTCGCGCGACACTGTATCGCAAGGTGAATATGCACGGCATCAAAATGCCGGGCAAGGGCTCCTACGACTAACGCTCACCCGGCGTCACTGCCACTGACGCCTGGTGTTCTTTTGGGCCTAGAGGGCCTGTTGTAGCGCAGGCACGGCTTCGAACAGGTCAGCGACCAGGCCGTAGTCAGCCACCTGGAAGATCGGCGCTTCCTCGTCCTTGTTGATCGCAACGATCACTTTGGAGTCTTTCATGCCGGCCAGGTGCTGGATGGCGCCGGAGATACCGACGGCGATGTACAGCTGTGGCGCAACGATCTTGCCGGTCTGGCCGACCTGCATGTCGTTGGGCACAAAGCCCGCATCGACCGCGGCGCGCGAGGCACCCACGGCGGCGCCGAGCTTGTCGGCCAGGCTGTACAGGTGCTTGAAGTTGTCACCGTTGCCCATGCCGCGGCCGCCGGAAACGACGATCTTGGCAGCGGTCAGCTCTGGGCGGTCGGACTTGGCCAGCTCTTCACCGACGAAGGTGGAGATACCGGCGTTGTGCGCAGCGCCAACGGCTTCAACAGCAGCCGCGCCACCTTCGGCCGCCACGGCGTCGAAGCCGGTGGTACGCACGGTGATGACCTTGACCGCAGCGCTCGATTGCACGGTGGCAATGGCGTTACCGGCATAGATCGGGCGCTTGAACGTGTCGGCGGATTCGACCGAGATGATCTCGGAGATCTGGTCCACGTCCAGCAGCGCGGCAACACGTGGCAGGATGTTCTTGCCGTTGGTGGTAGCCGGGGCCAGCACATGGCTGTAACCCTTGGCCAGCTCGACGATCAGCGGCGCGACGTTTTCCGGCAGGACGTGGGCGTAGGCGGCGTTATCAGCCACCAGCACCTTGGCAACGCCAGCGATTTTGGCAGCGGCTTCAGCAACGCCACCGACGTTCTGGCCTGCGACCAGCACGTGCACATCACCACCGATCTTGGCGGCTGCGGCGACAGTGTTCAGGGTGGCCGGGGCTACGGCGCCGGCCTCGTATTCAGCGACAACCAGGATAGTCATTTAGATTACCTTCGCTTCGTTCTTCAGCTTCTCGACCAGTTCGGCCACCGATTTAACCTTGATGCCTGCGCTGCGTGCAGCCGGCGCTTCGACTTTCAGGGTCTTGTTGGTGGAGGCGAGGGAAACGCCCAGATCGTCAGGCTTGACGGTCTCCAGCGGCTTCTTCTTGGCCTTCATGATGTTCGGCAGCGACGCGTAGCGCGGCTCGTTCAGGCGCAGGTCGGTGGTGACGATCGCTGGCAGGTTCAGCGATACGGTCTGCAGGCCGCCATCGATTTCACGGGTGACGTTCAGCTTGTCGCCAGCCACTTCAACCTTGGAGGCGAAGGTGCCCTGGGCATAGCCGGTGAGCGCGGCGAGCATCTGGCCGGTCTGGTTGTTGTCACTGTCGATGGCCTGCTTGCCGAGGATGACCAGCTGCGGCTGCTCTTTGTCGACAACGGCCTTCAGCGCCTTGGCCACGGCCAGGGAGTTCAGTTCGTCAGCGGCTTCGACCAGGATGGCACGGTCGGCACCCAGGGCCAGGGCGGTACGCAGTTGCTCCTGGGCAGTGGTCGGGCCGACGGAAACGACGACGATCTCGGTCGCAACGCCTTTTTCCTTCAGGCGTACGGCTTCTTCCACGGCGATTTCGCAGAAGGGGTTCATGGACATCTTGACGTTAGCAAGGTCGACGCCGGAGTTGTCCGCCTTGACGCGAACCTTGACGTTGTAGTCGACCACTCGTTTGATGGCTACAAGGACTTTCATGCATAGCTCCACAGCAAAACAGTGAATCCCTCACGACAGCAGCGTGAGGGGGTAGTGAGATCAGCGCTCACCCAGTTGCTCGATCACACCTAGCGCTTTCAGTTGCGCAAGGCGCTCGTCATCCAGCCCTAGCTGACGCTTGAGAACTTCGTCCGTATGCTCACCGAGCATCGGCGCAGGACGCAGGTATTCCACCGGCGTGCCCGACAACTTGATCGGGCTGCCAACCGTCACGAAATCTGGCTTCAGTGGATGAGGGATAGTGACCAGCATGTTGCGCGCCTTGACCTGAGGCTCGTCCAGGGCTTGGGCGATACTGTTGATCGCGCCGATCGGCACACCGCGGGGGTGCACACGGCTGATCCAATCCTCTGCACGCCCCTCGAGGAAATGCCGCGAGAGGATCCCGATGATCACTTCCCGATTCGCCACACGGTCAGCGTTGCGTGTGAAACGCGGGTCTTCAGGTAGGTGCGGCAGCCCAATTGCCTCACACAGCGCTACGAACTGCGAGTCGTTGCCGCAGGCAATGATGAAGTCCTGATCACTTGCACGGAACACCTGGTAGGGCACGATGTTGGCGTGAGCGTTGCCATAGCGCCCAGGAGGTTTCCCCGAGGCAAGGTAGTTCTGACTCTGGTTACATAAGGTCGCTACCTGTACGTCCAGCAGCGCCATGTCGATGTGCTGCCCCACGCCGGTCTTTTCCCTGCTGAGCAGTGCAGCCTGAATGGCCACCGTCGAATACAGCCCGGTCATCAGGTCGGAAAAGGCAACTCCGACCTTTTGCGGCCCACCGCCGGGCAGGTCATCGCGCTCCCCGGTGATGCTCATCAAGCCACCGATGCCCTGTACGATAAAGTCGTAGCCAGGTTCTGCGGCACGTGGCCCCGTCTGGCCGAAGCCTGTGACGGAGCAGTAGACCAACCGGGGGTTCAATTGCGACAGCGAGGCGTAGTCCAGGCCATATTTGGCCAGAGAACCGGCTTTGTAATTCTCGATCAGCACATCGCAGTCGGTCGCCAGGGCGCGTACCAATGCCTGCCCTTCGGGGCTGGCCAGGTTCAGCGCAACCGATAACTTCCCGCGGTTGGTCGATTGATAATAAGAGGCCTCCGAGGTCAGTTGGTCATGCTGACCTTTCATCCAGGGTGGCCCCCAACCACGGGTATCGTCACCTGCCCCCGGTCGTTCCACCTTGATCACTTCTGCCCCAAGGTCGGCCAGCGTTTGCCCGCACCACGGCCCGGCAAGTACACGGCTCAAGTCGAGCACGCGGTATCCAGTCAAAGCACCCATGTCATTTCACCTTTGCAGAAGCGGCTTTACACGCGTTCGATAACCATTGCCAGCCCTTGGCCGACCCCGATACACAGGCTCACCACGGCGTACCGCTTACCACTGTGCTGCAGTGCCCGCGCCGTGCTCAGCGCCAGGCGCGCACCGGAAGCGCCCAAGGGATGCCCCACCGCAATCGCGCCACCGTTGGGGTTGACCCGCGGATCATCGAAGGCGAGCCCCAAACCTTTCAGGCAACCCAGCACCTGGCTGGCAAATGCTTCATTGATTTCGATGATATCCATGTCCGCCAGTGTCAGGCCGGCACGCGCCAAGGCTTTGTTGATTGCCTCAACCGGACCAACACCCATGATGCGCGGCGCCACGCCCGCAGCCGCGCTAGAAAGAATGCGTGCCATGGGCACCAAACCGTGACGTTCTCCTGCAGCCGACGTGCCGATCAGTAGAGCGGCGGCACCATCGTTGACACCTGAGGCATTGCCAGCGGTGACTACACCCCCTTCGTGCAAAGGCCGCAGGCGACTCAAGGCCGCAATGTCAGATTGTGGCCGCGGGTGTTCATCATGATCCACAAGGTTTGGGGGCGTCTTGCGGCC
Source organism: Pseudomonas sp. TE3895 (assembly GCF_056278855.1). Classification (NCBI taxonomy): domain Bacteria; kingdom Pseudomonadati; phylum Pseudomonadota; class Gammaproteobacteria; order Pseudomonadales; family Pseudomonadaceae; genus Pseudomonas; species Pseudomonas sp. TE3895. The sequence goes on along the minus strand of NZ_JBWBQE010000001.1, from coordinate 3,891,098 downwards.
AGTCGGCACGCTGACACTCAATAACTCGTCGTCGAAGAAACTGCTAGCGCGCGCGGCTTCGTAGTTGGCCTGCGAGCGGGCCGCGAAGAGGTCAGCGTGCTCCCGCCCAATACCGTACTCCTGAGCTACGTTGTCGCCAGTCTGCGGCATGCTGTCATTGCCAAACTCCGAAACGATCTTCGGATTCGGAAAGCGCGCGCCGATCGTACTGTCATACACCGAAAAGTCTCGGCTATAAGCCGCCTCTGCTTTTGCCATGACGAAAGGCGCACGCGACATGCTTTCCACCCCGCCGGCCACGAACAGTTCACCTTCCAGACAGGTGACCGCACGGGCGGCATCGATGACCGCTGCCAAACCACTGGCGCACAACCGATTGACCGTCTGGCCCGGAACCGTTACCGGTAATCCGGCAAGCAGCGCTGCGTGGCGCGCGATATTGCGGCTGTCCTCACCCGCCTGGTTGGTGTTGCCGAGGATCACGTCCTCGATGGCGTCACCAGGGATGGCGTGCCGTGCCAGCAATTCCCGGATCACATGGGCAGCGAGATCGTCTGGTCGCACCGCAGCCAGTGCACCACCGTGGCGGCCGAAGGGCGTACGCAACCCCGCAAAGATATAAGCATCGAGCATGGCAGTATCCTAAACGTAGAAAGTCAGATCAGTGTGGGTTCTGGATGGCACAAGGACAGCCCCAGGGTTGCACGACGGCGCAACCAGGGGCCGGCGCGATAGCGCGGGTCGCCGGTCAATTGCGTCATGCGCTCAAGGATGGTGAGCAAGCGTTGGGCGCCAATGCTGTCACCCCAGGCCAACGGCCCCTGCGGGTAACCCAGCCCGCGTCGCACGCCTTCATCCAGGTCTTCAACGCTGGCGATGCCCTGCTGAACGATATCGCCCGCCAGGTTGACGATCATTGCCAGCACCCGCTGGGCGACGAAGCCGACGCTGTCATTGATCACACTGACACCTACGCCATCACGCGCCAGCAGCGCATGTGCCGCATTGCGCATATCCACACGAGTAGCAGGCGTCAGCATCAGCGTGCGATACCGCGCCTGATCGAGCAGCGGATCGATGCACACCGTTCGCGCCGGATCGACGCCGAAGCGCTGTGCAGCGCAACTGGCATCAATACCGTAGGGCGCAAGCAGGCACAGTGCCGCGTCTGAGGGCTCGGCGCCCTCCTCTATCTGTGCGCCCAGTTGCCTGAGGAGTGCGCTGAGCCTGCTGCGGTCAGTTTCGTTCTCGGTCCCCAGCCACACCACAGGCATTGCCTCTATTGCGGGGACAGCTTGCGCCTGGGGCGCATCGATCATCTGGCCGTTTGCATAACGGTAGAATCCACGACCGACCTTGCGCCCGACATAACCGGCGTCGAGCATTTGCCGGGTCAGCGCGGCGGGACGGTAACGGGGCTCTTGGTAGAACTGGTTATAGATCGACTCGATCACTGGGTGGGACACGTCAAGCGCCGTCAGATCGAACAACTCCAGTGGCCCCATGCGAAAGCCGAGACCTTCACGCAGAATTCGGTCGATTTCGGCCGGCGGCGCAACGCCTTCCTTGAGAATTTGCAAGGCTTCGGTGCTGTATGCACGCCCCGCATGGTTGATGATGAAGCCTGGGGTGTCTTTGGCGCGGATGCCCCGATGGCCCATGCGCGCGGCCAGTGCCTGCAGACGGTCCCCGACGCTCGGATCACTGGCCAAACCATCGATGACCTCGACCACTTTCATCAGCGGCACCGGGTTGAAGAAGTGGAAGCCCGCGACCCGCTCGGGATGCCTGCATTCCCGTGCGATGCTGGTCACCGACAGCGATGACGTATTGGTTGCCAGAATGCAGTCATCCCTTACAACGGCCTCCAGCTGTGCCAGCAACGCTTGCTTGGCATCGAGTCGCTCAATGATCGCTTCGATTACCAGGTCGACGTCACTGAGCTCGGGCAAGGCTGTTGCTACCCTCAAACGCTCAAGCGTCGCCTGGGCATCGTTGGTAGTCAGCTTGCCTTTCGTTACCAGCCTGTCCATCGTTTGGCTCAAGGTGTCGCGAGCAGCCTGGGCCGCGCCTTCGCGGTTGTCGAACAGTACAACCTCGATGCCGGCCTGGGCGGCAATCTGGGCGATGCCAGTGCCCATGATCCCCGCCCCCACCACTGCCATTCGCCTGATCTCGTGTGTCATGCGTCACTCTCCCGAAAAGCTGGCTTTGCGTTTTTCAAGAAAGGCGCAGGCGCCCTCTTTCTGATCCCTGGAGTCGAACAGTAATTGAAATGCCTTGCGCTCCAAGGCCAAAGCACTGTCTAGGGGTAAATCCGCACCTAGCAGCATCACCTCCTTGATCTGGGCGACAGCCAAGGGCGGCAGCTCGGCGATTTGCGCGGCGAGTTCAAGTGCACGGGGCAGCGTGCGATCGTCGCTCACGACTTCGCTGACCATGCCCATGGCGAGCGCCTCGGGCGCTGGCACCAGGCAACCGGTCAGCGCGATGCGCATTGCCTGGAATTTTCCGACAGCACGGATCAAACGTTGAGTACCACCAGCGCCCGGCATCAGCCCTAGCTTGACCTCTGGTTGACCGAAGCGTGCTGATTGACCCGCGACGATGATGTCGCAGTGCATCGCCAGTTCACAGCCACCACCCAGGGCAAACCCGTTGACGGCCGCAATGACTGGCTTGGGGCAGCGAGCGATGGCGTCCCAAAGGTATTCGGTGTGGCGAAGGTACATCTGCACGGGGCTGGCCTGGGCGAACTCGCGGATATCGGCGCCAGCCACAAAGCACTGCTCATCGCCAGTCAGGACAATGGAGCGAACGCGGTTATCGGCGGCCAATGCCCGAAAAATCTCTGCCAACTGCTCACGCACCGCACCATTGAGCGCGTTCTTGACTTCGGGCCGATCGATACGGACGACTGCAACGGCATTTTCCTGAATGTTCAGGCGTACAACAGCTTCTGGTGGGGAGTTCATAGCGACCTCTTGTTTTAGTTTCGCTAGGCGGAACTGGATACCGTATTCGCTATCAATCATAGGGACGAGCGCAAAAGGCTGTAAACAAGAAATGCGCTTAAAGTTATAAAAGCCTTTACTTACAGACAGTTACCAGTCAGCTAGGAAGCACTTGGTATTTGAAGGCGCACACTCTATAATTTCGTCAGGCGAAACCGGGTTTTATTTTCTTGCATTCTTCTGAAATGAGGTTCTACCATGGCTCGCAACAAGGCAGGTCAGCCGACCATAGAAAGCACAACGGGAGCAGACGAAATCGGGTTACTCAGGATGGGCATCGTCGACCCCGCAATCTCCATGGGCGAAGACGACAGCAGCGGTCAGTTCGTGACGGCACTGGCGCGTGGTCTGGAGTTGATGCGCTGTTTCACACCGCGCGACAACGTGCTGGGCAATCAGGACCTGGCGCGCATGACCGGCCTGCCCAAACCGACTGTGACGCGGCTCACCAATACGCTGATGCGACTGGGCTGCCTCAAGCGAGAAGTGCATTCAGGCAAGTATCAACTGGATGTCGGTGTACTGGGCTTTGGCTACGCCATGCTGTCCAACCTGTCGATTCGTGCGGTGGCTCATCCATTGATGGAGGCATTGGCCAACCATGCCCAGGCAGCAGTCGCCATGGCTTCCCGCGATCGCCTGCAGATGGTCTATCTGGACGTGGTACAGGGCCAAGGCAACACGACGATGCGCCGCCAGATCGGCAGCTACTTGCCACTGGCACAGAGTTCGGTAGGCCGTGCCTGCCTGGCGGCAATGCCGGAAACCGAACGGGAGTTTCTGCTCGATCACATACGCCAGCGCGAGTCGGACCAGTGGCCGTCGATTCGCAAAGGCCTGGACCGGGCATTCAGAGATTACACCGACTATGGCTTCTGCCTCTCGATCGGTGAATGGCATCGCGACGTCAACTCGGTAGCGGTGCCGTTGCTACACCCGCAGTACGGGTTGCTGACCTTCAACTGCGGTGGGCCGAGCTTTCAGCTGCCCCGTGAACGACTGATGGACGATATCGGGCCTCGCCTGATCAACATGGTTAACAACATTGGTGCCGCTGCTCGCTGACACAACGGAGTAACGGCGCCCTGATAAAGACCCGCTCGCCTGCGAGCGTTAGGAGCGCACATGATCCGTGATAACGAAACCCTGGACATCCTCTTGGATTCGCTTCGTCAGTTCGTCAACGAAGTCCTCATCCCCCGTGAAAATGAGGTTGCTGATACCGACACGATTCCACAGGACATCGTCGAGCAGATGCAAGCCATGGGGTTGTTCGGCCTGACACTGCCGGAAGAATTTGGCGGATTGGGTGTCACGATGGAAGAAGAGGTCAACATCGCCTTCGAGCTGGGGCGCACATCCCCAGCCTTTCGCTCCTACATTGGTACCAACAACGGGATCGGCTCGATCGGCATCCTGCTTGACGGTACTGCAGAACAGAAACAGCGTTACCTGCCCCCACTGGCCAGTGGTGAACTGCTCAGCTCCTTCTGCCTGACCGAGCCCGACGCGGGTTCGGATGCCGCATCACTCAAGACCACCGCTGTCCGTGATGGCGACAGCTATGTGCTCAACGGCACCAAGCGGTTCATCACCCAATGCCCCTCACGCCGGAATCTACACCGTGATGGCGCGGACCAGCTCCGATATCAAAGGTGCAGGTGGGATCAGCGCATTCATCGTCGAGCGCGGTACGCCGGGTGTTTCCTTGGGTAAGCCTGATCACAAAATGGGTCATAAAGGCGCCCACACCTGCGACGTGATCTTCGAAAACGCACGAGTACCCGCGAGCCAACTGATCGGGGGAGTCGAGGGCGTGGGCTTCAAGACCGCCATGAAAGTGCTCGACAAAGGACGTCTGCATATCGCTGCGTTGAGCATCGGTGCGGCTGAAAGGATGCTCGATGATGCCTTGCGCTATGCGTTGGAGCGTAAACAGTTCGGTAAACCTATCGCCGAATTTCAGTTGATCCAGGCGATGCTTGCCGACAGCAAGGCAGAAATCTATGCCAGCCGCTGCATGGTGGTCGATGCGGCTCGTAAACGCGACAATGGCCAGAACGTCAGTACCGAAGCCTCCTGCGCCAAAATGTTCTCGACAGAAATGTGCGGCCGCGTTGCAGACCGCTGCGTACAGATACATGGCGGTGCCGGCTATGTCAGTGAGTACGCGATCGAACGTTTCTACCGGGATGTCAGGCTGTTCCGTATCTATGAAGGCACCACTCAGATCCAGCAGATCGTGATTGCTCGGAACATGATCCGTGACGCTCAAGGCTGACGTCGCGCCTGTTTAGCTTCAGCGCTGAACCCACCATAAATACAATAAGGTTGACGCTATGGACGCTGTTTCTCAGGCAGGCGCTGTTGCGCGTGCCAAGTCTGGTACCTGGATCCTGGTTTTCATTTTTTGTTTTCTGGGATTATTGATCGACGGCGCTGACTTGATGCTGCTGTCGTACAGCCTAAACAGCCTGAAGGCCGAGTTTGGCCTTACAAACGTGGAAGCCGGCAGCCTGGGAAGCTTTACCCTGGCCGGAATGGCAATCGGCGGAATTTACGGCGGCTGGGCTTGTGACCGTTTCGGCCGGGTCAAAACGGTGGTTTGGAGCATCCTGTTGTTCTCCGTCGGTACCGCTGCCTTGGGCTTGACCCAGAGTTACTGGCAATTCGCGGTCGTCCGGTTCCTGGCCTCGCTGGGGATCGGCGCTCTGTACGTTGCTTGCAACACGTTGATGTCCGAATACGTCCCCACCCGTTACCGCACCACCGTATTGGGTACACTGCAGGCCGGATGGTCAGTGGGCTACATTGTCGCGACATTGCTGGCTGGCTGGATTCTACCCAGCCATGGCTGGCGGATGCTGTTCTATATCGCGATCGTTCCGGTAGGGCTGGCGGTGCTGATGCAGTACTTTGTACCCGAGCCGCAAGCCTGGATCAAAGCACAGGCCGAGCGCGCGCGGCAAAGAATTGCAGGGCATCAGAGCGGGCCGGTGCAAAAGCCAGGCAGCATGTATAAACAGATCTTCGCTGACCCGCAGGCTTGCCGCATGTTCATCTGTTGGACGCTTACCGCCGGTTTTCTGCAGTTCGGCTATTACGGCGTGAATAACTGGATGCCGTCTTACCTGGAAAGCGAGCTGGGCCTGAATCTCAAATCAATGGCCGGTTACATGGTGGGTACATACACAGCCATGATCCTGGGCAAGGTGCTCGCCGGCATGGCGGCCGATCGTATAGGGCGCAGAACGGTGTTTACCTTCGGCGCACTGGGTACCGCAGTGTTTCTGCCAGTGATCGTATTGTTTCAGAGTCAGGACAATATCCTCTGGATGCTGGTGGTCTTTGGCTTCTTGTATGGCATCCCCTATGGCGTGAATGCTACGTACATGACTGAAAGCTTCGAGGCGAAGGTGCGTGGGTCTGCAGTGGGCGGTGCCTATAATGTGGGCCGCCTGGGCGCTGCGATCGCGCCCGCTGCAATTGGTTTCCTGGCGTCGCAAGGTTCGATAGGTGTGGGCTTCCTGGTGATGGGGGCTGCCTACTTCATTTGTGGCGTCATTCCGGCACTGTTCATCAAGGACAAACAATTCGACCCTCAGAGGCAATAGAGGATCAAGCGTTCGCGCAGGCTGCCCCGGTTGTGGGCAGCAACGCACGGATTGCTCAGTGGGCCGACAGTTGCTGCTCCGCATGGTAAGAAGAACGCACCAGCGGGCCAGAGGCGACGTTCTTGAAACCCATCCTTGTGCCCTCCTCGGCGAACCAGGCAAAGGTATCCGGGTGCACGAAACGCTGCACCGGCAGATGGCTGCGCGAGGGTTGCAGGTATTGGCCTAGCGTCAGCATATCGATGTCATGCTCGCGCATGCGCTGCATCACTTCGATCACTTCGTCGTCAGTCTCGCCCAAGCCGAGCATCAAACCTGACTTGGTGGGAACGTTCGGCACACCCTGCTTGAATTGCTGCAGCAGATCCAGCGACCACTCGAAGTCGGAGCCAGGCCGTGCGGCTTTGTAAAGACGCGGCACCGTTTCAAGGTTATGGTTGAACACATCGGGAGGCGCCGTGGCTGTGACCGCCAAGGCGACCTCCATGCGGCCGCGGTAGTCAGGGACCAGCGTCTCGAGCTTTATTCCCGGGGACAGTGCACGGATTTCGCGTAGGCAGGCAGCGAAGTGCCCTGCTCCGCCGTCACGCAGGTCATCGCGATCTACCGAGGTGATCACTACGTATTTCAACTGGCAGGCAGCGAAGTGCCCTGCTCCGCCGTCACGCAGGTCATCGCGATCTACCGAGGTGATCACTACGTATTTCAACTGCAAGTCGGCGATGGCGACGGCCAGGTTCTTCGGCTCCTCACTGTCCAGCGGCTTCGGCCGACCATGGCCGACGTCACAGAAAGGACAGCGGCGGGTGCAGATGTCGCCCATGATCATGAATGTTGCGGTCCCCCCCGAAAAACACTCGCCAAGGTTCGGGCAGGCCGCCTCCTCGCAAACACTATGCAGCCTGTGCTGGCGCAGCAGGCGCTTGATTCGCGCCACTGTGGGTGAGGCTGCCACTGGCACGCGGATCCAGTCCGGCTTGCGTGGTACCTCCTCGGTGGGGATGATCTTGACCGGGATCCGCGCGACTTTATCCGCGCCGCGAAGCTTGACCCCCATTTCCATCTTGCCAGTCTGTACTCGATTCATGCTGTCACCTGCCACAAGGGAAGGCGGGCATGCATACCCGCCTTGATCCCCGACCTCGACCGGCTGGGCGAGCGCCGGGGGCTAGCCAGCACTCAGGCCGAATACACCGGGAAACGTGCGCACAGCTGGGCCACCTGGGTAGCCACATGCGCTTCGACATCGGCATCACCGAGGTGGTCGAGAATGTCGCAGATCCAGCCCGCAAGCTCGCGACAACTTTCTTCTTGAAGGCCACGGGTGGTGACCGCAGGCGTGCCGATGCGCAGGCCCGATGTTACAAATGGCGACTGAGGATCGTTAGGGACCGCATTCTTGTTGACGGTAATGTGCGCCCTGCCGAGCGCAGCGTCTGCGTCCTTGCCGGTAATGCCCTGGCGGATCAAGCTGACCAGAAACAGGTGGTTATCCGTGCCGCCGGAGACAACGTCGTAACCGCGGTTCATGAACACCTGCGCCATGGCCTGGGCATTGCGTATCACCTGCTTCTGATACTGCACGAATGACGGCTCCAGCGCTTCTTTGAAGCACACGGCCTTGGCAGCGATCACATGCATCAACGGGCCGCCCTGCCCGCCTGGGAATACGGCGGCGTTCAGCTTCTTCTCCAGTTCTGGGTTACTGCGAGCCAGGATAAGCCCCCCTCGCGGGCCCCGTAGCGTCTTGTGGGTGGTGGTGGTTACCACATCGGCGTAAGGCAGCGGGTTCGGGTAAACGCCGGCGGCAACCAGGCCAGCGACGTGCGCCATGTCGACGAACAACCAGGCACCTGCCTTGTCGGCGATAGCGCGCAAACGTGGAAAATCGAGGGTCCTGGAGTACGCAGAAAAGCCCGCCACCAGCATTTTCGGCTTGTGCTCAAGGGCCAGTCGCTCGACCTCGTCGTAATCGATCAGGCCGTTTTCGTCGATGCCATACTGAACTGCGTTATACAACTTGCCCGAGGAGCTGACTTTCGCACCATGAGTGAGGTGCCCACCGTGCGCCAGGCTCATGCCCAGCAGTGTGTCACCCGCCTCCAACAGTGCCAGATAAACGGCGGCGTTGGCCTGCGAGCCCGAATGTGGCTGTACGTTCGCGTAATCTGCGCCAAAGAGCGTCTTGGCGCGGTAAATGGCCAGTTGCTCCACCACGTCCACATGTTCACACCCACCGTAATAGCGCTTGCCGGGATAGCCTTCGGCATACTTGTTGGTCAGCTCACTACCTTGGGCCTGCATGACCTGTGGGCTGGTGTAGTTTTCCGACGCAATGAGCTCAATGTGATCCTCTTGGCGCTGGGCCTCGCGGCGCATGCTCTCGAACAGCACTGGATCGAAGTCGGACAGGGTCAGGCTTTTGTGAAACATGGTGTATTCCTTCTCGTTCGGGTGACGTTGCCATGACTGCGAAGTGGTCGGATCCAAGACGATCGTAATCGCCATGATCCCTGTGCGCAGACTTAGCAACTGCGATGCCAATACCTAAAAGACTATATATATCATTAGGTTAAGATAGTTTTCTGCGGCGTCTCATGGCGCAGCGGAGCGTAATCGCTCCAAGGGACTGAATCGCTATAGAGGGGTTGTGTAGCGCTGCGTCAAACACCGGTAGGGTTTGCGCGAAATTTCAATCACCGACTGCCTGTAAGGAAACACTTACACCGTAACGAAACAGCTCCAAAGCGGCCTAGACCTTCGCGATACCGTACTTTCGCAGTCGTAGGCCGATTGCCGTGTGGGACGTGTTCAAGCGGGCGGCCAGTTGGCGCGTGGAGGGATATTGCGGATAGAGGCGCGTCAACAGGGCCTTTTCAAAGTCCTGTACGGCATCATCCAGGCTACGGACTTCACCAGCTTGCGCGTTGATTTCGGCGTGGGGCGTTCCAGCAAGTTCGAGATCGGCGCAGCCGATCAGGTTCGCTTCACAGATCGCCGCTGCTCGGAAGATGACACTTTGCAACTGGCGCACATTACCGGACCAATTGTTCTGCAATAATTTAGGATACGTCGAGGGTGCCAGCCTGCACTCAGTCCGCCTGATTTGTTTACAGGCCTGCTTGAGAAAGTGCTTGGCCAGCAACAGAATGTCGTGGCCACGCTCACGCAGAGGCGGTACCTGCACATTGAGCACATTGAGGCGGTAATACAGGTCTTCCCGAAACGTTCCCTCGCTTACCTTCTGCTCGAGGTCGCGATGGGTAGCGCAAAGTACGCGCACGTTGACCCGTAATTCGCGCTCTCCGCCCACCCGACGAAAGCTTCCGTCGCTTAGAAAGCGCAATAGCTTGGCTTGCAAGTACGGTGACATCTCGCCAATTTCATCCAGAAACACGGTGCCGAGATCAGCCTGTTCCAGCAGGCCCGGCTTGCCGCCGCGCTGGGCACCGGTGAAAGCCCCTGCGGCATAACCAAACAGCTCGCTTTCCGCCAGGCTCTCGGTCAGTGCGGCGCAATTGAGTGCCAGAAAAGGCGCCGCGCTACGCGGACTCAGCGCGTGGCATGCGCGGGCCACCAGTTCTTTGCCTGTACCCGTTTCACCCTGGATGAACAGCGGCGCGTTCAGGCTGGCTACCTTGCGTAGCCGGGCCTTGAGAAAAGCAAGCTCTGGCGACTGGCCGATAAGCGTGTCCAGCCCCCCAATCGCCGATTGTCGCAGTTCCCCCGCTGTTTCTTGGCTGCAGTGTGGGTAGAGCGTTATCAATCCACCCGCGGGTTTCGCTGCCGCATCAGTGCCATCAGCAATCGGAATTGCATCAAGCAGCATCTTCTGGCCTTGAACGCTGACCTCGCACACCGGCAGGCGAAAACCGTCTGCTATCAGATCTTCCCCAGGATTGGCGTGCTGCAGGAACTGCGATACCGGCTCGCCAGTAGGGTCTCTTCCAAGCATGTCCATCAGGCGAGGGTTGGCCAGCATGACATGGCCGCTGGGATCAACCGCCATTACCGGATCACTGACCGTTGCAAGCAATGTCACCAGTTGCAGCCGGCGATGCTGGCCAGGCAAGAGATCTATCCACCGGACGCTTTGTACACCTTTGATTTGCAGTAGTGCAGCTTGCAAGTCTTGCAGCAGCAGATCGCTTAACGCAGGTGCATCGATATAGACGTTCGGCGGGATCATCTCTACCGCTTCAAGATTGAGCTTTCGTGCTACCAGCAGTGCCAGCACTTCCTGTGTGATGCCTACGCGATCGGTGAAGGTGACGTGAATCCGCATGCCAGACCTTATTCATGTTCAAGACCAGAAGGTTGCGACAGTGCGCTGTGGAAAGGCGCTGCCCTTTTGCATGTCCCAGGTATGGCAGTGGAGCCTTGTAATCAGGGTGACATGCACGCAGGTCAATCTAACAAGGCGGTCATGCCGTCGAGTCTTGCCCTTTACGCAAGGGCTTAACCATTTTCGTAAGACCCTCAGAGGTCAGCGATAAAAATGCTCGATTCAAGTGCATCTGGCAGCCGTGCCATAGCCGTGTGCATCAGTTTTCAGCGTAAATTGTTGCTCATTGCAGGTTGCCCACTGCCTTCCAAACGCATCTCGACGCTCAGCCAACAACGCGCTACCGGTCTATTCAGCTCATCTACACCCCCTCATTGCCCAAATAACATGAAGCGCCCAAATAGTTAATTTTCGCGCACTGAAATCTTAGGGAGGCTGCACACAGGTTCATTGAGACAGGAGGAGTCTCAGGCATGTGCACTTGTCTACACGAGCGACGCCCGTTACTTGCGCTTATGATGATCGGCCTTGGTCTTGCACAGGGTGCCAACGCGGAGGGGTTCCCGGCGCTGGGAAGAGTTGCCTCGGGATTCGGGTACTACAACGTCGACAAAGGTTACGACGATAAACTCAAACTGTACGGGACCGTGGACGCTTTTGCCTCATACCATGATTCGCAGCACCATGAAGGCCTGCGTGTCGAAGGTGGTGGCGCGTGGACCAACAAACTGGGCCTCTACATGCGCAAAGCACTTGCTGAAGACACGGTGCTGGAGCTCGATGTGGAAGAGGGTTTCAACCTCAATGGGGAGGCCCTGGAGCAACACTGGAAGCAAATCGGTACGCTTCGCCTTGCGGTAGCAGCGCTGCGTTCGAAGCGGTATGGCAAGCTAGAGTTCGGTAAAACCTACAACATGAGCACTCCCAGCTACGCCGACCCTTTTCTGGCCGTGTACGGTTCGCCATACACATTCCTGACCCTGCCGCCGTCAGGCAAAGGCGCCTACTACTTGGATATGCGTCCCAAGCACACCCTGGCATATACCACGCCCACGGTGGCCGGTTTCAGCGTGGGTACGGCAGTAACCTTTGGCTTCGATGACACTGCAAGTGCTGGCAACACCGTACGCGGTAAAGGCGTGAAGGTTCAGTACGCCAACGCCCGCATGATGCTGCTGGGTTCGTTCAACGACTACCTCAGTGATCCCTGGAATGACAATGGTCACGAGCGCCAGACACACAACTACTTCAAAAGCGCTTCTGCGTTCTACGACTTCGGCCCGTTCTCTTCCAGCCTGACGTGGCAACGACAAGATGTGGATCAACATGACACCCCGAGCATGACGGCCTGGACGCTGGGCTTCATGGCACCGGTTGGCAAAACCGATGTCGCGCGCCTGATGGTGGTGCAGCGTGACGTGGAGACCGGGGGCAAGAATGCCACGGGCGTGATGATTGGCTACGATCATTTTCTCAAACCCAATTGGGCGATTTATGGCCGTGTAGCCATGATTGCCAACAAGATGAAATCGTCATCGAGTTACGCCGGAATTCCAGTCGAGGAATCCGGTGATGATCCCCGCAACCTGGCTGTGGGCATGTATTACCACTTCTGAACAAGCATGCTGTAGGGCTCGATAACGGCGTCCGGCTATGGCGTTGCAATTTTTGTTCTATGAAAAACATGCCCAGTTCAATACCGCCTTCCACTTTCCATACACGATGAAGGCTCAAAACAACAAGATAGGTCCCCAAGCCATGACTGAAATATCGCGTTGCGTTACCCCTGACAGGTCGACCCCTTTGATCGCGCTCAAGTCAGTTATCGCCGCTGCCCTGATCAGCCTTACCCTGCTCAGCAGCGTAAAGGCCAGTGAGGCACTTGCGCCAAAGGCGAAAGTTGTAGTGAACAGCACAACATCCTGGGAAGGTGTCAAATATGCACCCTACCCATCCGGCCAGCCTCAATTGTCCTTACTCAAAATTACAATACCGCCTCACACGGCGCTGCCGTGGCATCACCACCCTGTTGCCAACATTGCCTACGTGATATCAGGTCAACTGACCATTGAAGATAGACTTAGCAAAAAGTCGCTTGTTGTCAAAGCTGGCGAGGCCTTTCCGGAGTCGGTTGGCGCAAGTCACCGCGGCGTAACCGGTGATGAGGAGGCCGTTGTCATAGTGGCTTACGCAGGGGTTGAAGGTACGCCACTGTCAGTGCCAGACAAAAACGAAAAGCCAGAATTCGAACACATTGAGTGACCGCTGTGCTCAGGCGGTAAGCGGTGGTTTCCTCGATGGACATGGGAGGTATGCAGTCGTTGTCGACTCACCCCTTCCATGCCTGTTTAGATTTTCAGTGGGATAATCCCACCGCTTCAACTAACTCGATGATGGCCACCATCGTTCGGCGAATAAGCGCATCATTCCGGCGATCCGGGTGAATGGCCATCCATATATTAAGTGAGAGCAGTGTCTCATGGGCGTCCAAGCGCACCAGGCGCTCATCTCTATCCGCTAAAAAACATGGCAGTCCCGCCACACCGATGCCCGAACAGGCGGCTTCGTACTGGTTGCTCAGGTCAGATACCTCACAGCTTACCCGCCGCTCGCCAATCACGTGGTACAACCAACGCTTATGATCGAAATCCTTCTGACGCTCTGTATACCCCACAAACTCCCAGCGTTCGGGCTCTGACGGATATGGGTACGTGCGTGCTGCATACAGTGCGAAATCAACACGACCCACTTTCTTGATGATGTCCGTGTCTGTTGAGCCGGTAGCGAGTCGAACAGCCAGGTCGGCCTCCATACGAGCCAATGAAGCAAAATGGGATTCGCTCAAAATGGACAACTTGGCCTGCTCAAGTTTTTGTGACAGCGACAGCAGATGCGGGGCCAGAAAGTGGCGAGCGAGTATAGGTGGAGCAGAGATGGATACGGTCGTACGTTCTTGCTCCCCCAAGCCAGCCGTGATGCGCTTCACGCTATAGGCATACTTTTCTATCTCCATGGCTTGCTTGAGTACTTGCTGTCCCGCAGCCGTCAATTGTGCTTCCCGTGGCAGGCGGTTGACCAAGCGCACCCCCAGACTGGCTTCCAGGGCTATCAAACGTCGGCTCACCGTTGCCTGGTCTACCTGAAGGGCGCGTGCTGCGCCCGACAGTGTGCCGGACTGACCTATGGCCAAAAAAAAGCGCAAATCTTCCCAGTTCATCATCTATGCAAACCTGCATGGTAAGTACGCAGATTCTAGTATTTACGCATGGCATGGCAAGCTTTAATCTCGATCCATCTCCATCCCCCTTCTGGTTTGCCATGTACAAAGCAACAAAACTCTCCGCCATCCAGATGGCTGCATGCCTGGGCTTCTTCGTCGTGCAACTGGATGTGAGCGTGGTCAATGTGGGTTTGGGCGCCTTGAAGGCAGCATTTGACACCAACCTCACTGGTTTGCAGTGGGTGATCAACAGCTACGCACTGACCTTCTCGGCCTTGCTGATTTTTGGCGGCAGTTGCGGCGACAAGCTGGGCGCCAAACCGGTGTTCGTCGGCGGGTTCATCGTTTTCACCTTGAGCTCCCTGGGTTGCGGTCTCGCCGGCAGTATGGTTCAGCTGATCAGCTTTCGTTGCGTACAGGGGTTAGGTGCGGCATTGATGATTCCCACATCACTCACCCTTCTACGACTCAACTTTACCAACCCCGAACAGCGCAAAGCGGCAGTGGCGTTATGGGGAGCCAGCGGAGGTATTGCCCTAGCGGCCGGGCCGGTGCTGGGCGGACTGATGATTGAGCATCTGGGCTGGCGCAGCGTGTTCTTGATCAACATCCCATTGGGCCTGTTGGCCATCGCATTGACGTTGCGCTACACGCCGGCTTCACCCAAGGTAGAAAAACGCATAGACGTGTATGGTCAAGTGACCATAGCGCTGGCATTGGCGCTGCTGACCTACGGCCTGACCGAGGCGAGTGAACGAGGCTGGTCGCTGATACCACTGTCGGTGCTCGCCCTTTCTTGCCTGGTGCTGTTGGCATTCGTGCTGATCGAACAGCGAGTGGCCGACCCCATGATTCCCATTCACCTTGCACGCAACACCGTGCTTATAGCGATGATGCTCACGGGGTCGGTGATCAACTTCACGTTTTACGGGGTCGTCTTCGTCCTGAGCATTTATTTCCAGACGATATTGGGCTATGACGCTGTCCGAACAGGCCTTGCGTTCATCCCTCTCACGGCTGTCATGACCCTCTCCTCGCTGGCTTCGGCAAGGCTTGGGCGCCACTTCAGCGCGTTGCGGATCATGACCCTGGGCACCGGGTTGCAGGTATGTGGTTTCCTGATACTGTCGCGGATCAGCCCTGACAGCGCTAGCTGGATGCTGGATTCAGCGCTGATTATCGTCGGGATTGGCAGCGCAGCCACTGTACCCTCGATGAACAACACCATGCTTGCGGCGGTAACCCAGCAAGACGCCGGGATCGCCTCTGGCCTGATGTCATCTGCAAGACAAGTGGGAGGGGTATTGGGTGTGGCCATCTTCGGCCTTTTGATTGCTCACGCAGAGCGTCCGGCCTTCACGCAAGGTATGTCGACATCAATGCTCTTGTGCGTGGCTGCGCTGGCACTGTGCCTGGTGACAAATCTATGGCTAGTGCGCAAGGTGCGCAGCTCGGTGCTAGCACACTGAGATGTTGCAACATTGCCCCGGCTAATGCTTCTGCAACGGCTCATTCAAGTTTGCCGCTCTCCCCCATTTCAAGCAGCGTATCGATCAGGCAACGCACCTTGGGCCGCAGGTGCGCGGTTTTTGGCCACAATGCGTAGACCGTCACCGGAGCGGGTTCGAAGGCTTCCAGCACACTCACCAGCCTACCCGCCTGTAGGTGCTCTTGCACAACGCACAACGGCATCTGGCATAAACCCAGGCCCGCGAGGGCAACGTCGATCATTGCCGCACCATCGCCAATCTGGTGTGTAGCAGGTGGCACGATACGCGCAGCCTGACCATCCCTCATTACCCGCCAGCCCAAGGGCTGCCCTCGACGGTATGTAACGATACAGGCATGCCGGTCAATTTCTTCCAGTGAGTGCGGTGTGCCCCGCGCCTGCAAATAAGCGGGGGCTGCGCAGATGATCAGGCGTTGACGCGTCAATGGACGGGCGATCAAGCCTTGATGGTCGCCTGGGTCGCCAAAGCGGATAACCAGATCCACCCCTTCTTCCACAGGGTCGATGAGATGGTCATTGAATGTAAGTGTGAATGTAAGCCCCGGATAGCGCTGCCCAATCTCCAAGGTGATCGGCAAGATCATTTTGCGCCCCAGCGCCACCGGCATGTCCACACGCAGTTGCCCAGAAGGTTCATGTGCCTTTGAGGTCAGGCAATTTTCAACATCACGGATTTCGTCCAGCGCGCCGCTGCAGGCAGCCAGATAAGCCTCCCCATCAGCCGTTAACGACAACCTCCTGGTGGTGCGGTGAAACAGCATCACACCCAGCCGTTGCTCCAGGCGGGCAATCGCCTTGCCTACCGCTGATTTGGAAATATCCAAGCGGTCTGCCGCCTCTGTGAAACTCGCGCATTTGGCAGTGGTGACGAATGTATGAATGCCGGCAAAACTATCACTGGACGACATAGGTAACGCTCATTGAGGACATTTTGGCTACAGTGTAAGGATTTACAGCGTGTTTATCGATCATTTGATCTACCTTAGCATTACGCGTCTTTCAGCCATAGCCTCTATTTGCCGTGCTCATGAACCTCCCATTCAAGAAAGTCCCCCTCGCCCTGGCCTTCGTTCTAACCGCCGCAGCGGGAACCGGTTACCAGTTGCTCAGCAAGGGCAACGACACCCTGGCGCAAGCCAGCGAACAAGCGCCGGACGCCGTGCACGCAGAGGTCGACATCGCCACGCCCATTGCCGAACAACTCAACGAATACCAGACTTACTCGGGGAAACTCGAAGCCGTTGAAACCGTCGATGTCCGCCCATTGGTGCCCGGTGCTATTACTGCCGTGCACTTCAAAGATGGCGCCCAAGTCAATCGGGGCGACCTGCTGTTCACGATTGATACGCGCCTGTATCAAGCCGCTGTCGATCAAGCCTTGGCAGAAGTTGCCGGCGCCAGCGCCCGTTACGCCTACGCTCACGCTGATGCCGAGCGCGCCAAGCGCCTGCTTGGCCAGAATGCGATTGCGCAACGCGATGCGGACGCCGCCTTGCGCTTGCAACAGACCAGTGCAGCCGAAGTCGAAGCCGCGAAAGCAAGGCTGCAAACCGCGCGTGTCAACCTGGACTATTGCTCAGTCAAAGCACCGGTGAGTGGCAAAGTGTCTCGCGCAGAACTCACGGTGGGTAACGTAGTGGCTAACGGAGCATCTGCACCGGTATTGACTCGCATCGTATCGATCTCGCCCATCTACGCTAGCTTCGAAGTGGATGAACAAACCTATCTGCGTTTTCTTTCCCAGCCCCATGATCAAGCCATCAAGGTAGAAATGGGCCTGGCCAACGAACCGGGTTTTTCCCGCCGAGGCGTGGTGGACTCCGTCGACAACCAGCTCAACAGCAGCTCAGGCACCATTCGAGTGAGAGCGCGCTTTGATAATCCACGTAGCCAGTTGGTGCCGGGCATGTACGCACATGTCAAAGTCAGCGCAGGCCAACGTCGACAAGCCCTGCTGATCAACGAAGACGCGGTGGGCACCGACCAGGATCGCAAATTTGTCATGGTCGTAGATCAGCAGGATCAAGTGCACTACCGCGAAGTGCGCCTGGGCGGGCTTTATGACGGCTTACGGATTGTCGAAAGCGGTCTCTCTGCGCAGGACCACATCATCGTCAATGGCCTGCAACGTGTGCAGGCGGATGAGACCGTCAAGCCGCGTCAAGTCGCAATGTCCAGTACCGCTAAAGCAGTCTCGGCTCAGCGCTGAAGCACCTCAACCGCACACCAACCTAAAGCGATGCGCCGCAAAATGCGCGTTGCCGGGTTCCTATTGCCTAAGAAAACCTTGCGATGAAATTCTCTCGATTCTTCATTGATCGTCCCATCTTTGCCGCTGTCCTGTCAGTGGTGATCTTGCTGCTGGGTGTGATCTCGCTCTTCAAATTACCCATTGCCGAGTACCCTGAGGTGGTGCCTCCGCAGGTGCTGGTACACGCCGAGTTCCCCGGCGCCAACCCCAAGGTCATTGCTGAAACGGTGGCTGCGCCTATTGAGGAAAAAATCAATGGCGTGGAAAAGATGCTGTATATGCAGTCCCAGGCCAACAGTGATGGGCAGATGACTACCACGGTCACCTTTGAGTTGGGGATGGACCCCAACCTTGCCCAGCAGTTAGTACAGAATCGCGTCTCCCAGGCAATACCAAGACTACCGGAAGCCGTGCAGAAACTGGGGGTCACTACGATCAAGGCATCTAGCACGATGACCCTGGCCGTGACCCTCTTCTCACCCAACGATCAGTACGACGTCGACTACTTGCACAATTATGGCCTCATTCATATCCGTGACCGCCTGGCCCGGATCAAGGGTGTAGGCGACGTTCAGCTCAAAGGCGGCGGGGATTACTCCATGCGCGTTTGGCTGGACCCGCGAAAGCTGGCCGAGCGCAATCTGTCTGCAAGCGACGTAGTGAGTGCGATCCAAGCGCAGAACGCTCAAGTATCGGCAGGCATGGTGGGTGCCACGCCCAGTGCGCCAGGCGTGACGTTGCAGCTTGATCTCAACGTCAAGGGCCGCTTGCAGACGCCCCAGGAGTTTGAAGCCATTGTTTTGAAAACCAACGCCGATGGTGGGGTGACCTATCTTCGCGATGTGGCGCGGGTAACACTTGGCGCTTCGGATTACACCCAGAGCACGCACCTCAATACCAAGGTTTCGATGACGATCTGGGTATTCCAGCAGCCCGGTGCCAATGCGCTACAGATTGCCGACGATGTGCGCCGTGAAATGGCGGAAGTCGGCAAGGAAATGCCCAAAGGTGTCAGCTATGGCTTCAACTACGACCCTACACGGTTCGTCGCCGCCAGCATCGAAGCCGTTGTGCATACCTTGCTGGAAGCCATTGCGTTGGTCGTACTGGTCGTCATTCTGTTCCTTCAGAACTGGCGAGCGTCGTTGATACCTCTGCTGGCAGTACCGGTTGCCATCGTAGGCACGTTCTCCCTGATGCTGGCTTTTGGCTTCTCGATCAATGCGCTCTCACTCTTCGGAATGGTCTTGGCAATTGGCATTGTCGTGGACGATGCCATCGTCGTCGTGGAAAACGTCGAGCGCAACCTGGAGCATGGACTGAGCCCCAGAGAAGCCACCTACAAAGCCATGGATGAGGTCAGTGGCCCGATTATCGCGATTGGCCTGACCCTGGTTGCGGTATTCGTGCCGCTGGCATTCATGTCTGGCTTGACCGGGCAGTTCTATCAGCAGTTCGCGATGACCATTGCGATTTCGACCGTCATTTCGGCATTCAACTCTCTTACGCTGTCTCCGGCATTGTCCGCTTTGCTGCTTAGAAGCCCGCATGCGCCCAAGGACCGTTTGACGCGGATCATGGACCGGGCCTTGGGCACGTTCTTCAACGCATTCAACCGGCTCTTCAAGCGTGGCTCCAATGCTTACGGCGCTGGCGTACGCAGCACGCTCAAGCACAAGGGCGTAATGATGGGTTGCTACGTTTTGTTGTTGACGCTGGCCGTGCTCATGGGAGACGTCGTACCGGGTGGTTTTGTACCCGCACAGGACAAGCAGTACCTGATCGCAGTGGCGCAACTGCCTAGTGGCGCTACGCTTGAGCGCTCGGATGCAGTCTCTCAGGAGATGGGGCGTATTGCCCTGACGGAGCCGGGAGTAGGCTTCACCGTTGCCCATGCTGGGCTATCGATCAACGGCTTTACCTCATCGTCCAGTTCGGTGGTGATGTTCCTGCCGCTGACCGCCTTCGAAGACCGCTACGGTCATGGCGTGCATTTAAGCGACAGCGCAATTGCCAAGTCACTGAATGAGAAGTTTGCCCAGATCAAGGAAGCCAAGATATCGGTCTTCACCCCCCCGCCGGTATTAGGCCTGGGCACCCTCGGCGGCTTCAAGTTGCAACTCGAAGATCGCGGGGCGCTGGGCTACCAGGCGTTGCATGACGCGACGGAAGCGTTCATCGCAGAAGCAGCAAAGGCACCTGAGCTGGGCCCCCTGTTCAGCAGTTATGACATCAACATCCCGCAGTTGGACCTTGAGGTGGATCGCGTCAAGGCGCAGCAGTTGGGCGTGCCGGTCAACGAAGTGTTCGACACTCTGCAAATCTACCTGGGCTCGCTTTACGTAAATGACATCAACCTGTTTGGCCGCGTCTACCAGGTACGCGTGCAAGCAGACGCGCGTTTCCGAGCATTCGCCCACGATATCGGTCAGTTGAAAGCCCGCAGCACTACTGGCGAAATGGTTCCGCTCGACGCTTTGCTTCGAGTCAAGCAAACCTATGGACCTGAAATGGTCGTGCGCTACAACGGCTTCACTGCCGCAGACCTCAATGGTGGACCGGCACCGGGGTATTCCAACAACCAGGCTCAAGCGGCGATCGAACGCATCGCCAAGCAAACCTTACCTGCAGGTATCAAGTTCGAATGGACAGATCTCGCTTACCAACAGCAGTTGGCCGGTAACTCCGCACTGTTGGTATTCCCGATCTGCGTGCTGTTGGTTTTTCTGGTGCTTGCCGCTCAATACGAGAGCCTGGCCTTGCCGATGGCGGTGATCATGATCGTACCGATGAGCATCTTGTCTGCGCTGTTAGGCGTCTGGCTGACGCAAGGCGACAACAACATTTTCACCCAGATAGGTCTGGTCGTCCTGGTTGGGCTGTCAGCCAAAAACGCCATCCTTATCGTCGAATTCGCCCGCGAGCTCGAAATGCAGGGCCACAGCGTGGTGGATGCTGCGGTGCAAGCGAGCAGATTACGTCTACGGCCGATTCTGATGACATCGATGGCATTCATCATGGGCGTTGTGCCGATGGTGGTTGCTACCGGTCCAGGTTCAGAAATGCGCCATGCCATCGGCGTCAGCGTGTTCTTCGGCATGCTCGGCGTAACCGTGTTCGCCCTGTTGCTCACACCGCTGTTCTACGTCTTGCTGCGCAAACTGTCGGGCAATAAATCGCTGGTGACCGAGCATCACCGTCCCGCTCATATCGAGGTTTGATACACCATGAATCTTGCCGTTTCCATTCGGTGGCCTCAGCTGTCCATGGGTGCCCTTGCAGTTGCCATGGTGAGCGCCTGTCATTCACTGGCGCCCGAATACGTGGTGCCTGCCACGCCCACACAGGCACATTACAAAGAGTCGAACGTCGACGATCAAGCTGGGTGGAAAACCGCACAGCCCGCAGACCAGTACCCACGGGGTCAATGGTGGAAGGTTTTTGCGGATTCTACCTTGGATGACCTGCAAGCCCGAGCGATGGCGGCCAACCAGGGTTTGAAGCAGGCATTCGCCAGGCTTCAGGAAGCCCGGGCCTATCATCAAGGTACCGAAGCGCGGCGTTTGCCAAGCGTGAGTACAGGCATCGGACCGTCACGTGAGCTCACCTCGCAGTCCTCGAATGACGTTGCCCAGTCGGCTAACACCTACTGGCGCGCACAGTTGAACGTTGCCTACGAGGCAGACTTGTTTGGCCGCGTCAGTGACGCGATCAAAGCTTCCGCCGCCGATGAACAGCAAAGTGCGGCGCTCTATCATTCTGTTTTGCTAGCCCTGCAGGCCGATGTAGCAGCGAACTACTTTCAGCTTCGAACCCTGGATGCCCAGATAAGCATCTACCGCGATACCTTGAAGCTACGGGAAGACGCCTTGGCGTTTGCAACCAAGCGCAAGGACTCAGGGCAGGTCAGCGAAATGGACTGGATGCGTGCGCAAACCGAGCTCGCCTCCACGCGGGCCGGCGAATTGGCGCTGGTCAGAGCCCGCGCCGCACGAGAACACAACCTCGCGGTGCTCCTGGGGCAGGCGCCATCAGCCTTTGACTTCCCATTCATGCCCGTGCAGCCCTTAACGGTGGAAATACCCGTCGGCGTGCCATCAGCACTGCTGGAGCGGCGCCCAGACGTCGCGGCGGCAGAACGTGCCATGGCTGCTGCCAATGCACGGATCGGCGTCGCCAAGGCTGCGTATTTTCCTTCATTGACGCTGACCGGTACGGCAGGATACGAAAGCAACACCTTGGGAGAGTTGTTCCAAGGGTCCAGCAAAGCATTTCTGTTGGGGCCGTTGACCGGGACCGTGCTGAACCTGCCGCTGTTCGATGGAGGCAAGCGTGACGCAGACCTTGCCAACGCGCGGGCCGCTTACGACGAGCAAGCAGCCACTTATCAGCAAACCGTCCTCGACGCCTTGCGGGAGGTAGAGGATAACCTCGCCAACATCAGGTTGCTGCATCAACAAGTCCAAGCTCAGACCCAGGCAATCGAAGCGGCTCAAGGCACAAGCCGTATAGCCCAGGCTCAATATCAGGAAGGTGCAAGCGACTATTTGAATGTGATTGACGCAGATCGAACGACGTTGCAAACCAAGCAAGCGTTGGCGGCACTGCAGGGCGAGCAGACCATCGCCACCGTCAGGCTAATCACCGCGCTAGGCGGCGGTTGGGCTACCTCTGCGGCTATTGAGCCTTGACCATTGCGGGTGCTTGCCTGACCCCGTCAGACAAGCACCCGCTACACGCTGCCAAATTTTGATATCGCAAAATCCAGGAAGCTACGCAGCTTCGGGGGCATATGCTTGTCGGGAGCATACAGCGCGTGCAACGGCCGCGTAGGGGCACGGTAATCCGGTAGCAACTCGACCAGGCGCCCTGATTCGAGGTAGTCACTCACCAGTTCGACAGGCTGCAGCATCACGCCAAGCCCAGCCAAAGCGGCACATAGCAGCGGCTCTCCATGATCAGACACGAATCGGCTTTGCACGGGCACCTCTACCCTGCCCTCATCTCCTTCCAGAACCCAATGAGTACGCAGCTCTGTATGGGAAAAACCAAGACACTCATGATGGCGAAGATCATCGGGAGTGGACGGAGCGCCGTGTGCTTGCAGATAGTCCGGTGAGGCGCACATGACCAACTGGTAAGGCGCCAATACTCTCGCAATCAGCCCAGAGTCGGCCAACCGACCGACACGAAAAATCACGTCGTAGCCCTCGTCGATAAGGTCGACTGCACGGTTTGAAAGGTTGAGTTCAATATTGACTTGAGGATAAGCCTTCATGAACTCGGGCAAGACCGGTGCCAGCGCATGCATGCCAAAACTGACCGGCGCATTGATCTTGAGTCGCCCATTTGGCGAAGCAAGCGCGACCGCCGCCAGGTTTTCCGCCTCTTCTACATCATGAAGAATCAACTTGGCACGGGCATAGAACGACTGGCCAAAATCCGTCAGGCTGTGGGTCCTGGTGGTTCTGGTGAGCAACCGCACGCCGAGCCGCTCCTCCAGGGAGTTGACATGTTTACCCACCAATTGCGCAGACATGTGCAGCACCTTCCCCGCGGCGCTGAACGACCCTGTTTCAACTGCCTTTACGAAGGCCTGCATACTCGTGAAACGGTCCATACTGAAGACCTTACTGATAGTAACGAATGCGTTGGCGTGGTGACGCCGGTGATTATAGAGCGCTGCCCGCCGCTGCATAAGCCGCAGGGCACCCTTCTCACCGCGTAAAGCGGTGATGTTGACCAGGGTAGAAGCTGAGTACGAGGATAAAATGAAACCGCCCCAAGGACTGGGGCGGCGTTGTGGGGGTATCTGAAGCTGTAACTCAAGCCTCGCGATAGGTCCCATTCTGCTTTGCCACATGGGTCGAGATGGCATCCATCAGTTCGGGGGATAAACAGTCATAGGGCTCCAGGCCTATGCCTCGCAGTTGCTGGCGAATGCCTGCCATCTGCTGGGGAGGCGTCCCCGTCTCGATGACCGAGGAGACGAACGCCGCAAATGCCGGGGCCGACCAACCTGGTTCTTCAGAGAGCTCCGTATGCACAAAGTCCAGGCCATAAAAAGGATGGCCCTTGTTCTCGATTCGACCGTACATGTGAACACCGCACTCGGTGCAGGCATGACGGCGAATGGTCGCAGCCTCATCGACAATTTTCAGCTTCTGACCATTGCTCAGAACGGTTACCGCATCACGTGGCGCGACCGCTATGACGGCAAACTTTGCACCCGCCGGCTTCCAGCATTTGCTACAGCCACAGGCATGGTTATGCAGCGTGGGTGAGTCGACCCGCACCTCGACGGCGTCGGTAGCGCAGTGACACCGCAACACCCCGCCAGTGAAGCCTTGCAGGGCGGGCTGTATACCGTTATCCAGTGATGGATGAAGTTTTACGTTGCTCACAGCATGACCCTCTTGTCCGTATATTCAGGGCATTCGAGCCCTATCAGTATTTGATGACGGTGCGGATGGATTTGCCTTCGTGCATCAGGTCAAACGCTTCATTGATGCGGTCCAGTGGCATCGTGTGGGTGACGAAGGGTGCCAGCTCAATTTCTCCGTTCATCGCATCTTCGACCATCTTGGGCAATTGGCTGCGGCCCTTGACGCCACCGAATGCCGAGCCCTTCCAGGTTCGCCCGGTTACCAGCTGGAACGGACGCGTCGAGATTTCCTGGCCGGCACCGGCGACGCCAATCACAATCGACTGGCCCCAACCGCGGTGAGCGCATTCAAGGGCAGATCTCATGACGTTGACATTGCCGATACATTCGAAGGAATGATCAACACCCCACCCCGTCATATCGATGATGACCTGCTGAATGGGTTGCTCATGGTCTTTCGGATTGACGCAATCGGTGGCACCAAAGGAGCGCGCAAGGTCGAATTTGGAGGGGTTGGTATCGATGGCAATGATGCGACCGGCTTTCGCCTGACGAGCGCCCTGGATAACGGCCAGGCCGATTCCGCCAAGGCCAAAGACTGCAACGGTGTCCCCAGGCTGAACCTTCGCGGTGTTATGCACCGCACCAATGCCAGTGGTTACGCCGCATCCCAACAGGCAGACATGCTCGTGATTGGCTTCAGGGTTGATCTTGGCTACGGAGACTTCGGCCACCACCGTGTATTCACTGAAGGTTGAGCATCCCATGTAGTGGTACAGCGGCTGCCCCTGATAGGAAAAACGCGTGGTGCCATCGGGCATCACCCCCTTGCCTTGGGTGGCGCGCACAGCGACACACAGATTGGTCTTACCCGATTTGCAGAACAGGCACTCGCCGCACTCTGCCGTGTACAAAGGGATGACATGGTCGCCTGGCTTCAGGCTTGTGACCCCTTCACCCACTTCTACAACGACGCCTGCACCTTCGTGCCCGAGCACGACTGGAAAAAGCCCTTCAGGGTCATCACCGGACAGCGTGAAGGCATCGGTGTGACATACGCCGGTATCGGTGATCTTGATGAGCACCTCGCCTGCACGAGGTGGCGCCACATCAATTTCGACGATCTCAAGCGGTTTACCGGGTGCGAATGCTACTGCAGCGCGAGATTTCATAATGTCTCCCTATTAGGTTTGAGGTATTGGGCCAGACATCAGCGGGAGCCTGGTTACTAGGGGGGAGTATATACAGGTACCCCCAGGGAGTATATTTCCGAGTACCAGCGATACAGGGTTCGAAGCCGTGGCACCCACGCGCCTTTCATTCAGACGCTTTCCCGTCGATCCCAGCTAAATCATTGAATTTCACGAAAAATTCTGCAATTTCATGCACAACCCGATAAGCATAGATGAGGCCGAAAGCACCAGAATGCAGGAAACGTTTTTACAGTCGAACCGTTTTGTTTCGAGTCCCCCAAGGCGGCATTCTTGTCGCGTTGCCTTAACGCCGCATGCTCGAGCAGCGTTATACTCCTCCCCACTATCCGCCTGACGTGATGTTCATTTTTTGAGGAGCGCATATGCCCCATTCACCTACCGAAAAAAAACGCGTGCTCGCCAGAGTGCGAAGGGTCCGTGGACAACTGGATGCGCTGGAAACAGCGTTGACCGAGGGTGCCGATTGTGGACCCGTCCTACAGCAGATCGCGGCGATCCGTGGTGCGGTTAACGGTTTGATGGCCGGGGTGCTGGAAAGCCATCTACGTGAACAATTCATCAGTGGTAGCGAAGATGGCAGCGCAGCGCACGATGGGGCGATCGAAGAGGTTGTGACACTGGTACGCACCTACCTGAAATAACGCTTCAAGGCTCCTGAGGTCCATCTGCAGACCGGAATTTTCTTCAACACAGTGGAATGTTTTTTCAATACGTACGGAGCGTGTGCGCACCATCATCAAGCCTCATTACAACAATAACGAGGTGATAAGCCGTGGTGAATGCCGAGCAATCCCTATTGGCAACTGATGGACCTGCCGCCGCGCTGTTTCAGCCGGGGCGTATTGGACGGATGCACTTGCGAAACCGCGTCGTTCAAGCGCCAATTTTCACCCAGTTCGCAAGCACGTTCGGCGAAGTGGACGACAAACTGATCGAATACCACCGCGCCCGGGCTCGTGGCGGCGTCGGTTTGATAATCACCGAGAACACATCCATCGACTGGGACGTCGGGCGTACGGTAGGCCACCCGATACGCATCGATCATGATCGGTTCATCGGCGGGTTAAGCAACCTGGTCGATGCTGTCCACGGAGAGGGCGCAAAGATTGCCGTCCAGCTCCACCATACAGGCCGGCAAAACTCTCAGGGCAACACCGAACATAATGAACCGCCCATCGCGCCGACTGCGGGCATAACCAGTGCCTTTGGCTCACCTCCGCGGGCCATCGAAGCGCATGAAATACCTGGCCTCATTGACAAGTACGTGCAGGGAGCCCGGCGCGCGGTTGCGGCAGGCTTCGATGCCATCGAATTTCATGGCGCACATGGTTACCTGCTGGGCCAGTTCCTTTCACCCTTCACCAACAAACGGACCGATCAATGGGGAGGCTCCCTGGAGAATCGTGCGCGCTTCGCCTTGGAGGTGGTGCGGGCCGTGCGAACACAAGTGGGGCCTGACTTTCCCCTGCTCTATCGCCTGAGTGTCACCGAACCCTACGAGGGCGGTTTGTCCCTGGAGGATGGGCTTGCCTTCTGCCAGATGCTCGAGCCATATGTCGACGCCTTGGATGTCAGTGCTGGCAACTATGACACCGCAATGGTCCTGCTCCCGATGGGTGCACCCGGTTCATTGGTCAACTACGCCAAGGCTGTGAAGCAACGCGTGTCGTTGCCGGTAATCGGTGTCGGCCGCCTCACTTGGCTGCTGGAAGACATGGCAAAGGCCATCGACAATAATGAGCTCGATTTCGTGGCGCTCGGCCGTGCTGGCCTTGCAGACCCTGATACGGTCATCAAGACCAGGCGTGGTGAACCCGAAAGCGTGCGCCGCTGCATCGCCGTCAACGAGTGCATCTCACGCTGGATGTTCAACGGCAAGGGCACGCAGTGTGTGATCAACCCCACGCTCGGCGAGGAGCGTCGTGCTCAACTGGCCCGACGACCGGCAGCCGTCAAGCAGCGCGTACTCGTGGTCGGCGCTGGCCCAGCTGGCTGCGAGGCTGCAATATTGGCCGCACAACGCGGGCATCAGGTGGTCTTGCTCGAACGCCGCAACCGAGTGGGCGGGCAACTCCATGCCTGGGCCGCGGCAAGCCCCTTCAGGCAAGAAATCCTGAACATGATCACGTTCTATGAAACCGAGCTGGGCAAGGCCGGTGTCGAAGTTCGCCTCAATGCTGTTGCCGATGAGGTCGTCCCCGCTGAATGGGACCATGTATTACTGGCCACTGGCACTGCACCTGCAACGGGGCCGATGGACGTGGTCGACATGCTCGCTGACAACGCATTGCCTACCGCCCTTGAGCTGATCGTTTACGGTGAGACTGAGACGGCAATGTATGCAGCTATCTGGCTCGCCGAGAATCGGAAGAAGGTCACGCTGGTTTCACCCTCCGATAAAGTCGGGGTGGATTCCAACGACATGCAGCGAGATCACCTGGAGGCGGTGCTCAAGCAACTCGGTGTCTCGATCGCGCTCAATGGCAAGCCACCTGAAGCAGGTACTGTGGTAATGGCAACTGCGCGTCAACCGTCAACGGCCCATGCTGCTTTGGAACGTTACTTGAACGTTCAGGCCATTGGTACACGTTTACGGGGGGGCCGTATGTATGAGGCGACACAATCAGGCTTCTGGGCCGCAGCCAAACTGGGAGAACTGCAATGACAGTACGTGCAATCGAGCATGTGGGAATCACGGTACCCGACATGGAGCAGGCCACACGCTTTTTCTGCGACGCATTCGGTGCCCAGGTGATCTACGACATGCTGGACCAGCCTCTGGGCGGCCCGGAGGTCGAAGCAGGGCTCGGCGTGCCTTCTGGCTCTGTGATCAGGGCGATACGGATGCTGCGCCTTGGCAACGGCCCTAATCTTGAGCTGTTCACTTATGCAGGTGTTGAACAAGCACCGCCGGTGCGGCCAAGTGACTTCGGCATCCAGCACTTCTGTATTTACGTGGATGATATCGATGCAGCAGCTGAACGGCTGCAGCAGGCAGGCGGTAAATTACTCAGCCAGCCCGGTAACCTTCCAGGTGGAGACGCGGGTGAAGGTAATCGCTACGTGTATACCCGCACACCGTGGGGCAGCACGATCGAGCTGGTCACTTACCCGTCCCACCAGCACTACGAAGGCCGCACCGGCCTTCGCCGCTGGCGACCTGCACCCACGCTACCAGGCGATGAAAACATGCAGTCTTCATAGGCCACCCGATGCGCTCGAACTCTTCAGGTGATCTTGTGATGAGTTCGAGTCCCCCTACCTCGCCCCTGCTCTTGTGCCCTGAAACGTTTATGATAGATAGAATCTTTATTTCTCGAACTGCCTAGTTATCCAAGGCCGCCCCCACGCTCCACATTCATATAAGAAAAGGAGTTGTGATGAACCCTGTCCTGCTTACCCCCAAGCGCATGCTTGAAGTCATACCTGGCGAGGTGACGGTCGAAGGCACCGTTGACCTGGTACCCGATCATTGCATGTCACTGCGTGGCTATCGCTTTCTGGAAACCGAAGTGTTCATCCCCTCCATGCGCGATTACCAATTGGTGCGCTGGAAACAGGGAACCCCGCGCCTTGGATTCTGCGATGGGCACTGCTGGCAGGTAGCTCAGGCCGCCCCCGGGGACGTTACGCTGTTGGCCCGCGCAGAGCCTTCACGGTGGTTCTGGGCAAATGACATCGAAGTGAGTCATGTCTACATTTCCCAATCGGTCATGGCCAAAGTGGCCCAGGAACTGTTTCAGCGAGAGATAGACGGCATC
Organism: Pseudomonas sp. TE3895; assembly: GCF_056278855.1. NCBI lineage: Bacteria > Pseudomonadati > Pseudomonadota > Gammaproteobacteria > Pseudomonadales > Pseudomonadaceae > Pseudomonas > Pseudomonas sp. TE3895. The sequence continues at coordinate 3,861,844 of NZ_JBWBQE010000001.1, read as the reverse complement.
TTCATCGATCATTGCCCGGTGGTGCGGGACACTGAACTGTCAGGATTGATCGAAGCCTATGAACGCGAGTGCCTGTCCGACCAGCCAGGGCACGCACTCTACACGCAAACCCTGGAAATCCAGATTTGCATTCACCTGCTCAGGCGCTATGGCGGCGCCGCCATAGAGCGCAGTGAGCAGGGAGCACGACTTCCTGCCCACACACGTCACCAGCTGCAAGACTACATCGACGCCAATCTATCCTCTGCGCTGACCATCAAGGACCTGGCAAAGGTGGCCGGCTTCAGTGCATCGCAGTTCATTCGGGTTTTCACCACGGAATTCGGAACACCGCCACATCGGTTCGTTCAGGCCAGAAGGCTGAAGAAGGCCGAACGGTTGCTCAGCCAATGGGCCGACATCCCGCTCAAGGCCGTCGCAATGGAGTGCGGATTTTCAGACCAAAGCCATATGACCAGGTTGTTCAAAGAGAAGCTTTCGATGACGCCTAAACAATACAGAGGACAGACTTCGCTATTAGGGCGAGTGGATGGCGAAAATCGCCACTAGCATGCCGGTGAAGTTTTGTACCGGCAAAAAAAAGAGCCGTCCATACCCGCACGATATGGACGACTCAAAAAACCAAAGCAACGGTGTCAGAGAAAAACTTAGAAGGGATAAGGCTGGCCGGATGGCTCCACTGTGACCCATTTCACTTCAGTGAACTCTTCGATCACTGCACTGCCATCGAAGCGGCCGTAACCGCTTTTCTTCATGCCGCCGTAAGGCGCCTGCGGCTCGTTTTGCACGGTCGCACCATTGATATGAACACAGCCAGCATCGAGTCGGCTGGCAAGGCCGAGGGCCTTGGTAACGTCACGACTGAAGATCGAAGAGGAAAGGCCGTAGGCTGTGTCATTGGCCACCGCCAAAGCCTGCTCCGCGCCTTTCACCCTGACGATGGTAGTCACCGGGCCAAAGGTTTCTTCATCGTAAATGGCCATCTCTCGGGTCACGCAGTCGACCAAAGTCGGGCCCATCAATGCAGTCTCTGCGAGCCCACCGGTGACAATTTTTGCCCCCTTGTTAACAGCATCGTCCAGCAGATGATTGATCCGCTGCACAGAACCTTGGCCGATCATGGGGCCGATCACACAACCCGGAGATTTCGCAGGCAACCCGGACTCGAGTGCGTTGACGCGCTCGGCAAAGCGAGCGACGAACGCATCGGCAACCGCCTCGTCCACCACGAAACGCTCGGTGGACATGCAAATCTGCCCTTGATACAAAAATGCACCGAACACTGCTGCGTTTACAGCGCCCTCGATATCAGCGTCGTCCAACACGATGAATGGCGCCTTGCCTCCCAATTCAAGCAGGCAGCGCTTCAGATGGCTCGCGCACGTTTGCGCGATCATGCGGCCAACCTTGGTTGAGCCGGTGAAATTGACGCGCCGTACAGTGTCATGGGCAACCAGGGCTTCGGTGACCGCCGCAGCATCTTCAGGAGCACTGATCAGGAAGTTCAGAACACCCGCCGGCAAACCCGCTTCGTAAAATGCTTCGGCCAACAACGCGTGAGTGCGCGGACTGCTTTCGGAGCCCTTGAAGATCACGGTGTTACCGCATGCCAGCGGATACGCGATTGCCCGCGCGCCCAGAATCACAGGGCCGTTCCAAGGCACGATGGACAGCACCGTACCGACCGGTTGGCGCAGGGTCATGGACAACGCGCCCGGCTTGTCGGTGGGTATGGTTTCACCCTTGATCTGCGTGGTCATCGCCGCGGCTTCACGCAGCAGGTTTGCCGATGCGCCGACATTGAACTGCGCCCACAGTTGCGAAGCGCCGATTTCTTCAGCCATCGCAGTGCAGAAGTCTGCCATCTTGGCCTCCAGCGCATCGGCGGCTGCCAACAGAATACGACGACGCTCGGTCGGCCCTGTACCAGACCAGGTCTGGAACGCGCGCTCTGACGACTGGGCTGCACGCAATGCGTCTTCAACACTGCAAGCGGCACCAACGCTAACGGTATGCGAACCGAGGGGATCAATGCGCTCGAACGTTTTACCGTCGGAAGCCGATTGCTTCTGATTATCAATCACCAGTTGTACGGTCATGATAGGTACCTCTAAGTTACAAAAATAGAAATCAGCCTGCCGTTATTACCGGCATGCGGAGAATCGGCTTGATGGTCACGCCGCGCTCGCTATCAGCCATGGCTTGGTTGACCTCGTCGAATTCGTAGAACTTGCAAAGCTTGTCGAACGGGAACCGACCTTGCAGGTAGAGATCCACGAGCTTGGGAATGAACGCGTTGGCCACCACGTCGCCCTGGACGATCCCCATGATGCGTTTGCCAGGGATCATCACATCGTTGATGTTGAACGCGACTTCCGTGCCAAATTTGGTCGCACCCACGATGCCGCAGGTACCCAGCGTGGCCAAGGCATCGATGGCCTGGCGCAGTACCTCCGCGCGCCCGGAGCACTCCAGGCTGTAATTGGCACCGCCTGCGGTAATTTGCTGAATCCGCTCGACGGGATTTTCATCGCGGCTGTTGATCACGTGGGTCGCGCCGAGCTCCAGCGCCAGCTCTAGCCGGCTTGGGGTGACATCTACCGCGATGATGGTGGTCGCACCGGCAACCCGCGCTGCCATGACTGCGGCCAGCCCTACAGCGCCGGCACCGAAGGCGACAAAGCTGGAGCCGGCCTCGACCTTCAGGGCGTTCAGTACCGAACCTGCACCGGTCTGGATACCGCACCCCAGCGGCCCCAGCAACTCTAACGGAGCTTCTTTAGCGACTTTGACCACATTGCGTTCGTTGGCGATGGCATAAGTCGAGAAAGATGACTGGCCAAAGAAATGATCGTGTATCGGCGCGTGCGACTCGCAACTGCAGCTTGACGCACTGCCATCCAAGCGACCGCCACCAAAGTTCAGCGGGTGCATGTGTGTGCAGTGCGCCGGGTGCCCTGTCTCGCACGGCAGGCACAGGCCGCATGACATGTAGGTCATCACCACATGATCACCCGGTTTGACGGTGGTTACCGCAGAACCCACCGCATCCACTACCCCTGCCCCCTCGTGGCCGAGAATGATCGGCATGGGCGTGGGGAACAATTGATCGCGTACAACCATGTCGGTGTGACAGACACCCGATGCCACAACACGCACACGTACTTCCGTGGGGCGTGGGGCTTCAAGCAACACATCTTCGACCTTCAGCGCAGCACCCGACTCACGCAGGACTGCTGCCTGTATACGCATCTTCTGCACATTATCGTGGGACATTTGCTTCTCCTCGAATCTCTCAATAGCCGGCGGCGCGCATCATGCGGATTGCAGGGCACGTGGTCGCTGGCTGCGCTCGGTCGCTTTCTGGCTCACGGCCGGGCGCAGGCAAAAATCGAAGGTCATTTCGGCGAAGCGCCCTTCCACCCCTCGCGCTTTCGAGCGGTCAGCGTCGTCGACGAACTGGATATCGCCAATCAGGCCGTCACGCGTTGCGTAGGCGAAGTCATCCCACAGGTACTTGTCGTTGGACAGATTGATCTGAGTCGTCAGGTGCTCGTGCCCGGACGCCGAGATGAAGAAATGCACGTGCGCCGGGCGCTGCCCGTGGCGGCCAAGCGCATTCAGGCATTCCTGAGTAGGGCCGGCTGGGTTGCAGCCGTACCCGGACGGTACGATGCTGCGCGCCCGATAGCGCCCTTGATCATCGGTAATGATCCGGCGGCGCAGGTTGTATTCGGACTGACTCTTGTCGAAGTAGGAGTAGTTCCCTTCTGTGTTGGCTTGCCAAAGATCGACGATTGCCCCTGCGATCGGCTTGCCCTGCAAGTCCACCACCTGCCCCTCCAGGAACATGACAGTCGCGCGGTCATCCTCGGTGCCATCATCCATGCGCGCGAATCCCTCGCACAGAGGGGCTCCCGCCACGTAGAGCGGGCCCTCAATGGTGCGCGGCGTACCGCCAGTGCGCCCCACGGCCTCATCTTTGGCGTCGGCCAGCAGATCGAGGAAGTGTTCGATGCCCAGGCCGGCGACGAGCAAGCCAGCTTCATTCTTGGCACCCAGGCGGTTCAGGTAGTCGACCGCGTTCCAGAATTCGTTTTCAGTGATTTCAAGATCTTCGATCAGTCGCGCGGCGTCCTGCAATACGCGCAGGATGATCTGCTTGCAGCGAGCGTCGCCTTTGTCTTGACCGAAGCCTGCGGCCTCGCGGAAAAAAGCTTGGATCTCAGGCAGGTTGGAAATAGTGATCGCCATGGTGATGCCACCTTCTTATATGTGTTCTGAGCGAGGCAAGGCGCCAGGCGCCCTGCTCAATCTATGAAGTCGAATCAGGCCGCTTGCGCGCGCAGGCCCAACAATTCGCGAGCCTGCAGCAGGTCTTCCTGCATATCGTGGTTCCACAACCAGTCGAAGCGTTCAGCCAGCACTTTGCCAAGCCGCTCCTCGTCCGCCAGTACGGCCGGATCACGGAATTCGTAGAGTTCGCCCGCTTCAAACGACGTGCGCTGAACACGGCAGGCACGTGGGCGGCGGACCGCGTCGTATGCGTCAAGCACAGCCTGTGGGCGCTTATCCAGCACTTTCGGGTCTTCCAGCAAACGGGCCAGCAGCCAGGCATCCTCCAGCCCTTGCCCGGCACCGGCACCCTGGTGCGGCAACATGGCATGTGCAGCATCGCCGATCAGGCCAACACGCCCGTGAACGTAACCCGGAAGCTCTGCAAGATCATGCAGCGCCCACAACGACGGAGTCGGAATGCATTCAAGGAGTACCTGAGCAGCATCGTCCCAGCCTTCGAACGCGGCCAGCATCTCGGCCTGCGTAGCATTGCGCACCCATGGGGTGTCGCTCGGCCATACCGGGTTGGGTTGACTACGATCGGAGATGAACGCAACGACGTTGATCAAGCGGCCCTGCTTAACGGGGAACGTCAGGATGTGGCCATCGAGCCCCAGATACATCTGAGGAACGTCGATCAGGTGCTCGTCGACGCCACGTGCGCGGTAGGCTTCGCGCAACTGCTGGCTGTCGATCAGCCCGCGGTAGGCACAGGTGCCGCTGAATCGTGGCGAAGCCAGGGGCTGGTTCAAGCCTTGCAGTACATGGTCGCGGATCGATGACTTGATGCCATCGGCACCGATCAGCAAATCGCAACGATGCTCGCTACCATCGGTGAAGGTGACTCGAACCTGTTCGCCATCCTGCTCGACGCGCTGTGCTCGTTTCCCGAACTGGGCAATACCGTCGGGCAACTGGCTAGCGAGGGCGTCGAGAAAGTCGGCACGGTGCACCGACGACTGCCCTACACCTTCGGCAACGCTGCAACCGAGGTATTTGGCATCACGCCCATTGCGCCATTCGAACCAGATGTCCTGCCAAGGGGCAGGGTTGCTGTCGGCGATCTTGCCGTAAGGTTCGGCGATACCGAGACCCGCGATAGCACGCACGGCGTTGGCGCCAAAGGACACGCCGGCGCCTACTTCACCGAAAGCGGGAGCGGCTTCGAACAGCTGCACATTCAGATGAGCATGACGGCACAAGTCCAGTGCCAGAGCCACGCCAGCGATACCACCACCGATAATCGAAACGTTCAGAGCAGAAGTAGAATTTTGCATAGCAAGGTACCCTTGGGGCTGATTGTTATTGGTGTTACCGGATCATTACCGTTGCACCGCCATTGATAAATACCGTCAAACCCATAAACAACATCACAGCCATGAATATTGGTCGTCAGCCCTCAGGACACAGTTTGTGGACTGATCTGTACGGGCGGGATTTCCTTGCGACGCTTCAGAAATACAAGTATCGCGGCGGCACCTATGACGCCGGGGATGGCAAAAAACAGGAAGCTGGCCTGTAGCGGCAAGCTGGAGCCATGCAATACACCGCCCAGTACCGGCCCGATAATTGCGCCAGTGCGCCCTATTCCCATTGCCCAGCCCAGCCCTGTGGACCGCACGTGGGGCGGGTAATACTGCACAGCGCAAGCATTGGCGAGGATCTGCGTGCCGATGGTGCAAGCGCCGGCAATAGCTATCAGCAGATAGAGCACAGCCAATGGCGCTTTGATTGCCAGCAGGCTCAATGACAACGCTCCGCAGGCGAAGAACAACAGCAACACCCTGGCGATGCCCACCCGGTCGCCGAGCCAGCCACCCGCGATGGCGCCTACAATGGCACCACCATTGAGCACCAGCAGAAACGCCAGACTGGAGTTGAGCCCATACCCTGCACTGCTCATGATCTTGGGTAACCATGAGCTCAGCGCATAAACCATCAACAGGCAACAGAAGAACGCAATCCACAGGGCCAAGGTGCTGATCAAGCGGCCATCGCGAAAAAGCTCACCGATCGAAGCCGTGGCCCCCCGCGAAACCGCATGGACCAGTTGATCATCAGCTTCTGGCAGATAGCTTGGCGTGGTTAGGGCCAATACGGTTTTGGCCTGCTCGATCTGGCCGCTGCGCAGCAGGAAGTCCATCGACTCTGGCAACTGGCGAAGCAGCAGCGGGAGCATCAGCAGCGGGATCAAGGCCACATAGAACACCGCTTGCCAGCCCCACTGGGGAATGAACAGCATCCCCAGCCCGGCAGATAACATCCCGCCCAGCGAATACCCGCTGAACATGATTGCAACCAGGGTGCTGCGTGATTTCTTCGGGGCGTACTCATTCATCAGGGCGACGACATTCGGCATCACGCCGCCGATTCCCAGGCCCGCGATGAAGCGGCACAGCGCAAAGATTTCAGGGCTGGACGCAAAACCGTTCAACGCGGTGACGCCGCTGAACAGCAGCACACAGATCATGATGGTCTTGCGACGGCCGATCCGGTCCGAGATCGACCCGAAGAACAAGGCGCCCAGCATCATCCCGACCAGTGCACAGCTTCCCAATGCGCCAGCCTGCAGCGAGCTGAGTCCCCATTCGGACATGAGTGACGGCAACACTACACCGTAGATAACCAGGTCGTAGCCGTCGAAGATGATGATCAGCGCGCACCAGACCAGAACTCGCGCATGAAAGGCATTGAAACGTGCCCCATCGATCAGGGCCGAAACGTCGATTGTTCGCATGGCATTGCTCATTCTTGTAATTGTTATGGTGGGTTGCACACCCTTTTTGCGCCCCTCAACCGTTGGCGTGCATGCCAACAGGCTGTGAAGCGCTTGGGGTCATCATGACCAAGCCGGCAGAGGTCTCACATGCCGCAAAACAAATACCGAGTATTTCCATCCTGAATATTGGTTACCGCTTCACGCAGCGGAAGCCGATATGGGAACTGGTTGTATCCGTCGCCTGGGGGGAGCGTGCCGGGGGTCGGTAGCGCTGACAGTAATTGGGGGCGCAGAGGTGCGAACCGCCCTTGAGCACTTTCATCTGCGCCGCGCTCCTTGCATTCGCGCAACAAGATTTGCGCGGGCTCGCATGCGATGGCTGAAACACGGTGGTGGTCCACTCCCACACGTTGCCAATCATGTCGTACAGCCCATACCCGTTCGCTGGGAACGCACCCACGGGTGAGGTACGGCTGTAGCCATCGGTTTGCAGGTTTTCGGCCGGGAAATTGCCCTGCCAGGTGTTGGCCATGTGCTTGCCCTCTGGCACCAGCTGGTGCCCCCAGACAAACTCGCCCTGCTGAGTGCCGCCCCAGGCGGCGTACTCCCATTCAGGCTCCCCAGGCAGGTCACAACCTGCCCATTGCGCATAGGCCAAAGCATCCTCCAGGCCCACATGCACGACAGGATGCTGAGCCATCCCCTGCAGATCCGACCCTGGCCCAAGCGGATGGCGCCAGTCGGCACCGGGCACCAGCGCCCACCATCGGCTCACATCATCCAGTGACACAGTCCCCGATGGCGGTGTGAATACCAGCGACGCGGGCCGCAGGTGCGCCTGGGCCACTCCAGGATAGTCCCGTGGATCAAGGGGGCGCTCGGCCTGCGTGACGTAGCCCGTTCGGGCGACGAACCTAGCGAACATTGCATTGGTGACAGGCGTACTCTGGATCCAGAAGCCTGCCACCTCCTCCCAATGCGCTGGTGCTTCCTCGGGGTAATGCCTGTCAGAGCCCATGAGGAAGCGACCAGGCTCGATCCACACCCAGTCAGCCTCTTGCTGCTCAGGTTCAAAGCGGCTGTTTGTCGGCAGTTTCATAGTGCTTTATCTCGTTCCCGAAACGGATTTTCTTGGCCAACTGCTCATCCCAGTTGATGCCGTTGCGGGCTTGGCATTCCTGCCACTGGCTCAGCATCTTTTGAGTGACCTGCGGATGTTGAACGGCCAGGTCGAGTCTTTCGGTCGGGTCCTTGCGGATATCGAACAACTCCCATTTACCAGGCCCCCAAGGCGTGTTGCTGAACGTCATCTTCCAGTCGCCTTGCAGTAGCGACACGCGACCGAACAACTCGGTGCACTGCAATTGGTCGGCCGGGTGGACAGCCGGGTGCGCGCCCTTGAGGAATGCCACCGCCGAGGTGCCTTGCATCTTCTCGATGGCACTGTCACGAACGGCGGGATGCTCCACCTTGGCCAGCTCCAGGAAGGTGGGTGCCAGGTCCTTCACGCTGACGTAAGCATCAGAGATTTCACCGTGGCGCATGCCCGGCCCGGCAATGAACGCGGCAGTGCGAATGCCGCCTTCGTATGTGAAGGCTTTATACATCCTGAAGGGTGTGGAGCTCACGCGAGCCCAGTTGGGCCCATAACCGGCGAACGACCCTGGCTTGCCAATGTTCTCAAGCGAGTTGTCAAAGTTATCGGCGATCCACTTGGCGTTATTGGGTGTGACATCCTCAGGGTTGCTGCCCTCCGCGCCGTTGTCCGAGAAAAACACGAACACGGTATTGTCATATTGCCCCGTTGCCTTCAGATGCTTGACCAACTTACCCACATTGTCGTCAAGGTTAGTGATCATGGCCGCGTAGATTTCCATCCTGCGCGCCTCGAGCGCTCGCTCCCGAGGCGACAATTGCTCCCAGGTTGGCCATACACCAGGGCCTGGATTGATTTGTACATCCGCGGCCACCAGCCCCATTGCTTTCATCCGCTTGAGGCGCGCCTCGGCAACATTTACATAGCCTTTATCGTAGAACCCGCGATAGCGCTCCAGATAGGCTGTGGGTACCTGCAACGGCCAGTGAGGCGCGGTATACGCCAGATAGGCGAAGAAAGGTTTGCCGGTGGAGGCGCCAATCTGCTCGATTGCCGTACGGGTGAAATAGTCTGACGAGAAACCGAAGTCTTTCGGAAGGTCGATGTTTTCGCCATTGAGGCGATAGGTTGCCTTGGGGTTGCGGTCAGTGGTGCCACCTTGCGTGAAGTGATCAGCGGATCCTTCGATCAAGGCAAATGATTGGTCGAAGCCACGGGCCTTGGGGCTGAGCTCCGGCGTTTTGCCCAAATGCCACTTGCCAACCATCAGGGTGCGGTAGCCATTGGCCTGAAGCAGCTTGGGGAAGGCGACCACCCGATCAGTCATATACCCTTCGTAACCACGCTTGCCGACCTGTTCAGGTAACACCAGCTCAGCCATGGTTCCAACCCCGGCGATATGATTGTCAGTGCCACTCATGAGCATGGATCGGGTGGGCGAACACGTGGGCGCGGTATGGTAATTGCTCAACGTCACCCCTTGGCGTGCAATGGCGTCGAGGTTGGGCGTCTGGATCTCACTGCCGAAAGCACTCAAATCCGAGTAGCCCATATCGTCCGCGACGATTAGCACGATGTTGGGGCGGCTGGTCTTGTCTATCGAAGCGGCGTGAGCACTAGGTTGCGACAGCCAGCTCAAGCCAGCAGCCAAGGCAGCAGCACAGATCAGATTCGGTTTACGCATATCAAACATCGCGAACTCCATTGTTATTGTTTGACGACGCCAGTTGGCGGATCAGAAAACGAATTGGGTGTAGACGCCGAAGTAATCGCTGTCCTTGCCGCCGATATCCTCTAGGGCCTCCCCCGCCTGCACATGCGTGTACATCGCGTGAACCGTGGTGAAACGGTTGATACGCCAGTCGAGCATGATGTTGGTATTGGTCGCGACGTGCCGCGCGTTGCCTTGATTAGCCGCGTATGGCGCACTGGTGGGGAGGTAGTAGATGCCATCATCCGTACTTTGACGCATGAGGTAGTCGACGTTCATTTCAAGCTTAAGGTCCTGGGAAAACTTGACCGATGCCACCGGCGCGATGTTGATCATGTTGGTCGCGGTGAACCAGTTGGCATCTGTATAAACCAGGCCTGATGCCAATGCGGGGGCCACGAAGTCGCCGAGGGTGTTGTCGTTCGGGTCATCATCGCCACTGAATGCGTTGGCTCGAAACCCCAGGCGGGGCGTCAGTGCAACATCACTGAAGGTATACCCGCCCTGCGTCATCAGCCCCCAGGCGCGGATGCTTTGACCGCCGCTGGTCCCACCCTGGGCCACAGCCTCAATGTCGTAATCCCAGGAGGATGACTGGCGGTACAGGCGAACCCCGTAGCTGTTGCGCCGCTCATTGCCGGAAATACTGGTGTACACCGCGTTATCTCGGCCGTAGGTGTATGCGAACACATCGACATTGCTGTCCAGCGGATGCCATACCCCAGTGCCATAAATTCCCGAGAAATCCTGCGCCTTGTCGCGCTGGTCATCGAATTTCAAAGGGTCGATCTGGGTCGGGCTGACCGAGAATAGCTCCCATCGGGTCTTGGCCGGCGTTAGCCAGGACAGTTTGATACCGTCGTAGGTGTAGCGCACGTTGGCGCCTTCGCGCAGCCCGGCAAGGCGTACGCTGCCCATCGGCATGACGAACCGACCGCCACGCAGCGAAGCTATGCCATAGGCGTCATCACCCGCGGTGTACTCGACGAACATCTGCTGGATATCGGTCTTGTCTCGGTTAAAACGGCTTACACGCTCGGAAAAGAATTCGCGGTTGTCGCCCAACTCGGTGAACACACGCAAGCCATTGCTCAGATTCAGATCTGCACTGAGCCTGAGGCGCTGTTGCAGCATGCTGTTCGGGTTCGAACGGCCACCAACCCCGAGCAGCGCGTGCTGATAGTCCTGGTACTGGTAGCGAATTTCACCACCAATGGAGAGGTAGTCACGGGCATCGCCGGACAGGGGGATGTATCGGATTGAACCGAGAAAATCCTTGCTGCGGATAGCCTCGTCCGCCAGGTATATCGGATTGTCCGCCCATGCAATTGTTGCAGCAGGCGGTAATTTGAGCTCGTTTGTACCCTGCGCGAGCGCCAGGGATGCTGAGCTGAGCAAGCATGAATACAGCAAGGGCTTGGATACGCTTTTCATGTGCAGCCTTTTTATTTTTGTTTTTTGATTAAGGAGCTGAATCCTTTCTACGCCGACATCTGCGTAATCCTTCGCATCGGCCAAGGGTGAGGCAGGGTATCCAGCCATGAGGGCTGTACCGCCATTCACTTGCCCTGCTTTATGCCTGCGGCGCACGTCGCGGAAACGCTCGAGGTAAGGTTCGCCATAAAGGGATCAATACTCATCGAATCTTGTTTCGTGTACCGTAGGATCGACCCGTTGTATTCATTGAGTCCAATATCCTTTCCATCTCGAACCATGCTCAGGAGGTATTGTGGAGCTCAGGCATATTCGCTATTTTCAGGCCGTTGCGCAGACACTGAATTTCACGCGTGCTGCAGAGCGCCTGAACATCGCCCAGCCACCCCTGAGTCGGCAGATTCAACAGTTGGAAGAGCATTTGGGCGCAACATTGCTGGAACGCAGTCGACCGCTGCAGTTGACCGAAGCCGGCCGCTTTTTTTACGAGCAGAGCGACACCTTGCTCAAACAGCTTAAGCAGCTATGCGAAAACACCCGACGCATAGCCCAAGGTCAACGCCAATGGCTTGGCATAGGCTTCGCGCCGTCAACACTCTATGCCGTGCTGCCGGAACTGATCAGGGAACTTCGGCGCGATGCAGACCTGGAGTTGGGGCTGCAAGAGATGACCACGTTGCAGCAGATCGAGGCGCTCAAGAGCGGGCGCATCGATATTGGCTTTGGCCGAATTCATTTCGACGACCCGGCTATCCATCAGCAAGTTTTGCGTGAGGACCCATTGGTCGCTGTGCTGCCCGTTGGGCATCACTTGATAGGCCAACCGATAACGCTGGAACGTTTGTCAAAGGAACGCTTTGTACTTTACCCGGCCAACCCTCGGCCCAGTTACGCCGACCATGTCCTGGCGCTGTTCGCCAACCATGGCATGGGCATACAGGTATCCCAATGGGCCAACGAGTTGCAGACCGCCTTGGGTCTTGTCGCGGCAGGGCTTGGCATTACCCTCGTTCCCGCCTCGGTCCAGCAGCAGCATCGCGCCGACTTGACCTATGCATGGCTGGAAGAAAGCGAGGCCGTCTCCCCGATCATTCTCAGTCGTCGAGCCAATGACATCAGCCCGATTACTCAGCGTTGCCTGGCAATCATCTCGACCATCAATCGATAAGTTCTGAAGAGGCATCATGGAATTACGCGACCTGGACCTGAACCTGCTACTGGTGTTCAACCAGCTGCTGATCGACCGCAAGGTGTCCACCGCAGCAGAAAACCTTGACCTGACCCAGCCCGCGATGAGCAATGCACTCAAACGGCTGCGCACGGCGCTGCAAGATGAGTTGTTCGTTCGCACCTATCAGGGTATGGAGCCCACGCCCTATGCGCTGCAGTTGGCTGAACCGGTCACACTCGCCATTCAGACGCTGCGAGATGCACTGGGTCGACAGGATATTTTCGACCCTCTCACGTGCAATCGGCGCTTCACCATGGCCATGACCGACATCGGCGAAATCTACTTCATGCCTAAACTGATGGACGCTTTGGCGGAGCTCGCACCAGGCTGCACTATCAGCACACTGCGCAATACCGCAGATACCTTGTCCGAAGGTTTGCAAAACGGCACCATCGACTTGGCCGTCGGCCTGCTGCCTCATTTGCAAGCAGGTTTCTTCCAGCGTCGCCTGTTCCATCATCGCTACGTGTGCCTGTGCCGTGCAGGTCACCCGGCCACACAAGAACCATTGACCGTGGAGCGCTTCACCCGCTATGACCACGTCAAGGTCGTTGCCGCCAATACTGGCCATGGAGAAGTCGACGCTTTTTATGCCAGAGCAGGCGTTGTCCGCAATGTTCGCCTGGAAGTGCCACACTTCGTCGCAGTAGGTCACATTCTGCAGCGAACCGACCTGCTTGCGACCGTGCCCGAGCGTTTCGCAACAAGCTGTGAAGGCCCTTTCAATCTGTGTATATTGCCGCCCCCGGTTGAACTGCCAAACATCGAAATCAACCTCTTCTGGCATGCCCGTTTCAACAAGGACCCCGCCAATCGCTGGTTGCGACAGTTGATGTTCGACCTGTTCTCGGATCAGGAAACACCCACCCGGTAGCCATGGCTGGCGTGACGCTTCACAAGCGTCCTGAACACCCTTGCCTCATTCCCTTGCACAGGAGCTATGCCTTGACCGACCCGCGCACCCCGGTAGCAGCTGAAGACCTTGATGCGTTGATCAAAGTGTTGGCACATCCGATCCGTCGCCAGATACTCACGTGGCTGAAACAGCCTGCGATGCACTTTCCTGATCAGTCCTATGGCCACGCATTCGGCGTCTGCGCGCAACAGATCTTTCAGCGCTGCGATCTCGCCCAATCAACCATGTCGACGCATTTGGCGCAGTTGCAGGGCGTGGGTCTGCTATTGGTTAATCAGCAAGGAAGAAGCAAATTCTTCAGCCGTAACGAAGCGCTGATCCAAAGCATGTTGAAGGCCCTGCAAGACACGCTGTAAACGCACTGCCTGCCTTGACTTAGCCGCGGTCCGCCGGAAGGCGTGCGACCATGAAGTCGACAAAGGCCTTGATCTTGGGTAACGGCTGACGGCTCGACGGCCACAAAATGGTGAAACTGCGCCGGTCTGATACATACGCTTCCAGCAAAGATATCAAGCGCCCCCTAGCAAGCGCGTCAACCAAAATGAAGTCGGGGAGGCAAGCGATCCCCTGCCCGGCTTCAGCCATTGCCATCAACGGGTCGATGGCATTGGCAACGGCACTTTGAGGGAGGTCCAGATGCACAGGCTTGCCGTCTTCAGTCAACGGCCAGGCATCCAGCTTGCCGCTTGAGGGATAGCGGTAGTGTAAACACGCGTGGCTTGCCAGGTCATAGGGGTGCTTCGGCGTTCCACGTTGCTCCAGATATTCTGGGGTGGCGACAATGCGATGGCTGAACCCTTGCAGCCTGCGCATCATCAACCTGGAATCTTCCACTTCACCGATGCGCATGACCGCATCAAACCCCTCCTCGATCACATTCACCAGACGATCGCTAAAATCCATTTCCAGTTCCACGGCCGGGTAGGTCTGTTGAAATGCAATCAAATGGGGCATCAGGCGCATACCCAACTGCGGCAAGCTGAGCCGCAACTTTCCTTGCGGTTTGGCCGCCGCTTGATGCAGCTCACGCTCAGCTACTTCCAGCTCGGCAAAGATTCGGTGGCAGCGCTCCAGAAACAGCGCGCCTTCAGGCGTGAGGGTGATGGCTCGGGTAGAGCGATGAAACAGCCGAACGCCCAGCCGCTCTTCCAAACGGGCCACGGCTTTGCCAATAGCGGATGAGGACACCTCCAGACGCCTCCCCGCCTCTGTGAAACTGCGGGCTTCTGCAGCATGGACAAACGCCCCCAAGGCACCCAACTGGTCCATCATTGCAGGCATGATTAGATCCAAATATTCCGGAATGATCGGAATTGTAGCTTATTTTTCTCTCAGGATTTCCTCTTTATAGTCGTTCAAACGCTGTGATCGAGCAGTGATGATGCGCTCGATCGAATCGACGAGGTAAAGATGAGCTTTAAACAGTCCTACGCCGCTTTGCCGGACGAGCTGTCCAGCCATCGGGGCTTTGCAAGAGTATTTCGCCCCGGGCACCTGACGTTCGGCTTCATTGCACCCTTGGAAAGCTACCCTGATACGCCTGGCCCAACCTTGGCCGACCACACGGCTATGGCTCAAAAAGTCGATGAGGCGGGATTCTCGGCCATCTGGCTGAGGGACGTGCCTTTCTACGACCCGCATTTCGGTGATGTCGCACAGGTGCTGGATCCACTGGTGTACGCGGGGTATCTCGCCGCAGTCACGCGCAATATAGCGATCGGCACTGCCGGTATAGTGCTCCCTCTGCGCGATCCACTCATCGTGGCAAAACAGGCTGCAAGCGTCGATCAGCTCCTGGGAGGGCGCTTGATTCTTGGCCTCGCAGGGGGCGATCGGCCCATCGAATATCCGGCATTCGGCGTTGAATTCGATAGCCGCGCCGATCGCTTCCGTGATGCCCTCGCGGTACTCAGGGCGGCCACTGAACAGGATTGGCCCACCTTTTCTTCACTGTTCCACGGGCAGCTTAATGGCAACCTCGACCTGATACCCAAACCACTGGCGCCGCGGCTGCCAACGCTGGTTGTGGGCATGGCCGGACAAACGCCCGCATGGATTGCCGAACACACTGACGGCATGATCGGCTACCTCAATGATCCCATCCGCGTCCCGAGCATCGTCTCCCAGTGGCACCAGGCCTCTGCCGGTAAACCGTTCAAACCGTACGGCTACGGCACCTTCTTCGACCTTGATCCAGAACCGAATGCCCCTCTGCAGCAAGGGCGGGTGATGCGCGCCGGCCGCAATACCCTCATCGATTTATGGTTGCGTCAGCAGGACCAAGGCGTTTCGCATGTTGCACTGAATTTCAAGCCGCAACGCCGCCCAGCCTCCGAAGTCATCGATGAGCTTGGTGAGTACGTGCTTCCGCATTTTCCTAGCCATGTACCGGCAGGCATATAGCCCATTCCCACGGAGTTTTCACGATGCAACACACTGTCCATGCGATGGATTTCATCTTTCAGACCAAGCTGGGGACCTACCCGCTGGCGGTGCAATGCGAAATGCTCGCCTCACTGGGTTACCAAGGTATCACCGTGTCTTCCTGGAGTTCTGAACTCAGGGACTTGCCAAAGGTGAAGCGCGAGTGGGGTCTTGATGTAGGCGCCATCTATGCGATCTACCGCCAAGGCTTGGAAGCACGTTTGATCAACCTGTTCGAGACACTCGAGGGCTGTAGTTCGGTAGAACTGGCCCTGCACTCCGGTGACCGCGTGCAGGACCACGACCTGCGCATGCTCGACCAACTGCTGCCTATCTGCGAGCGACGCGGCATCCAGATCGCTCTGTATCCACATATTCGCTATGGCATGCAGACCACTCAGGAGGCCGTGGACCTCTGTGAGCGTTTCGATCATCCCAACCTGGGTATCGTCTTCAACGGATACCACTGGTATGCCTGCCAGGAAGGGGCGCTGGAGCAGCGGCTGGATGCCGTGATGCCCTGGCTGCGCCAAGTGAACATCGCGGGTTGCCGCCTGTCCCCGCTTGGCTGGGGTGGCGCGGCAACCATCGAGCCGCTGGACGAAGGGGAAATGGACAACTTCGTGTTGCTCGGCGCGCTGGAGCGCCGTGGATACGAGGGGCGCTATGGGTTCCTCGGGTGGGAAAGCATGGGCGGCGACGTACACGGTAACCTGCAGCGTTCGCTTACGGCCTTCCGCTCAATGGAGGAGCGCCTGGCACGTAACCCGCACTGGGCACTCATGACCGATCTCCCACGATGATTCGGCGGTAACCGATGAACCCTATGAACAACCCCATCCACGCGCTGGACTCGTTTTTCTACACCTCAATGGGGGTCTACAGTTTCCAGTCGCAATGCGAGATGGTCGCTGAAGTCGGCTATGACGCCATAACCGTGGCGGCCTGGAGCGGACATCCCCTCACGGATTTGAAACTACTGCCGCAGGTGAAGGATAAGCATGGGCTGGATGTAGCAGCTCTGTACCTGGTATTGCATGAAGGACGCAATGATCATCTGGTCAGGCAGATCATCGAATCGGTCGAGGGCGTGGAACTCATCGAACTGGCGGTTCAAACCTCTGTTAACGGCGTTAAGGCAATCCTGCAGACCATCGAGCGGTTGCTACCCGTTGTCGAGCGCCGAGGGCTGAAGCTTGCGCTTTACCCACATCGCAACCATGTCACCGAAACCACATCCCATGTCGTGGAGATTTGTCGATTTTTCGATCACCCTCGACTCGGTGCGGTGTTCAACGGCTACCACTGGTATGCCAGCCAGGAAGGTGACCTGCAAGGGCGTCTGGACGCCATGAAGCCGTGGCTGATGCAAGTCACCACTTCAGGCTCGACCCTTTCACAGCTGGGTTGGGGTGGCGTTGCGACCATGGAGCCGCCAGACCGAGGCGAGCTGGACAATTTCGCGTTGCTCGGCGCCCTTCAGCGCATGGGCTACGAGGGCCGGATCGGCCTGCTGGGCTGGGATTACTGCGGTGATGTCTATCTCAAGCTTCAGCGATCGCTCAACGCCATGCGCGGCATCCAGCAACGACTGGCAGAACACCCTACCTGGGCAGACATCCCGCTTGCTCGCTAACGCTCTGGGTGCTGCGCAACGAAGCCCGGCGCCCTCCTTCTACCAGGAGCTCACATGACTGCACTTTCAGTACTTGATTTGATGATGATCGGGGAAGGCAACACCTTTTCCGATACGCTCGAAGGCGCCCGGTTGCTGGCCCGGCATGTCGAGCAGCACGGCTATCGTCGTTACTGGATCGCTGAGCATCACGATCTGCCCGGCATCGGCTCGATGGCCACGCCGTTGATCATCCAGCACCTGGCTGCATCGACATCGACACTGCGCGTCGGCGCCGGGGGCATCATGTTGCCCAATCATTCGCCACTGATCGTCGCCGAGCAGTTCGGCACGCTGCATACGTTGTTCCCTGACCGCATCGACCTGGGTGTGGGCCGTGCTCCTGGTAGTGGCGGCCCGACCATTCGCGCCATCCGCGGCGTGGCGCAAGAACGCGACTTTGCCCAGGATGTTTCCCGGCTGATCAATTACCTGCAAAACAACGGACGCGAGCCGGTCCGGGCCCTTCCAGGGCGCCACGACGTACCGGTATGGGTGCTGGGTTCTGGCCTGCAGGGCGCAGATCTGGCTGCCAGAATGGGGCTTCCTTACGCATTCGCTTCACACTTCGCACCGCAAATGCTGATGCAGGCAATCGAGCATTACCGTACGAGCTTCCGCCCCTCGGAGTTCCTTGCCAAACCCTACGTAATGGCAGGCGTGAACGTGATTGCAGCCCCCACACGGGCCGAAGCGCATTGGCTGGCAAGCTCGCACCAGCAATGGGTCGTTAAGCTGCACGCTGGGCGGGCCGGGTTGTTGCCACTGCCCGAAGAAGGGTATCTGGACAAGATTTCCAACTTCGACCGCGAAGGTTTGAACCAGGCCATGGCCTGTACCGCGATAGGGGATATTGCCGACGTCGGCACCTGGCTTCGTCAGTTCATCGCCACCACGCAAGTCGATGAGCTGATGATTGATGCGCGAATCCATGACCCTGTCGCACGCTGCCGATCCTATCAGTTAGCTGCAGAGTCCATTGCAGACCTGCTCAACGATTGATAACCCAGGTCCGGAGCGAGAGTGATCCCGCTCCGACGTGCATTCAGACAATGTCGTCAACCACCCCGCCATCCACACGAAGTGCAGCGCCGCTGGTCGCTGAAGCCAGTGTCGAACAGACGTAGACCACCATGTTGGCAACCTCGTCCACCGTTGCTGCACGCTGAATCAAAGACGTGGGCCGATGCGCCATGACGAATTCGGCCGCCAGCGCCTCGACAGTTTTACCTGTGCGCGCGCGCTCTTCTTCCAGCATCTGCGCCAGCCCATCGGAAAGCGTCGGGCCAGGCAACACACTGTTTACCGTAATGCCGCTACCCGCCAATCGCTTTGCCAGCCCGCGAGAAAGTGCCAATTGGGCCGTTTTCGAGACCCCGTAATGAACCATGTCTGCCGGAATATTGCGCGCGGACTCCGAAGCGATGAACACCACCCTCCCCCAGCCACGTGCCTGCATTGCCGGCACCAGTGCGCGGCTCAAGCGAACCCCCGACATCACATTGGTTTGCCAGTATTCATCCCAGCAGGCGTCGTCGGTTTCAAAAAAGTCCCGAACACCATAGATGCCGGCATTGTTTACCAAGATATCGATATGTGGCAGGGCGTCGATGAGCTGCTCAACCCCGTCGGCAGTACCTAGATCAGCCACCACCGTAACGATGCTTGCGCTTGGCGCCACCGCCAACAGCTCGGCCTTCGCCTTGGCCACTGATGCCTCACTGCGCCCATTGATGACCACTTGAGCGCCAGTGCTAGCCAGGCCTTTGGCAATAGCCAGACCAATCCCACCAGTCGATGCGGTCACTAGTGCGGTCTTACCGTCGAGTCGAATATGCATAACGCGTTCTTACTCCAGATTGAAGATGCACACGCCGCCCGATGTTGACTACCAGGGAAGACGTGCATAGATGACCCCATCCTAATGTAGAGCTTGACGTTGTTAAACCAGGTATAAATCCAAAATTGGTAGCCTTGTATTCTACTTGGTTAGCGTTCAGTCGATCCAAGGCGGTGAAGCAAAGCGGTCTGACAGAAAATTGATAAGCGCTCGAACTTTGGGGGCCAGATGTTTGCGTGTGGGGTAGACAATGTAGACACCCAGCTCAATGGACCGGTACTCAGGTAACAGCTCCACCAGCAGGCCCGTGCGCAGGTCTTCACTGACCATGAAGCTCGGCTGCAGCGAGATACCGCCCCCGCCCACTGTGATGCTGCGGCACGTATCGCCATTGTTGCAACGCACCGTCGAGCGGGTGCGAACGCTCTCAGGGCCAGAGGGCCCTGTAAAATGCCACTCATTGCCGCTCGAGAAATTCGTGTAGGCGACTGCACCGTGTTGTTCCAGGTCCGACAGCGTGGTTATTGGCGGGTTGGCAGACAGGTAATCGGGGGAAGCGCACAGTCGCATCCGTGTACTGGCAAGCCGCCGGCCAACAAGCGATGAGCTTTCCATGCGGGCAATGCGGACAGCGGCATCGAAGCCCTCGTCAACCAAGTCGACTTGCCTGTCGTTGAGGCTGATATCCAACTCGATCTTTGGATACAGCCGCATGAAGTCAGCCCAGACCGGCGCAAGGTGAAGCACCCCAAAGCTCACGGGCGCATTGACACGCAGTACCCCTGCAGGTTCAGGCGAGGCTGAGGTCACTGCCTCTTCTGCCTGGTCCATCAATGCCAGCACTTCCCGGGCCTGGTGATAGAACTGTCGCCCTTCGTCCGTCAACGACAGCCGCCGGGTCGTGCGCTGAATCAACCGCACCCCAAGGCGCTCTTCCAACGCGTTGACATGGCGCGACACTGCAGCCTTGGACATATCCAGCGGTTCTGCAGCGCCGATGAAACTGCTTTTGTCCACGACAGTGCAGAACACCTGCATCTCAAGTGCGCGATCCATTTTTATCTCACTAAGTGGAACGGTAAGTCACATTTAAGTGAGTTTATCCCAAAAATCAAATCTATAGACTGTGCTCATCGGCCTTGTCCAGGCAGATCGAACGCACCAATAACTTAATTTAGAAAGCGGATAACCATCATGATCGATACCCGTACCGCCCCCTACGCCGCCCTTGCCATGCGACTGGCCCTGGGCATCATGTTCATTGCACATGGCCTTACCAAGGTCTTCGTTTTCACACCTGCCGGTACTGCTGGCTTCTTCGAGTCAATTGGCTTCCCGGGCTTTCTGGCTTACCCGGTCATGGCATTCGAAGTCATTGGCGGTTTGATGCTGGTGCTGGGTGTGTATGCTCGTTGGGTGGCTGCGATTGCCGTGATTCAGCTGTTCGTCGCCGCGACCGTCCATTTTGGTAATGGCTGGAGCTTCACCAATGCTAACGGCGGCTGGGAATACCCGGTTTTCCTGACCATCAGTGCATTGGTCGTGGCGCTTCTGGGTGAAGGCCCCTTCGCAGCCAAACCTGCCGTCAAAGTGTGAGCTTACTGCTCGCTGAAGGCCCCCTCTGTTAACCCGTTTTGCCCGGCCAGATGCTCGCTCCCGTTTCGCTGGCCGGGATTTTCATGCCCCGCTCCCCCGCCTCGACCTAGGTAGAATTCATTTCTACAAATCTCGGATATTTAAGCCATTTATCGCTTTCAATTTCTACATTACGATAAATGCATCGCTTGATTCGAGAGCAGACATCACTTGCCTCTTCTGCTGACGTAGCGCCTGCTCTCTTGCCGTCAGCCCATGCGTTGAGGCATCCGCCTAATCATTACTCAAGAGGGTCGTTCACATGCCTGTAGTACGTGTCAGCTGGTTCGAAGGTAAAGATCATGCGCAAAAAGCCACAGTTGCCGCAGATATTACCGAGACGATCGTAAAAAACACCGGCACTCCCGCCGAGTACATCTATGTCATCTTCGAAGATGTCAAACCTTCCGATTGGGCGGGTGCCGGCAAGTTGTTTGGGGAAAATCCCGAAAACACTTGAGCCATGGGACCAGCCTCGCGCCGTTGCCCCGTCGCGGCGCGCTTCTTTCAAAGTCAGATCACCTCGGGTACATCCTATGCATCCCTACATCTCCTGCCTGTTTACACTCGCTGTCAAACCGCACGACTTTGCAGAATTCAAAGCGCTGATCAGCCAGATCGTAGCGGTCACTCAACAAGAGCCTGGCACGCTGGTTTATGAGTACAGCGTGAATGAAGACGCCAGCACCGTCCATATCCTGGAGCGTTACAACGCCGACGCAGTCGTTAGTCATGTAGACACCACCTTCGCTCCTTTCGGCGCGCGTTTCCTGGAGTTGTGCACGGTGAAAGGGCTGGTCGTCTACGGCACGCCAGATGCTGAAATCCGCAAGCGCCTCGACCCGTTCGGCGCCGTGTACATGACACCATTCGACGGTTTCAGCCGTTAATCGATTTATTCAAGGAGTTCTTCATGTCGACGATTGTTCAAGCCATCAGGTCGCGCACGTCCGTCAATCAGTACGACACCGAGCGTCGCCTGACTGACCAAGAGATCGCCAACCTGGTTGAACTGGCGACACTCGCACCCTCGGCGTTCAATTCCCAGAACTGGCGATTTCTGGCGGTGCGAAGCCCAGAAGAAAAAGCCCGACTGCTGCCGTTGGCCTTTGGTCAGCAAAAAGTAGTGGACGCGGCTGTAACGTTCATCGTGTGCGGCACGCTCGCGCCCCACAAGTCGTTGCCGCATGCCCTGGAGCCCGCGCGCACTGCTGGCATCATCGACCAGTCGGTCTATGACATGTGGGTACAGGCTGCTACTGGCATGTACCAGGACAACCTGCAACTGCAACGTGACGAGGCGATTCGCTCGGGTTCGCTCGCCGCTATGACGTTGATGCTGGCAGCTCAGGGTCAAGGGCTGGCGTCGACCCCGATGATTGGTTTCGATGCCTCCGAGGTTGCCAAAGCATTCGGCCTCACCGCGAATGATGTCCCCGTGATGCTGGTCACCGTAGGTTATCCGGGCGCCTCGAACTGGCCTCAGAAACCCCGCAAGGCAGTGCAAGAGGTTCTGCAGCTGGTTTGATGCCCGGCTCCCCATCCGACCAAGGCTGCCCCGTTTGATTATCGATGGACAGCCGCTTTGGGCCTGGATGAACCGGTATGGCGACCTCGGTACGTTTTCAAGAAGGATACCCATTCATGAACGACACTAATTTGATCTCCGTCTTGGAATCGCTGCAGCAGCGTCTTCAGCGGCTTGAAGACAAAGAAGCAATCACCACCCTACTCAATCACTATTGCCGTGTCTGCGACACGCATGACTTTGAAAGTTTTGGTAATACGTTTACCGAAGATGGCGTATTGCATTATGAGGAGTGGGGGGAAATTCACGGCCCTGCAGAAATTGCCAAAGCCGCCAGCGTCGAGGGCAATATCCAAGGCCTGCAGCACTCGATCACCAACCTCCAAATCGAGATCACAGGGACAGATACCGCAATTGCAAACGCCTCGTTGATCTTCTTCGCCGCGCCGGATACCTCAAAGCCTTTCGAGTGCTACGCCTGTGGCGGCCCCTATGAGTTCACCCTGCGCAGAACTAACGCGGGCTGGAAAATCGCCCGACACAAGCTACGCAGGAACTGGGCCATGGGACATGACCCTTCAGGAACCTTCAGCAACGCGTAATTGCATGTACCCACACGTCCGGGTGTTTGCTGAAGCGAGCTTTCAACCTTCCCCTGAGGACTGAATCTTGACTTTCCCGATCAATAAACTGTCCCTTCGATCACTCGTAGGAGACGGCTTCTATTTACCCCACGAAATCGTTGGTCAGCCTCTGCGACCTGCTGACTTCCAAGCGCTGACGATCAGCAGCTTTCGTACCAGTGACGATGTGCATTTGAGCTACTGGGAAGCCGGTAGCGGCCGCCCCTTGATCTTCATACCGGGATGGTCGGCGAACGGCGCGCTGTATTTCCACCTCATGCACATCCTAAGCAAGCATTATCACGTGTATGTGCTGGACGTTCGTAACCAGGGTCTTTCGCAACGTGTCAACTACGGGACTCGCATCTCCCGCTTCGCCATGGATGTGAAAGAACTTGCCGAGCATTTGAACATCGCCCAGGCAGATTACTGCGGCTGGTCCATGGGGGCCTCCGTGATGTGGGCCTACATCGACCTGTTTGGCACCCAAGGCATTCGTACCCTGAGCATCATTGACCAGGCGCCTTCGATCTACTGCCATGCGGACTGGTCGGAGCAGGAGCGTCTTGAGGCTGGCGCATTCACCAGCTCCGTTGAACGCATGATCGCGTCGTATACGAGCATGACCCCAACCAACCAGCTGGTTTCGGCCAATCATGTGTTCGAGCGCGCCATGGCACTTGATTCGCCCTATTATCACAATGCAATGAGCCTGGTGGAGGCAGTCGTCGAAGACGACATGGCATTCACCGGACGCGTACTCTTCGACCATGCCACCAATGATTGGCGCGATGTCATTCGTACAAAAATAGATGTACCGACTGCAGTATTCTCAGGTGAGTACAGTGATTGGCTGGAAAGCCAGCGATGGATGTGCAGCGTCATCCCGGATTCAGTACTGCATATCTATACCAAAGCCGAGCACGGCGACCATTTTCTGGCCTTCAAGAACCCTGAGAAATTCAGCGCGGATCTGCACGCTTTCATAGCAGGCGCATCCTGATGGATGAGGTTCGCAACCCTACTATCTTGCCAGCTTAAACGAGAGCTGAGTCTCCGCGATCGACTGCCTGACTACCCCGAAAAGCCAAGACCTGAAGTCTTGGCTTTTCTATTTCGGCCGCTACCAATAATCTCACCAAACGAGATTATTAATCACAATTTGGCTTATTTATCTCATTTTTCTAGCCTATAGAATGGGCTCATCGAAAACGCATACCAACGATGAGAGGTAGCTATGAAAATCACAGTAATTGGCACCGGCAACATGGGTTCGGGTTTTGCCAAACAACTCTCCAAGGCAGGTCATACCGTGCGCGTGACCGGTCGTGATTTCGCCAAGGCCCAAGCACTGGCAGCGCTGCATTCTAATGTCACTGCGTACGCTGCATCCGAGGCCTTGGGCGACAGCGATGCCGTGATCATTGCGACGGCCTATGACGATGCAGTTACCGCCTTGCGAGGTTTGGGCGACGTGACCGGAAAGGTGGTCATCGATATCACCAACCCACTGAGCGCTGACTACATGTCGCTGACTATTGGCCACTCCACTAGCGCTGCTGAAGAAATAGCCAAGGCCGTGCCACAAGCGCACGTCGTTAAAGCCTTCAACACCCTGTTCGCCCAAGTGCTCGCCGACGGCCCTGAGTTTGCCGACAACCAGCGCGGTACCGTGTTTATTGCAGCCGACCATGAGCGCGCCAAACAAACCACCATGGCACTGGCCCAAAGCATGGGCTGGAACACCACTGACGCCGGTGGGCTGATCAATGCGCGGTACCTAGAGCCACTGGCCGGGTTCAACATCTATCTCGGCTATGGCGCAGGTATGGGGACGTCGATTGCCCCAGTGTGGTTGAGCAAGTAATCGTTTTTTGAGGATATCCCATGAACACGTCTTTACCTGTTCTCTTTGTGTCTCATGGTGCTCCCATGTTCGCAATCGAGCCCGGCCAAGCTGGTGAACAACTGGCCAAGCTCGGTCGCGAGCTGACGCAACCTCGGGCCATTGTGGTCATCTCGCCGCACTGGATGACCCGCGGCGAAGTCTGCGTCACGGCGAGCCCTCATCCGGAAACCATCCATGATTTCGGTGGTTTCCCAGACGCGCTGTACGAGCTGCAGTATCCAGCACCCGGTGCGCCGCCTCTGGCACAGGAAATCGTGGACCTTTTGAACGATGCCGGCTGGAAGGCACGGTTGGATGCCCGCCGCGGGCTTGATCACGGCGCATGGGTACCACTTCTATACCTTGCGCCCGAAGCGTCCACGCCCGTGATCCAGGTCTCCATGCCGATGCCAATTGATACTCATAGCGCGTTGAGGCTGGGCCAGGCATTGAAGCCACTGCGCGACATGAACGTGTTGATCGTCGCGTCGGGCAGCCTGACCCATAACCTTTACGAATTCAGGGGTGCAAGTACTCACGGCGAGGCGTACGTCAAGCAATTTGCAGCCTGGACAGCGCAGGCACTTACGGCTGGAGATACCGCACAAGTTCTGGATTATCGGCGCTTGGCACCTGCCGCCGAGCGGGCACATCCCACCGACGAGCACTTCCTGCCATTGCTCATTGCCTTAGGCGCTGCGGGGGAAACCTACCAGACACGGGTTCTGGAGGGTGGCATCACCTACGGTGTACTGGCGATGGACAGTTATCTTTTCAACTCGGTGGCACAAGCGCGCACCGAGCCGACTCAGTTCAACAGAGGCAATGCCAACAATGCGTGACACTACGTTCTCCGACCCCGCTCGCGAACCGGGTACGGGTCTGATTTTCCGTAAGGCGTGCACCGCGACGGCGCCTAAAGGACGCCTTATCCTGTTGCACGGCGTTGGTTCCAACGAAGCCAATCTGGCGAGTCTGGCTGCCTCGCTGCCCGAAGAGCTCGAAGTGATTCTGCTTCGTGGTCCTTTGCAGCTCAGCCCTCAAGGATTTGCCTGGTTCCAGGTAACGTTTACCAACGACGGCCCCTCTTACAATGAAGTGCAGGCGGAGACGAGCCGTCAACTTCTCCTGCGCTTCATTGATGCCCTCCCCGCGTTGCCGACTGTGATTGCCGGCTTCAGCCAGGGCGGCATCATGAGTGCCAGCGTCGCCCTCACCGAGCCTGAACGGGTGGCAGGCTTTGCGATCCTCAGCGGCCGTATGCTGCGTGAGCTGGCTCCCATCATCGCCGAACCGTATCGTCGCACACATCTGCGCGCATTCATTGCCCACGGCCACGACGACAACGTGCTGCCGGAGCGCTGGGCGAAAGAAGCTGACGCCTGGCTGAGCACGCTTGGGGTCGCCCACGAAACGCACTACTACAACATGGGTCACGAAATCGTTGCGCCAGAGCTGGCTGACTTCTCGCAATGGCTGGACAAAACCTTTGCCCTCCCCCCTGGGCGTTGAGCACTCAGGTATCCTCTTGGGTAGCACTTTCGTCTACCTGGTAAGTCTGCATGACTGACGACACGTTCAGCGGAATCAACATATTCCTGGTAACAGCACGCTCAGCTACCTTCACCGAAGCCGCTGAGCGCTTGGGGCTCTCGAAATCTGCAGTTGGCAAAGCCATTGCCAGGCTGGAAGAGCGGCTAGGGACGAGTCTGTTCTATCGATCCACGCGGAAACTGTCCCTCTCGCCTGATGGCGAAGCCTACTTTGCCGTCTGGTCATCGGCGCTGGAGGAGATACGTTCAACCGAGAGCAGCTTTGGCAGTCAGCTGGGTGTTCCAGCAGGTCGGCTTAGGGTGGACATGCCCGTGGCGTTCGGCAAACAAGTGGTGCTGCCCGTATTGCTGAGCATGAGTCGCCGCTTCCCGCAGTTGCAACTGACATTGACCTTCAGCGATCAGTTGGTCGACCTGACGGACGAGGGAATCGACCTGGCCATCCGATTCGGCAGCGTCGACAGCGTGCCGGGTCTGGTCGCGCGGAGGTTGACCTCCCACCGTTGGGTGACCTGTGCTGCTCCTGAATACCTCACCGAATTCGGTTGTCCCAAGACACTGGAGGACATGGCCGGCCACCGGGCCATCGTTGGTTATCGTCGTGGCGGCTTGTTGCCGTGGAAGATGACCAACGATGGCCAGCCTGTGAAGTATTCGCCGCCTGCGACATACCAGTTCGATGATGCAGAGGCCATGATCGCGGCAGCCGTGGCTGGCTTGGGTATTTGCCAGATGCCCATCTGCCTGATGGAACAATCGATCGCGAAGGGCGCACTCGTGCCGGTGCTGCAGGACTTTGAGCCGGAGCCGGTCGAGGTTCATGCACTATGGTCCAGAAGCAATCATCTACGACCTAAGATTCGGTGTTTGGTCGATGAGCTACTGGGCCTTTTTGCAGCATCGCCCAACCCTGAGTCACTCCGATGATGGCCCATTACCGGACAGGTTAGGAACAAGCACCTGAGCATCGATGCTCTTGATAGCGGTAGATAAATCCTTGAGCATGTCGGCGCCTGGGGACACTGACTCAGGCTCGCTAACCACGCATGAGTAAGGACCCGACTGCCCGTGAAATTTCATCAAATAAAAGCATTGGTAGCTGTTCACCAAACCGGCAGCCTTAGCGAGGCATCTCAAGCGCTGCATGTGACGCAGCCTGCATTGAGCCGCTCGATCAAGGAACTGGAGGGTGAGCTTGGTCTATCGCTCATGCAACGGTCGCACAAAGGCATGACCCTGACTGATGAGGGAAGGCGCCTGATTCGCCATGCACAGTCCTCCATGGAGAGCTTGCGTCGGCTACAACTGGAAGCTGAGAACATCAAGGATATGCAGGTCGGTGAAGTCACCGTTGGCGTGACTTCCTTGACGGCCGTGTTGAAAGGGCTGGGTGAAAGTATCACTGCCTTCCAGATACGTAACCCGAGAGTGTGCATAAGGCTGATAGAACTACGCCCCTACCAGATCATCCAGCAGATACGCGACGGCACGCTGGATTTCGCCATCACTTCGCAACAGCACACGCAGCGGCTCAACCTGGATTGGGAATCGCTGAGCCGGATGCCCGGTTTGGTCGTCTGCCGAAAAACTCATCCACTCAGGGCTGCACGCTCGCTGCGCCACCTGCTTCAGGCCAGTTGGGTCAGCCTCGATGCTATCCACGATCACTCTTCGCAGTTCTACCAGATGTTCGAAGACAACCACATTCAACCGCCTGCGCGCATAACCGAGTGCTCGTCGGTGCTCCTGGCGCTTCATCTACTCCATCACTCCGACGCGTTCATGACATTGAGCGAAGCGGGTCTGGACAACATGCTCACTCAGGGGTTGAGCAATGAACTGGTTCAGGTTCGGGTAGAGGAAAGCATTCCTGAATACCCCATTTATCTGGTCTGTACTGACCGCCACTCGCTGACCACCTCAGCCCGCGACCTCTACTACGAGGTCCGTGCATCGTTAAGCACGAGTGAGCCTCTGCGCACCTGAGTATTCATACCGTTGGTGGATAGAACGCAGGATCAGCCATAGAAATATCGCAAGGGCTTGCGATTTGGTTAAGGGCCTTGAAAGTCATCTGAAAGGTGTACGTGTAGGGGCTCTTACAGCATCGTTGCGTCAGATTTTTCCGTATTAGCCGCTTGAGGCGGGCGCAAAAAGTGCATCTGTGCGGTTATCGAACCATTGGGCTCAGTTTCAGTGCGCTTGGCTCCGGCAAACACTACAGGGATTAACCATCGGTTAAGTCGCGCCTAAAAGCGTAAGTGCCAGGCAGTAAAAATTAAATGATAGTCGGGGTACACCAGAACAAGACGGGACCACCCTGATGTCCACTCTCCCTGCACCCGCTTTCACTTGCGACCCCGCTACCGCCCGCTCAGCGTCGAAAAAGGCCACCGTTGCGTGCGCCCTGGGCAACGCGTTGGAAATGTATGACTTCACCATTTACAGTTTTTTTGCTGTGGTGATCGCTAGAAACTTCTTCCCCGCGCAATCAGAAATGGCCTCGTTACTGTTGTCGCTGACAACCTTTGGCGTGGGCTTCCTGATGCGGCCCGTCGGGGCGGTGGTGATCGGCCGGTTCGCCGATCGGCATGGCCGCAAAGCAGCGCTTAGCTTGACCATCGGACTGATGACTCTGGGCACAGCGATGATCGCGTTTGCCCCGACGTACCACCAGATTGGCGTGGCGGGTACGTTGATACTCATCGTAGGCCGGTTGACGCAAGGGTTCTCAGCGGGTGGAGAAATTGGTACCGCATCAGTATTCCTCATGGAATCCAGCAGCACCGCCAATCGCTGTCAGAATGTTAGTTGGCAGGCTGCAAGCCAAGGCTATGCCGCATTGGTTGGGGCTGGCGCCGGGCTTCTATTGAGCACGCTCTTGACCGCAGAAGATCTCGAGCAATGGGGCTGGCGTATCCCGTTCATGCTGGGTCTGCTTATCGGACCGGTTGGTTGGTATATCCGCCGCTGCTTGCCTGAAACGCATGAATCGCAACCCGAGGCCAGCGAAGGACTCTGGCGTGATCATTTCGACCTGCGTCACACGCTGCTCGCCATTGGCCTCATGGCCAGCGCGACCATCAGCATTTACCTGTTCATTTTCTACATGCCGGCCTATCTGACCTCTGCGCTCGGCTACCCACAGCGCAGTGCCCTCGCTGTTGCCTGTGTTGCCAGCGCATGCTTGGCGGTGATCACCCCCTTGGCAGGACGATTTGCCGACCGCCACGTTCTGCGCAAAAAGCTGCTGTTCTGGACCATTGCGTTGCCAGTAGTGCTCGCGGGTCCGGCCCTGTACGTACTGAGCCTGAGTACCAACCTGTTCCTGGCGATGTTGGTGATCGCAATTCTGGTTTTGCCTGGCTGCATCGGCTCAGGGGCGTTCTTCGCCTTGATCATGGAAGGTTTTCCCAAACCATCGCGCGCCCTCGGTACGGCCGTTAGCTACAGCTTCGGTGTGACCCTGTTCGGTGGCTTCTCCCCTTTGATCGCTACATGGCTTACCGGCGCACTGGAAAGCCCGCTGGCGCCAGCGCTCTATCTACTCGCAGGCGGCGTCATAAGCCTACTGTGTCTGGCGCTTTATCCTGAAAACCCTGGAAGGGACTAACCCATGAA
The DNA here is from genome assembly GCF_056278855.1 of Pseudomonas sp. TE3895. NCBI lineage: Bacteria > Pseudomonadati > Pseudomonadota > Gammaproteobacteria > Pseudomonadales > Pseudomonadaceae > Pseudomonas > Pseudomonas sp. TE3895. The sequence continues at coordinate 3,831,612 of NZ_JBWBQE010000001.1, read as the reverse complement.
CGCGGTTACAGAAATCAATCCGACCTCCGAGGTACAAGCCTTCGTAAACCTTCGTCGTCAGATTCATATGATGCCAGAGCTGGGTGGCGAGACGCCTGCCACGGCAGCGCTGGTCGCCGAAAAACTGGCCTCTTGGGGTTACGAAGTTCATCGCGGCATCGGCGGGCATGGGCTGGTCGGGGTGCTGCGTAAGGGAAGCAGCCCACGCAGCATCGGCTTGCGTGCCGACATGGATGCGCTCCCCATGCAGGAAGAAAACCGCTTTGCACACGCAAGCCAGATAGCGGGTCGCATGCATGCCTGTGGCCATGATGGCCACACCGCCATTCTGCTTGCGGCAGCTTGGCGGCTCGCCGACTCTGTGGATTTTGATGGCACCCTCAATCTGATTTTCCAGCCAGATGAAGAAGGACTATGCGGCGCGAAAAAGATGATGGAAGACGGATTGTTCACACGTTTTCCATGTGATGCCATCTTCGCCCTTCATAACCTACCCGGTATTCCCGTCGGTACAGCGGTTGTACAAACAGGGCCTACCATGGCGGCCTCACAGCAGATAAGCATTGAAATTCAAGGGCGTGGTGGCCATGGTGCCATGCCTGAACGCAGCGTCGATCCCTTCCCGGTCATCGCCAGCCTCATCAATGCCATACAAACCATCAAGTCGCGCAACCTGGCGGTCGATGAACATGCCGTCATCAGTATCGGGATGGTAAAGGCGGGCACTGTTTACAACATCATTCCGGATACAGCTTCGATGTTGTTAAGCGTGCGAACCGACACACCGGAAACAGAGCAGAAGATCAATCGCAGGCTGGAAGAAATTGTGCGTGGACACGAGCAGCTGTACGGCGTGACCATCAATCTGCGAACCGTCCAACTGGCGCCGGCGCTGGTTAACAGTACGCTCGAAACGCACAAGGTCCGCCAGTGCCTTGAGCCTCTATTCGCCCCAGGCACCCTGCTCTCGCAAGGAAAAAAAATCATGGCCACGGAGGATTTCGCGTGGATGTTGGCCCGAGTTCCGGGTTGCTATTTTTTCCTGGGCAATGGCGAGGGTGAGTTTCACGGCTGCTCAGTCCATAACCCGCATTATGACTTCAATGATGAACTGATTCGTTTGGGGTCGGATTGTTGGGTCAAGATTGTGCAAGGGTACCTGAGCTGATCTGTCACGAATGCTCCCCCAAGCTTTCGCTCAGGGGGAGCACTCTGACGAGTGCAATTGGCACTGATCGGTCTACGTGCACATTTCAACGCCCAAGCCCCCACATGTCCATGTGCGCATTCAGCACCTGGCATGTTCAGAATCTGAACACTGCGAAAGCATGGAATCGTTCAGAAGCTGGACACTTCGCGCACCGATATACCGGTATTAAGCCCCTTCTGCTCATTGGCATGCCCTCTGCAGTAAGCATCCGTAAATACAACAAAACACAGGATGCTTCGCGTGGAAACCTTACTGCCTAACAAACTCTGGAATGAACGACTGTTCACCGGTACCTGGGTGCCAGGTGAAATGCCCGCCACTACAGTCACCTCCCCTGGCAATGGCCAGCCGCTGGGGACCCTAGCAAACGCCGGTGCCGAGCAGGTGGAGCGAAGCGCCCGCGAGGCCGCCAAGGCCCAGCGCAACTGGTTTGCCCTGCCGTATGAAGAACGCGCCAGCGTGCTGCGCAAGGCGGCAGCCATCGCCGAGCAATATCAGGCAGAGATCGCCGACTGGATCGTGCGTGAAAGCGGCTCGACACAGGCCAAGGCAGGCTTCGAATCCTCCATCACCATCAAGTCGCTGCATGAAGCCTGCGCTCTGCCCTCGCGCAGCCAGGGTGAAGTTCTGCCCTCCACCGCCGGCCGCCTGAGCATCGCCCGACGTCGACCGCTGGGCGTGATCGGGGTGATTTCGCCGTTCAACTTCCCGTTGTACCTGGCCATGCGTGCCGTTGCCCCGGCACTGGCCACCGGCAATGCGGTGGTGCTAAAGCCCGACCCGCGCACTGCAGTGTGCGGTGGCCTTGTGATTGCCCGCATTTTCGAGCTGGCTGGCTTGCCAGCAGGCGTGCTGCATGTGCTGCCGGGCGGCGCTGAAGCCGGCGCAGCGCTTACCGCCTCACCCAGCGTGGCAATGATCCAGTTCACCGGCTCCACTGCCGCTGGCCGTAAAGTGGGAGAAGCTGCCGGCCGCCACCTGAAAAAAGTCTCGCTCGAACTTGGCGGCAAAAACTCGCTGATCATACTCGACGACGCCGACCTCGACCTGGCCATCGCCAACGCCACCTGGGGGGTGTACCTGCACCAGGGGCAGATCTGCATGTCGACCGGTAGGTTGCTGGTGCAACAGGGCATCTATGAGGCCTTCGTCGAACGCCTGGTGGCCAAGGCACGCAGCCTCACCGTGGGCGACCCGGCCAGCAGCCAGGTGCACCTGGGCCCGCTGATCAATGCGGCCCAGCGTGACAACGCCTTGCGCATTGTCGACGCCGCACGCGCTGCCGGGGCAACACTGGCAACTGGCGGTTCAGCTGACGGGCTGTTCTTCCAGCCAACCGTGCTCAGTGACGTACAACGTGACAACCCGGCATTCCACGAAGAAATCTTCGGCCCCGTGGCCGTGGTGGTGCCATTCGACAGCGATGAGCAAGCCGTGGAGCTGGCCAACGACACTGACTACGGCCTGAGCGCCGCCATCCTGTCGCGCGATATCGGCCGTGCCTTGCGCCTGGGCGAGCAATTGCGCACCGGGCTGCTGCATATCAACGACCAGACCGTCAACGACGAGGTCATCAATCCCTTCGGCGGCGTCGGCGCATCCGGCAACGGCACCAGCATCGGTGGCGCCGCCAACTGGGAAGAGTTCACCCAATGGCAATGGCTGACCCTCAAGGGCGAAGCACCTGCCTACCCCCTGTAACCCCGGAGAACAATAACAATGACAACACCCCTTTTGCGCCCCATTAAGGCTGCTGTGACCCATGGCAAAGGTGCCCCCTTCGTACTGGAGCAGGCACGCATTCGAGCACCGCAAGGTGACGAGGTGCTGGTGCGTATCGTCGCCACCGGCATGTGCCATACCGACATGATCGTGCGCGACCAATATTACCCGGTGCCGCTACCGGCGGTGCTGGGGCATGAAGGCTCGGGCATCATCGAGGCTGTTGGCCCATTGGTACAGAACCTGGCCGTGGGCGACCATGTGGTGATGACCTATGGCTACTGCGGCCATTGCCTGGCCTGCGACGCCGGCCAGGCCGCCTACTGCCAGGACTTCTTCGGGCGCAATTTCAGTGGTGCAGGCCCCGACGGCCAGCATGCCCTGCAAGACCTACAGGGCCAGGCACTGAACGACCACTTCTTCGCCCAGTCATCTTTTGCCACCTACGCATTGGGGCGCGAGAACAACACTGTACGTGTGCCCAAGGAAGCGCCTATCGAGCTGCTGGGCCCGCTGGGCTGCGGCATCCAGACAGGCGCCGGCGCCGTGATCAACTCGCTGAAAGTAACGCCCGGCAGCGCCTTTGCTGCCTTTGGCGGCGGTGCGGTAGGCCTCTCGGCCGTGCTGGCCGCGCAAGTGGCAGGGGCAGCAACCATCATCGCGGTAGACGTGGTGCCTTCGCGCCTGGCGCTGGCCCTGGAGCTGGGCGCTACACACGTGGTCAACAGCCGCGAGGCCGACCCGGTGGCCACCATCCGCGAAATCACCGGCGGCGGTGTGCAGTTCGCGCTGGAATCCACCGGGCGCCCAGAGGTGCTGCGCCAGGCCGTGGATGCCCTTGGCAGCCGTGGCGCGCTGGGGGTGGTCGGCGCACCGCCGCTGGGCACCACGGCACAGTTCGACGTCAACGACCTACTGCTGGGCGGCAAGGTCATACGCGGCATCGTCGAGGGTGACAGCGTGCCGAAAAAATTCATCCCCGAGCTGGTCAACCTGTACCTGCAGGGCCGCTTCGCCTTCGACAAGCTGGTCCGTTTCTACGACTTCGAGCAGATCAACCAGGCCGCCGAAGACAGCGAAAAAGGCTTGACCCTCAAACCGATCATTCGCATCCAGAAGTAAGCCTCAGGGGGCAGCCGCGCGCTGCCCCCGCCCAATAACAAGAACAAGGAAAACCCTGTCATGACCAAAAACTCCAGCCTTGCCTGGGGCACGCTGGCCTGCGCGCTGGTTTCAGCCAAGGCCCTGGCCGTCGATGTGAATGCTGGCGACTACACCGCGCTGCCGCCGGGCACCAACGTCGCCGCCTGGTACCAGCAATTCAGCCGCGCCGACCGATTCAACGGCGACGGTGCACCCGATGCCAAGCACAGCACCAGCCTGCGTTCGAACATCAGCATCCTGCGACTAATCCACTTCACAGAAATCGGCGATATCACGATAGACCCGCAAATTCTGCTGCCCTTTGGCCACGTCTACGACGTGAAGGTTGCCGGACAGTCGGTGGGCAGCAACAGCGGCATGGCCGACCCGATCATCGGCGCCACCTTCTGGTTGGTGAACCAGCCAGGGGTGGGCGCCAGTGGCCGCTACTTCGGCATCACCCCGTTGCTGTACCTGCCGTGGGGACAGTATGACCGCGACGCCGGCGTGAACCTGGGCGAAAACCGCTGGAAAGGCGACCTGCAGTTGGGCTGGGTAGAGCCGCTGTGGGGCCGCTGGTCGATGGAGTGGTACGCCGATGCGGTGTTCTATGGCAGCAACGACAAGGCAGGCAGCGGCAGCCAGACCTTGCGCCAGGACACGACTTACCAGTTGCAGACCAACCTGCGCTATGACTTCAACCCGGCCCAGCGCCTGGCATTGGGTTTCTCCGCCAGCGAAGGAGGCAAGCAGCACCTGTCGGGCGACTACACCGGGCAAAAGACCGAGGTACAGCAAGTGCGCCTGGAGTTTCAGCAGATGGTCGGCAGCAGCGTGCAACTGAGCGGCCAGCTGACCCACGACACCCGTGTGGTCGGCGGGTTCCAGGAAGACACCGGGGTCAACCTGCGGGCGCTGCTGCTGTTCTGAAGCCCGACAGCCTTGACGCGCTGCTGACAGCGGCGCAACGTGCGCAGTCAGTAACCCTCACAAGGTATACCCATGGATCGCCTACAGCTCCAGTTGCACAGCGCCCGTCAGCAGTTTGCCGAGGGCTTGCCATTGCCAGCCGGGCTACTTCCCGAACCGATCGAGCGCTCGTGGGAGCGTTCCAGGGCCGCCGGACTCAGCCCGTGGCAACCACGCCTGGCATGCGGGCAGTTGGATGTGCTGCCACTGACTGAGGCCGACAGCCAACTCGCTGCTTGCGTGCAGCCCGAGCTGGAACGGCTGTGGGAGCTGATTGGCGATTCGCACTGGATGCTTTTTTGCGTCAACCCGGACAACCGTATTGTCCAGACCCGCAAGCCCTTCGGCATCGACAGCCCGCTGTCGGCACTGCATGCCGGACGCCGGGTTAGCGAGGTCGACGTCGGCACCACCGCGCCGGCCTGCACGTTGATGGACGGCCTGCCGGCTATCGTTGCCGGTAACCAACATTACCTGCAGGAGTTTGCTGAGTTTTTCTGCGTCAGCGTGCCGTTGCGCGGGGTCGATGGCGAGATGCTCGGGGCGCTGGACCTGACCGGCATTGGTACCCGTAACGCTGGCACCATGCTCGAACGCCTCAAACATGCCGCGCTGGCCACCGAGAACAACTTTTTCCTCAACCTGCCTCGCTGCCGCATCGTCGAACTGCAACACGACCCCAGGCTGCTTGGCTCACCACTGCAGGCGCTGCTGGCGGTGCATGACGATGGCACGGTGCATGCTGCCAACCGCGCTGCGCAACAACTGCTGGGCGTGCCAAGCTACCGCCCAGAAGGGCTGTGCCTGGGGCAGCTATTCGACCGCCCCAGCCAAACCAGCCTTGATGGCTCACCGCAGCTGTTGACCCTAGCCGATGGCTCACGCCTGTATGGCCGGCTGTTGGCCAAACCCATCGCCAAGCCGCGGACGCTGCCTGTCAGCACAACGGCGTTGGGCAGCGACCGGCGGGTCAATGCTCGCTTCGACGATGCCTGCAAGGCTGTGGCGGGTAACCTGCCGGTGCTGATCACCGGGCCGACCGGTTCTGGCAAGGAAGTGTTCGCCAAGGCGTTGCATGCGCACTGCTGCCCACAGGCTCCGTTCGTGGCGATCAACTGCGCCGCGTTACCCGAAAGCCTCATCGAAGCCGAACTGTTCGGCTACACCGAGGGCAGCTTCACTGGCGCCCGCAAAGGCGGTGCCATGGGCCTGCTGGAGTCTGCTGGCGACGGCATTCTGTTGCTCGATGAAATCGGCGACATGCCGCTGGCCCTGCAAAGCCGGCTGCTGCGGGCCTTGCAAGAACGGCAGATTACCCGCGTTGGTAGCACTCGCACGGTAGCACTGAAGGCCCGCGTGATCGCTGCCACCCACAAGGACCTGGCCACGCTGGTAAGCAGAGGAGGCTTCCGCGAGGATCTGTTCTATCGCTTGGACGGCCTGCGCGTAGCCCTGCCCTCCCTTGAGGAGCGGCTGGACAAGGCTCAGCTGATCGACAGTTTTTTCCACCGCCCGGGTTTCCCACCGCTGGCGGCCGACGCCAGGCGCCAGTTGCTGGCTTACCATTGGCCGGGCAACCTACGGCAATTGGAGAACGTGGCACGCCTGGTCGGGGTGCTAGCTGCCGGTGAACCGTGCATTGGCGTGCAACACCTGCCTGATGAGCTGCAGGGCATTGCAGTCCCGGCTTCATGCGACCTGGCTTACATCACCCAAGGGGTGATCGAGCGCGTGCTGCTGGCCCATGGCGGTAACGTCAGCGCCGCAGCCAAAGAGCTAGGCATCTCGCGCACTACCTTGTACAAGCGCTTGGCCAATCAATGTTCGCGGTGATATGACTTTGGCCAAGGTTGCCGGAATTCATTCTTCTTTACGAATCTGTACAAGCCTGGATCGGCGTCAGGCGTCGTTTTCGACAATCAGGTTTCAATCCTTGATCACGGCCAAACGTTTGCATGGTGGCGCTCTGTATTGGGTGTCCGATTGCTGTACGTAAGGTATGGCAGCAACGGGTCCAGCCTGTGTGAAACGCAGTAAACACAATAGAAAACTGAGAGGTCGCACAGAGTGCCTGCGAGATGAGCAGGTAAATGCGCGAATAGCCCTCCTTTCGAAAAGATGTTTGGATGGCAAACCGGACGGCCCATTGCCGCAGGAGCCGCAGGATCGACGATCCATCGACGATGAAGCTCGACTACCCGAATGGAGTTGTCTTCGGTGATGTAATCGGCCAAGCACTCCCGAAGCGAAGTGACTTGCGTCCGAGCCTCACCCGCAATGAATCGCGTCATGATCGTCGCCGCCACGATCTCGGCGACCAGAGAGTTATGACGCTCGCGGGCGTTTGCGCACAACCTGGGTCGAAAGCAGTGGCTCACCTTATGGATACCGCACGTAACCTCCCCTTAACTATATATTAGGTCTGATGAGCCACAGGTTATCCGAACCTATTGCAGCGTTGAGCGAGATGAAATTGACTAAGCCAATCCGCTCCAGGCGATGCTCACAAAACCCTACCGACGGCGTACATATCCTGTGCGATCGCGCCCTGCTGTAGCTGGCCAGAAGCAACGGTAGGCAGTTATCAGCCTGCAGATCGGGAGGGAGCGCCGTCTGGATGGGCGGGTCATCGCCTACGTTCATGTTACGACACCGAGACCAGTCGTCAGAAAGTATCCTTGGGTGGGATCATGGCGATGATCGAGCATCGTAGCGAATCCACGGTCATGGGTTATTTCCAAGCCGGATCGCTTGAATCGATCCGCGCATGCAGGTTACTAGGCGACGAGCCTCACTCTCAACCGCTCGCCCGTACGGCTTGCCTTGTGGCATCTGTGAATAAAGTCTAAACACCCTCACTGCTCCCAATGCCTTTTCCAGAGTTGATTTCATTGCTGTTTTTCATCCTGAACAACCATGTCGGCTTCTCATCGATTTATATGAATTAATTGCTAAACGCTAAATCACCCAAAACTAAACGCTATATGCTACGAATCATAACCCCACCCATTAAATTCACGAAGACTAAACGACAAAATCAAAAATCACGCGTAATAATATTATACATTGAAACACCACATTTATTATTCGCCCACACTTGCAGACCCCTAATCCAAGTGCTAGCATTGTGCGTGCCAAAGCTTATGGCGGGCAAACAAAGTGAAAACTCACGTAGTTGTCGTAGGCACAAAAATAATCTATGCAGGAAATCTTGCGGAAGTTACTGCATGGCTCGCCTCCGACAAGCTTCAAATCAAGAACTCAAACGCCATTTGCTATTAGGGTATTAAAAAAGATAAAAATCGTTATAATACCGTTAAAAAGAAGAATACTTAACTTTCGAGGGCATGCCTTGACTCCCTCTGCGATCGAAGGTCATAAATATCAAAGAGTTAGAATTTATTCTTTTTAAGTCTTTCTGACACCCACATACCTCCGGTCAAATTCCCGCAAACCCCCGTTACGTTTACTGGAGGCCAAATCGGATAAGCATGTTCTGGAGCGACAACGGTGTGCCCTACATTGAGAACATCTGCAGAGACCGCTTTGCCATGCTCATCAGCCGAGAGCTGGAGCAGTTCGGTATCTGGGAGCTTACAGAGGCCGACATGCCCAAGTCTAAACGAGTGGACCTCGCGTTCGCCTGCGCTGACCTTCAGCTTCCAATTGAGGTCAATTGCCAGTGGCATGACGAGTCTTCAAAGAAGCGGGCCTGCCGGAGGCCCTTTACACTAGCCACTCGATGCGCCGGGGTTTTGCGACCTGGGCGTCGGCGAATGGCTGGGACATCAAGGCACTAATGGGTTATGTCGGGTGGAAGGATATGAAGTCTGCGCTGCGCTATGTGGACTCACGCGTCTCTTTTGGCCACCTAGCAATCAAAGCTCAGCATGGGTACTGACGCCGAATTGACCCCTGGCGCTTAGGTGGCTCAGGTAGTTAAACCAGGAGAAACCTAACCGTCAGTCTTCGGCAGATACGGTACAGAGCAAACGATCCGCCCTCGCAGGTGGGCCACGATCACTCTCAATCGCTAGGTTAGGGATAGAAGTTCCACCCTGCCCCTTTCCAAGCCGTCATGACCTGCTTACGCCACGGATGCGGCGCTCAGCCCCCCATGGTGACAGGTGGGCTAGCACGGTCTTGCCGGCGGTACGCGATTGTCTGTCCCGCTTGCTCCACGAGAGAATCGACGATGGCCTTGAAGAGCTTCACTGCAGAGTAGATTTGGGCCTCTCAAGTGACAACGGACGGGCCCACCTTTACTTTGCGGCTTCGTACAGCCTAAGACCTTTACCACGGTGTGTCTCAATGACGGTCGTTGAGTCCAGTAAACGCAACACCTTACGCAGGTAATAAAGTTGCACCTCAATACGCTTGGTGCCCGGGTCAAAATGGAAACCCCAGACGCCCTTGAATATACTTTCGCGGCTAACGATATGATCCCCATTGCTGACCAGAAGCGTGAGTAGCCTGAAAGAAGTGCTCTTCACCACTATCCGCTTGTTTTTGCAGATAGCCTCACGTTTCGGGAGATCAAGGCTAAGGTCGGCAAAGGCAAGATCATGCGGGGTTGTGAGTGTGACTCTCATGTAATCTCGTCATCGGCAAGGCGTCATTCGCCAAAAATACCGTGATCAGCCACGCGCAACCATTGCAAAAATCTAGCTTAGCGATTCACTTTCTGAATTGGTTTCTCTCCACATTCACAAAGTAAGCACCAACTCACACAGCGCATTACAGCGGCTCACTCATAATCGAAACCCACTATGGGAGCCTGCAACTAAAAAACTACAGCGCAAACCTGTTAAAGGTTTCCTCAAGCAAATGCAGCGAGCGTTCTAAAATTGCAGCGATGGCGTTTGCCTGTGTCGTAGCATGAAGTCTATTTCCCCGCCTGACAAACAGTTCATCACCAAAAAACAATCTCAAGTCACTAAGCGTGTTACTGATGGCGGGCTGAGTGACACCAAGCATCCTTGCTGCAGCACTTGCACTCCTCGCCCGGTGAACGGCAACAAAGACGACTAACTTATTGAGATCAAGGCACCGCAGGCGCGCTGGGTCAAAATCATAATTCTCAGTAGACAATCAAATCTCCCTCATGCGGCGGCATGAAAGCTTTAAAATATCGGCACTACGCGATGGTGCGCTAGGGACATGTACCTGAGAGTACCGCTGACTAACGCTCGGCACAACGCATTATTATGGAACCGAGTTCCGCAATGCCTGGAATCAATCAACGGTTATCAGCAGAGGCAATACGCGTATATTTCCATGATCAGCCCATCACAGCGCGCCCTAGAGAGATCCTAATGAGCATACTTTTTACGCCCTACTTCTTGTCAGGCCTCACGTTGAAGAATCGCGTGGTCATGGCCCCCATGACGCGCGCACGCGCTGAAACGACAGTTCCCGATGACCTGACTGTGCTGTACTACCAGCAACGCGCTGGTGCCGGACTGATCATCACCGAAGGTGTACCCGTTTCGGTGCAAGGGCGGGGATACCTGTTCAACCCCGGGTTGTATACGCAAGAACAAGTCGAAGGATGGAAAAGGGTCAACGCAGCCGTTCACCAGAAGCAGGGCTGCATTTTCGCCCAGTTGTGGCATGTGGGCCGTGTATCACACACCAGCTTGCAACCCAACGGTGAAGCGCCTGTCTCTTCGAGCACCAAGCTGGCAGCTAACTCCAACGCGTACGCCTACGATGAAAACCATCAGCCCGGCCCGATCCAGGCCAGTAAGCCGCGCGCCCTGACCGTCCCTGAAATTGCTGACATCAAAGGCGATTTCGTCCGTGCTGCATGCAGGGCGATGGAAGCAGGATTCGACGGTATTGAAATCCATGGCGCCAATGGATACTTATTCGAGCAGTTCATCAATCCAACTGTGAACGACCGTACTGATGAGTATGGAGGCTCGATCCAAAATCGAATCAGGCTTCTCCTCGAAACCATCGATGCAGTCGCGGCAGCAATTGGCCGAGAGAAAGTGGGCGTACGTATCTCCCCATTCGGACGGCTTTTCGACATGGCGCCATTTGAAGATGAAGCCGAGACATGGGTAACGGTTGCGGCCGAACTGCAAAAGCGAAACATCGCGTATGTGCATTTGAGCGACCAACTGACCATCGGTGCGGAACGGATGCCTCAAGGATTCGCCAAGCAATTCAGAGCATCGTACCGAGGCACGCTCATTGCGGCGGGAGGGTTTGATCGCGAATCCGCTGAAGCCGCTCTGGAGGCGGGCGAGCTCGACTTAATCGCCTTTGGCCGCCCCTTCATCGCCAACCCTGATCTAGTTGAGCGCATGAAGAATAGCTGGCCCCTTGCCACCCCTGACCGTGAGACGTTCTACGGCAACAGTGGCGAAAAAGGATATGTCGATTATCCATTCTACAACCCAGCCTGAAGAGCATCTGCGCGCTGAACCTGCCTGAGCCCAGTCCCTGGCGGTGGTGGCATGCGTCGGCCAACAAGCACGCTGCGAACAAAAAGGCGACCTCAACGTGGGTCGCCTTTTTCATATAGAAAGTCACGCTTCATCTGTCAGGACGGAAAATTTTCGAGTCCCGTTGAGCGAGCTCGAGGAGCGCATCGACGATCATCCGTACTTTGGGCTGAATGTAGCGTGTACGCGGCCAGATGACATGGATTGGCATTTCAGCCCCCTCATACTGCTGAAGGACAGGAATCAAGAGGCCTTGCTCGATCTGATCGTGAACGAGCCAGGTTGGAAGTTGCGCCAGCCCTCCCCCCGCAAGTGTCATCTCCAACAACATCTCTCCATCACCCATCTCGTGCTTCACGCATACCTCTTGCTCGCTGACATGCCCTTTATCATCCAGCAGCATCCAGGTTTTTCGAGTGCCGTTTCGCCAACCGACTATACAATCGTGAGACAGTAAATCTTCTCGGGTCTGCGGGACACCGCGCCGCTCAAGGTAACTGGGTGTGGCGCAAATCAGCAAGCTCTGGCTACCGAGCTTTCGCGCGACAATCTCTCCGTCATCCTTGAGCGTTCCAATTCTTACCACCAGGTCGACCCCCTCATTGATGATATCGACAAGCCGCTCACTAAAGCTCACTGACAGATCAAGCTTGTGGTATCGAACCGAAAGATCAATCAGTGTCGGCAAAATGTGACGGCGGCCAAACGCAGCGGGTAGATCGACACGCAGCCGACCAACGGGCTCCTGCTGGCCGGTGGTAAGAAAACTTTCCGATTCTGCCAGCTCGTCAATGGCCCGAAGGCAACTGGCGAGAAATGCCTCTCCTTCACTCGTCAATATAAGACGCCGAGTCGTGCGATGCAGAAGCTTCACACCGAGTCGGGCCTCAAGGCGAGTAACACTTTTACCTACTGCAGAGCTGGTCACTCCAAGCTCCAGCGCTGCCGCAGTAAAACTGAGCGTTTGAGCTGAGGTGACAAACTCCCTGATTCCGTCAAACGTGTTAACCGCCATTATGGAGCCCTGAGCTGAAAGGGGTGGAATTTACGCACCCTAATGGTGAAATTGTACAGAAATACACAGCCCCTGCTGCTGCCTTGCAAGCGCCCGGACACCGAATTTTCGATGTGAGGTTTACCTGCCTCAGCGGCATTGCCTTGGCGGGCCGCAGCGCGCTACTTCTTAGGCACACCCACCCTGTCCTTGCCCAATAACAGATACCCCAGCGACATGGCGACTACCCCCAGCATTACCGCTGAGGCGTTCTCCATACCTAAGGCATCCACCAACGCGCCCATACCGATGATGCCGATCGCACTCCCCAAATATCCTGCGAGATAGAAAAGCGATCCCAAAGCAGCTCTGTGAGTACCAGGAGCAAGCGATGTGAAAACACCCATTGCGCCCACGAACGTCGCGCCATATCCCACCCCTGCGAGGACAGTAAAGAGTACGAAGATTGATGGCTGATGTACGTACAAGGCGACCAGGCACCCCACCCAGGCCGCGCATATCAACGCCCCACCACTGCCCATGGCGAGTTCAGGCCTGACGCGTCGGCAGAAGAATTGCGTTATCCCCGCTGTCGCCTGGAACGCGGTAACAAGTAAACCCGCCGAGGCATGACTGTGCGCTGAGACCTCCGTCAGCGTGCTGATGATCATCGAAGGCCCTAATGCGACGAAAACCGATCCGACTGACCACGCGACCACCAGGATCAATGAAATCCGAGTGAACGCCCGCCAGCTACCTCGCATTTGTTCGTCAAGGGTCAAGCGCACACTGCCGTCGCTTGCTTTGGGAATGTGATGCACAACCTCCCCGCTCCACTGCACGCGACATAATCCAATTGCAGTCAATATGGCCAGGCAAGCGTTAAGTACAAAGGGACTGAGCGTAGGGTAAAAATCAACGGCGATGGCAGCTGAGCTCAGAACCGGCCCCAAGGCTGCGCCGGACGTGAAGGAAACGGTGGCCAATACCGCTGCATGCCGCTTGCGGTCTTGAGCATCAAAACCAACCAGCGCCGCATTGGCGCTGCCGGTAAGTGCCCCCGTACCTACGCCGGCCAAAAAGCGTCCCAGGAAGAGCCCATCAAGCTCCGTCGAAAATGCGAATACCAATGACCCAGCCGCCACGGCAAACAGTGCCGGTACCAAGACATAGCGGCGATCCTCCAAGCGGTCGGAAAGCCTTCCCAGGACTGCCAATGCCAGCAAGACGCCGATGGCGTAAACGGCAAAAAGCGAGGTCAGGGTTGTCGACGAAAAATGCAGGTTCGCTTGATAAAGACCGTACAAGGGGGATGGGGCTGTACTGCCTACGAGCGCGCTCAAAATGGCCAGGGAAACAAGCAAGCGAGCTTTAGCCAAAGAGTGATGTGCAGACACGAGTTAACCACTTCGCTAATCGGGGATGCGCTGACTATACCGATGCTTAGCCTGCTAAGCATTAGCCTGAAGGTTAATTCTGCTCGCTCGAATCGCACTGAACCCTTCCCGGGCGTGGGCGTTGTATGGACGGATTACCCTAGCGAAAGCGCGCAAAAAAGAAGGCGCCCCTTAGGCGCCTTAAAGAGACTCCCACCAAAGGAGATCGGGAGTGTTACTGCTGTGCTACAGGTGGTTTCTGGGAGACATCAGACCACCCTCCCCCCAGCGCTTTGTACAGCTGGACTTGGGACGTAAGTTGAGCAAGGTGGTCGGTCAACAGCTGTTGCCGTGCAGACAAGAGTTGACGTTGGGCATCAAGCAGAGCCAGGTAGCTATCCACCCCCTCGTCATAGCGCTGCTGCGCCATCTGGTTGTATGCCTCGAAGGTGCGCACCAGGTCACGCTGGCTCTCTATCTGCTCCCCCCAGGTTCCCAACGCAGCCAGGCCATCCGCCACTTCGCGGAAGGCGGTCTGGATTACCGACTCATAGTTTGCAATGCCAATATCCTTCTGGATTTTCGCGTAGTCCAGACTCGCCTTGAGTCGCCCGCCATTGAAAATGGGCAGATTGATTTGAGGGGCAAAGCTCCAGCTTTCCGAACCTGCATCAAACAGCCCGCTCAGTCGGCTGCTGGCGGTCCCTGCGCCCCCGGTCAACGTGATGCTCGGGAAAAACGCCGCACGAGCAGCGCCAATATTTGCATTGGCCGCAAGCAGCTGATGCTCGGCAGCACGGATGTCCGGGCGCTGCTGTATCAGCTCCGCGGGTAGACCTGCTGGTATGTCTGCGAGCAAGGGTTTGTCCAGATCTAGGCCGCTCAGGTTTGCCGGCATATCCGTCCCTAGCAACAGCCGCAAAGCATTCGCGTCCAGGGCAACCTGACGGGTGAATGCTTGAACCTGCCCGCGTGCGCTGTCTACGAGCGTCCTTGCCTGACGCACATCGAGATCCGACGCAGTACCTGCCTCGCTGCTGGCTTGTACCAGATCCAGGTTGTGCCTGTAGTTTTGCAGTGTCGACTGGGTAACCTCCAGAAGCTGCTGATCCGTGCACCATGTGAAATAAGCGATCGCAACGTTGGCGACCAAGCCCAACTGCACGCTCCGTTGCGTTTCTTCGCTCGCGAGATACGTTTCCAGCGCACTCTGATCAAGGCTACGTACTCGGCCCCAAACGTCCAGCTCGTAGCTCGTCAGCCCTACCTGAAGACTGTTATCTCCCGAGGTGATGTGTTGATCCGTTGTTGAGAGGTCGCCCGGGGTTCGGGAGCGCCCAGTGCGCCCGTCAACGCCAATCTCAGGCAGCAGCGCCGCCCCTTGGATGCGGTACTGCGCGCGGTATGCGTCCACATTCAGTGCCGCTTTGCGCAGGTCGCGGTTGTTGGACAGAGCCAAATCCACCAGCTCATGCAAGGCGGGGTCTTTGAAGAAGGTTTTCCAATCGATCCTCGCTACGCCTCCTGAAGATGGGGCCGCATAAGCGGCGCCCTCAGGAAAGGTGCTGGGAACCGGGGCCTCGGGCCGTTGATAATCGGGGATCAGGCTGCAGCCACCCAATGTCATCGCCAACACCAACAGCAGGGGTTTATGCGTCATGATGAGCGCCCTCGTGGATAGCTACGCGCACAGCCCCACGTTGCCTTGACTTGAACACTTTCGTCACAGCCACGTAGAACAACGGCACAAAGAAAATGGCCAAGAATGTTGCTGCGAGCGTACCTCCGACCACCGCTGTACCAATCGAATGCTGGCTGCCACTGCCCGGCCCGTAAGCGCGTGCAAGAGGCAACGTACCCATCACGAACGCGATGGAAGTCATGATGATTGGACGCAGCCGCAGACGCGCTGCCTCAGTTGCAGCCTGCACCAGAGTGCGGCCCTGGTTTTCGTAGAGGTCTTTTGCGAACTCGACGATCAGGATGGCGTTTTTCGCTGCAAGCCCCATGGTCGTCAACATGCCGACCTGGAAGAACACATCATTGGAAAGACCTCGCCCGAGGGTTGCGGCGACCGCACCCAGCACACCAAGCGGCACGACGAGCATGATCGACACCGGCACCGACCAGCTTTCATAAAGAGCTGCAAGGCAGAGGAACACGATCATCAGTGAAAGCACATACAGTGTGATCGCTTGAGAACCTGCCGCTCGTTCTTCATAGGAAAGCCCAGTCCAGGACACTCCAAAGCCATTTGGCAGCTGCGAAGCGACCCGTTCAATCGCTGCCATGGCATCCCCTGTGCTGTAGCCCGGTGCTGGCTGTCCCAGCAACTCAACGGAAGGAATGCCGTTATAGCGCTCCAGCTTGGGCGAGCCATAGACCCACTGACCACTGGCGAACGAGGAGAATGGCACCATCTGCCCAGCCGCATTTCGCACGTACCATTTGTCAAAGTCTTCCGGCGAAATCCGAGCGTCCATTTCACCTTGGACATACACCTTTTTCACACGCCCCTTGTCGACGAAGTCGTTGACGTAGGTGGAACCCCAAGCAACAGACATGGTGTCATCGATCGACTCGATCGAAACCTGCAGCGCCCGCGCCTTCTCATCATCAATGGTCACCTGGTACTGAGCCTCATCAGCGAGCCCGTTAGGCCTGACGATGGCCAGCGCAGGCTCTTTGGCCACCCGCTTGAGCAACTGATCACGCGCCTCCATCAGCGCAGCATGGCCTCGAGCACCGTTGTCCTGGAGGAAAAGGTCAAAGCCCGTCGCGTTACCCATTTCCATGATGGCAGGGGGGACGATTGATACGACATTCGCATCTCGGACAGTGCTGGCAAAGCGCGTTATCCGCTGAGCAATGGCAAAGGCTGAGTTTTCACTGTCAGTACGCGCCTCGAACGGCTTGAGTCGTACCCAGATCACGGCAGAGTTCTGCCCGCGACCCGCGAAGTTGAAACCACTGATATTGAACGCGGAGACAACACCGTCTTTCTCCTCTTCCAACAGATACGTTCGAACGCTATCAATGACCGTCTGGGTGCGTTCAGCACTGCTGTTGGGCGGTGTCTGAATCTGCACAATCAACAATCCTTGGTCTTCATCCGGCAGGAATGCAGACGGCAGATTTCTGAACATGGCGACGACGCCAAGCAGCAGCAATGCATAAATCACAAAGGTTCGTTTGGGGTTGCGCAATATCTTGGAAATCGAGGACGCATAGCGATCAGTGTTTCGTTCGAAGACGCGGTTGAACCACGCGAAGAAACCGGTTTGCTTCTTCTGACCACCGGCATGCGCCTTGAGCATGGTTGCGCAGAGCGCCGGGGTGAAAACCAACGCGACCAGTACAGAGAGCCCCATCGCGGTGATGATCGTGATGGAGAACTGCCGGTAGATGATCCCTGCGGAGCCGCCAAAGAAAGCCATCGGCATGAACACGGCACTAATCACCAAGCCGATGCCTACTAGCGCTCCGGAGATTTGCTGCATCGATTTGTAGGTGGCGTCACGTGGCGACAGATGCTCTTCTTCCATCAGTCGCTCGACGTTTTCCACGACCACGATGGCATCGTCCACAAGCAGCCCGATCGCCAGCACCATGGCGAACATCGTCATCACGTTGATAGTGAACCCACAGGCGTACAGCACGCCAAAGGTACCGAGCAGCACCACCGGCACCGCCAGGGTTGGAATCAAGGTCGCACGAATGTTCTGCAAGAACAGCAGCATGACCAGAAACACCAGGACGACTGCCTCGAACAGGGTATGCACCACCGAGTCGATCGAGGCTTTCACCGAAGGGCTGGTGTCGTAGGGGTAAACGACTTCTACGCCGGGCGGCAGGTAAGGTTTAAGCTGGTCGACAGTATTTTTTACGCGTTCGACGGTCTCCAGCATGTTCGCGCCGGTGGCCAAGCGCAACGCAATACCGGCTGCAGGTTTACCGTTGTAGTTGACGTCGTAGGAGTAGGTTTCATTGCCCAGCACCACTTCTCCCAGATCCTTCAAGCGAATCTGAGCACCGTCCGGCTGCACCTTGACCAAAATTTCCTTGAACTCATCAGCGGTTTTCAACCGGGTTTTACCGATCACCGTCGCGCTCAGCTCAACACCTTTACGCGTCGGCAGTCCGCCAATAGCCCCGGACGAGACTTGGACGTTCTGCGCCGAGATAGCGGCGGTGACATCGCTGGGCATCAACTGGTAGCTATTGAGCTTGGCGGGATCAAGCCAGATCCGCATCGCATTCTGGAAGCCAAACACGAAGAAGTCGCCCACCCCTTGGGTACGGGACAGCGGATCCTGGAAGCTCGACACGATGATGTTGCCCAGGTCACCGTAGCTCAGCTTTCCATCCTTCGAATAAATGCTGACCAGCAGCATGAAGTTCACCTGGAACTTCACCACACGGATCCCTTGCCGCTGCACTTCCGCTGGCAGGTTAGGCGTCGCAAGCTGAAGCTTGTTCTGAACTTGAACCTGCGCGATATCAGGATTGACGCCCTGGTCGAAAGTCACGGTGATTTCAACGCTACCGTCACTGTTTGCTGCCGAACTGATGTAACGCAGGCCATCCAGGCCGTTCAGCTGCTGCTCGATGACTTGCACCACCGTATCTTGAACGGTCTGCGCAGAGGCACCTGGGTAGGTGACGGTTATCTGCACGGCCGGCGCCGCGATATTGGGATATTGATTGACAGGAAGGCTGTGGATCGCCAGGGCTCCACCGAGCATGATCGCGAGCGCGATCACCCAAGCAAAAATTGGCCGATCAATGAAGAAACGAGACATTGTCGACCTCTCAGTTTGCCGTCAAAGCGGTGTTCACGTGGACGTTCGATGCAGGCTGCCCTTCGACGACCGAGTCCGCTTGGACGAACTGCAGCCCCTCGGTGATAACCCGCTCACCTGGCCTTACACCACTGTCTACCAGCCAGGCGTTCCCTACCGTGCGCACAGTCTCGAGATCGCGCTGCTCTACATGATTGTCAGCAGTGATCACCCATACAGTCGCAACACCCCGACTGTCCCTGACGATGGCCTGCTGAGGCACCAGAATGGCGTTTTCGCGGACCCCCTCTTTCACTTGGGCATGCACAAACATCCCAGGCAGCAGAGCACGTTCAGGATTGGGAAAAACAGCGCGCAAAGTCACCGAGCCGGTGCCTTGGTCAACGCTCACCTCGGAGAATTTCAAAGTACCGGCAAGCGGGTAGGCACTGCCGTCATCCAAGGTCAGACTGACCTCAGCCTGGTCAGTGCCCGAGGTTTTCAAATCACCCGACTTCAGTGCGCGCTTGAGGGCAAGGATACGGGTGATGGGTTGAGTGACATCGACATAAATCGGATCGAGCTGATTCACCGTTGCCATAGCGGCGGCCTGACCGTCAGTCACAAGCGCACCTTCAGTAACAGCGGATCTGCCAATGCGACCCGTGATAGGTGCAAGCACTTTGGTGTATTGGACATTGATGTCGGCCACACGCTTGTCGGCTTCAGCCTGCTTCCACGCAGCCACGGCATCATCATGTTGCTGCTGACTCACCGCGCGCGCTTTCAGCAAACGCTCATAACGCTCGGCCAGATTGCGCGCGCTGCGCAGATTGGCCTCAGCCCTGGCTTGCTGAGCCACGTACGTGCGCGGGTCGATTTGATACAGCTGCTGGCCTTGTTTGACCTCAGTGCCTTCCGTGAACAATCGGCGCTCCAGAATGCCCGCAACTTGCGGACGAACTTCAGCGACGCGAAATGCGGAGGTTCGCCCAGGGAGGTCGGTACTCAAAGTCAGCGGAGCTTCCCGGACTGCGTAGTACCCCACTTTAAGCGCTGCAGGACTCGCCGCTTGATCCTGCGCAGAATCACAGCCCGTCAGCAGTAATGCAGCAGAAAGGGGCAAGACCCCTAACGCGGCCCGAGAAAACGATTTGTTCATAGAAACTCCGGTACGTAACCGCTTGCGCACACGCGTGCAAGCAAGAGCCTGAAGGCCCAAGCTCGCCTGGACGGTTATGTAGAAATTTGGCGCGAATGATGATGTCGACCGGAACAGAGCCCGGGCGCCATCGCTTGGAGGGAATTCTAATGCTCGTCCTGATTTTGATTAATCAGCTGGAATTCCAGTCATTTCATCCCTGTATTCCAATATAAAAATCAGACAAGACTCCGTGCGCGTGAATACGCCTGCGCATAGCGCTGTAGCTGTTGAGAGGCAGGTTGCAAAGAAACGGAGACTACGGGCGCTTGGCATGTTCCGAATCCTTTGAAGGAGTCCGGATGTTTGGCAAGGCGGTGAAGGAAGGATCAGCTTGAAGCGCAGGACAGCCTTGTGAAGACCACAATCGATGAGCTGTAAAAATTGGAATGTGGCTGCTGTTCACCTTAGAGCATAGTGGGGCGCATACCACTGCTGGCCTGTAGCTGCGCCCCCGAACCGGACTGTTTTCAAAGAGGCGTATCACCAAAGTCGATGACCCGAGCGTCCTCGATGGACGGCATTGAGCGCGCGACATCGTCCGTAAGACGAAGCTTTACCACACGCACTCCAGCTGGCTCACCCATAACTGCGGTCACTACCGCATCGTATGCAGGGCTTCCTTCCGAGGCGACGACTTGGGCGGAAAGGTGACGCACCTCATTTCCGAGGGCACGCCGGACTGAATCACTCACTCCATTTAGTCCTCCCAGCTCTGCATGAACGCGCGCGAGGACACGATTGGTCGACCATGAGGTTTCATAGCTTGACCTTTTGTTCGAGAGGATCGGCGTTTTGTCGAGGGAGATAAAGCGCGGCGCCCCCGGCGAGAACTCGATTCGCGTTTCATAACTGATGATCGAGCCTTGCATACCCGCCTTCCCTGGCGCTTGGTAAGCGACAACCATATTCAACAGACCATCTCCATTTTCTGCAGTCGAGTAATTTGAGTGGATGATGTGATGGGCGCTGATTTTATCCGGTATCGATGCGAACCAAGCCACAAGTGACTGATGATCCTGGGCGAACACATGGTGCATCCGGTGACCGGATAGAAGAATGTTCGGATGGAACATTTTCAAGTGTTCATTGAGGTCACCTCCAGGTGCTTCCAGGAAGGCGAACCAACGATGGGCCAAATGCAGCGCTATGTGATTTGACGGTGAGAGGGCTTCAATCGGAAGGCTATCAGGCGTCATGCGCCCTCTCCTTGCATTGCTCTGCCTGACCTAGCGAGTTACTCAAAACCTCACTTTTCCTCAGCCAATGGGCAATGCTGGTCAATGCATTCAGCCGGGAGGTCTCACCTGGCATCATGAGGTTGATCATGACCTCATCGGTACCATAAGCATCTGCCAGCTCACGTAGTTGGACCACGACATGATCGGCTGTCCCGTAGATGAGCCGCCCTTTGTTGCGCTCGCGAATCGCCAACTCATCCGGTGCCCAGTCATGGGCACATGTACTCTCGATTGATGGCACCCGATTGAACGGGCCTGCACTCTCTGCGTAGGTAAGCCAGAGGTGAAAGGCCGCCGCATAATCCTTGGCTTCTTCAGGCGTATCTCCGACTGCTACAAATACTGCTACAACCACCGAAGGTGATTGTAAAAAATCAGTCGGTTTGAAAGCCTGGCGATACGCGCTAGCTGCATGGGGCCCATCGCCACGAGGATTGATGAAATGGGCAAAGGTGAACCCCAGGCCTGCCTGCGCGGCGACTTCCGCCGTCGCCCCCGAAGCACCTAGAACATAGGGCTGAGGTTTGTTGCGGGTCTCTGGATGCGCGCGCATCCCCTCATAGCGCGAGTTGGGCATATGGTTCCCGGTCACGAACCCGAGCAAGTCGGCAACTTTGCGACCATAGGGGATCGACTCGCCTTTTTCATCATTGAGCGCCATGCTCGTGCGCCTGTCAGCCCCAGGGGCTCTACCGAAACCAAGGTCGATGCGCCCTGGGAACAGCGCTTCAAGCAATTGGTAATTCTCGGCAATCTTCAAACTGCTGTAGTTAGGTAGCAGCACCCCACCGGAGCCCACCCTGATCGTCTTGGTTGCCGATGCGATACGCGACATGAGGATCTCAGGGGAATTGCTGGCAGTCGCTGGAGCACCATGGTGTTCCGAGACCCAGAACCTGTGGAATCCGCTTTCCTCCGCAAGCTGAGCCAGGCGCACGCTAGCCGCCAGCGCATCGACAGGAAGCAGTCCCTCATCCACCGGAGAGTAGTCAAGAATGCTCAGCTTCAATGGCGCGTGCATATTCACGCTCCTTCCGTTTGGCCGGATACTTGCTCAGGGTTGCTGCGATCAGGCCAGACGACCTCCAATCGAGTACGCGTGATGCGCCACTCGCCATTGATTC
The DNA here is from genome assembly GCF_056278855.1 of Pseudomonas sp. TE3895. Lineage (NCBI taxonomy): Bacteria > Pseudomonadati > Pseudomonadota > Gammaproteobacteria > Pseudomonadales > Pseudomonadaceae > Pseudomonas > Pseudomonas sp. TE3895. Next base: position 3,809,396 of record NZ_JBWBQE010000001.1, on the reverse strand, counting down.
GCTTGTACTCATCGGCGTACAGCCCTAGCAGCAGTAACGGGTTTGGATCAGGCTTTGAAGCAGTCTCGAAGTCGATGAGGTAGCAGCGCCCCTCGGCAGTATCAGGCCCGGTCAACTTGATCCAGTGATTGGTGATTGCGTGCATGAACGGGAAGCTCCGCCGGTTATCCCGGTCGTAGAGTGCAAAGGCCTCCTGCAAGCCGGATTTGATCGCCTCAATCCCCTCCATTTTTCCGACAGTCACCTCAACCACAGCGTCCGCCGCGAAGACCTCGCTTAGGGCCTGGATGTTGTTACCGTCCAGGTGATGGGCGTAAAGCGTTCTGAGATCGCGAATGGCTTCACGATCGATAAGCTGTTGAATAGCGTTTTCCACGAAATGCCCTCCAATGAGAGTGGGAGACCAGGGCTATGCAAGCGCTTGCGCAAACGGCAAAGGCCTTCTGACCACCTGCCTGAAGGCCGGTGAGTTTCAGCCGGCTGCTGCGCCCAGTCATCAGAGCTCTACTCTAAAAGGGATCGAGGAAAAGATAATCGGGCTCCGATTCCAAACATTCAGGAATGACAGGACAGAATGAGTGGGCATCGGCGGGGGGCGCTGATCGATGTCGATGCAATCCAGGGTCAACGCTTCGTGAAGGCGGGGATGGAGCGGCGTCGGGTCCGCCGAGGCCACCTCAGGGTTGAGGTGACCTCGATGGCTTGTTACTGCTGTTTAGGCAACGCGTAGGCGATCAACAGATCGCTTCGATCCGTTGAGCTACGTGCACCGCCGGCACTGACAACCACGAATTGCCGATTGCTAGACGGTGAAACAAAGGTCATAGGTGTCGCTTGCGAACCCACTGGCATGCGAGCTTTCCAGAGCTCTTCGCCGGTGGATTGATCGTACGCCCGCAGGAAATAGTCCTGAGTGCCTGCAAAGAAGACCAGGCCTGAACGCGTCGAAACGGTACCGCCGATGGTTGGCATGCCAATCGGGAACGGCGCCCGCACTTTGACACCCGCGATCGCAGTATCCTGGACAGTGCCTGCAGGACGCTGCCAGATGACCTCCCGCGTCTTGAGATCAATACCGGTCACAGTCCCATAAGGAGGGGCTTGGCAGGGAACGTCTATCGGCGAGACAAAGGACGAGTTGGTCACAACAAATGGCGTGCCACGCATAGGAGCGAACTCCGAGTGGGGCTTACCGTTGCCATTGGTCTCATGATGTTCGCTCGGGATCAGCTGCACGCGAAGCGGTATCCGGATGTCGTTGACGACCATCACGCCAGTATCTTCGTTGATAGAGACACTACCCCAGTTCATACCGCCAAAATTACCAGGGTGCTGAAGGCTCGCAGTGGTGCCTGGTGGTGTGAAGGCACCCTCGTATCGCAACGATCTGAACTGGATGCGGCAGAGCAACTGATCGTAGATTGTGGCGCCCCACATGTCCTGCTCAGTCAGTTTTTCCTGGCCGATGTAAGGCATGCCCACCGAGAAGGGCTGTGTCGGCGCAGTTTTGTCGCCAGCCAGTTCTTGTTGCGGGACGCTTCGCTCGACCACTTCAGTGATTGGTTTACCCGTCTCCCGATTGAGCATGAAAATGTTGCCGGTCTTGGTCGTTTGGATCAACGCAGGTTGGTTACCGCCATTGCCATCCGGGACATCATACAGAGCGGGTTGCGAAGGAATGTCATAGTCCCAGATGTCGTGATGAACAGTCTGGTAAGCCCAGCGCTCTCGCCCAGTCTTGTAGTCCAGCGCGACAACTGAGGACGCGTAGCGATTGGCCGCCTCAGAGCGATGCCCGCCCCAGAAATCAGGGGTAGAGTTGCCTAACGGGACATAGACAAGCCCCAGTTTGGAATCGTAGGCAGCAGTCGACCACATGTTGGGCGTTCCGCGGGTGTACGTTTCACCCGGTGGTGGATACTTGGTGATCGATGGATTGCCCAAATCCCATGCCCACTCCAGCTCACCCGTGGCAGCGTTGAACGCGCGGATGACGCCAGACGGTTCCTTGGTTTCCAGGTTGTCGTAGACCCAGCCACCGACAATCAAGAGGTTGCCAGCGACAGTGACGGGAGAAGTGCCCATGTAGTAGGTGGGTTTAACCTCGCCCATGCCCTGCTTGAGGCTAACCTGGCCATTCATACCGAAGCTTTGGCACTCTTGTCCTGTCTTGGCATCAAGAGCGATCAGTCGCGAGTCGAGCGTGGAGAGAATGACCCGTTGCGGGCAATCCTGAACCGCCGTCGAGGCACTGCGCACAGCATCAGAGACCTCAGTGGCGTCGTAATAGCTGACACCGCGGCAACGGTTCCAGACCTTTTGGTTTTGCACTTTGGCATCGTAGCGCCAGATTTCCTTACCGGTGTTCGCATCCACCGCGAAGACCTTGTTCAAAGGGGTGCAGATGTAAAGCGTATCGCCCACCTGAACCGGAGTGTTCTGGTTTTCAGAACCTGCATCAGCAATCTCTCCGGTACGGAACGTCCACGCCACTTCAAGGTTGGAAACGTTCTCTGGGGTGATCTGCTCAAGCGGTGCGAAGCGGGTTCCAGTCGGCGTACGTCCATAATGTTGCCAGTTGCCGTTTACAGCTTTATCGGCCGCGCCACTAGCGACCGCAGGACGAGCCGGCCCCTGGATAACGCCATGTGGGAAGAACATCGCGATGAAGCCGGCGACCAGCAGCACTGACGTGACCCCGGCAGCTCCCACCCACACTTTCCGACGCTGCGTGAAGCCCACCTTCGAGGCCAGCAGCAGAACAGGAATCAGAAGAAGCAGGAACCCTGCCAGGCGTGGCACCATCGGCCAAAACTGGAGCCCGACTTCGTAGAGCGACCATGCGATGGCAGTTGCAGTGAGACCCAGATAAACCCAGACACCCAGCTTTTTACGCTGAAAGAATCCGTAGGCCGATACAACGAGCAATACTCCGGTGAGCAGATAGAACAAGGATCCGCCAAGCCAGGCAAGGTATACCCCACCTACGAGTAACGGAGCGGCGAGCACCAAGAGTAAACCGCCAAACCAGAGAGGTAGCTTAGACAGAACAAGTGTGCTCACTTGATCGGTGACGTCTTTTTGGAATTGCATGTGCGCACCTATTGTTTTTTTCGCGCTTTGGGATCGTACACAGAGCAGCGCTCAGACCACCATACGCGGGTGATCTGAGAGCCTATTGCGACGCAGTCTTAATGAGGTTCGTGTGGCCCGTTGGGCGGGCAAGTGTTTAGCTCTTCAGCAGCACTGCGACCGATTTGGTCTCGGTGTAATGCTCAAGTCCGCTAAGGCCCATTTCCCGACCAATGCCAGACTCCTTGAAACCGCCAAAGGGCAGAGAGGGGTCTATCTGGTTGTGACTGTTGACCCAGATGATCCCTGCCCGGATGCGCGCGGCGAGCGCATGCGCTTGGGTGACATTCTGTGTCCAGATACTGGCGGCCAGTCCGTACTCCGTGTTGTTGGCTTCACGCGCCAGATCGTCGAGGCTCTGGTTGGAGATCTTCATCGCGGAGATCACCGGGCCAAAGATCTCTTCTCGATAAACCGTCATTCGATGATCGACGTTGGCGAGCAGAGTAGGTTTGTAGAAGAACCCCTCCCCGTCCATCTCACTGGCACCGCAGATCACCTTCGCACCTTCACTGACACCGGTGCGGACGAGTTCACTGACGCGACCAAGCTGGCGCTGGGAGATCAAAGGGCCGATCTGCGTTGCCCGATTCAGCCCATGCCCAAGCTTCATCTCGGAAATGAATTCAGCGACACCGTTGATGACATCGTCGTATACATCTTCGTGGATATAAAGTCGGGAACCTGCAGTACAGGCCTGACCACTGTTCAGCATGACGGCTTGAGCAACACCAGGAATGGCGGTAGACAGGTCAGCATCCGGGAAGACGATGACAGGGCTCTTGCCACCCAGCTCAAGGGTTACTCGCTTGAGTGTCTTGGCTGCTGCCGATGCGATTGCTTTGCCGGTTGCGGTACTGCCAGTGAACGCGATCTTGTCCACGAAAGGACTGTTAACCAAGGCGGCGCCGCACCGGCCATCCCCCGTCACTACGTTCAGCGTACCAGGCGGAAGCCCTGCTTCCTCACAAATGGCCGCCAGACGCAACGCGGTGAGAGGCGTGTCCTCCGCTGGCTTGAGCACAATGGAGCAACCCGCAGCCAGCGCAGGAGCCAGTTTCCAGGCAGCCATTAGCAGAGGGACGTTCCAAGGGATGATCTGCCCAACAACGCCGACTGGCTCATGGGTCGTGTAGGCATGCCACTCGCCGGCCAAGCCTACAGGCACGGACAGCCCGTTAAGCTTGGTGCACCACCCGGAATAGTAGCGGAAATGCTCGGCTGAGTTCCGCACATAGGCGTCTTTGACAATGCCATAGGGCGACCCCTCATCGAGAACTTCAAGCTCTGCCAGCTCTTGCGAGTATTTGTCGATCAGGTCGCCAATCCGCCAGAGCACCTTGCTTTTTTCAGAGCCCGAAAGTTTGCGCCAGGCACCGGAGTCGAATGACTTACGAGCAGCGCTGACAGCTTTGTCGACGTCGGCTTGATCACCGTCCGCAACCTCAGCGATGACTTTTCCCGTAGCCGGGTCGAATACTTTTCTTCGTGCCCCGCTCTGGGCGTCTTGCCACTGACCCTCGATGAACAGCTTGTGAGATTTACCGAGGAAGCTGGCTGCTTCACTCGAGATGGCAGGGTAAGAGAGATCGATCACATCATGCGCAGGCATAGCATCTTGCTCCGGCTCTGGAGGGTTCGAACGAACCTCATGTTGTATTTTGGTTGCCGATACCGAACCTAACCAATTCTGCGATGCATGACCAATGGAAAAAATGCGAATTTAGATACGGAAACCGTATCGCGCCAAGCGCATAGCCCGCGCCCCGGCTGAATCCGGCCTTAAAAAGGAAAAGGCAGTGGGCACGGATACCCACTGCCCCTTCATCAAGGCTACATTCAGGCCTAGGTGGACACGTCAGGAATGGCCGCCATAGGGCGGATAGTCAATGTATCCTTCATCCCCTCCTCCATAGAAAGTCGCACGGTCAAACGGGCTGAGCGGCAAGCCGCGCTTGAATCGATCTACCAGATCGGGGTTGGAGATATAGGGGCGACCGAAAGCAGCAAGGTCGACAAGCCCATCATCCAGCATGGCCTGGGCAGTTTCTTGTGTCAGCGATCCCGCGAACATCAATGTGCCCCGGTAGACCTCCCGGAACTCGCGAACAAACTCACGGTTCATGAGGTTTCCGCAGAGTGAATCCTGATCACTCAAATGCACATAAGCCAGGTCTCGCGAACTCAATGCTGCCGCCGCCGCCAGCCACGTTTCACGCTCATCCGCAAACGCTGGCATGGCTGACAAACGCCCGAAAGGCGCCACCCGCAGACCCACTCGGTGACTGCCAATCGCTGCTGAAATCATATCTACCGTTTCCAACAAGAAACGCAGCCTGTTCTCAATGCTGCCGCCGTACGCGTCAGTGCGCGTATTCAATCCGCCATTGATGAATTGCTCAAAGATATAGCCGTTGGCGCCGTGAATCTCGACACCATCAAACCCTGCAAGGATTGCATTTTCAGCTGCCTTGACGAAGTCTTGCGACACCCTGGCTACCTCAGCGGCAGGCAACGCCCGCGGGCGCGTCACCTGAACCTGACCTGGCTCACCATCGGCGGTATAGCCGTAGCACGTAGTGTTTTCGGCCAAGGTATCGACTGACGAAACTGGAGCGTTGCCATTGGGCTGCAAGGACGTATGAGAGATACGACCAACGTGCCAGAGCTGAATAAAAATCTTACCGCCCGCTTCGTGAACCTGGTCGGTAACTCGCCTCCAGCCAGCGACCTGTTCTGGAGAGAAAATGCCAGGCGTGAAGAGATAGCCTTGACCCTCCTGGGTTATCTGCGCCCCTTCTGTGATGAGCAAACCTGCACCGGCGCGTTGGCGATAATACGCCGCGGTGCTGGCATTGGGCACAGTGTCCTTGGCTCTCGACCTGGTCATTGGCGCCATTACGACGCGCGAGGTTAATTGAGTGCCCGATAGATCGTAGGGAGTCAACAACGTCATTTTTTGCCTCTGCGAATGCATGCCACAATAGGGTTCGTCTTACCAAGACTCTTTTTTGAAAGGGGCTTCAACCCAGCCCTTTGTCCAAGGGGATGACTGCTCGATGGTTCCGGTCATGGATTGGAACAACCACTCCCCATCTACTTTCACTAAATGGTCGGTGTAGTTTCCAGCGAGCAGAAATGCTTCGCCTTTGGCGTCTGCAACGTCACTGCGCATTGTCAGCAAGCAGACGAGATTGAAGTGGGCAACCGCACGATCGCCTTGATCACTGATTTCAACACGCGGCGCAAATATGTCGTGCTGGCTCCACAAAATGCCTTTGCTCAAATTTTTACAGTGTTCTCGGATTGCACCTTGACCGCGGACATCACCCCCCACACCTTTGATGATCCATTCCCCGTCTTCGGAGAACAAGGCGGCAATGCTATCAGGGTCATAACCATTATCTAAATGAAAGGCGTATCGGTATTTAAGTTCTTTGATTTTCTCCCGATCTTCCAGTTGCTCAAGACGCTGTTCGATGGAACGATGCTGTGGCGACATAGGTGGCTTTTCCTTGTTGTTATTAGCAATCCAGCAATGTGCATCGGTGATCAATGCAGTCGGCCCTTGGCATGACCAAACTGCCGCACACACCTTACAACGTAGCGATCGCAGCGATGTTTGACTAATAGAGTTTTTTGCTTTATTGATACAGAAACCGAATCACACAATAAAATAGCCAAATGCCATGAATCCTTCCCTTGCCAGCCCCAGCGCAAAAACTTATAGCCTTTTCAAGCGGTTAAAGTACCGACACCTTTTCATGTTGGCGACCCTGGGCAACTGCCAGAATCTGCATCGGGCCGCCGAGACACTAAACATGTCCCAGCCCACCCTTACCCGGATGCTTCAGGAAGTAGAAGATGCTTTTGGGTGCGCACTGTTCGAACGCCAACCTCGAGGCGTCGTGCCCACCCCGGTGGGCGAAGAACTCTTGAAATTCGCCCATTCAGCGCTCAATAGCCTTGATCGCTGCGTAGAAGACCTGACGGCCAGAGCGGAGGGCGGCTACGGCCATCTAGCCGTAGGTGTCGTCATGGGTAGCGCACTCGATCGGGTGGTATCGACTATCGCGACCATGAAAAGCGCCTCACCTCATCTGGGAATCCGGATGATGAGTGACACCAGCGACTTGCTGATAGAGATGCTGGAGCAGGAGCGGCTGGATGTGGCGATTGCACGCCTAGGCACCCCAGGCGATAGGTCCAGATTTGAATTTGAACCCCTCGGTAACGATCGTCTGGTCATGGCTGTACGAAGTGGACACCCACTGGCAACGCACGCCCCTGCGAAGATGGAGGACATCATTCAAAAATGGACGTGGCTCCTTCAACCAGCGGCGAGCCCAGGGCGAAAAGCCGTGGAGCGCTGGTGGGCGGACAGGGATCTGTTACCTCCCTCCAAAACGATCGAGTGCTCATCCATTTGGGCGATGCTGCAGCTCGTGCAATTGACGGATGCGGTCATGGTGTTAAGCGAAGCAGTGATCAATGATCACGTCCGTACAGGGCTGATCACTGTCCTCACCGGGTACGTTATCGAAGGTTTACCGCCCTATGGAATCATTTTACGCAAGGGCATGGGAAGGAGCCGAGAGCTTCAGAACTTCTTGAGCCATCTGCAACAATCTGCACCTGTTGAAGGCTAATGATCCTGCAAGCATCAGGGGCCCTGCGCGAACTGCACTTGGCCCCTGGGCAACCCAGCCAGAAGCTACAGGCTAGAAACTCGCTCTGACCATGAGGCCCAGCAAGAACGCGTTATCGACCTCATCCACTGCGCCAGGGTGAACGATGTACTGCACGTTGGGACGCACGGTCAACCAGTCCGTGATCTTCACGCCGTAGTAGATCTCGCTACTGTATTCGTCCGTCTGGACGGGGGTAAAACGCGGGTCATCGTAGCGGGTGACCTGATTGTAGATGTTTACATGGCGCTGGTGTGCCGTCACATTCGAGGCAACGCTCAACCCCCCGATCGCGACTCCGATCGAGTCGTCGGGACGAGAGACAAACGGGCCATTGATGATAAGACCGATGTTGTAATGCCTGGCGACGAATCCAGTATCGCGATCATTCCAGAACCCTTCCGAAAAGACCTCGATCTTCCGGTGCTGATCTCCGCCAACATGGCCCACCGTCTGGCGCGCGACATACCACCAACCTTTGCGCCCCCGATGCGACTGGTAGCGAGTGTCGGGCTCGAACGCATGCTCATGGCCATCCGCGTTGTAGCGCAGGTCATCGGCGTCAGTGGTGTTATAGAAAGCGCCAAGCCTGAACTCCGCGGGCTGGCCAAACAACGCGCGTTTAGGCGTCCAAATGACCTCAGCGGGTATGAGAGCACCTTCCGCGCCACGGGTACTCACTTTGAAGGCATTGTCATTTTCTAAAAGGGTCGGGTTCTGCTCGAAGACTCCAGCCTGGACAGCGACATCATCAAGAAACTGATATTTGACTGCGGTCGCCCACTGACCGATCGGGAAGTTATACCAGTCATCCCCATGCCAGTTCCCGCCTGAATTACCGCAAAAAATCAGGTTTTGAAAATCGCAATCAAACTGACCGAATTCCTCTGGCCCGAATCGACCCATTCTGAAATACGAGTTAGGTTTTCCCAAGCGGGTTTCGAGGTAGAGCTGAGACAGCCGCGTAACACTACCGCGCCCATACACGTTCTGCGTCTGGGTCAATGAACCTGATCGCGGGTCAGTCAACCGCTCCTTGGCCAACTCCTCGCCATTACGATCAATTAGCGTCATGACAAACTTTGAAGAAGATGCGCCTAGCAGTTTGTCCAAGTCAGCACTGACCGAAAACATGTACTGATCGGCGTAGGCGAGTTTCTTGTCCTTGTCGTAGCCACCGTGCGCATTGTACGCACTGTCACTTCTATAATTGAGGTCGAAGTCGATACCTTTCTGGTGTAGCTCGTCTCTCAGGCCACCCCAGGTACCCAACATCCATGGCATTGAAGTAGAGGTTGTCTCTGCGATACAGGTTGCAGGCACACTTAAAAACAGGGCAAACGCAGTGCTCGCGCACTTAATCTCAGGCGCAGAAAATCTCATATTTTTTATTTCCCTTCTTGAATGGTACCCTCTAGGCACCAATTATTATTTTTGAGTCAGAAGAGCGTTTTGAGCATGCAAAAAAATAGCGACCCCAAACGTGAGGCCGCTGATAGAGAAATCAGAGTTTCCGAATAAGTCCTTCTTGTGCAACAGAGGCAATAAGCCGCCCTTGCTGGTCAAAAATCGAGCCGCGCGAAAGGCCTCGGCCCGCCCCACTCCAAGGGCTGTCATTGACATACAGGAGCCACTCGTCCACGACGCAATCGCCGTGGAACCAAATCGAATGATCCAGACTGGCAACCCGCATGTCTCGCTGCATATCGGAAACGCCATGCGGAAGCAAAGACGTAATCAGCAGGGCCGTATCACTGGCATAAGCCAGCAAGCTTCGATGAACGTCAGTATCGCGAGTGGTGAGCTGCGCAAACCTGAACCAGAAACTCTTTTGCGGCGCACGAGCCTTGGGAGCGCTAGGATCAATAGGCTCTACCGGTCGGATCTCCAGCGCATTGGCGGCTTCGTGGCGACGTTTGATCTCTTCGATCAAATCAGCATCCCCGGCCAGAAGTTCCAGCTCCGTCGGCAAGGCAGACGGAACGGCGACCTCAGGCGCGCAGTGCTGGTGGTGAAATCCCTCTTCAACACGATGAAATGAACCATCTCCAACGAAAATGACTTTCGAATCCTGCCAGGCTGTGAGCCGCCTGCGGCTGAAGCTTCGACCGTCCTGAACGGTCTCAACCTCATACATCACGGGCGCGTCCGCGCGCCCTGGACGTACGAAGTACCCGTGCAGGGAATGCAGTTTTTTATCTGCCAGCACCGTACGCGTCATCGCCATCGCTGCCTGGCCTAATACCTGTCCACCAAAAAGCTGAGGCAATCTCAGGTCCTGGCTCTCACCTTTGAATACATTGGCCTCCACCTCCTCCAAAGCGAAGATGGCGGCTAACTTTTCTGCCGGTGTACTCATCTAGACTCGCCTCCCTGGCGCGCGCATGGACAGGCAAAAGGTGGGAGGCGACCTGCCCACCCTCACCCCATGCAGCGCCCGTTATGTCCAGTGCTTCACCGCCCCTTGTAAGCGGGCTCGCGTTTTTCGGTGAACGCTGCAATACCTTCCTTGAAGTCTTCGCTCAGAAGGATTCGACGGAAAGCCGTGCGCTCCAATTCCAACGCAGCGTCAAGACCGCAGTCAGCGCCGCGTCGAATCACTTGCAACGACGCCCGCACAGCCAGAGGGCCATTTTTGGTGATGCTGTGAGCAATTTCCAAAGCACGCGGCAGCAGGTTATCCGAGGTAGTGAGCTCACTCACCAATCCTTCTGCGAGCGCTCGCTCGGCGCCAATAGGCTCGCCGGTCAGCACCATTTGAGTCGCCAGGGCGCTGGAGACCACTCGGGACAATCGAGTGACGCCACCGGCACCGGCAATGACACCCCACCGCGGCTCCGGAAGCGCGAACTTGGCATAATCAACAGCAATGCGCAGGTCGCAGGCCAACGCGATTTCAAGCCCTCCGGCATAGGCAAGACCGTTAATGGCGGCAATGATCGGTTTGGTCGTCGGCGAACCGCGGTTGATACCGCAAAAGTCACCATCGTCCAGTTCCTTGACCGCCCTCTCACGCAGATAGGGCAAGAAGGTGCCGATGTCGGCGCCTGAACAGAAGGCCTTGGTGCCGGCCCCCGTCAATACCACAACCTGGATCTCGTCATCGGTATTGATCCGCGACCAGATCTCCTGGAAGGCCAGATGCGTGTTCAGGTCAATGGCGTTCATGGCCTGAGGACGATTGATCGTCACCAGGGCGACAGGACCTTGTTTTTCGAAGTCGATAGCCATGATTATCCTCAGCCCTGCGGCTCAAAACGTTGACGGAGTTCGCGCTTGAGAATCTTGCCGTTGTGGTTGAACGGCATATCCGCGTAGGTGATGAATTCGACACGCTTCGGCAGCTGGTAACTAGCCAGATGCTCCCGGGCATGCGCGACGAGCAGCTCAGGATCACCGACCACCCCATCGTGCAGCACGATGATCGCGGTAACCTCTTCACCCCAGCGCTCGTTGTTCAGACCGATCACTGCAACTTCGCGAACGTGATCATGTTTTGCCAGCACGGCCTCGACTTCCTGGGAATAGACATTCAGCCCGCCGGTTTTGATCATGTCCTTCAGACGGTCGTAGAAGTACACAAAACCGTTGGCATCCATGTGCGCAAGGTCGCCAGTGTGCAGCCAACCATCCTGGTCAATCGCATCAGCCGTCGCATCGGGGCGGTTGTGGTAGCCCAACATGATGGTAGGACCCCGCAGGACGATCTCGCCAATCTCGCCTGGAGGTGCAATGTTGCCCTTGTCGTCAACGATAGCCACCTCGATGTTCTGGAAGGCCCGGCCAATCGATCCACGAGCGCGGTCGTAATCCTCCTCCTTGAGCACCGTCGCAATAGGGCCAGCTTCAGTGAGGCCATACTGGTAGTAAATCTTCACGCCAGGGATGCATGCTTTCATGGCGCTGCGGTCGTTTGCGGTAAGAATGCCACTGCCTACGTACCACCGGGTCATGGAACTCACATCCAGCTCCTTGGCGAGCGGGTGCAAGACGAACTCTCGTGCCAGCGAGGGCGGCATGAAGGTGTTGGTAACGCGCTCTTTATTGATGACGCACAGCACCTCTTCAGTGGCATATTTCTCAAGCAGCGTAGCGGTAGCCCCGAGGTACAAGTGGGGGAGCAACCAGCAATTGAGCGCTGCAGAATGGTGCAACGGCGTAGCGATCAACGTGTTATCGCCCTCCACCATGTTTGTGTCGATGATTTCGTTGAGCGAGTTCCAGAAGAGATTGGAATGGCTCAGCAGCACGCCTTTGGATCGCCCGGTCGTGCCACCAGTGTAGAGAATCACGGCAGGATCATGTTCGCTCAGGCGGTCTGTCGGGTGGGGAGCGTCTGCATAACCTGCTTTGAACGCATCCAGCGACTCCAGATTCACCACGGGAAATCGCAGCGTTTCCAGCAACCCACCAAAGGCTTCAACATGTTGCCCGGATACGAACAGCACCTTTGAGCCACTGTCCTCAAGCATCATGGAAATCTGCTCAGGCGTTTCCCGATAGTTCAGTGGCACGGCTACGGCACCGATCTTGACGACACCGTAGAACGCCTCGACCCATTGGCGGCTCGAGCTGGCAAGGAAGGCGACCTTGTCTCCATGTGAAACACCCTGCGCCAGGAGCGCGTGGCCTACTCGGTTGGCACCGGACTCGAACTCTGCGTAGGTCGTGCGTCCGACCTTATCGATCAGGGCCACTTTGCTCGTGAAACGCTTGGCATTGTGGGTGATGTGACCACCCAGCAGCATACGGCTAGACATGAAAAATCCTCTTGTAATTGTTTTGAGGCTCCTCAGCGCGCAGATGTTCACGCAGCGTCCGAGCCGTCTGGACGCCCAGAATAACTAACCTACGTTAGTTTGCAATAGGGGGAACGCTGGATTTTTAGAACAAAAATGCCTACAGGAACGGGGGGCAGGCGGAAATAAACGGCCTCTATAGCCCGAATACCTTGTAATTCAGGCGAAAGGAGATAAAAATAACGGACGTTAGTTTTCTATACCAAAAACAAGATGAGGACTCACCATGCTAGACCTTTCACTACGCCTCGATGATGCAATCGTGCTGATCACGGGAGGCGGCCGAGGGAATGGCGCTTCCCTCGCCCATGGTTTTGCCATCGCCGGCGCGACCGTCATCGTGACCGACATTGACATGAACACCGCATCAGGGACAGCCAAAGCCATATGCGACGAAGGTGGTAAGGCTCATGCCTTTGCCCTCGATATCTGTGACGAGGCCGCCTGTATCAATCTCGCAGATCTCATAAGGCGTGAAATCGGCAGTATCACGGCGCTGATCAACAATGCGGGCCTGCTCTTCCGTGCCCCATTCGCCAGCGAAAAGAGCCCGGAGCAGTGGCGTCGAACCCTGGCAGTGAATGTAACTGGCATGTTCAATGTCACCCATGCCTTCCTTGCGCACTTGAAAGAAACGAAAGGCTCAGTTCTCAACATCGGCTCCATCCACAGCTACACATCCGGCTTGGCCTCACTGTCCAGCTACGTGACGTCCAAAGGGGCGGTCTTGCAATTTACCAAGGCACTGGCGTCCGAATTGGCCGCTGACGGTATCCGTGTAAATGGACTCGCGCCAGGCTCGTTCCCGACGGCTATGTCGCAAGAAACACGGCAAGATCCTGGCAAGCTTGAGGCATTTCTCAGTCACGTGCCCATGGGGCGTACGGGGGAACCGCACGAACTGGTAGGGCCGGCAGTGTTCTTGACCTCGCACCTGGCAAGCTATATTACTGGCGCGATGGTTCCTGTGGATGGTGGCTATCTGACCCGCTAAGCCGCCCTCCCATTCTTGAAGAGACATTTACCTGATGCGACCTGTAGGCGCGAAACGAGAAGTCACCGAATTGGCCATTCACACCGCTGGCGTGGACTTGATTGCCAAGTACGGCTACGAGGCGATGACCCTGAGAACCCTTGCGGAGCAGGTCGGCATCAAAGCTGCCTCCCTCTACAACTACTTCAGCAACAAGCAAGAGTTCCTAGCCACAGTCCTCAAGGCCGTGATGCGCGATCTGCTGATGGAATTCACCGAAAAGGTGGACCTTCAGCCATCCACATATCAGCGTTTTGAGGCCATGGTAGGCGTGCATCTGCATTTCCATACTGAGCGCCGCAAGGAGGTCTTCATCGGCAATATGGAGCTTCGCAGCCTGGATGAGGACAATTACCGCATGGTTACTCGCTTGCGCTCAGAGTACGAGCGTCGGGTTCGTCAAATCATCGAGGATGGCGTGCAGGAGGGAATATTCAATGTCTCTGACTGCAACCTCACAACCAAAGCACTGATCTCCATGCTGACCGGCATCTGCACCTGGTATCAGCCTGAGGGGAAGCTCGGACTGGAGGAGCTGGAGCGGCAGCACATCGAACTGTCGCTCAGAATGGTAGGATTTAAATCCAGCTGAACCAAAAACCCCACCTCGAAGGTGGGGTTTTTTACATCCTGCTTACGTTACGCCTTTTTGTAGCGCCCCAAGCTTCCACCGTGCATGACCTTGCCCGGCAGCTGACGGCCGAATATATCCTCTGCAAGATTTGCGACTTCGATCAAGGCGTCAAGATTGACGCCAGTTTCAATCCCCATCTCCTCACACATGAATACGAGGTCTTCGGTGCAGATGTTCCCTGCAGCACCGCGATGGCCTGCGAATGGGCAGCCACCCAGCCCCGCACAGGAACTGTCGTATTTCGCAACGCCCAGCTTGAGCGCGGCGTACACATTCGCCAAACCTGTCCCCCGAGTGTCGTGAAGGTGGAGACCTAACGCCAGGTCGGGCCACTTCTCGCGAATGGCGCCAATCGTCCTTTCCATCATCAATGGATTTGCCCAGCCAACGGTGTCAGCAAGGTACACACCCTTGAGCTGTACATCGGCTTCGGTCGCCAGATCCAGCACCTCTCCCACCATTCGGACAACCTGGGGGATGGGCATATAGCCTTCATAGTTGCACCCGAAAGCAGTCATGACGTAGCCCCACTCAACCGGAACATCATGCTCTGCGTACGACTTCAGCCAAGCGCGCTGCTCATCGAGCGTCTGCTCGATGTTCTTGTTCGTGTTGTTGACTGAAAAAGCTTCCGACGCAGTTACACGGATAGCCCCGATGATATCCAGCTGAGACTTGTAAGCGCGCTCTAGCCCTTGCTGGTTCAGCCAGAGACCGGTGTAGCGCACGCCAGGCTTCTTGTTGATAGCAGCAGCTAGCTCATCAGCATCCGCCATCCCTGGAACGCGTTTCGGATTGACGAAAGAAACGCAGTCAATCTGCTTCAGCCCCGTCTCAGCGAGCGCTTCAATCAGCTCAGTCTTCCGATGCAGTGGAATAGGATTGGCTTCGATCTGGAACCCCTCACGCGGCCCCTCTTCGTTGATCCAAATTTTCTTTGGCAGGTCGCTCATTTGTTTACTCCAGATTCTGACCAGCGTGTACGCCTTCCAGGAACTTGTTCGGGCGAAGGAAGAAGGAAAGCACCAGCGCCCCATTCGGCGAACGTGCCAGATGCTGATTACCGCGAGGACGCCAAACGAAGTCGCCTGCGACGACCTCACCCTCGTCATCTACGATGCTGCCTTCCAGCACGTAGGTCTGCTCCACCTCGACATGCTCATGCAAAGGAAGCCTGGTGCCAGGCGCCCAACGGAATAATGCAGTGAGCAGGCCGCTTTCCTTATCCTGCAATAGAATTTTCATGTCGATGCCAGGTGTTGGCGTAGGCTTCCAAGGGAGTGATTCAACGTTGATATAGCGCGACGCCAGTTCAGCGAGACCTTCAATGCCCGGCACGTTGGGTGTGGTAACAGCCATGACGATCTCCTCTTAAGCTTGTTGTTCTGCGGCGACAGCGAACAGGCTTTCGCTGTGCTCATCAATGAAGCGAGTGTGAACCTTTGCTTCGAGATACGCAGGTTCAGCCAACACGCGGAGCAGGAACTGACGATTGGTTTTCAGGCCGGAAATCTTGAGCTCGGAAAGTGCTTTTTTTAGGCGAGAAACTGCCTCTGCACGGTCTTTCCCATGAGCAATTATTTTCATGATCATCGGGTCGTAGAAAGGCGTGATTCGATCACCGGCTACGAACCCGCCATCAATCCGAACGCCCTCTACCTGAGGCATCTCGAGTTCTTCGATCAGGCCTGGAGCAGGCATGAATTTCTTCTCAGGAGACTCAGCATAGAGACGGGCCTCAATGGCGTGCCCATTGCGCTGAATCGATTGCTGCTTCAGCTCAGCCTCCACGCCCTCCCCCAGCGCATGACGAATTTGCGCCTCAACCAGGTCTACCCCAGTCACAGCCTCGGTGACAGGGTGCTCTACTTGAATGCGCGTATTCATCTCAAGGAAGAAATACGATTTCGATTTGTCGTCGTAGAGGAACTCTACGGTACCGGCACCATCGTATCGGCAGAGTTTGGCGAGGTTTACGGCAGCTTCCGCCATGTGCGCCAGGACATCCGACGGCACGTTCGGCGCGGGAGACTCTTCAAGCACCTTTTGGTAGCGGCGCTGGATCGAACAATCGCGCTCAAAGAGGTGCACAGCCTCACCGTTGCCAAAGCCAAATACCTGCACTTCGATGTGGCGAGCACTTTCAATCAGCTTCTCCAGGAAGACGGTACCGTCGCCGAAAGCACGCTCAGCCATACGCTGTGTTGCAGCGACCGCCTCAACCAGGTCAGCAGGTGAGTGAACAGGTTTCAGCCCGATACCGCCACCTCCAGCTGACGCTTTAACCAGGAGCGGGTAACCCACCACTCGGGCGGCGTTGATCAGCGTTTCTGGATCTTCGGCAGTAACGTTCTCTGCCGCGGGTTGCACAGGTACGCCCGCCTTGATGGCCAAGTGACGGGAGCGCTGCTTGTCCCCCATTGCCTTGATCACTTCTGCGGTTGGGCCAATGAAGGTAATACCGGCAGCAGCGCAAGCGTCGGAGAAATCGGTGTTTTCAGACAGGAAGCCATAGCCGGGGTGTACCAGCGTTACACCGTTCTCTTTGGCAACTCGTAACACCTTCTCCGCATCTAGATAGCTTTCCGCCGCTTTGGACGGGCCAATGAGAAACGCCTCATCTGCAGCCTTCACGTGCTGAGATTCGGCATCTGCTTCGGAATACACCGCAACGGTAGGAATTCCGAGAGCTTTGGCGGAGCGAATCACCCGGCATGCGATCTCGCCGCGATTCGCGATCAGTAGTTTTTGTTCTGTCACGATCATCTCCTAAAACTAACAGTTGTAAGTCACTAGCATCGATACGTCCGTCTCTGCTTGCGCGCCGCTATCTATGGGCATCGCGATGGAAAGCTGAAAAACGACGACCAGGCTTGTGCTGGAAACAAAGCCTAGCTATATTCTCGAAAACTAACAACGGTTAGTAAAACAAAAAAGGAGAATCCCTTGAGCACAACGCAGCTCCTGGTCGAGCGCCAAGGCCCCCGCGCCACCATCATCCTGAGCAATCCTGCCAAGCGAAATGCGATCGCCACCGCAACTGCCAGGAACCTGGTCGACACGTTGATACAGCTGGATGGCGAGCAGGACATCCGAGTCATTGTCATCACGGGTGAAGGCGAGTGCTTCTCCTCTGGCGGTGACCTCGACGAATTTCTTTCGACTGTCGATGCAGGTGGTACCCAGCTGTGGGAAACCGGCGAACCTTGGCAGCGCCTTTTCAGCGTAATTCCGACCCTGAGTAAGCCGGTAATTGCCCGCGTCGTTGGCCCAGCCATGGCTGGAGCGTGCGGCCTGGTCGCTGCGTGCGACTTTGCGTATTGCACCGAAGGCGCCAAGTTCGGCTCTCCGGAAGTGAAGATTGGCCTCTTCCCGCTTTTCATCCTTCCGGCGCTTCTAGGTCGGCTGGGAGAGCGCCACGCCCTGGATCTGGCCCTCACCGGCCGCACCATCGATGCCCAGGAGGCCTACCGCATGGGCCTCGTCAATCACGTTGCGACGGCTGATGAAATCGACACGCTGGTAGACCAGCTGGTGAAAACCTTCACACATCTGGAGCCCGCCACTGTCCGTCGGGGCAAGCACGCGTTCAACAAAATCTCGTCCGTCGGCCTGATTGAAGGCTTGGAACTGGCCCGCGGCCTGCGTCCTGCCTTCATGTGCTCCGAAGAGCTTCGTCGCGGTATCGAGAAATTTTTTGCCAAGAAAGAGGTGAAGGCATGAGCGGCTACGAAAACGTAAAAGAACTGCAACGTCGCGTCGAAATTGCACGCGCCGGCGGTTCAGACAAAGCAAAAGAAAAACACCAGGCTCAAGGTAAGATCCTGGTCCGCGATCGTCTCAACATCCTCTTCGACAACGGTGAATACCTTGAGGACGGTCTACTGGTTGGCGCATCTCGTGGCATGCCTGGCGACGCGGTGGTAACGGCAATTGGCAAGATCAACGGCCAAGAAGTCGCTGTCATCGCAAACGACATGACAGTCAAAGCGGGCACCTGGGGCTACCACACCTTCCGCAAAATCGTCCGTATGCAAGAAATTGCTGTCGATGCCAAGATGCCAATCATCTATCTGGTGGACAGTGCTGGCGCTCGTATCGACAGCCAATTTGACTGCTACCTCGGGCGGATCGCATGGGGCAACATTTTCTACACGCAAGTGCAAATCTCGGGTGTAGTCCCCCAGGTCTGCGTCATGTTCGGCCCATCACCTGCCGGATCTGCCTATGTGCCAGCATTGTGCGACCTGGTCATCATGGTCGACAAACAGGCAACTGCTTACCTGGGTTCTCCGCGCCTGGCTGAAGCGGCAATCGGCGAAAAGGTAACCGAAGAGCAAATGGGCGGGGCTCGCATGCACTGCGCCATGAGCGGGCTCGGCGACTATCTGGCTCAAAATGAAGAAGAAGCACTCAAGGCAGCTGCTGACTACCTCCGCTTCTTCCCAAGCCACAACAGCCAGCTTCCTCCTCTGCGCGAACCAAAACAGCCGGCCTCCAAACGCTCGATTACCGAAATCGTTCCTGCAGACCAGAACCGTCCGTTTGAGGTGAGAGAGCTCATTGAATCGCTAGTCGACGAAGGCTCGATCTTTGAGGTGAAGGCGCTCTTTGCCAAAGAGATCTACACCGCGTTCGCTTACCTGGGCGGCCGCCCTGTCGGCATTATCGCGAACAACTCGAAGAACAAAGGCGGTGTTCTGTTCAACGACAGCGCAGACAAAGCTACGCGTTTCATCTGGGCGTGCAACGCCTTCAACATTCCACTGCTTTTCCTGCAGGACATCAGTGGCTACATGATCGGTAGCGCCGTAGAAAAAGCGGGGATCATCCGTCACGGCGCCAAGCTGCTGCATGCGGTCTGTGAAGCGAAGGTGCCGCGAATCTCCGTCATGGTTCGCAAAGGTTACGGCGGTGGCTACCTGGGTATGTCGGGTGGTCCGACCATGCCTGACGCACAGCTCGCCTTGCCTGGTGCAATGCCGGCTCTGATGGGCCCAGAGGCTGCCATCAACGCCATTCACTACAACGAGATCCAGGCTCTGGAAGGCGAAGCGCGAGCTGCGTTCATCGATGAGAAGCAGAAGGCCTACGCCAAGGACATCAACGCGTTCGATCCTGCGGATCAATTCTCCTTCGAAGCGGTTATCGATCCGGACGACCTGCGTGATGAGCTGATCAAGCGCTTTGCCTTGTACAGCCGCCGTGAAATTCCTCGCATCGATCGCCGCAACGGCATCTACCCGGTTTAACCCCAGACAATTAGAAAGGATTTAGCTGATGAGCGAAATCAAAGCACCCATGGCCGGCAACATTTGGAAGATCAACGTTCAGGTGGGGCAGGAGATCAACTTCGGCGATGAAGTCATCATCATGGAATCCATGAAGATGGAGATCCCGGTAGAAGCCGATGACTCGGGCGTCGTTAAAGAGATCAAGGTCGTAGAAAACGATACTGTCGACGACGGGCACGTTCTCATTGTCCTGGGTTAATCCTGAGAGATTTTGTCCATGAAAATTGCATCCTTCCTCTATGACGGGCGCAGTTCGTACGGTGTCGTTGATGGCGACACTGTTTCGGACGCCGGTGCAGTGCTCGGTCAATGTTATTCCGATTTGCGCTCCGTTCTAGCGTCCAACAA
This sequence comes from Pseudomonas sp. TE3895, assembly GCF_056278855.1. Lineage (NCBI taxonomy): Bacteria > Pseudomonadati > Pseudomonadota > Gammaproteobacteria > Pseudomonadales > Pseudomonadaceae > Pseudomonas > Pseudomonas sp. TE3895. Next base: position 3,789,468 of record NZ_JBWBQE010000001.1, on the reverse strand, counting down.
CGGTCTGGATGAACTCGCTGCGCTGCGCGATGCGCCGGCGCTGAGCGTAGAACAGGTTCAATGGCTTCCAGTCATCCCAAACCCCGACAAGGTGCTGTGCGTTGGCCTGAACTACCTCAAGCACATTGTCGAGACTGGCCGCGAAGTACCAAAGCACCCCACCCTGTTCACTCGATTCGCGAGTGCTCAGGTTGGTCATGATCAGCCACTCATCCAACCCAAGGCCTCTGCTGCTTTCGACTTTGAGGGCGAGCTGGCGATCGTAATCGGCAAATCGGGTCGGCACATCTCAAAAGAAAATGCGCTTCAGCACGTAGCCGGTTACAGCCTTTTCAACGACGGATCCATTCGTGATTGGCAGCGACACACCCTGCAGTTCACTGCAGGTAAGAATTTCGTCGGGAGCGGTAGCTTTGGCCCTTGGCTCGTCACCCAGGATGAAATCACCGATATCGACAGCCTCGTCCTGGAAACGCGCCTGAACGGCGAGGTGGTTCAGCGTGAAGGCCTTGATGATCTGCTGTTCAAGATCCCTGAGTTGATTGAATACATCTCAACCTTCACCGAGCTTCTGCCGGGAGATGTGATCGCAACTGGAACCCCCGGTGGCGTGGGTGCATTCCGTACCCCGCCATTGTGGATGAAACCTGGTGATGTTGTTGAAGTTGAAGTGGAGGGAATCGGAACACTCAAAAATACCGTAAATGCTGAGTAATACTTAAATGGTGGAAGGCGTCCACGCGCGCCTTTCATTCGAAGTCCGCACAATAACAACACTGGACTCACCATGAAATCGACGATCGACGCCTCCAGCTGGAGCCTTGCTGAAGCTACCGCAATCAACCGTGTGCTGTTTCGAAAAATAGCACTGCGGGTTATCCCTCTGATCTTTGTCGCCTACATCTTCGCCTTCCTTGATCGGGTGAACATCGGCTACGCGAAGCTTCAGATGCTCCCCGACCTAGGCTTGACCGAAAGCCAATACGGCTTCGCGGCGGGCATCTTTTTTATTGGCTACGCCCTGTTCGAGATCCCAAGCAATCTACTGCTAGACAAGATAGGCGCCCGCAAAACCATGACGAGAATCATGGTGCTCTGGGGTCTTGCATCGGCCGCCACCATGCTTGTCACGACCGCACAACAGCTCTATATCTTGCGTTTGCTGCTTGGCATCTTTGAAGCTGGATTCTTCCCCGGCGTGATTCTCTATCTGAGCTACTGGTTCCCAAGCTATATGCGCGGTCGAGTCACCGGCACCCTTCTGCTTGCCACGCTTGTTGCGCCCATCCTGGGTGGCCCAATCTCAGGCATCATCATGGAGTCAATGAATGGTGTTTCTGGCTTGGCGGGATGGCGGTGGCTGTTCTTGCTTGAAGCTGTACCCATCATCTTCATCGGGATCGCATGCTTCCTGTTGCTTTGCGACAAACCCGAACAGGCGCACTGGCTCAGCACCGAGGAGAAGGCTCTACATCAAGAGCTGATGGCTCATGACAAGGCAACGCTCGACCCGGATGCAGTCAACCCACACAGTGGCGAGGCGATATTCAGCGCGCTCACCGACCCGAAAGTCTATGTCCTGGCATTCCTCTATTTCAGCTCTGCTCTCGGTACCTACGCGTTCAATTTCTGGCTGCCAACTACGATCCAAAAGCTCGGCGTTTCCAGCATCACCCACATTTCGCTCTACGCAATGATCCCGTTCACCTGCGCCGCCCTGGGGATGATTTTGATCGGTCGCAGCTCTGACCTGCGACGCGAGCGACGCATGCATTACTGCATCAGTATCTTATTCGGGGCAGCAATGCTATCCCTCTCTACCCTCTCTACTTCCCTCCCCCTGTCCCTAGCCTTGTTAGGTGGAGCAGCGTTCGGGTTCAGTGGGGCAATCATCGTCTGCTGGGCAATTCCAGCGACATACCTCAAAGGCAAAAGTGCGCCAGCAGGGATTGCATTGGTCAGCTCGTTGGGCTCGCTATGTGGTTTCGCTGCACCTTCGATCATTGGTCTCGCGCGCGAATTGACTGGTAAGGATCACGCGGGGATGTATGCGATCAGCCTGATCATGGTGATCGCAGCGCTCTGCATGCTCACGCTCATGCCTAAGCATGCCCTTGCTGTCGGTAAACCTGACTGACTGATTTCCTCTCCAGCGGCCGGGAAGGCACATGGCCCCGGCTCCTTCGCAATCAATAAGCCCAGGAGACTAGGATGTTCTTGAACCTATCCGAAGAAGAGCAGCTGTACTGCGATGCAGTGGAAGGCACGATCAACAGGGTGGCTCCCGTTGAGCATGTACAGAAGCTGGATAATGCCAAGAAATTTGATTTCGACCTGCATAAAGCACTGGCTGAGCTTGGCGTCTGGGGCGTGGGTATCGACGAAGACTTCGGGGGATCCGGGGGAACGCCCAAGCTCCAGGTTCTGACCCTGGAGGCGCTAGGCCGCAGGGCCACCTCCATGGCAGTCTTCGGCGTCGTTCAGTTCATGGCTACGCGACTGCTCAGCCAATACGGGACGCCACAGCAGCAAGATCAATACCTGGCGAGACTTTGCGCTGGCGAGATCAAAGCATCGTTCTGCCTGACTGAAGAAAGTGGTGGCACTGACATCCTGCAGGCGATGCGCACAAAGGCCAAGCGAGTTGATGACGGTTGGCGACTCACCGGTGGCAAATATTGGATCAGTGGCGCGATCCACGCTGACCTGCTCATTGTCCTCGCTCGCACCGGCGAGCACCGCTCGCGCGGCGTAACCATGTTCCTCGTCGATAAGTCAGCACCTGGCGTTTCGGCAACAGAGATCAATACCTTCGCTATCAACAGCTACGACACCTGCTCTGTTGCCTTCGACGACGTAAAGCTCTCGGATGACGCAGTGCTGGGCGAAGTCGATCAGGGTTTTATCCAAGTGTTGAGCACGCTCAACGCTGAGCGGCTGAACGCCGCTGCAGTTGCCGTTGGTATTGGTCGAGGCGCTCAGCAGCTGGCAGTTGAGTACGCCAAGGATCGCAAAGCGTTCGGACGACCCATCGGTCAATTCCAGGCGCTGCAGCATCGGCTGGTATACGCCGGCGTCGCACTAGAGCAGGCTTGGCTCACGACCCAAATGGCTGCGATTGCGGAGGAGCAAGGTCATCAACACATCGAGGTTTCCAGCGCCATCGCAAAGCTTGCCGCCAGCAAAGCTGCCAACGAAGCGGTGAGGGTTGGCATGGAGTCGATGGGCGGAGCAGGCTTTGACCTGGAGTATCCGATGCAACGCTACTATCGAGATATCCGCCTCTACTCTTTTGCACCACTGACCGATGACATGCTTGCAAACCTGCTGGGCGAACGCTGGCTCGAGTTGCCTCGATCATTTTGAGATCAAAACCTAAGTTTGGATACTAGAGGGTCGTTATTACAACCTCAATGCCGCAGGCATGCTTGCATGCCTGCATGATATTGCGCACGCGCGCACTAATGAATTAGCAAACTCAAACGACAATTCCTGGCCATAAAACCCTCATAAAAATGCGTTACCTCTCCAAACAACAACAATAAAGAAGGTACATAAAATGTCACGCCATTGCACAATGCTGATGGGCGCTCTCTGCATCTCTTCGTTTCAGGCAAATGCAGCGGAATACCCAATCTTTGATGATGCAAAACTCCGGCTTACCAATAAAAATTTTTTCTTCCATCGAGATTTCCGTAACGGCAGTTCAAGTGCCACCGGGACAAACGCCTTCAAGCCCGTTAACGAAAGAAATGGATACGCACAGGAGTGGGCCCAAGGCTTTCTTCTGGATTTTCAGTCCGGCTTTACACCCGGAGCAGTCGGTCTTGGGGTAGATGCCAATGCAATCCTAGGCCTCAAGTTTAGCGCAGGAGGCGGTACCGCAGGCTTGCGACTGCTACCCATCGACGGCGATGGCAAGCCTGGCGATGAGTATTCCAGGGTTGGTGCCGCTCTGAAGCTTCGAGCATCAAAAAGTACGCTGAAGTACGGCGAACAGATGCCAATGACACCTGTCCTGGCAGTGAATACTGTTCGTCTATTTCCCAGCGCCGCCACGGGGCTTCAGTTGAACGTCAACGAATTTGACAATTTCACCCTGGAGGCAGGCCACTACACGAAACAGACCGGGGTTGACTCCTCCAACAGCGACGATAAATTCACAACCGACTACGCCCTCAAACGTGGAGGTACTGCGATCACTTATGACTCAGCTAGTTTTATTGGTGGCCGCTACCAACAAGGAAATCTATCGCTAGCCCTCTATGCAGGTCAGCTGGAAGATGCCTGGCATCAATACTATGGCAACACTAAATACACTTACGCCATTGACGAAGGCCAAAGAATAGCTTTCGACTTCAACATTTACCGTACGTTGAACTATGGCAAAAGTCTCGCGGGGCCTATAAACAATACCTCCTGGTCATTTTCCACTGCCTACACCACCGGTGGCCACACGCTCTCAGTCATTCACCAGAGGATCAACGGTGACGAGCCCTTAGACTGGATCGGCTTTGGCACCATGGGCGGCACCATCACAATAGGCAACGCGGTTCAGTATGCAACGTTCACGGAAGCGAACGAGAGGTCGTGGCAACTGAGGTACGACTACGACTTCGCAGCTCTAGGCATACCAGGGCTTAGCTTCATGACCAGGTATGTCAGGGGGGATGGAATGGATAACTCGCACAGTCATAACCCCTACTACACCGCTCGCTACGTGTATGACACCGACGAGGACAATAAGCACTGGGAGAGAAATTTCGATATCAAGTACGTGATCCAGTCCGGGCCGGCGCGCGATATGTCGTTTCGCCTAAGGCAATCGACTCACCGCGCTACCAGCGGCTACAGGTACATTGACATCGATGAGGTTAGGCTGATCACCGAGTTTCCAATCAACATTTTCTAAGCCCGGGCGCCAGGGGCGCCCTAGCCATTCAGGGGCTCAGTCATCACAACGGGCGAAACTGGGTCAGTTTCGGTCAGCGGCAACAGTATGGCCTAAGGAATATGGGACTTTGGGGCTTTCCACTCATTTCGCGATTGGCGCAGTTCACTCTATCCAAGCTGAGGTACTGCGCTTACTTACGGCAGCTTCACATCTGCGCGCGATCCAGACTTTCTACGCCTATGCCGAAACTCGAGCGCTGGATGTAGACGAGACCATTGGCTTGCCAGCTTGAGTCGATTCTCGCGCCACTGGATGGTCACGCCCTCTGGCTGCAAGGCTGCCGCCGAGCGGACAATACAATCGCCCGAAAGTGTACTTCGCTCAGCTTTCATCTCCTTCCGCTCTAGCTCAAATGCGGCTCGTTCATGTGCCAAAGCTTCGTTCCCCTCCTCCAGCAATCGATCGAGCATTTTGAGGACGCTGCAGCACCGGGCAGTACGATCATGAAGATATCCGGGCAACCACCAGCGGCTGCCCAGGCCGGAGCTCAGCCCCGAGCGTTGGAGTACGCGGGGCCACTGCGCAGGCCGGTGTGCTCCTCCACCGCACCGGTGCCATCCAGGTAACCATGCTTGCGCAAGTCAGGCATGAGCACGGCAGCCAGCAGGGTAATGGCGCTCATGGCCGCCACGTAGTAGTAGAAATACGACTCTACCCCTGCGCCGCGCAACGACAGCGCCACGTACTCGGCCGTGCCGCCACACAGCGCATTGCCCAGTGCATAAGGCAAACCTACCCCCAGTGCGCGCACTGTGGCGGGATACAGGTCAGCCTTGAGCACGCCGGTCACCGGCGTATAGAACGCTGCAATCAGCAGCCCGAGCATGACCAGCGCGAAAGCCTCGTACGGGTTGTTGACGCTCTTCAGGCCCGTGAGCAACGGCACGATCAACAGGCTCGACAGCAGGCCGAAGGCAATCATGCTGTTACGCGAGCCGATCCGGTCGGCCATCATCCCGAACACTGGCTGCAGACACATGAACACCACCAGTGCGGCTGTCATGATGAAGCTGACAGTCGAGGGATCGAAGCCGGCAGACACCACCAGGTATTTCTGCATGTAGGTAGAGAACGTGTAAAAGTGCAGCGAGCAACCGGCCGTGATGGCAATGGTCAGCAGCACGGCTTTCTTGTGTTTCATCAGCGCCTTGATCGAGCCGGCTTCCTTGTGTTTCGCGCCCTGGGCATAGGCAGTCTCCAGCATTGAGCGGCGCAGGTAGACCACCACCAGTGCACTGACCGCACCGATGAAGAACGGAATCCGCCAGCCCCAGGCCTTGAGATCTTCGAGCGGCAGTACATTCTGCAGCACCACCACCGTCAGCAGCGCGAGCAACTGGCCGGCAATGATCGTGAAGTACTGGAACGAGCCAAAGAAGCAGCGCTTGCCCTTGCGGGAAATCTCGCTGATGTAGGTGGCCCCGGTGCCATATTCAGCACCGACTGAGAGCCCCTGCATCAGGCGGGCTACCAGCAGCAGCACCGGAGCGGCCATGCCGATGGACTCGTAAGTGGGCAGCACGGCGATCATCAGCGAGCCGCCGCACATCAGGAACACAGAGATGATCATGGAAAACTTGCGACCACGGGTGTCGGCCAGGTAACCGAAGATCCACCCACCCAGGGGGCGCATGAAGAAGCCCACGGCGAAGATCCCGGCGGTCGCCAGCAACTGCGTGGTCTGGTCGCCCTTAGGGAAGAACAAGGCTGCGAAGTAGATCGAGGTGTAGGCGTAGATGAAGAAGTCGTACCACTCCACCAGGTTGCCGGAGCAGGCACCGAGAATGGCGCGGATTCGTTGTCGGTTGGTCAGGTTGTGGACATCAGGCGCAGCGGGATTGTTATTGTTAGCGTGCATGGGGTAACTCCAGATCTAAGGCAAACGCAAGGCAGGAACGACAGCGTCGGTTTACGTTCGATTGATCGGCTTGGAGTCGTAGTGGGAAAAAGCGGGCGGCAAAACGCAAGGCGATGAAACGCGCATCATGGGGGGGTACCTTCTGGGAACTATTATTTTACAAGTCAGCGAAAGCGCACCGACTTTTATTCCCGAGCAAAACTACGCCCTCGCCTGGGGAGCGGCCAGACCCGCTTCCCTCTAGCAGCTATGCCGCGATTGAATAGCTGGCTGCTGCATCAGAGCATGTGCCCAGCCCAGATGCCTTCGGCTACCAATTCTGAAGCGATGTCGACGAAGGTCTGGCCGACATAGCGAGTTGCCGGGCTCACCTGGCGGTCGGCGGGCAACACCAACACCAGTTTGCGCATGGGCGTGGGGTCGACCAACGGTGCGGCACACAGCGTGCCGTCGTTCAAGCGCGAGTAGATCGACGCCAAGGGCAATGCGGTGTAGCCAAAGCCATTGCGTACTAGGTCGATCATTGCGCCGAATGAATCGGCCTCGACGCTGGTGGTGATCTTGAAGCCGCGCTCCAAGGCACATTGGTCCATGATCTTGCGCAGCCCATGGCGGGGGCTGGGCAAGACCATCGGTTCACTGGCCAGCTGGGCGAAAGGGATCGCCGTGTCGAGGGTCAGCCCCGAATCGGGAGGGCCCACCAACACGAGGTTTTCCATCATCACCGGTTCGATGCGCAGGGTATGCAGCGGCTGTGGATCGTAGGAGATGGCCAACTCCAGCTCGCCGCGCTGCAACCAGTCGAGCAGGTAGCCGCTGAAGGCCGATGAGAAGCGGATGGAGAGGTCCGGGTGGGTATCGCAGATGCGCTTGACCAGCGGCACGGTGACGATCTCGGCGATCGTCGGCGTGGTACCGATGGCAACCATGCCGCGAAAGGCCGCGCGCCCGCCAGCGACCGAAGTACGAATAGACTCCAGCTCGTTCATGATGCGGGTGGCCCGCTCAAGCACCTCGAGACCCGCCGCAGTGATTTCCATCCCACGGCCATGGCGCTCGAACAAGTAAACACCCAACTCCTTTTCCAACTGCCGTATTTGCCGGCTCAACGCCGGTTGAGCGACATGCAGCCGGTCCGACGCCTTGCTCAAGCTGCCCAGTTCAGCCACGTGGATCAGGGTTTTGAGTTGCGTTACGTCCATCGGTCAACCACTGGCAAGGAAAGAAGCGCCTCTGAAACGGCGTGTTTGACAGTCTAAAGACAGCCTCTGGCGCCAGCTATAGCATTTGAGCATAGCAGCTAGAACCCCATGCGAACCCCTCGGGCTGTCCACACACGTGTGGCCGCACGGATGAATGCCCTGTTCCACCCGCTGAAATCACCCGCAGGCCCCCAGTGCCCACCAAGCGCCGGCCTCAAGCTGTTGAACGCTCTACTTCCGGGTCAGTGGCGCGTGAGTTAGCCGGCTGTGCGTCCGGTTCCTGCAGCTCCCCTTCCCACTTGGCCACTACCGCAGTGGCGATCGAGTTGCCGACGGCGTTGGTAGCCGAGCGTCCCATGTCGAGGAAGGTGTCGATCCCCAGGATCAACAGCAGCCCCGCTTCGGGAATATCGAACTGCACCAGGGTTGCGGCAATCACGACCAACGATGCCCGAGGCACCCCGGCGAGCCCCTTGGAGGTCAGCATCAAGGTAAGCAGCATGAGGATCTGGGTGCTGAGGGTCATCTCGATTCCGTACGCCTGGGCGATGAACAGCACGGCGAAGGTGCAGTACATCATCGAACCGTCCAGGTTGAAGGAGTAGCCCATGGGCATCACGAAACTGGAAATCTTGCGGCTGACCCCGAACCGATCCAGTGCCGAAAGCAGTTTTGGATACGCCGATTCGGAGCTGGCGGTGGCGAACGCCAGCAGGAACGCCTCCTTGATGAGTGCGAGCAAGGCGAACACCCGCCGGCCCAGGAACATCGCGCCGGCCAGCACCAGCAACACCCACAGCAAGAGCAAGCCCAGATAAAAGTCGCGCATGAATACCGCGAACGTAGCCAGGATCGACAAGCCGTTGACCGCCACCGTTGCGGCCATGGCCGCCATCACTGCCAAGGGCGCCAGCTTCATGACGTAGCCCGTGATCAGCAGCATGGCCTGCGCCAGCTCATCGGTCAGGCGCACCAGGCCCTTGGCTTTTTCGCCCAGCGCCGCCAGGGCGACCCCGAAGAACAGCGAGAACACCACGATCTGCAGGATTTCGTTGTTGGCCAGGGCCTCGGCGAAGGACCTGGGTACCAGATGGGTGACAAAGGCCTTGAGGGTAAAGGCCGAGGTCTGCAGCGAAGTGGTTTCGCTGGCGTCTGGCAGCGGCAGTGCCAGGTGCAGCCCCGGCTGCAAAATGTTGGCCATCATCAAGCCGACTGCCAGCGACAGCAGCGAGGCTGTCATGAACCACATCATGGCCTTGCCGAACACCCTGCCTACCGCACCAGCGTCGCCCATGTGGGCGATGCCAACCACCAGGGTGGAAAACACCAGCGGCCCGATCAGCATCTTGATCAGCCTGAGGAACACATCCGATATCACCGAGATGTAGCCCGCGGTATGGGCGGCGGCGGCCTTGTCCGGGCTGGTGAGAAAAATGACGTAGCCGATCACCACACCGAGAAACATGGCCAGCAGTATCCAGCCCGCCAACGGTAGTCTGCGTTTCATTGAGCACCTGTATTCAAGCAATAAGATCCGACACTGCCTGGGCAGTGCATTACGGAACGAAATAGGACAGTGCAAGGTGCCGGAACCGGCATGGTGAGGATGGCGTATCGGCCAATGGCAGCTCAGCAGTGAGCCACCCGGCAAGCGTGCGCAGGTAACGAAGCAACATCAACGATCCCCAATTTTATTGTTGTTTTGATTCGACAGCGGCTCGGCCGCGATCGAGTCGACAACCTAACGTCTTCGCCGACGCCCCATAAGCGCTGTTGGTGTCTATCAGCTATGCCCGCTTTCTATAACGCCAGCTTCCCCTGCCCGAGCCATGCCTGACCCGGCGCGGCAACCGGTCGCAGCGAGCGTCGACCTGCCGTTGCATGAGCCGACCTATGCCGCAACGGCATATCTCAAAGAAAAAAACGGTAGTCGTCGTGCGCGGCAACTCCCCCCATGATGAGGAAAAACAAAAGCAGCACTGCCGGGAGAGACCCCATGTCATCGCAAGAAGCTGAACAGAACTGGCAAGAGGACGTGTTCCGCGTCCTCAAGGCCCACGACGTCAAACATGTCGTGTTCGTCCCGGATGCCGGCCACTCGGCGGCCATCCGCATGTCCTACGCTGACCCCGATATCAAGGCCGTTGTGCTCACCACCGAAGAAGAAGGCATCGGCTACCTGGCCGGCGCCTGGTTGGGCGGCGAACGCGGCGCCCTGCTGATGCAGTCGAGCGGCGTCGGCAACTGCATCAACACCCTTGCCCTGCAGAACTGCGCCGGCTTCCCGCTGCTGATGGTGGTGACCATGCGTGGCGACTGGGCCGAGTTCAACGCCTGGCAGAACCCCATGGGCCAAGCCACCGAAGCCTCCCTCAACTTGATGAAGGTGATGACCTGGCGCGCCGACCAGCCAGAGGACGTAGCCCCCCTGCTGCACGGCGCTGCCACCATGGCCTTCAATGGCGATGCCGCCACCGCCCTGCTGCTTGGCCAGCGTCTGATCGGAGAAAAGAAATGGGTCAAGTAAGCGCTAATCACGTGCTGTGCCGCCGTGAAGTCGTCCGTACCTTGCTGGCCGATCGCAACGATGTGCTCGTGGTCACCGGCCTGGGCTCGGCCTCCTATGATGTGATGGCGGCAGGCGATCACGACAACAACTACTACCTCTGGGCCGCCATGGGCAGCGCCATCACCGTAGGCCTGGGCCTTGCCAATGCCCAGCCAGACAAAAGCGTGGTGGTGGTCACCGGTGACGGCGAACTGCTGATGGGTTTTGGTGCCCTGGCCACCGTTGCCCTGCAACAGCCGAAGAACCTGACCATCGTGGTACTGGACAACGGCCACTTCGGCGAGACAGGCATGCAGGTCAGCCACGCCGGTTTCGGCATTCAGTTGGACCAGGTTGCCAACACCTGCGGTTTCGCCTGGACTCAGGAAATTCGTGAGATGGACGGTGTGCACGCCTTGCGCGAGCGTTTCGCCAACCGTGACGGGGTCAAGCTGGCGACGGTGAAAATCAAGGCTGAGAACCCACCCCGCGTACTGCCGCCGCGCGATGGTCATTACATCAAGAACCGCTTCCGCGCCGCTCTGGGCTTTGCGCCTATCTGACCGTGTTACAGGGCCGGCCGGCCGCCGAACCACGATGACGCTGCCGGCCCGGCCCACCCAGGAGAATGATGATGCACGACAACAACAGCAATGAAGAACTCAACGCCATTCGCGAGGGGGTGCGTGCCCTGTGTGGCGACTTCCCGGCCGAGTACTGGCGCAAGATCGACGAGGAAAAGGGCTTCCCTGAAGCCTTCGTCAAGGCCATGACTGACGAGGGTTGGCTGTCGGCGATGATTCCCGAGGAGTTCGGCGGTTCCGGCCTGGGCCTGGCCGAGGCTTCGGTCATTCTCGAAGAGGTCAATGCCTGCGGCGGCAACTCTGGCACCATCCATGGCCAGATGTACAACATGTTCACCTTGCTGCGTAACGGCAGCGACGAGCAGAAGCGCTATTACCTGCCCAAACTGGCCAGCGGCGAACTGCGGCTGCAGTCGATGGCCGTGACCGAGCCGTCCACCGGCACCGACACCACCAAGATCAAGACCACTGCGGTTCGCAAGGGCGACAAGTACGTGGTCAATGGCCAGAAGGTGTGGATCTCGCGGGTGCAGCATTCAGACCTGATGATCCTGCTGGCACGCACCACCCCGCTCGCCGAGGTGACGAAAAAGGTCGATGGCATGTCGATTTTCCTGGTCGACCTGCGCGAGGCCATCGGCAACGGCCTGACCGTGCAGCCGATCGCCAACCTGGTGAACCACGAGACCAACGAGCTGTTCTTCGACAACCTGGAAATCCCAGCCAGTAGTTTGATTGGTGAAGAAGGCAAGGGCTTTCGCTACATCCTCGACGGCCTCAACGCAGAGCGCACCCTGATTGCCGCCGAATGCATCGGCGATGGCCGCTGGTTTGTCGAGAAAGCCAGCCAGTACGCCCGTGACCGCGAAGTGTTCGGCCGGCCGATCGGCAAGAATCAGGGCGTGCAGTTCCCCATCGCGGAAGCCCACATCGAGATCGAAGCCGCCGACCTGATGCGCTGGCGTGCCTGCGCCGAATACGACAGCGGGCGCAACGCCGGGGCGGCCGCCAACATGGCCAAGTACCTGGCCGCCAAGGCCAGCTGGGAGGCCGCCAACGCCTGCCTGCAGACCCACGGCGGCTTCGGCTTTGCCAATGAATATGACGTCGAGCGCAAGTTCCGCGAGACCCGCCTGTACCAGGTTGCGCCCATCTCGACCAACCTGATCCTGTCCTATGTGGCTGAACACCTGCTGGAACTGCCACGCTCGTTCTGATCCGGACTGCCCCCCGTTACCCACGAGGGCTTGCCATAACAAGAGAGACGACCACCATGAGCCAGTCCATCCGCCCCCTTGACGGGATCACAGTCATCAGCCTCGAGCACGCGATCGCGGCGCCCTTCTGCACGCGCCAGCTAGCCGACCTGGGCGCCCGGGTCATCAAGGTGGAGCGCCCTGGCAGTGGCGATTTCGCCCGGGGCTACGATCAGCGTGTCAACGGCCTGGCCTCGCATTTCGTGTGGACCAACCGTTCCAAAGAAAGCCTGGCCCTGGACCTCAAGCAGGAGATCGCCGGCGACATCCTTGATCAGTTGCTGGAGCAGGCTGATGTGCTTGTGCAGAACCTGGCACCGGGTGCAGCTGCGCGCCTGGGGTTGACCTTCGAGGCGCTGCACACGCGCTTCCCCCGGTTGATTGTCTGCGATATCTCCGGCTACGGCGCAGGCGGCCCTTACGAACAAAAAAAGGCCTACGACCTGCTGATCCAGAGCGAGGGCGGCTTTTTGTCGGTCACTGGTGGGCCGGGCGAAGACGGGATGGCCAAGGCCGGTAACTCGATCGCAGACATCGCCGCTGGCATGTATGCCTACACCGGCATCCTCTCGGCGGTACTCCTGCGCGAGAAAACCGGCATCGGCAGCCAGGTGGAAGTGTCGATGCTCGAGGCGTTGGTGGAATGGATGAACTACCCGCTCTACTACGCCTACGAGGGCGCCGCACCACCACCACGTGCGGGCGCGGCGCATGCGACCATCTACCCGTATGGCCCCTTCCCGGTCGGCGACGGCAGCACCGTCATGCTGGGGCTGCAGAACGAGCGCGAGTGGCAGCTGTTCTGCGAACAGGTGCTGCAGCAGCCAGAGCTGGCCGCAGACGAGCGCTTCAGCGCCAACTTCAAACGCGTAGCCAATCGCGATGCGCTGCGCGGGTTGATCGTCGAGGCCTTCGCTGCGCTGGACTTCGACACCGTGATCCGGCGCCTCGATGGGGCCAGCATCGCCAATGCCAAGGTCAATGACATGCAGGGTGTCTGGGCCCACCCGCAACTGCAAGCCCGGGACCGCTGGCGTCGCATCGACACCGCCGCCGGATCAGTGCCCAGCCTGCTGCCGCCGGCCACCAGCAACGCCTATGCACCGCGCATGGACCCGGTCCCCGCACTGGGCCAGCACAGCGAAGGCATCCTTGCCGAACTCGGCCTGCCCCAAGAACGTATTCAGCAACTGCGCAATTCAGGGGTCATCTGACCCCCTGTTCTTCATTCGTTGCCATTGCTCAAACACAGAGTATTCCTGCCTATGAAAGTGCTGGTCGCAATCAAACGAGTGGTCGACTACAACGTCAAGGTTCGCGTCAAGGCGGACAACTCCGGCGTCGACCTTGCTAACGTCAAGATGTCCATAAACCCCTTCTGCGAAATCGCCGTGGAAGAAGCCGTACGCCTGAAGGAAAAAGGCGTTGCGACCGAGATCGTCGTCGTTTCCGTCGGCCCGACCACTGCCCAGGAGCAACTGCGTACCGCCCTGGCCCTGGGTGCCGACCGTGCCATCCTGGTCGAAGCCGCTGACGAACTGAACTCCCTGGCCGTGGCCAAGGCGCTGAAGGCCGTTGTCGACAAGGAGCAGCCGCAGCTGGTCATCCTCGGCAAGCAGGCCATCGACAGTGACAACAACCAGACCGGCCAGATGCTGGCCGCGCTCACCGGCTTCGCCCAGGGCACCTTCGCCTCCAAGGTTGAAGTGGCTGGCGACAAGCTGAATGTCACCCGTGAAATCGACGGCGGCCTGCAAACCGTTGCGCTGAACCTGCCAGCCATCGTCACCACCGACCTGCGCCTGAACGAGCCGCGCTACGCGTCGCTGCCGAACATCATGAAGGCCAAGAAAAAGCCGCTGGAGACCGTCAAGCCAGGCGATCTGGGCGTGTCCCTCGCCTCCACCAACACGACCTTGAAAGTCGAAGCCCCAGCCGCCCGCAGTGCAGGTATCAAGGTCAGGTCGGTGGCCGAATTGGTTGAAAAGCTGAAAAACGAAGCGAAGGTGATCTGATGAGCATTCTGGTAGTTGCTGAACACGACAATCACTCCCTCGCTGGCCCGACCCTGCACACCCTGGCCGCCGCTCGCCAGATCGGCGCTGACATCGTGGTGCTCGTAGCCGGACACGACGTGGCCGGTGTGGCGTTCGCCGCCGCGCAGTGCGCTGGCGTGAGCAAAGTGCTGCTGGCAGACGATGCCGCCTACGCCCATCAGCTTCCGGAAAACGTGGCGCCCTTGGTGGCCAACCTGGGCCGCGACTTCAGCCATGTGCTGGCGCCGGCCACCAGCAACGGCAAGAACCTCCTGCCACGGGTAGCTGCGCTGCTGGATGTCGACCAGATCTCAGAGATCATTTCGGTCGAGTCCGCGGACACCTTCAAGCGTCCAATCTACGCCGGTAACGCCATTGCCACCGTCCAATCCAGCGCTGCGGTAAAAGTCATCACCGTGCGCTCCACCGGTTTTGACGCCGTGCCGGCAGAAGGCGGCGGCGCGCCAATCCAGGCACTGGCCGGTGCTGCAGATGCAGGCCTGTCGGCATTTGTCTGCGAAGCGTTGGCCAAGTCCGACCGCCCCGAACTGACCGCCGCCAAGATCGTGGTATCCGGCGGCCGTGGCATGGGCAACGGTGACAACTTCAGCCACCTGTATAGCCTGGCCGACAAGCTCGGCGCTGCGGTTGGTGCTTCGCGCGCGGCGGTAGACGCAGGGTTCGTGCCCAACGACATGCAGGTCGGTCAGACTGGCAAGATCGTCGCGCCGCAGTTGTACATCGCCGTGGGTATCTCCGGCGCTATTCAGCACCTGGCCGGCATGAAGGACGCCAAGGTCATTGTCGCGATCAACAAGGATGAAGAAGCACCTATCTTCCAGGTAGCTGATTACGGTTTGGTCGGCGACCTGTTCGAGATCGTACCGGAACTGACTTCGACGCTGTAAAGGACAATAAAAAATGAGCACACCTGCACCCCAAACATGGATTGGCCGTAGCGAGACCGTCCATGACTGCATCAGCCATAACTTGGTCAAGCGTATTGCCGCCACCTTGAGCGAGCCGGCACCCGCGCCGGGTGATGCCCTGCCCGCACTCTGGCATTGGGCGTTTTTTCAGGAGCCAGTCGAAGCGGCCGGCCTGGGTGGCGATGGCCATCCGGCGCGGGGCGGTTTTCTGCCCCCGGCGGATAACCGCAACCGCATGTGGGCCGGAGGACGCCTGGAATTCATCCGCCCGCTGCGGATCGATGCCCAAGTGTCCCGCCGCTCGACCATCCTCAATGTCGAGGAGAAGCACGGGCGTACCGGCTCCTTGATGTTCGTCACCGTGCAGCATGAATATGTGCAGGACGGCCAGCGGGCCCTGCTCGAAGAGCAGGACATCGTCTATCGCGAGCCCTCGCCGCCCAAGCTCGGCGGCACCGAGCCGATGCCCCACGGCGATTGGAGCGAAAGCGTGCAACCAGATCCGACGCTACTGTTCCGCTACTCGGCAGTGACCTTCAACGGCCATCGCATCCATTACGACTGGCCATACGTCACTGAAACCGAGGGCTACCCGGGGCTGGTGGTCCACGGCCCGCTGATCGCTACCCTGAACCTGCGTGCCTTCGTGCGCGCGAACCCGCAACTGAACGTCCGCCGCTTCAGCTATCGCGGTGTGCGCCCGCTGATCTGCCCGGATGCGTTCCAAGTCGGCGGGCGTTTGACCGGTGACGGTAAGGCGCAGGTCTGGGCAGGTAATCAGGCCGGTCAGGCGCAGGTTGGCGAAATCGAATTCGCCCAGGGGGCACGCCCATGAGCGCTGATATCGTACGCAGTGCGCTGTTCGTGCCGGCTACCCGCCCCGAGCGCATTCCCAAGGCCTTGGCGAGTGGCGCCGACCGAGTCATCGTTGACCTGGAGGACGCCGTTGAAGAGGCCCTCAAGGAACAGGCGCGCGATAACCTTGAGCAGTTTCTCAGTGATCAGCCCCAGGCCCAGGTACTTGTGCGTGTCAACGCGCCCGGTCACTGGGCCCACGATGCCGACCTGGCGCTGTGCCAGCGCCACCCCGGCGTCGTCGGCATTTTGCTGCCCAAGGCGGAAACCGTCGGCCAGATCGAACGCGCACATGCCACCGGCAAGGCGGTGTGGCCGATCATCGAAAGTGCCAAGGGCCTGGCTGCGCTGCCCCTCCTGGCGGCAGCGACAGGCGTCGACCGTCTGTCGTTCGGCAGCCTGGATCTGGGCCTGGACCTCGGGCTGAACGTCGGCAGTGCCGCCGCCGGGCAGGTACTGGACCATGCCCGCTATGCGGTGTTGCTGCACAGCCGCGTCGCCGGGCTGGCTGCGCCGCTGGACGGCGTCTTCCCTGCCATCCAGGACACCGACGGGCTGCAGCGTCAGGTGCGCTTCGCCCGGGACATGGGCTTTGCCGGCGCCCTGTGCATTCACCCTGGCCAGGTCAGCGTGATTCACGCCGCGCTCAAGCCTTCGGCTGCCGAGCTGGACTGGGCGCAGCGGGTGGTCGAACACGCTGAAACTGGCGCTGGCGTGTTCACCCTCGATGGCCAGATGGTCGACGCTCCCGTCATCCTGCGCGCCCGCGCCATGCTGCTCCAGGCCGGCTGACGCTCCCGTTATCGCCCCCGGCACCGCATACTCCTTCTGTTCTGACGCGCAGCGGCCTGCGGTACCGGGGGCATCTACCCAGAGAGGTGCCCCATGTGTCTGCTCACTGGCACACCCCGGTCCCGGCGCCACTGCAAACGCCTGCTCTGCCGGCTGCTGGGCGCACTGTCGAGGATGCCGGCCTATGCTTGAAGCCGCCCGTCCCAGTCCCTCCCCCCTGACCCAGGCTGCAACCGAACTGATGGTCGAGATGGGCTACACCGCCATGACCATGAGGAAGCTGGCCCTGCGCGTCGGTATTCTCCCCGGCAGCCTTTACCATCACGTCGATTGCAAACAGGATCTGCTGCTCAATGTCGTGCTCGATATCGTCGAGCGCCGCAAGCAGGCCTGGGCAAACCGCGCCCAACCTCAAGATCTGCATGCTTATGTGCGTTTTGCGCTGGCACGGCAAGTTGCCCTTCCCCAGGAGGAGATGATCCTTCGTCACGAAACCAGGCACCTGCAAGGCCGCCACCGGCTCTGGCTGGAGCGGGCAATGGCGCAACTGGCCGAGCCACTGCACCAGGTCATCGAGCGGGGTTGCGCTATCGGTCAGTACTGCGTACGCGACACAGCCCGGGCCGCCGTTGCGCTCCTGGCGATCATCGAGAGCGCCAATAGTCTGCGGGTTGGCAATGCGGCCTTCGAGGAAGGATGGATCGAGCAGCACATCTTGCGTATGTGCAATGCCTTGCTGCAGCCCGGGCAATGCCCCGGTTGACGAACTGCCTTCAAGGTGAGTGGGGAATACATGCTCTGGCGGATCAGCACCCGCCAGAGCGTACTGCTAGCGGCACTAGGTATCGCGATGGTCACTGGCCTTCAGCCTTTGCCGGAACACATCGAACGCCTGCGGGTTGACCATACGTGGCCCTGGCTCACCGCGCAGGATCTGCAGAATCTGCTCAGCCGCCCACGCGCCCATGCGCTTGCGGGCCTCGCGGGTGACGCCTGCGGTGTGATAAAGGCCGACTACGTTTTCAAGGCCGAGCAAGGGGTGATCCAATGCCGGCGGCTCCTGGTCCCAAACGTCGATTCCCGCAGCGCCAAGATGACCGCAAGCCAACGCGTCATACAAAGCGGCCTCGTCATGCAAGCCGCCCCGTGCGGTATTGATGAACACAGCCCCTTGGCGCATCGCCGCGAAAGTCGACGCGTTCATGAGGTTCAAGGTCGAAGCCAGACGCGGGCAATGCAGCGAGACCACATCACTGTGCTGCAACAGGCTCGGCAACGTACAACTGGCTGCGCCCCGCTGGCCGATCTGTTCCGCGCTCAGCAGGGGATCATGGGCCAGCACCTGCATGCCCAACGCCTGGGCTATGCGTGCGACACGGGTACCGATTTCACCGATACCGACCAACCCCAAGGTCTTACCGCACAGCTCGCTACCCATCAAGTCTTCACGCGAAAACCCGCGTTCCCGGCGCAAGCGCCGGTCCGATTCGCTGATACGCCGCGCGCAATCGAGCATCAGCCCAACCGTGGCCTCGGCCACCGATTGGGCGTTGGCGCCAGACTGGTTGACGACCAACACGCCTGCGCGGGTGCAGGCTTCGACATCCACCGTGTCGAAACCGGCGCCATTGGTCGAGACACACAGCAGGTCAGGCAACTGGCACAGCAGCGCCTCGGTCACACACCACGGTCGTGGGAGTTCGTCCCGCGCCGAAGGCACCTGGTACACCTGGCAGCTGCGCAGCGCCTGCAGGATGACGGCAGGCGGCTGGTCACGGGCAACGGTTTGCAGCACGACATCGGGTGAAGCTTCGAGGATCTGGGCCATCACCGGGTGATACCAGACGTCGAAGCGCACGATCTTCTTCCTTTCAGCAATCATGCTCGCCTTCCCTCAGTGGCTGGGGTGGGTGGGCAGCGTTTTACGGCCCATGAACTTGCGTACGCCGATGTTCGCTTCGACCTTGCCGTCGCCATCGAGATAACCGTGCTTGCCAAGGTCTGGCATCAGCAGCGCCGACACCAGGGTGATGGCGCCGATGACCGCCACGTACAGGTAAAAGTACTGCTCCATCCCCAAGGACCGGAAGGTCAGCGCCACGAACTCGGCCGATCCGCCGAACATTGCGGCCCCCACGGCGTACGGCAGCCCTACACCCAGGGCGCGCACGGTCGGCGGATAGAAGTCGGCCTTGAGTACACCGGTGACCGGGGTATAGAAGGCTGCGATCAGCAACCCGGCGAGCACGAGCCCAAACGCGGCAAGCGGGTCTTGCACTGTCTTGATCGCGGACAGCAACGGGATAACCAGGAAGGTGGACAGCAGGCCGAACAAGATCATGTTGCGGCGCACGCCGATTTTGTCTGCGAGCAGGCCGAACACCGGCTGCACCAGCATGAAGATCACCAGTGCAGAAGCCATGATGATGCTCACGGTGGGGGCCGGGATACCGACACTCACTACCAGGAACTTCTGCATGTACGCGGTAAAGGTATAGAAGTACAGCGAGCAGCCGATGGTGATGGTAAAGGTCAGCAACACCGCGCGCCGGTGCTGCATCAGGCCTCGGAGCGAGCCGGACTCCTTGCTCTTCATGCCCGCTTCAGTGGCTGTCTCGCGCATGGTGCGGCGCAGGATGACCACCACGATCGAAGCCAGCGCGCCGATCAGGAACGGTACCCGCCAGCCCCAGGCCTTCAGGTCCTGTTCCGACAGCACCAGTTGCAGTACCGCAACCGTCAGCAGCGCCAGCAGTTGCCCGGCGATGATCGTCATGTACTGGAACGAGCCGTAGAACGAGCGCCGCCCGGCACGGGATACCTCGCTGATGTAGGTGGCGCCGGTGCCGTACTCGGCGCCTACCGACAACCCTTGCATCAGCCGCGCGATCACCAGCAGCACCGGCGCTGCCACACCCACCGTGGCATACGTGGGCATGACCGCGATCATCAACGAGCCGCCGCACATCATGAACACTGAGATGATCATCGAGATCTTGCGCCCTCGGGTATCGGCGATGTAGCCGAAAATCCAGCCACCCAGTGGACGCATGAAGAAACCGACAGCGAAGATACCGGCCGTGGCCAGCAGTTGGCTGGTCTGGTCGCCAGCTGGGAAGAACAGTGATGCGAAGTAGATCGACGTGTAGGCGTAGATGAAGAAGTCGTACCATTCCACCAAGTTGCCGGAACACACACCCACAATTGCGGTTGTGCGCTCTTTGCGCGTCAACGGACGTGCCGTGCTCATGTCTGCATTCATGATCGCTTACCCTTGTTGTTATTGTTTTTGCCAACTTGGGTACAGCTTTGCATAGCGTCATTTTGGGGGAAGAGGCGCCACAGATCTAACAGCTATGCCTGCCAGGCATGGCTGTCTAGACCGGGCTTTCTGGCCGATTCTGCTGCAGATAGCGGCAGACTTCTTCTGCTGCCCGGCTCAGGCAGCCTTTGAAAATGTGCCGGGGGCTGCCGCCCAACAGTGGTTGCGGATGGCTGACGATAGCCCCCCCCTTCGGTGAGGTTGATGGATGATCGAGCAGCAGGTGGAGCTTGCCCACCGGCCCATCGATTAGCAGCTCTTCACAGTCCAATTGTGACATTTCAATTGTCTCCTCGGTGGCTGCACTCAAAGGGGCCGGGCCGGCAGTGACCGCATGACCAACAGCACCAGCACGACATTGACGACGGCCAAGGCAGCAAGCGTTGCCAGCACACCCATGGCGCCAAAGTGCTGAAGCAGGTAGCCACCGACCAGCGGCGTCAGCGCCTGACCGATGAGCGAAGGCCGCGACATCTTGCCCATCAGCGCCACGTACTGTGCCGGCGGCATCAGCGCAAGGGGCAGCAAACCCCGGACGATGGCCCGCAGGCCATTGCCGCAGCCGTAAAGCAACAGCCCCATTGCTGTTGCGCCAGGCGCCAGGGCAACCAGTGCCACGCCCACGGCCACTAGCACTGAAGAGACCAATGCGGTCCAGATCGGGTGACGTTTGCGGGCGACTATCTGCAGCACGCGCGAAGCGACTTGGCTGGGCCCCAATAGCGCACTCAGGGCGATTGCCGTAGCCAGGCTGTGGCCCAACCCCTGCAGCACTGCCACCAGTTGCACCGAAACTGCTGTCATGATGATCGCGCCGATCGCAAAGATCCACATGAGCAACAAGTACAGACGTCGGTCGACGCTGACATCGGTCGCCGCCGCCACAGGCTTGCTTGTGGCCCCGTGCGGCCCCGCAGGCAGTACCCACAGGTACAGCGGCGCGACCACGACAATCAGCATCAGCGCATAAGCGGTACAGGTAACTCGCCAGCCAAACTGCTCGATGGCGAACGCCACCAGCGGCCAGGTGATGGTGGTGGCAAAACCAGAGATCAAGGTGATGCCAGTGATCGCCCTGCCCGCCCGCTCGGCGTACAAGGCGCCGAGAGTGGCAAACAGCGCCTCGTAAAGACCAATGGCCATGCCGACGCCAATGACGCCCCAGGCCAGCAGGAACACTTGCAGGCTGTGAGCGTTGGCGACGATCAACAGCCCCGCCCCCACCACGGTTCCGCTGGCGGCCATCTGCAGGCGACCACCGTAGCGAACCACCAGGCGGCTGGCCAGCGGCGCAAGCAGTGCGGACACCATTAAGCTGAGCGACAGCGCTCCATAGACCCAGTGGCCATCCCAGCCGGTCTCGCGCAGGATGGGCTCACCCATCACCGCCAAAATAAAGAAGGACCCACCCCAGACCATGATCTGGAGTACCCCCAGGCAAAGAATGCCGACGGGTCCGGGGAGACGTAGAGCAGCGTTCACAAACGGCCTTCATGTACGGAGGAGATCGACGCTGGTGAGTACCGTCGCCAACGTGTTTCGAGGGGCACTGTTGCGCGCAAAGCGCATCGCGCGACTGCAAAATTCTACTGGGATGAGCAAAGGGCTGCTATTGAATCCCGGCATTTCAGCTATGCAGGCCGACGCAGTGTTGACGCAATTAGTCGCGGAGAAAACAGCAGGCTTGCCTGTATTGAAGCGCGCCTGCCTGAGTGAGCAGGCCTGCCGGCGGCAGGCTCTGGTGGACTTACCTTTTGCGCTGCAGGGTGTGGTAACCGAGGTCCTCGCGGGCCTGCTTCAAGGTCTTGCCCTGGCTGATGGCGGCGCGGATATCGGCCTCCACGGCTTCGATCTGGCGGGCAAGCTGGGCGACATCACGGGCACGCCCGCGTGGCACCACCACTACGCCATTGGCGTCGGCCACGACGATATCCCGAGCGCAGACTCGCGCCTGGCCGATGGACACCGGCTCGTTGACTGCGCCGACCTCGACCCTGTCCTTGCCGGTGCGCATGAAGCGGCCCTTGGTGAACAGCGGGTAGCCATCGCCCAGCGCCTTGTTGACATCTCGGCAAACGCCGTCAATCACCGTCGCGGCGATTTTTCGTGAGCCGGCGTACTGGGTCATTATGTCGCCCCAGACGGTGCAATCAGTCCGGCCGTCATTGTCGATCACCACCACATCGCCCTCGCCCACGTCCTCGATGAAGTCACCGACAGTGCCCGGCGGCACGCTGGCGGACACATAACGGACGGTAAACGCGGGGCCGACCACGACTTGCTTGTAGTCGGCCAGCGGCATCACGCCAAAGCAGTGCCCTGGCAGGCCCAGCTTGTCCATGGCATCGGATACGCCGGGGGTGTCGAGGCCCTCGAACAGCGCGACCAATTCTTTGTCTTCGGTATTCATCAGCAGCTCCTTGGTACGGTAATCAAATAAAAGAATGTGCAGGGCAAAAAGCCTCAGGTCGTAGCCGTTCTGGGGACCGGTTCGATAATGGTCAACAGCAACATGAAACTGACGAACGAGCCGATCGCCAAGTAGGAGAAGACGTAGCTCCAGCCGTAGCTGTCGAGCAAAAGACCGGTCAGGAATGGAGTGGCTGCGGCGCCCAACTGGCCAACCATGTTGACGATGGCATTGGCAATCGGGAAGGTCTGTTTGCTGGCCAGCGCCATGGGGTAAACCATATAGGACGAAAAGCCCAGGCTCAGCACCACGCCAGTGGCCATCAGCAGCAGCCCATACGCCAATGGGTCGGCGGGCGAATTGATCAACAGGTACATCATCACCGAGGTACCCAGCGCCGACAGCAGCATTCCGGGCTTGCGCCGTCCGGCCAGCCAGCGGTCCGAGCAGTAGCCGCCCAGTAGGTTGCCCAACACGGCGCCGACCCAGGGCGCTGCCGAGACCAGGCCCATGTTCATTACAGAGAAGCCCTTGACGGTCATCAGATAGGTCGGGATCCAGGCCAGAAGCACGCTGGACACGCCCAGCTGGAAGCAGTAGCTCAGCGCGCTGCCCCATATCTGCCAGGAGCCGAACACCTGGCGTCGGGTTTCAAGCTGTGGTACTTCGCGTCGACGAATGAAGGCATCCAACCGAGCAAAGCTGCGCGCTTTAGGTCGCCCGGTATTGCTCGCAGCGGTTCCGGTACCGCCGGCCCCTGCCGGATCGCTGATGTAGTCCAACTCGGCCTGGTTGACGAACCGACTCTTGGAGGGGTGATCGGCAACCATGAAGTACCAGGCGATTGACAGCAGGATCCCGGGTACGGCAAAGAAGTAGAACACCTCGCGCCAGCCCCACACCGAAATGATCACGGCGCACAGGGGTGGGACGATGACTGGGCCGAACTTCACCGCAGACAGAAAGATGCCCGAGGCGATGCCTTTTTCCCGGGGCGGGAACCAGTTGTTGATGGTGGTCGTCATGCTGATCGGTAACGGGCCCTCCGCCACACCCAGGCCCAGGCGATAGAGCTTCAATGCCAACAGCGAGCCAGCCGTGCCGACCAGGCCGGTTAGCGCCGAGGTCATGATCATTGCGCCGGGCAGGATTCGGCTTACGCCGTATTTGCTGAACGCCAACCCGGCTGGAATCTGGGCCAGTGCGTAGGCCAATAGGAATAGGCTCATGAGGCCGCCAGCCTGGGCGTTGCTCATCTCGAATTCCTGCCGGATGAACGGCAGCGCGACACCGAGATTGGCCCTGTCCGCCGCTGCGATGGTGTAGATGGAAAAGATCATCCCGGCAACGATCCAGCGGTAACTGCTGCGACCTTTGGCATGGACTATTTCAGCGGTCAACATAATGTGCACACCCTTGTTGTTGTAATTCGCGGGTAATCTAGGCACGGTGATACAAGAAAAAAAGCGACAAAAACTCAACTCAAATAATCGCTTTTAGTGGACAGTCTGAATCCCACTCGCCGTAGACAGCAGCCGTGCCGAGGTAATAAACGTGATCACCCTGAAGCAGATCGAAGCCATTTACTGGATTGTCGAGCTGGGCAGTTTCGAGGCCGCCGCCGCCAAACTGAACATGTCGCAGTCGGCGATTTCCAAACGGGTCCAGGAGTTGGAGGATGCCTTCGGCGTATCGATCTTCGATCGCTCCAAGCGAACTGCCCGGCTTACGCAAAAGGGCATCGAACTGCATGCATGCGCGGTGGACATGCTGCGCCAGCGTGACGACTTGCTCGAACGCATCAGCTCGAAGGAAACCCTGATCCGGCGGTTTCGCCTTGGGGTGACGGAGCTCACCGCGCTCACCTGGCTGCCCTCGCTGGTCGAGCGCATACATCAGACCTACCCACGGGTCGACCTCGAGCCTTCCATCGAACTCAGCACCGACCTATTGCGGCGGCTGGAAAACGATGAGATAGACCTCATCGTAGTGCCCGACATCTTTCACGATCCGCGCTTCATCAGCACGCCCTTGAAGGCCGTAGAGAACGCCTGGATGTGTGCACCCGCCTTGTATCCAGGCGACAGCGCCATCAGCCTGAATGCGCTGGCGAGCTTCACCGTATTGACCCAGGGCGGCAGCTCTGGGACCGGCCTGACCTACGAGCGCTGGCTGGCAGAACACGACATTCGCCTTGGCAAGACCCTGACCAGCAACTACCTCGTGGCGCAGGTTGGCCTGACCATCTCAGGTGTGGGCATCAGCTACCTGCCGCTCGCCTGCATGGGCACACTTATCACCCAGGGGCGCTTGAAGGTGATCCACACGCAGCAGCCACTGCCAACCATCAAGTACGTCTGCGTTCACAGGGCCGACCGCTACCAGGGGCTGACGGTCGAAGTAGCCCGTCTCGCCCAGCAAACTTGTAATTTCAACCAGCTAATCATCACTTGAGGCGATGGTTTCTGATAAAAAAATATCGCTAAAAGCAAAGCCTGTTCTCTCCTAACATCGGCGCATGCCCCGACGGTTACCCCTTGATTAGGAGATTGAACATGTCGTTACCCGGGTCCCGCATCCTCGCTTCACCTGCTCTGGCCCCAGCGTCAGTCATCGAAGCTTTCGCTTCGGTGGTCACCCCGCACATCAGCGACAACCTCGGCCGTCACATTGGCGCCCGAGGCCTGACCCGCTACAACACCACAGGCAAACTGGTGGGTACCGCACTGACCATCAAAACCCGGCCCGGTGATAATCTCTATATCTACAAGGCCCTGACCTTGCTCGAGCCGGGTCACGTATTGGTGATCGACGCCCAGGGCGACACCAACAATGCGGTCATCGGCGAGCTCATTAAGCTCTACGCCGAACAACGCGGCTGTGTGGGGTTCATCGTCGACGGCGCGATTCGTGATGTGGACTCCTTCCGTTCGAGCCCCTGTTACGCACGGGGTGTCGTGCATTGCGGCCCCTACAAGACTGGCCCAGGCGAAATCAATGTGCCGGTGTCGGTTGGTGGCATGCTGGTGAACCCGGGTGACATCATCGTCGGTGACGAGGATGGCGTCGTGGCGTTCCCTCTCGCGGCAGCCGAGCAGGTGCTGGCTCAGGCCCGCGCTCATCAAGCCCATGAGGAGCGGGTAAAGGCCGAAATCGCCACTGGAGCTGTGGATCAATCCTGGCTGGACAAGGTGCTGGAAAAGGCCGGGTTGGCGGATTGAAACTCGCTGCCGATCAGCCCTCCCGTGGCGGACCGTCTGACCGCCACGGTCCCTTCCATATATCAGCGCACGCATCAACTCTCATGGCAGGTGGCAAAGGCCGTTTCTGCCCGATAGCAGTCAATTCATGAGCGTCCGCTACCTGCTGGAGCTCAACTTTATTCCAGACTTGTCAGGAAGTTGAAGAGATTCGCGGCTTCTGGGGACAGTCGCGTATTGACCGCGACACCTGCGAATAAAGTTCGAGATGCCCAAGCGTCCACAAGCGGGACAGCTTTCAATGTAGTCTCAAGAAGCCCGTGCCTCACCGCTTCCAAAGGCAAAATTCCGATACCCAACCCAGCTTCGATCATTCGGCAGATGCCATCGAAGCTGGCCACCTGAATTCTGACCTTCAACAGTTTTCTCGCCTCATGGGCAGCATCGTTAATGCGCCGCAATAGCGAACTGCCTTGATTCAGCGCGACGTAGTCATAATCGAGCGTGTCAGCAAAGCTCACCTGTGAGAATTCGGCCAAGGGGTGATCGTTTGGCACCAAAAGCACCAATTGGTCTGCGCGATAGGGCCTTACCTCCAGGTTGGGTGCCAATACGTTGTCAGCGAAGATGCCTATATCGGCACGCCCGTCCTCAACGGCCTGGATCGTCGAGTCGCTAAGCGCTTCTTCCATGCCGATACGCACGTGCGGGTTCGCCGCAAGGAAAGTGTTGAGGTCCTTGGGAAGGAATTGGATTACAGCTGACGTATTGGCGAACAGCCTGACGTGCCCGCGGATGCCATGAGAAAAATCATTGGCATCATGTGCCATACGTTCGACACCTTCGAGGATTAACCGAGCATGTTCGGCCAGGCCTCTCCCGGCTGGCGTTAACTGCAGTCCTCTCGGAAGTCGAATGAACAGGGTGCAGTCGGTGACGCGTTCGAGTTCGGCGAGCCGCTTGCTGGCTGCCGATACGGTCATGTGCGCGCCATCCGCAGCCTTCGTCAGGTTCTGGCTGTTCGCCGCCAGTACCAGCAGCCTCAGAGACGCCAGGTCGAGTTGAAGAAGATTCAGCACGCACCGCCCCATCGTTTCCATTTTGGAAAGTGTAATGGAAAACTTTGAAATTCTCACGCCGGCGCTTTAGGGAGATGATCCAAGCAGAACCTCCAACAAGAACGGAAAACGTCATGAGCCTACCGCTGGATGGCATCAAAGTCGTCGAAATGGGACAGCTGATCGCTGGGCCTTTCGCTGCAAAAATCCTCGCCGAGTTCGGAGCCGAAGTCATCAAGATTGAACCTCCCGTGACGGGCGACCCTTTGCGTAAATGGCGCTTGCTGCACAATGGCACTTCTGTGTGGTGGGCCGCCCAGTCTCGTAACAAGCAATCCGTCACGCTGGATCTTCGCCAGGCAGAGGCGCAGGACGTCGTGAAGCGACTGATGCAAGACGCTGACATCCTCATAGAGAATTTTCGTCCGGGAACCCTCGAAAAATGGGGGCTTGGATGGGATGTACTGAGTGGCATCAATCCAAAGCTGATCATGTTGCGTGTATCAGGCTACGGGCAGACCGGACCTTATCGCGATCTTCCAGGCTTTGGAGTCATAGGTGAAGCAATGGGCGGGTTGCGTCATCTATCCGGTGAGCCAGGGCGCACGCCTGTGCGTGTTGGCGTGTCGATGGGTGACTCGTTATCGGCGCTGCATGGGGTGATCGGTGTCCTCCTCGCCCTGCGTCACCGGGAGCAAAACCAGGGTACAGGTCAGCAGGTGGACGTGGCGCTTTACGAATCAGTCTTCAACATGATGGAGAGTCTGATTCCTGAACATTCGGTGTTCGGCACTGTACGCGAGCCAGCGGGCAGTAGCCTTCCGGGGATTGCCCCTACCAACGCTTATCGTTGCCAAGACGGAAAGTACGCTCTGATCGCAGGTAATGGCGACAGCATCTTCAAGCGTCTGATGGAGAAAATCGATCGGCACGATCTGGCCAACGATCCTGAGCTTCAGCAAAACGACGGACGTGTCCGTCATGTCGCCAGGTTGGATGCTGCGATTTCTACTTGGACGGCTGAACGTCCACTGGACGAAGTACTTGCTGCGCTGAAAGAAGCCAACATCCCCTCCGGTAAAATCTACGATGCAGCCGATATCGCTGCCGATCCCCACTACCAGGCCCGCGGCATGTTGGTCCGCAGCGAGCTGGATGACGGTACGCCGGTCACTTTGCCTGGAATCGTCCCCAAACTCGAAGCAACGCCCGGGCAATTACGTTCGCCCGCCCCGAGGCTGGGCGAACACACCGACGCGGTTCTCGGCGGTTTGGGCATCGATGCTCCCACCCTTGAGCAATGGCGGCAGCGCGGCCTAATCTGATTAGCGGAGTACCTTAAATGAAACGCCTGTTCATGCAGGAAGTTGCGACCCGTGACGGCTTCCAGAACGAAAAAAACTTTATACAAACCGAAGATAAGATCTCGCTCATCAATGAGTTGAGCCAGTGTGGTTACGCCAAGATCGAAGTCACGTCGTTCACGTCGCCCAAGGCCATCCCGGCGCTGCGTGACGCCGAAGCGGTCATGGCCGGCATAGCTCGCCAACCTGGCGTCGAGTACACGGTGCTTGTGCCGAACGTTAGGGGAGCTGAACGCGCATTAGGCTGTGGCATTGATGAGGCCAACCTGGTGATGTCAGTCAGCGAACCGCACAACCACTCAAACTTGCGAATGACTCGGGAGCAATCGTTTACCCAACTCAAGGATGTGGTTGCCGTTATAGGCTCCGGCCCCGTGGCAGTAAACGTCTCATTGTCGACAGTTTTCGGTTGCCCAATGCAGGGTGACGTCCCGAGCGCTGATGTGCTTCGCTTCGTTGAACGTTTTGCTGCACTGGGAGTGCGAGGCGTGACGCTCTGCGACACCACTGGCATGGCTTACCCGTCTCAGGTTGAAGCGTTGTCCCGGCAAGTGCTTGAACACTTTCCCAACCTGCAAGTAACCCTGCATTTTCACAATACCCGTGGCATGGCCTTGGCCAACACGCTGGCCGCACTTGCCGCAGGCGTTAACCGTTTCGATGCTTCTCTGGGCGGCCTCGGTGGCTGCCCCTACGCGCCGGGAGCGAGCGGCAACGTCTGCACAGAAGACCTGGTGCACATGCTCGAACTGATGGGTTACGACACTGGCATGGATCTCCACCGGGTACTGGCAGCATCAGCGCGCCTTCCAGGTTTAATCGGCCACGATACGCCCAGCCAGATCCTCAGGGCAGGCAGGCGCCTGGATTTGCATCCGATACCGGAGCATGTGCATACGCTCACTAAGCAGATGACCAACATCGAATTGGAGCGTGCGCAATGATCGATCATCTCGACCACCTGGTGCTCACCACAATCGACATCCAGGCGTGCAGGGACTTCTACGTCCGGGTGCTGGGAATGCGCGCCGAGACCTTCGGCAGCGGTCGGTTGGCGCTATGTTTCGGTAATCAGAAAATCAACGTCCACGAGCGCGGACGGGAGTTTGACCCCAAGGCACACTTGCCTGTGCCAGGTGCTCTGGATCTGTGCTTTATCACAAGCATTGGGCTCGATGCCGTGATGGTGCGCCTGGAGTCGGAGGGCTGGCCAATCACCGATGGACCCGTACAAAGAACGGGTGCAACCGGACCTATTCGCTCGGTGTATGTACGTGATCCCGACCTGAATCTGATTGAAATCTCCGAGCTTCTCGCACCCAATCGCTGAAGAGATCCATTGCCATGAATATCGTCTTTCTTGACGGCGCCAGCCTGCCGTCCCCATTAGCACGCCCGCTCGAAGCCACTGAGTGGAGCGAGCGGGAGAAAACACCCCTCGATCAGTTAGTTGAGGCATTGGCCGAGGCAGACGTCGCAATTACCAACAAAGTGCGCATTGATCGACTTGCACTGGAACAACTGCCCAAACTCAAACTGATCTGTGTAGCCGCCACTGGCTATGACTGCGTCGATATTGCAGCCTGCCGCGATCAGGGCGTGACCGTGTGCAATGTTCCGGCATACAGCGCGGTAAGCGTTGCCGAGCACGTCATGTGTTCGTTGTTTGCGCTGCGCCGTCAACTGCTTGCCTACAGAGCCGCTTCTGCATCCGAGTGGCCAGCGTCATCGCACTTTTGCGTTCATGGGGAGCCGATTCAGGATCTGCAAGGTTCGACTCTCGGTATCATTGGTCGTGGCGATATTGGCAGTCGCGTCGCTCGGCTTGCCCGCGCTCTGGAGATCAATGTGTTGTTCGCCGAGCACCGCGGCGCCCATAAGGTGCGAGAAGGCTACTCCGAATTCGACGAGGTACTGGCCCGGTCAGACGCACTCACACTTCATTGCCCGCTGACACCGCAAACCCGGTATCTGATTGGCTCTGCGCAGATAGCCCGGATGAAGCCCGGTGCAGTTCTCATAAACACCGCGCGAGGCCCTCTGATCGACGAAAACGCCGTGCTGGCAGGGCTCGCCAATGGGCAGCTGGGCGGGGCGGCATTGGACGTGCTCTACGCCGAACCACCCCGTCCGGATCATCCTCTGCTCCACTGCACACATCCCAATCTGATTATCACACCGCACGTGGCCTGGGCGAGCCAGAGCAGCGTTGCACGGCTTAAAAGTGTACTTGCCGCGAACATCACGGCATTTGCCAAAGGTGATCCGATCAACGTGGTGACTTGAACCCAATATCGATTCAATCAGACCAATAGGTAGAGCCATGACAAAAACAATTAGCTCTTCGATAGAAACCGCTGACGTCGCCTTGCCATGTCGCAAACCGTTCTATCACCATCTGTACGTTCAGGTGCTGGCCGCCATCGTCCTGGGTGTCATTCTCGGGCATTACAGTCCTGGGCTGGGTGAGCAGATGAAACCGCTGGGTGATACGTTCATCAAGCTGATCAAAATGCTCATTGCGCCGATCATCTTCTGTACGGTGGTCAGCGGGATCGCCAGCATGCAAGACCTCAAGCGCATCGGGCGGATCGGCTTCAAATCCCTGGTGTATTTCGAGGTGCTGACCACCATCGCATTAGTCGTCGGCCTCATCGGTGTCAACCTGCTAAAGCCAGGAGTTGGCATGCACATTGACTCTGCGACACTGGATGCATCAGCGATTGCCGGGTACACCAAGGCGGCTCATGACCAGAGTGTTGTGGGATTTCTGACTCATATCATTCCCAGCACGGTATTCGGTGCGTTCACAGACGGTGACATCCTTCAGGTGCTGTTCATTTCCGTATTGTTCGCGTTCGGGCTACAACTGCTGGGCGAGGTCGGGAGACCGCTGCTGAACACCATCGACCTGATCGCCAAGGCGTTCTTCCGGATGCTCAAGATCGTCATGTACCTCGCACCCTTTGGAGCGTTTGGTGGTATGGCATTCACTGTGGGCAAGTATGGTGTCCAGTCGCTGGGGGCCTACGTAAACTTGCTGGTGTGCTATTACATCACGGGCTTGGTATTCGTCTTCGTGGTCTTGAACATCGTGGCCCGTCTGGCTGGATTCAGCCTCTGGAAATTCCTCAAGTATATCCGTGAGGAATTGGTCCTGGTGCTGGGCACTTCATCCTCGGAGTCTGCTCTCCCACGCCTGATGGGCAAGCTGGAGAGGCTTGGCTGCGAGAAGTCCACTGTCGGACTGGTCGTACCATCGGGCTACTGCTTCAACCTCGACGGCAGCTGCATCAACATGACGGTGCTCGCGATCTTCATCGCCCAGGCGTTGGACATTGACGTGTCGCTCTACCATCAGGTGACCTTGCTTTTAATCCTGCTGCTGACGTCCAAAGGAGCTGCAAGTGTGACAGGTGGTGCATTCATAACACTGGCCGCGACCTTGGGTTCAATCGACGTCATTCCCGCTGCCGGACTGGTGTTGGTACTTGGGGTTTATCGCTTTATTTCGGAAGGTGGCGCTTTGATCAATGTGATCGGCAACGGCGTCGCCACACTATTCGTTGCACGCTGGGATGGCGCGCTGGACAGAGAACAACTCAAACGCGAGCTGGGTTAACAGTTTGCTCTCAGCCCTTCAGCAGGCTGCCACGCACGGTGAGCTGAAGGGCTGCGAGCATCTGGATTCCGGCATATTCCGCCACGCAGCCCCCGTCCAGAGCGGACATTGATTGCGGCCAAACAAAAAGGCTGCACCACCTGTATCGCAGATATGCAATTGAGGAGGTGCAGCCTTCCGCTGCTCTACTTCAGCGTCGTTATCTAGCTATCGAGCGTCCTCACAGAAGCGGTGGATGGCCTGGCACGCCGCACGCAGCGAGTCATCATCGAGCGCGTAGGCAATGCGTAAGTAGCCTGAAAGACCAAAAGCACTGCCCTGAACGACTGCAACGTTGGCCTCCTCCAGCAAGGCCAGGGCCACTGCCTCATCATTGACCAACTCACAACCGGCGGGAGAACGTTTGCCGATCAATCCTGAACAGTCGGCGAAAGCGTAGAAAGCCCCTCCTGGAACTTCGCAACTGATGCCCGGCGCCTGGTTGAGCAACTCGACCATGAAATCGCGACGCCGCTGGAAGACTTCGCGGCTATGGGCGATGAAATCTTTCGGGCCGTCGAGGGCAGCGATTGCTGCGTGCTGCGAGATGGAACAGGCACCTGAGGTCTGCTGCCCCTGAAGCTTCTCCATCGCCTCGAGCAGCCAGCGGGGACCGGTAGCAAACCCGATTCGCCAACCCGTCATGGCATAGGCCTTCGACACGCCGTTCATGGTCAACGTCCGTGCAGCCAGACGTGGTTCAACCTGCGCAAGCGTGAGGAAGTCACGGTTGTCGAAAATCAGGTGCTCATAGATGTCGTCAGCGAGAATCAGAACCTGCGGATGGGCCAGCAACACCTCAGCCAGAGCCTGCAGTTCGTCGCGATCGTACACAGCGCCTGTGGGATTGGACGGCGAATTCAGGATCAGCCAGCGGGTGTTCGGGCCGATGGCTTCGGCCAGTGCTTGCGGGGTCAGCTTGAAGCTCGATTCGGCGCCGCAAGCGACAATGCGCGACTCGCCACCACACAGCTCAACCATTTCTGGATAGCTGACCCAGTACGGCGCAGGGATCACAACTTCGTCGCCTTCGTTGAGGGTTGCGGCCAGGGCATTGAAGATGACTTGCTTGCCGCCGCTGCAAACCAGCGTGTCCTGCCAGCTGACGTCGAGACCATTTTCACGCTGGTATTTGCGTGCGATGGCTTCTCGCAACGCACGAAGGCCGGCCACCTGGGTGTAACGAGTATGACCATTGTTGATTGCACTGATGGCTGCGGTACGGATGTGCTCCGGCGTATCGAAGTCAGGCTCACCCGCGCAAAGCGAAATGATCGTCGCCCCTTCTGCGCGTCGCGCAGCCACGCGGTCGATGATCTTGTAGGTTGCCGAAGGCTTGGCAGCCTCCAAGCGACGGTTCAGCGTTTCCAGGCTCACGCGTGTTCCTCCGGATGAGTAAGGCCCATCAGGTCCATGGTGGTGTGACCTTCGCGCAGCTTGGCCATGAACGCTGCTTCTTTGTCCGCACGTTTCTGGCCTTCGCGTAGCGTGCGTTCGACTGCATCCGCCGGGATGATGATCACACCGTCCTCGTCCGCGACGACCAGATCGCCGGCGCTTACTTGTGCACCGCTGAAGTCGAACGGTTTACCTACTGAAGGCGTAGTCGCCTTGACAGTACCTTTGACCGATATACCCCGCGCGAACACCGGGAAGCCATGCGCTTCAAGCGCGGCGATGTCGCGTACGCCGCCATTGATTACCAAACCGACAATGCCTGCGGCTTCCGCCGCCACCGTGAGCACTTCACCCCAGTAGCCAGCAATGAAGTCGGCGCAATCACATACCAAGACGCTACCGCGCGGCGCTTTTGCCACGGCCAAGTGCAAGCCCAGGTTGTCACCAGGCGAACACTGCAGCGGGTAAGCGGGGGCGGCGATGAAGGCGCCCTTCCAGACAGCGCGAATCTCGCGGTCGACTGCAGATGGCAGCCCAGAGGCCTCATACAGGGTGGAACTACCGAGGACCTTTGCAATGTTCTGATAATCGTGTGGAAGGCTCATGGCTGTTTGCTCTGCAGGGAGTGGTATCCGAGGGCGGCACGAGCTTCTTTGAGGCTCTTGCCAGTGGCGATCTGTTCGCGGATCTGTGCTTCGACATGTTCGATGCGACGTGCCGTTTCAGCGACCTCCTGCGCACGATTGCGCGGGACGATGACGACACCGTTGGCGTCAGCGACAACGATGTCGCGGGCGCAGACTCGAGCTTGGCCAACCGACACCGGCTGGTTTACAGCCACGACTTCCACGCGGTCCTTACCGGTACGCATGAAACGGCCTTTGCTGAACAGTGGGTAGCCTTCGCCCAGCGCCTTGTTCACATCGCGGCAGACACCGTCAATGACCGTGCCGGCTATACCCCGGGCCAGTGCGTACTGGGTCATGATGTCGCCCCACACCGTGCAATCGGTACGGCCGTCATTGGCGATGACCACCACATCGCCTGGTGCTACTTCATCAATGAAGTCACCGACAGTACCGGGCGGTGTGCTCGCGCTGACGTACTGAACAGTGAAGGCAGGGCCGACGACGACCTGGCTGTAGTTGGCCAATGGCGAGATACCGAAGGCCTGGCCCGGAATGCCCAGTTTATCCATCGCGTCGGACACACCCGGGGTATCCAAGCCTTCGAACAAGGTAACCAGGTCTTTATCAGAAAGGCTCATATCAGTGCTCCACCTTGATGGCTTCGAATTGCGTGTCGTGCATGACTTCTTCGACCGAGCGACCGGCACGGACAGCGTCGACCATGCCGGCTTGGCGGCGGTCAATACGCTCGGCCAAATCAAGCACTTCCTCGATGGCATTGGCCGGCACGAAAACGGTGCCGCATTCGTCGGCGATCACATAGTCACCCTCATCAACTTCAATACCAGCCATGCGAACTTTGACGGCCGCGTCGATCTGGATGAGCCGGTTGCGCGCGCTGATCATGGTCACGCCGCGACCGAAGACCGGGTAACCGATATCGGCACTGCCGCGGATGTCGCGGCTGAAGCCATCAATGATCGACCCACGGATGCCTTTGCGCTGGGCCGCGTTGGCCAGGATGTCGCCCCAGCTGGAGATACCGTCGACGCCCCCTGCAATCACCAGCACGCGGTCGTCGGTAGTGACTCGTTCTACCACCGGGGTAATAAGGTGAACCGTGGGCGCCACGTCTTGCTTGGGCCCCAGTTGCACGGTGCTTGCCCGGCCGACAATTTTGGGGCAGTTCCAGAGCGGCAGCAGGCCGTTAGTGGCGCCAGGCAGTTCGAGGAAGTCCAGCGCGTCCGACACTGTGTTGGTATCGAGCGCAGCCAGGCGTTCAAGCGGGGCTTTCAAGCTCATCTGTTGCAGGCCTCTTGTAGGTGAGGCTTGAGTATCGGCGCCGAGATTTGATACGTATATTACGAAGAAGCTAAGCTTGTTATATCCTAAACCTATGGAAAAGCGCCGTGATCAACTTTCGCTTGATACGCCACCTTTGGCTGTTCCTGGCTGTGGCAGAAGACCAAAATTTCAGTCGCGCGGCCAAGCGGCTGGGTATGTCGCAACCCCCGTTGACCGAGCAGATCCAGGCGCTCGAACAGTCGCTACGCGTTCAACTTTTTACCCGTTCTCGCCGCGGAGCACAGCTGACTGCCGCCGGCGCCGCGATTCTTCCCGCGGTCCGGAAATTCGCTGATCAACTGGAGCGACTAGAGTTGGCGGTTCACGAAGCCGTCGCAGGCCATGCCGGCGTGGTGACCATCGGAGCCATTACATCGGCGATGATCGACGTGCTACCCCCGCTGATCGAGCGCTTCAAACAGAACCATCCGTTGATTACGGTATCGGTTCGGGAGATAGATAGCGCGGAAGCCATACCCGCACTGGAGGCGGGTGATATCGACATTGCATTCGCACGCCTGGAAGGGAATCTCGGTCGACATATTCAATCCTTGCCGTTGTCCGAAGATAGCCTGGCTGCAGCGCTACCCAAAGACCATCCCTTGGCTGCCAAGGAGTCAATCTCTCTACAAGCCCTCGCGGACGAAACCCTGGTCATGGCTTCACGGGATGTGAGTCCTGTGTACTTCGACTACCTGGTTGGGCAGTGCAAAGCCAGCGGCTTCGCTCCGCGCATCGTCCACCAGGTGCGGTCCGTATCGTCACAAGTCGCCTTTGTCAGTTGCGGACAGGGCATCGCATTGGTACCGACGTCTATGGGTAAACTCGCGCCGGAGAACGTCCTTATCCGCCCCCTGCATCCCGAAGTGAAAGTGGTGATCACGGCCATGGCCTGGCATAACGAGCACAAAAATCCGCTGGTAGAGGCAATGATCGACCATGCAAAAGATTTGCTGTCATAGGCCAGGCGTATGACAGGCTTCGTGGCTTCGTATTTTACAAATCATTTTGCGAGTTCAACATTGGGGACTCTGTTATAGGAGTTTGTATCCGTGTCCCATGCAGCTCGCTTCACGTACGAGAAAGTCCCACTGAACATCGATGGTGTACAGCTCGATGTGGCGGTGATACACCGCACCGGGCCAAAAACGCCCATCCTGTTCCTTCACGGTTTCGGTTCCACCAAAGAGGATTACGCCGATATCACGCTGCAGGCGTCTTTCGAAGGACACCCCTTCATTGCCTATGATGCGCCAGGCTGCGGTGAAACGGAGTGCGCCGACCTCTCGCGCATCAACATCGCATTCCTGGTGAAAACCGCGCAAGCCGTGCTCACGCATTTCGGAATCGACAAGTTCCATCTGGTAGGCCATTCCATGGGGGGACTTACCGGCTTGGTATTGGCTCACGAGGAGCCTGATCGCGTTAAAAGTTTCGTTGATATCGAAGGCAATATTGCACCTGAGGATTGCTTCCTCAGTCGACAGATCCATGATCATAACCGTGATGACGACGTGGGCTTCTTCCGTGACTTTATCGATCGCACTCGGCTGGCTTCGGATCCTGCAAGTGCACTCTATGCGGCCAGCCTTGCGCATAAAGTACGGACCGGCGCGGTGCGTGGCATTTTCGAATCCATGGTGGATTTGTCCGACAACGCCAAGTTGATGGACAAGTTCCTCGCACTGCCCTTCCCGCGCCAATACATGTATGGAGTCACCAACTCACACCTGTCGTACCTTGACCATATCGCAGCACAAGGCGTGGAACTGGCGTGCATCCCTGATTGCGGTCATTTCCCGATGTATTCGAATCCCGCCCTGATGTGGAAGCACATCAAGGCTTTGCAAGACCGCGCCTGAGCGAATCATATCTTTAAACACGCGGCTGAGTCGGCCGCGTGAAGCTCGCACTCCCCCAGTAAAAATAACAATGAGGTTGCGCCATGCTCGAAGCCATCAACGGTTTTCTTTCGGGAAAGCTGCTCATCGTCCTGGTCGTCGGACTAGGCACTTATTTCACCCTCAAGACACGCTTTGTGCAGCTTCGGTATTTCCTGCACATGTTTAAAGTTTTCAAAGACAGCCTCACCAGCAGTTCAGCGCAAATTAGCTCGTTTCAAGCGCTCATGTTAAGCCTCGCGGGTCGGGTAGGTGCAGGCAATATTGCCGGCGTTGGAGTCGCTGTAACAATGGGTGGTCCGGGTGCTGTCTTCTGGATGTGGGTCACCGCTCTGGTTGGCATGGCGACCACGCTGATGGAATGTAGCTTGGCCCAGTTGTACAAGCGTAAAGATGCCAGCGGCCAATTCTACGGCGGACCGTCCTTCTACATTGAATACGGGTTGAACAAGCGGTGGCTCGGCGTACTGATGGCAATCTTGCTCATCGTCACCTTTGGCTTTTCATTCAACGGTCTGCAATCGCATGCTGTAACCCACTCCCTGCAAAATGCCTTCGGCATCGAGCCTACCCATTCGGGCATCGTCCTGGCGGTCGTGCTGGGGCTGGTATTTGTAGGCGGCATCAAGCGTATCGCGAAGGTGGCAGACCTGCTGGTACCGGTGAAGACGCTAGCCTACGTAGCGGTAACGCTCTACGTGATTGTTTTGCAGTTCGATCACGTGCCAATGATGCTGCTGACCATCATCAAAAGCGCCTTCGGCCTGGACCAGGCATTCGGCGGCCTCATTGGCAGCGCCATCGTAATGGGAGTCAAACGAGGCGTGTTCGCCAATGAAGCCGGCCTGGGCAGTGCTCCCAATGTCGCGGCAGTGGCTGAGGTCAGGCATCCAATTTCTCAAGGTGTGGTACAGGCGTTTAGCGTGTTCTTCGACACGTTCGTCATTTGTACCTGCACTGCTCTGCTGATCCTGTTGTCCGGCTTCTACACCGCCGGCTTTGCCGGTGACGGTCTGGTTCTGACCCAGAACTCACTCGCTGCGGTTGTGGGCGACTGGGGGCGCATTTTCATTAGCGCTGCACTGGCATTGTTCGTGTTTACCTCGATCCTCTACAACTACTACCTCGGCGAGAACAACCTGAAGTTTATCCTTGGTGAAAGCCGCAAGGTCCTTCTAGCCTACCGCGCAGTCGTGCTAGCACTCATCCTCTGGGGCTCGATGGAAGACCTATCAACCGTATTCGCGTTTGCCGACATCACCATGACCCTTTCCGCCTTGGTAAACCTGGTCGCCCTGACGCTGCTGTGCAAGGTTGGCCTCAGGCTGCTCGCAGACTACGACAAGCAACGTAAAGCGGGTGTTACCGAACCCGTCCTGACCGCCAGTGCCTTTCAGGATGTGAATATCGACCAGAGTATCTGGGCTCAACAACCCCCAACGCCCTTAGATAACCCAGCGGTTGTGGTTAGCCACCGCTAAATCCGGCTGTGGCGACGGGGCCCGTTACGTGGCCCCGTTGCCTGCTTCGCAGGTATGCTTTGCCGGGGGGAGTATCTGCACTCCGACGTAACCGCTAAAAATTTCAGAAACAATCAGGGGTATTGAGGAGATCAATCTGGGCCTGGGCCGCATGACAGGTCTCTACGAACCCCTTGTGATTTGTCCGATCAGCGTGGCCAACTATTTGCGGACACACTGGCTTGCCACTTGATTGTCGAAGTCGGTGTCCATTCCCAAGAGTATCTGCGGGATACCTGCTACCCCATGCGCAGTCAACAACAGCAACAAATGTTTCCTTAGATCTGTGCCTGGCCACCGTCTACGAACAATTCAGCCCCGTTCACGAAGCTTGAGTCTTCACTGGCAAGGAACACGGCTGCATTGGCAATCTCGATGGGCTCACCCACCCGCCCCAATGGCACCTGCGAGGCCAGGTAGTCGAGCAAGCCTTGCTGTTGTGTTGTATCTGGGCCAGCCAGGTCGACCAGGCCGGGCGTACGCGTTGCGCCCGGGCTGAGGGTGTTGACCCTGACAGCGCGATCTTTCAAATCCAGAATCCAGCTCCGTGCAAAGGCCCGAACAGCCGCCTTAGACGCGGAGTACACACTGAATGCCGCAGTGCCCGAGCTACCGGCCGTGGAGCCGGTCAGAATGATCGACGCTTTCGGCGCCAGTAGCGGCAGCGCCTTCTGAACCGTGAACAACACGCCTTTCACGTTGCGATCGAATGTATCGTCGTAATGAGCTTCGGTGATCTCACCCAAAGACAGCATGGAGCCGCCGCCGGCGTTGACAAACAGCACGTCGAGCCGACCATGGTTTTGGTTAATGCGGGCATACAACGTATCGAGCTGCTCGAGCTTCGTGGAGTCGACGGCAACACCGGTGGCGTTGCCAACCAGTTCCACCGCCTTGTCCAATTCAGCTTGACGGCGACCGGTGATGTAGACGTGAGCGCCCTCTTCAGCGAAGCGTTTGGCGGTGGCCAAACCGATGCCAGTGCTTCCGCCAGTGACCAGTGCGACTTTACCTTCCAGTTTCTTGCTCATGGTGTTTCTCCCGTCGAGATTGCGATTTGGTGTGGGAGAAGCGTATCGACCTCTAGAGAATTTCAAAATAGAATCATTTGAAAGTCATCATTGCAGAATTGAAATGTCAAGAATTCCGGATTTTGAAGGGCTTGCCATGTTCGCCAAGGTGGCGGAGGAAGGCTCTTACGCGGCCGCCGCCAGGGCAATGGGTGTGTCGGTTCCCACGGTATCGCGGGCGGTTGCGCGCTTGGAGGAGCGCCTGGGTGGTCGCTTGTTCAACCGAACGTCACGTCAACTCTCTGTGACCGAGTTTGGTCAACGTATGGTTGACCAGGCCAGTGCGTTGTATCGCCAGGCTGAAGAAATGGAAAGCGAAGCCCAAGAGCTGTCGGTACAACCACGCGGGTTGGTGCGGCTGGCTGTGCCCATGTCGTTCGGCTTGCGCTGGGTCGCGCCGTTACTCCCAGCGTTGCTGACGCTCTATCCAGAGCTAGAGCTTGATCTACACCTATCTGATTCGACAGTTGACCTGGTGGCCGATGGTTTCGATGCGGCATTGCGGATCGCAGCCCTCCCCGATTCCTCCCTGGTGGCTCGCCGAATTTGTTCTGTAACCCAATTCCTCGTAGCAGCCCCGTCATATCTGGCCCGGCGTGGCCATCCATCTCATCCCCGCGACTTGGCCGCTCATGCGTGTATGAGCTACGCCTATCGAGCACGGAGCCAGGTGTGGCGTTTCACTCACGATAATGGCAGCGAGCAAGATGTGGCCCCGCGCGGTCCCCTGCGCGTCACCAACTCGGATGCATTAGTCGCACCTTTGCTGGCGGGGGTTGCAATCGCTGAGCTTCCGGAGTTCATCGCCGCCGAATATCTCGCCGATGGACGTCTACAGCACATCTTGCCTGAGTGGCGCATGACGCAGGGCGGTCTGTATTTCGTGACGCCATCAGCCCGTGCACGGCCGAGAAAAGTTCAGGCCCTTTCCGACTTCTTCGCGGAGCACCTTTCAAGCCCAGCCTGGAGGTAATCAGCGCCAAACTGGCGCAGGGAGTATGTTAGTCGCGGGAGGACATGGCGTCTTACCTCCTGGCCCTCCTGAAGTTTTCACCCACAGCGGCGGAATGACGTGGATTTCAATCCCGTTTTCCTACCGACAAATATCAATGCCCCGCATCAGGACAGTTTGTACGTAAACCCCGCCCGCGCGAGCTCGAGGGAGGTGCTTGATATTTATCAAGTCCGTCTACCTACATTCGTCGAGACTCTTTACCAAAGGACATCGGAGCGTACACAGAAGCTCGACCTCGAGAAACACAGTTTGGCCCCCACTAAACAGCCGAAGAACCTCCCTTGGGAGCGCGCGAGAAAAGAAGGGGCAATGATGGCAACCGTCACGCGGAAACCCGGAAGGAGCACTGATGTATTCAAGCATCTTTTTCGCGTGGGGGCTGGCAGCCATCACTGTGGTTGTGCATGCCGTCGGTCTGGCCTTGATGCTAAAGTTTCTGTCCCGCAGAAACAATGTTCCCCTACGGCAACTAGGCGCCATCAGCGCGCGGTTGGTTTGGGTTGTCTGCTACATGATCATGCTGCATTTGATCGCCGTCTCGATTTGGGCGACATTCTATGTGTGGCAAGGATCTCTGCCTGATTTCGAAACGGCGCTTTACTTCTCTGGAGTGACCTACGCGACCATCGGCTACGGTGACGTGGTGCTGGTGAAACCCTGGCGCCTATTCGGGCTGATTGAAGGGTTGACGGGTATCATCATGTGCGGCTTATCCACGGGTGTGTTTTTCGCCGAGGTCAATCATATCTACCAAATGACCCATGCCGACAAGGACCGCGGCGAAAACCCCTGAAGTATTGCGTTACCAGGACTTCATGACTACGACGCCGTCAACAGCGTGGCGTCCTGATCCTGATAGTGCAGGATCGCAGCATGAGCGTTGAACAGCATACGCTCGCTCCCGAGTTTTTCGTCGAACCCAGCACGCCGTACCATTTCAAGTACACCAGGGTTCAACCCCGCCAGCCAGAGACTGGCACCGAGTTCGCCCAAGTGTTTTTCGCCTTCAATCAGAGCTTGCAGTGCCGAGTATTCGATGTCGGGAACGGCACTCATGTCCCAGACCACCACATGTGGATGGTACTGCGCTTCCAGCGCTATGACCTGCTCCTTGACATAGTCCGCGTTAAGGAAAAACAGACGTCCCTCCGGCCGCACGATCAGCAGCCCCGGGAAAGTCTCATCATCTGGGTGGTCCTCCGATAAAGGCCGAAGCACGTCGGTACCGCGCTTGCGACCCAGGACGTACACATGCGGACGAGCAGTCTGATAGGCCAGACTGACCAACGATATGACGATTGCCACCGTGATGCCCTGCAGCGTGCCAAACAACAGCACACCAAACGTCGCTACGAGCGCCCAGTGGAACTCCATAGGGCGCACCTTGCGAATAGCCAGGAATTCTCGTGGTTGAATCAGCCCGACCGAGTAGTAGATGACGATGGCGGCCAATGTGGCGTGAGGCAGATACCCGAGAAGCCCCGAAAGCAGCAGCATCGTGGCGAAAGCCATGCCGGCAGTGACAATCGAGACCGCTTGAGAGTGGCCCCCGGTGGCACGGACAACCGCCGTCTGCGAAGTACCTCCACCGGCGGGCATCGCGCCCAGCAGTGCGCCCCCGAGGTTACCCAGGCCGGTAGCGACCAACTCGCGGTTCGCATTGATCGGGGGATCGCCTGGCCGGACAAAGGCACGACCTGCGGCAATCGTTTCGGTAAAGCTCATCAGCGCGATCCCGAGCGCACCCGGTATCATTTGTTCAACCAATGTGAGATCGGGCAGTGTGATTGGGGGTAACCCTGCTGGAATCAAGCCGACAGTCGAAACGCCGAGCGCCTGCAGGCCGAAGTACCACGAGGCGGCGATACTGCCTGCCACCACAACAAGCGGTGCTGGCGAATGTGGCCACAGGCGTTCCATTGCGATGAGGATCAGGAACGCCGCAGCAGCGACCACGATCGTGATCAGAGAGCTCCCGGGTACGTGATGCACAATGTTGAGGATATCGAGAAAAAAGCCCTGTTTGGCGATGTGGATGCCGAGAAGTTTTGGTACCTGATCCAACACGATC
The DNA here is from genome assembly GCF_056278855.1 of Pseudomonas sp. TE3895. NCBI lineage: Bacteria > Pseudomonadati > Pseudomonadota > Gammaproteobacteria > Pseudomonadales > Pseudomonadaceae > Pseudomonas > Pseudomonas sp. TE3895. Next base: position 3,746,491 of record NZ_JBWBQE010000001.1, on the reverse strand, counting down.
ACAAGGCCGACACCTGCTTTGAAGCCGCTCAACACCGGGGAGGAAATGAAGTTCGCCAGAAAACCCAGGCGTATCAGCCGCGCCAACAGCAGCATGGTGCCCACCATTGCGGTCAGTGTTGCCGTGGCCGTGATCAGCTTCCCGGGGTCACCATCGGGCACCGCCAGACCGATCTGCGCACCGGCCAGAATCGCCAGCGTGGCGGAGGAGCTGACGCTAAGCACTCGCGACGTGCCCAGGAATGCGTAAATCAACATTGGGACGAAAGCCGTATACAAACCGACGGCAACAGGCAAGCCGGCGACAGTCGCGTAGGCCATTGCCTTGGGTAGTACCACTGCAGATGCCGTGAGCCCTGAAACGACGTTGAGGCGAATTGACGCCGTGTCAGAGTGAGCTGTGCTTGAGGCTTTCAGATGCAGTTTCACACGGCCGCTCCTGATGGGTTCTATTGCCTGTTACGCGCAAAGACTCTCGGCATTCGCGCTGACACGGAGCTGACCCGTAAGCTCATTTTAAAGTCACCCTTGATCAGCTCAATCTCGCGGCCAACCTTCACGTTTTCTCTCTTCGGATATGCCGATTACGAATAAAAACCTTCACGCCGAAGGGCGCTTTGATTCTGTTGACTATTAACGACAGCCTTGTAACGCCGCCGAAGAATTTTCGTAATATTACGGGTTGCCCACCAAGGCGGAGTATTTATTGACCGCAGATGCATCGAAGTTTCTTCCGGATAAGTGCTAGAGACTTGAGAAATATCAAATATCCCCAATAAACGCATAGCCATCGCATGCGTCATTCTGGTCTGTACTCATCCAGGGCGCTCACGGTTACCTCGTGCTGCAACTTGATTTTTGTCAGAAGTGCCACCCTCTGCGGGTGCTAGCGTTGTGACAAGAGACGGGCTATGCATCTGTTCAAGTGAGCTTCACGGAGAAGAGTATGCGCTGGAACATTAATGTTGTCAGACAGCCTGTCGGTTTGCCCATCGCTATTGTCCTAGGCGCCTTAAGTCTAGTTGCCGGCTGCGGCAAAGAACCCGTCTCCCCTGCGCATAACCCGCCTGAAGTCACTGTGATGACGGTCACCGCCCGCGACACGCCAGTGACTTTCGAATTCGTTGCCCAGACCCAAAGTTCCCGCGAGGTGGAAATCCGTGCGCGCGTGGCCGGTTTCCTTGATAAGCGGCTGTACACCGAAGGCGATTTGGTCAAAGCCGGACAAACGCTGTTCCAGATGGACCGCAAACCGTTTGAGGCCGCGCTGTTGTCGGCCCAAGGCCAACTGGCCCAGCAACAAGCTCGCTGGGAGGTAGCCAAGTCCACGTTGGCGCGGGTACGGCCGCTGGCGGCGCAGAATGCGGTCAGCAAGATGGACCTTGACAATGCGGTGGGCAACGAACGTGAGACCCATGCCGCCGTATTGGCCGCAGAGGGTACTGTGCGTACCGCGCAGTTGAACCTCAGCTACACCACCATCAGCTCACCCCTTGCCGGACTTTCGAGCTATGCCAAAAAACAGGATGGCAGTTATGTGACGCCAGGTGAGTCGGGGTTATTGACTTCGGTGTCACAGATGGACCCGATGTACGTGAACTTCAGCCTCTCGGAAAACGAGACGCTGAAATACCGCGACGAGATAGCCGCCGGCCATCTCATTTTTCCACCGCGTAGTGATTTTATCGTTGAAGTGGTATTGGCTGACGGCACCGTGGCGCCCAACACTGGCAAGGTGAATTTTCTGGCACCTTCCTACAGTCAGGATACTGGCACCTTCCTGGTTCGGGCAGTGCTCGCCAACCCCGATGGCTTGCTGCGTCCTGGTCAGTTTGTGAGAGCCCTGGCCAAAGGCGCTACGCGACCCAATGCCATTCTTGTGCCGCAAAAAGCCGTGCTGGAAGGTTCCAAGAGTCACTTCGTGTGGGTCCTCAATGCCGAGGGAAAACCTGAGCAACGCGTGGTTGAAGTGGGTGACTGGCAAGGTGACAACTGGTTCATCAACAAGGGGCTACGGGTCGGCGAGCGCATCGTGGTCGATGGCGCGATCAGGGTCACGCCAGACGGGCCATTGAAGATCGTCGGTATACCTGGTGCCTCGTCAACAGGCTCAGCCGATGGGCAAACAGCAAAAGCCGATGAGGGGAAAAGCCAGTGAGCATTTCCCACTATTGCATTGACCGGCCGATCTTCGCTTCGGTGATCTCCATCATCATCACCCTGGCCGGTGCAGTGGCCATGCTCAAGCTCCCTGTTGCGCAGTACCCGGATATAACGCCGCCGCAGATTACGGTGGCCGCGACGTACCCCGGTGCCGATGCGCAAGTCGTGGCCAATAACGTGGCCGCGCCCATCGAACAGCAAGTCAATGGCGCCGACAACATGATCTACATGAACTCGTCGAGCTCCGCGACGGGCAACATGACCCTCAATGTTTTTTTCGAAATAGGCACCGACCCTTCGTTGGCGCAAGTCGACGTGCAGAACCGGGTCAATCTGGCCCTGCCGCAACTGCCCTCCGCCGTGCAGAACCAGGGCATCCAGGTACAGAAAAAATCCTCGGCCTTCATGATGGTGCTTGCGGTGTATTCCGCCGGCGACCGCTACGACAGCACCTATGTCGCCAACTACGCCAACCTTTATATCCTCGATGCGATCAAGCGGATTCCAGGGGCGAACCAGGCCAGTATCTTCGGCACGCCGGACTACGCCATGCGGATCTGGCTAAAGCCTGACCGTATGGCCCAGCTGGGCATCACCGCCGCCGATGTACAGAAAGCCGTCGCCAATCAGAACCAGCAGTTCGCCGTAGGCAGGGTTGGCCAGTCGCCTACGGGGCAACCCGTGGAGCAGTCGTTTGCCGTAACCACCAAGGGACGCCTGACCGAGCCTTCGGAATTCGAGAACATCATCTTGCGTGCCAGCAACAACGGCGCGGCGGTTGTTCGACTCAAAGACGTTGGACGCGCCGAGCTGGGGCAAAAAGACTATTCCTTGCGCAGCACCTACCAGGGCCGGCCGGCGACGCTGATTTCCGTGTACCAGCAACCCGGCGCCAATGCCCTGGATGTTTCCGCAGCAGTGACCAAGACCCTCTCGGACATGAAGGCCACGTTTCCCGAGGGCATCGAGTACAAGATCGTGATGGACACCACGGCCTTTACCCGAGCTTCGATTTCCGAGGTAATCCACACCTTCTTCGAAGCCCTGGTACTGGTGGTTATCGTGGTCTACATCTTCCTGCAGAGCCTGCGGGCCACGCTCATTCCGGTGCTCGCAGTGCCGGTGTCGATCGTCGGCACGTTCATCGGCATGTCCGCCCTCGGGTTTTCGGTGAACATGCTGACGCTGTTTGGCATGGTGTTGGCCATCGGTATTGTGGTGGATGACGCGATCGTGGTGATCGAAAACGTCGAACGCAATATGCAGGTGCACAAAATGACGCCCAAGGACGCGGCAAAACGGGCGATGGATGAAGTGGCAGGCCCGGTGGTGGCCATCGTCCTGGTACTGTGCGCGGTGTTCATTCCGGTGGCCTTCATGGGCGGCATCACCGGTCAACTCTACAAGCAGTTCGCGATCACCATCGCCATATCTGTAGTGATTTCCGGGCTGGTCGCCCTGACCTTGTCCCCCGCCCTGGCCTCCCTGCTGCTCAAACCGCAGCACGGTGACAAGAACGCCTTTTTCCGCTGGTTCGAACGCAATTTCGAGCGCTTGACCGAGGGCTATTCACGCTCGGTGGCGTTCATGATCAAGCGCTTCGTGCTGGCATTGCTACTCTTTGCCGGCATGATCGTGCTGATCCTGTTGATGGCCGAGCGCATCCCCAGCGCGTTCCTGCCACCGGAAGACCAGGGCTACCTGCTTGGCGCGGTGATCATGCCCGACGCTGCCAGCCTGGATCGCACCGCCGAGGTCGGCAAATTGGCCAGTGACTTCTTCATAAAAGATGAGGCCGTCGAAGGTGTCGCGATTGTGAACGGCTACAGCCTGCTCGACGGCCAGAACAAGAACAATGCCGGTGCGTTTTTTGTCGGCTTCAAGGATTTCGAGGGGCGTTACAAGGACTCCGAAACCATCAAGGCACAAAGCGCCCCCGCAGTGATCCAGAAGGCCACGCGGGCGTTTTCCACGGTTCAGGGAGGGATCATCTTGCCGGTCAACCCACCGTCCATTCCCGGCCTGGGTACCACCGGAGGCATGGAAGTCTGGGTTCAAAGCAAGGGCGACGGCAATGTCGACCAACTGGCGGAACTGGTCGCCAATCTGGTGGCGAAAGCCAAGACACGTCAGGAGCTGGGCGTCATCACCTCCACCTTCAACGTGTTTTCCCGTCAATTGATGGTCGACGTCGATCGCGAGAAAGCGGAATCCCTGGGCGTACCGGTCGAAGATGTCTACAGCGCCATGCAGACCATGTTCGGCTCGCTCTACGTCTCGCAATTCAACAAGTTCAGTCGCCTGTGGCAGGTGATTCTGCAGGCCGAACCGGCCTATCGCTTGAAGGCCGAGGACCTGCAGCAGATCTTTGTGCGCAGCAAAAACCTCGACATGGTGCCGCTCAAGGCCTTGCTGACAACCCGCTACGTCACCGGTCCTGACCTGCTAACACGCTTTAACAACTTCCCGGCGGTCAAACTCACAGCGAACCCGGCGCCAGGCTACAGTTCAGGCCAGGCACTACAGGCTCTGGAGGAGATCGGCGCGGAAATCATGACCAATGACTATGCGCTGGCATTGAGCGGCGAGGCATTCGAGGAAAAAAAGAGCGGAGGTGCCTCCTCCCAGGTGTTCATCTTCGGCCTGGTGATGGTGTTCCTGATCCTCGCGGCGCAGTACGAAAAGTGGTCACTGCCCGTGGGTGTGCTACTGGCCGTACCCTTTGCCTTGTTCGGCGCCCTGCTCGCCGTCCTGCTTCGGGGCTTGAGCAACGACGTCTATTTCCAGATCGGCTTGACCATGCTGGTGGCGCTGGCCGCCAAAAACGCCATCCTGATTTTCGAATTTGCGGTATTGAACCGGGAAACCGGCATGTCGGCCTACGATGCCGCGATGACCGCGGCAAAAGAACGTTTGCGCCCTATCGTGATGACGTCCCTGGCGTTCATCCTCGGCTGCGTGCCTCTGGCCATTGCCGTCGGCGCCTCGGAGAACAGCCGTCACTCCATTGGTACCGGGGTGATTGGTGGCATGCTGGCGGCGACGGTGATCGCGATCTTCTTCATCCCCCTGTTCTATTACCTGGTGGAGCGAATGTTCGGGGAAAAGGACAACGCCCAAACAGCCGCCAAGCCGACTGCTACGACGCAGGCTCCGACGATTCCCGACGGCGCGGCACAAAACCGACATGAGGGAGATTGAGATGCGTAAGCCTCCTATCCCGCTTATGTTGTGCCTGAGCCTGGCGGGTTGCATGGTGGGGCCAGACTACCAGCCCCCGAAAATCGACACCCCCGCTGCCTACCGTTATGCGGACAAAGAAGCAAAAGACCTGTCGAATACGCTGTGGTGGGAGCAGTTCCACGACCCGGTTCTGAATGAACTGATCCGCACGGCGCTGCTCGAAAACAAGGACATCAAAATTGCCGCCGCGCGGGTCGAAGAATTCCAGGGCCGTTACGGCCAGACCCGTTCTCTCTTGTTTCCACAAGTCGGTCTGGGGGCCCAAGGGCAGCGCTCCCGTTCGCCGCAGGACACCGGTCCGGTCTCGCTGGACCCGTCGGTGGATCCGGTGTTCAACAACTACCAGGCCATTCTCAGCGTGAACTGGGAGCTGGATATCTGGGGCCGGTTGCGCCGCCTGGATGAATCCGCCCGTGCCGATTTGCTGGCCTCGGAAGAAGGCCGTCGAAGCGTGATATTGAGTCTGGTCGCTTCGGTTGCGTCGAGCTACGTGACCTTACGCGACCTCGACCGGGAACTGGAAATCGCCCGCACGACCGCCAAGGCTCGCGGTGAGTCCTACGAAATATTCAAACTGCGTTACGGTGCCGGCACCATTTCCGAAATGGAACTGGCACAGAATCAATCCGAACTTGAGCGCACCCAGGCGTCAGTTGCGCAACTCCAGCCCTTGGTCGCGCAACAGGAAAACGCCTTGGCCGTGCTGCTTGGGCGTAACCCTGGGCCAATCATCCGCGGCCGTGACCTGGCCCAACTGAATCTGCCAACGGTGCCGGCCGGCTTACCATCAGACTTGCTTGAACGGCGACCGGACTTGCGTCAGGCAGAACTGAATCTGATATCGGCCAATGCACAGATCGGCGCTGCCAAGGCTCAATACTTCCCGACTATTTCCCTGACCGGCCTGTTAGGTTCCGCCAGTAACCAACTGTCGAACCTGTTCACTGGACCCGCTTCCACCTGGTCCTATGGTGTGGCGCTAAGCATGCCAATCTTCACAGCCGGCGGTATTGCCGGGCAGGTACAACAAGCTGAAGCCATCCAGAAACAGGCGCTGCAAATTTACCAACAGTCGATTCAATCGGCGTTCAGGGACGTGGAAAATGCCTTGGTCGCATCGAGCAAATCCAGAGAACGGATGGCCTACCAAGCCAGGCAAGTCGAGGCACTGAGGACTTATGCCCATTACGCTCGGTTGCGCTACGACAACGGCTATACCAGCTACATCGAGGTGCTGGACGCCGAGCGCAGCCTGTTCGACGCCGAATTGGATTACACCCGCACCCGCGGTTCGGTGTTCACCAACATGATCGATCTGTACAAGGCAACCGGTGGTGGCTGGGTGACCGAGGCGGACAAGCTGACAGCAACTGCCAACCAAAAGCGACCATGAGCATGATGCAGACGCCATGTCGGCAGACCGTTTTAGCCGTGCTACCGCCAGCTGTAGCTGTACCTTGGCCCGCTCGAGGTTAAACACTTGCGCTGGAAGGACAGTGGCGCGGGATGACGGATCCGGTTCACAGACAAACCACAACACGCTCCCGCCAAGGCTATGAAATGTGCGGTTTTCCAAGCGGAGCATCCACGCAGTTCAGGGGCAGGCTGCTACGCTTTTGTAAAGGGACCGAACCATAACGCGATCTTGCTCCTGAACAACTTCGACTTCGTTGAGCAAAGGAGTGGAAATGTCTCCCAGTAAAAAAAAGTCCGTCAAGGGTGCGGCTCGAGAACCAAAGTTCGGAATTTACGAGCCGACTTTTCGCTCGCGAAAAGAACGCCTGAACGCAGGAGAGCAGATACGCGAGAGCCTGCCACACTCATCTCACGCAGTGTGGAAACCACCGCGCAAGCATCGTAACCCTATCGATCTCCTTGAAGCGTCCAATCGATATAGGCTCCCCAGTCTAGTGCCCGTGCGCTATGGACGCATGTTGCGCAGCCCCTTCACCTTCTTGCGCGGTTCTGCGGGATTGATGGTTCATGACTTGGCCAGCCTCCCCAACACCGGCATTCGGGTACAGGCGTGCGGTGATTGTCACCTGTTGAACTTCGGACTGTTCGCGACACCCGAGCGCAATCTGATTTTTGACATCAATGATTTCGACGAAACCCTTCCCGCCCCCTGGGAGTGGGATGTCAAACGCCTGGCGATCAGCTTCGCCGTCGCGGCTGCAGATAACAGGCTCAGCGAAAAAGATGCCCACGCGATCGCCGTCAAATCCGTTAAAGCTTACCGGGAACGTCTACGCGAGCTTTCGAAATTGAGCCCGCTGGAAGTCTGGTATGACCACCTGGATGCACAAACGATCATCGATATGGCCCCCAATGCCAAAATCAAAAAAAACCGTGAGCAATTGATAGAAAAAGCCAAGGTTCGAGTCGGCGATTACCTTTATCCCATGATCAGCAGTGAAGTGGCGGGCCGTCGACGCCTGATCGATCAACCCCCTGTTCTGTTTCATATCTATGAAAAGGACTTTGATAAACGGGTGCATGCGGCACTGCAAGACTATCGATTATCGCTACCCCATGAACGCCGCACACTGTTTGATCGGTACCGTCTCGAAGACTTTGCCGTCAAAGCCGTCGGAATAGGAAGCGTCGGCACCTATTGTTTTGTCGGCCTGTTCTTTTCCGCGGAGAACCACCCCCTGCTTCTGCAATTCAAGGAAGCGTGCCCTTCCGTGTTGGCGCCTTACGCGGGAAAAAGCGAGTACGAGAACCAGGGGCAACGCATTGTCACAGGGCAGCGGCTGATGCAGTCTTCCAGCGACATTTTTCTGGGCTGGACGCAAGGCCAAAAAGGCCGCCATTTCTTTGTGCGGCAGTTGCGGGACATGAAAATGTCCGCGCCGATCGAAGGCGCAACGACCGTACAAATGAAGCTGTACGCCGAGCTATGCGGTCGTACCCTCGCGCGTGCCCATGCAAAATCCGGGGATGCGGCACTGATTAGCGGCTATTTGGGTAAGTCGGACTCCTTCGACCAGGCCATCGGCAAATTTGTCATGACCTATGCAAAGCAAAATGCAAAAGACTATGCCGCGTTGGTAGCCGCAGAAAAATCCGGACGGATCAAAGCATTGAGAGAAGAAGACTGACACCGCCGCCCCGTGCTGTTGCCTTAACCGAACGCGCTGAATGCCATTACCTGAGGCCCACCAAAAATGCGTCATGAGGCAACACTATGGATCACCAGACCTCAGTGCCGAAGATCACGCACCTACCGTACCGTATCCGCCTGTTGGTACTGATCGCCACGGCGTGCTACGTCGGAGGCTGCGGTACGCTGGGGCCGACCTCGATACAGCGCGATCGCACAGATTACGGCACAGTGATTGCCACAACCTGGAAAGAACAGACACTGCTCAATATCGTCAAGTTGCGCTACGCCGATGCACCGGTGTATCTGGAAGTCTCTTCGGTGATCAGCTCCAGCGCCATACAAAGTCAGGTCAACCTCGCAGCAGGCTGGTTTTCGGGATGGCCCAACGACGGTAGCAGTCAGGCCATAGGCGCATCCGGCGTTTACACAGATCGTCCAACAATCAGCTATACACCGCTTTCCGGGGAGCGGTTCTCACGCTACTTGTTGCAACCCTTATCTCCTGAGGCCGTTTTTTCGCTTATTCAGGCAGGCTACCCGGTCGACCGCGTGCTGCAATTGACCGTCCGAGCAGCGAATGGTGTGTACAATCGATCGGTATCACCTACACGCTTGCGTGCCGCAGATCCACGTTTCTATGAGCTATTGGATGCGTTAAGGCGGATACAGCGTTCGGAATCGCTAGGTGTAAGGGTCAGTACCCGCGCGAACGAAAGAAGCGAAGTGCTCATGATCGAACGTGACATCCCCGATGATGTGGAGAAGGATCGCCGTACCGTACGAAAGATTCTTCACTTGCGGCCCGACAAGGATGAACTGACACTTACTTTCGGTATGGTATCCAGGAGCGATACCGAGATTGCGCTGCTGACACGCTCCATGTCAGAAATCTTTCTGGAACTCGCCGCGACGATCGAGGCCCCTGCCGCGCATTTGCAAGATGGGCGAGCAAACCCCATGCCTCCCGTGCCCGATCATCCCAGTCCGTGGGACGATCCTCTGGTTCGCATCCATTCAAGCGAAGAGCGACCCGCCGATGCGTATGCTGCTGTGCACTATCGCGACTATTGGTTTTGGATCGACGACCACGACATGAAATCCAAATCGGAGTTTTTGTTCATACTGGTACTGTTCTCTCTTGCCGAAACAGGCGTGGCGCCGCAGGCCCCTGTGATCACCGTACCCGCTAACTGATGTGCCAGTCATTATCCGTACCCTGCCAAGCTCATATCAAAGGCGCTGCCTGCGGATTGAGCATTAGCCCCCTATTCGGCCACGCGTTGCACGTTGCCGGACCAAGGTTCAAAACATTGAACGCGGCAAGGAGTTTGCGATGGCTGATTCAAGCAAAAAAATGAGCCTGGTCGGGCTCACGACGCTGGTGACAGTCAACATGATGGGCTCGGGGATCATCATGTTGCCTACCAACATGGCTCAACTGGGCGCCGTCTCGCTGTTGTCGTGGCTTTTCACGGCGATCGGCTCGATGGCCATCGCTTATTGTTTCGCCCAGTGCGGCGTCTTCTGCTCACGCTCTGGCGGGTTATCCGCCTACACTGAAGAGGCTCATGCGAAGTCGGGTTTTTTCCTCTGCTCGTACCTGTACTTCCTGTCTCTGGCCATCGCCAACGTGGCCGTGGCCATCTCTGCGGTGGGCTACATGACCGCTTTCTTGCCCTGGCTGGGTAGTGGTGCCATCCCGTTGTGCATAGGCACCGTCGGGCTAATCTGGCTGACCACCTTCGCCAACTTCGGCGGCCCCGGCATCACCGGCAAGATCGGTGCTTTCACGGTCTGGGGCGTGATCATTCCGGTAGCGGGCCTTTGCATCATCGGCTGGTTCTGGTTCAAGCCCGATGTACTGGTCGCCGCCTGGAACCCTAACGATCTGCCGATTTCCGAGTCCATCGCCAAAGCCATTCCTCTGACCCTGTGGGCGTTCCTGGGCATGGAGTCGGCGGCCCAAGCCACCGATGCCGTGGAAAACCCCAAGCGCAACGTGCCACTGGCCTGCCTGTTCGGTACCTTGGGAGCTGCCGGTGTCTATATACTGTCGACCACCGTCATCCAGGGCATCATTCCCAATGCCGATCTGGCCAAGTCCACGGCCCCCTTCGCGCTGGTCTACGCCACGATGTTCAATCCATTGGTAGGCCATATCGTCATGGCCCTGGCGGTCATGGCGTGTGTCGGCTCGCTGCTGGGGTGGCAATTTACCTTGGCGCAAACTGCCAAGATGACCGCCGACCAGAACCTGTTCCTCAAGTTCTTCAGCAAGGTCAACGCCATGAACGCCCCTGTCGTCGGCATGATCGTCTGTGGCGTGCTGCAAACCTTGATGGCCCTGTCGACCATTTCACCGGATGCCGCCGCCCAGTTCAGCAAGCTGGTCAACCTGGCGGCGGTGACTAACCTCATCCCATATTTAACCGCGCTGACTGGTCTGCTGGTCATCATGTACAAGGCCGGTGTCTCAACGACGATCTACGCGCGCAACCTGGTAGTGCTGCTGGTTGCGGTGACGTACTCCTTGTATGCCCTGTATGCCTGCGGCAAGGATGCGGTGATGGGCGGCACCCTGGTGCTGGCCTTCGGTTACCTGCTCTACGGTTTCCTCGCCAAGCGTTTCACCAACACGCTGCCAGCCGAACAGGCCGGGGCCGACAATCCTTAGGCGCGGCAGACAGGACTGCACAGACATCTGCATACGGGGAAACCGGACATGAACGTACCCTTTATCAAAACCACCCGTTTTTTGCTCGCTCTGGCGTTTTTGACGCTGCCTTTGATGGCCAGTGCCTCCACACTTGAACGCGTGCGCAGCAGCCACAGCTTCATCATGGGCTACCTGCCAGACCTGGCCCCCTTCAGCACGCAGGAAGGCGACAAAGCCAGCGGCTATGCCATCGAGCAGTGCCTTAAAGTTGCAGACAAGCTCAAGCGCGAACTTGGCCTGCCGGACCTGCAAGTGCGCTACCAGCCGGTTACGGTTTACGAGCAGGTCAGTGCGGTGAGCCAGGGGAAAGTCGATATTCTCTGCACGCCGACTCCGCCCACTCTGGAACGGCGCAAGACGATCAGTTACGCCATACCGATCTACACCGCCGGTCTCTCTGTCGTGGTGCGCAAGGATGCCCCCGAATCGCTGCTCAATGTGCTCAATGGCAAAGTCGCCAATAGCGGACCGACCTGGCGAGCAAGCATCAACAACGGTCTGGCCAACCACACATACGCCACCATTGAGGGCGGTGTAACCGAAGACTGGATTCGCGAAAGGATGCGCCTGCTTGGTGTAATCGCTTCACTGGTTACCGTGGCCAACAACGATGAGGGCATCAAGCTGGTCGCCGACGGCAAGGCGGACGCGTTCTTTGCCGAGCGCATGTTGCTGAAAAACGAAATAGCCAAGGAAGGGGCTCCCAAAAACCTGATGCTCCTGGACCGCATATTCGAGTACTCGCCGGTGGCGATGATGGTGGAGCGCAATGACGACGACTTCCGCCTGCTGGTCGATACGGCCTTGAGCGAAGCCTATCGTTCGGGCTCCATTGAAAAGGACTACGACAAATACTTGGGAGGGACCAACGATATCGTGAAGAAATTGTTCAGGGTGTATGCGTTGCCCGAGTGACATCAATCACTACAGGCCGTTTGCAAGCAGCCTTCCAGGCGCTGTATGAAAAGCCGTCTCAAGGCTTTTCATACAGACGCTAACCTTGGCCGCAGGTCACTAGGAGAAACGCCATTTCCTGAGCGTGGCAAGTGTCGAGGAAACCATGGGATACAGCCTGCCAATCCACGGGCAAAAGAAACGGCCTCTGAGGTCGTTTCTTTTTTTGCGTCTTTGATCGAACTTAGGAAACCCAAGACTCGACCACATCAGATCCATATTGAGCCTTCCACTCCTTCAGCAGTTTGTGGTTGCCACCTTTGGTCTCGATGATCTCGCCGTTGTGCGGGTTCTTGTACTGCTTAACCTGACGAGCGCGACGAGGTGCTTTCTCTGCGGCAGCAGGTGCGGCACGGCGACTGGCCTGTGGATCCAGAAGGTTGATGATGTCACGAAGACTATAGCCATATTGGCCCAGCAGATCGCGCAGTTTGGTCTCAAACTCGATTTCTTTCTGAAGCTCACGGCTGCCTTTCATGGCCTCCAGTTCGGCCAACTGGGCGGCCAATTTTTGCTCAAGTTGTCTAAATTCTGCCAGACGCGACATGGGGATACTCCGAAGTTGGACAGGTGACCTTTAGAACATCCTAACGCAGTTTAAATTCAAACCGAAATGAAAATCGGGGCCACCTGCTCCACTTTCCTGTTGCAGTGCAAGCGCCACACCGCCAATGTCTCATTTAGAGATGCCTGAATTTGAAACCCTCCAGCCTGACCTTGGCGAGTAGAAAGTTATCTACGCTGACACGCGCCAGCGCTGCATGGCCCACTCAGCCGACATTACGACTACCGCAACTGACAGAGCCTAGAACTCCACCCTCCCCCGACCCGCCTTGACAGCGCTGCGCCTGGCTTTTCCTTCGAGGCGGCGGGTCTTGGAGCCCAGGGTCGGCTTGGTGGGGCGACGTTTCTTATCGGTCTTGCCAGCGTTGATGATCAACTCGGCAAGACGCGCCAAAGCGTCCGCACGGTTCTGCTCCTGTGTGCGGTACTGCTGGCCCTTGATGATCAATACGCCGTCGCCGGTGATACGACTGTCACGCAGCGCCAGCAGCCGCGCCTTGTAAAACTCGGGCAACGATGAAGACGGGATGTCGAAGCGCAGGTGCACGGCGCTGGATACCTTGTTGACATTTTGCCCGCCCGCGCCTTGCGCGCGGATGTATGTGAGTTCGATTTCGGCATCCGGCAGATGCACGTTATTGGAGATGGTCAACATGATAGGGCCCTTTTCATTCCCCATTATCACAGACTGCGCCGCTGTCCCATAGGACAACACATAATGCTCTGTCCGTTCAGGGTCATCGTGAGCGCCGCCACGCAGAAAGCTGCACCTGAGCGCTAGGCCAGCGCGTACAAACTGAACCTGCGGGGACAACTGACCGAGTGTGAAGGCCCAAGAGGCGATCGTTACTGCATTGCCTCGGCCACTGTCATCACCCACTCGGACGAGTCCCCATGGCGTTCGTAATTGGACGCGCAGGCCACGATGCCATGCTTACGGAGCGTGTCCTTGTCCTGCCGGTCAACGGCCGTAATCATTCAATGAGCGTTAGCGGACGCTCGGGTTTTCCAAAGCGAAAGCAACACGCCGCCAATCAGAAGGCCGATGGTAACGCTCAACGATATTTCGACTGGCACTTTACCCACAACGCCATGAAGGAAGATTTTCGCGCCGATAAAGACAAGCACCAGAGCCAGGGCTTACTTAAGGTAAACAAAGCGACTGATCATCGCAGCCAATGCAAAATAGAGCGCGCGCAAGCCGAGAATTGCAAAGATGTTCGACGTATAAACGATGAACGGATCCTGCATGATTGCAAAAATTGCAGGCACGCTGTCAACAGCAAACACTAAATCTGCACATTCAATCAGGACAAGTGCAAGGAATAGTGGCGTCACCCATAGCGTTCTTTTCCCTGACACGTCAGGCAGCGAACCACAAAGCGTTGACCGTGCAATTCCTTGGTGATGCGCAGGTATTGTGTGACATTCCTGCACATAGAAATTGCCCGAGCGACTACGTTTCAGCTCGCCCCGGGCAACGCGGTCCAGGCCAGCGTCGATCTTGTCCAGCAGTTTTCTCCCACTCCAGCAGCCACAGGCGAAGCGGCTTCCTGCCTCTGCCTGCTCAAGAGCACGGACATGATTTGCAACCTGACCTTAATGTTATGTTATAACTATCCACATTAAGCCTTACCTCTGGCTCGCCTGCGAACCGGGCCCAGGGAACGGAAGGCTGGATGAAGCTGACCAACCCCTTCCCCGGCTGGAACTGATTCATACCCCTTGCTGCTACGTGCAAGGCTCCCACCACTGGATAGACATGATGAGCTCAGCATTACCCGACGTTTCCGTCACCGACCTGGCCCCCAGCCTAAGCCCGTTGCAATGGGTCGGCATGCAGGGTATCGACCTGCCGGTAAGGATCGAAGAAGCGACCTACCAGCACGAGCTACACGCCCGGGCGGATGTCCAGGTCGACCTGCCGGCACCGCACGTCAAAGGCATTCACATGTCCAGGCTGTATCGCCTGCTGGACGCCTGGGGGCAGGCTGCGGCGGTGTCGCCGGCAAGTCTCTTTGCGCTGTTGCAGGAGATGATCGACAGCCATCAGGATTGCGATAGCCGCAATGCCAGGTTGCGCCTGGATTTCGACTTGTTGGTTCGCCGCCCTGCGCTGGTGACCGAGGGCCTCTCTGGCTGGAAGTCGTACCCGGTTCACGTGCTCGCCACGAAGGTCGGCGGGGCACTGAACCTGAGTATCGAGGTCAGGATCGGCTACTCTTCGACCTGCCCGTGCTCGGCCGCTCTCTCCCGACAATTGATTGAGGACGGCTTCCTGCGAACCTTCAAGGACCAGCCGCTGCTCGAAGCCAGCGCCGTCGCGCAGTGGCTGCGCAGCAATGCGTCGCTGGCGACGCCGCATAGCCAGCGCAGCGAAGCTCGGGTGCGCGTCGCGGTGCCTGCCGATGCCCCTAATCTCGGGTTGCTGGGCCTGATCGACCAAGTCGAAGGCGCCTTGCGCACGCCGGTTCAGACCGCCGTGAAACGGGCTGACGAACAGGCTTTCGCGGCACTCAACGGGCAGAACCTGATGTTTGTCGAGGATGCTGCGCGGCGTATTCAGGTAAGCCTGCAGGGTTACCGCGATAGCCAAGTGCACGTTCGCCACCTGGAAAGCCTGCACCCGCACGATGCCTCGGCCTGGTCCGCCCCGCAGGCATCTGGGCCTGACCAACAAGAATCATTTGCAACCGGTAATGAGCGCTAACCACTGGTGTTACGTTATTACATCTAATAACATGCGCATCCCAACACATGAACATTTTCTCATCAGGATTCATTTGTCAGGCCTGACGCAAGACGGGCCGCTCTACTCGCAAGGGTTTCTTGTCATCTGTGATGCAGCACCGCCCGAAGCAGGGGCGGCTCGATGTTGGCATCGAGTGCAGCCTGCACAGCCCACACCGTGGCGCCTGATGGTGTATCCGTCGATCCCCTTCGAGCTCGTGGACAGTGCCCAAGTCAGGACGTACCAAAAATGCAACGTTATAGCGTGAAAAACGGAGACTTTACGTGAACCCTCGTGCACCCCTTCTGGCCGGCCTGACGCTGGGCTTGTTCGGCCAGCCGATTTCAGCGGCACAACCCTTGCTGCTGAACGAAACCTCCATCACCGACGCCTACCTCGAAGAACGCGCCGACGGGCCGGTGCAAGGCTATCGTGCCAACCGCTCTGCCACCGCCACCCGCACCGATACCGACCTGCGCGACACACCGCAGAGTATCGACGTCGTGCCCGCGCAGGTGATCAAGGACCTCAACACCACCCGCATCGACCGCGCCCTGGACTTTGCTGGCGGCGTGTCGCGGCAGAACAACTTCGGCGGCCTGACTTTCCTCAACTACAGTGTGCGCGGCTTCACCACGGGCGAGCTGTACAAGAACGGTTTCGCCATCAACCGCGGCAGCTACAGCGCGCCGGACACGTCGAACATCGAACGCATCGAATTGCTCAAAGGCCCGGCTGCCAGCCTGTACGGCCGTGGCGACCCTGGCGGGCTAGTCAACATCGTCACCAAGCGCCCCCAGGCCGAAGCCTTCAGTACGCTCACGCTCAGCGCAGGCAGCTGGGACCGCTACCGCACCGCCCTGGACGCCAACTCGCCGCTGGACAGCGAGGGGAATCTGCTGGGCCGGATCAACCTCGCCGTCGAAGACAACGACAGCTTCCGCGATCATGTCGGCAGCGAGCGCCGTATCGTCAGCCCCTCCCTGAGCTGGCAACTGTCACCCGACACCCGACTGATGATCGACACCGAGTTCTCCCGAACCGAGTCGGTGTTCGACCGCGGCATTCCGGCGGTCAACGGCGAAATGGGGTCGGTCAAGCGCTCGACCTTCCTTGGCGAGCCGAATGACGGCGAGATCCGCAACGACAACCAGACCCTCGACGTGGCGCTGGAACACGTGCTCAACGACAACTGGACGCTGCGCCTGGCCAACCACTACACCCAGGGTACGCTCAAGGGCAACAGCTCCGAACCCCAGGCCCTGGTGGGCACCACCATCACGCGCTTCTATCGCGAACGCGACTTCGAATGGAACGACAACATCACCCAGGCCGAGCTGCACGGGCAGTTCGAGCTGGGTGGCTGGCAGCATCAGACCCTGGTCGGGCTGGAGTACGAAAACTACCGCAACAGCCAGAAGTACCCGCAAAGCGCCACCTCCGCAGCGTATGGGCTGGATATCTACAACCCGGTATACGGCAAGCCGAAGCCGGCCATCACCCGTGCCAACGACTTCTTCGAGCACACTGAAAGCTATGCGATCAACCTGCAAGACCAGATCGCCTTCACCGAGCGCCTGCGCGGGTTGCTGGGCGTACGCCTGGAGCGCTTCGAGCAGACCTCGCAGAACCGCACCACGGGTCTCAGCAACAGCCAGGAAAAGGACGTTGCCACACCGCGCATCGGGGTGTTGTACCAACTGACCCCGCAAGTCGGCGTGTTCGCCAACGCATCCACTTCGTTCAAACCCAACACCATCGGCACCCAGGGCCAGGTGTACAAGCCTGAAAAGGGCTTGGGTTACGAGACCGGGGTCAAGCTCGACCTTCTCGACAGCCGCCTGGGCGCGACCATCGCCCTGTTCCATATCGACAAGGAGAACGTCATCACCACCGACGCCCTTGGCGAGAGCGTGGCGGCGGGCGAAGCGCGCAGCCAAGGCCTGGACCTGCAGTTCAGCGGCCAGCTGACCGACGCGTTGCGAGTGATCGGCGCCTACGCCTACATCGACGCCGAGGTCACCAAGGGCGACGCAGCCCTGCCCAAAGGCAGCGACTTGCTCGGCATCGCCCGTAACAGCGGCAGCCTGATGGGCGTGTACGAATTCCAGGACGGTGCCCTGCGCGGCTCGGATGTGGGCGCAGCGGTGAACTACGTCGGCGAACGCTCCGGCCAGGCCGGCAGCGACTTCACCCTGGACGCCTACAGCACGGTCGACCTGCTGGCGCACTACAAGGCCAGCGAACAGGTCACCGTCGGCCTTAACCTCAACAACCTATTCGACCGCAAGTACTACGAACGCTCGTACAACAGCGCTTGGGTGCTGCCCGGGGAGCCACGCAACTTCAGTGTCAGCCTGACCCTTAGCCTTTGAACCGAGGAACCATCATGCATCCATCGTTGAAAGTCGCTTCCCTGTTGACCCTGATGGTCAGCGTCAACGCAGGCGCCCACGGCCTGTGGACCGAGGAGCGACGTGGCAGTATCGAGGCCGTGTACGGCCACGGCGCCGAGGATAACGCCTACAAGGCGGAAAAGATCAAGCGCGCCTGGGCGTTCGACGCGACCGGGAACATGGTCCCGGTCACGGTCGAGCGCCTGGCGGATCATGCCGTGCTGCAACCACTTACCCCGCCTGCGGCACTTGCCGTGCTGCTGGACAACGGGCCTTGGTCGCAGCGCCCGGACAAGCAATGGGTCAATCAGGATCGCACCCACGTCAAGGATGCGATCGCCTCCACCCACAGCTTGAAATACAGCCTGGCGATCTACCAGAGCGGCGCCCGCCTGCCGAAACTGGACATGCTGCGTTTAGCGATCGTTCCCCTGAGCGACCCTCTGCAAGTCGGGCCAGGCAAGACGCTGGAAGTGCAGGTACTGCTCGATGGCAAACCGGCTGCTGATATCCCGCTGCAGGGCGATTACCGGGGCGCCCCTCACCAGGTCAGCGCCACCACCGACAAGCAAGGCCGGGCACGTATCACCGTACGCAATGAAGGACTCAACATCATCGCGGCCCAGGCTACCCTGCCAATGGCAGACGGCAGCCCCGTGGCCCAGCAGAGTCTGTTCAGTTCACTGACGTTCCTGGGTGAGCCGCACCACGAGTAACATAAGCGACCTACCTCGGCCGTGACGGCCGAGGTATGGCAGTTAGAGACGTTCGGAATGAGTGCCTGCAACCAGCATCCGCACCATGTCCATCGGCACAAGCCCGGCTGCGGCCACACGGCAATCGAACACGATGGGCATGTCGATTACCTGCATGATGGGCACTTGCATCACATGCAGAGCGATCATGTCGATGAACACATTAGGTCGCGTTTGCCGAGCCCCCAGCGCTAATTGAAGAGGTCAACACTTGCGGGCGCTCCTCGGGCGCTACCACCGGGGCAGCAGGCATCCGGTATTGGTTCTCCCACTTCGCCACAACCAGAGGCGCCAGTGCGTTGCCCAAGACATTCAGCGCCGTGATCGGCATGTCCATCAAGCGATAGACTCCGGCGATGAATGCAATACCTTCCACCGGCAGACCGGCACTGGTCAGCGTAGCGGTCAAGATCACGAACATGGCACCCGGGACGCCGGCTGCGCCCTTGGAGGTCAGCACCATGATGATGATCAGCATCACCTGGTCAGCCAAGCTCAGGGGAATTTCATACAGCTGCGCGATGAACAGCGTGCCGATGCCCACGAACAGCGATGCGCCATCCAGATTGAAGGAATAACCCGTAGGAATAACCAACGTAGCAATCGAACGCGGCGCACCGTAGGCCTCGACCTTTTCAATCAGCTGGGGCATGACAGTCGCCGAGGCGGCAGTACTGAACGCCAGGATCAACTCATCCTTGATCGCCTTGATCAGGTCGAAGATGTTGATCCCTGCAACCTTCGCGATGCCGCCCAGCACGACCACGCCGAACAGAATGACCGCGACGTAGGTGACGGCAATCAGTTTTGCCAGAGGCAGCAACGCGGAAAGCCCGAAGTTGGCTACCGTCACGCCGATCAGGCCAAAGATCCCGATGGGTGAGTAGTGCATCACGATATGCGTCACCTTGAACATCGTCGCGGAAATGGCATTGACTACCGCGATCAACGGCATTTTCTTCTCTTTGTCCAGAGCACTTAGCCCAAAGCCGAACATGACCGAGAAGAACAGGACAGGCAACAGCTTTCCTTGCGCCATTGCACCGACGATATTGTCCGGGATGATATTGAGGATGACTTGAGCAAACCCTGTGCTCTCCGAGGTAGAGGGAAGCGAGAGCGATTGGGTGTTTGTCAGCGTCGTCAAGTTGGCACCTACGCCTGGCTGCGCAAGATTGCCAACCAGCAGGCCACACACAATTGCGATGCTGGTCACGACAAAGAAGTAGAACAAGGCTTTCACCCCTACCCGCCCTATCGCCTTGCTATCACCATTGCCTGCAATCGCGCCGACCATGCACGCGAATACAAGGGGTATGACAATCATCTTCATCATCTTGATGAAAATATCGCCGACGGGTTGCAAAAAGCTGCTGATTATCCAGGCTTTGTACTCGGGAAAGAAATTGAGAAGTGCCCCCACTACAACCCCGAGCACAAGACCTACAATAATTCTAGTCACCAGACTAGTCTTCGCCATACGTCCTCCAGTTATTATAATTTGGACTGTACATTGGCCGGCAAAAATGCCAAACACATCGTTGGAGCCTGTTATTTTTATTGAGTGGCCACTCATCGATACACGCCTCTTATCTCACGCAGACAAAGCGGGAGGCGCGTCCCGAAGGTTTATGCCAATCAGCTGGCAAATACACCTTCAAAGTCCTTGAACCCTTTGATCTCGATCGGGTTGCCACTGGGGTCCAGGAAAAACATCGTTCGCTGCTCCCCAGGTTGGCCCGGGAATCGTACAACCGGCGGTATGTCGAACTGCACGCCATGAAGCGCCAGGCGATCTGCCATCGCGAACCAGTCATCCAGATGCAGCACCAAGCCGATATGCGGCATCAGCACTTCATGGTCGCCGACTTTACCGGTACGGGTAGTTGGAAAAGGAACACCTTTGTGAAGCGAAATCTGATGACCGAAGAAATCGTAATCCACATAAGTTTCACTCGTACGGCCTTCTTTGCAGCCGAGAATGTTACCGTAGAAGTTACGAGACGTTTCGAGATCTGTGACGTGGTACGAAACATGAAATAACGATTTCATAACTAACCTCTTTGCTTCGTGATAGAACTTTTGGGGAGGTTAGCGTAGCCTCGCGCACGTGCTAAAGCGCATTTTTCCATCTCTCAGCGAAAGGAAATGTTTTGGACACTCGATTTCTCGAAAGCCTGATGGCGGTGATAGAAACTGGCTCGATTGCAGCGGCTGCTCGACGGGAAAACCTGACCGCACCTGCAGTCAGCCAACGTATACAAGCACTCGAGAAATCGCTGGCGTGCGAACTCCTGAACCGAAGCGCACACGCTGTCGAACCTACCGAGAAATGCCTGTCGTTGCTGCCGAAAATTCGAGATCTGATCCAGGGGGCAGCAGAGCTGAAAGAGAATCTGGACACCAGTAGCCTGTCCGGGTACCTCAAGATCGGCGCGATTTCTACAGCGTTGACAGGCCTATTGCCGGAGGCCATGAATCAGCTATCAAGTATTGCCCCGCAACTGAGGCTACGCATCACGCCAGGGGACTCGCGCAGTCTTTACGAACAAGTAGCCTGCGGAGAGCTCGATGCGGGAATCATGGTATGTCCGCCCTTCACCGTCCCCAAAACCATTCGTGTACAGGTGCTTCGAGAAGAACCCCTGATGCTTTTGACCAAAGACCCGATTGACAAGCGCGACATCCGCTCGACGATTCTTGGTCGAAACCTGATTCGATATGACTCAAATGCCTGGGGTGGGCAGATTGCACAGCAATATTTGAATGACAATAACCTGCAACCCGATGTCCTCTGCAATCTGGATGCGCTAGATGCAATCTACATCATGGTCGCAAAAGGTATGGGGGCCTCCGTCGTCCCGCTATGGGCGGGATTGAAAACTGACGACGTACAGGCAACGCCCGTGTCGGACGCTGACCGCTACATGCGCCAGGTAGTCCTGCTTTACAAGTCCAACCCCAGAAGGCCTAAAGCGGTGGAGGTTTTGAAGGAACAGCTTATGAATAACTGCAGCTTCCCATCGATCACACACGCGCTGCGTTGACTGCCTCAGCCATCATGCTTGAACTGACTCGGGGCCGGATCTCACCACGCCCATACTGGCAACAACAGGAGTGGCGGCCTACCTCTCCAAGGGTGTCGCCCATCTCGTTACCCCTGCGCATTTTAACCCGGCTGCAGCCGGCATGCCGCGCGCTTGTTTGCACACGCGGGCAGTGGACTTGTGCTTTACGAACTCCGCGCTCTTGCTGCCGAACTCATCGGTGAGCACTGAGTCTCGGTGGGCCTGTACATGAAGCCGACATTGCTGCGATAGCCCTCCCCCGACAGTACCCGATTGACTATTCGTGCTTGAAAAATCCCCCCTGTTCAGATGCACCAGAACATGTAGAATCCCTCGCCAACCTCTAAACCTGATCATTCAGTTGTCACGCCGAGTCCTGCAATGAAGCTGGCCCACCACACACGATCACAGGTCGCCTGGGTGCTGTATTTCAGCATCCTGTTCGGCTCGTTGCTGTGCGCCATGGGCCATGGGCAAATGGCCGGGTTGCGCCTGGCTGGCATGGATGATGCCGCCTGGTGCGCGGCCGACAGCAGCGGCATGGTCCAAGGTGAGCAAGACTTCAGCGATCCGAGCCTGCCTGCCGGCGGTGACTGCGTGATCGCCAGCCTGTTCAGCGCCACACTGCTGGCCGTCTTTTTCGGCCTGCTGACCCTGCTCGCCGGCGAGCCGGGCAGCCCTTTACCCAACCAACCGCCGCCACGCCTGCCCAGGCAGCGCTGGCCACTGGTCAATCCCCGCGCCTCTCCCGCTTCGCTTCTCGCGTTCTGACATCGCCACGTCCCCGTGCCGCCTGATCGGCAGCGGGCGTGTGCTCACCGATTTCAGCCAGGAAGCCTTGCATGTTCCGCATGACCACTTTGGCGCTGCTCGTTGGCAGCGCAACCTGTGCCTGGGCGCAGGATGACACCCTGACCCTGCCGGCCAGCAATGTCACGGCCACAGCCAATCAACCCACGGAGGCAACCCGCCTTGACCTTGATCGCCCCATCGAAAGCGGCTCGCGGCTGAACCTGAGCGCCAGGGAGAACCCCGCCTCCGTCAGCGTTGCCGACCGCAAGACCATGGAGCGCATTGGCGCACGTAACTTCCAGGACGCCGCCAATGCACTGCCCGGGGTTAACGCCTCGGCTCCGCCCGGCTGGGGGGGATATGTGGCGTACCGAGGGTTCAACGGTGCCCAGATCAGCCAGTTGTTCAATGGCATCAATTTGCAGTATGGCGGCGCGGCGCGCCCGGTGGGCGCCTGGATCTACGACCGCGTCGAATTGCTCGGCGGGCCCTCCTCCTTCCTCAACGGCAGCGGCGCTGTCGGTGGCAGCCTCAATTTCATCACCCGGCTGGCAAGCCGTGACGAAGACACCTTCGAAGGGCGCGTCAGCTATGCACGCTACGACACCATGGAAACGTCGGTCGCCTTCAACAAGGCGCTGAACACGGGCGACGGCCCACGCCACTATGCACGCCTCGACTACAGCCGCACCAGCACCAACGGCTATATCGATCGCCAGGAGAATGGGGCCGGCAACCTGGCCTTCTCGCTGCTTAGCGACATCAACGATCAGCTCTCGCACACGCTGGCCATCGAATACCTGGAAGAGCAAGAGGACAGCCCTTACTGGGGCACACCGGTATTGCAGCCACTGGTCGGTACCTTACACATCGACAAGCACAACCGTTTCAACAACTACAACGTCGAAGACGGTCGCTACGAGCAGCGCACCCGGTGGCTGCGCTCGATCACCGACTATCGCTTCGACGACAACACCCAACTGCGTAATACCTTCTACCACTACAACGGCCAGCGCGATTACCGCAATCTCGAGGTGTATCGCTACAACGCCGACAACAGCGCCATCGCTCGCTCCGGCGGCTATCGCCAGCGGCACGACCAGGAGGTCAACGGCGACAAGCTGGAGCTGACCCACCAGGGCCAGTTGTTCGGCCTGGCAAGCGACTGGGCGTTCGGCATGGACTACAGCACCAACCAGCAAACCAACTACCCGCTGTCCAAGGGGGCGTTCGACACGGTTGACCCAAATAGCTTCGAACCCGGGCACTTCCTCGATATCCCCGGCATGGACGCGCCCATGACCAAGGGCAGAACCACCACCACCGACACCACCTCGGCCTTCGTCGAGAACCGTACCCGCCTGACCGATCAACTGTCATTGATCACCGCGCTGCGCTACGACCATATCGACTTCGACGTGGTCGACCATGTGGCGCGAGCCAGGCTCGACCGACGCTGGGACGCCATCAGCGGTCGCCTGGGCCTGGTCTATGACCTGACCTCCAACGTCAGCCTGTACACCCAATACAGCACCTCGGCCGAACCACCAGGCGGTACCCTGACCAGCGCCTCGATCAGCCAGGTCGGCGACTTCGACCTGAGCACCGGCCGTCAGGTCGAGGTAGGCAGCAAGTTCGACTTCCTCGACGGCCGCGGCTCGGCGACGGCAGCGGCGTATCGCATCGTGCGCAAGGATATCTCCGTGCCCTCCTCGACCGTGCCCAACACCACCGAGCAGGCGGGCCAGCAGACCTCCACCGGCATCGAGCTGGCAGCCTCGTTCAAGGTCACGTCCAAGCTGCTGGCGGCGGGCAACTTCAGTTGGGTGAATGCCGAATACGATGAGTTCAACGAGACCATCGGCGGCGTGGTGTACTCGCGCAAGGGTAAGAACCCGGTCAACATCCCCGACCGCGTGGCCAACCTCTGG
Organism: Pseudomonas sp. TE3895; assembly: GCF_056278855.1. Lineage (NCBI taxonomy): Bacteria > Pseudomonadati > Pseudomonadota > Gammaproteobacteria > Pseudomonadales > Pseudomonadaceae > Pseudomonas > Pseudomonas sp. TE3895. The sequence goes on along the minus strand of NZ_JBWBQE010000001.1, from coordinate 3,722,070 downwards.
TTGACCTACGACCTGGCGCCCGGCTGGCAGGTAGGGGCCGATGCCCGCTATGTCTCATCGGTGTACGCCAACACCGCCAACACCGCATGGGTACCGTCGTACACCGTCTACGGGCTGTCCATGACCCACGACCTGGACAAGCACGTGCAAGTCAGCGCGCGGCTGCGCAACCTCACCGACGAGGTGTATGCCCGCTTCATCCACCAGACCAACACCCAGTACTACCTGGGTGAACCGCGCAGCCTGGAAGTCGCTGTGCAGTGGCGCTACTGATGAGCGTGGAGCCAGCTGTACCTGTGGCACCGCTGGCTGGGCATCGTCGCCTGCCTGTTCATGGCGCGGTGGTTCGTCTCTGGGGTTGCCATGCTGTAGGGCGGCTACCCCAAGCTGACACCGACCGAGCGCCTTGCCCACCTGCCGGCTTTGCCGGCGGGGTGCTGCGCCGAGTTGCCCGACCATTGGGCGCAACAGCCGCTAAAGGCGCTGCGCCTGTTCGCCTGGCTGATGCGGGTGTTCAGGGTGGCCGCCAGCATGCGCAGTCATTTAGCCCTCAGCGTGGTGCACCTGCGACAAAATGGCCTGCCACGCAATGTATACAGCCCGCAACGGATGCGGCTCAATTCGCGCCACGTTCGGTCGGGTGACTCATGCTTTCACCTGCACGTGCACAACTTTGTCTGTTCGCCTGCTTCGCCCTGCTGTTCAACCTGCTGGCGATGCCGCTTGACCGTGCCTTGCAGGCCCCCCGCATCGACAGCCAGTCGTTGATATTTGGCAGCTTCTGCAGCCTGCACGGTGCCCAGAGCCTGCCCAAGTCACTGTTGACCCAGCTCAAGGCAGACCTGCCGCAACTCGACCATTCCCCTGAACCCAAGCATCAGCGTGGTGACTGCTGTTGTGGCCATGCCAGCCATGCCTTGGCAGGCGGTGATTACTACCGCCATCTGTTCCCCCGCTACTGGCCGGCCGACCTTCTACTGGGAGACCGTCATGCCTTGCCGCTGCCACGAGAACAGTGGCCTCGGCTGAATCCCCGCGCCTCACCCCTGGCCTAAACCGTCGCTGCTGTCTTGTGGTCATGGCGTGCGCTGCACGACGCCTGACCTTGCCCGACCGTTTTTGCCAGGAAACCACACATGCCTGCGTCCCGTTGCACCGCACGCGCCGTATTGCCCGTGCTCGCCTTGTTCGGCCTCAACCCACTGTCACTTGCCATCGCTGAAACACTGCCTGCCGAAAACTCGGTACTCACCCTCGGCGCGGTCAATGTGACCGGCACCGACAGCGGCCCCCTGGCCACAACCAGCGTGCTCAGTTCGGTGGATATTCTGGGCGGTGACATCCTCGAGAAGATGCCAGTTGCCTACAGCTGGGAGCTGTTTCGCCGGGCACCGGGGGTGATGCTCACCGAGTTCAACCAAGGCACCACCTCCGGCAAGCTTTCGTTCCGCGGTTTCAATGGCGAAGGCGAAATCAACGCCGTGAAACTGTTGATCGACGGCATTCCCAGCAACACCAATGACGGCAACATGCCCTTCATCGACTCGGTGTTCCCCATGGACATCGACAGCATCGAGGTGGTGCGCGGCACCAGCGACCCGCGCTATGGCCTCAACAACATTGCGGGCAACGTCAACATCAATACCCGTACCGGCGGCAACTACAACAAAGCGCGCATGCGTTATGGCAGCTTCAACACCCGCGAGGTGCAACTGGCCAAGGGCATCGAGACCAGTAACTGGACGCAGAACTACTTCTTCGCCCGCCAGCAGGTCGACGGCTACCGCGACCATGCCGACACCGAACGCTACAGCTTCGGCGGTAAATGGTTCTACACCCCGGACGATGGCAACTACCGCGTGGGCCTGATCGCCCGCCATTACGAGTCCGAAGCGCAGGAGGCCGGCTACCTGACCGAGGACAACGCCCGCCACCACCCGCGCATGAGCAACGACTACAACGCCACGGACAAGGGCACGCGGCGGATGAACCAGGTCAGCCTGCATTTCGATACCGAACTGGCGCAGACCCTGTCCTGGTCCGCCAGGACCTACGTCAACACCTTTGACGACCGGCGCTGGACCCAGTACTGGAGCAGCAGTTCGCAGCAGGAACGCGACACGTACGAAACCCAGTACGGCGCCATTACCTCGCTCACCTGGCGCCCGCAGGTCGACTGGCTGCATGCCTTCGCCCTGGAAGGCGGCAGCGATATCCAGAAGCAGGAAAACCGCAGCGAACGTTACCGCACGCTCAACCGCGTGCGGCAGGCGCAAACCCGCGACCAGCGTTACGACTTCAACACCGTGGGGGCCTATGTGCAGGCGGAGATCGAACCGGTCGAATCGCTGAAGATTGTCCCGGCGTACCGTGTGGACAGGATCAGCGGTGACTTCACCAACGAGATGACCGGCCTGGATTACGACATCAACGACTACGGCCTGATCAAACAGCCCAAGCTCAGCGTGGTCTATTCACCCTGGAAGGTCGCCAGCGTCTATGCCAATTGGGGCAGAACGTTCCAGGTGGGTACGGGCGCGGCCGCCTACAAAGTACCACCGCGCAACGAAGACCTTTCTCCGTCGATCAACGAAGGCTGGGAAACCGGTGTCAAGTTCACGCCAGCCGGTTGGGTCGATGGCCGCTTCGCCTATTGGCGCCAGGACGCCACGGGCGAGGTCAGCCGCCGTCTGAACGACCCCAGCGGCGAGTCGGACAACGTCGGCGAGACACGCCGCTGGGGCTATGACCTGCAGGTTAACCTGCACCCGGACGCACGCACCGAGATGTGGATGTCCTATTCCTGGCAGTACTCGAAAATCCTTGAGCCCAGCAGTGCCTTGCCAGCCAGCAAAGGCAAGGAAATCGACCACGTGCCACATCACCTGTGGAACACCGGCATCAGCTACCAGGCCACCCCTGCCCTGCAATTGACGGCCTGGATGAATGGCCAGACCCACTACTACCTGGAACGCGAGAATACCCAGGGCCGGTATGGCGGTTACGTACTCACGAACCTTGGCGCGACGTACAAGGTCACCGAAGCGATGAGTGTCGACCTGCAGTTGAAGAACCTCACCAACCGCTACTATGAGTACGTGTGGTACGACCCGGATGGTGCGGAGGCTTCCCTGCACGCCCCGGGTGACGGTCGTGCGCTGTATGCCGGCGTGACGTTCGACTTCTGAAAGCCTGCACGTTGGTCGGCGCCAGTGGCTCGGGCAACGCCCTCAGTGGCCTTGGCTTGCTCGACCGCTTGTTGGCCGTCGCGATCAATTGGCTTTCGAAGTGCCGGAAAACACGCTATGTTCGTGATTGAACTTGCGAGGGGAAACTGTGCAGCCAAGGCAGCCTTCGATCAAGAAAAGGATCCGCGCAACGACGTGAAATACGGGAAACGTCGCAGGTGCCGTAACCGTGGCGATAAGCTGTGCTGCACTGCCACTACTTACCGCAACGCTTTCTGAATCCAGCAATCGAACAGGGCGAAGGGCATCACATGTGAACGCCAGGAGGCTTTTCCAGGACGCCGTCAAAGTGCCAGAATCCGCTACCGGTCACATGCGGCGGCGCCAGCCATGACAAACCTTGATCCCGGCGATGAAGTAGCCTACTCCGTACGGAGGGATCGGCTTGAACAGCTGTTTGTCCAGTCGGCGCCCGCTGTGCTTGGCAGCTTCCTGGCCGCCGTCATGCTGTGCTGGTTGGGCTGGGAGCGTTTCGACCCGCAAAGGGTCATCGTGTGGATGACGTTATTGGGCCTGTCGACCGGCGTGCGTACCGCCATGTTCTTCGCCTATCTGCGAGCACCGGCCAACCAGCGCACGGCCGAACGCTGGGAGTGGCGTTACTGGGTCACGCTGATGCTGTCGGCGGCTATCTGGGGCTGGGGCGCCTTTGCCGTAATGCCCACCGACGACGCGCTGGGGCAGACGCTGATCATGTTGTTTGCCGTCGGCATGTCTGTCAGCGCGGTGTCGTGTTACTCCTCCTACCGCAACATGACCCTGGTGTCGATGGGCCTGGTCTTGCTACCTTCTACAGGCTGGCTACTGTTGCAACCTTCTACGCTGCAACAAGGGATAGCCTTGGCGGTGCTGGTGTTCGCCTGGTTCGTGGTCAGCGCGACGCAAAGCCTGTCCTCGGCATTGACGACGGCCTGGCGCCTGAAACACGAAATGCAACGCGCGCATCGGCTTGCCATGGTGGCCTCGTGCACGGACGAACTGACCGGCCTGAACAACCGACGTGCTTTTTTCGACAACGCTTCGGCGCAGCACGCCCAGTGCAGGGATGCGGGTACATTCATGGCCGTGTTGATGCTGGACGTCGACCATTTCAAACAGATCAACGACACGTTCGGGCATGCCGCAGGCGACCAGGTGCTGCAACGCATCGGTGCAGCGATCAGTGCCAGCCTGCGTGACAACGACATTGCCGGCAGGCTGGGCGGCGAGGAGTTCGCCATCCTGCTGCCCAATACGCCGCCAGACACGGCGATTGAGGTTGCCGAGCGCCTGCGGGCCCTGATAGCCAATCTGCGTGTGAATGATGAACACCCGGTCACCGCAAGCATAGGTTTAGCGTTCGCGAAGGCCCCTGCCTCTGAGCTCGGCGCCTTGCTCAGCAGTGCAGACAGCGCCATGTACCTTTCCAAGGTATCGGGCCGTAACCGGGTCACGGTCGCCGAACCGGAGCAGGAGGCATTGCGCGAGCAGCACTAGCCCATCCAAAGAATGGCTATGCAGGGTCCTGGGCCACGGCGTCACCCGGGGCTGGGCGCAGCGTGCGCACGGCATCGTCAAACAGGTGTAGGTTGGCATGGGCCTGCAGCCGTTGCGGCAAGCGTGCGTTGGCAATCGAACCCCGCAAGTCGTGCCAATGCTGAACAAGTTGTTGCAGTTATTGAAGAAAATCTACCGAGACTGACTCCGTCTGCCCAGCGTGGTGAAATCCGATCGACCTGTTGCGCCTCTTTGACGTCCCAAGAAAGCACCTTGGCAAATCACCCCAGAGGCGAGGTACTCATGAACGACCGCATCATCGCGTTTTTCACCGAAACCACCCTATTCGGCATCTCCATTCTCAATCTGCTGGTGGCGCTGACAGTCGCCACCGTAGTTTTCCTGGTCGCCCGTGCCGCCATCAGTTTCCTGATGCGCCGGGTACGGCGCTGGTCAGAACACGAAGGCCCACTGAGCCAGATAATGGCCAAGGTGCTTTCCGGCACCAGCAACGTTCTGTTGTTGCTGGCCTCTTTGCTGGTGGGCCTGAGCATGCTCGACCTGCCCGAGCGCTGGCTGAGCAGGGTCAGCAGCCTGTGGTTCGTGGTCGCTGCCTTGCAGATTGGCCTGTGGGCCAACCGCGCCATCGGCCTGGGCCTGAGCCGCTACTTCGCCCGCCACCGTACCGACGGCCTGAACCAGGGCAGCGCACTGGCAACCCTTTCGGCCTGGGGCGCGCGGGTCCTGTTGTGGTCAGTCGTAGTGCTGGCGATGCTGTCGAACCTGGGGGTGAACATCACCGCCTTCGTCGCCAGCCTTGGCGTGGGCGGCATCGCGGTGGCGCTGGCTGTGCAGAATATCCTCGGCGACCTGTTCGCTTCGTTGTCGATCGCCGTGGACAAGCCGTTCGAGATCGGTGACTTCATCGTCATCGGGCCCCTGGCGGGCACCGTTGAGCACGTCGGCCTCAAAACCACACGCATCCGCAGCCTCGGCGGCGAACAGATCGTCATGGCCAACGCCAGCATGATCAGCAGCACCATCCAGAATTACAAGCGCCTGCAAGAGCGTCGCATCGTGTTCGAGTTCGGGCTTTCCTACGACACGCCCACCGAGGCCGTGAAGAAAGCGCCAGGCATCGTCGAAGACGCCATCAAGGCCCAGGAGCAGGCGCGTTTCGATCGCGCTCACCTGCGCGGCTTCGGCAAAGAGGCGCTGGAGTTCGAGTGTGTCTACATTGTCCGGGACCCAGGCTACAACCTTTACATGGACATTCAGCAAGCGATCAACTTCAGGCTGCTGGAGCGGTTCTCGCAAATCGGCGCCAAGTTCGCCGTGCCGGTGCGCGCGATCAAGGTCACGGCATTGCCAGAGGCCGCCGGCCTGCATGGCCAGGCTCGCGAAGGCCTGAGCATCAGGGGCGCTTGATGCTGGCAACCTGCCCGGCTCGCCAGATAGGTGCGCCGCAGGGCGTGCACATGCGCACGCCCTGCCCGCGCTGAAACGCTATTTCAGCGCCGCAATGAAGCTGTCTTTCAGCACCTCGAGAAGGAAGTCCGCATTGGTCCGGCTGAAAATCATCGAAGGGCGCATTTTCAGCACGTTGTCATGCGGGCCTTCGGTGCCGATCAACACGCCGCGCTCCCGGGCACCATCAGCCACTTTTCTGGCCAGGGCCGTGGCTGGCGCCTTTGACTTTCGGTCAGTGACCAGCACGATGCCGAGGAACAGGCCCAACCCGCGCACATCACCAATCACGTCGAATTGCTGCTGAAGCTTGCGCAAACCCTCGAGCAGGTAATGGCCGACATTCAAGGCGTTTTCTTTCAACTGGTCGCGCTCGATTGCATCGAGCACCGCCAGGCCTACCGCGCATGACACTGGGTTACCGGCGAAGGTATTGAAATACTCCATGCCGTTGTTGAAAGCATCGGCAACCTCGCGCGTGGTCACTACCGCCGACATCGGGTGGCCGTTACCAATGGGTTTGCCCATGCTGACGGCATCCGGGACCACGCCCTGGGTCTCGAATGCCCACCAGTGGCTGCCGACCCGGCCAAACCCGACCTGAACCTCATCGGCCAGGCACAGCCCACCTTCGGCACGCACCATAGCGTACACCTCCTCAAGGTAGTGTTCGGGCAAAAACACCTGCCCCGCCACGCTGGGGATCGATTCGGCAATGAAAAACCCGGGGCGCTTGCCTGCCTTGCGCATGGCATCCAGCTGCTCTGCCACCGACTCGGCAAAGCGCTTGCCGTGCGCTTCCACGGGCCAGTGCTCGGGGGCGTAGTAGCTGTCCGGGACCACGGCCTCGTAAACATGCGCCGCCCTGCCCTTGCCCGCCTTGCGCTTGTACTTGTAAGGGCTCAGATCGATCAGTTCCTGAGTGGTGCCGTGGTAGGCCCAGTCCAGCACGATCGCCTGATCACTGCCTGTGTAGTTGCGCGCCATACGCAGCATCAGGCTGTTGGCCTCACTCCCCGAGCAGCCAAAGGACGCTACGCAAAGGCCCTTGGGCAAAGTGCCGGTCAGGCGCTCGGCGTATTCGACGATGTTGTCGTGCAGGTAGCGGGTATTGGTGTTGAGCAGCGCAGCCTGGCGGGTCAGGGCCTCGACCACGTCGGGATGACTATGGCCCAGGTGGCAGACGTTGTTGAAGCAGTCCAGGTAGGCCCGCCCGAAGTTGTCGATCAGCCATACGCCATCACCGCGCACGAACTTGATCGGGTCGGTGTACGAAATGGACAGGTTGGGTAGCAGCAGTTCCTTGCGCCTGGCAATGATCTGGGCCTTGGTCATGCCCTGCTGGCTGTAGGTCTCTGGCGGGATACCGGCCAGGGCCGAGGCATCGGGGAACAGGTCGGCCCACGCTTCGCGGTACGCGGGCTCACCTACGCCAATGACCTCGCACGCGCGCAACTGGGTATCGGTGACCAACTGCAGATGCAGGTGGGGAATCCAGCCGCCGTTCTCGTGATCGCTGCCCATGTAACCGACCAGGTCGCCGGCTTCGAGCTTGTCACCGGCCTGCAAACGGCTGAGCGCCTCGTGGGCCATGTGCCCCCACAGCGTCAGAAATGGCGGGCAACCGGGCGGGGTGTGCTCGAGCATCACCAGGCCGCCATAACCCAGCGGGTCTGGCTCGACCTCGACGCTTCTGACGGTGCCGGCAATCGGTGCGTACAACGGCGTACCCGCTGGCATCAGCAAATCTACCCCCACATGCAGGGTCCGGTGCTGCCCCTTGATGAAGCGAGACTCGAAGGCGCTGTCGGTATAGACGGCACGTACCTCGCCCCATGGCCCGATGCCCAGCGGGGCCTTGTGCGCGGCAGAGCATTCATTCCACCACCGCGTCGCATCTGCAGGGCGCTGCTGGGCCGAGGCAATGGTCATCTCATGGCTGGCATCGCCAAACGGCGCGATGACCTTGTCCAGAATGGCGGCTGACGGGCGCACCAGGTCGGCAAACGACTTGTGGTTGTCGGCAATCCAGCGGCGGACTTCCCCCGCACCTTCGATGGCATCGAAACCACAGGCCTTGCGCAGAATGCCGGTGGCCAACCGTGGGTTCATCGAATCGAGCTGTTCCAGTAGACGCCAGGCAGGCGCTTCACTGATCGCCAGGTAAGGGTTGTCGTCTGTCTGATCCCGCCGGGAAGCGGAGAACGTCACGCTGATGACCAAGCGCATGGCAATCAGGTTGAACAACACATCAAGTTCTTGCGCTTGCAACGGGTACTTTTCGTGGAAGCCGGCCACCAGCGCAGCAGCAGCGCCGATCGGGTCGTCCATGTCGAGAATGGCGTAGGCGCTGGCGATTGCGACCTCGGCAATCAGAACGGTGTGCACGGCATCGCCAAAATCGATGAAGCCAGTCACGCTACGGGGCGTTTCGGCATCGACCAGGATGTTCCAGTCGTTGGCATCGTTGTGGATCACCTGGGCCCGAAGGGAAGCCAGCTTAGGCTGTACAGTCTGTTCGAACCGGGCGATGAAGCGCTCGGCAACGGCCCGGCGATCAGGGTCCTTGATGCAGTGCAGCCGCGAACGGGAGCGCGCAGCATGGCGTAAGTCCCAGTCCAGGTCGCGGACTGCGCCCGGGTGCATGAAGCCCTGCAGGGCACGGTCAAGTTCACCGAGTGCCTGGCCGAAGTTTCTCATCAGCGCCAGGGAGCGTCTGGCCTTGGCAAGTGGCGTGCCGGCCAGCCAGCTGACCAGGCGCACAGCGTGCTTTTCACCGGTGCTGCTGGCCACAGACGGCAGGTAGTCGCCAGTCACGCTGGCCCGCAGGTGTGGCACGCCCAAATGCGCGCCATGCACGGCCAGGTGATCGAGTAGCGCGGTTTGAAACTCGCTTTCTACCCTGGGCTCGCTGGCATTGACGATTTTCAGTATCCAGCCTGCATCTACGCCAGTCTCCAGCCGGTAATTGCGATCACGCTCCCCATCCAGGGGCGTTGCAGTGCCGGTGACATCGAAGAAATCTTTTGCAAGGCCCTCTGCATCGCTTGCCGAAAACCGAGGTGCCGGGTGGGAAAGGTCTGTCATATCATCAGGTTCCGAGCGCGCTGATTGTTTTTCAATAGCTTGTCATGCGCCGCCGAAACGGACACCCTGCATACGGTCGGGCGCAACAGGCATTATGCCGGTTCCGACCGGCATAATGACGGCAAGCTTATCAAGGGGCTGCAATGCGTGACCTGGACGCTAAAGATCGTGAGATTCTTGAGGTACTTTCGAAGGACGCGCGTATTGCGCTCAAGGCGTTAGCCGGCCGCATAGGCCTTTCCCGAAGTGCCACCACCGAGCGTGTCGCCAACCTTGAACGCAGCGGAGTCATTCGCGGTTATCGCGCTGACATCGGCGAAATAGACGCCAACGTGATACGCGCGATCTTGCTGGTGACGTTGCAGCGCACGCCTGCCATGGGGCTGCTCGACCAGTTGGCAACGGACGCGCGCGTACGGCGGGTGTCGTCGGTGAGCGGTCAGCTTGACCTGGTGGTTGAAGTGGAGACCCGAACGATCGACGACCTCAACCAGGTACGCGACAACGTGGCACGTCACGAATCAGTGGATGACATTACCACGTCGGTAGTCCTGCGCCGTGATATCGACCGCCAGGGCGCCTGATACCTGCAGAGGCAGTAGACAGGCCATACTCACCCAAGCCTCACAGGTGTCGAAGCACGCCCTGAATCTCGCGAACGACCTGCCGCGTTGCCTCGTCGACGGTCCCTTCATTACGGCACAGCACCCAGCCTTGCTCCGCAATCGCACGCTCGAACGCCTCGGTACAGGCAACCTGTTCTCCCAGGTTATGGATCACCGTACTGCCCAGCCCACGCGTGCGCGCCGCGGCCCTCGCCCATGAGGTTTCAGGCGTTGTGACAACCCCGACATGCAAATCGGGCACTTGCACGTTTCGTTCGAGGTTCAGGCGCAGGATCTTGTCAAACGGCACTGTGCGGCGAAACGCAGCGTCAGAGGGGTACCAGCGATCAATCAGGATGATGCTGTCAGCGGGCTGCCTGGGCAGTACATGTCGGGAAATCCAGGCGCGGCTTTCAGCGAAGCGCTCGCAAACCTTGAACTCAAGGTCCTGGCAAGGGCTTCTGGAAAGCTGGTTGACCAGGGCCATGGTCTCGCCCCGGTGAGGATCATTCTTTCTTTCGCAAAGGCGGATCACCTTGTTCCCGTCCAGCCGTAACGCTTGAGTGACGGCCTCCAGCAGCGTGGTCTTGCCGGTCCCCTTGGGCCCATCGAAGGAAATAAACAGCGGGCGGTTCATCTTGCAATACCAGTTGGCTCAAGCGCGGGATAAGACCATTGATCGCAGCTGCCTTCAAGCGATTCTCGACGGGAGTACATTCGTACTCCATGCTGTGATCAAAGCATTGCCTTGGGAATGGACCGGCATTGCCCGACCCGCCATCCCCAAGGCGTGCAATGCCTGCTAGGCTGACGGACGATGGCGGACCTGCTGCCCGCCTCCCCTTACCCACAGGCACGGGCCAATGACCTACAACCCCCACGTTAACCTGACCAACTGCGACCGGGAGCCCATCCAGATTCCCGGGAGCATCCAGCCCCATGGCTGCCTGCTGGCCTGTGATGCCTCGGCGACCGTGGTGCTGCGCCATTCGGTCAACGCCCCACAGATGCTGGGTGTAGCAAGCGATATCAATGGTCAGAAACTGCACGTGGTGCTGGGTGACGAGGTCACGCATACGCTTCGCAACGCACTTGCCCGTACCCGGGATGCCTCGCGGCCAGCGCTCAGTTTCGGCGTGACGCTGCCCAATGGCGAGGCCGTCGACATCGCCGCCCACTTGTTCAAAGGCACGGCAATCCTTGAGTTCGAGCCTGCCGGGGCGAGCATCGCCGAACCGATCGAACTGGCCCGCACGCTGATTGCCCAGCTGCGCGAAATCGACCAGACCAGCAAGCTGTTCCGCGACGCCGCCCGCTTTGTCCGGGCGGTGCTCGGTTACGACCGGGTGATGATCTACCAGCTGGGAGCCGACGGTGCCGGCAAGGTGGTTGCCGAGTCCAAGCGTAGCGACCTCGAAAGCTTCATGGGCCAATACTTCCCCGCCTCCGATATCCCCCAGCAGGCCCGCGCGCTCTACCTTCGCAACCCGATCCGGGTAATCTCCGACGCCCAGTTCAATACGGTCGCCATCAACCCGGTGCTCGACCCCTCGGGCGAACCGCTCGACCTGTCCTACGCGCACCTGCGCAGCGTCTCGCCGATCCATTGCGAATACCTGTGCAACATGGGCGTGGGCGCCTCAATGTCGATTTCCGTCATCGTCAACGGCGAGCTGTGGGGAATGATTGCCTGCCATCACTACGCACCGCGCACGCTGGCCATGGGGCAACGTGTGGCCGCCGAGATGTTCGGTGAGTTCTTCTCCCTGCATATCGAGACCCTGCGTAGCCGGCAAAAACTCGAAGCCGCCGTGCGCATCCACAAAGCGCTGGACAGCCTGCTGCGCGACGCCAACCAGGCGGCGGACATTGATGGGTTCTTCCACGCACGCCTGCCCCGGTTGATGTCGCTGATTCCCTGCGACGGCATCGGCATGTCGCTGCTAGGCCGCTGGTCGTGCGCAGGGCTGGCGCCGCCCCAAACGGCCGTGCCTGATCTGCTGCGCCTGGCAGACATGGTCAGCGAAGGCCGAATCTGGGCGTCCAATCGCCTGTCGACGGTGCTCCCGTCGGCCCAGGCGTATTCTAATGATGTGTCGGGTGTGCTGATCGTCCCGATGTCGCAACACCCAAGGGATTACTTGATCTTCTTCCGCAAGGAGGTGGTCGAGACACTCGATTGGGCCGGGGACCCGAACAAGACCTATGACAGCGGCGCATTGGGCGACCGCCTGACGCCCCGCAAGAGCTTCGCCATCTGGAAAGAAACCGTTCACCAGCAGTCGCTACCCTGGACCGAGCAGGACCGCCAGTTTGGCGATGCCATCCGTACCGCTATCGTCGAAGTGGTACTGCACAACAGCGAACTGCTCGCCAGTGAACGCGCCAAAGCCGACGTGCGCCAGCGCATGCTCAACGAAGAGCTCAACCACAGGGTCAAGAACATCCTGTCGCTGATTGGTGCACTGGTTGCCCATCCGACCCCGGAGAGCCAGACCCTGCAGGACTATGTGGCAACGCTCAAAGGGCGTATCCAGGCCTTGTCGTTGGCCCATGACCAGGTGGTGCGCGGTGACGGTGGCGGGCGCCTGGCGAAGCTGCTGGAGGCCGAGCTTTCTCCCTATCGCACGGCTGCCGACGTGATCGAGTTGCAGGGCCCGAACGTCATCCTCGATGCGCGCGCGTACTCGGTCATGGCGCTGGTGCTGCATGAACTGGCCACCAACGCGGCCAAGTATGGTGCGCTATCGCGGGCTGGCGGCAAGCTTTCGGTGAGCTGGGCAATCGACGCCACCAACGCTTGTGCCATCAGTTGGCGGGAAATGGGTGGGCCAACGGTACGCCCGCCCAGCCGCAGCGGCTTCGGCACGGTGCTGATCGACCGCAGCATCCCGTTCGACCTGGGTGGCACCAGCGCGGTGGAATATCACCCCGAAGGCCTGCAAGGCTTTTTCAGAATCCCGGCCAAGCACCTTTCCGTAGCCGAAGCGGCAGAAACCGCTCTCCCGGCCACGCCTCTGGCCCGTGCAAACGGTGCGTTTGCAGCGCGCTCGGGTTTGTGTGTGCTGATACTCGAGGATCAACTGGTAATTGCAGTAGGCCTGGAGCAAATTCTCAACGATGCGCAAATCGAGGACGTGATCACCGCCAGCTCCGAGGACCAAGCCATGCAACTGCTTGGTAGCCACAAACCGGACGCGGCAATACTGGATGTCAACCTGGGCACCGGAACCTCCATTTCCGTAGCAGATGAACTGGTTCGCCGGCAGGTCCCGTTCCTCTTTGCCACCGGCTATGGCGACGGCATCAGCATTCCCGAGCACTTGCAGCATGTGCCCATCACCCGCAAGCCTTATGACGCCAATGCCATTCTGGCCAGCCTGCAAGGTCTGCTTGAGCTGGGGTGAATGGGATACAGAAGCAGCCTTGTATTGCGAAAAGGCCCGTATAGCCGACACATCACTGTCGGCTATACGGGCCTCTTCGCAGCACAAGACCGCGCCGGCAAAAGGACGGCGCCGGCCTGTCAGGGCTTATACCGCCAGCGCGCGCTCACGCAGCTCGCTGTTGAGGATGCGGTCGTTCTCGCTGTAATCGACCGGGCAGTCGATCACGTGCACACCCGGGGTCTTGATGCAGTGCTCCAGCAGCGGCAGCAGGCCTTCGGCGCTTTCCACACGGTGGCCGTTGGCGCCGTAGGCTTCGGCATATTTGACGAAGTCCGGGTTGCCGTAGTCCAGGCCGAAATCGGTGAAGCCCATGTTGGCCTGCTTCCAGCGGATCATGCCGTAGCCGTCGTCACGCAGGATCACCACGGTGATGTGCATGCCCAGACGTACTGCAGTTTCCAGTTCCTGGCTGTTCATCATGAAGCCGCCGTCACCACACACCGAGATTACCGGGCGGTCCGGGTGCACCAGGTGCGCAGCCATTGCCGATGGCAGGCCGGCGCCCATGGTCGCCAGGGCGTTGTCCAGCAGCACGGTGTTTGGCTTGTGCGCTTTGTAGTTGCGGGCGAACCAGATCTTGTAGATGCCGTTGTCCAGGGCGACGATGCCTTCGGACGGCAGTACACGACGGATGTCAGCCACCATGCGCTGTGGGTAGACCGGGAAGCGGTCGTCGTCGGCGCCTTCGGCGATCTGTGCTTCGTTGGCCTCACGGATGGCCATCAGGCGGGTGAAGTCCCAGTGCGACGTGTCGTTCAGTGCTTCACTGATCTGCCATACGGCGTTGGCGATGTCGCCAATCACTTCTACTTGCGGGAAGTACACGGCATCGACTTCGGCAGAGCGGAAGTTGATGTGGATGACTTCGGTGCCGCCACGGACCATGAAGAACGGCGGCTTCTCGATCACATCGTGGCCGATGTTGATGATCAGGTCGGCGGCTTCGACGGCGCGGTGAACGAAGTCGCCCGACGACAGCGCAGCGTTGCCAAGGAAGCGCGGGTGGCGCTCATCGACCACGCCTTTACCCATCTGGGTGGTGATGAACGGGATGCCGGTCTTGTCGATCAGCTGCTTGAGGACCTTGGCGGTCATCTTGCGGTTGGCACCGGCACCGATCACCAGGATCGGGTTACGCGCGTTCTGCAGTTTCTCGACGGCAGCTTCGATGGCCACGTGCTCGGCCAGCGGGCGGCGGTGCAGGCTGCGCGGGATCGGCAGCGCGTCGGTCTGCTCGGCGGCGATGTCTTCCGGCAGCTCCAGGTGCACCGCACCCGGCTTTTCTTCTTCGGCCAGGCGGAAGGCTTCGCGCATGCGGGCCGGGATGTTGTCGGCCGAGGCGAACTGGTGGGTGTACTTGGTGATGGGGTCCATCATGCCGCACACGTCAATGATCTGGAAGCGACCCTGCTTGGACTTCTTGATCGGCTTCTGCCCGGTGATCATCATCATCGGCATGCCGCCCAGGTAGGCGTAGGCGCTGGCGGTCACCAGGTTGGTGGCACCAGGGCCGAGGGTCGACAGGCTGACGCCGGTCTTGCCGGTCAGACGACCGTAGGTGGCAGCCATGAAACCTGCAGACTGCTCGTGACGGGTCAGTACCAGCTTGATCTTCGACTTGCGCAGGGATTCGAGCAGGTCGAGGTTTTCCTCACCGGGAATGCCGAATACATACTCGACACCTTCGTTTTCCAGGCATTGCACAACGACATCGGCGGCCTTGGCCATTTGGGGTACTACCTCAAAATCTTTGTGGGATTGCAGATTTATTAAGCTGCGTGACTGAGATGTTGCAGGATGTCTCAGTGGCGCGCATCGTAGGCCCTCTGGTTAATAATAATAAATATATTGTTATGATGCTTAGCATCACAGTTCGTTATGAATGCATCTCGCATGAAAGGTAGCACCCCTCAATGAACCTCAAGGCATTGCGCTGCTGTGTCGAAATCGTCCGGCAAGGCAGCTTCACCAAGGCCGCGCAGCACCTGCACATCGCCCAGCCAGCGCTGAGCATGGCCGTCACCCGGCTGGAAGAAGAACTGGGGGTAACCCTGTTCAACCGCACCACGCGCAAAGTGATCCTCACGGCAGAAGGCGAGCAGTTCTTGCCGCGCATTGCCTCTGCCCTGCGCGAAATGGACGTTGCCCGGCAAGAACTGCGCGACATGGCCGACCTCAAGCGCGGTGAGGTGCGCCTGGGTATCCCGCCGATGTTCGGCCTGCACTACGTCCCCGGGTTGATGAACGCCTTCCGCAAGTCGTACCCGGGCATTGCCATGACCGTGTTCGAAGGCAGTGCCGAAGACATTGGCCATCGCCTGGAGCAACGGGAAATCGACTTGGCGCTGCTGGAGTCCCGGCGTGTACCGCCCGACAAGGAGTCGATCCTGCTGGGCAGCGACGAGATGCTGGCGTGCATGCACCCGGATCACCCCTATGCCAGCAAGGCCTACCTCACCGCCGAAGACCTGCGCAATACCGACATGGTGGTGTTCGATCGCACCTTCGTTCAACGCCATCTTCTGGATGCGTTCTTCGCCGAACATGGCATCACTTACCAGGTGGCGCTACAAAGCAACTTCGTCTCGCTGGTGGTGCAGGCCGCGCTGGACAACATGGGGGTGGCGACCCTGCTGCGCTCGGTGCAGCAACGCACGCCAGGCATCGTCGGCGTGCCGTTCCGGCCAGCACAGCAGATGAGTTTCCGCTTGTGCTGGCGCTCGGGGGAATACCTGTCGCTGGCCAGCAAGCGGTTCATCGACTTTGCTGCACAGACGCATTATCTGGAGCGGTGAGGGCCAGTCTTCTGGGCGAGATGAGCAATCACCTGCTCCGCGGCACGCCCCAGGCAGCCTTTGAAAAAGTGATTGGCACCGGCGTACACCGACACCGCCCGTTGTTCAGGGCCAGCCCATTGCAGCAGGTTGGCCAGCGGTGCCATTTCATCCTGTTCACCATGGAGTAACAGGCAATCCCCAGGCAGCGGCAATGGCTCGTAATAGCGCCCTCCCGGTACATCCCCCACCGGCAGCCCCATCAATGCGACTGCCTGCAACTGCCCTTCCAGCGCACAGGCAACCCGGGCGAACACGTAGGCCCCAAAGGAAAACCCGACCAGCGCTACCGGCAGCTCGGGCTGTTGCTGATTGAAGTGACGGATGACCGCGATGCAATCCTCGGCTTCACCGATGCCCTGGTCGTGCGTGCCTTGCGTCTGCCCCACCCCACGAAAGCTCGGCCGTACCACTTGCCAGCCGGCTGCACGCAGCTGCCGTGCCAGGGTCAGTGGCACGATATGCCGTGGGCTACCGCCCAGCAGCGGTTGCGGATGGCTGACCAGCACCAGCCCTTTGGGTGGTCCGTCGGGGTAGTCGATCAACAGCTCGATCTGGCCGACGGCCCCATCGATAAGCAGCGGGTTGCGCGGGGTATCTGACATTGCAGTTGTCCTTGTGAACCGAGTGCGTGGCGCGTGTACACACCGTTTGCCGAGGGTTGGCGCGTCACCGCCCGCAGTCTAAAAGAGCAGGCGTACCCGCTGCCACAGGATCCCGTCACTTCAGCCAGGGGCGTAGCAAGCGCGCCCGAGCTGAGCAGGAAACGGGCTGCAACGTCGCGGAAGCCGGGGCAGCATCCTCGACGTTGCAGCCATCGATTGACTATTATCCCGCCTTGAACGTTTCAGCATGTTTCAATAGGGATACTAATGTCAGTCCAGGAACGCCCCCCGCTCCCCAGTAAACACACCGTCGCCAAGATGGAAGCCGCCATGGCACTGGGCAGCTTTGCCATCGGCACCGGCGAATTCGCCATCATGGGCCTGATGCCCGACATTGCCAGCAATTTGCAGTTGAGCGAGCCGCAGGTGGGCCATGCCATCAGCGCGTATGCGCTGGGGGTAATGGTTGGCGCCCCGACACTGGCCATTCTCGGTGCCAAACTGTTGCGCAAGCACATGCTGCTGCTGTTGATGCTGCTGTATGCCGTGGGCAACCTGGCCACGGCCTTTGCCCCCTCGTTCGGTGGCCTGGTCACATTTCGTTTCATCAGCGGCCTGCCCCACGGCGCCTACTTCGGCATTGCCGCAGTGGTCGCCTCGAGCATGGTCGCCAAGGATCAGCGCGCGGGGGCGGTTGCCCGGGTAATGATGGGCCTGACCTTGGCCATGTTGCTCGGCAACCCGGTTGCCACCTTCCTGGGCCAGTACTTCGGTTGGCGTTCGGCATTCGTGCTGGTCGGCGCAATCGCCCTGTGCACCATCGCCCTGGTCTGGCGTTTCGTGCCCCAGCGCCACGACGAAACACGCAGCGACCCGCGCAAGGAGCTACAGGCCTTTGCCCACCCACAGGTATGGATGGCGCTGGCCATCGCTTCGATCGGTTTTGCCGGCATGTTCTGCGTGTTCAGCTACCTGGCACCGACCATGCTGCACGTGACCCAGGTGTCGCCACAGTGGATTCCGTTCGGCCTGGCGGCGTTCGGCGTGGGCGGTATCGTCGGCAACATCGCTGGCGGCAAGCTGTTCGACCGTCTGCAGTTTCGCGCCGTGGGCTTGGTACTGATGTGGTCGGTCGCCGTGCTGCTGTTCTTTACCTTCGCCGCCCAGGCGCTGTGGAGCCTGCTGCTGGGCATCGGCCTGGTGGGCACCATGATCGCCCTGGCGGCACCGCTACAGATCCGCCTCATGGACATTGCCCATGAGGCACCTAGCCTGGCAGCGGCGTCGAACCATGCGGCGTTCAACCTGGCCAATGCCCTGGGGCCATGGCTGGGAGGCATGGCGATCACTGCAGGCATGGGCTGGACCAGCACCGGGTACATCGGCGCCGCGACTGCGCTGGTTGGCCTGGGCATTTACCTGGTGGCGCGGCGGATGAAAGGCGGGCATTGAAGCCGGCAGGGTCATAAAGGGTTACCCTACCCCTTTATGCACCCGCCACTGCCGAGTCATTCATGTTCGATTGGGAAGACCTGCGCCATTTCTCCGCCTTCAGCTCGGCCGGCTCGCTGTCGGCCGCTGCCAAGACCCTGGGTGTCGACCACGCCACCGTGGCCCGGCGCATCGCCTCGCTCGAGGCTTCGCTCCAGCTCAAGCTGGTCGACCGACGTCCCCGCGCTTATGCCCTCACCCACGAAGGCCAACGTGTTGCGGAACTCGCCGAGCAGATGGCCATGTCCTCTTTTGCCCTGGAGCATTTCGCCAGCGCCGGCCAACAGACAGTGGAAGGCGAAGTGGTGCTCTCGGCACCACCGGCGCTGCTGGGCAGCATCGTCGCCCGGCGCCTGGGCGAGCTGTACCAGCGCTACCCACAGCTGCGCCTGAAGCTGGTAGGCAGCAAATCCAAGGCATCCTTGGTCCGCCGCGAAGCTGACATCAGCATCGCCCTGGCCAGGCCGACAGAGCCAACTCTGGTGGTCAGCCTGCTGGGGCACCTGGATTACCGGCTGTATGCCTCGCCCGGTTACCTGGCCAGCGCAACGGTCAGGCGCTACATCGGCTACGACGAGTCTCAGGCCCGTTCCCCACAACAGCAATGGCTCAACCTCCAGGCCGGCCAGCAGCCGTTCGCATTGCACAGCAATGATCTGCGCATCCAGGCCCAAGCCTGTGCCGGCGGCATCGGCATCGCCTGCCTGCCCGCGTTCATGGCACAGGAACACGGTCTGAAAGAAGCAGGCAGCGCCCAACAGACAATGAGCATCGAAATCTGGCTGGCCGTGCATGAAGACGTGCGCGCCACGCCGCGGATCAAGGCGGTTACCGACTTCCTTCAGCAACAGGTGCGGCCGCTGCTACGCTTGTGAATTCTTGCAGATGGCGCATGCATCAATACGGAATTTTCGCCCAACCCTGCCAGCGTTAGGCTAACTCCATCACTCACGCCCTTGAAGGAGACGACGATGCAGTACGTAAAGCTGGGTAGCACTGGGCTGGACATTTCAAGGCTGTGCCTGGGCTGCATGACCTTCGGTGAACCCGACGCCGGCACTCATCCCTGGACCTTGGGCGAAGACGCCAGCCGGCCGATCATTCGCCATGCCGTCGAGCAAGGCATCAACTTCTTCGACACTGCCAACAGCTATTCCGCCGGCACCTCGGAAATCATCCTCGGCAAACTCCTGAGGGAGTTTACCCGCCGCGAAGAAACCGTGATCGCCACCAAGGTGTTCTTCCCTGCCAACATGTGGGAAGGCGCCAGCCGGCCCAATGAGCAAGGCTTGTCACGCAAGGCGATCATGGCCAACATCGACGCCAGCCTCAGCCGCCTGGGCACAGACTACGTCGACCTTTACCAGATCCACCGCTGGGACTACCACACCCCCATCGAGGAAACCATGGAAGCTCTGCATGATGTGGTCAAGGCCGGCAAGGCGCGCTACATCGGTGCATCGTCGATGTATGCCTGGCAGTTCGCCAAGGCGCAGCAGGTAGCCGCCAGCCAAGGCTGGAGCCGCTTCGTGTCGATGCAGAACTACCTAAACCTGATCTACCGCGAAGAAGAGCGAGAGATGATCCCGCTGTGCCTGGATCAAGGCGTCGGCCTGATGCCCTGGAGCCCGATGGCGCGCGGCCGCCTGACACGACCGCATGGGCAGCAAACCCAACGCACGCGCACCGATGTGTCCGGGCAGTCGTTCTATGAAAAGACCGAGGTGGAGGACGGCCGGGTAATCGATGTGGTCGAGCAGATCGCCAGCGAACGGGGGGTGCCGATGGCCCAGGTTGCGCTGGCCTGGGTGCTGGGTAGGGCCGGCGTTAGCGCCCCTATCGTCGGCGCCTCGAAGCCCGCCCACCTGGACGATGCCCTGGGCGCACTGTCACTGCAGCTGAGTGAGGACGAGGTGGCGCGCTTGCAGGCCCCTTACGTTCCCCACGCGGTCACCGGCTTCAAGTAGCAATGGCTTGCGGCAGTTCGATGCGCACCCGCAAGCCCCCTGTGGCGGCGGCCAGCGCGGTGATGCTGCCACCGTGCAAGGCGATGGCACGCTGGGCGATCGCCAGCCCCAGGCCGAAGCCGTCGCTGCTGTCGGTGCCACGGTCGAACGGTTCGAAGATGCGCTGCAGGCGCGCCGGGTCGACGCCCGGGCCATGGTCGCTGACGCACACCTGCAACCATTGCCCACCTGGTGCCGGTGCGGCCTCCACCAATACCGCCGTGCCGGGCTTCGTGTAGCGCACGGCATTGCGGATGACGTTCTCGAAAGCCCGGTACAGCAGCTCTTCATGGCCATGCATGAGAAACGCGCCCTGAGCCAGCAAGGACACCTGGCACTGCTTCATGCCTGCCTCGAAACGGGCATCCTCGACGATCTGCGCCAGCAGTTCGACCACATCCACGCTGGCGAAGTCATTGTTGCCTTGACGGGACTGGGCACGGGCCAGGGTCAGCAGTTGCTCGATCAGGTCGTCCATGCGCCGCGACTCGCGCTCGACCCGCTCCAGCATGTCGGGCCGGTCGGGTTGCTGGCGCATCAGGCCGATGGCGGCATGCATGCGGGTAAGCGGTGAGCGCAGCTCATGGGAAATATCATGCAGCAGGTTCTGCTGGGCCTGCACCAGGGCCTTGAGCTGGCCGGCCATGCGGTCACAGTCCTCGGCCAGGTCGACGATTTCGTCACGGCGCTTGCCCAGCCGCGGCCTGACCCGCACATCGAAACGGCCTTGGGCAACCTGGCCCATGGCCTCGCGCAGCCAGGTCAGCGGCCGGGTCAGGTAAAAGCTGCACAACAGCGCGAACAGCGCGCTCATCACCGCCCCAGTCACGAACGGGCCAAGGTTGCGTGGGCGCGGAGCCATACCGACACGGGTGGCCACCGAAGCGCGCAGCACCAGCGGGCGGCCGTCACGGTCGAGCAGTGCCTGCTCGAAACGCGCCACGTGCACCGTTTGGCCAGCCAGCAAGCGGCCTTGATCGTCGTAAAGGCCTACTTGCACATCCTGCGG
Source organism: Pseudomonas sp. TE3895 (assembly GCF_056278855.1). Classification (NCBI taxonomy): domain Bacteria; kingdom Pseudomonadati; phylum Pseudomonadota; class Gammaproteobacteria; order Pseudomonadales; family Pseudomonadaceae; genus Pseudomonas; species Pseudomonas sp. TE3895. The sequence goes on along the minus strand of NZ_JBWBQE010000001.1, from coordinate 3,700,793 downwards.
CTGTGGCGACACGTCCAGCAACTGGCGGCCGGCCCGCTCGCCATGCCGTTCGAGCAATTGCAGCTCGGTGGCCAGCAGCGAACGCAGCCCGGGTGTATCGCCGCGCAGCTCATTGAGCATGAAGGCCCCCGCCCCCACCAGGAAGGTCAGGGTGTTGGCCAGCCAGAACGCCAGGAACAGCTTCCAGAACAGACGCCGGCGCATCATTCGACGATCAGCATGTAGCCCATGCCGCGCACGCTCTGTATCCAGCTGCTGCCATCGGCACGCGGGCCAAGTTTTTGCCGGATGCTGCTGACGTGCACATCGATGCGTCGGTCATAACGGGTCAGTGGCCGGCCCAGGGCATTGAGCGACAGGTCCTGCTTGCTGACCAGCTGACCGGCCTGGCGCGCCAGGGCTTCGAGCAGGCTGAACTCGGAGCCGGTCAATTCCAGCGTGGCTGCGCCCCAGCGTGCCTCGCGCCGCCCCGGCCACATTTTCAATGCACCGCTGCGTACCTGTTCAGGTACCTCGGGCGCGCTGGTTTCACCCATCAGGTGTGGCTTCACGCGGCGCAGTATCGCCCGCAGGCGCGCCACCAGCTCGCCAGGAGAGCTGGGCTTGGGTACATAGTCGTCGGCACCCAGCTCCAGGCCGGCGATGCGGTCGATGTTGTCGCCACGGGCCGTCAGCAGCAGTACCGGCACCTGGCTGCGCGCGCGCACGCGGCGTAACACTTCGATGCCCGAAATGCCGGGCAGCATGACGTCCAGCACCACCACCTGGAAGTCACCGGACAACGCCTGGGTCTCGCCTTCTTCGCCGGTGTCCACGGCCGTTGCCTGGAAGCCTTCGCGCGCCAGGTACAAAGAGAGCATTTCGGTCAGTTCGCGGTCGTCGTCGACCAGCAGCACAGGGATCATCAGGGCCAGATATCGCAATTGCAGGGGGGGTAATGATCGCCCTACGCGCCGGCACTGTCACCGCCGGCCGGTCGGACTTTACACATCTTTACCCTCGGCTAACCGCGCCGTACACAGCCCGCCCGTATCCTCATCGCCCGCTGCTTGCGGGTCGCCCGCGCTTGCTGCCCTCCGAATCCGCTTGTCTGGAAACCCCGATGAACTACCCGCGCCTGTTGCTCTCCATCCTGCTGCTGAAAGCCACGCTGGCCCAAGCCTCACCGTTCAGGATCGCCGACATTCGCGTCAACGGCCTGCAGCGGGTTTCCGCTGGCAGTGTGTTCGGTGCCTTGCCGCTGAACGTTGGCGACCAGGCCGACGACCGCCGCCTGGTGGACTCGACTCGTTCCCTGTTCAAGACCGGGTTCTTCCAGGACATCCAGTTGAGCCGCGATGGCAATGTGCTGATCATCAACGTGGTCGAGCGCCCGTCGGTGTCGAGCATCGAGATTGAAGGCAACAAGGCGATCAGCACCGAAGACCTGATGAAGGGCCTGAAACAATCGGGCCTGGCCGAAGGCGAGATCTTCCAGCGTGCCACCCTCGAAGGTGTGCGTAACGAGCTGCAGCGCCAGTACGTGGCCCAAGGCCGCTACTCGGCCGAGGTCGACGCCGAAGTGGTGCCGCAGCCGCGCAACCGTGTGGCGCTGAAGATCAAGATCAACGAAGGCACCGTCGCCGCCATCCAGCACATCAACATCGTTGGCAACAACGTATTCGATGATGAGACCCTGGGGCAGCTGTTCGAGCTGAAGACCACCAACTGGCTGTCGTTCTTCAAGAACGACGACAAGTACGCCCGTGAAAAACTCTCCGGTGACCTGGAGCGCCTGCGTTCCTACTACCTGGACCGCGGCTACATCAACATGGACATCGCCTCCACCCAGGTGTCCATCACGCCGGACAAGAAGCACGTCTACATCACCGTCAACATCAACGAAGGCGAGAAATACACCGTTCGCGACGTGAAGCTGTCCGGTGACCTCAAGGTGCCGGAAGACCAGGTCAAGTCGTTGCTGCTGGTGCAGCCGGGCCAGGTGTTCTCGCGCAAGGTGATGACCACCACGTCCGAGCTGATCACCCGCCGCCTGGGTAACGAAGGCTACACCTTCGCCAACGTCAACGGCGTGCCGCAACCAAACGATCAGGACCACACGGTCGACATCATGTTCGTGGTCGACCCGGGCAAGCGTGCCTACGTCAACCGCATCAACTATCGCGGCAACACCAAGACCGAAGACGAAGTGCTGCGTCGCGAAATGCGCCAGATGGAAGGCGGCTGGGCGTCGACCTACCTGATCGACCAGTCCAAGACCCGCCTGGAGCGCCTGGGCTTCTTCAAGGAAGTCAACGTCGAGACCCCGCAGGTGCCTGGCACCGACGACCAGGTCGACGTCAACTACAGCGTCGAAGAGCAGGCCTCCGGCTCGATCACCGCCAGCGTCGGTTTCGCCCAGAGCGCCGGCCTGATCCTGGGTGGTTCGATCAGCCAGAGCAACTTCCTCGGTACCGGTAACAAGGTATCCATCGGCCTGACCCGTTCGGAATACCAGACCAAGTACAACTTCGGCTTCGTCGACCCCTACTTCACCGCCGACGGCGTCAGCCTGGGCTACAACCTGTTCTACAACAGCACCGACTACAGCGATTACTACGACGATGGGGTTTCGTACTATGCAATCAACAGCTACGGCGCCGGGGTCAGCTTCGGCTACCCGATCAACGAAACCTCGCGCCTGACCTACGGCCTGACCCTGCAGCACGACGACATTTCGCCCGGCACCTACAGCGCTGACGAGATCTACGATTTCATCTCCCGCGAAGGCAAAAGCTTCAACAACCTCAAGGCGTCGATCGGTTGGTCGGAATCTACCCTCAACAAAGGCGTACTGGCCACCCGGGGCCACTCGCAGAGCCTGACGCTGATGGCTACCACCCCTGGCAGCGACCTGTCGTTCTACAAGCTCGACTACGACGGCCAGGCTTTCCTGCCGGTCACCAGCAACACCACGCTGCGCCTGCACACCAACCTGGGCTACGGCAACGGCTATGGCTCCACCGACGGCTTGCCATTCTATGAAAGCTACACCGCCGGTGGGCAGGGCTCGGTACGCGGGTTCAAGGACGGCACCCTCGGCCCGCGCAGCACACCGGCTACCGGGGCCTATTCCAGCGCTGGGCAGGCTTACTATTCCGACCGCGACACCGATGTGCTGGGGGGCAATATCCTGATTACCGGCGGAGCCGAGTACCTGTTCCCACTGCCCTTCGTGAAGGACCAGAGCCAGCTGCGCAGCTCGGTGTTCGTCGATGCCGGCAACGTGTATGCCGACACCTGCTACCTGTCCACCACCCAAGGCTGCGGCAGCGTCGACCTGGCGCAGATGGCTGTGTCGCTGGGGGTTGGCGTGACCTGGTACAGCCCGATGGGGCCGCTGAGTTTCAGCCTGGCGGCGCCATTGAAAAAGCCGGATAACGCCGAAACCCAGGTGTTCCAGTTCTCGTTGGGGCAGACCTTCTGAGGCTGCTCATGAAATGAACCGCGCAGCACGGGGGTTGAGCATTACCCGCTTTTACCCCCGCTTTACCCAAGTTGACAGTCACCTTGCCTAAGCTGGCCAGCACTCGAACCCCGCCCAGCAGGACACCCTCATGCCTCCGTTCACACCCTGTTTCCCTACATCACTGCGCGAAAATGAAATACCCGTCGCCCTGCTCGATCTGGTGCAGCAACGCCTGGCCACCCTGCTTGGCCCACGCTTCACGGTGGTACTGGGCGGTAGCGGCAACGGCGATGGTGTCAGTCATTACCACCTGGCAATCCAGCACAACCAGAGCGGGGTTTCCCTGGAGGATTACGGTGACGTCGGTGCCGGTTTCGTCGAGCACCTGCTGCGCATGGGCACCCAGGTGCGGGACATGCTCGACTCAGCCACATTCAGCCGTATGGGCAGCGACGACCCTGGCCGACCATTGGTATGGCTCCGCGAGCTGGTCAGCCCCGGGGAAACCATTACAATGCCCGGCCCAACCTGAAATATGTTTTCCCCATGAAATCACTGCTTTACGCCGTAACCTTATTATTTTCCTTTACCCTCCCTGCCATGGCCAACCCGCCGGCCACCTTCACCGAAGCCAAGGTGGTGGCCAAGCAGAAGGTCTACCTGGACCAGGCCAGCAGTGCCATGGGCGACTTGTACTGCGGTTGCAAATGGACCTGGGTGGGCAAGTCTGGCGGGCGCATCGATGCCGCCTCGTGTGGTTACCAGACACGCAAGCAGCAGAACCGTGCCGAACGCACCGAGTGGGAACACATCGTGCCCGCCCACACCTTCGGCAACCAGCGCCAGTGCTGGAAGAACGGAGGCCGTGAGCATTGCGTGGACAACGACCCGGTGTTCCGCGCCATGGAGGCCGACCTGTTCAACCTTTACCCAGCCGTGGGTGAGGTCAACGGTGACCGCAGCAACTTCAACTACGGCATGGTCACTGGCAATGCCGGCGAATACGGCCAATGCACCACCAAGGTCGATTTCGTCCAGCGCACCGCCGAACCGCGTGACGAAGTCAAAGGCCTGGTGGCCCGCACCACGTTCTACATGTTCGACCGCTACAAGCTGAACATGTCGCGCCAACAGCAACAGCTGCTGATGGCCTGGGACAAGCAACACCCGGTGTCGGCCTGGGAGAAAGAACGCGACCGGCGCATTGCCGCGATCATGGGCCATGCCAACCCGTTCGTAAGCGGCGAACGCAAGTGGACCGCCGGCTACAAGCCGGTTGGCAGCGGCGTGGTACAGGCGGTGCCGGTAAACGCAGCCAAGCCAGAGGCCAAACCAAGCCTGGCCAGCGCCGGTTCGGTCGGCGCCGTGCTTGGCAACCGCAACAGCCACGTCTATCACCTGTCAGTCGGCTGCCCGGGCTACAACCAGGTTACAGCGAAGAACCAGGTTACCTTCGCAAACGAAGGTGAAGCGCAGGCAGCGGGGTATCGCAAGGCAGGTAACTGCCGCTGACGGTTTCAAAGGCTGGCCGGCCCTGTAGGAACGGGGTCGCGTCAGCCGTTGACCAGGTTTACCGGCCGCTCACCGGCCAGCGCGCTGAGCAGGTTGTCCACCGCGCAACGCGCCATGGCCTGGCGGGTTTCCTCGGTCGCCGAGCCAATATGCGGGGTCGCTACCACGTTATCGAGCTGCAACAGCGGCGAGTCGGTCGCCAGCGGCTCGTGCACGAACACGTCCAGCCCCGCTCCGCGGATGCGCCTGGCCCGCAGCGCTTCGATCAGCGCCTGCTCATCCACCACACGCCCGCGTGAGATGTTCACCAGGATTGCCTCAGGCTTCATCAACGCGAGTTCCCGTGCGCCTATCAGGCCTTCGGTGCTGGCGCTCAACGGCACCGTCAGGCAAACGAAATCTGCCTGCTGCAACAAGTCATCCAGGCTGCACTGGCATGCGGCATAGCGTGCTTCCACCTCGGGCTTGGCACGCTGGCTGTGATACAGCACGCGCATGCCAAAACCAGCGGCCGCGCGCCGGGCCAGGGCCTCGCCAATCCGGCCCATGCCGACGATGCCTAGCGTCTTGCCGTGCACATCACTGCCAAAATGCGCCGGCCCCAGGTTGGCCTGCCAGCGGCCGTCACGCACCCAGTTCGCCAGCTCCACCACCCGCCTGGCGGTAGCCAGGATCAAGGCAAAGCCTGTGTCGGCCGTGGTTTCGGTCAACACGTCGGGCGTGTTGGTAAGCATCACACCACGCCTGCTGAGTTCAGCAATGTCGTAGTTGTCCACGCCTACCGAAACGCTCGACACCACTTCGAGTTGCGGGGCAAGGTCGAGCAGGCTGGCATCTAGGCGCAGGCTGGCCCCCAGCAACCCGTGCGCCCCCGGTAACGCATCGCGCAGGCGGGCCAGGCCATCGGGCTGGGTGGTATCCACCCAGGTCACCTCGACGCGATCTTGCAGGCGTGCCATCAAGTCGTCTGACAGGCGTTTATACAGGACGATTCGCTTCTTCATTGCAGATTTCCTAATGGTTCATGGCCAGACGCGAGCTATCGCGCTTTGCTCGGCCAGAGGTCTGGGAAGTATTGAGCGCAGCGGTAAGCGCCACTGCAGTCAGCAGCGCACCGCACATGAACAGATAAGAAGCCCCGGGCCCGCCCGTAGCCCCATTGAGGTAGCCCACCAGCCACGAACCGCCAAACGAGCCCAGCGCCCCCATGCTGTTGATCAGCGCCATGGCGCCGCCTGCGACGTTGGCCGGCAGGATCTCGGGCACGATCGCGAAGAATGGGCCATAAGGGGCGTACATGCAGGCGCCAGCAACCACCAGCAATGCATACGACAGCCAGAAATGCTCGCTGCCCAAGGCGTAGGAACCATAGAACGCCAACGCGGCAATCAGCAGCGGCGGCCAGACGAAGCGCTTGCGCTTTTGCAGGCGGTCGGACGCCCAGGACACGCCCACCATTGCCAGCACTGCCGCCAGGTAAGGCACCGAGGCCAGCCAGCCGGCCTGCACGATATCGACGTTCGCCGCCTGCTTGAGAATCGACGGCAGCCAAAGCACGAAGCCATAAACGCCGATGCTCCAGCAGAAGTACTGCAGCGCCAGGATGATCACTTGCGGCGAGCGGAACGCTTCGCGGTAGTTCTTTACAGGCTTGATACCCTGCTGCTCGGCAGCCAGCGCCTGCGCCAGAGCGGCCTTTTCCTGCTCGCTCAGCCAAGCCACCTGGGCCGGGCGGTCATCCACCAGGCGCCACCAGAAGAACGCCCAGATCACGGCGGGCAGGCCTTCGATGATGAACATCCAGCGCCAGTCGTAATGCTTGATCAGGTAACCGGACACCACCGACATCCACAGGATGGTCACCGGGTTGCCCAGCATCAGGAAGGTGTTGGCGCGCGAACGCTCGGCCCGGGTGAACCAATGGCACAGGTACACCAGCATGGCCGGCATGACCGCAGCCTCCACCACCCCGAGCAGGAAGCGGATGCCGATCAGCATGTAGACGTTGCTGACCATGCCGGTAAGCGTGGCAAGGCCGCCCCACAGGATCAGGCAGACGAAGATGAGCTTCTTCACGCTGCGCTTTTCAGCGTAGATGGCGCCGGGCACCTGGAAGAAGAAGTAACCGAGAAAGAACAGCGCACCCAACAACGAAGACAGCACCGGGGTGATGTGCAGGTCTTCGGCCATGCCGGAGGCGGCGGCGAAGCCGTAGTTGGCGCGGTCCAGGTACGCCAGGCTGTAGGTGACGAACACAATCGGGATGATGTACCACCAGCGGCGAGGTGCCAGGCTTTGGCTTTGCATGGTTTGTTTCTCCTGAGCTTGTTGTTTTTGTTGCAACAGGTGATTCGGGGTCGGCTCATGCGCTTCTGCGCAGGTCGTAGGCCTCCAGTTCATGACGCAGCGGCAGCCCTTCCATGTCGCCCCGCGACTGCACGGCACGACTGCCGCACCAGTTGCCGCGCGCTACCGCCTCGGCTACCGGACGGCCCTCCAGTAGCGCGCTGAGCACACCGACGGCAAAGGCATCACCTGCACCGACGGTGTCCACCACGCGGCTGACTGGCACGGGGGCTACCTGCCCTTCGCCCTTGGCGCTGCGGAAGTAGGCGCCGGCGTCGCCCAGCTTGATCACCACCAATTCCACCCCTTGGTCCAGGTAGAACGCGGCGATATCGGCCGGCGTGTGCTGACCGGTCAGCAACCGCCCCTCCTCCAACCCCGGTAAAACCCAGTTGGCCTTGGCCGCCAGGGCATTGATTTCTCGCACCATGCTGCTTTGATCGGGCCACAGCGAGGGGCGCAGGTTGGGGTCGAACGATATGCTGCGCCCGGCTGCGCGCATTGCGTCCAACAGCGCGTGGGACAGCGCCCGACAGCTGTCCGACAGCGCCAGCGGAATACCGGTAGCGTGCACGTGGCGAGCCTGCAGCCAAACGGGGCTCACCATCGCAGGTGACAGCCTGCTGGCCGCCGAACCGCGGCGAAAGTACTCCACTGCCGGGTCGCTGCCATCCTCGCTGCGGGCCTTGAGCTGAAAACCCGTCGGGTAGTTGGCATCCACCTCGACGCCGGAACAGTCCAGGCCTTCGCAGCGCAAGCTGTCGAGTACGAAACGGCCCAGCGAATCGTCACCTACCCGGCTCAGCCAGCGCACCTTGAAACCCAGCCGCGCCAGGCCGATCGCCACGTTGCTGTCGGCGCCGGCGATGCGTTTGCCGAACTGGCCGACACCGGCCAGATCGCCGGCTTGCTCGGCGACGAACATGGCCATGGTTTCGCCGAAACACAGCACGTCATGTTCATGCATGGTCCAGCTCCTGCGCAGCGCCCAGTGCAGAAAGGTGACGCACCTGGGCCCGGGTCAGCGCCAGCAGGTCTTCGCCAACCAGGGGGTACTCGACGGCGCGCACCACGCCCGGCGCGAACTCGGCCATCAGTGCTGCCCACGCTTGCAGGTCCGCTGCTTGCGGCGGTATGGCAACCAGACGGCCATCGGCCCGGCGCTGCACAGCCTTGCAATGCACATAGCGCACCCAACGGCCTAGCTGTCTTGCAGCTTGCGGCGCAGGCTCGCCCTGCCACTGCCAGTTACCGATATCGAACGTCATGCCCAGGCGCAGCCCAAGCGGGTCGACACGCTGGAAAAACTGCAGCATCGGTTCGATCCTGCCACCTTGTGCGGTCTGATCGTTTTCCACCAGCAACAGAGGCCCCTGCGCAGGCAGCAGCGACGCCAGGGCCGTCACATCGCAGTGCTCATCGAAGTGTCCCAAGGAAACCTTCAGCGCCACCGCGCCAAGCGCCCGGGCAATTTCCAGCTTCTGCACCAGCAGCGGGTCGGGCACGCCTTGCGCGTTCCACAGTTCAAGGGGGGTGGAGTACAGGCATTCCAGGCGCAGCGCGGCAATGACCCTACCCAGCGCAGCTGCGTCCGGTGCGCTGGCGAACAATTCTTCGCGCAATTCGACGCGACTGACGCCAGCGGCTGCCAGCAGGTCCAGAAACTGCTCCTGGCCACGTTGGCGCACAAAGTCGGCACCGTAGCTGGAGAGACTGATGGAAACGGGGTTCGCTTGCATTGTTCTTGTCCTTATGAAACCGGTTTCATTTTTGATCAGCAGCAGGCACAAGCCTGCCGTTTTCTTACTGGGGTTGGGTTGAACCGCGGATGATCAGGTTGGCCTTGAAGTCGATGCGCCGGGCTGCGCCGCTGTCGCCGCGCAAGCGACCGAGCAGGCTTTCGAATGCCGCCACGCCGATACGCTCGGTGGGCTGGGCCAGTGCGGTGATGCCTTTGCCGACCAAGGGGTACCAGTCGAGGTCGTCGAGGGCGATCAGCCCGACATCGGCAACCAGGTTGCGCCCGGCCTCGAGCAGCGCCCGGGTCACCGCCAAGGTGGCAACGCCGTTGAAGGTGAAGATGGCTTGCGGACCATGACCACTGTGGGCAAGAAACGAAGCCAATTGGCCCTGCAGCCCGGTGCCGATTTCCAGTACCTGCTGACGCATGCCTGGCCGACGGCTGATCGACGCGCCGAATGCCTGCACCCGCTCCAGGCGTGAACTGGTGCCATCGAGGGGTTCGCTGACCGCCAGGATGTCGCGGTAGCCCTGGGCTTGCAGGTGGTCCAGGGCCTGCTCGACTGCGTCAGCATTGTCCAGGCCGACAAGGTCCACATTCAGCTCGGGCAATTGGCGGTCGACCAGCACCATGGGGATGTCACGCTGCAGGTTGAGCAGTTCGCCGGGGTGGTGACCAAGCGTGTTCACGATCAACCCTTCGACGTTGTAACTCTGCAGGGCCACCAGGTGGTGACGCTCCTGCTCGTCGTCACGGTTGGTGTTGCACACCACCAGGCTGTAACCATGCTGACGGCAGGCGGTTTCCACGCCGTGCATCACGGCCACTGAATAGGGGTTGAGGATATCGGCCACCAGCATGCCGATCAGTCGCGTCTGGCCGCGCTTGAGGCCGCGAGCCATCTGGTTGGGGCGATAGCCGAGGCGTTCGATGACCTCTTCCAGCCGCTTGGCCGTGGCTTCGGCCAGCAATTGGCGGTCGCCACCGATGTAACGGGAGACGGTGGCTTTGGAAACGCCAGCAACACGCGCCACTTCGCTGATGGTGACCCGTTCGCGGGTATGGGCAGGCGCGTCGGTCATGGGTTTTCCTTATGATTGTTTTAATAGTGATGAAACCGGTTTCAATACAGCAAAAATGCGCGGGTTCGTCAACAGGCCGTTGGTCGGGCACGAAAACAGGAAATGTTAAATCGCATTAAGAATATTGCATATATCATTGATAATTATTGATTTATATCTCTTGGACAGGGCTTACCCTAGAATCTGATTACGTTAGGGGATGGCACGGGCTTCGCCCGTGTTCGCGGGTAAACCCGCTCCTACGGGCGAGGGTGCAGAAATACACGTCAGCGAAGCGACTTCACATCACCGGCGGTGACGGCACTGCCCTGGTTCCCCCAGCTGCTGCGAATGAAATTCACCACCTCGGCAACCTCCTGGTCACTCAGACGCCAGCCGAAAGCCGGCATGGTGAAGTTCGACGGCGCAGTGTGCGTTGCCGGTACCGTGCCACCGGCGAGCACCACATGGATCAGCGACGTGGCATCCGCAGTCTGCACCACCGGGTTGCCGGCCAAAGCCGGGAACACGCGGGTGTAGCCCTGCCCGTCGGTGCGGTGGCAGGCCGCGCAGTTGTCGATGTACACCGCCGCCCCAGGCTTGCTGTCGTCACCCTTCCATAGCGCATCCGCGACCTGCTTGTCGTAAACATGCGGCTGGTCATCCGGATTACTCGGCGGCAGGGTTTTCAGGTAGCGGGCGATAGCGGTCAGGTCGGCATCACTCATGTGCTGCATGCTGTGCTCGACCACATCGCTCATGCCGCCGAACACGGCGCTGCGATCACTGCGCCCAGTCTTGAGAAACTGCACCAACTGCGCTTCGCTCCAGCTGCCCAGGCCGTCTTTGTGATCACCACGCAGGTTCTTGGCAATCCAGCCTTCCAGCGGTGCGCTGCCGGCCAGAAACTGCTCGCCATCGGCCGCGCTCAGGGCCTTCTCCTGCATGGTCAGCGCCCGCGGCGTATGACAAGCGCCACAATGCCCAAGGCCCTCGACCAGGTACGCACCGCGGTTCACCACAGGGTCAGCTGTCGCCGATGCCTGCCAGGGCTTGGCCTCTGGTGCGAACAGGCCGCGCCAGATTGCCAGTGGCCAGCGCATGCTCAGCGGCCAGGGAATGTCAGAGGCCTTGTTCGCCTGCTCGACAGGCTCCACGCCCTTCATGAAATAGGCGTACAGCGCCTGCATGTCCTGCTCGCTGACCCGCGCATACGACGGGTATGGCATGGCCGGATAGAGCGTACTGCCATCTTTGCCAATACCCCTGCGCACGGCCTGGTCGAAGTCTTCGAAGCTGTACTGGCCAATGCCACTGGCCGTCGGGGTGATGTTGGTGGAGTACACCGTGCCAATCGGCGTTTCCATCGGCAACCCACCGGCAAAGGGCTTGCCGTCTTTGGCGGTATGGCAGGCCACGCAGTCACCGGCGCGGGCCAGGTACTCGCCCAGGCGTACCTGCGCATCGTCATTCGCTACGGCCTGTGCAGCCGCGCCGGCACCCAGCACCAGGGTGGCGATCAACAGTGTCTTCATGCTCATCGCTCCTCAAGCCTGGACCAACGGACCGGGGTTTTTCAGGTACTGCTCACGGATGGCGCGGGCCGACCAGTAGGTGAGCGCAGCCACCAGCCCGGTCGGGTTGTAACCCAGCCCCTGCGGGAACGCCGAAGCCCCCGGAACGAACACGTTGTGTACGTCCCAGCTTTGCAGGTAGCGGTTCAGTGCACTGGTCTTGGGGTCGGTGCCCATGATCGCCCCGCCGTTCAGGTGGGTGGTCTGGTAACTGGTGGTGTTGAAGTGGTCCTTGACCTGCTTGCCCAGCACGGCAATGGCCTTGGGGTTCATCGCCTGGGCGATCTTGCTCAGCTTGTCGACCATGAACTGGTTCATCTTGATGTCGTTTTCCTGCCAGTCGAACGTCATGCGCAGCAGCGGCTGACCGTAGGCATCGCGGTAGGTGGGGTCCAGGTCCAGGTAATTGCCACGGTAGGACTGGTGTGCGCCGTGGGCGTCCATCGACACCTGGTGGGTGTAGTAGTCGGCCGTGGCTTTCTTCCAGGCACTGCCCCAGGCCGGCGTCCCCGGCGGGTTGGAGGTACCGGCAATCGGCCGGCTACCGGCCTGGTTCACCCACATTGGCGAACCGCCGACGAAGCCGTGCGGGCCATGGTCGAAGTTGTCGGCGTTGAAATCGTCGATGGCAATGCCATTGCCACCCGCGCCGATGAAGTTGTTGGTGTAGGTGTCCTTGTCGAAGAACGCCTTGACTGTCCCCATGTTCTGATAGGCGAAGTTACGCCCGACCACACCTTCGTTCTTTACCGGATCGTAAGGTTTGCCAATGCCGGAAAGCAGCATCAGACGCACGTTGTTGAACTGGAAAGCCGCCAGAATCACCAGCTCTGCCGGTTGCTCCACCTCGCGCCCCTGGGCATCGATGTAGGTCACGCCGGTGGCCTTGCGCTTGCTGTCGTCCAGGTTCACCCGCAGCACATGGGCATTGGGCCGCAACTCGAAGTTGGGCACCTGGCGCAGCGCCGGCAGGATATTCACGTTGGGCGAGGCCTTGGAGTACATGTAACACACGTAGCCGCTGCAGAAACCGCAGAAGTTGCACGGCCCCATCTGCGCCCCGTAGGGGTTGGTGTATGGCCCCGACGTGTTGGCCGACGGCAGGTTGTAGGGTTTGTAGCCCAGGCGGGTGGCAGCCTTTTCGAACAGCCTTGCCGATACAACGTTCTTCTGCGCGGGCAGCGGGAACGGGTTGGAACGGTCCGGCGCGTAGGGGTTGCCGCCCTTCCCTTCACCGACCACCTGGCCTTTGACGGTCCAGGCCTGGCCTGAAGTGCCAAAGACCTTTTCGGCAAAGTCAAAATAGGGCTCCAGCTCTTCGTAACTGACGCCGAAGTCCTGGATGGTCATGCCTTCGGGAATGAACGTGCGCCCGTAGCGCTCTTCATAGTGGCTGCGCAGGCGCAACTCGACGGGGTCGACCCGAAAGTGCACACCCGACCAGTGCAGGCCCGCGCCCCCCACGCCCTTGCCCGGCAGGAATGCGCCCAGTTGGCGATTGGGCAATGCCACGTCATTCACGCTATGGCGGACAGTGACGGTTTCTTTCGATACATCGACGAACAGCTTCTTGCGCACGCTGTAGGTCAGCTCATCGATCACCTGCGGGTAGCTGCCTTCGGGGTAGGTATCCTGCATCGGCCCCCGTTCCAGGGCTACCACGTGCAGCCCGGCCTCGGTCAGCTCTTTGGCCATGATCGCACCGGCCCAGCCGAAGCCGACGATCACCGCATCTACTTTGTTCAACACCGTCGCCATGCCTCAGGCCCTCTCACCACGGATCGAAACAGCCGGGAACGGGTAAGGCTCATTGCGCTCGACCCAGTCCATGAAGTCGGCGCGGGCGCCGGGGAAGCCGATCTGGGTCCAGCCGACCATGCCTTTGTTGCCGCCATGAATCGGGTCGCAGAAGAACCCTTCACGCGTGTTTTGCACCAGCAGGCTGAAGAACACCTTGGCCGGAACGGTTTCGAAAACCAGCTCTCCTGCCTCCAACTTGCTGAGAATTCGGTCCCGGGTAGCGCTATCTTGCGCAGCAAAAACCTGTCCGCCATTGGCCTTGCACCAGCCGTCCACGGCAGCGATGCCCAGGCGGTAGATTTGTTGCGGGCTGAGCTGCAGCTGGTAGCCCAGCTCGGGCGCGGCGTCGGCGTTGAACGGCCCTTGCATGTACCACTGTGCGCCGGTCGCGTAGGGGGTATTCATCTGCCGGTCGATGAACTCGGCGGCACCCGCTTCGAGTGCCCCTGGGCCAAGCTCATCGGCCGGGATGATGCGCGACACGGCGGCTTGTACAAAAGCCCATTCTTCGGCGCTGAAGAATGTCGGTTGATAATTGCCCGCAGGTGGCGTGGCGGGCACGTTCGGTGGCTGTTGCGGGGCCGCAAGCAGCTGGCTGGCGCCAGCGCCAAGCCCCGTGCTGGCCACGGTAACGACAGGGATCAGGGTCAAGGTCTTGCGCAGAAAATCCCTGCGCGGGTTGTCTGGGGCATGCTCAGGCATTGCGAATCCTCATCGGCTGTGGGGCGGCCTTGATAAGCGCCATCTGATTTTCAATTGAGAGGTGATCTTGATAGGCCATCAAGACACAGCCGAATAATCTAGCGCGTTCAGAAAGGTTTTGAAACCGGTTTCATGCTTTGCCTCCCTACCTGTACAAAACATCATTTTTTTGACAAGAAACACTTAAAAACAACTTTTAGCGAAACTTCTTACAACGCATTAGGAAGTTTCAATCTGTCTCAAAAATTGATTCCTCATTAGCCTTCAAACTTTCGCAAATGCTTGCGCCCGGCCGCATGGAAGTAGGTGCACTGCGAGTGTTTGACCTGCCAAGAGACGAGGATCAAGGATGCCCAAAGAGTCCGAGCGCACTGGCAAACCAGTGCCCGCCCACCAAAAGCCAATCCTGCTTGAAGACACAAATGAAACCCCACGGCCTCCTGGTGGCGCGGGTCCTGAATACGCAACAGACCTGACCAGCTACCCGGCCGATCCAGACTTTCAGCTACGCGGCGGCTACGACAACCTCATGCTCGACGCGGCAAGCCAGCTGTTCGGCCTGGTCATTCGCCTGCGCACGCTGGATGACCTGCCCAACATCCAGTTCGTGCACAAGACCGTGCAAACGCAGATCGGTACTATCCGCGAGGAAATGCGACAGCACGGCTATTGCGCGGTCCATCAGGAAGTCTATTCCTACGCCTTGTGCCTGCACCTGGACGAGGCCGTAATGACCCGCCCCTGGGGCCAGAACTCGTGCTGGAGCCACGAACCGCTGCTGAGCATCTTCCACGACGAAACCCAGGGCGGCGAAAAGATCTTCGTGCTGCTCGAGCGCATCATGCAATCGCCAAAGGAATTCCAGGATGTGCTGGAGTTCCTGTACTTCTGCTTTTGCCTGGGCCTGCAAGGCAAATACGCCCTTGACCCCAAGGGCGATGAAATCCTCAGCGCACTGATCAGCCGGATGCACAAGGTCATTCGCCAACTGCGTGGCCCCACGCCGGAAACAGTGAGCGACCCCTATAGCAACGTCGTCCATTGCCCCCACCGTATGCGCCGCTGGCAGTGGCCCTGGTGGACCCCGCTGGTCATCTCGGTCATCGCCATGGTCTGCGCCTACAGCTACTACAGCTACCGCCTCGACCTGCTAACCGCCGAAGTTCTCGAATCGCTCAACGCCATTCTGCAGCAGTAACGGGGGACGCCACATGCCCAGCCAATCCGATCTGCGCTTCACTTTCCAGCCGCTGGTTGGCCGAAGCGAGTTTGAGGTGGTGTCGTTCGAACTGGACGAAGCCATCAGCTCACCGTTCCGGCTGCAGCTGGAGCTGGTCAGCTTCGAAGACGATGTCGACTTCGGCCAGCTCCTCGACAAACCGGTGCTGTTCACCCTCTGGCAGGGTGAGCGCCCGTTGCGCTACGTGCACGGCCTGATCAGCACCTTCAGCCAAGGTGAAACAGGCTTCCATCGCACCCGTTACCGCGCACTGGTCGAGCCCATGCTGGCCCGCGCCGGGCTACGCTCGAACTGGCGCATCTTCCAGCAGAAAACCGTGCCGCAGATTCTCGAGATCATGCTCAAACGCCAGGGCGTGAAAGCCTACGAGCTGAAGTGTCTCGACCCGCATCAGGTGCGCGAATTTTGCGTGCAGGCCGGTGAAACAGACCTCGACTTCATGGCCCGCCTGGCCGCCGAGGAAGGCATTGTCTACCGCTTCGAACACACGCCGAAACAGCACTTGCTGGTCATCACTGACCGGCTGCTGGCGCTGGGCCAGATCAGCCGGGGGGCCATCAAGACCGATGATGAGGATGAAGGGTTTCACAATGACGACGTGGGCCCCGATCAGGTGCTGTACCGATCCGTTGGAGGCGGCGATCAGGCCAGGCCTTGCCTGCGGCGCTTGCGTTACAGCGAACAGGTGCGAACAGCGCGGCAGGTGCAACGGGACTACACCTTCACTCACCCACAATACCGTCAGGAACACCAGGCGTACGACAATAGCAACACCCATCAATCGCTGAACTATGAGCGCTTCGACTACCCCGGCCGATACAAGCGTGATGCGGTCGGGGTTCCGTTCACTGCCACCCGCCTCACGGCCCTGCGCCATGATGCACGCATTGCCGAAGTGGAAGGCGACGATGTGCGCCTGCAGCCGGGGCTGAGCTTCACCCTCATCGAGCACCCGCGTGAAGACCTCAACGTGCACTGGCGCACGGTCAGCGTGCATCACGAAGGCACCCAGTTCACCAGCCTGCAGGAAGAGGCCGCCGGCTCGCAGCAAGGCACCCGCTACAAACAGGACGCATTGCTGGTTCCCGGCAGGGCCGAATGGCGCCCGGCCCCCCTGCCCAAGCCACGCATTGACGGCCCGCACATGGCGACGGTGGTCGGGCCCAAGGGCGAGGAAATCTATTGCGACCAATGGGGCCGCGTGAAAGTGAGCTTTCCTTGGGACCGGGAAAGCGAAAACAACGAGTTCAGCTCCTGCTGGGTGCGCGTGTCGCAAGGTTGGGCGGGGGGCAGCTGGGGTTCGATGGCCATCCCGCGCATCGGCCAGGATGTGATCATCCAGTACGTCAACGCCGACCCGGACCAGCCGATGATCACCGGGCGCACCTATTGCGGTAACCAGTTGCCGCCCTATGACCTGCCCGAGCACAAGACGCGCATGACCATCAAGAGCCAGACCCATAAAGGCGAAGGCTTCAACGAGCTGCGCTTCGAGGATGAACTGGGTCGGCAGGAGGTGTTCATTCATGCCGAGCGGGACCAGAACAACATCGTCAAGCACGACGAAACCACACGCGTGGGTAACGACCGTACCGAACGCGTCGAACGAGACGAGACGATTTCGATCGGTCAGGACCGTCGCGAAGACATCGCCCGTGACGAATCTGTTGGCATCGGCCAGAACCGGGTACACGAAATCGGCAACGACGACAGCCTGAGCATCGGCCGCAACCACAGGATCACCACAGGCAAGGATCGAATCGAACAGGTAGGGAACCACCGGCAGGACATCACCAAGGCAAACCACACAGTAGAAATCGGCGGCCACCTCGAACAGGTCGTTGCCGGTCACAGCACGTTGCAAACGGGCGAAGCCATCCGGCACACCACCAAGGTTTATGACATCCAGGTCAGCGAAAGCCTGACGATCCGCAGCCCCGCAGGGCTTTTGAGAGTCGACGGCGCCGGTATCACGCTGGACGGCCTGGCGCTGGCCTTCAAAGGGCCTGTCAGCCAGCAGGCTACGGGTAGCAATCGCGTCACTTCAACGTCTGGCGTACCAGCGCCGGGCGAGCCCATTTGCCTCAGCTGCCTGCTCAAAGCGATAGCCGACGGCCACACCATCATTCGCATGGAAGGAGCAAGCTGATGCCCAGCCCATTTGTCAGAGCAATGGTCGATGTGCTGCGGGCATCCGATCACTATCGCCTCAGCGCCATCGTGGAAATGGCCAACTTGACACCTAAGGTGCAGGAACAACTGACCGGGCACTACACGGGCCGCTGCTGGCCACTGCTGCAGCAAGCCCAGTTCAGCAACCTGCGGACAGCAGGCCCTTGGTTGTTCGGTTCACGCCTCGGTTCCGATGTCTCGGCCCAGTACGACTTCCAATGGCAACTTGAACAAGGTGCTGCTGGCGCCGTGTGCGGCTGGATAGTCAGCGCGCTTCCCGCTGCCCGGCTCGCCGGACACTTGAGCCACGCCAACATCGTCACGGGCACGGACGGCCACTCGTACCTGTTGCGCTTCCACACCGCCGCGGCTCTGCTAGTGCTGGATAGGCACCGTGAGCTGCCTGGGGTAAGCGAATGGCTGGCCCCCATCCATCACTGGTGGGCACCCGTGGCGCACCCGAGCAAACGGTTGTGGATGCAGATATCCGGGGGTGATCAGCCTCAATCCACGCACTGTCCGCCAATCACGTTGAACGAAGCGTGTTGGGCCGAACTGGCGGGTGACCCGCTGAGCTATCAACTTGCCGAGTTGCTCAAGAGCGAACAGTCCTGCCCGACCTTGCACGCTGCCTGCCACGGCACACGGGTTGGCTTGATTCAGCACTATCTGGATCAGGCGCGCGCGCAAGGCCTGGGACGTGAAGAAGACCTTATCAGCTATGTGCTGATGCTGGCTCGCGGTGGCGAACAGCTCAGTAGCTCGCCAGCCTGGCAGGAGGCGATTGCCGCCACGCGCGAGCAGCAGACATCCCTGATGGACAACGTGCAGCGCTGCCTGCGCACCAAGGACTGAGGCACAACACAACCATGGACTCACTCAACGAAACCCTCGAACTGTGCAGGCGCATCACCTCCGGCTACCGCCCGGCCCTGCGCAACAGCCCCGTCGCCGACTGTACCCGCCGCTTCGAACTGCTGCCCCTGCGCTACGCCGCCGTCGGCGGCAACCCGGCACAACGTGCCCGCCTGCCCAAATTGCCGGGCTATCTCAGCCCGTTCCAGGATGTCGGCGAGCTGACCCACTCCAGCTACGCCATCCGCCCTTTGCGTGAGGGCTTTCTCTACCTGCTGATCAAGCGCCATAGCGCACCGGCCTACGAATGGCACAGCCAGTACCGCGTGGCGCCCAATGGCTCGCTGCTGTACATCAGCAGCGACGCCCCCTGGGCGCCTGCCCCCAGCGCCGGCAATCTGGATGAGATCCTTCGCGGTTTCGGCTGGACCATCACCCTCTACGACCTGGATGACATCCAGGAGCTGCGCCCATTGTTCAGCCCTTCCCCGCTGACCCCGCGCATGCTCGACAACTACCGCCTGCTCGACGACGAATACCGCAGCAGCCTGCCCACGATCGATATCGCCCGCTTCATCCAGCCTTCCGACGCCCCGCCACAGCCCCACGTCCTCAAGCATGACCAACTGAACTGGGTGGCCGACTTCAAGGCCCAAAACGATGCAGACCTGCAGGCACTGCTGGACCTGCAGCCGTTCAACAACGACCAGATCGTCTCGCCGCACGCATCACGCCAAGCGCTGGCACCGCTGGTGAACCACAGCAAACCCCGTGGCGCCGCCATCGTCATCGAAGACGCCATCGGGATCACCCAGGAGCTCAACGCCTGGCGCAACGCCGCTGTCGAGGATGTGAAGACCCAGTGGCTGGCGCGCACTGTGGAACCCGGGGTGGACAACGAACGCAAGCTGCTGGTCGCGCAGTCGTTCCTGGAAATCGAAAAACTCTACCCGCAGATGGTGGCCGAGCAGATCGTCAAGCGCGAAGTCATGGCCGAAAAAGTCCGCAACCAGCCCCACCTGCATCCCGAGATCTACTTGTTCTCCGAACGGGCCAATCAACAGGCAGATGCCCATGATGAACGCATGAAGCCCCACCTGGCGCAGTTCGAGCGCGAGGTCCGCAGCAAAGTCCAGGCCCGTCAGGATGCCGGCGAGTTCCGCAAGCGGTTCGACCAGAAATACGGCCACCTGGTCGACCGCCAGGCCATGCATGATCAGCTCGACGGTTTCGAGCAGGCCATGCAACACGCCCAGCAAGCCGCCGAAGACCGCGCCAACGACCATGCCCGCTGGGTGGTCAGCGAACGGTTGTTGCAGGCGCTGGACCGCTACGACAACGCCGACCTGATCAGCGGCCTGGCCTTTGCCGAACAGACCGGCCAGTGCGTGATCGGCATGGAGTTGAGTGAATGGGGCACGAAAGTGCTGGACCACTGGTGGCGCAGTGACGTGGCGGACCGGAGTAACCTGGCGATGCGCGGCATCAGCTACAACCAGGACGACATCCGGGAAGAGCTGGCGGCACTGATTGAGGCCGCCAAGGCCGAACCGCCCTCGGAATTCAACTACACGCTGGCCGAAGGCCTTGCCAAGCGAGCACATGCGGCAGCGAATGCCTTCGGGCGTATGAACGCGCTGTACGAGGAATTGCAGAAGCGGAACAACAGCGCCAGCATCGGCTTGTATGGATGGTTCGTCGCGCTTGGGCGACAGGTGCTGCGTAGCGGAGCCCCGAACAGTGCAGACCGAGCATTGCACCATGGACTGCGCCTGGCGTTGTTTGCTTCGGTACATGAAACAGCTGTCGACGTACGCCTGAGTGAAGCTGCACGTAGCGGGCAACCGGTTAATTCACTACGCAGTGGTGGCCAGATTGCGCGCTATCTGGATCAGGCCTGGGCTGAAGGTTTAATGCAGGCGGACGGTCAGAAGAGTGACTTCTATAAAGTGCGTGCCGCCGGTCTGGTCTGCCTGCTGGAAGGCATGCTGATGGCGTTCAAGGCGCGGGAGCTGCCCGACAGTGATGCGCGAGTGAAGACCGAACTCCTGGCAGCCGCGATGACCACGGCAGCGGCGGGCTTTGAAGTTGGCGCCAGCTATGTGGATCAGGTGGCAACCCGATATGGCGCGAAAAGTGTGACCGGCAGAGGGGCTGCGGCAACCTTGGGTAGGTTGAAGCTGTGGGGAGCTGCGTTAGCTGGTACGGGAGGATTCGTCTTGGCGTGGTGGGACTTCGCTGACGGAGCGGAAAACTTCAAAGCAACAAGCGCTTCAACAAAATCATGGACATTGGCCGGAGCCTACCACACGCGCGCGATGGCAACATTGACGTTATCTATAGGCGAACTGGGAACTGCCATTGCCATAGCGAAGCCTTTTTTTGATTATCTATCCCATAACGCCAAGACTAAATTTGCAAGAATGTTGGCATCCTCTATGGGTGAGCTTGCAAAAAAATTAGGAACCCAAGCTGCGCGCCTTCTGCTCGCACGATTGGTAGTCGGAGCTTTCTGGATAGGGCTCGTCCTGACGATCGCAATTTACCTCCTTGAAGATGATGCATTGGAGAAGTGGTGTAGGCGCTGCTGTTTCCGAATCAGAAAAACAGCTAAGCCTTATGAAGAACATGAAGAATTAAAGGAGCTTCATTCCGCTTTCAGCGAGGTCTTATAGTGTATCTAATCGAATGGGGTTTCTGGCGGATGGCAATCGAGTCCGAAGCTGCGCGCAAGGCGTACGTAGCCGAAATGACGCCAGCAGAAAATCGCGCAATGCGTGACTTTTACGAGGGTGACCTAGAAGAGGAAGTCCATTTTCGGAAGGTAAGCGAAAACCCTCGTGCACGCGGCCCTGTTTATTCCTTCAATGAAAATTTCCTAGAGATGCGATGCGGTGGCTCGGAAGAGAAGCGCGGTATCATCACCTTAATGACCTTGGGCAGCTTGGGACCAATGACCTACTCATGGCTAAACATAACCCTTGGCTCAATCTATATAAATGCAACCCAGCCTGAGTTTCTTTCCGTATTTTCAGTTTTATTTAGCACTTACATGATCTTGCTAGGGGGTGCCGCCTATTATATATATGCAAAATATGGATTCAGACTTTCAAGGCTGGAAATGCTAACCAGCCGCCATCTGCTCATTCGATTCAATCGAAAAACTCAACAGGTCCACCTCCACCGCCCCGGCTACTGCGGCGGCATCGTAACCTTCCCATGGAAAACAACAGGAAGTACAGCCATCGACCCAGAAGATGACCCACTCAGCGTGGGCATGCGACTCGGTCTTGTCTGGCACCCCAGCCGCACCGGCCTCCCACACATGGAAATGGCCCTGCTCGGCAAACAAGGCCAAGGCGGCAGCGAACTGCGTGATGAGTGGGAATTCATCCGCCGCTACATGGAAGAAGGCCCACACGCCGTCCCCCGCCCCCGCCTGAGCACCCAGCTACCCTCACCCATCCAGGCATTCAGCGCCCAGTTCGAAGGCCTTGGGCGTTTCTTCCGCAAAAGCAGCTGGCTGTTCAAAGTTGCGCTGCTGTTTGTCTGGCCCGCGTTCGTCATCATCGGCACCGGCCACTGGCTCAGCCTGCTGCTGTGCTGGCGACCGCGCTGGCCGAAGGTCATCCGCGAGGCCGGCCTGCCCGGCAAGCCAGTCCCACCCGTGACAACACTGAGCGACTACCCACCCGCAATCCAGGCACGCCTGCTCGCCAACGCCGACCGCTGGCAGCTCAAGCCCGGCAAGCGGCCGGAGAAAAAGCCACGCAAACCGCGCACGCCCAGAAGGCCCAAGGAGATCAATTGATGCCATACATCATCCTTGCAGATGGAGCGTACCCGCTGGGTGGTCAGCGAACGCTTGTTGCAAGCGCTGGACCGCTATGACAACGCCGACCTCTTCAACGGCCTGGCCTTTGCCGAGCAGACCGGCCAGTGCGTAATCGGCGAGGCTACTGCTCGCTCGTTTAGTTCTCGGCGCGTTCTGGATAGGGCTCGCTTTGACGCTGATCATTTACATCTTTGAAGATGACGCTTTGGAAAAGTGGTGCAAGCGCAGCAGCTTCCGCGCGGGGAAAAACTCGGAGCCTTACAAAGAGCAAGAAGAATTGATGGCGCTACATGCCGCATTCAGCGAGGTTCTGTAATGTATTTGATTGAATGGGGATTCTGGCAAATAGCAACCGAGTCAGAGACCGAACGAAAAGCGTACGAAGCAGAGTTAACACCTGCTGAGAAGCGAGCCAACCTGGACTTTTACGAAGGAGATCTGGAAGAGGACATACACTTCCAAACTGTTAGCGAAAAACCCCACACACGCGGACCGGTTTTCGCTTTCAACGACACATTTATTGAAATGCGATGTGGTGGCTCAGAGGAAAAGCGCGGACTCATAACAATTGCAACGTTAGGTGGAATCATACCCATTATAGGTGTTACGACAATCTCCACATTGTATTTTCTCTGGGAAGACATAACAGACCGTGAGGCTCGATCACTTCTGATGGTGGCACTGACATTTATGATGGCACTCGTATCAGGTGCTACGATATTTTTTTACACAAAGTATGGATTACACTTGACCCGATTGGAGATGCTGACCAGTCGGCATTTGCTCATTCGCTTCAACCGAGTAACCCAACAAGTTCACCTACATCGACCGAAATACTGCGGCGGCATCGTCACTTTCCCGTGGAATGCAACCGGGAGCACTGGCCTATATCCAGAAGATGACTCACTCAGCATGGGCATGCGACTAGGCCTGGTCTGGCACCCCAGCCGCACCGGCCTGCCCCACATGGAGATGGCCCTGCTCGGCAAACAAGGCCAAGGCGGCAGCGAACTGCGTGATGAGTGGGAATTCATCCGCCGTTACATGGAAGAAGGCCCACACGCCGTCCCCCGCCCCCGCCTGAGCACCCAGCTACCCTCACCCATCCAGGCATTCAGCGCCCAGTTCGAAGGCCTTGGGCGTTTCTTCCGCAAAAGCAGCTGGCTGTTCAAAGTTGCACTGCTGTTTGTCTGGCCCGCTTTCGTCATCATCGGCACCGCCCACTGGCTCAGCCTGCTGCTGTGCTGGCGACCGCGCTGGCCGAAGGTCATCCGCGAGGCCGGCCTGCCCGGCAAGCCAGTCCCACCCGTGACAACCCTGAGCGACTACCCACCCGCAATCCAGGCACGCCTGCTCGCCAACGCCGACCGCTGGCAGCTCAAGCCCGGCAAGCGGCCGGCGAAAAAGCCACGCAAACCGCGCAGATCCAAAGCGCAAGAGAAACCGGCTGCGCCCAACGAATGATTGTGTCTGAATTCAGAATTCGAACGTGTACCCCACGATCACCCGGTTCTCATCCGCTGCATCGGCAAAATTCGAGCGCATGCTCGCATTGCGCCAACGCAGCGACACATTCCTGAGCGCCCCCGACTGCACCACATAGGTGATATCCGTAGTCCGCTCCCATTCCCGCCCCTCTCCGCCGCCAGCGGCCAATGTCCTGCCCTTGACGCTGGCAATGCGTTGCGGGTCCACCTGATCGCCCTTTACATAACGCACGTTGAACGTCAGCCCGGGGATGCCCACGGCAGCAAAGTTGAAGTCGTAGCGCAGCATCCACGCCCGTTCGTTGGCCAAGGCAAATGTGCTGACCTGCTGTTCGCTGAACAGGTAGGTATCGGTGCCCCCCACGTAGGCATAGGCCGTATCCCCACGCACTTTCTGATAGCCGCCACTGAACGTGTGGCCCTGAACGCTGTACCCGAAGTTGGTACTGAGGGTCTGATTGTCGACTCCGCCCAGCAACGCCCGGCCCTGCTCCCTTGCATTGAACCAGCGCCACTCGGTGAACACATCCCCCGGCCCAAGGCGGGTCTTGAACTTGAAACCGGCAAAATCACGCCGGAACAGGTCTTCGAGCACACTGGTGTGAAGGCTGAGGGTCAAGTTGTTCAACGGCTGGTAATCGACACCGGCGTAGCGCAGACGATCACTGGTGACCGTCGCCAAATAGGCCCCTTGCTGCGCCATGGCGGTCAGGTCCTCATAGTCGGTGGAGTCACGCAATTTGGTGGCATTCACCTGCAGCAGGGTGAACGTAAACCGGTCCAAGTCTTTGCTCACCAGTTGCACACCGTTGAACCACTGGGGGAACAAGCGACTGCTGTTGGACGCCAGCAATGGCAGTTGCGGGCTCAGGCCCCCCGCTTTCAATTCGCTCTGCGCCAGCCTGGCCTTGAAGGTAGCCACGGCCTTGGCGTAGTCATCCGCGGCGCGTTTGTCGCTGCCTCGCGGCAACAGGCCGGAACCGCTACGGTCAGGCGATGAGTCCAGCTTGAGCCCCAGCATGCCGGCTGCGTCCAGGCCAAAGCCAACCACGCCGTCGGTATAGCCAGACTGCAAGCGCAGCATGAAGCCTTGGGCCCATTCACTGCGCCGCGATTGCGTGGCGCTGTCACCGTGAAAGTCGCGGTCGAAATAGAAATTGCGTAGTTCCAGGTTGCCACTGCCGTCATGGATAAAGGCAGCCTGGGCGGTTTGACAGGCGCAGTAAAGCGCCGAGAGCACCAGCGATGCTCGCCGAAAGATCACGATCATTGGTATGCCTTGTGCTTATTCTTGTTGTTGTTCGAAGACTCAGCGCCAATCAGCTTTTGGGGTTGCGCACGCAACGCATCACCACCAGGCATGCGACCAGGATCAGCGGCGCGATTGACAGCATGCCCATGTAGGTGCTGTCGGTAAGGTCATTGATCTTGCCCACCATCACTGGTGCAACGATGCCGCTCAGCTGTCCCACCGAGTTGATCGCGGCGGTGCCGGTGGCAATGGCCAGCCCCGAGAACGTCGACTGTGGAATGGTCCAGAAGATCGGGATAGCGATAAAGGTGCCCGCGGTGGCCAGCACCAGCGCGGTCATCATCGCGAAGGGAGAGTCGGAGAACAGGCACGCCAGCAGGTAACCGACGGCGGCCGCCAGCAGGCAGTACACCAGATAGCGCTTACGCTCGCCGGTGCGGTCGGAGTGGCGAGTCAGCAACACCATGCCGATGCACGCTACCGCATAAGGCAATGCCGACAGTACGCCAACCCACAGCATGTCTTGCACCCCCGAGGACTTGATCAGGTGCGGCATCCAGAAATTCAGCCCGTAGGACGCGGTTTTGACCACGTAGTAGATGAACGCCATGATCGCCACTTCACGGGTCAGCAATACCCGCCAGATCGAGCCGAGTATCGGTTTTGCAGCGCGTTTGTCCTGGGCTAGGTTCTCCGCCAGCAAGTCCTTCTCCTCGCGGCTCAACCATTTCGCCGCTTCGATATCGCGGTCCAGCTTCCACAGCACCAGTAGGCCCAGCAGCACACACGGCAGCCCGGACATCAGGAACAACCAGTGCCAGCCAGCAAGGCCCAACACGCCGTCCATTGTCCCCAGCAAAAAGCCCGCAGCCGGGCCACCCACCGCCCCGGCCAGCGGCACCGCCAGGAACCACAGGCCATTCATCTTCGCCAGGTGCTTGCGCGGGAACCAGCATGCCAGGTAGAACAGGATCGCCGGGCCGAAACCGGCCTCCATGACGCCGATCAGAAAGCGCAGGAAGTACAGCGTGTACTGGGTATAGGCAAATACCAGCGCAGCCGTCGCCAGGCCCCAGGACACCATGATCCGGCAGATCCAGGCCGGAGCCCCGTAGCGTTTCAGGCCGAGACTGCTGGGCACTTCGAACAGCACGTAGCCGACGAAGAACATGCTCGCGGCCAGGCCGTAGGCAGCATCGCTGAGGCCCAGTTCCTGCTGCATTTGTGTCTTCGCAAAACTGATGTTGATGCGGTCGAAGTAGGAGAACAGGAAGCAGATGATAGCCAGCGGCATGATGCGCCAGGCCACACGGCGGTATAGCAGCAGCTCATTGATGTGACTGTCGTTGCGCTCACGCGCCAGTTCGCCGGTCAAAGCAACCATGGTGAATCTCCATTCTTGTAATTATTGGAGAGCAGCGACGCCTCGAAGGGCGTCACCAGCAGGTTTTTTAGCGAATACGGATCAGCTTTTCCTTGAAGCTCTGGCCTTTTGCGACGTACTCGGTCGCATTGCGCTGCATACCGGCGATAGCTTCGGCAGTGAGCTCACGCACTACCTTGGCAGGTGCGCCCAGGATCAACGAGTTGTCGGGAAACACCTTGCCTTCGGTGACGATAGCGCCGGCACCCACCAGGCAGTTGTTGCCGATGACCGCGCCATTGAGCACCACCGCCTGAATGCCGATCAGCGCGCCATCGCCGATGGTGCAGCCGTGCAGCATGGCCTGGTGGCCGATGGTGACACCTTGCCCCACTGTCAACGCAAAGCCGGGGTCGGCATGCAAGACAGCACCCTCCTGCACGTTGCTGTGCTGGCCGATATGGATCGCTTCGTTGTCGCCCCGTAGCACGGCCTGCGGCCATACACTGACGCCTTGTTCCAGGGTAACGTCGCCGATGACGCTGGCATCCTCGGCGATGAACGTTTCCGGGTGCAGGTTGGGTGCAAGGTTGTCATATTGGTAGATCGCCATCTCAAGCCCTCCTCACGCCGCGTCGTCTGTTTTCAGCACGCCCGCCGCACACAGCTGGGCAATGTGCGCGTCGCTGTAACCCAGTTCACGCATCACTTGGCGGGTGTGCTCACCAATCCGCGCGATCGCCCGCCGTGGCTGCAGGCGCTGGCCGTCCAGTGACAGCGGCAATAACGGCATCGGTGTGTGGCTGCCGTCTTCCAGTTGCAGCTCGGCCATGCCACCGCTCTGTAGCAGGTGGGGGTCCTCGAACAGCTCTTCAGGGCGGCGGATCGGCGCGAAAGGAATGCCGTTGGCTTCCAGCTGCACCGCCAACTGCCCGGCGTCCAGCGGCGCAAACACCTCGGCCAGGTGCGCCAGCAGCCGTGGCCGCTGCAACACGCGGTCGTTATTGCTACCAAGGGTTGGGTCATCAAGCAAAGCGGTCTGCCCCAGTACCCGGCATAACGCGTGCCACTGGCCTTCCCCTGTGGCGGCGACAAACATCTGCTCGCCACCGGCAAAAGTGAACACGTCATAGATGGCCCAGGCACTGATGCGGTTCGGCATCGGCGCTGCGGCTTCACCGGTGACCACGTACTGCTGCATATGCTGGGCAGCCAGCAGCACGCAATTCTCGTACAGGGCACTTTGCACCTCACGGCCCCTGCCGGTGCTGTGGCGCTCGTTGAGTGCAGCCAGCACGCCAATGGCGCCGAACATGCCACCCATGATGTCGTTCACCGAGCTGCCTGCGCGCAGCGGGCGCCCTACCGGCCCTGTCATGTAGGCCAGACCGGCCATCATCTGTACCACTTCATCCAGCGCCAGGCGGTTATCGTATGGCCCGCTGAGGAACCCCTTGTGCGAGGCGTAGATCAGCCCTGGATTGCGCTGGCACAGTGCGTCGTAGCCCAGACCCAGCTTCTGCATACGCCCGGGCTTGAAGTTCTCGATGAAGACGTCGGCGGTGTCGATCAGTTGCAGCACGGCCTCACGGCCCTCGGGCGTTTCAACATCGACAGCAATGCATTGTTTGTTGCGGTTGAAGGTGCGGAAAAAGCCCGCCCCTGCGCCCAGCAAACGGCGTGTGCCGTCGCCGCGTACCGGCTCGATCTTGATGACCTCGGCGCCAAGGTCGCCGAGGATCATGCCGCACGTCGGGCCCATGACCATATGCGAAATCTCAACGACACGGATGCCGTCCAAGGGAAGTCTGGACATTGTGGTGCTCCTCTTACGGGCAGTTCAGGCGTGGCGGTGTGTGTTGGCGAAGTTGAGCGGCAATCCGGCCCGGGCGATGAAGCCGTAAAGTGGCTCGCCCGGTAGCGCTTCGCTTAGTACCTGCCGGGTTTCGATCAGTGCAGGCAAGTCGATGCCGGTGTCGTAACCCATGCTTTGCAGCATGAACACCAGGTCTTCGGTCACGGTATTTCCAGACGCGCCAGGGGCGAACGGGCACCCTCCCAAGCCCGCCAGGGAGGCATCCAGTTCCCCAATGCCCTGCTGCACCGCCACCAGGCTGTTGGCCAAGGCCAGGCCCCGGGTGTCATGGAAGTGCGCGGCCTTGAGACGGTCGCCTGCAATCTCCCGTACGGCCTGAAGCACCGTTGCAACCTGGCCCGGATTGGCATAGCCAGTGGTGTCCCCCAGGGAGACCAGGTCGCAACCGGCTTCGATCACCTGGCGGGTCAACGCACACAGGTCAGCCAGCGGCACCTCGCCCTGGCGGGTGCAGCCAAAGGCCACTGACATGCCGGCCACGACTTGCACCCCATGCAGGCCCATTTCAGTACGCAGCTGGCACATGCGCCCCAGTTCCTCGACCATCTCCACTGGCGTGCGGCGCACGTTGGCCAGGCTGTGCGCCGTGCTCACCGATACCGGGGCGACGATGCGGTGTGCACCCGATTCAAGTGCGTCCCTTGCGCCACGAAGGTTCGGAGCCAGCACGGTTACTTGCAGGTCCGGGTACGTGAGGGCGTGGGCCACCACTTCGCGGGCATCGGCCATCTGCGGTAGCAAGCGTGCCGACACGAACGACGCGACTTCCATATGGCGCACGCCGGCGCCGTAAGCGGCGTCGATCCAGCGGCGTTTGGCTGCTGTCGGCATGATCACTTGCAGGCTCTGCAAGCCATCGCGCAGGCCGACTTCATTGATTGTTATTGTTGTCATCCCGGTCTCTCTGTCTGAAGCGTTGCGCCAGACTAAGAGCTGGATGACGGGCAGAAAAGACGTGTTTCGCGGGCTGATCCATCGTCAGCCACGATGGATCAGCTGCCAGGCCGGTGCACGCAGCAACAGGTGGTCAAGCAGGCGCCGAGCCGACAGCGAGAGCGTGTGCCGGTCGCGCATGCAGATGACGAATTCGCCAAGCGCCCAGTCGTCAGTCAGCGCAATGACCCGCAGGTCGAACAACGCCGCATAGCGGGACACGGCCTCTTGCGGAAACACCGCCAGGCCAAGGCCGAACTGCACCAGACGGTATGCCGCGTCGAACGACGACACGTACGAACGAAAATGCAGCGCCTTGCCTGACTGTTCGGCGCTTTTACGCATAAAAGCGTTCAATGTGGCAAAGGCCGAGAGCCCCAGGTGGTCGTAACCCAGGGTTTCCTCGAAGGCAATCTGGCTGCGGCCGGCCAACGGGTGGTCAGCAGCAACGACCACGGCCAGGTGATCCTGCCGATACGGTACGAAATCCAGGTCACCCACCGCCATGGATTTGCGGCAGATACCGAGGTCTGCAGTGCCCTCGGCCACACCACGAACGACATCGGCGCTGAAGCGCTCTTCGATATCGGCCTGGATGAGTGGGTATTCCAGCATGAACGCTGACAGTTCTTCGGGCAGAAACTCCATGATCGACGATACATTGGCCAGCACCCGCACATGACCACGCGCGCCGTGGGCGTATTCGCTCAGCTCGCTGTCCAGGCGTTCCATGGCGCGGGTCATTTCCCTGGCATGGCGCAGCAGTGCAAGCCCCGCCGGGGTGGGCTCCACGCCGCGCTTGCTACGTTTGAGCAAGGCGGTGCCAAAGCGCGCCTCGATGTCTGAAATACGTTTGCTGACGGCGGACGGCGCCATGAACGCGCGCTCGCCTGCGCGGGCGATGGTGCCTTCTTCGCAGACGACGATGAACAGGTTCAGGGAAAGGTGGTCGAGGGGTTGCATCGCTTGGCTCGGCTTGGGGAAGGGACCGCCGTAGCACTGTAGCAAAAAGCGCATTGGCTTCTAAAACCGGGTTTGAATTACCGGCCCCCAATCCCCAACCTTGGGGGAACGCTGCCCACCGCCAGCGGCTGGCATAAAGCCCTACTGAGAATCTGTAGCCCCTGCACCACAAGGCCTGCAAAGCATTTTTCAGGTGTTGGCACAGCTCTTGCCGATCTCCTCCCAGACGCCCCAAGTCCATGGGCCCGTTTGCAGGAGGAATTGACTCATGCACCGACCGATACCCCACCCGCTGGCAGTGGCGATTTTCGCCGGCATTCTCCAGCTTCCCGCGCAGGCCGCCTTGAACGCTGTCGATCCAGGCGCTTACGTCCCAGCCAATGGCGGCTTCCCCGCCTGGTACCAGGACAGCCACGGTCGTACCCTCGACCTGTGCCTGACCAAGGCCGTCAGCTCCCGGGTCGCCGGCGCACCTGGTGCACCCTCATACATGTGCACGCTGCTGCCCACGCCTGGTGTGTTCGACGATACCCAACCCATCGTCTTCCCCACCAACTTCCCTGACGAAGCGTTCTGGTTCACTGCCGACGCTGCCATCGTCGACGCTGCGCGTGGCATCGACCTCAGCTATGGCACGGCGATCGAAGCGGCATTCGCCGCCGAGGAACCTGTCGAGGGTGACCAGGTCAGCTTCGCCCGGGTCCGTATCCGGGTCGACGTACCCACCGCGGGCACCTACGTGGTCACCCACCCCTATGGTGTTGAAGTGTTCGATGTGCCCGTTGCAGGGCGCCGGGCGATCAACATGACCCGCGACATCGGCATCGCCGGCGCAGGCGACTTCACCGGCGCACTCAAGGGCGATGTCGGGCCGTTCCTGCGCAGTGTCAACGGCCCCTACACCGAAGGCAACGAGCGCTTCATCGGTGACCCGAACCTGGAAGAACGGGTAACGGGCAGCCCATTCAACACCAACTACGTGCGCATCGAAGGCCCTGGTGGCATCGACCTGCGCACCGAGCTGTTCGCTGTCTCGGGCAAGCTTTCCGAAGTGGCCCTGCCAACCCCGCTGATGCCACAACGCAGCACTTACTCACGCCATACCGAGAACGGCGACCTCATCGCCCAGCAAGACATCTTCGTGTTGGCCCCGCCGCCACCGGCAAGCGTCACCCTGACCAGTCAGACCCCCAACCTGAGCCTCACCGAGGCCAACGGCACCGGCGCCTGGTACGCCCAGTCAGCCCTCAACCCGGCGGCCGGAACCCTCGTGACGCTGTCCGCTGACAACAGCGTGGCAATCCCGACCAGCAGCCTGACCACCAGCAACGTTCCCCTGACCGACCTGGTCACCATCACGCAGGCCCAGTACCGCCTGTCCACCGGCGAGCTGACCCTGGTGGCCAGCACCAGTGACGAAACAACACCTCCAGTACTTACCGCACATACCGGCAACGGCACGCTGATCGGCAACCTGGGCGGTACCGGCGCCGTGAAGACATTGAGCATGACCCTCTCGCCCATTCCGCCGGCCAAGGTGCAGGTCACCAGCGCCAACGGTGGTAGCGACACCGAAGACGTGGTGCTGGTGCCATGAACAGACAAAGGCTCAGCCTTCAAGGAGGCAGCATGAACACTTGGTCGCGCCGTGCGCTGTTGGCCGCCGGTTTCTCTCTTACCGTTACCAGCGCCGCGTTTGCCGCGCTGTCTGATGTCGACCCGGGGCCCTACACCTTCGCCACGGGTGGCTATCCGATGTGGTACAAGGACAGCCTCGACCAATCCCTGGAGCTGTGCCAGTCGCGTGCCACCAGCACCCGTGCGCCAGGCGCACCCGGGGCGCCCGCCTACATGTGCACCTTGTTGCCCGAGCCCGGGGTCTATGACGATGCCCTGCCGCTGGTATTTCCAGATAACTGGCCACCCGAGATGTTCTGGTTCCTGGCCGAAACCTCGATACCACAAGTGGGTAACAGCGGATATGAACTGGAGGTCTACGTTGCCGGTATAGAGGCAGCCTTCGCTGCTGAAAACCCGGTAGACGGTGATCAGCAAAGTTTCGCCCGCATCCGTATCCGCGCATCGGTCCCACGCACCGGTACCTACACCATCACGCACCCTTACGGGGTGGAGACGGTCAACGTCACCACGGCAGGTCGTCGCGCGATCAACATCACCCGGGACATCGGTATCGGTGCTCCGGGCAACTTCCAGGGGGCGCTGGGGGGGGCGATCGGCCCTTGGCTGAAGGGGGTTGGCGGGCCATATACAGAGGTCAACCCTGACACGGGCACCACCGAAACCTTCATCGGCGACCCCAATATCACCGAAGCGGTCACGGGTAGCCCCTTCAATACCAACTTCGTGCGCATCGAAGGGCCCGCGGGCGCCATTCAGACCAACGCGTTCACCGTGTCTGGCAAGGTGCTGGACCCGCGAGCACAAACCCCGGTCACCCTGGAGCGCGCCACCTACTCGCGCAACGGCAGCGGTACCCGCGTGGAAGTGTTCGCCAAGGCGCCGAGTGAGGCCAGCCTGTGTATGCGCAATGGCCTGGCACTGATCGGCACGCCGCCTTCGCCTTGTCAGTTCACCCTGACTTCGGACAACAACGGTTTGTTCTTCAGCCAGCAGTTCAACCAGTCGGTGCCGCCAGAGGTGGTGGTTGTCACCGCCAGCAACGCAGTCGGCGGCACCCAGCCGACTGCGCTCTCGAGCAAGCTCAGCGACGTGGTCAAAGTCAGCACCGCACGCTACGACTGGGCCAACAAACGTCTGTTGATCGAGGCCAGTTCCAGCGACGAAGTAGCGGTCCCCGACCTGCTCGCCCAAGGCTACGGCCGCCTGTCGAAATCGGGCACACTGCAAAGCATCACGGTCAACGACTTGGCGCAACCGCCCGCCACCGTTACGGTCAAGTCTGCCCGCGGCGGTAGTGATGTAGAGCCAGTGATCGTGGTCGGCTACGCCCCGGTCGAGGCCGCCAACCAGCCACCGCTCGCCCAGGCCGATGTCGGCAGCACCAGTGTCGGTGTACCGATCACACTCAACCTGCTGCTGAACGACAGCGACCCGGATGGCGACGTGCCGCTGACCATCAGCGACCTGACCCAACCCGGGACCGGCCTTGGCGGCGTCGTGATGAATGGTACCACCTCGGTTACCTACACGCCGCCGACCGGGGCCACACAACCGCTGGTAGCCAACTTCAGCTACCGGGCGGTGGATGCCAAGGGGCTGAAATCGGAACCGGCCACGGTCACGATCAACGTCGCACCTAACCAGGCACCGACTGCCAACCCGGAAACCGTCGCCACCTTGGGCGTGCCGTTGACCATCAACGTGCTGGCCAACGACACCGATCCAGAAGGCAACGTACCGCTGAGCGTGACCAACATCACCCAGCCGGCCACCGGCCGTGGCACGGTCAGCACCGACGGCACAACCGTGACCTATACCCCACCGGCCACTGTAACCACTGCCTTCACCACCACCTTCACCTACCAGGCACGTGACTCGCTGGGGGGGCTGTCCACCCCAGGTACGGTCACCGTCAACGTGTCGCCTCGGCCTGCCGCTGAAACCTTCGCCGTCACGACAGCCACGGTCACGGCGCGCTCCAACAACCGTTACAACTGGGACATCAGTGGCACCTCGTCGGTGACCACCGGCAATACCGTAACCGTGCGGGTAACCACTACCACGGGCGTCCAGACCTTGGGGACGGCCACGGTAGCGCTGACCGGCCGCTGGCGCCTGGTGGTAAGCAATAGCACCACGATCATCCCGACTGCGGCACCGACGGCGACGATCACCACCAGCCAAGGCACCACGCGCACCGTCAACGTAGTCGTGCAGTAAAAGCCGGAGGCTTCGATGAAACGGCTGTACTCCCTGTTGCTCTGCCTGGCCCTGGCGGGCCAGGCCTGCTGGGCAGAGGACCTGATGGACAATGCCGACCTTGCACCCGGCAACGACCTCGGTGAACCAGTGATCATCCGCCTGCTGCCGGCCGGTGCCGGCCAGGCTGCGGTGATCGAGCAGCAAGGGTCAGGCAACCGCGCCGCCCTCGACCAGAACGGTCAGGCCCTGCTGGGCCGTATCGTCCAGTCCGGCGGTGCCCAGGAAGCGTACATCTTGCAGGAAGGCAGTGACCTGATGGCCATCATCCGCCAACAGGGAAATGGCAACAGCGCGTCGATTCGCCAGAGCGGCAGCAGCAACAACGCTGCCATCGAGCAGATCGGCAACGACAACAGCGCCAGCATCGTGCAGTCCGGCTCGGGGCTCAACAGCTCCGTGACCCAGGCTGGCAATGGCCAGCATGTTCAGATCACCCAATACCGATAGACCTGGAGGCACCACCATGTACAAGCTCGCTCCGTTAAGTGCCGCTATCGTCCTGGCCCTCGCAGGTCAGGCCATGGCTGCTGACAGCACCTCGTCCCAGACCCAGGACGGCAAGGAAAACATCGCCGAAGTCTCTCAGACCCAGGCATCCTTCGCCTCGGCCACCCAGAACCAGACTGGCAAGGGCCACAACCACCTCGCCGTGCAGGCCGAAAGCACCAGCGATATTCAGCAGAGCGCCACCGGCCAGTACAACGCCGGCTACGCTGAGCAACTGTTCGAGAACGGCAGCCAGATCACCCAGCACGCCGGAGGCAGCTACAACGATGCCTTCGCCAGCCAGTCGATAGGGTCGAACAACGAATCGCTGCAAACCCAACAAGGCGTCGGCAATAAATCCACCGTGTGGCAGGACAGCCAGGAAGGCAGCAAAGCCACCAGCTGGCAATCCGGCCAGCGCAACGAAGCGTTCATCGAGCAGACCTTCGGTGGCAGCAACAACCGCAGCACCGTCAACCAGACCGGCCAGGACAACTACGCCGCCGCCGAGCACCTGAACCATATCGATGGCGATATCCAGGTCTATCAGGATGGCCACGACAACTGGGCCTATGGCGACCAGCGCGAAGGCACCGGTGGCACCATTGCCATCGGCCAGTACGGGGGCGGCAACTCCGTGGAAGTGTGGCAGGACACACAGATCGGTAGCCAGGCCTCCGTAGTCCAGACCGGCCAGTCGAACGAAGGCTATATCGACCAGAGCTTCGGCGTCAGCAACAAGGTCAGCCTGTCGCAGCAAGGCAATGCCAACGCCAGTTGGTCGGACCAGTTCGAGACCAACAACTCGACCACCACCATTACCCAAACCGGCAACAACAACCTGCATTTCACCTATCAGAATGGTGAGAACCTCAACCTGACCATCAACACCCAAGGCAATGGCAACAGCATCACCGCCAGTAACTGGAAAGGCGCCAAGATGGGTGGCCAGTTCGGCACCAACCAGAACGCCACCATCAACCAGGCTGGCAATGGCAACGGCGTCAATCTGACCCAGAAGGGCGCTGACCAGCTGGCCACGCTGACCCAGACGGGTAAAGGCAACCAGATGTCGACCAAGCAGGATGATGTCAGCAACGAGCTGTACTTCGAACAGAACGGCACTGACAACATTCTGATCGCCGACCAGCGTGGGACCGACAACTATGCCTACGGCAGCAGCCAGGGCACCGGCAACACCATCACGCTCGACCAGTCCGGCTATAGCAACCAGAGCTACACCAACCAACTCTACGGAAGTGGAAACGAAGCCACCATCAAACAGACTGACAGCATCAACGTCGCCTACGTGACCCAGGGAGGCCAAAGCAACAAGGCGTTCGTCGACCAGAGTGGTGTCGCCCAATCCGCCACCATCACCCAGCTGGGCAGCGCGAACCTGGCCACTGTGACCCAGCAGTAAACCGCTCCCCCTTGAACCGCGGTGCTCCTCTCCCTGGTGCCGCGGTTCCTTTTTCTGTTATCCCGCCCTCTGCAATCGTTCGATCCGGCCGGCGCGTGCAATCCCCTGACGTGTAGCTGTCGGGTACAATGGCAAACCGCTCGAAGATGTGCAGCCGCATGATCCAGTCCGACCTCGACCTGTTCGGCCCCCAGCCGCAACGCCTGGCCAGCCACACCGTGCTGCTGCCCGGCTTCGCCCTGGCCGAAACCGAGGCGCTGCTCGATGCCCTGCGTCCGGTGCTGCGTGCTGCGCCGTTCCGGCACATGTACACCCCAGGAGGCCTGCGCATGGCAGTGGCCCTGACCAACTGCGGTACGCTGGGGTGGGTGAGTGATCAACATGGCTACCGATACAGCCCCAGCGACCCACTCAGTGGCCAGCCCTGGCCCGCCCTGCCCCCGGTTCTGCTCGCCTTGGCCTCCCGCGCTGCAGCCCTGGCCGGGTTTGACGGTTTCGTGCCGGATGCCTGCCTGGTCAACCACTACCTGCCGGGCACGCGCCTGAGCCTGCACCAGGACCGCGACGAGCAGGATTTCGGCCAGCCGATCGTGTCGGTGTCGTTGGGCTTACCGGCGGTGTTCCTGTTCGGCGGCCTGCAGCGTGCCGACAAGGCTCAGCGCATTGCGCTGAGCCACGGCGATGTGCTGGTCTGGGGCGGCGAAGACCGCTTGCGCTTCCACGGCGTGCTACCGATCAAACCCGGTGTGCATCCGCGCCTGGGCGAACGGCGGATCAACCTGACCTTGCGCAAGGCGGGTGCCTGAACAGGGGCCGTCATCTGCCACCCGGCGCAAAACAAGATGAACGCGCATGAAACACATTGAACATCTTGGCCAGGCAAGCTTCGAATGATAAGCCGCCTTTCTTTTGTCTGGAGCCTGCCATGCCCAACCCGCCTGGTTCTTCGAGCCGTTGCAACGGAGCCATGTACCGATGAAGATGCCTGGCCGCGCCCCCAATGCTTCGCTGCAGCTCGATTACGTACGCGACACCCTGTTCGGCCCGGTGGCGCAACGCGTGGAATGCCAATGCCAGCTCGCCGCCCTCAACCTGCAGGGTCGCCCAGGGCTGCGCCTGCACGTTTGCCCCCCACTGCCTGACAAGATCGACCGAGCTCACAGTGTGGCCTTCGTCTGGGATGGGCGGAGTTACCACGGCGTGGTTCGCGAAAAGGGAAAGTGCGGCGACGGTGGATTGAACCTGCTGCTGGAACTGCAATAAGCCGATCAACGGGGGTTGTGGCTGCCTGGGCTCATGCCAGCGCGTTGCTTTCAGCAGCCACCTATGCCCGGCCAGCCTTGGCTGACCGGGGCACGACAGGCGCGCTCAGGCAATCGCCTTGAGTGGCGCCGGGTGGTTGTCACGCAGCGCATGCAGCTGCTCCACCAGGTTGACCAGGTCACGGCAACTGTTGAGGTTTTGCAGCGCGACCCCGCTGAGGGTCACGCCCTGATCGAGATCCTGGCCCTGGCCCAGGCGGATGGTCAGGTTGGCGCCGTCCGGGCAGCTGACTTCACAGCGGTCTGGCAAGCAGGCCTGCTCGATCAGTTGCCGCATCTCTAGTATCGAAACGCCTATCAACGACATGGTACGACCCTCTCTGTGGGATGGCCTGTTGTTTGGGAGTACGCCTTTGTCGGGCGGGGCGCCAATTGATATTGCGCATGCTCGGCCAGCTGTCCATGCGCCCGGGCAATGAGCTTGCGGGGGATCCTTTAGCACCTTAGTGGAAGATTCTCCGCGTGGGCCGAGTGTTCGACTGCATTAGCAGACTTGACGACGAGTGGTCTTGGTCAGCAACGCGTTGACCAGCGACAGGGCCGGAACAGGCCACCCCCACCCAATCAACAAGATCAGTGCGCGGCACCTCCCCTCTCATCCTGCATCTGCCCAAACCGCCCGGCATGGAAATCATCGAACGACTCGGCAATCTCCGCCTGGCTGTTCATCACGAACGGGCCATAGCCGACGATCGGCTCATCGATTGGCTCACCGCTGAGCAGCAGCACACTTGCGCCGTCCAGCGCCTCGACGGCTACGTCTACACCCTCCCGGTCGAGCAGCACCAGGCTGGACGGGCCTGCTTCGCGCTCGCCGTTGATTCGAACGTTACCACGCAACACCACCAGCGCCGCATTGCGACCGGCAGCGACCGGCAACTGCAAGGCCGCGCCGGCGTTGAGCCGCAAATCCCACACGTCCATCGCGGTGAAGGTTCTGGCCGGCCCTTGGTGGCCATGGTAGTCACCGGCAATCACCCGCAAGCGCCCGGCATCACCGTCGAGCGCTACCACCGGAATGTCGCCGGCCAGCAGCGTCTGGTAGCCGGCCGCTGCACGCTTGTCCCGCGCCGGCAGGTTCACCCACAGCTGGACCATTTCCAGCGTGCCGCCACTGCGTGCAAAGTCCGGGGAATGAAACTCTTCATGAATGATGCCGTTGGCCGCCGTCATCCACTGCACGTCACCTGGACCGATCAAGCCGCCAGCACCGGTGGAATCACGGTGCTCCAGTTCACCTTGGTAGACGATGGTCACAGTCTCGAAGCCGCGATGCGGATGCTGGCCTACGCCGCGTCGTGCTTGGGTCGGGGTGAAATCATGCGGACCGGCGTAGTCCAGCAGCAGGAACGGGCTGATCCGGCTGGCCAGGTTGTCGTAGGTGAACAGGCTGCGCACCGGGAAGCCATCCCCCACCCAATGGGCGTGGGGGCTGCGGTGAATACCCAGAATCGTTTTCATGAGAAGGCTCCTCTCTTGGCTGAGATAACCTTATCAATGATGCCAATCACGCGGTAGCTGGCTAAAATGGCATGCATCGTCCCACGTGCGGAACAATCAACCCTGCAAGAAATCGAGCACCTGCTCCGCCGCCATGGCCGGGTCTTCCTGCATGAAACAGTGCCCACCAGGAACTTGCCGTGCGGTCACATTGCGGTTTAGCAGCGCCAGGCGATTCACCGAGTGTGGCACGAAGGGATAGGTGTCTTCGCCATACAACACCCGTGTCGGCGTCGTGATTGCGGCCAGACTGGCCCACATGCGTTTAGGGAATGAGCTGAAGATCTCCACTTCACGGCTGGGCCGGCACTTGAGCACCACGGCCTCGCCACACTCACCGATGGCATGCTCGACATAGGCCTGCAGTGCCGCATGGGTCCAGCCTTTGAAGATACCGCGCCCTTCCAGCGAGGCCAACGCCGACTCGCGATCGGGCCAGTGGCTGCGGCGGCTGGCGGCCTTACGGGCCAGGGCGTGACGCTGATGCAGGCCGACCAGGGCTGCCGCCCCCCATCACACCGATCATGCGTCGGCTGAACAGTACCGGGTCAAGCAGCACGGCACGTGCGAACAGTTGCGGCTCACTGCCCAGGATCAGCCCCGTAAGCACGCCACCAAAGCTGTGCCCTACGGCAAACCGCTGGACGTCGCCATACTCGCCACGCCCGCCCTGAAAGGCCTCCACCGCCAAGGCAGCGGTGCGGTTCCAGCCGCGAAACACCCCACCATGGTCACTGTCCCCATGGCCCTGAACGTCGCAAAGCCACAGGTCGAAATGCTCGCCCAGGCGCATCAGCAACGGTTGGTAAGCCAGGCAACAGAAGCCGTTGCCATGCAGAAAGTGCAGCAGCGGTTTGCCACTGGCCGGGGTTCGCCAGCCACGCAGGGTGAAACCTTCGGCGCATTCGTGGGACCAGGGAATCAACTGCATCGGCTTACTGTACTCTCGGGGTCAGGAAAACGCTGATTCTACAAACAGCAGCGGGTACAGTGAAATCACCAGCAACAGGGCCATCACGACATTGAACAGCATCAGCCAGCGCGAGTTTTGCAACAGGTTGCGCAGGGCGCTGCCGAACATCACCCATACCCCCACGCTGGGCAAGTTGACCAACGCGAACAAGGCCGCAATGACGATCACGTTGGTTACATAGCCTTGCGCTGGCGTGTAGGTGGTAATCGCCCCTACCGCCATCACCCAAGCCTTGGGGTTGACCCACTGGAACGCCGCCGCCCCCCAGAAGCCCAGCGGTTTGCGGGCACTGGACGCGGCCGTGCCGACCGGCCCGGAAGTGGCGATCTTCCAGGCCAGGTACAGCAGATAGGCGGCGCCCGCGTAGCGCAGCACCGTGTACAGGGGTGGCCAGGCCTTGAATACCTCACCCAGCCCCAGGCCGACGGCCAGCACCATCATCATGAAACCAAAACTGATACCCAAGGCATGAGGGACCGAGCGGCGCACGCCGAAGTTCACCCCCGAGGCCAGCAACATGGTGTTGTTGGGGCCCGGGGTGATGGAAGACACAAAGGCAAACAGCACAAAGGCGGTCAGCAGGTCGGCAGAGGCAAGCATGGCGGGCATTCCACTTTCTTTATGGGTGCTGTCACACTAACGGAGCGCCACTCCCAGCAACCGGTACAGTTCGATTAAATTACGCAGATACACATCACTGTACCGACAATCCGGATCAAGGAAGCCGTCACCATGAGCCTCACCATTCGCCCTGCCGTTCGTACCGATGCCGAGCAGATCCTCACCTTCATCACCGAACTGGCCGAGTACGAACGCGCGCGCCACGAGGTGGTCGCCACCCTTGCCGACATCGAGCACAGCCTGTTCGACGAAGGCAGCACTGTGCACACCCTGATGTGCGAGCGTGATGGCCGTGCAATTGGCTTTGC
This sequence comes from Pseudomonas sp. TE3895, assembly GCF_056278855.1. Classification (NCBI taxonomy): domain Bacteria; kingdom Pseudomonadati; phylum Pseudomonadota; class Gammaproteobacteria; order Pseudomonadales; family Pseudomonadaceae; genus Pseudomonas; species Pseudomonas sp. TE3895. Next base: position 3,660,097 of record NZ_JBWBQE010000001.1, on the reverse strand, counting down.
CGTGTACTTCTACAGCTACTCGACCTGGCTCGGGCGCAATGGCATCTATCTGGAAGACCTGTACGTAACCCCCGAGCAACGCGGCGATGGCGCCGGCCGGCAGTTGTTGCAGCACATTGCCCGCGAAGCGCTGGCGAACAACTGCGGGCGCCTGGAATGGAGCGTGCTGGACTGGAACGAGCCAGCGATCGGCTTCTACCAGAAACTGGGGGCCGAGGCGCAGGATGAGTGGGTGCGCTACCGGCTGGATGGCGACAAGCTGGCGGCATTCGCCCGCGGGTGATCGCCCGGTTTCTGCACTTCTGCCTGCTGGAAGAAGACTGCAGGCCTGAGCCTGTCGTACCTGCTGTTCGACAGCCTCGCACGCTGTATGACATTGACGCCAAGCCCGCCCCATGCTCTCCTTATGCCTCGCGTTCAGGTGCCCCTCAGGGGGTGAAACGGGAAACCGGTGCGTCCCAGGCCCTTCAGCAGGGCCGGACAATGCCGGTGCTGCCCCCGCAACGGTAAGCGAGTGAAGCGTCTGTACCACTGTGCCTCGTAGTACGGCATGGGAAGGTGACGCGTTCCAGGAGCCCAGCTCTTCCTCGCAAGCCCGGAGACCGGCCTGGCGTTCATGAACACCCCGCGGTGGGCGGGCGCTGTTGCATTCCCTTGGGCGACCACGTCCGGGGCTGCCGCGCTCGCCCATTGCCCACAAAAAGCAGAGGATCGCGTCATGCCCGTCACCAGCGCCAAACAACACAGCCTTGCTACCCCCGTTACCCTCAGCCAGCGTGTAATCATCGCCGTCGGTGCCAGCTTGCTGGGTTTGTGCCTAGTGTACTTTGCCGGGTTCTCGCACATCGAGGCTGTGCACAACGCTGCCCACGACACCCGCCACAGCGCCGCCTTCCCCTGCCACTGAGTACGCCTGATGATCACGCGCATTGCCCGTACGGCGGGTTTCAGCGGGCTCCTTGCAGCCCTGTTGCTGACCTTGCTGCAAAGCTTCTGGGTTGCCCCGCTGATTCTGGAGGCGGAAACCTACGAGTCCTCGGCCCCGGCCGCACACCACGAACACGGTAGCGAAGTGGCCGCTCATGAACACAGCGCCGAAGCCTGGTCGCCGGAAGACGGCTGGCAGCGCGTGCTGTCCACCACAGGCGGCAACCTGGTGGTCGCAGTCGGCTTCGCCCTGATCCTCGCCGCCCTGTACAGCCTTCGCGAGCCCAAACGCGCTACCACTGGCGCATTGTGGGGGTTGGCTGGCTTCGCCGTGTTCTGCCTGGCTCCCACCTTGGGCTTGCCACCAGAACTGCCGGGGACTGCGGCCGCCGACCTGGGGCAACGCCAAACCTGGTGGGTTGGTACAGCCAGTGCCACAGCGCTGGGCCTGGCCTTGCTGGTGTTCGCCCGCCACTGGCTGCTGAAGGCGCTGGGCGCCGTGCTGCTGGTCATTCCTCATGTGATCGGTGCACCGCAACCCGATGTGCACGAAAGCCTGGCCCCTGAAGCATTGGAAACCCAGTTCAAAGTCGCCTCCTGGCTCACCAACGCCGCCTTCTGGCTGGCCTTGGGCCTGCTCAGCGCCTGGCTGTTCCGCCGTTCCAGCCAGGCTTGATGCCTGCCTTCTATGCCGGTTTTGGCTGCCGCCGGGGTTGCCCGGCAGATGCCTTGCAACGCTTGCTGCGCCAGGCCCTGGACAATCAGGGGCTGGCGCTGGCCGACCTGCGCGGCATCGCAAGCATCAGCCTGAAGGCCGACGAGCCCGGCTTGCAGCAATTGGCAGAGCGCCTCGGTTTGCCCTTGGTGCTGTACCATGGCGCGCAACTGCAACCCTATGAACCACTGCTCAGCCACCGTTCCGCCGCTGCCCACCAGCACAGTGGCTGTTGGGGCGTAGCCGAGAGCGCGGCACTGGCCTTGGCCAGCCAGCGGCAGGGTACGGCCAGGCTGCTGCTGACGCGCCAGGTACTGGGCCCGGCGACGCTCGCCCTGGCCTGCTGAGCGTTTCGTACCCTCTTTTTTGCCAGGACTTTGCATGACCATCTACTTTATCGGTGCCGGCCCCGGCGACCCGGAGCTGATCACGGTCAAGGGCCAACGGCTGATTCGTCAGTGCCCGGTGATCATTTATGCCGGTTCACTGGTACCCGCCGCCGTGCTCGAAGGCCACCAGGCCGAAACCGTGATCAACAGCGCCGAACTGCATCTGGAACAGATCATCGCTGCCATGCGCAGCGCACACGAAAAAGGTCAGGATGTGGCCCGGGTGCACAGCGGCGACCCCAGCCTGTACGGCGCCATCGGTGAGCAGATTCGCCACCTGCAGGCGCTGGGCATCGATTACCAGATCATCCCCGGCGTTACCGCCACGGCAGCGAGCGCCGCCCTGCTCGGCTGCGAGCTGACCTTGCCTCAAGTGGCGCAGACCGTGATCCTCACCCGCTATGGCGACAGCTCGCCCATGCCGCCGGGTGAGCAGTTAGGGGACCTGGCGCGCCATGGCAGCACCCTGGCAATTCATCTGGGGGTCAAGCACCTGTCGCGCATTGTCGATGAGTTGATGCCGCATTACGGCGCGCACTGCCCGGTTGCGGTGGTGCATCGGGCCACCTGGCCAGACCAGGATTGGGTGCGCGGCAACCTCGGTGATATCGTCGAACGCGTAGCGACCAAGGATTTCCGGCGCACGGCGCTGATCCTGGTAGGCCACGTACTGGGGGATACACCGTTCGCCGAATCGGCCTTGTACCGTGCCGGGCATGCCCACCTGTACCGCCCTGGCGACTGAACATTGCCAGCCTTGCCTCGGGCGTAGCAGACTCCGGGTTCCCGCCTGCGAACAGGAGCCATGCCCATGCTGGAATTACGCCCCAACTGCGAGTGCTGTGATGCCGACCTGCCGGGTGACAGCCCCGACGTTATGATCTGCTCCTTCGAATGCACGTTCTGCCGTGCCTGTGCCGAAACCCGCTTCCAAGGCCGCTGCCCAAATTGTACCGGGCAGTTGGTAGCCCGCCCGACGCGGGTCGGCCAGGCATTAGCCAACAACCCTGCCTCCACACTGCGTATACACAAACCGCACGCTGCCTGCGCCTGAACAACTGCAAAGAAGCGGCATCACCGCTTTCTCAGGGTGATGTCTTTCCTGTTTCTTGTAGGACTTTTCAACAAAAAGCACTGGGGTTTTCAACACTTCTATACTCGGCATTACCAAACTTCGGGAATGGTCGTATCGTGCAGCGCTTCCGATAACCCCACTTGCAGACGTATTCCTGAGTGTTCCAGGAAGCGGACCACATCCCTACAGGAGTTTTCCTCATGACAACCGTGCTGATCGTCGACGACCACCCCATTGTCCGGCTGTCCCTGCGCCTACTGCTCGAGCGCGAGCGCTTCCATGTCATCGGCGAGGTCGGCAATGGCAGTGAAGTGGCTCAGGTAGCCCGCGAACTGCGCCCGGACGTAGTCATTCTCGACATCGGCCTGCCTGGCCTTGACGGCATGGAAGTCATCAAGCGATTGCAGAGCCTGGAGCCGGTACCGAAGATCATGGTGCTGACCGGCCAGGCCACTGACCTGTATGTACGCCGCTGCCTGGATGCCGGGATAGGTGCCTTCGTCACCAAGGAAGAGGACCACGAGGCCCTGCTGTTCGCCCTCAAGGCCCTGACCAAAGGTTATTCGACCTTTCCGCAAATGTCGGTCAACAGCAACTCGCTGGAGAGCGAGCCAGTGCGCCTGGCCAGTCTCTCCAACCGAGAAATGGAAGTGCTGCGGCGCCTTGCGCGCGGCGAGAACAACAAGAACATCGGCACGTGCATGAACCTCAGCGCCAAGACCATCAGCACCTACCGGGGCCGTATCATGGAAAAGCTCAAGACTGAGTCTCTCGTGGAAATGGTCGACCTGGCCAAGCGCAACAGCGTCTATTGAGCGCTCGGCTACCATGAAACAGTTGCTGGCGAGCGTCCTTCTGGCTATCGGTCTGGCCAACTCCACGGTGCTGCAGGCCAGCAGCGAACCACGCCATCTGCTGGCGCGCTCAATCAGTGCCGCTGCCCCACTGACGTTATCCGGCGATGATCGCCACTGGCTGAAAAATCGCCAACGCCTGATACTGGGTAGTGCGCGCCCCGACTACCCCCCGTTCGAAATCAATGTCAGTCAGCATGACTATGAGGGGTTGAGCGCAGACTACGCCGGCATTATCGGCGAACAGCTTGACATACCCATTGAAGTACGCCGCTTTGACAGCCGTCACGAGGCCATCACTGCCCTGCGTGATGGCCATATCGACTTGCTAGGTAGCTCCAACGCCTTCGAAGCGGCAGACGCCCAGCTTAGCCTGAGCACCCCCTATGCCGACGACCTGCCAGTGATCGTCACCCGTGAGGGGCACAGCTTGAAAAGCACGCCCGACCTCGCCGGCCTGCGCCTGGCGATGGTCGATCACTACCTGCCGGCCGTCAGCGTTCGCACCCTGTACCCGAAGGCGCAACTGAGCCTGTACCGCTCGACCCTGGCCGGGCTCGCCGCTGTGGTACTGGGCGAGGCAGACGCCTATCTGGGCGATGCGATCAGCACCGACTACATGATCGGCAAAAGTTTTCAGGGCACGTTGAAAATCGACCATTTCTCCCAACTGGCTCCAGAGGCTTTTGCCTTCGCCATAGCCAGCGACAACCCGCGCCTGCATCGGCTGGTGGACAAGGCGCTGTCACGCATAAGCGAAAGTGAACGCCTGAACATTCTGCGCCGCTGGAGCAGTGGTAACACCAGCCTGCTGCTGCAGCGCCACCTCACTGCCTTGAGCGAAGAAGAAGAATCCTGGATTACCGCCCACCCCACTATCAGCGTACTGGTCAATACCTCGCTGGCACCTTTGACGTTCAACGATGCTCAGCACCGCCCTAGCGGTATCACCCTGGACCTGCTCAAGCAGATCTCGCTGCGCACTGGGCTGCAGTTCACACCCGTCGAGAGTGCTTCATCGCAGGCCATGATCGACCGCCTGGTGCACGGCGAGGCACAGATGATCGGGGCGCTGGGCTATGGTGCCGACCGCTTGAAGCAACTGCGCTACACCCGCCCCTACCTGGTCAGCCCGCGCGTGCTTGTCACCCGCAACGACGGTGAATCACCTGCACAGACCAAGGCCCTGGATGACAAGCGCATCGCCTTGGTGCGCGGCTCACCGCAGCAGGCCGTTTTGCAACAGCGATACCCGCAGGCCGAGATAGTCGAAGTTGACAACCCCCTGGGCCAGATGGAGGCCGTGGCCAACGGTGTTGCCGACGTGGCCCTGAGCAGCCATATCAATGCTGCCTATTACATCAGCCATGTGTTCAAGGACCGTTTGCGCATTGCCAGCGTGCTCGACGACGCCCCGGCCATTGCCGCCTTTGCCGTAGCCGCCGACCAGCCACAGCTGCAGGCCATTCTCGACAAGGCGCTGCTAAGCATTCCACCTGAAGAACTGGACCAGTTGATCAACCGCTGGCGCACCAGCACACTGGTGAGCGACAGCCCATGGCGCGACTACCGCACCTTGGCTTTGCAGGTGCTGGTGCTGTCGGCCCTACTGCTGGCCGGGGTGGTGTTCTGGAACAGCTACCTGCGCAAGCTGATCAACCAGCGAACCGAGGCACAGCACGCACTGCAGGCACAGCTCGCGCTGAGCCGTGGGCTGCTGGAACAGTTACGCCAGGCCAAAGACGATGCCGAACAGGCCAGCCAGACCAAAAGCACCTTCCTGGCCACCATGAGCCATGAGATCCGTACCCCGATGAATGCGGTGATCGGTCTGCTGGAACTGGCCCTGGAAGATAGCCGCAGCGGCCGCAGCGACTCCCAGACCTTGCAGACCGCCCATGATTCGGCCATTGGCCTGCTTGAGCTGATTGGCGATATTCTCGACATTTCCCGCATCGAATCCGGCCATATCAGCCTGCAACCGGTGCCTACCAATCTGGTCGAACTGGTGCGCGCCACGCTGCGGGTGTTCGAAGGCAATGCCCGGGCCAAAGGGTTGCATCTGCAGGGCGAGCTGCCTGCAGAGCCGGTATGGGTGCTGGCTGACCCACTGCGACTCAAGCAAATTCTGTCCAACCTGATCAGCAACGCCATCAAGTTCACCGACCGTGGTGAAGTGCAGGCATGCCTGCTACTGCCCAAAGTTGCCGGCCACGGCGTTCTGGCTATCGAGCTGAATGTGCGTGACACCGGCATCGGCATCAGCCCCGCCGACCAGGCCAGGCTGTTCAGTGCCTTCGTTCAGGTCGATGGCCCAAGGGCACGTCAAGGGGCAGGCCTGGGGTTGGTCATCAGCCGTACCCTGGCCGAACTGATGGGCGGCGCCCTGAGCCTTCAGAGCGTCGAGGGCGTTGGTACCCGGGTACAAGTCAGCCTGCGGTTACCCGTCTGCGAAGCACCGGCACAAGCGGACCCTCAACTCACGACACATGAAAGCAACAGCGGCCCGCTCAATATTCTGGTGGTCGACGACTACCCAGCCAACCTGCTATTGCTGGAACGGCAACTGCAAACCCTGGGACACCACGTGACACTGGCGGAGAATGGCGAGATCGCCCTTGCTCGCTGGCAGGAAGCACGCTTTGACCTGGTGATCACCGATTGCAGCATGCCGGTCATGGACGGGCATGAACTCACCCGACGCATTCGTAGCCTGGAGGGCGAACACGGCCTGCCAGCAGGCCGTATTCTTGGCGTGACCGCCAACGCCCAGGCCGAGGAGCGTACTCGCTGCCTGGCCAGCGGCATGGACGAATGCCTGTTCAAGCCGATTGGTCTGCGCACGCTCAAGACCCATCTGCCCCAGGTGCGCCCTCAGCAGCCGTCGCCGGAGCCTTCCCATGGTGGGTTCGACCTGGCCGAATTGCGCCACCTGACCCAGGACGACGAACAGTTGACGCGGCATTTGCTGGAGCAGTTGTCGATAAGCGTCAGTGAAGACCTGGCCGCCCTGCGTGCCTTGGCCACAGACGCCCCTGATGAAGCGGTACGCGCCTTGGCCCACCGCATCAAGGGTGGCGCCAAAATGATCAGGGTGCGCACCGTGGTCAAAGACTGTGAAGCCATCGAACACGCCCACGCACGAGGGCTACCAACCGTTGAGCAACGCGGGCAACTGCAAGTCAGCCTGCAGGCACTGCTTGACGAGATGCGCGAGGCGCTCAATGCAATTGCAGCGTCGAGCTGATCTGGCTGATGGCGTCCACGACGTGCCGTGAACCTTGCTGAATTTCCATGATCACTGTCCCCGCCTCATTGGCCAGTGCCACGCCGTGACCGGTACGGTTGAGGCTCGATTGCATGCTGGCCACCGCCAATAGCGACAGGTCGTGGTTCTGCCGCACCACATCGACGATTTCCAGGGTGGCCTTGCTGGTTCGCGCGGCCAGGTTGCGCACCTCATCGGCCACCACGGCAAAGCCTCGCCCGTGCTCGCCGGCACGCGCGGCCTCGATGGCTGCATTAAGGGCCAACAGGTTGGTCTGGTCGGCGATGCCACGAATGGTCAGCACAATCTGCCCGATCACATCCGACTGCTTGTTTACCGCATCGATGCTGCGCGCTGCGTCGTTAAGCTCCTGGGAAATCTGCTCGATTACCTGCACGGTCTGCTGCACCACTTCGGTACCCTTGCGCGCGCAGGCATCGGTCTGCACCGAACTGGCATGGGCGGCATGGGCGGCGCTTTGCTGGGTGCAGACTTGATGGGTGATGTCGCTGGCAAACTTGACCACTTTGCACAGGCGGCCCTTGCTGTCGAAGATCGGGTTGTAGGAGGCCTCCAGGAAAACAGTCTGGCCTTGCTTGTTGACGCGTTCGAAGCGGTGCGAGTGGTATTCGCCACGGTTCAGCGAAGCCCAGAACTCCCGGTACTGGGCCGATTCGCGTTCAGGCGCCAGGCAGAACAGCCCGTGATGGCGGCCAACCACTTCATCAAGGCGGTAGCCCATGGTGTCGAGAAAGTTCTGGTTGGCCTTGATCACCCGGCCTTGCGGGGTGAACTCGATCACCGCCATGGAGCGGCTGATGGCCTTGAGCAGGCTTTCGCTCTCGTGCTCCAGCACCACCCGCTGGGTGATGTCCGATGCCACCTTGATTACGCTGGTGACTTGCCGGTGCTCGTCCAGCACGGGCATGTAACTGGCTTCCAGCCAGACCTCGCGACCCGCCTTGTCGATGCGCTCGAACGTACCGCTGATTGCCTTGCCCTGCCCCAACTCGCGCCACAGTTGCTGGTATTCGGCGCTTTTTGCATAATCCGGCTCACAGAACAGCCGGTGGTGCTTGCCACGCAGCTCGTCGGCGCTGTAGCCCATGGCCTGGCAGAAGCGCTCGTTGACGTCGAGGATAGTGCCGTCAGGGGCGAACTCGATCATCGCCATGGAACGACCGATAGCGGCCAGTTTGGCTTGCGCATTGGCCAACGCCTGGCGGCTGCGCTGGATTTCTGCCAAATCAGACTTGCGGTGGAAATCGAACATGACGCGGGGCTCCCTATGCGCGGTTTTCTGAGCATAGATCGCCGTTGGCAAGTCGTGGCATCGACAGCGCCTGTAGGAGCGGGTTCACCCGCGAACACCGGCGCAGCCGGTGCCATGCCCCCGTCGCCCGCTTCGCAGGTAAACCCGCTGCACATTCGTTTCGGGCCAATCATTCCTGTGGCATTCGCGCGAGAAGGCCTTGGCGGGCACTCTCAGGTGCTCTCGCGCACCATCAGCTCAAAGCCCAGATCCTGCTGCGCATTCGTCACCCGCTTGCCATCCAGTAACGCCAGCAGCGCCTGTGCCGCGCCCCGCCCCACCGCAGCCCGTGGTGTGCGAATGGAGGTCAGCCGCGGCACCATATGCGCCGACGCAGGCAAATCGTTGAAACCGACCATCGCCACCTGGCGTGGCACCTCCACCCCTTGACGCAAGGCCTGCAGCACCGCGCCCTGAGCCAGGTCGTCGTTACAGAAGAAGATACCGTCGACATCCGGTGCCTGCTGCATCAGCTGGCTGAACAGCACACTGCCCAGGGCAATCGACGATGGCTCCGGGGCCAACACCTCCAGCTCGGCAGCCTGCAAACCAGCCTCTGCCAAAGCCTGACGGAAACCCTCGGCACGCTGCATCACCCTCGGGTCCAGTTGCGCCGCAATGAATGCAAGGCGCTTGCGCCCCCGCTCGATCAGGTGCCGTGCAGCAGCACGCCCGGCCTGATGCTGCGAGAAGCCGACTGACAAAGCCCCTGGCTCACCATTGAGTTCCATCATGTGCACACACGGCACGCCGCTGGCAGCCAGCATCTGCCGCGCAGCATCGCTACGCTCGAAGCCGGTCAGCAAAATACCGCAGGGCTGATAGGCCAGGTAATTGCGGATCAGGTTCTCTTCTTCGGCAAGGTCGTAGTGATAGTTGCCGATCAGCACCTCTAGCCCACGAGGGCGCATGACCTCATGAATGGCCTCCAGGGTGTCGATGAACAGTTGGTTGGACAACGACGGGATCAACACCACCACTGACTGGCTGCGTGCTGAGGCCAGCGCCCGCGCCGCCGGGTTGGCCACATAGCCAAGGTTCGCTGCTGCGGCGATGACCTTTTCCACCAGGTCAGGCGCAACGGTGCTGACCCCACGCAAGGCGCGCGAAGCGGTGATCGGGGAGACCCCGGAAAGCCTGGCAACTTCAGCCAGGGTGGGACGACCTGTAGTTCGGGAGCCGGTGCGGGACATGAATGTTGTAATTTTACTACTTGCAAGGAGAGGGAACGGCCACTAAGGTAGCGCTGTCTCAGGATGCAGGCAATGTAATCTTTGGTAGCAGCCACCACGCGCTCGCCACCAGGCGTCCATACTGCGTAAGGACAAGACCAATAACACCGGGGAGGTGGCTGTTCGTCAACGGCGAGACAGCGCTATCTCACCCGCAGGAGGTACTGATGAATTCTCCCCTGTCCGCCATTGTGGTGATGGGCGTGGCCGGTTGCGGCAAAAGCTGCATCGGCGCTGCCATCGCTGCCAGAAGCGGCGGCCGCCTGATCGAAGGCGACGCTTTCCACCCTGCCGAAAACATCCGCAAGATGAGCGCTGGCATACCGCTGGACGACAGCGATCGTGCCGGCTGGCTGGTCCGCCTTGGTGAAGAGTTGCAAGCCACCACCCAGGCCGGTGAACGCCCGATCCTGACCTGCTCGGCACTCAAGCGCCGCTACCGCGACACCCTGCGCGATGCCATGCCCGGGCTGGTGTTCGTGTTCCTCGAACTGTCGCCTGCCGAGGCCGAAAAACGCGTGCTGGCTCGCCCAGGGCACTTCATGCCGGCCAGCCTCATCGACAGCCAGTTCGCGGCCCTGGAATCGCCACGCGGCGAGCCATTGACGCTGGCATTGGACGCCACCCAACCGATCGAAGCACTGGCCGAAGCGGTGGACCACTGGCTAAAGCGCTGCGGTGAGCCGGGCCTGGCGCAAACCGCCTGACCTCGGCGGCTTTTCCGTCTCACCAAAGACAGCGCTACCCCACCCCGTAAACGCGGCAAAGACTCCAAAAAGCTACGCCCAAAACAACGATAAGACCGAGGCCTTCAAACTATGTTCGGACTGGCTACTGATACCTTCCTGCTGCTCGACGCGCTGGTTACCATCGTCGGGCTGATCCTGCTGATCACCCACTTCAAGGTTCACCCCTTCGTCGCCCTCACCCTCGCGGCCGGCTTCCTGGGCCTGACTTCCGGCATGCCGGTGGCCAAGGTCATGAAATCGTTCCAGGACGGTTTTGGCGGCGTACTCGGCTTCGTCGGTATCGTGCTCGCCCTGGGCACCATGCTCGGCAAGCTGATGGCCGACTCCGGTGGTGCCGACCAGATCGCGCAAACCCTCATTCGCGCCTTCGGCAAAAAGAACGTGCATTGGGCGATGATGTTCGCCGCCTTCCTGGTGGGCATCCCGCTGTTCTTCGAAATCGGCTTTGTGCTGCTGATTCCCCTGGTGTTCATCGTCGCCCGGCGCTCGGGCGTCTCGTTGGTGAAAATCGGCATTCCGCTGCTGGCCGGCCTGTCGGTGGTGCACGGTCTGGTGCCACCACACCCGGGCCCCTTGCTGGCGATCGGCATTTTCCACGCTGACATTGGCAAGACCATCTTCTACGGCCTGATCGTCGCACTGCCCACCGCGATCATCGCCGGCCCTCTGTTCGGTAACTTCATTTCCCGCTACATCCCGGGCAACCCGTCCCAGGAGCTGATGGACCAGATCGCCAAGGAGTCCGATCAGGGCAACCTGCCAAGCTTCAGCATCACCCTGATCACCGTACTGCTGCCGGTCGCGTTGATGCTGCTGAAAACGTTCGCCGACGTGGTGCTGCCGGCCGAGCACATCGTGCGCCAGTGGATGGACCTGATCGGTCACCCGATCACCGCCCTGCTCGCCGCCCTGCTACTGGCCTTCTACACCTTCGGCTCGGCCCGCGGCTTCAACCGCCAGCAGATCATGAAGATGCTCGACCAGAGCCTGGCACCGACTGCCGCCATCGTGCTGATCGTCGGCGCTGGCGGTGGCTTCAAGCAAATGCTGGTGGATACCGGCGTAGGCAACGTGATCGGGCAGATGGCTGTGCAGGCAGAAATTTCGCCGATCATGCTGGCATGGCTGGTGGCGGCGGTGATCCGCATCGCGACCGGCTCCGCCACGGTCGCCACCATCACCGGCGCGGGTATCGTGGCACCGGTGATCGACCTGGTGCCGGGGGTGAACCGTGAGCTGTTGGTACTGGCCACCGGTGCCGGCTCGCTGATCCTGTCGCATGTGAACGACGCCGGCTTCTGGCTGGTGAAGCAGTACTTCAACATGACCGTGGCAGAAACCTTCAAGACCTGGAGCATGATGGAGACGATCCTGTCCATCGTCGGCATCATTTTCATCATGTTGCTGTCGCTGGTGGTGTGACCGTTGATCGGGGTAATGGCACCTTGACGGTTCGGGTAAGGCCAAAGGGAAGTATGAGCCTTACCCGTACAGCAAAGGAGCCTGCCATGCCCCGCTCGATCTTCCTGTCGGTTGCCCTGCTCGCCTCGCCGCTGGCCTTTGCTGTCGGCACAGGTCCGACCTACCCCGACGACCCGCACAATACGGCGCCACAGCCAGGCGCGGACAGCACCCTCAACCCGATCGAGAAGCCTTTGCCGCGGGCCACCGACCCGCGCATACAGGGCAACGAACCGCAAAGCCCGCCAGCCAAGCAGAATGACAACCGCGATCTGCCGGGGATGGAGGGCAGTGGGTCGGAAGGTACCGGCCGGCAAGGAGAAGGCAGCTCAGGCACAGGTAACCCCTGACGACACGGCCTGTACTACCACTGACGCTTGTCAGGCCGGGTCAGCCCCAACTTTTCGATCCGGTAACGCAGCATATCCCGCGACAACCCAAGCATCCGCGCCGATTTGGTCACGTTCCAATCGGTGCGGTCCAGGGTCTTGCAGACAAGGTCACGCTCCATGTCAGGCAGGCTTGTACCCGGTTCTGGCTCGTGCCGCGGTATTTCGAACATGGCCGCCATCGGCTGTTGCACCAACGGCTCGTCAACCAAGGTCATGCACAGGTTCAACTGATGCGCTTGCACCACCTCGTTCGGCGCCAGCAACACCGTCTGCTCCAGCATGTTGCGCAATTCACGCACATTGCCAGGCCAGCTATAACCGAGCAGCAGGCTTTCGGCCTCGGCCGAAAAGCGCAGGTTCGGCTTGCCGTAACGCCGGCTATGGTGGGCAAGGAAATGCCGCGCCAGTAGCAGAATGTCCTGCCCACGCGAATACAGGCGCGGCACCTTCAGGGCGATAATGCGAAGGCGGAAGAACAGGTCACGCCTGAATTTGCCCTGCTGCACCATTTGCTCCAGGTTACAGTTGGTGGCGCTGATCACCCGCAGATCGACCTTGCGTTCCTTCACGGCACCAATCCGGCGGATGCTGCGGTCTTCCAGCAACTTGAGCAGCTTGGCCTGCAGCACCAGGTCCATTTCGCCGATCTCGTCAAGGAACAAGGTACCGCCATCGGCAGCCTCCACCAGGCCTACCCGGCGCTCCTTGGCATCGGTGAACGCGCCCTTCTCGTGGCCAAACAGTTCGGCCTCAAGCAGGTTGGCAGGGATCGAAGCGCAGTTGAACTCGATGAACGGCCCTTTACTGCGCGAACCATCAAAATGCAGGGCACGGGCCACCAGTTCCTTGCCAGTACCGGTCTCGCCTTCGATCAGCACCGGTGGCAGGTCATCACTGGCCATGCGCCGCTCGGCATCGAGCACCTGGCGCAGGGTGTGTTTGAGGGTGAGCATCACCGGCGACTCGCCGATCAATGCCTGCAACCCGGACTTCTGCGCCTCACGCTCCTGGTAGAACGACAGCGTGCGCTCCATGCGCTCGGTAGCCAGGGCCTTGTCCAGGGTCAGTTTGAGCTCGGCCAGTACCACCGGCTTGGTCAGGTAATGAAAGGCGCCCTCCTTCATCGCCTGCACGGCATCTTCGACATTGCCGTAGCCGGTCATCATGATCACTTTCAGGTCCGGCACCTGGGCCACCAGCGTGCGCAGCAGGTCGTGCCCGCTCATGCCTGGCAACGAGTTGTCGGTCAGCACCGCGTCAGGTTGCGCCCGCTTGATCTGCTCCAACGCCAGCTCCGCGCTGTGGCACACGATGACTTCGTAGCCCTTGAGGCTGAGGTAGGTGCGAATGTTGTCGGCAAGGATTTCATCATCCTCGACGACCAGGATGCTGTGCTCCATGTTCCCCTCCCGCTGCAATATTGAATGTAAGGCTGACGCGGGTTCCTTCCTCTTCGCGGCTGCGAAGGCTGACCGAGCCGCCAAAACGTTCCATGATGCGTTTGACCAGGGCCAGGCCTACACCGAGGCCTCCCTGCTTGGTCGTAAAGAACGGTTTGAACACCATCCGTTCCTGCTGTTGGCTCATGCCTTTGCCGGTGTCGGTCAGCACGAACTCGGCACGCACGCCTTCTTGCACATTGACCTGGGCATTGAGCAACCCGCCAGCGGGCATGGCCTCCAGGGCGTTGGAAAACAGGCTGTTGAGAATCTGCGTGAGCTGCAGCGGCTGGCTGACCACCCATTGCACGTCAGGCCCTTCGAAATGGAAACGCACGCCGTTGCGTTCGATCTGCTGGGCGAAGGCCAGGTGGGTGTCCTCGATGGCCGCCACCAGGTCCACGGCCTCGGGTTCGTCACTGGCCGGGCGCAACGACACCAGCAGGTCGCGCACCCAGCGCGACATGCGGTCGACCTGGCTGATGATGTCAGTGATGTTCTTCTGCGCAGCAGCGTTGGCGGTTTCCTGGGCCAGTTCGGCGCTGGAGCGTATGTTGGCCAGCGGGTTACGCATGCTGTGAGCCACTGCCGACGACATTTCACCCAGCGCCACGTAGGTTTCGCTTGCCACCAGCCTGTCCTGCTGCAGGTGCAGCATGTGCGCCGCACGGCGCACGATCCAGAACAGGCCGAAGTAGATCAACGCCCCACCCACCAGTGTCGAGGCCCAGATCAGCACATAGCCGCGCTGGATGCGCCGAATGAGGTCCTGCGGCTCCTTGTAGATTTCCACCATGGCCAGTACCTGCTCACCCTGGCTGTCGAACAGCGGGATGTAGTTCTCGATGAACAGGTAACGTGGTGCGCGCTGAAACTTCTGCTCCTCACGATCATCCGCAACCTTGTGATAGCTGGCCGACACCGCCTTGCGCGAGCGGAAGGCGCGCTCAAGATCGCCATCAGCCTCTATCCGCTTGCCAATCAGCTCCACGTTGGTAGACCAGACAATGGTGCGGTCGCGGGCATAGACATTGGCCAGCAAGGTGTCCGGCAGGTGCTCGACATGATCGAGGAACTCGATGCGGGTCGATTCGGCCAGGGCCGGGGTGAACTGCAAGTGCTGCAGGTCCAGCCGCGGGTCCAGCAACTCGCCCATGGTGGTGCCAGGCGGCAATTGCGAATGCCGCACTTCGGCCTGGGCCATTGCCTGAATGAACTGCGCGGTAAGCATGGCATCGCGCTCCACGCTGTCGCGCACCACGAAGCGCGTCGAAACATAACCCAGCCCACCTGCCACCGAGGTAATGATCAACAGGCTGATCACCGAAAACCAGCGCAGCAGGTTGAATTCACGCAAGGGTACGGCCCGTCCGCTGGCGGTCGCATTGGCCTTGTCGGGCACTTCGTCTTCCAGCATCTGCATCCCGTGGTTCCCGCGCAGGGCGTACGTTCAGAACTGCATCAAGGCCAATGGCAGCAGCCACTGGGTAGCAATCCACCTGGGCAGTCGCAGCTGCCATTTGTCGCGTGTCGCGCTTCACAAACTTCGCTGCAAAAACTTGGCCAGCAGAAACATGCCAAATTAAAAATGTTATTTTTCAGTAGGTTGCCAGAACTTATTAAGAGTAATTAGAGGATTAACCCCCACATTTGGGTGATTATCACCCAAAAAACATAAATCCTTTTCATATCAACATCTTACTGAACAATCCTGATGTCATTTGACAAATTCACGCCAGTCGGAAACTTAGCGAAACCCTTGTGCCATGGCCTTCGCTGCTGCTGAGCCGGACCGTACCACCGAAACGTTCCATGATGCGTTTCACCAGCACCAGCCCCACCCCCAGCCCACCCTGTTTGGTGGTGAAGAACGGCCGAAAAGCCATACGCTGCTGTTCTTCGTTCATGCCCTTGCCATTGTCGGACAGGCGCAAAGTCAGGCTGCGCCGGTTGTGACGTACCACCTCGATACGCAACCGCCCGCCCTGCTCCATCGACTCCAAGGCATTGGCAATCAGGCTACTGAATACCTGGCGCAGCAATACCGGGTGCCCCAACACCTGCACGGCCGGTAAGGGTTGCAGGTCCAGGCTTACCCCGCTGCGCGCCAGCGGCACAGCGTAGGTCTGCAGGCTTTCCTGCAACGCCTGCGGCAAGTCCACCGCCAACGCCTCGTCGTTCAGCGGGCGCAGTGACTGCAGCATCTGGCGGATCCACTGCGACATGCGATCGACCTGGCTGATGATATCGTTGACTTGGCGTTGCGCCGGGCCTTCGTCGAACGCCTGGGCCAGTTCGGCACTTGAGCGGATACTGGCCAGCGGGTTGCGCAGGCTATGGGCCACCGCCGAAGACACCTCACCCAGTGCCACGTAGGTTTCGCTGCTGATCAGGCGTTTCTGCTGCACCGCCAGCAGCCGTGCGGCGCGGTGCATGATGCCGTAAAGGCCGACATAGACCAGTGCAGCGCCGACGGTGATGGCCAACCAGATCAGGACCAGGCCATGCTCGATGCGTGCGATCAGGTCATGGGGCTCTTTATAGATCTCGACCATCGCGGTGACCTGCTCGCCATCGGCATCGAACAGCGGAATATAGTTCTCGATCAATAGCTGCCGGGGCGGGATGATAAACTTCTGCTCGGAGCGGGCCTGTTCGAAATTGTGGTAGCTGGCCGAAACCCGCATCTTGTACTCGAAAGCCCGATTCAAGTCTTCGTCGCCTTCAATCAGCTTGCCGATCAGTGCCGGGTTGGTGGACCAGATCACTGTATGGTCCAAAGCATAGATATTGGCCAACAGCATATCGGGCAGGTGAGCGATATGGTCCAGGAACTCGCCGCGGGCCTTGCGCCGGGCTTGCGGGTCGACGTCGGGCAAGTTATTGCGGTCGGTGCGCGGATCGAGCAGTTCGCCCATGGTCCGCACATTGGGGATCGACACATGGCGCACTTCGGCATCGGCAATGGAGGTGATGAACTGTGCGGTGAGTAACGCATCACGCTCGACGCTCTCGTCGATGATGAAGCGGCTGGAAATCAGCCCCAACCCGGCAGCCACCGAAAGAATGATGGCCAGACTGACCCAGGCATACCAGCGCAGCAGGTTAAATGGCTTGCGCGGGGCGGCCAGCTCGCTACCGGCAGGCACTTCAAGAGTGACGGAACGAGGGGCGACGTCCATAACGGACTCCTCAGCTGGGCACCTTCAGAAGGTTATAGCCCAGACTTGGGGAAACCATAGTATTAAATTGATGGCATCCGCCGAAGGGTATTTATTCCCTCCTCACCTCACCTACCCGAAACAGCCTGAGGGTGGCGCGGCCCCTGCGGAAATGCGTGAGCTGCACGCCCGTTGTTACAAAGACGAATCATCAGTCAACCCTTGCAACTTGCGATACTCGCGCAGCACCGTGGGCACATAGCGCCGTGTCTCGGCAAACGGCGGCACGGCACCACGCCGCAGCACAGCATCCGGGCCGGCGTTGTAGGCCGCCACGGCCAAGGTGATGTCGTTGTCGAACAGGGTGAGCATCTGCTTGAGGTAGCGTGCCCCGCCCTGCACATTGTCCTCCGGGTCCAGGCGGTCTTGCACCCCCATCTCGCGGGCGGTGTCCGGCATCAGTTGCATCAACCCCACTGCACCCGCCCGCGAACGGGCTTTGGGGTTGTAGCCGGACTCGGCCTTGATCACCGCGTGCAGCAGCGCCGGCGGCAGGTTGTGGAGGCGCGCAGCCGTGGCGACTACTTCGGCGTAAGGGCGGCCGGTGATCATCTGCGCTTTGACCGGCCCACCCTGGGCCAGCGGCTCGCTGATCACCTTCTCATAGTGTCGCCCTGGTCGATGGACATTGGTCAGTACGTAGCCACCCTTGGCATCGATTGAGATGTACACATCGGCCTGGGCAGCACCTGCCGCCAGCCAGATCAAACCGAGGATGAGTCCACGCATGCCGGTCGCCTCTTCGTCGTGGCCCCCGATGTGGGGGAAATGCCCCGGAAAACCCGAGGACATTCACCACGACGCAAGCACTGTGCCGCTTCCTGTGCCGCATGGCGCAAGGCCCCAAGGCAGACGTGCACGGCTGTTGCATGGTGCATGTCAACGCTTGTCCCCATGCAGTGGAGGGTTTCACCATGCAGCGCAGAACCAACCCGCAACGTGGCTTCACTCTGCTTGAACTCCTGGTGGTACTGGTAGTACTCGGCCTGCTGGCCGGCATCGTCGCCCCCAAATACTTCAGTCAGCTAGGCCGCTCCGAGGCCAAGGTAGCGCGGGCGCAGATCGAGGGGCTGAGCAAGGCCCTGGACTTGTACCGTCTGGAGGTCGGCCACTACCCCAACAGCGAACAAGGTTTGCAGGCGCTGGTGGTCGCGCCCAGTGGCGAGGCTCGCTGGACCGGTCCGTACCTGCAGAAGGCCGTGCCGCAAGACCCGTGGGGCCGCGCTTACATCTACCGGCAACCTGGCGAGAACGGCGGTGAATACGACCTGCTGTCGATGGGCAAGGACGGCCAGCCAGGTGGCGATGGCGAAAACGCTGAAATTACCAGCTGGCAGTAAGGAGAGCGGCCATGCGCTACAGCCTCAAGGCCCTGGGTAGGCAGGGCGTGGTGCAGTTGCAGATCGACGCCGAGGACGCCGACCAAGCCCGCCGCCAGGCCGAAGACCAAGGCCTGCGTGTGCTCAGCCTGCGCAGCAGCGGCGGCGCCCTGCGCGGCATGGCCTGGCGCCGTGAAGCGGCGTTCGACCTGGTGCTGTTCAGCCAGGAACTGTCAACCTTGCTCAATGCCGGCCTGCCGCTGATTGACGCACTGGAAAGCCTGGCGGAGAAGAGCCCCGCAGCGACAGCGCGCAAGGTGCTCGCCGAGCTGGTGCGCCAGCTGTACGAGGGCCGCTCGCTGTCCCAGGCGCTGGGCCAGCAACCGCGGGTATTCCCGCCGCTGTATGTGGCGCTGGTGCAGTCCAGCGAACGCACCGGTGCTCTGGGCGACGCCCTCACCCGCTACATCAGCTATCGCCAGCGCCTGGACCTGGTCCGGCAGAAGCTGGTGGGTGCCTCGGTCTACCCGTTACTGCTGTTGCTGGTGGGAGGTGGTGTGGTGCTGTTCCTGCTCGGCTATGTGGTGCCGCGTTTCAGCCAGGTGTTCGAAGGCATGGGCACCGAGCTACCCTGGCTGTCACGGGTGCTGATGCAGGTCGGCCTGTTTCTGCATGCCCAGCAAGGCCCACTGGCGCTGGGCACTGTCGGTGGGGTGGCGGCGCTTTGGCTGCTGCGCCGGCACCCGCGTGTACGGTACTGGGCCTCCTGCCAACTGCGGCGCCTGCCCGCGCTGCACCAACGCCTGATGATGTACGAGCTGGCGCGTTTCTATCGCTCGCTGGGCATCCTGCTGCAAGGCGGCATCCCCATCCTCACCGCCATGGGCATGGCCCGCGGCCTGCTCGGCAACGCAGCAGCGCAGGGCCTGGAGCAGGCCAGCCAGCGGGTGGGCGAAGGGCTGCCCCTCTCCGATGCACTCGCGGCCGGGCACCTGGTGACACCGGTGTCACTGCGCCTGCTGCGCGCTGGCGAGCAGTCTGGCAACCTGGGCGAGATGCTGGAGCGCTGCGCCGACTTCCATGATCAGGAAATCGGCCGCTGGGTGGAATGGTTCGTCAAACTGTTCGAGCCGCTGTTGATGACCTTCATCGGCCTGCTGATCGGCCTGATCGTGATCCTCATGTACATGCCAATCTTCGAGCTGGCCTCAAGTATTCACTGAATGGCCAGGCCCAGGCTCTCGCGTAACGTGGTGCCCGCACAGGCGGTGCCCTGCGCCCAACCCTGGCAGCCATCGATAGTTGATCCCCACTTATCATTCAGCGTGATATTAACCTTCGTCCCGTTCGATTCGTGCCTCGCGCGCAACACACTCACACTCCGCCCACTACTAATACATTGGCGGAGTTCTCCATGGAACAATCACTCAAACCCTTGCGCTTCCCCCTCGCTGCCCTGGCAGTGGTGGTGATCAGCGCTTGCGGTCGAACCCCCGACGCCGTGCAGGCTCCCGCCGCGCCGAAGGTAAGTGTGGCCAAGGTGATCGAACAACCGATCACCGAATGGGACGAGTTCACCGGCCGCCTCGAAGCCCCGGAAACCGTCGAAGTGCGCCCGCGGGTCTCCGGCCAGATCGACCAGGTCGCCTTCACCGAAGGCGCCCAGGTCAAGAAAGGCGACCTGCTGTTCCAGATCGACCCGCGCCCGTTCCAGGCTGAAGTCCGCCGCCTTGAAGCCCAGCTGCAACAGGCCAAGGCCACCGCCATCCGCAGCGCCAACGAAGCCCGCCGTGGCGAGCGCCTGCGTGACAGCAACGCCATCTCCGCCGAACTGGCCGAATCGCGCAGCAGTGCCGCCGCCGAAGCCCGTGCCGGCGTCGATGCGATCCAGGCCCAGCTCGACCTGGCACGCCTGAACCTCAGCTTCACCCGCGTCACCGCGCCCATCAGTGGCCGTGTCAGCCGCGCCGAGTTCACCGCCGGCAACATCGTCACCGCCGATGTCACCCCGCTGACCAGTGTGGTGTCCACCGACAAGGTCTACGCCTACTTCGACGCCGACGAGCGCGTGTACCTCAAGTACACCCAGCTGGCCCGTGAAGGCCAGCGTAGCCAGAGCACCCCGGTATACCTGGGCCTGACCAACGAAAGCGGCAACCCGCACCTGGGCCAGATGAACTTCGTCGACAACCAGGTCAACCCGCGCACCGGCACCATCCGCGGCCGCGCGGTATTCGACAACAGCAACGGCCAGTTCACCCCGGGCCTGTATGCGCGCCTGAAGCTGGTCGGCAGCGCCCAGTACGACGCCATGCTCATCAACGACGAAGCCGTGGGCACCGACCTTGGCAAGAAGTTTGTGCTGGTCATGGACAAGGACAACAAAGCCACCTACCGCGCCGTGGAACTGGGGCCAAAGCTGGAAGGCTTGCGCATCGTGCGCAGCGGCCTGGGCAAGGACGACCGCATCGTGGTCAAGGGCTTGCAGCGCGTGCGCCCTGGTTCGCCGGTAACCCCGGAAGAAACACAGATGGCCAGCGAGCAAACCCTCGCCGCCCTCGCCCAGCAGCGTCAGGCCCTGGAGGCCAGCAACCCGGCGCCGAAGGTGGCGGGCAACAACGTGAAAGTCGCCAGCGCCCAGGCGCCACGCGGTTAAGGGACCCTACCGATGAACTTCTCGAAATTCTTCATTACCCGGCCGATCTTCGCCGCGGTGCTGTCGCTGGTGCTGCTGATCGCGGGTTCTATCTCGCTGTTCCAGCTGCCGATCAGCGAATACCCCGAAGTGGTGCCGCCCACCGTGGTGGTGCGCGCCAACTTCCCCGGCGCCAACCCCAAGGTCATCGGCGAAACCGTTGCCGCGCCGCTGGAGCAGGCCATTACCGGTGTGGAGAACATGCTGTACATGTCCTCCCAGTCCACTGCGGACGGCAAGCTGACGCTGACCATCACCTTCGCCCTGGGTACCGACCTGGACAACGCCCAGGTGCAGGTGCAGAACCGCGTCACCCGCACCCAGCCCAAGCTGCCCGAGGAAGTGACCCGTATCGGTATCACCGTCGACAAGGCCTCGCCTGACCTGACCATGGTCGTGCACCTGACCTCGCCGGACAACCGCTACGACATGCTCTATCTGTCCAACTACGCCATCCTCAACATCAAGGACGAGCTGGCGCGTCTGGGCGGCGTAGGCGATGTGCAGCTGTTTGGCATGGGCGACTACTCGCTGCGCGTCTGGCTGGACCCGAACAAGACCGCTTCGCGCAACCTGACGGCCAGTGATGTGGTCGCGGCAATCCGCGAGCAGAACCGCCAGGTGGCCGCCGGCCAGCTGGGCGCGCCGCCTGCCCCAGGCTCGACCAGCTTCCAACTGTCGATCAATACCCAAGGCCGTCTGGTCAACGAGGAAGAATTCGAGAACATCATCATCCGCGCCGGTGCCGATGGCGAGATCACCCGCCTGAAAGACATCGCCCGGGTTGAACTCGGCTCCAGCCAGTACGCCCTGCGCTCGCTGCTGAACAACCAGCCGGCGGTGGCCATCCCGATTTTCCAGCGCCCAGGCTCCAACGCCATCGAGATCTCCGACGAAGTGCGGGCGAAAATGGCCGAGCTGAAAAAGGACTTCCCGGAAGGGATGGACTACAGCATCGTCTATGACCCGACCATCTTCGTGCGCGGCTCCATCGAAGCGGTGGTGCACACCCTGTTCGAAGCCTTGGTGCTGGTGGTGCTGGTGGTGATCCTGTTCCTGCAGACCTGGCGCGCCTCGATCATCCCGCTGCTGGCGGTGCCGGTCTCGCTGATCGGTACCTTCGCGGTCATGCACCTGTTCGGTTTTTCACTCAACGCGCTGTCGTTATTCGGGCTGGTGCTCGCCATCGGTATCGTGGTGGACGATGCCATCGTCGTGGTGGAGAACGTCGAACGTAACATCGGGCTGGGCCTGAAGCCGCTGGAAGCCACGCAAAAAGCCATGAGCGAAGTGACCGGGCCGATCATCGCCACCGCCCTGGTGCTGTGCGCGGTGTTCGTACCTGCAGCGTTCATTTCCGGCCTGACCGGGCAGTTCTACAAGCAGTTCGCCCTGACCATCGCCATCTCGACCGTCATTTCGGCGTTCAACTCGCTGACCCTGTCGCCAGCCTTGGCCGCGGTGCTACTCAAGGACCATCACGCCCCCAAGGACCGTTTCTCGCGGTTCCTCGACAAGCTGCTGGGCAGCTGGCTGTTCTCCCCTTTCAACCGGTTCTTCGATCGGGCCAGCCACAGGTACGTCGGTGGCGTGCGCCGCGTCATCCGCTCCAGCGGCATCGCCCTGTTCGTGTATGCCGGCCTGATGGGCCTGACCTACCTCGGCTTCTCGTCCACGCCGACCGGTTTCGTGCCGGCCCAGGACAAGCAGTACCTGGTGGCCTTCGCCCAACTGCCGGACGCGGCCAGCCTCGACCGTACCGAAGCGGTGATCAAGCGCATGAGCGAAATCGCCCTGAAGCAGCCTGGCGTGGCCGACTCGGTAGCCTTCCCGGGCCTGTCGATCAACGGTTTCACCAACAGCCCCAACAGCGGCATCGTGTTCACCCCGCTCAAGCCATTCGATGAGCGCAAGGACCCGAGCCAGTCGGCGGCGGCCATCGCAGCCGCGCTGAATGCCCAGTTCGCCGACATCCAGGACGCCTACATCGCGATCTTCCCACCGCCGCCGGTACAGGGCCTGGGCACGATTGGCGGCTTCCGTCTGCAAATCGAAGACCGTGGCAACCTGGGTTACGAAGCGCTGTACAAGGAAACCCAGAACATC
Source organism: Pseudomonas sp. TE3895 (assembly GCF_056278855.1). Classification (NCBI taxonomy): domain Bacteria; kingdom Pseudomonadati; phylum Pseudomonadota; class Gammaproteobacteria; order Pseudomonadales; family Pseudomonadaceae; genus Pseudomonas; species Pseudomonas sp. TE3895. The sequence goes on along the minus strand of NZ_JBWBQE010000001.1, from coordinate 3,636,943 downwards.
ATCGCCAAGAGCCACAACGTCCCAGAGCTGGCAGGCCTGTTCACCAGCTACCAGGTCAACGTGCCACAAGTCGATGCCGCCATCGACCGGGAAAAGGCCAAGACCCACGGTGTGGCGATTACCGACATCTTCGACACCCTGCAGGTTTACCTGGGCTCGCTGTACACCAACGACTTCAACCGCTTTGGCCGCACTTACCAGGTCAACGTACAGGCCGAGCAGCAGTTCCGCCTTGATGCCGAGCAGATCGGCCAACTGAAGGTGCGCAACAACCTTGGCGAGATGATCCCGCTGGCGACCTTCCTCAAGGTCAGCGACACCTCCGGGCCGGACCGGGTCATGCACTACAACGGCTTCATCACTGCAGAGATCAACGGCGCTGCCGCCCCGGGCTACAGCTCTGGTCAGGCGGAAGCTGCGATCGAGAAGCTGCTGAAAGAGGAACTGCCCAACGGCATGACCTTCGAGTGGACCGACCTGACCTACCAGCAGATCCTCTCGGGCAATACCGCATTGCTGGTGTTCCCACTGTGCGTGCTGCTGGCGTTCCTGGTGCTGGCCGCCCAGTACGAAAGCTGGAGCCTGCCGCTGGCGGTGATCCTGATCGTGCCGATGACCCTGCTGTCGGCCATCACCGGTGTGATCGTATCGGGTGGCGACAACAACATCTTCACCCAGATCGGCCTGATCGTACTGGTGGGCCTGGCGTGCAAGAACGCGATCCTGATCGTCGAGTTCGCCAAGGACGAACAGGCCAAGGGCCTCGATCCGCTGGCTGCGGTGCTGGAAGCCTGCCGCCTGCGTCTGCGGCCGATCCTGATGACCTCGATCGCCTTCATCATGGGTGTGGTGCCCCTGGTGTTCAGCTCCGGTGCAGGTTCGGAAATGCGCCATGCCATGGGTGTGGCGGTGTTCTCCGGGATGATCGGCGTGACCGTGTTCGGCCTGTTCCTGACCCCGGTGTTCTTCTTCCTGATCCGCCGTTTCGTCGAGCGTCGCCAGGCCCGCAAGGCTGAACACGCTCAAGTGCTGGAGAACCACGCATGAACCTGCTCAAACCCTTGACCCCAAGCCTGCTGGCACTGGCCCTGGCGGCCTGTGCGGTAGGCCCGGACTACCAGGCGCCCGCCACCGAACCTGCACAACTGGGCAGCGATGTGCAGGCCAAGGCCTACGACCGTAGCCGCTTCGAGAGCCTGTGGTGGAAGCAGTTCGACGACCCGGTGCTGAACCAGCTGGTGCAGGCTTCGCTGGACGGCAACCGAGACTTGCGCGTGGCCTTCGCCCGCCTGAAATCGGCCCGTTCGATCCGCGAAGACGCCGAAAACGACCCGTTCCCGGTGGTAACCAGCCGTGCCAGCAGCGATCTCGGCAAAGGCCAGATCCCCGGCCAGACCACGCAGCGGGTGAACAGCGAGCGCTACGACCTGGGCCTGGACATGGCCTGGGAACTTGACCTGTTCGGCCGCATCCAGCGCCAGATCGAAGCCAGCGAAGCCCAGGAAGCGGTGGCCGCCGCCGACCTGCAACAGTTGCAGGTCAGCCTGATCGCCGAACTGGTCGATGCCTACGGGCAGCTGCGCGGTGCCCAGTTGCGCGAGAAGATCGCCCTGGCCAACCTGAAGACCCAGCAGGAATCGCGCACCATCACCGAAACCCTGCGCGATGCCGGCGTGGGCAACGACCTCGACGTGGTGCGTGCCGATGCCCGCCTGGCCGGGGTCGAAGCCACCGTGCCGCAACTGCAAGCCGAACAGGCACGGGCGCGGCATCGCATCGCCACCCTGCTCGGCCAGCGCCCTGACGCGCTCAGCGTAGACCTGTCGCCCAAGGCCCTGCCGGCCATCGCCAAGGCGCTGCCGGTCGGTGACCCGGGTGAGCTGTTGCGCCGCCGCCCGGACATCCGCAGCGCCGAGCGCCAACTGGCGGCCGCCACCGCCAACGTTGGCGTGGCCACCGCCGACCTGTTCCCGCGCGTCAGCCTTAGTGGCTTCCTCGGCTTTACCGCCGCCCGCGGCTCGCAGATCGGCTCTTCGGCGGCAAACGCCTGGGCACTGGGCCCGAGCATCACCTGGGCGGCCTTCGACCTGGGCAGCGTGCGGGCCCGCCTGCGCGGCGCCAAGGCCGATGCCGAAGGGGCACTGGCCAACTACGAACAGCAGGTGCTGCTGGCGCTTGAAGAGTCGGCCAACGCCTTCAGCGATTACGACAAGACCCAGCAGCGTCTGCTGTCGCTGATGCGCCAGAGCGACGCCAGCCGCAAGGCTGCAGAACTGGCCTCGATTCGCTATCGCGAGGGTACCGTGGACTACCTGGTACTGCTCGATGCCGAACGTGAGCGGCTAAGTGCTGAAGATGCACAAGCTCAGGGTGAAGTCGACCTTTATCGCGGCATCGTCTCGATCTACAAGGCCCTGGGTGGCGGCTGGCAACCGGAGACAGTGGCCAGCGCACACTGATTCCACTGCTCAACGACTCCTTTGGTTGGCTCCTCCCCCAACCGTTTGCCCCGCAGGCCTTGGCCCTCGGGGCTTTTTTATGTTTGCCATCGTATTCACCCCAATACGCAGTGCATGGAATGCCACCTCAGGCCTGGCGCCTGGCGAGCGGCGTGCCCGGTTCGGTTGCATTTACCCCCCGGCTGGCCCAAGCTCTGCCCTTCCCGCCGCCACGGATCGTCCGATGCCCAGACGCAACCGCTACCTGATCGCCCTGCTGTTGTCGATTCTGGTATCGGCCCTGTTCGGCTACCTGTGGCGCGACGCCCCGCCAACCCCGCCGACCTTGCCAGCACACAGCTACGCCAAGGCGCTGCGCCAGGCCCACGATGGCCAGCCCGGTGCCGCACGGGTGCTGTACCAGCAATTGCAACGTAACGACCTGCCTGCGATCCGCCGTGCGGCGCTCTACGATGAGTTGCCCAACTACCCCTCGCCGCAGGCATTGAAACTGGCCCGCCAGGACCTGGAAAATGCCGAGCCGCTGGTGCGTCGAGCGGCCATTGCCAGTATCCGCCGCCTGCTACCGCCAGCGCAGCGCAGCCTGGTACTCGGCCCGCTGCTGGACGACAGTGAGCAAAGCGTGCGTTTTGCCGCCGTGGATGCCCTGCTGGGCCTCGATCCCGACGCCATCGGCCTCTATTTCGGCCCCCTGCAGTCAGCCCTGGAGCAATACCAGCAAGCCCTGGAGCAACAGCCTGAAGATGCCGACGCCCAAGTGCACCTGGCGCGCCTGTACCTGCACGAAAACGACTACACGCAGGCCGCTGCGGCCTTGCAACGTGCGCTCGCGGTTGCCCCCGGCAACCTCGATGCCCTGGCAACTCAGGTACGCCTGCTCGAGCGCCAGGGCCACCACGACGCCTCCCGCCAGGTGCTGGGCAAAGCCCTGGCGCTGAGCCCCGACTCGGCCTTTCTGCAGTATGAGCTAGGGCTTTGGCTGAAGCGCCACGAACAGCACGAGTATGCCTTGCTGGCCCTGTCCCGCGCCGTGGAACTGGACCCGGACAACGCGGATTACCGCTATACCCTGGCGGTCACTCTGCATGAGCTGGACCAGCCCGACGCCGCCCAGAAGCAACTGGAAACCGTGCTCAATCGCCAGCCAGCCAATCGCCGGGTACGGGTGCTGCTGATCCAGTACTGGAAAGAGTCCGGCCAACTGCAGAACGTGCAAGTTTCGCTCGCCGAGCTGGAGCGCCAGAACCCGGACGACCCTGCGCTGCAACAGGGCCTGTAGGCAGTGCCTGAATTCAGTTGAACCCTGAGCCTGCGCCAGGGTCCAGTGGGTATCAGGCCACCCTAAAGGAGAGTCGTTTTGGCCAGTTCGTTGGCGCTGGATGAACGTGCCTTGATCCTCGCACCGCCACAACTGGCGGCGGATACCTCACGTCTGTTGACTTCCGCCGGCATCAACAGCCTCTGCGCGGTCGACCTGGCCAACCTGCAGGCGCGTCTGGCCGAAGGCGCAGGCTTGGCGATTATTGCCGAGCAAGTGTTCAGCCAAGGCCCAAGCGCCTTGCTGCAGGCATTCATCGACCAGCAACCGAGCTGGTCGGATTTGCCCATTGTGCTGCTGACCCAGAGCGCCTGGTCGGCCGCTGGCGTGAGTCATCATCCGGTGGGCAATCTGCTATGGCTGGGCGCGCCCTACGAAAATGCCCAGTTACTGCACATGACCCGGTCCGCGCTGCGCAACCGCCGGCGACAGTACGTTACACGTGATGAACTCTATGGTATGCAGCAGCGCCTGGACAGCCGGCCTTCAACGCCGGAAGAAGAGCAGGACCGCGGTGAATTCGCCCGCTGCCAGGCACGCAAGATGGAGGCCATCGGCCAACTGGCCGGCGGCGTCGCTCATGACTTCAACAACCTGCTCACCAGCATCAGCGGCAGCTTCGAACTCATCCAGCGGCGGCTGCGCCAAGGCCGCGGCGAGGGACTGGATGGCGTTCTGTGCATGGGCCGCGAGGCCGTTTCACGCGCCGCCCGCCTGACCCACCGCCTGCTTGCCTTCTCTTCCCGCCAATCGCTGCACAGCCAACGTATAGACCTGCCTACCTTGCTCAAGACAGAACGCCTGGAAGCTTGCCTGAGCCCGTCAATAACCCTGCAAGTGCACGCGGCCAAAGACCTGTGGCCCGTGGAGGCGGATGACCAGCAGTTGCAAGAGGCCCTCGACAACCTGCTGCTCAATGCCAGCGAGGCCATGCCCAACGGTGGCCTGCTACGCATCGAGGCGAACAATCATCACATCGCCACCGAGCAAGCTGCGGACGGCGCTTTGCGCACTGGCGACTATGTGCGCCTGCGAATCACCGACAGCGGCCAAGGCATGGCGCAAAGCACGCTGGAGCACGCCTTCGAACCCTTCTTCAGCACCAAGGCGACCGGCCAGGGCATTGGCCTGGGGTTGTCGATGGTGTACGGCTTCAGCAAGCAGTCCCATGGGCATATCACCCTCAGCAGCGAGATTGGCCAGGGAACCCAGGTGGAGCTGTATTTGCCACGCCATGTCGACCAGGCCCTGCCATCCAGCAAGCCTGTGCCGGCCAGACAAGACGGCTGCAGCCGACACGTGCTGATTGTCGAGGACGATCCCCATGTGCGCCAACTGCTTTGCCAGGCACTGGGCGAAAACGGCTTCCCCTGCCAAAGCGCAGCCGACGCCAACGAGGGACTGAAGGTGCTGCGCTCGGCACAACCGGTGGATTTGCTGATCACCGATGTGGGCTTGCCCGGCATGAACGGCCGGCAACTGGCAGAAATTGCCCGCAGCCTGCGGCCACAATTACCGGTGCTGTTCATCACTGGCTACGCGGAAACGGCCATGGCCCGCGAAGGCTTCCTGGGCGCAGGCATGCAGCTGATCTGCAAGCCGTTCGAGTTGCAGCAGTTACAGACGCGAGTGGCACAGATTCTAGGCAAGCCTTGAAGCGCCTTACACGTCAAGCAGGCGTAGCGCCTCATCGGCAAGCAGCGCCAGCGAAAACGGCTTGTTCAACAATGCCGTGCCCGGCTGATCGAGCAATTGCGGTTCAATGGACTGATCCGCATATCCGGTAATAAACAGAATTTTCTGCTGTGCAAGCTGCATGCGCATGGCCTTGGCCACTTGCCGGCCACTGAACCCACCCGGCAAGCCGATATCGGTGATGACCAGATCGAAAGGGCCGCCATGGCGAAAGCGCTCCAGTGCGCTATTGGCATCGCCCACATCCGTGACGTCAAAACCACGCTCAGTCAGGTATTCACGCATGACCGCGCGCAGATCAAGCTCGTCATCCACCAGCAGCAGGCGCTCGCCCCGGGCCATGCGCTGCGACAGCAGTACCGGCGCGGGCTCATCCGGAACCGGCTCATGGCACCTGGGGAAAAGCATGGAAACCCTGGTGCCCTGCTCCGGCGCCGACTCGATCCAGGCATACCCGCCCGACTGACGGACGAAGCCATACACCATCGACAGGCCAAGCCCGGCCCCACGCCCGAGAGGTTTGGTTGTGTAAAACGGCTCGAAAGCCCTGGCGATATCCGCCGCGGCCATGCCATGGCCATCATCCTCGAAATGCAAGGCCACATAGTCGCCTGGCGGCAAGCCACCTTCATCCGGGAAAAAGGTGGTCAGCCGTTCGTTGACGCTGCTGAGGGTGACATTGCCCTGTTCCAGGCACGCTTCACGCGCATTGGCACACAAGTGGATCAAGGCATTCTCTAGCTGGGGTACGTCCAGGCTCACTGCCCAAGGTGCAACGTCCAGTTGCCAGTGCAAACGCATCTCTGCCCCCAGCGCCCGCAGCAACAGGGGTTCGCTCAGACGTAACTGCCGACTGAAGTCCAGTGGCCGAGGGGCCAATGGCTGATGGCGGGAAAATGCGATCAACCGATGGGTCAGGTCCATGGCACGCTGCACCGCGTCGCGCGCAACGTCCACGTAGGCCTCCACACGCTCCAGCCGCCCCTCCTGCAGGCGCCGCTGCAGCAGTTCGAGGCTGCCACCGATACCGGACAGCAAGTTGTTCATTTCATGGCCCATGCCGCCCGCCAACTGGCCAACCACCTCCATACGCTCACTGTTGTGCATCAGCGCCTCTGCCTGACGCGCAGCCTCTTCACGGTCTGCGGTGATGTCCCGGCCAACCGCCGTCAGCAGGTTGCCGTCAAACCGTGCACTCCAGCGAAACCAGTGGTAGTGACCATCGCGGTGTCGCAGGCGGATCTCCAGCTGCTCCGCGTGGCTGCATTGGAACAGCCCGGACACTGCCAATCGTACTTCGGTACGCTCTGTCGGGTGCACCAGCTCCATCACCGACATCGCCTGCACCTGCTCTTGTGTCCAGCCCAGAATGCGGTACCAGGCCGGGTTGGCAGCATGCAATTTCAATTCAGGGGTGAGCATCATCATCGCTTCGCGCGACAGCAACCAGAACTGCTCTCGCTCGGCCACATGCTGCTCAACCTGGCGTTCAAAGCTCTGCACCTGCTCACGCCAATGGCGGTGTGCCTCGACGCTGGCCGTGGTCTCGATCACCGTATGCAGAAACCCCGCCACGTTACCGAGTTCATCGTGCAGGGGGGCATAACCGAATGCGCACCATAGCGGTTCGGCGCCTTCACTGCGGACGATACGCAAGGGTAGGTCCTCGACAAAACTCGACTGGCCTTCCAGTGCCTTGAACACCCAGGGTCCCACTGCAGGCCAGATATCACTCCACAGGGTATCGAACGCCATGCCCAGCGCATCCGGTAATGCCCGCAACGCCCGGTAGCCATCGTTATGCACCACACACAGGTCGGGCCCCCAGACCACCGCACACGGGAAGGGTGATAAATGCATCATGTCCACGGCAATGCGCAACGAAGCAGGCCAGCGCGACAATGGCCCAAGCGAGGTACGCCACCAGTCGAACTGGGCAATCCGCTCCCCCATCGGCGCGATCAGTGGCAAAACAGGCGACTGCAGGATGACCTGCGACGCAGGCTCGCGTGGCGTACCGTTTGCGACCAATATCGTGACTCCAGCAATGCTAAGGGTTGACCACAGCGCCGCCAAGCCTGGCAGGCTCGCCCGTGGATGGATTCAAGTTAGCACAGCACGTCAGGCACACCATGGCGCACTTGCTGGTGGCAGCTATGCTATTTAGGTTTTCCTTGGGCCAGGGAGCACCGGCCCTTTCAGGTTGGCGACGGGAGCAGGGTCATGAGCAAGAAAATTCTGGTGGTGTTGACCAATACAGCGAAGTATCCAACCCTCAAACGGGCGACCGGGTTGTGGCTGGGTGAAGCCGTTCACTTTGTCGAGAAAGTCGAGAAGGCCGGCTACACGGTCGATTATGTCAGCCCACAGGGCGGTTACGTTCCCGTCGACCCGAAAAGCCTGCAGATGGCCCCTGATCTGGACTGGCAGTGGTACGACGACAAGCGCTTCCTGACGCGACTGGGCAGGACCTTGGCCCCAGGGCAGGTGAAGGCCGATGAATACAGCGTCATCTATTACACCGGTGGGCATGGGGTGATGTATGACTTCGCAGAAAACCATGCTCTGCAGGAACTGGCGCGCAAAATCTACGAAAAAGGTGGCATTGTCGCAGCAGTCTGTCACGGCGTAGTCGGCCTGCTGAACATCAAGCTGAGTAACAACTGCCTGCTCCTCAAAGACCGCAAGGTGACCGGCTTTTCCAACATAGAGGAAAAACTGGCCGAACTGGACGACGTAGTGCCGTTCTTGACGGAGAACGAACTTGGGGCGCGCGGCGGTGAGTACAGCAAACATGATGAGCCGTGGAAGCCGTACGTGGTCGACGATGATAGGCTGATCACCGGGCAGAACCCCGCTTCCACTGCCTTGCTGGCCGAGACAGTGCTCAAAAAGCTCAAGGGCAGTTAGCTACATCAAGGCGCTCGCTTTCCTACCGCTTCAACTGCAGCCGGACTACAGCAGCCCGGTCAGCAAATACATAGGCTCAGGGCTCAGCTGTTCACCACGGACAGTTTCAGAGCGGAGAACTATTAGCCTATGTCGAAAATCATGCACGCGGGGCGCAGCATGGTGGAGCTGCTGCTGCTCATTGCAGTGGCGCTGGTGCCTGTGGTTTCCGGTTTGCTGGTGATGGCTTTCCAGCTGGAAGCGAAACTTGCGGAAAACGCCAGCATTTCCGTTCAGGAGGCGGTTTTCAGCGTCGACAATGCACTGGACAGAATGCACGAGACGGCCCTGCGCACCCTGCCATTTGCAGGGGAATCTTGCGATAACGTCAAAAGTGCCTTGCAGGACCAGGTTGCCATTCGCTCAATGGTCAGGTCGCTGACCTTGCTCAAAGACAATCAACCCTACTGCAGCACGGCTTCAGGTTCGCTGGAGCATTATTCATCCTTCGCGTCGTCCGGCCAGCGAGTCGCACTGTCCTACGGCCCTCCTGATACGCGTCAGAAGCTGCTGGTCGACTTTCACCAGAAGGGCAAAAGCAATAGCGTAATCGTCACCGCCTATGCCATGCAGATTCGCAACGAGCTGGATGGCTTTCTGGATGGGCTGACACTGCTGGTCGAATTTGGCGACCGCTACATATGGAGCAACGGTGACAGCCGTGACCTTGAGCGCCCTTCACAGTCCGAGTTCTTTACAAGCGCAATGTCGGCCAAGTATGGATACACGGTCAAAGGTGGCTACCCAGAGGGTTTCACCGCTCAGGAAATCCGCCAGTCGGTGCTGCAGATCGTCCCCTCGCTGATGCTGGTGGGGATCGTGACCGGCTCGATCGTCTACCTGGCCCTGTTCAGGGCACGTGCCAACAGGCGGGGTACCGCCGCCGAACGAACATGACGACGACGGTACTCCAGGGGCGATCAGTCTGTGCTCAGCACGCCACGGCGTACCTGGTCACGTTCGATGGATTCGAACAGCGCCTTGAAGTTGCCCTCACCGAAGCCATCGTCACCTTTGCGCTGGATGAACTCGAAGAAGACCGGGCCAAGCAGGGTTTCCGAGAAAATCTGCAGCAGCAGGCGCTTGTCTTCGGGCTGCGAGGCGCCATCGAGCAGGATGCCACGCGCTTGCAGTTGGTCGACCGGCTCACCATGGCCAGGCAGGCGCTCTTCCAGCATTTCGTAGTAGGTTTGCGGTGGCGCGGTCATGAAGCGCATGCCCAGCCCCTTCAGGGCATCCCAGGTCTTGAGCAGGTCATCGGTCAGGAAGGCTACGTGCTGGATACCTTCACCGTTGAACTGCATCAGGAACTCTTCGATCTGCCCTGCGCCCTTGGACGACTCTTCGTTGAGCGGGATGCGGATCATGCCATCAGGCGCAGTCATGGCCTTGGAGGTGAGGCCGGTGTATTCGCCCTTGATGTCGAAGTAGCGGATTTCACGGAAGTTGAACAGCTTCTCGTAGAACCCGGCCCAGTAGGCCATGCGCCCACGGTAGACGTTATGGGTGAGGTGGTCGATGATTTTCAGGCCAGCACCCACCGGGTTGCGATCCACGCCTTCAATGAAGTTGAAATCGATGTCGTAGATCGAACTGCCTTCCTCGAAGCGGTCGATCAGGTAGAGCGGTGCCCCCCCGATACCCTTGATCGCAGGCAGGCGCAATTCCATCGGGCCGGTTTCGATTTCTACCGGCTGGGCGCCCAGTTCCAGGGCGCGGGCATAAGCCTCATGGGCATTGCGCACGCGAAAGGCCATGCCACATACCGACGGGCCGTGTTCAGCGGCGAAGTACGAGGCGATGCTTTTGGGTTCATTGTTCAGGATCAGGTTGATGCCACCCTGGCGATACAGGTGCACATCCTTGGAGCGGTGGGTGGCCACTTTGGTGAAACCCAGTATCTGGAATACAGGCTCAAGTACGCCAGGGGTCGGCGAAGCCAGTTCGATGAACTCGAAGCCCATCAGGCCCATTGGATTGTCGAAGATATCAGCCATGTTCGTGTCCTCATCTGCTGCGAAAATTATAGATTGCGTAGGATGTGGAACAGAAACGGCGGTGAGCACGGGATACCGCGCACGCTGCGGGCGAGGAAGTCACCTATGATCAGCTTGAACCCATGGTATGTCATATGGACCCATTCTCGGCGGGCTTGATCCTTCGGAGGTGAAGGACCTTATTGTTGTATTCGTAAATCGATTCTACATTGCGTAAAATGGTTTGTCGCGTTTTAGTTGCTCGTACGCGGCGACAAACGGCTATCCTCTCGTTTTACGCCATGATAGTCAGGTCAGCATGCCCCTTACCGTCAAACGCCGCGCCGCACTCAGCTGGCGCACGCTCTTGCCTTGGGTCGTCGGCGTGCTGCCGGTCATGTGCGGCCTGGCCGTGATGAACTGGCAGGTCGAGCGTGAAATGCAGGCCAGCAGCCACGCCACCACCCGCCAGGCGTTGGAGCACGTCGAACACATCCTCGACAACCTGTCCCGTGCCGCCAATTCGCTACTTCCACTGACTGACCGTTCATGCGAGCAGGCCCAGCTTATGCTGCGGGCCCAGGTTACCCGCAATGCCTTCGTGCGCTCGACCAACCTGTTCAGGCACAACAACCTTTATTGCACCTCGCTGTTCGGCGAGTTCGAAGAACCGGTCAATCCTGGCGATTACGTCGACGGCAAGTTATGGCTGATGGACGGCAACTCGGTTACGCCGGGCCACCCGCTGCTGGTCTACCGTGCCAGCGACGGCGACCACGGCGCAATCACCACGGTGGACGGCGACCACCTGCTAACAGCACTGCGCCTGATCGGGCCCGATGAAGAACTGCAAATCCGCGTGGGCGACGCCTGGATGGGCAAGGACGGCGTGGTCCACAAAGGTGTCTCCCCTGCCGCCCCCAGTGCCAACGTGCTGATAGGCTCGACGCGTTACCCTTTCAGCGTGCAGGGCGGCTACAGTGCCGACAAGCAAGGCCAACTGTTACGCAGCCACTACCCTGGCCTGGTTAGTCTGTTGCTGGTACTGGGTGCCCTGGCGGCACTGGTGTGCCGCTGGCAGATTCGCCGCGCCACCTCTCCGCGTGCCGAACTGGACCGTGCCCTGCAGGCCGATGAGTTCCTGCCGTATTTTCAGCCGGTGGTGCGCAAGGGCGATTACCGCTGGGCCGGTGCGGAAGTGCTGATGCGCTGGCACCACCCACGAGAAGGCCTGGTTCGCCCCGACCTGTTCATCCCCTATGCCGAACACAGCGGGCAGATTGTCGCCATGACCCGCGCGCTGCTGACACATACCGCGCAAAGCCTGGCGCCCTATGCCGGCCTGTTGGAAGACGGCTTCCATATTGGTGTCAACATCACCGCTGACCACTGCCGCGATCTCAGCCTGCTGGATGACTGCCGCACGTTTCTGCAGCACTTTCCGCCCGGCCGGGTCGTGCTGACCCTGGAACTGACAGAGCGCAAGCTGATCGAGCCCACGCCGGTCACCCTTGAGTTGTTCGAAAAGCTGCATGCTATGGGCGTGATGATTGCCCTCGACGACTTCGGCACCGGCCAGTCGAGCCTCAACTACCTGCGGCAATTCAAGGTCGACTACCTGAAGATCGACCAGAGCTTCGTTGCCATGATCGGCGCCGATGCGCTGTCTGTGCACATACTCGAGACCATCATCGAGCTATCGGGAAAGCTGGACCTGGGCATCGTTGCCGAGGGTGTGGAAACCGACCTGCAGCGCGACTACCTGGCCGCGCATGGGGTGGACTTCCAGCAGGGTTACCTGTTCGCCAGGCCCATGCCGGCCGCCCAGTTCCTCGCAGCCCTGGCCACTCGCCCGAGCGCAACGCAGTTGCCGCAAGATGCGCCCCCTGAGATCATGCGCGGCTGATCAACCCGCTCAATTCCCGTATTCGAGGCATTCGTGTCAAAAGGCATTGTTTCATCGGTCATGGCGTCCTGCCTGTTCGCTGTGATGTACTTCTATACCTCCCTGCTCAAGCCACTCGATGGCGAAGAAATCTTTGGCTGGCGCACCCTGCTGACACTGCCCTGCCTCACCTTGTTCATGCTTGTCTCGAAAGACTGGAAGCGGGTGGGCGAACTGATGGGCCGGGTAAAACGCACGCCGGTGCTGTTGCTCGGCATGATCGGCACGTCCTGGCTGATGGGGGTGCAACTGTGGCTGTTTCTCTGGGCGCCCCTGCATGGGCGCAGCCTGGAAGTGTCGATGGGTTACTTCCTGCTGCCACTGGCCATGGTCCTGACCGGGCGGCTGGTCTATGGCGAGCGGCTGTCACGCCTGCAGACGGTAGCCGTGGCCTGCGCCGCACTGGGCGTAGGCCACGAGCTGTACCAAAACGGCAGTTTTGCCTGGGAAACCCTGCTGGTAACGATCGGCTACCCGATCTACTTCGTGCTGCGCCGACGCTGCCGCACCGACCACCTGGGCGGCCTGTGGTGCGACATGTGCCTGCTGCTACCGTGGGCGCTGTACTTCGTGATCCAGAGCCCACTTTCCAGCGCTGACCTGCAAGCACACCCCGGGCTGTATGTGTTGGTCCCGATCCTTGGCGCGATCAGCGCTTCGGCGCTTATCGCCTACGTGCTGGCCAGCCGCATGCTGCCATTCAGCCTGTTCGGCCTGCTCAGCTACGTCGAACCCGTGCTGCTGGTGGGCGTGGCGTTGCTGCTGGGCGAAACCATCGGCCCGGATCAGTGGCTGACCTACCTGCCAATCTGGGCCGCAGTACTGGTGCTGGTGCTAGAGGGCTTCAAGCACCTGCTACGTCAGCGTCGCCGTTCGGTGTAAGCCGAACCTGGCGTACCCGTCGCTCTTCAACCGCCTCCACGGTCAGCATCCAGCCATTCCAGGCTAGCCGGTCACCGACCATCGGCAGGCGGTCGAGCAAGCTCATCACCAGGCCCGCAAGGGTCTGGTAATCCTCGGTAGCACGGGCGCTGAAGCCAGTACGCGCCTGCACCTGGCTGAGGTTCAGCGCGCCGCTGACCACAAAGCCTTCGCCCTCCTGAACGATGCCCGGGCCTTCAACTTCACTGGCATCCGGCAGCTCACCGGCAATCGACTCAAGGATGTCGGTCATGGTCAACAGCCCGGTGAAGTCACCGAACTCGTTGACCACGAAGGCAATGTGGGTCGACTGACCGCGCATTTGCTCCAAGGCATTGAGGATGCTGAAGCTCTCCAGCAGGTTCAACGGCGCCCGGGCCATGCTTTCCAGATCGGGCTGGCTGCCCGAGAGCAGTTCCTTCAGCAGTTCCTTCTTGTGCACAAAGCCCAAGGGCTCGTCCACGCGACCATCGCGGATCAGCGGCAGGCGCGAGTACGGCGAATTGGCCAGGGCCTGGGCAATGGCGTCGGCCGGTTGCGCCAGGTCGATCACATCAACCTCGGCACGGGCAGTCATCACCGTACGAATCGGCCGCTCGGCCAGGTTCAGCACGCCGCTGATCATGACCCGCTCACGGCGGTCGAACAGCACCTGCTCGCCGCCACCTTCGACCAGATCGGCAATCTCCTCGCCGACCTCGTCAGCCTCGACCCGGCGGCCGCCCAGCAGGCGCAGCACGGCATGGGCAGTGCGTTCACGCAACGGCTTGTGCTGTTGCAGGCTGCGCTTGCGACGGGCGCGCGCCAGCTGGTTGAACAGCTCGATCAGGATCGAGAAGCCGATGGCCGCGTACAGGTAGCCTTTCGGGATATGGAAGCCCAGGCCTTCGGCGGTGAGGCTGAAACCGATCATCATCAGGAAGCCCAGACACAGCATGATCACCGTGGGGTGGGCGTTGACGAAGCGGGTCAGCGGCTTGCTGGCAACGATCATGATACCGATCGAGAAGATCACCGCGATCATCATCACGGACAGCTCATCGACCATGCCCACCGCCGTGATCACGGCATCCAGCGAGAATACCGCGTCCAGTACCACGATCTGGGCAACGATCGGCCAGAACGCGGCATGGCGCAGCGTGCCACTGGCCTGGCTCACGTGACCTTCCAGGCGTTCGTGCAGCTCCATGGTGGCCTTGAACAGCAGGAACACACCACCGAACAGCATGATCAGGTCACGGCCAGAGAAGCTCTTGCCGAACACTTCGAACAGCGGTGCGGTAAGGGTGACCATCCACGAAATGCTGGCCAACAGGCCCAGGCGCATGATGAGCGCCAGGCTCAGGCCAATGACCCGCGCGCGGTCGCGCTGATGGGGCGGCAACTTGTCGGCAAGGATGGCGATGAACACCAGGTTGTCGATACCCAGCACCAGCTCGAGGACGATAAGCGTCAACAGGCCTAGCCAGGCCGTGGGGTCGGCTAGCCATTCCATTAGCGGGTACTCACGTGGGACACGTCACAAGGACGGGAGAAGGATGGCCAGAAAGGCCGAAGACTGGGGGGCTCCGCGAAGGTGCTCATATAGACCTTGATAACAAATTGGGAGAACGATGCTACAAGCACAGCAGGTTTCTGTTGTAGCGCAAAACTATTACAAAACCTGTAACGACCCTGCAACGCCCTATCGCCCCGCGGGAGCGCGTCGTGCGCGGGTACTTTTGTTCAATACATCAGACCGTCGGCGACGCGAGGATGACGCCTCTCCAACCACGTGGATCTTCCTCATGAGCCTGTACCTGTCCATGGCCGCCTTCGCCCTTGCGGCCTCGATCTCCCCCGGCCCGGTCAACATCGTCGCCCTTGGTAGCGGTGCCCGCCATGGCCTGCGCGCCAGCGTTGCACATGTCGCCGGCGCCACGCTGGGGTTCTGCCTGTTGCTGGTGCTGGTCGGGCTGGGCCTGCATCAACTGCTGCTTCGCTGGCCTTTGCTGGGCCTGATGTTGCACTGGGGCGGTGTGGCGTTTCTGCTGTACATGGCGTGGAAGCTGGCCAGTGACGACGGTAACCTGAACAACGCACAGCCTACCCAAGCCCCTTCAGCCTGGCACGGCGCAGCAATGCAGTGGCTGAACCCCAAAGCCTGGTTGGCAGCCGTTGCCGGGGTGGGTGCCTACACCGGTGGTGAACAGCACTTGCTGTGGCTGTTTACCTGGATCTATGGCCCAATCTGTTTCATCTCGGTGGCCTGCTGGGCCTGGGCCGGCAGCGTGATTCGCCAGTACCTGGACAACCCACGTCACCTGCGCATGCTCAATCGGAGCCTGGCCGTGTTACTGGTCGCCAGCGCGGTTTACCTGATCCTTTAAGGCTTGCACGGCTCCTGCAGGAGCGCCCAGGCTAGCGACGGCATTTCTGTAATGCCCCGGTGTCGCCGCCAGGTGCTGTTTGAATGCCCGCTGCAGGTGTGCCTGATCAGCGAACCCGGCCTCCTGTGCAACTTCAGCAATTGAGCGGCCCTGGCGCAACTGGGCCCGGGCCAGTTGCACGCGCTGGTCCAGCAGGTAGCCATGCGGCGTCAGGCCGAAGCGTTGGCGAAACGCACGAATCAGGTAGGAGCGGGACAGGCCGCAAGCCCCGCAGATGTCTTCGAGGCTGAGCGGGTCACTGCGGTGGGCGCGTATGAAAGCAGCCGCTGCATCCAGCCGTGGATTGCCCTGGTCAATCTCGCTGGCATTACGGGCAAGCATGCCCGGCAGCTCGCTGAACAGGGCCGCCAGGCGGGTTTCCCGATCAGGCAGCCTGGCGTCGAACAGGTCGGCAAAGGCCTGCAACAGCCGCCCGTACAACACAGGTGAGCGGGCCCAGGTCTGTGTTGGCAGGGTAAAACCCACTGCCTGCAACCAAGGCTGATCGACGAACAGCATCAGGTAAGACCAGGGTTCCCCGGCAACAGGGTTGCAGGTATGCACCACGCCCGGGTTCATCAACACCGTGGTACCCGCCCCCACCTCAACGCACTGGTCACTGTTGATGTAAGTGCTACGCCCCCCCGTGATCACCCCGATGGAGAAGCTCTCGTGAGAGTGCGCGGCGTAGCACACCTTGCGCCCGTCCCCTACTCGTCGGGCTTCGACGAACGGCAAGGCAGGGTCGCGCCAAAACCGTGATACCTCGATCATCCTCTACTGCCCTGCCCGCCGCTGATCCATGCAGGGATACTACACACTTATCGAGGGAACAGATCCAGCGTGCGCTCCACTTCGTCAATATCGATCCTGAAACCATCGCCTTCCGGGAGGCCTACCACAAAGCCAAAATGCTGGTGGTCACGATCCGTCAGGTATTTGTAGTAACTGACGAAACGGTTCGGCGGCTGCAAAGTCAGCAGGCAGCCGCCAGCCTGCAGTACGTTCACGCCATGCACCAACTGGCTACCCTCCACCCCGATGACCACTTTAGCCCCGGCGCACGCCGCGACAATGCTCGGCACATCGGACTTCAGCGGATTGACGATGCGAAAACCGCGGGTCGTGCGCAAGTGTTCGGCAAGCTCCAGCTCGTTGCGCAACAGGCGCAGGTCACCATCACCGCCCCGCAACAGGAAAACCCCCGGGTGCTGCGTGTGCGTCACATGCGACAGCAGCTTGTCACCCATGGCTCGGTAGCGAGCATGCCGGCTGCGGTTGTTGCTTTGGTCATCGAACAGCACCAGCTCACGGAAGAACGCACTGCGCAGGCGCAAAGGCTTCATGTCCAGCCAGTCTTCATAGGCCGGTGCCTGGGTAAACAGCGGATACCTGGCAGAGGGGGCGGTGGTCACCGGGATGCCCTCGTTGCAGGCCAGCGCATAGGTCGGACAATCTTCCATCAACC
This sequence comes from Pseudomonas sp. TE3895, assembly GCF_056278855.1. Taxonomy (NCBI): domain Bacteria; kingdom Pseudomonadati; phylum Pseudomonadota; class Gammaproteobacteria; order Pseudomonadales; family Pseudomonadaceae; genus Pseudomonas; species Pseudomonas sp. TE3895. The sequence continues at coordinate 3,619,804 of NZ_JBWBQE010000001.1, read as the reverse complement.
AGGTGCCGAACCAGGCGTTACCGTTTTGCGTGCAGTAGATTGCAGCGCGGTCGATTTCATGGTCGATGAGGATGGTCGGGAAGGTACTTGGCTTCTGTGACAGCCAATGGCTGGCCTTGCCCTTGTACAATGCCCCCTCGATCAGCCATACATCCTTGATCAAGTAGCCGCGGGTTGGCCCTTGCAATGTGTTGACGCCTCCCTCCATGGTCTGCGCCGGGTGCACGTAGGGGTAAAACCGCTTGCCTTCCCAGCCCGTCACCCGCTCCAGCTGACCAGGCAGGAAAATGGCCGGCGGCGAAACCGTGGCTTCGCCCGGGGCGATTTCCCAGCACTTGGTGGCGACGCTCTTGAGATCGATCGCCGTTTTTCCACCCAGCCGTTTGCGCGCCATGTGGCGGTAGGCGGCCAAGGTCCAGCTGTGTTGCCTGGCTGCGGGCGATGCACTGAACTGCGAGATGTCGCTTCCCATGAAGCGTCCCCCCTGATGACGAAGACTGGAGCCCGGCGCCCGGCGCCAGATCAAAGCATCCCTGGCAGTTACTCAACTACTCGTGACTCTTTCCATAGTGGGCGGTGACTGCAAGCTGGCGTAACGGCTGCGCAACGTTTGCACAAACGGTTCGCCTGCCCCGCTGCCTCCGTAGAGATAAATCTTGTGCAGGCCACCAAACACCATTTCGTGATAGCGGCTGGCAACTTCCTCATCGCTTGGGCCATCCGGGAGCCCCAGATGCAACGTCAGCTTGTCGCCTTCGACCGCGAACATCGGCGTATCCCACAAGAACTTTGCCGTACCGGTCTTGGGCAGGCGGACAAACAGGTACGCATGGTTACCCAGCGAATCGATATCACCACCGCGGCGGCGCTTCCACTTCAGCAGGCCGTCGTCCGGGCGCGCTAGACACAGGCCGATGTCGTAATAATCGAAGCCCTGCTCCAGTGCCCATTCAAGCGCCATGAAGGTGGTGATCGAATTCACCTCGCGCAGTTTCTTCGCATCGGAAAACACCGCCTCGCAATAGCCAAAGCGCAACGTGCTCCAGTAACGCTTGCCGCCGCGTACCACTTCACACCCCAGGTGACAGCCGATCACTTCATCGCCCAACATGATCAAGTCAAGCCGGCCGACACTCTTGGCAATACGGAACACCTCTTCGGTAGGAAACTGCGCGGCATGAATGCCCTGCCGGGCCGAAGCATAAGGGCGCAGCAGATCCCGGTCGGCCATGGCGATTTCTTCGTCCGAAAGGGCTTGGCGCATGTGATACAGCGGTCGGTTCTTGCGAATGCTGCGCCGCAGTTCGCTGTCATAGCGCGCAGTGATGTCCTCCAGCGGTCGCCCCAGCGGCACCACGGCGCTCAGGTAGTGCGGCACTGACAGCGCCCCCGACGTGGGCATTTCGCTGATGACCACGACGTGGCTGGCAGCCGCCGTGGCACTTGCACCGTCCACGATCGATGCGCTGCCCTGGCCCTTGCCCCCAATCAGCAGCTTGGCCATTTCCCGTTGCTGCTTGCGGCCGATGTAGAGGATTTCGTACGGGCTCTCCTGTTGCGGGCGAAACCTGGCGACTTCCCAACGCCAGAGACAGGCACGCGCCATCATTTCTCGCATTTTGCTGGCCAGCAGCCTGATTTCGTAGCGCATGGAGGGCGACAGGAGCTTGCGCGCCACAGTCGTCAAGGTCTTTTTCATTTCTTCTTCGACGTCCTTTTGAAGTGCACTATTGGCCAATCGGAAAAAGAGAAAAATCCAGCAAAAACACTTAACACTTTGATTTTTATAGTATGGCTTACAACTTTCTAATCACATTCAGTAACAATTTAAGATGCCTGCAAAGGCTTTGGCAAGCGGCTTCTGGCTGACTTTAGATCAAGTTTCATGGCGTCAAATTCCCCGCATCAAACCGACGCTCAACAACACATTTGCTATAACCGTGCCCATCAAGCTCCGCTGGCCACTTCGCTATCCATGAATAACCTTTGACAACTTGCATCAACGTCTCTCAGGCCGCTGACGGATTGCCAGGCAGGCATGGATGGCCATGTTGAACCAGACTGGTGTTTTTCCGGCAGCCAGTGCATGCTCGCAGCTGAAACGATTCAACTGACTTGAAAACCGCCCTTTGATGTGAGGTGCAGTACCCATGGACCGTTTGCTCGATTCACTCTTCCCCAGCGCCGAGAACATCCCGGAAACCTGGCGCCTGGGAGCCCCACTGGAACAACGCGACTACCTGGTCAACGGTGAGCTCAGGCGCTGGGACGGCCCGTTGGCCACGGTGCGCAGCCCGGTGTGGCTCAAGCAAGGCGAAGAAGAGCATCAGGTCATACTGGGCAGCGCCCCGCTGCTGGATGCCGAGACCGCGCTGACCGCCCTCGATGCTGCCGTGCAGGCCTATGACAAAGGCCGTGGCGCCTGGCCGAACATGCGCGTGGCCGAGCGTATCCAGCATGTGGAATCCTTCCTTGCCCGCATGCGTGAACAGCGCCAGGCCGTGGTCAAGCTGCTGATGTGGGAGATCGGCAAGAACCTGAAGGATTCAGAAAAGGAATTCGACCGCACCTGCGACTACATCGTCGACACCATCAACGCCCTCAAGGACCTGGACCGCCGCTCCAGCCGCTTCGAGCTGGAACAAGGCACCCTCGGCCAGATCCGTCGCGCCCCGCTGGGCGTGGCCCTGTGCATGGGGCCCTACAACTACCCACTGAACGAGACCTTTACCACGCTGATCCCGGCGCTGATCATGGGCAACACGGTGGTGTTCAAGCCAGCCAAGTTCGGCGTACTGCTGATCCGCCCCTTGCTCGAAGCGTTCCGCGACAGCTTCCCGGCAGGCGTGATCAATGTCATCTATGGACGCGGCCGGGAAACGGTGAGCGCGCTGATGGCCAGCGGCAAGGTCGATGTATTCGCCTTCATCGGCACCCACAAGGCCGCCAGCGACCTGAAGAAACTGCACCCACGCCCGCATCGTCTGCGCGCCGCACTGGGCCTGGACGCCAAAAACCCAGGCATCGTGCTACCCCAGGTCGACCTCGACAACGCTGTCGAAGAGGCCGTCACCGGGGCGTTGTCGTTCAACGGCCAGCGCTGCACGGCACTGAAGATCCTGTTCGTGCACGAGGATGTGGTCGAGGCCTTCCTCGACAAGTTTCAGCACAAATTGGCGGCGCTCAAGCCCGGCATGCCGTGGGAACCTGGCGTGGCGCTGACACCGTTGCCCGAGCCTGGCAAGGTCGACTACCTCGATGGCCTGGTTGCCGATGCGACGGAAAAGGGCGCGCGCGTGCTCAACGAAAATGGCGGGCACAGCCGCGGCTCATTCTTCTACCCGGCCTTGCTGTACCCGGTCAGCCGAGAAATGCGCGTGTACCACGAGGAGCAGTTCGGCCCGCTGGTACCGGTGGTGCCCTACCGCGACCTGCAGACAGTGATCGACTATGTGCTGGACTCCGACTACGGCCAGCAACTGAGCCTGTTCGGCAACGACCCGGCCACCATCGGCAGCCTCGTCGACATCTTCGCCAACCAGGTCGGGCGCATCAACATCAACGCTCAGTGCCAACGCGGGCCTGACACCTACCCATTCAACGGCCGCAAGAACAGCGCCGAGGGCACGCTCTCGGTGGATGACGCTTTGCGTGTGTTCTCCATCCGGACGCTGGTCGCCACCCGCTTCCAGGAGGCCAACAAAGCGCTGATCAGCGAGATCATTCGCAACCGCCAGTCGAGCTTCCTGACCACCGACTACATCTTCTGACCGCCGCGCTTATAGACAATCGATCTAGCGTCACTGTCGATTTTCCATCTGGGCGAACGACTCTAAGCAACAGGGCGCCTTTCGGCGCCCATTGCACAGGAGAGTCGAACATGGCAGTCAAACCCATCCCCGAAGGCCAGCACAGCATCACGCCCTACCTGGCCATCAACGACGCCGCCAAGGCCATCGAGTTCTACAAGCAAGCCTTTGGGGCGGTGGAAATGTTCCGCCTCGATGCCCCAGGCGGTCGCGTTGGCCATGCCGAACTGAAAATCGGCGATTCGTCGCTGATGCTCGGCGACCCTTGCGACATGGAGGGCGGCCTCACCGCCAGCCAGAAGCTCAGCGGTGCAGGTGTAGGCCTGCACCTGTATGTTGAAGACTGCGACAAGGTTTACGCCCAGGCCCTGGCTGCCGGGGGCATCCAGTTACATCCCTTGACCGACCAGTTTTATGGTGACCGCAGCGGCACCCTGAAAGATCCGTTTGGCAACATCTGGTTCGTGTCCACCCACAAAGAGGACCTGACCCCCGACGAGATTCGCGCCCGTGCCGCGAAGATGTTCGGCGGTAGCCAAGCGGCGAGTTGAAAGCCGCGCGACTTTGCTTGAAGCTTGAGGCTCGTAGCTTGGAGCTGCTTCATGCGAATCATCGACAAAACCGCCACCCAGGTGCGCAGCCTGACCCCCGCTGAAGAGGAACTGCTGGTCGGCTTTGCCACCGGCAGCCTCGCCGGCCCGCGCCTGCTACAGGCCAACCAGCTACTGATGAAAGTACGCAACGCCAACCAGTGGCTGGCTTGCGACTGCCGCAACGATGCCTTGCCGGTGCTCAATGTCACCCTCAACGGCAGCACCGGCACACTTTTCCTCAAGAACAACCCGGGCACCGCCGAGCACGCGCCTGGCTGCCCGTTCACCAAGGACGAGCGGGAAGCCGCCGAACGTGAAAACGACTCCGCACCACCCGCCGCCTGGCTGCCACCCGATACACCCTTGCGCCTGATCAGCGACTTCCGTGCTGGCACGGCCGGTGGCGCCGGCGATGGCAACGACAGACGCGAACAGCAGCGCCTGCTGTCACTGCTGCTGACCTGGATTGAAACCAGCGGGCTCAACCTCTACGCCACCCACTTGAAAAAAGACCTGACCACGCAGTTTGCCGAGTTGCGCAGCGTGGCCAGCCGCTATCCGTTGCTGGAGCGGGTGCCCGCCAGCAACTACCTGGAAACCCGCCTGGACATGAAGCACATGATGATGCTCAAGTCCCGCCTGCGCGAAGCCTCTGTGTTCGGCAACCATCGCCGCCATGGCCTGCTGCTGGACTGCGTCGACCAGATCAAAGGGCGCAAGTTGTTCAACAACCGCAGCGAAGACGGCTTCGACTTCCACGGGCATCACCTGTACTGGGGCGGGAGCCGCACCACCGGGCCGTTGCTGGCGCTGATGATCTACTCGCCGACCAGCGCCGGTAGCCATTTCTATGAGCTGATTCATGTGGCCAGTGTGCCCGTGCTGTCGCGCGCGCATCTGTTCCCGGTGTACCGCGATGAAGAGCGCGAGCCGCTCAAGGCATTGGTGTCGCTGATCGACTGGATGGCCAGTAAAGGGGTGAAAGTGCAGATGCGTCGCCCCGTGATCGGTGGGCAGGTGATGGATGAACTGGTGCTGACCTCGGACCAGGACCGGGTGTTGTCAGTGTCGCTGCTGGAACAGCCCATCGGCCCCGAGCCGGATACCGAGAACTTCAAGCGCTACGCCGACTTCAAAAGCCTGGAAACGTTCCGCAAGTTCGTTGCTGGCTTTTTCATGCGCGAGCGTTGAAACCCACTCGCTGGCTCGCGCAGTTCCCTGTAGGAGATCGCCCTGCCCTTTGGGCGGGGCGGTCACGCAGCGAACACAGGCGGCAAGCGGTTAGACAAGCGTGCATTGGCCGCACAGGTGCCTCAGCCCAGGAACAGCTTGTACGCCGGGTTGTCAGTCTCGTCCCAATACCGGTACCCCATCTCGTCCAGCGTCAACGGCAAGCTCGCCAATTCGTCCGCTGGCACTTCCAAAGCAGCGAACACCCGCGCCTCCGCCGCACCATGGTTGCGGTAATGGAACAGGCTGATGTTCCAACGTTTGCCCAACCGCTCCAGAAACCCCAGCAACGCCCCTGGCCGTTCGGGGAACTCGAAGCGCAGTACCCGCTCATCAGCCCCTGACGCGGCATGCCCGCCCACGGTATGGCGCACATGCAGCTTGGCCAGCTCGTTGTCGGTCAGGTCCAGCACGCTGTACCCCTGCTCCCGCAAGCTGGCCAGCAACTGCTCACGGGGGTCGTGCACCGGGTGGGTCTGCACGCCCACGAACAGGCGCGCCTCCTTGCCAGGGTAGAAGCGGTAGTTGAATTCGGTGATCTGCCGCTTGCCCAGTGCCTGGCAAAAGGCCCGGAAGCTGCCCGGCTGTTCCGGAATTGTCACGGCGATGATCGCCTCGCGCTGCTCACCCAGCTCGGCCCGCTCGGCCACATGGCGCAAGCGGTCGAAATTGACGTTGGCCCCGGAGTCGATGGCCACCAGGGTCTGCCCCTGCACACCTTCACGCGCCACGTACTTCTTGATCCCGGCAACGGCCAAGGCCCCGGACGGCTCGGTGATCGAACGGGTGTCGTCGTAGATATCCTTGATCGCCGCGCACAGCTCGTCACTGCTCACCGTCACCACCTCGTCGACGAAGTGGCGGCACAGCTCGAAGCAATGGGCGCCGATCTGCGCCACCGCCACGCCGTCGGCAAAGGTGCCGACCTGCGGCAGGATCACGCGCTCGCCGACGGCCATGGCAGCCTGCAGGCAGTTGGAATCTACCGGCTCGACGCCGATCACCTTCACGTCAGGGCGCAGGTACTTCACATAGGCGGCGATCCCGGCGATCAAGCCGCCACCGCCCACGGGTACAAAGATCGCGTCCAACGCCCCCGGGCGCTGACGGAGGATTTCCATGGCCACGGTACCCTGCCCGGCGATCACATCCGGGTCATCGAACGGTGGCACGAAGGTCGCGCCTTCGCTGTCGGCCAGCTTCAGTGCATGGGCCAGCGCATGCGGGAAGCTCTCGCCATGCAGCACCACATGCCCGCCGCGCGAACGCACACCTTCCACTTTCAACGATGGCGTGGTGGTGGGCATGACGATCGTTGCTTTGATACCCAGATGCGATGCCGCCAAGGCCACGCCCTGGGCGTGGTTGCCCGCCGAAGCGGTGATCACCCCGCGCTCACGCTGCACATCGGTCAGACGCGACAGGCGGGTGTAGGCACCGCGGATCTTGAACGAAAACGTAGGCTGCAGGTCTTCGCGCTTGAGCAATACCTGGTTGCCAAGGGCGGCAGACAAGGCCGGGGCCGCTTGCAGGGGCGTTTCGATGGCCAGGTCGTACACCGGCGCGGCAAGAATGCGCCGCACCTGCTCCGACAGCAGTTGCTGGGGGGTGACGGTAGTACGAGGGACACTGAAGCTGGTCATCGATGACTCCTTGGCTGTTTTTACGTTGCCCAGGAGTCAGAGAGAAAAAACCCGCCTCCAGGGCGGGTTCGGTGCACGTACGCGCTAGCCCGCCAAGCTGATAATGGCGGTAATAATAATGGCGTTCACGTGCGGGAATGTATTCATGGGGTGGGAACTTAGCCTGCCTCGCAGCCAGAAGTCAACACTTGGCCTGCTGCGCCGAAAGCGGCACATCGAACACCTTGTCGAAGCCCCACTGGAAGACAAAGGCGTAAACGAAGAAAAACACGAACAGCGCCAGGTTGGTCAGCAGTGCCGCCCACAGGCTCACGTCCAGCCAGTACGCCACCAGCGGCAGCAGAATCACCACCAGCCCACCCTCGAAACCCAGCGCATGCAGCAGGCGCCGCAAGAAGGTGCGCTCACGCTTGTGCTGGCGCGCTTCCCAACGTTCGAACACCCAGTTGTAGCCCATGTTCCAGCTCATCGCGATACCCGACATCAGCACCGAGAGCACGGTCGACTGCGCCATGCCGGCGCCGAACGCCAGCTCCAGCGCGGGCGCCACACAGGCGACGGCGATGGCCTCATAGAGAATGGCCTGGACGATCTTGCGGGCCTTGCCTTGCATGTTCAGCTCCCTGAATGAACGACCTGTAAAGCTACAAGATGTAGCCCCCAAGAAAAAGCCCGAACGCTGGACAACTTCGCGCTTGGCTGCCCGGCTGTGAGGTGAAGCGTTCGCGATAGGCGTTGAAGGGCTGGACCCGCTGGGGCCGAGCAACGCGTGGCGGCGCCGTCCCTGCCCAGGTGTTGCAGGAAGCCAAGACCGCTTTGCGTTGGGATCAAGCCAGCAGGCAGAACAGGCGAAACATTATCCGGCGGGTAAACGAATCCTGAACTGCGCCCCACCCAGCGCCGACTGCGCCAGGGTCAAGGTACCGCCCTGCCCCTCGATCGCCCGGCGGCTGATTGCCAACCCCAGGCCAAAACCACCGGTGTTGCGATCGCGACTGCGGTCCAGACGGTAGAACGGCTGGAACACCCGCTCGCGCTCCTCCACAGGGACGCCAATCCCGTCATCCTCCACCGTCAGCAAGCAGGCGCCATCGGCTTCCAGGCGCAAGCGCAGCAACAGGCTTTCATCGCAATAGCGCATGGCATTGCGCACCAGGTTCTGCACCGCGCGCGCCGTCAGTCGCGGGTCCAGTACAAAGCGCGGCAACTCACCCTCGGCCCGCACCTCCCATTGGATACCCCGGCCATCGAGTTCCTCGGCAAAGCCGCCAAGCACACTGTCGACCAGCTCCAGCAGCGATACCTCCACCCGCTCCCGCGCCTGATCGGCATTGTACAACCGGCTGTAGGACAGCAGCTCCAACACCAGTTCATCCAGCTCGCGCACATGCCCGACCAGCTCCAGCAGGCGCTTGCGGCTGGCTGGCGGCACTTCGTCGAACAGCAGCACCAGGCCGAAGTCCAGCCGGGTCAGTGGCGTGCGTAACTCGTGCGATACCGCATTGAGCAGTTCACGCTGCTGGTTGACATGGCGTTCCAGGTCACTGGCCATGGTGTCGAATACCCCGGCCAGCTCACCAATGTTGGAGTGAGGCGAAATGTGCGTACGCTCGGCCATCTGCCCCTGGCCCAAGCGCCGAGCGGTCTCCTTGAGGCGCTCCAGATCACGCCAGTGCGGCCATACCCACAGCAGCAGGCAGCCCAGCATGGCTGCACCAATCAATACGGTCACGCCCCACGACAGCACGTTGATGTCCAGCGGGTCCGGCGGGGAATGCAGGCGTACCAGCCACTCCTTGTCCAGCGGCGCCAGCACCGTCTCGTAATAGCCCCACTCGGCAATGCGCACTGCGTACAGCCCCTGCGCCAGGCGCGCCTGCTCCTCATCGCTCAAACCGGCCTGATCCCTGCGCAGCAGCTGCAGCTCCAGCGGCGCGAAATCACTGGCCAGTTCCTGCTCCACCGCTGGCCACTGCTCGCGCGGGGCCTGGCGGAACTGGCGCACGATCAACGCTTGTACACCCTTGGCCTGGTCCAGGTTGTAGGCCATGAACCGGTCGCGGAACAGGCCGACAATGGTGTCAGGGATGAACAGCAATGCGCCGGCGTAGGCGACGATGATCACCAGGTACAACCGCACCAGGATCTTGAGCATGGCCGATCAGCACTCCCACTCGACACGGCTGAACAGGTAGCCCTTGCCCCACACGGTCTTGATCTTGCGCGCTTCGCCGGCGTTGTCGTCGAACTTGCGCCGCAGTTTGGAAATGGCCACGTCAACGGAGCGATCGGTGCCATTGAACTCGATGCCGCGCAGTTGTTGCAGGATACGGTCGCGGTTCATCACCTCACCGGCATTGCGCGCCAACACCACCAGCAGGTTGTACTCGCCGCTGGACAGCTCCACCTCCTCGCCGCGCCAACTCACCGTGCGCTCGGCCAGGTCGATGCGCAGGCCACCAATCAGGATCAGGTCGTTTTCCAGGCGCGGTTCGTTGACACTGCTGCGGCGCAGCAGCGTGCGCACGCGGGCCAGCAGCACGCGTGGCTCACAGGGTTTGGTCACGTAGTCGTCGGCCCCCATTTCCAGGCCAAGCACCTGGTCATGGCTGTCGTCGCGGGCCGTCAGCATGAGGATTGGCAGGGTCTGCGACTCCTGGCGCAGCAGCCGGCACAGCTGCAGGCCATCGATGCCCGGCAGCATCAGGTCAAGGATGACCAGGTCAGGCCTTTGCCGACGGTACTCGTCCAGTACATGATCGCCCCGGGCGATCACCTGGACATGGAAGTCGTTGCGTTGCAGGTAGCTGGCGATCAGCTCGGACAGGGCGCTGTCGTCCTCGACCAGGAAAATGTTCGGCATAGGTGCTTGGGCGTCTGGGTTGAAGTAAGCCTGTGGCGAGCACTTCGCGGGTAAACCCGCTGCTGCAGGTCCCCGTAGGAGCGGGTTCACCCGCGAAGAGGCCAGCACAGGCCCATGCAGAATATAGAACCCAACCACTCGACAGGATCATTCTTCACACTTTTTCACACTCGCCCTACAGGTATTAACAGCCGCCCAGGCAGCGTCTGCCTTAGCATATACACGGTCATCATCGGAAGATCCGCATGCCTACTACCCTCTCCCCGTGCCTGCGCCCGTTGGCGCTCATGGCATTGCTGAGCCTGTCCCTGGCCGGTTGCAGCGACAGCGCCGAGCCAGACGAACAGGCACCCACTGCGCAAGTGCGCGTGGAAACCCTGCAACTGCAGCCACTGGCCATCAGCAGCGAACTCAGCGGCCGTATCCTCGCGCCACGCACCGCCGAAGTGCGTGCGCGGGTCGCAGGCGTGGTGCTCAAGCGGGTGTACCGCGAAGGCAGCGACGTCAAGCAGGGTGATGTACTGTTCCTGATCGACCCGGCACCGTTCAAGGCCGACCACGACAGCGCCCGCGCCACGCTGGCCAAGGCCGAGGCCACCCGGTATCAGGCGCGCCTGCAAGAGCAGCGCTACCGCGAGCTGGTCGACGACAAAGCCGTCAGCCGCCAGGAATACGACAACGCCAAGGCCAGTTTCCTGCAGGCCGATGCCGAAGTGGCCGAAGCCAGGGCGGCGCTGGAGCGCGCCCGGCTGAACCTCGGCTATGCCACCGTGACCGCGCCGATCTCCGGCCGTATCGGCCGCGCCCAGGTCACCGAAGGCGCGCTGGTCGGGCAAAACGAAACCACCCCGCTGGCGACCATCCAGCAGCTGGACCCGATCCATGCCGATGTCACCCAGTCTACCCGTGAGCTCAACGCGCTGCGCCGCGCCCTGCGCGCTGGCGAATTGCAGCAGGTGGGCGACGGCCAGGCACGCGCCACGCTGATCCAGGATGACGGCAGCGCCTACCCGCTGCCGGGCAAGCTGCTGTTCTCCGACATCAGCGTCGACCCCAGCACCAACCAAATCACCCTGCGCAGCGAGTTCCCCAACCCGGACCTCGACCTGCTGCCTGGCAGCTACGTGCGGGTACGCCTGGAGCAAGCGGTGCAACCCAAGGGCCTGAGCGTGCCGCAACGCGCCATCCTGCGCGACAGCGCCGGTGTGCCCAAGGTGCTGGTGGTAGACCAGCACGCCCGGGTCAGCGACCGCCAGGTTGTACTGGGCAGCGCCCAGGGTGACCGCTGGGTCGTCAGCGAGGGCCTGGCGGCCGGCGAACGGGTGGTGGTCGAGGGCCTGCAGCACGTCAAGGCCGGTGACCAGGTGCAGGTCGACAACGCACCCGCTGCCCCACCCATCGCACAGCATACCGGCCAGTGAGGGCCTGATTCATGCCGCAATTTTTCATCGATCGCCCGGTATTCGCCTGGGTGGTCGCACTGTTCATCCTGCTGGCCGGCGCGCTGGCCATCCCGCAACTGCCGGTGGCCCAGTACCCCAACGTGGCGCCGCCGCAGGTGGAAATCTACGCCGTGTACCCGGGCGCCTCGGCGGCGACCATGGACGAAAGCGTGGTCAGCCTGATCGAGCAGGAGCTCAATGGCGCCGACAGCCTGCTGTACTTCGAGTCGCAGAGCAGCCTGGGCAGCGCCACCATCACCGCCACCTTCGCCCCGGGTACCCACCCGGACCTGGCCCAGGTCGACGTGCAGAACCGCCTGAAAGTGGTCGAGTCGCGCCTGCCGCGCCCGGTCACCCAGCAGGGCCTGCAGGTAGAGAAAGTGTCCACCGGCTTTCTGCTGTTGGCCACCCTCACCTCCGAAGGCGGCAAGCTCGATGAAACCGCGCTGTCGGACATCCTTGCACGTAACGTGATGGACGAAATCCGCCGCCTCAAGGGCGTCGGCAAGGCCCAGTTGTATGGCTCCGAACGCGCCATGCGCATCTGGATCGACCCGCGCAAGCTGATTGGCTTCAACCTCACGCCCAACGATGTGGCCGAAGCCATCGCCGCGCAGAACGCCCAGGTGGCCCCTGGCAGCATCGGCGATCTGCCCAGCCGCAGCACCCAGGAAATCACCGCCAACGTGGTGGTCAAAGGCCAGTTGAGCAGCCCCGAAGAGTTTGCTGCCATTGTCCTGCGTGCCAACCCGGACGGCTCCACGGTCACCATCGGGGATGTCGCCCGGGTTGAAATCGGCGCCCAGGAATACCAGTACGGCACGCGCCTGAACGGCAAACCGGCCACGGCCTTCAGCGTGCAGTTGTCACCCGGCGCCAACGCCATGGAAACCGCTACCCTGGTACGTGCGAAGATGCAGGACCTGGCGCGCTACTTCCCGGAAGGCGTCAAGTACGACATTCCCTACGACACCTCGCCGTTCGTCAAGGTGTCGATCGAGCAGGTCATCAACACCCTGTTCGAAGCCATGCTGCTGGTGTTCGCAGTCATGTTCCTGTTCCTGCAGAACCTGCGCTACACGCTGATCCCGACCCTGGTCGTGCCAGTGGCATTGATGGGCACCTTCGCCGTGATGCTGGCCATGGGTTTCTCGGTCAATGTGCTGACACTGTTCGGCATGGTACTGGCCATCGGCATTCTGGTCGACGATGCCATCGTGGTGGTGGAGAACGTCGAACGCATCATGGCCGAAGAAGGCTTGCCGCCCAAGGACGCCACACGCAAAGCCATGGGCCAGATCAGCGGTGCAATCGTCGGCATCACGCTGGTGCTGGTGGCGGTATTCCTGCCCATGGCCTTCATGCAAGGCTCGGTGGGGGTGATCTACCAGCAGTTCTCGCTGTCGATGGCGGTGTCGATCCTGTTCTCGGCGTTTCTCGCCCTCAGCCTGACCCCGGCATTGTGCGCCACCCTGCTCAAGCCCGTGGCCAAGGGCGAGCACCATGAACGCAAAGGCTTCTTCGGCTGGTTCAATCGCCGCTTCGAACGCATGAGCAACGGCTACCAGCGCTGGGTAGTGCAGGCGCTCAAGCGCAGCGGCCGCTACCTGCTGGTGTACGCGGTGCTGCTGGCGGTGCTGGGCTACGGTTTCAGCCAGCTGCCTACGGCGTTCCTGCCTACCGAAGACCAGGGCTACACCATCACCGACATTCAACTGCCGCCGGGCGCCAGCCGCATGCGCACCGAACAGGTTGCCGCGCAGATCGAGGCGCACAACGCCGAAGAACCGGGCGTGGGCAACACCACCTTGATCCTGGGCTTCAGCTTCTCCGGTAGCGGGCAGAACGCGGCGCTGGCCTTCACCACCCTCAAGGACTGGTCCGAGCGCGGCGCCGACGACAGCGCCCAGTCGATCGCCGACCGCGCGACCATGGCCTTCACCCAGCTCAAGGACGCGATTGCCTATTCGGTACTGCCGCCCCCCATCGACGGGCTCGGTGAGTCGACCGGTTTCGAATTTCGCCTTCAGGACCGTGGCGGCATGGGCCACGCCGAGCTGATGGCAGCCCGTGACCAGTTGCTCGAAAGCGCCAGCAAAAGCAAGGTGCTGACCAACGTGCGCGAAGCCTCGCTGGCGGAAAGCCCGCAGGTGCAACTGGAAATCGACCGCCGCCAGGCTAATGCACTGGGCGTGTCGTTTGCCGATATCGGCACGGTGCTGGACGTGGCCGTAGGCTCCAGCTACGTCAACGATTTCCCCAACCAGGGCCGTATGCAGCGGGTGGTGGTGCAGGCCGAAGGTGACCAGCGCAGCCAGGTTGAAGACTTGCTGAACATTCACGTGCGCAACGACAGCGGCAAGATGGTGCCACTGGGTGCGTTCGTTCAGGCCAGGTGGGTCAGCGGCCCGGTGCAACTGACCCGCTACAACGGTTACCCGGCGGTGTCGATCTCTGGCGAGCCAGCCGCCGGCTACAGCTCGGGCGAAGCCATGGCCGAAGTCGAGCGGCTGGTGGCGCAGCTACCGGCCGGTACCGGCCTGGAATGGACCGGCCTGTCATTGCAGGAGCGGCTGTCCGGTAGCCAGGCCCCCCTGCTGATGGCGCTGTCGCTGCTGGTGGTGTTCCTGTGCCTGGCTGCGCTGTACGAAAGCTGGTCTATCCCGACTGCGGTGCTGCTGGTCGTTCCGCTCGGCGTGCTCGGTGCGGTGCTGGCGGTGACCTTGCGCGGCATGCCCAACGACGTGTTCTTCAAGGTTGGCCTGATCACGCTGATCGGCCTGTCGGCGAAGAACGCCATCCTGATCATCGAGTTTGCCAAGCATCTGGTAGACCAGGGCGTGGACGCCGTCGACGCCGCCGTGCAAGCGGCCCGCCTGCGCCTGCGGCCGATCGTGATGACTTCGCTGGCGTTCATCCTCGGCGTGGTTCCACTGGCCATCGCCAGCGGCGCAAGCTCTGCCAGCCAGCAGGCGATTGGCACCGGGGTGATCGGCGGCATGCTCAGCGCCACGCTGGCGGTGGTGTTCGTGCCGGTGTTCTTCGTGGTGGTGATGCGCCTGTCACAGCGACGCCAGGCGCATGACAGCGACGGGCAACCCGTGCCCCGCGAAAGCTGACTGGACAAGCCCCGCGTGAAATGGGAGGGTTCCCGGCAATGACTGCCCGGAACCCTTTTTCATGCCTGATGCACTCCCCCCCTGCTCAATCCTCGTTCTCGCCGGTGGCCGCGGCCAGCGCATGGGCGGCCGTGACAAGGGCCTGGTGGACTGGCAAGGCGAGCCGTTAATTGCACATGTTCATCGCGCGGTGCGGCCACTGAGCGACGACTTGGTGATTTCCTGCAATCGCAACCAGGCGGCTTACCGAGCATACGCCGACCAGTGGGTGGGCGATGCAGAAGCCGACTTCCCCGGGCCGCTGGCGGGGGTGATTGCCGGGCTCAAGGTGGCACGTCATGCGTGGGTGGTGTTGCTGGCCTGCGATGCCCCCCTGGTTGATCGCGACTTGATCGAAGACCTGCTGCGGCTGGCAGTGGCCGGTAACAGCGCGGCAATGGTGCGTCAGCGTGGTTTTTGGCAGCCGATGTTCAGCGTGCTGCCCAAGCGGGTGTTGCCGGTGCTGGAGCAGGCCTGGGCAGCGGGTGAGCGGAGTTTGCAGAAGGCCTTGCTGCGCGAGGCGGTGCAAGGGCTGGAGTGCGCCGAGAGCGATCGCCGGCTAAGCAACTTCAACAGCCCGGAACGGCTGCAAGACTGAGGGCATGACACCGCCCCCACAGGTAAGCCACAACACTTCAGAACTGTGGTGACTTTGTAGGAGTGGGCATGCCCGCGAAGAAACCAACGCGGTCAGTGGCACCGGCTCTGCCGGTGTTCGCGGGTAAACCCGCGAATACGGTAGCGGCGGCAACGGTGAACGACGGGTGGGAATTGGCCAGCAGGCCCGGCCCTTTCGCGGGTAAACCCGCTCCTACGACGACCTGCGCCCAATCACCAATGTGGGTCCACAACCGTGGTAGGCGCGGGTTTACCCGCGAATACGGTAGCGGCGGCAACGGTGAACGACGGGTGAAGATTGGCCAGCAGGCCCGGCCCTTTCGCGGGTAAACCCGCTCCTACGACGACCTGCGCCCAATCACCATTGTGTGTCCACCCCCGATCTGGTGTAGGAGCGGGTTTACCCGCGAATACGGTAGCGGCGGCAACGGTGAACGACGGGTGGAGATTGGCCAGCAGGCCCGGCCCTTTCGCGGGTAAACCCGCTCCTACGACGACCTGCGCCCAATCACCAATGTGTGTCCACCCCCGATCTGGTGTAGGCGCGGGTTTACCCGCGAATACGGTAGCGGCGGCAACGGTGAGCGACGGGTGGGAATTGGCCAGCAGGCCCGGCCCTTTCGCGGGTAAACCCGCTCCTACGACGACCTGCGCCCAATCACCATTGTGTGTCCACCCCCGATCTGTGTAGGAGCGGGTTTACCCGCGAATACGGCGGCGGCTGCAACGGTGAACGGCGGGTGGAAATTGGCCAGCAGGCACGGCCTCTTCGCGGCCATCAACCATTTAATACGACCAAGCTTTTCAGCGCTGAGCACCGCAGAAAAGCTTGACCGCCAACAGTGTATCTAATCGGAACGCAAAGGCGCTCACGACACCGCCGAAGCCTCCACCTCCTGCTCGCGGCTGGCATAACGCTGCGCCAGCACAGCACACACCATCAGCTGTATCTGGTGGAACAGCATCAGCGGCAAGATCATCGCGCCAATGCCACTGCCCACGAACAACACCTGGGCCATGGGCACCCCCGTGGCCAGGCTTTTCTTGGAACCGGCAAACAGGATGGTGATGCGATCCTCAAGGTCGAAGCCCAGCGCCTTGCCAAGCATGCGTGTGCCAAACAGCACCACTGCCAGCAGAATTGCGCACACTACGAACAACCCCGCCAGGTGCTGCGGCGATACGGTGTGCCACAGCCCGGTAACCACGGCCTCACTGAAGGCGGTGTACACCACCAGCAGGATCGAACCCTGGTCCACCACCTTGAGCCAGCGCGCATTGTGCTTGACCCAGGCACCGATCCAGCGTCGCGCGACCTGCCCGGCAACGAACGGCACCAGCAGCTGCAACGTGATCTTCAACACCGCATCCAGGCCGGAACCTGTATCACCACTGGCACCCAGCAGCAACATCACCAGCAACGGGGTGAGGAAGATACCCAGCAGGCTGGAGGCCGCCGCGCTGCAGATGGCGGCCGGCACGTTACCGCGGGCCAGCGAGGTAAAGGCAATGGCCGACTGCACGGTTGCAGGCAAGGCACACAGGTACAGGATGCCTAGGTAAAGCTCGTTACCCACCAGCGGTACGAACAGGGGTTTGAACGCCAGGCCCAGCAATGGGAACAATACGAAAGTACAGGAGAACACCAGTAGGTGCAGGCGCCAGTGCCCGGCACCGGCAATGATGGCTTCACGGGACAGTTTGGCGCCATGCAGGAAGAACAACAGGCCGATGGCCAGGTTGGTCAGCCAGCCGAAATACACCGCGCCATCGCCCGCGCAAGGCAGCACGGTGGCGATGAGTACTACACCGAGCAAGGCCAAGGTGAAATTGTCAAATAACATGCGCAAATACTTCATCACTGTATCCATCTTGTCATGGTGGCTGGGCAGACGATAAGGTCTTTGGCTCTCCGTCGCTAACGCCGGAACCCCGAGCGGTATCGCTCAACGGACACGTTCCACAAAAAGGACTCACCATGCTCCGCCCACGTCTGGCTGCACTTGCAGCCGCCATTACCCTTGCCTTGGGCCATGCCAGCGTCCAGGCCGACGACCAGTTACAGGCCAAGGTCGACCAGATCATCCGCCCGCTCATGCAGGAACAAGGCATCACCGGCATGGCTGTGGCCATCTATGCACGCGACCACGCGCATTACTTCAGTTACGGTGTGGCCAGCAAGGCCGACAACGTACCGGTCAGCCGCGATACGCTGTTCGAAATCGGTTCGCTGAGCAAGACCTACACTGCCACCCTGGCCGCGCTTGCCAGCGCCGAGGGCAAGCTTGACCTCGAGGCCCCGGCCAAGCGCTATCACCCGGCACTGGCCGGCGTCCCCATCGGCGACGCGACGGTGCTGGAACTGGGCGCTTATAGCGCCGACTGCCTGCCACTGCAGTTCCCCGACACCGTGCAAACACCGCAGCAGGTAGTCGATTTCTTCCGCCACTGGCAACCTCGCGCCAAACCCGGCACCCAGCGCTGCTACTCCAACCCCAGCCTGGGGTTGTTCGGTGACCTGGCTGCCCGTGCGCAGCATGAACCGTTTTCCACGCTGATGAGTGAAGGCCTGCTGACGAAGATGGGCCTGAAAAATACTTACCTTCAGGTTCCGGCCAGCGCCCAGGGGCTTTATGCCCAAGGGTATGACGCCGACGACAAGCCGGTGCGTGTAGGGCCCGGCCCCTACGCCGATGAGGCCTACGGCATCAAAACCAGCGCCAGCGACCTGCTGCGCTATGTGCGGTTGCACATGCAGCCGCAGGGCCTGCCACCGGCCCTGGTGAAAGCCACCGCCATTACCCAGCAGGGCTATTTCCAGGTTGGCGGCATGACGCAAGGCCTGGGCTGGGAACGCTACCCCTACCCGGTCACGCTGAGCACACTGATCGATGGCAACAGCCCACGGCTGATCCGCGAACCGCAGGCCACCACTCGCTTGCAGCCGGCCCTGCCCGCGCTACCGGCAGCCTGGTACAACAAGACCGGCGCCACCAACGGCTTCGGCGCGTACGCCGCGTTCGTGCCGGCAGAACAGCTGGCAGTCGTGCTGCTGGCCAATCGGAATTACCCCAACCAGGCGCGGGTGCAAGCCGCCTTCG
Organism: Pseudomonas sp. TE3895; assembly: GCF_056278855.1. Taxonomy (NCBI): domain Bacteria; kingdom Pseudomonadati; phylum Pseudomonadota; class Gammaproteobacteria; order Pseudomonadales; family Pseudomonadaceae; genus Pseudomonas; species Pseudomonas sp. TE3895. The sequence continues at coordinate 3,601,347 of NZ_JBWBQE010000001.1, read as the reverse complement.
ACATCCTTTCCGGCTTATAACGCTCGCGTTGATTGTCGGACAAAACGACAGAATGTAGTGAGCAAAAATATTCACTACAAAATGGTTGACGCCGTTCATCGCGCTTGGGCATGATGAAGCCGTCTCCCCGATCGGGAGCGGTGGCAAGGGTGTTCCAGACGGCCTGCGCGGTAACGCAGGCCGTCCGTGGAGAGGGAAACTGTCCAAAAGGCAGCGTGAGAAAGCCCCTGTTGCGATGCTGCTGTAGCAGCCTTGGTAGTGCGCTACACCGTGATAGCGCCAACTGTGAAAATCACCTATGAATGGGTAATGGGGGCTTTATGATGAACTTGAACAACAATCCGACTATCGACCAATTGGCCCAGCTGTTCGCCGTGCGCAAGGACAGCCTTGACGACCATTTGCTGTGGGTTAGCCAAACCGGTGAAGTGCGCCTCGACCGCCTGCCACCGAACACCGTCGAAGATGAATTTGAAGAGCACCTTCCCAGCATGCGTGCCCGCTTCAAGGTCTACCGCCGTGGCCAAGGCTACGTCGGCAAGAAAGCCGCCGCCGACACCGAATTCGTTGGCCGCGTGCTGCAGACCCTGCAACAAGAATGGCCCGCTGCCCGTGAGCAGCAGGCAGTCAAGGTGATCGAACCGCTAAATTGAGGGTTCGCACCCTTACCAGAGCCCGGCCCGCATAGGCCGGGCTTTTTCATGCCTGGCGCCGCTGCAGACGGGTTTCCGGCAAAGGCAAGGCGCCTGTTGCCATCGCCCGGGCGCGGTCGACACCCCACACCAGCGCACGGGTCATGGTCTCGCCCGGCAGCGCAGGGTAATACTCTTCCAGCAACGCCCGCCCGTCCCCGGCGTACAACCCCAGAAACAGCTGCGTCGTCCCCAGGCGCGACAAGCGCACCTGCACGTCCAGTGTGGTGCCGTCGCTGAGTGCTTCGTCGTGGCAGCGGCTGTGCAACTGTGCGTCGGCCCACTGCCAATAGGTTTCTTCCCTGACTCGCATGAGCATTCAATCCTCCGTTGCTGGAATGCCGCGTCAGAAAACCACAGGCCGGGCCATCCGGCGAGCGCTACCGGGCAATACCATGAGGCGGATCAACGAATGGCAATAAAAACCCCGCCGTTGGGCGGGGTGTGTGCAGACGCGGGATCACTTCTTGAGCGGTACCCGCGGCATGAAGCGGCCTTTTTTGCTGCGCTGCAAATGTGCAGGCTGGAGCTGTTCGGAATCATCCAGCGTCATGTGGGCGAAACCCAGGCGAAATGCCGCCTGGCCGCAACGCACCTGGCTGTTGATCGGGAACGCATCGTTCAGGTCTTCGAAAAAGGATTCGCTCATGCCCTGTCTCCCTCCAGTGGCGGTCGCGTCGGCAACCAGACAAGTTGCCCAGGAAACGCGGCCTGTGAAAGTGAGACTAGCTGGTCATTTGCGGACCGACCGGACAAGAACCCTGCAGCCGACCAATGGCAAAAGGCTTTACTTCAGACGTACTGCCGTGCCGGTGGCAAATACCACGACCATGCCGCCCTGTACCGACGGCATGCTGATCTCAAAATCCACCCCCACTACCGCATCGGCTTGCAACTGTCGTGCCCGGGCCTTGAGTTCTTCAGTGGCCTGCTCCCGGGCCTCGCGCAGCGCGCTTTCCAGGGTTTGCGAACGGCCACCGAAGAAGTCGCGAAACCGTGCAAAGAAATCGCGCACGAAGTTGATGCCCTGCACCGATTCGGAACTGACCACGCCCAGGTATTCGGCAATCGGGCGGCCTTCGAGCTGGCTGGTGGTGGAAATGATCATGGATGCGCTCCGTTGGCCTGGCAGAAAGAGGCCGATTCTAACAGAGCGCAGGTCGGCGGATTTAAGCGCTTTACGCGTTGGCAGCCCGCAAACGCTGACCGATGCGCGCACCGAATACATTCACCAGCAGGCCGGCCATCACCAACAATGCGCCCCAGCCCTGCGTAGCGGTCAGGCGCTCTCCCAGCAGCAACGCCGACGAACTCAGGCCAATCACCGGTACCAGCAGCGAGAACGGCGCCACTTTGCCTGCCGGGTGACGCGACAGCAACTTGCTCCACAGGCTGTAGCCGAGCATGGTGGCCACAAAGGCCAAATACGCCAGGGCCAGCACCGAACTCCAACTGATATTGGCCAAGGCATGGCCAATGCGCTCGGGGCCTTCCAGCCACCAGGACAGTGCCAGGAATGGCAGTGGCGGGATCAGCCCACCCCAGATCACCAACGCGACCAGATCGACCGAGCCGAACCGCCGGGTAATGATGTTGCCCAGGCCCCACATCGCACCGCCACACAGGGTCAGCACCAACGCCAGCATGGGCACATGGCCGCCGTCTTCGCTGCCGATCAGTGCCAAGCCGCCGGCCGCTACCAGCAGCCCCAGCACGCTGGCCAGGCGCAGCCGCTCACCGAGAAACAACGCCGCAAAACCGAGGGTGAAGAAGGCTTGCGACTGCAGGATCAACGAAGCCAACCCTGGCGGCATGCCGCTGTACATGGCCTGAAACAGGAACGCGAACTGGCCCAGTGAAATGGTCGCACCGTAAGCGATCAGCCAGCGCCACGGCAGTTTTGGCCGCCTGACCAGCAAGATCGCCGGGAACGCCACCAGCAAGAAACGCAATGCCCCCAGCAACATCGGTGGCAGCCCGTCGAGGCCAACCTTGATGACCACAAAGTTGACGCCCCAGGCGACAATCACCACCAGGGCGATAAGCAGGTCCTTGAGTGGCATTGCGACTTCCTTCTGCAGGCATTTTAGACATATTTCGTTACAGCATAACGGTATTCCTTGAGAAGGGACCAGCACAGTTGAAACCAATGGTTGCACTACAGTGACTGTTCCGTCTGCCCGCTGTCGTTTGGACGACTAACTGCCAAATCAGCAAGCACAGGTTCAATCCTGATAACCAGGCGCCACCTTTTCCAACATTCGCAACAACGCCGCCCACGCCAATTGCAGCGCATCCGGGTCGGTCAGTTCCCCCTGCTTCAACCCTCTCTCCGGCGCGTTGAACTGCCGTTCGGTACGCACGCACACGTCGGTCGTCGGCAATATCAGTTGCCCAGCACTTTGCGCCGCCAACTGGATCTCGCAAGCCTTCTCCAGGTAGTACATGCGCAAGAAGGCTTCAGCCACACTGCGCCCCGTGGTCAACAGGCCATGGTTGCGCAGCATCATCACTGGCTTGTTGCCCAGGTCGGCCACCAGCCGTTGCTGTTCATCCATGTCCAGCGCGACGCCCTCGTAGGCGTGGTAAGCCACATTGCCGTAAAACTCCATGGACATCTGGTTGACCGGCAGCAGGCCACATTCCAGTGCGGCCACCGCGCAACCTGCGCGGGTGTGGGTGTGCAGCACGCACTGGGCATCCTCGCGGGCAGCGTGAATGGCACTGTGAATGACGAACCCGGCCGGGTTGACCGGGTGACGGGCAGCCCCCACCGGCCGCCCCTGCAGGTCGATCTTCACCAGGCTGGACGCTGTGATCTCCTCGAAGAGCAGGCCATACGGGTTGATCAGGAAATGGTGCTCCGGCCCAGGCAGGCGCAGGGAGATATGCGTGAAGATGAGGTCGCTCATGCGAAAGTGCGCGATCAGCCGGTAGCAGGCAGCCAGCTCCCGACGCAGGCTTAGTTCCGTTGAAGTCATCTTGTTGCCCCTTTACTGAATGCTATTTGCTGGCCCAGGCGTTGAAGCGTTGCTCCAGTTCTTCGCCATGATCGACCCAGAATTCCACGTTCATGGCCAGCGCCCCTTGAAGGTTCTGTGGCGAAGTGGGTACCCAGTTGGCCAGCGCCGGGTCAAGCCTGGCCGCGGCTTGGGTATTGGTTGGCCCATAGGGGATCTGCTGTACATACCGCACCTGGGTATCCGGCTGATTGGCATAGGCAATCAGCCGCTTGGCCTGGTCGACATGCCGCGAGCCTTTGATGATCGCCCAGTAGTCCATACCGTACAGGCTGCCAGGCCATACCACGGCCAACGGGCTGCCCTGCTGCGCCGCCACCGCAATTCGTCCGCTGTAGGTGGAGGTCATCACCACGTCACCGGCTGCCAGCCATTGCGCGGGTTGAGCGCCGGCGTCCCACCACTGGATATGGGGTTTGAGTTCACTGAGTTTGGCGAAGGCCCGCTCGACACCTGCCGGCGTGGACAATACCCGGTATACGTCCTCGACCTTGACCCCGTCAGCCAACAGCGCGAATTCCAGGTTGTACACCGCACGTTTGCGCAGGCCGCGCTTGCCAGGGTACTTGTCGACGTCCCAGAAGTCGGCCCACGACGCCGGCGCCTGGGCCAGCTTGCTGCGGTCGTAGGCAATAGCCACGCTCCAGACCAGCGCGGCCGACCCACAATCCTGTGCGGCTGCCGGGATCAGTTCGGCGGCATGGCCCAGGCGCTGCCAGTCCAGGTGCTCGTAGATCCCCTCGTCGCAGCCGCGCATCAAGTCAGGGCCTTCGATCTGCACCACATCCCAATCGACGTTGCCGGTGTCTGCCATGACCTGGATCCGCGCCATTTCACCGTTGTATTCACTCTGGATCAGCTGGCTGCCGTCCTGGGCAATGAAGGGCTTGAAAATCGCCTCATCCTGGGCCTTCTGGCCCGCGCCGCCATAACCGACCACAACCATCTGCTGCGCAGCTTGCGCAGTGCCCAGGCCAAGGGCCAGCAAGGCTGCACAAAGGCCGGTCACACGTGGATATAGCTGCATCGTAGTTTCCTCCTGGCGGTGCCCGACGGGCCCGTTTTCTTGTTGTTTTGAGGTCACACCCTCGCCATGCGAGTGAGGAAAACCTAGACAGACACCAGTAAAAAAACAAGTTGATTTTTTACTATCGCTACACTTTGATAGAAAAATAACAACATCGTACCGGAGCCGCCTGTATGCAGACCGCCTTCCCACACTTGTTCGAGCCCTTGCAGATCCGCGGCAAACGTTTGAAAAACCGCATCATGTCCACCGGGCACGACACCTGCCTGCCCACCGAAAACCTGGTCAACGACAAACTGATCGCCTACCAGCGCGACCGCGCTGCCGGCGGCGTTGGCCTGATCGTGCTGCAGGTCGCCGGGGTGCACGACAGTGCCCGCTACACCTCGCATGTGCTAATGGCCACGGACGATGCCTGCATCGATGGCTACCGGCAGCTTGCCGAGGCCTGCCACGCGCACGGCACCGTGGTGCTGTCGCAACTGTTTCACCCTGGGCGGGAGATCATGGAATCGGCAGACGGCCTGTTGGCGGTAGCCTACTCGGCCTCTGCGGTGCCCAATGAGCGCTTCCGGGTGATGCCACGGGCGCTGGACCAGGCAATGATCGACGAAATCGTCCAGGGCTATGCCGGCGCCGCACGCCGCCTGCACCAGGCCGGCCTGGATGGCGTCGAGGTGGTGGCCAGCCATGGCTACCTGCCCGCGCAGTTTCTCAACCCCCGGGTGAACCTACGCAGTGATGGCTACAACGGTGACCTGGATCAGCGCCTGAGGTTCTTGCGCGAAGTGCTGGCCGCGGTGCGCGCCGCCACCGATGAGCAGTTCATCATTGGCCTGCGCATCAGCGCTGACGAGCGCGACAGCCAGGGCCTGAGTGAAGACGAGTCACTGGCTGCTGCCGTGGCCTTGCAGGGCCAACTCGACTACCTGCATATCGTCGCCGGTACCTCGGCCTCGCTGGGTGGCGCGGTCCATATCGTGCCGCCGATGGCCATCGAACCGGCGTACCTGGCCCGCGAGGCTGGCACCTTCAAGCAACAGCTGGCTATCCCCCTGTTCGTCACCGGGCGCATCAACCAGCCCCAGGAAGCCGAGCTGATCCTGGCCCGCGGCCAGGCTGATGTGTGCGGCATGACCCGGGCGCTGATCTGCGATCCGTCGATGCCAGACAAGACCGAACGCGGCCAGGTCGAAGACGTGCGCGCCTGCATCGCCTGCAACCAGGCATGCATCGGCCATTTCCATCGTGGTTTGCCCATTTCCTGCATCCAGCGCCCGGAAACCGGGCGTGAGTTGCAGTACGGGCACCTCACGCCCACTTCCTCGCCCAAGCGCATAATGGTCGCCGGCGGCGGGCCTGCCGGCATGAAGGCCGCCGCCGTGGCCGCCGCGCGCGGGCACCAGGTCACGCTGTACGAGGCGGGCCCGCAGCTCGGTGGGCAGGTGCTGCTGGCCCAGCTACTGCCACGGCGTAGCGAGTTCGGGGGTGCCAGCACCAACCTTCAACGGGAAATGGCCCTGGCAGGCGTAGAAGTGGTGCGCAACACCCGGGTCGACCGTGCGCTGGTCGAACGTGAGCGCCCTGATCTGGTCATTGCTGCTACCGGCGCCACCCCCTACTGGCCGGCGTTCGAGCGTACCGGCGAGCTTCAGGTAGTGGACGCCTGGCAAGTGCTGCGCAATGAGGTGAAACCGGGGCGTTCGGTGCTGGTGATCGACTGGCGCTGTGACTGGATCGGCCCCGGTATCGCCGAACGCCTGGTGCGCGAAGGTCATCAGGTCCAGTTGGCGGTCAACGGCACTCATTGCGGCGAGAGCCTGCCGCTTTATGTACGTGACCAACTGGCCGGCGAGCTGCATCGCCTGGGTATCCCTGTCACCCCATACGCACGCCTGTATGGCAGCGACGACAACACGGTGTATTTGCAGCACACCGCCAGCGGCGATCCGATGATCTTCGAAGGCATCGACACCCTGGTGCTGTGCATGGGGCATCAACCGCAAGACCGCCTGGCCACTGAACTGGCAGGTGTGGTGGACGTACGGCGGATTGGCGACTGCCTGGCGCCGCGCACAGCCGAAGAAGCGATTCACGATGGCCTGACGGTTGCCTGGGCACTCTGAGGCTGTACATACTGCGGCTTTTGCGATGGACCGACGCGCATGAGCCAACCCTCCCAGCCCACCGCCAGCGAACCCGGGGGCGCCGCGCCGCAGTTCCTCGGCACCCGCATCCGCGGCCTGCGCAAGCGCCGCGGCATGACCCTGGCGGAGCTGGCCGCACACAGTGAACTGACCGCAGGCTACATCAGCCAGCTGGAGCGCAACCTCTCCTACCCGTCGATCCCGGCGCTGTTCAATATCGCCCGCAGCCTGGGCGTGACCATCCAGTGGTTCTTCGCCAGCGAAGCCACCACCGCGCCCGAAGACCAAGGCTATGTGGTGCGGCGCAACAGCCGCCTGAGCGTGCATTACGAAGATGGCATCGTCGATCAACTGCTCACCCCCCAGCCCAACCGCCAGCTGGAGATGCTGCACTCACGTTTCCCGCCAGGTACCTACAGCCAGCAAAGCTACAGCCACGACGGCGAAGAAGCCGGTTACCTGCTCAGCGGCACGTTTGAGCTGTGGGTAGGCGAGCGGCATTTCCAGCTGAGTGAAGGCGACAGCTTCAGCTTCTCGAGCCAGGAACCCCACCGCTACGGCAACCCCGGTGAAGTGGATGCCGTGGTGATCTGGGTGATCACGCCGCCAACATTCTGAAGCACTCCAGCAAGCACTGGTAACACCGTTGACCGGCAATACGGTCTACCTTGTCCACCGAACTTCAAAGGAGCACAACCATGAAGCAGATCCTGATCATTGGTGCGGGCTTTGCCGGCCTGTGGAGCGCACTCAGCGCCATCCGCCAGCTTGACCTCAACGGCAGCAAGGGCGTCGAGGTCACCTTGCTCGCCCCCCAGGCTGAACTGCATGTGCGTCCGCGCTTCTACGAGCCAGACGTGCATACCCTGGCCGCACCCCTGCAGGCGCTGTTCGACGCTGTCAATGTCCGTTTCGTGCAGGGCACGGCATACCACATCGATGAAGCGGCCCGCCGCGTGGGCTATCGCACCCGCAGCGGCACTCGCTGCACCCTGCCCTATGACCGTCTGATCATGGCCTGCGGCAGTGAGCTTGAGCGCCCTGACATGGACGGCATCGAGCATGCCTTCGACGTCGACAAGCTCGACAGCGCCGCACGCCTGGAAACCCACCTGAAGTCACTGGCCAGCCTGCCGAACACGCCGGCACGCAATACCGTGGTGGTAGCCGGGGGCGGTTTTACCGGCATCGAGACGGCCACCGAACTGCCGGCCCGCTTGCGCGCGATACTGGGTGAAGACGCCGCGTTGCGCGTCGTGGTAATCGACCGCGGCGCCAGGATTGGCGCAGCCCTGGGTGACGGCATTCGCCCAGCCATCGAGCAGGCATGCGAGGCCCTGGGCGTGGAGTGGGTTTGCGGTGCCACAGTAGTTTCGGTAGACCCTGCCGGTGTGCAGCTGGACAACGGCCAGCGTATCGACGCCAGCACGGTGGTCTGGACGGTTGGCTTCAAGGCCAACCCGCTCACCGAACAGATCAGCGGCGAGCGCGACAACCGCGGCCGCTTGCATGTCGATGGCAACCTGAAGGTCAAGGGCAATGATGCCGTGTATGCAGCTGGAGACGTAGCTTACGCCACCTGTGACGAGCTTGGCAATCATGCCGTGATGTCGTGCCAACATGCGATTCCGCTGGGGCGCCATGCGGGCAACAATGCCGCTGCCGAGTTGCTTGGCGTAGCACCAATGGCTTACAGCCAGCCCAAGTACGTGACGTGCCTGGACCTGGGGGCCTGGGGCGCGGTGTACACCGAAGGATGGGACCGTGAGGTTTCGCCACCGGAGGACAAGGCCGAAGCCAAGGCGCTGAAGCGCCAGATCAATTCAGTGTGGATTTATCCGCCAGCGGCTGACCGTGCAGCAGCCTTGGCAGCCGCTGATCCGCTTATTCCGGTAGCCTGAACGCTTCTACGGGTTGGAGTGGCCTTGTCCCTCGACAGGGCCACGCTTGCAACCAACCGCTCCCTTGATCAGGCAGCCGCAAACAGCTCGTTGGCAATCTGCGCCTGTGCAGCATCGATCGCCTGGCTGCGCTGCTCCGGGCCATAGGCCAGGCCGTGGGCCCGGACGATTTCCAGGTCGGTAATACCAATGAAGCCCAGGAACACTTTCAGGAATTCTTCATGCCCGGCGCCAGTCGGCTGGCCAGCGTGCAGGCCACCCGCGGTGGATACCAGCACCACTTTCTTGTTGCCGCACAGGCCTTGCGGGCCGGCTTCGGTGTAGCTGAAGGTCTTGCCGGCGACGGCCACACGGTCAATCCAGGCTTTTAGCTGGGTCGGCACGGTGAAGTTGTACATTGGCGCGCCAATCACCACGGCATCGGCAGCCAGAAACTCTTCGAGCGTCTCGGCGCTCAGCTTGGCTTCGAAAGCCTGGGCTGCGTCGCGTACGTCTTCAGGGGTGCCTGCAGCGACCAGGGTGGCGGCGGAGAAGTGGGCAATGGCATCGGCAGCCAGGTCGCGGTAAACCACCTCAACGCTTGGGTCTGCAGCCTTCCAGGCTTCGACCACTTCGCGGCTCAGCTGACGCGAGGCGGAATTGTCGCCCAGGATGCTCGAATCGATGTGCAACAGTTTCATGGGACTCTCCTGTGAGTGAAGACCGCATCTGTGGGCGATCACGATGGGGAGAATCCTATCGAAGTGATCAATAGCTGATAAGTCAGCAAAAATGCGTTAGTTTGTCCCACAGATGGAACAGTGAGACATGCCCATGCAAGACCTCAACGTTTTGTGGGGAATACCAGTTTAGGGGGTGGAAAAGGTCAAAATGCTCTGCCCTTCTCTTCCCTAGAGACCTCAAAGGCAGTAGACGTCCAAGCACGTTCCGAGGCTCTTACCTCAGCATGGTGAGACGTTCTCGAAAGCCTTCCATCACCTCAACCATAAGCTCGGACGTTAAGGCGCATGACAGCTGAAAGCGTGAGCGGGAGGACCACAAGCGTCAGATGCATCGCGGTAAGAAGCCGCGGGCTGGCTAAAGAAAGCTTGACTGGTGTAGCTTGCAGCGATAGATCATTCACTCACATCTCACCTACCACGCAGAAAGGATGCTGTGTCCATGCTCGAAACGGTTTACAACCTCTACTATTTCATTGACGAGCATGACCGCGCTCTCTGGCTTGGACACATCTGCTATGAGATAGAAGGTACTGAGGAGGAAAAAGAAGCTTTCCTCCTAGAAGCTGCCGAGCGAGATTATAAAAGCGCGAAGCTCACCCGAGCCCCTCTTGGCATGACGCGTGATTCATATAATGCCCTGGCTCGAATAGGGAAGACTCTTACCTTATTTTATTATCTCTTCAAAGAACATGAGGCCGATGATCCTCTCGCGATTGTGACTATTATCGCGAATGGAGTTCCTGCAATTAACTATCGGACGTCGTTTAAGCCTACAGACATGGCGGATGTTAACGAGCGTCTAGGTGGAATTGGGGAGATGGACGATTGGCTTGTGGAGTACAGCAAAACGGGCACTTTCGATTTTGCAGAGCTAGTGAACGACGACTACCTGAAGGCCTACAAGCTACTTTTTAATAATCGGCACTATACCTCTGCGACCAAGCTCTTTCTTTCATGCATAGACAGCTTGGCCTACGTTGAGTTCGGGGATGACGGCAGGGGAAAAGGAAAAAGACCGGTATTTTGTAGATGGTTGGATACCTATGTTGACCTAGAGCCAGTTGGAGTCACTGCCGAGGAGCTATGGGAGCTACGGAACGGGCTACTTCACATGTCTAATCTACATTCAACCCAGGTTCAGAAGAAAGCTGTAAGACGTATATCAATTTCAATAGGGGATACCCCTGCTGATAGAGGCAACCCCTACGATACCACGCACTATTTCAACCTCATTACGCTCTACAACCAGGTTGCGGTCGGGATTGGTGCTTGGTGCGAGACATACATCGACAATCACGATAAGTTTCTGCTATTCGTTGAGCGATGGGATCGCACAGTTTCGGACGCTAGGCTGACCAAGTATTATCCAGACTAAATCCTAGGTAGCCATGAGAGTAGGGACCGTAAGCTGCCGGTCGTGGATGACTGCCTACGCTTCTTGGCCATCCTTTCGATTGTTCAGATCGCCTGCAAGTGACTGGTCAGACCGAATGCCAATGGTGCTCAGCATCGATGAAAATCATTGGCCAAGTGCAGGGTAATTTCCCGGCAGTGCTTGGTAAACGAGGGCTTTTCCTGTAGCAGCGGTGCTTTGGATATAGATCCCCTTCCGGCCCACGATCAACCCAATCACCGGTCGACCATCCGTGCGCTTCGCTGCCGAGATCTTCCACTCTCTTAAATCAATGCCGGACGGTGATGGATAGTCCTCTGGGTGCGTGTGCCACTCACCGATGTAGCGAATGATCCCGCTGCTCTCTCGCCAAAGCTGGTCCGCTACCTCCGTATGCCCTTCCGAGCCTCGATCAAAGCTGTACCGGGTCCTTCTGTCTGTAGGAAACGGTGGGGTCGCATGGACAACCTGAGTATGCGGTCCATGCACAGTTCCGAGAAGGATGCCGCCGCTTTCAGGATCCGAGGCATTCCTCTGCACATACTCGTGAACCAGCGTCATTACGTCAGGCAAAAGGTGGATCAAACAGCGGCCTTCGTGGGCGGACCAATCTGTCATTTGCAGCAAGCCGGGCACCTCTCTGCTTTCAAAACGTCGCAGTCAGGGGTATCTAGCTCATACCCTGAATCTGTAATTTTGGTCCGCAACGAGGGACTTTCTCTTTTATTAACCCACGCCAGAGCCATCTCAGCACCGAGTGCCGCGGCCTGGAGAGACACCGTTGCAGGGAACGGTACATACAAGCCTTCGCACCCGTGCCCTGCCCGCAATGCCGGCATTAGGCCCTTCACCGTAGGCAAACCTCCTGCTCTCTGGTGATTGCACAGGCATCGGTAACAACCACTTGGCCCTGGCTGCTTCATCAAGCCCCGGACAGCCACGCCAGGGCCTTCGATCCATATCGAAAGCATAGGTACCTGATTGGCGTAGCGTGCCGCCAACCAATGCCCGAGCGACTCATCACCTGTGGCATCAATCAACAAATCAACTGCCCCGAGATGAGCACGCCGGGCGTCCACATCCAGGGCACGAACTGCCACTGACGGATTATCGAACTGAAGCGTTAATCGCATCCCGAATGCTTTGTTCAAAAATAGGTGCCCCATTCCAAGGCGGTGTCGGCCGAGGTTCTGAGGCCCAAGTACTTCGTTGTCAACGATAGTCAGTTCCCCACCACCAGTGCCCGCCCCTGCTTTGGCCAAAGCATCGATCAGGTAACCACCGATCGTTCCACAACCTACGACAGCAATGCTCTTGCCAGCCAGTGTTTGCAGAGCCGGAATGTTGCGCTGAGCGATGTATTCGCTATCCAGGCGCAAGACATGTAGTCGAGAGATTTTGTAGCTGTAGAGGCGCTGGGTTCCGCGAGCGAGTGCTAACTTTTCGTCAGGAAGTACTGATTGATCAAAATGTACATGGATGCCGTACCGCATATTCGGCGATTTGATGATGATCAGAGCATCCCGCTTCGTCAGGCGGGAGGCTTCGCCAAGCCGCTGTTCTACCTTCTTTGCACAGCGTCCGTCCAGCTGCCGTTGCCACTCCAAAAAATCTGCCACCGTTTTGGGTGGCCAGTCTTTCTGACTCGGCCTTGGCTCGACTTGGGTTTTCACGATGTACGCTGGAATTCGCTCACGTTTCGCTTCGAAGCCCATTACATCCAGCTTCAGAGAAGTGGCCCTAAGGTCATCAGATATGACGGGAAACCGTTCCCCGGTGCGTCCGAGCAGGCAAAAGCCTGGCACCTCACCGAGGATGGGCTTCTGAACATCGAAAATGCACTGGCCCGCGTACCAGTGGACAAAAAATTCTTCCGTTAAATCTTCTACCATCTCCTTCCGGAGAACCTTGCCCAACACACTCTGCGCCTCGTCAACACACCGCAGGGTTTGGCCAACGGGGTCAAAAAAATCCAGAACGACTGTATTTTTTGTCAGGTAGCAGATGCTTCCATTTCCTCCGATATGAGGTGCGATGGGGAGTAACGCATCAGGAACGCTAAGCAGGCGAACGCGTGGCAGTTCATAAAATTCTGGATCAACGACCAGCTCACAGTCGTGCTCACCTTCACTGGTGTTCAGATACCCCAGAAAGGACAGCCACCTTTGCGCGTCACGCCCGACGTAACGAAAACCTCGCGTTTCAAGCGCTTCAATGACTGCCTCGTTTTGCGAGCCCATCGACCTAACCTGCCTTGGAAGTACCGACGAGTTCGCTGGGTGCTGCTTCGGCTGGAATAGCAGCGATTGTCGACGCGACTGTAACAACCCTTACAAGGTCGGTGCGCTGAGGGAATCGAGGGCCGAACATCTTGCGAAGCCACACGCACGCGGATGCTGGGTCAGATGCATTCACTGCTCCGTTCAGATTCATCTCAAGCTTCTCAAATTGTTCTGCGGCTTCCTCCAGTTCTTCAGCGCTGAGTCGCTGAGTTAGGCTTTCAGACTCATCGACTGGATTACTGACACCTTTACGCAATGCATCAGGAAGCCCTTTGAGCACCTCCAGAAGCGCCAAATCGTCCCTACCCTTCACTTTCGTGAACAGCGGCGTTGCAGCAGCCATTAACAAGATTGAGGATGGCCCGCCCGCCTCCCACTGCCAATCACGGTAGGCTTTGAGGTATCGCACAATCCTCCGGAGTTGCTCACCCCTGTCTTGTACCTGGTCTACGAACCAGTTCTTCACCGGCCGCGGGTCTGAGCTAACCCAGTCATCCCTCCTGTGAGCGAGCATCACCTGGTCGGTAGGAAGATCAGCCCAAGACGCTGCCCCTCGCGCGTTGAATGCTTCATCGAAACTGACATACCCACTGCGTGTTGCAGCCTTGGCCAAGGTGACGAATTCCTCGTCCGGAATTGAGTAGAGCGGAATATCGATGTGCGCAGTGTTTGAAATCTGGATTCGGATGCAGGTGTCCTTGTCCCGAATCAGCTTCCAGCCCAGTGCCTGGTTTTCCCGCACCAGATCCCCAAGCGCAGTTTCCGCAGCTGTGAAAAAGATTGCACTTGCAACGCTTGGTCTCCTGGTACCCTTCAAAAAGCTGATTGGCAAGTAAGCGCCGTCATCGCAATCACTTTGTTGCGGGGGGATATGTGCTGGCGAGTTCAGCGTCTTGTAGGCCCAAGAACCCTGCGTGAAGAAGCGTGGTTTTGGAACTTCCCCCTCGTACCCCATTGTCTTTAGGACCCGGGGAACACCTGTGCGCAGGCAGTTGCGCACGTCCTCCTTGGATGCGGTGATGTAAGCTCGCTCGACGTCGGTAAGCTCCAATGCGTTCAACAGGCAGTCGTCTGTCGTTTCGGTGTAGAACAGCTTAGAAAGGTCGAGCATTTACACCCCCTCCGAGTTTTTGTTGGGGCCATGGAAGAAAATGGGACGTGCTGGGACGTGAGTACGGAAGGGTGCGAAGCGCGGATCTCCAAGTGCGCGCTGCGCGGCACTGGCACCACGATCACTAAGCGTATGGGTAGAGGCTGCGGTCACTTCATCAAGTGACTTCACATCAAGGCTTTGCTGGGGAGTGACCTGGTCGTCAATTTTGAAGTACCGCTCTCCTATCGACTGCGTGAGCATATAGTCGACAGACGATTCCTGAGCCGAGATCACCAGATCGAAAAGACTCCCACCCCAACCAAGAATGCCTCGATCTAGGCTGGTTTTACCGCTAATCGTTGCCCCGATGGTCATGGTTCCGATAGCCAAAACTCGCACAATGGCCTGTGGGTCTTTGTCTAGGAAGGTGCGTATCTCGTGCAGCCCAAACAAGCCGGGCGCGTTGCCCACCAGACCGCCATCTACAAAGACACCTCGGGGGTTGCGAACAGATGGGAAATAGACCGGCGCGGCCGAAGTTGCCAGAGCTACGTCGACGATGCTGAGACGGTGATCAAGCTCGAAGGTTGGGTGATGGGGGGTCTTGAAGAACTGGCCCCGCCCGGTGGTGAAATTAACGGATGGGATGAGCACGCGATGTCTCAAATCACCAATGGTAGCTGCACCAAATCGCTGCTCCAGGACCGACCTAAGACCGTCATTGGAATGCTTGGCCTTGAAGTACATCCCCACCCGTCGACGCCACCAACTGCGGGCGCCGAAAATCTGCTTCCCCTGATCTTCGAATAACGACTTCAGCTCGGGGGCAGGGATCTCGCTAGCTAAGCCTAGCGCGAGCAGGCCGCCTGCCGACGTACCGCAGATCAAATCGAAGTGCGAGGCGATCGGTCGACCCAGGGCCTGCTCCACCTCTGCAAGGATGGTGGCCGTGTATAGACCCCGATAACCTCCCCCAGACAATGCCAATACGTGATACGTACGCGGTCCAGTCCCATCTGACATGCATCAACCTCCCGTCCCTAGCGGCATAATAGTAGCCAAACCCGATAAGCACTACATCTAGTGCCTAATATGAGAAAGACACACCATATAGAGAATACGCTACGTTTTTTTGACAGGTCAACACCCTATCGCACACGCAGAGTCAATTTACCACCGCCGGATTAACGTCGGCTTACTCCCCTAACCTCTCAATAGGCCGCAGGGAAGACAGATGTGTCTAGCGCAATGTCCCTGACTGCCGCCAGTACCAAACCGAGGTCTTCGCAAAACCTGGGATCCAGGGGAGGACAGAGTCCACCGTTCCAAGAGCAAAAGGCGCCGGCGGGCCGTGGGTTGGCCCGTGGCGCTCCCGCTTTGAGCAATGAGTAAGATGCTCAATCTTTAGGTCGTCGAGAGCTTACTTCATCCAATTTCAAGTAACACTTCAAGAAATCGTCTCTGGTGTGTCCTAACATCGACTGAAAGTAGACTATGAATGCTTTGGACTTGGCTTTACAGATTTTAAGAAGGAGCCTATTACGAATCATCCGAGTCGTCACAGGCACCGCTAAGCCCGCCGCCTCACTGAGATGTTGCATGATCCCACGAAGTGATCCTTTAGTAAGATTCTCACCTGTCGTAGTGTTGATAAAGAGATACCCACAATCGTCAACTTCGAAATTTTTGATGCAGGCAGCACGACTCGTATGAATATAGTCTACCCATGGGGCGACAATATTTTTAGGCACAGGCACAACCTTTTTATAAGAGGCGGCTACATCTCCATTATCACCCTCCAGACTCCCCTTCGATATTTTTGAGCAGCGCAATGGGAGCATAACCATATCCCCCTCACCAGCAACGTGAAATGCAATCAAGACACACGCTGTAGTTAAATTGCGGGCCTCATCCAACCGGGCGCCGGTATGCTCGAATACCCCAAGCAAAATTTTGTTTCGGTCCTGCATCTCCTTAGTGCCAAATGACGCTGCTGCCTCGTAGAGCTTACCAAGCGTGACGTCGTCAATCGTATTGATTTCCATATTAGATCCTCAAGAATCGCTATTAATAGGTCACAACCACGCGAGCATCAGAGATACACTTAGCCTCCTGGTCGGTTAAAGGCAATAATTACGGATTAGAAGGTGCGTCCACGTTAGACGTGTAAATCGCCGACTTCCAAGCCTCACTGAACAGGCTGCCTAATCCAGTCTCAATGGTTCGCCGAAATTCTTTCTTGTATTCCGTTTCTGTGAGTTCCCCCTTATCCAGTTTTTCTTTTACGCCATTGAGAACACGGCTTACTGCGCGAAAGGCTTCGGCCTGCTGAGCGTGCTCCACTATTGGGCCTAAGTCAGAAAGCTCATTACAAGCGAGATGGATGTACCTCTCTAATGAGTCTATTCTGGCATGACCGGTCCACTGCTTAAGTTTCTCGTAAAACCCACTGAAATCTGCTAATGCCCTCTTAAAATTGTCTTGATTCTCAAAATCAAACTCAAGCATGATCGATTTCAGTTTATTTGTAATAAACCTATGCCGAAACATGTGAGGATGCGTTCTTTCTGGAATCCCCGCTGAGGCACGCAGCTCTTGAAAAACCTTAGTGATAGTCGTACTACTCAGCCGCCTACCAGTTTTGATATTAATGAAAAGATAGCCATCATCTATAACACCCTTCTCAAGAATACATACAAGACGAGTCGAGTTAACATAGTCCATCCATTGTTGAATATAGACTCTTGGCACCGGGATGTAGCGAAAATGTACTCTTCCCCGCTTGAGGGTGGGGAGTCTGACTTTAGGCGACGGTTCCCCCTTCTCCAGTGCTGTGATCAGATCCGCAACTAGAAGACTATTACATTCCTCTCTACGCCCTCCCGTATGCTCAAACACAGAAAGAAGGATGTTATTCCTTTGCTGAAGCTCATAAGACCCAACCGAGTCGGCAGCACTGTACATCTTCTTCAGCGATATATCTCCAACGGGGTGCCGGTGATTATCTGGCCTAGGATTTGGAAGATGAAAATGATACCAACGAAGACGACCCGCTCCCTTTTTCTTGAATGCTGGAACTTGATGCTTCTGGTAACCTCTGATTGCACCTTCGGGAGAGACGAAGTCTGGCCTGTGATGAAATACCCCCATGTAATTAAGAAAATCAAGACAAGTAGATCCGATCGCCCGGATTCTATTAGGGTCACGAAGCGGGCTTCCATCTGGATTTCTGCCAACATTGAGTCCATCAATAAAATTCATAAAACGCGAATCACTCATTTGCATAGCGCAAATACGATTTCTATGCATGTATCTCATGAGAGGTGTCAGGTCCGCAGCTATTTGCGCATAGGTACCACCCCTGTCGCCGACTAAGGAATAATTACGATCAAGGAGAAGCGAGGCCAAATAAGCGTTGAACTCAAAGCAGTAACCCCCATCAGGAAAGTATAGTACCGGGAAGCCAGTGGCGTTGTTGAATAGCGGAGGCTCATTTGGCGATGGGGCATGAGTTGCGAGCTTTGACCCTATACCAAGTTTTATGTAACATTGCTTTGCTCTGCCCATGATTTACTCAACCCACCTTCATAAATTATCTCGACCTGTCTCATCTCGCGAATCCACCATTTTTTCCGATCTCTAATACCATCATCAGTCGCAAGTTGCTGCGACATCAACCGCAATTTATAAACAACGATCTGCATCTGACAGAAGTCCCGCGACATGATTTTCAATCGCTCCTGAAGATGCGCTATCTCGGAAACGTAATCTCGTCGACTTTTTGAGGCTTTTACCGTTTTTTGGGTTGTTAGCTCTAAAATCCGAGCGCGAGCACTTATCCTCAACTTGTTTATACCATCAAAGCCTATTGCTAGATGCGACGCCGCACTTCTGAATGTACCCATCGCGCACCCACGAATACCCAGCTCCACATTGCTGTATTCTGCCAAGCTGTGTTGAGTAACTAATATCGACAACCACTCTCTGTCATGCATATACGACTGTGGAGAGTCATTGATGCTTCGTAATAGCTCATGCAATTTCAGCATCGATTTCCTAGAGCGATCACCGTGCATCTTGTACCTCCGAAATTTTCAAAACAAGATTAAACCGATTTTCTTGACTACCATCCTCCATGGTGACGGTAAAAAACTCTGGAGTGAGATCAATTGCGTGATCGTTCAGCATCTTCATCACTTTATCGTAACCTATCTGCTGATCGATCAGATCTGCCAAAGAAACACTAGAATTCTTCAAGCCCCTTTTGACTAACGGCTCGTAAGACCTATCAATTTCATTTAGTGATCGCACTACGAAATCTTCAGCAGAGTATTTCTCCATGATTTTCTGCTTAAGGAAGTCCAGCCCTTCGATGCTATCCTCTCCGTTAAACATAAAATCCACAATTACTTCAGCCTTTACAGAATCAAGAACCAGTCCAGGTGTAGTTTCAGAAATGTACGTATACACATGCTCAACGTCTGAGTGGCCAAGCCAATGACGAAGCGCCTCAATGTTTCCTTTTGATGAGTGATAGAAAGCCAAGGCAATAAATCTACGTAATTGGTGTTGGCGCAAATAATAACGCCTTTCAACACCATCAATCTCCACAGTCTGCATTTCGAAAAAATCGCAAGCCATATCCAAGGCCTGATTGAATGAAAAAATTTTAATAGAGCCTGCCGTTACCTTACGTTGATCCACCCATAACAACAATCTCGCCCTATCTGAAAGGACACCTGCCAGATTGCACTTGCGCCTAAACTCCATCAGATCCCAAATAAACTTGGCAAGCGGCTGGGTGATACCTACACTTAGGACTTGATGCTGGTTCCTAGTTCCAGTTTTCCTTGCGGAATAGCTCAAGCAGTAATTGATAGATGCATTGTTAGGCAGGTACGGATCGATGGGAGGATCCAGGCAGTACAACGGATCTAAATCCAGGATTTCTGACTGCCTCCGCAGCCCTAAACTACCGATTATAATAAGAAACGAGCCCATCATAACCTGATACAGATATAAGAAATATCGGTTACTACGTACCTCTCCATAAAAATCACTAACATACACGCTTCGGCGCTCTATGCACCACTCACTGACCCCGAGCGCATGAAGCGGCTCAGGGATCGATACACTGGAAAAAACCTCTTCGACTTGCCTCATCCTAGGACTCGAATCAAAATGATGATGCTTAACCGCAATCAACACAGCCAGCGTCGTTTCGAGAATCGCATGACGGTAATCAATAAAGAACTGAAAACTATTTCCAAGAGCGTGGAGCAGCACTGCATAGGGAATGGTGGCGAAGCGACCTCGATTTTTTTGATCCACCAGCTCCAGCAGATTTGCAGCGTTAATGGTCTCGAAGCCTTGAATCGACACACCTCTGATTCCATAGCAAGCTTCAATAACTGGAATTTTTTTTACAACCGAAACGTAGTTACGCAGTTGTTCGAGAGTGACACCAGGTTTTGGAACGCTTGTGACTGGCACGCCCGGATACTCTCTAGCGATGGAGTCATCAAGGTTCAGTTCCGGAATAACACGCGGCATCAACGAGACACCATAAAGAGTGTTTTTGTATTCAGCATTAATGAAAGTTCGAGGATTGAATCTCTTTCCTCCAGGGTACAAGTCGTACCAACCATTCAGAGCAATAACCGTGCGAACCTTTATAAGCTCGGCGTCGGTGAAGCCAAGGATCCTGTCCTCTGGTGAAGGAATATTTTTTATCAATGGGAATTTTTGACAGGCTTCGTCCACCTCCGCCTCTGAAACCTCATTTAGCTTCGATCGAAACCAGTTCGCTAATCTGACAGGGTATTCATAAAGATAATCGGCAATAGGAGTCGCCGTATTTTTAATGAGGAAATTCTTCAAAGAGGTTACTGAAACCATTCCTAATCCATTTTGGCCGATATCAAAATCCGCAGCATCATTCATTAGAATGTAATCAGCGACGTGCAGCCCCCTATTGAATTTCAACAATTCAAAATTTGGAGCCTTACGTGCCCCACCATTGAACCGAGGATGGATTTGAACAGCTAGAAAATACCTAATCCATGTGAGCGTCTCAATGTTTTCAGGATCTTTCAAGGAGCTTCCGTTTGCCAATCGCACATCAAAGTTTACTAGTCTTTTAACCGAATATTCATCAGCCTCACCGAAATAGCACGACCAAATAGGCGAGTAAAAGTTTGTACCATCAACCAGCCAATCTGGTGCATCTATATTATAATCGCCTGATACACCTTGTTGCACCAAGGCATTTAATGCCGAGAGACTGTCAGAGAATGGTAGTTTTAGAACCTCATCGAGCCGTTCTGCTAAGGACTTAGTATCCTGGGACTGTGGATCCCAGTTTGAATAATCAGAGTTCTTCATATAAAAGCTCGACTACCTATTCGCTGGTTGAGTCATGATCGGAGCAAGTACTTTTACGAGTGCTTCTGAGTGGCTTGCTGTTTTAAATATTGACAGCACCTCGTTAGAGTAAACGCGTATCTGGCCAGACTCATGAAGTCCCGAAGACATCTGTAAGAACTTTCCAGTTCTCCACCAATGCTTGCCTACCTCTGAGACCTCATGCCCGCTAGCTTGGAGTCGCTCAACAGCAGCTACACAAGACAGTAGGAAAGTGCAACGCTCTGGCGTAATCGGAAATACGACTTGGCTGTTGTCCCGTTTCTTAGTAACATTAATTTCAGGCAGCCCGTACGTACCCACCATTAAATAGTTTGGCAGCGGTTTGAGGTCATGATGCAGCAGAAAGTCTTGAAGGTCCTGTTCATTGCTCAGCCCCATCGCTTCATGAAGACAAGGTCGACCAACGACTGCCTTGTAGGTGATCGCCGTCTGAAAAATTCGGATCCATCTATTAAGGAAAAATCGAAGCAACTGTGCTGGCAAGTATTCTTCTAGGAGTTTTCTGTTCAGTGTTTTATGACCTAATGCATCGGCCATAGCCCTTAGACGTCCAGTTTCGAAGTAAACTTTCAAAGCTGCGGTGGTCCTCATGGTTTTGAGGGTCACCCTGTCAAAAAATTCTTTTCCATCTGATCTGTGCGTAAGCTTATTTAGCAGTACAGCCCTCAGGATCGATTGCGCGTAAGTCAAATCATTCAAGGGCGGAACGCTCTGCTTTTTGCGTCTTGGCTCACCGAACCCATTAGCTGTCAAAAATAGATATCGATAGTCATCATTACCCGTGCTAAGCAGGTAGTCTCGCGCCTGCTGGGTCAACATCAACACGTCATTAAGAAGAAGTCTTCCTTTTTCACTGAGATAGATTGGTTGCTGTGCGGATTTTGACCCTCTCCTAGGTTTAATGCTCACTGCAATTGTACCGTCTGATTGAAGACCTTTCAGGTTTCCGTGCTTATCGTAAAGCTCATAATTTATTAACCACGACGCCGTAATGGCTGGGTGCTCAGCAACCAATAGATAGAAGAACGGCAATAAAGTAGAGTTTGATAGCAGCGCTAGCTCAGGATCCATCGCCGAGCGCAAGGAATAAAGTGTTGATTTATTTTTTTGATCCGCGACATGGTAATTATATTCTTGCCAGGTCCGACACCGATTTTCCAGTTTCTCGCGTGTCTCAGTGCTATCATTCGGAGAGCAAACCTTTCCCTTCTCCGCAAGGTGAATCCTGTTCCAGTGCGCTTCTAAAATATTTTCCCTGGCTTCTTCACAGGCCTCCTTTACCAAATCAAGGTCAGTACATATTTGTTCATAGATCCGGCTCGCTGCTGCTTCGTCCTGTATTGAAAGTGGAATGGGTGTAAGCACGCCGAAAGTTCCAATCGCATCAAGCTCATCCTTCGGGACTGCCGACCTTGATACAGGACCACGTATTTTCCCCTTTGGAATAGGGTACAATGGCTCAGAGACTAGCTTTTCTCCGATGAAGAAAGCGTAGATTTCAACCCATACCCTCCTCCACTTGGTCTCAAATGATATATCAATGTTTTCCCCCGGGTGCTCCGCCTGGTATTGAACGAGCATAATTACTTTAACGCGCTCAAAAACTTGATTTACGCCCAATGGTGTCTGTAGGTGCTGTAAATCCTCGCCTTTCACCAATAGCCGCAGCATTGCATTCAATGTATCAATGATCAATGTACGCTTACGCTTTAAGGTCTGAGCATCCTGAGTTCTTCCGTAATTCTTGAGAGCTTTATGATAGAGCCGAGCCACCGCCAAACCATGAATCCGATGAAGCTCTCTTAGGTCCGCCCAGACCACTTCATCATCAAGGGTTTTAATTGGCCAACCCCGGTAGTACTCAAGAAGCGTTTCGTTACGGTTAAGACTAAGATAAGCCTGCCGAGCACCATCATCATTGGATAACAGCTTGATTAGCTTCTGGTAATCACATCCCGGGCAAATTGTTGCCATTATTTTGCATGCGAACTTAAATATTCTATTTAAATGGTGAAGCGGTCCATCCACTTCAATTAGCAAAAAGCCTCTGAACTCGATTGCCACGCTATAGAGGAATACTGGAAGATCCTTTACCCCCACGACGTTTAGAAAAGCACAAAATAGAGCCCAAGCAACCCTACAACCGGATTCGAGTGTCTGAGTCTGAAAAAGCATTGCATTCAGCATGCGATGCTCAAGCAAGCGCCCCTGCTCAGTGAGAGGGTATTTAGATATCTGGCCACTGGAAATTCGGTGTCTCATAATCCACCCTGGCTTTAAAGAGTTGATTGATATCGATGGTCCTAGTGCAGTAACTCAGGGGCTCGAAAGGTCGTGACTTCTAGTAGAATCTTTTCCCTCTAATAACGTCACCTAATAGCAACTTAGCTAGTCGTCCGTGCAATGGATAACCTAAACCCTCTATAAATCCATACTCCATATAAAAATCATTTATGCATCTTACTGCTTCAAAGAACTGATTCTCACTCAGCCTATTGAAATTTCTGCGCATGAAGTGAGTCCAGATTCTCTCCAGCACTTCAAGCAAACGATCGCCGAACGCATACTTAAGCTGCTCTTTGCTTTCAAATATTTCAACAAGAACACCGTTAACCACGAGCATTGCATTTAATTTCATTTTCGCGGTTTTTGGATTGATCTTAAGGATATAGATGCTTAGGTCGCGGTGGACCTTGGCACAAAAATCCGAACCATACTTCTGGTAAATGTCGAGCAAGTTAATGTGCTGGCCTGCCTGCCCTAGTGTGGGCAAGAACCAGCCATTATAAAAATTCAGGCGCTCAGTTGAAGGCTGTATATTTCGCCATTCATCGAAACCTAATGCGTTTACATGTTCGACTTTATGGCCTGCTAAACCCTTAATCTCACTAAGTCGTATGCATTGCGACCTGACCACGTCGACACTATCGTCTGTATAGTGAAGCATGAAGAATTCATACATTTCATGTTCATCGCCACGAACACCGGATGGCAGGCCATAGACATCCAGAAACACTGGATATGTCACGGATAATCGCCTGTCAATTTTCTGGCCGTATTCCGATCGTACTAAACGTTCTCCATTAATAATGCACTGAAGATCAGCTGGCATCTCTCTTTGGCAAAGCAGCGATAGAACTGAAGTATTTAGCATGAGTTTCAACGCCGTCGTTTTCATGTTGTGGCGTAGAAATAATTAGCCCACATCAACCTCCGCTGCAACTATTTTTTTTGGCGTGTAAAACTCTAGCTCAACCGATCCATCTGTTTGTCAAACATATTGACAGGCCAATAATAAGGCATTTAGTATCGCCCCCGGCCTGTTTGCTTAGAGATAAAAACTTAACACGTTGAGAAAACTGAAATTAGAGGTATTGTTACTATGTCAAAGTGATTTACATGACCTCGAAAAATCATGTAGCCCGTGAACAACCAAACATTTTTGTAAAGTTTCTCATCTAGCAAACCCGACGAACGGTTGCCCTGTTTTCGATCATCTAGAGGCGCATTGCGATTATCACGCTGGGGATATCTGACACATTTGCGGCTTGGTCGGCCTATAGGGCGAAATGCTCGATGGGCAGATCTGATCCTAGGCTCTGTACGAAAAGAGATGTCGCAAACACCGCATGGAACAAGCTAGGGAGACCATGGCGGCGTAGCTTTTCGCGAGCTTGTCGAAACGCGTCACGATCCGGCGGTTCGCTTTCAGCCAGCCAAACATGCGCTCGATGATGTTGCGCTGTCGGTACTTGGGCCGGTCAAACAGCCTGGGTAAGCCAGGCTTAGGTTTGCGCTTCATCGAGCGCAGCGGGATGACGGGCTGCATCCGATATTGATCGCAGTAGCGGCGTAGCGCGTCGGCGTCGTAGCCTTTATCAGCAAGCAGCCATTTGCAGCGTTTACGCGGGCGGCCACGTTGGCTCGATGGAATGCTGACTTCGTCCAGCAGTGGCTGGGCGTAACTAATGTCACTGGCTTGACCGCCAGAGAGTAGGAAGCGCAACGGTGTCCCGTTGGCGTCGCAGAGCATGTGGATTTTGGTGGTCAGGCCGCCGCGACTGCGGCCTAGAGCGTGATCGGCAGGCTGCTCAGGCTCCCTTTTTCCCGGCGCCTGATGAGGCTCGGGTTGCGCGTACAGCAGTTGAGTCGATCATCCAGGTCTGTAGATCAATCAAACCTTGCTCATTCAACCTCAGGTGCAAGCCTATGAGCATCTGATCAAACGTGCCTTGGTTTCGCCAAACCCGAAACCGTTGATACACCGTTGACCACGGGCCAAAGCGCTCCGGCATATCTCGCCACGCAGCACCTGAGCAGAGCACCCAGAGCACGCCATCGAGCATCAGGCGGTCGCTCCGGCGGGGCCGCCCCCGGCCATGGGTTTCGGTGAAGAGATCAGCAACCACAGCCCAAGCCTCATCCGAGAGTTCGTAACGCTTTGCCATCACAGGATTCCTTTCCGTAGATGGTTGGAAACCTTACAAAAAATCAGCTTCCGAGGGATGCCGATTGGGTTTCTCGGGATTTCGTACAGAGCCTAGGCCTCGTCATCTGACATGTCTGAATGCTTTCCGATCACTACGGTTTGGATATCTTGCCAGCTGCTTCACAGGCCTTCCGATCAGCTTCAGCATTAGCCCCAAGCTCTTCAGCAAGAAGATCAATGAGCCCGCGCACTGATGGAAGCAATCCCCTTTTAGATGGATAGACAGCATGGATGAGCCCGCTAGGAGGTCGGTATGCCGGGAGCACCTCCACGAGTAATCCGGCCACCAGATCGTGCCTCACCATAACCTCAGGCATCTGTACAATACCGACGCCCTGGACTGCGGCGCGGTGTAGGGCGTCTAGGTCAGCAGTGACAAAGCGTGGAGAGTGAGGAACTTCTACTCGATCCCCTGAGGGATCGATAAAAGCCCAGCGGTGGTCGCGGTTGGCTGGGGCTAGGTCCATGCTAGGCAATCCGATTAGATCACCCGGGGCTTCCAAATCAATGCCTTCGACCAGGGACGGTTTCGCCACAAGCTTTTGGTAGCTCTCTCCAAAGACTTTGAGGAAGAGGTTCTCGTCCTGGAGCGGCGGGAAGCGAACGCGTAGGGCGATGTCGAAGCCCTCCCCGACCACATCGACTCTTCGATTGGTGCTCTCTACTTGGATTTGCACCTTAGGGTGAGCAACCATGAATTTCGCCATAGCATCGCTCACGCCCATCGCACCCAACGCCGGCGGGCAGCTAACTCGTATCAGCCCGTGGGGTTCGGATCTAGACTCCTCGATCACCTTCTCCGCAGCATCGGCCTCAACCAGCATGGCCACACAGTGGCGATAGTAGTCTTGGCCAATTTCGGTGACGGTGAATTTCCGTGTTGAGCGCTGGATGAGACGCACTCCCAGCCGCTCTTCAAGGGCAAAAACCCGACGGCTCAGCTTGGATTTCGGAATGCCAATTTTCCTAGCGGCCGCGGCAAAACCTTTGTGCTCGACCACTTGGGCGAAGAAGTACAGCTCGTTGTAGTCAAACACAGGTGCGTTCCGGCAGCCGAAGGACAACAGGCATTATTGCAGGTAAACCATCAGTGGGCCTACCGGTAAGGGGGGCGCAAGTCAACAAGGTCGGCCATGAAATGGGCAGATAAATTTTGACACCGGTTAATTTTCATACCGCTGCACTGAGCTTTTCCACCATAGCTACCAGTGCTACCAGTGCCTCATAACCATTGCAGCTGTGGAGGCGCTTGAGGTAGTAGTGCAGCAGGTAAACCATGATGTCGGCCTTGGCTTCAGCTTTGGACTACTAGCCTCCATCGGGTCCCCATACTGATCTCATTGTCCCGAAGGACCGCTCTGTACCCTCCGAGATTTTCGCAATATACATCTAATGCCCTTATGGCTCCAATAGCGCAAGTCCAATTAATCAGCAAGCGTAAGCGGGTCCGACTGAAGAAGGGAGTTGGTTGGTTTTTTTAGAATGGTCATAGGAATAACGTCGTCACCTAAAAAATCACTCCACTCAAATATTCGCAATGAGCTTGATGTGCTGCAAAAAGAAAGAATATATTTGGCACCAACCAGCTCGCCAAACTTAACAAAGATTTGCTTTTCGATTCTAGAAAAACCCCTGCGATAATAATCTTCGCCTTCTATTCTCCTCACTATTTTTTTATCTCGCCCCTCCCACTCTCCGCGCTCATAAGGAAACAGTACGGCCAAACACTCCTTCTCCCTATCAAATTTCCGCTTTCCAGTTTCTTTAAGCAACTGACCGAATATTTTATTAATAGTATTCTGAGAGTCTTCTGAGTGATGCGACTTTGCCTCTATATATATTTTTTCAACTCCCATTCCCGGCCACTTGCCCGACCGCAAAGATAAGACCACGTCAGCATTTTGGCTGTTATCGCCGGCAAAATGTGAATTCCCCCGATCAATTAA
Source organism: Pseudomonas sp. TE3895 (assembly GCF_056278855.1). Classification (NCBI taxonomy): domain Bacteria; kingdom Pseudomonadati; phylum Pseudomonadota; class Gammaproteobacteria; order Pseudomonadales; family Pseudomonadaceae; genus Pseudomonas; species Pseudomonas sp. TE3895. Next base: position 3,574,209 of record NZ_JBWBQE010000001.1, on the reverse strand, counting down.
ATCTTGATCGATCAAAAAGCGTCCAAACCCATCGATTAACTCTTTTTCCGATATTTTCACTCAAGCATTTCCATTCAAACTCTAAAACCTTATTTATGGCTCAATTTCAGCTAACCCAGCGGGCGAAGCGAACTGCCTACATAATCAACCATCAATAAAAAGTCAATTCATAAAAATCCGAAATACACTTCTTTTTGGCTTTAGGCTTATTTGTCAATATCATCAAACACCGATCGTGCGGAAGCTAACAGATCGGTGGACGCAGCTTCCTCCTTTTTCTGGGACACGATGTGTGTCCAATCCGCTTCATCTTCTGAACCCTCATCGTACTCGCGCTTACGCTCCTCAAGTGCAACAATTGAACGCCTCACTTGATCGCGCGCATCCTCAATAAAATTCGTGTCATGCCCTTCGACACCCATCGCTTCTATGTGCTCAAGCACCCCGAGAAGCTTTTTGAAATGGCTTTCAGGCTCCTCATCCAAATCGGCGTCGGCGCAGATCTCATCGATCCGCTGCTCGAGCGATGGAAGTACCATCGTTCGCAGCGCGTAACCTAAACCGATAAGCTTTAGAGGCGCGATAACAGATAACACTTGTGGTTCCTCAAAGAAAGAGGCATCAAGCCTATCAAGCACCGCAGACTCCAACTTGTCGGCAACCTCCGACCGAAGATCTTCAGGCAATATATTGAGATGATAAGCGCGGGCGCAGGTAGAGATCAGGGGGTCGTTTTTGACGAGATCGGATTCCCAGCAAGATCGACGAAGTAGATCTGGAAATTGTTCCACGACCTTTATGAAAACCCCTTCGTTTGAGCGATATGACAGGAAGTGGAACAGCATCCAGTTACGGTGCAACTCATTGGGTGTTCGACCAAGTCGCGTCACAAGAGCATCATTGAGTTTTGTCGGAATCACAAGTGCATCTCGAATCAGCGGCGAACCTTCACACGTGCAACTGCTCAAAATGGTATCAATTGTCGCGCCTCGTATTAGCGCCGCCATCATATGAGGCTTCTGGCGTAATATTTCCGTTAGCGCGTCAGAGATCGTCGGGTGGGCGAAGGTCCACTTGGACCCGGAAAGCTTCAGAAACGAACCTTTCAACTCGGCGAAGCTGTCCTGAATCTTATTTAGCGTATGCCCAGTAAGATCCGCTACGGCCTGTGCAGCTGAGATATCATGATCGTGAGGGTCGAACCCTGCCTCATGTACGTAAACCAGGATCAGCGCGGCCTGCAACTGATCATCTAAGGCGTTGACTGTATCAATCAAGTGCTCTGTCGGCTCCTCCATGAATCGCACGAGTGAGGCTTCGCGAGGAGCTAAGCTTTTGGTGAAATTCGGATCGCCGAGACGTTCGGCGATCCCAGGAAGGAAAATACTAACGTTGGCGACAGCCATCAGATGAGGTTTGACGCTCGTTTTCCAGCTCTGAGACTGCTGACCAAAATTTACATGGTTATAGAGAATCTGTGCCTTTTCCTCAGACGACAACTCACCCACGTCCACCACGGCGCTGCCGTCCGCAAATTGTGGAAGGTTACGCTCTCCGAGCCGACGCCGCGCTGCTTCGTAAATATGCTTACGGGAGGTCAGTAGGAAGCGATTGCCGTGCTTGATTGCGGCCCGGAGCTTAGAAAAGGCCGAGGCCCAATCCTGGACGTAATCGCCCCGTACAACGTTAGATCCGAAGGCATCGTCAATCCAGAAAAAGCGACCTGGGTCATTGGGGTTCCAACCAGCCTCGAAGTCGCGCGGACTGGTTAGAGCAAGCACGGTGGTGTCCGGGTTCTCCGAAGCGATGGTGGAGACAATGGCGCCAATAGCCGATTTTCCGCTAGAGGGGTTGCCGAGCAACAATACTACACCATGCTCGGCGATGGCATGGACCGCTACGCGATGCGCCTTGGTAGGCACGTAAGTCCGTAGTTTCGGAATCCAGCTATCAAGTAACGCTCGGCTCTGCTCGCTGAGTCGCTCGTCCACAATCGAGGTGAGGTCACCTAAGCCATAGACTTGCGGCACAAGTGCGCGCAACCGCGCTTTGCTCCGGATAACGCGCACAATGTACTGGCGACCAAGAATGTGCGGCTTGCGAACACCAAGTATCCGGAGCCGAGTGCGCATAGCCGCCGCCACTGGAGCATCCACACTCATGTTAGTCATGAAAACATAGGTGTCCGCTTGGCCGGCTTTTACCAACTCTTCGACATGAGCAATCTCGGCGTTAAGATCACTATGCTTCAGTGCCTTTGTGGCATCAGACGTGTGTTTGCACTGGACCGTACCGACCGATGGGGCCCCATTTCCGGCAGGAATGAGGAAGACCGCATCCTGACCGCCATCTTGGGCTTCACGGAAGATTTCCACGGGTCGTCCAAGCACTACCTCACACACCTGCGAACATAGATCCTGGAAGGCGCGCCAGCCGATGGTATGGAGCGCCAAATCGCTCCATGGACCGTGCGCTCGATGCAGCTGGAATGTCTTAGTGTCTATGCGCGTGCGATCAGTAATCATGAATGTCGGCACTCTAAGCAGACGGACAAGTATCAGTGGTGGCCACTCTGACATGAAGCTGGACTAGCTAGTGTTTCATCTAAGCTTTCCTTGGTTGTGTACCAAGATTACTAATCTGGACCCTGAGCGCCCTAGAGTGGCTGAGCAGCCATTCGTTACCACAGCTTTCGAAGGCGACTCCTCAAGTAGCTCAATTGGCTACGGAATGATCCTCTACCAGGCGCGAGGTGCGAATCACTGTAGTTAGGCAGTCAGGAAGCTCTCAGTAAGCTACGAACGCGGAGCTGTTCCAGATACTGCATCAAGGCAATTTTGCGAGCTGCAAAATCTTTGCCTTGCCCTAGGAGCAAAACGTCCCGGGTTTCCATCAACGTGACTAGCTCAAGCTCAGATAGTGTAAGCTCGTATCGACTGCGCGCCAGTCAGGACCTCGTTCAAAAGCCTGGCCTCGTTCATGTGATGGTATGGTTAGGCGCCAAATAGTTTCTTACGCTGCTCGGTCCGCTCCCCTCTCGATCTCTGGAAGGCTGATCGTCGCTTGGTCGCTTCTCCTACTAGCTCCACAATCGAAGCAATGTCACCCAGCAATTCTTCCCGTGACGGTAACGCCAGTTGGCGCTCACCGGGAGTGTCATGCGCCTCAGTGGCTTCGCAGGCTTTTCCATAAATCGCCAAAACCTGATCCCATTCTGCTTCGGGGTGGCCTATGACAGCGCCGAATGCCTCCACGCTCACAACGTCGCTAAATGGCTGAACTGTATTGTTTAGGAAAACTTCTCGCGTGGCACGCTCGATTGTTCCTCTTAGGCTGGAGTACGCTGCCGAGACGTGCCGCTCAAGAGCATCGTTTGGATAGCTGTCATCCCAAGCACTCAAAGCTTTTGCTCGGTCTTTCAAATCCACCAGCCGAGCCTTGGTATCCATTGTGCTCCAGGTCAGGCCATCGCTCACTAGCCCCGGCGACTCGTCCCACTCAATAGTTTTGTAACTGGCTGAGCGATCAGCGCGCTGTAGCGCCATCGCAAGTTCTGTCAAAAACACGGCATCATGAGTGAACACCAAAATCTGACGCGTACAGGAAAGCGAGACTAAGCGCCGAGCAATGGCTCGGCGGTATCCGTGATCAAGAGAGGTAGAGGGATCGTCAAAAATAACGGTGGAGGCATGTGGAAGGGACTCAAGCTCAGCCAGAAACATCGCCATTCCCAGTGCTCTCTGCTCCCCTTCAGACAGGACTTTTGAAGCCTTCGTCGTTATATCCTTCAGGCGCAAAGTCACTTTAGTCACACCGAGGTCAGTCCGCCCACTAAGATCTGGCTGTACTCGACGCTTATAGCCTAATGCTTTTAATTCAGCATTCATGGATCCTGCCAGAGCCTCAGTCACATATTTCCCGGCCAAGATCGTCAATTTGCGGGACACTGGAGCAGGATTGAGGGCCGCATGACAGCGACTCAAGATGGCATGAGTCTGGCTTTCCTCAATGTATCGTTCTATGTTGCCGAGTTGATCGAGCAGTCGCTGCCTAGCTTCCAACTCCCCAAGTTCGTGGCTGAGGGCGTCACGTACGATGGGATCTGCGGATGCGCGTAAGGTAGCGGCGTCTTTACGCAGAGTGGCCGCCGTGCTTGCAAGCTCATGATCAACGTTCACCTCAGGAGGGAGCTGGTCAGACTCGATATCCCAGTCTCCCTCCTCCAGTACCTTGCTGAGCCAGGCGTGCCTGCTAGTCCACGCAGTTGTCGTGGCACTGAGCTTTTCGTGCAGATCCGGCAGCCGTTCCGACAGCTCGGACAGCGTCGGCGTGTCGATGATGTCCAGATTGACGGTTTTTACCTTCCGCAGCGCAGTAATCCGTGCGTCGGTCGCCTTTTGAGCATCTTCTGTGGCGCTATCTGAAATAAAATTCGCGAATCGACGCATGCGCTCCGCCGCATCAGGTGAGTAGGGTTGCTGACAAAGCACACAGCTTGAGCCTGGCTCAACGTGGGGGAATGCATGATTGGGATACACCTGCTGAATGGAGAATGCCTCCGCCGCGCGGTACAAGTTCTGCCAAAGCGGATCGCCAGTGCCTTGAAGCAACGCATCAGTATCCAGCCCGAATGAGGACTCCTCAGCAGAATACGATGTCCCTTGTCCGTGAAGACGTGCCTGTGCCAGCTGCATAGCGATGCGAGCAGCTTTTTCAGCAGTAATTAGTTCCTTGGCACGCCCAATCGCACGGTCGTTTACCCACGGCTGTGCAATTTCCGCCAGAGATTTTGCTTGGTCCAACCGAGCCGCTAAGCGCTCTAAAGCCATCGCCTGCGGAGCCGGATCTGTCTCCAACAAAGTCCGCTTCAGGAGCTGGAGCCGTTGAAGCTCTTCATCAGCCAGGGTCCCCAGGCGAGTCAACTCATTGCGGTCAGAGTTAGCGCCCAAGGTTTCGATATAGCGACCCACCTCGCTGTTGCCTTTTAGTGCTGCAAACTGACGAGCATCCAAAATCAAAAGATTGCGCTCATTCCCGATTCGGGTTTGCAAATCTCGCTGAAGCAGGACCAGTCGCGTCAGATGGGTTAGTCCGTATGGCTGGAATGCCGGTGTACCCTCAGCATCGATATAGTCGTTCGCACAAGCTGAGTCATATACAGAAACCGAACTCAAATGCGGGTGTCCTGGTTCGCCTTGGACCCATCGTGCGGTCTCCGGTACGCCTTCCACCAAGATCGAAAATTCAGCAGAGGGCCGTCGCGGCGGAGTCACGACTTCGAAAGCGTTAGGCAGAACATCGACTCGATGACGGGCTTTGCAAGCGTTTTTAAAGATTCTCGCGTAGCCAGATTTGCCTGCACCGTTGTTGCCGAACAGGACCGTCATACCCTCTGGAACGAGGTCAAAAGCTCGGCCGGAAGGAAATCCGTTTATCTGATCCAGACCAGAAACGCCTGCTAGTCGAACCGTTGCTCCACTACCGGCACCGGGGACGTCATCTGCGGAAAATGGTCTGACGGTTTTTGAAGCCGAATCCTCTTTTTCTTCACCGCGTACCATATCCAATAGATCGTCTATGTCCTGCTGGACAAGCTCAGGGTGAGAAAAAATGCGCCGCAGTGCCTCCTGCTGCCATGCCTTTTGTCCGCCAGCCCATACGATGATCTCGTCTAACAATGACATAGCAACCTCCTTGGAATATCGATCCGATTAAAGATCGCAGAGGCGGGAATGGCAAGCAGCCATCACTTGAAAATGTCCGAGAGCTGTTGGCGTACGCGTCCAAGCAGACGTCTGCGAAGGCGCAACGAACGGCTTTTTAGGTTGTGGCGAGACGTGTACCCTCAGCTGCCAGGGAGCCGATCAAAATCGGTGATATGGCCCCATCGTTCGAAACCGTCGCTGCAAAAAACCGGCGCCTTCATTAATTACTGCCTCTACGTTAATGATGCGTTCTTTCTGACTTCCAGGCGTTTATCAGCTTGGAGCTAGCTGCTGCGATGGCAGCCTCAATCGGCCGCCCGCTCCTTCAGAATCTAGCCGCGCTTCAACTGTGCGTCGGCTTTGACAGCGAAGTACGTCAGGATTCCGCTGCATCCAGCACGCTTAATGGCCATTAGCGCCTCAAGGATGACCTTATCTGGGTTAAGCCAGTCATGGGGCTCCTAGGCAGAACGGGCTAAAAAATCAAGAGTTGATGCAGCCTCGGCTTTGGCAGAACGACTGCGCTCGGCAGCAGCGCAGATCTGTTGGGACAATCACTTCCCCGCCGCCGTAACCGTTATCACTGATCCGGGCTGATTTTGTATAATGTTATATTGTGTTTCATAAGATCTATACATTTGCCCCCTAGTCAACGATAAGCTCACTCAAGCGAAGGTGATGACATCATGTCGATTTAACATTACGCTCCTCCGTCTCGCAAATGGAGGACGGCGGCATGCCAGAGATTGTGCAGTGGAGAGACATTCAGGATCGGTACACCGACAGCCTGCTACTCGGAAACGGGGCCAGCATGGCGGTACATCCCGAGTTTGGATATGGCTCGCTTTTCGAGAAAGCGCAGGAGCTGGAGCACATCACGCCGGCAGTGGCGGGTATTTTCGACCGTTTTGGCGTGAATGACTTCGAATTGGTTCTTCGTCGCCTCTGGCAGGCCAGTCTGGTCAACCAGGCTCTTGAAATTCCGCACGGAAGGGTTGAAGGAGCCTACAACGAAGTTCGAACCGCCCTGATCTCCACTGTGCGTGACACCCACGTCGACTATGATGACGCCCTGCCCCATCTGCGCCTGATCTATCCGTTCATGACCCACTTCGCCACGGTCGTTTCGCTAAATTATGACCTGATCGTTTACTGGGCCGCGATGCTTGGCAATCGGCAGCTGGGCATGCATTTCAAAGATGGATTCATTGGCGGCACCTTCACCGATGACTGGGACGCTTTACGCAGCCCCTACGGCAGAGCTACTGGCAGCACACTTTTTTTCTACCCCCACGGGAATCTCGTACTCACAAGAACCGACGACCGCCGCGAGAGCAAGCTAGGGGCGGCCGAGGGCGGACGGCTGCTCGATGCGATTCTTGCGCATTGGGAGATGGGAGCCGCCATTCCGCTCTTCGTGTGCGAAGGGACTGCCGACCACAAGAAAAAATCCATTGAAAGCTCGTCCTACCTGGAGCGCGTCTTCCGGGAGGTCATCCCCGCCATGGGTGAGTCAGTCACCATTTACGGCTGGAGCCTGTCGGATCAGGATCAGCACATCGTAGAGCAGATCACCAGAAATCCACCGCAGCGGGTCGCGATTTCTGTACGAGGCGGATCACAGGCTTTCGCTCAGCGCGCAGAAGAGATCATGCATCGTGCTGGGGTAGGCCAAGTCGATTTCTTCGACTCAGAAAGCCCGGGTTGCTGGAACAATCCTACCGAAGCACCGGAGGAGGATTGAGGGAGCGAAACGCAAGAAGATCTAACCTGCCCCGTTCAACCCACTAGTCATGGCACGAAAAGTTACGGGGCGAAAAAATGGGGGCGATACTGCCCTCGTTTAGCTAGCTGAGATGGTTATCTCATTTTGAAATCCAGGACTCGACCTCGTCAGCACCGTACTCCTGCTTCCACTCTTTCAAGAGTTTGTGGTTGCCGCCCTTCGTCTCAATCAACTCGCCATTGTGCGGGTTCTTATAGACCTTTACCGCACGAGCTTTGCGAGCAGGTTTAGCTGCCGACGCGGTAGCTAGTCCACGACGCGACACCGCCTGGGGATCCAAAATTTCAACGACGTGGCGAAGACTGAAACCGTAGCTCTCCAACAGCGAGCGGAGCTTCTTCTCGAACTCGATTTCCTTTTTCAAGTTCGCGTCGTTTTTCATCGTCTCGAGTTCAGCAAGCTGTGCCGCCAGCGTCTGCTCAAGTTTTCTGTATTCGGCTAAACGCGACATGAGGAATATCCCTTTAGTAGGTTAGTAGGTCGTCGGGTGGCATCTGAAATTGATGCGCAGCACTCATATTTAGAGCTGCCTTAGGAGGGTTAGTTCGCCCACCTGATCATGCGATGGTACACCTTAAATTGCACTAGAATTCTAATGTAGCAGGTCGACTGGATGCTAGCAGATAACGTAACAATAGATGATGAAATCTTTCTTTCCGTACGTTCTAGACCCTCGTTGACGCTATCGTTCCTGCTGCCACAATCTGAAGCCCGAAACGACGGACAAAAAATATGTGCGGAGTACAGCGGACCAGATAGATCGAAAGGAGATATTTGCTGAACAATCGGCTCATTACTAGGTAGCTTGGCATACCCAGATCAACACAGCTATTGAAAGGATTGGGATCGAGAACGCCAAAGGGAGTAGAAGGAGTCGAAGCTGAGGCGATGCCGCCAAAATACTTAAACAGAGCGCAAGGTGCTTTAACATTGGCCGGTACCCAATATGAAAATATGCATTGAGTTCCTGGCTGATTCACTGCTTCCTAGAGATCATTCTAGTGAAGGTGAAGATCTGCCCTGCCGCACCTTTGTAAGGCTTAGCGGGCTTACACCTTGGAATACCACGATGCTAATACCAAAATCCTTGGCATGCAAATGGGATCAGCTACACCCAACCAAGACTCGGCCTTGTCCTACCATAGTGGCAAGTCAATGAAAACGCATGCTGCAATCAACGGCGAAGGCACAAATTTCTCAACCCACGACATATGACAGCAGAAACTGATAGGCAATCAGTTCATAGGCTTGCGGCTGAAGCGATCACAAGGTCAATGATGCTCGCTTGCGGTATGCGCCAATTTGATGCTGGTGAGTTGCCAGCGATGGGACCAGCACGGACGACTGCCCCTCGGGTGGTTGTCTGCTTTGAGACATGAGCGCCCCCCGGCCGGCAGCCATCGACCCGATGCGGCCCGACCTACAAAGCGATCCTGTACGTGAGTTCTAGGTCGGCTTCATAGCCAATATTTTTCAGATTTCACGTAGTAGCAATCACTTTCGTTGGCGGCTAGTTGATACGAGACCCAAGCCCCCTTTTTGTAACGTATGTCCAACTACCCGCACCGGAAGGCGTCGGGCCCCCAACGGGGAGATTGCACACGTCCTTTTGATCCACTGTGTCGTCGGGGTCGACGATAGAGATGTCTGAGCACCTCTGGCGTCGGGGTTGACATCACTGATGGCGATGAGTAAAAATTTCTGCGCCTGGGGAGGCACCCTGCTGCGATGGGAAAAAACCCTCAAGTCTCTATCTTGATTTTTCGTATTTTCCGGCCACGCAAGCAGCATGCAAGTACCGATCTATTGGTATAGGCCAGTGGAGAAAAATCATGTCTGCTGCTATCGACTGCTATAACGATCTCAAGTACCTGTCCTATCAATTCAAAGACGATGGCATGACGCATTGCCAACGGCTCGATCACCTTTGCCGCACGCTCGGTTTCAACAACCGTCATCACTTCGAGCAGAAGATTGCCGAACTTCCTGATGACCAGATCGGCAAATACTCAACGAGGATTATGCGACAGGCTTGTGCAAGGGTCTTGCCCAAGCCTAACGTGGCCTACTATGAGTTCATCTCCCAACACGAACGCCGCATGCGCTTTTACAGCCTCTGGGCAGGTTGGGACAGGCGCGGACAGGAAGTTCGTGTTCCGAGGGGTTTGGATGGGGCTTACGCGGTTCCACGCCTACGTGACCAACTGAATGCGCCTGTGTATGTGATTGAAACCGATCGCCAGCTGGTTGCATGGCGCAGTAAGTGGCACGGCATGGCCTACGTGCCTGCGGCACTTGCACGGGATCATATGAAGCAAGCTTTTGTGCGCCGTGAGGCAGTGGTTGAAGGGCCCAGGAATGAAAATTATGGGCTGGAGGAAAATTTCAACGATAACTATGCGACCTGGTATCCGGTTGGCGAGTGATTAGGCGGATGGGGCTGCGATGCAGCCCCGTTTTGATCCCAGGCGCCAACAACAGAGTCGAGCTGATGGCATCAATCAGCCAAGCCTAACTAAAAACGGTCTGGAACTCACACCTTGCTCTCCGCAACAGGCCAGATCAAAGATAGCGTCCTGCTCCTAGATTATAGAGGATGATCCTATGCCTGCACTGCTTCTGTGAGGAGGCGCGGCTCACCGCTTCTCAAAACCCTCTCTCTAGATTGACTGACTTCCTCAGGACTTGAAGCGCTCGCTTGCTTCAGGGCCAAGTCATTCATCCCAGGGCTGCACCTTCCTGCTAACAGTCGCAAACAAAATGCTGACGAGCTACGCTTAGATTCCGCAGTCCGTGTACGCCCTATCCAGCGTGCACAGATGCCAGCCCCAAAATGGCTACCTAAGATCCAGACCCACCGTTATAGTGATGGCTAACAGGCATCACTCAGTGGGATAGGCAGTGGAAGACCTAGCAACGAAGATTCTCCCTCTGGTGCAGATGCTGATACCGGGCTTCATCACTACGATGATTTTTTACTGGCTGGCAGACGTAAAAAAGCCAGGTCAGTTCGAGCGGACGGTTCAGGCTCTGATTGGTACCGGGATCATCACCATCATCGTATCCGGCATCTCAAAAGCCCTTCTTTGGGTGGGTGAGCATTGGTTCGCGATAGGGTTATGGACTACCGACGCAGAGGCCACGTGGGGGATCGCGCTCGCGGTATGCCTGGGCCTAGGTTTGTCGTACGCATCCAATCATGACTATCTATACAGAATCGCAAGGAAGCTTGGATTTACATCGCGGGCCTCGTATCCAGAATGGGTATTTGCATTCCGCAGGGGGGCAGGGCAAACCGTGGTGCTGACGTTGCTTGATGGACGTCGGCTGTTCGGGTATCCACAGGTGTGGCCAACAGATCCGGCATCAGGCCATTTCTTGATTACACAGCCTTGCTGGATAAATGAAGAGGATCAGTGGGCCGAGATGCCAGGGATTGAAAGCTACTTGATCTCAAATTCCGACGTTTTGATGGTTGAGTTCCTTGAGCAGCAGGAGACATCGAATGACCAATAAGAGTGACCAAAGCAAAAAGCATGTGGTGGTGCGCGTCGCCAACGATGGAATGAATGTCAGTCCTCCGGCGCCGGTAAACGTGCGCCCCGCTACTCCTCCGCCCTCCCCACCTAAACCGTCCACCAAAGATAGGTAACTGATGTACGAAGAAAGAGGGATATCGCCCCAGCCCCGCCGCCCCTGCGGTAGCGATTCACAACGGCCTGCACCGGTTAGCCATCGGCCGCCGACGCCGCCCAAAGCTCCGCCGGCACCACCGCGCCGAAACGGATAGCCTCAGGGTGAAGAAATTAGCTTAGCCAAATAACCAGAGTTGTTCGCCAACCTCGCAACTTGAGGCAGGCCGCAGCCGACGACAGAATCAATCAAAGCAAGGAATTAGCATGTCCAATCCACCAAGAAGGCCACCTAACTCCGTCAACGGCGGAGTCAGCAAAGAAACAACAAGCCAGCGCCCTGCAACTCCGCCCAAGGCACCGCCTCCTGCACCTAAAAAGAAGTAGGGATGCTTCTAAGGCCGCGTTGGCACAAAGCTGAGCGATGCGCTTGAATCGAGCAGTTTTGCTCGATTCCGCAACACCGTCCTGACCCACCCTACCCTGATGTCGTTCCTAACGTCGGTGTAACCGGGAAGCTGTCCACTATTTTGACAATCCCATCAACGATAGTTTTAGCCAGCCGTTGAGAGACATCCACATCCCCACTAGAATGCACAATGCTGTTTCTAACGTGAATCCACTCATGCAAGCTAGAGAGCCACTCAGGTTGAATCACGCCTCGGATGGCTGCACTTTTGATCAGCCTTAGCAGGGACAAGTGAGGCCTTGAGGCAACGTCCTCATCTCTAAATCGCATCACGCTTCGCAGCTCACCCTCAAGATAGGTGATTGCCGAAACGATAGCTGCACGATACTCCTTCACTCTCAGAAGTCGGCGCGCCTCACCCAGCTGGGAATCACGATCTGACGGGAGCACTTTTTCCAGGGTTGCGATGAGATCGATCGCGAAATCCTCTGATTGAGAAGTCAACAGATCTGGCCGATAAATTACCTTCACGCCTTCCAACGCGGTGGGTAACTGTTGACCCTCTCGCATCACCACGATCAATTCGAGAGGCCTTCCCTCTCTCCTTCTTGACGCTGCACGGCTGATGGCCATTTTCAGTTCAACCATCGTCCAGTTGGACGACAGATCAATGACCATCGCGATGGAACGGTCGATAAGCGCATCCAGCTTCGCAATCACCATATCCCCGGGGGAGATAATGCCATCGGCCGTAATCGGGACAAGATTGATGTCCTCCAGCGCCGGGAAGACCTGGTCCTTGTAGAAAGGCAGAACCTCCAAGGGCAGCGAGAAGAAACAGAGCCGCGATGGCGCTGAACGCGGTAGCGACAGCTCTTGCATCGCCCGCTCTTCAGTCGGTTTCATCACAGTGAAGGCTTCGTCCCTCAGCAGCTCTCGAAGCTCATCGAACGCGGCAGCCAGGATCTCTCCGTACTTGTCCCGCGTACCTGGGAGGTTTATCACCTTCACTCCGCGACGCTCGAATCGGGAGATATCAGATTGATTAGCGCCGACGACGATGGTGTAGGCAAATCGTCTAGTACGTCCCAAGCGCTGCGAGACCACGTGCCAGATCTGCCGGAAATCCGGGTCATCCAGGCTGTAGCCAACCAATACCGCCGTCTTGGTGATCAAAAGATTGGCTAGGTAGGTTGCGAACAGCGGATAGTTCGCGAGGAAGCCATCATAGTCAGCCTCCGTGACCACCATCCTTCTTGGATGGTGAAGATCGCCATGTAGCTTGAGCAGGTTCACCCCGGCCTTGGATGAATTCAGCGACAGCTGCTCCTCTTCAAGAATGGGATAAACGACGTTGGGCCCGAGCCGGTACTCCTGCTCCAGCAGAAAATCGAAGTTCGTTGTGCAGACGATATCGAATGGGATGGAGCAAAAGCTCTTGTGCGCCGCCCCTGGCTGCGCTTCGTGGATCAGCAGCACCTGCGTGAGCTTGTCCATCAACCTCGCGCGCCCCAGCTCATGCTCGTAAGCTGAGATCGCATCCAAAGCGCCACTGGAATTGAAGTCAATTAAGTCGTCTTCGAGGAGCTTACCAAGCTCTCCCCAGAGCGGTGGTCTTTGACCTGATGTGACGTGGGCATTCAGAGACATACCAGCGCCGATGATCGGCAGCCATCTGCCGTTGACGAGGTCGTCGAGGACAGGCTTGGGGAAGTATTTGAGGTAGGTTGTGGTCACTGCTAGATCCCTCTTGAGCAGCGCCGAACGATATCAGTAACGGCGTTTAGATGTCACGCCCCACGCCTCCATAGGGTGCTTGAAACAAGGCAGAGAAACTTGATCTCACAAGCCTTAAATGAGCTTGAAATCCTGGCTGCGCTCAACGTCCGTACAGACGAAAGTGATACACAAACGGAAGGAGTACAGATGTACTCTTACCTCACAACCATCGTTTCGATAAAGGCGCACCACCAGCAGAATCGGAGCAAGCCCATGCTTATTGCACATAATGGGCGGGGCCTTTTCATAAAATCCACGGCCGGTGAAATCAGGCCCCGCACACATTAATTAGCGCTTGGTTTTCCGTAACCCAAGACACAAGCGACTATTCGCTCTTCCCAACGCCTCCGCAATTCGACACCTTGGAGTTTTTTCAAGAGTGCATCTACCTCAATGGGGCGAGCCTTGAGGCTGGGCTCAAGGTCGCGCAGTCGCATCATGGTAGTCCGCCGCCCTTTCTTCTGTAGTAGTTCAGCACTTCGAGGACGCACCAACTCAAGCCAAAGATCGGCCAAATGCCCCCAGTCAGGCGTGAGATCACCTGAACCCATATCGAACATTTCCAGGAACTGCTTGATCTGCTCGGCTTCATCCTCGGAGGATATCCAGTTCGGATCGCGTATCCACATCGCCACCGCCCAGCGGAACTGATCAATCGCGCTCTGCTTCTTTTATCACGCTCAAGGTGGCTAGGAATTTCTGAAGCTCGCCCATAGCTGCTCGGGTTGGGTTAAGGGTGTGAGCTTCGGCCGGCAGGCGCTCCCTAAGGTGCTTAACAATCTCGCGCAAATCCACAACCGGTTGCTCAGCTAAACCTGGAAGCAGAATCCATCTTGGTGCACGTGCGCGCTCGCCAGCCAAGCAAAGAAAGACTTTTCACGCAACCTTAAGGTGGCAGCCGCCCAATACGAAGAGGCTGCACTACGTGATCGGCGCGCTCCTCACTGGAAACATTTGCTTACCATTTGGCCTAGCGGAGCGAACGCAACTTATTTGCAACAACTTCAGGTATGGATTTTATCCGAAAGGGCTAGCGTGAAATGAAATGTTTATTGTGGTAGTCGCGCGCACACGATGGCAAAAATGCAAGTTTTTCGCTATTAAATAATTGCAATGCCAAGTGAAATATATCGGTTGAATCTTGCTTTTCCATCCATTATAAAAACACAGCCCCCTCTAGCGAGGCGGAGCATCAACTCCATTCTATTTTGCCCTTAATCGGCGAGAGGCATTCCTATGTATTGTTATTTCATGCTCACGTACTCTGTACACCAAAACATCCCCAAGAACCAAAGATCTGAGGACTATGCAGATTTTGTAAGAAAGGAGATTGCTGACTTCGACAAAGTATGGGATAAGGTTGCACATATTGAGACTACGTTTACCGGCATCTTGACAGTTGCCGGCATTACTGATGCAGATCGCAAGGCTGACGCGCGCAAGCAAGTTCGAGCTAAAATTTCACCTATCCTTAAAAAAGTTCCTGACACGTATCTGCCAACAGTGAATGTCGCACTGATGCTGGAAGACAACGGTAGTTTTATTGAGTTCGAAATTTAATGGTTTCGAATACCCCCTGTAATAAGGGCGCACGGCACAACAGGACAGCCATCATCATTGTTTCGGTGATGGCTGTTTTTTATTGTAAATTTAAGTTCGCGCGACCTAGTCGTCGAGCGGGGTAGCTGACTCGGCTTTTAATACTCTTTCGGTTTGCTTGAGGATAAATGCTGAACCGGCACCGGCCAAGTGGTTTATTAGCTGCGCTACCTCTACCCCAGGAGCGGAATATCCTTCGTTTTTTCCGTGAGCGGTGCTGCTGGAGTTTCTTGTGGTCCCTACCCCATGAAAAATAGTCCCTAGCCCCGACAGTGATTGCAAGACACCACCTTCGGCACTGGTTACTTCACGTAGTTTCTTAACCATCCGCGCTGTTAGCTTATCAACTGGCATCGTCTCATGGCCTACATCGCCTAGCTGTTTCAGACAAGCCTTCAGGACTGTTTCTAGGTGTGAAGAGCTACGAGCGATGGAATCCTCGGGGTCGCTTTCGACTACCGCCCGGGCTTTCTGCCATGATTCAAGCAGAGTTGGATCCTGTTCAAATTTCTCAGACAGATCAGCATCAATCTGGGCCTTTTCAGCTGCTACGAATTTTGTAAGCCATTCGTTCGCACTGGAGAAAAGCGTGTGCTCCTCCTCCAAGGTGTCAGAAATGTCTGCGACAAGAGAGTCTAGGTATTCAGGTCCACTCAGAAGTGCCAGCCAGCTGAGTTCAACCGCGTCCAACTCGTAGTCATCCTGTTTGGTATCGTCACTGTAGTCTGAGAAACTACTGGTTCTGACCATAAGCTTGGTGCCGTTGAAAAAGAGCCAAGCTACGCGCCCTCCGCTAAAGCCACTCTCCTCGTGTTCCCAGGTAGAAACTGTCACATACTTACTGGAGCCCCGGCACCCGAGACCATCCATCAAGCCCAAAAGCTTTTCCTCGAATGCTTTTAGCCTCTCGAAGAGAATCCGCCGCTCGTTTTTTACCCTCGCAGACAGGGCTGCCAACCCCGCCATCCCATCGTTCTTCCCCATGCCTTCCCTGCCTCCATCCGAAAGCGATGTTGTACAGGAGCCCAGCGGAAATTTCGACTCAGCCGCGCCAGAACTAAACTGAAGGCATTCTCACAGCGCTTACCGCTCTAGCCGTCAACGCGAAGCGCGCCTGGGGGTGATATAGAACCGCTTGCGTGATAACACCTGCCCCTCGATACCGCAGAGGAGCCCCTCCCGTTATGATTGCTGTCGGAAGTCTGATCTGTGAGGGAACGAAAATGACTGACGGAATGCTCGGTTTCATCGGAGGAATTTTAGCCGCTCTCGTAGGGGCAATCATTGCTGCGATCATCCAGCGAGCTAATGAGCATCGCAAAGAAAAAAATGCAGTCCGGCACGCTGTGTACATGCTATTGCTGGAGCTGAATCAGCAGTATTTTTGGGTGGCATCCGCTGAAGCGAGCGGCGACGAGCCCCCTCAAGAAATGCTTGATGCTTGCCGGAAAACGTCCTGGACAATTGCTGACAAATTACGGTCCTTTGACCAAGTCGAGCACCTGGAAGAAACCCTCACAATTCTCTTCAGTTCGTCGATCCCAACCGCAAATGAACGAGCAAACCGTCTAGATAACCTGTTGGACAGGTATGGTGAGCTGGTCAACCCAACATACGCAAAAGCCATCAAAAAAATCAGCAAGGATAACGTTATCGGGCAAGCGCAACGCGGGACTATGAAGACTAACGCTCCAGGGGCGGCCTACTACTCCCGATAGGGTCTTGCCCTTTTGACTCGGAGCCTTTTCGGCCATCGTGGCCAGCCGCAACGTCAGCGGGTGCCTCATCATTGCCTTCGAGATTGCGAAGGAGGTACGCGCTCTCAGCGCAGTAGTGGAATCCGGCTCTCAGCCGGATTTTCTCTAGCTCTCCCTCGGAGACCTGCCCTTTTGCTTCCTCATACGCTCTTAAGGACAAAGTCGCCTCTTCACAGACGCGAAGTTCTTCGTCTACGTCCCTTGCATCTCGGGTGCTTACAGCGGCGGCCTCTGCAAATTCCTCATGCGATAGATCGTAGTTTGAACCTTACTTAACGCCTCCGGACTTTGGGATGATCCAGTCTCACACTGAAGCGCTGCGCTCCGCTGCTTGCTTGGATAAGCCGTCCAGGATGCCGCAAATCTGATTGTCAGTCAGCGCATACTTGGGTACAAACTCCATCCCGTGCGGCAACGTTCCCGGCGGACATAGCAAAGCTCCTTTACCTTCGCCAAAGTAGCGGTTGATGAAGATCTGGAGATGGCTTGGCTTAGGGGTGTTGTAGGCACTACGGAAAATCGAGAGATCGCAGATCACGTTGTCGACCATAACCCAAGCGTGGCCATCCCAAGTCGCCTCAACAACCTCACCGTCGTAGGTTGCAGCTGGAATATTGCCTCGGCATTCGAATGCGAAACACCCATCGACTTCCAGGTCTCCAAGAACCACAACGGCGGGAACACAAAGTGAGTTGAGAATCGCCGCAAAGCCCGTACTCACCATCACGCACGACCCGAAAGATGGCGGGATTGCATCCAGCGTTTGCCTGGCCGCCTAGATGATCACATCGGTATCAGCAATCTGGAAATTCGCATATTCGGCGTACGCTTCTTCACCTCGATCGCGGGTGATGATTTTCTGAAGGGTGCAAGCCATAGGCGTCCTTTCTCTGTGGCTAATGTGGGTAGGAATAGCTGACGTCGGCGACTATTCCGGTGCCTAGTTTCAGGTGCTACCGCAGCATTGGTGGCCTAGGGTAGCATTTCGATTACTTGGTTTGAGGAGGAAAAGCGCTGTTTATCCCCAGGCGACGTTCGATCTCACTCCGATCACCTTCTGCTAGCAACATGTCATGGGCGAACTGCGCAGTTTGGGCTTTGTAGCGCTCCCAGACTTTTCACTGCGAGGGGGTGAACTCATCGGTACCAAGCTCAATGAAGTCGATAGCAGCTGCCAGATATTCGAAGGCCGTCGCGCATCAGGCAATAGAAATTTTCTGTGGTGACGCCACTTCTGGTAACAAAGCAAGCTTGCCTGAATCCTTTTCACGCATTAGCGATTCCTCTAACGGGCTCCTGAAGCTGCCGCATCACACCGGCCGCCGAAAAGGCCTGCGACGAATTGTCAAAAATCCTTACCATGGTAGCAATGGACATCCCTGTATTGAAGAAAGAGATAATTACTGCGTATCATCGGCCATTTCGCAAGGCGCTCGCTCTAGCAACCACCTCAAGGAGCTGTCCATGCAGGAAGCTGATCACCCACCATTGATGCCTCAGAGTGCGTTCGACTATTACCTAGACGAACGGGATGCCTCGCGCCTTTATCTGAAGGCCGGGAGCATCCGCAATTGCTTGGAAAACCTTTTCAGAACTGTCCTCATTCACCTTGTGGGTGATAAGGATGTTGGAGCCGTGCGGACCGCAAATCTCTCTAAGCGCATTGACCTTCTCAAACACTTCTTCCCATGGGATGTCATTGACTCGCTCCACCGCATTCGGAAATTGGGCAACGATGGTGCCCATGAGGAAAATCACAAGAAGCTATCAAACGAGCGAATCCGAGCTGGTCTGCGCGATCTAGGCCTAGTCTGTGAGTGGACAATCCTCACGTACTTTAAAAAACACGGACTCAGATCGAAGGCTTGGGTTGCCACGTTATTCAGCATTTTGCCTCCAGTCTACCGTGTTCGAATCCTGAAGCAGTTGGTCGCCGCCAACACGCTTGACAAAGCGCAAGTCTTTGCCCAGCAGACGATCACAATGGAGTGGAATCAGCGGAGGGAGCAGGAAAATGCTATCAGGTTCAGCCAGGGGCTCCCCTTCAATGAGCAATTACCAGAGGAAACCGAGGACGAGGCGAAGATCTCGAATTTTTTGCTGATCATCAACAAACTCGCAGTGGCGCTTGTGAAGAACCAGCAGTTCGGTGAGGGCTGCCAATTTCTCTATGACATGCACAAGCAGGGTTGGATTACAGATGCAAATGCAGGCTACATGTTCAGAGAATTGCAGAGTTTGCAGGCCAGCTTACATCAATTTTCGATCGCGACCACCTTGGAAGAAGCTCGTCGAAACCTTCAAAAGGTACTTCCTCTTATAGAAAAGGAGGAAAGCGCTCTTTTCACCACCTTGTTTTCTGCGATCGTCTTGGGGCGTCCAGAGGATCTGGAAGGTCATGATGTTGACGGTAAATCAGATTAGGGGGTGGCTGGGCCTAAGGGACATTGCGCCCGCTTGAAATCGCGGTCACCATCGCCCTTAATGCTGGACTTCGGAAGGTGCATTCGCCGGACCCTTAAGTCACTGTGGTACGCTGCGCCGTTGTGCACCTACTCCCTATCACCCAGATGCAACGGTCGAGATTCACATGCGCGATACTACGCGCACGTAGTCTGATGCCATATAGATGGGGGGCGGAATGTGCGTACGGCCTCATTGAACCGCCCCATAGCCATCCGTGGCGAAACACCAACGGTCGAGTTTTAGCTTTCTGCAAAGAAGTGCAAGTGCTGTCCATAGGACCATTAGCGGACACGTTTAACCGAGATGTTCGGTCAAGAAGAGCATTTAAGCTCTAGAAATCATCTGCAAAGTAGCCCCATTTCGACATCAGTTCGTCTACTGCCAACGAAATCCTCGATTCGGCCATCAACTCCGCCCGTGTAAAACTGAGAGCTACAGCAACGGCCATCGCGAAGTCATCCAGATCAGAAGGGGGATAGGGCCAGACCTGGATATTCATAACAGCCGAGTCGAAGGGTCGACAGCTTTCTACTTTTTCCACCACGCTGCGGATGCAGAGCCAGTCTTCCAAAGACAATGCGTACGTCTTCTGACTCCCATCTCCAATCATCGTGTGCATGGTTAAATAGGACTCACCAGCCGCCGCCAATCCTGGATGGCTAAAGCATTGCGCACTGAATGACATCAATCTTGGAGACGAGACCAGGCTACGGACGATCCTGAAATCAACCTTACCTTGTTGAAAATCCCCATCAAGCAGTCTGCGCAGACGCCCTTCAAGCCCCTGTTCGTTCGCCATGACGATGTGAGATCGATATAGAGATTTGAGCTTCACACCCCTACCCCGCCATCGAGCCTTCTGATGAACACATAGATCTCCTCACATCCCTCACTCGATGCCAGAAGCTCAAAGGGGCGACGACCACCAAGCCCCAGGCACTCTTGGTTCACCCAGCCGATGGAATGCTCCTTAAAGAACCAAAGCAGCAATGCTACGGTCTTGGCATAGCTGTCGATGTAGCCTTGTTTACTGCCGGCAAGGTGCTTCGCCGCATCTTGGTCTTGATGCAAGTGACAGCGCGTGCGAAGCCACCCTTGGCGCTCACTAACACTGCCCAGGCCACCACAAATCTCACAAACACAGCCAGAGACCAGCTCTGCGATATCGAGCGCTCGATCAATCACTTCGTCGCCCCCATGCTGATAGATACGTAGCAGCCCGAATTTTTCCTTAACGTCAACGACCTCTATCTCCAGTCGTTGCAGCTCGGCGTAGCGCTCCACGACCTGTAGATTGGAGGCAATGAGGTCAAACCATCCATTCATGCACTCGAAGGTAATAGCTTCTTCCTGATGGCCCTGCTTTCTGAAAAGGCTAGCGTGCCGAGACACCAACCCAAGCTCCAATAGCCTATACATATCAGTGCTCCGTTTTAGACCAGAGCGTCTTGGCCGAAGCATTCGCAAACTCTTTGGGATAAATTTTTCCGTCACTCAGCTCATACAAGTATTTGGGACCGACTGACCGGATCTCCTTCAGATCCTCCATAAGCCAAGAGCCACTTCCGTTCATCCACGGCGGAGAAACCAGCTGGATACTTCGGATGAAGCCATCCGGGGCATCTCTGGTCGCTAGCCCCAAGAGATAAGGTGCGATCGGAACCATGAGCTGTTGGACGCTGACGACCTCCTCATCATCGGTAGTTTCGTAGGTGACGTAGAACCATTCATGGTTCGATGTTTGAGAAATGTAGGCCCATCGGTGGGTGCCCTCCTCAGGATCGAAATAGATGCTGGGCTGCAACCGGGCTTGGTCGTTAGTTTCGAACATATTATTAGCTACCTTATCGATGATCAGAATAATGCATCAGCGACCGGAGCCATCGCTGAGCCATCACCTGGCGTAGGTTGGAGCACCAAAAACGGCACGGAAACGCGAAAAAAGCATGAACAGGAATTATAGTTCCTGTTCGTTCGCGAACGCAACGTGTTGAATACTCGCTTTTGGGCGATCACGAATGGACTACAACGAAGCTTTTGGAAGCGTTTTCCGCTCCCTGCGACTGTATAGAGGGCTCACCCAAGAGGCGTTCCAACCCATAGCAACCGATCGTTATATCCGTAACATTGAAAAGGCCAAGCAGACCCCAACCGTCGACATGGTACGTGCGCTATGCGACAAGCTAGGAGTCAGCCCTGTCACGTTGATGGCTCTGGCTGAGTCGAAACATAAAGAACGAAATCTTGAAGACTTGATGAAAATCGCGACTACAGAAGCTCGTGACATTAATAAAGATATTTCTTTATGAGTAAATTTTAGATTTTTATATGCTTTGAAAAAGTGATGCCCATTCAATGGGAAAATCGCCATGCATCCATTCCGTTCACCAGCCAGATTTAGAGGGCGCGTGGGGACGCAACAACTTACCGGTCACTAGCGTTTAATCAACGAAAATAAGTCGCTCTTATTGTATATGCAATCAAGTCAGCCAGAAAAAGTTTTCCTATAATAAAGAGAAATGGCCTGACGAAGCTCTACTCAATGCGCTCCAGCGACTCAGCAATGATGTGAGCGTCATCGATCGAGTCAACCAAGGCCTGCAACTGCTTGAACGTGCCATCGGTGCGGAGCGACACCTCGACATCTGGAAAGCACTGATCAGGCTGAAGGGTGCAGCATTCGATGCGGTGTTTGAGGGTCAGTGCCCCTAGGAAAGCGAAAACGTCGCCTAGGCATTCCGCTCTGAAGGTGTATGTGTTCATGATTTTCTTCCTGCAACAGGATGGTGGCTATGCTGATTTCTGACGATGCTGGGCCATTAGCGGCAGGCTGAGGCCGAGGAGCCTCATTTTGCCCATGGTCAAAATGGATTTAGGTGATTTTTCTTTTTATGTCAGTCAGTTACGCTGGATTTGATCTTGGTAATCCCCACAAAAACAGCTACCTCTTCTACTTCGCGCGCGTCGTCGAAGCCGGCGGATTCGCCGCCGCCGGGCGCCAGCTGGGTATCCCCAAGTCGCGCCTGTCGCGGCGTATCGCCGAGCTTGAAGAACGCCTGGGCACACGCCTGTTGCAGCGCACCACACGGCAACTCAAGCTCACCGCAGTAGGTGAACGTTACTTGCATCATTGTCAGGCCATGCTGCTGGAGGCCGAAGCCGCCGACGAAACCGTGGCCAGCATGAGCAGTGAACCGCGCGGGCGTTTGCGGGTTTCCTGCCCGGTGGCACTGGCACACGCCTTCCTGCCGGATGTGATCAGCCGCTTTCTCGAGCAGTACCCGCTGGTGCAACTGGACATGGTATTGCTCAACCGCCGGGTCGACCTGATTTCCGAAGGCATTGACGTAGCGTTGCGCGTACGCGACCTGGGCGACGAAGACCCGGCCCTGGTCACCCGCCGCCTGCGCCAGGCACAAATGCAACTGGTGGCTGCACCCGGTTTTGCCGACCACATTCGCGAACCGGGCGAGCTGGCATCATTGCCCGTGCTGGGCGCAGCCGAAGCGGACCGGCTGGTACACTTCCGCCTGTTCGGCCCCCATGGCAAGCAGCAGGAAATAGCGCTGGAGCCACGCTTGGCGATCGATGATTTCGTAGTACGTAACGCTGCTGTACGTGCCGGGCTGGGGTTCACTGCGCTGCCCAGCATGTTCTGTGAAGAGGAACTGGAACGCGGCGAACTGGTGCGCCTGCTGCCAGACTGGTCGCTGCCGGGTGGCTACCTGCAGGCGGTTTACCCACACCGGCGCGGCCTGCTGCCTGCGGTCCGAGTGTGGATCGATCACCTGGCGGCGTCATTCGAGGCTTGTGGAGAGCGGTATGTCTGAACGGAAGATGAGCGAGGCCCAGGTGGCGGCATTTTGTCTGAGCCTGCCGGGGGCGCGGGAAGACTACAAATGGGGCGGCATCCGAGTGTTTTCGGTGGCAGAAAACAAGATGTTCGCGGTGCTCGACCTGGCGGGTGCCGGGTTGTCGTTCAAGGTAGCCGACGAGCTGTTTCTGGGTTATTGCGATCGCCCCGGGATACGGCCGGCGCCGTACCTGGCGCGGGCGCGATGGGTCAGCATGGCGCCGCCCTACCCCATGGGGCGTGATGAACTGTGTGAGGTGTTGCAGCGGTCGCACCAGCTGGTCGTGCGTCGGTTGCCCAAGCGGTTGCAGGTGGGGTTGGTCATGTGATCTACCTGTACCGGCCCTTTCGCGGCATTACCCGCAAAGAGGCCGGCACAACTGCACATCAACCAAGGGGCAGATAACGCCCGTCAAGAAACAGCCAGTCTGCCCAGAACACCTGGTGCACCAGCACAATCCCCCAGCACACCAACTGGAACGACACCTTGCGGGTCTTGTGCCGAAACAGCTGCTGCGCCAATAGCGCCCCCGGCCAACCACCGAGCAGTTCACTGGCATGCAGCACTTTCTCGGGTGTACGCCAGGCCTGGTTACGTGCCTGCCGCTTGTCCTGCCAATACAGCAACAGGCTGATCAGGCTCATGGCCGGGTACAACGCCAATGGCCACCAGGCCTGATCGTTCCAGGCCATGCGCGCCGCCCCCAGGCCGGGCAACAGGCAAAGCACGCCCAACAGCAGCAGCTTCAGGCGCACATTGCGTACGCCTTCAGCCCGTTGCCCACGTAGCGCCTCAGCCATGTGCAGTGGACCAGTCGACCCAACCGAACTGCCAGGTCGCCAGAATGAACAGGCCGAACACAATGCGATACCAGGCAAATGCCGCGTAGCTATGGTTGGCAATGAACTTGAGCAACGCCCGTACGGCAATCATGGCGAAGATGAACGAGGTCACGAAGCCGAGCGCGAACACCGGCAGATCGCCGGGCTGGAACAAGTCACGGTATTTGTAGCCCGAATACACCGCCGCACCGACCATGGTCGGCATTGCCAGGAAGAACGAGAACTCGGTCGCTGCCTTGCGCGACAAGCCGAACAGCAAGCCACCGATAATGGTCGAACCGGAGCGCGACGTGCCCGGGATCATCGCCAGGCACTGGATGAAGCCTATTTTCAGCGCATGGCTCCAGCGCATGTCGTCCACATGGTCCACCTCCACGCGGTGCTCACGGCGCTCGGCCCAGAGCATGATGACGCCCCCCACCACCAAAGCCGCCGCCACGGTGACGGGGTTGAACAGGTATTCGTGAATAAGGTCGGCGAACAGCACACCCAGGACCACCGCCGGCATGAACGCCAGCAGCAGGTTGCCCGTGAAGCGGCGCGCCTTGGGCTGGTGGGTCAGGCCGAAGACCACTTCGAAAATCTTGCTGCGAAACTCCCACACCACCGCCAGGATCGCCGCCAGCTGAATGATGATGTTAAAAGCCATGGCCCGTTCGCCGCCAAAACCGATCAGGTCGGCGACGATAATCTGGTGACCGGTACTGGAGATCGGCAGAAACTCCGTCAGCCCTTCGACCACGCCTAAGATGATTGCCTGGAAGGCAGTCCAAAAATCCATCATTCCCCCGGATGGAGCGCTGCTTGTCGCAGGCCCCTTGTTCTTGATTTGCTTGAAATTGCCTTACACGGCCCGGCTGTTTTACAGCGACTGTTGGGCGCAACGCCAGCGGAAAAGTTCATGCCTGTTAAAGGTTTCATCTTGCGCGGCCGAAATCCTGACAGAGCCCCTTGGCAATTGCTTTACCCGACCCGTTGCAGACTATCACCAACATAGCACTTAGCCATTAGTCGGGTGTGGGCTCGCTGCAAAGCATGCTTCGATGCACCTCAATAAAAAGAACAATGCGGGAGCTGATGGATGAACACTCTGAGATCGATGTCAATCAGTCAGCGCCTGTGGCTGATCCTTGTGGTGGCAGTGGCCATGCTGGTGGTACTGGGCCTGCTGATGCTGCGGCAGATCCATGGCGACCTGTACCAGGCCAAGGCGGAGAAAACCCGCCATGTGGTGCAAACCGCCGCGGGTGTGCTGGCCTATTACCAAGGCCTGGAAGCTGCCGGCACGCTCAGCCGCGAAGCCGCCCAGCAACAGGCGCTGCAGGTAGTGCGCGCGCTGCGCTACGACCATGACGACTATTTCTGGATCAACGACCTGGGGCCGAAGATGATCATGCATCCGGCCAACCCCAAGCTCGACGGCCAGGACCTTTCCGCCATCCGCGACCCCGATGGTTTCGCCGTGTTCAACGAAATGGTCGCCCTTGCCCGCCAGCAGGACGCCGGCCCGGTCAACTATCGCTGGCCCAAGCCCGGCGCCAGTGAGCCGGTAGCCAAGACCTCGTATATTCAGTTGTTCAAGCCGTGGGGCTGGATCATCGGTTCGGGCGTGTACGTCGATGACGTGCAGGCCGAATTCGCTCGCCAGTTGCGCGACGCTTCGCTGGTTGGCGTGGGCATTGCCCTGCTGATGGCGCTGGTGGTCATGCTGATCGCCCGCAGCATCGCCCGCCCGCTGCAGGAAGCGGTGCAGGCGATGGGCAACATCGCCAGCGGCGAAAGCGACCTGACCCGGCGCCTGGACACCCATGGCAGCGACGAGATCACCCACCTGGGCGAGCACTTCAACCGCTTCAACGGCAAACTGCAAGGTGTCGTCGGCCAACTGCAAGGCGCGGCCCACGCATTGGCCCGGTCCGCCGGGCACGTCGGTGACAATGCGGGTGCCGCACAACAGCGCAGTGCCCAGCAATCGTTACAGATGGACCAGGTGGCCACTGCAGTCAATGAGGTGACCTACGCCGTGCAGGACGTGGCCAAGACCGCTGAACAGGCCGCCGGAGAGATGCGGACGGCACAACAACAGGTGACGCACGGCCAGCAGGCCATCCACGGCAGCCTGGCGCAGATCGACCGCCTGTCGCTGACCATCGATGAGGCCGTACAGGTAATCCGCGACCTGGCCGGCCACAGCACGCGCATCGGCGGCGTGCTGGACGTGATTCGTTCCATTGCCGAACAGACCAACCTGCTGGCGCTGAATGCCGCCATCGAGGCTGCACGGGCTGGCGAGCAAGGCCGAGGCTTTGCCGTGGTCGCCGACGAGGTGCGCCTGCTGGCCCAGCGTACAGCACAATCGACGGCCGAGATTCATACCATGATCGAGCACCTGCAGAGTCAGTCGGACGCTGCGGTCAAGGCCATAGACACCAGCAGCGAGGCATCGCGCCAGACTGTCGAACAAGCCCGCGAGGCCGGCGCCAGCCTGGACGCCATCAACCAGGTGCTGAACAACCTCACCGCATTGAATGCCTCCATTGCGAGCGCCACCTTGCAGCAGTCGCATGTGGTCGAAGAGATCAACCGCAATGTGCTGGATACTGCCGGGTTGTCGCAGCAGACCGCCGATGCGGCGCGTCAGTCCAGCGATGCTGGGGTGGCATTGGGGCGGTTGAGCGAAGAGCTGGAGCAGTTGTTGCGGCAGTTCCGGGTCTGAGAACAAGCCCTTTGTAGGAGCGGGGTGCCCGCGAAGAACCAACGCGGTGGGTGGCACCGGCGCTGCCGGTGTTCGCGGGTGAACCCGCTCCTACAAAGGGGTATCCCACCGCTGCGCCCTACACCTTCCCCGGCCGACCCGCTACAATCTCGCCCCTTCCCCGTAGCCTCCAAGGATCGCCGATGTCCGGCCTTGAACTCATTGCCGCCCTCCTCGGCGTAACCGCTGTCTGGCTCACGGTCAAGCAGAACGCCTGGTGCTGGCCAATCGGCCTGGTCATGGTGCTGATTTATGGCTGGCTGTTCTACGAAGTAAAGCTGTACTCGGGCATGTTGCTGCAAGTGGCCTACGCCATCCTGCAACTGTACGGCTGGTGGCAATGGAAGCGCCCCGGCCACGCTGAAGACGCCCGACAGGTCTCCCGTCTGCCACGCCCGGCACTGTTCACCGGCCTGGCCGCCGGGGTGCTGCTGAGCGCCGCCCTGGGCGCGGCCATGGCCAACTGGACCGATGCCGCCCTGCCCTGGCTGGATGCCACCCTGACCGGATTCAGCCTGGTAGCGCAGCTGTGGATGGCGCAGAAACGCCTGCAGTGCTGGCCACTGTGGGTGGTGGTCGACATCATCTATGTGGGCCAATACCTGCATCAGCAGTTGTATTTCACCGCCGGCTTCTTCGCCGTGCTCACCCTGATTGCTGTACGCGGCTGGCTGGAATGGCGCCGCGACCCGGCGTTGGTACAGCCATGAGTGCGCCACAAGCAATGAAAGTGCTGGTACTGTGCGGCCCAGAATCCAGTGGCAAAAGCTGGCTTAGCGGGGTGATCCAGGCACATTTTGGTGGCGTGGTGGTGGGCGAATACGTGCGACATTTCATCGACCAGCAATGCCGTGACACCTGCTACGCCGATATTCCCGCCATCGCCCGCGGGCAACTGGCATGGGAGGACCGTGCGCGTGAGCAGGCGCCCCCGCTGCTAATTCTGGACACCCACCTGCTAAGTAACATGCTCTGGAGCCACGCACTGTTCGACGACTGCCCAACCTGGCTGGAAGAGGCACTGCTGGCACGGCGTTACGACCTGCACCTGTTGCTCAGCCCGCAAGGGGTGGACTGGATTGCCGATGGGCAGCGTTGCCAACCCGACCTCAGCGATCGTCAGCGCTTTTTCGACGACAGCCTGGCCTGGCTGAAGCGGCACAACCAGCCGCGGCAAATACTTGATGGCAATTGGCCTCAGCGCCAATTGCTGGCCTTGCAATCGGTTGCTACGCTCCTTGGTAGCGATGCGCCATCATGCCCGACAGAGTGTTAAACCACTGACACACCCCGGTGGGGCAAAGCCCCCGAAATTGCGGGGCTTCCCCCTGTCCTGGGGGCAGTGTCAAGCCCGTGAAACACACTTGCAAAAACCCTTCCAATCAAGGCCACAGCTGACTTTGCCGGCAACGCGCAGGGCAAGCTGTTTCAAGCCTGAGACAACATGCGCCGCATTTTGTCAGCCTCTTGCCCTAACTATCTGATCTGAAACGTATTCTAAAAAGCGGCACACCTTCTGCTCTATCGTTCGCATCGCTGAACAGGGCCAGCGCTCAAAGAAGGAGTTGCCGTCGTGAGGAAACGTGACAAACACCTCTATCACCTATTACTGGTGGGTTGTGTACTGGGGTCACTCAGCCTGACGGCTCAGGCGGACAAGGGGATCATCATCATCAAGCGCGATGTGCAGGTGCGCAACGCGACCATCCCCCCTCTGATCCCAGACCCGAGCCCTACCACCGTCAATGCCAACCCTTCTGCCCACGTGCTCAAGCAAACCAACGAGCTGAGCGATGGCGACTTCGCTGGCATCAGCAGCGGTGCAGGCATCAGCAACCTGGTCACTCAGCAGACCAACAACCTGGGTGGCAACCTCGGCAACCAGAACCAGCTTCCCAACTTGGCGGGCGGACGCGGCACGGGGTCGGGTAACGGTATCTCGAACATGGTCAACTCGAGCGTGCAGCGTGGCCTCGCGCCGCTGCAGATTCTGACCGGCGGGGGCAAGTGAGATGAAGCGCACACTGCTGATGCTGGCCGCCCTTTGCACTGCACCGGCCTTTGCGCAATCCCTGGTTCCCGTCATCAACAATGCCGATATCGACAGCTCCGGCAGCCGCTATCAGGGCAACCTCACTGTCAACCAGGCCGCTGGTGACAAACAGCAGCAGGTCAATGCGCGCGCTATCGCCGTCGGCCCCGAAGCCAATGCAAGCACCCAGATCCGGCAACGGCTCAACACGCCCGCCGACCCCGCGATGGACGCCCGCTCGACCATCCAGGGCAACGCTTTCAGCAACGGCAGCGGTGCCCTGGGGGTCAACCAGAGCGCAGGTGCCAACACCCAGCAAGCCAACGCACTGAGCATCAGCATTGGTGCACAACCGCAAAGCATCGACGACAGCGTCCTCATGCAACAGAACGTGGCGCTGATCAACAACTCAGGAGCAACTGACATTCCAGCAGGCTATCGCCAGGTCACTACCAGTGACCAGGCCTTCACCGGTAGCCGAGGGGTGATCCAGTTGAACCAGAGTGCCGGGGTGGGAAACCGAATGGCCAACACCTTGAGCATCCGGGTCGCGGATTGACCCTGCAGTTAAGAACGACACTTAACCTAATAGCGTACGGAGAATCACCATGAAACCCTCGATGGCAATCAAGCCTCTGGTTTTCGCAATTGCTGCGGTCATGGCTGTTGCTGTACAAGCTGGGCAAAATGATCGGCGTAATGACCACCACAACGGCCACCATAACAATGGTCATCACAATCCTCCACCCACCAAGATCCCTGTGTATGCAACGGCCAATGCCTGGGATACCCAAACCAGCACTCGCAACCGCATCTCCAATGAAGGCACCATCAACGAAGCCGAGATGAGTGACTCTGGCACCGGCTCCAGCGGCAACGTTGGCATAAACGTGGCGGCCGGTAACGGCAACCAGCAAGACAACGCCGCTGCCATTGCCAACGCAGGCTCCGACTCGAGCCTGGACAACAGCTTCGTGTTCGGCATGGCCAGTGCCACGGCTGACGTTGTGCAAACCAGCAGAAACAACCGGGTCGACAACTATTCGACCCAGTCTTCGGCGGTGATGAGCGGCTCAGCCAGCGGGGCTGAGGGCAACATTGGCATCAACGTTGCCGGTGGCGACCTCAACCAGCAGAAAAACACCATGGCCATCGCCAACACCGGTGCGCCGCTGGGTAACGCCACTGCCACGGCTTCGGCCAATCAGGACGGCCCAGGCCTGGTTGTAAACAACAGCGCCGACCGCACCTACCGGGTGGATACGATTACCATCACCAAGTCGGCCAGCGGTTCAAGCTCGAAGGAAGGCAGCTTCAACTCGACCGACGACCGCAGCTCGTCTTCGAGCTTCAGCGTCGCCGGTGCGCATAGCGCCAGCTCCAGCGGCTCCAGTGGCTGGGACTCCAGCGGCTCGCAATCCAGCAGTGCCAGCGGCTCCCACAACTCGAGCGCAAGTGGCTCGTTCGGCTGGGGTGCCAGTGGCTCTGCCAGCGGCAGCCACAGCGCGTCGAGCAGCGCCAGCCTGGCAGCTTCGCTGGACGCTGACGTTAGCGCCTCGCGTACCCGGACCACCGACTATGGCCGTCACGAGCGTACCGACTCCAGCTCCTTCGATGGCTCGCTGAGTGCGTCGCTGGATGTGTCGGTCGACAAGTCGCACGAAAGTGCATACGACTCGTCGTTCGAGAAAGCATTCGACTCCAACTACGACAAGGCGCATCAGTCGTCGTACGACAAGTCCAAAGAGTCTTCGTACACCAAGTCTCACGACTCTTCGTACGAGAATGCTTCGGCGTCTGAGTTCTCGAAGTCTGGCGAGCAATCAAAACAATCCTCGAACGACGTTTCGAAGAGCTACAGCGAAAGCAGCGCCTACGACTTGAGCAATACTGTGTCCTTCCAAGTGCTGACCCCGACCGGCTGGGCCAACCCAGTTACCAACACTGCAACCCTTAGCGGTTCGGTGAACGGTGGCAGCGGTAACCTGGGCGTGAACGTAGCAGCCGGTGTGGGCAACCAGCAAAGCAACTCGCTGGCCATCTCCAACACCTCGTTCTAACCGCTGTGCTTGAGGCCCCCTTCGGGGGGCCTTTCTTCAACACACCGTAAGGCACCCGATCATGCGTATTTTCGCCTTGGCGTTTTTGCTGTGCCTGGCCAGCGTGAGCGAAGCTGCACAAATGCCGCTGTCCGTCCTGCCGGGCGGCGCCGTGGTGTTCAAACCGATCCAGAGCTTGCGCGAACGCAAGTTCGCCGACCTGGTGCAACAAAAGACCGACTTCAGCTGCGGCGCGGCCGCGCTGGCGACCATCCTGCGCCAGGCCTACTGGCTGGATGTGGACGAACATCAGATCATCGAAGGCATGCTGGCCCACGCCGACCAGGACCTTGTGCGCACGCAAGGCTTCTCGATGCTCGACATGAAGCGCTACGTCGAAAGCCTCGGGATGCGGGCCCGCGGTTACCGGGTGGCGCCCGAAACCCTGCACAGCGTGCGCATTCCCGTCGTGGTGCTGATGGATGTGCGCGGCTACAAGCACTTCGTGGTCATGCAGAAAGTCGACAAAGGTTGGGTGTACATCGGTGATCCGGTGCTGGGCCACAGGCGATACAAGGTCGACGATTTCCTCAAGGGCTGGAACGGCATCATCTTCGCGGTGATCGGCCAGGGTTACGACAAGAACAACATCCTGCTCGACCCGCCCCTGCCACTGACCGCCAAGGGCCGGGTGAACAACTTCACCCCCGTGCAGGACTCAGAGCTGCTGGACTTCGGCTTCATCAGAAGCGACTTCTTCTAACGACTGTTCTAATGACAAGGAGCATGAAGCTCCAGGGAGCATTTCATGAAGACTTCATTGTGGTTGGCCATCGCCTGCCTGGCAGCCAGCTTGCCCAGTCACGCAGAGGCGTTGAAACCCATTGAACTGAAGGACCAGGAGCTGGCCAACCTCCGGGGCCGCTATGTGATGCCCGGACGAATCGTGAGCTTCGGCATTGTCATGTCCAGCACCTGGCAAAATGCAAAAGGGGATGTGATCGGGGCAACGTCCACGCTGCAGGTTCAGCAATCGACCATCAAACCCCAGTTCTATGTCTCGATGATCGATAGAAAAGGCGCAGGTACGGCGCCGAGCAGCGCGTCTGCTGCCGGGACTGGCGTGGTAACGGGCGGCAACGGCCTGACCACCACCGAAGGTGTGACCCAGGTGGTCCGTGCAGCCGGTGACAACAACGCCGCTTACAACAACGTCGATATCAACGTGACCAAAGCCAACCAGGCCCCCGCCGTACAACAGCACGGCCAGGTACTGGCCGCCGGCCAGACCCTGGTCGGGGAAAATGGCGCCGGCGCGCTCAGTGTGTCTTCCAGCGGTGTGGGTGTGCAGCTCAACATCAATGCCAGCAACAACCAGGGCAGCAGCGTGCAACGCCTGGCCCAGGGTGGCCTGCTGCAGAACTCGACGCTGCTCGGCAACGGTAACCTGGTCAACAACGTCACCACCTTGAACGTTGTCATGCGCGAGAGCGTGCCGACAGCGGCTTCCCTCAACGGTAGCCTCGACCAGCTCAAAGGTCTTCGCACCTTCGGATACTGATCTACGCTCAGTCTCATCAAAAGTAGTTGGAAGGGACGGCAACTCCATGTACCGATCTTTTACGCTCAGAGCTTTTGTGTGCTTGACTGCCTTGGCCCCAGCCACAGCACTTTACGCAGCTGCCGACCCACAGGTCGAAGCGCTGAAACAGGAACTGATTGAACTCAAACGCCGCTATGAGGCACAGCAACAGGCACTGATGGTGCTGGAGCAACGTGTGCGCCAGGTCGAGGAGGCCCCTGCTGCCGCGCAACCCAAACGCTTGGTCAAGTCTCCGGCCGAGGGGGTGAAAGGTGCGCAGACCGTCGCTTCTGGCGCACCGGGCACTACAGGGAGCTCCTACGGCCAGGCGCTGACAGCCGATTCCGAGCCGGCGCAAAGCGTTTCCAACCTGTATGACGAAGCCAGCGGATTCTTCGGCGGGGGCAAGTTCAGCTTCGAAACCGGCGTCACCTATACCCATTACGATACCCGTGCGCTGACCCTCAATGGCTTTCTGGCACTGGACTCGATCTTCCTCGGCAGCATCAACCTCGACCGGATCAAGGCTGACAACTGGACCCTGGACATGACCGCGCGCTATAACCTGGCGCAACGCTGGCAGTTCGATATCAACGTCCCCGTGGTTTACCGCGAATCCACCTACTCGTCTGGCGGTGCGGGGGGAGCCGGGGCAACCACTTCCGATGCCAGCGTGACCCGCGACCCGGAAATCGGCGATATCAACGTTGGGGTGGCCTATAAATTCCTCGACGAGGACGAAACCTGGCCTGACGCAGTGGCCACCCTGCGAATCAAGGCGCCGACCGGCAAAGACCCCTATGGCATCAAACTGCGCGAGGTGGACGGCAACAACAACCTCGCGGTACCGGAAAGCCTACCGACCGGCAACGGTGTATGGTCGATCACACCGGGCATCTCGCTGGTCAAGACCTTCGACCCGGCCGTGCTGTTCGGCAGCCTGTCCTACACCTACAACATGCAAGACTCGTTCAGCGACATCAGTCCACAGGTGAACAGCAAGGTGCCGGGTGACGTCAAGCTTGGCGACTCGTGGCAGATCGGCGGTGGCATCGCCTTTGCCCTGAACGAAAAGATGAGTATGTCGTTCTCGGTATCCGACCAGTTCGCCCGCAAGAGCAAGATCAAACCTGATGGCGGCGACTGGCAATCGATCTCCAACAGTGACTACAACGCCGCCAACTTCAACATTGGCCTGACCTTCGCCGCCACCGACAACCTGACCATCGTGCCCAACCTGTCCATTGGTCTGACCGATGACGCACCTGACTTTTCTTTCAGCCTGAAATTCCCTTATTACTTCTGATAGTTGCCATCGGCCGGGCCTGTGCGAACGGGCCCGGCTTTGGTTACAAGCCTTGTAACCGGCCGCCTTCCCTGCCCAGGCCTGATATCATCAAGCACAGATGCATGACGATTTAATGGCAAAAGGGAAGTTTTTGTGAAGAACCTGTCCGACCACCCAAGCACCCGGCTTGCCACTTTGGCGGCCCTGGTGCTGGTGATCCCACTGGGTACGCGCGCCATGCTGGGTTGGTCCAACCCGTTCGGTTACCTGTCCGATCTCGCCCTCGGCAGCCTGTTGATAGTGCTGCTACACCGCAGGCCGTGGTGGCTGGCGCTGCCGGTGCTGCTGGCCTGGGCGGCGCTTTGGGTGGCCTCGGCCGAACTGGTGAGCGCAGTGGGCCGACTGCCCACCAGCGCCGACCTTAACTACCTGACCGACCCGCAATTCATGGAGAATTCGACCGGTGGCGGCCTGGCCCATGCCTGGCTGCCCTGGGCCCTGGGTGGCGGCCTGCTGGCCTGGCTGGCCTGTGCGTGGCGCAGCCGTGCACGGCGTAGCCAGCCACTGCCGCGCAAAGCCTGGGCCATACCCGTACTGCTGTTCGGCGCGCATTGGGGCAGCCAGCAGTTGCTACCTTCCGATGCCGACCAGTGGCGGCAATACAACCTCCCCCACCAGTTGATGTCTGCCGGGGTCGGTAACCTGCAACGCCAGGTCGAAGGCTGGATGGGCCGCACGCAAACCTTCACCCCGCTGGCCAGCAGCGGCCTGACTCAATCCGACCTGCATGGGCAAAGGCTGCTTGCCGGCCCTGGAAGCGCCCGCAACTTGCTGGTGATTACCCTGGAAGGCATCCCAGGCGCCTACCTGCAGCCTAACCGCCAGGCGCTGAACAGCCGTTTCAACGACGACTTGATGCCCAAGCTCAGCAAGTGGGCCGAGCGCGGCATGAACACCCCAGACTACGTGCTGCACACCCACCAGACCATCCGTGGCCTGTATGCGATGCTGTGCGGCGATTACGACAAGCTGGCCAACGGCACGCCCAAGGGCGTAGAACTGCTGACCCAAAACGAACGCAACCAGGCCTGCCTGCCGGCGCAATTGCGCCAGGCCGGCTTCACCACCCACTATCTGCAAGGCGCGGGGCTGCGCTTCATGGCCAAGGACCGCATCATGCCGCACATCGGTTTCGATGCGGTGCATGGCCAGGAGTGGTTCGCCAACAAGAACTACCTGGACTTCCCGTGGGGCAAGGATGACCGCGCCTTCTTCGAAGGTGCCCTGGGCTATGTGGGCCAGTTGCAGAAGCAGGACAAGCCATGGATGCTGACGTTGCTCACTGTGGGCACCCACCAACCCTATTCGGCGCCGGCCGAGTACCTCGAGCGCTTCGACACACCGAAACAGGCAGCGGTCGCCTACCTGGATGACGCAGTCGGGGCATTTCTTGACAATCTTGAGCGCCAGGGCGTCCTCAAGGACACACTGGTGGTGGTGACTTCCGACGAGTCCCACGGCATCGATGGCGTGCGACTGGCCTCGTCCTGGGGCTTCAACCTTACCCTGGCGCCAGAGCAGACCCAGCTGCCAACCATCAAGCGCGGCACCTACGGCCATATCGACCTGGCCACCTCGCTGCTCGACTACTTCGCACTGCCCATTCCCGTCGCGCTTGGCGGTCGCTCGCTGTACCGCGACTACGACAGCGGCCGCGAGATGATCTCCTACACCAACGGCATGCTGCGCTACCACAACGGCCAGG
Organism: Pseudomonas sp. TE3895; assembly: GCF_056278855.1. Classification (NCBI taxonomy): domain Bacteria; kingdom Pseudomonadati; phylum Pseudomonadota; class Gammaproteobacteria; order Pseudomonadales; family Pseudomonadaceae; genus Pseudomonas; species Pseudomonas sp. TE3895. Next base: position 3,538,919 of record NZ_JBWBQE010000001.1, on the reverse strand, counting down.
GCCTGTTCACCGAATGTGACTTCCAACAGCGCTGCCGGCGTTATGCCAGTGAGGGCTTTATCGCCGACCAGGCCCGCTACCTCGGTCCGGCCGACAGCCTGCTGGGCCAACAGATCGGCGCCTTGGCCGGGGTGCTCGACCAATCCTTGCTGCAAACCCCGCTCAACCTGCGCTACCAGTTCGGCGGCCCTTCGCCGATCAAGTTGCGCAAGCGCATTGACGATGACTGGGCCGACAACCTCATTGGCGCCCAGTATCTGGAAATGCCCGGAGGCTCGCATACCCGCGTGCGGGTCAAGGTCCGCTCGCTGGACCCTGAACGTGCGGCTTATATCCGGCTCAAGGCCAAGCAGTTGGAACAGGACGTGCCGCTGGGCCTGCCAGAAGAGGTAAAGGTCACTGCCGACGCGCCACTGGAGATGGAGTTCAGCTTCGACAACCCGACCGAGCGCAAGGCGTTTTCCTTCCACTTGCTGGGCTATGGCGGCGGCAAGGTAGAAGTCAGCGACTTCAGCGTGATCACCGCCCTGCCGGGTGAGGATGACGACGCCGAAGAACTGGCCGAGGGGCATATCGCTCATTCGGGCTAAGCAGGTACCGCTCATCGCCCGGCCACCGGTGCTTGTCGAATCGACCTGGTCGTACTCGACCAAGGTGTGAATCCCCCAGCGAGGAGACAGCACCATGAGCACCCGCGAAAGCAGGCACCCGGTGGTTTCCCGCAGCCAGTGGCTGGCGGCTCGCCAGCAACTGTGGCTGCACGAAAAAGCATTTACCCACCACCGCGACGCGCTAGCTGCAGCCCGTCGCGCCCTGCCTTGGGTAAAGGTCGAGCAGGATTACCGCTTCTTCGGGCCAAACGGCGCGTTGAGCCTCGCCGACCTGTTCGCAGGCCGCAGCCAGTTGCTGCTTTACCACTTCATGTTCGCCGAGGGTTGGAGCGAGGGCTGCCCCGGCTGCTCTTTTCTGGCCGACCACTTTGACGGCGCCAACCTGCACCTGGCCCACCACGATGTGTCGCTGGTGGCGGTGTCACGGGCCCCGTATGCCGAATTTCAGGCATTTCGCCAGCGCATGGGCTGGCAGTTCCCGTGGTATTCGTCGCATGGCAGCGCCTTCAACGAGGACTTTGGCGTCAGTGTCGGCAGTGAAGGCCAGCGGCAGTACAACTATGAGCCGTATGAGGGCAATGAAAGCGAGCTGCCCGGCTTGAGTGCGTTTTTCCGCGAAGACGACGGCAGCGTGTACCACACCTACTCAACCTACGCCCGCGGGCTGGACATTCTGGTCAACACCTACAACTTCCTCGACATTGCGCCACTGGGGCGCAACGAAGATGGGACCATGGACTGGGTGCGGCACCATGATCGCTATGAAGGGCAACCGGACAAGCCTCACTGCTGTCACAAATGATGCAGGCAACACACACCTGTGGGGCAACTGTCTTGCTCAACATTCGAAGGCTTGCGCGGTCGCCCCGTAGGAGCGGGTTCACCCGCGAAAGGGCCGGGCCTGCTGGCCAATCTCGACCCGCCGTTCACCGTTGCCGCCGCTACCGTATTCGCGGGTAAACCCGCTCCTACACCTGATCGGGGTGGACACACATCGGTGATTGGACACAGCCCGTCGTGTAGGAGCGGGTTCACCCGCGAAAGGGCCGGGCCTGCTGGCCAATCTCCACCCGCCGTTCACCGTCGCCGCCGCTACCGTATTCGCGGGTAAACCCGCTCCTACACCTGATCGGGGGTGGACACACATCGGTGATTGGACACAGCCCGTCGTGTAGGAGCGGGTTCACCCGCGAAAGGGCCGGGCCTGCTGGCCAATCTCGACCCGCCGTTCACCGTTGCCGCCGCTACCGTATTCGCGGGTAAACCCGCTCCTACACCTGATCGGGGGTGGACACACATCGGTGATTGGACACAGCCCGTCGTGTAGGAGCGGGTTCACCCGCGAAAGGGCCGGGCCTGCTGGCCAATCTCCACCCGCCGTTCACCGTTGCCGCCGCTACCGTATTCGCGGGTAAACCCGCTCCTACACCAGATTGAGCTGCGCCCCAGATGTTGGACGGTCGGTGCTAGGCTACCTCAGCTTGAGTTCTGTAAGCCACAGGACTCAGGCCGTTGAGTTTCATTTTAATGCGGTCATGGTTGTAATAGTGGATGTACTCATCCAGTCCCGCCTGTAGCTCTGCGACGCTTTTGAAGCGCTCACGGTAGAAGTATTCCGATTTCAGCGTGCCGAAAAAACTCTCCATCGCGGCGTTGTCCAGGCAGTTACCTTTGCGTGACATGCTTTGCTCAAGCCCTGCTTCCTTCACACGTGCACAGTAATCAGGGTATCGGTAGTGCCATCCTTGGTCCGAGTGCAGCAGTGGTTTGTTGCCCGCCGGAAGCAGTTGAATCGCGCGCTCCAGCATTTCGCCGACCAAGGTGAAGCGCGGTCTGGTGTCGGTGCGATACGTCACGATTTCGCCGTTGTACAGATCCATTACAGGCGAGAGGTACAGCTTTTCACCCGCCACTTTGAACTCAGTGACATCGGTAACCCACTTCTGGTTAGGCTGATCAGCCTGGAAATTACGCTTGAGAATATTAGGCGCGGCTTCTCCCATCAGGCCCCGATACGCCTTGTACTTCTTCGGACGGACCGTGCACTTGAGGTCTAGAGCAGCCATCAGCCGGCGCACCTTTTTACTGTTAACCAACTGCCCAGAACTGCGCAGCGCAGAGGTAACCCGCCGATAACCATAACGACCGCGATGTCGGTCGCAGATCTCCTGGATCGAGATTTTGAGAGAGGCACACTTATCCCCGGCCTCAAGCAGCCCTAGCTGGTAATAGTAAGTACTGCGTGGCAGGCCGGCAGCCTTGAGCAGATCGGCAAACGGGTAGTGTTCGCGCAAAGCCCTTACTAGCCGGGTTTTTTCCTGGCTTTCTTCAGCCTCGCCTTCTCCTCGTCGAGCTCCTCGAGCTTTTTTAGGTAGGCGTTCTCCGCTTCAAGCTGGCGAAGTCTCTTGAGCAGCTCCGCATGGGTAAGCTCCTCGATAGGTTTGGGAGCGGTCTCTTCGGGCTTGCGCGGGGCTTTAGGCATAGGGTTAACCAATATCTTTTTGCTTGAGGACAGGGCTTGGAAGCCGCCACTGTAATACTGTTCCTCCCAGTGCCGCACCTGAGATGAGTTACCCAGGTTGAACAACGCTGCGGTGGCCCGGAGCGACAGCTTCTCGCGCCACATACGGTAGAGCACAGAAAGCTTGAACTCGCTGCTGTAATGACCGCCAGGCTTCTCGAAGCTGGCCTCACCATGTAACTGATAGGACATGACCCAACGGCGCAGCAAAGTCGGATCGATTTGAAACAGCGCCGCGATGTGGCGAAAGCCTCGGCCACGCTTGAGGAAAGCCTGGATGGCTGACTGCTTGAATTGTGTTGAGTACTTGCTCATGAAAACCCCCAGATGATGGACAGATGTCCAACATCTGGGGCGCAGCTCAGATCGGGGGTGGACACACATCGGTGGTTTGACACAGCCCGTCGTGTAGGAGCGGGTTCACCCGCGAAAGGGCCGGGCCTGCTCGCCAATTTTCACCCGCCGTTCACCGTCGCAGCCGCTACCGTATTCGCGGGTAAACCCGCTCCTACACACAGATCGTTGGTGGACACACATCGGTGATTGGACACAGCCCGTCGTAGGAGCGGGTTCACCCGCGAACACCGGCAGAGCCGGTGCCATCCACCGCGTTGGTCTCTGTGCGGACATGCCCGCACAGAGACCTCGATCTGTCAGGCTCGCACACCCAGCATCCCGCGCTCAACGATAAAATCGATCACGGCCTGCAACCCCTCGCCCTTCTTCAGGTTGCTGAAGGTCCAGGGCCGCTGCGGCCGCATGCGCTGGGTGTCGCGTTCCATCACTTCCAGTGAAGCCCCGACATAAGGCGCCAGATCGGTCTTGTTGATCACCAGGAAGTCGGACTTGGTAATGCCTGGGCCGCCCTTGCGCGGGATTTTCTCGCCCTCGGCCACGTCGATCACGTAAATGGTCAAGTCAGCCAGCTCCGGGCTGAACGTGGCGCTGAGGTTGTCACCGCCGCTTTCCACGAAAATGACTTCGAGGTTACCGAACTTGCGCGCCAGCGCTTCGACCGCCGCCAGGTTCATCGAGGCGTCTTCACGAATGGCCGTGTGCGGGCAGCCGCCAGTTTCAACGCCAACGATGCGCTCCGGCTCAAGGGCGCCGGCCTCGGTGAGGATGCGCTGGTCTTCCTTGGTATAGATGTCGTTGGTAACCACGGCAATCTGGTAGTGATCGCGCATGGCCTTGCACAGCGCTTCCAGCAGAGCGGTCTTGCCAGAGCCGACCGGGCCGCCGACACCGACGCGCAGGGGTTGTTGATAGCTTTGCATGCAGGCAGTCCTCAGGAACGGAACAAACGGGTGTATTGGGTTTCGTGACGCGATGAAGCGATGGCCAGCAGCGGCAGGCCGCCGCCAAGCTGGTCATCGCCCAGGACCAGCGCCTGGTCCAATGCAGCGGGCAAGTCGGCGCCAAGGTCGCGCAGCAAGGTCTGGGCAGCCTGCTGGCCGAACGGCACCAGCTTGACCCCGGCCATGACCGCGCCCTCCAGCCAGGCAAAGCCATGGCCCAATGCCAGCTGGCGCAACGGGATGGCCCAGTGCGCAGCCAGCCAGGCCATGCCGCCCAACTGGGTCAGCTCAAGGCTGGCGCGCCAGGCGGGTGCCTGGCCCAGTTGCCAGCCGTCGAGCAACCGCGCCAGCGCTGCGCCGCGCTGCTGTTCTTCCAGGCGCAGCTCGGCGGTTTCGCGGTTGGCCAGCAAGAACCGGCTCCAGTGACCGAACGCTTCGGCGTCCTCAGCCTGGCAGGCGTGGTACAGACGCGCCAGCACCGGCCAGTCGAGGCAGGCCAGGGTGTCGTGAACCTGCTCACGCTGCCAGCCGGCAAAACTGTCCACGCCCCGAACCCAGCCGGCCTCGACCGCCCACTCCAGGCCTTGCGAATAGGTAAAACCACCCACCGGCAAGCCGGGGCTGGCCAACTGCAGCAGGCGCAGCAGCGCCAGGTCGCTGTTCATCAACCGGCCAGCACCAGCGCGGCGCCGGCCAACAGGCCACCGCCAAAGGCCTTCTGCAGGCCGCTGTGGCGGCGCAGCAGGCAACCGACTGCAAAGCCCGCCGCCAGCAGCAAGCCGCTGACCACGACAAACCCCGCGCTGAATTGCCAGAACGCGCTCGGCGTGGCTTCTACGCCATGTGCCCAACCATGGAACAAGGCGAACACCGGCATGGCCATGGCCAGCAGCGACTGGCGGCTCGGCAGCAGCACCGCCCCGGCAGCCACCAGCAGCGACACGGCAATCAGGGTTTCCATGCCCAGCACATCGCCAAACAGGTGACCGCACACGGCGCCACCGAACATGGCCGCCAGGGTCGCCAAAGGCAACGTCAGGTTGCGCCGGGTCAACGCGGCGAGCACGCCGGTGCCCAGCAGCATCAGCAGGTGATCGAGCCCGGTCAGCGGGTGCAGCAGGCCGTCCTGCAGCGGGTTGCTGTCATGGCCTGGATGGGCGAAGGCTGGCAGTGCCAGCATCAACAGAAACAGGGCGAAAGTCTTTTTCATCGGTTGCTCCAGGGCAGTTCAGGAATGGGCAGGCAGGCGTACGAACGGGTGATCGTGGCCATGGGCATGACTGTGGCTGTGGCCATGCGGTGCACTTTGGTAAGCGCCCGCTTCAGGCTCGAACGGGGCCTGTTCGGCCTCTACCGTCAGGCCCAGCCCCCGCAGCATGTCGTCCAGCACATGGTCGTGCTGGAAGCGCAACAGCCCGGGTTCGATCTGCAGCGGCACATGGCGGTTACCCAGGTGGTAGGCGGCGCGGGCCAACAGGTGTGGATCGGCACAGCGCACCGTCGACACCGCCTCGGGCGCCGCCAGCACGCGGATCAGCTGGGTGCCCTCGGCATCGGCCAGCAATTCACCTCCGCGCAGCAGGTGGCCGCGCTCCAGCATCAGCCCGGCTTCGCGGCCATCGTCCAGGGTTACTCGCAGGCGGCTCTTGATACGGCTGTCCACGTCGAGGGTGACAGTGCCACTGACAACCCGCGTGCCGGGTTCGGAGATACGGCGGCTCAAGACAATCATTTGTGCTCCTCAGAACAGGAAATAGCGCTGGGCCAGCGGCAGTTCGCTGGCCGGCTCGCAGACCAGCAGCTCGCCATCGGCACGCACCTGATAGGTCTGCGCATCGACTTCGATCAGCGGCTGCAGGGTGTTGTGGACCATGTGCGGCTTGCGTACCCGCCGGCAGCCGTTGACCACGCCAATCAGGCTGCGCAGGTTCAGCTCCTCGGCCAGCCCGCGGTCCATTGCCGCCTGAGGCAGGAATGTCATGCGTGTGGCATGCCGCGCCGCACCCAGCGCGCCGAACATCGGCCGATAGTGGACAGGCTGGGGGGTGGGTATGGAGCCGTTGATGTCGCCCATGGGCGCGGTGACGATCATCCCGCCCTTGAGCACCAGGGCCGGTTTGACCGCAAAGAACGCTGGCGACCACAGCACCAGGTCGGCCAGCTTGCCGACCTCCACCGAGCCCACTTCGTGACCGATGCCATGGGTGAGTGCCGGGTTGATGGTGTACTTGGCGATGTAGCGCTTGACCCGGAAGTTGTCGCTGTACGGGGTGTCCGGTGCCAGCGGCCCGCGACGCAGCTTCATCTGGTGCGCCACCTGCCAGGTGCGCAGCACCACCTCGCCAACCCGGCCCATGGCCTGGGAGTCGGACGAGGTCATGGCAAAGGCGCCCATGTCGTGGAGGATGTCCTCGGCAGCGATGGTTTCGCGGCGAATGCGCGACTCGGCGAAGGCCACATCCTCGGCGATGCTCGGGTCCAGGTGGTGGCAGACCATGAGCATGTCCAGGTGCTCGTCCACGGTGTTGATCGTGTACGGCAGGGTCGGGTTGGTCGAGGATGGCAGCACGTTGGCCTGCCCCGCCGCACGGATGATGTCCGGGGCATGGCCGCCACCGGCACCTTCGGTATGGAAGGTGTGGATGGTGCGGTCGCCGATGGCCGCCAACGTGTCTTCGATACAGCCCGACTCGTTGAGGGTGTCGGTGTGAATCGCCACCTGGATATCCATTTCCTCGGCCACGCCCAGGCAACAGTCGATGGCTGCTGGCGTAGAGCCCCAGTCTTCATGCAGTTTGAGCCCGACAGCACCTGCGGCAATCTGCTCGCGCAGCGCGTCCGGCCGCGAGGCATTGCCCTTGCCCAGCAGCCCGATGTTGATCGGCAAGCTGTCGGCAGCCTGCAACATGCGCGCAAGGTACCAGGGGCCGGGCGTGCAGGTGGTGGCATTGGTGCCAGTGGCCGGCCCGGTTCCACCGCCGATGAACGTGGTGACACCGCTGTTCAATGCCTCATCCACCTGCTGCGGGCAAATGAAGTGGATATGCGAATCGACCCCCCCGGCGGTGACGATCTTGCCCTCGGCCGCGATCACCTCGGTCCCTGGCCCGACCGGCACGTTCACGCCCGGCTGCACATCGGGGTTGCCGGCCTTGCCGATCACCGCGATGCGTCCATGCTTGATGCCGATGTCGGCTTTGACGATGCCCCAGTGGTCGATGATCAGCGCATTGGTCAACACCAGGTCCATGGCCTCGGCCGCCAGCATCTGGCCCTGCCCCATGCCATCGCGAATGACCTTGCCGCCGCCGAACTTCACCTCTTCGCCGTAGATCGTGAAGTCTTTCTCGACCTCCACCCATAGCGCAGTGTCGGCCAGGCGCACGCGGTCGCCAACCGTGGGCCCGAACATGTCGGCATAGGCCTGACGGGAAATACGGCTCATGCCCTGCCCTCCAGCGCGCCCATCACCTTGCCCTGAAAACCATAGACCTCACGCTTGCCGGCGTAAGCCACCAGTTGCACGGTACGCGCCTGACCCGGCTCGAAGCGCACGGCAGTGCCGGCCGGGATGTCCAGGCGAAAGCCCAGGGTGGGCGCACGGTCGAATACCAGCGCGTCGTTGACCTCGTAGAAGTGGTAGTGCGAGCCGACCTGCACCGGCCGGTCGCCATGGTTGGCCACACTGACGCTGACCGTTTCTCGGCCACTGTTCAACTCGATGTCGCCCGCGGCGACCTGGATTTCACCTGGGATCATGCGACGCTCCTTGGCGGTTTCAGACGATGGGGTCATGCACGGTCACCAACTTGGTGCCATCCGGGAAGGTCGCTTCGACCTGCACGTCGTGAAGCATTTCAGCGATACCGGGCATCACCTGCTCACGGGTCAGCACTTCACGCCCCAGGCTCATCAGTTCGGCGACTGTGCGGCCATCGCGGGCGCCTTCGAGCACCGCGGCACTGATCAGCGCCACGGCCTCCGGGTAGTTGAGCTTCAGGCCACGGGCCAGCCGCCGCTCCGCCAGCAGCGCGGCAGTGAACAGCAGCAGTTTGTCTTTCTCTCTCGGGGTAAGCTCCATGGTGCTCTCTCAGGTAGCCCAGATACGCGGCGGGCAGGCTGGCAGGCCCAGGATGGCCGGGCGCAGCACATGCCACAGGCGTTGCAGGGTGCGTTGCAGGTGTTGGTTGTCATGGTCGAGCACGCGGATCACCAGCAACGACCCGAGCAGGGTCGCACCGGCCGGGTTGCCCAGTTCATCGAGTAGCGGGCGAACCTGCTCCAGCACTGCCTGATCGGCAGGTGCGGCACAAAAGGTGGCGAGTAGCGGATGCCCACCCAGCTTGCCCAGGTGCCCGCCTGCGAGCCGCAGGCGCTCATGCAGGCCAACCTCGTCAGGCAGTTCGATGTGCAAAAGGCTGTCGAGGGCGCCATGGTCGAAACGCTCGTTCATGACCGGACGGCCCAGGCACAGGGTTTCCCAGGCCAGCAGGCGGGCGCCCGGCTCGAGGGTAAAACGGCTGGCGAGGCTGGCGCGGGCGCCGGAGAAGAAGATGCTGTCCTGCGGCAGCCACTCCAGGGTGCTGCCCGCGGCCAGATGGAAGCGTTGGGTCAACCGCGCGGTCGGGCCAATGCTGCGGTAGAACTTGCTGGCGCCGGGCATGGTCAGCAGCGCGTGGCTACCCGGCTCCAGGTGAATGTCCAGTTCCAGGCGGTCGCCGGCGACGATACCGCCTGGCGGGTGCAGGACATAGACATGGCACGGCGCACCTTCAGGATAGAAAGGCCGCTGCACCAAAAGAGGTCCGAAATGCTTCCACGCACCAAGGCGGGTCACGCCGTCACGCTGGACAAAGCGCAACTGCAGGTGAGCACTCCAGCCTGCATCGTCTTGTTGTTGTTCGATCTGCTCCGCGAGCGACATCCTGCGGCCCCTGAAATCCGTGGCCTGCTGGCCGTTTAGAGGGTCCGGCGCGGGCGCCTGCTAGCGCGCACGGCCTGACCACTCGATCAAATTCGCAGGCTGGATATAGCAGGTTGCGGGCCAACTTCGCAGGTGAACGATGATGAAACCTGTGCGGTGCCCGCTCTGGCATCGGGCATGCGGGGGAATGGCGCACAAAGCAGGGGCGTGTGTCGGCCCTGTTTCGGTGCCGGCATACGTGAAAATGGGGCTGCTTTGAGCCCCACAATATCAAGCCTCAGTAATCGAAGCGGTCCACGGCGCGCCGACGCTCGTTGTCATCACGCCGGTCATAGATGGCCGTAGTCTGGATATTGGCATGGTGCGCCAGCTTCTGCGCAATCGACAGGTCGTGCTCTTCGATCACCCGGGTAATGAATGCCCGGCGAAAATCGTGCGGCATGATCTTCACCCCCACCTGCGCGCCGCGCTGGCGGGCAATGTAGTAGATCGCATGCTTGGTAATGCGCGCCCGGGTAATGTGGTTGCCGCGACGGATGCGGTTGAACAGGAACGGGTCATCTTCCGCCCCGGCAGGCAGGTCCTGGCGGCGCAGTTCAAGCCAGGCCTGCAGCTTCTCGAACGCCCACGGCGGTGCGTACTTGACCAGCTGGTGGTTGCCCTTGCCCACTACCTGCAGGCTGCGCGCCTCGAAGTCGACCTGGTCGAGGTCGATGTCGACCGACTCCGACTTGCGCATGCCGGTGCCGTAAAGCAAGGCAATGATCGCCGCATCACGTACCCCCTGTGGCCGCGGGTCGGCGGCGCACACATCCATCAGCTCGCGGATCAGGCTGCGGCGCAGGTTGCGCCCTGGCGGCAAGCGGGTGCCCGTGGCCGGCTTGACCTCGCGAATACGCAACAGCTGCTCGTGGTCGATCAGGCCCTGACGCCAGGCCTCGTTCATCACCCCGCGAATCGCGTTGACGTACAGCGACGAGCTGTTGGGCGCGAAGCCATCGGCACGCAGGGCAGCCACCAGTGCAATCACATGGCCCGGCTCGAGCCGATGCCAAGGCACATCGACAATGTTGCAGTCGACAAAACCTAGCCGGTCGGCGGCGTCCTGAAGAATGTAGCGCATGGTTTGCTGGCTGGATGGGGCCAGACGGGCCATGTACTGCAGCAGCGGATTTTTCGAGAGGTCGGACAAAACGTGAATCCTGTAGCGAAGCGTCAGCCGGCACTGAACCAGGCAAACCCTGAAGCAAGTCAAAACGACATACAAGCCAGTCTGAATGACCGCAACACACGCGTGTCATTCGGACCCTGAGAAGTGCCATCACCTTGATATTCAAGGGCTTTGCAACTGGCACGGATCGTGATCTTACCCCAATTGAAGCCTACTGAACGAACCAAGGACTGCCCATGCTCGTGCAACCCACTGCTTCACGCCCACGCCAAGCCGTCTGGAGCCTGGGTTTTCGCCCGTTCTTCCTGGGTGGCAGTTTGTTTGCGCTGATCGCCCTGCTGTTGTGGGCCGGCGTACTGGCTGGGGCACTGGCCCCTGCACCGCCCGGGGGTATGCTCGCCTGGCACCGCCACGAGATGCTTTACGGCTTCGCCGCCGCCATTATCGCGGGTTTTCTGCTGACCGCCGTGCAGAACTGGAGCGGCATCCCAGGCATGAGCGGGCGGGCGCTGCAGGGTGTGTTCCTGCTTTGGCTGCTGGGGCGGGTAAGCTGGTTCATGCCACTACCGGGTAGCTTGCTGGTACTGGTCGAGGGCAGCTTCCTGCCATTGGTGGCATTGAGCCTGGCACGACCGGTCCTGCAACGGCGCCTGCGCAACAACTACCCGATCGTCGTACTGGTGCTGTTGATTGCCGCCTGCCAGTGGCTGACCTTGGCCGGCTGGTTGCACCAGGACGAACTGTGGCAGCGTCGTGGAATATTTGCCGGGCTGTGGCTGGTGACGGCGATGATGACCGTACTCGGCGGCCGGGTCATACCATTCTTTACCCGCCGTGGCCTGGGTTACCTTGACGCGGCCCCTGCCCGCCCATGGCTGGACCGAGCCTGCCTGTTGCTCGGCGTCGCAGTACCGCTGGCGTTTGCCACCGGCCTGGCCGATACGCCGCAAGCAAGCCTGGCGGTGCTGTTTTTTGCCTTGTTCGCGCTGCACGCGACCCGACTGGTGCTGTGGCACGACCGTGGCCTGTGGCGCGTACCGTTGCTGTGGTCGCTACACCTGGCCTACGCCTGGCTCGCCCTGGCCTGCCTGGGCATGGCGTTGTGGCATAGCGGGGTGGCCCTGAGCCCGAGCCTGGTGACCCACGCGCTGACCGTTGGCGCCATGACCGGGCTGATCCTGGCCATGATGGCGCGGGTCAGCCTGGGCCACACCGGCAGGCCATTGCAGGTGCCGACCAGCATTGCCTGGGCCTTTGCCCTGATGCAACTGGCGACCTTGGCCCGGGTGATTCTGCCGCTGTTCACATCGCTGGGGGTAAGCGTTTCGGCACTGTGCTGGAGCCTGGCGCTGTTGCTGTTCCTGCGCCATTACCTGCCCATCCTGCTGCGGCCCCGGGCAGACGGAATGCCCGGTTGACGCGCTTGGGCCGTCTTGCGGCGGTGTGCCATGTGGGGAGCTTGGTGGGTGGTTTGATCACACCCCTGATTGCGCCTGATCGCCAAAGGCGAAAGACCGCTAGACAATAGCCGCCGCCCACCACCCTGGAAACATCTGCTGCACCCGGGGCTCGGCGAAGCGTTCGTCAATCAGCACCAGTACGCCACGGTCCTGGTCACCCCGAATAACCCGGCCCGCCGCCTGGATCACCTTGCGCACGCCCGGGTAGAGGTACGCGTAATCGAAACCCGCTCCAAATTGCCGCCCCAGGCGCTGTTTGAACTGCTCGTTGACCGGGTTGACCTGAGGCAGCCCCAGGGTAGCGACAAACGCGCCAATCAGCCGCGTGCCGGGCAAATCCACCCCTTCGCCGAAAGCGCCGCCCAATACGGCAAAGCCCACACCTCGGCCATCGGCGACAAAGCGATCGAGAAATGCCTGGCGGGCCGCCTCGTCCATGCCCGGCTCCTGTGACCACAGCGGAATCTGCCCATGCTGCTCAGCCAACAGCCCTGCCACCTGTTGCAGGTATTCGAAGCTGCTGAAGAACGCCAGGTAGTTACCCGGCATACGCTCATACTGCCGGGCAATCAGGTCAACGATCGGCGCCAGGGAGGCTTGGCGCTGCTGGTAACGGGTGGACACCTGGCTGGCAATGCGCACCTCCAGCTGTTCGGCACGGAACGGCGCGGCCACGTCCAGCCAAGCGGTATCGGCTGGCATGCCCAGCAGGTCGCTGTAGAAGTGCCGTGGGCTCAAAGTGGCGGAAAACAGCGTCACACTGCGCGCCGCCTGCATGCGTGGTGCCAGCAGCCGCGCCGGGGTGACATTGCGCAGGCACAGCGTGGCCAGCCGCCGCTTGCGCGGGCCCTGGCGCTGGCTGATGTCGAACAGAAAGTGCTCGTCGAACAGCTCGGCAACCCGGCAGAACTGCAAGGCCTGATAGTAGAACTGCAACACCTGGGGGTCCATGTGCGTGGGGGCCTGGTTCATCTGCTCCTGAATCACCCCGACGCACTGCTGCAGGGCGCGCAGCAGGCCTTCAGGCAGCGACTCACTGGCCTGGTACGGCGCACGCTGCTCTTTATACAGGGCGTTCCACTGCCTGTTCAGGCGGTCCAGCGCACTGACCAGCCCAGGCGGTTTGCTCTGGCGCAACGCCAGCAGCTGGCCCTGGTCAAGGCTGGCGCTGTACATGCCGCGCCCACGTTCGACCAGGTTATGCGCTTCGTCCACCAGTACTGCCACTCGCCACTGGTTGAGCTGGGTCAGGCCGAACAGCAAAGCATGCGCATCGAAGTAGTAGTTGTAGTCGGCGACCAGCACGTCGGCCCAGCGCGCCATCTCCTGGCCCAGGTAGTACGGGCACACCTGGTGCGCCAAGGCCACTTCACGCAGGTTGGCGCGGTCGAGCAACGGCAGTGCTGCCGCAGCCTCGCGCGCAGCCGGCAAACGGTCGTAGAAACCTGCGGCCAATGGGCAGGACTCACCATGACAGGCCTTGTCCGGGTACTCACAGGCTTTGTCGCGGGCGATCAACTCCAATGTGCGCAGGGCAGGTTGGGCCGTGGCATCGGTGATCTGGCGCAGGGCATCCAGGGCGAGTGCCCGGCCTGGTGTCTTGGCGGTGAGAAAAAACAGCTTGTCCAGCTGCTGCGGCACCATGGCCTTCAGCAGCGGGAACAAGGTACCAAGGGTTTTGCCAATGCCGGTGCTGGCCTGGGCCATCAGGCAACGGCCGGTACTCACCGCCTTGTACAAGGTTTCAGCCAACTGCCGCTGGCCCTTTCGGAACTGTGGGTAAGGGAAACTCAGCGCCAGCAGGCCTTGGTCACGGTCGGCCAGGCGTCGTTGCTGCGATCGGGCCCAGCCCAGAAAGCGCTGGCACTGGGTTTCGAAGAAGGCCTGCAGCTCGGCAGCCGAACAGTGCTCCGTGAACAGCGTCTGGCTGTCGCTGTCCACGTCGAGGTACACCAGCGCCACCTCGATGGCGGGCAGTTGCCGTGCCTGGCACATCAACCAGCCATAGACCTTGGCCTGCGCCCAGTGCAACTGACGGTGATTGGCCGGTTGACGCGCCAGATCGCCACGGTGCGTCTTGATCTCTTCCAGGCGATTGCTGCCAGGGTCATAGCCATCGGCGCGGCCCCGCACCCTGAGGGTTTCGAACTGGCCTTCAAGGGCGATTTCCGACTCGTAGCCAGCAGCCCGCCGTGCCACCACCCGCTGATGCCCTTCGATACCCTCCTGGGCGGTGGGCGATGGCGTGAAGCGCAGGTCCAGGTCGCCGACCTTGGCGCTGAACTCACACAAGGCGCGCACCGCTACGCTGTAGCTCAAGGCGTTTCGCTCCAGCGCACGTGGCACACCGCGACCGGCAGGCCGTGTTGCCTACAGAACTCCAGCCAGCGCAGCTGATTGTCCTGCAGGCGGTCACCGGGCCCCTTCACCTCGACCATGCGATAACGGCCCTGCTCGGGCCAGAACTGAATCAGGTCGGGCATGCCGGTACGGTTGTTGCGAATGTCCTGCAACAGGCGCAGGAAACATTGCTTGAGCGCCGCGGCCGGCAGGCAAGCCAAGGCCTGCTCCAGCAGTTCCTCGCTGAGCATGGACCAGAACACGAACGGCGACTGCAGCCCCTGTTTGGCCGCGTAGCAATCGAGAATCGCCTGGCGATGGCTACCCTCGTCGAGCCTCCCGAGGCAGCGTTCGAACAGTGCACTGCGCCGTTGCTGGAAGTCGCTGTCGTGCAGGTCCTGTGGCGCGGCCTGGAACGGGTTGAAGAATGCGCCGGGCACCGGGGCGAAGATGGCCTCCCAGCACAACAGGCCAAACAGGCTGTTGAACAGCGTGTTTTCCACGTAATGCGCCTGCCCCCCCTCTTGCATCAGGTGCTGACGCACGGCTTCTTCAACGCCCAGTGCAGCGTCCCCGCGGGGCAGTTCGAGCTCGATCAGTTCCAGCGGCGTGGTGCGCTGGCGCCGCTGTGGCGGGCCGCCGAGTTTGCGCGCCAGGCGTGGCAGCATGCGCTGCAGCGCCTGCACCTCCAGCGCGTTGGCAGGTGCCGCAGCCAGTTGCACCGCCAGTGCATGGGCCTGGTGCCACTGTTCGGTGCGCTCCAGCACCCTCACCTGGCGAATGCGCGCCTGGGGATGGTTGCATTGCGCATACACCGTCGTGGCCAGGTCCCATTCACCCAGGCGTTCGCATTGTTGGCCCACGGCGAATTGCAGCCGCGCATGGCGCCGGGCCAGCCAGGGGTTGCTGCTGTGCAGGCCCTGCAGGGTGGCAAGGATCGGCAGGGGGTCGCCGCCCTGCTCCAGGCGCTCGGCGCACTGGTGCAGCGCCATGGCCAGGTCGACATCGTCACGTTGCTGCAAGGCACGCGAATCGGAGCTGAACGGCACCTGCTCGTAACGCAGCAAGCCCAGGTCGGCGAGGACGAAGTCTGACCAGTCCTGGTACAGGTTGCCGAAGAACAGCAGGCGCATGCGGTCGCACAGAGGTTGCAGGCACCACTGGAGGATGCGCACCTCGCTGTCAGGAAACCACTCGACCAGTGACCGGGCTGCCAGCGCCAGGGGTTGCAGCTGTGCCAACAACTCATGCTTGGCCGCGCGCGGGCGGTTCAGTTGCCGGGCGAAGCAGCGGGCCAGTTCTTCCTTGCGCAGCAACGCGAACAGCTGTTCAAGGTCCAGTTGCTCGGGCTCCCGTACCCAGCCGAGGGCCAGCAACGGCTGCAGCGCCAGCGCAGTATCGCCGATTTCGGCGTAGTCGAGCCGATCGCTGCGAAACAACTCGCCTTTGCGCATCACCATGCGCACCATCAAGGCCTGGGCTGGCGCTTGCAGTTGACTGAAGGCACGGATGAAGGCCAGTTCCTGGTCATCGAGCAGGTCCTGGTAGCGCTGTTCGACCCACAGCACGACCTGGCGGAAGTTATGCAGGTAGTAGAACGGGTCGTCGACGGAATGGGCGATCACGGGCGGAAGTCAGATGGCGGCAACAGGCACTGTTTATACATACAGATACCCCTCCATGACAAGCGCCGCGGGTCGCGTCACAATCAACCAAGGGTTCAGGGGCTGCACTGCAGCCCCCGTAGCGTTCACGCCTGTTCAGTTGCGCCAGCCATCCCGCCCGCCTCGACCTTGGCACTGCCAATGGGTGCCTGTAGCAGCAGGAAGTACGCCACCGCCGAGCACAGCGCCACCACCGCGCTGATCATGAACGCTGTGGTGAACGAGCCCGAGTACTGGATGCTGAAGCCCGTCGCGATCGGTGCCACCGAGCCTGCGATGTAACCGCCGAAGTTCTGGATCGAGCCAAACGAGGCCACGCGCTGGCTGTCGACAATGGTGTTGACGATCATCCAGGCGGTGGCACTGGCCATATTGATGCTGAACAGCGCCAGGCAAAGCAGCATGATGCACCCCGTCAGGCCGGTGACGAACGACAGTGGCAAGGTGAACAGCGCTGCCAGCAGCAGGCCAGTGATGACACTGAACTTGCGGCTGCCCAGCACGCTCATGCCACGCCTTACCAGCCAGTCACAGAAGCGCCCGGCAACGATGGTACCTGCCGCACCGAAGCCATACGCCAGCGACACCACCCAGGCGGTCTTGTACAGGTCCAGGCCATGCTCGCGCTCGAAGTAGCCCGGCAGCCAGGTCAAGTGCAGCCAGAGCATGTAGATCACCCCCATGAAACCCAACACCGCGCCCCAGGTACTGCGGTGCTTGAACAGATCAAGCCAGCCGGCAAAGTACGAAGCCTTCGGCGCGGTTGCCGTGGCGGCCGCAGCCTGGCGCTCACTCGGCAGCGGTTTGCCCTCGGCGGCAAGCTCTGCCAGAAAACGGGCCTTGCTCTTGTAGAAGGTCAGCCAGCACAGCGCCAGCACCACGCCGATCACGCCGGTGATGATGAACATGCCGCGCCAGCCAAAGTTGACCATGAACAGCGTCAGCAACGGCGGCGCCAGGCAGGGGCCAAGACAGGTCGACGACCAGACCACACCGGTCGGGGTGCCGCGCTCGTTGGCGTCGAACCACTCCGACAATGCTTTGGCCGCCGATGGGAACATCGGCGCCTCGCCAATCCCCAGCAACACCCGCAGGCCCATGAAACCGGCAAAACTGTTGACCATGCCAAACGCCGCCTGGGCAACCGACCAGCCCAGCAACGAGGCGCCGAGGGCGATCTTGCTGCCCAGGCGGTCGATGATCATGCCCATTGGCAACTGGGCAAAGGCATAGGCAATGGAAAACGCCGACAACAGGATGCCCATCTGCGACGGGCTGATCATCATGTCTTTCTGGATGGAGGTGTTGGCGATCGACAGCGCACTACGGTCCAGGTAGTTGACGATGCCGATCAGCAGCAGGAACACGACGGTAATGCGCTGGTACTTCTTCATTGGGTTCATGTGATGACCTTTATTATTATTGTTGCCGCGCTGTCAGCGCCTTGACGATCCCTCGATGATGCTGCGCCCCTCCCTGACGCAGCGAGCCGTTCAAAGCGGGCGGGCGGTGGCCGCGACCTCCAGCAGGCCACGCCGGCCGAGGTTGTCGATCAACGCGCGCAGGCCGAAGTCCCACTGCGGTGCCAGATCGCTGGTGGTCACGCGGTTGCACAGGGTACCCAGTTGCGGGTTGCTGATGCTCACCACGTCACCCGGTTTGTGGGTAAAGCCGTTACCCGGCTGATCGCGGTCCTGCTTGGGGGCGAACAGGGTACCGAGGAACAGCACCAGGCCGTCAGGGTACTGGTGGTTTTCGTTGAGGGTTTGCTGCACCAGGTCTTGCGGGTCACGGCTGATCTGGCGCATGGAACTGCGCCCGGAGAGGATGAAGCCGTCCTCGCCTTCCACCCGCAGGTCCACCTCGGCAGCACGCACATCGTCCAGGCCGAAACTTTCGTCAAACAACCGCAGCAGCGGGCCCAGTGCAGTGGAAGCGTTGTTGTCCTTGGCCTTGGACAGCAGCAACGCGCTACGCCCTTCGAAGTCACGCAGGTTGACGTCGTTGCCGAGCATGGCGCCCTTGATGCTGCCATTGCTCGACACGGCCAGCACCACTTCCGGCTCTGGGTTGTTCCAGCTGGACTTGGGGTGGATGCCGATGTCGGCGCCGTAGCCAACCGCAGACAGCGGTTGGGCCTTGGTGAACACTTCGGCATCCGGGCCTATACCCACCTCCAGGTACTGTGACCACAGGCCCTGCTCTACCAGCACCTTGCGCAGCGCTTCGGCCTGAGCCGAGCCGGGCACGATCTGCGACAGGTCGGCGCCGATGCGGCTGGCCAGGGTGTCACGGATGGCGTCGGCCTTGGCCGGGTCGCCCTTGGCCTGTTCTTCTACCACACGCTCCAGCAGGCTGGTGGCGAAGGTCACACCAGCGGCCTTCACCGCTTGCAGGTCGATCGGCGCCAGCAACCAGGGCTGGTGCGGGGTGCGCCGTGTGGGATCGCTGTTGCCCAGCAATGCCGGCAGTGCAATCAAGGGTCCGGCCAGCGGCAAGGCACGCAGGTAGGCCACCGGATCGTCCACTTCCAGCAGCGCCGAGACGGTCGCCACGTGGGTGCTGATATCGTAGACGGCGCCGGCTTTCACCAGCACCACCGCCGGCCCCTGCTCCGGCAACCAGACGCGCCCTACCCAGCTGCCGCGGTCGAAAACGCTGGCATCATGGCTCAGTGGCAGCGGTTGATTGGCGTTCGTTCGATCAGTCATCTGTGTTCCCTTGCTGTGCATCATTGGAAAAGTCCCGGCAGTTGCAACTGCCCAGCCACGCGCTCAAGGTCGGCTATCAGCTGCGGCGAAAGGCTCACACCCTGCTCCAAGGCCTGGCGACGCAGGGCAAGGCCTGCTTGCCCCGGCAGGCGTACCGGGCGTTCGGGGTCGAGCGGGCGGCTTGCCAGAACCAATCCCCCCAGGAAGCTGGTTTCGTCGAGGAACGCCTCCAGGCCGCCGAACATGCGCGGGTCAATCACCAGCGCAGTGGCCGAGGCGCCCCACTGGTCCGGTGCATCCTTGCGCCCATGGCCGGCCAGCCCCGAGGTGAGGGCTTCGACCAACAGCGCAAGGGCAAACCCTTTATGGCCAAAGGCCTGGCCGCCGAGCGGCAGGATGCTGCCTTGCGGGCGGGTAAAGAAATCGCCCGGGTCATCGCTGAGCTGCCCGTCATTGCTCACCAGCACCGGGTGCGGCAGACGTCGGCCGGCATCGCGGCATTGGCCGACCAGGCCAAGGGTGACGGTGGACATACTGACATCCAGCAGGATCGGCTCACCCTGGGTCGGGATACCGGCAGCAATCGGGTTGGGGGTGTACACCGGGTCGATGCCGCCATGAGCACAGACCAGCCCCACCGACGGATCCGACGAGTAGACGATGGCCAGCAACCCTTGGTCGGTGTATGGCTTGAGGTAGGCGGCCAGGCAGCCGATATGGGCAGCGCGGCGTACTACCGCAATACCGATGCCCTGCTTGGTCGCGCCCGCGGCCGCGCAATCCAGTGCCCGGCTGACGCAATAGGGCCCCAACACGTAGTGGCCGTCGAACAGGCTGGAAACACCACTGTCGGCGACCTGTTCCAGCGCCTGCGCGCTGGCCTTGACCTGGCCGCTGAGCATGCCGTCGATGTAGCGGCTGACCAGGTTGAGGCCATGGGTACGGTGGCCGAGCAGTTCGCCTTCGAGCAGCACACGGGTCACCACCTGGGCGACGTCCACGTCGGCTCCGGCTTTCATGAACAGTTGCTCGACAAACGTGGTAAGCGCTTGCACGTTGTACCGTGTGGTTTGAATCATTGCAGTTGCCTCGCAAATGGGACGGGAGCGGTCGATCAGGTCACGGCGCCGATCTGCCACGGGACGAACTCGTTTTGCCCGTAGCCGTGCTGTTCGCTCTTGCTGCGTTCCCCGGAGGCAATGCGCAGCATCTGCTCGAAGATGAATGCGCCGCGCTCCTCGATGCTGGTGGAGCCATCGGCGATGCCGCCGCAATTGACGTCCATGTCCTCTTGCTGGTGCTCGAACACCCGGTTGTTGGTTGCCAGCTTGATCGATGGCGCCGGGGCACAGCCGTAGGCCGAGCCGCGGCCGGTGGTGAAGGCGATCAGGTTGGCCCCGCCGGCCACCTGACCGGTGGCCGAGACCGGGTCGTAGCCGGGGGTGTCCATGAACACCAGGCCCTGGGCTCGCACGGCTTGCGCGTACTGATACACATCGACCAGGTTGCTGGAGCCTGCCTTGGCCACTGCGCCCAGGGATTTCTCGAGGATAGTGGTCAGCCCCCCTGCCTTGTTGCCGGCCGAGGGGTTGTTGTTCAATTCGGCGTTCATACGCTGGCAGTAGTCTTCCCACCAGCGAATGCGCGCCACCAGCTTCTCCCCCACCTCACGGCTTACCGCGCGGCGCGTGAGCAAGTGCTCGGCACCATAGATTTCCGGAGTTTCGGAGAGAATGGCGGTACCACCGGCGGCCACCAGGCGGTCAACGGCATTGCCCAGTGCCGGGTTGGCGGTGATCCCCGAATAGCCATCTGAGCCGCCGCACTGCAGGCCGACCACCAGGTGGCGGGCACTGACCGGCTGGCGCCGTACCTGATTGGCCTCGGCCAACAGCGCCTTGACCTGGGCGATACCGGCAGCGATGGTTTTCGAAGTGCCCCCGATCCCTTGGATGGTAAAGGCGCGCAGTTGCGCACTCGCCTGCAGGCCCTGGGTTTCCAGCAGGGTTTCGATCTGGTTGGTTTCGCAGCCCAGGCCGATGATCAGCACGGCAGCGAAGTTGGGGTGGACGGCGTAACCGGCCAGGGTGCGGCGCAGCAGGCCCAGGGCTTCACCGCTCGGGTCCACTGCGCAGCCGGCACCGTGGGTCAGGGCGACCACACCGTCGACATTCGGGTAGTCGGCCAGCACCTCGGGGTGAATGTCACGGCGGAAATGGTCGGCCACGGCCCGGGCCACGGTTGCCGAACAGTTCACCGAGGTGAGAATGCCGATGTAGTTGCGGGTAGCGACACGGCCATCGGCGCGCACGATGCCCTGGAACTGCGCGGCGCTGCCTGGCAGGCTGCGGGTATCGACACCAAACGCGTAGTCGCGGGCAAAATCGCCCATCTGCACGTTGTGCACGTGCACATGGTCGCCAGCGTCGATCGCCTGGGACGCAAACCCGATGATCTGCCCGTAACGGCGCAACGGCTGGCCTTGCGCCACAGGCTCGGTGGCGAGCTTGTGGCCTGAAGGGATGGGCTGGCGCACGGTAATCGCCTCGGCATCCAGGCGCACGCCCGGCGCCAGGGCCTGGCGGGCGATGACGACGTTGTCCAAAGGGTTGAGGCGGATGACGGCGGGGTCACCGGATTTGGCAATCAGTTGCATGGGACCTCTCAGGGCGGAGCGGCTGACTTCTTGTTATGGCTGTCGCCACTGTAAGAAGCCTGGTGCCGCATTCCCAATGAGATGATCCGATCGAGCGATAACCTGGAGTTATCGCAAGGGTATTTGGGTGCGTGATCTTAAATCGGCTAGTGTGGCGTTTTGCAAATACGGCCAATAACTCGCGAGCGATTTTTGCATTCAGGCAAGGCGTCGCGACGAGTCGTAGCCCAGCTACGGCGAGGAGCGACAACGCCGCATGAGCGCAAAAAGCGCCGCGAGTTATGGTCGTTATTTGTGAAACACCACACTAGGGGCAGATCGCAGCATCTGCCGGGGATTGCCGCCGTCGCTGCGCGCCCTCCAGCAGAGTCTCGACAAACGCCCTGGCGGAGGCGCTCAGCGGTTCATCCTTGCGGGTGACCACACCATACTCCAGCGCGGGCACCTGCAAAGGGCTGCGCAGCTCCTTGAACTGCCCGCTGGCCAACTGCGCGGCCACCATCGAGCGCGGCAGCATGGCAATCATCGGTGCCGATTGCAGCAACTGCAGGAACATGGGCATGGAGATGGTCTCCACGCAGTCGGCAGGCGTGGCGATTCCGGCCACTCGGAACGCCTGCTCCAGGCGGTTGCGGATGGGCGTACCCACCGGGTACAGCACCCACGGCCAATCGCCTAGCGCTTCCAGCGGTGTGTTGTCGAGCTGGTTGAGCGGATGCTCGCTGTTCACCACCAGGCTGAAGGGTTCAGGCTCCAGCGGCTGGAAGTCGAACAGCTGACCGAAGCGTTCCTCGGTGAAGCGGCCAATCATGATGTCCAGCTTGTTCTGCTCGAGCATGGTCAGCAGGTGATCGCTGGAATGCTCCACCACTTCAATCGACAGTAACGGGCTTCGCGCCTTGATGGCGGCGATGGCCTGCGGCAATACCAATGCGGTCGCGGCAAAGATCCCGCCAACGCGGATGAAACCGTGCCCGCCGTTGCGCAGGCGGTTGACCTGGTCGACGAACTGTTGCGACTCGGCCAGGGCACCCTGGGCGTACCGCACCACGTATTCACCCAGCTCGGTGGGGGGCATGCTGCGAGGCAGGCGCTCGAACAGGGCAAAGCCGAACTGCTCCTCAAGGTCACGCAGCATTTTGCTGAGCGCCGGCTGGCTGAGGTTCATGCGCGTGGCAGTGGCGTGCATGTTGCGCGTGCGCGCCAGCGTGTCGATCAACACCAGGTGCTTGTAGCGGATCCAGTTGCAAAAGCTGGAATGGGTCATGTCCGGCGGCATAGACGCAGGGCCTCATGCAGGTGAAAGTTATTGTGCCCGCAGGTAACGCAGCAAGGTATCAAGGGCAACCGAGTTGGGCCGCGAGCGCAGGGTCAGCACGCCGAGGTTGGCCATCGCCAGTGGCAACTCCACCGGCAGGACGGCGACCATGCCATAGCGGGCATAATGCTGGGCCACGTCATTGGGCACCACCGCAATCATTTCGGACGCTTCGAGCATGGCAGTGGTCGCCAGGATCGAAGCGGTTTCGACGATATCCAGCGACTGCACCATGCCGCCGGCCTGTAATGCGCTTTCGACGCGACGGCGCATCGGGCTGCCGATGGGGTGCAAGATCCACGTCAAGCTCACCAGGTCGGCCAGTTGCAGCCCTGTGGCTGTCGCCAAGGGATGACCTGCGCGAGCAATCACACGCATCTGCTCACCGCCGTCGAACAGCTCGATATTCAGTTCCTGGCTGTCGCTCTGATCCGGCAGGCGCCCCACCACCATATCGAAATCACCGCGTAGCAAGGCCGGCAGCAAGGTGTCGCTGGTGCCCACCTCCAGCGAGATACGCACCTTGGGCTGGTCGCGCTTGTAGGCCAGCACCGCCTTGGTCAGCACGCCCGGTACCGGGCCCATGACGCTGCCCACCCGCACCAGGCCCAACGCTCCGCGCGCCAGTTCGGCGATTTGCGCCTGGGCATGATCGAACTCATGCAATGCGTTTTGCGCATAGCGAATCATCACCTCGCCATACAGCGTCGCTTGCATCCCCCGGGGCAGGCGCTCGAACAAACGTACCCCCAGGCGCTCCTCAAGCTGCTGTAGCAACAGGCTGGCGGCCGGTTGCGTGGTGTGCATCGCGGCGGCGGCGCGGCGCAGGTTGCCGAATTCACCCAGGGCATTGAGCAACGTGATCTGACGGCTGGAAATCTTCAAGGCACCGAGGCTGGCAGGCGCCTGGGCCTTGTCAGGTGGCAAGCGAGACATATCGAATCCGGTATCACTGATTAAGATTTGGCGATTATGCCTGTATCGCTCGACAACCTACAGTCAGCTCTCCCTGGGCCTGAACAGAACAAGAGTCGACCATGAGCATACGCATTACCCACCTGAGCGTTCGCGATATCCGTTTCCCCACTTCGCTGTCGCTGGATGGCTCCGACGCCATGAACAGTGCCCCCGACTATTCGGCGGCCTACGTGGTGCTGCACACCGACGCTGCAGCCCTCGAAGGCCACGGCCTGACCTTCACCATTGGCCGTGGCAACGAGATATGCGCGGCAGCGGTGCAGTCGCTGGCCCCCTTGATCGTCGGCCTTACGCTCGAAGAAATCAGCGCCGACATGGGCGCTTTCTGGCATCGCTTTACCGTCAGCGACAGCCAGTTGCGCTGGCTGGGCCCGGAAAAGGGCGTGATCCACCTGGCCACCGCCGCCATCATCAACGCGGTGTGGGACCTGTGGGCCAAGCACGAGGGCAAGCCCGTGTGGAAACTGCTGGCCGACATGACGCCAGAGCAGCTGGTGCGCTGCCTGGACTTCAGCTACGTCACCGACGTGCTCACCCCCGAAGAGGCCATCGCCCTGCTGCGCCGCCAGGCGCCGGGCAAAGCCCAGCGCGAGGCACACATGCTGCGTGAAGGCTACCCCGGGTACACCACTGCCCCGGGCTGGCTGGGCTACAGCGAAGAGAAAATGCGCAAACTGGCCCGCGAGGCCGTGGCAGACGGCTGGACCCACATCAAACAGAAGATCGGGGCCGACCTGGAAGAAGACATCCGCCGCGCCAGCATCCTGCGCGACGAAATAGGCTGGGAACGCACCCTGATGATGGATGCCAACCAAGTGTGGGGCGTCGAAGAGTCGGTGGCCAACATGCGCCGCCTGGCCGCCTTCGAACCGCTTTGGATCGAAGAACCGACCAGCCCCGATGACATTCTCGGCCACGCCACCATTCGCCAGCGCATTGCGCCAATCGGTGTCGCCACCGGTGAGCACTGCCACAACCGGGTGATGTTCAAGCAGATGTTCCAGGCCGGCGCACTGGACTTCTGCCAGCTGGACGCAGCCCGCCTGGGCGGCCTTAACGAGGTCCTGATCGTGCTGCTGATGGCCGCCAAGTACGACGTGCCGGTCTGCCCGCACGGCGGTGGCGTCGGGCTGTGCGAGTATGTGCAGAACATCGCGCTTTTCGACTACATCGCGGTGTCTGCCTCGCTGCACAACCGGGTGCTGGAGTACGTCGACCACCTGCACGAGCACTTCATCGACCCGGTGGTGATCCATCGCGGGCGCTACATGCCGCCACAACGCCCTGGCTACAGCATCGAGATGCACGCTGAGACCCTGGAACGTTACCAGTACCCCAACGGCGCAGTGTGGCTCGACATCAACCGTTCCTGACCCACAGACCTGAGTGTGCCGCTGCTGCGCGGCACACCACCAGCACTTTTCACGGGGAAAAAAACAATGACAACCCTCACCCGCGCAGCGGCTTGCGCCCCTGCCACCACCCATGAGCAGCGCTTGAACGGCCTGCTGCTACGCAAATTGATGCCACTGCTCATCGTCGTCTACGTGATGAGCTTTCTTGACCGCACCAACATCGCCCTGGCGAAAGCCAGCATGGGCATCGATCTGGGCCTTTCGGCAGCAGCCTATGGCCTGGGCGCGGGCTTGTTCTTCCTCACCTATGCCTTGGCCGAAGTGCCCAGCAACCTGATCATGCACCGGGTGGGCGCGCGCTTCTGGATCACCCGTATCATGATTACCTGGGGTTTGCTCTCGGCGGGCATGGCCTTCGTTCAGGGTGAAACCTCGTTCTACATCATGCGCCTGTTGCTGGGGGTAGCCGAAGCTGGCCTGTTCCCCGGGGTAATGCTGTACCTGACCTACTGGTTCGACCGCGAACAACGCGCCCGTGCCACGGGGTACTTCCTGCTGGGTGTGTGCCTGGCCAACATCCTTAGCGGCCCGCTGGGCGGTGCCCTGCTGGAGCTGGACGGTGTACTGGGCTGGCATGGCTGGCAATGGCTGTTCGTGCTCGAAGGCCTGCCCGCCGTAGCCCTGGCCTATGTGGTGTGGAAGAAGCTGCCGGACGGTCCGGCCTCGGCGCCTTGGCTGACGGCTGCCGACGCCCAGGACATCGAGCGCCGCCTGGCGGCAGAGCAGGCGGCCGCACCGCAGCAGAGCAAGCTGGGGCAGATGTTCCGCGACCGGCAGATCTGGCTGGCGATCGTGGTCTACTTCGTGCACCAGATCACCATCTACACGGTGATTTTCTTCCTGCCGGGCATTATCGGCACCTACGCTGCGCTTTCGCCCTTCCAGGTCGGCCTGTTGACAGCGGTGCCGTGGATTGCAGCAGCCATTGGTGCAGCGACCTTCCCACGCCTGGCCACCTCGCCGCGCCGCTGCCGCACGCTGCTGTTCTTTGGTCTGCTGACCATGGCGGCCGGATTGCTGCTGGCATCGCTGGCCAACTCGTTCATCGGCCTGATCGGGTTTTCCCTGACCGCGCTGATGCTGTTCGTGGTGCAGTCGATCATCTTCGTCTTCCCCTCCAGCCGACTGAGCGGCAGCGCGTTGGCGGCGGGCCTGGCCTTCGTCACCACTTGCGGTCTGTTTGGCGGCTTCGTCGGGCCGTCGGTGATGGGCTTGATCGAGCAGACCACCGGCAGCACCCGCAACGGGTTGTGGATCATTGCCGCGTTGCTGGTATGTGCGGCGCTGGTCAGTACCCGTTTGCGTCAGGGGCAAGAGCACCCCTGAGGAGTACTCAATTTACCCCCCCTGCAGGTGGCTCTTTGTGCTGCGAGTGAGCCTTGAGATCTTCAGGCCGTCATTTCACTTGTCGGCCCTCTCGCAGCACTTGGCGGCACCTGCAAGCGTCTTGATTTCAATTTGAGAAGCGGGTGTTTCGCCCGCAGCGCACCTCAAGCGCCTGCGCCAGTCGCCTTACCGCCAGTTGCAGTTCATCCGGGCGCCCCCCCAGCCAGATCAGCGCAAGGTGTTGAGGGTAATGCCCCGGCAGGCCAAACTGCTCGCCCGGCAGTGCGTGCAATGCAGAGCCTGCCAACGCTGCGGCAATACCGTCCCACGCCAGCGGCTGGCAAAAGCTCACCCACAGCATTTGCCCACCTTGCGGCATGTCGAATACCACCCGTTGGCCGAATTGCGACTGCAGTACATGCGCCAGGTATTGCGTACGCCTTTGCAAGTCTGTGCGTTGCTGTACCAGCTGCGTTTCGATTTCCCCCTTGCCGAGCATGTGAGCAAGCGCCTGCAAACGTAGCGGCGCAAGCCGAAACGCCCGTTCAGCGAATGCCTTGGCCAACACGGTGTCACGGCTCAGTAAATAGGCATACGGCGCCTCTGCCCCCACTGCGGCCTCGAACGTGCCCATCACCAGAAGCCAGCGCGGGTCGATCCAGTCACGCAGGCGTGTGCTCGGCGGCCCGTCGTAACAGAGCTCGCTGTCCAGGTCGTTTTCCAGCAGCCATACAGGGTGCTGGCCAAGCAAAAGACCAAGCTGCTGCTGGTAATACGGTGAAACCAGCCGACCTTGTGGCATGCCCAGGCAAGACGGCATGACCAGCAGGCTTACCGGCTCGCTACCCAGCAGGTTGGCCAACGCGTGCAGCTCGGGGTTGCCACGGGCATCCAGTGGTGTTTCCAGCACGCGCATGCCGGCACGCGCCAGGGCGCGCAACACTTGCCAGCAACAAGGCGAATGCACCAATGCGGTACCACCTTGCAGGGCCAGCGCCGCAAGCAGCGTCTCCAGCACCGCCAGCACATCGGGAGCTAGCTGGACATCATCGGCATGCCAGTACTGATTGGAGCAGCGGGTGTATCGCTCAGCCACAGCATTGCGCAAACGGGCGCTACCCAGCGCTTCCCAGGACGCAACGCTGCGATCACGCTGACGGGCCAAACGCCGTTCGTGACCAAGCAGCATGCGCTCCAACAGTGGCTGCGTCGGCAAGGGAGGCTGCCGGGCCACGGCCACGGCCTGATCTTTGCCACCGCTCTGTACGTAATAGCCCGACCTCGGCAGGCAGTGTACACGGCCCTCCTCTTCCAGCAGGCTGTAGGCACTTTGTACCGTGGCCAACGACACCCGCAGCCGCCGGGACAGCTCACGCAATGATGGCAACCGGCATGTGCCAACGCCTGCAGCTTGTTCGATCAACGCTTCCAGGTAGCGATACACCTTGCGATACGCGAACTCGCCTGGGGCCGCTCGCCCCATCAAGGCAGCCCCGCAACACCACGCCGCCGCCCCAACGCCAGCTGCGGCAGCAGCCTCAGGTGTACATCGCGGCGGGCCAGGTTGTTAAGCAGGCGCCATCCCGCCATCGGCAACTGCCCATCATAAATTTGCCGCAGTTGCCCCAACGGCAAGCCACTGGTATTCACCAGCCAGGCTTTGACCGCCTCAGGGCAGGGTTTGCCTTGCAAGGCCCTGTGCAGGTACGGCAACGCCACCACCATGTCGGCGTGCCGACACTGCAAGAACCGCTCGAGGTTTTTCCCCTGCCTGGCAAACGGACTGAACAGCAGGCACACCAGTTGGGCCTGATTGATGCCGTAGGCTTTGCCAAATAGCAACGGCGCGGCGTCACGCTGCTTGCTGCCACCCGCCTGCCCTGCCAGCCTCAGCGCCGGGCGCCCGGCCAGCGGCTCCAGACTGCGGGCGCGCAGTTCATGCAGCTGTGCCGTGGCTAGCGAGTCAACGAATTCGGACAGCGGCAAAGCATCCGCAGCCGTCTCGAAGTGACAACCCAGCATCGCGTCAAGCTGCTGCTCTTCAAGCAAGTGCGGCAACAGGTCATCAATAGCAATCAGCCGCACCGGCGCACGCTCCGGTACGGCGCCTGGAACCGGCTCGTGCTGACCACCCGGTGCGCCCCCAACAGCACCGTGCAATCGGCTCAGCCCTTGGGCCAGCGCCGCCAGGCACTGGTGCACTGCATGCGAGCCACGCACGCCGGCCAGGCGCAGGCTACGCCGGGCCCACGCCAGGTATCGGCGCCGCTGCAGCCCGGGCATGGCGGTGACCAACGCATCGGGAGGCACCGCTGCCTGCAGCGCCTGAACCACGGCCCCCGCCAGCTCCAGGTGCAGGCGGCAGCCCAGCAGGGCTTCAGGCCTGGCATCGATCATGTGGCCGAACATCAACATCGCGTCCCTCGCCAGCAGCCAGCGCTCAGGCATTACCGAGTGCCGACGACTGAACGGCACCACTGCGCACCCCTCGATCATCTGCAATTGCACCCGCGGGTCATCCTGCATGAACAACGCGCTAAAACTGCGCTCGTGAGCTTCCAGCGTGGCGCTATCGGCAACCGGCAGGCTGACCACCAATACCCGCAGCTGGAAGGTTACCGGCGAACGCAGGGCAATGCTCAGTTGCGCGGCACGCAACATGGCCAGCAGCCGGCTGCTATGGCGGTCGCTCCCTTGCAATACCTGCAAGCTGAAAGTACCGATGTACTCCGGCCCGCCTGCAGCGACCAACAGGCGTTGTATCAGCAACTGCAAGGAAGCGCGCTGGGCCTGGGACATGTGGTTCAACAAGCGCTCGAGTACTTGCTGGTAGATATAATGCATCGCCTGGTCGTGAATAGCAGTCACGCAATCACCTCATCAACTTCATGCAGCCAGCGCATGCGGTACCCAACACTTGAACGTGAACATGCGCCGAACTTACCTAGAAGAAATTTCTTACAACAAAATGAAAGTAATGACGTAACCCTTCACTGTCGCCAAGCCATCGAGAAGAAACCACCCCTGCGATGGCCTGTCGCTGTCACATGCTGCTCTATATCAGGCATAGCCATGCTCATCCCACGTTCCTTGCATAAACTATCATTGGGCCATTATCGAGAGGGAGGCAGCATGAATTGAAGATACAGTTCAGGGTAAAAAAACCATTCAGCATCCGTGTCAGTTCACAGTGACTCGCAAGGCAAAAGCGTTCAAGGCTGATTATTTGCCGGGATATTTCTGACAGCCCGAAAGCTACGGACTTATATGTAGTCCATATCTGGGTTTATTGTAGGAACAGTCCTACTTTAAGTGTTGAAACACTTTACCCCGCGCATAAAAAACCCGGGACCTTGCCCGGGCTTTCCGCTTGCGCCATCCACCATCAGTGTTGCGCCATGTCCAGCACGACGCGCCCGCCGCACGGGCATTGGTCCATGTAGCGATGCGCCTCAACCACCTGCTCGAACGGGTACACCTTGATGATCTGCGGTGTCAGCAGCTGATCGGCGGTGAACTGGTTGATATCGCGCAAGGCACGCTGCAGTGCCACCTGGTCCTGGCTGATGCCAAGCTCTGGCTTGCCGGTGAAATTACCGATGCAGTGCACATAGAACTGAATGTTCTTCTGGAATGCCGCGCAGGCCGGGAACGGCGTCTGGTTGCCGCCTTGCAGACCGTACAGCACCAGGCTGCCACGCGGCGCCAGCACATCACCCAACAGCGACATCTGCGGGCCGCCCATGCCGTCGAGCACCATGTCCACACCACGGCCATCGGTGTACTTGCCAATCTGCAGCAGCAGGTCTTGCTCTTCGGTGACGATCACTTTGTCTGCGCCCAAGCCCAGCAGGTAGTCACGCTGCGCCGCTTCCTTGGTGGCGGCGAATACTTTCAGCCCCAGGGCCCTGCCCAGCTGCACGAAGGCAGGCCCGGCGCAATGGCTGGCATCGGTGACCAGTGCTGTCTGCCCGGCCTTGGCCCGTGCCAGGTCGACGTAGGCGAAGTAGGCGATCAGCAGCGGGGTGTAGTGCACGCTGGCCTCGATCGGGGTGAGCACATTCGGGTAGCGCGTGATGGCTGTACGGGGCAGTACGATGACATCGCCGTACACCGGGTGATCGTTGGCACTGGTGGCCGGGAAGCTGGCGACCCGATCACCGACGGCAATGTCATCGACCCCTTCCCCGACCGCAGTCACCACCCCGGCCATTTCGTGACCGATCCCCGCTGGCAGACGCGCCTGGGACGGTGCCAGATTCTGGCGCCAAAGCACGTCATACCAGCTGACGCCAACCGCTTCGACGCGGATCTGCACCTCGTCGGCAGCGGGTGACGGTTCGGCCTGCTCTTCGCAACGGAGCACGTCGGCAGCACCGAACTTGTGGAAACGGATCATGCGGGACATCGCATACCTCGCCTTTGTGAACCTCTAATTACCACTGACTCTATCCGGGCTTTGCCCGTTAGACCATCAGTGGGCATTAATAGTCGACATGCTTGTCATCGATTGGGCACCTGACTTTCCCTGCGATTGGTCCCCCTAAACCCGTGCAGGGTAACAGCCTTTGGCCTTAAGATTCACCTCTGCCCCACATTAGGCGAAGCGCACCGATGAATCGAAACGACCTGCGTCGTGTAGACCTCAACCTGCTGATCGTGTTCGAAACGCTGATGCACGAGCGCAGCGTGACCCGTGCCGCAGAAAAACTGTTTCTCGGCCAACCGGCCATCAGCGCGGCGCTGTCGCGCCTGCGCAACCTGTTCGATGACCCGTTGTTCGTGCGCACAGGGCGCAGCATGGAGCCGTCGGCACGGGCCCACGAGATCTTCGCCCTGCTGTCACCGGCACTGGATTCGATTTCCACTGCAGTCAGCCGCGCCGCCGAATTCGACCCGGCCACCAGCAATGCGGTGTTCCGCATCGGCCTGTCGGACGACGCCGAGTTCGCCTTGCTGCCGCAACTGCTCAAGCGCATTCGCGCCGAGGCGCCCGGTATCGTGCTGGTGGTGCGACGGGTCAACTACTTGCTGATGCCAACCCTGCTGGCCTCGGGCGAGATTTCGGTGGGGGTCAGCTACACCAGCGAACTGCCGGCCAACGCCAAGCGCAAGGTGTTGCGCCGCAGCATGCCGAAACTGCTGCGCGCCGACAGCGTACCCGGCAGCATCACCCTGGATGACTTCTGCGCCCGGCCCCATGCGCTGGTGTCGTTTGCCGGGGACTTGTCCGGGTTCATCGACGAAGCCCTGGAAGAAATCGGCCGCAAGCGCCACGTGGTGCTGGCGGTACCGCAGTTCAACGGGCTGGGGAGCTTGCTGGCAGGTACCGATATCGTGGCGACGGTACCGGACTACACGGCGGATGCACTGACGGCCGCCGGCGGCTTGCGGGCCGAGGATTTGCCGATACCCGTGCGCAGTTTCGAACTGCACATGGCCTGGCGCGGGGCACAGGACAATGACCCGGCGGAGCGGTGGCTGCGGTCGCGGATACAGATGTTCTTCGGGGATCCGGATAGCCTTTGAATTCCCGCCCTTCAGGCGAATATCTGGATCGGGCCCGATTGCTACCCTCAACCAAGGGCAGCGACCGTCCATACGCCGGCGCTACAGCATGGGTCGCATCAGCTTGACCCACTCCTGCACGGTCGGGCGTTGCCATTGTCGCTGAGCATAATCCTCCAGTTGGGCTGGAAGCCTGCCACCATTATGTATCAATCGATTGAGCATCAATGCCAGATCAACATCGACGATTGACCATCGACCAAACAGGTAATCGGGATTATCAGCAAGCAACAGTTGCGCGGCATTCACCAACTTTTGTTTTGCAGACTCCGCCAGTGCTGACAAGGGGCCGGACTTGCGGCCATAGAATACAACGAGCGTAGAGCGCTCTTGACGAATGGGGAGCAAGTCGCTGCGTAGCCACGCCTGAACTTGCCGCGCCCTGGCACGTTGCAGTGAGTGTTCTGGGTAAATCGGCGTGTGCGGGTACAGCTTCTCCAGATACTCAGTGATTGCCGATGACTCGGACAGCGCGAAATCGCCATGCACCAGAGTGGGCACTCGCTGCGTCAGCGAGAGATGGGAATAACCATCCGCCTGATGCTACAGGCTGTCCAGGTCAAGAGGGCTCCATTCGAACTCGATTCCCTTTTCGCGAAGCGCCGTAAAGCACGACATTGCATAAGGACTTGTGAATTGAGCGTCAACATGCAAGCACAGCCCTGAATTGTTCATAGCGTCATCTCCATATGCGGGAGCAATGACGCTAAGAGATCCGGCTCTAGAAATAAGCTGTGGAGCACCTATCGTCTGCCAGGCGAGCTGAATCGCCTGACCCTCGGGGGCGGTATGAACTGGCAGAGCGGCCTGAGCCTGACCACACACCTGGGCAAGGCTACCCAGGAGCAATACGCGGTCTTCAACCTGAGGGCCCGCTATGACCTCACCCAGCACCTCAGCGCTTCGGTCAACGTCAACAATCTGTTCGACAAGAAGTACCTGAGTTCGTTGGACCCGACGTTCTATACCGGTTATTGCGGTGAACCACGCAATGTGATGTTCAGTACCCGATACAGCTTCTAGCCGATAGCGGTCCTGCGTGAAGGGCGGGCCTGGGTCGAAAGCTGCCATTCGTGACATACGACCCATGTAGATGCAGCCCCGCCCTGCTTACGTCGATCCGGCCATGGAGATACAGTCCAGAGTGCGCCACCCCGACAGCTATCAGAAATCGCCATTCGCGATCGCGCATCCTGCTGGGGGTATCAGAGGGTATTTCTGGGAGGTGGAAGAAGCACAGCTTTGATTACTTCCCCATCTTGAAGCCGTTTTCAGTATCGATGCCTCGGCTGAAACCGAAGAGGATCTGATCGATTGGCGTGACGAATTTCCTCACCTCGATGTAGAAGGCCATGCCGTCAATGTGATCCTGCTGATCAACTCCGTCCAGCTCACTCTCCCTGCCAAGCTGGTGTGATAGCGGGAGCGTGGAGGTGTGGCATGAAGCGGGCCCTAGCCCAGCCACTCAACTGAAATACTGCACATCCAAACGCTCAACCAAAAAATCGATGAACACCCTCACCCGCTGCGGCAACTGTCGACCAGGCCCAATGAATACCGCATGCAGGATGTCTTGCTCACCACTGTCAAAATCCTCCAGCAGCGGCACCAGCCGCCCCGCCGCAATATCCGCTCCCACATGGAAATTGGCCAAGCGGGCAATCCCCGCGCCACCGAGGGTCAGCTGGCGCATGCTCTCACCGTCTTGCAGCAGCAGATTCCCCTGCGGCTCAACCTCGACGCGCTCGCCATCGGTGTCCTGATACACCCAGGCCTGAGAGTGCCGGTGAAAACCAAAGCTCAATCGATTGTGCTCGAGCAACTCCTGTGGCGTACGCGGGGTGCCCTTGCGCGCCAGGTAGTCCGGTGCGGCCACCGTCAACAAACGGCTACGGCCCAAGTGCCGTTGCACCAGCCGCGAGGCCTTCAGCGGCCCCGAGCGGATCGCCACATCGGCCCGGCGCTCAAGCAAATCGACCACCGTATCGGTCAGTTCGATGTTCAAGGTTATCTGCGGATAGGCCTCAAGAAATGCTGGCACCAGCGGCGCCAGGCAATGCAGGCCGAACGGCAGGTTGCTGTTGATATGGATGATTCCGCTGGGGCAGGCGGCATTGGCCACATCGCGCTCGGCGTTGTCGATCTGCTCAAGAATGCGCAGGGTCTCGACGTGGAAGCGCTCGCCCTCGGCGGTCAGTTCCAGGCGCCGTGTCGAGCGCAGTAGCAGGCGTGCGCCCAAGCGTTGCTCAAGGCGGGCGATCAGCTTGCTCACCGCCGATGGGGTCATGTCCAGGCGCCGCGCCGCTTCCGAGAAAGTGCCGCAGGCGACCACTTCGGCAAACACTTCCATCTCGCCAGAGCGATTGATGTCCTTGGCTCGGGTTTTCATGACTTGAATTCACAGCTGGTTGGAATTACACGAGTCTACATCACAAAACTGGCGCCTCGTATCCTGTGCTGCATCTTTCACCTTGCGAGCATTTTTCATGGCTACCCTCTCCTCAACACGCATACACCCCGGGGTGTACGTACTGGCCCTGACCGCCTTCGCCATTGGCGTGGCCGAGTTCATCGTGGTCGGTATTCTCCCCGCAATCTCCAACGACCTGGGCGTGACCCTGGCCACCGCGGGTGGCTTGGTCGGCCTGTACGCATTGGCGCTGGCGGTGTTCACCCCGTTCATCGTCTTGCTGCTGGGGCGCTTGCCACGTAAGCCGGTGTTGGCTGGCCTAGTGGCAATCTTCCTGGCTGGTAACCTGCTTTCGGCGTTGTCCAGTGACTACCCGACGCTGTTGATCGGGCGACTGATCACCGCCGTCGCCCATGGCAGCTTCTTCGCCATTGGGGCCACGGTTGCGGCGAGCCTGGCACCCAAGGGGCAGGCCAGCAAAGCCATCGCCATCATGTTCGCCGGGCTGACCCTGGCCATGGTCATCGGGGTGCCGCTGGGCAGCTTCCTGGGCAATGCCATGGGCTGGCGTCTGCCGTTCTACGCGGTGGCGGTGCTCAGCGCACTGGCCTTGCTCGCCACCCTGTTCTGGCTGCCGGCCCTGAAAACCGGGGAAGCCGGGAGCATCCGCACCCAGCTGGCTGCGCTCGGTCAACCGGCGATCTGGTCGATGATGCTGGTGACCATCCTGGGCTTTGGCGCAAGCTTTGCCGCATTTACCTTCATCACGCCGATCCTCACCGACATCACCGGTTTCTCCTCGGCCACGGCCAGCAGCTTGCTAGTGGTGTTCGGCATTGCCACGCTGATCGGCAACCTTGCCGGAGGCCGTCTGGCCGACCGCCTGGGCTGGCAACGGGCGTTGCGCGTACTGTTCGTCTTGCTGGCGGCGGTGCTGGTGTTGCTGGGCTTCTCGCTGTCGTCGCCAGTGGCCATGGTGGTGCTGCTGTTCATCTGGGGCGTGTTGGCTTTTGGCATGACGCCGGGCTTCCAGGCCGGCATGCTCGACACCGCTGGGCGCTACACGCCTAGAGCGGTGGATTTCGCCTCGGGGCTGAATATCTCGGCGTTCAACCTGGGCATCACCCTAGGTGAGACCGCCGGTAGCTACCTGGTGACCCACGGCCAACTGGCCCTAACCCCCTGGGCCGGCGTGGTCGCTGCGGTACTGGTGCACTTGCCGCTGGCGTGGCTGGTCTGGCGCGGCAAACGCCCAGCGGTTGACGCGGGTGCACAGGCAGGAGCGCAAGCATGAGCGGCGCCCTGGCAAAACTGACCGCTGGTGGCCTGAGCATCGGCCTGGAGCTGCCGCTGGACAACGACTGGACCACCCCACGCGATCAGACCCGGCAGCAGGCCGGCGGTCTGTTCGGTGTGCCGGACCTGGCACAGCATGCACAGCTGGCGACTCTCGCTGATCGCTTGGGCTTTCGCGCCCTGTGGGTACGCGACGTGCCGCTGTACGACCCGCAATTCGGCGACGCGGCGCAGGTGTTCGAGGTGTTTACCTACCTCGGATTTCTCGCTGGCATTACCCGCAACATCATGCTCGGCACAGCCGCGGTGGTACTGCCGATCCGAGAGCCGCTGCTGACTCTCAAGGCCGCAGCCAGCGTCGATCTGCTCAGCGGCGGCCGCTTGTTGCTGGGCGTGGCCAGTGGCGACCGACCAGTGGAATACCCGCTGTTCGAGCGCGACTTCGACAGCCGTGGCGAACGCTTTCGTGAGCATATCGCGTTGCTGCGCGACTGGCGCGGGCCGGGCCTGCCAGAGCAGATCGAAGTCTTGCCGCGCCCCTCCCAACCGCTGCCGTTGCTGGTGGCCGGCCTGGCTCAGCAGAGCCCGGCGTGGGTGGGTGAGCATCTGGATGGCTGGTTGGCCTACCCCGGCACGCCGCAGGAGCACGTGCGTCGTGCGGCGCTGTGGCGCGAAGTGGCCGGGGCCAAGCCATACGTGTCATTCCTGCACCTGGATCTGGATGACAACCCGGACACGCCGCTACAGCGTCACCGCTTTGGCGCGATGGTTGGGCGTAATGGGCTGATTGGCGAGCTTGAGGCGATGCGCGAGGCGGGGGTGGCGCATCTTGGCTTGCACCTGCGGCGCAATCGGCGGCCGCTGGATGAGACGCTGGAGGAGTTGGCGGCGTTTGTATTGCCGCATTTTCATGCCTCAGCCTGCAAGGGCCAGTAAGGCCCATTCGCGGGCAAGCCCGCTCCCACGGGGTCCGCGTGGGAGCGGCGGTTTGGCCCAATTTGCCCCGCGATAGGGCCGGTACTGCTCAGGCCGGACTCAGCGACTTGCGCTCCAGCCACTCCAACATCAATTCGCCCCAGGCGATATCTGCTTGCAAAGCCGCCTTGGCCTTGGCCGAATCACGTTTGCGCAAGGCCTCCAACACTTCGAAATGCTTGTGCTTGGCACTGGCCAACTCCGCCTTGGGCACTTCGGCGTGGAAGGTGCTGAGCAGCGGCCCCATCATCACCCACATGTTCTCCAAGGTTTTGAAGATCACCGGCATGCGCGCCGCGGCAATCAGGCCGAAATGAAACTCGCGGTTAAGCAGCGACGCCTTCTTGTAATCGACGCTGACCGCCGCCTGAAACGCCGCCTGCACCTGTTCCAGATGCTCCAGCTCAGCCGCAGAAATACGCTCGGCGGCCATCCCCGCCGCCTCGCCTTCGAGCAGGTGGCGAATCAATTGGATCTCGCGCAATTGGCTGACGCTCAGCTCTGGCACATAGATCGAGGTGGCAGCCTTCATGTCCAGTGCATGGTCGCTGACCAGGCGGAAAATCGCCTCGCGCACCGGGGTGATCGACACCCCGAACTCCTCGGCCAAGGCACTGATGCGCAGGCGGTCACCCGGCTGGTACTGGCCGTCCATCAATGCCGTGCGGATGATGCTGTAGACCCGCTCGCTCAGGTTGCCTTTATCCAGGGGCTTGTGAACTGTCACGCTGGTTCTCTCTCGTCTGGTGAATGGCCCGGCGCCAGCGTCCAGTGATGGTACCGCTGGGCGAGATGGCGAAGACGCATGATACATCATCATTCATGCGCCGCCAGCACGCCCGCTGGTATCTAGATTCGCGCGTCGCGCCTGCCAACCCCTTGCAGCAATACCGCCACCACGATGATCGCGCCCTTGATGATCTGCTGTGGGTAAGCGGGGACGCTGAGCAGGTTCATGATGTTGCCGATCAGGCCCAGCACCAGCACGCCAACCACGGTATAGAACAAACTGCCCTTGCCGCCGGACAACAGCGCCCCACCAATCACGCAGGCAGCAATTGCATCAAGCTCAAGGGCCATGCCGGCACTCGGCGTGGCGACTCCCGAGCGCGAGGCGATGACCACCCCGGCCAATGCACTCAACCCACCGCAGATGGCATAGGCGGCAAGCTTGTAGCGCTCCACCGGGATGCCCGCCAGGCGCACAGCGGTTTCGTTGCTGCCGCTGGCGATGATCAGCCGGCCAAAGGCGTTGTAACGCAGGATCAGCGCGAACACTGCGATTGCCAGCACCGCCAACCATACCGGCCAGGGCACGCCGAACAGGCCGTCCGCCTGACGACCGAAGTCGCGCAACAGCCCAGCGGCGCTCTGGCTGTCGGCGAGGCGTTGCGGCTGGCCATTGGAGAGTATGAACGCCAGGCCCCGGGCCACCGTCATCATCGCCAGGGTGGCAATGAACGGCGCCATGCGAAAGTAGGCGACGAAGCTACCCGTCACCAGGCCCATCAACACCCCTGCCGCCACGGCGATGGCGACCGCCAAAAACAGCCCAGCGCCCCCCTCCAGTGGCACCAGGTTCAGGCTCATCGCCACCACAATACCGCCCACCGCTGCCACCGACGCCACCGACAAGTCAATGCCGGCGGTGAGGATGACGATCAGCATGCCGATGCTCACCAGCATCAGCGGCGTCGATTGGCGTAGCAGGTTGCCCAGGTTCTGCCAAGTGAAGAAGTCCGCCGACAGGCTGCTGGCAACCACCACCAGCACCAGCAGCATGACCAAGGCGTTGTGCTGCAAAAACAGACGCTGCAGCGAGCGCCCCCAGGCCTGCGGCTGGGCAGGCTCGCCCGGCAGGTTGCCGGCGGCCAGTTTGCTCAGGTTGTTATCCACGGTGTTCGACTCCCATCGCCAGACAGATCATTGCGTGTTCTTCGATCGCACTGCCGCCGAGCTCGCCAGCGATGGCGCCATCGCGCATCACCAGCACCCGGTCGCACATGCCGATCAGCTCAGTCATTTCCGAAGACACCAGGATGATCGCCACCCCGGCCTCGGCCAGTTCATTGATGACCCGATAGATCTCGGTCTTGGCGCCAACATCGACGCCGCGGGTCGGCTCATCGAGGATCAACACCCGACAGCCGGCATCGACCCACTTCATCAGCGCGACCTTTTGCTGGTTGCCGCCTGACAGGTCGCCCACTGCCTGCTCGATCGAGCCGGTCTTGAGCCGCAGTCGCTTGCGCAGCGCCTCGACCCCGGCGCGCTCGCGCCGGCCGTCGATCCAGCCGCAGCGGCCGGTGTAGGGCGAATCAGGCCGCAAGGCGGCGTTGATCCGGATCGACATCTCCAGCAGCACGCCTTGCTGTTTGCGGTCTTCGGGGAGCAAGCCAATGCCGTGGCCGATGGCCGCACGCGGGTTGCGATTGCGCAGCAGCTGGCCATCCAGGCGAATGCTGCCGGCAGTGCTGCGCTCGGCGCCGAACAAGGCGCGCATGGTTTCGGTGCGGCCCGAGCCGACCAAGCCACTGAAACCCAACACTTCGCCGGCACGCACCTGGAAGCTGATATCGCGCACCAGCGGCCCGGCGCACAACCCCTCGACCTGCAAACGCACCTCGCCCAGGCTGGCCTTGCGCGGCGCAAACAGATCGCTCAGCTCACGGCCGATCATCATCTGCACCAGGCCTCGCTCATCAATGGCCGACAGCGGTAAGGTGCCCACCGTGCGCCCATCCTTGAGCACCGTAGCGCGGTCGCAGATCCGGAAGATTTCGTCCATGCGGTGCGAAACGTAGATGATGCACACGCCCTTGCGCCGTAGCTCATCGAGGATGCGAAACAACTGCTCGGTCTCGTGCGAGGTGAGCACCGCCGTCGGCTCGTCGAACACCAGCACCGAAGCGTTGCGTGACAGCGCCTTGGCGATTTCCACCGCCTGCTGGTGGGCTACCGGCAACGCGCCGACTGCGCGGCGCTCGTCGATGATGGCAAAGCCCAACTCGTCGAGAATGCGCCGCGCCTTGGCCCGCAGCGTGGCCCACTGCACCAGGCCCTTGCGCGCGCCGAGGTCATCGATGCAGATGTTCTCGGCCACCGACAGGTGTGGCGCCAGGGCGAACTCCTGGTAGATCACCGATACCCCCAGGCGCAGGGCATCGGCCGGTTTGGCGATGCTCGCCGGCTGCTGGTGCAACAGCACCTCGCCGGCATCGCGCAGGTAGGCGCCAGCGAGGATTTTCATCAAGGTCGATTTACCCGCGCCGTTCTCGCCCATCAGTGCGTGTATCTCACCGGCCTGGGCGCTGAAACTGGCACCACTCAGAGCGCTGATGCCGCCGAAAGCCTTGTGGATGTCGCGCAGCTCCACAGCGATAGTGTTTGAAGTATTCATAGGTCATGCCTCTGCAAGCGGCGCGCTGTCTGGACAGGCGCCGCATCCGCGGGGGTCAGCGCATGGCTGCCTTGAGCTGGTCGATGGAGCGGAACGCCGGCAATCGCTCGACACTGGCCGGGGCCTGTTCGAGCTGGATGAACTGCTCGACATTGGCCGGGGTAATCAGCTCGACCGGAAAGTACGAGGCCAGTGGCAAGTTGTTGGCGGCAAGCCGGCCATCGAGGATCTGATGGATCAGCTCGATAGCCGCCACGCCAGTTTGCGAACCACTGTTGCTGGCGGTGACCAGCAGCTTGCCCTGTTTGATCAGCTCCAGCGCGACCTTGAAGCTGCCAGCTGCGGCAGCGACTCGCACCTGGCCAGCCTTACCAGCGTTGTCGACGGCGCTGATCGCACCGATGGCAATGAAGTCGTTCTCCGCCAGGATCAGGTTGAGGCGTTCGCCGTGGGCACTGAGGATGTCTTCGCTGGCAGCCAGGCCGCCCTCCTCGGTCCAATCGCCACGCCCCCAGGCAAGCACATTGAAGCCCCCTTCGGGCCAGCTAAAACTGCCCTTGGCCTTTACTTGCTGGAACAGCTCGAAGCCCTTGAGCAAGGCATCCTCCCTGGACAGGCCGAGCTTGCGCTGTTCGGCGCGGGCCTGGACGATCCCCGAGATCATACCGTTGAGGCGGCTCTCGGAGGTGGAGTTGCCCATCACCCCGATGACCATGGCCGCGTTGATCTCGCTGGCCGGATCACTGTGCTCGACCACATAGCGCCCCGCCTCGACACCGCTGCCGTAGGGGTTGCCGGTACTGGTGGTGATAACCGGCGCTCGGGCGTCGGGGGCGGTACCGACGGTAATTACCGGGATCCCCGCCGCCACTGCCCGCTCGACATCGGCCACCGAGCCGAGGATGTCGGTGGGGTCGATGACGATCACATCGACACCCAGGGTGATGAAGTTATCGACCTGGGTGCTCTGGCGCGCGACATCGCCGTCGGCGACCTGCACCTGCATGTCATAGCCATAGCGTTCGGCCAGGCTGCGGGCATCGTCGATCATCGACACGAACCAAGGGTTGCCGAGGGTGATCTCGGTCCAACCAATACGCAGGCGCTCGCCCTTCTGTTTCAGCGGCAGGGCCTTGTCGACCTGGCTACGATCAGCCATTTGCGGATCGACCAGGCCAGACAGCGCGGTATTGGGGATCAATTGGTACAGCGGGTGGCGCGCCTCGGCGGCGGCTGGGCCCGCCAGCAGCGCAGTCATGGCCAGGGTGGCAAAAGTACGGGCAACGGTTTTGTTCATCTTATTGTTCTCCAAAGTTGCCGGGCGAAGGCTCACAGCTCGATCCAGGTGGACTTGAGCTCGGAGTACTTGTCCAGGGCGTGCAGCGAGCGGTCGCGGCCATTGCCCGATTGCTTGAAACCACCGAACGGCATGCTGATGTCGCCACCGTCGAAGCAGTTGACCCACACGCTGCCGGCACGCAGGCCACGGGCCATCTGGTGGGCGCGGGACAGATCGGCGGTCCACAGGCTGGCGGCCAGGCCATACGGGGTATCGTTGGCGATGCGCAAGGCCTCGAGATGATCGCGGGCAGTGATCACCGACAGCACCGGGCCGAAGATCTCTTCTCGGGCGATGGTCATGTCATTGCTGACGTTGTCGAAAATGGTTGGTGGGATGTAGTAGCCCTCGGCGCCCAGGCCATGCTTGACCCGCTCGCCGCCAAGAATCAGCTGGGCGCCCTCCTGCACGCCCTTGTCGATGTAGCCCAGTACCCGCTGCAATTGACTGGCATCGACCATCGCGCCCAGCTCGGTGGTTGGGTCCAGCGGGTCGCCAACCGTGATCGCCCGGGCCACCTTGAGCACCTCGGCAACGAACTCGGCGCGGATACCCGCCTCGACGATCAGCCGCGACGGCGCCACGCAAACTTCGCCCTGATTGAAGAACATCGACCGCGCTGCGGTGGTCGCGGCTTTTTCCAGGTCGCGGCAGTCATTGAGAATGATGTTCGGCGTCTTGCCGCCACACTCGAGCCAGACCCGCTTCATGTTCGACTGGCCGGAGTACTGCAGAAACAACTTGCCGACTTCGCCTGAGCCGGTGAATACCAGGGTGTCGACATCCATGTGCAGACCGAGGGCCTTGCCGGCGGTGGGGCCAAAGCCGGGCAGGACGTTGAACACCCCCGCCGGAATGCCCGCCTCAGCGGCCAGTTGGGCGATGCGCAGGGCCGTCAGCGGCGATTGCTCGGCAGGTTTGAGGATCACTGAGTTGCCCATGGCCAAAGCCGGCGCGACCTTCCACATGGCCATCAGCATGGGGAAGTTCCACGGCGTTACCGCCGCCACCACGCCAATCGCTTCGCGGGTCACCAGGCCCAATGCTGCGGGGCCCGACGGGGCGACTTCGTCGTAAAGCTTGTCGCAGCTTTCGGCGTACCACTGCAGACAATCAAGCACGGCGTGAACATCGAAACCTGCGCTTTCGCTGATCGGTTTGCCCATGTCGAGGGTTTCCAGCAGCGCCAGCTCATCCATGTGCTGCTCGAACAGTGCGGCAAAGCGCAGCAGGACTTTCTTGCGCTCCTTGGGGGTGCGCTGCGCCCAGACGCCGCTGTCGAAAGCGCGCCGCGCGGCCTTGACGGCAAGGTCGACGTCTGCGGCCTGGCACGAGACGACCTGGTTGAGCACCCGGCCATCGCGGGGCGAAATATTGTCGAAGGTTTCGCCACCCTGGGCATCGACAAAGCGGCCATCGATAAATGCCTGGCCCAGCAGTGTGAGGTGGCTGGCACGTTGCTGGACGCTGGTGAGGTCAACGAAATTGGCAAGGCTCATGATTCACTCCATTCATACATGATGCATCATTAAAAAAGCGACACGGCGCCGTGTTGGCACCATCGCCCTAGAAGCTGATTTCGGTTTTCAGGCCCCAGACCACCACGCTGCGGTCATGCTCAAAGCCGCCTGGGTTACGTACGTACTGCACATTGGGTCTGAGGGTCAGCGCCGGGCTCAGGCTCAGGCCGTAATACAGCTCCAGTGGGTACTCGACGTCGGCGCGCTGCGGTTGCCCACTGGCTTGCTGGACACGCCGGGCCGAACGCGGGTTGACCTCCAGGCGGCCCAGGGCAACGCCAATCTCGTCCTGCGGGCGCTGGGCCAATGGCCCGCTGATGAAGGCGCCCACATGCCAAACCCGCTCGATGCTGGAGACATCCCGGTCAGACTGGATGAAGTTGGCGAACAGGGTCAGGCCGCGCGCGGGGTTGCGCGCACTCTGGTACACGCGCTGTTCGGCCATGGCGTAATAGCCGTTGGCCTGATCGTGCTGCTTGGCTTGCGCGCCAGTCAGGCCGATGGGCTGGCCGTCGACATCGTGGTAGATATCAGCGAAGTCACCCGTG
Source organism: Pseudomonas sp. TE3895 (assembly GCF_056278855.1). NCBI lineage: Bacteria > Pseudomonadati > Pseudomonadota > Gammaproteobacteria > Pseudomonadales > Pseudomonadaceae > Pseudomonas > Pseudomonas sp. TE3895. The sequence goes on along the minus strand of NZ_JBWBQE010000001.1, from coordinate 3,495,470 downwards.
TTGCGCCACAGCCCGAGCCGATAGCTGCCCGGCAGGCCATTGAAGCTCGGCTTCCAGGCCAGCTCACCTACAGCCAGGTAGCCGCTGGTGCCTGACGGGCTGGCGAAATTCAACCCTTGGCTGTTCTCGGTAAAACGTGGGTTGACCTGATAGATCGCGGTATTGAGCCACCAATCATCGGCCAACTGCGCAGCCAGGGTGGCGCCCCATTGGCTGACCGGCCAGGTGAACCAGTTGGGGGTGATGTAGCCCGGAACGGCGCCGCAGAAGGTGAGGTTCTGAAACTTGCAGGAGAACGGGAACACATCGCCGCTCATCGGCAGCCGCCCGACTTTGAGCAGCAGGCGTTCATCGAGCAACGCTTGCTGGTAATACATCTGCACCAAGCGGGTGACGCTGCCGTAGCCGTAGATCTCCTGGGCAGCCAACAGCGTACCGGTGTTGGCCTCTTGAGTCAGGCTCTCGCCGTTGCGGTTGCTCAGGGTCAGGCGAAACGCCGCGCCCTGCCAGCCCAGCAGGCGCTGCAGGTCGAAGCGCGCATCGGCCATCAGCTGATCGCTGTATGTGCCCTTGTGCTGCTCGCCGCCCTGGGTGTTGTAGGCCAGCTCATTGACATAGGTGAACTGTAGGTCCACGCCCTGCTCATGCAGGAGGGTGCGCTGGCCTTGCCAGTCGCCGAAGAGAAAATTGGCCGGTGAATAGCTATCGGCCTGGGCCAGGGGCAAGGCGCACGCGCCCAGTAACCCGACCCCGATCAAGGTGGTTCTTGCCATTGCGTTGAATTCCCGAAACTGGTTTTTGTGGTTGTTGTTCAGCGGTTCGAGTGTGCAAAGGTGGTGCTTGGTATTGAGTGCTGTGGTGCACGCTTCGCGGCTTTAGCCGCGAAGCGAGAATGTTGAGCCGATCCGGTCTAGAGGCACTGCCTGACGATCTCGGCCACCTCCTGCTGGTCACGAATCGGTTTCGGGTGGCACGCCAGGTCCTGGTTGAAACTGGTCCAAACCACTTGGGCGAACTCATCGACCTGCTCGGGCTTGAGGCCATAGCTGCCGAAAGTGTCGCGCACGCCCAGGCGCGCAAAGTGAGCGCTGACAATCTCCGGCAACCGTGACGCACGCTGGCCTTCGGGCAGGGTATGGGTGCTGGGGTCAAGAATTTCGGCAACGCGGGCGAACTTGCCGGCGGCCACCGGCAAGGTCCAGCGGATCACCTGCGCGGTGCTGGCCGCTACCGTGCCGCCATGCGGGGCATCGGTCATCGCTCCCAGTGGCTGGCCGAGCGCGTGCGACACGGTAACCCCAGCGCCAGCGATGGCCATGCCACCCAAGGTCGAGGCAAAGGCCATGCGCGCCCGCGCCTCGAGGTCATCGCCCTGTTCGACACAGCGCAGGGCATTGGCCGCGAAAAGCCGAATCGCCTCCAGCGCGACCATCTCCACCCAGGGCGTGGCGTGGATGCTGATGTAAGCCTCAAGGGCATGGCAGAAGGTGTCGACCGCGGTCAGCGCAGTTAGCCGTGGCGGCTTGGAAACCAGAATCTGCGGGTCGATCAAGGCCACATCCGGATAGATGTGCGGATTGACGATGGCACACTTGAGGCCCAGCCCTGGATTGTTGATGACAGCAAACGGTGTTGCCTCGGTGCCGGTGCCGGAAGTCGTCGGCACTACCAGCAACGGCAGCCCGCGTGCCTGCGGACGGGTCACCGGCTCACCGAGGCGCTCGGTGTAGTCCCAGCAACTGCCGCCATGCACGGCGACGAAAGCCACCGCCTTGGCCGAGTCGATCGCACTGCCGCCGCCAATCGCCACCACCACCTGGCAGCCACTGTCACGCACCAGCGCCACTGCACGGTCGATGGTGGTGTGCCGTGGGTTGGGCACGATGTCGTAGAACTCCACTGCGCTGATGCCGCGCTCGGCAAAACTGCCCAGCACCTGGGCGACCAGCTCGCTGCCTTGCAGGAACGGGTCGACCATCAGCAGCACCTTGTTGCCATAGGGGGCTACCTTTTCGCCCATGCGGCGGATCGCCCCGACCTCAAAATCCAGTTTGACCGGCAGGCTTGCCTGAAATGCTATCATCTACTCACCTCTGCTAATGGCCGATGGCAGATCCCGAGCACCCGATGTGCTCAGGATCGATCCGCCTTTTTTGTAGAATTCGCCCAGGTCGCTGGCACCGATCAGCGCCGCGCGCATTTCCCAGGTGGTGACTTGGAACGGCTCTACCCGGCTGGTCTGCTGCGGCGATGCGGCGACCTGCACCACTTGCTGCAACTCCTCTTCGCTGAGGTCAGCGAGGCCAAGATCGGCAAAACACACCGGCAGGCCGATCGCCAGGCACAGCCCCAGCAATTGATCCAACTCGCTGGCCGGTGCGCCTTCCAGAAGCAGCATCACCAGGGTGCCGAAGGCGACGTACTCCCCGTGGTAGGCCGTGGCGCGCGCACCCAGCACGCTGAATCCGCAATACACCGCATGGGCAGTAGCCACGCCGTTGCTTTCGAAGCCGATGCCGCTCATCAGGGCATTGGCCTCGATCACCCGATTCAGCGCCTTGGTGACGATCTGCCGGGAACAGGCCATGACCGCTTGCACGGCATCGGCCTGGAGCACCTGGTGGCACAGCTGGGCAATCGCCATCGAGGTGAGGGTTGGTTTGCCGCCGCCCTCGCTCGCCTGCAAACCGCCACCGGCCAGGCCGAGAAAGTTGTCGTTGTTACCTTGCACGCAGGTACGCGCTTCGTAATAGGTGGCCAAGGCGTCGCCGATGCCAGCAACCAACAAGCGCACCGGGGCCTGAGCGATCACCCAGGTATCGACCACCACTACATCCGGGCTGCGTTCATGAAACAGCACGTCATCGAAACTGCCATCTGGGTGGTACAGCACCGACAAGGCGCTGGTCGGGGCGTCGTTGGAGACCACGGTGGGTACGATGCACAGCGGCAGCCGCGCTTGCTGTGCCACTGCCTTGGCGGCATCGAGCACCTTGCCGCCGCCCACGCCAATCACCCCATCGCAGCCCAGGCTGTGCTGCAACGCAGCCAGGCGCTGGACCTCGGCGCGGGTGACTTCGCCATCGAACACGGCGTAGTGCAGGCTCAGGTCGGGTTGATCGAAGCTGATGGCCAGGGTCTGTTTGAGGCTATCCAGACGGCCCTGGCTGGTGATGATCAGGAAGCGTTGGCCAAACCAGGCGATATGCCGGTAGAGGCGTTCAAGCTCTTTGTAGCCCTGAATGTAGCGGCCGGGTGCGGCGAAGATCTGGGTCATTCGCACCTCCCGCCACGTTCGAGCGGCAACGCACAACGTATTGCTTGCATGGGTTCATCCTCGCCTTTTCTTAGGCTGTTGTTGTTTTTGCTATCAGGACGTTCACCGGCTCGGGGCCGACTGAAAACATGATATATCATATTTATTTTTAAGGCGCCAAGCGCGATCCTTTGACTTCAAGGCAAAACACTTTTGCTTGCGGCGCTATGCCAAAAGAAAGATATATGATGCATTAATAAACGTACTTTCCCTGAACCTGTCCGCAAAAAGGAATGCAGCCATGCCAATCACCGGCACCACCCAGGTCGTGGTCCACCTGACCTACCCGGCCAAGCATTTGCGCACGCCGTCCTTCTTCAACCCGTTGCTTGAACGCCTGGGCCATGACGGCGTGCTGGTGCCTTGGGAGGTTTCACCCGCCAACCTGGCCTCAGCTTGGCAAGGCCTGCGCGGGATCGAGAACCTCGCCGGGGTGATCGTCACCGTGCCGCACAAGATCGAAGTCGCGCATCTGTGTGATGAACTCCAGGGCACGGCGCAGCTGCTCAAGGTGTGCAACGTCGCTCGCCGTTTAGCGGACGGGCGCTTCACTGGGCGGATGTTCGATGGCGAAGGGTTTGTCCGTGGCCTGAAGAACCAAGGCCACAGCCTGGCCGGCAAGCGCGTGCTGCTGCTCGGCGCCGGTGGCGCCGCCACGGGGATAGCTCACGCCCTGCTGGCCGAGCCATTGGCGCAGTTGGTGATCAGCAATCGCTCCGCGGCCAAGGCCCGGGAGCTGGCGATCCAACTGCAGGGTCTGGTGCCTGGTCGTCTGGTCGCAACCGGTGCCGCCGATGGGCGTGGCTTCGATGTGGTGATCAATGCCACCGCCTTGGGGCTGAAGGCCAATGACCCGTTGCCGCTGCCGGCAGAAACGCTCGAACCGGGCACGCTGGTCGGCGAAGTGGTGATGAACCCTGATGTCACCGCGTTGCTGGAGGCCGCTCAGGCGCGTGGCTGCCAGATCCACAAAGGCGTGCACATGCTCACCGGGCAGGTTGAGTTGTTGGCTGATTTTCTGTTCGGCCATTAATGCCCGGTGGCTGTTCTTGGCGAGTAAACCCGCTGCTACAGGGCCTGTGCCGGCCTGGTCGAAACCAGCTGTCTTGCCCCCACATAAAAACCTCTATAACGGAGCACCGCATGACCAAGATCGCAATCATCACCGGTGGCGGCTCAGGCATTGGCCTGGCCACTGCCCAGCGCCTGCTCGCCGACGGTTACCAGGTGCATACCCTGGGCCTGGGCGAACCTGAGCAACGGATTGCAGGTATTCACTATCAGGAGCTGGATGTCACCAGCGACGCCGCGGTAAACGATTTCTTCAGCCGTTTCGAACGTATCGATGCGCTAATCAATGCTGCTGGCGTCATCGACCACAGCCGTGAATGGCACCTGGACGGCTTCAGCCGCGTGCTCGAGGTCAACCTCACCGCTGTCATGCGCATCAGCAACGCCGCCCTGCCCGCGCTCAAACTGGCCCGCGGCGCGGTGGTCAATTTCGCTTCGATGTGGGGCATCTTCGGCTCGGCCAAGACCCCGGCCTATGCCTCGAGCAAAGCGGCCATCGCTGAACTGACCCGCTGCCAGGCCGTGGCCTGGGCGGGCGACGGGGTGCGCTCGAATGCCGTGGCACCCGGCTGGATCGTGACCCAGCTATCACGCCGCGCCTACGAAGACCCGAGCCGCTCAGCCAGCATCCTGTCACGCATTCCAATGCAGGCCTGGGGCCAGCCTGAAGACGTGGCCAACGCCATCGCCTTCCTGGTCTCGGCCAACGCTCGCTACGTCACCGGCACCACCCTGGCCGTCGACGGTGGCTACTCGATCGCCTGATTCGCCGCTGAACTGACCTACGGCCGTTACTGCCAGCTGAAGTCGCTTGACGGCCAAAACGCATGATATATGATGCATCACGCATGACCGAGATCCTCGCTGGTCTCGCATAACAACAACAAACAGTCACAAAGAGGTGCCGTATGAATCTGGTATTCGGATCGCCCGGGCGCTACGTGCAAGGCCCTGGTGTACTTGATGAGGCAGGCCAATACCTGGCCCATTGCGGCCGCAGCGCCGTGGTGGTCATCGACAGTTTCGTCATCGGCCTGGTCAAGGAGCGTCTGGACGCCACCTGCGCCCGCGCCGACGTCCAGCTGCACTACATCACCTTCGATGGTGAGATCACCGCCCACGGCATCGCCGCCTTGCGCCAGTCCGCGGCGCGGTTTGCCTTCGACATGATCCTGGCAGTCGGTGGTGGCAAGTCGATCGACGCCGGCAAAGCCCTGGCTCACTCCTCTGGCGCGGCCCTGATCAGCATGCCCACCGTAGCCTCCAACGATGCGCCGACCTCAAAGAACTTCGTCGTCTACGACGAGCATCATCAACTCAGCGAAGTCGGCCACCTGCTTAGCAGCCCACGCTATGTACTGGTCGATACCCGCCTGATCGCCCAAGCTCCCCGCCCGTTCCTGCTGGCGGGCATCGCCGATGCCCTGACCAAGAAGTTCGAAGCCGAACAATGCCTTAAGGCCGGCGGCATCAATATGTTCGGCGCCCGCCCTTCGCTAGCCGGCGTGACCCTGGCCCGTGAGTGCTACCAGGTGCTGCGCGCGAACGCTGAAGAAGGCCTGGCGCTGGCAGGCAGCGGCGAAGTCAACGAATCGTTCGAGCGCCTGATCGAAGCCGTACTGCTGATGAGCGGCCTGGGCTTTGAGAGTGGCGGCCTGTCGATCGCGCACGCAATGACTCGCGGCCTGTCGAAGATCCCCGGCGCGCGTGACCAGGTGCACGGCTGGCAGGTTGCCTACGGCCTGCTGGTGCAGCTGGTTCTGGAAGACCGCGAAGCGGCGTTCATGGCTGAGCTGCTGGCCTTCTACCGACGCATCGGCCTGCCCTGCAACTTGGTTGATCTGGGCGTCAAGGTGCTCGACCAGGCGACCCTGCTCCAAGTTGCCAAGCCGACCCTGCAAGCGCCCCACGCGCTCAATTTCGTGCGCGCCAACGGCCACCCCCTAACCAGTGATGAACTGATCGAGGCCATGCGCGCGCTCGAATCTTTGACCCGCTGAATTTCCCCGGCAACACCCACCCTGCGATGCCTGAATTTGGAGGTAGAGATGGCTACACCCCGTAAAACCCTCGAGGCCTGGAAAGCCAGCGATTTCGTGCCTAGCGCCGAGACCGTCGCCCACCTGCGCGACCGGGCGAAATTCGTCCGCCTGGAAACCATCCGCTTGATCGAGATCGCCAAGACCGGCCACTACACCTCGGTGTTCTCCGCCGCAGAGCTGTTCTCGGCGCTTTACTACGACGTACTGAACCTGCGCCCAGAAGAGCCAAACTGGGCTGGCCGTGACCGCTTCCTGATGGGCAAGGGCCATGCTGCCGTCGGTCAATTTCCGATCCTGGCCGACCTCGGCATCTTCCCCAAGCAATGGCTGGATGACTACACGCGCCTGGGTAGCCCTCTGGGTGATCACCCTGATATGCGCAAAGTACCCGGTATCGACTTCTCGTCCGGCTCCATCGGCCATGCCCTGTCCGGCGGCCTGGGTATGTGCCTGGCGCAGCGCTTCACCGGCCACGAATACGACGTGTTCGTCATGCTCGGCGACGGTGAAATGCAGGAAGGCCAGGTCTGGGAAGCGGCCATGGGCGCGGCCCACCACAAGGCCAGCCGACTGATCGCGATTGTCGATCGCAACGGCTTCCAGCTCGACGGCAGCGTTGACGATGTCATCGGCGTCGAGCCGCTGGATGAGAAATGGCGCGCCTTCGGCTGGGAAGTGCACGTGATCGACGGCCACGACATCGCCGAGGTGACCACCACCCTGCGCAAGGTCAAAGCCGACGAAAACCGTGACAAGCCGGTCTGCATCATCGCCAAGACCATCAAGGGCAAAGGGGTTTCCTACATGGAAACCGAGCCGGGCTGGCACCTGGGTTACCTGGACCCTGAAGACGCCAAACGCGCCATCGCTGAAATCGAAGCCAAGGAGATCTGAAACATGAGCGCCCCCCTGTCCCCCAACTCCTGGCAATACCGTGGCCTGAACGCCATGAACCCAGGGCTTTCCTACCTCTCCGATGCCCTGATCGAGTTGACCCGCGAGGGCCATCCGGTGATGGCTGGCTCCGCTGACCTGCAGTACTCCAACGGCCTGAACAAGTTCGCCACGGCATTCCCGGATCGCTACATCCAGTTCGGCATCTCCGAGCAGAATATGGTCACCGCCGCCGCCGGCCTGGCCACCTGCGGAGTGATGCCGTTCGTGGCGACCTTCGCCTCGTTCCTCGGCCTGCTGTGCTGCGAACAGATCCGCATGGACGTCGCCTACTCGGCGCAGCCGGTGCGCCTGATCGGCCACCACACCGGGATCTCCCTGGGCTTCTACGGCACCTCGCACCACGCCACCGAAGACATCGCGACCATGCGCTCGATCGCCGACCTGGCGGTGGTTTCGCCCTCCGACGGGCCGCAACTGGCCGCTGCGATCAAGGCCTCGGCCACCTACGACAAACCGGTGTACTTCCGTATCGGTCGTGGTCGCGACCCGATCATCTACGAGAACGGCGCCACCTTCGAATTCGGCAAGGCCACCGAGCTTGTGCAGGGCGAAGAGCTGACCATCATTGCCTGCGGGATCACGGTGCATCCGGCGTTGGCCGCTGCGCGCAAGCTCAATGCCGAGGGCCGTTCGGTGGGTGTGATCGACATGGCGTCGATCAAGCCGATCGACCGTGAGGCGATCCTGCAGGCTGCAGCGCGCAGCAAACGTATGATGACGGTCGAGGAGCACAACGTGCTCGGCGGCCTGGGCGCGGCCGTGGCCGAAGTGCTGGCCGACGAAGGTGTCGGGATCAAGCTCAAGCGCCATGGCATCTATGACGAGTACAGCCTGATCGCACCACCGACCCACCTCTACCAGCACTACAAGCTCGACGCCGCTGGCATCGAGGAAGTGGCGCTCACGCACCTGGCAAGCTGACTTCTGTCGCTGTACGGGCAGCGCCAGCCTTGGCGCTGCCCGCCCCTTTCGCTCGGAGCCAACAATGAACAATATGACCGAGACCCTGCCCGGTAGCGTGGCCCAGGCCACACCAGGCGCTGTCAACCTGCGCCGCAAATCCTTGCTCGCCACTGGCATCGGCAACCTGCTGGAGTGGTTCGACTGGACCCTCTACACCGTCGCCTCGGTGTACATCGCCGCCGCCCTGTTCGACAAGAGCAACCCCACCTCCGCACTACTGGCCACCCTTGCCGTGTTCGCCGCAGGCTTTTTGCTACGGCCCTTGGGCGGCATCGTCTTCGGCATCCTCGCCGACCGCCTCGGCCGGCGCACCGTGCTGCTCAGCACCATGCTGCTGATGGCCGGCGCCAGCCTGCTGATCGCCTTCATCCCCTCCTATGAAGCCATTGGCAGCTGGGCCTCGGCCTTGCTGCTTGGTGCACGGCTGATCCAGGGCTTCGCCCATGGCGGCGAGACCACCACCTCCTACGCCTATATCGCCGAAATTGCCCCGCCGAAACGCCGTGGGCTGTGGTCGAGCACGGTGTTTTTCGCCGTCGGCAGCGGCTCGTTGCTGGCAACCTTCTACATGGCCCTGCTGACCTCGGTGCTCAGCGTCGAAGAAATGCAGCAATGGGGCTGGCGTATCCCGTTCGCCACCGGTGGTGTGCTGGCCGTGGTCGCTCTATGGCTGCGGCGCAACATGATGGAGAGCGAGCACAGCCCAAGTGCCAGCAACAATTCGCTGCAGGCGCCTTGGAGCCGCGGCCAGGTCTTGCAACATGGCGTGCGCTTGTTCCTCTATGAAGCCGGGGCGACCCTGACCTACTACACCTGGGTGACCTCCGCGTCGATCTACGCCATGACCGTCAAGGGCATGGATCCGCACAGCGCGTTCATGATGAGTTGCGTTGCCCAGGTGATCTACCTGGCCTTCCTGCCGGTGTGTGGCTGGCTGTCGGACCACTGGGGGCGCAAGGTCTGCGCGCTGATCTCGCTGCTGGGCATTGCCGCGACGCTGTTCCCGCTGTGGGGCATGATATCCAGCGAGCCATGGACACTGATGGTGGCGCAGACAGCCGGGTTGATGCTGGTGGCATTCATCACCGGCTGCAAGCCAGCATCGATCTCCGAGCAGATTCCGACGCGCTATCGCACACGGATGTTCGGTGTGTGCATTTCCTTGGGGGTTGCCGTGTTTGGCGGGACCGCCTCATACCTGACCACCTGGTTGTATTCGGAGCAGATCGGCTGGATGTTCAATGTCTACCTGATTGTGGTGGCGGTGATTGCCAGTGGTGTGGTGCTGATGTGGAAGAACAACCACGGGGTGCCGATCGATCAGGTTTGAACCAACCCTTTGCTCTGTACCTACTGGCCTCTTCGCGGGCAAGCCCGCTCCCACAGGGTCCGGGCCGTTGGCAGTATTTGCGTTGAGCCAGTGCTGACTCAACGCAGGTCTGAAATCTACGCGATACCTGTGGCAGCGGGCTTGCCCGCGAAGCATCCACCGCTGGCCTGAAGCCTTACCCACCCAGCGCACTTACCAACAATGCCTGGTTCTGCCACTGCGCGGTGCGCACCATTGCCAGCGCACTCTGTGCGCTGAGCTGACTACGCTGCGCCTCCAGCACATCGAGCAATGGCGCCTCACCTGCCTGCCACGACCGGCGAATCTGCTCCAGCGCCGAGCCCGCCTGCTCGGCTGAGCGTGCGAGCAACACCTGACGCTCAGCATTGCGCTGCGCCGCCGCCAGCGCCGACTCCACCTGCGCCACTGCCACCAGTACCGTGCGCCGATACGCCAGCAACGCCTCGCGCGCCTCGGCATCACGCAGCGCCACCTGAGCTTTGCGCCGACCACCATCGAACAACGGCGCACTGGCATTCACCCCCGCCAGCCAGAAGGTCGAACTGGCCAGATTGGCAGCACTCATGCCGTTGATCAAAGACCCTATTGCCGCCGACAGGCTCAAGCGCGGCATCAGCTCGGCTTTGGCCACGCCCACTCGGGCATAGGCGGCAATCACCCGCGCTTCCGCCGCTTTCACATCCGGTCGCTGGCGCAGCAGATCGGCCGGGGTACCGGCGTCTTGTACGGCCACTTCGCGCACGCTGACCGGGCTTTGCTGCATCTGCCCATACAGCTCGGCACTGGGCATGGCCAGCAGTACCGAAAGCCGATGCACAGCACGCTGCCACTCCAGTTGCAACGCTGGCACCCGCGCTGCAGTGCTATCAGCCTGGGCCCGCGCGCGTAGCACATCGGCTTGCGGGCTGCTGCCGGCAGCATACAACTGCTCACTCAACTGCGAGGTCTCAGCCTGGCTCTGCGCGCTCTGTCGAACGATGGCCAAGCGTTGCTCCAAGCCACGCGCCTGGGCATAGGCCTGGACCACGTCGCCCACCAAGGCGACGCGCACCGCGCGCGCCTGCTCCTCGCTGGCAACCATTTCGGCATCGGCGGCCCGCACACCTTCGCGAATGCGTCCAAACAGGTCGAGCTCCCAACTGGCGCCTACCCCCAGCGACAGCGGCTCATCGATCACGGCATCGCTAAAACCTGTCTGGTAGGCCGAGGTGCGCTGGCGGGCCGCGCTGGCGCCAAGGTCCAGATTCGGGCTACCCGCCGAGGCGCTGACCTGACGCAAGGCTCGCGCCGCATCGATGCGCGCCAAGGTAATCTGCACATCGAGGTTGTCGTCCATGGCGCGCTGCACCAAGCGGTCGAGCAGCGGGTCATGGTAGCCACGCCACCACTGTGTGGTGATTGTCAGCGGCGCCGTGGACTGGGCATTGATGTACTGCGCGGGCGGCGCCGTGCTGTCCGGCGGCAGGCTCGGCGCGGCACAGGCGCCAAGCAGCGCCGCGGTGAAGCCCAGCAGGGGAAAACGAAGACGAGTGTTCATGGCTGGATATCCTGTTCAGCAGCCGCAGGCTGCGCCGAAAGCCGCTGCTCGCCACCGGCCAGGCGGCGAATCAGCACATAGAAGACTGGGGTGAACAACAGGCCGAACAAGGTCACGCCGATCATCCCGAAGAACACCGCCGAGCCCACCGCCAGACGCATTTCAGAACCGGCGCCTTCGGACAGCACCAGCGGCAACACACCGAGGATGAACGCCAGCGAGGTCATCAGGATCGGCCGCAAGCGCAAGCGACAGGCCTCGACCACGGCGGTAACGATGGCCTGCCCGTCCTGCTCCAACTGGCGGGCGACTTCGACGATGAGGATGGCGTTCTTCGCTGCCAAGCCCACCAGCACGATGAAGCCGATCTGGGTGAGGATGTTGATATCCAGGCCCATCAGGCGCACGCCACCGGCCGCCGCCAACAGACACATCGGCACGATCAACAGGATGGCCAGGGGCAAGCTCCAGCTGCCGTACTGCGCCGCCAACACCAGATAAACGAACACCACACACAGCGGGAAGACCAGAAGGCCCATGTTGCCAGCGGTGGTCTGCTGGTAGCTCAGATCGGTCCATTGATAGCTGATACCCGCCGGCAGATGCTCGCCCGCCAACCGTTGCATGGTCTGAATGGCGTAGTCCGAGCCCAGGCCCGGCAAGGTGTCGCCGTTGATCTCAGCGGTCGGAAACAGGTTGTACCGTGGGAAGCGCTCGACCCCGAGGGCTTCGTGCAGCTGGGTCACGCTGGCCAGCGGCACCATCTGCCCGGCCTCGTTGCGTACCTTGACCCGTGCCAGGTCCTCAGGGCTGACACGATACGGCAAGTCAGCCTGGGCAGTGACCCGATAGGTACGCCCGACCAGGTTGAAGTCATTGATGTAGGTTGAGCCAAAGTAGGTCTCGATGGCCTGGTTGATCTGGCTGCTCCGCACCCCCAGCATCTCGGCGCGCTCGCGGTCGAGTTCGACGAACACCTGCGGCGTGCTGGCCGAGAACGGCGAGTACACCCCGGTCATGCCCGGCGTAGCGTTGGCCGCGGCGACCAGCTCGGCGGTGGCCTTGGCCAGCGCCTCGCTGCCCAGCCCTGCGCGGTCTTGCAGACGCAGGGAGAAGCCGCCGGTGCTGCCCAGCCCCTGTACCGGCGGCGGCGTGGCGACAATCACCGAAGCACCACTGACGGCCTTGAGCCGCTCGCGCAGGTCGACGGCGATCTTGTCAGCGGTCAGCCCGTGCAGCTTGCGCTGGGACCAGGGCTCGAACACCGGCGCCAGGCCCGCCGAATTCGACGAGTTGGTCCCGGTGACCATCGAAAAACCGGAGAAGGTCGGCACCCGATCGACACCCGGCACCTGCAGGGCAATCGCTTCGATCTGTTGAGAAATGGCGTTGGTGCGCTCCAGCGAGGCGCCATCGGGCAGTTGCACGATCACCACCAGGTAGCCTCGATCCTGCGCCGGGATGAAGCCCTTGGGCGTACTCACCAGCAGGTAGCCGGTGGCGGCGATCAGTGCCGCGTACAGCGCCAGCATCAACGGCGTCTTCGCCACCAGGCCGCGTACACTGCGGGCATAGCCATCAGACAACCGGGCAAAGCCACGGTTGAACGCCTCGACACCGCGCCGCGGCACGCCAAGCACACCACGGCGCAGCGGCGCATGGCCGCCATGGCGACGCAGGATCATCGCCGCCAGTGCCGGCGACAGGGTCAGCGAGTTGAACAGCGAGATCGCCGTGGCCACCGCGATGGTCACCCCGAACTGGCGGAAGAACTCACCGGAGATCCCCGGGATGAACGCGGTGGGGATGAACACCGCACACAGCACCAGGGTGATCGCCACCAGCGCGCCGCCGATTTCCTGCATGGTCAGGATAGTCGCCTCACGCGGGCCCTTGCCCTCGGCCAGATGCCGCTCGACGTTCTCCACCACGACGATGGCGTTGTCGACCACGATCCCCACCGCCAGTACCAGGCCGAACAGAGTCAGGTTGTTGATCGAATAGCCGAGCATCGCCATGACCGCAAAAGTGCCCACCAGCGATACCGGGATTGCCAGGATCGGGATGATCGATGGCCGCCAGCCCTGGAGGAACAACAGCACTACCAGCACTACCAGGATCACCGCCTCATAGATGGTCTTGCCCAGCTCGCCAATGCTGTCGGCGATGAACGCGGTGGGGTTGTAACCGATGCTGTACTCGATGCCTTCAGGGAACTCCTGGCTCAGCTGCGCCATGGTCTGCTCGACCACTTGCATGGTCGCCAAGGCGTTGGCGCCGGGGCGCTGCAACACTTGCAAGCCAATCGCCGGATGGCGCAGATAGTAGGTGTTGTTGACGTAGGCAAGCCCGGCGATTTCAGTGCGGGCAACATCTTTGAGGCGCACCAGACGTCCCGCCTCACCGGACTTGAGCACGATGTTGTCGAAGTCTGCCGGCTCTTTGAGACGGCCTTCGAAGATCAAGTTCGGCTGGAACGCCTGGGACGCTACCGGAGGTTGAGCGATCACCCCACCAGCCACCTGGGTGTTTTGTGCGCGTACCGCCGCAATGACGTCACCTGGGGTCAGGTTGAACGCCGCGACCCGCTCCGGGTCCAGCCAGATACGCATCGAGTACTCGCGGGCGCCCAGCGGGTTGATGTCCCCTACCCCATCGATGCGCTTGAGCGTGTCGGCCACGGTGCGAATGGCGAAGTTCGACACGTACAGCTGATCGTGAGTGCCCTTGGGTGAAGAGATGAAGATGGTCGACAGCTGGGTCGGCGACGACTTGCGCACCGAAACGCCGCTGCGCTGCACCGGTTCCGGAAGCCGTGGCGTGGCCAGGGCGACGCGGTTTTGCACCAGCACCTGGGCCTTGTCGACATCGGTGCCGCTCTTGAAGGTCACGGTTAGGTTGAGGCTGCCATCGGAGGTCGCCTGGCTGTACATGTAGAGCATGTCCTCGACACCGTTGACCTCCTGCTCCAATGGGATCGCCAGGGTCTGGGCCACGGTCTGCGCCGAGGCGCCCGGATAGGTCGCCTGGACCACCACCGTCGGCGGTGCGATGTCGGGGTACTCGGAGGTCGGCAACACCAGGTAGGCCAAGCCACCCACGATCAGCATCACCACCGAAAGGACGATGGCCAGCACGGGCTGGTCGATCGACGTGCGTCCCAGGTTCATAGCGGTGCCTCCCCAGTTGGGTTGGCACTGGCCACCCGGCTCAGGCTGCGCGGCTCGCCAACGGCGCTGTCGCCTGCGCGTACCCGCTGCAGGCCATCGACGATGACCTGCTCCTGCGCCTGCAAACCGCTGACCACTTCGCGCAAGCCGTCATGCAGCTTGCCCAGCTGCACCGGGCGCAGCTCGACCCGGTTCTGCGCATTGAGCACGTGCAGCACCTTGCGCGTGGCATCCACACCGACTGCGGTGTCCGGCACCAGCAACGCCTCATAGGCAGGGCGTGCGGAAAACTGCACGCGGCCGAACTGGCCCGGGCTCAAGGCCAGGTCTGGATTGCTCACCCGCGCCCGCTGACGCAGGGTGCCGGTGGAGGGGTCGAGGCGGTTGTCGATGAAGTCCATACGCCCGCTCAGCGACGGCTGGGCCTCACCCGGCAAGGCGATGCGTACCTGGCTGCCGGTGAGGTTGCCGGAGGATTGGCGGCGGTACTTGAGATAGCTCTGCTCGTCGATGTCGAAATAGATGTCGATCGGGTCGAGCGAGACGATGGTGGTCAGCAAGGTCGCGCCACTGTTGCCGCCATTGACCAGGTTGCCTTCGCTGATCAGCCTGCGGCTGATGCGCCCGCTCATGGGCGCGGTGATGCGCGTGAACTCCAGTTCCAGGCGCGCATTGGCCAGCACCCCTTCGGCGCTGAGCACTTCGGCCTTGGCCGCGTCGCGCGCTTGCAGGCGTTGGTCGTAAAGGCTCTGGGCGATGGTCTTGGAATTAATCAGCAGCCTGGCCCGCGCATACTCCTGCTCGGCCAGCGACAACCGCGAACGGGCCTGGGCCAGTTGGCCCTGCGCTTGGGTGACGGCAGCCTGGAAGCTGCGCGAGTCGATGACGAACAGCAGGTCGCCCTTCTTGACGATCGCGCCATCAGTAAAGGCTACCTTTTCCAGGTAGCCACTGACCCGCGAGCGCACCTCGACCGAGTCGGTGGCCTCGAAGCGGCCGGTGAAGCTGTCCCAGTCACTGACGGTGGATTTCAAGGGCTGGCTGATCACTACGCTTGGCAGCGCCGGTGCGCTGTGCTCGGCCTGCGGGCCGCAGCCGACCAGCACGGCGGCCAGGGTCAAGGCGAACGCTGCGGCTGCGCCACTTCTGGAGAGCTTCATATGGATGGATTCCATGCAGAAAAGCATCAGTTTTTCAGGACGCGGGCGCTGAGGGTTTGCGTGCGCTCGACGAACGCTGACGACTCTTCGGCCTGGACAGCCAGGGCGGACGACAGGCTGGCCAGGGTGGCGAGCAGGAGCAGGGCGTGCTTGATAACGGTCATGGAGATGCCTCGGTGAGCGGAAAGTGAGGCGGATTCTCGGCAAATGGCTGTGGCAGATTAATAGCGGCGCGCACAAATCAATTTTGTGCACCGAGCATGAACGGAGCATGCAGTTCCATAAGCGACACCGCGCGCCCACTTGTGCCATGGAGGCAAAAGTGATTGTCCCCACGACGGCTGTTTCCATCCTGCGCCGCTGTCGAGAATCACCCCATCGACTTTCTCCGGAGACCGCCATGCGCAACGACCCGCTGTTCCAACCGCTGCCACTGGGTGGCCTGCAGTTGCCCAACCGCATCCTCATGCCACCGATGACGCGCTCACGCGCCGCGCAACCAGGTGACGTGCCCACGGCGCTGATGGCCGAGTACTACGCCCAGCGCGCCAGCGCCGGGTTGATCGTCAGCGAAGGCACCTGGATCTCGCCGCTGGGCAAAGGCTATGCGCGCACGCCAGGCATCTACAGCCAGCAGCAGATCGACGGCTGGCGGCTGGTTACCGAGTCGGTGCATGCCGCGGGCGGGCGGATCTTTGCCCAACTGTGGCATGTCGGTCGCTTGAGCCACAGCAGCTTGCTCGGCGGCCAGGCGCCAGTGTCGTCCTCGGCGGTGCAGGCAGTCGGGGTCAATGTGTTCATCGACAACCCCGATGGCACCCCAGGCTTTGTCCAGGCATCGCAGCCGCGAGCACTGGCTGAAGACGAGATCGGGCAGATTGTCGAGCAGTATCGCCAGGCCGCACGCAATGCCATGGCAGCTGGCTTCGATGGCGTCGAGCTGCATGCCGCCAATGGCTACCTGGTCAACCAGTTCCTCGACTCAGAAGCCAACAGCCGCACCGATCGCTACGGCGGCTCGCTGGAAAACCGCCTGCGCTTTCTCGATGAGGTGACCCGCGCGTTGGTCGATGGCACTGGCGAGCGCAGCCGGGTCGGTGTGCGCCTGGCACCGCTGACTACCCTCAATGGCTGTGTCGATGCAGATCCGGTCACCACTTACACCGCGGCCGCCCAGCGGCTGGGCGAAATCGGTATTGGTTACCTGCATATCGCCGAAGCCGACTGGGACGATGCGCCAGACATGCCGGTGACCTTCAAGCAGCAGCTGCGCGAGGTATTCCCAGGGGTGATGGTTTATGCCGGCAAATACACCGGCGAGCGCGCGCGTGAGGCGCTGCAAGCGGGCTGGGCTGATTTGATCGGTTTTGGCCGGCCGTTCGTGGCTAACCCCGACCTGCCCGAACGCCTGCGCCAGCATGCGCCGCTGGCCGAGCATGAACGCGCCACCCTGTTTGGGGGTAACGCCCAAGGGCTGACGGACTACCCGACTTTACAGACGGTCTGATAGTCATTCAGTGAAAGAGCCTTCATGGCATTGGCACACTCCCTTATACCTTTCGAACCAGGAATGCTCATGTCCACCTCGTACCAAGCCTGGGGCTGGACCCCGGGCGCTGGCCTCGATGGCCTGCAACTGATCCGCAAACTCTTGGCGCAACCAGGCCCCGGCGAAGTGCTGGTAGCTAACCGCGCCATCGCCCTCAACCCGGTGGACTGGAAGATCTGCGAATGGGGTCACACCGACTGGCGTCATGGCACCGTGCCCGGGGTTGACGGTGTTGGTATCGTCGAAGCCGTCGGCGCTGGTGTGGATATCCCAGTCGGCACTCGCGTGGCTTACCACCAATCGCTCTCACGCGATGGCAGCTTCGCCGAATACTGCCTGGTAGACGCCTACTTGCTCATGCAGTTGCCAGCCACTATTGATGACACCGTCGCTGCCACTGTGCCCTGCCCGGCTCTTACCGCCTGGCAGGCATTGGCCAAAATTGCCCAAGGCGCTTCAACCGATGTGCTGGTGATCGGAGCTGGTGGCGCGGTGGGCTTCTATCTGGCGCAACTGGCCGTACAACGTGGCTTGCGTGTGTGGGCCACAGCCGGTGAACGCCACCATGCTGCGCTAAAGGCCCTTGGTGTGGTCGATGTGTTCAACTACAACAACGCCCAGTGGCAGGCACAATTGCAAATCGCCTTGGGCGAGCGCCCTCTGCATGCGCTATTCGACACGGTCAGCGGCGCCCACGCTGCCAGCCTCGCCCATCTGCTCGGCTACAACGGCCACTTGGTGTGCATCCAGGACCGCCAGGAAACCGCGCCACTGCCCGCATTCAGTAGCGCGATCTCGCTGCATGAAGTGGCCCTGAACAGCGTTCACGCCCACGGTCGGCTGCTCGATCACCAGGCACTACGGACCCAGGCGCAACAGCTGCTGCAACACGTCGCCGATGGCCAACTGATTACTCCGCAACGCCGGCTGTTCGACTTCGCTGAGCTTCCCCTGGCACTGCGCCAGCTCAAAGAGGGTAACGGCGGGGGCAAGTGGGTCGCGCAACTGGGCTGACTGCGCTTCACAGGATGGTGCTTGCTGAAGCAGGGCCTGATGTTTGAGCCTCGGCTCAGCCTAAAACATGCTGCAAATTTGAGCAGTGCCTCACCTGTGCGCTAGCAGCTCGGCAATCTGACTTGCCCGCTGTATCGGCAAGCGTGTCAGTGCATCCTTGAGATACGGATTCGGACCATGCCCATTACAGGTAAGTACGCCGATGGCGACGTGCCGGGTCTGTCTCTCACTCAAAGCCAAAAAAGCCAAGATCGAGGCTCAATGGCGCAACGAAGCTGGCGAAGTCATCACCCTGCATGGGGTGCACGATCCGGCGCAGAAACCCACTGACGCACCGCTGGGCGCCCCCCTACCTGAGATAGTTCGCAGCTAGCCGAAATGCCCCCGTTTGGCCAGAGTTTGCGGGCGAACGGCGTGAGCCTGCCCTGCATGAGATGGGCTGAGTATGCACCGTTCGTTTACTTCCATCAGCGAACGACTCCCGGGAACACACATGAAAGTACACATCGTCCATGCCCACCCTGAAGCCAAGAGCTTCAACGCTGCACTCACAGCCCAAGCCCGCAGTCACCTCACTCAGCAAGGTCATGAAGTCACGGTTTCAGACCTCTACGCGATGAACTGGCAGGCACTGTCCGGGCGTGGCAACTTCACAACCTGTGCCGACCCTGACTATTTCAAGCAACAGGTCGAGGAGGCGCACGCTACCGAAAACTCAGGCTTTGCCCCGGACATTCAAGCAGAGATCGACAAGCTCTTTGCTTGCGACGCGCTGATTCTGCAGTTCCCACTTTGGTGGTTCTCGATGCCTGCAATTCTGAAGGGCTGGGTAGATCGCGTGCTGGCTTACGGTGCGGTCTATGGCGCCGGGGCCTGGTATGACAACGGCAAGTTCGCCGGCAAGAAAGCCATGGTTTCGCTTACCACCGGGGGTGGCGCCTCGATGTACGGCCATGACGGCATCAACGGCAACATCAATACGCTGCTGTTTCCCATTCAGCACGGTGTACTGCGTCTGACCGGCTTCGATGTGCTCGAACCCTTCATCTGCTGGCAACCAGCAAGTGTCTCCGCCGAGGTTCGTGCGGACTACCTACAAGCCTACCGTGATCGCCTGGACCATTTGTTCACAGCCGAAGCGCTGCCTTTCGCCAGCCTCCACGACTATGACCCCAGCACGTTCCGCCTTCGCCAAGCCGCGACGCAAAACACCTAATCCCCCGCGTTGAGAAGCAGCCCGCGCTGCTTCTCGTCGGCTATGCGCCCATTTGAGATGGAATCCAGAATGAACAAGCTCGAAAAAATTCGCCATTTCGCGATAGACACCAATGGTGTATTGCTGAGCGATGTCTATAGCACTCCAATTCGTACCTTCGTCGAACGCCATGGCGGCCACTACACGGCCGATCTAGAACGCCAGATACTAGGCTCGCCGCATATGGCCGGGGGGCACATCATGGCGCTGGCCTGCAACCTGCCCTGGACAGCCATGGAAACCATAGATGCCTTCCTCGCAGAGCAAGCCCAGTACGCCGCACGCCACCCTGTACAGCTGGCACCGGGAGCCGTTGCCTTGCTCGCCCGGCTCAAAGAAACAGGCGCTCGTATCACTGCATATGGGGGAAGCACCAAGGCAGCGATCTTCGACCGCTACCTGGCGCCGGTAAGTGAGTACTTCGATGCCGACCTGCCTTACATCGACATGGGCCACGCACGCCCGGGCATGGCTGAAATCCACCGTCAAACAGCTACCGGTGCCGGCGAGCTGGTGTTCATCGATGACCTGAACCGGGTCGCCCAAGTGAGCAAAACGCTCGGTTGTGGCTTTATCGGCAAACCCGCAACCCTGTACCAGAAACAGCAGATGCAGGCATCGGGTGTGCGGTTCATCTGCAAGGATCTGGACGAGATCGACCAGACACTCTTGCAAGCGCTGGACCAATCCATGCGACTAGAGCACCACTAGCCCGCATCGCACTCACGTTCAATTCACTGCCAAGCCAAGCACCGCCTGCATGGAATATACCCCGGCAGGCTGATGCCAAGCCCAGCGTGCCGCCCGCAGCGCCCCTCGGGTGAATACCTGCCGATCTAGTGCCTGGTGGCTGAGGGTAAATATTTCTCCTTCGCCCGCAAAGATGAGTGAGTGATCCCCCACCACTGAGCCCCCCCGAAGGGTGGCGAAACCAATGGTGCCCACTTCACGCGGGCCGGTCAGCCCATCCCGCACGCGCACCGCCTGGCTGCCTAGGTCCACCTGCCGGCCCTTGGCGACCGCTTCCCCCATCATCAACGCCGTGCCGGACGGTGCATCTACCTTATGACGGTGATGCATTTCCAGCACCTCAGCATCCCAATCCTCCGCAGGTAGCACTCGACCGGCAATTTCAGCGAGGACACTGAGCAACTGCACCCCTACGCTCATGTTGCCAGATTTGACAATGCGCGCCCCTTGGCTGCCAGCAATCGCCGCTTCCTGCTCGGGGTTGAAACCAGTCGTACCAATAATGTGAACCAACCCTCGGGCCGAGGTGTACTCCAAACATTGCAACGTGACTTCGGGCTGGGTGAAATCAAGCACGCCATCAGCCCCGTCGAGCGATCGCAACATATCGTCAGTGAAATGCACCCCAGTCGGGTCACTCCCCACCACTTCAGCGCAGTCCTTGCCAACCAAGCTGGAACCAGGCCGTACCACCGCAGCATGCAGGCACGCACCTTGGGCATGAAGCAAGCTTCGCACCAGTCTCTGACCCATGCGCCCCGACGCGCCCAATACCACCAGTCTTATTGGTCTATCCATAGGTATCAAAACGTCTCCTTTAAAAAAAGCGGCCGCCGTCATGCTTATGGCAACCGCGATAACTCCCCGAATTGAAAGCTGCCGACCACGTTGATATCGAGAATCTGTTCCACGGTTGCCAGCGGTGTCAACATCGTGTGGTTCATACTGTCGATACCGGCATTGTTGATCAAGTTATCTAGCCGTCCATAGTCACCACGTCTATGCGAAAAGATCGTTTTGGCCGTCGCCTCGTCAATGACGTCAGCGACGAAGTGCCGGTAGCCAGGCAGTTCCCAGTCGATGTCACTTCGACTGCAGCCAACTACCTGATGGCCGCGGGCGACATAATGCTCGACCAAAAACTTGCCGAGGCCTTTGCGTGTACCCGTGATCAAGGTCACTGGAGCTTCATGCATGAGCGTGCTCTCCAATCAGAGTCACGACATGTTCAGTCAGTGATGCCACGCTGGCAAACGGGCTGCGCCGGGCTGACATCGCTTTCTCGCTGGCAAGCACGATTCACACTGCGAGTTTTGACAGGTGCCGGCTATAACTTTGAAAACACTGTTCACGCGGCAAGATCGAGCGGTGACAACGTAGAGGGTTGTGCGCAAACGCCTGGCAGGCGCTTTCACGCTATGAATACCATTGAGCCGGGCCCACCTGATCCAGCAACAGCCGCACGCACTCGACCCTCTGTTCGAGTATGCCCATCGCTATTTCCGAAAGAGCCATGGTGACCTCCTGAACCTGCCGGAAGCCAAATGCTCATCTCATCTACGATCCTGCTCCATCGAAAAACCGAACTGGGGTCTATCCCATTCTGGCCTCAAATCTGGCCTTGAATGACTTGCCCGGCAATCCGTGAAGAACCAATAAAAACGGTCTGCACGACCGGTATGAGGTACGAGGCCTCTAAACGCACACCCTCAACGGAACCTGTGCGGCCGGCTCATCTCGCGCCGGTAAGGCTTCATAGACGCTTTGGCTGTAGGTCGGCATGCCCCCTGCGCGATCGCGACCCGTTAATGTTGGTGATGCCGGTCGATAATGCCTTGACAGGGCTCGCCCCCCCCTGACGTTCAACGACACCCTCAGCCACGCTTATGTCGCCCTCAACGCCAACAGTGCCCTCGCCGTCTATCTGGAGGCGCAAGCCCTTCAATCCGGTTGGCGCTTGCAGGTGCGAGTGCGGGCTCAACGCACATTGCGTTTCTGCGCCCGCTCATTCGACGGTTTGCCGGGCTCCACCCGAGCGCTGCTGGACTGTTTGTCTCTACCGCTAACCGGCAAGGCTTGACTCTACCGTAAGGGGCAGACTTTACCCTTGGCACTTCATTACCTGGAGTTTGTCATGAAGCGCAAACGCATGCTCGTAATCCTCGGCCACCCTTCGAACGACAGCTTTTGCGGCGCTGTGTCCGAACGTTATGTCGAGGCTGCCACGCAAGCAGGCCATGAGGTGCGCCTGCTGCGCCTGGACACCCTGGATTTCGATCCGGTCTTGCACGATGGCTATAACCAGATCCAGTTGCTTGAGCCCGACTTGATCAACGCACAGAACGACATTACCTGGGCCGAACACCTGACATTGGTGTACCCGATCTGGTGGGGCGGCATTCCGGCGTTGCTCAAGGGGTTCTTCGACCGCGTGTTTCTGCCCGGCTTTGCCTTCAAGTACCGCAAGGGCTCGCCCTTCCCGGATAAGCTGCTCAAGGGCCGCACGGCTCACCTTTTGGTGACCATGGACACGCCGCCGTGGTACTACCGGTGGGTGTATCGCATGCCGGGCCTGCACCAGATGCGCAAGACCACCCTGGAGTTCTGCGGCATAAAACCCCTGAAAACCCTGACCTTCGGTCCGGTATTGGGCTCCAAGCCGGAACAGCGTGAAGCCTGGCTCAAACAAGTCCAGGCAGTCGCCAGCCGCTGATCGGCCCCGGTCGGGCCGTGCCCCTGCGCTGCCCAGCCGGGCCTCCCTGCTGTGACACCTCGTCCAACTTGGCTTCCCACACACTGACGCTTGTGCAAAGATGTCGCGCGCCTGTACGAGCACGCGACATCTTTTCGCTTCTGATGCGTCATAAAAAGGGATTTTCATGTACATCGGCAAAGCTGCCCAGCTGTCGGGCACCACCGTCAAAAGCATTCGACATTACGAAGAAATCGGCCTGTTGCCACCCCCGCAACGCGAAGGCAAGTACCGCATCTACAGCCAGCAAAGCGTAGAGCTGCTGACCTTCATCAAATGCGCTCAGCAACTCGGCTTCAAGCTCAAGGAAATGCAGGCCATTCTGCAGGATCATCGCGGCCAGGAGCTGCCCTGGGATCTGGCCATGCAGGCCATCGATAACAAAAAGCAGGAATTGATGGGGCAGATCCAGGCCTTGCAGCAAGTGCATGACGGCTTGGTTGAGTTTGAGCTGAGCCTCAAAGATGCTCAGATGCAATGCCAGTTCGAACACCTGGAAAAGGCCCGCTGAATCCGCTCCGCCGCCCCTGACCGGCCATGGCGCCCCGTGCCGTTTTCAGCACGCAGGCGCCCCGGCGATTTAGCCTGGCACAGCCCCACCCCCCGGCTGCTCGCCCTCTTGCACGGCTGGCTGCGGCACAATCGAGGCAAAGAACCACGGCGAAATCAGCGTGACCAACAAAATGGTCATGAAGCCGCTGGATGACAGCGCCAGTATCACCAATACACCCAGGTCAATGACGGGTTTGTAGGCGGAGAACAGCAGCGCGACGAAGCCCATCGAGAAGATCACGACGTTGACCACCGTCGAGCGCCCGACGCCCTGCATGGCCGCCAGGATGGCCTCGTCGATCTCGATGCCCTTCTGCACCAGCATCTTGATCCGTGACAGCAGGTGAACGGCGTAATCCACGACGCCCACCACCAGGAACGTCACCAGTGTGGTACCGATGTTCAACTCGATATCCAACAGGTACATGCTGCCGTAAACCGTCACCGACGTGGTCAGCAACGTCAGCATGCCGAGGATGCCCAGGCGTACTGACTTGAGCCAGAACATCATCATCAAGGTCACGGCCAGCAACGCCAGCGAGAAGCTCAGCACCTGACCCTGGGTGATTTCCTGCAACACCCCGGTCCATATGTACGGCGTACCGGCATGGGTGACCTGCAGGTTGGCCGGTTTGTTGATGACCAGCCAGGCGTCCAGTTTATCGAGCATCGCCTGGTAATCGCCCGCCACAGAGGAGGTCATGGTGAACAGCGTCACTGCCTTCGAGTAATCGGCATTGAGCACGTTCTGCAAGTCAGTCCCGCCACCGTTCTCGAACATCATGATGTGTTGTTCGATGAGCGAGTTGCCATCGACATCGAAGGTCTCCGGTTTCCCGTCATCATCGACCACCGTCACCTGCTCCACCGCCTGCGGCACCCGCAGGAAAGCAGGGTTCATGTCGTTAAGCACGAGGTTCATGCGCTTGATGTAGGTCGCCACCGAATAGGTGTAACTCACGTTCGGCTGGGCCTTGATGAACTGGTCCAGACGGTCGAGGAACTGCACGGTTTCAGTGGTCAGCGCGCCACGCGGAGTCTTGGTGTCGAAAGCGATCCAGCCCGGCGATGTACCGGCGACTCCAGCCCGGTTGATGAACGCGTCGGACATCCGCACCGGGCTGTCCTTCTTGAAGTAGGCAATGCCCGAGTCTTCGATATCCACCTTGAACGTGAACACCGTCATCATCGCCAACAACGGCAGGGTCACCAGCAATACCGGCTTGCGCCAGCGAATCAGCCAGGCACAGAACACCACCAGATAGTGGGAGATCAGCGACTCTTTCAGTTGCACTTTGCGCGGGACGGCATCTTTGCCCCAGATCGAAATCCACGCCGGAATCAGTAGCAACGAGATGATCAGCGCCGCCGTCAGGCCGATGGACATGAACACGCCAAAGTTGCGGATGCTGACAATGTTGTTGGTGGTGGAAATCAGGAACGTCGCAATAGTCGTGACCGTTGTCAAAACTACGGGCGTGACCATCAGGCGCTGGGTTTCCCGGTTGGCTTCGCGGAAAGACTTACCCGAATTGAGCTGTTCGTAATACTCGGCCATGACATGGATCGCGTCGGCACAACAGATGGTGAACAGGAACACCGGCAAGACACTGGTGAGCAAGTCCATGGGCACACGCAACAGCGCCATCAGGCCAAGGGTCCAGATGGTGCAGAACAGGATATTGAACAGCGGCAGCACCACGCCCAGTGGTTTGCGAAAGAAGAAAACCAGCAGAGAGGTCACCAGCAGGAACACGATCGGGAACAGCATCGCCAGGTCGTGATCGATGATTTCCTGCTGGGCCGCAATGAAGATCGGCATGCCGGCGATGAACACCTCATCGGTGAACTCCGGGTGGGCGGCCTGGTACTTCGCGATGATCTCGCGGACCTGGTGATAAGCACGCAACTGGGCCTGAGCGTCGTCCTGTTTGGTGCCCAGTTCGGCGACGACCATGGCGACTTTCTTGTCCGCCGAGACGACGCCACCGACCATCTGCTCGTTGCCCATGATCTGCGCTTCGACCTTGATCGGGTCCATATCCAGGGCGTGCAGGGTCTTGTGGATCCATAACTCGCCATCGGCACTCAAGCTGATGTTTTCCAGGTCAGCCATCGAGGCCATTTCCTGGATCGGGTTGAGCCGCTCGGCAAGAAAGCTCAAAAACTGCAGGTCATGGCTGTCCCAGTGCCGGGCAATCCCATGGTCGCGCAGCGCTTTGGCGGCAGCGTAATCGTTCTGCGAAAAACCCTCGGCGAGGATCTGCACCAGCAAACCCTGGGCATCAGGGTCGTCACTGTGGAGGCCGACGATGCGCTGCAGTTCGACACGGTCCTCATCGTTCGCCAGCATCAACTGGCGTATGGCCTGGGACAGCTCGAACTGGGCGTTCAGCGACGTGGTGTTGAAGACACTCTCGGGGTTGTTCAGCGCCACCATGACCGAGTCATACGTGCCGGTGAACTCGCGCTGCAGATCAATGATCGTCTTGCGCGCCGGGTGAGTGTCCTTGAGCAGATACGGATTGGTGTCCGACATCAGCGCGCCGAGGGTGTAGGTGAAGTAGGCGGTGATCGCCACCAACACGAACACAATTGCCCGCGCATAGCGCTCGACGAAGTTCAGGTATCTTTCCATGAATGAGGGTTCCAGATGAATCGAGAGCGGCGCTTAGCGGGCAGACACGGCGTATTCCGGCAAGTCGCCGGCTTTCAGCCCGCGCTTGATCGCGGTCTGCGTGAACAGGCGGTCGTCCAGCGCGACGTTGTACTGCAACTGGTTGAAGCGCAGCTGAGAGCGCGTACCGGCGATGAAGTCCTCGGTTTCGCTGAAGGTAATGCTGTCGATCTGGTCGATGGTTTCAGTCTTCAGGGTGCGCATCTGCTTGAACATCACACCTTTTACATCGAAGAAGTCCTGGCGCAGCACCAGCGAGTTCTTCTTGTCAACCCAGACCTTGAGCTTGTTGTAGCCGGTCTTGGCCAGCACGGCAGGCGTCGCCGGCTCACGCTCGATCACGTAGCAATCGCGGCCCTGCAACTGCTCTTCGCCAACCAGCGTTTGGCGATAGTCTTCGGCGCGAATCTTGTCGAGGTCGGCATAGGAGTAGTCGCTACCCATGAACGCCCCGCGTTTGTCGGTGGTGGAAATCCTTCGGGTCTGTCGGCTGACCGGCAAATACATCCATTGGCTGTCTTCGAGGCCCAGGGCCTCGCGCGGGTTTTCGATGTGGAAGGCGACGTCACGCACATCACTCGGCGCGGAGAAATACATGGTGAATTTGTCGCTGTCCGGGTAATCCTTTTGCAGGTAGCTGAACTCGCGGATGCGGCTGTTACCTTGCTTGTCGATCAGGATCAGGGACACCTGAGACATGAAGCTCTTGCCGTCGTCGCGGTCCCGGGCCTGGCGAATGATGTCGTCGGCCGTGCGTGTTTCAGCTGCCATGGCGGCAGCGGCGCTCAGCAGCAGTGCGCTTACAGTCAGGGTCTTGAAGATGGGCAACATGGCGATTTCCTTTTCATTGTTTGAGTGGTTCGCACACCGCACCGGTGTGGTCAGAACAGATAACCGGCGGACAAGCGCACCTGGTCGCGGTTGTCGTACGCACCGAACTGGCGGTCGGGCTTGCCGAAGAACACATCGACTTCGAGCCCCAACTTGAGCCAGTCCACCGGTTTGTAGGTGAAGATCCCCTGAACGAAACTGTCGTCCTGCGCTGGCGGCGACATGCCGAATACCAGACGGGTCTTGAGGCGATCCTGGAACTGCGAGCCTTCGGCAGACACGGTGAACAGGTCGTCGCGTTTGTCCTGGACCATGCCGGGCTGCCAGTCGAGCAGCCGCTGATGTTGCCACTGCGTCGAGATCAGCCAGTCCCGCAAGAGGTAATCGACGCCCAGCAGCGACTTGGTCATCGCCGTCTGGTCGCTGCCGTAAGCGCGGTAAGGATTAGTGACGCGCCAATTGTCGAAGTAGGCGACTTCACTGCGTACCACGATGCTGTGCCCGGCATCGATGGCCACACCGGCGCCCGCCCATGGAATAGCGCGGGAATTGCCGCTCGAGGCGAATCAGGCCCTCTTCGGTCTGGCCTTCGACGGCGTAAACCGGGTCCTGTTGGCGGGCGTTGAGGGCAACGAAGCTGACATCCACCGTGCCGATCCGGCCGTTGGCACTGGCGCCGTAACCGAAGCCACTGTGACCGTCATACCCGGGCCGCGAATCGACCACAAACATCTGCGGATCAGGTGTGGCAAAGATCGGTGCATCGAACTCGCTGCCGACGGCCGGCGCCTGGTTCTTCACGAAATCAGTGATCACCAGCGCTTCCAGCTCCCACTCGGCGACCGGCTGCACCAGGCGAATCATCGGCACGGCGATGCGGCTGTCTTCCAACAGACCGATCACACCCTCGCGATAATCCAGCGGGTTGATCTGATCGAGCACCCGTAATTCATCTGCACGCCCCCACACCACCTGCTGCCAGCCCACCGTCAGCTCGCCGTCACCGACGTAGAGCCCCCAGTAAAGGTGCCGCCAATCGGCAGTCGCCCGGTAATCGTCCCGGGCTTGCGCGCTGTATGGGTTGTTGCCGTCATAACGGAAGTCGTAACGGGCTCGGCCCTTGGCCTTGTAGTAGCCGCTGTCCCAGGCATCCTCCAGGCTGAACTTGAGGTACACGGCCTTTTGCGTGACCCGGTCGTCACCGTGCAAACGCACGGCCGTGGCAACGCCGATCTCCGCTTCATGATGCTCCGGCAACCACTCGGCGATCGCCGCTGGCGGGCCGAGGCTGACCAGCGCGGCCAAAAGGCCGCGGTTCAATCCCAGTCGAGCCATGGCTACATTCCCAACCCGGCACCGCCGTCGATCATCAGGCTTTGCGCCGTGACACCACTCGCCTGCGGGCTCGCCAGATAACGAACCATGGCCGCCACTTCGTCGCCCTGAATGAAGCGCCGTAGGGGCAACTTCTTCTTGGCATTGCGCAGGATCTGCTCGTGGGTGATCCCGGCGATGCGCGCTTGAGCCGCCAATTCGCCTTGCAGCATCGGTGTGTCGATCCAGGCGGGCAGGATGGCATTGACGGTGATTCGCCGTGGCGCCAGGTCCAGCGCCAAGGCTTTGGTCATGCCGATGATGCCGTGCTTGGATGCGCAGTAAGCGGTGTTGCGAACCTTGCCCGCTCGGCCGAGGATCGACGACATGTTGACGATCCGCCCACCCTCCGCCATCAGTGGCAGGCACAACGAGGTGACGTAAAAGGTGCCGTTGAGGTTGATCGAAATCACCTTGTGCCAGTTGTCGAGGTCTTCGGGTTCGTTCTCGTCGCAGACCCCGGCGCTGTTGACCAGCACATCGACAAAGCCGACCCGGTTGGCCAGGCCCTTGAACAGAAGTTGCAGGCTGGCGAGATCGGCGATGTCCGCTTGATGGGTTTCGATGCGAGCGGCAAATTCGCCCTCGGTGACCCAGCTCTGCAAGGTTGCCAGATCCCGATCAAGCAAGATCAAAAGGTGCTCGGCCTGGGCTGCAAAACTTTCCGCGACGGCGCGGCCAATACCATTGGCCGCGCCGGTAATCACAATCGTGCGTAACTGGCTCATGGCATTTTCAATCCGCCGTTGACGGACAAGACTTCGCCCGTGACGTACAGGCCGCGCTCGGCCAGATACAGCACCGCGTCGGCAATTTCTTCAGGGCGGGCGAACCGTTTGATCAACAGCCGCGACTGGATTTCCTGCTCATGGGCGCCGACCAGGGCTTGGCTCATGTCGGTGCTGACGATGCCGGGCGCCACCGCGTTGACCCGGATGTTGCGCGGCGCCAACTCCACCGCCAGTGCGCGTGTCAATGCTTCTACACCGCCTTTGGCGGCGGCGTAGTTGCTCTGGCCCTTGCCGGGCTTTTGCGCGGCCACCGAACTGAGGTTGACGATGCACCCGCTGCGTTGGCGCATCATGCAGGGCAGCACCTGCTGACAGCACAACAACGTGCCGACCAGGTTGGTCTGGATGACCTCGGTGATGTCGTTCAACGATTGCGTGGCGAGCAAACCGTCACGGGTAATACCGGCGTTGTTGACCAACAAGTCGATACGCTCGAAACGTTGCTCGACCCGTTCAAAAAACGCCTGAATGCTCGGCGCATCCTTGACATCACACTGCACGGCCAGGCAGTCCCGGCCGAGCCCTTCGACCTGCGCCTGCAAGGCAGCGGCTGACGCCTCGTCACGGACATAACTGAAGGCAACCTGATAACCCGCGCCGGCCAGGGCCAGCACGATGGACTTGCCAATGCCGCGACTGCCGCCGGTCACGACAGCTATTTTCTGAGTCATGACCGCTCCTTACAGTGAGTTTTGAGTTTTGAATTGCGCGAGGGTGAAACCGTGGGTCGCGGCCAGTGCGCGGACCTGCTGCACTTGCTCACGGCTGATATCGCCGTAGGAGCCGTGCTGGCTCATGCCAGACAAGCCCATCAACACCGACTCGGCCATGCACGCATACAGCTGACCTTTTTTCAGATAGGCCCGCACGTTGGGCGCCAGGCCATCGTCGAACGGCGTCTGGACGATGCCGCCGTGCATGTAGAGCACGTCTTCGCGTTGGCTCGGCAGGTCTTGATGGACGTTCAGCGGCACGGCGATATCGCAAATCACGCTGCGCTCGGCGAAATGTTCGGCACCGAGGAACGGCTGAGGCGCATTGGC
Organism: Pseudomonas sp. TE3895; assembly: GCF_056278855.1. NCBI lineage: Bacteria > Pseudomonadati > Pseudomonadota > Gammaproteobacteria > Pseudomonadales > Pseudomonadaceae > Pseudomonas > Pseudomonas sp. TE3895. The sequence goes on along the minus strand of NZ_JBWBQE010000001.1, from coordinate 3,465,315 downwards.
AGCGCACAGGACAATCCGTGCGCCCTTGATGGCGTCGAGATCGTTGGTGACCGTGATGAAGGCGTTCGCGCCAAGGCGCTCATCCACCAGGCGGGCGATGTGCAAACCGAGGTCGGCTTTTTGGCCATGTGAGTGCAACAAACCACGAAAACCATCAAGGGTCAGCAGTCGCTGGGCCAACCGGTCGTGTTCGGCCGTGCCTTTGAGGATCGAACGGGCCGCGTCGGCGTAAATCTGTTGCGCGGTTTTCTCCAGGCGCCGAACCGAGCCGTCACGACCGCTGCCAATCAGAATCAGGTGATCGACGGTGGCGGACAGCACCGAGGCATAGGTCGACGCAACGTTACCGGCGGCACCGACAACGGCAGCGGTTTGCTCGCGCAGTGCCAGACCTTGCTGTACACAGCCTTGCTCGATGGCTTCGAGCCCCATGCCGATGGTCAGGGCGTTGCCGGACGTCAGCGCCATGTCGGCAATCTTCAGCGCCTGACAATTGTTGGTGACGATCGAGGTGTACATCCCGAGGCCGGCGATGCTGCAGCCATCGGCGCGGGCATCGGTGACACGCCTGCCGACTTCTTCGCGAATGCTGTCCAGGTCACCGCTGCGGATGTACTCGGCCATGGCATCCGAATCCATGCACAGCGGGTATAACGTGAACTCCACCGCCATGCCGAGGCGCGACCGAATGATCACCGGGCCGACTGGCACAGCGCGGCGTTCAGGCTTGGTGCGATTGATGAACGTGCGTTTTTGTTCCGGGCTCAGGGCTGCCAGCGAGGGATCGACGTCACCGAGGATATCGGCATCGATCAGGTGGTTGATGAACGCTACCCGAGCGACGACTTCGACCTTGGCATCCCTGTTTTCAACGGGCTCGGTCACCCGAAAATCGTCCTGACGGGCTGGCACGGTGGGCATCGAGTCCGCGCAGATACCCGCCGCCAACGGCAACGCATCGCCACGGCGCAGCATGTCGCAGACCCGTTGCAGGGCAGCGATCAGCCCGTCGATTTCGCCCAGGGTGATACAGGCTGGCGGCTCCAGGCGAATCACGTTGGAGTTGCTGCCCGAAGGTGCTACCCGCAACGCTTCGAATTGCAACAGGTAACCGGCGATCAAGTAACCCAACGCATCGTTGTACTGGGCCGACGCCTGTACCAGCGAACTGCTGACACTCAAGTCGTGCAATTCCAGACCCACCAGCAAGCCACGCCCGCGCACATCGGCGATCACATCCGGATAGGCCATCTTCAGTTCATTGAGCGAGGCTTTGAGGTAGGCGCCCTTGGTGCGTATGTCTTTGAGCATCGCGTCGTCATTGGCGAACAACCGGCGCAATGCCGACAGCGCGATATGGCAGGACGGGTCGTCCTCGGCGAAGGTCGAGCTGTGGATGTAGCTGAATTCGCCTTCGTAGTGGCTGCTGCGGATCACCGTCGCGGCGATTTTCATCAAGCCGCCGCCGAGTGCCTTGGACAGGCAGTAGTAGTCGCCTTGCAGGTTGAACTGGCTGCTGGCAAGAAACGTCCCGGCGCGACCAAAACCCGACTGCACTTCATCGACCACCAGCGGGCATTGTTGCTCGTTACACAGCTTGCGCAGCCCCAGATAGAACTCGGCCGCGAACTCGTTGATACCGCCTTCGCCCTGAATCGGTTCCATCAACACGGCGGTAATCGCACTGAACGGCAATTGCAGCACGTGCAGGTGTTCGCCGTCCCATTGCAGGCTCAACCAATGGTGCGTGTGCCGGGCCGGCAACTCCTGCAACTGATGGGGCTGCTGTGGGTCGATGAACTCGACGTTCAGCCCAAAACGGGCAAACGGCGCGCGGTACTGACGGCCATAGGTCAGTTGCACGGTATTGACCAATTTGCCGTGGAAGCTGCCGCGCAGGGCGACAAATACCGGTTCGATGTGCAACTGCGCCAGGTTGTGTTGGCGAACGGCTTCAACCACCTGACGCAAGGTCACGCTGTTCAGTGTGGCCGGCAGGACACCTGCAGGCAGGTCGAGGTCGGCCACATCCAGTTCGCGGTAAGCGTGTTCGCTGGCGGTCAGGCTGGCCAGGGTGAAATCGATGTCGTCGAACTGCTTTTGCAGGCTCTTCTGGCGACGGAACTCCGCGTGCTTGACGGCGATCTCCACCGCCTCCGCGCCGCTGTTGGAGAAAGTCGAAATATAACGTTCGGTGTTCTTCAGTTCGCGATTGAAGGCGTCGCTGAGCGCTCGCCCCAATTGCCCGGCCGCACCGCGGATCGACATTTGTGCGTTAAACGGCACGTCGCTGCGCAGCAGCGCACATAGCTGATCGACAAACTGTGGGTCGTTGTGGCCGAACAGTGCCGCACCGTAACCGCCGAGAAAGTCGGTGACCGTGACCATGTCGCCCTTGGGGTTGCGGTAGAACAACTGGCTACCGAGGGCGCGCTCAAATTGACACTCAAGGCCCAGTGCCTGGAGCAGGCCGACGAATTTGGGCCGAACGAAATCGCGATAATCCATGACAGTCATATCCCTTGAAAGTAAAAAAGAGGCGGTAGTCAGCGGCAGTCCTGAGTGGCCTTTGCGCTGTAGAGCACTTGATAGGCGGCGCTGAATCCGTTGTCGTCGCGGTTCAGCACCAGGCAATTCGCAAGGCTCGCGGCGTGGGGCGCGCCCTGAATGAACGGCAGGTTCGCCACTGGCTGCTGCAAACCGGCAATCGGCGGCACGCTTTGGGCCTGCAATGCGCAACGCGCAAGCATCAGATCCACCAGGCTCGGCGCCGCGCTGAGAATGCCGTTGATCGCCAACCCGCTCGTGATGTGCGAGGCGCGCGCAAGGGCCAGCGTCTGGCACAACACGCGGTCTTTGTGCGCATCGCCGGTGCCGCTGCACACCAACACATCGGTTGGGCTGTCGGGCAGGCTCAAGCGACCGAGGGACGCATGGGCCGTCATGTCGGCGAGGCACGCCTGAGGACCCGCCGGCAGGTCTTCGCGCCGGCGCAGCACCAACGCTGCCGCGCCCTCCCCGGCAATGCCGCCGGTGCCCCGAAGGTCAAACGGCAGCAGCGTGTTCGAGCCGTTGGCGCTGATGACACCCGCCTGGACCAACCCGGACAGCGCCAGGGCATCCAGCTCGCTGCCCGCACCGACAACGATTGCCGCGTCAATTCGGCCAGCCTGCAAAGCGGCCGTAGCCTCTCGCAAGGCTGCCAGGTTGCCGGCGACACCTTGCATATAGGCGTTGCACTCGCCCACCAGTTTCAGCGCCAGGCTGGTGACACCCAGCAAGCAGTTGCTCAAGCCTTTGAGCACCAGAAAAGGGTCCTGGGCACGGTCTTGCAGGATCCGTTTGGCGAACGCCGCCATGTCGGCGACGCCGTCCTGCCGACAGCCGTGCAACAACTCGGCATAGGATTCCAGAGACGGATGGGTGTAGCCGCCCTGACAGCAATACAAACCGAAACGGACATCCGGCGGCTCATCGGCCAGGCCGGCTTCTTCCAACGCCTGACGTACCGCGCTGACACCCCAGATCACTGCCGGCGTGCAGTAACGCTGAAGGCTTTGCGCAAGGTCTTGTCGGCTGCGTTGGTGGTCCTGATCCTGAATTTGCCCGAACGCCACCACGCGTTCGCTGCTGAACCGTCGGGCGTTCAGCGCCGTAATTGCACTGCGCCCTTCGGTTGCGGCCGCCCAGAAAGGCTCGACACCCCAACCGCTGGGCAACACGCAACCCGCACCGGCAATCGCGACCGCCTGTTTCATCGCGGCGCCTCCCGGTACTTGCCCAGCGCCAGTGAAGTGTTGAGGCCGCCGAAACCGAAGGAGTTGCTCAGGGCAACGTCAACCTTGCGCTTGACCGCTTGATGGGCGCAGTAGTCGAGGTCGCATTGTTCGTCGGCATCCTGCAGGTTCAGGGTCGGCGTGACCCGATCATCCCGGCAGGCCAGGGCCGTGAGCATGAACTCCGGTGCTCCGGCGGCCGCAATCAGGTGGCCGAACTGGGATTTGTTGGCCGTCACCAGCAACCGCCGATAATGTTCGCGCTCGGCGAACAGGGTCTTGATCGCCAGGGTTTCGGCGGCATCGTTGAGGGGTGTCGAGGTACCGTGGGCATTGATCAGATCGACCTGTTGTGGCGCCAGCCCGGCATCCGTCAGGGCCGCCTGCATCGCCAGCACCGCGCCACGGCCCTGCGGGTCGGGGGCGGTGATTTTGTAGGCATCCAGGCTGCTGCCGAAACCCAGCACTTCGGCGTACGGCGTGGCCCCTCGGGCGAGCGCCCGTTCGAGGGTTTCGAGCACGACAAAACCACCGCCTTCACCCGCAATCAAGCCACTGCGATGGCGGTCGAACGGCCGACACAGTTCGGTGCCCCAACGCTGTTCGCTGCTGGCGGCGCCGAGCAGATACAGCGCGGTCATGGTGTCCAGGCTCAGCACCGAATCGGCGCCCCCGGCAATGGCCAGCTCGACCTCGCCGCGACGGATCATCTGGAATGCATTGCCGATGGCCTGGGACGCTCCCGCGCAGGCGCTGCTGATATTGATCACCGGGCCTTCACTGCCGATGCCATCGGCAATCACCCGCGCAAGGCGGTCGTTGCTCTGACACAGTGAACTGTCAGGATCGACCTGCGCCTGTCGCGCCATCAATTGAGCCCAGGACGGCGCCTGCGCCGGGTTATCCGCCAGGCTGAGCAGCATGTCCTGCAAACGATGAGCAGGTGCGCCGGACGCTGACAATACCGCCGCGCCACGCAACTGTTCGGGGCTCAGACCACTATCGGCAATGGCTTGGGTGGCCGCGACCCAACCCAAGCGGGTGCGTTTTTCCAGCGACAATCCCCAGGCCGGATGGTTTTTCAAGTGTGCCGGCATCAAGCCCATATCCACGGGCGCTGCGTAACGCACGGGGAACGCACCCGCTTCGACGCCTTCCGGTTGCCATGACCGAATGCAATGCTCGCCGGCCAACATTCTTTGCCACATGGACTGCCACTCGAAACCGAAGCCGGTGACGGCGCCCATGCCCGTGATCACGATCCGTGTGGGGCTCATGGGTAATTCTCCATTGTCTGGGTGTCCGACGACGTTCTGGCCAGCAGCACCGCGCCCCAATGCCCGCCTCGGCTATGTTCGAGCAACAGCGTGTAACGGCTGCAATCCAGTGCCCAGGTCACAGCAATTTCGCTGAGCAAGGCGCTGGCGCCCAAGTCACCTAGCAACGCCTTGGAGTGTTCGAGGGTGTGCCCCGATAGGCTAAACAACGCGGCAATCTGCGGATCCTGTGCATCGGCGACGACTTGCCCGACATCGCTGAGGCACAGTTTTTCGTTGCTCAAAGCACGCTCGATGACGTCGCGACCAACCGCCAGTCCACGCTCAGGTTGCGCGCTGTAACCCCGGGCAAACCCGGCAATACGCAACGCAGATTGACCACCGCTGCCCGGGTTGGTCGTCAGCAACAGTGCCGCAGCACCTTCGCCGAAAACCCACGAACCGGGGTTCACAGGTGGGTGAGTAGCGTCACGCAAGTACAACGCGGGGGTGATGTTCGGACTGCTGCTGACGACCACGGCAGCATCGGCACGGCCTTCGCTCAGATGGGCAGCGGCCTCCATCAAAGCATCCAGCCCCGCATTGCCCTGGGAGCAAAAACCGCCCATGGGCCCCTTGCAACGCAAGGCCTCAGCCGCGTGGGCCATGACGCTGCTGTTGAGCATCATCAGCGCATGCAGCGGCGGTGTGTGGGCAAAGAATTGCGCCAACAGATCTGCCGGTTGTGCGCCAATGGCCTGCACTGCATCCCAGCACGAGCTGGGGCCATCCACTTCCGGAATGGCAGCGGTCAATGCGATCCGCTCGTCGGGCAGTTCCAGCCCACGCAAGGTCTCGGCGAGACGGCCGGCGCAATACAGCAGGCGCGCGCCCTGAGGCTCGAGGCTGCGGGACAGTCTGCGGTCGTACACACCCGCCGGCAAGGCGGGCGCTGAAACACAATGGGCCAGACGTGCCGGGTCGAAATCCAGCGGTTGCGCGGCCTGAGGTTGACTGTCACGAGGCGCACATTCAGTACCGGCAGCGTTGAGTACCGACGCCGCAGTGATATAAACAGCGGTTGAATTGGATCTGGTCATGTCATGCCCTGCCCAGCACCAACGAACTGTTCACGCCACCAAACCCGAAGGAGTTGGAGAGCACGACATTGATCGGTTGCTGCAACGGTTCGCAAAGGAATTTCAACGCCGGAAATTCGGATTTTTCCGGCTGAAAATTGAGGGTCGGCAAGGCCACGCCCAACTGAATGCTCATCAACGACAGCACCGCCTCAATGGCACCACTGCCGGCCAACGAATGCCCTACGGCAGATTTGTTGGCGGTGAACGTCATCTGCTCCAGGGTTTCGCCGAAAACCTGCGCCAGGCCCAGGGCCTCGCAACGGTCATTGGCCTGTGTCGACGTACCGTGAACATTCACATGGTCCACAGCCGCACTGGTCAGTTCGGCATCGGCCAGGGCCGCCGTCATGCAGGCGGCATACTTGCTGCCGTCGCGGCTGCTGGAGGTGATTTTCTCTGCCTCGCACAGATTCGCGTAACCCAGCACCCGGCCCAGCGAACAGGCCTGACGACGCTCGGCATGCTCGCGGGATTCCAGCACCAACAGCGCCGCCCCTTCACTCAGCACAAAGCCGCAGCGGTCCGGCATGAACGGCCGGCTCTGTTCTTGGGGGGAAAAGTCCACGCGCTGGCAGAGTGCGCCCAGCCCATCAAAGCTGTAGTAGGACAATTCATGGGCCATCAACTCCACCGCGCCACACAACGCCAGGTCGATCTCGCCACGGGCGATCGCTCGATAGGCGCTGCCGATGGCCATGGTGCCGGCGGCACAGGCATCGGAATGTGTGGAAATATGGTCACGGACACCCAGCCATTCGGCGAGATGGCGGGTTTGCTGATCAACCCGCCGGGCAAACGCCCCACCGCTCAGGGTGTGGTTATCCAGGAACTGGTCGAGATCGACCCGCCCCTGATCGTCCATGTAACGGCTGGCGTCCCGCAAATCACCGCTCACGCAATGTTTGTTGGCCCCGACGAAAACACCGCTGGCGACTCGGGCAAATGCGCCGTCGGCCAACCCGGCATGGGCCAGCGCCTGACGGGCCACGTAATGCGCCAGCCATTCCTGGCGGGAGGTGGTCTGCAGGTCGCCCGGAAAGGCCGCCGCGATGACCTGCCATTGTTGCTCATCGATAAATCCGGCCGCCGGGTTCGCAAACCCCAGTTCGACAAACGCCGGGTGCTGGCCAATGCAGGAACGGTTTTCGCTGATCGTCGTGAACAGCGAGGCCGCATCCAGTGCCGTGGGAGCCACCAGTCCATAGCCGGTGACCAGAACCTCTCGGGCCTGCATCAAGGCACCCCCTACGCCGAAGCCTTCAACTGGGCGGCCGCGTACTGCTCAACCAGCAGACGCGAGATCGAGTCACCGTCCAGAGGGGTCAGGCGAGCACTGCAACCGCCACACACCACTTGTTGGCGTTCATTGAGTTGGGCATGAGCCGCACCACACTCAGGGCAGGTTTCGGGGAGGTGGTTGAACACGTTATGGCATTGCTGCGCCCAGTTCCGCACGGTGGTGGCCGAGAAGACATCGCCCGGCTGCATGCCCACGTGCAGCTGGCCCGGCGCATAAGCGCTGAGGCTCTGCTCCAGCAAGGCCACGCCGTCCTGCGTGATTCGGCCTTTTTCGATAAACCGGGTGGCGTCGCCAAACACCGCTACCGCGTGATCCAGCACGCTGGTTTTCGGCAAGGTGCAACCGTACTGACGGCCCAGCTGGAAGCTCAGGTCGACGATGTCCAGCGAGTCGGCGCTGAGGTCGTCAACGATACTGCTGTGCTCTGTCACGTCGCCCCTGTCCAACACCAGCAACTGCGCAAGAATCTCCTGTGTACTGCTGATAACGCTGTCCAGTTCCAACGGATTATTCATTGATTGTTTCCCTACAAAAGCCGCATTGAATGAATAAAGTCATCGGGCCAAAAAAGCTGTTTTCAGGCCAGATCTATCGAGGGCCGGGAGTCTAAAGTCTCCCCCTAAGGGGAGAGTCAACGTGCCATCAGTGCTTTTTGTGGGAAATCCCGACGCACCCTGAAACCTTTGATTTATGCCGCTCAATGGGGCTTGGAGAGGAATCGTAAGATGACAAAATCGATGGCTTGAAACAGCACGAGAGTTCCAGAAATGGGGTGTCACCGTACCCGCAAGCACCAGAGGTACCCTGCGCAGCGGAACGGTTTTCGTCGGGCCGTGAATCTCGTTGATCAGTAGGTTATTGCCGCGTTCACCGGCTTGCCGATCAGGTGATAAACCAGCCCCGCCGCAAAGCCGGCCATAGGCAACAGCCAGATGCCCCAGCGGTGGGTGGTTGCCCGCGCAAGCCCGACACGTTGCTGCATGCCACCAGACAACTCGTGGGGAAAACACTCGCCCCACGCTTTCAGCCCCACCGCCTGCAACTGCCGTTGTGCCGCTGCGCGTCGTGTACGCTCCGGCTCACCGCGCAATCCCAGGGGCAAGGCCACGTTGTCGAGCACGCTTCGATGCGGCAGCAAACCGAAATGCTGGAACACCATGCCGATGCGCTGCGACCGCAGTTGGCGCAGCGCAGGCTGCGTCAAGTCGCTCAGGGCCTCACCGTCGATGAGCACCTCGCCGCTGCTCGGTTCTATCAACCGGTTGACTGGCGCAGCAAAGTCGACTTGCCGCTGCCGGATGTACCCATCAAGCAAAGCACTTCGCCCCGCCGCACCGCGAGGTTCACTTGCTCAACCGCGTTGCTGGAGCCTGACCGGCTCCCCTCGTAACGTTTGGTGACCGCGCGAAATTCCAGCGCGATAGCATGAGTCGATGCAGAGCCAAGGGAGTCTGCGCTGACCAGCGCAGGGGTTTCCAAAGGGTCGTTGGCAATCAGTGGATATTTATCAGCGATCACGTCGCCCCCTGGGATTCAATGGATTCCAGGGCAACGACGCAGACGCCATGCCAATCGGCCAAACCCCGCGTACTCAAGCGCGAGACGGGTTTTTGTCATGACGGCATGGTGTTGAAGAGGCAGCAACGTTGCATGGCTGCTGTTGTGTGGGAAACAGCGATGAACACGCCTGCGGTCTTAGTTGATCGAAAGCTTTGGCAGCCTTGTGATGCCATTGCATTTGCAATGAACAGATATTCTACCAAGGAATATAAATATTATTTTTTATTATTTTTAGAGATATGAATCGACTTTTATACTTTCATCAGACCCGCGATGGATCGGGGTAACCGTGTTGGAGAGTTGAAGTTTCTGATGCCAACGTCATTGCCTACCTCCGGCCAATCCCAGGTGCTGTTGCAGCTGCACCCGCTGTTGAGTTTCTTCCAGCCTTTGCAGGCTCGCATCCCGCTAGCCGCAAAGCGCACCGCAGCCCTCTTCCATCGCCAAGCGCATGTGCTGAGCAAATTGCCTGAGGCGCCGCTATGAAATGCCCCCTATCCGCCATCCCATCAGCCAGCGAGGAATGCCGAGTGACAACCCCTCTACGACCTGCCGTGCTTAGCCCCTTGCAGACTGCACGTCGCCTAGCGACGGCGTTCGCCGAAACCGCCGTCGAGCGCGACGAGGCCGGCGGCACACCCAAGGCCCAGCGCGACGCTATCCGCCAGAGCGGCTTGTTGGCGCTGAGCATACCCACCCAGTTCGGCGGCCTCGGCGCTAGCTGGAGCGAAACCCTGGAGGTGGTGCGCGAATTCGCCCGGGTCGACAGTTCCATCGCCCACGTCTTCGGCTTTCAGCACCTGATGCTGGCTACCGTGCGCCTGTTCTCCCGTCGCGATCAGTGGCAACCCTGGTTCGAGCAGACCGCGCGCAAAAACTGGTTCTGGGGCAATGCGCTCAACCCCCTGGACAGCCGCACCGTGCTCACACGCTTCGACGGTTGGTACGAGTTTTCCGGCAAGAAGAGTTTCTGCTCAGGCGCCAGCGACTCGGAAATGCTGATTGCCTCGGCGGTCGATGAAAGTGCTGGCGGCAAGCTGCTGATCGCTGCCATCCCCAGCGGCCGCACCGGTATCACACTGCATGATGACTGGAACAACATGGGCCAGCGCCAGACCGACAGCGGCAGCGCTACTTTCGAGCGCGTGCGCGTCGAAGAGAACGAGATGCTTCTCGACCCCGGCCCGCTGAGCACCCCCTTCGCCAGCCTGCGCCCGCTGATCGCCCAGTTGCATTTCGCCAACGTATTCCTTGGTATCACCGAAGGCGCTCTGGAAGAGGCCCGCCATTACACGTTGAAGGAAGGCCGCCCGTGGTTCCGCTCCAAAGCCCGACATGTCAGCGAAGACCCTTACATCCTGCGCCACTACGGCGAGTTCTGGGTCGGTCTGGAAGGCGTGCGCCTGCTGGTGGAGCGCGCCGCGACGCAACTCGACGCGGCCTGGCACAAGGAGCACGCACTCGGCGCCGAAGAGCGTGCGCAACTGGCGCTGGCCATCGCCACGGCCAAGGTGGCGGCTGCACGCACTGGCCTGGACATCTGCAACCGCCTGTTCGAGGTCACTGGCGCACGCGCGACCCACGCCTCGCTGCGCCTCGATCGCTACTGGCGCAACCTGCGTACCCAGAGCCTGCACGACCCGCTGGACTACAAACTCCACGAGCTGGGTGAGTGGGCACTGAGCCAGACGCGACCCACCCCATCTTTCTACTCATAGGAATCGCCATGCAGTTGCTGACCCTCCCCCCTTCGCCGTCACTGGCCACCTCGATCCGGGCGACCGCACAGGTCTTCGAAGACGCTAGATCGCAGGCGCTGCTCGCCCACCTGCAACAGGTCGCCCCCAGCGAGGCCAGCGTCCTGATCATCGGCGAGACCGGCACGGGCAAGGAGCTGGTCGCACGCCACATACACAACCTCAGCGGACGGCGCAACGGCCCCTTCGTCGCGGTGAACTGTGGCGCCTTTTCGGAGTCGCTGGTGGAGGCCGAGCTGTTCGGCCACGAGAAAGGCGCCTTCACCGGCGCCCTGGCGGCCAAGGCCGGCTGGTTCGAGGAGGGCAACGGCGGCACGCTGTTCCTCGACGAAATCGGCGACCTGCCCATGGCCATCCAGGTCAAGCTGTTGCGCGTGCTGCAGGAGCGTGAAGTGGTGCGCCTGGGCTCGCGCAAGAGCATCCCCATCGACGTGCGCGTGGTCGCCGCCACCAACGTACAACTGGACAAGGCCATCGCTGCCGGCAACTTCCGCGAAGACCTGTACTACCGCCTCAACGTGGTCAGCCTGCAACTCTACCCGCTGCGAGAACGCCCAGGCGACATCCTGCCGCTGACCCGACACTTCATCAAGACCTACTGCAACCGCCTGGGTTACGGCGAAGTGCGCCTGTCCCCCGAGGCCGAACGCAAGCTGGTGAGCTACGACTGGCCCGGCAACATCCGCGAGCTGGAAAACGTCATCCACCACACCCTGCTGGTGTGCCGCAATGGCCTGGTGCAGGACGACGACCTGCGCCTGTCGCACCTGCGTATCGAGCGCCAGGACAAGTCGCCGGTGAGCACCGCCGAAAGCGCCGAAGAGCAGTTGTTGCGTGCCTTTCAGCGCCTGTTCGAGGAGCAGGCCGGCAGCCTGCACGAGAAGGTCGAGGACACCCTGCTACGCAGTGCCTATCGTTTCTGCCACTGCAATCAGGTGCACACGGCCAGCCTGCTGGGCCTGAGCCGCAACATCACCCGCGCCCGGTTGATCGCCATCGGCGAACTGGTGGTCAATCGGCGCCGGCCAGAGCCCCAGATGCGCCCTGAGCGGGCGATACAACTATCAATCTGAGTGGCCGCCACGAACGATTGCCCCCCCTTGCCAACTGCGCGAGGAGGGTTGCGTAGGACAGAAGCGTATGGCCGCGACAAATGGCGGCAATCGCAACAGACTGGAAGCGGCCCCCAACCTTTGAGCCGGTGTGGGCCTGGTGCGCGGCGGCGCCCGAACTGCGCAGGGCTGAAGACAGGCCGGGGGGACGCCACCGGCCCTGCCCGCGCGATCAGCCTTCCTGGCTGCAATCACGCGGGGTAATACCCTTCTCTTTGGCATATTGATGCGACGAGGCCTCGATGATCGGCCGCAAAAACGCGCGGTCGGCCTGTACCCAGTCGCTGATCAGTTTCCACTTCTGCCCGTCCCACTGCTGGAAGCGCACCGCGCCACCGCCTTCATGGTCGGAGCAGGACAGTTTAAGCGGCTGCACCAGCCCCTTGGCACCGAGTGCCTGCAGGCGGGTATCGTCCAGGTTCAGGTGTTCGAAGCCCCAACGCACCTGCTCGCCACTCAGCGGTTGCCTGCCGAACTTCTCCTGAGCCAGACGCAATGCCTCGACGTTGAGGATGCCGTTGACCACGCCGAGGTTGTAGTACACGGTGCCAAAGCGCTTCGGATCAGCCAGGTCGCCTTGGCCCTTGTCCACCACCGCCTGTTCGATGCCCTGCAGCACCGGGAACTCGGTACCGGACGGATGCGTGGTGATGGCGATGAAGCCCTTGGCCGCGGCACCGGCAGGCGCCGCGTCTTCCTCGGAATTGCTCCAGATATTGCCGATGATGCGGTCGGCAGGGAAACCGACCTTTTGCGCGGTCTTCAGCGCCACCGGGTTCATCACGCCCCAGCCGCGCAGGATGACCCAGTCCGGCTTCAGGCGGCGGATGTTCAGCCATTGCGATTGTTGCTCGTTACCGGGGTGCGGCACCTCCAGCAGGGTCAACTCGAAACCGTACTTGTCCGCCAGGGCCTGCAGCACCCCGTTGGTTTCCTTGCCATAGGGCGAACCGTGAAAGAGCGTGACGATCTTCTTGCCCTTGAGGCCCTGCTCGCCGCCTGCCTGCTGAGCGATCCAGTTGACGATGGCCGATACCTCGGAATAGGGATTGAGCTGCAGCGGGAAGACGTAAGGGAACACGCTGCCATCGGTGGAGTCGGTACGCCCGTGGTTGATGGTGATCAGCGGCAGCTTGTCGGCCGTGGAGCGTTCCAGGGTGGCATACGCGATACCCACCGACAGCGGATTGGTGGCGGCAGCCGGTGCGCCGTTGAGCCCACCCTTGAGGCGCTCGTAGCACTCCACCCCTTCTCCACGACGTATTCAGTCTCGCACTCGCTCCAGGTCAGCTTGACACCATTCACGCCGCCTTGGGCGTTGACGTACTTGAGGTAATCGATAAAACCACCGAAGAAACCAGTACCACCTGCGGCATAGGGGCCAACGCGGTAGCTCTGCAGGGGGAAATACTGTTCATTGGCCGCGTGCACGTTGAGTGCACCGGCCGCTAGGCTCACGGCCAGCGCCAGGCGGCCGAGGACGGATCGGGTCGACATCGTGGTTATCCTTTACAAATCAGTGGGCAGTGGCATAAGGCGGGCGAAGCCCGGTGCGAAGGTTCGCTCAGTGGCGCAACGGCCAACGCCGAGTGCGCTCGCGAAAGCGTTGCCAGAGGCGCGCCAGGCCCTCCGGTTCCTTGATCAGGAAGATGATGATCAGCGTGCCGAAGGCCATCTTCTGCAGGTTCTCTATCTGTCCGGCATCGATCAGCCCGGTCGGCAGCAACCCGGCCAGGTTCGACAGCAGCACCGGGAACAGCACGATGAAGGCGGCGCCGAGGAAGTTCCCGAGGATGCTGCCCAGGCCGCCGATAATGATGATGAACAGGATCTGGAACGAGCGGTTCAGGTCGAAGCCGTGTGGCTCCACCGTGCCCAGGTAGGTGAAGGCCCAGAGCGAACCGGCCACGCCGAGGTAGAAGCCGCTGATGGCAAAAGCCAGCAGTTTGGTCTTCAACAGGGGGATGCCGATCACTGCGGCGGCGGTGTCCATGTCGCGCACCGCCATCCAGTTGCGCCCCAGCTCGCTGCGCACCAGGTTGGCGCCCAGCCAGAACAGCGCACTGACCACCGCCAGGGTCAGCAGGTAGCGCCCGGCCGGCGACGAAAAGTCATACCCGGCCATCAGCAGTGGCGGCGCGCTGATCACCCCCGAGGCACTGTCGTTGCTGAACCAACTGAAGCGGGTCAACGCCCATGGCACGAAGAACTGCGCCGCCAGTGTCGACACCAGCAGATAGAAGCCCTTGATGCGCAGGCTCGGCAGGCCGAACACCACAGCCACCAGCGCCGCCACCAGGCCGCCGAGCAGCAGGCTGGCCAGCAGCGGCAGCCCCGCCACGCGCAGCTCGAAATTATAGGCCGCGAAGGCACCTACTGCCATGAACGCCGCCGAACCCAGCGACAGTTGCCCGGCATAACCGGTCAGCAGGTTCAGCCCTAAGCCGGCCAGCGACAGCAGTAGAAATGGGATCAGGATGGCACTGAACCAGTAATCGTTGCCCAGCAGTGGCACGCCGATGAAGGCGAACAGGACCAAGGCCGCCAGGCCCAGCCGATCCTGGCGCAGGCGGAAGAATCGTCGGTCGTCGGCGTAACGCACGCTGAACTGACCCGCTTCTCGATACAGCATGATCGACGCTCCTCAGACTCGCTCGATGGCGCGCTCGCCGAACAGCCCAGCCGGACGCACCAGCAGGAACAGCAGGGCCAGCACATAGGGAAACCAGTTTTCGATGCCGCCGCCGATGAGCGGCCCGAGATACACCTCGGCGAGCTTCTCCGAAGCGCCGATGATCAGGCCGCCGACAATCGCCCCGCTGATCGAGGTGAAGCCGCCGATGATCAGCACCGGCAGGGCCTTGAGCACCACCAGCGAGAGCGAAAACTGCACCCCCAGGCGCGCGCCCCAGAGCAGCCCAGCGACCAGCCCGACGAACCCGGCCACAGCCCAGACCACCGCCCACACCCTCGGCAGGCGGATACCGACGCTCATCGCCGCGCGGGGATCGTCAGCCACCGCACGCAGCGCCAGGCCGATGCGTGTGCGGTTGAACAGCAAGGACAGTAGCACCACCAGGGCCGCCGCCGTTGCGGCGGCGAACAGGTCGAACTGCGACAGCAGCAAGCCACCCAGTTCCAGCGGCGCGTCGCTGATGGCCAGCTCCAGGCCGTGAACCTGAGCGCCCCACAGGGCCTGGGCGGCGCCCTCGATGATGTAGGCCAGGCCGAGCGTGGCCATGAACAGGGTAATCGGCGAGCGCCCGACCAATGGCCGCAGTACCGCCCGTTCGATCAGCAGCGCCAGGGCGATCATCGTCGCCAGGGTGACGAGAAAAGACAGCCAGAACGGTACGCCGCGCTCCAGCAGGCTGACGAAGGTCAGCGCGGCGAACAGTACCATCGCCCCCTGGGCGAAGTTGAACACACCGCTGGCTTTGTAGATCAGTACGAAACCGATGGCCACCAGGGAGTACATCACCCCGGCCAGCAGGCCACCGATCAGCACTTCGAAAAAGAATGCCATGTCGCGCTCCTGTGTGGGAACAGCCCCGAAGCTGCCGCCGGGCGGACACCCAGATAGGCCGCGATCACGTCGGGGTTGCGGCGAACCTGCTCGGGGGAGCCGTCGCCGATCTTGCGGCCGTAATCGAGCACCACCACATGGTGGGAAATGCCCATGACCACGCCGATGTCGTGCTCGATCAGCACCACCGTCATGCCGAACTCACGGTTGATCTCGACGATGAAGCGGCTCATTTCGCGCTTCTCCTCGGCATTCATCCCGGCCATCGGCTCGTCGAGCAGCAGCAAGCGAGGCTCGGCGGCCAGCGCACGGGCCAGCTCGACCCGCTTCTGCAGGCCATAGGGCAAGGTGCCAACGATTTCGTCACGCCACGGCTGGATGCGCAGAAACTCGATTACCCGCTCGGCGGCGGCGCGTTGGCGATCGTCCTCGCCCGGCGCGCGGCCGATGCGCAACGCCTGCTCCAGCCAGGAACTGCGGCGCTTGAGGTTGCGCCCGGTGAGCACGTTGTCGAGCACGCTCATGCCCTTGAACAGCGCGATGTTCTGGAAGGTGCGAGCGATGCCGTCGCGTGCCGCTGCATGTGGGTGCATCACCCGACGCTGCTGCCCGGCAAAACGAATACGCCCCTGCTGCGCCCGGTAAACGCCATTGATGATGTTCAGCAGCGAGCTCTTGCCCGCGCCATTGGGCCCGATCAGCGCACAGATCTCGCCTTCGGCGACGCTGAAGCCGATGTCGCTGATGGCCTTCACACCCTTGAACGACAGGCTGATGCCCTCCAGTTCCAGCAACGGGAAATTCGACATGAACGCTCCTCAGACGGGCTGAACCCGGCTTTGCGACCGAGCAGCGAGGGATGAACGGGGGCTGCGCACGGCCTGCCAGCGGGGCGCCTCCCGCCAGATACGCGGCGCCACCCCAAGGGCGGCGAAGAACGCCTGCACCTCGCCCGGCAGGGCCTCACCGACCAGCAGCGGCACCCGGGTGCGGCTCAGGCCCAGCACATCGCCCAGCGGCCGACGCAGCAACACGTGGCCAAGGCCGTTGCGCAGCAACCCACCGCGCGCGTCAAGCGCCCAGTCCAGCCAGCGCCGCAGCAGGCTGCCCGGCAGCGGTAGACGCTGCTGCGCCAGTGCATACAGGCGGCCGTAGCTGTCGTGGGTGCCGAGTACCAGGGTCGGGCCGAGTTCACGGCGGTCGGTGTCGCGGGTCGCCAGGCTCTCCGGAAAATTCATCCGAAAGCCTGCCAGCAGCCAAGGCGCCAGCAGGTAGCGGGCCTGGCCGCTGGTGGCGAAGTTGCGGGACGCCAAGGCTTCCTCGGCCGCCGTCAGGCGCTCCTGTTCGACCAGCCGACGCCCCTCGCCCAGCACCTCGGCATGGCTGAGCCCGTGCTGCTGAACCTGGCCATCGGCATCCAGCCGGTGAAAGCTGAACGCTGGGCGCTCGCTCTGCGCCTGCACCGCCAAGGCAGGATCGGGCAACTGCGCGGCCAGGCGAGCGTAATTCGGCAACCCGGAATCCGCCAGGCCACGGCCATCGGCGTAGAACAGCAATGCCGGCACATGACCGCTCGCGAGCACCCGCTCGACCTCCTCCTAACCTTCGGCAAAGACGAACCCGGCCTGCAGTTCACGCAACAGCGTCAGTTGCTCCGCGTCGGGCATCAGCGGGTCGAGCAGTGCCGCGACGCCGCCCAGCCACTGCGCCGCCAGGCTTGCCAGCAGCGCCTCAGGGCGCGGCCGGCTGACGATCAGCAGACTGTCGCCGGCCGCGAAGCCGGCCTCGCGCAGCCCGGTGGCCAGGCTCTGCACCTCGGCCAGCAGTTGCGCCCAGCTGCGCGCCTGCCACAGGCCTAGACGCTTGTGGCGCAACGCAACGTCCGCCCCACGTTGATGTGCCCGGGCCAGCAAGCTGGCCGGCAGGTTGTCCGCGAACGCCTCATGCATGGCCACGCACCTCAGGCCACAGCGAGGGAGGCATGCTGCTCCTGCTCCAGTTCGCGCACCAGCGGCAACACATGCTTGCCGAAGTATTCGACCTCTTCCTGGAAGTGCAGGAAGCCGGAGAGGATCAGGTCGACGCCGACCGCCTTGAGCGCGACGATGCGCTCGGCGATCTGCCGTGGCGTACCGATCAGGTTGGTCTTGAAGCCGTCGTTGTACTGCACCAGGTCTTCGAAGGTCGACTTGGCCCAGTTGCCCTCGCCTTCCGGGCTGGCCGCACCGGCGTTCTTCACTTCACTGCCAAAGCCGTTGACCGCCTCCGGGTCGGCCTTGGCGATGATCTCCGCCAGCACCGCGCGGGCCTCTTCCTCGGTGTCGCGGGCGATGATGAAAGCGTTTACCCCGACCTTCACCGAATGCCCGTTGGCCGCTGCCTTGGTGCGGATATCGTCGACCTGGGTCTTGATGCCCTCGACACTGTTGCCATTGGTGAAGTACCAGTCGGAGACCCTCGAGGCCATGTCGCGCGCGGCCCGCGAGCTCCCGCCCTGGAAGATTTCCGGGTGCGGTTGCTGCAGCGGCTTGGGCTTGAGGGTGTAGTCGTTGAAACGGTAGAAATCACCGTGGAAGCTGAAATTGTCCTGCGTCCAGATGCCCTTCAGGGCACGAATGAACTCCTCGGATCGGCGATAGCGCTCATCATGGTCCAGCCATGGCTCGCCGATGGCGCGGAACTCGCCCTTGAACCAGCCGGACACCACGTTGATGGCGATGCGGCCCGCGGTGAACTGGTCGATGCTTGCCAATTGCTTGGCTGCCAATACCGGCGTCCAGGGTCCGGGCAGGATCGCGGCGATCACCTTAAGTTTTTCGGTGGCGGCCAGCAGCGCGTGGCTGATGGTTACCGACTCGTGCTGGTTGTCAGCGCCATAGCCGGCGGTGAAGCGGATCTGCGAAAGCGCGTACTCGAACCCGGAACGCTCGGCAATCTGCGCCAGCTTGCGGTTGTAATCGATGTCCCAGCTGGTGCGTTGTTCGATCTTGCTGACAACGAGGCCACCGCTGACGTTAGGAACCCAGTAGGCGAATTTGATCGGTTGGCTCATGGCGATGTCTCCTGTAACTCGGAAAGTCAGGCCGCGCGGGCGACCGGGATATGAAAGAAGGCGCCGACGGTATCGAGTACCCGCTCGATCCGTTCGAACTGCGCAGGGTCAGCCAGGCGCTGATCGTCGAAAGACTCGACACTGGCGTACAGGCCGTACGGCAGGGTGTGGGCCTGGAAGAAAGCGAATAGCGGGCGCAGCTGGTGATCGATCATCAAGGCATGTCGCTCGCTACCACCGGTGGCGGCAAGCACCACGGGCACGCCCTTGAGCGACTGGTGATCGACCAGGTCGAACAGGTGCTTGAACAAACCGGTGTAGGACGCGCGATACACCGGGCTGCCGACCAGTAGCAGGTCGGCTTGCTCGATGGCCTGCAAATGCGGTTGCAGGTCAGCCGAGGCGCTATCGCGCTCCAGCGAACCGGCCAGGCTGGCGGACAGTTCGGCGATGCGCACCCAGTGCACCTCCAGCTTCGGCAACACGGCCGGCAGCCGCTCCACCAGGGCCTGCAGCAGACCATGGGTGCGTGATGGGGCCCGCAGGCTGCCGGACACCACCACGACCCTGATAACACGTGCGTTCATGCTCATCCCTCCTTGCCCAGCGGGCATTACCTGAGGGAGCTTCAGCAGCAACCGTGCCAATCCATAAAAACCTTTAAATTCAAGTACTTGAACGCTAGCGCTAGCAGCCTGAACTGTCTTTTGGCCAACAAGCTGTTGAACCACTGACCCTCGGCCAACAGTTGCCCCGGAAAACGCAATTGACCGCCCACCAACAGTCATTCAGCAAGCTGTCGGCGAGCGAACAGCCCGCCCCACCAGAATGATCACAACCCGTTGATTTAAAAGGCATTCACTGCAAGGCACGAAGTTTGCGAGAGCATCGCCGTCAGCAATCGCATCAATCGAGGAGAACTGCGATGACCGCCCAAGCCCCACTGCCCCACCTGTCTACCGGTACCCACTACGAATCCCTTGCCGCCCGCTTCCGCCCCATCTTTGCCCGCATCGCCGACTCCAGCGTGGAACGCGAGCGCAACCGCACCCTGCCCCATGAGCCCATCCAGTGGCTCAAAGAAGCCGGCTTCGGCGCCGTGCGTGTACCCGTCGAACAGGGCGGTGCCGGCGCTTCCCTGCCACAGTTGTTCCAGCTGCTGATCGAACTGGCCGAAGCGGACTCCAATGTGCCGCAGGCACTGCGCGGGCATTTTGCTTTTGTCGAGGACCGCCTCAACGCCCATGCCAGCACCCCACAGGACGTCTGGTTCAAACGCTTCGTCGACGGCGATCTGGTGGGCTGCGCCTGGACGGAGGTGGGCGCAGTGAAGATCGGCGACGTCAGCACCCGGGTGTCGCGCCAGGGTGATCAGTGGGTGGTCAATGGCACCAAGTACTACAGCACCGGCAGCCTCTTCTCCGACTGGATCGACCTGTTCGCCCGCCGAGACGACACCGGTGGCGACGTGATCGCAGCGATCCGTACCCACCAACCCGGCATCACCCAGAGCGACGACTGGGATGGTTTTGGCCAGCGCACCACCGGCAGCGGCACCTCGGTGTTCGAGAACGCGGTGGTCGAGGAAGAGAACATCATCGACTTCGCCACCCGCTTCAAATACCAGACGGCCTTCTACCAACTGGTGCTGCTCGCCGTCATCGTCGGTTCCGGCCGCGCCGCCGTGCGTGACTTCAGCCAGGAAACCAGCAAGCGCACGCGCGTGTTCAGCCATGGCAATGGCGCAGCGGTAAGCGAGGATCCACAGGTATTGCAGGTTATCGGCAAGGCCTCCGGGCTGATCTACGCCGCCGAGGCAGGCACCCTGCGCGCCAGCGAGGCCGCGCAGCAAGCCTACCTGGCGCGTTTCGGCAATGACGAGAACGCCGAGCGCAAGGCCAACATCGCCGCCGAACTGGAATCGGCCCAGGCCCAGGTGGCGGCCATCGAATGGGTGCTGCGTGCCACCAGCGACCTGTTCAACACCCTCGGCGCCTCCGGTACCAGCACCACCAAACAGCTCGATCGCCACTGGCGCAACGCCCGTACTGCCGCCTCGCACAACCCGGTGATCTACAAGGAACGCATCATCGGCGACTGGCACGTCAATGGCAGTGAACCGCCCTATGTCTGGCAGATCGGTGGCGGTGCCAAGCAGTCCTGAAAGCATGGCCTGGGGCACACCCCCAGGCCTCGTCACGGCACTGGCGTTTCGCCCGAAACGCCAGAACTATCCAGCGCCGAGTCGCCGACTGGCAAAACTGAACAGCAGAACCGAGAGAATCAGAACGCCGGTGGCCACCTGCTGCCAGAAGAAATTCCAGCCAATCAGCAGCAGACCGTTGGCCGTGACGTTGAGAAATAGCACACCGAGCAGTGTACCGGGTACGTTGACCCGGTTGTGCAGGCTCAGCGTGGCACCGATGAAGACCGCACCGATGGCATTCATCAGGAAGGCATTGCCGGACATCGGCGCGTAGGCGTTCACCGTGGCCGGCAGCAGGATGCCCGCCAGCGCGCTGGCAAAGGCACTGGCGATGAACACCAGGGCAGCGATACGTCGCTGCGCCAGGCCCGAATAACGCGCCACCAGTGGCTGGCTGCCAAGGACGATGATCTCCCGGCCTAAGCGGCCACGCGCCAATACCACGCCATACACCAGCGCCAACAGTGCCACCAGCAGCAAGGGTAGCGGCACGCCGAGCAAGCGCTCACTGGCCAAGCCGCTGCGCACCTGCGCCTCCAGGTAGATCGGTTGTCCGCCATCGGAAAGCAGCTTTTGCACGCTGCTGCCAATGAACAGCGTGCCAAGGGTGGCCAGAAAAGGGGAAATACGCAGCCCGGCGATCAGCCCGGCATTGAACAACCCGGCCAGGCTGCCAGCCAGCAGCCCACCGGGAATCGCGACATAGAGCCCGAAGCCGGCATTGAGCAGCAGGACGAAGGTCAGCGCCGAGAAGTCCAGCGCAGTGCCGACTGACAGGTCGATGCCACCCGCAGCGATGGCGTAGGTCATGCCGATGGCGACGATGGCCAGCAGCACGAAATTGTTCAATAACAGGCTGGACAGGTTGCCGACGGTGAGAAAGCCGGGTGCCTTCAACGCGAAGAACAGTAGCACGGCGGCGAACAGCGTCGGCATGACCAGGCGCAGCAACGCCCGGCCAGAGAGCCCGGTCAGACCGGCAGGCTGCGGGGCGGATAACGAATCGGACATCTCAGGCCTCCTTGTTGCGCAAACCGGACAGGGCCACCACCAGCAGGATCAGGACACCCTGCACGCCGTCGACCCAGAAGCTGGAAATATTCAGAAGCTGGAAGCCGTTGATCAGCACCCCGACCAGCATCGTTGCCAGCAGCGTGCCGCCGATGCTCGGCTGCAGACGCTGGGAGAAGATCCCCCCAAGAAAAGCGATGGCCACCACCGACAGCAGCATCTCGCCGGAGCCGGTGGTGCTGCCGCTGAACCAGGCCGCTGAACAAAACGCGGCCAGGCTGCCGCACAGACCGCTGATCAGGTAGCTGGCGAACACGTAGCCACGCACCGACAGGCCAGCGGCATTAGCCGCCTCCGGGTATTCGCCGATGGCGTACAGACGCAGGCCGAATGGCGTGTACTGCATCAACACGATCAGCACGCCACCGACCGCCAGCAGCACCCAGGCCAGGGCTGGCACGCCGAGCCAACTACCGAAGGCCAGCCCTTCCAGCAACGGCGAAGAGCTGGGCAGCACGGTGTTTTCGGTCAGCACCAGTTCCAGCCCGGCCACCAGGTTCATCGTGGCCAGGGTTGCCAGCAGCGGCGGCAAACGGAAACCGACCACCACCAGCGCATTCAGCGTGCCGATGGCCAGGCCAGTGCCAAGCGTCGCGGCGATGCTGACAACATCGCCGAAACCGGCGTTGTTCAGGCTGGCATAGACCGCAGCGGACAACCCGAGGTTGGCCGCCAGCGACAGATCAAGCCCACCGGACACCACGTTCGAGCCGCCGCCGATGATCACCGTGGTCAGGCCGAAGGCAAGGCTGCCGAGGATCGCCGACTGGGCCAGCACATTGACCAGGTTGCTCGGGGTGAGGAAGTTCGGCGCACTGAGGGCGAAGGCCAGCAGGATCGCGGCGAAGGCCAGCAGCGCGCCACGGCGCAGCAGCCACTGCGCGAATCGCGGGTGGAAGGCATCAGATAGCAATGGCATAGGCATAGAAAGGTCGTTCCTCGTTCTGCGCGCGTTGCGCGCCGGTAGCCACCGCCAGCAGGCGGTCACTGTTCGCCTCGCCAGCGGCGAAACGTGCGGCGATGGCGCCGCGGTGCATGACATGAATGCGGTCGCAGAGGCCGATCAACTCCGGCAGGTCGGACGAGAGGATCAACACCCCGGCGCCCTCCTTCACCAGTTCACCGATCAGCCGATAGATCTCCACCTTGGCGCCAACATCGATGCCAACGCTGGGCTCGTCCAGCAGGTACAGGCTGGAACACCGCGCGAACCACTTGGCCAGCGCCACCTTCTGCTGATTGCCGCCGCTGAGCTGACGCACCTTGACATGCGCGCCATGGGCCTTGATCCTCAGGCGCTCGATCAGCTCCAGGGTGGTATGCCGCTCGCGCGCCGGCGACAGCAGCCCCAGGCGGACGAAGCGCGACAGTGCCGCCAGGGTGGTGTTCTCCTGCACGCTCAGATCGAGCGCCACGCCTTGCCGGCGGCGCTCCTCGGGCATCAGCGCGACGCCCTGGGCGACAGCCTCGCGCGGGCTGCGCAAGGACAACGGTTGCCCGTCCAGGCGCACCTCGCCGCTGTCCGGTGGCGCCAGGCCGAACAGGCTGCGAAGCAACTCCTTGGCGCCCGAGCCCACCAGCCCGGTGAGGCCGACGATCTCGCCACGGCGCACCTGCAGGTCGATGCCCTGGTAGGCCCGTGCCCGACCCAGCCCGCGTACGTCGAGCAACAGCGCACCGGCAGGCACCGCTACCTTGGGGTACAGCTCGCCGACTTCGCGGTTGACCATCAGGCGGGTGATCTGCTCCAGCGACGTGTTGCGCGGGGAGACTTCAGCGACATCGCGACCGTTGCGCAGTACCGTCACGCGGTCGCACAGGGCCTCGATTTCCTGCAGGTAATGGGAGATGTAGACGATCGCCAGGCCATCGTCACGCAGGCGCTGGACGATCCGCAGCAAACGCTCCACCTCACGCTGCACCAGGGCCACGCTGGGTTCGTCGAACACCAGCACACGCGGTTTGATCAGCAGCGCGCGGACGATCTGCACCATCTGTTGCTCGGCGCTGCTCAGTTCACCGATCAGCGCATTCGCCGGCAGTCGCAGGCCGAAGTAGTCGTCCAGCAGACGCGCGGCCTCGCGCTGCTGGGAGCGGCGATCGAGCAAGGGCCCGAATCGCCGTTCGTGGCCGAAGAACAAGGCTTCACCCACGGTGAAACGGGCCGGCAACAAGCGTTCCTGGTGGATGAAGCCAATGCCCAGGCGCTCCACCTGGCGCGGGCTGAAATGCCCGTGCGGCTGGCCGTCGAGCAGCAGGCTGCCGGCGTCCGGGCGGTGGATGCCGGCCAGCACCTTGATCAGCGTAGACTTGCCGGCGCCGTTCTCGCCCACCAGACCGTGCACGCTGCCCGCCGCCACCCGCAGGCTGGCGCCGTCGAGCGCCCGGGTGGCACCGAAGGTCTTGACGATGCCACGCAGCTCCAGCACCGGCGTACTCATGCGTCGCCTCGGATGCGTTTGACGTCATCGACGTTGCCCGCCGTGGTCAGCAGGGTCTCGACGAAGGTTTCGGGCGGCAGATCGTGCTCGCCGGCCAGGTAGCGGGCGACGTTATGCACCGCCGTCCGGCCAATCAACGCAGGCTGCTGCGCCACCACTGCAGCCACCGGGCTGCCGGGCTGGCGCAGCAGTTCCAGCACCTCGGGCGTACCGTCGACGCCATAGGTGCGCACTTCATTGCGCCCGGCTTCGATCAGCGCCTGGCTGGCACCGAGCTGCGGCAGATCCCAGGCCGCCCAGATCGCGTCGAGCTCACCCTTGGGGTACTTGTTGAGCAAGGCGGCAACCTGACTGCGGGCATCCTGCACGGTGTTGGGAATCACGTCGCGCAACTCCGGCTGGATGAACTCGATCTGCGGGTAGAACTTGCTCACCAGCTTCAACTGGTCATAGCGAATGCCGCAGCTCGGCACGCCATAGAAGCCATTGAACAGCAGCACCCTGCCCTTGCCGCGCAGATCGGCCACCAACTGCTTGGCCAGCAGCAAACCCGTGCTCCAGTTGTCTGCGGAAATCGTATTGACCGCGTACTGCGACGGCACCTCGATGGTGAACAGCGGGATGCCGGCGGCGCTGATGCGCTTGAACCAGGGCTCGATGATGCTCAGCGTGCCGAGGGTGTGAATCACTGCATCGGGCTTCTGCGTCACCAGATTCTGCAACTGGGTCACCATGGCCTTGTCGTTGCGCCCGGCATCCAGGGTGATCGGCGTGCCGCCCAGGCGCTGTACCTCCTCGACCTGCGCCTTGAAGGCCCGGCTGTCGAAGTAGATGCTGGTGCCCACGGTGCTGATGGCGATGCGCTTGCCCTTGAGCGAAGGCACTGTGGCACTGGCCTCGGCACCGCTGTCGGCTCCAGCCGCCATGGTGCGGGTCAATGGTGCGGCAAGCCCGAGAGCGAGCATCGCCGAAGACGCGCCGAGCAGGCAGCGCCGGGAAATGCCGGAGCAGTCGTTGTCACTCATTGGTCACCTCGCAGGTGCTTGACCTGAGCCAGGTTGTCGCGGGTCGTCAATAGCGCGGCGACATGGGTTTCCTTCGGCAGATCACGCTGGCCGGCCAGGTAGCGGGCAACGTTGCGCACGGCGGTGCGGCCGATCAGGTCGGGCTGCTGCGCAACCACCGCGCCGATGGGCGAGTTGTCAGGGGCGAGCAGCTCCAGTACCTCCGGCGTGCCGTCCACACCATAGGTGCGGATCTCACTGCGCCCGGCGTCGATCAGCGCCTGGCTGGCGCCGAGCTGAGGGATGTCCCAGGCCGACCAGATGGCGGCGATATCGCCCTTGGGGTACTTGTTCAGGAGCGCGGCGATCTGGCTGCGGGCGTCCTGCACGGTGTTGGGAATCACGTCACGCAGCTCCGGCTGGACGATCTGCAATTGCGGATGATCGGCCAGTACCTTCTTCAACTCGTCGTAGCGGATCGCACAGACCGGCACCCCGTAGAAGCCGTTGAACACCAGGATGCGGCCCTTGCCGCCGGTGTCGCGCACCAGCTGTTCGGCCAACGCGCGGCCGGCCGCAACGTTGTCCGAGGTGGTGTTGTTGAGGCTGTACTGCGATGGCACATCAATGGTGAACAGCGGGATGCCTGCTGCCTGGATGCGCTTGAGCCAGGGGTCGATCACGCTCAGGGTGCCGAGGGTCTGAATCACCGCATCGGGCTTTTGCGTGACCACCGTGTTCAGTTGTGTGACCAGATTGCGGTCGTTGCGCCCGGCGTCGAGGGTGATCGGCGTGCCGCCCAGGCGCTTGATCTCATTGACCTGCGCCTGGAACGCCTTGATGTCGAAGTAATGACTGGTGCCAGTCATGCTCACGGCAATGCGCTTGCCGGCCAGCGACGGCACGGCCTCGCCCTCCTCCTCGGCTTGTGTCAGGCCGCCCGCCAATGCCAGCACCAGGGCGGTGAGCAACGTCAGGATTCGACTCATGCTTGCACCCTTTGCTGATCTGCCAAGGCGGCGCCGTTGAGGTAGTGGTCGCCGAGCAGTCGCCGTTGAGTGGGCAGTGCCGGTTCGGCGCTGCCCGGCTGCGGACGCGGCAGACTACTGCCCACCAGTTCGAAATGCGTCTGCGCGGCCAGGCGCGCGGCCTCGGCGGCGCCCAAACGAAAAGCGATGGCGGCCGACTGCGAGGCGTCGGCGCGTGCCAGCAACGCGTCGGCGGCGTCGATACGGATGCGCAACTCGCCGACTGCAGCGATGACCAGCGCTTCATGGCGAGCACTCTGCCCGCGCAGGTAGTCAAGCAGAGCTGCCTCGACATGACGGGCGTGGGCCAGGTCACCCCGGCCTTGGGAATGGGTGTTGGACATGGCGTGACCTCAGTTCCAGGAATGACGTTGCGGCTTGATGCCGTTGAGCAGTTGATTGCCGACCAGGTGGTACTTCCAGCGCACCGGGTCATGCAGCGTGTGGGTGCGCGCATTGCGCCAGAAGCGGTCCAGCCCCTGGCTGGCCGAGACGCTGCGCGTGCCGCCCAGCTCCAGCAGGCGACTGGACGCCTCAAGGGAAATCTCGGTAGACAGCACCTTGGCCTGGCCGACCACCACTGAGGCTTCAGCAACGTGCTCTTCGCCAGGCTCGGCGACGGCGCGATCGACCGCCTCGGCAGCGCGCTGCAAGATCGCCTCGGCCGCCTGCAGGCGCCAGGCCAGCTCGCCGATTAGCGCCTGGCCAAGTGGATCCTGCCAGCCGTGCTGCAAGCCGCTGTCGACCCAGGGGCGTGCCTGACGCGCCACGCGCAGGGTTTCGGCAAAGGCGCCACGGGCGATGCCGGTGTCCACGGCGGCCTGGATGATCTGCGAGATCGGGCCATCAGCGGTTGGCTGGTCGTAGGCCTTCCAGGCCGGTATCACCTCGCTCGCTGGCACTCGCACGCCTTCGATACGCACCTGGCCGCTGGCTGTGATGCGCTGGCCGAAGCCATCCCAACTGTCGATCACCGTCAGGCCAGCTGCATCGCGTGGCACGAAGGCGATGTGCGGGCGGCCCTCCTCGTCGACACCCGCGACCGGGACGATGTGGGCGAACAGCGCCCCCGTGCAGTAGGCCTTCTCGCCATCGAGCACGGCGCTGTCGCCGTCGAAGCGGATCTGCGTCTGGAAGGTGGTGACGTACTGGCTGCGCGCTTCGGAAAAGGCGTTACCGAAACGGTAGCCTTGCAGCACCTTGGCGTAGTAGCGGCGCTTCTGCGCCTCGCTGCCGGTCAGGCCGAGGTTGCTGAGCACACCAAAGTGGTTCTGCGGCAACTGGCCGAGCGATGAATCGGCGGCGGAGATGGTCGCGATCACCTCGCTGAGGGTGACATAAGATACCCCGGCGCCGCCGTGCGCCTTGGGCACGCTGATTGCCCACAGACCGCTTTCGGAGAAGCGATCCAGTTCCTCCCAGGGCAGGCGCCGCTCGCGATCACGCCAGGCTGCCTCACGGGCAAAATCCTCGGCCAAGCGCTGCGCCACCTCGATGGCTTCGGCGTCGCTACGGATGATCTGTGCCGGGCGCCGAGGCGCCGAGCTGACCTGCTCGCGCAGATCGGCGGGTTGTGACTGAGTCATGTGTTGCTCCAAGCGTGATGGATTCTCCAGGGCTACTGCACAGCCCGTACCAACCTGGAAAATCCTTCATATTCAATGACTTGATGCGCAATCCAGATAATTGGAAAAGCACCTGTGGCGGCAAACTGTGGATTGGCTGTTGCCGGGCGGACACTTGCCTCAGACCTGTTCACGACCTGCTGCGCGTCGGCCCTCCTGCGTTAAAAAAGGCTGGAGCGCCAGCGTGGTCGGACTGCTCATTTACAGCGGGTGAAGTCGAGCGCGACTCCGACCGCGCCTCGCCTGTTTTTGCGGGGCCGCCATCGGTGTTGCATGGCGTTACCTCGCGAGATCGTGAGCAGGTTCTCAGAGGCTGATATCCAGCGGGTACTGGACGATCAGGCGCAGTTCGTCGACGTTGGACTCGGCGACGTGATCGCCACCGACGCGGTGGGTGGCCTGCATCAGGTTGAACGAGAGGTCCTTGGCCGGCCCACTCTGCAGCACGTACTTCAGCCACAGGTTGCGCTCCCAGTGGCGGCCGTCCTCGGTACCATTGAAGTAGCTGTAAGCGCCCCCCGCGCGCGTACCGTCGATGTCGGTACCGCGCACGTAGCGGGCCGTCAGGCTCAGCCCAGGCACGCCAAGCGTGGCGAAGTCATAGTCGTAACGGGCTTCCCAGGCTCGCTCATTGGGGTTGTTGAAGTCGGAAACCTGCGAGGCGGCATCCAGTTGCAGGTCATAGGTGTTCCACACGTAGTCGAACGGCGTGTCGCCATCGATGCGTGTGTAGGACAGCTTGAAGCCATGAGCGCCGGCAGCCAGACCGGCATGCACGCTCCATGAGTCGTTGTCGATCTGGCCGGCCAGCGCCTGGCCGCTGTCACGGGTGCGGTAATAATTGAGGCCGGTCTTCAGGCTCAGCTCGCTACCCAGCGGCTGCACATGGTCGACGCTGAAGAACGACTGGTTCCATACGTCGTCGAGGCGGCTGCTGTGCAGGCGCAAGGTGAGCTGGTCGTTGAACAGGTAATCGCCACCCAGGTACATCACATCGTTGGCGCCCTTGATACGCCCGGCATAGACGGTGCCGAGATCACCACGGTGGTTGCTGGCGTTGCGGTCACTGCTCGACTCCAGCTTGCCGCCCTGCAGGCTCAGGCCATCCAGCGAGTTGTTGTTGAAGATGAAGCCGCGCAGTGTCTGCGGCAGCAGGCGAATGTCGCTGGCGTGCAGCACCGGGCTGGTCGGGCTGACGTCGCCATAGCGCAGCTCGGTGTCGAAGGCGCGCACCTTGAGCGCGGCGCCAACCTTGCCGTAGCTGTCCTTGGGCTCGCCATCGAAGTTGCTCCCCGAGCGCGACACGATGCCAGGCACGCCGACACCATTGCCGACTGCCCCATTGCCGCCATCGAGCTTGAGCCCGACCAGCCCCTGCACATCCACGCCGAAGCCGACAGTGCCACGGGTGAAACCGGATTGCAGATTGGCGATGATGCCGTGGCCCCATTCACGATGCAGGCTCTGCCGCTCACCCTTGTTGGGGTTGAGGGTGAAGTCGCCGTTGCGATAGTCCTGGCTGAAGAAGAAGTTGCGGTTGAGCACATGGATCTGCGTGCCGTCGATGAAGCCTTCATCAACGCCGTCGGCAAACGCGGGGCTGGCCAGCAGGATGGCCAGAGAAAGAGCTGTTCTGTAGCAAGCGGTAGAGCGCATGGCAGTGATCCTTGGAATGACGAGGTAGGCGCCTTTCCAGGCGCTGCAAATCCAGTTGTTCCAACAACCATGCCAACAGAAAAAATCATTGTTATTCAATCACTTGAACAATCTACTCAACAATATGATGCACCGTCTGCGGAGCAATCTGCACAACTGCTGTTGCCGGCGCCACAGCGCTTTCGTCAGGACAAAAAAACGCGGCCTGGGCCGCGTTGAATGGAACATCACCTACTCAGTAAAAGGCGGTATGACCACAGCGTTCCACAGCCGTCGCCACCGCTCAGTCAGCCTTGCCGCCCAGGTAGAAATGCTGAATATCTTCCCGCGCGGCCAGTTCGGCAGCACTGCCCTCACCTACCACCCGGCCGTTCTCCAGGATGTAGGCATGGCTAGCATGGCGCAGGGCAACGTTGATGTTCTGCTCGGCCACCAGAAAGCTCACGCCCTCCTGCGCATTGAGCTGGGCGACGATGGCGAAGATCTCCTCGACGAGGATCGGCGCCAAGCCCATCGAGGGTTCGTCGAGCAGCACCAGGCGCGGTTTGGTCATCAGCGCGCGGCCGATGGCGAGCATCTGCTGCTCACCGCCGGAAGTCAGCCCAGCCTGAGTCTTGCGCTTGGTCTTCAAGCGCGGGAACCAGGCATAGATGCGCTCCAGATCCTGCTCCAGTTGGCGCCGCGTCGGGTTACGCAGGAAGCCGCCACTGCGCAGGTTTTCCTCGATGGTCAGGTGGGCGAACACATGCCGTCCTTCCAGCACATGGACGATACCCTGGCGTGCCAGCAGGTTGGCCGCGACACCGGCGGTGTCCTGCCCCTGGAAGCGGATATGGCCACGGCTGACCTGCGCCCGGTCGGCCTGCACCAGGCCGGAAATAGCCTTGAGTGTGGTGCTCTTGCCAGCACCGTTGGCGCCTAGCAAGGCGACGATATCGCCCTGCCCGACCCGCAGGGATACACCGGCCACGGCGAGGATTGCGCCGTCGTAGATCACTTCGATGTCCTCCACTGCCAGCAGCTCGCTGCTGACGGCGGCTGGAAGAGTCGCACTGGTCATGGATTGTTGCCCTCTGGTCGTCGTTCAGCGGGCGGCGCCTGCCGCCCCAAAGCCTTGAAATGCGTTGCCCGTGCCGGTCGCGGCTAAAGCCCCTGCCACAGGTGAAAAGCGAGCGCTCACAGCGCGTCACACGCACGAGGGGTCACGCCTTTCTCTTTCGCGTACTCGGCAGCCTTGGCGTCAATCAGGGGGCGCAGGGTGACATGATCGGCCTGCACCCAATCGGTGATCAGCTTCCACTGCTGGCCATCCCACTGCTGCACCTTGACGGCACCGCCACCCTCGTGGTCGCTGCACGACAGCTTCAGCGGCTGCATCAGCCCCAGGAAACCGATCGCCTTGAGCCGCGCATCGTCGAGATCGAGGTGTTCCAAGCCCCAGCGACCTTCTTCGCCATTGAGCGGCCGCGGTCCGAAGTGCTTCTGCGCGGCGCGGATCGCCTCGACGGCGATGGCGGCATTCACCAGGCCGGAGTTGTAGTACACGCTGCCGAAGCTCTTCGGATCCTTGAGGTCGCTCTTGCCCTTGTCGAGGATGTGTTCCTTGATGCGCTGGTGGATGTCGAAGTCGGCACCGCCCGGATAGGGCGTCAGGGCCAGATAACCCTTGCCCGCCTCGCCGGCCGGCAGCACGTCTTCATTGGAGCTGGCCCAGATGTCGCCAATGATGCGATCGACCGGAAAGCCGAAGCGCGCCGCGGTCTTGATCGCCACCGGGGTGGACACGCCCCAGGTGCGCAGGAATACCCAGTCCGGCTTGAGCTGGCGCACCTGGCGCCACTGCGAGGCCTGCTCGTTACCCGGGTCGGCGACGGGAATCTGGATGTTCTCGAAGCCGTACTTCTCCGCCAGCAGCTTCAGCGGCCCCTGGGTTTCCCGGCCATAGGCGGAGTCGTGGTAGACGGTGGCAATCTTCTTGCCCTTGAGCTTGTCCAGCCCACCCTCGCGCTCGGCCACGTAGTTGATGAATGCCGAAGCCTCGCTGTAGAAGGTCAGCATCACCGGGAAGTTGTAGGGAAAGACGCGGCCATCGGTGGCCTCGGTACGACCATAGCCGAGGGTGATCAGCGGGATCCGGTCGGCCTCGGCCTTGTCCGCCAGGGCATAGGCAGCCGGCGCACCATTGGGCTGGTAGACCGCTACCGGAGCGCCATTGAGGCCGTTCTTGAAGCGCTCGTAGCACTCGATGCCCTTCTCCGCCGTCCACTCGGTCTCACACTCCTGCCAGACCAGCTTGACGCCATTGATGCCGCCTTCGACGTCGTTGATGTAGCGCAGGTAGTCGATCATCCCGGCCCACACCGGAATGCCGCTGGAGGCATAGGCACCGACTCGGTAGGTGGCTAGCGGGAAGAATTGTTCATTGGCCGCCTGGGCCGCCGACGGCATCGCGGCGTAGCTCGCGAGCGCCAGGCCAAAGGCGGCGACACCGCGTTTAAGCGTTGCATACATGGTCTTTCTCCTCAGGCGCCCAGCCCACGCGACGGTGGCCGGGCGCAGGTCATGGGGGGTTATTGCTCGTTGGCGCAATTACGCGGGGTGATGCCCTTCTCCTGGGCATAGGCGGCGGACTTGGCCTCGATCAGCGGACGCAAGGTGGTGCGGTCGGCCTGGATCCAGTCGGTCACCAGCACCCATTTCTCGCCGTCCCACTGCTGAACGCGGGCCGCACCACCGCCCTCGTGATCAGAGCAGGACAGCTGCAGCGGTGGCAGCAGCCCTTCGAAGCCACTGGCCTTGAGGCGCGCGGCGTCGATATTCAGGTGCTCGAAGCCCCAGCGCGCTTCCTCACCATTGAGCGGGCGGTTGCCAAACTTGCCCTGGGCGGTGCGCAGCGCCTCGACGGCAATCGCGGCATTGATCAGGCCGATGTTGTAGTACACCTTGCCGAAGTAGCGCTTATCCTTCAGGTCGCTCTTGCCAACATCGAGGATGTGCTGGCGCAGGCGCTGGTGAATCTCGAAACCGTCGCCACCGGGGAACGGCGCCAGGGCCTGGTAGCCCTTGGCCGCCGTGCCGGCTGGGAGCACGTCGGCCTCGGAGCCGGCCCAGACGTCGCCGATGATGCGCTCCACCGGGATGCCGAAGCGTGCGGCCGTCTTTATGCCAACCGGAGTGGACACGCCCCAGGTACGCAGGAACACCCAATCTGGCTTGATCTGCCGCACCTGGCGCCACTGCGCCGACTGCTCATTGCCCGGATCGGCCACCGGGATCTGGATGTTCTCGAAGCCGTATGTTTCCGCCAGTAGCTTCATCGGCGCTTGGGTTTCCCGGCCATACGCCGAGTCGTGGTAGACGGTGACGATCTTTTTGCCCTTGAGCTTGTCGAAGCCGCCCTCGCGCTCGGCGATGTAGTTGATGCCCACCGAGGCCTGCCCGTAGTAGTTCAGCAGCAGTGGGAAGGCATAGGGGAACACGCTGCCGTCGGTAGACTCGGTGCGCCCGCCGGCACCATCGATCAGCGGGATGCGGTCGGCCGCGCCCTTCTCCATCAGCGCATAGGAGCCCGGAGTGCTGTGGGTGAAGAAGAACGCCGTCGGCGCGCCATCCTTGCCATCTTTGTAGCGCTCGTAGCACTCGACGATACGGTCGACGTTCCACTCGGTCTCGCACTCCTGCCAGACCAGCTTGACGCCGTTGATGCCGCCTTCGACCTCGTTGATGTAACGGAAGTAGTCGATCTCTCCGGCCCACCAGGGAATCCCGCTGGAGGCATAGGCGCCGACCCGGTAGGTGGCCATGGGAATGAACTGCTGGTTGTCGGCGGCCTGGGTGACGACCGGAGACAGGGCCTGGGCGCCAAGCACGAAGAGGCTGACGAGCAGGTGACGATGCAAGGGTTTGCGCATGGTGTGAACTTCTTGTGCTGGGGTGAAAACCTCCTTTCCCGCGGTCGGGTCAAGGTTCATGGAAAGAGGCGGTCGTGCTCAGAATCGCAGCGGCCAGACCCTGATGCGTTCGCGCAGGTCGCCGAGCAGGCGTACCAGGCCTTCCGGCTCCTTGATCAGGAACCAGATGATCAGGCTGCCAAAGAGGATCTTCTGCAGGTTCTGCAATTGCCCGGCATCGACGTTGCCGCCGAACAGCCACTGCCCGGCATGGCTGAGCAGAATCGGTGTGAGGCTGATGAAAGCCGCGCCGATGAAATTGCCGGCGATGCTGCCCATGCCACCGATGATGATGATGAAGAGGATCTGGAACGAGCGGTTGATATCAAAGCTGCCGGCACTGGACGTGCCCAGGTAGGCGAAGGCCCAGAGCGCCCCGGCGATGCCCAGGTAGAAAGAGCTGACGGCAAAGGCCAGGCGTTTGTAGCGCTCCACCGGAATGCCGATCACCGAGGCGGCGGTGTCCATGTCGCGGATCGCCATCCAGTTGCGCCCGACCTGGCTGCGCACCAGGTTGACCGCGACCCAGGTCAGCAGCACCACGCAGCTCAGGGTCAGCAGGTAGCGACCTACCGGCGAGGCCAGGCTGTGGCCGAACAACTCCAGGCGTGGTGCGCTGATGGTGCCGGACGAGGCATGGTTGTAGAACCAGGGAAACTTGGCGAACACCCATTCGAGGAAGAACTGCGCAGCCAGCGTGGTGACCATCAGGTAGAAACCCTTGATCCGCGAACTGGGTATGCCGAACAGCAAGCCGACCAGGCCGGCAATCAGCCCGCCGCCGATCAGCGCCAGCGGCAAAGGGAGCCCAGGCACACGCAGCAGCAGGCCGTAGGTGGCGAAGGCGCCCACCGCCATAAAGCCGGCGGCACCGACCGAGGTCTGCCCGGTGTAGCCGGTCAGCAAGTTCAGCCCCAGCCCGGCCAGCGACAGCACCAGGAAGGGAATCAGGATCGCGTTGAGCCAGTAGTCGTTGCCCAGCCAGGGCAAGCCGACGAAGGCCACCAGCAGCAACAACGGCAGGCCCACTGGCCAGCGACGGCGCACCAGGGTCAGCGGCGCCTCGTCGAAGCCGGCGCCCAAGCGTGAAACGGTAGCGGTCATTGCGTCATACCCGTTCGGTGGCCCGGTCGCCGAACAGGCCGGCCGGACGGATGTAGAGGAAGATCAGGGCGAGGAAATAAGCGAACCAGGGCGTGATGCCGCCGCCGATCAGCGGGCCTATATAGGCTTCGGCGAGGTTCTCGGCGGCACCGACGATCAGCCCGCCGACGATGGCTCCGCCAATCGAGGTGAAGCCGCCGATGATCAGCACCGGCAGCGCCTTGAGCACGACCAGCGAGAGCGAGAACTGCACGCCCTGGCGCGCCCCCCAGAGCAGCCCGGCCACCAGCCCGACCATTCCGGCCACGGCCCAGACGATCTGCCAGATGCGGTTGAGGTTGATGCCCAGCGACAGCGCCGCGCGGGTATCGTCGGCCACAGCACGCAAGGCCACACCGATGCGGGTCTTGTTGAACAGCAGCGCCAGCACCGCCACCAACAAGGCGGAAACGCCGGAGGCGACCAGGTCGAACTGGCTGATCATCAGTTCGCCGACGAACAGCGGGACGTCCTCGATGCCCAGATCCAGCGCGCGCACCTGGGCGCCCATCAAGCCCTGGGCCAGGCCCTCGATGATGAACGACAGGCCAAGGGTGGCCATGAACAGGGTGATCTGCGAACGATTCACCAGGGGCCGCAGCACCAGGCGCTCGATCAGCAGCGCGCCGACGATCATCACCAGTACGGTCAGGGCCAACGCCAGGGCGAACGGCAGGCCCTGCTCGTGCAGGCTAACGAAGGTCAGCGCAGCAAACAGCAGCATCGCGCCCTGGGCGAAGTTGAACACGCCGCTGGCCTTGTAGATCAGCACGAAGCCGATGGCCACCAGCGAATACAGGGTGCCGGCGAGCAAGCCGCCGATCAAGGTTTCCAGGAAGAAGTTCATCCGTGCGGCGCTCCCAGGTAGGCGGCGATCACATCGGGATTGGCCTGCACTTCGGCCGGTGTGCCATCGCCGACCTTGCGCCCGTAGTCCAGCACCACCACGTGGCTGGACAGCCCCATGACCACCTGAATGTCGTGTTCGATGAGAATCACCGTGGTGCCGAGATCACGGTTGGTATCGGCGATGAAGCGGCTCATGTCCTGTTTCTCTTCGGCGTTCATCCCCGCCATCGGCTCGTCGAGCAGCAGCAGGGTCGGCTGCGCGATCAGCGCACGCCCCAGCTCCACGCGTTTCTGCAGGCCATAGGCCAGGCTGCCCACGGCAACGTCGCGCCAGGGCTGCAGCTCGAGGAACTCCAGCACCTGCTCGGCGCGCTCGGCGAAAGCCCGGGCCTCGCGCCGGGCACGTGGCAGGCCCAGTGCCTGTTCGAGAAAGAAACTGCGCTGGAAACGCGACAGACCGGTAAGCAGGTTGTCCAGCACACTCATCTTCTTGAACAGCGCATTGTTCTGGAAGGTACGGCCGATCCCCAGCCGCGCCGCCTGCAGCGGGTGCGGCCGGCGCAACGGCTCGGTGGCGAAGAACAGCTGGCCGGCATCGGCCCGGTAGACGCCATTGAGGATGTTCAGCAGCGAGCTCTTGCCGGCGCCATTCGGCCCGATCAGGGCGCAGATCTCGCCGCGCCTGACGCTGAAGGACAAGTCGGAAATCGCCTTCACGCCCTTGAACGACAGCGACACGTTGCGCACCTCCAGCAAAGCACTCATGCCGCGCGCTCCAGATATTCGTGCAGCCATGACAAGCGTGCCGGGCCTTGTAGCGCCACGCTGGCAGACGCACTTGGCACCTCGATCCGGCGCAAGCGATGGAAGCCGAGCAGACGCCGCACCCGCTGCTTCAGCCAGCGACGCAAGCCCTGGTGTGGATTCTCCAGCGTCCAGTCACACAGACGCCGTCGCCAACTGTCTGGTGGCGCCAGGCGGGCATCGATTTCGCCCGCCAGCGCCTCGACCCCCGCAGCGGACAACAACAACCCGGTCGGGGCGATTTCGCGACGGTCGCGACCAGCAGACTCGCTCGTTTCCGGGAAGGCTAGACTTTCGCCATGGTGCAACCAACGGCTCAGCAAATGCCCCAGTCCCTCACGCCATTCGGTGCCCTCATCGACCCACAGCACGTCATCTTCGGCGACCTGCGTCCAACCCTGACGCTGCGCCACCGGCGCCTCGCCGACAAACAACGTCGACAGCGGCTGCACCTGCCACAAGCCGTTGCTCACGACATTGGCCTGGGCGGAAAACAAACGCAGTGGCCACAGCTCGGCAAGGCCGCTGCCCAACCAGTGCGACACGTCTTCACGGCGTTGGACGAAGGCGAACGTCGGACGCGCCTGGCGCAGTTGCCGTTGCAGCTCATCGCCACGGCTGTCGCGGCCAATCACCAGACTCTGGCCGCCAAGCGGGTGGGCAGCCAACGCCAGAATCAGCAGGCTCGGCTCGAAGGCGCCACTCAATGCCAGGCGCTGCCCGGGGCCGAACCCCTGCTGGCGCAAGCCGTTGGCAACCCGCTCGACCTCGTGCTGCACATCGATCCAGCGCCAGGCCTTCCACACACCAAGACGGCGATGACGCAGGGCGATTTGTGTCGGCCGTTCTCTGGCCCAACGCTGCAGCGCCGTCAGGGCGCTGTCGGCCACTACGTCGGGCAACGGCAGATAGCGTTCATGAATGCTCATGCAATGACTCCTCTGCCGATTCAGGCCGGCTCGGCCAGGTTGACATCGACGTTTTCGCGCTGCTGGCTGAGGTCGCGATAGCCAGCGCCAGGATGGTTGGCGGGCAGTCGCGGGCCATCGCCGAAAAGCTTCTCGCGCAGGGTTCCGGAACGATATTCGGTCTTGTACACACCGCGTTTCTGCAACTCGGGCACCAACAGCTCGACCACATCGCGAAAGGTTTCGTGGGCCAGGACGTAAGCCAGGTTGAAGCCGTCC
Source organism: Pseudomonas sp. TE3895 (assembly GCF_056278855.1). Lineage (NCBI taxonomy): Bacteria > Pseudomonadati > Pseudomonadota > Gammaproteobacteria > Pseudomonadales > Pseudomonadaceae > Pseudomonas > Pseudomonas sp. TE3895. The sequence continues at coordinate 3,427,870 of NZ_JBWBQE010000001.1, read as the reverse complement.
ACGTCGGTTTCCTCGACCCAGGCCTGCAGCTCATCGGCGACGGTCTGCGCACTGCCGACGATCAGCGGGCCGAAGCCGCCAATACCAACCCAATCGGCCAGTTCCTGCACCGTCCATTGCTTATTGGGGTCGGCGGTGGAAAAGGTTTCCACTGCCGACTGAATGGCATTGGTATGGATATGCTTGAGCACCTGGTCGGGCCGGTACTGGCCGAAGTCGATCCCCGTCCATCCCGAGATCAGCGCCAGCGCACCTTCGTAGCTGGTATATGACGTGAGCTCCTGCCACTTGGCCTGAGCCTTGGCGTCGGTCTCGTCGACGATCACCGTCTGCAGGTTGAAGATCAGCACCTTGCGTGGATCACGCCCGGCCTCGGCAGCGCGACGGCGGATGTCGGCCACGGTTTTCTTCAGGATCACCTTGGACGGTGCGGCGACGAACACGCACTCGGCGTGTCCGGCTGCGAAGTCCTTGCCACGGCTCGACGCCCCCGCCTGATAGAGCACCGGCGTGCGCTGCGGCGAAGGCTCGCAGAGGTGGATGCCGGGCACCTGGAAGTGCTTGCCCTGGTGGCGGATCTCATGAACCTTGCTCGGATCGCTGAAAATGCCGCGCTCGCGATCACGCAGCACAGCGCCCTCTTCCCAGCTCCCCTCGAACAGCTTGTAGAGCACTTCAAGATATTCGTCGGCGTAGTCGTAGCGCGCATCGTGGTCGCTCAGCGCCTTCTGCCCGAGGTTGCGCGCGCCGCTGTCGAGGTACGAGGTAACGATGTTCCAGCCGATGCGCCCCTTGGTCAGGTGATCCAGGGTCGACAGGCGCCGGGCGAAAGGATACGGGTGCTCGAACGTCAGCGAGGCGGTGAGGCCAAAACCGAGGTGTTCGGTAACCAGCGCCATCGGGGTGATCAGCGCCAGCGGATCATTGACCGGAACCTGGGTCGCCTGGCGAATGGCCGCATCGCCAGTGCCACCCAGCACGTCGTAGATGCCGATCACGTCGGCGATGAAGATGCCGTCAAACTTACCGCGCTCAAGCAACTTGGCCAGATCCGTCCAGTACTCCAGATCCTTGTATTGCCAGGCGCGATCCTTGGGGTGCCTCCAGAGTCCGGGCGACTGATGGCCGACACAGTTCATCTCGAAGGCGTTCAAACGAATTTCACGTGGCATGGGAGCTCCTGATCGATAGGCTCGGCACCCTGTTTCGGCGCCTCTCAATGCTCTATCAACACAATCCATGCCAATAAATATTTTCTTTATTTACAATGACATAGAGATTACTCGAAGCAGCTTTAATGCCTGCAGGACGACATCACTGCTGATCAGCTGTACAACAGCGAACAGTGTTGATGCACAGCGAGAAACATGCCGAGCTCTGCGACCCGGTCATGAGTACACCGCCGCATTCAGCCAATCTTGATAAATATCAAGGTCATCGAGCCCCACTGCGTCACGCTTGGCCTGAACCGGTGGGCCTTCATCGAGGCTGCCACCGCGGTGGAGGCCATCATGAATACTTACTCAAGACTGCTGCTGATCTGCCATCCAGACCTGCACCCTTCGCCTGCCCTGACGCGTGCTCAAGCGCTGAGCAGTGCGGCAGGTGCTACCTTGCACCTGGTGGCGCTTAGTCAATTGCCCTCGCGCCTGGCAACCCTGGACCAGGTGCTACGCAAAAACGCCCGCAAGCAGGACGCCGAGCATCGAAAGGCTTGGCTCGCTGACCAGGTGAAGGCGCTGGGCGAGCTGGGCATTACCGCCTACGCCGAGACGCTGGACGATCAAGACCCGCTCAAGGACTTGATCCGGCTGGCCCAACTGCACCGGGTCGGGATGGTGATCAAGGACATCCAGCACGAAACCGCCTTGAGCCGTGCCCTGCTCACGCCATTGGACTGGCAATTGCTACGCCGCTGCCCGATCCCGCTGCACCTGGTAGCCCAGGCTGAAACGAAGCTGCCAGCGCGCATACTGGTCGCCGTTGATCTGGTCGAGCACGACCCGGTGATCGACAAGCTCAACGACCACATCCTGCAATCGGCACAGGCACTGGCACAACGCTGCAAGGCGCAGCTGCATTTGCTGCAGGCCTACGAACCCAGCGCCAGCTTCGTCGCCTATGCCGCCGCACCCGTGGCCTGGACCGACAAACTGGTCGAGGAAATGTCCGGTCGTGCGCGCGAGCGCATGGCGACGTTCGGCGGCCGTTATGGCATCAAGCCAGATCACCTGCACCTGGTGCGGGGTGCTGCCCGTAACGTGGTCAGCGAATACGCGAACCAGCAAGGCTTCGATGTGGTGGTGATGGGCACGCTCTACCACGAGGGGGTGAGCAAGGTCGTCGGCAGTACTACCGAGCACACCCTGTACAAGATTCACTCCAGTATTCTGGCGATTCACGGTTGAACGATCGCCCGCTGGCTATGCTCGACTAGATACTCATCAAACCGCACAGTGCCATGCAGCTCATGTTGCTGTGAACGACCTCTGGAGCGCAGGGCATGAATGACACACCGCCGTTGCTGTTCGCCTTGCAAGGCAGCCAGGCCTATGGGAATGCCGTGGCGCAACGCCTGGGCAGGAAACTGTCTGCACATGAAGAGCGCGACTACGAGGACGGAGAGCACAAGTGCTGGCCTGGCGAATCGGTGGACGGTCGATCGGTTATCGTCTTTCACTCGCTGTATGGTGACGCGCACCACAGCGCGCATGACAAGCTATGCCGGTTGTTGTTCTTCTGTGGCGCGCTCAAGGACGCTGCTGCCCGCCAGGTGACGGCCGTCACGCCTTACCTCTGTTATGGTCGCAAGGACCGCAAGGTGGAGTTTCAGGACGCTATCATCACTCGCCATGTGGCTCGGCTGATGGAAAGCTGCGGCGTGGACCGCATTGTGGCGCTGGACGTGCACAACCCCAGCGCCTTCGACAACGCCTACCGAATCCCGAGCTGGAACCTGCAATGCACCCCACTGTTCGCCCAACGCCTGGCCCCGCTCCTCGGTGAGCAGGCGGTCACGGTGGTGTCGCCGGATATCGGTGGCGTCAAACGTGCGGAGCAGTTTCGCCAGGCCCTGGCGCACCTGCTGGCGCGCCCGGTCTCGGTGGCCATGATGGAAAAACACCGCCAGCAGGCAGGCCTGAGCGGCGAACACCTGGTCGGTAACGTGGCAGGCAGCACCGTCATCGTGTTCGATGACCTGATCAGCACGGGGCAGACGCTGCTACGCGCTGCCCAGGCCTGCCGGCAGGCCGGAGCCAGCCGCCTACTGGCTGCGGCCACCCACGGCCTGTTCACCACCGGTGGCGAGCTGTTCGACAGCGGCGCGTTCGAACGGGTACTGGTGGCCGACAGCATCGCCCCCTTTCGCCTGCCCGTGCGATGCCTGGCGCAACTGGATATCGTCGATACCAGCGCCTTGGTCGCCGAGTTGCTTGCCAACCGCCCGGGCACTGGCGCATGACCCCGGCGCAGGTGGCGACGGCGGAGCGTCCCTGCTCCTGAAATCGGTCGGGCCATGAGGCGTGTCGCAGGCCATGCTGATGGTGTTCGCGCAGAGCATCATGGGAACCGCTATAACCGTCTACCCTGCCTCCCTGCCAAAGGCGTAGCCCTTGAAAACTGACCCCCGGCACCATGGGAGCACTGTGCATGCCTATCGACTTCAGACCCGCTCGAGTCTCGGACGCGCATGATATTGCGCGCTTCTTTCAACTGACATCGGAGGGCATGGCCGATTACATATGGAGCAAGCTCGCCGCACCTGGAGAAGCCTTGCTGAGTGTCGGTGCGTCTCGCTATGCCAGAGAACAGGGCGACTTTTCATACAAGAACTGCCTGATGGCCACTTTTGAAGGGCGCGTCATCGGCATGATGCATAGCTATGCCTTGCGCGCAACGCCTGACAGGCCAGTCGAGACCGACCCCGTCCTCGCGCCTTATTCCGACATGGAAATACCCGATACCTTGTACATATCCAGCCTGGCGCTGGATGAGGACTGGCGGAGCCAGGGGCTGGGCGCCCAGTTTCTTCGCCACGCCCAGCAGCGCGCTGACGACGCGGGCCTTGATGGGTTGTGCCTGATCGATTACGCAGAAAACCACGGTGCACGCCGCTTCTACGAACGTCATGGTTTTCAAATTGTTAAAACCTGCCAGATCGTTCCGCACCCGATGCTGGGCGTCACCGGTGAAGCCTATTTAATGTATCGCCCTACTCACAACGTGCTCGAGAAACAGCCATGAACCAGAAACTGACCGTGTTCCGCGAACTGGATATCCAACCGCTGCGCGACCTGCCCTTCTTTGAAGAAGTATTGGAAGGCACCCCTCACACGCTGACGTCCAAGTACTATCACGATGAACAGCGAGGTCGCATTTCCGGAGAATGGGAAGCCAGCACCGGGGCGTGGCGCATTGACTATAAAGTCTGGGAGTTCTGCCATGTCCTGAGTGGGTGCTGCGTCATCGAGCTTGAGGGTTGCGCCCCGGTCACACTGGCCGCTGGCGACACGTTCATTATCGAACCGGGCGCCAAGGGCAAATGGACCGTAGTGGAAGACATGAAGAAGAATTTCGTGATCCTCGTGCCCGCGAACTAAGCCACTGAATGCTGGCTGAAGCCGACTATGCTGGTAGCAATCCACACGCCGGCACAGGGGCTGTTAAATGGGCAACAAGCGCAGGTTCGGACGGGCTGCTGGGCTGATGCTACTGATCCACTTGCTGTTCTCGCCCCTGCTCCATGCGGACACCCCTCAGTCCGGGCCAGAGATAGAGGGTGTGATTGCCGAACCCGCACCGTTGACCGTCATCAACCGCACGGTGCTGGTCTTTCGTGCGACGCTGCTGGGCGAAACACCCACGGTGCGTGCCCAGCGCGCCAAGAAGGTCATCGAGGATACGCTTCAGGAAACAAACGATCTGGAGGTTCGCGTCGACCCTATCCTGCACAGCTACCTGGTGCTGCTGGGCGGGCGCCGGGCATTCATCGTGACGCCACTGGATGCTGCGGCCGATACCATTACAACAGGCGAAGCCGCCGAGCAGGCCGCCGAGAACCTGCGCCTTGTCGTCGAGGAAACCCGCCAGGCGCGAAGCCTGCGGTTCTTGCTCACCGCGGTAGGCTACAGCGCTGCTGCAACCTTGGTCTTTTTCATGCTGGTAAAGGCCGCAGGCTACTGTCGACGCAAGCTCCTGGGACTGCTGCCTAGACTGATGGGCAAACACTCCGAGCGCCTCAAGGTCGGCCACACGCAACTGTTCGACCTGCAGAACCTGTACTACCTGATCGACCGCTCTCTCTGGCTGCTGTACTGGTTGCTCGTGTTGTTGTTCTGCTACCAGTGGCTGGGCTTCGTGCTGTCTCAGTTCCCCTACACAAGGTCTTGGGGGGAAAGCCTCAATATCCACCTGATGGCGCTGCTCAACTACCTGATCAGCGGTATTTTGCGTGCCATGCCCGGCCTGGCCGTTGCACTGTCGATCTTCTTCATCGCCCGGGGCATCAGCGCTTTCTCCAAACGTGTGCTAAGGCGCATGGCACGCCCAGGCACATTGAAATGGCTGACCGCCGAAACCTTGCAACCGACCATGCGCCTGACGTCGCTGGCGATCTGGCTCTTCGCCCTGGTGATGGCCTACCCCTATCTACCCGGCTCGGGTACCGATGCCTTCAAGGGGTTGTCAGTGTTGCTCGGTCTGATGGTTTCACTGGGGGCGACCAGTGTCATCGGCCAAGGCGCCGCCGGACTGATTCTCACCTACACGCGCACGCTGCGCGTCGGTGAATTTGTACGTGTGGGTGATTACGAGGGCACGGTGACCGAGGTGGGCATGTTCACCACGACCATTCGCACCGGGCTTGGCGAAGTGCTGACACTTCCCAACTCGATGATTACCGGCTCGGTGACCAAGAACTACTCACGAATCGTGCAAGGGCCAGGCTATGTGGTCGACACCGTGGTGACCATTGGCTACGACACCCCGTGGCGTCAGGTCGAGGCGATGTTGCTGGAAGCGGCTCGGCGCACCGAAGGCGTGCTGCAAACGCCCACGCCCCAGGTATTCCAGACGGCGCTGTCGGACTTCTACCCCGAGTACCGATTAGTGGCCCAGGCCATCCCGTCAGAGCCCAGGCCACGCGCGCAACTACTGAGCCTGTTGCACGCCAATATCCAGGACGTGTTCAACGAGTATGGGGTGCAAATCATGTCGCCTCACTACCTGGGCGACCCCGAGCAACCCAAATGGGTGCCCAAAGAGCAGTGGCACGCGGCCCCGTCCAAGCCTGAAAACACCGCGTGAGCAATGAGGCCTCAGGTGCCGGTCAGCGCAATGATCACCGGCCCACAGACCGCCAGCAGGACATTGGAGACGGTGAGGCCGATATGGGTCCAAAGCATGCCGAGCAGCGCCCCCATCCCTAACCCACTATGCACCCGACCACTTTGAGCACGGCGCAGAACCCAGCTCAAACGTCCAGCGCCCCCCTGAGCAAGGCGTCAAGCACGCGCGCGACGTCAGCACCCTGCTCGTCCAGCAGGCATACCGGCAGCCCGTGCAAGGCCGCTTGCACACCGGCCAGCCCCTCGCCCGTCAAGGCCAGCGGACAAGCAATGTCCATCTGCAGCGAGCGCAGGCGCTTGGCCAAGGCAGGGCTCACCGGTGGCTGCACCGCGATCACCAGTGCCGCAGGCTGCACCGCTGCACACAGCAGCGGGAGCTCTTCCAGTGGCTGCCCGCAGCCGAGCACGTCGATGCGTTGTCGCTCGCTGCTCAACAGCAGCCCGGCGCACAATACCTGGCACTCGGCTTGCCCCTCGGTACCCGCCAGCAGCACCCGTGGCGCATCGGCCTGGTTCATCTGCAAGCGCAGCAACAGCCGGGCGCGCAAGAACGTATCGAGAAACAACCATTGGCTACGCTGGCCTGGTGCAGTGCCTGAAGCCAGCTCATGCCAAACCGGCATCAGCACGTCCCGCAGCACCGTGGCCTTTGGCAAGAGTGTGAACAGCTGCCCATGGATAGCTTCCAGCGCCTGCGCATCGAATGCCCTGGAGGCGCGTGCAACGGCGGCGCGCCAATCGTCAAAGGCCGAGGGCTGCTGCACAGGCGCCTCAGGCTGGCCGGCGAGCCTGTCGCTAACCTTGCTGATGGGCAGGCCGTTGGCGGTCCAGCGCAAGATGTCGCGTATGCGCTGCACATCCTGGGCCGTGTACAAGCGATGGCCGCCCTCGGTGCGCTGCGGGCGTATCAACCCATGACGCCGCTCCCAGGCACGCAAGGTCACCGGATTGATGCCGGTCAGGCTGACCACATCGCGCATGGGTAGCAATTCGGGTGGGGTGGCGTCGGTCATAACGAGGTGTCATTCAAGGGGTGATACATTCTAAACCCAGATGCACCTTCTGCGGCGAGCCTCCTTGGTTCATCATGCAACAAACGGCGCCAAAAGCTTCTGCACGGAAGCCTTCGGCGCACATCGCATACGAAGTGTCTGTAGGTGAGCCCCATGATCAACGCAAAACTCCTGCAACTGATGGTCGAACATTCCAACGATGGCATCGTTGTCGCCGAGCAGGAAGGCAATGAGAGCATCCTTATCTACGTCAACCCGGCCTTCGAGCGCCTGACCGGCTATTGCGCCGACGATATCCTCTATCAGGACTGCCGTTTTCTTCAGGGCGAGGATCACGACCAGCCGGGCATCGCAATTATCCGCGAGGCGATCCGCGAAGGCCGCCCTTGCTGCCAGGTGCTGCGCAACTACCGCAAGGACGGCAGCCTGTTCTGGAACGAGTTGTCCATCACACCCGTGCACAACGAGGCGGACCAGCTAACCTACTACATCGGCATCCAGCGCGATGTCACAGCGCAGATATTCGCCGAGGAAAGGGTTCGCGAGCTGGAGGCTGAAGTGGCAGAACTGCGCCGGCAGCAGGGCCAGGCCAAGCGCTGACAAAAAACCTATACAAGGACGTTGACTTGTATAGATAAAAGCTTAGGCTTCAGTTATACCTGTACAACAATTCAATGTTGTACAGGATTGCCTGGAGCCCAGTATGTCAGCGTACCTACAGCAGTTCGCCGAGCGCTTCGCCCGCCTTGATGGGGCGAGCCTCGACACGCTGGATAAACTGTACAGCGACGATGTCACCTTCCGTGATCCCCTGCACCAGATACAGGGGCTGCAGGCCCTGCGCGCCTACTTCGAGCAGTTGTACGCCAACGCCACCGATATCCGCTACGCCTTCACCAGCGCCGACGAGGTAAAGCCCGGGCAAGGTTACCTGCGTTGGACACTGCAGTTTTGCCACCCGCGCCTGGCGGGGGGCCAGCCGATCACGTTGCAAGGGTGCAGCTGCCTGCATTGGCGCGACCGTGTGCATTTTCACCAGGACTATTTCGACGCCGGTGCCCTGCTTTATGAGCACCTTCCCGTCATGGGCACTGCGATCCGCTGGCTCAAAGGCAGGCTGGCATGAGCCGCTGTTGGCTGACCGGCGCCAGCAGCGGTATCGGTGCCGCGCTCGCGCAAGTCCTCCTGGAACAAGGTCACCAGGTCGCCTTGGGCGGGCGCCACGCCGACCGCCTTGCCCCGCTGGCCGAACGGTTTCCTGGGCAGGTATTGCTGGCCATTGGCGATCTTGACAACCCGGAGCAGGTCGCCGGCATCGCTGCGCATATCGAGCAGGCCTGGGGGGGCCTGGACATGGCCATTTTCAATGCCGGCACCTGCGAATACCTGGAGCCGGGGCATTTCGACCCGGCGTTGGTCGAGCGCGTCATGCGCACCAACCTGCTGGGCGTCAGCTACTGCCTGGCGGCGGCACTGCCCTTGCTTCGCGCAGGCAAACGCCCCCACCTGGTGGTGATGGGCAGTTCGGTGACCTGGCTGGCCTTGCCCCGCGCTGGCGCCTATGGCGCGTCCAAGGCCGCAGTGCGCTATCTGGTGGAGTCACAGCGAATCGACCTGGCTCGCGAAGGCATCGCGGTCACCCTGGTGAGCCCAGGCTTCGTGGACACGCCACTGACCCGTCGCAACGATTTCCCCATGCCACAGCTGTGGTCTGCGCAGCGTGCCGCCCGGCATATCGCCAGGCGCCTGCCCGGCCGCCCCTTGGAAATCAACTTCCCCGGTCTTTTCACCTTGGTGTTGCGCCTGCTCGGGGCGCTGCCCGCGCGCCTGCGCCTGGCGCTGGGCCAACGCCTCGCCCGTCATGAACAGGAATGATGATCCATGCGTATAGCAATCATCGGCAGTGGCATCGCGGGGCTGACCTGCGCCCATTTGCTGTCACGCAAGCACGAAGTCACGGTTTTCGAGGCCGAGCAATGGGTCGGGGGCCACACGCACACCCTTGATGTGGTCTGGAAAGGCCAGCGCCATGCAATAGATACCGGTTTCATCGTCTTCAACGACTGGACGTACCCGAACTTCATCCGCTTGCTCGACCAGCTTCAGGTGCCATCGCAGCCGACCGAGATGAGCTTTTCCGTGCATGACCCGATCACGGGCCTGGAATATAACGGCCACGACCTGAACACCCTGTTCGCCCAACGCAGCAACCTGGTGTCCCCAGGGTTCTGGGGGATGATCCGGGACATTCTGCGTTTCAACCGTCAGGCACTGGCCGACCTGGACAACCGGCGTATCGATGCCAGCACCACGCTGGGCGACTACCTTCAAGCGAACCGCTATGGGCAACGCTTCATCGATCATTACATCGTGCCGATGGGGTCGGCGATCTGGTCGATGTCTCGCGCAGACATGCTCCACTTCCCGCTTGAGTTCTTTGTGCGCTTCTGCCGCAACCACGGTTTGCTGTCGGTCAACCAACGTCCACAGTGGCGGGTGATCAAAGGCGGCTCGCGCAGCTATGTCGCACCGCTGTGCCGGCCGTTCGCTGAGCGCATCCGCCTCAACTGCAAGGTTTACCGGGTCAGCCGCGACGAAGGTGGCGTGACCCTCGTGAACGCGGCCGGCACCGAGCGCTTCGACAATGTGGTGTTCGCTTGCCACAGCGATCAGGCCCTGGCACTGCTGGAAAGCCCCAGCAACCAGGAGCGCGCCGTACTCAGCGCCATCGATTACGCCAGCAACGACGTGGTGCTGCATACCGATACCCGTCTGCTGCCACGCCGCCAGCGCGCCTGGGCCAGTTGGAACTACCGCCTGGGCGGCCCTGAGCGGGCTCCCGCCGCGCTGACCTACAACATGAACATTCTGCAGGGTATCCAGGCACCGACAACCTTCTGCGTGAGCCTCAACCAGACCGCACTGATAGACCCGGCGCAGGTCATCGCCCGTTTCCAGTACGCCCATCCCCAGTACAGCGTTGCAGCGTCGGCTGCCCAAGCATGCCAAGGGCAACTGCAGGGTCAGCAGCACAGTTACTTTTGTGGCGCCTACTGGGGCAATGGCTTTCATGAAGACGGGGTGGTCAGCGCACTGAAGGTGGCCGCGCACTTCGGAGAGCACCTGTGAACAGCAGCCTCTGCCTGGGCTGGATCAGCCACCGACGGCTGACGCCGCGGGTCCACGCGTTCCGCTACCGGATCGGCATGTTCTACCTGGACCTGGACGAACAATCCTGGCTGATGGGCCTGTCACGCTGGCTGGGACGCTGGCGCCTGGCGCCGTTGTGCTGGCGCGAGACCGACTACCTGCCCGCCCTGACCCGCCAAGGCGAATCGCTGGCCCAGGCTGCACGCTTGCTGGTCGGGCAGGCGACGGGGCACCTGCCCGAAGGCCGGGTACAGCTGCTCACGCAACTGCGGTGCTGGGGGCTGTCGTTCAACCCGGTGAGCTTCTATTTCTGCCATGACCGCGACGGGTGCCTGACCGCGATCCTGATGGAAGTGCGCAACACGCCCTGGCGTGAACGCTTTCATTACGTGCTCCCGGTGCAAGGCAACCTTGCCAGGCCCTTCAGCGTGGCCAAGGCCTTCCATGTGTCGCCATTCATGCCGCTGGACATGGACTATCGCCTGCGCTTCTTCCTGGACACGGACCATGTACGCATTCAGATGCAGAACTGGCAAGACGGCGCAAAGGTGTTCGAGGCCGACCTCGCCCTGCGCCGCACGCCACTGGATGGAGCAACGCTGCGGCGGTATGTCCTGAACTTCCCATGGATGAGCCTGCGCACTGTCTCGGCCATCTACTGGCAAGCGCTTCGCCTGTTACTCAAACGCACCCCCGTGCACGACCACACCACCTGCCAGGGTGACCTGGCACTCGGCCAACCTTGCGAGGACCTTGATGATGTCAAATCCCACCCTGAGCGTTAGCAAGTTCGCAGGCCTTGCGCCACTGCTCGGCGGGCTGGCACGAAGCGCCGTGCTCGCCCAGTTGGGCAAGCTGCGTCACGGCCACCTGCGCCTGCTCAGCCACGGGCAGCAGTGGAGTTTCGGTGATGCCGACAGCCCTTTGCAGGCCGAGGTGGAGATCCTCGATGACGCCACCTGGAGCCTGATCGCCGGCAATGGCTCGATCGGTGCTGGCGAAGCCTACATTCACGGCTATTGGCGCAGCCCCGACCTGGCGCTGGTGACCCGCCTGTTCGTCGCCAACCTCGAAGTGCTCGACGCGCTCGAGGGCGGCCTGGCCCGCTTGGGCCGCCCTGCCCTGCGCCTGCTGCACCGGCTCAACCGCAACGACAAGCGTGGTGCCCGGCGCAACATTCTGGCCCACTACGACCTGGGCAATGCCCTGTTCGAGCAGCTGCTGGACCCCACCATGATGTATTCGGCTGCGCAATTCGAACACCCTGGGCAAACACTGGAGCAGGCCCAGTTGCACAAGCTGGAGCGCATCTGCCAGAAGCTCGAACTGAGCCCTGACGATCACCTGCTGGAAATTGGCAGCGGCTGGGGCAGCCTCGCTATCCACGCAGCCACCCGTTACGGCTGCAGGGTCACCACCACGACGCTCTCCGAGGCGCAGTACAGCCATACCCTGGAGCGCGTCAAGGCCCTGGGGCTGGGGCAGCGCGTGCAAGTGCTCCGCGAAGACTACCGCGACCTTCAAGGTACGTTCGACAAACTGGTTTCGATCGAGATGATCGAAGCGGTCGGTCATCGCTACCTGCCGGTGTATTTCCGCCAGTGTGCTTCGCTGCTCAAGCCTGAAGGCCTGATGCTATTGCAGGCGATCACCATCCGCGACCAGCGCTATGCCCAGGCGCAGCGCTCGGTCGACTTTATCCAGCGCTACATCTTCCCCGGTGGCGCCCTGCCTTCGCTGAGCGTGTTGCTCGACACCGCCAGCCGGCACACTGGCCTGAACCTTGTGCACATGGAAGATTTTGGCCTGGACTACGCCCACACCCTGCGACACTGGCGCGAAAACCTGCGTCAGGCACGCACTGCGCTGACGGACCTTGGCTACGACGACATGTTCCAGCGCCTGTGGGAGTTTTACCTCTGCTATTGCCAGGGCGGTTTCGAGGAGCGCGCGATCGGTGTTGCGCACCTGCTCTGGGCAGCACCCCAGGCACGCCGCGCGCCCTTGCCTGGCGGTGCCTGATGCACAGCCGCTGGCTGATCGGCAATGCCCTCTGGCTGCAAGCCGGCTGGTGGGTCTGCGTGCTGGGCGCCGAGCGGCCTTTGCTGTTGCTGCTGGTGATTCCGGGCGTGGCAGTGCACCTGCGCCTGTGCCCGGACATCAATGCCGAGCTCAAGGCGCTGTTGCGTGTCACCTTTGTCGGCTGCGTGCTCGACAGCGTGCTGGGAACGCTGGGGGTGTTCGGTTTCGACGCCTGGCCCCTGCCGCTGTGGCTAGCGCTGCTGTGGTTGGTGCTGGCCAGCGGGATGCGTCACAGCCTGGCATGGGCCGGCAGGCACTGGCGAATCGGCGCACTGCTGGGGGCGATTGGCGGCCCTTTGGCCTACGTAGGCGGCGCCAGGCTGGCAGGTGTCGCCTTGCCATTGGGCGCGCTGGAAACCGGCCTGCTACTGATGCCGATATGGGCTTTGGCCCTGCCCCTGCTGGCGCGCATCGCGGCGCGGCGCTGACCGCCGACATCGCTCGGAACAGTAGCGCACCTGCTCCCAACAGCGTGCCCAGCGCTTGCGCCAGGTGAACGGCCGGCCACACACCACGCAAACCTTGCTGGGCAGAAGGCTCTTTTTCATAACGCCTGCCCCGCATCGAGCCGTGACAGCAATGACTGGCCACGTTGCCACACGGCATCGCGACGGCCAGCGGGCATGCCATCGAGGCTGCGATAGACCAGGGCCAGGCGCGGGTTAGCCGAGAGCTGGGGGCGATGACGAATGAGAAAATGCCAATACAAGGCATTGAACGGGCAGGCATCCTCTTCGGTCACCTGGTCGACCCTGTAACTGCAAGCCTTGCAATGATCGGACATGCGCTGGATATAACGACCACTGGCGCAGTACGGCTTGGACCCCAGGTAGCCGCCGTCGGCGTGCATCACCATGCCAAGCGTGTTGGGCAGTTCGACCCACTCGAAGGCATCCATGTAGACCGCCAGGTACCACTCACAAATTGCGGTTGGCACGATACCGGCCAGCAAGGCGAAGTTGCCGGTAACCATCAACCGCTGAATATGGTGAGCGTATCCCAACCGCAAGGTCTGCCCGATGGCTTGCGCCATGCAGCGCATGCGGGTGCGCCCGGTCCAGTAGAATTCTGGCAGCGCCCGGTGATTGTTCAGGTGATTGAGCCCGGCATACGCCGGCATGCGCTGCCAATAGATGCCACGCACATACTCACGCCAGCCGATCAGCTGGCGAATGAAGCCTTCGGCTGCATTGAGCGGCACCCGCCCCTCGCGCCAGGCTTTGTCGACGTCGTCGCACAGACGACGTACATCCAGAAGGCCGATGTTGAGCGCCGCACTGATGCGCGCATGAAACAGGTACGGCTCGCCTTCGGCCATCGCGTCCTGGTAGTCACCGAAAGCCGCCAGGCCGAAATCCAGAAAATGCTGCCACAGCTGTTGTGCCTCGGCATGGGTCACGGGGTAGTCGAAACCGTCGACGCCCCCGTAGTGGTCGCTGAAGCGCTGACGCACCAAGGCCACCACCGCTGCCGTGATGTCGTCCTGCGCGAAATGCGCAGCGAACGGGCCACGCAGCTGCCGTGGCAATGGCTTGCGATTGTCGCCATCGAAATTCCAGGCCCCACCTGCCGGGCTGCCGTCAGGCTCCATGAGCAGGCCGGTTCGCTTGCGCATGCCACGGTAGAAGTGCTCCATACGCAGTTGGCGACGTTCTGTGGCCCAGCGCCCGAAGGCTTCACGGGAGCACAGAAAACGCGTGTCGCGAAACCACACAAGCGGCAGTGCGGCATCACGCAAGGCCTGCTCCAGGCGCCACTCACCACACTCGGTCAAGTGAATGTGGGTGGCGCCCAAGGCTTGTTGCCATCGACGCAACTCACCCACGATGCTGCCGCTGTTACCCTCGGCATCCAGCTCGACATAGTGCACCTGCCAACCACGTTCACGCAGGGCCTGGGCAAAATGCCGCATGGCGCTGAAGATGAGAACGATCTTCAGCGGATGATGTGGTACGTATCGGGCCTCCCCCTCCACTTCCGCCATCAGGACCGCATCGCGAGCAGGGTCAAGGGACGCCAGACTTGCCAGGTCGAACGACAGTTGGTCACCCAGCACCAGGCCCAGGCGCATCGTCCGGGCTACCACTGGCTGGTGAGCGTTACCGGTACGCGCAGCGGCGCGATGGGGCCGTCACGTTGCCCGCACATCTCATCGTGCACCACCTGCTGCACCAGCATGCAGGGCACCGGCGGCAGGTCGGCCAGCAACTGCCGCAGTTCCGTCGTGGAGCGCACGCGCACGGGCTGCCCCTGAGCATCGCTCAATGTCACAGGGCCGGCGTCGGTCAGGGCGCGCAGGAGGTAGAAGCCACCCTCCAGCGATAGCAGTTCAAGTTCCTTGGCTTCGCCGGTCGAAACCAGCTGGGTCAGCGCGATCAGGTTCATGGTGTGCCCTCTGGCAGGCGGCGGAAGAACAAGGTGATCTGGCCAATCTCAACGCCCAGCTTGCTCATGCTCGAGCGGTTGATCAGGGTGTCGTCATCCATGAGGTACATCCAGTCGTCCAGGTCTACCTGCCAGTGCCGCCCATCGACCGGCAGGTCCAGTTGGTAACGCCATCGCAGCGCGTTGCCCGCCACTTCGCCACGCGCCTCGCCGATCACGTCCCCCGCGGTTCCCCGCCAGCGCCCGGGGCCGTCCGGCACCAGCGTCCAGGTACGCTGCTGGCGTGTGCCATCGCTATAAAGAAAATGTTCGTCGAGGATCAGCCGCTCACCCTCGCGGCGGCTGTCGATGCGCACGTGGAAGCGCTTGACCACCTCCCCGGAACGCTTCTGGAACATCCCCCACGCCTGAACCGGGCGCGAGAAGAACGCCGCCAGGTCCAGCTTCGGCTGCTCCTGGGCATAGTGCTCGATACCGACATTGCCACAACTGCCCAGAAGCAGGCAGGCAGCCAGCAACAGCGCTTTGTACATGTTCAGGCTCCTCGGTCATCGCCAGCCAGCCCAAGCAGCCGCTGACGCAATTGGGGATCTCTGGCCCGCGGGTCAAGCCAGATGGCGAAGAAGGCCCGGGCGAACACCGGATCGTCGATCGCGTGGCTCAGTTTGCCGTCGACGTAAAAGCGGCAACCCTGCCCCGGCAGGTACAAGCCCGTGATGCGCATGCCAGGGCTCACGTCCACGAATGCCTGCTCAATCGCCCTGGTCCATGCCGCGCGTTGCTGTGCTGTCATGCTGCCACCACCCAGGCGTTGCATTTCCTCGAGGCTGGCCTTGACCAGCGTGTCCCTGGACAATGAACGGTGATAGAGCAGCTCAAGGGCAAACGGCTGGTTCCAGTCCTGAACCGGGCCAACTGCCCATAACCGGGCGGTATACAGCCGCAGGCCAAACCAGGTGAAATCACCGGCGCCCAGCCGTTGCGCCGCAGGCAGCTCCGCGCGCCAGTCTGCCGCCGACGACATGGCGGCTAGCAGCAGGCACAGACAGGTCCAACGTGCAGGGTGCGCCATTCTGACCTCGAGCACTTTGTTAAATACTATACAATAGTAGACTCTTGTACAGATATTTGACGAGCCATGTATAGTTTTTAATGCCCAGCATGCACATTCTGCAAGCCTCGCGCCCCGTTATCGAACACCCATGAAAGTCGAGATAGAAGGAATTGCCCATGCTGTACGTCGTCATGCTCGGTGGACGCCACCCACGGGCCAACATCGAGGTCCACGATGTATTGTTCGCGCAGGCGGACTCACTTGAACAGGCCTACCCCCATCTGCGCCAAGCCTGGTTCGGAAGCCGAACGGGCCTGCACATCGACGCATGGATGGAAGTCGACGGTATTGACCGCTACCGCGTCGCGTTCAGTCAGGTAGCGCCTGGCCCACACGATCCCAGGTTGTTCTTCATCAACCTTGGCGGCTACGAGCCCGGGGTGTTTGGCGAGGCACACCGCTACCTGCTGGTGGTGGCCAGGGACAAGGCCGAGGCCAGGCAACTGGGCAAGCAGCGCCTGCAGGCAGACTGGCTCAAGCCGCATACCGACGCGGTACTGGACGTCGACGATTGCCTGCCGATCGACTGGGTGAACGACCGTTACGTGCACTTGATCGAAGGGCCCCATGCCGGCTTACGGCAGTACAGCGACTATATCCTGCTGTGAGCTCACCCCTGCCATTTGCAAGAACGTTGGCAGGCATCACAGGACGAGGCGCCAGCGCCCAGCCAAGAGGACACTCCGATGAGCCTGATAAACGACCTTCACACACCCGCCAACGTGCTGGTCTGCGGGGCCAGTGAAGGGATTGGCCTGGCATTGTGCACGCAGTTGCTGGTGCGCGATGACATCGGGCTGGTGTTCGCCGTTTCGCGACGAGCCACCACCAGCCCTGCGCTGGATACCTTGTTCACAGAGCACGGGCGACGGTTGGTTCGCCTCGACTGCGACGCCCGGTCCGAGCAGGCACTGAACACTCTGGCAGCACAGGTGGGCGCCTGCTGCGACCAGCTGAACTTGGTCTTCAGCACGCTTGGCGTGCTGCAAGAAGGCCCGGCGAGGGCTGAAAAAGCACTGACCCAGCTAGACATGGCGGGGTTGCTGAGCACTTTCACAACCAACTGTTTCGCCCCTGTTCTGCTGCTCAAGCATTTGCTGCCGCTGCTGCGTCGGCAACCGATGGCCTTCGTCGCCTTGTCGGCGCGGGTTGGGTCGATCGGCGACAATCACCTGGGTGGCTGGTACAGCTACCGTGCCAGCAAAGCCGCGCTCAACCAGCTTCTGCGCACTGCAAGCATCGAGCTGAAGCGACTGAACCCCGCGTCAACGGTACTTGCATTGCATCCCGGCACCACCGACACCCAGCTTTCCCGCCCCTTTCAGGGCAATGTGCCGCCGGGCAAACTGTTCTCGCCCGCGTTTGCCGCCACCTGCATCCTGGCACTTGTGAGCCGTCACGGCCCGGCGCAGAGCGGAACGTTCTGGGCGTGGGATGGCACGCCGATTCCCTGGTGACGCGGGCGGAGAGCTCCAGGCCAAGTCGATGAACCAGCCCTGAGCGAGAACCGGTCAACCCTTTATCTGACAACGGCAGAAGGAAGGGTGAACGAATGGTTTCGTTTGATCTGCAACGGATGCTGATAGGCGACTTTCCTTTTACCTTTCTTCTGGAAGTCGATGGCAACCTCATCACCAGCCGCCAGCCGGACGATATCCCCGCCTTCAATGAGCAGTTGATCAAGGCACTGGCAGGCTGAGCCTGCTTCTGTTCAACGCGTGCTGGTCGCCCTTGGTGCCGACCGGCACGCGCTGATCACGCCAGCTGAATGAAAACCGAATAACTGCCCAGCAACACCCAGAAGCACAGGAAAATCCAGGGTGTGCGCAAGGAAAACAGCAGCGATTTGCGGTGCCCCGCCTGAGAGATTTCGGCCTCGCAGAACAGCGGCGACTCGTCATAGGCCAGGCCCATCATCGGCTCGCTGCGCAGCAAGTGGCTCTGCTTCATCTGCCAGTGCTCGATAATCCGGAAGGCCGCGCGGATGCCAGGCCAGGCATTCAGTGTACTGAGCACGCCGAGCAATGCGAGAAAAGCCGGGACCATCAAGGTGAACATCTCGCCCCAGCTTTGGTTCAGGTTACCCATCGATGACACGTAGGCGATCACCAGGAACGACTGGGCCGCAAGATAAGCGTCGGTACGGTTGGCCAGGATGGTGGTCTCATACTGAATTTCGCGTCGATAGAAATCCAGCCGCTCCTTGGGCGTACCGAACATCCTCTCGTTCGTCTGATCGATCTCATGTTCCGGCGTGGAAGGCGTGATGATTCGAGGCACTGCAGACTCCTTGATAACGTGGGCCTCACCCATGCCAGCAAGCCCCGTCAGCGGTAGAGCCATGAGGTGGGTAAAAATTCACTGGGAATGGATGCATCAACCGCTCGTCGCTCAGCACGAAGATCCGCTTCAACACTGGCTTGGAGCACCTTTCGAACGGGAATGAGCGTTCCAAACCTGCAGGAGCTTCCAGCATGAGCGACTACCCTACCCCTCCATTCCCATCCCAACCGCAAAGCGTTCCCGGTTCCCAGCGCAAGATGGATCCGTATCCGGACTGCGGTGAGCAGAGCTACACCGGCAACAATCGCCTCGCAGGCAAGATCGCCTTGATAACCGGTGCTGACAGCGGCATCGGGCGTGCGGTGGCCATTGCCTATGCCCGAGAAGGCGCTGACGTTGCCATTGCCTATCTGAATGAACACGACGATGCGCAGGAAACCGCGCGCTGGGTCAAAGCGGCGGGCCGCCAGTGCCTGCTGCTGCCCGGCGACCTGGCACAGAAACAGCACTGCCATGACATCGTCGACAAGACCGTGGCGCAGTTTGGTCGCATCGATATCCTGGTCAACAACGCAGCGTTCCAGATGGCCCATGAAAGCCTGGACGACATTGACGACGATGAATGGGTAAAGACCTTCGATACCAACATCACCGCCATTTTCCGCATTTGCCAACGCGCTTTGCCCTCGATGCCAAAGGGCGGTTCGATCATCAACACCAGCTCGGTCAACGCTGACGACCCGTCACCCAGCCTGTTGGCCTATGCCGCGACCAAAGGGGCCATTGCCAATTTCACTGCAGGCCTTGCGCAATTGCTGGGCAAGCAGGGCATTCGCGTCAACAGCGTCGCACCCGGCCCAATCTGGACCCCGCTGATCCCGGCCACCATGCCTGATGAGGCGGTGAGAAACTTCGGTTCCGGTTACCCGATGGGGCGGCCGGGTCAACCTGTGGAGGTGGCGCCAATCTATGTCTTGCTGGGGTCCGATGAAGCCAGCTACATCTCGGGTTCGCGTTACGCCGTGACGGGAGGCAAACCTATTCTGTGATCGTGCTGCCGGCGCCTGCTGACGCGGGCCTCGGCGCCTCTGGCAGAGCGGTAGCGAGCCTGGACCTTGCCGCGTGCCCTACCAGACGTCATCAGCGTTGAACCCTGCCGCCCACTGCTACTCAACTTCATGCAAGCCATTTTTCATTCGCCCGCGACGAGGTGACACCATGAATGCTATCGATTTGCTGATTCAAGACCATAAGTTGGTCAAGAAACTGCTGGAAGAGCTCTGCGCGACCACAGAGCGTGCCGTGAAGAAGCGCGCCGAACTGCTGCAGCGCATTGGGCAGGAACTGCAGATCCACACCGCTCTGGAGGAGGACATTCTCTACCCGGCGATCAAGCAAGCCGGTGGTAAAGAGGAAGCCAAGATGTATTACGAAGCCAAGGAAGAACACCGGACTGTCGACGCCCTGGTGCTCCCTGATCTGCTTGATACGCAAACAGGCACCCTTGAGTTCGCCGGTCGGGTCAAGGTGATGAAGGAGCTGCTTGAGCATCACATCGAGGAAGAGGAGGAAGCGCTCTTCCCTACCGCGAAAAAGCTGCTCGGCAAAGACCAACTGGACGAGCTGGGGCTCGCCATGCAAGCGCAGAAAAAACTGCTTAAGGGTGAGCAACGGGCCGCTTGAATCAAAAACGCCAGGCCGGTTCGGGCACGACCGGCCTGGCGCCATGGGTCAATGTTTGGGACGCCGAGCACCTCAAACGCGCTCACGCCCTGAACGAGAGCGGGAAAGCACGCGGCAAGGGTGTTCTGGAAGGTTTCTGACCGCGTTCCGGTTCTGATCCAGGGTTCAGCAGTGAAGACCCGCCCGTCCCCCGCTGCGCTATTCAAGCTTCATCGGTCCAACGAGCGTCACCGAACGCTCGCGGGGCTTTCAACAACAATGTGAAGCTGCCGGTCAGTTGCTGACGCAGCTCTTTGGGCATGGAGAACGCGAAATGCACAAGCCATGAACCATCACCTAAATGGAACGTTTCACGGCGGTACAACGTGACTTGCTGTTCGGAAATACCGATGCACACGGCTACCGAAAAATCGCTTGGTTCTTCGTCCACGGGAGAGCCCCTGGCAAGCAAGCGCGCGCGGCGCTCTGATGGTGTGGCCCCTACTGGCAGATAAACACTGCCGGCATCCTCAAGGCTTGGCCGTTCGCTCTTTTTTCCACTGCGCCCTGGAGACACCATCAGCGTAGCCGGTGACACCGATCGCTACCTGCTGAATGCGGCCGCCATGCTGAAGGAAAGCTTCGACCTGCTCGCAGATGCGCACATGGGCTTTTTGGGCCGCGCTGGGGTACGTCTGGGACATGTTGGCCTCTCGGTTATGAGCCACTGAACGACAGTCACCCGAGCAGGCACTATACACCCTGCAGTGCCATCAGCGTCTGAAGCCTGCCAAAACCCTGCTTTTGTCGACCGAAGGGCGTGGCGATGGTGAGCTGCAAGCGCACAAGCCCAGGAATACTTGCTCGAACATATGGAAATACGTATATTCGGCTTTCCGCATGTACAGGCCACCCCCATGATCACACCGCCCGATGTCTTCAAGAGCCTCTCTGACGAAACCCGCGCTCGCGCCACGCTGCTTATCGCCAGCCTGGGCGAACTGTGCGTCTGCGAGCTGATGTGCGCGCTCAACGACAGCCAGCCCAAGATCAGTCGCCATCTGGCACAACTGCGCAGCAATGGCATGCTGCTGGACCGCCGTCAGGGCCAGTGGGTGTATTACCGCCTGAATCCGGAGCTGCCTTCCTGGGTTCACGAAATGCTTCAGGTCACCTTGCACGCCAATTCGCAATGGCTGGCTGACAATGCCCTTCGGCTGAAGAATATGGACGGTCGCCCCGTGCGTGATTCCGTCTGCTGCTGATCATCACCAAGCGAGATTTTCATGCTGCCCGCCATTGCTGTCTTCGTCTTCACCCTCATACTGGTCATCTGGCAGCCCAAGGGGCTCGGTGTTGGCTGGAGCGCCGCGCTAGGCGCCATCATCGCCCTGGCTACAGGCGTAGTTTCCCTGCATGACATCCCTGCCGTATGGGCCATAGTCTGGAACGCCACCGCCACGTTCATCGCGGTCATCATCATCAGCTTGCTGCTGGATGAGGCGGGTTTCTTCGAATGGGCCGCATTGCATGTGGCGCGCTGGGCAAACGGCAGCGGCCACCGCCTGTTCGCCTTCTGCGTACTGCTCGGCGCCGCTGTATCGGCGCTGTTCGCCAACGACGGTGCGGCGCTGATCCTCACCCCCATCGTCATGTCGATGCTGCTCGCGCTGCGCTTCTCACCTGCAGCGACACTGGCCTTTGTCATGGCAGCAGGCTTTATTGCCGACACGGCAAGCCTGCCGCTGGTGGTCTCCAACCTGGTCAACATCGTCTCGGCCGACTACTTCGGCCTGGGCTTCGCCGAATACGCATCGGTGATGGTGCCGGTGAATATCGCCAGCGTGGCGGCCACCCTGCTGGTGCTATTCCTGTACTTCCGTCGTGATATCCCCAGGCAGTACGCGCTCGATGCGCTGAAGGCGCCGAGCGAGGCAATTCACGACCACGCCACCTTCAAAGTCGGTTGGTGGGTGCTGCTGGTGTTGCTTGCAGGCCTGTTCGTACTGGAACCTCTGGGCATCCCGGTCAGTGCGGTGGCCGCCGTCTGTGCCGCAATCCTTTTTGCCGTGGCCGCTCGCGGTCACCGCATCTCAACCCGTCGCGTACTGCGGGAAGCGCCGTGGCAGGTGGTGATATTTTCTCTAGGCATGTATCTGGTGGTGTACGGCCTGAAGAACGCCGGCCTCACGGACATGCTCACCCATCTGCTGGACAGGCTTGCCGAGCAGGGCCTGTGGAGCGCGGCCATTGGCACCGGGTTGATCTCAGCGCTGCTGTCTTCAGTCATGAACAACATGCCCAGCGTGCTGATCGGCGCCTTGTCGATCCAGGCCAGCGGCGCAGAGGGCGTGGTACGTGAGGCGATGATCTACGCCAACGTCATCGGCTGCGACCTCGGCCCGAAGATCACCCCGATTGGCAGCCTCGCCACACTGCTTTGGCTGCATGTGCTGGCGCGTAAAGGCATGCGCATCACCTGGGGTTACTACTTCAAGGTCGGCCTGCTACTCACCGTACCGGTTTTGCTGATCACCCTTTCTGCTCTGGCACTGCGCCTGAGCCTCTGACGTTCGCCCCCCAGCGGAGGAGCCCTCCATGCGAGTCCTGTTCATGTGCACGGCCAACAGCTGCCGCAGCATCCTTTCCGAAGCACTGTTCAACCACCTGGCACCGCCCGGTTTCGAGGCAGTCAGCGCTGGCAGTTTTCCCAAGGGCCAGGTGCTGCCACGCAGCCTGAGCACGTTGCAGCAGGCCAATATCTCGACCGAGGGCTTGAGCAGCAAAGGCAACGATGCGTTCGAGGGCAACCCACCCGACATCGTCATCACCGTCTGCGACAAGGCCGCGGGCGAAGCCTGCCCGGTGTATTTCGGCCCTGCGCTGAAGTCGCATTGGGGGCTGGAAGACCCCTCCGATGTCGTGGGTGACGAAGCTTCGGTCGATGCGGCGTTCCGCGCCACACTGGCCCGCATCGAATCTCGCTGCCAGGCCTTCTTCGCACTGCCGTTCGATCAACTCGACCGCGAGCAGCTCAAGCACGCGCTGGATCGCATCGGCTCGCTTTGAACAGGAAGAAAACATGTCCGAGCAACTGCCTAACCTCGACCTCACGCTGTTCGACCTGCCGCCTTCGGCAACCCCGACCAGCGAACACAAACCACGCATCCTGCTGCTGTACGGGTCTACCCGAGAACGCTCCTTCAGTCGCTTGCTGGTAGAAGAAGCCGCGCGTCTGCTGGAGCACTTCGGTGCCGAAACCCGCACCTTCGACCCGTCGGGCCTGCCGCTGCCTGACGATGTCCCCGTGGAGCATCCCAAGGTGCAGGAGCTGCGAGAACTGGTGCAATGGTCAGAAGGCCAGGTGTGGTGCTCGCCGGAGCGCCATGGGGCGATGTCTGCGGTGTTCAAGGCACAGATCGACTGGATTCCGTTGGCGCTGGGGGCATTGCGCCCCACCCAAGGCAAGACCCTGGCCGTGATGCAGGTGTGCGGCGGATCGCAGTCGTTCAACGTGGTCAACCAGTTGCGTGTGCTGGGCCGCTGGATGCGGATGTTCACCATCCCGAACCAGTCTTCGGTACCCAAGGCTTATCTGGAGTTCGACGACGCCGGGCGGATGAAACCATCGCCGTACTACGATCGCGTGGTTGATGTCATGGAGGAGCTGGTGAAGTTCACCGTCCTGCTGCGTGACCGCCAGGCATTCCTGGTCGATCGCTATTCGGAGCGCAAGGAAAGCGCCGAGCAGCTGTCTGAGCGGGTCAATCAGCGATCCATCTGAAGCAAAGGTGATTCAAGACAGTGGAAACGACAAGGTAGCGGCCAGCCCGCTACCCGCTCTGTTTTCAAGGCGTACCTGCCCCCCCATACGGTCGATGATGGTCGCGACGATGGACAGCCCGAGGCCAGCACCATTTGGGCTATTTCGGCTGTAAAAGCGCTCGAATACACGGGACAGGCTCTCCTCATCGATACCCGTCCCTTCATCCTCGACGACCAGTTCGACGCTGCTGTCCAGACGCCGCAGTGACACGGCGATGCGCCCCCCAGGCGGTGAGTGTTCTACCGCGTTGGACACCAGGTTCTGTAGCGCAATGCCCAGCGCGCCGGCGTCGATCTGCAGGTGGTGGTCCCCTTCGTCGATGTCCAGCGAGGGTTCCAGGCCACGGTCCAGTATCCACGGGGTCAGTTCAGCCAGGGTTTCGGTGACGACCTCGGCCAGGTCGATCCGGGTGCTGGCTCGCTGCCCCAGTCTTGGCTCGACGCGGGCCAATGTCAGCAACTGGTTGACCACCCGTGTCAGCCGATCGACCCCGCCCACAAGAAAGCCCAAGGCTTTCTGGCGCTCGGCATCATTGCTGGCGGCCAGCGCGTTCTGCGCGTGCAGGCGCAATACGGCCAGAGGCGTACGCATTTCGTGGGCAGCATCGGCAATGAAGCGATGTTCACGTCGCAGCAGATCGTCGATCTGCGCCAGCAAGCGATTGATGGCCGCCTGCATGGGCTCCAGTTCAGTGGGAAGCGGTACCAGTTGCAGCGGCTCCAGCGAATCTGCATGGCGCCTGCGGATGACATTGGCCATGTTCTGCAGTGGCCGCAGCCCCCAGCCGATCGCAGCCCACACCAGCAGTGCCAACGCCAGGCTGCCAAGCAGGAACGGGAACAGCGTGTGGCGAACGATGCGGTCGATCAGGTCGTAGCGCACATCATCACGCTCACCCACCCAGATGAGCCAGTGTTTTTCCGGCACCGGCAAAACGAAACCGCGCCATTGTTCACCGCCACTGGAAAAGTCGTAGAACCCTGGAGCAGTGGGTGGTGGGTCGATGGGTGGCGCACTGGGTGTATGCACCAGCAACGCCATGCCTTCTCCCCAGACCTGGAACGCCAGCTTGCTTTCGTAAGGGTGGCCCACCTGATGCCGCCCTGCTTTGCCCAAGGCATCGTTGAAGGCCTGATACAGCGCCTCACGCGAGCCCTCTTGTACCGGCATGCTCATGACGCCTTGCAGCAAACGCGCGTTCTGGGCCAGGTGCGCGTCATACACCTCGTTAATTTCGTGGCTGCTGTCGTGGTAGTTATAGAGCGCGAGCAAGCCGGTGCCGAGTAGTAGCAAGAGCATCACGCGCCACAGCGTGCGCTGGCGAAGCGAAGTCATGCCTTGACCTCGACCAGATAGCCAATGCCACGCACCGTGCGAATCAGGCCGTTGAACAGCTTCTTGCGCAGGTGGTAGATGTTCACCTCCAGCGTGTTGCTCTCCGGCTCTTCATCCCAGCCATACAGCAGTTGAGTGAGGCGCTCACGCGTGAATACCTTACCGGGATGTGCCAGCAACTCATGCAACAGCACATACTCTTTGGGGGTGAGCACAACGTCGACGCCGTTGTAATGCACTTGCTGGGTGGTCGGGTCCAGGCTGACCCCGGCATGCTCGATCAGTACCTTGGCGCGCCCGACGCTGCGCCGCAGCAAGGCACGCAAGCGTGCCTTGAGCTCGTTGAGGTCGAAAGGCTTGACCAGGTAATCATCGGCGCCGGCATCCAGGCCGGCAATGCGATCATCGAGGGCATCCCGCGCAGTGAGGATCAGCACTGGCAAGCTGTCGCCGCCGGCGCGTAACCGCCTGAGTAGCTCGAGGCCATCCATTCGGGGCAATCCAAGATCCAGGATCAGCAGGTCGAAGGTCTCGTGTTGCAGCGCATGCAAGCCACTGACACCGTCCCGCAACCAGTCAAGGGTGTACCCCTCCTGGCGCAAGCCATCGCAGATCCCTTCCCCCAGTGCAATGTCATCCTCAACCAGCAACAGCCGCATGTTCAGTCCTGTTTGTCCTTGATGGCCTTGAGTAAAGCATCGATATCGGCACGCCGGCCCTGGTCAGCCAACTCACGCCCCGGCCGGGGCGGTGCCTGCAAAGCTTTCTGCAGGGCGGCGGTAGCTTCAGGGTAGCGCTTTTGCCGATACAGATGATCAGCCCAGAAATAGTTGCTGTCGATACCGTTGGGGTTGATCTGCAAGGCTTTGCGCAGCATCTTGTCGGCCATTTCGGCATCACCGAAGCCGATAGGCCAGCCTGGCACCTGATCATACAGCGTACCCAGGCTGGTGTAGGCCGAACCTTGCAGGGCGTTGGGGTCCAGCTTCATGGCCTGCTCCAGGCTGGCTTTCGCCGCCTTGACCTTGCCCAGTGCACCGAGGCCACCCGTCGCCCCCGCCCAACTGCTGTTGATGATGCCCTCCCAGATCAAGGGTTCAGGTGTGCCGGGATACTGACGAACAAACGTTGTTGCTTCGCCGGCCAGCTTTTCGAAGGCGTCGGCACGCTTATCCTTGGGCATTTGGTACTGAATCTGCGCCCAGCGCTGCTGCAGATCGCTCAGGCGCTGGCTGCCTGCCTGGTCCAATGCCCAGGTGAAGGGTGCAAATGCCAGCAAGCTGGCGATGAACAGACGCTTCATTTGTTCGACTCCTTGGAATGGCTGCCGATATAACGGCGAATGACAGGCAGTTGCTTGCGCAGTGCGCGATCGACCATGCCCGGCAACATGCCGTTGATCCGCACGAAGAGCTTTTCCGGCCACCCCAGGTAAAGCTCGGTGCGCTCGGATTGCACCGCCTGGAGCACAGCACGGGCGACGTCCGCCGGGTCGTCCATGCCAACTTTCAGCGCTTGATTGAGCGCAGTCGCAGCGCTGCTGTTCATCGTTGTGCGGGTCGCCCGGGGGGCGGCATACAGCACGTTCACCGTGGTGTCGGCCAACTCGCGGCGCAGCGCTTCCGAAAAACCACGCAGCGCAAACTTGCTGGCGCAGTAGGTGGCGTAGCCGGGGTAGCCGATCGAGCCATAGGTCGACCCGACATTGACCACCAACGCCTTGGGCTGAGCACGCAGCAACGGCAGGCAGGCCCGGGTCAGTTGCAAGGGTGCCTTCAGGTTGATGTCCAATAGCTCATCCAGCGCATACTCATCCAGCTGGTCGAGCAGAGCGAAGCGATTCACGCCAGCAGCGTTGATCAGCACATTCACAGCCCCCATCTCGCGTGCCCGCTCGATGACGTGTTCGCGCCCCGACGGGCTGCGCAGGTCGGCTTCCTGCCAGCGCAGACGATCAGGGTACCGATTCATCAGGCCAGCCAGCTTGCCCATATGCCGACTGACGGCCAACACCTGGGCACCCGCAGCGCAGAGCTGTTCAGCCAATTCCAGGCCTATGCCCCCACTGGCGCCGGTGAGGATTACCACGGACTCAGCCAAACGCATGGTGCACCTCTTGCTGCCCGGCACGCGGCAAGCCCTGGAACATCTCGGTGTACAAGCGGTAGACGACCTTGGCCGCGTGGAGGACGGCCTGCTGGTCACCGGCATCGTCGAGGCGGTCCATCAACTGTTTGTAGGTCACCATGTGCTCCTGGTCGAGCGCACCGTGCGAGCTGAGGTAGCTGAACGCCTGGTCAGGCAGTGCCAATGTGTTCTGGATAACGCCTGCCGCCTGGGTGGCCAGGGCAATGCTGGTGCCTTCGAGCACGTTGACCATGCCGAACAACCCGACTGGGTTGCCACGGGCGATCAGGTCGTACAGGTAGGCGACCATCAGCTCGATGGATTGCACCGGCTGGCCATCGCGCACGGCCTCCCAGTCACCGCCGCACGCTTTGATGTCATTGAGGATCCACTGCTCGTGGCCGTATTCCTCTTCAATGTATTCGCAGACCGCGCCGCGCAGCCACTCCAGCCGCAGCGGCAATCGAGCCCCACAGGCCATCATCAGTGGCACGGTATGGCGCACGTGGTAATAGGCCTGGGTCAGGAAGGCGACGTAGCTGTCCAGGCTGACCTGGCCGGCCAGCGCTTCGCGGATCACCGGTACGGCGAACAGCGCCTGACGCTCTTGGGCGGTTTGTACTTGCAGGGTGTCGAAAAAGGACATTGTGAACCTCACAACGAGATGTCGGACAATAGGGTGTGGTAACGCTGCAAGATCGCCTCACGTCGCGGGCGGCCATTGGCAGTCAGGGTTTCGTCAAGCGTGCTCAGAGGCACTGGCAAGCGGCGCCAGGCGTGCACCCTGGCGTAATCGGGCAATCGCGCGTTGCATTGCTGTACGGCCTGTTCGATGGCCTCGTCGCTGATGCCGGGATCCAGCGGCCAGAGCAAGGCAAGGTTGCGTGGCAAGGCCTCGCCATGCACGAAAGCCTGGGCGATCACGCCACTTTGGCTCAGCTCGGCTTCCACCCACTCCGGGTTGACGTTGCGCCCGAAGCTGGTGATGAACTGATGCTTCTTGCGGCCATCCAGGTAGAGGTAGCCCTCCTCATCGAGGTGCCCTACATCGCCTGTTGCCCACCACTGCCCGGTTACAGGCGGCTCTCCCAGATAGCCCAGCAATGTCGAGCCGGCCACCAAAACTTCGCCATCCTCGGCGATGCGCACCTGCACATGCGGCAATGGCTTGCCGACGCTCCCAGGGCGCACAGCCCCTGTGCGGTTGAGCGCCACTACCGAGGCGCACTCAGACAAGCCGTAACCTTCGAACACCGGCAAACCGACCGCCTCGGCCCGCGCGAGCAGGCTTGGCGATACCCGAGCGCCGCCTACCGCCACCAAACGCAGAGGGCCGACCCGCATCAGCCCGCGTTCGATCGCTGTCACCAGCCCCATCAGCAGTTGCGGCACAAGGATCAGGCTCTGCGCACCACTGAGGGCGATTGCGCCCAGCAGGCGCTTGAAATCGACCTGGCTTGCCCCTCCCATCCCCAACTGCTGCTGCGGATAGAGCTGCACACAAGCGCCAGCCATGAGCGCGGCGTAGACGCCCAGGTTTTCCAGCAAAACGCCCAGTGGCAGTACCGCCAGGTATCGCTGCGGCGCGGTTGGGCGGCTGGCGGCCTCCAGCTCATGCGCCACACGCAGCAGGGTTTCAGCGCTCAGGCACACGCCTTTGGGCGTGCCGGTGCTACCGGAGGTGTAAGTGATCTTGGCAGTACCCTCAGGCAGCGCCGGGGCGACAAAACTGTCACGCTGCCACACGCCAGCTGGCGCCTGCCGGGCAAAGCCAAGCGCAATGAGCTGTTCGGCCCACTGCGCCTCGCACACGACCGCCGTGACTCCGCTTTGCTGCAAGCAGTGCTGGAACTGGGTCGCGCTGAAAAACGGCGGCACTGTCACACTGGCGCGTTCGGCGAACAGTGCCGCCAAATCCCAGAATAGCGCTTCGGGCCCGTTATCCAGCACCACGGCGAAGGTTCCCGGTGGTTGGCTACGCAGGCAGCCCGCACGGGATTCGACTTCGTCGAGCAGTTGCCGGTAGGTGTAACGCTGCGCATCGCCCTGAACGGCCACGGCGTCAGGATGCTCCACGGCGTGCTGGCGCAACAGTGCCTGAAAGGCTGTCAGTTCATGCCGCATGGCCGGTCTCCAGGGCTAACATGGGAAACCCAAGCCGCTCGAACATGCCCGCCTGCTTCAGGGCATCGAAGCCAACGCTTATGTTGCCGGCAAATACCTGGGGTCGCTGGTCGTAGTAGGTCCCCCACTGGTCCACTTGGCCCTGCAAGCGCGCAGGATCCGCTGAGGCCAGCACAGTGGGCACCAGCCCCAGTCGCCGGAAACTGTTGAACAGTGTCGCGGCGCCCGTGAATGCGACCCACTCCAAACCGCGCATGGCCAGCAACCACGTCACGGCAATGATCATTATTCGAGCGCTGCCGGCGCTGAGTGAGGCCAGGTTGCCTACTTCTACCATGCAGTTGCGATCCGGCGAGACACCGGTTACCCGTGAAACGGCCGATTCCAGAGGCTCGTCCAGATACCGCTCAAGAAAGAGCGGCCCTTCGCTGGCCGGTCGCATGCCCGCCGCCGCGATCAGGCGACCGTGGCTACCCTGCAAGGCAAGCAGTTCCGGCAGGTAATGCTGCACATCCGCCTGGTGCACGCAGGCAAAGCGCTCGTGTATGAAGTGCTCCAGCTCGCCTCGCCCATGATCGCCGCTGAGGTGAAGAGAAAGATGCGCCTGATGATCGGCATGGCTACCGATGGGTAACGGAAGCAAACTGTGCCATTGATGAGTCTGAGTCATGAAATTTCCCCGCCTGGGTGCGACGGAGGGAATTATCGGGGCCGAATCTGAATGCAATCTGAAGTCGGCTACTGTCGGAGCGCCTCAGCCCGGTGCTCGTTCATGTGCTGAATTGACTATGACCGGGCACGACGCGTGCCCAGCTCGATCCAGACGGGTGCATGGTCGCTGGCCTTGGCCTGGTTACGCACCCACGCATCGACACCCGCCCGCTTCAGATAAGGCGCAAGCTCGGGGTTGAGCAACAGATGATCGATCCGCAACCCGGCATTGCGGGCCCAGTGGTTACGGAAATAGTCCCAGAAGGTGTAGACACGCTCGTCCGGGTACAGATGGCGTATGGCATCGAGCCAGCCCTGATCAAGCAGTCGTTGGTAACACGCTCGCGACTCAGGCTGCAGCAGTGCGTCCTTCAGCCAGGAACGCGGGTTATAGATGTCCATGTCGGTGGGCACGACATTGAAATCCCCTGCCAGCAGCGTGGGGTGGCCACTTTCATAGAGGCTGCGCGCATGCTGGATCAGGCATTCGAACCAGTGCAGCTTGTAATCGAACTTGGGCCCGGGCTGCGGGTTGCCGTTCGGCAGGTAGAGACAAGCGACCAACACCCCGTGTGCCGCAGCTTCCAGATAGCGGCTCTGGCTGTCCTCTTCCAGGCCGGGCAAGCCGCGGCGAACCTCGAGCGGATCGCTGCCCCGCACCAGAATGGCCACGCCGTTCCATGACGGTTGCCCATGATGAAGGCTGCCATAGCCTGCTGCCTCCAGCTCCGCGCGAGGGAACTGCTGATCGGCCGCCTTCAGCTCCTGCAGGCAGGCAATGTCGGGCTGCTCCCGCTCCAGCCAGGCCAGCAGCGCCGGCAAACGGCTGCGGATGCCATTGATGTTGAAGGTGGCAATCTTCAGCGCTTTCATGCGTCCGGGTCGCTCACATGGGCCTGCACGGCATCTTCCAGCGCGCGGATATGCGCCTCATCGGCCAGCGCCTTGAGCGCCAACCAGTCGTCCCAGTCGATGGCACCGTCGTCGCGCAGGGCCTCGGCTGTGCGAAGCAGTTCATGGTGGTAGGCATCCGGTGACGCGCGCCGGTAACTGATGTCGTCGTACTGGGCGTACCAGGCTTCAAGCTCGGGAATGTTGCGTTCGATGCTCATGAAAGCGTCCTCGCTGTACCCTTTGCTTGTCAGAACCCGGGCACAGCGCGACGTTCAATCAGGCGTCACTGAAAGTAATGGGGATACCGTGCCATGTCGCTCTCCAGCTTGTCCGCATCCGCTGCCCTCTTGCGCACTTCGGCATAAAACAGCTGGCACTGGTTCTGAAACCTGGTGAAATCGCGGTTGGCGGTTTCAATGGCACTGCTCAGGTCGCTGCCCTTGAGGCCTTCGACAAGCCGCTGTGACGAGGTATACGCCTGCCAGCAGGCTTCAACCTGCTGCAGCCCCTTTGCAAGGTTCTCGGTGTCGATAGTCGCCATTGCAGCACCCTCTTTGGACCGAGCCTGGTCCGTCGGTGTGAATCGCCAGAGCGACGATAACGGGATGAAGCCTGTCACGACGCGCTTCGGCTAAGAGCGTAGACTATTTCGGCGCAGACGCATGGATACCAGGTTTCACAAGTCTCAGACGCATTATCCGCAAGCTCAGGAGCGAGTGCCATGGATTGCCTTCCAACGCTGTTCACAGACCGTCTTGTTCTCACACCCCTTCAGTTGGGAGATGCAGCAACCATTCAGAAGCTGTTCCCCCAGTGGGAGATCGTCCGTTATCTGGACCGTCGTGTGCCGTGGCCTTACCCGGAAGACGGCGCATTGATCTATGTGCGTGATATCGCCCTGCCGGCCATGGTGGCGGGCCGCGAATGGCACTGGATGATCCGGCTGCGCGATGCAACCGAGAACACCATTGGCAGCATCAGCCTGTATGAACAGCCTGGAAACAACCGAGGCTTCTGGCTTGCACCGCAGTGGTGGGGGCAAGGCTATATGCGCGAAGCATGTCAGGTCATCAACGCATACTGGTTCGAGACATTGTCGCGTCCGGTCATGCAGGTTCCCAAAGCGGTTGCCAACCATGCTTCACGCAGGGTTTCGGAGTATGAGGGCATGCGCAGGGTGGCAACGCGAGACGGGCATTTTGTCGCTGGGCAGATGCAGGTAGAGGTATGGGAGATGACACGCAGTGCCTGGCTCGACAGGAGGCAAACCTGACCCTGCCTCGGCCTGCGCAGATGATGCAGGGTCAAAAGGCAGTCCAGCCTGCAGGCGCGGGCTTGCCCGCGAACACCGGCGAAGCCGGTGCCATGCACCGCCGGGCATTCTCCGCGGCAAAGGCGGCACTTGCCGGAGCGGTGGAAGCCCCGGCAAGCCCCGACAAAGGGGTCAACGCAGATAGTCCTGAACCCACTTCACCCAACAATCAGCGCCAATCTTCACCAACGCATCATTGAAATCGTAGTGGGGGTTATGCACCGAGCACCCATGGAACTCGCCCGTGCCATTGCCTAGCATGAAGTAACAGCCAGGCCGCGCCTGCAACATGTAGGCAAAGTCTTCGGTGCCCATGACCTTCTTCGGCATCTTGTCCAGCAGCGCGCCGTCGGCGAACAACGGCCTCAGGCTGTCACGCAGCAACGCGCTTTCGTGATCGCTGTTGCACAAGGCGGGCGCCAGTTGGGTGAATTGCACCTCGATCTCCACGCCATAGCTTTCTGCGTGCCCCTTGGCCAGGGCGTCAATGCGGCTGTTGATCTTCTGCTGGGTCTGGGCCGTGTCAGTGCGCACGCTCAGCAACATGCAGGCCTCGTCAGGGATGATGTTGTAGACGGTGCCGGCCTGGATCATGCCGATGCTGATCACGGCGTAGTCCTCGACGCTCAGATTGCGCGACTTGATGGTCTGGATGCCACTGATCAGGCTGTTCAACGCCATCACCGGGTCTACCGACAGTTCCGGCATCGCACCATGCCCACCTTTGCCGGTAATCCGAATGCTGACACGTTCGGAGGACGCCATGGTGGGCCCCGCCTGCACCACGCACGTGCCCACCGGCAGGCCGGGCATGTTATGCAGCGCGTACACCGAGTCGCACGGAAAGCGCTCGAACAGGCCGTCGTCGATCATCGCCTTGGCCCCTGCCAGGCCCTCCTCGTCGGGCTGGAATATCACGTTCAACGTCCCGTTGAACTGGCGTGTAGTCGCCAGTTGCGCAGCGGCTGCCAGCAGGATCGCGGTATGCCCGTCATGGCCACAGGCATGCATGCGGCCGGGGATCTTGCTGGCATGCGCAAACGCATTCTTTTCGCCCATGGGCAGTGCGTCCATGTCTGCACGCAAACCGATGCTGCGCGGGCTGTCCCCCACTTTCAGCACGCCGACCACACCATGCCCACCTACATTGCGATGCACTTCATAGCCCAAAGCTTGCAGCTTGTCGGCTACCAGGGCCGCTGTATCGGGGGTGTCGCCGCCAATTTCCGGCGCAGCGTGGATCTGCCGGCGCAGCATGACGAACTCATCCAGCTCGGCAGCTGAACCCCGTGTTTGATTGCTCTGCAAAATACCCATATCACTCGCATCCTTTGTTTTCGGGGAAGTACCTGAGGCAGGCCAGGCTGACGATGCCGCCGGCCAGCAAGAAGTAAGCTGGCGCCAACGCCGTGCCCAGCGCTGCAATCAGCCAGGTGGCCACCAACGGCGAAAAACCACCGAACAGGGTCACACCCAGGCTGTAGCTGACCGAGGTGCCGAACGAGCGCCTGGCCTTCGGGAAGCCCTCCATGATCAGCGCGAAGAACGCACCGGCACCGATACAGGTCGGCAAGATCAGGATCGCCACGCCCATCATGGCCAGGCCCATGTGCTGCACGTGCCC
This sequence comes from Pseudomonas sp. TE3895, assembly GCF_056278855.1. Taxonomy (NCBI): domain Bacteria; kingdom Pseudomonadati; phylum Pseudomonadota; class Gammaproteobacteria; order Pseudomonadales; family Pseudomonadaceae; genus Pseudomonas; species Pseudomonas sp. TE3895. The sequence continues at coordinate 3,393,881 of NZ_JBWBQE010000001.1, read as the reverse complement.
AAGCAGATAGAACACGGGCAGGGTCAACACCACCGGCGCGGCGACCGTCCACACCAGCAGGCGTTTTCTGAGCTGATACTTGTCGGCGAATTTGCCGGCCAACGGGCAGATGACGGCCATGCAACCGCTACTGATGCAGGCAATCGCCATCGCGCTGCCGGGTGGATAATGCAAGGCGGTGGTCAGGTAGGTCGGCATGTAGAACACGAACAGGTACATGCCAATGGTCGAGCTGGCCATCAGGCCGATGCCTTGGGCGATGCGTTTGAGCAGTTCGGCATCCAGCCCCTGCTCTGCCTTCTGCGCCGGTGCGGCCTCATGGGTTTCCGGCAACCGCGTGCGTATGTACCAACCGACCGGCCCAATCAGCAGGCCAAAAATGAACGGTATGCGCCATCCCCAGCTTTCCAGCGCGGAAGGGTCGAGCAACTGGCTGAGGGCCAGGCCAAAGCCGGCCCCCACCAAGGCGGCATAGCCTTGGCTGGCGGCCTGCCAGCTGACGCTCTGGCAGCGATTGCCGACTGCACTGGATTCCATCAGGAACACCGACGCGGTACCGACCTCCCCGCCTGCCGACATGCCCTGGATGAGCCGGCCGGTCACCAGCAGCAAGGTGGCGAAAATCCCGATCTGTGAATACGTGGGCGCAAAGGCAATCATTGCGGTGCCCAGGGTCATCAGCCCGATGGTCAGGCTCAAAGCGGCCTTGCGTCCATGCCGGTCAGCATAGCGGCCGATGACCATCGCCCCGACCGGGCGCATCAGGAAACCGACGCCAAAGGTGGCCAGCGACATCAACAACGACGCCATGGCCGAGTCAGAGGGGAAGAAGTGCTTGCCGATCAGTACAGCGAAGAAGCTGTAGATCGTGAAGTCGTACATTTCCAGCGCATTGCCCAACGAGCAGGCGACCAAGGTTTTACGGGAGGACGATACCTGCGCGGCTGAATGCGCACCTTTTTGCAGGCTCGGCGATGTGGGTAGCGGTCTGATCATTGTTGTCTCCGTTGGCAAATCGCGGCGTGCAGCGAATATCAGCCAATCGGGCACCCAATACACTTGCAGTTTCGGCATAGGGATAACCAATGATTAATTAGCTGGCGCGATCGTTGGCCAAATTGCCCTGAGCTGGCGCACAGTCCGCCCTCGCTCCGCGCGCGGCCCCAATAACGCCCACAAATCAGCAGCCGTAGCGCAGCGTTGACGCAGGTACGAAGCCTGTCTAACGCGGATGCGCTCGCCAATCCACACGCCGCGCCAGCCCCTGATTAACCAAACGGCATGACCTGACCGAATAAGCAATCACGCTGCAACGTTCTGTTCACCGACGCTAAAGCCACCCCATCACCGTGCTGGCCTGGAGTCGTGAATGAACACTCGCATTACATCGTTGCTGTTGATGATCCAAGGGGCTTGCCTTGCTGCGCAGGCACAGGCAGAGGGTTTTCCGACGCTCGCGCGGATTGCGCCGGGTTTTGGTTATTACGGGCTGGATTACGGCTTCGATGACACGCTCAAGGTGTACGGCACCGTGGATGCATTCGCCAGCTATCACGACTCACAGCACCACTCGGGTTTCAGGCTGGCCGGTGGCGGCGCCTGGACCAACAAGCTCGGGCTGTACGCACGCAAGGCGCTTGACCCCGATACCGTGGTGGAGCTTGACGTCGAGGAGGGTTTCAACCTCAATGGCGAGGCCCTGGAGGGCACCTGGGACACCGTCGGTACCCTGCGCCTGGCGACAGTCGCCCTGCGCTCGCGCACCCTGGGCAAGCTCGAGTTCGGCAAGACCTACGGCATGGCCACGCCCACCTACGCCGACCCGTTCCTGGCCACCTATGGCTCGCCCTACACCTACCTGGCCCTGCCTGCCGCCGGCAAGGGCGCCTTCTACCTTGACCTGCGCCCCAAGCACACCCTGGTCTACACCAGCCCGACCTTCAGCGGCTTCAGCCTCGGTACCGCGCTGAGCTTCGGCTTCGACGATGCCGCCAGCGCTGGGCGCACCGTACGTGGCGGTGGCGCCCGGCTGCAGTACCGCAACAGCCGGGTGATGTTGCTGGCCTCCTACAACCGTTACTACAGCGACCCATGGGACGACGGCGGCGTTTCACGCCAGACCGCCAACGATTTCAAGAGCCTGTCGGCGTTCTACGATTTCGGCCCGCTGGCCACCAGCCTCACCTGGCAGCGTCAGGACGTGGACCAGGCCGGCACGCCCAGCACCACGCTGTACACCTTTGGCATGATGGCGCCAGTGGGCGAGCTGGACGTGCTGCGCCTGGCGGTGATGCAACGCCAGGTCAGCGCCCGTGACAAGGACGCGTGGGGTGTGATGATCGGCTATGACCATTTCATCAACCCCCGCTGGGCCCTCTATGGACGCCTCGGCATGATCGCCAACCAGCGCGCCTCGTCGGTCACCTACGCCGGGACCCCGGTGGACCAGGCGGGCGATAACCCAAGCAACGTCTCGCTAGGCATGTACTACCACTTCTGACCCCACGGGGCGGGTCTGCTTGAGCACCTGCCCGCGCAAGCTGTGGAACAGCTCCTGGGCAGGCGCCGTGAGGCTGTGGCGGTCAATGCAGACCAGGTTGATGGGGTAATCCGGAATCAACTCCTGCACCGCCATGGCTACGAACTCGCAATCGATACCGTAGGTAGACCCTTGGTCCACCGCCAGCTCGCTGATGGTCATCAACGATTCCGTGTTCTTCAACAGCTTCAGCGCCATCATCACTGAAGTGCATTCAACGGTGTTCTGTGGCACCCGAAGGCCGTTGGCTTCGAACAGTTGGTGAAACTGCGAAGCCTGGTCGGACAACTCGTCCAGGCTGATCCAGGGGGCGTATTGCAAGGTGCGCAGTGACTGGCTGAACTTCTGCCGATTCGAGGCGTGGCAAATCACCCTGCCCTTGATACTGCCCAGCGCCTCCCAGTCCAGGCTCAGCCGACTCAGCGGTTGCTGCGAAGTAATGGCGAAGTCCAGGCTGCCATCGCGCAAGCGCTGCAGGATCTGGCTGGGACGCAGGTCGGTGATGGTGATCTTCACCCGCGGGTACTTGCGCCGAAAGGCCAGGATACTTTCATCGACGCCATCGAGCATCGCCGTCAACGACGTAACCCCGATCGACACGGCGCCCAGCGCCGCATCCTGAATGCTCGCCGCTTCGATCTGCAGGCGGCGTATGCTCTCTACCACGAGGTTGGCATGGCGGATGACACGCTTGCCTTCCTCGGTAAGGGCCATGCCTTTGTGCGACCGCTGCAACAGGGTAAACCCCACCTCCCGCTCCAGCTCCTTGATCGAACGGCTCAGCGCGGGCTGAGTAATGTGCATGAGCTTGGAGGCTTCGAGGATGCTGCCTGCGTTATGAATGGCGACCAGCGCCCTGAGTTGGTGAAGTTTCAACCGTTTATACCTTGTTGTTAGCGGCCGGTTCGAAAAGTGTTCTGGCAGCCCTGACAGCCGTTGTCGGCAAGGCCTGAAAGGTATGGCTAGCGCAACACAGCCAGCAGGCTGGCCGCATCACTGACCTCGAACTTGCCGGGGCTTTCAACCGCAATGTACTGGACTACCTGGTCGTCGACCAACATCGCATACCGCTGCGAGCGCCGCCCCAAACCGCGTGCCGAAAGGTCCTGGGTCAGCCCCAGCGCCTCGCTGAATTCGCCATTGCCATCGCCGATCATCTTGACCGCATCCCCGACCTGCATGCTGTTGCCCCAGGCGTTCATGACAAAGGCATCGTTCACCGAGACGCACAGGATTTCGTCAATGCCAGCCGCACACAACGCAGGGGCCGCCGCGACATAACCGGGAACGTGACGTTCAGAGCACGTCGGCGTGAATGCGCCCGGCAACGCGAAGATCAGCACCTTCTTGTGCTTGCAACGCTCGCGAATGGAAAAGGCCATCGGGCCGATCGCGCAGGCGCCTGCGTCGCTGTTGTATTGATAAAGGGTAACGTCGGGCAGTTGATCGCCGGTTTTGATCATCGCTGTCTCCTGGGTGAGGTGAGGGCCAGGCGGCCATGATGCCGCAGTCGACCAGGCAACGCATCATGAGCAGGGCTAAAAAACCTGTGAAATAACTTCAATATCATTCATGCAGCGCCCCGCCTAGGATACGCCTCAATCAAACACATCAAGATTACGGTGTGAACGACTCAGCCTACGCAACTGACCAGCACTGAGTTGCTCACACTCAGGCATCTGGAAGCCGTCACCATGAATAAAGCGCCAACATTCACCGTCAAGCGCATTGCGTTCGACGAACATTATCACCCCGCCGAAAACACTCGCATCACGACCAACTTCGCCAATTTGGCCCGGGGTGCAAACCGCCAGCAAAACCTGCGCAATACCTTGACGATGATCAATAACCGTTTCAATGCGCTGGCGCACTGGGACAACCCCGAACATGATCGCTACCGCGTAGAGCTGGACATCATATCGGTGGAAATGAATATTGAAAATGCGCAGCACGGCCATGCACTGCCGCTGATCGAAATATTGAAAACCCATATTGTCGACCGCCAAAACAATACGCGCCTCGAAGGCATGGTAGGCAACAACTTCTCTTCGTACGTGCGCGATTACGACTTCAGCGTGCTGTTACTGGAGCATAACAAGCATCGGTCGACCTTCAGCACACCCGATCATTTCGGCGAGCTGCATGGCAACCTGTTCAAATGCTTCGTCAACTCGCAAACCTACCAGGAGCATTTCAGCAAACCACCGGTTATCTGCCTGAGCGTATCCAGCAGCAGGACTTACCTGCGCACCGAAAATCAGCACCCTGTGCTAGGGGTTGAGTACCAGCAGGATGAGTACTCGCTGACGGATGAATACTTCAAGAAAATGGGCTTGAAGGTGCGCTATTTCATGCCGCCGAACAGCGTCGCCCCGTTGGCGTTTTATTTTGCCGGCGACTTGCTGGCTGACTACACCGACCTTGAACTGATCAGCACCATCAGCACCATGGACACCTTTCAAAAAATCTACCGACCCGAGATCTACAACGCCAATTCTCCCGCAGGCAAGGCCTACCAGCCCAGCCTGCAAAACCAGGATTACTCGCTCACGCGCATTGTCTACGACCGGGAAGAGCGCAGCCGCCTGGCGATCGAGCAGGGCAAGTTTGCCGAGGAGCAATTTGTCAAACCCTACCAGGCCACGCTGGCGCAATGGTCCGCTCAATACGCACGTTGAACATTCAAAGCACAAGGTCACAGTTCATGAACACATTGCTACCCACCTCCACGGCCGGCAGCCTGCCTAAACCCGCCTGGCTTGCTCAACCCGAAACACTTTGGTCACCGTGGAAGTTGCAAGACGCGCAACTGATCGAAGGCAAACAGGATGCCTTGCGCCTGGCCTTGCAAGAACAACAACACGCCGGTATCGACATCGTCAGTGACGGCGAGCAAACCCGGCAGCACTTTGTCACCACGTTTATCGAGCACCTCAGCGGCGTTGATTTCGAACAACGGAAAACCGTTAGAATCCGTGACCGCTACGATGCAAGCGTACCGACGGTTATGGGTGCTGTCGCTCGACAAAAGCCGGTGTTTGTCGAAGATGCCAAGTTCTTGCGCCAGCACACCACACAGCCGATAAAGTGGGCGCTGCCCGGCCCCATGACCATGATCGACACACTGTATGACAACCACTACAAAAGCCGCGAGAAACTGGCCTGGGAGTTCGCCAAGATTCTCAACCAGGAAGCCAGAGAACTGGAAGCCGCGGGCGTGGACATCATTCAGTTCGATGAACCGGCATTCAATGTTTTCTTTGACGATGTGAATGACTGGGGCGTGGCTACCCTGGAAAGGGCCATCGAGGGCCTCAAGTGCGAAACGGCCGTCCATATATGCTATGGCTATGGCATCAAAGCCAACACCGACTGGAAAAAGACCCTCGGTTCAGAATGGCGGCAATACGAACAGGCCTTCCCCAAACTGCAGCAGTCCAGCATCGATATCATTTCGCTGGAATGCCATAACTCGCATGTTCCGATGGACCTGCTCGAGCTGATTCGCGGCAAGAAAGTCATGGTCGGCGCCATCGATGTGGCCACCCATGTCATTGAAACACCCGAACAGGTCGCCGCCACCCTGCGCAAGGCACTGCAATTCGTCGATGCCGACAAGCTCTACCCTTGCACCAATTGCGGCATGGCACCCCTGCCTCGCCAGGTAGCCAGCGGCAAGCTCAAGGCGTTGAGTGCAGGCGCAGCCATCGTCCGTCAGGAACTCGCTAACGCACGCTGAAATGAATGCAGCCACAGGACCTACCATGTTGCTTTCCGGTACGGCGATCGAGCCGTCGACTTTTCGCCAGGCACTCGGGCACTACGCCTCCGGCATCACGGTGATTACATCGCACCACGAAGGTGAGCCGATCGGCTTCACCTGCCAGTCGTTCTACAGCGTATCGATGAGCCCGCCGCTGGTGTCATTCAGTGTGATGTCCCGTTCGGCCAGCTACCCGAAAATTCGCCAGGCTGGGCGCTTCACGGTCAACATCCTGTCAGGTGAACAGGTCGGCATTTCCAACCAGTTTGCCCGGCGCGGCGCCAACAAGTGGCAGGGCGTCGAATGGCAAGCATCGCCGTTGGGCAACCCGATCATTGCCGGCAGCCTGCATTGGCTTGATTGCGAAATTCACGCCGAACATGCCGCCGGGGACCACCTGATCGTGATTGGCGAAGTCAAAGCGTTGAACCTGCAGGCCACTGCTGCCACGCAGCCGCTGCTGTATTTCAAGGGGCAGTACTGCAACCTCGCCGCGCCTCACGCGGCTTGAGCCTCACCCCACTCACGGAAAACCCAGCAAAGGAATTGTCAGGATCACGCAGCAGTGAAGAAAACCCGCCATTACTGCGTTGATCCGCCATTTTACTCATGATCGATTTACGCCACCTGCGAACCCTCCACGCGCTGCGTGAAACCGACAGCCTGCAAGAGGCCGCCGAGCGCCTGCACCTGACACAATCAGCCCTGTCGCACCAGTTCCGCGATATGGAAGAGCGCATCGGCATGCCACTGTTCGTGCGCAAATCCAGGCCGGTGCGCTTCACCAGCGCCGGGCTGAAGCTGCTGCAGCTGGCCGATCAGGTGCTGCCTCAGATCCGCAATACCGAACGGGACCTGGGCAAGCTGGCCGGGGGCTGCGCCGGACGGTTGCACATCGCCATCGAGTGCCACAGCTGCTACCAGTGGCTGATGCCTTCAGTGGATGAGTTCCGCGGCGCCTGGCCTGAGGTGGAACTGGACCTCGCCTCGGGTTTTTCCTTCGCGCCACTGCCAGCCCTGGAGCGCGGCGACCTGGACCTGGTGGTGACCTCCGACCCGGTGACACTGCCGGGTATCAGCTACGTGCCGTTGTTCAGCTACGAGGCACTGCTGGCCATCGACAACCACCACGCCATGCGCCACAAGCCGTACCTGGAGCCCGCCGATATCGCCAGCCAGACACTGATCACCTACCCGATCGAACGCACCCGCCTGGACATCTTCACCCGCTTCCTCGACCCCGCCGACGTCGAGCCCGCACAGGTCCGCACCTCAGAACTTACCGTGATGATGATGCAACTGGTTGCGTCCGGGCGCGGCGTCTGCTGCCTGCCCAACTGGGCCGTGCACGAATACAGTTCGCGCGGCTATGTAACCGCCAAGCGCCTTGGCGAACACGGCCTGCAGGCAAACCTCTATGCGGCACTGCGCAGTGACATGCTGGAGGTGCCGTACGTGCGTGATTTTCTGCTGACGGCCAAGGATATTTCGTTCACCACGCTGGCAGGTGTCAGCGTGCCTTCAGGCCCGGTTATCTGAAAGCCGGGCGTGCGTTTGCGAACCTCAGTGCCGGCCATGGCGCGCCATGCCCCTACGGCCAACGAATCAGCCAGCCTTCGCCAACTGCACTTGCAGAAACGCCATCAGTGCCCCCGCCACAGGTGACAAGCTGCGCCCTTTGCGGGTGAGCATGCCGATGTGCCGTTCTACCTTGGGCTCCACAAGGGGCACGAACGCCAGTTTTTCGTTCTCCTGCGGAAAAGCGAGGTACGGCAAGGTACTGATCCCTACCCCCTCCTCCAGCATGGCGATCAACGAAATCATGTTGGAAATGAACAGCCGGCTATCGGCCAGCAAACCCTCGGCCTCGGTACCCGCCAGTAATTGCGAGGTACCGTTGCGGATCATCGGCACGCCCAGCAACTGCGCCCAATGCAGCTGCCCACCCGCCTGCGCCAGCGGGTGGTCGCTGCGGCACACCACGCCAACCTGATCATTCACGATGGGGGCGAATTCGAGCTGGTCATCGTCCACCCACAGGCTGCTGATGCCGAAATCAACCTGCCCTTGAGCGAGCAACTGCTGCACACGTTCGGCCGTGCCGTCCTGAATGCTGACCTGCACATTGGGGTGCGCGGCCACAAAGCGGGCCAGCGGCCCTGGCAGCATTCGGCTGGCCACAGAAGGCACGGTGGCGATGCTGACCTGGCCGATTTCATGCCGGGCAAACAGCATGGCTTCACGCGCAATACGGTCATGGTGCTCGATCAAGCCACGAAACAACGGGAGGCAATGCTCGCCATATGGCGTCAGCTCTACCCGGCCACCGCCCTTTTCGACCAGTGCCTGCCCCAGCTTCTGCTCCAGTTCACGCAGGGCCAGGGATATCGCAGGCTGGGTGCGAAAGGCCTGGCGGGCGGCCGCGTGGAAACTCTTGTGTTCGGCGACCAGTACGAAGTAACGCAACTGCGCGATTTTCAGCTCGGGCAACATGGTTAGCATTCCTTATCAAAGCATTTTTTTTATTAATTTTTATTTGCTGCATATTGCTCGCATGATGAATGCCATGCAAACGGAGGGAGGCGTTCATCCATGTCACACAAGACCTACAACAACTACATCGATGGCCAGTGGTGTGAAGGCCACGCCACTTTGGGCAACTACAGCCCCTCGGACACTGGCGACCTGATCGGCCAGTACCATCAGGCCAGCGCCGAACAGGCCCGCCAGGCCATCCAGGCCGCCCGCGCCGCTCAACCCCTGTGGGCCGCCAGTGGTCTGGAAAGCCGCCAGCAAGTGCTGATGGCCATCGGCGACGAGTTGATCGCCCGCAAGGAAGAGCTCGGCGAACTGCTGTCGCGAGAAGAAGGCAAACCCTTGGCCGAAGGCATCGGCGAGGTCAACCGCAGTGGCCAGTTCTTCCATTACTACGCCGCCGAAGTGCTGCGCCAGATGGGCGAGACTGCCGCCTCGGTGCGCCCTGGGGTCGACATCGAAGTGCATCGCGAACCGGTGGGTGTGGTGGGCATCATTACCCCATGGAACTTCCCCATGGCCACCGCCGCCTGGAAAATCGCCCCGGCCTTGGCCTTCGGCAACGCCGTGGTGTTCAAGCCGGCCAACCTGGTGCCGGCCAGTGCCTGGGCGCTCACCGAGATCATCAGCCGTCAGGGCCTGCCCAGCGGTACCTTCAACCTGGTGATGGGCAGCGGTGCCGACGTCGGCGAGGCCCTGATCCAGTCCGCCGAGATCGATGCCCTGACGTTCACCGGTTCTCTGCAGACGGGCCGACGCGTAGCGGTGGCCACCGCCGGTAACCTGGTGCGCTGCCAGCTGGAAATGGGTAGCAAGAATGCCCTGGTGGTCATGGACGACGCCGACCTCGAACTGGCCGTGGAATGCGCGCTCAACGGGGCCTTCTTCGGCACCGGGCAGAAATGCACCGCGTCGTCACGGCTGATCGTCTGCGACGGTATCCACGACCGCTTCGTCGAGGCGCTGCGCCTGCGCATGCGCCAGCTGAAGGTTGGCCATGCACTGGAGGCTGGCGTACAGATCGGCCCGGTCGCTGACGCGCGCCAGCTGGAACAGAACCTGGCCTACCTGCAACTGGCCCAGGCCGAAGGCGCCACCCTGATCGAAGGTGGCGAGCGCCTGCAACTGGCCTGCGATGGCTACTACATGCGCCCTGCCTTGTTCATCAACAGCCGCAACGACATGCGCATCAACCGCGAGGAAGTGTTCGGCCCCATCGCCTGCGTGATCCGCGTGCGCGATTTTGAAGAGGCGCTGGCCACGCTCAATGATACCGAGTACGGCCTCACCGCCGGGATCATCACCCAGTCGCTGCGCCACGCCAGCCACTTCAAGCGCCGCGCCCAGACCGGCTGCGTGATGGTCAATCTGCCCACCGCCGGGACCGACTACCACGTGCCATTCGGGGGCCGCAAAGCCTCGAGTTTCGGCCCCCGGGAACAGGGGCAATACGCTCGCGACTTCTACACCGTGGTCAAGACCACCTACCTGCGGCCCTGAAGGAATACATGCCATGCACGACCTTTTGATGATCGACGGCCTGCAGTACTCCAACTGGAGCCAGGAAATATTCCAGCAGATGCAGGCCGGTGGCCTGAGCGCGGTGCACGCCACCATCGCCTACCACGAAAACGCCCGCGAAACCCTGTCACGCCTGGGCGAGTGGAACCGCCGCTTCGAGACATGGCCCGAGCTGATCCGCCCGGTGCGCACGGCCAGCGACATCCGCCTGGCCCACGAGGAGGGCCGGGTGGGTATCTTCTTCGGCTTCCAGAACTGCTCGCCGATCGAGGACGACATTGCCCTGGTGGAGGTTTTCCGCCAGCTCGGGGTGTTCGTCATGCAGCTGACCTACAACAACCAAAGCCTGCTGGCCAGCGGTTGCTATGAGCGCGAGGACAACGGCATCAGCCGCTTCGGCCGCCAGGTGATCGCCGAAATGAACCGCGTCGGCATGCTCATCGACATGTCTCACAGCGCCGAGCGAAGCACGCTTGAGGCCATCGAACTGTCCAGCCGACCGGTGATCATCTCCCACGCCAACCCTGCCAGCTTCCACGCCGCCAAGCGCAACAAATCCGATGCGGTGCTACGCGGGATCGCAGAGTCCGGCGGGCTGCTGGGCTTCAGCACCTACCCGTTCCACCTCAAGGGTGCCTCGGACTGTAGCCTGGAAAGTTTCTGCGACATGGTCGCGCGCACCGCCGACCTGATGGGTGTGGAGCACATCGGCATCGGCACCGACCTGTGCCAGGCGCAACCCTTGTCTGTGCTGGAATGGATGCGCAACGGCCGCTGGAGCAAGGACAAGGACTACGGCGAAGGCTCCAGGGACAACGCCAACTGGCCGGCGCCCTTGCAGTGGTTCCGCGACAGCCGCGACTTCCGCAACATTGCCCAGGGCCTGCGCGCCCGCGGCTTTGCCGAGCACGACGTGGGCAACATCATGGGGCTGAACTGGTTGCGCTTGCTGGAGACCGCCACCACGGCACAGGCCTGAACCCCTTGCACGGACAGCATCAACAATAAAAAGAATCGCAGGTTCCGGAGGTTTCATGAAAAACCCAACTACCTTGCAGGCCAACGGCCAGGCCATGGGCCTGCCTATGGCACGCGATATCGACTGGCCGTTGTTCCTGATCAGCGGCGGATTCCTAGGCGCCTTCCTGCTGGCGGCGCTGATCGACATCGACACCGTGTCGGCGCTGGTCAATACCCTGTTCGCCTGGTCGACAAAGGCCTTTGGCCTCTATTGGCAAGTGCTGATGCTGGCAACCTTCGCCGTCAGCCTGTTCATTGGTTTTTCCAGATGCGGGCGTGTACGCCTGGGCGGGGTCACCCAGCGCCCGGACGTCAGCACCTTCAACTGGATCGCCGTGATCATGTGCGCCCTGCTGGCAGGTGGTGGCGCCTTCTGGGCCGCTGCCGAACCCTTGATGCACTTTGCCAGCCCACCGCCCTTCTTCGCCGGCCTGCAACCGCACAGCGAAGCGGCGGCTACCGCGGCACTGGCGCAATCGTTCGTGCACTGGGGCTTCCTGGCCTGGGCCGTGCTGGGTAGCCTGCTGGCGATCGTGCTGATGCACCTGCATTACGATAAAGGCCTTCCGCTGGCGCCGCGCACCCTGCTTTACCCCCTGTTCGGCAAGCGAGCGCTCAAGGGCCCGATCGGCACCTTGGCCGACGCTGCCTCGATCATCGCGGTAGTGGCCGGCACCATCGGTCCGATCGGTTTCCTTGGCCTGCAGATCAGCAGCGCCATGCACGCCGTGTGGGGGTTGCCCAACACTATCGTCACCCAGTCGCTGACCATTGTCCTGGTTACCGCGATGTACACTGTCTCGTGCCTGGTGGGCCTCAAAGGCATCCGTTTTGTCAGCGAGATCAACGTCTGGTTGATGATCGGCCTGGCACTGTTCATGGTGGTATTCGGACCGACGCTGTTCATCCTCGGCGGTTTCCCGGCGGCCTTTGCCCTGCACGTGGAGCACTTCATCCCCCTGACGATGTTCCGCGCCGACCCCAAATGGCTGGACTGGTGGACGGTGTTCTACTGGGGCTGGTTCATCGGCTACGCGCCCATGGTGGCCCTGTATGTCGCGCGGATCTCGCGGGGCCGCACCATCCGCGAGATCATCATGACGCTGTCGATCATCGCACCGCTGGTGACCATGTTCTGGTTCACTGTGGTGGGCGGTACCGGGATCGGCCTGGAGCTGCAAACGCCAGGCATCGTCACCGCCCATGGCGCCAAGCCTGAAGACCTGTTGCTGGGAGTGACGCAGCACCTGCCACTGGGTGGCCTTGTCAGCGCGCTGTTCCTGTTCTTGAGTTTCATCTCGGTGGCCACCAATGGCGACGCCATGGCCTTCACCGTGGCGCTGGCGATGTCCAGCAACGATAAACCGAAGAAGTGGTTGCGCGGTTTCTGGGCAATCGGCATGGGCTTGGCGGCGGTGGTACTGATCACCATTGGCGCAGGCGGGGTGACGGCCCTGCAATCCTTCATTGTCATCACCGCGGTGCCGGTGTCGCTGGTGATCCTTCCAGCGCTGTGGGATGCCGTGCGCATCGCTCGACACATGGCCCGTGAACAAGGCGTCTGAACATGATCCATCCAGGTACAACAACAATGCCCAACAGCGTGCCTGCAATACCCGCGTTGCGCCCTGCCAGCCAAGTCATGGACCTGGCCCGGCTGGGTAGCCACTTCCAGAGCCCGCTAAGCTTCGTGCGCAGCAGCATGCGGCGGATGATGCAGCAGCGCTGGCAAATCCGGCGCAGCTGTTTCGACCTCGATGGCCAAGGCTTCGGCACTGCGATCTACCGCATCGAAACGCCAAACGGCCATTACCACTGCGTGATCTTCTCGGCCTACCTGCCGCCGGAAAAGCGCAGCGATCGGGTCATCGCCGACCAGTGGGACGTCAGCTTCGTGCTGGTGGCCGGCGATGTCGACTCGGCACAACTGGCCGACCTGCAACGCAACGTGCCGCTGCAGGAAGCCGGTCGCTTCGATGCACGCGTGCTGGTGTTGTCGCGGGCCAACCGTAGCTTGCGCAATTTCGACCGGTTTCTGGCGGCGCTGGCAGAAGGACGCCAGCCCGATCCACAGCAACTGGCTGAAGTCGGCTACCTGTATCGCACCACAGCGGTTTACGGTAACGGCAAGTTCGGCATCGCCGATTTTGGTTGCCTGCAAGATAACCTGGACTTCAACCAGCCGTTCAGCGCGCAGATGTTCACCGTCTACCTGCTGCGACACTTCAGCATCGAGCAGATCAACCACATGGCCCGGGCACTCGCCCCGCAGTGGGCAGTGCAACTGGCCCCGGCGCTACAACGCTACCTGGGGGTCGGCAACGCGACCGGGCTGGGAATGGCCCCTTTTCTGATCAACCACCCTCAACTGGTGGAGCACTGGATCAGTACGCGGGAAACGGCCCTGGCCCTTGTGCTGGCGCAGTCGGCGGAGCCCGACCAATTGGCACGCCTGCGGCAATTGCTGGCGCGCGCCCAGTTGCACCTGAGCCAGTCCCGGACCGAAGACCAGCGCCAGCATGAGCAGAACCTGCAAACCTTGGCCGAGCTTGCTTTACTGGCCACCTGGCTTGGCACGCAAGCCGACGGCGCGGGCCTTTGGCCGCGCCTGCTGGCCTGGGCGCAAATACACACGGGGGTGGGCTGCCAGGAGCTTCTGGTCAGCCTGCTGCTGGAGCTGTACCCCGAGCAGGTCACGCCCCTGGCCGAGCACATGGGGGTCAACGAAAGCTGGCAGCTGGACGCCCAGATGCCCCTTGGGCAACTGCGCCAGCTCATCGAGCAGCAGTATGGCTGGGCGTTGCGCTACGACTTCAGTGCTGCCGATGCGGAGCACTTCTTCTGGTACCGCTCAGCTGAAAAAGAAGAGCCGCGCCTGGGCATTCGCGCAGAGGAGCCAGGGGCCGAAAAAGAAATGCAGCTGGGTATTGCCCGCAATATCCAGCAGTGCCATAGCGCGCTACTGGAGCACCTGCAACTGCAGCCTCAGGCGCTGACCGCTCACTTCCTGATCGCCCAGCCGATGTTCAAGGGCGCGGTACGCCGCCTGCAAGGCATGGCAAAAACGAACTACGGTGAAATCCGTGCCAATCTGCTGGCCCGGGACATGCTGCCGATCCACCTGCTGCGCTGCAAACTGGCATTTTTCGGCGCGGGGAAATTCGACCCCAAGTCAAGCCGCTGGGTGCGTATCACGCTGTTCCAGGGCGCGCCGCTGGTCAGCGACATCGGTCAGCCGTTCGCAGACGACTGGAATTTCGCAGTCATGCCGCAAAGGGAGCTTTGACCATGCGCGTATCGCTTAACGAAATACAGGTGATGTGCCGCAAGGCATTCGAAGGCATGGGCTTCGCCCCGGGCGACTGCGAGGATGCCGCCGAACTCGTGGGCTGGTTGCAACTGCAGGGGCTCGATGGCGTCGGTGCACTGGAAAAGGCGTTGCGTTATCTGCAAGCCGAAGCTGCACGGCCATACGCCTTGTGCCATGAGGATAACGCCCTGCTGGTGATCGACGCCAAGGGCCAGAGCGTGTTGCGCTGCGCCGCCACGGTGGTGGAACTGGCGGCAGCCAAGGCCATGCGCTGTGGTCAGGCTGAACTGCGCATACGCCACTGCCACAACCGTTTGCTGTTGCTGGGCTACCTGAGCCGGGCAGCGGTGCAGGGGCTGCACGTGCAAGCACGCTGGGAGGACGCCCGCCAATGCCACCTGGCCGATTTTACCGCCGGCATGCCGCGCCCGGAACTGAGCAGTGAAACCCGGCCCCAGGCCATTGAAGCGGCCGCGCAAGACGTAACGGTGCTGTTCACCCGAGCAGGCCAGACCGCCCAGGCAGTAAGCGACCCGCAGCGCACACTGCAGCAAGGTTTTACCGTCAACGAACATACCTGGCAAAGGCTCAGGCAGCTGGCCGAACACATCCTTGTCGAGAGCACCGAAGCCTCACGCCGCCACGGTGCAGGCGGCGGCAGCGACGCCGACTGAACACCCTTGCCACTGAGGAAACAACCCATGAAGCATGCGATAAAGACCGAGCTGTTCGCCTCCAGGGCGCCACTGGAATGGGCGGTCGTCGGCAACGGTACGTTGTACACGGCCCAGATCCCAATCGATACGCAGGGCCAGGTGGTTGCCGGCGGCATCGAGGCCCAGGCCCGCCAGACACTGGACAACCTGCGCCACACCCTGGAAGCCGCTGGCAGCTCGCTGGATGCCGTGACCCAGGTACTGATCTACGTGACCGACCGCCGTTATCTGGCGACTGTGAATGCCGTGTACGCCGAGTATTTCCAGGCACCCTACCCCAACCGCGCGGCCGTAGTGGTGGCTGGCCTCGCCCGGGAAGAAATGCTGGTGGAGCTGGTGGTCTACGCCTGCCTCTGACGCCCTGAAGGCGCCCGTCTCACGATGTTCAGCGTTCGCGCAATCGAGTGCCGCCCACGCGGCGCTCGATGCATGCCCCCTCCGCCCCACGTCATGCACCCGGAATACTCCCTTTTTCTCCCGCCAGGCACCGGCCTGCGCCCCATTTCGGTTCAAAACCCGCGCCCGGATCAAAAGCGCCCTTTTTTGATGCGCCGGCCCTTGCGGCCAGGCAGCACACATCGGGTGTGCCCCTCACATTTCCTGCATCGCCAGAACCGCCAGGCGTATTCGGCATTTTTATTGCACAGACTGGTTGTACTCAACGCACAGGCAATCTACCGAAACCGAGGTTAACGCGAGACACAGCTCCCACTTACCCCAGCAAGGCAGCACCCTGAAAGACGCAGATGAACCGCAATGAAGCTGCCGGCAACGGCGGCAAGGAGTGGGTATGTCCCGGGCTTTTTTCAATGAAATGTACGAAGCGAACGGCACTTGCCGCCCGCATTACCAGGAGTTCGCCCGCTGGCTGGCCAACACCCCGCTGGAGTTGCTGGAACAGCGCCGGCGCGAGGCCGACCTGCTGTTTCACCGCGCAGGCATCACCTTCACTTTGTATGGCGACAAGCAGGATACCGAGCGCCTGATCCCCTTCGATATCATCCCGCGCAGCATCCGCGCCAGCGAATGGCGCACGGTCGAGCGTGGCTGCATTCAACGGGTACAGGCGCTGAACCTGTTCCTGGAGGACATCTACCACGACCAGCGCATTCTCAAGGCCGGCATCATCCCGCCAGAGCAAGTGCTGGCCAACGAGGGCTACCAGATCGCCATGCAGGGCCTGGACCTTCACCGTGGGCTGTATGCGCATATTGCCGGTGTCGACCTGGTACGTGACGGCGATGGCAGCTACTTCGTGCTGGAAGACAACCTGCGTACCCCCAGCGGCGTCAGCTACATGCTCGAAGACCGCAAGATGATGATGCGCCTGTTCCCCGAACTGTTTGCCGCCCAGCGCATCGCGCCCATCGATCACTACCCCAACCTGCTGCTGGACACGCTCAAGAGCGCCAGCCCACTGGACAACCCCACCGCGGTGCTGCTCACGCCCGGCCGTTTCAACAGCGCCTATTTCGAGCATGCCTTCCTGGCCCGGGAAATGGGCATCGAGCTGGTCGAAGGCGCCGACCTGTTCGTGCGTGATGAGCATGTCTACATGCGCACCACGGCCGGCCCCCAACAGGTGGACGTGATCTATCGTCGCCTGGACGACGACTACCTCGACCCGCTGTCCTTCAACCCTGACTCCATGCTGGGCGTGCCGGGGCTGATCTCGGTTTACCGCGCCGGCAATGTGGTACTGGCCAACGCCGTCGGCACTGGCGTGGCCGATGACAAATCCATCTACCCCTTCGTCGACGACATGATCCGCTTTTACCTGAGCGAAGAACCGATCCTGAACAACGTGCCGACCTGGCAGTGCCGTAAGCCGGCGGACCTGTCCCATGTACTGGCCCACCTGCCCGAACTGGTGGTCAAGGAAACCCAGGGCTCCGGCGGCTATGGCATGTTGGTCGGGCCCGCCTCGACCAAAGCCCAGATCGAGGACTTCCGCGCGCGCATCAAAGCCCGCCCGCACGCCTATATCGCTCAACCGACGCTGTGCCTGTCAACCTGCCCGACCTTCGTCGACAGCGGCATCGCACCGCGTCACATCGACCTGCGCCCGTTCGTGTTGTCGGGCAGTGAAACCCGCCTGGTGCCCGGTGGCCTGACGCGCGTGGCGCTCAAGGAAGGCTCGCTGGTGGTCAACTCGTCGCAAGGCGGCGGTACCAAGGACACCTGGGTGGTGGAGGACTGAGCCATGCTTTCGCGAACTGCTTCCGACCTGTACTGGATGTCCCGCTACCTGGAGCGTGCAGAAAACCTCGCACGCATGCTTGAGGTCAGCTACTCGCTATCGCTGATGCCCCAGGCCGGGCGCAGCGACGGCCATGCCGAACTGGCAATGTCGCTGATGGCCTCGGGCATGCTGGACGACTACCTGCGTCGGCACAAGGAACTCGACACCGAGCGCATGCTGCACTTCTTCGCCCTCGACGCCACCAACCCCAGCAGCATCTACTGCTGCCTGCAGGCCGCCAGGACCAATGCCCATGCTGTGCGCGGCCGTATCACCGCTGACATGTGGGAGAACATCAACGCCACCTGGATCGAAATGCGCAACATTGCCAGCAATGGCCTGGGTCGCTACGGCATCAGCCAGTTCTGCGACTGGGTCAAGGAACGATCGCACCTGTTCCGCGGTGCGACCTCCGGCACCATCATGCGCAACGATGCCTACAGCTTCATTCGCCTGGGGACCTTCCTGGAGCGGGCGGACAACACCCTGCGCCTGCTCGATTCGCGCTATGAAATGTTCGGCGAGGCCTCCGAAGAGGTCAGCGACGACTCCGCCCGCGGTTATTATCAATGGAGCGCCCTGCTGCGCGCGCTGACCTCGTACGAGGCCTTCAACGAGCTCTATCGCGCCGCGCCCAGTGCCCGGCCGGTGTCCGAGCTGCTGCTGTTGCGGGTGGACGTGCCGCGCTCGCTGCATGCCTGCATCGAGGAACTTGACCTGATCCTGGCGGGCCTGCCGGGCAGTACCGGGCGGGCCGCCCAGCGTATGGCCGCCGAACTGAACGCGCGCCTGCGCTACACCGCAATCGACGAAATCCTTGATGCAGGGTTGCACCCGTGGCTGAGCGACTTCATCGGCCGCATCAACCAACTGGGCCAGGCCGTCCATCACTCCTACCTGGAGGTTGTATGAAACTGTCCATTCGCCACGACACGACCTATAGCTACGCCAGCGACGTGTGCAACAGTATCCAGTTCCTGCGCCTGACGCCGCGCAGCAGCGAACGCCAGCGTATCAATCAATGGCAACTGGACCTGCCCTGCAAGGTCAAGGGCCAGATCGACCCTTACGGCAACATCCTGCATGTGCTGACACTGGACAAACCCCATGGCCACCTGGCGCTTACCGCACACGGCCAGGTCGAGATCGACCCGGATTGCGAGCACGAAACCGAGAGCCAGTCGCCCCTGCCGTTCCTGCGCGGCAGCCACCTGACGCTGGCCGACAACACCCTGACTGCTTTCGCCGCCCGGCAATGTGGCAGTCACCGCGACCGGGCAGCACTGATCGGGCTGATGCAAGGCCTGGCCGAGCACATGCCCTACAGCCCTGGGGCCACGTCGGTGGGCACCACGGCCATCGAAGCCTTCAACGGTGGCGCAGGCGTGTGTCAGGACCACACCCACGCCTTCCTGGCCTGCGCACGCAGCCTGGGGGTGCCGGCACGCTATGTGTCCGGCTACCTGTGCACCGAGGACGAACAACACCTGGCCAGCCACGCCTGGGCCGAAGCCTGGGTCGACGATGCCTGGTACAGCTTCGACATTACCAATCGCCTGACCCGGCCAGAGCGTCACCTGAAACTGGCGGTGGGCCTGGACTACCTCGATGCCTGTCCGGTCAGGGGCGTACGCCGCGGCGGCGGCGCCGAATCGATGCAGGCCAGCGTCCACGTGCATCGCCAGTGACAGGCTGGCTTCAGACCGGTCTTGCCGCGCGAGTGCGGCAAGACCCTTCCACACGCAACACAAGGGAAACCGCATGACTTACTGTGTCGCCATGCACCTGGAGGACGGGCTTGTCTTCATCAGCGACTCACGCACCAACGCCGGCATCGACCAGATCTCCACGTTCACCAAGTTGTTCGTCTTCAGCGTCCCGGGCGAGCGGCTGATCGTGCTGCAGACCGCCGGCAATCTGGCGACCTCGCAGTCGGTGGTAAACCTGCTGCAGCAACGCACCCAGGGCAACGGCCCCCACCTGCTGAACGTTGCCACGCTCTACGATGCAACGGTGCTGGTCGCCGACACCCTGCGCGAGGTGGTCAAAAGAGACCGCAGCAAGCTCACGGCCGATATCGACCTTAGCAGTTCATTCATCGTCGGCGGCCAGATAGCCGGCGGCCCCATGGCCATCTACAACGTGTATGCACAAGGCAATTTCTTCCAGGCCACACCGGACACCCCGTTTCTGCAGCTGGGTGAAAGCAAGTACGGCAGGCCAATACTCGACCGCAACCTGGATTACCGCACGCCGCTCGATGAAGCGCTGCGCTGCGGCCTGATCTCGTTCGACTCCACCATCCGCAGCAACCTGTCGGTGGGCATGCCGCTGGACTTGCTGGTGTACCGCAATAACAGCCTGGAAAGCATGACGCGCAAGCGCATTACCAGCGACGATGCCTATTACCAGCAGATTCGCAGGCAGTGGAGCGACGGCTTGAAAACCCTGCTGGCCGAACTGCCAGCGCCGCCTTATGGCTGAGTCAGCGAACTGTCCAGATCCTTTGGTGCCTGGACAGGCACTTTCGCGGTCTGGCCCGCGCCCACAGGTACTGTGCAAGCCTTGAAGGCTGTGATGGCCTGTGGGAGCGGGCGAGCCCGCGAACAGGCCGGTACAGGCAACACCTCAGTAAAACCAATGTGTAATGTTCGAAACTCCGTGGGTTATCCTGCGCCTTCCCTCCTGTCACGAGACTGCTGCTGGCGGCCTACAGACTGCACTGCAGGTGAAATCATGATTCACGGAAAAACCCTGGAAGCCTGGCAACAAAGCCACCCGATCATCGCCGAGCTGGTTGCCCTGAAGCAGACCAGCTGGTTCAACCCTGGTATCGCCAAGGCTGCAGAAGCCCTGCACGACGTGGGCCTGACGGCGGCCGACGTGCAAGCGGCCAGCGCGCGGCTGCAGCGGTTCGCGCCTTACCTGGCCACTGTGTTCCCCGAAACAGCCGCTGCCGGCGGGGTCATCGAGTCGCCTGTCATCCCGCTGCCACAGCTGCGCCGGGTGCTTGTCGAAGAAGGATCACTGCAGAACGCAGGCAGCCTGTGGCTCAAGGCGGACAGTGACCTACCCATCTCCGGTTCGATCAAGGCCCGGGGCGGTATCCATGAAGTGCTCAAGCATGCCGAAGACCTGGCCCTGGCGGCCGGATTGATCACGCCAACGGATGACTACACCAAACTGGCGAGCGACCAGGCCCGCGCATTCTTCAGCCAGTACACGATCGCCGTGGGTTCAACCGGCAACCTGGGGCTGTCGATTGGCATCATGAGCGCCAAGCTGGGTTTTAAGGTGAGCGTGCACATGTCGTCAGACGCCCGGCAATGGAAGAAGGACAAGCTGCGGGCCAACGGCGTGACCGTGGTAGAACACGCGTGCGACTACAGCGTAGCGGTCGAGCAGGGTCGCCAGCAGGCGGCTTCAGACCCCAATTGTTATTTTGTCGACGACGAAAACTCCCCACAGCTGTTTCTCGGCTATGCCGTCGCCGCCGAACGGTTGGCGCGGCAATTCGACCAGGCTGGCATCCAGGTGAACGCAGATCACCCGTTGTTCGTCTACCTGCCGTGCGGCGTAGGGGGCGGCCCGGGCGGTGTCGCATTCGGGCTGAAGCTGGTGTTCGGCGATGCGGTGCACTGCATCTTTGCCGAACCCACCCACTCCCCCTGCATGCTGCTGGGTGTCTATACCGGCCTGCATGATGAAACCTGCGTGCAGGACTTCGGCATCGACAACATCACCGCAGCAGACGGCCTGGCGGTCGGCCGCCCATCAGGGTTTGTCGGCAAAGCCATGCAGCGGCTGATCGATGGTTACTACACCGTGACCGACGAAGAGCTGTACCGCTTGATGGTCATCGCCCATGAGCAGGACAAGGTCAAACTGGAACCCTCTGCCCTGGCCGGCGTACCCGGTATGCTACGGGTGCTGCAAGCCGGCGAGTACCTGGCTCGCCAGGGCTTCACCCCAACCCAGCTGCAGCAGGCTACACACCTCGTCTGGGGAACGGGGGGCAGCATGGTGCCGGAAGATGAGTTCAACGCCTATCTGGCCAAAGGGCGCAGCGTGCAGGCAAACCTGTAACCGCGATCGCCGGTTCGCAGTCATGCAACGGATCATGGAAGCGTTGCACGCTTGCCGTGCTGAATCACATCAGGCACTGCAACGGCGCCGCAAACCAGGTTTGCGGTTCGTGGCGCCGTCGCAGTGCCTCAGGCCATCAGCAAGGAATGCCCGCCAGCGGCCAGACAGGTGCTGGCGTCGCTTTGGCCATGGTGCGTTTTCGCGCCCACTGGGTCAGTGCGGCCATCAGGGCAAAGCCAAGCAGGATCATCACCGGATAGGCCAACAGCAACTCGGTCAGCGAATACTTCCAGGCCAGTGGCCGACCGACGCCCAGCATCGCTGCATATAACCAGGAAACACCTGACAGTGCACCAGAAAACAGGGCAAACATCCGCACGCCTATATTCAGGTCAAGCAAAGAACCGGCCTTGAGCAAGGCAGGTAATACATAACGATGCAACAACATGCCATTGAAGGTCAGGAGCAAGACAATAATGACCTTGGCGTGAAGTTTGGGATTGGCAAAATAACTCATGCCCTTTTCAAGGTAATCGATACCAATGACCGCGGCACCGGTAAGCCACAAGAATATCAAGGCATTGGCAACAGACGCCTGCAATCGCGCCATGTGCTTACCGTCATGGCAGGCCTTTTGATGCCCCTTCAGCAAGTCCCTGACCATCTCGGCGTCACTGGTAAATACCAGGCCGATGGCGATACAACAGGCCAGTAAATGAACATAAATGACCGACAACCGCACCAACTCCATGGATTCTTTCTGCCCGAACAGGCTAATAATTGTATTAAACTCCACGTCGAATTCTCCACGTAATGCATCAGCGCTAGATGGCCTTGCAACAAGCATGCGTACGGCCTGATCGCACTGGGAAGACCAAATTCATATCGTTAATTGAAACAGCGAATGGTTACTCGATTGCGCACAGTGGCTCAACCGTTGAGCCCCGGTTGGGCATGGCGTTACTCCATTGTCAGAGGTAAGAAGCCCCGTGAGCATCCCTGCCATGCAGATCAAGTTGAACGTCCATACGTTCTGGGGAGAGGTGCGAAGTGCGGTGCTGGAAGAACACACTTGCTGGCAAATAGGAACGACTCGCTGGCAAATCGTTCATTTCTTGAGCAAAAGCACCGACCAGCGGTATTTAAAGCCGTATTAGTTAGTTTACTAACTGCTTGCATTCTGACCGAATGGTAAGTTTTAAAGGCCCGTGGATCCAAACTTCGCGACAGGCCATTTAAGTGCTCTATTTCAATGTTCGCAGTTTGTTGGCTGCCACCCCCGAGGCCATTCGGCAGCTAAAGAGGGTGGTTAAAACAGGACCATCGCACAGTCGATGCTCATCGACTAGCTGGCATTGTCTGCTCAGCGGTGAACCGCTACCCAATCAATGCACCAAGAGCAACTGGCTCAACACCGCCCGCAGTTTCCCGGGTTTCACAGGTTTGTTCAGTAGCGGCGCCCCCAATTTCTGCAAGCCCCGCCGGCATTGATCGCTGCGGTCGGCGGTGATGATCACCGCCGGTATGGCAACCGCAAAATGCTCACGCAAATACCTGACCACCTCGCAACCCACCACGCCATGGTCCAGGTGGTAGTCGGCCAGGATCAGTTCCGGGGCCTGCCCCTGCAAGGCCAGCAAGGCACCTGCCTGGTCGGTCGCGGTCACCACTTCGCAGCCCCACTGCCCAAGCAGCGCGCCCATGCTCTCGAGGATGCTCACTTCGTTGTCCAGTACCAACAGGCGGCGGCCCGGTAGCGGGTTGCCGACGCTTGGCAGCGGCACAGCCTGGTGAGCGGCCAGCGGCACCTCTTTACCCAGCGGGACCTCGATGCTGAACACCGAACCACGCCCCGGCCACGAACGTACCTCAATCCGGTAGCCGAGAATCTTGGCAATCCGCTCGACGATGGCCAACCCCAGCCCCACGCCCTTGCGATCCGCTGCGCGGCCGACGTCCAGTTGGTTGAACTCAAGGAAGATCGCCTGTAACCGGTCTTCGGCAATACCCCGCCCGGTATCCCACACTTCCAGCCGCAAATGGCCACCCCGGCGCCTTGCCCCCAGCAAGATCCGGCCTTCGTCGGTGTAGCGGCAGGCGTTGCTGAGGAAGTTGCGCAGGATACGTGTCATCAGCCGCAGGTCAGTGCTGATGGCACAGTCCGGGATGCGCGCATGCAGCTTGAGGCCTTCCGCATCGGCCACTGAGCGGAACTCCGAGACCAGTGGTGCGAACAACTCGTCGAGGCGGTACACGGCCACGTCCGGCTTCACCGCTGCCTGGTCGAGCCGGGAAATGTCCAGCAGGTCGGTCAGCAAATCTTCGGCGCCCTCAAGGGCCTGGTGGGTACGCTCCACCAGCACATGCTCGGCCTCTGGTAATGGCCGCTCGCGCAAGGTCGAAATCAGCAAGCGCGCGGCGTTCAACGGTTGCAGCAGGTCATGGCTGGCGGCGGCGAGGTATTTGTCCTTGCTGCGGTTGGCGGCTTCGGCGGCATCACGCGCCTCCAGCAATTCATCGGTACGCGCAGCGACCCGTTGCTCCAGTTCGTCATTGAGTTGTTGCAGGCGCTGCTGGGCCAGCTTGCGTTCGGTAATGTCGGCGACAAACCCCTCCACCAGCCCTTCATGGCCGGGTTTGAGCAGCAGGTTCATCAGCACATCGAGATGGCTGCCGTCCTTGCGCCGCAGACGGGTTTCGTAGCCGTGCAAGCTGTGCTCACGGGCGAGCACCGCGGTAATGGCCTGCAACTCCTCGGCACCGCCATCAAACAGGTTGGCGGCCAGGTCAGTTAGGGAAAATAGCACCGCTTGCGGGTCGTCATAGCCGAGCATGCGCGCCAGCGCCGGGTTGGCGGCACGCATGCCGTCCTGAAGGCTGGCCTGGAAAATACCGTGCACGGCGTTTTCGAACAGCCATTTGTAACGGTTGCGTTCGGCTTCCAGTTCGTCCAGGCGGGCGGACAGCTCCGGGTAATGGCTTTTGCGCGCCGAGTGGTCACCCAGCCCCAGCAGCCCGGCCAACGCCCGCTGCTGCTCGTCAGAGGGCCTCGCCATAAACGACCTCGACATCACGCTGGCTGGACGCACGGGGGTTGGTGAGGATGCACGGGTCGTCCATCGCGTGTTGCGACAGGAACGGGATATCGGACGTGCGCACCCCGTGCAGGCCCAAGGTTTCATGGAAGCCGATGGCACGCTTCAGGGCAATCAGGTGCTCCACCAGCCGCCCGCAGATCTGCCGGTGATTGAGACCGCGGCAGTCGATACCGAACACCTCGGCGATCACTTTGAAACGCTCCGGCGCCGAGCTGTAGTTGAACGCCACCACGTGCTCCACCAGCACCGCATTGCACAAGCCATGGGGCAAGTCGAGGAAGCCGCCCAGGCTGTGCGACATGGCGTGCACTGCGCCCAGGATCGCATTGGAGAACGCCAGCCCCGCCTGCATGCTGCCGAGCATGATCTTTTCACGCAGTGCAATATCGGTAGGGTTGGCGATCATCTCCACCAGATTGCCATTGATCAGGCGCATGGCTTCCAGCGCATGGGGGTCGGTCAGCGGCCCGTGGCCGGTAGACACGAAGGCCTCGATGGCATGCACCAACGCATCGATGCCGGTACAGGCCGACAGGAACGGGTCCATGCTCAGGGTTGTCTGCGGGTCGATCAGCGACACGTCCGGCACCACCGCCTTGCTGACGATGGAGAACTTCATGCGTTCCTGCTGGTTGGAAATGATCACGAACTGCGACACGTCCGCCGAGGTGCCGGCGGTGGTCGGGATCAGGATCAGCGGCGGGCTGGGCACGCGGATCATGTCCACGCCTTCGAATTCGAGGATGCTGCGCCCATGGGCCACCACGATGCCGATGGCCTTGCCGCAATCCATCGGGCTGCCGCCACCGACGGCGACGATCACGTCACAGTGGTTCTGCCGATAGATTTCGGCGCCGAGCATCACCTCTTCGACCCGCGGGTTGGGTGACACCGCTGTGTACAGGCAGTAGTCGATACCCTGGGCCTGCAGGCTGGCCTCCACATCCGCCACCCAGCCGGCCGCGATCACGCCAGGGTCGCTGACCACCAGTACCTTGCGCGCACCGAAGGTTTTGGCGTAATTGGCCACATTGTGCCGGCAGCCGGCACCAAAGATGATTTCAGGCGATACGAATTTGCGAAGGGGGCTGAAACTCTGGCTCATCGGTAAGCCTGTTCTTATTGTTCTGGAAGATAACCGCCAGCGTAAAGCATCCCACCACGAAAGCAACCAGACCAAAGCGGGGCTACCGGTCATTCTATCCAGGATTTGGCGCGGGCCACCTCCAGAAACGCCAGTACGTCCTCTTCGAGCCCCGGTACATTGGGGAAGCGTTGTGCCAGGCGGTCGATGACCGTTGCCACGGTACTGTGGCCGTCCAGCAGCTCCAGGACCCAGCCGGCACTGGCATTGAGCTCGATGATGCCCCCGGCGTACAACAGCACGTGGCAAGCCTTCTGTGGCTCCCAGTCCAGGCGCAAGCCTCGCCCCAAGGCAAGGGCTTGCTGGCGATCGATGAGGTTCACAGGCGCATACTCCAGGAGGATCCGGCCACCGTGGCGATGGCCGGGCCGTCATCAACGGTTGGCGAAATACATCGTCACTTCGAAGCCAATGCGCAGGTCGGTATAGGCGGGTTTAGTCCACATAGGGCAAGTCCTCTTCTTGTGCCGGAGGATTCCGGTAGAAGCATTAATGCACGGGGGCGGACCGGACCGAATGCTACTTTGGAACGAGCTTGCGGGGTGCGTTGGTACGGGTAGGCCGTTACGTGTGCCGGCCTCTTCGCGGGCAAACCCGCGCCCACAGGTTCTGCACCGGTTCTGGAACCGACGGTGAACCTGTGGGCGAGCCCGCGAAGGCCGCGACGCGGTTTAGAAGAAGCCCAGCGGATTGATGTCGTAGCTCACCAGCAGGTTCTTGGTCTGCTGATAATGGTCAAGCATCATCTTGTGGGTCTCACGGCCAACACCGGACTTCTTGTACCCCCCGAACGCCGCATGCGCCGGGTACAGGTGGTAGCAGTTGGTCCACACACGGCCAGCCTTGATGCCGCGGCCCATGCGGTAAGCGCGGTTGATGTCGCGGGTCCACAGGCCGGCGCCCAGGCCGAATTCACTGTCGTTGGCGATCGCCAGCGCTTCGGCTTCGTCCTTGAAGGTGGTCACGCCCACCACCGGCCCGAAGATTTCTTCCTGGAACACGCGCATCTTGTTGTTGCCCTTGAGCAGGGTTGGCTGAATGTAGTAACCGCTGGCCAGGTCACCCTGCAGCCGCTCGGCACCACCGCCGGTGAGCAGCTGCGCGCCCTCCTCCCGGGCAATCTCCAGGTACGAAAGGATCTTGTCGTACTGTTGCTCGGACGCCTGGGCACCCACCATGGTTTCGGTATCCAGTGGGTTGCCGCGGGTGATCTTGGCGATCTTCTTCATCACCTCGGCCATGAACGGTTCGTAGATCGACTCCTGGATCAGCGCCCGTGACGGGCAGGTGCACACCTCGCCCTGGTTGAAGAACGCCAGCACCAGGCCTTCGGCAGCCTTCTCGATGAACGCCGGCTCGGCCTGCATGATGTCTTCGAAGAAAATGTTCGGCGACTTGCCACCCAGTTCGACGGTGGACGGGATGATGTTCTCGGCCGCGCACTTCATGATGTGTGAGCCCACCGGGGTGGACCCGGTGAACGCGATCTTGGCAATGCGCTTGCTGGTGGCCAGCGCCTCGCCGGCCTCACGGCCAAAGCCCTGGACGATGTTCAGTACGCCTGCCGGCAACAGGTCGGCGATCAGTTCGGCAAAGACGGTAATCGACAGCGGCGTCTGCTCCGCGGGCTTGAGCACCACGCAGTTGCCAGCGGCCAAGGCCGGGGCGAGCTTCCAGGCGGCCATCAGCAGCGGGAAGTTCCACGGGATGATCTGCCCCACCACACCCAGCGGCTCGTGGATGTGATAAGCCACGGTGCCTTCGTTGATCTCGCCTACGCCACCCTCCTGGGCGCGGATGCAACCGGCAAAATAGCGGAAGTGGTCCGCTGCCAGCGGCACGTCGGCATTCAAGGTTTCGCGTATGGCCTTGCCGTTGTCCCAGCTTTCGGTAACCGCCAGCACTTCCAGGTTCTGTTCGATGCGGTCGGCAATTTTCAGCAGTACCCGCGCACGGTCTTGCACCGAGGTCTTGCCCCAGGCTTCGGCGGCGGCATGCGCGGCGTCCAGGGCGCGCTCGACGTCCTGGGCCGTGGAGCGCGGGAATTCGGCAATCGGCTGGCCATTGACCGGCGAGCTGTTGGTGAAGTACTGGCCAGCCAACGGCTGCACGAACTCGCCACCGATGAAGTTGCCATAACGGGGTTTGAAGGATACGACGGCGCCTGGAGTTCCGGGTTGTGCGTAGATCATGCTGAGCCTCTGCGGGTCGGTGCCTGTCCCACGACAGGCGATGCACCGATGGTAAGAAGCCCCGCGTGCCGGGCGAATGCATCGTTGGCAGCGGGGCTCTCGTCATTTGGTAGTAGGGCCGCTTGCCACCGATCAGCGGCAGCAAGCGGCAGTAGGCAGGCGTTATGGCTTGACGCTTGCCGTTTGCTGCAACTGCTTGGGCAACTTGAAGGTCCAGAGCATGCCGCCCTGGTTGAAGTCCTTGACCCGTTTGGCCACTTCGCCGCCCCACAGCGGCACCGCGCCGCCCCAGCCGGAGACCACCGAAACGTATTGCTCACCGTCCATTTCCCAGGTGACGGGCGAGCCGAGCACGCCCGAGCCGGTCTGGAATTCCCAGACCTTGTCGCCGGTCTTGGCGTTGAATGCCTGCAGGAAGCCCTCTGGCGTGCCCGTGAACACCAGGTTGCCCTTGGTGGTCAGCACACCGCCCCACAGCGGCGCGTAGTTCTTGTGGCGCCAAACTTCTTTGCCGCTGACCGGGTCGATGGCGCGCAGCACGCCGATGTAGTCTTCATTGAGCGGCTTGATGGTGAAGCCGGCACCGAGGAACGCCGCACCTTTCTTGTAGGCGATGCCTTCGTTCCAGATGTCCATGCCCCACTCGTTGGACGGCACGTAGAACAGCCCTGTGTCCTTGTTGTAGGCCATCGGCATCCAGTTCTTGGCGCCGAGGAAGGCCGGCGCGACGAACACCGAGCTGCCCTTGGCCTCGCTGCCGGGTGCGCCCGGGCGGCTGGCGTCGTTGTAGATCGGCCGGCCGTCCTTGTCCAGGCCAGTGGCCCAGGTGATCTTGTCAACGAAGGGGAAGCCGCGGATGAACTTGCCGTTGGTGCGATCGAGCACGTAGAAGAAACCGTTGCGGTCGGCCGTGGCGGCAGCCTTGACCTCCTTGCCGCCGTCCTTGTAGTTGAACGAGATCAGCTCGTTGACGCCGTCGAAGTCCCAGCCGTCATGCGGCGTGCTCTGGAAGTGCCACTTGATGGTGCCGTCGTCCGGGTTCAGTGCCAGGCGTGAGGAGGAGTACAGGTTGTCACCGGGGCGCAGGTGCGAGTTCCACGGGGCCGGGTTACCGGTACCAAACAGGATCAGGTTGGTTTCCGGGTCGTAGTAACCACCCAGCCACGGCGCGGCGCCGCCGGTCTTCCACAGGTCGCCAGGCCAGGTCTTGCCCGCCTCACCGCCGGAAATACCGTTCTCGATCGCCTTGCCGTCCTTGTACACATAGCCCATGTGCCCTTCCACGGTGGGGCGCATCCACAGCAGCTCGCCGTTCTCCGGGTTGTACGCCTGGATCTTGCCCACCACGCCGAACTCGCCACCGGCAACGCCCGTGATCAGCTTGCCATTGACGATCATCGGCGCGGCACTGATGGAGTAGCCTTCTTTGTGGTCGGCAACCTTCTTGCTCCAGACCACCTTGCCGGTGTCCTTGTTCAGGGCCACCAGCTTGGCGTCCAGCGTGCCGAAGAACACCAGGTTGCCGTACAGTGCGACGCCGCGGTTGATCACGTCGCAGCAAGGGCGGATGTCATCCGGCAGACGTGCATCGTATTGCCACAGTTTCTTGCCGGTGCGGGCGTCCACGGCGAACACCCGCGAGTAGGAGCCGGTCAGGTACATCACCCCGTCCTTGATCAGCGGCTGGGCCTGCTGGCCGCGCTGCTTCTCCCCGCCGAAGGAAAACGCCCAGACCGGGCGCAGCTCCTTGACGTTATTGACATTGAGCAGGTCCAGCGGGCTGTAGCGCTGGCCCTGGACGCCCAGGCCATTGGTCACGATCTGCTGCGGGTTCTTCGGGTCCTGGAGGATTTCTTCATTGCTGACAGCGGCGTGCGCCGCGCCGGCAAGCAGCATGGCGCTGAGCACCAGGCTCACGGCGAACAAGGGGCGACGTGGGGATCGGGTCATGACGGCTACCTTTGGTTTTTTTGTTGTGCCCGGGAAAATTTCCCGGTGTGCCGGGAATTCTTGGTCCCGACCCGATTGCCAACAATTGCCCGCAGTGCGGAGTTTTCTAGTTCCTTGGTAGGGGCCTGAGCGATGGACGGGGGCAGCCATAGAGCGCGGCACGGACGGCGCGGGGGCTCACAGGCACCGTAAATGTCATGGCAAGCGCTGCAACTGCTGGCGCTCGTAACGCGGGTACAGGTGGCTGACACTGCGGATCAGCTCATAACGCGTCAGGCTGATCCCGGCAAACCGTTCGGGAATGGGGCTGCGGATCATCTCAGCCATGTCGTCACCGCGCGCCGCGCCATCACGCATCAGGCCATCGAGCCAGCCCAGGTAGTCACGCATCTGCACGAACGGCTGCGCATCACCGGCCAACGGGCCATGCCCGGGTACAAGCTGTTTCCAGGGCAGTGCCTGCAGGGTATCCAGGTCCTTGAGCCACACGTCCAGCCCCGGGCTGTTGGGCGTGGTCAGGGCGCGTTCGTAGAACACCAGATCGCCGGCAAACAGCACGCCGGTCTTTTCATCGAAAATCGCCAGGTCGGCACCCGTATGCCCGCCCAGTCCCAGCAACCTCAGGCGGTGCCCACCCACCTCATGCACGCCCGGCTGCAGCACCCGGGTCGGCAGCACCACCTCGGTACCGCGCATCCAGTCGCCGACCAGGCGATACATGTTCTCGGCCATGGCATCGCCTTGCTGGCGCAGCAGGTCGCGGGTGCCGGCCAGGGCACCGATCGGCACATCGGCAAAGGCTTGGTTGCCCAGCACATGGTCAGGATGATGATGGGTCAGCAGCACCTCCACTACCGGCTTGTCGGTGAGGGTAGCAATTGCCTTGCGTAATGCCTCGCCATAGCCCTTCGACGGCCCGCTGTCGATCACCACCACACCGCTGTCGGTGACGATGAACGCGGTGTTGACCACATTGCCGCCATTGGCCTTGGCGAAATTGTCGGTGCTGCCTTCCAGCAACCAGGTGCCCTCGGCGATCTGCCGGGGGGTAAGCCGGTACGCCAGATCAGCCTGGGCCGGCAGCCCCAGGCACAGCAGCAACAGCAGGATCCAACGCATGGCGGTGCCTCGGGTCAGGGTGAAATCAGACAACGCGCTCAGGGCAGCGCCGCCTCGAACTGGTTGCCGCTGTTGTCCTGCAACAGCAGCCGTGTTGGCCCAGGGCCCTGAATGTCAAAGCCCAGGTTGGGGTTTTCGCTGACCGCCGGGTACAGCTCCAGGCTGGCCAGGCGCTGGCCATCTGCACCTTGCAACTCGGCATGGTTGAGAAAGAATTCAGGAATGCCGCTGACCAGGCCGTTATCCATCGGGTGGGCCACCTGCAGGCGCAGGCGGCTGCTGTCGCCACGCGGGTAGCGCCCGCCCAGCACCTCCCCGAGGTGCTCCTCCCAGCCGGGCTGGGTGCGCACCACGCTGGGTGCGGTACAACCGCCGCCGGCAGCATCGATCAGGGTCGAACCGACGTGCCACAGGCCATCGCGTGTCAGTACGGCGGCGCGCAACGGTGTGGCCTGTTCGATGCGGATGCGGATCGACAACCAGGGCAACACGCGCTCGCCGGGCTGAAAGTCGACGATGCGCGGCAGAGGGTTCAGTTCTGCCCAGGCGATAATCCGCACCACATCGCCCGTGAACGCCCGGGCGTCGATCTCCAGCGGTACCTGCCGTGCATCCTCGGCAAAGGGCGGCGCCAGAAGCTTCACACGGTCATCGAACACGAACGCCGCCTGCCCCAGCAACTGCTTGTGGTAGAAGTCCCACATCACAGAAGGCACCGGGTCTGTGTGGGTGCCTTGTGTCGCAGCCTGGGCGGCCCAGGGCATCCAGCAGGCCAGCAGGAAAGTTGCTCGCCAGTTCATGGCCACTCCTATTGATACATCTCCGGGACCTCGTAACGCAGGCCGTATGCGGCATACATCGCCTTGAGCCGGCCATCGCGAATCATCGCTTCCATGGCCTCCTCCACGGCATAGGCCAGCTGCCGGTTGCTTTCATGTACGGCCATGCCGATTTCCCAGGCCTGTTTGCCAAGGTTCGGGTAAGCGTTTTCTGCCAGGGCCAGTTGCGGGTCGGCGGCCTGGTGCAGCTGCCAGTCAACCTCGCCGCGCATCGCCATCACTGCGTCCACCTGGCCGGCCTGCATGGCAGCGAAAGCTTGCTGCACGCTGGGGTAATGGTGGGTCCTGGCGCTGAGCATGCCGTTGAACACCGATGTCAGGTAGAACGACGGCACGCTGTCCACCTCGACCCCGATAGGATGCTGCTGGAATACCGCGACACTGGCCACCGAGGCCAGGCGACGGCGATCGTAGGCCACCTGCCAACGCTCCTGCTGATAGGGGCCGAACATCACCACCTGGGCGTTTTCCAGCTCCCCCAGCTCGTTGCGCCGCTGCGCGTAGGCGCGATCGTAAGGCACCCGCATCATCAGGTCGGCCAATTGCTGATGACGCAGCGGGCTGCCACGCCAGATGTAGTCGCGCAGGTCATCGTCGAGCTTTTCTCCGGGTGGCGCCCAGATCAGTTGCAGGCGTACCCCCAAGGCCGTGGCCAGGGCCTGCGCCAGCTCCACATCGACACCACGCGGCTGGCCGTGGTCCTGGAAACTGTAGGGGGCGAAATCCTTGTACACTGCCACCTTGAGCTCGCCGGCGGCGATGATCGCGTCATAGTTGCGCACCTGCGCCTGGGCCGCCGCGCAACACAGCAGCAGGCCACTCAACAGCACCGCCCACAGACGCATGGCCGTCACTCCTCGACGTGCACGCTGTCGAGGTAGGTGCGCACCGCCCACAGGGCTTCCTGGCTGAGGTAGTCGGCCATCTTCGGCATGTACACGCGGCCGTCGCGAACCGCGCCGTGGCGTACCCGCTCGACGAACCATTCATCGCCGGCATCACCCGCATCGAGCATGCGCAAGTCAGGGGCGATACCACCCGACTTGGCCTCCAGGCCATGACAGGCAGCGCAGTTCTGGTTGTAGGCCGAGGCGCCGATTTCCACGGCCTTTTCGTGCTCGGGCGAGCTGCGGTACGGGTTGACCGCGGCCCAGCCGTCGCCGTCCAGGCTCACGCCAGTGTCCTTGATCGGGGTCAGGCCCTTGGTCTCCACTGCCTGGGGCACCACGTTGCCATGGGCCCAGGCTGTACCGGTCAGCACGGCTGCGGCCAGCAACCCAGCAGCCAGCAACACATTGCATTTTGTTGTCATTGTTATGCCCTCACCATTGCACACAAAGCCTCAACCACAGAGGCCGTGCCGCCATCTTAGAAACAGCCCGCGGGTGGCCGAATGCTGCTTTGGTGGCCGGGCCTTAATCCCTTGGTAGTAGGGCTTGTGGCGAAGGGCCAATTGAGGTGCCGTGCGGGAACTATTCCCGGCAAGGGCGGGACTTTTTCCGTATCCCGCGATGGCCGCTGCGCCCCACCCTGTGCAGGCCAAAACCTCCACTGGGAACTGCAACCATGACAATAAGATCGCTACCCGCCCTTTCCCCGCTGGCCCTGAGCGTGCGCGTCCTGCTGATAGCCGGTAGCCTGGCCCTGGGCAATGTGGCAACAGCGGCCAGCACACCCGCTGCACCTGCCGGCAAGAACGTCACCTGGGAAGACATCGCCAATGACCACCTGACCACCCAGGACGTGCTGCAGTACGGCATGGGCACCAATGCCCAGCGCTGGAGCCCGCTGGCCCAGGTCAATGACAAGAACGTGTTCAAGCTGACCCCGGCCTGGTCCTACTCCTTCGGCGACGAGAAGCAGCGCGGCCAGGAATCCCAGGCCATCGTCAGCGATGGCGTGGTCTACGTCACCGGCTCGTACTCGCGGGTATTCGCCCTCGATGCCAAGACCGGCAAACGCCTGTGGACCTACAACCACCGCCTGCCCGACAACATTCGTCCCTGCTGCGACGTGGTCAACCGCGGGGCGGCGATCTACGGCGACAAGATCTACTTTGGCACCCTCGATGCGCGTGTCATCGCCCTCGACAAGCGCACCGGCAAAGTGGTGTGGAACAAGAAGTTCGGCGACCACAGCGCCGGCTACACCATGACCGGTGCGCCAGTGCTGATCAAGGACAAGACCAGCGGCAAGGTGCTGCTGATCCACGGCAGCTCCGGCGATGAATTCGGCGTGGTCGGCCAGCTGTTCGCACGCGACCCGGACACCGGTGAAGAAGTGTGGATGCGGCCCTTCGTCGAGGGCCACATGGGCCGCCTGAACGGCAAGGACAGCACCCCGACCGGTGACGTCAAGGCGCCGTCCTGGCCAGACGACCCAACCACCGAAACCGGCAAGGTCGAAGCCTGGAGCCACGGCGGCGGAGCCCCTTGGCAAAGCGCGAGCTTCGACCCCGAAACCAACACCATCATTGTCGGCGCTGGCAACCCCGGCCCTTGGAATACCTGGGCGCGCACGTCGAAAGACGGCAACCCGCATGACTTCGACAGCCTGTACACCTCCGGCCAGGTCGGCGTCGACCCGAGTACCGGCGAGGTCAAGTGGTTCTACCAGCACACCCCCAACGATGCCTGGGACTTCTCCGGCAACAACGAGCTGGTGCTGTTCGACTACAAGGACAAGAACGGCAACGTGGTCAAGGCCACCGCCCACGCCGACCGCAACGGCTTCTTCTATGTGGTCGACCGCAACAACGGCAAGCTGCAGAACGCCTTCCCCTTCGTCGACAACATCACCTGGGCCAGCCATATCGACCTGAAGACCGGCCGCCCGGTGGAAAACCCCGGCCAACGCCCGGCCAAGCCGCTGCCGGGTGAAACCAAGGGCAAGCCGGTGGAAGTCTCGCCACCGTTCCTGGGCGGCAAGAACTGGAACCCCATGGCCTACAGCCAGGACACCGGGCTGTTCTACATCCCCGGCAACCAGTGGAAAGAGGAATACTGGACCGAGGAAGTGAACTACAAGAAGGGCTCGGCTTATCTGGGCATGGGCTTCCGTATCAAGCGCATGTACGACGACCACGTCGGCACGTTGCGCGCCATGGACCCGTCCACCGGCAAACTGGTGTGGGAACACAAGGAGCACCTGCCGCTGTGGGCCGGGGTGCTGGCAACCAAGGGCAACCTGGTGTTCACCGGTACCGGCGACGGCTTCTTCAAGGCCTTCGACGCCAAAACGGGCAAAGAGCTGTGGAAGTTCCAGACCGGCAGCGGCATCGTCTCGCCGCCCATCACCTGGGAACAGGACGGCGAGCAGTACATCGGCGTGACCGTGGGCTACGGCGGTGCAGTACCACTGTGGGGCGGCGACATGGCCGAGCTGACCAAGCCGGTGGCTCAGGGTGGCTCGTTCTGGGTGTTCAAGATCCCGAGCTGGGACAACAAGACTGCACAGCGTTGACCTGCAGCGGGGAGCGGCCTGCGCCCCTCCCCGTTTCTGCCCTTCTCCTGCCCAGAGGCTTTTGCCATGAATTACCTGCCCTTGACCTTGCTGCTGGCGCTATCCCCTGCCCTGGCAGTGAACGCCGACGACACTGGCAACGATACCCCCTTGACCATCAACGGCTGTGTGATTGCCGAAGCCAGCCAGTGCCCGGGGGCCAACCTGCGCGGCGCCAACCTGGCCAACCAGGACCTGCGCAAGATGAACCTCGCCGGTGCCGACCTGCGCGATGCCGACCTGCGTCACGCCCAGCTGGACCTGGCAAATCTGGAAAAAGCCCGCCTGCAAGGTGCCAACCTGACCCGCGCCAGCCTCCAACAGAGCAATCTGCGCCTGGCCGACCTGAGCAACAGCAAGCTGGTGGCCATTCAAGGCTGGGGCTTGTTCGCCCAGGGCGCACAGTTTGAAAAGGCGGACCTGCGCGCAGCCTACCTGCAGTTCGCCAGGCTGTCCGGGGCAAAGCTGCAGCAGGCCAACTTGCAGGCGGCGGACCTGGAGATGGCCTGGTTGAGCAAGGCCGACCTGCAAGCGGCCAACCTGGGCGATGCCAACCTGCAGGAGGCCAAGTTTGGCCAGAGCAACCTGGCACACGCCGATTTGCGCGGGGCGCGGCAGCATTACGGGAATTTTCAGGAGGCCAACATGGAGGGGTGCAAGGGGTGCCCTGAAACCTGGGACAAATGAGCGGCCTGTAGGCGCGGGTTCACCCGCGAAAGGGCCGGGCCTGCTGGCCAATTTCCACCCGCCGTTCACTGTTGCTGCCGCCACCGTATTCGCGGGTAAACCCGCTCCTACACACACAGATCGGGGGTGGACACATGTCGGGGGCTGGACACATTCCGTTGTGCGCGGAGGGCTGCGACGCAGCCCCAACAGGTGCAATGAAATACCTCACCCCGCCACCCGCACCACCCCCAGGTCAATCCCCAGATGCACCAGTTCGGCATGCGAGCTCACCTGCAACTTGCTCTTGAGCAAGGTCAGGTGGTTGGACACGGTCTTGGCACTGATACACAACTGCTCGGCAATCACCCGCGCCGGGGTACCCTTGGCCAGCATCGTGAATATCTCCAGTTCGCGCTGGGTCATGCGCTGCAACCGGGGGTCACTGGTGCTTTGCTGTGACAGGCAAGCCAGCTGGGTGGCCAGGGGCTGCTCGATGTAGGCATGCCCGGCCAACACCCGCTGCACCGCCTCGATCAGCACCTCAGGCGCCGAGTTCTTGGTCAGGTAGCCCGAGGCCCCCGCATCCAGCGCCTGGCGCACCAGCGGCAGTTCATCGTGCATGCTGAAAAACAGCACCCGCAATTGCGGCAGGCGCTGGCGCAGGCGCCGGGTGGTTTCCAGGCCACTGATACCGGGCAGGCCAAAGTCCATGATCACCAGGTTGGGCACCTGCTCCTGTACCCTGGCCAGCGCCTCTTCACCACTGGCGGCCTCACGCACCTGCACCAATGGCAGCACCGCCCGCAGCAAGCTGGCGTAGCCTTGGCGGACCACGGCGTGGTCATCGACCAACACGATATTCATCGCACCTCCTCGGGAATGTTAAGGGCCAGCGCCCAGCCACCGCCCGGGCGGCTGAAAATGCGTAACTCCCCCCCAAGGCTGCGGGCGCGCTCGGCCATCGAGTGCAGGCCTACCCCTGGGCGCTGGGGCTGGCACCCGCCGCAGCCGTTGTCGCGAATGAACAGGCGCAAGCCCTTGGTACTGCGCTGCAGGCGCACCCGCACCTGGCTGGCACCGGCATGCCGGGCGACGTTGGTCAACGCCTCCTGCAGCAAGCGGTACAAATGCGTTCTGCTCGGCCCAGGCAGCGCCGGCAAGTGCTCGCCAACCCGCAGCCGGCATTCGATGCCCTGGCTGGCCTGCCACTGGCTCACCAACAGCCCGAAGGCCTCGGCCAGCGGCATGTAGTGCAGCGCCACCGGATACAAGTTGTGCACCAGCGCGCGAAAACCTTGCTGCAGGCGCTCGCAATTGAATTCAAGGGCCTGCGCCGTCTGCGTCACCACTTCAGGCTGTTCGGCCACCATACGCAGCAGGTATAGCTGGGCACGCATGCCTGCCAGGTATTGCCCCAGATCATCGTGCAGGGTCTGCGCCAGCTGTGTACGCTCCTGCTCCTGCACTGCCAGCAGGGCCTGGGTCAGTTGGGTATTGTCGGCCTGGGCCTGCTCCAGGGCTGCGGCCATGCGGTTGAAGTGTTTGGCCAGCTGGCGCGCTTCCGGCAGGCCGGCTTCGCGCAGGCGTGCCGTCAATTGCCCGCCTGAAACCTGATGCAAGGCGCCCAGCAGCTCATCCAGCAGGCCCATGGCCCGCCGTACCGCCCAGCGGATGGTCAACAAGCTCAGCAACAACGCCAGGCCACAAACGACAAGCAGTTGTTGCAGGGAGTCCCAGACTTCATCGATTTCATCCCGCGCATCCACGGCAATCAACACGCGGCGGCCATCACTCAAGTCCAGCAGCCGGCTGCTGTGGTAGCGCTCGCCGAACAACTGGCGGCCGAGCCAGGCATCCATACCGGCCTCTTGCGGCAGCCTTGGCACCTCACCCGCTGCCAGCCAATGCACCCGCACATGGCGCAGGCTCTTGGTCAAGCCGGGCTGCAGGTTTGCCGGGTCGCGTTCGGCGGTGTCGCCCAGGTATGCCACCACGGCTTCGGCTGACTGCAACTCACGCTCGACGTCGGCCACCGCCTGGTGCAACAGCACCCCGGCACAAGCCAGCGTCACCAAGGCGAAGCATAACGTGACCCAGAGGTTGACTCGCCACAGGGCCGACAAGTTGACAAGGCGCACAAGCGGTTCTCCTCAGGCCGTTGTGGACCATCGTAAAACTGCGGCCCCCGCACTGAATTACTACCTTGGTACCGGCCGAGCGCTACTTTCTGCATATTCCCCCCTCCCGGCGGGCTTCCTATGCTGGCGCCATCTGCCGTGGAGTGTCTTATGCGCCAGCCTGCCCACCTTGCCTTGACCTGCCTGCTGGCCTTGGCCGCAACGCTGGCTACGCCCCAGGCGCCCGCCGCTCAGGGCCAGGCCGCAGCCCCGTTGCACATACGCATCGGCTACCTGGGCTATCGCCCCGCCGCTGGCCCGCTGCTGTCAAACGTCATCCCCGAACCCGGCGATGCCGGGCTCCAAGGTGCCGAACTGGCCATTGTCGACAGCAACAGCACCGGGCGCTTCCTGAAGCAGCAATTTCAGCTGACCAGCGCCAATGTCGACAGCCCCGAGGCCCTGCTGCAAGCCGCCAGGGCCCAGCATGAACAAGGCCTGCGCCTGTTCGTGGTGAATGCCCCGGCCGCCAGCCTGCGCGCGCTGTCTGCCGCCCTGCCCGACAGCCTGTTGTTCAACGCCGGCAGCCCCGACGACAGCCTGCGCAGCAGCCAGTGCCTGGGCAATGTCCTGCACAGCCTGCCGAGCCGGGCCATGCTGGCCGATGCCTTGGCGCAGTTCCTGGTGCTGCGCAAATGGCAACGGGCATTGCTGGTGGTCGGCCAGACCCCGGACGACCAGGCTTACGCCGCTGCCCTGCGGCGGTCGGTGAAGCGCTTTGGCGTGCAACTGGTCGCGGAAAAAACCTGGACCTTCGACAACGACCAGCGCCGCAGCGCCCAGGCCGACATGCCGCTGTTCACCCAGACTGCCGAGTACGACGTGGTACTGGTGGCCGACGAGCGCGGTGACTTCGGCGAGTACCTGCCCTACCAGACGTGGTATCCACGCCCGGTGGCCGGTACCCAGGGCCTGACCCCCACGGGCTGGCACAAGACGGTGGAAACCTTCGGGGCGGCGCAGTTGCAAAAACGCTTCGAGGCCCAGGCCGGGCGCTGGATGAATGACCGTGACTTCGCCGCCTGGATGGCTGTGCGCAGTGTCGCCAGTGCGGCCAGCAAGCTGCGCCTGGCCGAACCTCGCGCGCTGCAGCAACTGCTGCTCAGCGAGCAATTGCCGCTGGACGGTTTCAAGGGGCGCAAGCTCAGTTACCGCCCGTGGAACGGCGAACTGCGCCAGCCGATCCCGTTGGTTCAGCCCCGCGCCCTGGTCAGCACCTCGCCGCAGGAGGGCTTCCTGCATCCCTTCAACGAAATGGACAGCCTGGGCTATGACAAGCCCGAAGTGACGTGTAGCTACCCCTGACCCGACAACCACAACAATAAGGAATCCGCCATGCGCCGCCCCCTCTTCCACCGGGCCCTGATTTACCCCAGCCTGCTGTCGGGCGCCCTGGCGCTGGCCAGCAGTCACGCCATGGCTGCCACCGCCTGGGTCTCCAACGAGAAGGACAACAGCCTCAGCCTGATCGACCTGCAAACGCTGGAAGTCACCGAAACCCTGCCGGTGGGCCAGCGTCCGCGTGGCTTGCTGCTGTCACACGACAGCAAGCTGCTGTACATCTGCGCCAGCGACTCGGACCGGGTGCAGGTGATGGACGTGGCCACACGCAAGATCATCAAGGAGCTGCCTTCCGGCAAGGACCCCGAGCAGTTCGCCCTGCACCCCAACGACCGCTGGCTGTATGTGTCCAACGAGGACGATGCGCTGGTGACGGTGATCGACACCGTCACCGACAAGGTGCTCGGGCAGATCGAAGTCGGCATCGAACCCGAAGGCATGGCGGTCAGCCCTGACGGCAAGTGGGCGGTCAACACCAGTGAAACCACCAACATGCTGCACTGGATCGACACCAGCACCCAGACCCTGGCCGACAGCACGCTGGTCGACCAGCGCCCGCGCTTCGTCGAGTTCAGCAAAGACGGTTCGCGCCTGTGGGCCTCGGCAGAAATCGGCGGCACGGTGACCATACTCGACGTGGCCACGCGCCAGGTGCTGAAAACCCTGAATTTCCAGATCAAGGGCGTGCACCCGGACAAAGTCCAGCCAGTGGGCATCAAGCTCAGCGCCGATGGCAAGTACGCCTTCGTCGCCTTGGGCCCGGCCAACCACGTGGCGGTGATCGATGCCAAGACCTTTGATGTGCTCGACTACCTGCTGGTCGGGCGGCGGGTCTGGCAGCTGGCATTCACCCCGGATCAGCGCCAGTTGCTGGCCACCAACGGTGTCAGCGGTGACGTTTCGGTCATTGATGTGAAGCAGCTCAAAGTGCTCAAGTCGGTGAAGGTCGGGCGCTACCCCTGGGGCGTGGTGGTGACACCATGAATGCCCTCGACGTCAGTGACGTGAGCTTCGCCTATGGCCAGCGCGAGGCACTCAGGCAAGTCGGTTTCAGCCTGGCACCTGGGCGCTTCGCCGCATTGCTGGGCCCCAATGGTGCCGGTAAGTCGACCTTGATCGCCCTGCTCACGCGCCTGTACGACCTGCAGCATGGCGACATCCGCGTGTGCGGCTGCTCGCTACGCAACGCTGCACGCCCGGCCTTGCGCCAGCTGGGTGTGGTGTTTCAGCAAAGCACCCTGGACCTGGACCTGAGCGTTGAGCAGAACCTGCGTTACCACGCCGCCTTGCATGGCCTGTCGCGGCGCCAGAGCCACCTGCGGGTCGAAGCCGAACTGGCCCGCCAAGGCCTTGGTGAACGCCGGCGCGATCGTGTGCGTGAACTGAACATCGGCCATCGGCGACGGGTGGAAATTGCCCGCGCGCTGCTGCATGAACCGCGCCTGCTGCTGCTGGACGAAGCCAGCGTCGGCCTCGATCCGGCCAGCCGCCTGGCGCTTAACCAGCACCTGCGCCGGCTGTGCCGCGAGCAGCAGCTCAGTGTGCTGTGGGCCACTCACCTGCTGGACGAAGTGCAGCCCAGCGATGATTTGTTGATTCTGCATCAGGGGCGCCTGGTGGCCAGTGGCACCGCCGATGCGCTGAGCCTTGAGCACGGCGGTGACCTCGATCACGCCTTTGCCCGCTTGACCAACGCCCCCTCAGGAGCCAACGCCCGATGAACGCTTACTGGCAATGTTTCAACGGCATCATGCTGCGCGAATGGCTGCGCTTCGTGCTGCAGCGTACACGCCTGCTCAGCGCGCTGGTGCGCCCGCTGCTGTGGTTGCTGGTATTCGCTGCCGGGTTTCGCGCAGCGCTGGGCATTGCCATCATCGAGCCCTACGACACCTACATCCCCTACGAGGTGTACATCATCCCCGGCCTGGCCTGCATGATTCTGCTGTTCAACGGCATGCAGGGCTCGCTGTCGATGGTCTACGACCGCGAGATGGGCAGCATGCGCGTGTTGCTGACCAGCCCGCTGCCACGCCCGTTCCTGCTGGGCAGCAAACTGCTGGCAACTTCATTGATTTCCCTGCTGCAAGTCTATGCTTTCCTCGCCATCGCCTGGTTATACGGGGTACAACCACCGGCAGCGGGCTTGCTGATGGCGCTGCCGGCATTGCTACTGGTGGCCTTCATGCTCAGTGCCCTGGGGCTATTGCTGTCGAACGCCATCCGCCAGCTGGAGAACTTCGCCGGGGTGATGAACTTCGTGATCTTCCCGCTGTTCTTCCTGTCGTCGGCGCTGTACCCGTTGTGGAAAATGCGCGAGGCCAGCCAGTGGTTGTACTGGCTGTGTGCTGTGAACCCGTTCACCCATG
The DNA here is from genome assembly GCF_056278855.1 of Pseudomonas sp. TE3895. Taxonomy (NCBI): domain Bacteria; kingdom Pseudomonadati; phylum Pseudomonadota; class Gammaproteobacteria; order Pseudomonadales; family Pseudomonadaceae; genus Pseudomonas; species Pseudomonas sp. TE3895. The sequence goes on along the minus strand of NZ_JBWBQE010000001.1, from coordinate 3,351,753 downwards.
CCGTAGAGCTGGTGCGGTTTGCACTTTATGAGCGGCTGAACCTGCTGGCGCTGGCGGTGTGCCTGGGCTTGACCGGGCTGTTCACGCTGCTGGCGATCCTCACCTTCAACCCCCAGCATGCAGCGCTGCGCAAGCCGCGCTGAAAACCTGGCGTGTAACGCGTGTGGGAGCGGCCTTGTGTCGCGATTGGGCTGCGCAGCAGCCCCGGCCATGTGTGCGGTGCAGCTGAAATCGGGGGCCGCTTTGCGGCCCTTTCGCGACGCAAGGCCGCTCCCACACGGATCGCGCCAGCTTTTAGAAATTGAGCAAGACAGTTGCTCCCACACCTTGGGCGTCTCCCTGCCTTCAGGCGCCCGGCCATCTACTACTTTAGTACTGCATTTACTGTCTATCGTCGCATTCACAAAGCACCGCCACTGGCATGTAATGAGTCCATAACAAAAAGGAAAAACCGCCATGCCACGTGCCCTGCCCCGGCTGCCACGCCCTTTGCTGGCGGTACTTTCGCTGAGCCTGACGCTAGGTATCGCCCAGGCTGACACGGCGCCGCTGTTCTCCGCCGACGGCTATCGCACCACGCACTATCGCAGCCCGACCCCGCAACAGGTCGAAGGCGGCCAGGTCGTCGACACCGCCACATTGCAAGGCCTGCTGGGCCAGACGCCCCGACCGGTGCTGATCGACGTCTATCGCCGTCAATGGCTGCAAGGTCGCTTCATCGAAGACGAACCGCACAGCAACCTCCCCGGCAGCCTGTGGCTGGCCAACACCGGCGACGGCGAACTGAGCCTGGCATGGCAGGACTACTTCGTGCGTAACCTGCAAAAAGCCACGGCCGGGCACCCGGACCAACCACTGGTCTTTTACTGCCGCTCCGATTGCTGGTTAAGCTGGAACGCGGTAAAACGCGCGAAAGCCTTGGGCTATAACAACCTGTATTGGTACCGCGACGGCCTGGATGCATGGCAGCAAGCCAACCTGCCATTGCAGCCGGCACAACCGGTGCCGTTCCCCTGAAATGCCTGTGTATGCATGCCCCGCTCCATCCAATAAAAACAAGGTGAAAAGGCCATGTACAAAATTCTGATTGCCGACGATCACCCCCTGTTTCGCGAAGCCATCCACAATGTCATCAGCGATGGCTTCCAGGGCAGCGAGGTCATGGAGACCGCCGACCTTGAAAGCGCCCTGGCCCTGACCCAGGCGCATGACGACCTCGACCTGATCCTGCTCGACCTGAACATGCCCGGCATGCACGGCCTCAATGGCCTGATCACCCTGCGCAACGAGGCGCCAACCACGCCGGTGGTCATCGTTTCGGCCGAGCAGGAAAAGCAGATCGTGCTGCAGGCCATTACCTACGGTGCCGTGGGCTTCATCACCAAGTCGTCGCCACGCTCACAGATGATCGAAGCGATCGAGCAGATCCTTAATGGCAATGTCTACCTGCCGCCAGACATCATCCGCGCGCAAAAAAGCAGTACCAGCCGGCGCCATAACGATGCCCCGAGCTTCCCGCCGGAAATGCTCCAGGCCCTGACCCGCAAGCAACTGCTGGTGCTCGAGCGCATGACCAAAGGCGAATCGAACAAACAGATCGCCTACACGCTGGACATCGCCGAAACCACCGTCAAGGCCCACGTTTCGGCGATCTTGCGCAAACTCAATGTGCACAACCGGGTACAAGCCATCCTCAGTGCTGGCGATATCGATTTTGCTGATTATCTGCGCCGTTGACCTGTTCCGGCCGCTTCGCGGGTAAACCCGCGAAGCGGCCAACCGCTATGCCACGCCACTGGCCAGCAGATGGCTCATCGCCGTCTTGAGTTTCATCGGCCTTACGGGCTTGTGCATCAGCGTGTGACCCAGCTCGCGGATCTGCTGCTTGAGATCGTTGCTGTAGTTGGCCGTGATCATCAGCGCCGGTAGCGGCTGGGCGCGGCGGGCATTGATCCGCGCTACGGCGTCGACACCATTGCAGTCATTGTCCAGGTGGTAGTCGGCAATCAGCAGGTCGGCCTCGGCGTGGTAGTTGTCCACCTGGCGCGCCAGGTCTTCCTCCGACAGCGCAGTGACCACCCGGCAGCCCCAACCTTCCAGCAAGGTGCGCATGCCCGCGCAAATCGCCGCATCGTTATCCAGCACCCATACCCGTGCCCCGCGCAGGCGTTCGAGCATCGGCTCGCAGATCGCCTGGCTCGGCTGGGCCTTGGGTGCAGTGGCGCTCAGCGGCACCTCGACAGCGAACACCGAGCCTTTGCCCAGCCATGACCGCACGCGGATCCGGTGGCCGAGGATGCCGGCGATCTTCTCCACGATTGCCAGGCCCAGGCCCAGCCCACGGTCCTGGTCCGGGCGCTGCACATCACCCCGCTTGAACTCCAGGAACATGTCTTCCAGGTGTTCTTCGGCAATGCCGATGCCGCTGTCCCACACTTCAATCCGCACGCCACCGCGCTGGCGCCGACACCCCAGCACCACGCGCCCGCTGCGGGTGTAGCGGATGGCGTTGCTGAGCAGGTTGCGCAGGATGCGTGCCAGCAGCTGGATGTCACTGCGCACGACGGCAGAACACCCCACAAAATGCAGCTCTAACCCTTCGCTACGCGCCACCTGGGCGTATTCGGCAGCCAGGTTGTCCATCAGTTCGTGGAGGGCGAACGGGGCGACATCGGCCTTGATCACCCCGGCATCGAGCTTGGAAATATCCACCAGGGTACCCAACAGGTTTTCCACATCCTCCAGCGAATTGCTGACATTACGCACCAGGTGGGCAGCGTTTTGCGGCTCGTCGCGCTCGAGCAACGCACTGGTGAACAGCCGCGCCGCGTTCAGCGGTTGCAGCAGGTCATGGCTGACCGCAGCAAGGAACTTGGTTTTCGACAGGTTGGCCTGCTCGGCCTCGCGCTTGGCCTCGCGCAGACGCGACTCGGCCTGGCTGCGCTCTTCGATTTCGCGCAGCAACTGGTCGTTGAGGCTGGTCAGTTCGGCAGTGCGCTCGCGCACCCGTTGCTCCAGGTGCTGGTACGCCTGGTGCAACGCCTGTGCGGTGTTGCGGCGCTCGGTGATGTCGCGGATCAGCACGAAGATACCCACTACTTCGCCACTGGCCAGGCGGTTCGGCACGTAGGAACGCAGCATGTAGCGTTCCTGGCCGTTGATATTGGTCTCGGCAAACTCGAACGTTACGCTCTCCCCCGCCAGCGCCCGCGCCACATAGCCTTCCAGGCGTTGGTAGTGCTGCTCGCTGTGGGCCTCGCGCAGGCTCTGGCCCAGCATCACGCCATGCGGCCAGCAATACCACTCTTCGTAAACCTTGTTGGTGAATTCGTAGACCAGATCGGCGTTCAGGTAGGCGATCAGTGCCGGGACGTTGTCGGTAATCAGGCGAATCTGGTGCTGATGGGCCGTCTCGGCCCGCTGCCGGGCCTCGCTGAGCAGGCGGTTGACGGCCTTGAGCTCGGCCATGGCCTGGTTCAACGCATCGGTGCGTTCGCGCACCTGCTCGGCCAGCACCACCGAATGCTGGAACGCGGCGTATGGGTCGTTGCCCCGGGTCACGCCCGACTCGATGCGCTCGATCAGTGCGTCATTGATGCGCTGCAGCTTGTGGTTCTGATGCTGCAGCCGGGTCAGCTCGGCCTGCAGTTCAGCGACCGACAGGAGGCCGGTTGCGGGCAATGGCGACCCCGGTGAAGGTCTGGTTGATGTGCATGCCATTGAACTGTTCTCCGTAGGTGTTGAAGCCAATCACCCGTTGCTCGCGCAGGAACGCGCCGACCGGCTCCAGGCCGTGATGGGCCTCCAGTTCCAGACGCCGCAGGAAACAATCACAACCGATGGTCAGCAGCAATGGTCCGAGACGCTGGTGCAGGCCATCGAACAGCTGGTGCAGGTTCGGCAACAGCGGGCCCGGGGTCATGGCCGTGAGCACGATGCCGTTCTCCACCGCGCAGTAGAAGCTCAAGCTGAGGTCAGGGTGCATTTGCTGGATCGCCCGCACGTAGTACTGATCATGAATGCGCACGGCCAGCGGGTGGGCGGCGAACACCCGGTGATCGAGCGCAGCCACGGGCACACCGATGTGGCGGGCATATTCCTCGGCCGCCGGCTCGGCATTCAGTTCGAAAACCCGGCGCTGGGCGCTGTCGGCACCGGTGACCACCAGCTTTTCCTGGCGCGGCAGGATGTGATGCGTGGTGAACACTTCGAAGTCGAGCCAGGTGTTGACCAGCACCACCACGGCTGCACCGTTGTGGAATGTACCGCCGTAATACACATGGGTGCGGTTCAGGTAGTTGTCGTCACCGGCCGAGCCGCCGAAGTGCGGGATATCCCCCAGTGCTGCGCTGAGTGCGGCAAGCACCATCTCCTCGCGGCTGGACAAGCCATCGAGCAGCGTGAGTGCAAAGCTGTGGCCCTTGATTGGCGCCAGGGTATTGCTGCGGCAGGTGCCGACCAGCCGCTCGACCATCTGCTGCGCGTCGATCAGGCTGAAGCGCTCCATCTCATCGATCAACGCGGTGGCGATCGAAAAGTGCCGGTGATCGAAGCCCACCGCCGTCACGCAATTGCGGCCGTAGCCCAGCGGGGTGATTTCACCGGCGCTGGTGCAGCCGACCAGGCGTATGCCACCAAAGTCCTGTTCCAATGCTTCGCCCAAAGCCTGCAAGTCGTATTCGGCGGAGCAGAAGAACAGCACGAACCCCAGGTGCGGGTGCAGCAACTGCCGCGCCAGGTCCTGAGCGGCCAACCGTGCGTCGGTAGCCTGCGACATGGCACTGACCACACCGTCGTTATGAGCCTGCTGCATCGTGGTCTCCGGCACGGGGTGGCTGAGTGATCAGTTTAAGGAGGTGGTGGTGGGTGACGAATGCTACTTGGGTAGCGGGTGGGCGGTTCCATGGGCGTAAAAGACCGTGTCATTCGGGGCCGCCTTGCGGCCCCGGCCGCTTACCAGGTCAACACCGCGCCCACCGCAAAGGTATCGGTGTCTTCGTTCTGCGCACTGGTGTCATGCCCGTCGATGGAAAACTGGTTGTACTCGGCCACCAGTTTCAGGTTGTCGTTGATGTCATGGAACAGCGCCACACCCCGGGTCTCGTAGTCCGCGCCGCTGCCAACCGCACCGTTGCCATCGTCCTTGGTCTTGCCATAGGACAGCGCCACGCGGTTCTTGCCGAACTTGTACGAGCCCTGCAGCAGGTAGCCATCACTGTCGACATTGCGTAAAACCGGTTCGCCGGCATTGTTGGTGAAGAACGGGTTGATGCCTTTGGCCTGGAACCCCGAGCCGGTCAGCGACCAGCCGCCCATCTTTGCCTGCACCCCGTAACCCACCCCCTTGGAAGTGATCGTTTCTACCGTGGAGTCAGTATTGTCCGAGGTCTGGTAACTGCCGTTGACCCAGCTGTAGATCTGCGCTCCACCCAGGTCGAACTGGTAGGTGATCTCGCTCTCGGTGCGTGGGTTTTCCTGGTAGGCCTTTCCGGTCGGGCTGCTGTCGTTGGTGTCCACCGGGTCCATGATGCCCACCGCCACCCGCAGGCCCTCCATCACGGGCGTACGGTAGGTGATCTGTGAGGTAGGGAACGGGTATGGGTAACCGCTGCCAATGTTGCCGAACGACACTCCGCCGCCGTCCACCAGCCCCAGGGTGTCGCTGACCTGGCCATAGCCGGCCAGCAGTTCGTCGAGCAGGATGTTGGAGCGGGCGAACAGCCCGAAGTCCTTGCCGATCAGCACCTCGCCCCACTCGGGGTTGGCCACCGTGCCATAGAACTGGCGCACGTCGATGGCGGTGTCGGTACCGTTGGTTTCACTGTCGTTGATGGTTACCCAGAACGAGGCACGCGCGCCGAGCTTCAGGTCATCCACCTGCTTGCCCATGTTGAAGCCAAGGTAGTTGGGCAAGAAGCCCATCTTCACCCGCGACTGGCGGCGGTCAAACTGCTCGCCCTCACGGTCGACCTCGCTGTTGACGTAGAAGGCGTTGATATAGCCATCGGTGGAAAACGTCGTCTGGTCCTTGTCGTACAGCATGATCTCGGCTTCGGCGACGCTGCTCAGGCCAAGCGCAGAAAAGCTGGCGATGGCGGCTGCGAGAAAACGAGGCGGCAGGTGCTTATTGTTGTTGTGCATGGCGCGCTCCAAACGGGGACGGGATGTCGGAGGCGATTATCAGAAGTGGGCAAATTGCCAGAAACGCTGCTTTGGCGTGGGGTGGCGAGTGCTTTGGGGCGGGAGGGTGTGGCCCGGTGATTTGGTCCCGGTACCTGCTTGGGTCTGGGTTCGAGACTTATGGCTTAGGCAGGAGTGGCAGGCGGGCATCCATACGATTGAATGAACCGGGGCCGCCTTGCGGCCCTTCGCGGGCTCGCCCGCTCCCACAATCTTTGGATATCCAAGATCCCTGTGGGAGCGGGCGAGCCCGCGAAGGGCTGCAAAGCAGCCCCAATTACATTGTCTGAGCGGAATCTCCTGGCTTCAGGAAGCCAGTGCCTGCGAACGCTGGCAAGCGGGCATCTCATAGCGATGCGGTTGCTGCCAGGCCAGCCGTGCCTGCACATCCACCACCGCGTCCTTCACCTTCTGCGCCCAGTGCTCATCCTTCGGGCACACCACCACCACGCGGAAACCGTGGTCGACACCTTCCAGGCGCACACCTTCGGAATCATCTACGTGCAGATCGATATCAAAAGCCGAAGGCAGCTTGGAGGGTGAGTTTTCCAGCCCGTTCTGGGCCAGGATGTGCTGGTGCCGATCGCTGTTGACCACGCCATCGACATGAATGCCGTAAAGCATCAGCCAGCGGCGGATGTAAGCCGGGGTACGCCCCGAGGAGGTGTAGATCCAGATGCTGCAGCCCTGGCGGCGCAGGTCGCGGATCAGTTCGCGGGTGCCGCTGCGCAGGGGCTCACCCAGCCAGCGATGGACGAAACCTGGCAGCTTGCTGTCCTCGGCGGCGGCGTGTTCGGGCAGGCAGGCCAGCGTGTCGTCGATATCGAACGAAATGCGTACCTGGCCACGCTTGAGCTTGCGTTCGATGGCTTGCCGCCCTCGTGCGAACAGGGATGAACCTTGCATCAGCGGCTCCCCTCACAGGCAGGCACGGGCGTGCCGTTGAGGAAGAACTTGCCGGGCTCAGGCGCCTTCGCTTCCAGGAACGCGGCGTACTTTTTCTTGATCTTGGGGAGTTCGTACAAAGCCTTGACACCGTGTTTGGCGGAGTTGCGTATGACCGAGGACGGGTTGAAGTAACCCTCGGCGTTGTCCAGCGACAGCACGAATGGCGGCAGCCCGGCACGCATCAGCAAATAGCTGACAATAAGCGAACCCGTGCGGTTGTTGCCTTCGATGAACAGCTGCGGCTTGCTGAGGATCCGTACATACACACCCGCTGCCCGCTTCCAGATGGAATCGCTGCGGTACGCGCAGTACCAGTTGTACAAATCCTTGATGCCACCTTCCACGTTGTTGAAAAAGTGCGCTTCGGTTGCCGCAAGGTGCGGGGCGAATTCCAGGCGACGGGCCGGATCGCTGCCGCATAGCACGGTGGCATTGATTTCCAGCATCAGGTTCAGCTGTTGCAGGTCGAACAGGTCGATACCGCGAGCGACATAGTCGTCAATCAGCGCATAGCCTTCAACCACATTCAGCAGCACCTCGTCGGTAAACGGGTCCCGCGGTTCGGTGAAATGCTGGCTGAGTTCGGCAAAACGGCCCTGCACCTCGCGCAGTGCGCGCTCTACCGCTGACAGATCAAGACGACGCGTCGCTCGCATTGGTAATCCCGGGTAACACTTTAACGGAAGGTAACGCGGCCGGGTGTTGCAACCTTCCTGGCTGCAACACCCGCCCACCTTGAGCTTGCATGGTTTAGCTGAACTTGCCGCTGATGTAGTCGCTGGTCAGCTGCTCGCGCGGGTTCTGGAAAATCTGCGCGGTCGGGCCCATCTCGACCAGGTAGCCGGTGCGGGTGCCCTGGGAAATATCCACCGAGAAGAACGCGGTGGTGTCGGCCACACGAATCGCCTGCTGCATGTTATGGGTCACCAGGGCGATGGTGTAGTCCTTTTTCAGCTCGACCATCAGCTCCTCCACGCGGCGGGTGGCAATCGGGTCGAGTGCCGAGCAGGGCTCGTCCAGCAACAGCACTTCCGGCTCAGTGGCGATGGCACGGGCGATGCACAGGCGCTGCTGCTGGCCACCGGACAGTGACAGCCCGCTGACCTTGAGCTTGTCCTTCACTTCGTCCCACAACGCGGCGCCTTGCAAGGCGTGCTTCACGCGATCGCCCAAGTCGCCTTTGTAGCGGTTCAGGCGCAGGCCGAAGGCCACATTGTCGAAGATGCTCATCGAGAACGGGTTGGGCTGCTGGAACACCATGCCGATATAGCGGCGCACTACAACAGGGTCGACGCCCTTGCCGTAGACATCCTGCCCAAGAAAGTGCACATGGCCTTCGAAACGGAAGCCCTTCACCAGGTCATTCATACGGTTCAAGCTACGCAGCACGGTACTCTTGCCGCAGCCCGAAGGGCCGATGAAACCGGTGATCTCGTTTTTCCTGATCGGCACATGGCTGTCACGCACGGCCATGAAGTTACCGTAGAAAATCTTGTCGAGCTTGCAGTCCATGACGATGGGGGCTTCGCTGACCATGGGAGCGGCTCTTTGCGCAGTGGATACGTTCAAGTTGGATGCTCCCTTTCTCAATACTTGGGCTTGCCGAAGACTCGGCTCAAAATGTTGATGACCAGCACGATCATTACCAGCACCAGCGAGGCCGCCCAGGCGAGCTCCAGCTGGTTGTCGAACGGCATGCCGGAGAAGTTGTAGATCAGTACCGCAAGCGAGGCTGTGGGGTTCATCACCGCCAGGTCGCCGTCGTGGTAGATCCAGTAGTTGCTGAACAACGCGGTGAACAGCAGTGGCGCGGTTTCGCCAGCGGCGCGGGCCACGGCCAGCATGACGCCGGTGAGGATGGCCGGCAGGCCGGTAGGCAGCACGATCTTCCAGATGACCTGGGCGCGGGTGCAACCCATGCCGTAGGCGGCGTCCTTCATGATCTTGGGCACCATCTTCATCGACTCTTCAGCGGTGAGCACCACGATCGGCAGCATCAATACCGCCAGCGCCACGCCGCCTGCCGGTGCCGAGTAGGTACCGGTGGTCATCACCACCAGGGCGTAGGCAAACACCCCGGCCAGGATCGATGGCAGGCCAGTGAGCATCTTGGCGGCAAAGCGCGCGGCATTGGCCAGCTTGCTGTCCGGGCCGAGCTCGGCGAGGAACACCGCTGCCAGGATACCGACCGGCACAGCGATGGCGGCGGCAATGCCGACCATGACGAAGGTACCGGCCATGGCGTTACCGAAACCACCGCCCATCTCGAAGCCGGTCGGCGGCAGCTCGGTGAACACTTCCAGGTTAAGGCGTGCCCCGCCGCGAGTGATCAGCATGTACAGCACGGAAATCAGCGGCACGCTGGCCACCAGTGCCGCGAACCATGCCAGGGTGGTCAATACCAGGCTGCGCAGGGCGCGGCCTTCCAGCTTGCGCTGCAGGCTGGGCAGCGCGGCTACAGGGGTCGTCAGGTCAGTCATTGTTTGTTACCCCGCTGAGCGTAGAGCATGATCATCGAGCCGAGGACGTTCACCAGCAGGGTGATGAACATCAGTACCAGTGCCGCGTACATCAGCACTTCGACCTCGTTCGGGCCGGCTTCCGGGAAGTTCAGCGCCAGCAGCGCCGCCAGGGTGTTGGCCGGTGCGAACAAGGACAGGGAAATGGTGTTGGCGTTGCCGACCAGCATGGCCAGCGCCATGGTTTCGCCGAGTGCACGGCCCAGGCCGAGCACCAACGAGCCGAAGATGCCGGTAGCCGCCGAGGGCACCATCACCTTGAGGATGGCTTCCCAGTGGGTGGTCCCCATGCCGTAGGCAGCCTGCTTGGTTTTCATCGGTACGCTGGTCAGCGCATCCTGGGAAACCGCCGCGATGGTCGGCAGGATCATGATCGCCAGTACCAACGCCGCAGGCAGCAGGCCTGGGCCACTCAGGGAAGTGCCGAAAAACGGGATCCAGCCCAGCTCGCTGTTCAGCCAGGCGGTCAGCGGGCGAATCGCCGGGATAACCACATAGATGCCCCACAGGCCGTACACCACGCTGGGGATGGCGGCAAGCAACTCGACGATGGTGCGAAACACCGCGGCAAGCTTGGCCGGAAGGAAATCCTGGGTCAGGAAAATGGCCATGCTGACGCCGAAGAAACCGGCGATCAACAGGGCGATCAAGGCGCTGTACAGCGTCCCCCAGATCGCTGGCAGAATACCGTACTTGCCTTGGTTAACGTCCCAGACGCTGCCGAACAACACGTCAAAACCGTGCTTTTCAATGCCGGGCAGTGCCTTGCGGCCGACTTCGTAGACCAGCGCGAAGACCAGCGCCAGTACCAGCACCACGCCAATGCGCGCAAGCGCACGGAAGGTGCGATCGACCAGAAAGTCTTTCGTAGACGGTGGCTGGCACGCGGAGTCGGGGTTATCCGGTATGGCAAAAGGAGTGTTCATTGGCGAGTTCCGGGACAAGGGACAAACACCCCCGGCATGGCTTCATGCCGATACCGGGAGCGCCTGGGTATTACTGGATGTTGGCGGACGCTTTACGCACCTGGTCGACTACCGACGGCGGCAGCGGGATGTACCCCATCGAGTCGGCGATGGTCTGGCCTTTGGTCAGGCTGTACTCGACCATTTCACGCATGGCCTTGGCTTTTTCCGGGTTGCCGTTGTCCTTGCGGAAAATCATCCAGGTATAGGAAGTGATCGGGTAGGACTTGGCACCGTCCGGGTCAGGCAGCCAGGCCACCAGGTTTTCCGGCATGTTCACCGCCGCCAGTGCTTCAGCACCGCTCTCGGCATTCGGCACGACGTATTGGCCAGCCTTGTTCTGCAACATGGCGAAGTCGACCTTGGCCAGCTTGGCGAAGCCGTACTCGATGTAGCCGATGGCGCCCGGGGTCTGGCGGACAGTGGCGGTTACGCCGTCGTTCTTCGGCGACTTGATGAACTTGTCGGTGGCCGGCCAGTTGACGGTGTTGCCTTCGCCCAGCCCTTGCTTGAAGTCAGCGTTGATGGCCGACAGGTGCTTGGTGAAGACGGCAGTGGTGCCGCTGGAGTCGGCACGCACGACCACGGTGATCGGGGTGGCAGGCAGCTTCAGGTCAGGGTTGGCCGCCGCGATTTGCGGGTCGTTCCACTGGGTGATCTTGCCGAGGAAAATATTGGAGTAGACGTCGCGCGGCAGCTTCAGCCCTTTAGGGTTACCCGGCAGGTTGTAAGCCAGGACGATTTCACCGGCGGTCATTGGCAGCAACTGCACGCCTTCGCCAACCTTGGCAATGTCTGCTTCGCTCATGGCCGAGTCGCTGGCGGCGAAGTCGACGGTCTTGTTCAGGAAGTCCTGAACGCCCGCGCCGCTGCCCTTGGACTGGTAATCGACGGTGACGCCAGCCGTGTTCTTGCTGAAGTCCTTGAACCAGGTCAGGTAGATCGGTGCAGGGAAGCTGGCGCCCGAACCGGTCAACCGAACGTTTTCTGCAGCAAAGGCTGCCGAGGTGGCGCAAAGGGAAACGGCAACGGCGAGTGCAGCAGACTTCATCAGGCGTTTCATCAAAATGTGCTCCATGTGATGGCCGGCACACTTTGCATCAGCTGTGTTACAACTTTGTGACTATTGAATGGCAGGCCGCGCGGTAGAGCTTATTGACTGTGCCATCAGGCGCCGGGCTGGAACCCTGAAACGGCTCCGGCCTCAACGCTAACGCTTGAATGTGCCGATTGGATGACGGCCGTACGAGGCTAAAGCACCGCTCGCCCATTAGCCGGCACTTTTTAGACGCGCAGGGTTTCAACCGTTCAGGCAAACCGGCAGGCGCGAAGACCCTGCAACGCAGCACCAGGAACAGGAACCTGGCCACTGCAGGCGATCAACCGATGCCGGCGAGACCTGTATCACCGCCATCCCCACAGCGGTTGCGGCATGCACATTCGAACTCAGCCTGGGCACGGGTGGAAAAGTTCAGGCTCAGACGCATCTTGTCTTGGGTGTCGTAGAGGTCGTAACCCTCCCCCAGTGCGGCGGGAAAGCCAAGCCGCCGAGGATAAGCCTCTTTCTTGAGTGGCACTGCGGGAACCACAACGAAGCGTGTCTGCATGATCATCCCCTTCGGCAGTGCTTAAGTATTAGTACTGCTATGTGAAAGCATCAAGATGACTCATGCAATATTTTGGTTCAGCCGCCTATTCTCGCGGTGATGAGTAAGCAGAATCCCAGCAGGCAAATGACCCCGATGCCATAGAACAACGTTCTCCAAGGCTGCAAACCCCGCAGGTAGGCCAGCGTGTGCAGGACCCTGGCAACCGTGAACACCACACTCAGCCACAGCACCGGTAGCGCGGCGGCTTCCAGCGCAACAGCCAGCCCGCCGAGGGCAAAGAACATGGGAATGTTCTCCAGGTCGTTGGCCCAAACCTTGGCAGCACGTATCACCTGCGGGCGTTCTGCGGCCTGGGCGATGCGCCTGAACACGGCAGCGTCCTCCGGGTTGGTGAACGCGACGAAGCGCAAGCGGTGATAGCCCTGATAGCAGGAAACCAGGAACATCTTGAGGAACAGCACCGCCACACACAGCGCATAAACCTGCAAGGCACTGCTCATGGCTGGCGCCCCTCGGCAACGCCTCTGATCACCAGGTACAGCAACGGCCCCAGCGAAACGAACACGACGGTCAGCAGCAGGTAGGGCAGCACCGCGATCCCGGCGCTGCCACGCATGCGGTTGTCTCTCACCATCCAGCAACCGGCCAGCCCGGCCATCAGGTACAGGTCGATGACCACCTGGGCCGTGTCCGGCCGCGCCAGCAGTGCCAGCCCGAATGCCAGCAGCGATTGCTCGGCAATCAGCATGGTCCAGCCGGTATACAGCGAAAACAGCACCAGTATTGCCAGCGCGCAGATACGCAAGCCCATATAGCTCTCCTTGATAGGGTTTGCCGGCACAGTAGTGATAGGGTTGCTTGCACTCAATGACCCGTGAGGTCATGGACATTGCACTCAAGGACGATCAGGGCAACGCATGAATCAGCATCTGTTCCATCGCAGCACCCCTGCCCCGCACATCTCAGCGGGCCAGCATCTTCGCGAACTGCGCCGTCAGGCCAACCTCAGCCAGCTGGAACTGGCGCTGCTGACGGGGCTGTCGCAGCGTCATCTGAGCTGTGTGGAAACAGGACGCGCCAAAGCCAGCCCAGGCACCTTGCATGCCCTCCTCTCGGCCCTGAATGCGCCGCTGGAGCGGTGCAACGAAGTATTCGTTGCTGCAGGATACGCACCCCGCTACGCCGCCACGCCACTCGATGCGCCTGAACTGGCCTTGGTGAATACTGCCATCGAGCATATTCTGCAGGTGAACAACCCCGCTCCGGCGATCGTCATCGACAGCCACTGGGACGTCATCGCCGCCAACGCCAGTACCGGGCTGCTGTTGGCGATGGCCGGTGTCAGCGCACAGCCGGCAACCGGCCTCAACCTGCTACAGACACTGCTGTGCCCGGGTGGTCTGGGTGATCACCTGGCCAACGCGCCGGAAATCCGCGCTGCAGCCTGGCAACGTGCATCCAGGGAGGCCGCAGGCAATCCGGCACTGGCAGCGCGCTTGCGCGACTTGCCGGCCCCGGCAAGCCCGTGCCAGATGACGACAGCCACCCCTCTGCTGCTGACCCGCGTGAACACCCCGTATGGTGAGCTGCGGTTCCTGTCCACGTTCACCACCTTTGGCATGCCGCAGGATGTCACCGTGCAGTCACTGCGCATCGAACACCTGATCCCCGCCGACCCACAGACCCGGCAAAGAATGCAGGCAGCGTTCGAGCAATGGTCGGCCGTTACAGCGTGAACGTCAGGGTCTGGCCAAGGAACCTGGCGCTGACCTGGTGGCCTGTTTCATGCAAATCGAACGGCTGGCACATGGCCCCGGTGGTCACGACATCCCCGGCCTTCAGGGTCTGGCCACGCTCGGCAGCGTGCGCGTACAGGTGAGCCAGCGACACCAGCGGGTCGGTGGCCGCATCGCCAGACAAGCCACCGGCGCGCCGTTGGCCATCCACATGCACCTCGGTGGTTTCGGCCAGGTCGGCGAGCAACGGCACATTGATACCGGCGCCCAGGCTATTGCCGACCACCAATGCTTCAAACCCCACGTTGTCAGCCACAAAACTTGGCCAGCCGACAGCCTTTCGGTCGACAAAGCGCGAACGCACCACTTCAAAGGTGACGCACGTGGCGCGAATATCCTCACTCACCGGTACGCGCCCGGCTTGCGGAGGAATATCCCGGTCCAGCACGAAGGCAATTTCGCATTCGATGGTCACCGGCGTAACCGCTGGCAGCTGGATATGTGCGCCATCGGCATGGCAACGCCCCGCTTCCAGTTGGCCAATCAAGGGCCGCGACAACTTGCCGGCACGCATGCCTGCCGGGCTGCCGACGCCCAGCTTCCACCCGGCGCGCTGGCCTGCGGCAGCGGCAAACAACTGGTCCTGGCTGTCATAGCCTTGTTTCAACGTCTCGGGCTTGAGGCTGCCGGGCAGTTCCGTCAGCAGGTCACCGCTGCGCCAGTGTTGCAGTAGCAAGGCTGCAGTGCGTTGGTGTACGAAGAGCGAACGGTTCATCAAGACCTCATTGAGATAGGCGATGGCAGGCAACAGATGCTATGACCTGAAATTGATAATGATAAATATATTGTCATGATGCCCATCATCACAAATTGTTATTGAACTGCCTGATGAAACCCGCCTGCAGGTGCATGCTCAGCGATCAGTGGAAACCGGCTGCTTCAACAACAACACATAAGCCATCGCAGCAACCGCGGCCACGGCGGCACTGATCAGGAATGCCGAAGCGAAGGACCCGGTCTGCTGAATGCTGAACCCGGTCACGATGGGCGCCACGGAGCCTGCCAGGTAGCCGCCGAAGTTCTGGATCGAGCCAAACGAGGCCACGCGCTGGCTATCGACCACGGTGTTGGCGATCATCCATGCGGTAGAGCTGGCCATGTTCACGCTGAACAGTGCGCAACACAGCAGCGCCACACTGAGCAGGAAGCCGCTACCGAACGACAGGGGAACGGTGAATGCGGCCGCCGCGAGCAACGCAGTCACTACAACCCGCTTGCGGCTACCCAGCACACTGGCACCGTTCTTCACCAGGCGGTCGCAGATGCGGCCCGCGACAATGGTGCCCAACGCGCCGAATACATAGGCCAGCGAAACCACCCAGGCGGTCTGGTACAGGCTCAAGCCATGCTCGCGCTCGAAGTAGCCCGGCAGCCAGGTCAGGTGCAGCCACAGCATGTAGATCACCCCCATGAAGCCCAATACTGCGCCCCAGGTGCTCTTGTGGCGGAACAGTTCGGCCCACGCCGCCAGTTGTGCCTGCACACTGGGCCTGGCGCTTGGTACCGCCTGTTTATGCGCCTGGGCCGCCAGCAGCTGCTCACGCGCCTCGGCAGGCAGTTCGGCCAGGTACCGCGCCTTGCTTTTGTAGAAAGCGAACCAGCAGGCGGCAACCAGAATGCCGAACACTCCGGTGACGATGAACATGCCGCGCCAGCCCCAGGTGACCATCAGCAGCGTCAGCAACGGCGGCGCCAGACACGGCCCGATGCAGGTCGATGACAGCACGATGCCGGTCGGCGTCCCCCGCTTCTCGGCCTCGAACCACTCCGCCAGCGCCTTGGCCGCCGACGGGAACATCGGCGCCTCGCCAATTCCCAGCACCACCCTGAGCCCGATGAATGCAGAAAAACTGTTGATCAGGCCTGAAGCCGTCTGTGCCACCGACCAGCCCAGCAGGGCCGCCCCCAGCGAAATCTTGCTGCCCAGGCGGTCGATGATCATGCCCAAGGGCAGTTGCGAAAAGGCATACGCCAGGGAAAACGCCGACAGCAGAATGCCCATCTGTGACGGCGTGATGCCCATGTCGCGCTGGATGGACGTATTGGCAATCGACAACGCACTGCGGTCGACGTAGTTGATGATGCCGATCACCAGCAACAGGCTGACGGTGATGACCTGGTACTTTCTGAACGGGTTCGAGCTGGCGACCGCTTCAGGTTCGCGGGCAAGCCCGGGTTGCGCATATTTGGTATTCATGGGCGTTCACTTTTGTTGTTATTGGTTGAACAGCAGGTAACGGCTTACATGGACGCTTCAAGCAGCCACTGGTAGTCCTCGGCAGATGCCTCACGTGGGTTGGTGCGGTGGCTGTGATCGGCCAACGCGCCCTGGACGATGCGTGGGAACAGGTCCGGGTTGACATCCAGTTCGCCAAGGCCGGTCGGCAGGCCCAGCGTACGGGTCATGTGGCGAATGGCATCTTCGATCTGGCTGTCATCGGCCAGCCCCATCGCCTGGGCGATGCGTTGCATCTTGTGTTCACTCACCACCGTTTCGGCCGTGCGGTTGAAGCGGATGACGGCAGGCAGGAAGATCGCATTGAGGGTGCCGTGGTGCAGGCGCGGGTTGATCCCGCCCAGCGCGTGGCTAAGGCTGTGCACGCAGCCCAGGCCTTTCTGGAAGGCCAGCGCACCTTGCAGCGATGCGCTCATCATGTTGATGCGCCCGTCCAGGTTGCCCGGCGCGCGGGTGGCTCGTTCGATGAAGCGCCAGGCCCGCCACAGGCCGTCCAGGGCAATGCCGTCGGCAGGCGGGTTGAACGCAGGTGCCATGAAGGTTTCCAGGCAGTGGGCAATCGCGTCCATGCCGGTGGCAGCCGTGAGTTGAGCCGGCAACCCGAGGGTCAATGCCGGGTCACAGATGGCGGCCTTGGGCACCACATGGGGCGAGATCACCCCAACCTTGCGCCCGTCATCGAGTATCAGGATGGCACCGCGCCCGACCTCGCTCCCCGTGCCGGCCGTGGTCGGCACCGCAATCACCGGCGCGGTTGCCGGGGTGATCCGGGCCAGGCCGCCCTCGATCACCGCAAAGCCCTTCAACGGGCCGTCGTGCCGGGCACACACAGCCACCCCCTTGGCCAGGTCAATTGCCGAGCCACCGCCAATGGCGATGATGCCATCACAGCCATATGCCTTGAACATGGCCACGGCCTCACGCACGGCATGCTCGTTGGGATTGGGTGGCGTACCGTCGTAGATCGGCAGTTGTGCGGTGGTGCTGCCGAAGGTGTTCAACGCCGTATCGACGATACCGGCGGCACGCACGCCACGGTCGGTCACGATCAAAGGCCTGGTTATACCAATGCGCCCACATTCGGCGGGCAGGCAGGCAATGGCACCGATATCGAATTGGATCTGAGTGATGTAGTTGATCAGGGACATAAGGCTTGGCAGGCTCCTGGCTTTATTGTTCTGGGCGTTTCAGCCGCACTGGATGCGACACTGTGCAGCGCCAGTATAGGAATGCGCGGCTGGCCATGGTATTGAGAACAATCCATATCGGTATAACCAGGACTAATACCAGATGACCCCATCGCTCAATTCGATCATGTCCCGCCTGCACGCCCGCCACCTGCGCTTGTTGATCGAGTTGGACGAGCACCGCTCGCTGCTCGGTGCAGCAAGCAGCGTCGGGCTTACCCAGCCTGGTGCCAGCAAGGCCTTGCAGGAAATCGAAACCACCTTCGGCACCGTGCTGTTCAACCGCACCAACCGAGGCCTGGAGCCCACGGCCGCCGGACACTGCGCCATCCGCTACGCACGCCTGTTGCAGACCGATATCGCCAACCTGCGGCACGATCTGGATGCAATCCTGCGTG
This sequence comes from Pseudomonas sp. TE3895, assembly GCF_056278855.1. Lineage (NCBI taxonomy): Bacteria > Pseudomonadati > Pseudomonadota > Gammaproteobacteria > Pseudomonadales > Pseudomonadaceae > Pseudomonas > Pseudomonas sp. TE3895. The sequence goes on along the minus strand of NZ_JBWBQE010000001.1, from coordinate 3,333,914 downwards.
GGGTCGGCGGCCGGCTGGCTGTGGGGGCGATCATGGGCGCGGTGCCGTTGCTGATGAAGGCGGTGTCACAGCTGGCCAGCATCCAGCCACAGATGTCGTTCGAAATCATCGAAGACACCAGCCAGTCGCTGCTGACGCAGATCGAGAGCGGCCGCCTGGACATCGCCCTGTGCCGCACCAGTGTCAGCAATACGCCGCAGCTGTTCGCCAGCACCTTTGTCCAGGATGAGACACTGGCGGTCATCGCCAACATCGACCACCCGCTCAAGCATGCGCCAAGCCTGAGCCTTGCCGACCTGGCCGAGAGCCGCTGGATCGTCTACCGGGCCAACATGCCCATGCGCGTGCAACTGGAGCGCGAATTTCACGATGCCGGGCTGCGCTTCCCGCTGCACCTGGTTGAAACCACTTCGATCCTGGCGACCTTGTCGCTGTTGCAAAACCGTCCTGACTTCGTTGCGCTGGTGTCGATCGACGTGGCCCGGCAATGTGCAATGAATCAACAGGTGAGCATACTGCCCTTGAGCATGGGCTCGGTCAGCGACCCCTACGAGTTGGTAACCCGTAAAGGCAGCCAGGCAACACCGGCCATGGACACGCTCACCGAACTGCTGCTGTTGCAGGGCCGACAGCGCTGCGACAGTTAATGCGGTTTCATGGCAGGCCACTGGGAAATCCGGGCTGAAAGGCTGAGGGTCAAGACAGTGATGAGGCAGCCCGCCAGCCCTGGGTAATCAGCCTTGCAGCTACACCGGCAGTTCGGTGGTGAGCTTGATTTTTTCCATCGGGACTTCGGTCTTCACGTTCTGGACCACGCTCAGGCTGGTCAGGTGCGCCACCTGGAAGCGTCGATAGGCCTCCAGGTCTGCTGCCACCACCCGTAGCATCAAATCACAATCGCCCGCCATCACATGGCACTCCACCACTTCGGGCAACTGGCGCACAGCCTCGACAAATTCGTCCGTGGTTTCCTGGTCCTGACGCTTGAGCCATACCCTCACAAACAGGGTCAGGCCTAGCGAGACCTTGGCCGGGTCCAGCAGCGCCACATAACGCTCGATCACCCCAGCCTCCTCCAACAGGCGTACCCGGCGCAGGCACGGCGAGGCAGACAAGCCTACCTGTTTGGCCAGCTCCTGGTTCTGCAACCTGCCGTCGCGCTGCAGCGCCCGGAGGATACGGCGGTCGATGGCATCTAGCTTGATTGGCATTGATAAACCTTTTTTTCGATATTGTCGGTAGCAAATGCCAAATGATCTGCCCATCAGCGCAACTGCGCAAGCCAATTTCAGTCGTTAATTGGAATAATTTGCCTCCATTGGAGGTGACCATGAATGCCCTTGAACCTGTACTGAACGACCCACCCGCCACCACGCCGCACAGCGAACTGCGCCGTGGCGCCGTTGCCGCCCTGCCGGTATTGCTTGGGTTCATCCCCTTTGCCCTGGTACTCGGTGCGCAAGCTTCCCAGCAGCAATTGACAGCCGGCGCAGTGGCACTGATGACTGGCCTCAACTTCGGTGGCGGATCGGAGTTGGCCGCAATCGAGCTGTGGACCTCACCGCCAGCAATCCTTGTGATTGTTGCCATGACCCTGCTGATCAACAGCCGCCACCTGCTGATGGGCGCGACGCTGGCGCCTTGCTTGAGCCACCTGCCGTTGCCCAAGGCATTAGGAGCGCTGTTCTTCATGTGTGACGAGAGTTGGGCCATGGGCCTGGCCGATGCACGCCAGCGTGGTGGCTTCAGCCTGTGCTATTTCATGGGCGTGTCGCTATCCCTTTGGATCACCTGGGTCACCTTCACCAGCCTTGGCACACAGATCGGGCCATTGCTCGGGGACCTGCGCAGCTATGGCTTCGACATGGCCTTCGCCGCGGTCTTTCTGGTACTGCTCAAAGGCCTGTGGAAAGGTGTACACGCTGCCCTGCCATGGTTGTTCAGCCTGTTCACCGCAGCGCTGTTCTACCTGCTGATCCCCGGTGGCTGGTACGTGCTCGCGGGCACTGTAGCCGGCCTGGTGACCGCCTATTTGTGGGCCAAGCCATGATTGACGTTGCTACGCTGGTCACCATCGTTGGCATGGCCGTGGTCACCTACCTGACCCGTGCGCTGGGTTTTTTACTGCTGCGCAACCGCACCCTGGGCCCGCAACTGACCCAGGTGCTGAACGCCGCGCCCGGCTGCGTGCTGATTGCCGTGATCGCGCCCAAGTTCGTTTCCGGGCACCCGGCCGACCTGATTGCTCTGGGGCTTACCGTGTACGCCGCTGCGCGGTTTTCCCTGTTGCCGGTAGTGGTATTTGCCATTGCCGTGACGGGGTTGCTGCGCGTGCTGTTGCCGGCATGACCTGCCGCTACACCTGCACGCCATTGACCCAAATCAAGCCCTCGCGCCGGGTTCGCGCGACGATGGCTGCACGCAAGGAATGACTCAAGTACCGACAGGTGCACAGTGCGCAAGGTTTACCGCTTGATCGCTGTGCGCGCCTTGACCAAGGAGCCCCACATGAACCCGCTGAAACACATACTGGTTGCCACCGACCTTTCCCCACATGCCCGCAACGCCGCTGAGCGGGCGGCCTACCTGAGCGATGCGCAACAGGCCTCACTGGACCTGCTCTACGTTGCCAACCCGGCACCCTTCGAGCGCCTCAAACAGTTGGTGACGCCTGATGACGATCTGTTGAAACGCGTACTGGATAGCGCAGGCGAGAAAACCCACGCACTGGCAGCGCTGCTGTTCCAGCGTTACGGTATCTCCGCTGGCGTGCAGGTCGCCAGCGGCTCGGTGATCACGGAGATCAACCGGGTGGTGCAGGACAAGCACAGCGACCTGCTGGTGTGTGGGGCCAGGGGCCAGAACGTAGCGCGGCGCCTGCTGCTGGGTTCAACTGTGCAGAAACTGCTCAACCGCATGCCCTGCCCTTTGCTGGTGGTCAAGCCGGCCCCTCGTGATGCCTACCGCACCGTGCTGGTGCCAGTCGATTTTTCGTCCGTTTCACTGCGCACGATCGAATTGGCCAAGGCCATTGCCCCGCAAGCAGAGATCATTCTGCTGCATGCGTACGAAGCCCCGTTCGAAGCCAGCGTGCGCTTCGCCCATCTCGACCACGATACCCTCACCCACTACCGCAATGTCATCCGCAAGGATGCACAAGTACAGCTCGCGGCGCTGAGTGAGGCTGCCGGCCTGGCCGATGCGAGGCAGATCCTGGTGCACGGTGACCCTGGCTGGCGCATTGCCGAGCAGGAACAGGAGCTGGAGTGCGACCTGATCGTTGTCGGCAAGCAGGGGGCAAGCGCGCTGGAGGAACTGCTGGTGGGCAGCGTCACCAAGCATGTACTGAACGAATCGCAGTGTGATGTGATGGTAACACCCTAGGCTGCATGAATGTTCTGCACTGCCGCCTGTTGCGCCTATCTGGGTCAAACCACCGTGGCTGGCCTTGCCTGCTGACGTACGGGCTTGGGAAGAGCTCCTCCCGCCCACAGCATTCGCGAGTGGGGCGTCATTGCTGAGAGCAGCGGCTCTACGCAAGACGTTTCATCGATTGCACTGATGATGACTATCGAGCGGCCTGCCTGTCGGTTGGGCAAGGCCGCCTCTACAATCCCCTGCAAATCCCCCCGCTCCTGCGCCTGCTACAGGCGAGATCCCTCATGGAACCTAACCCATGCCAAGCAACAGCCAGGCCCCTCGCGGCCTTCCCGAACATAGCCAACAAAGCGTGACCCAGCAATGGCTGGCAATCCTCTCGGTAGCCGTGGGTGCTTTCGCCCTGGTCACCAGTGAGTTCCTCCCGGTGGGGGTGCTGAACGATGTGGCCAGCGACCTTGGCATCAGTGCAGGCCTTGCCGGCCTGATGGTGACCCTGCCAGGGATCATGGCTGCGTTAGCCGCCCCGTTGATTTCCGTAGGCGTCGGCGCGCTGGACCGGCGCTACCTGCTGATCGGCCTGACGCTGATCATGATCATCGCCAACGCCATCGTGGCCTACGCCGGCGACTTCAACCTGCTGTTGGTCGGCCGTGTGCTACTGGGTATCAGTATCGGCGGCTTCTGGGCGACAGCCATCGCCCTCAGCGGCCGCCTGGCACCTGACGGGATGGGCGTAGCCAAAGCCAACTCCATCATCATGGCTGGCGTAACCCTGGCGACGGTAGTGGGCGTGCCTGTCGGCACCTGGCTGAGTGGCCTGATGGGCTGGCGCATGACGTTCCTGGTCACTGCACTGGTAGGCGTACCGGTGCTGCTGGCACAGGTGTTCCTGCTGCCGCGGCTGATGCCGGAAAAGGCCATCCGCATCCGCGACCTGCCGGCGTTGTTCATCAACCCGCAAGCACGGGTCGGTCTGATCGCCGTGTTGCTGATCGGCCTGGCGCACTTTGCTGCGTACACCTATGTCGCACCGTTCTTCAAACAGAATGCCGGCTTTGACGGGCCTACGATCGGTTCATTGTTGCTGCTGTATGGCGTGGCCGGCTTCATGGGCAACATCTTCGCCGGCTTTGCGGCCAACCGCAGCGTGCGGCATACCCTGATGCTGGTCGCGCTCATGATCGCAGTCAGCACCGCCCTGTTCCCGCACTTCGCCACCGGCATGACGGGCGCCGCCATGCTGATCGCGCTGTGGGGCTTTGCCTTCGGTGCGTTCCCGGCCTGTGCCAATATCTGGATGTTTGTCGTGGCGCCCAAGGATGTCGAACGTGGCATGCCGCTGTTCGTGGCCCTGTTCCAGGTGATCATTGCCGTGGGCTCGTTCTTCGGCGGGCAAGTCGTAGACCATATGGGCACTGCGGTACTGCTGAGCCTGGCCACGGCGCTGGTGGGCTGTGGCTTTGTCACCGTGCTGGTGCTGGGGCGCAACGTCAGTAACGATCTGGCGGCGCAGCCAGGTTAAGCAGCCGCCCAGGGCGGCTGCGCAAAGCTTGAGACCGTGAAACCGAGGCGCCTGCTTCGCGGGCAAGCCCGCAGGTACCGTACGGCCCCAGGCGCTTGCATTAGCTGCAATCGCCCCGCTCGGGCTGGCGTGGTTGCCTGGCGCACATCACCTGAACCTCGGCGCCACGGGCCCTGGCCAGCAGCTCCTCGGTGTCATCGCCACCGGGCAAGGCAAGCAACAGGTCAGGGCGGCTGTCATTGAGCATGAACAGGTTGCGCAAGCGTTCGGCCGCTTTGCCGTGCAGCTGCCAGTTTGGCGGGTAGCGCACCAGATCGGCGCCATGCTCGCGCGCCCAGCTTTCGATTTCCCCTCCAATGAACTGGCTGCCACCGTGGATCAACACCCGGATCGGCCGCTGGCGCTGGACGTCGTCCAAGGCCTGGCGACAGCGTCGGGTGTCGGCGTAGTTGCGTCCTGCACAAATCAGTACTCGCATGGTCTGCTCTCCTTGCATCGCTCAGAACCACTGGCCGAAACGGCGGATATAGAGGGTCTTCATGGCCTGGGCGACCACGCAGTAGCCCAGCAGGGTGGCGGCCAGCCAAGGGAAGTACTCCCACGGCAGCGGCACCAGGCCAACCATCGCGCCCACCGGGGAGAACGGGATGTAGATACCCAATGCCATGACCAGCCCCGTTGCCAATACCACCGGCAATGCAGCGGTGCTCTGGAAGAACGGTACCTTGCGAGTGCGCAGCATGTGCACTACCAGCGTCTGTGACAGCAAGCCCTCGATGAACCAGCCAGACTGGAACAGCGCCTGCATTTCGACGCTGTTGGCGGCGAACACGTACCACATCAGGGCGAACGTGGTGATGTCGAAGATCGACGACGTAGGACCTATCCACAACATGAAGCGGCCGATGTTGCGGGCATCCCATTTACGTGGCTTGCTGAGGAACGCCTTGTCCATGCGGTCCCAGGGCAGCGACAGCTGGGAAAAGTCATACATCAGGTTCTGCAGCAACAAGTGGATCGCCAGCATCGGCAGGAACGGAATGAACGCACTGGCCACCAGGACCGAGAACACGTTGCCGAAATTGGAACTGGCGGTCATGCACAGGTACTTCATGATGTTGCCGAAGGTTTCGCGGCCTTTGAGTACGCCCTCCTCGAGCACCATCAGGCTCTTTTCCAGCAAAATGATGTCGGCCGATTCCTTGGCGATGTCGGTGCCGCTGTCCACCGAGATACCGACGTCAGCATCGCGCAGGGCGGCGGCATCGTTGATGCCGTCGCCAAGGAAGCCCACGGTGTGACCATTGGCCTGCAGGGCCTTGAGCACCCGTGATTTCTGCAACGGGGTGAGCTTGGCGAAGACGGTGCGCTCCTCCACCTGAAGCTTCAGGGTGGTGTCGTCCATGCCCTCGATGTCCTGGCCGAGCAACGGCTGGCCTGGCGCCAGGCCCACTTCACGGCAGACCTTGGACGTGACCACCGGGTTGTCGCCGGTCAGTACCTTTACCTGCACGCCCATGTCGCGCAAGGCGGCAATGGCCGGGCCGGCCGTTTCCTTGGGCGGGTCGAGGAAGGTCAGCAAGCCCTGGATGACCAGATCGCGCTCATCTTCGGTGTGATACTGCGCCTTGCCTTCGGCCGCCGGGATCTGCCGGGTGGCAACCACCAGCACGCGGAAGCCGTCCTGGTTGAAGGCATCGACACTGGCCATCAGCTGCTGGCGGCGGCACGGATCGAGGGCAACGACCTTGTCGCCTTCCTGCACATGGGTGGCGATGGCGAGCATTTCCTCGACCGCCCCTTTGCTTACCAGCAGGTGATCGCCCAAGGCATTCTTCACCACCACTGACAGGCGGCGGCGGATGAAGTCGAACGGCAGTTCGTCGACCTTTGCGTAGGCGTAAGGCGCCTGGAACTGGCGGTCCTGGCCGGCGAAATGCAGCACGGCCTGGTCCATCAGGTTGCGGATGCCGCTTTGGTGATGGCTGTTGAGCCACGCCAGCTCAAGGATGTGCTTGTCGGTTTGGCCGTCGAAGCGCACATGGTGCTCGAGGATGATCCGGTCCTGGGTGAGCGTACCGGTCTTGTCGGTGCACAGTACGTCCATGGAGCCCAGGTTCTGGATGGCGTTCAGGCGTTTGACCACCACCTTGCGCCGGGCCATGGCCACGGCGCCCTTGGCCAAGTTGGCGCTGACGATCATCGGCAGCATTTCCGGGGTCAGGCCCACTGCCACGGCAAGCGCGAAGAGGAAGGCATCACCCCAGTCGCCTTTCACCACACCGTTGATCATGAACACCACCGGCACCATCACCAGCATGAAGCGGATCAGCAGGCTACTGACGCTGTTCACGCCGCGGTCAAAAGCGGTCTGGCTGCGCGAACCGGCAATGGCCTTGGCCAGCGAGCCAAAATAGGTGCGTCGGCCGGTCGCCACCACCACGGCGCGGGCGCGGCCACTGACCACATTGGTCCCCATGAAGCAGATGTTCGGCAACTCGAGCAGGTTGTCCTGATGTGCGCCATGCTCGGCGGCGGACTTCTGCGCGACATTACCCAAGGTGTCGTACTTTTCGACCGGCAACGCTTCGCCGGTGAGCACGGCCTGGCTGATAAACAGGTCACGCGCTTCGAGCAGACGGATATCGGCGGGAATCATGTCACCTGCAGAAAGCTGCACGATGTCGCCGGCCACCAGTTCGTCCATGGGCACTTCGCGCAGGCGCGGGGCTTGCCCGATCTGCTCGCGGCGCAACACCGTGGCCGTAGTACGCACCATTGCCTTGAGCGCGTCGGCAGCCTTGTTCGAGCGGTACTCCTGCCAGAAGCGCAGCAGGCTGCTGAGGCTGACCATGGTCATGATGATGATGACCTTGGTCAGGTCGGCGTCGTCTGCTTCGCCTGCGCTGACCGGCAGCCAGTAGTCGGTGACGAAGCTGATCCCGGCCAGGGTCAGCAGTACATAGATGAACGGGTTGTTCAGGGCCTTGAGCAGCTGCACCAGGGCGGTGGGGTTGCGGGTCGTGGGCAACCTGGTTGGCCCCATCGCGCGCCAGGCGCTTGGCGGCTTCGTGCTCGGTCAGGCCCTGTTCGCTGGCATCGAGGTTGGCGAGGGTGACCGCCAGGCCATTGCGCGCTTCACGGGCGGCGCGGGTGGACAGGCGGGTTTCGCGTTCGGCCTTGGCCGATGAGGTGTTACGGTATTTGACAGTCATGTTGCTGTGCTCCTGCCGCTGCGGCGGCACGACACACAGACGTTTCACCCAGGCGGTGAACGAAGGCATGTCGGGTCGCTGAATAATGCTGGTTCTTTCCGACAGTTGTCTGTCCGCTGCCGAGAGTCGGAAGTTGTGTCGGCAGCGAACTTTCTACTCGCGCAATCCATGGTTTGATTCCTTTTCATAAACACAGGGCAATAGTTATCCCGCGAACTTTTAACGTGAAAAGTTCGAGCATAAAGATACCGCTCAATATCTTTTATTCAGTGAGAAGTGCGGGGGCTCAAGCGTGCATGAACACGCACCAGCACCCCGCAACTACTTGGGGGGTGCTGGTGGTGGTCAAAGTAGCCGTGCAGACGCCGCGGCCAGGCGCGGGCCTGCCGCGGCGCAAGGCACGCAGGCTGGCGATGTGAAACGAATGAAGTGAGGTTCATGAGCTTGCCTCCAACCGGCCAACACCGGCGGCGGCAAGTCACGGCGGAGCATCAGGCTCTGGCGCGGCTTGCCCGACCAGGGTGTCGGGACCGGTGTTCCGGTTCAAGTGCCTGACCCGGCCATTCGGCAGAGGTCAGGCAGCGACGAGATACTGTGTCCATTGAATTCTTCAGTGAAGGGAAAAAAGGCCCCGCGCTCGGGGCGGTCGAACTTTATTCAAGCGTAGTATCGAAGTCAACCCGCAAGGGGAACTTTAAATAAGTTTAACCTTATCTTAATGTTCCACGCAGGCGCAGCGCCTCAAACCTTGAACCGCCCCACCAACGCCGTCATCTCCCCCACCAGCCCCGACAACGCCTTGCTCGCCTCGCTGGTCTGCTGCGCACCCGCCGCGGAATGGTTGGACAGTTCGCGGATGTTCAGCAAGTTGCGGTCTACTTCCCGCGCCACCTGAGCCTGCTCTTCGGCCGCACTGGCAATGACCAGATTGCGCTCGTTGATTTCGCCGATCGCACTGTAGATGCCCTCCAGCACTTGCCCCGAGGCCAGGGTCACGTCCAGTGTCGACTGGGCGCGGTTGGTGCTGGCCTGCATGGAAGCCACCGCAGCTTCGGTCCCCGCCTGCACGCTGCCGATCATCTGCTCGATTTCCTGGGTCGATTGTTGCGTGCGGTAGGCCAGTGTGCGCACCTCATCCGCCACCACCGCAAAGCCGCGCCCGGCCTCACCGGCACGGGCCGCCTCGATGGCAGCATTGAGCGCCAGCAGGTTGGTCTGCTCGGACACCGAGCGGATCACTTCCAGCACCTTGCCGATGTCCCGCACCTGCCCCACCAACTGCTGCAGGTGCGCACTGCTGGTCTGGATTTCGCGGGTCATGGCTTCGGTGCCGTCGATATTTTCGCTGACTTGCCGGCGGCTTTGCGCGGCCAGCTGGTTGGATTCACTGGTGGTTTGCGAGGTGGTGATCGCGTTGCGCGCAACCTCCTCCACTGCCGTGGTCATTTCGGTCACGGCAGTCGCGGCCTGCTCCAGCTCCTGCCCCTGCTGACGCAGGTTGTTGGCGCTTTCCTCAGTGACCGCGTTCAACGCCGTGGCGGCGGCGTCCAGCTGCCGGGCACAGTTGTTGATCTGCCCAAGGGTGTCGCGCTGGCTCTGCTGCATGCGCTGCAGCTCATGGAACAGTTGGCCGATCTCGTTGTTGCCCTGCCCTTGCACCGGCACACTCAGGTCGCCACTGGCAATGCGCCGGAAATGCCCACCGGCTTCACGCAGGGGGTGCAACACACGCTGGGCAATGAACGCCCAGCACAGCACCGCCAGCACCACGGTCACGCCCAGCAGGCACAAGCTCAGCAATTGTGCCCGGGCCAGACGCCGGTCGGACTCGAGCATGATTTGCTGGCCACGTTCGCTCAGTGTGGTCACCAGTTGCTGGCGCAGGGTTTGCAACCGCCCCATGGCATTACCGGCATCGCTGTTGACCTTGAAATACTGCTCCAGCGAACGCTGGCGGGTCGCTTCACGCTGCCCGGCCACCGCCTTGGCGTATTCGGCAAAGGTAGCCTGCAGCTCGGTTGCCAGCACGCGAAGGGCGGGTTCGCGGGCGTTTTCGACAAATTCGTCGACCAGCGCCTGGCTCTTGTTGTTCAGCTCCACCGACAGCGCCATGCGCTTGCCTGCACTCTCGTCATGGCCACCCAACTGCTCGATAAAGCCCGAAGACACGTTGGCGCTGGAGCGAATCGCCATCAGCAACGCATTGTTCAACCGGTCCGACTGGTGCGCAGTCTGGTCCAGTTCAGTGATCTGCTGGTCGCTACCCACGGCAGCCCACCAGGCACTGGCAGTCGAAAACAGCAGGGTCAGGCTGAACAGCGACAACACCCAGAACATTCCGGTGCGAATTTTCAGGTTGGCAAGCATGCGGGCAGTACTCCTTGTTGGCACCACTTCTGATCGAAGATTCGATGGTGGGTGTGCTGCTATCGGAGGTGCTGGCGCAGGCTTGAGGCGCCGTGATGCGGTTATGTGCGGTAACCGAACGGAATGCGTTGAGACCCAGAGGCTTCGCGCCCCTTGGGGGCGGAACCCTCTTGCACAAATCCTGAGGCCAGCGCGATCACTGTGGGAGCGGGCTTGCCCGCGAACACGGGCGAAGCCCGTGCCATCCCCTGTCGCGACAGAAGGCCGTGCCTACAGCCACCGCGCCTTGCCAATCGCTTTCGCGGCGTCTGCCAGGCGTTGGGTCGCCTGCCGGATCTCATCCGTATCCAGCGAAGCAAACCCCAGGCGCAAGGCATTCTCGGCATGGCCAAACGGTGAAAACTGTCGCCCACTGCGCACCACCAGGTCCCGTTCCAGCGCTTTGTCGACCAACTGATCCACGTTGATCTCATCGGCAAACCTCACCCACAGCGCCAGGCCACCTTCTGGCGCCTGCACGCTGATCTGTTCGCCGAACGCATCGCGCAAACACCCCAACAAAGTCTCGCGCCGGCGCCGGTACTCGCGGTTGACCCGGCGCAGGTGCTTCTTCAGTTCGCCATCATTGATCAGGTCCGCCAACATCTGCTGCATGACTGCATCGCCCTGCCCCAGGGTCAACATCGCCCTGCGTTCCAGCACGGTTGTCACTTCCACCGGTGCCACGATATAGCTGCAACGGAACGTACTGCCCAAAGGCTTGGACAGTGAGCCAATGTAAATCACGTGCCGCTGCTGGCGGTCGCTGGCCAACGGCAGATAAGGCCGCCCGGCAAAGTGGTATTCGTAGTCGTAATCCTCTTCGACCACGCAAAAGGCATGCTGGCGCGCCAGCTCCAGCAGCTGTTGCCTGCGCCCGGCTGGCAGGCTGACCGTGGTCGGGAACTGGTGATGGGGTGTTATGTACATCATCCGCACCTTGTGCTGCCGGCACAGGGCCTCGAGCTGATCGACCCGGCAGCCCTCATGGTCCAGCTCCACGGTCACCAGGCGGGCACCCAGCTGACGGAAGATCTCCCACGCAGGGGGGTAACTCAGGCGCTCGACCAGCACAACGTCACCCGGCTTGAGCAACACACTGGCCACCAGGGACAGTGACATCTGCACCCCCTGGGTCAGGCAGATATGCTCGGCGCCAACGTTCAGGCTGCGATTGTGCCGCAACATGTCGGCCAGGGCGCTGCGCAGATTGCGGCTGCTGCACTCGCTGCCGTGGCGCACACTATTGCTGCTGAAGCTGCTGCGCAAGGCATTGCGGTAATAGCGGTGCAGTACAGCCTGCGGTAGCAGGCGGTGGTCACAGGCGCCGTTGTCGAAGAACAAGGCCCCCGGCCGCCCTTGTTGGGCTACAGCCTGTTCGTTCGCCTTGAAGTAGGCAACGGCAGGTTCCTCTGGCAGCGCCAGGGCAAAAGGCCGCACGGCACCGCAAACGGCCGCTGTGCCGGGCGCCAGCTGCTGGCTGACAAAGGTGCCCCGGCGTTGCACGCTTTGCAGCCAGCCTTTGGTTTCGGCTTCCTCATAAGCAAGGATCACGGTCTTGCGATTGACGTTCAGCAGTTGCGCCATCTCCCGCGTGCCCGGCAGCGGCGTGCCAGGGCGCAGGCGACCCTCGCTGATTGCGGCCACCAGCCCTTCGACGATCTGCCGGTACGAAGCTTGTGCCCCATCGAGCTTGAGCAGTGGCTGCCATTTACGAAGCTGGACCATATGAAATATCCAAAACTGGAGGTTCTGCTGGTCCTGGACTATAGCAACAATCGAACCTCCATTTGCCCCGAGGTGCTCATGCAAAGCCGCCACATCATTGAATTGTCGCCCTCGGGCAAAACGTTCGAAGCCAGCCAGGAGCTGCTGCTCGACGCCATGCTCGCCAGCGGCCTGCCGGTACCCTTCTCCTGCCGCCGCGGCGCCTGCGGCTCGTGCAAGGTCAAGGTGGTGTCGGGGCAGCATCAGGACAAGCAGCGGGATGCGGACACACCGCCGCCGTCCTATCCCTTGGCCGCCGACGAGATGTTGCTGTGCCAGAGCCACGCCTGCAGCGACATGCGCCTGGAAATACCCGGCTGGTCACTGGACGCACCCGCACTGGAAACCCAGGCACAGGTGGTTGGCAAGCGCGCGCTGAGCGCAGATATCGTCGAGCTGGTGTTGCAGCCTGCTCAGCCGCTGGAGGTGCGGGCGGGCCAGTACATGCGGTTTCAGTTGGACAACGGCGACAGCCGCTGTTTCTCCATTGCCAACCTGCCTGCCCAGGCACAAGGGCAACTGGTGTTTCACATCCGCAAGGTCAGCGGCGGCCTGTTCACTGAAGGTTTGCTGCCCACCCTGCAAGCAGGTGCAACGGTAAAGCTCGAAGGCCCGCTGGGCGCCTGTACCTGGCAGCACGATGACCAACGCCCGCTGATCCTTTTCGCCACCGGCACAGGTTACGCCGGCATCAAGCCGCTGTTGCTGACAGCCTTGGCCGGCGATGCCGACGTCACGCTGTATTGGGGCGGCTCTTCGCCGGCGGATTTTTATGATCGCGAATTTCTCGACGTGTCCAGCCGTGTGCACCCGCACTTTCGCTGGCAACCGGTGCTCTCGGCCCAGGCACGTATACAACAGGTGGCGCTCAGCCAGACGCATCGCTGGGACGAAGCCCAGGTCTATGCCTGTGGCAATGCCACGATGATCACCCAGGTCCGCGAGCAATGCCTTGCAGCAGGGGTACAGCCCCATCGCTTTGTAGCCGAGGCCTTTGTCGCCAGTGGCGCACTGACAACGCAGGCTTCCTCAGCCAGCACGCTGCACCCTGAGCTGGAAAAGGTCGGCCCACGTTATTCGCTGGACGGCATGCTCGCGGCCCGCGAACAGTCGGTGCGGGCCGTGGCCGCCATTGCCAGCCAACTGCAGGTCGGCATGACCACCGCCCAGGCCCTGGAGATGGCCGCGCATACCCTGCAGGCGATGGGCGCCTCACACACCTGGCACCCCACCTACATCCGTTTTGGTGACGATACCGTACGTACGCCACGGCAAGGCATTGACCTTCAACGCGTGTTACGTACCACGGACATCGTCGTGGTCGACGTTGGCCCGGTTTGGGATGGCTATGAAGGTGACTATGGCGATACCTTCGTGTTTGGCCAGCACGCCCTGCACCACGCCTGCGTGAAGGCACTGCATGAAGTGTTCGACGAGACCCGCCAGGCCTGGGGCCGCGGGTTGACCGGGCGTGAACTGTATGACTTCGCCGAGCGCAGTGCCCAGGCCAAAGGTTGGCAGCTGGAGCGCAACCTGGCCGGGCATCGCATCGCCGACTTCCCGCATGTGTTGTATAGCCAGGACAAGCTGGCCGAGGTGGAGATTGTCCCGAGCGAGGTGGTGTGGGTGCTGGAGATACAACTGTGTCACCCTACCGAACCTGTCGGGGCATTCTTCGAAGACATCCTGATTGGCGAACGCAAGCCGGGCGCTGCCAGGGCAGCTTGATACCGCATCAGCCCTTGAACCCGTAACAGGTTAAAGTGGGCAACAGAAGGTCACCCGACAAGGACGATTACCATGCAAGTACGCACGCTCACCCCTGACGACCTCCCCCAGGCCTGCGCCTTGTGCATGGATGCCTTCATGCAGGCAGTCGCGCCCACGCTGTCGGCGCAAGGTATCGAGACCTTTACCCAGGTGTCAGCACCCCAGGCGTTTGCCGAGCGCATGCAAGGTGACAACCTCATGCTGGCCTGTTTTGTCGAAGGCGCTATCGCGGGGCTGATCGAGCTCAAGGAAGGCCGTCACATTGCGATGCTGTTCATTGCACCAGGCCTGCAACGCCAGGGCATAGGCAAGCGCCTGATGAACGCCGCACTGAAGCATGCCAGCGCTGAGGTGGTGACGGTAAAGGCATCACTGTCTTCTGTACCCGCCTACCAACGCTACGGATTCAGCCTGGCAGGCGACGTGGGTGAGTTTGCCGGGCTGGTGTATCAGCCGATGGAAAAGCGCCTGCCGACCCAGCCAGCGTAGGAGCAACCTGGAGTCGCGACAGGGCCGCAAAGCGGCCCTGGCAATACTCTGTCTCAGCGCGTAGCTGGCAGAAATCCGCTCGCGAGGCACCCGCCGACCCCGAACCGACCAAGGGTGTGGCGGCTTGTCAACCCGCCATCAATCGTTGCCGCTTCAGGCACCGAGTGAACACAGCACGCTTTGCAGCTTGTCTCGGGTGGTATTCGTGCACGCCTGCATGGGCTCGCGCAGCTCGTCTGCAATCAGGCTTTGCAGCTGCAATGCCGCCTTGACCACGGCCGGGTTGGGCTCGGCAAAGGCCACTTTGATCCAGGGCAGCAACTGGTAGAACGTACCACGCGCGGCGGCCCAATCACCGCTGTCAACCTGCCGCACCATGCGTACGTACAGGTCGGCGCGCACATGTGCGGAGGCTGAAATGGCCCCTGCCCCACCCAGGCACAGGTTATTGAAGATCTGCAGGTCTTCACCGGCCAGCACCTGGGCGTGGCCGTCCTCGATCAGGGCCATGGTCGTCTCGCTGTCACCACCACAGTCTTTCACCGCTGCAATGCGTGGATGGCGCACGATACGGCGCAGGGTTTCACGTTCGATGCGTACGCCAGTGCGGTAGGGAATGTCGTAGACGATCACTGGCACGCTGGCGGCATCGGCCACGGTGGCGAAGAAGGCTTCGATGCCAGCCTGCGAAGGGCGGATATAGCAAGGCGCGGGAACCAGCAGTCCGCCAATGTCACGTTGCTGGATTTCAGCCTGGAAGGCCAGCAACTCACGCAGGTTGTAACCTGACAGGCCCATCACCACCCTGCCAGGCTCCACCCAGGCCAGCACGGCATCCAGCACTGCCAGTTGCTCGGCCTTGGACAACGCCGCTGCCTCACCCGTGGTACCGCACACCACAAAACCGGCCACACCGTCTTCGAGCAGCTTCTTCACCAGCTTTTCCAGGCCTGGGAAGTCGATTTCATTGGCGCGCATTGGCGTGACGAGGGCGATCCAGATACCACGGAAATTCGACATGCAAAAACTCCTGATGTTGACCGAAAGTCAGCGTCAGCAGGGCGAAGAGTGGAAGTGGTGGCAGGGATACCTGGCGCCTTCTGTCTCGTCAGCCCACCTGACGAGACAGCGCGCCTCGGTCAGATGAGCGGCTGTTTCTTGGATTTCTTGGCAACGGCAACGCACGCGTCTGCCTGAGCGATGAAGCCCGAAGCGGAAATGGCGTGGTTGGATGTGGACATGCTGGCAAGCCCGTTGCGTAGGTATGGCTGGATAATGGTGGGGCGGCGTGCCTGGTGTCAACCCTTGGCCCGCATCGCCCCGTGCAGGCGCGCCCCTTGCAACGCAGCGATTGCCGTCACCGCCACTCGCTGTAAGGCTCCAGCGGTGTCACCGGCAGGGCCAGGTTGCCTCGCCACGGTTCGAACAGGTAGCGCAGGTAGAGCATGCCATGGCTAGGCGCATAGTCATCGCTGTGCTGCCAGTCGAAGCCGCCGCCCAGTACCCACTGGTCACTCAGGCGCCGTTCGAACAGACCGCGCAGGCGGTAGCCCAACCCGCTGCTGTCGCTGGCTTCGGTCATCGCATCGATGTTGGAGTCGACGCCATAATTCGCCAGTACCTTGCGGTTGATGTGCGCGTCCGGGTACAAGCGGCTACTGCCACTATGAGCCTGAGACCAGCTGACGGAACCTTCCAGCAGCAGCGACCAGTCGTAGTTGCGCCAGGCATAACTGACCGGCACGCCCACCGAACTGTAGCGCTGCGGGCTGTAGTAACCGCCCTGCCCCAGGCTGTAGCCGCCCAGGTCCTTGTCATGGCGCCAGTGCATCAGCGTCACGCCAACACGGACACGCTCGTCGGCCTTTTCCACCACGCGGTGGTAAAAGCCGGCCATGGCCCGGGTCCGCTGGTTGTCGGCCACGTTCTCGCCGTACAGCCAATGGTGCCCCAGGCTGGCCCACACCCCGTTGTCGCCACCTTGGTCCCAGCTCAGGCCGAGCGTGGCGCCATTGGCAGTGACCCCGCCCCAGCGCACGCCCGTCGGGCGGTCGCGTGCGCCGGCGAACGACAGCAATGAATTGCTCATCGGCCGGCGCGAGGCGGTCAGCGACCAGCCAACCTGCCCGAGGTCACCGTTGACCGTTGCGCCGCCCAGCCAGTTGTTGATTGCATAGCCCTGGGTGGTGCCCAGGTCGAACGCCCAGCGGCTGCCCTGCCAACCCAACGCCAACAGGCTACCGTTTGCAGTCTGCGATCCCCCCGTGCACGCGGGCAGTGTTTTGCCGTCAGCGGTCTGGCCAACAAACTGGCAGCTGCCGAAGTCGGGGGTGTAGCTTCCCTGATCGTTCGGCTCGAACGACCCCGCATCCATGCCAATGCGCTCTACTCGCGCAAACGCGGTGCCCTCCTGCCAAGGAGTGTCGACATGCAACAAGGTCGACTGGGTACTCAGCTCCGACGTGCCGGGCGTACCGTCATCCTCGCGCCAGCCGTAGTCATGCATCAGCGTCACATGGGTATTGCGCTGGCGATACAGGGCGTCCACATCACTGCGCAGGCTGCGGGCCAGCCAGTCGTCGCCATCCCGCTCGCGGCTGGCCAGGGTCAATGCACGGTCATCCCGTGGCGCTACGGCAGCACGGTCCAGCAACTGCGCATCAGCCATCGCTGCCGCGTAAAGGTCCAGTGCTCGTTGAGGATCATCCTGCGCCACCAGGCGGGCTGCGTCGCGCCGCAACAACGGATCGGGTCGCGTCTGCTGCGCGGCAATCCGGTCAAGCAGCCTGGCCGCCTGATCGTGTTCACCCAGCGCGGTCCACACCGCCGCCAGGCGCCGCTGGGCGTTGCCGTCATCAGCGGCAAATTGTGGCACCTTCACGCCCAGCATGTGCCGGGCCTGCTGCAGGTTGCCTTCGGCCACGGCGCTTTCCATCACCCCAAGGCGTGCATCAGGACGCCCAGGCTGCGCGACCAGCACACGCTGGTAATAGCTGCGCGCCTTGCCATGTTCGCCACGCGCGGCTGCCCAGTCAGCCAACAGCATCAAGTCGTCCGGGCTACCTTCACCACGCGCCAGGCCGGCTTCAAGCAAGGCTGTCGCCTCGGCACTGCGGCCTTGTGCCTGCAACTGCTGCGCAGAGGCCAGGGTCATACGCCGCTGAACACGCTGCTCCAGCGCGTGCATGTCCGCGCTCCAGGTCGCCTGAGGTACCGCCCTCAGACTGTCCAGAGCCAAGGCATCACGGTCGCTGGACTCCAGGAACAGGCCGTGGGCATAGCGCGTTGCCGGATCACGTGGCTGGTGCTGCACCAGCCTGGCAAATGCCGCGTCGGCCTCGCCAGTGCGCCCTTGGTGACGCAGACTGTTGGCCAGCTGATACACCAGCCAAGGCTCATCGGGAGCCAGGGCTGAAGCCTGGCCCAGCACATGGCTGGCCGTCGACCAGTCCTCGCGCTGCAGGGCTTCGTCCCCTTGCTGGCGCAGGCGCGCAAGTTCCAGGCTGCGTCGCAGGCTGGCGAACTGCGCCTGCTGCCGTGGTGGCAGGCTGTCCAGGTATGCCTGCGCCTTGCCTGGCGACTGCGCCTGGTAAACGCGCATCAAGCCACGCACGGCACTTTCGTTATCCGGCGCCATACGCCGTACCTGCAGGTACTGCCGCTCGGCAGCCGCCACATCGCCCTCGGCCAGCGAGACATCTGCCAAGCCCAGCAACGCGTATTCATCCTTTGGCCGTTGCTGGCGAGCCTGCTGGTAAAGTGCGCGCGCACCGCGCACGTCTTTCACCTCCAGGGCCCGCTCGGCTTTCTTCAGCAGGGCCCAATACTGGCTGGACGACTCCAGGTCCTTCCATTGGCTGATCCAGTAGGTGTCCTGCTCCTTGGCGCTCGCCGCGCGGAACGCCGCATGGGCGTCTTCATGGCGGCCCTGGCGCATCAACGCATAACCCAGGGCCCCATGCAGGCTGGCATCGCCCGGGTACTGGCGCAGGGCGAGGCGCAGCTGCGTTTCCGCTTCGGCATTACGGCCCTTGTCGAGCAATGCCTTACCCCGTTGACCGGCCTGCCATGCCGGGTCGGCCAGCAGCTTGCGCTGCTGTTGCAAGGTCTCGCTGGCCTGTGCCAACAACGGCGAAGCCGGGTAACGCTGAAGAAAGGCTTGCCAGGCTGCCGCGCTGGTGGCACTCACGGCTTGCCCGGACAGGTAGTCGAACTCGCGCTGGGCAGCGGCATCCCGTGCACCGGGGTCTCGCGCCAGCTGATCGAGCAGGGCCAAGGCCTCGCGGTCACGCTTTTCGGCGAACAACCAACCGGCCAGGGTCTGGCGCAGCCCGGCACTGCCCGGGTACTGCTGATCCAACCGCTGCAACTGGCGGATCGCCTCAGGGCGTTGGCCTGGCAGGTTGCCGCGCACGCGCCAGTAGTCCAGGGCCAATTCAAGGCTGGGTGGTTCGCCGGCAAACAACTGTTCGTACACCGCCAGCGCCTCTTCGTTACGGCCGGTAACCGCCAGCAGACGCGCCTGCTGCAAGCGCCGCGCAGGCGCCGGTTGTTGAAGTTCAAGCAGGCGTGCGGCCTGACGTGCTTGCAGGCTGCCAGGCGCCACGGCACTGATCCGCGCACTCAACTGCTCGGCTTCACTGCTGTTCTTCTCGCGCAATGCCAGGCTCAAGGCCGCCAGCAACACATCCGGGTTGCGCGGCTCAAGCAACTGCAAACGGCCCAGCGCATCGCGCACCAGGTCGTCACGGTGCAGCGCTTCGCCACGGCGTACCTGGTCCAGCAGCCATTGGCGCTGTTCATCGATATCCTTGGGTTGTGCATCTGCCTGGCAGGTTATTGCCGCCAGCATCAACACGCCGATCATTCGCTGCATGGCGCACTCCAGGCCGGCAACAGGCGGCCGTGCGGGTCAAAACGGTAACGGGCCTCGTCGAAGCCCTGGCCGAACAGCGCCAGCACCTGGCTGTAATACGCCTTGGCCTCGACCGGTTGTTCGCGCAAGCGCTGGCGCTGGGCCGCCAGGCCGGCCACGTGCTCTGGCGAGGCAGCAAGCAATGGCAGCAAGGCCGCAGAGAAACCTGCCGGGCCATGGCCGCGGGCTTCACCGCTGCGTGCATCCAGGTGCTCAGGAGGTAGCCCCTGGCGCTGGGTCAATGCCGCCATCGGCGCATAATGGGCGACCAGTTCGCGGCGTTGCGCCGCCCCCTCGGCCAACATGCCGACCCACAGGTACACACGAATGGCGTCATAATCACCGGCATTGCCATGTTTCGTGTCTGCCGCTGGCTTTCCGGCCGGCGTCCACAGCAACCAGTCCGGTGCAAAGCCCTTTGGCGACGATGCCAACCACAAACGCCGCGTGTTGGCCGCCAGCTCCCCCCACAAGGGGTCCACCTCGCTGAAGCGGTCGAGCAACTGCAGCGGCAGGTAGCTGGGGTTCAGGCGGGTACCCTGGGCGTCTTCGAAGCCGTAGTCACCTGGCAGCAACATCACGCCAAGGCCTGGAAGCTTGCGCACGGTCTGCGCGGCGATACGCCACAGCAGGTGCTGGCCCAGTTGCGTGTAGGCCGGCTGGTCCCACAACCGCCCTGCTTCCAGCAGGCTGTAGGCGATCCACAGATCGGCATCGCTGGCGTTGTTGGCGTCCAGCACCTGCCACTGCTGCTGCCCGTCACGGCCCCACAGCCAGGCAGGCAGATGCCGGGCCAGGTCGCCCTCGGCGAGGTTGTTGCTGGTCCAACGCAGCAACTGCGCGAAGGTTTGCCGGTCGTTGCCTACCAGGGCGAAGAACAGCGCGTAACTCTGCCCTTCCGAGGTGGTGATCAGGCGCTCGTCACTCGGGTCGATGACCCGGCCATCCACACTCACCAGCTCGGCCTTGAACCGCTCCCAGGCAGGCCATGGGCAAACCGACCCGGCATTGGCGAAAACGGGCAGGCCTAAGGCGACCAGCCCTACCAGCATCTGGCGCATCATCACCCCGCCTCACCCAAGCGGCGCTTGCCTGCCCAGCGCAGTGCCCGCCACAACAAGAAGGCGAACAGCACCACGCAAACAGCCGCGATCACCGCCAGCAACACAGGGTGCTCGGACAAGTGGAACCACAGCAGCAGCCACCACGGCAGCGCGCCCACGAAGTAGTGCTCGCCGACGAACTGGCTGCTCACGCCACTGCTGCGTACCAGCGTTACCGAACCCGCCACCGCATCGAGCTTGCCCACATCGCCAAGCACGTCGCGCAGCAATGCGTAATCGCTGTCGCTGTTGGCCAGCAAGGCCACAACACTGCGCTGCTCGTGGAACGGCGACTTCAGCCCGGTGATGGCCGCAATCGGCGCCTGGGCGCTGACCGCCACGCGGCTGCTTGCAGCCACCGGCTCAGTATCGAAACGCTGGCCACCGGGCAACGATGCGCTGCGGCCCTGCAGCAACCAGTCACGCTGGGCGCTGAGCAACAGGCCAAGGTTGGGCGCATCGCGCAGGGCCTCGGGCAGGCTGCCGATCAGCAGCAAGTCGGCGTCTGCCGCTGCGACCTGTTGCCAGTCGTCGATCAATTGCAGGCCAAGCGCCGGGTAACCGATCTGTCCGGCCAACCCGCCAACCGTGTCGAGCAAAGTGCCGACCTGCATCGCCGTAGGTTTGGCCGGCATGATGACCAGCGTCTCGGACAGGTCGGCCATGCGGCTGAACGGGAAGCCACTGCGGGCGAATGCACGCAGGTCGGGCATGGCGATGTAATGGTGGTAACCGGAAAGGTCGATGGTGGAGTTGTCGTCGATTGCTGCACGCACGTCCACCGGCAGCGAGGTCTGGCAGCGATCGCGCTGGGCGCTGCCCAGGGTGCTGGCAAAGCTGAAGTCGAAGCGCAGGCGATTGCGGTCGCCAATCTTCAGCGCCGGCACCAGCGAGTTCTCGGTCAATGCAGTGTTGTCACCGGGCAGCACTGCCAGGCGCATTTCCTCAAGGGTACCGCCGCGCCGATCATTGCCCACCAGCGGCATGCTGGTGATGTACTGATCGTTGACGCTGATGCTCAGGCGCGATTCGTCGGTCACCGCTGGCGCCGTATAGCGGTACAGGGTGCGCAGCGGAATACCCTGGTTGCGCCAAACGAACAAGTCGGGCGGCAGGTTCAGTTCCAGTGTCACCGGCCGCGGTTGCAGGCCGCTGACTTGCAGTTGCTCGGGGTAATCCAGCAGCTCGGCAAATCGAACCGGGCGGTCGGTGCGCGTCCAGTTCGGCGCATCGTAGGGCTGACGCGGTTGCAGCGCGGTCATCTGCTCCACTTTGACGCGCGCGCCGCGGAACAGATTGTTGCCGACCGCCAGCGCCGAGGCGGCCTTGATCAGGTCGTCGTCGTTACGGCCCAGCACCAGCAGCACTTTGCTGAAGCGGTCGTCCGGGTGATCGATCACCTGCAGCACGGGGCCGTCGACTGGCGGGAACTGCTGCAGATCGGCGAGGAACGCCGGGCGACGGTCGTTGCTGGCAAACACGATGCTCGGTGCAGGTTTTTCGCCACGGGCCGGCAGGTGGTTGTACAGCACAGGGAAGCTGGCCTTGCGCCAACCGGCCTGGCTGCCGAAGTAGGATGCCAGGATTGCCGCCGCACGCTGCTCGCCCAGGCTCGGCACGCCGCTGAACACCACCGGCAGCACTACCTTGCCGGTGTCGCGGGTATCGAAGAACGGCAACGGGAAATACGCCAGGTCGTTTTCCAGCACCAGCGCCTGCTCGTGCAACTGTACCTGGCTCTTGCGGTTAAGGTTAAGCCACAGGCCGCTGTGGGCCGGGTCTTCGCAGACATCGGTATAGTGCCCGACAAACTCCAGACGTACCCGGTTGAAGTCGCCGAGCAGTTTCGGGTCCAACGGCAGCTGGCGACGCACACGCTGGCCCAACTGCTCCTTTTCCACCGGAACTACACCCATCAGCTCGTCGTTGAGGTAGACGCGCAAGTGCGACAGGTTCGGCAGCAAGGCTGGCGAAGGCGTGTAGTCCAGTTGCAAGCTGGCATCGGTGGCCAGGCGATCGCGACGCAGGCCGAACTCAATATGCTCGCTGTTGCGTACCCCCAGCAGCAGGCTGTCGGACGCATGTCCAAGCTGCTCGAAGGTTTTCGCAACCTGCCAGTTTGGTACCGTGGGTGTGGGTACCGCAGGCTCGGCAAGCGGAGCTACAGAAGCAGCAGCGGCGCTCTGCGACAAGGCGGTAAACAGCGCCATCGCCAGGCCCCAGGTACGCGCGGGATAACCAGTCATCATGCGTCTCGATCAACAGGGTTCATGGAAGGGATTGCCCGCGGTGTGCGGGGCCAGTAGCTGGCCAGCCACAGCGCCAGCGAACGCAACGGGCGCAACCACGCCCGCAGCCATGGCGGCATGTGCTCGACCAGGCGCACGTAACCGACGCCACCCAGCTTCAACACATCGATCAGGCTGCGCAGCGGGCGCTCGACCTCGTGCTGCTCGTTCCAGCCAAGCCAGGCATCGGCGCGGGCAAAGGTGCAGTGGACCAGGTCGATACGCTGCTGCAGGGCGAGGTCGCGGAACACCAGGCCCACGTGTTGCCCGACGGTACGGGTGACGCACGCCTGGAAGGCGAACTCGCGCTGGCCGCGGTTGAGCAGCAGGCGTACCTGCTCCCCCGGTTTCAACTCCAGACCGGGCTGTACCTGCAGGCCGATACCGCCGTCGGAGTAGTCGACCAGGGTGCAGGGGTAGGCATGACCGCTGGCCAGCATCAGCCCCGCCGGCAAGCGCATCTGCACCCGATGGGCGCGGCGCACCTGGCGCACTTCGGCGGCCACCGCAACTGCGGCACCGATGATCAGCAGGTTGTAGATCACCCACAGCGAGCTGACGATCACCGTGCCGATTTCTGCCGTCGGGCCAGTGACCAGGCGCCACACCGCAAAGCCCAGGCCCACCACGTTGAGCGCGGCCAGCCACAGGTAAGGCTGGGCGATGCGCCAGTCGAACTGTTCCTGCTCCATCAGGCCGCCCTTGGCGGTGACGTTGAACGTGCCTTTTTTCGGCGCGAACAGCGCCACCGTGGTCGGGCGGGCGATGTACCAGGCCAGTACGGTCTCGTAGACCTCGCCCCAGAAGGTTTGTCGGTACTTGCCCTGCATCCGCGAGTTGGTCAGGCTGGCGTGGATCATGTGTGGCAGCACGTACAGCAGAATCATCAATGCCGGTGCGTAGATGATGTAGGCATGCAGCAACAGGAACGCCAGTGGCGCCGTCAGGAACACCAGCCGCGGCAGGCCGGCCAGGAAGTGCAGCATCGCGTTGGCGTAGCACACCCGCTGGAACAGGCTAAGGCCACGCCCGAACAGCGGGTTGTCGGTGCGGAAGATCTGCACCATGCCACGGGCCCAGCGAATGCGCTGGCCGATGTGCGCCGACAGGCTTTCGGTGGCCAGGCCCGCGGCCTGCGGAATACTCAGATAGGCTGACGTCCACCCTTGGCGATGCAGGCGCAGGGCGGTGTGGGCATCTTCGGTCACGGTCTCGACAGCAAAACCACCGATGCTTTCCAGCGCAGTGCGGCGCAGCACGGCACACGAGCCGCAGAAAAACGCCGCGTTCCACATATCGTTGCCGTCCTGGATCAGGCCGTAGAACAGCTCCCCTTCGTTGGGGCGGCGGCGGAACGAGCCGAGGTTGCGCTCGAACGGGTCAGGCGAGAAGAAATGGTGCGGTGTCTGCACCAGCGCCAGTTTAGCGTCCTTGAGGAACCAGCCCACGGTCAGTTGCAGGAAGGAGCGCACCGGCACATGGTCGCAGTCGAAGATGGCGATCAACTCGCTGTCGGTGACGCCCAGCGCATGGTTGAGGTTGCCGGCCTTGGCATGCTTGCTGTCGGGCCGCACGATATACCCTACCCCGACTTCGTCGGCAAAGGCACGAAACGTGTCGCGGCGGCCATCATCGAGGATATAGATGCGCAGGCACTCGCGTGGCCAGTCCAGACCCAGCGCGGCCATTACCGTGGTGCGCACCACTGACAGGTCTTCGTTGTAGGTGGGGATCAGCAAATCGACGGTTGGCCAGTGCCTGGCGTTGGCCGGGAGGTTTGCCGGCTTGCGCTGCAATGGCCAGCTGGTCTGGATGTAACCCAGGATCAGCACGAACCACGAATAGGTTTCTGCCGCCAACAGGATCACCCCGAATACCAAGTCG
This sequence comes from Pseudomonas sp. TE3895, assembly GCF_056278855.1. NCBI lineage: Bacteria > Pseudomonadati > Pseudomonadota > Gammaproteobacteria > Pseudomonadales > Pseudomonadaceae > Pseudomonas > Pseudomonas sp. TE3895. Next base: position 3,309,174 of record NZ_JBWBQE010000001.1, on the reverse strand, counting down.
GTGGTGTCGTTCCAGTTCAGGGTCGAGGTGTAGCGCCACCACAGATAGCGGCACGAGATGATGGTCGACAGCACGATCAGCATCAGGGTCGGGAAACGCCCCGGCATGTGTCGCACCAGCAGGGCGATGACCAGCAGCAGGCAGATGAACATCAGTTGCGCCAGATAGCCGAACGGTTCCGTCACGCACAGCAGGGCGAGGCTGAGGGCGAATACCGTCAGCACGCTATAGAACGCCCGCCGGGCAAACACGCTCAGGCCGCGCAGGCGTGCCGAGGCCTGGTGCTTGAAAACACTGGCGCGGTAGCGCGCGGGTACCTGTTGCAATGCATCGATCAGCAGGCCGCGGTAGTGGCGCGCCACCCCGCCTGCCGCCCGCAGGTGCATGCGCACAGCGCCCAACGCGCGGCGGCCAGGCCCTGCTGTACGTGCCTGCGGTTGGCGCCACAGCAACAACCACAGGCTCTGGATCAACAGACGCAGCGGGTCACCCAGGGTTGGGCGCTTGCCCGCCAGCTGCGGGTACAGGCGTTGGCGCTCGGCCAGCAGCGCCTGCCAGGCGGGTGACTCCAGGCGCAGAAACAGGAAGGCCAGCCACACGCCGAGGGTGAACAGCCACGCGACCGGCAGACGCGCGCCACGGACAGTGAACCAGGTATAGGCCGACAGAGGGGTCAGGGTCACGGCTGGCGCCTCGTCAGACAGCGCACCGCCAGGCTTTGCACATCCCGGCAGGCCAGGCTCTGCGGTGCGTAAAGACCCAGGGGAGCCTTGTACGCCAGCGCTTCGAGGAAGGCTTCGTCGCGATGGACCACCTGGATCGGCAAGCGATCACGAAACAGGTCACGCCAAACCATCAACAGGTCGCTCTGCAAGCGGCTGGCCGGGTCGTAGCGGTTGACCAGCAGCATGTCGAAGTGCTCGAGCGGGCGTCGCCCGAGCAGCAGGTGGCTAGCCATTTCGGCTTCTGCCACCAGTACCCGTACATCAGTCTCGATGCCATTGCCGGCGGTATCGCCCGGCAATTGCGGCAGGTCGTACAACAGCCAGTCGAAATGCTCGGCCAGCTCGACCTGGCGAGCGCGCCATGACTGCGCATCGGGCACACGGTGCTGCGCACCGCCAGGCAGGTTGCCGTACGGCAGCAGGCACAGGCCATCGAGCACCTCGTACACGGCATCGCTGAACGGCCGCCCTTCCCGCTCGGCCAGCGCCCAGCCCTCGGACGTATCCAGCGGCAGGTTGAAGTGCAGCCCGAGCAAGTTGCTTGGGCACAGGTCAATCAGCAGCACCCGCTCGCCCACGCCCTGCAGCGCGTAGCCCAATGCAGCCAGCAAGGCGCTGCGCCCCAGGCCTCCGCGTACCCCATGCAATGCCAGGCTGGTCATGGCGCGACCCTCTCGCGCAGGGTGACAGCTGCGTACAGCGCTTCGTCGCTGCTGGCCTTGCAGCTTTCACCCAGCAATGGCCAGCGCTGCAGGGCCTGCTGAACGCCCACCAGCATCGAGATGTCCTGGTAGTTCAGCTCTGGCATGTCCAGGTGCTGACGCAACTGGGCAATATCGTCGCTGCGGTCGGACGGGTCTGACTTGCCAGTGATCATGGGCGCTCCTTCGGAATGGGCTGCCAGTCAGGCTGGCCTTGCAGGCGCATGTAGGCACGGCCCTGGTAATTCAGCACCTGTGCGCCAGAGGTTTCGGCAACCTGCTCGGTGGTTGGCAGGTCGGTCAGCAGGCCGGGCACATCCAGCACCTGCTGCTGGCCGAGGCCCGCATACACACGCGAGATCAGCTCGGACAACGCCAGGTAGCTGGTGGCAGCTGTGACCCGCAGCGGCTCGTTGCGGGCAGGCTGGCCCATGCCGATGAACTTCAGGCCGACCGGCACATGGGTAATCGACGGCGTGGGAATTTCGCGCATGCCAGACAACTGCATGCGGTCACCATGCAACGCGGCCCCATGCTCAGGGACAATGGCCACCACTACCCGGCGGCCACTGCGCTCCAGTTCGTCAAGGAAGGTGCCAAGCTCGCCAAACAGGCGATTGGCGCGGGTGGCATAGTCGGCCACGCGGGTACCGCCGTCGGCAGTGACGATACGGTTGCCGTCATGCAGGCTGATGCTGTTGTAGAACAGTGACACATGCTCGTCCGGGGTACCTTTGCGTTGCCCCCACCAACGGTGCAGGACATCCAGGTCACTGGCAATCGGCGAGCCGTCGAAGCCCACCAGCGCCCGTGGGAAGTCGGTATTGCGCATGCCGGGTTGCGGCATGTGCTGTTGGGTAATGTCGCCGATGAAGTTGTCGAACCGGCCGCTGTGGTTGAGCAAGGTGTTGCTCTGGAAACCCAGCCGGGCCAGGTTCTGGAACAACAGGCACTGCTCCGGAGCCGGTTGGTACAGGCCAGTGTGCGACGACTGTCCGCAGCTGGCACGCAGCACACGGATGGCGGCCGGGCCGCTGTAGGAGGTCGCCGAGTTGAACTGGTCGAAGATCACGTCCATGCGCGACAACAGCGGGTTGTCCCGCAGCCCCACGGCAGACAGATCCTCCCAGGCCAGCGAGCAGATGTTGATTACCAGCAGGTCGAACGGTTGCTCATCGGCATTCACGGCCGGGAACGCCGTCACCCGCTCGCGCTCACTGGCGAAGAAGCGCTCAAGCCAGCTGTCGAGCGTGGCATTGTCGGCTACTGCAGTGGCTGGCGCGGGTTCGGCTGCGGTGCGCGCCGCCACGCCGGGCGCCTGGCTTGCACCCAGCAACGGCAAGCCGCCGACCGACAGCCATGCCAACCCCAGCAGGCTCAGGGTGCTCAGGCGCAGCCAATGGCGTAGGTACAGGTAACCCACCAGCAACATTGCCAGCGCCCCCAGCAGGTTCCAGTTGATGAAGCGGCCCAGCAGCTCGAGCAGATAGTCCCACGAGAAGTCCAGCACCCCCGGCTGCGCCAGCAAGCGGCTGAAGGGTGGCAGCCAGGTGTCCTGGTAGAAAAGCGCGATACCGATTGGCACCGCCAGCAGTTGCCGGGCAATACGCAGCCACTGGCCCGGCAAAGGGATAAGCAGAAACGCAGCAAACAACAGGTTCGGCAGCGCCTGGAAGTCGAGCATGCCAAGTGCGACCAGCAGAAACTTTGCAAAAAAATAGAGGTTCCACCCTCCCAGTCCAGGCCAGCGGGCCAGTACCGGGAGGGTGATGGTGGTATTAGTCATTCTGGGGTTCCTGGCGTGCAGCGCGGCGGCGTACGCCCAGCGGTTTCAGGTAACGGGGGGGAAGGCGACGGCGCAACACGCCACGTAATGCCGAACACAGGCGCACTAGCAACAAGGCCAGGCCCAGCGTGACGAGTGCGGTAATGCCGACCACCTGCAGCAGTTGCACGAAGTTCATGCGCCACCCCGCTTGGCCAGGCCAACCTTGCGCGGTGCCAGTGCCGACCATGCCTGTGCAGGCAGTTGCGCCGCCGTGTCGCTGCGGGGTGGCTGCGGTAGGTTGCTGTCGAGGAAAGCCGGAGTGGCCAGGCTGTCGACACCGGCAAGCACCTCCTGGCTGATGAACAGCTCTTTCCATGACAGCTGGAAGATGTGGTCAAGCGCCTGCTCGACCCCTTCCGAGCGGCAAGCGAACAGGAACAGGAACAGCACCTCGCCAACCACGCAGGCAATGTCGCCATCACGGCGGAATACCGTACGCGAGCAAGCCTGCAGCGGGGTCAGGCCGGGCGCCGGACGCAACACCAGCAACTGGTGGACGATTTCGCCGTTGCGCACCCCGTGCCACATGCTTTGCACAGCCTCGGCGAACGCCCGTGGCGCTACCAACCCACAGATGGCCAGCGGCCGCAGGCGTGCCAGCAAGGCATCGAAGTCGGTTGGCAGGTGTCGACGCCAGACGTAACCCTGGATGCTCTCGACCATGGTCAGGAAGCGTGACAAGCTGGCACCGAACGGCACGATCTGGCTGGCACCACAAGCCAGCAGCAACTGTTCGTCTTGATAACGCAGGGTCGGCGCCATTTCGCGCACCACCAGCTTCAAGGCGTTGCCACGCGACTGCCGCAGGTGGTGCAGTTGGCGCGCCAGGCTATCCAGACGCTGCCCACCGTCCATGGCAAAGATCACCGTGGCAGACACCGCCCGGCTGGCTTTGCCCCCCAGTTCCTCAAAGCTTTCGCAGACCTGCCAGTGTTCAGAGAAGGCTGGCGCGCCTTCCAGTACCGGGCGCTGGGCCAGGCACAGCAACTCGTCGCCACCGGTGTCGCTGGGTGCCTGAGGCGTGGCAGCAACGGCAAACCCCGCGCTCAGCCGAGTCAGCTCCATGTCCCGGGTGGCTGCTTTGCCAAGCGGGTTGCTCCAGAAATGCTGCAGGTAGCGCACCCCACCTTTGCCGCGGTACACCTGCCCCAGGCCGTCGAGGCACTGGTTGAAAACGCGCAGGCGCTCGACCAAGGCGGTGCTCTGTCCCCCACTGACGACCAGCAGCAACGCCGCTTCAGCCAACAACGCCGGGCGCAGCGCATTGCACCAGTGCTCGACTTCGGTATCCGCCCAGGCGTGTGCCGGTGCCAGCAGCACCAGCACACGCCCACGGGCATCAAGACGAGGCAGGTCTTCAACCAGATAACGGGTGGCTTGCGAGTTGGCCTCATACAACGCGAGCTCGGCCGGGCCGCGCGTTGCGTCGAGCGCACCCAGCACGTCATCCATGGCTTGCGCATCGGCGATCAGGGCTGCCCTGGCATTATCGGGCATGCCTTCGACCACCTGGCGGCATAGCAAGGAGGCGTCTTCGGCGGCGTCACAGGCTAACCAGTACAGTCCTTGTTGATGAAGCTGGCTGCTCTCGACGCTCAGGCCGGAAATCGCCAACAACTGCATTCCATTAGTCAAAACACTGGCTCTACAAAAGGTAAATTGAAACGGTTTGAAGGCGGAATGTGTCACATCCTCTGCTGACGCCTTATGACTCATGTCAAAAAAACGACGAAAAGGATACCTAGCACAAAGTCGCGTCAATTATACAGCATCAGGGCAGAATGAAATCAATCTGAAATGTAATGAGTTGCAAAGGTTTGTTAACAAACACCCCAAGGCCGACCTTTTCCGGGTTAAAAACAAAAGTCGGCAAAGGCAAGCCGGCAGGGCATTGGCCAGGCAAAAACCGTTTTCCGGAGACAAGCATGCTGCGTATCTTTGAACGTCGGCTCGACCCCTTCCCACCCGACGAGGTACCACCGCCGCCCGTTGGCCTGTTGCGCTTCATGTGGGCTTGTACCCGCGGCGCCCGTGGCTACATTCTGGCGCTGGCACTGCTCAGTGCCGGGGTGTCGATATACGAAGCCTGGCTGTTCGCGTTCCTCGGCCAGGTGGTCGACCTGCTCGCGTCCTGGCAGGCAGGCGGTACTGTTGGCCCCGAGGAAAGCCGTGTGCTGTGGGGTATCGGCATCGTCCTGCTGGTCAGCATCGGGCTGGTGGCGCTGCGCACCATGGTTCAGCACCAGGTGCTGGCGATCAACCTGCCGCTGCGGCTGCGTTGGGACTTTCACCGCCTGATGTTGCGCCAAAGCTTGTCGTTCTTTTCTGACGAGTTTTCTGGCCGGGTCACAACCAAGGTGATGCAGACGGCACTGGCAGTGCGCGATGTGCTGTTCACCCTTATCGAAATCCTGCCGGGGATTGGCGTGTATTTCATCGCGATCATTGCCCTGGCCGGCGGCTTTGACCTGAAACTGATGCTGCCCTTCATTGCCTGGGTCGTGCTGTTCGGCTTGGCCATGCTGTATTTCGTACCCCGGCTGGGCAAAGTCGGGCAGGAGCAGGCCAATGCCCGGTCGTCGATGACCGGGCGGGTTTCTGACGCTTACACCAACATCACCACGGTGAAACTGTTTTCGCACTCCAACCGCGAAGCGCACTTTGCGCGCGCAGCCATGGAAGACTTCAAGCAGACCGGTTTTCGCCAGATGCGCCTGGTGAGCCAGTTCGAAATCGTCAACCAGGCGCTGGTGGTGGGCTTGATCTTTGGTGCCGGTGGCTATGCACTGTGGCTGTGGCACCAGGGCCAGGTCGGCACCGGGGCCGTGGCGGCAATCACCGCCATGGCCTTGCGCGTCAACGGCATGTCGCACTGGATCATGTGGGAAATTACCTCGCTGTTCGAAAACATCGGCACCGTGCAGGACGGTATGGCCACCCTCACCCGCGGCCCCAAGGTACAGGATGCGCCGGGTGCTGCAGAGCTGGTCACCACGGGTGGCGCGGTGAGTTTCGACAAGGTCAGCTTCAACTACAACGGCGAGCGCCAGGTGCTCAATGAGCTGACGCTACACATTCGTCCAGGCGAAAAAGTCGGCTTGGTCGGCCGCTCCGGCGCCGGTAAATCCACCTTGATCAACCTGCTGCTGCGCTTCTACGACGTGGATAAGGGGGAAATACGCATCGACGGGCAGAACGTCGCCAAGGTCACGCAAGACAGCCTGCGCAGCGCCATCGGCATGGTCACTCAGGACACCTCGCTGTTGCACCGTTCGATTCGCGACAACATTGCCTATGGCCGCCCCGATGCTACCGAAGCACAGATCCGTGCTGCTGCGGCCAATGCCCAGGCCGACGGTTTCATCAGCCAGCTCAGCGACCGCCAGGGCAACAGCGGTTATGACACCCTGGTGGGTGAACGCGGTATCAAGCTGTCTGGCGGCCAACGCCAGCGCATTGCAATTGCCCGGGTGATGCTGAAGAACGCACCGATCCTGCTGCTTGACGAAGCCACCAGCGCGCTGGACTCGGAGGTGGAAGTGGCCATTCAGGAGAGCCTGGATGAGATGATGCAGGGCAAGACCGTTATCGCCATCGCCCACCGGTTGTCGACGATCGCCGCCATGGACCGACTGATCGTGATGGATGAAGGGCGCATCATCGAGCAAGGCACCCATGCCGAACTGTTGGCAAAACAGGGTACCTATGCACGGTTGTGGCAGCACCAGAGTGGCGGGTTCCTGGGTGAGGATCGGGGCGTGGCCGAGGCTGTGGAGTAAGCAGAGGCCGGGGGCAGACAGCGCATACCCAGGCTTCGAAAGCCTGCCCAGTCAATGCATTGCGCCCCTGACGATGTTCATAGTCGCTGCTCATCCGATAGCGCCGCCTGCACCCCATTGGCTGGCTGTTGCAATAAGCCTCGGGGCAAGCGGAAGCCTTTGAACGGTTGCTGGGTAATAGGATTGAAGGCTTTTTCAGCGTTAAGCCGATAGCGCATCACGCCATCTCCGGTCCGGAAGCTCAGGTCCACGCTGGTCGCCGTCCGGCCATTGAGCGCGCCGCGGCTGAGCAAGCGGAACATCGACCACGGGCCACGGTACTCCAGGCTGCTGCTGTTGCCATTTTGCCTTAGCAAGGTGAGATTGCTACGGACCTGCTGCCCCAGGGTATTGGGCCAGACAATACCCGTGATATGGCTTGGGCCATGGGTGTAGGCAATCAACTGGCCATCCAGGTCCAGCAGGCTGGTACGCTGGTTCGCACTGAGCCCCAAGGGCTCGATGCTGAACTGCACACTCAGTTGGCCACGCTGATCGAAGAAGGTTTCGCGGATGCGCTCCGCCAGCTCGAGCTGCTCGATCACGTCGGCACGAATCAGGGATTGCCCGTGCTGAGCGGACTGCAAAGCCTCAAGGTTGTCCTTCAGGAAAACCTTGAGATACCGATCATTAAACTGCTGCAGGCGCCCTTTCGGCCCGAAGAACGCCTCGAAGTCATCCAAAGAAGCATCGGGTGCCTTCACCACAAAGGGGTAGCGGCCTGCCAGGCGTTGCTGGAAAAAACTGTACACGTCAGCATCCCAACGTCGCTCCAGTTCGCGCAGTGCTTCGACGTTCAGCACCTGGGCAGTCTGGTCGGCGAGCTTTCTGACCTGGTGGCTGATAGGCTCCGGTAAACCTGTGGCAACACGTTGCAGGGTGCCGATCGGGTCCTGCCCTGTCATCGCAAAGCGCTGATGCACGGCTTGCAACGCGGCCTTGCCGCGGTCCGGGCTGTCCTGTACGGCCTTGGCGTAGTCCAGCACGGCCGCAACAGCGCCGAGGGTTTCATCGTAGTAGCTCGGCTTTTCTCCTGTCGCCTGCAGCATGGCGCCCAGGCCTGCAAACGCCCGCTGGATAGCCAACGCTTGCTGTTGCTCGGGTTTTCCGGTTGCTACCCGCAGCGTACTCAGCTCACCCGGTGATTCAACAACTGCTGGAGACGCAAGCGAGGTGTTATCCCTGACCGTATCCAGCAGCCGTTGCAACGGTGCTGCGGGGCCGGTCAACTGCTCCAGGATCGCGACACCATGGTCCAGATCACGGAAGTCAGCCACCGTAAACGCGTTCAGGGCGCGCCGCCAGCTGTCAATGTAATCGGCGCTGTAGAGGTTATACAGCCGCTCGGTCAACGCATCGCGGTCGACGTCCGAATAGTCGAGTTGACTGCGCTCCCCCAATGCCCATTGATCAACCATCGCCATTTCAGCGAAGCGTTGGCTGTGCGGCTCGAAGTAATCCCTGAAGCCCTTGGCGGTGAGCATGCCGGCCAGCCTTACATCCTCCCCCCCTTGCCTTGACCCGGAAGACGGCTGGTACACCACATCGAACGCAGGCCCTACCTGGTGGCGCAGGTCCAGCCCGGCGTGCACCTGCTCGTACGATTGTTGTTTCAGCCCAGCGTAGACCCGCTGTGGCAACGGCAATTTGCGCAACGCCTGCTGCACTTCGCTGACCCGCTGGCGGTACTGCGGCAAATCGGTATCAGCATAGGCCAAGGCGTACTTCAGGTGCTGCATGAGGTCACGCTGCAACTGACCCTGGCCAGGAAAGGCCCGTTGCCACTGACGGGCCATCCAGTCCTCGACCCATTCTGGCCGGCGGCTATTGCGGTCCTCGATCATCCGGTAAACCCTGAGCGCGGCCATTTGTTGCTCACTGCCAGGTGGTGCAGCGTTCATGGCATCGATCACACCACTGGCCAAGGCCGGCAAGAAACGTTTCGACAACAAGCTGAGGTACGCCTCATCAACCAAGGGACCAATGTTGCGCCCTTGATACAAGCCAAAATCGGCAACCACCGGCCAGGCCGCACGATAGTCGCCAAACACCGCCACCGCATCGCGAATCTGGTCCAGTGGCGCCAGCAGGTTGCGCCCGGTCGGATCAAGACGCATATCGACTTCGTGACCGCCGTACTCCTGGCTTTTGGCGAGCACACTGGCAGCCTTGGCGCCATTGATCTCGGCGTAACGCTGCCAGCTGGCAATGGCGATACTGAACGCCAGGATGCCCACACCAGAGCCCACCCACAACAAGTGGCGCTTGCTGCGCGCTACCCGAACATTGTCGCCCGCCAGCCCGGCTTCCTGGTAAATAACCCGCCTGAATGCTTGCTGGATGAAATAGACCAACGCCTTCCCCTGTGCTTTACCTTCACGCAGGGGTAGCTTCGTCGTGTAGGGCTGAGCCGCTTCACGGACAAAGGCATTGCGCATGTCGCCTTGCTGTACCACTGACGACCAGTACACACCACGCACCAAGGGTGGCGTGGTGAACCGGTCACTCGCCAGGGTTTCGCGCAAGAATGCCTGCAGTATGGGGCGCAACCCGATCAGCTGTGCATGCAGTGAGAACAGGCGTCCGCACGGTGCTGTCTTGCCCAGTACATCCAGCCGATCGATGACCTGCTCATGCAATTGGGTGAGAAGCCGCCCGTAGTGCTCGTCATACTCATCCAGCCAGGCGTCGAACGCGTCAACCGCATCCAGCTTGAAGGTGAACCCCAACAGGCTTTCACGCTTGGCGGCCGGAAGCTGGCTGTAGAACTGGTCGAAGCCGTCCAGCAGATCGAATTTGGTCAGTACCACGTACAGCGGCAGGCGCGCGCCCAATTGACTGCTCACTTCGTACAGGCGTGTGCGCAACCCATGGGCCAGCGCGACGCGCTGCTCGGGCTTGCCATGCAGCAGCGCCGGCAGGTCGACCACCAGCAACACACCATTGAGCGCCCGCTGGCTTCGCTTACGCTGCAGCCAGCCCAACAGGTGCTCCCATAACCGGGCCTGGATGCCGGGCGGCGCGGAGGCATTGGTGGGGTCGTTGGCCGCCGAGCCCACCGGTGGTTTTTGACTGATGAAAACGCCGGGCGGGTCGATGATCACGGCATCGTCGCTGACCCACCAGCCTACCGGATAGGCCAGTGCTTCAGCCTGTCGGCCCCGTGCCTGGGCCTGGTCGATACGCGTCAGGGTAAAGCGCTGATCGGTGCGGTCGATGAAGCTGCTTTTACCGGACTGTTCGTCGCCCAACACCAGGTACCAAGGCAGCCGGTACAACGCGCGTCGCCCACCGGCATTGTCGAGATACCGCTCAAGCCCCTGGCTCAAGGCCCGCTCTTGCGCCTGCACGAACGGTAGCGCGACATCCTGTTCGGCGGCCAGTGCCTGCCGGCGCTCCGTTTGCAGGCGGCGAAAGCGCGTGCGCAGCACCCCAAGCCAGCACAGAAGCGGCACCAGCACGAGCACCAGGCTTGCCACGCTGCGATGAGCCACACTTGCCAGCGGCTGCTGCTCCCGCCACGTCCATTGCGGGCCAAGCCACCAGATAGCGACCAGCATCAGCAAGGCGCCAAGCCCTAGCAGCAGCGGCAGCGCCAGGCCAATGCGCGTTACCCACGGCCAGCCCCAACGTTTGAGTTGCGTCCATATTTGATTCATCGAGGCTCCTGATCCTTGTCTTGAACTGCCAGCACTGGGGATGCCGCGTACTGCTGAAGCCGCTGAAACACCTCGGGCTCCCACGCACTGGCGGTGGTTTGCTGCATGGTTCGGGCAACGTTGGCGCACAGGTCCTGGGCCAGCCAGGACACACCCCGCGCGGCCAGCAGATCAGCTGCAATCACGGTGGTGTGGCAGCGCTCACGGGGAGCACGAAAGCCCGCTTGCAGCCCTTGCAGCCGAAGGAGCAGCGGTTCTACGCCACCGGTTTCCAGCTGGCTGACCAACTCCTCGCGCAAGCCGCTGAACTCCTGGGGGGTTGCACCTTGGCCAGACGGCCCTTGCGTGCCCTTGAGCCAGGCCAGGCACTGGTCGTCGACAAATACCAGCCCGTCGCTGAAGCACAACTGCTGCAGCGACGGCATGCGCTGTACAAACCGGGCGGTGGCACAACGGATGGCTTCGGCCACCTCGCACATCGCCAGCTGTGTGGCGACGGTCGCAGCCAGAAAGCTGCCACGAATCCAGAAGGGGCAAGCCGTCAGGCTCTTTTCAATACGCTGCAGCAAGGCGGGGTCAACCGCCTTACTGGCAATGGCCTCTTCATAGACCCGCGTGATGTCCAGCGGCACCGCCATCAATTCCGTACGGTTGCCCTGCCTGACCTGGGGAGCAATCTGAATGTGCGCCCACAAACCGAAACGCCGTACCTGATAGCCGGTAGCGTCGTAAGGGTCCTGCTGGTTGATGAGCTCGGCCATGGACAGCACGGCCCGCCGTGTCTCACGCTCATTGCCCATCGACATGCGTGACACGGGTGTGGCGATGACATCGGCCAACGGCGCAGGCTTCTCGGTTGCAGCCGGCGCTTTGGGCACAGCAGCCTCGCCAACACCGTTGGCAAGTTCCGAGTACTTGCCTAGCAGGCGCTCAAGTTCGCCCAGTGCTGCCGTGTCCAGCTGCACCGTTTCCTGTTGTTGCAGGCGTTTCAAGGCAGCCTGCGCTGCCGCTGCGTGGGTCGGGGTGTAGGTAAAACGATCAAGACGCGGGAGCGCCTCGGCCAAGCGATCGATCACCAGGGCAACCAGCTTGCGTTTGCCCAGGAAGCCTTTCGGTCCCGGCTTGGGATGAGCGGCTTCCCAATAGCACTCGAGCATGCCGGCCAGCAACGCCAAGGTGCATCCCCACTGCTCCCAGCAGCCGCTACGCAACCATGCGGCACTCAGGTGCGCAACGATTCGCAAGTGCTTGCATTGCTGGCTCAGGTACTGACGGGACGCGTCTTCGATGTAGACCCAGTCGATCGAGGCTTCCTGCAGCCCACCCAGCTTGACCATCTCCTGATCAATGGCCTGATAGGTTTCGTCCTCGACATCGAACAGGCCAGCCGGAACTGCCGGATCAATCGGCGCGAGCAACCGAGTGACCTCTTCCCCGGATACCTGCGCTACCACCGACATGTGCTTCGCGCCCGGCTGATCAAGGGGTCCAGGCCTTGCGCATCGAAGGTCAGCCCGTCGACCTCGCCGTAATCACTCACAACCTCGATACGCTGGGCACCGATCAGCTTCCTGATCTGTTCGATGGCGGGCAGGCCCCGCCCGGCATCGAGCACTTGGCCGTTCTCCATCACTTGCCAGGACGTCTCACGGGTAGACCAGCCCTCCCCGCTCAGGCGTACCTTGACCCAGCTTGCTTCGATCGGGCGCCTGGCAATCAGCTGTAGCCGGGAGATGGCCTGGATGCAACTGATTGCCATGTAAGCACGTTCATCACCCGATGCGATGGCGGGCGCCGAAATCACAAGCGCTGGTGCGCCTGCCCCGTCCTGGGTCTGGCTCCCGATGCGAAACGTCAGGTCATCCGGTGCCCGTTCAGCTTCATTTGCCATCACACGCAACACAGTGGGGGCCTGCTGCTCCGGTGCAGACCACTGCCGTTTTGGCGTGTACGCCGGGGTGCCAGCAGCCTGATCGAAACAGGCCAGTCGCTCGACGTTGGAAACAATCCGGGGACAGTCCCGCGTGGAGCCTGCCAGCACCGGCTGCAGACAAAACAGCAACGAGAGACCGGCGCCATATGCACAGCGGTTAATCATCCTGAATTTACTCTCTGAATAGTACAAAAGGCCTATACGGCGCAAAGAACTTTCCTACAAATAGATAGCAATGCCCATGCGTCCGCGCGACCAATTAAAACAAATCCAGCAGAAGCCTATTACACAGTACCGAATGCACACAAACAAATATTTCTTTACATCTTAATGCTCGACCAAAGAGCACTATTCCGTGCATCGTTTTCATAGGGAACGGACAAATAACCCAACCCATTAATCATATGTGGGAATCTTCCTACAAGACCGAGACAACAATAAACACAACTAGCACCTGAACATCCTACAGCCCAACAGGGAGTTGCGTACCGATGTCTAAAAATACGGGATCCGTTGCGCCGAAAGAACGCGTCAATATCAAGTATGTCCCCGCTACCAGCGATGAGCAGGCTGAGGTGGAGCTGCCGCACAAGATGCTGGTGCTGGGCGACTTCGGCCTGGATGACAACCGTGCGCTTGAGGACCGTCAGGTCATGCGCATCGATAAACATACATTCAACAGCGTGTTGAACGACGCCAACGTGAGCCTGGACGTAACGGTACCGTCCAGGCTTGGCACCGCCCCGGATACCGAGCTGGCCGTCCACCTTCAGTTCAGGTCCATCAACGATTTCGGGCCGGACCGGATCGCGCGCCAGGTGCCCGAGCTGAACAAGCTGCTGGAGCTGCGCGAAGCACTGGTCGCCCTGAAAGGCCCGCTGGGTAACGTCCCGGCCTTCCGCAAGCAATTGCAGCACCTGCTTAACAACGAGCAGGCGCGTAAGCAGCTCGCCCAAGAACTGGACCTGGTGCTCGAGGCGCCAGAACAAGATTGAGACAACGGAGCGTCCACATGCCCAAGCCAAGCAGCACCGCCATCACCACAGACGCAACGGCCGACACATTGAGCAATGCCACCTTGCTCGACCAGATCATGGCAGAAACCAAACTGGTACCTGCCCAGGAGGGCTACCAAATTGCCAGGCAGGGCGTATCTGCCTTCATCACCGAAATCCTCAAGAGCAATGACCCAGATCAACTGATCAACAAGCACCGAGCCGACCAGATGATTGCCGAAATCGACCGAATGCTCGGCAAACAGATGGATGCCATTCTGCATCAGCCTGAGTTCCAGCAGCTTGAATCATCATGGCGCAGCCTGAAACTTCTGGTCGACCGCACGGACTTCAGGGAGAACATCAAGCTTGAAGTCTTGCATGTCAGTAAAGAGGACCTGCTCGACGACTTCGAAAATGCTGCTGACATTACCTGCAGCGGTATCTACAAGCATGTTTACACCGCGGGTTATGGCCAATTCGGGGGAGAGCCGGTTGCGGCCATGGTAGGCAACTACAACTTCGGCCCCTCTTCCCCTGACATCAAGTTGCTAAGTTACATGGCCTCCGTTGGCGCCATGTCCCATGCCCCTTTTCTTGCTGCACCTGCCCCCGAATTCTTCAATTTGAACAGCTTCGAGGAGCTGCCTAACCTCAAGGAAATAAAAGACCTCTTCGCCGGCCCTCGGCATGCCAAGTGGCGCGCTTTTCGTGAAAGCGAAGACGCCCGCCACGTCGCCCTGACCGGGCCGCGCTTCATGCTTCGCTCCGCTTACCACCCGCAGGAACAACCGATCGAGAGCTTCAACTACAACGAAGACATCGCCGGGCAGCACGACAACTACCTGTGGGGCAATTCTGCTTTTCTGTTAGCCAGTTGCATCAACGACAGCTTCGCCCGCTACCGCTGGTGCCCGAACATCATCGGCCCCCAATCCGGCGGTGCTGTCGAAGACTTGCCGGTCCATCTGTACGAATCCCTGGGCCAGTTGCAGGCCAAGATTCCTACCGAGGTGCTGATATCCGACCGCAAGGAATTCGAACTGGCCGAAGAGGGCTTCATCGCCCTGACCATGCGTAAAGACAGCGACAACGCCGCGTTCTTCTCCGCCAACTCGGTACAAAAGCCCAAGCACTTCCCGAAAACCCCTGAGGGGCTTCAGGCACAGACCAACTACAAGCTGGGTACCCAGTTGCCCTACCTGTTCATCGTCAACCGGCTCGCCCACTACATCAAGGTGCTGCAGCGCGAGCAGATCGGCAGTTGGAAAGAGCGCCGTGACCTTGAGTCCGAGCTGAACAAATGGATCAAGCAGTACGTCGCCGACCAGGAGAACCCGTCTGCCGACGTTCGCAGCCGCCGGCCGCTGCGTGCCGCCCGTATTGAGGTCTCGGATGTTGCGGGTGACCCGGGCTGGTACCAGGTTTCGCTCGCCGTACGCCCGCACTTCAAGTACATGGGCGCGAACTTCGAGATTTCCCTGGTCGGGCGGCTCGATACGCAATGAGTGGTCTTTTTGATCGCCTGATGGTGGACCAGTGCACCCGCCGGGAGGCCTCCCGACGCGAGAGCGCTTCCCACAAGTTCGCCGCCATCAAGCGCCACCTCGAAACGCTGCTGAATGCTCGCCAGGGGTGCTCCCAGAGCAGCCCTGAGCTGGGCCTGCGCGACTTCAACGGGCATGACGTGAGCAACGGCGACTTGCTTGTGCAGGTGAGCGCGGATATCCGCCGCACCCTCCAGCGCTTCGAGCCGCGCATACAGGTACGCACGCTCAACGCAGTGCCCGATACCCATGCCCCGCTGGAGCTGCATTTCAGGCTGGATTGCCTGGTACAGGTCAACAACCACGCAGAGCAGCTGCAACTCGAGCTGCTGGTCGATGGGCACAACCGCTACACGCGCGTGAGGTGACCCATGTCACTGAGAGACCGTTTCAGCGAAGAACTGCGTTACCTGCACGAACTGGGGAACGACTTTGCCAAGGACAACCCACAACTCGCGCGGTTGCTTGGCAAAGGCGCCAGCGACCCCGATGTCGAACGCCTGATGGAAGCCTTTGCGCTCCTGACCGCCAAGCTACGGCTGAAGCTGGAAGACGACTTGCCAGAGCTGACCCATCCCATGCTGCAGTTGCTGTGGCCGAACTACCTGCGGCCGATGCCCAGCGCGACGATCATCAAGTTCAGCCCGGTGAGGCAATCCCTCAGCCAGTCACAGCGCATCCCAAAGGGGTCGCAGCTGTTCTCGAAACCGGTAGACGGCGTGGCCTGCGAGTTCCGCACCTGTACAGCGGTCAACATTTATCCGTTTGAGATCGACACGGTGGCAGCCACCCAGACATCCGACAGTTCTGTGATCTGCATCGGCCTTCAATCACTGGTCGAGCGGCCGTTGAACAGCCTGGGCTGTACTAGCCTCGACTTTTACCTCAGCGGCGATGCCCGAACCGCTCGCACGCTTTACCTGTGGGTTTCTCAATACCTCAAGCATGTCAGCGTGACCATCAATGGCGAGGTTCGTCGGCTGCCGGCAAATAGCATCGCATTCCCAGGGTTCAGCCCCAACGACGCCTTGCTGCCTTATCCACAGAACGTCTTTGATGGCTACCGCATCCTGCAGGAATACTTCGCGTTCCCTCAACGTTTTCACTTTTTCAGCGTTACCGGGCTGGAAAAAATCTGGCCAGCTCATGGCAGCCAGCAGGTAAACCTCGAATTTCTCTTCACGCGCCAGCTACCCGACTCGCTGCGTGTCGGCAAAGCAGATTTCAACCTGTTCTGCGCACCTGCGGTCAACCTGTTCCAGCACAGCGCCGAGCCCATCGACCTGTCCGGCAAGGACGCCATGGTTCCACTGAAGCCCAAGGGCACAGCGCCGCACGGCTACGAAATCTTCAGTGTCGACCAGGTGATCAGCACCCGAACGACGACTGACGGGAACACCGGTGAGCACCTTCGGACCTTCCGTCCCTTCGAGTCATTCGCCCATGAAATCGAGCACGTCCAGGGGCGCACGGCGCTGTATTACCGCTGCCAGCTGGAAGAGTGCCTGCACGGCAATGGCGTCATGCATCGAATCGCCTTCGTCCGCGCCGACGCCAACAGCTACATAGGCGAGCTGGAAACCGCGTCCATCGACCTCACTTGCACTAATCGGGACCTCCCGCTGGCGCTGGGCATCGATGACATCAACGTTCTGACCGAACTTACGCCGCCTCTGGCCACCTACACCAATCTCTGTACACCCACCCGCCCCTGTCGCCCGGTGCTGGACGGCCAGTTGCAGTGGGCGTTGATCTCCAACATGTCGCTCAACTACCTGTCCATGCTCTCGGTAGAGCCGCTGAAAGCGGTGATCCGCGCCTATGACTTCATGGCCCTGCATGACATCCAGCAGGCCCGCACCACCCGTAAACGCCTGGAAGGTATGCGCGACATTCATACGCAGCCCATGGATTGGCTGATCAAGGGGCAACCCATTCGCGGCCTGCACACCCGGCTGAAACTGGACCAGGCCGCCTTCCTCTGCGAAGGCGACTTGTACCTGTTCAGCTGTGTGCTCGCGCACTTCTTCGCCCTGTACGCCAGCATCAATTCCTTCCACCAGCTGGAAGTGATCAACACCACCAATAACGAGCACTACACATGGCCAATACAGACCGGCAAGCAACCGCTGATCTAGCCGACAAGCTGCTCTGCAAAGCGCACCAGTACAACTTCTTCCAGTTGCTGGAGCGGTTGCACGGGCTGCATGGCGATGACCTGGAACCGCGTTGGCCGGACAAGGCCACCCGGCTGCGCGTGCGCCTGGCCTGCGACCCACGGCTGACCTTCCCTGTATCGGACGTGTACAAAGCCCAGCGAATGCCCGCTGAGGACGAGCGCTACCGCGTCGTTGCCACGTTCCTGGGGTTGCACGGCACCGATTCGCCATTGCCCACCTATTACCTGGAACAGGTGGCGTATGAACATGCGCATGGCATCGGTGTACGGCCGGCCTTCTTCGACTTCTTCAACCACTACCTGCTCAGCCTGTTGCACCGTATCTGGCGCAAGTACCGCTATTACATCCGCTTCCAGCCAGGTGCCAGTGACGGGTTCTCGCAGTACGTGTTTGCCCTGCTGGGGCTTAACGACAAGCAGTTGCGAGGGGACACGGCGCTGCCCTGGAGCCGCCTGCTCAGTTTTGCCGGCGTGATCGCCAGCCGCAGCCGTGCGCCGGGCACTGTGGCCGGCATCATTGCGCACTGCTTCGACCTCAAGCAGGTGCACATCCGCGAGTTCGAGACGCGATCAGTCGTCACGCCGTCCAGGCAGCTTGCAAGGCTGGGGCGGACCAACGGCCAGCTGGGCAGCACGTTCATGATCGGCAGCCGCACGCGCACTCGCAGCAGCAAGTTCACCATCGTGATCAGCGAACTCGACCAGACACAGCTGCGGGACTTGCTGCCCAGCGGCATCAACTTCGGCCGTTTGCGTGCACTGATCGACTTTCTGCTGCGTGACGGGCTGGCCTACGACCTGGAACTGCGCCTTAAGCAGAGCGCGTTGTCCCCCTTCTGCTTGCACCGCAGCCAGGGCGCATACCTGGGCTGGACCAGCTTCGTCGACGACCGGCATGGCCAGATCAGCCCGGTTGTACGCATCCGGGGGCGCTCATGAACACAGTCACCTTGAGCATCACCAACCTCGACCAACTGCAGCACGGCGTTACTGCTCGGCACCTGTTCGATTGCAAGGGCGGCACCATCGGCAGCGGGCGAGCAAACTGGCAGATCAATGACCGCGATCAGACCGTTGCGCCCATCCACTGCGAAATCCGCTGGATCGAAGGCAGCTTCTGCGTGATCGACCACTGCCACCGCACCTACCTCAATGGCAGTGCCAACAGCCTGGGGCCGCTTCCACCCAGACGCCTGGTTGAGGGTGACCAGCTTCTCATTGGTACCTATCGGCTACAGGTTCAGTACACCCAGGATCAGGCCTGCACGCGCTCGCTGGAGGACCTGTTCAACCCGGACCCGAGGGTGCTCGACCGCCTGATAGCGGAAGCGCCTGCACCCGCTTGGCCGGCACAGCCTTCTGCCCCCCAACCAGCCGTCGAGATCTCCTCGGTCTTCAAAGCAGCCAAGGGGAATGACCCTCTGGCAGCGCTGGACGCAGCAGACGGTGAAGGGGCACTCCGAGAAAGCCCGCTGCAGCGCCTGATTGCCGGAGCATACCCATGAAGCCTCATCCACTTCTGCTCGCCACCCTGCTGCTTGCGCTGGTCGTGCCCACCGGCTGTACCTCTTTGAGCAGAATGAGCCAGGTGGCCATGGACCACTCGTTGCCCATCGGGCCGCCCCAGGATCACCCGACCGAGGTCGCATTCAGCATCAATGCCAGCCCTACCCTCAACGGCAATCCGAACAGCCTTGACGTCGCAGCCGAACTGGATAGCGCCCTGGAGCCCAGCCCCTACGCTGTAACCCTGAGTGCTGGCGACCCCTATGCGTTGACCGAAAAAATCGGGGTTCTGTTCGAATACCTGCAAGCGCAATTCCCGGCCATGTCCCCCGTCGAGCTGGACGAAGGAGACGAAAGCGACCCGGCGCGCTCGCCCCTGGAAGAAAGCGGCCCCGGCAGCTACGACGACCCTCAGGTGGCGTTGACCTTGCCGCGCACCACAAGCGTTGCCTCAGCGCTGGTCGCTACGCCTATTGCCATCACGATCCTGCAACTGCGCGACGACTCACTGCTGCGCAACACCGTGTACCAGCTACTGGAGCAGGACCCGGCCAAAGCGCTGCGCAGTACCTACATCCGCAGTGACGATTACCTGCTGCGCCCTGGCCAGTTCAAGTACATCCCGTTCGAGCCTATCCACGCCGAAACCCGCTTCGTCGCGGTGATTGCCGATTACCGAGGGCATGAAAACGCCAGTTGGCGGCAAGTTCTGCGCATTCCGCCGCGTGGCCGCCAGATCATGCTGTCGGTGCTGGTCAACGACACGCACATCGTGCTCAAGGAAGAAGACTGATGGCGCCTCAACACCCTTTGCCCTTCCTGCTTACTCACGCTGACACGGAGCGCCCATGAGTTCACGCAATCCCGTTCTCTGGCCCGAAGGCCTGTTCGTCAAACCACAGCATTTCCAACAGGCGACCAGGGCCAGCGAAGCAGCCCTGCACCAGCGCCTCGCCAGCCTCAACGCAGCCTTCTACGGCTTCAGCGAACTTCAGTTGAGCGACGAATACCTGAGCCTGGGCAAAGTCGCCATCACCCGGGCGCGAGGTGTGATGCCGGACGGCACGGTGTTCGACATTCCCGCCGACCTGCCGCCACCGCCGCCGCTGGAAATCGGCGACAACGCGTGCAAAGACAGTGAGGTGTATCTGTGCCTGCCGCTGCGTACCGATGGCGGCCGCGAAGTGAGCTGGCCCGACAATGCAGCCAATTTCCGCTATACCGCCCAGGCACAGGAAATCAAGGATACCCACACCGCTGACGGTGACCTGGTGCAGGTAGACCTTGCGGTGCCCAACCTGCAGCTCAAACGCAAGACCGAAGACAGCAGCGCCTACACCCGCCTGGCCCTGGCACGTATTCTGGAACGGCGCCCCGACGGCAGCCTGCAACTGGACGAAGCGTTCTACCCCACCAGCGTTTCGGTGCGGGCGGTGCCAGCGCTGCAGCGGTTTCTTGAAGAAATCACCCATACCTTGCGCGAGCGGGCGCGCGGCCTCGCCACGCGGATTGGTGCATCGGGCCAGTCCGGGATCGCCGACATTCGCGACTTCAACCTGCTGCAGGCCATGAACCGTTGGTGGCCATGCTTCCAGCATCTGGCCAGGCAAGCGCAAACGCACCCCGAGCAGCTGTACCTGTGCATGAGCCAGGCCTGCGGCGAATTCGTCACCTTCACCGACCAGAACAGGCTCCCGCAGGAGTACCCCGCCTATCACCACACCGCGCTGCGCACCTCTTTCAAACCACTGGAAGACACCTTGCGTCGGTCTCTGAGCACCGTCTTGCGGCCACGCGCTGTTTCACTACCGCTGGAGAGCGAACAATTCGGTGTGATGACGACCACGCTGGAAGACCGCCGGCTGATCGACGAAGCCGACTTCATCCTCGCCGTGCGCGCCAGCATGCCACCACAGGCGTTGCGCCAGATGTTCATCCAGAAAGCCAAGATCACCTCGCTTGAGTCACTGAATGACCTGGTGCCGCTGCAATTGC
Organism: Pseudomonas sp. TE3895; assembly: GCF_056278855.1. NCBI lineage: Bacteria > Pseudomonadati > Pseudomonadota > Gammaproteobacteria > Pseudomonadales > Pseudomonadaceae > Pseudomonas > Pseudomonas sp. TE3895. The sequence continues at coordinate 3,288,288 of NZ_JBWBQE010000001.1, read as the reverse complement.
CGGGCATCCCTTTGTTGCCATTACCCGTGGCGCCCCGCGACCTGCCCTTCCATGCGGGCTTCAGCTACTTCGAGCTGGACCGACGTGACCCGGCCTGGGCGTGCATGAGCAAGGCGAATGGCTTCGGCATCCACATTGCGGGCGACTTCCCAGGGCTTGAACTGCAGTTCTGGGCGATCAGGAGTGAGTGACATGGGAAATGACAACAATACGCCCACCGATGAAAACAACGCTGCAGTCAACGCGCTCGATTCAACCCTTGAAAAGCCAGTACTCGCCCCCTGGGCTGCGGCAACCAATGCGCAAGTATCCACGGACAAACCTGAGCCTGAGCCCTTTTCCGAAGGCTACCCCGCTGACCCGGAATTTCAGCTGCGGGGCGGCTTCGCCAACCTGATGCTGGATGCCGCATCACCGTTGTTCGGCTTAGTCATACGCCTGCGTACGCTGGACGAGCTGCCAAATATCCAGGACGTGCACCAGCAAGTGCGCGGCCAGATCGACAACATTCAGGAAGAACTGCGCCAGCACGGTTACGAGCCCGCCCAGCTGTTGGCGTACTCCTACGGTCTGTGCCTGTTCATAGACGAGGCCGTTATGGAGCGGCCCTGGGGTAAGAGCAGCTGCTGGAGCCAGGAGCCGCTGCTCAGCATCTTCCACGACGAGACCTGGGGTGGAGAAAAAATCTTCACGGTGATTACCCGCCTGATGCAGGAGCCCAAGCGTTACCAGGACGTACTGGAGTTCATGTACTACGCCCTGTGCCTTGGGCTGAAGGGCAAGTACGCGCTCGCGCCGAAAGGCGAAGAAACACTCAACGCATTGATTCACCAACTGCACGGGATCATCCGCGAACTGCGCGGCCCTACCCCCGAAGAAGTCTGCGACCCCTACACCAATGTGGCCCCACGCAACTTCCGCATGAACCGGCAATGGCCCTGGTGGAGCCCCTTGGTGATTTCCGCCATCGCCATGGCGGTGGCTTACAGCATCTACAGCTATCGCCTGCACCTGATTACCACCGAAGTGCTGGAGTCGCTGAACGGCATTTTGCAGCAATAGCCAACCGTGACACAGCACCGCTGAATGCAACGAATTAGCGAGGTTTTTGCCTCGCTGACAAGCCCATCGTTTCCGATGGCCACGCCACCGTGGTGCGCGTGCTTTACCCACATGGACGCAGGAGTAACTGCCATGCCAACACCCGCTTACATCAAGATCGTAGGCCAGACCCAAGGCAACATCACCGCGGGCGCCTTCACCGCTGACTCCGTCGGCAACGTGTTCCAACAAGGCCATGAAGATCAAATTCTGGTTCAGGAAATCAAGCATGAGGTGACTACGCCCACTGACCCCCAGAGCGGTCAACCGAGTGGCCAGCGCGTGCATAAGCCTTTCATATTCACCAGTTCACTGAACAAAGCTACGCCCCTGATGTATCAGGCACTTGCCACCGGCGAAATGTTGCCAACGGTCGAAGTCAGCTGGTATCGCACCTCGGAGGAAGGCAAACAAGAGCACTTTTTCACGACCACGCTAGAAGACGCCACCATCGTCAGCATCAATACCGTGCTTCCCCACGCACTCGACAAAGACAATGAAAACTACACACAACTGATTGAAGTATCCCTGGCGTATCGAAAGATCACGTGGGCTCACGATGTAGCCAATACCGAAGGTTCTGACGACTGGCGCAATCCGATCGCCTGATCTAACTGAAACGCCCCAGGCAGGCTCGCTCTGCCTGGGCTTTTCGAATACTCAGAAGGCGGAAAGGATATTTATGCCTAGCCAATCTGATTTACGCTACAGCTTTGAACCACTCGTGGGCAAGACTGAGTTCGAAGTGGTGTCGTTCGAACTACGAGAAGGGATCAGCACACCCTTCGAACTGGAGCTGAAATTGATCAGCTTCGAGAACGATATCGACTTCGGCCACCTGCTCGACAAACCGGTGCTCTTCACCATCTGGGAAGGCGGACACCCAGTACGCTACGTGCACGGTCTGGTCAGTCGTTTCAGCCAAGCGGAAAGTGGCTTCTACCGCACCTACTATGACGCGCTGATCGAGCCACAGCTGGCCCGTGCCAGCCTGCGTTCGAACTGGCGCATCTTCCAGCAGAAGACCGTGCCGCAAATTCTTGAACTGATGCTCAAGCGCCAGGGCATCGACCAGTACGAACTACGCGCCAGCCTGGACCACCAAGTGCGCGAATTCTGCGTACAAGCCGGCGAAACCGACCTCGACTTCATCGCCCGCCTGACAGCCGAAGAAGGCTTCGTCTACCGCTTCGAGCACAGTGAGAAACGCCATAAGCTGATCATCACCGACAGACTGCAGTCACTCGGTCTGATAAGTCACGGTGTCATCAAACACGAGGACGACGCCGAAGGCTTCTACCGTGAGCGTGAACCGTCAGCCCCAGCCACCGTGCTGTACCATTCCAGCCACGGCGGCGACCAGCCTCAACCGTGCCTACGGCGCTTGCGCTACAGCGAACAGGTGCGTACTGCACGGCAGGTTCAACGCGACTACACCTTCACCCACCCGGCCTATCGTCAGGAACACAGGGCCTCGGGCCCGTATCTTGAGCACCAGTCCACGGACTATGAGTGCTTCGACTACCCCGGCCGTTACAAACGCGATGCCGTTGGCAAGCCGTTCACCGAAAACCGCATCACCGGCTTGCGCCATGACGTGCGTATTGCCCAAGTGCAAGGCGACGATGTGCGCCTGCAACCAGGCCTGAGCTTCACCCTGACCGGGCACCCGCGCGAAGACCTGAATGTGCATTGGCGGGTCAGCACGGTCCGCCACGAAGGCAGCCAGTTCACCAGCCTGCAGGAAGAAGCTGCCGGGACCGACCAGGGCACACGTTACGAGCAAAAGGCGGTACTGGTGCCAGGCAGAACCGAATGGCGCCCAGCTCCGTTGCCCAAACCACGCGTTGACGGCCCGCATATGGCCACCGTGGTGGGGCCGCCCGGTGAAGAGATCTACTGCGACGAATGGGGCCGGGTCAAGGTCAGCTTCCCCTGGGACAGAGAAAGCCAGGACAACGCGTTCAGCTCCTGCTGGGTACGCGTATCCCAAGGCTGGGCCGGCGGCAGCTGGGGCTCGATGGCCATCCCACGGATTGGCCAGGACGTGATCATCCACTACGTCAACGGCGACCCCGATCAGCCGATGATCACCGGCCGTACTTACTGCGGTAACCAGCTGCCACCCTACGACCTTCCCCGCCACAAGACCCGCATGACCATCAAGAGCCAGACCCACAAGGGCGATGGCTTCAACGAGCTGCGCTTCGAGGACGAACTGGGCCAGGAGGAAGTGTTCATTCATGCCCAGAGGGACCAGAACAATGTGGTCAAGCACGATGAGACTACGCAGGTCGGCAATGACCGCAAAGAGCAGGTCGATAACGACGAATCGATCCTGATCGGCCACGACCGTATGGAAACGGTTGGCAATGACGAGCGCATCACCATTGGGCAGGACGCCGCGCTCGACATCGGTAGAAACCACACGATCAGGATCGCCAAGGACCGTGTCGAAAACATCGGCAATCACCGTCACGACCAGATCGCCGCCAATCACCACACCCGTATCGGTGGCAACTTCGAGCAACGGGTCGAAGGGCATGCCGAGCTGGAAGCCCGTGGGGATATCCGCAGACGTACTCGCCGTTATGAACTTCGAGCATCGGAAGCCGTGGTCATCCAAGGCCCTGGGGGCTCCATTCGAATCGACGAAACAGGCATCACCCTGGACAGCCCGACGATTCGCATCACCGGCCAGATGCTCAAGTCGGCAAATGGGACGACAAGCCCCTTTTCCATCAGCAGTGCCCCGAACACCGGCAAGCCTCTGGAGCGCTTGTGTGGGCGCCGCCCTGATGGTTCCTGCCTCCTGCCCGATTGCCGCTGTATCCGAGGGCCAGTCCAATGACTACACCGTCATCAGCTGCTCCGCGCAGCGAAGACTTCGCTCACAACTGCCGCTTTCTGCTGCTCATGACCAGAGCAATCGAGTACTGGGCCTATCGGCCCATCCCGCAGGAAGGTGAACTGGTTCCTGCTTATGCCCCATCGGTACTCGACCTTATCAATGCTGTCAGCCGGAATACTCAAAAGGCATGGTTATGGAAGAACAGCGCCCTGGATGACCGTCATGAGTTTGGGCCTTTGCTGGTGGACGTTGCAGACGCTCACGAGCTGCTTGCCCATGCAATCACGACCTGGATGCCTATCGGTGGAGCCATCGCGCTGGATGCCGAGGTTGGCCTGGCAGCGCTGGCAGACCACTTCACCAGCCTGGTGCAGGTCGTGCTCCCTGACCAGAGCGTTGCCACTCACCATGTCACACCGGACCATCTTGCAGCCTGGCTGAATGCGCTGGACGACGACCATCGCAAGGCCTGGCTTGGCCCGGTGTCTCGGTTGGCATGGCGAGCCAACTGGGGGCCGGCTCATGAGTGGAAAACACACGAAAACAAGCCGATTGCTGCCCGCTCAAGATCAGAACTGCCTTTGACCCTCCAGCCGCTTGAACTTGATCGGTTGCAAGCAGGCATGCACGAGCACTTTGTCCTCTCATTGGCGCATGAGGTCTTGGCCATGCCGCCCTATGCCAACCATACCTTGGCGGACATACGCCTATGGATAGAAACACTCCTGCCTCAACTGACAGCCCTCAATTTCCGGAGCGAGGAAGTTGCGGGCCAATTCATTCGGCTGATAGCCGGGCACATGTGGCTGATGAGCAATGACAAGGCAGGAAAAATCTACACCAACCTCGAAGAGTCGCCCCAGGCCCGCCTTCGCGAGCTCCAGGCACTGGTCGAAAGCAAGGAGCCTGCCCATGACTAACGCCTCCGTCAGCAGCGCCACCTCCGGCCCTGCCTGCAGCGCACGTGTGCCCATCCTGCCGGTGCGCTACGCCATCGTACCCCGCACCGGCGACGCCCCCGCCTGCCGCTATACCGATGCAGGCTTCAACCTGGAACAAGGCTTCGCCCCGCTGCAGCACTCGGCCTACACCCTCCGCGCTGTGCGCCCAGGCTATGTCTACGTGTTCATGAAAGGCCCTCTGGGCGAAAAACTGGTCATTCATGAGCACGTCGGCGCGGGCCTCTACAAGGAGATGCGCTACCAAGGGCTGGAGGACTACCACCGCCGTGAGCGCTACCTGTCCGGCCAGAGCACGGGTTGGGTGTGGGCCGACACCTGCCAGGATACGGCCAAGGAAGTGTGGATCGGCTACAGCCCGCACCTGTGGACCAACGCCATCACCGCCCGTATCACCGGTTCGGCAGCCCTGCGCAAACGGCACATGCGCCAGCTGGACATGGCCGAGCTGGTGAGCGGCAATCAGGCGCCGTCCACCCAGCCCCATGTGTTGCCGGTCAGTGCCCTGCAAACCTGGGTCGAAGACTTCAAGCCAACCGAGCGGCGCATGCCGCTGACCTGGAGCAGCGACCCGGTCACCGAAACCTTGCCCATCGGCAACCTCAATGCCATCGCCCGCCACTACCCCTGGACCCAGCCGAAAGTGCCAGTGGTGGTGGCGCTCGCCGACGCCGAAGGCATGGCCCTGGACCTGAGCCTGTCTGTCTCGGCCTACCAGCATCAACTGCGTGACCTGATGCCGGCCGAGCAACTGGAGCACACAAGACCCGCCCAACCTCCCGAGCAGGAGCGCGTGCCAGCGTGTTACCGGCTGGATGCCGAACAGCTCAGCCCGCAGAGCCGCGACTTTCACCATCGCAACCTGGTCGCCATGCTGCTGAACAAGACGCTGGAAAGCCTGTACCCGGCGGATGCACCTTCACCGGAACTGGCCGCGTTCAGGCTGGGCACGTCACGCCGGGGGCCTGCCCTGTCGCCGGCCGAGTCCCATTTCCAGGCCCTCACCCACGAAGATTACTCCCCCAATGGCGCGCGCCTAGCACAGCGCCTCGATGTCGACAAATACCGGCGCTTCCTCGCCGAACGCGACGCGCTGGAACGACGGATTGCCGCCCTGCGCAACCTGGCCTTGCAAGCCAGCAACGATCATGACGCCTGGCTGGCGACGGCCGAATCCCAACACATTGATAATCCCTACAGCCTGGCTGCGGCACTGGCCTGTTACGACCGCGACGAACGCACCTCCGCCCGCGGTCTGGAAATCTCACTGGCGTTGCTGATCCACCCGATGGGCCAGCCGACACCTGGCACCGAAGATCATGACCGACGCTTCAAACGCCTGGAGCAATGGCTGGAGCAGCACGACAGCCCGCTTTACACCGCCTTGGCGCCGTTCAACCCGTTCAAGGATAAAGCCGATTCGATCGGCGCCATGTTCGGCGCCAGCGACAACGTGATCGAAGGACTGGCCGGTCGCTTCCCGGCCATGGCGGACATCACCGACCTCACCGCCCAGTCGGTCAATGCCGTGGTGCTCAAGCGCCTGCGTGGCCAGACCCGTTGGGATGCCAGCCATGGCCTGCGGCGGCAAGTGTTGCTGGCAGCGCGTGAGGCCAATGCCGAGAAAGCGCTGGGGTTGTTGGCGGCGCGCTATCGCATCACCGAGCAGGCCGTTACGGAAAATCCCTTTAGCCAGGAGGTGCAGCGGTATTTGAAGAGCGGCATGGCGCAGGTTGAAGAGATGAAAGCGTTGCGCATTTCGGGTAGCCGCACGGTGTCCATTGAGCTGACCACCAGTGCGCGTGCGAAACCTAACTTTCTGGGGCTGCTCACCTCGGGCGGTGGTGGTGGTTTAAACGCGGGGATGCTGTGGTTCAACATCTTATCGCTCAAGACGGCCTACAACAGCCTGCAGAAGAGCGATGCACCGGAATACACCCTGGGGTTCGCTTCATCTGTTTTCGGGGTGATTGGTGCAGCGGCGGCGACATTGGTCAGCGTGCGGGCAACGCAAAAGGCCGTCATGCTGAGATTAAGTGCCACAGCGCCGGGCATGGCCTTTGGCAATGGGATTATCAAGTTCTTGAGTAGCAATTTGTTTGCGCGTTTAGCCGGATACCCGGCGATTGCACTGGGTTTTTTCGCGGACGGTACTAAGGCGCTACGACAGTACGAAAATGGTGATCTAACTGCAGCCGGTTACACTGTGGCGGGCGGGTTCACCATGGCTATTGGTTCCGCTGTCGTCCTTGAAGCAGGACTTGCAATTGCAGGCGTGACATCGGTTGTGCCCTTTGCCGGATGGGCCGCCGCTGCCCTTGTCCTCGTAGGCGTAGCCATCATCGCAGGAGGCCTCTACCTACACGCCAAGGCACATGAACGCCTTCACAGCCCAATAGAACTGTGGGCAGCACGTAGCATATTCGGCAATCGCATCAATGATGGAGAGTCGCACGCCGACATCAACTTGGACTTTGACAAGAAACTTCCTGCTTTCACCTCACTGCAAACAGAAATTAAGGCTTGGCACAATGAACATTACGGGCCCAAGCTACTATCCGCCGAGCAGGCCCTATCCCTGGGCATAACTAACGCCGACACCCGATGGCATCAGAATAACCACTGGTCGCCGCCAAATTGGACAGCTATCACACATAACGAAGTAGCCACCCCCCAACCAACCGTAGAGTTCACAGTGCTGCTGCCTGCATTCAGGCTAGGCGTAAGTGAATGGTCAGGAAGTTTGAGCTCCGTCCGTGACAACCACGGAATTGACGTTTTTCCAATCAGCCCGACCGGCCACCTCGTAGATGCTGGCTTAGTTCTACATTTCGAAAACACCCTCGCCAACCAAAATCATGTCTCACTTCATCTAACCTACAACGCCAATCAAGGCTTGGACGAAGACAATGAGACCCTGTCAACTTTTCGTCTGGAGCGCTGACCATGGCAACCATCTGGATATTCAACTCAATGTCAGACTCTGGACACAAGCCCTCTATCACAGGGCAACTATTAAGCTTATCCGACACCATTTTATGCTTAAGGAATCCATGGATCACAGACTCTGTCTTCATGGGGAAGCTGTATTGCGCGATAACTGTTCTGTCAATTGCCGGCTTTTACCCATATTTACTATCCAGGGATATATGGCGCATGTACGAAACCGCTCCATTATTAGCGACTGGATTCTTGCTTATGCCTTTCACTTTCCTACCTTTCCTCATTTATCGGATATATTTCATAAAACGCTTATCAAGTTTCTGCTTCAATCGGTCAACCCAAAAAATCTATTACCAACGTTTGAGCAAGGTACTCGTATTCGAATGGGCCGACACCGGAGGTGGCATCTTCAAGCGCACCGAATACGGCGGTTCATCATTCAGCACCAGCTATGCCCTCGCCTTCGCCCCCCGCCGCGAAGACGGCAGCCTGCATCAAAAAGACTGCCTCTGGGTCGACAGCAACGAACCCACCGAACCCGGCGTCAAACATGTCGCCGAAGTGTGGGAATACCTGCGCCACTTCATGGACCACGGCCCGGACAAACTCCCCCCGCCCGGTGAACCCAACTGGTGGCACAAGCCACTGCACGCCATCTGCCTGACCCCGGCAGAAGCCTGGCGCCACTATGCCCCTTGGCGAACCGGCGAGCCCGGTGAAATGCAGGGCAAAAAGAACTGGCAATTGCCGTTCTGGGCCGTGCTGTTTCCCTACAACCTGACCGTCGCCTTCTGTTGGTACTGTGTCTGCAAGCTTTTCAATGTCCGTGCAGCGCCACCACCGGCGGAGGCTTTCGAAGGTGGGCCTGCTAAGCCCGAATAGTCACCACCTGAAGTGGATAGGAAGAGAACGCTATGCGCCTGGATGGCAACGCGGCAAGACAGAATGGGGATGGCGCCCAGATCAAAGGGCTGTAGGACGGCTCCTGACTTATCGCAGGCAAGCCAGCGTCCACAGGTTCGGCACAAATCTCAAGAGCGGTGCAATACCTGTGGCGTTGGCTTGCCGGCGATGATTGGGCGCAGCGCCTGTCAGGCGAACTTGGCCCGGGCCGCGTGCAGTTTCTTGTAGCTGTCGATCAGGCGCAGGTGGCGATCAAGGCCTTCGAGCTTCATGCTGGTCGGGGTCAGGCCATGGAAGCGGACACTGCCGTCCACCGAGCCCAATACCGCATCCATGCGCGCATTGCCGAACATACGGCGGAAGTTGGCTTCGTAGTCATCCATCTCCAGTTCGTCATCCAACTGCACTTCCAGCACCACGTTCAGCGCCTGGTAGAACAGGCCGCGGTCTACGGTGTTGTCGTTGAACTGCAAGAATGCCTCGACCAGTTCCTTGGCGTCCTCAAAACGCTGTACCGCCAGGCAGATCAGCAGCTTCAGCTCCAGAATGGTCAGTTGGCCCCATACTGTGTTCTCGTCGAACTCCACACCAATCAGCGTGGTGATGGTGGTGTAGTCATCCACATCGCAATTGTCCAGGCGCTTGAGCAGCAGCTTCAGCGAGCGGCTGTCGAGGCTGTGCAGGTTGAGGATGTCGGCACGGAACGACAAGGCGCGGTTGGTGTTGTCCCAGATCAGGTCCTCGACCGGGTAGATTTCCGAATAGCCCGGCACCAGGATGCGGCACGCGGTGGCGCCAAGGTTGTCGTACACCGCCATGTACACTTCCTTGCCCAGGTCTTCGAGGATGCCGAACAGGGTCGCGGCCTCCTGCTGGTTGGAGTCCTCGCCGTGCCCGGAGAAGTCCCACTCGACGAATTCGAAGTCGGCCTTGGCGCTGAAGAAGCGCCACGACACCACGCCGCTGGAGTCGATGAAATGCTCGACGAAGTTGTTCGGCTCAGTCAGTGCATGGCTTTCGAAGGTGGGTTGCGGCAAGTCGTTCAGGCCTTCGAAGCTGCGGCCCTGCAGCAGCTCGGTGAGGCTGCGCTCCAGCGCCACTTCCAGGCTCGGGTGGGCACCGAACGAGGCAAACACGCCACCCGTGCGCGGGTTCATCAAGGTCACGCACATGACCGGGAACTCGCCCCCCAGCGACGCATCCTTGACCAGCACCGGGAAGCCCTGCTCTTCCAGGCCCTGGATGCCGGCGACGATCGCCGGGTATTTGGCCAGCACCTCTTGCGGCACGTCCGGCAGGCACAACTCGCCCTCGAGGATTTCGCGCTTCACTGCCCGCTCGAAGATTTCCGACAGGCACTGCACCTGCGCCTCGGCCAAGGTGTTGCCCGCGCTCATGCCATTGCTGAGGAACAGGTTTTCGATCAGGTTGGACGGGAAGTACACCACCTGCTGGTCGGACTGGCGCACGAACGGCAGCGAACAGATGCCCCGCGCCGTGTTACCCGAGTTGGTGTCATACAGGTGCGAACCACGCAGCTCCCCGTCAGGGTTGTAGATCGCCAGGCAGTGCTCATCGAGGATCTCGGCCGGCAACGCGTCGCGCGGGCCCGGCTTGAACCACTGCTCGTTCGGGTAGTGCACGAACGGGGCGTTGGCCAGGTCTTCGCCCCAGAACTGGTCGTTGTAGAAGAAGTTGCAGTTGAGGCGCTCGATGAACTCGCCCAGCGCCGAGGCCAGCGCAGCCTCCTTGGTGGCGCCTTTACCGTTGGTAAAGCACATGGGTGACTGCGCATCGCGTACGTGCAGCGACCAGACGTTGGGCACAATGTTGCGCCACGAGGCGATCTCGATCTTCATCCCCAACCCGGCGAGGATGCCCGACATGTTGGCAATGGTCTGCTCCAGCGGCAGGTCCTTGCCGGGGATATAGGTGCTGGTGTCCGACACCGGCATCAGCAACCCCTGGGCATCGGCATCGAGGTTGTCGACCACTTCGATCACGAACTCAGGGCCGGTCTGCACCACCTTTTTTACCGTGCAGCGGTCGATGGAGCGCAGGATGCCTTGACGGTCCTTGTCGGAGATGTCTTCGGGCAGTTCGACCTGGATCTTGAAGATCTGGTTGTAGCGGTTTTCCGGGTCGACGATGTTGTTCTGCGACAGGCGGATGTTTTCGGTGGGGATATCGCGGGTCTGGCAGTACAGCTTGACGAAGTAAGCCGCGCACAAGGCCGAAGACGCCAGGAAATAGTCGAACGGGCCGGGGGCCGAACCATCGCCTTTGTAGCGGATAGGTTGGTCGGCGATCACCGTGAAGTCATCGAATTTGGCTTCGAGACGGAGATTGTCGAGAAAATTGACCTTGATTTCCATGCGGGATTACCGTGATTTAAGCGTGCAAAACGAAATTGGCCGGCATTATCCGGGTTTTCGTTGCGCAAGTCCTGTTCAACGCCGACTGCAGGCTTGATTTTTCGAAGCTGGCTTGCGTATTCCGCCGGATTACTTGCCTGATCCTCTGAAGCCACCCCGCCACCAGACCAGCGGTCATCCTGCTGTGCTAGCGTTTCTGCACCGGGGGACAACGTATTCCCCATGCAGATAAAACACAGCGACAACAACCGTGACGGGCAGGTGAAACCATGGAACTACGCATCAACCAGAAGACCTATCAGGTCGAGGCGGACGCCGACACGCCCCTGCTGTGGGTAATCCGCGATGACCTGGGGCTGACCGGCACCAAGTATGGCTGCGGCTTGGCCCAGTGCGGCGCCTGTTCGGTGCTGGTGGACGGCAATGTGGTGCGCGCCTGCGTTACCCCGGTGGCCGGTGTGGTGGGGCGTGAGGTCACCACCATCGAGGCGATCGAAGCCGACCCCGTCGGCAAACGGGTGGTCGCCGCCTGGGTCGAGCACCAGGTGGCTCAATGCGGCTATTGCCAGTCTGGCCAGGTCATGGCAGCCACGGCGCTGCTCAAGCACACGCCCAAACCCAGCGATGCGCAGATCGATGCAGCCATGGTTAACCTGTGCCGCTGCGGCACCTACAACGCCATCCATGCCGCCGTGCATGACCTGGCCCAGGGGGAACAGGCCTGATGAACACGCCAGTCGATACACCCGCCGAACTGCTCAGGCTGCAGCGGGGCGAAACGGTCAACCTGTCACGTCGGCGCTTTCTTGCCGGCACCGCAGTCGGTGCCCTGGTGCTAGGTTTCGGCCTGCCCATGGGCTCGGCCCGCGTGCAGGCAGCAGCCGCCGCTGCGGCAACCGCGGAACGCGGCACCCAGGTGCCTGCATTTCTGGAGATTCGCCCGGACGGCACGGTGCGCCTGCTGAGCCCCTTTATGGAAGGCGGGCAAGGCCCTTTCACCGCCATGGCGCAGATTGTGGGTGAAGAGCTGGATGTCGACCCGGCCCATTTCGTGGTCGATAGCGCACCACCGGGCGAAGCCTACGTGGTGATGGAGAACGGCATGCGCATCACCGGTGGCAGCATGTCGGTGCGCATGAGCTACCCCACCATGCGCCGCCTGGGCGCGCTCGCCCGGGGCATGCTGCTGCAGGCGGGCGCCGAACACCTGGGTGTACCGGTCGATGAGCTTTCAACCACGCCGGGCAACGTAGTACATACCACGAGTGGACGCTCCGTGCCCTACGGTGAGCTGGCCGGTCGCGCCATGGACCTGCCGGTGCCCGACCCGGCCAGCGTCAAGCTGCGCGACCCCAGCCAGTTTCGCTGGATTGGAAAGCCCGTACGCCGCCTGGATGCCTACGACAAGTCCACCGGCAAGGCCCAGTACTGCATCGACATCAAAGTCGACGGCATGCTCCACGCTGCCGTGCAACATGCGCCGCGCCTGGGCATGACGGTTGGCAGCCTGCGCAACGAAGACCAGGTCAAGGCCATGAAAGGCGTACATTCTGTGCATCAGCTGCCAGGCGCCGTGGCCGTGGTCGCCGAGCGCTGGTGGCACGCCAAGCGTGCAGTGGAGGCGATGCAGGTGGACTGGAAAGAACCGGCCGCCGACAGCAAAGTGCGCCCGATGCCGGCCGATTTTTCCAGCGACGCCTGGCGCGAACACCTCGCGACGGTGCAAGGGCCGTCCCGTGATGAAGAGAACGAAGGGGATATTGCCGGCGCCTTGGCCAACGCCAAGACCCAGGTCGAGGCCAGCTACCACAACCAGTACCTGAACCATGCCCAGCTGGAGCCACCGTCCGCCCTCGCCCGCTTCAACCCGGACGGCAGCCTCGACGTCTGGCTGCCCAACCAGGCCCCGGACATGTTCCGTGACGACATTGCCAGACGCACCGGCCTGGAGCCTGCACAAATCAACCTGCACTCGCCGCTGCTGGGCGGCTTCTTTGGCCGCCACTTCCTGTACGACTCTGCCAACCCCTACCCGCAGGCCATTGCCCTGGCCAAAGCGGTTGGCCGGCCGGTGAAGCTTATCTGGAGCCGCGAGGAGGAGTTTTTGCGCGATGTACTGCGCCCCGTCGCAGTGGTGAAGTTCCGCGCCGGGCTGGACGCAGACGGTATGCCAGTGGCGCTCGAAGCGGTCAGCGCCACCGAGGGCCCAACCGAGGCCCTTGCTGGAAAACAAGGGGAGAAGATCGACCCGACCGCGCTTGAGGGGCTGTCAGGCAAGTCCTACGCCATCGCCAACAAGCGCATTGCCCAGATCTATGTCAAAGGCCCGGCCATGCTCGGTTACTGGCGCTCGGTAGGTAACTCGCTGAACGACTTCTTCTACGAATCATTCCTGGACGAACTGGCTGACAAAGGTGGCAAGGACCCGTTTGAACTGCGCCTGCACCTGCTGCGCGACAACCCGAGACTGACCAACCTGCTGAACGCAGTGGCCGACTTGTCCGGCGGCTGGAAGCGCGGACCGTTCACCGCCGAGGATGGCAGCAAGCGCGCACGCGGCGTGGCCATGGCCTCACCGTTCGGCTCGGAGGCTGCGGTCATTGCCGAGGTTTCCATCGACAACGGCCAGGTCAGGGTGCACGACATCTGGCAAGCCATCGACCCAGGCAGCATCGTCAACCCGGCGATCATCGAGCATCAGGTCAACGGCGCCGTCGCCCTGGGCCTGTCGCAGACGCTGGTGGAAGAAGCGGTGTACGTGGATGGCAAGCCGCGCGCGCGCAATTATGACCTGTACCCGATCCTGCCGCCTTCGCGCATGGCCCGGGTGCATGTGCGCATCATCGAAAGCGGGGCGAAGATGGGCGGCATCGGCGAACCACCGCTGCCCGCCGTTGCCCCGGCGGTGGCCAATGCGGTCGCGCAGCTCACTGGCCAGCGCGTGCGCAGTTTGCCATTGAGCCGCCACACCTTCAGCTGATCGCACAAGGGACGCCTCATGACCCATCGTTTCGCAAGAACCGCTGGCTGGCTGGCGGTGCCGTGCCTGGTCGCGGCGGGCCTGCTGGCCTGGTATGTCACCCGTGAACCCGCATCGCCGTTTGCCGATGCACAGGCCACTGCTGCCGACCCGGCGCTGGTCAGCCGCGGCGAATACGTAGCCCGGCTCAGTGATTGCGTGGCCTGCCATAGCCTGCCGGATGGCAAACCGTTCGCCGGCGGGCTGGAAATGGCCACCCCGCTGGGGGCAATCCACGCCACCAACATCACCCCCGACCGCGACAGCGGTATCGGTAACTATACCCTGGCTGACTTCGACCGCGCCGTGCGCCAGGGTGTCGCGCCGGGTGGCCGACGCCTGTACCCGGCTATGCCTTACCCGTCCTACGCCAAGCTCAGCGATGATGATGTCAAGGCGCTGTATGCATTCTTCATGCACGGCGTGCAACCGGCGCGGCAGGCCAACCTGGCCAGCGACATCCCCTGGCCGCTGAACCTGCGCTGGCCCATCGCCTTGTGGAACGGCCTGTTCGCCGCCACCACGCCTTACACCGCCAAGGCCGGGCAGGATGCACAGTGGAACCGTGGCGCCTATATCGTCCAGGGCCCCGGGCACTGCGGCAGTTGCCATACGCCACGCGGCCTGGCCTTCAATGAAAAGGCGCTGGATGACAGCGGCAAGCCGTTCCTGTCCGGCGCACTGCTCGACGGCTGGTATGCACCCAGCCTGCGTGCCGACCACAACACCGGGCTGGGGCGCTGGAGCGAGGCCGAGATCGCGCAGTTCCTGAAGACCGGGCGCAACCGGCATGCAGTGGTATATGGTTCGATGACCGAGGCGTTCAACAACTCCACGCAATTCATGCGTGACGACGACCTGGCCGCCATCGCCCACTACCTGAAGTCGCTGCCCGGCGACCCTCAACGTGACGGCGCACCCTGGCAATACCAGGCCGAATCGCTAGCGACGCGGTTGGACAGCCCAGGAGCGCGCACCTACGTGACACGCTGTGCGTCATGCCACGGCCTGGACGGCAAGGGCCAGGCCGAATGGATGCCGCCCTTGGCCGGGGCAACCTCGGCACTGGCCAAGGAGAGCGCCTCGGCAATCAATATCACGCTCAATGGTTCGCAGCGGGTGGTGGCTGCAGGGATGCCGGACGCCTATCGCATGCCGGCTTTGCGCGAACAGCTGAGTGATCAGGAGATTGCCGACGTGCTCAGCTTTGTGCGTACGGCCTGGGGCAACCAGGGTGGTGCGGTGGATGTGCAGGCGGTAGGCAAGCTGCGTGGGCATACCGACCCGGCCAGCAGCAGCCCTATCATCTTGCATATGCGTTGAATTGGAGTGGCACATGTACCGACGCGAGGCTGCCCCCAACAAAGACCGCGCAGCACATGAGCCACTCTGTCACTGCCACCGCTCCAGATTCTGTTTCAACCACTGTTCGGGCAAGGCCCCGCCAACGATCTTCGCCATCTCCCGCGCCAGCGCCTCACGCAGCGGTGGCCGGTTGCAGGGCGACTCACGTGAGATTGCCAGGTACAACCCTTCGCTGGATACCGGTGGCTGCAACACCTGCACAGTGGCTGCGATGCCCAATGTGCGTGCCAGCGCCATGCCAGGATACTGCTCGTACACCACATAATCGCTGCGCTTGTGCATCAGCTTCTCGAACGCCTGCCTGGCACTGGGCACCGCTTCGAGGGTGAGATTGGCCTGGGCGTATTCATCGAACTGCTGGCCGTGGCTGTTGTTGACCAGAGTGCCACCCTTGCGGCCTTTGAGGTCGGCCCATTGCTGGTAGGCAAAAGCATTGTCCTGGCGCACCCAGATGACGCTGGGGGTGCGCAAAAATGGCGGGGCGATGAAGTCCACATGCTGCCGGCGCGCCTCGGTCAGGAAATACCCGGCCATCAAGTCGATCCGCCCAGTGCGCACGGCTTCCTGGGCTCGCGACCACGGCCCGGCGTAAACCACCTCTATGTCCAGCCCCAACTGCTTGCCCACGTATTTGAGCAGGTCGGCATTGGCACCGATCAATCGTTGAGGGTTTAGCGGGTCGCGCCACAGGTAGGGGGGGTATTCCGGGTTACCCGTGGCGGTCAGCCGTAAGCATGCATCATCCGCCACCGCAGCCAGGGGCAGCAGTGACAGGCACACCAGGAGCAAGACGTGGCGAAAGCAACGCTCGATCATCTACGACCCTCGGCACATGAAACACCCGGCGACCCGGCGTGATAGCCAAAGGCTGCCACCCACTGTGGCCGCCTGCAGCTATCGTCTGCGCGCTGTGGACAGTCTGGACCATCAGCAACCCGCAGACGAGCCTTTCATCGTTCAGTTGAAAAATCTGCCGAAGGACAGACAGTAAGGGCCTGCACAGCAGGCGACAACGTGGGCTTTTCAGGCACCCTGCCGTCGCATCGCCAGGATCGCCGCGCCGAAACCGATAAAGGTGGTGCCCACCACCCGGTTCACCCAGCGCGACAGCGACGGCCGGGTCAGCACCCCTTTGGCCCGCGCAGCCAAGGCGGCATACGCGCTCAGCGAAGTGAGCGACAAGGCCACGAAAATCCCGGTCAAGGTCAGGAACTGCGGCAACAACGCAGCCCCCTGGTCGATGAACTGCGGGAACAGCGCAGTAAAGAACATGGTCGCCTTGGGGTTGGTGACTGCAGTGAGGAAGGCCGATTTGAACAGTTTCAGCGGCGCGGGTCGCACCTTGGCCGCACGCTCTGCGGCCCCCTGCTCCAGCATCGGGCTCTTCTTCAGCAGTTGTCGCACGCCCAGGTAGAACAGGTAGCCCGCCCCCAGGATCTTCACGGCATTGAACAGTACTTCAGAACTGGCCAGCAGTGCGCCTAGCCCCAGCATGGCCGCAGCCGACAAGCAGAACAGGCCCGTGCCATTGCCCAGCGACGACCAGATCGCGCTGCGCTGGCCATGGGCAAGGCTGTTGTTGATAGCCATCAAGGTGGCAGGGCCGGGGCTGGCGATCGCGATGGCGGCGACCAGGGTGAACGCGAACAGCGAGTGAGAATCCATTTCAGGCTCGGCAGACAATCAGGAAAGGCTGCGTGAATTGCACGCAGGTTCAGCTGGCATTCTGCCGCTTGGCCGCCTTCTTGGCGATAGCCTTCATTCGCGTCGCCGCCCGCTGCACAGTGGCCATTTTCTCGGGCCGCTTCATGCCCCGCCACTTGCGGATTTCGTCACGGGTACGGCCGCAGCTCACGCACAGTTCGCTGTTGAGCTGGCATAACGAGACGCAGGGGTTGTCGATGTCTTTGGCCATGCAACTGCTCAGCCAGGCAGCTCTGCACGCGCACGTTCGCCTGCGCTGTGGAACACCTGGCGCACTTCCTCGGCCTTGACCTTGGTTACCGACCTGGCTGCCAGCAACTCTTCGACTACGCGCAAGCCCTGCTCGAGGGCTGTGGCCAGTTGCTCGGCGTCGGAGGCGTCAGCGATATCACCCAGATAGGGAGCAATGAGATACACGTAACGGTCCTGCAGCTTGAGCGCTTCCAGCGCGTCGAGGGCTTTCTGGAACCGATCGGCAGCGGCAGGGCTCATGCTCAATTTATCGAAATGAATCAGGCTCACACGGTCAGTGGCCATTATGACGAATCTCCGTTTCCTGGTGCGGCCAGGCCCACAAGCAGCAGCGCTTCTACGATGCTCGTATGTGCGGGCCCGGGTTATGCCCATCAGGGTACCAGAAGCCGAGACAGAAAGGGCCACTGCCCCCAGAACTAAAAGTATTTGCCAAGTCGCGTAATGGACGCCCCAGGACGTTATGGGGACATGAGCCGCCATTTGCTGCGCAGGATAATCCCGCCAGCAATCCACCCCGCCGAGGCCGTCATCGCGCTCGGCAGCCCACACAACAACAAGCCTGCGCGCTCAGGCAGACACAATGGGGCCTCATCATACATGGCAAAGGAACACATCCCCGAAACACTCGATCTTGGCGTCACAGACCCCTCGAAAACCGCAGAAGCCCGCCAGGACCGGCATTTCGAGGGCAAGCTTGACTGGATTGTCTTTGGTTTCACCAGCCTTCTGGCCATCGCCTTCGTGCTCTGGGGCTTCCTCAACCAGGTCAGCCTGGCCAGCAGCGCCTCCAGCGCGCAATCCTGGGTCATTCTCAATTTCGGCTGGTTCTTCGTGCTCACCTCCTCCCTGTTCGTGGTGTTCGTGCTGTGGCTGGCCGCCAGCCGTTACGGGCGAGTGCCGCTGGGCCGCGATGGCGAACAGCCAGAATTTCGCACGGTGTCCTGGGTAGCAATGATGTTCAGCGCCGGCATGGGCATCGGCCTGATGTTCTTCGGCGTGGCCGAGCCGCTGTCGCACTACATATCGCCGCCGCCCGGCTCGGCCAGCGGGCAGACCAGCGAAGCGATGCAGGTGGCAATGGCCACCACCTTGTTTCACTGGACCCTGCACCCTTGGGCCATGTACGCCATCGTCGGCCTGGTAATCGCCTACGGCACCTTCCGCCGTGGCCGCTCGCAGCTGATTTCCGCCGCCTTCCGACCACTGATCGGCAAGCACGCAAACGGCCCTCTCGGCCGCCTGATCGACATGATGGCAATCTTCGCCACGCTATTCGGCTCGGCCGCCTCGCTGGGCCTTGGGGCGCTGCAGATTGCCGGCGGCCTGGAATACAACGGCTGGATCGAAAGCCCCGGTAAACTGTTCTACATCTCGATCATCACCCTGCTGACCATTGCCTTCGTAACCTCGGCGGTGTCGGGCATCGGCAAGGGTATCCAGTGGCTGTCCAACACCAACATGGTGCTGGCACTGGTGCTGGCGGTGTTCGTGTTCATGGTCGGGCCGACGCTGCTGATGCTCAACCTGCTGCCGACCTCGCTCGGCATCTACATCAAGATGCTGCCGGAAATGATGGCCCGCACCAACGCCAGCGGCGGCGAGCAGATGAACAGCTGGCTGGCCGGTTGGACCGTGTTTTA
The DNA here is from genome assembly GCF_056278855.1 of Pseudomonas sp. TE3895. Lineage (NCBI taxonomy): Bacteria > Pseudomonadati > Pseudomonadota > Gammaproteobacteria > Pseudomonadales > Pseudomonadaceae > Pseudomonas > Pseudomonas sp. TE3895. Next base: position 3,269,173 of record NZ_JBWBQE010000001.1, on the reverse strand, counting down.
CTGGGCCTGGTGGATCTCCTGGACGCCTTTCGTGGGCATGTTCATCGCCCGCATCAGCCGCGGGCGCACCATTCGCCAGTTCGTTACCGGGGTGCTGCTGGTGCCAAGCCTGGTCAGCCTGGTGTGGTTCACCATCTTCGGTGGCGCCGCCATCGAGGCCGTGCGCGAGGGCGCCTTCCAGCTGGCCAACGGGGCGGTCAACAGTAACCACGCGCTGTACCAGTTGCTGGACAGCTACCCGCTGGCCTCGGCAACCTCGGTGCTGGTGATGATCCTGGTGGGCATCTTTTTTGTTTCGGGCGCCGACGCCGCTTCGCTGGTGATGGGCACGCTGTCGGAACACGGCACCACCGCGCCATCGCGACGCACAGTGATTTTCTGGGGGACGCTGACCGGTACGGTGGCGGCGATCATGCTGGCGATCGGCGACCCAGGTAACCCTGGCGAGGCGCTGACCGGGTTGCAGAACCTGACCATCGTCGTGGCCTTGCCATTCGTGGTGGTGATGGTGCTGCTATGCCTGGCGCTGTACCGCGACCTGCGCAAGGACCCGATGATGCTGCGCCACCTGCGCGGCAACGAGCTGATCGAGAAGGCCGTACTGTATGGGGCGGTGAAGCATGGGGAGGAGTTCTACATTGTGGTGCAGGAGAAGAAGGCATCGGCCAAGACAGCGGCAGAGGCCGAAGTAACCAGCAACTGACGGCGCCAACCCGAAAACCACGGGCTGCCACGCAGCCCGTTCGCGATTCGAGGCCGCGCCTGCTGAAACACAGACCCGCTTCAACCTTTTAGCGCCGCCGCTATCTTCGCCACATCAATCTTGCCCATCTGCATCATGGCCTCGAACGCACGCTTGGCCGCCGCACGGTCGGAATGGCCGATGGCTTCGATGAGGATGCGTGGAGTGATCTGCCACGAAATCCCCCATTTGTCCTTGCACCAGCCGCAAACGCTGGCCTCGCCGTCGTTGCCGACAATGGCCTCCCACAAGCGGTCGGTCTCTGCCTGGTCCACGGTACTGACCTGGAACGAAAATGCCTCACAGTGCTTGAAGGCCGATCCACCATTGAGCCCCACGCACGGGATACCCATTACCGTGAATTCCACGGTGATCACATCGCCCTGCTTGCCTGAAGGGTAATCGGCGGGTGCCTGGTGCACAGCGACCACCCGGCTATCGGGGAAAGTTCGGGCATAGAAGTTCGCCGCCTCTTCGGCAGCGTGGTCATACCACAGGCAGACGGTGTTCTTGGCAGTCATGGTCTTGCTCCAAGATCGAAGGTGAGCCTTGAGTCTAGCCCCATAGCCCCGGCGTACCGGTAGCACCTGACCACCTGATGCAAATGCAGGTTTGATAGGCGATCAAGCCGATAAAAAAAGCGCCCCAAGCGGAGCGCCAGAAAATCCACCCAAACCAAAGGAGCAACAAGGTTGCCAAGGTGGAATCACAGAATCGACAACGGGTACTCCACGATCAGCCGCACTTCGTCCAAGTCCGACTCGAACGCCGTGGCCCGGGTGGTGGCCTGGCGAACCCGCAACGACAGGTCCTTGGCCGCGCCCGTCTGCACCACATACTTCACCTCGATGTCACGCTCCCAGCGTTTCTGGTCGGTCAGCGGGTTGCCCGCAACGTCACGGCGCATGTAGGTGGCGTTGGCATTGGAGTAGTCAGCATCGGTACCCTTGCCGTAGCGTGTCATGAACGACAACCCGGGTACGCCGTAGGCGGCCATGTTCAGGTCATAACGCAGCATCCACGAACGCTCCTTGGGCGCGTTGAAGTCGCTGTACTGGATGGAGTTGTCGAGGAAGATCGAGTCAGACTGACGCAGGTAGTCGAAGTCGTCGTCGCCGTTGTTGCGCTGGTGCGTCAGGGCCAGGGTGTGAGCACCAAAGCGCACACCCAGCTTGGCGCTCCAGATGTCGTTGTCAAAGGCGCCCAGGCGCTGCTGCCCTTCATCCACAGCCTTGTAATAGTTGAAACCGCCAATCAGCGCCAACGCCTCGCTCAGTGGCCCGCTCAGGCTGGTGCCGGCGTAGTACTGGTTCCACGCGTCCTTGAGCCGGCTACTGAACAGGCTGACGCTGACATGCTCATTGAGCTTGTAATCCCCCCCACCATAGGCGATCCAGGGCGAATCGACCGGGCCGCCATAGAAGGTCACGAAGTTCTCCCGCAGGTCGCTGGACATCGGCTGGCTCATGGCATGCAGACGCCCGGCTTGCAGGGTAAGGTCCTTGATGCTGGTGTTCTCCAGGGTCACCCCACGGAAGCTTTCCGGCAGCAGCCGCGAGTCGCCAGCCGCCACCACCGGGTTGGCCGGGAACACATCCCCCACCTTCAGTACCGTGTCGAACAGTCGTAGCTTGGCCGCGCCCCCCACCTTGGTGTATTCGTCACGTGCCTGGCCGTCGCGGTCAACCGGCAATACGTCGAAAGAACTGCGCCCGCCGTTGCGGCCGCCGCCAGTGTCGAGCTTGAGGCCAAGCATGGCAAACGCATCCAGGCCAACACCTACGATGCCCTGGGTGAAGCCCGACTCGAATCGGGTAATCACGGCATGCCCCCAGGCCTCGGAGTAGCCGTTGTCAGGTTGTTTGCTCGGGTTGTGTGTGGGGGCCACAGAATCGCGATTATCGCGGTTGAAGTAGAAGTTGCGGTTAAGCACGCTGAGGGTGCTGCCCTCCATGAAGCCGTCCGCACTTTTTTCTGCAGCAACAACCTGGCTGCCAACGCCGGCCAGCGCCAGGCAAGCAGCCAGTGTCAGGGGTGATCTGCACGTCATCCGATGCTCCTTGAACGTCGCATTTGTTGTTATGTCGGCGGGCCAAGATTGACGACCGGCAGATAACGCCAAGGTGATCGGCGCATTACAATTGCGTCATCGGCAACGCAGCGCTCTGGGGCGGGCACTGCAACATTCTGCAGACATTTCCGACACTAGGCAGTGAACCTGCTGACAAAAAAACGGTCTTTCGCTGACGGTCAACTCACCGACCGGTTCATCGGCCCAGTCACCGGGCCTACTTTTTGTCCTGTTTCAGCGAAGACCCAACATGCCCGATTCCCGCCCAAATGCTTCCGCCCTCCCTGCCCTGCGCATCGGCCTGATTGCCGCCCTGGTGGGCCTTGCCGCACCCGTGCACGCCGAAGAGCCTGCCAGCGACGCACGCTGGGTCAGTGACAGCCTGAGCACCTACGTGCGCAGCGGCCCGACCGACGGGCACCGCATTGTCGGCACGCTCAAGTCCGGGCAGAAGCTGACCCTGCTCGGCAGCCAGGGCAATTACAGCCAGGTGCGCGGGCAGAACGGCGATGTGGTGTGGATCCTCAGCAACGACCTGCAGACAGTGCCCGGGCAGAACGAGCGCCTGCCATTGCTCGATGCCCAGGTCGCCGAACTGACCGGGCAGTTGAAGACCATCGACGACAGCTGGAAGAACCGCGTACAGGGCATGCAGGAAACGCTTGATTCGCGCAAGCAGCTGATTGACGAGCTGGAGGCGCGCAACAAGGTACTGAACGAGCAGCTCGATCAGAGCCAGTCGGACCTGCGCGATACCCAGGCCCGCCTGGGGGATGAGAACAAGCGGGTGATGATGCGCTACATGGTGTATGGCGGCAGCATTGCCGGTGCAGGCTTGCTGGCGGGGCTGATCCTGCCGGCACTGACCCGTGGGCGCAAGAAGAACGATCGCTGGTTCTGAGTTCGGCAAGGCGTCGGGGCTGGAACGTGCAGGCCTGCCACAGGTCTTGCAGCAGCGGAACCACCCCTACCGCAACCGTTCCAGCGCCTCCAGCACATACCCCGTGGCCCGCTCCACCTGCCCTTCCCGACACGCAATACCCAACTGCCGCCACAACCCCGGCCGCAGCGGTCGGCGGGCAATGCGCCGGTCAAGTTCGGTCGCCTCCCCCTCCTGCGGCAACAAGGTCGCCCCGTACCCGGCGCCGACCAGGCTCTTGATCGCATCGTTGTAGTTCAGCTCGATCCGTGGTTCGGGGTACAACCCCGCCGCTGCAAACCATTCGCCGGTAACCCGCGACAGCTGGGTGGTGCTGTCGTTCAGGATCAACGCCCGTTGCGCCAGCCACGCCGGGGTGATCCTGACCGGCGGCTGCCAGTCGGCCGGCACATACGCCAGGATCGGGTCGCGCCGCCAGGGGGTAACCGTCAGCCCTTTGCCGGCCACCTGCGGCAAGGCCACAAGGCCGATATCCAGTGTGCCCTCACGCAAGCGCGCGAGCGACGCCTGTGAGGTCAGCACCTGAACCTGCACATCGATCCCCGGGTGCTCCACACGCAGGCGCGCCAGCGCCTGCGGCAGCAAATGGGCGATGGCACCGGTGGAGGCGCCCAGCCGCACACGCCCGGTCAACCCTGCGACCTGCCGGCGTACTTCGTCCAGCGCCAAGTCAGCGTCCGCCAGCAGGCGTCGGGCACGCCCCAGCAGTGTTTCACCGATGACGGTAGGCCGCACCTGGCCGCGGGTGCGGGTGAGCAACGGGGCGCCGATACGCGCCTCCAGCTCGGCCACGTGCAAGCTGATGGTGGGCGCCGCCAGGTTAAGCTGGCGGGCGGCCTCGGCAAAGGAGCCCAGGTCGGTGATGACCACCAATGTGCGGAGGCGGTCGAGGCTGATTTCGCGCATTGTTCAGAGCCGGCCCTTTTGCGGGTAAACCCACAGGTTCACCACGCGTTTCAAAACTAATTCAGAAAACCTGAATGTATCGATCATCATATTCAAATTTTCATTACCAACGCTACGGGCGAGCATAGGCTATCTTTCCCCAACCGGACCCCGAGCATGCACACCCCTGTTGTTTTCATCGACGGCGACCAAGGCACCACAGGCCTGCAGATCCATGCCCGCCTGCAGGGCCGTAGCGATCTTCGCCTGCTGACCCTCCCCGAGGCCGAGCGCAAGGACCCGCAACGCCGCCGCGAAGCGATCAACAGCGCCGACATCGCCCTGCTGTGCCTGCCCGACGACGCCGCCCGCGAGGCCGTGGCCGCAATCCACAACCCACGGGTGCGGGTGATCGACGCCAGCTCGGCGCACCGCACCACACCAGGCTGGGTGTATGGCCTGCCGGAGCTTGACCATCAGCAAGCCGAGCGCATCGCGCAAAGCACACGTGTCAGCAATCCCGGCTGCTATCCCACCGGCGCCATCGCGCTGCTGCACCCACTGGTCAAGGCCGGCTTGCTGCCTGCGGACTACCCCCTGAACATCCACGCCGTGTCTGGCTACTCCGGCGGTGGTCGCGCGGCGGTCGAGCGGCACGAACAACCCGGCGCCGCCAAAGCCCCGGCGCTACAGCTGTATGGCCTGGAGCTGGCGCACAAGCACGTACCGGAGATCCAGCAGCACGCGGGGTTGTCGGCGCGGCCGATGTTCATGCCCGGCTATGGCGCCTACCGCCAAGGCATCGTGCTGAGCATTCCGCTGCAGCTTCGCCTGCTGCCTGGACAGGTCAGCGCCGAGCAGCTGCAAGGCTGCCTGGAACGGCATTACCAGGGTGCCCGCCATGTTCAGGTGATGCCTCTGCATCAGGGCGGCGCTGCGGCAAACCTCGACCCCGAGGCATTGAACGGCAGCAATGACCTGCGCCTGGCGCTGTACGCCAACCCCGAGCATGGCCAGGTACTGCTCACCGCAGTGTTCGACAACCTGGGCAAAGGTGCCTCTGGTGCTGCCGTGCAAAACCTCGACCTGATGCTCGGTGCCTTACAGGCACACGGCTGATGCGGCAAAACCGGTTAGACTGTACACCCGCGCCAACACAGCGCGGGTCGTATTCTCATCCGCCGGAGCCCCCAGATGTTCATCCTGAGCCGCCTCGACAGCGTGCCACCCGAATCTTTCCAGAACCAGATCCGCGAGCTGGTCATTCACAATGTCGGCGAATTGAGCAGTGTCGCCATCGCTGTCGACAACCCGCTGTACCCGCTGTACCAGTACGGCGTCGGCATGGAAGTCCACCAGTATCTGCAAGCGCTGGACGGCGCCCGCGGTCTGGCGGTGGCACTTACCTTGGCGCTGGATGCCGAAGCACCGGACCAGTTGCTGGGCTTTGCGCTGTCGCTGCCAGCCCAGGACGATGGGCGGGCCTGTTCATTGGCCTTTCTGGCCGTGTGCGCCAGCCATCGCCGCCAGGGCATCGCCCGTGCTCTGCTGGGCGACCTGCGGTCGCGCCATGCCTGCGTGGAGCTGAACGCCTTTGCCAACCAGGTGCCGTGGTTCGAGGCGATGGGCATGCAAGTGGTGGCCGCCAATGGACCGCAGGTGCTGATGAGCAGTACCGGCCAGCCCAGTGGTGCGCTGATCGGGCGCCTGGACATTGCGCCGATTTATCAGACGGCTGAAGTGCTGCAGATTCACACCTATCTGCTTAACCAGCAGGGTGAGGATGCAATGATCGAAGCGGAGCAGATGCGCGATGAGCGGCTGGATGAGCTGACCGCTCAAGCCCAGGAATGTGTGCGCCAGCGCAAGACCGTGCATTGAACCAAGGGCCTGCTCGCGGGGATACCCAAGAACAGGCCTCACTGGCCTTTCAGCCATACACCCAGCGCCGATGCAGCCCACGCGCCAGGGCATCCAGCACAAACCCCAGCACGCCAATCAGCAGCACCATCGCCATCAGTTCGGAATACGCCAGCCGGTCGCGGGTATCAAGAATGAAATACCCAAGCCCCGCACTCACCCCAAGCATTTCGCACGGCACCAGCACAATCCACAGAATACCGATGGCCAGGCGCACGCCCGTCAGCACGTGACCGATCACCCCCGGCACAATCACCTTGCACAAGGTTTCCCAGCGCGTTGCACTCAAGCTGCGGCTAAGTTGCAGCCAACGCGGGTCCAGTTGACGCACCCCTGCCGCCGTATTCAGCAAGATCGGCCACAACGCGGCAAACGCCAGCAGGAAGTAGATCGGCTGGTCACCCACGCCCATCAGCATCACCACCACAGGCATCCACGACAATGGCGATATCATGCGCAGAAACTGGAATGCTGGCGTGGTCGCCGCCTCCAGGTGCCGGTAGCTGCCTACCAGCAAGCCCAGCGGCACACCCATCAGCAGCGCCAGCAGCAGCCCAATCAGGATGCGCTTGAGGCTGACCCAGATATGCCCATAGACCTCGCCCTGCCCCAGCAGCTCGACCAGGCTGGCCAGGGTTGCCGCCGGCGAAAAGCGCGCCGACAGGCCGTCGGCCTGGCCGAACAGTGCTACACCGGCCCACCATAACAGCAACAAGGCCAGCAACCCGACCAGCCCAAGGCCGGCATGTACGACATGGGTGCGCATCAGACCGCAAACTCCTCGCTACGCTCGAAGTTGTCGGCAATGCCGAACACCGACGGGCCACCCACTGTCGCGATGGCATTACGCACGAAGCGATCGTCGACCAGGTCGCGGGCGGCATACGCCGGATCCAGCCCGGCAAGGAAGGCATTGTCGCCTTCGATCAGGGTGGTTTTCAGGCGCTTGACCAGCTCTTCGGTGTAACTCGGGAACGGGTATGGCTGGAAGTCGATGCGCTTTTCGTCCCACTGCTGATGGCGAATGGCACCACTGGCAATGTAGCCAGCACGGTCTTCGGCGGCGGGCGCCAGGACCTTGGTCAGCACCGCAGGCTCGTGCGGGGTGTACTTGTTGGGGCCCGCCCGGGACAGCAGTGCGGCGGCTTCGGTGCGATGGTCACGGGTCCATTGCTGGGCCTTGACGATGGCGTTGACCACTTTCTGCGACCATTCCGGGCGGTTATTCAGGTCATGCTCGTGCATGAACACCACGCAGCACGCATGGTTGCGCCATACATCGCCGGTAAAGCGCTGCACGCGGCCCACCTTGAGGTTCTCGGCCAGTGCGTTGAACGGCTCGGCAACGATGTAGCCGGCAATGCGCTTGCTGGCCAGAGCGGGTGGCATGTCGGACGGCGGCAGCACCAGCAGGTTGACTTCGTTGGCGGCCAATTGCGCATTGGCCGGCTTCGACACTGGCGTCAGGCCGTTGTCGTTGAGCAACTGTTGCAGTACCACATTGTGGATCGAGTACCAGAACGGAATGGCCACTGTCTTGCCACCAAGCTGTTTCACGTCGGATATATCCGGCGCAACAGTCAGGCCCGAACCGCCCACGTGGTTCCAGGCCACCACCTTGGCTGGCACCTTGCTGCCATAGCGCGCCCACACCGTCATCGGCGAAAGCAGGTGGATGACATTGACCTGGCCGGAAATGAATGCCTCGATCACCTGCGCCCAGCTGCGCAGCAGCACCGGGCGCTCGGCCTGGATGCCTTCGGCCTCGAACAAGCCGTTGTTATGTGCCACCAGCAGCGGCGTGGCATCGGTGATCGGCAGGTAGCCGATACGCACCGGCGCGTCCGGCTCGGCAGCGGCACGCGCCTGCAAGCTCGACAGCAACGGCAATGCACCGGCAGCAGTGAGCATGGCGCCGAGCTTGAGAAAGTCACGACGCGAAGAAGAGGAACAGCAGTCATCCATGCACATGGACAGCCTCCGAGGGCAAAGGGGTTGGGGTAGGTTCGACTGTGCGGCTTGCCCGCCGAAGGGTTTTGAGGATGTCTATGCGCAAGGCCCCCAGCTCTTCGACCCTCTGCGTGCGCGGTTGCGGCAGGTCGATGTGCCACTGGCCAAGGATGTGCGCTGGGTGGTTGCCCAGTAGCAGAACCCGGTCTGACAGCAGCAGGGCTTCGTCGATATCGTGAGTGATCAGCACGGCCGCGGTCTTGTGCGTGGCGATCAGTTGCAGCAGCAGCTGCTGCATGTCGGCGCGGGTCACCTCATCCAACGCACCGAAGGGTTCATCCAGCAGCAAGACTTCGGGCTGGCGTGCCAGGCAGCGGGCCAGCGCGGTGCGCTGGGCCATGCCGCCAGACAACTGCGCCGGGTACTGGCCACGCGCGTGGGCCAGGCCCACAGCCGCAATCGCATGGTCGATGCGTGCACGGCGTTCGGCATCCGCCAGCTTGGGCTGACGGGCGAAGTCCAGGCCGAAGGCGACGTTTTTCTCCAGGCTCAGCCATGGCAGCAGGCTGGGGTCCTGAAAGGCCACCGCCAGACGCGGGTGCGGCCCCTGCAGTGGCTGGCCGTGCAAGCTCACGCTACCGCCGCCAGGCAGCTGCAGGCCTGCCAGCACCCGCAGCAGGCTTGACTTGCCCACACCACTGGGGCCAAGGATGCTCACGACTTCACCTGGCGCCAGCTGCAGGTCGAACTGCGCCAGTACCTGCTGCCACCCCCCCTCACGCGGGTAGCCCAGGCGGATGTCACGGGCCTCCAGCAACACTGCGCTCATGCAACGCCCGCCTGGCGTTGCAGTTCGGCGCGCAATTGCACCAGGCTGGGCGTGACGATCGGCACGAAGGCCGACTCCCGCCAGCGGCGGGCAAACCCTTCGCCGTATTCGCTGAGGTAAGCCTTGCCGCCACTGGCCTGCAATTCCAGTTGTACCGCGTCGGCAGCACTTTCAGCCAGGATGATGCGCAGCTTGAACAAGGCCGCCGGCTGCTGCTGGAAGCGACCTTCGAGCAAGCCCTGCTTGAGTTCGCTGACGGTGTTTTCCAGGCGTTCGCTAAGCACCTGACGGGCTTCGTCGAGGAACGACGCTCGGCCATGCAGGTGCGCGTGAACCTCTTCCAGCGCCCGTCGCGCCAGGCCGATGGCCATGCCACATTGCAGCGCCAGGAATGCCGGGCGTACCCTTGGCAGGAATTCGCGTGCATTTTCATGCAGCAGCCAGTCGCGTGCCAGCGATACCTGGTGAAAAGCCAGTGCTGCCGTGTTGCTCGACTGCAGGCCCATCAGTTGTAGATCATCAGAGCGCTCCAGGCCTTGGGCGTCGGAAGGAATGGCCAGCACAAACGGCGCGCCGCCGGCTTCATCCTCAATGGCCGCCGCCACCACGAAGCCGCTTTTACGCAAGTTGGTCACCCAGTGCAGTCGCCCTTCCAGGTGCCAGCCATCGGCTGCCGGGCGGCCACGCACCTGCAGCGCTTCGATACCGGACAGGAACTTCATGGCGTTGGACAGCCCGGTGGCACCGGCCAATTCACCGGTCAACAGCCGCGGCAGCAGGCGCTCACGCAGGGGCTGGTTGGGGCTGTGCAGCAGGTATTCGATGAAGGCACGCTGGCCCCAGCAGACGAAAGCCGCAGCCAATGAGCGGCTGGCAATGGCGGCGATGGCCTCGACCGCATCGGTCACCTGCCCGCCCGTACCGCCCAGCGCTGGGTCGACCCCTGTGCGCAACAGCTGCGATTCTGCGATCTGCGCCAGCACCTGCTGCGGTTCGCACAGGCCCCGGTCGATGGCCTCGGCATTGGCATCCAGCCAGTGTCGAAATGCACAATCTTGCATGGTCTTGCTCCTTTGATAACGCCGGGGCCGCTCTGCGGCCCGTTCGCGGCACAAGGCCGCTCCTACAACGGCCTGGTAAGGGCCATTATCACAGGTGGGCTACGCAGAAGGCTGCCAGCGGTATTTGCCAAGCTCTTCGTTGAGTGGCGTCTGGGCGAAAACATTAGCAAAGTTGCACAGGGTTGCGAGACTTACGCCCAGAATCACCTCCAAGGCGTTGCCTTCACTGAAGCCGGCCTCACGGAAGGCCTGGTAGGTGGCTTCGCTGACATTGCCACGGGTGGCGATCACTTCGCGGGCAAAGGCGGCCAGGGTTTCGTAGCGGGCGTTGGGGAGTTCACCACGGGCACGCAGAGCATCGACCACCTCCTGCGGCAGCTTGGCCTTGTTCAGCGCGACGGCCGTATGGCCGGCCACGCAAAAGTCGCAGCCATGCTGGGTGGCCGCGATCAGTTGCACCACTTCACGCTCGGCCAGGCCAAGCTCAGACTTGCCATTGAGTGCCGAAACGGTCACGTAGGTTTCAAGCGCCGCCGGGGCGTTGGCCAGCACGCCGAGCAAGTTGGGGATGAAGCCGGAATTCTTCTGGGCATTCTCAAGAAACGGCCGTGCCGCTTCCGGGGCGCTCTGCAGCGTGTGTAAAGTAATGCGCGAGGACATGCAGTGATCTCCTTTGATGAGTGTCACTACAGTCTGTTGGTTATAAGAACTACCCTCCATATTCATCAGTCGCCTTTCCTTGTTCCTGAGTCTTTGTATTAGATGATTTCGTCCAGCCACCTTGTCGATTGGTTATTAGAGGGCCTGGAGCTCGATGCCAGCCTGTTTCATGTCGGGCGCTATTGCGGTGGCTGGCATGCCAGCACCCAGGGCATGGGCCGCGCCAGCTTTCACCTGGTGGTGCAAGGGCATTGCTGGCTGCACATTGACGGCCAGCCGCAACCGGTGCGCCTGGAGAAGGGAGATGCCGTATTCCTGTTGCGCGACCTTGCCTATCGCTTGTCCAGCGATCAGGACCCGGTCGACGCCTGTGCCCAACCGCGCCAGGCCATGCAGTCGCTGGATAGCGAAGCCAGCGACGGCGTCGGGCTGGTTTGCGGCTTCTTCCATTTCCAGTCCGGCCTGTCTTCACTGATTGTCGAAGGCCTGGCCGACTGGATCCTGCTGCGCGCCGAAGACCCCGCCGGCAGTGCGGCGCGGGCGCTGTTCGAGCTCATTCTGGAAGAATGCCGGCGGGCCGCCGGCCCGTCGCAGGCGTTGCTGGAGCGCCTGACGCACCTGTTGTTCCTGTACGTGCTGCGCCAGCAGGTCATTGCCGGGCAGTCACTGGGCGGGCTTGTCGCCCTCGCTCGCCAGCCAGCGTTTACCGGGCTGCTGGAGCAGTTGATCGAACAACCGGGGCAAGCCTGGACGCTGGAGAGCATGGCCGCCTGCACCGGCTTATCGCGGTCTGCGTTTTTCAAGCGCTTCAACGAACTGGCGGGGCAATCGCCAGGGCAGGTGCTGCTGGCACTGCGCATGCGCCATGCCAGCCAGTTGCTGCGGGCGGGTAATACCGTGGAGCAAGTGGGTGCGCAGGTGGGGTATCAGTCGGTGGCGGCGTTTACCCGGGCGTTTGCCAAGGCCATGGGGGTGCAGCCTGGGGCCTATCGGCGCCAACACGAAGGGCGCTGATCGGCGTACTTCCCTGCTCGCGCAAAGGCCGGTTCGGGCAAGCCCTTCACACCTGGTCTACCGGAATATCCCCAGCCCCCTTGGCCTCCCGCCGCTCACCCATCCAGGCATCGACCTGCTGGCCAAATTCAGCCGGGGCCTTGCGCCCGAAGCGCATGGCCAGGTCCAGCACAGTCTGCTGTGCCAATGACTCTTCCATGCGCTTCTGCGCCCCCAGCATCACTGCGTGGATCGCACAGGTACCCTCGGTCGCCCAACGCGGCGGCGAGCCGTCGAACAAGGTGCAACGCTCGCGCACCTCGCGGCAATCGAAGATCTTCTTCGGTCCATCAATGGCATGGACGATATCCAGCACGCTGATCTGCGCCGCCGGCCGCGCCAGGCGGAAGCCGCCGCGCACGCCTTCGGTGGCCGCCACCAGCCCGGCACGGGCCAGCTTGGTGAAGACCTTGGCCAGGTATTCCTGCGGCACGCCTTGCAACTCGGCCAGGTCGCGCACGCTGGAATCACGAGTTTCACCGCGCTCGTCGACTAAAAACAACAGGCAATGGATACCGTATTCCACGCCAGCACTGTAAAGCGACATTCAAATCTCCGACCGATTTTGTCGTACATGTTACGCCGATACCCCGGCACTGACAAAACAAGGTGTCAAAAGGTAGCTCCACCGCAAAGGGAAAAGCCCTTGCCGAAGGTAACTACGACCGATATATTCGTAGTTACTCGAAGGCCATACAGCTGGCCCCCGATGCCCTCTTCGAACCTTGCGGAGCACCTTCATGAAATCCAACATCCTGATCATCGGTGCCGGCTTTGCCGGTGTCTGGAGCGCCCTGAGCGCTGCCCGCCTACTCGACCAGGCGCAACGTGCCGATCTCAGCATCAGCGTGCTGGCGCCACAGCCGGAACTGCGCATTCGTCCGCGCTTTTACGAGGCCGACGTGCATGGCATGAAGGCACCTCTGGGTGATCTGTTCGAGGCTGTGGGCATTCACTTCTTCCCGGGCAACGCCGACAGCATCGACACCGAAGGTCGCAGCGTCAGCTATACCGATACCCACGGCCAGCCACAGCGCATCGCCTACGACCGCCTGATCCTGGCCGCAGGCAGCCAGGTTGCCCGCCCGGCAGTACCAGGCCTGGCGGAGCATGCGTTCGATGTCGACCAGATGGAATCGGCCATGCGCCTGGAGCAGCATCTGGTCGATCTGGCCGCCCTGCCCGCTTCGCCAACTCGCAATACCGTGGTGGTGTGCGGCGGCGGCTTCACCGGCATCGAGACCGCAACCGAAATGCCTACTCGCCTGCGCTCGATCCTCGGGGCCGACGCGGCATTGCGGGTAGTGGTGGTCGACCGTGGAGCGCAAGTGGGGCGGCATTGGGTGAAGGGATCACACCGTCGATTGTTGCCGCGTGTGAACAGGCCGGGGTCGAATGGCTGGCCGGCGCTTCCGTGGTGGCTGTCGATGCTGCGGGAGTCACCCTGGACAACGGCGAGCACATCGCCAGCAACACGGTAATCTGGACCGTTGGCGTCAAGGCCAGCCCGTTGACGGCGCACGTTGCCGGCGAGCGCGATACCTTCGGCCGGCTGAAAGTGGATGGCCATTTGAAAGTGCTGGGCCAGGAGCACGTTTACGCCACCGGCGACACCGCCTGGGCTGCGGTGGATGACCTGGGCAACCATGCCCTGATGACGTGCCAGCACGCCATCCCCATGGGCCGCCACGCCGGCAACAACGCCGCCGCCGACCTGCTCGGCCTGCAGCCGGTGCTGTATCGCCAGCCCAAATACGTCACCTGCCTGGACCTGGGAGACTGGGGCGCCGCCTTCAGCGAAGGCTGGGAGCGCGAACTGAAGCTGCACGGCCAGGAAGGCAAGGCCCTCAAGCGCCAGATCAACTCGGTATGGATTTATCCGCCAGCGGCTGACCGCGCCTTGGCGCTGGCTGCGGCGGACCCAATGATCGCCATCGTTTAACGGCATTTTTCTGACAAAACCGTCAACAATTGGCGGTTTTGTCAGTTTTGGCCGTTACATTGAATGGCTGTTCAATAATGATGGCCATATGGCATCATTGAAATCAAAAAAGTCACGAGGGTGAGACACACAAACAACTCCGCAGCGCATCAAGAGCCTGGCGCCATACCGGTGACCCGGCCATCCACCCAAGCTCCTGAGGCCTGCACGCCACCGTCAAGGAGCATTCCATGCAGTTACGGAATTTGAAGATCGGCATTCGCGCTGCAAGCGTGTTCGCCCTGTTGGGCATCCTGGTTCTGTTCATGGGCTTGATCGCACTTTACGAAACCCGGCAGATGGACAAGGCCACGGATGAAATCCGGGTGACCTGGATGCCGGCCGTAATAGCCCTCGGTGACATCAGCACCAACCTCGGGCGTGCCCGCGCCGTCACCTTGCGTGCCGCCCTGGACGACAACCCCAGTGACCGCGAGCGCAACCTGCAGATGCTCAACGGCATCAATACCGAGCTGAATAATGCGCTGAAGGATTATGCCGACACGATCATCGCTGCCGATGACCGCGCCCTGTTCAATGCCTTCAGCGCTGCTTATCAGCACTATTTCGAATTACAGACCCGTGTGCTGCAAGGCATTCAAGCTGGGCACATGGACGATGCCAAGCAGCAGATCAGCGGCCCGCTGACTCAGCGCGCCGACAGCATGATGCAGGCCATGGCAGCGTTGATCGCCTATAACGGCACAGGTGCCGAACAAGCCTCGCAGCGCAGCAGCGACGTAGCGGACGAAGCGTTCACCGCGCTGGTTGCCTCACTGGTGGTGATCATGCTGGCCCTTGCCACCATCGCTACCGTGCTCACCCGCAGTATCGTCGTGCCGCTGGCCGATGCGCTGGCTGTGGCCGAGCGCGTGGCGACCGGCGACCTGACCCGGGAGATACGGGTAACCGACCGCGATGAGCCGGCCATGCTATTGCGCGCCCTGAGCCGGATGCAGGGCAGCCTGCGCGATACCATTCGCCAGATCGCCGCGTCTTCCGACCAACTGGCCTCGGCCTCGGAAGAACTGCACACCGTCACTGAAGACACCAGCCGCGGCCTGCATCAGCAGAGTGCAGAAATCGACCAGGCCGCCACGGCGGTGAACCAGATGACTGCGGCAGTCGAGGAAGTGGCGAACAACGCGGTCAGCACTGCTGATGCTTCCAAAGGCGCTGACCAGACCACCCGCGATGGCCGCGACCAGGTCAACCAGGCGCTGGCATCCATTCAGCATCTGGTAGCGGATGTGACCGGCACATCGGTTGAGATCGAGCAGCTGGCCAGCAACGCCAACGAGATCAGCCGGGTGCTGGACGTGATTGGTGCAATTGCCGGGCAGACCAACCTGCTGGCACTGAACGCCGCCATCGAGGCGGCACGGGCCGGAGAGGCAGGACGTGGGTTTGCCGTGGTGGCTGACGAGGTACGCGCCCTCGCCCACCGTACCCAGCAATCGACGGCAGAGATCGAGCAGATGATTGCCGGTATCCAGAACGGCACCGAGCGGGCAGTGACAGCAATGCACAGCAGCCAGGGCCGCGCCACGGGTACGCTGGAAGTGGCACAAAGCGCAGGGCAGGCGTTGGAAGTGATTGCCGAGGCCATTGCTTCGATCAACCAGCGCAACCTGGTGATTGCCAGTGCCTCGGAAGAGCAGGCGCAGGTCGCACGCGAGGTGGACCGGAACCTGGTGAATATTCGTGACCTGGCGATGCAAACGTCGGCGGGCGCGAACCAGACCAGTGCGGCGGCGCAGGATCTGTCGCGGTTGGCGGTGGACCTGAACGGGATGGTGGCGCAGTTCAAGGTTTGATCCAAAACAGCCGGGGCCGCATTGCGGCCCCGGCTACAGCAACAGCGGTCTATCAGTCGTTGACGCTTACCACCCGCCCCGCCTTCTCGACAGCCTTGCCGCGCGTCGCCAGGCAGTAGTAAAGCGGCACGGTCACCAGCAAGCCGAACAGCCACGACAGGTCAGCCCCTTCGACAATGTTCGAGTACGGCCCCACATACAGCGAAGTATTGGCAAACGGCAGCTGCACCAGGATGCCGCAGGCATAGGCAATGATCGCGTGGTGGTTGAAGCGGCCATAGATGCCGCCGTCGGCACTGAAGATCGAGGCGATGTCGTACTGGCCCTTCTTGATCAGGTAGAAATCGATCAGGTTGATCGAAGCCCACGGCACCAGCACCAGCAGCAGCGCCAGGATCAGGCCGATGAACTGGCCGATGAAGTCCGCCGAGGCATTCAGTGCCACCATCCCGCAGCCCACCAGAATGACCGAGGCCAGGATCACCCGTACCCTGATGCTCGGCGTCCACTCGGCCATGAAGGTCTGGATCGCGGTCACGATCGACAGCACGGCGCCGTAGAGGTTGAGGGCGTTGTGGCTGATGATGTTAAGCAGGAACAGCACCATCAGGATCGGGCCCAGCCAGCCGGTGGCCTGCTTCACCGCATCCATTGCGTCGGTGCCTTCCGGCACGCACAGCACCGCCACCGTACCAAAGCTGAAGCACAGGATGGTGCCCAGGGTGGCGCCGAAGTAAGTGGCCCAGAACGGCTTGGCAATGCCCACTTCACGGGGCAGGTAGCGCGAGTAGTCAGAGGTGTACGGCGAGAAGCTGATCTGCCAGATCACACCCAGCGACACGGTGGCAATGAAGCCCGACAGGTTGAACGCGCCACGGCTGAAAAAGTCAGCCGGCAGATCCTGGACGAACATCATGATGAAACCGGCCAGCAACGCCGAGCCCATCACCCAGGTACCGATGCGGTTGAGGATATGGATGAAGCGGTAGCCGATCACGCCAATGGCAGTCGCACTCAGGGCACCGATCACGATCGCGCCAGGCATCGGCACGCTCGGCGCGATGCCGTGAATGGTCTTGCCCGCCAGGACGATATTGGAAATGAAGAAGCCGACATAGATCAGCGCGGTGAAGAACACGATCAGCAAGGCACCGTAGCGGCCAAACTGGCCACGGCTCTGCACCATTTGCGGAATGCCCAGCTGCGGCCCCTGTGCAGAGGCCAGGGCGATGACCACGCCCCCGACCAGATGGCCCAGCACGATGGCGATCAGGCCCCACAACAGGTTCAGGTGGAACACCTGGACCACCATGGCGCCGGTCACGATAGGCAATGGCGCAATGTTGGTACTGAACCAGAGGGTGAACAGGTCGCGCGCCTTCCCATGGCGCTCGGCAGGTGGAACGTAATCGACCGTGTGATTCTCGACAAACTGGTGTTGCGACGACGGTTGGGACATGGTTTTCAGCTCGAAAGGTCGTTTTTATCTTTGTAAGGAAACCGCATCTAGGCGGCCTCTCAGCTGCGGACCATATTATGGTATTCCAAACTTTTGACAACACTGATCCGCATGAAAAAACGGCCACTGATCCGCTTACGAAACCCCTGCGACAAACCGCCTCACCGCTCAAGGCCACGGTTTTCGTGGCTTTTGGCCGTTCATCGCGAAAACCCAGGGGTGAAAATTCCGCTTGCAAAATAGGTATTACGGTATACCATCAGACACATCAACGATAAAAACCGCGGACCACCGCAGCCCTTCAGAGGTACTCCCGATGATCGACGCAACTGTCTACAAGAATGTTCTGGGCTCCTTCCCGTCCGGCGTTACCGTCATCACCACCCAGGACGACGACGGCTCGGTCGTCGGCCTGACCGCCAGCGCCTTCTCCTCCCTGTCGATGGACCCGCCGCTGGTGCTGTTCTGCCCCAACTACACCTCCGACTCCTACCCGGTACTGATCAAGCAGAAGCGCTTTGCCATTCACCTGCTGTCCGGTGAACAGCAGGCCGAAGCCTACGCGTTCGCCAAGAAAGGCAAGGACAAGGCCAGCGGCATCGAGTGGACCCTGAGCGAACTGGGCAACCCGATCCTGGCCGGTGCCACCGCCGTCATCGAATGCGAACTGTGGCGTGAATATGAAGGTGGCGACCACGCCATCATGGTCGGCAAGGTACACAACCTGATCGTCCCTGCCGAAGCGCCACGGCCGATGGTGTACTGCCGCGGCAAGATGGCCAGCCTGCCGGCCTTTGCCTGAAGCCTGCAGTTGGACGCAGCCCGCTCCCACACTGAAGCCCGATTGACTGACGGGCAATAACAAGCGTTGAGGAAAAACCCATGAAATTTTCGTTGTTCGTACACATGGAACGTTGGGATGAACAGGTCAGCCACCGCCAGCTGTTCGAAGACCTGACCGAACTGACCCTGATGGCCGAAGACGGCGGTTTCAGCACCGTGTGGATCGGCGAACACCACGCCATGGAATACACCATTTCGCCAAGCCCGATGCCGCTGCTGGCCTACCTGGCCGCGCGCACCGAGAAGATCCGCCTGGGCGCTGGCACCATCATCGCGCCGTTCTGGAACCCGATCCGCGTCGCTGGCGAATGCGCCCTGCTCGACGTGATCAGCAACGGCCGCATGGAAGTCGGCCTGGCCCGCGGCGCCTACCAGTTCGAGTTCGACCGCATGGCAGGTGGCATGCCGGCCACCGACGGCGGCAAGGCGCTGCGCGAGATGGTGCCGGTGGTGCGCAAGCTGTGGGAAGGCGACTACGCCCACGACGGTGAAGTCTACAAGTTCCCGACCTCCACCAGCGTACCGAAGCCGTTCAACGCCACGCCGCCCATGTGGATCGCCGCCCGCGACCCGGACTCGCACAACTTCGCCGTTGCCAATGGTTGCAATGTCATGGTCACCCCGCTGATGAAGGGGGACGAAGAAGTGCTGGACCTGAAGAACAAGTTCCAGGCCGCCCTGGACAACAATCCAGGCGTGCCGCGCCCGCAACTGATGGTGCTGCGCCACACCCATGTGCACAGCCCGGCAGATCCGGAAGGCTGGAAGGTCGGCGCCCAGGCGATCTCGCGCTTCTACCGCACCTTCGATGCCTGGTTCGGCAACAAGACCACCCCGGTGAATGGCTTCCTGGAGCCGAGCCCGGAGTCGAAATTCGCCGAAGTGCCGGCGTTCCAGCTTGAGAACATCCGCAAGAACACCATGATCGGCACCCCGGAAGAAATCATCGCGCGCATCAAGTACTACCAGGAACTGGGCGTCGACGAGTTCAGCTTCTGGTGCGACAACAGCTTGCCCCACGCCGAGAAGAAGAAGTCGCTCGAGCTGTTCATCAAGGAAGTGGTGCCGGCGTTCGCCTGAATTCCCATTGCCTGAATCATTGCGGGACGCGCCCGCTCCCGTGGGCCCCTTCGGCCTGCGTGAGCGGGCTTTTTTTTGAAACCTGTGCAGTCCCTGTGGAAGCGGGCAAGCCCGCGAAGAGGCCAGTACAGACAACAGAGAAATCAAGGCATCAGGCCACCTTTCGTCCCCCGGCAAGAGAAATTTCCTGACACCTCTTGCACAACAAATATTATGGTATACCATCAGACAACAAGAGCTGATAACCCTCACCAGGAGCCATCCATGAGTTTCGAAATCCGCAAGATCGTCACCTACTCCGAAGAGACCCGCATCGAAGGCGGCAAAGCCACCGACAAGCCGGTGACCATGGTCGGCCTGGCCGTCGTGATCAAGAACCCATGGGCCGGTCGCGGTTTCGTTGAAGATCTGAAGCCGGAAATTCGCGCCAACTGCTCGGAGCTGGGTGCCCTGATGGTCGAGCGCCTGACTGCTGCCATTGGCGGCGCCGACAAGATCGAGGCCTACGGTAAGGCCGCCGTCGTCGGCGCCGATGGCGAAATCGAGCACGCCTCGGCCGTGATCCATACCCTGCGCTTCGGCAACCACTACCGCGAGGCGGTACAGGCCAAGAGCTACCTGAGCTTCACCAACAAGCGCGGCGGCCCAGGCACTTCGATCCAGATCCCGATGATGCAGAAGGACGACGAAGGCCTGCGTTCGCACTACATCACCCTGGAAATGCAGATCGAAGATGCCCCGCGTGCCGATGAAATCGTCGTGGTCCTGGGCGCAGCCGATGGCGGCCGCCTGCACCCGCGCATCGGCAACCGTTACATCGACCTGGAAGAACTGGCTGCCGAAAAAGCCAACGCTCAATAACAACAACCAAGACGGGCCGGGGCGTGGCGTGCTTACCCGCCGCGCCCGACCTTCAAGGAGCGCCCTCCATGATTCAGCCTGTCGCTGAACGCACACCTGCCGGCACCAGCTATCTGGATGTCGGCCAGGGCCAACCCGTGGTGCTGATCCACGGCGTGGGCCTGAACAAGGAAATGTGGGGCGGTCAGTTCGTTGGCCTGACCAACGACTACCGCGTCATCGCCTACGACATGCTCGGCCACGGTCAAAGCCGCGTACCGGCCGCCGACACACCGCTGGAAGGCTATGCCGACCAGCTCGCCGAACTGCTTGACCACCTGCAAATTGCACAAGCCACCGTGATCGGCTTCTCCATGGGCGGCCTGGTTGCCCGTGCGTTCGCCCTCAATTACCCGCAGCGCCTGGCTGCACTCGTCGTGCTCAACAGCGTGTTCAACCGCACCCCCGAGCAAAGTGCCGGGGTGATCGCCCGCGCTGCCCAGGCGGCGGAGCTGGGCCCAGACGCCAACGTCGATGCTGCCCTGGACCGCTGGTTCAGCCGTGAATACAAGGCTGCCAACCCGGCGCAGGTCGCCGCCATTCGCCAGGTGCTGGCGAGCAACGACCCGCAGGGCTACCACACCACTTATTCGCTGTTCGCCACTCAGGACATGTACCGCGCCGACGACCTGGGCAGTATCCAGGTGCCGACGCTGATCGCCACCGGCGAACTCGACTCGGGCTCCACCCCGGCCATGACCCGCCAGCTCGCCGCCAGCATTCCTGGCGCACGCAGTGTGGTCCTCGCCGAGCAACGGCATATGATGCCAGTGGAAGCACCGCGTGAAGTCAACAAGATGCTGCTGGACTTCCTCACCCAAGCCCGCACCCTCACCGAATCCGCCAAGGGGATTGTTGCATGACCCTCGTTCGTTTCCAGATGTGCATCGACGGCCAATGGCGCGATGCCCAGAGCGGCAAGACCTTCGACAGCCTCAACCCGGCCACCGCCCAGGCCTGGGCGCAACTGCCCGACGCCGATGAAGCCGATGTGGAGCTGGCCGTTCAGGCCGCCCAGCGTGCCTTCGACAGCAAGGCGTGGCGCAGCATTACCGCCACCGCGCGCGGCAAGCTGTTGCGTCGTCTGGGTGACCTGATTGCCGAGAACAAGGAGCACCTGGCCCAGCTGGAAAGCCGTGACAACGGCAAGCTGATCCGCGAAACCCGCGGTCAGGTCGGCTATCTGCCGGAGTTCTTCCACTACACTGCGGGCCTGGCCGACAAGCTCGAAGGCGGCACCCTGCCGCTGGACAAACCCGACCTGTTCGCCTACACCGTGCACGAGCCAATCGGCGTGGTTGCCGGGATCATCCCGTGGAACAGCCCGCTGTACCTCACCGCGATCAAGCTGGCGCCGGCCTTGGCTGCCGGCAACACCATCGTGCTCAAACCGTCCGAGCACGCCTCGGCGACCATCCTCGAGCTGGCCCGACTGGCCCTTGAGGCCGGCTTCCCGGCCGGTGTGGTCAACGTGGTCACCGGCTACGGCCCCAGCACCGGCGCGGCGCTGACCCGCCACCCACTGGTGCGCAAGATCGCCTTCACCGGCGGTGCCGCCACCGCCCGCCACGTGGTGCGCAGCAGTGCCGAAAACTTCGCCAAGCTGTCGCTGGAGCTGGGCGGCAAGTCGCCGAACATCATCTTCGCCGACGCCGACCTGGACAGCGCCATCAATGGCGCCGTGGCCGGCATCTACGCCGCGTCCGGGCAAAGCTGCGTGGCCGGTTCGCGCCTGCTGGTGCAGGATGAAATCTTCGACGTGTTCGTCAAGCGCCTGATTGCCCGCGCCAAGCGCATCCGCATCGGCAACCCGCAGGACGACGCCAGCGAAATGGGCCCGATGGCCACCGCGCAACAGCTGGCAGTCGTCGAAGGCCTGGTGGCAGCAGCCAAGGCCGAAGGTGCAAAACTGCACATGGGCGGAAAGCGTGCCGACGTTGAAGGTGACGGCTGGTTCTACGAGCCGACCCTGTTCGAGTGCGACAGCAACGCGATGACCATCATGCAGGAAGAAGTGTTCGGCCCGGTCGCCGCGGTGATCCGCTTCAAGACCGAAGAAGAAGCACTGGCCATAGCCAACGACTCGCAATTCGGCCTGGCTGCCGGCATCTGGACGCGCGATCTGGGCCGTGCCCACCGCCTGGCCCGCGACGTGCGTTCGGGGATCATCTGGGTCAACACCTACCGTGCCGTGTCGGCCATGGCACCGATAGGTGGTTTCAAGAACAGCGGCTACGGCCGTGAGAGCGGCATCGATTCGGTGCTGGCCTATACCGAGCTGAAGACCGTGTGGATCAACTTGTCCACCGCGCCGATGCCCGACCCGTTCGTGATGCGCTAAGAGGAACACGAGATGATCGAACCCGGCATCTACAAAGACGTGATGGGCTCCTTCCCATCCGGCGTCACGGTAGTGACCACGCTGGACGCCGACGGCGGCATCGTCGGCATCACCGCCAGTGCATTCAGCGCGCTGTCGATCGACCCGGCGCTGGTGCTGTTCTGCCCCAACTACGCCTCCGACACCTACCCGATCCTGCGCGACAGCAAGCAGTTCGCCATCCACCTGCTGTCCGCCGACCAGACCGCCGAAGCCTATGCCTTCGCAGGCAAGGGCAAGGACAAGGCCAAGGGCGTGGAGTGGCACCTGAGCGAGCTGGGCAACCCCCTGCTGGCCAAGGCTACGGCGATCATCGAGTGCGAGTTGTGGCGCGAGTATGACGGCGGTGACCACGCGATCATTGTCGGCGCGGTGAAGAACCTGGTGTTGCCGGCCGAGCCGGTGACCCCGATGGTCTACCACAAAGGCAAGCTCGGCGCCCTGCCGCCGCTTGGCTGATACATCTTGAAGTCGGTGTTGGCCGCTTCGCGGGCTCGCCCGCTCCCACAGGTATCGCACAGATCCTGGAACCCGTGGGAGCGGGCAAGCCCGCGAAAAAGCCAACACCGATGACCCTGTTTTCAGGGGTCGCGCTAATCGTCTCACCCTCGGTTGCGGCCCCTGTTTTATGCCGGAGTACTGCACATGAGCAATGAAAAGTACGAAAAGGGTCTGAAAATCCGCACCCAGGTGCTGGGCGAGGACTACGTCAACCGCTCGATCCAGAACGCAGATGAGTTCACCAAACCGTTGCAGGAGCTGGTCACCGAGTATTGCTGGGGTCACGTCTGGGGCCGTGAAGGCTTGTCGCTGAAAGAGCGCAGCATGATAAACTTGGCCATGATTTCCGCGCTCAACAGGCCCCACGAGCTCAAATTGCACATTCGCGGTGCCCTGCGCAATGGCCTGAGCCGTGAACAGATTCGCGAAATCCTGCTCCAGGTCGGCATTTATTGCGGCGTACCCGCGGCGGTGGACAGTTTCCGCCTGGCCCGTGAAGCCTTTGCCGAAGCCGATGCGGAGCCAACCCGTTAACAACGGGCTGTTCGAACCACTGCATGGAAAGCCTCGGTTCGAGGCATTCCGCGATGTTGGCGCAACAGCCTCATAAAGAGCGCACCTGATGAAACGCCAGCCACTCGACGACAGCTTCAAGGTCAACCGCAATCCCGTTACTCTGCGCGAAATCGTGCTCGACAAGCTGCGCGCCGCTATCATGAACTTTCACCTGCTGCCCGGCGACCGCCTGGTCGAACGCGACCTGTGCGACCGCCTCGGCGTCAGCCGCACTTCGGTACGTGAAGCGCTGCGTCACCTGGAGTCCGAAGGCCTGGTGGAGTTCGCCGACGCCAAAGGCCCACGGGTGGCCATCATCACCCTGGAAGACGCACGTGACATCTATGAGCTGCGCTGTGTGCTCGAAGGCCTGATCGTGCAACTGTTCACCCTCAACGCCAAGGCCAAGGACATCCGTGCGCTGGAACGCGCGCTGGAAGTGAACCGCGAGGCACTGGAAGAAGGTGAGCTGCAACAGGTACTGGATTCGGTACAAGGTTTCTACGATGTGCTGCTGGAAGGCTCCGGCAACCAGGTGGCGGCCCAGCAGTTGCGCCAGTTGCAAGCACGCATCAGCTACCTGCGCGCCACCTCGGTATCGCAGGAAAACCGCCGCGGCGCCAGCAACCGCGAAATGGAAAAGATCGTCGAGGCCATCAAGGGCGGTGACCCGCTGGTAGCCCACCAGGCCTCGGTCGACCACGTCCGCGCCGCCGCCAAGGTGGCCCTGGACTACCTGCGCCAGAAGCAGGATGACAACGCCAAAGTGCGCGACATTGTCGAACCCTTGGCCCTGAAGGAACCCCGCATAGGTCGCTGATCATGCCCAATGCCCCGCGCTACTGCCCGCACTGCACCAAGGAACTGGCCCGGGGCGTTCCCACAGGCGATACCCACGAACGCCTGCATTGCACCGGCTGCGGCTACATCCATTACATCAACCCCAAGATCATCGCCGGCTGCATCATCGAGCGCGATGGAAAGTACCTGCTGTGCCAGCGCGCCATCCCCCCTCGCCCCGGCACCTGGACCTTGCCTGCCGGGTTCATGGAGGCTGGCGAAACCACCGAACAGGCGGCGCTGCGCGAGGTATGGGAAGAAAGCGGCGTACGTGCGGACATCGTCTCGCCGTATTCGATCTTCAGCGTGCCAAAGATCAGCGAGGTGTACATCATCTTCCGTGCCATCGTCACCGAAGAGACCGGGCAGTACGGGCCTGAGACGCTGGCGTACAAGTTCTTCGAACCGGATGAAATCCCCTGGGATGAGATCTACTACCCGGCCATCCGGCAAATTCTCGAGCGCTACATCCTCGAGCGGCAGGCCGGGGTGTATGGCATTTACATGGGCAATGATGACACCGGCAAGGTGCACTTCATGCGCTAGCCTGCCCGGCCTCTTCGCGGGTGAACCTGCACTCACCCGGATCGCGCAGTTACAGAGGCTCGTGCAGTGGCACAGCCCTCACAAAACCCTCGCCAACGGTCTATTCTCGGTGCACCCTAAGGGCCTTGAGAAAGAGGACCGGCAAAGCACATGGCTAGATGGCTAGATGGCGGCGGGCTAATGGCCGAACGCATCCGCAACCACGACTGGGCCACCACCCCCCTGGGCCCGCTGGAACATTGGCCCGATGCCCTGAAAACCACGATAGCTCTGTGCCTGGCCTCGCGCTTTCCGCAAGCCGTGCTCTGGGGCCCGGACTTGATCACCCTGTACAACGATGCCTTCACACCGATTCTCGGTCGCAAGCCCCTGGCCTTGGGCATCCCCTTCCGCGACGTGTGGCACGAAGCCTGGGATGAAATCAGCAGCATGGCGGCCCGCGCGTTGGCCGGCGAAGCGGTTTACATCGAAGACTTCCCGCTGATGATCGACCGCAACGGCGGCCTGGAGCGGGCCTATTTTACCTTCTGCTACAGCCCGATTCGCGGCCATGATGGCGAGATACTGGGCATGCTCGACACGGTCACCGAAACCACAGCCAGCGTGGTCACCAACCAGCGCCTGAACTTTCTCGATACCCTCGGGCGAGCCGTGACCGAAGCGACCGACCCGGACCAGATCATGGCCATCACCACCCGCATGCTGGTCGAGCACCTTGGCTTGTCCAGTTGCGCCTATGCAATGATGGACCCCGACGAGGACGGTTTCACCATTTGCGGCGATGCGGTGACACCCGGCTCACCACGCCTGGTGGGCCACTATCACCTGCATGACTTCGGCCGCCTGGCGGTCAGCCGCCTGCGCAGCGGCCTGGCCCTGGTGATCAACGACAACCTGCGCGAACTGGCCACTGACGAGGCGGCGACTTTTCAGGCCATCGGCATTACGGCCACCATCTGCATGCCACTGATCAAGGGTGGCAAGCTGACCGCGCTGATGGCGATTCACGACCGCGTACCCCGAGTATGGACCGACTACGAGCAAGCACTGATCAGCGAAGTGACCGAGCGATGCTGGGCGCACATACAGCGGGTCCAGGCCCATGCCGAAGTGCGCGAAGCGATGGCGGCCCTGGAAGCGCTCAACACCACCTTGGAACATCGCGTCGAAGAACGCACCACTCAGTTGCTGCACACCGAGGCCGTGCTGCGCCAGGCCCAAAAGCTGGAAGCCATTGGCCAGCTGACCGGCGGGGTAGCCCACGACTTCAATAACCTGCTGACCATCATCCGCTCGTCGCTGCACTTCCTGCAGCGCCCCAACCTGGCCGAGGAGCGCCGCGAGCGCTACCTCAAGACCATGTCCGACACGGTTGACCGTGGTGCCAAACTGACCGGCCAGCTACTGGCCTTCGCCCGACGCCAGGCCCTCAGCCCACAGGTGTTCGAAGCCGGGCCACGGCTGGAAGCCATGGCCGACATGCTCGACACCGTCACTGGCGCGCGCATCCGGGTCGAGCTGCAGCTACCGCAAGCGCCCTGCCACATCCGCGCCGACCTCAGCCAGTTGGAAACTGCGGTAATCAACCTGATGCTCAACGGCCGCGATGCCATGGCTGGCGAAGGTGCCTTGCAGCTGCGCCTGCAGGCCGACCAGTGCCTGCCGGCCTTGCGCGGTCAGCCTTCACAGCCAGGCCCGTTCGCGGCGATATCGGTGAGCGACAACGGAGTCGGTATTGCCACCGAGTTGCTGGAGCGCATCTTCGACCCGTTCTTCACCACCAAGGCCCCAGGTGAAGGTACCGGGCTCGGGTTGTCGCAGGTGTTTGGTTTCGCCAAGCAATCCGGGGGCGATGTACAGGTGAACAGCATCCCCGGCCAGGGCACCACCTTTACCCTGTATCTGCCGCAGGAGGCACCAACTGCGGCCTCGCCCGAAGACGCCTCGGCCGGCAGCCAGCCACAGGTACAGGGCGAGCGGCGACGAATACTGGTGGTAGAAGACAATCCCGACCTGGGCAATTTCACAGCTCAGCTCCTCGAGGACCACGGCTACCAAATCAGCTATGCACGGTCGGCAGAAGAAGCGCTGGCGCAGTTGACTGGCCCGGCAGGTGATTTTGATGCGGTGTTTTCCGATGTGGTCATGCCCGGCATGGGTGGCTTGGCACTGGCCCGCGAACTTCGCCGCCAGCGCCCGCAGTTGCCGGTGATCCTGACTTCGGGCTATAGCGAGGCGATTGCCGAAGGCGGGCACCAAGGGTTCACCTTCCTGGCCAAACCCTACTCGGCAGAACAGGTGTGCCAGATACTCGGCAAAGTATTCGGCCACTGATACCTTGCATCGCAATAGGCGATCAACGGCGCCCTTCTGCCAGCATGCGCACCGCCAGCCCCGCCAGCACCGTTCCCATCAACCAACGCTGAACCTGTTGCCACAGCGGCCTGCCAGCCAGGAACACGGCGATGGAACCGGCCATGATCGCAATCAGCGCGTTGACCGTAACGCTGATGGCGATCTGCGTCGAACCCAGCACCAGCGACTGCAACAGCACGCTGCCGTGGCCCGGTTCGATGAATTGCGGCATGAGCGACAGGTACATGACGGCAATCTTGGGGTTGAGCAGGCTGGTGGCAAACCCCATCGTGAATAGCCGCCGCGGGCTGTCGGCGGGCAGTTCACGGAGTTGGAACGGCGATTGGCCACCCGGCCGCAGCGCCTGCCAGGCCAGGTACAACAGGTACAGCGCGCCACCGATGCGCAGCGCGTCGTAGGCAAAGGGTACCGCCATCACCAGCGCCGTGATGCCCATTGCCGCGCAGAACATGTAGATGACGAAGCCCAGAGCCACACCGCCAAGCGAAATCAAGCCGGCTTGGCGGCCCTGGCAGATCGAGCGGGAAATCAGGTAGATCATGTTCGGCCCTGGGGTCAGGACCATGCCGAGGCAAATCAAGGCGAACGTGAGCAGTTGCGTGGTTTCGGGCATGGGGCACTTCCTGGTTGTGCATTAGGGTGCAGCGAGTGTATCTGAAGTCATTCTGAACCGGTAAATTCAGGTCATTTGCCCGGCTATCAAGCCCAGGGCCACGGTAATCATCGCCAACCCAGACACCCGCCCGACCAGCTTTGCCGCACCCGGCCGAGTGCTCAGCACAGCTTTGGCGCCATAGCCGACCAGCGTGTAGATCACCAGCGAACTGCACAGGTGGACCAGCCCCAGCAACAAGATCTGCAATGGCACTGGCCAGCTCGACTGCGGGTCGGTGAACTGCGGCAGCAGGGCCAGGAACAGCAGGAATACCTTGGGGTTCAGGCCGCTGACGCAAAAACCCTTCAACGCCCAGCGTGAGCCCGACTCCCCCGCTCCGCCCTGCCCGGCCGCCGGCAATGCCGGGCTGAGCAACAGGTTGCCGCCCAGCCACAGCAAATAGCTGCACCCCGCCAGGGTCAGCAAGGTCAGCGCCAACGGGTGACCTGCCAGCAAACTGCCGACCCCGGCCGCCACCACCAGCGTGGCCAGGAAATGCCCCGACAACATCCCCGCCACCGCTGGCATCACCCAGCGCCCACGCATGCCGGCCGAGATGGCATAGGCCCAGTCTGCACCGGGGGTAATCACGAACAGCATCGACACAGCCCAGAACGCCGTCAGCACACTGATAGCCACTTGAATCTTCCTTATCTACTGCATTGGGATGTCGATAGATTACGGATTCCGTCCGGGGATTTTCTTTCGTATATTCCCCCTCAGCATTCATGTACTGGAAGATTCTTCCCAATGGATAGAACTGATCGAAAAATCCTTGCCGAGCTGCAAAAAGACGGGCGGCTGTCGGTAACCGAGCTGGCCGACCGCGTGGGGCTCAGCCTGTCACCCTGTCATCGGCGCTTGAAGACACTGGAAGAGTCCGGCGCCATTCTGGGCTATCACGCACGGCTGGCACCGAGCGCCCTTGGGCTGAACTTTGCCGCGTTGGTGTTCGTGACGCTACGCGAGGTGACCCGCCAGCCGGTGGCGGACTTTGAAACGGCACTGGCGCAGATCCCGCAGATTGTCGAAGCGCAGCGGCTGTTTGGCGACCCGGATTACCTGCTGCATGTGGTAGCCAAGGACCTGCCGGCGTTTCAGAAGCTGTATGACGAGCATCTGACCAGTATTCCCAATGTGAAACGCTTGAGCTCGACCTTGGTGATGAAGGAAGTGATTCAGGATCGGTTGCTCCCCATGTAGCTGTTTCCTCTTGTGCCGGCCCCTTCGCGGGTAAACCCGCGCCTGCTGTAGGAGCGGGTTTACCCGCGAAAAGGCCGGCCCAGGCAACCTTTCATCTGCCCTGAAAACGCGCACATCGCACCAACCCAGCCCACCGTGATCCGGTTGCCAACCCGCCGCCCCTCTACCCCAAGGCCTTCAGCCAGCTGGCACTCTCCTTGCTACCGTCACCCGCTTAAGCTTTTGTCAGCCTTAGTTTTTTTAACGCTTATGGGCACATATTTACTAATTTCTCGTTACCCCCGCGCCCCTCATCATCGCTCCAACAAGAACGCGTCGCCCACCGCCGGCACGCCCCCGGGCAGTTCCCAATGCCCTACCTTGCCTTGGAGTCAGTCATGACCAGTGCAGCCAATTCGGCACCCCTGATAGAAAAACACACGATCGGCTACGTGCCCCCGCAAGACCGCCATGGAAAGGTAAGGGATCTGTTCACACTCTGGTTCGGCGGCAACATCGCGCCGTTGCCCATCGTCACCGGCGCGCTGGGTGTGCAGCTGTTCCACCTGAACCTGGTATGGGGCATCGTCGCCATCCTCGTCGGTCACCTGGTCGGCGGGGTGCTGATGGCCCTGCACTCGGCCCAGGGCCCGCAAATGGGCATTCCGCAGATGATCCAGAGCCGCGCCCAGTTCGGCACCCTCGGCGCGCTGCTGGTGGTGGTGATCGCCGGCGTCATGTACATCGGTTTCTTCGCTTCCAACATCGTCCTTGCCGGCAAGTCACTGCATGGCGTGGTCGACGCCGTTCCGGTACCGGTGGGCATCGTCGTCGGTGCGTTGGGTTCAGGCATCATCGGCATCATCGGCTACCGCTTCATCCACGTGCTCAATCGCATTGGCACCTGGGTACTGGGTATCGGTATCGTGGTTGGCTTCGGCTACATCTTCACCCATGTGCAGAGCGACGATTTCCTTACCCGCGGCGGCTTCAACCTGGCCGGCTGGCTGGCCACCGTGTCGCTGGCGGCGTTGTGGCAAATCGCCTTTGCGCCCTATGTGTCGGACTACTCGCGCTACCTGCCGGCAGATGTCAAAGTCAGCTCGACCTTCTGGACCACCTACCTGGGCTCGGCCCTGGGTTCAAGCCTGTCGTTCATCTTCGGCGCCGTGGCCGTGCTGGCGATCCCGGCCGGCATGGACACCATGGACGCGGTCAAGCTGGCCACCGGCACGCTCGGCCCGATCATGCTGGTGCTGTTCCTGCTCAGTGTGATCAGCCATAACGCCCTCAACCTGTATGGCGCGGTGCTGTCGATCATCACCCTGGTGCAAACGTTCGCCTACCGCTGGATCCCCACCGCCAAAAGCCGTGCAGTGCTGTCGCTGATCGTGCTGTCGGCCTGCTGCGTGGTAGCGGTGTTCGCTTCGGCAGACTTCATCGGCCACTTCGTTGACATGGTGCTGGTACTGCTGGTGGTGCTGGTGCCGTGGACGGCGATCAACCTGATCGACTTCTACGCCATTCACAAAGGTGATTACGACATCCAGTCGATCTTCCAGGTCGATGGTGGTATCTACGGGCGCTACAACCCGCAGGCACTGATCGCCTACGCTGTGGGTATCGTGGTGCAGATACCGTTCATGAACACCCCGCTGTACGTCGGGCCAATTTCCGAGCACATCAACGGGGCTGACCTGTCGTGGCTGGTAGGGTTGGCGATCACCTCGCCGCTGTACTGGTGGCTGGCGAGCCGTGACAGTGCCTACCGTCGTCGGCAGACCAGCGCCAAGCTGGCAGCAGTGGCTTGATCGGTACTGGCCTTTCGCAGCAAAAGATGAAACGGCTGGGTGCAGGCGTCCGAACGCCTGGTGCAATTCAGGCGGGAAACAGCGAACCCGTCGACTGGGAATGAATGGCAAAAAAGGGGCCGGCGCCAGAAGGCCGGCCCATTTCGCTATTCAGAAGTTGAAGGTGTAGCGCATGATCAAGCGATTTTCATTAGCGCTGTCAGCGTAGGTCGAGCGGTTCGTGGAGTTTCGCCATTGGAACGAAACACCCTTCGCCGGCCCACTCTGAATGACATAAGAGATATCAGTGACCCGCTCCCATTCTTTGCCCTCCTCCCCGTTAAGGCGGAGTGAAGCGGCTTGGCGGCTCTTCAGCAGATCAGGATCAACATCATCACCTTTCATGTACCGGGTGGTGAACAGCAAGCCCGGTACACCCAACGCGGCGAAATCAAAGTCGTACCTTGCGAACCACACTCGCTCCTCAGGGGCAGTGAATGTACTGACCAGCGATTCGCCGAACAGATAGGTATCCGTGCCGTTCACGAACGCAAACGAGGTGTCGCCCCAAGCCTTCTGGTAACCGCCACCGAGGGTGTGTCCCTTGATGCTGTAGGCGAAGTAGCTACTCAGCGTTCTGTTGTCCACCTCACCCAGTTTTTTGGAGCCCGTCTCGCTGGCATCGAACACGCGAACATCCGCGATCACATTGCCTTCCCACAACGGCTTGATGACTTTAATGCCGGCGAAGTAGGATTTATAGAGATCTTCAAGTTCGGCGGCGTGCAAACTGAAGGTCATGTCCTTCGCAGGCTTGAAGTCAAATGCCAGGTAGTTGTAGTGATCCGCCTCAACCGGGGCATAGCCAGTGGCTGTGAGTGATTCGAAATCGGTGGAATTACGCTGCTTCACTGCGTTGACTCTTGTAGCCGTTACCGTCAATTTATCGATATCGTTGACGGTCAGCGAACCACCGCGAAAGACCTGAGGCAGCAAGCGGCTGTTATTACTCCAGAGTAGAGGCATCAGAGGGTTTACCCCCCCTATCCTCAACTCCGTCTTACCCATCCTCGCTTTGGCGGTGGCCACGAACTTACCGTATTCATCCTCAACCTGCCTGTCGGAATCGTAGGCCAGCAGCCCTGATCCCGTTCTGTCCGGGCTGGAATCAAGCTTCACCCCCAGCAAGCCCATCGCATCAATACCGAAGCCCACTGGCCCTTCTGTAAAACCCGATTGCAAGTTCAAAATAAAGCCTTGCGCCCACTCATCGCGCTTGGACTGAGTGGCGCCATCATTACGGAAATCACGATTATAGTAGAAGTTCCGGAGCTCGAGACTGCCTTTGAAGTCTTCCACGAACGCGGCAGAAGCATAAGGCGCGACTAGCAGTGTTGCTGAACAAGCCAACGATTTTTTAAAAGCAATAGACATCACAGGCACCTTGTTCTTGTTGTGTGCTTGAGCATGGAGCGCAGCTAAGCGCCCCATGCAATGCCAGTCCTACAAATGGGTTAAGGCCCGCTTTAGCGGAATGATCGAAACAGTATCACCCTGCCCGACGCCAAACTTGCACAGGGCGCACGCCAGGTTTTTTATTCTGAGTGAAAGGTCGTGAATGCACGCACGGGTTCACGGCCAGTAACCAACGTGTTCTCAATGCTGCCATCATCGGCATAACCCAAGCTCATCCCACAGACGAGCATTTGGCTCTTCGGTATTGCCAGCATTTCAGTGATGATGCTGTGATATTTAAGGAATGCTGCCTGCGGGCAGGTGTGCAAGCCTCTTCCCCGTGCGGCAATCATGAGGCTTTGCAGGAACATGCCATAGTCCAGCAGGCTCCCTTCCTGAAGCACGCGGTCAATCGTGAAGAACAGGCCAACAGGCGCCCCGAAGAAGCGATAATTCCGGCCGTGTTGCTCGTGCATCCTTTGTTTATCGCTTCGACTGATGCCCAACAAGCTATAGAGCCCCCACCCTACCTCCCTGCGCCGTTCGATGTAGGGAGACGTCCACTCCCTGGGGTAATACGCGTAGGGATCAGAAAAGCGTTGGTCATCAGCCGGATGGTCATCAACCTCAGCAAGTGCTGCGGACAACCGTGCCTTCATATCACCGGTAACAACATGCACGTTCCAGGGCTGCAGGTTGACGCCTGTTGCGCTAAAGCGAGCAACGTTCAGCATCGCTTCGATTTCCTCTAGCGGAACTGGGGTTGAGAGGAACGACCTGATGCTCCGACGTGAGACAATTGCCCAGTCGATCAAACGGGCAGTTTCGTCCGAACCTACCGGTGATTTGCGCAAGCGATCAATAAGCATACTTGGCACCTGTCTCGCAGAATTATGGTCAGGTCAGCTCGTGGGCAACCGTGGCCTTCTTCCTCACTACAGCCGAGTCCGAGCGAGATTGGTTGATCATGGTCACTGCAACAGCCCCTACCAGGCCGGCGAGCGCGATTGCCATGAAGTTCTGCTCCAGCGGCAACGCCATCGACACCAAGGCACCAATCAAAACAGGTGCGACAATCGCCCCGACGCGACCGACGCCCGATGCAAAACCGACGCCAGTTGAGCGGATGGTGGAGGGATAGAAATCGCCGGCGTATGCATAGGCCAGAAGCTGGGTGCCAAGGGTCGAGGCCCCCACGATGAACACGACGACAAAGAGCAGTTCGGTGGAGCGGGTATATCCCAGCAACGTGAGTGCGACCGCGCCCACTACATAGAACACCACCAAGACGTGCTTGATGCTGAATTTGTCGCTAAGCCATCCACCCAGAATTGCACCGAAGATCGAACCGAGGTTGAACACGATGACGAAATTCAGGGCTGAACCGAGGCTGAAGCCCGCCATGGCCATCAACTTGGTGAGCCACGAATTGAGCGCATACAC
Source organism: Pseudomonas sp. TE3895 (assembly GCF_056278855.1). Taxonomy (NCBI): domain Bacteria; kingdom Pseudomonadati; phylum Pseudomonadota; class Gammaproteobacteria; order Pseudomonadales; family Pseudomonadaceae; genus Pseudomonas; species Pseudomonas sp. TE3895. The sequence continues at coordinate 3,235,259 of NZ_JBWBQE010000001.1, read as the reverse complement.
CATGAACAGCCCGGTCATGAATGCCATCCAGATCATGACCGTGCTGTATCCACGGCCTTCCAGGAAAAGGCTTCGTACCGGCTTGTCTTGAGCAGAGATAACCTGCGGATTGCCGACGAGCTGCGTGTCATCCTTGATCACAAGGTCAGGACGAAGGCGACGCGCGATGATTTTCAACTCGTCTTGTCGACCCTGCTTCAACATAAAGCCGATAGAGTCGGGCATTGACTTGAGAATGAAAGGAATCAAAACCACTGGCAGGACGGCCACGTAAAACACATATTGCCAACCGTAGCTTTCGATCAGTTGTTTACCCGTCAGCGCTACCAGAATTCCGCCCACCGAATAGCCTGCGAAAACGATGGTCACCAGCCGGGTGCGAACTTTCAAGGGCGAGAACTCACCCATCTGCGCCGTACAGATGGGCAACACACCGCCGATTCCCAAGCCGGCGATAAAGCGCATGATACTGAAGGTCAGCGGGCTGTCAGTGAACCCTGCCGCAGCGGTGAAAACGCTGAACAGCGCCACACAGATCGCGATCATTTTCGGCCGGCCAATTCGATCTGCCAATGTACCTAAAAAAATGGCGCCCAGCATTGTCCCAAACAATGCTGAGCCAGCCATTACCCCGGCGCTGGTTGCGTCAATTTGCATATCGGCCATGATGGCCGGTAAGGCAGCCCCCACCACTGCCAAGTCGTAGCCATCGATAATCAGAATTAACACGCACCAGAACAGAATAATCCCATGAAAGCGGTTAAACTTCGACTCTTCGGTCAACGTGTACATATTCAAAGAACTCATACCGTGTCTCCTTCAATCTTATTGTTGTGTTTTTGAAGTCCACATACGTATAGCGATCTGGCACAACTCGACCACACGCACAGGTACGCATGGTTCTGCGTGTGAGTCGGGAGAGTTGAGAGGCACCAACTAGACGGCGCCCGAGAAAAATCGTAGGCCTTATGGCAAGCGCCAACCATGCCCAATGGCATCATTCTGCTTGACCGGAACGGGCAGTTTTTGGAAAACCAGATGGCTTCGAAGAGAGGGTGATCAGCCCAAGCGCAGCGGACTAGTCCCCTCGAGGGCTAAGCAACGAGCGTCTGTAAGCACCAGGGGTGATACCCGTCCATTTCTTGAATGCCCTGTGGAACGCACTGGTCTCAATGAAGCCAACCTCTGACGCAACGCCATCCACTGTCATACCTGCCCGGCACAGCAGACTGATGGAAATATCCCGCCTTAGATTATCTTTGAGCCGTTGGTAGGTGAAACCTTCAGCATAGAGCCTTCGCTGTAGGGTGGAACTGGACATGCTCAAGTCGCGTGCGAGCTCATCGAGTTCAGGCCACGTGTGTGGAGAGAGCAGTTTTAATCGCCGCCGGATCATAATGCTCGTACTGTCGTCGTTACGGTATTTCACAAGGAAGTTACTTGGCGTGCCTTTTAGAAAGGCAGGAAGAGAAGCGGGCGTTTGGCAAACCTTGTACGCCAGAAAGCTCTTCTCGAACACAGCGGAGGTTCTTTCGGCCCTCCACTCGATTTCCTCACAGAAACGCATTCGATAGTCGCTGTCGTCCACCGGCTGAGGAGGACGCATCGATAACTTCACAATAGGAATGCGCCTGTCGCACAGCCAGCAAAGCAGGCCGTGCACGAGGACCAGCCAGGCACCATAACAAAACGCCCTTCGCGACTCACCATGATCATGGATGACAATTGCAGCATACTCTCCGTCGCACTCCACCGACCCATAGATGTCATCAAGGGCAGTCCTGAGAAACGCCAGAATCCGCTTGAGCGCCTGTCCAATGGTGTCGCAGCCGAGGGCCAACTGCGCCATCAGCTTGAAGCTACCTCTGCGAAGAGGGTGACTGTCTGCCGCAAAAAACTCATCGTCGAGCAAATCCGCTAACGCAATCCACAATCTGGAGAACGTACCAGCAGGTACCCTGGCATAGCGCTGGTCCAGCAGGCGTGGATCAATATGCGCGTGGCTGAGCACAGTAGCAACATCCAGGCCACGCAGTTCTGCTCCTTGAAGTGCGTCCCGCACGAGGCTGATCGACGTAGTGCCTTTGTGAGCAGAAAACTCCATCTGGGGCTCCGTTGCTAACTCGATACCAAAGGCTGCCTTGCAAAGCAGACACACCCGTAGAAGATCTACCGTACCAATATCACTGTGCCAGGTGTCAACGCCCCTTGTTTTTTATTGCAACACGTTTTGGATTACCGCCCAGAGAGGTCACAACACCTGAGGTAAGCGGGCATTGCTTCATTCTCGCCCCTGCATCCAGGATAGTCACCCCACCTGTTTAAGGCCCTTTCCATGAGTGCCAGCGAGATGTTCTGGGAGCAGTTTTCTGTCGGCCAGGCGTGGACACACCATCGAGATGAAGCGTTGGCGCAAGACGAAATCATCGCCTTCGCAAAGCAATACGATCCGCTATACATGCACACTGATCCCGTTCAGGCGCTTTCCAGCCCCCTGGGCGTACATTGTGCAAGCGGCGTGCATACCTTCGCACTGGCTCAGCGAATGCTGTGTGATGCGCTGTTTTCGGTGACGCATGTCGTGGCCGGGCACCGCATTGAAAACTTCATCATGCATCGACCTGTGAAGCCGAGAGATAGGCTCAGCCTGACGGCAAAGGTGATGAATGTCTCACAGCACGCTCGTCGAGACGATTGCGGCTGGGTCACGCTCGCGATTGCTGTGCAGGTAGCCGGCACCGGTTCGGTGTTGACTTACGACCTGACCGTGCTAATCGCACGAGCAAAATGACCCCGACGCCGATCCATTTGGCCAATCCTCATTGCTCAGAAGCCCCCAAACATCTCTCTCAAGTACCGCCGTCAGAGGGTCGCAATTGCGCGAAGCGGCTGAGCAAGCGCAGCGCGCAGGCTTTCAAATTTTGGCGGGCAGTCCAGGTACAGCACAGTCTTCAACATCTGTGCTGTAACCTGTGGGACCGGGCACGCCCGCGAAGAGGCCAGCACAGTCAACCCACCTCTTGCATGGCAACACACAATTCAAGAAACCGCGAGGCAGCCCGCGAAGGCGTAGCCCCATGCGGCAACAGAATGGAAAAACGCCGCACCAGCGCCTGCGGCGCAACCTGCAGCCGGTGCAGCGCCCCATCTTCATGACGAATGGACATCGCCGACACAAAGCCAACCCCCATCCCGGCCCGGACCGCCTCTTTTACCCCTTCAACGCCAGCGATTTCCAGCGCCACTCGCATTGCCACGCCATCACGGGCAAACGCCCGCTCGACGATCTGCCGCACACCCGAGCCGCTTTCACGCAGTACCAAGGGGTAGGTGCCGAGCGCCGCCAGTGTCTGCTGGTCACTGCTTGCCAGGGGATGCCCACGGGGCACAATCGCCACGATCTCGTCCTCGCGCCACGGCGTCACTTGCGTACCCAACGGCAACTCCTGCCCGGGCGGCCCCTCGATCAGGGCAATATCAACACTGTCCAGGGCGGCGACGATCTCCGCCGTGTTGCCATGCGAGGTGCTGACCAGCACATCCGGATGACGCCCGTGAAAATCGGCGATCAGGTAAGGCAGCAGGTAACTGGCGGGCGTGGTACTGGCGCCGATGCGCAAGGTGCCGCGCTCCAGCCCGCGCATGGCCTCGCGCAATGCTTGCGCCTGTCGGAAGGTTTCGCGCAGGCGCTCGGCATGCGCCAGCAACTGCTCACCGGCCGCTGTCAGCCGCACGCCGCGGCCGGCACGTTGGTAAAGGGGTTCGCCAAACGCCTCTTGCAAGAGCTTGAGCTGGCCGGACACCGCCGGCTGCGACAGGTGCAGGGCTTGAGCGGCATGGCTGATGTTGCCGTGTTCGGCAACCGTGGCGAATGTTATCAGCTGTTCTGGGGTCATTTTTAAAAATTATCAGCTTTTCGGATATTTGCCATCCTAAATTACGATTTTTTATAAGCTTATAACCAGATTAACGTAGGCCTTGTCGAAACACCTTTTCCGGAGGACTCACATGGCCACGGTTCCGTCCAACCCCGCCTTTGCCCCTACCCTCTCCACCCGAGGGCGGCTCAATGGCATTCTGTTCGTCGCGCTGTTCGCGGTCGCAGTCACGCAACTGGCGGCCCTGCCCGCTATCGCCAACCTGGGCATCAGCCCGCTGATCGTGGGTATCGTTGCAGGTGCCTTGTATGGCAACGCGCTGCGTGACGGCGTACCGGCAAGCTGGGCAGCAGGCATCAATTTTTCCGCTCGCGGCCTGTTACGCATTGCCGTGGCATTTTTTGGCCTGCGGGTAAGCCTGCAGGAAATTGCCGAAGTCGGCTGGTCGGGGCTTGTCGTGTCGGTGCTGGTAGTCACCAGTACGCTGCTGATCGGCCTGTGGTGTGGCATGAAAGTGTTCAAGCTCGACCGCGATACCGCCTTGCTGACCGCCGCCGGCAGCGCCATCTGCGGCGCCGCCGCCGTGCTGGCATTCGAATCGGCGCTGCGCAGCGCCCCCCATAAAAGCGCCATGGCAGTCGGAAGCGTGGTGCTGTTCGGTACCTTGTCGATGTTCCTTTACCCGCTGGCGATCAATGCCGGCTGGCTGCATCTGGATACCATGGGCGCCGGGCTGTTGCTGGGCGGCACAGTCCACGAAGTGGCGCAGGTGGTAGGCGCGGCCAGTAATGTCAGCCCCGAAGCCACGCATATCGCCACCATCGTCAAGATGACCCGGGTCATGCTGCTGGTGCCGGTACTGCTGGTGGTGGGCCTGTGGATCAGCCGTTCGCGCAAGGCTGGCCAGGCGCAGGGCAACGGGCGCATTGCCATGCCCTGGTTCGCTTTTGGCTTCCTGGCACTGGTACTGGTGAATTCGCTGCAAGTGCTGCCTGGCAGCGTGACCCAGGCCGTGAACAGCCTGGACACCTTTGCCTTGACCATGGCCATGACGGCGTTGGGCATGGAGACCCGCTTCAGCCAGATTCGCCAGGCCGGGCCACGGGCGCTGGCGACCGGGGCGATCCTCAACCTGTGGCTGGTTGGCGGGGGGTTGGCGATTACCCTGGGGGTGCAGAAGCTGTTGGGCTGATTCGAGACCGGGTTGGCTGCTTCGCGGGTAAACCCGCTCCTACACAGGTCCGCACCGCCATCAAGGCTTGCGCTGTACCTGTATAGGAGCGGGTTTACCCGCGAAGCAGGCCGCCCGGTCTCAAGGTTTTTCACAGCCCCCCTCGTTGCCGTCCACATTTCTCGGTATGGTGGTGTCAAAGAAGGATGTTTTACCCGCACAGGAAAGACTTAGATGCCTCAACGCCATGTCATCAATGCATCCGTCAGCCCCAAAGGCAGCCTGGAGACGCTGTCACAACGTGAAGTGCAGCAACTGAGTGAAGTCGGTACCGGTAGCCTTTACACACTGTTCCGCCAGTGCGCCCTGGCAATCCTCAACACTGGCGCCCATGTCGACAATGCCAAGACTATCCTTGAGGCCTACAAAGACTTCGAGGTGCGTATCCACCAACAGGACCGTGGCGTGCGCCTGGAGCTGCTGAACGCCCCGGCCGACGCCTTCGTCGATGGCGAAATGATCGCCAGCACCCGTGAAATGCTGTTCAGCGCCTTGCGCGACATCGTCTACACCGAAAGCGAGCTGGCCAGCCAGCGCATCGACCTGGAAAGCTCCCAGGGCATCACCGACTACGTTTTCCACCTGCTGCGCAACGCGCGCACCTTGCGCCCGGGCGTGGAGCCGAAGATGGTGGTGTGTTGGGGCGGCCACTCGATCAGCACCGAGGAATACCAGTACACCAAGAAGGTCGGCCACGAACTGGGCCTGCGCAAGCTGGATGTCTGCACCGGCTGCGGCCCGGGCGTGATGAAAGGCCCGATGAAGGGCGCCACCATCGCCCACGCCAAGCAACGCATGCATGGCAGCCGCTACCTGGGCCTGACCGAGCCCGGCATCATCGCCGCCGAGGCGCCCAACCCGATCGTCAACGAACTGGTGATCCTGCCAGACATCGAGAAGCGCCTGGAGGCCTTCGTGCGTGTCGGCCACGGCATCATCATCTTCCCGGGCGGTGCCGGCACGGCGGAGGAGTTCCTGTACCTGCTGGGCATCCTCATGCACCCGGACAACCACGACCTGCCGTTCCCGGTGGTGCTCACCGGCCCGCGCAGCGCCGAGCCTTATTTGCAACAGTTGCACGCTTTCGTCGGCGCCACGCTGGGTGAAGCGGCCCATCGCCTGTACGAAATCATCATTGATGACCCGGCGGAAGTCGCCCGGCACATGGTCGAAGGCCTCAAAGCGGTCAAGCAGTTCCGCCGCGAGCGCAACGATGCCTTCCACTTCAACTGGCTGCTGAAGATCGAGGAGAGCTTCCAGCGACCGTTCGACCCGACCCACCAGGCCATGGCCGACCTGGACTTGCGCCGCGAGCTGCCGCCCCATGAACTGGCGGCCAACCTGCGCCGGGCGTTTTCCGGGATTGTCGCAGGCAACGTCAAGGACAAAGGCATCCGCCTGATCGAGGAACACGGGCCGTATCAGATCCACGGTGACAGCGCCGTACTGGACCCGCTGGGCCGGCTGCTGCAGGCATTCGTCGACCAGCACCGGATGAAGCTGCCCGGCGGCGCGGAGTATGTGCCGTGCTATCAGGTAGCGACCTGACCACGCTGTTTTGCTGATGACGGGCATGGATGCCCGTCAAACGCGGGGGCCGGGTGACGGGAGCGCCTGTACGGATCACCCACATGGGTTACATGAGAGCTCACCCACCTAGGTGATTCGCTCACTGCCGGAGTTCAACCATCGTCCGCTCGAAAAACCGAATGCTGTCGCGCCCCCCACGTTTGGACTGGTACAACGCCACATCCCCCTGCTCGATCAACGCCGCCAGGCTCGCCGGCGGCTGATCGAACACGTTGGCACCAATGCTCAAGGTCACCGCCTGGGGCGTAGGCACGGTCTTGTCGGCGTATTGCTGGAACTGCTCGCGCAGCCCACTACCCAGTTCCATGACCCGTTCACTGCTCGCGCCACTGAGTAAGATGACGAATTCATCCCCGCCCAACCGCGCCGCCAGCGAACGCTCGGGCAGCGCCGTACGGATCATCTCGCTCAAGGCAATCAGCAAACGGTCGCCGGCGATATGCCCGTGCAGGTCGTTGACCAGTTTGAAGTTGTCGATGTCGATCAGTAGCAATGCCCCAGGTTGCGCCGGGCTCACGTCCTTGAAGAAATGCCCCGCCCTCACCTCCAGTGCACGCCGGTTGTAAAGCGCAGTCAGTGGGTCACGGGCTGCCAGCCGGGCAATCCGCTCTTCACGCCGGTAACGTACGGTGCCGGTCATCGACAAGGCAATCAGCATGATCGCCATCGCGCCTTCCACCAGCGAAACCTGAATGATCAGCCCGCCAAAGGTCGCCAGGTCAATCAGCGTGCCTGGCGTGATCGCGATGGCCGCCTTGGCCACATAGAACAGCCCATGGATCAGCAACACATAGCGCAGCTGCACGGCCCCGACACTCAGCGATTTGCCATGTGGCCGCAGCAGGAAACTGGCCTTGAGCGTCAGCGAGGCCACCAACAACGAGTTGACCATCAGCATCACCTTCGACCACTGCGGGCCCACAGGCAGCAGCAGCAAGGCGAACCAGACCAGCACAATCATCAGCCAGGCACGTGACAAGCGCTCCTGGGTGAAGCGCAGCACGCCGATCAGGAAAAAAACGTGGGCCACCACCAGCAAGCCATTGGCGAACCAGATTCCGATGAACAGAAAGCCGACCCCGCGCAACAATGCCAGGGTGCTACCAACCGTAATCGTGGCGAAACCCGCACTCCAGTACAGCAACGAAGTTTCGCGCACACTGCGCCATTCAATCGCCAGGTACAAGGCGGCCGCAGCGGCCAAAGCGACTGAAATAGTCAGCATCGTGGGTGGATCTAACGCCATATACGCATTGGCCTGTCTGGTTAACGGGAAAAGGCCCGACTGTATGCGATCGTGATCACGTTCAGAGGGGCCTTGCACGGTTGCCTGCACATTGTAATCCAGCCCCTGACAAAGGGCCGCGGGCAGCAATATCATAATGACATCAATGCGCGGTGCGCACCACTCTGGCCCTGTCGCTGGCTTGCCGGCGACAGGGCCATTACAGGCGACGTCAGAGCACCCGTTTGATCAACGGTTCCAGCCGGCTATAGCGCAACCGACGCAGAAACTTGCGCACTTGCTTGGGATGTTCGGCCTTCTCCCCCAGCGCCTCTGCCGAACCGATTCTCGGCGCAAAGCGCCGCAGTTCGCTCAACTCCGCTTCCCGTGGCGCCAGCCATTGCCCCTGCGGGTCGTCGATCAGCAGGCCGTTCTCAAGGTCCAGGTTGAACCCGCGCGGGTTCAGGTTGTTGCCGGTCAGCAGCGAATAACGCTGGTCGATCCACACGCCCTTGGCATGGAAGGTATGCCCCGGATCGTTCCAGATGCGTATTTGCAGCTGGCCGCTGGCAATCGCGGCGTGGCGGCGGCGGGCGAAGGTGCGCAGGTTGTCCTCATACAGATAGGGCAATGCACCACTGGCACTGAACGGTTCGCCAGGGGCGATGTAGAAGTCGTTGGCGGTGCGGTCACCGACAATCAGTTCCACCCCAACCCCCCGCGCCAGGGCATGGTCAAGTTCGCGCATCACGACCTGTGGCGGGTTGAAATACGGCGTACTGATGATGATCTGCGTGCGCGCCACTGCCAGCAAGGCGCACAGCGCCCGATTCAGTGGATTGCCACGGCCCACACCCAGCAGCGGGATCACCTGCAAGCCCTGCCCCGTCATGCTGGCAGGTACCTCGTAGGCCATGCGCCGCAGCCGTGCGCGCAAACGCCGAATGTCGCCGCGCAAGCTGCGGGTAGAAGGTAGCGCCGGCAGGTCGAGGCGCGGTGTGGCGGTGTGGTGCAGCAAACGCTGCACCAGGCCGACCATGGCATCAGCCAGTGCCGGTGACTGGAACACGTGGTAGCGATCCAGGCGATAGCGGTCGAAACGATGCAGGTAGACGTTGTTCAAACTAGCGCCGGTGTAGATCACACAATCGTCGATGATGCTGCCTTTAAGGTGCAACACCCCGAACAGTTCGCGAGTCTGCACTGGCACACCATGGATCGCGATGTCCAGCCCGCGCAACTGGCGCTGGGCCTGATACCAGGCGGCATTGCCCGGCTGACGCCCGGCCCCCAGCAGCCCGCGCCTGGCGCGGAACCAGTCGACCACGATGGTGATCTCCAGGCCTGGCCGCGCGGCCTTGGCCTGGTACAAGGCATCCAGGACTTCCTGGCCAGCCTCGTCCTCCTGCAGGTAGAGCGCGACGATAACGATGCGCCGAGTCGCCGTACGGATGCGCTCGAACAGGCAGGCGCGGTAAGCCCTGGCATCGGGCAGCACCTGGATCGCTTCGGGGGCCATGGCATAGCCTGGCAAGCCCGCCAGCATGGTTTCGGGGTTCACTGACGCTCACCTTCTCTGTGCAATCACTGTCGGCCCTGCCAGCCGGCGGGGCCATTCCTGGCCGCTGCATCCGGGGTGTATGATCGACCCGGCAACGACCCATAACAACAAGAACCACGCGAGGCTCTGCTTTCTCACTGCCCCTGACCAACCAGGCCTCAGCTTGCACAGGAACAGCGCAATGGTCCACCCCGCTTCTGCAAACCTATCGCCGTCTAGTGTAAAGAATTGTTCGGCAAAGACCTTTGGCTTCCTGATTTTGCCCAATTTCACCACCATCGGCCTTGCGTCGGCGGTAGAGACCCTGCGCATGGCCAACCTGGCCGCGCGCAAGCCACTGTATCGCAGTGTGCTGATCGCCGCAGACGACGCGCCGGTGGTGGCCAGCAACGGCATGCGCGTACTGCCCGACTACAACATCGCCAACGCCCCCGCGCTGGATGCCTTGCTGGTGGTCGGCGCCAACCCGATCGACCGAAGCCGTAGCAACCGCCCATTGATCGACTGGTTGCGCCAACTGGCCCGCCAGCGCTTGCCGCTAGGCGGTATCTGCACCGGTAGCTACCTGTTGGCCAAGGCCGAATTGCTCAAGGGTTACCGCTGCACCATCCACTGGGAAGACCTGCCGACGTTGCAGGCACACTTCCCCGGTATCGTGATCTCCAGCCAGCTGTTCGAACTGGACCGCGACCGTTACACCTGCTCAGGCGGCGTGGCAGCCATGGACATGATGTTGCAACTGGTGGCCCGCGACACGGGCGGCCAGGACATCGCGGCCAAGGCCGCCGAGCTGTTGCTGTGCGACCGCGTACGCGGTGAGCGTGAGCGGCAGCGTGTGCCGCTGCGCACCCTGCTCGGCAGCGCCCAGCCCAAACTGAGCCAGGTGGTGGCGATCATGGAGGCCAATCTGGAGGAGCCGCTGGGGCTGGAGGAACTGGCCAGCCTCAACGACGTGACCGTGCGCCAATTGGAGCGGCTGTTCCACAAGTACCTGCAGCGCACGCCCAGCCAGTATTACCTGGAGCTGCGGCTGTCGCGGGCGCGGGAGTTACTGCTGCGCAGCGACGTGCAAGTGCGTGAGGTAGCGCTGGCCTGCGGCTTCAGTTCGCCTGCGCATTTTTCCAAGAGTTATAGCCGGTTCTTCGGGCTGTCGCCTTTAGGGGAGCGGCGGCAGGCCTCTCTCCACTGACGGGGGTCAGGTATTGGCATTGCTGGCCTCTTCGCGGGCAAGCCCGCGCCTACACGCACATCGGTGGTCCGCCACAGGCCGTTGTAGGAGCGGGCTTGCCCGCGAAGAGGCCAGTGCAGGTCAACTAATCTTCAAGGGCCCCGTGCGCCGTCTCCCGACACATCAGCATGGCCACCAGCGCCACCAGTGCTGCCGCCAGCAGGTATCCTGCCGGGGCCAGCTTGCTGCCCGTCACCTGAATCAGCCAGGTGGCAATGAACGGCGCAGTCCCGCCAAACAGCGAATTGGCCACATTGAAGCTCAGGGCAAACCCGCTGAAGCGCACCCGGGTCGGAAAGATTTCGGCCAGCAGGCACGGCAAGGTCCCATCGTTCATCGCCAGCATCGCACCGAAAAGGATCTGGATGGCCAGAATCACCAGCAGCGGCTGGCCGTCCAGCAGGCGAAACAACGGCACGGTCAACCCCAGGAACAACAGCGAGGCCACCACCAGCATGGTCTTGCGACCAAACTGGTCGGACAGCCGCCCCATCAGGAAGATCAAGCCGATATAGGTGGCCAGCGACACCGTCGAGGCGATGAACGAATCCCGCTCGCTCATGCCCATTTCACTGGACAGGTAGGTCGGCATGTAACTGAGCAACAGGTAGAACGCAACCGCATTCAGGCAGGTGACACCTATGCCGATCGCCAGACTGCGCCGGTGCTGGCCCAGCAGTTCGCGCAGCGGCGTCGTGGCCATGCCGGCCTTGGTTTCCAGGCGCTGCTCCATCTCCAGGAACTTGGGCGTGTCCTGCAAGCTCATGCGGATATAGCGCCCTACCAGGCCGAACGGCGCCGCCAGCAGGAACGGCAGGCGCCAGCCCCATTCATGCAGGGCTTCACTGCTGAGCAGCTCATGCAGCACCGCAACGAACGCCGCACCGAACAACAACCCCGCCGCCGTGCTGGCCGGCACGATGCTGGTGTACAAGCCACGCCGCCCAGGCGGCGCGTACTCGGCCAGGAACGCAGCGGCCCCGGCGTACTCACCCGAGGCGGAAAACCCCTGAACCAGGCGGATCAGCAACAGCAGGGCCGGTGCCCACAGCCCGATCTGCGCATAGCCCGGCAACAAGCCGATGCAGAAGGTGGATACCGACATGATCAGGATCGACCAGGACAACGCGTTGCGCCGACCGTGTCGGTCGCCGAAGTGGCCCCAGACAATGCCGCCCAGCGGGCGTACCAGGAAAGACAACGCGAATACCGCGAAGGTAGCCAGCAGGCCGGTGGTCTTGTCAGTTTGCGGGAAGAAGGTGGCGGCGATGATGGTGGCCAGATAGCCGTAGGCGGCGTAGTCGAACCACTCGACGAAGTTGCCCATGAAGCTGGCCCGGGCGGCCTTGCGCAGCGCCTGGCGTTCGGCGTTGTGCGCGGGGCCGGCGATGGCGGATGGGTCTAGGGTGGTGCTGGACATGACGGGTACCCTCTGGTTCTTTTAATTGGAGGCAGGGTCTGGTGGTCATACGGGGATCTTGTTGTTGTCTGGGCCAGCCTTTTCGCGGGAAAACCCGCGCCTACGACAACGGTGAAATCCCCGTAGGAGCGGGCTTGCCCGCGAAGCAGCCGACGCCGATGCTTATTTGCGAATGATGTTGTGCTCCGGCCCATACGGGAACCTGGTGATGTTCTCGGCGCCGCTGTCGTTGACGATCAGGATGTCATGCTCGCGATAACCGCCCGCCCCCGGCCGCCCTTCAGGCAGCATGATCATCGGCTCGATCGACACCACCATGCCCGGTTCCAGCACGGTATCGATGTCCTCGCGCAGCTCCAGCCCCGCCTCGCGGCCGTAGTAATGGCTGAGCGTGCCGAACGAATGGCCATAGCCGAAGGTGCGGTACTGCAGCAGGTCGTGGCGCAGGAAGATCTCGTTCAGTTCGCGGGCGATATCGCTGCAGCGCATGCCCGGGCGCACCAGTTTCAGCCCGGCTTCGTGCACTTCGACGTTGGCCTGCCACAGGCGCAGGTACTCGTCCGGGCAGTGGTCAAGGAACAGGGTGCGCTCCAGCGCGGTGTAGTAGCCGGCGATCATGGGGAAACAGTTGAGGCTGAGGATCTCGCCCTTGCCCACACGGCGGCTGGTGACCGGATTGTGTGCGCCATCGGTGTTGAGCCCGGACTGGAACCAGGTCCAGGTGTCCATCAGCTCGGCGTCGGGGAAGCGTTTGGCAATTTCGCGCACCATCGCCTGGGTGGCATGCAGTGCCACCTCGTACTCGGGCACCTGCTCACGCAGGGCCTCGACCACTGCCGCCCCGCCGATGTCGGCCACCTGTGCACCGTGACGGATAAGTGCCTGCTCCTCGGCCGACTTGATCATGCGCATACGCATGCACGGCGCAGCGATGTCCACCAGCTCGGCCTTGGGGTAGCAGGCGGCGAGTTTGCCGTGGTTCTGCAGGTTCAGGTGGTCGTACTCCACGCCGATGCGCGAGGCCAGCGGCAACGCCTGCTGGATGGCGACGAAATAGTTGTCGCGCTGCCAGTCGGTGTAGACGATGTTGTCAGTACCGACCGTGCGCCGCCAAGGTTGCCCGCCGTCGATGTTGGCACTGATCGAGACCACCTTGTCCTGGGTGATCACCAGCGCATAGGGGCGGCCGAACGAGCAGTAGAGGAAATCGCTGTAGTAGTTGACGTTATGGTACGAGGTGAAGATTGCCGCCTCGATGTCCTGCTCGGCCATATAGGCCCGCAGCCGGGCGTGGCGAGCAGCGTATTCCTGAGCGGAGAAGGTTGGCTGCACCTTGTCGCCATTGCGGATTTTCAGGGTCTTGGGCATTTGCATGGTCGGGGTTCCTTGTCGTTGTGAGCACGCTGTTCAGGCCGGCCGCCTGAGAAGCATTGCAACAGAACCGACGAGGACACTTTTGTATCTATCCGACCTGGAATTGGCGGGATAACCACTGGCCAAGGGGGCGCTGAGCGCCCCCCCGCCAGGCAACGCTATTTCAAATCAAAGCGGTCCAGCTCCATGACCTTCTGCCAGGCGGCCACAAAGTCGCGGACAAACTTGTCACTCCCATCACTGCTGCCATACACCTCGCTCAACGCCCGCAACTGGGCATGCGAACCGAACACCAGATCGACCCGGCTACCGCTCCACTTCACCTGCCCGGTCTTGCGGTCGCGGCCTTCAAAAGTTTCGTTGTCCGCCGAGGTCGGTTTCCACTCCACGCTCATATCCAGCAAGTTGCGGAAGAAGTCGTTGCTCAGCGTCCCCGGCTTGTCGGTGAACACCCCGAGTTTGCTACCACCATGGTTGACACCGAGCACCCGCAGGCCACCGATCAGCACGGTCAGCTCTGGCGCGGTCAAGGTCAGCAACTGGGCCTTGTCCAGCAACAGTTTCTCGGCCTTGACGCTGTAGCGTGCCTTGGTGAAGTTGCGGAAGCCATCGGCCAGCGGTTCCAGCACGGCGAACGACTCGACGTCGGTCTGCTCCTGGGACGCATCGACTCGGCCTGGGCGGAACCCTACGCTGCCGCTGTAGCCCGCATCCTTGGCAGCTTTTTCGACTGCCGCGGTACCGGCCAGCACGATCAGGTCGGCCAGGGAAACCTTTTTGCCGCCGTTGTTGAACTCGCCCCGGATCTTCTCCAATGCCGCCAACACCTTGTCCACGCCCTGGTTTGCAGCCCAGTCCTTCTGTGGCGCCAAGCGCAAACGTGCGCCGTTGGCACCACCGCGCTTGTCGGAGCCGCGGAAGGTCGACGCGGATGCCCAGGCGGTGGAGACCAGTTCGCCCACGCTCAAACCCGAGGCCAGGATCCTGGCCTTGAGGGCCGCGATGTCTTGCTCGCTGATCGTGGATGGGTCAGCTTTGGGCAACGGGTCTTGCCACAGCAACTCTTCATTGGGCATTTCCGGGCCCAGGTAGCGCGACAGCGGGCCCATGTCGCGGTGGATCAGCTTGTACCATGCACGGGCAAAAGCATCCGCCAGTTGCTCAGGGTTGTCTTTGAAACGGCGGGCGATCGGCGCGTAGATCGGGTCGAAGCGCAATGCCAGGTCGGAGGTCAACATCGACGGTGCGTGCTTTTTACCGGGATCGTGTGCATCGGGCACCGTTCCGGCGCCTTTGCCCTCTTTTGGCCGCCACTGGTGCGCGCCGGCCGGGCTTTTGGTCAGCTCCCACTCAAAGTCGAACAGGTTATTCAGGTATTCGTTGCTCCATCGGGTCGGGGTGGAGGTCCAGGTCACTTCCAGGCCACTGGTGATGGTATCCCCGCCTTTGCCGGAGCCAAACGTGTTGTGCCAGCCCAGGCCCTGCATTTCCAGGCCTGCCGCTTCCGGCTCGGGGCCGACGTTGTCGGCGGGGCCGGCACCATGGGTCTTGCCGAACGCGTGGCCACCGGCGATCAAGGCCACGGTTTCTTCATCGTTCATGGCCATGCGGCCAAAGGTTTCACGGATGTCCTTGCCCGAGGCCACGGGGTCGGGGTTACCTTCCGGGCCTTCCGGGTTCACGTAGATCAGGCCCATCTGCACGGCGGCCAGCGGGTTTTCCAGGTTACGCTCGGCCGACAGGTCGCGATTCTGCTCTTCACCATGCTTGGCCGGCTCGGCCACCAGGTCACCCTGCCCCGGCGGCTGCGCCTTGACCTGATCCTTGCCGTAACGGGTATCGCCGCCCAGCCAGACCTTTTCCGACCCCCAGTACACGTCTTCGTCCGGCTCCCACACATCGGCACGCCCGCCGGAGAAGCCGAAGGTCTTGAAGCCCATGGATTCGAGGGCAACATTACCGGTGAGTACGATCAGGTCGGCCCAGGAAATCTTGTTGCCGTACTTCTGCTTGATCGGCCACAGCAGGCGCCGGGCCTTGTCCAGGCTGACGTTGTCCGGCCAGCTGTTGAGCGGGGCGAAGCGTTGCTGGCCAGAGCCCGCACCACCGCGGCCATCACCAATGCGGTAGGTGCCCGCGCTGTGCCAGGCCATGCGGATGAACAGCGGGCCGTAGTGGCCAAAGTCGGCCGGCCACCAATCCTGCGAGTCGGTCATCAGGGCAGTCAGGTCTTTCTTCAGGGCCTGGAAGTCGAGGCTCTTGAACGCCTTGGCATAGTCGAAGTCCGGGTCGGGGCTGGACTTGGAGGAATGCTGGTGAAGAATTCTCAGGTTGAGCTGGTCAGGCCACCAGTCACGGTTGGTGGTGCCGCCACCTGCGGTTTGATGGAACGGGCATTTCGATTCGTTCGACATCTGCGGGTACCTTTGGGTCGGTTATCCAGATTTCCGGTCTATGCCAGTGTTCTTTCAGCCGAGCGGGTGGGCTCGTACTACCCCTCATCAGGTGTACACGGGGCTTGCGAAGCTGTCACGGCGAGGGGGCACGGTCTTGCACGCAGGTGCTGACGCGCTGCCCTGTCGCGGAATTCGCGGGGCCACGTGAAAGACTAGCCGAGCTTGGGCAGAGTTCTAATAGAGTGGCTGTTGGAGCCTGATAGGCTGACTCTGTCAGGCGCAGGCCTGTATCGGCCTCATCGCGGTCAAGCCCGCGATGAGGCCGGCACATCCATACAAGGCACAGGGCCCTGCACCCTGCTTCAATACACAACCATACCCTTTGCCCAGGACGCCGAGCCCTCATGAACCGCAACGACCTGCGCCACGTCGACATGAACCTGCTGGTGCTGTTCGAAGCCCTGATGATCGAACGCAACCTGACCCGCGTGGGTGAAAAGCTGTTTATCACCCAATCCACCGTCAGCGCCGCCCTCGCCCGCCTGCGCGAGCTGTTCGACGACCCGCTGCTGATCCGCAGCGGCCGGGCCATGGAACCCACCCCACGGGCCATGCAGATCTTTGCTGAACTGGGCCCGGCCATGGACGTGATTTCCGCCGCCATCAGCCGCGCCCGCCAGTTCGACCCGGCCAACAGCTGCAACGTGTTCCGCCTGGGCCTTTCTGACGATGCCGAGTTCGGCCTGTTTCCGGCCCTGCTGCAGGCCCTGCGTGAAGAAGCCCCCGCCATTAGCGTGGTCGTGCGGCGGGCCAATTTCCTGCTGATGCCTGGCCTGCTGGCCAGCGGCGAGATCTCGGTAGGTGTGAGCTATACCACCGACCTGCCGGCCACCGCCAAACGCCGCAAGCTGCGCGACATCGGTGTACGGGTGCTGCGCGCCGACGACCGCCCGGGGCCGCTGACCCTCGACGAATACTGCGCCCGCCCGCATGTGATGGTGTCGTTTTCCGGTGACATGAGCGGCAACATCGACCTCGACCTGGCACGCATCGGTCGTTGCCGCAAGGTGGTGCTGGCGGTGCCGCAGTTCGGTAGCCTGCGCGCCCTGCTGCGCAACACCGAGCTGATCGCCACGGTGCCGGACTATGCCGCTTGTGCCCTCGCCGACGACGGCAGCCTGCGCGCCGACCCGGCGCCGTTCGACATCACCGAGGCCGAGCTGTCGATGGTCTGGAGCGGCGCCCAGGACAACGACCCCGCCGAGCGCTGGCTGCGCGACCGCATCCTGCAGTTCATGGCCACGCCGTGATGCCCGCTTCGCAGCACAACGCTGTTGCTACCGGCCGTAAAGCCTGAAGTACACAACTGCTATTTGCTGCGCTGCATCCACGCTGCGCCAAGCCCACTGAGGCAGATCACCAAAATCCCCACCAGGCTCAGGGTATCCGGCACCTGGCTGTACACCACGAAGCCAAGCAACCCGGCAAACACGATCTGGCAATAGCTGAACGGCGCCAGCAACGCCGGCGCCGCATGGCGGAAGGCCTGGGTCAGCAGCAGGTGCGCAGTCATGCCAAAGCCCCCCAGTGCCAGCATCAACAGGGCATGGTCCCAGCGCGGCACTTCCCAGAAGAACGGCACCAGCGCACTCATTGCCAAGGTGTTGCACAGCCCCGCGTAGAAGTTGCTGGTGGTCGGGCTGTCATGCGCCGCCAGAATCCGCGTCAGCAACTGATAGAAGCAGAAGCCCAACGCCGAACCGAACGGATACAGAATGGCCGGGGTAAACATCGCCCCACCCGGGTGCACCACCACCAGCACGCCGATAAAGCCCATGACCACCGCCACCCACTGCCCCACTGTCACTCGCTCTTTGAGCAGCGGCGCCGACAGCGCGGTGACCAGCACCGGGGCAAGGAAGTTGACGGCCGTGGCCTCGGCCAGTGGCAGGTATTGCAAACCGGTCGTGAACAGCAGGCTGGTGCTCAGCAGGCTCAGGGCCCGCAAGGTCTGCAGTACCGGCCGGCGTGTGCGCAATACATTGAGCCCAGACTTGGGCAGAAAGATACCGGCCATCAGCAACGTGTGCACCACATAACGCGCCCACACCACCATGACTATCGGGTACAGGCCACCCAGGAATTTGGACAAGGCATCGTGGCTGGCGAACAGGAACGTCGCCACCACCACCAAAGCGATGCCGCGCAGGGGTTGGTTGACGCCGGACAGCGGTGTGCTGGAACTCATGGCTCTCTCGATGACGGCGCGGCAACATGCCCCGCCCAAGGAAGGCCGCGCAGGCATTGCCTGGCGGATGTGACAGCTGGGATTCTAGAAGAGATGCCGCAGCATAAGGAAGTTCATTTGCCGCTTGACCCGGTCAAGTGCAATTTGTGTTCGCTGATCGACCACTTTCCACCTTGTCTGCATGGCCCGTGCACGGTTGATCGCCGACCATCGACCGACCCCTGCACACCCTACAAGGAATTTACATGCAAAGGCTCAGCACCCGCACCGGCCTGGACTTGCCCGCCATCGGCCTGGGCACCTGGCCAATGACCGGCAGTGAATGCACCCAGGCCGTGCGCCAGGCACTGGACGTGGGTTACCGGCACATCGACACTGCCACCGCCTACGAAAACGAAGCAGCCGTTGGCCAGGCGCTGCGCGACAGCGACGTGCCACGCGAGCAGATCCACCTGACCACCAAGGTCTGGTGGGACCGCCTGGAGCCCAACGCCATGCGTCAGTCGCTGGAAGACAGCCTGCGCGCGCTGGGTACCGAACAGGTCGACCTGTTCCACATCCACTGGCCAGGCAAAGACTGGGACCTGGCCCGCAGCATCGACACCCTGGTAGCCCTGCGTGACGAAGGCAAGGCGCGCCATATTGGGGTGGCCAACTTCCCGTTGGGGTTACTGCGCCAGGTGGTGGAAACCCTGGGCGCACCGTTGTCGGCGATCCAGGTGGAATACCATGTTCTGCTCAGCCAGCAACCGCTACTCGACTTCGCTCGCAGCCATGACCTGTTGCTCACCGCCTACACCCCGCTGGCACGCGGCCAGGCAGCGGCGCAGCCAGTGATCCAGGCGATTGCCCGCAAGCATGGCGTGCTGCCCAGCCAGGTCGCGCTGAAATGGCTGCTGGACCAGGACGGCGTGGCGGCGATCCCCAAAGCCAGCAGCCGCGAAAACCAGCTGGCCAACCTGGCCGCGTTGACCGTGCAGCTGGATGACGAAGACCGCGCAGCCATTGCCGGGCTGCCGAAAGACCAGCGCGTGGTTAGCCCGCCGTTTGCCCCGGACTGGAACAGCTGAGGCCGCCGCGCAAGTCATTGTTCTTGCGTGATGACCTGCTTCAACCGCTCGCTCGCCGGTGCCGGCCGCCCGTAAAAGTAGCCCTGGAAGTGCGAACAGCCTTCCGCCGCGAGCCGGCGCATCTGCTCCTCCGACTCCACGCCTTCGGCCGTGGTCTTGATCATCAGGCTGTTGGACAGCTCGGTAATGGCGCGAATGATCGACATGGCCTCGCGGCTGTCGCACATGTCATGCACGAACGACTTGTCGATCTTGATCCGGTCGAACGGGAACGAACGCAGGTAGCCCAACGATGAGTAGCCGGTACCAAAGTCATCCAGTGAAATGGACACGCCCAGGTCTTTCAGCGCACGCAAGGTGCGCACGTTTTCCTCGCTGTTGCCCAGCAGTACCGACTCGGTAATTTCCAGCTCCAGCCGCTGCGGCGGCAGGCCCGAGTCGGCCAGCGCGAGGGCGACGGTATGCACCAGATCGCCGTTCTTGAACTGCACCGCCGACAGGTTGACCGACACCGTCTGCTCACTGTCCCAACTGGCCGCCTCCTGGCAGGCCAGATTCAGCGCACGGTTGCCCAACTCGTGGATCAACCCGGTTTCTTCGGCAATGGGGATGAAGTCCATCGGCATGACCATGCCACGGGTCGGGTGTTCCCAGCGCAGCAGCGCCTCATAGCCGGTAACGCTGCTGGTCTGATGATCGACTACCGGCTGGTAGTGCAACTGCAACTGCCCCAGGTGCAGCGCTGTGCGCAGGTCGGTTTCCACCAGGCGGCGCTGACGGGCGGCAACGTCCAGTTCGACATCAAAGCATTCATAACGATTACGGCCGTTACGCTTGGCTTGGTACAGGGCCATGTCGGCGTAACCCAACAGTTGCTCTGCCTGGTCATTGTCATCAGGCGCGATGGCGATGCCGATGCTCACCCCCACCACGAACTGATGCCCTTCGATCTGGAATGGCGGGCTGATGGCCTTGATCAGGCGCTGCGCGGTATTACACGCGGCATCCCGCCCCTCCAGGCCCGTCAGCACCACGGCAAACTCGTCGCCACCCAAGCGGGCCAAGGTGTCGTGCTCACGCAGTTCGCGGCGCAGACGCTTGCCCAACTCGCGTAGCAACTTGTCACCAAACGCATGGCCAAGGGAGTCGTTGATGTTCTTGAAGTTGTCCAGGTCCAGGCACAGGGCAGCCGTCAGCTTGGCGTTTTCGCTGCCGCGCAACAGGGCCTGGCGTAGCCGTTCGTGGAACAGCGTACGGTTGGGCAGCCCGGTGAGCGCGTCATGGTGCGCCATGTGATGGATCTGCGCATGGGCGGCCAGCTCTTCGGTGGCGTCTTCAGCCACGAACAACACGTAATCGGCCTGCCCTTCGCGGTTTTGACTGAGCAGGGTACGGCTACGCAGTGTGCGTGGGCCGCGGGCGGTGTCGACGCGGGTTTCGGCGGCGTGCCCCTTGGTACTGCGGGCACCCCGCACGAATTGCTGCTCCAGGTAGTCACCGGCAGCCGGTGCCAGGCATTCCCTGGGCAACTGGCCGATCATGCTGCGCTGTGGCCCACCGAACAGGCGTTCGGCCTGCTGGTTGGCCAACAGGATGCGCTGGCTTTCCAGGTCCTGGACGATGACGCTTGCGGGAATGTTGGCAATCACCGAATCGAGAAACTGCGACAGCTTGGCCATTTCCTGGCTGTACTGCTCGGCCAGCTCTTTGGCCTGCAGCAATTCGAGCTCCTGGCGGTGGCGTTCAGAGATGTCGCGGGTGACCTTGGCGAAACCCACCAATTGCCCGGCATCGTCGTACACCGCTTCGATGACCACATGGGCATGGAAGGCCGTGCCGTCCTTGCGCAGGCGTGCACCCGTTTCTTCAAAGCGTCCGGTGCTGCGCGCCTGCTCCAGGTTGAATGCTGGCAACCCGGCTGCGCGCTCGGCATCGGTGTAGAACAGCGAGTAGTGCTGGCCGACGATTTCCTCGGCACGGTACCCCTTGGCGCGCTGGGCGCCGGGGTTCCAGTTGGCGACGATACCGTCAGGGGTGAGCAGGTAGATGGCATAATCCACCACGCTCTGGATCAACAGCCGGTACATGATGTCGGGGTTTGCTGCGAGCGACATGAACTTTACCTGAACCTTCGAAGCGCATGAAAAGGGACCCCGGCAAGCGGCGGCCGGGTCTTGGAAAGCGATGATGGCATTATGCCGCTCGCGAACATTTTGTGAAGCACATCACAAAAATGGCGCTATCCCTTATCTGGACGAACGAAAGCGCCCCGCCCTCAATGGCGGGTGCCGGTCACCAGGAAATTGAGCAAGTCCGGCTCATCCCCCAGGGCGATAGCCTGCGCCGGCCGCGGCAGGCTCGCCAGCACGGCATTGCAGAAAGCCACGGCGGGCAGATCCTGTGCGTAGCAACGCAGCAGCCAGTCACCCTCGCCACTCAGCAACTGCAACGCCACCGCTTGGCCGATGCCCTGGCGACGGTACTTCTTCAAAATAAACAGGTCGGCAAGTTCCTGCGCATCGATGCCAGGCAGTTCGCTGCGCTCGACCAGGACGAAGCCGGCGATGAATCCGTCCACCAGCACCAGATACGCGCCCCAGCCGTCGTCCTGCCAGTAACGTTGCAGGTGCTCCTCGTGGATGTAGAAACGGCCATCCGCCTCGACGTCTTCCTGCTCCCAGTCGGAGGACTCGTAGCAATAGAACTGGTAGAGATTGCGGATCAGCGACGCCTGGTCGAGGGTGGTTGGCAGCAGCGCGATGGGGAGCATGGTGTGGGAGGCCTGAACAAAAAGACGATTCTAGATCACCCGCCCCTGGCGACAAAAAGCCCGGGACCTCCCCGCACGGAAAGCCCCAGGCAAAATCACAGTGACATAACCTCGAACTCAGCCTTCCTGCAACGCCCGCGGCCGATGGCTTCGCTCTTCGGCGTCAGGCGACTTGGCACCCTGCAAGCGGAAGTCGAATGACAACTCGGCAAAGCGCTCGCCTTGCACGCCGCGGTCGCGCGCCGCCGCCGCATCCTCGACAAAACGCAGTTCGCCGATCAGCCCGTCGCGGGTGGCATAGGCAAAGTCGTCCCACAGGTACTTGTCGCCCGCAAAGTTGATCTGCGTGGTCAGGTGGCGGTGCCCCGGTGCCGAGATGAAGAAGTGCACGTGCGCCGGGCGCTGGCCGTGGCGGCCGAGCAGGTCCAGGCATTCCTGGGTTGGGCCCTGCGGGTCGCAGCCATACCCCGACGGCACGATCGAGCGCGCGCGGTAACGACCTTCGGCATCGGTAATGATACGCCGACGCAGGTTGAACTCGGACTGGGTCGAATCGAAGTACGAATAGGTGCCCTGGGTATTGGCGTGCCACAGGTCGACGGTGGCACCGGCCAACGGCTTGCCGTCGGCATCGAACACCTGGCCCTGAAGGAACATCACCACGCCTGGGTCTGTGCCGTCGTCCATGCGCGCTTCGCCCTGGGCCAGCGGCGCCCCGGCAACGTACAACGGGCCTTCGATGGTGCGCGGGGTGCCGCCGCCAAGGCCGGCTTCGGCATCCTTGGCATCCTGCAGCAGGTCGAGGAAGTGCTCGATGCCCAGGCCAGCAGCCAGCAGGCCTGCCTCGTTACGGCCACCCAGGCGGTTGAGGTAGTCCACGGCGTGCCAGAACTCGTCCTCGGTGATTTCCAGGTCTTCGACCAGGCGAGCGGTGTCTTGCAGCACACGCAGAATGATCTGCTTGAAACGCGGGTTTCCTTCGGCATGGTCCAGGCCAGCCACCCGGTTGAAGAAGGCTTGAATGTCGGCAGTGTGGGAAATTTTCACGGTCATAGTGCTTACCTCGTATTGTTCTTGTCAGGCATACAGGTGCGAATCAGCGATCGTCGCTGTGAATAGACGAGGGATGCCGACACAGGCCGTCGACCTCAATGTCCATGTACGGGAACAGCGGCAGCTGCATCAACGTGTCATGCAACGCCTCGACGCTGGGCACATCGAACACGCTGTAGTTGGCGTAATGCCCGGCAATGCGCCACAGGTGGCGCCAGGTGCCTTCGCGCTGCAGGCGCTGGGCCAGTTCCTTTTCATCGGCCTTGAGCTGGGCGGCCTTGGCCGGGTCCATGTCGACCGGCAGCTTCACGGTCATCTTCACGTGGAACAACATGGTTATCTCCTTGCTTGTCAGCGACGAGCGAAGCGCGCCAGGCGCTGTTCGTCCAACGTCAGGCCCAGGCCTGGGGTATGGGGGATGTGCAGCTGGAAGTCGCGGTATTGCGGCGGCTCGTTGACGATCTCCTCGGTCAGCAGCAGCGGCCCGAACAGCTCTGTACCCCAGGTGAGCTGGCGCAGGGTGAGGAATGCATGGGCCGAAGCCAGGGTGCCGATCGAACCTTCGAGCATGGTGCCGCCGTACAAGGCGATGCCAGCGGCCTCGGCGATCTGTGCAGTGCGCAGCACCGCGCGCGGGCCACCATTCTTGGCGATTTTCAGGGCGAAGATGCTGGCGGCGCCGTCGGCGGCCAGGCTGAAGGCGTCCTCGACGCTTTCGATCGACTCATCGGCCATGATCGGTGCCGGGCTGCGCTGGTTCAGGCGCACCTGGCCACCGCGGTTGATGCGCGAAATCGGCTGCTCGATCAGGTCGATGCCGTTGTCGCCCAATACCTGGCAGGCGCGGAGGGCCTGGGACTCGTCCCAGTACTGGTTGACGTCGACCCGCACGCTGGCGCTGTCACCCAACTCGCGCTTGATCGCGACCACGTGCTTGAGGTCCTGCGCCACCGGGTTGGCACCGATTTTCAGTTTGAACACCCGATGCCGGCGAATGTCCAGCATGTGCTGAGCTTCGGCGATGTCGCGGGCGGTGTCGCCGCTGGCCAGGGTCCAGGCCACCTCCAGGCTGTCACGCACGCGGCCCCCCAGCAGTTCGCTGACCGGCAGGCCCAGGCGTTTGCCCTGGGCGTCGAGCAAGGCGCTTTCGATGCCGGACTTGGCGAAGGTGTTGCCCTTGGCCAGCTTGTCCAGCTTGAGCATGGCGGCATTGATGTTGTCTGCCGGCAGGCCGATCAGCGCCGGGGCGAGGTACGCGTCGATGTTCGCCTTGATGCCTTCGGGGCTTTCGTAGCCATACGCCAGGCCACCGATGGTGGTGGCTTCACCGATGCCTTCCACGCCATCGCTGCAGCGCAGTCGCAATACCACCAGGGTCTGCTGCTGCATGGTGTGCATCGCCAGCTTGTGCGGGCGAATGGTCGGGAGATCGACGATAATTGCATCTATGTGTTCAATCAGCGCGCTTGTCATTGTTGCCAGGTCCCGTCAGGTAGGGCTTACAGTCGTAGGCCCGAGTGATGCGTTTACTTGATTGTTGAAGGATTGCGCGAGACCCTGATGACCGTCCAATATCAAATGAATCTCCCACCATACCCTGGAGGTCTGATGGAGCTGCGCCACCTGCGTTACTTCAAAGTCTTGGCCGAGACCCTGAACTTCACCCGCGCCGCCGAGCTGCTGCACATCGCCCAGCCACCCCTGAGCCGGCAGATCAGCCAGCTGGAGGACCAGCTCGGCACCCTGCTGGTGGTGCGCGAACGTCCGCTGCGGCTGACCGAGGCCGGCCGTTTCTTCTACGAACAGACCTGCACCGTGCTGCAGCAGTTGCAGAACATCAGCGACAACACCCGCCGCATCGGCCAGGGCCAGCGCCAGTGGCTGGGCATCGGCTTTGCGCCCTCTACCCTGTACACCGTGCTGCCGGAGCTGATCCGCGAACTTCGCCAGGACAGCGAGCTGGAACTGGGCCTGAACGAAATGACCACACTGCAACAGGTGGAGGCACTGAAAAGCGGGCGTATCGACATTGGCTTCGGCCGCATTCGCATCGACGACCCGGTGATTCACCAGCAGGTGCTGTGCGAGGACCCGCTGGTGGCCGTGCTGCCCAAGGGCCACCCCCTGGCGGGCAGCCCGCTCAGTCTGGCCCAGCTGGCTGGCGAAGCGTTCATCCTCTACCCGGCCAATCCCCGGCCCAGCTATGCCGACCACGTGCTGGCGCTGTTCGCCCACCACGGCATGAGCATTCGTGTCAGCCAGTGGGCCAACGAACTGCAGACTGCCATCGGCCTGGTAGCGGTTGGCGTCGGGGTGACCCTGGTGCCAGCATCGGTACAGCAGCAGCACCGTCCCGATATCGAGTATGTCGGCCTGCTTGATAGCGGCGCCGTCAGCCCCATCATCCTCAGCCGGCGCAAGGGTGATGTAAGCCCGATCGTGAAGCGGTGCCTGGCGTTGATCGAGCAACAGGCAATATGAACACACCATGCACCTTGTGGGAGCGGACGCGCCGGCGAACACGGGCAAAGCCCGTGCTATGCACCGGTTCTCCTGCTTCGCGGGCAGGCCCCACAGGGACTCTATAGCCCTGCCCCATTGCCTATGCGTGCCCCGTATACCCATCGGTATATGGATGTTCCCGATGATCTGTTTCATGCTCCGGCACGCGAATCGCGAAACGCCCGGGCTCAAGACAGTCAATCAAAAATCATCGGGAGTCGAACATGGCTGGACGTCTTAACGGCAAGGTGGCGCTGATCACTGGCGGTGCGGGTGGCTGCGGGCTGGCCGCATCGGAGCTGTTCGCGGCAGAAGGGGCAAGGGTAGGCATTGTCGACCTGCCCGGCAGCAAGGGCGCCGAAGTTGCAAGGCGATTGCGTGATGCAGGTTACCAGGCCATCTTCGCCGCCGCCGATGTCTCGGACGCACAACAAGTGAAGGCCGCGGTGGCGGCCGTAGAAGAGGCATTCGGCCACATCACCGTGCTGATGAACCACGCGGGCATCCTGTCGGCCATGCCCTTCCTGGAAACCAGTGAAGAAGAATGGGACCGGATCATGGCCGTGAACGTGAAGAGCATGTTCCTGGTCACCGGCGCGGTGTTGCCGGGCATGCTCGCGGCCGGCGGCGGCAGTATCGTCTGCACTTCATCCATCTCGGCAGTGGTGGGCACGCCGATGGAGGTGCTGTATTGCACCAGCAAGGGTGCCACCCATATGTTCGCCCGGGCTATCGCTGTGGAGTTTCGCGACCGAGGCATTCGCGCCAATGCCATCTGCCCGGGCTTCATCGCCACCGCCCACGGCCTGCGCGAGATCGATATGTTGCGCAAACATGGCGTGGACGTCAGCGAACAGGCCATCGCTGCCGCCCAGGGGCGCTTGTGCCAACCCTCGGAAGTCGCCAGCGCAGCCTTGTTCCTGGCCAGTGACGACGCCAGTTTCGTAAACGGTGCGCACCTGTTTGCCGACAATGGCTACACCGCCCTCTGATTACAAGAACAACCGGCAGGAGAACGATGTGAGCACCTCTTCCAACAACATGCATATCAACGAATTCGGCCTTGAACACGCGCACTGGCGCAACTGGGCCGGTAACCAGTCCTGCATCCGTACAGCACGCGGGGCACCGGCCAGCGAGGACGAACTGTGCTCAATGGTCAGCCAGGCCAGCAGCAATGGCATGAACGTGCGCGTGGCCGGCTCGGGGCATTCCTTCACCCCAGTGGCACTGACCAATGGCCTGCACCTGACCCTGGCCAACATGAGCGGCGTACGCCATATCGACCACGAGAGGAAGCGCGTCACCGCTGCCGCCGGCACCACCATCAATGCCTTGGGCAAGACATTGCGTGCCGCCGGGTTATCAATGGTCAACCAGGGCGACATCGACAGCCAGTCGATTGCAGGCGCATTGACTACCGGTACCCACGGCACCGGTCTGACCCTCGGCAACCTGGCCTCGTCGATTGTCGGCATGAAGCTGGTGCAACCCAATGGCGAAATACTCGTGGTCGACGAAAGCACCCCTGACCTGCTACAAGCGGGTCGGGTGTCGCTGGGCGTACTGGGCATTGTTTCCGAACTGACCTTGCAGGTGACCGACAGCTTCAACCTGCACGAGCGCATCTGGCGCGAAGACTTCGAAAGCGTGATGGAAAAGCACGACGAACTGGCACGCAAACACCGCCACTTCAGCTTCTTCTGGTGCCCCTACGAGCAAAGCCGGCATTGCTATTGCCTACCCGATACCGCCGCCACCTCTACAAGCGGGCGCACCACCGATGTCTGCGAAGTGAAGGTCATGGACATCACCGGCCACCCGATCTGGGAAAGCGAGTTCGAGAAAGTGGCCTACAGCTCGGATGTGTACCCGATCGAGTACCTGCCCAACTTTCACGAGCTGGAATACGCTGTGCCGTTGCGCCACAGCAAAGAAGCGTTGCGGGCCGTGCGCAAGCTGATGCTGGAGGACTTCCCCAAGGCCATCTACCCCATCGAGTACCGCTTTACTGCCGGTGACGGGGCGTGGATGAGCCCATTCTTCGAGCAGGACAGCGTGACCATTTCGGTGTCCGGCCAGCCGGGTACCGACTACTGGGACTATCTGCGGGCGGTGGATCAGATCCTGCGTTCCTATGGCGCCAGACCGCACTGGGGCAAGCTGCATTTCCTGACGGGTGAAGATGTGAGTGCAATATACCCGCGTGCCGAGGACTTCCGTAAGCTGCGCCGCCAGCTCGATCCGCAAGGGATCTACCTCAGCGAGCACCTGAGTCCGCTGTTCAGGTGACCTGTACCTGATACAGCAAGGGGCTGCTTTGCAGCCCCTTGCTGTATCAGCCCTTGGCCAGATAATCGATAAACAGGCGAAACAGTTCGGCGTTGGATGAAATTTCCAGGCGCTGATAGATGTTGTGCTTGTGCACCTTTACCGTCCCATCGGAAATATTCAGCTGCCGCGCAATCGACGCATTGCTGTGCCCCTGTAACAACAACTTGGCGATAAGGCGCTGGGTTTCAGTCAGTTGCCCTTGCAAGATCTCTACGAAGGCGTCCTCCAGCACCACCCCCTCTGGTGCTGCGCGCAGGATATCAGCGTAACGCAATCGACAGTGCTGACCAAAAACCGAAGCCAGCAGCGGCGACATTGCAGCCAACAGGTCCATTTCTCCTGCACCGAAATCCCCGCTGCCGTGGTTGCGCATCAGCGAATAGACGATCGCCAACCGGGGCCGAAGGGGAATGATGAAGCCCACCTCATCCACCGCCGTCCCATAGTCGGACGACACGCAGGGGTGGATGTCCTTGGAAATGGCAAACCCTGAAGAGAAGAAGCAGTCAGGTGCCAGTTCGCTCATGCGCCATAGCCCGGCTGGGTGCTCGTTGACGCAAGCAACGTAGAACGGGTCAAGCAGGTAGCCGCCGCGCACGTAGGCGTTCAACGTACGCTCCGTGACCGTACGGTTGTACCCGTTATGCACCAGCAGTGCTGGTTGATTGAACTGGAACAGGTAGGCGCAACTCATGTCGAACGTCAGCTTGCTGCGCAGCCACGCATCCAGCGCCGGTCCCAGCTGTTCGCTGCCGATCGCCTCGATCACCGCTGCCAACTCGTTTGCCTCATCTTTTGTCATTGTTCACCACACGCTCATGCACCGAAGGCCTGCATGACCTTACCGCCTTGATCGGTTAAAAACACAAAATCCGGAGCGCCCAGGACGCTCCGGATCATGCGCATGACGCTTTTGCTCAGGACGGCTCGGCCACCCCCTTGCAGACACCTGCGGCAGCGTCCTGACGCCCCAACTCCTGCGCCTTGGGCACCGCCAGCCAACTGGCCAGCAGCATGGCGATCAGGCCGCCACTGAGTTTGCCTATCATCAACGGCAGTATCAGCGAGGGCTGGAAGTTGGCGGAGAAGGCCATGTGGTCGCCAAAGGTGAACGCGGCGCACACAGAGAAAGCGATCACCAATACCTTGTCCTTGGGCGGCATTTCGCTGACCAAGCGAAACATGGCCAGGATATTCGCCGAGGCCGCCAATACCCCGGCCGCACCGACACCAGACATGCCAAAGCGCGAGGCCACCCGTTCGATTGGCCGCGCCAGGAAGCGCTTGAGCAAGTGCACCATGGGGAACGCCCCGCACAGCATCAGGCCGATGTAGCCAGCAATTTCCAAGGCGCGAAACTGATCATCGGCATCGGCGATGATCGGCGCAAAACCCCAGCTGCCGAACAGGTGGCTGAACAGGCCGGTGAAGTACTGCACGATGGACGCTACCAGCACCAGAACCACGGCGATGTACATGAACTGGCCGAGCTTGAGGAACAGGTACACCATCAGTGTGGGGAAGTAGCGCAATGCTGCTGCCAGGGCAATGCAAAACAGGATCAACGGCATCAGGTTGCGCAGCAGCATTGCCCAGGTGAAGTGCAGTGCCTGGGTAGCGGCGCCAGTGGTAGCGATGTCCGGACGCACGCTCAGGCCAAGCGCCTGCATGGTCATGGCAATGATCATGATGCTCAGCGGAATGGTCAGCAGCCCGGCCATGATCCCCAATGCCATGTACTTGTGGTCGGCCTTGCGCAGCATGGCCAACCCGACCGGAATGACGAAGATGATGGTGGCGCCGCACTGAAAGCCGGTGATCAGGCCGAGGATCCAGCCTTCCTGGCTTTGCGCCAGCGCTTTGGCTAACTGGTAGCCGCCCATGTCCGAGGCGATGAAGATGGGACCGGCGATGCCAGGGTCGGCCCCGATGGCCTGGAACAGTGGCGCGATCACATGACTGATACCAGCTGAAATGTACGGGATCGCCGCCATGATGCCGGCTACCGGGATAAAGATGGGGCCGATGCTGTGCAGGCCGGCGATGAACTCCTGGCCCAGTTCGCCTTCGGGGTTGTAGATGGATGCCACGGCACCCAGTACCGCGCACACCATGATGACGTAGATGACATAGGTGCCGATGCTTTCCATTTGCCGCCTCATTTTTAGAGTTTTGGGTTGGCAGGACTGAAATGTAACGGGGCATCGTTGTTGTTATGGCTTGAGCATGGCGCGCCCCGTCGAGGGTTAAGCTATGCGGCAAGGTGCAGGGCTGTCCATATACCGGGAGGTATAGAAAATTGATCACCGCGTTACGCTATGGATTTCCAGCTGATCACCGCGTAACCAGTCGATAAACCGTGCAAACAACTCCGATTGCGAGTTGATCCCGAGCTTCATGTACAGGTTCTTGCGGTGCATGCGCACGGTCTCCGGCGAGATACCCAGCTCCTGCGCAGTAGATTTCACCGAGTGCCCGCGCAGGATCATGTGCGCCACTTCCCGTTCGCGGTCGGTCAGCACCTGACAGCCAAAGCTGTCGAACGCTGCCTGCAGGCTGCCGCGCTCGGTTGATGCAGCGCCCGGTTCCAGGTTGTGCCGGGCATAGCGCCCCAGCAGTTCGCGCACCATCGGCTCCAGCGCACGCAACAGGTCGACCTGCCCGGCATTCAGGCGCGTGCCGCTGCAGCCCTGGAACAGGCTCAGCGACAGCTTGCGGCCTGCGCTGAGGTCGACAATGTAGTAGCTGTCTTCACTGCAACCTGTACCCAGGTAATAAGCCTTGTAGTAGTCGCTGTCGAAGAAGTTGTCGGGGGCGATTTCCTGCAGGTGGTAGAAGCCTTCGGCCAGGCCGCTTTGCACGGCAAGGCAGAAAGGGTCCAGCAGGTAGCCGGCGCTGAAATAGCGCTCCAGCACGGCAGCCCGGTGCAGTTCAGGAATGCCTTGCTGGTACAGCAACTGCGGTGCCCGCCCCTGGCACTCAAGGCTGATCATCATCGACTCCACCTGCACCAACTGGCCGATGGCAGCGGCCACATACTCCAGCGCCTCGGGGGTTTCGCCATGGGCCAGGGCGCGCTGCAACGCCACGTGCCACTGCTGCAGCGCGCCCATTGTGAGGGTAAGCGGGGTATCGGGGGAGGCCTGGGTCATGCCCGGCAGTCTAGCCTGCCAGGCACGCCCGCGCACAGCCCTTTGCGCCAGGTTCATCGGCCTTGGTACAGGCCAAGCGCCGTGAGTTCACGCGCGGTTTCGAGGATGCACTGGCGCAGGGTCTCGACGATCTCGTCCACCTGCGCATGGGTGATGATCAACGGTGGCGACATCACGTTCAGGTGCATGATCGGGCGCACCAGCAACCCTTTTTCCTGCGCCTTGCTGTGGATGCGCTCGCCGATGTTCACCTCATCGGCGAACAGTGCCTTGCTGGCCTTGTTGGCGACGAACTCGACACAGGCCATCAGCTTCATGCAGCGCACATCCCCCACCAGCGGCAGATCGCGCAGGCTCTGCAAGCGTTGCTCAAGGTAACCCCCCACGTCGTTGACATGATCGAGCAGTTGCTCGCGCTCGATGATCTCGATGTTCTTCAGCGCCGCCGTGCAGCACACCGGGTGGCCGCTATAGGTAAACCCGTGGGTAAAGCAACGACCCTTGCCTGGCTCGGCAATCACTTGCCAGATGCGCTCGGAAAAAATACACGCGCCCAGCGGCAGGTACGCCGAGGTCAGGCCTTTGGCGGTGGTGATGATGTCTGGGATCACGCCAAACAGTTCCTCGCTGGCGAAGAAGGTGCCCAGGCGCCCGAACGAGGTCACCACTTCGTCGGCGACGAACAGGATGTCGTAGGTCTGGCACAGCTGCCACATGCGCTGGAAGTAGCCCTCGGGCGGAATGATCACCCCGCCCGAGCCCATGATCGGCTCGGCGAAGAACGCCGCCACGTTGTCGGCACCCAGCGACAGGATCTTGTCCTCGAACTCGGCCACCAGGTAGTCGAGGAATTCGGCCTCGTCCATGTCGTGCGGGGCACGGTACGGGTTGGGGTTGGAGACGTGGTGGATCAGGTCGTGGTGATAGTCGAACTCCGGCACCCGGTCGGCGGCCTTGTTGCCGATCGACATGGTCAGGGTGGTGGAGCCGTGGTAGGCGTTGTAGCGGGCGATGATGTGCTTTTTGTGTGGCTTGCCGCGGCAGTTCTGGTAGTACTGGATCAGCCGGTAGGCGGTGTCGACAGCGGTCGAGCCGCCGGTGGTGAGGAACACATGGTTCAAGTCGCCCGGCGCCAGCTGCGCAAGCTTCTGGCACAGTTCGATGGCCACGTCGTTGGCCATGTCGGAGAACGGGTTGGAATACGCCAGCTGGCGCACCTGGTCTGCGATGGCCAGGGCCATTTCCTCGCGGCCCAGGCCGATGTTGGTGCACCACATGCCGCCGACGGCATCGAGGAAGCGGTTGCCGTGGGTGTCACGAATGTAGGCGCCCTCACCGGCGACGATGTTCAACGCACCTTGCTCGCGGTGCTCGTCGAACACATGGTAGCCGTGCATGTAGTGGGCCTTGTCGGCTTCCACCAGCGGGTCGTGGGCGATAGCGAATGCTTTGCTTGGGGTGGCCATGGGCAGCTCCTTGGCGGGAATCGTTGGGCAGTGTTCAGAAACCGGTCTTGACCGTGCTCCAGACCCGGGTGATGGCGCGCATGTCCTTGGGGCTCTGGGTTTTCTGCGCGAACAGGCGCTTACGGGTTTGTGCGTCGGGGTAGATGGCCGGGTCCTGGCGAATGTCATCACGCACCAGCGCGGTAGCAGCAGCGTTGCTGTTGGCGTAGTGGATGTAGTCAGTGACCTTGGCCATGGTCTGCGGCTGCAGCAGAAACTCGATGAAGCGGTGGGCGTTGGCCGCGTGCGGCGCATCCTTGGGGATGTACAGGTTGTCGAACCAGATCAGCGAACCTTCCTGGGGGATGAAGAACGACAGTTTGATGTCCTTCTTCGCTTCCACAGCACGGGCCTGGGCGGTGGCGTAGTCACCGGACCAGGTCAGCGCCAGGCAGACATCGCCGTTGGGCAGGCTGGTGAGGTAGTTGACCGAGTCGAACTTGCGAATGTAGGGGCGGATACCCAGCAGCAGTTGTTCGGCTGCCTTGAGGTCGGCGGCCGACGCGCTGCGCGGGTCCTTGCCCAGGTACTGCAGGGCCAGCGGGATGACCTCGGTGGGTGCGTCCATCAGGGTGACGCCGCAGTCGGCGAAGCGCGAGACGATCTTGGGGTCGAACAGCATGGCCAGCGAACCGATCGGCGCGTCGGGCATGCGCGCGGTGATCTTGTCGACGTTGTAGGTTACCCCCGAGCTGCCCCAGGTATAGGGCGCCGAGTACTTCAGGCCAGGGTCGTAGCCCTGCAGGTTGTTGACCACCTGCTGATCGAGGTTTTGCCAGCTAGGCAGTTGCTGCTTGTCCAGTGCCTGGAACACGCCGGCGCTGATCAGCGGGGGGACCAGCGAGGCGTTGAGCATGACCAGGTCGTAGCCGGAGCGGCCGGTGAGCAGTTTGGTCTGCACGGTTTCGTAGCCATCAAAGGTGTCGTAGATGACCTTGATGCCGGTGGCCTTCTCGAAGTCGGCCAGGGTGGTTTCACCGATGTAGTCGGTCCAGTTGTACAACCGTAACGTGTTACCGCTGTCCACCTCTGCCGCCTGGGCCAGGCTGGCGCCAGACGCCAGCAGCAGACCGCCAATCACCTTCAGTACCTTGCGCATGGCAACTCCATCGTGTGAGTGCTCCGGATCGAGCCGATGGGTTCACTATCGGTGGATTTGCCCAGGGGTGACATACCCCGAATGTGTGGGTGGTCGTTTTTTGGCAGGTGGCGCTGGAAGGTTTGCAGAACATCGTATGCCGACAAAATGTTGGGGCTGCTTTGCAGCCCTTTCGCGACACAAGGCCGCTCCCACAAGGACGGCGCAGACTTCGAAGCTGGCGGTAATCCTGTGGGAGGACGGCGCAGCCTTCGAAGCTGGCGGTAATCCTGTGGGAGCGGCCTTGTGTCGCGAAAGGGCCGCAACGCGGCCCCAGTGTTCAGTACAGGAGAAAGGTCACGTCAGCGGGTACAACGCTTCATCGAACTGCGCCAGGCGCGGGAACACCAGTGGCTGGTCGTCCGAGAGCTGCTCCAGACGCTGCCGGTATTGCTGCAGAAAGTCCTGCCGCGCAGCAGCACTGATGTAAGGCACATGCCAAGCCACGAACGGCGGCAGCACCTCGAACCCGACATAGGCCAGCGTGCCCCGCAGGATCGGCCGCAGCATGTCTTCCAACGGCCCGTGAATCGCGCCATCGCCAAACATGTGCTCGCGCCCGCCCAGGGTCACGGTCACCAGCGCCTTCTTGCCCGCCAACCCGCCCTGGTCGTAGAAGCGCTTGCCGCCATAGCACACCCCCGACACCAGCACCCGGTCGATCCAGCCCTTGAGCATGGCCGGGGCCGAGAACCAGAAGATCGGGAAGTTCAGCACCAGCAGATCGGCCCACAACAGCTTGTCCAGCTCCTGCTGGATATCTGCGGCAATGGCACCACGCTTGACCCCCTGGCGCTGCTCCAGGGCATACACCAGGTACTCGGGGTTCTCGCGCTGGGTAAAGTCATCGGCACTGGCCACCGGGTTCCAGCCCATGGCGTACAAGTCACTGACCTGCACCTGATGGCCTTGGGCACGGAAGGTTTCCACAGCCTGGTCACGCAGGGCTGCCGTGAACGATTGCGGTTCGGGGTGAGCGTGGACGATCAGTACATTCACAAGCATTCTCCTTACACAAAACAGGTTGTCTTCCAGCGGTGGCTCAGCACTGTACGGCTTTCACCTCGACGAACTCCGCCAGGCCCTCTTCGCCCCACTCGCGACCGTTGCCCGACTGCTTGTAGCCACCGAACGGCGCCCGGTAGTTGAACCCGCCCCCGTTGATGAAGCACTGCCCGGCCCGTATCTGCCGTGCCAGCGCCAGGCCATGCTCGCGCCTGCCCGCCCACACTGCGCTGGACAGGCCGAACGGCGAGTCATTGGCCAGCGCCAGCGCCTGGGCCTCGTCGGCGTAGGGGATCAGGCACAGCACCGGACCGAAGATTTCTTCCTGGGCAATGCGCATGCGGTTGTCGACGTCGGCGAACAACGTGGGCGCCACGTAGAAGCCGCGCTCGAAGCCGCCGTGATCACCACCGCACAACAAGCGCGCGCCCTCCTCCTGGCCCTGGCGAATGTAGTCGAGCACCGTGCGCCGCTGGCCTGCCGAACACATCGGCCCGAGGAAACTGGCGGGGTCACGCGGGTCGCCCATGACCAGTGCGCGGGTTTCGGCCTCGGCGATTTCCAGCGCCTCGGCGTAGCGGCTGGCCGGCAGCAGCATGCGGGTCAGTGCCGTGCAGGTCTGCCCCGAGTTGATCATCACATCCTGCACGCCATGGCGCACCGCAGCGTGCAGGTCGGCATCGGGGGTAATCAGCAACGGTGACTTGCCACCCAGTTCCAGGCACACCCGCTTCACCGTCGGCGCGGCCGCTTGTGCCACCCGCACCCCGGCACCGGTTGAGCCGGTGAACGACACCATGTCCACCTGCGGATGCCGGGCCAGGGCTTCACCGACCTTGGCACCTGGGCCGCTGACCAGGTTGAACACCCCTGCCGGCAGGCCGATGGCGTCGATCATTTCGGCCAGCACAAATGCGTGCAGCGGCGTTTCCTGGCTGGGTTTGACCACCACCGTGCACCCGGCAGCCAGGGCCGGCGCCAGCTTGCCGATCATCTGGTGCAGCGGGTAGTTCCACGGGTTGATGAATGCGCACACGCCAACGGCTTCGCGGTACACCAGCGAATTGCCGACTTCGCGCACCTCGTCCATCAGCCTGGCCAGTTCGGCGTATTGCTCCAACCCGGCAATCGGGCCTTCGACCTGCACCGCCTGGCACCACTGCACCGGCATGCCCAGCTCGTCGGTAATAACCTCGGCCATTTGCGCCGCGCGGTTTTTCAGCTGTGCGACCAATGCCCGGATGTACCCGGCGCGCACACTGGACGGCGTGCGCGACCAGCCATGGAAGGCCCGCCGCGCCGCCATCACCGCCCGCTCGACATCGGCCTCGGCGCCCAAGGGTACCCGGCCAATGGCCTGCTCGGTGGCCGGGTCGATCACCTCAGCCATGCCCTGCCCGCTCGGCACCTGCCAGGCGCCATCGATGTACAGCCGCGCATACTCACGCATGGCCGTACTCCCGTTTCAGTTCGTCGGCACAGCGGGCGATGCGCTGGCAGGCATCGACCAGCGCCGCATTGCCCAGCACCAGGCCCAGGCGGATATGCCCGGCAGCACTGGGGCCGAACGCTTCGCCGGCAAGCACCGACACGCCCTGGCTGTCCAGCAGGTAGTCGGCAAAGGCCTGGGCACTTACGCCGGTCTCACGAATATCGACCATCACGAACATGCCACCATCGGGCTTAAGCGCCTTGAGGCCCGTGCAGCCGGCCAGCTGTTCGCACACCAGGTCACGGCGCTGGCGGTAGGCTTCGCGCATGGCGTCCAGTTCGGGCAACGGCTGCTCCAGCGCCACCACGGCGGCATCCTGGACGAAGTCCGGCAAGCCGTAGAGCATGCACAGGGCGAGGTTTTCCAGATGCGTGGCCAGTGCTGTCGAGCTGACCACCCACCCCATGCGCCAGCCGGTCATGGCATGCGACTTGGACAGGCTGTTCAACGTTGCAGTGCGCTCGGCCATGCCCGGCAGGCTGCCGGGGCTGACATGCTCGTCTTCATACAGCAGCTCGCTGTAGACCTCGTCAGAGATCAGCCACAGATCATGGGCAATGCACAGTTCGGCCAGCGCCTCCCAGGTGGCGCGCGGCAGGCTCGCCCCCGAAGGGTTGTGCGGGCTGTTCAGCGCCAAGGCGCGGGTGCGCGGGGTAATGCGCTCGGCGACGTCACGCGGGCACACGCGAAAGCCATTCTCGGGCTTGACCGGTACCGGTACCACCTTGGCGCCACAGGCGCCGAACACGGCCTCGTAAGTGACATACATCGGTTCGGCAACGATCACCTCATCGCCTGGGTCGAGTATGCACTGGGCCACGCAGAACAGCGCGCACTGGGCACCCGCCAGCACGGTCACCTGGTCGACGCTCACCGCCTGGCCACTGCGCTGCCGGTGACGGTTGGCGATGGCCTGGCGCAGCGCCAGCTTGCCGCGTACATCGGCGTAATGGGTATGGCCAGCGCGCAGGCTGTCGATGGCCGCCTCGACGATAGGCGCGGGGGTGTCGAAGTCCGGGTCACCCACCGACAGCAGCAGGATGTCCTTACCCTCGGCCTGCAGCGCCAGGGCGCGGTAGTGGATGTCCCAGGCCGCAGCCCCGTCGCCAGCGATGCGTTGGGTAAGCTTGGCGTAGCGCATGGCAATCTCCCTTCTTTGGCGGTTTCAGTCGACGAGGATCTTCGGGTTGGAACTGCCCCACACGGTGTACAGGTCGGCCAGCAACGCGCCGTTGATTTCTTCCATCTCGGCCTGGGTGATTTCGCCCCCGGCCTGCTTGCCGAACAGCACCACTTCGTTGCCCCCCTTCACGTCCGGGAAGTCGGTGACATCGACCATCAGCGTGTTCATCGACACCTTGCCCACGACCGGCACACGGTGGCCGTTGATCAGCACATGGCCCTTGTTGGTGAATACCCGGCGGTAGCCATCGGAGTACCCGACCGTAATGTTGGCCAGCCGCGAATCACGGGCCAGGGTGAAGGTGCGGTCATAGCCCACGGTGTTGCCAGCCGGATAGCTGTGCACCGCAGCCACGTGCGATTTGAACTGCATCGCACGCTTGTACTCGGTGCGCGCCGGCACGGTGTCACCGAACAGCGCGCCCCCCGTTCGTACCATGTCCAGGCGCGCTTCCGGCACCTCCAGCGTAGCGAACGAGTTGGCGGCGTGCAGGGTGAGCTTGCTGCGGTCGAGCTTCGCGTGCTTGATCAACCATTCGGTCTGCTCGTTGAAGGCCGCCAGGCCCTTGCGGACATCGTCCTTGTCTTCCACGGCGAAGTGGGTCATCAGCGCGACCAGCTTGAGGTGCTTCTGGTCGGTAATCTGCAGCGCTTCGCCACGGCCGGACCAGGTGGCCATCTCCACCCCGTTGCGGCTCATGCCGCTGGAGTTGAGCGCCATGTGAATGCGCAAGGTCTTGCCATGGCGCGCGGCGATGGCATCGACCTGGCGGGCAAATTCCGCGCTGCCCACCAGCTCTTCCATGTCGTACTGCAAACCATCTTCCAGCTCGCTGAGGCTGGCCAGGCGTACCCGCACCAGTTGCCCGGTGAAGCCACTGGCGCGGACCACGCGGGCCTCCTCGTTGCTGGCCACCGCCACGCAGGGCACGCCCTGGGCGATGATCGATGGCATTACCAGGCCGATACCGTGGCCATAGGCATCGGCCTTGAGCACGGCGCACAGCTTGGACTTGCCGGCCAGCTCGGCCTGCAGCGTGCCGATGTTGTGCTGCAGGGCGCTGGCGCTGACTTCGACCCAGGCATTGCTGTTTTGCACGGTCAGGGCATTGGTACCGTTGTCCATCGACAGCGGGGGGGCGGCATACAGTGGGGCTTGGCCGGTGATCAGCAGGGCCAGGGATGCGGCCAGAAGTGTACGGCGAAATGGCATGTGGGTTTCTCTTGTTCTTTTGGTTGTTCGCGGCTTAACAGACGCAGGTGTGTTTGAGTTCGATGAAGGTCACGCCGGGTGTGGCGAAACCGCTGGCCAGGTCGGCCTGCAGCGCGTCCAGATCACGCGGCTGGCGCACCGCGCAACCAAAGGCACGGGCCAGGCCGATGAAGTCCGGATTACGCGGCAGCACGCCGACCGGCTCGATGTTCAGGCCGAGCATGTCATCGCGGATCTGCCCGAGGGCGTCGTTGTTCCACAGCAGCACCACCAACGGCCGGTCCAGTTCCTCTACAGCCGTGGCCAGCTCCTGGGCGGTATAAAGGAAACCGCCGTCGCCCACCAGCACCAGGCCTGGGCGATGGTCGGTGGCAAGCATGCCACCAATACCGGCTGGCAGGCCGTAGCCGAGTGTGCCGTAGCCGGTCGGATGCAGCCAGCTGCGCGGCGCCCGGCTGGCGAAGGCGTAGTTGCCGGTGTAGGCCAGTTGGGTCATGTCGCTGCTGATGAACGCATCGTCGGGCAGCACGGCGGCAATGCGGTCAAGAATCGCCTGATGGGTGGCCTGCAACGGTGCATGCCCATGACGAATGGCCTGGCGCAGGTCGCTCACCGCTTCGCTGGCCTGTGCAGGGTCTCGGTCGAGTGCTGGCAGGTGTTCGAGCAAGCCGGCCAGGGTTTGCCGGGCATCACCTTGCAAGGCAATGGCACAGGGGTAGAAGTCGTTGAACTTGCGCGGGTCGATGTCCACGCGCAGCAGCTCGCCAGTGATCGGCAGGCGCTCGCGCCAGAAGTCGGTGTCGGCCATTTCGGTGCCTACGGCAAGCACCACATCAGCCTGGCTGATCAGTTGCCAGCCGGGTTCGACGCACAGACTGGCGCCGGCATTGAGTGGCGCGTCTGGTGGCAGCACGCCCTTGCCGGCCACGCTGGTGAACAGAGGCGCTGCCAGCCGTGTACTGAGTTGCTGCAACTGCTCAGCCGCGTGCAACGCGCCACCCCCGGCAATGATCATCGGCCGCTGGGCGGCGGCAAGCCTCAGGGCAGCCTGCTCGAGGGTTTCGCGGCACGGCTGGCCACGCCCGGGACGGCGTACCACCTCACCGCTCCAGTCCCGGCTGACCGATGCCGCCAGCACGTCCAGGGGCACCGAAATGTGCACCGGGCGCGGTCGTTCGCTGTCGAACACTGCCCAGGCGCGCGCGATCAGCTCGGGCAAATCGTCGCCCTGCAGGGCCACCGCAGAAAACGCGGTGATGGGCGCAGTCATGGCGCGCTGGTCCTGGGTTTCATGCAGGCAGCCCCAGCCCTTGCCCAGGCTGGCGGTGTGGTTGACGCTGGAAATCACCAGCATCGGCACCGAGTCGGCGTAGGCTTGGCCGATGGGGGTGGCGACGTTGGTCACGCCTGGGCCGGTAATGACGAAGCACACCCCAGGCTTGCCACTGACCCGCGCATAGCCGTCGGCCATGAAGCCGGCGCCCTGCTCGTGGCGGGTCAGTACATGGCGAATGCCACTGCCCGGCAGGCCACGGTACAGCTCCAGGGTGTGCACCCCAGGGATGCCGAACACGGTCTCCACACCGTAGTTGGCCAACAACCGCACCAGCGCCTGGCCGGCTGTCAGGGTAAGGTCATTCATGTCGTTCTCCTTGCGCCTGGCCGAGGCGGATCAGCGCGTCGACCGCGGTGGTGCCATGGGCACCGACCATCAATGGGTTCACATCCAGCTCCAACAGCTGCCCGGCGTTTTCGCAGGCGTAGTCGGCCACCGCACGGATAGCTGCGACCAAGGCGTCGAGGTCGGCAGCCGGGCGGCCACGGAAGCCTTGCAGCAGGCTGGCACTGCGCAGCTTCAGCAGTGCGGCGCGGATGGCGCTGTCGGTGGTGGGCAACAAC
The DNA here is from genome assembly GCF_056278855.1 of Pseudomonas sp. TE3895. Classification (NCBI taxonomy): domain Bacteria; kingdom Pseudomonadati; phylum Pseudomonadota; class Gammaproteobacteria; order Pseudomonadales; family Pseudomonadaceae; genus Pseudomonas; species Pseudomonas sp. TE3895. Next base: position 3,194,793 of record NZ_JBWBQE010000001.1, on the reverse strand, counting down.
AGGCTGACACTGTCCTTGAGCAGTTCGACCAGCACGCCGCCGGCACCGATCACCAAGGCCAGGGCAAAGTCGTGTTCACGTTTGATGCCCACTATCAGCTCGGCCAAGGGCGGCTCGGCCATGGGCTCAAGCAGCACCTGATCAAACGCAACCTGCGGGGCGTAGTCAGCGATGCACTGGCGCATCTGCACCAGTGCAGCTTCCAGGGCGCGGGCATCGCGCAGGTTCAACGCCACAGCGCCAGCTTCGGTCTTGTGCGGCAGCTGCGCGCTGACCGCCTTCAGTACCAAGGGGTAACCCACGCGGGCGGCGTCTGCCACAGCGCGCTCGGGCGTACTCAGCACACCTGCCGGCACCGGCAGACCGAAGGCGCGCAGGGCCTGCTTGGATTGCCATTCGTCCAACAGTCGGCTTTCGCCCGTGAGGGCCTGCGGGCACAGCGGTACCCGCGCAGCCTCGCCCTGGTCCAGCAACCGCTGGCGGTTCTTTTGGTAAGCGACGATGCGCCCCCAGGCCGCCAGGCCGTCTTCCACGCCCTGCAGGGCAGCGATGCCCCGCGCATGCAGGCGCTCACGCGCACTGGCAGGCAACAGTTCCGGGAAAGCCGAGGTGACGAAGCCGATCTTGCCGTGGCGTTCAACGGCATCGCAGTACAGCCCCAGCAGCAGGTCGCATTCCTTGCGCTCGCCGGTGAAGGCCGCCGGGTAGTCCAGCACCAGCATCGCCGCGCCCGCGGCGCCGCTCAGGGTGTTGTCGAGCATGCGTTGCAGGGCGGCTTCATCGCCCCAGATGGCAGTGGTGAAGTCCAGTGGGTTGACCAGGTTGGCATAGCCCGGCAACACCTCGGCCAGTGCCGCCACCTGCTCTTGCGCGAGCTTCGGCAATTGCAACTGGTTGCGTTCGGCATAGTCGGCAATCAGGCCGGCATCGCCGCCTGAGCAGGCCAGCGCAATCAGCTCGCCATCTGCCGGCAAGCGTCCGCAGGCTGCGGCCTTGAGCGTTTCGACAAAGCTCACCGGGCCGCTGACGCGGATCACCCCCAGGCGCTGGAACAAGCTGTCGTACAACGCATCGGAACCGGACAACGAGCTGGTGTGGCTGAGCGCCAGTTCAGCGCCGATCTGCGAAACGCCCGTCTTCAGGGCAATGATCGGCGTACCCTGCTGCAATGCCTTGTAGGCGGCGCGTGCAAAGCCCGGCACGTTCTTCAAGCCTTCCAGGTGCAGCCCAATGGCCGTTACCCGTGGGTCGTCGAGCAGCACATCCATCAGCTCGGCCACACCCAGTTGCGCCTGGTTGCCGACCGAGGCCATGTAGGCCACCGGCAGGGAGCGGTCGCTCATGGACAGGTTGTAGGCAAAGTTGCCGCTCTGGGTGAGGATCGCCACGCCCTTCTCCACCTGCTCGCCGCCATGGGCCACCGGCCAAAGGGCTGCACCGTGCAGGTAGTCGAGCAGGCCATAGCAGTTGGGGCCGAGCAGGGCCATGTTGCCGGCCGCAGCGAGCAGGCGTTGCTGCAACTGGCAGCCCTCCTCACCGCTTTCGGCAAAGCCCGAGGCATAGCAGATGGCGCCACCGGCACCACGTGCAGCCAGCTCGGCAACGCACTGCAAGGTCAGCTCACGGTTGGTGGCAATGAACACCGCGTCCGGAGCGTAAGGCAAGTCGGCCACCTGTGCCACACAGGGGATGCCTTCCAGGCTTTCATGCTGCGGGTTGACCAGCCACAGCTCACCGGCAAAGCCACCTTCGGCGCAGCGCTTGAGCGCCCGCGCCATGCTGCGCCCGCCGACGAAGGCCAGGTGCCGGGGCGCCAGCAGGCGCTTGAGGTTGTCACGAATCGATTGCGACATGGGTGTTCTCCTGGCGCTCAGCGCAGCAGCGGGCGCAGCAGTTCGCGGGCGATGATATGCCGCTGGATTTCCGAAGTGCCCTCCCAGATGCGCTCGATACGCGCGTTGCGCCAAATGCGCTCAACCGGCCCTTCGTCCATCAGGCCCATGCCGCCGAAGATCTGCACGGCTTCGTCGGCGACCTTGCCCAGCACTTCGCTGGCAAACAGCTTGGCCATGCCGGCTTCACCGTCGGTCATGCTGCCCTGATCCATCTTCCAGGCGGTGTGCAGGGTGAGCATTTCGGCGGCGCGGATCTGCGTGGCCATGTCGGCCAGCTTGAACGACACCCCCTGGTAGCTGCCGATGGCCTGGCCGAACTGCTTGCGGTCGGCGGCCCATTGCAGTGACAGGTCGAGGGCGCGCTGGGCCTGGCCCACGCAGTTGGCGGCGACCATCACCCGGCCGGCGGTAAGCCAGGCATTGGCCACTTCCCAACCTTTGCCGACTTCGCCCAGCACCTTGCTGGCCGGCACCCGGCAGTCGTCGAAAAACAGCTCGTAGGTGTGATAACCACGGTTGCTCACGCACTTGGGACCACGGCGGATGGTCATGCCCGGCGTACCCCGGTCGACCAGCAAGGCGGTGACCGCATTGCGCTTGCGCCCGTTGTGCTCGTAGGTGTCGGTGACCGCGAAGACGATGGCAAAATCGGCGTGGCCGGCGTGGCTGATGAAGTGCTTGCTGCCGTTGATGACAAAGTCATCGCCGTGGCGCACGGCGCGGGTCTTGATGGCGTTGGCATCCGAACCGGCACCCGGTTCGGTGAGGGCAAAGCAGTCGGTTTTCTCGCCCTGCACACAAGGCAGCAAGTAGTCGTTGATCTGCTCGTCCTTGCAGGCCATGAGGATTTTCGACGGCCGTGCAACGAAGACATGCAGCGCCCAGGACACCTTGGACAGCTCACGTTCGATCAGCGCCTGGGACAGGTAGTCCAGACCGCCCCCTCCCACTTCCTCGGGCATGTTGAAGGCATAGAAGCCAGCAGCGATGGCTTTGCCACGGATCTGCGCGGCCAGTTCGGGTGACACAGCGTCGGCGCGGTCCACCGCTTCCTCATGGGGCAGCAGCTCCTTGGCAACAAAGCTGCGTACCGCTTCCACCAACATTTCTTGTTCTTGGGTCAGTTGGAAATTCATCTGCGAAGGTCCTGATGAGGGTCGGGTATCGGATTACTGGCCGGTAAAACGGGGGGCGCGGCGTTCAACCGAGGCTTGCAGGGCCTCGGCGCCATCCTGGCTGCGGCCGCACAGCAGGCCGGCGTGGCGCTCAGCCTCCAGCTGCTCGGCGAGGGTGCGCCGGGCGCCGTCACGGATCAGCTGCTTGGTCTGCGCATAGGCGAACGTCGGGCCATTGGCCAGGCGCCCGGCCAACTCGGCCGCCACGGCGGGCAGTTGCTCGTCGGCGCAGACTTCGCTGACCAGCCCAGCCGCCAGGGCACGCTCGGCGCCCCACAGTTCATCGAGGAACAACAAGCGCTTGGCCTGCTCGCTGCCGATCAGCCGTGGCAGGTGCCAGCTGGCGCCGGCATCGGGGCTGTAGCCCATGCTGGTGTAGCCGGCCTTGAAGCGCGCCGAGGCGGCGGCGATGCGCAGGTCGCAGCACAGGCTAAGGTCCATGCCACCGCCCACTGCGGTGCCGTTGATGGCGGCGATGGTGGGTTTGTCGAGGCTGTGCAGGCGCAACATCAGGGCATGGGCAGTTTCGGTCCAGCCGTAGCTTTCCAGGGTGCCCGCCGCTTCGGCGGCTGCCCATTCGGCCAGGTCGGCGCCAGCGCAGAAGCTGCGGCCGCTGCCAGTCAGCACCACCACGCGTACGGCGGGGTCGTCGGCATGGCTGTCGAGCAAGGCGTGCAGTTGCTTGAGGGTGGGAATGTCCAGCGCGTTGCGCTGCTCGGGGCGGTTGAGGGTGATCCAGGCAACGCCAGCTTCGACCTTGCTCAACAGTGGCGACGACGGGGTAGTCATGGGGGCCTCGGTGTTGTTGTGATGGTTTTGGAGGGCTTGACGAGGAAGATACTAAACGAGTGTTCAACAAGACGGGATGGGCTGTTACAACTTCGCACAACTCGGTGTTTGGCGTTACACAAGGGCGTTCGTCGTGACGGCTTTATGGCCTGTGAGATCGCGCGCCGCGCGGGCGGTGCTCGATCTCACAGGTGCTGAACATGCAGCGATTGACACCCGCCGACGACGAGCTGCGGCGTCAAACCCCTGGTGCGCTGGGTGCGAAGGCCCCCTGCCGGCGGCGGTTGACGAAGAAGTACGCCGCATAGCACAGGGCAATGAAGCCAAAGCCCCAATACAGCGACGGTCGTTGGGTTTCATCCAGCGCCAGGAACACGAACAGCGAGCTGCACAGGGTGATGCACAGCAGCGGCACCAGCGGGTACAGCGGCGCCTTGTACTTCAGGTCCTGCAGTTGCCCGCCGTCGCGCAGCCAGGCCTTGCGGAAGCGGTACTGCGCCAGGGCGATGACGATCCAGGTCACGGTGCCGGACATACCGCTTACCGCCATCAACACCATGAACAGCGTGTCAGCCGCGACGAAGCTGGTCATCAGCGAGATCAGCGCAAAGCACAGGGTGATGCTCAGCGCCCGCAGCGGCACGCCACGCTTGCTCAGCGGCGACAGGCTTTTCGGTGCCATGCCAGTCTTGGACATGGCCCAGAGGATGCGCGTGGAGGCATACAACCCAGAGTTACCCACCGAGAGGATGGCCGTGAGGATGACGAAGTTCATCAAGTCGGCGGCGTAAGGGATGCCGACCATATCGAACACCTGCACGAACGGGCTTTCCATCAGCCCGGCCTGCTCGTGCGGCACAATGGCCGACAGCACGGCAATCGCCAGCACATAGAAGATCAGCACGCGGAACACCACATTGCGCACCGCCCGCGGGATGCTCTTTTCCGGGTGCTCGGTCTCACCGGCAGCCACCCCCATGATTTCGCAGCCCTGGAAGGCATAGACCACGGTCATCATCACCGCGAACACTGCCGACAGGCCATGGGGGAACAGCGACTCGCCCACCAGGTTGTTCAGCATCGGTGCGGGTGCCCCGCTGCTCAGGGGGATGGCACCGAAGATCACCAGCAGGCCAATGACGATGAAGCCGAGGATGGTTGCCACCTTGATGCCCGAGAACCAGTACTCGGCCTCGCCAAAGGCACGCGTGGCCAGGGCGTTGAGGCCGAACAGCACCACCACGAACAGCGCCGACCAGTACCAGATCGGCACCTCCGGGAACCAGCGGGTCATCAACATGCCGGCAGCGGTGAACTCCAGGCCTACGGTGGTGGCCCAGCTCATCCAGTACACCCAGCCGATCATGAAGCCGGTGGCCGGGCCAATGTACTTAGTGGCGTGGGCCTGGAACGAACCGGACACCGGCATCTGCACCGACAGCTCACCCAGGCAGACCATCACCAGGTACATCAGCAAGCCCGCCACCAGGTAAGCCAGGATCGCGCCCACCGGCCCACCCTGATTGATGGTTACGCCCGAGCCCATGAACAGGCCGGTTCCAATAACCCCACCCAGCGACAACATGAAGATGTGCCGGCTTTTCAGGGCGCGGGTGAGCTGGATCTTTTCAACGTTGTCAGTCATGGCGCACCTCACCATTGCGGCAGGTACGTGTGGCGATGCGAACGAGGGGCTGAGCGCTACGGCATGTCATTATTCTTGTCTCCAATAAGCCTCATGGACCGCGTGCAACACGGTTGCCATGGATTATTGGAAACGGATGTAAGACGCCGTTGTACGAACGGATCGAAGATGTAAAAAGTCGTAAGTTTTTTGTACGTCAGCTCTGGATCAACTGTTCCAGGGTCGCACGGGCCTGGCCGAGCTGGCTTGCCAGTGGCTCGGCAAGTGCGTTCAGCGCCTGCCCATCATGCTGGCGGGCGGCGTCTTCCAGGCATCGCAACAGCGCAGCCAGGCCAGAAAAACCCAGGGAGTCGCAACTGCCGGCCAGGCGATGGGCCAGGTGCAGCACCTCGGTAAAGTCCTGGGCTGGCAGCGCCTCGGCCAACGCCGTGGCGTGCTGCTCCAGTGACTGGCGCAACACATTCAGCAGGCCCTGCAGCTTCTGCTCGCCCAGCAGCGAGCGGTGGGTGGCCAGCAGCGACCAGTCCATGTTCGCGTCAATACCGGCCTCTTCAGTCGGCGTTGCGTCGGCCAGCGCCTGGCGCAGGTTGGCTAGCCGCAGGGGCTTGGCCAGCACACCTTGCATGCCGGCTTCCAGGTAATCCGACAGTTGCCCCGGTTGCACGCCAGCGGTCAGCGCAACTATCCGGCTGTGGTGGTTAGGCCCGGGGGTGGCGCGAAGCTGCCGGCACAGTTCCACCCCGCTCATGCCGGGCAGGTGAACGTCCAGCAGGATCAGGTCGAAGCGCCGCTGTGCGCACAACTGCAGGGCCTGCCCGGCATCCTCGGCAAAGCTCACCCGGTGGCCATCGCGCACCAGCAGGCCGCTCGCCACCTCACGGTTCAGCGCGACGTCCTCGACCACCAGGATATCCAGGCTGGCGCTGACCGACTGGGCCGGGGTATTGGCCGCAACCGGCTGCCCAAGGGCGATGTCGAGTTCGAACCAGAAGCAGCTGCCCTGCCCTTGTACACTGTCCAGGCCAATGCAGCCCCCCAGCTTTTCCACCAGGTGCTTGCAGATCGCCAGTCCCAGACCGGTGCCGCCGTAGCGGCGTGCCACGGCCTCGCTGGCCTGGACGAAGCGGTCGAAGATTTTTGCCTGTACGGCCGGCTCGATGCCGATGCCGTTGTCACTGACCGACAGCCGCAGGCGCTGCGTGGTCGCCTCGCTGACCAGCACCTGCACCTTGAGCCGCACCTGGCCGTGCTCGGTGAATTTGATGGCATTGGCCAGCAGGTTGCTGAGCACCTGACGCAGGTACTGCTCGGCGCCGTGCTGGTAACCGGCTAATTGCTCATCAATCTCCAGATGCAGTGTGTCGCCGTTGTCCGCGGCCATGGGTTCGAGCAGCGCCAGCACTTCCTGGCACAACTGGCGCAGCGAAAAGCCGACCAGCTCGGCGCGGCTCTCACCTTCTTCGAGCCGGGCGAAATACAGCACTTCGTTGAGAATCGCCAACAGCCCCTCGCCGGCCTTGTACAAGGCTTCCAGGCGCTGACGGTCGGCCGCTTCCAGCCGGCCACCGCGTAGCAGCTCGGCCATGCCCAGGATACCGTTGAGCGGGGTGCGCAGTTCGTGGCTCATGGTCGCCAGGAAGCGTGACTTGGCCAGGTTGGCGGCCTCGGCGTCATCCTTGGCCCGGGCCAGGCTGGCGGTACGTCGTTCGACCATGGCCTGCAGTTCGTCGCGCTTGTCTTGCAACGCCAGGCGGTCGCGTTCGCGGCGTTCAATGTCGCTGAGGATGGCGCGGCGCATATCGTCCAGGGCATTGGCCACCGTGTCGATCTCGTCAGGGCGCGATGAACGGCGGCGCCCCAGGCGCAACGGTTCCTGCCATTGGCCGGCGCCAATACGCCGGGCGAACTCGGCCATCACTTGCAGATGGCGGGTGACCAGGCGGTAGAACAGCCCTGACAGCGCCACTGCCAGGCCGCACAGAAACACGCCCATCCACAACAGGCTGGCAAGGCCCGTGGCGTAAAGCCGCCGGTGTACCGCGCCAAGGTCGATGCTGACTTCCAGTTCGCCCAGGTGCCTGACCGGCCCTGAGGGCGGCTGATAGTCGAGAGGGAAGCGCTCGATGCGCAGCGGCCCTTGGGGCTCGGCCTCACCGCGTAACAATGTGAAATCATCACTGACCAGACGCACCCGCGCCACATCGGAAAAGTCCACCAGGCCGCGCAACTGAACATCCAGCTGCGCCTCGTCGAGGTCCCACAGGCTGCGCTCCAGGCTGGCCAGGTAGCCGGCGCGGATCAACGCCATGCGTGCCTCAATATCCCGCATTTCGCGACGGTACTCGAAGTACAGCTGCACGCCGCTGGCCAGTACCGTGAAGCACAAGCTGAACAGCAGGATGAACAGCAGCAGGCGGCGCAGCAGGCCATCGGTGCGCAGGCGGATCATCGTGCATCCGCCGGCAGGTTGATCATGTCGCGGTAAGTGACCTCGCTCTGCTCCAGCCAGCGCGCGATCTCGCCAGCCTGGTTCATGCGCCGCAACTGCGCGTCGATTTCGTCCATGTGCTGGCTCAGGGGTGATTGCCGCGATACGGCTACCCGCAGGTAGTCCACGCTCAGCGCGCTGGGCAATACGCGGATGTCCTGCGCGCCGGGCAGGTGCTCGATGAACAGTTGGCCGGTGCGCCGCTCCTGGATCACATAGTCGATGCGCCCGCGGATCAGCTTGCCGAAGTTCTGCTGGCTGGACGATACCCGCTCGATGTTCTGATGCCGGGCGACGAAGCGGTCGAACTCGGCGCCATAGCTTTCACCGTACAGCAGGCCGCCGCGGTAACCCGCCAGGTCCTCCAGCTGCTGGAACTGCACCGGCCGCTTGCGGTTGTAGAACACGGCCACTTCCTCGCGCACCACCGGCTCCGTGGAAAAACGCATGCGCTGGTCACGCTGGTCGCTGTTGTAGGCCAGGACCACGTCCACCCGCCCGGCGGCGGCGTCCATCAGGCAGCGCTTCCAGTTGCCCAGCACCACGGTTTGCACCTCGTAGCCCATGCGCGCGAACAGTTCACGCACCACGGTTGGGGCCAGGCCGCGCACCTGGTGGCCGTCGCTCCAGGAAATGGGCGGGTACACCGGGTAGTCACAGTAACGCACGGGCTCACTGGCACTGGCGTGCAGGGTGGGCAACGTCAAGGCCAGCGCCAACTGCCAGGCGCGAGGAATCATGCTGCCACGCTGGCGGTGAACAGGTAGCCGGTGCCGTGAATGGTGATGATCAACTGCGGTTCGGCCGGGTCGTCATGCAGCTTGCGCCGCAGGCGGCCGACCAGCACGTCGATGGAGCGGTCGTTGGGCACCCACTCGCGGTTGCGAATCTGGTCCATCAACTGGTCGCGGCTGAGGGTGTGGCCGCTGTTGCGCAGGAACACGCTGAGCAACTGGAACTCGCCGTGGGTCAGCAGGGTTTGCCCGCCACGGGCGTCGATCAGGCGCCGGCGGTCGGTATCCAGTGCCCAGTCGGCGAACTGCTTCAGCGATTGCGCGCAGGCCGGGGCGGGGTGCGCCTCGCGGGCATGGCGTACGCGGCGGATCAGGTTTTTCGCCCGGGACACCAGCTCGCGGGGGTTGAGTGGTTTGATCACGTAGTCATCTGCACCGCATTCCAGGCCAACGATGCGGTCTATGTCGTCATTGCGCCCGGTGACGAGGATGATGCCAACCTCCGAGCGCACCCGCAGTTCGCGGGTCAGGGTGAGGCCGTCCTTGCCGGGCAGGCGGATGTCCAGCAGCACCAGGTCGACATCCTGGCTGGCAAGCAGGGCTTCGGCCCTTTCCGCGGTGTCGGCGCAGTGTACGTCGTAGCCCTCCTGGGACAGGTAGGCCTGCAGCAAGTCACGAATAAGCGGATCGTCATCGACGATCAATACCCGAGGCGTCATTGCGTGTTGTCTCTTTTTATTGGTGTTGTTCTACACACTCGCGACAGCAGCGTACTCGTTACTGAACAGGTGATCAACAGCCCTCGGACAGGCTGAAGCGCCTCCGGCCACCGGCCTGCAGGCCGTCGACCCAGGCCTCGCAGATGATCACGCCCTGCTCGGGGGTGAAGGTGCCGGGGTTCAGGCCCGACTCCAGCCACAGGCCGTCGAGCAAGGCGCTCAGGCTGATGGCCGCCAGGTCGGCATCGAAGCCCTGCCAGCCCTCCTCCTCGGCCAGTCTGGCCAGTAGCCGGCCAAGTTCGTTGCGGTACTCGCCGTAGGAGTGGTCGTGCACCTGGTTGATCGCGTCGGCGGTCTTCACCGCGCCCCAGAAGGCCAGCCAGGCATCGAGCAATTGCGGGTCGAGCAGCTCGGCGCAGAACGAGGCACGGAAAAACGCCGACAACCGCTCGCGGGCATTGGGCGCAGCTTGGGCCATGGCCTCGCGCAACAGGCCCATCACCCGACCGGTGACGGCCATGTAAGCCTCTGCCACCAGTTCGTCCTTGCCGGCGTAATGGTGGCTGATCAGCCCGACCGAGACCCCGGCCTCAGCCGAGATCTTGCGGATCGAAGCCCCCTGGAAACCATGGCGCTTGAGGCACACCAGGGTCGCCTCGACCAGGTTGGCTTTGCGCAATTCCGGCAGCATGCGGTGGTAGCGGGCTTCCTGAGTCATCGGTGGGTCTCTGGTTAGGGGCTGGACTGAACGACTGTACAACAAGCCGGACTGCGTGATAAACCCTAAGCGCCACTGCCCGTCAGGGCCCCCTCACAACAATAAAAGCGGCTGCCATGAACGACCTGATCACACGCGAGCTGGACCAAGGCCTGCTGACCCTGGCCTTCAACCGCCCCGACAAGCTCAATGCCCTGAACACTGCCATGTACCAGCTGCTGGGCGACCTATTGCTGGCGGCAGGTGAAGACCCCGCTGTCGATGCCATCATCATCACCGGTGGGCCGCACTGCTTCAGCGCTGGCAACGACCTTCGCGACTTCCTCGACAACCCGCCCAGCGACCTGGACAGCCCGGTATTCCGCCTGATGCGGGTGGTCATGGGCCTGGACAAGCCGCTGATCGCAGCGGTCAGTGGTGCGGCGATCGGCATCGGGGCCACCCTGTTGCTGCACTGCGACCAGGTGCTGGTCAGCCGCTCGACCAAGCTGCGCATGCCTTTCGCGCCGCTGGGTGTGTGCCCGGAGTTTGGTTCCAGCCTGCTGCTGCCGCGTGTGCTTGGCCAGGCCCGGGCGGCACGCTTGCTGCTGACCAATGCATTGCTGGATGGCGAACAGATGCTGGCCTGGGGGCTGGCCAATGAGCTGCATGAAAACGGCGAACAGTGCCTGGACGCTGCCCGCACGCTGGCGCGGCAGCTGCAAGGCTACCCGCAGGCGGCACTGCGGATCAGCAAGCGGCTGCTCAAGGACAGCCAGCGGGCGGAGCTGGAGGCCACGGTGGCGCGGGAAAGCCGACTGTTCATCGAATGCTTGCGTACTGAAGAAGCGCGGGCAGTGCTGCGAGGGATGATCAAGGATTGAAAGGGTGACTCGACCCTTTCGCGGCACAAGACCGCGCTGAAAGGGAGCGGCGGCATCGACGGGATATTGGGGTTAGATGCTATCGCTACGCGGCTCAACGCGAATGTCATCGCTCTCCCCCCCGCACGCACTGCTCTGCGGCAATAGCCGGATGTCCACACGACGATTCTCCGCCCGCCCATCGAATGTGTGGTTGCTGCTGACCGGCTGGCTGGCCGCGACACCTTGAACAGCAAAACAACTGTCCGGGATATCCCCCATCCGTTGCATCCAGTCGCGCACGGCTGAAGCACGGGCACGGGACAGGTCGAGATTCTTGGCCGCGTCACCCCGTGCATCCGCATGCCCGGAGATAACAATCAGCCAACCCGGTTGAGCCTTGATGCCAACCAGTGCGTTTATCAGCAGTTTGGTTGAACCGGGCTTCAGTTCGGCACTGCCCGGATCAAACAGATTCAGACTGTCGAGTTGGATCGGCTCAGGCGTGGGCGGCTCTTTGACTTGCCTGGATGCCCATTCTTGCCAGCCCAGCCACCCCACAAAGACACTGGTGACCGTCAGTGTCAGCAACCACGGCAACACCGCGCGTTTCTGCGCCGCTGGTTCAACTACAAAGGTGTAAGTCGGTGGTGCTGAGACAACCGCAGCGATCGGAGGGCTAAGCGCTGGCTCGGCTGGTGATGCCCATGGTTGCAACGGAAGCGGCATCGGCACGTCCCTGCTTCCCGACATCCGCTGCATCACGCTACTGATCTGCTGTCGAAACACCTTCAGCGAAGCCAAGGAAGCATGGCCAAGCCGCTCCAAACGGTGCTCAAGCCGCCCCAGCTCAACGATCAGTTCCCTCAGCGTCGCCAGACTCGATCCGCCCCATTCCAGCATTCGAACCAGGGGATGTAGCTGAGCAAACAACCAGGCGATGAGCTCGATCCGAGCTGAAGCCTGCACCGGCCACAAGCGCGGCCACTCGTCCGTGAGAGTGGCGAGCAATGCCACCCCCTCGGTCAAACCAGCGAGCCCCGTACGGTAGCTACGCGCCAGGATAAAGGACACTGCGGTCTGCAGCTCCACCCCGTTCCGTTCGAAGAGCCTCAAGCACAACGCTTCAACTTTTGCCCAGTCAACGTCAGGACACGCAGGATGATCAAGCTTGGCCAACTCGCCGCGCAACACGTTGAACTCATCAAAACTGCCTGGGTCGCCGCCCAAGCGAATCCGCATTTCAAAAAGCGCCGTCATCTGGCCTCCTTGTCCGTAGGTCTATAGCTTGGCGAGATAGCCTTCCTGTTTCAGGTGACGTACAACCACCCTCCCGTCAGGTGCAAGCGTGGTCCCAAAGGTGGCGCGGCCACCGCCCTTGATGCGTACATCGAGTGCGTATTCCAAATGGCCGGGCCGTCGCTGCGGCACCAGCTCGATGCGTACTTCTGCGAGCCGCGGCTCATACCTGCGCAACGTGCTCACGATGTCATTCATCAAACCATGGGCCGAGGCCGGCAACCCTTGAAGAACCGTGCCCATATCCGGCAAGCCATAGTCCGGCAGATGCGCGAGTGTGCCGGCCCGGCTGTTTAGAATGCGCTGAAGGTTGTCCAGAACCGAAAGCGTCAGTTGATCATCATCACTGACCCGATCCAGCTCCAACTCGCCGCTGAAATTCTGCAGCAGCGTTTCGTAAAGCGAAGGGCTTGGTTCGATCATGTGCTCAGTCCTCGCTGCGCGGCCGCAACTTCAAGCGGTTATCACCCAACTCGACAACCCTGGGCTGGTCCGGATCGAGGTCATCACGCTGCAAGGTCAAACGCCACGCGTCTTGCTCCATGTCCGGATTTCGGAACAACGCAATCACGGCAATGTACTGAGCCTCCCTATGCAAAGGCGTGCTGAGCTGAGCCGCCTCACCAGGTTTGACCACTACGGCTTTTTCGCTCAACAGGTCGCCCCCCAGCACGCGCTCGCCGTGGCTGACCAGATCGTCGTAAGTTGCCTTGTCCAGAGCCTTGTGATCCCGCAACTGGTAGACACGCACCAGCACCGAAACGGACAACCCACTCATCTCCATGCTGTCGGTATTCATCGCTGACCGGCCGGTGAAATCCAGATGCAATGTTTTGACTTGCTTGTAGAAAACCGCACGGGCCGTGGAAGCCGTACCCTCCACAACCTTCTGGGTGAGGCCGCAGCCGCCCAGCAGTGTCACCAGCGCCACGACCGTGAAGCGTTTAGAAGCGGTACGCCACATGCGATACCTCCCTGTCGCAAGGATTCAGTTGTAGGCCTTGATAGCGGCCCAGGTTGACTGTGATGGTGTCGGTGTTGGCTGTAGCCTCTTCACCGGTCGGCAACCCCAGTACTGCCGTCATTCCCAACCTGACTTGCGCACGGCCCAGTACCGGCACGGGCAGCAGACGCAGCGGAATCGACAGCTGTAGCTTGGCCGTACAGCGCCACCCCAGGTACACCTCCAGCAGCACCCGCAAGTCGAGCAGCAACTGCCCCCCAGGAAGCCACTCGCGCGCCTCTTCCGGATCATTGGTGTGCAGCAACAGGCGCAACTGGCTGTTCGCATCCGTTCCGACAGCGCCTAGCGGCATGCCTTGGGAAAGACTTACCGGGCTTTTCGTTTCCAGGCTGGCTGGTCGCTCAAGCACGACACGTTGCGGCCAATGCCCGGTGACATGTGCCTCCGTGCTCGGCGCCAGCAGCTTGACCAACGCGCCAATGCCCTCAGCGTTGCGGGTCGGCAAGCGCATCACGCTGAGCAATGCCAAAAAGCGAGACATGGGCGTGGCGATACGCTCGGCAGTACCGGGTACTCCAAGGCCGATCAAGCCCAACAGGCACTGTGAAGTCGCATCGCTACCGCCCGCCTCAAAGGTGGCGGGATACGAGTATTTGCGCCAGATCCGATAGAACTGGGTGAATACCCGGTGGTTGAAGATATCGAGAAACGCCTCTACAGCTTCGTGGCCCTCACGGCGCTGGGCGATGTCGTCCAGGTAGGCCGTTGGCAGCGGCGAATCGACACCATACAAACCAAGTAGCCGAGTTCGTATCGTAATAGGGCGTTCGGGACAGGCGTCGTCGAACTCTATGGCCTTCAGCTCACTGGCGGGAAAGCCCATGCCTGGGTCGGGCCGAAAGCGGACCCCGTCATCAACCGGGTGTGCGGTACTGCCCAGCGGTGGGTGATCGACCAGTACCTGCTCGAGCAACTGGCAGACGCGATACACGTTGGCCGAGGCAACCTGCCCCTCCAGCACCTGCAAAAGCCCTTCTGCCTTCAGCCTGGAATACGCTGACTGTGATGTTCGCTCCATCGCAGGCACCTCCCCGTCGGTTGCAGGATCAACGTCAGTTGCGTGCACAAGTGAATGTCGGCATACAGCGCGAAGAACCGGCTGAGCATTTCACCGAACAGGCAGATGTCCCCCTCCCCCGAAAAACCATTGCTGTCGAGCGTCACCTCGATATCCACGCCGCGCAGCAAGAACCCTTTTTCGAACCGCTGGATAAGGTGATGCTTGACCTCAACGATGGCCTCCAAGCGACGGCGATTGGTTTCGCTACCCGTCCACTCGTACAACGCCAGCGTGCCACGCAGCACTTCAGCACTATTGAGCATGGGCAAGAAGTTCGAGCCCAGGTGGCTCAGTACCCGCCAGTGGAACCGGTCACGATTCGGCGGATAACATGGCAGCGTGGGTGAGGTCAGGTTGCGCACCTGCAGCCCCGCCTGGGTGGATTGCGCGGCCGCGTCGAGCAATGTACTGCGCAGGGCCTTGCGCGGCAGTTGGCCATTGGTCCCGGTAAGGCGCAGTGACAGGCTTTTGCGCTTGAGCAGCACATCCTTGTCAAAGCCTTCCCCGCCCAGGATCAGCCAGGTGTCATGAAGACCATTGGCGCCCTGCCTGAGGCGGGTATGAAAATACCGCTCGGGGGCTTCATCGCGGAGCATGCCACCCTTGTGGCGAAAGCTGCTGAAAGGCACGTAGTCCTGACGGACACTGTTCTTGGAACCGGACACCCTGTCCACGGAATAGATTTCCGTGTGCCCGTCCTGCAGCCGCATCGGGCGAAGCAGGTACTCGTTCTGCAGCGGGTCCAGGTTGAGCGGGTCCGCATCCAGCGGGAACAAATTGATCACGGGGACCGCGTGTAAACGGATGTGCTCCTCGTTGGGCGTGAAGGCATGCGACCATGCTTCACACAGCACGACATCAAGCTCGAACCAAGTAGCGCCCAGTGGCAATGACAACGACTCCAAACCGCACAGCGTCACGAACATGAATTTCTCGCGGAAGGTGAAGTACTCAAGCAGCAGCTGGTAGCCGCTGAACGCACTATCACCTTTGGGCCAAAGACGGTCATCATCGGCGAAGCCCTTGGGCTTGAAATGGCCTTCAAGTGTTTGGCGTTCTGCCTCGCCCGGCATACGCACATATAACGCCTGTACCTTCAAAGTCAGTGCTTGATGCAGTGCACTGGCCAATGCGGCATCGGCGTTCAGGTACAGCGGTATCTGAGCAAGATCCAGCCGGCTCCAATCTGCCATTTCCCCGCACAAGAAACGCAAACGCAGCACCGCGCGCCCATCAGGCTCGTGATCAAGACGCACGGTGTCGAGCGTGAGCGGCTGAAGCGGCAGGTCCTGTGTCGTGGAGTAGCGGCAGCGGGTACGTTGCGGACCCACTGGCTGAGACAACACCTGAAACCCCCTGGCAATGGATTCGGTGCCTTTCATCTGGCTGACATCAGGCATGAGCTCAACGATTGCCAGCGAGGGGATAGTGCGCAGGTAGTGTGGCCAGAGCAGGCTGACCAGCCCTTCGGTCAGTTCGGGCAAATCGTCGTCCAGTTTTTCGCGCAGGCGCCCCATCAAGAACGCGAAGCCTTCGAACAGGCGCTCCACATAGGGGTCCTGCGCCCCAGGTTTATTCAGGTTCAGCTGCGCCGCGCGGTCCGGAAACGCCTGGGCAAATTCTTTACCGGCTTCACGCAGGTAGCGCATCTCGGCATCAAAGTACCGTAGGGTTGGGTTGTCCTTGCTCAAAACAAGATCCTGATCAATGTGAGTTAGCTGCACAGCACCGCAGCGCGTACCGGGTCAATGGCTACCAGCGCCGCCAGCTGTTGTTCCATCTGCCGCGCCAGGGCTGGCCGATCGGCATCGTTGCGCTGGGCTTTCAAACGCAGCAGCTTGAGCAACCGCGCCTTGACCTCAAAGATCAGCTCTGGCTCCCAGTCGGTCAGTGCGTGGTGGTGCGCGGTGGTATCCAGTTCAGTGAACAAATGAATGGCCAGTTCGGCCTTGCCGTACTGCTCGGCCACCCGGGCCATCAGCAGGCGCAGCAACCAGCGTTGCCGCCCGGCCTGCGTATCGGGCCGCTTTGCAAGCCACGCCAGCGCTTGCTCGACACCCTCAGCATCGGCTTGCGCCAGTGCCTCAGGTTCCAGCGCAAGGATTTCGCAGGTTGCCGTGGTGGTTGCCGAGGCTGCAGCAGGCAGCCATTGCGCGGAGCGGCTGTCGCTGACGTGCTGGTTGATCCACTCGCGTGTGGTTTCATCCGCGAAAGCCGAGCCATCGTTCCAATACAGCATGTCCAGCCCAGGCAAGCGCTGCAGCAGCATGTTCAGGTCATGTTTGACGATGGCTGCCCAGCTACTGTGCGGATGGGGTGATTTGCTCAAGGCCTGATGCAGATGCCATTGCAGGTCCAACCAGAAATGGTTGACGCCCTCGGCATACATCCGCTCGGCCTGGTCGATCAACTCACTCCAGCGTTGCTGCACGTGCAGGCGTTTTAACTGGGCACGGTATTCACCGCGCGGGGGTGCCAGCCGGGTAATGCCCTGTGCGTCTTGGGGCGGTACCTGATGCACGGTGTCCCAGCGCAGGCTCTTCATCAGCCGATGGGCTGCCAGCCAACCTTCTGGTTGTTCACGCAGGTAGCTGGCCAAGCCCCGGCCACTGTCCAGCAAATCGCGACCGGACTTGATGGGTGATGTGCTCGGGCCAGGGGCGCTACTTCTCGGCGGTGAGTCACTGCTGGTCTGCGGGACGATTGCATCAACACCTCCCGACATAGCGAGTCTATTGCTGAGGGCGCCGTACAAGGCGTCCAGCCGCGGTCGCTGGTCTGCGGGCCAGTTGCTGCAGCCGTGCTCCAACCACACCAGCGCAGCCACCGTTCGCTCAGTTTCAGCCTTGACCACCTGAGGGTACAGCGACAGGCTTGCCAGGACCCTGCTGCCGGCAAGCCACTCCAGGGCCATTTTGCGGCTATGGGGACGCGCCGGCAGGATGTCGCAGGCATAGCGCTCCATCAGCGCCGCCAGCAAACTCAGGCCATCTGCCAAGCCGGACTCACCGTCCCTATGCAAGCGTGCCCACAGGTAGTAGGTGGCAACACGAAGGTCTTTGCAGGACTGCTGGAGCAGCTTCTGCGCCAGTTGGGCCACAAGGTCGACATCCGCCCCGGAGAGTTTGTTGACCTCTTCGCGCATGCGCTGGAAATCGTCGTCGTAGCCCGGGTCCTCTCCCACCGGTGCATCACCGCTGATGGGCGTTAGCCAAGGCTCCCAGGATTCGCTGTGTTTGCGGGCAATGACCAGTGGCTCGCTGGTGGACAAACAGCTTTCGATCAGGCTTTTCAGGCTCATTCGAAGCCCCCATTGTGCGTGTACTGCGGGGTATCACGGCCCTCTACCAGAAAGATCTCTCGCGGCAGGCTGAACCCGCGTAACTTGAGCAGCGCCAGCGGCCCTTCGCCCAACTCCGTGCGCAAATGCCAAGTCAGGCCCAGGCCATCTGGCGCATCCAGCACGACCCGAAAGCGACTGTCGCCGTCATCCAACGCCGTGACGTTGGCCTGCTCCAACAAACGAATCAGCCCCCAGGTGCCCTGGTAGTCCGCAAACAGACGTTCGCCGGTATGAACACTGCTCCACGTCAGGCTGATACCCGGATGATCACCCTGCCCGGGCCAGCGAAAGCGTTGCCAGCTTTCTCGCTGGTTGAAGTAGTGGTGCTTTTCACCGTTGAGTACGAAGGTGGTCTGCACCACATCACGCACAGGCTTGCCTTGCAGCTCGAAGCTCAAGCCCATACCGCCATCGGTGTACAGCACATCGGCCAACTGGCTCAGCTGGTTGATCGCGGTGAGAAAGTCCGGGTTGAAACGCAGCCCCTGGCTCTGCCCCGCGTCGGCCACCCAGCGGCTGCCTTCCTTGCGCAGAAGCCCCGTGAGTTGCTGTGCCAGAAACTGTTCGATCCGCCCGGAGTCGGCGCGGATCATCTGCCCCAGCACGGGCAATGAGGCGTCACTGCTGGTGACGGCGAAGGGATAGCGGCCGCTGAAAGCGCCCTGCCACTCATCGACGATCGCGCGCTGCCAGGTCCGGTTGAGGCCGGCCGACGACGGCTGCAGAATCTGTTGCCACGCCTGATCCAGCGGCTGCACGAACAGCGTATTGGCCGCCGGCCCCCAGTCGGCGCCGAGGCTGGCGGCGATCAGGTTGCCATAGGCCTGGGTGTCGGTCAGGTCCGCGCCTTTGCCTTGGAATACCGTCTGTGCCACGGCCTGCATCATCGCCTCGGGATCGGGCGCATTGACCACCTGCTGCAGCTTCAAGCGCACACCGGTGACCCGCGTGAGGAAGGCTTGCAGGCTCAGGCGGCCATCGACTGATCGCCCTTCAGTGTCCTTGCCCAGCAAAGCCATCAAAGGGCCAAAGGTACTATCGAGCGGGCCGCTGGGTGTTTGGGGAAGTTGATCGACGATCGGTGCTGCTTTTTGCCCTACCAGCTTCTGCGCGGATTCGATCAGGGAATCGGCCAGGGCCTGGCCACGAACGCCGGCCTGGCCCTGGTAGCTCAACGTGTTCATCAAGGCGATCAATGGTGACTGGCGCACGTCACTCACCAGCGTCAACTGTGCAATCACATCGCGCAGGCCATGGCCCTGCTGCCAGCGCAGGCTGTTGAGGAAGGTTAGCCAGGCACTGCTGTAATCCTGGAAGTAGCGGGTGGTCAACCGCTCCCTAAGCTGGTCGGGGCTCAGCGCCTTGGCGATGTCGTTGGGGTGGTCGCTGAGTACCCAGTCGATCTCTTCGCGCCGGGCTTGCGCCGAGTCTTCAATGGCTGCACGAACCTGCCCTTCCCAGGCTTGGCGGGTGAATACACCGGGGACCTGTTCAGCACTGGCGAACAGAGCGCTTGCATCGGTGTCGCCGACCAGCTGTTGCAAACCCAACGCCGGGTAGTGGTTCGCCGCGGTGTCGAGGACCTGCTGGTACAGGCTGCTTTCAGCGTTTCGCTGACCCAGTTCACGCAGCAGCAGCTGGCGTGTTTGGGCGATCAACCTGAGATTGGCCTTGATCGCCCAGTCAGGGTGCTCGGGCAGATGCTGGCCGTAGAATGTCCACAATGCCGGTTCGGCAGCGCCCAAGGTCTCGGCCAGGAAAGCAGCATCGGCTTTTTCTGGGCGCGCCAGCATCAGATAGGCTTTGAGGTAGATGTAAGCCTGCTGTGTCCGCTGAGAGCTCGCCGGAGGCAAGTTGACCAACGCCTTGAGCCGTTTTTCCAGCTCAGCTACGGCTGGGTCACGGAGCAGCTGGTTATTGGCCTGCGTATAGAGGGGCCACACCGCTTCACGCAGCTCGTGCGACCGGCTCAGGCCAAAGCGCTGATACCACGGTGCGCCGTGTTCTGATCGGTAGCCCAGGCGGGAGAGTTCGCGTACCAGCTCACCCAGTGCCTGTTTAGTGTCTGTACCTGCTACAGGCTGCTGCAAAGCGCTGTACGCCGCCGCTATCTGACCGACCTCGGCACGGTTGCTCGCAAACGACAACAGCAAGCCGATGCCCCAAATGAAAGCGAGGCCGAGCGCAGAAACGTAGGCGACTCTGGCTGGGTGCCAACCCAGTCGCCGGGCTCGGGCGGAGCGATCGTTGAGGATCCCTGACCATGCTGGGTCTGCAGGCCAGTGATGATCCACGCGAAGGTTGTTCTGGAGTCGCAGCGGTAAGCTGAACCACACTCCACGCAACCAAACGTCGCGTCGCCGGAACAGCGCGGACAATGCAGCGCACCATCCGGAGACACCCTCGATCGCAACATCGCGTGACAATCGAAGCAAGAAATCATGATCAGAGTCTTTTTGAAGCTGCGATAGACCCTGCTCACGTAAGGGTTGTGCGAGCATGCCTAAGTGGTCGGCGAGCCGCACTGGCGATAATGGTACCGGGAGCATGCAGCCTACCGCTCCGATTTCGCGCGCGTGCTGCGGCCACATACTGTCGCAGACCTGCCACACATGCAGCAGCAATTGGCAGCGTAGGGTTTTGGCCAGATTCTGCAAACGACGAACGCTATCGTTCATCGCGCTCACGTTATTGCTTTGGTCTTTGTTCAACACCCAGACCACCCCATTGAGCGCACGGTTGCGGCATAGGCCGCGCCACTGCAAAAGCAACGCGTCTTGCGGTTCACCTTGGATGCTGCCGGCCCACAGCAGCACGGTGTTTTGCCCTTCCAGCCAACGCTGCTCGCTCAACCCAGGGGCAATCGCCTCGATCTGCTCAGACTCACCGACCACCAACAACAGTCGAATTTTGCGCCGCCAGAAGAAGCCGTAGCGTCCCTTCAAATGCGCCCTCAACTCGGGTACGCCGAAAGGATCCTCAGCATTAGAAACCACGTTACTGCCAGTCGAACGAGTCCGGTTGACTCCGAGCTTTTGTCCCATCAGAGCAATAAAATCTCTCGCGCCCAACATTCGGATAGCCAATTCGCCGACGCCATCGAGAAAGAGAAATATCAAACAGCCGATCAACAACACTGCTGTCCATTGCAAGCGTGCAGTCTCACTCCTCACCTGCACTACGGGATTATCGACCCAGATCAATACCCCACCCGCAACGAGCAAACACAGGATCACTATCCAGACGCTGATTCTCTTCTTTTTCACGATCAATCCCTATTTCAAGATCTCATGCAGGCCGGACAATAAAAATTTGAGCAGAGGCATCGTGTAGCAGGACCACCTGCGGACCGTCCTCCGCCTTGGCACACTCACTAGCAACGATTAATGCGACATTACCTACTGCACATCCAGGTAAACCAAACGAATCATCCAATCGATGACACCTGGCCACGTTAAAAGGGAAACGTGCTGCATTCACAGCGATACTTGTCTCACGTAAAACGTCACCAGGCACCTGAGCCTGCCAACTGAAGTACGTTTCTTCTCCGGCACGCAGTTGCCCCCAAAGAAATGCATCCGTAACTGCATCCTTGATAGAGCGACCAGCGCACTCAAGTTGGACAGGGCGATGAACCAGGGCGATCGAATCAATTTTTTGCGTGTTACACCACTGCGAAGAGCCCAACAACACAGCTGTCACGGTCTCGGCCTGTTCAGCAACGGGGTTTAGAAAAAGATTAATTTCAACGGACATTAACAGTTGATGTCGTTCCGGCGCATCCAACCACGTGTCCAGCCACATTACGCCATCATCGTCCATTGCAAAGACCACGTTATCAGTTAAACGGTGGTTGGTGGTAACTGCAGACCAAATAGACAGAAGCTCTTCATTGCAAAGCACTTGGTTATGCCTAATACGAACATCCACAGCAAGACTGCGCGCCCCGATCTCTAAATCAGACTCCAACCGACGTACAACTTGTTGTAAAAATCCATGTAAACGCTTAGCGTATTCGGACTTTGAGTGATTTTGCACCCACGGCTTTAATTGACTCAACCGCATTGTCAAGGCTTGTCCTTCCAGATAAATAGGTTGGAGGGGCTTACTACCCAAACGCAGGGCCTGAGCAAGTCTATTATTACCCGCCCCGGAACAATAGGATACGGCCAATACGGCAACCGTACGCTGGCCGCGCCGAATGAGTGACCGCTCCAACTCATCGCGACGCTCATTCCAACTCTCTATATAATCTCGATGTTTCTCGTACGCCAACAAACGCAGTGCGTAGAACAATAACCCGGTAATCAAAACTCCTAATAATGCGCAGATCCACAACCAAAATGATGTATGCCAACTGCCCACCCGCCAAAGCAGGACCATCAACCCGCCAATTATGAGCGAACAAAGCAAGATGACCACACCCCACCGCCAGTGCCGAGGTTGCCGGGGTAGCAATCGCCTCTCGGGTAATGAGTTCAGGTCAACTGCCATCTCACAGCCTACCTGCTTGAGGAAGCGACGTGATTAACTCACAACCACAGGAACAGCAATGACCGTCTAAAGCAATGGGCCGACCTTTAACTTTCGAACCCGTATCCCCCTCTGCTATTTCATTCACGCCGTGCCCAGGTATTGGACAAAAAACAGCATCACCTACGCAAGCGACATCAAGCTGCATAAATTTCAACCCACGGGTGCCGGCAAGTACCTTGCCTCCCGAAGACAGTTTGTCGCCAACACGAATAACTCCGCGCGTATCATTAAGCACTCAAAAATAAGATCATCACCCGCCTTTCAGGCAGCCTATGTTTAAATACCCCCTGAAATTTAGAGCCCACCATTACTCAATCCGATTGTCACTGTTAACAACACACCTCGCCGTTTTGTCGCCCAACACAATCATTTTATCTTCGGATGCATAACCATGCGGATTCTCAGGGGTTCTGTGCACATTCACTCCTCCTCCCCAGCTGGGATTGGCATATGCCTGACCACGTGTAACTTTTGTATCCCGGCCATAGTAGTCCTTGGTCACTGGTGTTTCCGGCCCCTGGGGGTCAATTTCAGGGGAGTACTGATAATAATTTTCGTCATACCAATCCTTAACCCACTCCAGCCCATTATCCGACATGGCATAAAGGCCCAACGGATTGGGAGGAAACCTGTTTACCGGCAAGGGCGTAAGCCCCTCCGTGCTCCACCCCATTTGTCTAGCAAAATCCTCACGATCTCGATAAGTAGAAATGTTAACTCCTTTCGGCCCTCCCCCATATTTAGTAAAACCATCATTTGTCTGCTTATAAGTACCGTCATCAGTGGCCACCATCAAAAACTGCCCGCGGCTGCGTGCCGCGTACTCCCACTGGGCCTCAGTGGGTAATGAGAAAGGAAGATTGGACACTTTAGCCAGCCAGTTGCAATAGCGGTCGGCTTCATACCAGTCCATATGCGCTGGCAAATCAGGTAAAGAATGAATGTTCTTCCACTTTTCCTGTATTCCCCCTAC
Organism: Pseudomonas sp. TE3895; assembly: GCF_056278855.1. NCBI lineage: Bacteria > Pseudomonadati > Pseudomonadota > Gammaproteobacteria > Pseudomonadales > Pseudomonadaceae > Pseudomonas > Pseudomonas sp. TE3895. The sequence goes on along the minus strand of NZ_JBWBQE010000001.1, from coordinate 3,171,553 downwards.
CTCAAAAGAACGCAACTTAAGACCACTGCTTTTAAGATACATCTCAAACTCTTTATTTGAGATCTTAAATCTTGCAATAGAAAAGGTGCTCAACTTTACCTTATGTACTGGCCGACTGTCTTCATCACTATCATAAGACATTTGCTCCGACCCATACTGTAAGCCATAATCCCCCATCAAATATTCACCACCCTCAACAAACACCAAGTCCCTTTTTACCTCTTCGATAAAATTCTTCATCTCTATCGGCGTTATCCCGAGTTCCTTATGATCAACTCCGTTCGCCAACTGGTCACAGCCTGACAAACTCAAAAAAACCAAACAAAATATAGACACCTTAAAAATTTTCACGACCACTCCAATTAGGTTTACTCAGACAATATCCGCACTACAAGGACCAAACTTGCAGCGTCGCGGGTAATTCGGATTACGACCAACGTTTAGCTTATAATAGACTGTATCATTCATAGCGAGCGCATAACCAGAAGAACCAAACTCCTTCAACCGATCATAAATTATGGCCAATTCGCTTCGCTTATATTTTATTTCATATAACTCTCTATCTCGATCCCTCCCTAACTTAAGAAATTCCACCAAGCTTCGCTCATGCCGCTCGACGGCGTCCAACTCATCGTATCCCTCTGATGGGCCATTCCCTTGCGCATTGACACGAGACAATACTTTACGCCACTCCGGCTTGCTCTGAATACTTCTAAGCACACAAAGCACCGCCTCTTTTCGTTCACCGTAGCGATCGAAAAACTCTATGTTTCCTGGATCTATATTGTCCCACTTACCATGACGCGTTAGAAGATAAAGCAATATACCCTTAGCTTCAGGTGTGTAGCGCAACAAATCTAACTGTCGAGTGATAACATTCTTAGCTAACTGATTCCGTCGTCTCGAAGCATCAACACTCCTCTTTGTCTCACCAGCCAATTCACCAACCTGGTTTTTGAAATCATCTGCAATTTTCTCAATCGATTCTTTTGCGGATGAGTAATACTCATATACATTAGTTTCAACGACCTCCATTTGCATAACACAATAGTTCGTATACACTCTAAATGCGGCCTTATCCATGACTCTAAAAAAACCATAATTCCTTTCATTCAGTTGATAAATCAACCAAGCACCAAACTCCAGAAAGGTATTGCCATCCACCTCACAAATAAAGCCACCTTTGGCACCTACCCCTTTGCATAGAGAGGCTGCAAAATGAAAACAAAACTTCCCATTAATAAAAGTACAATGAAAACTCAAGCCGGCACCCGCCCCCGCCAACCCTGCAATACTGGGTCCTATTTTACAAAAATCGACGTACTCTCCAGTAGTCTCCAGTATACCGCCATTTGTTTCCCCTGCCGCTGTCGGCTTTAACCATTGCAGTGATCCCGTCAGTGTTCCTTCCGCCCTCGCACCCGCAAAAGCTTCTGCCGAAAGTTGTATCCCTTCATCTTCACTGTTCATCTGCTTATGAAAATCATAAGCTTTGCTTTTTCTTTCACTGAAAGGTCTCAAACGACCAGGTTGGCCCATGACGGTTTGCTGGTCACCACTCCTGACCACCTGGAATAGAGCCTCCACCTGAAGCGTCGCTCCAATAAATGCGGCCAAGCGAACGTTCAAACTTAAGCGCATCATCCCTAAATCAAACGGGACCTCGTTCTCATCAGAGGGATTAACTGTAAGCGCCCATCCGATGCGATCCGGGGCGTAAATTGAAAAGGACGCTATGCCGGCAGCCGCAGTCAAGCTGCCGCCACCCTCTCCTTTGATGGAGAATTGTTGCTTACGTGGATCAATTTCAACATTTGCGCCGAAATTGGAAACAAAGCGCATAAACTGTGCTCCGCCCTCAAAGTCAATATGATCCCCCCACGTTGCCTCACCTTGTGCGGCAGCATTCCAGCTATCCGCCCAGTCAAAAAGTGAACAATCCATACTCAGCGCCTCAGGATCAAAACCAAGGCCTGCCCATTTAACAACATCCTTCAGATCAATTTTTATTTTTGGCCAATTCAATCCCGCAAGCTGCCGCTTAAGCTTCTTGTCGTCTATGCGTCGGATTTTTCCATCACTGCGTCGCTCAAAGATACTTTCAGCGCCGCCTTTTTTGTCACTACTTTTCAACGACACAGTATGGAGTTTTCTGCCATCCTTGCCTTTACTGTAGTAACCTTTTTTTACATAAACTACAGGCGCTCGTTTCTCACCAGCTTTTCTTTTAGCAGACTGGCCACTAACAGGAACAAGCTCCACAACATCACTATATTTCATGTCCTGGGTAGAAAACTCACCAATTTTTTCTTTTAATTCTTTTCGCTTCAACTCCAAATTTTCCTCAGCTCGCACTACAGCGTCATGAAATGACGCCTCAGGCGCTGCTGTGGTTTCTGCAGCAATTCCATATTTTTCAATTGCAACGGAGTAATTAATTTTTTCCTGATGAAAATCATTTACGCACTGTTGCATTTCCTTCCAATGCGCCTCAAACTCTGCAGCCTCACTGTCAGCAATAAAAACCAACTCTTCGGTTTCCGGACAAAAATAACACTGTACCGATTGATGATGAGCCACTACAACGGGTTTACTTTTGCAAACCCTGCTCTCTGCTACTGAGATATCCGCACCGCTCATTTCCTATCACTCCGAAGTTACTCAAAGAATAACTTTATGCTTTGAAGATCAATTCCATAGTGGGATTGTGTATAACCATTCCCATCTGTCATGCCTCTCAGCACGCTGCCGTCGGCAGCTTCAATTCGGTACCGTACGTAAGGTTTTGGCTTATCACTGACTTTATCTCTAACTTGAAAGCCACCTTGCATGGGATTGCTGTAAACAGGATCTTCCAGAATCATCGGTGCCAGGGCCTTCTCCAATGAGGCAGTGCCTCCCCAAGCGATATTGTCATTCTTGATATGCAGTTCACCCGGGGCACCGATCTCAACAGATCCGTCTTTTATCTTGATATAGGCACCTCTGCTAACCAGGGTGATGCCGTGTTGGGCATTGAGAACGATCTCGCCATTACTGCTATTTAAAGCAAGTTCCTTGTCTGCTTGTAACGTCATCGCATCGCTTTGTGCCTGAATGTCCACAGGGCCACGAGCCGCAATTAATCTGAGCCCTAACTTTTGGGCGAACAGACTGACTGCCTCACCTGCGGCCACGCTAAAACGTTTGAATAGGCTTAAGTCAGCACTATCACCAGCCGTAGCTGTAATAGAGTTTTCTGCCGATAGTTGGATGTTTGCAGGTGTAACCATAGCTATCCCGGCAGGTGCCGAGGCAAGGAGTCCCGAATCTTTGAGCCGCGCCAATGCCTCCCGCAGGCTCTGTTGGGCCTGATTATCAGCTGGTAATGCTCCCGACACAGCTGCGCTTTGCGCCAGTGCGTTCACCAATGCCAGAGCGTTATTGAGCTGAGCCAACGCTGCTCCCATCTCCAGCATTGTCCCTTGGGCTTGAGGCTGAGCATCAGCACTGATGAAGATGCCACTGCCGCCACGGATCGCGGCATGCCCATCGGTGCGCAGTTCCGCGCCCTCCCCGCGAGGCCGGCGATCGGCATCGACCAGATGCCCCAGATTGAGCTGGCTCTTACCACTGTGTTCAGTACTGAGCTTGACGTGCTCCTGCCCCCGCGTATCGTCCATGCGCAACTTGTTGTTCGCGGGTGTGCGCAACACGTTGCGTTTGTAGTTGCGCAGCGTGACATGGTCGGGGGGCTGGCTATCGTGCAAGGCATGAGCAATGTAGGGCCGGTCCGGGTCGCCTTGCTCAAACGCCACTGCCACTTCGGTGCCGCAGATCAGCGGCAGGTGCAGGCCATGCGTGTCACCGGCGTAAGGTCGTGCCAGCCGTAGCCAGACACTCTCCTCTCCCGCTTTCCAATTGTCCCGATCGAACAGAAAGTTCACCCGGTAGCGACCCTCCAGGTCGATATGGCCATAGGGGTCGTTCTGCTGAGTACTGGTGACCCGCGCTGGTACCGTCCCGGCGATCTGCGGCTTGTTCGGCAATGGAGGTCGAAAGCATATCGACTCTGAGTAGGGAATCGCCTCGAAGGTGACTTCCAGACTACGGTCCCGAGCAGCCTCGACGGTCAAATGCGTCATGACGACTCCAGGCTCGAAGACTTGGGGTGCCCCATCAGTGATCGTAACCACTTGCCCCGGAGCGAGTGCGACGCTGCTGCTGATGCCACTGCAGCGGGTGTGCCCATTGAGGAAGCGTTCATGGTTCAGGCGCGCATAGAAGTAGCCACTCTCGCTTTCCAGGTCCTCATCCTGGGCGATTGCGTCACCCAGCGCGGTGTAGGGTTCGCCGTAGTGGTAACCCTCACCATAGGTTGTCGTCGCATGCCGGCTGTGATCTACGTCCCCCTCCAGGAAAGCCGCCGCATCGCGGTGGTGATAGGCGCGAACGTTGATGTGCTGCTCCACCACCTCATGGCTGACCTGCAGCGCCCAGACGCCATCCTGGCCGTTGCTGGTCAGGCCAGACAGGGGGCGGAGCGGCAGACTGACGTCGAACTGATAATGTTGCTGGTGATCGTGAAACTCGACAACGTCGATAAACAGCTTGTCGTTGTGCGTGAAGCGGTACCAAATGCCCACCTCTGCCAACAGGCGACTGATGAAGGCAAGGTCACTTTCACCGTACTGCATGACCTGTTCACGCTTGGGGTATTCGCGAGCCAGGTCGAACAGAAAGTGCTGACCTTCGAATTGGTGGCGGCTGCGCAAGATGCTCTCGACGATTTCTGGAACCGACTGGTGCTGGTAGATCCGGTACTGTTTGCCACGGCTGAGCAGCGCCAAGCGAGCCTGCAGGGTCACCTCATAACGGGCTTCATCTTTGGAGCTGGAGAGGCGCTTGAAACCCGTGATCACACCATGCAACGTGCGTGACGCCGCCCCAGAGATCGCATTGGCCGGTGTCTGATCTGACGACCCCATCTGAAAACTGGCGTCCTTCCCGAGGACTTTGGCGACATCAATATCCTGCGTGGAAGAGGTAAACGCCACCGTATACTTGAACGGTTGACTCAGCCATTCCTCACCTTTGAACGACAGTACATCGAGTTCGACGTCGTCCAGTTCATCGATTTCAAGCATGTAATGATTATGGGTGAAACTAAGTAATGGCTTCGCCAAGATCAGGCCCTCGCGGCAGCCAACAACGCTGCGCTGTGTTCATCGAAAAGTTCAAACTGATGCCGGTGAATCAACCTGCGTAGAGCCGTGTTGACAGAGACTCAAATGAACAGCGCTACGTCTGATAGAGCACTCTGCAATGCACCCCTTGCAACGATGGCAATTTTTTCTAACGTCCGCCACCCTTTAGGAATAATTCGGAAACTTCCTACAAAACTCACTCATGACAATTAAACTCAGGCGACCTCATACCCTGGCATTAGCAAATTAACCAACGATCATGGAGGGAGAATCAAGCATTCACCGAGTTGCCTTAAGATGCGGGAAATAGCCTACATAAATTACAAAATCAAATGCCCGCTGAGAAGCACAACGGCTAACAAAATCTTCCGTCTAAACTGCATGCAAAAAGCCTACTTCTAAAGCGGCCGAACATACGTTAACAATGCGCTCCACAGCGCCGAAGCAAGGCCATGCTCATCACTTAGAGTTAATGTGCCCAGCACTACAGCATCGCGGGCCTCCCTTCTGCGCGTAATGCGCATCGTCCACAAGGAAGATGTCCCGGGGCAGGCGGAAGCTGCGCAACTTGAGCAATGCCAGCGGGCCTTCAGCCAGCTCGGTACGCAGGTGCCACGTCAGGCCGAGGCCGTCCGGCGCACTTAGCACCACCCGAAAACGGCTGTCGCCGTCATCCAGTGGGGTGACATTGGCCTCCTCCAGCAGGCGTATCAAACCCCAGGTACCCTGGTAGTCCGCATACAGCCGTTCTCCGCCATGCACGCTGGTCCAGGTCAGGCTGATGCCCGGGTGGTCACCCTGCCCTGGCCAGCGAAAGCGCTGCCAGCGCTCACGCTGGTTGAAGTAATGATGCTTCTCGCCGTTGAGCACGAAGCTGGTCTGCACCACGTCCTGCACGGGTTTGCCCCGCAGTTCGAAGCTCATGCCCATGCCGCCGTCGGTGTACAGCACATCCGCCAATTGGCTGAGTTGGTTGATTGCCTCCAGAAAGGCCGGGTTGAAGCGCAAGCCCTGACTCTGGCGGGGATCGATCACCCAGCGACTCCCCTCTTTGCGCACAAGCCCATTGAGCTGCTGGTGCAGAAACTGCTCGATGCGCCCGGAGTCGGCGCGAATCATCTGCCCGAGCATGGGCAGGGATGCATCACTGCTGGAGGCAACAAAGGGGTAACGGTTGTCGAATGCACCATGCCACTCATCGACGATGGCGCGTTGCCAATCCCGGTTGAGGCCTGCCGATGATGGCTGCAGGATCTGCTGCCAGGCCTGCGCCAGTGGTTGCACGAACAACGCATGGGCCACAGGGCCCCACTCGGCGCCCAGGCTCGCGGCAATCAGGTTGCCGTAGGACTGCGCGTCAGTAAGATCGACGCCCTTGCCTTGAAACACGGTCTGCGCCAGCGCTTGTGTCATGGCCTGCGGGTCTGGGGCATTGGTTATCTGCTGCAACTTCAGCCGCACGCTGGTGACGCGTGTGAGGAAGGCTTGCAGGCTTAAATGGTCGCTGCCGGATCGGCCTTCGGGATCTTTGCCCAGCAAGGCCATCAGCGGGCCGAACGTGCTGTCGAGTGGGCCGCCAGGCACTTGAGCCAGCTGATCAACCATCGGTGCTGCTTTTTGCCCCACCAGCTTCTGCGCCGATTCGATCAGTGAGTCAGCCAAAGCCTGGCCACGGACACCCGCCTGCCCTTGGTAACTCAGGGTGTTCATCAGGGCGATCAAAGGCGACTGGCGTGCATCGCTCATCACCGTCAGCTGGGTGATCACATCATGCAGAGTGGTACTCTTCTGCCAGCGCAGGCTATTGAGAAAGGCCAGCCAAGCGCTGCTGTAATCCCGGAAATAGCGCGCGGTCAGCCGCGCTTTCAGTTGCTCAGGGCTCAGCTCGCCCCCGACATCACCCACATTGTCGCTCAATACCCAGTCAATCTCTTCACGACGCGCCTTAGCGGCGTCATCAATGGCCGAACGTACCTGCCCCTCCCAAGCTTCGCGGGTGAACACTCCGGGGACTTGCTCGCGACTGGTGAACAGGGAGGTCGCATCAGTGTCACCGACCATCTGCTGCAAGCCCATGGGCGGATAGTGGTTCGCGGCGGTGTCGAGGACGTGCTGGTACAGCGTGGCTTCCGCGTTGCGCTGCCCCAACTCGCCGAGCAGCACCTGGCGAACCTGACCAATCAGTCTGGGATTGGCCTTGATCGCCCATTCCGGATGATCAGGCAAATGCTCAGCATAGAACCGCCACATGGCAGGCTGGTTTGCACCCACACTATCGACCAGGAAATCTGCATCGGCCTTTTCCGGGCGGGCCAGCATCAGGTAGGCCTTGAGCTGATCATAGGCCTGCTGCGCTCTCTCGGCGCGGGCCGGGCTACCCGGTGCGAGCTTGACCAGCGCGGTGAGTTGTCTCTCCAAGTCGGATGCGGCCGGGTCCCGAAGAAGGCGGTCATTGGCCTCGACATACAGCGGCCACACCGCCTCACGCAGGTCATCGGAGCGGTTCAGGCCAAAGCGTTGGTACCAGGAGGCTCCGTGCTCGCTGCGGTAGCTCAGGCGGGACATTTCGCGAACCAGCTCGGCCAGGGCGTGCGCTGAATCACTAGCGGCCTCGGGCTGTTGTAGCGCTCGGTACGCAGCTTCCACTCGGCCGACTTCGACACGGTTGCTGGTGAATGAAACCAACAAGCCAATGCCCCAGACAGCTGCAAGCCCGAGCGCGGAGGTGTAGACGATTCTTACTGGGTGCCAACCCAGTCTGCGAGATCGGGCAGAATGGTCACTGAGAATTCCAGACCAAGCAGGATCTTCAGGCCAATGGTGCTCAAGCACCTTGGGGGAAGTTCGCCGAACTGGCAGGCTGAACCAGAGGCCCCGGAGTTGGATACCCCGAACGGCCCTACCTGACAAGGATTCCAATACACCGCGCCAACGTGATGCGCCGTCGCCCAGCAGATCACGCGCGAGTCGCAGCAGGAAGTCATGGTCCACATGCTTTTGCATCTGTGCTAACCCCTGCTCGCGCAATCTGTGCTGCAGACCGCCCACACGTTCATCCCAGCAAACGCCAGGTCTTCGGGTAGGCAGCGTACAACCAATCGCTGTCACATCACGCTCTAACTGCTCCCATTCACTGCCGCAAACCTGCCACAGGTGCAGCGGCAATGCCCTGCCAAAATAGCGGCCTATGTCTCGCAGCTGGCGAACACTGGTACTCATTGAAATGCGGTCGTCGGTTTGACGATCTCTCAGCGCCCAAACGAGTCCGTCAATACCTCGCCAACCGAACTGCCGTTGCCATTTGTCCAGCAGCCGAGTGTCTAGCGCCGTTGCAACGCTTCCGCCATAAAGCAGCACGGTGCCTCGCCCTTCCAGCCAGTGCCCATCGACCAAACCTGGCGCGATAGCCTCTACCTCGGTGGGCTCCCCAACCAGCAATAGCAAACGAACCCTTCGCCACCACAGCCAACCGTACTGCTCGCGAAGGTGCATACACGCTGACGTGATATCGGTCGCAGGCACATCATAGGCAGTGGCCTGCTGTTGTGCGTCACCCTCTAAAGCAGATTCACCCTGACCTGCATGACTCCAGTATGCCGATGCGCCCGAGTGACGAGCGAAGACCAGGTAAGCGACTACCAACAACAATACTGGCATTGCGACCAGCGCCGCTATCAGAACTCCGCCGCCACCTGACGCGCTATCAAATAGCGTCACTGCCATGCCCGGACGCACCCACAGCACTGAACCGATGATGACGAGGGCCAATAATGCAATGACAAGCACAACAGCCAACAACCACGTCCGCCTAAATTGCATGTCAAAGCCCTACCTCACAAGCGGCTGAACAGGCGTCACCACCGTTCCCCACAGCGGCGTCTCAGCGCCGTGTCCACCACTTAGAATTAATTGAGCTCCGGCACTACGTTGCGCGGCTTGCGCAGCCAGAGCGATTGCCAACCAGGGTGCTGCCGTTCCGGGATAGCCAAGCAGGGCATCCAGGTTGTGGACCTGCTTATCTTTAAGAGCTAACAGCTCGACCCTGCCCAGAACGGATGTCACAGCTCGCTGGTGTTTCTGTTCAACGCCTGCTCGCCATAGATGCTCGACTGCAGCCACCTCGATGGGCACCCAATCCAAGCACTGGTGAACAGCGCGAAGCAGCGCCTCGGGGGTGTCGTCTCGCGATTGCTCTGGCCTGTGTAATGTGGCAACTGATGCCATTGAGGGGTAAGCGCTGGGATTGCTCAGCAGCAATCCAACAGCTGATTCCGCCGTGCCGAGTGGCGCCTGAGGTGCCAACACTACGGCCATCACCAGAAGTACCGCCGTATCGTCGTTGCGCCGGTCCAGCCACTGATCTACTGCATCAAGTCCGGTACAAGCGAAAAGCTGAAGAGGCTGGCGGATGCCCGATTCGACCCAAGCCATCTTCCAAACATCGGCCAACCGATCCTTTCGCAGAGGAGTTGCAACCTCGACAGCCAATGCGACCTGAACATCGTCAGGCAGCTCAGCAAACATAGGAGCCAGATCTCCGAGCACCTGCGTGAGTACATTCAACAGCGCGCGTTCAGTGTCCTCGTTCAGATCACCAGGCAAACGGGAATGCCGCACCGTGGCGCCCGTCATCCTGCATGATTGAGCCTTTAGTGCAGAGGCGCCCTTGAGGATGGCATCGGCCTGCTCACTTTCCTTCATTTGCTCAAGACGTAGAGCGGTGTACACGCTGGTAGCGCAAACCTGGAGACTACGGCGTCCCTGGCGGAGCTTGCTGTCAAAGTCCAATGCACGTGCAGCATCCCAGCCATCGGCACTTCGCTGTTGACTTAGGTAATAGAGCAGCCGAACGCAACACGCTACGCCCCATCCGAGAGACGAAATACCTAAAGCAGTGCCCCATGCTTCTAACGATGTTTCATGCAGAGCAGCCTCCGAAAATAGAATCACTCCAGCGAACGCAATGATCAACACCACGGCAAGCAAATATAGCCAAAGCCATATGCGAGGGCGTTCTGGCTGAACCGCAGCAGGCGGCATTCGATCAAGTTCGCCAGGCATATCTAGCTCGCACCAGCATTGGGCATCGACGAAATCAGAACGCAACCACACGCGCAGCGATGACCATCAAATGCGACGGGAACACCGTTATCTTTAAAGGCTGCATTTCCCTCTGAAATTACAGTCCTGCCATGCCCAGGAATTGGACAATCAACTTCATCTCCCACGCGGCCAACTCCAACACCGCTGAATCGCATTGAACTAGAACCGTTAAGCACAGTCCCACCACCGGAACTCTTATCACTTATCCGAACCACCCCTTTCATTGCTACCCCCAAACAAAAATTATCCCACGAAAGCAGCCTGAAAAATTAAACAGCGCAATCATTCCTCACCCTGAGCACTCTTGCAAGACAAATGATCCGCCGACGCACCGGAAAATTTAACCTCGCAATATAGTTTCTTCTCACCAATAGGCTTTACGGGCGAAGCAATCACTTCAAAAAACAACCCACCCTTCTCAAAGACTCCTCGTTCAAAACTAAAATCCGCAAAATCCTCACTGAAACCCCTTCCGGACAGCCCACATATCCTGGACTCGTTCACAACTGACCCCACGTCTCCCGGAACGAGATTTTGCACAATCAGGCAAGGCTCTTTAAACACGGTCAGATAACGCACTACTCGCCCATCGATCACACCCGTACCAGCAGTAAGCACCAAGCCATAATCAAGCTCCTTTGCCCCAGCCGCACCCGACAAAACAATCAGCAATGACAATAACAACGAACGCGTTTTCATTGCAAAAACCTCACCCTTCTCCGATACCTATCCTCAGAAACCCTAGACCAGTTACTTCCAACTTCCAATACAGCCCTCAAAGCAGCAATATTGCCCCTACACGAAAGGTCTACTTTTATCGTTACAACCCCATATATTTTAGATCAACAACGACATTCTGACCTCTAGAGTCAAGCGAGCCCCAATGAAAGGACCCATAACCTCGCTACCTCATTGATGTAGAAATTACATTTTTCTTAAGCCTCTCATAAACAATATAAAACAACTCAAACTGCTGCCTTCGCGTGAGCCTGTGCTCCCTAACACTCTTCGGCGAATTCGCTATAGCAAAGATCCGATATTCATCGAGCAAAACAAATTGAGCAGACAAACAAATCAATCCTTCGAAACACTAGATATCACTCATCGTAATTTGCATTTACGCATGACAAGTGGTCAGCCACGCCCTGAACAAACTTTACCTGACAGAGCAACTTCCTTTCCCCCAGAGGCCTAAATGGGGTAGCACTAACATCAAAAAACAGACCCTTATCCGTAAAGACACCTCGCTTGAAGGTAACATCCACGAAATCACTACTTATATCCCGCCCATCTAAACTACATATTCTCGCCTCCGCCGCAACCCTCCCTACATCCCCCGGCACAACATTTTGCACCGTAAGACACGCATCCTCGAAAAATGTCAGAAAGCGCACCACGCGCCCATCAACAGTACCGGTCCCTGCCGTAAGCACCAGCTTATAATCAAGCTCTTTCGAGTCAGCGCTTTCCATCGCAAACAAAAAAACGGCAAACAAGAACAAAAAAAATTTCATTTCAAATGATCCGCCCTTCGCCTAAACCTATCAAGAGGGACGCCCCCCATTTATCCCTATCCATCATAATAGCTCGCAAAGCCGACACATCGTTATTAACAAAAGGCCGCTGAACGAACTTCCTTGAATCCGGGTGATAATCACCCCTATAAATTAAATCGACCACTACATCTCGCACCCTAGGATCTAACGCCTCCCAATTAAGCACACCATAGGCCTCATTATTTCTGGATATCCTAACGACTTCACTAATCATAAAATCATAAACAGAGACAAATAACTCAAATTGCTGCCTCCGAGTGATTTTGTACTCTCTAACCGCTTTAGGGGCATTGCGGTAATACTCCCGCGCAGCCTCTCCTTTGAATTTTTTTGACTTGACCAACCACGAAAGGAGAGGTTCGCCTATCCCAACTGCAGGCAATTCATTTTCAGAATTAGAACGCTGACCTAGATCATACCCTCGTCCAATAGTTATGCCAGATTCGCCTGGAGGCGCATGCGCAATGCGGGTAAAACTTGCATTCCCCTCGATATCGTTACCTTCGGCATCAAAAGTGAACTGCCCTCGCGGAACAACCAGCCACCTTAAGTCGTTATCATCCACTAACCCCAGATTTGCCAATAGCCCCATTGGATTAAAGTGATACACCCTCGCCTCTTGGGGCAGCCACAATTTTGCCGCCACATCACCCCACCAACTCAGCTGTTTAATCCGATCTTTCTCTGCCAGCCAATTGACATTGGGAGTTGAGCCCGAATGCCCTAATAGCTCATCCAAGGCATCCCATTTGTGCGCCGCGTAATACCATTCACTCTCGTAGCTGACCACCAGCTTTGAAAGCTTTTGAGCACCGGCCGGCGTTTGAATTGCAGCTCGGAGTTCATTCGCTGTGATTCTTCCATTGCCGTCACTATCAACCAGTTCGCGCAAGCGAGTCTTGACTGTCGATTTTTCGCCCTCATCGGCCATCGCGCCAAACCGCTTAAGCTGCTCCTCCGTCAGCAGCTTTTCTGACCGGCGGGAGGCAGCCATGAACTCTGCAGGCGTCTTATACTCCGTAATAACCTGATACCCCTCCCAATCCCATGGATTTTTCCACGGAGTTATACCCACTTCCTCTTTCACCCAACCATTCAACAGCTGATTCGCTGCATCACTGAGCACACCCTCAAGGTGATACCAGTTACAAGCCCTACGCCCGCCAGCCGCAGGCACTTTGATTCTATGGGTAGGAGGCAATCCATCAAGCAAGGATTTGGGAACCAACAAGTTTTCTGCACTCACCGGGTGCTTGCCGGTCTGAGCGGGTGGGTTATTTTTGGTGAAGCCCTGGTCCGGCACAACTTCTGTGCCCCTCGCCAACTCAAGCCATGTATTTAGCTCTCCCGGAAGACCCTTACTCCATTCCCGGCAACTCTCAAAAAAACCCGCCACGTCATCAGCACTAAAAACCTCTAAATGAAGTTTCTTTTCAGGCCGGTCCGCGACAGCATCTTGATATACACCAACATGCCCTACCAAGTCCCCCGCGCTTATCGGGACAGGCGTAGCGAGAATGCTAACGTTGTCATATTCGCAGGGTACACGCTGAACCTCTAGCGACTTAAAATAGACAAACTGCGCAACATTCAGCAACCTCCGGAATTCACCTTCACCACTCACTTTTACGAGAGTGCCTTTCGGAAGTTTCAAACTAAGCACCTTGCTTTTCCTATCAGCCTCGGAATATACATTAACCGCATTTCGCGTGCTGTACTCTCCCGCCCCCACCGCATCCAACTGTTTGACCTCAACATAGCCCTGCAGCACATCAGATTCGTCCCGCAGGCTGCTCGGCCCAACTGAGCTCTCCAGCTTACGAAAATCGCCATCACCGCTAATACGCACATGAGACCCTTGCGGCAGGAAGTCTATTTTGCTTCCAGCAATTTCCAGATGACGAATATTCGAGCCCAACTCAGTTGGCTGAGCATTGCTCCTCTTATCTTTGGCATTCTTTGAAACAATATAGTCCCCTCTTTCCTCCCAGAAGGCAGGACGTTCCATAAAGGGTGAGTCACGATAGAACGCGCCATCCTGCAGGTGCATATAGAGACTATAGAAGATCAATGATGGAGGAGACTCACTGCTCTCGGCAATCTCCGGCGCATCAACACGATGGCGGACCAATACAAAATTTCGAGAAAACGGCCTATTCTCCGAGGAACCTTTTACAACATAGGCTGTTTCTTTCGTTTCCATATCAATACGATAGGCAATCACTTCACCATCTGCGATGCACGACACACTGGTCTGATCGAGAACAGCTGCCGTACCGCTGTCAAAATGTATTCCACCATGCCACAGGCCGCTAACACCCAGTGGATAAAACCCTGCCGTCGCACGACCTTGTTGAGTGAGCTGGTGAAGGATATTTACATATCCTTTTTGCCTAAAAGGATGACTCCAATCAGTGACAGGCAGAAGAGCGCTCACATTTAGAGTGGGAAATTCAGTAACAGGCGAATCTTCCTGATGAGATATTTTTTTGAATAAATCACCCACCAGACTCCTCACACGATCAACCATAGCGAATCACTCCCGCCGAAGAAATATTCACCCAGAAAACACTGTAGAACCCAGCATTTCAGGATCATGATCTACCAAAGCAGGCATTGATACACGCTCTATCGGCTGCTTCGTAGGCTCTTCTATATGTTCAAAACTTGCGGACTTGATCAGGAAGTCACCCTCCGTACCTGACTCAACACTGCAGGCATCTATCGCTATGTAGCTACCGCCCGCATTCAGCGTAATCTTCTTCTTCGCGGTGATACGGACTTCATCCTCAGTACTGGCAATTTCCAAACCATGCCGAGCCATTAGCGACAGCGCATCGTTCTGCGCCTGAACACTCACCGGCCCCTGGTTGGCTATGAGCTTGATTCCCAACTTGCGAACAAACACGCTAAGCCCCTGCCCCACCCCGACAAATAAGCGCTTGACCACGCTCATATCGGCTTGCGCACCGGCGTTGAACATCAGGTTCTTCTGGGCCGCCAGTTGCAGATGCCCACCACTGGTCAGCGAGATACCTTGCGGCGCGCTGAGCAGCAGTACCGAGGACTTGAGTTGTTCCAGGTCCTGCTTGAGCATGTCCAGTTGAGCTTGAACGTCCGCAGGCTCGGCCTTGCTCGCTTGGGCGTCATTCGACAGTGCTTCCAGTTGTTCTTTGGCCTGATCCAGTCTTTCCAGCGCAGCGGCCATTTCGAGCATGCCGCCTTGGGCACCAGGCTGCGCGTCAGCGCTGATGAAGACGCCGCTGCCACCTCGGATAGCTGCATGCCCATCCGTGCGCAGCTCAGCACCTCCCCCGCGCGCTTTGCGGTCCCCATCTACCAGATGCCCCAGGTTGAGCTGACTCTTCCCACTGTGCTCGGTACTGAGCTTGATATGCTCCTGCCCCCGCGTATCGTCCATGCGCAACTTGTTGTTCGCAGGCGTGCGCAGCACATTGCGTTTGTAGTTGCGCAGCGTTACATGGTCGGGGTGCTGGCTATCGTGAAGGGCATGCGCGATGTAAGGCCGGTCCGGGTCGCCCTGTTCAAACGCCACCGCCACTTCCGTACCGCAAATCAACGGCAGGTGCAGGCCATGGGTGTCGCCTGCGTAAGGTCGAGCCAGTCGTAGCCAGACACTCTCCTCTCCCGCTTTCCAACTGTCCCGGTCGAACAGGAAGTTCACTCGGTAGCGCCCCTCCAGGTCGATGTGACCATAGGGGTCGTTCTGCTGGGTGCTGGTGACTCGCGCCGGCACTGTGCCCGCGATCTGCGGCTTGTCCGGCAGTGGCGGCCGAAAGCATATCGACTCTGAGTACGGTATCGCCTCGAAGGTGACTTCCAGACTACGGTCCCGGGCGGCCTCGATGGTCAGATGCGTCATGACGACTCCAGGCTCGAAGACTTGGGGTGCCCCGTCAGTGATCGTAACCACCTGCCCTGGAGCGAGTGCGACGCTGCTGCTGATGCCACTGCAGCGGGTTTGCCCATTGAGGAAGCGTTCATGGTTCAGGCGCGCGTAGAAGTAGCCACTTTCGCTTTCCAGATCCTCATCCTGGGCGATTGCGTCGCCCAGCGCGGTGTAGGGTTCGCCGTAGTGGTAACCCTCGCCATAGGTGGTCGTCGCCTGCCGGCTGTGATCCACGTCCCCGTCAAGGAAAGCTCCGGCATCACGGTGGTGATAAGCACGCACGTTGATGTGCTGTTCCACTACCTCATGGCTGACCTGCAGCGCCCAGGCGCCATCCTGGCCGTTGCTGGCCAGGCCAGACAGTGGGCGGAGCGGCAGGCTGACGTCGAACTGGTAATGCTGCTGATGATCATGAAACTCGACAACGTCGATAAACAGCTTGTCGTTGTGCGTGAAGCGATACCAGATGCCCACCTCTGCCAACAGGCGGCTGATGAAGGAAAGGTCACTTTCACCGTATTGCATGACCTGTTCGCGCTTGGGGTATTCGCGTACCAGGTCGAACAGAAAGTGCTGCCCCTCGAACTGGTGGCGGCTGCGCAGGATGCTTTCGACAATTTCCGGAACTGACTGATGCTGGTAGATCCGGTATTGCTTGCCACGGCTGAGCAACGCCAGGCGAGCCTGCAGGGTTACCTCATAGCGGGCCTCATCCCTGGAGCTGGAGAGGCGCTTGAAACCCGTGATCACACCATGCAACGTGCGTGACGCTGCACCGGAGATCGCATTGACCGGTGCATGCCCTGACGACCCCATTTGAAAACTGGCGTCCTTCCCCAGGACCTTGGCAGCCTCGATGTCCTGCGTGGCAGAGGTGAACGCTACCCTGTACTTGAAGGGTTGGCTCAGCCATTCTTCACCGTTGAACGACAGTACATCGAGCTCGACCGCATCCAATTCATCGATTTCAAGCGTGTAGTGGTTAGGGGTGGAACCTAGTAATGACTTCGCCATGATCAAGCCCTCTCACCAGCCAGCGGTGCTGCGTCGTGTTCATCGGAAAAGCTCAAACTGATGCCGCTGTTCTCGCAGTACCCAAGCGTCACCGTTTGAGTTGGCTGGCCAATAGCTTGGCGCTGCAGTAGCTGTTGGCTGAGTACCGGCAGAATCTGCTGGTTCAGCAAGCTGTCGATGTTGCGAGCGCCGGTATCGGGCAGCAGGCAGGCGGCGACCAAGGCTTCGTAGAGCGAGTCCTCCACCTGGCACTGCAAGCCGTAATGACGCTGCAAACGCCTGGCTACCTGGCCCAGCTTGATCGCGACAATGCGTTTGAGCGCATCGGCCTCCAGTGGGCGGAGGATCAATGTCTGGAACCGTGCCAGCAGTGCCGGCTGGAAGTGCTCGCGTAGCACCGGACGTAGCAGCTCATGGAGGGCTGCATCTTCTGTGGCTGGGTGCTGCTCGATGCAACTTTGCAGCAGGTCGCTGCCGAGGTTGGAGGTCATCAGGATGACCGTGTTGCGGAAATCGATCTCCCGGCCTTCGCCATCGCGCATGAAGCCGCGATCGAACACTTGGTAGAACAGGTTGAGGACATCTCGGTGGGCTTTCTCGACCTCGTCCAGCAACACGACGCTGTAGGGGCGCTGGCGAACGGCCTCGGTAAGCACACCACCCTGGCCGTAGCCAACATAACCAGGCGGTGACCCTTTCAGCTGGCTGACGGTGTGCGCCTCTTGGTACTCGGACATGTTGAGCGTGATGAGCGACTTCTCACCGCCGAACAGGCTACTGGCCAGGGCATGTGCTGTTTCCGTCTTGCCGATGCCACTGGTGCCGACCAGCAGGAAAACGCCCATCGGCGCGTTGTCGTTCGTCAACCCTGTACGGGCGGCGCGCAACCGCTGAGCCAGTGCAAGCAGGGCTGGCTCTTGACCGACCACGCGTTCGGCCAGTTGATCTTCCAAATTCAACAAGCTGGCGTGTTCGTCCTTGAGCAAACTGCCAAGGGGAACGCCTGTCCAGTCGGCAATCACTTCGGCCACACTGCGTGCGCACACGTCGAGCGACAGTAGCGGCCGGCTCCCCTGTACGTAGCTCAGTTCCTGTTGCAGCTTCGCGCAGGCCGCTGTATCGACCTGCTCGGCCTGACGAACATTGAGCAACTGACGGGTAAGCTCAAGCTCTTGTTGATACTGCAGCTCCAGCGCAGCCTGCTGGCTCTCGAGATGAACCAGCTGGGCGTTGATCTTCGCCAAACGAGGCTCCATCAGCCTGCCAGTAAGCTGTGCATCCTCTTCCAACGCAGTTCGCTCTGCAGTCAGGGCCGTCTTTTGCGACTTCAGCTGGACCAGCGCCTGCGGCTCGCAATCGAGGCTCATACGAACGCGTGCGCACGCGGTGTCTATCAGGTCAACCGCTTTGTCCGGCAGGCGGCGCCCCGTCAGAAAACGCCGGGACAAACTAACCGCCGCCTGCACTGCAGCGTCTTGAACGTGCACGCCGTGATAGGTGGCGTAACGCGCTTTGAGCCCGCGCAGCATCAAGCAAGCATTGGCATCATCCGGCTCATCCACCTTGATCATCTGAAAGCGCCGCTCCAGCGCAGCATCGCGCTCGAAGTACTGCTTATATTCGCTCCAGGTCGTGGCAGCGATGGTTCGCAACTCGCCACGCGCCAAGGCAGGTTTCAGCAGGTTTGCGGCATCAGCGCCCCCCGGCTGGTTGCCAGCACCGATCAGGGTGTGCGCTTCATCGATAAATAACAGGATGGGTGTTTCCGATTGCTGGACGGCATCGATCACGTTCTTGAGCCGCTGCTCGAACTCACCTTTGACCCCGGCTCCAGCCTGAAGCAGCCCCAAGTCCAGCGTACGGATACTCACCGGTTTCAGGCTATCCGGGACTTCGCCGCTGGCAATGCGCAAAGCAAGTCCTTCGACCAGGGCGGTTTTCCCGACACCGGGATCTCCTACCAGGATGGGGTTGTTCTTGCGGCGACGGCTCAGTACGTCAATCACCTGACGAATTTCATCGTCACGTCCGAAGACTGGATCGATCTGCCCCGCTGCGGCCTTGGCGGTTACATCATGGCTGAACTGATCGAGGATCGCTGGCTGCGCCACATCGCTATCCGCAGCGCTTGTAGGCTTGGCCGTCCGTCCCGTCGCGGGGTTGAACGACACAGTCTGCACCAACTGCCTTTCTTCCGAATCCGATTCAAGCAGGGCTACCACCTGTTGCAGTTGTGTTGAACCTATACCCAATAGAGGCCAAGCGGCTGAGCACTTGAGTAAGTCCGGTGTCTCAATCAGGGCCGCCAACACATGCACGGAGCGCAATTGCTCACAGTCGCGATCCATCGATGCCAGTAGCCAGGCGCTGCTGATCAGTTGCTGCACTTCGAGACTTAGTTGGGGCTTGCTGAGCACGCTGCGCGGCAAGGTATTGAAGTACTCAAGCAGTCCTTGCCACAGGGCATCCACATCCAACCCATAACGGCGGGCGATGACCACAAGATCACCTTCTCCTTGCTCAAACAACTTCAACAACCAGTGTTCAATGCTGATATGACTGTGCCCACGTGCCTGACACAACGACGCTGCCGCCGTCAGTGCCTGGGTGCAATAAGCGTTGAGACGGCGGAGCAAGCGGGTAGGATCATGTGCCATACAGGGCATCCTTGTCGTCAATGGTCAACGTAACGTCATCAGTGGACGTATCTGAAACCGTGGTGTACTTGGCTGAGCGCCCGCACGCGGACGCTCAACCCAATACACTGGGGACCGTCAGCAATTACAGACCGACGGCCAAGTTCCATCAGGCGGTAGTACGTTCATTCCAGGAATCCGAATGGATGATGTTTCCATCCTTGAATGTCCAGGTGATTTTTTCGTAACGCAATTCGACCGATTCCAAATGGTTGTGCTTTTCTTTCTCAGGATCTTTGATGTCGTGCATTTTTGGTGCAACCTGAACGACCTTCACGTTCTCCAGCTTGGTATTGAAATACTCAACTTCCTGGCCGGCATCATTAATCTTGTACCACTTGAACTCCGCCGACTTGAGCGTTTGACCGGTTGTGACGGCCTTATAGAGATACGGGGAAGACGCATCAATCTCTTTGGTGAAAAGGAATGGGGTATGGATGCGCGTACCGGTCAATCTGCCAGTGTTGTTATCAGTCGGAATGTACAAGTTATGATCCTGAGCGACGACCTCGATACTCCCACCTCGATCTTGAACATCCACCGAGCCTTTGATATCGGCACCGCCATCGTCTTTCAGCCACAGGTAAACAGGAATAGCCATTTAGAAAATCCTCTTTCAAGTGTTGGAGGTCGCGGAATGCGACTGGGGTTGCAGGCCAGAAGCCGCAGTCGAGGACAGGCAAGCCCCCGCCTCCGGCACCAGGCGAATCTCAACTCGGCGATTGGCCGACCGTCCTTGTTCCGTGTCGTTGCTTGCAACTGGCTGGCTGGCTCCCAGGCCTTGCACCGCGAAGCAGTTGCTGGGGATGTCGCCCATGTGTTGAATCCAGTCGTGTACCGCGGCCGCACGTGCTCGCGACAAACGCAGGTTTTGTTCGTCGCTGCCGGTAGCGTCCGTGTGCCCCGTGATCACAATCAGCCAACCTGGCTGGGCCTTGATGCCCGCCAATGCAGTGACCAGGACCTTGGTTGAATCCGCCTTCAGCTGCGCACTGCCACTGCTGAAAAGCGAGAGGCTGTCCAAGCGAACCATTTGAGGGCTGGCAGGCGAAGACTGAGGCATCGTCGGGATACGGTGGCCGTTGATGGCCGCCAGCAATGACGGGCGCAGTTTTTCGCCCTGGTACAAGCCGAGGCCCAGCGACCACGGCTCACCCTGGCGGTAATAGTGGTCCAAGCGCTCGGCATCCTGACGAAGCACTGCCAGCGCGCCCTCCCGTTGGAGACCCTTGTCAGGCTCAGCACTCACCGAAGCAGTGGCATAGCGCCGTAAGTCTTCGGTGACCTGGCGTACCAGCAATGTGTTCTGCCATGCAGAGCTTACCAACGCGATGGAGGTTGCCAACACAAACAGCCAGCCCCCCACCAGCACCGCTCTGTGTTGCCTATTACGTTGAGCACTGCGAGGCAGCAAATGAAGCAGAGCGTCAGGGAACGGCAATGAAGCATAGGCATCATCAGACGTACCTTGGTCAAAGCTCAGCCCAGTCCGCTCCTGCAGCCAGCGGTGCCATAGGTTGTTGTCAGGGCGCTCGCTGGAATTGGGTGTCCATGCAAGGGCAAAGGCGGTGGCCGCGATCTCCTGGCGAGAAGTCCGCACGCGCATTTCCGACATACAGAGAGCTTTCAACCAGCCAGCAGCAGCGCTCAATTGCACAGTGTCTCGCAGTCGAGCAGCCCGGAGATCAGGATCCGCGCTCCAACCCTGCCATTCGGCCAGGCTCATGCACATACCTGATTCATGCACTTGCACGCTCGATTTGGCGCTTGCCCAGGTAAACCAGGCCGAGGTCTGCGAAGTGCTCTGGAAAAACCCCACCACCAGCAGCGACAGTGGGCTACCACGTTCGCGCAACCTCACAATCTGACGGTGCACATTGCGCAGTTCATTCGCCAACACTGCAACATCTGTATGGACGGAGGGATCCACGACCCACATGACACTCAGCTGTTCATTCCATTCGGGCCTTTGCAGCAACAGGCTGGCAATCGTCGTGGGTAGCTTCTGCGCGTCGGGCACCCGGACATAGCAACCCTCCCCCGTTACCCGCAATGCCCATTGCTCAGCGGGTAACGGACCAAACAGCTCAGCCAGACAATCGCCTACCACCAAGACAACCGGATGGCGGTAGGATCCTGCAGGTAGGCTAGTGCCCTTGCTCCACTGCAGTTCATGTCCCTCGCCGCCGGCAATCCGCCTGCTTCGGCGCCATGCTGCCCACACTCCGCCCGTGACGACCACGGCGATCGTGAGCTGCCACTCAACAGCAAGCGGAAGCGTGGCAATGAGCAGCAAGGACAACGTTCCGGCCCATAGCCAGAGCCCCTGCTCCTGTCTCAGCTGCATCTCGCTCACCCCTGCACCGGCAGGAGCGAGGCCACTGCCTCACCCAGCGTATGGTCAAGCCCCCACCAGAGGCCTATCAGCAGGCCAGATGCGGCCACCACGTGGACCAGAGGAGACTGCAGCCAACCCCACATCGGGAGGTGTGAAGTAGGCCCTATCTGGGTGACCAGGGACTGACTTGTGTCAAGGGGCGGTACATGCGCATCGATTGCAGCGAACAATTGCTGCCGCTCTGGATGATTCACTTCGCGGTAGCGCCCCCGAAAACCGAGCATCAGCGCCCGCTGAAAGACCGTGAAGACATAAGGGTGTGCAGAGGCCTCCCGAAGCACGGTGCGCATGTCTTCATAAAGCGATTCCCCCGCCTGATGACTGCTGAAAAACTTGGCCTGCAAGGTCTCCATTGCCCAGTCCTCATGGGCCTTACCTTCGGCGCAAGCGAGCACTGTCTCATCCAGCAAGGCACATTGCGCATGGCTGATAAGCTCGATGCTATGGCGATCCAGGCCCTCCTCCTGAAGAGAGGCCCGAACATGCTCGACATCCGCCACGCAACGCGGCCAAAGTTCCGGGCTACTGTGCACACCTGTGCCATGTCGCAACTCGACCACCAGCAAGTAGGTATCCTGTAACAAGGCGTCGATATCCACCTTGGCTGTGCCGGGTTTCTGCTGAGCGAGACTCATGAGCGCAGCACCGCGAACAGCTCAAGTGTGGCGTCCTGGAACACGCTCGGCACATAGAGCGCGCATACGCCGTCCTCCAACATGGCACGCCCTTTCTCATGCCCGAGATCCAGTGCGAAGTACTGGTTTTCCAAACGCAGCGGTATCGCCGCAGGCACATGGCTGAGGGGTTTCAAGGGCACGCCATCGAGTGCTGCATTGACGAGATAGTCCACATCATCAGGCGAGCCGATCTTGCACAGCCGTGGGAACTGGCTTTGCACTTGCACGGCTGGCAGCCGGCAGCGCACCGACAGGTAAAAGTCAGCCCCGTCTGGCTCAAGCAAACGAGGATCGTTCAGGGCCACCTGCCATCGGTTGGCACTGCGCGCTTCGAGTACCAAAGCCAGCACACGTGACGGCAGGCTCGCTTCCAGCAATGTGGAGAGCGTACGCATCAACGGCGGGAAAACAGACTCAAGGTGCGTATGCTGATAGGCAGGAATGTCCTCGACACTCTGGTCCAACGAAAACGTCAACAGCGCCCCCGCGCATTTCACCAACTGCTGGTACACCAACTCCGGATGCCGAGCAGGGTGTGCTTTAAGGTCTGCCAGCACCGGCTGATAGGTATTCAACGCGTTGAGCAACCAGAACAATGTCACATCAGCGACAGCAAAATCTGCCATGCGCTGGTTGCTCTCGCGACGCATCCCCATCAGCCGCTCACGTTTGGAGGACAGCTGGGTCAGCAAGTTATCCAGCTGAAGTAACAATCCAGCGTGCGCATCAAACCTCAGCAACGGGGGGATGTAATCCTGATCAATTTCCCAACGCCCCCGCCCATCCCGGACAAGGCGTGCCACTGGGCAGGTGAGGTAGTCTGCGTTGTCATCTTCATTCAGGCGCAAGCTCAGTGCATGTTCGAGTACGCTGATTGACTGCACCTCATCGGTATAGTGATCCTGTACATCCCGCCACACTTGGCGGTATCTGACCGGGCGCTCAACTCGGGCACCCTCGAACAGACAGTTGTTGCCATTGGCCTGTTCCAGCGGCAAAGCGAGCACCACCGTTGCCGCTTGACTGTCGTCAGGCAGCGCCCGGGACAGTTCCAGGGCACTGGGAAGCCGATCCAATCGATCCGTGTCAATCAGCGTTCCATCGGGCATGCACACCTGCAGCCGAGTGGCCAGGAGTTTGCCTAGCTGCAGTGCGTCCGCATCAAATGCGACTGCGCGAATACCCCACGGATGAACCCATGCCAAGGAAGCAACTGCCTGGTTGGTCCACGATTCAAAGCGGGCCTGCTGCTGAAACTGCTGCGCAGACAACACCACACCGGACGCCCACATAGGCCGATCGATCTTCACGATTAGTAACTCCCGGGTTCGCCGTCAGGATTTAGCTTTGGGCATCTGCGAAACCAACGACAGGTTGATGTCCATACCCTCAACCTGGAAATGCGGCACCGCAAACAGCTTGACTCTGAAGAAGCCTGGGTTGTCATCAATATCTTCGACAACCACCTTTGCCTCCCTCAGCGGATGAGACGCCTGCAAGTCATCGCCGGGGTCCGTCATTTCGGTAACCAAGCCGCTAATCCACCTGTTCAGTTCCAGCTCCAACAGGCGGCGATCCTTGGTCGTGCCAATGTTCTCCCGCTGGATGAGTTTCAAATAGTGAGCGATACGCGAAAGCAGAAAGACATAAGGCAGCCGAGCGTTGATGCGGCTGTTGGCCGTGGCCTCAGGTGTGTCATAAATCGCCGGCTTATGCGCTGAGTTCGCTGAGAAAAAGCACGCATAATCGCGATTCTTGTAGTACGACAACGGAATCAAACCAAGATTGGCAAACTCAAACTCGCGGGTTTCCGGAATCATCACTTCCGAAGGAATCTTGACCTGACTGCCCGTCCCCATGTCATAGAGATGGATCGGCAGATTCGTTACAGCACCCCCTGATTGCGGCCCTCGAATTTGTACGCACCAACCATTGGCGATAAAACTTTTGACCATATTGGCTGCAAACGCGAACGTCGAGCTTACCCAGAGGTACTTGCTATGGTCCGGCCCCTTGACGCGCTCTTCATAGTTAAACAGCCGAACCGGACTCGTATCAGGCCCGTAAGGCAGTCGCCCCAACGTACAGGGCAATGTGGCGCCGACATAGCGGGCATCATCGCTTTCAGCGAAAGCGTGCCATTTGATGTACTCAGCACGGTCCATGTAGTTGCCGATATCCTTGATCGCGGCGACCTCCTCCATTGTTTGCTTGCCAAAGAACGCAGGGCCCATCGAGCACAAGAATGGCATATGAGCGGAGGCCGCAACTTTCGAGATATTCCGCAACAGTGCAATGTCTTGCGCCCCACGGCCAAACTCGTAGTTTGAGACCGCCGCCGCAATAGGCTCACCACCCGGCGTATCGTATTCCTGAGTATACGTATGCAGGTACATGCCGCTTTGAGCGATTTCGGGCGCATCTTCGAAGTCCTGGGCCAGATGCTCTTTACTGATATCCAACAACTCGATGCGGACGTTCTGGCGGAAGTCCGTCTGATCGATCAACGACTTCGCCCCACGCCAGATCGACTCTACACGCTGAAAGTCAGGATGATGCATCACTTCGTCCAGCTGACTGCTGATCTGGGCATCAATCGAGGCAATGTGTTCGTCCAGCAGGGCCCTGTCCAGACGCTCCACTTTCGGGGAGACTTGCTTGAGCCGCTCAAGAAAAACACTTACAGACGCAGTAACACGCTGATTGGGTGTTGCCTCAGACAGAACATCCACACTCTGGTAGGCGTCGATACCGCCCATCTGCTCAAGGGGTTCGAGATTTATTTTTTCAAACAATGTGTGATAGACATTCTGGCTGTCTTCCACCCGCACAGTGGCGCCACGCGATTGCGCAGAGGATTGCTCTTCGGACATTTGTTAGCTTCCCGTCTGTAGAGATGATGGTTTTCTAGCATCCGCCTTGAGGGGCAAGGGCAGCCAGTTCCTTACGCAGTTCATTACTCAGCGCTTCATCTTTCAGTATGCGTTCCAACTCGGCACGGAACGTGGCGTTATCCAAGAGATTGGCTTTCAACTCACGCAGCAGGTTGCGCATCGCCAGCAGCGCACGTAATTGGGGTATCTGTCGAGCGACCTGTTCGGGCTCGAAGTCCTTCATCCGCTGAAAACTCAGTTCAACAGGCGTTTCTCCACCTTCGCTGGCCAGCGTATCTTCAACGACCAGTTTGAGGCTCGGTGAAAACTCCAAGAGCACACTGTCAAAATTATTTTTATTGACATTAACCTTGCTCCGTTCGGACAGCGGACGCTGCTCTTTTCCGTTACTGTAATCCCCCATCAGCATGAGCTTAAGCGGCAGCTCAACCTTACGCTGGGCCCCACCCGTATGAAGATCAAGTTTAATATTGACGCGCGCCCTCGGCACCTCACTTTGAAAACTGCCTGAAGCCATAACTCCTCCTGAAGCCACTGGAAACGGCCTCGACGAAAGTGACATCACTGACAACGATCCATTTCAGGCCCATTGGCAACTGCAATGGAATTCAATTCATTGCCAGCAACTACCGCTCCCCCAAGGCAACACTTGAAATGTTTCCAGATCAAACATGCACCAATTCTTCACATTTCGCCACCCCCCGCACAAAAC
The DNA here is from genome assembly GCF_056278855.1 of Pseudomonas sp. TE3895. Lineage (NCBI taxonomy): Bacteria > Pseudomonadati > Pseudomonadota > Gammaproteobacteria > Pseudomonadales > Pseudomonadaceae > Pseudomonas > Pseudomonas sp. TE3895. The sequence goes on along the minus strand of NZ_JBWBQE010000001.1, from coordinate 3,145,407 downwards.
TAGGAAACTTCCTACAAGCGACAGGAAAACCTTCGACCAGGATTCTGCTTGCCCCCCCCAATCGAGTAGCGCCAAACAGATGCACTCAATGCACCAGCAATGCATTGATCCATATCAACGAATTTAACCAACAGACCGCGCGGACCACCGCCGTACAAATATCAATTAATCTAAACCCACCAAAGGCAAGTCCAGAAAATGATACCCCCCCAATTAAAACAGCCAATTCTTCCTGAGCTTCATTGATGAGCAGGTACCCGTCAGTGAATACCCTGTTTGTCGACAGTGCCTATGCCGGAAAGTGGGCTCAGCGCATCGTGTGATATGGGTATGGCTGGCTGAGGCTTGCATGCTAACTCGCCGGCTAACCAGCTCTTCGTCTCAAGACTTTACACACAGCGCCTAGTAACCGGTCATCTCCAGATACCCGCGCCCGCCCGCACTCCCGTTCAAGCGTACCGGCCCTTCCCAATACGGGAACCGTGTCTGCATCCACGCCTGCGGCTCAACGGCATCGACCTGCACATCCACCCCATGCTCCGGCACTTGCACCCGCCAGCGCGTCGGCACCTGCTTGCCGTTTTTCTGCGCGGACCAGGCCAGCGCCTGCAGCTTGATCTGTGCGGCGTCCAGTGCCATCACGTCCCCTTGTGGCCCTACCCAGGTCCCGGCGCGATACGGTTCCCCGTGGGCCTCCCGTACCTGGAACAGCATCAGCTTGGCGCCACTGTCCAGGTGCAGGGAAAACCAGTCCCAGCCGGTCTGCCCGGGCGCCAGCGGCTGACTGCTCCATTCCCGGTCCAGCCAGGCCTGCCCGGTAACCGCGATGCACAGGCTGCCACGCTGGACCTGCCCCTGGACGTGGTAGAACGGCTGACTGTAATAGTACGAAGCCTGGCCCTTGCCTGATTTTTCGCTGTAGCCCTGCTCACCATGCAGCACCAAGGGAAGATCGCTGTGCAACTGCAAGTCATAGCGAAATCCGTCGCCACTTGCGACCATCTGCAGGTGTTCAATGCCGCCCTGGCCCTGTAACACCCAGTCATTGATCCATGCACGAAACGGCTGGGCCTGCACGCCGGCCTGGCCGATCCCTCCCCGCGCCAGGGTTTCAGCAGCCTGATGGCCACCCGGCCCGGTCAGTGCTGCATGCCCCATCCACAGGTTCGGGCTGTTCCAGCCGCTGGTCTCCGGGCCGGGGCGCAAGGCCGAGCGGAACAGTGTCCACTGGGCGCCCCAATCTCGGCCCTGGGCGTCCTTGAGGTTGGCGGTGACATACCACCACTCGATACGAAAGCCGTCGTGGGGACCGTGGTCATGCGGGAAGACCAGACGATGATCGCGGGTCACCTGGCTAAACTCGCCAGCCTGCTGCCCGAGCCCGGCATAGCTTTGCGGTGCTGGCTGATCACAGCCGCACAACAACAACCCGGTCAGCAACAGCCACGCATTAAGCTTCATCGGCCAACGGCCTCAACAGTTCGCGCGGCTGGCGGCGCGCCAGTTGCCACAGCGGCCAGGCGCAGGCCAGCAGGCTGGTGAACATGCCCAGCACGGTCAACTGCAGCAGTTGCATGGGGAACACATACAGCGGTAAGCGCCAGCCGAAGGCCTGCACGTTCACCACTGCGACCAGGCACCAGGCCAGCAACAGCCCAAGCGGGATTGCCAGCAACACGGTGAAGCTGCTTAGCATGAGTGTCTGCCCCAGGCTCAGCCAGACCAGTTGCATGCGCCGCACCCCCAGCGCCCACAGCGGTGCCAACTGGCCCAGCCGGGCCTGGCCCAGGGTCAGCAGGTTGATGAACAACGCCACACCGGCCACGCCAAGGGTAAGGCTGTTGAGGGCTGCGGTGGCGGCAAAGGTGCGGTTGAACACGTCGGTCGACCAGCGTTTCAGGCGCGCCTGCTCGACCACCCGGCTGTCATCCAGGGCAAAGTGCCGTTGCAGCGCGGCCTTGAGCGATGCCACCCCTTCAGCGCTCAGGTCGACACTCAAGCCGGCCAGGGTTGCCTGTGGCCAGTGGGCGCGCAACCAGTCGGCATTGACCAGTACATGCCCCTTGGGGTTGCCGTAATCGGCATAGATCCCCACCACGGGCATGGCTGACGTGCCTGCGGGCAGCTTCAGGCTGTCGCCCAGTTGCAGGTTCAATCGCCTGGCCAACTGCTCACTGAGCATCACGCCTTGTCCGCTGGCCAGTTGCTGCCAGGCGCGCGAATGCTGTTCCAGCAATGGCCAGCGCGTTCGATAGGCGGGGTGATCGACAATGCCCTGCACTTGCACCGGCCAACCTTGCAGCTGCATGTCTGCACGCCAGCCGGGCAGGACCACGCTGGCCCCGGGCTGCTGCTTGAGCCACTCGACTATCTGCAAGCCTTGGGCCGTGTCCCGCGGGGTGACATACAGGTCGGCGGAGAGGCGCAGGTCAAGCCAACCGACAAACGTCTTGCGAAAACCCTCGGTCATGCTGCCCACACCAACACTGGCAGCCAGCGCCAGCAAAAGGGCGACCAACGCCAGGCTCAAGGCTGGCAGCTGCTGGCGGCTGTCAGCCACGAACCATTGCGCCAATGGCCGGTGGCAACGACGCGCCAGCCACGCCAGTACCCGATCGAGCAAGGCCGGCAACAGCAGCGCCGCCGCCAGCAGCAACCCTGCCAGCATGCCGAACGCGCTAAGCAGGCCAGCCCCGAATACACCACAGCCCAAGGCCAGCAACAGCAGCAGGCCCGCTAGCAAAGCCTGCCGTTGCAACCACGGCCCCTGCGCCAGTCGCCAGGCCTGGGGTTGCGCCAGCGCCAGCAAAGGCAATCGGGCAGCGCGCATTACACTTTGCAGGCCGGCCAGCAATGCCCCGAGTACACTCACCAGCACACCCAGCAGCCACCACCCCGCCGGCAGGCTCAACGTGCCGGCGACCTGGGCGCCATACAGACCACGCAGGCTGGCGGCCACGTCGGGCAGCAGCCACGCGGCCAATGCGTAACCACTGGCCACCCCGGCCAGCCCACCCAGTGCCGCGAACAGGCCCAGCTCCAGCACCAGGGCACCCAGCAGGGTCTTCAGGCTGACGCCGCACGCGCGCAGGTTGCGGATCAGCCCACGGCGCTGCTCCAGCGCCAGACCGATCGCGGCGTGGGCGATGAACAAGCCGACAACGAACGCCAGCAGGCCGAGGGCGGTCAGGTTGAGGTGGAAACTGTCGGTGAGGCGCTGCAAGCCGCCATCGTCCTGCCGCGGCTGCAGTTCAAGGTAGCGGGCGATATCCGCAGGCAACGGCCCGGGCGTATCAGCCAGCAGCAGACGAGACAACTGCCCCGGTGCGTTCAGCAACGCCTGCGCGTGGCCGATGTCCACCACGATGACCCCGGGTGCCAACGCAGGCTGCAAAACCATAGGCGGCAGCAACTGCCCTTCACTGTCGCGGGTCGGCTGCCCGGGGCTTGTGTTCAGTTGACGCAAGGTGTCTGGCCCAACCCAGGCTTGCCCGGGCGTGCCGATGAACGCTTGCAGGTCGAATGCCTGCACCTGCACACCGGCAATGCTGCCGGCAGGCGGCAGGCTCAACGGCTCGATGCCGATCAGTCGCACACTGCGTGCGGGCTCGCCCGGCAAGCGCAAGCGCCCTTCCAGCACCGGCGAAACAGCCCAGCCCTGCCTGCGCAGTTGCACGTACAACGCCTGATCGAAGCGCTCGCCATTGCGCGCGATCAGTTGCGCCTGCAACGGCCCGGTCAATACCGCGCTGGCCCGGGCATAGTCGCTGCGTGCCTGGCTGTTCAATGCCTGCACACCGGTCCACAGCGCCGTGGCCAGCCACAGGCCAGTGAAGATGCTGAAGCACTGCACACGATGGCGCCGCCAGTGGCTGAGCAGCGCCAACAGGGCCAGCGACAAAAGCTTCATCAGCCCTGCTCGGGCCGCACACGGCCGGCCTGCAGGTAGCAACGGCGCTGCAAACGCGCCGCCAGCCGCGGGCTGTGGGTCACCATCAGTACCCCGCTGCCGGCTTCGGCGACCAACTGCAACAACAAACTCAGCACCTCGTCACTGCTGGCCTCGTCAAGGCTGCCGGTCGGTTCGTCAGCCAACAGCCAGGCCGGGCGCCCGGCAAGCGCACGGCCGATGGCGACCCGCTGCTGCTGGCCGCCAGACAGTTGTTCCGGGTAACGCTCAAGCAGGTCCACCAGGCCCAGGCGCTGCGCCAGGTAAGCCGCCCAATGCGGGTCATGCCGCCCGGCGAGACGGGCCTGGAACGTAAGGTTCAGACCCACGTCCAGGCTGCTGATCAGGTTGTACTGCTGAAACACCAGGCCGATCCCCTCCCGCCGCCACTGCGCCAGCGACGCTTCCGAACGGCCATCGAGCGGAACATCGTCGATCAGAATACGGCCGCTGTCCGCTCTGTCCAGGCCAGCCACCAGGTGCAGCAAAGTGCTCTTGCCGCTGCCCGACTCGCCCATCAGCGCCAGGCTGCTGCCCCGCGCCAGGCGCACGTCCACCCCCTGCAATATGGGAAGCGGGCCTTGGGGGGTGGGGAATGATTTGTAGAGTTGTTCGATGGCTAGCATCGAGTGGCCTTGATGGGTGGGGTGTCCCTTTAGGCATAGCAGGTTCGGCCAAGCCTGCTCCTGCACCGGCCGCATTGATCGATCTCGCCGGTGCCTTCCTGTTCAGACGACGTGCTGCTGCAGCCGCCCGCTCGAATCGCAGGGGCGCCCCATCAATGGATCCACTAAAAACCGATAATCGCACAGAATACGCATCTCTCAAGTAAAATTCATTGACCTCGCACGCCAGTCACAGCCTTAATGGATCCATTAAATAAAAACAAAACCCCGGAGAGCCTCCCATGTACCCTAAAAACACCTGGTACGTCGCCTGCACACCCGACGAAATCGCCACCAAACCCCTGGGCCGGCAGATCTGCGGGGAAAAAATCGTGTTCTACCGCGCCCGAGAGAACCAAGTAGCCGCCGTCGAGGACTTCTGCCCGCACCGCGGCGCACCGTTGTCGTTGGGCTATGTCGAGGACGGCAACCTGGTGTGCGGCTACCACGGCCTGGTGATGGGTTGCGACGGCAAGACCGTGTCGATGCCGGGCCAACGGGTGCGTGGCTTCCCCTGCAACAAGACCTTTGCGGCCGTCGAGCGCTATGGCTTCATCTGGGTCTGGCCCGGCGACCAGGCGCAGGCCGACCCGGCGCTGATTCCGCATCTGGAATGGGCGGTGAATGATGAGTGGGCCTACGGCGGCGGGCTGTTCCACATCGGTTGCGACTACCGCCTGATGATCGACAACCTCATGGACCTCACCCATGAAACCTATGTGCACGCGTCCAGCATCGGCCAGAAGGAGATCGACGAGGCACCGCCGGTGACCACCGTCACCGGCGACGAAGTGGTCACCGCCCGGCACATGGAAAACATCATGGCGCCGCCGTTCTGGCGCATGGCCTTGCGTGGCAACGGCCTGGCCGACGATGTACCGGTGGACCGCTGGCAGATCTGCCGTTTCACCCCACCTAGCCATGTGCTGATCGAAGTGGGTGTAGCGCATGCCGGCAAGGGCGGCTACCACGCCGAGGCACAGCACAAGGCATCGAGCATCGTGGTCGACTTCATCACCCCGGAAAGCGATACCTCGATCTGGTACTTCTGGGGCATGGCACGCAATTTCGCTGCGCACGACCAGACCCTGACCGACAACATTCGTGAGGGCCAGGGCAAGATTTTCAGCGAAGACCTGGAAATGCTCGAACGCCAGCAGCAAAACCTGCTGGCCCACCCCGAGCGCAACTTGCTGAAGCTGAACATCGATGCCGGCGGCGTGCAGTCACGCAAAGTGCTGGAGCGGATCATCGCCAAAGAGCGTGCGCCGCAGCCGCAACTGATCGCCACCAGCGCCACCCCTGCCTGAGGAACAGCCGACATGATCGATGCCGTAGTGGTATCCCGTAACGATGAAGCGCAGGGAATCTGCAGCTTCGAGCTGGCAGCGGCAGATGGCAGCCTGCTGCCGGCGTTCAGCGCCGGCGCCCATATCGACGTGCACCTGCCCGACGGGCTGGTGCGCCAGTATTCGCTGTGCAACCACCCCGAAGAACGCCATCGCTATCTGATAGGCGTGCTCAACGACCCGGCTTCGCGGGGCGGCTCACGTAGCCTGCACGAGCAGGTGCAGGCCGGTGCCCGGCTGCGTATCAGTGCGCCGCGCAACCTGTTCCCGCTGGCCGAGGGGGCGCAGCGCAGTGTGCTGTTTGCCGGCGGCATCGGCATTACCCCAATCCTGTGCATGGCCGAGCAGCTGTCCCACTGCGGCCAGGCCTTCGAGCTGCACTACTGTGCCCGCTCCAGCGAGCGGGCGGCGTTTGTCGAGCGGATCCGCAGCGCGCCGTTCGCTGATCGGCTGTTCGTGCATTTTGACGAGCAGCCGGAAACGGCGCTGGACATCGCCCAGGTGCTGGGCAACCCGCAAGCTGATGTGCACCTGTATGTGTGCGGGCCGGGCGGGTTCATGCAGCATGTGCTGGACAGCGCGAAGGGCTTGGGCTGGGAGGAGGCCAACCTGCACCGCGAGTACTTCGCCGCAGCACCGGTGGATGCCAGCAACGATGGCAGTTTCTCGGTGCAGGTGGGCAGCACGGGCCAGGTGTTCGAGGTGCCAGCCGACCGGACCGTGGTGCAGGTGCTGGAAGAGAACGGTATCGAGATCGCCATGTCGTGCGAGCAGGGTATTTGCGGCACCTGCCTGACACGCGTGCTGCAGGGCACACCGGACCATCGCGATCTGTTTCTCACTGAAGAGGAACAGGCCCTGAACGATCAGTTCACGCCCTGCTGCTCGCGCTCGAAGACGCCACTGCTGGTGCTGGACATCTGACCCGGCTTACGACGAGGGCAGGATGACTTTCATGCCCGCGTCCGCCGCTGCCCCACCAAAGGTTTCGGCATAGCGCAAGGTGGCATTGGCGTGCTCGCGCATGATCGCTTCGGCGCGGGCACCCTGGCGGTTGACCAGGGCGTCGAACACGGCGTGGTGCTGCATGTGGGCGAAGTTGAAGCGCCGGTACTCGCGAGCCAGATCATGGCGGTCCACCGCCAGTGCGGTAACCGAGGCGAATGGCAGGTGGTCGTTGCGCGCCAGGGCAACGGCAATGGCCGGGTTGTGGCTGGCGTCGATGATCACCTGATGAAAGCGCATGTTCAGGTCGTGATAGACCTGCAAGTCGTCTTCGCTCACAAAGCCCTTGTCGAACAGCTGATCGCCGTCGACCAGGCACTGTTGCAGCGCAGCGCGTGCTTGCACCGACAAGCCACGTTCTGCAGCCTGACGCGCCGCCAACCCCTCCAGCACACCGCGCACCTCGACCGCACCCGCGATGTCATCGGCGCTGACCGAACGCACCTGAAACCCCCGGCCACCAAAGCGCACCAGCAGGCCTTCCTGTTCGAGGGTGCGAAATGCCATGCGCACCGGCATGCGTGAAACGCCGAACAGTTCAGCGGTTGGGACTTCCATCAAGCGCTCGCCGGCTGCCAGCTCGCCCGAAGCGATCATCTTGCGCAACGCAACCAGCACCATCTGACCGGGTTTGCTCATCCAGGCGACTTCCAAAGACATGAGCGGGCATCTTAGCGCAAGCCGAGGGGTTGCAGCAGGCCTGTTGTAGGAGCGGGTTTACCCGCGAAGCAGGCAACGCGGAACATGGCACCGGCGTTGCCGGTGTTCGCGGGTGAACCCGCTCCTACGGGCAGAGCGCGCGCCAAGAAACCAACCTGGCGCAAGACATGCGCCGTTGAGCTGCGCCCCAGATGTTGGACATCTGTCCATCATCTGGGGGTTTTCATGAGCAAGTACTCAACACAATTCAAGCAGTCAGCCATCCAGGCTTTCCTCAAGCGTGGCCGAGGCTTTCGCCACATCGCGGCGCTGTTTCAAATCGATCCGACTTTGCTGCGCCGTTGGGTCATGTCCTATCAGTTACATGGTGAGGCCAGCTTCGAGAAGCCTGGCGGTCATTACAGCAGCGAGTTCAAGCTTTCTGTGCTCTACCGTATGTGGCGCGAGAAGCTGTCGCTCCGGGCCACCGCAGCGTTGTTCAACCTGGGTAACTCATCTCAGGTGCGGCACTGGGAGGAACAGTATTACAGTGGCGGCTTCCAAGCCCTGTCCTCAAGCAAAAAGATATTGGTTAACCCTATGCCTAAAGCCCCGCGCAAGCCCGAAGAGACCGCTCCCAAACCTATCGAGGAGCTTACCCATGCGGAGCTGCTCAAGAGACTTCGCCAGCTTGAAGCGGAGAACGCCTACCTAAAAAAGCTCGAGGAGCTCGACGAGGAGAAGGCGAGGCTGAAGAAAGCCAGGAAAAAACCCGGCTAGTAAGGGCTTTGCGCGAACACTACCCGTTTGCCGATCTGCTCAAGGCTGCCGGCCTGCCACGCAGTACTTACTATTACCAGCTAGGGCTGCTTGAGGCCGGGGATAAGTGTGCCTCTCTCAAAATCTCGATCCAGGAGATCTGCGACCGACATCGCGGTCGTTATGGTTATCGGCGGGTTACCTCTGCGCTGCGCAGTTCTGGGCAGTTGGTTAACAGTAAAAAGGTGCGCCGGCTGATGGCTGCTCTAGACCTCAAGTGCACGGTCCGTCCGAAGAAGTACAAGGCGTATCGGGGCCTGATGGGAGAAGCCGCGCCTAATATTCTCAAGCGTAATTTCCAGGCTGATCAGCCTAACCAGAAGTGGGTTACCGATGTCACTGAGTTCAAAGTGGCGGGTGAAAAGCTGTACCTCTCGCCTGTAATGGATCTGTACAACGGCGAAATCGTGACGTATCGCACCGACACCAGACCGCGCTTCACCTTGGTCGGCGAAATGCTGGAGCGCGCGATTCAACTGCTTCCGGCGGGCAACAAACCACTGCTGCACTCGGACCAAGGATGGCACTACCGATACCCTGATTACTGTGCACGTGTGAAGGAAGCAGGGCTTGAGCAAAGCATGTCACGCAAAGGTAACTGCCTGGACAACGCCGCGATGGAGAGTTTTTTCGGCACGCTGAAATCGGAATACTTCTACCGTGAGCGCTTCAAAAGCGTCGCAGAGCTACAGGCGGGACTGGATGAGTACATCCACTATTACAACCATGACCGCATTAAAATGAAACTCAACGGCCTGAGTCCTGTGGCTTACAGAACTCAAGCTGAGGTAGCCTAGCACCGACCGTCCAACATCTGGGGCGCAGCTCACGTAGATGTAGGAGCGGGTTTACCCGCGAAGCAGGCGACGCGGAACATGGCACCGGCTGCGCCGGTGTTCGCGGGTGAACCCGCTCCTACGGGCAGAGCGCGCGCCAAGAAACCAACCTGTCTCAAGATATGCGCCGTAAATGTAGGAGCGGGTTTACCCGCGAAGCAGGCGACGCGGTGCATGGCACCGGCTGCGCCGGTGTTCGCGGGTGAACCCGCTCCTACGGGGAGAGCGCGCGCCAAGAAACCAACCTGTCTCAAAACAGGCGCCGTAGATGTAGGAGCGGGTTTACCCGCGAAGCAGGCAACACGGAACATGGCACCGGCTGCGCCGGTGTTCGCGGCTGAACCCGTTCCTACAAGGTCAGCGGGTAGCTGACGATCAGTCGCGTCTGGTCGAAATCGCTGTTGAAGCTGCGCCGGTTGGTCGCGTTGTTCAGCCGGATGTTGAGGTTCTTCAAAAACCCGCTCTGGAAGGTGTAGTTCACCTCGGTATCGCGCTCCCACTCCTTGCCATTGCTGCCCGCCGCCGTGGTGGCGTTCTCGCCATGCCCGTACCGCACCATGGCCAGCAGCCCTGGCACACCGAGCGCGGCAAAGTTGTAGTCGTAACGCACTTGCCACGAACGCTCGTCAGCATTGCTGAAGTTGCCGTTGAACATGTCGTTGCCCAGGGTTCGCCCACTGCTGCCGTACACCGACATCCACTGACTGTCGCCACTGACCTTCTGCAACCCCAGGTACAGCGTGTGGCCACTGTGCGAAGCTGACAACAAGGCGTAGCCGGTGCGGCTCTGGATGTCGCCGATGCGCGCCTGCCCGTCATCCCGGTCGATGAAGTAGCCAAGGTTGGCCCCCAACGTCCACTCCCCTACCCGCTGACTGTGCAGCAGGTTGAAGTAGCTTTGCTGGTAGATGTCCTCCAACTGCGAGTGCCAGGCGCCGATCAGTGTTCGCTGCTGGTTGAAGCGGTACTCGGCGCCGGCGTAGTTGAAGCCGTCCGAGGTGACCCCGGGCGCGGCCCAGGCAGACAGGTCCTGCATGTCCGAAGAGTGGCGCAGGCTCACCTCGCGGTACTGGCCGGCCTGCAGGCTCAGGCCTTCGATTTCCCGCGAGTCGAGCATGGCACCACGGAAGGTCTGCGGCAGCAGGCGGCCATCGTCGTAACGCAACATCGGAATATCCGGCAACAACTCCCCCACCTTCAGCTCAGTCGCGGACATACGCAGCTTCGCTGCCAGCCCGGCCCGACCGTAGTCGTCGGCCGCTCGCCCGTCATCGTGCACCGGCAACAGTTCTGAGCCGCTGGTACCGCCGCCGCTGTCCAGCTTCACGCCGAACAGGGCGATACCATCCAGGCCAAAACCGATCAGCCCCGGGGTGTAGCCAGAGCTGAACTTGAAGATGAAACCCTGGGCCCATTCTTCAACCTTGCCCTTGGCGGCCCCCGGGTCGCGGAAATCGCGGTTGAAGTAGTAGTTGCGCAGTGTCAGCCCACCCTTGGCATCTTCAAAGAAGCCCCCCTCTTGCGCCCAGGCCGGCAAACCAAGGCCAAACGCCAGCGAAACTGCCAGGACCGAACGGGCCAGCGTGCAAGTTGTGTCCATCATTATTATTGTTCTCCGCGTTCAATAGGCGCAGCAGACCGCCCCAGGCCAGCATGACCCGGAGCAGTAAGTTGCATTCAGATACCCGGCGAGGCCGGGTTGCACTCAGTGGCTCAGTGCATCAGCAGGCAAGGCGGACGCAGGCTTGGCCGTTGGGCGCAACAGCAGCAGGCAACCCGCGGCAAGCACGAACACGCTGGCAAACACGCCGTACAGATGCAGGGGTTGCCAGCCACCATCGAGCAGCACGCCAGCCACGGTCGGCGACAGGATCGCGCCCATGCGGCCGATGCCGATCCCCCAACCCACGCCGGTGGCGCGTACCGATGCGTCATAGACCACCGGCGACAAGGCATACAGCCCAGCCACGCAGCCGTTGGAAAACAGCCCGATCAGCAGGCCCAACGCCAGCGCCGCAGTGACCGAGGCACCATTGGCCACGAACAGCACCAGCAGCGCGGCGGTGATGAGCATGAACAACGCCAGCACGCGCGTCAGTGGCCAGCGCGAAGCCAGGCCGCCGATCAGCGCCGCGCCAACGATGCCGCCCACGCTCAACAGCACCCCGCCGGTGATGCCTTGCTGGGCCGACAAGCCGGCGGCCACCAACAGTTTCGGCGTCCAGCTCATGACGAAGTAGAAGCCGAACATGACCAGGAAGAACAGCAACCAGATCACCAGCGTGGTGCGGCGCATGGCCGGCGCCAGCAGTTGCCTGAAACCGCTGCTGGCATCCTCTGCCCTTGCGGCAACAGCCGGCAGTTGCGCCAATGCCGGCTGGCCGAGGCGCACGGCCAGGCGGTTGACCCGGGCCAGCGCATTGGCCGGCCGGCGTGCCAGCAGAAAGTCCAGCGACTCTGGCAACCACAGCAGTACCAGCGGGATTACCAGTACGGTGACGATGCCGCCAAACAGAAATACCGAGCGCCAGCCCCAATGCCCCAGCAGCCATACCGCCAGCAAACCGCCCAGGGTCGCGCCCAGCGCATAGCCAGTGGACTGCAGGCTCACCGCCAAGCCGCGCCAGCGTTTGCTGGCATATTCACTGGCAATCACATTGCTGCTGGCCAGGATGCCACCGATGCCCAGCCCGGTCAGGCCACGCAGCAGCGCCAGTTGCAGCGGGCTCTGGCTCAGTGCCGAGAGCAGCATGCCGATACCGGACAGCGCCAGGCACAGCAGGATCAGCGGGCGTCGGCCAAAGCGGTCAGCCCACGGCGCGATGAACAATGACCCGGCCGCCATACCGAACAAGCCGGCACTGAGCAGAAGCCCTACCTGCGCCCCATTCAGGCCCCACTCGGCAGACACCGAGGCGGCGGTGAAGGCCATGACCAGCACGTCGAAGCCATCGATCATGTTGAGGATGATGCAAATACCAATGGCCAGGCACTGAAAGCGACCCATCGGGTCGTTGTCCAGACGTTGCTTGAGATCGGTATTCATGGGGTCACCTGCCGGCCAGGCTTGGCCAAAGGCGAGAGGAACGATGCGCACGCGCAGGCGCAACGGGAGGAACCCTGACGGTTCAGTGCCGCTGGATAGCCATTCATGACTGGACCCTTTTTGTAATTGTTATCGCATACGGCAGGAGGGCTCCGGCCGTTGTCAGGCGCTAATCAACCAGATAATGGATCCACAGACAACGTTACGAAAGCACTGCCTATCAATCAGGCGCGACCAACCTCAGCTCATCGTTAGGAAAAATCATATTTTTTATAAATAAATTCAATAGGTTATAAATTTAAAACCAAAGAAACTTGATGTTCGATTAACGAACACAATCGAATTATGGATCCACAAACCATCAAAAACCACCCCTTGACTCACCACCATGACTACGCAATGAACAAATCTTCATGTTCCCCCTCAGCGCCCTGATCATGGGGCGCACAGCCGATGCCAGCCAGCCAGCAGCCGGGACTCGCCTTGAGGGTGCGGTGCGGGTTGCGTAGCATCCGCGACCCGATCGCGCGCGTATTGCCACCCCTCAGGATCGATTCACAGATGCCGCAACCCATCCCGCTAAAGGACCACGAAAAGGAAAAGCACCTGGTCAACCGTCGGCTTCTGGCCTGCGCTGCCATGGTGTTCAGCCTGTGTGCTGTTCTGGTGGGCCGGCTCTATGTGCTGCAAGTGCTGCAGCACGACCAACAAACGGCCGTGTCGGAAAACAACCGCGTGCACGTGCTGCCCATCGCCCCCGAACGCGGGCTGATCTATGACCGCAACGGCGTGGTACTGGCCGACAACAAGCCCAGCTTCGACCTGACCATGACCCGCGAGCGATCAGGCGGCGACTCGGCCAAGGTGCTCGACACCCTGACGCAGGTGCTGGGCCTGACCGAAGACGACCGTAAGCAGTTCGACAAGGACCTGCGCCGTGGCCGCAAACCGTTCGAGCCCGTGACCCTTATGGTGGGCTTGAGCGAGGAGCAGATCGCCCTGGTAGCGGTGAACCAGTTCCGCCTGCCGGGCCTGGAGGTGGAGCCGCAGTTCATCCGCGAGTATCCACTGGCCGGGCATTTCGCGCATTCAGTGGGCTATGTGGGACGCATCAACGAGAAAGAAGCCAAGACGCTCGACAGCACGGAGTACCGCGGCACCCAATCGATTGGCAAAACCGGCATCGAGCGCTTTTACGAAAGCCAGCTGCATGGCCACGTGGGCTACGAAGAGGTCGAGACCAACGCTCAGGGTCGGGTGATGCGCGTGCTCAACCACAAGGACCCGACCCCAGGGCAGGATATAGTCCTCACCCTGGACGCCCATTTGCAGATAGCCGCAGAAAAAGCGCTGGGTGACCGCCGTGGCTCGGTGGTGGTATTGGACCCGGCCAATGGTGACGTACTGGCGATGGTCAGCAACCCCAGCTTCGACCCCAACCTGTTCGTCAAGGGCATCAGCTTCAAGCAGTATGCCGCGCTGCGCGACTCCATCGACCGCCCACTGTTCAACCGCGTCCTGCGCGGCCTGTATGCGCCTGGCTCGACCGTGAAGCCTGAAGTGGCCATCGCTGGCCTCGACAGCGGGGTGATCACCCCTGGCAGCCGGGTGTTCGACCCGGGCTACTACGAACTGCCCAACTATGACCACAAGTACCGCAACTGGAACCGCAGCGGCGACGGCTGGGTGGACATGTACACCGCCATCATGCGCTCCAACGACACCTACTTCTACGACCTGGCGCACAAGCTGGGTATCGACCGCCTGCACGACTACATGGCCGAGTTCGGCCTGGGCCAGAAGGTGTCGCTGGACATGTTCGAGGAAGCCTCCGGGCTGATGCCCTCGGCCGAGTGGAAGCGCGCCACACGACGCCAGGCCTGGTTCCCGGGCGAGACGCTGATCCTTGGCATTGGCCAGGGTTACATGCAGGTCACCCCCCTGCAACTTGCCCAGGCCACCAGCCTGCTGGCAAGCAAGGGCGTGTGGCACCGCCCGCACCTGGCCATGACCGTGGGCGGCGATACGCCGATCGACCCAAACCCCATGCCCGACATTGTGCTGCACGACAAGCATGCCTGGGACCAGGTCAGCCAGGGCATGCAGATGGTCATGCACGACCCGCGCGGCATTGCCCGCGCCGCAGCAGCAGGCGCGCAGTATCGGATCGCCGGCAAGAGTGGTACCGCGCAGGTGGTGGCGATCAAACAGGGTGAGCGTTACAACCGCAACAAGACCCTGGAGCGCCACCGCGACAACGCCCTGTTTGTCGGCTTTGCTCCGGCTGAGCACCCCAGTGTGGTGGTGGCGGTCATGATCGAGAACGGTGAGGCTGGAGGCCGGGTCGCAGGGCCGGTGGTGCGGGAAGTGATGGATGCTTATCTGCTGGATGAGCAAGGGCACCTGAAGCCGGAGTATGCGGGCGGCGCACCCACTCGGGGTGTGCCACACACATGATTTGGCGTGGCCGCTGTGGAGGCGATTTTAGCCGCGAATGAGTCAGGATGCCGTGCGCGGCATCAGCTCATACGGGTGTTTCCACCCCGGCAGCGCCTGGATCCGGGCTTTCCAGGCCTCGATGTGCGTGAACGCTGCCAACGGGATACCGGTGTCTTCTGGCATGAACACATACCCCGCCAACGACAGGTCGGCAATGGTCAACCGGCCACCGACCATGAATGGCGTCTTCGCCAGGTGAGCATCGACAATACGGTAAGCCGCCGTGGCACGCTCGCGCAGGAACCGCGTGACATCGGTTTCGCCAGTGTTCTTCAGGCAGAACAGAAAGCGCAGCGCAGCGTAATAGCTGGTGAACTTATGGTTGTCGAACAGCATCCAGCGCCAGATCTCACGCTTTTCATCTTCATCGCGAGGCCCGAACTGGCCGGTCTGTTCGGCAAGGTATTCGAGGATCAGCGCAGACTGGGTGAAGCGCTTGCCAGCGTGTTCCATCACCGGCACCTCGCCCTGCTCGTTCACCTCATCGCGCCAGGTTTGCTCACGCGTCTGGCCATGGAAGAAGTCGACGAACACCGGCTGCCAGTTCTGGCCGGTGAGTTCAAGCATGAGCGCAGCCTTGTAGGCGTTACCGGATTCGGCGAAGCAGTGCAGCTTGTAGTCGGACATGGGCGAACCTTCAGTTTCCTTTGAATGATCGGCAGGGCCCTCTGCGGATTTGCCCGCGAAGCACCATCCCCCCAAGCAAATCACGCGCGTCCCGACGCGGTCAATCCATGACGCGCTCCGTCGCCAGCTTGCAAACCGCCAGTTCAGCCACATCGTCAGCGGCAGGTGCACCTTATCCCCGACACCCTCCAGCCAGGATAAGGGAACTACCCCAACGCCTCCGCCGTCTTAGACACTGAGTGGTTTATTTCCCTGTGCTTCACGTTACTGGAGAACACGACATGCGCCACCTACTCCTCGCCCCTGCGCTGCTGCTCCTGATGCCTGCCGGTGCTGCCCTGGCCCGCGTCGATGCGGGCGACGTCGCCACCTCGGCCGGTATTTCCGCTTCGCTGTATTCGACCTTCAAGGACGACAAACGGATCATCCCGGCCCGTGACGAACTTTCAGCGTTCGTCGCCAGCGGCGGTGCCATCCGCGGCGCCTATGTGGAGTCGGCGCTTGAACAGGCCCGCAAGGACCATCCTGGGTTGCAGGCCAACGATGAAGAGCTGGCCCGGGCCATACTGTCGCAAGATGACCCTGTGGCTGACCATTGAGTAAACCTGTACCGGCCCTTTCGCGGCGGTTCGACGCGAGAGGGCCGGCACAGGGCCGTTTCACCCCCAGCCATCCATACGCATGGTCGCCCTGACCAGGCGCTGCTCTTCCTGCTCGACCTCCCGCAAACTGTCGCGTATGCCGTTGATATGCTCACGCGCCGCCCGATGCGCCTGCTCGGGCAGTTGCTCCATGACCGCGCGATACAACCGCGCATGCTGCCGATCAATCTGGCGTTTCTGCGCTGGCCGGCAATACAAGTTGTTGACCGAAGCAAACACAGTGCTCAACGTCAGGTCACTGAGCGATTGCAGGGTATGCACCAGCACCGGGTTATGCGATGCCTCACTGATCGCCCGGTGAAAGGCATGGTCACGGCGGGCATGCTCACGGGCATCGAGCGCCTGCGCAGCCTCGTGCGCAGCCAGCATTTCTTCGTAGCGCCGGCGGATCAGCAGGCGGTCGACGTCGGTAGCCCGCAACGCCGCCAGCCGCGCCGACTCAGCCTCCAGCAACGCCCTGACCTCCAGCAGGTCGAACAGCGTGCGCGGTTGCGAACTGAACAGGTGCATCAAAGGCGTAGCACCCGCCTGCCCGGTGAGATCGGCGACGAACGAACCCCGCCCCTGTTCGGTGTCGATGATGCCGCGCCCACGCAGAACGCGCAGGCCCTCGCGCAAGGCCGAACGTGAACAGCCAAGCTTTTCCACCAGCCGCCGCTCCGACGGCAGTGCCTGGCCCACCTTGAGCACGCCTTCGACGATAAGCCGCTCGACCCGTTCGGCCACCTGGTCGGCGACCTTGGCCTTGCCTTCAGTACCCACTGCGCACACTCCTGCTGGTAGGACCACTTTGACTTATAGCGCCAATCTAGCCAGACAGAACCGTGAATAGACAGTACTGCCCGAAGAAACTGGTAGGACCAGTCAACATCTCGCTCGACCCCGAACGCTAGCACGCGCACGCTGCATCGGTGACCGCTTCGCCAACAACAACAAAAACCGTTGCGAGTGAGCCAATGAATATCCTGTATGACGAACGCGTCGATGGCGCGCTGCCCAACGTGGACCTGGCCGCCCTGTTGCAGGCGCTGCGCGATGCACTGCCGGACCTTGAAATCCTGCACCGCGATGAAGACCTCAAACCGTACGAATGCGACGGCCTGTCGGCCTACCGCACCGTGCCACTGCTGGTGGCGCTGCCCGAGCGCCTGGAGCAGGTGCAGACGCTGTTGAAGCTTTGCCACCAGCGCGGCGTACCGGTGGTTGCGCGTGGCGCCGGTACCGGCCTGTCTGGTGGTGCCCTGCCGCTGGCCAAGGGCATCCTGCTGGTGATGGCGCGCTTCAACCGTATCCTCGAGGTCAACCCGCAGGGGCGTTACGCCCGCGTGCAACCGGGCGTACGCAACCTGGCCATCTCCCAGGCCGCCGCACCCCATGGTATGTACTACGCACCCGACCCTTCCTCGCAAATTGCCTGCTCAATCGGTGGCAATGTCGCCGAAAACGCCGGTGGCGTGCACTGCCTCAAGTACGGCCTGACCGTACACAATGTGCTCAAGGTGGACATCCTTACGGTCGAGGGCGAACGCCTGAGCCTGGGCAGCGATGCCCTGGACAGCCCCGGCTTCGACCTGCTGGCATTATTCACCGGCTCCGAAGGCATGCTCGGTATCGTCACCGAAGTCACCGTCAAGCTGCTGCCCAAGCCCCAGGTGGCGCGGGTGATACTGGCCAGTTTCGACAGCGTCGAGGACGCCGGCCGGGCAGTCGCCGACATCATCGCTGCCGGCATCATTCCCGGCGGCCTGGAGATGATGGACAACCTGGCGATCCGCGCCGCTGAAGACTTCATCCATGCCGGCTACCCGGTGGACGCGGCGGCGATCCTGCTGTGCGAACTGGATGGCGTGGAAGCCGATGTTCACGACGACTGCGAGCGCGTCGCCGCCGTGCTGACGCAAGCCGGGGCCCGCGAGGTGCGCCTGGCCTGCGACGAAGCCGAGCGCGTTCGCTTCTGGGCCGGGCGCAAGAACGCGTTCCCGGCCGTGGGGCGCATCTCCCCGGACTACTACTGCATGGACGGCACCATCCCGCGCCGCGAGTTACCACGGGTGCTCAAGGGCATCAGCGACCTGTCCGCGGAGTACGGCCTGCGGGTGGCCAACGTGTTCCATGCCGGCGACGGCAACATGCATCCTTTGATCCTGTTCGATGCCAACCTGCCCGGCGAGCTGGCGCGTGCCGAAGCGATCGGCGGCAAGATTCTGGAGCTGTGTGTGAAAGTGGGCGGCAGCATCACCGGTGAACACGGCGTGGGGCGCGAGAAGATCAACCAGATGTGCGCGCAGTTCAACAGCGATGAAATTACCCTGTTCCACGCGGTGAAGGCCGCCTTCGACCCCCAGGGCCTGCTCAACCCCGGCAAGAACATTCCCACCCTGCACCGCTGCGCCGAATTCGGCGCCCTGCACGTGCACCAGGGGCAACTGCCCTTCCCTGAGCTGGAGCGCTTCTGATGAGCATGGACCGCGACATGAGCCAAACGCTGTTGGAGCAGGTCAACCAGGCGCTGAACGAAGGTACGCCGCTGCGTATCCAGGGCAGCAACAGCAAAGCGATGCTCGGCAACCCGGTGGCTGGCGAAGTACTCGACACCCGCAACCACCGCGGCATCGTCAGCTACGACCCCACCGAGCTGGTACTCACGGCCCGCGCCGGTACCCCCCTGCGCGAGATCGAGGCCGCCCTGCACGAGGCCGGCCAGATGCTGCCCTGCGAACCACCCCACCTGGGCCCCGAGGCCACCTTGGGCGGCATGGTCGCGGCCGGGTTGTCTGGCCCGCGACGGCCGTGGGCCGGGTCGGTGCGCGACTTCGTACTGGGTACACGGGTGATTACCGGCCACGGCAAGCTGCTGCGCTTTGGTGGCGAGGTGATGAAGAACGTCGCCGGCTACGATGTGTCACGCCTGATGGCGGGCAGCTTCGGATGCCTGGGGCTGCTGACCGAGGTTTCGCTGAAAGTGCTGCCACGCCCGCGCCTGTGCCTGAGCCTGCGCCTGCCGATGGGCCGCAATGAAGCGCTGGCCGAGCTGGCCGAATGGGGTCAGCAACCGCTGCCGATCAGCGCCGCCTGCCATGACGGCGAAACGCTGTACCTGCGCCTGGAAGGCGGCGAAGGGTCGGTGCAATCGGCACGCCAGCGGTTGGGGGGCGAAACGCTCGATAACCGCTTCTGGAGCGACCTGCGCGAGCAGCGCCTGGCGTTCTTTGCCGACGCCGCCCCCCTGTGGCGCCTGTCCGTACCCACCGTTACCGGCGAGCTGGACCTGCCCGGCCAGCAGCTGATCGACTGGGGGGGTGCCCAGCGCTGGCTCAAGACCTGCGCGCCGGCGCAGGCCATTCGCGATCAGGTCGCCAGGGTGGGCGGCCACGCCACCTGCTACGCCCCCGGTGCAGCCAGTAGCCCGCCGCTGCCGGTTGCACTGATGCGCTATCACCGCGCCCTCAAGCAGCAGCTCGATCCCCAGGGGGTGTTCAACCCTGGTCGCCTGTACCCGGACCTGTGAGGCCAGCCCATGCAAACCAACCTTAGCGAAACATCGCGCCGCCTGGCCCGCGCCGACGAAGCCGAGCGCATCCTGCGCACCTGCGTACATTGCGGTTTCTGCACCGCCACCTGCCCCACTTATCAGTTGCTGGGCGACGAACTGGACGGCCCGCGCGGGCGCATCTACCTGATCAAGCAGATGCTCGAAGGCGAGCCGGTCACCGCCAGCACCCAATTGCACCTGGACCGCTGCCTGACCTGCCGCAACTGCGAAACCACCTGCCCATCCGGGGTGAAGTACCATGATCTGCTGGACATCGGCCGCGCAGTGGTCGAGCAGCAGGTGCCACGCCCGCTCGGCCAGCGCCTGTTGCGCCTGGGCCTGCGTGCGGTGGTGCCGCGCCCGGCACTGTTCAAGGCCCTGACCCGCAGCGGCCAGGCGCTGCGCCCGCTGCTACCGGCCTCACTCAAACGCAAGTTGCCGGCGCAGGTAACCACACCCGGCCAGCGTCCGGCAGTGCGCCATGCGCGCCGGGTACTGATGCTGGAAGGTTGCGTGCAGCCGGCCTTGTCACCCAATACCAATGCCGCGGCTGCGCGGCTGCTCGACCGCCTGGGCATCAGTGTGCAACCCATCCTGCAGGCCGGATGCTGTGGCGCGGTGGACTATCACCTGAATGCTCAGGCGCAAGGCCTGCAGCGGGCACGGCGCAATATCGATGCCTGGTGGCCCGCCATCGAAGCGGGTGCCGAGGCTATCGTGCAGACCGCCAGCGGCTGCGGTGCGTTTGTCCGCGACTATGGCCACCTGCTGGAGAAAGACCCCCATTACGCTGCCAAGGCGGCACGGGTCAGTGCACTTTCCCGCGATCTGGTGGAAGTCCTGCGCGATGAGCCGATCGAACAATTGGCCCTGTGCACCGAACAGCGCCTGGCCTTCCACTGCCCATGCACCCTGCAGCACGCACTGAAGCTGGGCGGCGCGGTAGAGGCGCTGCTGACACGGCTTGGCTTTACCCTGACCTCGGTGCCCGATGGCCACCTGTGCTGCGGCTCGGCAGGTACCTATTCGCTGACCCAACCTGAACTGTCACTGCAACTTCGCGACAATCGTCTGAATGCGCTGGAAAGCGGTAAACCGCACCTCATTGCCACAGCCAACATAGGCTGCCAGGCCCACCTCGACGGAGCTGGACGCACGCCCGTGCGCCACTGGGTCGAGATCGTCGAAGCAGCCTTGAACCCGGAGCCCGCCCATGCTTAGCAAGTTCGTTATCGGCCAGACCGAAATCGCCCGCGTACTGACCGCCGCCCGCCAGGAAGCCCAGGCCCGCCAATGGAGCGTGACCATCGTCGTGGTCGACGACGGCGGCCACCCACTGGCCCTGGAACGCCTGGACGGCTGCGCACCGGCCAGTGCCTACATCGCGATGGAAAAGGCCCGCACCGCCGCACTGGGGCGCAAAGAGACGCGGGATTATGAAGACATGGTCAATGGCGGCCGCACGGCCTTCGTGACCGCCCCCCTGCTGACCAGCCTTGAAGGTGGCGTGCCGCTGCGGGTGGAAGGCCAGGTGGTGGGCGCCATTGGTGTATCCGGCGTCAAATCCGAACAGGATGCCCAGGTGGCCAAGGCGGGGGCTGCTGCCTTGTAGACCCTGGGGTTCGACCACCGCCCAGCATCTTAAGACGTTTCCTACGCCGCCCTCAGAAGCGCCCTACTTGCTGCCTCTGCCCACAGAAAACATGATCGGCACTGGAGGACGCAAGGTCGCGATCCAGAGGAGGCTCCGCATGCACCCGTACGCCCGCCCCATCGCCGAACTGCGCAGCAGCCTGCGCGAAATGCTGGCCCATGACATGACCAACCCCGACAACGACCCGCACTTGTCGGGGGTCATGTTCTTCTGCGCCACCGATGAACATTCCCGGCAATTGATCGAACGCATCGAGTTGCTGGCCAGCGAGGTGTTCTTCGACGCGAACGGGCGGGCCATTTCAGAGCATATGAAAGCTTCGGCGGTTGAAGGCGTGCGCATCAAGCGCAACCGCAACGCGCCGGAGGATGAAACCGTGATACGCATTGCCCTGGCAGAAAAAGGCTATATCACCGTCAGCACCGCTCGGCTCTGAGCGGTTGGCTCGGCCTCTTCGTCGCCTGTGACAAGCACCTGAGTCGCAGCCGATCCGCTATCCTGAGCAATCCTCCGCTCCGGACCCGCCCATGGAACTGCACATTCGCCTGGAGGGCCGCAAAGGCCTGGCCGATCAGCTTTACCAGCAACTGCGCGACGGTATCGACAGCGGCCACCTGGCCGCCGGTACCCAACTGCCGCCCACCCGTCTGCTGGCTGAACAACTGGGCGTATCGCGCAAGACAGTGGCCGAGGCCTATTCGCGCCTGACCTACGATAACCTGCTCAGTGGCGTGGTCGGCCGTGGCACATTCGTCACCCCGCGCCATCCGCTGCGCAGTAACGAATCAGCCACCATACCCCTGGCCGGCGCCGCCTCCCTCGAGCGCTGGCAGCAGCGCGCCACCGTGCTCAGCCAACGCCAGGTGCAGGCGCCATCGCGCTATGACTTCGTCGGTGGTGCTTCGAGCAAGGCACAGTTCCCCTTCGACCAGTGGCGCAGTTGCCTGAACTACGCCCTGCGCCGTAGCCAGCGCCACCCCGAGCGCCAATTCCCGGCCCAGGGCTTGCCGGAACTGCGCGAAGCCATTGCCCACCACATCGCCTACTCGCGCGGGGTGCACTGCAGCGCAGCCGACCTGCTGGTGTGCAACGGCGCCCAGCAGGCGCTGGACCTGATCGCCCGGGTGCTGGTCGAACCGGGCTGCCAGGTGGCCATGGAAGATCCTGGCTACCCACCGGCACGGCAATTGTTCCTGGCCCTGGGTGCACGCCTGCAATCGGTGCCGGTGGACGATGAGGGCCTGTGCGTGGAACAGATCGCCGATGGCACCCGGCTGATCTACGTCACACCCTCGCACCAGTTCCCGCTGGGCATGCCGATGAGCGAGCCACGCCGGCATGCCCTGCTTGCGCGGGCCGCCGAGCTGGGTGCACTGATCATCGAAGACGACTACGACTGTGAGTTCCGCTACCACGGGCCAGCCTCGGACGCGCTGCAGCGTCTGGACCGGCATGGGCTGGTCGCCTATGTCGGGACCTTCTCCAAGACTTTGCTGCCCGAGCTGCGCCTGGGCTATGCCGTATTACCACCTGCCGTACTGCAGGCCGCTTGCGTGGCCAAGCACCTTAGCGATTGGCACAGCCCGACCCTGCTGCAGTGGGCGCTGGCGCGCTTCCTTGGCGAAGGCCACCTGAACAAGCACATCCGCCGCTGCCACGAGGTCTACAGTGCACGCCGCGAGCGCATCCTGGCGCGCCTTGGCGGCGATCTGGCACCGTGGTTCAGCGCCATCCCCGCCAGCGCAGGCTTCCACCTCAGTGCCTTGGCTACGCCCGGGGTGGATGTGGAGCTGTTGGCCAACCTCGCGCGCAAGGTAGAGGTCGGCCTGTATTCACTGGCACCCTTCTTCAGCGAGGCACCGGTACGGCCGGGGCTATTGATGGGCTTCGGCGCCATCGAACTGCTGGATATCAACCCGGCGCTGGACCGGGTACGCGATACCCTGCAACGCCTCAGTTGACCGGTGCGGCCTTGCCGGTTGCGGCCGGCCGGGCGATAGCCGCCGCATAGCCGCGCGGGTTGAAGCACGCGGTCACCAGCAGCATTGCCATCACGGTCACGGTCAACAGCGTCCACGAAGCCTGGAAGTCGCCACTGACATCCCGCAGCCAACCCGTGATATACGGCACGATGCCGGTGATGATAAAGCCGATACCCTGTACGAACGCCGCCAGGCTGCCGGCCTCGGCAGGCGTTTTCAGGTGTTCCAGGGTCAACGTCAGGCACTGGCTGAAGCAGGCACCCAAGCCAAATCCGATCATGGCGACCCAAAGCCCGGAAGCCGCCGCAGGTGCCAGCAAAAGCCCCAGGAAGCCCGCCAGCTGGATCGCCAGCGCCAGCCACAAACCCGGGCGCCTGTCGGCCCAACGTCGCAGCAGCAGCGGCAGGCCAAGCGCACCGAGCACCTGAAAGACGGTCATCAGGCCCACCAGGTCGGCACCGCCCTGAGCGCTGCCGCCGTGCTCGATGTGGTAAGCCGGCAACCAGGCCACCATGCTGGTGTAGCCGCCGTTGATCAGGCCGAAGTACAGGGCCAGCAACCACGCCCGGCGCGTACCGAACCAGTGCCCGCCTGCGGCCCCAGACAGCTTTGGCGCCTCCTGCCTTGGCCGCAGCACGGCCCAGGCCAGCACCGCCAGCACGGCCGGGATCGCCCATACGCCCAGGCCCGCCTGCCAGTAACCGAAATGACCGCTGATGTGTGGCCCGAGTACTGCAGCCAGGCCGCCGCCGCTCATCAGCGCCGCCGAGTACAGCCCCATCGCCCCGGCCAGACGCCCGGGGAACCAGCGGTTGACCAGCCCCGGCATCATGCCCTGCACCACCGCCACGCCCAGGCCGGCGACCAGCGCACTGGCGATCAGCGCCCAGGCACTGTCCAGTTGCAGGCGCCACAGGCAGGCCAGGGCAATCGCGGCCAGTCCCCCAAGCATGCCACCGTGCTCGCTGACCCAGCGTCGCAGCCACGGTTGCAACAGGGGCACCAGGCCCATGCACAGCACCGGTAGCGCCGTCAGCAAGGCGGCCTGCTGGTAACCCAGGCCGGTGCTGGCGCGCATGGGTTCGAGTAACGGGCCGATACTGGTCAGGATCGGCCGCAGGTTCAACGCCAGCAGGATCACCAGCAACAGGTTCAGTACAGCGCTCATTGTGAGTCGGTTCTCTTGTAGCAGGAACTGGTCATTATCCCGGCTCGGCTGGCTTGGCAGAAATGAAGAGATTGGATGCAGGTCAGTGGCCACCTGAATGGACGATTGGCCTCCCGCTTATGCGCAAAATTGGCTATCGGGGAGGCCAATGAGCGGCGCTACAGTAGCGCCATATCCACCCCACACGCTTGGAGACTGACATGCACAACCGTATCGAATGGGCCAAACACGCGCCGCAAGCCTACAAAGCCATGGTCGGCCTGGAGCAGGCGCTGGCCAACAGCGGCCTTGAACACTCGCTGCTGGAGCTGATACGCCTGCGCGCTTCGCAGATCAACGGCTGCGCCTACTGCGTCAACCTGCATGCCAACGATGCGCGCAAGGCCGGTGAGACCGAAGCACGCCTGCAGACCTTGTGCGTGTGGCAGGACACCAGCTACTTCACGCCGCGTGAACGTGCTGCGCTGGCCTGGGTCGAGAGCCTGACCCGCTTGCCTGAACGGGGTGCGCCGCAGGGCCAATATGAAGCCCTGCAGGAACACTTCGAGCCGGCCGAGGTGGCCAACCTGACCTTGGCAATTGCCACCATCAATGCCTGGAACCGGTTCGGCGTCGGCTTTGCCATGGTGCCGGCCTGATCCTTTCGGGTGGCCTGTGCAGGCCTATTCGCGGGCAAGCCCGCTCCTACAATTCTGGGCGTGCCCTGTAGGAGCGGGTTTACCCGCGAACACCGGCAGAGCCGGTGCCATCCACCGCGTTGGTTTCTTCGCGGGCATGCCCGCTCCCACAGGTAGAACGCAGGCCGACCAGCCGCGCCCGGTAGCTCCCTGGGCTCTGCCCGGTCCATTTCTTGAACGCCCGGTGGAACGCACTCGGTTCCTGAAACCCCGCCTGCTCGGCAATTTCGGCAATGCTCAACGCGCCTTCGCGCAGCCGCTCGAAGGCCATGGCCCGGCGCACTTCATCCTTGATCTGCTGGTACGAACGCCCCTCCCGCTCCAACTGCCGGCGAAAGGTACTGGCACTGACCCCCTGCTGCTGCGCCAGCGCGGCCAATGTCGGCCACTGTCCATAGCGCAATGCCCGCAGGTGCCGATACACCTCAGCCACCAGCCCGTTCTGATTGCGAAAGCGGATCACCAGGCCCTGTGGCGCACTGCGCAGGAAGGTCTGCAAAGCCGCCCGGTCCTGCACCACCGGCAGGCGCAGGTAAGCGCTGTCGAACTCCACCTCGGTGCGTCCGCTGCCCAGGCGCAGGTCCGGTCCCCACAGCAGCAAGTCGTCCTCCTGGGCCGGGCGCGACACCGCGAGCTCCGTGCGGTCGATGGCAATCCGCCGCCCAGCCAGCCAGCACAGCATGCCGATCATCAGCACCAGGTAGGTTTCCTCGGCATAGACCCGGGTCAATGGGTCGGCAATGTTCGACTGCACGCTGATCAGCGCCCGCCCGCCACGTACCGTCAGGCTGCCACGCAGGTCACGCAGGAACAGGCCGAAGCCCCCCATGCACTGGCGCAAGGCCTTTTCCAGGTTCGGCTCGAGGATCAAACCCCGGCAGATCAGGGCAAAACTGCCCAGCGGCATGCCGTGGCTGTCGAGGCCAAAGAACTCATCGTCCAGGCGCTGGATCAACGCCAGCCACAGCTGGGCGAACGCCTTGGCCGGCACCCGCGCCTGAGGCTGATCCAGCAGCTGCGGGGCAATGCCCACCGCACGCAGCTGGGCATCACGCTCGACGGGCGTGTCGCGCAGGGCGTGGAGCATGGCGTTGAGGAAGTACACGGCGACTGAATCGCTTTCGCGCATGGCGGTTTTCGCTGTCTATGCTGAGTGGCAAAAAGTGCCAGGTTGTTTGAACAGATCCGGCATAGGCGGCAACAGAGCCTTTGCCTAGACTCGATCCCACTCCGGGGCCGCCCACCATTCTCGCAGAGCCTGGCCCGGTCCCGCCACGCCTTCGCAATCGGAGCCCTCATGAGCAGCGCAGAAATCTACGTCGTCAGTGCCGTCCGTTCAGCCATTGGTGGCTTCGGCGGTTCCCTCAAGGACCTGCCACTGGCCGACCTGGCCAGCGCCGTGACCCGCGCCGCCATCGAGCGTTCGGGCCTGGCCGCCGAGCAA
This sequence comes from Pseudomonas sp. TE3895, assembly GCF_056278855.1. Lineage (NCBI taxonomy): Bacteria > Pseudomonadati > Pseudomonadota > Gammaproteobacteria > Pseudomonadales > Pseudomonadaceae > Pseudomonas > Pseudomonas sp. TE3895. The sequence goes on along the minus strand of NZ_JBWBQE010000001.1, from coordinate 3,118,854 downwards.
GTCGGCCACCTGGTGATGGGCACGGTGATCCCCACCGAACCGCGTGACGCCTACCTGGCACGGGTAGCGGCAATGAACGCTGGCATCCCCAAGGAAACGCCGGCATTCAACGTCAACCGCCTGTGCGGGTCTGGCCTGCAGGCTATTGTCTCTGCGGCCCAGGGCCTGTTGCTGGGCGACACCGATGTGGCCGTCGCAGCCGGCGCCGAATCCATGAGCCGTGGCCCTTACCTGCTGCCACAGGCGCGCTGGGGTGCACGCATGGGTGACCTGCAAGGCATCGACTATACCGTCGGCGTGCTGCAGGACCCGTTCCAGCACTTCCACATGGGCATCACCGCCGAGAACGTTTCGGCCAAGCACGGCATTACCCGCGAAATGCAGGACGAACTGGCCTTGACCAGCCAGCGCCGCGCCGCGCGTGCCATTGCCGAGGGCCGCTTCGCCAGCCAGATCGTTGCGCTGGAGCTGAAAACCCGCAAAGGCAGCGTGCAGTTCAGTGTCGACGAGCATGTGCGTGCTGATGTGACCGCCGAACAACTGGCCGGTATGAAGCCGGTATTCAAGAAAGACGGCACCGTCACCGCCGGCAACGCCAGCGGTATCAACGATGGCGCCGCCGGCCTGGTGTTGGCCACCGGTGACGCAGTGCGCCGCCTGGGCCTGAAACCATTGGCACGCCTGGTGGGCTATGCCCACGCCGGGGTGGAGCCCGAGCTGATGGGCCTGGGGCCGATTCCGGCCACCCGCAAAGTGCTGGAAAAAACCGGCCTGAACCTACAAGACCTGGATGTGATCGAGTCCAACGAGGCCTTCGCTGCCCAGGCCTGCGCCGTGGCCCGCGAGCTGGGCTTCGACCCGGAAAAGGTCAACCCCAACGGTTCGGGCATTTCCCTGGGCCACCCGGTGGGTGCCACCGGTGCGATCATCGCCACCAAGGCCATCCATGAGCTGCAGCGCATCCAGGGCCGCTACGCCCTGGCCACGATGTGTATCGGCGGTGGCCAAGGCATCGCCGTCGTGTTCGAGCGCGTCTGAGGGAGACTGACACATGAGCATTGAACAGATCGCCGTGATCGGCGCGGGCACCATGGGCAACGGCATTGCCCAGGTGTGCGCCATTGCCGGCTACCAGGTGCTGCTGGTGGATGTTTCCGACGCAGCGCTCGAGCGCGGCGTGGCCACCTTGAGCAAGAACCTCGAGCGCCAGGTCAGCAAAGGCACCCTCGATGCCGACAAGGCCGCAGCCGCCAAAGCACGCATTCGCACCAGCACCGACTACACCCAGCTCAGCGCTGCACACCTGGTGATCGAAGCGGCTACCGAGAACCTGCAGCTCAAGCAGCGCATCCTGCAGCAGGTGGCAGCCAACGTTGCCGCCGACTGCCTGATCGCCACCAACACCTCGTCGCTGTCGGTGACTCAACTGGCTGCCAGCATCGAGCACCCCGAGCGCTTCATTGGTGTGCACTTCTTCAACCCGGTACCGATGATGGCGCTGGTGGAGATCATTCGTGGCCTGCAGACCAGCGACCACACCTACGCCCAAGCGCTGGTGGTGACCGAAAAAGTCGGCAAGACCCCGATCACCGCCGGCAACCGCCCGGGCTTCGTGGTCAACCGCATCCTGGTGCCAATGATCAACGAGGCGATCTTCGTGCGCCAGGAAGGCCTGGCCAGTGCCGAGGACATCGACACCGGCATGCGCCTGGGCTGCAACCAGCCGATCGGCCCGCTGGCGTTGGCCGACCTGATCGGCCTGGACACCCTGCTGGCGATCATGGAGGCCTTCCATGAAGGCTTCAACGACAGCAAGTACCGCCCTGCTCCGCTGCTCAAGGAAATGGTCGCGGCCGGCTGGCTGGGGCGCAAGAGCGGTCGCGGTTTCTTCACCTACTGAGGACCAAGCGCCATGCCCCCGGTCAATGCCGCAATGCGCTGTGCCAACTTTGAGGAGCGACGTGACCGGGCCATGGCATTGTTTGCCGAAAAGGGCTTTGGCCAGGTCAGCATGCGCGAACTGGCGGCCCATGTGGGGCTGACCGCCGGCTCGCTGTACCATCACTTTCCCAGCAAGCAGGACCTGCTGTACGACTTGATCGAAGAGTTGTACGAAGAGCTGCAGGCCACCCTGGACCAGGCCCGCCGGGCCATGGCCCGGGGGACATCGGCATTGAGCTGCCTGATTGCTGCGCACTGGCAGTTGCATGCCGAACGGCCGCTGCAGTTTCGGCTGGCCGAGCGGGATTTGTGTTGTTTGAGTGAGGCGCAACAGGCGCACCTGGCATCGTTGCGCAAGCGCTATGAGGCGGGTTTGCTGCGCTTGATCGCACCGCAAGCGAAACTGCCGGGGCAAGCGTTGGACGCTACAGCGCATGTACTGGCGACGTTTCTCAACCAGCTGCCGGGGTTGCTCAAAGCACTGCCTGAAGCGCAAGGGTTGGAGCTGATGGAAAACTTGCTGGTCGGCGGGATTGAGCGGACGCTGCGATAGCCTGCAACGGCCTCCTCGCGGGTTTGCCCCGCGAAAAGGCCGGATGCCTCAGCGCAACAGCGACTGGATCTGCTCGTGCAAGGTATCCAGGTCAAACGGCTTGGCCAGGATAGGTGCCTTGCGGGTGATCGGGCTGCCAGATTCGAGAATCTCCGCCGGGTAGCCGCTGATGAAAATCACCTTCAGGTCGGGCCGCAATTTCACCGCGGGCTCGGCAATATCCACCCCCGAGATCCCCCCCGGCAAACGGAAGTCTGTCACCATCAGGTCCAGGTGCGGTTTGCTGGCCAGGATGGCAAACGCCTGCTCGCCATCCTCAGCCACCAGGACGTGGTACCCCTCACCCGCCAGGTAATCGCGCAAAATCATGCGAATCGCCGGTTCATCCTCGACGACCAGAACCACATCTTGTGCATCTTCACTCATGTTAACGCCTTGAAATACTTACAGTTGGCCATCAGACCCCAGGCTTACACAGAGGTTGCCCGCGCCTGGTCGTTTTGTTCTTTGAATATTGCCATCGGCAATTGCAGGGTGAATGTGGCACCCTTGCCCTCCTCGCTTTCAACCTGTATCCGGCCACCGTGTGCCTGGACGATCTGCTCGGAGATGTACAACCCCAGGCCCAACCCTCCGCTGGCCTGCTGGGCAGAGACCCGCTCGAACTGCTGGAAGATCCGCTGCTGGTTGACGGCGCTGATACCGATGCCGTGGTCCTGCACCTGCACCCAGGCCATGCCGCCCTGCTCGAACACCCGCACCTGCACCGGATTGCGCTCGCCGTAACGCATTGCATTGGACAACAGGTTGGCCACTACTTGTTCAATCCGGAATTCGTCCCACTCCCCCTTCAGCGCTTCGCAACGCTGCAACTCGATATGTGTTTCCAGGGCCATGGCCTGCGCCGTGAAGTTTTCCACCAGCCCACGCACCAGTTGGCCCAGGTCAAACAGTTTGGGCCGCAGCGACAGTTTACCGGTACGGATGCGCGAAACATCGAGCATGTCCTCGACCAACCGGATCAGGCTGTTGATCTGCCGTTCGTCGCGCTCGACCATGGCCTGCAGCTTGTCGACACTGAACGCGTCCAGGTTGCCCCGAGCCAGGTGCATCTTGCGCAACTGGGTTTCCAGGATCAGGCCATTGAGCGGCGTACGCACCTCGTGGGAGACGATCGACATGAAGTCGTCCCGCATGCGCACGGCGTGCTCCAGCTCACACCGTGCCACCTGCAGCTGGCTGAGCAACAGCTCCTGTTCCTGGCGGCTCTGCTCCAGGGCTTCCAGCTGCCGGCCAAGCACCTTGCGCTGGCGGAACAGGTCGACGAACACCGAGACCTTGCTTTTCACCGCCAGGGTGTCGAGCGGCTTGTGCAGAAAGTCCACGGCCCCGCTCTCGTAGCCCTTGAAGGCATAATTCATCTCGCGACCCGCCGCGCTGACGAAGACGATCGGGATGTGCTTGGTCTTGTCGGTACCGCGCATCAGCTCGGCCAGTTCAAAACCGTTCATGCCCGGCATCTGCACATCGAGAATGGCCAGTGCGAACTCGTGCTCGAGCAGCAACGACAAGGCAGCCTCGGCAGACTGTGCCTGGTGCACCTCGCGGTCCTCGCCCTGGATCAGGGCATCGAGCGCCAGCAGGTTTTCCGGCAAGTCGTCGACAATCAGCAGTTTGGCGATGGTGTGGCTTAGCATGCGCTGTATTCCAAGGTCGCGAGCAACTGCCCGATACCGCTCAGAGTAAGAATATGGTCGGGCTGGTGCAGGGCCAGGGCGGCCTCCGGCATCAGGGCAACCTGTGCGTCACGAGGGTCCTGGACGATCGTGCGCCCCCCATTTTTCTTGATGTAGGCAAGGCCCCTGGCGCCGTCTTCGTTGGCGCCGGTAAGCAGCACACCCAGCAGGCTGTCGCCATAGGCATCGGCCGCCGAGATGAACAGGAAGTCGATCGCTGGGCGCGAGAAATGCACCGGTTCTTCCTGGCTCAGCGACAGCGTCAGGTCGCGCTCCACCGACAAGTGGTAACCCGGCCCTGCCACATAGATCTGCCCGCCGCTGATCCTCTCCTTGTCACGTGCCTCGCACACCGGCCGATGCAGCCGCCGCTGCAGCACGCCGGCCAGCTGGCTGTGGCGATCGTCCGGCAGGTGCAGCACGCAGAGCACCGGTATGGCGAACGTCGATGGCAGCGCGCCGAGCACCTGGAACAATGCCGCCACGCCACCGGCCGAGGCGCCGATCACCACTGCACGTACACCGCTCATGATTTACGGAAGATCCGTTGGGGCTTGACCAGCGGCTCGAAACGATCGCTATAGGCCGAAAAGTCCACCGACTCCTTGCTACCCAGCACCAGGAAACCGCGGTGGCAGAGCGACTCATGGAACAGGCCCAGCGCCCGATCCTGCAGGTCCTTGTTGAAGTAGATCAGCACATTGCGGCACGACACCAACTGGGTCTCGGAGAACACGCTGTCGGTGGCCAGGCTGTGGTCGGCGAAGGTGACATTGTCGCGCAGGCTGCTGTCCATGATGGCGTTGCCATAGGCGGCGGTGTAGTACTCGGCGAAGTCACGGCGGCCACCGGCCAGGCGGTAGTTTTCCTCGTATTCGCGCATGCTCTGCATCGAGTAGATACCCTGCTTGGCCCTGTCCAGCGAATGCGGATTGATGTCGGTGGCGTAGATGATGGTGCGTTCAAGCAGCCCTTCCTCACGCAACAGGATGGCCATGGAATACACCTCTTCCCCCGTGCTGCAGCCAGCGATCCAGACCTTGATCGAGGGCCAGGTACGAAGCAGCGGCACCACTTCGTTGCGCACGGCAAGGAAGTGGTCAGGGTCACGGAACATCTCGCTGACCGGGATCGTCAGGTACTGCAGCAACTGCATGAACATGCCCGGGTCGTGCAGCACACGTTCCTGCAGCGCAGACACCGTAAGGCAATCGAACTGACGCAGCGCGTGGAGAATCCGGCGCTTGATCGAAGCGCCGGAATAATTGCGGAAATCGTAGCTGTACTTGAGGTAGATCGCCTCGATCAGCAGTCGGATCTCGATGTCGGTGTTGCGTTCGCTAGTCAAATTCGCTCCAGTTGCGGCAGCCAGACACGGATCAACGAGAACAGGCGGTCCAGGTCGATCGGCTTGGCCAGGTAATCATTGGCACCGGCTTGCAGGCAACGCTGCTGGTCATCCTTCATGGCCTTGGCGGTCACGGCGATGATCGGCAGTTTGCGCCAGCGCGGTTGCTGACGGATCAGGCGGGTGGCCTCGAAGCCGTCCATCTCCGGCATCATCACGTCCATCAGCACCAGGTCGATGTCGTCGTGCTGCTCCAGGCGCTCGATGGCTTCGCGCCCGTTGCGGCCGATTTCGACAATGGCGCCCTTGTGCTCCAGGGCGCTGGTCAGGGCGAAGATATTACGCACATCGTCGTCCACCAGCAGCACCTTGCGGCCCTCGAACACCTTGTCGCGGCTGCGCGCGGTCTTGAGCATGCGCTGACGCTCGTTGGACAGCTGCGATTCGACCTTGTGCAGGAACAGCGTCACTTCGTCGAGCAGGCGCTCCGGCGAACGTGCGCCCTTGATGATGATCGAGCGTGAGTACTTGAGCAGGTCAGCTTCTTCCTCGCGGGTGAGGTTGCGGCCGGTATACACGATCACCGGCGGGAAGGCGCGGATATCCTCGGCGGTCATGCGCTTGAGCAGCTCGTTGCCGAGCATGTCTGGCAGCTTGAGGTCGATGATCATGCAGTCGTAGATGTTCTGGCGCAACAGCGCCAGTGCATCCTGGGCCATGGCGACGGCCGTGATCTCGACATCGTCGTCGCCGATCAGCCGGGCGATGCTCTCGCGCTGCAGGTCGTCGTCTTCCACCAGCAGGATGTGCTTGAGCTTTTGCGTAAGCTTGGCTTCCAGGCGAGCGAACACCTCCTTGAGCTCCTCGCGGCTGGTGGGTTTGACCGCATACCCCACCGCCCCCATGTGCATGGCCGCCTCGACGCGGTCTTCCACCGAAATGATGTGCACCGGGATATGGCGGGTGCTGGCCTGCTCCTTGAGGCGCTGCAGGACGGTGAGGCCCGAGTGGTCGGGCAGGCGCATGTCCAGCAGGATCGCATCCGGAATGTACTGGGCTGCCAGCTCGAAGCCTTCGTCGGCGCCATGGGCCACCAGGCAGCTATAGCCCAGTTCATGGGCCAGGTCGAAGAGAATGCGGGCAAAATTGGGCTCGTCTTCGATCACCAGAATGCAACGGGTATCGAAAGGGGCCCGCTCGCGGTCGTCGGCAAAGGCCGGCGCCGGGCGCATGACAGCGGCGGCCAACGGCGCTTGCGGTGCAGGCGGCAACGCATCGACGGCCGGGCGCAGGCTTTGCGGCTCGACGTCTTCGGCCTCGGCGGCATAGCGCTCCGGCAGAATCAGGCTGAACACGCTGCCTTGCCCGGGGCTGCTGTCGACATTGATCTGGCCTCCGAGCAAATGCGCCAGGTCACGGGAGATCGACAGCCCCAGGCCAGTGCCACCATAACGGCGATTGCTGGTGCCATCGACCTGGTGGAAGGCGCCGAAGATCGCCTGCTGCTGATCGGCCGCAATGCCGATGCCGGTGTCACGGACTGCGAACACGATACCGCTGCCAGCCTGGAAGCTGACGTTCATGCTGACCTGGCCACGCTCGGTGAACTTGATGGCGTTGGACAACAGGTTCTTGAGGATCTGCTCCAGGCGCTGACGGTCGGTGAACAGCGTGACCGGTACCTGCGGCTCGACCTTGACCTCGAAGGCAAGCCCCTTGTGACCGGCAAGCGGCTGGAACATGCCGCGCAAGCCTTCTACCAGGCGCTCGACCTGGGTGGTTTCGGGCCGTACTTCAAGCTTGCCGGCCTCGACCTTGGCGATATCGAGAATGTCGTTGATCAGGTTGAGCAGATCGTTGCCGGCCGAGTAGATGGATTCGGCGAACTTGACCTGCTCCTCGCTGAGGTTGCCTTCAGCGTTTTCTGACAACAGCTTGGCCAGAATCAGCGAGCTGTTGAGCGGCGTGCGCAGCTCATGGGACATGTTGGCGAGGAATTCGGACTTGTACTTGCTCGATCGCTGCAGGTCGTCGGCACGGGCCTGCAGCTCCAGCTGCGCCTGGCTCAGCTCATCGTTCTTGCGGTCCAGCGCTTCGGTGCGATCCGACAACTGCTCGTTGGTCTGCTCGAGTTCGGCCTGCTGGGTTTCCAGATGGGCCTGAGACTCCTTGAGCACCCGTGACTGCTCTTCGAGCTCTTCGTTGGCAGTCTTGAGCTCTTCCTGCTGCACCTGCAGCTCTTCATTGAGTTGCTGGGTTTCGGCCAGCACTTCCTGCAGGCGCTGACGATAACGTGCACTCTCGATCGACATGCCCAGGTTGCCGCCGACCCGCTCCAGCAGCTCTTCATCCCGTTCTTGCAAGGGGCGCAGGAAGCCCAGCTCGATCACCCCGTTGATCTGCCCGTCTTCGGTCGCCGGCATCAGCAGTGCGCTGCGCGGCAAGCCGCTGCCCAGGCCGGAACTGAGGCGATAGAAATCTTCGGGCAGTTCCTCCAGGCGCAGCAAGCGGCCTTCGCGGACCGCCTGGGCCAACAGGCCATGGTGGTCCGACTCGATCTGCTCGCGGGCCTGCTCTTCGGTACTCAGGCCATAACAGGCCACGCGCACCAGCCGGCCATGCTCGTCGCGCACGTACACGGCGCCCACCACGCTGCCCAGACAAGAGGCAAAGAAGCGCAGGATGTTCTCGCCAAGCATGGGCAAGGTCAGCTGCCCGAGCACCTGCTGCGCCAGCTGGGTCTGGCCGTTGCGTAGCCAGGCCTGGTGCTCCAGGCGCTGCGCCGAGCGCTGCTGGGCCTGCAGGTTTTCAGCGTAGTTGGCCGAAAGTGCCAGCAGGTCACGACGGCCCAGGTAGGCCAGCAATGCACTGAGGCCGACAATGAACAGCACGAAAGCCGAAATCGACGTCACGGTGACGGTACTGACTTTTTCGTTACGGGCCATGCGCAGTTGTTGTTCGGTAATGATCAGGTCATCGAACTCCTTGCGGATTTCATCGGTGATGCGCTTGCCCCGGCCATTGCCGATCGAGGCCTGGTAATCGCCCTGGCTGCGGCGCAGGCTGATCATCTCGCTGCCGAAGTCGTTCCAGGCCTGCTGCAAGGCCATCAGCCGGTCAATACGGTCAACCTGCTGCGGGTTATCCTCGACCATGCTGCGCAGGCTTTGCAGGCTGCCGAGAATGCGTGGCTTGGCCACCTCGTAAGGGTCAAGGAAGCGCTCGTCGCCCGTGATCAGGAAGCCGCGCATGCCCGTTTCCATGTCGATCGAGAGCTTGACCGTTTCGTTGGCGTTGCCGATCACCCGGTCGGTGTGCTCGACCCACTGCATGGCCGAAAGCAGGTAGTTGATCACCGCGACGAAGGCCACGGCCCCGAGCAGGCCAACCCCCAGGGGGAGGCCGATGTTACGGCTCAACAGCTTGCGAAAGCTTCGCTGGTCCATCGAGGCTGCTTGAATCATGAGAAAACGCCCGAGCTAGAAAAGTCCATTGAAAAGAGTGGCCGATCAGTCGTTATTGTTATCTGCCACTGCGCTGTCCTGATAAGCGAGTCTAACCAGCTTTCACGGGTCTGGCAGGGCATTTAGCCAGTATTTGAAGGTTGCATTCGGCAATCGTTCCATCTATTTGCATGGAGCGGTATCCTCGGGAACTTCTGATGCCGCGCGGTGCACAGATTAAAGACACTCATTTGTACAGGATTTGAACCATGCACCTTCTGGTAGTCGAAGACGACGACATCGTACGTATGCTGACGGTCGAAGTGCTCGACGAGTTGGGCTACAAGGTCATCGAGGCAGAAGACGCCACAGCCGCCCTGCGTGTACTTGAAGACCCAAGCCAGGCGCTGGCACTGATGATGACCGATGTGGGGCTGCCGGACATGCGAGGTGAGGTGCTGGCGGGCAAAGCGCGCGAACTGCGGCCGCTATTACCGGTGCTGTTCGCCAGCGGTTACGCCGACAGCCTCACGGTACCGGAGGGCATGCACCTGATCGGCAAGCCGTTCAGCATCGACCAGTTGCGGGACACGGTGGTGGGTATTCTGGGTAACCCTTGAGCACGGCGTTGCCTGTTTCGCTTGCCGGGGCGGGCCTGCCCGCGAAGAGGCCGACACAGGCAACCCACTTCACAGCTCCCTGCGCAGCAGATAGGTATCCATGATCCACCCTTTGCGCGCCCGCTCCCGCTCGCGCACTTCCAGTATCCGTGCCTTCACCGCCTGCAACGGCCCGGCGATCAGCACTTCATCCTCGGTCCCCAGGTACGCGCCCCAATAAATGGTCAACGCCGGGTCATCGAGCCCGGCAAAGGCGCACTGCCCGTCGAGCATCACCACCACATTGTCGACAGGCCCCTGCTCGGCCAGGCGTCGCCCAGGCAGCACGGTCAGGGGCTCGCCGATGCGGTTGAGCGGCACCTGGTGCCGCGCCGCCAGCGCCTGCACACTGCTGATGCCAGGGATGACCTGCACGCGCAACGTCACGCCCTGTTCGCGGACCAGGTCGAGAATGCGCAGGGTACTGTCGTACAGGGTCGGCTCGCCCCACAGCAGGAAGGCACCTGTTTCCCCGTCGCCAATTTCCTCCTCGATCAGGCGCGCATACAGCGCAGCACGCTGCCGGTGCCAGTGCTGCACCGCGCCCAGGTAGTCATCCGCCTGCCCATCGCGCAAAGGGTCGACCACCGGCACCAGGCGATAGCCACCTTCGGGGCGGTAGCGCTGCAGAATGGCCTTGCGCAGACGCACCAGTTCATCTTTGTCGTCGCCCTTGTCGAGCACGAAGAACACGCTGGCACTGCGCAGCGCATCGACTGCTTCATAGGTGACCTGGCGCGGGTCACCCGCGCCGATGCCGATCAACAACAGGTCTTTCATTGCCCTGCCCTTTGCGGGAACCCGCCACCATTGTCAGGCGGTTACCGGTATTTGGCAAAGCAGCTGCTTAGAAGATCGAGAAGTTGTAGCTGACAATGACCCGCGTCTCATCCATGTCACGCGCCCACCTTTCATAGTTGCTGCGGTAAGTGGAGTTACGCAGGCGTACGCTGACATCCTTGAAGGTGCCACTTTGCACCTGGTATTTGAACTCGGTGTCGCGTTCCCACTCCTTGCCTTCGGCACCGCTGCCCGGCACCTTGATATTGTCGCCGTTGATATAACGGGTGAAGAAGGTCAGGCCGGGTACACCCAACGCCTTGAAGTCGTAGTCATAGCGCACTTGCCAGGAGCGCTCCTGTGCAGCGGCGAAATCATTGACCTGGGCGTAGTTGACCAGGTACGGGTTGCTACCATCCAGGTACGGCATGGCGCTGTTGCCATACATGCGCTGCCAGCCGGCGCTGAGCTTGTGGCCACCGAGGCTGTAGCCAAGCATGCCGCTGAAGGCGCGATGGTCGATTTCACCGGCACGGGCATTGCCGATGTCATCACTCTTGATCAGGCGCATGTCAGCCGACAGGCTGCCCACCGGCAGCGGCTGACTGGCCACCAGGCCGAGGAAGTGCTGACGGTAGATATTCTCCAGTTTGGCCACTTGGTACTGGGCGCTGAAACGCTCGTTGAAACGGTAGTCGACACCGGCCAGGTCGAAGTGGTCGGCTTCGGTATCGCAGGCATAACGCTTGTTTTTGCAGTGCACGCGGATGTCCTGGCGATCGGTGGAATCCCGAGCGGTGTAGTTGTCCAGGCGAGCCAGGGTGAACTTCAGGTCGTGCAGTTCTTCAGAGGTGAGCATGGCACCCTGGAACAGGGTCGGCAGCAGACGGCCATCGTTGTACTTGAGCAACGGCACATCCGGCATCATTGAGCCGTACTTGAGCACGGTATTGGAGACCTTGACCTTGGCCGCCAGGCCCATCTTCGCATACTGGTCGGCCGAGTGCCGGGGGTCGTGGCCAGACGAGGGCAGCAATCCACTGTTACTGTCGGCCGGGCTGGAGTCCAGTTTGAAGCCGAACATGCCCAGCGCATCCACACCAACACCTACCGGGCCTTGCGTATAACCCGATTGCACATTGAGGATGAAGCCTTGTGCCCACTCTTCGCGCTTGGATGCGCCCTGGCTGGAACTGCTGTAGCCGTCCCGGAAGTCCCGGTTGAAATAGACATTGCGTGCTTCGATCTTGGCACTGGCGTCTTCAAGAAACCCGGCAGCCTGGGCGTTGACACCGGCACACAATAGAAACAGGCCGGTAACACGGCGCCCAGGGGCGAGGGGGAAAGGGGAAAACATGCGAGGAAACATCCAGAATGAAGACGAGTTAACAACCTGTGGCACGTGTTGGCCACGGTACTGCGGCAGGTCCGAACATGAGTCGGCCATCATCTGAAATGATCGCCCAAAGGCTCTGACGCGGGCCATTGGACCATGGTCTAGGCCCCCTGTGGTGCAACCGCAGAAAAAACGCCAAATACCGTGCGCAAAACTAGGAAAGTTCCCGCCTTACTTGCAAAAAGTTAGCAGTTTACCCAGTAGCCATGAATGACTACACTCGATATCAGCGAACAGTGAAACCCAACTGCGTGGCCGGCGTTTTTACGCGTCTTCAATGTTCGTCACGCCCTGCCACGACCGACGTACAGGAGTGATTACAGTGTCCAGACTTGCAGAGTTTCGTGCTGCCGAAAAAGCGCTCCAGGAACAGATGGCGCAACTGGAAGCGTTGAAAAAGGATGCCGGCCTCAAACGCGAAATCGAATTCGAGCAGAAACTAGTCGGCCTGATGAAAAGCTATGACAAGAGCCTGCGCGATATCATCGCCATCCTCGACCCGAAGGCTGTGGCCCGCGCTTCCAGCACACCCCCCAAGCAACAACGCCGCCCGCGGGTGGTCAAGGTCTATCAGAACCCGCACACCGGCGAACGCATCGAGACCAAAGGCGGCAACCACCGTGGCCTCAAGGCCTGGAAAGAACAGTATGGGGCCGCCACAGTAGAAAGCTGGGTACGCTGATGAAATGCCCACATAGGCTTCACACTTTTTTCACAAGGACTGGCTCAGTATCGAAACAGCTAAAGGACTAGCGACCCCATCACGCGCCCGCACATGCGGGCCTCTAATTTCAGCGCCCTGCCTTTGCAGGGCGCTTTCATTTGCGCAATCGGCGCACTGCCGTATCATGGCCAGCCTGTCTGTTTTGCCGGCGCCCTGTGCCCGGCCCCGTCTCAGGAGTTCCCATGAGCCTGCACGATCTGCAAACCCTGCCTGGCGTCACCGCGCAACCTGACGCCGCCACCGCCCAGTTCGTCTTCAACCACACCATGCTGCGGGTCAAGGACATCGAGAAGTCGCTGGACTTCTACACCCGCGTGCTGGGCTTCCGCCTGGTGGACAAGCGTGACTTCCCTGAAGCCGCTTTCAGCCTGTACTTCCTGGCCCTGGTCGACCCTGCCCAGATCCCCGCTGATGACACCGCCCGCCACCAGTGGATGAAGGCGATCCCCGGCGTGCTGGAGCTGACCCACAACCATGGCACCGAAAACGATGCCGATTTCGCCTACCACAATGGCAACACCGACCCGCGCGGCTTTGGCCACATCTGCATTTCGGTACCCGACGTACGCGCCGCTTGCGCGCGCTTCGAGGAACTGGAAGTACCGTTCCAGAAACGCCTGCAGGACGGCCGCATGAACCACCTGGCCTTCGTCAAGGACCCGGACGGTTATTGGATCGAAGTGATCCAGCCAACCGAGCTCGAAGGCTAAGCGTTCGTCGCGGCGCGCTCGTCGGGCCGGGAACTCCCGGCCTCTTGCTGTGGTATATGAAGGTAACTGCTTCACATGCCACAGCGAGGTAAGGACGATGCAATCTCTTCACTGTGAATACCGCGAGCACACCATCACTGCCAGCGTGATGCCCCATCCCGACTCCCCCCTGCCCTATGCCGCCGGCTGCCTGATCACGGCACCTGACGGGCACACCAGCAAGCGCATGTCGATGCCAATGCAGTTCTTCTCCGACCTTGAGAACGCGCAGCGTGTGTCGCTGGCCCATGGCCGGGCACTGGTCGACAAACAGCTGGATAACGGGCACGAGGTGTTCTGATCCGGGTTTCGCCTGTACCCCCTTCGCCGCCGAAGCTGTGAAGGGGGTAGCATTAACTAGCTAGCCCGCGCGTATGCCACCGCCGCATCCACCTGCGCCTGCGTCGGCCTCACCCCGGTGTACAACACGAACTGTTCCAGCGCCTGCAGCGCAATGACCTCCAGCCCAGTGATCACCGGCTTGCCCAACGCCTGAGCCCGGCGAATCAACGGCGTCTGCGCCGGCATCGCCACCACATCGAACACCCGCTCCGCCGCCGCGATGGCGTGCTCGGGAAACGCCAGCTCTTCTGCCTCCTGCCCGCCCGCCATACCGATCGGCGTCACGTTCACCAGCATGGGCGGGCAAATGTCGCCTGGCTCAGGTACCCAGCGATAACCACAGACATCCGCCAACTGACGCCCGGCCTGCTCGTTGCGTGCAACGATGATGCCTTCGGCAAACCCGGCATCGCGCAAGGCGCTGGCCACGGCCTTGGCCATGCCACCGCTGCCTCGCAGGGCAAAGGCCGTGCCCGGATCGACCTGATGCTGAGCCAGCAATTGGCGCACGGCCAGGTAATCGGTGTTGTACGCCTTGAGGTGGCCATTGCAATTGACAAGGGTATTGACCGACTCGATGGCCGCCGCCGAGGGATCGATTTCGTCGACCAAGGCCATGCAGGCTTCCTTGTACGGCATCGATACCCCGCAGCCGCGAATACCCAAGGCGCGGATCCCTGCCACCGCCGCCGGCAGGTCATCGGTGCGCATGGCCTTGTAGTAGAAGTCCAGGCCCAACTGCTGATACAGGTGGTTGTGAAAGCGCACGCCGAAGGTGCCGGGGCGTCCGGCCAGAGAGATACAAAGCACGGTGTCCCGGCTGGGAGTTGTCGGCATAACAGGCCCCTTAGTCATGACTGAAACGTTTATTCAGCGTAACAGAGTCAACCACTGGTCGCCCCTTACACAACCTTTACCGTTCCCCTGTGCTCAGCTGACAGAGACTGGAGTCATAGTAACAGGGCCCCGGACGTGGGGTTTTCCTGCGAGGTTGTTTTATGAACCGTCTCATTCCCGGAATCGTCCTGCTGGTCGGTGCCCTGGCCATCAGCGGGCCTGCAGCAGCGCACGGCGGCTATGGCGGCCATGGGCACGGTGGTTGGTATGGGCCGGGGCCACTGCTGGGTGCGGCAGTGGTCGGCGCCGTGGTTGGGGCGACGGTTTATGGCGGCCATGACCGCACAGTGTATGTCGAACGCCAGCCGGTCTATTACGCGCCGCCGCCGGTGTACGTACAACCGCCACCACAGCCGGTGTACTACCAGCCCTACTACGCACCACCCCCGCCGCCACCGGGCTACCGCACCTACTATGGGCCGCCACCGGTGTACTACGGGCCACCGCGCTGGTAATGGTTGATAGGAGCAATGATCACTATCGAGGAAGTTGATTTCAAACATATCCGGCTGCTGCGTATGGTAGAGCCATGTTTCACAGGAGGTCCCCATGGCCACTATCCAGATCATGTCCGTTGTCGGTAGCGCCGTTCCCGCCTCACTGCGTGAGCAGGGCCTGCTGGCGTGCTGGTACCTGGTTCGCAACGGCGAAGCCGTGAGCGGCCCGATGCCGACCCGCGCCTCAGCCCAGGCACTGGCCGAACAGTTGCAACCAGGTACTCTGGTTGCCTGAACCGAATATGTTGTGCGTTGCTCCCTACGCCCTTGTCGCCCGCCAATATGGCGGGCTTTTTTTGTGCTTCACGGATTGCCCGGGCTGCCACCTGAGGTTTGGCCGCTACTGCCCAGCTTACTGGACAGCACCATGACCTTGCCTTGCAGCCGGCCTACGGTCATCACCAGCTCGTTTCGCTCCTTGGTGAGCAGATCAGCTTTTGCCTGCGCCTCCCTTCGAGCATCCCGTTCGATGTCCAGCAGCTCTGTCAGGTGGCGGATGACGGCAATTTCTGCGGTGTCCATCGCGCGGTCGACTGCATCCCTGGACAACCATTTACGCAGCCACAGAAACGCACCCAGCAATACAGTCCCCGTACCGCCCAGCCAAGTGACGGTACCCGGGCCGAGGTCGGTCGGATCCATGTGAACCTCATTACAGATGATGATGTGATCAGCCCTGGAGAAAAATGTCTCGTCAGCTTTCCTTGTTCGCGCGCTTAATTTAGCCTACAGCTAACAACACGACAAGAGCAGATTTAGCCATGCGCACATTTAGCAGCAAGCTAAACACTGGCATGCTTTACCCCATGGACATCTACCAAATTCGCAAGCACAACCTGGTGAAGCTGATCGGCAGCCAGAGAAAGGGCACCTGCGCAGAGCGCTGGGGGATGGCGCCTGCACACCTTAGCCAGATCCTTTCCGACAAGACCGTGAAAAACTTGGGCGATGACGTGGCCCGCCGCATCGAGGGCATCGAAGGTTTGCCACGGGGCTGGTTCGACGCGCTGTCGCCAGGCGAACACGCACAGGCGGCTGTCGAGCCAGGTGACAACAAGCTCTCTGCAGCCGACCTGGTCAAACAGATGCTTGCCCGAAGCGGCAAAGGTATCGCTGAAGAAACCCGGCAAAGGCTGCTGGCTGCGGCGCAAGAGCCTGCAGATGCCACGCTGCTGGAAGCCGAGCCGCTGCGCCCCGGCCTGGTCGGTGACGAAGTGTGGATTGCCCACTATGACGTACGGGCAGCCATGGGCGGCGGCCAGATCCCCCACGACTACCCCGAGATGTTCAAGGACGTTCGCGTCAGCCCCAGCCACCTGCGCGAACTGGGCGTGACGTTCAGCGAGCACCATCACCTGAAGATGGTGACCGGCTGGGGCCAGTCGATGGAGCCGACCATCAGGCACCGCGACCCGCTGATCGTCGACGTCAGCATCCGAGAGTTCGTCGGCGATGGCATCTACTTCTTTTCCTGGGGCGACCACATCTACATCAAGCGGCTACAGATCGCGGACGAGGACCACTTCGAGATGATCTCCGACAACTCGCGGCACAAAGACCGCATGATTCGTCGGGAAGAGACCTACATACAGGCCAGGGTCCTGCTGGTGTGGAATGCCCACCTTGTATAAACCGAAGCCCGCCCTGACCGGCGGGCTTTTGCTGAAGCTCAGAACGATGCAGCTTCCTCGACCTGAGCCTCGCAGTCGCGCTCGACGATAAAATCATCACGCTCTTCCACGCTACTGCGCGCCCATCGCACCGTCACGCTGGCGTCATCATTGAACGTCAGCTGCAACTCTGGCGTTTCCAGCAGTTGGCCCATCACCTCCTCCCATTCCGCTTCACCGTCGGTATCCAGACGGTGCACCACTACCCAGCGCTGCGTCTGTGCGAGCGGGTGGTTGATCATTGACGATACCCGCAGGCTAAGCCGCTCTATTCCGGTCATTTCCTGGCGCTGTTGAGGTTCCGACTTCATGTGGCTTGCCATATTCTCATCCTGATAGCTGTATATTCGTACAGTACTCGGCGAAAGCTTAGCTCACCGTCAAATCCTGCGTAAAGCCCCCCACTGCGGAAAATTTCGCCTGTAGGTAATTTCCCGTGAAGCGAAATTAATTTAGCCATCAGCTATTGACCGATCTTTAGCCTGAGGCTAACTTTGTGTTCGGCCGTCGCTTGTACGGCGGCTATGCCACTCAAACCTTTTCGCCAGGAGTTCCCCATGGCCGTAGATATCAGCCACCTCACCATCGCCACGCCGGTAGCCGTCTCCTCAACCAACCCCGTTGCTCTGGAGCTGAACGGTGCTGAAGCGATTGCCCGCTTTCCCAGCATCGTGACAGTGCTCAGCGATGGCTCAATCCAGTTCTCAGCCCCAACCAAAGGTGCTTCGAGCAAAAGCACCCACAGGACACGCTGCGAATGGACAGAAACGCAAGACTGGACGCTGGCCAGCGCCCAGGATCACTGGAATCGCCAGACCATGACGCTGACCAAGGTCAACTCCGCGCAGAAGGTGGTCATCGCCCAGATGCACGTACGCGGGGACGACGGCCCGCCAGTAAAGGTGTTCTGGAACAAGGGCAACATCACACTGGGGTTTCGACGCACCTTCAACCAGACCGACCCGGTGAATTCCACAGTCCTGAAGGGGGTGCCACTGGGTGCGACGTTCCACATCAGCATTCACACGACGTCTGAAGGCGTGGTAACCGTGACGGCCGAATGCAACGGGGTATCCGCCTCGTCGGGCGATTTGCAGCTCGACAGTACCTGGGCTTCGCACCTGTTCGAGTTCCACGGCGGGGTCTACAACCAGGTCGACTACACCGACGCAACCCCCGCCGAGGACGGCTCGATCTGCATCATCAGCGAGCTCTCGCTCATCCATCGCTGAACGTCGATGCCCAGCCCTGCTATCAAAACCCCTCAGGGCGTCGCATGAATGCAAAAAGCCCAGCGCGGGGCTGGGCTTCTATCAGCTGGGCTGAACAGTACTTCCGCCAGCCTTTACACACTGTACTGGAAGTTACTCCAGTGGGCGCTTGTGATAACTATAACGCTCGGCATTGGATGCCCGCGATGGGTCCGGCGGGCCTGATCTCTGCCTGCCTCGAAAGGGCCGATTATGTGCGGAATCGTCGCGATCCTCGGGCTGCTCCCGTTTACCTTCCGAGTCTTGACTGCCTGGCGGACCATTGTTTTCAGCCGGCCTGCTAACCTGCTGATCACAATCCATTCCATCCCTATCTATGGTCATACGCACCTCTCAATGCTCAGAAGCTCTGAGCTACATCAAGTGTGCGCTTACCCTGTCCAGAAAGGTTTTATATCAGATCACCGGACACGGGCGAGAACCTCAATACCGGGACCTTTCGCTGAACTGCATCCCACTATTGGTACAAAAATTGGTACGCGCCGGCTGTACGTCCATCCAGCACATCCCGGCAATGCAGCAGTAGCGTGGGTATCTAGCCTCAGACCGCACCGCAAGCGGCCTGAGCATCTGGCCTGTCTAATAGGGTTCAGCCAGTTTCAGCGACTTTGGCCCAATAAAACCGAGACGCTTTCGGGCGGTTTTAGACAGCTTTATTCCCCCATCCAGGCGTTCAGCCAACCAAGATCCGTCCTGGGTCGTCAGCTACACCCACCTCCCACAGTCCGCTGTCGACCCATTGCGGACAATCAAATCTGCTCAGCATACGCATGTTCCTAATGAAACCGCGTCTACAGAGGCCTTCTTCCGGGTATCCGGGTTCACGTTGAATTTTGTATCTTCCCCAATGCCGCATTGACAGCCAGCCATCCCTCTACCGCCGGCGCTCCGGCCTCACCGAATGCCCGTTCAAGCAGCTTTACTTGTTCACGTCGCAGCATTTCCTCAAGTCGCGAGCCTTCTTTGGTCAACTGAAGCAAACGCATCCGTTTGTCGGTATGCGATGCCACGCTGTCCACTAAGCCCATCTCTGCCAATTGCCGGAGCGGTATGTTCAGCGCCTGCTTGGTCACGCCGAGCAGAGCCAGCAGTTGCTTGACGCTGAGGTGCGGGTGCCGGGCTATGAAAAAAACGATCCTCTGATGCACACGGCCCAAGCCCCTGCGCTCAAGCATCTCGTCGGCCTTGGTGGTGAACGCCTGATAGCCAAAGAAAAACGCCTCCATGGCCTGCTGCTGTGCTTCCTGGTTTTTTAGGTCAATCATATTGACTTATTCTCGACGAGCGCTCTACTTTAGGTAAAGGAGTTTGACCTATATTGTTCGCGCTTGGCCAGAGGTGATCCATGGCATTTTCTGAACGTGTTTCGCGCCTTAAAAGCTCTTTGATTCGTGAAATTCTGGCCGCCGCGCAGCGCCCAGGGATGATGTCTTTTGCAGGGGGGCTACCGGCAGAGGAGATGCTGCCCTCTGTGGACTGGGCTGAAATGCCCACCAGCATGGGCCAGTACGGGATGAGCGAGGGTGAGCCGATGTTGCGTGAGGCGCTGGCCAGGGAAGCCCGTGCCTTGGGAATCACGTGCGAGGCTAGCCAAGTGCTCATTCTCAGCGGCTCGCAGCAGGCTCTGGACCTGACATCAAAACTGTATATCGACAAAGGAACGCCGGTACTGCTGGAAGCCCCTACCTATCTGGCTGCATTGCAAAGCTTCCAGTTCTTCGGCGCGCACTGCCTTTCGCTGCCGATGGAGCGGGATGGCCCGGACCTGGAGTCGCTGCGCGAACTGCTGAGCCTGAACCGCCCCGCGTTCATCTATCTGATTCCAACGTTCCAGAACCCGTCGGGGCTGCGCTACAGCGACAGGAAAAGGGACGAAGTCGCGGCGCTTCTCGATGAGTTCAACGTCACATTGATCGAAGATGAGCCTTATCGAGAGCTGAGCTTCGACAGCGTCGCGGCCATGCCGGTTGTCAGCCGTCTGAACACCACCAGCTGGATTTATACCGGTACTGTGTCCAAGACCTTGCTGCCCGGCTTGCGGATTGGGTATCTGATTGCCAGCCCCGACCTGTTCCCGCACTTGCTGCGGCTCAAACAGTCGGCGGACCTGCACACCAGTCGGGTTGGCCAATGGCAGGTGCTTCAATGGCTGGGGACAGAAAGGCTTGACCGTCATCTTGAAGAGTTACGCAGCTATTACCGAGGTCGTCGAGACGCTTTCCAGGCGGCATTGGAGACGCACTTCGCCGACCTGGCCGAGTGGCAGATGCCAGAGGGAGGGTTGTTCTTCTGGTTGACGCTCAAGCACCCCATCGATACCCGGGCATTGCTCGAGCCGGCACTGGCGGCCAATGTGGCTTTCATGCCAGGAGAGCCCTTCTTCCCAGAGCCTGACAAACATCCAGGGCACCTGAGGCTGAACTTCAGCCATGTTGCTCCCGACAAGCTGGATGAAGGTCTGAAGCGTTTGTCGGATGTCCTGCGTCGGGCTCTGAGCCAGCAGGCGGCCTGACTATCTCTAATGGGTCGAAATCTGCGATTCACGACAGGCCGCTTTCGACCCATAGCTGTCCTTCGTGGAGAACAGTTATCGGCCAAAAGCGGTCACTTACTGAAGACAAAGTCTGAGGAGCTCACTAAATGCCCCCGGCGGTCTGGAGTCAATCGCGTGTTATCTAAGATGCGTTAGCTTCGCTTTCGCCCTCATAATCGTAGTCAATCAAGCTTGCCGACACTTGACAAATTTCAAATTGCCCTAAGGCCCTGGTGCCAGCAGCACAGTATTCTTAATTTCGATATTGAATCCAATATCGCGACCGGGAACATCATCCTCCCTTCCTATGAGCACCGCTAGCTGAACCTTGATGTCTGTTTGAAGCCGCCGTACGCTATCGGCATTCATGGAGGAATCTGGCTGATGGCACGCGTGGGTTTGATACTGACACCGGGTTTTGCTGACTGGGAATACGCATTCATTGCTGGAACTGCGTCTCCATTTTATGGGATCGACGTCAGGTTTTTCGCACCTACTACAGGGCCGCTCCACTCGCAGGGCGGATTGGCTGTAACTGTCGATAGTGGCTTGCAACAATGCCTGGACTGGAAACCGGACGTTGTTGTCGTGATTGGAGGAATGGTCTGGGAGCGTACAGAAGCTCCGGATATTCGAGACTTTCTTCATGCTAGTCGTTCAAGTGGAGCGACAATTGCTGGCATCTGTGGTGGAACGCTGGCACTTGCGAGAGCCGGGCTACTCGACACAGTTCCTCATACCTCGAACAGCGCTGAATTTCTGCAAAAAAATGCCGTAGGTTATGACGGGCGCACGCGCTATCGAAGCAGTGCAGTAGCTGTGGTTGCAGACCGCATCATAACTGCTCCAGGCCCTGCACCCGTTAGCTTCACCTGCGCAGTGTTCGAAGGTGCCGGATTATCTTCAGCGCTCATTTCTCAGTTCAGATCAATGCTAGCAGCGGAACATGGATGACCGCCTCGTTCCACAAATCAGCCCATCAGGTAATGTCTTCGACGGTCCTCTTCTGGCCGTTAGCTGTCCTTTTTTAAAGGCAGATGTAGATCGAATGCAGCCACTCATTGCTTGAGCGCAAACAAGTCCTCTGCCAACTCACCGGGTTGCCGCAAGTCCATCAGCAGCACCTCTGCCTTGCTGTACCGAAAACCGGGCCTGAAGATACGGTCGACCGCCTTTGAGGCAAATCGGGTCATCAGCAGCGTGTCGCAGGTTGGGTATGCGCACGGGCGAGATTATGTCGCTGCGCCGGGATGAGGTCGACGTCGAGAAAAAGACGGCTCACATCTGCCGGATCGTGGTTGAAAAGCAGGCAGTCGAGCGGACCAAGACGAAATACACCCGCACCGTAATGTTGAACAGCCGGGCTCTTGGCGCACTGGCAAGGGCCAGAGAGATCGCGCAATACCGCTCGAAGCAGAAGCGCCGCGTCTCGACGGAGTCGCCATTCATCTTCCAGCCTTCTGGCTCGTCACCACGAATCCAGCGTTCATTGCTGGGCAGCTTGGGCGCTCGGTGCAGGTGCTTCTCTCGACCTACGCCAAGTGGTTGAATTCTGCCAACGATTGGACGGAACTGGCGAAGCTGGAAAAGAACGTAATGGGTACAGGATTAAATATCGTTCACTTTGCGCCCTTTAGGCATAAGGCATTCGACAGCAATTCAGCCATACTCCAAAATGCATCGGTTTTAGGGGGAAAACCCTTGCACAGCCAACGACATACCAACTTTTAGTGAGCCTCAACGTGAAAACATCCCTGTCCATCCTCAGCCTGCTGCTGTTGCTCACAGGTACCGCGACCCTTCCGTCGACTGCTGCTGCACAACCCCCGGCCCAGGTTCAACGTGACCCCTCCAAACTGCATCTGGCTTCAGGCAGCGCTCTGCTGATCGACCTGAACAGCAACCAGGAGCTGTATTCAAGCCATGCCGACCGCGTGGTGCCGATCGCTTCGGTGACCAAACTGATGACGGCGATGGTGGTGCTGGATGCCAAGTTGCCCATGGATGAAATGCTCACCATGACCATTGCCAACAACCCGGAGATGAAAGGTGTGTACTCGCGCGTGCGCCTGGGCAGCCAGCTGGACCGCCGCGAAACCCTGCTGATTACCCTGATGTCGTCGGAGAACCGTGCGGCCAATAGCCTGGCCAACGCCTACCCCGGCGGCTATCCGGCGTTCATCAAGGCAATGAATGCCAAAGCCCGCAGCCTGGGAATGGCCCAGACCCGCTATGTTGAGCCGACCGGCCTGTCGACGCAGAACGTATCCACTGCCCGCGACCTGGCCAAGCTGCTGATGGCCTCGCGCAAGTACCCCATGCTGAGTGAGCTGTCGACCACCCGCGAAAAGACCGTCGCCTTCCGCAAGCCCAACTACACCCTGGGCTTCCGTAACACCGACCACCTGGTGAACAAAAGCAACTGGGATATCAAGCTGACCAAGACCGGCTTCACCAACGAGGCCGGGCACTGCCTGGTACTGCTGACCCGCATGGATAACCGCCCGGTGGCCATGGTCATTCTCGATGCCTTCGGCAAGTACACCCACTTCGCCGATGCCAGCCGCATGCGTCAATGGCTGGAAACCGGTACCGCCAAGCCGGCACCGGCGGTGGCCATGCAGTACAAGGCCGACCGGCAGAACAAGGGGCGGTTGGCGGCCGAATGACCGCCATATCCTGGAACGTGCGGGCGTGTTCGCGAAACAGACAACGCGGTGGATAGCACGGGCTTCGCCCGTGTTCGCGGGTAAACCCGCGCCTACACGACGGCCTGCGCCCAATCACCAATGTGTGTCCACCCTCGATAGGTGTAGGAGCGGGTTTACCCGCGAATACGGTCGCGGCGACAACGGTGAACGGCGGGTGGAAATTGGCCAGCAGGCCTGACCCATTCGCGGGTAAACCCGCGCCTACAGCGGCCTGTGCATGTCCAGTCAGGCCGTAGCGCTGACCATGCCTCCCGCACTGCTGCCGCCCTCTTGCTGCAACAGTTCCAGCAACTGCGCCGTGGCCGCCATGATCTGCCCATTGAGGGTAGCAACGCTCGCCTGCTTGGCACCAACCGCTGCTGCTTTCGCAGTCTCGTCCATCTTGCTGTTCTGCAATGCAGCCAACTGTTTCTGTTCCTCTGCCAATTGCTTCTGCAGATCCTTGATCAATTGACGCAGCTCGCTCACAGCCCCCGATTCACTACTGCCTTCAGTGTCGGTGGACTGCGCCTGGCTACCCGCCGACACCTTCCTGCTGTCACTGCTTATGCTCAACGGCCCCACCGCCTCATCGGCCTGTTTCGCCTGTTCACGCTCGGTTGCTGCGTTCGCGCTTAGCGTCTGTGCTGAAACACCATTGATCATCAGGTTGCTTGCCGTGATACCGCTCATGTTGATTCCCTGCCTGAAAAATTGGTCCTTGCCGTAACCAACACATCGGCCGCCTCACGCTGTTCTTTAGCCCGCTTAAATTCCCCCTCGGCTGGCTCGTTCCAACTCATGTACTTGCGCAGGAGCCGGAGCCCCGGCGGGCGTCCATATTCGACATTCAGGGAATCGCAGCCATGAGCCAGTCTTCACAGCAGGAAACCATCAAAGACATGATCGGCGTGGGCTTCGGCCCCTCCAACCTGGCCTTGGCCATCGCCCTGGAAGAACTCGCCGAATCCCGGGGCCATGCACTCGACGCACTGTTCATCGACAAGCAGCAAGACTACCACTGGCACGGCGAGACCTTGGCTACCCAGAGCGAGTTGCAGATCTCGTTCCTCAAGGACCTGGTGTCGCTGCGTACCCCAACCAGCCCTTACAGCTTCGTCAACTACCTGCACCAGAAGCAGCGCCTGGCCGACTTCATCAACCTCGGCACCTTTTACCCCTGCCGCCTGGAGTACAACGACTACCTGCGCTGGGCCGCCGAGCATTTCGCCTCCCAGGCGGTGTATGGGCAGGAAGTGTTGCGCATCGAACCGCACATGCATGCAGGCCGGGTCCAACACCTGTGCGTGATCACGCGTGACAAACAAGGCCGCGAATACAGCCGCGCCACCCGCTCAGTGGTGGTGGGCAGCGGTGGCACGCCGAAAATCCCGGAAAACTTCGGCGCCTTCAAGGACGACCCGCGAGTCTTCCACCACTCGCAGTACCTGAGCAGCCTGACCAAACTGCCGTGCACGGCTGGCAAACCCATGCGCATTGCCGTGATCGGCTCAGGCCAGAGCGCCGCCGAGGCGTTCATCGACCTCAACGACAGCTACCCGTCAGTCAAGGTCGACATGATTCTGCGCGGCTCGGCCCTCAAGCCCGCCGACGACAGCCCCTTCGTCAACGAGATCTTCTCGCCCGACTATACCGACCTGGTCTACAACGAACCGGCCGAACAGCGCAGCAAACTGCTGGGCGAATACCACAACACCAACTACTCGGTGGTCGACCTCAACCTGATCGAGCGCATCTACGGCATCCTCTACCGACAGAAGGTTGCCCATCAGCACCGCCACAACGTGCTGTGCCGGCGCCAGGTGGAAGCGGTGGTGGCCACCCGCGAAGGCCTGGAACTGACCCTGCGCGACCTCGCCACCGGCCAGCAGCAAACCCACCGCTACGATGCCGTTATCCTCGCCACCGGTTACGAGCGCCGCTCGCACCGTGAATTGCTGGCGCCGCTGGCCGATTACCTGGAGGACTTCAGCGTCGACCGCAACTACCGCGTACTGGCCAGCCCGGACCTGCAAGCCTCGGTGTACCTGCAGGGCTTCTGCGAAAACAGCCACGGCCTGAGTGACACCCTGCTTTCGGTCCTGCCGGCACGCGCTGCGGAAATTGGCCGAGCGCTGTACCAGGACTTGGAGCAGTTGCACGAAAAGCCCCAAGCAGCCGTGGCACTGACCCGCGCCTGACCCCTCTCTACAACCAGCCATCAAGGCCGGACTGGTGCCTCGTGCGCAGTCCGGTGTTTGTGCTTTGAAACATTTGCTTTCATTTTAACCTGCAGGTTTTCGATTCTCATTCGTCCTTATCAGTACAGCACTCTTTGGTTGGCACACGCTCGACCACCCATAGCAGAAGACCGTCTGATGGCCCAATCACCGAAAAAATCCAAATCCAAGCTGTGGTTCCTGGTCCACAGCTGGCTCGCCTTGCCGATCTGGTTCTTTGTCCTGATCGTCTGCTTCACCGGCATGCTCGCCGTGGTCAGCCAGGAAATCGTCTGGCTCGCCGATTCGGCTGTGCGCGCCAACAAGCCAGACGCGGACACCGAGCGCATGAGCTTTCAGAAGGTACTGGAGGCCTTGAACAAGGCCGAGCCGGACATGGTGGTGGAGCGCCTGAGCCAGCCAGATGGTTCGCACTTCGCGGTGAAAGCCAATGTCACCCTGCCTGACGGCACCCGCCCGACGCTGTATGTAAACCCCTACACCGGAACCATTCAGGGCAAGACCCCGGACTTCAACTTCGAAGCCTTCACCCGCGCCCTGCACGGCTGGTGGCTGGTGCCGTTCACCAACGGTTTCAGCTGGGGCTGGTACCTGGTCTCGCTGCTCGGCCTGCCGATGCTGGCCTCGCTGGTCACCGGCCTGGTGGTTTACAAGAAGTTCTGGAAAGGCTTTTTCAAACCCGTGCGTACCGGCCATGGTTCGCGAATTTTCTGGGGTGACCTGCACCGTCTGTCCGGGGTGTGGTCAATCTGGTTCATTGCAGTCATTTCCATCACCGGCACCTGGTTCCTGATCCAGGCGATCCTGTCTGACAACCACATCACCCTTTCCAGCCAGCCAATCGTGCCGGTGATCGCCCGTGAGGAAGTGCCACAAACGCCAGATGGCAGCCCCGCCTCGCGCATCGACCTGGATGAGGCGGCACGCCTTGCCGGGCTGGCGATCCCAGGGCTGGAAGTGACCTCCATTTCGCTCCCCGCCACTGCCTACAGCCACGTCATGCTGTCTGGCCCGGGCTGGTACCCGTTGATGTTCCAGAGTGCGTCGGTCAATCCGTACACACGCAATGTCGACAGCCAGTTCCTGATCAGCGACCGTTCGGCCCTGGAGTTCGTCACCGAGTCCATGCGCCCGCTGCACACCGGCGACTTTGGCGGTTTGCCGATCAAGCTGGTGTGGTTCTTCTTCGGCCTGATCCTCACCCTGATGGTGCTCAGCGGCCTGCTGATCTGGGCCAAGCGCACCGCCCAGGCCACCGCCGCGGCCCTCAAGCGCAGCGAGCGCGCTCCGCGTGCAGCTCACAGTGAAACCACCGTGGAGATCCATTCATGAGCCAGGCCCAGGCCCTGCCCGCCAGCCCGCTGAAGCAGCTTTGGCTGAAGTGGCGTTTTCACCTGAACATCCTGCTGATCCTGATCCCGCTGGGCTTCATGCCCAAGTACTTCGCCGACGCCAGGCTGTTCCGCGGCGACGCCGGCCTTGGCGCCAACGTGATCAGTGACATCCAGGTCGGCCCTTACAGCCTCGACCTTGCGGAACTGCGTGACGAGGCGCCACACGCCGACGGCCCCGCCGGCTACTTCAAATCGTTCAATGCATCGCTGTGCAAGGCCTGCATAAAAAACGTCAAGGCAGCCTACCTGCGCATCGGCAAGCCAAGAAGCCTGCGCGCCGCCGGCACCATTTTCTTCGGTGCACCTTACAACATGGGCACCTCGTTGCCGATTCCGCCGCGTACCAAACCCGACGCGCATATCTGGATCACCCTGGAAGGCTGGGACGGCAGCATGCACCAGGCGTCGATCCCCCTGGCCAAGGCATCGCCAGCCACTGTGGCATGGCTCGAGAAACAAGGAGAAAACAAATGAATCAACGGATGCGCACCCTGGCGCTGCCCTTGCTGGTACTGGTCGCCGGCCCTGCGCTGGCGCACAACCCGATGTGCGAATGCGAAGAACTGGCCAGCGGCCAGGTCAAGTGCACCGGCGGTTTCTCGGACGGCAGCGGTGCCCCCGGAGTGACCCTGGACGTGATTGGTTATGACGAACAGGTGCTGGTCGGCGGCAAGCTTGGCGACGACTCGACGCTGACCTTCAAACGCCCGGACGGCGAATTCTACGTGCTGTTCGATGCTGGCCCCGGGCACGTGGTGGAAGTGGACTACGCCGATATCGCCCAGCCATGAGCCGCGCCCACGTCATTCGCCCGGCCGGTGCCGGGCACGAAACCCTGTACGTGCTGCTGGCAAGCTTGCTGATCGTGGTGCTCGCCGCCAGCGTGGTGCTGCTGCGCGGTGAGCGCGAGGACGAACAGGCCATCGCCAGCCACCAGATCGACGCCCGCCGCGACCTCACCGCCGCCGAGCAAGGCCTGTACACCGACCTGCGGGTAGCCTTCGACGAGATCCAGCTCCTGCGCGAAGAAAACGCCGTCACGCCCAGCGTAAAGGCCCTGGCCGAAGAAGGCCTGCCGCCGTTCGTGGTCGATGCCGGCAGCCAAAGCCGTGGCGGCCACCAATGGTCATGGCTGGAACCCGGCGCCTACCTGGGCCGCAGCCAGGCCCCGGAAGTGGCCGGCAGCCTGCTGCTGATCCTGCCACCCGACAGCACAGGCCAAGCCGATATCTGGCTGCGCCGCGACAGCGCCGCCGTGATCCCGGACGACCTCGGCCAGGCCGCCCTGATCGCGGCTGGCTGGCAACAAGTGGTCAGCCACTACGACGCCGGGGTCACCCGCGAACACCGTCACTGAACCCAAGGACCCGCCCATGTTTCGCTCCGCCCTCGCCCTGCTCCTGTCCCTTGCCCTGCCGGCAATGGCCCTGGCCGATAACAGCAAGCCGCTGCGAATCGGCATCACCCTGCACCCCTACTACAGCTACGTGAGCAATATTGTCGGCGACAAGGCCGAGGTGGTTCCCCTGATTCCGGCGGGCTTCAACCCGCACGCCTACGAGCCGCGGGCCGAGGACATCAAGCGCATCGGCACGCTGGACGTGGTGGTGCTCAACGGTGTTGGCCATGACGATTTCGCAGACCGCATGATCGCCACCAGCGAAAAACCCGACATTGCCACTATCGAAGCCAATCAGAACGTGCCGCTGTTGGCGGCCACTGGCATCGCCGCGCGCGGTGCCGGCAAGGTGGTCAACCCGCACACCTTTCTGTCGATCAGCACCACCATCGCCCAGGTGAACAACATCGCCCGTGAACTGGGCAAGCTCGACCCGGACAACGCCAAGTTGTACACGCAAAACGCCCGTGCCTACGCCAAGCGCCTGCGCGCCCTGCGTGCCGAGGCCCTAGCCAAGGTCACCGAAGCCCCTGGCGCAACGTTCCGGGTCGCCACCATCCATGCTGCCTATGACTACCTGGTGCGCGACTTCGGTCTGGAGGTGACCGCCGTCGTCGAGCCGGCCCATGGCATCGAGCCCAGCCCGGCGCAGCTGAAAAAAACCATCGACCAGCTCAAGGCACTGGACGTGCGGGTGATCTTCTCGGAAATGGACTTCCCGTCGGCCTATGTTGAAACCATTCAGCGTGAGTCCGGCGTACGCCTGTATCCGTTGACGCATATCTCCTACGGCGATTACACCAAGGACAAGTACGAGGTGGAAATGAAGCGCAACCTGGACACCGTGGTCCGCGCCATTCAGGAGAACCGCGCATGACCGCTGCCGCCAAGCGGGTGACAGCCTGCGGGCCGCGCATCGAGTTCACTGGCATCGACCTGACCTTGGGGCGTACGCGCATCCTCGAACAGGTCAGTTTCAGCGTGGCAGCAGGTAGCGTGCACGCCATCGTCGGCCCCAACGGCGGCGGCAAGAGCTCGTTGATCAAGACCCTGCTCGGGCAGATGCCACACCAGGGCCAGCTGACCTTGCATTGGCCTGGTGAGCGCGAAGTGATTGGCTACGTGCCGCAGGCACTGGAGTTCGACCGCGGCCTGCCTATGACCGTGGACGACTTCATGGCCGCCATGTGCCAGCGCCGCCCGGCCTTCCTCGGCCTGTCGCGGCGCGTGAAGCCGGCCATTGATGCAGCCTTGGTTCAGGTTGGCATGCTCGACAAGCGCACGCGGCGCATGGGGGCACTGTCCGGCGGTGAGCGCCAGCGCGTGCTGCTGGCCCAGGGCCTGATCCCCGAGCCGCAGTTGCTGGTGCTGGACGAACCGATGTCGGCCCTCGATGAAGCCGGAATCCAGGTGTTCGAACAGTTATTGCAGGGCTGGCGCCAGGCCGGCACTACCGTTCTATGGATCGAGCACGACCTGGAAGCCGTGTTGCGTCTGGCGGACCGGGTAACAGGCCTGAACCGCCAGGTGCTGTTCGATGCGCCGCCTGCCCAGGCCCTGACCCCGGAGCGCCTGCTCGGCCTGTTCTCCGTTCACCCGCGTAGCGAGAACCTTGCCTGATGAGTTTTGAAATCTTTCGCCAAACGGTCCAGGACTGGGCCACTTCCGGCTATCTGCCCGAGGCACTGGCCTACGGCTTCGTGGTCAACGCCCTGTTGGCCGGCCTGATGATCGGCCCGGTGTTGGGCGGCCTGGGTACCTTGGTGGTGGTCAAGCGCTTTGCCTTCTTCTCCGAAGCGGTCGGCCATGCGGCGCTGACCGGCGTGGCCATCGGTATCCTGCTGGGTGAGCCCTATACCGGCCCTTACGGCAGCCTGTTCGGCTACTGCCTGCTGTTCGGCATCCTGCTCAACTTCCTGCGCAACCGTACCGGGCTGTCGCCGGACACACTGATTGGCGTGTTCCTGTCGGTGTCGCTGGCGCTGGGCGCCAGCCTGCTGCTGATGCTGGCAGGCAAGATCAACGTGCACATCCTCGAGAACGTGCTGTTCGGCTCGGTGCTGACCGTTAGCGCCCAGGACTTGCTCGTGCTGGGCATCGTCGCGGCGCTGGTGCTGGCCTTGGCGCTGCCGCTGTACAACCGCATCATGCTGGCCAGTTTCAACCCGCAGCTGGCGGCTGTGCGCGGGGTAGCGGTGAAGACCCTGGACTATCTGTTCGTGGTGCTGGTGACGTTGGTGACTGTAGCTGCGGTGAAGGTGATCGGGGCCATCCTGGTCGGTGCGCTGCTGGTCATCCCGGCCGCCGCTGCTCGCCTGGTCAGTCAGTCGCTCAAGGGTTTTTTCTTCCTGTCGGTGCTGATTGCCACCATCAGTACCCTGCTCGGCATCCTGCTACCGATTGTTTTCGACCTGCCGGTGCCGTCAGGGGCCGCGATCATCCTGGTCGCCGGCATCTGCTTTGCCCTGGCCGCCCTGGCCCGCGCACTCGTTCCTCGCCTGCAAGGAAACCCGGCATGAACTTCAAACACCTGACCCTGGCGCTGGCACTGGCCGGCCTGCCGTCCCTGTCTTTCGCCACGCAAGTGCTGACGACCCTGCCCGTCACCCATAGCCTGGCCAGCGCCCTGCTCGACGGCACTGCGGTGCAGCTCCAGCAGGCAGCACCGGCCAACCTGCCTGCCAGCCGCCAACCGTCATATTTCAGCGGGCGTGGTGGCGCAGGCCTGCACAAGGCCGCCCAGCAGGCAGATGCGGTGATCGGCGTGCGTTCGATCTGGCGTGACGACCCGCTGTACCCGATGGCCCGACGCAGCAATATCCGCATTGTCGAGATCGATGCCGCGCGACCGGTGGATGGCGCACTGCCGGGCATTGCGGTGAACGGTGACGATGCCTATGGTGCTTACCCCTGGCTCAACCCGACCAACCTCGGGCGCATGGCCGACGTGGTGGCCAATGACCTGGAGCGCCTGGCGCCTGACGACAAGGCAAAGATCCAGGGCAACCTGGCAGGGCTCAAGCGCCAGTTGCTGGAGCTTTCGGCCAGCAGCCAGACGCGGCTGGCCAAAGTCGACAACCTGACGGTGGTGAGCCTGTCGGAGAGGCTGGGATATCTGGTCAACGGGTTGAACCTGGATGCGGTCGAGCAGCCACTGCCGGCCGAATGGGATGCGGCGGCCCTCAAGGCGCTGGGGGAGAACCTGAAGGCGCAGGACGTGGCGCTGGTGCTGGACCATCGTCAGCCGGACGCGGCAGTGGCCGAGGTAATCAAGGCGGCCGGGGCCAAGCTGGTGGTGGTGGAGAGTGACCCTGAAGATGCGATTGCGGGGCTCAAAGCCAGCGTTGACCAAGTGGTTGGGGCATTGGGCGGGCGCTGATCGGACAGGCCCACGCGGTGGATGGCACGGGCTTCGCCCGTGTTCGCGGGCAAGCCCGCTCCTACATTGGACACGCGTCGGTGGTTGGGCGCAGGCCGTCGTGTAGGAGCGGGTTTACCCGCGAAGAGGCCGGCCCTGCTGGCCAAGTTCCACCCGCCGTTCGCCGTTGCCGCCACCACCGTATTCGCGGGTAAACCCGCTCCTACATTGGACGCGCGTCAGTGGTTGGGCGCAGCCCGTCGTGTAGGAGCAAGTTTACCCGCGAAGAGGCCGGGCCTGCTGGCCAATTTCCACCCGCCGATCACCGTTGCCGCCACCACCGTATTCGCGGGTAAACCCGCTCCTACAGGACACGCGTCGGTGGTTGGGCGCAGGCCGTCGTGTAGGAGCGGGTTTACCCGCGAAGAGGCCGGGCCTGCTGGCCAATTTCCACCCGCCGATCACCGTTGCCGCCACCACCGTATTCGCGGGTAAACCCGCTCCTACATTGGACACGCGTCGGTGGTTGGGCGCAGGCCGTCGTGTAGGAGCGGGTTTACCCGCGAAGAGGCCGGGCCTGCTGGCCAATTTCCACCCGCCGATCACCGTTGCCGCCGCCACCGTATTCGCGGGTAAACCCGTTGAACGGTTGCTGCCAGGCTAACGCTTCATGCACCGCTGATAACGCTCATCCACCCGCCCGGCAAACCAGGCCGTGGTCAGCTTGCGGGTAATCTTCGGGCTCTTCAGCTCGATGCCCGGTAACACTGCGCGGGGCACCGGTTTGCCGGCTTTGGCATCCGCCAGGGCGAACACCCCGCTGTACAGCTTGCTGTCCTCGAACGCCAGGCTGTCGGCCTCCTCCAGCTGGCTTCGGATCTGCGGGTTACGCAGCCCCAGCTTCACCCCCAGCTTGCGCGCGGCCAGTTCAGTCGTCCCCGGCATGATCGCCCCTGGCGCCACCAGGTCGCCGTCCAGTGCCAACTTCACCCCCGTGACCTTGCTCAACGCCGCCTGGAATGCCGCATTGCGGCTGGCGTACCAGCCCGCGTTGAAATCGGCGAAACGGTAAAGCTGGCGCTCGTAGTTGGCCGGGTAGCCCAACAGGTGGGCAATACCGAAGTACATGCCGCCGCGCCGGCTGAACACTTCCTGGCGAATCGTGCCTTCATGGCTGTAGGGGTAATCCCTTGCATGCTTTTCGGCGAAGTCGATGCTGACCTGCATCGGCCCGCCGGTGTGCACCGGATTCAGCCCGTCCAGCAAGGTCTTGCCCAGCGGCAGGCGTGCAACGACTTCGTCGTACAGTTCACTCAACTGCTTTTCGCTGCGCACTGTCTGCAACCGCTGCTGGTAGCTCTTGCCGTTGCCCGACGGCGTCTTCAGCGCACCGTCGACCAGCAGTTTGGGAATATGCAGGCGCGCAGCGCGGCGGTCGATCTCCTGGCGGGCGATACGCCCAAGGTTGGGCACCTGCGGGTCCGCAGTGAAAGTCGACTCCTGTTCGGTCACCGCCAGCACTGCACACAGGTTACTTTTACTGGGCGCTATGCGCTGGGCTTCGAAGGCTACCTGGATATCGTTGGCCCAACCCTCGCGGTCCTTGACCTGGGCGGGTAACAGCCGCAACAGCTGCGCACGGATTTTGGCCGGGTCCGCTTCGGGCGCTTCTTCGCGGCGCCCGGCGCAGCCTTGCAACAGCGCCAGGGCCATCACCGAAATGGCCAGTAACCGGCCGTTCAGGGCTGTTCACCGACCAGATAGGTTTTGCTGATGTGGCGGAACTGCGGGTGCCCGGCACTGCCCATCAATTCGAACAGCACCATCTCGCGGGTCACTACCTGCGCGCCGGCGGCACGCATGCGCGCCAGGCCTGCGGCCTTGCTGGCCGAGGTGCGGCTGTCGCAGGCATCCTCGACCACGAATACTTGCTTGCCCAGCGCCAGCAGGCCGAGCACGGTCTGCAGCACACAAACATGGGTTTCCATGCCGCAGACGATCACCTGCTCGCGCGCCATCAAACTGGCCGGCAGGCACTCGGCAGCCACACAGGAAAAGTGACTTTTTTCCACCACTTCGGCTGCCGGCGCTGCGGCCAGCAGTTCGGCCAGGGTATGGCCCAGGCCTTTGGGGTACTGCTCGGAAATCACCGTCGGCAGCGCCAGCTCGGCAGTCGCCGCCAGCAACCAGCGGGCCCGTGCCCGAGTGCCTTCGGGGTCGCTCATGGCACCGATCAGTTTTTCCTGGATGTCGACGACCAGCAGCGTGGCCTTGAGTGGATCGATCAGCATTGTCTGCCTCTTGCCTGGGAAAAACCCTAGCCTCCCCCAGGCAAGCGGTGACGTCAATCAGGCGGACAGCCGAAGCGGCTGCAGCGACGCGGTCAGCGCAGCGAGCACACGGTCTTCCTGCTCATGGATGAAAAAATGACCACCCGGGAACATCTGCAGCGAGAACGCGCCGTGGGTTTCACAGCGCCATGCCTGCAGTTGCTCATCGCTGGCCCGGTCATCCACGCCACCCAGCACATGCAGTGGGCACTGCAACGCCGCTCGCTGCCGGTATGTGTAAGTGCCGCACAACAGAAAATCGGCGCGCAAGGTCGGCAAGGTCAGGCTCATCAGCTCAGCGTTGGCCAGCACTTCCTCAGGCGTACCTTGCAGCGCGCGCAACTCGCTGATCAGCTCGGCGTCGCTCTTGGGCTCGCGCCAGTTGTTGCCGTCGTAGTCCTCACGCCGGGTAGGTGCCGCGGTGCCGCAGGCGAACAAGGCCAGCGGCGCCGGGCAGCCCAATGCCTGCAGCTCATGGGCCAGCTCGAAGGCCAGCAGAGCGCCCAGGCTGTGGCCGAGCAGCGCATAAGGAGCGCTTGCCGCCAGTCGCTGCTCGCTGGCCAGTTGCCGAGCCAGCACTTGCATGTCGGTGTGCAGCGACTCGGCCATGCGCGCCCCCCGCCCAGGCAACTCTACCGGGCGTACCTGCAACCATGCCGGCAGCTTGCGCCGCCAGCGGCTGTAGACCATGGCGCTGGCCCCGGAGTACGGCAGGCACAGCAGGTTCAGCACGGTCACTGGGCGGCAGCTTCAGCCATTTTCTGGCGCAGGCTCAACGGGCGCATGTCGGTCCAGACTTCATCGATGTAGGCCAGGCAGTCCTTCTTCAGGCCGCTTTTGCCCACGGCACGCCAGCCGTTGGGGATGACTTTGTAGTCGGGCCAGATCGAGTATTGCTCTTCGTGGTTGACCACTACCTGGAACTGGATATCGTCGCGGTCGAAAACGGAAGTCATTGCCTGTCTCCTTAAATGATGATGCCGCTGCGCGCCTGGCGCAGGGTGGCTTTCAAGTAGACGTAGCAAGCGCTGTAAAAATTAACGGAATTGACGCGCCCCCAGGTGGGATCGACCGGTACAGGTATCAACGCTCAGGTATCGCGCAACAGGTCGTGCGTATCGAGCAACCGGAACGCAACCTGCGGATTACGCTCCAGCCCGCGCCGGATCGCCGCCGGGATAGACTGCCGGGTCTTGCGACACAGCCCGGGTTGCTCGTCCAGCTCGATGACGATGCCGCGCATGGTCCGTACCTCGTTGTAACCGGGGGCGATGTGCACGCGGATGCCGAGGTTTTCGTACAGGCGCTGCTGCAGACGTTGAAGGTCTTCCAGGTCCCTCAGGTTTTCCAGGCGTTCGAGCAGGCGTTTTTCTTCCTGCCGGGTCAGCAAAAGGATGCGCTGGGCGGCCTGCGGATGGTCGGCCAATTGCTCGCGGCCGCAGACGCAGGCGCCAGGGGGGCAAGGTTGGCGTAAAGGAACGGGCGTACTCATAGGGCAAGCATAGCCTGTACCGACGGTCAGAGCTGCGCCAGCCGCGCACGCAGGAAGCTGACAAAACCCTGCACCGGCCGCGCCACCTGCCGGTGCTGCGGATACACCGCCGACAGCTGCAGCGCGGGCGGGCGCCACTCATCCAGAACCGTCACCAGTTGCCCCTCCGCCAACGCCTGCCCAACGATAAAGGTCGGCAGGTAAGTGACCCCCATCCCGGCAATCGCAGCCCCCCGCAGCAACTCGCCATTGTTCGCCCGCATGCGCCCGGTCACCTGAATTGCCTGGGTTTTGCCACCTTTGTGGAATTGCCACTGCACCTGCCGCGAATGCCCATAGGGCAGACAATCATGCGCGACGAGCTCATCCGGTTTTCCCGGCACTCCC
Source organism: Pseudomonas sp. TE3895 (assembly GCF_056278855.1). Classification (NCBI taxonomy): domain Bacteria; kingdom Pseudomonadati; phylum Pseudomonadota; class Gammaproteobacteria; order Pseudomonadales; family Pseudomonadaceae; genus Pseudomonas; species Pseudomonas sp. TE3895. Next base: position 3,083,025 of record NZ_JBWBQE010000001.1, on the reverse strand, counting down.
CGTGCTTGCAAATACGCCGGGCTCGCACAGTAGACCCGCTCGACACTGGCGATACGCCGGGCGATCAGGCTGGAGTCCTCCAGTGCACCAATCCGCAGCGCCAGGTCATAGCCTTCACCAATCAGGTCGACGGCGCGGTCGCTCAGGTCTACCTCTACATCAACCTGGGGGTGCAACTGCAGAAACTCGGTCAGCAGGCAACCCAGGTGCGCCATGGCAAACGACAGCGGCGCGCTGAGGCGCAAGGTGCCGCGCAGGACCTGGGCCTGGCCGCTGATGTCGTGTTCGACCTGCTGCACTTCACCCAGCAGGCGCAGGGCCGACTGGTAGTAGTGCTGCCCCAGTGGCGTGGCATCGAGGCGCCGGGTGGAGCGGTTGAGCAGGCGCACGCCCAGGCGCTCTTCAAGCTGCATCAGACGCCGGCTGACCGATTGCTTGGACATGCCTAGACGGTCGGCGGCAGCGGTGAAACTACCGGCCTCCATCACCTGGGCAAAGATCCGCATGTCTTCGTAAGGGTTCATTGTCTCGCTCTTGCTGACAGTCAAACACTTTATAGCGGCTTTTTCCCACGAGTGCATCTGCCTAATCTACGCACAAGTCGCAGCGATGGCCCCTCAGGCCAGGCAAGACGCCCACTACCAACACTTGCACAGAAAAGGATTCGCTCATGAACATTGTCCACAAAGCCCTCACCGCCTCCCTCCTGGCCCTGTCCGTTTCCAGTGCCTTCGCCGCCGGCAGCCCTGGTGTCGAACAACACACCCAGGCCTTCCTCGAAGCCCTGGAGAAAGGGGGTGGCAAGCCGCTGGAACAGCTCACACCAAACGACGCCCGCGCGGTACTGACCGGCGCCCAGGCCTCGGTAAAGGTCGACCTCTCGGGGATCGAAGTGAAGGAACGCACGATTCAGGCCAATGGCCAGTCGATCAAGCTGCAAGTGGTACGCCCGACTAATGTCAAAGGTGATTTGCCGGTGTTCATGTTCTTCCACGGTGGCGGCTGGGTGCTGGGCGACTTCCCGACCCACCAACGACTGATCCGCGACCTGGTGGTCGGCTCGGGTGCGGTGGCGGTCTATGTGGACTACACCCCGTCACCGGAAGCGCACTACCCGACGGCGATCAACCAGGCGTACGCCGCGACGCGCTGGGTGGCCGAGCATGGCAAGGAGATCGGCGTGGATGGCAAGCGCCTGGCTGTAGCCGGCAACAGCGTTGGCGGCAACATGGCGGCGGTGGTTGCACTCAAGGCCAAAGAGGCCGGCACCCCTGCCCTGCGCTTCCAGCTGCTGCTGTGGCCGGTGACCGATGCCAGCTTCGAGACAGCGTCGTACAAGCAGTTTGCCGAAGGACACTTCCTGACCACCGGGATGATGAAGTGGTTCTGGAACAACTACACCGTTGATGCAAAGGCGCGGGCGCAGATCTACGCCTCGCCGCTGCGGGCGTCCGCCGAACAGCTGAAGGGCTTGCCACCGGCCCTGGTGCAAACGGCTGAGTTCGATGTGCTTCGGGATGAAGGTGAGGCGTATGCCCGCAAGTTGAATGCGGCGGGCGTGACAGTAACCTCGGTGCGCTACAACGGAATGATTCATGACTATGGGCTGCTCAACCCGTTGAGCCAAGTGCCGGCAGTAAAGGCGGCGCTGCGGCAGGCGGGCAACGAACTTAAAGTGCATCTGCAGTGAGGCAATGAGCAATAGACCCGCCTGGGCGGGTCTTTTGCTTCTATTTGCGGAAACGGCCCGCAGGCTTCAATGAAACTGCCATCGGTGCGGCAGGTCCGGCCCTTTCGCGGGTAAACCCGCTCCTACACAGGCCACCACAAACGTCAAATTCTGTGGTGGCCTGTGTAGGAGCGGGTTACCCGCGAAAGGGCCGGCAAATCCTGCTCAGGGCTCAAACCCTTCCACAATGATCACCTCAGCCTTCGCCACCCCTTGGCGATGACTGCATGCCTCTTGGTACAGCGCGGAGCGGTAACAGGCGACGGCCTGCGCGTACGAATCGAACTCGATCACCACGCTACGCTGAGGCGTAGCCCTCCCTTCCATCGCCTCGCTGCGCCCGCCACGGGCCAGGAAGCGCCCGCCGAATGCCTTGAAGGCAGCCGGGGCGCGCTGGGTGTATTGCTGGTACTGCTCGGGGTCGGTCACGTCCACATGGGCGATCCAGTAGGCCTTCATGTGCAGCTCTCCTGTTACGGCGATATTTGTGTATGATGGTATACCATAAAATTCACCCCACCACAGTGAGCGTGCACCATGGCTTTCAACACCATCGAGGAACTTCTCGAGGACTACCGGCAAGGCAAGATGGTCCTGCTGGTGGATGACGAGGACCGGGAAAACGAAGGCGACCTGTTGATCGCCGCCGAGCGCTGCGACGCCCAGGCCATCAACTTCATGGCCCGCGAGGCGCGCGGGCTGATCTGCCTGACCTTGACCGACGATCACTGCCAGCGCCTGGGCCTGGAGCAGATGGTTCCGGCCAACGGTAGCGTGTTCAGCACCGCGTTCACCGTGTCGATCGAGGCGGCCACCGGGGTCACCACCGGCATTTCCGCCGCTGACCGGGCACGCACCGTGGCAGCGGCCATGGCCCCCAACGCCCGCCCCGAAGACGTGGTACAACCTGGCCACATTTTCCCCCTGCGGGCACGCGAAGGCGGCGTGCTGACCCGTGCCGGCCACACCGAAGCCGGCTGCGACCTGGCACGCCTGGCCGGCTTCAGCCCGGCCTCGGTCATCGTTGAAGTGCTGAACGACGACGGCACCATGGCCCGTCGCCCCGACCTGGAAGTGTTCGCCGCCCGGCATGGCATCAAGATTGGCACCATCGCCGACCTGATCCACTACCGCCTGAGCACCGAGCAGACCATCAAGCGCATCGGCGAGCGCGAGCTACCGACCGTGCATGGCACCTTCCGCCTGGTCACGTATGAAGACCGCATCGAAGGTGGCGTGCACATGGCCATGGTCATGGGCGACATTCGCCGCGAACAGCCGACCCTGGTGCGGGTGCATGTGATTGACCCGCTGCGCGACCTGGTGGGTGCCGAGTACGCCGGCCCCGCCAACTGGACGCTGTGGGCGGCGCTGCAGAAGGTGGCTGAGGAAGGTACTGGCGTGGTGGTGATCCTGGCCAACCACGAATCCTCCCAGGCCTTGCTTGAGCGTGTGCCACAACTGACCCACCCTGTGCGGCCCTATCAACGTGGCCAGTCCAAGGTGTATTCCGAAGTGGGTACCGGGGCGCAAATTCTGCAGGACCTTGGCGTGGGCAAGCTGCGTCACCTGGGGCCACCGCTGAAATACGCGGGGCTGGCGGGCTATGAGCTGGAGGTGGTGCAGAGCATCCCGTTCGACCCGGGGATGGATGGCTGAGAACACACAAGCAATTGATTTAGCGGGGCCCTGTAGGCGCGGGTTTACCCGCGAATGCGAGGGTGACACCACCGACGCATTCGCGGGTAAACCCGCGCCTACAGGGCCCTTGGTGCTTTTGACAGGGCGGAGTGATGGCCGGTCGCCTCATACCTCTTGCCAAAATCTTGGAATACCATAATATGATATCCCGTAGACCTTAAACCTGCAGGCCGGCACCTACAATTAAAAACGGCCATCAGAACACTTTGTTTTAGCTGCTCCCCGAACATTATTGGCGGGCGCACCAAAAGCCCCGCCTCGAATAACAAAAGCAACGAGGGCGTAACCATGCTGTTAAGCAAACGTGTAACCGCAGTGCTGTCCGCCAGCCTGCTGACCCTGGCATGTCAGGCCGCCCAGGCCGCCGACAGCCTCAACTTCGTCAGCTGGGGCGGTACGACCCAGGACGCCCAGAAAGAAGCGTGGGCAGTACCGTTCACCAAAGCCACGAACATCAAGGTCGTGCAGGACGGTCCCACCGACTACGGCAAGCTCAAGGCCATGGTCGAGAGCGGTAACGTGCAGTGGGACGTGGTCGACGTCGAAGCCGACTTCGCCCTGCGTGCCGCCAGCGAAGGCCTGCTCGAACCCCTAGACTTCAACCAGATCAAGCGCGACAAGATCGACCCACGCTTCGTCTCCGACCATGGCGTCGGCTCATTCTTCTTCTCCTTCGTGCTCGGCTACAACGAAGGCAAGCTCGGGGCCAACAAGCCGGTGGACTGGACCGCGCTGTTCGACACCAAGGCCTACCCCGGCAAGCGAGCCCTGTACAAATGGCCCAGCCCCGGCGTGCTGGAACTGGCCCTGCTGGCCGACGGCGTAGCCCCTGACAAGCTGTACCCGCTGGACCTGGACCGCGCCTTCAAGAAGCTCGACACCATCAAGAAAGACATCGTCTGGTGGGGCGGTGGCGCCCAGTCACAGCAGTTGCTGGCCTCGGGTGAAGCCTCGCTCGGCCAGTTCTGGAATGGCCGTGTCTACGCCCTGCAGCAAGACGGTGCACCGGTGGGTGTGAGCTGGAAGCAGAACCTGGTCATGGCCGACTTCCTGGTCATCCCCAAAGGCGCCAAGAACAAGGAAGCGGCCATGAAATTCCTGGCCAACGCCAGCAGCGCAGAGGGCCAGGCCGAATTCGCCAACAAGACCGCCTATGCGCCGGTCAACGTCGACAGCGTGGCCAAACTGGACAAAGACCTCGCGCCAAACCTGCCAACTGCCTACGCCCAGGACCAGGTCACCCTCGACTTCGCCTACTGGGCCAAGAACGGTCAAGCTATCGCGGCCCGCTGGAATGAGTGGTTGGTCAAATGAAAGTCGCCATCAACGCCCTGCACAATGCGCAAGGCACCCCCACGGGTGCCGGCGCCCCGGGCACCGCCCCGCGCCGCGCAAGCCTGAGCCAGCGCTGGAAAGGCAGCCGCAACCTGCTGCCCGCCCTGCTGTTCCTTGGCGTGTTCTTCTTCGCCCCGCTGGTCGGCCTGCTGCTGCGCGGGGTGCTGGAACCCACCCCGGGGCTAGGTAACTACGAGCAGCTGTTTGCCAACTCGGCCTACGCACGTGTGCTGTTCAACACCTTTTCGGTGGCCGGCGTGGTGACCCTGATCAGCGTGCTGCTGGGCTTCCCGCTGGCCTGGGCGATCACCCTGGTGCCCAAGGGCTGGGGCCGCTGGCTGCTGAACATCGTGCTGCTGTCGATGTGGACCAGCCTGCTGGCGCGCACCTACTCGTGGCTGGTGCTGCTGCAGAGCTCGGGCGTGATCAACAAGGCGTTGATGGCCATGGGCATCATCGATGCCCCGCTGGAAATGGTGCACAACCTCACCGGCGTGGTAATCGGCATGAGCTACATCATGATCCCGTTCATCGTGCTGCCACTGCAGGCGACCATGCACGCCATCGACCCGATGGTGCTGCAGGCAGGTTCGATCTGTGGTGCCAGCCCGTGGACCAACTTCTGGAAGGTGTTCCTGCCGCTGTGCCGCTCGGGGCTGTTCTCCGGGGCGCTGATGGTGTTCGTGATGTCGCTCGGTTACTACGTCACCCCGGCGCTGCTGGGGGGCGCGCAGAACATGATGCTGCCTGAATTCATCATCCAGCAGGTGCAGTCGTTCCTCAACTGGGGCCTGGCCAGCGCCGCTGCCGCACTGCTGGTGGCGATCACCCTGGTGCTCTTCTACCTGTACCTGAAGCTGCAGCCGGAATCCCCGGTTGGCAACGCGAGGTAAACCGCCATGCTCCTGTCTCCCAATGCCATGGGCCGCCCGCTGCGTACGGGCCTGTACCTGACCACCGGGGTCATCGCGGCCTTCCTGCTGCTGCCGGTGGTCTTCATTGTGTTGCTGTCATTCGGCTCGTCACAGTGGCTGGTGTTCCCGCCACCGGGCTGGACCTTCAAGTGGTACGGCCAGTTCTTCTCAAACCCGGAGTGGATGGACGCCGCACTGGCCAGCCTGAAGGTGGCCGTGCTGACCACCATCGCCGCTGTGCTGCTGGGCCTGCCCAGCGCATTCGCCCTGGTGCGTGGCCGCTTCCCGGGCCGCGAGCTGCTGTACGGGCTGTTTACCATGCCGATGATCGTGCCGCTGGTGATCATTGCCGTGGCGGTATACGCACTGTTCCTCAAGCTAGGTTACACCGGCACGCTGTTCGCCTTCGTGGTCAGCCACGTGATCGTCGCCCTGCCGTTCACCATCATCTCGATCATCAACTCGCTGAAGCTGTTCGACCAGTCGATCGAAGATGCTGCGGTGATCTGCGGTGCCTCACGCCTGCAGGCCATTTTCAAGGTCACGTTCCCGGCCATCCGCCCCGGCATGATCGCCGGTGGCCTGTTCGCTTTCCTGGTGTCCTGGGATGAAGTGGTGCTGAGCGTGATGATGGCCAGCCCCGACCTGCAGACCCTGCCAGTGAAGATGTGGACCACCTTGCGCCAGGACCTGAGCCCGGTCATCGCCGTGGCTTCGACCTTGCTGATCGGCCTGTCGTTGCTGGTCATGTTCATTGCCGCCGCCTTGCGCCGGCGCACCGAAAACGCCTGAGCGCGGAGAAAACAACAATGAGTGCAGTGATCAAAGACAACGCGCACGGCAAAACCCTGGTCAGCCTGCGCGGCCTGAACAAGCACTACGGCGACTTCACCGCCGTGGACAACCTCGACCTGGAGATCCAGGACGGCGAGTTTCTGACCTTCCTCGGTTCCAGCGGCTCGGGCAAGTCCACCACCCTGTCGATGCTGGCCGGCTTCGAAACACCGAGCAGCGGCGAGATCCTGGTCGACGGCCAGTCGCTGGTCAACGTGCCGCCGCACAAGCGTGACATCGGCATGGTGTTCCAGCGCTATTCGCTGTTCCCGCACCTGAATGTGCGTGACAACATCGCCTTCCCACTGGCCATTCGCAAACTCGGCGCTGCCGAAACCGCAAAGCGCGTCGACGCCATGCTCAAGCTGGTGCAACTGGAGCCGTTCGCGCACCGCAAACCCTCGCAAATGTCGGGCGGCCAGCAGCAGCGCGTGGCGATCGCCCGGGCGCTTGTGTACGAGCCGCGTATCCTGCTGATGGACGAGCCGCTCGGCGCGCTGGACAAGAAGCTGCGTGAAGACCTGCAGGACGAACTGCGCCAGTTGCACCGCCGCCTGGGCATTACCATTGTCTACGTGACCCACGACCAGGAAGAGGCCATGCGCCTGTCGCAGCGCATCGCCATCTTCAGCCACGGCAAGATCGTCGGCCTGGGCACCGGGTACGACTTGTACCAGAATCCGCCGAATGCCTTTGTTGCGTCGTTCCTGGGCAACTCCAACTTCCTGCGGATCAAGGCCAGCAGCAATGGCGCAGGCAGCTTCGAGGGCCAACCAGTGGCCATCCGCCTCACCCCAGGCCTGGCCGCCGAGCAGGATGCGCTGATCATGGTGCGTCCGGAAAAAGCCCTGGCCCTGACCGCCGAACAAGCGGCGCGCGAGCCATTGCCGGCAGGCTGGAACGAGGTCAGTGCCAAGGTGGGCGAAGTGCTGTTCCTGGGTGAAAGCCAGACCTGTCATGTGGTGACTGCAGGGGGTACCGAGCTGACGGTGAAGGCCCTGTCGGCCGCGGGCATGCCGATGCAGCCGGGCGACAGCGTGAAGGTGCGTTGGGCAGTGGCCGACGCTTGCATTTATACCGAATGGGCCGAGAGCGACCTGAGCAAGTCGGCCGGGGCACATTAACCTCTTCAGCGTTGCAGCGCCTGCCAGATCGAGCGTCGCCCGCGCGGCGCACGATCGGGCAGGCGCTGCACGCTGGAAGGTGTACGCCCCCGTCACATTATCATCACGCCACTGTCGTAATCTGCCGGCCAACACTGTGCCATAGGCCACCCGGCATGCTCCGCCTGCTTGTCTTGCTGCTCACCTTGCTTCCACTAGCGACCTTGTCTGAGCCCCTGCATCTGCGTGTCCAAGGCTCCAACACCATCGGCGCGGCCTTGATGCCGGCGCTGGTGCAGGGGCAATTGCGCGCGCAGCAGGCCACCGCCATCGCACAACAGCCAGGCAAGGTCGCCAACGAGCGGGTGATTACCGCCCGCGACGTGCATGGTCAGCCCTTGCGCATCGACATTGCCGCCCACGGTTCAAGCACAGGCTTTGTCGCGCTGGGCCGTGGCGAGGCTGACCTGGCCGCCGCCTCGCGACCGATCAACGACAGTGAAGTGCGCCAGTTGCAGGCGCTGGGCGACCTGCGCGCAGCCGGCGCAGAACAAGTGATCGGCCTCGACGGCGTCGCGATCATCGTCCACCCCGACAACCCAATACCCCAACTGGACACCCGGCAACTGGCGCAGATTTTCTCCGGGCAGATCCAGCGCTGGGAACAACTGGGCATACCTGGCGGGGCCATTCATCTGTATGCCCGTGACGACCGTTCCGGCACTTTCGAGACCTTCAAGGCGCTGGTGCTGGAACCTCAGCACGGCGAACTTTCGGCCAAGGCCAGGCGCTTCGAGTCCAGCGACGAACTGGCGCAACGCGTGGGTACCGACCGCCAGGCCATCGGTTTCAGCAGCCTGGCCGCCGTACACGGGGCCAAGGTGCTGGCGGTGGCCGAAGGCGACGCGCCGGCCATGCTGCCAGAGCGTGCACGTGTGGCCAGCGAGGACTACCCGCTCTCACGGCGCCTGTACTTTTACCTGCCGGCCAACCCCAAGCCCCAGGCCAAGGCCCTGGTCGATTTCGCTCAGAGCCCGGCCGGCCAGGCGATCATCGCCCAGCAGGGTTTCGTTTCGCAGCAGATCAAGGCCCTGTCTGTCGCCCCCCAAAGCGACATGCCACCGCGCTATCGCATCCTGGCCCTGCAGGCGCAGCGGCTGAGTGTGAACTTCCGCTTCCAGGAAGGAAGCGCCAGGCTGGACAACAAGGCCTTGCGCGATGTGCAGCGGGTGGCAGAGTACCTGCGCCAGGCCGGGAAGCTGCAGGGCAAGGCAGTGCTGGTGGGGTTCGGCGACCCCAAGGAAACGCCCGGGCGCGCAGCCCTGCTCTCCCGCCTGCGTGCGCAAGCAGTGCGCCGCGAACTGGCGCGTGGTGGCGTGGAGGTGCTGCAGGTGACCGGGATGGGCGATGAATTGCCAGTGGCCGGCAATGAACAGGAGCAAGGCCGGCTGCGCAACCGGCGGGTCGAGGTGTGGGTGTATTGATCCGGCCTTGTACACACCTCTGAAGCAGCCTTGTGCTGCAACGAGGCCCGAATGACAGAAACATTCCAGTGTCAGCAAGGACCTCGTCGCAGCACAAGGCTGCGTCTACAGGCTGTAGAGCAGGCTCCACGTCATCAGCGGGTGACGGTGCGCATGGTCACGAACTCTTCGGCCGCCGTCGGGTGCACGCCGATGGTTTCGTCGAACTGCTGCTTGGTCGCACCGGCTTTAAGTGCAATGCCCAGGCCTTGAATGATCTCGCCAGCGTCAGGACCGACCATGTGGCAGCCCAGCACCTTGTCGGTCTCGGCATCGACCACCAACTTCATCAGTGTCTTTTCCTGAATGTCGGTCAGGGTCAGCTTCATGGCCCGGAAGCGGCTTTCGAATACCTGCACCTTGTGCCCGGCCTCCAGCGCCTGCTCTTCGGTCAAGCCTACGGTACCGATGGGTGGCTGGCTGAACACCGCAGTGGGGATGTTCTGGTAATCCACCGGGCGGTATTGCTCGGGTTTGAACAAGCGCCGCGCCACGGCCATGCCTTCAGCCAAGGCCACTGGGGTCAACTGCACACGGCCGATCACATCACCGATGGCGAGAATCGAGGGCGCGGTGGTCTGGTACTGCTCATCAACCCGGATGAAGCCGCGCGCATCCAGCTCGACGCCGGTGTTCTCCAGGCCCAGATTGTCCAGCATCGGGCGCCGGCCAGTGGCATAGAACACACAGTCGGCGACCAGCTCGCGGCCGTCCTTGAGCGTGGCTTTCAGGCGGCCATCTTCAAGCTTGTCGATGCGCTGGATGTCGGCGTTGAACTGCAGGTCGAGGCCGCGTTTTTCCAGTTCTTCCTTCAGGTGGGTGCGCACCGAGCCATCGAAGCCGCGCAGGAACAGGTCGCCACGGTACAGCAGTGTGGTGTCGGCCCCCAGGCCTTGGAAGATGCCGGCGAATTCGACGGCGATATAACCCCCACCCACCACCAGCACGCGGCGCGGCAAGTCCTTGAGGTAGAAAGCTTCGTTGGAAGTGATGGCCAGTTCCTTGCCGGGAATGTCCGGTACCTGCGGCCAGCCACCGGTAGCGATGAGGATATGCTCGGCGGTGTAGCGCTGACCGTCCACTTCCACTTCGTTGGCACCCGTCAGACGCGCGTGGCCCTGCAACAGGGTCACCCCGCTGTTGACCAGCAGGTTACGGTAGATGCCGTTAAGGCGCTCGATTTCCCGATTCTTGTTGGCAATCAGGGTGCCCCAGTCGAAATGCCCCTCTTCCAACGTCCAGCCGAAACCCGCGGCTTGCTCCAGCTCGTCGGCAACGTGCGCGCCGTATACCAGCAGTTTTTTCGGCACACAACCGACGTTGACGCAGGTCCCCCCCAGGTAGCGGCTTTCAGCCACTGCCACTCTTGCGCCAAAACCGGCAGCAAAACGCGCTGCGCGCACACCACCGGACCCGGCGCCAATCACGAACAGATCAAAATCGAAGGCCATGTATTCACTCTCCCAGGCAGGCGTCCAGCATACCGCCGTTGGCCGCCGCAAACAAAAAAGCCATCCCGAAGGATGGCTTTGAGGCCAGCAGGGCTTATCAGTAAGCCTTGCCAGTCTTGTAGTAGTTCTCGAAGCAGAAGTTGGTCGCGTCGATGTAGCCTTCGGCGCCACCGCAGTCGAAACGCTTGCCCTTGAACTTATAGGCAATCACGCAGCCATCCTTCGCCTGCTGCAACAGGGCATCAGTGATCTGGATTTCACCGCCTTTGCCTGGCTTGGTATTGGCGATGATGTCGAAGATATCCGGGGTCAGGATGTAACGGCCGATGATCGCCAGGTTCGAAGGCGCGTCTTCCGGGGCCGGCTTTTCGACCATGTTGGTCACACGGAAGATGTCGTCGCGGATCATCTCACCGGCGATCACACCATACTTGTTGGTTTCCTGCGGGTCGACTTCCTGGATGGCGACGATCGAGCAGCGGTACTGTTTGTACAGCTTGACCATCTGAGTCAGTACGCCGTCACCTTCCGGGTTGACGCACAGGTCGTCCGCCAGCACCACCGCGAACGGCTCGTCGCCGATCAGTGGGCGGCCAGTGAGAATGGCGTGGCCGAGGCCTTTCATTTCGGTCTGGCGCGTGTACGAGAAGGAGCACTCGTTGAGCAGACGACGAATACCGACCAGGTATTTTTCCTTGTCGGTGCCCTTGATCTGGTTTTCCAGCTCGTAGCTGATGTCGAAGTGGTCTTCCAGGGCGCGCTTGCCGCGCCCGGTAACGATGGAGATCTCGTTCAGACCCGCATCCAATGCTTCTTCAACGCCATACTGGATCAGTGGCTTGTTGACCACCGGCAGCATTTCCTTGGGCATGGCTTTGGTAGCAGGCAAGAAGCGTGTGCCGTAGCCGGCTGCCGGGAACAAGCATTTTTTGATCATATACGTCCTTACAAAAGGCTAGGCCTGTGGAATTCGGCGCAGTCTAATCAGGCGGCAGTCACCTTACAATGCCCCCGATAACGACCGTTGCCATCATAGAGATATCCCAGTGTAGATAGTTCCGGGGGATCGTAAATATTGCTGTCATACATGACCGTTGGATGACAGGGAAATCAGCGTCACGGTGGCGGCCTCTTCGACGGGCTCACGCGCCAAGAGGCCGCCACCGGTTTACCTCAGCTCCCCGTCCCTTGTCCGATCAGCACCCCATCAACCTGCTGACCATACAGGTTAACCCCATCATTGGCATGAAACTTCACCCGCGTCTTCTCGATGGATCCCTCTACCAACCGCGGGTCCTGTGGCCGCTCGTGGCGGTTGATCCACGCCGCCACGTCCCAGGCCTGCTGATCGCTGAGGCTGCCCGGCTTGCCCAGCGGCATGTTGTACTTGATGAACGACGCCGCGGTATTGATGCGGTGCATGCCGGCCCCCCAGTTGTAGGAGTCCTTGCCCCAAAGCGGCGGCATTACGTACTCGCCTGCGACCTTTTGCCCTTCACCGTTATCGCCATGGCAAATCGCGCATTGTTCACGGTAAACCTGCTGGCCGCGCTTGAAGTCATAACCGCCCTTGGGTTGTGCCACCTCCGGATAACCACGTCCGGCAATCTCCACGCCGGTCGGCGCCTTGGTCGACAGCCAGTATGAATACACCGCCAACGCCGTCATCTGCGGGCTGTCAGCGGCCGGCGGCTTGCCGTTCATGCTGAACTGAAAACACCCTTGGATACGCTCGGCGAAGGTGTTGACCTTGTCATTCTTCTTGCGATAGGCCGGATACATCGGGTAGGCACCCCACAGCGGCGCCGAATGCGCCAACCGCCCCTGATCGAGGTGGCAATTACTGCAGTTCATGCCGTTGCCCACCGCCTCGGGCATCAGTCGGCGGGTGTCGACGAACAAAGCGTGGCCTTCACGCACCATTTTGCCAAAGGCATTATCGGGCAACTCACGCTCAGCAGGCGGCACGAACTGCGGTGCAGCCTGCACACCGGGCACCTTCAACTGCGACTGGTCTTCCATGGCGATCGGCGTGGCCTGGGCGCTGCCCACGGCCAGCAGCAACAAGACGGGAATCAGGGTTTTCATGGCGTGACCTCCTGACTGGCGGGGCGGGCGAAGAACTCGGCAACGGCCTTGATCTCCTCATCGGTCATGGCCTTGGCCACGCCGACCATCAGCTGGTTGGGGTCATTGCTGCGGCTGCCGTCGCGCCAGGCATTGAGCTGTGCCACCAGGTAACTGGCGGGCTGGCCGGCCAAGGGCGGGAAGTGTTCGCCCACCCCGCCGCCACCCGGCCCGTGGCATTGCACGCAACCTGGAATCTGCCGGCTCCAGTCGCCGTACAGGGCCATGCGGGTGGTCGGGTCATCGGCAATCTGCTGGCGGTGCAGGTCGCCAGCGGGCGCTGCCGGCAGGCTGGCCAGGTAGGTACTGACGGCCTTGATTTCGTCGTCGCTCAGGGCCTTGGCCAAAGGTTCCATCACTGGCTGCTTGCGGCTGCCGTTGCGCCAGTCCTGCAACTGCTTGGCAAGATAACCGGCCGGTAGCCCGGCCAAACGTGGAAAGCCGGCAGCCGCAATGCCATTGCCGTCCGGGCCATGGCAACCCAGGCAGGCCATGGCGGCGGGGTTGGCCCCACCCTGGGTGAAGACCTTCTGACCATCAGCGGCATGTGCCGCGGGCCAGATCAGGATCAGCAAGCTGCCGATCATCACGCGTCTCAACGGTGTCATCACGAATCTCCTTTTCTTTTGTTATATGTTTAGGCTTAAAACATATAAGCAGAGAAAGGAGGACCCGTTGCTTCAGATCAACTTCCGGAGATGCATTGCGTTGCCGCAGTGCGCACATCGCCAAGGCGCAGCGGGAAGTTATTCAGCCGCTCGTGCAGTTTGATGCTGCTGCCGCTGCCGCGCTTGTCGATATCCACCAGCGCCGCCGGGCCAGCACCTGAGGTGATTTTCTGCGGTACGATCAGCCGCAGGCCGTCGCCACGCTGCTCTTCGGTCAGCGGGTCACGCGTATCGGCAAGCTTCTCCTTTACGCAATCGGCATAGGCGCGCGGGCTCTTGCCAGAGATCACATCCATCGTTTCACGCGATTGCTCCAGCTCCGCGACGCTCACGCAGCCACCGAGCGTCACCGACAACGCCGCCACCATCCACTTCATTTGCTGCACCTCTGCCTTCAGGAATTCGCTTCGACCACATCCAGGCGGTTTTGCTCCCTGCTTTGGCAGAATTATCTACGCCCGGCGATCAACGCGGCAGTGTAACGGCACATCGTGGTATCTTTTGCTTTTGCAGATCCAAACCTTGCGGAGCATCACATGAAATTCGTACACCAGCGCGAGCACCTCAACGAGGACGACATCGTCGTCATCGAGTGCTCCCAGCGCTGCAATATCCGCCTGATGAACGACGCCAACTTCCGCAGCTTCAAGAACGGCGGCCGTCATACTTACCACGGCGGCCATTTCGAGAAGTTTCCGGCGAAGATCACCGTACCCAGCACCGGCTTCTGGAACATCACCATCGATACCGTCACCACTCGCCCGATCTCGGTCACCCGCAAGCCAACGCTGACCCACAAGATCAAGATCATCCGTCGCTCGTCGTCGAAACTCAGATAAGGCCACCATGACCCAGACCATCAAGTACGTCATCAAATACAAGCTCGACGGCCAGCGTCGCTGGGATTTCGCGCTGATGCCCGATGCCTCGCAAGAGCAAGCCCTTGAGGCCCTGCGCAAGATCCACGGCGAAGACGCCGAGAAAATCAGCGACATCCAGGTCAGCAAGGCCCTGTAAGACTTGCCGCAAGCCCCCGCCGCATCGCTCGCCCCACGCAAGGAGACTCGCATGAGCCATTGGCCCGACCGCCGTATCCTCGACCTGCTGGGCATCGAGCTGCCCATTCTGCAGGCACCCATGGCGGGGGCGACCGGCTCGGCCATGGCCATTGCCGTGGGCCTGGCAGGTGGCTTGGGCGCCCTGCCCTGCGCCATGCTCAGCGGCGAGCAGGTGCGCGCCGAGATCGCCGCATTCCGCGCCGGCTGCCCGGGGCGCCCGCTGAACCTGAACTTCTTCTGCCACCAGCCGCCAGCGCCCGATGCCGAGCGCGATGCGCGCTGGAAGCAGGCACTTGAGCCTTATTACAGCGAAGTGGGCGCCGACTTCGCGGCGCCCACGCCGGTGTCCAACCGCGCGCCTTTCGACGAGCAGAGCTGCCTGCTGGTCGAAGCGTTGCGCCCGGAGGTGGTGAGCTTCCACTTCGGCCTGCCGCAGGCCGAACTGCTGCAGCGGGTAAAGGCCAGCGGTGCCAAGGTACTGTCCAGCGCCACGACTGTGGAAGAAGCGGCCTGGCTGGAGCGCAATGGCTGCGATGCGATCATCGCCATGGGTTATGAAGCCGGTGGCCATCGCGGCATGTTCCTCAGCGATGACATCACCAGCCAGATAGGCACCTTCGCGCTCGTACCGCAGGTGGCCGATGCCGTTGGCGTGCCGGTGATTGCCGCCGGTGGTATCGGCGACCACCGCGGGCTGTTGGCGGCACTGGCCCTGGGTGCCTCGGCAGTGCAGATCGGCACGGCTTACCTGTTCTGCCCCGAGGCCAAGGTGTCGCCAGCGCATCGCCGGGCGCTGGACAGCGCGCCTGCCAGCGACACCGCGCTGACCAACCTGTTCACCGGCCGCCCGGCGCGGGGCATCAACAATCGCCTCATGCGCGAGCTGGGGCCGATGAGCGAGCTTGCACCGCGCTTCCCGCTGGCGGGCGGGGCATTGATGCCTTTACGGGCGATCACCGATCCGCAGGGTAAGAGTGATTTCAGCAATCTGTGGTCGGGGCAGGCGTTACGGCTGGGCCGGCACATGCCGGCGGGTGAGTTGACCCGGGAGATTGCCGGTAAGGCACTGGCAGTGATCGGTCACCAGGCATTCTGACAGGCAGGCCTGGCCTCTTCCCGGCTAATGGCTTATCGCTATATAGTCAAGGCTATAACGATAACCTCAAGGAGCTGTCTTCATGCGTATCCGCTCGCCCCAGTTGGCCGTCACTGCCCTGGCCAGCCTTTTCGCCTTCAACACTGCCTGGGCCGACGAAGTCCAGGTCGCGGTCGCAGCCAACTTCACAGCCCCTATCCAGGCCATCGCCAAGGACTTCGAAAAAGACACCGGCCACAAACTGGTCGCGGCCTATGGCGCCACCGGGCAGTTCTACGCGCAGATCAAGAACGGTGCACCGTTCGAAGTGTTCCTAGCCGCTGACGACACCACCCCCAAGAAGCTTGAAGCAGAAAAGGAAACCGTGCCCGGCTCGCGCTTTACCTACGCCATCGGCACCCTGGCCCTGTGGTCTGCGAAGGAAGGCTACGTAGATGCCAAGGGTGAAGCGCTGAAAAAGAACGAATACAAACACCTGTCCATCGCCAACCCGAAAGCGGCACCTTACGGCCTGGCCGCCACCCAGGTACTGGACAGGCTGAAGCTAACCGAAGCCACCAAAGGCAAGATCGTCGAAGGCCAGAGCATCACCCAGGCCTTCCAGTTCGTCTCCACCGGCAACGCCGAGCTGGGCTTTGTCGCCCTGTCGCAGATCTACATGGACGGCAAGGTGACCCATGGTTCGGCCTGGATCGTGCCGTCCAACCTGCACGACCCGATCCGTCAGGACGCCGTCATCCTCAACAAAGGCAAGGACAATGCGGCCGCCAAGGCACTGGTCGAATACCTCAAAGGCCCGAAAGCCGCAGCGGTGATCAAATCTTATGGTTATGAACGCTGATGCCACTCGATGCCAGTGACCTGGGCGCTATCTGGCTGACCGTAAAACTGGCCAGCCTGACCACCCTGATCCTGCTGGTCATCGGCACCCCGGTCGCCTGGTGGCTCGCGCGCACGCGCTCATGGCTGCGCGGGCCGGTGGGTGCGGTGGTGGCACTGCCGCTGGTACTGCCACCGACGGTGATCGGCTTTTACCTGTTGATCGCCCTTGGCCCGCACGGCTGGCTTGGTCAGGCCACCCAGGCGCTAGGCCTGGGCAGTGTGGTGTTCAGCTTCACAGGCCTGGTGATTGGCTCGACGGTGTACTCCATGCCGTTCGTGGTGCAACCCCTGCAGAATGCCTTTGGCGCGATCGGCCAGCGGCCCCTGGAAGTCGCCGCTACCTTGCGCGCCAGCCCATGGGACACTTTCGTTCATGTGGTGCTGCCGCTGGCACGCCCTGGCTTCGTCACTGCCAGCATCCTCGGCTTTGCCCATACGGTGGGCGAGTTTGGCGTCGTGCTGATGATCGGTGGCAACATCCCCGACAAGACTCGCGTGGTTTCGGTGCAAATTTTCGATCACGTCGAAGCCATGGAGTATTCGCAAGCCCACTGGCTGGCCGGTGCCATGCTGGTGTTCTCTTTCCTGGTGCTGCTCCTGCTGTACGCTGGACGCCGCGGCAAAGCTGGCTGGAGCTGAAATGAGCGCATCGATTGTGGCGCGCCTGAAACTGGCGCGCGACGACTTCACCCTGGACGTCAACCTGCACCTGCCCGGGCGCGGCATCAGCGCACTGTTCGGCCACTCTGGCTCCGGCAAGACCAGCTGCCTGCGCTGCCTGGCCGGGCTGGAACGGGCCGCCAGCGCCTATATCGAGGTCAACGGCGAAGTCTGGGAAGACAGCACCCGTGGCTACTTCCAGGCACCGCACCTGCGCCCGGTGGGCTACGTGTTCCAGGAAGCCAGCCTGTTCCAGCACCTGTCGGTGCGCGGCAACCTGACGTTCGGCTGGCGCCGAGTGGCGCCCGCTGAACGCAAGGTCAGCCTCGACCAGGCATGCCAACTGCTGGGTATCGGCCACTTGCTGGAGCGCCGCCCGGCAACCCTGTCGGGTGGCGAGGCGCAGCGGGTAGGTATTGCCCGCGCCCTGCTCAGCAGCCCAAGGCTGTTGTTGATGGACGAGCCGCTGGCAGCCCTCGACGGCCCGCGCAAGCGCGAGATACTGCCCTTCCTGGAGCGCCTGCACGACGAACTGGACATCCCCCTGATATATGTCAGCCACGCCCAGGATGAAGTCGCGCGGCTGGCCGACCACCTGGTGTTGCTGGAACAAGGCCGGGCGATCGCCAGCGGCCCGATCGGCGAAACCCTGGCTCGCCTTGACCTGTCGCTGGCCCAGGGCGACGACGCCGGCGTCGTGTTCGAGGGTAAGGTGGTAGGGCACGACCCGCACTACGGCCTGCTTGACCTGCGCCTGCCCGGCAGCGACGGGCCGCTGCTGCGCATCACCCACGCGGCGCAGGTGATGGGCAGCACCCTGCGCGTCAAGGTTCAGGCCCGGGATGTCAGCCTGGCCCTGGCGGCGGACAGCGCATCGAGCATCCTCAACCGCCTGCCGGTGCGTGTGCGCGAGAGCCGTCCGGCGGCTAACCCGGCGCATGTGCTGGTCAGCCTGGATGCTGGCGGCAATGCCCTGCTTGCACGCATCACCCGCTTCTCGGCAGACCAGCTCGGCTTGCACACAGGGCAGACACTGTTCGCCCAGATCAAGTCGGTGGCCCTTTTGGGTTGAGCATCCTTAGCACGCGTATTGTCCATTGATCAGTGACCTGATCGAGGCCTGCTGCCCATGCTCGACTGCCCCCTGCCGCGCACCCTGCACTACGTTGACGACAGTCAGCCGGGCTTGACCCGTCGGCGCTGGCGCGACCGTTTCATCTATCTGGATGCCGATGGCCAACGGGTACGTGACAGCGACACCCTCTCGCGCATCGCCGCACTGGTGATTCCCCCGGCCTACACGGATGTGTGGATCTGCGCCGACCCGCAAGGCCACCTGCAAGCCACCGGCCGCGATGCCCGCGGCCGCAAGCAGTACCGCTACCACGCGCAGTGGCGCGAACTGCGCGACCAGCACAAGTATGGGCGCATGCTTGCGTTCGCCCAGGCCCTGCCAAAGCTGCGCACACAGCTGGAAGCCCACTTGGCGCGGCCAGGGCTGGACCGGGAAAAGGTCATGGCATTGGTGGTGAGCCTGCTGGACCACACCCTGATCCGCATTGGCAACCAGCGCTACCTGCGCGATAACCGGTCGTACGGGTTAACCACCCTGCGCAATCGCCATGTGCAGGTCAAAGGCAGCACTATCCGCTTCCAGTTCCGCGGCAAGCGCGGCGTCGAGCACAACGTCACCCTCAACGACCGACGCCTGGCCAACCTGCTAAAACGCTGCATGGAACTGCCTGGGCAGGCGCTGTTTCAATACCTGGATGAAGACGGCCAGCGCCATAGTGTCGGCTCCAGCGAGGTCAATCAGTTTCTGCAGCAATTGACCGGCGCCGACTTCACCGCCAAGGATTATCGCACCTGGGCCGGCAGCAGCCTGGCATTGAACCTGCTGAAGCCCTTGGCCTGGGAGCCGGAAAGTGAAGCCAAACGCCAGGTTGCCGCGATAGTCCGCCAAGTGGCCACACGCCTGGGCAATACACCGGCAGTGTGCCGGCGCTGCTACATCCACCCGGCAGTCCTGGAGCACTATGCCTTGGGGCGCCTGGCCAATTTGCCCAAAAACCGTGTGCGCAAAGGCCTGGACCCGGAGGAAGTGGCCTTGCTGCTGTTTCTTCAGGCACTCGAGGAACAGGAGGACCATTGAGCTTGTCTATTCAGCCCATGATGCGAAGAAATTTCCCATTAGCCGCCAACCCCCCTATTCTTGCCAGCGAGCACCTTGGCCGACAAACCGTTGACGGTTTGCTTTGGCACCTGCAACTGAAGACACGCAACAGAATTTGTCTGTCGGGGAATTACTATCCGCCGAAAGCGTCTTTAATGAGAAGGAAGAGGGACAAGCTCCCGCCGCCGCGGCAACTAGCCCAGCGGACTTTTACATCACCAAGGAGAACTACATGCTGATACTCACCCGTAAGGTTGGCGAAAGCATCGTCATCAACGATGACATCAAAGTCACCATTCTGGGCGTCAAAGGGATGCAGGTGAGGATCGGTATCGATGCACCGAAAGATGTTCAGGTCCATCGAGAAGAGATCTTCAAACGCATCCAGGCCGGCAGCCCGGCTCCGGAGAAACACGAAGACTCACACTAGCGCCACCCGAGGGGCATGGATGCGCTCGACCGCCAGCCTCAGGTGCCCATCAACTGATGCACCGTGGCGATCATCTCATCCATGTCGAACGGTTTGTCGAATATTGCGGCAAACAGGGCCGGGCATCCTTGGCTGGCCTGTGCGCCGCTCATGAGGATGACCGGCAACTCGCTTAACGCCGGGTCCTGGCGTATGGCACGTGCCAACTCCTCACCGTTGAGTAGCGGCATCATGTAGTCGGTAATCACCAGCTGCACGCGTTTTTCCTTCAATGCCTCCAGTGCTTTGCAGCCATTGCTCGCCTTTTCCACCACGAAACCTTCGTCCTCCAGGGCAAACCCGAGGATATCGGCGATCAGGTACTCGTCATCGACAATCAGGATGGTGTTCATCGGCTCGTCCGTCACCCGCTCCCCTGCGGCGTCGGCGTTCCCGAAAGCACACCGCAGGCACCTTCGAATGCCTTGCGCAAGGTAATGCCTTGCGGCCCGATCAGCAGCTCGTGCAAGGCCGGGTCATGGTGGCTGTCACGCACCTTGAGGACCGACAGCATGCGCCGCAGTTGCGAGTCCAGTTCGACAAAGCGCATCAGCATAAGGTTGTCGACGATACTCGACAGGTCCGGCGCGGGGGCGCTGATTTCCGCGCCGAAAATGTCGCGCATCTCCCAGGTCAGGACCACGCTGACATCGCGCGCGCGCAACTCACCCGCCAGCGCGCGGAAAAACGCATTCAGCCGCGTCGGGTCAATAGCCAGGCGGCTGAATGCGCCAAGGCTGTCGATCACCACGCGCTTGCTGCCCTGCGCCGCTACACGCTCCAGTAGCCGCGCGCCAACCTGGTCCAGCAAGCCCTCGGTGGTCGGCTGCCAGCACAGCTGCAAGCTACCGCCCTGCTCCATCGCGGCAAAATCGTAGCCGAGCGAAGCGGCCTTGCTGCGCAGGCGTTCGGGCGTTTCGTAAAAACCGAAATGCAACCCCGGCGCCTGCGGCGTGCTGGCACCCAGAAAGGCCAGGCCCAATGACGTCTTGCCAATCCCCGAAGGCCCCATCAACAGGCTGACTGACCCGGTGGCCAAGCCACCACCAAGCATTTCATCGAAGGTGGGTACACCGCTGCTGATACGCGCCAAGGTACCGCTGCCCAACTGGCTAGGGTGGCTGAACAACGCTTCCAGGCGAGGATAGACCTGCATGCCGGACTCATCGATAAGGCATTCGTGACGCCCCGACAACGCACCACTGCCGCGGGTCTTGCGCAACTGGACGTGGCGCACGGCGCGGCTGCCCACCAGTTGCTCACCCAGTTCGATCACGCCATCGACCATGGTGTGTTCCGGGCTGCCCTCGTCCAGCCGGGCACTGGTCAGCAACAGTACGGTGCAACCGGCGAAGGCGGCATGCCCCTGCAGCTCAGAAACGAACTTCTTGGTGTCCAGCGCGGTTTCCGCGCGTACCCGGGCATTGAGCACACCGTCGACGATCAGCAGGCTGGCCTGTTGCCGGGCAATTTCCTGGCGCAGCAACCGCACCACCGCATCCAGCCCGTCCTGCTCGAGGGTATCAAAGGCGCTGACGAACTGGATCTTGTCACCGACCAGCGCCGGGTCGAAGAAGTCCAGTGTGGACAGGTACTGGAACAAGCGTTCATGCGACTCGCTCAGCAAGGTGGCCACCAGCACCCGACCACCGCCACGCACGTGGCCGCAGGCCAGCTGATTGGCGAGGATGGTCTTACCGGCCCCCGGCGGCCCCTGGATAATGTAGGAGGCGCCAGCTATTAGGCCACCCTTGAGCAACGCGTCGAGCCCGTCGATCCCCGTTACCAGCCGCTTCAGTGCCTGTGCCATGATGTCTACCTGTCGAGTGGGCTATCCGTCTGGTCCTGATACATTGGCAAGTACAGTCGCATGCAAGTTCCCCGGCCAGGCTCGCTGTCGACACAAATGGCACCACCACTTTGCCGGGCGAACCCATAGACCTGGCTAAGCCCCAGGCCGGTACCCTTGCCGAAAGGCTTGGTGGTGAAAAACGGCTCGAAGATACGCGGCAGTATCTCTGTGGGTATGCCTGCGCCGGTGTCTTCCACCTCGAAGCGCACGAAGCTGCCCTTCAGCCCTTCAACTTCGCCGAACAGCTCGACCACATCGACAGTCAGGCTGATGCGGCCATGCCCGTCGATGGCATCTCGGGCATTGAACAACAGGTTGAGCAACACCATCTGCAGTTGCCCGGCATCCACCTCGATCCGCGGCAGGTCCGGTTGCAGCAATACGTTCAAGTCAATCGAGCCTGGCAATGCATGCTCAAGCAGGCCACGCGTAGCGTTAACCAAGTCTGCCGGGGCAACGCTGGCCACATCGAGCTTGCGGTGACGGGCAAAGCTGAGCAGTTGCTGGGTCAGTTCGGTGCCACGCTGGCTGGCATCGAGGATGTGCTGCAACATGCGCTGGGTGCGTGCCGGGTCCTGGGTGGCCAGCGCCAGGCGCGCGGAGCTGATGATGATGGTCAACATGTTGTTGAAGTCGTGCGCCAGACCACCGGTCAACTGGCCGAGGGCTTCAAGCTTCTGCGCCTGGAACAGCTGGGCACGCACTGCGTCGAGCTGCAGCGCCGACTCGCGACGGTCAGTGATATCGCGTGTGACTTTGGCCAGGCCAATGATCTGGCCATTTTCATCACGGATCACATCCAATGCCGCCAGGGCCCAGAACTGCGAACCGTCCTTGCGCACCCGCCAGCCTTCGTCCTGCGCCACACCCTGCTCCAGCGCCTGACGCAGCAGGCACTCGGGGCGGCCCTGCGCACAATCCTGTGGGGTGAAGAACAACGAAAAATGCTTGCCGATCACTTCATCCCTACGGTAACCCTTGATCCGTTGCGCGCCGGCGTTCCAAGACACCACATGGCCGGAAGGGTCGAGCATGTAGATGGCATAATCCACCACCGACTGAACCAGCTGTTCATAACGATGGGCGGGCATGAGGGAAGCGTCGAGGCAGTCGGCTGAAACCATGCAAACTCCACTGGCACAGCAGGAGGGAGAAAATGAACGTAGCCTGGAGTGTCTGCCAGTAGACCGCTGAACGACTACAGGCTGTCAGCGTTCCGGCTCGGCCAGCGCCGGGCTGATGCGCCGCGGCATGGCCTCTTTCAGCAATCACAGGCTGAGCCGCATGATCATACCACCGCCGGCAGAGGCCAACACGAGCACCTGCGCGAACAACAGCCGCCAGAATAACCGTGGACGCACCACACCTTCGCCAACTCGGCCCCAAGTCATTGCGGAACACGCTTGGATCCAATCATGGGCAACAGTGGCGTAACGACAGCAAGGTGTCAATTGCCCGTTCGATCGCCTCTTCTATCTGTTGATCATAGGTGCTGCAGTTGACTCAACTATAACAATGGGTTATAAAGCGCGCTTGATTGCGAAGCCCTTCTGCTTAGAAGCGAGCTGGTCGTTGCGACCCCTTCAAACGTGCGAGTGTGGTGGAATTGGTATACACAGCAGACTTAAAATCTGTCGGCGTGAGCCTTGCGGGTTCGAGTCCCGCCACTCGCACCAAACTTCGTTGAAAAGGCGCCCCTGCGGCGCCTTTTTGCTGCCTGACAGCAATGTCTGGCGCAGCTGCTAAAGTGGAGCTTGTCCCCGTCCACTGGAACGCCGCCATGCGCTACTCCCTGTTCGATGGTCAACGCGACATCATTATCCTGTTCGCCCGCGTACTGCTGATGGTCCTCTTCGTCTTGTCTGGCTGGGCCAAGCTGACCGGCTTCGATGGCACGGTAGGCTACATGACCTCGCTCGGCGCCCCTGCCCCGATGCTGGCAGCAGGGATTGCCGTCATCATGGAGTTCGTCGTCGCAATCCTGTTGATCCTCGGTTTCTACACGCGGCCGTTGGCCTTTCTTTTTGCGCTGTTCGTACTGGGCACGGCGCTGCTGGGCCACCCGTTCTGGAACATGGTCGACCCCGAGCGCAGCGCCAACATGACCCAGTTTCTGAAAAACCTCAGCATCATGGGCGGCCTGCTGTTGCTGGCGGTAAGCGGGCCCGGGCGGTTCTCGGTGGATGGTCGCTGAGTCAGTCGTCGCAGTCGTCGAACCAGGCTGGGTGATCGCGCTCTTCATCATCGAGGTCATCCAGCGTCTCCTCGTCTTCCTCCACTTCATCCTCGGCGCCTTGGGCATCTGCCTCGGGCTCCACGTCGTCGTAGAGAAATTCGTGGTCAAGCAGGTGATCGTGCTCGGGTTCGTGCAGGTCGTCTTCGTCGCGCATGCTGGCTCCTGGGATAATGGCAGGCCTGTATAGGCTGATCAGGATGCTGGGTCAATGTGTTGTCGCTTAATCCTGGGTTAACTGGCACGGCGCAACCTGCAGGCTCTCCCTTCAAACGTCTTTCGCCCGCCTTTATGGCGGGCTTTTTTATCCCTGCGCACTTCGGCGCAGATGATGACAGCCTCATGACCTGATCTTCACGAAATGCCGACATCCGGGTGGGCACACTGACCCTGCTCCGTACGTTCTTGCAGCCCGCCGCATCATTGCCGCGGGCTTTTCTTTTTTCCGCAAATGCCAGTCAGGCATCCGTCGGTATTTTGCGCAAACGTCCACCATGACCATGATCTGAAGCAGTTTTGCCTGGCCAGGCGAGGTCTATGCTGTCCCAGCGATAACCCAAGCTCATATCGGATAGACACGGAGGCTCTCATGAAAGCTGCTGTCGTTGCACCAGGCCGTCGCGTGGACGTGGTAGAGAAAACCCTGCGCCCTCTCGAACACGGCGAAGCGCTGCTGAAGATGCAGTGCTGCGGTGTGTGCCACACCGACCTGCACGTGAAAAATGGCGACTTTGGTGACAAGACCGGTGTAGTACTGGGCCACGAAGGTATTGGCGTGGTTCAGGAAGTTGGCCCGGGCGTCACCTCGCTCAAGCCAGGCGACCGTGCCAGCGTTGCCTGGTTCTACCAGGGTTGCGGACATTGCGAATATTGCAACAGCGGCAACGAGACCCTGTGCCGCGACGTGAAGAATTCCGGTTACACCGTGGACGGCGGCATGGCCGAGGCCTGCATCGTCAAGGCCGACTACTCGGTTAAAGTGCCCGACGGCCTCGACTCCGCTGCCGCCAGCAGCATCACCTGCGCCGGCGTCACGACCTACAAGGCAGTGAAGATCTCCAACGTCCGCCCCGGCCAATGGGTCGCCATCTACGGTCTCGGCGGCCTGGGCAACCTGGCCCTGCAATATGCCAAGAATGTGTTCAACGCCAAAGTCATCGCCATCGACGTCAACGAAGAGCAACTGCGCTTCGCCAGCGAGATGGGCGCGGACCTGGTCGTCAACCCGCTCAACGAAGATGCCGCGAAGGTCATCCAGGCCAAAACCGGCGGTGCACATGCTGCCGTCGTTACTGCCGTTGCCAAAGGCGCGTTCAACTCGGCTGTCGATGCCTTGCGCGCTGGCGGGCGACTGGTGGCCGTCGGGCTTCCGTCGGAGTCCATGGACCTGAATATTCCCCGTCTGGTGCTTGATGGGATCGAAGTGGTGGGCTCGCTGGTAGGTACACGCCAGGACCTGCAGGAAGCCTTCCAGTTTGCCGCTGAAGGCAAAGTGGTGCCCAAGGTAACGCTGCGACCGATCGAGGATATCAACCAGATCTTTGACGAGATGCTGGAGGGCAAGATCAAAGGCCGGATGGTGATACAGTTCGAAGGCTGACAGGCCGAGCCAGGCCATTTGGAACCACAGCAAAGCCCGTAGATGAACATCTTCGGGCTTTCTGCTTTCTCAATTGTCAAAGGAACAGACCATGACCGTAGACTGGCACGCCGGGCCGATCACCCGTACGACTCCATTGGACAAGCATTACCGCAACACGCAGAAGGTTCGTCAGTTTCTGCTCAGCGAGTGCGGCGCGGCATTCAAGTTCGACCGAGGATTCATGCTTTGGATCAAGAGTGGCACCCCATCAACCATGGGTGACGTCGCGGACGAATGGCTACGGAGGTGTGGTTGACGCTCTGTATCTGACGGCTGCAGGCAGGCCTTGGCTGCAGCCGTTGCTTTCAGCATCTTGTCCAACGATTCAACCATGCTGGAATAATCCATTTCCTGACTCCCTCGATGGTGGAATTGGCTTGAGTTCAACCCTAGACTGCGAACATTTCAATATTTGATGAGCAAACCTGGAAATATCACTCATCCTTCATGCTGAAGACCGGCGCCCGCGAGGTGTGGTTCAAGAAAAGTGCTCAACCTGCAAGGGCGAGCCTGTGCATATGAGGAGATCGGTATGTCCATTCGAAGCTTGGCGAAGAACCTGCCGCCAGACCCTTCGCGGGAAGGCTGGGTCATCGGATGGGGGGTCCTGAGAGACCGACATCCCTGGCATTTCGTCGACGTTTATGCTGACCAGAAAACGGCGATGGCAGAGGCGCAGCGCAGAGGAGACGGCTACGTGGTGGAATTCGGCTCACACCGCTTGGGGACGCAGGAATTTGTCTGCGGTGTCACCTTACCTGAAGGCTGACGCTCGATCGAAAATAGTCACTGACAGGACTTCAAGGCATTATCTGCCCATTGGCAATAGCACTGGCTTCAAGCTTGGCGCGCTCCGCGTCCAGAAAAACATAAGCGGCCTGTAGCGTGGTGATCTTCGTTTGAATCTCGGCCATCTTGGCGGCGACCAAGACGGCGCCTTGCGCGCAATCGATCGTGTTACCCCGCCTGGCCACAAGAATGTCCTTAATCTCGGCAAGTGAAAAGCCCCCGCCCTGGGCGCTCTGTATGAAGGCCAAGTCAGCTACGGTCTGTTCACTGTAACTGCGATAGTTGTTGGCTTGTCGGTGTGGCTCGATAAGCCCGAGCTGTTCGTAATAGCGCAATGCATGGCGGCTGAGCCCACTCCGGCGCTCCAACTCTCCAATATTCACGTTAAAAATCCTTGACTGTAGAGCAGGCTCTACACCTTAGCCTGCGCCCATTATCCAAACAAGGGTTCAAACATGAGTGTGGAATGCTTTGTCACCGGCGGCAGCGGCTTTGTGGGGCAACATTTGCTGGCCGCTCTTACTGCGCAAGGGCACAAGACCTGGGTGCTGATGCGCAGCCCCGGCAACATCGAACGCCTCAAGGAGCAGGTAGGCCAACTGGGGGGTAACCCTGAGTATATCCATGCCGTTGAAGGCGATATCAGCCAGGAGGGGCTTGGCCTCAGCGAAGCAGACAAAGAACGCGTCACTTCGGCCGCTGTATTTTTCCATCTCGCGGCGCAATTTTCCTGGGGGCTGACAGCGGAGCGCGCCCGCACAGTCAATGTCCAAGGTGCTCTGAGCGTGGCCAGGCTTGCGGCCAGCCAGCGCATCCGATTGCTCATGGTAGGCGGCTTCATGCTGCAAAACCTCAACCACCTTGCCAGTATCGGGGTTGATGTTCAGTGCCCTGAAAACACAAACTGGCCCGCGGTCTACGCCCGTGTAGGAGGCTACGAAGGCAGCAAACTCGAGTCCCATTTTGCAGTCATCCGCTATATGCAAGACGCGGATGCGGATTACACGATTGTTCACCCTGCTACGGTGTGCGGCCACAGCGAGAACGGGCATATCCTGGACGGACAACCGCTTGCCGAACTCATTCGCAATCTGGCACAAGGCCGGTTCAAAGCTGTTCCCGGTTCCGCCAGTCACTGGTTGCCATTGGTCAGCGTCGATTATCTGGTGAACATGATAACTTGCGTGGCGTTCGACCCCGCCATGGCCAACCGGCAAGTTCTGGCGCTGTATGAGCGAACACCAAACTTGCAGGGAATGCTTGTGCAGATCGCAGACACGCTAAAGGTCAAGGCACCCCGCCGCCATGTACCCATAGGGTTGCTCAGGTCGATATTGACAATTCCGGGACTGGCGACCCGACTGGCGATCAGCGCCGAGTCATTGAACTTTATTCAGACACAGCGCTTCAACATGGGAAACAGCAGGCAATTGGAGCGCAAGTACGCGTTTACCCATCCCGACATGACGCAGGCCTTGGAAAACACGGTGCGCTATGTCAGCGACTACTTGATGAAAAAGTCCAAAAGAGAAGGCGCTGGCCAGCGAGGATAACGGGCCAGGCCGATGAAGCCTCCCTGCCGGATTGCTGGAAGTCTGGAGACGCAGAGGTTTCATGCACGGTGTCTTCGCTGATGACAATAGGTCGCCGCTTGACCTCCGGCGCTGCGCGCCTGGCCGCTATTTCGAGGCAGCCATAAAGCCTGCAGCAGGCGCACCTTCAGTGGCGACCCGTCGGGCCCGGCCAACGCCCCACGCCAGCGCCCTGGTCATCGACTCGCCAGGGCGAGAATCGAAGGCCTCCTCGAGGATAGCCATGCCACCAGGGGCGTACACCCCGATGAACATCTGCGTTTTGCCTGTCCGCGACAGTCGCGTCTGAACATCAATGTATGTCCCATCGTCGAGCGTCTCGTCGTGAGTTCGGTGATGAAGCGTCGGGTCAGCCCAGGCCCAGAAAACATCACCGCGTATTCTCATGAGGCACTCCTACGACTTTAGTTGTAGTCAGGTGGTTTATTGCCACCATAGCGAACGTGCAGTTTTACGCAAATTCGTCTGACTCATCTGTGAGCTGAATCGGACAATCGGCTATTCAGCAGCCCCGCCAAAGACTCAACGCTTGTCGTGAAGCTCCGGGGGCCATGCGCTAAAGAACCACATAATTCCTGGCACCAATACATAGATCCAGTGCTGGCCAGGGTAGATGAAGATGCCGACAGCCCAGATGGCGAGTAAGGTTCCGCCCGCTCGCCTACGCCGCCTCGGCGTGAACCATTCCTGAAACGCCTTGTGCCTCTCCCGCAGTTTCATTACCACCCTCCCTGTTTTGGTAAGCGGCGAAGCATATCACCTCTAATTCAACGATAAGGCGTTCCCGGCGAGGGCGGCGCCTGCACGCAAGAACCACGACATGACCGAACAACAGCACGACGAGCGCAAGCTGGACCGGGTCATCCGCCAACATCTACGAGCTCAAGCAGCTGCGCTCAGTGTTTGACTAGACATCAATGGCCCCCAGCACGCCGGCCCTGATCGCGCAGGACCGCGACTCAAGGTTGGCTATGAGATTTCGGAACTCCATGCCAAAAGTTACCGAACTCGTGGCGTTTTTGGACCCATAAAGAAAAACCCCGCAGACGTTAATCTGCGGGGCTTTCGAATGGTGGAGGCCGAGGTCGGAATCGAACCGTCTGGCGATGGCAGTTAGAAACACCAGTCCTCGGCGTGTACGACACGACAGAATGGTCCCGCGAGGGTCGCATTGTGATGAGCGACAATCTCTTCGGCCTTCAGGGCAGGGGTGTCGGTGCAGGTATGGCCATCGGCGATCAGCACTGCATCGAATCCAAGATCTCGTGCGGCGCGGCAGGTGCTATCGACACAGTATTGGGTTTTCATTCCGGTAATGACCACACCCTGAGTTCCACAATCCCGTAACCGATCGGCCAAGGCGGTCTTGTAGAACGCGTTAGGTCGGCTTTTATCGAAAATCACTTCGTCGCCTTGTAACACCAGCTCCTGCACCAGTTGCGTCAACGGGCTTCCAGGCTCGATTGGCGACCCAGGTGGACCAATATGGCGGGCGAGAAAAATGGGTGCTCCTGCACTTCGGGCTTTACTCAATAAATTATTCAATGTGTCTAGCAGTGCTTCGCCAGCCCATGGCTTATCCGGGCCATAAAACAATCCAGCCTGCATATCAAGAATCAACAGTGCATACATAATGCTTTCCCTTGCATATTGGCCAGCGACACAAGGGCAAAAGAAAAGGCCCTTTCCATCACTGGCGGGCCTTTGAAGTTCGTGCGTTATTGGCTCACGAAACCCCTCACGACCAGCCTCTGGCGGTCGTGACGGTCGTGGTCAAGGCAATTCGTGGTTGATTCATAGAGCTGACAGTAGCTGCACTTTACCGGGTTGGCAAGTGAGCGCTGTGAGGGTGAAGGCTGATTGAAGTATCGAGCATTGAGGTCCGCTTCTGGCCGATAGCTGCCCTTCGTGAAGGGCAGCTATCGGCCAAAAGCGGATGTTCGCGTATTCTTCAAAGTTAGGGCGATTCTGGGTTGCAGAATCTGACACCAGGTAATTTCTCTAGCGTTACCGTTTCAGTAAGGACGAAGTTTTTCAAGTCCTGCCAACCAGTCGTCCCATGTGTCTACCCCTTTGGCTAGCTCGATCATTTGTTCAATGTCGATCCCTCGATTCAATCCCTTTGAGACCTGCTGATCCAGCCAAGCGCTTTTGAGGTTCACCAATCGCTTGCGGAGAATTCCAGCGAGGTAACTACGGCGTGTGGCCAGAGTGCCCTGCTGACGAACCATATGAACTGCAAGGGCATCAACGACATCAGTTCCCAACGTCGTATTTGAAACCTTGGCCAATGAGCGCAACTCCGCAAGTAGGCTGGGAGCCCCGTATCGTTTTGTCAGTTCACTGATGCGTTTCAGCCCCACTTCATTGAGGCGGTGGGACCTCAGACTCAAGATTTCATTGATGGCGGCGGCGACCGTTTCCTCTGCCGCCGCAACTGGAGTTGCCCGGCCGATCTCCAGGGACAGCCTGTCGAGTTGAGACTGCAAATACACCAGCTGTGAGCCGCTGGCACCGCCCACAGAGGTTCGGATTGATTCCAAGTGTTCAAGCACACCTTCTGGCAAATCACTGCCCATCAGGCGCCTTTCAAAATTAAATGCGGCTATGCCCTCTGGTCTCCGGATTAACCCCCACTCGGTGAGTACACCAATGTAACTATTCTTGGCGTCGCCGGTGAGGTCAGCAGCCTTGGCAGTCAAAGCATCTGCAATACCCCGCTTAAACAAAGGTTCCAGGTCCGGTGCGAACTCAGGGTCAAGCAAACCGCAGTACGGTGAATCAGCTGTGGCCTCATCAAAGATGTATTGCGTCAGGGCTTGGTCATCAAGCTGATCAAGAGGAAGGTCATCGTTCATAAGCGTGAAGTTGGCCGAGGTCGGCTTACGATTGAAGAGTTCACAAAAATAGGGGGTCAAGGGTTTCATGTCGAAGCATCCCATACAGGAAGCGTCCACAAGGATTTCGTCGCGGAGGTCCCCCGCTGGCAGTAGGGGAACGATCCGAGTCGCCCATTCAGCTAAAAGCGAGTAGGGAACTCTCCAAGTACCAGTATCCCATCTCCGCCATGTGATTTTTAAGAGGCGCTCTCGTATAACCATATCCCAGTGGAGGTTGGGGGTAAGCGTCTGCCCAACACATCTTGCTCAATGTTCAGGGTTCTTCTGTATGCAGGAAATCTACCTCGTAGATACCCCGCGCCGCGCGGATGGTAACAGGGGATATTGGTCTTATGTCACTCAACTCCCATGCGAGCCAGCCGTCTTCAAAATAACTTGCGCAGGCTGCTTCCATGTCAGCTAGGATGAACGGACGCACGGCTTTTACGCGCACAATCGCGACCGCAATACCGTCATCATCTTCCTCCCCGTCGGCATGAAGAAAACGCCCATTTTCGACAATCAGAAGATCCTCGGTAGGTTGTAAGTCTGGATGCCAACGACGGACTTCGAGTGTTTTCTGGCCAGAAGCGATTCGACTGCCACTGGGCCGTACAATTGATAAAGCCTTGATGGTTCTCTCCTAAAAGATATGCGTCCGGCTAAGTTACTTTGTCGGAGGGATGGGAGGTACCGCTACGAGCGCAAGCTTGAGCTGCGGCCAGATTTTCACCCAATTTTTGGACTTGAGGCGGCTTTGATAGATCGCAGTTTTCTCCGTGGCGAACCTCCCCGCTGGCCTGATAATCAAGTCAAAAAGATCATCAAGCCCCAAGGGCGCCGCGACCTCGCATGAGCCTTTCTCTCGCAGTGCTACGGCTACCGCCGTTGCGGTTTCTGGCCAGTAGCGCATTGCGTCGGTCGCTGAGAGATATGGCTTATCGCCGTTCTGAGCATGCATTCTCGCTTGATTTTTCACAGACCATAATACGTTCGGCTCTAGACCTCTGAGAACTGCTTCCAGGGCTTCATCTTGCTCTGGTGTGCAGCGTTGTGCATCAAACCAGATGACATCAACGTCTGTTGAAATCGGGGATGAATCGCGCCCGTGCAGATAATCCCAAACCGCGTTTCGTACAAAGCCTGCTCCGATCCAGCAGTCTGGCAATCCCAAGGAGCGCACTATTTCGAGTAACCGCCACCGAATGGGGTCATCTGAGATAATCGCTTGGATTTTCGAACTATTGTCCACTCAGAAATCACCTTGTTGCAGCTAGGCCGATACCCACTGATGCGGCAGTAGCTGCCCGATCTCACTGGCCCGTTGCGTCGGCAACCGCGTCAGCACATCTTTAAGGTAGGCATACGGATCATGCCCATTCATGCGCGCTGACTGGATCAGGCTCATGATTGCAGCCGCCCGCTTGCCACTGCGCAGTGACCCGGCAAACAGCCAGTTCGAGCGTCCGAGTGCCCACGGCCGTATCTGGTTCTCCACCTGGTTGTTGTCGATGGGCACAGCCCCATCGTCCAGGTAGCGCGTCAGCGCTACCCAGCGTTTCAGGCTGTAATCGAGGGCTTTAGCTGTGGCTGATCCGTTGGGCACCAGGTCGCGCTGGGCCAACATCCAGTCATGCAGTGTTTTGCTGATCGGTACCGCCAGTTCCTGACGTATTCGCCAGCGATCTTCATCACTCATGTCCCGCGCCTGGCGTTCGATCTCGTACAAGCCGCTGATCGAGTGCAGCGCTTGTTCGGCCAACTGGCTTTTGTTCGCAACATGCAGATCGAAAAACTTGCGACGGGCGTGGGCCATGCAGCCGATTTCAGTGATGCCTTGCTCAAAACCAGCTTTGTAGCCAGCGAAGTCATCGCAGACCAACTTGCCGTTCCAGTCGCCCAGGAAGTTGCGCGCATGTTCGCCTGCACGACTGGGGCTGAAATCGTAAACCACAGCTTTGAGTGCCGAAAACGGCGTAGTGCTGTAGGCCCAGACGTAAGCCCGGTGGGTTTTCTTCTCGCCCGGCGCAAGCATTTGCACCGGTGTTTCGTCAGCGTGAATCACACCCTGTTTCAGCACAGCTTCACGCAGCGCATCGACCAGCGGCTGGAGTCGCACGCCGGTCTGTCCAACCCACTGGGCCAAAGTCGAGCGAGCAATCGCCAGCCCGGCGCGGCCAAAGATTTTCTCCTGTCGGTAGAGCGGCAAGTGATCGGAAAACTTGGCCACCATCACATGGGCCAACAGGCCTGCGGTTGGAATACCTTTGTCGATGACCTGCGCGGGCACCGGCGCCTGAATCAGAGTTTCGCACTGACGGCAGGCCCATTTGCCACGCACATGTTGCTCGACGGCAAACACGCCCGGCGTGTAATCCAGCTTCTCGCTGACGTCTTCCCCAATACGCTGAAGTTGGCAGCCACAGGCGCACAGAGTGTTTTCTGGCTCGTGGCGAATCACGGTACGCGGAAATTGCGGCGGCAATAGTGCACGTTTGGGTGATTGCCGTGGCTCGGCCTGTGACGAAGCGGGAAGAAGCTGTTTTAGTTCTGCCTCGATAGCTTCAAGGTCTGTATCGAGCAGGTCATCCAGCAAGCTGCCTTGTGCCGGGCTGATTTGCTCGCTGCGCTTGGCAAACTTGTGGCGTTTGAGCAGGGCGATTTCGAACTTGAACTGTTCGATGAGGATTTCATCGTTCTGGATCTTCCTGCTCATCGCCTCGACCTGAGACTGCAACTGCAACGCCTGTGCCGCCAAGGCACGAAGCTGTTCCGGGGTCATCTGATCGAGATTGGGCGAGAAAGTCATGCTGCCGATTGTGCCAGAGCAGGCGCAGGACGACGACAAGCAGACCAGTCAAATGGCCGGCGATTACAGCATGCTGATCACACCACCTGCGCCGACTCGTTGCCACGGCAGGCCTAGTACCAACGCCTGGAGTTGTTCACTGTCGAGTTCGACTTCGCAACCATGGCGAATGCTGGGCCAGTGAAACTTGCCTTGATTCAGTCGACGCGCGGCAAGCCAGACGCCGACGCCATCGTGCACCAGCACTTTCATCCGGTTAGCCCGGCGATTGGCGAACAGATAAGCGCAGTGCGGCTTCGCCGCACCGAACACCGCAATCACCCGGGCCAATGCCGTTTCGGTGCCGGCGCGCATGTCCATCGGCTCGGTGGCCAGCCAGATCGCATCGATGCGGATCATCGAGCGACAGCCCGGATAAATTGCGCGCAGCCCTCGGGATCTGAGGTTGGCCATTTGACGGTCATCACTAGCCCGGCCATGGGCAACTCGATGATCGCTGACGCTTCGGCTGGCCGTTTAGGTGCGGCTTTTAACGGGACGAAGGCTGGCAGCGAGGTTGTTGCAGGCTGGTCTCGATAGAGCGGCATCCATTTGCGGATGACATTGGCGTTGATGCCGTGGCTGATGGCGACACTGGATACGGTCGCCCCAGGTTGCAGGCATTCCTGAACGACCTGGGCTTTGAAGGGTTTCGGATAAGAGCTTCGTTGGCGCATGGAAATCCTGGCGATAAGGGTGATTGCGTCCGCTTAAAAATACGCGGACACCATCGCCCTTAAAGCTGGAGTTCGGAAGGTGAATTCGCCGGACGCTTACGGTTGGGGCTCTCAGCGTTTTGTAGCTTCGCAATCGAGGCCAACAAAGCGTTGGTGTTGCCGCTATTCATCGCATCCAGCACTTGAAGCTCAGGCAGCTCCATGGCGACTTCACGAAGTGGGTCTGGCAGCTCCTCAATCAGTTCCAGATCACATGCTTGAATCGCTGCCATGGCGACCGTAGCAGCAAGATTTGGATGCCCATGGAATCGAGCGCACAATACCGAGATCACCTCCCGAGCCACCCTTTTATTTCCGACCAGCACCGCCGCGGTAAATACAAAACCGAGCACTGGACATTCCGACAGATCCATTTGCTCGATCAGTTCGTTGAGCGGCCGAGTGTCGGTTTGATGGATGCTTATCTGACGGGCCAAGGCGAACGCCTCCATGCAGTCAGCGTACGGCTTGGACATTTCCCTGATTGCGGTGACGGCCTTAGCACAGCTTGCAGGGTAAAGGGGTAGTCCTTCTGTGCGATTTAAACGCATGGACACAGCAATGTAGATTGCCGATGACAACAACTGGACGGCGAATGGAAGCTCGTCTTTGCGCGCTAGCACGCTATCCACAAGGTCAGTGATCGTTCTATCACTAGCCTCGGAGTTGAAAATTGTCATGGCAAATGCGCGAAGTTCCATGGCAATGCCGTCTTCAGTGGTCAAATCTACGCCATCGCCTAGGGTTGCCCAAGCTGCCTCGTTCCCGAGCGCCCATAGCGCGAAAGACATTTTTTCCCGTAATGGTCGAGCTGGGCCTTCAATGCGCTGGTAGACTGCGAGAGCCTCTTCAAAATTTTCTCTAAGTAGCAGTCGGTCACCATCAGCTTCAATCGAAGTGCCCTGCACATCAAAATCGCTGAATCGTCCCCGCATGATTTGTTCCGTCGTCAGGGTGTTTTCCACCGTGATTTTGGTGTGAGCCTCAGCAGATCCCATCAGGTTCTCCAGTCAAATTCAGCTTCATCAGAATTAGTGAAACGATGCTACAGCGATTTCATGGGCTTTCGAGTGGGTCTATGGCCATGCAAAACCGCCGTCCTGGCGATAGGCTAAGGATGACGAAGAAGGCGCAGCCATCGACAGCCCCACTAGCATGAGGGGTTGAGGTCAGTGGTGAATAGCCCTTAGCTACGTAGAAGCATCCGACTGACTCCTTTTTGGCGGCAAGCTGCCCTAGTGAAGGGCAGCTATGGGTCGTCAGCGGCCACTCGCGAAGGGCCGCTTTCGACCAGGGGCAGACCTTCGGATGCGTCTAAAAATTATGGACGATTCATAGTCTAGCTTTAGCGAAAAATCATCCGACAAAACGCTTGACTCCCGCGCTCTTCAAAATTACCCTCTACCCGTCCTTCTCGATCACATCGAGAAGCTGACAAACCTATCTACTTTCGGTTGGGTCTTATAGAAGTTGCACGAAGTGCCTTCTTGACTCTCGTATACCCTCTCCTTGGAGATCGTTTATGCCCGCCTACTTCAAGATCGAAGTATTTTCCAATATTCTGCGCTATCTAATTCTCGCGGCTCAAGCCAAGCGAGTAGTTCCTTATAACGAACTAGAGAATGCGTTCGGCCTTAGCCACAATATGGCTGGTTATTACGCAGGAATTGTTGGGGACTTTTGTCACGATAATGACTGGCCATTATTAAATTCACTCGTTATAAATACTACTACCTGTATGCCCTCGGAAGGCTTTGACGCCTATTTAGACGATTCGAAAATTAATTGGGGAGAGTGCTTGGCCCAATGCTGGAAGCATTTCCATCTGACGACGTCTCGGGAACACCAGGTAAGAAATTTTTCGGGCCTCACATTACTCGTCCGTGAATGGGGTAAAGAGGGAGTTTGACTCAAAGGGGACGGATCGATTTTCTGAAAAATAAATCCGTCCCCATTAGCTGTGTGATTTCTGATTGTGGCTGACAGGAGTTGATCGAATCTGGCAGTTATATATAGGTTGCTAGTTTTCAGATTTGCCACTATCTATAGTGCAGCAGATGCCAAGACTTCTAAATTTAGACTCTAAGGTAGTATATGTTTCAATGGGTAAATAGTCCGGCATCAGGATTTCTTCAATAAGGTCTGACCAGTTGAATGGCAGCTTGCAGAGGCTGTTTTTAATTTTTACTCTATTGGCTACGAATTGATTTTCCGGCATGTAAGAATATATGATTCTTATCTCTCTCTCATGCTCCAAACTGTCACTTAGGGTGGAGGCTAATAGCGCGCCTTTTTGCCCTAATGAATCGAGAAACGCGGTGTAATCGTTGCTCGCTATTAGATTGTCCAATATCTGGTCGTCTTCATAAATGACTTTGACTGCAAAATAATGCAGCATGAAATGATTGTCTCTTGTGTCCATCAGTCGGTTCATGAATTTCTGAAGAGATACTTTTATGCGAACTCCTGTCCGCCCCTTAAGAAACTCTGTCCATCGCCACTTTTTATTAATGGGGTCGTTTGTCCAGCATGAGGCATAGTAATTCTCTAGAAAGCCGAGGGTAAAACTGTCATTTCCCTCTGTAAATCGTTTGTTTAAAAGTGGGTTTTCTAGAGGGTCCGCGAAAGAGTCCGGGCCGACTCTAACAAAAGTTATCTCGGAGTTTTTTATATCCTCAAGTAAAAAGTCCGCCCGAAAAATTCTGTATATGAAAGATTCTGGCTCGATATTGAGTGAGTTTCTTTTTATGTATAAACTTTTTAGCTCTTTATCGCTTCTTCCTTGAAAGTTCAGCTGGTTTATCTTGTTGTTAATTGATTTGTTGATCAAAGGTTTTCCTCGGCAAAACCAGAATATAAGTAACTTTATCTATGATTATTTTAGCAAAGGATATCACTTTATAAATTCTGGTCTACTTTCAAGGCAAATGCTTCGCAGGTCGCTCCTGGTTTCTTAGCCTGGAATGCAGGTCGGCTTTTGGCCGATTGCTGCCCCGAACGAGGGGCAGCTATGGGTCGATTGCAGCCGTTTACGACTGGCCGCTATCGACCCAAAGCGGACGTAGTCAACCCTGATAATTTGCCGCTCGGCGAGCGACATCTTCACTTATGGAAGAGCAAGCTCTTACCCTAATGCGGCGGCAAATGCTTCTGGCGTGGGGCTCTCCTGCCATTGTGCGATTGCTCCCGGCAGCACCAGCCATGGCTGCTTGCGCCGAGTCCAGATATGCGCAACCGGCTCGAAGCGCTCAGCCCCTTCCAGGATGCCGGCCCGTACCACTCGCATGCCGGGTGCTGCCGTCGTCTCGTTGAACAGCCGGGTATGACATGTACCGCAGGCATGTTGGGTAGACGTTTGACCTTGGTGTTCATGCTCAAAGATCGCCGTTTCGCCAGACACCTGAACAGCCGAAGCCGCGCTCAGCATGTGCAGACCAAACGCACTGCCGCTCCAGCGCTGGCAATTCAAACAGTGGCAGGCATACAGCGGCGGCAATTGCCGCGCCACGATCTCAAGGGTGACTTGCCCACATCGGCACTGACCGGTGATTCTCATGCGTTAGTTCCTTACAATGACGCCCGGAAAAATGTGGGCGAATGATCGCTTTTCACGGGCTCGGGCAGAAGATCAAATTAGGAGCAACTGTTGGCCAAGAATGTATGAGCGGTATTGAATGGGAAAGCCAGCGTGTATTTCTCGCCGTGTTGCGCTCTGGTAGCCTGAGCGGCGCGGCGAAGCTGCTGGGTATCGCCCAGGCCACTGCGCGCCGGCGCCTCGACTGTCTTGAACACGCTCTCGGTGTGAGTCTGTTCACCCGCACACCTCAAGGACTGACGCCTACTGCCGGAGCGCAGCGCCTGATCGAACATGTGGAGGCCATGGATCTGGCCGCGCAAACCTTCAACCGCATGGCCAGCTCTGAAGCGTCGATGGATCACGGTACAGTCCGGCTGACCTGTGGCGAGTTGCTTGGCGTCGAAGTATTGCCCGACCTGCTGCGCCCTTTCCATTACGAACACGTCGGACTCAAACTTGAGCTGAGCATAAGCGATGCCCTTGAAGACATCGCCAGGCTGCAATCGGATATTGCGGTGCGGCTGATGCGGCCCAATGAAGCGGATATCACGGTGCGGCGTGTCGGCAGTTTGCAGATTGGCATCCATGCCAGTGCCGGGTGCCTGGAGCGCTACGGTAATCCAACCTCCCTGCTGTCGCTGCGCCAGCGACCGCTGATCGGGCCAGACAGACGCTCAGCGGATTTGCGTCGGTTTATCGACTCTGGTCTGTGCGATGCCGACCAGCATTTCGCCATTGCCTCTGATCATCACCTTGCTCAGCTGGCCGCTCTGAGAGCGGGCTTAGGCTTCGGACTCTGCCCGACGCAAATCGCAAAATCGCACGGCCTGGTACATGTGCTACCACACGATTTTGGCTTTGAGGTTGAGGTGTGGATCGCAATGCACAATGACCTGCGCAAAATTCACAGGATCGCTCAGGCGTTCGAGGTTCTTGGAGAGCAGTTACATCAGTATCTATGCTTAGCCGATCAGTGAGCAGCGTAGGTCGTGGCATCCACTGCATTGTCTAAACGGCTGCAATGGGTCGATAGCTGTCACTGGCTACCCTGGGCTTTCTCCCCATAGCCGTTGTTCACACAAGGAGGCTCAAGCGACCTCCTCATGCTCGATCAGCGCCCACAGCCTAGCTTCCTCGGTGAACTACAGCATGTCTGCCAGCTGGTCTTCGTCAACGTCGCTGCGTCGGTGCGCGGAAAACGCTAGCTCAACGAGCACCGCGGCCCTGCCATCGGGATCGGTCAACAAGGCCGGCTGGTCATTCAGCTCGGCCAGCCAGGCGGACGGCAGGCTTAACATTTGACCGTCCATAGCTGGTCGATCCGTGTCGTATAGGATTGGCTCATCATCTCCCTCCTCATACCCCAGTCCGGTATCGCCGGCACGCTGGCGGCCCGCACTGTCCCCCTCCCCCAGCGCTCGTTGATGCCATCCATCAAGCGTACCGACCGAGGCAACCAATGCCGCCGGCAGCCAGGCGGACAAGGTGGTCCCTGCCGCTGCAACCTGTGCAGTAGTAGTTGTTGCGGTAGCCGCGAGGGAGGCGCCAGTGACGACGCCAATCCCGGTAACCTCGGCCGCGGTCTTGACGCCCTCGGACGCTACCTTGGCACTCGTGGTGGTGGCGATCCCGGCCAGTTCCAGGGCGGTGTTTATGCCGTACCGGGTACCCACCTGGATGAGCGAGCTCAGCACGTCCGTGACAATAGATCGCCCCAGACTGGCCATGGAGTCTTCGAGGCTTTTCCCTTGGACGATTGCTTCCGCCGTGTTGTCGCCAATCCCTTGGGTCACCGACTCCATGGTGTTGTAGATCATGTCGGAGGTCTGATCGCTCTGCCTCCGCCGCATTCAACGCCGCGATGGTGCGCGCTCAGGCCGAGATCGGACCGGTGTTCCGCGACAAGTACAACAGCCAGACCAACAGCTCTTATGCTGCCCTTGAGTCGATCGACAAGAAGATCGCCCCAACCTACACGCTGCACGGTTTTTCCCTCTCGTTCGGTACCGATGACAGTCCGCTGGCCGGGCACATCCGCACCGTCTGCGACTGCATGCACGAGGCCGGGCACACCAAGCGCTACTACGTCGACCTGCCAATCGACTCGACCGGCATCAAGGGCAGCGTCAACAAGACCGGCGTGCACGCCAATGGCTCTACCTACAGCTATGCCCGGCGCTACCTGACGATGATGATCTTCAACGTCGTGCTGACGAACGAAGACAACGACGGGAACGGCGGCGGTGAGCAACCCCAAAGCCTTGGGGAGCTTATGAATGAGTGGATCCCGAAGGCCTACGCCGCTGACTCCAAAGACTCGCTCACAGCGGTATGGCAGGCGGGCGTCAAGTTCGCCCAGGACCTAAAGGCCACCGACAAGAAAACGGCCGACGAGCTCTACGAGGCATTGAAGGTAGCGGTTAGCGCTCGCGGTTCTCAGCTCAGCGCAGCACCACAAGTGGGAGCAAGCCAATGATCATCGTCAATTGTACTCAGGGCTCGCCAGAGTGGCTGCAGGCCCGCGCTGGAGTGATCACCGCCAGTATGTTTAGCACCGCACGCTCACGGGTGAACGGACTGAACGCCCAGCAGAAGAAATACGTTGACGCCATGCTTGCGGGCCTTGGCGAATCCAAGGCTATGGAGCTGGCAGGCTACAAGGCCGGTCCAAAGGCCGAGGTCGTGCAGCGCGCCCTAGATGGCGAAACGGTCGGCGAGCCATCGAATGCCGCCCTCACCTACGCCTTCGAGCTGGCCGTCGAACGCATAGGCGGCGCCCCGCTCGATGGAGGGTTCGAGACCTGGCAGATGCGCCGCGGCCATGAACTGGAGCCGGAGGCGCGCATGGAGCATGAAATCCAGACTGGCCTTATCGTCACGCAGGTCGGCCTGGTTAAAACAGACGACGGCTCGTTCGGCGCCAGCGCGGACGGCTTCATCGGCGAAGACGGCGGAAGCGAATACAAGTGCTTCCTGGCCCCGGACAAGCTCCGCGCGTTCCACATCGACAACGATGCCAGCGACGTCATCGACCAGGTGCAAGGCTGCATGTGGATCACTGGCCGGAAATGGTGGCACATCGGGATGTACTGCCCCCTCCTCAAGCCCGTAGGCCGCCAGCTCTGGTGGCGTGAGTTCAAGCGCGATGACGACTATATCGAACAGCTTGAGCAGGACCTGTGGGAATTCAAGCTGCTCGTGGACGGCTACGAAAAGCAGCTGAGGAGCCAGGCAGCATGAACCCATCAATCGACCTGGAGGCCGCCAAAGCGGCCTTCTTTGCCTCTGGTGGCCAGCTCGTTGTCCTTGAAGGCTTCACCCATCGACCGCTGCCGCCGCGCAAGCATCCCGATACGCAGCCAAAGCCAGCCGCTAAGGCGAGGCCCAAGAAACCTAACCCAGCCCCGCGAAAGGAGAAGGTGAAGGCCCGAGTTGCAACGGTGGCCGAGATGGCGAAGATCATGACCTGCCAGCAGGTTCACGAGGCCACCGGCATTTCCAAACAGGCCCTATTCCGGGCCGCCCGCGAAGGCAACTTTGTTTTCCGACGAGCCGAGCGGAAGAAGTCAGCCAACAGCAAGCGGGATGCCCAGCGCCAGATCCAGCGGAACCTGAAGCGGATCGAGGAGCTGAAAGTGGTCCAGAAAATATGCGCCCTGCACGATACCGGCCTGCACCGCGCCCAGGTGGCCGAGCAGCTCGACCTGAATTACGGAACGCTGGTGAAGATCATTGAGCGCAACAGTATCGACTTCCCGCGGGTACGCATCAGGAAATGAAAAGACTCAACAGCCTGGTCCGCCAGCGCCGGCGGCAAGAACAGTTCCGCCTGCCGCCCAGCGGCCTCACGGAGCACAGACATGCAGCAAGCACCCTCTGGAGTGGTAACCCTGCCGGCCTGGATGAATCGGCCGATCAAGAAGCTGTACATCACCCGCAGCGGCGGCCAGTACCGGCCTGATGATGTGGCCCAGGCCTTCGCGCTGAGCCTGCGCATGCACGACAGCGCCGATCACCTGCGCAGGCTGGCACGGCGCCTGGTCGACAAAGTCTGCCTGGAGCACCAGCCGAACATGAAGCGCCTGGCTCGTGAGGCTGACGACGCCAAGGTGTTCGACGCCGCGCTCAAGATCATCAATCGGGTCTGCGACCTGCTCGACATCGGGCCGGGCGCCACCTTCGTGCGCAATGGAGGCGATGATGGCTCTGACGCAGCAGCAGCGTGACGAGAAGCGCAGGGCCAAGGCCGAGCGCCTGCAGGAAGAAGACCTGCGCTTGAAGGCTCGACCAGGGACTAAACAGGCCCTGCTGGAACTGATGGAATGGGCCGGGATCGAGGAACAAGGCGAGGCGATGACGCTGATGATTCATCACGTCGAGGCGCTCGGGCATCACGCCTTGTTCAGGATTGCGCGCCACGAA
This sequence comes from Pseudomonas sp. TE3895, assembly GCF_056278855.1. NCBI lineage: Bacteria > Pseudomonadati > Pseudomonadota > Gammaproteobacteria > Pseudomonadales > Pseudomonadaceae > Pseudomonas > Pseudomonas sp. TE3895. Next base: position 3,040,752 of record NZ_JBWBQE010000001.1, on the reverse strand, counting down.
ATCGAAGCTCACCGTTTTGTGGCGCGTACTGAGCCGCTGCGGCTATCAGCAAGGAAGCGGACTGGCCAGCACCTGCGGGTGATCTGCGGCTGGGCTGACGCCACATACAGCCAAATGATTGAGGCGCTGATCCACGGCATCCACGCACTGGGCAGGGTGCACGCGGCGAAGTTTCTAACCCCGCCGCGGCACGAGATCAGCATCTCGCCGCGCCTGGCCCTGGCCTTCGACCGGAAGAGCATGCTGATGATTCAGCAGGATCCTGGCGACGAAGTTATCAGTCCAATCGCAGTCACTCGCTGATATCAATTATCCTCATCGACATCGAGCGAATCCCCTTCATCGTCGGTCAATCCGAATTCATCTTCTGCTGCGATCTTTGCCTCTGATTCAGTGTCAGCAAAAACCGTCCCGAGCTTTTTCCCATCAAGATACACGCGCCATTTCTTCATTACTGATCCTTATCCCGATCCCATGCCGGTCACCCGTAATACCCCATCCCAAACCAAATTGCCACCATGGCAAAGGGTCAGTTTGGCGAGTTGTTTTGGGAGTGGAACGGCGCAAAGGTCATGCCGAAAAACCAACCTCCGATCATTGCCAGCCATATCGACTTGTACCCGTCGACGTTGTAGGCAAGCCAGTAGTTGGCCGCAGTGATAACAACGAACACTGAGAAAAACTGCTTGCGGGAATATCTGCTCAGGTAGCGGGTTGCTGCGGCCTCTAGGTCTTTGAGCTTCTTCACTGCGATTCATCCTTGAAAAGACCCTGCAATCCTACCCTATCGCCCCATTTTGACACCATGCCGCATCCGGCCACGGAGGGCGGCGTATGCATGGAGAAAGCCATGAGCAACTACAACTGCGACTACGTCCGACGCCATTACGGCGTACCAGCTGAGATAGGCCGGCGCGTCATCGCCAACGGCGAGCCTGGCGTGATCATGGCCGACCGCGGTCAGTACATCGGCGTAATCCTCGACAGCGACCCGAAGAAGCGCATCCGTAACTACCACCCCACCTGGGAGATGCAGTACGGCGAGATGGCCGAGAAGCTTCCGCTGAAGCGCTACCAGGTTCTGGTCAGTGGCTGGGATTGGTGGGACATCACCAATCGCACCATCGTCGATGTGTTCGCCTGCACGCCATCGCAGGCCAAGTACAAAGCCTACGAGCGGTGCGAGTACCACGATATCGAATGCATGTTCGGCTTCAAGGTTCGCCGGGCCTGACCCTCCGGCGCTGCACGCCAGCGACTAATCTGCTCCGGCATTGGCCTATCTGATCTCAGTTCCGTTTATCGTCATCCGTTGGAGGGCTGTACATCCCTCTATCCTCGCTGAGTCGGTGAAAAGGCGACCGCTTCAGCCGAGGGATTGCGAAATGGTAAACAATCAACAGCGTTGCCCATCCAGCAAGGCAGAAAATCGAACGCTCGCTTTTGCTCAATGACAGGTCGAAAGAGATTGCCACTATCGCAAACATGATGCTGACGAAGAAGAATCCAGTCGACAGGGCATTGACGAAGAAATTAAGCCTGTGCCAACGATCTGGGATCAGTTCGAGGGGGCCTGTGGCGATCAGAGCAATTCCAAACGGCACGGAATAGCTGATCAACGACGCAGATGGCTTTCCCAACCAAAGAAACGCTATCCAAATCGCGAGCCCTATGAATGATGCCGTTCGGGTCTTCATCGCGGCAGCTCCTGATCTTGGCGATCTTCCTCGATCTCGCAACCCCATTACCACCATCCTTGTTTGGTGAGCGGCGAAGCATATCACTCGGCGCTGCCCGCCAGTGCCTTCCCCTATTCATCGATAACGCCTCCCCGGCGAGGGCGGCGCCTGCAATGGGAACGCTACCTTTTCATCCGGATCCGCTTCAGCTCAGCGCGCTCTTGAAATTGAATCCAGTCGAAATTGATGAGCGTTGACAGTTGCTTCAAATCATCGTAAGCCTTGGATGTCGCGTCCGGACTCGGGGTCGCGGCCATGTATTTCTCAACTTCATAGTGCATTTTATAAATTGATCCCATCAAACCGCTGTAGTAGACAACAAGTTTATAGTCGGCGAGATCGTGCACCAATATCGCTTTGGCTGCCTCCAAAGAGGTCTTAAACGATTCACCCAAATACTTTTCCCAAACCGAGCGAAACTCGAAATAAGCAGCCTTATCGCGTGCCAAGCCGGAAACCGACTCTGCGCTTTCAACCGCATTTTTTATGACAGCACAGTAGGCGTCGAAACGATCTATAGCAGTTCGTTTTGCAAGCCTACCCTGACGCCTGTTTTGCCCACTGCTGATTGCAAAAGCTCCAACAATCGCACCAATAGATCCAACCGCCTGCACCCAAGATGCAAGACCCGGATGATGCTCAATCCAAAACAAAACCCCTTCACAGCTCATTCATCGCCTCTTTAGCTCAGCACTACGCCGCGCACTAATACCCGACTTCACCAAATCACGCCACCCTGGCGAGGACCGCCCATGTCTGCATTCCAGAAAAAGAACCCGCTCGACTTCAAAACCCAGTACGCCCTTGGCTTCGATCCGCAAGACGATGAGATCGTGGTGGACTTCTTCTGCGGTGGCGGCGGCGCCGGTACCGGGCTGGAGATGGGCCTGGGCCGGCCGGTGACGGTGGCAAAGAACCACAGCCCGGCGGCCATCAGCATGCACACCGCCAACCACCCTGCAGCGCGCCACTTCACCACCGACGTTTTCGAGGGTGACCCGGATGAGGAATGCCAGGGGCGGCCGGTTGGCTGGTTCCACATGAGCCCTGACTGCACCCACCACAGCCAGGCTGCCGGCGGCCAACCGCGCAAGCGCGAGATCCGCAACCTCTCGTGGATCGGCCTCAAGTGGGCCGGCAAGAAGAAGCCTCGGGTGATCAGCCTAGAGAACGTTAAGCAGATCCTTCAGTGGGGTCCGCTGATGGCCAAGCGCGACAAGAACACCGGGCGGGTGATGAAGCTGGACGGCACGGTCGCTGCTGTCGGAGAGCGTGTGCCGGTGCAACAGCAGTTCCTCGTGCCAGACCCGAAGCGCCGCGGCATCACCTGGCGCCGCTTCGTGCACCTGCTCGAAGGCATGGGCTACCAGGTGGAGTGGCGGATCATCAAGGCATGCGACTTCGGCGCTCCCACCAGCCGGGAGCGGCTGTTCATGATCGCTCGCTGCGACGGGCAACCCATCGTGTGGCCAGAGCCGACCCACGCCAAACATCCAACCAAGGGCCAGCACAAGTGGCGCACCGCCGCCGACTGCATTGACTGGAGCGTGCCGAGCAAGAGCATCTTTGGTCGCAAGAAGGAGCTGGCAGCCGCAACGCTGCGACGCGTGGCCAAGGGCATGAAGAAGTTCGTGCTGGACAACCCGCAGCCTTTCATCGTGCCGATAGCCAACTGGTCGGGCGAACTGGCCCAGTCGGCGCATGAGCCACTTCGCACGGTGACCTCCTGGCCGCGCGGCGGGTCCTTTGCCATGGCAAGCCCGGTGATTCTTCCAGCAACACGCCAGGGCGCCGACCGAGTGAACGATCCGGGCGATCCACTACCAACAGTTACTGCGGCCAACCGTGGCGAGCTGATGATGGCCAGCCCCGTGATGGTCGGGGCCGGTGGCCCGGTGTATGCCGGTAAGCCAGTAGCCGCTGACCAGCCCATGGGAACGCTGATGACCCAAAGCCACCGGGCGCTGGCATCGGCGCACCTGGTCAAATTCAGGTTCAACAGTGAAGGTGCAGCCATCACCGATCCGGTGCCGACCATCACGAGCGGCGGCAACTACAAGAGGCCCGCGGGTGCGGCCCATGCCATGGGCGTGTGCACAGCCTTCATCGAGCAGGCCAACGGCGGATTCAACACCACGCCAGCCAAGGGCGCGGACGAGCCACTGACCACAGTCACCAACACCGGCAGCCAGCAGCGCCTCGTGACCGCCAGCCTAGCCACGCTCCGGCGCAACTGCGTAGGCCGTCCCGTAGATGACCTGGTGCCGACAATGACCGCAGGCGCAGAGCATCACGCCCTGGTCGAGTACAAGCTGTCGCCAGAGCACGAGGAAGGCGCCCTGCGCGTCGCGGCATTCCTGATCAGCTACTACGGCACAGAGAACATCAGCGCCTGCGACGCCCCAGCGCCGACGGTTACCACCAAGGACCGCCTAGGCCTGGTCACCGTCTTCGTGAAGGGCACCCCGTACGTCATCGTCGACATCTGCCTGCGCATGCTGCAGCCGCACGAGCTCTACCGGGCCCAAGGCTTCCCAGCCAGCTACATCATCGACAAGGGAGCCGACGGCAAGCCGTTCACCAAGACCGAGCAGGTGCACATGTGCGGCAACAGCGTCAGCCCGCCCCCGATGGCCGCCATCGCCCGCGCTAACGATCCTTGGATACGTTCAAATCACAAAGCCGCTGCCGCCTGACGCTAGGAATTGCTCTGTGGCACGCCTCCTCAGGGAACTATAACCATCAGCAGTTCTGTGGAAAAATGCTGATCTCAACGGGTAAGTTCGGTTCTGTTTCGGTCGACCCAGGTCGATGCAATGCTCACTTCGATATCCTTCACAGTCAGACAGAACAAATATTTATAGAACCTGGCCAACTCTTTCACCCCCATCGCAAGCAGAGCCGAATAGACTGGCATGTTCATCATCTGAGAGCGAGCCCCCTTCGAAAAGCTCAGAGAATCAATTTGCTTCCTGACAAGTTCGTCACCAAACGAACAGTGACTATCCGAGTGTGCAAACTCGTTCCTAAGTTTTCTGACCATCATCAGATCTCTAAAAGCATCATCAGAAATCAGACCAAATCCTCTAGCGATTTGGATACGAGAAGACAGAGTTCCTAATGGGCCGTTCCCGTCAAATGCTTTTACAATATATCTATTAGAGAGTCCGTTTTTCTTGAATTCAAACTCAATAATACGAGTAAGCGCCTTTTCTAAAATTGCTGCACCAACTATAACGGAGCCTCTATCCGATTCGGACATAAGCTCCTCGGTGCTAGGAAACAAAAACAACTCCTTCATCAGCGCCCTGCCTTGCCTTCAATTATTCGCGCCAACATACATTGAAAATCTAGAAGCTGTAACCCCTCTCCCCTCTATTCACTGCCGCGATATGGCGGCCAAGGTGAAGCTATGTCTCAAGCAAAGGAACGCCCGATCCTGTTCAGCGGGCATATGGTCCGCGCCATCCTAAACGGCCAGAAGACTGTCACGCGGCGCGAGATCAAGCCCAGCATGCGGAGCGCTGATAGCAGCTTCGAGCTTCACCAGCAGGAGGACGGTTTTGTCGAGAGCCGCGGCGGCCGGCCACTAGTAGGCCGCCAATACGCCCGCCAGAAGCTCAGCGGCGTAGTGATCGACACCGTTCCAGTTACTGCAGCCCCGCCACCGGCGCCAGCGTGAACCCCTGATTTTTCCCGAGTAAAGTGAAATGCGCCCAAGGAAGACCGAGAATCGCGACCTGCCGCCAGGTATGTATCGCCGCAAGAGACCAAAAGCCAACGGCAAGGTGTGGGAGGCGCTGTACTACAGAGACAAGTCAGGCAAGGACATCTTCCTCGGCAATGACTTGGTGAAGGCCAAGCTGAAGTGGGCGGAACTGGAGGCCAAGTCGGTACCGAAAGAGCTGACCACAATGAAGGGAATCTTCGACGAGTACTTGCTGAAGATCATCCCGGGCAAGGCCGCCAGAACCCAAAAGGACAACATCTACGAGCTCAAGCAGCTGCGAACCGTGTTCGACTCGGCGCCAATCGATGCCATCACGCCGGCGATGATCGCGCAGTACCGCGATTCGCGGTCGGCCAAGACCAGGGCAAACAGGGAGATCGCCCTGCTCTCCCATGTGTTCAACACAGCAAGGGAATGGGGCCTCACTACCAGGGACAACCCGTGCCTGGGCGTGAGGAAGAATAAGGAAAAGCCGCGCGACTTCTATGCCAACGAGACGGTGTGGCAGGCGGTATATGAGGAAGCTCCACCGGAGCTCAAGGATGCGATGGACCTGGCGTACCTGACTGGCCAGCGACCGTCAGACGTGCTGTCCATGCGAAAGGACGATGTGGAGGGGATCTACCTGATGGTCAGCCAAGGCAAGACCGGCAAGAGATTGAGGATCGTCTTGGAAGTGGACGGGGTGAAGAACAGTCTGGGCCAGCTGCTCGAGCGAATCATGCGCAGGACCAGCAAGCACCTGTCGCCGTTCTTCATCCTCAACGAGCACGGCAAGCGCATGAGCTGGCCAATGCTGCGCAACCGGTGGGCAGACGCCCGAGAGGCGGCCAGGGTGAAAGCTGAAGTCGAGAAAAAGCCAGACCTCGCCAACCGAATCGCCCAGTTTCAGTTCCGCGACATCCGACCGAAGGCGGCCTCGGAGATCAACGACCTGAGCGATGCAAGTGTGCTGCTGGGCCACTCAAAAGAGGGAATCACCGAGCGCGTTTATCGACGCGTCGGGGCCATCGCCAAGCCTTCCAAATGATGAAGTTTTGGGACTGATCCCAATTTGTTTTGGGACTTCGGCATTTTCTGACGCACAAAGAAAAACCCCGCAGACGTTAATCTGCGGGGCTTTCGAATGGTGGAGGCCGAGGTCGGAATCGAACCGGCGTAGACGGATTTGCAATCCGGAGCATAACCACTTTGCTACTCGGCCTCAAAGGTCGGATCTAGCTGCTTGCGCTTTGCTATCTCCTTGAAACGCTGAACCTTTTTCAAAGTTTGCTGCGTTTCGATGGGCGCCATTATGTCTTCATTCTTTTAACCTTGCAACCCCCTGAACGAAAAAAAATTTCAACGGGTTCAAGGTGTTAGCGCAGGCGGCTGAGTTTACTCCACAAGCCCACCACCGCGTTCTCCACTGTACCGCTGGCGGCCATGCCAATCCGCTCCTGCAGGCTCTTGCGTTCGGCATAGTGCAGGTGGAACAGGTTGGCGTTGCGTGCGCGCTCGCTCAGGTACTCGTCACTGGTCTGCAGCTCGTCCACCAGCTTGCGATTCAAGGCGGCCACGCCCAGCCAGACTTCGCCAGTGGCCACTTCATCGATGTGCAACTGCGGACGATAGCGGGAGACGAAATCCTTGAACAACTGGTGAGTGATGTCCAGGTCTTCCTGGAACTTCTCCCGGCCCTTCTCGGTGTTTTCGCCAAAGACGGTCAGGGTGCGCTTGTATTCGCCAGCAGTCAGCACTTCGAAGTCGATGTCGTGTTTTTTCAGCAGGCGGTTGACGTTGGGTAACTGCGCCACCACGCCAATAGACCCCAGTACGGCGAATGGGGCACTGACGATCTTCTCGCCGATGCAGGCCATCATGTACCCACCGCTGGCAGCCACCTTGTCGATGCACACGGTCAACGGGATGCCTGCCTGACGAATACGCGCCAGTTGCGATGCAGCCAAGCCGTAGCTGTGCACCAGGCCACCGCCGCTTTCCAGGCGCAGTACCACTTCGTCACGCGCGGTGGCGAGCGTCAGCAGTGCGGTGATTTCGTTGCGCAGGCTTTCGGTGGCCGAGGCTTTGATGTCGCCATCGAAGTCCAGTACGAATACCCGGCTCTTGTCCTCGGCCTTGCCCTTCTTCTGCTGTTTTTCCGCCTTGGCCTGCTGCTTGCGCAGGGCCTTGAGCTGGGCCTTGTCGAGCAGGCCGGACTCTAGGCGCTCACGCAGGTCCTTGTAAAAATCGTTCAGTCGGGTGACCTGTAATTGCCCGCCCGATTTGCGCCGACCTTTGCCACGCAGCCCGGCGATCGCCGACAGCACCACCAATATGGCGATGACCAGGGTGGCGGTTTTGGCGAGAAAGCTTGCGTATTCGGCAAGAAACTCCACGTTGACTCCTTAAATGCCTGCGCCACTACGGCGCGTCACTGTTGCAAGCATACCGTTGCGTCTGTGGTGCTGCCAGCCGGTGTAAACGCTGGCAACATCTTTCAAACAACCTTTTCAAACGCTTGTATGTTTTTTCGTTGACAGCCCGTGAGCCGCATCCTAACCTCGCAGCAACCTCCAACAGGCCGGAACCTTTCGTGGGCAATCTCTACCTGATTCGACATGGCCAAGCCTCCTTCGGTGCCGATGACTACGACGTCCTCTCGCCCGTGGGCGTGCGCCAGAGCCAGGCCCTGGGTGAGCACCTGGCCCAGTTGGGCGTGCGGCTGGATCGCTGCGTGGCTGGCGACCTGCGCCGCCAGCAGGATACCGCACGGCTGGCGCTGCAGGCGCTGCACGCCAACGGCTGCCCGGTGCCGGCGGTTGAGACCGACGCCGCATTCAATGAGTTCGATGCCGACGGTGTGATCCGCGCCCTGTTGCCCGACTTGCTGCCGGAAGAGCCCGATGCCCTGCATGTGCTGCGCAATGCTGCGCAGCACCGCAGCGAGTTTCAGCGTCTGTTCGCGTTGATGGTGCAGCGCTGGCACGATGGCGAGCATGCCGATAATGGCCTGGAAACCTGGCATTCGTTTACGTCACGCGTACAAGGGGGCCTGCAACGTGTGCTGGACAGCGCCGGCAGCGGCGATCATGTTGCTATCTTCACCTCGGGTGGCACCATTGCCGCCCTGCTCCACCTGGTTACCGGTATTACCCCCAGCCAGGCGTTCGCGCTGAACTGGCAGATCATCAACACGTCGCTCAGCCAGCTGAAGTTTCGCGGCCGCGACGTGGCACTGGCCTCCTTCAACAGCCAGGCCCATGTGCAGCTGTTGAGGGCGCCGGAGCTTGTCACTTACCGATAGGCCCGGCTTGTTGTGTCCCTGCGGGGACGTGTAAATCACTCTATAAGGAATGCGCCATGACCTCCGTAGCTGATGCCGTCAAAAAGATGCAAGAGAAATTCAACCCATCCGCTGCCGCCGGCCTGGACCTGGTGTTCGGCTTCAACATCACCGACGAAGACAAGCACTACGCGCTGATCGTCAAGGACGGCACCTGCGACCTGCAGGAAGGCGAAAACCCGGATGCCAACTGCACCCTGGTGATGGACGCCGAAACCCTGAAGGGTATCGTCAGCGGCGAAACCGACGGCATGCAGGCCTTCATGGGCGGCAAGCTGCGGGTTGAGGGCGACATGATGCTGTCGATGAAACTCAGCGAGCTGTTCCCGTCCTGAGGGCTGGGAATACCGGATGATCGAAAAACCGAAGCCTGACGGCTTCGGTTTTTTTTGCCCTGCATTCGGTGCAGTGATCCAACAGCAACACCCTCACCTATTTGGCACATGGGACGATTGTTCCAACCCTGGCGGACCATTAGATTACCCAATAGTACTTGCTATCGAGAATAAGGAAGACGCATGACGCTCACCGACCAGTCCACCCAGGTACGCCCCGGCGAAGAACTCGACGCGGCCGTCATCGACCCTTACTTCAAAGCCAATATCCCCGGCCTGCTCGGCCTGCCGAGCATCAGCCAGTTTCCTGGCGGCGCCTCCAACCTCACCTACCTGGTCAGCTACCCGGGCCGCGACTTCGTGCTGCGTCGCCCCCCCTTCGGTCAAAAGGCCAAGTCGGCCCACGACATGGGCCGCGAGTTCCGCATCCTCAACCAGCTGAACAGCGGCTTCCCCTACTGCCCCAAGGCCTACGCACACTGCACCGACACCGGCCTGATCGGCGGTGAGTTCTATGTGATGGAACGGGTCAAGGGCATCATCCTGCGCTCGGACATCCCGGCCGAACTTAACCTGGACGCTGGCCGGACCGAAGCCCTGTGCAAAAGCTTCATCGACCGCTTGGTCGAGCTGCACCAGGTGGACTACACCGCCTGCGGCCTGGCCGACCTGGGCAAGCCGGAGGGCTACGTGCAGCGCCAGATCGAGGGCTGGACCAGCCGTTATGAAAAAGCCCTGACACCGGATGCGCCACGCTGGGAAACGGTAACCGCCTGGCTGCACGAAAAAATGCCCGCCGACCACCCGCGCCCTAGCATCGTGCACAACGACTACCGGTTCGACAACGTCATCCTGGACGCGGATAACCCCATGCGCATCATCGGTGTGCTGGACTGGGAAATGGCCACCCTGGGCGACCCACTCATGGACCTGGGCAACTGCCTGGCCTACTGGATCGAAGCCGGCGACCCGGCGCCAGTACAGTTGATGCGCCGCCAGCCAAGCAACGCGCCGGGCATGCTCAGCCGTCGCCAGTTCGTCGATTACTACGCCGAGCGCGCCGGCATCCGCCTGGACAACTTCGATTACTACTATTGCTATGGCCTGTTCCGCCTGGCAGGCATCGTTCAGCAGATCTACTACCGCTACTACCATGGCCAGACCCAGGACAAGCGTTTCGCCCAGTTCATTCACATGAACCGCTTGCTGGAACAAATGACTTTGCAGGTCATTTCCAAGTCCAGCCTCTGAGCACAGCCCACGACGACGGATAACAAGGAAAACAGCATGTCCAAGACCCACCTGTTCGACCTCGACGGCAAGATTGCCTTTGTTTCCGGCGCCAGCCGAGGCATCGGCGAGGCCATCGCCCACTTGCTCGCGCAGCAAGGGGCCCATGTGATCGTTTCCAGCCGCAAGCTTGACGGGTGCCAGCAGGTGGCCGACGCCATCATTGCCGCCGGCGGCAAGGCCACGGCTGTGGCCTGCCACATTGGTGAGCTGGAACAGATTCAGCAGGTGTTCGCCGGCATTCGCGAACAGTTCGGGCGACTGGACGTGCTGGTCAACAATGCAGCCACCAACCCGCAATTCTGCAATGTGCTGGACACCGACCCAGGGGCGTTCCAGAAGACCGTGGACGTGAACATCCGTGGTTACTTCTTCATGTCGGTGGAGGCTGGCAAGCTGATGCGCGAGAACGGCGGCGGCAGCATCATCAACGTGGCGTCGATCAACGGTGTTTCGCCCGGGCTGTTCCAAGGCATCTATTCGGTGACCAAGGCGGCGGTCATCAACATGACCAAGGTGTTCGCCAAAGAGTGTGCACCCTTCGGTATTCGCTGCAACGCGCTACTGCCGGGGCTGACCGACACCAAGTTCGCTTCGGCACTGGTGAAGAACGAAGCCATCCTCAACGCCGCCTTGCAACAGATCCCGCTCAAGCGCGTGGCCGACCCCAAGGAAATGGCGGGCGCGGTGCTGTACCTGGCCAGCGATGCCTCCAGCTACACCACCGGCACCACGCTCAATGTCGACGGTGGCTTCCTGTCCTGATCAGGCTTTGACGGCGACCAAGGTGTAACTCAGGGGCAGGCGTGCAGGCTGCTCGCGCAGGCGATATTCGCCGTCTTCGCCCTTGACCATCTGCCCCGGCAGCGCCTCCCAGGGGATGCTCTGGTGCTCGACCAGCGCTGTCAGCTGCAGGCCCTGGGCCAACAAGGCAGTGATCACTTCTCCCAGGCCGTGGTTCCATTCATGGGTTTCGGTGTGGGCCAGGCGCTGATCGGTTTCGACGTAGGTCTGGTCGGTGTGCCACACCGTCGGCGCTTCGTGCTCGAAATACGGATATTCGAGCTGCAGGCGGTCCTGATGATCTTCGTTGACAGCCATCAGCATCGGATGCCCATCGCGCAGGAACAGCCGCCCGCCCGGTTTCAGCAGTGCTGCGACGGTGCGTGCCCATGGCTCGATGCGGGGCAACCAGCAGAGCGCGCCAATACCGGTGTAGACCAGGTCGAACGTACCCGCCGGCAGTACCTTGTCGGCGGCATAGACGTCAGACTCGACATACTGGATGGGCAGCGCGCAACGCTCGGCCAATGCCCGTGCCTCGGCCAGCGATGCCTTGGAATAATCCAGGCCGCAAACCTTGGCGCCAAGGCGCGCCAGCGACAGGGTGTCGGTGCCGATGTGGCACTGCAAATGGACCGTATCAAGCCCGTCGATGTCACCGAGCAATGGCAGGTCGAAGCATACGGTTTCGGACAAGTGCCCGTGTTGCTGGACCAGGCGCTCGACCTCGTAGTCCTTCGAAGCGGCGTGCAACGGGGCACGCTCATCCCAGCTTATACGGTTGAGTTGCAGTGAACGGTCCATGGTGTCGTCCTTGAGTGGAAGCACCTTATGCTAGCCGTCACCGCGCGCGCTGCGACATCACTGCCTTGAAAAAAATTGTAAAGCCCGCGCGCCTCTGCTGTGGCAACAACTGCCTTGCTCAGTACCCTGAATGCACGGGCCCTTGCATGAGCGGCGATAGCGCCAGCCGTTACAGGCAGGTTGCAGCAGCCGCTCGGCGTTGCAGAGCCACGCCGTCGTTCTGCTTCGCGTAGTAATCCACACGCGTCCCGCCCGGCTGCGGGTAAACGTCCACAAACGCTTCGGCCTCACGGGTAAACACGGTGAACCCGCCCTGCTTGCGCGGTTCCAGGTAGCCGCTGGCGTCATCACCGAACACCTTCTCTTCCTGCCAGCTGAACTGGATGCACTGGGCAACCAGCTCTGGCGCCTTGTGCGAGTCGAGCTGCGCAGTCGGCTTGCCGCCACGCGCCGTTTCCATGGTCGCAGAAGCACAACCGGCCAGCATCAGCACCGCAGCCAACGGCAGAATCGCACGCATGTTCCATCCTCGGGGTCGCGAAAAAGAAGGCGACTCTAGCACTGGCAGGCATCCCGAGTGAATTGCCACGCACTTGCCGCTGTCGCAGATAAAACATGCCATCACGAGGAACGCATCATGAAACTGCACTACCTGCTACTCGCCGCCCTGCCTTGCCTGCCCCTGAGCGTCAGCGCCGCCCCCTCGAGCGAAGAAAGCATCACCGCCCCCGAAACCCACAATCGTGAACTGAACGTCGGCGACAAGGCCCCGGACCAATACAAACGCGATGACCAGGCCGTCAAGGACTGGAAAGCCAAAGGCCTGCCCGAACCGGAAAAGGAAAGCCACTGGGTGCGCATGGGCAAGCATTACGTGCTGGTGCAGATCACCAATGGCGTGGTGCTGGCGATTCAACCGGCATCCTGATTCAACATGCCCTGGCCAAGGCGACCCATTGCAGAGCACCTCGCCGCCGGCCAAGTGCGCCTGGAACGCGTCGATACGCCAGGGCTGGTCGATGCCGGTAGCGCCACAGCCCGTTGGTGCAGGCGGGCGCATTGGCGCTGATCGCTGGACGCACAATTTTTTTTGCCCGCCCGGGAAACCAAATCGATCGGCCCCAGTCTTAAAAGGTGCCCCGTAAACCTATGCGGATCAAGGACCTATATCGTGCTCACGCGTCTTGCAAGCCTTTCTCTGGTTGCTGTTGTCCTGCTGACCGCAGGTTGCCATAGCCATCGCTACCATGATGACGACGGCTGGCGTGACCGCGACCGTGACCATCGCCACCACCACCGCCATGACCGCGACGACGATGACGATCGGCAATACCGCGGTGACCGCTACTACCGCTGAAGCGTCCTTTCAGCCCTGACCTGCCGCACGTTGAGCGGCAACTTATCCTGATGATTCCTTTGAGGTTCGTATCATGCGTCTGACTCTGCCTTCCCTTGCCCTCGGCCTGCTGCTGTGCCAGGGCGCTTTCGCCGGTGACGGTACTGCCGCCATTGGCGGTGGCCTGGGGGGTGTCCTGGGCAACGTTGTTGGTCAACAGCTCGGCGGCAAGACCGGCGCAGCCATCGGTGCCGGCGTTGGCGGCGCAGCCGGCAGCGCTGTCGGTGCGCGCAAGGGCAACCGTACCGAAGCCGCCATTGGCGGTGGCCTGGGCTCGGCTGGCGGCTCGCTGCTGGGCGGCGCAGTAGGCGGCAAGACCGGTTCGACCGTGGGTGCCGGCCTGGGCGGCGCGGCCGGTGGTGCCCTCGGTAACCATCTGGGCGACGACAACCGCGGCAGCAAGAAGCACCACCGCCACCGTCACTGACCCCGTGACCGGAGGGCCGCATAGCGGCCCTTTTTGTTGCAGCACATCAACACCCCCTTCACTACAAGCTGGCACACTGACTGCTACTGTCTATCGTGCCCCGTGTGAAGGAACACCCCCTCCCCATGAACCATGAGTTGCTCTGGGTCCTCGGCCTGCTGGCCATCGTGATTGCCCTGTTCGTCATCAACCGCCCACGCATGGACGTGGTCGCGCTGCTGGTGATTCTCGCCCTGCCACTACTCGGCATCCTTACCGTGGAACAGGCCCTGGCCGGGTTCAGCGACCCCAACGTGGTGCTGATCGCCGCCCTGTTCGTGATTGGCGAAGGCTTGGTGCGCACCGGCATTGCCTATCGCATCGGCGAATGGATGAGCGAGCGGGCCGGCAATAGCGAGGCGCGCCTGCTGGTACTGCTGATGGTGGCGGTGGCCGGGCTGGGATCGATCATGAGCTCCACCGGCGTGGTGGCCATTTTCATCCCGGTGGTGCTGAGCATCGCTGCGCGCCTGCAGCTGTCACCCAGCCGCCTGATGATGCCACTGGCTTTTGCCGGCCTCATCAGTGGCATGCTCAGTCTGGTCGCCACACCGCCCAACGTGGTGGTGCACAGCGAGCTGGTACGCCATGGCGAAGCAGGGTTCAGCTTCTTCAGCTTTACCCCGTTCGGCCTGGTGGTGCTGGTGCTGGGCATTGGCTACATGCTGCTGACCCGCCACTGGCTCAACGGTGAAGTGCGCAAGGACGGCCGGGTGGAAAGCCGCCGCACCTTGCTGGACCTGGTACTGGACTACAAGCTCAACGGCCGTGAACGACGCCTGCGCATCCGCCCTCAGTCGCCGCTGATCGGCCACAACCTCGGCGAGCTGAAACTGCGCACCAGACACGGCGCCAACGTGATCGGTATCGAGCGCCAGCACAAGTTCACCACGCGCGTGATCGCTGCCGACTCGGGCACCGTGCTGCATCAGGGCGACGTGCTGCTGCTCGACCTGTTCGCCAAGCATGACGACCTGCGCAGCCTGTGCCAAACCATGCACCTGGAGCCGCTGCACTTCAAGGCCGCCTACTTCATCGATCAATCCCAGGATTTGGGAATGGCTGAGGTCTCGCTGCCGCCCGGCTCGCAGTTGATCGGCAAGACTATCCTCGAACTGGCGTTCCGCACCCGCTATGGCCTCAACGTGGTCGGCCTGCGCCGCGATCAGGCCGCTATCGAAGAGCAACTGGTGGAAGAAAAGCTGCGCCTTGGCGACACCCTGCTGGTGGTCGGCCCGTGGAAGGCGGTACGCCAGTTGCAGAGCAAGCCCAAAGACTTCCTGGTCCTGAGCCTGCCCGCCGAGATCGACCTGGTCGCACCAGCCCGCACCCGCGCGCCGCAAGCGTTGCTTAGCCTGGCGGTAATGGTCGGGCTAATGGTCAGCGGCGCCGTACCCAATGTCATGGCAGCGTTGATCGGCTGCCTGCTGATGGGCGCAGGCCGTTGCATTGACATGAACAGTGCCTACCGCGCCATCCACTGGCAAAGCCTGGTGCTGATCGTGGGCATGCTGCCCTTCGCCCAGGCGCTGCAGAAAACCGGCGGCATCGACCTGGCGGTGGGTGGGCTGGTGAACGTGCTGGGTGGTGCCGGCCCCAGCGCCATTCTTGCCTGCCTGTTCGCCGTCACCGCAGTGATCGGGCTGTTCATTTCCAACACCGCCACCGCGGTTCTGATGGCGCCGGTGGCTGTCAGCACTGCGGCGCAGCTGGGCATGTCGCCCTACCCGTTCGCCATGACCGTCGCGCTAGCCGCGTCGGCGGCATTCATGACGCCGGTGTCATCACCGGTCAACACGCTGGTACTTGGGCCCGGGCAATACCGCTTTGCTGACTTCGTCAAGATTGGCGTGCCGTTCACCGTGCTGGTGATGCTGGTTACCGTCGTGATGGTGCCGTGGTTCTTCGGGCTGTGAGGAAAGTGGCCAGGAATAGAGGCAATTTGACATTATCGCAACCAATCGCGGCAGATTGACATCAACCACCCTGAGCCAACACACTGCAGGTAATTGCCCCAGGTGCTCTATCGCGTTGTCCTGGATTTCGTTTCCGCTTGCCGGTCGAGTTCATGGTTTTTCCAGCCCAATCGCGCGTATTGCCTTATGTCGTTGTACTTGGCGTGACCTTCGCCCTCACCCTGGGCGGCATCCTGGCACGCCCGATCGAATCGCTGTCGCTGTTCTGGCCAGTGAATGCGGTACTGGCCGGCGTACTCCTGCGCTACCCCCGTCAAGCCACGTTTACGGGCTTTAGCCTGGTGTGGCTGGCCATGGTCGGGGCCGACCTGCTGTGTGGCAGCGCCTGGGGGCCGGCTCTGTGGTTCAACCTGTGCAATCTTGGCGTGGTGGTCACCCTCTGGCAGCTGATGTCGCGCTTGCCTCGCATGCACCGGCGCATGCGCAGCCCGCGCGGCGTGCTTAGCGTGTTCGCTGCCTGCGCCGCCGCTGCCATGGTGGCGGCCAGCATGGCAGCGGTAATGGCCGCACCGTGGTTCGAACAGTCGTTGCGCGCCACCTGGCTAGCCTGGTTCAGCGAACAGTTCTCGACCGGTGTGCTGGTACTGCCGGTGCTGCTTACAGCGCCCTCGGTGCGGGCCTTGGTGCGCGGCGGCGCGCAGCCCATACGCCTGGCGCCGTTACTGGTACTGCTGGCCTCACTGGCATTCAGCATCGCTTTCGGTGGCCCTGGGGCCATTGCCTTCCCGATTGCCGCATTACTGTGGTGTGCCTGGACCTACTCACCGTTCCTGGTTTCATTGCTGACGCTCACGGCCGGCAGTACGCTGATCGTGGCCGTGGCGCAAAACCTCATGCACTTCAGCGTGCCGCAGAGCGAGCCTGGGGTTACCACGCTGATGTCGGCGCGCCTGGGCATCGCCATGCTGGTGCTCGGGCCGCTGGTGGTGGCCTGCGTCAGCCAGGCCAACCGTAGCCTCATGGCCCGCCTGGCGCACCAGGCCACCGTCGATCACCTCACCGGAGTGCTCACCCGCAGCGCCTTCACACGCCGCGCCAACGCGCTGCTGGAGAGCCGCCAACAGCACGCCCAGGCGCTGCCGCTGACCCTGATGATGCTGGACATCGACCACTTCAAGTCGATCAACGATGCCCACGGCCATGCAGTCGGTGACCAGGTGCTGCGCCAATTCGCCAGCACCCTCCAGGACCAGCTGCACAACGATGAGCTGATCGCACGCCTGGGTGGCGAAGAATTCGTTGTCATCCTGCCCGGACTTGCGCCAGAGCGGGCCAACTTCATCGCCGAACGCCTGCGCCGCGCCATCCAAGACCTGCACGTGGCACAGGCCGACCAGCGCCTCCAAATTACCGTGAGTATCGGTGTGGCAGGCTGCGACGCAGACATGCCGGCCCCCAGCCTGGACGAACTGCTGGCGAGTGCCGACCAGGCGCTGTACCGGGCCAAAGCCCGGGGCCGCAACCGCGTCGAACAGGCCGAAGCACAGCGCCTGGTGATCTGAACTAGCCGGCCAGCAGGTCCCACGACAGCTTGGCGATCAGCACACACAACAGCACCAGGAACAGCCCGCGGACAAACCCGGCACCCTTGCGGACCGCCAGCCAGGTACCGGTCAACGCGCCGAGAATGTTACACACCGCCATGGGCAAGGCTATGGCGTACAGCACGTTGCCCGTCGGCACGAAGAACACCAGCGCCGCCAGGTTGGTGGCAATGTTCACCACCTTGGCCGAAGCCGAGGCGTGCAGGAAGTCCAGGGCGAAGAAGCGGATGAACAGGAAGATCAGGAAGCTACCGGTGCCCGGGCCGAACAGGCCATCGTAGTAGCCGATAGCGCCGCCGATCAGCACTGCCAGGCACTGCTCCTTGCGGCCGACCTGGGCAGGTGTGTGCAAGGTGCCGAAGTCCTTCTTGCAGAAGGTGTAGACAGCCATCAGCACGATCAGCACCAGCACCGCCGGGCGCATCACGCTGGGGGGTACCAGCGACACCGTGGCGGCCCCCGCGAACGACATGACAAAGGCACTGAGTGCCGCCGGTACGATCAACCCCCAATCCAGCGTCACTTTACGGATGAACGAGCGGGCTGCGAAGGCCGTTCCGCACACGGACGCCAGTTTGTTGCTGCCGAGCAATGCGGCCGGTTGCGCGGAGGGCAACACGTTGAACAAGGCCGGGATCTGGATCAGCCCGCCGCCACCCACCGCGGCGTCGATCAACCCAGCGGCGAAGGCGAACACAGAAAGCACAGCAATATCCATCATGACGCGGTTCCAGGCAGTGAAGACGCCTGCAAGGCTAATCAAAGTGGCACACTTGTGTTGAAATGCCATATTGCGATAGCTGCAACGAGGAGCAGGCAATGGCACTGGACATGCTGCGGGAAATCCAGGCGTTCGTCAGCGTGGCGCACAAGCGCAGCTTCGTTGCTGCCGCCCGCGCCCTGGGGCGTTCACCCAGCGCAGTTACACGCGCGGTACAAACCCTGGAAGACAATGCGGGAAGCAAACTGCTCAACCGCAACGCCAACGCCGTCACCCTGACCGAGGCCGGCGAGCGCTTGCTGCCGCATGCCGAACGCTTGCTGGATGTGCAACGCGATGCTGCCGACGAACTGGCCGCGCTCAGCGGCAGCGCCCAAGGCTGGATCCGCTTTGCCGCGCCGCAACTGCTGGGAGAGCATGTGCTACCGCAAGTGCTTGCCGAGTTTTCCCGCCGCCACCCTCAGGTGACCCTGGACGTGCAGTACAGCGACGAAGCCCTTGACCCGCTGCAAGGTAAATTCGATTTCGTGGTGCGCGGTGCCTTCCCGCAATCGAGCGAGCTGATCGGCTACCCGCTTTGGCCCTACCAGCGCCACCTGTATGCCAGCCCGGCATATCTGGCCCTGGCTGGCACACCGCAACATCCGGAAGACCTGGATGGACACACCTTGATCCTGCATACCGCGCCACGCATCCTCAAGGCCTGGCACTTTTGCCACAATGACCAGATCACCAGCCTGCGCCCCAGGCCCAGGCTCCGCCTGGGCTCAGGAGGCGCGGTGTACCACAGCACCCTGGCCGGCGCCGGCATCGCTCGCCTTGCCGCCTGGGTCGGCGAAGCACAGGTCAAGGCCGGCCGCCTGGTGCGGGTGTGCCCGCAGTACCGCTTGACGTCAAGTAGCGGCCAGGACCCACAGATGCATGCTGTATACCCTGCCGGCGAGTTGCCGACGCGGGTGCGTGACTTGCTGGCCGCCCTGCGCCGAGCCGGCCCGCTACGCTGAAACAGGCCATGAAACGACTGTTCAATTTCTGCTCAATTTAACAGAGCCCGCCGCGGGTCTGGCTTGCAGCACTTTATCCACAGACCTACCCACGTTTTTTGTGGACAGATTTCCCAGCGTAAAGAACGACTTATCGCACAAGGAGAAAGGCGAATTGGCCAACTTGACCAGCTCGATCCGCTCCTGCCCTGAGAATGACTTGCACCTGATGCTGATCCAGCAGTGCGATGAAAAAGATGACCGGCCATTGGCCAATAGATTGGGCCCGTCGCTTGGAGTGGACGGGCCGCGCAGGGGAAAACGCAGTTGAACTCAGCTTGGCGGAATGGTGCCAAGAATACCAATCAGAATGGTCAGCAGCAGAAAACCACCCAGGAACAGCGCCAGCTTGCCCATTGGAACCTCTACAGTTGTGATGCGGGAATGGGCACATTGTCGAGCTTGGGCTGATACGGTTACAGATTCAGGTTTATGGAAAAAAAGCGGATCAGATGTGATGCGCAGATGCCGCTGGGCTGGATTCAGCCGCAGTGGTGGACGCTGAGCACGTGTCGCTCGCGGGCGGGCAATTGATACATGAAGTTTCTAAACACGCCTCCAGCTTTGTGGAGTACCTGCGTTCAGCGCGCTGCCCCTCGAAAGCGCCTGAACCCAGCCAATACGGTAGATTGAGCTTGCTTGGGGGGACACGATCTGAAACACGACTTGTAGGATTGCTTACCGCACTCTGTAGGAAATGGCGTGGCAATGAGTCTTGCCTGTATGAAACATCAGTTTCTCCGGCAAATTCGAGCTGCTACGGTCCATTTTTCCTACAACGGTACGGAAGCCTACAGCGTGAGAAAAGCATGGACTCGTTCAAAACCTCTGCACTGAAGTTGCAGAAAAATCTGCTTAACCTGCGCGTTGAGCGTGAGCGCTTAAGAGGTGAAGGCAAGGACAAGGAAGCGGATCAACTCACCGGGCCGATCGCGCGGCTTGAGGAGGCCATTCGGCAACTGCCAGATAGCCTGAAGCCCGACACCTTGCAGTGACCTGCAAGAGCCATTGTCATGCTCCACAGCTCAAACCTACCCAGCACGTGCAGGAGCAGCCTTGCGCTGCGAAGAGCGCGGTAAGGCAAACGACTGCCTTAGGCAGTTATTGCTTCTTCGCAGCACAAGGTTGCTTCGGGAACCGAGCTGGCGCCGGGTCACCTACCCCCTCAGAACACCTTGATCGTGTAACTCAGAATCAAGCGGTTCTCATCTATATCTGTCCGGTAGTTGGAGCGCGCCATCACGTTGCGCACCCGTATCCCAAGCCCGGCCAACGGCCCGCTTTGCACCACGTAGGCCAGGTCCAGGTCACGCTCGCGGTCACGCCCTTCAAAGCCCAGCCCTGTTTCCACGTCTCGCCCCTTTACATAACGCAGGGTCGACGTCAGCCCCGGAAGCCCCAAGGCGACAAAATTGTAATCATGGCGCACCTGCCACGAGCGTTCACCCGGCGCCGAGAACTCATAGGTCGGCAGCGTATTACCCATCGGGTTGGTGTTGGCGCCTACCTGGATAAAGCCGTCATCCCCGCCGATCTGCTGATAGCCCACATAGAAGGTATGCCCGCCGGTCTTGGCCGAGAACAGGCTGAACAGCGCATGGTTATCGTAGTCGCCAGCCACCTTGCTCCCGTCCTCGCGGGCATCGAAGTAACCGGCATTGACCCCCAGCGTCCAGCCCCCGATCGGCTCGGCATGCTTGAAGCTGTAGAAGCGCTGCTGGTAGATATCCTCCAACTGCGCCTGCCAGACACCGACGCTGGTACGGTTGTCGTTGAAGGCATAGTCGGCACCCACGTAGTTGAACCGGTCGCTGGTAAAGCGCGCCAGCCGCGCCGGGTTGATCGGGTCGTTGACCAGCGCGTACATCTTCTGGCTGTTGGACGAGTCGCGCAGGCTGGTGGAGCGGAACTGGCCGGCGCTCAGGGTCAACCCGGCGAACTCGCGCGACTCCAGCATCGCGCCCTGGTAAGTCGGCGGCAGCAGGCGCAAATCGCTGAACAGCAGCACCGGCAGGTTGGGCATCAACTCGCCCACCTTCAGCTCGGTTTGCGACACCTTGAACTTGATCGCCGCACCCAGGCGGCTGTATTCGTCCGCCGACTTGCCGCTGTCCAGGCTGGGCAGCAACCCGGACCGGGCATGTTCCGGGCTGCTGTCGAGCTTGAAACCCAGCAGGCCGGTAACATCCACACCCACGCCAACGGTGCCCTGGGTATAACCGGAGCTGGCATTGAGGATAAACCCCTGCGCCCATTCCTGGGTACGCGACTGGGTGCTGGCGCCCTTGATATCGGCATAGTCGCGGCTGAAGAAGTAATTGCGCGCCTGCAGCGTGGCGCGGGCACCTTCGATGAAACCGGCCTCTTCTGCCGTGGCCTCTGCACACAAAGCGGCGGCAATACAACCGCCGGCCAGGCGTGCAGACGAAGAAAAACGCGGCGCAGTGAAACCTTGCATAGGGCTACTCCTGGATTTGGGCAACAGCAACCCGGCGCGGCGGCACTGCATGGCCACCGGCGTGCGGGTTGCATCGAGAGAGGTCGGCAGGCGGGCCCCCGGCCCGCCTGCCCTGCCGTTGCGTGAAGCGCTGGGCCGCTAGCGGTTGACCAGCTTGGCCGGCAAGGCGATGACCAGGAAGCAGCTGAGGATCAGGCAGCCGGCAAACACCCACAGCGCAGCGTGCGAGGTGCCGGTGAGGTCGGTGACCACGCCCATCAGTGAGTTGCTCACCAGGCCGGCGATATTGGCTACCGAACAGGCCAGGGCAAAGCCGGTGGCGGCTGCGGTGCCTTTGAGGAAAGTCGCCGGCAGGCTGAAGAACACCGGCACCGCGCCGATGATCGCCGCCGAGGCAATGGCGAACAGCACCACGGTCATCACCAGGTTCTGGCTGAACAAGGTGCTGCTGGCCATGGCGATTGCACCAATGATGAACGGCACGATGATGTGCCAGCGGCGCTCGCGGTGGCGGTCGGAGCTGGCCCCGATCATGAGCATGCCGGCCAGCGCGGCCAGGCTTGGAATGGCCGTGAGCAGGCCGATATGGAAGGTGTCGCTGACGCCCGCATCGCGGATGAAGGTCGGCATCCAGAAGCCCATCGCATAGGCGCTGAGCAGGATCGAAAAGTCGATACCACCGAGCATCCACACCTTAAGGTTGAAGAAGCCATCGCGGAAGCTGTGTTTGCTGTCCTTGCCCTCGGCATCGTCGGCGGCCAGGTCTGCCGCCAGTTGTGCCTTGTCGTCAGCCGACAGCCACTTGGCCTGCTGAAAATGGTTAGGCAATGCCCAGAACGTGAGGATGCCGAGCAAAACGCTGGGGATCGCCTCCAGCAGGAACAGCCACTGCCACCCATGCAAACCTTGAACCTGGTCGAAATGCCCCATGATCCAGCCAGAAATCGGCCCGCCAATCACGCTCGACAACGGCAGCCCGATCATGAACAGGGCAATGATGCGCCCGCGGCGATAGGTGGGGTACCACATGGTCAGGTAGTACAACACGCCTGGCAGGAAGCCGGCCTCGGCCGCACCCAGCAGGAAACGCAGGATATAGAACTGGGTGGTGCTGGTGACGAACATGGTGCAGGCCGACAGCAGGCCCCAGGTGATCATGATGCGGGCGATCCACAGCTTGGCGCCAACGCGCTGCAGGATCAGGTTGCTCGGCACTTCGAAGATGATGTAGCCGACGAAGAACAGCCCTGCACCCAGGCCATAGGCCGCTGTGCTGAACTGCAGGTCTTCGAGCATCTGCAGCTTGGCGAAGCCGACATTGATGCGGTCCAGATAAGCTGCGAGGTAGCAGAAACACAAGAAGGGGATGAGCCTCCAGGTGATCTTGCTGTACAGCGCTTTCGTGCCATGGTCGATGTCACTGTGGACCGTGGTTGCATTCGCAATTGGCATTTCCTGTCTCCTGGCGGGCGACTTTGTGGTTGTTTTAAGGCCAGCAGTTTTCGACGCGCCGGGCACGCCGCGCATTCTACGCGGCGAGCCTGGACAGCGCCTGAAGACCCCGAGTGCTCCTGCGGGGCGACCACCCGGACAGCAGGCGGTCATGGACGGGCTTCCCGCACCGGTCCTTGATTGTTATTGGGTAGGCGCTGCCCGGCGTTCAGCCGGCCAGGTGCCTGAGTTGCTGCATGGCATCCTGCCGGGTGACGACATCGCCGTACTTGCTGTCGATGTCGAACAGGTTGGCTTCGTGCGGGTCGCTGTGGCGGTCACCGACACACTCGCGCACCACGATGGTTCGAAACCCGTGCTGCATGGCATCCACCGCACTGGCGCGGATGCAGCCGCTGGTCGAGCAGCCAGCCAGCACCACGGTATCCACCCCCTGTGCATGCAGTAGCGGGGCCAGGCTGGTGGCGAAGAAAGCGCTGGCGTACTGCTTGCTCAGCACCACCTCCCCTGCCTGTGGCGCAACGGCCTCGCAAAAGGCTGCCAGCGGGTTGCCTTCGACCATGTCCTTCATCACCGGCGCCTTGCGCACCCACACGCCGCCGTCAGCAAAATGCGGCGGCTGGTAACGGATGTTGGTATGCACCACCAAGGTACCGCAGTCGCGGGCCAGCGCCAGCAGGCCGCGGCGGCCTGCTCGACCGCTGCGACCACGCCCGGGGCGTACAGCGGTGCGCCCGGGGTGGTGTAGCCCTGCATGAAGTCGATCATCAGCAGGGCCGGCTTGCGGCCAAAGCCGATGCGCTGGCCCCACACACCCTGGTAGTTGTCACGGGCACTTTGTGCGTCGCTCATGTCCGTCTCCCGATTTCAGTAGGCGCCCGACAGCAAGGCACCGGCCCCAGGCACGATCGGCTCCAGGTCCAGCGCCTTGAGCATGGCGTAGGTGGTAGCGATTGCTGCGGTGACCACCGGCTTGCCGGTTTGCGCCTCGACCTTGGCCACTGCCGGCAGCGATTGCATCTGCACGCACGCCGACAGCACCACCACATCGACGCCTTCAAGGTCCATGCCGGCGACGATGCCCGGCAGGTTGGCCGGGTCGTGACGGGCCACGGCGAGGTTGTCGGGGATTTCCAGCGCGCGCCAGTCCTGCACCTCGAAGCCTTCCTCGCGGATGTAGTTCACCACCAGCTCGGTCAGCGGCTTCATGTACGGTGCGACGATGGCAATGCGCTTGGCCTTCATCACATGCAAGGCCTCGACCAGCGCCCCGGCGCTGGTGATCACCGGTGCCAGCGCATCATTGTCGGCGGTGGCCTGCTGCAGGCGCTTTTCAGATTGGCGGTGATAGCCCAGCCCCATGGCCATGATCGCCACAAGGCAGGCATAGCCCAGCACATCGACCTTGGCGTCGGACAGCTCGACTGCGCAGCGGTCGGACTCGGCGTCCATCGCGGCCAGTTCTTCCTTCTTCACCTGCTTCATGCGCATGCGGCTGGAATGGAAGGTGAACCGCTCGGGGCGGATCGCCTGGCGCGCGTTGAGCATCGCCGGAATTTCGGTTTCCATGGTGGTGTTCGAACTCGGCACGATCTGGCCGATGCGGTATAGCTGGGTCATGTCTCGTGCTCCGTCAGACGAGGGGGTGGTCGAGGAAGTCGCCAAAGGCGGCGAAGAAACCGTCCAGGTCATCCCAGGGGATCATGTGGCCGGCGTTGTCCACGTACGCGACCTGGATATCCGGCTTGAGCTCGCGCATTTCAGCAATGTCACGGGGCTCGATCACTCCACCCCGCCCGGCCACCATCAGCAATGCCGGCTGGCGCACCGCGGGCAGGTACTGGTGGATATCGACCTCGTGGAAATCATCGAAGGCCCGCACGATCGCCGGCTCGTAGCAGGTGTGCAGCCACTCGGCACGCAGGGCCAGCTGCTCGTCGCTCCAGGTGGCACAGAAGGCGCGCATGTCATCGCCGCTCATGCCAACCGTGGCTTGGCGGATCGAATCGACGTACCACGGCAACTTGCTCGGGTAGGCGCGGCGGCCCGGACCGGACACCGGTGGGTCGACCAGCACCAGCCGCTGCAGCCCCGGCGCCCCTTGGGCGGCAGCGCGGATGGCAAAACGCGCACCCATCGAGTGCCCGACCAGATGGTAGCCATCCAGGCCCAGCGCTGCGGCAAAGGCGGGAATATCCGCAGCACAAGCGTCGGTACCGTAGTCCAGTCCGGGGCCGCTTGAAGACAAGCCGCGCCCGCGCACATCCAGCACATAGGTGTCGAAATACTGCCCAAGGCGCTCGGCAACAAAGCCCCAGGTGATCGCTGGGCTGGTGATGCCCGGCACCAGGATCAGCGCATGGCCCTTGCCGCCATAGCGCAGGTAATGCTGGCGGATGCCATTGGCGCTGACGTTACCACCAGCGACGAAGGTGCTCATGCCGCCTCCCCGCTTTCAAGCTGCTGCCCATAGAGGTCGTAGCCGTAAACCCAGGCTGGGTCTTCCTGGGTGTAGAGCCAGGTGTTGGCGTTGGATACCGATTGCACCTGCGATGCCCGCTCTTTACGGTTGGCCTCGTAGAGGGCGAACGCCGTGCGGTGGTCCGACAACCCGGTCTCCTGCAGGCAGCGGGTCAGCATGGCCGCGTCCTCGATGGCCATGCACGCGCCCTGGGCCATGTGTGGCTTCATCGGGTGGCAGGCGTCGCCCAGCAGCACCAGGCGGCCACGGCTCCACAACGGCAACGGGTTGCGGTTGCGCAGCGGCCACTTGGTAATCGATTCGGTAGCGTCGATCAGCTTCTGTACGGTGGGGTGGTAGCCTTCGAAGGCTGCGCGCATTTCTTCCTGGCTGCTGTCGACGAACGCACCCTGGAAGTCCCAGGCTTCATGTGGCACGCCGGTGACGAAGTAATACTCGTCGCGCTTGCCGGTGGTGTAGTAGACCATCATGTGGCGGTCTTCGGACCACCATTTGACGCAGGGCTCGAACACATCGGCATGCGGTGCCAGGTTCACCCCGCGAATCAGTGCACGGTGCGCGACCCAGCCGCTGTAGATCGGCGCTTCAGCCCCCAGCAACGCTTCACGGATCTTCGAGTGGATGCCGTCGGCCCCGATGACGATGTCGGCCACGGTGTGGGTGCCGTCGGCAAAGTCCAGGCGCACTTGGTCACCTTCGTCGACGATCTTTTCCAGGCGCTTGCCGAAGTGCACGGTGCCCGGCTTGATGGCCTCGATCTGCAGGGCGTGCAGGTCGCCACGGTGGATGGTGATGTAAGCGGCGCCGTATTCGCGGCGGGCAAACTCGCCCAGCGGAATGCGCGACAGGTAATCACCGGTATTGCCGTCGCGGCTGAACCAGAAGTCCGGGTGCGAGCCCATCAGCTCCAGCTTCTGCTCCAGCCCCATGCGGCGGAAGATTTTCATCACGTTAGGGCCGATATGAATGCCCGCGCCCAGGCGGGTGAACGCCGGAGCCTGTTCGAATACCTCGACATCGAACCCGGCCTGTTGCAGCAACGTGGCGGCGGCTGCCCCACCCAGACCTGCACCGACGATTGCGATTTTCTGCCTACCCCGCATGGGTATGTCTCCTCTTGTTCTGATAGGTGGCCAGCGGCTCAACCGCCTGACGATTTAGAGCGTATACGCTACAAATGACCTTTGAAAAGAGCCTGCTGAAAATATTTTTCAAACAGCTGATCGAAACGACACCCGGCTTATTGTTACCGTAAATACTGGACAATGTGTGGATATGTAACGTTTGAACAGATAACTTGCGCTCGCTGGCAGGATGCGTTTTCATCTGCACAAGTAGGGTGTACACGCTATTATTTTGCACCGAGATGAAGCACCAGGCACTGCCATGGTGCGCCCCTGTCAACGCCACCCAGGAGAACCCCGATGCCGGTGAGCAATGCACAACTGACCCAGATGTTCGAGCATGTACTGAAGCTGTCTCGCGTGGACGAAACGCAGAGCGTGGCCGTGCTCAAGAGCCACTACTCCGACCCGCGCACGGTCAACGCCGCCATGGAGGCCGCCCAGCGTTTGAAGGCCAAGGTGTATGCAGTAGAGCTGCCGGCGTTCAACCACCCGACCGCCATGGGCAACGACATGACGGCCTACTGCGGCGACACCGCGCTGACCGGCAACCTGGCGGCGCAGCGGGCGCTGGAAGCCGCCGACCTGATCGTCGACACCATGATGCTGCTGCACTCACCCGAGCAGGAGCAGATTCTCAAGACCGGCACGCGCATCCTGCTGGCCGTGGAGCCACCCGAGGTGCTGGCGCGCATGCTGCCGACCGAAGACGACAAACGCCGGGTGCTGGCTGCCGAAACCCTGTTGAAACAGGCGCGCAGCCTGCATGTGCGGTCCAAGGCCGGTAGCGACTTCCACGCCCCGCTCGGCCAGTACCCGGCCGTGACTGAGTACGGCTATGCCGACGAACCGGGGCGCTGGGACCACTGGCCCAGCGGCTTTTTGTTCACCTGGCCGAACGAGGACAGCGCCGAGGGCACGCTGGTGCTGGACGTGGGCGACATCATCCTGCCGTTCAAGAACTATTGCCGCGAGCGCATCACCCTGGAAATCGAAAAAGGCTTCATCACCGGCATACATGGCGGCTTCGAGGCCGAGTACCTGCGTGACTACATGAAGTACTTCAACGACCCCGAGGTATACGGCATCTCGCACATAGGCTGGGGCCTGCAGCCGCGCGCGCAATGGACGGCCATGGGCCTGCACGACCGCAACGACGGCATGTGCATGGATGCCCGTGCGTTCTACGGCAACTTCCTGTTCTCCACTGGCCCCAACACCGAGGTCGGCGGCAAGCGCAAGACCCCGTGCCACCTGGACATCCCGCTGCGCAACTGCGATATCTACCTGGATGACAAGGCGGTAGTGCTGGCCGGCGACGTGGTTGCACCAGAGGAGTCGCGAGCGCGATAGGGGTTATACTGGCCGGGCGCTCCGCTATTGGCGGCCGGCCAGCCTCTTTCCACCCAGCCCAAGCCATCCTATGTCGAAAAAAATCACCCCCAGCAGCGCCCCGCTCGACAACACCCCCTACGACGTTACCGAACAGGTCGGGCACTTGCTGCGCAAGGCCTACCAACGGCACACGGCGATCTTCCAGCAACAGGCCTGCGACCCGCAGCTTACCTCGATCCAGTTCGTCACCCTGTGCGCCCTGCGCGATCACGGCCCCAGCTCCCAGGCCGAACTGATCAAGGCCACCGCAGTGGACCAGGCAACCATCCGCGGCATCGTCGAGCGCCTGAAGGCGCGCGAGCTGGTGCAGCTTTCGCCAGACCCGGGCGACCGGCGCAAGGTCATCGTCGAACTCACCGAAAGCGGCGCAGCATTGCTCGATGCAATGATCCCCTGCGCCCGGCAGATCAGCGAACTGAGCATGGGCAGCCTGAATGCCGGTGAACGCGTAGCCATTTTGTACCTGCTGCGCAAGATGATCGACAGCGACGAAAACGCGGGCTGAAATTTGTTGTGACTGCCGCGGTGGCCGTCACAGATACGCGGCCTGAGAGATCGAGCGCCGCCCGCGCGGCGCTTCGCGAGCAAGCTCGCTCACATTGGACACGCATCGGGGGTTGGGCGCAGGCCGTCGTAGGCGCGGGTTTACCCGCGAAAGGGCCGGGCCTGCTGGCCAATTTCCACCCGCCCTTCGCCGTTGCCGCCGCCACCGTATTCGCGGGTAAACCCGCTCCTACACACGCATCGGGGGTTCGGCACAGGCCGTCGTAGGAGCGGGTTTACCCGCGAAAGGGCCGGGCCTGCCAGCCAATTTCCACCGGCCGTTCACCGTTGCCGCCACCACCGTATTCGCGGGTAAACCCGCTCCTACACACGCATCGGGGGTTCGGCACAGGCCGCCGTAGGAGCGGGTTCACCCGCGAATGGGCCGGTCCTGCTGGCCAATCTCCACCTGCCGATCACCGTTGCAGCAGCCACCGTATTCGCAGGTAAACCCGCTCCTACACACGCATCGGGGGTTCGGCACAGCGCGATGCGCCGCGCGGGCGGCGCTCGATTTCCCGGGCGCCGACAATCTTCCTCCCTGCCCCCCATCACAGTTCTCTGCAGATTCATCTCTGGCCTGCTTCTTGCTCACTCATTTCATGTAGTGAGTACTTACCGAAACTCTCGCGTCATTTGAGTCCTTTGGTAGCGCAAGCAACCTCCAGAGATGAGCCAATAATGCAAACAACCATCTCCCTGCAGGTCAACGGCCAGCCCGTCGAAGTCAGCGCCATGCCTGACACCCCGCTGCTGCTGATCCTGCGCAACGACCTGTGCCTGAACGGCCCCAAGTACGGCTGCGGCCTGGGCGAGTGTGGGGCGTGTACGGTGATCATCGACGGAGTGGCCGCCCGCTCCTGCGTCATCCCCTTGGCCGGCGCCGCCGGCCGCGATATCACCACCCTCGAAGGGCTGGGCTGCAAGGCCGCGCCGCACCCGGTGCAACAGGCGTTCATCGACGAGCAAGCGGCCCAGTGTGGTTACTGCATGAACGGCATGATCATGACCGCCAAGGCCCTGCTCGATCGCATTCCCGAGCCCAGCGACGAACAGATTCGCAATGAGCTGTCCGGCAACCTGTGCCGCTGCGGCACCCACGTCGAAATCCTGCGCGCCGTGCGCCGCGCTGCCGAGACCCGGAGAAAGCCATGAACCACTCACAACAGGTGCCCAGCCGCGACCAAATGCTGGCCAAGACCGGCGTGTTGCTGATCGTCGACCAGATCACCCCACCCTCAGGCCCTGTGGCCAAGGGCGTGACACCTGCAGTCAAGGAACGTGAGCTGGCGCTGTTCATCGCGGTCAGCGACGACGGCATGGTCTACGCCTTCAATGGCCATGTCGACCTGGGCACTGGCATCCGCACCTCGCTGGCGCAGATCGTCGCCGAAGAGCTGGACGTGCGCATGGACCAGGTGCACATGGTGCTGGGCGACACCGAGCGGGCACCCAACCAGGGCGCGACCATTGCCAGCGCCACCCTGCAGATTTCCGCGGTACCGCTGCGCAAGGCCGCAGCCACAGCGCGACGCTATCTGTTGCAACAGGCCGCCCTACGCCTTGGCTGCCCGCCCGAAATGCTGCGCATTGAAGACGGCACGGTTATCGCCAGTAACGGCAGCACGCTGAGCTTTGCCGAACTGGTGCAAGGTGAGAACCTCCGGCTGCACATTGCCGACGACGCCCCGCTCAAGGCCATCGAGGACTACCGCCTGGTCGGGCGTAGCGCCGCACGGGTAGACATCCCTGGCAAGGCCACCGGCGAGCTGACCTATGTGCACGACATGCGCCTGCCCAACATGCTTCACGGTCGGGTCATCCGCCCACCCTATGCCGGCCATGACAGCGGCGACTTTGTCGGCAACAGCCTGCTGGCGGTGGATGAATCCTCCATCGCCCATCTACCCGGCGTGGTCGCCGTGGTGGTCATCCGCGACTTCGTCGGCGTGGTGGCAGAGCGCGAAGAGCAAGCCATCCGTGCAGCCCATGAGCTGAAAATCAGCTGGAAGCCATTCACAGGCAAACTGCCCGACCTTAGCGATGTCGCCCAGGCCATCCGCGACAACCCGCGCGTGCAGCGCACCGTGCTGGACCAGGGCGATGTCGACGGCGGCATCGCCAATGCCAGCCAGCGCCTGAGCCGCAGCTATCTGTGGCCTTACCAGCTGCACGCATCGATCGGCCCATCATGTGCGCTGGCCGACTTCACCGCAGGGCAGATCCGCGTGTGGTCAGGTACGCAGAACCCGCACCTGCTGCGCGCAGACCTGGCCTGGCTGCTGGCGTGCGACGAAGCACGGATCGAGATCATTCGCATGGAGGCAGCCGGCTGTTATGGCCGCAACTGCGCCGATGACGTGTGCGCCGACGCGGTGCTGCTGTCGCGTGCGGTGCAGCGCCCGGTGCGGGTGCAGCTGACCCGCGAACAGGAACACGTATGGGAGCCCAAGGGCACCGCGCAGCTGATGGAAATCGATGGCGGCCTGAACGCCGATGGCAGCGTGGCCGCCTATGACTTCCAGACCAGCTACCCGTCCAATGGCGCGCCCACCCTGGCCCTGCTGCTGACCGGTGCCGTGGAACCGGTGCCGGCGCTGTTCGAGATGGGCGATCGCACGTCGATCCCGCCCTACGATTACGAACACATGCGCGTCACCATCAATGACATGACGCCACTGGTGCGTGCCTCATGGATGCGGGGGGTGTCGGCCATGCCCAACAGCTTCGCCCACGAGTCGTACATTGATGAGCTGGCCTTCGCCGCTGGCGTCGACCCGGTCGAATATCGCCTCAAGCACCTGTCCGACCCGCGCGCCATCGACCTGGTCAAAGCCACCGCTGAACGCGCGCAATGGCAGCCACATACCCGGCCCATGCAGACACAGGCCGAAGGTGACGTGCTGCGCGGCCGGGGTTTTGCCTATGCGCGCTATATCCACAGTAAATTCCCCGGCTTCGGCGCGGCCTGGGCAGCCTGGGTGGCTGATGTCGCAGTGGACCGGCGCACAGGCGAAGTCGCCGTCACCCGTGTGGTGATTGGCCACGATGCCGGGATGATGGTCAACCCCGAGGGTGTGCGTCACCAGATCCACGGCAACGTCATCCAGTCCACCAGCCGGGTACTCAAGGAGCAGGTCAGCTTCGAAGAGTCGACGGTGGCGAGCAAGGAATGGGGCGGCTACCCGATCCTGACCTTCCCCGAGGTGCCAGCTATCGACGTAATGATGCTGCCGCGCCAGCACGAACCGCCAATGGGCAGTGGCGAGTCAGCCTCGGTACCCAGCGCAGCGGCCATCGCCAATGCCATTTTCGACGCCACCGGCATTCGTTTTCGCGAGCTGCCGATCACTGCCGAACGCGTGCGCGCTGCGCTCGGTGGCGAAGGCCAAGGGCCAGATGCACCCGCGCCAGCGCAGCCGTCAACCAAGCGTTCGAAGTGGTGGTTCGGCTCGCTGGCCGGGGTGTTCGGCGCCGCATTGGGCATGCTTGCCACCGCCTTGCCCTGGCGCGCCGAAATCGCCCCGGTAACGCCACCTGGTGTCGGCAGCTGGAGCGCCGCCATGCTCGAGCGCGGGCGCCAGGTGGCGGCGGCCGGCGACTGCGCCGTGTGCCATACGGTCGGCGGCGGCAAGGTCAATGCCGGGGGGCTGGCAATGGATACGCCTTTTGGCACGTTGTACAGCACCAATATTACCCCCGACCCGGAAACCGGCATCGGCCGCTGGTCCTTCGCTGCCTTCGAGCGGGCCATGCGCGAAGGTATCAGCCGCGATGGCCGGCACCTGTACCCGGCGTTTCCCTACACCTCGTTTCGCAACATCAACGACGCCGACCTGCAAGCGCTGTATGCCTACCTGATGTCGCAAACCCCGGTAGGCCAGGAAGCGCCCGCCAACCAGATGCGCTTCCCGTTCAACCAGCGGCCGCTGATGGCCGGCTGGAATGCGCTGTTTTTGCAACGCGGCGAATACCAGCCCGACCCGCAGCGCAGCGCGCAGTGGAACCGCGGTGCCTACCTGGTCGACGGCCTGGGCCACTGCACAGCCTGCCATTCGCCGCGCAACCTGATGGGCGCAGAAAAAGGCGGTAGCAGCTACCTTGCTGGCGGCATGGTCGATGGCTGGGAGGCCCCGGCCTTGAATGCCCTGGGCAAGTCATCGACGCCGTGGAGCGAAGACGAGTTGTTCAACTACCTCAGCACCGGCTTCTCCGAAAAACACGGCGTGGCGGCCGGCCCCATGGGCCCGGTGGTCAGTGAGCTTGCCACCCTGCCAAAAAGCGACGTGCGCGCCATCGCCCACTACCTCAGCTCCCTGGATGGCGAGCCGCAGGCACTGGCGGCCAATGCCGCGCCTCAGGTGGACTCGCCAGTGTCGCTGAGCAACGGCGAGCGGGTATTCAAAGGTGCATGCCTGGCCTGCCACAGTGATGGGCTGGGGCCGAAGCTGTTTGGCGTCAGCCCGTCGATGGCGGTCAACAGCAACGTCCATAGTGACCTGCCGGACAACCTGCTGCGCGTGGTGCTGCACGGCATTCCGACCCCGGCAACCCGCGACCTGGGCTACATGCCCGGTTTCAAGGACAGCCTGTCGGACCGCCAGGTAGCCGACCTCGCGGCCTACCTGCGCCATCGTTTTGCCGCCGACAAACCGGCCTGGCAAGGGCTGGCGTCCAAGGCTGCGCAGGTACGCGCCAACCCTGGCAGCCACTGAGGCTCAGCGGCGCAAGCCGCGCAGCGCAAGGTCACTGATGAAGGCCAGCCAATCGGCCTTGGCCTGCTTGTCGGCCAGGTCGACGGCCAGGAACGAGCTGAGCGTATGGCGGTTGGAGTTATAGAAGTAGCAGAGCGAGGCAATCATCAGGTAGGCGTGGGTAATGCAGATATCGTCGCGGAACAGGCCCTTTGCCTGTCCGGCCTCGATGATCGGCCGCAGCACGCCGACCGCTTCGCCGGACAGCGCCCTGAGGTTTTGCGACTTGCGCGCGTGCAAGCCCTGGTGAAGGTTTTCGGTGGCGAGGATGGTGACGAATTCGGGGTGGCGCACATAATAGTCCCAGATAAACGCCACCAGCTCGCGCAGGGCCTGCTCAGGGTCGGCGAGGTCGAGGCGCAGCTTCGCTTCGGCCTGGTTGAAGCTGGCATAGATGTGCTCCAGCACACTGATGAACAGCTTTTCCTTGTTGCCGAAGTAGTAATAGATCATCCGGTCGTTGGACTTGGCCAGTGTGGAGATCTGCTCGATGCGCCCACCAGTGAAGCCTTCCTTGCTGAAGACCTTCACTGCGGCCTTGAGAATATTGTCCCGGGTGCGGTCGGCCTGCTGGGCGCGAACACCGGTTTTGCGAGTTTGCATGTCGGTCCCTGTGGGGCTGGCCAGATACCCAACACTGCCACAGACATTGAGCCATTGCGCGGCTTTTTCGACTGGGCTGCGAGGTCATCGCCTGCGACCCGCGCGAGGAGATGGCGCACGTCGTAATCGAGGGCGCACAGATGCATCGGGTGCTGCCTTCTCTGTTCATTGCTGCGGGTGGTTGCCATGCGGCTACCGCCATTGTGGCGCTGACGCATGATCCGAAAATCGATGACCTGGCATTGATGGAGGCGGTGAATACCCCAGCGTTCTATATAGGCGCCATGGGTTCGGCGGCCACGTCAGCCCGTCGCGCCGAGCGGCTGCAGCGGATTGGCGGGCTGACCGACAAGCAGATAGAACGGCTGCACATGCCTATTGGGCTGGACCTGGGCAGCAAGGCGCCAGCGGAGATCGCGCTGGCGGTGATGGCGGATGTGCTGCGGGTGTATCGGGGCAAGGCGCGGGATGCGCTGTGAGGTTAGCCACCGCCCCAAGCCATCAAGCAGCCTGCGCCTGCCCCGCCAACTGCCGGGCACGGTTCAGGTCGCCCTGCAAATCATCGCTTACTGCCGCCACCCGTGAAGTTGCCGAACATCGAGATCAACCTGTTCTGGCACAGACGGTACATCAAGGACCCGGCCAACCGATGGCTCAGGCAATTGATGTTCGATCTGTTTTCGGACACTCGCTGACCGCGCGCTGGGCACGTGTCAGGCAGTTGACCAAGTGCAGCCGCATGGCAGCGCGGGCAGCACCGGCATCCTTGCGGGTAATCGCGGCATGCACTTGCTCACGCTCCCGCGCCTCCAGTGCCCGTTGCTCGGCATCGCCACCTGGCACTGCTTGCTGGGCCGCAGCCAACAAGGTATGCCCAAGATGGGTCATGGTGTCGATGAAAAAGCTGTTGCCCGTGCATTGGGCTATCTGCAGGTGAAACTCGAAGTCGGTACGCATGCAGGGTGCAGACTGCGTAGCGACACTCCCATCCAGCGCCGCCCGCATGGCAGCCAGTTGCTCTGGGGTGGCACGCTGGGCAGCAATGGCAGCCGCCTCGACTTCAAGGCAAAGCCGCAGCTCGATGATCGCCACCTCGTTGTATGCGCCCCCCATTCCAGGGTTGGCACTCTGGAAGTCACCTGCCGGGATGGCGTCTACAACAAAGGTGCCGATACCACGGCGGGTTTCTACCAGGCCTTCGGCCTGCAACCGTGACATGGCTTCGCGCACCACGGTACGGCTTACGCCACGCGCTTTGGTCACGGCTTCTTCAGTGGGCAATTTGCTTCCCGCTGGCAATTCGCCCGAGAGAATCTGCTGCGACAGGTCATGCACCAGTTGCTGGGCGAGATTCAGGCGTTTTTCCGGGGTGGCAGAAGCCATTGGGCGAACCTTTGCTAAGCGGAAGATCCCGGAGTATACCCGCTGCCCGGGGCCAAAACGCACTATACTGCCCGCTGCCAACACAAGAGCACAGTAATGCCGAACCCGACCGCCAGCCCCCCTCAACAGCCTCGCCGCCTGGCCGAAGCACTGGTCGAGCGCTTCGCCCAACGCATGCGTGAGGGCACGCTCAAGCGTGGTGACAAGCTGCCGACCGAAGCCACACTGATCGAAACCGAAGGCGTCAGCCGCTCGGTAGTACGCGAAGCGTTGTCGCGCATGCAGGCAGCGGGCCTGGTCGAGACCCGCCACGGCGTGGGCACCTTCGTGCTGGACATGCCGGCACCGGAGAGCTTCAACGTGGGGCCGGCAACCATCAGCCTGCTGTCCGATGTGCTCGACCTGCTGGAATACCGCCTAAGCCTGGAAGTGCAAGCCGCCGGCATGGCCGCCGAACGGGCCACGCCACAGGCACTCGAAGAACTGCAGCAAGCCTTGGAAGCCCTGATGCAAGGCCCGGAAAAATCCGGCAGCACGACCAACGCCGACTTCCAGTTCCACCTGAAAATTGCCAAGGCCGCGGGTAACCAGTACCTGATCGATATCATGAAGCACCTGGGCACCAAGATGATCCCCCGCACGCGCATGAACTCTGCCTATACCGGGCAGAGCAACCGCAGTACCTACCTGGCCGGTATCAATGCCGAACATCAGCAGATCTACGACGCCATCGCCAGCCGCCAGGTGGATGCGGCGCGCGCCGCCATGTACCTGCACCTGAGCAACAGCCGTATGCGCCTGCGTGAGGCGCAACGGCTACAGGCATTCTACAGCGAGGCCTGAGGCCCCGGCGCGGGCTCTACGTCCGTATAGACAAGCCCTTGGCTGCCCTGCACCTGCCAAGGGTTGGCACCCCCGGTGTCGATGAAGCGAAGCCCGTCGAAACGCGAATCCTTGAGGCCATCGATCTTCACCGGGGCTGGCCCGCGAAAGCGCACTCGTTCAAACACCAAGCCCTGATGCCAGGCGCCATGGCTGCTATCGCCCTTCACCTCGATGGCAGCGGTGCGGGCGTTTTCAACGCTTACGTCGCTGACCGTGATATCCCGGAACTGCCCCGCCACCGCCGAGCGCTTGTAATCGAGCTTGGCATTCGGGTCGTTGTAATCCAGGGTGAAGATGAAGGCCTGTTTTGCCGTGTTGCGGATGGCCGAATCACGGAAAGTGACGTGGCGTGCGCCGCCGCCCATGAAGTTGGTGCTTTTCATGCGCAGCCCGGCATCGGTGCCATCGGAGACGTTGTCCTCGGCCAGGATGTTCTGAATCCACGCGCCGGTATGGCTGCCCGCCACGACCATGCCATGGCCTTTGCGGAAATAGTTGTTGAAGATCCAGGCCTCCTCCTGCGCCTTCTGGTGGACCGCATCCGCCCCAGTGCCGGCGGCGAAGTTGACGCAGTCGTCTCCGGTGTCGAAGAAGTTGTTGAACACCAGGGCGCCGCGGCTGTTGGCAAACTCGATACCGTCGCCGTTGTTGGCGTCGTAGGTACGGTGCGTGGTGTTAGCCAGCACCACATTCTGCGTCTCCAGGTTCATGATGCCGTGGTA
Source organism: Pseudomonas sp. TE3895 (assembly GCF_056278855.1). Lineage (NCBI taxonomy): Bacteria > Pseudomonadati > Pseudomonadota > Gammaproteobacteria > Pseudomonadales > Pseudomonadaceae > Pseudomonas > Pseudomonas sp. TE3895. The sequence goes on along the minus strand of NZ_JBWBQE010000001.1, from coordinate 3,003,799 downwards.
GGCCGGGTTGACCACCGTGAAGCCACCATAGAACACGTTTTTCACATTGCGCAGGGTAATCAGCGAGGAACGCATCTGACCGTAGGCGTCCTTGACGTTCATGCCCTCGGCCACCGCCCGCTCCACCTGAGCCTTGGCCAGCACGCCATCGTGCATGTAGCGGCTGTTGTCGCTGGGCAGGTAGAAGGGCAAGGCTTGCCCGCGCTCGTCGAGCACATCCGGGTTACGCTTCCAGCCATTGCCGTCGATGGTGCCCTTGCCGACGATGCGGATATTCTCGAAGGCCTGATGCGCACGCGGGTCGCGCGGCAAGGCATTGATCAGCGAGGCCGGACGCACGGTGGTGGAATACGGGTACTGGATATAGCCCTGGCGCGGGTAGTCCTCGGCACGCTCGGAACCTAACAGGGTAGCGCCCTCGGCGATTTCCAGGGTCATGTCGCTCTTGAGGTAAATCGCCCCGCTCTTGTACGTGCCGGCAGGCAGCAACACCTTGCAGCCCTTGCTGCAAGCATCGATGGCACGCTGAATGGCAGCCGTGTCGAGCGCCTTGCCATCGCCCTTGGCACCGTAGCGCTGCACGTTGAACAGCGCCGGTATGGCCGTGGTTCGCTGCACAACCACGGGGCTGTCAGCAGACTCCTTGCCATTGCGATCGACCGAGCGCACGGTGAAGTGGTACTCGGTATCGGGGGCAAGCCCTTGGGCGGTGAAGCTGTGAATGGCGATGCGGTGGTGGAAGTTGTGCAGGTCCTGCTCGTAAAACCGGTCGATGTACGGTTTGGCCGGTGACACCTGCTCGTTGTTGGCGTTGCTTGCACCCAGCAACTGGCCATTGGCGTACACGTGGTAGTCGACGATCTCGGCATGGCTGGCGGGCTTTTCCCACACCAGGATGATCTGCCGGTCGTCGTAGGCCAGCGTCGGCACCTGGACCTTTGCCGGGGCCTCTACGGCCCACAGCGGCAAGCTGCTGCCCATGGCCAGGGCAACCACGGCAGCACGCACCCGCGAAGCGGGCGCAAGGTTGGCATTCGGCATGTGCTTGTCTTCCTTGTAATTGCCGGGTTCAGGCCGACATGGCCGGGGCACGATCTGCGCTGAAGTCGCGGCTGGCTTGCACCAGCATTCGTGTGTAATCGTGGGTGGCCTGGTCCTGGCTCAGTGCCCGGCAGTCCAGTTGCTCGACGATACGCCCCTGCTGCATCACCGCGACCTTGTCACACAGATGGCTGACCACACCCAGGTCGTGCGTCACCATCAGGTAGGTGAGCTTCTCGCACTGACGCAGGTCGGACAACAGGTTGAGAATTTCTGCCTGCACCGACACATCCAACGCCGACGTGGGCTCATCGAGCAACAGCACCCTAGGCTCAAGAATCAACGCCCGGGCGATAGCCACGCGCTGACGCTGGCCACCGGACAGCTGGTGCGGGTAGCGGTAACGGTAGCTGTCGTTGAGACCTACCTTGACGAGGATGTCGTTGATGCGATCGTTGCGCTCATCCATGCCGTGGATCACCAGCGGCTCGCGCAGTGCAGTGTCGATGGTATGGCGCGGGTGCAGCGAACCATAGGGGTCCTGGAACACCATCTGCACCTTGCGAAAGTGCTCCTTGGGGAGCTTGTGTTGCAACGGCACGCCGTCAATGCTCAGGGCTCCGCTCCAGTGCCGGTACTGGCCGGCCAGGCAGCGCAATACCGTGGTCTTGCCAGAGCCGGACTCCCCCACCAGGCCAAATGACTCGCCATCTTCGACACTCAGGTCGACATTGTGCAGCACCTGGTTGAGCGTGGCGCCAACGCCAAAGCTCAGGTTCAATGCGTGTGCTTGGATCATGGACATGGTCAGTTACCTCAGCAGGAGAGCCACAGTGGGTCGCGTTGCAACACGGGCAAACGCGGGCGACGGTTGTCCATGCTTGGCAAAGCGGCCAGCAGGCCTCGGGTGTAGGGATGTTCGGCACGGTGCAGGTCACTGGCAGCCAGCGACTCCACCACGCGCCCGGCATACATCACCAGCACCCGGTCACAGTAATTGCGCACCAGGTTCAGGTCGTGGCTAACGAAGATCAGCCCCATCTGCTGCTCCACCACCAGCTCTTCGAGCACGTTGAGCACCTGCTGGCGCACCGAAACATCCAGCGCCGAGGTCGGCTCGTCAGCGATGATCACTTCCGGGCTGGTGATGACCATCATCGCGATCATGATGCGCTGGCCCATGCCGCCGCTCACCTCATGCGGATAAAGATCGTAGACGCGCTTCGGGTCGCGGATATGCACCTTGTCGAGCATCTGCAGCACCCGCTCACGGGCGTCGTTGCGGCTGGCCTTGTGGTGCGCCAGGTATGCCTCGGCAATCTGGTCACCCACCCGCACCACCGGGTTGAGCGAATACTTGGGGTCTTGCATGATCATCGAGATGCGCTGGCCGCGAATTTTCTGCATGGTCTTTTCGCTGGCACTGAGCAGGTCGACATCGCCGAACTGCAGGGCCTTTGCGGTGATCTGCGCGCTGCCGGGGTGCAGCTTGAGCAAGCTGCGGCCCACGGTGGACTTGCCCGAACCGGACTCACCCACGATGGCGAGCTTTTCCCGGCCCAGGGTGAAGGACACATCACGCACCGCGTGCATCACTTTCTTGCCGTTGACGAAGCGCACATTGAGCGATTCGACATTGAGTTTGACTGCTGACATAAAGCCTCCGGTTACTCGCTACGCGGGTCGAGAATGTCCCGCAGGCCATCGCCCAGCAGGTTGAACGCCAGGCTCACCAGCATGATTGCCGCACCGGGTACGGCTACCAGCCACCAGCATTCGAGCATGTAGCGCCTCCCCGTGGAGATCATCGCCCCCCACTCCGGCAAAGGCGCCTGCGCCCCTAGCCCGAGGAAGCCCAGCGCCGCCGCGGTAAGGATGATGCCGGCCATGTTCATGGTCAGGCGGATGATCACCGACGACAGGCACATCGGCACGATATGGCGCAGGATGATGCGTGTCGAAGACGCGCCCTGCAGTTCGACCGCCACCACGAAGTCGGCCTTGCGCAGCGACAGGGTTTCGGCCCGGGCCAGCCGTGCGATCGGTGGCCAGGAGGTTAACGCAATAGCCACCACCGCATGCTCAAGGCCAGGGCCCAATGCGGCGATGAAGGCCAGCGCCAGCACCAGGCTGGGGAACGAAATGAAAATGTCGGTGACGCGCATGAACACGGTATCGACAACGCCGCCGAAGTAGCCCGATACCGTGCCGATGAACAGGCCGATCGGGCCGACGATGACCGTCACCAGGGCGATGATGTAGAGGGTGATACGCGCGCCATAGACCAGCCGGCTAAAGATATCCCGGCCGTATTCGTCGGTACCGAACCAGTGCGCGGCACTGGGTGCCTGCAAGGCGTTGGCGAGGTTCTGGATGACCGGGTCGTGGGTGGCGATCCACGGCGCGAACGCCGCTACCACGACCAGCAGCAAGGCCACCAGCAAGCCCGCCAGGGTCATAGGGTTGCGGACCAGCAGGCGCAACACCCGCAGGCTGCTTTTGCCAAGGGCCTCAAGGCTGGACGCCGGGGCATCGGCCTGCCGCTTGGCGGTAGATTCGGTAGAAGATATGTTGGCAATCATCGGCAAGTTCTCGATGTGGAGTCATGGCCGCTCGGGGTACCCGTGAGCCCCCGGACGGTACTCAACGTTGCTTGTAGACGCCCAGGTAGCGGGTGGCTTCGGCGTCGTCGCCAGTGAAACCCTTGACGTCGGCTGCGCTTACGGCGGTGTCGGTCATCTGCGAAATCATCATGATCGGCCCCACCTCGTCGTCGTACAGTTTCTGCGCCTGCTGGTACATGGCCAGGCGTTTGGCCGCATCGCGCTCGACCCCCACCCGGTCGATCAGGTCATTCAGCGGGGGGCTGAAGAACGACGCTCGCCAGCCCTGGAAGTTGGGCAGGCCAGCACTGTCACTGTTGTCGGGGTTGTAGACGAAGGTGCGCAGGCTGAAATACGGGTGCGGATAACGCTCGGCGCCCCGCGCCACGATCATCTCAAAGTTGCGCGCGCGCATGGCGCCATACACCTGGTTGCCGGTACCGGTGACGATAGTGGCCTTGATACCACCTTCAGCCAGGGTCGACTGCATACGTGCAGCGATATCAATGAAGGGAGGTTCGGACAGCGTGCGAATGGTTGTATTGAAACCTTGTGGGTAGCCCGCCTCTGCCAGCAGTGCCTTGGCTTTGGCGACATCCAGCTTGTAGCCCGGGTCGGGCAACCGGGCCTCGAGCCCAAGCTGCATCGGCTGCTGGTTGAGCTTGCCGTAATGCGGCATCACCTGCTGGTCCAGGCCCTGGTAGTCGATCAGGTTACGCACCGCTTCGCGGACTTTGCGGTTGGCAAACTCCGGCTGCTTCATGCTCATCGCCACGTAGTACAGGGTGCCGCGCTGCAACGCTTGCACCTGGAGTGTGTCGGAACTCTCGATGGCCTTGATATCCGGCGCAGCCATACCGTAGGCCAGGTCCAGGTCACCGCGTTCGAGCATCAGGCGCAGTGACTGCGACTCGGTCATGTGGCGGACCAGCACTCGCTTCATCTTCGCCGGGCCTGCCCAGTACCCGTCGAAACGGGTCATCACCAGCGCATCGTTGGCGCTCCACTTGGTCAGGGTGAACGGCCCGCTGCCTGCCTCATGGGTGACCAGCCAGGCCGCGCCCAGGTCACCGTTCTTCTCATGCTTGAGCACTTGCTGGCGGTCGACCACGACAGCGCTGGGGGACACAGCCAGCGAGTCGATCACCAGCAACGGGTCGGTCGGCTGCGGCAGGTCGATCACCAAGGTATGGCTATCGGTCGCACGGATCAGCTTTTGAATGTTTTCGACACTGTAGCCGTAGGCCTTCCAGGTGGTAGCCAGGCCATAGTTGAGCTTCATCACCCGGTACAGTGACCAGGCCACATCCTCGGCAGTGAGCGGGTTGCCGGAATGGAACAGGACATCACCGCGCAGGTGGAAGGTGATCTGCTTGCCGTCTTCGCTGACGTCCCAGCGTTCAGCCAGTTGTGGCAGGTGCTTGTCCGGGTTGCCCTGGTCGCGCTTGATGAGCGTGTCGTAAAGGTTGGCATTGATGCCAGAGGCATCCAGGCCGGGCGCGTTGGCCGGGTCGATGGAGAACAGGTTGACCATGCTCATGCCGACGATCAACTGGTCGCCAGGGGTTTTCGCCTGCACCACAGCGAGCGGGCCGAGCAGCAGCGCTGCGCCCAGCAAAGCCATACGCAGCGGCGGGAATACAGTCTTCATGGCGCATCCTTTTTTATAGTTATTCAATGTGTTCACGCTGAGCGGGAATTAGCGGGTCCTTGGGTCGAACACCTTGTACAGGGCGTCGCTTATCAGGTTGAGCGCAACGAAAATCAGGCCGATGATCAACACGCAGCCCATCACCGCATTCATGTCACCGAGCATCAGGCTGCTGGTGAGGTATTGGCCGAAGCCAGGCCAGGCAAACACGGTTTCGATCAGCACCGCCCCCTCCAGCAACGAGCCATAGGCCAGGGCGACCACCGTGAGCAACTGCACGAGGATATTGCGGAACGCGTGGTTCCAGACCACCTGGCGCCGCGACAGCCCCTTGACCCTGGCGGTGATGATGTATTCCTGCGACAGTTGCTCGAGCATGAAGCTACGGGTCATGCGGCTGATGTAGGCCACCGAGTTCAGGCCCAGGATCAACGCCGGCAGAACGATATGGCGCAACGCGCTGGTGAAGGCCTCCCAGTCACGCGCCAGCGCCGTGTCGATCAGCAGCAGGCCGGTAACCTCATCGACCATGCCGTCATAGGCCAGGTCGATGCGCCCTGCGCCACCCGCCCAACCCAGCCAGGCGTAGAACACCAGCAGGCCCATCATGCCGACCCAGAAAATAGGCGTGGAATAGCCGAACAAGGTAATGACCCGTGCGACATGGTCGCCGACCCGCCCCTGATTGCTGGCAGCCACCACGCCCAGTGGCAGACCGATCAGCACGCCAAACAGAATGGCCAGCGTTGCCAGCTCGATGGTGGCCGGGAACACCCGCTTGATGTCATCGAGTACCGGGTGGCCGGTGAGCAGTGCATTGCCGAAATCACCGTGCAGCAAGTCGTTCAAGTACAGCCCGAACTGGGCCCAGATCGGTTTGTCCAGGCCCATCGCCCGGTATACCTGGTCGTAGGTGGAGCTGTCGGCATCCGGGCCAACTACCGCCAGCACGGGGTCCAGCGGCATGACCCGGCCGATGAAGAACGTCAGCGCCAGCAGGCCAAGCAAGGTCACCAGCACCGTGCTGGCCCGGCGGGCAGTACCCGATACACGGGCACCCATTACAGAGGCAGTCGAAGCAAACATAACAGGCTCCTGAAAAAGCAATCACCAATCACGCAGGCTTGACCTCAGCGCGACTTGTAGACGTCTTTGTAACGGGTGGTGGCCGCGGTATGGCCTTGGTAGTCCTGCACATCGTGGTAGAGCACCACGGTGTCGGTCATCTGCGACACAGGCAGGATGGCCCCCACCTGCTCGTCCAGGGTTTTCTGGATTTGCTGGTACTGGGCCAGTTGCTGCGCCTTGTCGGGTTCGACTTCCGCCTGCTCGATCAGGTTGTTCAGCTCGGGGCTGTAGAACGAGGTACGCCAGCCCTGGAAGTTGCTCAGCTTGGCTTCGTCGCGGTTGTCCGGGTTGTACACCAGGGTGCGCAGGCTTGAATGCGGATGCCGTTCAGCACCACCGCCGCCGCGCCCGACCAGGATGTCGAAGCTGCGCTCACGCATGGCACCGTAGATCTGGTTGCCGGTACCGGTGACGATGGTGGCCTTGATACCGGCCTGGGCCAAGGTCGACTGCAGGCTGGACGCAATGTTGATGAAAGGTGGCTCGGTGAGCACGCGGATGGTGGTCTTGAAGCCCTCGGGGTAGCCCGCTTCGGCCAGCAGTTTTTTCGCTTCGGCCACGTTCAGGGCATAGCCCGGATCATCCAGCCTTGCTGGCAGGCCAAGCGGTAGCGGGCGCTGATTGAGCTGGCCATAGTGCGGCATCACGGTCTGGTTGATGCCTTGATAGTCGATCAGCGAACGAACCGCCCGGCGTACGCGCACATCGTCGTAGGGTTTGCTCTTCACGCTCAGGGCAACGTAGTACAACGTTCCGCGCTGCACGGTCTGGGTACGAACGTTGTCAGACTTCTCCAGCGCCTCGATGTCTGGCGCGGACATGCCCTTGGCCAGGTCCAGGTCGCCCCGCTCCACCATCAACCGCAGTGACTGCGACTCGGTCATGTTGCGCATGACGATGCGTTTGAGCTTGGCTGGGCCACCCCAGTACCCGTCAAAACGGTTCATCAGGATGACATCGTTGGCGCGCCACTCCTTGAGCACGAACGGCCCGCTACCAGCCGCGTGGGTGGCCAGCCAGGCACTGCCCATGTCATCGCCCTTCTGGTGCTGCTGCACCACCTTGCGGTCGAGGATGAATGCGCTGGGCGAAGTTGCCAGGGTATTCAGCACCAGCAACGGGTCAGTCGGCCGCGGTAGCTCGATGACGAAGGTTGAGTCATCAACAGCGCGCATGTGCTGGTCGACATTGCCCGCAGAAAACCCGTAGGCCTTCCAGGTCGACGCCAAGGCCAGGTTAAGTTTGAGTACGCGCTGAAGCGACCAGGCGACATCCTCGGCACTTAGCGGGTTACCGGACTGGAACGTTACGCCCTTGCGCAGGTTGAACGTGAGGGTCTTGCGGTCATCGCTGACCTGCCAGCTTTCTGCCAGCGCTGGCAGCAGCCGGTCCGGCTGACGCACGTCCTGCACCAGCAGCATGTCGTAGAGGTTGGCATTGACCTCGGACACATCCAGCCCGGTGGCCGCCGCCGGGTCGAGGGACAGCAGGTTGATCATGCTCATACCGACGATCAACTGATCCGCCGGGGTTTTCGCTAAAGCAGCAGGTACCGAGGTCAGCGCCAGAGACGCAGCAAAGACCCCCGCCCAGAGTGTGGGGATAACGCTCATGTGAGATCGCCTTCTTATAGTTATTGGACGCTCGGGCGGCACGCAGCGACGCGTGCCGCCATGCACGAATCAGAAGCTTTGCAGCGTATTGGTTTCGACGTAGTCGAAGTCGATGTCTTCCCCAAGGCCAGGCAAGTTCGACAGGTGCACATAGCCGTCTTCGTCCATCGGGTCGACCAGGCGCTTGAGATAGGCAGGTACCTCGTCGTAGTCAAGGAATGGGTGCAGCAGACCGCGCTCGTACCAGGTGCAGTTCTTGATTGCCCCCACGACCGCCAGGTTGGCGGCGCCGTTGCCATGGATCTCGCAATCCATGCCGAACGATTCGGCCATGTGCGCAACCTTCAGACACGGTGCAATGCCACCCACACCGGCAACCCCCGCACGCAGGATGTCGCACACATCGTTCTTGACCCAGCTCGCCCGGCTCAGGTGCTTGCCGCCGAGGCTTTCCGGGCCTAGCACCGGGATATCCAGCTGCCCGGAAAGCCAGGCGTAGGACTCGGCGGAGTCTTCCATCATTGGCTCTTCGAACCAGGCAAAGTCGAGCTTCTCCAGGGCACGGCCGATAGTGAGGGCCTCGGTGCGGCTGTACCAGTGATAGCCATCGATCATCAGCGCAATGTCCGGCCCCACGGCTTCGCGCACGGCGGCGCATGCCTTGATGTCCATGCTCACGCTGGGCGCGAACGACACCGGCGGCATCCAGGTGTGCAGCTTGATCGCCTTGTAGCCACGCTTGACCAGGGTTTCGGCGAAGCGACCGTACTCTTCCGGAGTGGACAGACCGCCGGGCAGCTCATCGCCGCACATGGTCGAGCCATAGGCCGGCACCTTGTCGCGGTAGCCGCCGATCAGCTTATGCACCGGCAGGTTCAGCTTGCGACCGGCCCAATCCCATAGCGCCTGCTCGACCAGCGCCAGGGCACGGTCGGTCAGCTGGCTGGCGCTACCGCGCTGCCAGTGCGCCAGGTCGTGCCAGATTTTTTCGCGGTCAAAGGCATTGGCGCCAACCAGCACCTTGCGCACGAAATTATCCAGCACATAAGGGCGAATGAGCTCGGGTGCGCCCAGCGCATAGCCTTCGCTGCCGCACTCGGTCCTGATGCGCAGCAGGGCCATCCTGGCCTGGGTCACATCACCTGGGTGGGCATGGCCGGCGCTGTCTACGGCGCGGCGGGTGGGGTAGGAAAATACCTGGACGGTTACAGCAGTAATGATCATGGACGTCTGAGCCTTCTTATTGGATTTGTGGCGAGTGAGTCACGCTCTGGGGCCATCCTACGTCATCATACAACATTTGAAAAGCGCCAGTTAAAATCCGATAAAACCTCCGATTCATGATGCCTGGAGCAATCATGAGACCCCAGCTGAAAAGTAAATACACCATTGAAACAAGCGAAATAGAGCCATCAAGAAAAGTGATCAGACAACATTTCAATAATTCATAGACAGCTCCACGGTCGTACGATAACTTATTTTAAAAATCACGGAGCGCTGACCACCTCGACCACCTTGCTCACCCGCCTCATCACGTCCTCAACAAAAACAAAAAAAGAGATCGCATGAACATCACACTTCGCCGCCTCATCGCCGCCAGTACGCTCGGCCTGTCGTTCTACGCCTGCGCAGACTCCGCCAGCATCAACTACCGGCACACGTTCACCGAAGATGACAGCATTCATTCCGACCGGATAAAGCTGAGTTACCGCAAGGACAGCGGCCTGGGGTTTGCCGCAGAAATCAAATACAAGACTGCCGGCGACCGCGAAGACGTCGCCTACGACAACATGGTCAACAACGGCCATGAGTTCACCGTGGACTACAACTACAAGATGAGCCCCCGGTCGACCTGGACCCCCGCCTTCCAGATGGACAGCACCAAGGATGCGACCACCTACAAGTTCGGCTTGAAGTACAACTACAAGCTCAGCGACACCTGGTACGTCGCCACCCGCGTGCGCCACGACGCACGCAACCTCGACCGCGACCAGATTGACCACAGCAAGCCGGACCGCGCCAAGGACAACCAGAACACCACCCGCCTTGAAGGCTGGCTCGGCTATACCCCCAGCGGCCCGTGGGCATTCGAATACCAGTACATCCACTTCACCACCGACTACATCCGCTACGACAATAAGAAGCGCGACTACGAGCAGAACCTGATCATCAAGTACAAGCTCAACAAACAGTGGGCACCGTTCATGGAGGTGGGCGACATCAAGGTCAACAGTTACACGGACGATCGCCAGGCCCGTTGGCGCCTGGGTATCCAGTACAACTTCCTGTAAGGGCTATCGCCCGCCCATGCCGGTGTCGTTCCTGCACGGCACCTTCATGCAATTTCAGTAAAAGGCCCCAGTACAATGACCACGACCACCCGCAAACCCTTCAACCGCCTGCTGCTCACCGGTGCTGCCGGCGGGCTCGGACACGTGCTTCGCGAAGCACTGCAAGCACACGCCGACATCGTGCGCGTATCGGACATCAGCCCAATGACACCGGCCGAGGACGAGCATGAAGAAGTTATCCATTGCGACCTGGCGGACAAGGCCGGCGTACTGGCCCTGGCCAACGGTGTAGACGCTATCGTGCACCTGGGTGGGATCTCTACCGAACGCGCTTTCGAAGAAATCCTGCAAGCGAACATCATCGGCACCTTCCACATCTACGAGGCTGCCCGCAAGCACGGGATCAAACGTGTGGTCTTTGCCAGTTCCAACCACGTCACCGGCTTTTACCACCAGGGCGAACAAGTGGATGCGCATTCGCCGCGCCGGCCGGACTGCTATTACGGGCTGTCGAAGGCCTACGGCGAAGACCTGGCAACGTTCTACTTCCACCGCTACGGCATCGAAACCGTCAGCCTGCGTATCGGCTCCTCCTTCCCCGAACCCCGCAATGTGCGCATGTTGTCCACCTGGCTGAGCTATGGCGACCTGGCACACCTGGTGGAGCGCGCATTGCTGGCCGAGAACGTTGGCCACACCGTTGTGTATGGCGTCTCCGCCAACCGCGACCTGTGGTGGAGCAACCGCTTCGCCGCGCACCTGGGTTTCAACCCGAAGGACAGTGCCGAACGCTTCCGCCCGGCACTGGAGCAGCAGCCGAAACCCGCCGCGAATGACCCGACTGCTCATCTGCAAGGTGGCGCCTTCACCGCTGCCGGACCTTTTGGCGACTGACCCCCGATAGAGTGCAGAATGCTTCCATGACAGCCGAACTGATTATCGATGCACGCAATGTCACGGGCGAGAGCCCGGTCTGGCACCCGCAGGAAAATGCCTTGTACTGGGTGGACATTCCGGTAGGCCGCCTGCACCGCTGGCAACCGGACGGCCAGACCCACCACTGGACCGCAGACGAAATGCTAGGCTGCATTGCCCGCAGCCACCGAGGCCATTGGCTGGGGGCCCAGGAGAGCGGGATCTTCCACCTCATCCCCCAGGCAGACGGCCGTCTGCTGGCCGGCAAGCGTGCCAGTGTCGAACACGCCAGGCCCGGCATGCGCTTCAATGACGGGCGCTGTGACCGCCAGGGGCGCTTCTGGGCCGGTACGATGCAAACCAGCATGGCCGCCGAGCCGGTGGGTGCCTTGTACCGGTATGACGCGATGGCAGATGGCACGGCAGGGCCATTGCAGGCACGGCTGGGCACATTGTCCGTTCCCAACGGCATGGCGTTCAGCCCGGACGGCAAAACCATGTACGTCTCCGACTCACACCCGAGCGTGCAGATGATCTGGGCTTTCGACTACGACATCGACAGCGGCAGCCCGCACAACCGCCGGGTCTTCGTCGACATGAACCAGCACCCCGGCCGGCCGGATGGGGCTGCGGTAGATGCCGAAGGTTGCTACTGGATCTGTGCGATCGATGCCGGCCAGGTACTGCGCTTTACTCCCGACGGCAAGCTGGACCGCGCCCTGCCGCTACCGGTGAAGAAACCTACCATGTGCGCATTCGGTGGCCCGCAACTGGAAACGTTGTTCGTGACGTCGATTCGCCCGCAAGGCATCGACCTGAGCGACCAGCCCCTGGCCGGTGGCGTGTTCGCATTGACCCCTGGCGTCAAAGGCTTGCCGGAGCCCATCGCCAAGGGCTGAATGAAGCCAGGCTGCGGCTGTTTCAGGGACAATGCGCCCATCGACGAGATGCTGATCAGCGGCGTGAGCTTGCACCCAGCCAACGTTGATCAGCAGCAACGCCACGCACAACTGCATCGGCGTGCGGGTATGCCCGGTGAGCATGGCGATGGATGAACACCGCCACCAGCCCCACGGCGATCATCAACTGGCGATGACCGGACAGGTGCGTTACTCAAGCAGCGACGCCTCGTTCGCCATCATCGCTGACTTCGAACTGCCCCACCAGCTTCTGCAACTTGCCAGCATCCACCTTCACCTTCTGCGCACTGCTTTGCAGCACCAGGGCGGTCTGGCGCATCTCGCTGGAGGACTGGTTGACCTGCTCGATAGTCTTGCCGTATTCCACGCTGCGACGGTTGAGCTGCTGGATAATGGCGAACATGCCCTCCACCGCCTGGTGCAGTTGCACATTTTCGGAAGAAGCGTCCTCCGCCAGGCGCAGGCTGTTGTCGACGTCCTGCACGCCCTGCTCCATGAAGCTTACCGCCTGCCGGGTTTCGCCCTGCAGGCTCTCGACCATATGGCGAATGTCGTCGGCGGCACGCGAGGTGCGTGCGGCCAGGCTGCGCACCTCGTCGGCCACCACCGCGAAGCCACGACCATGCTCCCCGGCCCGCGCCGCCTCGATAGCGGCATTGAGCGCCAGCAGGTTGGTCTGGTTGGTGATTTCGCTGATCAACCCGGTGATGTTGTCGATCTCGACCATGCGGCTGTCGAGCCGTTGCACGCTGGATGATGAGCGCGCCACCACATCGCGTATCGACTGGGTGCCCGCCTGCACCGCCTGGTACTGCGCGCGTGCGCGGCTGACCACTTCGTCCATGGCCTGTTTCATCTGCTCGGCGCTGACCGAGGCCTGCTGCAGTTCGCCGAGTTGCTCTTCCATGATGATCATCATCTGGTGCACGGCGTCGGCCACGTCGGCGGAGCTTACGCTGGCCTCCTGGCTGCGCCCGAGCATCATCTGGTTGGTGCTGCCAACCGTGCGACTGGCCTTGACCACCTGCCCGACCACCGCGTCCAGGCGGTCGATGAAGCTGTTGATCCAGCGCGCCATGTCGCCGCTCTCATCATTGGCCAAGGTACTGGTATCCAGGCGCTGGCGCAGGTTGCCTTCACCCTCGGCGATGGTGCACAGCACACTGCTCATGCCATTCAACCTGGCGGCCAGGCGCTTGGGCCCGAGCACGCCGAACAACAAGGTGGCGCCCAGCATGCTCAGGGCCTCGATCGCGTCAGTCAGTCCTTGCGGCAGGCCTGCATAGTGCTGCACCAGGTAATTACAGCCGAACAGCCCCGCCATGATCGCCACATAGGGTTTCATCAACCCGTAGCTCAGCGAACGCCGGCGGTAGACCTCCTCCAGGTCCGCCTCGCACATCATGCCCCAGCGGTCGGGTGAGCCCGGCAACTGGAAGGTCACGCCCTTGCCCACCACTGGCACATGACGGTAGTCGGAATAGCCGGGGTAGGTCACGAACAGGTTGGCACCCCGCCTGATCGTCTCCCTCACGCCAGGGTGCAGTTCCCGCGTGGAAGGGTCGGTGAAACGAAGCTCCAGCTCGGTATGACGCTGGACCTGCACGGTGGTCCAGGGGGTGTGCACACCGTTCTTGAGGTTTTCGCCATGGGTGAAGGTGGCGTCCTCGAAGCGCGAGCGGGACAACGCGGTACCGGGCTGTATGCCAGGGTCGAAGCGCGATTGCGCCATGAACAGGTAGTTGTCGCCCGACTCGGGGTAAATGTGCCCTGCCTCGCGCTGGATCAGGTCACCCAGCACATCGTTGGGCACCCGCCCACACAAACAACCTAGCACTTTGCCCTCGTGCATGAGGGGCTGGTAGAACATCAACGTGACTTCATCGTGGAAGCGCGAGGAAGACGGGCCGACCTGCAAGGTCAGCGGGTCGCTGTAGGGCCCGTGCAGAAACGGTGCTTTCAGCCCTTGCGCCAGGGCTGCCAAGTGCTCGATGCGTGGCGTGCCACGCTGTGGCCAGGTCGAAGCGATGACGATGCCGTGGGCATCGACGACAAACAGTTCGGAAAAGTCCTCAGCCTGGGCCAGGGTGTTGCGCAACATCGCGCTATCGACTTGAGCGAGCCCGGGCGTCACCTGCTCGGCCAGGTCGGCCAAGTGTTCCCACTGCTCGCGCACCCACTCATGCAGCAACTGCACGCGGGTCTGGGCGATGGCTTCGAACGTTTGCTCGACCTGCGGGTAACTGGCCCGGTTAAGGCGGCACGCCCAACCCATGCTGAATTTGCCGGTTTTGCCAAACCACGGCAGCCAACCCTTTTCACTCGACGATAACTGCATCGAACCACTGGAAAGCGACATTATCTTCACCATACGCGACATCGAATGGCAATCTGATAGCAAGTCGCACGCCAACGGCGGGAGGCGTGATTAATCGGCGATCCAGCGGAGTGGATGCACTTCATCAGTGCAAGATGCCGGCAGGCAACCCCGGAACGCACCAGCCACGGGCAAAAATGAGCGGTTTAAGCATTCAACTGAAATGAGGCAAATAGCCGCCAGAACTGCTCGCAGATCGCACAACAGTTCGATAATCGCACAAATTCAGCCAAACCCTCTCTACTGTTGCCCTATCTTGCGGCACGCTATAGCGAAAGTCAGCAAGCCATTTCAAGTGCTGACAGGCCCCATCGCTTCACGCGCTCCGGCCAGCCCGACAACCACAACTCCAGGAACAACCAGGAGCTCGCCTTGATCAATAAAACGTACGAGTCCATCGCCAGCGCGGTGGAAGGGATCACCGACGGTTCGACCATCATGGTCGGTGGCTTCGGCACGGCTGGTATGCCGTCCGAGCTGATCGATGGCCTCATTGCCACCGGTGCCCGCGACCTGACCATCATCAGCAACAACGCCGGCAACGGCGAGATCGGCCTGGCCGCCCTGCTCATGGCAGGCAGCGTGCGCAAGGTCATCTGCTCGTTCCCGCGCCAGTCCGACTCCTACGTGTTCGACGAACTGTACCGCGCCGGCAAGATCGAACTGGAAGTGGTCCCGCAGGGCAACCTGGCCGAGCGTATCCGCGCCGCAGGCTCCGGCATTGGTGCGTTCTTCTCACCAACCGGCTACGGCACCCTGCTGGCCGAGGGCAAGGAAACCCGTGAGATCGACGGCCGCATGTACGTGCTGGAAATGCCGCTGCACGCCGACTTCGCACTGATCAAGGCACACAAGGGTGACCGTTGGGGCAACCTGACCTACCGCAAGGCCGCCCGCAACTTCGGCCCGATCATGGCAATGGCTGCCAAGACCGCCATCGCCCAGGTCGACCAAGTCGTCGAACTCGGTGAACTGGACCCGGAACACATCATCACCCCGGGTATCTTCGTCCAGCGCGTGGTCGCCGTCACCGGTGCTGCCGCTTCTTCGATTGCCAAAGCTGTCTGAGGCCTGCCATGACCATCACCAAAAAGCTCTCCCGCACCGAGATGGCCCAACGCGTGGCCGCAGACATCCAGGAAGGCGCGTATGTAAACCTGGGCATCGGCGCACCGACCCTGGTGGCCAACTACCTGGGCGACAAGGAAGTGTTCCTGCACAGCGAGAACGGCCTGCTGGGCATGGGCCCAAGCCCAGCGCCGGGCGAGGAAGACGATGACCTGATCAACGCCGGCAAGCAGCACGTCACCCTGCTGACCGGTGGTGCCTTCTTCCACCATGCCGATTCGTTCTCGATGATGCGTGGCGGCCACCTGGACATCGCCGTACTGGGTGCCTTCCAGGTGTCGGTCAAGGGCGACCTGGCCAACTGGCACACGGGTGCCGAAGGTTCGATCCCGGCCGTAGGCGGCGCAATGGACCTGGCCACCGGCGCCCGCCAGGTGTTCGTGATGATGGACCACCTGACCAAGACCGGCGAAAGCAAGCTGGTGCCCGAGTGCACCTACCCGCTGACCGGTATCGCTTGCGTCAGCCGCATCTACACCGACCTGGCCGTGCTGGAAGTGACACCGGAAGGGCTGAAAGTGGTCGAAATCTGCGCGGACATCGACTTTGACGAACTGCAGAAACTCAGTGGCGTGCCGCTGATCAAGTGATCCAGGAAGACTTAGGGCTTTCCATGCCTCTGCGGCACTATCGATAGTGCCGCACAAGCGCCGCGAGCAGGGAGCACGCGGTGCTCGAGACCGCCTTTACAGCCGCTTCGGAGCCGATAGAACTCTCGGAGAGGTCAACCCAATGAGCTATCGAGCGGGAGCCAGATAGCGGCGTAAAAAATTGCCGGCCAGGACTTTACGCCTTTTTTACTCGACATTACCGTAAAGCAAGCAATACTGCCGGCACTGTCCCAACGAGCTCCCTCAATGCCGCTGCCTGCATTGCGTTTCATTGCCTTCATTATTGGCGTATTCCTGATCACATTGGCCGTCAGCATGGTGATTCCGATGCTGACGTTGCTGTGGTACGACCGCAGCGACGACCTCGGCGCATTCGTCTGGTCGAGCCTGATCGTTCTGTGCGTCGGCCTGGTCATGGTAGCCCGGGGCGTCCCCGACATACCGCAACTGCGGACCAGGGACATGTATTTCCTCACGACGGCAAGCTGGGTCATCGTGTGTGCATTTGCGGCGCTGCCGATGGTGTTAATTCGCGACATCAGTTACACGGACGCGTTCTTCGAAACCATGTCGGGAATTACCACCACCGGCTCGACCGTGCTGACAGGCCTGGACAGTGCATCACCGGGGCTACTGATATGGCGTTCCCTGCTGCACTGGCTGGGAGGCATTGGATTTATCGGCATGGCCGTGGCGATCCTGCCACTGCTGCGCGTGGGCGGCATGCGCCTGTTCCAGACCGAGTCTTCGGATTGGTCTGACAAAGTGACGCCACGCTCGCATGTGGCTGCCAAGATGATACTGCTGGTCTACCTGGCCCTGACAGCATTGGGAACAGGGGCGTTGTGGGCTGCCGGCATGACCCCGTTCGAAGCCATCAATCATTCGATGTCGCTGATTTCAACCGGTGGTTACTCGACCTCGGATGCCTCGCTGGCTCATTGGCCACAGCCTGCGGTGCATTGGGTAGCTGTGGTCATCATGATACTCGGCAGCCTGCCCTTCACACTCTATGTCGCCACGCTGCGTGGCCATCGACGCATCCTGCTCACGGACCATCAAGTTCGCGGTTTCATTGGTTTTCTCGTCTTCGTCTGGCTCACCGTCGGAACCTGGCTCTGCCTGCACAGCGACCTGGCTTGGTGGGATGCGTTTCGTATCGTTGCGGTCAATGTGACCTCGGTGGTGACCACCACAGGCGTTGCCTTGGGTGATTACACGCTCTGGGGCAGCTTCGCCATCATGCTGTTCTTTTACCTGACGTTCGTCGGCGGGTGCTCGGGCTCCACCGCCGGCGGTTTGAAAATATTCCGTTTCCAGGTGGCCGCTGCCTTGCTTGTCAGCAGCCTGAAGCAGTTGATCCATCCACGGGCAACGATCTCGAAGAAATACAATGGGCACCCCATCGATGAAGAGATCGTACGGTCACTGCTGACGTTCTCCTTCTTCTTCTCCGTCACCATCGCAGTCATCGCCCTTGGCCTCTCTCTGATAGGGCTCGACTGGATGACGGCATTGAGCGGGGCGGCCACCGCGGTGTGCAACGTCGGCCCAGGCCTGGGGACGATTATCGGGCCTGTAGGTAATTTCGCCTCGTTACCGGACGCAGCGAAATGGTTGCTGACGGTTGGCATGCTGCTTGGACGGCTCGAGATCCTCACCGTACTGGTACTTGTCTCGCCGGCCTTCTGGCGATTCTAGGCCTGAGGTCATACAACCAATCAGCCAGAAGACCTCTGGACTCCCCGCATGCCCCGCCTTTGCGGTGGGCTAGGCGGTGTAGCCTGGGCCAGCCTGCCACTGCTCGATTTTACCCTCGCGTGGCAGCACGGTGTCGAACGCTGGGCGAAGGCATTACCGAACCCCAAAGTCGCAGCGTGCACAGCACCTTGAGACAGAACACGACCACCCTAAGTACCGCGCCCAACGACAATGATGCTGAAGAACGGAAAATGCTCCAGGAAAGCAAACAAGGCGAGCGCACTGTCTTCACAATGTGCAGGTGGCGGTGATCAGTTGGATAAATTGCCGTTCGCCAAGCCCCGCGTGCTCGGAAATCACCATAAACCGTAACGTCCGCAGGGAAAAATCCCAGACCGACGCCCCATGGGAGTGAATGGTTTGGCGCTTGTTGTTCATCTGAGAGTGGTTATTCGGTAGACTACCGGACGGGTGCCAGCTGCACGGTGCAGTGGGGCAGGTTAAAGAACAGCGCAGGTCGGGCCGCCATGCGGGAGTACCTGTGCCTATGCATAAAGTAGAATTACCTCGCGCCCAGAAACTGGCTGAGCGTGCCTTCGCCAACCTTGAACGCTTTTTGCACATTGAAGCGGTCAGCGGCATCGTTCTGTTGATTGCCGCAGTCGCTGCATTGATTTGGGCGAATTCCCCGGCTGCCGACAGTTATGAAGCCCTTTGGCATACGCCGTTGACGTTCGGCGTAGGCTCGCATGTCTATTCGCAGTCTCTGCATTTCTGGATCAATGATGGCTTGATGACCATCTTTTTCCTGGTCGTGGGCATGGAGATCCGCCGCGAAATCCACGAGGGTGCACTGTCCAGCCTGCGCCAAGCCACACTCCCCATGGCAGCCGCTGTCGGCGGCGTAGCGGTACCCGCACTCCTCTACCTGAGTTTTGGTCACGCGTCGGCAGACCAGCAAGGCTGGGCCGTGCCAACGGCGACGGATATCGCCTTTGCGGTGGGCGTATTGGCCCTGCTCGGCAAGTCGATCCCGTCCAACGTACGTGTGTTCCTCCTCGCCCTGGCAATCATCGATGACATCATCGCAGTCCTGATCATCGCGTTCTTCTACTCAGGCGGCCTTGATTACACCGGTTTCGGCGTTGCACTGATCGGCCTGCTAATGGTGATCGGGCTTCAAAAGATCGGTGTGGGTTCAGCCTACGCCTACGTCCTTCCCGGTGCGATCGTCTGGCTGGGCATCTTGTTGACCGGCGCCCACCCGACCCTCGCAGGCGTCGTGCTGGGCCTGATGACACCTGTCACCGCAATGCCGATGCGTGAGCGCCCACTGGATGCCATTACCCGCTTCACCGGCGAATTGCTGGGGCGCGCCAAGGCGCCTGAGCAAGATGCCAGCGACCTCATGGACCCGTTGAAACGACTGCGCCTGGCCCAGCGCGAACTGCTGCCGCCGGTAGTGCGCATGCAAGGCACCCTGCACCCCTGGGTAGCCTTCGGCATCATGCCGGTGTTTGCCTTGGCCAACGCCGGGGTCAGCCTTTCGGGTGTCGACCTGTCCGTTGAAGGCCCCCAGTGGGTCATGATCGCCGTCGCTGTCGCCCTGGTAGCAGGAAAGCCGTTGGGCATCGTCAGCGTCAGCTGGCTGATGGTCCGCCTGGGCTGGTGCGTGCTTCCCGCCGAGGTCAACTGGCGTAGCATTGTCCTGGTCGGGCTGCTGGCCGGCATCGGTTTCACCATGTCGATCTTCATCGCCAACCTCGCGTTCGTCGACCCTGGCTCACTCGGGGCAGCGAAACTCGGTGTGCTATCCGCGTCGTTGATCGCGGCCGTGCTGGGGTTGACCTGGGGGGTGTGGAGCCTGCGTAGCGCAGCGTCTGCTACCAAAGCAGGTTCGCCCACCTAGCTACACTCCGGACTGGCGATCCCTTGCAGTTGGGCAAGCGGATCGCCACTCCCGACGCGGCTGTTCCGATTTTCAAATGGCTTTTAGCCCTGGAAATACTCAACTGCGCTCATCGACGAACTTCGCTCGGAATTGAGAAACTGGAGCGTGACGTTGGCTTACCAGGGCCATGCCCTGAGGCAGAGAAAAAAGGCACACACTTGCTGAAATTTGAGCATTGAGGGCATCAGAGCCAGCCCTCATCCGGATCTGAGAGAGGAAGAATACCTTGGTCAATCAAATTGCCGATTTGGACGCGTATTTGGCGCTTTTGGAACCAATAGCCGACGAGCTTGAACAGCAAGTCGCACCCTGCAACGCTACCCGACCGATGCTGATCGCATGGCTGACGGAATGGATTCGAAGCCCCAATGCGCTGAGTGAGATCAGACATGATCTGCCTCGGCTTCCCCAAGGTCTGACGTCGGCGTACAGCGAATGGAATCACCTGGGTGGCGGCCAGTAATTGCCGCCACCTCCCGGCATGATCCTTATGCTGCTTGCCGCTCAGCAGGCTGTTGATCAGGTGCAAGGCATCGTACACGTCCTACGCCCCATGCCAGGGCCCCAGTTGTCGACTCTCCTGGACGCAAACTACCGGGGCGCTCCCCTCACTTAGTGGTTGTAAGCCCGCTCGTTATGCTCACCGAGGTCAAGCCCCATTTCCTCAACAGCGTCATGTGCCCGCAACCCGACGACGGCCTTTAACACTCTGAGAATGATCCAGCTCGCAATGAAGCAGTAGGCCGTTGTGAATGCCACCCCTTTGACCTGCGCGATCACCTGGTCAGCCATGGTGACGTTCTCGACCAACCCGCCCAACGACGGCACGCAGAAAACGCCCGTCAACACGGCGCCAATCATTCCGCCGATACCATGCAAGCCGAATACATCCAGGCTGTCGTCATAGCCCAGGCGCGTCTTGAGCACCGTCACGCTGAGATAACAGAACACGCCACAAAGCAGGCCGATGGCCAGCGCGCCGCCAACCCCTACATACGCACAGGCTGGGGTAATCCCGACCAGGCCGGCCAAGGCGCCACTGGCTAGCCCCAACGCACTCGGCTTACCTACCCTGAGCCACTCGGTGAACATCCAGCCCAGAATACCGGCACACGCACCGAGCTGAGTGTTGAGCATCACGATGCCTGAAAGGCCACTGAGGCCGCCGCCAGAGCCGATGTTGAATCCAAACCAGCCGACCCAGAGCATCGCCGCGCCGACCATCGTGAGGCTCAGGTTATGTGCAGGCATTGGAGCGTTTTCGTAACCCTTACGCTTGCCAAGCAGCAAACAGGCGGCAAGCGCAGCTACACCGGCGTTGATGTGAACTGCAGTACCACCAGCGAAATCCAGCACGCCCCAGTTGTGCATCAATGCCCCTGCTCCACCCCATACCATGTGGGCCACTGGCGCGTAGACAAGGGTGAACCAGATGGCCATGAACAGCAGCGCCGACGAGAACTTCATACGTTCGGCAAAAGCCCCGGCAATGAGCGCCGGAGTGATGATGGCAAAGGTCATTTGGAAGGTAACAAACACCCCTTCCGGAATGTCGCCAACCAGGCTTTCAGACGTCATGCCTGCCAAAAATGCGCGGTTCAGGCCGCCGACAAAGCTATTGAAGCTAACCTCGCCCTCAACCATGTTGGTGGTATCGACCACCATGCTGTAGCCATAAACCACCCACAGCACCCCCACCAGTCCGGCGATACCAAAACATTGGGTGAACAGTGACAGCATGTTCTTGGCTCGCACGAGACCGCCGTAAAACAGCGCAAGGCCTGGCAGACACATGAACAGCACCAGAACCGCCGCCGTTACCATCCAGGCGGTGCTGCCGGTGTTCAATGTTGGGGCATCAGCCGCCTGTGCCAGCGGTATACATGCACTGAGCGCGAACAACGCAAGAAGTGATTTGCCGGGTAGACGATTAACCATTGTGGAAGCTCCTGCGATGAATGGAAAAGTGTCTGGCAGAAAGCGAGGCGGTGAAGCGCTGGGCCGTTGAGGCCTCTTGGATGGGTCAAATCAAGAATGGCCTGAACGCAAGAGCGCACTTGCCCTTGGCGGCGGCGTGTCAGACAACAATTCAGTTGCAGACAGATCGCCGCCACGGGCACACGCGCTCCTGCATCAGGTAATGCTCAGTACTGGCTGCCTGGAATCCACGAAGTCCCTGCCAATGGCACGCGAGCCATAGCGGCGGATTCTACGGTCAAGGCCACCAGATCCTCAGGGTCGAGGTTGTGCAGGTGGGATTTGCCGCAGGCTCGAGCCATGGTTTGCGCCTCCAGCACCAAAACACGCAAATAGTTGGCCAACCTGCGCCCGCCTTCGATCGGATCAAGACGTTTTGACAGCTCCGGATCCTGCGTGGTGATACCTGCCGGGTCACGACCGTTCTGCCAGTCATCGTAGAAGCCAGCCGCAGAGCCGATCTTCTTGAGCTCATCGTCCAGGCGTGGATGGTTGTCACCCAGAGCAATCAATGCGGCCGTACCGATGGCCACGGCATCGGCACCCAGCGCCATCGCCTTGGCAACGTCTGCACCGTTACGGATGCCGCCGGAAACAATCAGCTGCACCTTGCGGTGCATGCCCATCTCCTGCAACGCCTGAACCGCCTGGGGAATGGCTGGCAAGATCGGGATACCGACGTGCTCGATGAACACTTCCTGAGTGGCAGCGGTACCGCCTTGCATGCCATCAAGCACGATCACATCGGCGCCGGCCTTCACTGCCAGCTTGACGTCGTAGTAAGGACGGCTGGCCCCGATTTTCACGTAAATCGGTTTTTCCCAATCTGTGATCTCACGGATCTCGGCAATCTTGATCGCCAAGTCGTCAGGCCCAGTCCAGTCCGGATGACGGCATGCCGAGCGCTGGTCAACGCCGATGGGCAAGGTACGCATACCGGCAACACGCTCGGTCACCTTCATGCCCAACAGCATACCGCCGCCACCGGGCTTGGCGCCCTGCCCCAAGACGATTTCGATGGCATCGGCCTTGCGCAGGTCATCAGGATTCATGCCATAACGCGAAGGCAGATACTGATAAACCAGGTGCTGGGATTGGCCGCGTTCCTCCGGCGTCATGCCACCGTCGCCCGTGGTGGTACTGGTGCCTGCAATAGTGGCACCGCGACCCAGGGCTTCTTTCGCATTGGCCGACAATGCACCGAAGCTCATGCCGGCGATTGTCACCGGAATTTTCAGGTGGATCGGCTTCTTGGCGAACCGGTTACCGAGGATTACATCCGTTCCGCATTTCTCACGGTAGCCTTCCAGCGGGTAGCGCGAGACGCTCGCACCGAGCAGCAGCAGGTCGTCGAAGTGCGGCAGCTTGCGCTTGGTACCACCGCCGCGAATGTCATAGATGCCGGTCTCGGCGGCACGCTGGATTTCCTGGATAGTCAGACGATCAAAGGTGGCCGACTCGCGCAGGACTGGAGGGGTTTTCTCGCTCATTTTCTTGCTCCTGAATCAGTACGCGGAGGCGTTGTCGACTTTGAAGTTGTACAGCTGGCGAGCCGAGCCGTAGCGCTTGAAGTCACTGGCTTTCTCGTTGAAGCCGGCTTTGTTCAGAAGCGCTTGCAACTCTTCAATGTGCTCCGGGCGCATCTCTTTTTCGATGCAGTCAGAACCCAGCGACTCGACCTTTCCTTTGACGAAGATCTTCGTCTCGTACAGGGAGTCACCCAGCGCATCGCCGGCGTCCCCGCACACCACAAGGCGTCCCGCCTGCCCCATGAAGCAGCTCATGTGGCCGATGCTGCCGCCGACCACGATATCGATCCCTTTCATCGAGATCCCGCAACGGGCGCCGGCGTCGCCTTCGATCACCAGCAGACCGCCATGCGCCGTAGCGCCCGCTGCTTGCGAAGCGCTGCCCTTTACTCGGACGTAGCCAGACATCATGTTCTCGGCGCAACCAACGCCGACGTTCCCGTGCACAGTGATGGAAGCCTTCTGGTTCATACCTGCGCAGTAGTAGCCGGCATGCCCCTGGATATCCACGGACACCGCTTCGTTTACGCCGACCGCGATGTTGTGCGCGCCGTCAGGGTGCGTGACGACCCATTCTCTTTCCTCAAGCGTCTTTGCTTGATCGTGCAGCGCCTGGTTAAGGTCACGCACGGTGGTGTTGCCAAGATCAATGGTTTTCATGTGCGTGCTCCTTAAGCCGACTCGCGTTCCCAGATGTACATGGTGGCCGGAACAGGTTCCCAGACCTTGGCTTTCTCGATGCCCGGCAGGCTCGACAGCGCCTGATACTCCGAAGCCATTGCAACGTAGTCGTCGGTTTCGGCAAGAATTGCCGGCTTACACGCAATCGGATCTCGGATCACGGCGAATCCATTGCGGGTGCCGATTGCGAAGGTGAAAAAGCCGTCCAGTGCATCGAGCGAACTGTCCAAGGCGGTCTTCAGACTGTCGCCTTGCTGCAGACGCCAGGCCAGGTAACCGGCCGCGACTTCGGTGTCATTCTCAGTGTCGAACTTGATACCTTCGCGGCGCAGTTCCTGACGCAGGCGGAAATGGTTGGACAGCGAGCCGTTGTGAACCAGGCACAGATCAGCACCGGTGGAGAATGGGTGGCTGCCTTCCATGGTTACGGCGCTTTCAGTCGCCATGCGGGTATGGCCGATGATGTGGCTGCCTTTCATCGAACCCAAACCGAAGCGCTCGGAGATCTCTTTAGGCAAGCCCATGCCCTTGAGGATCTCGATGCTTTTGCCGGCGCTCATGATGCGCACGTCCGGGGCCAGCTCGGCCAAAGCGGAACGTACGGCAGCTTCCTCAGCCTTGATCTTCAACACGATGGCGCTCGCATTTTGGAACCAGTCCAAAGACGCCGCGAGCTTGCCTTCCAGTGCGCCTACCAGCGCTTTGAAGTCGTAGTCATCGGTTGCTGCTTGCAAGGTCAACTTCACCCAGCCATCAGCAACTTCATCGCCGTAAATGGCGAAGCCTGCGCTGTCGGGGCCGCGATCAGTCATGGCTTCCAGCATGGGTTCAAAGAGTTTGCCGAGCTGGGGCTCCAGCGCCGGATTTTTCAGGTATAGCCCCACAATTCCACACATATCGTTAACTCCTGGGCAGAAGACCCCCTACCCATTGGCAGGGTGTCAGAAAGGGTTGTTTAAACTGGCTAGATCAGAAGAACTCGGTGTAGCGCTTCACTTCCCAGTCCGAGACGTGACGGCTGTACTCCACCCACTCCATGCGCTTGAGCTTGATGAACTCACCCACGATTTCGCTGCCAAGTACCTCGGCGAACAGTGGGTCAGCCTCAAGGGCATCACAGGCTTCCTTGAGCGACTGAGGTAAGGTCTTGATGCCGCGCGCGGCGATTTCTTCAAGACTCAACTTGTAGAGGTTCTCGTTGCACACCTGGTCGATTTCCAGCTTGCGGTCGATGCCGTCCAGTCCCGCCGCGATGATTGCTGCGCTGACCAGGTAGGGGTTGCAGCCAGCATCCGGCAGGCGGAACTCCAGGCGGCCATACGGAACACGAACCATGGCCGAGCGGTTATTGGCGCCAAAAGCGATAAAGGCTGGTGCCCAGGTCGCCCCGGACAAGGAATTGCCCACAACAAGGCGCTTGTAGGAGTTGACCGTCGGCGCTGCGAAGGCGCACAAGGCTGGGCCATGTGCCAGAAGGCCTGCGGCGAAGTGGTAGGCCATTTTCGACAGGCCCATGCCGCTCGGATCGCTCGCATCGTGGAACAAGTTTTTGTTGGTCGCGCTGCTGATCGACAGGTGAAAGTGCATGCCGTTGCCCGCCCGCTTGGGATCAGGCTTTGGCATGAATGAGCAAATGATGCCCATGTCGTTGGCAATCTCACCGGCAGCCATGCGGAAAAAGGTGAACCGATCAGCTGATTCCATGGCATTGCTGTAGGTGTAATTGATCTCGAACTGGCCGTTGGCGTCTTCGTGATCGATCTGGTAAATGTCGAAACCCACTGGCTGCAAGGCTTCGGTCAGCCGCTCAAGAAACTCACGCGAGCGGGACAGGCCTTTGTAGTCGTAGCACGGCTTATCGAGATCATCACTGGCGTCGACCATCTGCAGCTTGCCCTGCCCGTCGCGCTTGAACAGGCTAAATTCTGGCTCCAGTCCGGTATTCAGCGTCCAGCCACGATCGCTCAATCGCTCCACCTGCTTCTGCAGGACGTAGCGGCTGTCGTATGGCCAAGGCTTGTTCTCAACATGACCAATGCATACCACGCGGCCGTAACCTGGCTGCCATGGCACTGGCGTGAGTGAAGCCAGGTCACCCTTGGCCATGAAATCGGGGCCATGCGGTTCCATGCCCATACCGCAGATCGCGAAACCCGCAAACCCCGCCCCGGCTTCGGCGACCATCTCCAGACCCGATACGGGTACCGACTTGGTCTTGGCCGAACCATGGATATCTACGAACTGGGCCAGGACATACTTGATCCCGTGTGTCTCGATCAGGCGCTGTGTTTCTTGTGGCAACATGGACATGACTCCTGGCTGTAGCAATTCGTGGTGGGGAGGTCGATTAGTCGCCCGATCTGATTATTACGAACAGGAAACTTAATTTCCCATCAGGAATGCAATGAGCTTGCCAACTCGCTGCTGTCGCGGAAAAACTCGATTCGAGGAGAGCCTTTCTGCTTTGTTTATGGGAAAATATTTTTCCCGTGATGAATAACGCCAAGCGACTCTATCCGGCGCGGCCACATTTGCACATTCTCAGTGCGAAAATAAATTTACTGTGCGGAATTAGTGCAAGCCATGAACACACACGAAAGCCAACCCAAGCTCAAGCTTGAGCAGTACCTGGGCATCCAGATAAAACGTCAGCGCCAAGCGCAGGATCTGAAGCTTGCGGACGTGGCGCGCATAGCTGGAATCAGTCAGGGCATGCTTAGCAAGATTGAAAACGCTCAGGTGTCGACCAGCCTTGAAAACCTGAGCCGTCTTTGCGATGTGCTCGGCATGCCGATGTCAAAACTGTTCAGCCAGTATGACCAGCAAGGCAGCAGCGCGATTCTGGTCAAACGCGATGAAGGGCTGGAAGTCGTTCGCCGTGGCACGGAAAAAGGCCATACCTACCACCTGCTGAACCACACCCGTGGGCCCAAGAAAAGCTTCGAGGCGTACATGGTGAGCATGGATGACGCTAGCGAGGAATTTCCGACCTTCTCCCACCCAGGCACTGAGTTCCTTCACTTGCTGGAGGGCGAGATGGTCTACCGCCACGGGAACCAGCTCTATCACCTGGAAGCAGGTGACAGCCTGACATTCGATGCTGACATTCCCCACGGCCCGGAAAAACTGATAAGCGTCCCGATCCGCCTCCTGTCGATCATGAACTACGCCCCCGCAGAGGCCTGACCACTCAGGTTGCCACGAGTCCAGGCTGAACCTGGACTCGCCTTCTCCTCCTCCCCACGCCCACGCCCCACATTTCCTGTCAGTAAAAAATCTTTCCCATACGTGTAGACGTGTCGGCTGAATTCGCCTATAAATTCGCCATCCGGAATATTTAATTCCCTAAGAGAATATTTATTCACGGGCGAATCTGCATTTCACCGATGAATCACCTGCCGGAAATCACGCCGCGCACCTCTGAGGACTGACCATGCAACATGAAAAAAACCATTTCATTCTCAAAATCAGCTGTCCTGCGACTTCCGGCATCGTTGCAGCAGTGACCTCCTACCTCGCAGGCAACGCTTGCTACATCGGTGAGATGGCGCAGTTCGACGATGAGTTGAGCGGCAAATTTTTCATGCGGGCGGTGTTTCGTTTCAACGATGGCCACGAAGGCGACATCGCTCAGCTGAAAGCCGGCTTCGAAGACGTCGCTCAAGCTTTCGGCATGCAGTGGGAGCTTTACGATACTCGCCAGCCGATGCGCGTACTGCTGATGGTCAGCAAATTCGACCACTGCCTCACCGACCTGCTCTATCGCTACCACAAGGGCGAAATGGACATGACCATCACGGCCATCGTGTCCAACCACCTTGATCTACGTCCTATGGCCGAGCGCGAAGGCATTCGTTTTATCTACTTGCCGGTGACCAGGGAGACCAAAGCTCAGCAGGAAGCAGCGCTGATGAAGGTTGTGGATGAGACCGGGACTGACCTCGTCGTCCTCGCCCGCTACATGCAGATCCTTTCTGATGATCTCTGCAAGCAGATATCGGGCCGTGCGATCAATATTCATCACTCATTCCTGCCCGGGTTCAAGGGCGCCAAGCCTTATCACCAGGCCTATGCGCGCGGCGTGAAACTGATTGGGGCGACGGCTCACTACGTCACCAGCGATCTGGACGAGGGCCCGATCATCGAGCAGGAAGTCCAGCGCGTCGATCATGCCTATCTGCCAGACGACCTGGTCGCCATCGGACGCGACACTGAAACCGTGGCGCTTTCCAAAGCGGTCAAATATCACCTGGAGCATCGGGTATTCCTCAACGAAGACAGAACGGTGATCTTCCGATGAGTACTTCCAAACTGATTGACGGCAAAGCGGCATCAGCCCGTGTGCTGAAGCAGGTTCAAGACGAGGTCGCCCGACTGAGCGCCGACGGCGTCTTCCCTGCGCTCGCTGTAATACTCGTCGGGCAAGATCCTGCCAGCCAGGTCTATGTGCGCAACAAGATCCTCCGTGCAGAAGAAGCGGGAATCAAATCGCTCGAGTACCGCCTGAGTGCGGAAACCTCGCAGGGTGAACTGCTCCAGCTGATCGCAGACTTGAATGCAGACAACGCCGTGAACGGCATTCTGCTGCAGCTCCCATTGCCTGAGCACATCGAGGAAGCGCGTGCGTTACAGGCCATTGCCCCGGGCAAAGACGTCGATGGGTTTCACAGTGAAAATGTCGGCGGCTTAAGCCAGGGTCGCGATGTGCTGACGCCGTGCACCCCCAGCGGCTGCATGCAACTGCTTGAAGAGGCTTGCGGCAACCTGAGCGGCAAGCACGCCGTTGTCATCGGGCGATCCAACATCGTCGGCAAACCCATGGCCGCTCTGCTGCTGCGGGCGCATTGCTCGGTCACTGTGGTGCATTCGCGCAGCGTCGATGCCAAGGCCCTGTGCCGGCAGGCAGACATTGTCGTTGCCGCCGTCGGACGACCACGGATGATCGATGCAAGTTGGCTCAAGCCAGGAGCGGTGGTCATCGACGTCGGCATTAATCGCATTGAAGAGGATGGCCGCAGCAAGCTTGTTGGGGATGTCGACTTCAACAGCGCCCTGCCCCAAGTTTCAGCTATCACACCAGTTCCTGGTGGTGTTGGGCCGATGACCATTGCCTTTCTGATGAAGAACACCGTTACCGCTGCGGTTCAGCAGGCCCATGCACAACGCGTTTCCTCGGAGGCCGCATGCCTTTCAATCTCCTGAAATACGGGCTCAGCTCTGAATACCCGGTCGAAGTGGATTTGCCTGCTCCCAAGGCGCTCAAACCTTCCTACGATGTGGTAATCATCGGCGGCGGTGGCCATGGCCTGGCAACCGCCTACTACCTGTCCAAGTACCACGGCATCACCAATATCGCGGTGCTGGAGAAGGGGTATCTGGGCGGCGGCAACACGGCGCGCAACACAGCGGTCATCCGCTCCAATTACCTCACCAGCGAGGGGGTGCGCTTTTACGCCGAGTCAGTACGGATGTTTGAAGGGCTGTCCAATGAATTCGACTTCAACATCATGTATTCCCATCGTGGCCAACTGACGCTCGCCCACACCGACGCCACCGTGCGCTCGTTCCGTCAGCGTGCAGAGGTCAACAAACACTTCGGCGGGCGCACCGAAATGCTTGACCGTCAGCAGATTCGTGAGCTCGTGCCGACACTCAACCTCGACCCCGGGCATCTCCCGGTGATCGCAGGTCTCTGGCACATAGACGGCGCAACTGCCCGGCATGACGCAGTGGCTTGGGGTTACGCCAAACAGGCGGCTAAGCGTGGCGTGGAAATCCATCAGCTCACTGAAGTCCAAGAGCTGGTGATCGAGAACGGCACCATCAAGGCGGTGAAAACCAATCGCGGCACCATCCAGTGCGGCTGCGCGGTGCAGGCAGTGGCGGGCATGAGTTCGCAGTTGATGAAGAAAGCAGGTATCCGCTCGCCGATCCAGACCTTCCCTCTGCAAGCCATGGTGACCCAGCCGTTCAAGCCGTTCCTCGACCCGTTGGTGAGCTCCTCTGCCCTGCACTGCTACGTGCAACAGACCAGCCGTGGCGAAGTGGTGTTTGGCGGTGGCTCGGATCCGTACCCGCTGTTCAACACCCGCTCAACTTTGGATCTGAAAGAAAGCCTGCTGGCACACGCGATCGAGATGTTCCCGTTCTTGGCCAATGCCAAGCTGATGCGTCAGTGGGCCGGGATCACCGACATGACTCCGGATTACAGCCCGATCATGGGGTTGTCCCCGGTGAAGAACTATTACCTGGATGCCGGCTGGGGCACGTGGGGCTTCAAGGCTACGCCCATTTGCGGCAAGACCATGGCCGAACTCGTCGCCAGCGGGGGCAAGGTACCTGAATTGATCAAGCCGTTCGGCCTCGAGCGTTTCTCAACCTTCCAGCAAGTCAACGAGATGGGCGCGACAGCGGCCAGCCACTGAGGAGCAAGACATGAAAGTGATGAATTGCCCACTCAATGGGCCGCGCAACATCAGTGAGTTCACCTATGGCGGTGAGTTCAAGCAGATGCCCGATCCGCAGACGTGTACCGATGCCGAATGGGCCGACTACGTGTTCAACAGCGATGACACGTTGGGCGTGGTTTGCGAGTGGTGGATGCACAACCCCTCCAGCTATTGGTTCCTGGCCGAACGCCACACTGGCAGCGATGAGATTCTGCGCACCTTCGATCCCAAAGAGCTGTTCACCACCCGTGTTGAATTCACGACCGCCAAGGAGACCGCGCAATGAGCCGCCTACCCGCTCCCATGGGCTTGTTGATCGACCGCAATCAGCCTCTTCATTTCAGCTTTGATGGCAAAGCGTATCAAGGGTTTGCAGGTGACAGCATCGCAAGTGCCCTGCTCGCCAATGGTCGCTTCCTGCTCTCCCGCTCGTTCAAGTATCACCGCCCGCGCGGCCCGCTAACCATGGCAGGTCAAGACGCCAATACCCTGGTACAGCTGCCGAGCGAGCCCAACGTCCTGGCGGACACTCACCTGCTGGAAAGTGGTGCGCAGGTGACCGGGCAAAACTTCAACGGCTCTCTGGACAACGACAAAGACGCCTATCTTGGCAAGTTCTCCAAATTCATGCCGGTCGGTTTCTACTACCGCTCTTTCTACAAGCCTAAGGGTGCATGGAAACTATGGGAGCCCATCATTCGCAAAAAGGCCGGACTCGGCGTCTTGGATCTCAAATTCCAGCCCGAGTACTACGACAAGGCCTACCTGTTCGCTGACCTCGCGGTTGTCGGCGCTGGCCCTGCTGGACTGCAGGCGGCACTGACTGCGGCCAATGCAGGCGCAAAGGTGTTGTTGATTGAGCAACAACCCATTCTGGGCGGCTCACTGACCTATGCCCGTTTCGATGTCGAAAACAATCGTGCCGATAGCCTACGCCGCGAGCTGATCAACGCTGTTGAAGGCCACGCCAACATTCAAGTGCTGAAGAAAGCTACGTGCAATGCATGGTTCACCGATAACTATCTGCCGGTGATTCAGGGTAAACGCATGTACAAGGTGCGCGCCACCCAATGCCTGATCGCCAGCGGCTCGTTTGATCAGCCAGTGATTTTCCGCAACAACGATTTGCCCGGGGTGATGCTTAGCAGCGCAGCCCAACGCCTGATGAAACTCTACGCCGTAAAGCCTGGCAAACGCGCAGTGGTACTCACGGGGAACGACGACGGTTACTACGCAGCGCTCGATCTGCACGAGCAAGGTGTTCAGGTTGCAGCGCTGGTGGACATGCGTACCAATCCCGCTGACCGCGCGTTGCTGATCGCGCTGGAAAAGCGCGGAATCCCCTGTCATCTGAACAGCACGGTGTTTGAAGCGCTGCATGAAAAAGGCATGCGCCATGTCAGCGGCGTCGACATCCGAAAAATCACCGGCCTCGGCCAGGTCGCGAATAGCAGCTTGCACCTGGATTGCGATTTGCTCTGCATGTCCGGCGGCTACATGCCGGTCTATCAGTTGCTGTGCCAAGCCGGCGGCAAGCTGTCTTATGACGATCAACTGGCTGAGTTCACCCTTAGCGGCCTGCCGAAGAATCTCAGCGTTGCGGGTTCCGCCCATGGCTTCCACGCACTGGACAACGTGCTCGCTGATGCCACTCGCACAGCCACCGAAATCATTACAGCGCTGGGCCTGGTCATCAACGTCAAGCCCTTGCCGCTGCGCCCAGAAGCGCAGGTCAATTTCCCATGGCCGATTTTCCCGCACCCCAAAGGCAAGGACTTTGTCGACTTCGACGAAGATTTGCAGGTGCGCGATATCATTAACGCCACGAAGATCGGCTATCGAGATGTGCAACTGGTCAAGCGCTACTCCACCGTGGGTATGGGGCCTTCTCAAGGGCGCCACTCAGCCCTGCCAACAGCTCGACTGGTGGCCGCGTCCACTCAGCGCAGCGTCAGCGAAACAGGCGTAACCACAGCGCGCCCTCCCTTTGAGGCGGAGAAGCTGGCCCATGTCGCGGGTCGAGCGTTTGACCCGTACCGCCAGACACCCATGCACCGCCGTCATCTGGAAGCCGGCGCAAAAATGATGCCTGCCGGTATCTGGCAGCGCCCTGCCTACTACGGCAAACCGAGCGAGCGGGATAAATGCATGCAGGCCGAGGCGCTGCACGTGCGCCGGAAGGTCGGCATCATCGACGTTTCGACGCTGGGCGGTCTGGACGTGCGCGGCCCGGACGCTGCCGAACTTCTCAACCGCATGTACACCTTCGCATTTCTCAAGCAGCCCGTGGGTCGCTCACGCTACGCGCTGATGACCAACGAACATGGCGTGGTGATCGACGATGGCGTCTGCGCGCGCTTTGCCGAAAACCACTTCTACGTCACTGCCACCACCAGCGGCGTGGATCGAATCTATCAGCAGATGCTCAAGTGGAACGCGCAATGGCGCCTGAACGTCGACATCGCTAACGTCACTGCCGCGATCTCGGCAGTCAACGTAGCCGGGCCCGACTCACGCAAGGTGCTGGAGAAAGTGTGCTCGGATCTTGATCTGTCCGCTGAAGGATTCCCATACCTGGGCGTTCGCCTGGGCACCGTGGCCGGGATCAAGGCACGTCTCCTGCGCGTAGGCTTCGTAGGGGAATTGGGTTACGAAATCCACGTACCTGCACGTTATGCGTTGAAGCTTTGGGATGCACTGATAGAGGCCGGCAAGGAATTCGACATTCGCCCGTTTGGTGTCGAGACCCAGCGCCTGCTGCGCCTGGAAAAAGGCCATGTGATCATCAGCCAGGACACCGACGGCATGACCCATCCTGGCGAAATCGACATGGGGTGGGCGGTCAGCCGTAACAAGCCGTTCTTTGTCGGTCGTCGCTCCGTGGACATCCTTGAAGCGCAGCCACAGAAACGCAAGCTGGTGGGCTTCACGCTGCCCAAGACCAGCCCGCAACCGCTCGAGGGCCATTTGGTTCTCAAGGGGCCGGACATCAGCGGTAATGTGACGTCCTGTGAGTATTCGCAAAGCCTTGATCAGATCATCGGCCTGGCCTACGCCGCCTTTGATCAGAGCACTCCGGGGCAGCAGATTCCGATCCGAGTTGAAGATGGTGTGGTCGTCCAGGCAACCGTCGTAAAGCTCCCCTTCTTCGATCCAGATAACCAGCGCCAGGAGCTCTGACATGTCCAATCTCAATGAAATCGGGCCGGGCCCACTTCAGCAATGTGCGGTGGTCGATCTGACGGGGCTTCCAAGGGTTGGTTTTCGCGGCGCTCAGAGTGGCGAATATCTTCAGTCCCGTGGCTTCAGCCTTCCTGATAAGCCAAACCAGGCCGTTACCCAACCGGACGGTAGCCACGTGGCGCGTCTGTCGCAGACAGAGTATTTGCTCCTGGGCAGCCTGCGAGACAGAGGTGAGCGCATCGCCGATGAAGAAGCTCGCTGGGAGATGGATCATTTGGCCAACTACCTTTTGCCTCGCGAAGACAGCCATGCGTGGATGCAGCTGAGCGGCGTTCACGCGGCTGAAGTCATGGCCAAACTGTGTGGGGTTGATCTACGCAGCGCTGCATTTGCGCAAGGCGCCGTTGCACAAACATCGGCTGCAAGGATCAACGTGATCGTCATCAACATCAGTGCTGAATCGCACCCGATCTTTCACATCCTGTGTGATCGCGCTTCGCTCGAGTATTTCAAGGGCGCACTAATGGATGCGATGGCCGAGTTTGATGGACGAGCCCTACAGATCGACGCGCTGTATTAAGTGATACAGATCATGCTGTGCTGACTACGAGCTGAAGCAGACCATGTCCACTGAGGTCGTGGCCGGCACACATGATATCGCTTCCCAGATCCCGGATGAGCAACGAACGATGATCGACGCCCCCGTTAAGGATGCCGACTACAGCGTACCTGCCCTGGCCCGAGGGCTCGCGGTGCTTGGCCTGTTCAACGCTCGAACGCGTAGTCTGAGCATGCAGGAGATCGCCGAGCGATTGAACGTCAGCACCTCGGCGCTGTACCGGATAGTGTTCACGTTGACCGATATGGGTTACTTGAACAAACACAACAGTCAGTACGAGCTCGGAGCCCGAGTCATCAGCGATGGCTTCAGTTACCTCGCCAGCCGCGACATTGTCGATGTCGCCATGCCTCACCTGAATCAATTGCGAGATCGCACTTCTCTCTCCTGCCATTTGGCCGTGCGGGAGAATACGGAAAGCCTGTATGTCTACCGAGCGTTTGCGGCTCAGCGGCTGTCCGTAAACATTCCGGTTGGCACCCGCATCGCGTGCCACTGCACGGCGATTGGCCGCATGCTACTCACCGGCCTTGACCAGGTAGAACTTGCCGCACTTTATCAACACATCCGTTTAGACGATTACCCAGCCCCTGCCCCACGGACTCAGCTCGAGCTGCAAGATATGATCGAGGGTGACAGAGCGCGAGGATGGGTGCTGCATCGTTCGGATTACTCCACTGCGATTGCGATGGCTATCAAAGACCACAGGGGAGAAGTGACGGCTGCAATCAATCTGTCAGGCCCGGATGCCGTGATGGATCCCGAGGGTGCTACGGAGAAGTTTGAGGCGCTGCTGCGGGAGTGCAGCACAAAGATTAGCGCCGACCTTGGATACGTTGAAGATCGATGACTGGAATGACACCTCCTGCAGATCACCAGTCGGTCACCCTTATAGCGTGTTTGCATCAGAACAGTCTGCGTAGAAATCCCTCAGGTCGACACTTTAATTGTCTTACACGAAACAGGAGCTAAGGAATGCCCAAGCTTCCAGCTGTGGATGACAGCTCCTTCGAGCGGCCCGCTCTAAGAAATGCAGCCCATTTGCGGACAAGGTAGTTATGCTCATCCATCACCGAGTTCCAGACGCTGATTCGGCTCACTCGCTCGGCGTAGGAGCCCCCTTCCCTTATTTCTCCAGGCCCAATGAGTGGTTCACCATCACTCCCAAGCAACTGCTCGCTGGCTGGCTTGCCTTCGTACCAATAATCCCATTCCGCAGCCGACAGGTGATCTCGAGCTCGCAGTGGATTGGAAATGTAGAAGCCCTGTCGCGCCATCATCGCGCCTGGCCAACCTGCCAGCCACCAGTTCAGATAGGCGTAAGCCACATCTTTCACTGCACCATCAACAGCCCGAGACAACGATAAGCCGCCGAACCAGCCCCGGTAGCCTTCTTTAGGAACTGCCTGGCGATACTGAATGCCTTCGCGATGCAGCTGCATCAGCGCTGGAGACCAGACACTCTCAATGTGAACGTTTGGGCCAAGCATTAGCTTACTGGCATCACGATCATCCGACCAGAAAGCCGCAAAATGCCCTTGGCGTTGGAGCTTGATGAGCACATCCGCGAGCTCATCGATCTCATCCAGCCGAAGGTTGCCAATTACGTCGAACTTGGCCAGGCCCTTAGCCTGCACTGCCAGCGCCGCGTCCAGCGCCCCGATAGCTGCATCGCTCTGCAAAGCCACATGACCGCACCAGCCAGGATCAACAAGCCAGGACCAACTTTCGTTTTCGATACCAAACCCAGGGGGAAGCAGGTCTGGCCTGTAGGCAAAGCTGTCCGCATTGTGCGTGAGCGGCAACATACTGATTGAGTCAGTTGGGTGATTGGCCAAGCTACGATCATGCTGAACATACAAACGGTCGCAAGGCAGGCTACCGCCCGCTAGCTTATCGCCAGCGTGAAGTCGGCCCCGCTTGGCCAGGTCATTGATCTCATCCCACAAAGCAACTCGCCTGATATCAATGGGCTGGATTGCGCCTGCGGGCCAGACAAAATCCATGCTATGGAACCATTGATCGTAAAGGTCATAGCTCTCGGGGTGCATCAACGCAATGCGCTGAACCGTTTGAACGTCATGGACTTGGTACTCAATTCGAATGCCCAGCTCTCGCTCCGCGCGCAAGCGAATAGACTCGAGCAAGGTCACAGAGGTACCCAGTACTCTCAACGTGACAGGGCCGCTCATACAGCACGCCCCAGACGGTTCAAGAAGGCTTCGAACGATCTACTTAGAAGCTTGGTGTCCAAATCGCGCACGATAATCACCAGACGTGATCGCCGCTGCCCATCAGGCCAACTGGCAAGATGCACTGGTGAATGAAGGCAGTGCTGCACACCGTGAATCACGATAGGTTGCTCAGAGTCGATCACGCTCAAGATACCTTTGACCCGAAGAATACGTTCTCCGTGGCATCTTAACAGCATCGATAGCCAAACCCCGAAGGCAAGCCAATCCAGCGGCGTTTCATACTCAAGCACGCAAACTTGTGCGCCCCCGTGCCGAGGTTGCTTCGTGGGTGCAAAGAGCTGCCACACCGCGACCTCATCATCAGGCTCCAAGCTTCTGAGCCCTTCGCCAAGCATCTGCTCATCGCCTTCCCCAATGGCACTTGCCAGCGCGACCGAGGCAGACGGGTTAAGGGTTTTCAGGTGATCCACTAGCAGATCAAGAATCTCTGAGCTAACCAGATCTCCCTTGCTCACTAAAAGGCGATCAGCAGCTGTTACCTGGCCCAGCCACTCGGGGTGGATTCGTTCCTGAAGAGCGGCGTGCAGGGCGTCGACAACGGTCACCATAAGCCCAACATGGTATCGACCTCGAAGTTGTGGATCCCGCTGCAAAGTCGCAAGAATCGGTGCAGGATCCGCAAGGCCAGTCGTTTCCAAAAGCACTCGACGGAAAGCAGGGATCTCCCCACGATTTCGCTTGTCATGCAGATCGATGAGCGCTTGTTTCAGATCCCCACGCACCGAACAACAGACGCACCCACTTGGCAGCAGCACCGTGTTGGGCGCGATTTCCTGCACGAGAAGATTATCGATGCCAACCTCGCCGAATTCATTGATGAGCAGAGCCGTCTCGCCCATCTCTTCATTGGTCAGCACCCGCTGCAACAAAGTAGTTTTCCCACTGCCCAGAAAACCGGTCAGGACATTGATCTGAAGGCTCATGCCTGCATCTCCAAGTGATCGAGAATTCTTGGATCTAGGGGGTCAAGCTTGCGCCCCAGAATCTCCTCGGCTGTCTGCCAGAGCTGCTCCAAACCGGAGGCAATACCTTGCTTTCCCGTGGGGCCCTGGACCAGATAAGAAGCGCCCTGGACGTCACTGACTTTGAGCCTGAAGGGGGCTATCACCTGGTTAATTGAGGCAATTCGACGTAAGCGCTCGCGGCGACCGGGAAGGCTTGTGTCTATAGGATCGCTCCAGTGAACATCCTCACCGATCAGGCCACAAAGTCCACACATAGCTCACCTCAAGGCATTACGTCGCCGGCATTCGGGTTAAGGGTTTGGCCGACGAACAAGTTTCCGCCAGGCTCAGAGGCAAGCAGCACCGCGATCGGTGCCACCTCTTCAACCTTACCGAACCGACCCAATGGCAACTCTCTGGCCTTCGCAGCCTTCCACTCCTGACTGATCCCTTCAACGAGCGGGGTTTCAATCGGCCCAGGAGCAACAGAATTGACCAAGACGTTGTCCTTGCTCACCTCCAAAGCCAGGGACTTGGTGAATCCGATTACGCCTGCTTTCGCGGCAGCATAGTGAGTCAGTTGAGCGCCACCTTTGATGCCGAGCTGAGAGGCGATGTTTATGATGCGGCCCCATTTCTGTTCCAGCATATGAGGTAGAGCACGCTGGCTTGCGACGAATACGCTGGTCAGATCGACCCGCAGCATCTCATCCCACATTTCCTGAGTGAGATCCACACAGGAAGCCTGAGTCAGCATACCGGCATTATTCACCAGAACATCGATGCCACCGAGCGCATCTACGCAGGCATCTACGCCAGCTTGAGCCCCTTCCCTGCTACCGACATCAGCAACACACTCAATCACCAAGACGCCACGGTCACGACAGTGGTTGGCAACGACAGCCAAGCGCTCGGCGTCTCGATCACACAACACAAGCTTGGCGCCTGCATCGGCATACGCATAGGCGATCGCCGCACCGATACCGCTAGCTGCACCGGTAATGACGGCACGTCGGTTTTGCAATGGCTTCATTGTCATTTCTCCTCGCAGCCGCAAGGAAACCTTGCGGTGTTGTGATTTTTTACTCAGGCCAGCGTACGGTCAGACCGCCATCGATGATGATGCTCTGTCCCGTGATGTAGCTCGACTCACGACCGGTCAAGTAGCAAACCAGGTCAGCCACTTCACTTGCTCGCCCTACCCGTCCCAGAGGAATCGCTTTGCCCGCCTTGGCCAGACCGTCAGCCCCTAGCGAATTCTTGCTGTCCAGCGATTGAGGCGTCTCAATCAAACCGGGAATGATGGTGTTGCAGCGAATTCCTTTAGGCGCAAATTCCACCGCAAGAGAACGGCAGAGCCCTGGAAGGCCGGCCTTGGCAGCTGCGTAATGAGAATGGTCTTGCCATCCGTATACACCACCAGCAATCGACGAAATGGCAACCATGGCTCCGCCTTCATTGATGTAACGGCTCGCGCTTCGGAAAGTGCGCATCACGCCCGTAAGGTCGACGTTGAGCATTTCATTCCACTGCTCATCCGACATCTCAAGTAGCGGAGCTTTGCGCAAAAGCCCAGCGTTCGCGACGGCATAGTCGAGCCGACCGAAGTGTTCGACTGCCACTGCGGCGATGGCGTCCATCGAGGCGCTGCTGGTCACGTCCATCGCCACCATTAAACACTCGCCACCTGCCTCCTCTACGAGTCGCTGAGTCTGAGAGGGGTCATGTGGGTCACCTGCCAAATAGCCACCAATCACGCGCACACCTTTCTTCGCGTACGCAATTGCAACCGCCTGACCAATGCCACTGGCAGCCCCGGTAACCAACGCTACGGGTTGAGACATAGTTACAAATCCCTATTATTTGACTGAATGGGGTTCGACGTGCCGGGCGGCGAACATAATCAAGCCCGAAAGGAAGCAAGGCAGCGCTCCAAACCAAAGGGCAGCACTGTGCCATTCACCACCGGTGGACAGCACGCTGGTGATTCCCAGCCCAGCAACAATGGCGCCGATAGGGCCCATGGCATGGACAATTGCGCCCCCTGTTGCACGGATACTGGTGGGGAAGCTTTCGCCCATGAAGAACAACATCGCGGAATACGGGCCGGTCAGGAAGAACAGGCCCAAACTGTACAAGGCAACAACCGTGATCAGATCACTTGGCGCTTGAATCATGGCGAAGAATGCCAATCCACCACACATCCAACCGAGAGCCACTGTGTTGCGGCGTCCAATCCGATCGCCCAGCCAACCGTGAACCAGGTAACCGATGAACCCAACCAGGTTGGAGAGAACAAGGATCCACAACGAGTTCTCGAACGACAACTTGTGAACGCTCACGATGACTGACGTGCCCAGAACGCTGAAGACTTGAATGGCCGACCAGTTGAGGAGAATCGCCAAGCTCAGAACCAATGTAGGCCGCAGTGCTGCACCACGAAATGCTGCTGCAACGCCTGCCTTGGCATGCTCGTCATAGTCAACGTGGTATTCACGAGCCAGGCTGCGTGCGGCGGAATCATCTCCCGCCTTGCGCAATTGGTTGATCCGCTGATGCACCTGGAACTGAGGGCTTTCTTTGAGTTTTCGAGCCAGAATCGCCACAACCAGCGCAGGCACCGCAGCAAAAATGAAACAACCCTGCCAACCAATGTGGGGCAGCAGCAGTGCAGTAAGGCCTGCAGCAATCAAAGCCCCTACCGGCCAACCACTTTGCACCAAGCTGTAGACAAACCCCCGGCGCTTGATCAGCTTTGGATCGGTCGAGGCTGCATACACCTCGGTAAGGTACGTCGCGTTGACCCCTTCCTCGGCATAACCGAGGCCTGCGACCGAGCGAACAGCTATCAACGGCCCCTTCCCCATACCGGCACACACAGCGGTGAGCGCCGAGCAGAGCGCTGTACCGCCGATTGTGAAGATGATCCCGCCACGTCGACCGATCTTATCTACGAGAGGGCCGACGACGAACGCAACGACAGCACCGCCAACCGCTACCCACGTGGCGATTTCCGCCTGTTCAGTTTCGCTCCAAGTGAAATGCCCGCCCATGACCGGCAGCAGGGTGCCAAACAAGATGAAGTCGTAAACTGCAAAAACCCAAGCAAAGAAGGCAATCCAAGTCGCATATTTGACATCTTTGGATTCCAGTTGTACCGGCTTCCATGTACCAGACTCGGTAACTGGCGTCGTGGTGGTGGCTGGCGTAGTGGTCATATCGGCATTTCTCTTGTTGTTGATCCGCTTATAAACGTGCGAACCGAAGTATTTAATCAACCCTTACGCGGTTGACGCCGGATAAAGTCGTCAGCGATTTCGTCCATCGTGACGAAGTTCACACCTTCATGACTCTTCATATGCTCGATAAAGCGCTCAAGCATAAGTAGTACTTGAGGTCGACCGGACACATCAGGGTGAATCGTGATTGGGAACACTGCGTAGTCATGTTCGCGGTAAACCCAGTCAAATTGATCGCGCCACATTTCTTCCAAGTGGCGAGGATTGACAAAGCCGTGGCTATTAGGCGACTTCTTGATAAACATCATCGGCGGAAGATCATCAAGGTACCAGTTGGCTGGAATCTCAACCAAATCGGTTTCTTCGCCACGAACTAACGGTTTCATCCATGTATCGGGATGTTGGCTGTAGTCAATCTTGCTCCAGCTGTCCTTCACCCGAACGTAGTAAGGGTGGAAGTCGTTGTGCATCAAGCTGTGGTCGTACTTGATACCCTTCTTCAGAAGCAGCTCATTGGTGACATTGCTGAATTCCCACCAAGGTGCCACGTAGCCGGTCGGCCGTTTGCCTGAAAGCTGGGTGATGACTTCAATCGATTTGTCCAGGACGATTTCTTCTTGCTCAGGCGTCATCGCGATCGGGTTCTCATGGCTGTAACCATGAATGCCAATTTCATGGCCTGCCTGAACCACAGCTTTCATTTGCTCGGGAAAGGTCTCTACCGAGTGGCCAGGGATGAACCACGTTGTGCGCAGGTCATATTTTTCAAAGAGTTTCAGAAGGCGGGGGGCGCCAACTTCGCCAGCAAAAAGACCGCGAGAGATATCGTCAGGCGAATCCTCCCCCCCATAGGAACCGAGCCAACCGGCTACCGCATCGACATCAACGCCAATTGATACAAAAATTTCTTTCTTCATGGTCAATACCTCTTTGTTATTCAACTATTCACAGGCAAACATTGCCCGCACTCCGGTTGACCTGTTAATTCACGCCTCGAACATAAGGCTCGATTGCCAGGCCTGCTCGGAGCAGTTCCTTATCATTTCCACTCACACTTGAAAGAAGGAGACTCGTGGGAAGCCCTGCCTCCCCAGTTCCACTTGGCAACGCAATGCCAGGCATGTCCAGCATGCTGCCGGGCATTGTCAGCCTCAGTGTTGCCAGGTTAGTAGCAACGAAAAGGTTGGCGTCTTCTTCAAGCGGTGCCAGAAGCGGAGCTACGTGACCTACTGTCGGGGTCACCAGGAATGCGCCATCTAACTCACGCGCAATCTGTGCTTTCAGTGCGTCGGCAGCTTGGTACAAGCGAACCTGCTTACTGGCTGGAAACGCTCGCGCGGCCTCAAGCCGCTTGCGAACACGCGGGTCTAGCTGCTCAGCATCCGTGCTATCGAGAAGCGCTTGGTAGTAGGCAAAAGCCTCCGCACTCCCGAGCCATCCGATCTGCTCGATGACGTCCAGCGCTTGTTCAAATGCTTTAACTTTTTTTCGCTCGACCACTGCTCCCGCCGCAGCCAATCGATCAAGCGCCGCGAGAAGGTTTGCGCGTACTTCAGGCTGAATGCGCGAGTCATCAAGCAGATCAATATCTACGCACAGCTTTAGCCCTGCAGCGGGAAGGCCTGAGGTGTCCAGCGGCATGCCATTCTGATCACCTAACAGGAGGTTATCGACAACGATGGCATCACGAACGCTATGGGTGATCGGCCCAAGCGAATCAAGAGAACTTGCAAGGGGCGTGACACCTTCGAACGAGTAACGCTTTGCACTGCTGCGGTAACCCACAAGTCCATTGAAAGCTGCTGGCACTCGAATGGAGCCAGCGGTATCAGTCGACATACCGATAGGCGCGCCCCCCTGCGCAACGGCTATAGCCGAACCGGAGGACGACCCTCCCGGTGCACGTACTTCGCCGACAAAGCTAATGTTGGCTGGCGTTCCGAAATGGGGATTAAGGCCCAGCCCCGAGTATGCCAGTTCGCTGAGGTTGGTCTTTCCGATGCTCACCATGCCCGCCCGGCTGAGCATTGTCGCCAGTGAGCAATCGCGTGATGCCGGTTGGTCGTGCAAACGTACTTTCGCACCAGCCGTTGTTACACAGCCGGCCAGGTCGTAGAGGTCTTTCCACGCTACTGGTACGCCATCAAAAGGTGACAAGGGTTGACCTGCTTGCCAGCGCGCCTTAGCCGCAGCCGCTTCGCGTAGCGCTCGCTCCTCGCATAAGGTGATAAATGCTTCGGGCACCCGCTCCGCCCTTAGAAGCGCATTTTCAAGGGCGGCGACAGGGTCGGTCGTTCCGTCGGCGAATTGCTGAGCTAAGGAATGGGCATCGGCAAGCATGGCACACCTATAAAATGTACATTTTAATAATACATACATTTCACAAAGCATCGAACGTGCCAAGTTTTCGTAGCGAGTATTCTACGACCTCCTGAAAGCTCTGGGCCTTGAGGGAGACGGGTGAGAGGACCCCACACGTCAGGCCGGCCTTGAAAATGTATGTTTTAATAAATGATCCATTTTGGGTTTTTCGGTAACAGCCTGCCCCAAAATCGTTCATAGAAGTGTTACCGGTGTTCGATCACATCTCGCTTCGCTTGTGAGAAACTTACCCTCCACGCTTCATGAGAACCCTTTGATGTCTGCCACACAGCCAACGGAAGACCGTCCAGCCTCTCGCTACGAGACAATCCGCAATACGCTGCGCGATGCGATCCTCGGCGGGCAGACGGTTCCTGGACTCGTGTTGGTAGAGGGGCCGTTAGCGGAGCTCTTCGGCACAAGCCGCGTGCCGGTTCGTCAGGCCCTCAATCTTCTCCATGAGGAAGGACTGATACGGCGATTTGATGGGCGGGGTTTTCTGATCGACCCTGAAGGCACCACCGAAACACCGCTCCGAGTCCCCCTGACTCGCAAGCTCTTGGGAATCGAGCCGCAAGAAGACCTTATCGATTACCGTCCGCTGGGTGAGCGGATTTACGACCACCTCGCCCAGGCGGTCATACGTTTCATGGTCTTCGGCCACTACCGGATCGATGAACAGAGCGCAGCCGAAGAATTGAACGTAAGCCGGAACGTAGTCAGAGAGGCATTGATGCGACTGCGGGACAAAGGGCTAGTAGAAAAAGAACCGTACTCACATTGGTTGGCCGGGCCATTAACAGCCCAGGCCGTGAAGCATGACTACGAGCTACGGATGCTCCTGGAGCCCGATGCTCTGCGCCAAGGTGTCGATCAGATGCCTCGGAGCGATCTTGAAGCAATGTTGAGCCGCATCGTCAAAGCCCAGGAAGCCGGTCGCCTGGTTCAGCGAGCAGACATCGAACAGCTTGAGCAGGATCTGCACGTCACCTGCATAGCCGGGGTGAGTAATACCCGTATGGCAGCAGTGATTCGCCAATGTCAGATCCCGATGAATGTCGGACGCGTACTGCATGAAGCACTGCAGTCCAGCAACGACGAAGCCATGCTGATGGAACATCGCTTGATCTTCGAAGCATTGTTGTATGGAACGGTTGAATCTGCCTGTTCATGCCTGCGCGATCATCTATCCAAAGCCCGCGAGCGCACGCTCCAGCGACTCAAGGTGCTCTCAGTCCTTCCAGAGCCTGATGCACCTAGCTACCTGGAAAGACTTGCCTGAACAAAAGTGGCCTGGGAGCAAATCCACCCTGGCATGATGGCTTCCCACCTAGCTTCTCTTGGCTTTGCGCTAGCAGTCGCATCCGCGACGAGGGCAGCTTCAGTTGATTATCATGCCGGGGATTGCCACTCGGCACCGACTTGAGCTTGGCGAGGCTGAAGTGGGCAGAACTGGAGGCGAAAGAGAAACCCAAGGATCTGATCACGCAGGGAGCGATCTTCGACCGGTACGAACGCGACATCATCTCGACAAAGCGCCTCGCACCCAGAGGGACAACTTGGCCGAGTTCCGGCAGCTGCGCAACTACTTCGACAAAGCGCCAAACGACGGGATTACCCCTGCACACATGGCGAAGTATCGCGACGCCAGGACTGCGCCCGTC
This sequence comes from Pseudomonas sp. TE3895, assembly GCF_056278855.1. Taxonomy (NCBI): domain Bacteria; kingdom Pseudomonadati; phylum Pseudomonadota; class Gammaproteobacteria; order Pseudomonadales; family Pseudomonadaceae; genus Pseudomonas; species Pseudomonas sp. TE3895. The sequence continues at coordinate 2,958,968 of NZ_JBWBQE010000001.1, read as the reverse complement.
AGGGCGAACGCGAGATCGCCAAGGCCCTCGGCGTGAAGCAGAAGAGGCCCACAAGAAGCTGCGGACCATGCTTGAGGTCAATGACGTGGAGAGCAGCCTGGGCGCCGTCATCAGGAAGATTCAGGACGTCGACCATGCCAGCCTGCTTCTCGGCCACAACAAGGGCGACATTACCGAGAGGGTTTACCAACGCGTCGGGGCGCTCGCCAAACCGACCAAATAAGCAGATTATTAGGACGCGTCCCAATTCCATTACATCAAGAGCATTCCCAAGGGTGTTCCCATGGGTAGATTTTCTATGCCCCAAAAACGCAAAAAGCCCTGAAAAATCAGGGCTTTGAATATGGCGGAAGCGTAGAGATTCGAACTCTAGGATAGTTGCCCATCGACGGTTTTCAAGACCGTTGCCTTAAACCACTCGGCCACGCTTCCAGCTCGTTTTGCGGCCGCCATAATACCTTAATGAAACACGCTGTCAAACTCTCTGTGTCGCGGGTTGCAGGAGCTCTGATAGACTCCTAGCATCTGAACGTCCGAAACCACAGGTTTACCAAGGAGTGTCGCCATGCGCGAACAGGATTACGCCGTCCACCACGGCCAGCAGGTCGAGCAGCAGGAGATCAGCAAGGTCCTGCGCAACACGTACAGCCTGCTGGCGCTTACTCTCGCCTTCAGCGGTGTCATGGCTTTCGTTGCCCAGCAGATGCGCGTCGGCTACCCGAACGTGTTCGTGGTGCTGATCGGCTTCTACGGGCTGTTCTTCCTTACCAACAAACTGCGTGATTCGGCCTGGGGCCTGGTGTCCACCTTCGCGCTCACCGGTTTCATGGGCTTCATCCTCGGCCCGATCCTCAACCGTTACCTGGGCATGGCCGGTGGCGCCGAGGTAGTGAGCTCCGCGTTTGCCATGACTGCGCTGGTGTTTGGTGGTCTGTCGGCCTACGTGCTGATCACCCGCAAGGACATGAGCTTCCTGAGTGGCTTCATCACTGCAGGTTTCTTCGTTCTGCTGGGTGCTGTCGTTGCCAGCTTCTTCTTCCAGATCAGCGGCCTGCAACTGGCAATCAGCGCTGGCTTCGTGCTGTTCTCGTCGGTCTGCATCCTGTTCCAGACCAGCGCGATCATTCATGGTGGCGAACGTAACTACATCATGGCAACCATCAGCCTGTATGTGTCGATCTACAACCTGTTTGTCAGCCTGCTGCAGTTGTTTGGCATCATGGGTCGTGACGACTGATTGATTGCTGTACCGCAAGAAGCCCGCTTCGGCGGGCTTTTTTGTGGGCGCTGGAAATGGGTTGAGCTGCAAGATGCTCGTGCCGTCATCCCGTTTTCTCTACCGCTATCCGCCATCACCCCGTAGAATGCGCTCCTTTTTTCTTCCGGGGCGGCTTTCAGCAATGAGCTCACACGAACACAGCCCAGGCGCAGCGGCGCCTGCCAATGAACTGGTGCTTGGTCTGGAGGACAAGCCACGGCTGTTGATCGGCCTGCTGGCAGCCCTGCAGCACCTGCTGGCGATCATCGTGCCGATCGTCACCCCTGGCCTGCTGATCTGCCAGGCGTTGGGTGTATCTGCACATGATACCAATTTGATCGTTTCGATGTCGCTGGTGATCTCGGGTATCGCCACCTTCGTCCAGTGCAAACGCTTCGGCCCATTTGGCGCGGGGCTGCTGATCGTTCAGGGCACCAGCTTCAACTTCGTCGGCCCGCTGATTGCCGGCGGTGCGCTGATGGTCAAGCAAGGTACGCCGGTTGAGGGCGTAATGGCGGCCATTTTTGGTGTGGTAATCGCAGGCTCGTTCGTCGAGATGGGCGTGTCGCGCATCCTGCCCTTCGTCAAACGCCTGATCACCCCGCTGGTGACTGGCATCGTGGTGTTGATGATCGGCCTGACGCTGATCAAGGTCGGCCTGATCAGCATGGGCGGTGGCTTTGGTGCCATGGCCAATGGCACCTTTGCCAATGGCGAAAACTTGCTGATGTCGGGCGTGGTACTGGCGATCATCGTCGTTCTCAACCGTATCCCGGTGGTGTGGATGCGCAGCTGCGCCATCGTTATCGCCCTGGCGGTCGGCTATGCGCTGGCCGGTTTCCTGGGCCGCCTGGACTTTACCGGCATGCACGAGGCCGCGCTGTTCCAGGTGCCGACACCGCTGCACTTTGGCTTGGGCTTCTCGTGGGCGCTGTTCATTCCGATGCTGGTGATTTACCTGGTCACTTCGCTGGAAGCCATCGGTGACGTTACCGCCACCAGCAAGGTGTCGCGCCAGCCGGTCGAAGGGCCGGTGTGGATGCAGCGGATCAAGGGGGGCGTGCTGGTCAACGGCGCCAACTCGCTGCTGGCCGGTCTGTTCAACACCTTCCCTAGCTCGATCTTTGCCCAGAACAACGGGGTGATTCAGCTGACCGGTATCGCCAGCCGTCATATCGGTATGTGGATTGCCGTGATGCTGGTGTTGCTGGGGCTGTTCCCGAGTGTTGCTGGGGTGATTCAGGCAGTGCCGGAGCCGGTGCTGGGCGGCGCGGCGATGGTGATGTTCGGGGCGGTTGCGGCGTCGGGTATCAATATTCTCGCCAGCACGCACCTCGACCGTCGCGCCCTGCTGATCATCGCCGTGTCGTTGGCGCTTGGGTTGGGTGTGGCGCAGGTGCCGGAGTTCCTGGCGCATATGCCGGCGGCGATTCGCAATGTGCTGGAGTCGGGTGTGGCTACCGGGGGGATTTGTGCGCTGGTGCTGAACTGGTTCTTGCCGGAGAGCAAGGAGCAGGCTTGAACCTGGCGTTTGAATGAAAAGCCCGCGCCCGCTTGCACAAGCGGGCGCGGGCTTTTTTGCTTTATCATGGCACCATTCCTTTGCATGAGTTAGCCATGAAATTCGCTATCGCGGTGTTCTCCCCGGCCCATGCGCCCTCTTCGCGACGCGCCCTGCGCTTCGCCGAGGCGGTGCTGGCCGGCGGGCATGAGATTGCCCGGCTGTTCTTCTATCAGGACGGGGTGCACAGTGCCTCGGCCAACGTCGTCGCCCCCCAGGACGAACTGGACGTGGCTGGCCAGTGGCGCACGTTCATACAGACCCATCAGCTGGACGCCGTGGTGTGTATCGCCGCCGCCCTGCGCCGTGGCGTGCTCGACGAAGCCGAGGCCAACCGCTACCAGCGCCCAGCCGTGAACCTGCCCAAGCCCTGGGAACTGTCGGGGCTGGGCCAGCTGCACGAGGCCGCGCAAGTGGCCGATCGCCTTGTCTGCTTCGGAGGCGACTGATATGGCCAAGTCTTTGTTGATCATCAGCCGTCAGGCACCGTGGAATGGCCCCTCTGCCCGCGAGGCGCTGGACATCGCCCTGGCCGGCGGCGCGTTCGACCTGCCGTTGGGCATGCTGTTCCTCGACGATGGTGTGTTCCAGCTCGCGCCGGACCAGCAACCCGCCGCCGTGCAACAGAAGAACCTGGCCGCCAACCTGCAGGCGCTGCCGATGTTCGGTGTCGAAGAACTGTTCGCCTGCAACCACAGCCTGGCCCGCCGCGGCCTGGCAGCCGAGACCCTGGCGCTGCCGGTGCAAGTGCTCGATGACGCAGCGCTGGCCGCGCTGATAGCCCGTTTCGACCAGGTGATAACGCTCTGATGAAAACCCTGCATGTAATTGCCCATTCCCCGTTTGGCGACGAGCGCCTGGCCAGTTGCCTGCGCCTGCTCGGTGCCGAAGATGCCCTGCTGCTGTGCGGTGATGCCGTGTATGCCCTGCGCACCGGCAGCGAGCCGCACGGCCATTTGCAAGCCGCCGGCCTGGCCCAGCGCCTGTTCGCCCTGGACGAGGATGTACAGGCCCGCGCGGTCGGCAACGACCTGGCAACGGCCGTGGACTACGCCGGGTTCGTCGAACTGTCGCTGCAATACGATAAGGTCAACAGCTGGCTATGAATACGCTCACCGTTGGCGATCAGGTGATCGCCCTGGACAAGGATGGCTTCCTGGTCGACCTGCAAGACTGGTCCCACGACGCCGCCGAGGCTTTGGCCAAGCGCGAGGGTATCCCGTTGACGGCGGACCACTGGGAAATCCTCGAACTGCTCCGTCAGTTCTACCAGGAATACCAGCTGTCTCCGGCCACCCGCCCGCTGATCAAGTACACGGCCCTCAAGCTGGGCCCTGAAAAGGGCAACAGCCCGCACCTTAACCGCCTGTTCAACGGCACCCCCGCCAAACTTGCCGCCAAGCTGGCGGGCCTGCCCAAGCCGACCAACTGCATATGACCGAACCTCGTCCGCTCACTCTGGAAACCCCCGCCGAACACCCGTTCGCCGAATTCGTGCGCATTCTCGGCAAAGGCAAGCGCGGCGCGCGTGGCCTGACCCGCGAGGAGGCCCGTGCAGCCATGACCCTGCTGCTGGAAGGCAAGGTTGAAGACACCCAGCTAGGTGCCTTCCTCATGCTGCTGCGGCACAAGGAAGAAAGCGCTGAAGAGCTGGCTGGCTTCACCGAGGCCTTGCGCGCCCACCTGCAGGCGCCGTGCATCGCCGTTGACCTGGACTGGCCCACGTACGCCGGCAAGAAGCGTCACCTGCCCTGGTACCTGCTGGCCGCCAAGTGCCTGGCCAACAATGGCGTGCGCATCCTGATGCACGGCGGTGGCGCACACACTGCCGGGCGTATGTATACAGAGCAACTGCTCGACCTGCTGCAGATTCCGCTGTGCCGCGACTGGGCCGCCGTCGGCAACGCGCTGGACCAGCACCAGCTGGCATTCTTCCCGCTGCACGACTGGGCGCCGCAGCTGCAACGCATGATCGACCTGCGCAATACCCTGGGCCTGCGCTCGCCCATCCACTCGCTGGCTCGAGTGCTTAACCCGCTGGGCGCTCGCTGTGGATTGCAGAGCATCTTTCACCCCGGTTACCAGGCCGTGCACCGCGAAGCCAGCCGCTTGCTGGGCGACCATGCCGTGGTGATCAAGGGTGATGGCGGCGAAATCGAGGTCAATCCCGATGTCATCAGCCATCTCTACGGCACCACGGCGGGTGAGGCATGGGATGAAGAGTGGCCAGCGTTGAGCGAACGCCGCCATGTCAAGCCGCCCAGCCTGCAGGCAGAGCACTTGCTGGCGTTCTGGCGTGGCGAAGTGGAAGACAGTTATGGCGAGAAGGCCCTGATTGCGACCATGGCGCTGGCCCTGCGTGGCTTGGGACAGCACCGCGAGCAGGCGTTCGTAACAGCGCAAGGCTATTGGGATACTCGAAATAGATCGATTTAGCCGATAATAGAACCCCGATCTTTGCGCTATTTCTTCGAACGATTTGGCCTAGACTGGGCTCCAACGACAAACAACTTTGTTTCAGGAGCTCACCATGGGCCTATTGATCGACGGTCGCTGGCACGACCAGTGGTATGAAAACGGCAAGGACGGCACGTTCAAGCGTGAGAATGCCCAGCGCCGCAATCAGCTGCCCGCCCCCGAGGCCGGCCGCTACCACCTGTATGTGTCGCTGGCCTGCCCATGGGCCCACCGCACCCTGATCTTTCGCGCGCTGAAAGGCCTGGAGCCGTTGATCGACGTGTCGGTGGTCAGCTGGCTGATGCAGGACCATGGCTGGACCTTCGATCAGCAGCAAGGCTCCAGCGGGGACCACCTCGACGCCCTGCAGTACCTGCACCAGCGCTACACCCAGGATGACCCGCACTACACTGGGCGCGTGACGGTGCCTGTGCTGTGGGACAAGAAAGAGAAGCGCATCGTCAACAATGAGTCGGCAGAAATCATCCGCATATTCAACAGCGCGTTCAACGAGCTGACCGGCAATACCCTGGACCTTTACCCCGCATCGCTGCGCCCGACCATCGAAGCACTGAACGAGCGCATCTACCCGGCGGTGAACAACGGTGTGTACCGCGCAGGCTTTGCTACCACGCAAGACGCTTACGAGGCTGCCTTCGACGATGTGTTCAACGAGCTGGATTACCTGGAAGCCTTGCTAGGCCGCAATCGCTACCTGGCGGGTGAGTACCTGACCGAGGCTGATGTACGCCTGTTCACTACACTGGTGCGCTTCGATGCCGTGTACCACGGGCACTTCAAGTGCAACCTGCGCCGCCTGAGCGACTACCACAACCTGTCAAACTGGCTGCGTGAGCTGTACCAGTGGCCTGGGGTGGCGGGCACGGTGAACATGGAGCATATCCAGAAGCACTATTACATGAGCCACAAGACCATCAACCCGAACGGGATTGTGCCTAAAGGGCCTTTGCAGGACTTTGGCTTGCCGCATGATCGAGAGCGGTTGGTGGGCAAAGGGATTTGGCAGGCTTGAGAAAGCCGGGGCTGCTTTGCAGCCCATCGCGACACAAGGCCCACACACAAGGACCTTGCAATGCCTGGGGCATGTGCGATGGGCCGCAAAGCGGCCCCAACGATTTCAGCTGTTCTGCGAACCTTCGAACCAGGCCAGCTTGTCACGCAACTGCACCACCTCCCCCACAATCACCAGGGTCGGCGCATGCACCTCGTGCTGGGCCACCAGGTCTGGCAAGTCCGCCAAGGTGCCGGTGAACACTCGCTGATTACGCGTGGTCCCCTGCTGCACCAACGCCGCCGGGGTACTCGCGGCACGCCCGTGGCGAATCAGCTCGGCACAGATGGTCGGCAAGCCCACCAACCCCATGTAGAACACCAAGGTCTGCGCCGGCGCCACCAGGTCATTCCACGGCAGGTTGCTGGTGCCGTCCTTGAGGTGCCCGGTGACGAAGCGCACCGACTGGGCATAGTCGCGGTGAGTCAGCGGAATGCCGCCATACGCCGAGCAGCCGCTGGCCGCGGTAATGCCCGGCACCACCTGGAACGGAATGCCATGCTCGGCCAGCTCTTCGATCTCTTCGCCGCCCCGGCCGAAGATGAACGGGTCGCCACCCTTCAGGCGCAGCACCCGCTTGCCCTGTCGAGCCAGATCGACCAACAGGCGGTTGATCTGGTCCTGCGGCACTGAATGATCAGCGCGGCGCTTGCCTACATAGATGCGCTCGGCATCACGACGACACATATCGATGATGGCGGGTGCGACCAGGCGGTCGTACAGCACCACGTCGGCCTGCTGCATCAGGCGCAAGGCACGGAAGGTCAGCAAGTCCGGATCACCCGGGCCGGCACCAACCAAGTACACCTCACCGCCCTGCTGCACCGGTGCGCCGTCTACCATCGCCTGCAACAGACGTTCGGCTTCCGCGCCCTGCCCGGCCAGCTGACGCTCGGCGATCGGCCCCTGGAACACGGTTTCCCAGAAGCCACGACGCTGGTTGACGTCCGGGTAAAGGGATTTGACCTTGTGCCGGAAGCGTGCCGCCAGCCCGGCCAGTTCACCATAGGCCGAAGGGATCCATGCCTCGAGCTTGGCGCGAATCAGGCGTGCCAGTACCGGGGCGTCACCGCCGCTGGAAACAGCAATAACCAGCGGCGAGCGGTCTACGATCGCCGGGAAGATCACCGTGCACAGGGCCGGCGCATCCACCACATTGACCGGCACGCTGAGGGCCTGCGCATCAGCCGACACCTGGGCATTCAGCCCAGGGTCGTCGGTCGCCGCGATCACCAGCCGGCAACCGACCAGGTCGGCTGCCTGATAGCCACGCACCAGCACCTCACCGCCACCTTCCCGGGCCAACGCCGCCAACTGGCCGTCGACGTCCGGCGCCACCACGCGCAGCACACCGCCGGCATCGGCCAGCAGGCGTGCCTTGCGCAAGGCGATCTCACCGCCACCGACGACCAGCACGCGGCCGCCCTGCAGCTTGTGGAACAGCGGCAGGTAATCCATTTAGCGGATGACCTCGACGCCGCCCATGTAAGGCTTCAGCACTTCCGGCACCAGGATCGAACCGTCGGCCTGCTGGTAGTTTTCCAGCACAGCAACCAGGGTACGGCCTACGGCCAGACCGGAGCCGTTGAGCGTGTGTACCAGCTCTGGCTTGCCGGTTTCCGGGTTGCGCCAGCGAGCCTGCATGCGGCGCGCCTGGAAATCACCACAGTTGGAGCACGAGCTGATTTCGCGGTACTTGTCCTGGCTTGGCACCCACACTTCCAGGTCGTAGGTTTTCACCGCACCAAAGCCCATGTCGCCAGTGCACAGGGCCAGCACGCGGTATGGCAGCTCAAGCAACTGCAGCACGCGCTCGGCGTTGGCGGTCAGGCCTTCCAGGGCTTCCATCGACTTGGACGGTTCTACCACCTGCACCATCTCGACTTTGTCGAACTGGTGCTGGCGGATCATGCCGCGGGTGTCACGGCCAGAAGCGCCAGCTTCGCTGCGGAAGCAAGGGGTGTGGGCAACCAGTTTCAGCGGCAGCTGCTTGGCGTCGAGGATTTCACCCGCCACCAGGTTGGTCAGCGACACTTCGGCAGTCGGGATCAGGTAGAAGTCTGCCTCACCTTCGCGGGTGATCTTGAACAGGTCTTCCTCGAACTTCGGCAACTGGCCAGTGCCCTGCAGCGCCGGCGCCTGCACCATGTACGGGGTGTAGTGTTCCTCGTAGCCATGTTCGCCGGTGTGCAGGTTGATCATGAACTGCGCCAGGGCGCGGTGCAGACGGGCAACCGGACCACGCAGCACAGCAAAACGGGCGCCGGACAGCTTGGCAGCTGCTTCGAAGTCCAGGCCGCCGCTGATTTCACCGAGGGCCACATGGTCCTTGATTTCGAAGTCGAATGCCTTCGGCGTGCCCCAACGGCGCACTTCGACGTTGTCGTCTTCACTGGCGCCGACCGGCACGCTGGCGTCCGGCAGGTTGGGGATGGTCAGCAGGATGCCATCCAGCTCGGCCTGAATGGCGTCCAGCTCAGCCTTGCCGGCAGCCAGTTCGTTGGCCATGCGCTCGACGTCCGCCATCAGCGGGGCGATGTCTTCGCCCTTGGCCTTGGCCTGGCCGATGGACTTGGAACGGGCGTTACGCTCAGCCTGCAGTTGTTCGGTGCGGGTCTGCACCGCCTTGCGGCGCTCTTCCAGTGATTCGATGCGCGCGACATCCAGGCTGAAGCCACGGGAGGCCAGGCGGTCCGCCACTTCCTGAAGTTGGCCGCGTAACAGTTTGGAATCGAGCATATCGTTCTCTCGTTATATGTAGGTGTTGGTTCAGAATCGGGTCAGGGACAGGCCAGCCCAGGTTGCGAGCAGCCCGCCCACCACGCTGATACTGGTATAGCCCAAGGCAAGGGGCACTTGCCCGCTTTCCATCAGGCGCACGGTATCGAGCGAGAAGGAGGAAAAGGTCGTCAGGCCACCGAGAAAGCCGACAATCAGGCCGGCGCGCAATTCGACCGGCGCCAGCGGCTTGTGCAAGAACAAGCCATAGAGCAAGCCGATCAGCAGGCAGCCAACCAGGTTGACCGCCAGCGTACCGGCATAGAAGTGCCGTGGCCAGTGGGCCGCCACCCAGTTGGTAGTAGCGAAGCGCAACAAGGTACCCGCAATACCACCGGCGCTGACCGCGGCGATGAGTGCAATCATGGTTTTCTCCGCTGGCGGGGGCTGTTGCGGTCGAGGTCGGCCAGGTGGCGCAGCTTCTCGCCAATTTTCAGTTCCAGGCCACGGGGCACCGGCTGATAGTACTGGCGCGGTTCCAGTTCGTCGGGGAAGTAATCCTCACCGGCGGCGTAGGCGTCAGGTTCATCGTGGGCATAGCGGTACTCGTCGCCATAGCCCAACTGCTTCATCAGCTTGGTCGGGGCATTGCGCAAGTGCAACGGCACCTCCAGCGAACCGTGCTCGGCCGCTTCACGCAGGGCGGTCTTGAACCCCACGTACACCGCGTTGCTCTTGGGTGCACAGGCCAGGTAGGTGATGGCCTGTGCCACCGCCAACTCGCCCTCGGGGCTGCCAAGGCGCTCCTGCACATCCCAGGCAGCCAGGCACAGGCTAAGCGCACGCGGGTCGGCGTTGCCGATGTCCTCGCTGGCCATGCGCACCACGCGGCGGGCGATGTACAACGGATCGCAGCCGCCGTCGAGCATGCGTGCAAACCAGTACAGGGCGCCATCGGGGTTGGAGCCGCGCACCGACTTGTGCAGCGCGGATATCTGGTCGTAAAACGCCTCGCCGCCCTTGTCGAAGCGGCGGCGACTGTCACCCAGCAGGCTCTGTAGCATCTCGACGTCGATTTCGCTACCGTCTTCAGCCAGGTCCGAGGCGTTCTCGAGGAAGTTGAGCATGCGCCGGCCATCGCCGTCGGCAGCGGCCATCAGCATCTTGAAGGCGTCGTCGCCCACCCGCAGGTTGCGCTTGCCCAGGCCACGCTCTTCCGTCAGCGCACGGTTGACCAGCTTGCGCAGGGCGGCTTCGTCCAGGCTCTTGAGCACATACACCCGCGCCCGTGACAGCAGCGCGTTGTTCAGCTCGAACGACGGGTTTTCGGTGGTGGCACCGATGAACAGCAGGGTGCCGTCCTCGACATAGGGCAAAAAGGCGTCCTGCTGCGACTTGTTGAAGCGGTGCACCTCGTCAACGAACAGGATGGTACGACGGCCATACTGGCCAGCCTGCTGTTTGGCCACCTCCACCGCCTGGCGGATCTCTTTCACCCCGGCCAGCACCGCCGACACCGTTTCGAAGTGCGCATCGCAGAACTGCGCCAGCAACCGCGCCAGCGTGGTCTTGCCGACCCCGGGCGGCCCCCAGAAGATCATCGAGTGCAGCGCACCTTGTTCCAGCGCTTCGCGCAGCGGTTTACCGCGCGCCAGCAGGTGCTCCTGGCCGACGTACTCATCCAGGCTGGACGGGCGCAGACGGGCGGCCAGGGGCTGGGCGACAGGTTCGCTTCGAAACAGGTCCATGGCGAGCTCTGGTTACTCCTTGATCACGTCCGCGCCTTTGGGGATGTCGAACTTGAACTTGCTGTCCGGCACCGCCTGGTTGGCCTTGACGCCATTGAACAGGATGTTGGTACGCTGGCCGACGCTGTCGATCAGCTGCATGTCATTGATCAGGCCTTTGCGGAACGACACGCGCAGCGAGTCGAACAGGGTGTCCTTGGTCTTTGGCTTGAGGGTGAAGTCCATCACTTCACCCTGCTCCTTCGAGGCGATGTCGAAGCTTTGGCTGATCTTCGACACATCACCCGACAGCAGCAGCGCCGGGGTCTGGTTCAGGCGCACGTCGAGCTTCTTGATGGTGGCCTGTTCCAGGTCCGGGTCCCACAGGGTGACGTTCTTGCCGTCCGACACCACCACCTGCTCCTGCGGTGCATCGGTGTGCCAGTAGAACAGGCCCGGGCGCTTGACCGTCATCTTGCCCGAGGTTTCCTGCAGGCTGGTGCCATCGGCGCCCAGGGTCAGCTGGGAGAAGTTGGCCTCGATGGTCTGCGACTTTTCCAGCAACTGGGTCAGGCGTTGTACGTCTTGCTCACCGGCATAAGCAGTAACCGAGCCCAGGGTAAGGGCAGAAACCAACAGCATGCGAATCGCGCGCATGGGAATCCTCATTGAGCGTTGAAAAGGCCGGGCGCCACCGTTGGCGCCCGGCAGGGTGTTCATCAGTCGCGCGGGCCGCCCGGGGCTATCACTTCCCGCGAGCCGTTGCTGTTCATCGGGGTAACAACGCCGGCCATCTCCATCGACTCGATCATGCGCGCGGCACGGTTGTAGCCGATCTTCAGCTTGCGTTGCACGGCAGAAATGGAGGCGCGACGGCTCTCAAGCACGAATTGCACCGCTTCATCATACAGGGCGTCGGTTTCGGCATCGTCACCCTCGCCACCGCCGCCGCCGCCTTCAAAGCCGCTACCGGCTTCTTCGACGCCGTTGAGGATGTCGTCGTTGTAGTCCGGGGCGCCACGCAGCTTCCACGCCTCGACCGTGCGGTGCACTTCGTCGTCGGACACGAATGCGCCGTGCACCCGGATCGGCAGGCTGGTGCCCGGCGGCATGTACAGCATGTCGCCATGGCCCAGCAGCTGTTCGGCACCGCCCTGGTCGATGATGGTACGCGAGTCGATCTTGCTCGACACCTGGAACGCCATACGGGTCGGGATGTTGGCCTTGATCAGGCCGGTGATCACGTCCACCGACGGGCGCTGGGTCGCGAGGATCAGGTGAATACCGGCCGCCCGTGCCTTCTGCGCGATACGGGCGATCAGCTCTTCGACCTTCTTGCCGACGATCATCATCATGTCGGCGAATTCGTCCACCACCACCACGATGGTCGGCAAGGTTTTCAGCGCAGGTGGCTCATCGTCCATGCTCTCACGGCGATACAGCGGGTCATGGATGATTTCGCCCGCTTCCTGGGCGTCCTTGATCTTGCGGTTGAAACCGGCCAGGTTACGCACGCCCATGGCCGCCATCAGTTTATAGCGCCGCTCCATTTCGGCCACGCTCCAGCGCAGGGCGTTGGCGGCGTCCTTCATGTCGGTGACCACCGGGCACAGTAAGTGCGGGATGCCTTCGTAGATCGACAGTTCAAGCATTTTCGGGTCGATCATGATCAGCCGCGCGTCTTCCGGGCTGGACTTGAACAGGATCGACAAAATCATCGCGTTCACACCCACCGACTTACCGGAGCCGGTAGTACCGGCCACCAACAGGTGTGGCATCTTGGCCAGGTCAGTGATCACCGGCTTGCCGCCAATGTCGTGGCCCAGCGCCAGCGTGACGGGCGATTTCTGCTCGTCGTACTGCGGCGTGGCCAGCACTTCGGAGAAGCGCACCATCTGGCGGTTTTCGTTGGGTATCTCGATACCTACCGTGGTCTTGCCAGGGATAACCTCAACCACTCGCACACTGGTCACGGCCAGCGAACGCGCCAGGTCCTTGGCCAGGTTGGCGATGCGGCTGACCTTCACGCCGGCGGCCGGCTGGATTTCGTAACGGGTAATTACCGGGCCGGGGTGGATCGAGTCCACCGCCACTTCCACACCAAATTCCTTGAGCTTGATTTCCAGCAGCTGACCGACGCCGGCCAGGGACTCTGGCGAATACTCGATCTTTTTCTGTTCGGCCGGGTCGAGGATGGAAATCGAGGGCAAGGTGCCTTCCACGGCGCTGTCGACGAACAGCGGCGCCTGCTTTTCCTTCATCGCCCGCTTGCTCGGCTCCGGCGCCTTGGCGGCTGACGGCGGCACAATGGTGGGCGCTGCGTGCTGCTGGCGGGGCACCACGGTTTCACGCGGCGCCAATGCCTCAGGCGCCGTTTCACGTGGCGGCACAATCGGTTCGCGTGCAAGGGTTGGCTCACGTGGCTCGACCGGCTGAGCGGGTGGCTCTTCACGCTTGAGGATGCGCTCGCGCAGTGACGGTTTGGCCGGCTCGCGCTTCTCGGCAGCCATCGGCGCGGCCTTGAACACCGGTTCGTCCTCGCGCAGCTGTGCCTCAAGGCGCTTGCGCTCGTTGCGCGCTTCCCACCAGCGGGTGGCAGCCCCCTGCACCAGTTCGAACAGGTCGAGGGTGATCTTGCCGGTCAGGTCCATCACCTTGAACCACGACAGGTCGGTGAAGACGGTCAGGCCGAACAGGAACAGGGCAATGAACATCAGCGTGCTGCCCTGCACGTTCAGCAGGTTGCGCGCCAGGTCGCCCAGGCTTTCGCCCAGTGCACCACCGGCGGAGAACGGCAGGCTGGCGGGCGGGTGGAAGTGGATATGCGCCAGCGCTGCCCCCGACAGCACCAGGAACACCAGGCCAATCAGCCGCCAGGAGAACAGCCAGCCGCTCCAATCCCACGGCTGGTGGCGTTCGCGGAAAATCTGCCAGGTCTTGACCGCCAGCAGCAGCGGGAAAATATAGGCGAAGTAACCCAGCACCATGAACAGGATGTCGGCGAAGTAGGCACCGGCACGCCCGGCCGCATTCTGCACCTGGTCGACGTTGCTGGTGTGGCTGAAGCCCGGGTCCGACGTATCGTAGGTCAGCAGCGCCATCCACAGGTACAGGCACAGCGCGCCGACAGCGATCAACGCACCTTCCTTGAGGCGATAATGCAGCTGCTGCCGCCACAGTGGCACAGGCAATGGAGCTGGAGTTGCGGTGGATTTCTTCAAAACGCGTCTATTCCTGCGCGTGGTGCGCGTCCAATAGTGATCGGCCGCTGCGCGACCAACGAACCACTACTTTTAACATTACTGCCCGCCAGCCGCCATGGCGGCACGCCGTATGGGGGATTTGGCCGAGGGCGAATTCATATAGCTGCAATTTGAGCATGCATTTTCTTTTGTGACAAAGGCTTATGCTGTGTTTTTGCACAGGTGTGACAGCAAATGTAGCGGATGGTGCCTGCGATTTGATGAATGCGTAGGAAATTGCCCTGAATTGCCGCAAAACGGCCTCACCTCCCTGTAGGGGGTAGCCTTGTGCAGATTACCGCGCAGGCTTTGAGGAACCCAAAGAGATTGACCCCGCTTTTCACCCAAGCCATGCTGCCCTCTCCCCTCCCCCACCGCACGATAGACCATGCTCACCTGGCTGACCCGCGACTCGCTGACCTTCCCGCCCCTGGAAAAGGCGCTGCACGACCCCAACGGCCTACTGGCCGCCGGCGGCGACCTGAGCCCCGAGCGCCTGGTCCAGGCGTATCGCCATGGCTGCTTCCCGTGGTACCAGGACGGCCAACCGATCCTGTGGTGGTCACCCGACCCGCGCACGGTGTTGTTGCCTGACCAGTTGCATGTGTCACGCTCGCTGGCCAAGCTGATGCGCCAAGGCCGCTACCAGGTCAGCTTCGACACCGACTTCCCGGCCGTGATCGCCGCCTGCGCCGCGCCTCGCGACTACGCTGACGGCACCTGGATCACCGACACCATGCGCAACGCCTACTGCGAGCTGCACCGCCGCGGCATCGCTCATTCGGTCGAAGTTCGCCAGGACGGCGAACTGGTCGGGGGCCTGTACGGCCTCGCCATGGGCCAGCTGTTCTTTGGCGAATCGATGTTCAGCCACGCCGACAACGCCTCCAAGGTCGGCTTCGTGACCTTGGTCAACCACCTGCGAGACGCCGGCTTCGTGCTTATCGACTGCCAGATGCCGACCAACCACCTGCACAGCCTGGGCGCCCACGCCATCAGCCGTGCCGAGTTCGCCAGCTACCTGGCACGCCACCTTGACCAACCCAACAGTGCTTCATGGGTTGCCTAGGCGAGTTCCCGTAGCTGGCTTACACTTAAAACAAAGTCTCACCGAAGGGGTTGATCATGACAGAGTTGGCGCGGTTGAAGTTCTATGCCACTCAGCCCCACTCCTGCAGCTACCTGCCGGAGGAGCAGGCGACCACGCTGTTCCTCGACCCCAGCCAGCCGATGGACGTGCACGTGTACGCCGATTTGTCGGAAATGGGCTTTCGCCGCAGTGGCGACCACCTGTACCGCCCACACTGCCAGAACTGCAACGCCTGCGTGCCGGCGCGCATCCCGGCGGCGCGTTTCATCCCCAACCGCCAGCAGCGTCGCATACTCAAACGTAACGCCGACCTGACCGTAACCGCAGCGCGCCCGGCGTTCAAGGAAGAGTACTTCGAGCTGTACCGGCGCTATATCGAAACGCGCCACGCCGATGGCGACATGTACCCGCCCAGCCGCGATCAGTTTTCCACCTTCCTGGTACGCGACCTGCCGTTCTGCTGGTTCTACGAATTTCGCCTGGAAGGCCGGTTGATGGCGGTGGCAGTGTGCGACCTGCTGCCCAATGGCCTGTCAGCGGTGTACACCTTCTACGAGCCGGACGAGGAGCGCCGCAGCCTCGGCCGTTTCGCCATTCTCTGGCAGATCACCGAAGCGCTGCGCCAGAACCTGGAGGCGGTTTACCTGGGCTACTGGATCAAGAACTGCAAGAAGATGAACTACAAGACGCAGTACCGACCTATCGAGCTGCTGATAAACCAGCGCTGGGTCACCCTCAACTGAAAGCATTGGCTTGACACGCAGTTTTCCGGCATAATCCACGCCACTTTTTTGCCCGGTGCGGATATGCGTCGGGCTAACACTGGATCCGAGGGCTCAACTGCATGTCGAAAGAAGACAGCTTCGAAATGGAAGGTACTGTCGTCGACACCCTGCCCAACACCATGTTCCGCGTGGAGTTGGAAAACGGGCACGTCGTAACCGCGCACATCTCCGGAAAGATGCGCAAGAACTACATCCGTATTCTCACTGGCGACAAGGTCCGCGTCGAGCTGACGCCGTACGACCTGAGCAAGGGCCGCATCACCTACCGTGCGCGCTAAGCTCAAGCCATGAAAAAGCCCGGCCAGGTGCCGGGCTTTTTTGTGCCTTACGGAATTGCAAGGGGCTGCAAGGCAGCCCCTGCACATCACGCGACCTCAGCCGTGGTTTCGAAGTCGAACACCAGTTCGCCATCGCGCAGGTCGACATGCACCACGCCACCATGCTCGGCCAGCTCGCCAAACAGGATCTCCTCGGCCAGCGGCCGCTTGATCTTGTCCTGGATCAGCCGCGCCATTGGCCGCGCGCCCATCTGCACGTCATAGCCCGAAACCGCCAGCCAACCGCGTGCCTCATCGCTGACTTCCAGCAGCACACGCTTGTCTTCCAGCTGCGCCTGCAATTCGATAAGGAACTTGTCGACGATGCTTTTGATCGTCTCCGTGCTCAGGCGGCCAAACTGGATGATGGTATCCAGACGGTTGCGGAACTCTGGCGTGAAGCTCTTGCGGATCACTTCCATGGCATCGGACGTGTGGTCCTGATGAGTGAAGCCGATCGACGCCCGCGCCGCGGTTTCTGCACCGGCGTTGGTGGTCATGATCAGGATCACGTTACGGAAGTCGGCCTTGCGCCCGTTGTTGTCGGTCAGGGTACCGTGGTCCATCACCTGCAGCAGCAGATTGAAGACTTCCGGGTGGGCCTTCTCGATTTCGTCGAGCAACAATACGCAGTGCGGCTGTTTGGTGATCGCCTCGGTCAACAAGCCACCCTGGTCGAAACCGACATAACCCGGCGGCGCACCAATCAAACGCGACACGGTGTGGCGCTCCATGTACTCAGACATGTCGAAACGCACCAACTCCACACCCAGCGCCTTGGCCAGTTGCCGCGCCGCTTCGGTCTTGCCGACGCCGGTAGGGCCGGCGAACAGGAACGAACCCACCGGCTTGTCTGGCGACTTGAGGCCGGCACGGGACAGCTTGATCGCGGTGGCCAGCGAGTCGATTGCCTGGTCCTGGCCAAACACGGTCAGTTTCAGGTCGCGCTCAAGGTTGCGCAGCAGCTCCTTGTCGGAACTGGTGACGTGCTTCGGCGGAATTCGCGCAATCTTGGCGACGATGTCCTCCACTTGCGGCACATCAATGCGCTTGACGCGACTGGCCTCTGGCTGCAGGCGCTGGTAGGCGCCAGCCTCGTCGATCACATCGATGGCCTTGTCAGGCATGTGCCGATCATTGATGTAGCGCGAAGCCAGTTCGGCAGCGGCGCGCAGGGCTTCGTCGCTGTACTCGATGTTGTGGTGGCTTTCGAAACGCCCTTTCAGGCCGCGCAGAATGCCCACGGTGTCTTCAACCGATGGCTCGCTGACATCCACCTTCTGGAAGCGACGCGCCAGGGCACGGTCCTTCTCGAAGATGCCGCGAAACTCCTGGAACGTGGTCGAACCGATGCAGCGGATTTCACCCGACGACAGCAGCGGCTTGAGCAGGTTGGAGGCATCCATCACCCCGCCCGACGCCGCACCGGCGCCGATGATGGTGTGAATTTCGTCGATGAACAGGATGGCCTGCGGACGCTTGCGCAGCTCACCGAGCAGCGCCTTGAAGCGCTTCTCGAAGTCACCACGGTATTTGGTACCGGCCAGCAAGGCGCCCAGATCGAGGGAGTACACCACGCTCTGTGCCAGCAGGTCAGGCACCTGACCATCGACGATGCGCTTGGCCAGGCCTTCGGCGATGGCCGTCTTGCCCACGCCAGCCTCACCCACCAGCAGCGGGTTGTTCTTGCGCCGACGGGCCAGGATTTGCGCCACGCGTTCCACTTCCTGCTCGCGACCGACCAGCGGGTCGATACGGCCGGCACGGGCCAGCTCGTTCAGGTTGCTGGCGTAGGCGTCCAGCGGGTTGCTCGAAGAGGAGGTTTCGCCGCCCTCTTCGTCCTGCATGTCCTGCTCGCTTTCAGATTGCGCCCCATGCCCTGGCACCTTGGAGATGCCATGGGCGATGTAGTTGACCACGTCGATACGGGCCACGCTCTGCTGCTTGAGCAGGAACACGGCCTGGCTTTCCTGTTCGCTGAAGATCGCCACCAGCACGTTGGCGCCGGTCACTTCGCGCTTTCCAGAGCTTTGCACGTGGAACACGGCACGCTGCAGCACGCGCTGGAAGCCCAGGGTCGGCTGGGTTTCACGGTCTTCGTCGTTGACAGGGATCAACGGCGTGGTGGAGTCGATGAACTCTTGCAGGTCATGCTTGAGCTTGTCGAGATTGGCGCCACAGGCGCGCAGAACGGTCGCGGCAGCCTCATTGTCAAGGAGTGCCAGCAGCAGATGCTCGACGGTCATGAACTCATGACGCTTCGAACGGGCCTCCTTGAAGGCAAGATTGAGGGTGACTTCGAGCTCGCGGTTTAACATAGCTTCACCTCATACCCAAGTGGTCGGCGATTAACCGTCCTTCTCGATTTCACAGAGTAGCGGATGCTGGCTTTCCCTGGCGTATTGGTTGACCTGCATGGCCTTTGTTTCGGCGATGTCACGGGTAAACAATCCGCACACTGCCCGCCCCTCGGTATGGACGGTCAGCATGATCTTGGTCGCCAGCTCGCGGTTCAGACTGAAGAACGTCTCGAGCACTTCGACGACGAAATCCATTGGTGTGTAGTCATCGTTGAACAAAACCACCTTGTACATCGGTGGCGCCTGCAGGATCGGCTTGGCTTCCTGAACTGCAAGACCTGAGCCGTCGTCCTCATTCGATTGCGGGCGATCCTGATTGAATGTTAGTCGAATCTCACTAGGTGCATGCATGGAAAGAATTTCATCATGAGCGTCAGGTTAAGGTTGCGGGTTGACTGCACAGGCCACCGCCAGCGCAGGCGCCGCGTGACCTTGACTATCGGCAAAACGGTGTTACAACCAATAAGAACCCACCGTGGTCGATAAAGATCCGCGCAGTCAACCAGATTTTTCGCAAGGTTCGTATGCGGATGAAGTGGATGATACTCCAGTGATGGAGTCCTTTGCAGAGGGACATAGGGATGGCAAGCGGTAAAGTCAAGTGGTTCAACAATGCCAAGGGCTATGGATTCATCAATGAGGAAGGTAAATCCGATGACCTGTTCGCCCATTATTCCGCCATCCGAATGGACGGATACAAGACCCTGAAGGCTGGCCAGGCCGTGATATTCGACATCGTCCAGGGCCCCAAAGGCTTGCACGCCATCGAAATCAAAGATGCCGCGGCCGCTGCGGCAGAGGCTGCCAGAACCCTGGGCGAGCCGCAAAGCGAAACTGCAAAAGCCTGACTGCCTGCGCTGTGCCGATAGACGAAAAAACCGGCCGCCTCTTTACCGGAGGCGACCGGTTTTCTATTGCCTTACATGTGTTTGATCATTTCATCGCCAAAGCCTGAGCTGCTTACCAGCTTCGCGCCCTCCATCAACCGCTCGAAATCGTAGGTCACGGTCTTGGCCGCAATGGCGCCATTGGTGCCCTTGATGATCAGGTCGGCGGCTTCGGTCCACCCCATGTGGCGCAGCATCATCTCGGCCGAGAGGATCACCGAGCCCGGGTTGACCTTGTCCTGCCCGGCATACTTGGGCGCCGTGCCGTGAGTGGCCTCGAACATGGCCACGGTGTCGGACAGGTTGGCGCCCGGGGCAATGCCGATACCGCCCACTTCCGCCGCCAGGGCATCGGACAGGTAGTCACCGTTGAGGTTGAGGGTGGCGATCACGTCGTACTCGGCCGGGCGCAGCAGGATCTGCTGCAGCATGGCGTCGGCGATGGCGTCCTTGACGATGACCTCGCGACCGGTCTTGGGGTTCTTGAACTTCATCCAAGGGCCGCCATCGAGCAGTTCAGCGCCGAACTCGTCACGCGCCACCTCGTACCCCCAGTCCTTGAAGGCACCCTCGGTGAACTTCATGATGTTGCCCTTGTGCACCAGGGTCAGTGATTCGCGGTCGTTATCCACCACGTATTGCAGGGCCTTGCGCACCAGACGCTTGGTACCCTCCTTAGACACCGGTTTGATGCCAATGCCGCAATCCTGGTCGAAGCGGATCTTGGTGACCCCCATTTCCTCCTTGAGAAACTTGATCACCTTGTTCGCCTCGGGCGACCCGGCCTTCCACTCGATGCCGGCATAGATGTCTTCGGAGTTCTCGCGGAAGATCACCATGTCGACGTCGCCCGGCTTTTTCACCGGGCTCGGCACACCCTGGAACCACAGCACCGGCCGCAGGCACACATACAGGTCCAGTTGCTGGCGCAAGGCTACGTTGAGCGAGCGGATGCCGCCACCGACCGGGGTGGTCAGCGGTCCCTTGATCGATACCACGTAATCCCGCACGGCATCGAGGGTTTCCTGTGGCAGCCAGGTATCCTGGTCATACACCTGGGTGGCTTTCTCGCCAGCGTACACCTCCATCCAGGCAATCTTGCGCTTGCCGCCGTAGGCCTTCTGCACGGCGGCATCGACCACCTTGATCATCACCGGCGAGACATCGACGCCGATCCCGTCGCCTTCAATGTAAGGAATGATCGGATGATCAGGCACGTTAAGCGAATGGTCTGCATTGACGGTAATTTTGGTGCCGTCGGTCGGAACCTTGATTTTCTGGTATCCCATGCTTGCACTACTCCGCTGTCGGGTGTGGTTTGGACATCGTGCGATCCACTGAGCCTAAACCACATCTGCCGACCTGCAAGGCATGCGACAACCCGCCGCATTGCCGCTTAGTCTTTGGTCTTATAAATGGGCCGATATCACTTGGCCTTGCTGATTAGCCCGAATGGTTTGGTATACTCCGCCGCGACCGAAGGGTCATCGGGGCGAATCCCAGGAAAATGCGGACCGCCCTAGGCCATGAATGGCCATAAAGCCTGGGTTGTTACCGCAGCTCAGCACTTGACGCTCGACTGATGCATCCACCATCACCGCTCGCAGCCTCTCGACTTTCCGCTCATGGCGCTGCCAGGGCGATGCGCCTACCCTGCGCACCACGAGACTCGAGCACGCTCAGCACACAGAGAGTTAACCCGCATGCCCACCCGTTCCAAGATCATCTATACCTTCACCGACGAAGCCCCCGCCCTCGCCACTTACTCGCTGCTGCCGATCATCGAAGCGTTCACCGCTTCGGCTGACATCGCTGTCGAAACTCGCGACATCTCCCTGGCTGGCCGTATCCTTGCCGCCTTCCCGGAGCAACTGGGCGCAGAGAAGCAAGTAGGCGATCACCTGGCGGAACTGGGCCAGCTGGCTACCACCCCTGAAGCCAACATCATCAAGCTGCCGAACATCAGCGCCTCGGTACCGCAGCTCAAAGCCGCGATCAAGGAACTGCAAGGCAAGGGCTTCAACATCCCTGACTACGCCGACGAGCCGGCCACCGCGGAAGAAAAAGAATCCCGTGCCCGCTACGACCGCATCAAGGGTTCCGCCGTGAACCCGGTGCTGCGCGAAGGCAACTCCGACCGCCGCGCGCCGCTGTCGGTCAAGAACTACGCCCGCAAGCACCCACACAAGATGGGTGCCTGGGCCGCCGACTCCAAGTCGCACGTTGCCCACATGACTCAAGGCGACTTCTACGGCAGCGAAAAGGCCGCGCTGATCGAAGCTGACGACAGCCTGCGCATCGAGCTGGTCGCCAAAGACGGCAGCACCACCGTGCTGAAAGAAAAGACCGCCGTCAAAGCCGCCGAAGTCATCGACTGCGCCACCCTGAGCCGCAAGGCCCTGAAAGCCTTCATCGCCGAGCAGATCGCCGACGCCAAGGCCGCCGGCGTGCTGCTGTCGGTGCACCTGAAAGCCACCATGATGAAGGTCTCCGACCCGATCATGTTCGGCGTCATCGTCGAAGAGTTCTACAACGACGTGCTGACCAAGCACGCCGCTGCCCTGGCCGAAGTAGGCTTCAACGCCAACAACGGTATCGGCGACCTGTACGCCCGCATCAAGGACCTGCCAGCTGACAAGCAGGCCGAGATCGAAGCCGACATCCAGGCCCTGTACGCCGAGCGCCCGGCCCTGGCCATGGTCAACTCCGACAAAGGCATCACCAACCTGCACGTGCCGAGCGACGTGATCGTCGACGCCTCGATGCCGGCCATGATCCGTGACTCGGGCAAGATGTGGAACACCGCAGGCGAACTGCAAGACGCCAAGGCCGTGATCCCGGACCGCTGCTACGCCGGCATCTACCAGGCCACCATCGAAGACTGCAAGGTCAACGGTGCCTTCGACCCGACCACCATGGGCAGCGTGCCGAACGTTGGCCTGATGGCGCAAAAGGCCGAAGAGTATGGCTCCCACGACAAGACCTTCCAGGTCAAGGCTGACGGCGTGGTTCGTGTAGTCGATGGCAAGGGCAACGTGGTGCTGGAGCAGAACGTCGAAGCCGGTGACATCTTCCGTATGTGCCAGACCAAAGACGCGCCGATCCAGGACTGGGTCAAGCTGGCCGTCAACCGTGCCCGCCTGAGCAACACCCCGGCGGTGTTCTGGCTGGACCCGGCTCGCGCCCACGACGGCGTCATGATCGAGAAGGTGCAGAAGTACCTGAAAGATCACGACACCACCGGCCTGGACATCCGCATCCTGGCACCGGTCGACGCCATCAAGTTCTCCCTGGCCCGCATCCGCGAAGGCAAGGACACCATCTCGGTGACCGGCAACGTGCTGCGTGACTACCTGACCGACCTGTTCCCGATCATGGAGCTGGGCACCAGCGCCAAGATGCTGTCGATCGTACCGCTGATGAGCGGCGGTGGCCTGTTCGAAACCGGCGCCGGCGGTTCGGCTCCGAAGCACGTGCAGCAGCTGGTTGAAGAGAACTTCCTGCGTTGGGACTCGCTGGGTGAATTCCTGGCCCTGGCCGCTTCCCTGGAGCACCTGGGCAACACCTACGACAACCCGCGCGCCAAGGTTCTGGCCAACACCCTGGACCAAGCTACCGGCAAGTTCCTCGACACCAACAAGTCGCCGTCGCGCAAAGTCGGCGGTATCGACAACCGCGGCAGCCACTTCTACCTGACCCTGTACTGGGCCGAGGCCCTGGCCGCTCAGACGGACGACGCTGCCCTGCAGGCACGCTTCGCACCACTGGCAAAAACCCTGGCCGAGAACGAAGCGACCATCGTCGCCGAGCTCAACGCCGTTCAGGGCAAGCCAGCCGACATCGGCGGCTACTACGCCCCGGATGCCGAGCTGACCGCCAAGGTGATGCGCCCAAGCCAGACCCTGAACAGCGCCATCGCTGCCCTGTAAGGTTCGCTTGAAGTAACAGCACAAACCCCGGCCACGCACCGGGGTTTGTGCTTTCTGGAAAACAAGCGCGGTCCCTGTAGGAGCGGGTTTACCCGCGAATACGGTGGTGAAACCACTGACCTATTCGCGGGTTAACCCGCTTCTACAGGGCCCTGCAGACCGTTGAGGAGATGCTCATGACCTGGCAACCCCACATCACCGTAGCGACCATCGTCGAGCACGAAGGCAAGTTCCTCTTCGTCGAGGAATTCAAAGCCAACCAGCACGTCTTCAACCAGCCGGCCGGCCACCTCGAGCCCAACGAGACCCTGCCCCAGGCCGCCCTGCGCGAAACCCTGGAGGAAACCGCCTGGGAAGTCGAGCTGACCGGCGTGGTCGGCATCTACCTGTACACCGCCCCCAGCAACGGCGTGACCTACCAGCGCATCTGCTTCGCCGCCCGCCCCGTGCACCATCACGCCGACCTGGCACTGGACAGCGACATCGTCCGCGCCGTGTGGCTGACCCGCGACGAACTGCTGGCCGACCCCACTCGCTGGCGCAGCGAGCTGGTGCCGCGCTGCCTGGATGACTACCTCAAAGGCCCGCTGCACAGCCTCGACCTGCTACGCGACTGACGCGGCGCCACGGGTTTGATAGAATCGGCGTTTTTCCCCCTTGATACACACCGGTACCCATGACCAGCCCAGCACTTAAAGACCCCGCCAAGACCCGCGTCATCGTCGGCATGTCCGGCGGCGTGGACTCTTCCGTCTCAGCCCTTCTGCTCATCGAGCAGGGCTACCAGGTGGAAGGGCTGTTCATGAAGAACTGGGAAGAGGACGACGGCACCGAATACTGCACCGCCCGTGAAGACCTGGCCGACGCCCAGGCCGTGTGCGACCGTATCGGCATCAAGCTGCACACCGCCAACTTCGCCGCCGAATACTGGGACAACGTGTTCGAGCACTTCCTTGAAGAATACAAGGCTGGCCGCACCCCCAACCCCGACATCCTCTGCAACCGCGAAATCAAGTTCAAGGCGTTCCTCGACTACGCCCTGTCGCTGGGTGCCGACCTGATCGCCACCGGCCACTATGTGCGCCGCCGCGATACTGGCGCGCTCACCGAACTGCTCAAGGGCCTGGACCCGAACAAGGACCAGAGCTACTTCCTGCACGCCGTCGGCGGCCAGGAAATCGCCCGCACGCTGTTCCCGGTCGGCGAACTGGAAAAGCCCGAAGTACGCGCCATCGCCGAAAAGCACGGCCTGGCCACCGCCAAGAAGAAAGATTCCACCGGCATCTGCTTCATTGGCGAGCGCCGCTTCAGCGACTTCCTCAAGCAGTACCTGCCGGCCCAGCCAGGCGACATTGAAACCACCGAAGGTGAAGTGATCGGCCGCCACCATGGCCTGATGTACCACACCATCGGCCAGCGCCAGGGCCTGGGCATTGGCGGCCTGAAGGATGCCAGTGACGAGCCGTGGTACGTGCTGCACAAGGACCTGGCCCGCAACGTGCTGGTGGTCGGCCAGGGCAACGAGCACCCTTGGCTGTTCTCCCGCGCCCTGCTGGCCTCGGAAATTTTCTGGGTCAACCCGGTCGACCTCGGCAGCCCACGGCAGTTGACTGCCAAGGTGCGCTACCGCCAGAGCGACCAGCGATGCACCCTGGAACGCACCGCCAGCGGCTACCGCGCCGTGTTCGACGAGCCTCAGCGCGCCGTGACGCCGGGCCAGTCGGTGGTGTTCTATGACGGCGAAGTGTGCCTGGGCGGCGGCGTGATCGAGGCTGCCGAGCCGTGGAGCCCGCGCGCATGAGCAACCTGCAGGAGCAGCTGATCGCGTTGGGTGGTGTGTTCCAGGCCGCCGTGCTTGTCGACCGCATCGCCCGCACCGGCCAGGCCAGTGAAGCCAATATCGGCTGCATGCTGGGCAGCCTGCTGGTGCGCGACCCCAAGGATACCCTGGAGGTGTTCGGCGGTGATGACCTGAACCTGCGCGACGGCTACCGAGCGCTGATCGGCGCCCTCGAGCGTGACCCCAACAGCCTGCAACGCGAGCCGCTGCGCTACGCCCTGTCGATGCTGGGCCTGGAGCGCCAGCTGAACAAGCGTGGCGACCTGCTGGACACCATCGGCAACCGCCTGCCGCAAATCCAGTCGCAGGCCGAGCATTTCGGCCTGGTTCACGAAAACGTCATCGCTTCCAGTGGAGCCTTGTATCAAGACACCCTGAGCACCTTGCGCCAGCGCATTCAGGTGCACGGCGACATGCGCTTCCTGCAGCAGCCCAACAACGCCTCGAAGATCCGCGCCTTGCTGCTGGCCGGCATCCGCGCCGCGCGACTGTGGCGGCAGCTGGGCGGGCACCGCTGGCAGCTGGTGTTTAGCCGGCGCAAGTTGCTGAACGAACTGTACGACATGATGCGCAGCCCCACCTGACGGGCTGGGCTGCCCTTTGTGGGAGCGGGCGTGCCCGCGAAGCAGGCGACGCGGTGTATGGCACCGGCTACGCCGGTGTTCGCGGGCACGCCTGCTCCCACAGGGGCTGCCACCAGATCCAAATTGGGCCGACCTTTGGTCAGCCACCCGACCCAGGCGCAATTTTCATGTATGATATGCGCCCTTCCAAAAGCCTGACTGTCCGAGAACACCCCATGCAGCTTTCTTCGCTCACTGCGGTTTCCCCTGTAGACGGCCGTTATGCCGGCAAAACCCAGGCCTTGCGCCCCATTTTCAGCGAATTCGGCCTGATCCGTTTCCGCGCCCTGGTCGAAGTGCGCTGGCTGCAGCGCCTGGCCGCCCACCCGCAAATCGGCGAAGTGCCGGCGTTCTCCGCCGAAGCCAACGCCCTGCTGGACAGCCTGGCCAACGATTTCAAGCTGGAGCACGCCGAGCGCGTCAAGGAAATCGAGCGCACCACCAACCACGACGTCAAGGCCATTGAATACCTCCTCAAGGAGCAGGCCGCCAAGCTGCCTGAGCTGGCCAAGGTCAGCGAGTTCATCCACTTCGCCTGCACCAGCGAGGACATCAACAACCTGTCCCACGCCCTGATGCTGCGCGCTGGCCGTGACGAAGTGCTGTTGCCGCTGATGCGCCAGGTCGCCGACGCCATCCGCGCCCTGGCCCACGCCCACGCCGAAGTGCCAATGCTGTCGCGTACCCATGGTCAGCCGGCTTCCCCGACCACCCTGGGTAAAGAACTGGCCAACGTCGTGTACCGCCTGGAGCGCCAGATCGCCCAGGTTGCCGCCGTGCCGCTGCTGGGCAAGATCAACGGCGCCGTGGGCAACTACAACGCCCACCTGTCGGCCTACTCGCAGATCGACTGGGAAGAGAACGCCCGCGCCTTCATCGAAGACGAACTGGGCCTGCAGTTCAACCCGTACACCACCCAGATCGAGCCGCACGACTACATCGCCGAGCTGTTCGACGCCATCGCCCGCTTCAACACCATCCTGATCGACTTCGACCGTGATGTGTGGGGCTACATTTCGCTGGGTTACTTCAAGCAGAAGACCGTCGCTGGCGAAATCGGCTCGTCGACCATGCCGCACAAGGTCAACCCGATCGACTTCGAAAACTCCGAAGGCAACCTGGGTATCGCCAACGCGCTGTTCCAGCACCTGGCCAGCAAGCTGCCGATCTCGCGCTGGCAGCGTGACCTGACCGACTCCACCGTGCTGCGCAACCTGGGCGTGGGCTTTGCCCACAGCGTCATCGCCTTCGAGGCCAGCCTGAAAGGCATCGGCAAGCTGGAAGTCAACGAAGCTCGCATCGCCGCCGACCTGGACGCCTGCTGGGAAGTGCTGGCCGAGCCGATCCAGACCGTGATGCGCCGCTTCAACATCGAAAACCCCTACGAGAAGCTCAAAGAGCTGACCCGTGGCAAGGGCATCACCCCAGAAGCGCTGCTGACCTTCATCGACGGCCTGGACATGCCAGCCGAAGCCAAGGCCGAGCTCAAGCAGCTGACCCCCGCTACCTACATCGGTAACGCGGCGGCCCAGGCCAAACGCATCTAAGCTGAGCGTCGCGTACAACGCCCGGCCTGGCCGGGCGTTTTTATTCCCGTACGAAAATTACGTTTTTTCAATAGGTTGAACATGAATCCTGATACTCCACTGCAGCTGCTCGGCGGCATCTCGGCCCGCGAATTCATGCGCGACTACTGGCAGAAGAAGCCGCTGCTGGTACGCCAGGCCTTCCCGGACTTCATCAGCCCGATCGACCCCGACGAGCTCGCCGGCCTGGCCCTGGAAGACGAAGTCGAGTCGCGTATCGTGCTGGAGCACGGCGCACATCCGTGGGAGCTGCGCCGCGGCCCGTTCAACGAAGACACCTTCGCCGAACTGCCGGAAAAAGACTGGACCCTGCTGGTACAGGCCGTTGACCAGTTCGTTCCGGAAGTGGCCGAACTGCTGGAAAACTTCCGTTTCCTGCCCAGCTGGCGTATCGATGACGTGATGATCAGCTTCGCCGCCCCGGGTGGCAGCGTCGGCCCGCACTTCGACAACTACGATGTGTTCCTGCTGCAAGGCCACGGCCAGCGCAACTGGAAGATCGGCCAGATGTGCAGCAGTGACAGCCCGCTGCTGGAGCACGCCGACTTGCGTATCCTGGCCGAGTTCGAGCAGAGCGGCGAGTGGACCCTGGAGCCCGGCGACATGCTCTACCTGCCACCGCGCCTGGCCCACTACGGCGTGGCCGTGGATGACTGCCTGACCTATTCGGTCGGCTTCCGCGCACCGAGCGCAGCCGAAGTGCTGACCCACTTCACCGACTTCCTCGGCCAGTTCCTGCCCGACGAAGAGCGCTACAGCGACGCCGACGCCCAGCCGGTCAGCGACCCGCACCAAATCCAGCACGATGCCCTCGACCGCCTCAAGGCGCTGCTCGACAAGCACATGGGCGACAAGGACCTGCTGCTGACCTGGTTCGGCCAGTTCATGACCGAGCCGCGCTACCCCGAGCAGATCGTTGGCGAAGAGCTGAGCGAGGAAGAGCTGATCAATGCCCTTGAGCAAGGCGCCATCCTGATCCGCAACCCCAGCGCACGCCTGGCCTGGTCCGAATTCGAAGACGACCTGCTGCTGTTCGCCAGTGGCCGTAGTTGCCCACTGCCCGGCAAACTGCGAGAGCTGCTGAAGCTGGTATGTGCGGCCGACGCCCTGCACATCGACAACCTGGCCGAGTGGCTGCAGGATGAGGATGGCCTGATGCTGGTACAGCAGCTGGTCAAACAAGGGAGCCTGGGATTCGCCAATGAATAAGATCAGCGTTCGCCTCGCCGATTGGCACAAAGACAACGCCGACATCCGCCGTATCCGTGAAGCCGTGTTCGTCGCCGAGCAGCACATTCCGCCAGAGCTGGAGTTCGATTCGGAAGACCAGGATGCCCTGCACTTCCTGGCCCTGGAAGGCGACTATCCGATCGGTACTGCGCGCCTGCTGGCCGACGGTACCATCGGGCGCATCTCGGTGCTCAAGGACTGGCGTGGCCTGAAGGTGGGCGATGCGTTGGTCAATGCGGTCATCGTCGAAGCGCAGAACCGCGACCTGAAACAGCAGATGCTCAGCGCCCAGGTGCACGCCACGCCGTTCTATGAGCGGCTGGGCTTTCGCGTAGTCAGCGAGGAATTCCTCGAAGCTGGCATCCCGCATGTCGACATGGTGCGCGACTCGCGCGCCTGATCCATCACCTGAGCCGGCCGCTTCGCGGGTAAACCCGCTCCTACAAGCACCACGCGTCCCTGTAGGAGCGGGTTTACCCGCGAAGAGGCCGGCTCAGGCGATATACATCCCCGCTGACAAAAAACCTGTACATCCATCCAGATAAAACTTGCCTCTGCGCCCCCGCTTGCGCATCCTATGGCCCACCACCCCGATGAAGCGTCCCGGCCATGCGCCTGTTCCTCTGTGAAAAACCCTCCCAGGCAAAAGACATTGCCAAAGTGCTCGGCGCCAACCGCAAAGGCGACGGCTGCTGGCAAGGCACCGACATCTGCGTCACCTGGTGCATTGGCCACCTGCTGGAAACCGCCCCGCCCGACAGCTACGACGAACGTTACAAGCGCTGGAACCTGGCCGACCTGCCGATCATTCCAGACAAGTGGAAGATGCTGGTAAAGCCCAAGACCGCCAGCCAGTTCAAGGCGGTCAAGCGCCTGCTCGGTGAAGCGCGGGAGCTGGTGATTGCCACCGACGCCGACCGCGAAGGCGAAATGATTGCCCGCGAGCTGGTCGAGCACTGCCGCTACCGAGGCCCGGTGCAGCGCCTGTGGCTGTCGGCACTGGACGACGCCTCCATCCGCAAGGCCCTGGCACGCCTGCTGCCAGGCCACGAGACGTTCAACCTGTACCACTCGGCGCTGGGCCGCTCGCGCGCCGACTGGCTGATCGGCATGAACATGAGCCGGCTGTTCACCTTGCTGGGCCGCCAATCCGGCTACCAGGGTGTGCTGCCGGTAGGCCGCGTGCAAACGCCCACCTTGCGCCTGGTGGTCGACCGCGACCGCAGCATCGCCAACTTCGTGCCGGTGCCGTTCTGGGCCATCGACGTACAGCTGGAACACGCCGGCCAACACTTCAATGCCCAATGGCGCGCCCCCGAAGACGCCTGCGATGACCAAGGCCGCTGCCTGAAGCAAGACCTGGCACAGCGGGCCGCCACCGACATCGGCCATGCCGGCACTGCCCGAGCGGTAAAGGTAGCGACCGAGCGTGTGCGCGAAGCAGCACCGCTGCCCTTCGACCTTGGCACCCTGCAGGAGCTGTGCTCGAAAAAGTTCGGCCTCGGCGCCCAGGAAACCCTCGACATTGCCCAGGCACTGTACGAAACACACAAGCTGATCACCTACCCGCGCAGCGATTGCGGCTATTTGCCACAAAGCCAGCACGCCGAGGCACCCGCCATCCTCGCCGCCCTGCAACGGGCCGATGCCAGCCTGGCACCGCTGCAGCCCTACCTGGAGCCGCAACGCCGCTCGCGGGCGTGGAACGACGCCAAAGTCAGCGCTCACCATGGCATCATCCCCACCGCCGCCGCTAGCGACCCCTCGCGCCTGCCGGCCAAGCACAAGGCCGTGTATACCCTGATCCGCGCCCGCTATCTGGCGCAGTTCCTGCCCAACCATGAGTACGACCGCACCCAGGCCGACTTCGACTGCGCCGGTCATGCGCTGCGTGCTGTGGGCAAGCAGATCGTCGAGCCGGGCTGGCGCCGCGCCTTGCCCGAGGCGCTGACCCCGGCCAAAGGCCGCGAGGCAGCACCAGCCCAGGTGCTGCCGGCGCTGCGCGAAGGCCAGGACTGCAACGTACACGGCCTGCAACTGAAAGACCTGTGGACCCAGCCGCCCAAGCCGTTTACCGAAGGCGACCTGATCAAAGCGATGAAAAACGTGGCCAAGCTGGTGGATGACCCTCGGCTGAAGCAAAAGCTCAAGGAAACCACCGGCATCGGCACCGAGGCCACCCGCGCCAGCATTATCCAGGGTCTGCTCGACCGCGGTTACCTGGTAAAGAACGGCAAGGCGCTGTCGGCCACACCTGCGGCCTTCAGCCTGATCGACGCCGTTCCCCGCGCGATTGCCGACCCCGGCACCACGGCGATCTGGGAGCAGGCGCTGGACATGGTGCAAAATGGCGAGATGACCCTGGAAGAGTTCGTTGCCCGGCAGTCGGCGTGGATGGGCAAGCTGGTCGAGCGTTGCAGCGGCATGCGCATGACCATCAGCGGGCCAGCGGCCGGGGCGGCCCCGCCCTGGAAGAAGAAACGTCGCGGTGGAGGTGGCAAAAGCAAAGCGGCCGGAAACAAGGCAACTCCGAGCAAGCCACGTCAGGCGCGGAAAAAGCGAGCCCCCCTGTAGGAGCGGGTTCACCCGCGAAGAGGCCAGCCCAGGCAACACATTAACCACAGGCAAACCACAAACCCCGACCAACACATTGGCAACGTGAAATTTAACTGCTAACTTTTCATGAAAATAAACATAATAATTTTCACGGAAAATCCTGCATGTTCAAACAATCCGCCCAGCACGTCGCCAGTTACTACGCCCAGACCTACCCCGCCAACATCCCATTACGCCCTACCCTGCAAGGCGCTCAAGACACCGACGTGCTGATCATCGGCGCCGGTTTCAGCGGCCTGCACACTGCCCTGCGCCTGACCCAGGCCGGCAAACGCGTAACGCTGCTGGAAGCCAGCCGGGTTGCCTGGGCGGCCTCCGGACGTAACGGTGGCCAGGCGCTGTTGGGCTGGTCGTGCGACATGCCGCCGCTGGAGCAGGCCCTTGGCATTGAACGCACCCAACGGCTATGGGCCAGCATGTGCTGGGCCGCCGACGAGATGCGCGAACTGCCCCAACGCCACGGCTTCGACATCGACTACCGGCAGGGCAGCCTGTGGACTGCGGTATTGCCGCGCCGGGTAAAAATGCTCGAAGAGGCCCTGCATGATGCCGAGCATAAATGGGGTTACGACGCCCTGCGCCTGATCGGCCGTGACGAGTTGCCGCAATGGATCGACAGCCCGCGCTACCAGGCCGCGCTGTACGACGCCAAAGGTGCCCACCTCAACCCGCTGAAACTGGCACAGGGCCTGGCCAGTACCATCGAGGCTGCCGGCGGGCAAATCTACGAACAGAGCCAGGTGCTCAGCTACCAGCAGGCTCGCGACGGCTATGTCGCCCGTACCGACCGTGGCGAAGTTCGCTGCCAGGTATTGGTGCTGGCCTGCAACGCCTACATCGACCGCCTTGACCGCAGCCTGTCGCGTCGCCTGTTGCCAGTCGGTTCCTACCAGGTCGCCACTGCGCCTCTGGATGCCGACTTGGCCCATTCGTTACTACCTCGCAACAGTTGCGTGATCGACAACCAGTTCGTACCCGACTACTTCCGCCTCACCCCAGACCACCGCCTGCTGTTCGGCGGTGGCTGCACTTACCTGGGCGGCATTCCCAAGGACGTCGCCAGCGCCACCCGCCCGTACCTGGAGCGGGTATTCCCGCAACTGGCCGGGGTGGCCATCGACTATGCATGGGGTGGCCACATCGATTGCAGCATCAAGCGCAACCCCGGACGTCGGCCGCGAGGGCCAGCGCTACTGGCTGCAGGGTTTCTCCGGCCATGGCGTATTGCCGACCCTGGCGGCGGCGCGTGCGGTCAGCGATGCCATTCTCGGCGATGAAGACCTGTTGGCGCTGTACCAAGGCATCGACAACGGCCGCTTTCCCGGTGGCGACCTGCTGGCTGCGCCATTGGAAGCGGCGGCAAAGGCCTGGTACCGCATGCGCGACCGCGTCTGAAGGGCATGACTCTTGCGTGTGCGGGCCTCTTCGCGGGTGAACCCGCGAAGAGGCCCGCACAGGCAACACAACATCCCGATACCCGCCAAAATTCCTCCTATTCTCAATAGCTCCCTTCGCTTCCTGCACCCAGGAGACACGACCATGAGCTATGTAACCACGAAGGACGGCGTACAGATTTTCTACAAGGACTGGGGCCCGCGCGATGCACCGGTGATCCACTTCCACCACGGCTGGCCGCTCAGTGCCGATGACTGGGACGCGCAGATGCTGTTCTTCCTCGCTGAAGGCTACCGCGTGGTCGCCCACGACCGGCGGGGCCATGGCCGCTCCAGCCAGGTATGGGACGGCCACGACATGGACCACTATGCCGACGACGTAGCCGCCGTGGTCGCCCACCTGGGCACCCAGAGCGCCGTGCATGTCGGCCACTCGACCGGCGGCGGCGAAGTGGTGCGCTACATGGCACGGCACCCTGAAGACAAGGTGGCCAAGGCCGTGCTGATCGCGGCCGTACCCCCTTTGATGGTGCAAACCCCCGGCAACCCCGGTGGCCTGCCCAAGTCGGTATTCGACGGTTTCCAGGCCCAGGTTGCCAGCAACCGGGCGCAGTTCTACCGGGATGTACCTGCAGGGCCGTTCTACGGCTACAACCGCCCAGGGGTCGAAGCCAGCGAAGGCATCATCGGCAACTGGTGGCGCCAAGGCATGATCGGCAGTGCAAAGGCCCATTACGATGGCATCGTGGCGTTTTCCCAGACCGATTTCACCGAGGACCTGAAGGGCATCCAGCAGCCGGTGCTGGTGATGCACGGCGACGATGACCAGATCGTGCCATACGAAAATTCCGGGGTACTGTCGGCCAGGCTGCTGCCCAATGGCACGCTGAAAACCTACAAAGGCTACCCGCATGGCATGCCCACCACCCATGCCGATGTGATCAATGCGGATTTGCTGGCGTTTATCCGTAGTTGATGTTTTCGCCAGTACCGGCCCTTTCGCGGGTAAACCCGCTCCTACGGGATTACGCGGGCTTGCCCGCGAAAGGGCCGGCACTGGCAACACACCTTCCCCAGGATTACCATGTGTCCCTTCTAGTGCAGCACTTTGCCGCCTCCTTGCCTCCCCGCCTGCCAAAAACCCATGCCCTTCGAACTCACCGTAGAACCCCTAACCCTACTCATCCTGGCGCTGGTCGCTTTCGTCGCCGGTTTCATCGATGCCATCGCCGGTGGCGGGGGCCTGCTCACCACCCCGGCCCTGCTCACCGCCGGCATGCCACCGCACCTGGTACTGGGCACCAACAAGCTCAGTTCCACCTTCGGCTCGGCCACTGCAGGTTTCACTTACTACAAACGCAAACTGTTCCATCCGGCGCAGTGGCGCCCGGCGTTGTTCGCCACCCTGACCGGGGCGTTGCTCGGCGCCGTCATCGCCCATTACATGCCAGCCGAATGGCTGAACAAGATGCTGCCAGTGATCGTCTTCGCCTGTGGCATCTACCTGTTGTTCGGCGGCACGCCCAAGGCGCCGCTGGATGCCGATGCACCGATCAAGAAAAAGTGGCAAGTGCCGCAAGGCTTCACCCTGGGCTTCTACGACGGCGTAGCTGGCCCGGGTACCGGTGCGTTCTGGACGGTCAGTACCCTGCTGCTGTACCCCATCGACCTGGTACGCGCCAGCGGCGTGGCGCGCAGCATGAACTTCGTCAGCAACATCGCGGCGCTGACGGTGTTCATCATTTCCGGGCAGGTGGACTACATCGTCGGCCTGTGCATGGGCCTGTCGGTCATGGTCGGCGCCTTTTTCGGCGCACGCACGGCGATCAGCGGCGGCAGCAAGTTCATCCGCCCAGTGTTCATCACCGTGGTGCTGGCGTTGACCGTGCGCTTAGCGTGGCAACACTGGTTCGGGCAGGCCTGAGGGGCTTTGGCAATGGAATGACCATTGCCTGCGCCCTGCGCCTAGTCGGAGCACATTGTTCACTGCAGCTAGGACGGGAAAGCAGGGATATCACAGCCCAGCCGCCGCGCAACATACAGATCGATCAGGTACCGGGCGATGGACCGCCCGGCCGGCAGCGGCGGCAGGTCGTGGACGCTGAACCACTTGGCGTCCTCGATCTCGTCCGGTTGCATGACAATCTCGCCACCGGCGTACTCAGCATGAAAACCGAGCATCATCGAATGCGGGAACGGCCAGCACTGGCTGCCTATGTACTGGATGTTCTTCACCTCCACCGCCACTTCTTCGCGCACTTCGCGCACCAGGCAGTCTTCGGCCGATTCACCCGGCTCGGCAAAACCTGCCAAGGTGCTGTACACCCCGGTAACGAAGCGTGGCGAACGCGCCAGCAGGATTTCATCACCGCGGGTCACCAGCACGATCATGCTGGGTGAAATGCGCGGATAGCTGCGCAGGTCGCAGGGCTGGCAATACATCGCCCGCTCCCAGCGAATTTGCGTCATCGCCTGGCCGCAACTGCCGCAGAAGCGATGCTCGCGGGCCCAGGTGCCGATTTGTGCCGCATAGCCCAGCACCTTGTAGGTGTCGAAGTCGCCTTCGAGCATGAACGCACGCAGGCCGCGCCAGCTGCAGCCAGGCACATCTGTGGCGCTGCGCAGTTCCAGCAGGAACACCGGCTGGCCGTCAAAGTGGCCGATGCCGTGCTCGCACAGCACGTCGAGGTCCTGGCGCTTGAGCCAGTCGCGGGGGAACAGCGCGCCGTTGGCGTCCACCAGAAACCCTTCAGGGCTGCGGGCCACGGCCAGCCCCCCGGTCATCTGTGGGTCGAGTACTGCAGTAGTCCAGCGTGCTGACATGTCGGGGGTTCCTTTACTGCGCGTCCCCCGGCCCGATCAGTCGGCGAACGTCGGTTTCTGTTTGCTCATGTGCGCGGCCACAGCCACGCGCAGGTCTTCGGACTGCAGCATTGCGGCGTTCCAGGTGGCAATGTAGTCCAGGCCATCGTCGATGCGATGGTCACGCATGTAGCTGAGCATTTCCTTGGTGCCGGCCACAGCGATCGGCGATTTTGCGGCAATCTCGTGGGCGATGGCAAAGACGCCGTCCATCAGTGCGGCCTGATCATCATAGACTCGGTTGACCAGGCCGATGCGCAGCGCCTCGTCGGCCTCGACATTGCGCCCGGTAAACGCCAGCTCACGCATGATGCCGTCGCCAATGATGCGTGGCAAACGTTGCAATGTGCCAACATCGGCAGCCATGCCCATGTCGATTTCCTTGATCGAGAACTGCGCGTCACTGCTGCAGTAGCGCATGTCGCACGCCGAGATGAGGTCGATGGCGCCGCCGATGCAGTAGCCCTGCAAGGCCGCCAGTACCGGTTTGCGGCACGTGTCTACAGCGGTGAACGAGGCCTGCAGCCGCTGGATGGTCTTGCGCAGGAAGCGTGCATTGCGGCCCACGTCCTTGCCCATCTGCCCGGCCAGCGAGGCCAGCATCATCAGGTCGATACCGGCGGAAAAATGCTTGCCAGCGCCACTGATCACCACCGCGCGCACGGCATCGGTGTCATCGATCCACTGGAAGATGTCGACGATTTCCTCCCAGAAGGCCGCATTCATTGCGTTGACCTTCTCTGGGCGATTGATCTGAACATGGGCGACGCTGTCG
Source organism: Pseudomonas sp. TE3895 (assembly GCF_056278855.1). Lineage (NCBI taxonomy): Bacteria > Pseudomonadati > Pseudomonadota > Gammaproteobacteria > Pseudomonadales > Pseudomonadaceae > Pseudomonas > Pseudomonas sp. TE3895. The sequence goes on along the minus strand of NZ_JBWBQE010000001.1, from coordinate 2,922,639 downwards.
GTCAGTTCGACCTTTAATGCACTGTACTCGGTCACGGGCGGCACTCCTGCGGGCGAAAAGTTCATAGCCCGGATGTTAACTCATGCCGATGACCGTACTTGTGCCAAAAACGGGACTGTATGCCTTGCCTAAGGCGCAATGATCCGGCACCGTGCGCCATCGCTGAATCATAAGGATACATATTCATGTCGCGTTCCCTGACCGGCGCCCTCGCTCACGGTTTCCTGGGCCAGTCGCCGCTTTGGTACAAAGCGGTCATCTGCCTGTTCCTGGTGCTCAATCCGCTTCTGCTGGCAACCATTGGCCCGGCTGCAGCCGGGTGGGCGCTGGTAATCGAGTTCATCTTCACCCTGGGCATGGCGCTGAAGTGCTACCCGCTGATGCCCGGCGGATTGTTGCTGATCGAAGCCCTGCTGTTGCAGATGACCACGCCGCAGGCACTGTACGAAGAACTGCAGCACAACTTCCCGGTAATCCTGCTGCTGATGTTCATGGTCGCCGGTATCCATTTCATGAAGGAACTGCTGCTGTTCCTGTTCTCGCGCATTCTGCTGGGTGTGCGCTCGAAAGCCATGCTGTCGCTACTGTTCTGCGTACTGTCGGCATTCCTTTCGGCGTTTCTCGATGCGCTGACGGTGACGGCCGTGATCATCAGCGCCGCGGTCGGCTTTTATGCGGTCTACCATCGCGTGGCGTCCGGCGCCAACCCGCGTGAAGACAGCGCACTGGACAGCGACCAGCAAGTGACGCAGTTACACCGTGACGACCTGAACCAGTTCCGCGCGTTCCTGCGCAGCTTGCTGATGCACGGCGCAGTGGGTACCGCCCTGGGTGGCGTGTGCACGCTGGTGGGCGAGCCGCAGAACCTGCTGATCGGCCACGAGATGGGCTGGCACTTCGCTGACTTCTTCCTCAAGGTGGCGCCCGTGTCGATACCGGTGCTGGGTGCCGGCCTGCTGACCTGCGTGTTGCTGGAGAAGCTGCGCCTGTTCGGCTACGGCACGCTGATGCCTGAGACAGTGCGCCAGGTACTGGCTGCCTATGCCGCCGAGGACGATGCCGCACGTACCCAGGCCCAGCGCATCGCGCTGTGGGTACAAGGGCTTGCTGCCCTGATCCTGATCATCTGCCTGGGGCTGCATGTGGCCGAGGTCGGCCTGATCGGCCTGATGGTGATCGTACTGATCACGGCCTTCACCGGCATCACCGACGAGCACCGCCTGGGCCGTGCCTTCCAGGACGCCATGCCATTCACCTCGCTGTTGGTGGTGTTCTTTGCCGTGGTCGCGGTGATTCATCAGCAACAATTGTTCAGCCCATTGATCAGCTGGGTGCTGACGCTGCCGGCCGAACAGCAACCGGGCATGCTGTATCTGGCCAACGGTTTGCTGTCGGCGATCAGCGACAATGTGTTCGTTGCCACCATCTACATCACCGAAGTGAAGCAGGCATTTCTCAACGGCAGCATGAGCCGCGAGCATTTCGAAACACTGGCGGTGGCGATCAACACCGGCACCAACCTGCCAAGCGTGGCGACGCCGAACGGGCAGGCGGCGTTCCTGTTCCTGCTGACCTCGGCCATTGCGCCGCTGATCCGGCTGTCGTATGGGCGGATGGTGTGGATGGCGCTGCCCTATACCGTGGTGATGGGCGGGTTGGGATGGTGGGCGGTGACGTACTGGCTGTGAGGCAGGCCTGTGCGGACCTGTGCGGGCCCTTTCGCGGGTAAAACCGCTCCTGCACGGGTTTCGCCGCAGGCAATATCGTCTACAACTTTTTCCCCGCACAGGCGTCGAAACACAGGTACGCCCCATCCGCTCCAAGGAGGTCACCCATGGCGCTGCGCACTACACTGCTGCTTTCCTGCATGACCCTGGCCCTGCTCGGCTGCGCCGGCAACGATCACCCGGCACCGCCGCGCACCCAGCAGGTCGACTTGCAACGCTACCAGGGCACTTGGTATGAACTGGCGCGACTGCCGATGTTCTTCCAGCGTAACTGCGTGAAGTCCGAAGCGCGCTATGGCTTGCGCGAGGACGGCCGTATCGATGTAACCAACCGCTGCCAGGAAAAGGACGGCCAGTGGAATGAAGCCAAGGGCATCGCCGAGGCTCAGCAACCGGGCAGTACCGACAAGCTGTGGGTGCGCTTCGACAACTGGTTCAGCCGCCTGGCACCGGGCCTGACCAAGGGCGAGTACTGGGTGCTGTACCACGACAAGGACTACCGCGTGGCACTGGTCGGCCACCCCAACCGCGAGTACCTGTGGCTGCTTTCGCGCACGCCAGCGGTCACCGACCAGCAGCGCGAGCAACTGCTGACAATCGCCCGAGAGCAAGGGTATGACACCAGCAAGCTCATCTGGCGACAGGATAACTAGCGGGCCGTCGACGGCGGATGGCAATCCGGCTAAGGTGTGCGCCCCGTATCACCTTGGCCGCTTCTGGCCTGAAACAGGAGCCTGAGCATGGACCTGCTGTTCCTCGGCACCTCCGCCGGGGTGCCCACCAAGGCACGCAATGTCAGCGCCACTGCCGTGATCGAAGCCAGTGGCAGCCACTGGTATCTGGTCGATTGCGGCGAAGGCACCCAGCACCGCCTGCTGCACACCCCGCTTTCGATCCGCGACCTGCGCGCGATCTTCATCACCCACGTGCATGGAGACCATTGCTTCGGCCTGCCTGGCCTGCTGGCCAGCGCGGGCATGAGCGGGCGCACCCAGCCGCTGGAAGTGATCCTGCCCGCCGTACTGCACGATTGGGTACGCCAGGGCCTGGTTGCCAGCGACACCTTCCTGCCGTTCGAGCTACGCCTGTTGCCCGTGGAAGAGCTGATCGCATGGCGCAGCGAGACCCTGCAGGTGACCACCGTGCAACTGTCGCACCGGGTGCCCAGCGTGGGTTTCGTATTCACTGAAATCAACCCTGAGCCACGCCTGGACATCCAGCGCCTGGACGCCGAGGGCATACCGCGTGGTCCGCTGTGGGGCGAGCTGGCCAAGGGGTTGACCGTGACGTTCAATGGGCAACTCCTGAACGGCAACGACTACCTGCGCCCTTCGCGTCCGCCCCAGCGGGTGATCGTGTGCGGGGACAACGACAAACCAGCGCTGCTGGCAGCCGTCGCCAGGGGTGCGGATGTACTGGTGCACGAAGCCACCTTCACCCAGGCGGTGGTCGAACGCACCGGGGGCACGTTCGGCCATAGCACCGCCGCTGAGGTGGCACGCTTTGCCGAGGCCGCTGGCGTGCGCAACCTGGTACTGACGCATTTCAGCGCCCGCTACCAGAACGACCCGCGACGCAGCCCGCACATCGACAACGTGCGCGACGAGGCCCTCGCCCATTACAACGGGCAGTTGACCCTGGCGCGGGACCTGCAGCGCTATCACCTTGGCCGTAACGGCCTTCTTGAGACCAGTGCCTAGGCCGCCAGGCGCCCGCTGGCAATTGCCTCCGACGCTGCCAGCATCGCCCGCAACAACACCGCGCAGCCTGCCGCCAGGTCATCGGGCGTGGCGTTCTCGATCTCGTTATGGCTGATGCCGTTTTCGCACGGCACGAAAATCATCCCCGCCGGCCCCAGCTCGGCCAGGAAGATCGCGTCATGCCCCGCGCCACTGACGATGTCCATGTGCGGCAGGCCCAGCGCCTTGGCCGACTCGCGCACGGCGTCGACACAGCCTTTGTCGAAGTAAAGCGCCGGGAAGTCTGCCGTGGGCACCAACTCATGGCTCAGGCCATGCTTGGAACAGGTCGCCTCGATCACCCCGCGCACATCGGCAATCATCGCATTCAGCTGCTCGCCCTCCAGGTGGCGGAAGTCCAGGGTCATGCGCACTTCGCCCGGGATCACGTTACGCGAGCCCGGGTACGCCTGAAGGCAACCCACCGTGCCGCAGGCGTGGGGCTGGTGGGCAAGCGCCGTGCGGTTGACCGCCTCTACCACAGCGGCTGCCCCCACCAGGGCGTCCTTGCGCAGGTGCATCGGCGTAGGGCCGGCATGGGCTTCAACACCGCGCAGGGTCAGGTCGAACCACTTCTGGCCCAGGGCGCCGAGGACCACGCCGATGGTCTTGGCCTGGTCCTCAAGGATCGGACCCTGCTCGATATGCGCTTCGAAATACGCCCCCACCGGGTGCCCCGACACGGCACGCGGACCGGCGTAGCCAATGGTGTTCAACGCTTCGCCAACGCTGACACCCTGGGCATCGCGCTTGGCCAGGGTGTCTTCCAGGGTGAACTTGCCGGCGAACACCCCAGACCCCATCATGCATGGCGCAAAACGCGAACCTTCTTCGTTGGTCCACACCACCACTTCGAGCGGCGCTTCGGTTTCCACGCCCAGGTCGTTGAGGGTGCGGATCACCTCCAGCCCAGCCATCACCCCGAAGCAGCCATCGAACTTGCCGCCTGTGGGCTGGGTGTCGATATGGCTGCCGGTCATCACCGGCGGCAGCTTGGGGTTACGGCCCGGGCGGCGGGCGAATATGTTGCCGACGGCGTCGATGCTGACCGAGCAACCGGCCGCCTCGCTCCACTGCACGAACAGATCGCGGGCCTGGCGGTCGAGGTCGGTCAAGGCCAGGCGGCAGACACCGCCCTTGGCAGTGGCGCCGAGCCGGGCCAGGTCCATCAGCGACTGCCACAGGCGGGTGCTGTCGACGTGACGGGCGTTGGTCTTCAGGATCTCTTTGACGGGGGTCACGGGCTTCTCCTTCAGGCTTCTTATTGTTTGTACGGGCCTCTTCGAGGCCTCAAGGCAAGGGTTTGGCCAACCGCACCGGGTTGCGTGCCGCCAAACCGCCAAGCACGGCGTACAGTGCACCGCCCAGCAGCGAGCCGGTGAACCAGCCGTAGTCGTAGAACCAGCTGAAACTGCTGTTGCCAATCGCCATTACCGTCAGCCCTACTGGCAAGGCGAAGGCGGCAAAACCGGCCCAGTTCCACGCGGGATACACGTCGTCACGGTATAGCCCGGCCAGGTCCAGCTTCTGCCGACGGATCAGGAAGTAGTCCACCACCATGATGCCGGCAATGGGCCCCAACAAGCTGGAATAGCCCAGCAGCCAGTTGGAATACACGCTCTCCAGGCTAAGGTCGGAAACAATCAGGCCCAGCTTCTTCAGCAGTTCATGCCCCATCAGCGCCAGGCCGATAAAGCCGGTCAGCCATACCGCGCGGCTTCGGCCGATCAGGCGTGGGGCAATGTTCTGGAAGTCATTGGTGGGCGATACGATGTTCGCCGCGGTGTTGGTCGACAGCGTGGCGATCACGATCAGCGCCATGGCCAGGGCCACCCAGAAGGGGCTTTGAATCTTGCCGATCAGGCTGACCGGGTCGGACACCGTCTCGCCCACCAGCGACGCCGAAGCGGCGGTCAGCACCACACCCAGCGCAGCGAACAGGAACATGGTCAGCGGCAGGCCGAAGATCTGCCCGAGAATCTGATCCTTCTGGCTGCGGGCGTAGCGGCTGAAGTCGGGAATGTTCAGCGACAGTGTGGCCCAGAAACCGACCATGGCCGTAAGCCCGGCGCAGAAGTAACTGACCACGCTCGCCCCTTCCGGGCGCTTGGGCGGCTGTGCCAACAGCTCGGTCATCGACATGTGCGGCAAGGCCCAGAACAGCAGACCGACGCCCACCGCCACCAGCAGCGGTGCCGACAGCGTTTCCAGCCACTTGATCGACTCGGCGCCGCGCAGCACCACCCACAGGTTCAGGCACCAGAAGATCATGAAGCCAATCACCTCGCCTGTACCGCCCAGCGCCTTCCAGCCGTCGAACACCGAACCCAGGAACAGGTGAATGGCCAGCCCGCCGAACATGGTCTGAATACCGAACCAACCACAGGCCACCACCGCGCGGATCAGGCACGGTACGTTGGAGCCGAGAATGCCGAACGACGAACGCAGCAGCACCGGAAACGGGATGCCGTACTTGGTACCGGGAAAGGCATTGAGGGTAAGCGGTATCAGCACGATAACGTTGGCCAGCAGGATCGCCAGCAGCGCTTCGCCAACACTGAGGCCGAAGTAGGCGGTGAGGACACCGCCGAGGGTGTAGGTGGGTACGCAGATGGACATGCCCACCCACAGGGCGGTGATGTGCCATTTGTTCCAGGTGCGCTGGTGCACCTTGGTCGGTGCTATGTCGGGGTTGTAGCGCGGGCTGTCGAGGACATCGCTGCCCTCGGACAGCTCGAACAGGCCATCTTGCTCGACCACTTCCGATCTGCTCTGTTGCATAGGCCCTTCTCCAGTTTTTCTTCTATTTTTCGCTCATCAGGCTGATTCGATGACCGGAGTTCGCACGCGGAATTGTGCTTAGAAATCTCGACCAGATTTTCATCTTGTCAAGTTAGTCAAATACCCTGAAAACCCCGTCGCCCATTCGCGTTTTAATTTTTTCCTTTTGGTATCAACAACTTAAAAACCACAAATTTAATGGGAAAATTTTCTTGCTGAATCCAGAGTCAGCATCTAGCCTCGAATCTTGTCAGGACTGACAGGATTGACCGCCCTGCCCGCCCTGCATCCATGACAATGCAAAGAACCGGCCAAGACCGGTCAGCCTGCGAGGAAAACGGCATGTCCCTGTTGATCCGTGGCGCCACCGTGGTTACCCACGAAGAGAGTTACCCCGCCGATGTCCTGTGTGCCGATGGCCTGATCCGTGCCATCGGGCAAAACCTCGAACCGCCCACCGACTGCGAGATCCTCGACGGCAGCGGCCAGTACCTGATGCCCGGCGGCATCGACCCACACACCCACATGCAGTTGCCGTTCATGGGCACGGTGGCCAGCGAGGACTTCTTCAGCGGCACCGCTGCAGGCCTGGCTGGCGGCACCACCTCGATCATCGACTTCGTCATTCCCAACCCGCAGCAGTCGTTGCTGGAGGCCTTCCACACCTGGCGTGGCTGGGCGCAGAAAAGCGCCAGCGACTATGGCTTCCACGTCGCCATCACCTGGTGGAGCGAGCAGGTGGCCGAAGAGATGGGCGAGCTGGTGGCCAAGCACGGGGTGAACAGCTTCAAGCATTTCATGGCCTACAAAAATGCGATCATGGCCGCCGACGATACCCTGGTAGCCAGCTTCGAGCGTTGCCTGCAACTGGGCGCGGTGCCCACCGTGCATGCCGAAAACGGCGAGCTGGTGTACCACCTGCAGAAAAAACTGCTCGCCCAGGGCATGACCGGGCCGGAAGCCCACCCGCTGTCGCGCCCCTCGCAGGTTGAAGGCGAAGCGGCCAGCCGCGCCATCCGCATTGCCGAAACCCTCGGCACGCCGTTGTACCTGGTGCACATTTCCAGCCGCGAGGCACTGGATGAAATCGCCTATGCCCGAGGCAAGGGCCAGCCGGTGTATGGCGAGGTGCTGCCCGGCCACCTGCTGCTGGACGACAGTGTCTACCGTGACCCGGACTGGGCCACCGCCGCCGGTTATGTGATGAGCCCGCCGTTCCGCCCACGCGAGCACCAGGAGGCGCTGTGGCGCGGCTTGCAGTCGGGCAACCTGCACACCACCGCCACCGACCACTGCTGCTTCTGCGCCGAGCAGAAAGCCATGGGCCGCGACGACTTCAGCCGCATCCCCAACGGCACCGCCGGCATCGAAGACCGCATGGCAGTACTGTGGGATGCCGGGGTCAACAGCGGGCGTTTGTCGATGCACGAATTCGTCGCGCTGACCTCTACCAACACGGCGAAAATCTTCAACCTGTTCCCGCGCAAGGGCGCTATCCGCGTGGGTGCCGATGCCGACCTGGTGCTGTGGGACCCGCAGGGCACCCGCACCATCTCCGCCAAAACCCACCACCAGCAGGTGGACTTCAACATTTTCGAAGGCCGCACCGTGCGCGGCATCCCAAGCCACACCATCAGCCAGGGCAAGGTGCTCTGGGCCGATGGCGACCTGCGCGCCGAGCCGGGCGCGGGGCGCTACGTGGAACGGCCGGCGTACCCGGCGGTGTATGAGGTGCTGGGGCGCCGGGCCGAGCATCAGCGGCCGATGCCTGTTCAGCGCTGAAGTCATTGGGGCTGCTGTGCAGCCCATCGCGACGCAAGGCCGCTCCCACAAGGACCGCGATCGCCTGTGGGAGCGGCCCCAGAATCGACCGCAATACCTGTCGCCTGCACCAAAAAAAATAGAGAGGCTACAACCGTGACCAACGCCCTGAACCATTTGCCGCGCCCACGGGCCGGCGCCGACCAGTTGGCCGAGCGCTTCAGCGACCTGGCCCCACCCCTCACCGCGCGTCAGGCCGCCCTGGAAAGTGCACGCTGCCTGTACTGCTACGACGCCCCCTGCGTCAACGCTTGCCCCAGCGAAATTGACATCCCCTCGTTCATACACCGCATCAGTGACGAAAACCTGCAAGGCGCCGCCGAGCGCATTCTTTCGGCCAACATTCTGGGCGGTAGTTGCGCCCGCGTGTGCCCCACCGAAATCCTCTGCCAGCAAGCCTGCGTGCGCAACAATGCCCAGGAATGCGCGCCGGTGCTGATCGGCCAGTTGCAGCGTTACGCCCTGGACAACGCCCAGTTCAGCGCACACCCGTTCAAGCGCTCGGCAGCCACCGGCAAGCGAATCGCCGTGGTCGGCGCCGGCCCGGCAGGGCTGTCCTGCGCCCACCGCCTGGCCATGCACGGCCATGACGTGGTGGTGTTCGAGGCCTGCGACAAAGCCGGCGGCCTCAACGAGTACGGCATCGCCCGCTACAAGCTGGTAGACGACTATGCCCAGCGTGAAGTGGATTTCTTGTTGGGCATTGGCGGTATCGAAGTCCGCCATGGCCAGCGCCTGGGTGGCAACCTCAGCCTGGGCGAACTGCGCGATCAGTACGACGCGGTGTTCCTGGGCCTCGGCCTGAATGCCGTGCGCCAGCTGGGCCTGCCCGACGAGGAAGCACCCGGTGTGGTCGCCGCCACCGAATACATCCGTGAGCTACGCCAGGCCGATGACCTGAGCCAGCTACCGTTGGCCGACCGCTGCCTGGTGATCGGTGCTGGCAACACGGCCATCGACATGGCTGTGCAGATGAGCCGTCTGGGGGCCCGCGACGTCAACCTGGTGTACCGCCGTGGCCACGCCGACATGGGCGCTACCGGCCACGAGCAGGACATTGCCAAGGCCAACCAGGTACGCCTGCACACCTGGGCCCGCCCTGATGCCGTGCTGCTGGATGACGCCGGCAGGGTCCGCGGCATGCGCTTTGCCCGCACCGAGCTGGCGGAAGGCCGCCTGCGCGATACCGGCGAAACCTTCGAGCTGGCTGCGGACGCCATTTTCAAGGCCATTGGCCAACGCTTTGACGATGCCAGCCTCGGCGACCCGGTGGCTGCGCAACTGGCCCGCGAGGGTGAGCGCATCCGCGTGGACGAAAACCTGCAGACCAGCCTGCCGGGCGTGTACGCAGGCGGCGACTGCACCGCACTGGGGCAGGACCTTACCGTGCAGGCCGTGCAACACGGCAAGCTGGCCGCCGAAGCCATCCATGCCCAACTCATGCTCAACGTGGAGGCAGCGTAAATGGCCGACTTGTCTATCGTATTTGCCGGCATCAAGGCACCCAACCCCTTCTGGCTGGCCTCCGCACCGCCAACCGACAAGGCCTACAACGTGGTCCGCGCCTTCGAGGCCGGCTGGGGCGGCGTGGTCTGGAAAACCCTGGGCGAAGACCCTGCGGCGGTCAACGTGTCGTCGCGCTACTCGGCGCACTATGGCCCCAACCGTCAGGTACAGGGGATCAACAATATCGAGTTGATCACCGACCGCTCCCTGGAAATCAACCTGCGTGAAATCACCCAGGTGAAGAAGGACTGGCCCGACCGCGCACTGATCGTGTCGCTGATGGTGCCGTGCATAGAGGAATCGTGGAAGTTCATCCTGCCGCTGGTGGAAGCCACCGGGGCTGATGGCATCGAGCTGAACTTCGGTTGCCCGCACGGTATGCCGGAGCGCGGCATGGGGGCGGCCGTCGGCCAGGTGCCGGAATATGTGGAAATGGTCACCCGCTGGTGCAAGACGTACTGCGCGCTGCCGGTGATCGTGAAGCTTACGCCGAACATCACCGATATCCGCCAGTCGGCCCGCGCCGCGCACCGGGGCGGGGCCGATGCGGTGTCGTTGATCAACACCATCAACTCCATCACCAGCGTCGACCTGGACCGCATGGTGGCCCACCCGATTGTCGGAGACCAGAGCACCCATGGCGGTTACTGCGGTTCGGCAGTGAAGCCGATCGCCTTGAACATGGTGGCGGAAATCGCCCGTGACCCGGAAACGCGGGGCTTGCCGATTTGTGGCATTGGCGGCATCGGCAACTGGCGTGACGCCGCCGAGTTCATGGCCCTGGGCAGTGGCGCCGTGCAGGTGTGCACGGCGGCGATGCTGCATGGCTTCCGTATCGTCGAGGACATGCAGGACGGCCTGGCACGCTGGATGGACCAGCATGGGCACCCCACTATCGAAGCGTTCCGCGGGCAAGCGGTGGGGCATACCACCGACTGGAAATACCTGGACATCAACTATAAATCGGTAGCGCGCATTGACCAGGAGGCGTGCATTGGTTGCGGGCGCTGCCACATTGCGTGCGAGGACACCTCGCACCAGGCGATTGCCAGCACGCTGAAGGCTGACGGCACGCATACCTACAGTGTGATCGAAGAGGAATGCGTAGGCTGCAACCTATGCCAGATCACCTGCCCGGTGGAAAACTGCATCGAAATGGAGGCACAGGACACCGGCAAGCCGTACCTGAACTGGACGCAGGATCCGCGTAACCCCTACCGTGAGGCCAGTTGAAGCGGGTCACCGCCTGAACAGCTGACGCGGCCCCTGTGGGAGCGGCCTTGTGTCGCGATCGGGCCGCACAGCGGCCCCCGCAATCTTTGCCGCAATGCAGACATCGAGGGGCCGCTTCGCGGCCCGATCGCGACACAAGGCCGTTCCCACAACAAGACCACGTCCACCTGGAATGCCAGTTCACGGCGCCAGCCCGATCCCCCGCAGGATCACGCTGGTCACCGTCTGCACCGCATTCTCGAAGGCCATGTCAGACAGCACCTCGCCGCCGTTGAGCAACTGCACCTGGTAACCAAAGTCAGCATAGTGCTGGGTAGACGCCCAGATCATGTACAGCAACGCCGAAGGCTCTACCGGCAGAATACGCCCCTCTTCCACCCAGCAGCGGATCTTGGCTTCTTTCATCTTCGCCCAGGGCACAAGGCTTTCGTCGAGGTTCACCCCCAGCACCGGCGCCCCGTGCAGCATCTCTTCGGCCCAGATTTTCGAGCCCAACGGCCGCGAGCGCGAATGGCCCATCTTCGCCCGGATGTAGCTGGTCAGCACCACACGCGGGTCGTCGAAGTTCTCGAAGCACAGGGCGTCCTGCTTCCACACATCCAGCAGGTCCTGCAGCACCGCGCGGAACAGCTCGTCCTTGGTGCTGAAGTAATAATGCAGGTTGGAGCGTGGCAGCTCAGCCTCCTCGGCGATATCACCCATGGAGGTGGCGCCATAGCCCTTCTCGGCAAACACCTTTTCCGCCGCTTGCAGGATTTTTTCGATATTGCGTCGGCGGATTTCGATCTTGTGATTGGCCATCAGGCTTGGGCCGTCCACACCGCCAGCTCATAACCGTCCGGGTCGATGAAATGAAAGCGCCGCCCGCCGGGGAAGGCAAAGGTCGCCCGGCTGATTTTCGCCCCGGCTGCTTCGATCCGTTGCTGCGTGGCCTCCAGGTCGTCAGCGTACAAGATGACCAGCGGCCCGCCCGGGCGCACCGGCTCACCCGTGGTGAAGCCCCCCGTCAACCGGCCATCGCTGAACTCGGTGTAGGTCGGCCCGTAGTCGGTGAACGCCCAGCCGAATACACTGCCATAGAAGGCCTTGCTCCGTGAGATGTCGCTGACATTGAACTCGATGTTGTCGATCTGCCGGTCAGTACCGCGAATGCCCATGTATGCTCCGTGCCGAAAGGGTTTGGCCTAGTCTACTCCGGTCAAGGCAGTCGCCCTACTCATTCGCTACCCACAACGCGCCCGGTCGCGCGCCGGGCACTGTGCGCGGTGCAGATTCAGCGCGGTGTTGATGATGCCTATCTGGCTGAAGGCCTGGGGGAAGTTGCCGAGCATGCGCTGGCCGGCCGGGTCGTACTGTTCGGCCAGCAGGCCGAGGTCGTTGCACAGGCCGGTCAGGTGTTGGTACAGCGCTTCGGCTTTGGCCTGGCGCCCCAGCAATACATAAACGTCAGCCAGCCAGAACGAACACACCAGGAAGGTGCCCTCTCCCGGCGTCAGGCCGTCGCTGCAGCTGTCACTGTCATAGCGCAGCAGCAGGCCGTTCTTCATCAGACGCTGTTCGATCTGTTCGAGGGTGCGCATGAAGCGTGGGTCATCCGCCGGCAGGAAGCCGGTCAGGGCGATCTGCAACAGGCTGGCGTCCATTTCGGTCGAACCATAGGCCTGGACGAAGAACCGGCCGCTGGGGTCCAGGCCGTGCTCGCACACGTCGCGGTGAATCTCGTCAGCCACCTGGCGATAATGCTGCCCGCGCTCGCGGCCTTCTTCCGTAGTGTCGGCCAGCCCTGCGGCGCGGTCGAAGGCGACCCAGGCCATCACCTTGGAGTGCACGAACTGCTGCCGGCCGCCACGCACTTCCCAGATGCCCTCGTCCGGCTCGCGCCAGATGCGTTCGACATAAGGCAATATCAGGCGCGAAATGGCGGCGCTGCGCGGGTGACGGGGCAACCCGCCCCTGATCGCCTGAGTCATCGCATCGGCCAGTTCGCCATAGATGTCCAGTTGTGTCTGCGCCGAGGCGGCGTTGCCCACCCGCACCGGCTGTGAATGTTCATAACCGGCCAACCACGGCAAGGTGTACTCCTGCAGGTCACGCTCGCCAGCCAGGCCATACATGATCTGCATCTGCTCGGGGTTGCCGGCCACCGAGCGCAGCAGCCACTCGCGCCAGGCCTGGGCCTCGTCGAAGTAGCCAAGGTTCATGAAGGCCAGCAGGGTCATGGTCGCGTCGCGCAGCCAACAGAAGCGGTAGTCCCAATTGCGCTCGCCACCCACACGCTCAGGCAACGACGTGGTGACGGCAGCGACAATACCGCCGGTGGGGGCGTAGGTCATGGCCTTGAGGGTGAGCAGCGAACGACGCACCAGGGCGGTATATGGCCCTACCTGCGGGCAGCGGTCGGCGAAGGCCTGCCATTGCTCGCAGGTGTTTGCCAGGGCATGGTCGATGTTGCAGTCAGGCTGCACCGGCAAGTGCGAGGGCTGGTGACGCAGGCTGAAGACCTGGCGCTGGCCCGTGCTGACGCGAAAGCGGCAGCCGGTATGATGGTCGCGGGCTTGCGGGGGCACGGTGCTGCACAGGATCAACCGGTCAGGGCCGGCGACGGCACTGAGGGTCAGTGGGTCAAGCCGTTCCACCCAGGGCACGCTGCGGCCGTAGTCGAAGCGCATGACCAGGTCCATTTCGAAATGGGTTTCGCCAGACAAGCCTTCGACGATGCGCACCACCGAATTGACTTCGCCCAGGGGCATGAAGTCGAGCACCCGGGCACGACCGCTGGCGGTGACCCAGGTGGTTTCCAGCACCAGGGTGTCGCCCAGGTATTGGCGGCTGCTGTGCGTTACCGGGTCGCAAGGGGCCAGGCGCCAGCGGCCATTTTCTTCGTTGCCCAGCAGGGCCGCGAACACGGCGGGGGCGTCGAAGCGTGGCAGGCACAGCCAGTCCAGCGCGCCATCGCGACTGACCAGCGCCGCACTGCGGCAGTTGCCCAGCAGGGCGTAGTCTTCGATGTGGGCAGGCATTGAGTCTCCTTTGTGTGGTTGCCTGTGCTGCCCGCTTCGCAGGTGCCTGAGGGAATGGAATGCCCTGTAGGCGCGGGCTTGCCCGCGAAAGGGCCGGCACAGGCTTGAAACCTCTCACCCCAACCGGTGCCACTCCCGCTTGTCGCGGGTCAGCAATTCATTGCCGGCCTCAGGCCCATCTTCGCCAGCCGAGTACTCATGCACTTCGCCGCCCTGGGCCCAGGCATCGAGAAACGGCTGCACCGCTCGCCAGCCGTTTTCGATGTTGTCAGCCCGCTGGAACAGGGTCTGGTCACCGGTCAGACAGTCATAGATCAGCGTCTCGTAGCCAGTGGCCGGGGTCATCTTGAAGAAGTCCTTGTAGGCAAAACCCAACTCGACATTCTCCATCACCAGCTCTGGCCCGGGCCGTTTGGCTTGCAGGTCGAACCACATGCCTTCATTGGGCTGGATCTGGATTTTCAGGTAGTTGGGCTTGGGCCGTTCCAGCTCCGACTCGCGAAACTGCGCATACGGTGCGGGCTTGAAGCAGATGGCAATCTCGGTGTCACGCACGCTCATGCGCTTGCCGGTGCGCAGGTAGAACGGCACGCCGGCCCAGCGCCAGTTGTCGATCATCACCTTCAGCGCCACGTAGGTCTCGGTCTGGCTATCCGGCGCGACGTTGGCCTCCTGCCGGTAGCCTGGCAACGGCTTGCGCCCCTGCTTGCCGGCGCTGTACTGGCCTCGTACGGAATTCTTCAGGGCCATTTTTGCCGACCATGGGCGAATAGCGCCGACCACCTTGGCCTTTTCACCGCGCACCGCATCGGCGCCGAACGCGGCCGGCGGCTCCATGGCCACCATCGCCAGCAACTGGAACAGGTGGTTGGGCACCATGTCGCGCAGGGCGCCGGTGCTGTCATAGAACGCACCACGGGTCTCGACACCGACGGTTTCCGCTGCGGTGATCTGCACGTGGTCGATGTAGTGATTGTTCCAGAACGATTCGAACAGGCCGTTGGAAAAGCGGCTGACCAGAATATTCTGCACCGTCTCTTTGCCCAGGTAATGGTCGATGCGGTAGATCTGCCGCTCGCCCATCACCTTCAGCAGGCAGGCGTTGAGCGCCTCGGCACTGGCCAGGTCGGTGCCGAACGGTTTTTCAACCACCACCCGGCGAAAGCCGCCGGCAGACTCGTCCAGCAGGCCGGCCTGCCCAAGACGCTGCGCCACCTCGGGGAAGAAGCGCGGCGACGTGGCAAGGTAGAAGATGGCATTGCCGTGGCGGGTCTTGTCGATGCGCCTGGCCAGGGCCTGGTAGGTGGCCGGATCGAGAAAGTCGCCCGTCTGGTAATCCAGGCGCTTGGCCAGGCGGGCCCATAGCTTCTCGTCCAGGCACTTGGCGCTGCCCTCGCTTCCTTTGTCACGCTCGACCATGAACGCGTGCAGGCGCGCGGCGAAGTCCTCGGCGCTGGCCGGGTTATGGTCAACGCCGACGATGCGCAGGTTACGGTCCAGCAAACCGTCGCGGCTGAGGTTGTACAGCGCGGGCATCAGCAGGCGCTTGACCAGGTCGCCATTGGCGCCGAACAGGAACAGGGTACAAGGGGGGGCGGCCGCAAGGGTCTGTTTAGTCATTCGCCTTTCTTCTCGACGTGGCCACCGAAGCCCAGGCGCATGGCCGAGAGGATCTTGTCACCGTAGGTGCCCTGTTGCTGGCGCGAGCGGAAGCGCGCGAACAGTGCGCTGGACAACACCGGCACCGGCACCGCCTGCTCGACGGCGGCGTCGATGGTCCAGCGGCCTTCGCCACTGTCGGACACCGAGCCACTGAATTGCGACAGCTGAGGGTCGGCCACCAGCGCATCGGCGGTAAGGTCGAGCAGCCACGAGGTCACCACGCTGCCGCGTCGCCACACTTCGGCAATTTCGGCCACGTTCAGGTCGAAGCGCTGGTCTTCGGGCAGCTCGTTGCCGCCCTTGCTGCGCAGCAGGTCGAAGCCTTCGGCATAGGCCTGCATCAGGCCGTACTCGATGCCGTTATGCACCATTTTCACGTAGTGCCCGGCGCCGGGTGGGCCAGCGTGGATGTAGCCGTGCTCGGCACGCTGGTGCTCGCCGCTGCGGCCATGGGTACGCGGGATGTCGCCCACGCCCGGCGCCAGCGCCTTGAACAGCGGTTCCAGGCGCTCGAACACGTCCTTTTCGCCACCGATCATCATGCAGTAGCCGCGGTCCAGGCCCCACACGCCGCCGGAAGTCCCGACGTCCAGATAATGCAGGCCGCGCTTGGCCAGTTCTGCGGCGCGGCGCATGTCGTCCTTGTAGAAGGTGTTGCCGCCGTCGATGATCGCATCGCCCGGCTCCAGCATTTCGGCCAGTTGGGCGATGGTCTGCTCGGTGGCGTCACCAGCCGGCAGCATCACCCATACCGCGCGCGGCGCTTTCAGCTTTTGTACCAGTGCACCGAGGTCATGCGCGCCCTGGGCGCCTTCGCCCTCCAGGCCGATGATGGCTTCACGGTTGCGGTCGTGCACCACGGTGCGGTGACCGGCGCGCATCAGGCGCCTTGCGATATTGCCGCCCATACGGCCCAGCCCGATGATTCCCAGTTGCATGAGCCAATGCTCCCTTTTCGAAATGGATGACGACAGTCCAGCTTTTCAGATTAGTCCAGCATGCCGCCCGAGGGTTCAGCGACGAACGGCAAGACCACAATAAACAAAAAAGTTCCCAAGCCCGGTGAAAGAATTCAGAATGCGCCCCGCGTGAAGCGTCTACGCTTTGACTTGTCACCAGCCAAAACCGCGAGGTGTGCTCATGGGTACATTGATGCCTGCAACCCCACCCCAGACCCTCTATGTCTCCGTGCGCCGTGATGAGCTGCGTAAACTTAAAGACGAACGTGACCAGCTGCGTCAGCAGGTCGCCCAGTTGAACCTGCTGTTGGCGCAACAGCGCGCTGGCGATAAAGCGGTCAGCCTCTGATCGATTCCTTTTTCGCCTGTGGGGGCTGCATGGCTCCCACCCGATCCTGAATCCAGTCGCCGTCTTTGAACCCTATCGGGCAACCGAAGAAGCCTTGTGCCCAAAAAGGGCCAGCACTGAAAGCAGAATCCTCCGCCCATACCCACCTCTTCGCAGCCTAAAGCCACGCTTACGCCTACGCACCCAAACGGTGCATTGCGCGTAACGAGCCACAATTTGGCGCAGCTCGAAACCCCTCTGCCCCACACTCGCCCACCCCTTTTCGCAACCCGTCACAAACGCCAACGTTTGCGTCTATTGCGCACATAACAATAGTGACCAGTGGGTCACCTTTTTAGCACTTTCTCTCCTACACTCAGTTTTCGGCCCGCCATTTGCTCAATGGAAGAGTGACCCCAAAAAAGTCGAACTTTCAGGAAACCCGGCAGGTCATGAACATAAGTAGGCCAGACGCATCGGGCTATTCCCGATCCTCGGCCCACACACCCCAACCAGTCCAAGCGCTTTCGGCCGGAATGCTGATCGCGTAGTGCCTGCGCGCACGACCCTGGGGCATGGAACGCACTAAGCAGATTCAAACTAGAGAGAACCAGCACGAAACATCGCCACGGGTGCCAGCACCCGACCAAGCATAGGGACGGAGAGAAGTATGATCAGTGCCGCTGTCGAGCCTCACGTAGACGCTTTCAAACCGGATAACCGCGAGCCGCTCACCCCGGACTTCGCCACGACAGGCAAGGCACCCGGCGCCCAGCGCCAGCAAAACCCGAACATGCGCAAGATTCTGTTCGTGACCTCGGAAATCGCTGATCTGGTGAAAACCGGCGGCCTGGGTGACGTGTCCGCTGCCCTGCCCCGTGCCCTGGCGCACCTGCACGATGTGCGGGTCCTCATCCCCGGCTACCGCCAGGTGATGGAAAGCGACAACCCTATACATATCGTGGGTGAACTGGGCGGCCATGCGGCCCTGCCGCCCTGCAAGATCGGCCGCATGGACATGGCCGACGGCCTGGTCATCTACGTGTTGATCTGCCCCGAACTGTACCAGCGCGACGGCACACCCTATGGTGCCAACAATGGCCGCGACTGGCCCGACAACCACATCCGCTTCGCCCGCCTGGGCCTGGCTGCCGCCGAAATCGCTGCCGGCGAAGGCAAGATCCACTGGACGCCGGAAGTGGTGCACGCGCATGACTGGCCCGCCGGCCTGGCCCCGGCCTACATGCACTGGCGCGGCCTGAATACGCCCACGCTGTTCACCATCCACAACCTGGCGTACCAAGGTGTGTACAGCCGCGGTTGCAGCCCGGAGCTGGCGATACCCGAACATGCCATGCAGCAAGAAGGCATGGAGTTCTACGGCAAGCTGTCGTTCCTCAAGGCCGGCCTGGCCTACTCCAGCCACATCACCACAGTCAGCGCCACCTATGCCCGGGAAATCACCACCCCGGAATTCGGCTGCGGCCTGGACGGTTTCCTCGCCAGCAAGGCCCAGCAAGGCCTGCTCGGTGGCATCCCCAACGGCATCGACGAAAGCTGGGACTCGGCTACCGACAAGCACCTGCAGCACAACTTCAGCATCAACGACTGGGAGGGCAAAGCGCGTAACACCCAGGAGGTGCGCGAACTGTTCGGCCTGGACGATTCCGATGGCCCACTATTCGCCGTGGTGTCGCGGCTGGTCTATCAAAAGGGCCTGGACCTGACCCTGGGCGTGGCCGACTACATCGTCGAGCAAGGCGGGCAGATCGCGATCATCGGCCGCGGCGAGCCGGAAGAGGAACAGGCCATGCGCGAGCTGGCGCTGCGCCACCCGGGCCGCATCGGTGTGCGTATCGGCTTCAATGAAACCGATGCTCGGCGCATGTTCGCCGGCAGCGATTTCCTGCTGATGCCATCGCGCTACGAGCCGTGCGGCCTCAGCCAGATGTACGCGCAACGCTTCGGCTCGCTGCCGGTAGCACGTAATACCGGCGGCCTGGCCGACACCATCGAGTGCGGCGTAACGGGCTTCCTGTTCAACGAGTCTACCGTCGAGAGCTACCGCGAGGCACTCAGCCGCGCCTTCTATGTTTACGGCAAGAAGGACCTGCTGAACGCCATGCGCTGCCTGTCGATGACCCAGCCGTTCAACTGGTGCCAGGCGGTTGAACCCTATGCCCGCCTGTACGAGGACCTGGTCAAGCAGACACAACTGAGCCACTACTGAGCGGGGGTCAGAAGATGCACAGACATGGCGCACACTTGCTGGACGCCACGTCGGCGCGCTTCGCCCTCTGGGCGCCGGATGCGCGCAGCGTGAGCGTGGAACTGGAGCGGCAGCCAGCCATCGAACTGCTGCCGGATGATGAGGGTTGGTACAGCGGCGTGGTGCCATGCCAGGCCGGTGACCGTTACCACTACCGTATCGACGGTGAGCTGCAGGTGGCCGACCCGGCCTCGCGCTACCAGCCCGACGGCGTACACGGGCCAAGCCAGGTAGTGGATGTGGCCGGTTATGCCTGGCAACACCCGTGGCTGGGCCGGCCTTGGCATGAGGCCGTGATCCAGGAGGTACATGTCGGCCTGCTCGAGGGTTACGCCGGGGTTGCCCGGCAACTGCCGCGCCTGGCCGAACTGGGCATCAGCGCGATCGAGCTGATGCCGCTGGGGCAGTTCCCCGGCGAACGCAACTGGGGCTACGACGGCGTACTGCCATACGCCCCACAGAATACCTACGGCAGCCCCGAGCAGCTGTGTGCACTGGTCGACCAGGCCCACGGCCACGGGCTGATGGTGCTGGTCGATGTGGTGTACAACCACTTCGGCCCCGACGGCAATTACCTGCACCAGTACGCCAGCCCCTTCTTCCGTGAAGACCGGCAGACACCCTGGGGCGCGGCCATCGACTTTCGCCGCCCGCAGGTGCGCGAGTACTTTATCCAGAATGCCCTGATGTGGCTGTGCGACTACCGCTGCGACGGCCTGCGCCTGGATGCCGTGCATGCCATCGACCAGCCCGACTTCCTGATCGAGCTGGCCCAACGGGTGCGCGCCGCCGTAGAACCGGGCCGGCACGTGTGGCTGGTGCTGGAGAACGAGCACAACCAGGCAGGCCTGCTGGAACAGGGTTACGACGCCCAGTGGAACGATGACGGCCACAATGCCCTGCACGTGCTGCTGACCGGTGAAACCGAAGGTTACTACGCCGACTACCAGCATCGCCCTATCGACCAACTGGCCCGGTGCCTTGGCGAAGGTTTCGTGTTCCAGGGCCAGGCCAACCGGCATGGCAAACCACGCGGCGAACCCAGCGGGCATTTGCCGCCCAGCGCCTTCGTGTTGTTCCTGCAGAACCACGACCAGGTCGGCAACCGCGCGCTGGGTGAGCGCCTGACCCGCCTATGCCCCGCGCCAGCTTTGCGTGCAGCCACCGGCCTGTTGCTGCTGGCCCCCATGATTCCGCTGCTGTTCATGGGCGACGAAGCCGGCAGCTGCCAGCCGTTCCTGTTCTTTACCGACTTCCATGACGCGTTGGCCGACGCCGTCCGCGAAGGCCGTCGTGGCGAGTTCGCCCATTTCACCGCGTTCGCCGACCCCACGCAGCGTGAGCACATTCCCGACCCAAACGCCGAACAGACGTTCGCGTCCTCACGCCCGCAAAACAAGGCGGTGATCGCCGGCTGGCACGGCCTTTACCAGCAACTGCTCGACCTGCGCCGCCGCCACGTCATCCCGCACTTGCCCGGCAGCCGTGCGCTGGGCGCCGAGGTGCACGCAGACAAAGCGCTGACCGCGCGCTGGCGGCTGGGCAATGGCAACACACTGCGCATCGACCTGAACCTGGCCGACACCCCGCAGGCAGTCGAACTGCCCGCGCCAACCACACGGCTGTTCGACAGCAGCGACACCCGCCACCCGGAAACCCACCTGGCTGCCTACAGCTGCGTGGTCAGCCTGCTTCCCCCTGCCCAGGAGCGCCCATGAGCGAAACCGCCCTGCACCGTCTGGCAACCAGCGTCGGGCTGAACCGCGACTGGATTGACGCCAATGCCAGGCCCCAGCGTGTCAGCGACGACGTGCTGCGCAACGTCCTTGAAGGCCTTGGCCACCCGGCCGGCGATGACGCGGCCGTTGCCGCCAGCCTGCGTGCGGTGGAAACCGCCGAAGACAGCGAACACCTGCCGCCTTTACTGACCGCCGACCTAGGCCAGCCGCTAGCGCTGGCGCGCTACTTCAGTGCCGCCAGCGTGGCCCACTGCACCCTGGAAGATCACACCTCGGTCACCCTCAGCCTCGATGACCAGGCGCGCCTGCCCGGCGAGCTGCCCATCGGCTATCACCAGGTGGAAATCGACAGCCGCCGCTTCACCGTGGCGGTGGCGCCAACACGCTGCCACAGCCTGGAAGACAAGGTGCAACAGCCGCCACCACGCTACTGGGGCCTGGCAGTGCAGCTGTACAGCCTGCGCCGCCCCGGCGATGGTGGCTTCGGCGACTGCCTGGCGCTGGAGCAGTTGGCCCGCTCGGCCGCCGAGCGCGGCGCCGATGCCTTGGCTATCAGCCCGATTCACGCCCTGTCGGCCATCGACCAGGAACACTACAGCCCCTACTCACCTTCCAGTCGCCTGCTGCTCAACACCCTGTATACCAGCCCCGCAGCCCTGCTGGGTGAACGGGAGGTGCGCATGGCCATCGAAGCCTGCGGGCTGGAGCAACAACTCGAAGAGCTGGAGCAGCGCCCTCTGGTCGACTGGCCACGCGCCGCCAGCGCCCGGCTGCGCTTGCTTGAGGCGCTTTACCAAGGCTTCAGCCAAGGCGACCACCCACTACGCACTGATTTTGACAGCTTCCGCGAAGCCGGCGGCCAGACCCTGGAGCACCACTGCCGCTTCGAGGTGCTGCAGGCCCAGGCGGTGGAGCACGGCCTTGGTGCCGACTGGCGCAACTGGCCCAAAGCCTGGCATGACCCCTACCACCCGGAAGTGGAGGCTTTAGCCAATGCCTACCCGGCCAAGGTCGAGTTCCACGCGTTCTGCCAGTGGCTGACCGAACGTGGCCTGCAACGTGCTCACGAAGCGGCCCGCAGCAATGGCATGGCCGTGGGCCTGATCGCCGACCTGGCGGTGGGCGCCGACGGTGCCGGCAGCCAGGCCTGGAGCCGCCAGGACGAACTGCTGGCCGGCCTGAGCGTGGGTGCGCCGCCCGACATCCTCAACCACGTCGGGCAAGACTGGGGCATTTGCGCCTTCTCGCCCGAGGGTCTCAAGCGCAATGGCTATCGCGCCTTCATCGAGATGCTGCGGGCCAACCTCGCCCACGCTGGCGGCCTGCGCATCGACCATGTGATGGGCCTGCGCCGGCTATGGCTGATCCCGCAGGGGGCCAAACCCAGCGAAGGCGCCTACCTCGATTACCCGCTAGACGACCTGTTGCGCCTGTTGGCGCTGGAGTCGGTGCGTCACCAGGCGATCATCCTCGGCGAAGACCTGGGCACCGTGCCCGACAGCCTGCGCGAAAAGCTGGCCGAGAAAGCGGTGCTGGGCATGCGCGTGCTGCCGTTCGAGCAGACCCAGCCGGGCCAGTTCAAGCCCATTCTCGACTGGCCGGACAATGCCCTGGCCACAACCGGTACCCACGACCTGGCGCCACTGGCCGGCTGGCTGGCAAACCGCGACATCGACTGGAGACACCGTTTGCAACTGATCGACGCAGCGACCGAATTGCACTGGCGCCACGAGCGTCAGAAAGAACGCGACGGCCTGCACCGCATTCTGGAGGCCAACTACGGCGAACTGAAGGACAACGACGCGCTGATCGATGCGGCCATCCGCTTCGTTGGCCATACCCGTGCGCCGCTGGTGCTGGTACCGCTGGAAGACCTGCTGGGCTGCGACGAGCAACCCAACCTGCCGGGCACCACCAATGGCCATCCCAACTGGCGGCGGCGCTTTGCCCTTCCAGTACGCGAACTGCTCGACGATGAGGACGCCGCACGGCGCCTGGAGCTGCTGGCCCAGGCCCGCGAACAGGCGTGGGAGCGTGACCGATGAAGCCACTGACCGCGACCCTGCGCCTGCAATTTCACAGCGACTTCACCCTCGATCACGCCGTACCGCTGGTGCCGTATTTCGCCCAGCTGGGCATCAGCCACCTGTATGCCTCGCCCATCCTCAAGGCCCGCGCTGGCTCGCGCCATGGCTACGACGTGGTCGATCCTACCTGCGTAAACCCGGAGCTGGGCGGCGAGGCCGCGCTGGAGCGCCTGGTTGCCGCCCTGCGCCAGCATGGCATGGGGCTGATCCTCGACACGGTGTCCAACCACATGGCCGTGGGCGGTGCCGACAACCCCTGGTGGCAAAGCCTGCTGGCCTGGGGACGGCGCAGCCCGTATGCAGCGTTCTTCGACATCCAGTGGCACTCCAGCGACCCACTGCTGGCCGGGCAACTGCTGTTGCCGTTCCTCGGCAGCGACTATGGCGTGGCGCTCAGGAATGGCGAGATACCGCTGCAGTTCGACAAACAGCAGGGGCTGCTGCAGGTGGCCCATTACGCGCATCGTTTTCCGATCTGCCCGGTCGATTACGGCTGGATTCTCGCGCTCAGCCCAGAGCCTGCGCTCAAGGTGTTGGCCGAGCGTTTCACGGCATTGGGCGACTCGGCCACCCCGCTGGCCGATAGCCTGCCGCTACAAGCCGAACTGGCACGCCTGGTGCGCGAAGGTGCCGACCTCGAATCGGCCCTGGTGGCCTTCGACAGCCGCAGCGAGGCCGGTTTCAAGCGCCTGCACCTGCTGCTGGAGCGCCAGACCTACCGCCTGGCCAGCTGGCGCACCGCCGCCGACGACATCAACTGGCGGCGCTTCTTCGACATCAACGAGCTGGGCGGCCTGCGCGTGGAGCGCGCCGTGGTGTTCGAAGCCACCCATGCCAAGCTGTTCGAACTGATCGAGCGCGGCCTGGTGGACGGCCTGCGCATCGACCATATCGACGGCCTTGCCGACCCGCGTGGCTACTGCCGCAAACTGCGCCGGCGGGTTGATGGCCTGCTGGCGCGGCGGCCGCTGAATGCAGGGCTGGAGCACTTCCCCCTGTACGTGGAAAAGATCCTGGGTGCCGACGAGCACTTGCACCGCGACTGGCTTACCGACGGCACCACCGGCTACGAGTTCATGAACCAGGTGTCGCTGCTGCAGCATGATCCGGCCGGCGAAGCGCCGCTGAGCGAACTGTGGAGCAACGTCAGCGAGCGCCCGGCGTTCACCGAAGAAGTGCGCCAGGCCCGTCACCTGGTGCTCAACGCCAGCCTGGCCGGTGACTGCGAGTCGGTGGCCCAGGCACTGTTGCAGGTGGCGCGCAACGACCTGATGACCCGTGACCTGACCCTGGGCGCGATTCGCCGGGCCTTGCAGGCGTTGGTGGCGCATTACCCGGTTTACCGAACCTACTTCAATGCCTGCGGGCGCCCGGCGCAGGACGAAACGTTCTTCCAGCAGGCCTTGACCAACGCCCGGCAAGACCTTGCCGAAGCCGACTGGCCGCTACTGGACCAACTTGAACGGTGGCTGGGCGGGCAAGCCTGGCGGCATCTGCCACCGGGGCGCGCCCGCAAGCAACTGCGCCACGCCTGCGTGCGCTTCCAGCAACTGACTGCGCCCAGCGCCGCCAAAGCCGTGGAAGACACCGCCTTCTACCGCAGCGCGCGGCTGCTGTCGCGTAACGACGTGGGTTTCGAGGCCGAGCGCTTCAGCGCCCCACCCATGCATTTCCACAATGAGGCCCAGCGGCGCCTGCGCGATTTCCCCGACAACCTGCTGGCCACCGCCACCCACGACCACAAGCGCGGCGAAGACACGCGTGCACGCCTGGCTGTACTCAGCGAGCGCGGCACGTGGCTGGCCAGCCGGGTAGAGCACTGGCGTGAGCTGGCCGCCCCCCTGCGCGCGCAGTTGGACGACGGGCTGGCACCCAGCCCCGGCGACGAGTTGATGCTGCTACAGACCCTGCTCGGCAGTTGGCCCTTGGACCTCGACCTGAACGACGACAATGCCCTGCGTCAATACGCCGAACGTGTTCGCCAGTGGCAGCAGAAGGCCCTGCGCGAGGCCAAGCTACGCAGTAGCTGGAGCGCGCCGAACGAAGCCTACGAAGGCGCCTGCGCTCATTACCTCGACGGCCTGCTGCTGGACAGCGAGAACCAGCAACTGCGCAAGTCGCTGGCCGACGCGGCGCAGCTGCTGGCCTGCCCCGGCGCACTCAACGGCTTGGTCCAGGCCCTGTTGCGCATGACCACACCCGGTGTGCCCGACCTGTACCAGGGTAACGAATACTGGGACTTCAGCCTGGTCGACCCGGACAACCGCCGCGCCGTGGACTACGCTTCGAGGCGTCGCACGCTGGACGACGCCACGCCAGCAGCCGAGCTGCTGGCGCACTGGCGCGACGGCCGCGTCAAACAGGCCTTGATCGCCCGCGTGCTGGACTGCCGCCAGGCCCATGCCGAGCTGTTCCGCCGCGGTGCCTACCTGCCACTGACCGTACAGGGCCGGCACGCTGACAAAGTCATTGCCTTTGCTCGCCTGGGGGAAGGCGAGCACGCCATCGTCGTCGCCCCGCGCCTGGCCAGCAGCCTGCTCGGAGGTGCCGCTACACCGTTGATCCCGGCACAGAACTGGGACGACACCCGGCTGGTATTGCCGTTTGCCTTGTCACCTGCCAACTCGACGGGACTTTTCGCCTGTGCGGCGGTCAGCTCTTCAAAGGAGTTGCTGTTGAGCGCCGTGCTGGCGGAGTTTCCGGTCAACGTGTTGATACAACAATCTTGAGCATCAGGAGCGTCATGATGAGTGTCGATGAAAAGCGTATTCGCGAATTTGCCTACCAGATCTGGGAATCCGAAGGTAAGCCCGTAGGAGAGGAAGAACGCCACTGGGAAATGGCCCGCAAGCTGGCCGAGGCCGAAGCACTGGCGCCCAAGGCAGCCCCGCGCAAGAAAGCAGCGGCCAAACCGAAGGCGCCTGCAGAACCCAAGGCGGCTGCCCTGCCGGGGGTTAAACCCGCTGCAGCGAAAAAGCCCCGGGCGGTGAAAAAGCCTACTGCCGGTTAAGCCTGTCCGGGCCTCTTCGCGGGTAAACCCGCTCCTACAGGTTCATCACAGGTGCCTGTAGGAGCGGGTTTACCCGCGAAGAGGCCAATGCAGGACAGCACAATTCCCCTTCCATCACGGCCACTCGAGGATCGTCATGAGCCCCCGCACCCCAAAGAAAACCCGCTCGGTCGCACCATCGCGCATCCGCGAAGGCATGCCCTTCCCCCTCGGCGCCACCTGGGATGGCCTTGGGGTCAACTTCGCTCTCTTCTCGGCCAACGCCACCAAGGTTGAGCTGTGCCTGTTCGACTCCACCGGCGAGCAGGAACTCGAGCGCATAGAGCTGCCCGAATACACCGATGAGATCTACCATGGCTACCTCCCCGACGCTCACCCCGGCCTGGTCTATGGCTACCGGGTGTATGGCCCCTACGAGCCGGAAAACGGCCACCGCTTCAACCCCAACAAACTGCTGATCGATCCGTATGCCAAGCAACTGGTCGGCAGCCTGAAATGGTCCGAGGCGCTGTTCGGTTACACCATCGGCCACCCCGATGGTGACCTGTCGTTCGACGAGCGCGACAGCGCGCCTTTCGTGCCCAAATGCAAGGTCATCGACCCGGCGTTCACCTGGGGCCGCGACCAGCGCGTGCAGATCCCATGGGAGCGCACGATCATCTATGAAGCGCATGCCCGCGGCATCAGCATGCGCCACCCGGCAGTGCCTGAAGAACTGCGCGGCACCTTCGCCGGCCTGGCCAACGACGAGTTGCTCAAACACATCAAGGACCTTGGCGTGTCGAGCATCGAGCTGCTGCCGATTCACGCCTTCGTCAACGACCAACACCTGCTGGACAAAGGGCTGAACAACTACTGGGGCTACAACAGCATCGCGTTTTTCGCCCCGCACCCGCGCTACCTGGCCAGCGGCAAGATCGCCGAGTTCAAGGAGATGGTCGCGCACCTGCACGACGCCGGGCTCGAGGTGATCCTGGACGTGGTCTACAACCACACCGCCGAAGGCAACGAGCGCGGCCCGACCCTGTCGATGCGCGGCATCGACAACGCCTCGTACTACCGCCTGATGCCGGACGACAAGCGCTACTACATCAACGACTCCGGCACCGGCAACACCTTGGACCTGAGCCACCCCTGCGTGCTGCAGTTGGTCACCGACTCGCTTCGCTACTGGGCCGGCGAAATGCACGTGGACGGCTTTCGCTTCGACCTGGCGACCATCCTTGGCCGTTACCACGATGGCTACAGCGAGCGTCATGGCTTCCTGGTCGCCTGCCGCCAGGACCCGATGCTGAGCCAGGTCAAGCTGATTGCCGAACCGTGGGATTGCGGCCCCGGCGGCTACCAGGTGGGCAACTTCGCCCCGGGCTGGGCAGAATGGAACGACCGCTTCCGCGATACCGCACGCGCCTTCTGGAAAGGCGACGAAGGCCAGCTGGCCGATTTTGCCGCACGCTTGACCGCCTCGGGCGACATGTTCAACAACCGCGGGCGCCGGCCCTATTCCTCGGTCAACTTCATCACCGCCCACGACGGTTTCACCCTGCGCGACCTGGTGTCCTACAACCACAAGCACAATGAAGACAACGACGAAAACAACCAGGACGGCACCGACAACAACCTGTCGTGGAACTGCGGCGTCGAAGGGCCGACCGACGACCCGGCGATCAATGCCCTGCGCATGCGCCAGATGCGCAACTATTTCGCCACCTTGCTGCTGGCCCAGGGCACGCCAATGATCGTTGCCGGCGACGAGTTCAGCCGCACCCAGCACGGCAACAACAACGCTTACTGCCAGGACAGCGAGATCGGCTGGGTGAACTGGGACCTGGACGAGGAAGGCCAAGAGCTGCTGGCCTTCGTCAAGCGCCTGACGCGTCTGCGCCTGGCCTACCCGGTGCTGCGCCGCTCGCGCTTTCTGGTGGGTGACTACAATGAGGCAATTGGGGTCAAGGACGTGACTTGGCTGGCACCCGATGGCAGCGAGATGAGCGTTGAGCAATGGGAAGACCCGCACGGGCGCTGCCTGGGCATGCTGATAGATGGCCGCGCGCAGGTCAGCGGTATCGCCCGGCCAGGTGCCGAGGCCACCGTGTTGCTGATCGTCAATGCCCACCATGACATCGTGCCATTCAAGCTACCGGCCGTGCCCGAAGGCGATTACTGGAGCTGCCTGGTCGATACCGACCGGCCAGAGTTGCGCAAGGGGCAGCACCTGCAGTTCGACAGTACCTTCGAGGTGAAGGGTCGGTCGATGCTGCTGATGGTGTTGCAGTACGACGAGGAGTGAACGGTGATAGCCCAGGCAGGTCCTACGTTGTAATCGCCACGCCAAACCCGGTGGGAACGGTGTATCGGCCCCCACAGGGTTTGGCGGCGACAGTGAGGCAGGGTTAACTTCAGGAGGAATCGTGAGCCTCGAAGCCGGCAGTAATGGTTTCGCCAGCGTCAGCCAGGCCCCGGCCGTGAAACGCCTGCGGGTACTGACGGTGAACACCCACAAGGGCTTCACCGCCTTCAACCGGCGCTTTATCTTGCCGGAGCTGCGCGAGGCCGTGCGCAGCACACAGGCCGACATTGTCTTCCTTCAGGAAGTGCTCGGCAGCCACGACCGCCACGCCGCGCGCTACCCCGGCTGGCCACAGACTTCGCAGTACGAATTCCTCGCCGACAGCATGTGGAGCGACTTTGCCTATGGCCGCAACGCGGTCTACCCTGACGGCCACCACGGCAATGCGCTGCTGTCCAAATACCCGATCATCGAGCACCGCAACCTGGACGTGTCGATCACCGGCCCCGAACGCCGCGGCCTGTTGCACTGTGTGCTGGAGGTGCCGGGGCAAGGCCAGGTGCATGCGGTCTGCGTGCACCTGTCGTTGCTGGAAAGCCACCGGCAAAAGCAGCTGCAGTTGCTGCGTAAACTGCTGGACGCCCTGCCGGCCAACGCCCCGGTGATCATCGCCGGCGACTTCAACGACTGGAAAAGCCATGGCAACCGCACCCTTGGCCTGCAACGCGACCTGCACGAAGCCTTCGAGCGCCACCACGGCCACCTTGCTCGCACCTACCCGGCCCGCCTGCCCCTGCTGCGCCTGGACCGCATCTACCTGCGTAATGCCGAAAGCCATGGGCCGCGGATTCTGGGGCACAAACCTTGGTCACACCTGTCAGATCACCTGCCGTTGGCTGTTGAAGTGCGACTTTAGCAATCATTCTTCATAGCCACGGCACGGCAAATAGCGATCCCCGCTATACCCTGCTGTTTTTACCGATAAAACAACAGGTTGAGCGTTACGACGCACCTTGAACACTTCCTTCACGCTTTCTTGACGCAAGCGGCGACCTCTCCTTAGCTGAACAGTACCAAGCTGTAAAAAACTTGCGCCGGGCCTCTAGCTCGCGCCTTCTTGCGCGCTTGCGATAACTGGCGTGCTGGTTTGGGTCGCCCACTGTTTTTGTCGTACAGCTCGTGACAACAGGCCAGGTTCTCGGGCTGCACCACAAAAACAAAGGAGATCCGCCATGAAAAGCACCTCGAACCCCTTGCGCTTCGAAAGCATTTTCTACGCGGTTTCCACGTCGCTGCTTCTGGCAACCCCAGTGGAAACGATCGCGTACGAACTGCAGGGTGACCCCACCTCCCCCGGCTTTCTGCAGCAACCCGTGGCGGCGCAACTGTCGCTCGACCCGCTCAGTGCCAGTGGGTTGAGCCTCGGCACCCTCAATGCGTTTTCGCAGCAGATGAGCGAACGCCACCAGCAGCCGGCACCGGACCTGATTGCCAGTCAGTGGGCGCAGTTCTTCCCCACCAGTGCGCGCGGCCGCGCGCTGCCCCCGGCACAGCTGGAGGCGCCCAGCCAGCAACTGATGATCGGCCCGGACCTGTTCGTGCGTGAAACTGCAGCGGGCGATGTGCACCGCGCAGGGATTTTCGTGGGGCACAACAACCTGCAAAGCAGCTTCAAAGGCGCGCGCCCTCTGCTGGGCGACAAGCAGCGCAAAGCGGTGAACTTGAGCGGAGAAAGCCTGGGGGTGTACTGGAGCATGACCCATGAACAGGGTTGGCACCTGGATGCCGTGGCCATGGGCTCGCGGATCGACGTGATGGGCCGTGGCGAAAACGGCCAGCGCCTGGACGACAGTGGCCACGCAATGACCTTCTCGGTAGAGGGCGGTTACCCGATC
The DNA here is from genome assembly GCF_056278855.1 of Pseudomonas sp. TE3895. Lineage (NCBI taxonomy): Bacteria > Pseudomonadati > Pseudomonadota > Gammaproteobacteria > Pseudomonadales > Pseudomonadaceae > Pseudomonas > Pseudomonas sp. TE3895. The sequence goes on along the minus strand of NZ_JBWBQE010000001.1, from coordinate 2,892,573 downwards.
CGCCTGGGTGGCAACTGGGTCATCGAGCCCCAGGCACAGTTGATCAACCAGCAATTCTTCCCTGGCAACCAGGTGCAGGAGGAGACCTTGCAAGCCTTTGACAGCCAGCCGAGCTGGAGCGGCCGGGTCGGTGCCAAGTTGTCCGGGCGCTACGAAGTGCGCGGCATGCCCATCGAACCCTATGTGCGGACCAACGTGTGGTATGACTTCAGCAATGCCGATGAGGTGAAGCTGGACCAGGTCGACAAGATTTCCAGCTCGCGCTACTCGACTACCGTGGAGTTAGGGTTGGGGTTGGTGGCGCGGGTGACGCCTTCGGTGGCCATGTTCGTCAGCGCCGATTACAGCAGCGATGTGGATGACAATGACCTGAACGGGTTGATTGGCAGCCTTGGGGTGCGGATGCGGTGGTAGGCAGGGCCGGCCTCTTCGCGGGTAAACCCGCTCCTACAACGATCACCGCCGGGTGCGGTACCTGCGTAGGAGCGGGTTTACCCGCGAAAGGGCCAGTACAGCCAACCGATCAGGCGGGCTTCATGATCAACACCCCCAGCGGCGGCAGGTTCAGGGCCAGCGATAATGGCTGCCCGTGGCTGGCCACTGCCTCACTGGCCACCGCCCCCAGATTACCCACGTTCGACCCGGCATACAGCTCGGCATCACTGTTCAGCAGCTCCTGCCAACGCTCGCCGAACGGCACGCCAATGCGGTAACCCTCACGGGGTACCGGTGTGAAGTTGGCCACCACCAGCACCGGCTCGCCGCTGCTGCTCCAGCGCAGCCAGGCGTACACGCTGTTCTGCGCGTCGTCACCGATCAGCCACTGGAAGCCCTGCGGCTGGCAATCCTGCTCGTGCAACGCCGGCTCTTCGCGGTACAGGCGGTTGAGGTCGCCCACCAGGCGCTGCACGCCCTGGTGCTCGGGATACTGCAGCAGGTACCAGTCCAGTTCGCTGTCGTGGTTCCACTCACGCCACTGGCCGAACTCGCAGCCCATGAACAGCAGCTTCTTGCCCGGGTGTGCCCACATGAAGGTGAGATAGGCACGTAGGTTGGCGAACTTCTGCCAGCGGTCGCCGGGCATCTTGTCGATCAGCGAATGCTTGCCGTGCACCACCTCATCATGGGAAATGGGCAGGATGAAGTGCTCGGAATAGGCATAGATCAGCCCGAAACTCATCTCGTTGTGGTGGTAGGTGCGGTGCACCGGGTCGTTCTGGATGTAGTGCAGGGTGTCGTGCATCCAGCCCATGTTCCACTTGTAGGCAAAACCCAGGCCGCCCTGTTGGGTAGGCTGGCTGACCCCAGGCCAGGCGGTGGACTCTTCGGCGATGATCAGCGCACCCGGGGCCTCGTGGGCAGCCACGCCGTTAAGGTGGCGGATGAAGTCGATGGCTTCCAGGTTCTCGCGCCCGCCGTGGCGATTGGGTACCCATTCGCCAGCCTTGCGCGAGTAGTCGCGGTACAGCATCGAGGCCACCGCATCGACGCGCAGGCCGTCGATGTGGAAATGCTTCAACCAGTGCAGCGCCGAAGCCATCATGAAGCCGCGCACTTCATTGCGCCCGAGGTTGTAGATCAGCGTGTTCCAGTCCTGGTGGTAGCCCTCCAGGGGGTTGTCGTATTCGTACAGCGCAGTGCCATCGAAGCGCGCCAGGCCATGTTCGTCGGTGGGAAAATGCGCCGGCACCCAGTCCAGCAGCACACCAATGCCTCCCTGGTGGCAGGCGTCGATGAACGCGGCGAAATCCTCGGCACTGCCATAGCGCGAGGTGGGCGCGAACATCGACAGTGGTTGATAGCCCCAGGAGCCGCCGAACGGGTGTTCCATGATCGGCAGCAGTTCGATGTGGGTAAAGCCCAGTTCCTGCACATAGGGCACCAGCCGTTCGGCCAGTTCGCGCCAGTTGTAGAAACGCCCGACTTCGCCCGCTTCGTCCAGCTCGCAGCGCCATGACCCTGGGTGCAGCTCGTAGATCGACAACGGCGCGTTGTAGGCATGGCGCTGGGCGCGTTGCGCCATCCAGTCATGATCCTGCCAGGCGTGGCTGAGTTCACCGGCTACCTTGGACGCCGTGCTCGGCGGCAGCTCGGTGGCACGGGCCAGCGGGTCGGCCTTCAGCGGCAGTATGCCGTCCTTGCCAAGCACTTCGAACTTGTAGGTTTCGCCCACGCCCAGGCGCGGAATGAACAGCTCCCACACCCCCGCGCCATGCCGCAGGCGCATGGGGTGGCGGCGGCCATCCCAGTTGTTGAAATCACCCACCACCGACACCCGCCGGGCATTCGGCGCCCAGACCGAGAAACACACGCCGTCGATGCCATCGACCTGAGTCGGCTGGGCACCGAAGCGCCCGGACAAATCGCGGTGATTGCCTTCCGCGAACAAGTGAAGGTCCATGTCACCCAGTTGCGGGCCAAAGCTGTAGGGGTCTTCGGTAACCTGTTCGCCACCGGCCCAGACGATATGAAACTGGTAGGGCTGTGCCTCATCGAGGTGCGCACTGAACAACCCAGGCAGGCTGCCCTGCTCCATTTCGGCAAGGACCCGCCCGTCATCCCGGGCCTGAATGCGCACTTTCAGGGCATTGGGCAGAAAGGCGCGGACCACCTGCCCGCCTGCGCCGTCGCCGTGGGGGCCGAGTACCGCAAAAGGATCGGCGTGTTCGGCGCGGGCCAGGGCGTCGAGGTCCCGTTGCCGAAGGCCACCGTTTTCACGCGTTGTAACGTTCATTCTGACTCTCCCCAGGTACTGATCAGTCCATGCAGACCATGCAAAGGCACGGCCAGCCAGCTCGGACGGTTTTCGGCTTCGTATGTAATCTCGTAGGCGGCTTTTTCCAGGCAGAACAGTTCCAGCGCCGCGCGCTCGCCCTCGGCGTGCTGCCAGGCGTGTGGCATGGCGGCGGTGGCCAGGCCATAGGCTTCGACAAAGGCATGCCGGGACTGGTGCAGGTACTGCCGGGCAACCCGCTGCCGGGCTTGCCGCGCCGGCTCGGAAAGGTCCACCGCAGACGCGCTGCGCAAGATCATCGCAGCAGCATAGTCGAAGGATCGCAGCACGCCGCTGACATCCTTGTAGGGGCTGTGTTTTGCCCGGCGCTCTTCAAGGGACCGGGCGGGTTCGCCTTCAAAATCGATGAGGTAGGCATCCCCCTGCACCACCAGCACCTGGCCCAGATGCAGGTCGCCGTGCACACGCATCAGCAGGCCACCCTGAGCCTGCTCGGCGAGGTTGTCGATGTGCTGGGCCAGGCCGTCACGCTGTTGCTGCAGGTCGTCGACCAAGGCCTGGCTGTCGCGGTCTAAGGTGTCACGGTGCTGGACCAGCAGGTCGAGGGCGTGGGTCAGTTCAGTGCTGATCTGTGCACGCCAGCGCTCGCTGTCCTGCGCATCGCTGGGGCGCGGCTGGAAGGCCGGGTCTTCGGTGGGTGCGGCCAGCAGCAGGTGCATCTCGCCCAGGCGCTGGCCAAGCAAGGCCGCAAAGCCGCTGAGTTCGGCCAATGCGTCAGTGTGCGCTTCGGCGTCGTTGCGGGTGGGCTCCATCTGGTCGCGGATGGCCCTTTCCAGCGTGTTCTGGGTCCAACCCCAGGCATCGCCCTGGTTGCTCAGGTAACCCTGGGCAATCATCAGCAGGTGCGGCGCGTGTTGTTCGTCCACCCGGCTGACCCAGGCCAGCAGCGGCGAGATGTTGGCAAAGCCGGCGGCGGTCAGGTAGGCACTCATTTCCAGCTCTGGATGGATGCCCGGGTTGACCCGGCGGATCAGCTTGAGCACCACGCGGTCGCCAATGACCACCGAACTGTTGGACTGCTCGGCGCTGAGGTAGCGCACTTCGCTCTCCTCGTCGAGCGCCAGGCCGGCCAGCTGCTCTGTGCATTCGAAGCGCAATTCACCCTCAGCGTCGCCACACGGCAGACGCAGGCCATCCTGGCAGGCTTGCATCACGGCGTGAATGAACGGCTCGAGGACGAAGGCGTCTGTGATCAAGCCAACCTGGTGGGTACGGCGCACCCGCGACAACGCCAGCTGCTGCGGCAGCGCGGTATGGATCTGTTCCTCACGCAGCAGGCCGAAAGGCAGCTGATAGCGGGTGGCCGTGCCGTCGCTGTGTACCTCGATTTCGCTGAGCAACACCGGCGTGGTGGCGGTGCCGAAACGCACGCCGTAACACAGGCGCACGGCATCAATCGGCCCTTCCTTGCCGGCGAACCAGCGGCGCTTGGGCAGGTACTGCGGCAGGATGGTGCTTTGCAGCGTATCGCTTGCGGGGGCTTGCAGCAGTTCTTCCATGCGCTTGCGCAGTACCAATGTGGTCAATTCGGGTAACCCCTCGGTGGGCTGGATGTGCCAGCTGGGCATGCGATCGCGGCTGGCCAGCAGGAACCAGTAGAACGCATAAGGTGGCAAGGTCAGCAGAAACGGCAGTTGGCCGATTGGCGGGAACGCGCTGCCGCCAAGCATCTCCACCGGTACTTTGTCGGCGTATTGTGACAATTCGAGTTCGGCAGCCTGGGCGGCGCGGGACACGTTGGCCACGCAGAGGATGACCTCGGTATTGCCGTCGGCATCGGTGTACTCGCGGATATAGGCAAGGATGCGCCGGTTGCTGGGCGTGAGGGTGCGCAGGCTGCCGCGGCCAAAGGCCTTCTGCTGCTTGCGCACCGCCAGCATGCGCCGGGTCCAGTTCAGCAGTGAATGCGGGTCGTGGCTTTGCGCCTCGACGTTGACGGTCTGGTAACCGTAGAGCGGGTCCATGATCGGCGGCAGCACCAGGCGCTGCGGGTCGGCGCGGGAAAAACCGCCGTTGCGGTCTGGCGACCACTGCATGGGTGTGCGAACGCCATCACGGTCACCCAGATAGATATTGTCGCCCATGCCCAGTTCGTCGCCGTAATACAGGGTTGGCGTGCCGGGCATCGACAACAGCAGGCTGGTCAGCAGCTCTATGCGCCGACGGTCACGCTGCAACAGGGGCGCCAGGCGCCGGCGAATACCCAGGTTGATGCGCGCGCGGCGGTCTTCGGCGTAGTAGTTCCACAGGTAGTCGCGCTCGCGGTCGGTGGACCATTTCCAGGGTCAGTTCATCATGGTTGCGCAAAAAGATCGCCCACTGGCAGTTGGCCGGGATTTCCGGGGTCTGGCGCAGGATATCGGTGATCGGGAAGCGGTCTTCCATGGCCAGGGCCATGTACATGCGCGGCATCAACGGAAAGTGGAAGGCCATATGGCATTCGTCGCCGTCGCCTTCGCCGAAGTACGGGCGCGTGTCTTCCGGCCACTGGTTGGCTTCTGCCAGCAGCATGCGATCGGGGTAGTTGGCGTCGATCTCGGCGCGGATCGCCTTGAGCACGTCGTGGGTTTCGGCGAGGTTTTCGTTGTTGGTGCCGTCGCGCTCGATCAGGTAAGGGATCGCGTCCAGCCGCAGGCCATCTACACCCAGGTCGAGCCAGAAGCGCATGACGCCGATCACCGCCTTGAGCACCTGCGGGTTGTCGAAGTTGAGGTCCGGCTGGTGCGAGTAGAACCGGTGCCAGAAGTACTGGCCGGCGACCGGGTCCCAGGTCCAGTTGGACTTCTCGGTGTCGAGGAAGATGATGCGCGTGCCGTCGTACTTCTGGTCGTCGTCCGACCACACGTAGAACTCGCGCGCCTTGCTGCCGCGCTTGGCGTGGCGGGCGCGCTGGAACCACGGGTGCTGGTCGCTGGTGTGGTTGATGACCAGCTCGGTGATCACCCGCAGGCCGCGCTTGTGGGCCTCGGCGATGAAACGGCGGGCGTCGGCCATGCTGCCGTAGTCGGGGTGCACGGCCTTGTATTCGGCGATGTCGTAGCCGTCGTCACGGCGTGGCGAGGGGTAGAACGGCAGCAGCCACAGGGTGTTGACGCCCAGCTCGGCGATGTAGTCGAGCTTGCTGATCAGGCCGGCGAAGTCGCCGATGCCGTCATTGTTCGAGTCGAAGAACGACTTGATGTGCAGCTGGTAGATGACGGCGTCCTTGTACCACAGCGGGTCGTCGATGAAGGCTGCCGGGCGGGAACGCTTGGCCATGTGCGACTCCTTTCAATTGCATGCACAGACATCCGAGCTTGCTCGATCCCCCGTAGGAGCGGGTTTACCCGCGAAGATGACACCGCGGTGCCGAGGTGCATGGCACCGGCTTCGCCGGTGTTCGCGGGTAAACCCGCTCCTACAGGGGCACAGTCTGAGCCTTGTTAACGGGCTTTTTCGATGCGCCAGATGCCGAACGGCAGGTGCCAGGGCTCTATGCGCATCCACTGGGTCTTGCCGTACCACGACCAGCGGTGGCCGTTCATCAGGTCTTCACCCTGGGTTTCGGCGTTGTCGTCCAGCCCCAACTCCCACAGCGGCAACTCGAAGTGCGCCTCCTGGGCGTTGTGTGGGTCGAGGCTGACGGCCACCAGGATGTAGTTGTCACGCTCGGGCGTACGCTTGGCGAAGTACAGAATGTTGTCGTTCCAGCAATTGAAGAAGGCAACGCCCAGATGCGTTTGCAAGGCGCGGTTCTGCCGGCGAATACGGTTGAGCTGGGCGATCTCGGCGATGATGTTGCCGGGCTGGGTGAAATCGCGTGGGCGGATTTCGTACTTCTCCGAATCCAGGTACTCCTCCTTGCCCGGCAACGGCGTGCCCTCGCACAGCTCGAAGCCCGAATACATGCCCCATAAGCCTGAGCCCATGGTCGCCAGCGCGGCACGGATCAGGAAACCTGCGCGGCCTGAGGTGTGCAGGAAAAACGGGTTGATATCCGGTGTATTGACGAAGAAGTTGGGCCGGTAGCACTGGCTCCACGGTGGCTGGTTGAGCTGCTCGAAATATTCGCGCAGCTCCTGCTTGTGGTTGCGCCAGGTGAAATAGGTATAGCTCTGTGCGTAGCCGACCTTGCCCAGGCGCGCCATCATCGCCGGCTTGGTAAAGGCTTCGGCGAGGAAGATGACGTCGGGGTGCTGGCTGCGCACATTGGTGATCAGCCATTGCCAGAACGGCAACGGCTTGGTGTGCGGGTTGTCGACGCGGAAGGTCTTGACGCCCTCCTCGACCCAGCCGACCACCACATCGCGCAGGGCGAGCCACAGCGAAGGCACGGCCTCTGGCGCATAGAAATCGACGTTGACGATGTCCTGGTACTTTTTCGGCGGGTTTTCGGCGTAGCGGATGGTGCCGTCCGGGCGCCAGCTGAACCAGCCCGGGTGCTCCTTGAGCCAAGGGTGGTCCTGGGAGCACTGGATGGCGAAATCGAGGGCAATTTCCAGGCCGTGTTCCGCCGCTGCGGCCACCAGACGGCGGAAGTCATCGCGGCTGCCCAGTTGCGGGTGAATGGCCTCGTGGCCGCCTTCCGGGCTGCCGATGGCATAAGGGCTGCCCGGGTCGCCCGGCTCGGCCTTGAGGGCGTTGTTGCGGCCCTTGCGATGCTGCATGCCGATGGGGTGGATGGGCGGGAAGTACAGTACGTCGAAGCCCATGTCGCGGATCATCGGCAGCCGTTCGTGCACGTCGTTGAAGGTGCCGTGGCGCTGCGGGTCGTCGGTCATCGAGCGCGGGAACAGCTCGTACCAGCTGGCGAACAGGGCGGCCGGGCGGTCGACATCAAGGGGAAACTCAGGGCTGCGGGTCAGGTAGCTGCGGTGTTCGGCTTCGCCCATCAAGCGGGCGGTGGTCGGGTCGAGAAAGACGGCTACCTGGTCATCGGTACTGAGGGTGGCCAGGCGGTGTTGCACGGCCTCGAGCTCTTCGCGCAGGGCGCCGCTGCACAGCTCGATGCCTTTGCCCAGCATCAAACGGCCTTCTTCCAGCTCCAGTTTCACCTCGACGCCGGCGTGGTACTTCTTCTCCAGATCGTGGCAATAGGTGGCAAACGGGTCGATCCAGGCCTCGATACTGAACCGGTGCGGGCCCAGCTCGGTGGGGGTGAATTCGGCCTGCCACAGGTCGTTGCCCGCCGCCTGCATCGGCACGCAATGCCAGCGCCTGCTGTGGGCCTGGCGCCAGTTGAGCATCACCGCCAGGCGGTCGTGGCCGTCGCTGTAGGCCTTGGTGCTGACTGCCACAGGCTGGCCGCTGACGGCCTTGGCGGCGAAGCTGCCGGCGTCGAGCACGGGTTGGGTGTCTTCGATCACGATGCGTGGCGCCAGCAGCGCCTGGGCCAGGCTAATGGCCTGGTCGGGGTGATCGTTCGCCATGGGCACGCTTTCAAAGGGCTCGTTTCGTGACATCGACCTTGCTCCCTCAGGCTGGTGGCGGTAAGGGTTCAGAGCCGGGCACAGGCGGGGGGTTCAAAATAATTGAGCGAACGGCAGCTGCCAGCGGTCAGAGCCTACAGCACCTCTTCACCCACCCACGCGAGGTCAGGCCATGAACATTCCCATTCCACCGGAGACACCCGATCCCAACATCGACGACCCGAGCTTGCCGCCACCCGTACCGGAAGAAGACCCGGACGAGCTGCCGATCAAGCCGACCGTGCCGCCGACAGTGGGCGACCCGCCGAGCCAGGAGCCACCGGTGAAGGCTTAAGGGTAGACCACGGCACCGGCATGAACAGCTGATCTCCGCTGCTCCATTGAAAGGTTGATGACCGGGTGCTTGGCAAGGTGAAGATCTTGCATTGATCGGGCCGGCCTCTTCGCGGGTAAACCCGCTCCTGCCAGGGACCGTGCCGGCCTTGAATGCGGCGCTGTCCCTGTGTAGGAGCGGGTTTACCCGCGAAGAGGCCGGCCGCGCCCGCACATCAACCCGCAGATGCAGCCGCAATCTCCGCCACACTGATCTCGCGCATGCGGAACTTCTGCACCTTGCCGGTCACGGTCATCGGGTACTCGTCGACAAAACGGATATACCGCGGCACCTTGAAGTGTGCGATGCGTGCCTTGCACCAGCCCTGCAGCTCCTCGACCGTGGCGCTATGCCCCGGGTGCAGCTTGATCCAGGCGACGATCTCTTCGCCATAGCGGCTACACGGGATGCCGATCACCTGCGCATCGGCCACTGCCGGGTGGGTGTAGAAAAACTCTTCCAGCTCACGCGGGTAAATGTTCTCGCCGCCGCGAATGATCATGTCCTTGTTGCGCCCGACGATGCGCACATAGCCCTGCTCGTCCATCACCGCCAGGTCACCCGAATGCATCCAGCCGGCCGGGTCGATGGCATCCGCCGTGGCCTGGGGGTTGTCCCAGTAGCCAAGCATCACGCTGTAGCCGCGGGTACACAGCTCGCCGATCTCACCGCGCGCGACGATGCAGCCATCAGTGTCCACCAGTTTGTTTTCCAGCTGAGGCTGGGTGCGGCCGACGGTGGTCACGCGCAGCTCCAGGTCATCGTCCGGGCCGGTCTGCAGCGACACCGGGCTGGTTTCGGTCATGCCGTAGGCGATCTGCACTTCAGCCATGTGCATCTGGTCGATGACCCGGCGCATCACCTCGATCGGGCAGGTGGCGCCGGCCATGATGCCGCTGCGCAGGGTCGACAGGTCCATCTGCGCACGCGAGGGGTGATCGAGCATCGCGATGAACATGGTCGGCACGCCATAGAGGATGGTGGCGCGCTCCTCGGCCACGGCGCGCAGGGTGAGTTCGGCGTCAAAAGCGTCGTTGGGGTAAATCATGGTGCTGCCGTGGGTGATGCAGCCGAGGTTGGCCATGACCATGCCGAAGCAATGGTACAGCGGCACCGGGATCACCATACGGTCGCGGGCCGTCAGGCCAAGGCTTTCACCCACCATGAAACCGTTGTTGAGGATGTTGTAGTGACTGAGCGTGGCACCTTTGGGCGCACCGGTGGTGCCGGAGGTGTACTGGATGTTCACCGGCTGGTCGAATTGCAGGCTTTGCTGACGGGCTGTGCAGGCCTCAACAGACGTCTGCCCTGCCCGCTCGGCCAAGGCGTGCCAGGGCAGGAAGCCGGCAGGCGGGTTGGCGGCCAGGCTGATGACACCACGCAACTCGGGCAGGCATTCGCTGGCCAGCTCACCAGGCCGGGCGCTGGCCAGTTCAGGCACCAGCGCCTGCACCATGGCGTGGTAATCAGACGTCTTGAAGGCTTCAGCGCAGACCAGCCAGCGGCAGCCGGACTGGCGCAACACGTATTCCAGCTCACCCACACGGTAGGCCGGGTTGATGTTGACCAGGATGGCGCCGACCTTGGCACTGGCCAGCTGCAAGATGCACCACTGGGCGCAGTTGGGCGACCAGATGCCAACACGGTCGCCGGTGTTCACGCCCAGTGCGATCAGGGCGCGGGCGTATATTTCGACCTGTTCAGCCAACTGCCGCCAGCTGTAACGCAGGCCCTGGTGGCGGGACACCAGGGCCTCGCTGTCGCAACAGCGGGCCACGGTGGCATCGAAGGCCTGGCCGATGGTCTGGGTCAGCAAGGGTCGGTCCTGGCGACCGCGGGTATAGCTCGGTTGACTCATGGGTGTCCCTTCTTGTGGTTGTTTTGGGCACGGCTGAAGCAAGCGGGAATACTCTGGCGCAGATTTACGTTTACGTAAAGGTGACGAGTGGATTGACAGTGCCTTCCCGCAGGTTTACGTTAACGTAAAGGTGATGAACGATACCGGAACCTCCGGCATGACGCCGACCCTTGCAGGAGCGGGCTTGCCCGCGAATGCGATCACCCAGGCAATGACGGTGGTCCTGCTGACGCATTCGCGGGCAAGCCCGCTCCTACAGGGGTCAGCGGTTAGCCTTTGAGCTACGGTGTTACCCAATTTCCAAGAACAAGAAGGTGCCCCAGCATGCATTACCCCTCCCTGAACTTCGCCCTGGGCGAGACCATCGACATGCTCCGCGACCAGGTGCGCACCTTCGTCGCCGCCGAACTGGCCCCGCGTGCCGCGCAGATCGACCACGACAACCTGTTCCCCGCCGACATGTGGCGCAAGTTCGGTGACATGGGCCTGCTGGGCATCACCGTACCGGAAGAGTACGGTGGCGCTGGCCTGGGCTACCTGGCCCATGTGGTGTCGATGGAAGAAATCAGCCGGGGCTCCGCCTCGGTGGCGCTGTCCTACGGCGCCCATTCCAACCTGTGCGTCAACCAGATCAACCGCAACGGCACCCACGAGCAGAAGCTCAAGTACTTGCCCAAGCTGATCAGCGGCGAGCACATCGGCGCCTTGGCCATGAGCGAGCCCAATGCCGGCTCCGACGTGGTGTCGATGAAACTGCGCGCAGAAAAACGCGGCGATCACTACGTGCTCAACGGCAGCAAGACCTGGATCACCAACGGTCCCGACGCCAACACCTACGTGATTTACGCCAAGACCGACCTGGACAAGGGTGCGCACGGCATCACCGCGTTCATCGTCGAGCGTGACTGGAAAGGCTTCAGCCGCAGCAACAAGTTCGACAAGCTGGGCATGCGTGGGTCCAACACCTGCGAGCTGTTCTTCGACGGCGTGGAAGTGCCGGCAGAGAACATTCTGGGCCAGCTTAACGGCGGCGTGCGCGTCCTGATGAGCGGCCTGGACTACGAACGTGTGGTGCTGTCCGGCGGCCCGACCGGCATCATGCAAAGCTGCATGGACCTGGTGGTGCCGTATATCCACGACCGCAAGCAATTCGGCCAGAGCATCGGCGAGTTCCAGCTGATCCAGGGCAAGATTGCCGACATGTACACCCAGCTGAACGCCAGCCGCGCCTACCTGTATGCCGTGGCCCAGGCCTGCGACCGTGGCGAGACCACCCGCAAGGATGCTGCCGGGGTGATCCTGTACACCGCCGAGCGCGCCACGCAAATGGCCCTGGAGGCGATCCAGATTCTTGGCGGCAACGGCTATATCAACGAATTCCCGGCTGGGCGCCTGTTGCGCGACGCCAAACTGTACGAAATCGGTGCCGGCACCAGCGAAATCCGCCGGATGCTGATCGGCCGCGAACTGTTCAACGAAACCCGCTGAACATAAGGGACGGGCGCACATGGCTACCTTGCACACCCAGATCAACCCGCGTTCGGCAGAATTTGCCGTCAACAGCGCGGCCATGCTCGAACAGGTCCAGGCCCTGCGCGGCTTGCTCGCCCAGGTTGCCCAGGGCGGCGGGCCCAAGGCCCAGGAACGGCATACCTCGCGTGGCAAACTGCTGCCGCGCGAGCGTATCGACCGCCTGCTGGACCCGGGCTCGCCGTTCCTCGAAATCGGCCAGTTGGCCGCCCATGAGGTGTACGGCGAAGACGTGCCAGCGGCGGGCGTGATTGCCGGCATCGGCCGCGTGGAAGGCGTGGAATGCATGATCGTGGCCAACGACGCCACGGTAAAAGGCGGTTCGTACTACCCGCTGACGGTGAAGAAGCACCTGCGTGCACAAACCATCGCCCTGCAGAACCGCCTGCCGTGCATCTATCTGGTGGACTCCGGCGGCGCCAACTTGCCACGCCAGGACGAAGTGTTCCCCGACCGCGAGCATTTCGGGCGCATCTTCTTCAACCAGGCCAACATGAGCGCGCAAGGCATCCCGCAGATCGCCGTGGTGATGGGCTCGTGCACCGCTGGCGGCGCCTACGTGCCGGCCATGGCCGACGAAGCGATCATGGTGCGCCAGCAGGCGACCATCTTCCTCGCCGGCCCGCCGCTGGTGAAAGCCGCCACCGGCGAAGTGGTGAGCGCCGAAGACCTCGGCGGCGCCGATGTGCATTGCCGCACCAGCGGCGTCGCCGACCACTATGCCGACAACGACGAACATGCCCTGGCCCTGGCCCGGCGCAGCGTGGCCAACCTCAACTGGCACAAGCAGGGCAAGCTACAACGCCTGGCACCGGTGGCACCGCTGTATGCGGCCGATGAGCTGTACGGCGTGGTGCCGGCCGATGCCAAGCAACCGTTCGACGTGCGCGAGGTGATCGCCCGCCTGGTCGATGGCTCGGTGTTCGATGAGTTCAAGGCGCTGTTCGGTACCACCCTGGTGTGCGGCTTCGCCCACCTGCATGGCTACCCGGTGGCGATTCTGGCCAACAACGGCATCCTGTTCGCCGAAGCCGCGCAAAAAGGTGCGCACTTCATCGAACTGGCCTGCCAACGCGGCATCCCGCTGCTGTTCCTGCAGAACATTACCGGTTTCATGGTCGGCAAGAAGTACGAAGAAGGCGGCATCGCCAAGCACGGCGCCAAGCTGGTCACCGCCGTGGCCTGCGCCCAGGTGCCGAAGTTCACGGTGATCATCGGCGGGAGCTTTGGTGCCGGCAACTACGGCATGTGCGGCCGCGCCTACGACCCGCGCTTCCTGTGGATGTGGCCCAACGCACGGATTGGCGTGATGGGCGCCGAACAGGCCGCCGGGGTGCTGGCCCAGGTCAAGCGCGAGCAGAGCGAACGCAGCGGCCAGCCATTCAGTGCCGAAGACGAAGCCAGGCTCAAGCAGCCGATCCTCGACCAGTACGAGCGTCAGGGCCACCCCTATTATTCCAGTGCCCGCTTGTGGGACGACGGCGTCATCGACCCGGCACAGACCCGCGACGTCCTCGGCCTGGCGTTGTCTGCCGCGCTGAACGCGCCGATCGAACAGAGCCGCTTCGGCATTTTCCGGATGTGACCCATGAGCGATTTCAGCACCCTCGAAGTGATCCGCGACCCACGCGGCTTCGCCACCCTGTGGTTAAGCCGCGAGGACAAGAACAACGCCTTCAACGCGCAGATGATCCGCGAGCTGATCGTGGCCATCGACCAGTTGGCCGAAGACGCCAGCCTGCGCTTTGTGCTGCTGCGCGGCCGTGGCCGGCACTTCAGCGCCGGTGCCGACCTGGCCTGGATGCAGCAGTCGGCACAACTGGACTTCAACACCAACCTGGATGACGCCCACGAACTGGGTGAGCTGATGTACGCCCTGCACCGCCTCAAGGCCCCGACCCTGGCCGTGGTGCAAGGCGCAGCCTTCGGCGGCGCGCTGGGCCTGATCAGTTGCTGCGACATGGCCATCGGCGCCGAAGACGCCCAGCTGTGCCTGTCGGAAGTACGCATCGGCCTGGCCCCGGCGGTGATCAGCCCGTTCGTGGTCAAGGCCATTGGCGAACGCGCCGCGCGCCGCTACGCCCTCACCGCCGAGCGTTTCACTGGCGTGCGCGCCCGCGAGCTGGGCCTGTTGGCCGAGGTATACCCGGCCAGCGAACTGGACGACCACGTGGAAGCCTGGATAAGCAACCTGCTGCAGAACAGCCCACAAGCATTGCGCGCCACCAAGGACTTGCTGCGCGAAGTGGACGACGGCGAACTCAGCCCGGCCCTGCGCCGTTACTGCGAAAACACCATCGCCCGCATCCGCGTCAGCGCCGAAGGCCAGGAGGGCCTGCGCGCTTTCCTGGAAAAACGCCGTCCCGCCTGGCAAACCGTTGACAAGAAGGAGCCGCGCCCATGAGCCGCCCCGCTTTGACCACCCTGCTGGTCGCCAACCGCGGCGAAATCGCCTGCCGGGTGATGCGCACCGCCAAGGCCATGGGCCTGACCACTGTCGCCGTGCACAGCGCCACCGACCGTGACGCCCGTCACAGCCGCGAAGCCGACATCCGCGTCGACCTGGGCGGCACCAAGGCTGCCGAAAGCTACCTGCTGGTCGACAAGCTGCTGGCCGCCGCCAAGGCCAGCGGCGCCCAGGCCATCCACCCAGGTTATGGCTTTCTGTCCGAGAACGCAGGTTTCGCCCGCGCCATCGAGCAGGCCGGGCTGATATTCCTCGGCCCACCGGCCAGCGCCATCGACGCCATGGGCAGCAAATCGGCAGCCAAGGCGCTGATGGAGGCCGCCGGCGTGCCGTTGGTACCGGGCTACCATGGCGAGGCCCAAGACTTGGACACCTTCCGCGCCGCGGCCGAGCGCATCGGCTACCCGGTGCTGCTCAAGGCCAGCGCTGGCGGCGGCGGCAAGGGCATGAAAGTGGTCGAGGAAGAAAGCCAGTTGGCCGACGCCCTGGCTTCGGCCCAGCGTGAGGCACAGTCGTCGTTCGGCGATGCGCGCATGCTGGTGGAAAAGTACGTGCTCAAGCCACGCCACGTGGAGATTCAGGTGTTCGCCGACCAGCACGGCAACTGCCTATACCTCAACGAGCGCGACTGTTCCATTCAGCGCCGCCACCAGAAGGTGGTGGAAGAGGCCCCGGCCCCCGGCCTGTCGCCCGAACTGCGCCGGGCCATGGGCGAAGCGGCGGTGCGTGCCGCCCAGGCTATCGGTTACGTGGGTGCTGGCACCGTGGAGTTTCTGCTCGATGCCCGTGGCGAATTCTTCTTCATGGAGATGAACACTCGCCTGCAAGTGGAACACCCGGTCACCGAGGCCATAACCGGCCTGGACCTTGTTGCCTGGCAAATTCGCGTAGCCTGCGGCGATGCCCTGCCGATCACACAGGAACAGGTGCCGCTGATCGGCCATGCCATCGAAGTACGCCTGTATGCCGAAGACCCGGCCAACGATTTTTTACCCGCGACCGGCAAATTGGCGCTGTACCGTGAATCGGCACCTGGCGAAGGTCGGCGGGTGGACAGCGGGGTCAGCGAAGGCGATGTGGTGTCGCCGTTCTACGACCCGATGCTGGGCAAGCTGATTGCCTGGGGTGAAGACCGCGAACAGGCACGCCTGCGCTTGCTGGCCATGCTCGACGAGTTTGCCATTGGCGGGCTAAAGACCAACATCGCCTTCCTGCGCCGCATTCTCGCGCACCCTGCGTTCGCGGCGGCAGAGCTGGACACCGGCTTCATTCCCCGCCACCAGGATGTGCTGCTGCCGGCGGCACGTGCGCTGCCGGCTGGCTTTTGGGAGGCGGCAGCCGAAGCCTGGCTGCAGGGCCAGGCGGGGCATCAGCGCGAAGACGATCGCCATTCGCCGTGGAGCGGGCGTAATGGACTGCGCTTGGGCCTGCCGGCACGCAGCAGCTTGCATCTGGTGAGTGCTGGGCACGATCAGGCAGTGGCCCTGGAACGCAGCGCTGCTTCTACCTGGCAGCTGCAAGGTGAGCAGTTGGTGCATGACCAGAACGGCGTGCGTCGCCAGCATCTGGCAATCCGTCGGGGTGGCACGCTGTACCTGCACTGGGATGGCGAAATGCATGCCATCGAAGCCTTCGACCCGATTGCCGAGGCCGAAGCCAGCCACAGCCATCAGGGTGGGCTGGGTGCGCCCATGAACGGCAGTATCGTGCGGGTGCTGGTCGAACCTGGGCAGGTGGTGGAAGCCGGTACTGCGCTGGTGGTACTGGAGGCCATGAAGATGGAGCACAGCATTCGTGCGCCGCATGCCGGCACAGTGAAGGCGCTGTTCTGCCTGGAGGGGGACATGGTCAGCGAAGGGACTGTGCTGGTCGAACTGGTGGAATAACGGTGCCGTAGGGCCGCTTTGCGGCCCTAACACAACACAAGGCCGCCCCTGCAACAGCACGTAGGAGCGGGTTCACCCGCGAAGAGGCCGTGCCTGCTGGCCAATTTCCACCCGCCGTTCACGGTTGCCGCCGCTACCGTATTCGCGGGTAAACCCGCTCCTACGCAGATTGGTGGTGGACACACACCGGAGGTTGGACACAGCCCGTCCTGTAGGAGCGGGTTCACCCGCGAAGAGGCCGTGACTGCTGGCCAATCTCCATCCGCCGTTCACCGTTGCCGCCGCTACTCAAACCCTTTCAAAAGGCCCCATGCACCCGCACGACCACCCCAAGAAATTCGCAACCCTCTTCGCACAACAGCGCCGGGTAGTTACTGTTCAATGCCTTCAGATAACGCTGCCCACCTTCCTCGGCCAGCTCGCGGAAAATCGCCGGCTTGCCCGGCTGACGAGCGATAACCAAACGCCCCGCCTCAGCCTCTACACCTGGGTCCACCAGCATCCGCATGCCCTGCGGCACACTGCGGCCACTGACAGCGCTCATGGCATCGTTTTCCACGGTTAGCCAGAACGCCTTGCCCTGTGCCAGGTAGTCAGTCTGCTCGAAAACAGCAGGCTCTACAGCCGTCGCAGCCTCTAACTCACTCCAACCCAGCACCGGGTAACGGAAGCAAACGATGTACCGCATGAGGTCGAGTTCATCATCGTCTGCTATCTCGTAAACACTACGCTCCTCGCCAACCTGCCCCTGGATACGCAGCTGCAGGCTGACATTGTAATGAGGCATGCCAATCTCGACGAACGTGCGGTTCATCGATTCGATTTTCGGCTGACGCCGCTTGTTCACCCAATGTCCTACACTGCCTTGCGACACGCCTACGCGCTCGGCAAGCTGCTCTTGGGTAAGCCCTAATTCCTCCATCCGGTCGCGAACGAGGGCAATCCACTTATCCATGTTCATGGCTGGCATGCCCCTCACGTATAGCGGCCTTGTGGCGTGACACAGCTTCGCAGCAACCCGGCAGCCTAGAAGGCCCCATGTACCCGCACCACCACTCCCAGAAACGCGCAGCCTTCTTCACACAAAACCGTCGGATAGCGCGTATTCAGTGGCCTGAGCATCTTGTCTCCACCCTCTTCGACCAACTGCCGCAATACCGCCGGGCGCCCCGGCTGCCGTGCAATGACCAACCTGCCGGGCTGTGCCTCCAACCCGGTATCCACCAGCACGCGCATGCCCTCGGGCACGCTCTTACCACTGGCCGCGTTCATCGAGTCGTTTTCCACCACCAGCCAGAACGCATTGCCGGCGGGCATATAGTCCGTCTGCTCATGGGACGTGCTCGTTTCAGGCAATGGCCCCTGCAGGTCAGCCCAACTCAGCACCGGGAAGCGGAAGCTGGCATAGAGCAGCGCCTCGGCTGAAACCGGCTGCTCGGCCGTATAGAGCCCTTGCGCTTCACGCACGATGTCGCGCTCGACCACCATGACCTGGGCTTCCAGAAACACCAGCCCAAGCTTCTCCAGCTTTTCATTGATGGTTTCCAGCGTCGGCCGACGCGTGCCACGCAGCCAATGCCCCACGCCCCCCTGCGTCATGCCCAGGCGCTCGGCCAGTTGGAGCTGACTGAGGTTATGTTCGCGCTTGTAGCGCTTGAGAAATGCGTTCCAGTTTTCCATGAGCGGCAACAATACGGACTGTATTAACCGCTGCAATACACAATCTGAATTATTTATTTGGCACTACATAGTACAGCTTGACCTATTCTGTGATTCCAGTGTGCTTGAAGGGAAATCAGCAGGTATTGCCATGAAACCATCGAAAAACGACGAAACAGATCTCGACAGCGAAGCCGCACGCCGCGCGCTCGACTATTACCTCAACCCCAACCCACCGCGGCCCACCCTGGACAACAGAATCTGGACCCTGCACGAAGGCGTAACCGGCGACCAGGCCCAGGAACACGCCATCGCCCTGCTGCGCTGCGCTGCGGCCACCGCCCAGGAAACCGCCACCCACCAGCACGGCAGCCAGCGCGAACTGACGTTCGCGTTGATGCACATGATGGACATGGCTCGCGCACTGCTGGAGCACAAACGCACCGAGTGAGCGGGTTTATAGACAAAAAAGAAGGGAGAGAACGTGATGGCCAGGTAACGGCAAAGGCCCCGATTGCCGGGACAAGGAAGCGCGCCGGTAAAACTTTTTTACCGGATTAGCGAAAATTCATTTGACTGGCAAATGATAACGATTATTATTGCACTCAGCTGATCGCGAGATCCGCTGGATAACCTGAAAGCTTAGGTCGCTCTCAGATTATCTCCTCATCAGGCTAATCACGGTTTTTGACCCGGCTTTTTTGCCGGGTCTTTTTTTTGGCTCTTCAGGCTAATGAAGATCGTGATGGCGCGCATGATAGCAAAGGTGTTTCAGGGCGTGAACGCTCGTTACAAAACTTTGCGGAATCAGCACTTGAGAATCAATCTCGTTTCGCCTACGCTGTTTCCGCATCAAGGAAGATGCCCCCTCATCCCCTTTATAGAGCAAGGAGCTGTCCATGACCCGTCTGCTGCTGCCCCTTGAGCACCCCACTCCTGCTGCCGAGCACGATGCCGACGATGCCCTGCTGCATGCACTGAAGCGGCTACCACGGCGCGTACAGCAAGTATTTTTGCTTAACCGCCTCGATCAGATGGACTTCGCCAGCATTGCTGTGCGCCTTGACCTGCCACTGGCGAGTATCGAGCGCAACATGGGCCAGGCGCTGCAGGCTGGCCGCTCGCGCCGGGATGTGCTGGCGAGCGTGGCCGGGCAATGGTATGTGCGCTTGCAGAGCCCGCAGGTGACGGCGTGCGAGCGTATCGACTTCCGCCGCTGGCTGGATGCCGATACAGCGAACTTGCAGGCGTTTCACGATACGGAACTGCGGTGGCGCAGCCTGCTGGCGCCGGCACGGCAACTGGGCCATGACGGCTGGTATCGGCAAGGCCGGGCGGCGCTGTCGCTGGGTGGCTGCTCGGTTGCGGTCGGGCTGGGTGTGGCGGCGTTGGTGCTGGTTGGGTTCTGGGCTTGATCAGCGCTTAGGCAAGTCGGACTCTCCGTACTGCATCCAGTAAACTCGTTCAGGATAGGGGGGCGGTCCAAAGTGGAAATGGCAAACGTCAGCGAGAATGCCATGCTCCTTAAGAACCTGCACAATCATCTGCTCGCCGTCATCGCCTGGAAAATCCGTTGATTCGTGCGTCAATCCAGATACGCAAGACAAGGGCCCAGGACCAGAGAGTAACGCTTCAGCCGCTTGCCCGATTCGCCTTGGCCTACCTGAGGAATCAAACCGCGAATCCCCTCGCGAGCAAAACCGAAGCTCAGAAAAGCTAGCTGATTGAGCAGGGCTTCCAGGTTCAGGCTTGCACCTGCGCTGACGCATGCTGCCTGCAGGCTATGCGTTTCAAGGGGTAGAGGGACATTGTGTGAATTTACTTCCAAACCGCCGCGGCGCCACTTCGATCGAAAGCGTTTAACCCCGCGGCGTCCATCGTTGAAACAAAGGTGGAGCCGTTGTTCCGCACCGTGCCACCCGTTCATATCTGGCACTGGCAAGGACGGAACCTGTAGAGGAAGCCAGCGTCATAGCCTCATGCAGCAACTCGGCATCAGTGGACTCGATGCCGCCCTCCGCATGACTCAGGATGGAAACGGCGCACCGGTTTCGAGCCGTTCGATCTGGAATTGCCAGGAGCAACAACATGCGCAAACGGATGAGTGCAACCAACCTAAAGTGGGCCTGCGGCTGGCTCGCAGCCGCGGTTTTGGCATTGTGCTGGTGGCTGCCGCTACCTTTTCGTTCCACCGCCGATGATGGCCCGCCGCGGATCTACGGCAACCCCAAAGCGCGCTTCACCCTCACCCTCTACGCCGACCTCGAATGCCCGCACTGCCAGGCCTACCTGCCGCAATTGCAGCGCTGGATCGTCACCAACGATCACGTCAACCTGGCCTGGCATCACCTGCCCCTCCCCCAGCATGAACCGGCCGCCAGTCGGGAAGCGCGACTGATCGAATGCATGGGCCAGCGTGAGGGGCGCGAAGGCGTTTGGGGGGCGGTGCTCTGGGTCTACCTGCATACTCAAGGCAACGGCCGTGGGTTGGCTGCTGGACACGACTATCCGGACATCGGCCCGTCCCTGCAACGCTGCCTGGCCGGCGAACGGGCTGCCCAAGTCGTGGACACGCAAAAAGCGCAAACCTTGGAGAACGGATTCAACGCCACCCCCACGCTGCGCCTGACCGACAATCACACCCAGCACACCCTGATCCTGGAAGACCCAATCGATCCCGATGCCTTGCTGTCCGCAGTGGACCTGTTGAGCGCACCCGAGATTTTTGAAATGCCCGCTGACGTGATCAGCGATATGTCCAGGTAGCCCACGGCGTCACGGCCAGGGCGCCGCGTTGTGGTGTTTGTACTTGAATTTCGTGGAGGGAGGGGATTGAGGCAGAATGCATTCGAACGAAAAAAGGCCCCGAAGGGCCTTTTTTCAACGACTTACAGACTTCGACTGAAACCTGTAGATCTTTATTTGGAGCGGGAAACGAGACTCGAACTCGCGACCCCGACCTTGGCAAGGTCGTGCTCTACCAACTGAGCTATTCCCGCGTCGTGATGGGTGCCATTCTAGCGATTTCTAAAACAGCGTCAACCCCTTGATTCAAAAAACTTTTATTTTTTTTCCGAGCCTTCGCGCAGGTGCGGCCAGGCGGCCAACAGGTAGTGCACCATCGACCACAGCGTCAGCCCCGCTGCCACCAGCAGCAGCCCGTAGCCCAGGATCACCCAGAAGGTCACCGCCGGTGGGTTGCCCAGCAGGATCACCAGCGCCAGCATCTGCGCCGCAGTCTTCCACTTACCGAGGTTGGACACCGCCACATGCGCCCGCGCGCCTAGCTCAGCCATCCACTCGCGCAGCGCAGACACCACGATCTCGCGGCCGATGATGACCGCGGCGGGCAGGGTCAGCCAAAAGTTGGCGTGGGTCTGCACCAGCAGCACCAGGGCCACTGCCACCATCAGCTTGTCGGCCACCGGGTCGAGGAAGGCGCCGAACGGCGTGCTCTGCTGCAGTCGACGCGCCAGGTAGCCGTCCAGCCAATCGGTGGCGGCGGCTACGGCGAATACGCTGCTGGCGGCCATGTAACTCCACTGATAGGGCATGTAGAACAGCAGAATGAAGCACGGAATGAGCAGGACGCGTAGAACGGTGAGCAGGTTTGGAATATTCATCGGTACGACTGGCTGCAAGTTGAGCCCGGCATTCTACTCGCTATGCAGGCTGGCATAAATCGACTCGGCAAGCTTTTTACTGATGCCGGGGGCTTTGGCGATTTCATCGATACTGGCGCGGTTGAGCTCCTGCAGGCCGCCGAAATGTTTCAGCAGGTCGCGGCGGCGCTTGGGCCCTACCCCGGCCACATCTTCAAGGCTGGAGACTCGACGGGCCTTGCCACGGCGGGCGCGGTGGCCGGTGATAGCGAAGCGGTGGGCTTCGTCGCGGATCTGCTGGATCAGGTGCAACGCCGATGAATCGCCCTTGAGGGTGAATTCGTGATGCACATCGTTCAGGTACAGGGTTTCGAAACCCGCCTTGCGTGTGACGCCCTTGGCCACACCCAGCAGGGTCAGGTCGGTGAACCCCAGCTCCTGCATCACATCGCGGGCCATGTTCAGCTGGCCCTTGCCGCCGTCCACCAGCAGCACATCGGGCAGCTTGCCCTCGCCGTCCTTGATGCGCCCATAGCGGCGGGTCAGGGCCTGATGCATGGCCGCGTAATCGTCACCTGCGGTGACGCCTTCGATGTTGAAGCGGCGGTAGTCGGACTTGATCGGCCCTTCGGGGCCGAACACCACGCAACTGGCCACGGTAGCTTCACCACTGGAGTGGCTGATGTCGTAGCATTCCAGGCGTTGCGGCACTTCATCCAGGCCCAGCACTTCGGCCAGGGCTTCGAAGCGCGCAGCCATGTGCTGGCGGTTGGCCAGGCGGGCATTCAGCGCCTGCTCGGCATTGGTCACGGCCAGTTGCTGCCAGCGGGCGCGGGTGCCGCGCACCCGGTGGCTGATGGTCAGTTCGCGGCCACGCAGCGTGTGCAGCGCTTCGGTGATGGCGTTGAAGTCTTCGTGAACAACGTTGACGATCAACTCACCGGGCAGCTCGCGCTCTGCGTTGCCCAGATAGTACTGGGACAGGAATGCGGCCATGACCTCGGCCACCTCCTCCTCGATGCCCACCTGCGGGAAGAAGTTCTTGCTGCCCAGTACTCGCCCGCCGCGCACGCTGATCAGGTGCACACAGGCACCACCCGGGTTGACGAAGGCGGCAATGACGTCGACATCGCCGCTGCCGCCCTCGATGTACTGCTGGTCCTGCACGCGGCGCAACAAGGCGATCTGGTCGCGCAGCTCGGCGGCTTTTTCGAAATCGAGGGCCATGGCGGCCTTTTCCATCTCGGCGTTCAACTCATTGCCCAGTTGCTGGCTACGCCCTTCCAGAAACATCACCGAATGACGCACGTCTTCTGCGTATTCCTCGGCAGTCACCAGGTCGGTGCAGGGCCCTTTGCAGCGCTTTATCTGGTACTGCAGGCATGGCCGGGTGCGGTTGGCGTAGTAGCTGTCTTCGCATTGACGCACAGAAAAAGCCTTTTGCAGCAGGCTGAGGCTTTCGCGAATGGCCCCGGCGCTGGGGTACGGGCCAAAGTAACGGCCCTTGGCCTTTTTCGCCCCACGGTGAATGCCCAGGCGCGGGAACTCGCCATCGGACAGAAACACGTAGGGGTAGGACTTATCGTCGCGCAGCAGGATGTTGTAAGGCGGCCGCCACTCCTTGATCAGGTTCTGCTCCAGCAGCAACGCCTCGGTTTCGTTGGCGGTGATGGTGGTTTCAACCTGGGCGATGCGCGCAACCAGCGCGGCGGTCTTGGGCGCAAGGCCAGCCTTGCGGAAATAGCTGGCCAGGCGCTTCTTCAGGTTCTTGGCCTTGCCCACGTAAAGTAGCCGGGCTTCGCCGTCGAACATCCGGTAAACGCCCGGGCGACCGCTGCAGGTCGCCAGGAATGCGCTGGCATCAAAGACTTGGGACATGAGGTTTTACAGGCTTGCGTCAACCATACCGTGGCGAACGGCCAGCAAGGTCAATTCGACGTCGCTGGTGACCGAGAGTTTTTCAAAGATCCGATAACGGTAAGTATTGACGGTCTTGGGCGAGAGGCACAACTTGTCGGAGATGATCTGCACTTTCTGGCAGCCGACAATCATCAGGGCAATCTGGATTTCCCGCTCGGACAGCGCGTCGAACGGCGAGCCCTGCGGCTGGAACGGTTTCAGCGCCAACTGCTGGGCGATCTGCGGGCTGATATAGCGCTGGCCGGCAAAGGCCAGACGAATGGCCTGGACCATTTCGTCAAGGCCTGCACCCTTGGTCAGGTAGCCGGCAGCGCCGGCCTGCAACAAGCGTGTGGGGAACGGGTCCTCCTCGCACACCGTCACCGCCACTACCTTGATGTCAGGGTGGCTGCGCAGCAGCTTGCGGGTGGCCTCCAGGCCGCCGATGCCGGGCATTTTCACATCCATCAGCACAACGTCCGGTTTCAGCTCCCGGGCCAGTTTCAGCGCCGACTCGCCGGAATCTCCCTCACCCACCACCTGCAGGCCGTCGATGTCGGCCAACATGCGTGTAATACCGGTTCGTACCAGATCGTGATCATCGACCACTAAGACCCTAATCAAGCACACACCTCGTCAGCAGGGCGATTGGATCCCGCCACCTTAACAAAATTTTTCACGGTGGGCCTAACGCATTGCTTCCTTCAGAAACGACTGACGTTCGACAGTAAGCGGCCGCACTATTTGCCGGGGCTTGGCGTCGTTGGCCAACCGCCCCAAAAGGTGCAAGAGCGCCGCCTGATCATCCGACCGCAATTTCCGAAAAGCCCCCAGCAAACCGGACTCATCCGTGTTCAAACCTTCGTGCGCTGCCGGGGTGCGCAGGCCGCTGAGGACATACAACGCATCCACGCCCCGGGTCGCCAATGCCGCCAGGTAATCTAGCCGCGGCGTGCGCTCACCGCTTTCGTACTTGCCCTGAGCGTTGGGCTCGACGCCACCGATATCGCCAAATACACGCTGGGTCATACCCAGCCGCTCACGCTCTTCCCGCAGCCGTGGACCGATTCCGTTCATAGGGGCTTCTCCTTTTCCCTTATCCTCTCAAGTACGGCCTGCCCGCCTGCAGGCAGCCGTAAAGGTGTGGATCCACTATGCCCATGCTCTGCGGTCGCGACAAGCCATCATTTAGCTACTACGTTGATATCCCGCTGCATCCGCACAAAGCATTCGTCTTCACCCATTTCGATGAAGCCATGGCGCTGGTACAGCAGGCGGGCCGGGTTGCTGCGGAACACCATCAGCCGCAACAGGGGAAGGCGCCGCTGCCTGGCCCACAGCGCCAGTTCTTCCAGCACCCAGCTACCGACCCCTCGCCCACGGTACTCAGGCAACAGGTGCAACTCGCGGATGAACAGCGCCTGGCGGTCCTGGCTGAGGCTGCAAAAACCCAACAGCGTGTCGCCTTCGATCACCAGCCACTGCTCGCGCCAGCCCCAGGCCGCGTCGAAGGCGTCCTCGATCCACAGCAGGTCGAATTCACGGTAGTAGGGCAACATGGCGCGGCGCGTAAGGTTACGGGCGAAGGTGCAGTGGATGTCTTGGGCGGGAATCAACTGTAAGGGCATCGCATCGCGCTCATTGGGCATAACAAACTGGCGAACTGCCAGGGCCACTCCTGTCCAGTTCGTTTTCCAACCAGTCGGCCAGCACCCGGGCATTGTTGTGCTCGCTGTCCTTGCCGGCATAAAGCAATGTCAGCGTCCCCTTCCTGGCCATGTCCAGCAGCGGGTACCAGTGTTCGGGGTGGGCCGCCAGCGCTTGCTGGTACCGCTGGGTAAAACCGGCGAAATCCACTTCACCCTGATGGAACGCCTTACGCAATTCATTCGAAGGTGCCACTTCGCGCAACCACTGCCCATGGAGGTCTTCCTTGCGCTTGTTGCGCGGCCAAAGGCGGTCGACCAGCACACGCTGGCCATCTTCATCCTCAACCGCATCATAGACACGTTTGCAGCGAATCATGGGCGTCTCCTGCCATTACCGTCCGTCTTGAGCCTAGATAATTCATTGATCGAGGTCACGGCCGGGTTACGAATTGTTTCTATGCTCAAGGCCTTCGGCACTTTCGCCCAACGCCAACCGGAGCCCCCATGGCAACCCCGTCAGTGGCCAGCGGCCCACTACTGGCCAAACACGACGCTCGCCCGCAGCTCTCCCACAAACCTGGGCGTGCCACCTTAACGTTGTTCTTCAGCCTGCTGCTGGCGGGTATCGCCTACACCGCCTGGAGCCTCAAGCAGGATGTGACCGCAAGCGGTACGGTCATCACCACAGCCACACCGTTCCTTCTGCTGGGCCTGGCGCTGGTGATTGCCCTGGGCTTCGAGTTCGTCAACGGCTTCCACGACACCGCCAACGCGGTAGCCACCGTGATATACACCCATTCATTGCCGGCGCCGGTCGCAGTGGTGTGGTCTGGGCTGTGCAATTTCCTGGGCGTGCTTTTTTCCAGTGGCGCGGTGGCCTTCGGCATCATCGCCTTGCTACCGGTAGAACTGATTCTACAGGTGGGTTCTTCGGCCGGCTTCGCCATGGTCTTCGCCCTGCTGCTGGCGGCGATCATTTGGAACCTTGGCACTTGGTGGCTGGGCCTGCCGGCATCGTCCTCGCACACCCTGATCGGCTCGATCATCGGCGTGGGCGTGGCCAATGCGCTGATGCATGGGCGTGACGGCACCAGCGGCGTGGACTGGGCCCAGGCCAGCAAGGTGGGTTATGCCCTGCTGTTCTCACCGCTGATCGGTTTTGCTTGTGCAGCCCTGCTGCTGCTGGCCCTGCGCGCGCTGGTCAAACGCAAGGCGCTTTACCAGGCACCGGAAGGCCAAACACCGCCACCGTGGTGGATCCGCAGCCTACTGATTCTGACGTGCACCGGGGTCTCTTTTGCCCACGGCTCCAACGATGGCCAGAAAGGCATGGGGCTGATCATGCTGATTCTGGTCGGCACCCTGCCGATGGCCTATGCGCTGAACAAGACCATGCCCAACGCGCAGGCCCTGCAGTTTTCCGCCGTCGCCGAGGTGACCCGCCAGGCACTGGTGCGCAGCAACCCGCAAGCGGCCCCGGATGACCCGCGCCAGGTGCTTACCCTGTTCATTGCCCAGCCCAAGGCCAGCCCGCACCTGGTACCGGCATTGGCGGCGCTGACCGGGATGATCGGCGAAGAGGTCAAAGGCTATGGCTCGCTCAAACGCGTACCGGCTGCAGCCATGGCCAACGTGCGCAACGACATGTACCTGACCAGTGAAGCCATCCGCCTCATGGAGAAAAACCACCTGGTGACATTCGATGCCGACACCCGCAGCCAAGTGCTGTTGTTCAAGGCCCAGCTGGACGACGCCACCCGCTATATTCCGTTGTGGGTGAAGGTGGCTGTAGCCATCGCGCTCGGGCTGGGGACCATGGTTGGCTGGCGGCGTATTGTGGTCACCGTTGGCGAGAAGATCGGCAAGACCCACCTCAGCTATGCCCAAGGCGCATCGGCTGAAGTGGTGGCGATGTGCACCATTGGCGCGGCGGATATGTTCGGGTTGCCGGTGTCGACCACGCATGTGCTGAGTTCGGGGGTGGCCGGCGCCATGGTCGCCAATGGGTCGGGGATTCAGAAACGCACGTTGTTCAATCTGCTGATGGCCTGGGTGCTGACCCTGCCAGCGGCAATGCTGTTGGCTGGCAGCCTGTACTGGTTGCTGAACCACATCTTCTAAATCTGTACGCCGCCTTCTGTAGGAGCGGGTTTACCCGCGAATACGGTAGCGGCGGCAACGGTGAACGGCGGGTGGAGATCGGCCAGCAGGCCCGGCCCTTTCGCGGGTAAACCCGCTCCTACGACGACCTGCGTCCAATCTCCGGCATGTGTCCGCCACCGTGGTAGGAGCGGGCTTACCCGCGAATACGGGAGCGGCGACAACCGTGAACGGCGGGTGGAGATTGGCCAGCAGGCCCGGCCCTTTCGCGGGCAAACCCGCTCCTACGACGACCTGCGCCCAATCTCCGGCATGTGTCCGCCACCGTGGTAGGAGCGGGTTTACCCGCGAATACGGTAGCGGCGGCAACCGTGAACGGCGGGTGGAGATTGGCCTGCAGGCCCGGCCCTTTCGCGGGTGAACCCGCTCCTACGACGACCTGAGTCCGACCCCAGATGCGTGTCCA
Source organism: Pseudomonas sp. TE3895 (assembly GCF_056278855.1). Taxonomy (NCBI): domain Bacteria; kingdom Pseudomonadati; phylum Pseudomonadota; class Gammaproteobacteria; order Pseudomonadales; family Pseudomonadaceae; genus Pseudomonas; species Pseudomonas sp. TE3895. The sequence goes on along the minus strand of NZ_JBWBQE010000001.1, from coordinate 2,864,882 downwards.
CCACCGATCTGCGTAGGAGCGGGTTTACCCGCGAATACGGTAGCGGCGGCACCGGTGAACGGCGGGTGGAGATTGGCCAGCAGGCCCGGCCCTTTCGCGGGCGAACCCGCGCCTACGGGCGACCGCGCAGGCCTTTCAACGTTTGCACAAGGCAGTTGTCCCTACACAGGTTGATCAGCCCGGGATTTTCAGGCCACGCTGCACGGCTGGCCGTTCGAGGAAATTCGCCAGCACGCGCTGCACTTCCTTGAACTGGTCGAAGCCCACCAGGTCACGGGCGTTGTAGCGCTCCACCAGGTTACGCACCCAAGGGAAGATGGCGATGTCGGCGATGCTGTATTCCTCAGCCATCCACTGCCGACCTTTCAAATGCCGATCCAGCACGCCCAGCAGCCGCTTGGACTCGTTGACATAGCGGTCGCGCGGGCGCTTGTCTTCATATTCCTTGCCCGCAAAGAAATGGAAGAACCCGACCTGGCCGAACATCGGCCCGATGCCGCCCATCTGGAACATCAGCCACTGCAGGGTCTGGTAGCGCTGGGCGGGGTCCTGGCTGAGCAGCTGGCCGCTCTTCTCCGCCAGGTACTGCAAGATCGCCCCCGACTCGAACAGCGGCAGCGGCTGACCGCCCGGCCCGTTCGGGTCGAGGATGGCGGGGATCTTGTTGTTCGCGCTGAGCGAGATGAACTCGGGGCTCAATTGGTCATCGTTGTCGAAGCTGACCTTGTGCGCCTCGTAAGCCAAGCCAATCTCTTCGAGCATGATCGACACCTTCACCCCGTTGGGCGTCGGCAGCGAGTACAACTGCAGGCGTTCGGGATGTTTGGCGGGCCATTTGCGGGTAATGGGGAAAGCACTGAGTTCGGTCATGATCAACCTTGCCAAGGGAATGAACCTGTCACTCTAGAGACATCCCCAGCCGCTGACCATCACCGACCACTCATCAGCGTTGGCAGCTCAGGCCTGGCCGTGGGCCTTGAGCTTGAGCTTTTCGGTATCGACGCGGACAAACACGGAGTCGGCCGTCACCGTCAGTACATCCTCTGCCCAGACTTCGCAGATGACCCGGCTCTTGCGCCCCACTTCGCCTTCGACACGCGCCTTGAGCAACAGCTCGACACCCATCGGCGTAGGTTTCAGGTAGGTCAGGTTGAGCGTGCCGGTAACGCAGTCGATACGCGGCAGGCTGCCCGGTTCTCGGCCTTCGTTACGGTAGTGGTAGGCCATCGCCGTCCAGTTGGAGTGGCAGTCGACCAGCATCGCCAGCAGGCCACCGTAAACCAGGCCAGGCCAGCCAATGAAGGTGCTGTCGGGCGAGTGCCGGCACACCAGGTGAACACCGTCGGCGTCCCAGTGGCTTTGCAGGTGCAGGCCGCTGGGGTGGGAACAGCCGCAGCCATAGCAAGTACCCTCAGGGGCCGCGAGGGCTTGAAGGGAAAGTGTGTGATCAGTCATACGCTTCCTGTGCTTGTTGGAATGGGGGCGCGCAACGCCCCCATTAAAGCAGAAACATCAGACCGTCTGGGCAACCATCTTCGTACGCCGCTGGGTCAGCGAAACCAGCAGGATGAACGCGGTCACCCCGGCAGTCATCAGCGTCTCATAGCGGTAGGCATCGCTGAACAGCATGTAGCCCAGCACCATGACGATGGTGCCGATCACCAGCCAGGTCAGCCATGGGAACAGCCACATCTTCAGTTCCAGCGGGCGCCCTTCACGCTCGGCACGGGCACGCATGCGCAGCTGCGACACGGCAATGACCAGGTACACCAGCAAAGCGATGGCGCCAGTGGTCGACAGCAGGAAGCCAAACACCTTGCCCGGGAACACATAGTTGACGAGGCAGCCAGCGAAACCCGCCAGGGTCGAGAAGATCACTGCCACGGTCGGCACGCCGGAACCGGAGATGCGCTTGGTCACGCTCAGCGCCTGGCCACGCGCGCCAAGCGAATAGAGCATGCGCGACGCCGTGTACAGCCCCGAGTTCATGCAACTTGTCACCGCCACCAGCACCACCAGGTCAACCAGCAACTTGGCGCCCGGCACGTTCAGCACTTCCAGTACACGCTGGAACGACCCTACTGCTTTCAGCCCGGGGTCGTTCCAGGCCACCAGCGACACCACCAGGAAGATCGACGCCAGGTAGAAAATGGCGATGCGGTACACCACCAGGTTGGTGGCGCGGCGAATCTTGTCTTTCGGGTTGGCGGTTTCGTCCGCCGCGATGGTGACGATTTCGGCACCGAAGAACGAGAAGATGGTGATCAGCACGCCCCCAAGCACCGTCCCGAACCCATTGGGCATGAAACCACCGCTGTCCCACAGTCGGCTGACCCCGGAGACCTCGGCCAGCGGCCAGAAACCGAACACCGCCAAGGTGCACACCCCGATGAAGCCAATAATCGCGACCACCTTGACCAACGCGAACCAGTACTCGAAAGCACCGAAGTTCTTCACGCTGACCAGGTTGGTGCCCGACAGCACCAGCATGATCAGGAAGGCGAACAGCCAGGACGGCACGCCAGGGAAGTAGGCATGCAGGATGTCAGCACCGGCAATGGCTTCCACCGGAATGATCAACACCCAGAACCACCAGTACAGCCAGCCAATGGTAAAGCCCGCCCAAGGCCCGATGGCCTCCGAGGCGTAGGTGGAAAAAGAGCCGCTGTTGGGGTTTGCGATGGCCATTTCACCCAGCATGCGCATCACCAGCAAGACCAGCAGGCCAGTCATGGCGTAGGAGATGAGGATGGCCGGGCCGGCGGTGGCAATGGCGTTGGAGGACCCGATGAACAGCCCGGCGCCGATGATGCCGGCAATGGAGATCATGGAAACCTGACGGGAAGTCAGGCCGTGCTGCAGTGAGCGCTGTTTCTTGTTGTCTTGCGAAGCCATGAAGAACCCTCGAATGGGTCGGCCGCAGCAAAGCGGCTGAAGGTCTGAGCAGAATTCTTATAAATTTCTGATGTGTGTTGTTGTTGTTTTGCAGATGACCGAAGCGGGTATTGACCTCCTCTTCGCATGACCGGTTGTAATCGTTGATCCAGGTCAGTATTAATCTATAGGCCGGGGTCAACAAACGACCTTTTCGAACCACATAATTCCTTTATGGAATGAACTCCTTCCTTTTTTGCTCGGTATTCGCCCGTCATGTCCAAACGCCTGATGCCTTCGACCACCGCCCTTCAGTGCTTCGAAGCGGCCGCTCGCCACCTCAGCTTCACCCGCGCGGCCCAGGAACTGCACCTGACCCAGAGCGCCGTCAGCAAGCAGGTCGCGCAGCTTGAGGACATGCTTTCGCACTCGCTGTTCCAGCGCATTCGCCGGCGCCTGCACCTGACCCCGGCCGGCGCGCTGTACCTCACCGAAGTGAACAAGATCCTCACCCAGATCGACATATCCAGCCGCTACATCCTCAGCTACGGCGACGAAACCGAAGTGCTGCGCATCGCCACCCAGCCGACCTTCGGCGCCCGCTGGCTGGTGCCCAGGCTCAAGGGTTTTGGTGACCGCTACCCACGCATTCACCTGGATGTGCGCAACGAGCTGGAGCCATTCGACCTGGTACAGGCCAAGGCTGACGTCGCCTTTTTCTTCGGCCAGGGCACCTGGCCCGGGGCGACCTGCATCGAGTTGTTCAGCGAAGAAGTGGTGCCGGTGTGCAGCCCGCAGCTGCTGGCCAGTCACCGTTTCGACAGCGCCCAGGCGCTGACTGAGCACCGCCTGTTGCAATGCGTGTCACGGCCGGAGGCCTGGCATGAGTGGTTCCTGGGGCTTGGCTTGCATAGCCAGAACAGCTACCACGGGCCGCGCTTCGACACGTTCTACCTGTGTATCCGCGCGGCCATCTCCGGCTGCGGCATAGCCCTGATTCCCCGCTATCTGGTGGCCGAAGAGCTGAGCGAAGGCAAGCTGGTGGTGGCCTGGGACCACCCTGTGGCAAGCAACGGGAGGCACTTCATTGCGCATGCCGAGCATGCGGCCGAAGTGCCCAAGATCAGGGCCTTCGTGCAGTGGATTCGGGAACGGGTGGCTGAAGGGGACTGATTTGACCTGCCCCGGCCTTCTCGCAAACACGCCCGCTCCTGCAGACCTGCCACAGCCCTGATGTCATGCGCCCTCCGTAGGAGCGGGCTTGCCCGCGAAGAGGCCGGCACAGCCGACCCAAAAAACCGCCCAGATCACGAATCCATGGAATGATCGCAATCGAATAATTCGTTTGCGGAATAACCCGCCGACACGCTTGGATAATAAGAAACTCGAACAAGGTCCGCGTGCCCCATGAACCAGGAAAGTATCAGCCAATCCATTGCCATCGTTCACCCGATCACACTTTCCCATGGCCGTAATGCCGAAGTCTGGGACACTGACGGCAAACGTTACATCGACTTCGTCGGCGGTATCGGCGTGCTCAACCTGGGCCACTGCAACCCCGCTGTGGTCGAGGCCATCCAGGCTCAGGCCACCCGCCTGACCCACTACGCCTTCAACGCGGCCCCTCACGGCCCGTACCTGGCCCTGATGGAGCAACTGAGCCAGTTTGTGCCAGTCAGCTACCCACTGGCCGGCATGCTCACCAACAGCGGCGCGGAAGCGGCGGAAAACGCCCTGAAAGTGGCCCGCGGCGCCACCGGCAAACGCGCCATCATCGCGTTCGACGGCGGCTTCCATGGCCGCACCCTGGCCACCCTGAACCTCAATGGCAAGGTCGCCCCCTACAAGCAGCGGGTCGGCGAACTGCCCGGGCCGGTGTATCACCTGCCCTACCCCAGCGCGGATACCGGAGTTACCTGCGAGCAAGCGCTCAAGGCCATGGACCGCCTGTTCAGCGTCGAGCTGGCGGTGGAGGACGTCGCGGCGTTCATCTTCGAGCCGGTGCAGGGTGAAGGCGGCTTCCTTGCCCTGGACCCGGCCTTCGCCCAGGCCCTGCGCCGCTTCTGCGACGAGCGTGGCATCCTGATCATCATCGACGAGATCCAGTCGGGCTTCGGCCGCACCGGCCAGCGCTTCGCGTTTCCGCGCCTGGGCATCGAGCCCGACCTGCTGCTGCTGGCCAAGAGCATCGCTGGCGGTATGCCGCTGGGTGCAGTGGTCGGGCGCAAGGAATTGATGGCGGCGCTGCCCAAGGGCGGCCTGGGTGGCACCTATTCGGGCAACCCGATTGCCTGTGCGGCGGCCTTGGCCAGCCTGGCGCAGATGACCGACGAAAACGTTGCAACCTGGGGTGAACGGCAGGAACAGGCCATCGTCAGCCGTTATGAGCGCTGGAAGGCTTCGGGCCTGAGCCCGTACATCGGCCGCCTGACCGGCGTGGGCGCCATGCGAGGGATCGAGTTCGCCAATGCAGATGGCAGCCCGGCACCGGCACAACTGGCCAAGGTGATGGAAGCGGCCCGCGCCAAGGGCCTGCTGCTGATGCCCAGCGGCAAGGCGCGGCACATCATTCGCCTGCTGGCACCGTTGACCATCGAGGCCGAGGTGCTCGAGGAAGGGCTGGATATCCTCGAGCAGTGCCTGGCAGAACTGAACTGAGGCTTACAGGCCGAGTTCTTCCGGGGTAAGCATGTCGGACTCGAAGGCGATCCAGCCGCCTTCCAGTTCGGCATGGCCGTTGACGATCGGGCCGTAATAGGTCAGGCCGTTCTCCAGGGTTACGCAAATGTGCGTGGCCGGTTTCTCAGGGGCCGCGAGCGTACCGACGAAATGCACCTTCTTCAGGGTTTCGGTCACCGCTTCCAGGCCCACGCGCATCCTGGGGTTTTCCGAAGCCTCGGTATCTCCGCCACGGTCTTCAGCGCTGATGGTCACGGTGGCGATGTACGGGTACTTGATGCTCAAACGGGGTTACCTCGGTGGGTGTATAGGCGTACGGGCGCGTAGAGTACGGCAGGCCGTCTCTGTTGTCTCTACTGGCCTCTTCGCGGGCACGCCCGCTCCCACAGGGATCGCATGTTGCTTGGGGTATGCAGGGTACCTGTGCGGGGCGGGTCTGCCTGGGAAGAGCCGGGCCTGCAACAGGTGATCTGAATGCCCCGATCTGTTAGGGTGCCGGCCGATGCACGCCACACCACACGAGGATCCCGAGTGAGCGCCGAAGAACCCCTGATCGCCGACCTGTTCGAAGTCGACAAACGCCTGTCCCTCAAGCCCGTCGTGGACTTCAACAGCTACCTGCGCAATGCCTTCGGCGAGGGCCCATGCCGCTGCCACCGCTGCGTAGAAGGCGCCGACCAAAGCACCTACAGCCACGCGCACAACTTCACCTTCGAAGGCCGCCAGTGGCACCGCCGGTTCGCCACTACCGCCGGCAGCGACGTCGCCCAGGTGTTGAAAAAAGCCTGGCTGTCGTACACCAAGGCTGATCTCAACCTGGTCGGCGCGCTGGACCTGACCACCCTCAAGACCTTCACCGAGGCCGCCCTGCACACGCGCCTGCTAGCCTTGCTGCCGGCCAGCGGCCTGGCCCGTGAAGTGGATGGCCAGTGGATGCTGCAAGCCCAGGCCGACTGACGGCCCGGTGGCAGGGCAGGATTCCACCGGTCTGCTAACTTGGTGGAATCCGTCCACCCACAGGTAGTCCGCCATGGCCCGCACAACGCCCATCGAGCTGTACCGCAATATCGGCATCGTCGCCCACGTGGATGCCGGCAAGACCACGACCACCGAGCGGATCCTGTTCTACACCGGGGTCAACCACAAGATGGGCGAAGTGCACGATGGCGCGGCGACCATGGACTGGATGGCCCAGGAGCAGGAACGCGGCATCACCATCACCTCGGCGGCGACCACAGCGTTCTGGCAAGGCTCGACCAAGCAGTTCGCCCACAAGTACCGTTTCAACATCATCGACACCCCAGGCCACGTCGATTTCACCATCGAGGTGGAGCGTTCATTGCGCGTGCTCGATGGCGCGGTCGTGGTATTCAGCGGCGCTGACGGCGTCGAGCCGCAGTCCGAGACAGTCTGGCGCCAGGCCAACAAGTACCACGTGCCACGCTTGGCCTACATCAACAAGATGGACCGCCAGGGGGCCGACTTCCTGCGCGTGGTCAAGCAAATCGATCAGCGCCTGGGGCACCACCCGGTACCCATCCAGCTGGCCATCGGCAGCGAAGAAAACTTCATGGGCCAGATCGACCTGGTGAAGATGAAGGCCATCTACTGGAACGATGCCGACCAGGGCACCAGTTACCGCGAAGAAGATATTCCCGCCGATCTGCAGAAGCTTGCCGACGAATGGCGCGCGCACATGATCGAAGCTGCGGCCGAGGCCAATGACGAGCTGACCATGAAGTTTCTCGATGGCGAGGAGCTGAGCATCGAAGAGATCAAGGCCGGGTTGCGCCAGCGCACCATCGCCAACGAAATCGTGCCGACCATCCTCGGCTCATCGTTCAAGAACAAGGGCGTGCCGCTGATGCTCGACGCGGTGATCGACTACCTGCCCGCCCCGTCGGAAATTCCTGCCATCCGCGGCACCGACCCGGATGATGAAGAAAAGCACCTGGAACGGCACGCCGACGACAAAGAGCCGTTCTCGGCACTGGCTTTCAAGATCGCCACCGACCCGTTCGTCGGCACCCTCACCTTCGCCCGCGTTTATTCCGGCGTGCTCAGTTCAGGCAATGCGGTACTCAACTCGGTCAAAGGCAAGAAGGAACGCATCGGCCGCATGGTGCAGATGCACGCCAACCAGCGCGCAGAAATCAAGGACGTGTGTGCCGGCGATATCGCCGCGCTGATCGGCATGAAAGACGTGACCACCGGTGACACCCTGTGCGACATGGACAAGCCGATCATTCTCGAACGCATGGACTTCCCCGACCCGGTGATTTCCGTCGCAGTAGAGCCGAAAACCAAGGCCGACCAGGAAAAAATGGGGATCGCGCTGGGCAAGCTGGCCCAGGAAGACCCCTCATTCCGCGTGCGTACCGATGAAGAGACTGGCCAGACCATCATCTCGGGCATGGGCGAGCTGCACCTGGATATCATCGTCGACCGCATGCGCCGCGAGTTCAACGTCGAGGCCAACATCGGTAAGCCGCAGGTGGCCTACCGGGAAAAAATCCGCAATACCTGCGAGATCGAGGGGCGTTTCGTGCGCCAGTCCGGTGGCCGTGGCCAATACGGCCATTGCTGGATCCGTTTCGCCCCCGGTGATGAAGGCAAAGAAGGCCTGGAGTTCATCAACGAGATCGTCGGCGGCGTGGTACCCCGCGAGTACATCCCGGCAATCCAGAAGGGTATCGAAGAGCAAATGAAGAACGGCGTGCTTGCCGGCTACCCCCTGATCAACCTCAAGGCCGCCGTGTTCGATGGCTCGTACCACGATGTCGACTCCAACGAGATGGCCTACAAGATCGCCGCGTCAATGGCCACCAAGCAGTTGTCGCAGAAAGGCGGCGCAGTGTTGCTGGAGCCGGTGATGAAGGTAGAGGTGGTGACGCCCGAGGAATATCAGGGCGACATCCTCGGCGACTTGAGCCGACGTCGCGGCATGATCCAGGACGGTGATGAAACACCGGCTGGCAAGGTGATACGTGCCGAAGTGCCGCTGGGTGAAATGTTCGGCTACGCCACCTCGATGCGCTCGATGACCCAGGGCCGGGCCAGCTTCTCGATGGAATTCACCCGCTATGCCGAGGCCCCGGCGAGCATTGCCGATGGCATCGTCAAGAAGAGCCGCGGAGAGTAAGTGGTTCTCCTGTGCCGGCCTCTTCGCGGGTAAACCCGCGCCTACAGGGGTATGCGATCCCCCGTAGGCGCGGGTTTACCCGCGAAGAAACCGACACAGACACCAACAGTTTTCAGTGCTGCTCGCCCGCCCGCTTCAACAGCTTCTTGCACCGCTCGGACAAATGCACCACGCGCAAATGCTTGCCCGCCTTGGCATAGCGCTCGCGCAGGGTTTTCAGCGCCGCAACCGCCGAATAGTCGACAAAGCTCAAATGCTGGCAATCCAGCGTGACCTGGGCCGGGTCCCCGGCCGTGTCGAACTGGTTGAGGAACGAGGTGGTCGAGGCAAAGAACAGCGTGCCATGCAGTTGATAACGCTTGCCGCCCTCCGCGTCCTCATGGGTGTCGGCATACAGCTCCCGCGCATGCTGCCAGGCAAAGTTGAGCGCCGCGATGATGATACCGAACAGCACTGCCATGGCCAGGTCGGTGAGCACCGTGACCACAGTCACCGCAACGATCGCCAGCACATCATTCACCGGCACCTTGTGCAACACCCGCAACGACGCCCAGGCAAAGGTCTGCTGGGCCACCACGAACATCACCCCAACCAGCGCCGCCAGGGGAATGCGCTCGATCAGCGGCGACAGGAACAGCACGAACAGCAGAATCATCACCCCGGCCACTACCCCCGACAACCGGCCCCGGCCATTGGAGCTGAGGTTGATCACCGTCTGCCCGATCATCGCGCAGCCGCCCATGCCGCCGCACAGGCCCGACACCATGTTCGCAGCGCCCAATGCCACACACTCGCGGTCCGGGAAGCCACGGCTCTCGGTGATCTCATCGGTCAGGTTGAGGGTGAGCAGGGTTTCCAGCAGGCCGACCATGGCCATCAGCACCGCGTAGGGGGCGATGATCTTCAGGGTTTCCAGATTCCAGGGCACATCCGGCAGTGCCAGCCCCGGCAGGCCACCGGCGATGTGCGCCATGTCGCCCAGGGTGCGGGTAGGCAGCCCGAGCACGTACACCAGCAGGCCAACACCGAGGATCGCCACCAGGGCCGGCGGCACCGCACGGGTCAGTTTCGGCAGCACATAAACCACCGCCATGGTCAGCGCGACCAGGCCGATCATCAGGTACAGCGGCGTGCCACTGAGCCAGTGTTCGCCGTCCTTGAAATGCTCCAGCTGAGCCATGGCGATGACGATGGCCAGGCCGTTCACGAAGCCAAGCATGACCGGGTATGGCACCAGGCGCACCAGTTTGCCCAGACGCAGCAGGCCGAACAGGATCATCACCACACCGCCCAGCAGCACCGTGGCCAGCAGGTACTGCACGCCGTGCTGCACCACCAAGGCGACGATCACCACCGCCATCGAGCCGGCAGCGCCTGAGATCATCCCCGGCCGCCCGCCGAACAGCGCCGTCAGGGTACAAATGATGAACGCGCCATACAGGCCCATCAGCGGGTTGAGATGGGCCACCAGAGCAAAGGCGATGCACTCGGGGACCAAGGCAAACGAGGTGGTGAGGCCGGCGAGCAGGTCGGCGCGTAGTCGGGCGGGCTTCATGGGCTTCCTGTGGTGCAGTCCTGACGGACGATAGAAAAACGAGGGGCGCGATGTTACGGAATTTGTCTGACAGCGGCCACCGCTCAACGCACCCGTTCCAGGCTCTGCACGGCCAGGTCCAGCGCACGCTGCATGTCCAGGCGCGCCGAACGGCCCAGGTCCGGGTCGTTCAGGCGGCCACCACGCTCTGAGGGCAGGATCGGCGCCGTCAGGTCTTCGGCATCCATCGCTTCAAAATCCTGTTCGGCGCCCAGGGTCAAGGCACTGCGCCGCAACAGCATGCGCACCTGTTCCGGGGTAAGTGCCGGGTTGATCGACAGCATCGTCGCCACAGTGGCAGTCACCAAGGGTGTTGCGTACGACGTGCCGCAATGCGCAGCCTCGGCAGACACTGGGCGTATGCAGGCAGCAGCACTGACGTCCACGCGCATGTCGATATTGGAACTGTGACGCTTGCGCACGTGATCGTGGGCTTCAACTGCCGTAGCCTTGTCACTGCGCTGATGCCCGCCTACTACCAGCAATTGCTCGGTGATAAACGACGAAGGCAGGCGATATTCATCGGTCCCCGACCAGGACGCACCATTGCCCGCCGAATTCACCACCACCACATCAGGGTGCTCCTTGCGCAGCCAGAGGAAGAACTCCTCAAGTAACTCCTCGTAGCCACTCATTGCCAGCCCGGAGCGCACCAGCGAATCGACCTCATCACCCTTCACATTGCGTGCCCCGACCCGGTGAATGCCCCAGCTCCAGTTCAGCACCCGCACGCCATCTTCGACCAGGTTCACCGAGGCAGCGATGTTGGCGGTGATACCGGCATCCGAGTTGCGCTCTACCACCACCTCGAAGCCAGGGCTGTGCTTGCCCAGCCCTGGCAAAAAGCCCTCACCCTGCGCAGCGAGAATGCCTGCGACATGGCTGCCGTGGCTTGCCGGGCGATTACCGTCGCGAGCGTAGAGGCATGTCTGGCCTTGTTCGCAGCCCCCTCGATAATGGCTGAACCCCGGGGCGTCAAAGTCCACTTCGCGCTCGATTACCCCGACCCGCACGGGCTTCACCGGCAAGCCAGATGCGGCAATCCGGCGCCGGTAGAAATACAGCGCGTCCATGAAGCGGTTGGCGGCCCATTCGTCCGCCTGGTCGATGGCCCGGGTGCTGCGCCCATTGCCCTCCTCCCCGCGCTCGGGGGCGGACTCTTCGACAATCACAGCATCCACGCTGACTTCACTGCCCATGCGCAGGACCATCGCATCGCGCTGCACCAGGTCATCTACCGGCAAGCGCAACTGGTAGACATTCAGCGGCGGTATGGCACCGACAACCTGGGCGCCGTATTTGCCGGCGATGCGCCGGGCCTCGCCGAGGCCGTCGTATTTTTCTTCGATCAACAGGCTGACCAGATCGACATAGGTGATCAGGCCATCCATGTTCTTCGCCACTTCATCGGGCCCTGCGGCGATCACATGACTGCGTTGGCGGCTCAGCCATACCGGGTTGCTGGTGCGGCCGCCATCGGCCAGCCAGAGCGGGGCACTGCGCTGGGCTTGTCTCGCCAGTTTCAGCGTTAGCCGGTCACCTTGGCGCTCGATATCGGCTTCTGACAGCCGCGCACCGCCGAGCCATACCGTTGGCAGATTTGCCCGGAGCCCTTCGGCACGCAGGCACCATCGCTGCTGGCTATCGCTGAACAAGTCGCCGCAACGCTGCAGCTGCTTGATGCGCAGCGTGTCCGCTGCAGCCTGTGCACCCAGACTGCAAAGCCATAACAGCAAGATCAGGACACCCTTCATGCAATCACCCCACGCGCTCCCTGTGAGTGCGACTTACGGGGCACCTCAAAGTTCACCTGTGGCCGGCGACTGCCTGGTCGCGGGCGAGCCATTCGGCCATGGCAGTATCCTCCAACGCGTACTCGCCACGATTGGCCTTCCATACCAGCTCCTTGTCGCGCAGGGCATCGAGGGCCTTCTGTACGTTTGCCGTGTTGACGTTGGCTACCGCCTGGGCCTGCTCCAGCTTGCGGCTGAGCTCAACCAGGGTTTGCTCGGTAAACGGGGAAAACGGCTGCCGGCCCAGCGTGCGCTCAGCCATGACCTCTAGCACTGCCTGCTGCAACGGCGTAAGTTCGTTCCAAGCGCTTTCGTAGTCGCTCCACACCCCGGCTTGATGGTTCAGCGCCCCATTGCGCAGCAGTTCACCCAGGTTGCCCGCCTCCCCCAGGCCGACACTGACTTCGGCCAACAGTTTGTTGAGCATTTCCGGGCGCCGGCCGACCAATTCGAACGCGTATGCCAGGTCCTCTACCTTGAACTGGTTACTGTCGGCCAGGCGACGGTTCCACAAGGCGGTGATGAATTCGACATATTCACGCCCCAGCAACGGAAAAGGCGTGATGCTGGCACCAAAGAATGGCTGCTTGCTCTTGAGTACCAGGTTGGCCAGCTTGTCGCGACTAGAGCCCGTGAACACCAGGCGCAAACCGTCCGGACGGTCGCCACGGTTAAGGTGGTCACGCGCGGCTTTCAGCGCGAACATCGCATTGAGGCCATCTTCGCTGTTAAGGGCGTGCTGAGCCTCGTCGATGATCAGTACTACCAACTGCCCTGACACTTGATGCAACACGGCAAGCGCCTGGGCCAGGGTAGTACCCGCAGGCAGTTGCGGGCGGGTGAAATCCCAGCTCAGGGTGCGCAGCAGGTTGATCTTGTCGACACCGGCCTTTTTCGCCGTCCTGGCCAGCGCACCTTCGAATCTGGCCAGCGCAGTACCGATGGCGCCACTGATGAGCTGCGCAGGGGCGGCGTCGCGATCCGACCACAGGTCGACGTAAACCGGTAGCCAGCCGCGCTGTACGCATTCCGGTATGAAGTCGTTGTTGAGGAAGGTGCTCTTGCCCGTACGCCGGGGCGCGGCCAGGAACATGCCCGAGCTGTAATCGACCAACGACTCGCCGGCCAGGTCTTGGGCCAGTGCGGTGGCCAACTGATGACGGCGTAGGAGCGGGCGAACGGGAGACATGCAATTAACCTCAATTATCTTGCCTACTATAATTTATAGCCTACAAGATAAACCAGGATAATACGACCGTCAGCAACAGTGCCGGCGTGATCCAGATCCGGCAAAAAGTCAGCAAATTTGCCATCATGTTGATTCCACCTGCGGAGATCATGGACATGCCGCTACGCCCCCTTTTCACCTCCCTGTTGCTGGTCGCCAGCCTCACCGCCCATGCCGCCACCGAGGTGGTGCCACTTCAGCATCGCAGCAGCGCCGAACTGCTGCCCGCCCTGCAGGCGTTCATCGGCAAGGACGGCACGGTCAGCGCCTTCGAGAACAAACTGATCGTCAACGCCAGCCCCGAGCGCATCGACGACCTGCGCGCCCTGCTGCAACAGCTGGATACCGCGCCCAAGCGCCTGCTGATCAGCGTCGACAACAACGACAGCAACTTCCAGGACAACCGCGGCAACGCACGCGTCATTCACTACGGCACCAGCAACCGCGACGGCGGCATGCAGCAGGTACAAGCCAGCGAAGGGCAACCGGCACTGATCCAGGTGGGCCAGAGCATCCCCATTACCAGCACCAGCACAGACGGCTATGGGCGCATTCAGAGCAACACCGAATACCGCAACGTGACCCAAGGCTTCTACGTGACCCCCAGCCTGAGCGGCGAAACGGTTCGTCTGCAAATAAGCAGTAATAATGACCGCATCAGCCACGAACGTGCAGATGTAGTGAAAGTACAAAGTACCGACACGACAGTCACGGGCAAGCTCGGCGAGTGGATCACCCTGGCGGGGTTCAACCAGCAGAGCCAAGCCGATCGCAGCGCATCAAGCCATACGTACAGCACCCAACGGGGTGAAAACATGACATTGCGGGTCAAAGTCGACCTTGTCGACTGATACCAGGCAATTCAAGGCCTCGACCAAAGGCCTTGAAACTGACTGCCAAGTCGCATTAGACCAAAGATGTAGTAAGTACAAAAAAGCACTACAAAACATTTGACAGGGTCTTTTTCCCAAGGGCATGATGGCCTCGCTCCCGCTAATCAGGGGCCCTGGCAAGGGCCTTCGAGGCGTACTCCTCCCACCCCTGGAGGCGCCTCGTGTCTATACGGCCCACAAGGCGGTTCGACGGGATTGCGACTGCAACGAAGAAGTTGTCCCGAGGGACGGAAGCGCATCACCGCAGTACTGGCAATCGCGTCGCACCGCAGCAAGGCAACCACGAGCCGACCTGCCGGAGCACACCTTCGCCTGGTCTGCCCACCCTTCCCCTTCGAGCCTTCGCGTTCGCCGCCGCATTCCTGCGAACAGGACAGCCGCCAGGCACCTGATCTGCTCCGAGCATCAGCACAATTAACCCAAGATCGATGCGACGAGGTTTATTTCCATGGCACTGACACGCGAACAGCAAATTGCAGCCCTCGAGAAAGACTGGGCCGAAAACCCGCGCTGGAAAGGCGTGACCCGTACCTACACCGCCGCTGATGTCGTTCGCCTGCGTGGCTCCGTGCAACCTGAGCACACCTTTGCGCGTCAGGGCGCAGAAAAACTGTGGAAGCTGGTCACCGAAGGTGCCCACCCGTCCTTCCGCCCCGAAAAAGATTTCGTCAACTGCATGGGCGCCCTGACTGGCGGCCAGGCTGTACAACAGGTCAAGGCCGGCATCCAGGCCATCTACCTGTCCGGCTGGCAGGTTGCCGCCGACAACAACTCGGCCGAGTCGATGTACCCTGACCAGTCGCTGTACCCGGTCGACTCGGTACCGACCGTGGTCAAGCGCATCAACAACGCATTCCGCCGCGCCGACCAGATCCAGTGGAAAGCCGGCAAAAACCCGGGCGACGAAGGCTACATCGACTACTTCGCGCCCATCGTGGCCGACGCCGAAGCCGGTTTCGGTGGCGTACTGAACGCCTACGAGCTGATGAAGAACATGATCGAAGCAGGCGCCGCCGGCGTGCACTTCGAAGACCAGCTGGCCTCGGTGAAAAAATGCGGCCACATGGGCGGCAAGGTGCTGGTGCCAACTCAGGAAGCCGTACAGAAGCTGGTAGCAGCGCGCCTGGCCGCTGACGTATCGGGCGTGCCGACCATCATCCTGGCTCGTACCGACGCCAACGCCGCCGACCTGCTGACCAGCGACTGCGACCCGTACGACCAGCCGTTCGTGGTTGGCGAGCGCACCCGCGAAGGCTTCTACAAGGTACGCGCCGGCCTCGATCAGGCCATTGCCCGCGGCCTGGCCTACGCCCCGTACGCCGACCTGATCTGGTGCGAAACTGCCAAGCCAGACCTGGACGAAGCCCGCCGCTTCGCCGAGGCGATCAAGAAGGAGTACCCGGACCAGATCCTGTCGTACAACTGCTCGCCTTCCTTCAACTGGAAGAAAAACCTGGACGACGCCACCATCGCCAAGTTCCAGCGCGAATTGTCGGCCATGGGTTACAAGCATCAGTTCATCACCCTGGCTGGCATCCACAACATGTGGCACGGCATGTTCAACCTGGCGCACGACTACGCCCGCAACGACATGACCGCCTACGTGAAGCTGCAGGAGCAGGAATTCGCTGACGCCAGCAAGGGCTACACCTTCGTGGCGCACCAGCAGGAAGTGGGCACTGGCTACTTCGACGACATGACCACCGTGATCCAGGGCGGCGCTTCGTCGGTGACTGCACTGACCGGCTCGACCGAGGAAGAGCAGTTCCACTGATAGCGGGTTGCGGTTGAACAAAGGCCCGGGACTTGTAAAAGCTCCGGGCCTTTGTTTTTACCCGAGCAAGGGCCGGGCCTGCTGGCCAATTTTTACCAGCCGTTCACCGTTGCCGCCGCTACCGTATTCGCGGGTAAACCCGCTCCTACGCTGATCGGGAGGAGACACACATCGGCGATTGGGCGCAGGCCGCTGCAGGAACGGGTTCACCCGCGAAAGGGCCGGTACAGGCCACAACAAAACCCCGGATCAGGGCTATGCTTGTGGCAGCCCAGCAGCAAGGACCACCCATGCCTCGTCCAAGCCACCTGATGATTCTCGCCCTGACCGCCGCTGCCCTCTATCTATATGCACTGGCCAGCGACAACACCCTGCTCGCCCTCATGACCAAACCCATCCCGGTGCTGGCCTTGATTGCCTGGCTGCGCAGCACCCCGGTTTCGCCTTATCGCACATGGATCTCGATCGGCCTGGCCTTCTCGGTACTCGGCGACATCCTGCTGGCCATCCCCGCCGACCTGTTCGTATTCGGCTTGGCTGCTTTCCTTTGTGCCCACCTTGCTTACCTGCGCGGCTATTGCGGCATTACCCTGCGCCCCGCCCTGCCCGCACTGATCTTCAGCGCAATCACAGGCATCGCGCTGCTCGGTGTACTGGCCAGCCACGGCCTCGGCCCGTTGCTGATCCCGGTAGCACTCTACGCCCTGGCCATCAGCGCCATGCTCTGGCGCGCACTGGCCTGCGGGGGAGTGGCAGCACTGGGTGCCGGCCTGTTCGTGTTCTCCGACAGCCTGATCGGCATCGACCGCTTCGTCAGCCCGTTCGCCGCCGCACCGTACCTGATCATCCTCGCCTACTGGCTCGGCCAATGGGCCATCGCTTCATCAGTCGGTCATCGCTCAACCGATAAAGTATTGACCCAGAGCGGTGCGCGCAGGACCGAGAGCTGCTAGAACAAGGGTTTTTTGCAATTGCAAGTAGGGGGAATCGCCAGGTGAACTTTACAAGGCACAGAAGAGCCAAATTCAACGGCAGCAGCTCAAATGATATTAATTATCATTACAGGACTTGCAATTCGTTACCTGCAGCAAGAAACATAATTAACAAAACCGCGCGTAATGCCCGAATTTCAAGGCTCTCAGCCAGTTACGAACGGTTTTTGTACTTAATCCTACGAATAAATTTGCGACAGAAATTTTACTTGCACCAGGTTTACCCATAAAATCAGCGCGATTGATCCGGCTGCGACATTTGGTCACTGCATGTGCGACGCCAAGTCGCCGCTCTACACTTATTTCAGACTGCAGAGCTGGGTCTCTGTATAAGGATTTCTAGCATGTCCGATTCGGCAGGACTCATCGCCCACAACTGGGGCTTTGCCATCTTCCTCCTGGGTGTCGTCGGCCTGTGCGCCTTCATGCTCGGCCTGTCCAGCCTGCTCGGTAGCAAGGCTTGGGGCCGCGCCAAGAACGAACCCTTCGAATCCGGCATGCTGCCCGTCGGCAGCGCGCGCCTGCGCCTGTCCGCCAAATTCTATCTGGTCGCGATGCTGTTCGTGATCTTCGATATCGAAGCCCTCTTTCTCTTTGCATGGTCTGTGTCCGTCCGCGAAAGCGGCTGGACCGGATTCGTCGAAGCACTCGTTTTCATAGCAATTCTGTTGGCAGGTCTTGTCTACCTATGGCGCGTCGGGGCACTTGATTGGGCTCCCGAAGGTCGCCGCAAGCGGCAAGCGAAGCTGAAACAATGAGGCTTTGGCATGCAATACAATCTCACCAGAATCGATCCGGATGCGCCCAACGAGCAGTACCCGGTCGGTGAACGGGAAACCGTCACCGATCAACTGCTAGAGGACCAGGTCCACAAGAACATCTTCATGGGCAAACTTGAAGATGTGCTGCGTGGCGCGGTCAATTGGGGCCGCAAGAACTCCCTCTGGCCGTACAACTTCGGCCTGTCCTGCTGCTACGTGGAAATGACCACGGCCTTCACGGCACCCCACGACATCGCCCGCTTCGGCGCCGAAGTCATCCGGGCCTCGCCGCGTCAGGCCGACTTCATGGTCATCGCCGGTACCTGCTTCGTGAAGATGGCGCCGATCATCCAGCGCCTGTACGAGCAGATGCTCGAACCAAAATGGGTCATTTCCATGGGCTCGTGCGCCAACTCCGGTGGCATGTACGACATCTACTCGGTCGTTCAGGGGGTCGACAAGTTCCTCCCCGTGGACGTCTATGTGCCTGGCTGCCCGCCACGCCCTGAGGCTTTCCTGCAAGGCTTGATGCTGTTGCAGGAGTCGATCGGCCAAGAACGACGCCCGCTTTCCTGGGTTGTTGGTGATCAAGGTATTTACCGTGCCGAGATGCCAGCCCAGAAAGACCTGCGTCGTGAGCAGCGCATTGCAGTAACCAACCTGCGCAGCCCCGACGAAGTCTGATCCAGCGACCTGCCGCCCGCTCCCGAAGGAGCCGGCGGCCTGGCTTCATTCTTAACGTTGACCCAAAGCGACCGAGACCATGACAGCGGACAACGCTATTTTCATTCCGCCCTACAAGGCTGACGACCAGGATGTGGTCGTCGAACTGAACAACCGTTTTGGCGCCGAAGCATTCGTCGCCCAGGAGACCCGCACCGGCATGCCCGTGCTGTGGGTAAAACGCGCCCAGCTCAAAGAGGTGCTCAGCTTCCTGCGCGGCGTCGCCAAGCCTTACAGCATGCTGTACGACCTGCATGGCGTCGACGAGCGCCTGCGCACCCAGCGCCGCGGCCTGCCAGCCGCCGATTTCAGCGTGTTCTACCACCTGTTGTCGATCGAGCGTAACAGCGATGTGATGATCAAGGTGTCGCTCAGCGAAGGCGACCTGAACCTGCCGACCGTGACGGGCATCTGGCCAAACGCCAACTGGTACGAGCGCGAAGTCTGGGACATGTTCGGCATCGACTTTGCCGGCCACCCGCACCTCAGCCGCATCATGATGCCGCCGACCTGGGAAGGTCACCCGCTGCGCAAGGACTACCCTGCCCGTGCGACCGAGTTCGACCCCTACAGCCTGACCCTGGCCAAGCAGCAGCTTGAAGAGGAATCGGCACGCTTCAACCCGGAAGCCTGGGGCATGAAACGTCAGGGCGCCAACGAGGACTACATGTTCCTCAACCTCGGCCCCAACCACCCTTCGGCGCACGGTGCGTTCCGTATCGTCCTGCAGCTGGACGGTGAAGAAATCGTCGACTGCGTACCGGACATCGGCTACCACCACCGTGGTGCCGAAAAAATGGCCGAGCGCCAGTCCTGGCACAGCTTCATCCCCTATACCGACCGTATCGATTACCTCGGCGGGGTGATGAACAACCTGCCGTACGTGCTTGCGGTAGAGAAGCTGGCCGGCATCAAGGTGCCGCAGAAGGTCGACGTGATTCGCATCATGCTGGCCGAGTTCTTCCGCATCACCAGCCACCTGCTGTTCCTGGGTACCTACATCCAGGACGTCGGCGCCATGACCCCGGTGTTCTTCACCTTCACCGACCGCCAGCGCGCCTACACCGTGATCGAAGCGATCACCGGTTTCCGCCTGCACCCGGCCTGGTACCGCATCGGTGGCGTCGCCCACGACCTGCCACGTGGCTGGGACAAGCTGGTCAAGGACTTTGTCGAGTGGCTGCCCAAGCGCCTCGACGAATACACCAAGGCCGCCCTGCAAAACAGCATCCTCAAGGGCCGTACCATCGGCGTTGCCGCGTACAACACCAAGGAAGCGCTGGAATGGGGCACCACCGGTGCCGGCTTGCGTGCCACCGGTTGCAACTTCGACCTGCGTAAAGCCCGTCCTTACTCCGGCTACGAAAACTTCGAGTTCGAAGTACCGCTGGCCCACAACGGCGATGCCTACGATCGCTGCATGGTCCGTGTCGAGGAGATGCGTCAGAGTATCCGCATCATCGACCAGTGCCTGCGCAACATGCCGGAAGGCCCGTACAAGGCGGATCACCCGCTGACCACGCCGCCGCCGAAAGAGCGCACCCTGCAGCACATCGAAACCCTGATCACGCACTTCCTGCAAGTCTCGTGGGGCCCGGTCATGCCGGCCAACGAGTCGTTCCAGATGATCGAAGCGACCAAGGGCATCAACAGTTACTACCTGACGAGCGATGGCGGCACCATGAGCTACCGCACCCGGATCCGCACCCCGAGCTACCCGCACCTGCAGCAGATCCCTTCGGTGATCAAAGGCAGCATGGTTGCCGACCTCATTGCGTACCTGGGCAGTATCGACTTCGTTATGGCTGACGTGGACCGCTAAGCATGAACAGCACGCTTATCCAGACAGACCGTTTCGCCCTGAGCGAAACCGAGCGCTCGGCCATCGAGCACGAAATGCATCACTACGAGGACCCGCGCGCGGCGTCCATCGAAGCCCTGAAGATCGTCCAGAAGGAGCGTGGCTGGGTGCCGGACGGCGCCATTCACGCCATCGGCGAAGTGCTGGGCATTCCGGCCAGCGACGTCGAGGGTGTCGCCACCTTCTACAGCCAGATCTTCCGCCAACCGGTCGGCCGCCACATCATCCGCGTGTGCGACAGCATGGTCTGCTACATCGGCGGCCATGAGTCGGTGGTCAGCCAGATCCAGAGCGAGCTGGGCATCGGCCTCGGCCAGACCACCGCCGACGGCCGTTTCACCCTGCTGCCCGTGTGCTGCCTGGGCAACTGCGACAAGGCCCCGGCACTGATGATCGACGACGACACCTTCGGTGACGTGCAGCCGGCTGGCGTTTCCAAACTGCTGGAGGGTTACGTATGACCATTACTTCCTTCGGCCCGGCCAACCGCATCGCGCGCTCGGCCGAAACCCACCCGCTGACCTGGCGCCTGCGTGACGACGGCGAGCCGGTCTGGCTGGCCGAGTACGAATCGAAGAACGGCTACGCCGCAGCCCGCAAGGCGCTGGCGCAAATGTCCGCCGACGACATCGTGCAGAGCGTCAAGGACTCCGGCCTCAAAGGCCGTGGCGGCGCAGGCTTCCCCACTGGCGTGAAGTGGGGCCTGATGCCCAAAGACGAATCCATGAACATCCGCTACCTGCTGTGCAACGCGGACGAAATGGAGCCGAACACCTGGAAGGACCGCATGCTGATGGAGCAACAGCCCCATCTGCTGGTCGAGGGCATGCTGATCAGCGCCCGCGCCCTGAAGGCCTACCGCGGTTACATCTTCCTGCGTGGCGAGTACACCACCGCAGCGAAGAACCTCAACCGCGCCATCGATGAAGCCAAGGCCGCCGGCCTGCTGGGCAAGAACATCCTGGGCAGCGGTTTCGATTTCGAGCTGTTCGTGCACACCGGCGCCGGCCGCTACATCTGCGGTGAAGAAACCGCGCTGATCAACTCGCTGGAAGGCCGCCGCGCCAACCCGCGCTCCAAGCCGCCCTTCCCTGCCGCCGTTGGCGTGTGGGGCAAGCCGACGTGCGTGAACAACGTCGAAACCCTGTGCAACGTCCCGGCCATCGTCGCCAACGGCAACGACTGGTACAAGTCGCTAGCCCGCGAAGGCAGCGAAGACCATGGCACCAAGCTGATGGGCTTCTCCGGCAAGGTAAAGAACCCAGGCCTATGGGAACTGCCATTTGGCGTTACCGCGCGCGAATTGTTCGAAGACTACGCCGGTGGCATGCGCGATGGCTTCAAGCTCAAGTGCTGGCAACCAGGCGGCGCCGGTACCGGCTTCCTGCTGCCTGAGCACCTCGATGCGCAAATGTATGCCGGTGGCATCGCCAAGGTCGGCACCCGTATGGGTACTGGCTTGGCCATGGCGGTCGACGACAGCATCAACATGGTGTCGCTGCTGCGCAACATGGAAGAGTTCTTCGCCCGCGAATCGTGCGGCTGGTGCACACCATGCCGTGACGGCCTGCCGTGGAGCGTGAAGATGCTGCGTGCACTGGAAAGAGGCCAAGGCCGCGCCGAAGACATCGAGACGCTGCTGGGGCTGGTCAACTTCCTCGGCCCAGGCCGTACCTTCTGTGCTCACGCACCGGGTGCCGTCGAGCCGCTGGGCAGTGCCATCAAATACTTCCGCTCGGAGTTCGAGGCCGGTGTGGCGCCAGAAAGCGCTGCCACCCTGCGCCCCGACCTGGCGAAGCCGATCGTGGTCGGCGCATAACAAGATGATTAGGCGGGTGGTCCGTGCCACTCGCCAGCTTACCGGCAGGCCCGAGCAATCGAGGCGTGTCGCAAGCTCACCGATTTCCATTAGCCACGCCCGCTCACGCGGGCCAACGAAGAACTTTGAACAATGGCCACTATCCACGTAGACGGCAAAGCGCTCGAAGTCAACGGTGCAGACAACCTGTTACAGGCGTGTCTGTCGCTCGGCCTCGACATCCCTTATTTCTGCTGGCACCCGGCGCTTGGTAGCGTTGGCGCCTGCCGGCAGTGCGCAGTCAAGCAGTACACCGACGAGAACGACACCCGTGGTCGTATCGTCATGTCCTGCATGACCCCTGCTTCCGACGGCACCTGGATCTCCATCGACGACGACGAGTCGAAGGCGTTCCGCGCCAGCGTCGTCGAATGGCTGATGACCAACCACCCGCACGACTGCCCGGTGTGCGAGGAAGGCGGTCACTGCCACCTGCAGGACATGACGGTAATGACCGGCCACAACGAGCGCCGCTACCGTTTCACCAAGCGTACCCACCAGAACCAGGACCTCGGCCCGTTCATCGCCCATGAGATGAACCGCTGCATCGCCTGCTACCGCTGCGTGCGCTATTACAAGGACTACGCCGGTGGTACCGACCTGGGCGTCTACGGCGCCCACGACAACGTGTACTTCGGCCGCGTCGAAGACGGTGTGCTGGAAAGCGAGTTCTCCGGCAACCTGACCGAGGTCTGCCCGACCGGCGTATTCACCGACAAGACCCACTCCGAGCGCTACAACCGCAAGTGGGACATGCAGTTCGCCCCAAGCATCTGCCATGGCTGCTCCAGCGGCTGCAACATCAGCCCGGGTGAGCGCTACGGCGAACTGCGCCGTATCGAAAACCGCTTCAACGGTTCGGTCAACCAGTACTTCCTGTGCGACCGCGGCCGCTTCGGCTATGGCTACGTCAACCGCAAGGACCGCCCGCGCCAGCCACAACTGGCCGACGGCACCAAGCTGGGCCTGGACGCCGCCCTGGACAAGGCCGCCGACCTGCTGCGCGGCCGTACCATCGTCGGTATCGGCTCGCCACGCGCCAGCCTCGAAAGCAACTACGGCCTGCGTGAGCTGGTCGGCGCCGAGTACTTCTACTCGGGCATGGAAGCTGGCGAACTGGCCCGCGTACGCCTGGCCCTGAACGTGCTGAACAACAGCCCGCTGCCCGTGCCGACCCTGCGCGACATCGAAGACCACGACGCCGTGTTCGTGCTCGGTGAAGACCTGACCCAGACCGCTGCCCGCGTTGCCCTGGCCGTGCGCCAGGCCACCAAAGGCAAGGCCGAGGCCATGGCCGAAGCGATGAAAGTGCAGCCTTGGCTCGACGCTGCTGTGAAGAACATTGGCCAGCACGCGCTGTACCCGCTGTTCATCGCATCCCTGGCTGAAACCAAGCTGGACGACGTCGCCGAAGAGTGCGTACACGCCGCGCCGGCCGACCTGGCCCGCATCGGTTTCGCCGTGGCCCACGCCATCGACCCGAGCGCCCCTGCCGTCGCCGGCCTGGACGACGAAGCCAAGGCCCTGGCCCAGCGCATCGCCGACGCCCTGGTTGCCGCCAAGCGCCCACTGGTCGTAGCCGGTACTTCGCTGGCCGAGCCGGCGCTGATCGAAGCCGCCGCCAACATCGCCAAGGCCCTGAAGCTGCGCGAGAAAAACGGCTCGCTGAGCCTGGTGGTGCCTGAGGCCAACAGCATCGGCCTGGCCATGCTCGGCGGCGAGTCGGTCGATGCCGCCCTGGACGCGGTCATCAGCGGCAAAGCTGACGCCATCGTCGTGCTGGAAAACGATCTGTACGCCCGCGTACCGGCCGCCAAGGTCGACGCAGCCCTGGCTGCGGCCAAGGTGGTGATCGTTGCCGACCACTCCAAAACTGCCACCGTCGACCGCGCCCACCTGGTGCTGCCGGCCGCCTCGTTCGCCGAGGGTGACGGTACCCTGGTCAGCCAGGAAGGCCGTGCCCAGCGCTTCTTCCAGGTGTTCGACCCGCAGTACCTGGACAGCAGCATCCAGATCCACGAAGGCTGGCGCTGGATGCACGCCCTGCGTGCCACCCTGCTGAACAAGCCGGTCGACTGGACCCAGCTGGACCACGTCACCAGCGCCTGCGCCGAAGCCGCCCCGCAACTGGCCGGCATCGTCAACGCCGCGCCAAGCGCCGCGTTCCGCATCAAGGGCATGAAGCTGGCCCGTGAGCCGCTGCGCTACTCCGGCCGTACCGCCATGCGTGCCAACATCAGTGTGCACGAGCCGCGCACCCCGCAAGACAAGGACACCGCGTTCGCCTTCTCCATGGAAGGCTACTCGGGTTCGGCCGAACCGCGCCAGCAGGTGCCGTTCGCCTGGTCGCCGGGCTGGAACTCCCCACAAGCCTGGAACAAGTTTCAGGACGAGGTCGGTGGCCACCTGCGTGCCGGTGACCCCGGCGTACGCCTGATCGAATCGCAAGGCGACCGCCTGAACTGGTTCAACACCATTCCGGGGGCCTTCAACCCGGCCCGTGGCACCTGGACTGCCGTGCCGTTCTTCCACCTGTTCGGCAGCGAAGAAAGCTCCTCGCGCGCCGCTCCGGTTCAAGAACGCATCCCGGCTGCCTACGTGGCCCTGGCCAAGTCCGAAGCCGACCGCCTGGGCGTCAACGAGGGTGCCCTGCTGAGCCTGAACGTCGCCGGTGTGGCCCTGCGCCTGCCGCTGCGTATCAATGAAGAGCTGGGCGCTGGCCTGGTCGCGCTGCCGAAAGGCCTGGCTGGCATTCCGCCTGCCATCTTCGGTGCATCCGTCGAAGGTCTGCAGGAGGCAGCACAATGAGCTGGTTCACCCCCGAAGTGATCGATGTGATCCTCACCGTGCTGCGGGCCATCGTGGTCCTGCTGGCCGTGGTGGTCTGCGGTGCGCTGCTCAGCTTCGTCGAGCGCCGCCTGCTGGGCTGGTGGCAGGACCGTTACGGTCCGAACCGCGTCGGCCCGTTCGGCATGTTCCAGATCGCTGCCGACATGCTGAAGATGTTCTTCAAGGAAGACTGGAACCCACCCTTCGTCGATCGCGTGATCTTCACCCTGGCACCGGTAGTGGCTATGAGCGCCCTGCTGATCGCCTTCGTGGTCATCCCGATCACCCCGACCTGGGGCGTTGCCGACCTGAACATCGGCCTGCTGTTCTTCTTCGCCATGGCCGGCCTGTCGGTCTACGCGGTGCTGTTCGCCGGCTGGTCGTCGAACAACAAGTACGCCCTGCTGGGCAGCTTGCGTGCTTCGGCACAGACCGTGTCGTACGAAGTGTTCCTGGGCCTGGCGCTGATGGGCGTGGTGGTGCAGGTGGGCTCGTTCAACATGCGCGACATCGTTGAGTACCAGGCGCAGAACCTGTGGTTCATCATTCCGCAGTTCTTCGGCTTCTGCACCTTCTTCATCGCTGGCGTCGCCGTGACTCACCGTCACCCGTTCGACCAGCCGGAAGCAGAACAGGAACTGGCCGACGGCTACCACATCGAGTATGCCGGCATGAAGTGGGGCATGTTCTTCGTCGGTGAGTACATCGGCATCATCCTCATCTCGGCGCTGCTGGTAACCCTGTTCTTCGGCGGCTGGCACGGCCCGTTCGGCATCCTGCCGCAACTGTCGTTCCTGTGGTTCGCCCTGAAGACCGCGTTCTTCATCATGCTGTTCATCCTGCTGCGCGCCTCGATCCCGCGCCCACGCTATGACCAGGTGATGGACTTCAGCTGGAAGTTCTGCCTGCCGCTGACCCTGATCAATTTGCTGGTGACCGCTGCGATCGTGCTCTACAACACGCCAGCCGTCGCGGCCCAGTGAGGATTTGACCCATGTTCAAGTATATCGGCGACATCGTTAAGGGCACCGGCACCCAGCTGCGCAGCCTGGCAATGGTGTTCTCCCACGGGTTCCGCAAGCGCGACACCCTGCAGTACCCCGAAGAACCCGTGTACCTGCCGCCGCGCTACCGCGGCCGCATCGTCCTCACCCGCGACCCCGATGGCGAGGAGCGCTGCGTAGCGTGCAACCTCTGCGCGGTGGCCTGCCCGGTTGGCTGCATTTCGCTGCAGAAGGCCGAGACAGAGGACGGCCGCTGGTACCCGGAGTTCTTCCGCATCAACTTCTCGCGTTGCATTTTCTGCGGCCTGTGTGAAGAAGCGTGCCCGACCACCGCAATCCAGCTGACTCCGGATTTCGAAATGGCCGAGTTCAAGCGTCAGGACCTGGTGTACGAGAAAGAAGATCTGCTGATCTCCGGCCCCGGCAAGAACCCTGACTACAACTTCTACCGTGTTGCGGGTATGGCAATCGCTGGCAAGCCGAAGGGCTCTGCACAGAACGAAGCCGAGCCGATCAACGTGAAGAGCTTGCTCCCATAAGGACAGAAAGATGGAATTCGCTTTCTACTTCGCATCCGGGATCGCCGTGGTCTCCACCCTTCGGGTGGTAACTGGCACCAACCCCGTGCACGCCTTGCTTTACCTGATCATTTCGCTGATTTCCGTGGCCATGATCTTCTTCGCCCTGGGTGCGCCGTTTGCCGGCGCCCTGGAAGTGATCGCCTACGCCGGCGCCATCATGGTGCTGTTCGTGTTCGTGGTGATGATGCTCAACCTCGGGCCGGCTTCGGTCGCCCAGGAACGGGGCTGGCTCAAGCCCGGCATCTGGGCCGGGCCGGTAATCCTCGGCGCCCTGCTGCTGGCGGAGCTGCTGTACGTGCTGTTCGTCACCCCGAGTGGCGCCGGCATCAGCGGTACCACCGTGGGCCCGAAAGCCGTGGGCATCAGCCTGTTCGGCCCGTACCTGCTGGTGGTCGAACTGGCGTCGATGCTGCTGCTGGCTGCAGCCGTCACCGCCTTCCACCTGGGCCGCAACGAGGCGAAGGAGTAAATCATGGGTGCTATCCCTCTCGAACATGGTCTGGCGGTCGCCGGCATCCTGTTCTGCTTAGGTCTGGTTGGCCTGATGGTCCGCCGCAACATCCTCTTCGTGCTCATGAGCCTGGAAGTCATGATGAACGCCTCTGCCCTGGCGTTCGTCGTCGCCGGTGCCCGTTGGGTCCAGCCCGACGGCCAGGTGATGTTCATTCTGGTGATCAGCCTGGCAGCCGCCGAGGCCAGCATTGGCCTGGCCATCCTGCTGCAGCTGTATCGCCGCTTCCACACTCTCGACATCGATGCTGCCAGTGAGATGCGCGGATGAACCTTCTCTTCCTGACTTTCGTCTTTCCCCTCATCGGCTTCCTGCTGCTGTCGTTCTCGCGTGGACGGTTCTCGGAGAACCTGTCCGCCCTGATCGGCGTCGGCTCGGTAGGTCTGTCGGCCGCCACCGCCGCTTACGTCATCTGGCAGTTCAACGTCGCCCCGCCTGAGGGCGGCGCGTACAGCCAGCTGCTGTGGCAGTGGATGTCGGTGGACGGCTTCGCGCCGAACTTCACCCTGTACCTGGACGGCCTGTCGGTCACCATGCTCGGTGTGGTGACCGGTGTCGGCTTCCTGATCCACCTGTTCGCATCCTGGTACATGCGTGGCGAAGCTGGCTACTCGCGCTTCTTCTCGTACACCAACCTGTTCATCGCCAGCATGCTGTTCCTGATCCTTGGCGATAACCTGCTGTTCATCTACTTCGGCTGGGAAGGCGTGGGCCTGTGCTCGTACCTGTTGATCGGTTTCTACTACAGCAACCGCAACAACGGTAACGCGGCACTCAAGGCATTCATCGTCACCCGTATCGGCGACGTGTTCATGGCCATCGGCCTGTTCATCCTGTTCGCCCAGCTGGGCACCCTGAACGTGCAGGAACTGCTGGTGCTGGCACCGCAGAAGTTCCAGGCTGGCGACACCTGGATGGTGCTGGCCACGCTGATGCTGCTGGGTGGTGCGGTCGGTAAATCGGCACAGCTGCCACTGCAGACCTGGCTGGCCGACGCCATGGCGGGCCCGACTCCGGTTTCGGCACTGATCCACGCCGCAACCATGGTGACCGCGGGCGTGTACCTGATCGCCCGTACCAACGGCCTGTTCCTGCTGGCGCCGGACATCCTGCACCTTGTAGGTGTGGTCGGTGGCGTGACCCTGGTACTGGCAGGCTTCGCTGCGCTGGTACAGACCGATATCAAGCGTATCCTCGCCTACTCGACCATGAGCCAGATCGGCTACATGTTCCTGGCTCTGGGCGTGGGTGCCTGGGACGCGGCGATCTTCCACCTGATGACCCACGCCTTCTTCAAGGCCCTGCTGTTCCTTGCCTCCGGTGCGGTGATCGTTGCCTGCCACCACGAGCAGAACATCTTCAAGATGGGCGGCCTGTGGAAGAAGCTGCCGCTGGCCTACGCCAGCTTCGTGGTCGGTGGTGCGGCACTGGCGGCCCTGCCGATCGTGACCGTGGGCTTCTACTCCAAGGACGAGATCCTCTGGGAAGCCTTCGCCAGCGGCAACACCGGCCTGCTGTATGCCGGCCTGGTAGGCGCGTTCATGACCTCGCTGTACACCTTCCGCCTGATCTTCATCGCCTTCCACGGCGAAGCCAAGACCGAAGCCCACGCGGGCCACGGCATCAGCCACTGGCTGCCGCTGGGCGTGCTGATCGTGCTGTCGACCTTCGTCGGCGCCTGGATCACCCCGCCGCTGGCCGGTGTGCTGCCAGAAAGCGCCGGCCATGCCGGTGGCGAAGCCAAGCACGCGCTGGAGATCACCTCGGGTGCCATCGCCATCGCCGGTATCCTGCTGGCCGCCCTGCTGTTCCTGGGCAAGCGCCGCTTCGTCAGCGCCGTCGCCAACAGTGGCATCGGTCGCGTCCTGTCGGCCTGGTGGTTCGCTGCCTGGGGCTTCGACTGGATCTACGACAAGCTTTTCGTCAAACCGTACCTGCTGATCAGCCACATCCTGCGCAAGGACCCGGTTGACCGCACCATCGGCCTGATTCCTCGGATGGCGCGTGGCGGCCACGTGGCCATGAGCAAGACCGAGACTGGCCAACTGCGCTGGTACACCGCCTCTATCGCCGTGGGTGCCGTGCTGTTGCTCGGTGCCGTGGTAGTGGCTGCGGTATGACTATGAATCTTGCGACTTTGCCAAAGGAAACCAACCCGTCATGATTTTGCCTTGGCTGATCCTGATCCCCTTCATCGGCGGCTTCCTGTGCTGGCTGGGTGAGCGCTTCGGCGCCACCCTGCCGCGCTGGATCGCGCTGCTTACCATGTCCCTGCTGCTTGGCATCGGCCTGTGGCTGTGGGGTACCGGCGACTACACCCTTGCTCCCGCCCCGGGCGCCGAACCGGCCTGGGCCCTGGAATACAAAGTCCAGTGGATCCAGCGCTTCGGCATCAGCATCCATCTGGCACTTGATGGCCTGTCGCTGCTGATGATCCTGCTCACCGGCCTGCTCGGTGTGCTGTCGGTACTGTGTTCCTGGAAAGAGATCCAGCGCCACGTCGGCTTCTTCCACCTCAACCTGATGTGGATCCTCGGCGGCGTGGTCGGTGTGTTCCTGGCCCTGGACCTGTTCCTGTTCTTCTTCTTCTGGGAAATGATGCTGGTGCCGATGTACTTCCTCATCGCGCTCTGGGGTCACAGCTCGGCAGACGGCAAGAAGACCCGGATCTACGCGGCGACCAAGTTCTTCATCTTCACCCAGGCCAGCGGCCTGATCATGCTGGTGGCGATCCTGGGCCTGGTGCTGGTCAACTACAACACCACTGGCGTGCTCACCTTCAACTACAGCGACCTGCTCAAGGCCGAGCTGCCTGCCGGTGTCGAGTACGTGCTGATGCTGGGCTTCTTCATCGCCTTCGCGGTGAAGCTGCCGGTGGTGCCGTTCCACTCCTGGCTGCCTGACGCTCACGCCCAGGCACCGACCGCAGGCTCGGTGGACCTGGCGGGTATCTTGCTGAAGACAGCGGCCTACGGCCTGCTGCGCTTCGCCCTGCCGCTGTTCCCGAACGCCTCGGCCGAGTTCGCGCCGATCGCCATGACCCTGGGCCTGATCGGTATCTTCTACGGTGCCTTCCTGGCCTTCGCACAAACCGACATCAAGCGCCTGATCGCCTTCTCCAGCGTCTCGCACATGGGCTTCGTGCTGATCGGTATCTACTCCGGCAGCCAGCAGGCCCTGCAAGGTGCGGTGATCCAGATGCTGGCCCACGGCCTGTCGGCTGCGGCACTGTTCATCCTGTCCGGCCAGCTGTACGAGCGCCTGCACACCCGTGACATGCGCCAGATGGGTGGCCTGTGGCACCGCATCGCGTACCTGCCGGCCATCAGCCTGTTCTTCGCAGCGGCATCGCTGGGCCTGCCAGGCACCGGCAACTTCGTCGGCGAGTTCCTGATCCTGATCGGCAGCTTCGTTCATGTACCGTGGATCACCGTGATTGCCACCACCGGCCTGGTGTTCGGTTCGGTGTACTCGCTGATCATGATCCACCGCGCCTACTTCGGCCCGGCCAAGACCGACACCGTGCTGGCCGGCATGGACGGTCGCGAACTGATCATGGTTCTGGGTCTGGCGGTATTGCTGATCCTGCTGGGCGTGTATCCGCAGCCGTTCCTCGACACCTCTGCCGCCACCATGAGCGGTGTGCAGCAGTGGCTCGGATCCGCTTTCACTCAACTCGCTTCGGCCCGGTAAGAGCGCTATGGAATTCACCACTCAACACTTCATCGCATTGGCGCCGATGCTGATCACCACCATCACCACGGTGGTGGTGATGCTGGCGATCGCCTGGAAGCGCAACCACTCGCAAACCTTCCTGCTGTCCACCGTGGGCCTGAACCTGGCCCTGCTGTCGCTCCTGCCGGCACTGAAGGTCGCGCCGCTGGCGGTCACCTCGCTGATCACCATCGACAAATTCGCCTGCCTGTACATGGCGATCATCCTCGTGGCGACGCTGGCCTGCGTCACCCTCGCCCACGCCTACCTCGGCGAGGGCTCCAAGGGTTTCCCGGGCAACCGTGAAGAACTGTACCTGTTGCTGCTGATGTCGGCCCTCGGTGGCCTGGTGCTGGTCAGCGCCAACCACCTGGCCGGCCTGTTCATCGGCCTGGAGCTGCTGTCGGTACCGGTCTACGGCCTGGTGGCGTATGCCTTCTTCAACAAGCGATCGCTGGAAGCCGGCATCAAGTACATGGTGCTGTCGGCCGCAGGCTCGGCTTTCCTGCTGTTCGGCATGGCCCTGCTGTACGCCGACGCCGGCAGCCTGAGCTTCGACCAGATCGGCAAAGCCCTGGCTACCACCAGCATGCCAAGCCTGGTGGCCCAGCTGGGCCTGGGCATGATGCTGGTCGGCCTGGCCTTCAAGCTGTCGCTGGTGCCGTTCCATCTGTGGACCCCGGACGTGTACGAAGGCGCTCCGGCGCCGGTCGCCGCGTTCCTGGCAACCGCCAGCAAGGTGGCAGTATTCGCCGTTGTCGTACGCCTGTTCATGCTCTCCCCTGCTGCCAGCAGCGGCGTGCTCAGCACCGTACTGGCGGTGATTGCCGTAGCCTCGATCCTGATTGGTAACCTGCTGGCGCTGACCCAGAGCAACCTCAAGCGTCTGCTGGGTTACTCGTCCATCGCCCACTTCGGTTACCTGGTCATCGCGTTGGTCGCCAGCAAGGGCCTGGCCCTGGAAGCCATGGGCGTTTACCTGGTCACCTACGTGATCACCAGCCTGGGCGCCTTCGGCGTCATCACCCTGATGTCCTCGCCATACGGCGGCCGTGACGCCGATGCCCTGTACGAGTACCGCGGCCTGTTCTGGCGCCGCCCGTACCTGACAGCGGTACTGACCGTGATGATGCTGTCGCTGGCGGGTATCCCGCTGACCGCCGGCTTCATCGGCAAGTTCTACATCATCGCTACCGGCGTCGAATCGCACCTGTGGTGGTTGGTCGGTGCGCTGGTGATCGGTAGCGCCATCGGCGTGTACTATTACCTGCGCGTCATGGTTACCCTGTACCTGGTCGAGCCGAATCTGCGTCGTCACGACGCCCCGCTGAAGTGGGAACAGCGCACCGGCGGCGTCATGCTGCTGGCTATCGCCATTCTCGCTTTCGTACTGGGTGTGTACCCGCAGCCCCTGCTGGAAATGGTTCAGCAAGCGGGCCTGCAACTGATCGGTTGATCACCCCGGCAGCCCCGGTAACAGAAAACACCCCGCCTAGGCGGGGTGTTTTTTTATCTGCACGTTTTGCTACCTGCGCCCACGGGTGCCTCACTCACTCGGGCAGCCCTGACCTGCGCCCGGCAAGGCGGCCTTGCGCAAATCACCATTGGCCGAAGGCAGGTACACTTCCGGGTTGGGCATGCCGCTGGGGGAGAGTTCATGGGTCATTTCGAATTCGGCGCGCACTGACCAGCCACACGCCTCGGTGGTGCATTGCAAATAAGCGATTCGCAGGAAAATATGGCGCCCTTCGCTAGTACGTATGCGCATCCGGCTGTGGCAATGCGGGCAAACCAGCTTGTAAGTACTCACGGCAAGTACCTGCTAGCATTGCCCAGGCTAGCCTGTGTATCAGTATTGGCTGCAACTGTGGGTGTATTCTTCAATTTGATGGTTCTCATTGCAGAAGTGCTCCTTAAAACGCAGGGCTGTATTCATAACGAGTAGTTTAAGCCCATGGAATATCATTAAACCAGTCATGGATATTTGTTATGAGTACTCACATACTTGCTGAGGTGCTCACCCGCCTTAAGCTTCTTACTGGCGCAAACACTGATGCCGAGCTGTCACGTGCACTGTCGGTCAGCCCGCAAACGCTGAGCAGCTGGAAGGTTCGCGAAAGCATTCCTTACTCACTTTGCATAGACATCGCCAAAAAGCATGCATGCTCACTGGACTGGCTATTGCTGGGTCAAGCCGAGCACATCGCCGCCGACCCAGGTGATGCGGGCTGGGAGTGCGAAATGCTCGAACGGCTGCGCACGCTCTCGCACAGCGATCGCCAGGCCATCCTGCTGTTCATCAAGGACAAACAGCGCATCCAGCAGTTGGAACAGCAACTGAGCGAGCTCGGCGGCGCAACCAGTGGCTAACCCCGACGGCGCCAGCGCTGGATGAGTTCGCGTGGGTCGAGTGTATCCAGCCAGACCATGACCTTGAGGCTGATGGGGATCACCACCACAGCGGCCACGAATGCCGCCATGCCCCGGGTCAGTAATGGCACCAATGACGAAACCAGTGGCTCGAACAAATGGCCCACGCCCACGGTCACGAATAGCAGCAGCAGTTTCTTGGCCAGTGTCAGGCGCCTGGCCTCACTGGTGATCAATCGATCGCGTGCCGCGCTCACCAACAATGCTCCCAGCAGCGCGGCGAACAGCACATCGCCATCCACGCCCAGGAACGTCACCAATGCCGGGGCCAGGTGGTCGAAAACAGTTCGCTCAGGCATGCAATTGCCCTCCGCGCGGAACAGGCGGGCAGGCGGTTGAACCCAGGCTGTACATGACCGCCGCTTCGACAAAACGGATGTAGCACACCTGCAAGGCACGCCCATGATCATGCCCGGCCACATCCTCGAGCCGCTTGTAGCCCCGCTCTCGCAGCACTGACCGCCAGCGGGCGAATTCGCGTGCTGCCTCGATAGCAGCGCAGCGCGCGGCCACTTCCAAAGCAGCATCACTGACAGCCCGCGGCAGTTGCAGATGCTCACGCAAACTGCCCAAATCCACTCGCGGCCAGAACGGGTCATGGCAATCGACAAAGCGCGGTAGCCGAGGATCGTTGCTCATGCTCTACCCCCCTTACTGCTCGGCCAGCATGCCGTAGCGAATGGCCTTGATCACAGCTGCCACCCGGGTAGGCACTTCAAATTTGCGCAGGATGTTGGACACGTGAAAGTTCACCGTCGACTCCTTGCATTCAAGGATCTGGCCGATCTCCCACGAGCTCTTGCCATAAGCACACCACAACAGCACTTGCTGTTCACGTGGCGTCAGGCGAACCGGGGCGTCCGCCAAGGGTTGCTGCGAGTGTCGAGCGTTGTCAGTCATGTTTGAACTCCACGGGTGATTGAGCGAGGCATTACTGCCTACCTGCAGTCACCTTACGAAGCACAGGCCACCCACCTCCACCGCCGTGGTTTGTAAAGAACTTTCGTACAAGACCGTATGACGAAGGTTACGCACGATTTGCTGACTTTCTGCGTGCTCCAAGCCGCATTTCGCTCGTCTCAACGCCGTTGTCCATTCGCCTTTCGCCTGGAGTCGTACAATGCGTTCCGATTTACCCCTCTCGTCCTGCCTCGGTCTGCTGGCGGCCTTGGCTGCTACTCAGCCCGCTCTGGGGGCATCCTCGGTCGAATTGGGCCGAGTGCTGATCACCGATGAGGAGCAGAACGAGCTGACGGCAGCCAGCGAGCGCCTGCGTGAAATACCGGGAGCCAGCAACCTGGTGGACATGCAGCGCGTGGGGCAAGGCCGAGTGGCCAGCAACCAGGACGTGCTGGCCTACCAGCCTGGGGTGTTCGCCCAATCGGCAGGCAACGACGGCATCAAGCTGTCGATACGCGGCTCGGGCCTCAACCGCGCACCGGGGGCGCACGGTTCCGGTGTTTACACGATGTTCGACGGCCTGCCGCTGACCGGCCCGGGCGGCACGCCTTACGAATTGTTCGAACCGCTGTGGCTGAGCCGTGCCGAAGTGCTGCGTGGCGCCAATGGCTTTGACCAAGGCTCCCTGGCCTTGGGCGGTGCCATCAACTACGTCACCCACACCGGCTACGACGCGCCTGCACTGCAAGTACGCTACGAGGTCGGTAGCCGCGGCTACCAGCATCGGCACATCAGTTCGGGCCAGGTGCTGGGCAATCTCGACTATTACGTGGCCCTGACCGACTCGGAATATGACGGCTACCAGGCGCACAGCAGCGGCAGCGCCAAGGGCATTGCCGCCAATGTCGGTTACCGCTTCAACCCCGACCTGGAAACCCGCTTCTACCTGCGCTACCGGGAAACTGAAAACGAGCTGCCTGGGCGCCTGACCAAAGATCAGATCAAGCACCACCCGCGCGCGGCCAACCCCAACTATCTGGCACGCGACGACAGCCGCCCGCAACCAGGCAGCACCTGGGTGGGCAACAAGACCACCTTCTACCTCGACGACGAGGCGCGCCTGGAAGCCGGCCTGGTCTATCACGACTACCCGATGGACCTGCGCGAAGGCCCCATGCGCCTGAAGGTCGCCTATACCGATGTCAGCGGTACGCTGAACTATTTCCGCCGCGACACACTGTTCGGGCGCGAGAGCAAGACCACCGTCGGTTGGCGTACCACCAAGCACCTGCCCAACAGCGGCGCTTCGCAATTTACCCGCAATGGCGATGTGTTCGGCGAGCGCACCCGTGACTTCACCTACCAGGGCTCGGACACCGTGCTGCATGTTGGCAACGACCTGGAACTGGTCCCCAACCTGTGGCTGAGCACCGGCCTGGCCATGGTCTACACACGCCGCGAAAGTGACGTGACCTACCCCGCTGAAGGCGGCAAGGTGAGCATGCATGACTGGGACTATGCCCCCCGCCTGGGGCTGCGCTACGACATCCGCCCGGACTTGCAGGTGTACGGCAACCTGAGCCGCTCGGTAGAGCCGCCACACCCGTGGTCGCTGATCTGGAGCGCGCCCAGCACAGGCGGCAAGCAGATCCAGCCGATCGAGATGCAGAACCAGACAGCCACCACCCTGGAACTGGGCGCCCGTGGCGACTCGGCGCTCGGCCGCTGGGACCTGGCCTGGTACTACTCGCAAGTGCGCCACGAACTGCTGGCCGTTGAGGTAGTGCCGAATTTCACCTCGGAATTCAACGCCAGCGCTACCGTGCACCAAGGCGTGGAAGCCGGCCTCGAAAGCACCCTGTGGGAGCGCGCGGGCACTGGCAAGCTGAGCTTGCGCCAGGCCTACACCTTCAGCGACTTCCACTACCGTGATGACGACACGTTTGGCGACAACCGTCTGCCCGGCATCCCCATGCACTACTACCAGGCCGAGCTGCGCTACGACTGGCCGAGCGGCTTCTATGCCGGGGTCAACACACAAATGGCTTCGAAGGTGCAGGTGGACTACGCCAATAGCTACCACGCCGATGAATATGCCTTGCTCGGCGCACGCGTTGGCTGGGACTCACCGAAACAGGACTGGCAGACCTGGCTGGACCTGCGCAACCTGACCAACCAGCGCTATGCAGCGACCGTGACGCCGGCCTACAACGACGCCGGCAAGGACAATGCCCGTTCGACACCGGGCGAAGGGTTTGGCGTATACGCGGGGGTTTCCTACAGCTTCCGCTGACGGGTAGGAGCGGGTTTACCCGCAATTGCGTCGGCAAATTCAATGACGCATTCGCGGGTAAACCCGCTCCTACCCGGGGCACTGCACAGCATGATTCGGATTCAGACCGCCCTGTTCAACTTCACCCATGAAGCAAACCTGTCGACAAACGCCTGCAAGAACGGTCGCGTCTTGTCGTTGAGCTTGCCCGAATCCTCGAACAAGCTCGCCGCACCGCCAAGGTAAGCCTCGGGCATCTGCATGCAGGGCATGTCGAGAAACACCAGCGACTGGCGCACCGCATGGTTGGCGCCAAAGCCACCAATCGCCCCCGGCGACACACTCACCACCGCCGTCGGCTTGCCGCTCCAGGCACTTTGCCCGTAAGGACGCGAACCCACATCGATGGCATTTTTCAGGCAGCCTGGCACCGAGCGGTTGTATTCCGGGGTGACGAACAACACCGCATCACTGCGGCGGATTTCATCGCGAAAACGCTTCCAGGTTTCCGGCGGTGCCTCGGCTTCGATATCTTCGTTGTACAGCGGCAGGTCGCCAATCTCGACGATCTTCAGCGCAAGGCTGGACGGCGCCAGCTCCGAAAGTGCGCGGGCGACCTTGCGGTTGTAGGACTCCTTGCGCAAGCTGCCCACGACGACTGCTACCGAATACACCTGGCTCATGGCAATTCCAACCTTTGCGGGTTAAATAGACGTTGTAGTTATAGATGACCGTTCTCCAGTGCCTAAGTTTTTTTCCGCAGGGCGAAAACTTCCGCGTCTGTTTCACGGTCTATGCCTTCATACATTTCCTACGTAATTCAGAGGTTTCCACCCAAATGGCAGCAGTAATGGTCGGCCAATTCCACGCCCGTGACGCCGAAGGCCGCATCTACCCCGTGCACGAGTTTCAGGAATCCACCCTGCAACTCGACGGCAGCACGCTGGGCGCCCCCATCACCACCTACCGCCTGGCCATCGGCGACAAGGTCAACCACCTGGGTGATAACCGTTTCGAACTGGCACGCTCCGGCGTCGAGATCACGCGCATTCCGTGATGCAATCCACCGTGTAGCGGCCCCCTTCGTGCTGCAGGCCGTGCACATCGGCGACAAACCCGGGAAAGCCCTGGTTGAATGCTCGGGCGAATGCCAGGTAATCAAGGATCGAGCGGGTCGCCTCGGTGAACCGCTCACCCGGCATGATCAACGGGATGCCAGGCGGGTACGGCACCAGCATCACCGCCGCCACACGGCCCAGCAGCGCCTCGATCGGTACCGCCTCCACCTCGCCACGCACCATCTTGTCATAGGCCTGGGCCGGGCTTACGGCCACCTCCGGCAAACGGGTGAACAGCCGCTTCAGCTGCTTGGCCGTGGCATTGGCGCGGTAGCAGTCATGTAACTGGTCGCACAGGTCGCGCAGGCCCATGCCCTGGTAGCGCAAGGCGTCGGCAGCCCC
The DNA here is from genome assembly GCF_056278855.1 of Pseudomonas sp. TE3895. Classification (NCBI taxonomy): domain Bacteria; kingdom Pseudomonadati; phylum Pseudomonadota; class Gammaproteobacteria; order Pseudomonadales; family Pseudomonadaceae; genus Pseudomonas; species Pseudomonas sp. TE3895. The sequence continues at coordinate 2,827,009 of NZ_JBWBQE010000001.1, read as the reverse complement.
CACACTGGGCAGGCAGCTGCTGAGTGGGGTGTTGCCGTCATAGTGGCGCTTGAACTCCAGCAGTTCGGTGAGCAAGGTGCTCCACTTGCCCTTGGTGATGCCCATGGAAAACAGCACCAGGAAGCTGTACAGGCCGGTTTTTTCCACCACCAGCCCGCGCTCCCAGAGAAACTTGCTGACGACTGCCGCCGGGATGCCGTGCACGCCCAGCACACCATCAGCGCTCAGGCCCGGCATCACCAAAGTCACTTTCAGCGGGTCGAGCAGCACGTAGTCGGCCGCCACTTCACCAAAACCATGCCATTGCGCCCCCGGCTGCAACAACCAGTCCTGCGCGGCCAGACGGGGGATGCCCTCGGCACTGGGCGGCTGCCAGATGCTGAACCACCAGTCCTCTGCGGCAATGTGCTCACGCAGGTTGGCCAGGGCACGACGAAAACTCAACGCCTCGTCGAACATCTCCTGCAGCAGCGAGCGCCCGGCCGGCCCTTCCATCATCGCCGAAGCCACATCCAGCGAGGCGAGAATGCTGTACTGCGGCGAGGTAGAGATGTGCATCATGAACGCTTCGTTGAAACGGTCCCGGTCCAGCTGCCGCCTGGCCCCGTCCTGCACATGAATCATCGAAGCCTGGCTGAACGCCGCGAGCAGCTTGTGGGTGGAATGGGTACTGAACACCAGCGGGCTGTCTGCCGCGCAGGCGGTGCCCATGGCGTAGCGCCCGGTGAAAAAGTCGTGGAACGCAGCATAGGCAAACCAGGCCTCGTCGAAGTGCAGCACCTCGACACTGGCACCCAGGGCCTGCTTGATCAGCCCGGCGTGGTAACACAGCCCGTCGTAGGTGGAGTTGGTCACTACCGCCAGCTTGATACGCTGGCCACGATCACGGGCAAGGGGGTTGGCCTGAATCTTCGCGGCGATCGCCTCGGGACTGAACTCGCTGAGCGGGATCGGGCCGATGATGCCCAGTTCGTTGCGCTCCGGGCACAGGTACAGCGGGATGGCACCCGTCATGATGATCGCGTGCACCACCGACTTGTGGCAGTTGCGGTCCACCAGCACCAGGTCGTCACGACCGACCATGGCGTGCCAGACGATCTTGTTGGCCGTGGAGGTACCATTGATGACGAAGAAGGTGTGGTCGGCGCCGAAGTTGCGCGCCGCCCTGGCCTCGGCTTCGGCCAGCGGGCCTGTGTGGTCGAGCAGCGAACCCAGCTCCGGCACGGAAACGGACAGGTCCGAGCGCAGGGTGTTTTCCCCGAAGAACTGGTGAAAGGCTTGGCCTACCGGGCTTTTATGATAGGCCACACCGCCACCATGGCCCGGGGTGTGCCAGGAGTAGTTGGACTGCGCAGTGTGCTGCACCAGCGCCTTGAAGAACGGCGGCAGCAGGCCGTCGAGGTAGGTGTGTGCAGCACGCGCCACCTGGCGGGCGAGAAACGGCACGGTGTCTTCGAACAGGTAAAGGATGCCACGCAGCTGGTTGAGCTCGCTCATGGCTTCGGCGGGAGCATTTTCCAGGGTCACCTGCTCGCCCAGGGCGAAGATCGGCAGGTTGGGTGCACGCAGGCGGGCCAGGCCAATCAGCTCGGCCATGTTCTGCAGCAGATGGGTGTTCTCGCCAGCGCCTTCGGCCGCAATGAGCATGCAGGCCAGGCCGTGGTGGGTGGCAGCGACCAGGCGCGCTTCGGCGTGGTCAGCGGCGGCGAGAATGGCAAAGCCATCCTGGCGCAATTCCTCGGCGATGCCGCGCACACGTTCGCCAGCAACACTGTCGGCCTTGATGGCGCGGTGGACGATGAGGATCGGGAACTTGAGGTCCTTGTACATCAGGTGGCTACCTCCGAAGGACATGGCGTCCATTTCAGGGTAGTTGAGCCTTGTATTGCCTGTACTGGACCTTTCGCGGGTAAACCCGCTCCTGCTGGGCACCGGTCGGTGATTGGACACAGGCCGTCGTAGGAGCGGGTTTACCCGCGAAAGGGCCGGGCCTGCTGGCCAATCTGCCCCCGCCATTCACCGCCGCAGCCGCCACCGTATTCGGCAGGTAAACCCGCGCCTCCAACGATCTCCACTTCTGTTGCAGGGCGAAAGATCAGCCGGCTGGCGTCTCAGTCAGGGCCTGCCACAGCGAAGGCCCACCCGCCGACTTGGCAATGGCCGCCAGCCGCTCGGCATGCGCCTCCAGCTCTTCAGCGCTGGCCATGATCACCCGCCCTGGCGCACGCCCGACAATCCGGCGGATCTCGCTGCCGCCAGCGCCCTGCCCGTCCTCTTCGGCATCTGCGCCATTCCCAGCCAACGACAGGCTGGTCTGGCCACCGGTCATTGCCAGGTAAACGTCGGCCAGCAGTTCCGAGTCGAGCAGTGCGCCGTGCAACTCACGGCCCGAGTTGTCGATGTCGTAGCGTTTGCACAGCGCATCCAGGCTGTTGCGCTGCCCCGGGTGGCGCGAACGTGCCAGCAACAGGGTGTCCAGAATGGTGCAGTGCTGCGAAATGTCAGCACGGTCCTGCTGGCCCAGCAAGGCGAATTCGTTGTTGATGAAACCAACGTCGAACGCCGCGTTGTGGATGACCAGCGTGGCACCCTGGATGAACTGGAAGAACTCCTCGGCGACATCGCCAAAGCGGGGCTTGCCGACCAGGAAGGCATCCGTGATGCCGTGAACGTTGATCGCGCCCTCGTCACTCTCGCGGTCGGGCTGCAGGTAGACGTGGAAGTGCCGCCCGGTCAGGCGCCGGCCGATGACCTCGACACAGCCGATCTCGATGATCCGGTGGCCTTCGCCAACCGGCATACCCGTGGTTTCGGTATCGAGAATGACGAACCGTTTATCTTGCTGCTGCTCCACGCGGGCGCTCCAACTTGCATCCGTTACAAAGGTCGCGATTGTACCCCAGCTCAACGCTGGGCGCGCACCTCATCGACCCCACGGTTGGCCAGCTGGTCGGCGCGTTCGTTGCCGGGGTGGCCGATATGGCCGCGTACCCACTTCCAGGTCACCTTGTGGCGGTTGACCTGCTCATCGAGCTGCTGCCACAAGTCAGCGTTCTTCACCGGCTCCTTGGCGGCGGTCTTCCAGCCGCGCTTCTTCCAGTTGACCATCCATTCGTTGATGCCCTTCATCACGTACTGCGAGTCGGTGGTCAGCACCACCTCGCATTCACGTTTGAGCGACATCAGGCCCTGGATCGCGGCCATCAGCTCCATGCGGTTGTTGGTGGTCTCACGTTCGCCGCCCCACAGTTCCTTCTCGACGCCCTTGTAGATCATCAGCACGCCCCAGCCACCCGGGCCAGGGTTGCCCTTGCAGGCACCATCAGTAAACATCTCGACGCTATCGCTCATGTACCACTCTTGAATTCAGTGCTTGTCAGTTTCGGGGTTGGCTGCGGTGCGGTTGACTTTCGCCAGTGGCAGCGGCAGCAGCTTGCCCATTGGCTCGCGGCGTTCCGGCCGCAAAGGCCGCAGGCCTACCACCATCTTGCGCGCCACCAGCAGGTACACCCCGCCACCGGAGCCCTGCCAGCCGCCGGCCAGTCGTTCCCAGCCCTCCAGGCGTTGCTGCCAGGCAGGTGAGGCAAGCGGCGGACGATAGCACCCGAAGCGGCGTTTCTCCAGCGCGAAGCCCAGCAGGTTGAGCCAGTCGCCCACCCGGGACGGCGAGATGCAGCGCGCCTTGCGCAGAGCACCGTGACTGAAGAAATGGCGCATGCCCCAGCTGCTCCAGGGGTTGATCCCCACGATCAGCAGGTGCCCGCCCGGGCGGACGGCACTGGCGGCCTCGCGCAGCAGGCCATGGGGCGACAGGCAGAAGTCCAGGCCATGCTGCAGCACCACCACGTCGGCAGCGTGCTCGCTCAACGGCCAGGCCTGTTCTTCGCAGACAATCTCCACACCCGGCAAGGGCGCACCAAGGCGCACGTTACGCTGCACCTGGGGGGCTCTGGGCGGTGGCTCGGCGCAGGGCCCGTAATGCACGAGATAGCCGCCAAAGAAGCGCCCGAGCTCTTCTTCCAGCAGTTTGTCCTCCTCCTTGAGCATCAGTTGCCCAAGTGGGCCGTTGAACCACTCACGGGCCAGGCTGATCAGCTCGACCCAGTCCGGGTCGGCCTGTGCAAAAGCTTGGTCGGTCATTGCGCTCTCCCTCGAAGGTTCTCCCACCGCGCCATCGCGGCTAAGATGCCCTCATGTGCCACGCTAGGCGAATCGGATCCGCACCATGATACAGATCGATGCTCTCCCCGCTTTCTCCGACAACTACATCTGGTTGTTACAGGATACTGCCAAACGCCGTTGTGCGGTGGTCGACCCGGGCGATGCCGGCCCGGTGGAGCGCTGGCTGGCTGCCAACCCCGAATGGGTGCTGAGCGACATCCTCGTCACCCACCACCACAATGACCATGTCGGCGGTGTGGAGCGGCTCAGGCAATTGACCGGCGCACGGGTCTGTGGCCCCGCCAACGAACGCATTCCCGGCCGCGACCTGGCACTGGACGAAGGCGACAGGGTGGACGTGCTGGGTGTGACTTTCCAGGTGCTGGCGGTACCCGGCCACACCCTGGGGCATATCGCCTTCTTCAGCGACCAGCCAGCAACGCCCATCCTGTTCAGTGGCGATACCCTGTTCGCCGCCGGTTGCGGGCGCATGTTCGAAGGTACACCCGAACAGATGCAGCCGGCCCTCGCCCGCCTGGCGGCCCTGCCAGAGCAGACAGCAGTGTACTGCGCCCATGAGTACACCCTCAGCAACCTGCGTTTCGCCAAGGCGGTGGAACCGACCAACCCGCACGTTCAACAACGGTTCGAGGACGTTAGCCGTTTACGCGCCGAAAATCGCATCAGTTTGCCAACAACGATCGGCCTGGAGCGCCTGACCAACCCCTTTCTGCGTACCTCTGAAACATTAGTTAAACAAAAAGCAGACGAATGGAAGGGACATTCAAACACCACGCATGTCGCTGTTTTTGCTGCCTTGAGGTCTTGGAAGGACACCTTCTGATAACCGCAAGATATATCGCAAGTGATGGTCAAAGGTTGACCAGGCCCGGAGCGGTTTCTAGAATCGCCGAACTTTTTCGCCCGGATACCTGTATCAGCCGATGTCTTCCCGTAGCCGCAGAACCTCTCATTCCGTCGCCCTGACGCGCCTGGCCCAAATCAGTGCGCTGGCCCTGGCCGCCACCTTGGTGGGCTGCCAGAGCACCCGTCAGCTCGACGAATCCGATAGCGTTCGCGCGCACAACTACCAGGCGCGGATCAAGCACAAGCCTTCCCCGCTGCTGGTCAAGCCGGCCGAGCAGGCGCCGCAGGATGTCTGGGAGCGCATGCGCCAGGGCTTCGCCCTGCAGGACAGCATCGACGTCAACCCGCGCATCGAGCAGCAGCGCTTGTGGTTCGCCAGCAACCCGACCTTCATCGAAAGCGCCGGGGAACGTGGCAGCCTCTACCTGCACTACATCGTCGAGCGCCTTGAAGAACGCGACATGCCGCTGGAACTGGCCCTGCTGCCAGCCATCGAAAGCGCCTACAACCCCATGGCCTACTCACGCGCCAGCGCTGCCGGCATGTGGCAGTTCATGCCGGCTACCGGTCGCCACTTCAACCTGCGCCAGACCAACTTCTATGACGGCCGCCGCGATGTCACCGCGTCGACCAACGCCGCGCTGGACTACCTGACCCGCCTGCACGACATGTTCAACGGCGACTGGCTGTTGGCCCTGGCGGCCTACAATGCCGGCGAAGGCACCGTCAGCCGAGCCATCGAGCGCAACGAAAGGCTCGGCCTGCCGACCGACTACTGGAACCTGCCGCTGCCACAGGAAACCCGCGACTACGTACCCAAGTTGCTGGCACTGTCGCAGGTGGTGTCCACGCCAGAAGCCTATGGTGTCAATCTCACCCCGATCGCCAACGAACCGTACTTCGAAGCGGTGGCGATCAATGACCGCCTGGACCTTACCCGGGTCGCGGCCTTTGCCAACATCGACGAGGACGAGCTGATCCAGCTCAACCCGGCATTCAAGAAGCGCATGACCGTCGATGGCCCGAAACAGCTGCTGGTGCCCACCGCCAAGGCGCAGTTGCTCAGTGCCAGCCTGTCCAACCTCAACCCGGAGCAACTGGTCAGCCTGCAACCGCCGAAAGCAGCGTTTGCCCGGGCTGTGGCCGAAGCCAAGGCACCGGTGGGGGCGCGTAGCTACCGGGTCAAGCGTGGCGATAACCTGAGCGCCATCGCCAAGGTCAACCGTGTGTCGGTCAAGGACATCAAGCGCTGGAACCGCTTGTCCGGCAACAGTCTGCGCGCTGGCCAGGTGCTGGCCCTGCGTGGTGGCAGTTCGCCAAGCGCCGCCGGTAACCGGGTTGCCGCCTCCGGGAAGCGCTCCACGCAATACAAGGTCCGCAAGGGTGATTCCCTGTACCTGGTAGCCAAGCGTTTCAATGTGGAAATGAAGCACCTCAAGCGCTGGAACCCACGCAGCGGCCACGCCCTCAAGCCAGGCCAGACCCTGACCGTCTACCTCGGGCATTGATCCGGTAACCAGGGCCCTTACGCGGCCTTGTGGGGAGCGGCCTTGTGTCACGACAGGGGCGCGAAGCGGCCCCCAGGATTTCAATTTTTCAGCATGAACTGCCGGGGCTGCTGCGCAGCCCTTTCGCGACACAAGGCCGCTCCCACAGGTACCGTGGCACCTGTTGCGTCCGCTTGCGGGCTGCGCCTTCAACGCCTCTCTTTTTCCAACGCCACCAAGCTGTTACTGTACTCGATCAAAGCCCAACGCCTCTGGATCGGATGCCGATTTGATACGTCCCCTCCTGCTGTCACTCAGCCTGGCCTTGAGCTTTCCCGCAGCCGCGATGGTGAGCGAAAGCCACGGATACGCGCAGTTCGGCACGCTCAAGTACCCGGCCACCTTCACCCACTTCGACTGGGTCAACCCGCAAGCGCCCAAGGGCGGCACGTTGCGGGCCATGGCTTTTGGTACCTTCGACACGCTCAACCCCTACACCTTCAAAGGGTCGAGCCCGATTACCACGCCCAATTTCCAGCAGTACGGCATCAGCGAGCTGAACGAGCCACTGATGGTCGGCACGGGCCAGTACGACCCGTCCGGTGACGAGCCAACCTCCAGCTACGGCCTGATCGCCCGCTCGGTGGAGTACAGCGAGGACCGCAGCTGGGTGGTGTTCAACCTGCGCCCCGAAGCCCGCTGGCATGACGGCCAGCCCATCACCTCGGCTGACGTGGCCTTCTCGTACCGCACGCTGCTCAAGGATGGCCACCCGATCTACCGCACCAACCTGCAGGAAGTGCAGCGGGTAGACATCCTCGGCCCGCTGCGCATCCGCTTCGTGTTCAAACGCGCCGGCAACCCGCTGCTGATCCTGCGTCTGGGCGAAATGCCGGTGCTGCCCAAACACTACTGGCAGAAGCGCGACTTCAAGGCCACCACCTTCGAGCCCCCCTTGGGCAGCGGCCCCTACCGCATCACCCAGGTACAACCCGGACGACGCCTGGTGTTTGAACGGGTGAAGAACTACTGGGGCAAAGACCTGGCGGTCAACCGTGGCAAGTACAATTTCAATCGGGTCGAATACGAGTTCTATCGAGACGCGACGGTGGCCTTCGAAGCCTTCAAGGCCGGCGAGTTCGACATCTATATCGAGCACCAGGCAAAAAACTGGGCCAACGGTTACAACTTCCCTGCCGTGCGCCGCGGTGAAGTGATCAAGGCACAAATCCCGCACAGCATTCCCACGCAAACACAGGGCCTGTTCATGAACAGCCGCCGGGCCGCGTTCAGCGACCCGCGGGTACGCCAGGCGCTGGGGCTGATGCTGGACTTCGAGTGGACCAACCGCGCGCTGTTCAGCAGCGCCTACCGCCGCTCGACCAGCTACTACCCCAACAGCGAATTCGCCGCCAGCGGCCTGCCCACCGGCAAGGAGTGGCTGCTGCTGGCGCCATTCCGTGACCAGTTGCCGGCCAAGCTGTTCAGCGAACCGTACAAGGTCAGCCACACCGATGGCCGGGGTATCAGCCGCCAAACCCTGCGCCAGGCCCTGGGCCTGCTCGCCGAGGCCGGCTGGAAGCTGCACGGCCAGCGTCTGGTCGACAGCAAGGGCCAGCAATTGCGCATGGAGCTGCTGCTGGTAAACCCCAACCTTGAACGCATCCTGCAACCTTATGTCGAAAATCTGTCCAGCATCGGCATCGATGCGCGCTTGCGCACCGTGGACCGCGCTCAGTACAAACAACGCTTGGACCAGTTCGATTTCGACATGATTCTGATGACCCTGAACCAGACCCTCAGCCCCGGCCTCGAACAGTGGCTGTACTTCCATTCCAGCCAGGCCGCGACAAAGGGCAGCAAGAACTATGCTGGGGTCAAGGACCCGGTGGTCGACCACCTGCTCGACACCCTGCTCGCCGCCCGCACCCGCGATGACCAGATCGCCGCTGCCCGCGCCCTGGACCGCGTGCTCTCATGGCACTACTACATGATCCCCAACTGGTACCTCGACAACCATCGCCTGGCCTACCGCAACCGGTTCGCCTTCGTCACCACGCCGCCCTACACCCTTGGGCTGAACAGCTGGTGGATCAAGACTTCGGAGAAAGCCCAATGACGCCAACGCACCGTCTGCGCCGGCTGGCAGGCAGCCTGTTGCTCGCCTGCCTGAGCCTTCCCGCGCTGGCCGCACCGCAGCACGCGCTCACCCTTTACGACGAGCCACCCAAGTACCCCGCCGACTTCAAGCACTTCGACTACGTCAACCCGGATGCGCCCAAGGGCGGCACCTTCCGCCAGTCCAGCTTCGGCGGCTTCGACAGCCTCAACCCGTTCATCAACAAAGGCGTGGCGGCCGAGAACATCGGCATTATCTATGACACCCTGATGCGCCAGAGCCAGGATGAACCGTTCACCGAATACGGCCTGGTGGCCGGCAAGATCGAAAAGGCCCCGGACAACAGCTGGGTACGCTTCTACCTGCGCCCCGAAGCGCGCTTCCATGACGGCCATCCGATGCGCGCCGACGACGTGGTGTTCACGTTCAACGCCCTGATCAAGGACGGCGCCCCGCTGTACCGCCAGTACTACGCCGACGTCGCCGAAGTGGTCGCCGAAGATCCACTCAAGGTGCTGTTCAAGTTCAAGCACAAGAACAACCGCGAGCTGCCATTGATTCTCGGCCAGCTGCCGGTACTGCCCAAGCACTGGTACGAAAACCGCGAGTTCAACCGCGGCAACCTGGAAATCCCGTTGGGCAGCGGCCCGTACAAGGTCGCCGAGGTCAAGGCCGGGCGCTCGGTGCGCTACGAACGGGTCAAGGATTACTGGGCCAAGGACCTGCCCATCAACCGTGGCTTCTACAACTTCGATGTCATGACCTTCGACGCCTACCGCGACACCACCGTCGCCCTGGAGGCCCTCAAGGCCGGGGCATTCGACTATGGCCTGGAAGTCAGTGCAAAGAACTGGGCCACCGCTTACAACGTGCCCGCCGTGCGCGAAGGTCGCCTGATCAAGGAAGAGCTGCCCAATGGCAACCCCACTGGCATGCAGGGCTTCATCTTCAACATCCGCCGCCCGGTGTTCCAGGATGTGCGTGTGCGCCAGGCCCTGAGCCTGCTGCTGGACTACGAGTGGACCAACAAGCAGCTGTTCAACGGCGCCTACACCCGTACCGGCAGCTACTTCGACAACTCGGAAATGGCCGCCCACGGCCTACCCAGCCCCAACGAGCTGAAAATCCTCGAACCACTGCGCGGCAAAGTGCCCGAGCAAGTATTTACCGAGGTCTTCCACAACCCGGTCAGTGACGGCAGCGGCATGATCCGCGAGCAACAGCGCCAGGCCTACAAGCTGTTGCAGGAAGCCGGCTGGAAAATCGTCGACGACAAGATGGTCGACGCCCAAGGCAAGCCGGCAAGCATCGAGTTCCTGCTGGCGCAGACCGAGTTTGAACGCATTCTGCTGCCGTTCAAGCGCAACCTTGCCGACCTCGGTATCGAGCTGAACATTCGCCGCGTCGACGTTTCGCAGTACATCACCCGCCTGCGCTCGCGTGACTACGACATGATCGTTGGCGGCTACCCGCAATCCAACTCGCCAGGCAACGAGCAGCGCGAGTTCTGGTCCAGCGCCGCCGCCGACAACCCCGGCAGCCGCAACTTCATCGGCCTGCGCGACCCGGCCATCGACCAACTGGTGGACCAGTTGATCAACGCCGACTCGCGCCAGAGCCTGATCGACCACTGCCGCGCCCTCGACCGCGTGTTGCTGTGGGGCTACTACGTGATACCCAACTGGCACATCAAGACCTGGCGTGTGGCCTACTGGAACCACATCGGCCACCCGAGCGTGTCGCCCAAGTACGACATCGGCATCGACACCTGGTGGATCAAGCCCGGTGTAACCCCGGCGGTCAGCGAAGCGCCTGCGGACGAGGCCAATTAAGATGCTGGCCTACATCCTGCGCCGCCTGCTGCTGATCATTCCGACCCTGTTCGGCATCCTCATCATCAACTTCATCATCGTCCAGGCCGCCCCCGGTGGCCCGGTCGAGCAAATGATCGCCAAGCTCGAAGGCTTCGAAGGCGCCACCAGCCGCATTGCAGGTGGCGGCGCCGAGGTTTCCGTGGCCGGCTCCAACTACCGCGGCGCCCAGGGCCTGGACCCGGCCCTGATCGCTGAAATCGAGCGCATGTATGGCTTCGACAAGTCGCCGCCCGAGCGCCTGTGGATCATGGTCAAGAACTACGCCCGGCTGGACTTCGGCGACAGCTTCTTCCGCGACGCCAAGGTGATCGACCTGATCGCCGAGAAGATGCCGGTTTCGATCTCGCTGGGGCTGTGGAGCACGCTGATCATGTACCTGGTGTCGATCCCGCTGGGGATCGCCAAGGCCGTGCGCCACGGCAGCCACTTCGACGTGTGGACCAGCTCGGCGATCATCGTCGGCTACGCCATCCCGGCGTTCCTGTTCGCCATCCTGCTGATCGTGCTGTTCGCCGGTGGCAGCTACTTCGACTGGTTCCCCCTGCGTGGCCTCACCTCCAACAACTTCGACGAACTGAGCACCACCGGCAAGGTGCTGGACTACTTCTGGCACTTGGTGCTGCCGATCACCGCGCTGGTCATCGGCAACTTCGCCACCATGACCCTGCTGACCAAGAACAGCTTCCTCGACGAGATCAACAAACAATACGTGGTCACCGCCAAAGCCAAGGGCCTGAGCCGATCACGGGTGCTGTACGGTCATGTGTTCCGCAACGCCATGCTGCTGGTGATCGCCGGTTTCCCTTCGGCGTTCATCGGCATCTTCTTCACAGGCTCCTTGCTGATCGAGGTGATCTTCAGCCTCGACGGCCTGGGGCTGATGAGTTTCGAAGCGGCCATCAACCGCGACTACCCGGTGGTCTTCGGCACCCTGTTCATCTTCACCCTGCTAGGGCTGGTGGTGAAACTGATCGGCGACCTGACCTACACCTTGGTCGATCCGCGCATCGACTTTGCCAGCCGGGAGCACTGACATGGCCTTGTCCCCCCTCAACCGCCGGCGCTTCGAGCGCTTCAAGGCCAACCGCCGTGGCTGGTGGTCGCTGTGGCTGTTCCTGATTCTGTTCGGGCTGAGCCTGGGCGCCGAACTGATCGCCAACGACAAACCGATCGCCGTACGTTACGACGGCCAATGGTACTTCCCGGCGTTCAAGCGCTACCCGGAAACCACCTTCGGCGGGGAATTCCCGCTGGAAGCCAACTACAAGAGCCCCTACATCCGCGAACTGCTGGCGAAGAAAGACAGCTTCGTGCTGTGGGCGCCCATTCCGTTCAGCTACCAGAGCATCAACTATGACCTGCGCGTCCCCGCCCCCGCCCCACCTTCGGCGGACAACTGGCTGGGCACCGACGACCAGGGCCGCGACGTGCTGGCGCGGGTGATCTACGGCTTCCGCATTTCGGTTCTGTTTGCCCTCACCTTGACCGTGGCCAGCTCCATTATCGGCGTCATCGCAGGCGCCCTGCAGGGGTTCTACGGTGGCTGGGTCGACCTGGCCGGGCAACGCTTTCTGGAAATCTGGTCCGGCCTGCCTGTGTTGTACCTGCTGATCATCCTGGCCAGCTTCGTGCAACCCAACTTCTGGTGGCTGCTGGGCATCATGTTGCTGTTCTCGTGGATGAGCCTGGTGGATGTGGTACGCGCCGAGTTCCTGCGCGGGCGCAACCTGGAATACGTGCGCGCCGCACGCGCCCTTGGCATGCGCAACGGCGCAATCATGTACCGGCACATCCTGCCCAACGCGATGATCTCGACCATGACCTTCATGCCGTTCATCCTCACCGGCGCCATCGGCACCCTCACCGCCCTGGACTTCCTCGGCTTCGGCCTGCCCGCCGGTTCGCCCTCGCTGGGCGAACTGGTGGCGCAGGGCAAGTCCAACCTGCAAGCGCCATGGCTGGGCATCAGCGCCTTTGCCGTGCTGGCGCTGATGCTGAGCCTGCTGGTGTTCATCGGCGAATCCGCCCGCGACGCCTTCGACCCGAGGAAGTGACATGAGTGAACAGAACCTGATCGAAGTGCGGGACCTGGCCGTGGAGTTCGTGACCGGGGACCAGGTCAACCGGGTGGTGGACGGCGTCAGCTTCGATATTCGCAAAGGCGAGACACTGGCCCTTGTGGGCGAAAGTGGCTCGGGCAAATCGGTCACCGCGCACTCGATCCTGCGCCTGCTGCCCTATCCCCTGGCCCGGCACCCCAGCGGCAGCATTCGCTACGAAGGCAAGGACCTGCTGCAGCAGAGCGAGAAGACCCTGCAGCGCATTCGCGGCAACCGCATTGCGATGATCTTCCAGGAGCCGATGACCTCGCTCAACCCGCTGCATTGCATCGAAAAGCAGATCAACGAAATCCTCCTGCTGCACAAGGGCCTGACGGGCAAGGAAGCGACTGCGCGCACCCTGGAGTTGCTGGATATGGTCGGCATTCCAGAGCCGCGCAAGCGCCTCAAGGCCCTGCCCCACGAATTGTCGGGCGGCCAGCGCCAGCGGGTAATGATCGCCATGGCGCTGGCCAACGAGCCCGAGCTGCTGATTGCCGACGAGCCAACCACGGCGCTGGATGTGACCGTGCAGCTGAAGATTCTCGAGCTGCTCAAGGAATTGCAGGCGCGTATGGGCATGGCCCTGTTGCTGATCAGCCATGACCTGAACCTGGTGCGCCGCATCGCTCACCGCGTGTGCGTGATGCAGCGTGGGCAAATTGTCGAGCAAGCCGAATGCGCCACGCTGTTCAGCTCGCCACAGCATCACTACACACAGATGCTGATCAATGCCGAGCCCAGTGGGCTGCCGGCACACAACCCGGTGGGTGCGCCATTGCTGGAGGTGGATGACCTCAAGGTCTGGTTCCCGATCAAGAAGGGCTTTCTGCAGCGCACGGTCGACCATGTGAAGGCGGTGGACGGGGTCAACTTCAGCTTGCCCCAGGGCCAGACGCTGGGCATTGTTGGCGAATCCGGGTCGGGCAAGTCCACATTGGGCCTGGCCATCTTGCGGCTGATTTCCAGCCAAGGCGGCATTCGCTTTCATGGGCAGAACCTCCAAGGGCTTAACCAGAAAGCCGTGCGCCCCCTGCGGCGGGAAATGCAGGTGGTGTTCCAGGACCCGTTTGGCAGCCTGAGCCCGCGCATGTGCGTGGCGGACATTGTCGGTGAAGGGCTGCGCATTCACGGCATTGGCACCGCGCAGGAACAGGAAGCGGCGATCATCGCGGCGCTGGAGGAAGTGGGGCTGGACCCGCGCACGCGGCATCGCTACCCGCATGAGTTTTCGGGTGGCCAGCGCCAGCGCATAGCGATTGCCCGGGCGCTGGTGCTGAAGCCGGCGCTGATTCTGCTGGATGAGCCCACCTCGGCGCTGGACCGTACCGTGCAGCGGCAAGTGGTCGAGCTGCTGCGTAATCTGCAGCAGAAGTACAACCTGACCTACTTGTTCATCAGCCATGACCTGGCAGTGGTCAAGGCGTTGAGCCATCAATTGATGGTGATCAAGCATGGGCATGTGGTAGAGCAAGGGGACGCGCAGGCAATCTTCCATGCGCCACAGCATCCCTATACGCGGCAGTTGCTGGAGGCGGCGTTTCTGGAGGTTGGGAATTTGTAGGAGAAGGGCGTGTGTTCGCCTTGATTCTTGCGGCGCTCGATCTACGCAACACCGCAAAACCCAAGGCAGGTGCCCTGACGCAATCGGGCATAGAACACCTGGAGATTACGTACGCCCGGCTTATCAGAAATCAATGGTCCCGGAGAACTTCACCAGTCGCGGGTCACCCTGGGTCAGGTAACCGCCGTTAGCCGAAGCCCAGTAGTTCTTGTCGGTCAGGTTCTCCACATTCACCCGCAAGGTCAGGTCTTTCTCCGCTACCTTCAACTTGTAGCGAGCACCGGCATCGAAACGGTTCCAGGTCGGCAGACTGACATTGTTCGCCGCATCGACGAACTGGCCACCGGTGCGCAGCATCCTCGCATTCAGCGCCAGACCCGACACGCCGGGCACGTCCCAGTCGACGCTGGCATTGAGCTGGAACGTCGGCACGCCGATGGCATGGTTGCCATCGTTGCTGCCGTTGGCGGTGTTTTTCTGCTCCGAGGTCATGCGCGTGCCGCCGGCCATCAGGCGCAAGCCCTGGACCGGCTCGCCGAACAGACTCAACTCCAGGCCTTTGTTGACCTGCTCGCCGTCGCGAACGAAGACGTTGTTCAAGGTGTAGCCGTCCGAAGGCTTCTCGATACGGAACACGGCCAGGTTCGCACCAAAGGTCTGTCGGTCGAACTTGATACCAGCCTCAAGCTGCTTGGTGCGGCCTGGCGGGAACATCTCGCTGGCGTTCGACACATTGGCTGGCGCCGTCGGCCCCTGCGCCAGGCCTTCGATGCGGTTGGCATACAAGGAAATGCTGTCGGTGGCCTTGAAAACGATGCCATAGACCGGTGTGGTGATGGACTCCTCGTATGGGTCGCCTTTGCGGCTTCCGTCATTCGCCAGGTTGGGCTGCCCTTGGGAAACAGTGCCATCGTAGGTGTAGCTTTCCACCCGCAGTTGCTGCCGTCGCAAGCCGTAAGTCAGCAACAGGCGGTCATCGAAGACGCCAATGGTGTCGGAAATCGCGATGCTCCGCGCGCGAGTCTTGCCGGTGACACCAGGGTCACCCATGTCGCCACCCGTGCTGGTGACCGTGCCCGGCTTGGCCTGCTGCACGGTGTCGTAAATGTTGGTGTTGATTGGCGAATAGAAGATGTAGGCGTTTTCCGCCTGGGTCCACATGGTATTGGCTCCCACGGCGATCTGGTGGCTGATCGGCCCGGTCTGCAGCCGCCCATTCAGGCCGGTACTGAAGCTGGTGTTGTCTTCGCCGTGCACGATGTCCGAAGCGGTCATCGTCGCTGCGCCGCTGTTGCCGACCAGTACCGGCGTGCCGTAGGTACCCTGCTCGCGCGTGTGACGGGCGCCGCCGGCGAGGTAGGCGGTCCAGTTGTCACTCAGGTCCCATTCGCCACGCACCATGCCGAAGGTATCTTCCGACTCACTGTAACTCCAGTTCTGGCCATAGTTGTGACTGGCATCCGGTGCGGTCGGGGCTTTGGTCGCGGTGCTGCCCAGGCGCACCGAATTGCGCAGGTGGTTGATGCGCTGTTTCTGGTAGCCGATATCAGCCGACATGCGGAAGTTGTCGCCGCGGTAGTCCAGGCCAGCGGTGAACAGCTTGGTGCGCTGGTCCTGGTCGTCGACGGCGGTTTCACCTTCACGCTGGCTGAGGTTCAGGCGCGCGCCGAAGCGGTTGTCCTCACCGAAGCGCTGGCCGATATCCAGGTGCTCGCCAATGCGGCCATCAGCGCTGATGTCCTGGGTGTAGCGGCGGGTCGGCTCATCGCCGGCGCGCTTAGGCTGCAGGTTGACGTTGCCGCCCAGGCCGGTGCCAGTCGGGCTTACGCCATTGAGGAAGGCATTGGGCCCCTTGAACACTTCGACCCGCTCGACGCCGTCGGTGGACATGATCTGTCGCGGCAAGATGCCGTACAGGCCATTGAATGAAATATCGTCGCCAGCCAACGGCAAACCACGGATCACGAACACCTTGGACTGGTTGCCGAAGCCGAATGATTCACGCACCGAAGGATCGTTGGCCAAGACGTCACCGATATCCTCCGCCTGCTGGTCCTCGATCACCTTGGCGGTATAACTGGTCATGGTAAACGGCACATCCATGTAGTCCTGGTTACCCAGCACGCCCATTCGCCCGCCACGGGCAACCTGGCCTCCGGCAAACTCGTCCGGTAACGCGTCGGGCCGCGCTTTCAAGGCATCGGCGCTGACATCGGTCGCCTCCAGCTGGATCGGCTCGGCAGCCTGCGCCATCAGAGTTACGGAACAGCAGATCGCCAGTAATGCGGGGCGTGAGGGAATACGGGAAGGCATTGGTAAATTCCTGACAGCGCTGAGGAAGTGAAACTAAATGTAAATGGTAATGCTTACCAAAAACAAACATCAACCCAGGTACGTGGCAAAGGGCTGCCATTTATCAGGATTTCTGATCACGATCGTCTTTCATCATCAGCCAGATCGGGCATACAGTCGCTGCTGTCACCCCTGCTCCAACGGTAGAGCTCATGCCCAGTCAACAACAAAAAAACGTCTCCCCTGCCCTCGAGCAGCTGATCCAGCGCGCCGGCCTGCCAGGCCCCACGCTCAGCGAAGCCCAGGCGCATGCCTTGCTGCAGATGCACTACGGCGTTGCCGGTGGGTTGTCGGCATTGGGCAGTCAGCAGGACCTGAACTTCCGGGTCAACACGGCTGGAGGGCAGTTCGTGCTCAAGGCCTGTCATGGCAGCTACGCAAAGGTGGAGCTGGAGGCGCAGCATGCCGCCCTCGCCTACCTGCGTGAGCACGGCCTGTCGGTGCCCGCAGTACATGCGGCGCACAGCGGCGAAAACTTGCTGGCCGTGGAGGTTGATGGCCAACCGCTGCGGGTACGCCTGCTCGACTACATTGACGGTCAACCGTTGACGCGTCTCAAGCACATGCCAGCGCAGGTGATGGCCGAAATGGGCAGGCTGTGCGCGCGGCTCGACAGCGCCCTGGCCGATTTCGACCACCCCGGCCTTGCGCGCACCCTGCAGTGGGACCCGCAACACGCCCAGGCGTTGATCCAGCATCTGCTGCCCGTCCTGCACAACACCGAGCAACGCGTCCGCATCGAACACGCCACCCGCGTCGCCGACGAACACCTCGCACCGCTGGTTGATCGGCTGCCAAGCCAGGCCGTGCACCTGGACATTACCGACGACAACACCGTCTGGGCCCGTGATGGCGAGCGCCAGTGGCAGTTGCAAGGAGTGATCGACTTCGGCGACCTGCTGCGCACGTGGCGCATCGCCGACCTGTCGGTGACCTGCGCGGCGCTGCTGCATCACGCCGAAGGCGACCCGCTGCGGATCCTGCCGGCGATCAGCGCCTACCAGGCGCTCAACCCGCTGACCGACGCCGAGCTGCGTGCGTTGTGGCCTCTGGTACTGAACCGCGCGGCAGTGCTGGTGCTGAGCAGTGCGCAGCAACTGGCCGTGGACCCGGGCAACCAGTACACCCGCGACAACGTCGCCCATGAGTGGGAAATCTTCGACACCGCCACCGCCGTGCCTTTCGCGCTAATGCAAGCGGCCATCCTGCAAGCTGCCGGCCTGCAGCCCGCCACGCCAGACCTGACCGGCTGCGCGCCGCTGCTGCCCGAACTTGCGGGGCAACCGGTGACGCGCGTAGACCTCGGCGTGCTCAGCGAGCATTGTGAAGCGGGCAACTGGGAGCAACCCGGCTTCGACCAACGTCTATTAACCCTGCACCCCGCCCCGGCCTGCAGCCTGCACGGGCAGTACCGCCTGTCGCAAACCCATATCGATCGCCCCGAAGAGCCCGCCACCTGCGCCCTTGGCGTCGAGCTGCATGTGCCCAACGGCAGCCCGGTGCAAGCGCCGGCAGCCGGCACCTGGCAGCACCGCGGCGACGGCCGGGGCTGCCTGCGCACCCCGCATTGGGCTTTGTGGCTGCAAGGCCTGGAAGACGCACCGGCAGACGGCCAGGCCGTGGAAAAAGGCCAGGCCCTGGGCAGCAGCTGCGGCTTCCTCAGCGTGCAGGTATGCCTGGACAATGGCATCCAGCCGCCGCGCTTCGCCACGCCGTCACAAGCCGCCGCCTGGCTGGCCCTGTGCCCGTCACCGGCCGCCCTGCTGGGCTTCGATTGCGATGCCGAGCCACTACCCGATCCACAAGCCCTGCTGGCCCGCCGCGACGCCAGCTTCGCCCGCTCGCAGAAGCACTACTACACGCAACCGCCGCACATTGAGCGTGGCTGGCGCAACTACCTGATCGACATGCAGGGCCGTTCCTACCTGGACATGCTCAACAACGTCGCAGTGCTGGGCCATGGCCATCCACGCATGGTTGCCGAGTCGGCGCGGCAGTGGTCGCTGCTGAACACCAACTCGCGCTTCCATTACGCAGCAATCACCGAATTCTCCGAGCGCCTGCTGGACCTGGCCCCCGAAGGTTTCGACCGGGTGTTCATGGTCAACAGCGGCACCGAGGCCAACGACCTGGCGATTCGCCTGGCCTGGGCCTACAGTGGCGGGCGCGATCTGCTCAGTGTGCTGGAGGCCTACCACGGCTGGTCGGTGGCCACCGATGCCATCTCCACGTCGATCGCCGACAACCCGCAAGCCCTGGAAACCCGCCCGGACTGGGTTCACCCGGTCGAAGCACCGAACACCTTCCGCGGCCGCTTCCGCGGGGCCGACAGCGCCGCCGACTACCTGCAAGACGTCGACGCCAAGCTGGCTGACCTCGACGCCCGTGGCCGTCAGCTGGCGGGCATCATCTGCGAACCGGTGTACGGCAATGCCGGCGGTATCTCGCTGCCCGCAGGCTACCTGCGCGCAGCCTATGCCAAGGTCCGCGCCCGCGGCGGGGTGTGCATCGCCGACGAAGTGCAGGTGGGTTATGGCCGCCTGGGCGAGTACTTCTGGGGCTTCGAGGAACAGGGCGTGGTGCCGGACATCATTACCATGGCCAAGGGCATGGGTAACGGCCAGCCACTGGGCGTGGTCATCACCCGTCGCGAAATCGCCGAGGCGCTGGAGGCCGAGGGCTACTTCTTCTCCTCGGCCGGTGGCAGCCCGGTCAGTTGCCGCATCGGCATGGCGGTGCTGGATGTCATGCACGAGGAAGGCCTGTGGGACAACGCCCGTGACACCGGGCGCTACTTCAAGGCACGCCTGCAGGCGCTGGTCGACAAGCACCCGCTGGCCGGCGCGGCACATGGCTCGGGCTTCTACCTGGGGCTGGAACTGGTGCGCGACCGCACCACCCTGGAGCCGGCCACCGAAGAAACCATGATGCTGTGCAATCGCCTGCGTGACCTGGGCATCTTCATGCAGCCGACCGGCGACTACCTGAACATCCTCAAGATCAAGCCACCGATGTGCACCAGCCGGGCCAGCGTGGATTACTTTGTCGACAGCATTGACCGGGTGCTGGGCGAAGGCCTGTAAGTGTCAAGGCGTGGGCCCGACAGCTGCGGCCCACGCCTGTAATGCCTCACACGCGGCCATGGCCACCTGTTCATCGGTGCGCCCGGTGAACTGCCGCTCGATCGCATCGGCGGCAATCAGCCCGGCAATGGTGGGCTTGCCGACAGCATCGGTCAGGTCCAGCCATTCCCCCCAGGTGGCGGGTACGTCGTACCAGCGCAGGTAGCCTGAGGGTGAGCACGGCCACCATCGCTCATCGAACTGCAGAATCACTTTCTCCAGCTTGCCCATCCCCAGATGCGCCAGCGCTCCCTGCTGGGTTTCAGGTAACGCAGGGGTAAAGTGCAACGTTTTCAGAACACCCACCGGGACTGTGCAAATGCAGAAGTCGCACACCTCTTCATTTACCTTGACGCGCGCGCTCGACCAGTCGATGTGGGTGACAGGACTGTTCAGGCGGATATCCAGGTGCTTCGACAGCAAGCCGACAAGCTCGCTGTAGCCGCCTGGCAGCATACGATCACCATGCCCGACCCCCTCTTCATCCAAGGCACAGACCGACAGTTGCTCGACGGGCAAACACGCTTCCAGTACAAGGTTGGCGTCGATGGCGAACTGCGTGGCACGCGCGAGCGCGGGGTCGAGTGTGGCCATGTAGCCACCGATCGCCTCAGACAAAGGTTGTTGCCGATCGAGACGCCTGGTCAAGGCATCCCAGGCGGCGTCGATATCCGGCACCGCCCCGCCGCGTGCTGCTGCAAGCGGGCAACTGAAATCGGTCTCGACGCAAACCAAGCCATGCTGAAGTGCAACAGCGGCCAATGGGTTCTCGGCGAAATGCTGAAGCCATGCCGCACCTTCATCTGCTTTCACGCCGCCCAACTCGACAGTGTGCGTGCGCCCACCCGTTCGCCCACGCGCCTCCAGCACCGTGCAATCGACCCCCCTTTCCCGCAAGCGTTGAGCGGCA
This sequence comes from Pseudomonas sp. TE3895, assembly GCF_056278855.1. Classification (NCBI taxonomy): domain Bacteria; kingdom Pseudomonadati; phylum Pseudomonadota; class Gammaproteobacteria; order Pseudomonadales; family Pseudomonadaceae; genus Pseudomonas; species Pseudomonas sp. TE3895. Next base: position 2,806,454 of record NZ_JBWBQE010000001.1, on the reverse strand, counting down.
GCCAGGCCTGCACACCCCGCACCGATCACGATCACCTTGCTCGCACCGGCACTCACGGCTGCCTCGGCGGCACGCAGCCCATCATTCCACGCACCATGAGTCATTGCCGGAGCGCTGGCATTACAAGCTTCTCCAGCGATGACCAAGCGCCCATGCAGCACTTGGCCCAGGGCGCTTCGATGCAACGGCGACCCTCCAGACAGCAAGGCACTGTAGGCACCGAGGCTGAATGGGTCGCAGCTCCAGTGGGTGACATGCCACGCGGTTGGTCTGTGCACGCTTTTCTCCATTGAGGGGGCTGTCCTGCAGGTGCATTAATGTTCATAATTTTTAGCCATAAAAGATGATCATCATCAGGTTTACTGACAATGGCCTTTACCAGCGACTCCCTGGCGATTTTCCTCGCGGTGCTCGATGCCGGCTCGTTCTCCGCCGCCGCCCGCAAGCTGGGCCGTGTGCCTTCAGCCGTGAGCATGGCAATCGCCCAACTGGAAGCGGAACTGGACCTGCCCCTGTTCGACCGGGCCACGCGCAAAGCCTTGCCCACCAACGCCGCCCTGGCGCTGGAGCCCCAGGCCAGGCAGGTCATCTGCCAACTCAACCTGCTGGATGCCCAGGCCCTGCAATTGCACAAAGGCCTGGAAAAGCGCCTGACCATCGCCATGGCGCCCGAGTTGCAGACCGGCCGCTGGAGCCAGCCGCTGGAAATCCTCGCCCAGGCATTTCCCAGCCTGGAAGTCGAGGTACGTTCGGCCACCCAGACCGAAGCCATTCGCCTGCTGCATGACGGCAGTGTGCAATTGGCATTGGTGTTCGAACGGCCCGGCATCGATGAGCGCGAATCCTTCCTCGAAGCCGGCAGCCAACTGCTGGTGGCCGTTGCCTCACCACGCCATCCAGCCGGGCAGAACAGCGGTACGCCATTGCCTGAAGAGGCCTTTGCCGAACAACGGCAGATCATCGTGGCTTCGGGCAAGGCCACCGGATCGGACCCGCGCATGGTGCTATCCCGGCGCATCTGGCTGACCGACAGCTACTTGGCCACGCTGGACCTGGTGCAGTCCGGGCTGGGCTGGGCCTACCTGCCGCAGCCATTGGTCGAACCGCTGATTGCCTCGGGCGCACTGGCCGAGGTGCGCTTCGACAACATGGCCAGCCGCCTGCGCTTGTGGGTAGACATCATCTGGATCAAGTCGCGCCCGTTGGGCCTGGGCGCGCGACGCTACCTGGAAGTCATGCGCCAGTTGTTCGAGAAGGAGCCACCCAGGGCCTGACCCCCTTGCGCGCGTCCAGGCCCTGCAGGCGTTCGCCCAGCCCTTTGGGCTGCGGGTTATGCTGTCGGCGCTACCAACCTGTAGCCAACCCCCGCCTCGGTAATGATGAACCGCGGCGCCGTGGGGTCATCGCCCAGCTTCTGTCGCAGATGCCCGACCACGATGCGCAGGTAGTGGGTATCCTCCGCATGGGTCGGCCCCCAGATATCCTTGAGCAACTGCTGCTGGGTAATCACCCGCCCAGGGTGCCCGGCCAATAGCGCCAGCAAAGCATACTCCTTGCGTGTCAATGCCACCTCCACACCCTCGAGCGTCACCCGGCGGAAGGCAAAATCCACCGTCAGCGGCCCAAAGCTGGCCGCCACTTCCGAGCCGCCGGCTTGTGGCACCTGGCGCAGCAACGCCCGCACGCGCGCGAGAAACTCCTGGATACCAAACGGCTTGGTCACATAGTCATTGGCGCCACCATCCAGCGCATCGACCTTCTGCACTTCACTGGCACGCACCGACAACACCATCACCGGCACTGCACTCCATTCGCGCAACTCACGCAGTACCTGCTGGCCGTCCATGTCCGGCAGCCCCAGGTCGAGCACCACCAGGTCCGGCTTGCCCAGTGCCGCCTGGGCCAACCCTTCGGCACCGGTGGCGGCCTCCAGCACCTTGTAGCCTTGCGAGGCCAGGCTGATACGCAGGAACTTGCGGATCTGCGGTTCATCGTCGATGACCAACAGGGTGGCGGAGTGGCTCATGGGGTTTCGCTTTCGGCTTCAGGTTGAGGAGGCAGCGGCAAGCATAGAGTGATGCTGGTGCCTTGGCCATCAATGCCTTCGCCCACCAGAATCTGCCCGCCATGGGCACCGATCATGCCCTGGCAGATCGCCAGGCCCAGCCCGGTACCCTGCCCGCCGCGATCGCCACGGGCGGCGGTGTAGAACATGTCGAAGATTTTCTCGCGGTCGGCTACGGGAATGCCGGGGCCCTGGTCGCTGACGGTCAAGCGCAGCTGGTCGTCATGCACGGCCACCTGCAGCTCAAGCCGACCATTGACCGGCGAAAAGCGTGCGGCGTTTTCCAGCACGTTGACCAGTGCCTGCTCGATCAACGCCGCATGCACGAACAGCAATGGCAGCTCGGCCGGCACGTCCGTGTGCACACGCAGCGGCGCCAGCACCACCCGCAGGCGGTTGAGCGCACTGCCGACGATATCCGCCGGGGCCACCCAGTCGCGGGCCAGCTTGAGGCCGCCATGGCCCAGGCGGGTCATGTCCAGCAGGTTCTGGATGTAGCGATCGAGGCGTTCGGCCTCGTTGCGGGTGCCCTCCAGCAGCTCGCGACGGTCTTCGGCCGGGATCGCGTCGCCCAACGCCAGCAGGCTGTCGATGCTGCCACGCATGGCGGTCAACGGCGTGCGCAAGTCATGGGATACGGAAGCCAGCAGGGCGCTGCGCAGTTGCTCGGTTTCGCCGTGCAGGCGTGCGGCTTCCAGCTGTTCGGCCAGGCGTGCGCGGGCCAGGGCCTGGGCCAGGGGCTGGCCCAGGGCGGTGAGCAGGCGCCGCCGTGGGTCGCTGAGCGGCTGCCCGTTGCGCGGGCGCACGCCCAGCAGCGCCAGCGGCTGATCGTCCACCGCCAATGGCCACCACCACCAGCGGCCATTAGGCAGGGTATCGCTGCCGTGGCCGGCGGCCTGCCCGTGCTGCCAGGCCCAATCGGCAGCCGCCCGTTCGGTGTCGCTGAAGGTGCAGGCTTCCCCGCTGGCCACTTGCAACTGGCCTTCGGCGTTGCGCTCCAGCAAGCACACCTGGGTGTCCTGCCAGCCGTCCAGGTGCTGGCCGGCAGCCTTGAATATGGCTTGGCGGTCGGTGGCTACCGTCAACCGGCGAGACAGGTCGAGCAACTGGCTGGTCTGCGCCTGGGTCTCGCGCAGCGCCTGCAACTGGCGACGCTGGCGCGCGGCCAGGTTGCCGGTGAGCGCAGCCATCAACAGAAAGAACACCAGGGTCAGCACGTCTTCTTCGCGCTGGATGGTGAACGAGAAGTTGGGCGGTATGAACAGGAAGTCATAGGCCAGGAACGACAGCGCGGCGCAAGCCAGCGCAGGTCCCAGGCTACTGCGCACTGCGACCAGCAACACCGCCGCCAGGAACACCAGCGAGATATTGGGCAGCGCCAGCACACTGGACACCGCCCAGGCCAGACCCGCAGCCATCACGGTGGCCAGCAGCGCCAGCAGGTAATGACGCCACACCCACACCCGCCGCACGGCTGAACGCGGCGCTGGCGGCTGCACGTCGCGGTCCAGCACGTTGATTTCCAGGCCACGGCTTTCGCGCAGCAGCCGCGCCGCCACACCCGCGCCGAACAAACGCCGACGCAGGCGGTTGCGGGATTGCCCGACCAGCACCAGGCTGGCCCGCCGCTCGACAGCATGCTGGATCAGCGTGCGGGCCACTTCGCCAGCACGCAGCAGCACCACCTCCCCGCCCAGTCGCTCGGCCAGTTGCTGCGCGGCTTGCAAACGATGCCGTGCGGTTTCGTCACGCAGGCGGCCGTTGTCCACATGCACCAGGCTCCAGGGCAGGTGGCGGCGCTGGGCCACGCGGCTGGCATGGCGCACCAGGCGTTCGGCCTGGTCGTCACCGTCTATGCCCACCAGCAACCGGCCGCGCAAGGCCGGCGCCTCCTGGCCGCGCTGACGATAGCCGTGGGCCAGGTCGGCATCGACCTGAGCAGCGGCGGTCTGCATGGCCAGCTCGCGCAGGGCGGTGAGGTTGGTTTGCGAAAAATACGCATCGATGGCCGCCCGAGCCTGCTCGGGCACGTACACCTTGCCTTCACGCAGGCGTTCGAGCAGCTCTCGCGGAGGCAGGTCGATCAGCACCAGCTCGAACGCCTCCTGCAGCACCCAGTCCGGCAGGGTCTCGCGCACTTGCACGCCGGTAATGTCACGGACCTTGTCGTTGAGGCTTTCCAGGTGCTGGACGTTGACCGTGGTGTACACGTCGATGCCTGCGGCCAAGAGTTCTTGCACGTCCTGCCAGCGTTTGGCGTGGCGGCTGCCGGGGGCGTTCGTGTGGGCCAGTTCGTCCACCAGGGCCAACGCCGGCGCGGCACGCAGCAGGCCGTCAAGGTCCATTTCCTCGAGGGTGACGCCACGGTACTGGCTGCGCAGCAAGGGCTGCTGATGCAGCCCTCCGAGCAACGCTTCGGTTTCGGCGCGGCCATGGGTTTCGACCACCCCGGCCAACACCTGCACGCCCTGGCGTTGCTGGGCGTGAGCAGCCTGGAGCATGGCGAAGGTCTTGCCGACGCCGGGGGCAGCGCCGAGGAACACCTTCAGCCGGCCCCGACCGGTGCGTGGGAGGTTGGCCAACAGCGCATCGGCGCGGGCGGAGTCACTCATGTTTCATCCTTTGCTTTTTCCAGCAGTCGGCCACTTCAGGGAAAGCCCCCTTAACGTGTAGGAGCGGGTTTACCCGCGAATACGTCAGTGGCACCACCACCGCATTCGCGGGTGAACCCGCTCCTACAGGCTTCCTGCCAGCGCTTCGATTACCTGACAATGGCGAGCTTTTCCAAGGCCTGGTTCAACGCCAGCACGTTGACCACCGGCGGGCCGATCAATGGGTGGAGGGTGGCCTGTTCCAGCAAGGCTTGCAAGCGCTCGACCGGCAGCTGCCGTGCCGCCGCCACCCGCGGGATCTGATAGGCCAAGGCCTCCGGTGGCAGGTGCGGGTCCAGGCCGCTGCCCGAGGTGGTCAGCAGCGCCTGCGGCACTGGCCCCTGCTGCGCCTGATACAACGCAGCCGCATCGCCCTTTACCCGCTCAGCCAGCGCCGGGTTGCTCGGCGACAGGTTGCTGGCGCCGCTGGCCACGGTCGCGTAGGCACCTGCCGAGGGCCGCGAGTGGAACCAGCCATCGCCCTGGAAGTCCTGGGCGATCAATGCCGAACCCCGCACCTGGCCTTGCGCATCACGTACCAGGCTACCGTTGGCCTGGTTCGGGAAAGCGACTTGGGCAATACCGGTCACCGCCAGCGGATACAGGGCGCCCGTCACCAGGGTCATCAACAAAGCCAGGCTCAATGCCGGGCGTAGATAAGCAGTCATGGCGGCCTCCTCAGACCAGGTTCAGGGCGTTGAGCAGCAGGTCGATCAGCTTGATCCCGGCAAACGGCACCACAATGCCGCCCAGCCCGTAGATCAGCAGGTTGCGCCGCAACAGGTGCGCCGCACTGGCCGCCTGCACGCGCACCCCACGCAGCGCCAGCGGGATCAGCACGATGATGATCAGCGCGTTGAACACGATCGCCGACAGGATGGCGCTCTGCGGGCTGGCCAGTTGCATCAGGTTGAGCACACCCAGTTGCGGGTAGATGGCAGCGAACAACGCCGGCAGGATGGCGAAGTACTTGGCCACGTCGTTGGCAATGGAGAACGTTGTCAACGCACCGCGGGTGACCAGCAGCTCCTTGCCGACCTGGACTACGTCCAGCAGCTTGGTCGGGTCGCTGTCCAGGTCGACCATGTTGGCGGCCTCCCGCGCAGCCTGAGTGCCGTCGTTCATGGCCATGCCTACGTCAGCCTGGGCCAGTGCCGGGGCGTCGTTGGCACCGTCGCCACACATGGCAACCAGGCGGCCTTCATTCTGCTCCTGGCGAATGCGCGCCAGCTTCTTCTCGGGCGTGGCCTCGGCCAGCACGTCATCGACCCCCGCTTCGGCGGCGATGGCAGCCGCAGTCAAAGGGTTGTCGCCGGTTACCATGACCGTGCGAATGCCCAGCTTGCGCAGCTCGGCGAAGCGCTCGCGGATACCAGGCTTGACCACGTCCTTGAGGTGGATCACACCCAGCAAGCGCTTGTCGACGCACACCAGCAACGGGGTGCCACCACTCTGCGCGATGCGTTCGACTTCACGGGCCAGCGCCGCCGGCATTTCCAGGCGTTGCATACCGACGAAGGCCAGCACCGCATCGACGGCGCCCTTGCGGTAGCGGTGCTGCTCGAAGTCGATACCCGACAGGCGTGTCTCGGCACTGAAAGCCACCGCTTCGAACTGCCCGGCAGGCGGGTCGACGAAGTCGTGCAACTGGCGCAGGTATTCGACAATCGACTTGCCCTCGGCGGTGTCGTCGGCCAGCGAGGCCAGCAAGGCGCCCTCCCCCAGTTCCTTGGCGGTAATGCCCGGTGCAGCATGCAGTGCGCTGCAGCGGCGGTTACCGAAGGTGATGGTGCCGGTCTTGTCGAGCATCAGCGTATGCACGTCCCCGGCGGCCTCGACGGCGCGGCCCGAGCGGGCAATGACATTCAGCCGTACCAGCCTGTCCATGCCGGCGATACCGATGGCCGACAGCAGGCCGCCGATGGTGGTCGGGATCAGCGTCACCAGCAGCGCGGCCAGGAAGATCAGCGGCAGGCTGCCACCCACGAAGTGGGCGAACGGCTGCAAGGTCACCACCACGATCAGGAAAATCAGGGTCAGGCCGATCAGCAGGATGTCGAGGGCGATTTCGTTCGGGGTCTTCTGCCGCTTGGCCCCTTCAACCAGGGCGATCATGCGGTCCAGGGTCGACTCGCCCGGGTTGCTGGTGATGCGGACAAGCAGCCAGTCGGAGACCAGCCGCGTATTGCCGGTCACCGCCGAGCGGTCGCCACCTGATTCGCGTATTACCGGCGCGGACTCGCCGGTAATGGCGGCCTCGTTGACGGCCGCAATGCCTTCAATCACCTCGCCGTCGCCGGGGATCATTTCGCCGGCGACCACGCGTACCACGTCGTCCTTGCGCAGCGCGCTGGCAGCTACCGTCTCGTAGCTGCCATCACGCAGACGACGCTGGGCGGTCAGGCCCTGGCTGCCGGCCTTGAGGCTGTCGGCGCGGGCCTTGCCACGGCCCTCGGCCAACGCCTCGGCGAAGTTGGCGAACAACACGGTGAACCACAGCCACAGGGCAATCTGCACCGCAACGCCGGTGCTCACGCCGCCGCCGGGGGCAAAACACAGCACGGTGGTCAGCACCGCGGTCAGGGCCACCACCAGCATTACCGGGGAGCGCTTGAGCTGACGCGGGTCGAGCTTGACGAACGCCTGCACCAGCGCCGGGCGCCACAGCGCGGCGAAGCGGGTCTGGTCCTTGGCATTGTGCCGGCTATTCACTTCAGGAATGGGCATGTTCATGATCGGTCCTCAAAAACCCAGGCTAAGGTGTTCGGCGATTGGCCCAAGGGCCAGGGTCGGCAGGAAGGTCAGGCCACCGACAAGCAGGATGGTCACCAGCAGCAAGCCGGTGAACAGCGGGCCGTGAGTCGGGAAGCTGTTCTGCCCCAGCGGCGCGCTTTTTTTCGCCGCCAGGCTGCCGGCCAACGCCAGTATCGGCAGGATGTAGCCGAAGCGGCCGATGAGCATGGCCAGGCCGATCATCAGGTTGTGGTACACGGTGTTGGCGCCAAACCCGGCAAAGGCCGAGCCGTTGTTGGCCGAGCCCGAGGTATAGGCGTACAGCAACTGGCTGAAACCATGCGCCCCCGGGTTGGTGACCGCCCCGGCCGGGCCGGGCAGGCTGGCGGCGATGGCGCCAAGTACCAGCACGCCGACCGGCATCACCAGCAGGGTTGCCACCAGAAGCTGCACTTCACGGGCCTGCAGCTTCTTGCCCAGGTATTCCGGGGTACGGCCAATCATCAGCCCGGCCAGGAACACCGCGATAAGGACGAACAGCAGCATGCCGTAGAGGCCCGCGCCGACGCCGCCGAATATCACCTCGCCGACCATCATGTTGACCATCGCCACCATACCGGTCAGCGGGTTCAGGCTGTCGTGCATGGCGTTGACCGAACCGTTGGAGGCGGCGGTGGTGGTGACCGTCCACAGCACCGAACCGGTGGTGCCGAAGCGGCTTTCCTTGCCCTCCAGGGGGGCGGTCTGCTGCACCTGCGTGCTTTCCAGGGCCGGGTTTGGCTGGTGCTCGGACCACAGCGCCGTGCTACCGCCGATCAGGAACAGGGCAAGCATGCAGGCGAGGATGGCGCGGCTCTGACGCAGGTCCTTCACGTAGTGACCGAAGGTGAACACCAACGCCACCGGAATGAGGATGATCGATGCCACCTCGAACAGGTTGCTCCAGGCCGTTGGGTTTTCGAACGGGTGCGCCGAGTTGACGCCGAAGAAGCCACCGCCATTGGTACCCAATTGCTTGATGGCGATCTGGCTGGCGGCCGGCCCCAGCGGAATGGTCTGGTCGGCACCTTGCAAGGTCAGCGCGTGGGCGTAGTCGGCAAAGGTCTGCGGTACGCCCTGCCACACCAGCAACAGCGCCAGCAGCAAGCACAGCGGCAGCAGGCCGTAGAGGGTGGCACGGGTCATGTCGACCCAGAAGTTGCCCAGCGTCGTCGCGCTGCGCCGGGCGATACCGCGGCACAGGGCAACCAGCACGGCCAGGCCGGTGGCAGGGCTGACAAAGTTCTGCACGGTCAGGCCAAGCATCTGGCTCAGGTAGCTGACCGACGCCTCACCGCTGTAGGCCTGCCAGTTGGTGTTGGTAACGAAACTGACGGCGGTGTTGAACGCCAGCGACCATTCCTGGCCAGGCAGGTGCTGAGGGTTGAGTGGCAGGTAGCCCTGTAACAGCAGCACGGCAAACAGCAGCAGGAAGCCGACCAGGTTGAACGCCAGCAGGGCCAGGGTGTATTGCCGCCAGTTCTGCTCCTGGCTGGCGTTCACACCCGCCAGCCGGTAACAGCCCTGCTCGACCGGCCCCAGCACAGGCGTCAGCCAGGTACGCTGGCCTTCCATGACCTTGAAGTAGAACCGCCCGAGCCAGGGTGCTGGTAGCAGCACGATGGCAAAGAATGCCAGGAGCAAGGCGAAATCGTAACTGTGCATGGCCGCTCCCTAGCTGCGATCGGCGCGCAGCAGCGCCACCAGCAGATAAAACGCCAATGCCACTGCCAGCAGCAGTGACAGCCCGTCGAGCATGTTCATGTGTGGTTCTCCCCGTGTTACGGCTTGGGCCGCTTTGGGGAAATTGTCCGAGGGAGGGGCGTAAAGGGGCGAGATCGGGGGATGGGGGTGGGGATAAAGAATGCGTAAAGATCAGCGTTGTAGTTTGCCTGTAACAGCCTCTTCGCGGGCTCGCTCGCTCCCACAGGTACTGCACAGCCTTCAAGGCCTGTGTGGTAGCTGTGGAAGCGGGCAAACCCGCAAAAGGGCCGTTACAGGCTTATTGTTGTGGCGGCTGCTGCGCCGCGTTACGGCTCCAGTCCAGCAGCAGGCTGTAGCCTACCGCCAGCAAGGTCGGCCCGATGAACAGGCCAATGAAGCCAAAGGCAAGCAAGCCGCCGAACACGCCCAGCAGCACGATCACCAGCGGCAGGTTGCCGCCACGGCTGATCAGGTAGGGTTTGAGCACGTTGTCCACGCCGCTGATGACGAAGGTGCCCCAGACGCCCAGGAACACCGCCATGCCGTATTCGCCCTTCCACACCAGCCAAGCGGTGGCCGGGATCCAGGCCAGTGGCGGCCCCATGGGGATCAGGCTGAGCATGAAGGTCACCAACCCCAGCACGATCGCCCCAGGCACCCCCGCGATCAGGAAGCCGATCAGCGCCAGCAGGGCCTGCGCGGCCGCCGTGCCGATCACCCCGTTGACCACCCGCTGCACGGTAGCGGCTACCAGGTCCAGGTAATACTCGGCGCGTTCGCCCACCAGCCGGTGCAGCAAGCGCAGCACGAATGCCGCCAAACGTGGCCCGTCGCGGTAGAAGAAGAACACGAACACCAGGCTCAGGGTCAGTTCCAGCACGCCGCTGCCGATCTGCGCGCTGCGCGCCAGCAACCAGTTGCCCACCTGCCCAAAGTAAGGCTTGATCGAGGTAAGCAAGGCTGCGCCTTGCTGGTCCAGCGATTGCCAACCGTTGACCAGACGCTCGCCAACGAATGGAATGCCACCCAACCAGGCCGGTGCATCGGGCAGGCCGTCGACCTGCACGTCACGCACAAACGCCGTAGCGTCGCGAATGTGATCGGCCAGGTTGAACCCCAGCCACACCAGCGGCAGTGCCACGATCAGGATCCAGGCCATGGTCAGCAGGCCGGCTGCCAGCGTCTCACGACCGCCCAGCAGGCGCGTAAGGAAGCGCATCAACGGCCAGCTGGCAAAGGCCAGGATGGCCCCCCACAACAATGCCGATATGAACGGTGCCATCACCCACAGGCCGGCACCTAGCAACGCCACCAGCAGAATCTGGACCAGCAGGCGATCATTGTTAACCATGAGGGTGCTCGTTCAAGGGATCAGTTCAAGGTGCAGGCCGTCTGTAGGCGCACTGCCGACTTCAAGACGGCGATTGCGCACCCCGGCCTTGACCAGCGCCTCGCGCCAGGCCTCAGCCTGGGCGCCACTGAGGCTGACACGCAAGGTGCTGTCAAGGTTCAGGCTGCGGGCCAGCAGGTTTACCCAGGCGTCTTGCGGCGCAGCAAGGTCAGGGTAGTCGAGCTTGCCGGTGTCACGCATTTCGCGCAGCACCGTGGCAGCGGTTGGCAGCAGCTCGCCCAGCGGGCTGCCTGCGATGAACTCTTCCACATGCAGATAGGCACGGCGGTTGCCACGGGTAACGCTGTACAGCGCGACCAGGGTGTCGGCCTCGTCTGCCGAGCGGCGTAGCAGGATGAACGCCTGCTGCTCGTCGCCTCCGTTGAGGCGGGCATTGGCGAACACATCATTGGCCCACAGGCTGGCCTCACCGCAATCACGCCCCTGACACCAGAACAACGGGTAGCCACCGTCGCGCACAAGTGCTTCACGGGCACTGGTGAACGCCTCGCGCGCAGTACGCTCGACGGGCAATTCGTAGGTTACCGAGCTGACTTGACCGCGGCTTTCGACTTTGTCATCGACCCGCAGGCGGCCACTGATCTTGCGTAGCGGGCCCATCGGGTAGACGCGCTCCTGTTCCGTCGCCGGGCGTTGATCGACCACCTTGGCGTCCTGCGGGACCGGCAGGACGCCGGCCCACGACACGGGGGTGGCGAGCACCAGACAGGCAGCCAAGGCAGTGCGAATGGAAACGGGTACGCTCATTGGCGAACCAGGCGGCGCTCAGCGCCGAATTGAAGCTCCAGGATGTCTGGCAGTTGCATGGTTGTCTCCCTGTTCAACCCGCCAAGCCTCGACACTTGTCCGGTGCAAGTCAAGCAAAGCCAAAGAAGCGATTGATACAGTCTGCAACAAGGGCCGCGCCCTGCGCATCGTTCAGGTGCAGGTGATGGCCGCCGGGTAGTGTCACCTGTTCAAAGGGTAGCTGCTCCAGCAACCCGGTGTGGCGCGCCAGCATGCCGTCGGCGGCCACCACCAACAGCGCCGGGCAACTCACCCGCCGCACATAGGCCATGGCCTGGGCCTCGCTCAGGCGCACCGGCGAGGGCAGGGTCAGCCGGCTGTCGCTGCGCCAGCTGTAGCCACCGGGCACTGGCATCAGGCCACGTTGGGCCAGCAGCTCGGCCGCTTCACGGCTGACCGCGACCATGCCTTTCATCCGGGCTTGCACCCCTGCTTCCAATGTCGCATACACCGACTTGCGCTTGCCATCCAGCCGCAACTGGGCTTGCAGTGCCATCCCTAAGCGCTCACCTGCGTCCTGCTCGGCGCCAGTCGGCGGGATCACGCCGTCGATTAGCGCCAGGTGACTGACCCGATCGGGCAATGCACCGGCCAGTTGCACCGAAATGATCGCGCCCAGCGAATGCCCCAGCAGGGCGAAACGCGGCCAACCCAGTTGCTCGGCCACGCGCAGCACGTCATGGGCATAGTCGGCCAGGGCATAACCGGCGCCAGGCGGGCGGTGCTCCGAATAACCATGGCCGGCCAGGTCCAGGGCGACGAGGCGCAGACCTTTCAGTTGCGGTGCCAGGCGGGCAAAGCTGTTGGCATTGTCCAGCCAGCCATGCAGGGCAATCACCGGCAGCCCGTCTTCGGGGCCGAACAGGTGTGCAGCCAGTTCGATATGGCCCAGGCTCAGACGAATTTCCTCAACGTGTGCGCTCATGCCTGGCTCCAGCGGTCGAACAGGCCCTTGATCAGGCTGGCAGTGTCGGCCGGGCGCTCCAGCGGGAACATGTGCCCACCCGGTACACTGTGGTATTCACCTTTGGGCATACCGCGCACAGCCAAGGTGTGGTGGCGACGAATGACGTTGCTCCGGTTGCCGCGCACCATGGCCAGCGGCACCTGCAACTGGCGCGCGGGGGCGGGGCTGGTGTGCGGGATGCTGCGGTAGATGCTGATTTCAGTAGCAGGGTCGAAGCGCAACTGTAGCCCTTGCTCCACCACCTGCAGGCCATGTTCTACATAAGCGTCGAGGCAATCGGGATCGAAATGGCGGAACAGTGATTTGCCAGCGAAATAGTCCCGGGCGCTGTCGCGGTCATTGAACGTTTCGCGACGCCCCAGGGTGCGCCCGGCCGGTGTGATGCGGTCGATGAAACCAAAGCGCTTGGCTGTGCGCAGCAGCCATTGATCAGCGCGGGTGAGCACCGGGGAGTCGAGCATCACCAGCCCCCGGTAGTACTCGGGGCAGCGCAATGCCGCGTGCAGGTGCAACACGCCACCCAGCGAATGGCCGACGCCCCAGACCGGCTGGTCCTGCTGCGCCAGGTGATGCAACAATTCATCGACCAGGCTTTGCCAATTTTCGTCCACGGGAAAGCGCGGGTCATGCGCGTGCTGGGCCAGGTGCTGCACCTGATAGTCCGGCGCCAGCGCTGCAAACAGCTTGCCGTAGGTGGCCGATGGGAAACCGTTGGCATGGGCGAAGAAGATCTGCTGCGACATGGCGCCTGGTCCGGACCGGGATGATGGCCCATTGTCGGCATCGCGGGGCAGTTCGGCAATGTCCATAAAGGTCATCGGCGAGGGGGATCAGGTCATGCCGAGCGGTCGAAACTGCTCAGCGACCGACGCAGGCAGGCCTGCATGTAGGCCACTTGGCTCTCCAGCGCCTCGCGGGCCAGACGCTGGTCCTGGTAGTCCAGTTGCAGGCGGCGCAGGGCCAGACAACTGATTTGCAGCAAGTGCGAAACCCGCAGGCAGGCGTCCTGCAGCGTCCTCAGGTCCTGCTCGCATTGTTGCCTCGCAACAGGGTCCAGCCCGGGGTTGTCGTTCACCTTGCGCATCAGGTGGTAAAGCTTGGCATCGGCCGATTCACGCAGCAGGCTGTATTGGGCGAAATCCAGCGAGGTACCTTGGTCAACCTGTTCCAGGGTGGGTTGCAGGTCCAGGGAGCGCAACAGCTCCAGCATTTCACCCCTCATTCGCCGTTCCCTGATATTTGCCATGTGGCAACGCTAGCAAGCGGTGGTGAAGTGCGGCAACTGACAAAAATGCCAGTTGCCTTATCGCTCTTTACCCATGCCAGCATTCAGAAGCGAGCGAAACAGTGGCCTGCACAAACCATGGGAAGTTCACGCGGGTGAGTGGATGGCCCGAAGCGTCATCAACCCGGCCAGCGGCCACTCCCCTTCCAGCTCCGCCAGGCTGGCAGTGCTCATGGCTGCCGGCTGTTGCCTGTGGCCGTGCTCCAGCGCACCGACCAAGGTGCCTACCAGCGGCTGGTGGCTGACCAGCAGCACATGCTCAAGCCCCAGGCGCTCGATTTCGCCGATGACCTGCTGTACATCACCCTCGGGCGTCAGCCAGGGCACGGTGCGCACCGGTTCGGCGAAACCCAGGGTGTCATGCACCAGTGCGGCGGTCTGCTGGGCGCGTACGTAAGGGCTGGCGACAATCGCCTGCAATGGCTGCCCGATCAGGTAAGCCGCACTGTGCAGCACCTGCTCGCGACCATGGGCCGTCAACCGGCGCTCGGCATCTGTCTTGGCCCGCGGCTCAGCTTCACCGTGGCGCAGCACCCACAGCTTCACAGCTTGGGTTCCTCGTCACGCACTGGATGCGCGGCCGGTGCCACAGCGTGCGCGGCTTCACCTTCCGGCGCACGCGGGGCCGGCCAGTCTGCGAACGGCCATGGCTTCTGGTCGCTGTGGAAACTGCCGAAGCGACCAATCTGTGCCAGGTACTGGCTCAGGCTGTCGCCGAAGTTCATCAGGCTGGCGCTGGGCGCGCCATACACCAGTCGGTAGATCAGCTGTACCAGCACCAGGCCACCCAACAGCAACTCGGCCAGTTGCCAGACCACCAGGAACACCAGCATCCACAGCACCCGCAGGATGATCGACTCGCGCTGGGCGCGTTCGGGCGTATCGTTCATGTGTTGCTCCTTGCTCGTGTCAGAGCCGCCAAGGGCTCAGTTGAAACCGCTGATGGAAATGAAATCGACATCGGTCTTGGGCTCGGCGCGCATCAGGTGCTCGATCACCTGGTTCAGCGTGCGGCCTTCGAACAGGATGGCATGCAGGCCAGCCACCAGCGGCATGTACACCTGCACTTGCTGGGCCTTGGTCTTGAGCACCTTGAGCGTGTTGACCCCCTCGGCCACTTCGCCCAGGCGGTTGACCGCCTCTTCCAGGCTTTGGCCCTGCCCCAGTGCGTAGCCAACCTGATAATTGCGGCTCTTGGGCGAGGAGCAGGTGACGATCAGGTCACCGACACCGGCCAGGCCGAGGAACGTCATGGGGTTGGCGCCCTGGCTGACGGCGAAACGGGTCATCTCGGCCAAGGCCCGGGTAATCAGCATGCTCTTGGTGTTCTCGCCCATCCCCAAGGCCACAGCCATGCCGGCGATGATCGCGTAGACGTTCTTCAGTGCACCGCCCAGTTCGACGCCAAAACGGTCGGCACTGGCGTAGACGCGGAAGGTACGCCCGTGCAGCACGGCCTGTACCTGCTGGCACAGATCTTCGTGCTCACTGGCCACCACTGTGGCAGTCAGTGCATGTTCGGCGATTTCGCGCGCCAGGTTGGGCCCTGACAAAACGCCGATGCGCGCCTCGGGGGCGATTTCTTCGAGGATCTGGCTCATCAGCTTGAAGCTTTGCGCTTCGATGCCCTTGGTCAGGCTGACCAGGCCTTTGCCGCGCAGCAGCTCGGCATGCGGTGCCAGCACGCTGCGCAAGGCACTCGATGGCAGGGCAACGAAGATCAGCTCGCTGGCCTGCAGGGTGGCCAGCAAGTCGTTGACCGGCTCAACCCCATCGTGCAGGCGGATACCCTTGAGGTAGCGCGGATTCTCGCGATTCACACGCATGGCCTCGGCCTGCGCCGGGTCGCGCATCCATTGACGCACCGGCACACCGTTTTCCGCCAGCAGGTTCGCCACGGCGGTGCCGAAGCTACCGCCGCCCAGAACCGCAACAGGTTGCTGTTCAGTCATATCCAATCCATTAAAGCCAAAAGTTAAGTGGCGACCCCGCCATTATACGGCTCGCCTGCCATGCGCCAAGGTCAGCAACGCAGATCACACTGTCATGGCCACGTTGCAACAAATGCAGGCACGAGCGTGCTCGCGATGCGCCGCGCCGGCGGCGCTCGATTTCCGCCCCCACGAAAGCGTCAAGACAGGCACGCTGCAAAACCGCTGCAGATCACTGGAAAATACGCCAAGGTCAGTTACCATGCCTGTTTCAATCCTGAAACAAAGGCCGCTCCGTGTTCCCTGGCACGCCACCGTACCCGCGCCTGCTGTTATTGACCGCCCTGCTCGGCGGCCAGGCTGCGGCCGACGACCTGTTCATCGACACCCCCGACCTGCCACAGGTTCTGACCGCCACACGCCTGAAACAATCCCCCGCCGCTGTCCCGGGCAGCATGACCGTACTCGACAGCGAACTGATTCGCGCCAGCGGTGCCCGTGACATCCCCGAACTGCTGCGCCTGGTACCGGGCATGATGATCGGCTACGGTGCCGGCAATCAACCCACGGTCAACTACCACGGCAGCAACGTCAACGACGCACGGCGCATGCAGGTACTGATCGATGGCCGTTCGGTGTACCGCGCAGGCCTGGCCACGGTGGACTGGAGCGACATCCCCTTGGCCATGGAGGACATCGAGCGCATCGAGGTGTTCCGCGGCCCGAACACCGTCAGCTATGGCGCCAACGCGCTGATGGCAGTGGTCAACATCCTCACCCGCAACCCCGCCGACAGCCATGGTACACGGCTGAAAGTGACGCGCGGCCAGGACGGCATCAACGACTTCTATGCCAGCCACGGCTTCGGCTGGGACGGTGGCGACATGCGCCTGTCGCTGTCGGGCCAACAGGACGACGGCTTTGATGAGAACCAGTTCGGCCAGGACTACCGCGACAGTCGCCGCCTGACCCGCTTCAACCTCAGCGCCAACCACAACCTGGCGGTCGACCAGACCCTGGAGTGGCAACTGGCGGCCAAGGAAGGCAGCAATCAGCGGCCCTACACCTACCAGCCGGTGTTCCAGCAGTACGAGTCCGGGAACAATGCCGACGTCAACGCCAAGGACTATGCGGGCTCGTTGCGCTGGACCAAAGACTTCAGCGCTGAACACAGCCTTTATATCCAGGGCTCAGCCCAGCATTTTGATCGCCAGCAAGTGTGGCGCGCCTGTGATGCCTTGCAGTCGTTCAGCCCCGAACTGACCCAGCTCTGGCAGATGAACCCCGACTTTGCCGAAAAAGTGGCGCGCGGCATTGCAACGGGCGCTCCCCTTTCCACTGACGACCCTGCCCTGAAAGGCCTTCTGCAGAAAGTGCAGCAGCAATGGAAAGAGGGTGGAAGGGAGCAGGTCTGCGGCGATGTCGATCAGAGCACCCGTGAAACCCGCTATGACCTGGAAATCCAGGACACCCTGAGCCTGACCGATAGCCTGCGTCTGCTCAGTGGCATGAACTACCGCTATGATCGCGCCGACTCGCAGACCTACTTCAACGGCAGCATCGACGACCAGACCTGGCGCCTGTTCGGCCAGTTGGAATGGCGGGCCGACGAGCACTGGATATTGCAGGGTGGCGCCATGTTCGAAGACTCGCGCCTGTCAGGCAGTTCGCTGACCCCGCGCGTCGCGGTCAACTACCTGATCACCCCACGCCACGGTCTGCGTGCGGTGTACTCCGAAGCGGTGCGCTCGCCCGACATGTTCGAGAACAACGTCAACTGGAGTTACACGGTCAAGAACCTCACCCCCAATTCATTCGGCCTGCAAAACGGTGAGTACTTCGTCAAGACCCGTGGCCCTGGCGACCTTGAACAGGAGCGCATGCGCTCGCGCGAGCTGGGCTACAACGGCTACTTCAGCGACATCGACCTGAGCCTGGATGTGAAGCTGTTCTACGACGAGATCACCGGCATGATCAGCGAGCCGCTGAGGAACAACCAGTACATCGCCAGCAACGCCAACAAGGCCCGTTTCAGCGGCAGCGAGGCGCAAATGGACTGGCGCCCCACCCTGCGCGACCGCCTGCGCCTGACCTATGCCTATGTCGATGCCTGGGCCAGTAACCCCGACGACCGTCGCCTTAGCGCCCGCAACAGCGGCTCGGCCGGGTGGATGCGCGAATGGGGTGCCGGCTGGTCGAGCGCGCTGTTCTATTACGGTGACGATGCCCTCAACCAGTACCGCTACGAGCGTCTGGACCTGCGCCTGGCCAAGCGTTTTCGGGTGTATGGCAGCAACCTGGAGCTGGCGGCGCTGTGGCAGCAGCGCCTGGACGATGAACCGACCTCGGCCCTGCAGAACCGCTACGACAGCCGTCACCGCCTGAGCGTGAGCGCGGAGCTGGAGTTCTGATGGCCCTGCTGCTGCGCCTGTTGCTGCTCTGCCTGTGGCCGTTGGGGCCTTTGTCCGCCAGCGAAGTCCTGCTGGTTGGGGCTGAGGACCAGCCCGGTGTACGCAGCTTCATCGCCGCACTGGAAAGCCGCCGGCCACACGATCATGTGCAGTTTCGCACCACCACCGAACTGCCGCGCCCGGGCAAGCTCAAAGCCGACCAACGCCTGATCCTGCTCGACAACGCAGCACTGGAATGGCGCCTGGGAGAAACCGCCGGCCCGCCGGCGCTGGTCATGCGGGTCAGCCGGGTACAGGCTGAACAGCGCCTGGGAAAGTCGCGCCCCGCGTTCCTCACACTGTTGTGGAGCGACGCACCGTTGGGACGGCAACTGCGCCTGGCACGCTACTTGTTGCCGCAGGCCAGGCGCGTTGGCGTGCTGTACGGCGAGCACAGCAGCTTTCTGCTGGACGAACTGCGCCATGCTGCACGGCCGCTAGGCCTGGAAATCGTGGCCCAGGACTGGTCCGACCCGCGTGACAACCGGCCGCTGCAGCACCTGCTGGGCAACAGCGATGTGCTACTGGGCCTGGACGACCCTGACTTGTACAACTCCAAGACCGCAAAGAACCTGCTGTTGAGCAGTTATGGCCGGCAGATGGCACTGATCGGCCCGAACGCCGGCTTCGTTCGCGCCGGCGCCCTGGCCAGTACCTACAGCGACCAGGACGACTGGCTGTGGGTGCTCGACCAGTTGCTCGACCAGCCGCCGACACGCTGGCCGCGCAGCCTGTACCCAGTGCGCTACGGGGTCAGTGGCAACCAGCAGGTGGCCCGGGCCCTGGGTCTTGAACCGATCGATCAGAACGCCGCCGTCAAGGCCCTGGCCGAGGGAGAACCCACCCCATGAGCAAACGCTTGAGCTGGGACATTCATACCCGCACGCAGATCATCAGCCTCGGCCCCGCCCTGCTACTGACCTTGCTCCTGATCAGTTTCTTTACCTTCGTACGCATCCAGGACCTGCGCCAGGAGCTCAACCACACCGGGCAACTGATCGCCAACCAGTTGGCACCGGCGTCGGAGTATGGGGTGATTTCGGGCAACAACGAAGTGCTTGAAGGGCTGATGCGTGCCACCCTCAGCATCCCGCACGTACGCTTTCTGGAAGTGCAGGACAGCCGCAACCACATCCTGGTGTACGTCGAGCAGTCCGACGAAAGTGCCAACCGCGCGCAACGGGTCGAAGTGTTCCAGGCGCCCATTCGCCTGCAGCAAATCCGCCTGGACAACGACTTCCTGCAACAGGGCAAAGCCACCACCCCGGCCATCGGTGACGACTACCTGGGCCGCGTGATCGTCGGCATGTCCGATGACGCCTTCAGTCAGCGCCAGCAGGAAATCGTGATCAAGGCCGGGATCCTGGCGTTGTTCGCCCTGCTGTTCACCTTCTTGCTGGCACGCCGCCTGGCCCTGAGCCTGGCCAAGCCGATCAGCGACATGGGCCATGCGGTCAAGGCGATTCAGCAAGGCAAGTACAACACCCCCTTGCCGGTCGTCGACGACAGCGAGCTGGGCCACTTGGCCCGCCACATCAACAACCTGGCCAGCGCCCTGGAACAGGCCAGTGCCGAACAGAAGCAGGCCATTGCCGAACTGATCCAGGCCCGCGAGGAGGCCGAACAGGCCAACCGCGCCAAATCGGATTTCCTGGCGATGATGAGCCATGAGTTGCGCACCCCGATGAATGGCGTGCTGGGCATGCTGCAACTGCTGGAAACCACGCCGCTGAGCAATGAACAGGCCGATTACACGGCAGTGGCCAGCGAGTCCACCGGGCATTTGCTCAAGGTCATCAACGACATCCTCGATTTTTCGCGCATCGAACGCGCCGCGCTGCAGCTGGAGCACATCGACTTCAACCTGGGCGAGCTGATCACCAGCAGTGTCCAGTCGTTCCAGCACAGCGCCCAGCAACGCGGCCTGGGCCTGCACCTGCAACTGCCGGCCGGCATCGAGCAGTTGCAGGTGAACGGCGACCCCACGCGCATCCGCCAGATCCTGCTGAACCTGGTGGGCAACGCCCTGAAGTTCACCGAACGTGGCCAGGTGCAAGTCGAGGCACGCTGGCAGGTGCTCGACCGACAGCTGATCTGGCTGACCTGCAGCGTGCGCGACACCGGCATCGGCATCGACAGCGACCGCCTGGAAATGATGTTCGTCGCCTTCCAGCAGGCCGACAGCTCGATTTCCCGTCGTTATGGCGGTACCGGGCTGGGGCTGTCGATCGCTCGTACCTTGGCCGAGCGCATGGGCGGCAAGCTACGCGGTGAAAGCCGTGAGGGCCTGGGTTCGACCTTTACCCTGGAGATGCCGCTGGCACTCGCCACCCCTGCCCCCATCCCGCTGACGCCGCCAACGGCTGCACAAACGACGGTGCCGGACAATGATCAGGTACTGCTGGTGGAGGACAATCCGGTCAACCGCAGTGTCGTGGAAGCCATGCTGCGCAGCCTGGGGCTGGCAGTATGCACGGCAGAAGATGGCCTTGAAGCCGTCGAGCGGGTCGGCCAGCAGCGCTTTGCTGCCGTGCTGATGGATTGCCGCCTGCCGCACCTGGACGGCTATGAAGCCACCCGACGCATCCGCCAGTTGCCCAACGGCGCTGGGCTACCGATCATCGCCCTGACCGCCAACGCGTTGCAGGGCGACCGCGAACGTTGCATGGCCGCCGGTATGGACGATTACCTGAGCAAACCCTTGCGCCGTACCGAATTGCAGCAGGTGCTGCAGCGCTGGTTACCCGGTCAGACAACCGCGACTGGCGATAAATGCTAAAGTGCGGCAGTCTTAAACACTGGACAGGACCTTCATCGGACCTGAAAATAGACGTTTCAGTGCACACCTGTACTTCTTTCACCAGGTGCGCTGTGACTTTCACCACAACGCAATAGTCTACCTGTAGGCTGCCGTCTCGAAGCGCTTGGTTTTCGGGCCGGCCGGGAAGATTCATCCCCTGCCGCAGGGGGTTATTGAGGAGCTCGCATGACCAAACAACACGCCTTTACTCGGGAAGACCTGCTGCGCTGCAGTCGCGGTGAGCTGTTCGGCCCAGGTAATGCGCAACTGCCCGCGCCGAACATGCTGATGGTCGATCGCATCACCCATATCAGCGAAGAAGGCGGCAAGTACGGCAAAGGTGAGTTGGTCGCCGAGCTGGATATCAACCCGGACCTGTGGTTCTTCGCCTGCCATTTCGAAGGCGATCCGGTCATGCCGGGCTGCCTGGGCCTCGACGCCATGTGGCAGCTGGTTGGCTTCTTCCTCGGCTGGCAGGGCCTGCCAGGCCGTGGCCGCGCCCTGGGTTCGGGCGAGGTGAAATTCTTTGGCCAGGTACTGCCTGAAGCCAAGAAAGTCACGTACAACATTCACATCAAGCGCGTCCTGAAGGGCAAGCTGAACATGGCCATCGCCGATGGCTCGGTCAGCGTCGACGGCCGCGAGATCTACACTGCCGAAGGCCTGCGGGTCGGCGTGTTCACCTCCACTGACAATTTCTAAGGGTTATTCGCATGCGCCGCGTCGTTATCACTGGTCTGGGCATCGTATCGTGCCTGGGCAATGACAAAGCTACCGTCACCGAAAACCTGCGCAACAGCCGTCCGGGTATCCGTTTCAACCCGGAATACAAGGAAATGGGGCTGCGTAGCCAGGTTTCCGGTTCCATCGACCTCAACCTCGAAGAACTGATCGACCGCAAGGTTTACCGCTTCGTCGGCCATGCGGCTGCCTACGCCTACCTGGCCATGCAGGACGCGATCAAGGACGCCGGCCTGACCGAAGAGCAGGTTTCCAACCCGCGTACCGGCCTGGTGGCCGGTTCCGGCGGCGCCTCGACCCTGAACCAGATGGAAGCGCTGGACACCCTGCGTGAGAAAGGCGTCAAGCGCGTCGGCCCATACCGCGTTACCCGCACCATGGGCAGCACCGTGTCGGCATGCCTGGCCACCCCGTTCAAGATCAAGGGCATCAACTACTCGATCTCGTCGGCCTGCGCCACTTCGGCTCACTGCATCGGTACCGCACTGGAGCAGATCCAGTGGGGCAAGCAGGACATCGTCTTCGCCGGTGGTGGTGAAGAAGAGCACTGGAGCCAGTCGTTCCTTTTCGATGCCATGGGCGCCCTGTCGACCAAGCGCAACGAAACCCCGGAACTGGCCTCGCGCGCCTACGACGCTGACCGTGATGGTTTCGTCATCGCTGGCGGTGGCGGCATGGTCGTGGTCGAGGAACTGGAACACGCCCTGGCCCGCGGCGCCAAGATCTACGCCGAAATCGTTGGCTACGGTGCGACTTCCGACGGCTACGACATGGTTGCACCGAGCGGCGAAGGCGCCATCCGCTGCATGCAGCAGGCGCTGTCCACTGTCGACACCCCGATCGACTACCTGAACACCCACGGTACCTCGACCCCGGTCGGTGACGTGGCCGAGATCAAGGGCGTGCGTGCCGTGTTCGGCGACAAGGCGCCGAAGATCAGCTCTACCAAGAGCCTGTCGGGTCACTCGCTGGGCGCTGCCGGCGTGCACGAGGCGATCTACTGCCTGCTGATGATGGAAAACAACTTCATCGCCGGCTCTGCCAACATCGACGAGCTGGATCCGGAAGTCGCCGACTTGCCAATCCTGCGTAAAACCGAAGAAAACGCCAAGATCGACACGGTCATGAGCAACAGCTTCGGCTTCGGCGGCACCAACGCCACCCTGGTGCTCAAGCGCTGGGAAGGCAAGTAAGACGCTGCTGCTGTCAATGAAAACGCCCCGACTGGTTCGGGGCGTTTTTGTTTGTATTGCCTGTGCGGGCCTCTTCGCGGGTAAACCCACCACACAAGCCTTCAGCGCTGTGCCCACCCTGTAGGAGCGGGTTTACCCGCGAAGAGGCCCGCACAGGTCACTGCTGTACCTTGGGCAACACCGCCAGAAAATTCTCCCGGGCCACCTTGTGCGCCACCGCCTCCGGCAAGGCATCCAGAAACGGCTTGAACCCGTGCATCTGCTCCCCCAGGCTGCCGAACCGCCCCACCACATCCGACCCCAGCATGAACCGCTCCGGGTACTTCTCGACCAGCGCCAACCATGCCTTGCGCGGCACGCCCTGCTCATCCAGCAAATACGGCTGCAGCACACTCCACGACAAATCGACATACAGGTTCGGGTAGTCCTCCAGCAATCGCGTCAGCACCGGCAGTAGGAAGTCCATCTGCGTCTGGTGGCGGTGTATCTCCATGCTGCTGCCCGCATGCGCCCAGATGAATCGCGTGTGCGGATGGTTGCGCAGCGGCTCTTCGATCTCCGCCAGGTAGAGCGGGTTGCGCTCGCGCTTGGAGGTGATGTTGGAATGCAGCAGCACGGGCAGGTCGCGCTCGGCCGCCAGGTGGTAGATACGCGTCATGGCTTCATTATTGGCACGTGGCGTGTCGCCACTGGTCAGCGCTGTCAGGTCATCATGTCGGGTGAACACCTCGCCGATGCCCTGCCACAGCCCCGGGTACATATCGAGCATGCGCTCGATATGGCTGACAGCATTCTTGTCCACCGGGTTGAAACCACTGAGGAACGGGTGGAACCGCTTGCGCTGCTGACTTGGCAATTGCTGCAGCGCCGCCGCCACGTATGTGTCGGTGGCGCTGTACCAATAGGCGTCGGCGTCATCACCGGCGTAGTAGCGCGGGCGCTTGGGCTCGTCTTCGTGCCATTTCTTGGCCACGGGTATGCCTGAAATCATCGACTGCTCAACCCCTGCGGCATCCATGGCCTTGATCAGCGCCGGCATGCCTTCACTTTCCTGGAAGAAGTCCACGTAGTGCAAGTGGGCATCACTGTAGCGGTACTCGCGCGCCTGGGCCGCCTGGCACAGCCAGCCGAACAACAGCACACAAGCCAGCGCTCTGGCGGTCATGGTCATCTTCCTCATGCAAGTACGAACCCAGTAGACCAGGCGGCCGCCAAGACGGTTCAGCCACGGCGGGCAAACCGCTATGCTTGAGGCACTTCCACCGTGCCTGGAGCCTTCCCCATGAGCAGCCCACTGGTCATCCACCCCCGAGCCGAGACGGTAGAGGGCCAGCCGATCCTGCGCCCGCTGCCATCAGCCCAGTGCCGCAGCGTCGGCCCGTTCGTGTTCTTCGACCACATGCTCGAAACAGACTATGCCCCGGGGCATGGCATGGACATCCGCCAGCACCCGCATATCGGCCTGTCCACCCTGACCTACCTGTTCGAAGGCGCAATCCTGCACAAGGACAGCCTCGGCTCGGCGCAGCGGGTGCTGCCTGGTGATGTCAGCTGGATGACTGCGGGCAGCGGCGTCGCCCATGTCGAGCGCACCCCGGAAGATGCCCTGGCCCATGGTTCGCGCCTGCATGGGCTGCAGGTATGGCTGGCGTCGCCACGTGCGTTTGAGCAAGGCCCGGCAAGTTACAGCCATCACCCAGCCGAGAGCCTGCCCGTCAGTGACAGCCTGGGTGTACGTATCTGCATGATTGCGGGCAGCGGGTTCTGCCTGGCGTCACCGGTGCCGGTGCTGTCCCCTACCCTTTATGCGCATGTCCGGATGCAACCGGCGACCACCTTGCTGGTACCGACCGAGCATGTGCAGCGGGCGCTGTACGTGCTCGATGGTGAGTTGATGATGAACGATGAAGACGTGGAGCCGTGCACCCTGGTGGTGTTGCCGCAGGGCGAAGAGGTGACATTGTATGCCGAGGGTGAATGCCAACTGGTACTGATTGGCGGCGCACCGCTGGATGGGCCGCGTCGGATGAACTGGAACTTCGTCGCCAGCGACCCGGAGCTGATCGAGCGGGCCCGGGCCAGGTGGGCTGCGGGGGATTGGCCGGAGGTGCCGGGGGAACATTCGAGGATCGAGTTGCCTCGGTGATCGGGGCCGCTTTGCGGCCCTTCGCGGGTAAACCCGCTCCTACACCTGATCGGGGGTGGACACAGGTCGGTGATTGGGCGCAGGCCGTCGTGTAGGCGCGGGTTTACCCGCGAAGGGCTGCAAAGCAGCCCCCTGCAATCTCAACGCTGGAACACTTCACTCAGCAGATTATGCATCGAACGAAACGCTCGCTCGGAAGTGCGCCGGTTATACTGCATCTTGCCCGGCACATTGGCATTCGGGTCGGTAAACGAGTGCACCGCGCCGCCATAACTGAGCAACTGCCAGTCCACCTTGGCCGCGTTCATCTCGTCCTCGAATGCCGGCAACTGCTCCTTAGGCACCAATGGGTCGGAGGCACCGTGCAACACCAGCACCGAGCCCTTGATGTGCTTGGCATCTTCAGGGTCCGGCGTGTCCAGGGTGCCGTGGAACGACACGGCCGCACGCAGGTCGGCGCCGCTACGGGCCAGTTCCAACGCACAGCAGCCACCGAAGCAGAAGCCGAAGGTGGCCACCTTGCCAGGCTCCAGCAGCGCCTTCGACTGCCCCAGCAATTGCGCCAGGGCTTCCTGCATGCGCTTGCGCAGTTCGTCACGGTCATTCTTCAGCGGCATCATCGCCACGCCTGCCTCATCGGCATTGGACGGGCGCACCGATTGCCCGTACAGGTCGGCGATCAGCACCACATAGCCCTTCTCGGCCACTTCCTTGGCAATGCGCTCGGCACCTTCACCAATGCCCATCCAGTTCGGCGCCATCACCAGCCCTGGGCGGCCCAGCGCACCCGGCTCATAGACCAAACGGCTTTCGAAGGCCTTGCCAGACAGGTGATAAACCAGCGATTCGACGATAACTTTGCTCATCTAGCACTCCTTTGGCACTTTCACAAAAAAGGCAGCCATGAAAAAGCCCGCCGAAGCGGGCTTTCCTATGCATCAACTCAAGCAGACAGCTCGACCAGCAGCTTGTTCAGGCGACGAACGTATGCCGCCGGGTCCTTCAGGCTGTCACCGGCCGCCAGGGCCGCCTGATCGAACAGGATATGTGACAGCTCGGCGAAACGGTCTTCGCTCTGCTCGTGGTCCAGCTTCTCGATCAGCGGGTGGCTCGGGTTGAACTCGAAGATCGGCTTGGACTCCGGCACTTTCTGCCCGCTGGCTTCCAGGATCTGGCGCATCTGCAGGCCCAAGTCCTGCTCGCCGATGGCCAGGATCGCCGGCGAGTCGGTCAGGCGGTGCGAGACGCGCACTTCGGCCACGCTGTCACCCAGCGCACCTTTCAGTCGCTCGACCAAACCTTCCTTGTCCTTGGCGACTTCTTCCTGGGCTTTCTTGTCTTCTTCCGAATCCAGCTTGCCCAGGTCCAGGTCACCACGGGCAATATCGACAAAGGCCTTGCCGTCGAATTCGTTGAGGTAGCTCATCAGCCACTCGTCGATGCGGTCAGTGAGCAGCAGCACTTCGATGCCTTTCTTGCGGAAGACTTCCAGGTGCGGGCTGTTCTTGACCTGCGCGTACGATTCGCCGGTGAGGTAATAGATCTTATCCTGACCTTCCTTGGCGCGGGCCAGGTAGTCGGCCAGGGCGACGCTCTGCTCGCCGCTGTCGTCCTGGGTGGAAGCAAAGCGCAGCAGGCCGGCGATTTTCTCCTTGTTGGCAAAATCTTCGGCCGGGCCCTCTTTCAGCACCTGACCGAAGTTTTTCCAGAAGCCCTTGTATTGCTCGGGTTCGTTCTTCGCCAGCTTCTCCAGCATGTCCAGCACACGCTTGGTCAGCGCGGTCTTCATCGAATCGATGATCGGGTCTTTCTGCAGGATTTCACGCGACACGTTCAGCGACAGGTCGTTGGAATCAACCACACCCTTGATGAAGCGCAGGTACAGCGGCAGGAACGACTCGGCCTGGTCCATGATGAACACACGCTGCACGTACAGCTTCAGGCCGCGCGGCGCTTCGCGCTGGTACAGGTCGAACGGCGCACGGGCCGGCACGTACAGCAGCGAGTTGTATTCGAGCTTGCCTTCGACCTTGTTGTGGCTCCAGGCCAGCGGGTTTTCGAAGTCATGGCCGATGTGCTTGTAGAACTCCTGGTATTCCTCGTCCTTCACCTCGGTGCGCGAACGGGTCCACAGGGCGCTGGCACGGTTGACGGTTTCCCACTCTTCGGCCGGCTGCTCTTCACCTTCAGCGGCGGCCTGCTCTTTTGGCAGTTGAATCGGCAGGGCGATGTGGTCGGAGTATTTCTTGACCACATTGCGCAGGCGCCAGCCATCGGCGAACTCCTGCTCGTCCTTCTTCAGGTGCAGGACGATACGGGTACCGCGCTGTGGTTTGTCGATGGTGGCGACTTCGAATTCGCCCTCGCCTTTCGACGACCAGTGCACACCTTCGGCCGCTGGCTGGCCCGCACGGCGGCTGTACACGTCGACCTTGTCGGCAACGATGAACGCGGAGTAGAAGCCCACGCCGAACTGACCGATCAGGTGCGAGTCCTTCTTCTGGTCACCGGTGAGGTTCTTCATGAAGTCGGCAGTGCCGGACTTGGCGATGGTGCCCAGGTGGGCAATGACGTCTTCGCGGCTCATGCCGATGCCGTTGTCCTCGAGGGTCACGGTACCGGCGTCCTTGTCGAAGCTCAGGCGAATCTTCAGGTCAGCATCGCCCTCGAGCAGTTCTGGCTTGGCCAGGGCTTCGAAACGCAGCTTGTCGGCGGCGTCGGAAGCATTGGAAATCAGCTCCCGCAGGAAGATTTCCTTGTTCGAGTACAGCGAGTGAATCATGAGGTGCAGCAGTTGCTTTACCTCGGTCTGGAAGCCCAACGTTTCCTTTTGTGTTTCCACAGTCATGGTCTTCGAAACTCCGATCTGATGGCGGTGGCGCCTGGCGGCCGGTTCGGCCAGCGTTAACGGCGGATGTCATGCAGATGGGGGCTGCCCGGATGATTTCAAGGGCTTTTCCGGTTCGATCTTGAAATGCGCACGGGCCGTGGCAATCGGCGACTGCCTGTCGCCCTGCCAGGCGGTGATGGCCACGTTGGTCACCCGCCGGCCCTGACGCCACAACTGGCACTGGGCGTAGGTATCGCGAAAATGCCCGGCGCGCAGGTAGTCGATGGAAAAGTCGATGATCTTCGGAATGCTTGCGCTCTCGCTGTAGATCAGCAGGTACAGCGCTGCCGACAGCTCCATGAAGCCGGCGATCACGCCGCCATGAATGGCCGGTAGCAGTGGGTTGCCGATATTGTCCGGGCTTGCCGGCAGGCGGAACAACACATCATCGCCCTGACGTTCGCATTCGATGCCGATCAGCCCGGCATAGGGAATCAGCGCCAGCAATGGTCGATAGTCGCCCACCGCATGGGCGGCGTTGAGCTGCTGGCGCACCGCGTGCGGAATCATGCCTTGCCCTCCTTCAGACTGTCGCCGAAACGGATGCCGCCCTTGATGTCCTGGCCCAGGCGCATGAACGTGCCCACCACCTGGCAGATGGGCTGGTCGGGGTCGTCCTGGTAGGCGGTGCCACGGGTAAAGATCACGTCGCGGGTAACACGGTAGCACTGGGCGTGGCCGTAGATGTCCTTGCCAGCCTCAGCCGGGTGCATGTAGTCGATGCGCAGGTCCAACGTCGGGCACACTTCGAAGCGCGGCAGCACACACAACGTGGCCATGCCACAGGTGGTGTCCATCAGCGTGGTCAGCGCACCGCCGTGCACGGCACCGGTTTGCGGGTTGCCGACAATCGCTGGCGACCATGGCAGGACCAGGGTCATGCCATCACCATCAGCCTGCGCCACGCGCATCTGCAACAGCTGACAATGTTTTAACGCCGAGAGAAAGCGTTCGGCCATTGCCATCAAGGTTGAATCGTTCATCGGCTGTTCCCACCGGCCGCAGGGCAGCGGCATAAATTCGTTAAAAAGTCTATGTAGAACGGGGCGTTATATATCTGTAATCTTCGTGGAACTTATTCCGCGTAGTTGCACTCGAAGGAACAAGTCACTTATTCCACCAAGGAGAAACACCCCCATGCGTAAACCTTTTGCTTTTGCTCTGATGCTGGCCGCTGCCATGGGCCTGGCTGCTTGCGATAAAGCGAGCGAAGACAAAGCCCAGGACGCACAGCAACACGCCGAGCAAGCCCAGGAAAAAATGGGTGAAGCTCAGGATAAGATGAACGAAGCCGCCAAGGAAAACGCCGAAGCTGCCAAAGATCAGGCCGAAGCCGAGCAGAAGGCTGCCGAAGAAGCCGCTCCGGCTACTCCGGCTCCAGCTACGCCGGCAGAACCTGCCAAGCAGTAACTCGAGTCAACAAAAAAACCCGACAACTGTCGGGTTTTTTTGTGTTTGCAAGTTGCAGCTTAAACGTTTAACCCAATAGTTCACTCGCCGCCGGCATTTATCAGCGCCCGCCGCGCGCCGCGCAGTAAATTTTGCGGGCGGGTTCTCGTTCAAAGTACAACCCCGCGACGTGTCTCGGAGGAACTTACTTTGGCCGGAACCCTGCATGAAACGTCCCCCCTTGGCCCGCCGGGCCCTGATCACCTTAGTTGGCCTGGCGACATTGCTGGCCGTAAGTGCCTGGCAGATCATGCCACCCCGCCATGATGGCCTGAATACCGTCACTGTCAGCCGGGGTGATATCGAGAGCAGCGTTACCGCCATCGGCACCTTGCAGCCACGCCGTTATGTTGACGTCGGCGCCCAGGCATCCGGGCAGATCCGTGCCATCAAGGTCGAGGTCGGCGACGCGGTGCAAGAAGGCCAGTTGCTGGTCGAGATCGACCCTTCCACGCAACAGGCCAAGCTGGACGCGGGACGCTACTCGGTCGAAAACCTGCAGGCACAGTTGCAAGAGCAACGTGCCCAGCATGAGCTGGCCCGGCAGAAGGCCGAGCGCCAGCAGAGCCTGGCGGCAGGCGGCGCCACGCGCGAAGAGGATGTGCAAACGGCCCGCGCCGAGCTCAAGGCCACCCAGGCGCGCATCGACATGATCCAGGCGCAGATTCGCCAGGCCCAGGCCAGCCTGCGCAGCGACCAGGCCGAACTGGGTTACACCCGCATCTATGCCCCCATGAGTGGCACCGTGGTCGCACTGGATGCCCGCGAGGGGCAGACGCTTAACGCCCAGCAGCAGACCCCGCTGATCCTGCGCATCGCCAAATTGTCACCGATGACAGTCTGGGCGGAAGTGTCGGAAGCGGACATTGGCCACGTCAAACCCGGCATGCACGCCTATTTCACCACCCTCAGCGGTGGCACCCGGCGCTGGAACAGCACTGTACGGCAGATCCTGCCGGTGCCGCCCAAGCCGCTGGAGCATGCCAACCAGGGCAGCGGCAGCCCGGCCAGCAAAAGCAATGGCCGGGTGGTGTTGTATACGGTGTTGCTGGACGTCGATAACGCCGACGGCGCCCTGATGGCAGAAATGACCACCCAGGTGTTCTTCGTCGCTGACCGTGCGCACAATGTGCTGACCGCCCCGATTTCCGCGCTCAACCCGGGCAAGCAGCCCGATCGCAGGCTGGCACAGGTACTGACGAAACACGGCGCCATTGAAAATCGCGAAGTGCGCACCGGCATCAGCGACCGCCTGCGCGTGCAGATTCTCGAAGGGCTGGAAGAAGGTGATCGCCTGCTGATCAGCCCCTTGCTCAGTGCAGGAGGGTAAATGCCAGTCCCACTGATTG
This sequence comes from Pseudomonas sp. TE3895, assembly GCF_056278855.1. Taxonomy (NCBI): domain Bacteria; kingdom Pseudomonadati; phylum Pseudomonadota; class Gammaproteobacteria; order Pseudomonadales; family Pseudomonadaceae; genus Pseudomonas; species Pseudomonas sp. TE3895. Next base: position 2,775,864 of record NZ_JBWBQE010000001.1, on the reverse strand, counting down.
AGCTGCGCGATATCCGCAAATGCTATGGCGGCGTCGATACACCGCAAATCGAGGTCTTGCGCGGTATCAACCTGAGCATTCACGCCGGTGAATTCGTCGCCATTGTCGGTACCTCCGGCTCAGGCAAGTCTACGCTGATGAACATCCTCGGCTGCCTGGACCGCCCCTCCAGTGGCGACTACCTGTTCGCGGGTGAACAGGTGGCCAGCCTGGACAGTGACGCACTCGCCTGGCTGCGGCGTGAAGCCTTCGGTTTCGTGTTCCAGGGCTATCACCTGATTGCCTCCGGCACCGCCCAGGAAAATGTCGAAATGCCGGCGATCTATGCCGGCACGCCTGCCGCCGAGCGCCACGCACGCGCCCATGCCCTGCTGACCCGCCTGGGCCTGGCCGAACGTACCGGTAATCGCCCGCACCAGTTGTCCGGCGGCCAGCAACAACGCGTATCGATAGCCCGCGCGCTGATGAACGGTGGCCACATCATTCTGGCAGACGAACCCACCGGCGCCCTCGACAGCCGCAGCGGTACCGAAGTCATGGCCCTGCTCGACGAACTGGCCAGCCAGGGCCATGTGGTGATCCTCATCACCCACGACCGGGAAGTCGCCGCACGGGCCAAGCGCATCATCGAAATCCGCGATGGCCAGATCATCAGCGACCAGGCCCAGCCTGAGCCACTGCCCGCTTCGCACCCTGAGGTCGACGTGCTGCAGGCCGTCGACCTGCGCCAGCGCCTGAACGACGGCAGCGAGCACAACGGTGCCTGGAAAGGCGAACTGCTGGACGCCGTCAAGGCGGCGTGGAGGGTGATGTGGATCAACCGCTTCCGCACCGCACTGACGTTGCTGGGCATCATCATCGGCGTGGCGTCGGTGGTGGTCATGCTGGCAGTGGGTGAAGGCAGCAAGCGCCAGGTCATGGCGCAGATGGGCGCCTTCGGCTCCAACATCATCTACCTCAACGGCAAGCCACCCGCCCCCAGGGCGCCGGAAGGCATCATCACCCTGGACGACACCCGCGCCATCGCCACCCTGCCCCAGGTGCGCATGATCATGCCCGTCAATGGCGGCAAGGCCGGTGTGCGCTATGGCAACCAGGACCTGAAGCTCTATGTCGGCGGCTCCAACACCTACTTCCCGCAGATATTCAACTGGCCAGTGGCGCAGGGCAGTTTCTTCACCGAGGCCGACGAAGCCGCCGGCGCGGCAGTGGCAGTGATTGGCGAAAAGACCCGGGAAAAACTGTTTGCCGACCGCAACCCGGTGGGCCAGTACATTCTCATCGAGAACGCACCGTTCCAGGTCATCGGGGTGCTGGCCGGCAAGGGCGCCAGCTCTGGCGACCAGGATGCCGACGCCCGAGTGATGGTGCCCTACACCACCGCCAGCGTGCGCCTGTTCGGCAACCAGGCCCCGGAATACGTGGTGATCGCCGCCGCAGATGCGCGCCAGGTGAAGCAGACCGAGCAGGTCATCGACCAGTTGCTGCTGAAACTGCACAACGGCGTAACCGACTTCGAACTGACCAACAATGCGGCCATGATCCAGGCCGAAGCCAAAACGCAGAACGCACTGTCGCTGATGCTGGGCGCCATTGCCGCCATTTCGCTGCTGGTGGGCGGCATCGGGGTGATGAACATCATGCTGATGACCGTGCGCGAGCGCACACGGGAAATTGGTATCCGCATGGCCACCGGCGCGCGCCAGCGCGACATCCTGCGCCAGTTCCTTACTGAAGCCGTGATGCTGACGATGGTCGGCGGCGTCAGCGGCATCGCCCTGGCATTACTGATCGGCGGCGCCCTGAGCCTGGGCCAGGTCGCCGTCGCCTTCTCGCTGCCTGCCGCCATCGGTGCCTTCGCCTGCGCGGTGGTCACCGGTATCGCGTTCGGCTTCATGCCCGCCCGCAAGGCTGCACGGCTCGACCCGGTGGCCGCCCTTACCAGCGTATGAGTACCCCAACGTTGATCAAACCCTTGCCCCTGCTCGGCGCCTGCCTGCTGCTGAGCGCCTGCGCCACCCCTGCAACGCCGCCGCAACACGGTGTGCATACCCCGGCCCGCTGGCAGGCGGCCGCGCCTCAGAGCACACCACGCCACTTGACCGGCTGGTGGCAGTCGTTCGGCAGCCCGGCACTGAACCAGCTGGTGGAGCAAGCCCGCACCGACAGCTTCGAAATCGGCGCGGCCATGGCCCGGGTTCGCCAGGCACAGGCTGATGCGATCATCGCCGGCGGCCCCTTGCTGCCCGAGGTGACCGGGGCAGCCAATGCCAACCGCGAGCGCCTGCAGCACGGCAACGGCTACAGCCAACTGAATTCCAGCCCGACCCAGCGCACCACTCATTACCTGGATGTGGCCCTGAAGGCCAGCTATGAGGTGGACTTCTGGGGCGGCAACGCGGCAGCCCGCGAGAGTGCCCTGCACGGCCTGCAAGCCAGTGAGTTCGACCGCGCGACCGTTGAACTGACCTTGCTCGGCAAGGTTGCCGACAGCTACATGCAGGCGCTGGCCTTCCAGCAGCAGGGGCGGATTGCCGACCTTAACCTGGCCAATGCCGAGCGTGTCCTGCAACTGGTGCAAACCCGCTTCGATGCAGGCTCGGCCACAGCACTGGAACTGGCCCAGCAACAAAGCCTGGTCGCCACCCAGCAACGGCAACGCCCGCTTTACCAGCAACAGGCCCGGGAGGCCCTGATCACCCTGGCGACCCTGGTCGGGCAGCCGGTGCAGGACCTGCAACTGGACAACACGCGCTTTGAACAGCTCAACTGGCCCTCGATCGATGCGGGCCTGCCCAGCGAACTGATCAGCCGTCGGCCGGACATCGCCAATGCCGAGGCCAAGCTGGCGGCGGCTCAGGCCAATGTGCGCGTAGCCCGCGCGGCGATGCTGCCCAAACTCAACCTGACGCTGATCGTCGGCAGCGGCGCCGATCACTTCCCGGACGTCTTGCGCAACCCCTTCACCAGCCTCGCCGCAGGCCTGGTCACGCCGGTGTTCAACAACGGCCGCCTGCGCGCTGAACGCGACAAGGCGGTCGCAAGCCAGGAGGAACTGCTGCAGAACTACCGCGGCGCTATCCTGGCCGGTTTCGGCGATGTGGAAAAGGCCCTCAATACCCTGGACGGCATCGACCGGCAACTGCATTGGCAGGCGATCGAACTGCAACAGGCGCGCAAAGCCTTCGACATCGCCGAAAGCCGCTACCAGGCGGGCGCCGAGGACCTGCTGACCGTCCTGCAAACCCAACGCACCCTGTACCAGGCTCAGGACGAGGATGTGCAACTGCGCCTCAAGCGGGTCATGGGCAGCATCGCCCTGTACAAGGCCCTGGGCGGCGGCTGGCAGGTCGCTGGCGCTGAACCGGGTGCCGCACCCGGCGCTTAAACATCGGCAGGTGCGGTTCGTCTTTATCCATGGACAGCACCCGACAAGTCGCACTCGACCCCTCACAGGAAGCCCTATGAACGCACCCTCTTTCAGTCTGATCCTGGCCGATGGCCGCAAAGCCAGTGCCCAGGATGAAACGCCAGAGAGCGGTAGCCTGCGCCTCGACAGCAGCGCCGCCATCGCCTACCGGGAGGTCGACAACCGCATCGTCTTCGAGCAACTTCCGCCAGCATTTCCGGCCAGCGCGATGCTGGCAGTGCTGGCGACCCGTTTCTGCCACCGCAAACAATGCAACGAGGTGAATGTGCAGGTCCCTGGCGACCGGGAATTTGCCGTGCGTGCGGTACGCGAAGGCATTTTCGATCACTGGCAGGTCGACGACCAAGGCAGGCTTGCCCTGCGCTGTACCCGCCAGACCTTCTGGCAGCAACCCCTGCCGTGGCTTCGCGAGCCGGCCAGCGTGCACACGGCCCCGCGTTATTGCTTCAGCGGCGAGAAACGCCACCCGCAACGCCCGCCCAAACCGGCGGGCGAAGTCTATCGACGCCATCTGCCGAAGCTGAACGCCACCTTTTCACTGCGCACCATCGACCCGGTGAAGGACCTTGCAGCCTTCAACCGCTGGATGAACCTGGAGCAAGTCGCGTTCTTCTGGGAGCAGACCGGCACTCCGGAAGAACATGCGCAATACATTCGCGAAATGCTCGACGACCCGCGCGTACACCCGCTGATCGGCTGCTTCGACGACGAACCCTTCGCCTACTTCGAGGTGTACTGGTGCAAGGAAGACCGCATCGCCCCCTACTACGACGTCGCCGATTACGACCGTGGCTGGCATGTGGTGATCGGCGAGCCCAAGCACCAGGGCATCGGCAAACTGCGCGGCTGGTTCCGCTCGCTGATGCATTACATGTTCCTCGATGACCCACGCACCCAGCGGATTCTCGGCGAGCCGCGCATCGACCATACGCGCCAGATCGACTTCCTCAAGTCCCAGGGGTTCGGCCACCTGAAGGACATTCAACTGGCCCACAAGAAAGCCGCTCTGCTGCGTCTGGAGCGCGAAGCCTTCTTTGATGACCACGTCCTTTGATCCGCCTGGAGAAGACTTCCCCATGATTCGCAAACCGCTCAGCGCGACCCGCGAGCTTGCCCAGTTGCTCAAGCCATTCTGGCCCATCGTGCTGGTTTCCATACTGTTGGGCATCCTCGGCGGCTTCAGCGTCACCACGCTGCTGGCCACCATCAACCGCGCCCTCAACAGCGAAGCAGGGCTGACCCACGCCGTGCTGTGGTTGTTTGCCGGCCTCTGCGTGCTGACCTTGCTCAGCAGCATCTTCTCCGACATGGGCACCAATTTCGTTGGCCAGAAGATCATTGCCAAACTGCGCAAGGAGCTGGGCGAAAAAGTGCTTTCGGCGCCCATCGAGCAGATCGAGCGCTATCGCAGCCACCGCCTGATACCGGTACTGACCCACGATATCGATACCATCAGCGATTTCTCGTTCGCCTTCGCCCCCCTGACCATTTCGCTGACGGTGACGCTGGGCTGCATGGGCTACCTGGCAACATTGTCCGGCCCGCTGTTCCTGCTGATGCTGCTGGCATTGGGCGCCGGCATCACCGCCCAGGTCATCGCCCGCACGCGCGGCATCAAGGGGTTCAATAGCGCCCGCGAGGCCGAGGACGACCTGCAGAAGCATTACAACGCCATTGCCCAGGGCGCCAAGGAGCTGCGCATACACCGGCCGCGCCGGTATCGCATGTTCACCCGGCACATCCAGGGGATCAGCGAGCGGATCAGCGCCATCCAGATCAAGGCAGTCAATACCTACATCCTGGCCAAGACGTTCGGCTCGACGCTGTTCTTCATCGTCATCGGCCTGGCCCTGGCCCTGCAGAGCACCTGGACAAGCGTCGATCAGGCGGCAATGACCGGCTTCGTGCTGGTGCTGCTGTACATGAAAGGCCCACTGGACCATCTGGTCAGCGTACTGCCGCTGGTCAGCAAGGCACAGGTGGCATTCCAGCGCATTGCCGAGCTGTCAGAGCAGTTTTCCTCGCCCGAACCGAACCTGCTGCTCGACGGCCAAGGCGCACCGCGCCAGACCATGGACAGCCTGGAACTGCGCAATGTGCAGTACGCATTTCCGGCCGTCGAGGGCAGCACGCCGTTTCGCCTGGGCCCGGTGAACCTCACGATCAACCAGGGCGACATCGTGTTCATCGTCGGCGAGAACGGTTGTGGCAAGACCACGCTGATCAAGCTGCTGCTTGGCCTGTATGCGCCGCACAGTGGTGACATCCTGCTGGATGGTCAGCCGGTCTCGGTGCTTGACCGGGATGACTACCGACAACTGTTCACCACCATTTTCGCCGACTACTACCTGTTCGACGACGTGGTCCAGGGTGACCAGCAGATTCCCGACGATGCGACCCAATACCTGCAACGCCTGGAGATCGCGCACAAGGTCAGCGTACGTGACGGCGCCTTCACCACCACCGACCTGTCCACTGGGCAACGCAAGCGCCTGGCCCTGATCAGCGCCTGGCTGGAGCAGCGCCCGGTACTGGTGTTCGACGAGTGGGCAGCCGATCAGGACCCAACCTTCCGCCGCATCTTCTACACAGAGCTGCTGCCGGACCTCAAGCGCCTGGGCAAGACCATCATTGTCATCTCCCACGATGACCGCTACTTCGATATTGCCGACCAGTTGGTACACATGGACAGCGGCAAGGTTCGCACCGCAGCCCAGCCGGCCTGACCGGCTGCATCCCTCGCCCCGACCAGGTCGGTTACAACCCTGGCCGGGGCCTGCCCACCCGCCCCGTCACCCACACGCCCGCCGGTAAATTTGCCGTGCGGCGGCTCGTTTACTGGCCATACACCTCTCCAGAGGACAGCGGCCATTCGCCGGCAAGGCCGGCCCCCATGCTGCTGTCCTTCGCCTCGACTGCCACAGGGACCGCCATGCACGAATCACTGGATGCCGACTCGCTCGCTGAAGACTTGCTGGACGACGCCTTGCTCGCCCTCCTCCAGGATGAGCGGCCTGAACCCGACCGGATAGCACCACGCGAGAGTGCCGGGCCGGCCCCCCTCTCCTTCGCCCAGCAGCGCCTGTGGTACCTGCAGCAGTTCAACCCGCAGAGCGCGGCGTACAACCTGCCACGGGCACTGTCACTGAAGGGTGAACTGCATGGCCAGCAGCTGGCCATGGCCTTGCAGGCGGTGGTCGACCGCCATGACATCCTGCGCAGCAGGTTCGCCGAGGTCGAGGGCATACCGCAGCAGTTCGTCGAAGCCGACGCACGCCTCGAAATGCCCTGCGACGACCTGACCGCCATGCCCGCCACGCAACGCCCTCATGCATTGCAGCGGCTCATCGAAGCGGATGCGCTGGCACCGTTCGACCTCGGCAAGGCGCCCCTGATCCGGGCCCGGCTGGTGAAAGTACAAGGTGACGAGCATGTGTTGCTGCTGAACATGCACCACATCGTTTCAGACGCCTGGTCCAATCCGATCCTGCTGCAGGACCTGCTGGGCGCCTATTCGCAGGCAGCCGCCCAGGGAGCCTGCAAGCTGCAACGGCCCGCCATCCAGTATGCCGATTACGCCATCTGGCAACGCCAGGCTTACCTGCAAAGCGATGCGTGCCAAGCGTCTGCCCGCTACTGGCATACCCGGCTGGGTGACGAACTGCAGCCGTTGATGTTGCCGGGTGACCTCGACCCGCGCTGCGCTGACGCACCGCCCGAGGGCACCAGTGCCCGCTACCATGGCCTGCAACTGGACGCCGAGGTGTTCCAGGCCCTGCTGCAGCTCAGCCGGCAGCAGGGCGTGCAACCCTTCGTCATCGCCCTGGCCGCCTGGCAGGTGCTGCTGGGCCGCTACAGCGGCCAGCGGCAATTCACCCTCGGCGTGCCCAGCGCCGGGCGCAACCGCAGCGAAACCCAGCAGCTGGTAGGTTTTTTCGTCAGCACCCAGATCTACCGCGCCGAACTCGACCCGCAGCAATCCGTGCAGACCCTGCTGCAAAACCTGCGGGAGCAGTCTATTGCGGCCCTGAGCCACAGCGACTACCCGATGGAGCTGTACCTGGAGACGCTGCAGCACAACGGCCAGGTGCTACCCACCCAGTTGTTCCAGGCGCTGTTCAACTGGCGCGTGGCCGGGACTGCCAGCGGCCCGCTGGCCCTGGGCCCACTGCAGCTGGACTTCCTCGATACCGCCAGCGCCCAGGCCAAATGCCTGGTCGGCATCGACCTTGAATACGCAGCCGATGGCCTTGGCTTCAGCCTGGAATACGACTGCAGCCAGTTCAGCCACGCCACCGTGCAACGCATGGCCCGGCACTGGCAGAACCTGCTGCTGGCCATGGCCCGGGGGCCCGAGCAACGGCTGGGCGAGCTCGACATGCTGGGCACGCCGGAACAGCAAGCCACCTTCGCCCAGTGGAACCCGGCCCCCGCCGAGCACCCGGCCGATCAGGCCCTGCACAGCCGCATCGAAGCCCAGGTGCAGCGCACCCCCGATGCCATCGCCGTCACCTGCGAGGGCCAGGCCCTGAGCTATGCCCAGCTCAACCAGCGTGCCAACGCCCTGGCGCGGCGCCTGGTCGACGACGGGGTCGGGCCCGACGTGCTGGTCGGCCTGGCTGCCGAGCGCTCGCTGGACATGGTCGTTGGCATCTTCGCCATCCTCAAGGCTGGCGGTGCCTATGTGCCGCTGGACCCGGCCTACCCGGCCGACCGTTTGGCCTACATGATCGAAGACAGCGGCCTGCAGCGCGTGCTGGCCCAGCCCCAGGTGCTGGCCAGCCTGCCGGTGCCGGCAGGCGTGCGCGTGCTCAGCCTGGAAAGCAACGATGACAGCAGCCAGGCCGACCCGCTGGCCTGCTCGCCGGTCACGGTCAGCCCGGACAACCTCGCCTATGTGATCTACACCTCCGGTTCCACCGGCAAGCCCAAGGGCGTGCTGCTGCCGCAGCGCAACGTGCTGCGCCTGTTCACGGCCACCGACGCCGACTTCCGCTTCGGCAGCGACGACGTGTGGAGCCTGTTCCACTCCTATGCCTTCGACTTCTCGGTGTGGGAAATCTTCGGCGCCCTGCTGTACGGCGGGCGCCTGGTGATCGTGCCGCAGCACACCAGCCGCTCGCCCGAGGCCTTCTACCAGCTGCTGGCCGATGAGCAGGTCACGGTGCTGAACCAGACCCCGTCGGCGTTCAAGCAACTGATGGCAGTGGCCACCACGGCCGAGCCGCAGCGGCCGCTGGCATTGCGCAGCGTGGTGTTCGGGGGCGAGGCGCTGGACGTCAACAGCCTGGCACCGTGGTTCGAGCGCTTCGGCGACCACCAGCCGCAGCTGGTGAACATGTACGGCATCACCGAAACCACCGTGCATGTCAGCTACCGGCCGCTGTCGCTGGCTGACCTGGGCAAGGCGGCCAGCAGCCCGATGGGCGTGCCGATCCCCGACCTGTCCTGGTATGTGCTCGACGGCGACCTGAACCCGGTAGCCAAAGGCTGCATCGGCGAGCTGTACGTGGGCCGCGCCGGCCTAGCGCGCGGCTACCTCAAGCGCAGCGACCTGAGCGCCACACGCTTCGTGCCGGACCCGTTCGGTGCCCCTGGCGGGCGCCTGTACCGCACCGGTGACCTGGCGCGCTACCACGCCGACGGGGTGATCGAATACGCCGGGCGCATCGACCACCAGGTGAAGATCCGCGGCTTCCGCATCGAGCTGGGTGAAATCGAAGCCCGCCTGCAGGCTCAACCACAAGTGCGCGAGGCCCTGGTGCTGGCCCAGGAAGGCGCGACCGGCCAGCAGCTGGTGGCCTACCTGATCCCCGCTGCCGAGGTAGCGCTGGAGCAGCAGGCCGGGCTGCGCGCGCAGCTGCGCGAACAGCTGAAGGAAGCGCTGCCGGACTACATGGTCCCGGCGCACCTGCTGCTGCTCGACCGGTGGCCGCTGACAGCCAACGGCAAGCTCGACCGCAAGGCCCTGCCCAAGGCCGATGCCAGCCTGCTGCAGCAAGCCTACAACGCTCCCCAGGGCGCGCTGGAACAGGCCTTGGCCACGTTGTGGCAAACCGCGCTCAACGTCGAACGTATCAGCCGCGACGATCACTTCTTCGAACTGGGTGGCCACTCGTTGCTGGCCATCCAGCTGCTGGCCAGCATCAAGCAGGCACTGGGCCTGGCAGTGCGTATCCAGGACCTGCTCGCCTACCCCCGCATCGACCTGTTGGCCGCACATCTGGGCCGAGAGCATGCAGGTGCGAGCCCGTGCATCGTGCCCCTCAACCGCCCGGCCACACCGCTGCCTGCATTGTTCTGTATCCACCCCAGCGGCGGCATGGTCTTCAGCTATCAGCCGCTGGCCAGGTGCCTGGAACCGCAGGCTTGCGTCTACGGCGTGCAGCACCGGGGCGGCAGCCCGGCGCCGGCCGAACGGCAAGGCTGGCAAGCGATGATCGCCGACTACACCGCACAGATCCGCCAGGCACAACCGTCCGGGCCATACCGCCTGATGGGCTGGTCCCTGGGCGGCAGCATTGCCTGGGACATCGCCCGGCAGCTGGAACAGGCCGGCTGCGAGGTCGCATTCCTGGGGCTGGTCGACAGCACCCTGCCCGAGGCGCAGTTAAGCCGCGCCGCGTTCCCCCCTCACACCCCTCGCCCAGCCCGCCACAGCGATACGCCGGGCCAGCGCGAGCTGCAAGACACCGTCGAGCTGTTCGGCCTGTTGTTCCCGCAGGCCAAACAGGCCGCCGCCGAGCAGCTGCACGCCAACCCTACTCAGGACGTCAAGGCGTTCTACCAGTGGGCCACGGCGCACCTGGCTGACGCTGGCAGCGATGTCCAGGGCGTGCTGGCCAGTGCCAAGGCCCAGATCATGAATGCCCAGGCGTTCGACATCCACGATCAGCTGGAAGCGAGCTTCGCCGATTTCACCCTCACTCCGCTCAGGGTCAAGCCCAGTTGCTGGTGGTCGCAGGTGCACAAGAGCGCAGCACACATTCACGCCGCCGAGCAGGTCATCCGCCAGTTCTGCGCAGGGGGTGAGCTGGACGTTTCGCTGCACTCACCCTACCCACACGAAACCATGATGCTGGAGCAGCCCCTGATCGACTCGTTCATCGAGGCGTTCGGCCGTAGCTGCCCGGCACCCTGAATACCCCGTCACACCTGCCAAAAAGGAAACGTTCGCCATGAAGTGCGCCCCCTACACCGTCACCGGCCTGGCCCTTGCCCTGGCCATGGCGGCCTGCCCGCTACTCGCCCAGGCTGCCAGCAAGACCCCGGGCGAGGTCTTCCAGGATTGCAAGGCCGGCTGCCCGGAAATGGTCGTGCTGCCTGCGGGCAGTTTCGTCATGGGCACGCCGGATGACGAACCGGGCAAGCAGCCCGACGAAGGCCCGCAACATACCGTGACCTTCGCCAAACCCTTCGCCATCAGCCGCTTCCAGGTCACCGCCGGCGAGCTGGATGCCTATATCAAGGAAACCGGCGTGGTCATCAAGGACGGTGACAAACGCCCAGGGCGCCTGTGCCAGGCCAGCAAGCCTCGCTACCCGCAAGGGCCGCGCCAGCCGGCAGTGTGCGTTGATTACTACGATGTGCAGGCCTATGCGCAGTGGCTGAGCAAAAAGACCGGCCACACTTACCGCATGCTCAGCGAGGCCGAACGCGAGTATGCGGCACGGGCCGGCTCCACCGGGCCGTTCCCGTTCCCGTTCGATGAAGAAGGCGACTACCAGATAAGCAAGCACGCCAATACCTACGGCCCCAAGGACGGCTACAGCTACACCTCACCGGTAGGCAGCTACCCGCCCAATGCCTTTGGCGTCTATGACATGCACGGTAACGTGTATGAATGGGTCGCCGACTGCTACCACAAGGACTACGTCGGCGCGCCCAGCGATGGCAGCGCCTGGATGGAGGCCGACGGCGGGCTTTGCCAGGCGGCGCACATGCGCGGGAATGACTGGGGTGAAGCGCCGATCTTCTCGCGTTCGGGCAATCGCAATGATCGCGAACGCACGGTACGTGGCGACTTCCTGGGCTTTCGTGTAGCGCGGGAGCTGTGACCTGGCGCAGGCCATCTGGGCGGGGTACCCGCCAAGATGGCCTGCGTGGCCCCAGGTTCAGAACTGCGGGGTGTATTTGACCGAGAACATGAAGTTGCGAGGGTCGCCGTAATAGTTGTTGGCACTGACCGCAGCATACGACGGGATGTAGTACACCTTGTCGAAGATGTTGTTGAAGTTGACCGCCAGGCTGACTTCATCGCTGACCTTGTAACCAAGGCGCGCATTCCAGATGGTGAAGCCGGGCGAATCGAATTTGCGGTCGTAGGCAACGGTGCTGCTCTGGCTGTTGAAACCGCCGCCGACACTGAAGCGGCTGAAGTCACCAGGCAGGGTGTAGTCCGTCCACACCTTCACCGAGTGTTTCGGCGTCCAGGTGGAGAAAATCTTGTCTTCGTACGTGTTGTCCTTGAGGTACTTGGTGGTGTTGTAGACGTAACTGGCCGACGCTTGCAGGCCTGGCAGCACCTCACCGTTGATCTCGGCTTCAAGGCCTTGGCTACGCACTTTGCCAGACGCTGCCGCGCAGTTGGAGCCGCCACACAACGATTCGGTGTTCAGAATCGGCACCGCGCGGTTTTCATGGTCATAGCGGAACAGCGCGACGCTGGTATTGACCTGGCCGTCGTTGAGCTCGCCCTTCAAGCCCAGCTCGTAGTTGCTACCTGTGATCGGCTCGATCGTGGAACCACCCACGCCAATGGCACTCTGCGGGATGAAGACGTCGGCATAGCTGGCGTAGGCCGACCATTGCGGCGTCAATTCGTAAACCAGGCCCGCGTAGGGGGTGACAACACCGTTGTTGGCCTTGGAGGCTGGGCTGTCGTATTGATGGACGCCGGCCTGATAGACCTGGGAATCGTAATCATAGGAGTACCAGCTGGTACGCCCGCCCAGGATCAAGGTCAGCGGGTCGGTCAGCTTGACGCGCCAGGTACCGTAGATACCTTTCTGCACGATCGTGTACTGGCTGTCGGTACGCGTGCCACGGGCCGCCAGGCTGTCGTAGTTCTCGAAGGGCAAGTGGTTGTCGAGATCGAAAATGTTCGCCCCCGCGCTGCGCACCACCGCCATGGTGTTGTCGCTGGTGAAGCGTGAGTAGTTACCGCCGAAGACCACTTCCTGGTCAAAGCCAAAACCGTTGAAGTCGCCATCGACGAACATGTCCAGGCCACGGCTGTGGGAGTTGAAATCAGTGGCATAGCGCCAGTCGAACAACCCAGACCCATCGTTGGCCAGGCCGGTCGGCGCTACCACGTAGGCGTAGGTCATTTCGTTGCGCTCGTTGATCGCCACCGCCGCGGTCTTGAACTTCCAGTGGTCGTTGAAGCGGTGCTCGAGGTCGACATACAACGCCAGCTGCTCGGTCATGCCGCGGTTCCAGTCGGAGCCGGTGAAGGTCGAGCGCGACAAGCCTACGTCCCGGCCATCACTGAAGCGCGGCAAACCGGCGACCATGGGCGTGAAACGCGTCTTGCGATCGCTGATGCCGACACCGAGGGTGGTGTCTTCAGACAGGTCGAAGTCCAGCGCACCGTAGACCTTCTGCTCCCAGCCGCCCACATAGTCGATGAACGAGTTGCGCGTATCGTAGTCGACCACGGCACGCCCACGGATGTTGCCCGCCTCGTTCAGCGGGCCGCCAACGTCAACCTGGGTGGCATAGTGGTCCCAGGAACCGGCCTGGGCGGTCAGGGTGACTGTCGGCTTGGCCTGGCCGCGCTTGCGCACGAAGTTGATCGCGCCACCGGGGCTGTTGGCCCCCTGCAGCAGCGCAGCGCCGCCACGCAGCAGTTCGACACGGTCATAGAATGCCGTCGGTTCCGTCAGGTAGCTGCCCAGCGCGTAGATGCCACGGGTCATGGGCACGCCATCGTACTGCAGCGAATCGATTTCAAAACCGCGCGAGGTGATGAAGCCGCCGGTACCCGGGCTTTTGGCGAAGGTCATGCCCGGCGCGTTGGCCAACAGCGTCGGCAAGTCGGTGATGTTCTGGTCATCCATGCGCTTGCGGGTCATCACCGACACGCTCTGCGGAATGTCCTTGAGCTTGTGTTCGCTCTTGCCGATGGTGACGCCACCGGTGGTATACGAGTTGCTGCCTTCGGTGGTCACGCCCAACGTGTTGCCCGTGATGCTGGTGGTGCCCAGCTCCAGCGCCGAGGACGCTGGCCGCTCACGCCGCACCAGGGTCAGGGTATCGCCCTCCAGGCTGTAGCTGACCGGCAAGCCGCGCAACAGCTTGGCCACTGCCGCATCGACGGTGTAGCTGCCACGCACTTCATTGCCACGCAGGTCGGCCATTTCCGAGGCGTTGTAGATGAACTGCACATCGGCCTGCTCGCCAAGCGCACGCAGGGCGTTGGGCAGCGACTGGGCAGCGATGTCGAAGTTGACCCCCTGAGCCCAGACCTGGGCGGCCATGGGCAGCATCAATGCGGCGCCCAGCACCCCTTTGCCGAGCAACGCCCGTGATGAGCGGGCGCTGATCGAGCGGGACATGCAAAGCGCCTTGACCAATGGTTTGAACTCGAAAAATCCTGCTGGCATGGTATTTCTCTATTTATATCGTGTAATGAAATCGTCCCGCGCCCGCCAACGGCCCCCAAACGGCCGAGCTGCCCATCCTCCCCCGGACAGATCCCGCGACAGACGCCTGACACGCAAGTCAAAACGGCTTGCCACGTGTGGCTTTCAGCGCGCTCCTACATAAGACGCATCACCCTGAAAAATCCAGAATGAGAATTTTTTGCATTAGTATCTCGCCGGCATCCTTCCACGCAATCGGCACGGCAGTACGGGGGAGGCAATGCAAAAGACCCCAGGGGCGGGTTGCCCGCCCCTGGGCGTGGTGAGGCTCAGCGGCTCTTTTCCAGCAGCCGGGCTTTTTCTTCAGGGCTCATGCTGTCGAGCCGCAGACGGGCCTGGGCCAGCTTGAGCAACTGGCCAGGGTTGGCTTCGCGCTCGCGCAGCGCCTGGGCAAGGGCGGCAACCGTAGCGTGGTCGAAGATGACGCCTGGATTGATGTCGCACTGCAGCAACTTGCGAATACCTGCCGCCAGCTTGATGACCAGCAGCGAATGCCCGCCCAGTGCAAAAAAGTCCTGCTCGATGCCCACTTGCTCCAGCCCCAGCAGTTGCGCCATGCGCTGCGCAATCACGGTTTCCAGTGCATCACGCGGGGCCAGCAGACCCGCCGCAGGTTCATTGCCCACCTGCCGCAACGCTTGCCGGTCGAGCTTGCCGTTGCCCAGGCGCGGCAACCGTGGCAATGCCTGCAGGGTACGCGGCAGCATCACCGCCGGCAGTTGCCGGGCAAGGTACTCGCGGACCGCGTCCAGGGCAGCCGCCGTGGCCTCGTCGCGCAAGCTGACATACGCGCTCAGCGCTTCTCCATCACACAACACCGCCGCCTCGACCACCTGCGGTGCACCCGACAGCTGTGCCTCGATCTCCGCCAGCTCGATGCGGAAGCCGCGTATCTTCACCTGATGGTCGCGCCGGCCTTGCAGCTCGATAGCACCGTCCGGGCGATAGCGGGCCAGGTCGCCGGTGCGGTAAAGCCGCTCGCCCGCCACGAACGGGCTCTCGACGAACGCCGGCGGGTCACTTTGCACGTCTTGCAGGTAGCCGCGACACACCTGCTGCCCACCGACATACAGTTCGCCCAGCACGCCGGTGACCGCCAACTGCAAGTGCTGATCCAGCACATAGACCTGGTTGTTGGGCAACACCTGCGACAACCCGAGGGTGCCGGTCGGTACCGCCCGAACCGGGTGCACCATGACCCCGACCGTGGTTTCGGTCGGGCCGTAATGGTTGAACAGCTTGCAGTCCGGACGTATCTGCAACAGGCGCTGCAGCAACGCCGCGCTCGGGGCTTCCCCCCCCAGGATGACGGTGGCCGGTACTGCCGGTGCCTTCGACTCCAGCAGCGCGCTCAGGTGCGACGGTACGATCTTCAGGCAGTCGATTGCCTGCTGCTCGAGGTACGCAGCAAACAGTTCAGCATCCTTCATCACCTCGTCGGCGGCCACGTGCAGTGTCGCACCCACATACAAGGCTGCGAACAGCGTGGTATGGCCAAGGTCGGCCGACACCGTCGAGCCGAATGCGAAGTGACGACAGCCCTCCAGCGCCAGCGTGTGGCACACGCCTGCGGTGTAGTTCAGCAGTTGCCGGTGCTCGACCACCACGCCTTTGGGGGTGCCTGTCGAGCCCGAGGTGAACAGGACATAGGCGGCATCGCTGGCGCTGGCGGCGTGCGGTTGCAGCCGTGCAGTGTCAACCGCCAGCGGGTACAGGCTGTCGAGGCTCAGCGCCTCTATGCCCTGCTCACGCAGGCTGGCCACCGCTGCCGGTTCGACCAGCACCTGCGTGGCGCCGGCCTGTGTCATCAGGCGCACCTGCCGGGCAACGGGCCAGTGCGGCTCCAGCGCCAGGTAGGCTGCGCCGACACGCCAACTGGCCAACATCGCCACGACCCAGTCCAGCGAACGCGGCAGCGCCAGTGCCAGCACCGCCCCGGGTTGCACGCCAGCCTGCTGCAGCGCCAGCGCCAGGCGCTGCACTGCCAACTCCAGTTGGGCGTAACTCAGGCCCGCGTCACCTGCGACCAGTGCCAGCGCGTCGGGGGTGTCGATTGCCCACTGGCTGATCTGTGCCGCCAGTGATGTCGCGGCCAGTGGTTGCGGCGCGGGGTTGATCGACAGCAGGCGCTGGCGCTCGGCTTCACCCAGCAGGTTCAACTGCCGCAGCGGGCGGTCCGGCGCCTGGACGATGCTGCGCAGCAATTCAATGTACTGCTCCAGCAGGCCTTGCATGCCGCGCGCACTGTAGCGCCCGGCCAGGTAATCCAGGCTCACGGTAATCGGTTGGTCAGCACCCGCTGCTGGGCAAATGCGCAGCTGCAGCTCGATGCCCGTCGGCAGGCGTGGCGCCAGTAGCTCGCCCTGCCAGCACAGACCGCCGGCAACCTGCGGCGCGAGCGCCGGCGTAGTGGAAAACGCCACGGTCGGCACGGCTGTGGGCACCCATTCCGGTACCCAGTACTCCTGCCACGCCACATGCTGCTCCAGCGCGGCGCCGAGCGCTGCAAGGTGCTCGCCGAAACGGGTTTCGTCAGCCCACTGCAGGCACAACGGCAATAACTTGCTGAACGACCCCGCACTGTTCGCGAAGTAGTCATAATCCTGTCGCGCATCGTGCTGCCAGGCGCCCAACAACTGGTTGCTGTCGCCAAGCCGGCCCAGCAAGGCCCACCAGGCCGCCTGCAGCATCGTGTCCAGGCTGGCCTGACGGGCGTCGGCCAGGCGTTGCAACTGCCCCTGCAAGGCCAGCGGCAGATTCACCTGATGGTGTGCCTGATGCGTCGCTGGTTGGTCCTGGCGATAGGCTGGCCAAGGCGCGCTCATGCCCTGCTCCGTTGGCATCAGGTGCCCTTGCCAGTAGCCACGGGCTGCCGCTGCATCCTCATCCTGGGCCACTTCGGCACGCCACTCCAGGTACTGCCCGAAGGCTTCAGGCAGGTCTTCATCCGGCACGGCTGGCGTGTCATACAACGCCGCCAGGTCACGGTACAGCATGGCCATGCCAGCCGCGTCGCAGGCAAAGCCCGCCACCCCCAGCCATAGATGCCACTGCTCGGCATCGGCGGCCGGTACCAGCAAGGCCTGGGCGGCTGGCAGCTGGTCGATTTCGAAGCGCTGCTGCAACCAAGGCTCGAGCAGTGCCGGCGCACCTGCCTCGGCCTGCACTGCCAGCGTCAGGGCTGGCCGCCGGGCGCCGATGAACTGACGCATGCCGCGGTATCCCGGGGCAGTGCCCAGGCGCCCGGCCAATATCGGGTGGCGCTCGACCAAGCGCTCAAGCGCCTGGCTCAGGCGCGCCGGGTCCGGCCGGCCCTGAACGCTGATCTTCAGCAGCGTCGCGGCCTGTGCCCAGTCCGGGCAAGCGGGCAAGGCATCGAGCCAGTGTTGCTGGTCGACGGTCAGGGCAAAACCGATGTCCTCGGCCTGGTCTACGTAACTGTTCATCCCTGGGCCTCCTCGGTCGCCATCACCTGCATGGCCGCAGCCGCCTCCAGCGCGGCCCGGTCGAACATGTCGCCCATCGCCACGACGATCTTGCGCGGCCCCTCGTACGGGTCACGGGCATGCGCCGCCAGCATGTTGTCGACCAGGATCACGTCGCCTTTCTGCCATTGGAACCGCACGGCACAGGCTTCATACAGCTCGCCGATCAGTTGCATGTCCTGGTCGGGGATCGGCGAACCATCGCCGAAGTACACATGCCGTGGCATGCGCTCCAGGCCGAACATGGCCAGCAGGTCTTCACGCGCATCCGGCTCCAGCCAATAGATGTGGTGCAGCTGCACCTGGTTGAAGAACGAGCGTGCGCCGGTGATCGGGTGCGTGATGATTGCCGGGCAGCGGGTGCGGGTCTGCAACTCGTCGTTGTCCAGCCAGCGCCATTCGATGCCAGCGGCACGGCAACGGGCCTCGACCTCGGCGCGGTCATCGGTGCGGAAGAAATGCTGCCATGGCACGTCGAGCTTGTCGGCGAACGTGCGCACATACAGCAGCCCTTTGTCCTCGAGGGTTTGCCGCAGTGCCTGCGGCAGCTTTTCGTACATCAGGCGGCAGTCGACCACCGGCGTGGCACCGCCGACCGGCGAAGGCTGCTCGCAATAGAACATCTGCTTGCGCGGCCAGCTGTCCTGGTGCGCACTCTCGTTATGGAACAAGATCATTTTGGTTTCCGGGTACGGCGTGGAGCGGTAGGTGTTCTTGCCCCCCTCCTTCTTCGGCAGGTCACCGTATTGACCGTAAAGCCCCGGCTGTACAGCTTCGGCGAATGCTTCAAACCCCTGGATACCCTCCAGGGCAAAGCCGCGGAACAGGATCCCGGCATGCTCGCCCAGCTTGCGCTCGACCAGCGGCCGGTTGTTGCGCACCCACTCGATCAGGTCGATCGATGCGTCGCCAGGCTCGACGAGCAACGGGAACAGCTGGCCTGGTACCAGCAGCGACTCGCGCACCGCTGCCCGTGGCGGTGCAGCTGCAGTGGCGCCGGCAGAGCGCTTGAGGAATTTGCCCAGCTTGTCGGCCTTGCTGGCCGGGGCGCTTACCGGTGTGCTGCCAGCCAGGGCGCCACCCTGTAATGGAACGTTCATCGCTTGCCACCTCATATCCTGAACACTGACGATCTGTTCGAGCATCGCGATCCATGCGCTGACGAGTCGCTGGATATGCTCTTGCCTGAAAAGCGTTGTCGCAAACTGCCAGTTGCCACTGAGCTGCCCGGCCTCCTGTTCGATGAACAGGGCCATGTCGAACTTCGAATACAGCGCCGGGGCGGGCAGCGCCTGCACGGTAATGTCGGCCAGGGCTTCGCTGCGTACGGGCAGGTTGTTCATCACGAACAGCACCTGCACCAGCGGGTTCATGCCGCGCACCCGCGGGGCGCCATGGGCCTCGACGATCATGTCGAACGGCAGGTCCTGATGCTCCAGGGCCGCGAGCAAGGTGCGCTGGGTGCCCTGCACGAAGTCACCGAAGGCCAGCCCATCGCTCACCCTGGAACGCAGCGGCAATACATTGACGAAGAAGCCGATCAGGCCTTCCAGTTCGCTGTGCTGGCGGCCTGCGGTGTCGGCCCCGACCAGTACGTCGTGGGCACCGCTGGTCTGGTGCATCAACCACTGGAACGCCGCCAGCAGCGTGCTGTACAGGGTCACCCCGGCCTTGGCCGCGAACTGGCCAAGCGCATCGGTCAATGCTGGCGACAGGCTAAAGTCCACCGCACCGCCGGCATGGGAGGCCTGCTCGCTGCGCGGCTGTTCCAGTGGCAGCTCAAGGCGGCCGGTATGGCCCGCCAAGGCCTGTTGCCAGTAGCTTGCCTGGCGCTGCAGCTCACCCGCCTGCTCGAGGGCCTGCTGCCACAAGGCAAAGTCTGAATACTGCAGCGGTAACGGCGCCAGAAGGTGGGTCTGCCCTGGGGCGCTGTGACGGTAGATTTCAACCAGGTCGCGGACCAGCACGCCCATCGACCAGCCATCGGAGATGATGTGGTGCATGGCGAAGAACAGCACATGCTCCTGGTCTGCCAGGCGCGCCAGACGGCAGCGCAACAACGGCGCATGCTCCAGTGCAATCGGTGTGCTGGCGTTGGCCAGGGTGGCTTCGGCAATGCACCGTTGCTGCTCCTGCGGGCTGAACCCGGACCAGTCGTCGAGGGCGATATCCACCTCGATCCGGTCGGCAATCAGCGCCAGCGGATCACCCTCGTCGTCCTGCACGTAGGCCGTACGCAACACTTCATGTCGCTGCGCCAGCGCGTTCAGGCTGTTGCGCAACACCTCGACCTGCAGCGGCCCTTGCAGGCGCAGGGCCAATGGCATGCCGTAGGCAGCACTGCCCCCGGACAATTGTTCGGCAACCCACAAGCGCCGCTGCATCAACGACAACGGTGCGGTGGCTTTTTCTCCATGGGCCAATAGCTCGACACCGTGCGCGGTCGCAGCCTTGCCAGCGCCGCCGAGCGCTGCCAGCAGGCGCTCCAGCACCGGGTGATCGAACAGGTCACGCAAAGTCACTTGCACACCCGGCAGCTTGCGCATCCGCGATACCGCCTGGGTCGCCAGCAACGAGTGACCACCCAGCTCGAAGAAGTGGTCGCCAAGGCCCACCCGCTCAAGGCCGAGCACCTCCTGCCAGATACCCGCAACGTGCTGCTCGAGCGGGGTTTGCGGCGCCCGGTAGGCCTGCTGCAGGGCGCTGTTGTCGGGCTTGGGCAAAGCCTTGCGGTCGAGCTTGCCGTTGGCCGTCACCGGCCAGGCCTGCACCTGCAGGATGTGCGTTGGCACCATGTAGTCCGGCAGGCTGCCCTTGAGCTGTTCGCGAAGGCTGTCGCGCAGTTCGGCGGCGTCCACTGCCATGCCCTGCTCCTCGGCCAGTACGTAGGCCACCAGCTGCTGGCCATGCCCGCTGTCCTGGGCCAGCACCACCGCCTCGCGCACCTGCGGGTGCTCCAGCACCCGTGCCTCGATTTCACCCAGTTCGATACGCAGCCCGCGCACCTTCACCTGATGGTCGATGCGCCCGCAGTACTCGATCACCCCGCTGTCGCGGTAGCGCGCCAAATCCCCGGTGCGGTACAGCCGCTGGCCGTGGCTGCCGAACGGGTCGGGCACGAAACGCTCGGCCGTCAGCGACGGGCGACGATGGTAACCACGCGCCAGGCCCTGGCCACCGAGCATCAGCTCGCCCATGGCCACCTGCGGCAGGGCTTCGAACGCCGGGCCAAGGATGTGCGTGTACAGGTTGGCGATCGGCTGGCCGATCGGCACGCTGTCACGCCCTTCGTCGACACAGGTCCAGTGGGTGACGTCGATCGCTGCCTCGGTCGGCCCGTACAGGTTGTGCAGGCGGGCACCGGGCAGGTGGCTGAACACCTGCTGCTGGGTGTCCACCGCCAGCGCCTCGCCGCTGCAGATCACCTGCCGCACGCTGTGGCAGCGCTGCAGGCCCGGCTCGCGGACGAACACCTGCAGCATCGACGGCACGAAATGCAAAGTGGTGACCTGGTGGCGCTCGATGGTGTCGATCAGCCGCTCCGGCTCGCGATGCTCGCCCGGCGCCGCCAGGGCCAGCCGTGCACCGGTCATCAGCGGCCAGAAGAACTCCCACACCGACACGTCAAAACTGAACGGGGTTTTCTGCAACACCGTGTCGGCGCCGTCCAGCGCATACGCCTGCTGCATCCACGCCAGCCGGTTATACAACGCCAGGTGGCGGTTGCCGGCACCCTTCGGCCGCCCGGTCGAGCCGGAGGTGTAGATGACGTAGGCCAGGTTCTCCGGGTGCAGCCGGCACGCCGGCACCTGCCGCGCGTAACCGCCCAGCTCGCCGGGCTGGTCCAGCAGCAGCACCTGCCCGGCAAACGCCGGCAGCTGCTCGCGCAGGTGGGCCTGGGTCAGCAGCAGTTCAATGCCGCTGTCTTCGAACATGTAGGCCAGCCGCTCGGCCGGGTAGTCTGGGTCCAGCGGTACATAGGCGGCGCCGGCTTTAAGGATCGCCAGCAGGCCAACGACCATTTCCAGCGAGCGCTCGGCGGCGATACCCACCAGGCTTTCCGGGCCGACGCCCTGTTCGATCAGCTTGTGCGCCCATTGGCTGGACAGCTCGCTCAACGCCCGGTAGCTCATGCGCTGGTCGCCGAACAGCAGTGCCGTGGCGTCCGGCTGGCGACGCGCCTGCGCCTCGAACAGCTGGTGCACGCGCCAGTCGCCGGGGTAGTCGGTGGCGGTGTCGTTAAGGTCATGCAGCACCGCTTGCGCCTGCTGCGGGCTCAGCATCGGCAACTCGCCCAACGCCGTTTCGGCGCTGCTCTCAAGCATCTGCTGCAACACCTGCAACAGGTGCTCGCCAAGTTGCTCGGCCAACCGGGCACTGAACCGTGCCCGATCGGCTTTCAACTGCAGCGACAGGTGCGTACCCAGGTTCACCACCAGCGTCAGCGGGTAGTTGGTCTGTTCGTGGTTCGCCACCTCACCAAACACCAGGCTGCTGGTGGTATCGGCCTGCAGCGCTTCGGACACCGGGTAGTTCTCGAACACCAGGATGCTGTCGAACAGCGCTTCGCCGCCCTGCCCGGCCCAGCGCTGGATATCGAACAATGGCGTGTGATCGTACTCACGCAGGGCGATGTTCAGCGCCTGCACGGTGTCCAGCCAATCACCCAGCGCTTGCTCCGGGCGTGGGCTGGCAATGACCGGCAAGGTATTGATGAACAGGCCGATCTGCTGCTCGATGCCCTTGAGTTCGGCCGGCCGCCCAGCCGTGGTCGCACCAAAGGCGACGCAGGCCTGGCCGGTATAGCGCTGCAGCACCAGCAGCCAGGCCGCTTGCACCACGGTATTGACGGTGACCCTGCGCTCACGGGCAAAGGCGTCCAGGCGGGCGGTCTGCCGGACATCCAGTTGCTGTACCCGCTCGACCTGCCCCTGCCCTTCACTACCGGCTGCCCAGTCCGTGGCCCTGGCCAGCAAAGTGGGTGCATCCAGGTCTTGCAACTGGCGGGTCCAGAACGCCTGGCGGGCTGCGCCATCCTGGCGCTGCAACCAGGCAATGTAGTCACGGAAGCGCCCCGGCCCTTGCTCCGGCACGCTGCCGTGGTAGCGCTGCAGCACCTCGCCCAGCAGCCGGGTATTGCTCCAGCCGTCCATCAGGATGTGGTGGCTGGTGTAGATCAGGTGATAACGCTGCGCGTCGAGGCGAATCAGGGTCAGGCGCAACAGCGGCGGCTTGCCCAGGTCGAAGCCGGCCGCGCAGTCTGCAGCAGCGAACGCCTCCAGCGCATCGGCAAGGTCGTCACGGCCACGCCAGTCATACACCGCGAACGGCAATTGCGCCTCGCGCTGAATGATCTGCAACGGGCTGGCCAGCTCACCCCAGATGAAGCTGCCACGCAGCAGGTCATGGCAGTCGACTGCCGCTTGCCAGGCAGCACGGAAGCGCTCGGGATCCACGCCAGTCACATCGACCCGCAGCTGGTTGATGTAATCCCCGCCCTGCTGCAGCAGCGTATGGAACATCATGCCTTGCTGCATGGGTGAAAGCGGGAAGATGTCTTCGACCATCGCTGGCGGCAGCGGCAGGCTGTCGAGCTGGGCCTGGGTCAGGCCGGCCAGCGGAAAGTCCGACGGGGTCATACCGGCGTGTTCGCGCTGGCAGCAGTGTTCGACCAGGGCGCGCAGCTCGTGGCTGTATTCATCGGCCAGGCGCTGTACGGTGGCGACTTCGAACATGTCGCTGCTGAAGGTCCAGCCCAGGCTCAGCTCACCGGCGTAGACCTGGCCATTGAGCGTCAGCCAGTTACCCAATGGCGCGTCCAGGCTTTGCTCATCGCCTTTGGGGTCTGCGCAGGGCACCAGCAGCGCCTGCTCATCGGTTGCCAGGTGGCCATCCAGCTGGCCCAGATAGTTGAAGGTGATGCGCGGCACCGGCAAGGCACGCAGGCACTCACGGCTGGCAGCGTCTGCCAGGTAGCGCAGCACACCATAGCCAATGCCCTTTTCGGGCACGGCGCGCAGCTGTTCCTTGACCTGCTTGATCGACCCATCCAGCGTTGCTGCCGGGCTCAGCCGCAGCGGGAACAGGCTGGTGAACCAGCCGACCGTGCGGCCCAGGTCGAGGTTGTCGAACAGCGCTTCGCGCCCGTGCCCTTCCAGCTCGATCAGGGTCGAGGGTTCGCCGCTCCAGCGGCAGATTACCCGCGCAAGCGCAGTCAGCAGCAGGTCGTTGACCTGGGTACGATAAGCGGCCGGGGCCTGCTGCAACAGCTGTCGGGTCAGCGCCCCGTCCAGGTGGCTGTAGACCGTGTGGGCGTACCGGTTGCTCAGGGCGCCAGCGCTGTTGTCCTGCGGCAGGCTGCCGCTGGCATGGCTCAACTGCGCCTGCCAATAGCCCAGTTCGGCCTGCAACGTGTCGCTGCCGGCGTAGGCCTGCAGCTGTTCGGCCCAGGCCCTGAAGGCACTGGTCTTGGCGGGCAACTGTGGCACCTGCCCGGCCGCACACTGTTGGTAGGCCCGGTGCAAGTCCTCCAGCAGAATACGCCAGGACACTCCATCGACGACCAGATGGTGGATCGCCAGCAACAGGCGCTGACTGCCGTCCGCCAAGGTTGCCAGCACCGCGCGCAGCATCGGCCCATCGGCCAGGTTGAGGCTGCGTTGGGCCTCGGTGCCCAATGCCTGCAGCTCACCGGCATCGGCCAGTGTCGCGCACCATAGCAAAGGTGGCTGTACCGGCCCGGCAGGCCGGTAGCTGGCCTGCCACTGCCCATCAACCTCGACGAAGCTCAGGCGCAGGCTGTCGTGGTGCGTGACCAGGGCCTGCAGCGCCTGCTCCAGTGCCTGTGCATCAAGCACTTGCAGCGGGCGGAACAGCACCGACTGGTTCCACTGCTGGCGGTCGGCAATGGCTGTGTCGAAGAAGGCATGCTGCACCGCCAGCAGCGGTGTGGGCCCGTGCAATGGGCGCTGGTCGGCCTGTGCCGCACACCCCACCTGGGCGACTGCGGCCAGGTCTTGTACCGTCTGGTGCTGGAACAGGTCCTTGGTGGTGAAGCGGATGCCCGCCTGGCGGGCGCGGCTGACCACCTGGATCGAGACGATCGAGTCGCCACCGAGGGTGAAGAAGTTGTCGCTGCGGCCGACCCGCTCCAGCTTGAGCAGGTCCTGCCAGATCGCCGCGATCTGCTGTTCCAGCGGACCTTGCGGTGCACTGTAGGCCTGCTGCAGGGCGCTGTTGTCGGGCTTGGGCAACGCCTTGCGGTCGAGCTTGCCGTTGGCCGTCACCGGCCAGGCCTGCACCTGCAGGATGTGCGTCGGCACCATGTAGTCCGGCAGGCTGCCCTTGAGCTGTTCGCGAAGGCTGTCACGCAGTTCGGCAGCGTCCACTGCCATGCCCTGCTCCTCGGCCAGTACGTAGGCCACCAGCTGCTGGCCATGCCCGCTGTCCTGGGCCAGCACCACCGCCTCGCGCACCTGCGGGTGCTCCAGCACCCGTGCCTCGATTTCACCCAGTTCGATACGCAGCCCGCGCACCTTCACCTGATGGTCGATGCGCCCGCAGTACTCGATCACCCCGCTGTCGCGGTAGCGCGCCAAATCCCCGGTGCGGTACAACCGCTGGCCGTGGCTGCCGAACGGGTCGGGCACGAAACGCTCGGCCGTCAGCGACGGGCGACGATGGTAACCACGCGCCAGGCCCTGGCCACCGAGCATCAGCTCGCCCATGGCCACCTGGGGCAAGGCTTCGAACGCCGGGCCAAGGATGTGCGTGTACAGGTTGGCGATCGGCTGGCCGATCGGCACGCTGTCACGCCCTTCGTCGACACAGGTCCAGTGGGTGACGTCGATCGCTGCCTCGGTCGGCCCGTACAGGTTGTGCAGGCGGGCACCGGGCAGGTGGCTGAACACCTGCTGCTGGGTGTCCACCGCCAGCGCCTCGCCGCTGCAGATCACCTGCCGCACGCTGTGGCAGCGCTGCAGGCCCGGCTCGCGGACGAACACCTGCAGCATCGACGGCACGAAATGCAAAGTGGTCACCTGGTGGCGCTCGATGGTGTCGATCAGCCGCTCCGGCTCGCGATGCTCCCCCGGCGCCGCCAGGGCCAGCCGTGCACCAGTCATCAGCGGCCAGAAGAACTCCCACACCGACACGTCAAAACTGAACGGGGTTTTCTGCAACACCGTGTCGGCGCCGTCCAGCGCATACGCCTGCTGCATCCATGCCAGCCGGTTATACAACGCCAGGTGGCGGTTGCCGGCGCCTTTCGGCCGCCCGGTCGAGCCGGAGGTGTAGATGACGTAGGCCAGGTTCTCGGGGTGCAGCCGGCACGCCGGCACCTGCCGCGAGTACCCGCCCAGTTCGCCGGGCTGGTCCAGCAAAAGGACCTGCCCGGCAAACGCCGGCAGCTGCTCGCGCAAGTGCGCCTGGGTCAGCAGCAGTTCGATGCCGCTGTCTTCGAACATGTAGGCCAGCCGCTCGGCCGGGTAGTCTGGGTCCAGCGGTACATAGGCGGCGCCGGCTTTAAGGATCGCCAGCAGGCCAACGACCATTTCCAGCGAACGCTCGGCGGCAATACCCACCAGGCTTTCCGGGCCGACACCCTGCTCGATCAGCTTGTGCGCCCACTGGCTGGACAGCTCGCTCAACGCCCGGTAGCTCATGCGCTGGTCGCCGAACAGCAGTGCCGTGGCGTCTGGCTGGCGACGCGCCTGCGCCTCGAACAGCTGGTGCACGCGCCAGTCGCCGGGGTAGTCGGTGGCAGTGTCGTTAAGGTCGTGCAGCACCGCTTGCGCCTGCTGCGGGCTCAGCATCGGCAACTCGCCCACCGGCTGTTGCGGCTGGGCTACCACACTGTGCAGCAGATGCTGCCAATGCTGCCCCATGCGCTCGACGCTTGGCGCGTCGAACAGGTCGGTGGCGTAGGTCAGCGATGCCCACAGGCCATCCGCGGTCTCGACCGTGTCCAGGGTCAGGTCGAACTGGGCGTTCACTTCTTCCCACGCCAGCACTTCCACGCTCAGGCCTGGCAGCTGTGTGGCCCCTGGCAGCCGGCGCTCGGCGCTGCGATGGTTGAACATGACCTGGAACAACGGGCTGCGGTTCAGGCTGCGTTCGACCTGCAGCGCATCCACCAGCTGCTCGAAGGGCAAGTCCTGGTGCGCCTGGGCCTCCAGCGCAGTGGCCTTGACCTGCTGCAACAGGCGGACGAACGGTTGGTGCGTATCGATGTCGGCCTTGTGCACCTGGGTATTGACGAAGAAGCCGATCAGGCCTTCGGTTTCCTTGCGGGTGCGGTTGGCGACCGGCACGCCGACGCGGATGTCCGACTGCCCGGTGTAGCGGTGCAACAGGCACTGGAAGGTCGCCAGCAACAGCATGAACAGGGTCACCCCTTCGCGCCGTGCCAGTTGCCGCAGGCCATCGGCCAGTGCCGGGCTCAGTGGCAGGTCGATGCGGGCGCCACGGTAGCTGCTGTGCAACGGCCGCGGGCGATCAGCGGGCAGCGCCAGCACAGGCTGCTCACCGCCCAGCTGGGCGGTCCAGTAGGCTAGCTGGCGCTGCCGTTCGCCGCCATCCATCCATTGACGCTGCCAGGCGGCATAGTCGGCGTACTGGATCGGCAACGCCGGCAGGCTGGCAGGCTGGCCGCTGCTGTACGCGCGATACAGGTGCACCAGCTCCTGCACCATCAGCGCCAGCGACCAGCCATCCGAGACAATGTGGTGCTGGGTGATCAGCAACACATGATCGTCCGGCCCCAGGCACAGCAGGCTGGCCCTCAGCAGCGGGCCCTGGGCCAGGTCGAACGGCTGGCGGATTTCTTCGGTGATACAGGTGCGCAGCCGCGCCGCCCGGTCCTCGCCGGGCGCCAGGGCCAGGGTATGCCTGGCAATGCTCACCGGCGCGGGGGCATGGATCACTGGTGTGGTGCGCTCACCGTCAGTGGCGAAGGTGGTGCGCAGCGACTCGTGGCGCGCCACCAGCGCATCGAAGCTTTGCTGCAGGGCAGCCAGGTCCAGTGCGCCGCGCAGGTTCAGCGCACTGGGCAGGTGATAGGCGGCGCTGTCTGGCTCAAGGTGCCAAAGAAACAGCTGCCGCTCCTGGGCGAAGGACAGCGAAAGCGGCTCGGTCGGATCGCGTCGAAAAACAGGTGCCACGCTGTACAGATCGACACCTTGCTGCTTGAGCAGCACTGCCAGCGCCTTGCGTTGCTTTGCCGACAGTGTTGCTACCGATTCGATTAACTTTTGCACGCCCTTCCCCTGTCAAGAGATCAGATTTTCCAGATCTTCGGCTGATAGACGTTTGAGGGCCTCCAAGGATTTAGCCAAGGCATCGTTGACCGCCTGGATGTGCGGCTGAGCACCAGCGATCTCGGCGCAGTAGGTTTGCAGGTCGTGGGTGGTGAACAGCGCCTTGACCGCTGTTTCCAGCTTCAACTGCTCACGCAGGCGCACGGTGACCTGGGTGGCCAGCAGTGAATGCCCGCCGAGGTCGAAGAAGTTGTCGGCAAGGCCGACCTGATCGACGTGCAGCACCTCCTGCCAGATCTTCGCCACTTGCTGCTGCAGCTCACTCTGCGGTGCCAGGTAGGCCACCCGGGCGACACTCAGGTCAGGGGCAGGCAGCCGGTTGCGGTCAAGCTTGCCATTGGGGGTGTGGGGGAAGGTTGCGACGAACGTCGTCCAGGTCGGCACCATGTACTCCGGCAACACGCTGCGCAGTTGCCGCTTCAGCGCCTCGCCCAGTGCCTCCCGCGTTTGCGCATCGTCGACCACGGCCACGTCCTGCGGCACCAGGTAAGCCACCAGCTGCTGGCCACCAGGCCCCGGCCGGGCGACTACCGCCGCTTCGCGAATGGCGGGATGACGCGCCAGTTGTGCCTCGATTTCACCGAGTTCGATACGATAGCCACGCATCTTCACTTGCTGGTCGATTCGCCCAAGGTATTCCACCACACCCTCGGCCCGGTAACGCGCCAGGTCGCCGGTGCGGTACAGCCGCTCACCGTTCCCGGCGAACGGGTCGGGGACGAAACGCTCGGCGGTCAGCCCTGGCCGCTGGTAATACCCGCGCGCCAGCCCCGCCCCGCCAATCAGCAGCTCGCCGGCAACACCAACAGGGACTGGCGCCAGGTCCTCACCCAGCAGGTAGAGCCGGGTATTGTCCAACGGCCTGCCTAGCAACGCCTGCGGCCTGGCGGGCTGCAAGCGGTGCAGCGCCGACCAGATGGTGGTTTCGGTCGGCCCGTACAGGTTCCACAACGGCCCGCCCAGGGCCAGCAGCCGCTGGGCCAGGTCATCGCTCAGCGCTTCGCCGCCACACAACTTCGTGCAACCCGCCAGCACCTCGCCGCGGCCGCTGTCTAACAGCATGCGCCAGGTCGAAGGGGTGGCCTGCAGCACGGTCACTGACTGCTGCGCTACCAGCTCCAGCACCCGCTGCGGGTCCTGTGCGGTATCCGGACCGGCCAGGACCATGCAGGCGCCCTGCACCAGCGGCAGGTACAATTCCAGCCCGAAGATATCGAACGAGAACGTGGTCAACGACAACAGGCGGTCGCCGGTAGCCAGCCCCGGCGCCTTGGCCATGCTGGCGATGAAGTTGACCAGCGCGCCGTGGGGCACCATCACCCCTTTTGGCCTGCCGGTGGAGCCCGAGGTGTAGATCATGTAGGCAAGGTGCTCGGCCGACAGGTGCGGCTGCGGGTTGTGCACACCGTAGGCTGCCACGTTGCAGCCACTGCCCAGCGGGTGCTCGGGCGCCAGCAACAGGCACTGGACCGTGGCCGGTATCGGCAGGCGTGCCTGGAGCGACGGCTGGGTCAGCAGCAGCCTGATGCCGCTGTCCTCCATCATGTAGGCCAGCCGCTCGTCCGGGTAGTGGGGGTCCAGCGGTACATAGGCACCCCCGGCCTTGAGCACGGCCAGCAAGGCGACGAGCATCTGTGGCGAGCGTTCGAGGGCCACCCCGACTTTGACGTCCGACCCCACGCCGCCTTCGATCAGGCGCCAGGCCAGGCGGTTGGCGTGTTCGTTGAGTTGCTGGTAGCTCAACGTCTGGTCTTCGAACTGCACGGCCGGTGCATGCGGTGTGGCATGGGCACGCTGCTCGATCAGGTGCTGGATGCAGGCGTCGGCAACCGGCACCGCCGTGTCATTCCAGGCTTGCCCGATCACGTCCAGCTCGCGGTCGCTGAGCAGTGGCAACGCAGCGATTCGCTGACCCGCGTCGGCCACGATGCCGTCCAGCAATTGCAGCCAGTGCCCGGCCATTCGCGCTATGGTGGTGGCATCGAACAGATCGGTGGCGTAGTTGAAAGAAGCGCCGATCTGCCCTGGCGCTTCGAAGGTTTCCAGGGTGAGGTCAAACGGCGCGGTGCGCGTTTCGCCAGGCAAAGCCTCGATACGCAGCGCTGTGTCGTTGGCGGCTTGCTGGCCATTGCCCTGGCGCTGGTGGTTGAACATGACCTGGAACAACGGGCTGTGGCTCAGGCTGCGCCCCGGCTGCAAGGCTTCGACCAGTTGTTCGAACGGCAGCTCTTGATGGGCCTGGGCGTCGCTGGCGGCCTGGCGGGCTTGCTGCAACAGCGCGCGGAAGGTCTGCTGCGGCTCGATTTGCGCGCGCAGCACCTGGGTGTTGACGAAAAACCCGATCAACCCTTCGGTTTCTACCCGGTTGCGGTTAGCGATAGGCACACCCACGCGAATGTCCTGCTGCCCGCTGTAGCGCTGCAGCAAGGCCTGGAACGCGGCCAGCAACAGCACGAACAAGGTCACCCCTTCGTGGCGGGCCAGGTCTTGCAGGCGTTGGCACAGTTCGGCCGGCAAGCTGAAGTCGTGCCGTGCGCCGCGGTAGCTCATCAGCCCCGGGCGGGGCCGATCGGTGGGCAGTTCCAGCACCGGCTGCTGGCCACCCAACTGCGCTTGCCAATAGGCCAGCTGCCGCTCGCGTTCACCGGCCTCCATCCAGCGCCGTTGCCAGATGGCATAGTCGGCGTACTGGATGGGCAGCGGCCGAACAGCCACGGCATGCCCTTGGCAGCAGGCACTGTAACCCTGCAGCAGTTCATCGACCATGACCTTCAGCGACCAGCCGTCAGCGGCGATGTGGTGCACCACCAGGCTGAACACATGGTCCTCGGCCGCCAGGCGCAGCAACGCCACGCGCAACACGGGGCCATGTTGCAGGTCGAACGGCTGCTCCCGGTGGGCTTCGACAAAGGCCTGAATCTGCGCCTGCTCATCGCCCACACCGCGCTCACGGCATTCGATCGCTACCGTCAGCTGTGGGGCGATTTGCTGGCGTGGGCCACCGTCGCGGCTGTCATGGGTGAACGTGGTGCGCAAGCTCTCGTGCCGCGCCAGCAGCGCATCGAAACTGCCTTGCAAGGCCTGCAGGTTCAGCGGGCCATGCAGGCGCAGGCTGACCCCGATGTTGTAGGCAGTGCCCTGAGGCTCCATCTGCCACAGGAACCATTGGCGCTCCTGGGCAAACGACAACGGCACCACGGTGGTGTCGTCGCGCACCAGCGGAATGGGCAGGTTGGCCGGGGACACGCCCTCTTCAAGCATTTTCTGCAGGTATTGGCGACGCTTTTCCAGCGGCAGATTGATGAAGCGCTGGGCAATTTTCGTGGCGACTGCGGTGTCCATCACACCTCCTCCATTTCGTCCAGCAGAGCCGACAGCTTGCTGAGTGTTTGTGTGTCCGCCGGCGCAGATGCCTGGGCCAGCTGTTCGGCGAAGCTCGCCAGGGTTGGGTGCTGGAAAATCAGTTGCGGGGTCAGGCTCAGGCCGAGTTCCAGTTGCACCCGCGATACCACGCTCACGGCCAGCAATGAATGGCCGCCCAGTTCGAAGAAGTGGTCGTCCAGGCCCACCTGCTCAAGCTTGAGCACGTCCTGCCAGATGGCTGCCAGCTGCTGTTCCAGCTCACTGCCTGGGGCGCGATAACCTTGCTGCAACAGGCTGGCATCGGCCTTGGGCAAGGCCTTGCGGTCGAGCTTGCCGTTGGCTGTCAGCGGCCATTGGTCGAGCAGCAGCAGGTGCGCCGGGACCATGTAGTCCGGCAGCGCTTCCTTCAACTGTTCGCGCAGCTGCGCGCGCAGCCCGGCCTGCTGCTCCAGCGCTACCTCGGCAGCGGGGATCAGGTAGGCCACCAGCTGCTGGCCGGTCGCGCCTTCCTGGGCCAGCACCAGGGCCTCGCGCACCTGCGGCTGGGCCTGCAGGCGGGCTTCGATTTCCCCCAGCTCGATGCGGAAGCCGCGGATCTTCACCTGGTGGTCGATCCGCCCGGCGTATTCGATCACCCCGTCGGCGTGGTAGCGCGCCAGGTCACCGGTGCGGTACAGGCGCCCGCCAGGGGCACCGAACGGGTCCGGCACGAAGCGCGTGGCGCTCAGGTCGCTGCGCTTGAGGTAGCCGCGCGCCAGGCCGGCGCGGCCCACGTACAGCTCGCCGATGCAGCCTTTGGCTACCGGGTTCAGGTCGCCGTCGAGCACATACCAGGACAGGTCGGGGATCGGCACGCCCATCGGGCTGCTGGCCGCCTTGCCCAGGTCAGCCAGCGACAGCGGCCGGTAGCTGACATGCACGGTGGTTTCGGTGATGCCGTACATGTTGACCAGCTGCGGCTGGCGGTCGCCGAAGCGTTCGAACCACGGTGCCAGGCTGTTGACGTCCAGCGCCTCGCCCCCGAACACCACGCTGCGCAGTGCCAGTGGCCGCTGCGGCTCGGCCGTGGTGGCCACCGCCATCAGTTGCTTGAACGCCGACGGGGTCTGGTTCAGCACCGTGACCTGTTCATCGGCCAGCAACTGGTAGAAGGCCTCGGGCGAGCGACTGGTGTGCTGCGGCACGATCACCAGGCGCCCGCCGTACAGCAGGGCGCCGAAGATTTCCCACACCGAGAAGTCGAAGGCATAGGAGTGGAACAGGCTCCACACGTCGTCGCTGCCGAAGCGGAAGTCGGCGTCGGTGGCCGTGAACAGGCGCAGCACGTTGCGCTGCGGCAGCAGCACGCCCTTGGGCTTGCCGGTGGAACCGGAGGTGTAGATCACGTAGGCGAGGTTGTCCGGGCTGACCGTGACCGGCGAGCAGGCCAGCGGGTCGGCCTGGCTGCTGTCATCGTTGCTTTCCAGGCTGAGCACGCGCACGCCTGCCGGCACCGGCAGGCTGGCCAGCACCTGGGGCTGTGCCAGCACGCGCTGCAGGCCGCTGTCTTCGATCATGTAGGCCAAACGGTCGGCCGGGTAGGCCGGGTCCAGCGGCACATAGGCACCGCCAGCCTTGAGGATGGCGAAGATGCCAACGACCATGTCCAGCGAGCGCTCGGCAGCCAGGCCGACCAGCACGTCGGGCCCGACCCCGTCGTCGACCAGGCGCCGGGCCAGGGCGTTGGCACGCTGGTTGAGCTGGGCATAGCTCAGGGCCTGGCCCTCGCAGGTGACGGCGATGGCATCGGGGGTGCGCTGCACCTGGGCCTCGATGCGGCTGTGCAGGGCCTGGTCGGCCGGGTGCTCGGCGGGGGCCGGGTTCCACTGGGCGAAGGTGGCCTGCTGCTGTTGCGCATCGAGCAGCGTCAGGCTGCCCAGCGCCTGGTGCGCCGAGGCCTCGACAATCTGCTCCAGCAACTGTCGCAGGTGCCCAGCCAGTTGCTCGACCTGCACGGCAGCGAAGCAGCCACGGTCGTAGCCGAAGGTCACCGACAGCGTCTCGCCCTGGTTGACC
Organism: Pseudomonas sp. TE3895; assembly: GCF_056278855.1. Taxonomy (NCBI): domain Bacteria; kingdom Pseudomonadati; phylum Pseudomonadota; class Gammaproteobacteria; order Pseudomonadales; family Pseudomonadaceae; genus Pseudomonas; species Pseudomonas sp. TE3895. The sequence goes on along the minus strand of NZ_JBWBQE010000001.1, from coordinate 2,742,569 downwards.
GCCAGGGTCAATGGGTAGTTGGCCTGCTCATGGTTGTGCACCGCATCGAAACGCAGCCCCTCGGGTGCCGTTTGCTGGAGGATCTCCGAGACCGGGTAGTTCTCGAACACCATGATGCTGTCGAACAGCCCCTCGCCGCCGTGACCGGCCCAGCGCTGGATCTCGAACAACGGCGTGTGCTCGTGTTCACGCAATTGCAGGTTGAGGCTTTGCAACGCTTGCAGCCATTGCACCACAGGTTGTTCCGGGCGCGGGCTGGCAACCACCGGCAAGGTGTTGATGAACAGCCCGATGTGCGCTTCGACGCCGCGCAGCTCGGCAGGACGGCCTGCTACGGTGACACCGAATGCGACCGCCGCCTGCCCGGTATAACGCTGCAACAGCAACAACCAGGCCCCTTGCATCAAGGTGTTGAGCGTGACCTTGTGCTGCCGGGCAAAATCGCTGAGCTGGCGGGTTTGCTGGCGATCACGCAGCAAGACAACCTGCCCCTGCCCGGCCACGTCGGCTTCGGCCAATGGCTGGCCGGTCGCCAGGCTGCGGCTGAGCAGTGTGGGCTGTTCCAGGTCCGCCAGGCGGGCTTTCCAGAACTGCTCGCTGGCCTGCGCATCCTGGCGCTGCAACCAGCCGATGTAATCGCGGTAACGCCCTGCCGGCGCCGCTGGGCGAGGCTCGCCGCGGGCCTGGGCACCGTATTGTTCGAGTACCTCCCCCAGCAGCTGCGAATAGCTCCAACCGTCCATGAGGATGTGGTGGTTGGTATCGATCAGGTGGTAGCGATCGTCGCCAATGCGGATGACCTGGATGCGTTGCAGCGGCGCCTTGCCCAGGTCGAACCCGCGCAGGCGTTCGGCGTTGGCCAACTGGTCGAGCGCGGTGGGCAGCTCCCGCCGCTCGCGCCAATCCTGGTACACCAGCGCCACGGCCAGGTGCTTGTGGATCACCTGCAACGGTTGCTGCTGGCCCTGCCACAGCACACTGGCGCGCAGCACCTCGTGACGGTCGTAGACTGCCTGCCAGGCGGCCCGCAGCCGTTCGGCATCCAGCCCCTGCACATCGGCACGCATCTGGTTGATGTAGTCACCGCTGCCCTGCTCGTACAGCGAGTGGAACAGCATGCCTTGCTGCATCGGCGACAGCGCGTAGATGTCTTCGACTTGCGCCGCCGGTACCGGCAACGCATCGAGCTGGGCCTGGCTCAGGCCCGCCAGCGGGAAGTCCGAAGGTGTCATGCCCTGTTCACCGGCCTCGTTGGCCTGCAGGCAATGCTCGACCAGGCTGCGCAGCTCGCGCCCGTAATCGTCCGCCAGGCGTTGCACGGTCTGTTCGTCAAACAGGTCGAGGCTGAACGTCCAGCCCATGCGCAGCTCGCCGCCATAGACCTGGCCATTGAGGCTGAGCCAGTTTTCCAGCGGCGCGTCAGCGCTCTGCTCGGCGCCGACGCCCAGCCGTGAAGGTTGCAGCAAGGCATCACCGGCGCCATCGAAGCTGGCGTCGAACTGCCCCAGGTAGTTGAAAGTGATGCGTGGTGTTGCCAGGCCTTGCAGGGCCTGACGCTGCTCGTCACTGCCAAGGTAACGCAGTACACCGTAACCCAGGCCTTTGTTGGGGATGGCGCGCAACTGCTCCTTGACCTGCTTGATCGACGCGCCCAGCTCGCCCTCGACGCGCAAGCACACCGGGTACAGGCTGGTGAACCAGCCGACGGTTCGGCTGAGGTCAAGGTCGGCGGACAGTTCTTCGCGGCCATGCCCTTCCAGCTGAATCAGCGTCGCGGCCTGGCCGCTCCAGCGACCCACCACGCGCGCCAGCGCAGTCAGCAGCAAGTCGTTGACCTGAGTACGATAGGTGGCCGGAGCCTCTTGCAGAAGCTGCCGGGTCACTTCGCGGTCAAGTTGCGTGCTGACCGTGCGCGCACGTCGGCGTTGTTGCCCGGCACCTGGGTGGTCGCAGGGCAGCTCGGCGTGGTCGTGCTGCAACTGCGCCTGCCAGTACGCCAGCTCGCTGCCAAGCCCTGCGCTGCCAGCATAGGCTTGCAACTGCCCGGCCCAGTCCCTGAGCGAACTGGTCTTGGCCGGCAGCACCACCGTTTGGCCCGCCACGCATTGACGATAGGCACGCTGCAAGTCTTCCAGCAGGATTCGCCAGGACACCCCGTCGACCAACAGGTGATGGATCACCAGCAACAAGCGCTGGCACTCGCCCGGTTGCGTTACCAGCACCGCACGCACCAGGTCGCCGCTGCCCAGGCACAGGCTGGCCTGGGCCTGGTCGCACAGTGCCTCTAGCGCCTGCGCATCGGCACAGTCACGCTGCCACAACAGCGCGTGGCGCACGTGCGCTTCGCCGAAACTGGCGCGCCAGCCCTGTTCGCTTTCGTCGAACTTCAGGCGCAAGCCGTCATGGTGCACCACCAACTGGTGCAGGGCGTGTTCCAGCCGGTCGGCATCCAGCGGCTGCAGGGCGTCCAGCAGCACCGACTGGTTCCAGTGATGGCGCTCGGGAATAGCCAGCGCGAAGAATTCGGCCTGGGCCGGCAGCAGGTGCAGCTCACCGCTGACCGGGCCCTGGTCGATCTGCTGCTGAGCGGCCCCCCGCCGAGCGACACGCGCCAGGCCCTGCACCGTCTGCTGCTCGAAAACATCCTTGGGGCTGAAGGCGATGCCGGCCTGGCGGGCGCGCCCGACCACCTGGATGGAAACGATCGAATCGCCACCCAGTTCGAAGAAGTTGTCGTCCAGCCCCACCTGCTCAAGCTTGAGCACGTCCTGCCAGATCGCGGCCAGCTGCTGCTCCAGTTCACTGCGCGGGGCAACATAGTCCTGGCGTGCCTGACTCATGTCCGGCAGCGGCAGCGCCTTGCGGTCTACCTTGCCGTTCGGCGTCAACGGCAGGCGCGCCATCAGCACCCAGTGCACGGGTACCATGTAGTCGGGCAGACGGGCTTTCAGGCTGGCTTTGAGCTGTTGCTTGAGCGCGTCGGCAGCCACAGCGTCATCCGCCACACAATAGGCCACCAACTGCGGCCCGTTGGCGCCGGGCTGGGCCATCACCACCGCCTCGCGTACCTGATCGCTGTCGAGCAACGCGGCTTCGATTTCGCCCAGCTCGATACGGAAACCGCGGATCTTGACCTGGTGATCGACCCGGCCGACGTATTCCAGCACGCCGTCGGCACGGCGCCGGGCCAGGTCGCCAGTGCGGTACAGGCGCTCGCCGGGCGCCCCGCAAGGGTGCGGAATAAAGGCCTGGGCAGTACGCAGTGGGTCGCCGACATAGCCACGGCCCACGCCGGTTCCTGCCACGCACAGCTCTCCGGTGACGCCCAGCGGCGCCAGCTCCAGCGCGGCGTCCAGCACATACAGGCGGTTGTTGTCGGTCGGGCTGCCAATGGGCAGGTACACGCCTTGCGTGCTCGCCAGGTCGACGCGGAAGAACGCCACGTCATCGGAACATTCGGCCGGCCCATAGGCATTGACCAGCCCGACATCGGGATAGCGCTGCAACCATTGACGAGCGAGCTCCGGCGCCAGCGCTTCGCCAGTGGGCAGCATCCAGCGCAGCGACGGCACCGCAATGGCCGGGGCCTGGAACATACCCTGGATCAACGACGGCACACTCTCGAGCACACTGATGCGCTGCTCGCGCACCTGCTGCAGCAAGGCTTCAGGGTCATGGGCCAGTTCGTTTGGCACAATCTGCACACAGCCGCCAAAGAGTGGCGCTGCAAGGAACTGCCACACCGAAATGTCGAAGCTCTGCGACGCGGTCTGGGCGATCACGTCGTCCGGCCCCAAGCCCAGGTAAGGCACCTTGCTCAGTTGGTTGTTGAGCATGCCCGCCTGCTCGACCATCACCCCTTTGGGCTGCCCAGTCGAGCCCGAGGTGTAGATCACGTACGCCAGGTGCTGCGGGCCACTGTAGCGCTGCGGATCGTGCTCGGCGCTGCCAGGCCGGTCGAGTGCTTCCAGCACCAGCAGCTGCGGCCGCCGTGCTTCGTCCAGTGCGTCCAGCAAAGCCTCGGCCTGCGCCTGGCACGCCTCGGTGCAGAGCAACACCGGGGTGCGGCTCAAGGCGACGATATGGCTCAGGCGTTGTTGTGGCAGGCCAGGGTCCAGTGGCAGGTAGCCGGCGGCGGCCTTGAAGGTGCCCACCATCATGCCCAGCAGCTCAAGGCTGCGCTGCGCCAGCAATGCCACTGGCTGGTCAGGCCCGACCCCCAGCGCAATCAGCCCATGGGCCACACGGTTGGCACAGCGGTTGAGCTCGCTGTAGCTGTACTGCCGGTCGCCGCAGCGCGCAACGACCGCCTGCGGGGTACGGGCCACCTGCGCTTCGAACAGCTCGGCATAACTGTGCTGCAGCGGGTAATCGGCAGCCGTCTGGTTGACGTGCTGCAACAGCCCTTCGCGAGTGGCAGGGGCTACCAGGCAGAACGCGCCCAGGCAGCTGTCCAGCGGCAAGCTCAGGCACTGCTGCAGCACATGCTGGAAGTTGTCCGCCAGCGCAGCCAGCGCCGGGCGCTGCAGATGCTCCAGCGCATGGCTGTAGTGCAACTGCAAGGTCTGCCCTTGGCTGATCGACAAGGTCAGCGGGTAATGCGTCTGTTCGCGGCTGTAGACCTCGCCGAAGCTCAAGCCTGCCGGGGCACCCTGCTGCAGCGCTTCAGAAACCGGGTAGTTCTCGAAGACCAGGATGTTGTCGAACAGGGCCTCGCCGCCCTGCCCGCTCCAGCGCTGGATGTCGAACAGCGGGGTGTGTTCGAACTCGCGCATGGCCACGTTCTGCGCCTGCAACTGCTGCAGGAATTGCGCGAACGGCAGCTGCGGGGCCGGGCTGGCAGTGACCGGCAAGGTGTTGATGAACAGGCCCACCTGCTGCTCGATGCCCTTGAGCGCCGCCGGGCGCCCGGCAACCGTGGCCCCGAACGTGACGCTGTCCTGCCCGGTATAGCGTTGCAGCAGCAACAGCCAGGCACCCTGCAGCAAGGTGTTGAGGGTGACCTTGTGTTGGCGCGCCAGTGCCACCAGCTGCCCGGTGGTGGCGGCATCGATCACCTGCACATGCTCGGCGTAGCCCTGCCCGGCTTCGGCCTGGGCCTCGTAGGCAATGGCCTGCGCCAGGCGGGTGGGCCCTTGCAGGTCGCGCAGACAGTCTTTCCAGAACGCTTCACCGGCAGCGGCGTCCTGCCGGCCCAGCCAGCCGATGTAATCGCTGTAGCGGCTGGTGACCGGTGGCAATGCCGAGGGCTGACCGTCGCCCAGCAGGGCGTACTGGTGCAGCACTTCGCCCAACAGCTGGGAGTTGCTCCAGCCATCCATGAGGATGTGATGGCTGGTATAGAGCAAGTGCTGTCGGGCCGGACCGGTGCGCACCAGCGCCAGGCGCAGCAACGGCGCCTGGCTGAGGTCGAAGCCCTGCTGGCGCTGGTCGAGTGCCAGTTGCTCAAGGGCAGCCTCAAGGCCTTCGCGCCCCTGCCAGTCGTGCACCACGAACGGCAGTTCAACGTGTTTGCGTACCACCTGCAGGGCCTGCTCGTGTTCCCAGTGGAACTGCGTGCGCAAGATATCGTGGCGCTGCAGTACAGCCTCCCAGGCACGGCGGAAACGCTCGACATCCAGGCCGTCGACATCGACGCGCATCTGGTTCACGTAATCCCCCGCCTGCTGCTCGTACAAGGCGTGGAACAGCATGCCCTGCTGCATCGGCGCCAGCGGATAGAGGTCGGCGATCTCGGCCGCGGGCACTGGCAGTTGGTCCAGCTGGGTCTGCGACAGGCGCGCCAGCGGGAAGTCGGACGGCGTTACACCGCACACCCCCGGTGTGCAGCAGTGCTCGATCAACGCCTGCAACTCGCGGGTGTAATCTGCGGCCAGGCGCTCAAGGGTGGCGCTATCGAACAGTTCGCGACTGAACGTCCAGCCCAGGCTCAGCTCACCGCCGTACACCTGGCCATTGAGGCTCAACAGGTTGCCCAGCGGCGCCTGCGCGTCGTGATCGGCGCCCTTGTCTTCCTTGGCCGGCACGAACAGCGCTTCGGCCTGATCGAAGCTGCCATCGAACTGGCCCAGGTAGTTGAAGGTGATTTCCGGCAGCGGTGCATGGCCCAGTTGCTGACGCGCCTCGGCGCTGCCCCATTGGCCCAGCACCCCGAAACCGATGCCGTTGTCGGGAATGCTGTGCAGGTGCTGCTTGACCTGCTTCAAGGTGTGGGAACGCTCGCTGGGCACCGCCAGCTTCAGCGGGAACACCGTGGTGAACCAGCCGAGCGTGCGGCTGAGGTCCAGGTCGTCGAACAGCGCTTCACGGCCATGACCTTCCAGCAGCACCGACACTTCGTCGCGCCCGGTCCAGCCTGCAATCACCCGCACCAAGGCTGCCAGCAGCAGGTCGTTGACCCGTGTGCGGTAGGCGGCCGGCGCCTCGCGCAGCAGCCGCTCGGTCCATGCCCGGTCCAGGCGGCTGTAAACCGTGTGGGCGTGGCACTGCTGATTGGCTGCGGCCAGGTCGCTGACCTGCCGACGCGGCAGTGCGGCGCGCCCCTGCAACTGCTCGCACCAGTAGCCAAGCTGGCCCTGCATGTGCGCTGCATGCCCCTGCAAGCGCTTGGCCCATGCCTGCATGGAATGGCTCTTGGCGGGCAGGTTCGGCTGGTTACCCGCAAGCAGGGCAGCGTAGGCCTGTTGCAGGTCCTCCAGCAGGATGCGCCATGACACCCCATCCACCACCAGGTGATGAACGACCAACAGCAAGCGCTGGCTGCCGTCCGCCAGCGTTGCCAGCAAGGCACGCAGCAATGGCCCGTTTTCCAGGTCAAGGCTGCGCTGCGCCTGCTCTACCAAGCTTTGCAACGTACCTTCGTCGGCCACCGCGGCCTGCCATAGCAGCGCCGCCTGGGCGCACTGGGCAGGGCTGCGGTAGCGCGCCTTCCAGCTGTCATCGGCGGGCGCAAAGCTCAGGCGCAAGGCATCATGGTGCTCGACCAGGGCGTGCAGGGCCTGGTCCAGGTCAGCAGCGTTCAAAGGCTGCCGTGGTTCAAGCAGGATCGACTGGTTCCAGTGGTGACGTGCCGGAATCTCCTGGGCAAAGAACAGCTGGTGCACCGGTAGCAGCAGTTGCTCACCACTGAGCGGCCCCTGGTCGGCTTGCACCTCGCATGCGCCGACCTGGGCAACGCTGGCCAGTGCGGCCACGGTCTGATGCTCGAACAGATCACGGGCACTGAACAGCAGGCCGTCCTGCCGCGCCCGACTGACCAGCTGGATCGAGATGATCGAGTCGCCCCCGAGCTCGAAGAAGTTGTCACTCACGCCCACCTGCGGCAGCTTCAGCACGCGCTGCCACAACGCGGCAAGACGCTGCTCCAGGGCATTGCGTGGCGCCACGTAGGCCTGCTGCAGGGCGCTGAAGTCGGGTGCCGGCAGTGCTTTGCGGTCGAGCTTGCCGTTGGGCAGCAACGGCAGTTGCTCAAGCACCAGCCAGTGGGTCGGCAGCATGTAGTCCGGCAGGCTCTGGCGCAGCGCCGCCTTCAGCTGCTCGCGCTGCTCGGCCGGCCCGTGTGCGGCAATGCTATCGGCCAGCACCAGGTAAGCCGCCAGCTGCTTGCCGCTTGGGCCGTCGACGGCTACCACCACGGCCTCGCGCACCTCGGCGCAGGCCAGCAGGCACGCCTCGATTTCGCCCAGTTCGACACGGAAGCCGCGGATTTTTACCTGGTTATCGATCCGCCCCAGGTAATCGAACTGCCCGTCGGCGCGCAGGCGAACCTGGTCACCGGTGCGGTACAGGCGCGCACCCTCGGTGCCAAACGGGTCGGGCACGAAGCGCTCGGCCGTCAGCCCCGGGCGCCCCAGGTAGCCGCGGGCCAGGCCGGCACCGCCCAGGTACAGCTGCCCGGCCACGCCTGCTGGCAGCAGACCCAGGGCGGCGTCCAGCACACACGCACTGCGCTCGCCGACAGGCTGGCCGATCGGTGCATAGGCGCTGTCGCAATGATCCCCGGCGCGGGTACGCCAGACCATCGGCGTGACCACGGTCTCGGTGGGGCCATACCCATTGATCATCACCTGGGGTTGCAGGCTTTGCTGCACCCGCTCGTAAGTCGCCCGCGGCATGGCATCGCCGCCAAAGCTGTAAAGACGAACCGGTGGAGGGTTACCGGCATGCGCCGCATGCTCGGCCAGCTGTTGCAGGTAGGCCGGCGGGAATCCGGCCATGGTCACCCCATGCCGGCGTATCTCCTCGTAGGTGCGCTCGGGGCTCCACAGCTCATCGTCGCGCAGCAGCAGGCTGCCACCCATGACCAGCGAGGTCAGCCAGCGTTCATGAGCACCGTCGAAGGCAAACGACAGGAAATGCAGCTCACGGTCCGCCGGGGTCATTTCGTACCATTGGCCAGTGGCCAGGCAGTGCATGGCCAGCGGCCCGTGTGCGACCGCAACGCCTTTGGGCTGGCCGGTAGAACCCGAGGTGTAGATCACGTAGGCCAGGTTCTGTGGGTTCAATGCCACGGTGGGTGCATGGTCGGCGCCCGGCTGCTCAACCCGTTGGTCGAGCAGCAGCGTACGCATGCCGGCCTGCACGTCCAGGCCCGGCAGCACCCGGCTGTGACTGAGCAACAGGTCGATGCCGCTGTCCTGCATCATGTAGGCCAGGCGCTCTGCCGGGTACTGGGGGTCCAGCGGCAGGAACGCGCCCCCGGCCTTGAGAATGCCCAGCAAACCGACAACCATGTCGAGCGAACGCTCCAGGGCGATGCCCACCAGCACGTCGGGGCCGACACCCAGCGCCCGCAGGCGGTGTGCCAGCTGGTTGGCCCGGGCCTCGAGCTGGCCGTAGCTCAGTTGCTGGTCGCCGACCAGCAACGCTACCGCTTGCGGTTGGCGCTGGGCCTGTTCGGCAATCAGCTGGTGGACCGCCGCCGGCGCGGCCGCGAGCCCCGCCTGTTGCCAGCCCTGCAACAGTGCCGCCTGCTCCTGGGGCGCCAACAACGGCAGCTCGCCGACAGCCTGGGCTGGGTCGGCAGCAAGGCCGCGCAGCAAGTTGCACCAGTGCTCAGCCATGCGTTGCAGGGTAGCGGCTTCGAACAGCTCGGCAGCGTAGAGGAACGACACGTTGATCGCCGCGTCGGTCTCCAGCGTTTCCAGGGTCAGGTCGAATTGCGCGGTGCCACCCTGCAGGGTCATTTCCTCGGCATGCAAACCTGCCAGGCTGGAGCTGCCAACCTGCTGGCCGGCAATGCTGAGGTGGTTGTACATCACCTGGAACAGCGGGTTGCGGTCCAGCGAGCGTTGCGGGTTCAAGGCTTCGACCAGGCGGTCGAACGGCAGGTCCTGATGCGCCTGGCCGGCCAGCGCCGTGGCCTTGACCTGGCTGAGCAGCGCCGCGCCGCTCATGGCCGGGTCGACTTCGACGCGCATGACCAGGGTATTGACGAAAAAGCCCAGGACGTTTTCCAGCTCTTGCCGGCTACGGTTGCTCACCGGTATGCCGATGCGTACATCGGGCTGTTCGCAGTAGCGTTGCAACAACAGGGCAAAAGCCCCGAGGAACAGCTGGAACAGGGTCAGCTCATGCTCACGCGCCAACTGCCGCAAGCGCTGCGCCAGTTCGCTGTCCAGGGCGAACGCGACCCGCCCCAGGCGGTGGTCTTTCAGCGCGCTACGCGGGTGGTCGATTGGCAGTTCCAGGATGGGCTGCTCGCTTCCCAGCTGCCCGCGCCAGTAGTCCAGCTGGCGCTGGAGCTCGCCCTGGTCGAGCCAGTGCTTGTGCCAGGAAGCGTAATCGGCGTACTGGATCGGCAGCTTGGCCAATGCCGGCGCCTCGCCCCGGTGCAAGGCCTGGTACAGGGCAACGAACTCACGCACCATCACGCTCATCGAACCACCATCGGAAATGATGTGGTGCAAGGTGACCACCAGCAGCTGGTCCTGCTCGCCCAACTGCAGCACCTTGGCGCGCCACAACGGACCGGTGCCCAGGTCGAACAGCCGCTGGGTCTCGGCCAGTACCTGAGCCTGTATCTGTGCCAGCTCGGCCGTTGCCAGCAGTCGGCCCCAGGTCAGCGGTAATTCACCCGCAGGCTGAATGCGCTGCAGCAACACGCCATCGCGCTCGACGAACGTCGTGCGGAAGGCTTCATGGCGTTCGCAGAGGATCACGAAGGCCTGGGTCAATGCGGCACGATCCAGTTCGCCACGCAGGCGCACGACCATAGGTGTGTGGTAGGCGGTGCTGTGCGGCTGCATCTGCCAGAACAGCCATTGCCGCTGCTGGGCGTGCGACGCGACCAGGGGCTGGTCACGCGGCACCGCGGCGATCGGCTCGACGTGCTGCGCGCCAGCGCCCATTACCTGTTCGGCAAAGCCCTGTAGCGAGTTGCTTTCGAAAAGGCTGCGCAACGGTACGTCACGCCCCAGGATGCGCCGGACCCGGGCGATGATCTGCGTCGCCAGCAGGGAATGCCCACCCAGGGCAAAGAAGTTGTCGTCAAGCCCTACCTGGGCAACGTTCAGCACGTCCTGCCAGATCAGCGCCAGCTGCTTCTGCAAGGTGGTCTGCGGGGCACGGTAGGCCTGTGCCGGGCCTTCGTCAGGCACAGGCAAGGCACGTAAATCGAGCTTGCCGTTGAGTGTCAGTGGCATGCCGGGCAATGCCATGAAGCGGCTCGGCAGCATGTAGTCCGGCAACTGCCTGGCCAGCGCCGCTTGTACGTCGGCAAGCACCTGCGGGGCGTCGGCCTGGCTGTCGGGCACCACGTAGGCGACGATACGGGCCGCGCTGCCGGTGCCGTGGATAACGGCCACGGCGTCGTGCACACGGGGCTGGCGCTTGAGGGTGTCGGTGATTTCACCCAGTTCGATGCGGTAACCGCGAATCTTCACCTGATGGTCGACCCGCCCCAGGTAATCGACCTGGCCGTTCGCCAACTGCCGCGCCAGATCGCCGGTTCGGTACACGCGGCTACCGGCGGCCCCGAACGGGTTGGGCACGAAGCGTTCGGCGGTCATCGCCGCGCGGCGGTGATAGCCTCGCGCCACCCCTGCGCCGGCAAGATACAACTCGCCCTGGCAGCCGGTGCTCAGCGGTTGCAGCGAAGCGTCCAGCACATAAGCCTGCATGTTGGCCAACGGCCGCCCAAGCGGCGCACGTCCCGTCGCCGGTGGCGCCTCGACCGCATCAGCGAGCGCGCCCACGGTGGTTTCGGTTGGGCCGTAATGGTTGAACAGCGTGCAGTGCGGGGCCAGCTGCGCCAGTTGTGCCATCAGCCCGGCGGGGCAAGCCTCGCCGCCCAGCACCAGCGCACGCTGCGGCAGTGCCCGGGCCGGGTGCGGGCCATCGAGCAAAGCCTGCAGGTGGGAAGGGACAATTTTCAGCACGTCCACGGCGTGTGCGTGCATGTAGGCGGCGAAACGCTCGGCGTCCAGGCTGATGTCCAGGGCAATCACATGCAGGCAGCTGCCGCTGCACAGTGCGCCGAACAGGGTGGTATGGCCAAGGTCGGCCGCCAGCGTGGAAACCACCGCCATGCTCGCGACCCGGCCCAGCGCCAGGCGCTGCAAGGCCGCCTGCACGTAGTTGGCCAGGGCGCCATGGCTGATGGTGACACCCTTCGAACGCCCGGTAGAGCCCGAGGTATAGATGACATAGGCCAGGTTATCGGCATTCAGCTGTGCAGGCGGAGCCGTCGTACTGAAGCGCGCCAGTTCCTCTGCTGCCTGGTCGAGCACCAGGTAGCGCACTTGTGTGTCCTGCGGTAGACGGGGCAGCAGCGCCTGCTGGGTCAGCAGCAGTTGAACACCGCTGTCGTCGAGCATGTAGGCAAGCCGCTCTTGCGGGTATTCGGGGTCGAACGGCACATAGGCACCGCCGGCCTTGAGGATGGCCAGCAGGCCAACGATCATCTCCACCGACCGTTCGACTGCAATACCCACCCGTACTTCAGGCCCGACGCCCCACTCGATCAGTTGGTGTGCCAGCCGGTTGGCATCGGCATCGAGTTCGGCATAGCTCAGTTGCCGGTCGCCGAACACCAGTGCCGGGGCCTGCGGCTGCTGCGCCACCTGCGCGGCGAACAGCGCAAGTATGTTGTCGACGGCGAACTCGCTGGCGGCCGGTTGGCTGGCCTGCAGCAGCCGCTGCCGCTCGCCGGCACCCAGCAGCGGCAAATCGCCGATGGCCGCCAGCGGGTCGGCGGCCATGGCCTGCAACAGGTTCAGCCAATGGCTCGCCATACGTTCGATGGTGGCCGGGGCGAACAATTCGCGGGCATAGGTGAAGGCTGCCTGCACCTGGCCGTCGCGCTCCACGGTATCGAGGGTGAGCTCGAACTGGACACTGCGCTCGTGGCGCTCCAGCACGTGCAGCTCAAGGCCTGATTCGCTGCGCAAGGCGCCGATGTCGGCGACGTTCGCCTGATGGTTGTGCAACACCTGGAACAACGGCGTATGGCTGAGGCTGCGCTCGACTTGCAGGCCTTCGACCAAACGCTCGAACGGCAAATCCTGGTGGCTCTGGGCCGCGCGGGTGGTTTCGCGGATATCGGCCAGCAATTGGGCGACGGACATCTGCGGGTCGAGCTCGGTGCGCAACACCTGGGTGTTGACGAATACGCCAATCAGCCCCTCGACTTCTTCGCGATTGCGGTTGGCGACCGGCACCCCGACACGGATGTCCTGCAGGCCACTGTAATGTTGCAAAAGCAGCTTGAAACCGGCCAACAGCACACTGAACAAGGTGACCCCTTGCTGACGCGCCAGGCCCGCCAGGCGCTCGCTCAGGCCCTGTGGCACCGCGATGGGCAGGCGCTGGCCCTGGCGGCTGGCATGCAGCGGGCGCGGGTAGTCGGCAGGCAACTGCAATACCGGGTGCTGGTCGCCCAGCTTGGCCTGCCAGTAAGCCAGCTGTCGCGCCTGCTCCCCGGCCTCCAGCCAACGCCGCTGCCACAGCGCATAGTCACTGTACTGGATCGGCAACTCAGGCAGCACCGGCACCTGCCCGCGAACCAAGGCGTCGTAGCCGTGGACGAATTCCTGGATGAGCACGTTCATCGACCAGCCGTCGGCGACGATATGGTGCAGGGTCAACAGCAGCACATGCTCCTGTGCCGCCAGCTTCAACAAGCGTACGCGAAACAGCGGGCCCTGCTGGAGGTCGAAGGGCAAACCGGCTTCGTCCCGCACCGCCTGCGCGACGGCGGCGTCGCGGGCTTCGGCGGCCAGCGCCTGAAGGTCGTGTTCTTCAATGACGATGGCCGCTGGCTGCACCACTTGCACCACGTCGTCACCCTGGGTCTGGAACACAGTACGCAGGGCCTGGTGACGCTGCAGTACCTGCTCAAAAGCGCGCTGTACCGCCGAGGTGTCCAGCGCCCCTTTCAGCACCACCGCACTGGGCAGGTTGTAGGCGGCACCGTGTGGGTCCAGTTGCCACAGAAACCACATGCGCTGCTGGGCATAGGACAGTGCATGGCGATCGTCGACGGCGACGTCCGCAGGGATCGGGAATTGTGAAAAGTCGATACCCTCGCTGGCCAGGGTTTCGAGAAACAGCCGCCGCTTTTCCACCGGCAGCTCAATGAAACGGCGGGCGAGCTTCAGGGACTTCTCAACATTCATCGGGTTTCATCCGTGCACATGGGTTTCGAGTAACAACTCGGCTATCCCTACGAAACGGATGGAACACCGGGAAAATTAACCCGTCACGGCCACCGGCAAAGGCAGGCTCAGCGGGGGCCTGGGGTTCGCCATGACAGACGGTTTTCCGGTTTGCCTGCCCTCGCGCGTCATAAGGGTACCGGCGGGATTTTCCTCATACCGCGAGGGATCGACGCGCAAGCCCCCCAAACCACAAGGCACCGGCCCCTATGTCCAAAAAGTCACGCTCGAAACTCTGGTTCCTGGTTCACAGCTGGCTGGCCCTGCCCATCTGGTTCTTCGTGCTGATCGTCTGCTTCACCGGCACCCTGGCAGTGGTCAGCCAAGAGCTGGTGTGGCTGGCCAAACCGGAGATACGCGCGGCGAAGCCGAGCGATGATGCGCCACTGCTGACTTACGACCAGGTGCTCAAGGCCCTGCGTGAAGCCCGCCCCGATCTGGATGTGCAATACATCATGCGCCCGGACGAGTCGCACTTCGCGCTGCAGGTGCAGGTGGTGCAACCGGACAACACCACCCAGAACCTCTACGTGAACCCCTATACAGGCAAGATCCAGGGCATCAGCCCTTCCTTCGACTTCCGCCAGTTCACTCGCGCCTTGCATGGCTGGTGGCTGGTACCTTTCGGCAACGGCTACCCGTGGGGGTGGTACCTGGTCTCGCTGCTGGGCTTGCCGATGCTTGCCTCGCTGGTCACCGGCCTGGTCGTCTACAAGCGCTTCTGGAAAGGCTTTCTGAAACCTACCCTGCGCTTTCGCCAAGGTGCGCGCATCTTCTGGGGTGACTTCCATCGCCTGAGCGGTATCTGGTCGATCTGGTTCATTGCCGTGATCGCGATCACCGGCACCTGGTTCCTGATCCAGGCGTTGCTGGCCGACAACCACATCTCGATCTCAAGCCGCGACGTCCCCGCCGTGGTGGCCCGCGAGGACGTACCGCTGCTGCAGGCTGGCGAAGCGCCCCGGCTGGTCAGCCTGGAGCATGCCATCGAAACGGTGAAGGCGCAGATCCCCGGCTTCGAGGCATCCTTCGTGCGCCTGCCCGGCAATGCCTATGACACCTTCAACATCCGTGGCCGCGGCTGGTACCCGCTGATGTTCCAGAGCGCCAGCATCAACCCGTACACAGGCGTGGTCGCCACCTCGCACACCCTGGATGATCGCACGTCGCTGGAGTTCGTCACCGAATCCATGCGCCCGTTGCACACAGGCGACTTCGGCGGGCTGTGGGTCAAGATGATCTGGTTCGTTTTTGGCCTGGTGCTGACCTTGATGGTGCTCAGCGGCCTGTTGATCTGGAGCAAGCGCACCGCACAGGCCACTGCAGCCGCACTGAAACGCAAGCCGCGCAGCGCACCAACGGCCAACGCCGCGCAAGACGCCCACCTGCCGGAGACCGCCCGATGAGCCGAGCCACCACCACCGACGCACCTTCTGCCTCACGCCGCCTGTGGCTGAAATGGCGCTTTCACCTGAACATCCTGCTGATACTCATCCCCTTGGGGTTCATGCCCAGGTATTTTGCCGACCAGGCGTTGTTCAAAGGTGAAGCCGGGCTGGGTGAGCGTGAGGCGGGTGTGGTCGCAGTGGGCCCATGGAGCCTGCGCCTGGCCGAATTCCGTGCGTCGGCGCCCCGCCAGGAAGGCCCGGCCGGGTATTTCAAGAGTTTCAGTGCGGCGCTGTGCAACCACTGTATCGGCGAAGTGAAGGCCACCTACCTGCGGGTGGGTAAGCCTCGCAGCCTGCGCGCGGCCGGGAGCATCTTCTTCGGTTCACCCTACAGCATGGGCGCTTCCGTCCCGGTTCCGGCCAAGACCCGACCCAACGCTGAATTGTGGATCACCATGGAAGGCTGGGATGGCAGCGTGCACCAGGCTTCGATCCCCCTCAGCCAGGCCTCGCCGGCGACAGTTGCCTGGCTGCAGGCGCAGGTTGGCAGCCGCTAGACAACCCGGCGGCGCCCCCTGATCGGGTCAAGCGTTGCCAGCGGCGCTTTCCTTGCCCGCGTCCGTGGGGGCGCTTTCAGTGGGCGTGAAGACCATCACTTCCAGTACATCGGAATGGAACTCACGGCGGTACAGGATCAATACCACGCCCACACTCACCACCATGAATAGCCAAGGGCTGATGAACCAGGTCAGCATGGCCATGCCGAAGTAATACGAGCGCAGGCCGAAGTTGAACTGGTTGGCGGCCAGTGACAGCACCCGCGCCGCGCGGGAGGCGAACGCCTTGCGCTCCAGCTCATTGACCAGCCGTTCGCCGATCATCGGCGCCGACCCCACCAGCACGGCGGCAAAGTTGTATTGGCGCATGCACCAGCTGAACGTGAAGAAGGCATAGACAAATACCATGGCCAGGCACAGCAGCTTGATCTCCGACATGCCCTGGGATGTTTGCTGAACCAGCGGCAGGTCGGCCAGCAACGACAGTGCCCGGTCGGAGGCACCGAGCACGGTGAGGATGCCAGCCAGAATGATCAGGGTGCTGGAGGCAAAGAACGAAGCGTTGCGCTCCAGGTTACCGATCACGCTGGCATCAGCGATGCGGTTGTCGCGCAGCAGCATGCGGCGCATCCAGTCTTCGCGGTACAAGTGCAGCACACTGGCCAGGCACGCGGTGTCGCGCCCCTTCCAGATCGCATAGCGGGTATAGCCACCCCAGCACAGGGCGAACCAGGCGATGGCCAGCAGGTTGTTGAGGTTGCTTTGGATGAAGTTCATGCAGGGTTACCGAAAGGGCCATGTGCCTAAAGGATAGGGACCGGATTTCGACGCTGGCAAGCGGCAAAAGGCACACCTGCACACTGAAAAATGCATTACCTGCTGCGAAGCGGCCGAAACAGGCAAACAGCAAAAAGCCCCGCATCCTTTCGGAGACGGGGCTCTCTTGTTTTCACCCTTGGCGGGCACCCTTCGGCTTGTGGCCGGTGCCGCCCTCAGGCTTCGACTTGTCCGGTCAGGCCAGCGCCTCGCGCGGCTTGCCGAGCATGCGGTCGCAGGCCACGGCACCCACCAGGGTCACCACCGAAGGTACCAGCCAGGCCATGCCGGCATCACTCAATGGCAGGTGCGCCATGAAGTCTGGCAACACGTGGGCAAGGCTGCTGCCCTTGATCGCATCGACCATGCCGAACAACAGCGATACCAGCATCACCGGTGCCAGGATGCGCGTTGGCGAGTTCCACAGGTCTTTCACGAAGCTCAGGCCAACCACCACGATGCACGGCGGATAGATGGCGGTGAGCACCGGGATCGAGAACATGATCAGCTTGGTCAGGCCAAGGTTGGAAATCAGCAGCGAGAAGCCGGCGAGGATCACCACCAGCGCGCGGTACGACAGCGGCAGGATCTGGCTGAAGTACTCGGCGCAGGCACAGGTCAGGCCAACCGCGGTCACCAGGCAGGCCAGCGCGATCAGCACGGCCAGGAAGCCGCTGCCCAGGGAGCCGAAGGTGTGCTGTACGTAGGCATGCAGCACCGCCGCACCGTTGGTGGCGTCCGCCGCGATGTCGTGGCTGGTGGCACCCAGGCGGAACAGGCTGATGTAAACCAGGGCCAGCCCGACACCGGCGATCAGGCCGGCGATGATGGCGTAGCGGGTAATCAGCCTCGGCGACTCGACACCGCGCGAGCGAATGGCATTGACAATGACGATACCGAACACCAGGGCACCCAGGGTATCCATGGTCAGGTAGCCATCGGAGAAGCCCTTGGAGAACGCAGCGGCGGCATAAGCAGGCTGTGCGTCACCGATGGTACCGGCGGGCAAGGCGAAGGCAGCGATGCCCAGTACGGCCAGGGCAATGATCTTCAACGGTGCCAGGAAGCGGCCCACGGTGTCGAGCAACTTGCCAGGGTACATGGACACGGCCAGCACGACGATGAAGTACACCAGGCTGTAGATGAACAGCGCCAGCGGGCTTTCACCGGTCAGCGGTGCAACGCCCACTTCGAACGACACGGTCGCGGTACGCGGGGTGGCGAACAGTGGGCCTACCGACAGGTAGCACACAGCAGCCAGCAAGCCACCGAAGAACTTGCCGATCGGGCTGCTCAGGGCATCCATGCCGCCACCGACCTTGGCCAGGGCGACCACGGTGATGACCGGCAGGCCGACGGCAGTCACCAGGAAGCCCAGTGCAGCCATCCATACATGCGGGCCAGACTGCAGGCCGACGATAGGCGGGAAGATGATATTGCCTGCACCCACGAAAAGCGCAAACGTCATAAAGCCAAGCGCCAGGATATCCTGGCCTTTGAGAACTTTCATTTAAGGTAGTACCACACTGCTGAAATCGGGATTCGAGAGGGGATTTCCCTTTGGGTAAGGGGAAATGCTGCCCGGCTTGATAGGCCAGACCCGTTTAGCGTGTCGTTCCCTTTTGGGGTACGGGCACAGAGTGAACGCGTAATGTAACTGTTTTGTCAGTCAAACGCACTGGCACAGTGCTGCTTGTCCGATGTGCGTACATGTTTGTCGTCTGCGCGACCGAGGACAGCAGGCATTATCCTCGGATTGAAACATTCGTCTGCGTGAAAATTCCTATTAAACCTGTCGAAGAATCTCTATCGCCAGCACCGGCCTCTTCGCGGGTAAACCCGCTCCTACGAACCCCACATACGACAAAGGCCACCCGAAGGTGGCCTCTGTGCGCGTGGGGGGTGTAGCAGTATTACTTCTTGGCTTCCCAGCCAGTCAGCTCGGCCAGGGCCTTGCCGATGTCAGCCAGCGAACGCACGGTTTTCACACCCGCGTCCTGCAGGGCGGCGAACTTCTCGTCCGCAGTACCCTTGCCACCGGAGATGATGGCGCCAGCGTGGCCCATGCGCTTGCCCGCAGGTGCGGTAACACCGGCGATGTAGGAAACGACAGGCTTGGTGACGTGGGCCTTGATGTAGGCCGCGGCTTCTTCTTCAGCCGAACCGCCGATCTCACCGATCATCACGATCGCTTCGGTCTTCGGGTCTTCCTGGAACAGCTTCAGGATGTCGATGAAGTTGGAGCCTGGGATCGGGTCACCGCCGATGCCGACGCAGGTCGACTGGCCGAAGCCGGCGTCGGTGGTCTGCTTCACAGCTTCGTAGGTCAGGGTGCCGGAACGCGAAACGATACCGACCTTGCCTGGCAAGTGGATGTGGCCTGGCATGATGCCGATCTTGCACTCGCCCGGGGTGATGACACCTGGGCAGTTAGGGCCGATCAGGGTCACGCCCAGCTCGTCGCACTTGACCTTGGCATCCAGCATGTCCAGGGTAGGAATGCCTTCGGTGATGCAGACGATCAGCTTGATGCCGCCAAAGGCAGCTTCCAGGATCGAGTCTTTGCAGAACGGAGCCGGTACGTAGATGACCGAAGCGTCAGCGCCGGTAGCTTCCACGGCTTCCTTGACGGTGTTGAACACCGGCAGGCCCAGGTGGGTGGTGCCACCCTTGCCTGGGGTTACGCCGCCGACCATCTTGGTGCCGTAGGCAATGGCCTGTTCGGAGTGGAAAGTACCCTGCGAGCCGGTGAAGCCCTGGCAGATGACTTTGGTATCTTTATTGATCAGGACGCTCATTACTTGCCCTCCGCAGCTTTGACAACTTGTTGAGCAGCGTCGGTCAGGCTGGTTGCCGCAATGATGTTCAAACCGCTTTCTGCCAGTACTTTAGCGCCCAGTTCGGCGTTGTTGCCTTCGAGGCGAACGACGACCGGAACTTTAACGCCGACTTCTTTCACTGCACCAATGATGCCTTCGGCAATCATGTCGCAGCGAACGATGCCGCCGAAGATGTTGACCAGAACGGCCGCGACATTGCTGTCGGACAGAATGATCTTGAACGCTTCGGTAACGCGCTCTTTGGTAGCACCACCGCCAACGTCGAGGAAGTTGGCCGGCTTGCCGCCGTGCAGGTTGACGATGTCCATGGTACCCATGGCCAGGCCGGCACCGTTGACCATGCAGCCGATGTTGCCTTCAAGGGCAACGTAGTTCAGTTCGAACTTGGCAGCGTGGGCTTCACGGGCGTCGTCCTGCGACGGGTCGTGGAAGGTTTTCAGCTTCGGCTGACGGTACATGGCGTTGGCGTCGATGTTGATCTTGGCATCGAGGCAGTGCAGGTCGCCATCGGCCTTGATCACCAGCGGGTTCACTTCCAGCAGCGCCAGGTCATGATCCTTGAACAGCTTGGCCAGGCCAACGAAGATCTTGGCAAACTGTTGAACTTGCTTGCCTTCCAGGCCCAGCTGGAAAGCCAGCTCGCGACCCTGGAACGGCTGAGCGCCGACCAGTGGGTCGATGGTGGCCTTGAGGATTTTCTCAGGCGTTTCGTGAGCGACTTTCTCGATGTCCACGCCACCTTCGGTGGAAGCCATGAACACGATACGGCGGCTCGAACGATCGACTACAGCGCCCAGGTACAGCTCTTTGGCGATGTCAGTGCAGGATTCGACCAGAATCTTGGAGACGGGTTGACCGTTGGCATCGGTCTGGTAGGTAACCAGATTCTTGCCCAACCACTGTGCAGCGAACGCCTTGGCGTCTTCCTTGCTGCGAACCAGCTTTACGCCGCCCGCTTTACCGCGACCACCCGCGTGAACCTGGGCTTTTACAACCCACTCGTTCCCGCCGATCTTGTCGCAGGCTTCTGCAGCTTGCTCAGGGGTGTCGACTGCGAAACCCTTGGAAACTGGCAGGCCGTATTCAGCGAACAGCTGCTTACCCTGATACTCGTGAAGATTCATGCTTTTTACCGTCTTCGTTAGGTACTGCGCTTCGGCGCTGCGCCATCAGTGGCGCCGCACCACCTGTGACCGTTGACCCCGGGTTTCCCGTGTGATCCGGTCCGGCGGACTTTCCGCGGTGAGTCATGCACGCAAGACTCACGACGGGCAGCCCGCCGTGGTTTCTTATAATTAACGCTTCTTACGGTTGGCCACGTGAATGGCGCCGCCATTCACCGCCAGCGCTGCTTCATGCAACGCTTCGGACAGGGTTGGATGGCTGAAGACCATCATGCCCAGATCCTCGGCACTGGTGCCGAATTCCATTGCGATTGCGCCCTGCTGCACCAGTTCGGCAGCCGATGGGCCAATCACGTGAACACCCAGAACGCGGTCGGTCTTGGCATCGGCGATGACCTTGACGAAACCACCGGTGTCGTTGGCAGCCATCGCACGGCCGCTGGCCGCGAACGGGAAGGTGCCCACGTTAACCTCAACGCCCTCGGCCTTCAAGGCCTGTTCGGTCTTGCCGACCCACGCGATTTCCGGGTGGGTGTAGATGACCGATGGGATCAGGTCGTAGTTCATCTGGGCCTTGTGGCCCTTGATGCGCTCAACGACCATGATGCCCTCTTCGGAAGCCTTGTGGGCCAGCATCATGCCGCGTACCACGTCACCGATGGCGTACACGCCAGGAACGCTGGTGGCGCAGTAATCGTCGACGAAGATGTAGCCACGCTCGTCGATGGTCACGCCGCTGTCGGCAGCCAGCAGATCGGTAGTCACCGGGCGACGGCCGACTGCAACAATCAGCTTGTCGAAGGTGATCTTCTGCTCGCCTTCGGCGTTGGTGTAGGTCACTTCGACTTCATTGCCGTTGACTTTCGAGCCGGTGACGCGAGCGCCCAGCTTGATGTCCAGGCCTTGCTTGGTCAGGGTCTTCTGAGCTTCTTTCGACACGGCGGTGTCGGCAGCCATCAGGAAGGTGTCCAGGGCTTCCAGGACGGTCACTTCAGCACCCAGGCGAGCCCATACCGAGCCCAGCTCCAGGCCGATCACGCCTGCACCGATAACGCCCAGGCGCTTCGGTACGGCCTGGAATTCCAGGGCGCCGGTGGAGTCGACGATGACGTTCTGGTCGACCGGGGCCGGCGGAATGTCGATCGGGCGCGAGCCGGAAGCCAGGATCACGTTCTCGGCTTCGATGACTTCGGTGGTGCCGTCAGCCTTGGTGACTTCGACTTTCTTGCCGGCCAGCAGCTTGCCGTGGCCTTGGATCGAAGTGACGCCGTTGGCCTTGAACAGGGTGGCAACGCCACCGGTCAGGTTCTTGACGATGCCCGCCTTGCGGCCAACCATCGCGGCCACGTCCATCTTCACTTCGCCAGTGGAGATACCGTGGACGTTGAAGCTCTCTTTGGCTTCCTTGTATTTCCAGGAGCTGTCCAGCAGCGCCTTGGAAGGAATGCAACCTACGTTCAGGCAGGTGCCGCCCAGGGCCAGCTTGCCCTCGGCGTCGGTGTACTTCTCGATACAGGCAGTCTTCAGACCAAGTTGTGCGGCCTTGATGGCAGCTACATAGCCGCCTGGGCCTGCACCGATTACCACTACGTCGAATTTCTGGGTCATAAAAGATTCCTTATCAGCTACAAGCTACAAGCCGCGAACCGCGCGGCATGGCTTCTCGCGAAGCCAGGCCTGGCACGGTACGCAGCCAGAGGGTTAGATGTCCAGCAGCAGGCGGGACGGATCTTCCAGCAGGTTCTTGATAGTGACCAGGAAGGTTACCGCTTCCTTGCCGTCGATCAGGCGGTGATCGTACGACAGCGCCAGGTACATCATCGGGCGAATCACGACCTGGCCATTGATGGCCATCGGGCGCTGGATGATGTTGTGCATGCCGAGAATGGCGGCCTGCGGCGGGTTGACGATCGGGGTCGACATCATCGAACCGAAGGTGCCACCGTTGGTGATGGTGAAGGTACCACCGGTCATCTCTTCGATGGACAGTTTGCCGTCACGGGCCTTCTTGCCGAAGGTAGCGATGCCGTTCTCGATTTCAGCCAGGCTCATCGACTCGGCGTTACGCAGCACCGGCACCACCAGGCCACGGTCGCTGGACACGGCAACACCGACGTCGGCGAAGCCGTGGTAGACGATGTCGTTGCCGTCGATCGAGGCGTTGACAGCCGGGAAGCGTTTCAGCGCTTCGGTAGCAGCCTTGACGAAGAACGACATGAAGCCCAGGCGCACGCCATTGTGGGTCTTCTCGAACAGGTCCTTGTACTTCGAACGCAGGGCCATGACTTCGGTCATGTCCACTTCGTTGAAGGTGGTCAGCATCGCCATGTTCGACTGGGCTTCGACCAGACGCTCGGCGATCTTGGCACGCAGGCGGGTCATCGGCACGCGCTTCTCGGTACGGTCGCCAGCGGCGACGACAACCGGGGCAGCGGCAGCAGCGGCAGGCTTGGCAGCCGGTGCAGCGGCAGGAGCCGACTTCTTGTTGGCAACAGCAGCAACCACGTCTTCCTTGGTGACGCGACCGCCTTTACCGGTGCCTGCCACGGTAGCCAGGTCGATGCCGTTTTCTTCAGCCAGCTTGCGCGCAGCTGGGGCAGCGATCGGGTCATCTTCGCCGGCGTCAGCGCTGGCAGCGGCCGGAGCAGCTGCAGGTGCGGCGGCCGCGGCAGGCGCCGGCGGCAGCACCGCCTTCAACGATCGAACCCAGCAATTCGTCGGACAGGACGGTGTCGCCCTCGCCCTTGACGATGTCGCCCAGCACGCCATCGGCAGTCGCCAGTACTTCCAGGACAACCTTGTCAGTCTCGATGTCGACGATCAGCTCGTCACGCTTGACGGCTTCGCCCGGCTTCTTGTGCCAGGTGGCAACGGTGCCATCGGCAACCGATTCCGGGAAGGTTGGGGCTTTGATCTCGATAGCCATTATCTGTGTTTCCTTAAATTCGGTTTCAGGTGCGCGAAGGCGTTAGACAGTGAAGGCGTCTTGCAGCAGTTTTTCCTGCTGTTCGGCGTGCTTCGAAGCGTAACCACAGGCTGGCGCGGCAGAAGCGTCGCGACCTGCGTATTCCAGGACCAGTGCCTTGTTGTGGCGGCCCAGGATACGGCGCATGTGGTGCTGGCTGCTGTACCAGGCACCCTGGTTCATCGGCTCTTCCTGACACCAGACCGCATGCTTGAGGTTGGTGTAAGGGGCGAGGATTTCGACCAGATCGTCCTCAGGGAACGGATACAGCTGCTCGATACGCAGGATGGCGATGTCTTCGCGGCCTTCGGCACGGCGTTTTTCCAGCAGGTCGTAGTAGACCTTGCCGCTGCACAGCACCAGACGCTCGACCTTGGCCGGATCGATTGCGTCGATTTCCGGGATCACGGTCTGGAACGAGCCTTCTGCCAGGTCTTCCAGGGTCGAGATGGCCAGCTTGTGGCGCAGCAGCGACTTCGGCGTCAGGACGACCAGCGGCTTGCGCAGCGGGCGAATGACCTGGCGACGCAGCAGGTGGTAAATCTGTGCCGGCGTCGTCGGTACGCAGACCTGGATGTTGTGCTCGGCGCACAGCTGCAGGTAACGCTCCAGACGCGCGGAGGAGTGCTCCGGCCCCTGCCCTTCATAGCCGTGTGGCAGCAGCATGGTCAGGCCACACAGGCGGCCCCACTTGTGCTCACCACTGGTGATGAACTGGTCGATCACCACTTGCGCACCGTTGGCGAAGTCGCCGAACTGGGCTTCCCAGATCACCAGCGCGTTCGGCATGGTGGTGGAGTAGCCGTATTCGAAGGCCAGTACCGCCTCCTCGGACAGGAACGAATCGTACAGATCGAAACGTGGCTGGCCAGGGAACAGGTTCTGCAACGGAATGTAGGTGCTGGCGTCCTTCTGGTTGTGCAGCACCGCGTGACGGTGCGAGAAGGTGCCACGGCCGATGTCCTGGCCGGTCATGCGGATCGGGTGACCTTCGAACTGCAGGGTGGCGTAAGCCATGGTCTCTGCATAACCCCAGTTGATCGGCAAGCCACCGGCCTGCATCTTCTGACGGTCTTCGTAGATCTTCGACACCTGACGCTGGACCACGAAACCTTCCGGCAGCTCGAGCAGCTTGGCCGACAGATCCTGCAGGGTCTTGAGGTCGAAACGGGTGTCGTGACGCGCGGTCCAGGCATGGCCCAGGTACGGACGCCAGTCGACGAACAGCTCGCGGTTCGGCTCCTTGACCAGGCTTTTCACCACGTGCAGGCCATTGTCCAGCGCGTTGCGGTACTCGTCGATCTTGGCCTGAGCGCGCTCGGCGTCGATGCGACCGGCCTGGATCAGCTGCTCGGCATACAGCTCACGGGTAGTGCGCTGCTTGCTGATTTGCTGGTACATCAGCGGCTGGGTGCCGTTCGGCTCGTCAGCCTCGTTGTGGCCACGGCGACGGTAGCAGACCAGGTCGATGACCACGTCACGCTTGAACTGCATGCGGTAGTCGATGGCCAGCTGGGTGACGAACAGCACGGCTTCCGGGTCATCGCCGTTCACGTGCAGGATCGGTGCCTGGATCATCTTGGCAACGTCGGTCGCGTACTCGGTGGAGCGCGCATCCAGTGGGTTGCTGATGGTGAAACCAACCTGGTTGTTGATCACGATGTGCACGGTACCGCCGGTCTTGAAACCGCGGGTCTGCGACATCTGGAAGGTTTCCATGACCACGCCCTGGCCAGCGAACGCAGCGTCGCCGTGGATCGAGATCGGCAGCACCTTGTCGCCAACGGTGTCGTTGCGGCGGTCCTGACGGGCGCGCACCGAACCCTCGACCACCGGCGAAACGATTTCCAGGTGGGACGGGTTGAACGCCATGGCCAGGTGCACTTCGCCACCCGGGGTCATCACGTTCGAGGAGAAGCCCTGGTGATACTTCACGTCACCGGAGCCCAGCTCGTTCATCTTCTTGCCTTCGAACTCGTCGAACAGCTCGCGCGGGTTCTTGCCGAAGGTGTTCACCAGCACGTTCAGGCGGCCACGGTGGGCCATGCCGATCACGACCTCCTTGGCGCCGTAAGAGCCGGAACGCTGGATCATTTCATCCAGCATCGGAATCAGGCTCTCGCCGCCTTCAAGGCCGAAACGCTTGGTGCCCGGGTACTTGGTGCCCAGGTACTTTTCCAGGCCCTCACCGGCGGTCACGCGCTCGAGCAGGTGGGCCTGCACGTCAGCGGAAAACTCCGGACGGCCGCGCACGCTTTCCAGGCGCTGCTGGAACCAGCTGCGCTGCTCGGAATCGACGATGTGGGTGAATTCGGCGCCAATGGTGCGAC
The DNA here is from genome assembly GCF_056278855.1 of Pseudomonas sp. TE3895. Lineage (NCBI taxonomy): Bacteria > Pseudomonadati > Pseudomonadota > Gammaproteobacteria > Pseudomonadales > Pseudomonadaceae > Pseudomonas > Pseudomonas sp. TE3895. The sequence goes on along the minus strand of NZ_JBWBQE010000001.1, from coordinate 2,716,894 downwards.
AATATGTCTTCTGGAGTGCATCGAAGATGTCGCGTAGGCTCGCCTCCTCTTTGCCGATGAACAGGTCGCCGGCACGGAAGGTCGTATCAAGATCGGCATTGGTCAAGCCGTAGTGATTGATCGACAGGTCTACGGGCGCAGGGCGCTGCCACAACCCCAACGGGTCGAGCTTGGCAGCCTGATGGCCGCGCATACGATAGGCCTGGATCAGTCGCAGAACTTCAACCTGCTTCTTCTCGTGTTCACTGCTCACGCTCCCGGCGGAAACCGGTTGGGCGCGGCGCTGGTTCTTTGCCAGCAGTACGAAATGGTCGCGGATTGTCGAGTGCGATACATCAGTAGCGGTGCTGCCGTCGGCTGGCAACTTCTGGAAGTAAGTGCGCCACTCTTCTGGCACAGCGTTAGGGTCGTGCAGGTAGAGCTCGTAGAGCTCTTCCACATATGCAGCGTTACCACCTGAAAGGTGGGCGCTATCCCACATGCGCTGCATCACGCTTTCTTGCATGCTTGGTCACCCTCGATTAGGGGACTGATCGGCGAGAGCCACAGCAAACCTGGAAAAGTCCGAAAACAGCGACTGAACCACGCCACCTGGATCCTGCTGATTTTCCGGGTACCAGCCCGGAAAGCCCCTGCTGGTCTCATATCTTCATAGGTAATGAACGCGGGCTTTGTGGGCCCTTGTTCGGGTTTTACCTCAGTGCGGGCTCACCACCCGCACCTCGGCTTACTGCAGGTACAACGCTTTGTATCAGGTGCCGCTTTGCAGCAGCATGTTACGTACGTGACCGATTGCCTTGGTCGGGTTCAGACCTTTCGGGCAAACGTTTACGCAGTTCATGATCCCGCGGCAGCGGAATACGCTGAACGGGTCATCCAGGGGACGCCAGGCGCTCCTGAGTCTTGGTATCGCGGCTGTCGGCAAGGAAGCGGTAGGCTTGCAGCAAGGCTGCCGGGCCCAGGAACTTGTCCGGGTTCCACCAGAACGACGGGCAGGAAGTCGAGCAGCACGCGCACAGGATGCACTCGTACAGGCCGTCCAGCTTGTCACGGTCTTCCGGCGACTGCAGGCGCTCGATGGCCGGGGCCGGGGTGTCGTTCTGCAGGAACGGCTTCACCTTCTCGTACTGCTTGTAGAAGATGCTCATATCGACCACCAGGTCACGAATGACCGGCAGGCCTGGCAGAGGACGCAGAACCAGCTTGCCGCCCTTCACCACCGCCGACAGCGGGGTGATGCAGGCCAGGCCGTTCTTGCCGTTCATGTTCATGCCGTCGGAACCGCAAACGCCTTCACGGCAGGAGCGACGGTACGAGAAACCCTCGTCCTTTTCCTTGATCAGTGCCAATACATCCAGCACCATCAGGTCCTTGCCGCCGGTATCGACGTCGAACGACTCCATTTTTGGCGCCGAGTCGGTGTCCGGGTTGTAACGATAAACTTCGACTTTCAACATAGCAGCCACCCTTAGTAAGTCCGGACTTTTGGTTCGAAGGCTGGAACAGTCTTCGGCGCAAAGTTGACGCCGCGCTTGGCAACGCGCTTCTCACCCGGGTAGTACAGGGTGTGGCACAGCCAGTTTTCGTCGTCACGGTCTTCGAAGTCTTCACGGGCGTGAGCGCCGCGGGACTCTTTACGGGCTTCCGCCGCGATGGCGGTAGCTTCGGCAACTTCCAGCAGGTTCTGCAGCTCCAGCGCTTCGATACGCGCGGTGTTGAAGGCCTGGGACTTGTCGTTGATCTTGACGTTGGCGATACGGTCACGCAGACCGGCCAGTTGCTCGATACCCTTCTGCATGTATTCGCCAGTACGGAATACACCGAAGTAGTTCTGCATGCAGCTCTGCAGCTCGCGCTTCAGGCTGGCAACGTCTTCACCGCTGGTACGCTCGTTGAGCTTGTTCAGGCGGTTCAGGGCAACATCGACGTCGGTGTCGCTGGCGTCGCGGTATTCCACGCCTTCGCTCAGCGCCTTCTCCAGGTGCAGGCCGGCAGCACGGCCGAACACCACCAGGTCGAGCAGCGAGTTGCCGCCCAGGCGGTTGGCACCGTGAACCGATACGCACGCCACTTCACCTACGGCGAACAGGCCCGGGATGATGTGATCCTGACCGTCGGCGTCCATGGTGATGGCCTGGCCATGAATGTTGGTGGCAACGCCGCCCATCATGTAGTGGCAGGTCGGCACGACCGGCACCGGCGCGACCACAGGGTCGACGTGGGCGAAGGTCTTGGACAGTTCGCAGATACCTGGCAGGCGGCTGTGCAGCACTTCCTCGCCCAGGTGGTCCAGCTTCAGCAGTACGTGGTCCTTGTTCGGGCCCACGCCATTGCCGGCGATGATTTCCTTGACCATGGAACGGGCAACCACGTCGCGGCCGGCCAGGTCTTTGGCGTTCGGCGCGTAACGCTCCATGAAGCGCTCGCCATGGGCGTTGATCAGGTAGCCACCTTCACCGCGGCAACCTTCGGTGACCAGTACACCGGCGCCGGCGATACCGGTCGGGTGGAACTGCCACATCTCGATGTCCTGCACCGGCACGCCTGCACGCAGGGCCATGCCGATACCGTCACCGGTATTGATCAGGGCGTTGGTGGTGGACGCGTAGATACGGCCCGCACCGCCAGTGGCCAGCACGGTGGCCTTGGACTTGATGTACAGGGTTTCGCCGGTTTCGATGCAGATGGCGATCACACCCACGAATGCGCCGTCCTGGTTCTTCACCAGGTCAACTGCATAGTACTCGTTGAGGAACGTGGTGCCCGCTTTCAGGTTGCCCTGGTACAGGGTGTGCAGCAGCGCGTGACCGGTACGGTCCGAAGCGGCACAGGTACGGGCGGCCTGGCCACCTTTACCGAAGTCCTTGGACTGACCACCGAACGGACGCTGATAGATGCGGCCGGTTTCGGTGCGCGAGAACGGCAGACCCATGTGGTCCAGTTCGAAGACCGCAGCCGGGCCTTCCTGACACATGTATTCGATAGCGTCCTGGTCACCGATGTAGTCGGAACCCTTGACGGTATCGTACATGTGCCAGCGCCAGTCGTCGTTCGGGTCGGCCGAAGCGATGGCGCAGGTGATGCCGCCCTGGGCGGATACGGTGTGCGAACGGGTCGGGAAGACCTTGGTGACTACGGCAGTCTTGTGGCCGCCTTGAGCCAGTTGCAGCGCTGCGCGCATGCCGGCGCCGCCGCCACCGATGATGATGGCGTCGAAGGAAATGGTTGGAATGCTAGCCATGGATCAGATACCCCAGAGAATCTGCACACCCCAGACGAAGTAAGCGAACATCGCAACGCCGCATACCGCCTGGAACAGGAAACGAATCGCAGTTGCCGACTTGCCGAACGACATAGGCGTCAGGTAGTCGGTTGCAATGGTCCACATGCCAACCCAGGCGTGAGCGCCCAGGGCAACGAGGGCCAGCAGACTGAAGATCCGCATCGCGTTATTGGAGAACAGACCATGCCACTGGGTGTAGTCGATGCCTGGGTGGGCGACCACGTAGCCGATCAGGAAGAGGAAGTAAGCCGCGAGAACGACCGCAGAAACGCGCTGCGCCATCCAGTCATAGAGGCCCGAACGCGACAGGTTCGTGACATTGGTTACCATACCCAAACTCCCACCAGAACGATCAGCACCACGGAGATGACGATCACGATTTTCGAGCCCAGCTTGCCGCCTTCCAGCGTCTCACCGATACCCATGTCCATGATCAGGTGACGAACACCTGCCACGAGGTGATAAAGCAGGGCGGACAGCAGACCCCAGGTCACGAACTTGGCCAGCGGGCTGGTCAGACACGCCTTCACCTCACCGAAGCCTTCCTCGGAACCCAGCGACTTGCCCAGTGCATAAAGCATGATGGCAAGGCCGATGAACAGGATGACGCCGGAGATACGGTGCAGGATGGACGTGTACGCAGTGACGGGGAGCTTGATGGTCCTTAGGTCTAGGTTTACAGGTCGTTGGCTTTTCACGGCTTTTTTCACACTGAAGAGCCCCTAGCGAATCAGGGCAAAGTTGTTGGTAAGTGTACTGGTCAGGTACCCACCACCCAGGGAACGGCGACCCCCAGCAGTTCGGGCTTGCAAGCCCCTGGCGGTCGGGTGCCGAGTATAGACAGTTAGGCTGCTTATGACAACGTGACGGGGTAGCCCAAATAGCGCATTGCCTTTAATGAACAAAAGGCGTAAATGGGCGAGAATTTCGGGAAAAATCAGGCTTGAATGCCTGATTCAACAAGCCTTTAGGCAAATTGACATCTGAATTTATCCCTCTATAGTGGTGCGGGCCCTGCGTGGGGGGTCTGTCTGATGATTTCAAGCATTAATAGGAGGCCACATGGCTGACAAAAAAGCGCAGTTGGTCATCGAGGGCGCTGCCCCCGTCGAGCTGCCCATTTTAACCGGCACCGTTGGTCCTGATGTAATCGACGTCCGCGGGTTAGGGGCCACTGGTCACTTCACCTTCGACCCAGGTTTCATGGCGACTGCCTCGTGCGAGTCGAAGATCACCTATATTGACGGCGACAAAGGTATCCTGCTGCACCGCGGCTACCCGATCGAGCAACTCGCCGAACAGTCCGACTACCTCGAAACCTGCTACCTGCTGCTCAACGGCGAACTGCCGAATGCCGAGCAGAAGGCCCAGTTCGTCAGCACCGTCAAGAACCACACCATGGTTCACGAGCAGCTGAAGTCCTTCTTCAACGGCTTCCGCCGCGACGCTCACCCGATGGCGGTGATGTGCGGCGTGGTCGGCGCCCTGTCGGCGTTCTATCACGACTCCCTGGACATCAATAACCCGCAACACCGCGAAATCTCCGCGGTGCGCCTGGTCGCCAAGATGCCGACCCTGGCTGCGATGGTTTACAAGTACTCCATGGGCCAGCCGATGATGTACCCGCGCAACGACCTGTCGTACGCGGAAAACTTCCTGCACATGATGTTCAACACCCCGTGCGAGATCAAACCGATCAGCCCGGTGCTGGCCAAGGCAATGGACCGGATCTTCATCCTCCACGCCGACCACGAGCAGAACGCCTCCACCTCCACCGTTCGTCTGGCCGGCTCGTCGGGTGCCAACCCGTTCGCCTGTATCGCCGCCGGTATCGCTGCACTGTGGGGCCCGGCCCACGGCGGTGCGAACGAAGCCGTACTGACCATGCTGGATGAAATCGGCGATGTTTCGAACATCGACAAATTCATCGCCAAGGCCAAGGACAAGAACGACCCGTTCAAGCTGATGGGCTTCGGTCACCGCGTGTACAAGAACCGCGACCCGCGCGCCACCGTGATGAAGCAGACCTGCGACGAAGTCCTGCGCGAGCTGGGCATCAAGAACGACCCGCAGCTGGAACTGGCCATGCGCCTGGAAGAGATCGCCCTGACCGATCCTTACTTCATCGAGCGCTCGCTGTACCCGAACGTCGACTTCTACTCGGGGATCATCCTCAAGGCGATCGGCATTCCGACCAGCATGTTCACCGTGATCTTCGCCCTGGCACGTACCGTGGGCTGGATCTCGCACTGGAAAGAAATGCTCTCCAGCCCGTACAAGATCGGCCGTCCGCGCCAGCTGTACACCGGCGAGCAGAAGCGCGACATCGTTGCCCTGAAAGACCGCAAGTAAGCGTTGATCGCTGAACGCAAAAGGCTGCCCTCGGGCAGCCTTTTTTATTGTAAATCCTGCCGGTCGCAGCTCGGCCTTTGTGGGCGCAGCCTTGCGTCGCGAAAGGACTGCAAAGCAGCCCACGCAATATTGCGGTAAGCCTAAGATTCGGGCGCCGCTGCGCGCCCCATTCGCGACGCAAGGCCGCTCCCACAGAGACCGCGCGCCGCGTTAAAACTCAGTTTTTCTCAGCCCGCTCGCGCAGCCCCCTTCAGGGTATTGAACGGCGCATCGACCACGAACTTGTTGGCCACCATCGCCGGCACGCTGCCACCCGGCTCAGTGTGCACCTGGTAAGTCACTTCGGTGCTGTCGCCCTTGGGCACCAGCTTCCAGAAGCCCTGGACCTTTGCCACCCGCACAAAGCCCTTCTCTTCCGGGACATAGGTCGGCTCTTCAACCAGGTTACGGGTCAGGCTGCCATCAGCCCCCTTCACCGTGGTGATATGCAGCACGGAATCACGCGGGGTCACCGGCCAAGGCGTATTGAACTGGGTGTAGGTCCAGCTTTGGTCGCCCTCGTGTTTGAGCAGCTTCTGCGACTTGCATTCGTGAATCCACGCACAGGCACCGGCCACGTCTTCCTGCAGCGCCTGCACCTTGGCCAACGGCGCCTTGATCACAGTAACGCCCTGATAGGCCTTGTACTTGGAACCGGCCACTTCGCTGAGGGATACCTTGATCCCGTCCTCGTCCTTGGCCACTTGCCAGTTTTCAGCCCAGGCCACAGGCGACAGCAGAACACCCACACCACACAGCAGTGCAATACGCTTGAACGATCTCATCATGTTTATCCTTGTTGTCGAAGATCCAGCCTGTCACGCCGCCGTCATCTGCTCCCACCAGCCAAGAATCCTGATTGCCTCGTCACGATCACTGCCGCACACCTCGGCATCTGCCTTGAAACCACCGCACACCGCCGGCCGCTCAGGCTTGCCGAACAGGTCGCAAAGGTTGGCCGCAGTCAGGTGCAGACAGCGCTCACCCGCCGGCTTGCCATTGGGCATTCGCGGCATCGCAGAAGTGATGGACGGGGCGATGCAGCAGGCACCACAACCCTCACGGCATTGCATGGCTATTCACCAAAATCAGGACTCCCTGGAACAAAACGGGACGAACGTCCCCGGATAGTAACCGCTCAAACAGTCGTTTGAAATTGCTGGCACGATGAAATCTGCTGTGACCCGGCAGTCAGTTCGCGCCTATTGGCGATACTCGAAATCGATGGCAGCGCCCTCCACGTCATGACGGCTGTCATTGCGCAGTTGCAGCTGCATTTCGTTGTTGATCAGCCGGCCATTGAGCTGGTACGGACTGTCATTGGTCACTGGCTTTTCTGTGAACATGGGCGGCAACAAAGGTTTGCGCCGCTGGATTGGCGAGGGCGTGCCCACATTCGGCTCAAGGTTGTTGACCATATCAACGGGCAGGCTGAGGTCCAGATTTGTCTTGGGCAATGGCTTGGCAACCGCTTTGCTGACCGGCTTGTGTGCAGGCTTGGCTGTCGCCTTTTTTGGCACGTGCTTACCCTGAGCTGCCTGAGCCTGGTTTGCCGGTTGCCCAGCCAAGGCAGGGACGACCGGGCAGCAGAACGGCAGAAGGCACACGATCAGGACAAAGCAGCGCGAAGCGTTCATGGCAAATGGACAGACTGGCAGGAAAAATGCGTATGCTCCCTGTTCCACAGGCAGCTTGCAAGCCTTACAAAAGCGTAACCGCAGTCTCCCTGCACAACTGCTGCGCCAGCAAACCGAGCGTAATCACCGCCCGCTCGGCCTCTTTATTCCAAGGTATGCCGCAATTGAGTCGGACACAGTGGTTAAACTGCTCTGTGTTACTGAATATCAGTCCCGGTGCAATGCTGATGCCCTGCTCCAGCGCGCGCACATGCAGCTCTTGGGTATTGACCCGACCAGGCAGGCTCACCCAGAGAATGAAGCCGCCTGTCGGCCGGGTCATCTGGGTACCCTCGGGGAAGTGCTGCTGCACTGCCAGCTGATAGGCACTGAGGTTCTTGCGATATTCCTGGCGTATGTAGCGCAGATGCCGGTCGTAGCCGCCATTCTCCAGGTAGGCTGCCACGCCCATCTGCGTCACGCTACAGGCCGAGTGGGTGGTAAACGTCTGCAGGCGCTGAATCTCATCCTGGTAACGCCCGGCGATCATCCAGCCCACCCGCACGCCAGGGGACAGGGTCTTGGAGAAGCTCGAACAGTAGATTACCCGGTCCAGCCGGTCGAACGCCTTCAGCGCCTTGGTCTTGCCCTGCTCGAACATCAGCTCACCGTAGATGTCATCCTCGATGATCTGGATATCGAAGTCCGAGGCCAGGCGCAGCAATTGCTTTTGCCGCTCTTCGGGAACGGTGCCGCCCAGCGGGTTGCTCAAGCGCGCAGTGAGCACCAGCGCCTTGATCGACCATTGGTTAGCCGCCAGTTGCAAGGCTTCGAGGCTGATACCGGTGGACGGGTCACTGGGGATTTCGATCACTTTCAAACCCAGCAGGTCAGCCAGCTGCAGCAAGCCGTAATAGGTCGGTGACTCGGCGGCGATCAGGTCACCTGGGCGGGTCAGCACCCGCAGCGACATCTGCAGGGCATCGACACACCCATGGGTCACGATCACTTCGCGCGGATCGACCAGCACGCCGGCATCGCGCATGCGTATGGCGATCTGTCGGCGCAGCGGCTCGAAACCGGGGCTGAACATGTAGCTGAAGGCGCGCGGACTATGGAAGCGCGTCACCTTGGCGATTTGCTGATGCAGGGCGCGCACTGGCAGGTAGTCGACATGCGGCACAGCAGCGCCAAACGGGAACACACCATCGCGGCGCGCCTCAGTCAGCACCTGCTGGATGATGCTGGCGCGCGTGACCAGGCCCGGGCGCTCCACCCGAGCGATGTCCGGGGTTTGCGCGGTCAAGGCAGGGGTCTGGTGCACGTAATAGCCAGACTGCGGCCGCGCCCGGATAAGCCCTTGGTCCTCAAGATTGGCATAGGCCTGCAACACCGTGGCATGGCTGACGTTGAGCTGGGCGCTCATCTTGCGCACGGAAGGTACCCGCTCGCCTGGCTGGTAGACACCGCGACGGATATCATCGGCCAGTTGCTGGGCGATACGCTGGTACAGCAGCAGGTTGGTCATGTCGACATGCTCGTTATTCTTGTACGGGTCACTGACGGTAGAGAATACCGTAACAGTTGCAAAGTGTACTGGGACAGATTGCAACATAGTCGACAATACAACAGCGTGACCGCTATCGAAACGATTAAACCGACATAAAACGGGCCGCAAAGCGGCCCGTTTCGACAAGACTCAGCGCGCTGGCGCGAGCCGACCCTTGTCATCGGAGAATACGATCTCCACTCGTCGGTTTTGCGCCCTGCCCCGCTCCGAAGCATTGGCCTCGATCGGGTACTGGTCGCCATAGCCCTCGACCTGCAGGCGCTTTTCATCGATGCCCAGGTCCACAAGCATGTCGGCCACGGACTGCGCCCTGTCGCGCGACAGCTTGAGATTTTCCTCGCCCGCGCCAGTACTGTCGGTATAGCCCTCGATACGCACTACCCGGCGCGGGTTGAGCTGCAGGAACTGCACCAGCTTGAGCACAGTCCGGCTGGCCGAGTTCTTCAGGTCGGCACTGCCGGTATCGAACAGCACATCGCCCAAGGTCATCACCAAGCCACGGTCGGTCTGCTCCGAAGCCAACGCGGCAATCTGCGACTCGACCCACTTGCCCTGCTGCTGCACGCTGGCCAGCTTGGCCTCACGCAAGGCCAACTGCAGGCGCTGGCGCTCCAGGTCGAGCTTGGCCTGGCGCTCCTGGTTCAGCGCCAGCTTGGCATGCTCGCGGGCAATCTCGCTGTAGCGCTGGCTGAGGTAAGCATAATGCCGCACATCAGAACCGGTGCCGATGTAACTGGACAGGCGCTCGGCGCGAGCCAGCGATTCACCCGCCCGAATCACGTCACGCGGCGCGCTGCGCAGCACATCGGAATCATCTTTGACCCCCTGGAAGGCGACGGTGGCCTCATCCAGCGCGGCACTGCTGCGCTGGCTGGCACAACCTTGCAAACCTGCCGTCAGCGCCAACAATGCCAATGCAGCCAAAGGCGTACGACGGATCATGGCTGCACCTCCAGTTGCTTGCGCAAGCGCTTGACCCGCGACTGCAGCACCTGCAGCTGCTCTTCGCTCTTCTGGTTCAGCACCTGGGCCTCGGCCAGGCGCGCATCCAGCTCGGCCTGCTCGGCGCGCATGCGCGCATCGCGGTAGTCCTGGGTAAGCATGTTGGCCTTGGCGCGGGCCAGCTTGTCTTCAGCCAGTTTCAGCGTTTCGACCTGCTCAGTGGCGCCGACGGCCTTCGCCTGGTCCAGCGCTTGTTCGGAAATGCGCATCTGCTCGTCAGGGGCCGGATCATTGGCGCAGCCAGCCAGGCCGAGCACGGCCAGGGCGAGGATTAGTGGTTGGGTTCTCACGCAATCTTCCTAGTGTTTGGGGGCGTCCGCAGGCACGTGCAACTGCGCTTTCCAGCGCTCGACATTACGTTGCAGCACAGCTTCGGATGCACCAGAGATCGGCAATTCTGTCAGTTTTTTTGCCAATTGCCCACGCAACCAGCTGTCATTGCACGCCGAGTTGTGCGACAGCGCCAGGTACAGGCCCGGCCTGTCCACCGGCAAGCCGCGGGCTATCAGGTCATTGCTCATACCCAGGCTCTGGGCCATGGCCATACCGGAGTAACGGCCAGCCAGCACATAATCCACCTGGCCGAGTACCAGTTTCTGGAACGCCTGGGTCAGGTTCTGCGCCGGCACCAGCTTGAGCTGGGCCTTGGCGAACGCAGTAAAGGCCGGGGTCAGGCGCGCACGCTCGGACAAACTGCCCTGGTACCTGGCCAGGTCGGCCGGGCCATCAACGGTCACCGCTGCATCATGGCGGGTCCACACCAGGTACTCATTGAGCTGCAACGGCGGATGGATGTAGTCCAGCGCGGTCAGTTGCTCCACCTGCATGGGGGTGTCGAGCAGCAGGTCCATGCGCCCGCTGCGCACCTCTTCCAGCGCCTGATCACGGCGACCGGCACTCAGCACCTCGACCTTCACACCCAGCTCTTCCGCCACCTGGCGCAACAGGTCAACGTTGGCGCCGACCAGGTGCTTCGGGTCTTTCGGGTCCTGCCACGAATAGGGCGGCGCATCAGGGCTGCCGGTCGCCACCAGGCGCTCGCACTTGCCTGCGGCCATGGCCAGTGGTGACACCAACAGCGCCACACATGCCAGCACCCTGCCCGTTCCGCGCAACGTCATCCCTCACCCCTCAAGCCATAAAAAAACCCGACCCTCAAAACGAGGGCCGGGTTCTTTATAAGTGAAGCAGACGGATCAGACCAGCTTTTCCAGCTCCGGCACCGCTTCGAACAGGTCAGCAACCAGGCCGTAATCAGCCACCTGGAAGATCGGCGCTTCTTCATCCTTGTTGATCGCCACGATCACTTTGGAGTCTTTCATGCCGGCCAGGTGCTGGATCGCGCCGGAGATACCGACGGCGATGTACAGCTGTGGCGCAACGATCTTGCCGGTCTGGCCGACCTGCATGTCGTTCGGTACGAAGCCTGCGTCGACTGCGGCGCGCGAAGCACCAACCGCAGCGCCGAGCTTGTCGGCCAGGCTGTACAGGTGTTTGAAGTTGTCACCGTTGCCCATGCCACGGCCGCCGGAAACGACGATTTTGGCAGCGGTCAGCTCTGGGCGGTCGGACTTGGCCAGCTCTTCGCCAACGAAAGCCGAAATACCGGCGTTGTGCGCAGCGCCAACAGCCTCGACGGCAGCCGAACCACCTTCGGCGGCCACGGCGTCGAAGCCGGTGGTACGCACGGTGATCACCTTGATGGCCGCGCTCGATTGCACGGTAGCAATGGCGTTACCCGCATAGATCGGGCGCTTGAAGGTGTCGGCGGACTCGACCGAGATGATCTCGGAGATCTGGTCCACGTCCAGCAGCGCGGCAACACGTGGCAGGATGTTCTTGCCGTTGGTGGTAGCCGGGGCCAGCACATGGCTGTAACCCTTGGCCAGCTCGACGATCAGCGGCGCGACGTTTTCCGGCAGGACGTGGGCGTAGGCGGCGTTATCAGCCACCAGCACCTTGGCAACGCCAGCGATTTTGGCAGCGGCTTCAGCAACGCCACCGACGTTCTGGCCTGCGACCAGCACGTGCACATCACCACCGATCTTGGCGGCTGCGGCGACAGTGTTCAGGGTGGCCGGGGCTACGGCACCGTTCTCGTATTCAGCGACAACCAGGATAGTCATTTAGATTACCTTCGCTTCGTTCTTCAGCTTCTCGACCAGTTCGGCCACCGATTTGACCTTGATGCCCGCGCTGCGGGCAGCCGGGGCTTCAACCTTCACGGTCTTGTTGGTGGAGGCGAGGGAAACGCCCAGTGCGTCTGGAGTAACAGTCTCCAGCGGCTTCTTCTTGGCCTTCATGATGTTCGGCAGCGACGCGTAGCGTGGCTCGTTCAGGCGCAGGTCGGTGGTGACGATCGCGGGCAGGTTCAGCGCAACGGTCTGCAGGCCGCCATCGATTTCACGGGTGACATTCAGCTTGTCGCCAGCGACTTCGACCTTGGAAGCGAAGGTGCCCTGGGCGAAGCCAGTCAGCGCGGCCAGCATCTGGCCGGTCTGGTTGTTGTCACTGTCGATGGCCTGTTTGCCGAGGATGACCAGCTGCGGCTGCTCCTTGTCGACAACGGCCTTCAGCGCCTTGGCCACGGCCAGGGAGTTCAGTTCGTCAGCGGCTTCTACCAGGATGGCACGGTCGGCACCCAGGGCCAGGGCGGTACGCAGTTGCTCCTGGGCAGTGGTCGGGCCGACGGAAACGACGACGATCTCGGTCGCAACGCCTTTTTCCTTCAGGCGCACGGCTTCTTCGACGGCGATTTCGCAGAAGGGGTTCATGGACATCTTGACGTTAGCAAGGTCGACGCCGGAGTTGTCCGCTTTGACGCGAACCTTGACGTTGTAGTCGACCACTCGTTTGACAGCTACAAGAACCTTCATGGATTCCTCGTTACTCTCCGGTGAATAGATAGTCGCCTGGGGCAGAGCCCAGCGATGCGCGTGGGTACAAGGGCACCTCTAAAAACGTATCGGGAGGCAGCAACTTCACAGTGACCAAACAGTCTTGTTCGGACTCTTGCGACAAATCCTCACGGGTCATTTCCTGTCGTGGCGTGTAAACTCCACTACAAACTGGCCTAAGCCCGCAAAACCCTGCTCCACACCTGGTCTTTAGAGGTGTACCTGCGCCCGGCTGCAAGCCTACGGCGAACGTAAAACCGCTCGTATCTTGACCGTAACACCCATTCCGGTCAATACGGCAAATCGGTCACCCTCCAGCCGCGTTCCTGTGATTTTACTGGCCTGCGGCAAATTCAAACAAACGTTTGTATTGGACCCGCCAAGTGGTGTAGATATAATGCGCGGCCAAGACAAAACGGTGTAGTCCGTCATTTGCCCAGCTACAGTTCCGCCGTTGCGTAGAACCGCTGCGAATGCCCCGCACCCATAAGACAAAGCAACAGCACGAGCCTTGATGAGTAGGAGAGAACCAGTGGAACGCGAATACATGGAATTCGACGTGGTCATCGTCGGCGCCGGCCCGGCGGGCCTGTCCGCCGCCTGCCGCCTGAAGCAGAAGGCCGCCGAAGCCGGTAGCGAAATCAGCGTCTGCGTGGTGGAGAAAGGCTCTGAAGTCGGCGCCCACATCCTCTCTGGCGCAGTGTTCGAGCCCCGCGCCCTGAACGAGCTGTTCCCCGACTGGAAAGCGCTCGGCGCACCGCTGAACACCGAAGTGAAGCGCGACGACATCTACGTGCTCAAGGATGCCGGCAGCGCGACCAAGGTGCCTGACCTGTTCGTGCCCAAGACCATGCACAACCATGGCAACTACATCATCTCGCTGGGCAACCTGTGCCGCTGGCTGGCGCAGCAGGCCGAAAACCTCGGTGTAGAGATCTACCCGGGCTTCGCCGCCCAGGAAGCGCTGTTCGACGACAACGGCGTGGTCCGCGGCATCGTTACCGGCGACCTCGGTGTCGACCGTGAAGGCAACCCCAAGGACGGCCTGTACACCCCGGGCATGGAGCTGCGCGCCAAGTACACCCTGTTCGCCGAAGGCTGCCGGGGCCATATTGGCAAGCAACTGATCAAACGCTTCAACCTCGACAGCGAGTCCGACGTCCAGCACTACGGCATCGGCCTGAAGGAAATCTGGGAAATCGACCCGGCCAAGCACGAACAGGGCCTGGTGGTACACACCGCCGGCTGGCCGCTGGACGTGGTGGCCAAGGAAAACACCGGTGGCTCGTTCCTTTATCACCTGGAAAACAACCAAGTGGTGGTCGGCCTGATCGTCGACCTGTCCTACGCCAACCCCTACCTGTCGCCGTTCGACGAATTCCAGCGCCTCAAGCACCACCCGGTGATCAGCCAGTACCTCGAAGGCGGCAAGCGCATCAGCTACGGCGCCCGCGCCTTGGCCAAGGGCGGCATCAACTCGCTGCCGAAAATGGTCTTCGAGGGTGGCGCGCTGATCGGTTGCGACCTGGGCACCATGAACGTGGCCAAGATCAAGGGCAGCCACACCGCGATGAAGTCCGGCATGCTTGCTGCCGAAGCAGTGGCCGACGCATTGATCGCCGGTAGCGAAGGCGGTGATCAGTTGAACAGCTATGTCAGCGCCTTCAAGGCGAGCTGGCTGTACGAAGAACTGTTCGCCAGCCGCAACTTCGGCCCGGCCATGCACAAGTTCGGCCCGCTGCTGGGCGCGGCGTTCAACTATGTCGACCAGAACTGGTTCGGTGGCAAGCTGCCGTTCACCCTGCACGACACCAAGCCGGACTATGCCTGCCTCAAGCTGGCCGCCGACTCGAAAAAGATCGACTACCCGAAACCGGACGGCAAGCTCAGCTTCGACAAGCTCAGCTCGGTATTCCTCTCCAGCACCAACCACGAAGAGGAACAACCCTGCCACCTGAAGCTGACCGATCCGAGCGTACCGATCGCCAGCAACCTGCCGCTGTACGACGAGCCAGCCCAGCGCTACTGCCCGGCCGGCGTGTACGAAGTGGTCACCCAGGAAGACGGCAACAAGCGTTTCCAGATCAACGCGCAGAACTGCGTGCACTGCAAGACCTGCGACATCAAGGACCCGGCCCAGAACATCACCTGGGTCACCCCTGAAGGCGCTGGCGGGCCGAACTACCCGAACATGTAAGGCCCCTGCCCTTGCGGCAACAAAAAGCCCCCGGTTCTCATGAGCCGGGGGCTTTTTGTTGGCTGCCATTATCAGGCAGTACGCACTTCCTCAAAGAGTTCTGGATGGCGATCCAGCAGCTTGAGCAGTTTCACCAACGCCACTGGCGGGGTGGTCTTGCCGTTTTCATAACGGGAGAACGCATTGACCCCACCACCGAAGATTTCCCCTGCTTCACGCTGGTCGAGGTCGAACTTTCTGCGCATGGCAGCAATGAAGCCGGGATCGACAACGGCTGCATTGACCTTGCGCTCAAACGCCGTCATCAGATCACTCATACGCTGGGCCTCGTCCATGCCCAGTACCGCCTCGCCACACGTCGGGCAGTAGTCACCAAAGATGTCCGGGATGACGGTCGCCTCACCTTTGTAGCGATACGGCATGTCTCGCGACTGCGCAACCAACTCCGCTCCTCCACATAGGGGACATTTCATTTCAAAGCTCCTTGAAAGATAGGATGAGCAGATCGTCGACCACCGTCAGCTTGAGGTAAACCCTGCCTACGGCGGTTTGCGCCCGATAGACATCCTGCCAAATACGATGATCGTTGTAGCTCGTCATACTTTTATGGAAGTCACCTGGCGATAGCCCGCGGACAACATCCAACATGTCATAGGGACCTAGCCCAAGCGACCGCGCTCCCAGGGTCGCCGCCTGGGTGGTACGTACCTTCCCTTGGCTCAATAGCACTTGCAGCCGATGCAAAGGGCAGTGAGGCGTTCTCTTTTCCATGAGAAATTAACCTTCCAGGTTAAATTTGGCCAATAGGTTATTCCAATAACCCCCGCCCGGAAGGATGACTCAATGCCCCATGCGCGTTACCCGATCATTTGTCGCCACACATGACCGGCATCGGCTCAGCCGCAAACACCAAAGGCTCACGACGCCCGAAATACAGGGCCGTCAGCAGCCCCACCGCGCCCATGATCAGACAAAACCCGACACACACCCATGGGCTCCACGGCATCAGCGCAATCAGTGCCAACGGCGTGGTACTAGCCCACAGTGCGTAGGCCACGTTGTAGGTGAAGGAAATGCCCGATACGCGGATCTGCGCCGGGAACAGCCCCACCATCACCGAGGGCACCACCCCCACCACGCCACAGCTCAACCCCGCCAGCGCATAGGCCAGCCAGGTCATGCCCCACTGCCCCACCAGGCTGGCGTACAACGCGCCAATACCCAGCGGCAGCAACAGGCTATACAGCATCAGCGCGCGCCAGGCACCCACACGGTCGACCAGCAGCCCGGCCAGCACGCAGCCCATGTTGAGGAAGACGATGCCCACACTGCTGAGGGCGAAGGTATGCCCGGCAGTCATGCCGAAGCGCTGCTGCATCACCGTCGGCGTGATCACCACCAGCACCACCACCGCCGAGGTCAGCACACAGGTCAGCAACGCGGCAGGGATCAATGCCCGGCGGTGTTCACCCAGCACTCGCCGCAGCGGAAAACTCACAGGTTGCTCCTGGCGCGCGCGCAGGGCGAGGAACACCGGTGTTTCACTGAGCCAGCGGCGCAGCCACACACCCACCACACCGAACACCCCACCCAACAGGAACGGGTAGCGCCAGGCGTAATCGAGGATTTCCTGCGGGGTGAACAGTTGCGCCAGCAAGGTGGCGGTCAGCGCCCCCAGCAGGTAGCCGAAAGTCAGCCCGGCCTGCAGAAAGCCCAGGGCATAACCGCGCCGCCCGTTGGGCGCGTGCTCGGCAACGAACGTCCAGGCGCTTGGCACTTCACCGCCTACGGCAGCCCCCTGGAGGATGCGCAAGGCCAACAGGATCAGCGGGGCGGCATAGCCGATGTCGGCATAGGTCGGCATCACCCCGATCAGCAGACACGGCAGGGCCATCATCAGGATGCTCAGGCTGAATACCCGCTTGCGCCCCAGGTGGTCGGCGAAGTGCGCCATCAGGATGCCGCCCAGCGGCCGCGCCAGATAGCCGGTGACGAAGATTCCGAAGCTTTGCAGCAAGCGCAGCCATTCGGGCATCTCGGGCGGGAAGAACAGCTGGCTGAGGGTCAGCGCGAAGAACACGAAAATGATGAAGTCGTAGATTTCCAGCGCGCCACCCAGCGCCGCCAGGCCCAGGGTCCGATGGTCGCCGCGGCTGAACCGGGGCGGGCGAGCGGTATCGATGGCAGTCATGGCAGGGTCCGCAGATCGGCAAAGGGCAAGAGCATATCAAATAGCTGCCCGATTGCCCCGCCGGCGGCACCGCTAGCGGTTGAACACCGTATGCGCGAAGTTGGCTCGCGGCCGTGGCCGCGCTGTACTGGCCGGCAGGGTGCCCGGCAGCGGTAGCCTGCCGACCACCATCGGTGCGTCGATGATTGCCATGAACGTCTCCAGCGCCTCGTTATCGGGCGCCTGAGGCAGGCTCAGGCTGACCGCCTGGCGCTCGGCCTGCGGCACTGCTGGCACTTTCAACTGGCTCGAATGGTAAAGCAGGGCATGCTGGATCTGTGTGCTGACACGGCAGAAGCGCTCTAGATCGACGCCACAATGGCTGGCCAGCTCGATATTGCCCAGCAACAGGTGAAAGGGCTGCAAGGCGCACTGCACCAGGCGCTGCAGCTCCTCGAAGCTGGCCACTGGGGCTATCCGGTAATAGCCCAAACCATTGAGCAACCGCTCCAGCTGCAGGCGCTGGCACGGGTGTGTATCGGCGATGAGAATGCGCAGGGTCTTGTTTACCATGGTCGGACCTAGGCCATTGGGTAATGGGCACGCTCCATGACCCTACTGCGCCGGTAACGGCTAATGCCAAGGCCATGCCCGGCAACGGTCTTCTTTGATAGAAGTCGGGAAAGCCGCATAAATCAAGTGATTGACTGACGGAATTTGCATTTGCCTTTAACCTGGCAATCAGGATTCCCATTGCCGCATGCGCACCCGGCAGTGCTTCATGGCATTGACGATGTGCTTTTCCACCAGGCTGCGGGAGATGCCCAGCCGCTCGGCGATCTGCAGATGTGAAAGGCCTTCGATCTTGCGCAGCAGGAAGCATTCGCGGCAGGGGCCGGTCAGTTCGTCAAGCGCCCGCTGCATGAGGGCCAGGCGTTGGTTGAGCTGCAGTTCCTGCGCCAGCGCCGGCACATGCCCGCCCTCATCACTGTCGAGTATCTCAAGCGGTTCGGCCTGACGCACCAGATGGCGACGATGACGGTCGATCACCAGGTTCAGGGCGATACGGTACAGGAATGCGCGCGGATGCTCGATCTGCCCGTTGTCCGTTCGCTCCAGTACCCGCAGGTAGGCATCGTGGGCAACATCCTCTGCCGCCTGACGGTTACCCAAGCGCGCGGACAGGAAACTCACCAACTCACGATAGTAACGTTCCACAAACACACCTGGAATCGTCTGCACACCCACGCTGGGGCAGATGCAGAACTGAGTGATATCAGCGTGCGATCTTACAAAATATAATGATTCTCAGCAACGCACACCTGCGCTGTGCTTACCGTCAACCCGACGCCCGTACAACCTTGAGATTGCGGGCATACCAGGGGCGCTGCGGCACCCGTGGTTGCAGCCGGGCAAAGAGGTCTTCGTTGCCATAAATGATGCGCAACGCCAGCTTCATGGTTTCCGGGTCCATTTCGACGCTTCGACCGGGCCGCAAGCCCGGCACCGTCGAACAGCCATGGGTATCGGGACCCAGCCACGGGTCAGCCACCGCCACCCAACGCCCGGGTGCGAACCAGGGCACGCCGTTCACCTGCAAGCGGCGGATCTCACCCGGGTGGACCCGCTCATGGGCTCGGAACCAATCGTCGACTCGGTCGTCGATCCAGCCATGAAAATGCCAGAACACCGGGTTTACATGTGACGAGAACGGGTCGCCGAGAAAATCGTTGCGTGCTTCGAACCAGCGCTCAGCGAAATCACCCGGGGTACGTGCAGCAGGCACCGGCATACCGTTGGACGGGTCGCGCGGCACCGCCGCCCAACGCATGTGCAACCAGTCATGCAGGCCCAGCTCCAGTTCTGAGCCGAACTGCCCCAAGGTCAGCTTGCTCAGATATTCCGGATCACTGTAGCGCGACTCCCAGACCTGAAAGTTGCCGTGGAAGGTATCCGGGCTTTTGATGTCGCGTACCCACTGGGTGTACTCCTGGTCGTCATGGGCCAGCCAGGTCGGTGGCAAGGCATTGCCGTCGTGGTTGTCGAAGTAACGGGCAAAACCGATGCGGTCACGCTCAAGCTCCGGCTGAGGCAGCGGGAACCGCGTCCACGAAGGCAGGTCCTGCAGGGCCCTGGCACTGCCGAGCATGTGCCGGTGCATGAACAGGAAGTCCTCTCCGGAACCGTTGCGATCCTTGTGCCGGCCACGCGCATCACGCTCCTGGCCACGCGGCCCGGGTTGCCAGCCCAAGCCACGCAGGGCGGATTGCTTGTCCTCTTCCAGCTTGTGCCACTTGTCCCGCGATGCGTGCCATAGCTGGTGGAACAGCCGATGCTCCGGCGAAATGAGCCAAGCCAGCAGCTGTGGCGACAGCGGCGTACGTTCGCGAGCCTCCGGGAAAGGCCGCTTCAAGGCCAGGAAGCCATTGTCCAGAACAGGCAGAGACAGGGCGCGGTCCAGGGCCGAGATACGACCATTGAGCGTTGCCGGCCCGGCATTGCCATAGGCGCCCCAGACCTCATCGAGCACCACATGGCATTCATAGCGCGCCTGCCCTGCACCGGGCTCGGTTGAAAACAGCCGCCAGCGCAACATCCCGGGCTTGTCCGTCAGCAAGTCACCCATGACCCGATAACGGGGTTCCTGCTCACTGCGCAGGCGTTCGGCGGTGTCCAGGTAACCTCGCAGCCCCCGGCCATTGCTGGCGACATCCAGAAACAATTCCAGCTCCCCGTCGGGCAAACCCAGCAGTTGGGCATCCTTGCCATGTGCAGTCCAGCGCCAGATGCCCCGCAGGATGTCGCCCAGCTGCTGCAGGCGGGTATCGGCCAACTCGACAACAGCCTCGCCAGGCGTTTCCGGAAACGCCTCGGCATCCCGCTGGCGCTGTATATACAGCGCTCCGGGTACCGCTACGCCCGTCAATGCCACAGCAGCGATGAACCCGCGTCGAGAAATCGTCATTGCAACTACCTGCGCCTTCATTGCGGCCATGGAGCACGGCCCGTCCAAGGCTAGAACGTTGTACCTGCACTGAAATTTAACGCCGCGGCCGGGGCGGCTAAATTTCCTCCGTGTCGACTCGTTCACCCCAGGTAGCGACGGCCTCTGTGCCCTCCCTCGACGGCGAACCTACCGAGACCAAGATGACGACACCACGCTGGAAAAAAGCCCTGTACATCAGCCTGGCTGCGGCAGTCGCCGCGGGTGCCGGTCTGGCTGCCTGGTACCATTTCGCGGCCCCTGGCGGCTACTCCCGGGAAGTCGTTCGTCAAGCCAACGACTTGCAGGAACGCATCATCTCGTTCGACAGCCATGTCACCTTGCCGCTGGACTTCGGCAACGAAGGCAGCGAAGCCGACAAGGACGGACCGGGCCGCTTCGACCTGGCCAAGGCTGCCCAAGGGCGGTTGTCTGGCGCGGCGCTGACCATCTTTGCCTGGCCCGAATCCTGGACGGGCGCAAACAGCCCGCATCGCCCCACGCCAGGTTTCGTCGAGGCCGCCCGCCACACCCAGGAAGTGCGCTACAACGCCATCACCGCAATGGTGCGCGACTTCCCCGAACGCGTCGCCATCGCCTACACCCCACAGGACATGCGGCGCTTGCACGGCGAAGGCAAGTTCGCGGTGTTCCTGAGCATGCTCAA
This sequence comes from Pseudomonas sp. TE3895, assembly GCF_056278855.1. Classification (NCBI taxonomy): domain Bacteria; kingdom Pseudomonadati; phylum Pseudomonadota; class Gammaproteobacteria; order Pseudomonadales; family Pseudomonadaceae; genus Pseudomonas; species Pseudomonas sp. TE3895. The sequence goes on along the minus strand of NZ_JBWBQE010000001.1, from coordinate 2,696,118 downwards.
TGCGTATGCGCTGGGGGACGATATCGACCAGCTCGACCGCTGGGCGGCACGCGGGGTGCGCATGTTCGGCTTCAGCTACGTCGGCAACAACAGCTGGGCCGACTCGTCTCGCCCCTTACCGTTCTTCAATGACACTGTCGATGCGCTCGAGGGTCTGTCCCCCATCGGCAAGCGCGCCGTACAACGGCTCAATGACCTGGGTGTGATCATCGATGTCTCGCAGATGTCCAGCAAGGCGCTGAACCAGGTCATTCAGCTCAGCCGTACTCCGGTGGTGGCGTCGCACTCGGCACCACGGGCCATGGTCGATATCAACCGCAACCTGTCCGACAAGGAAATGCAGTTGATCAAGGAAAGCGGCGGGGTCGTGCAACTGGTCGCGTTCTCCAGCTACCTCAAGCCGCTCAGCGCGCAGACCCAGGAAAAGCTCAATGCCTTGCGTGCCCGCTACGCGCTGCCGCCACTGGCTGACCTGAACTACGCGCTGATGCCTGGCGACCCGGTCATAGCCGGCTGGCCCGAGCAGAAGGTCGGGCAATATGCCAACGAACTCTATGCAATCCTCGAACAGGAGCCGCCAGCGACCCTGAAGGACTACGGTGATGCCATCGATTACACCGTGCGCAAGCTCGGCATAGACCACGTAGGCATCAGCTCGGACTTCAACGAAGGCGGCGGCATCGACGGCTGGCACGACGCCAGCCAAGCACGCAACGTAACGGCCGAACTCATTACCCGCGGCTACTCCGAAGCCGACATCGCCAAGCTTTGGGGTGGCAACTTCCTGCGCGTCTGGGCACAGGTACAGAGCGCCGCCCGCGGTACCGACACTTCACTGCGCTAAGCCATTGGGCACCTTTATGAACGACCGCCGCAATTTTCTCAAAAGGGCCGGCATCCTCGCCGCCGGCCTGCCCCTCGCCAGCCATCTGCTACCCGTTGCCGAGGCCGCCACGCCGATACCGAGCGCCGGCAACCAACGATGGGCCGATTTTCGCCGCCTGTTCGAACTCGACCCAAACTATGCGCACTTCGCCAACTTCCTGATCACCTCTCATCCAAGGCCGGTACGCGAAGCCATCGAGGCCCTGCGTGCACGTTTCGACCGTCACCCGGCGCTGATGGTCGACTGGGATGCCCAGTCGGAGTGGAAGCACGAGGCTGAGGTACGCCAATGGGCGGCACGCTACCTGGAGGTGGCGCCACGCCAGATTGCCCTGACGGGCAGCACTACCGAGGGCCTGGGTTTGATTTATGGCGGCATCAAGCTGGCGCCCGGCCAGGAAATCCTGACCACGGTGCACGAGCATTCCGCCGCACGGCAGACCATGAACTACCGCAGCGCCCGCGATGGCAACCCGGTACGCAGGCTACGCCTGTTCGAGCAACCCTGGCAGGTGAGCACCGACCAGGTGCTGGGTACCGTGCGGGCCGCCATTTCCCCACAAACGCGCGTGCTGGGCATGACCTGGGTACATTCGGGCAGCGGGGTGAAACTGCCGGTTGGCGAAATCGGTGCGCTCGTACGCGAGGTCAATCAGAACAGGGACGAACGCGACCATATCCTGTATGTCATCGACGGGGTTCACGGTTTTGGCGTCGAGGACATGCGCTTCGCCGACCTGAACTGCGACTACTTCATATCCGGGACCCACAAGTGGATGTTCGGCCCCCGCGGGACAGGCATCATCTGCGCCGCATCCTCGGCACTGGGGCAGCTGCAACCGAGCATCGCCACCTTCTCGGAAAACGAAGACTTCGCCACCATCATGAGCCCGGGCGGTTACCACGCCTTCGAGCACCGCTGGGCCCTGGGCAAGGCGTTCGAACTGCACCTGCAAACCGGCAAGGCTGCCGTGCAGGCACGCATCCACGCCCTCAACGACTACCTGAAGCAACAGCTGGAAAGCCTGCCTGCCATCGAACTGGTGACGCCGCGCAGCAGCACCCATTCGGCGGGCTTCACCTTCTTTCGCGGCAAAGGCCAGGATGCCGACGCGCTGGCCAGGTACCTGACTAGCCAACGCATCATCGTCGACGCCGTCTCGCGCGATGCCGGGCCAGTGGTGCGCACTGCGCCGGGTTTGCTGAATACCGAAGCGGAAATCGACCGCTTGGTCGACATACTGCGCCAGCGCCCGCGCGCCTGACAACCCGGGCCCGGCCACACGCGCCCATGCCAACCCTGCACAACGACAACCGACGAGGCTTACCGTGGACCTTCAGCGCATACTCGAAAAACTGTTCGTCAATGCCCATGCCGTCGGCATCGAAGGCGTGTTCCAGTTCGACTTCGGCCAGGGACTCGCCTACTGGTCCGAGGTATGCGCCAACCCCTGCACGGGGGGTGGCTGGCATGAGGCTCCGGACGTCACGATCGAAGTGGCTCAAGATGACTTCCTCGGCATCATGGCGGGCGCTGTCGACGTAGAGGAGCTTTTCGCCAGTGGACGCCTGAAAATAACCGGCAACATGGGCCTGGCGACCCTACTGCCGCAGGTTATCAGCAGCGCGCGGCAAGGCGCGACCACCAGCAAGGCAGCAATGAACCAGCGCTACCCCACGCCAGGACGCTACAGCGAGGAGGTCTCGGCAGCCCAACCCGTGCTGTATGAGGTACAACGCCTGTCACGGGCCGAAATGCCGCCGTCGCGGTTTCACCACGAACACCTTTCAACGGGCGTGCCAGTGGTGCTGAGCGATGCCCTTGGCGACTGGCCGCTGTTCACCATGGGCCGTGACGCTTCGCTGGCCCACTTTGCCGAGCTGCAGGGCATCACCCGGCATGGTGACTACGTGAAGAAGACGTTCTCTACCGACCGCGACTTCCGCACCACCCCCATGGCCGACTTCATCGCTTCGCTCGACAAGCCGGCCAAGCCCGGCGAGCCGCCCGCCTACATGGGCAACAATATCGTGCCGGAAAAGCTGCAGGCTCTGATCCGCTACCCGGACTACTTCGATCGCCAGCGCTTCATTCCACCGCGCATCTGGATCGGTCCCAAAGGCACCCTTACACCCCTGCACCGGGATGACACCGACAACCTGTTCGCCCAGGTCTGGGGGCAGAAATCGTTCATTCTGGCAGCACCGCACCATCGCGCCGCACTGGGCACCTGGTCAACCAGCCCGAAGGGCGGCCTGGACGGCTGCGATTTCAACCCCGATGCCCCCGACTACGAGCGCTTCCCCGAAGCCCTTAAGGTGCCCTTCCTGCGCGTGGTGTTGCAGGCCGGCGACTTGCTGTTCCTGCCCGAGGGCTGGTTCCACCAGGTAGAGTCAGTGTCCACGTCGCTGTCCGTGAACTTCTGGGTAGACTCCGGACGCGGCTGGTAACCGGCGTGACGGCAACCTGATCTTGATGGGCCATTGGCGCAGGCGATGGGCCGCAACGCGGCCCTGACAAAGGTTCAGACTGCCGCGATCAACGCCTCTGCAAAGCGCTGCGCCACGTCATCGATCTGCTCAGCGCTGATGATCAACGGCGGCAGGAAGCGCACCACTGCGCCATGCCGCCCGCCCAGTTCCAGGATCAACCCGCGCTTGAGGCACTCGCGCTGCACCTTGGCCGCCAGCTCTCGGTTGGCCTGTGGATACCCCAAGGCATCCCGCTCGCCCTGCGGCTCCACCAGTTCGACCCCAAGCATCAAGCCACGCCCACGCACATCACCCAATTGCGGATAGTCACGTTGTAATTGCTGTAAGTGCTGACGCAGGCGCAGCCCCATGGCCTCGGCATGCTCGGCCAGGCGATGCTCGACCAGGTAGTGGATCACCGCCGAACCCGCCGCCATGGCCATCTGGTTGCCACGGAAGGTACCGGCATGGGCGCCCGGCTTCCAGGTGTCCAGCCAGTCGCGATAGACGACTACCGCCAGCGGCAGGCTGCCACCGATGGCTTTGGACAAGGTGACCACATCGGGCACGATGCCGGCGTGCTCGAAGGCGAACATGCGCCCGGTACGGGCGAAGCCGCTCTGGATCTCATCGACGATCAACGCCACGCCCGCCTGCTCGGTAATGCGCCGCACGCCCTTGAGCCATTCGATGTCGGCCGGAATTACCCCGCCCTCACCCTGTACCACTTCGAGGATCACGGCGGCGGGCAGCGGCACGCCGCTTTCCGGATCGAGCAGCAGGTTTTCCAGGTAATGCAGGTTGGCCTTGACCCCGGCCTCACCACCCAGGCCGAACGGGCAGCGGTAGTCGTAGGGGTACGGCATGAACTGCACGCCGCTGCTCAGCAACGCACCCAGTGGCTGCTTGGGGCCAAGGCTACCCATCAGACTCAACGCGCCCTGGCTCATGCCATGGTAGGCGCCGTGGAAGGCCAGCACGGTGCTGCGCCCGGTTGCACCACGCACCAGTTTGAGCGCCGCTTCAACGGCGTCGGTACCGGTTGGGCCGCAGAACTGCACCTTGGCCTCGCGACGCAGCGCCTCGGGCAGGATGCCGAACAGGTCCTGGACGAAACGGTCCTTGACCGGTGTGGTCAGGTCGAGTGTATGCAGCGGCAGTTCGTCAGCCAGCACGCGCTGGATTGCCTCGACTACGACCGGGTGATTATGACCCAGGGCCAAGGTGCCAGCGCCGGCCAGGCAGTCGATGAACTGGCGGCCTTCGACGTCTTCGACATGGATGCCCCGGGCGCGCTTGAGCGCCAGCGGGATGCGCCGCGGGTAGCTGCGGGCGTTGGATTCCTGCTGTTGCTGGCGTTGCAGCAAAGGCGAATCGGTGAATTCGTACAAGGGTTGCGGCAAGCTGGCCGGTGCAACCTGGGCAAGGCTGGAAGCGGTGGACATGGGTGAATCCTCGCAAGCAAGCGGATGGGCGGTTATCGCTTTGGAAACGCTTGAGTGGGGGGAGGATTTAGCGGTTGTTACTGGATTTTATTTTTGTCTGTGCCGGCCCTTTCGCGGGTAAACCCGCTCGTAGGAGCGGGTTCACCCGCGAAGAGGCCAGCACAGGCAATAAACATCAATGCACCGGACGCGCCGGTACCCGCAACAAGACCCGCAAGCCGTCACTACGGCTGTCAAAGCGCAGGCTACCGGCACACCGCTGCACGATTGCCTGCACTATCGCCAGCCCCAATCCGCAACCACCACTCTGCCCATTACGCCAGAAGCGCTCGGTCAGGTGCTCCAGGTCCGCTTCGGCAATCCCTGGCCCATGGTCACGCACCATGAAGCCCACTTGGCCGTCTGCCATCTGCACGTCCAGCTCTACAGCTTCATCACCGCCATGACGCAAGGCGTTGTCCAGCAGGTTGCGCAGTGCTGCCACCGCCAACGGTGCCGGCATGCCCAGGTAGATTTGCGTAGCCTCCTCAGGCAGACGCAGCACGATACGCCGGTTGTCGCCGCCGCCCGCATCCTGCATCGCCTGCCGCGCCACCTGCTCGGCGCTGCACTGCACGCCATCCTCGAACGACAGGCTGCCTTCTACCCGCGCCAGCATCAGCAACTGCTCAAGCGTGCGGTGCATGCGGTCGGTGCCCTGCTCGGCATGTTCCAGCGCCTGCTCGCGCACTGCACCGTCGGTCATGCGCGCCACCTGCAGGTGGGTCTTGATCGCGGTCAACGGGCTGCGCAGTTCATGCGCGGCATCGTCGGTCAGGCGCCGCTCCCGCTCGAGGGTCTGGGCAATGCGCAGGAACAGCTGGTTCTGGGTCTCCAGCAACGGCTGTAACTCGCTGGGCATGCCCGCCACCTGCAGCGGCTCGACACTGTCCGCACGCCTGCGGCGCAAGGCATCACGCATGCGGTTGAGCGGCTCCAGGCCCTTGCCAAGGCCGATCCACAACAGCCCCAGGCTGCCAAGCAGGGCCATCAATACCGGCGCCGATGCCGCCAGCAGAATCGACTGGTTCAGCGCCTCGCGCTCCATGTGCCGGTCGGCCGTGGTGATGCGCACATCGCCGTGGTTGTAGGTAAAGGTGCGCCAAAGCGCATCGTCGATGGTCTGGTCACGGAACCCGCTACGCTCGTCGTCCATGGCGCCATCGTGCTTGTGGTTGCTGGCGAGGATCTCGCCACGCAGCGAGCTGACCTGGCAGGCCATGCCGTCCGGTACGCTGAACTGGTCGGCGGAAAAATGCGCCTCCCCGCCCTTGGCAGTCAGCGGCTGCGGCAACTGGTCGATCAACCCGGCGACCATACGCGCCGACGCCACCAGGCGCTGGTCGAGGGAAAACATCATCTGCTGGCGCAGGTCACGCAGCATCCACGCCGCGGCCAGCGCCCAGATGATCACGAAGGCGCTGCCGAGGATCAGGCTCAGGCGTACCCGAAGGCTCATGATGCGGCCTCTTGCGGTGCCTGCGCCGGGCCCAGCCGGTAGCCCAGGCCACGCACGGTCTCGACAATGCCGTTACCCAGCTTGCGACGCAGGTGGTGGATGTGCACATTCAGGGCGTTGCTCTCGACTTCGTCGCTGAAACCATACACGCAGTCTTTCAGTTGCTCGCTGGACAGCACGCGCCCGGGGTTCTGCAGCAGTGCCTGGAGCAGGGCCTGCTCACGGCGGGACAGGTCGACATGCTGGCCGGCCAGGGTCGCCTCGCAGCTACTCGGGTCATAGCGCAGCGGGCCGTGCTCGATCACGTTCACCGCCCGCCCGGCCACCCGCCGCAGCAAAGTATGCAGGCGTGCGGCAAGCTCACGCAGATCGAAGGGCTTGAGCAGGTAATCGTCGGCACCGGCCTGCAGGCCATCGACACGATCAGTGACGGCATCGCGGGCGGTGAGCACCAGTACCGGCAGGGTCTCGCCTTTTTCGCGCAGGCGGCGCAGCAGCTTGAGGCCATCTTCGTCGGGCAGGCCGAGGTCGAGGATCATCACGTCGAACTGCGCGGCCTGCAGCATCGCTCGCGCAGCGGCGGCGTTGCCAACCCGGTCCACGGTCAGACCCTGAGCGGTGAGGCCGGCGCAGATGCCGGCGGCGATCAGGTCGTCGTCCTCGCAGAGCAGAACGTGCATGGTGGGGCTCCCGGAGTGGTGTGGCTGGTATTGCACCTTGGGCGGATTAAGGGGGCATTATGGACCTTTTGGGGAGGGTTGGGGGGAGATCGAGCGCCGCGCGGGTCGCCACCCTGCCCCTCGCAGCCTCAACCCCAATTCCCGAGTTTCTCGAACACAACAGAAACGAAGTCGCCTTTTCCTACAACTGACCCAGAAACCTCTGATCCGAATCCATGATGGGATTTCCCCTGCACGCGCTGTCAGGGAGACACCTCATGTACCTGGATTACCTCGTGCCCTCCTGGCACGAGATCGAGTCACGTGTCATCGCCATGGTGGGCTACCAAAGCGGTGGCCAGTTCCGCACCAGCCTCAATGAAGAAGTCGCCTCGCTGGGCCTCAACCTGCGCCGGATCGAAGCTGTCCGCACAGCCTTCTACCACGCCGAATGGCAGGCGGCGCAGATGCTGCGCCAGCGCTTCGCCGACCTCGACATCAACAGCATCGTCGACGAACTGCTGAGGGTCGTGCAGCAGATGGCGATGATCGTCGCCGGCAGCACCATTACCGGTGGCCTGCTTGGCGCGGGGTTAGGCGCATTCGCCGGCGGCGCCGGAACCATACCGTTCGCTGGCGCAGGCGCGGCCATGGGCCTCAAGGTCAGCGGCTGGATCCTTGGCGCGCTGGGGCTGGCTTCCATTGCCGAGTTCTTCATCGAGGGCTTGCCGCGGATCGGTGAGTACTACGTCGATGGCATCCGCTTCGCCTGGGAAGGCACCTGCGGCAATGAAGGCACCGGCCCGTTCTGCCGGGACGACCCCTATGCGATATCTCGGGCCACGCATCAGATTGCCCAAGGCCATGTGGAAGTCGTGGTGCTGTTGTTGGGGGCGATCGTGTCATACCTCACCCGCGGACGCGGCGATGCCCGAGTGCTGGCCCAGGAGATGGCGGCCAGCCGCAAAGGCGCGCGGCTGGGGCAATGGATGCTCAAGCATGAAGAGGGGTTGAAGAAACGGCCGGATCTGCAAGTGCCGGAGCGGCGCAAAGGGACGATGGATGATCCGCAGCCAGTTCAGCCGAATCGGCAGGCGGGAAAAGACAAGGAGCCCTCGACAGCTAAGCCCGGTAGGATGCCGTTGCATACGGTGGCGTGTTTCAAGGCGGATAAATTGCCAGCGTCGAAGCATGGCGAGTTTGAGCGGCAGTTAAAGGGACAACAAGATGGACTCAATCGGCTGACGGTTGAAGAGTTCCTGGAAAATATTGCAAATCCCATAAAGCGAGATCCGAAAACCGCGAGAAAAGCAAGACAAAAACTGTATGACGACCTAAGGAAAAGAGCTTATAGAAAACTGCCCAAGGACATGAACCCAGTTGAAGCAAGAAAAATTTCAACGATGCAGGCTAAGGAAACGATGTCCTCTCTTGCTGCGCTGCACAATCCAGATCTAATCGCCGGCGGCAAGGATGTCATCTCTGACTTCGGGGATAGGCAAGTAAATTCCACTATAGGTCCCCAATGGAGAAGCAGGGTAGGAGAGCTGACAAGATCAGTCGAAGAGCAAGCCAAAGATGGCCGCGCATCAGGCTTTTTAAATATCAGACTGCACAAATGCTAACAAGATAAGGAGCGCGACAATGGACGAATTTTTCTCCCTCTTCATAGAAGAAATGGGCGAGCCGATTTTCAGGCAGGAGGTGCCACCTTCTAGCATCGAGCGCTACAGCGGTAAATTGCCGAAGAAACTGTTGGAATACTGGGCCGAGCACGGATGGTGCGGATATGGTGATGGAATATTCTGGACGGTCAATCCGCAAGACTACGAGGGCGTAGCCGCCTCCTTCATAGAAGGCACTGCGCTCGAAGGGCGAGATACCTATCATGTCATCGCTCGGGGCGCCTTTGGTGATCTCTATCTGTACGGAGAAAATTCCGGGTTTTCATTAGACATCGTAGCCCACACTTCACAATACTCCGGCAGAGTGAATGAACTTGATGCAGGCAACATGGACAAGGAGGTGCAAGATTTCTTTCTATTGATCGAACGGGAGTCCAACGACTTTGGCGATTTATTCGAGCCTGCATATAACAAATTAGGCAAACTCAATCATGATGAGATGTATGGTTTCGTTCCAGCCTTGGCATTCGGTGGCCCCTGCGATCTTGCTCACCTAGAAAAAGTCAAAGCTGTCGAGCACTTAATACTACTTGCACAGATCTCCACCCTCGACCCCTATAGCTTTTCTGACTTCTAAACACAGTATTGGCCGTGAAAAGCGGCGGATGAGATGCACGGCTTCGTCACGGCGTTGATGCTGGACGCGTCTGCCAGCCTGGCCAATCTTCAGCGGCTGAAGGCCGACGTGCATCTGATTCTGCTAGCGTAGACGGGCGAACTGGGACCCTACGAACTCGATGAAAAGGAAGATGATTAGCACGCGCTTACAACGCTCACTGGCGCAGCGCATCGGGCGAATCGACATCCTGCAGCACGCCGGCATCCTCGACATCCAGCCGGACGCAACGGTCCGCATGGGCCTTCAGCACCGAACGCGCCCCTTCATCACCCTTCAACCGGGCAAGCGCCGGCCAGAAATCGCGCCCGAACAACACCGGATGGCCCTGTCGTCCAGCATGACAAGGCAGGATTATCGTTGACCCACTGGCCTCGCGCGCAAGCAAATCCAGGGTCGCGGACGCCACCCAGGGCATATCACCCAACAGAATCGCTACTGCCTGCGCCTCGCTGTCAGCCAGCGAAGCGGCACCGGCCGCCAGGCTATGGCCCATGCCCAATGTGAAATCCGGACTGGAGACCACCCTGCACCGCGCAGGCAAACCCAGGTCCACGCCTCGCTCCCCTTCACGCAACACCACCCGCACATCATCGAACACTGCGCAGGCGCTCTCTACGCTGTGTACCAGCAAGCTTCGACCGTCAGCCAGCAGCGAACGGCGCTTGTCAGCGCCGAAACGCACACTGCTGCCTGCCGCCAATACCAACGCAACCACGCTCACAGCGTCGCCCGCTCGATGCCATTGCGCGCACGAAGGATATCGGCCAGTACCGCCAGGGCGATCTCGGCCGGGGTCTTGCTGCCCAGGTTCAGGCCAATCGGCGCATGGATGCGCGCCAGCTCGTCGCAACCCAGGCCACCAATTCGCTGCAAGCGTTCGCGACGCTTGTCGGAGGTGGCCTTGGAGCCCATCACGCCGATGTAGAACGCTTCGGTCCGCACGGCTTCAAGCATGGCCAGGTCATCGATTTTTGGATCATGGGTCAATGCCACCACTGCCGTATCGGCATGGCAACCGCCATTGGCGATGAATTCCGACGGCAGCTCGCGGCGCACCTCTATGCCATTCAGCACTACGCCGTCGAGTACTTCGTCACGCGGCTCGCAAAGGATGACCTCAAAACCCAGCCCCCTGCCGAATTCGGCGCAAAAATGCGCCACGCTGGAATAGCCGGCCAGCAGCAGCCGCTGGGCGGCGCCGACACGCAAGCGCACCCGGGCATTTTCCCGCTCGACCCGTGGCCCCTGACTATGGTCATCGAGCAACTGGCGGGTACCCGTAGGCAGGCTCACCTCACGCAGTACCCGGCGCTGGCCCAGCAGCGCACGTTCCAACTCACGCAGATGCGCCTGCACCTCGCATTCAACCGGCAGGTTCTCCACCAGCACTTCCAGCACACCGCCACACGGCAGGCGAACGCGCGAACGCGGGTCGCTGCCGTCGCCATAACGCACGATGGCAACCGGCTCCGGGAATTCCCCGAGGGCCACGCGTTCGAGAAAGTCGTCTTCGACACAGCCACCGGACAGCGAGCCCAGCCACTGGCCGCTGGCGTTGACCGCCAGCAGCGAACCCGGCGCACGCGGCGCCGAGCCGTAGGTGGCGAGCACCGTGCACAACCATACCCGCTGGCCGTTGCAGGACCACTGCAAAGCCTGACGGACCACCTGGAGATCGAGATGCTGCACGCTTTACTCCGCCTTCAGCTCGGCGAGCTGCTGTACGTTCAGGTCGCCGGGCAATCCACCCCAGGCCTGGCGCAGGTAGTTGACCATATCCGTCACCTGTTGGTCATCAAGCTTGTCGGCAAAGCCCGGCATCGGCTGCATGCGCTCGAAGCCGGTGAACTGCTGTTCACGGATGCCCTCGAGGACCACCTTGACCAGATTGCGCGAGTCGGCCTGGCGCAGCACGGTGTTGCCGCGCATGGCCACGGCGATGTGCGGCTTGCCCTCGCCGTCGACCCCATGGCAGCCGGCGCAGACGTTCAGGTACTGCTGGTGGCCCCGCTTGGCACTGTCGCTCATCTGCTCCAGGGCAACGGCCTCGATAGCCTTGGCCGGCGGCGGCTGGTCACCCAGCAGGTAGGTGGCCATGGCCGCAAGGTCTGCATCTTCCAGGTGCTGGGTGCTGTGGTGCACCACCGGGAACATCTCGTTGAACATGCTGCCTTGGGCGCTGATGCCGTGCTTGAGGAAGGTGGTCAGGTCCGGCTGGGTCCAGCCGCGCTCGGCCAGGTCCTGGGCCAGCAGGCTTGGCGCCAGGTAGCCACCCAGCAGGCCGCCGCTCAGGCGTTGGTCCTGCTGCAGCGCACCGATCGGGTTGCGCGGGGTATGGCATTCGCCACAATGGCCCATCACCTCGACCATGTACTGGCCGCGCTGCCAGGCCGGGCTTTTGCCCTCGGTCGGCTGCAGTTGCACGCTCTTGCCATACAGCATGTTCCAGCCGCTGAGCCCCATGCGGACATTGAACGGGAAGCGCAACGCAGTCTGCGGTGCCGGGCGGTTGATCGGCGGTATGGTCATCAGGTAGGCGAGGATCGCGTCCGAGTCTTCACGCTTGATCAGGTGGTACGAGGTGTAAGGCATCGCAGGATAAAGGTTGGCGCCGTCCTTGCGCTTGCCCTCGGTGACTGCGGCGAAGAACTCGTCGGCGCTGTAGTTACCGATGCCGTACTGTTTGTCCGGGGTGATATTGCTGCCATAAATGGTGCCGAACGGCGAATGGATCGGCAGGCCGCCCGCATACGGCGCGCCGCCTTCGGCGGTATGGCAGGCCATGCAGTCGGCCGCGCGGGCCAGGTATTCACCGCGCTTGACCTGCGCATCGTCGGCCGCCAAGGCAAACGAGCTGACAGCCAGCCCGAGGGCCAACGCCGAGGCGCTACGTACGAAGCCCATGTTCAACCCTCCTTGACCAGGCCGAGATCGTTGAGCACCTTGCGGGTGGCATCGTAGTAACGCACGTAGCCTGTGCAGCGGCAGATGTGGTGACCAAGGCTGGCCTCGATGCGGTCTTCCACTTCGCTCTTCTTCAGCGGCTGGCGCTGGGCCGTTTCCACCAGCACGGTTGCGGCGTTGACGAAGCCTGGTGCGCAGTAGCTGCACTGGAAGGCGAACAGGTCGACGAACTTCTGCTGGATCGGGTTGAGCGTCAGGTTGCCGGCCTCGTCTTTTTTGGCATGGCCTTCGATGGTGCGAACCTTCTTGCCTTCGAAGTAATGCGCACCGGTGATGCAGGTGCGCACTTCTTCGCTGGTGCCGTCGGGGTTGTCGACGATTACCACGCAGGCGTGGCAGATGCCTTGGCCGCAACCCAGGCGCGAGCCGGTGAGGTTCTGGTGTTCGTGCAGGTAGTCGATCATCGCCAGGTCCGCAGGGACCTCGACCGGCCCGACCGGTTGACCATTGAGCGTCAGTTGCAGTGGACGGTTAGCCATTGAGGGCCTCCTTGATACGGGCTGGGGTGATGGGGAGATCGCGCACGCGCTTGCCGATGGCATGCGCGACGGCATTGCCGATGGCACCGACGACCGGGATCATCACCACTTCGGCGATGCCCTTGGAGGGGTCGGTCGGTGACAGCGGCGGGAGGATTTCGCTGGTCTGCTGCCACACCGCCACATCGCGCGCATGCGGCAGGCGGTAGCGGTTGAAGTTCCAGTCGCCCTCCCCGGGCCCACCCTCGTACAACGGCATTTCTTCGGTCAGTGCATGGCCAATGCCCATGGCGATACCGCCTTCGAGCTGGCCCTTGACCAGTTCCGGCACCAGCACCCGGCCACACTCGACCCAACTGTGGTGGTTGAGCACCTGCGTCTCCATGGTGCCTTTGTTGACCTTGACCTCGACGATGGTCGCCACCGGGCTGTAGTAGGTGACCATGGCGTTGTTCAGCTGGGTGTCGGGGTAGGCCGCATTCTGCCGGTCGAGCAGGTGATAGCCATGGCTGCCCATCTGCGCCTTCTTGGCATTCACCGCACCATCGCCGTATTTCACCGCCATGGCATCGAGCGGGAAGCGCTCGCGCACGCCATTGATGACAAAGTCGGCCTCGGCCCAGCTCCAGCGGTTGAAGCCGTGCACGCTCACGCCAGTAACCAGCCCCATGTCGTGGGCCTTCTGCGCCAGCTGGACAAACGGAATCGGCGCCAGGCCGTTGCCGGTCAGCTCACCGTTGACCCACACCGCATTTTCACGGCGCACCACCAGCGGGTTGGCCTGGCCGCCGTACGGGCCTTGGCTCCAGATCGCCATGGCCGCCGGCCACAGCCCATGATTGAACAGCACACGCGCCGCTTCGCGGGTGGCATGACTGAAGTAGAAGGCCGAGTTGGTGGCCGACGACGGCGACGCCAGCTTGCCGACCCAGCGCGGATTGCGCAGCGCAGCGTCCTGTTCGGGCTGACTGATCAGGTAGGGGTTGCCGCTGGTGGTCAGCTGCAGCTCCGGCCATTCGGTGACCGCGGTCTTCACCTCGTCGGCCGAACGGCCAAGGAAGTCGCTGATCACCAAAGCCTGGGAGGTGGACATGCCGGTACCCAGCTCGGTGCCGATATGGCGCAGGCTGATGCGGCCATCGGCGCTGAATTCGACACTGGCCATCGGCGCCTCGGAACCTGTGCCGAAGTCCTTCTGGCAGATGGCGAAGCCGACGCCGTACCAGTGGTCCGGGTCCTTGGCGTCCATCTGTTGCTTGCGTGCATCGCGGTTGCGCCACCACTCGTGCACAGCGGCCTTGTCGAGGATCTCGTACAGGCGCAGGGCGCCGGCCGGGACCGCACCCTGGGTGTTCTTCATGCCCGACTTCAGCGCGTTGGCGCGGCGCAGGTCGATGGCATCGACGCCCAGGCGGCCGGCGATCTCATCCACCATCATCTCGGTGGCCGCCATGCTCTGCAGGGTGCCGTAACCGCGCATGGAGCCGGCCTCGACGCCACGGGAATAGTAGGCGGTCACCGACAGGTCGTTCTGTGGCATGTAGTAGATCGACTGCGCTGCCGTGGCGCCCACGGCTGCCACCGACGGGCTGTAGTTGATGCGCCCGCCGCCGTCGCAGCTCATGTCGGCGCGGAAGATCTTGAAGCTGTTGTCCTTCTTGTCCACCGCCAGCTGGTAGCGGATATCGAAGGCATGGCGCTTGATACCGCTCTGGAACTGCTCGTAGCGGTCGTTGGCCAGGCGGATCGGCACGCCGGCGCCGTAAAGCGCAGCCACCGCGGCATAGAAGACGAAGATGTTGTTGTCTTTTGAGCCATAGCCCACGGTATAGCCCGGATGCATGTTCAGCGTGTTCAGGGCAAAGCGCGACGGCTTGATCATGTGCACGCATTCCTGCGCCACTTCGAACGGGCACTGGGTGGCGACCACGAAGTGCAGCGTGCCCGTGGCCGGGTCATACCAGCCGTTGCCGTTGTCCGGCTCCAGCGCGGCAGGTTCGATGGACGGCGTCTTGTAGCGCTCGTCGAACACCAGCCAGTCCTCGGGCGGGTTGTCCAGTTGCTCGGCCATGCGCTTGGCGTAGAACAACCCCTGCTCGGTCAGGTCGCCGTGCTGGTTGGGCTGCTTCGACCACACCGGCTTGCGGTTGAGAATGGTGGGGAACAGCATGGAGTTCTTCAGGCTGGAGAACTCATCGTCGTCGAACGGAGTGGCGCCACCCACCCGCACGAAGCGGAAGCTGCCATAAGGGTCGCGCTGGTACAGCGGCGCCTGGGCACCGTAGCGGATCGCCTGCTGATTGAACTGCAGCTTGCGCTTGGCCTGGCGGAAGCGCTCGAAGTCGTGCCAGATCAGGATCGCCACCGGGTGGCCGATGAACATCGGCACCTTGCCGGGCGGCAGCAGCGGGTCGGGCGAATGGGCCTCGGGCCAGGCAATGCCGTCCTGTTCGAGGTCGGCGGCGGTGACGATGCGGTCCGGCTGCAGGTCGGTGCCGAGCAGGCTGAGGTCATGGCCGGCATAAATCCGGTCGACCTTGGTCGCCTTGAGCAGCAGCGCATGACCTTGCTGCGCGGGCCAGCCGGGCATGTCCTTGGCGCGGATGTCGCGGGCGAACACTTTGTCGCCGCAGACCTTGGACAAGGCATCGTTACGGAAACGCGCCTTGCCGTCGTGGTTCATCCACTTCTGTGGCGAGGTGGTGACGCGCTCCTCCATCAACGCGGCGAAGGCCTGGCTGCCAAGTGGCGCCATGGTCACGCCGACACCAGCGATCAGGCCGCCTTGCAGGAAGGCGCGCCGGGAAATATCACGGTTGGACATGCTTGATCCTCTGGGCAGTTGGGGCCTGCCCTTTCTTTTGATTCTTGGCCTGGCTTGTAAAAGCTGACCTTGGCGTCAACTTTACAGCAATTGGGTGGGTATAGGCAAAGTCAAGTCGACAATGTGTCGCGGTGTGTATAGGGCAAGAGGCGGAATTCGCGCGTTGGCGGGTAGGTGTTTGGCGGGAGATTTTCAGCGCCTGGTAGGTGTTCGCCGCGAGAGTTTCAGCGCCTGGTAGGTGTTCGCCGCGAGAGTTTCAGCGCCTGGTAGGTGTTCGCCGCGAGAGTTTCAGCGCCTGGTAGGTGTTCGCCGCGAGAGTTTCAGCGCCTGGTAGGTGTTCGCCGCGAGAGTTTCAGCGCCTGGTAGGTGTTCGCCGCGAGAGTTTCAGCGCCTGTGAGATCGAGCGCCGCCCGCGCGGCGCTTCGCGGGTAAACCCGCTCCTACGTTTGTTTCGGGCCAATTATTCCTGTGAGATTTGCGCGCGACCGCCTTGGCGCATGTCTCGATATCGCGTCGTACAAACAAGGCGGTCGCGCGCGACTGGTGCAGGAGGGACTGGCCCGAAACAAACGTAGGAGCGGGTTTACCCGCGAAGCGCCGCGCGGGCGGCGCTCGATCTCGCAGGCGCTGAAACTCTCCCGGCAAACACCTCAAAATTCCAACGCCGCCCCCCTCGAAAATCCAACAACGAAGACCCTGCAAATCCAGAACCAAACTCTTACTACTCCCTGACCACCCCAACCCCAACACCCGCGTTAACCTTCATTTAATCAACCCCAGCCAGCATGGCCCCATTCCCAGATCTGCCAAGGCGAAGACATGCGCGTTCTCCTGCTCTTCCTCACACTCCTACTGGCCGGCCCGTTGCAAGCCAACCCGTTCGATGTGAAACCAGACTTCCTGCCGGTTGACCAAGCCTTCGTGCTCACCCACGACCGCCAGGCCGACGGCCAGATGCGCCTGTACTTCCAGATCAAGCCGGGCTACTACCTGTACCAGAAGCGCCTGAAGTTCGATGGCCTGCCCACCGAGCAACACCCGCAACTGCCACCGGCACTCAACCATCACGACGAGTTCTTCGGCGACAGCGCGGTATACCGCGACCAGCTTGAACTGCTATTGCCTGCCAACGCCCAGGGTCAGTTGCGCCTGGGCTGGCAGGGCTGCGCCGACGCCGGCCTGTGCTACCCGCCGCAAACCACCTCGATCGACTTGGGTGGCAGCGTAACGCCGGCCGCCGAGCAAGCCAGCGACCAGGCCCTGGCCAGCGGCCTGCAACAAGGCCACCTGGCCTGGAGCCTGCTGGCGTTCTTCGGCCTTGGCCTGCTGCTGGCGTTTACCCCCTGCTCGCTGCCGATGCTGCCGATCCTGGCCGGGCTGGTGCTGGGCAATGGCGCCAGCGCCCGCCGTGGCTGGCTGCTGGCCGGGGTCTATGTGCTGAGCATGGCCCTGGTGTACGCCGGGCTCGGGGTGGTTGCTGCCCTGCTGGGTGCCAGCCTGCAAGCCTGGCTGCAGCAACCCTGGCTGCTGGGCAGCCTGGCGGGGCTGTTCGTGCTGCTGGCACTGCCGATGTTCGGTGCCTTCGAACTGCAACTGCCTGCCGCCCTGCGCGACCGCCTGGACCGCGCCGGGCAAGGTACCCGTGGCGGCAACCTGTATGGCGCGGCATTGCTCGGGGCGTTGTCCGGCCTGTTACTCGGCCCGTGCATGACTGCGCCGTTGGCCGGTGCGCTGCTGTACATCGCGCAGAGCGGCGACGTGCTGCAAGGCGCGCTGGTGCTGTTCAGCCTCGGCCTGGGCATGGGCGTGCCGCTGCTGTTGCTGGTAACCCTGGGCAACCGTTATCTGCCGCGCCCGGGTGCGTGGATGAACCGGGTCAAGGGTGTGTTCGGTTTCGTGTTCCTGGCCATGGCGCTGTACACCGTGCGCAGCCTGCTGCCTGCGACCTTGCTGCTGGCACTGAGCGGCGCCTGGCTGATCGCCCTGGCCTGGGCTGCCTGGCCGGCCCTGCAGCGGCTGCCGGCATTGCGTGCAGTGCCATTGCTCGGCGCGCTGTGGGGTGGCTTGTTGCTGGTCGGTGCGGCAGCAGGCGGCGACGACCTCTGGCAGCCACTACGCCCGTTCGCCGGTGGCGTCGCCGCGACAGCCCCAAGCCAACACGCCGAAGACCGCTTCGTCACCGTCAGCCGCCCCGAAGACCTGCAACGTGAGCTGGATGCGGCCAAAGCCCGCGGCCAGTGGGTGATGCTCGACTACTATGCCGACTGGTGCGTGTCGTGCAAAGTCATGGAAAAACAGGTGTTCGCCCGCAGCGACGTGCAGACCGGCCTGGCCGGCGTGCACCTGCTGCGCCTGGACGTGACCGCCGACAGCCCGGCCAGCAAAGCCCTGCTGCAGCGCTACCAAGTACCCGGCCCGCCCAGCATCATCTGGATCGGCCCGGAAGGCGAAGAACGCCGCGCGCGGCGCATCACCGGTGAGGTGGACGCAGCAGCGTTCCAGCAACACTGGGTCCAGACCAGGAGCCAAGGCTGATGCTGACCGTAACACTCGGGCCACTGACCATGGCCCTCAACCACCTGCTGATGCTCACCGCCCTGGTGATCGCCAGCGTGGTCGGCTGGTGGGTCGCCCGACGTGGCGGCGAGAGCCCGGAATCGGCGCTGTTCAACCTGTTCCTGATCGGCCTGCTGTGTGCCCGCGCCGGCTTCGTACTGGCCTACTGGCCGATGTACCGGGACGACCCGCTGCAAATCATCGACATCCGTGACGGCGGCTTCCTGTTCTGGTCGGGCCTTGCCGGCATCGTGCTCGGAGCCCTGTGGCAGGGCTGGCGCCACCCCGGTCTGCGCCGCCCGCTAGGCTGGGCGCTGTTCAGCGGCGCACTGTTCTGGGGCCTGGCCAGCCTCGGCGGCCACCTGTACAGCAAAGGCACCGAACTGCCCGAACTGAGCCTGCGCAACGCCGGCGGCCAGGCCGTGGCATTGCACAGCTACCGCGGCAAGCCGCTGGTCATCAACATCTGGGCCACCTGGTGCCCGCCGTGTCGGCGTGAGATGCCAGTGCTGCAACAGGCACAAAGCGATTACCCGCACGTGACCTTCCTGTTCGTCAACCAGGGCGAGACCCCGGAAAACGTCAGCACCTTCCTCGCCACCACCGGCCTGAGCCTGACCCACGTGCTGTTCGACGGCACCGGCCTGCTGGCCCAGCGTGTCGGCTCCATGGCCTTGCCCACCACCCTGTTCTACGACGCCAACGGGCGGCTGGTCGGCAGCCACCTGGGCGAACTGTCCCGGGCCAGCCTGCGCCACGCCCTGGAACCTTTCGACCGGGCCATTGCGCCCGCCCCTGCCGCACAAGGAAACTGACATGCGATTGACTGCACTGCTGCCCCTGTCCCTGGCCCTGCTGACCGCCCCTGCCCTGCAAGCCGAAGAACTGCCCAAGGCGGTTCAGCAACTGCAAGCCAAAGGCGCCGTGATCAAGGGCAGCTTCGATGCGCCCAACGGCCTGCGCGGTTATGCCGCCGAGTACCAAAACAACGCCCTGGCCCTGTACCTGACCCCCGACGGCAAGCACGTGCTGGTCGGCAGCCTGTTCGACGAACAGGGCAAGGACCTGAGCGCCGAGCCGCTGCAAAAGCTGGTATACGCGCCGATGAGCAAGGAAATCTGGGCGAAAATGGAAAAGACCGCGTGGATCGCCGATGGCAAGGCCGACGCGCCGCGCAAGGTGTACCTGTTCAGCGACCCGAACTGCCCGTACTGCAACATGTTCTGGGAACAGGCGCGGCCCTGGGTGGAGTCGGGCAAGGTGCAGTTGCGCCATATCATGGTCGGCATCATCCGCGAGGACAGCCCGGGCAAGTCAGCGGCACTGCTGGCGGCGAAAGACCCGTCCAAGGCACTGCAACAGCATGAGAAGGCCGGCAAGGCCAGCACCCTGAAGGCGCTGGAACAGGTGCCAGAGGCTGTGCAACAGAAACTGGCGGCGAACATGGCGTTGATGGAAGAGATGGGGTTGCAGGCGACCCCAGCCATTTTCTATCAGGATGAGCAAGGCAACCTGCAAAGCCAGCAAGGGGCACCACGGCCGGAGATGCTGGGGAAGATTCTGGGCAAGCGCTAGTGCATGTGGTGGGGCACAGATCGAGCGCCACGAAGCAGGTGACGCGGGGCATGGCACCGGCTACGCCGGTGTTCGCGAGTGAACCCGCTCCTACGGGGCTCGCGCTAACGGCTGGATTTTGCGCCAGGCATGTGATCGCAAGGCCTGCGCGGTCGGGCGTAGGAGCGGGTTTACCCGCGAAAGGGCCGGACCTACTGGCCAATTTCCACCAGCCGTTCACCGTTGCCGCCGCCACTGTATTCGCGGGTAAACCCGCTCCTACGCTGATCGGGGGTGGAGACACATTGGTGATTGGACGCAGGCCGTTCTTTCGCAAGCAGTAAATCTCCCGGCCCGGCAAATCTACCCCGCGCAGATTTCAATCTGCCACTCAACAAATCTAGCAACAATTATTCGGCACCCCCTGTCGTTAAACATCGTCTGCTTGCTTCCCTTACTCAAATCCCACACACACGCACAACAAAGAACACTCGGGCGCTCACAACAGAGCGTTCGAGCATCAAAAACAGAAACTTCTTACACAATTAGAAGAAAAAATAAGTCCCAAAAAACATTATCAGGTTTAAGTAAGACCCTTCTGAAGAATTTTCCCACAAAAATAGCTTTAAACCGAACACTCTAATATCACGCCCAGCCACGCCATCCCCACCGAAAGCTTGACTTGAAACAACCGAACGCCTAAACCTCCATACCCGTACATTTCAGACCACACCAAAAACCAGGAGACACTCATGAAAAATCAATATGGCATTAGCCTCATGGCATTGGCTTCGACACTCACTGCGAAATCAAACAACACGCAACCATGACACCAAAATGGTCTACTCATGAACCCAAACCACTGTATCCGCAGCGCAAAAAAAATCACGACCATCACAAAAATCTTGACCACTGAGCACTTGAGGGAGCCCACATCGCTTCTTTGGTCAGCGCTGGCCCCTTGCATACTCTTCATCATCACCCAGCCAACGCATGCAGCCTCGACCTATACCGCTTCAGCCGCCTGGTTCTACTCATACATCTCTGCCACCCTCGCGTTCTTTGGATTCAGCTTCTACCTCATCGGCAGGAGGGAAAGTGGCTTCACGCGGTCCTTCATCTACCAACACAGCGCAATCAAGCTATTCCTGACGGCCCACACACTCAGCTATTTCTTATTGAGCTCACTGTACGCCACGCTTTTCTACCTCTTAACCAAACCCTTACGAGGTCACTACTCACTTCCTGAATACCTCTATCTGATGGCATGCTTCTACACCAGCTACCTCATGTTCACCTGTATCGGCCTGGGGATCGCTGCGCTGCCGATAAAATTCAGCACGGCCAGCACCCTTTTTTCGCTCATGTCATTTCTCATGCTGGTCTCCGGATACAACGGCGCCACAATGGGGCACGATGCTTCGCAGGCGCTAACGCTGATCAACCCGCTCTTTTTAAGCGCGCAGATCTTCCATGGCGAAATGCCCCTTCTCAACAGTTTCCTGATTGCACTTTCGGCCTCTGCAGCCTCGACATATCTGACTGGAAGGTATTTCAGAATTCAACCCATATGGAGCCGATACTGATGGACATTTTAACTATAAACAACCTTCACTTCGGATACAGCGGAAACCCGCTGCTGAACGACATTGAACTCACTATAAAGGCGGGGGAACTGGTCGGTATTCTGGGCAACAACGGGGCCGGAAAGACAACCCTTTTCGACCTCATCTGTAAAATAAAGAAACCGGCGAAAGGCGCCATTTTCAATGTATCCAGGCGTCAGGCCTATTTGACCCAAATCCTTACACCGCCCCCCTTACTGCGCATGGACGAAGCGGGCAAGCTAATCA
This sequence comes from Pseudomonas sp. TE3895, assembly GCF_056278855.1. Classification (NCBI taxonomy): domain Bacteria; kingdom Pseudomonadati; phylum Pseudomonadota; class Gammaproteobacteria; order Pseudomonadales; family Pseudomonadaceae; genus Pseudomonas; species Pseudomonas sp. TE3895. The sequence goes on along the minus strand of NZ_JBWBQE010000001.1, from coordinate 2,674,625 downwards.
CCAGCCTGACCCCCAACGTTTCCCCAGATCACACAGAGATTCTCTCGAAACTAGCCAAATGGTCCCCGTCACTGTCCAAGCGATATGCAGAAATTGCCAAGAAAAAAGCCGCCAATTGCAGCTACGGTGAAATTCGCAGCTACTTCACGCTGACCTTGTTGCTTTTAAACAGTGACTTGATCATTCTTGACGAGCCAACGGCTGGCGTAGACCCTGAATTTCGACACTATATATGGCTCGGTATAAAAAGCGCGTGCGCGGAAGGCGCGAGCGTGCTGATAGCTTCTCATTACACAGAGGAAATCACGAAAAACTGCCAGCGCTTTTATATGCTCGCAAACAAGCGACTGGAAGCGTTTGACAGTGGTGGACAGTTCATGGAACGCCACCATGCCAAATCGCTGGATGAAGCCTTTATCAATGCTTCGGTCTAGGTACCGTGGCCATTGAGAGGGGGCGCCAAGCGCCCCTGCCCATCACAGCCCCTCCAGTTCCGCCATCAGGTCACTGAGCCGGTCGACCTTGTCATCATCCAGCGCACTGCCCTGCAGCCCCTGTACATACTCGGCCAACGCCTCCACCGTGCTGCACTCGAACATCGCCCGCAGCGGCACGTTCAGCTGTAGCTGCTTCTGCACCCGCGAAGCGATCTGCGTGGCCAGCAGCGAATGCCCGCCCAGCTCGAAGAAGTTGTCGTGCACCCCCACCCGCTCGGCTTTGAGCACATCGGCCCAGATGCCCGCCAACACGTCCTCCAGGTCGTTACGTGGCGCCTGATAGGCCTGGCTATCCTGCACGCCGATGTCGATGGCTGGCAGGGCCTTGCGGTCGAGCTTGCCGTTGGCGTTGTGCGGCAAGCTGTCGAACCAGCCCCAGTGCAAGGGCACCATGTACTCCGGCAACTCGGCACGCAGCCGTTGCTTGACCTGCTCCAGCAACGCGGCATCGGCACTGACGCCCTGGTGCGCCACCAGGTAGCCAACCAGATGCTTGCCGTTCACGCCCTCCTGCACCGCCACAGCGGCATCGCGAATTTCCGCCTGCTCATGCAGCCGGGCCTCGATTTCGCCCAGTTCGATGCGATAGCCGCGAATCTTCACCTGGTGGTCGATGCGCCCGACATATTCCAGCACGCCGTCCGGGCGTTGCCGCGCCAGGTCACCGGTACGGTACAGGCGCTCTCCCGGTGCCCCGTAAGGGTGAGGAATGAACGCCAGCGCCGTGCGCACCGGGTCACCGACGTAGCCACGGCCTACACCCGCACCCGCCACGCACAACTCGCCCACCGCCCCCAGCGGCACCAGCTTCTGGTCCTCACCGAACAGGTACAGCCGGTTGTTATCGGTGGGCGTGCCGATTGGCAGGTAGCTGCCTTGGGTCGAGGCGGCATCGACGCGGAAGAACGCCACGTCATCCGAGCACTCCGCCGGGCCATAGGCATTGACCAGGCCGATCTGCGGGTAGCGCTGCAGCCACTGCGCCGCCAGCTCCGGTGGCATGGCCTCGCCGGTCGGCAGCATCCAGCGCAGGCCGTCGAGGGCCTGGTGGTCGCTGGCCAGCATGCCCTGGATCAGGGACGGCACGCTCTCCAGCACGGTGATGCCGGTGGCCTGCACGTGCGCCAGCAGGCCTTGCGGGTCGTGGGCGATGGCGTTAGGCACGATCTCAACCTTGGCGCCGAACAGCGGCGCAGCCAGGAACTGCCAGACCGAGATGTCGAAGCTTTGCGAGGCGGTCTGGGCAATCACGTCCTGCTCGCTCAGCGCCAGGTAAGGCACCTTGCTCAGCTGGTTGTTGAGCATGCCGCGCTGCTCGACCATCACCCCTTTCGGCAGACCGGTCGAGCCTGAGGTGTAGATCACGTAGGCGAGGTTGTCCGGGCCACTGTGGATACCCGGGTTGTGGCTTGCGATCGGGTTGGCCTGGACGTCTTCCCAGACCAGCAGTTGCGGCCGCAGCGCAGCCTCCAGCTCACCGAGCAACTGCCGCCCCTGCTCGGCGCAGGCCGCGCTGCACACCAACACTGGCGTGCGGCTGAGCTGGATGATGCTTTGCAGGCGCGCCGCCGGCAGGCCCGGGTCCAGCGGCAGGTAGCCGGCGCCGGCCTTGAAGCTGCCGACAATCATGCCCAGCAGCGGCAACCCACGCTCGGCAAGCAGTGCCACTGGCTGGTCCACGCAGACCCCGGCAGCCACCAGCGCATGGCCCAGGCGGTTGGCCGCCAGGTTCAGCCCGGCGTAATCATAGGACGCATCCAGGCAGCGGGCCACGGTACGCTGTGGATGCGCCACGACCTGCGCTTCGAACTGCGCGATATAGCTTTGTTCCAGCGGATAAACCCGCTCGGTCCGGTTGCAGTCCTCCAGCAGGAAGCCTTGCTCCTGGGCGCTCAGCAACGGTAGCTCGCTCACCTCCCCATCAAAACCTTGTACCAGCGCCAGCAGCAGGCGCTTGAATTCGGCCAGCAAGCGCTCGACGGTCGGGTAGTCGAAGTAGCGCTGGTCGAACGACAGGTGCAGGCCCAGGTCATCACCCGGGTAGCACACCGCCGTCAGCGGGAAGTTGGTGTGGGTACGGCCCGAGTCGGAGCTGGCGTTCAGGTGCTGGGCGTGATCGAGCACGGCGGTTTCAACCGGCGCATTCTCGAACACGAACAGGCTGTCGAACAGCGGCTGGCCCTTGGGCAGCTCGCTGCACGCCTGAATCGCCACCAGCGGCAGGTATTCGTACTCGCGCAGTTCCATGTTGCTTTGCAGCAGGCCCTGCAGCCACTGGCGCACACTGCAGCGCTCACCCGCCGCGGGCAACTGCACGCGCAGGGCCACGCTGTTGATGAACAGGCCGACGGTGCGCTGCATCTGCGGCATGCTCACCGGGCGCCCGGCCACGGTTACCCCAAAGGCCACGTCGCGGTCGCCACTGTAACGCGCCAACACCAGGGCCCAGGCCGCCTGGGCGAAAGTGTTGACGGTGAGCTGATGGGCCTGGGCCAGTTCGCGCAGACGCACGCCATCATTCACCTCAAGGCGGGTATAACAATCGCCGACGACCATGCCGCTACCGGCGTGGTCATGGCGCAGCGGGCGGTCGCTAGGGATGGCTGTGGCACGTTCGAAGCCAGCCAGGTTGGCCTGCCACCAGGCGCGTGCGTCGTCCAGGCCCTGGCGTTGCAGCCAACCGATGTAATCGCGGTAACGCGGCGGCACCGGCAGTTGGGCCTGACGGCCTTCGCCAAGGGCCTGGTAGACCTCGAAGAAATCGTTCATCAACAGCGAGCGGCACCAGGCATCGATAAGGATGTGGTGGTTGCTCATCATGAACCAGTAGCGTTCATCGGCCACGCGCACCAGGCGCAGGTGGAACGGTGCCTCGCTGAGCAAAGCAAAGCCGGCCTCGCGCTCCTGCTTGTGCAGGGCCTGCAGGCGCTGCTCCTGGGCATCGTCGGCCAGGCCGCGCCAGTCCTGGTAGTCCACCGCCAGGTTGCCCGGCTTGTGGATGATCTGCAGCATCGCCTCGCCGCTGTTCCAGCTGAACGATGCGCGCAACGCTTCGTGGCGCGCCACCACCGCCTGCCAAGCCCGGGCGAAACGCTCAGGGTCGAGGGCGCTGTTGATGCGGTAGCGGTCCTGCATGTAGTACAGGCCAGTGCCCGGCTCCAGCAGGGTGTGCAGCAGCATGCCTTCCTGCATCGGCGTCAGCGGGTAAACGTCCTCGATCTGCGCGGCCGGGACCGGCAATGCGTCGATCTGCTCCTGAGTCAGGTGCGCCAGCGGGAAGTCCGATGGGGTGAAGCTGCCATTGCCATCAGCCAGGCAATGCGCGACCAGCGCCAGCAGCTCCTGACGATAGGCCTCAGCCAGACCCGCGATGGTCTGCTGGTCGTAGCGCTCGGCGCTGAAGGTCCAGCGCAGTTGGAGAGCACCGCCATACACCTGGCCATCGACGCTCAACCAGTTGGGCAACGGCGCATCGAGGTCATGCGCCAACCCGGCCGGGGCCTCCAGGGGCTGGAACAAGGCCGCACTGTCGAACTGCTGGTCGAACTGGCCCAGGTAGTTGAAGGTGATGCGCGCCTGCGGCAAGGCCGCCATCTGCTCGCGCCCGGCGGCATCCGCCAGGTAGCGCAGTACACCGTAGCCCAGGCCCTTGTGCGGTACATGGCGCAGTTGTTCCTTGATGCGCTTGATCGAACCGGCCCGCGCCGCGTCGTCTTCACCTGGCAGCGGACGCAGGCTCAGTGGGTAGGCATTGGTGAACCAGCCGACGCTGCGGGTCAGGTCCATGTCTTCGAACAACCCGTCACGGCCATGGCCTTCGAGCTGCACCAGCACTTCTTCATCGCCGCTCCAGCGGCACAAGGCCCGCGCCAGTGCAGTCAACAGCAGGTCGTTGACCTGGGTGTGGTAAGCCGCCGGGGCCAGTTGCAACAGCTGCCGGGTTTGCTCCACGTCCAGGCCGATGGCCAGGGTTTGAGCGTGGCGATGCAAATTGCCGCCCTGCGGATGGTCGCACGGCAATTCGCGACGCACACCGCCCAGCTGGCCTTGCCACCAGGCCAGTTCGTCACGCAGCGAATCGCTGCCGGCGTAGCTGACCAGGCGCGCCGCCCAGTCGCCGACGGCGTGGGTCTTGGCCGGCAGAGGCTGGCCACGGTACAGCGCCTGCAGGTCTTCCAGCAGCACCCGCCAGGACACGCCATCAACCACCAGGTGATGAATCGCCAGCAGCAACCGCTGGGTGCCCTGCCCGTCACGCACCAGCAAGGCGCGCAGCAGCGGCCCCTGTTGCAGGTCCAGGCTGCGCTGCACGTCAGTGTAGAGGGCCTGACAATCATTGAAATCGGCGACAGTGGCGCTCCACAGCAGTTGCTCGGCGCCAGGCTGCGCGTACTGTGCCTGCCAGCGGCCCTGGGCGTCGCTGAAGCGCAGGCGCAGGCTGTCATGGTGCTGCACCAGCGCAGCCAATGCCTGTTCAAGGGTGGCCTCAACCAAGGGTTGGCGCACCTCCAGCAGCACAGCCTGGTTCCAGTGTTGCGGCTGTGGCAGGTCACTGTCGAAGAACCAGTGCTGGATCGGCGTCAGCCCGGCCTGGCCCTGGCGCAGGCCTTGCTCGACGGTGCTCGCGGCTTCGCTGAGCTGAACCACAGTTGCCAGGGTCTGGATGGTCTGATGCTGGAACAGGTCGCGTGGGGTGAATTGCAAGCCGGCCTGCCGGGCGCGGCTGACCACCTGAATCGACAGGATCGAGTCGCCCCCCAGCTCGAAGAAGTTGTCCTGCACGCCGACCCGGCCAACGTTGAGCACATCGCGCCAGATCTGCGCCAACTGTGCTTCCACCTCATTGCCAGGGGCCTGGTATTGCTGCCGCGCCTGCTCAAGGTCCGGCAGCGGCAGCGCACGGCGGTCGAGCTTGCCGTTGCCCATCAGCGGCAGGCTATCGAGCAGCACCAGGTGCGCAGGCACCATGTAGTCGGGCAGGTGCTGGCGGGCATCGGCTTTCACCGCTTCGCGCAGCAGTTGTTGCACGTCGTTAACGGCGGTGGCCTGCCTGCACACCAGATAGCCCACCAGTTGCTTGCCGCCCGGCAAGTCCAGCGCCAGCACGACGGCCTCGTCGACATCCTCGTGCGCTTGCAGGCGGCTCTCGATTTCGCCCAGTTCGATGCGGAAGCCGCGGATCTTCACCTGCTGGTCGGCACGGCCGACATACTCCACCAGGCCATCGGTACCCAGGCGTACCAGGTCGCCGGTACGGTACAGGCGCCCGCCTTCGGCACTGAACGGGTCGGCGACAAAGCGCTCGGCAGTGAGGCCTGGCCGGTCGTGGTAACCCTGGGCCAGGCCGGCGCCGCCGACATACAGTTCGCCAATGCCGCCTTGCGGCAACAAGGCCAGATCCTCGTCGAGGATGTAGGCCGTACGGCTACCGATGACGCGGCCGATCGGTACGCTGCCAAGGTCTGCTGGCAAGGCCTCTGGGGCCAGGCACGCCAGCGGCATAACCACGGTTTCGGTCGGGCCGTAGGCATTGAAGCACTGCTGCGGCGCAAAGGCCTGGCGGATACGCTGCAGGTGCTCGCCGGTCAGCGCCTCGCCCCCGGTAATCACCAGGCGTACCGGCAATTGTTCGCCCCGCCCGCCCAGGTACTGCGCCAGTTGGCTGCCGTAGCTGGGGGTAAAGCCCAGAATGCTCACCTGCTGCTCGCGCACCAACTGGCAGATGTCCTCGGCGCCCCACTGCCCCTGGGCGCGCAATACCACGCGCGCGCCACACAACAGCGGCACCCACAGGCGCTCGCTGGCAGCGTCGAAATTGATCGAATAGAAATGCAGCTCGCAGTCATCGCTGCGCATGCCGAATGCAGCGATCACCGCCTGGCAGTGCATGGCGAACTCGCCATGGCTGACCACCACGCCCTTGGGTTTGCCGGTGGAGCCTGAGGTGTAGATCAGGTAAGCCTGGTGCTGCGGCAGGCTGAGGTTGTCCAGCGGCGCATCGCTGTAGGCCGCCAGGCTGGCGGCATCGTCTTCCAGGCTCCAGCTGGCCACGCCTTCAGGCAACTCGCCCAGGGTGTGCAGCAGCGCACGCTGGCTGAGCAGCAAGCCGATGCGGCTGTCTTCGATCATGTAGCGCAGGCGGTCGAGCGGGTACTCGGGGTCAAGTGGTACATAGGCGCCGCCGGCCTTGAGGATGGCCAGCAGGCCGACGACCATTTCCAGCGAGCGCTCCAGCGCCAGGCCCACCCGCACCTGCGGGCCGACACCCCGTTCGCGCAGGGCACGCGCCAGGCGGTTGGCCTGCTGGTCGAGCTCGGCGTAGGTCAAGTGCTGGCCGGCGAAGGTCAACGCGCCCGCCTGTGGCGTGCGCGCGGCCTGGGCGGCGAACAGACCGTGGAGGGTCTGGCCAAGGTCGAAATCGTGTTCGCCCTGCAATTGGCCTGTAAGCACTTGTTGCTCGGCACTGCTCAGCATTGGCAGTTCGCACAGGCGGTGTTGCGGGTTGTCGAGCAAACCGACCAGCAGTTGTTGCCAATGCTCGGCCATGCGCGCGATACGCGGCGCGTCGAACAGGTCGCGGCTGTAGGTCAGGCAGCAGCCCAGCCGGCCGTCCAGGTTGGTCACCTCCAGGTACAGGTCGAACTTGGTGGCGCTGGCATCGTTGACCAGGTAGTCCACCTGCATGCCGGCCAGCGTGCGGCTTTGCTGGAAGGCCCAGCGCTGCACGTTGCACATCACCTGGAACAACGGGTTGTAGGCACTGCTGCGCGGTGGCTGCAGGGCCTCTACCAGTTGGTCGAACGGCAGGTCCTGGTGCGACTGGCCTTCGATGGCAACCTGACGCAGCTGCTCCAGCAGTTCACTGGCGGTCATCTGCCCGTCCAGCTCGCAACGCAGCACCTGGGTGTTGAGGAAGGCACCGATCAGGCCTTCGCTCTCCGGGCGGATGCGGTTGGCCACCGGCGCGCCGATACGCAGGTCGCGCTGGCCACTGTAACGGTGCAGCAAGGCGGCCAGGGTGGCGGTCATGGTCATGAACAGGGTCAGGCCGCGCTGGCTATTGAAAGCATGCACGCGGGCCACCAGTGCCGGATCGAGTTCGAAGCGGTACAGCGCGCCACGGTGGCTCTGGACTGCCGGACGCGGGCGGTCGGCAGGCAACGCCAGCACCGGGTGCTCGTCGCCCAGGCGGTGCTTCCAGTAGGCCAGTTGACGAGCACCCTCGCCGCTTTCCAGCCATTGCCGTTGCCACACGCTGTAGTCCAGGTACTGCACTGGCAGCGGCGCCAGTGGCGACTCGCGGTCATCGACAAAGGCTTCGTACAGCTCGCCCAGCTCGCGGGCGAAGATGTCCATGGCCCAGCCTTCGGTGACGATGTGGTGCAGCGTCAGCACGAAGAAGTGCTCACGTTCGTTGACCTTGACCAGGCAGGCGCGCAGCAGCGGCCCCCGCTCCAGGTCGAAGGGCTGGTGCGCCTGGTCGTCGGCCAGTTGTTGCAAACGTTGCTGGCAGGCATCGTCTGACAAAGCGCTGAAGTCTTGCCAGTCCAGATGCAGGCCGCTGTCTTCGGCCACGCACTGGTACGGCACCCCGTCGATGCTGGGGAACGTGGTGCGCAAGGTTTCGTGGCGCACGATCAGCGCCTGCAGCGCACGCTCGAAGGCGTCCACGTGCAGGGTGCCACGCAGGCGTGCCATGCCGCCGACGTTGTACGCCGGGCTGTCCGGCTCCATCTGCCAGAGGAACCACATTCGCTGCTGCGAGTACGACAGCGGCACCGCCTGACGGCGGTCGACACGGGTGATTGCACCCTGCAGATTGCGCTCGCCGGCCGCGCGCAGGCGGGCGATTTCGGCACAGAAGGCGCCCAGCTCGCTGGCTTCGAACAGGGCCTTGAGCGGCAGCTCGACATCGCAGGCCTGGCGGGTGCGCGAAACGATCTGGGTAGCCAGCAGCGAGTGGCCACCGAGGGCGAAGAAGTCGTCCTGCAGGCCAATGCGCGGCAGATTCAACACGTCGCGCCAGATGGCCGCGACCTGTTGTTGCAGCTCGGTTCGTGGCTCGACATGCTCACGCTGCTGCCACACTGGAGCAGGCAGTGCCTTGCGGTCGACCTTGCCGCTGGGGCCCAGTGGCATCTGTGCCAAAGGGATGAGTTGCGCCGGCACCATGTAGGCTGGCAATTGCTCAGCCAGTACGGCCAGCACCTCGGCAGGCTGGGCGCTGCCACTGTAATAGCCGACCAGTTGCGCACCAACGGCGTCCTTGTGTATCAGCACCAGCGCCTGTTCCACACCCGCCTGTGCCAGCAGGCAGGCCTGCACTTCCTCGGGCTCGACGCGGAAACCACGCACCTTTACCTGCTGGTCGAGGCGGCCAAGGTATTCCAGGGCCTCCAACTGAACCTGCCAGCGGGCGCGATCGCCACTGCGGTACAGACGCTGACCATTGCCGTCGGCCTGGGGTACGAAGCGCTCGGCAGTGAGGCCGGGGCGGCCCAGGTAACCACGGGCCAGGCCCGCGCCACCGAGGTACAGCTCGCCCGGCACACCGGGGGCGCTCAGTTCCAGCTCATCGTCCAGCACGCGGCACAGCACATTGCCCAGCGGGCGGCCGATGGGCGAGCGCTCGCCGTCCACCACCTGGCAGTGCCAGTGGGTGACGTTGATGGCGGTTTCGGTCGGGCCGTACCGGTTGTGCAGCTGCACCTGCGGCAGCACCTGCAGCAAGCGGTCACGCAGCGCGGCGGACAACGCTTCGCCACCCGAGAACACCCGGCGCAAGCTACTGCAGGCACCTGCCTGCGGCTCCTGGACGAACACCTGCAACAGCGGCGGTACAAAGTGCAGCGTAGTCACCCCATAAGCCTGCACCAGGGCAGCGATACGCTGAGGGTCGCGGTGTTCACCGGGGCCGGCGAGCACCAGCTTGCAGCCGGTGACCAACGGCCAGAAGCATTCCCACACCGAGACGTCGAAACTGATCGGCGCCTTCTGCATCAGCACGTCGCTGTCATTCAGCGCATAGGTCGTCTGCATCCACTGCAGGCGCTCGGCCAACGCCGCATGGGTATTGCCTACGCCCTTGGGCTGCCCGGTGGAGCCGGAGGTATAGATAACGTAGGCCAGGTTGTCGCCGTGCAGGTGCAGGCCGGGGGCATGGCTGGGCCAGCTGTCCAGGTGCAACTGGTCGAGGGCAATGGCGCTGACACCGTCGACCTGTGGCAGCTTGCCCAGCAGGCTGCTGTGGCTCAGTAGCAAACGGGCGTCGCAGTCGGCCAGCATGTAGGCCAGGCGTTCGGCAGGGTAATCGACATCCAGCGGCACGTAGGCACCGCCAGCCTTGAGAATGGCTAGCAGGCCAACCAGCAATTGCGGTGAGCGCTCGATGGCAATGGCCACACAGGTATCGGGGCCGACGCCTTTGTCACGCAGGTAGTGGGCCAGGCGGTTGGCTTGCTGGTGCAGCCCGGCGTAATCCAGGCTGCCCCCGTCCCAAACCAGGGCGGTGCGCTGCGGCGTCAGGCGTGCCTGCTCATTGAGTTGTTCGACCAACAGGTGCTGCGCTGCGGCGGCCGGTGCCTGGCCCCAACCCAGCAGCTGCGCACGGCCGGGCTCATCCAGCAGTTGCACGTCGCCCAGCGCCTGCTGCGGCGCGGCACACACCTGTTCCAGCAGCGCCAGCAGGTGATGGGCCAGACGTTCGACGGTGCTGGCTTCGAACAGCTCCGCGGCGTAGTCGAAGGCCAGGCTCAGGCGGCCCAGATGGTCCTCCTCACTGTGCAACTGCAAGTCGAACTTGGCTTCGCGGCTGTACCACGCCAGCTCTTCGGCCAACAGCCCTGGCAGGCGCCGCAGGGCTGACAGGTCGCGTTGCTGGTGGTTGAACATGACCTGGAACAGGCCCTGCTCGCGCGCATCGGGCAGGGCTTCGACAAGCTGTTCGAAGGGTAGGTCCTGATTAGCCTGGGCTTGCAACGTGGCCTGTCGTACCTGGGTCAGCAATTGGGTAAACGAGTGACGGCCATCGAATTGCGCGCGCAGCACCTGCGTATTGATGAAGAAACCGACCATGCCTTGGGTTTCCAGGCGCGGGCGGTTGGCGTTGGGCACGCCGACGCGGATATCGGCCTGGCCGCTGTAGCGCTGCAGCAGCGCCTGCCAACCTGCCAGCAGGACCATGAACAGGCTGGCCTGCTGCTGGTGGGCAAGGCCCTTGAGCGCTTCGCCAAGCCTGGCCGGCACCTTGAGGTTGAAGCGCGCAGCGCTGTGCTCGCGCTGGCTGGCGCGCGGGTGGTCAGTGCACAGGTCGAGCGCCGGCAGCTCACCACCAAGGTGTGCCTTCCAGTACTGCAACTGGCGTTCGGCTTCACCGTCAACCAGCCATTGCCGCTGCCAGCTGCCGTAGTCGGCGTAACCCAGGGGCAGCGGCGCCAGGTTGGCCTCCAGGCCTTGGCAGCGAGCGGCATACAGCTTGGCGAATTCTTCGAGCAGGATGTTCAGCGACCAGCCGTCGGCAACGATGTGGTGCAGGGTCACCCACAGCTGATGCTCTTCGTCGCCCAGGCGCACCAGGGTTACCCGCAGCAGCGGCCCCTGGGTGAGGTCGAACGGCTGGCGAGCCTCGGTTTCACGCTGCGCGGCAACCTGCTCGGGCGAGTGCCCTTCAAGGTCCAGGCGGTGCAGGCTGAATGGCTGCTGCGGCAGGATACGCTGCAGCGCCTGACCGCGCTCTTCACTGAACACGGTACGCAGCGACTCGTGGCGCGCCACCAGCGCCTGGAAGGCGACTTGCAGAGCGTTGATATCCAGCTCGCCACGCAGGTGCAAGCCGGCAGGAATGTTGTAGGCCGCTGATTGCGGTTCCAGCTGCCACAGCAGCCACAAGCGGTTTTGCGCCAGCGACTGGGGCAATGCCTGGGCGCGCGCCAGCGTGGTGATCGCTGCGGTGCCTGCGGCGCCATCGGCGATGATCTGTGCCACAGCCTTGCTGTAGTCGGCCAGTACCGGCGCCTCGAACAGGGTACGCAGGCTCATGTCGATACCCAACTCATCGGCCAGGCGCGCTGTGGCCTGAGTGGCGGCGATGGAGTTACCGCCCAGCAGCAGGAAGTGGTCGTGCGCGGCCACCGCCTCTACCTTGAGGATGTCGCGCCACACAGCGGCGATGCGTGCTTGCAGGTCATCGCCAGCGGTTGCACGGGTACCGGCTTCGCTCACCTCAGGGAAACGGGCATAGCAGTCCAGGCTGCCATCGTCCATGCGCAGGCGGCAGGCAGAGCGCTGCAACTTGCCGCTGGAGGTCTTCGGCAGCGCGCCGGGGTTCAGCAGCAGGACCACGGCCGGGGCCTGTCGGCAGGCGTCGGCAATGACCTGGCGCAGGGTCTTGATCAGGTCCTGGGGCTTGAGTGCCTTTTGCACGTTGCGGCTGATCTCCACCGCGACACCGATGCCCTCCTCGCCTTGGTGCTCGACGGCGAACACTGCCACACGGCCTTTGCGCAGCACCTGGACTTCACGCTCGAGGGCTTTTTCCAAGTCCTGCGGGTACAGGTTCTGTCCGCGCACGATCAGCATGTCTTTCAGGCGCCCGGTAACGAACACCTCGCCCTCACGCATGAAACCCAGGTCGCCGGTACGCAGCCAGGTCTGGCCGTCCATTTCGACGAAGGTTCGAGCGCTGGCTTCTGGGTTGCGCCAGTAGCCCCGGGCGATGCTCGGGCCGCCTGCCCAGATTTCCCCCACCTGGTTGTCGCCCAGCACTTGCAGCTGTTGCGGCTCGACGATGCGTACCGCGTGCCCCGGCTGCGGGAAGCCGCAACTCATCAGCACGCTGCCAGTGCCGGGTTCGGCGCGGTTGGCGGCGAAGGCTTTGGCATCCAGCTCAAGCGCGGCGATACCCTGGCCACGACGGCTGCCGCTAACGAACAGGGTGGCTTCGGCCAGACCATAACTGGCGAAGAAGCTCTGCGGGTCGAAGCCACAGGCCTGGAACTTGTCGGCAAAGGTGGCCAGGCTGTCCTGGCGGATCGGCTCGGAACCGGAATAGGCCACGCGCCAGCGGCTCAGGTCGAGCCCGGCCAGCGAAGCCTCGCTGACCCGCTCGCTGCACAGGCGATAAGCGAAGTCGGGGCCACCGCTAATGGTGCCACCGTATTCGCTGATGGCCTGCAACCAGCGCAACGGCCGGGCCAGGAAGTACCCCGGCGACATCAGCACGCAAGGCACGCCACTGAAGATCGGCTGCAGCAGGCCGCCGATCAGGCCCATGTCATGGTACAGCGGTAGCCAGCTGACGATCACATCGTCGGGGTTGAGGTCGATGCCAAAGCCTTGGCGGATCAGCTGCTCGTTGGCCACCAGGTTGCCATGGCTGACCTGCACCCCCTTGGGCAGCGCGGTGGAGCCGGAGGTGTACTGCAGGAAGGCGATGTCATCGCGTTGGAGCTCGGGCGCGTGCCAGCTCGAGGCCAGCAACGGGTCCAGGCCATCCACGGCAAGCAGCTCGGGCGCGTTATCTGCCGCCAGTGCCTCCAGGCCGTTCAGGTTGTCGTGCAGTGCCGCCACGGTCAGCAGCAGGCGCGGCTCGGCATCGGCGATGATCGACAGCAAACGCTCCTGGTGATGCTGCCGCGCGGACTCCGGCGGGTAAGCCGGCACTGCGATCACGCCCGCATACAGGCAGCCAAAAAACGCCGCCACGTAGTCTGGCCCGCTAGGGAACAGCAACACGGCACGGTCACCGAAGCTGGCGCGCGCCTGCAAGGCAGCGGCGATGGTGCGTGCACGCTGGTCGAGGTCCCGGTAGCTGAGCACGGCCTGCTCGCCGGGGGTGTCGGCGAGAAAGCGCAGGGCAATCCTGTCCGGGGTCTGCGCGGCGCGTTGCGCCAGGGCCTGGACCAGCGAGAGCGGGAGTTCGAAGGCGTCCGTCATGGGGTGTTCCTGCCAGTGTCTGTTAGGGCGTGCCGGCTACGCCGCGAACATGGGCGGGCAGCGAGCGGCGACCGGGGATGTACACAGGGGAACGGATGGACGGGGGCAGAAATTAGCGGGGGTGAGGGTTTTGCGCTGCGTCAAGGTTGGGGGCATACCTTGAGGTATGCCCCCTTAGAACAGAAACACCCAATAATAATTTAGTTTCGCATTTGACAATCATTATCATTCTGAATAGCTTGTCGCACGTCGTAGGAAGCGACCCACCCTTGGGCGCCTCCTTTCCCCTCTGTGACAAGGTGATTTCCATGGCGGAACAACTATCCACAAGTAAGTGCGATTCACCATTACTGCAGGCCTTCGTCGACAACCGCAGCATCCTGGTCAAGATTGCTGCCCGCATCACTGGCTGCCGCTCCCGCGCCGAGGATGTGGTGCAAGACGCCTTCTTCCGGCTCGGCGCTGCCCCGCAGATCACTTCGTCGTTCAAGGCGCAACTAAGCTACCTGTTCCAGATCGTGCGCAACCTTGCGATCGACCACTACCGCAAGCAGACGATGGAGCTGAAGTACTCCGGCAGCGAGGAGGAAGGCCTGAATGTGGTTATCCAGAACGCCTCGCCCGAAGCCACCCATATCAACCTTGCCGCGCTGGACGACATTGCCGAAGCGCTGAACGAGCTGCCGCAACGTACCCGCTATGCGTTCGAGATGTACCGCCTGCATGGGGTACCGCAAAAGGACATTGCCAAGGAACTGGGGGTGTCGCCGACTTTGGTCAACTTCATGATCCGCGATGCACTGGTGCATTGCCGCAAGACCGCCAACCGGCAGGTCTGAGTCATTCTTCGAGAACATTGGCGAGGCCGTCGGGCGGGAATCAAGGCCTGCGCGTGCTGACTGTGATGCGGTAGGGCTCGAAAATCCGCGCCAGTTCACCGCTGTCACGCAGGCCACGCAGCAGTGCAGCGAACGTCTGCTCGCCGATAGGCGCCCCCGGGCGCAGCAAGGCGTAGTGGTGATAGACCTGGTCAATGCGTTGCGAAGGCACCAGCTGCGCCTTGCTCGCCGGGTTGCGTGCCAGGAAATCGCTGAGGTAGGAACGCGTGACCAGGGCGATATCGGCGCGGCCGGCCTGCACCATCAGCAGGTTGCTGTCGTGGGAATAGGTCAGGGTCGCGTTGTATGTCTTGCGCAGGTAATCGGGGTCAGCGTTGAAGCTGGCGAACGCGTAGTGGTAGCCGTTGAACAAGGCCAGGCGTTTGCCGCGCAGGTTGTCGAAGTAACGCGGATCACTGCCGTTTTCCTTGCGGGCGACGAACACTTCGGCATCTTCCAGGCCCATGTCCACGGTCTGATGGGCAATCTGCTCCCAGCCCCATTGTGGGTTCTCGAAAATGGCCATGTCGGTGCGGCCTTGCTGGAAGTCACCGAAGCGCCGCTGGATAGACGTAGGTACCAGAACGAAGTGATAGTGCTGCTGCGCCCGGTTGAGTGCATCGACCAACTGCGGCAGCAAACCGGTATCGGCACCTTGCTCGGGGCGCACTGTGTAAGGCGGGAAATGGGCTGCGCCAATCTTCACTTCAACCGCTTCGCCAGCCCATACCGGTGCCGCCAACCAGAACACGGCCAGCAGCATCAGGGTGGACAAGGCCTTGAGGCCGGGCGCTGGAGTCAAGACGGACACTCATCACGGTTTATGCCTGTATGCGCTTAAGCTAGGCGTTTTCCAGGGGCGGCACAACTACTGGCGTCTGCTCTTTGTGCCAAAGCAGGCGGCAAAATGCCATAGGATGCCGTATGCCCGTACATTGGCTACGCTCTAGCAGGATCTGCATGGGAGCCTGGTATGGGCCATTGGTTGGTGATCGACCTGGAAGCCACCACCGACGATGGTGGGTGGCCGGTCACAGAGATGGAAATCATTGAAATCGGCGCAAGCCTGGTGACCCGCGAAGGCCGCGAGGTCGACCATTTCCAGCGTTTTGTAAAGCCACGGCGGCGGCCGCAGCTGACCCCGTTCTGCCGTGAGCTGACCCACATCAGCCAGGCCGACGTGGACAACGCCGCGCCGTTTCGCGAGGTGTGGGCAAGCTTCGAGCGCTGGCTGGGGCACCACCGCGGGCAGCTTCAGGCCTGGGTCAGCTGGGGCGACTACGACCGCCAGCAATTGCACCAGGAGTGGCAGCAGCACGGCCTCGACAGCCTGCTGCGCACATTGCCGCACATCAACCTCAAGCAACGCTTTGCCAAGGCCCGCCACCTGCAGCGCCCCACCGGCCTGAACGGCGCCCTGCAACTGGCCGGCATGCACTTTTGCGGGCAACAGCACAGGGCCCTGGAAGATGCGCGCAACACGGCGCGGCTATTACCGTTGACCCTGCCCGCCCACAGCCCCTGAAAGCAGATGACGAGGCCTGTGGCCTTGGGCATACTGGCCAGCCCTTTTTCAGCACCTCTTTTCAGGAGTCGCCCATGTTCCAGGTCAACGAGTACTTCAACGGCACCGTCAAGTCGATCGCATTCTCGGGCGAAGAAGGCCCGGCCACTGTCGGCGTCATGGCTCCGGGCGAATACGAATTCGGCACTGCCAAGCGTGAGATCATGCATGTGGTATCGGGCGCGCTGACCGTGAAACTGCCGGGTAGCGACAACTGGGAAACCTTCAACGCCGGTGACAAGTTCAACGTGCCGGCTGACAGCAAGTTCCAGCTGCAGGTGAAGGTGGATACCGCTTACCTGTGCGAATACCGCGACTAAGCGCCGGCCTGTTCCGGCCTCTTCGCGGGTAAACCCGCTCCTACAGGGTGCTGAGCCGACCTTCGATGGTGTGCGGTCCTTGTAGGTGCGGGTTTACCCGCGAAGAATCCAGCACTAATCCTTCAGGAAATCAGCAACACGTTCAGCCGCCGCCTGCAAATGCTGCTCATGGCTGAACCCCGAAGCCTTCAACGGCTTCAGGTCATGGTCCCCCGCCACTAGCCAGCTCACCTCGATCGCCGGCGACAACGCATACCCCGCCACCGCCTCGCGGTTACCCAGCGCATCCCGCTCGCCCTGCACGATCAACGTCGGTGTTTTCAACTCGGCCAGGTGCTCTACCCGTGGCTTCTCGGGTTTACCCACCGCGTAGAACGGATAGCCCAGGCACACCAGCGCATCCGCGCCCAATTCGTCGGCCAGCAGGCTCGCCATGCGCCCGCCCATGGACTTGCCACCCACGGCCAGCTTACCCGCGACCAAAGGTCGCACTTGCCGGTACACCTCGCGCCAGCATTCAAGCAACACCTTCTGCGGGTTCGGCGGCCGCTTGCCACCGGTAACCCTGCGCTCGGCCATGTACGGGAACTCGAAGCGCACTACCGCTACCCCAAGCGCCGCAAGCCTTTGCGCCATTTCGTCCATGAACCCGCTGTCCATCGGCGCACCCGCGCCATGAGCCAGGATCAGGCCCCCCTTGTAGCCCCCTTTACCTTCAAACCGCGGAGGATCGCAGCGCAAGCCTGGGACATTTGCGACCTTCGCCCATTGATCCCCGTCAATACCGGCACTTTGCCCATTAATCATGCTTGCCTCGCTGTAAAGCCTGCCAAATAACCGTGGATGGGAACCCATACATGAACACAACCAGCAGTACCGCCTATAACTACAAGGTGGTCCGCCAATTCGCCATCATGACGGTGGTGTGGGGAATCGTCGGGATGGGGCTCGGCGTCTTCATCGCCGCCCAGCTCGCCTGGCCGTCCCTCAACTTCGACCTCCCCTGGACCAGTTTCGGCCGCCTGCGCCCCCTGCATACCAATGCGGTGATCTTCGCGTTCGGCGGCTGCGCACTGTTCGCCACCTCCTATTATTCGGTGCAACGCACCTGCCAGACCACCCTGTTCGCACCGGGCCTGGCCGCGTTCACGTTCTGGGGCTGGCAACTGGTTATCCTGCTGGCGGCCATCAGCCTGCCGCTGGGCTACACCAGCTCCAAGGAATACGCCGAACTGGAATGGCCGATCGACATTCTGATCACCATCGTCTGGGTAGGCTACGCCATCGTGTTCTTTGGCACGCTGATGAAGCGCAACACCAAACACATCTACGTCGGCAACTGGTTCTTCGGCGCCTTCATCCTGACCGTGGCGCTGCTGCACATCGTCAACAACCTGGAGCTGCCGGTCAGCCTGACCAAATCCTATTCGGTCTACGCAGGCGCCACCGATGCCATGGTGCAGTGGTGGTACGGCCATAACGCGGTGGGCTTCTTCCTGACCGCAGGCTTCCTGGGGATGATGTACTACTACGTGCCCAAGCAGGCCGAACGGCCGGTGTATTCGTATCGCTTGTCGATCGTGCACTTCTGGGCGCTGATCACCCTGTACATCTGGGCCGGCCCGCACCACCTGCACTACACCGCCCTGCCCGATTGGGCGCAGTCGCTGGGCATGGTGATGTCGCTGATCCTGCTGGCGCCAAGCTGGGGCGGCATGATCAACGGCATGATGACCCTGTCGGGCGCCTGGCACAAACTGCGCAGCGACCCGATCCTGCGCTTCCTGGTGGTGTCGCTGGCGTTCTACGGCATGTCCACCTTCGAAGGGCCAATGATGGCCATCAAGACGGTCAACGCCCTGTCCCACTACACCGACTGGACCATCGGCCACGTCCACGCCGGCGCCCTCGGCTGGGTAGCGATGATCTCGATCGGCGCGCTGTACCACACCATTCCCAAAGTGTTCGGCAAAGAACGCATGTACAGCCTCGGCCTGATCAATGCGCACTTCTGGCTGGCCACCATTGGTACCGTACTGTACATCGCCTCGATGTGGGTCAACGGCATCGCCCAGGGCCTGATGTGGCGCGCGGTCAACAGCGACGGCACGCTCACCTACTCGTTCGTGGAAACCTTGGTGGCCAGCCACCCAGGCTTCGTCGTGCGCTTCGTCGGCGGCGCGATCTTCCTCAGCGGCATGTTCCTGATGGCCTGGAACACCTGGCGCACCGTGCGTTCGCCAGCGCTTGACGTCGCCCCTGCGAACGCCCAGTTGGCTTGAGGAGAAACGCCTGATGAAACATGAAGTCATCGAGAAAAACGTCGGCCTGATGGCCCTGCTGATGGTATTTGCCGTCAGCATCGGCGGCCTGACCCAGATCGTCCCGCTGTTCTTCCAGGACGTCACCAACAAACCGGTCGAAGGCATGAAGCCCTATACCGCGCTGCAACTGGAAGGCCGCGATGTCTACATCCGCGAAGGTTGCGTGGGCTGCCACTCGCAGATGATCCGCCCGTTCCGTGCCGAAACCGAGCGGTACGGCCACTACTCGGTGGCCGGTGAAAGCGTGTGGGACCACCCGTTCCTGTGGGGCTCCAAGCGCACCGGGCCGGACCTGGCCCGGGTCGGTGGCCGCTACTCGGACGACTGGCACCGTGCGCACCTGTACAACCCGCGCAACGTGGTACCGGAGTCGAAGATGCCGTCCTACCCGTGGCTGGTTGCCCAGCAGGTCGACAACAGCCACACCGACGTCAAGATGCGCACCCTGCGCACCCTGGGCGTGCCGTACACCGACGACGACATTGCCGGCGCCCGTGAAGCGGTCAAAGGCAAAACCGAGATGGACGCACTGGTCGCCTACCTGCAGGTGCTCGGCACCGCGATCAAGAACAAGAGGTGAGTGCGATGGAAATGGACATCGGCATGATCCGCGGTGTGGGCACCCTGGTGGTGATGATTGCCTTTATCGGCCTCACCCTGTGGGTCTTCAACCGCCGCCGCGACCGTGATTTCGCCGAAGCGCGCCTGCTGCCCTTCGTCGACGACCGCCTGCCCCCTGCCGGGCAGGAGCCTGCTGCAAAAAGGAGTAACGGGCAATGACCACCTTCTGGAGTACGTACATCAGCGTACTGACCATCGGTAGCCTGATTGGCCTGACCTGGCTACTGCTCGCCACGCGCAAGGGCCAGAGCAACAACACCACCGACGAGACCATGGGCCACAGCTTCGACGGCATCGAGGAGTACGACAACCCGCTGCCCAAGTGGTGGTTCTGGCTGTTCGTGGGCACCTTGGCGTTCTCGGTCGGCTACCTGATCCTCTACCCGGGCCTGGGCAACTGGAAAGGCATCCTGCCGGGCTATGAAAATGGCTGGACTGGCGCCAACGAATGGCAGAAGGAAATGGACAAGGCCGATGCCAGGTTCGGTCCGATCTTCGCCAAATACGCCGCCATGCCCGTAGAAGAAGTGGCGAAGGACCCGCAGGCGCTGAAAATGGGCAGCCGCCTGTTCGCCTCCAACTGCTCGGTGTGCCACGGTTCCGACGCCAAGGGCGCCTTCGGCTTCCCCAACCTCACCGACAATGACTGGCGCTGGGGCGGCGATCCGGAAACCATCAAGACCACCATCATGAGCGGTCGCCATGGCGTGATGCCGGCCTGGGCCGAAGTGATCGGTGACCAGGGCGTGGCCGACGTGGCTGCATTCGTGGTCAGCAAACTCGATGGCCGCACACTGCCTGAGGGGGCGAAGGCCGATGTGGAGAACGGGCAGAAGATCTTCGCAGCCAACTGCGTGGCCTGCCACGGGCCGGAAGGCAAAGGCACGCCCGCCATGGGCGCTCCGAACCTGACCCACC
The DNA here is from genome assembly GCF_056278855.1 of Pseudomonas sp. TE3895. Taxonomy (NCBI): domain Bacteria; kingdom Pseudomonadati; phylum Pseudomonadota; class Gammaproteobacteria; order Pseudomonadales; family Pseudomonadaceae; genus Pseudomonas; species Pseudomonas sp. TE3895. The sequence continues at coordinate 2,654,570 of NZ_JBWBQE010000001.1, read as the reverse complement.
CGCAGGCGTTCATCTACGGCTCGAGCTTTGCCCAGCTGCAGCAGACCATTCGTTATGGTCGCCAGGGGCAAATGCCGGCACAGGCCGAGATCCAAGGGAATGACAAGGTGCACCTGCTGGCGGCTTACGTGTATAGCCTGTCGCAGGATGGTTCGGCTGAGGCTGTGACGGCCAAGTGAGTTTGCCGAAAGGGATTTGCCAAGTGAGTTCGCCGAAAGGCATTCGCCGCCTGTGAGATCGAGCGCCGCCCGCGCGGCGCTTCGCGGGTAAACCCGCTCCTACGTTTGTTTCGGGCCAGTCCCTCCTGCACCAGTCGCGCGCGACCGCCTTGTTTGTACGACGCGATATCGAGACATGCGCCAAGGCGGTCGCGCGCAAATCTCACAGGAATAATTGGCCCGAAACAAACGTAGGAGCGGGTTTACCCGCGAAGCGCCGCGCGGGCGGCGCTCGATTTCTGCCCCACCACAACACTCAAACCTTACACCCCCGCCCCACCACAACACCCAAACCTTACCCCCCGCCCCACCACAACACCCAAACCTTACCCCCCCGCCCCACCACACCCCCATTCCTTACCCGCCCCCATAACCCTCAAGCCTTACACTCCCCCGCCCACTACCAGCCTCAGTCCCCTTCCCTTGCACCCCCACCGAACAGAACTAAGCTTGTTGCCTCAGTGGGCTTCGCTCCGAAAGGACCGATGCAGACACGGCGCGTAGCCTGACGCCGCCCCGAAAAAGCTTGACCGATCGATCAGAAAAAGATGAAAAACGGTACACATTACAAATATTTATTTGTGTACAATCGCCCAGACCCGATCCCTGCGGGACATCAGTGAACGGGTCTGGACACGGGTCGGCGTACCAAAGTTGCGTTGCGGCAACCTTGCTGGTTATCAATACTGGCGCCGATTTTTCGACCAACAAGAACATCAAAACCGTGGAACCTTAGAATGAGCACAGCAATCAGTCCGACTGCTTATAACTATAAGGTCGTCCGCCAGTTCGCCATCATGACGGTGGTCTGGGGGATCCTTGGCATGGGCCTCGGCGTCTTCATCGCCTCGCAGCTGGTGTGGCCGCAGCTGAACCTGGACCTTCCCTGGACCAGCTTCGGCCGCCTGCGCCCGCTGCACACCAACCTGGTGATCTTCGCCTTCGGGGGCTGTGCGCTGTTCGGCACCAGCTACTACGTGGTGCAGCGCACCTGCCAGACCCGGCTGATCTCCGACAGCATGGCCGCCTTCACCTTCTGGGGTTGGCAAGCCGTGATCGTCGGCGCGCTGATCACCCTGCCGATGGGCTACACCACCACCAAGGAATACGCCGAGCTCGAGTGGCCGCTGGCGATCCTGCTGGCCATCGTCTGGGTTACCTACGGGCTGGTGTTCTTCGGCACCATCGTCAAGCGCAAGACCAAACACATCTATGTCGGCAACTGGTTCTACGGCGCCTTCATCGTGGTCACCGCGATGCTGCACATCGTCAACCACATCTCGCTGCCGGTGAGCCTGTTCAAGTCGTACTCGGCCTACTCCGGCGCCACCGACGCGATGATCCAGTGGTGGTACGGCCACAACGCCGTGGGCTTCTTCCTCACCACCGGTTTCCTGGGGATGATGTACTACTTTGTGCCCAAGCAGGCCGAGCGGCCGATCTACTCGTATCGCTTGTCGATCGTGCACTTCTGGGCGCTGATCACCCTGTACATCTGGGCCGGCCCGCATCACCTGCACTACACCGCCCTGCCTGACTGGGCGCAGTCGCTGGGCATGGTGATGTCGATCATCCTGCTGGCGCCAAGCTGGGGCGGCATGATCAACGGCATGATGACCCTGTCGGGCGCCTGGCACAAACTGCGCACCGACCCGATCCTGCGCTTCTTGGTGGTGTCGCTGGCGTTCTACGGCATGTCCACCTTCGAAGGCCCGATGATGGCCATCAAGACCGTGAACTCACTGTCGCACTACACCGACTGGACCATCGGCCACGTCCACGCCGGCGCCCTCGGCTGGGTGGCAATGATTTCGATCGGCGCCGTGTACCACATGATCCCGAAACTCTACGGCCGCGAGCAGATGCACAGCATCGGCCTGATCAACGCGCACTTCTGGCTGGCCACCATCGGCACCGTACTGTACATCGCCTCGATGTGGGTCAACGGCATCACCCAGGGCCTGATGTGGCGCGCCATCAACGATGACGGCACCCTCACCTACTCCTTCGTCGAAGCCCTGCAGGCCAGCCACCCCGGCTACATCGTCCGCGCCCTGGGCGGTGCGTTCTTCGCCAGCGGCATGCTGCTGATGGCCTACAACGTGTTCCGTACCGTACGTGCCGCCAACCCGGCACAGGCTGAAGAGGCCGCCAAGATCGTCGTTGTGGGAGCGCACTGATGAAGCATGAAGCCGTCGAGAAGAACATAGGCCTGCTGGCCTTCTTCATGGTCATCGCCGTGAGCGTCGGTGGCCTGACCCAGATCGTCCCGCTGTTTTTCCAGGACGTCACCAACAAGCCGGTCGAGGGCATGAAGCCGCGCACCGCGCTGGAGCTGGAAGGCCGCGATATCTACATCCGCGAAGGCTGCGTAGGCTGCCACTCGCAGATGATCCGCCCGTTCCGTGCTGAAACCGAGCGTTACGGCCACTACTCGGTAGCCGGTGAAAGCGTGTGGGACCACCCGTTCCTGTGGGGCTCCAAGCGCACCGGGCCGGACCTGGCCCGCGTCGGCGGCCGCTACTCCGATGACTGGCACCGTGCGCACCTGTACAACCCGCGCAACGTGGTACCGGAATCGAAGATGCCGTCCTACCCGTGGCTGGTCGAGAACAAGCTCGACGGCAAGGACACCGCGAAGAAGATGGAAGTGCTGCGCACACTCGGCACCCCGTACACCGACGCCGACATTGCCGGCGCACGTGACGCGGTCAAGGGCAAGACCGAAATGGACGCCATCGTCGCGTACCTGCAGGGTCTTGGCACCATCATCAAGAGCAAACGGTGACGCTGATGGATATCGGGATGATTCGCGGCCTGGGCACCGTCGTGGTGATGGTGGCGTTCGTGGGCCTGGCGCTGTGGGTGTTCAACCCACGGCGTAAAAAGGACTTCGACGAAGCGACCCAACTGCCCTTCGCGGATGACCCCGAGGCCACTCGGCACGTCGAGCAAGCAAAAGCTTCTGGGAGCAAACAACAATGACAACCTTCTGGAGTCTGTACGTTACCGTCCTGACCCTGGGCACCATCTTCTCGTTGACCTGGCTGCTGCTGTCGACCCGCAAGGGCCAGCGCGAAGAGGTTACCGACGAAACCGTCGGGCATGCCTTCGATGGCATCGAGGAATACGACAACCCGCTGCCGAAATGGTGGTTCTGGCTGTTCGTCGGCACCATCATCTTCGCCCTCGGCTACCTGGTGCTGTACCCGGGCCTGGGCAACTGGAAAGGCGTCCTGCCGGGCTATTCGTACCTGGATAACGACAAGCAGACCGAGTTTTCCAACGGCCAGCCGGGCTGGACCGGCGTGCACGAATGGGAAAAGGAAATGGCCAAGGCCGACGCCCGCTTCGGGCCGATCTTCGCCAAGTTCGCGGCCATGCCGATCGAAGACGTAGCCAAGGACCCACAGGCATTGAAAATGGGTGCGCGGCTGTTCGCCTCCAACTGTTCGGTGTGCCACGGCTCCGACGCCAAGGGCGCCTTCGGCTTCCCCAACCTGACCGACAACGACTGGCGCTGGGGCGGCGAACCGGACACCATCAAGACCACCATCATGGGCGGTCGCCATGGCGTGATGCCGGCCTGGGCCGAAGTGATCGGTGACCAGGGCGTGGCCGACGTGGCTGCGTTCGTGGTCAGCAAACTCGATGGCCGCACATTGCCTGAGGGGGCTAAGGCCGATGTGGAGAACGGGCAGAAGATCTTCGCAGCCAACTGCGTGGCCTGCCACGGGCCGGAAGGCAAAGGTACGCCCGCCATGGGCGCACCGAACCTGACACACCCGCAGGCGTTCATCTACGGCTCGAGCTTTGCCCAGTTGCAGCAGACTATCCGTTATGGTCGCCAGGGGCAGATGCCGGCCCAGGAACAGCTGCAGGGCAACGACAAGGTGCACTTGCTGGCGGCTTATGTGTACAGCCTGTCGCACCAGGCTGAGCCGGCCAAGGCTGAGTAAGGCAGGCCTGGCCTGTTCGCGGGTAAACCCGCTCCTACACAGGATCCTTGTAGGAGCGGGTTTACCCGCGAAGAGGCCGGTACTGGCACAGCATTTCTCGCAGGCTGATGACCTGGATCAATTGACACCCGCCATAACACGTTTCATACCACGAACCCAACGCGACTAAAGGTCGCAGTGCGATCCCATGCTGCCCTCAGCGGCGTATCATGGACCGCAGAGCGCTAGCAGATTGCGCGAGACTGCGGCCCGCACGCACAGGCCGCGGCGTTTCTCCACTGCCGTGGGACTTGATGATGAGCAAGCAAATTCCGGTACATGATGTCACCCCGCCTGCCAGCAAAGGGAAGGATTCCGTCGACCTCTACGCTTCCCGGGAAAAGATCTACACCCGCGCCTTCACCGGCCTGTTCCGTCGCCTGCGCATGGTCGGGGGTGCCGCACTGTTCCTGCTGTACTTCGGCACCGTGTGGCTGAACTGGGGAGGGCACCAGGCCGTGTGGTGGAACCTGCCCGAGCGCAAGTTCTACATCTTCGGCGCCACCATCTGGCCGCAAGACTTCATCCTGCTCTCGGGCATTCTCATCGTCGCCGCCTTCGGCCTGTTCTTCATCACTGTGTTCGCCGGCCGGGTGTGGTGTGGCTACACCTGCCCGCAAAGCGTGTGGACCTGGATTTTCATGTGGTGCGAAAAGGTCACCGAGGGTGACCGCAACCAGCGCATGAAGCTCGACAAAGCCCCCATGAGCGGCAACAAGTTCCTGCGCAAATTCGCCAAGCACAGCCTGTGGCTGCTGATCGGTTTTGTCACCGGCATGACCTTTGTCGGCTACTTTTCGCCGATCCGTGAGCTGGTGGTCGAATTCTTCACGGGCCAGGCCGATGGCTGGGCCTACTTCTGGGTCGGTTTCTTCACCCTCGCCACCTACGGCAACGCCGGCTGGCTGCGCGAACAGGTGTGTGTGTACATGTGCCCGTATGCACGTTTCCAGAGTGTGATGTTCGACAAGGACACGCTGATCGTTTCCTACGACCCGCGCCGTGGCGAAACCCGCGGCCCGCGCAAGAAAGATACCGACTACAAAGCCCAGGGCCTGGGTGACTGCATCGACTGCACCATGTGCGTGCAGGTCTGCCCGACCGGCATCGACATCCGTGACGGCCTGCAAATCGAGTGCATCGGCTGCGCAGCCTGCATCGACGCCTGCGACAGCATCATGGACAAGATGAACTACCCCAAAGGGCTGATCAGCTACACCACCGAGCACAACCTGTCCGGGCAGAAGACCCACCTGCTGCGCCCGCGTCTGATCGGCTATGCCGTGGTACTGCTGGTGATGATGATCGGGCTGGCGACGGCCTTCGCCACCCGTTCGCTGGTCGGTTTCGACGTCAGCAAAGACCGCGTGCTGTACCGCGAAAACGCCCAGGGCCGGATCGAGAACGTCTACAGCCTGAAGGTAATGAACAAGGATCAGCGCGATCACGTCTACGTGCTGGACGCCGCTGGCCTGCCGGACCTCAAGCTCGAAGGCCAGCGCGAGATCCGCGTGGCCGCCGGTGACATCGTCAGCCTTCCCGTGCAGCTGTCGGTTGCCCCCGAGAAGCTGCCATCGACCACCAACGAAATCACCTTCATCCTCAAGAGCGCCGACGACAGCGACGCCCAGGTTGAAGCCAAGAGCCGTTTCATCGGCCCACAGATCCGCTAAGAGAGATAACGCACAATGCCTGCCGCCACCGCCGCCAGCCCCTGGTACAAGCACCTCTGGCCCTGGATCATCATCGGCATCCTCACCACCTCGGTGTGCCTGAGCCTGACCATGGTCAGCATCGCTGTGCACAACCCGGACAACCTGGTGAATGACAACTACTACGAGGCCGGCAAGGGCATCAACCGCTCGCTGGACCGCGAGCTGCTGGCGCAGCAGCTGGGCCTGAAAGCCAGCGTGCATCTGGACGAACTGACCGGCGAAGTGGACCTGCGCCTGACCGGTAGCAGTGGCCCGCAAAACCTGGAGCTGAACCTGATTTCGCCAACCCAGCCAGAGAAGGACCGCAAGGTGCTGCTGAGCCGTGTCGAAGCAGGGCGCTATGTGGGACAACTGGAAGACAAGGTCGACGGGCGGCGCTTTGTGGAACTGCTGGGCAACGAAGGGGGCCAGGTGTGGCGCCTGTTCGAAGAGGAAAAAGTGGCGCATGGTGTGACCTTGCAGTTGGGTGACGAAGCCCTGCAAGGCGCCGAACACCAGTAATGATTCCTGGTATGAATGGGGGCGCTTTGCGCCCCTTTCGCGACGCAAGGCCGCTCCCACAGGAGAACGCATGCTTCTGTGGGAGCGGCCTTGCGTCGCGAAAGGGCTGCGAAGCGGCCCCGGCGATCTCACGACATAAGACTGTTCCAAAATGACCCAGCCCACCCCCTGCTACCACTGCGCCCTGCCCGTCCCGGCCGGCAGCCGCTTCACCGCCGTGGTCCTCGGCCAGCCGCGGCAGTTCTGCTGCCCCGGTTGCCAGGCGGTGGCTGAGTCGATCGTCGCGGGTGGCCTGGAACATTACTACCAGCACCGCAGCGACAACAGCGCCAACCCCGAAGCCCTGCCCAAGCAACTGCAGGACGAACTGGCCCTGTACGACCGCAGCGACGTGCAGCAAACCTTCGTCCGCCACCAGGGCGAGCTGGCCGAAACCACCTTGCTTGTCGAGGGCATCAGCTGCGCCGCCTGCGGCTGGCTGATCGAAAAGCACCTGCGCAACCTGCCCGGTGTCGCCGAAGCCCGGTTGAACCTGTCCAACCACCGCCTGGCGCTGAACTGGGACGACAAGCAGCTGCCGCTGTCGCGCTTGCTCGCCGAACTTCGCCAGATCGGCTACGCCGCCCACCCCTACCAGCCTGACCAGGCCGCCGAGCAATTGGCCCGGGAAAACCGCAGCGCCCTACGCCGCCTGGGCGTGGCCGGGCTGCTGTGGTTCCAGGCGATGATGGCGACCATGGCCACTTGGCCGGAATTCAACATCGACCTGACACCCGAGCTGCACACGATCCTGCGCTGGGTGGCGCTGTTCCTGACCATTCCCATCGTGTTCTACAGCTGCGCGCCCTTCTTCAAGGGCGCGGCGCGCGACTTGCGAACGCGCCACCTGACCATGGACGTTTCGGTGTCGCTGGCCATTGGCCTGGCGTTCGGCGCCGGCATCTGGACAGCCATCACTGGCAGCGGCGAGCTTTATTTCGACACGGTGGGCATGTTCGCCCTGTTCCTGCTGACCGGCCGCTACCTGGAGCGCCGCGCTCGCGAGCGCACAGCGGCGGCCACTGCGCAGCTGGTCAACCTGCTGCCAGCCTCATGCCTGCGCCTGGACGCCATCGGGCGCAGCGAACGCATCCTGCTCAGCGAGTTACAGTGCGGCGACACCGTGCAGGTGCTGCCCGGCGCGGTCATCCCTGCCGACGGGCGCATCGTCGAGGGCCGCTCCAGCGTCGACGAATCGCTGCTGACCGGCGAGTATCTGCCGCAACCACGCCGGGTGGGTGAGCGGGTCACTGGCGGTACGCTGAACGTTGAAAGCGCGCTGAATGTGGAAGTGGAAGCCCTCGGCCATGACTCACGCTTGTCGGCCATCGTCCGCCTGCTGGAGCGCGCCCAGACTGAAAAACCGCGCCTGGCGGAAATTGCCGACCGCGCCTCGCAGTGGTTCCTGCTGTTCTCGCTGCTGGCCGCCATTGCCATCGGCCTGTGGTGGTGGCACCTGGATCCGGCACGGGCGTTCTGGATCGTGCTGGCCATGCTCGTGGCCACCTGCCCTTGTGCCCTGTCTTTGGCTACGCCAACCGCACTGACCGCCGCCACCGGAACCCTGCACAAGCTTGGTCTGCTGGTCACCCGCGGCCACGTGCTGGAAGGCCTGAACCACATCGACACGGTGATTTTCGACAAGACCGGCACACTGACCGAAGGCCGCCTGACCTTGCGCAGCATCCGCCCGCTCGGCAGCCAGGCCGCCGACCGCTGCCTGGCCCTGGCCGCGGCGCTGGAAAACCGCTCCGAACACCCCATCGCTCGCGCCTTTGGTCGTACCGCCACGCCTGCCGATGACGTACAGAGCGTACCCGGCCTGGGCCTGGAGGGGCTGGTCGACGGCCAGCGCCTGCGCATTGGTCAGGCTACCTTCGTCTGCGCCTTGAGTGGTGCGGAAATCCCCGCTGTGCCCGAGCCTCGCGGCCAGTGGCTGCTGCTGGGCGACCGCCAGGGGCCACTGGCCTGGTTCGGCCTGGATGACCGTCTGCGCGACGATGCCCCGGCCCTGCTCGCTGCCTGCAAGGCGCGCGGCTGGCACACCCTGCTGCTGTCGGGCGACAGCTCGCCGATGGTTGCCGAAGTGGCCGCGCAGCTGGGTATCGAGCAGGCCATTGGCGGCCTGCGCCCGGATGACAAACTGGACCGCCTGAAAGCCCTGCAGGCTGACGGGCGCAAGGTGCTGATGCTCGGCGACGGGGTCAACGATGTACCGGTACTGGCCGCCGCCGATATCAGCATCGCCATGGGCAGCGCCACCGACCTGGCCAAGACCAGTGCCGACGCCGTCTTGCTGTCCAACCGCCTGCAAGCGCTGGTGCAGGCGTTCGAGCTGGCCCGCCGCACCCGCCGCAACATCCTCGAGAACCTGCTGTGGGCGACCCTGTATAATGGCCTGATGTTGCCGTTCGCCGCGCTCGGCTGGATCACGCCGGTGTGGGCCGCCATCGGCATGTCGGTCAGCTCGCTGATCGTGGTGCTCAATGCCTTGCGCCTGACCCGTATGCCAGTGGCCTCGGGCCCGCTGCCCCACGAAGCCCCTTTACCCGGGAGGAAGTCGCCATGCCCGCCCTCTATGTCATGATCCCGGCAGCCCTGCTGCTGGTCGGCGTGGCCGTGTACATCTTCTTCTGGGCGGTCGACAGCGGTCAGTACGATGACCTTGAAGGCCCCGCCCACAGCATCCTGTTCGACGATCAGGACCCGCGCCACCAGGCGGCAGTGAAGCTTGACGATGCCCCGGCCGACACCGACAAGGAACCACCGCCCCGTGCCTGACCTGCTTGCGCTGCTGGGCTCGGCACTGGTCCTTGGCCTGCTAGGGGGCGGTCACTGCCTGGGCATGTGCGGTGGCCTGATGGGCGCACTGACCTTGGCCATCCCCCCCGAACAACGCGGCAAGCGCCTGCGCCTGTTGCTGGCGTACAACCTGGGGCGCATTTTCAGCTATGCCTGCGCCGGCCTGTTGCTGGGCCTGGCCGGCTGGGCCGTGGCCAGCAGCCCGGCAGCGCTGGCGCTGCGGGTGGCTGCAGCGCTGCTGCTGATTGCCATGGGCCTGTACCTGGCCGGCTGGTGGAGCGGGCTGACCCGTATCGAGGCGCTGGGCCGCGGGTTGTGGCGGCATATCCAGCCGATGGCGTCGCGCTTGCTGCCGGTGTCCAGCCTGCCCCGGGCGTTGCTGCTGGGCGCCTTGTGGGGCTGGCTGCCGTGCGGTTTGGTGTACAGCACCCTGCTGTGGGCCGCCAGCCAGGGCAACGCCGGGTACAGCGCGGTATTGATGCTCGCGTTCGGGTTGGGCACCTGGCCGGTGTTGCTGGCAACCGGGCTGGCAGCCGAACGGGTAAACGCCCTGTTGCGGCGACGCAGCGTGCGCGTGGCGGGCGGTGTGCTGGTGATGCTATTCGGTGTCTGGACTCTGCCGGGCCCACACCAGCACTGGCTGATGGGGCATTGACGGGGGCTGCAAAGCAGCCCCAATGCCCTTGATACAAATCAACACAGTTTCCTACAGACGGCCATAGACTCCGGTGCACTGCTGCTCTTTCCGGGGACTACCCTCATGCTCGACGACCTCCGTTGGGATACCGACCTGATCCGCCGCTACGATCTCGCCGGGCCACGCTACACCTCTTACCCAACCGCCGTGCAACTGCACAGCGAGGTGGGTTCGTTCGACCTGCTCAACGCCCTGCGCGAGAGCCGACGGGCCGTGCGCCCGCTGTCGCTGTACGTGCATGTGCCGTTCTGCGCCAACATCTGCTACTACTGCGCCTGCAACAAGGTCATCACCAAAGACCGTGCGCGCGCCGCGCCCTACCTGCAGCGCCTGGAGCAGGAAATCCAGCTGGTCGCCTGCCACCTGGACCCTAAACAACGTGTTGAACAGCTGCATTTTGGCGGCGGCACACCGACCTTCCTCAGCCATGTGGAACTGCGCCAGCTGATGGCCACCCTGCGCCAGCACTTCCACCTGCTGGACGACGATTCCGGCGACTACGGCATCGAGATCGACCCTCGCGAAGCCGACTGGTCGACCATGGGCCTGCTTCGCGAACTGGGCTTCAACCGCGTCAGCCTGGGTGTACAGGACCTCGACCCGGTCGTGCAGCGCGCGATCAACCGCCTGCAGAGCCTGGAGCAGACCCGCACCTTGATCGAGGCTGCGCGCACGCTGCAGTTTCGCTCGGTCAACCTCGACTTGATCTACGGCCTGCCCAAGCAAACCCCGGAAGGCTTTGCCCGCACCGTCGAAGAGGTGATCCGCCTGCAGCCCGACCGCCTGTCGGTGTTCAACTACGCTCACCTTCCCGAACGCTTCATGCCGCAACGGCGCATTGACAGCAACGATCTGCCCAGCGCGGCCGCCAAGCTGGAGATGCTGCACGCCACCATCGACCAACTGACCGCCGCCGGTTACCGCTACATCGGCATGGACCACTTCGCCCTGCCCGACGACGAACTGGCCATTGCCCAGGAAGAAGGCACCTTGCAGCGCAACTTCCAGGGCTACACCACCCACGGGCACTGCGACCTGATTGGCCTGGGCGTGTCGGCGATCAGCCAGATCGGCGACCTGTACTGCCAGAACAGCAGTGACCTCAACACCTACCAGGACAGCCTGTCCAACGCCCAGCTGGCCACCCAGCGCGGCTTGCTGTGCAACCACGACGACCGCATACGCCGGGCAGTGATCCAGCAACTGATCTGCCATTTCGAGCTGGATTTCGAACCCATCGAACAGGCTTTCACTCTGGATTTTCGCGGTTACTTCAACGACCTCTGGCCCGAGCTGCTGACCTTGCAGCGCGACGGCCTGATCAGCCTGGACGACAAGGGCATTCGCATCCTGCCCGCCGGCCGGCTGCTGGCGCGCTCGGTATGCATGGTGTTCGACGCCTATCTGGCGATGCACAACCGCCAGCGCTTCTCGCGAGTGATCTGAAAAACAAGGCGTTCAACCGCATGGACAAGCTTCCTTGTCAGGCACACTATGAGCACACAAGGACTCCCGGCAGGCCACCTGCCGGGGTTTCGCCAGCGCGCACCATCACCGCGCACACTGGCCTACACCCTGTGTCGTGAGTTACCCTTACGACTTATGTGTGCTTTCCCACAAGGATCGATTCAAATGTCCGAGCCAGTCAAACTGCGCCCACACAACCAGGCCCATTGCAAGGATTGCAGCCTGGCCCCTCTGTGCCTGCCTCTTTCGCTGAACCTGGAAGACATGGACGCGCTGGATGAAATCGTCAAACGCGGGCGGCCGCTCAAGAAAGGCGAGTTTCTGTTCCGCCAGGGTGACAGTTTTGGCTCGGTCTACGCAGTACGGTCCGGGGCCCTGAAAACCTTCAGCCTCAGCGACAGCGGCGAAGAGCAGATCACAGGCTTCCACCTGCCCAGCGAATTGGTCGGCCTGTCAGGCATGGATACCGAGGCCTACCCGGTATCGGCCCAGGCCCAGGAAACCACTTCGGTGTGTGAAATCCCCTTCGAGCGGCTGGACGAGCTGTCGGTACAACTGCCACAGCTACGCCGCCAGCTGATGCGGGTAATGAGCCGTGAAATCCGCGACGACCAGCAAATGATGCTGCTGCTGTCGAAAAAAACCGCGGACGAGCGCATTGCCACTTTCCTGGTCAACCTGTCGGCGCGCTTCCGTGCCCGTGGCTATTCGGCCAACCAGTTCCGCCTGAGCATGTCGCGCAACGAAATCGGCAACTACCTTGGCTTGGCGGTAGAAACCGTGTCACGGGTGTTCACCCGCTTCCAGCAGAACGGCCTGCTGCGCGCCGAGGGCAAGGAAGTGCACATCCTCGACCCGATCCAGCTGTGCGCGCTGGCCGGTGGTGCAATCGAGGCCTGAGGCCGGTTTTTAGCGGGTATACTTGGGCATTCGTTTTCCCAGGATACCCGCAACAATGCACAGCGAAGCCTTCGACCTCAAAGCCCTGATCCGCCCGGTAGTGGACTTCCCCAAACCGGGTGTGATCTTCCGCGACATTACCCCGTTATTCCAGTCGCCACGCGGGCTGCGCTATGTGGCCGATCAGTTCATCGAGCGCTATGTCGAGGCTGAATTCAGCCACATCGGCGCCATGGACGCGCGGGGTTTCCTGATCGGCTCGATCATCGCCCACCAGCTGAACAAGCCGCTGATCCTGTTCCGCAAGCAGGGCAAGCTGCCGGCCGACGTGTTGAGCGAGGGTTACCAGACCGAGTACGGCGAGGCCTTCCTGGAAGTGCATGCCGACAGCCTGTGTGAAGGCGACTCGGTGCTGATCTTCGATGACCTGATTGCTACTGGCGGTACGCTGCTGGCGGCGGCCAACCTGGTGCGTCGTACTGGGGCGCAGGTGTTCGAGGCGGCAGCGATCATCGACCTGCCGGAACTGGACGGGTCGCGCCGGTTGCAGGCGGCCGGGGTGCCTACCTTCTGCCTGACCGAGTTTTCCCTCAGCGAGTACTGAGTGGGCTTTTGGGGCTGCTTTGCAGCCCATCAGCGGGTAAACCCGCGCCTACAAAGGCCACGCATTTTTTGTAGGCTCGGGTTTACCCGCGAATGGGCCGCCAAGCGGCCCCAATGAATCAGAGCGAAATGGGCCGGCGCCCTGCAAAGGCATGGGCCAAGGTACCACCGTCCACCATCTCCAGCTCACCGCCCAGCGGCACACCATGGGCAATGCGAGACGCCACCAAGCCTTTCTCGCTCAGCAACTGGGCAATGTAATGCGCCGTCGCCTCCCCCTCCACCGTCGGGTTGGTCGCCAGGATCACCTCGGTAAAGGTGCCCTGCTCTTCGATCCGCGCCATCAGCTGCGGAATACCGATCGCCTCAGGCCCCAGGCCATCCAGCGGCGACAGGTGCCCCTTGAGCACGAAGTAACGCCCACGGTAGCCCGTCTGCTCCACCGCATACACATCGGTCGGCCCCTCGACCACGCACAGCTGGGTGTCGTCACGGCGCGGGTCGGCGCACTGCGGGCACAGTTCCTGCTCGGTGAGGGTGCGACACTGGCGGCAATGCCCTACCCCTTCCATGGCCTGGGTCAAGGCCTGAGCCAGGCGCAGCCCGCCACTGCGGTCGCGCTCGAGCAGTTGCAGGGCCATGCGCTGGGCGGTTTTCTGGCCAACGCCTGGCAAGATGCGCAGGCCGTCGATCAGTTGGCGGATGAGAGGGCTGAAGCTCATGGGAAAGGCCTGACAATTCAATAAGAGGCGGTTTATACCCAGCGGGGGCGATGGCGTCAAATCACCTCGCCCAAAGCCTGCAAGGTCTGCTTTTTTGTGGGAACGGCCTTGTGTCGCGAAAGGGCTGCGAAGCAGCCCCGGCATTCTATGCTGCAAAGCTGGAATCCGGGGGCCGCTTCGCGCCCCTTTCGCGACACAAGGCCGCCCCCACATAAATAGCAGACCGCAGCCGGGTGAAATCTACGCAAAAAAAAACGCCGCTGATATCAGCGGCGTTTTTGAGTACCTCAATGCCTTAGAACGGCATCTTGAATCCTGGCGGCAGCTGCATGCCGGCGGTCATGCCGCCCATCTTTTCCTGGCTGCTTTGCTCAACCTTGCGCACGGCGTCGTTCAGCGCAGCGGCAATGAGGTCCTCCAGAACTTCCTTGTCGTCTTCATCAGTCGACATCAGGCTCTGGTCGATGCTGACGCGCTTGACGTCGTGACGACCGGTCATCACCACGCTCACCAGACCGCCACCGGACTGACCGGTGACTTCGGCGTTGGCCAGTTCTTCCTGCATCTTCTGCATTTTTTCCTGCATCTGCTGGGCCTGCTTCATCAGGCCGGCCATGCCACCTTTCATCATGGGGTATACCTCGATTGGGTCATGTGATGCGGCCCGGCACCGGGCCGGCCGCATGGTTATCCGTTACTGGCCCTGACTGGCCAGGGCTTCTACAGGCTCAATAGTATCCTGCCGCACCTTGGCGCCGAACAACTTGATCATCTGCTGGATCAACGGATCCTGCTCGATCGACGCGACGGCGTCCTGCTGGCGCTCGGCACGCTTGCGCGCTGCGGCCTGAGCCGGGGTTTCCTGCTCGGGCAGGATCAGCTCGATACGCAGGTTCAGCGTGCGCCCCAAGTGCTGGTTGAGCGCTTCGTTCAGGCGCCGCTGCTGGGTGGCGTTGAACAACGCACCCTGGCCCGGGTCCAGATGCAGCAACCAGTCGTCGCCATCGGCGGCAATCAGCGTACAGTTTGCCGCGATGTTGCCTGTCATCCCGGACACAGGCAACTGTGGGAATAATTCCAGCCATTGCAGGGCCAGACCGGTGGCTGGTTTGGCTGCCGGCAACGGTTCGGCCGCCGGTTTGGACACATCTTCCTGAACATGCTCGGCCAGCTCGTCCAGGTAGCTGAAGCCTGCCGGGTCGCTTTCGCCACCGTAGTAGTCTTCGTCAAGCGGCGGCTCATCGTCGCGCTCCATCCCCACGGCAGCGTAGGCAGACGGGTCGAAAGGCGGCTCGTCGTGTGCCGGGGCGGCCTGTGGGGGCGCCACCGGGGCAACAGACTCGGGCTCGGGCGCAGGTGCCGGTTCGGGCGCGAGTTCAGCCGCTAACGGCGCGGGCGCAACGGCAGGCTCTTCCCACGGCAAGTCGACCACTTCGGCAACAGGCTCAGGTACGGAGATGGCCTCGGCTTCGGCCTTCAGCTCAACATCTGCCTCGGCCTCCGGCTCATGATCAGCCGTCGCGGGTGCAGGCACCTCCAGTTGCGGGGCTTGCGCTACAGGCTCCGCCGGCACAGCCGCGACAGGTGATGAAGGCTCGACCGGCGCCGCGGCTGCCACCTTCCCTGCAGGATCAGCTGTGGCCTGGCTGATCCCCGCTGGCTTTAGCACCGGCTTCGGTGCGTCGTCCGTGTCTGCCGGGCGGAACGCCAGCATGCGCAACAGCACCATCTCGAAGCCACCGCGCGGGTCCGGCGCAAGGGGCAGGTCACGGCGGCCTATCAGGCCCATCTGATAATAGAACTGCACATCCTCGGCCGGCAGCGCCGAAGCCAGCGCCAATACCCGCTCGCGATCACCCTGGCCGTTGTCTACCGCTTCGGGCAGCGCCTGGGCAATGGCTACACGGTGCAGCACATTGAGCATTTCGGCCAGAACGCCCGACCAGTCCGGCCCTTGCTCGGCCAGGTTACGCACGGCCTCCAGCAAAGCCCTGGCATCGCCTTCGAGCAGTGCCTGCAAGACCCCATACACCTGGCCATGGTCGAGGCTACCCAACATGGCACGTACATCGGCGGCCAGTACCTTGCCTTCACCGAAGGCGATGGCCTGGTCGGTCAGGCTCATGGCATCACGCATGGAACCATCGGCCGCACGGCCCAGCAGCCACAGGGCATCTTCCTCGAACGGCACATTTTCGGCGGCCAGTACGTGGCTGAGGTGCTCCACCACCCGCTCCGGGCTCATGTTCTTCAACGAGAACTGCAGGCAGCGCGACAGGATGGTGGCCGGCAGCTTCTGCGGGTCGGTGGTAGCGAGGATGAACTTGACGTAGGGCGGTGGCTCTTCCAGCGTCTTGAGCAAGGCGTTGAACGAGTGGGTCGAGAGCATGTGCACTTCGTCGATCAGGTAGACCTTGAAGCGCCCACGGCTGGGGGCGTACTGCACGTTATCGAGCAGTTCGCGAGTGTCCTCGACCTTGGTACGGCTGGCGGCGTCGATCTCGATCAGGTCGACAAAACGGCCTTCGTCGATTTCCCGGCACACCGAACAGGTGCCACAGGGCGTGGAGGTGATGCCGGTTTCACAGTTCAGGCACTTGGCGATAATACGGGCGATGGTCGTCTTGCCCACGCCGCGGGTACCGGTGAACAGGTAGGCATGGTGCAGGCGCTGGTTGTCCAAGGCATTGATCAAGGCCTTGAGCACATGGGTCTGGCCGACCATTTCGCGGAACGAGCGCGGACGCCATTTTCGTGCAAGAACCTGATAACTCATCGAAAAACCATCGTAGCCTGATCGAGCGGAAGATCGCTAATGCTAGCGGAGCGGGGGCAAAATTGCACCCTGCGCAACTCGTCTAAGCTTGGAATGGCGCATTGTCCAGGGAGGATTGCCTTTGCGAAGACTGCTGGCCCTGTTACTGCTGTGGTCTACAAACAGCCTGGCTGACCAGCCGGTGCTGCGCTTTTCCGTCGCCGAGAGCTGGAGCATGCCGCTGGTACGCATCGAAGGCGATCAGCCAGTGGAGGGATTGCTTTACGACCTGATGCAAACCGTTGCCAGGCAAGTGGGCGCTCGCCCCGAGTTCCACGTCATGGCCCGCCTGCGCCTGGAGGAGGCCATGAGCAGCGGCGACATTGATGTCCGTTGCTACGTCAGTACCCAATGGCTCAACGACCGCCCAAGGGATTTTGTGTGGAGTATCCCGCTGATTCATCAGCGTGACGTACTGGTCGGCCGCGCCGGCGACAGCACACCGATCCCCCCTGAGCAACTGCCACCCCAGGCGATCGGCACGGTGCTTGGCTACACCTATTCAACCCTGCAACCGCTGCTGGACCACGGCCAGCTGCACCGTGAGGACAGCCGCAGCCAGTTGCTGGTGCTGCAAAAGCTGCAGGCAGGCCGGTATCGCCATGCGGTGAGCAACCAGTTGTCGTTGCAGTGGTTCAACCAAGGGTTGCCAGCGGAGCAGCAATTGCAAGCGCTGGCGGTGCTGGACGAACAGGATTTGGGGTGCATGGTGCGCAACGATCCGGCGATACCGACACAAGGGCTGTTGCGGGCGTTGGTAAGGATGAAGCAGTCGGGGGAGATCGAGCGGATTTTGCAGCGGTATGGAGGGACGGGCGACCCGGACAGTATGTCTGTGGCCCGGCCCGAAATACCCAGCAAAATGCCGGCACACAGCCAGCGCAACTAACGCCCTGCTCATTTCGCGAACGCTTGCGCAAACACTGTGGGAGCGGGCTTGCCCGCGAACACCGGCATAGCCGGTGCCATCCACCACGTTATATTCTTCGCGGGCATGCCCGCTCCCACAGCGTTGTGCGGCACACTCACAATCTCTATCACAAACTCAATGTCACCGGCCTTTACGTTCAAACGCCAAGCTGACAGCATCCGCCTGCCCCCAGGCAATCTGCATGGCCCGCAACCCATGCTCCAACAACTACCTGGTTTCTTCGTCCTGAATACGCTCAAGCGCCCGCCGGATATCGCTGTAGGCGAACATCAGGTAGTGGGAAACATTCATCAACGCGAACTCCATCGGGACGATGCCTTCGCTGATCGCGCGGGAAAGGGATTTGCCTTGGGGAAGATCAAAGACGTGGGGCGGATCGGGGACCAATTTTTTCATGAGCTCACCATACCGGGCTGAGAGCACCCTTTTGCTTCCACACTTAGGGTGACAGTTGTACGCGGGGTGGAAGACCAGGGGTATGGCAAACCCGGCAGGCCCGAAGGCCTCCCACGCACAACTGTCATATCGACAGCCGCCAAACCACCCAGGCTTCCACACCCGATCGCTGAACTGACAGCGACCGCGAAAGCCTAGTGGGCGAGGTTGACCGGGACAATCAGACGGGAGTCGACGGAACACGTAGGATAATTCGCTATGCCTGCCTGACGTGTAGGGGCTTTCCTAGACTGTTATCAGACCTATCTTAAAGTGGGCACTCTGATCATGTGCTTACTGTTATCGGGCTCCCTGTCTTCACACCAAAGCCCGTAAATACGCACTCAAGAACAACCCCACACCAAACACAAAATGCGTGGCCAGGCTCTTCAGGCAGTTGCGCGCAGGCGTCGGCGTCCTGGACGCAAAGAACCCTGCCCCCATCGCTGGCTGCATGAGGCAAAACGGCGCCACAACTGTACCCACACCCACAACTACTGCTGGTAAAAGAGTAGGCGACCGCAACCAGCCCTCCCCTACGATCACAACCAGCAGCATCGCGAAAAGCACGCCGGTGGCGTAGTGAATCACCCATCCCCACGCCAACTCATTTCGCACCGGTTCCGCTTTGGCAATCGCTTGGTGCGAAACACGCCCGCCTAGCAGGTGCCCCGCCCAACGTCCGACCATGGCGAAATTCAGCGTTGCGATACCTAACCGCCTCAGCAGCAACCCCCACAGGTCCATCACTACAGTGGCACCAATGCCAATCGGCAATGCAGCTAGAAACATCGCAGTAAACGTCATTTGAACAAGCCCTCGAAGGTTGACGGTCATTACCATGCCGCGCAGCATAGAAGTTAAAGTCAACTTCAAGTCAAGGGCCCGAAATGGACATTGCCGACGTCGCCAAACGCACAGGCGTACCCGCATCGACACTGCGTTACTACGAGAAGAAAGGCTTGCTCAAGTCCTTGGCCGGGCGCGGCCAGCGACGACAGTTTGCAGCCGACGTGGCGGACAGGCTAGCGCTGATCGCCCTGGGGCAGGCTGCGGGGTTTTCGCTGGATGAAGTGGGGGCGATGCTGGTGGACCTGCAGGTCGACCGGCAGATGCTGATGGCCAAGGCGGACGAGCTGGATGCGCGGATCAAGCGGTTGCAGGCGATGAGCAAGGGGTTGCGGCATGCCGCGCAATGCCCTGAGAAAGATCATCTGGCATGCCCGAAATTCCAGCGGCTGATGAAGCTGTCGGCGGCGGGGCTCGGGAAAAACAGGGGCCGAATCGCCCTCACAAGATGATGGCATAATGATTCTAATGCGCCACTACTCAGTGTAAAGTTACGCGCCTCGACGCCCAGCCGTGCACGAGAACAACACTTACGCTTAGGAAATGTTGCATGTCCACAATTAGAAATCTGACCGCTGCCGCCCTGATAACGTTAACCACTGGTTGCGCTACCGGCCTCAATTCGGCCCAAGAGTCGGAACTTGCTAGCTACCGCGCCAAAAACCTCGCGGTTGAAGAAAAAAACCCTGGGCTGGCTGCCGGCCTCGGCCTGCTTCCGGGAGGAGGCTCGTTCTATGGTCGCGCCTACGGTTTTGGCGTCGTGAACTTGCTGTTTTGGCCTCTCTCAATTCTCTGGGACCCAGTGAGCGGGCATGATGCTGCAGAGTTCATCAACTACCAGGCCACCAAAGCTCACGTTGCGACGCTTAAGAAGCATGACATGGACGAGCTAGATGCCAAGCTGGAGTCCGACGCAATCGACCTCAAGCGGTACACGCTGGACAAACGCAGGATCGATGACAAATACAACCTGTAAGGGCTGCCGATCAGCGCAACGCTCGGCATGAGGAATACACGTTCCGACGATGCTCAGCGCGGACGTAGAAACCCCTGAGGCCATACACGACGTATGGCTTCTGTCTAATGTGACTGACATAACATTCAAGGATTATTCGAGTGAACTACTTCCGTTTGTTTATAGCCTCGGCATTTATTGCGCTTTGCACAGGGTGTGCTTCACCTGCCCAGATCTCCGGAATGGCCGTAATATCGGATCAAACCGATGCGCAATTCTATGACCAACGCCTGCATCGCAACATCCAGGTAACCGAGGTTAATGGCGGAGACAGCACCAATCCTCTCTGGACTTCGGAAATTGACGGCCCCGACTTTGGCGCAGCCCTCAAGCAATCACTTGCTAGCGCCGGCTTGCTAGGCGAAGGCCCCACTGCCTACACACTGCGCGCCAACCTGCTACGCGTCGATCAGCCCATTTTTGGCGCGGATTTCGAAGTCACCTGCGAGGCTGAATACACACTGACCGAGTCAAGTTCAAACGCCGTGATCTTCCGAGAGATCATCCGGACGCCATATACTGCCGGGATGGGCGACTCACTAATCGGGATCAAGCGTCTTCGCCTGGCCAATGAGGGTTCGGCTCGCACCAATATCAGCACACTTATGAAGCGTCTCAAGGCGCTCAACCCTGAGGCCAAGCAAGTCTCTTTGACGCAATAAGGCAGATGTTCGTTTGGCTGAGCGATAGCGCCTCCTGAATGCAGGCCTTATGAGGCAAGGGTTTCAGACTGACGAGGAGGCCGGCCATTCAACCATGCGGATATCCATCATGGGTGCTCAAGACTCGGGGTGTGATCAGAATTGTTCCACTCAATTGCTCCACTTTTCTGGTCCGCTCCGGTGACATTTTTGACTTACATCGTCCGACGCCAAGTTTGCTACCTATATCTTCGACTCCCGAAGCGTCTGCTCCCCAACCGCCATACCCTTGGCATATCCCTCCTATTGCATGACGTCAAGCTGCTCTGTTTCTCGAACCATTGTTGGCGGAGCAAGCGAGCAGGCAATTAGGCGAACTCCCTCTCACAGCAACTTTTCGGAAATAATGGCGAGAGCACCGCTCGACAACTAATTAGATCGGCTCCCGCCAGAAACAAAAACTTACTGGTACAGCGAAATGGTACCCTTCAACTGCTCCGCAAATCCGTAGAGATCATCCACAGATGCAATTGGGTGGCGCGTTTCGTTCTTTTCAGCGTCGAAGATCCCTATGTACTTCTGGCTGCGATTGAAGTGCAACCGGCAAATCGGTTTACGATTATTATCGTCCAGCAGAATCCCGAAGTAACTTTGGGTATCACGGTGAACGATCCGCTTTGCATCCACAACCGCCCGCACAATTGCCTTGACGATATGGAAGCCCTCAAGCTCTTCAAGAGTAGTCTGGACACGATCGTCGTCGCCGCTTCCCTCAGCAGACTCAGGCGCCGGAGCTGCTTGAACGGCCATCATCGCATAAGACGGCTCGACCGCACCGCTCATAGCCGACTTCAGCCTGTCGTTAATCTGATCTCCTAGGAACTGGATTGCCGCCTTCCTAGTCAAGGTGGTGAATTGCTCTCTAACTTTCTGGGTAATGATCCCGTCGTAGACGCGAGTAGCGAAGAACTTCACGAACTCGTCACTAGGCTGACTGAACTGCGAAGCCATCTCTTTCTTGATCTGGCCAACATACTTCAGTTCTCCTGCAGCACTGATGATCGAGTCAACATCGAACGCAGACTTGGTTAGCTTCTGAAGCTCCGGAAGGGCGTGCTCGTCCAGATCGAGAAGGTCTAGCTCCAAGAATGGCTTCTCATCCATCTTGTTAGGGGCATCGAGGTCGGTAAAGAACCGGTAAATCTGGCCATTGGTAAGGATCGAGATACGGGCGGTGGTGACGTGGAAGTACCGGAACAGCTGGCTCGCATGGTTGATATGCAGCGGTTCGCCGATCTTCTTGCACTCGATAAGGATCTGAATCTCGCCGTTCTTCATGATGGCGTAGTCGATCTTCTCGCCCTTCTTCGTCCCCACGTCGCAGACGTACTCTGGCGTAACCTCTGAGGGATCGAAGACGTCGTAGCCTAGGACGGAGTTGATGAAGGGCATGACAAAGGCAATCTTGGTCGCCTCCTCTGTCTGGATAGCAGGGCCCTGCTGGCGGATCTTGGCTGATAATGCGTTCAGTCGCTCTAAGAATTCCATCTCTCACTCCTCGCTCAGATGCCACATCCTAGTAGCACAGCCACCATACTGGCAATTGCAAATCACTGCGAGAGACAAGGGGAAAACGCCACATGAGCGAATGACAAGGTAGCGCCGAGATTGGCGTAACCAGAGAGGCTATTGGAGAGGCGAGATGACGAAGCTGCTCAGCACAGTGCACCACTTAGGTGTACTACGGCACTGGTCCACTTCGAAATTTTGAGCGAGAACAGTCCTTTAGAATTAAGGACCTACAGAATGGAGGCGGCCCCACCAGCCACACCCCGGCACTCGATGTTCCCGCTATGGCTGCTCCCTTCCGGGCCTGACCAGGTTAACGGGTAATCAATGCGGGGGGACCGATGGGGCCACCACTACATGCCTCGCTGAGCAGCGAGTGGCGCCATTGTACCGGTCTTTGGAGCAGATACAACCACCGCGGCAGAAAAAGTCATCATTTCTCAATGACTTGACAGGGTCGAGACGGCCTGGACGGGCCTCTTCGCGGGTAAACCCGCTCCTACGGGCGACCGCGCAGGCTTTTCAAGTTTTGAGCAAGACAGTTGCCCCCCACAGGGGGGCACGGATGCCTAGACCGCTATGCCGTGTTCGGCCAGGAATGTGACGAAGGCATCTTCGTCCAGTACCTTCACACCCAGCTCAGCAGCCTTGGCCAGCTTGGAACCTGCCCCAGGCCCTGCCACCACGCAGTGGGTCTTGCCGGAAACGGAACCGGCAACCTTGGCCCCCAGGCTTTCCAGCTTGTCCTTGGCAATGTCCCGGCTCATGCGCTCCAGCGTACCGGTCAGCACCCAGGTCTGGCCGGCCAGCGGCAAGCCTTCGGCTACCTTCTTCTCGCTGCTCCAGTGCATGCCGAACGCCAGCAGCTGCGCTTCGATGTCCCGGGCCAGTTTCTGGTTCGCTTCATCCTTGAAGAACTCACGCACTGCGTCGGCCTGCTTGGCCGCCAGGGCCTGGCGCAGGTCAATGCCGTCGGCGGCGATGATCTTGTCCAGGCTGTCGAGCTTGGCCACCAACTTCTCGGCACCGGTCGGGCCGACGGAGGCAATGTCGAGCTTGGCGATCATCCCGGCCAAGGTGGTGCTGGCGGCAAATTCGGCAGCCAGCTCACCTTCGTCCTGCAACTGCATACCGCTGTCAAGCAGCTGCTGGATAACCTTCTGGTTGTGCTCGTCTTCAAAGAAATTGTGGATCTCGTAGGCCACTTCGAGACCGATGTCCGGCAAATAGGTCAGCACCTGCGGCAATGCCTGCTGCACGCGCGCCAGGCTGCCCAGCGAGCGGGCCAGCACCTTGGCAGTCTCCTCGCCGACATCCGGGATGCCCAGCGCGTAGATGAAGCGCGCCAGGCTCGGGCGCTTGCTGGCTTCGATGGCATCCAGCAGCTTCTGGGTCGACACCTCGGCAAAGCCTTCAAGGCCGACGACCTGCTCGAACTGCAGCTTGTACAGGTCAGCCGGCGAGCCGATCAGGCCTTCATCCACCAACTGCTCGACACTCTTCTCACCCAGGCCGTCGATGTCCATGGCACGGCGCGACACATAATGAATGATCGCCTGCTTGAGCTGGGCGCCACAGGCCAGGCGGCCGACGCAGCGGTACACCGCACCTTCGCTGGTGGTTTCCTTGCCTTTGCTGCGCTTGACCAGCTGGGTGCGCTCGACCTGCGAACCACACACCGGGCACTCGCTTGGCACTTCTACCGGGCGGGCGTCTTGCGGACGACGCTCCAGCACCACCTGCATCACCTGCGGGATCACGTCGCCGGCCCTGCGAATGATCACCGTGTCGCCGATGCGCAGGCCCAGGCGGGCGATTTCGTCCATGTTGTGCAAGGTGGCGTTGGACACGGTCACACCGGCCACCTTGACCGGCTTCAGCCGCGCCACAGGCGTTACGGCACCCGTACGGCCAACCTGGAACTCAACGTCCAGCACCTCGGTCAGCTCTTCCATGGCCGGGAACTTGTGGGCAATCGCCCAGCGCGGCTCACGGGCGCGGAAGCCCAGCTCGCGCTGGGCGGCCAGGCTGTTGACCTTGAACACTACACCGTCGATCTCATACGGCAGGCTGTTACGCCGCTCGCCAATGTCGCGGTAGTAGGCCAGGCATTCTTCGATGCCCGCCGCATGCTTGAGCTCGCGGCTGATCGGCAGGCCCCAGGCCTTGAGTTGCTCGAGGATGCCGATGTGGCTGTCGCCGATGCTTTCGGACAACTGGCCGACGCCATAGCAGCAGAACTCCAGCGGGCGGCTGGCGGTGATTTTCGAGTCCAGCTGGCGCAAGCTGCCAGCGGCGGCATTGCGCGGGTTGGCGAAGGTCTTGCCACCGGCCTCGGCCTGGGCGGCATTGAGCCGGTCGAAACCGGCCTTGCTCATGTACACCTCGCCGCGCACCTCCAGCACTGCCGGCCAGCCCTTACCCTGCAACTTGAGCGGGATGTTGCGCACGGTGCGTACGTTGGCGCTGATGTCTTCGCCAGTGGTGCCGTCGCCACGGGTGGCGCCCTGCACCAGCTGGCCGTCGCGGTATAGCAGGCTCACGGCCAGGCCATCGAGCTTGGGTTCGCAGCTGTAGTCGACCGCGCCAGGCTGATCGAGGCCTTCTACCACGCGGCGACCGAACTCACGCAGGTCGGCTTCTTCGAAGGCGTTGCCCAGGCTGAGCATGGGCACTTCGTGGCGCACCTGGCTGAACGCCGCCAAGGCAGCGCCGCCAACGCGCTGGGTGGGCGAGTCGGGGGTTACCAGGTGCGGGTGTTCGGCTTCCAGCGCCTTGAGCTCGTTGAACAGGCGGTCGTATTCGGCATCAGGCACGCTGGGCTCGTCGAGCACGTAGTAGCGATAGTTATGCTGATCGAGCTCGGCACGCAGTTCGAGGATACGGGTTTCGGCGGTCATGGGATTTGTCTTCTCTTGCAAAGCAAAAGAGCAGCTTGGGGTGTGCGTGGAGTTTTAGGTGTCTATTGACTGTGCCGGCCTCTTCGCGGGTAAACCCGCTCCTACGAGGGCATCACATGCCTTTGTAGGAGCGGGTTTACCCGCGAAGAGGCCGGCACAGGCAACGACGATACCCGAACCGGCCAGCACGCCCTCAGGCTGCTCTTTCGTCTGGATCTGTCAGCGTTTCTGGGTCAGCGCACGGCGCTCGAACTCGACGATACGCTGGCGGTAGTGCTCGATGGTCTGGGCAGTCAGCACGCTGCGCTGGTCATCCTTGAGCTCACCGTTCAGTTCGTGGGCCAGCTTGCGTGCCGCGGCAACCATCACGTCGAAAGCCTGCTTCGGATGACGTGGGCCCGGCAAGCCGAGGAAGAAGCTCACAGCGCGAGTGCTGAAGTGATCGATGTCGTCCAGGTCGAACACGCCAGGCTTGACTGCGTTGGCCATCGAGAACAGCACCTCGCCGTGACCGGCCATGCTCTCGTGGCGGTGGAAGATGTCCATTTCGCCGAAGCGCAAGCCGCTTTCCAGGATGTTCTGCAGCAGCGCCGGGCCCTTGAAGCCACCCTCGTCGCGGGAGATCACGCTGATGACCAGCACCTCTTCGGCGGGTGGCAACTCCTTGACGCTGCTGCTGGCAGGCGCTGCGCCGCTGCTACGGTTGTTGTCGGCGGCAAAGTCGTCATCGCTGTCGGCAAACAGGTCGGGCTCGCGCGGCTCGGCGCTCAGGTTCAGGTCACCCTGCTGCACATCGGCAGCCGCACTGGCACGCTTGCCGCGCTTGCTGGCCTTGACCGGCTTGGGCTCACGCTCGCGATCACGCGCAGACGCGCTGAGCGACGGCAGGTCGCTTTCGTCCAGCTCAGGCTCCTTGTGGGTATCGAGCACTCGCGACGGGCCGAGCACCTCGGCACTGCCACCCTCTTCGTCTGGCAGGTTGGAATAACTGCGATCCAGACGGAATTTCAACTTGCCTTTCCCGCCGCGCATGCGGCGCCAGCCGTCGAAAAGAATCCCGGCGATAACAATGATGCCGATGAGGATCAGCCACTCGCGCAGACCGATTTCCATGTAATCCCGTGCCTCTATAAAAATATGCTTGAAAACAAAGGGTTCAAAGCCCTTTAACACGTGGCGCCAACTCTATGTTCTGACAGGCGTTTTACCCACGCAAAAAACGAGTGACATTAAGCTAGCACGACCAAAGACAACTTTACACCGTCTGTCGCACACGGCGGGGGCATTTCGCTGCAGAATGTGCCCCTATCGTCGTGCATCAAGCGTCGACCATGGCCATGGCCGCCTCCACATCAACTGCAACAAGGCGTGAACAACCCGGCTCATGCATGGTCACCCCCATCAATTGGTCCGCCATCTCCATGGCAATCTTGTTATGGGTGATGTAGATGAACTGCACGCTTTCACTCATTTCCTTGACCAGACGCGCGTAGCGCCCGACGTTGGCATCGTCCAGCGGTGCATCGACCTCGTCGAGCATGCAGAACGGTGCGGGGTTCAACTTGAAGATGGCAAACACCAGCGCCAAAGCGGTCAGTGCCTTCTCGCCGCCGGACAGCAGATGGATGGTGCTGTTCTTCTTGCCCGGCGGTCGCGCCATGATCGTTACCCCTGTATCGAGTAGATCTTCGCCCGTCAGTTCCAGATAAGCGCTGCCACCACCGAAAACTTTTGGGAAAAGTGCCTGTAATCCGGCATTTATCTGATCAAAGGTATCCTTGAAGCGGTTGCGGGTTTCCTTGTCGATTTTGCGGATGACGTTTTCGAGGGTCTCCAGCGCTTCGACCAGGTCGGCGTCCTGAGCGTCCAGGTATCGTTTGCGCTCGGATTGCTGCTCGTATTCTTCGATGGCCGCCAGGTTGATCGCCCCCAGGCGCTGGATGCGCGCTTCAAGCTGTTCCAGCTCCTGCTCGGTGCCCTGCTCGCTGGCCTCGGTTTCCAGGGTGGCGAGCACGCCTTGCAGGTCATAGCCGTCGGCCAGCAACTGCTCTTGCAGGGTCTTGCGCCGCACATCCAGGCCCTGGCACTCCAGGCGCAACTGCTCCAGTTGACCACGCAGCAGCTGGGCCTGCTGCTCGGCCTGGGTGCGGCGTTTTTCGGCATCGCGCAGTTCGCGGTCAGCTTCGTCCATGTGCAGGCGAGCCAGGCGCATTTCCTCGTCGACGCTCATGCGCCGCTCCAGCAGCTCCTCCAGCTTCAGGCGCAGTTCTTCCTGCGGGGCTTCACCCTCCTCCAGGTTCAGGCTCAGTTGTTCCTGGCGCTCGGTCAGGCGCGCAGCTTGCTGCTCCAGACGCTCCAGCGCCTGGCGGGTGGAGTCGTGCTGGGCACGCAACGACCCCAGGCGCACCGCCAGCTGGTGAGCGTGGTCCTTGTGCTGGCGGGCCTCCTGACGCACCCGGTCAAGGCTTTCGCGCAGGGTGTCGCGGCGGGCCATCAACTGTTCGCGCTGCTCGGTGTCCTGGGCCATGAGCTCCAGAGCCTCTTGCAGCAGCAGGCGTGCTTCGCCCAGTTGCTCGTGTTCCAGGGCGCGCTGCTCTTCCAGCTCGCCCAGCTCTTCGTGCAGGCGGCGGCGGCGCAGCTCGACCTGCTCGGCGCGCGCGCGGCTGGCCGAAAGACTGGCCTTCAGCTCGCCGTGCAGGCGGTTTTCATCCTGGGTGCGGCGGCGCAACTGTTCGCGCTGCTCCTCCAGGTCCAGTTGCTGCTCGCGCAGGGCCTGCAACTGTTGATCGAGCTGTTCCAGCGCCGCTTCCTGTTCCAGTTGTTCCTGGCCCAGGCGTTCGATTTCCTGGCCGCGCGCCAACACGCCGCCTTCGGCCTCGCCACCCCGGCGTACCCGCAGGAAGTGCCGGCCGACCCAGTAGCCATCGCGACTGACCAGGCTCTGCCCTTCGCCGAGCGATCCGCGCTGCTCCAGTGCCTGAGCCAGGTCTTCCACAGGCCTGACCTGGCCCAGCCAGGGCGCCAGGTCGATACGGCCCTCGACCTTCTCCAGCAAGCTGCCGGGCAACGTCGCCCCCGCGCCGACGGCCAGCAGCAAGCGCAGCTCACCCTGTTCCAGGCCGGCAAAATCGAGGTCGTTGAAATCGTCCACCAGCACAGCCTGCAGATCGGCGCCAAGCACCGTCTCTACCGCCAGCTCCCAACCCGGCTCCACCCGCAAGCCTTCGGCCAGCCGCGGCTGTTGCTCCAGCCCTTGGCCGTGCAGCCATTGCGCAGCACCTGCGCCCGGCTCCAGGGCGGCCTGCTGCAAGGCTTCAAGCGAGGCCAGGCGCCCGCCCAGACGCTGCAGGTCGCCCTGTGCCTGCTGTTGCGCCTGGGTGGCCTGCTGCAGTTGCTCGCGCGCGCTTTCCAGGCGCTCGATCACCTGCTCTTCGCAGAGCTGCAGTTCCTCCAGCAGCATTTCGCTGCTGGCCAGTTGCTCGGCCAGTTCGAGCATGGCGGCATCCTGCGGGTCGCTGCCCAGTTGCTCGCGCTCCTCGACCAACTTGCGCTGGCGCTCGGCCTGGCGTTCAAGGCTGGTTTCCAGCTGCTGCAGGCGCGCCTGCTGCACTTCGGCCTGGCGGCGCGGTTCGGCGGAGCGGCTGTTGAAGCTGTCCCACTGCTCCTGCCAGCCGTGCATGCCCAGCTCGGCCTCTTCAAGCGCGGCAGCGGCTTCCTCGGCAGCAGCCAGGGTCATTTCCTGCTCGGGTTCGAGCATGGCCAGCTCTTCGCCCAAAGTCGCCAGCAGGGTACGGTCGTGCCCCAGGTGCGATTCGGTTTCCAGTCGTGTGCGCTCGGCTTCCTTGAAGTCGTCCTGCAACTGCCGCAGGCGCTGCTGGCCATGCTGGATACTCTGCTCGACCCGGGCGATGTCACCGGCCACCGAATAGAAACGGCCCTGCACTTGGTTGAAGCGTTCGGACAGTTCGTGATGACCGTCGCGCAGGCGTTCGATACTGGCATCGGCATTGCGCTGCTCGGCCACCAGTGCCTCGTGAGAAACGCCCTGATCGCCGATCACCGATTCGCGCTGGCTTACTTGTTCGTCCAGGTCTCGCCAGCGCAAGGCAGACAGGCGCGCTTTCATCTGCCGCTCCTGAGCCTTGTACTCACGGTACTTCTCGGCTGCCTGGGCCTGGCGATGCAGACGCTCCAGCTGGCGCTCGAGCTCTTCGCGCAGGTCGGTCAGGCGCGCCAGGTTTTCCTGGGTGCGGCGGATGCGGTTCTCGGTTTCGCGGCGGCGCTCCTTGTATTTGGAAATGCCAGCCGCTTCCTCGATGAAGTTGCGCAGCTCCTCGGGCTTGGCCTCGATCAGCTTGGAGATCATGCCCTGCTCGATGATCGAGTAGCTGCGCGGCCCCAGACCCGTCCCGAGGAAAATATCCGTGATGTCACGCCGGCGGCACTTGGTGCCGTTGAGGTAATAGCTGTTCTGCCCGTCGCGGGTAACCTTGCGGCGGATCGAAATCTCGGCGTAGGCGGCATACTCGCCGACCAGGGTGGTTTCGCTGTTGTCGAACACCAGTTCGATACTGGCCTGGCTGACCGGCTTGCGGCCACTGGAGCCGTTGAAGATGACGTCGGTCATCGACTCGCCGCGCAAGTTTTTCGCCGAACTCTCGCCCATCACCCAACGCACCGCGTCGATGATATTGGACTTGCCGCAGCCGTTTGGGCCGACCACGGCCGCCATGTTGCTGGGGAAGTTGACCGTGGTCGGGTCGACGAACGACTTGAACCCGGCCAGGCGAATGCACTTCAGGCGCATCGGTCAGCCTCTGGCCAGTGCCGCCAGCACCAGTTCGCAGCTGCGCTGGCCATAGGCGGTGAGCACCTCGCGAATGCGCGGCAGGTCGCGGGAGACCACGGCTTCGAGCAGGCGGGCGAACAGGTCGAGATAGTCGATCATGTTGGCCTGGCGCTGGTCCAGCGACAGGTAATAGGCACGGCTCATGGCCGGTTGCAGGTTTTCCACGGTTTCCTGCAGGAACGGGTTGTCGGCGAACGGATAGGCCGCACGCATGACCGCAAAACTGTCGGCGACGAAGGTCTTGATGTCGAGCTGGTCATGGGCACGCTGCAGCCGCTGCTGGATCTCCAGAAACGGGCGCAGGTCGGCTTCGGTGCGCCATTTTTGCGCAACCGCATTGCCCAGCAGGATGTAGAACTCGCCCATCAGCGAGCACAGGCTACGAACGCTGCGTTCGTCCAGTTCGGTGACATGGGCACCACGTCGCGGCAGGATCGCCACCAGATGGCGGCGTTCGAGGATCAGCAGTGCTTCGCGCACCGAGCCGCGGCTGACGTTGAGCGCCTGGGTAACCTTCTGCTCCTGGATACGCTCGCCTGGCGCCAGCTCGCCGCGGATGATGCGTTCGGCCAGGTAATCGGCAATCTGCTCGGAGAGGCTGTCCGGGGCCTTGAACGTCATGGTTTTCCTTCAAAATCATTGAACTGGGCACAAGGGGCGAATTGTAGCGTACTTGGGCGGTAATCGCGCAGAGGGGCCAGGTGGTTTATTTGACCTGTCAGACAGCCACGCGCCCGGCGCGATCTATGCTTGTAATAGAGGCAGTGTGTGCGGCTGGGCATGGACATGTACATTTTCTTGACCTTTGAGTCAGAAAAATATTGACCTGCTAGACAGGTCTTGCTTAGAGTCCGCCCAACAACAATAAAACCATTGCGAGGCCATCCCCGTGATCCAGTTTCTCGTCAACCAGGAGCTGCGTAGTGAGCACGCCCTGGACCCTAACATGACAGTGCTGCAGTACCTGCGCGAGCACCTGGGCAAACCCGGCACAAAGGAGGGCTGCGCCAGTGGTGACTGCGGTGCGTGCACCGTGGTGGTCGGCGAACTGAGCCAGGACGACCAAGGCAACGACAGCCTGCGCTACCGCAGCCTCAATTCGTGCCTCACCTTTGTGTCGTCGCTGCACGGCAAGCAACTGATCAGCGTCGAGGGGCTCAAGCACCAAGGCCAACTGCACAGCGTGCAACAGGCCATGGCCGATTGCCATGGATCGCAGTGCGGCTTCTGCACCCCCGGCTTTGTCATGTCGCTGTTCGCCCTGCAAAAGAACAGCAGTGGCCCTGATCTGCACCAGGCCCAGGAAGCCCTGGCTGGCAACCTGTGCCGCTGCACCGGTTACCGGCCGATCCTCGACGCCGCCGAGCAGAGCTGCCGCCAGCCCTGCCGCGACCAGTTCGATGCCCAGCAGGCGCAAACCATCAGCCGCCTCAAGGCCATTGCCCCGACCCAGACCGGCGAGCTGAACAGCGGCGACAAGCGCTGCCTGGTGCCGCTGACCGTGGCGGATCTGGCCGACCTGTACAGCTCGCACCCCGAAGCGCGACTGCTGGCCGGTGGTACCGACCTGGCGCTGGAAGTCACCCAGTTCCACAAGACCTTGCCCGTGATGATCTACGTCGGCCACGTGGCCGAGCTCAAGCGCATCGAGAAAACCGCCAGCCACCTGGAAATCGGCGCCGCCACCCCGCTCACCGACTGCTATGGCGCGCTTAACGAGGAGTATCCCGACTTCGGCGCCCTGCTGCACCGCTTTGCCTCGCTGCAGATACGCAACCAGGGCACCCTCGGCGGCAACATCGGCAACGCCTCGCCAATCGGCGACTCGCCACCCCTACTAATCGCCCTGGACGCGCAGGTGGTGCTGCGCCAGGGTGAACGCCAACGGGTGATGCCGCTGGAAGACTACTTCATCGACTACCGCATCACGGCTCGCCAGGACAGCGAGTTCATCGAGAAAATCATCGTACCGCGCGCCTCCAGTGACTGGGCGTTCCGCGCCTATAAAGTGTCCAAGCGCCTGGACGATGACATCTCCGCCGTGTGCGCAGCCTTCAACCTGAGCATCGAAGACGGTGTGGTCAGCGGTGTGCGGATCGCCTTCGGCGGCATGGCGGCGATACCCAAGCGCGCCCGTGCCTGCGAGGCAGCGTTGCGCGGCAAGCCGTGGAACCAGGCCGCAATCGAGCGCGCCTGCCAGGCCCTGGCCGAGGACTTCACCCCGCTCAGCGACTTCCGCGCCAGCAAGGAATACCGCCTGCTGACCGCGCAGAACCTGCTGCGCAAGTACTTCATCGAACAGCAAACGCCGCACATCGAAACCCGGGTGACCGCTTATGTCTAACCATCACGTAGCCAAGAGCCAGGCCGAGATGGCCGAACTGTTCAGCCAGGACCTGACCACCGGGGTCGGCCGCAGCGTCAAGCACGACAGCGCCGACAAGCATGTATCGGGGGAGGCACTGTACATTGACGATCGCCTGGAATTCCCCAACCAGTTGCACGTCTATGCCCGCACCGCCGACCGCGCCCATGCGCGCATCCTGCGCATCGACACCACGCCGTGCTATGCCTTCGAGGGTGTGCGCATTGCCATCACCCACGAAGACATCCCCGGCCTGAAAGACATCGGCCCGGTGGTGGCCGGCGACCCATTGCTGGCCATCGACAAGGTCGAGTTCTTCGGCCAGCCGGTGCTCGCTGTCGCTGCCCGCGATCTTGAAACCGCACGCAAAGCGGCCATGGCCGCCATCGTCGAGTACGAAGACCTGGAGCCGGTGCTGGACGTGGTCGAGGCGCTGCGCAAGAAGCACTTCGTGCTCGATAGCCACACCCACCAGCGCGGCGATTCGGCTGCCGCCCTGGCCAGCGCCCCGCACCGCATTCAGGGCACCCTGCACATCGGCGGCCAGGAGCACTTCTACCTCGAAACGCAGATTTCCTCGGTCATGCCCACCGAAGACGGCGGCATGATCGTCTACTGCTCCACGCAGAACCCCACCGAAGTGCAGAAACTGGTCGCCGAAGTGCTCGACGTGCCGATGAACAAGGTGGTGCTGGACATGCGCCGCATGGGTGGCGGTTTTGGCGGCAAGGAAACCCAGGCCGCCAGCCCGGCATGCCTGTGCGCGGTAGTCGCGCGCCTGACCGGCCAGCCGACCAAGATGCGCCTGCCGCGGGTCGAAGACATGACCATGACCGGCAAGCGCCATCCTTTCTACGTCGAGTATGACGTGGGCTTCGACGACAACGGCCGGCTGCACGGGATCAACTTCGACCTGGCCGGCAATTGCGGCTATTCGCCCGACCTGTCCGGTTCGATCGTCGACCGTGCCATGTTCCACTCCGACAACGCTTACTACCTGGGCGATGCCACCGTCCACGGCCACCGCTGCAAGACCAACACCGCCTCCAACACCGCCTACCGCGGCTTTGGCGGCCCACAGGGTATGGTCGCCATCGAGCAGGTGATGGACCATATCGCCCGTCATCTGGGCCGTGACCCACTGGCCGTGCGCAAGGCCAACTATTACGGCAAGACCGAACGCAACATCACCCACTACTACCAGACCGTCGAGCACAACATGCTCGAGGAGATGACCGCCGAACTGGAAGCCAGCAGCGACTACGCCGAACGCCGCGAGTCGATCCGCCGCTTCAACGCCAACAGCCCGATCCTGAAGAAAGGCCTGGCACTGACACCGGTCAAGTTCGGCATTTCGTTCACCGCCACCTTCCTCAACCAGGCCGGTGCACTCATCCATATCTACACCGACGGCAGCATTCACCTGAACCACGGCGGCACCGAAATGGGCCAGGGCCTGAACACCAAGGTGGCCCAGGTGGTGGCGCAGATCTTCCAGGTGGACTTCAGCCGCATCCAGATCACTGCCACCAACACCGACAAGGTGCCCAACACCTCGCCTACGGCTGCGTCGAGTGGTGCCGACCTGAACGGCAAGGCGGCGCAGAACGCGGCTGAAATCCTCAAGCGCCGCCTGACCGAGTTTGCCGCACGGCACTATCAAGTGACCGAGGAAGACGTCGAGTTCCGCAACGGCCATGTGCGGGTGCGCGACCAGATCGTCAGCTTCGAGCAATTGGTGCAGCAGGCTTACTTCGCTCAGGTGTCGCTGTCCAGCACCGGGTTCTACCGCACGCCGAAGATCTTTTACGACCGCAGCCAGGCCCGCGGCCGGCCGTTCTACTACTTCGCCTTTGGCGCTGCCTGCGTGGAAGTGATCGTCGACACGCTGACCGGTGAATACAAGATGTTGCGCGCCGACATCCTGCATGACGTGGGCGATTCGCTGAACCCTGCGATCGACATCGGCCAGGTGGAGGGCGGTTTCATCCAGGGCATGGGCTGGCTGACCACCGAAGAGCTGGTGTGGAACGCCAAAGGCAAGCTGATGACCAACGGCCCGGCCAGCTACAAGATCCCGGCCGTGGCCGACATGCCACTGGACTTGCGGGTGAAGCTGGTGGAAAACCGCAAAAACCCGGAAGACACCGTGTTCCACTCCAAGGCCGTGGGCGAGCCGCCGTTCATGCTGGGCATTGCCGCCTGGTGCGCGATCAAGGATGCCGTGGCCAGCCTGGCTGATTACCGCGTCCAGCCGCAGGTGGATGCGCCGGCAACGCCGGAGCGGGTGCTGTGGGGCTGCGAGCAGATGCGCAAGGCAGTGGCTGAAACACAGTCGCGCGAACGGGAACTGGAAACCATCACCCCCTGACAACGCAAGGCCCTTGTAGGAGCGGGTTTACCCGCGAATGCGATAGTGGCTTCACCGCCGCATTCGCGGGTAAACCCGCTCCTACAAGGGTCGGCAGCATGGCTTAGAGAGGTTGCATCATGCACCAATGGATCAACGCCCTCGCCGACCATCAGTCCCGTGGCGAAGCCTGCGTGCTGGTGACCATCATCGAAGAGCGCGGCTCTACCCCGCGCAACGCAGGCTCGAAGATGGTGGTCAGCGCCAGCGGCCTGTTCGACACCATCGGCGGCGGCCACCTGGAATACAAGGCGCTGCACATCGCCCGGCAAATGCTCGAAGAGCAGCGCACCACCCCGCACCTGGAGCGCTTCAGCCTCGGTGCCAGCCTGGGCCAGTGTTGCGGCGGCGCCACCGTGCTGCTGTTCGAGCCGATGGCCGCGGTGCAGGCGCAGATCGCCGTGTTCGGCGCGGGCCATGTCGGCAGGGCTCTGGTACCCTTGCTCGCCGCGCTCCCCTGCCGGGTGCGCTGGATCGACTCGCGTGAACAGGAATTCCCCGAACTCATCCCCAAAGGGGTGACCAAGGTCGTCAGTGAGGAACCGGTCGACGAAGTCGCGGACCTGCCGCCCGGCAGCTACTGCATCGTCATGACCCACAACCACCAGCTCGACCTGGAACTGACCGCCGCCATTCTCAAGCGCAACGATTTCACCTGGTTCGGCCTGATCGGCTCGAAGACCAAACGGGTCAAGTTCGAGCACCGTCTGCGCGAGCGAGGCTTCGACGAGGCCGTCATGGCACGCATGCGCTGCCCGATGGGCCTGGCCGAGGTCAAGGGCAAGCTGCCCATCGAGATCGCCGTGTCTATCGCCGGTGAAATCATTGCCACTTACAACGCCTGCTTCGGCCAGCACGACGCTGCCGCCAATGCCGGCCCCATTGCCCAATTGCTGCCGCCCTCCCGCCGCAGCCAAGCCATTTGACGAGTGTGTTATGACCGTTACCCGCAAAGCCTACCGTGCCGCCATCCTGCACAGCATTGCCGACCCGGCCGAGGTGGGCCTGGAGGCTTCCCATGAATACTACGAAGACGGCCTGCTGGTGGTCGACGATGGCCGCATCAGCGCCGTTGGGCACGCCAGTGAACTGCTGCCGACGCTGGATGCCGGCATCCCGGTCGAGCACTACCAGGACGCGCTGATCACCCCGGGCTTCATCGATACCCACATCCACTTCCCGCAGACCGGCATGATCGGTTCGTACGGCGAGCAGTTGCTGGACTGGCTGAACACCTACACCTTCCCGTGCGAAAAGCAGTTCGCCGACAAAGGCCACGCCGACCAGGTGGCGAAGATCTTCCTCAAGGAACTGCTGCGCAACGGCACCACCACTGCGCTGGTATTCGGCAGCGTGCACCCGGAATCGGTCAACGCCCTGTTCGAAGAGGCCGAGCGCCTGGACCTGCGCCTGATCGCCGGCAAAGTGATGATGGACCGCAATGCCCCAGACTACCTGACCGACACCGCCGAGTCCGGCTATGCCGAAAGCAAGGCACTGATCGAGCGCTGGCACGGCAAAGGCCGCCTGCACTATGCAGTCACCCCGCGCTTCGCCCCGACCAGCACGCCGCAACAGTTGTCCCTGGCCGGCCAACTGCTCAAGGAACACCCCCGGCGTGTACATGCACACGCACCTGTCGGAAAACCTCAAGGAAATCGACTGGGTCAAGTCGCTGTTCCCCGAGCAGAAGGGTTACCTGGACGTCTACGACCACTTCGAGCTGCTGGGCGAGCGCTCGGTGTTCGCCCACGGCGTGCACCTGTGCGACGACGAGTGCCAGCGCCTGGCCGAAACCGGCTCGGCCGTGGCCTTCTGCCCCACCTCCAACCTGTTCCTCGGCAGTGGCCTGTTCAATCTGCCCCAGGCCGAGCGGTTCAAGGTCAACGTGGGCCTGGGTACCGACGTTGGCGCCGGCACCAGCTTCTCTCTGCTTAACACCCTGAACGAGGCATACAAGGTGATGCAGCTGCAAGGCGCGCGCCTGCATCCGTACAAATCGCTGTACCTGGCCACCCTCGGCGGCGCCCGCGCGCTACGCCTGGACGACCGTATCGGTAGCCTGCGCCCAGGCAACGATGCCGACTTCGTGGTGCTGGACTACAAGGCCACACCACTGCTGGACTACCGCATCCAGCAGTCCAACAGCATCGAAGAAACCTTGTTCGTGCTCACTACCCTGGGCGATGACCGTACCGTGCGTGAAACCTACGCCGCCGGGCGCTGCGTGCACCAGCGCTAAGGTTCTTTCGCCAGGCCCCGATACAGCGCGCCGCCGATTGCAGCACCGATCAGCGGCGCCACCCAGAACAGCCATAGCTGCTGCAGGGCCCAGCCACCGACGAACAAGGCCGGCCCCGTGCTACGCGCGGGGTTGACCGAAGTATTGGTGATCGGGATCGAGATCAGGTGGATCAGGGTCAGGGCCAGGCCGATGGCGATGGGTGCGAAACCTGCCGGTGCGCGGGCGTCGGTCGCCCCCATGATGACCACCAGGAACATCGCCGTCATCACCACTTCACTGACAAAGCCTGCACCCAGCGTATAGCCACCGGGCGAATGGTCGGCGTAGCCGTTTGAAGCCAACCCCGAAGACAGCTCGAACCCGGCCTTGCCGCTGGCGATGAGGTAGATCACCCCGGCCGCCAGGATGGCACCGATCACCTGGGCGATCACATAAGGCAGCAGCTCTTTGGCCGGGAAGCGCCCGCCGACCACCAGCCCGAACGACACGGCAGGGTTTAGATGGCAACCAGAAATATGGCCGATGGCAAAGGCCATGGTCAGTACGGTGAGGCCGAAGGCGAAGGCGACACCGAGCACACCGATGCCGAGAGGGGAACTGGCTGCGAGTACCGCACTGCCACAGCCACCAAGGACCAGCCAGAAGGTGCCGATCAGTTCGGCACCCATGCGTTTACCGAGGGACATGCTCATGAATCCATTCCTCAAGAAGTTGAACGCAACGAATGCGCAAGCCCAACTGCTTGATGAAGGTTTGCTCACAAGAATTTAGCAGACCTTTGGGTTATGGCCAGTAGCGGCTGGGGGCGGCCTTGCAGCCCCTCGATCACACTGGCAAACGTTCAACCCTTGACGGAAACCTTGGGCTTTTTCAGCAAATGCGAGAACACCGCATGCAAATCGTCGGAGGCGCTCTCCTCGTCCAGGTTCAGCTTGCTGTCGATGTGGTCCATGTGATGCATCATCAGGCTCACGGCCTGCTCGGCATCGCGCGCCTCGATGGCATCGATGAGCTGCATGTGCTCATCGTAAGAGCAGTGCGAGCGGTTGCCGCTTTCGTACTGGGCAATGATCAGCGAAGTCTGCGATACCAGGCTGCGCTGGAAACTTACCAGCGGTGCATTGCCCGCCGCTTCGGCCAGCTTGAGGTGGAACTCACCGGACAGGCGAATGCCGGCACCCCGGTCACCGCGCGAAAAGCTGTCGCGCTCCTCACGCACCATCTGCCGCAGCTCGTTAAGCTGATCGGGGGTGGCATGCTGCACCGCCAGCTCGGTGATGGCGCGTTCGACCATGCGCCGCGAGAAGAACACCTGGCGCGCCTCTTCTACAGTCGGGCTTGCCACCACCGCGCCGCGGTTCGGCCGCAGCAGCACCACGCTTTCGTGGGCCAGGCGCGACAAGGCGCGGCGGATGATGGTGCGGCTGACGCCAAAGATCTCGCCCAGCGCTTCCTCGCTCAACTTGGTGCCCGGAGCCAGACGCTGCTCGAGGATCGCCTCGAAAATATGCGCGTAGACGATGTCGTCCTGGGTACCGCTGCGGCCGGCCTTGCCGACTCGTGCAGGTTTTTTCAGAGGTTGCAGCTGTTCGTTCATGGGCTCTCGAGGCACGAAGAGAAAGTATGGCGCCATTGTACACAGGCTGAGGCGATTCCGCAGGGGGCGTTTTACCTATATAGCCGTTGTACGACGCATTGCGCATACAAAACATAAAACATTATTTGCTTTATTTGTACACAAAAGCATAATCCATCGAGCAACTTCTTGACCCATGAGTCAACAAAAAGGTCAGACGTCTGCCTTCCCTCGCGGAGCCGCCAAGTGCATTGCGCAGGAAACTGGCTCCATAACAACAAGAAAGACTTGAGGAGTACCCGCTGTGGAAAGCCGCAAATCCGAAGCCCCTACGCTGGATCTCGCCCCGCCGCTCGAAACGAGCTGGCTGGAGCGGATTTTCAAACTCAAGCAACACGGCAGCACTGTCAAAACCGAAATGATCGCTGGGGTGACCACCTTCATCACCATGGCCTACATCATCTTCGTCAACCCCAACATCATGGCCGACGCCGGCATCGACCATGGTGCCGCTTTTGTCGCCACCTGCATCGCCGCCGCGCTGGGCTGCCTGCTGATGGGCCTGTACGCCAACTGGCCGGTGGGCCTGGCGCCGGGCATGGGGCTCAATGCTTTCTTTACCTACACCGTGGTCGGCACCATGGGCTACAACTGGGAAACGGCGCTGGGGGCGGTATTCGTCTCCGGCGTGTTGTTCATGTTCCTGACCTTGTCGAAAGTGCGCGAATGGCTGCTCAACAGCATCCCGGTCAGCCTGCGCCATGCCATGGGGGCCGGCGTCGGATTGTTTCTCGGGCTGATCGGCCTGAAGACCGCAGGCATCATCGTCGACAGCCCCGCCACCCTGATCAAGCTGGGCTCGTTGCATGAGCCGGGGCCGCTGCTGGCGGCCGTGTGCTTCCTGCTGATCGCCATCCTCAGCTACAAGCGGGTATTCGGCGCGATCCTGATCAGCATCATTGGTGTCACCCTGGCGGGCTGGGGCCTGGGCCTGGTCAAGTTTGGCGGGGTGATGTCGATGCCCCCAAGCCTGGCACCGACCTGGATGGCCATGGACGTGGCTGGCGTGTTCAATGTCAGCATGATCAGCGTGGTGCTGGCGTTCCTGTTCGTGCACATGTTCGACACTGCCGGCACGCTGATGGGGGTTGCCCAGCGAGCGAACCTGGTAGCGCCGGACGGGCGTATCGAAGGCCTGTCACGCGCCTTGAAGGCCGACAGTGCTTCCAGCGTATTCGGTGCTGTGGTCGGCGTGCCCCCAGTGACCAGTTATGTGGAGAGTGCCGCAGGTGTCGCCGCAGGTGGCCGTACCGGTTTGACGGCCGTGGTGGTCGGCTTGCTGTTCGTCGCAGCGATGTTCTTCGCCCCGCTGGCGGGGATGATCCCGGCCTACGCGACAGCAGGCGCACTGATCTACGTGGCAATGCTGATGATGGGCAGCATGGCGCACATCCATTGGGATGAGGCCACCGACAGCATTCCGGCGATCGTCAC
The DNA here is from genome assembly GCF_056278855.1 of Pseudomonas sp. TE3895. Lineage (NCBI taxonomy): Bacteria > Pseudomonadati > Pseudomonadota > Gammaproteobacteria > Pseudomonadales > Pseudomonadaceae > Pseudomonas > Pseudomonas sp. TE3895. The sequence goes on along the minus strand of NZ_JBWBQE010000001.1, from coordinate 2,614,814 downwards.
GGTGATCATGATGCCGCTGACGTTCTCGGTCGCCGATGGTATTGCCCTGGGCTTCATCAGCTATGTGGCACTGAAGGCGGGTACCGGCAAATACAAGGAAATCTCGGCCAGCCTGTGGGTGCTGTGCGCGATCTTCATTGCCAAGTTCGTGTTCCTCTGACCGAGAGCGCTTCTACCCCGGGGGTGGACAGTTGGATACAGCCCGTCGTAGGAGCGGGTTCACCCGCGAAGAGGCCGGCCCTGCTGGCCAATCCCCACCCGCCGTTCACCGTTGCTGCCGCCACCGTATTCGCGGGTAAACCCGCTCCTACAACGGTGGTGGACAGTTGGATACAGCCCGCTGTAGGAGCAGGTTTACCCGCGAAGAGGCCGGCCCTGCTGGCCAATCTCCACCCGCCGTTCACCGTTGCTGCCGCCACCGTATTCGCGGGTAAACCCGCTCCTACAACGGTGGTGGACAGTTGGATACAGCCCGCTGTAGGAGCAGGTTTACCCGCGAAGAGGCCGGCCCTGCTGGCCAATCTCCACCCGCCGTTCACCGTTGCTGCCGCCACCGTATTCGCGGGTAAACCCGCTCCTACCACGGGGGTGGACAGTTGGATACAGCCCGTCGTAGGAGCGGGTTCACCCGCGAAGAGGCCGGCCCTGCTGGCCAATCTCCCCCCCGCCGTTCACCGTTGCCGCCACCAGCGCATTCGCGGGTAAACCCGCTCCTACCACGGGGTGGACAGTTGGACACAGCCCGCCGTAGGAGCGGGTTCACCCGCGAAGAGGCCGGCCCTGCTGGCCAATCTCCCCCCGCCGTTCACCGTTGCTGCCGCCACCGTATTCGCGGGTAAACCCGCTCCTACCACGGGGTGGACAGTTGGACACAGCCCGCCGTAGGAGCGGGTTCACCCGCGAAGAGGCCGGCCCTGCTGGCCAATTTCCCCCCGCCGTTCACCGTTGCCGCCACCAGCGCATTCGCGGGTAAACCCGCTCCTACCACGGGGTGGACAGTTGGACACAGCCCGTCGTAGGAGCGGGTTCACCCGCGAAGAGGCCGGCACAGGCCACACAAAAACAGCAGACGAAAAAAAGCCCGCCAGTGTGAGAGCGGGCCAAAGGACCTACGAAGATTCTTCTAGCGACCAACTAGCTTCCACGATAGGTCGAATAGCTGTACGGCGAAATCAGCAGCGGCACATGGTAGTGCTCCTGCGACTCGTCGATGCCAAAGCGCAGCACGACGACATCCAGAAACGCCTGGGCCGGCAATTGCACGCCACGGGCGCGGTAGTAATCCCCAGCGCTGAACTGCAACTGGTAAACGCCAGTACGGTAATCGTCCCCCTGCAGCAGCGGCGCGTCGACGCGGCCATCGCTGTTGGTCAGGGCGGTGTTCACCAGCTCCAGCTGCTGGCCTTCGACGCGGTACAGCTCGACCTTGATCGAGCTACCCGGGCAGCCATGCGCGGCATCCAGTACGTGTGTGGTCAAACGTCCCATTGCGTGTCGCCTCTTGTTCAATCTGTGGGCAAAAAATACTCAGCCATCGCACCAGCTTAGCGCCTGCGGCAGGCGGGAATGACGTTATTAAGACATTCCACCAAAGGATTGTACACAATTTTTTGATCCCCTCTGTCACACCCTCCCTTTGCTGCCCATAAACGACCCATCGGTCGCAAATACACGCACCATAACGATGCCAACCTCATTAGCTGACCAAACAGGCAGGTTTCTTGCACTGTATTTCCAGGTCGCTGTCAGGCGACAAAAGGGAAGAAATGCGGAAAAACAGGCTTACAAAAGATTTCAGAAGTTGTATACAATCAGCCCATCCGGTGGTGCGACATACCGACGCGGCCCGCCCACCCCCCGCACTAACGCACAAGAAGGAAGACTGCAGTGAGCGCTGATTACCCTCGCGACCTGATCGGTTACGGCAACAACCCTCCTCACCCGCAATGGCCGGGTAACGCCCGCATCGCGCTGTCTTTCGTCCTCAATTACGAGGAAGGTGGCGAACGCAACATCCTGCACGGTGACAAGGAATCCGAAGCCTTCCTGTCCGAGATGGTCGCTGCCCAACCCCTGCAGGGCCAGCGCAACATGAGCATGGAGTCGCTGTATGAATACGGCAGCCGTGCCGGTGTGTGGCGCCTGCTGAAGCTGTTCAAGGACAGCGGCGTGCCACTCACCGTCTTCGCCGTGGCCATGGCCGCCCAGCGCCACCCCGACGTGATCCGCGCCATGGTCGAAGCCGGCCACGAGATCTGCAGCCACGGCTACCGCTGGATCGACTACCAGAACATGGACGAGGCCCAGGAGCGCGAGCACATGCTCGAAGCCATCCGTATCCTCACCGAACTCACCGGCGAGCGCCCGCTGGGCTGGTACACCGGCCGTACCGGCCCGAACACCCGCCGCCTGGTGATGGAGGAAGGTGGCTTCCTCTATGACAGCGACACCTACGACGACGACCTGCCCTACTGGGAGCCGAACAACCCCACCGGCAAGCCGCACCTGGTGATCCCCTACACCCTGGACACCAACGACATGCGCTTCACCCAGGTACAGGGCTTCAACTGCGGCGAGCAGTTCTTCCAGTACCTGAAAGACGCCTTTGATGTGCTGTACGCCGAAGGCGCCGAAGCACCGAAAATGCTTTCCATCGGCCTGCACTGCCGCCTGGTCGGCCGCCCGGCACGCCTGGCTGCACTCAAGCGCTTCGTCGATTACGCAAAAAGTCATGACCAGGTCTGGTTCGCCCGTCGCGTGGATATCGCCCGCCACTGGCACACCACCCACCCGTACAAGAAAGAGAACGCCTGATGACCGCCTTCAATACCCTCAAACCATCCGCCCTGGACCGCGACGCCTTCGTCAAGGCCTTCGCCGACATCTACGAGCACTCGCCGTGGGTTGCCGAAAAAGCCTATGACCTGGGCCAACTGGGCGAGCTGGACGAGATCGAGGCGCTGCACCAGCGCATGAGCGACATCCTGCTCAGCGCCAACCACGCTGACCAGCTGGCGCTGATCAATGCTCACCCGGACCTGGCAGGCAAGGCCGCCATCCAGGGCGAACTGACCGAATCGAGCACCAACGAACAGGCCGGTGCCGGTATCCACCAGTGCACCGCCGAAGAGTTCGCTCGGTTCACCGAACTGAACGATGCCTATAAGGCCAAGTTTCAGTTCCCGTTCATCATGGCGGTGAAGGGCAGTAACCGGCACCAGATTCTCGCCGCCTTTGAAAAACGCATCCACAACGATGCCGATGCCGAATTCAAGGAAGCCCTGGCGCAGATCAACCTGATCGCCCTGTTCCGCCTGCTGCAGCTGTAAGCAACAGCCGAACCTTATTCAGAAAACGAACAATAGAAGAGATAACCGCATGCGCACCCTGATGATCGAGCCCTTGACCAAAGAAGCCTTCGCCCAGTTCGGAGACGTGATCGAAACCGACGGCAGCGACCACTTCATGATCAACAACGGCTCGACCATGCGTTTTCACAAGCTCGCCACGGTCGAAACCGCCGAGCCTGAAGACAAGGCGATCATCAGCATCTTCCGCGCCGACGCGCAGGACATGCCGCTGACCGTGCGCATGCTGGAACGCCATCCGCTGGGCAGCCAGGCTTTCATCCCGCTGCTCGGCAACCCTTTTCTGATCGTGGTCGCGCCCGTTGGCGATGCACCTGTATCAGGCTTGGTCCGAGCCTTCCGCAGTAATGGCAGGCAGGGCGTTAATTACCATCGCGGCGTCTGGCACCACCCGGTGCTGACGATCGAAAAGCGGGATGATTTCCTGGTGGTTGATCGCAGTGGTTCTGGCAACAACTGCGATGAGCATTACTTCACCGAGGAACAGATGCTGATCCTCAATCCCCACCAATAAGAAAAGGTCAGTCATCTTCTCGGTGACTGGCAGAGGTACATACTGTGGAAGCACACCTTCACGAATGGCTGAACCTGAGCATTCGCTGGGTTCACATGATCACCGGCGTTGCCTGGATCGGTGCATCGTTCTACTTCGTCTGGCTGGAGAACCACCTGAACCGAAGCAACCCGCGCGATGGGTTGTCGGGTGATCTCTGGGCGATTCACGGCGGTGGTATCTACCACCTGGAGAAATACAAGCTCGCCCCCCCGAAAATGCCCGAGAACCTGCACTGGTTCAAATGGGAAGCCTACTTCACCTGGATGTCCGGTATCGCCCTGCTGTGCGTGGTGTTCTACTGGAACCCGACCCTGTACCTGCTGGCACCTGGCAGCACCCTGAGCGGTGCCGAAGGCGTGGCTATCGGTATCGGTTCGCTGATCGCTGGCTGGTTCATCTACGACTTCCTGTGCGACTCGCCCTTGGGCAAGAAGCCAGCGCTGCTCGGTGGTGTGCTGTTCGTGCTGATCATCGCAGCCTGCTGGGGCTTCAGCCTGGTGTTCAGCGGCCGTGGTGCCTACCTGCACACCGGCGCGATCATCGGCACCATCATGGTCGGTAACGTGTTCCGCATCATCATGCCGGCCCAACGCCAGCTGGTGGCGGCGATCGAGAACAACCAGACGCCCGACCCGGTACTGCCGGCCAAGGGCCTGCTGCGCTCGCGTCACAACAACTACTTCACCCTGCCGGTGCTGTTCATCATGATCAGCAACCATTTCCCGAGCACCTACGGTAGCCAGTACAACTGGCTGATCCTGGCCGGTATCGCAGTAGCCGCGGTTCTGATCCGCCACTACTTCAACACCCGCCACGACAGCAACAAGTACGCCTGGACCCTGCCCGTCGGCGCCTTGGCGATGATCTGCCTGGCTTACGTTACCGGCCCGAAACCGATGGCCGTAAGCCCTGAGCAAGCCGCAGCGAAGATCGAGTACCAGCCGCTGCCGGCAACTGCGGTAGGCGGCAAGACCGCTGCCGAGCAGCGTGCCGAGGACGCCGCCAAGGCTGCCGAAGCACCCGCCGCACCTGCGAAAGCACCGGCCCAGGCCGCTGCCCAGGCCGGAGGTGGCGAATTCGACAAGATCCACAATGTCATCCAGGAACGCTGCACTGTGTGCCACTCGTCCAAGCCGACCAGCCCACTGTTCAGCACCGCCCCTGCCGGCGTGATGTTCGACACTCCGCAGCAGATCCAGGCCCAGGCCGCGCGCATTCAGGCGCAAGCGGTTGCCAGCCAGATCATGCCGCTGGGCAACATCACCCAGATGACCACCGAAGAGCGCAAGCTCGTCGGCGACTGGATCGCCAAAGGCGCCCAGGTCAACTGACAGCACCTCGCCAGGCAACCCGCCCCCAAGGGAATCACCTTCCCCTGTAGGAGCGGGCTTGCCCGCGAAGAGGCCGGAAGCCCCGGCCTCAAGCTCCATGTGTTACGCAACAAGCAAGCATCGAGCGCGCAGGCATGAGGCCTGCCGCTTGGATCCGAGAATAAAAACAAAACTCGAGGTGCTGCATGTCCGAGTCACGCAAGGCGTATATCCCCATTGCGCCGCCGCGAGAACCCTTGCCCCTGTTCCAACTGTTCCTGGTTGGCCTGCAACACGTTCTGCTGATGTACGGTGGCGCGATCGCCGTGCCGTTGATCATCGGCCAGGCTGCCGGGTTGTCCCGTGAAGAAGTCGCTTTCCTGATCAACGCCGACCTGCTGGTCGCTGGCGTCGCTACCATCATCCAGTCGTTCGGTATCGGCCCGGTGGGCATCCGCATGCCGGTGATGATGGGTGCCAGTTTCGCTGCCGTCGGCAGCATGGTGGCCATGGCCGGCATGCCCGGCGTGGGCCTGCAGGGGATCTTCGGCGCGACCATCGCTGCCGGGTTCTTCGGCATGCTGATCGCGCCGTTCATGTCCAAGGTTGTCCGCTTCTTCCCCCCACTGGTCACCGGTACGGTGATCACCTCGATTGGCCTGTCGCTGTTCCCGGTGGCCGTCAACTGGGCCGGTGGCGGCCAAGACGCTCAAACGTTCGGCTCGCCGATCTACCTGCTGGTGGCCGGCCTGGTACTGGCCGTTATCCTGCTGATCAACCGCTTCATGCGCGGTTTCTGGGTCAACGTGTCGGTACTGGTGGGCATGGGCCTTGGCTACATCCTGGCCGGCTCCATCGGCATGGTCGACCTGTCGGGTCTGAATGAAGCACCGTGGTTGCAGGTGGTCACCCCGCTGCACTTTGGCATGCCGACCTTCAGCCTGGCGCCGATCCTGTCCATGTGCCTGGTAGTGGTGATCATCTTCGTCGAGTCCACCGGCATGTTCCTGGCCCTGGGCAAGGTGACCGATCGCGAAGTCACCCCTGGCATGCTGCGTCGCGGCCTGCTGTGCGATGCCGGTGCGTCGTTCATTGCGGGCTTCTTCAACACCTTCACCCACTCCTCGTTCGCCCAAAACATCGGCCTGGTGCAGATGACTGGGGTGCGCTGCCGCTATGTCACCATCGTGGCCGGTGCACTGCTGATCCTGCTCAGCCTGCTGCCCAAGGCGGCCTTCCTGATTGCCTCGATCCCGCCTGCGGTACTGGGCGGCGCGTCCATCGCCATGTTCGGCATGGTCACCGCCACCGGGATCAAGATTCTTCAGGAGGCGGACATCGGCGACCGCCGCAACCAGCTGTTGGTTGCTGTAAGCGTCGGCTTCGGGTTAATCCCCGTGGTGCGTCCGGAGTTCTTTGCCCAGATGCCACAGTGGATGGAACCCATCACCCACAGCGGTATCGCCATGGCCACGGTCTGTGCCCTGGTGTTGAACGTTCTGTTCAACATCCTTGGCGGTGCCGACCGCGCAATGCACAACGACGTCTGTCACCAGCATTGAGCCAAAAGGGGCGGTGCATGACCGCCCCTCATCACCTCTGCAGTAACCGCTACGCCGTCGACCCGCCGGAATGGGTCGCCCGGGGCGCCTGCGCGCCAAAAAAACCGCCAACAAAAACAATAAGTCCGGGAATCACAACATGAAGCGCATCACCACGTCCCTGTTGTTGGGCAGCAGCCTGCTGGCCACCCTACCCTCGCACGCAGGCGAATGGCTGCAATGGCACGGCGAAAGCCTGACCTACCTGTACGGCAAGGACTTCAAGGTCAACCCTGATATCCAGCAGACCATCACCTTCGAGCACGCCAACAAATGGAAGTACGGCGACACCTTCATGTTCGTCGACAAGATCTTCTACAACGGCAAGGCCGACCCCGGCAAAGGTGTGACCACCTACTACGGCGAGTTCAGCCCACGCCTGTCATTGGGCAAGATCTTCGACCGCAAGCTTGCCTTCGGTCCGATCAAGGACGTGCTGCTGGCCATGACCTACGAGCGCGGTGAAGGCGACAACGAGGCCTACCTGATCGGCCCCGGCTTCGACTTGAACATCCCCGGCTTCAACTATTTCACCCTCAATTTCTACGTGCGTAACACCGAAGGCAGCCGCCCCGGTGACAACGTCTGGCAGATCACCCCCGGCTGGTCGTACACCCTCCCTGTAGGCCGGTCAGACATTCTGATCGACGGTTACATGGACTGGGTTACCGACAACGACCAGACCCGCCGTGGCACCTATCACGCCAACCTGCACTTCAACCCGCAGGTCAAATACGACCTGGGCAAGGCGCTGAACCTGGGCGCCAAGCAGCTCTACGTCGGCTTTGAATACAGCTACTGGAAAGACAAGTACGGCATTGACAGCCGTGGCAACCTGGACAGCAACCAGAGCGTGGCCAGTGCGCTGATCAAGGTGCACTTCTAGGAAGTTGACCAAACGCACAAGTTTGAATCACCCCGCTCCAGGACGGAGCACTTGAGGCGCGGCGCGCAAGCCAGTAATCTGCGCGCCCCCTCGATCAGGGCAGAACGGATTCTGCCTGCGTTTACTGACCGCTCAGTCAATGAATTCGGGCGGTTGGCCAACGTGTTGCCAGCCTGAAATACCCTTTTCATCCGTTCAGAACGAAGTCGAGCAGGAAGGTTTTGCCAACCCGGAAAAGTTGGCCCAACCCTTGCCAAACAGCTGTGGCCTATCGAAAAAAGCTGACTCAAAAGACAAAAAAAGCGCCGACACCGAGCGCTGACAACAGATCAATCAAGGGAGCGACACTCGCAATGCGTACTATCAAGAGCCTGATCCTCGCCGGCGGCCTACTGGCCTGCGGCACCACCTTCGGCGGCGACCTGCTGCAATGGCAGAACAACAGCCTGACCTACCTGTGGGGCAAGAACTTCAAGGTCAACCCGGCGATTCAGCAAACCGTCACCTTCGAGCACGCCGATGGCTGGAAGTACGGCGACAACTTCATTTTCGTCGACAAGATCTTTTACCAGGGCCAGAAAGACGCCGGCAACGGCCCGAACACCTACTACGGTGAGATCAGCCCACGCCTGTCGTTCGGCAAGATTTTCGACCAGAAGATCGAGTTTGGCCCGGTCAAGGACGTGCTGCTGGCGATGACCTACGAGTTTGGCGAGGGTGACACCGAGTCTTACCTGATCGGTCCGGGCTTCGACCTGGCCATCCCGGGCTTCGACTACTTCCAGCTGAACTTCTACAACCGCACCACCGACGGCAGCCGCGCTGGCGACAACGTGTGGCAGATCACCCCGGTGTGGTCGTACACCATTCCGGTCGGTGATTCCGACGTGCTGATCGACGGCTTCATGGACTGGGTGGTGGACAACGACGAGAACCGCCGCGGCACCTACCAGGCCAACCTGCACTTCAACCCGCAGATCAAGTATGACCTGGGCAAGGCGCTGCACCTGGGCGAGAAGCAGTTGTATGTGGGTGTGGAGTACGATTACTGGAAGAACAAGTACGGCATCAAGGACAGCGATGCCTTCACTACCGACCAGAACACCATGAGCTTCTTGGTCAAGGTTCACTTCTGACCTGAGTAAGCGGGGCCGCTTTGCGGCCCATTCGCGGGTAAACCCGCTCCTACAGGGGACGCGCCGGGTTCAAGGCAAACGCGGTACCTGGTAGGAGCGGGTTCACCCGCGAACCGGGGCAAAGCCCCGGCAAAGCGCCTCAATTGGCCGGCCGAACCGCCCGCCACAATTTCCCCGCAACGCTTACCACCGCCAGCACCACAGCACCTGCGAGGACTCCGACCCCGCCGTTGAGCAACGCGCCGGTCAACGCCCCGCCACGCCCTTCGCTGAACGCCTCGATGGCATGATGCAGCGGCTCGATGCCATGCACCAGGATCCCACCGCCCACCAGAAACATCGCCGCAGTACCAATCACCGACAGGCTTTTCATCATGTACGGCGCCGCCCGCAGGATGCCGTTACCCACTGCCTGAGTCAGCCTGGAGGTTTTGCGGGCCATCCACAGCCCAAGGTCGTCAAGCTTGACGATCCCGCCTACCAACCCATACACACCAATGGTCATCACCACCGCAATGCCCGACAGCACGATGATCTGCTGGGTCAGCGGCGAGTCAGCCACGATACCCAAGGTAATGGCGATGATTTCCGCCGACAGGATGAAGTCGGTACGCACCGCCCCCTTGATCTTGGCTTTTTCAAAAGCCACCAGGTCAACACTGGCATCGGCAACGGCCTCCTTGCGCGCCTCGTGCTGTGCCTCATCCTCTTCCTTGCTGTGCAAGAACTTGTGCGCCAGCTTCTCGAAACCCTCGAAGCACAGGAACGCGCCACCCAACATCAACAACGGCGTAACCGCCCACGGTATGAACGCACTGATCAGCAGCGCGGCCGGTACCAGGATCGCCTTGTTGACGAACGACCCCTTGGCCACCGCCCAGACGACCGGAAGTTCGCGATCGGCGCGCACGCCGGTGACCTGCTGGGCATTCAGCGCCAGGTCATCACCCAGCACGCCTGCGGTTTTTTTTGCCGCCACCTTGGTCATCAGAGAGACGTCGTCCAGCAGCGTGGCGATATCGTCGATCAGTACCAGTAGACTGCTTCCTGCCATGTTTGCTTGTATCCAAATAAGTCAATGTGCCGGATTCTAGCCCAAAGCCGCTGCCTTGAGCGCCCGTCGAGGCCGGTGCTACCATGCCCGATCCCCCTTAGAGGTGGCCAGACACGAGGAAGATCCCTGACCATGAGCACCATTCGCGAGCGCAACAAGGAATTGATCCTGCGCGCGGCCAGCGAGGAATTCGCCGACAAGGGCTTCGCCGCCACCAAGACCAGCGATATCGCGGCCAAGGCCGGCCTGCCCAAGCCGAACGTGTATTACTACTTCAAGTCCAAGGACAATCTCTACCGCGAGGTCCTGGAAAGCATCATCGCGCCGATCATGCAGGCATCCACGCCGTTCAATGCAGACGGCGACCCGAAGGAAGTGCTGAGTGCGTACATTCGTTCGAAAATTCGCATTTCGCGTGACCTGCCCCATGCGTCCAAGGTGTTCGCCAGCGAGATCATGCATGGTGCGCCGCACCTGTCACCGAACCAGGTCGAGCAGTTGAACGAACAGGCCCGACACAACATCGAGTGCATCCAGCGCTGGATCGACCGCGGGCAGATCGCCCATGTGGACGCGCATCACCTGATGTTCAGCATCTGGGCGGCGACCCAGACCTATGCGGACTTCGACTGGCAGATTTCTGCGGTGACCGGCAAGGCCAAACTGGCCGACAGTGATTATGACGCGGCGGCCGAGACCATCATTCGTATGGTCTTGAAAGGTTGTGAGCCTGAGGCAGCCTGAACCATCTCGAAGGGCCATTCGCGGGCAAGCCCGCTCCCAGAGGATCCACATGCCTGAAGGTTTTGGAGTCCCTGTAGGAGCGGGCTTGCCCGCGAATGGGCCAGAACAGGCAATAGAGATTTAGGCCGCTACCCCAGCATCTGCCCGCAACCCCACCTCCTCGATCGCACTGATCGCACACTGCTCGTCGATATCCGACGTATCGCCGCTGATCCCCACGGCACCCAGCACCTTGCCGTCCTGATCACGAATCAGCACCCCACCCGGCGCCGGCACCACCGGCCGCTCACCCATCCCGTTCAACGCGGCAAAAAAAGCCGGCCGCTGCTGCGCATCCAGCGCCAGCAAGCGCGACCCCTTGCCCAGGGCAATCGCACCCCAGGCTTTGCCAGTGGCCACTTCAGGCCGAATCAGGCTCGCGCCATCCTCGCGCTGCAGCGCCAGCAGGTGCCCGCCGGCATCCAGCACCGCCACGGTCAGCGGCGCGGCATTGATCTTGCGGCCCGCCACCAGCGCGGCATTCACCAGGCTGACGGCGACTTTCAGGTTAAGAACGTTCATGGAAAGGTCCTCTTCTTGTTGTGAGAAGCCCTAAGGGCAGTTGAAAACCGATTGGACAAATAGAACACAACGAGAGATATTTTTGTATACAATATTTTGAAAAGATCGTATGCGATGGCGCAAACCCTCGTTTTCACGGGCGCTCTGACGAAAGCCAACTTACCCGATGAAAACCCATTGACCTAAACCATCAGGCGTGAATACACTCTGTCGCAAAGCAAGTTGTATACAATTACAAAATCGATGAGGCACAAACCATGAGCAAAATGAGAGCAATCGATGCAGCCGTTCTGGTCATGCGCCGTGAAGGTGTAGATACCGCGTTCGGCATCCCGGGGGCTGCCATCAACCCGTTGTATTCGGCCCTGAAGAAAGTCGGTGGCATCGATCACGTCCTCGCTCGTCACGTCGAAGGTGCCTCGCACATGGCCGAGGGCTACACCCGCGCCAACCCAGGCAACATCGGTGTGTGCATCGGCACTTCCGGCCCTGCCGGCACCGACATGGTCACCGGCCTGTACAGTGCCTCGGCCGACTCCATCCCGATTCTGTGCATCACTGGCCAGGCGCCACGTGCCCGCCTGCACAAGGAAGACTTCCAGGCTGTCGACATCACCAACATCGTCAAGCCAGTGACCAAGTGGGCGACCACCGTTCTGGAGCCAGGCCAGGTGCCTTACGCCTTCCAGAAGGCCTTCTATGAAATGCGTACCGGCCGCCCAGGCCCGGTGCTGATCGACCTGCCGTTCGACGTGCAGATGGCCGAAATCGAATTCGACATCGACGCCTACGAACCACTGGCAGTCAACAAGCCATCTGCCACCCGCGTACAGGCCGAGAAAGCCCTGGCCCTGCTCAATGACGCCGAGCGCCCACTGCTGGTAGCCGGTGGCGGCATCATCAACGCCGACGCCAGCGACAAGCTGGTCGAATTCGCCGAACTGACCGGCGTACCGGTGATCCCGACCCTGATGGGCTGGGGCACCATCCCGGACGACCACGCACAGATGGTCGGCATGGTCGGCCTGCAGACCTCGCACCGCTATGGCAACGCAACCCTGCTGAAGTCCGACCTGGTATTCGGTATCGGTAACCGCTGGGCCAACCGCCACACCGGCTCCGTCGATGTCTACACCGAAGGCCGCAAGTTCGTACACGTCGACATCGAACCGACCCAGATCGGCCGCGTGTTCACCCCGGACCTGGGCATCGTTTCCGATGCTGGCAAGGCACTGGACGTGTTCCTGGAAGTGGCCCGCGAGTGGAAAGCCGCCGGCAAGCTCAAGTGCCGCAAGGCCTGGCTGGAAGAGTGCCAGGAGCGCAAGTCGAGCCTGCAGCGCAAGACCCACTTCGACAACGTGCCGGTCAAGCCGCAGCGCGTCTACGAAGAAATGAACCAGGTATTCGGCAAAGACACCTGCTACGTCAGCACCATCGGCCTGTCGCAGATTGCCGGCGCGCAGTTCCTGCATGTGTACAAGCCTCGCCACTGGATCAACTGCGGCCAGGCCGGCCCGCTGGGCTGGACCATCCCTGCTGCGCTGGGCGTGGTCAAAGCCGATCCGAAGCGCAAGGTTGTGGCGCTGTCGGGTGACTACGACTTCCAGTTCATGATCGAAGAACTGGCGGTAGGCGCACAGTTCAACCTGCCGTACGTCCACGTACTGGTGAACAACGCCTACCTGGGCCTGATCCGTCAGGCGCAGCGTGGCTTCGACATGGATTACTGTGTACAACTGGCGTTCGAGAACATCAACTCGACCGACGCTGCCACCTACGGTGTCGACCACGTCGCCGTGGTCGAAGGCCTGGGTTGCAAGGCCATCCGTGTGTTCGAGCCAGCAGAAATCGCCCCTGCCCTGATCAAGGCACAGAAGATGGCCGAAGAGTTCCGCGTGCCGGTGGTGGTTGAAGTGATTCTCGAGCGTGTGACCAACATTTCCATGGGCACCGAGATCAACGCGGTCAACGAATTCGAAGACCTGGCCCTGGTCGGCAACGACGCGCCAACCGCCATCTCGCTGCTGGACTGATCGCCTGACGCCCCCAGGCACGCCCTGGGGGCCTTCATCGCAAGGAGACAACTCATGCCTCGCTTCGCTGCCAACCTGTCCATGCTGTTCACCGAACAGGACTTCCTGGCCCGCTTCAAGGCTGCCGCCGATGCTGGTTTCAGCGGCGTCGAATACCTGTTCCCCTATGACTTCAGCGCAGCTGAAATCAAGCAGCAGCTGGAGGCCAACGGCCTGACCCAGGTGCTGTTCAACCTGCCGGCCGGCGACTGGGCCAAAGGTGAGCGCGGTATCACCTGCCACCCTGACCGCGTCGAGGAATTCCGCGCGGGTGTCGACAAGGCCATCGAATACGCCAAGGTGCTGGGCAACACCCAGGTCAACGCCCTGGCCGGCATCCGCCCAAAAGGCCCGGACTGCGCTACCGTGCGCAAGACCTTCGTCGAGAACCTGCGCTACGCCGCTGACAAGCTCAAGGGCGCCGGTATTCGCTTGGTCATGGAAATGATCAACACCCGCGACATCCCAGGCTTCTACCTGAACACCACCCAGCAGGCCCTGGAAATCCAGGCCGAGGTGGGCAGCGACAACCTGTTCCTGCAATACGACATCTACCACATGCAGATCATGGAAGGTGACCTGGCTCGCACCATGGAAGCCAACCTGAAACTGATCAACCACATCCAGCTGGCCGACAACCCCGGCCGCAATGAACCAGGCACCGGCGAGATCAACTACCGCTTCCTGTTCGAACACCTGGACCGCATTGGCTACCAGGGCTGGGTGGGCGCGGAGTACAAGCCCAAGACCACTACCGAAGCAGGCCTGGGCTGGCTGAAAACCCACAACGCAATCTAAGGCTGATCGAGGTCCTGTGACACATGCCTGACCCTGTAGGAGCGGGTTCACCCGCGAATGCGACGTTGGCTTCACTGCCGCTTTCGCGGGTAAACCCGCTCCCACAGAATTCTGTGTCCAACAATGGGCCTGTGCAGCCTGCTCCATCGAGATTCAACAAATACAACGAGGTAATCTCTCATGGCTAAAATCGGTTTCATCGGCACCGGCATCATGGGCAAGCCCATGGCCCAGAACCTGCAAAAAGCAGGTCACAGCATCTTCGTTTCCACCCACCACGACGCCGCGCCAGCCGACCTGATCGCCGCCGGTGCCGTGGCCCTGGCCAACCCGAAAGAAGTTGCCCAGGAAGCCGAATTCATCATCGTCATGGTTCCCGACACCCCGCAGGTCGAAAGCGTCCTGTTCGGTGAAAACGGCGTGGCCGAAGGCGTTGGCCCGAACAAGGTGGTGATCGACATGAGCTCGATCTCCCCTACCGCTACCAAAGCCTTCGCCGAAAAAATCAAGGCTACCGGTGCCGCCTACCTGGACGCCCCAGTGTCCGGTGGTGAAGTCGGCGCCAAGGCCGCGACCCTGAGCATCATGGTCGGTGGCTGCCCGAAAGCCTTCGAGCGCACCCTGCCGCTGTTCGAAGCCATGGGCAAGAACATTACCCGCGTCGGTGGCAACGGTGACGGCCAGACCGCCAAGGTCGCCAACCAGATCATTGTCGCCCTGAACATCCAGGCCGTGGCCGAAGCCCTGCTGTTCGCCGCCAAGAACGGCGCCGACCCTGCCAAGGTGCGTGAAGCACTGATGGGCGGCTTTGCTTCGTCGAAAATCCTCGAAGTGCACGCCGAGCGCATGATCAAGGGCACCTTCGACCCAGGCTTCCGCATCAACCTGCACCAGAAGGACCTGAACCTGGCCCTGCAAGGCGCCAAGGAACTGGGCATCAACCTGCCCAACACCTCCAATGCCCAGCAAGTGTTCAACACCTGCCAGGCACTGGGCGGCGGCAACTGGGACCACTCGGCGCTGATCAAAGGCCTGGAGCACATGGCCAACTTCTCGATCCGCGACGACAAATAAGTTGTTTTTAGCCTTCACTGGCCTCTTCGCGGGTAAACCCGCTCCTACCAAAGACCGCACAATCGCTCAAAGCTGTGCATGTAGGAGCGGGGCTTGTCCGCGAAGAAGCCAACGCCGTTGAACCTGCGACCACAGGCCCAATGGTGGCATCGAGCAACACCCGCCCCTGGTTCGGCCTGCACGGAGGCAGTTCCAGGGGCGTTTTTGATTCTGCAGAACAACAATAATTGGGAGCCTGCCATGTCGGTCGATCCGCAAAAACTTCTCCGCGAACTGTTCGACACAGCCATCGCCGCCGCCCACCCCCGTCAAGTCCTCGAACCCTACCTGCCCGCCGATCGCAGCGGCCGGGTTATCGTCATCGGCGCCGGCAAGGCCGCAGCCGCCATGGCCGAAGTGGTCGAGAAAAGCTGGCAGGGCGAAGTCTCCGGCCTGGTCGTGACCCGTTACGGCCACGGCGCCAACTGCCAGAAGATCGAGGTGGTCGAAGCCGCCCACCCGGTCCCGGACGCTGCCGGCCTGGCGGTAGCCAAGCGCGTGCTGGAACTGGTCAGCAACCTCAACGAAGAAGATCGCGTCATCTTCCTGCTGTCTGGCGGTGGCTCGGCGCTGCTGGCCCTGCCTGCCGAAGGCCTGACCCTGGCCGACAAGCAGCAGATCAACAAGGCACTGCTGAAATCCGGCGCCACCATCGGCGAGATGAACTGCGTGCGCAAGCACCTCTCGGCGATCAAGGGCGGGCGCCTGGCCAAGGCCTGCTGGCCGGCCACGGTCTACACCTATGCCATTTCCGATGTACCGGGCGACCTCGCCACGGTCATCGCTTCCGGCCCCACCGTGGCCGACCCGAGCACCTCGGCCGACGCCCTGGCCATCCTCAAACGCTACAACATCGAAGCGCCCAAAGCGGTCATCGACTGGCTGAACAACCCGGCCTCGGAAACCGTCAAGGCCGATGACCCGGCCCTGGCCCGCAGCCACTTCCAGTTGATCGCCAAACCCCAGCAGTCGCTGGAGGCCGCCGCGGTCAAAGCCCGTCAGGCCGGTTTCAGCCCGCTGATCCTCGGCGACCTAGAAGGTGAATCGCGCGAAGTGGCCAAGGTGCATGCCGGTATCGCCCGGCAAATCGTTCAGCACGGCCAGCCGCTCAAAGCACCCTGCGTGATCCTGTCGGGTGGCGAAACCACCGTGACCGTGCGCGGCAATGGCCGTGGCGGGCGCAACGCCGAGTTCCTGCTCAGCCTCACCGAAAGCCTGAAAGGCCTGCCGGGCGTGTACGCCCTGGCCGGTGATACCGACGGCATCGATGGCTCGGAAGAAAACGCCGGTGCCTTCATGACCCCGGCCAGCTACGCCAGCGCCGAAGCCTTGGGCCTGTCGGCCAGCGACGAGCTGGACAACAACAACGGCTACGGCTACTTCGCCGCGCTGGATGCGCTGATCGTCACCGAACCGACTCGCACCAACGTCAACGACTTCCGCGCCATCCTGATCCTCGAGACTGCCCAATCATGACGCCTGATAAAAAAGTTAAGATCCTCGCCACCCTTGGCCCTGCGATCAACGGCATCGACGATATCCGCCAGCTGGTCGAAGCCGGGGTGAACATCTTTCGCCTCAACTTCAGCCATGGCGAGCATGCCGACCACGCCCTGCGCTACCAGTGGATCCGCGAAGTCGAGCAGCAACTGAACTACCCGCTGGGCATCCTCATGGACCTGCAAGGGCCGAAGCTGCGCGTTGGCCGCTTCGCCGAAGGCAAAGTGCAGTTGCAACGCGGGCAGGCCCTGCGCCTGGACCTGGACAAAACCCCGGGCGACAGCCGCCGGGTCAACCTGCCGCACCCCGAAATCATCGCCGCCCTCGAGCCCGGCATGGACCTGCTGCTGGACGACGGCAAACTGCGCCTGCGCGTGACCGCCAAGCACAGCGACGCGATTGACACCGAGGTGCTGAACGGTGGCGAGCTTTCCGACCGTAAGGGCGTCAACGTACCGCAAGCGGTGCTCGACCTCTCCCCACTCACCGAAAAAGACCGCCGCGACCTGGCCTTTGGCCTGGAGCTGGGTGTGGACTGGGTCGCCCTGTCGTTCGTGCAGCGCCCTGAGGACATCGTCGAAGCGCGCCAGCTGATTGGCGACCGCGCCTACCTGATGGCCAAGATCGAGAAACCATCGGCCGTCGAGCAACTGCAAGCCATCGCCGAGCTGGCAGACGCGATCATGGTGGCCCGTGGTGACCTGGGCGTGGAAGTACCGGCCGAGAGCGTGCCGCAGATCCAGAAGCGCATCATCGGCACCTGCCGCCAGCTGGGCAAACCCGTGGTGGTGGCCACGCAGATGCTCGAGTCGATGCGTTTCTCGCCAGCGCCAACCCGTGCCGAAGTCACCGACGTGGCCAACGCGGTGGCCGAAGGTGCCGATGCAGTGATGCTGTCGGCCGAAACCGCCTCGGGTGATTACCCGCTGGAAGCCGTGCAGATGATGAGCAAGATCATCCGCCAGGTTGAGAACGGCCCGGACTACCAGGCCCAGCTCGACGTCGGCCGGCCAAAGGCCGAGGCCACCGTGTCGGACGCCATCAGCTGCGCGATCCGCCGCATCAGCGGCATCCTGCCGGTGGCGGTGCTGGTCAACTACAGCGAGTCGGGTGCCTCGACCCTGCGCGCGGCACGTGAGCGGCCACGGGCACCGATCCTCAACCTGACGCCGAACCTGAACACCGCACGGCGCCTGAGCGTGGCCTGGGGCGTGCATTCGGTGGTCAACGACCGCCTGCGTCAGGTCGACGAGGTGGTTTCCACCGCCCTGGAGATTGCCCAGGCGCAAGGCATGGCCAGCCGTGGCGACACGCTGCTGATCACCGCTGGCGTGCCTTTCGGCAAGCCGGGTACGACTAACACGCTGCGGATCGAGACTTTGATCTGAGATTGCCGGGGGCGCGTTGCGCCCCTTTCGCGACACAAGGCCGCTCCCACAGGGCCACGCTGGCACAAGGGAATGCGATCCCTGTGGGAGCGGCCTCGTGTCGCGATTGGAGGGCAAAGCCCTCCCTGAATACCGCTTTACCCGACCGCGGAAAACCGAGGCCCAAAGAGGCCCACCGCTCCCCCATCAACCTCACTGACTGCCCCATGTACACCAAAAATTTCGTCAACCCGTGCCCCGACTGGGCCACGGCGTTACTCAACGGCTTCAGCCAAGTGCTGCTGCTGCGCAACCCCCTGTGCGGCCTGTGCTGCCTGCTGGCTATCCTGCTGACCGCACCCAACCTGGTCGGCGGCGCCCTGCTTGGCGCCCTGGCCGGCCTGCTCACCGCCCAGGCACGCGGCTATGACCGTGCCGACCGCCAGGCCGGGCTGTACTGCTACAACGGCGTGCTGATCGGCATCCTGATCAGCGCCGTGCTGCCCTGGTCGGTCATATTGCCCCCCCTGATCATCGCCGCCGGCGGCCTGTCCAGCATCATCACCCACCAGTGGCGCAAGCGCGGCGGCAAGTTGCTGGTCGCCTACACCGCGCCATTCGTGCTGCTGGGCTGGGGCACACTGCTAGTCGTCAGCCCCTCACCCAGCGGCTTCGTCGAAGCTGACCCGCTGTACGCGTTGGCCCGCGGCGTGGGCCAGATCTTCCTGCTCGACCAGCCCTTGGCCGGGTTGCTGATCATCGTCGGCATGTTCATCGCCAACCCCTATGCGGCGCTGTGGGCGGTGATCGGCTCGGCCATTGGTGGCGGCGTGGCGTTGCTCGCCGACCAGGCGCAGGCCGCCTGGTTAGGTCTTTACGGTTTCAATGGCGCACTGGCGGCACTGGCCTTCAGCAGGCAAGGTGAAAAACCTTGGGTGACGCTGCTGGCGATAGCGTTGGCCCTGCTGTTGCAACCGCTGTTCAAGCTGCTGCCAGTGCCTGGCTTGACCGCCCCCTTCGTTGCCGCCTGCTGGCTGATGCACTTGGGCAGTCACCTGGCGCAACCCAGGCAGCGCAACGCCAGCCGCTTGCACGGCTGATACGCAACCCCTAGGCTCAGCCCATCGCTTTTGTGGAACGAGCCAATGAACAACCCAGCGAGCCTGCGCGAGCGGCTCTTCGTCATCGTCTTCCAGACCGACACCGTAGCCGGTCGCCGCTTCGACAAGATCCTGTTGCTGATCATCCTGGCCAGCCTGGTCACGGTGATCCTCGACAGCATCGACGAGGTGCACCAAGGCTACGCCGGCCTGCTGGCCGGCATCGAGTGGGGCTTTACCGCGATCTTCCTGGCCGAATACATCACCCGCCTGTACTGCTCGCCCAAGCCGTTGCGCTATGCCTTCAGTTTCTACGGCCTGGTCGATTTACTGGCGATCGTGCCGGGGATCCTCGCGCTGTACTACAGCGACGCCCAGTACCTGCTCATCATCCGGGTCATCCGGATGCTGCGGATCTTCCGTGTACTCAAGCTCAGCCCGTACCTCAAGCAGGCCCATTACCTGATGGAGGCGCTACGCGGCAGCAAGCAGAAGATCATCGTGTTCCTGGTGACAGTATCGACGCTGGTAACGGTGTTCGGCACGCTGATGTACGTGATCGAAGGGCCTGAGCATGGCTTTACCAGCATCCCCAAAGGCATCTACTGGGCCATCGTTACCCTGACCACCGTGGGCTTTGGCGACATCGTGCCCAAGACGCCGCTGGGGCAGGTGCTGTCGTCGCTGGTGATGATTACCGGTTACTCGATCATTGCCGTGCCGACCGGCATCTTTACCGCCGAGCTGGCCAATGCCATGCGTGGGGAGCAGCTGCAGCATGATTGCCCGACCTGCCACAAGAAGACCCACGAGCATGGGGCAGCGTTCTGTTCTCGCTGTGGGAATGGGTTGTTTCCCAAAGCGTGACAGCGCCTGCGCCGGCCTCTTCGCGGGTAAACCCGCCCCTACAACAGGCCCGGACCGTGCGCGGTCCCCGTAGGAGCGGGTTTACCCGCGAAGAGGCCGGCACAGGCAGAAGCATAACCAAAGCATTTTTTGTTCTTTAACCCGTATAAACCCACCCGCTATAGTCGCAGGCAATCTGCCCCAACACCCTTCAAGAACAAGGAAGCAACGTGAAAAAACTCTTCACCGCCTCGCTGCTCGCCGCAGGCCTGGCCCTGGGCAACCTCGCCCAGGCCGCCCCCACCCTGCTCAACGTTTCCTACGACGTGATGCGCGACTTCTACAAGGACTACAACCCGGCCTTCCAGAAGCACTGGGAAGCCGAGCACAACGAGAAGGTCAACGTGCAGATGTCCTTCGGCGGCTCGAGCAAGCAGGCCCGTGCGGTGATCGATGGCCTGCCGGCCGATGTCATCACCATGAACATGGCCACCGACATCAACGCCCTGGCAGACAACGGCAAGCTGGTGCCCGACAACTGGGTAACCCGCCTGCCGAACAACAGCGCGCCGTTCACCTCGGCCACTGTGTTCATCGTGCGCAAGGGCAACCCGAAAGCCCTGAAAGACTGGCCCGACCTGCTCAAGGACGGTGTCCAGGTGATCGTGCCCAACCCGAAAACCTCGGGTAATGGCCGCTATACCTACCTGTCGGCCTGGGGCTACGTACTCAAGCAAGGCGGCGATGAAAGCAAAGCCCGCGACTTCGTCGGCAAGCTGTTCAAACAGGCACCCGTGCTGGACACCGGTGGCCGTGCCGCCACCACCACGTTCATGACCAACCAGATCGGTGACGTGCTGGTCACCTTCGAGAACGAAGCCGAGATGATCGCCCGCGAGTTCGGCCGCGACCAGTTCGAAGTGGTCTACCCAAGCGTATCGGCCGAAGCCGAGCCACCGGTGACGGTGGTCGACAAGGTAGTGGACAGGAAAGGCACCCAGGCCGTGGCCGAGGAATACCTGAAGTACCTGTGGTCACCCGCAGCCCAGGAGATCGCCGCCAACAACTACCTGCGCCCGCGTGATGCAACGGTACTGGCCAAGTACACCGACCGCTTCCCGAAAGTGGACTTCCTGTCGGTGGAGAAAACCTTCGGTGACTGGCGTACCGTGCAGAAGACCCACTTCAATGACGGTGGGGTGTTTGACCAGATCTATACCGGTCAGTAACGCACAAGCAACATCAAACCCGGCGGAACACCAAGGCCTTCAGGCCCCCCGCCGGGTCAACGTCCGGAAACTCCGGCGGGTTTTCCAACCGCTCGACAAACGCCAGCGAAGGCGCCTGCTCCGCCATCCCCTCGATCAGGAATTCCGGCCCGATGCCCGGATCGTTGACACACGCCAGCACCGTTCCCCCCGCATTCAACAACTCCGGCAAACGCCGCAGGATCTTTGCGTAATCCTGGGTCAGCACAAAGCTGCCACGCTGGAAGGTTGGCGGGTCGATGATGATCAGGTCATAAGGCCCGTACTTGCGCACCTTGCCCCACGACTTGAACAGTTCATGCCCCAGGTACGCCACCCGTGATGCATCGTGGCCATTGAGGCGATGGTTGTCCCGGCCCCGCGACAGGGCCGACTTGGCCATGTCCAGGTTCACCACCTGCTCAGCGCCACCGGCAATCGCTGCCACGGAAAAGCCGCAGGTATAAGCGAACAGGTTCAGCACGCGCTTGCCCGCCGCCTGCTCGCGCACCCAACGGCGGCCATAGCGCATGTCGAGGAACAGGCCATTGTTTTGCCGCACGCCCAAGTCCAGCAGGTAGGTCAGGCCGTCCTCGATCACTTCGCGTTGCTGGCACGGCTCGCCCAGCAGCCACTGGCCCGGGCTGTCGGGCAGGTAGCGGTGCTGGATGATGACTGCCTGACCCGTCCACTGCGGGCGCTCGGCCAAGCTGCGCAGCATGGCTTCGAGTTCGGCGAGCTGGCCTTCGGGCGGCTCACGGAACAAGGCGACCGACAGCACGCCCTGCAGCCAGTCGACGGTCACCTGCTCCAGGCCCTGCCAGCAGCGGCCGCGGCCGTGAAACAGGCGGCGGGTTTCCTGTGGGGCAGGGTCGAGGGCGGCAAGCAGGTGTTGCTCAAGGGTGTCTATGGGCGAGGTCATGGCGGATCGCAGGCTGGCAAAAAGCGGCATTCTACCTTGCGGGCCTCTTCGCGGGTAAACCCGCGCCTACAGGATGCCGCGCCGAGCGGAACCACCACCCCTGCTGCATCCCCGCCGCCGCCAACAGGATCAACCCCACCCCCAGCCACTGCAGCGGCGCCAGGCGGTGCCCGAACGCCACCCAGTCCACCAGAATTGCCGCAATCGGGTAAATGAACGACAGCGCACCGGTCAAGGCTGTGGGCAAACGCTGGATGGCGCTGTACAACAGCACATACATCAGGCCGGTGTGCACCATCCCCAGTGTCAACAAGCTGGCCAACGCGGGCACTTCAACCGGCAACCCGCCAAGCGTGACCCATGGCGCCAGCAGCAACACACCCGTGGTTACCTGAATCAACGCAATCAGGTGCGGGGGCGTGCCACTCAGGCGCTTGATGATCAAGGCCGCGATCGCATACAGAAACGCCGCCCCCAGCGCCAGGGCAATCCCCAGCAGATAGTCCTCGCCATTACTTTGCCCAGCGCCATGGGCACTGACAATGGCCAGCATGCCGAGGAACGCCACACTCAGCCAGGTCACCTTGGCCAAGGTGATCTTTTCGCCCAGAAACAGCGCCGCCAGCCCCACCAGCATGAACGGCTGCACGTTGTACACCGCCGTGCCGATGGCAATCGACGCCCGTGCGTATGAAGCGAACAACAGCAGCCAGTTGCCGACAATGGCCACCCCGCTGGCAATCGCCAGCAAAAATGCCGTGCGGCTGATCACGCCCGGTCGCAGAAAACCAAACGCGGCGCAAATCGCCAGCAAGGTCACGGCACCGAACACGCAGCGCCAGAACACCACATCCAGCACCGGCTGGCCGGACACCAGCACGAACCAGCCAATGGTCCCGGAAATCAGCATGGCGGCGACCATTTCCAGCGAGCCACGGCGCAATGAACTGTCCATCTCAAACCTCCCGTTGATAATGGCAACAGTATGCAAAGGCTGCAGGCTGGCCATCCAGCGGATAACCAAGGCATTTTCGCCAACCTGCCTTTACTATCAAGGTAAATAACACGAATTACCTAATGAGGTGGGTATGACCGATGCCATCGACCAATTATTGATCAACGCACTGATGGAGGACTCGCGCCGCTCGCTCAAGGCGCTGGCGCAGGTCAGCGGGCTGTCCGCACCTAGCGTCAGCGAGCGCCTGCGACGGCTGGAAGAGCGTGGCGTGCTGCGCGGCTACACCGTGGAGGTCGACCCGCGCGCCTTTGGCTACCAGTTGCAGGCGATCGTGCGCATCCGTCCGCTACCGGGGAAGCTGCAGGAGGTGGAGCGCCAGATCATTGCCATCCCTGAGTTCACCGAATGCGACAAGGTCATTGGCGAAGACTGCTTCGTCGCCCGACTGCATGTGCGCTCGATGGAGCAGCTGGACACGCTGCTCGACCTCATGAATGTGCTGGCTGAGACCAATACCGCGATCATCAAGAAGACCCCGGTCAAGCGGCGGTTGCCGCCAATGGATTGATTGGCCCCTGTACTGGCCTCCTCGCAGGCGTGCCCGCGAAGAGGCCAGCACAGGAAAAGTTGACTATTTTTTGTACACAAAAACGTAACCATAGGTGCCATTTTTGTGTGCACTTTCTTCAGTAGCGCCCCAATTCGTTACACACTTTCCACCCGTTATTTTGACCAAATGATCAACTAATCAATCTTTCAAAAAATATAACTTGTTCATTTGGTCAACTTATATGCTCTGTATTTCATTAACTTACCTTTTAACAAGATAAGTTCGAAATGATCGCCTGATGAAACCTGCTCTTCCCTTGGCATGGAACTCGCTTTTGTGTGTTCGTGTTTTGTATACAACTTAAACAAAACATAGATACACAAGAATCCGCGACGCCGACCCAATGTCGGCCGCCGCGCCTACAACCCTGTGATGCCAACGCTGCACCGACGAGATGGCGAGCCCGTGCGCATGCCCGCTCATCGCAGTCCATGTGCATCAGGAGCCCACCGGAATGAGTAGCAGCCTCGACCTTGCCCCTGAACAATCCGTCGCCAGCACACACCCCGCGTCCACGCTTGCCGGCCACCAGCCGGACCTTGTTCTCAGCCCGCGCCTGCATAACCGCGACCTGGCGCCAACGCGTATGGAAGGCCGTCGCTGGGGCGGCTACAGCATCTTCGCGCTGTGGACCAACGATGTGCACAATATCGCCAACTATTCGTTCGCCATGGGCTTGTTCGCCCTCGGCCTGGGTGGCTGGCAAATTCTGCTGTCGCTGGCCATCGGCGCGGCACTGGTGTACTTCTTCATGAACCTGTCGGGTTACATGGGGCAGAAAACCGGGGTACCGTTCCCGGTCATCAGCCGCATTGCCTTCGGCATCCACGGCGCGCAGATCCCGGCGCTGATCCGTGCCGTCATCGCCATCGCCTGGTTCGGCATCCAGACCTACCTGGCATCGGTGGTGCTGCGGGTGCTGCTCACCGCCGTGTGGCCGCAACTGGCAGCCTACGACCACGACAGCATCCTCGGCCTGTCGAGCCTGGGCTGGGTGTGTTTCGTGTCGATCTGGCTGGTGCAGCTGGTGATCCTGGCCTACGGCATGGAGATGGTGCGCCGTTACGAGGCCTTTGCCGGGCCTGTGATCCTGCTGACCGTCGCCGCCCTGGCGGTGTTCATGTACTTCAAGGCCGACGCGCGCATTGCCTGGTCGGTGGCTACCCCGCTGACCGGCTACGAGATGTGGCGCAACATCTTTGCCGGCGGCGCACTGTGGCTGGCGATCTACGGCACCCTGGTGCTGAACTTCTGTGACTTCGCCCGCTCCTCGCCTTGCCGCAAGACCATCCGCGTGGGCAACTTCTGGGGCCTGCCGGTAAACATCCTGGTATTCGCCGTGATCACCGTGGTGCTGTGCGGCGCGCAATTCCAGATCAACGGCCAGATCATCGACAGCCCGACGCAGATCGTCGCCGCCATACCCAGCACGCCATTCCTGGTGCTCGGCTGCCTGGCCTTCCTGATCGTCACCGTGGCGGTGAACATCATGGCCAACTTCGTCGCCCCAGCCTTCGTACTCAGCAACCTGGCACCGCGCCACCTGAACTTCCGCCGTGCCGGGCTGATCAGTGCCACCCTGGCGGTGCTGATCCTGCCCTGGAACCTGTACAACAGCCCGCTGGTCATCGTGTACTTCCTGTCGGGCCTGGGCGCCCTGCTCGGCCCGCTGTACGGCGTGATCATGTCCGACTACTGGTTGCTGCGCAAAGGCTGCATCAACGTGCCAGAGCTGTATACCGAGCACCCGGCCGGCGCCTATCACTACAGCAAGGGCATCAACCTGCGCGCCGTGGCCGCCTTCGTGCCGGCCGCACTGCTGGCCATCGTGCTGGCCCTGGTGCCCAACTTCCAGGGTATCGCGCCGTTCTCCTGGCTGATCGGTGCCGGCATCGCCGCCGCCCTCTATCTGTTGATCGCGCCACGCAACCGCCACTACCACGACATCAGCGGCGAGTGCATCGCCGTCGACCATAGCAGCCATTAGTCAGGGAGGACTGCCCATGCGCATTCTGATCGCCAACGTCAACACCACCGAAGCCATCACCCATGCCATTGCCGAGCAGGCCCGTGCGGTGGCCGCACCCGGTACCGAAATCGTCGGCCTCACGCCCTGGTTCGGCGGCGAATCGGTGGAGGGCAACTTCGAGAGCTACCTGGCGGCCATCGCGGTGATGGACCGGGTCCTGGCCTTTGAAGGGCCCTACGATGCCGTGATCCAGGCCGGTTATGGCGAACATGGCCGCGAAGGCCTGCAGGAACTGCTCAACGTGCCTGTGGTGGACATTACTGATGCCGCCGCCAGCACGGCAATGTACCTGGGCCACGCCTATTCCGTAGTAACCACGCTTGACCGCACCGTGCCATTGATCGAGGACCGCCTGAAGCTCTCGGGCCTGTATGACCGCTGCGCCTCGGTGCGAGCCAGCGGGCTGGCGGTGCTGGAACTGGAAGCCGACCCGCTGCGGGCCGTGGAGGCGATTGTCGAGCAGGCCGAACGCGCCGTGCGTGACGACAAGGCCGAGGTGATTTGCCTGGGTTGTGGCGGCATGGCCGGGCTGGACGAGCAGATTCGCCAACGCACCGGCGTGCCAGTGGTGGATGGTGTGAGTGCAGCGGTGACCATTGCCGAATCGCTGGTGCGCATGGGTTTGAGCACGTCCAAAGTGCGCACCTATGCGACGCCACGGGCGAAGAAAGTGGTGGGCTGGCCGATGCGCTTCGGCCGCTAGACATCCTTCGCCTGTACCGGCCTCTTCGCGGCTGATGCCGCGCCTACAGAACCACCACCAGCCTGAATACCGTGGGGTCCTCGTAGGAGCGGCTTTAGCCGCGAAGAGGCCGGCCCGCTTAACGCATCATCCTGGCCAAACGCTGCGCACTGCCACAGGCCAAGGTGAACCCCAACGCCCCATGCCCCAGGTTCAGCCACAGGTTGCGGTACACCGTCCCACCTATGATCGGCACCCCGGTAGGTGTCGCTGGTCGCATCCCCGCCCACTCCACCGCCTGGCCATAATCCGCCGCCCTCGGCAGCGTCTCCAGCGCCAGCCGCCGCATGCTCTGCAAACGGCGCATGTCCACCGACTCGTCGAAGCCGACAATGTCCACCATCGCCGCTACCCGCAGCTGCTGCCCCAGGCGTGCATAGACGATCTTGCGCTCATAGTCGGTAAGGCTCACCTCCGGGGGCAGGTGCCCGGCGCTGATCGGTGCGGTCAGGCTGTAGCCCTTCAGCGGGTAAACCGGTATCTGCACCCCCGGTAATGCCAAGCCTGGGCCGCGATGCCCGGCACACAGTACCAACTGCTCCACGTCCCGCTGCTGATCGCCCAGTTGCAGTGCCACGACCTGGCCCTGGCGCTGAACCAATTGCGTCACTGGCCGGCCAAGCAGGAAACGGCACTGGCCCGACGCGCGCAACAGCGCCTCCAGCCGCAAGCAAAACACGTGGCAATCGCCAACCTCTTCGCCCGCCGTGAACACGCCCCCCACAAACGGTGCGCCATCCAGGGCAGGCTCCAGCCCGCGCAGCTCGGCAGCCGCCAGCACCTGCTGACTGGCCGGGTCCGTCAACTGTTCCCGGCCTTGGGCAAAGGCCCGTTCACTGCGAAAAGCCACCAGCTTGCCATTGCGCCGCCAGGCGAAATCCCCCAGGTTCTGGTGTTCGCGCCACTGCGCCAAAACGGCCTGGCTGTACAGCGCCAGCTCAAGCAAGTGCCCGGCATTACGGCGATTGACGCTACGCCTGCAAGCCAGGGTGAATGCCAGCAGCCAGCGCCACTGGGCCGGGTCCATGCGCAAGCGCAAGCGCAATGGCGACTCGCCCTGCAACAGCCAGCCCAGCGCCTGCCACGGCACCCCGGCATCAGCCAGCGGCGCCACATAGCGATAAGACAATTGCCCGCCATTGGCAAAGCTGGTGGCCGACGCCAGGCTGTCGCGGGCCTCGATCAGATCAACCGACCACCCTTCCCGAACCAGCGCGTAGGCCGTCGCCAGGCCCACCACTCCGCCACCGATCACCGTTACCCGCTGCTTCATCGCTCATCCCTGTTCCGGCTTCCTTGCCAAACAGTACCAGCGGATCAGGTCGGGCAGCTATGCGCACCGTCATTCAGGCCCTGGCGCACATTGCGGCTCAGCAGACTGGCCTTGCCATCGTGCCAGGTCAGGGTCAGTACGTAGAGGGTGTCGAAGTCTTCGCCGCTCCAGTCCTCGGTGATCACCCGCTCCTCCCCCAGGGCCTTGCCGGCCACCGTGTTGATCAGTTCCGGCAGGTAGCCGTGGGACCAGGCGGTATAGATGGTCGCATTGCGGTATTTGTTGCTCAACAACTCATCGGCCAGTTCAGCGGTGTCGTTGGCGCCGTAGTCGATATTCACCGGTAAGCCGAGGCGGATGGCACTGGGGGTGATGGTCATCAATGGGCGGATGTAGCTGTAGCTTTCATCCCGGCTGCCTTCCTCGACATGCCGCGTGGGGTTGGCCGCAAACACATAGTCGGCCTTGCCGAAGCGCTCGGGCAGTACAGTGGCCAGGTCCAGCGCACGGTTGAGGCCCTGGCAGTTCAACTGCCCGAGCCCCTCGCCCGGCTTCTCGCCATGACGCAGAAACACCAGGGTCTGGGTGCCATCCACCGGTCGTGCCCGGCTTTCGACAGCCTCCAGCGCCAATGGTACGGCGACGGCTGTGAGCACCAGGCTCAGCAGCAAGTGGCGGCGACGACGGAAGAATGTTGGCAACTTCATCAAGGCAGGCTCGTGTGGCAGAGAAAATCGGGTTTACCCGCCACATCGCCCGGCCAGTTGCAGGGCGCCCGTGTAGTGAATGCCATCCCTGGCAACGCGTCAGGGTCAGAGTGCCCCGAACCCGTTTGGTTCCTCCCTGGAGGTGGATGCCGTTCCCTAGGCAAGGCCTAGATTAGGGGCTGGGTGTTGCGCAATTGTGTAAGGTGCAAGAACCTCGGGTTGCAACGTGCCCACTCAATCATCCCGCGTGAGCACTTCCAGCAGTTCAATCTCGAAGGTCAGGTCCGAATTCGGCGGGATCGCCCCCACGCTGCGTTCGCCATACCCCAGGTGCGCCGGTACCAGCAGCTTGCGCTTGCCACCTACGCGCATGCCCATCAGGCCTTGATCCCAGCCTTTGATTACCCTGCCGGTACCGATCACGCACTGGAACGGCTTACCGCGCGACCAGGACGAGTCGAACTCGCTGCCATCGGCCAGCCAGCCGGTGTACTGGGTGGTGATCAGGGCACCTTTGACGGCGGCTTTGCCGTCACCCTCGACCAGGTCGATGATCTGCAGTTCTTGGCTCACGGGTACACTCCAAACGCTGAAAAACAAAACCGCCCTTTTCTCAGGAATGCACCGGTTTGGCAAGTTCACGCAGAAATGTCCGGAGGCATTCGCCGACGGAATGCCTCCGTACAGACATGACGTTGAATCAGCTGTTCTGCTCGAACACCTCTTGACCGGACAGCTCCTTGGTTTGATTGGCGAAGCAGTACCACGCGGGCTTCTGTTCGACGAAGATCTGCAGGTCGAAATCCCAGGCTTGGTCGCCATCGAGCAGGCCGACCGGCACGGCATGGAAGTCGTTGGCCTTGAGCCGGTAGTACAGGTGCGTACCACAGCGGCCACAGAAAGCACGCTGGGCCCAGTCGGACGAATCATAGACGCTGGGCGCACGCCCTTCGATCAGCGGAGGCTTGCTGCAGTGCACCACCAGCAGCGGGCCGCCGGTCCACTTGCGGCACATGCTGCAATGACAAGCGCTGATATGGGTATTGTCGACGGTGACCGTCAGCCGCGTGTCGCCGCACAGGCAGGTGCCTTGTGTTTCCAGGGCCATGGGTGGCTCCTCGAATGCAAAGATGGGCCTGCAATTATAGAAGCCCGCCGCGAAAGCAGCTTGCTTGCTGCTTTTGTACTCTGCGAGACAGCGCAGCCCAAAAGGGCTGGCTGTCTGCTACAGGGCATCGCACTCACGGCTAGATGTACGCAGTACCACGCAGGTACAACGCCGCCCGCCCACTGATGATTACGCGGCCATTGCCCGGCACTTCGCACTGCAACTGCCCTTTGCGTGCCCCGCCCTGCTCGCAGCTCAGCACGTTCTTGCCCAGCCTTTGGGCCCATAACGGCGCCAGCGAGGTGTGTGCCGAGCCGGTTACCGGGTCTTCATTCACACCAACCCGCGGGCCGAACCAGCGGGTGACGAAGTCAAAGCCACGCCCTGCCGCGGTCACGGCAATGCCACGGACGTCGAAGGCCGACAGCGCAACAAAGTCGGGTTTCAACGTTTCGAGCAGCATGGCGTCATCGATCACCACCACATAATCGTCGCTACGGTACACCGCCTTCGCCTGGCTCAAGCCCAGCGCCTGCAGCAGGCCCGCCGGCGTGTCCACCGCTACGGGTTGTTTGGCCGGGAAGTCCATGGCCAGCAGGCCATCAGTGCCGCGGCTGACACGCAGCTCGCCACTGCGGGTGTTGAAGCGCAGTACTTGCGCCTGCTCACCCAGTTGCTCGAACAGCACGTAAGCCGAGGCCAAGGTAGCATGGCCGCACAGGTCGACTTCCACGGTGGGGGTGAACCAACGCAGGTCGAACGTTTCGCCTTTGCGCACGAAGTAGGCTGTTTCTGACAGGTTGTTTTCTTCAGCGATGCGCTGCAGCACATCGTCCGGCAGCCAGCTTTCCAGCGGGATCACTGCGGCCGGGTTGCCACCGAACGGTTCAGTTGAAAAGGCATCGACCTGGAAGATTTCGAGTTGCATGCACACACTCCTTGTTACCTGGGCGCTGCCAGGCAGATATCTGGAAAAGGGCTACGGGCGTACCGGGGTCAAAACTGGCTCACCGGCAAAGAACGCCTGCAGGTTGCGCAGCACCAAGGCCACCGTGTCGCGCGCGGCTTCTGGCGATTGGCCAGCCACGTGGGGTGTGAGCACAGTGTTGGGCAAGGCCTTGAGTGCATCGGGCACTGCTGGCTCGTCATCGAAAACATCCAGCGCGGCGCCAGCCAGCTGGCCACGCTGCAATACGGCAATCAGGGCCTGCGTGTCGACCACGCTGGCACGGGCGATGTTCACCAGATAGCCTTCAGCGCCCAGGGCCTGAAGGACGTGGGCATCGACCAGATGCCGGGTGCTGGCGCCACCGGGGGTGGCCACCACCAGGATGTCGACGGCTTCAGCCAAGTGTCGGGGGCTGTCGTACCAGGCATAGGGCACCCCCTGGCGTGCTGTGCGGCTGTGGTAGCTGACGTGCATGTCGAAGCCCAAGTGGGCCCGCTTGGCGATCGCCAGCCCTACTGCGCCGAGGCCGAGAATGCCCAGGCGCTTGCCACTCACCGAGGGGCTGATAACCCGGTTCCATTCACCGCGCCGCGTGCTGGCATCGGCACGGGGGATGTCACGCAGCAGCGCCAGCAGCAGGGCCAGGGTGTGGTCGGCGACGGCCGCGGCATTGGCCCCTGCGCCATTGGTGACGGTTATGCCGCGGGCAGCGGCGGCGGCCAGGTCGACCTGCTCGTAGCCGGCACCGATCACGCAGATGATCTGCAATCTGGGTAATGCGTCAATTTCGGCGGCGGATAACCCCAGCGGCCCACGGGTGAGGACCGCATCGATTTCTTCGGCGTGGCGATGAATGGCATCGGCGCGCAGTTGCGGCGAAGGGGCACGGATCAGGTGGTAACCGGCCTGCTCCAGCATGGGCAGGTAATCGTCGACGGTTTCCACCAGTACCAGGACTGTCTTGCTCATGCCACCTCCGGGTGAATTCGAGGCGTCATTATGCGGAGTCACCGGCCGGTACAGTCAATGGAAATAACAAGGCAAAACTGTACTGTGCTGCTGCTGTTGCTGTTGCTGTTGCTGTTGCTGTTGATCTTGATCTTGATCTTCGCGACTTCAGGAGGCCGAACGCAGGCCTTGCGGAGGGAGGTGACGGGCATGGATGCCCGTCAAGCGCTGGGCCCCAGGATGGGGCCTGCAGCGCGGTCCTCCCGGGAGCGAGGCCGGAGAGAGGGAACCCCGGAGCGCAGCGCAGGGGCCGGATGATGGGAGCGCAGCGTTTTTTGGTTACTTTTTGTCGCGTTTGACAAAAAGTGACTCGCCGTAAGGGCGAAAAGGTGAGTCAGCGTCGCCATCGCAAACGGACGGTTCGCTGAGTCAAAACAGACGAATTTGCTTCTTGCTTCTTGCTTCTTGGATGTGGGCATTCACATCGAGTAGGTATTCATTTGCGCACGTGGCGCTTAGTCACCTTTCCGCCCTTACGGCGGGTCACTTTTTGTCAAACGCGACAAAAAGTAACCAAAAAACGCTGGCGGTATGACTCACCCACATAGGTTACAAATCAGTTCACGCACATAGGTAACAGTCTTTAACTGGCAAGGTCGGTTTTCGAGGATCTGACCATGCCTTGGCGAGAGCTGAAACCTATGGACCTGAAAATGCTTTTCATCGCGGATTACCTGCAAGGGCCGCCCAGCTTCAGCGCCCTGTGCCAGGCCTACGAGATCAGCCGTAAGACCGGCTACAAATGGGTCGAGCGATATGAGAAAGAGGGGCCTTCGGGGCTGGAAGAACGCAGCCGCCGCCGGTTGACGCAGAACTGGGTCGTCCCCGCTGCAGTTCGCGAAGCCATCATCGAACTGCGTAGTCGAGGCGAAACGGAACCTGGTCCGAAAAAGATCCAGGCTGCGCTGCAGGAGCGCTTCCCTGATCAGGCGCCGCCTTCTAAGACAGCGATTTACAACATCCTCAAGAAGGCCGAGTTGGTCAACCCACGCCGTTTACGTCAGCGTGTAGCGGTCTACCCCAAGCCACTGGAGAAGGCAGAGTCGCCTAACCAGCTGTTCAGTGCTGACTACAAGGGCCAATTTCTGACAGGCGCAGGCGTCTGGTGCTATCCACTAACGATCATGGATCACGCCAGCCGCTTCCTGCTCGCCTGCCACAGCATGCCTAATACCAACCTTCTGGAAACGCAGGCCGTTTTCACCCAGGTGTTTCGGGAAAATGGCCTGCCTGAGCGTATTCGTACCGATAACGGTGTGCCGTTTGCCAGTAAAGGACGTGCAGGACTTTCTCAGCTGTCCATCTGGTGGCTGCGTCTAGGCATCATTCCTGAGCGCATTGCACCTGGAAGGCCTGAGCAAAATGGCCGCCACGAACGCATGCATCGGACACTCAAAAGCACGCTGCCATCACCGCCGGCAGTGGCCTGGGAAGCTCAACAGCGGCATTTTGATCGCTTTCGACAACACTACAATTACGAGCGCTTGCATGAAGCACTGAAACAGAAAACACCGGCGTCTTGCTACCAGCCCTCACCACGCCCATTCCCTGAAAAACTTCCTGAGATGACCTACCCCAGCCATGTCGAGAGTTTACCGGCGGATAGCTGCGGCATCATTAACCGCCGTGGCCTGAGGATCTACGTAGGTTACGTGCTCAAGCACCAGACCATTGGGCTGGAGCAAGTCGGAGATGGCATTTGGGATGTTATTTTCGGTCCCATCATCCTTGGTAGAGTCGATGTGCGGGATGCCACTGATGGTTATGTAACACTCAAGGTGTTGTCACCTATGTGAGTGAACTTTTGTGTAACCCATGTGGGTGACCCGTACACTGGCTCCTATCATCCGGCCCCTGCGCTACGCTCCGGGGTTCCCTCGCTACGGTCTTGCTCCCGGGAGTACGCGCTGCAGGCCCCATCCATGGGGCCTCAGCGCTTGACGGGCATCCATGCCCGTCACCTCCCTTCGCAAGCCCTACGCTCGGCCTCCTGAAGTCGCAATCTGCGTCGCCTGAACTACCGCGCGCTTACAAGCAAAAGCAGAAGCAGAAGCAGAAGCAGAAGCAGAAGCAGAAGCAGAATAAGCAGATACAGAAACAGCGTTACTGCGCGAACGCGCGCCCTAACCCACCGGGTACACCACTGCTGTCAGTTTCCTGCCAAGGCCCATTCGGGCTCAACGACCAGCTCCAGCCGTTATCAAACCGATAGTAGGTACGCTGCCGGTAGAAGGTATTGGGCTGCTTCTCCAACACATATACACCCAGCTTGGGATCCCAGTGACTTGCCCCGCCAGGCGGTGGCGCAAAGCTGGCCGAGGTGCGCGGCATGGGCTTGGGTATCGCCGCCGGCTTGCTCGGCGAAGTGGCAGGCTGCCTGCCCGGCAAGGGCTTGACCACCGGCCCCGACGGCGGCACACGCTCGATCGGTGGCGCGGGCTGCTCGTACGGCTCATGCACCGTACACGCAGACAAACCCAGGGCCAGGGTAATCAGGGTCAGGCGGACGGTGCTGTGCATGGCATTGCTCTCTTACTGGTCTGGAGTGTCGATAGTCAGGCGCTGGGTAGCCTGGGTGGCGCTAGACAACGGCGCCCCCTGGCCAATCCACTCACCCTGGGTAGGCTGACCCGCGCGTGAAACACGTGCAACCAGTTGGACTTCGGCATACTGCGACAGTTTCATCTGCGGCATCATCGCATCAGCATCAGACAACTCCACCTCGATCGGCAACTGCGCCACGGTCACCCGCTTGGCCGCCAGTGGCATCGGCGGGCCATTGCTGGCGCGAGCGAAGATAAACACCGTGTCGTCCGGCTGAACCTTGTCCTTCAAGGCAGCCGCCAGTTCCACCCGCACTTTCAGGCGAGCCGCCACAGGTGCAGGCTCGGTCGCCTCTGCTGGCACCCCACCCAGGCGCTCGGCGGCGCGGTCGATACCACCCTGCAGGGCCGCTCGCGATGCATCACCTTCTGGCAACTGCGCCAGCAAGCGCTTCCAGTAGTCGATGGCTTCCTGATAACGCTCGCCTTCAAACGCAGCAATACCGCGCAGGCCCAGGCTGGTCACCTCGTTGGGGTCCGCCTTCAGCGCTTCGTCAGTCAGCGCCTGCAATTGCGGGCTCCACTGCTTGTTGGCGGCAAAGTACAGCGACTGCGCCCACTGCCCCAGCAGCTCGGGCTGACGACCAGCCAAGGCCACGGCCCGTTCAAACGTACGCGCGGCATCGGCCGGGCGCTGCTCGGCCATGTAGGCCCGGCCAAGGAAATACATGGCCTCGGCCGAATCCGGCTGGGCCTGCACCACGCGTTCAAGGCGCGTAGTCATTTCCTCCATCGACTTGGGTGCCTCGGCAAACTCCTGGGTCAGCGCCACCTTGTCCGCCGCACCAAAATGCAGGTACAGCCCCAGCGCCATCAGCGGTACCAGTACCGCAGCCAGCAGCGGCAGGGCCTTGCCCAAATGCCCCTGGCGCGGGGCCTCGGCGCCTTCGGTATCGGCCAGCAGCTCGCGGGCAGCCTCGTCCCGGCCCTTGGCCATCTGCGCCTCATCGAGCACACCGGCGGCTTGTTGGGCCGCCAGCTCGGCGACACGTTCCTGGTAAAGGGCCACGTTCAAGGCCGTGCGGTCTTCTTCCTGCTGGCGACGGCGGCCACGCAAGATCGGGAGCAGCAAAAAGCTGAGGGCAGCGAGCAGCAGAAGGCCCGCGCTAAGCCAGAATTCAATCATGGGTCTGTTCTTTTTCCAGCAGTTTGGCGAGACGCTCGCGTTCTTCGGCAGACAACTCATCGGCGCCCTGCACGGCCGTAGCACGGCGCCGGCGTACGATCACCGCCAGCACCACGAAGCCACCGGCCAGCAAGATCCCCGGGCCAAACCACAGCAGCCAGGTACGCCCGCTGAGCGCCGGCTTGTAGCGCACGAAGTCGCCATAGCGGTCGACCATGAAGTCGATGATCTGCTGGTTGCTCTGGCCTTCGCCAAGCATGCGGAAGATTTCTCGGCGCAGGTCGGCAGCAATCGGCGCGTTGGAGTCGGCAATATCCTGGTTCTGGCACTTGGGGCAGCGCAGTTCCTTGGTCAACTGTTGGTAACGCTCGCGCTCTGCCTCGTCGCGAAACTGGTAGGTGTCGATAGCCGCCTTGGCCACACCGGCCAGGCTCATGCCCAGCACCGCAGCTGCCAGCCAACGCCTCATGGCTTGGCCTCATCAATCAGGCCCTGGTACAACGGCGCCAGCTGTTCACGCCAGACCGTGGCATCGACGATGCCGACGTGCTTGTAGCGGATGATGCCCTTGGCATCGATCAGGAAGGTTTCCGGCGCCCCATACACCCCAAGGTCCAGGCCCAGGCTGCCCTGTTCGTCACGAATATCCAGCTGATAGGGGTTGTGGAACTCGGCCAACCACTTCTGCGCGGCGGCGTTGTCATCCTTGTAGTTGACCCCATGGATCACCACCCCCTGCTGTGCCAGCTGGTTCAGGTACGGGTGCTCGACCTTGCACGACGGGCACCAGGTGGCCCACACGTTGACCAGTGCCGGGCGCCCCTGCAAGTCGGCCTGAGTCAGGGTGCGGTCCCCCTGTGTCGACGCCAGGGAAAACACCGGGAACGGTTTGCCGATCATTGCCGAAGGCAGCTCGTCGGGCTTGAGGAAAAGCCCCTTGTAGAGGAACACCGCCACCAGCAGGAACACTGCAAGGGGCACTACCATGATCCAACGCTTCATGCAGCTGCTCCAGACACGCCCAGGACATCACGCACCCGGGTCTTGACCTTGACGCGGTAGCGCCGGTCGAGGGCCGCCAGCAACCCGCCCAGGCCGGTCAGCAGACCGCCCAGCCAGATCCAGCGGACGTAAGGCTTAATATGTACGCGCACAGCCCAGGCGCCATTCTCCAGTGGCTCGCCAAGCGCGACGTACAGGTCGCGGGTAAAGCCGGCGTCGATACCTGCTTCGGTCATCATCGACTGCTGCACGGTGTACAGGCGCTTCTCCGGGTACAGTGTGGTCACTTCACGGCCATCGCGGCTGACCACGATGGTGCCCTTGTCAGAGATGAAGTTCGGCCCCTCGAAGTGCTTGGCGCCCTGGAACAGGAAGTGGTAGCCACCCAGCTCCACGCTTTCGCCCGGCGCCATGCGCAGGTCGCGCTCGGCGCTGTTGTTGCTGGACAGCACCACGCCCAGCGCACACACCGCCAGGCCCAGGTGCGCCAGTTGCATGCCCCAGTAGCTGCGGCCCAGGCCCGGCAGGCCTTTGACCAGGCCCTTGTGGCGGGTCTTGTCGAAAATGTCACGCAGCCCGCCAAGCACTACCCAGGCGGCCAGGGCGAAGGCCGTCAGCGTCGGCCAGTCGAAGTCGTCGACGATAAAGCCGGCAACCGGGGCAAGGATGGCACTGCCGATCAATACCGGGGTCATCATGCTGACCAACCATTTGCCCGGGGTGTCCTTCCAGCGCACCACCACGCCCACGCTCAGCACCACCATCAGCAGCGCCATCAGTGGCAGGAACAAGGCGTCGAAATAGGGCGGGCCGACCGACAGCTTGGCCCCGGTCAGGGCATCGAGCACCAATGGGTACAGGGTACCGAGCAGAATCATCGACGCCGCGACCACCAGCACCAGGTTGTTGGCCAGCAGCAGCGTTTCACGCGACCACAGGGCGAAACCGACCTGGCTCTTGACCACCGGTGCGCGCAGGGCGAACAGGGTGAGCGACCCGCCGACCACGAACAGCAGGAAAAACAGGATGAAAATACCCCGCGACGGGTCGGCGGCAAACGCGTGCACCGAGGTCAGCACCCCGGAACGCACCAGGAAGGTACCCAGCAGGCTCAGCGAGAATGCGGCAATTGCCAGCAGCACCGTCCAGCTCTTGAATACCCCGCGTTTCTCGGTCACCGCCAGCGAGTGGATCAGTGCGGTGCCCACCAGCCAAGGCATGAACGAGGCGTTTTCCACCGGGTCCCAGAACCACCAGCCACCCCAGCCCAGTTCGTAGTAGGCCCACCACGACCCCAAGGTGATGCCAACACCCAGGAAAGCCCAGGCGACGATGGTCCACGGCCGCGACCAGCGCGCCCAGGCAGCGTCCAGCCGGCCGCCGAGCAAGGCGGCAATGGCGAACGCGAAGGCCACCGAGAAGCCCACATAGCCCATGTAGAGCATGGGTGGGTGAACGATCAGGCCAAAGTCCTGCAGCAGCGGGTTGAGGTCACGGCCATCGGTCGGCACCTGCGGCAGCAGGCGCTGGAACGGGTTGGAAGTAATGATCAGGAAGCTCAGGAAGCCCACGCTGATCATGCCCATTACCGCCAGCACGCGGGCCAGCATCACCTGCGGCAACTGCCGGGAGAACACCGACACGGCAAAGGTCCAGCCGCCGAGGATCAGCGCCCAAAGCAGCAACGAACCCTCATGGGCGCCCCACACCGCACTGAACTTGTAGTACCAGGGCAAGGCGCTGTTGGAGTTGCTGGCCACATAGGCGACCGAGAAATTGTCTGTCATGAAGGCATGGGTCAGGCAGGCAAAGGCAAACGCCAGGAAGGCGAACTGCCCCCACGCTGCCGGCCGCGCCAGGCTCATCCACAGGCTGTCGCCACGCCACGCGCCAAGCAACGGCACACTGGCCTGTACGACGGCAAAGCAGATGGCCAGAATCATCGCCAACTGGCCCAGTTCGGGGACTACCAGTGCTGCGTTCATGGCTTCGTCTCTCCGCCGGCAGCGGCCTGGCCGCTTTCCTTCAGGGCCTTGGTGACTTCGGGCGGCATGTATTTCTCGTCGTGCTTGGCCAGCACTTCATCGGCTACCACCACACCGTCGGCATTGAGCTTGCCAAGGGCGACGATGCCCTGTCCTTCGCGGAACAGGTCGGGGAGGATGCCGCGGTAGGTGATGGGTACCGACTTGTTGAAGTCGGTTACCACGAAACGCACGTCCAGCGAGTCGGCCGAGCGCTGCACCGAGCCTTTCTCCACCATGCCGCCAGCGCGGATGCGCGTGTCCAGCGGGGCTTCGCCGTTGGCGATCTGGGTCGGTGTATAGAACAGGTTGATGTTCTGCTGCAATGCGCTCAAGGCAAAGCCGACGGCAACCCCGACGCCGACCAGCAGGCCGACGATGAGCAACAGGCGTTTCTTGCGCTGCGGATTCACTGGTTGTTCTCCCGGCGCAAACGGCGCGCCTCTTCTTGCAAATAGCGACGACGAGCCAGCAGTGGCGCACCGACATTCAGCGCCAGCACCGCCAGGCAGATGCCATAGGCCGACCACACGTACAGGCCATGGTGGCCCATGGCGAGAAAGTCACCGAAGGTGGCAAAGCTCATTGTGTGGCCCTCCGCCCCAGGCTGTTCAATACTTCGTCCCTGACCCAACTGGCGCGTGCTTCGCGCTTGAGCACTTCAAGGCGCATGCGCAGCAGCAGTACGGCGCCGAAGAAACAGTAGAAACCCAGCGCCGTGCACAACAGCGGCAGCCACATTTCGGCCGGCATCGCCGGCTTTTCGGTAAGGGTGAAGGTGGCCCCCTGGTGCAGGGTGTTCCACCACTCCACCGAATACTTGATGATCGGGATATTCACCACACCGACAATCGCAAGCACCGCACAGGCCTTGGCTGCACTGTCACGATTACTGATCGCCTGGCCCAGCGCAATAATGCCGAAGTACAGGAACAGCAGGATGAGCATGGACGTAAGGCGGGCATCCCACACCCACCAGCTGCCCCAGGTCGGCTTGCCCCAGATGGCGCCGGTAACCAGGGCCACGGCGGTCATCCAGGCGCCAATGGGCGCGGCACATTGCAGGGCGACGTCGGCCAGTTTCATCTTCCACACCAGCCCCACCACCCCGGCCACCGCCAGTAGCACATAGCAGGACTGCGCCAGCATCGCCGCCGGCACATGGATATAGATGATGCGGAAGCTGTTGCCTTGCTGGTAGTCCTGGGGGGCGAAGGCCAGGCCCCAGGTGATGCCGACCAGCAGCAGGAGCACGGCAGCACCGGCCAGCCACGGCAGCATGCGGCCGCTGATGGCATAGAACCATTTCGGGGAGCCCAGCTTGTGGAACCACGTCCAGCTTATTTTCATCAGGGTACATCCAGGGTATTTGCCGGGCTTGAGAGCCCGGGACTCGTTATTCGCCGACGCTGATCTTCAGGCCGGCCGCTATCGCAAAGGGTGCCAGGGTAACGGCCA
Organism: Pseudomonas sp. TE3895; assembly: GCF_056278855.1. Classification (NCBI taxonomy): domain Bacteria; kingdom Pseudomonadati; phylum Pseudomonadota; class Gammaproteobacteria; order Pseudomonadales; family Pseudomonadaceae; genus Pseudomonas; species Pseudomonas sp. TE3895. The sequence continues at coordinate 2,575,036 of NZ_JBWBQE010000001.1, read as the reverse complement.
GGGCCGTCAGGCTGGCGAGCCAGAGCAGATGGCCGGTTGCCGGCATATTTTGCAACGCCGCTTGCAACGCACCACTGCCCAGGATCAATACAGGGATATACAACGGCAGAATCAGCAACGCCAGTAACAAACCTCCGCGTTTAAGGCCGACTGTCAGTGCCGCACCTACCGCGCCCAGCAAGCTCAATACCGGCGTACCCAGCAGCAGCGAACCGAGCAGCACCGGCAGGCAATGGCTTGGCAGCCCCAGCATCAGTGCCAGCAGTGGCGCCAACAATACCAGCGCCAGCCCGGAAAAGATCCAGTGCGCCAGCACCTTGGCCAGCACCAGCAGTGCCAGTGGGTGCGGCGACAGCACCCATTGCTCCAGCGAGCCGTCTTCGAAATCGCTGCGGAACAGGCCGTCCAGCGACAACAACACGGCCAGCAACGCTGCCACCCAGACCAGGCCCGGCGACAAGGTTTGCAACAATTGGCTTTCCGGGCCGACCGCCAGCGGGAACATGGCCACGACAATGGCGAAGAACACCAACGGGTTGGCCAGTTCGGCCGGGCGACGGAACAGCAGGCGCGCTTCGCGGCGCAGTAACAAAATGAATACGCTCATGCAGCCCATTGCCCCAGGTTCAGTTCTCGGTAACCGGAGGGCTTGCGTTCCAGTGTGTGGTGAGTCGTCAGCACCACCGTGCCGCCCTGCTCGCAGTGGGCTGCCAGGTGCGCTTCAAGCTGCGCCACGCCTTGCTTGTCGAGCGCGGTGAACGGCTCGTCGAGAATCCATAGCGGCGGGCAAGCCAGGTGCAGCCGGGCCAGGGCCACACGGCGCTGCTGACCGGCCGACAGGGTATGGCAGGGGACGTCTTCGAAACCGCGCAGGCCGACAGCCTCCAGCGCCGCCCAGATCGCCTCGCGGCTGGCCGGCTGGTGCAGGGCGCACAGCCAGGTGAGATTCTCCTCGGCGGTGAGCAAGTCCTTGATGCCAGCGGCGTGGCCAATCCACAGCAGGGCGCTGGCCAGGGCATGACGCTGTTCTGCCAGTGGCTTGCCACCCAGCAGAATCTGCCCGGCCGTCGGCTGCATCAGCCCGGCCAACAGGCGCAACAGGCTGGTCTTGCCACTGCCGTTGGGGCCACTGATCTGCAGCATGTCACCGGCACCCAGCTCGAAATCGAGCTGTTCGAACAGCAGGCGCCAGTCGCGCTCGCAGGCCAGGCCCGCGGCTTGGAGGTGAAGGGTCACGGTTTCGCCTTATCTTCAGTAGGGCTTTGAAGCAGCCAACACCACTCCAGAACCCTTGTGTCTCAAGTCGCCCCTCGCGCTGCCGTTATACTGGCAACCACGGGCGCTCGGCATTATTACACGCGCCGCCGCGCTGCCAAGAGGCCGGGCTCGACAGGTTGTATACAATCATGACTGAAATCAATAGTCTCGGCGCACAAACCGCGATCAACAGCCAAGCCATGAAGGCGGGCACGACCGGCGAACTGCTGCGCCTTATCCAGGCGCAGCCCGGGCTGCTGGCCCCCGGCGAAACCGCGCAAGCCGAGGTTTTATCGTTGCGCCAGGCGGGCCAGGACTTTCAGCTGGTGCTAAGGCTGATGCAGGCCAACGGCGTGCAGACCCAATTACAGGCCAACGCCAGCCAGCCGCTGCCCCAAGGCAGCCAGATCACCGTCAGCCAGACCGAAAGCAATCGCCTGGCGATCATGTTGCAACAGGCCAGCGCCAGCCAGGTCGCCACCCTCACCCAGCTGGACACCAGCAAGGTGCCGGTCGGCACCTTGCTGCAAGGCAAGGTCCTGACCAACCAGCCGCTGGCCCAGGCACCCGGCCAACCGGCCGTGTACCGGGCGCTGGTCAGCTTGCTCAACAGCACCCAGGCCGGTGCCACGCTGAGCATCGACAGCCCGCGCCCGCTGGCCATTGGCAGCCTGCTCAGCGCCCTGGTGCAGGGTGATCAGTCATTGCGCTTCGTGCCGCTCAGCGGCAGGCAGGACCAACTCAGCATTGCCCAACAGCTGCTGACACAGCAAAACCGTCAAGCCTCGCTGCCCGGCCTGCTCAACGCCCTGCAACAGCTCACCCGCGACCCAGGCGTCGATGGCGAGCTGCGCGCCAGCGCCGAACGCCTGCTGGCCGGCCTGCCGGACGCCCGACAACTGGGCGACGCCAAGGCAGTGGCCCAGGCCCTGAACAACAGCGGCAGCTTTCTCGAAGCGAAGCTGCTGAGTGGGTCCACCGCCAGCGTCGACACCGACCTCAAAGCACATTTACTGCGGCTGATGGCCCAGGCCCCTGCCCTCCCGGCAGGGGCCACCACTCTGAGCCCCGCCAACCTGGCCCTGACCATGCCGATACTGGCGCGCAGTGCACTGGGCATGCTCGAGCGGGTCAGCCCCAAGCCGCAGCCGGGCGCGTTCCCATTACCGTCGCGCCTGCTCAAGGCCCTGGAAGAGGAAGGCGACCTGCAACAGCTGCTGCGCCTGGCTGCCGCTGCCATTTCACGTTTGCAGAGCCACGCCATGAGCAGCCTGCAACAAACCGGCACGCTGGAAAACGGCAACCTGCAGACCACCTGGCAAACCGAAGTGCCAATCCGCCACGGCCAGGACTTCATCCCGCTGCAAGTCAAACTGCAGCGCGAAGAAACCCCACAACAACAGGCCGACCGCCAACATGAAGCCCAAAACCCTCGGCAAGCCCTGTGGCGCATCGAGCTGGCCTTCGACTTGTCCCCGCTCGGCCCCCTGCAAGTGCAGGCGCAACTGAGCGAGGGCCGCCTGAGCGGGCAGCTATGGGCGGAGCGCGAGCAGACCGCGCGGTTGATCGACGCCCAGCTTGGCGCGCTGCGCGCGCGCCTGGTGGCCCGGGGCCTGGAGGTCGGCGACCTGGCGTGCCACCCGGGCATCCCGCCGCAGGGGCCACGCACACGGATGGAACAACGCTGGGTGGACGAAACCGCATGAACGATACGACACCACGCCAAGCCATAGCGCTGAACTACGACGGCCATCAGGCACCGACCCTCACCGCCAAGGGCGACGAGGACCTGGCCGAGGCCATCATTGCGCTCGCCCGCGAACACGAAGTGCCGATCTACGAAAACGCCGAGCTGGTGCGCCTGCTGGCGCGGCTGGAGCTGGGCGATCAAATACCCGAAGCGCTGTACCTGACCATTGCCGAGATCATCGCCTTCGCCTGGCAACTGCGCGGCAAGGTACCCGCCGGCTTCGATGATCCGCCCCCGGCAGAGCGCGATATCACCCCACCATTGCCCCTGCTGCCCGGCACTGGCCAGTAACTATCTACCACCCCCTCCCCCTCCATGCGCCCAACCTTGTCGGCCTCCCACGTACAAGGTGACCGTCATGATCGACAGCAGAATCAACGCCCAAGGCGTGCAGTTCGTAGTAGACCATCTGGCCAACATCCCTCGCCCGGACCGCGAAGCCCATCGCTTGATCCGGCAGTGGCTTGCCGGGCAAGGTGTCCATATCGACCCCGATCGCGTCGATGTGGTCACCCTGCACTACCGGCCGGATGACCAAGGGTATGTGGCAGCGGTCCAGCAGACCCAGAGCATGACCCAGGCGCTGCTGGGCAACTGGCAAGGGGAGTCCGATAACAACCTCATCGGCGCACTGTTCGCCAACCCTTGGGCAGGCACCTTCCCCCAAGGGCCGTTGAAGCTGGTCGATCGCCTGCCAGCGCTGGGCTTTGGCCATCAGGGCGCAGCCTTCGAAGTGTACAACGGCCTGTTCCAGCGATCGTCCCCTGCCCGTTACGATGCCTCGACCCACGTTCAGGTACCGGCTGAAGCTTTCCAGCGTTTCATAGAAGCGCTGGATTTTCACAGGCCGTTCAAAGCCATGCTCGACACGTACTGGCAGGAGCATCAGGACAGTCACCGCCTGGCCAGCAAGCTCAATTTCATCGCCGCCTGCAACGCCCAGGTCAGCCAGGGGCGCCTGAGTGATGCCGCCAGGGAGCTGGCATGGCAAGCCGCCGGCATGATGCCGCAGCGCTTCAAGATACGGGTCAGCACGCTGAGCATCTATGGCTATGCGGCCACAGACCTGCTGTACATCAATGCCCCGCACAGCGATCTGACCCTGCTGTACATGCCAGGTAACAGCTCGCCCTTGCTCGAATTCGCAAGCGAGAACCTGCTCAAGGACTGGGTGGGCGATCAGTGCAAGGACCCCGCCCGACGCGAAGCGCTAAAGCAACACTTCAGGCTCGCCGACCGCCCCCAGGGCCTCGATTTCAGTGGCCTGGACACCGCGCTCGAGGGCCTTGGCGACTATCCGGACCGGCACCGGCTGCCCCCTGAACATGGTTATTTCAACGATGATGGCGTCTGGCCCCCCAGAACCTACGTGAACTACAAACCTGGCAAATACAACCCCAAACTGACCGGGGATATGTTCGCAGCCCTGACCGAGCGCCAGCGCCAGCGCAGCTACGACGATGCCGATTTTGTCATCACAACCGATAGCCAGGTTACCAAAGCCAAATGGCGAGGCTACCTCACCAATACGCTCAACCTGCTAGCGCCACTGTGCCTGGTGGTGCCGGGGCTGGCGCCCCTTCTGGCGCTCGGTGGCATTGCCCAGTTGGGCCTGGGCCTGGATCAGGTGATCAACGGCCACAGCCTGAAAGCCAAACAGGATGGGGTGGGCGACATCGCCTGGGGGCTGTTCAACGCCGTACCGCTGGCAACGGAGGGCACAGCAGGCATCAAGGCCCTGTTCGAGTTCAAAAGCGATGGTTTTGTCATGCCGCGCGAGGTCAACGGGCAGCTCGGCTATCCGTTGAGCCCGACCAGCCCACCGCGGCTTCCAGAGCCAGAAGGCGCGGAGTACTTCCACAACCACGAGCCCATTGCACCCCTTGATGACGGCGACCCGGAGGTTGCCGGCGCGGTGATACGGTTGCCCCACTACGATGGCGAACTGGACGACCTGGAATGCAGCATCGAAACCTACAACGCGCGGGTGGTCTATGACATGGAGCGGAATGCGTTCATCCTCAAGGACGACGTCAACGAGGTCGATCCGCAAGCCTACGTGGCAGTCCCCGGCAGCCGTGACCTGGTGGCGCTCGACATGCCTCGGCCGGTAACCGACGCCATGCGCACGCGCACTTTGCGCGCCTTGGGTGTCGACCTGCCCCTGCCGGTGCAAATACCGACACGGGCGCCGGACAGCGCACCTATCCCAAAACTCATATCCAGCCTCTGGGTCGGCAACAACGTCCTTGGCGAGCCATTGCTGGCCAACCTTGCCGCCAACGCAGCGCGCCTGAGCGACAGTGAATACAGCATGCGCCTGTTTCTGTCGAAGGCTTCGCCTACCGCCTACGAACAGAACGCAAGGCTATTGGCAGCCCGGGCGCCAGGGCTTCAGGTATTGCCGCTTGAAGAGCAAGGTTTCTTCCGGGCCTTCCGCCAGAGCCGCTATTACGCACAGTACGATGCAGCACTGGATGGCAACGGTGGCATCGCCACCAATTACGCGTCGGCGACGGATGTGCTGCGCTACCGAATGCTGCACCATGAGGGTGGGCTGTACATGGACGTAGACGATTTCCTGCTGCCGGACGGCAAGGGCGAAACGATCGACCAGGTCGAGCTGCACACCCCGCCCGATGGGCTGCTGCTGCCACCGCCGATGTGCAACGAAAAAATGAGCATGAATTGCCTGTACAACACCAGCCTCATAGGTAGCCACCCAGGCAACCCGGTGCTGGATGCGATCTCGGATGAAATGCTCGCACGCTACCAGACCCATGCAAACTTTTACGACAGCCGACCGAGCCTGGAACAGGACCCTGGCAATTTCTACCGCTATGCCAACAAGCTCAGCTACCTCACCGGCCCGGCGCTGCTCACCGAGATGGTCGATCGCCATCTACCCGGGCTGCGGACCCTGCGCCAGATCATCAACTTGCACATCATGCCACGCGTCAACACCTACCCATTCATCGACGCCTCACAGGCCAATGCTGCCCTGAAGCAATTGCTGCCCCTGAACCGTTTTGCCGGCGTCGGCGGCAATCACTCCTGGGTTCGCAACTGAAATGCATGGGGAACTGAACGGGCCTGGCGGCGCCCTTCAGATCGAGCGACGCATGGGCGCCGCTCGATGTCCCAGGTGACGAGCCTGCTAACGAGGCTACCTGTCAGCCCCCGTCAAGGAGCCCGGTGCACCTTGCTCATCAACTCCGCCTCGGCCTGGGTCAGGCCGCAGCTCTGGGTCAACTCATCGACACTCGCCCCCATCCCCACCAGCTTGGCCGCCTGGCTAAAAGTAACGTTGCTGGGGTCGCGCTGCTCGAGGCGCTCCAGCCGGTCTGGCAGGGTAGCCACCGTCGCACGCAGCTCATGGATGGCCTCACCCATGCGCACAGTGCCGTTCTGGTAGTCATCCAGACGCTTGGCCAAGTCCTTGATGCGCTGGTCACGCAGCGCATCGCCCTCGGCCTGCTGCGCAGCCAGCTCGCGCTGGCGCTTGCTGTAGTTGAGGAAAAACCACAGGCTCAGCGCCCAGGCCAGCGCCAGGAAGATGACAGCAACCTCTAGGATCAACTCAGATGTTCTCCAGCTCGGACCACTCTTCCTCGGTCATCATCTTGTCCAGTTCGACCAGGATCAGCAGTTCGCCATTCTTGTTGCACACGCCCTGAATGAACTTGGCCGACTCTTCGTTACCAACGTTCGGCGCGGTCTCGATTTCGGACTGGCGCAGGTAAACCACTTCGGCCACGCTGTCGACCAGAATGCCGACCACTTGCTTGTCGGCTTCGATGATGACGATACGGGTGTTGTCGGTCACTTCGGTCGGCATCAGGCCAAAACGCTGACGCGTGTCGATCACCGTCACCACGTTACCGCGCAAGTTGATGATGCCCAGCACGTAGCTCGGCGCACCCGGCACCGGGGCAATCTCGGTGTAGCGCAGGACTTCCTGCACCTGCATCACATTGATGCCGTAGGACTCGTTGTCCAGACGGAAGGTAACCCACTGCAGGATCGGATCTTCGGAACCTTGTGCAGACGACTTTTTCATTCCCCTACCCTCAAAATCCGCCGTTGGCGGTATGTTCTGTGTCATTTCTGTTTGGCGTGCATTTGCTTGACCGCACCGCTGGCGATCAGCTCGGCCAGTGCGGCGACGTCGAGCAGTGCGCACATGTGTTCGATTACGGTGCCGGCCAGCCACGGGCGCTGGCCACGCTGGCTGCGCCACTTGATCTCCGACGGGTCCAGGCGCAGCGAGCGGCTGACCTGATGCACCGCCAGCCCCCATTCGTAGCCCTGTACCGAAATCACGTATTGCAGGCCCTGGCGAAAATCATCGCGGTAGCGGTCGGGCATTACCCAACGCGCAGTGTCCAGCACCTTCAGGTTGCCGGCCTGGCAGGTCAGGATGCCGAGGAACCAGTCGGGCTGGCCGAACAGTGGCGTCAGCTCCTGGCCAGCCAGGGTGTAGATCGAGCCCAGGCACACCAACGGCACCGCCAGGGTCAGGCCGGCAACGTCGAACAGCAGGCATTCGAACGGCTCGGCCGCCCACACCGGACGACCATCGACAGTGGCCGGGGGTACGGGCAGGTTGGGTGCCGGCAGATGCACATCGACCAGCGGCACAGCCGGTTCCACGGTTTGTTCTTCGACCAGTACCGGGATGCTGGCTTCGGCCACGACCTCCTGCTCGACCACCGTCACCACCGGGGCTTCCACCGGCATCACGCTGGGCAGTACCGCCAGACGGGGTTCGGCGAACGGCCGCGGGGCAAAGCTGGCGGCGGCGGCTTCGGCGGGCTCAGGCCGGGCTGGCTGCCGGGCATCGCGTGCCTGCTCCTCGCGCACCGCCTCGGCGAACTCATCCGCCACTGCCGGCTGCTCGCTCAGGTCTTCGGCCTCGGTGGCCTCCTGCAGCAGGCCGTCCAGGTACGATTGCAGGGCCATCTGGGGCCGGGTGCTGGTTTGCCGGGTTTGAGTCATCAGGCCACCTGCCCTGCGTTCTTGTAGGTGAGCAGGTGCTTGAGCAGCGCCCTGTAGGCGATCAACCCGCGGCTCTTGCTGTCGAATTGCGAAGGCGTGACGCCCTTGCGACTGGCATCGCGCAGGCGCGTATCCACCGGGATGTAGCCCTGCCACACATGCTGCCCGTAGGTGTCACGCAGCAGCTTGAGGGTGCCCAGCGACGCCTGGGTACGACGGTCGAACAGGGTCGGCACGATCTGGTACGGCAGCGCCTGCTTGCGCGAACGGTTGACCATGGCCAGGGTGCCGACCATGCGTTCCAGGCCCTTCACCGCAAGGAATTCGGTTTGCACCGGGATCACCAGCTGCTGGCTGGCTGCAAGGGCATTGACCATCAGCACACCCAGCAAGGGTGGGCTGTCGATCAGGGCATAGTCGAAATCCTGCCACAGCTGCGCCAGACTCTTGGCGATTACCAGGCCCAGGCCATTCTGCCCTGGCGACTGGCGCTCCAACACCGCCAGCGCGGTACTCGACGGCAGCAGCGAGATGCGCTCATCGCTGGTGGGCAGCAGCAGTTGCCCGGGCAAGCCTTCGGGCACCGTGCCCTTGTGCAGGAACAGGTCGTAGCAGCTGTGCTCCAGGGCGTCCGGGTTGTGCCCGAAGTAGCTGGTCATCGAGCCGTGCGGGTCGAGGTCGACGACAACCACGCGCTTGCCGGCCTCGGCCAGCAGGCCGGCCAGGGCAATGGTAGTGGTGGTCTTGCCGACACCACCTTTTTGATTGGCTACTGCCCAGACTCTCATCAAGCAAACTCTATCTATTGATTTGGCAGGGACACTGCCTTGCTCAAAATTCGAAAGCTCGCGCAATCAATGTAGGAGCGGGTTTACCCGCGAACACCGGTGCAACCGGTGCCATACACCGCGTCGCCCGGCTCGCGGGTAAACCCGCGCCCGCAGGGGACAGCGGCGACGGGGAATTGACGTATCACGGCCTCGCCACCGTTGCTTGTATTGCCGGTGCACTTTGTGTGCCAGCGCGGCGCAATGCGGCATCCGGTGTGGCATTGGCGCTGCCCGAGCCTGTCAGGCTGCGGCGCACTTCCAGGTTACGGGAAATCACCAGTACCACCCGGCGGTTGCGTGCGCGCCCTTCGGCGGTATCGTTGCTGGCCACCGGCTGGTACTCGCCATAGCCCACCGAAGCCATGCGCGCCGGGTTGACGCCCTCCATGGCCAGCAGCCGCACGATGCTGGCCGCGCGCGCCGAGGACAACTCCCAGTTGGTGGGGTACTGCGCGGTGCGGATCGGCAGGTTGTCGGTGAAGCCTTCGACGTGCACCGGGTTGGCAAACGGCTTGAGGATGTTGGCCACCTTCTCGATGATCGCAAACGCCTTGTCACTGGGCATCGCGTCACCACTGCCAAACAGCAGCGACGAGTTGAGCTCGATCTCGATCCACAGCTCGTTGCCGCGCACGGTCATCTGGTCGCTGTTGATCAGATCGCCGAAGGCATCGCGCACGTCATCGCTGATGGTTTTCAACGGGTCGACATTGGTCGCCGCCAGGCCCGCTTCGGTCTGCTCGCTGTCTTTGACCAGCGGTTCGGCCGGGCGCACGCTCAGCGGCTGCTCATCGCCAATCGGGATCGGCTTCATACTGCGCTCGGGGTCGTTGAATACCCCGAGCAAAGCCTGGGAAATAACCTTGTACTTACCCTCGTTGATCGAGGAAATGGAATACATCACCACGAAGAAGGCGAACAGCAACGTGATGAAGTCGGCGTACGACACCAGCCAGCGCTCGTGGTTTTCGTGTTCCTCGGTATGACGACGGCGACGCATGGGTTACTCCATGAAGCCTTGCAGCTTCAGCTCGATCGAGCGCGGGTTTTCACCTTCGGCAATCGACAGCAGGCCTTCGAGCAGCATTTCACGGTAGCGCGACTGGCGCATGACGATGGCCTTGAGCTTGCTGGCGACCGGCAATAGCACAAGGTTGGCACTGGCCACACCGTAAATGGTGGCGACAAAGGCCACGGCAATGCCATTGCCCAGTTGCGACGGGTCGGCCAGATTGCCCATCACATGGATAAGGCCCATGACCGCCCCGATGATGCCGATGGTCGGCGCATAGCCGCCCATGCTTTCGAATACCTTGGCTGCCTGGATGTCACGGCCTTCCTGGGTAAGGAAGTCGACCTCAAGGATGCTGCGGATTGCTTCCGGCTCGGCGCCGTCCACCAGCAGTTGCAGGCCCTTGCGCGCATAGGGGTCGGGCTCGCTGTCCGCTACCCCTTCCAGGCCCAGCAGGCCTTCTTTGCGAGCGGTCAGGCTCCAGTTCACCACACGGTCGATGCCGCCCGCCAGATCGACCCGCGGTGGAAACAGGATCCAACGCAAAATCTGCAAGGCACGCTTGAACGACGACAGCGGCGACTGCAACAACGCCGCCGCCAGGGTGCCTCCCAGCACGATCAGAGCCGCCGGGCCATTGACCAGAGCACCGACATGACCGCCTTCAAGGAAGTTGCCACCGACGATGGCAACGAAAGCCAGAATCAAACCGATCAGGCTGAGGACATCCATCAGACGCACGCCTCCACCAGGTGCTTGCCGATTTCGTCCAGGCTGTACACGGCATCCGCCAGGTTCGCCTTGACGATGGCCATGGGCATGCCATAAATCACGCAGCTGGCTTCATCCTGGGCCCACACCGTGCTGCCCCCCTGCTTGAGCAGGCGCGCGCCCTCGCGGCCATCGGCGCCCATGCCGGTGAGCACCACCGACAACACCTTGTCACCGTACGACTTGGCCGCCGAACCGAAGGTGATGTCCACGCACGGTTTGTAGTTCAGGCGCTCGTCGCCGGGCAGGATCTTCACCGTGCCACGGCCATCGATCATCATCTGCTTGCCACCGGGGGCCAGCAGGGCCAGGCCTGGGCGCAGCATGTCGCCGTCTTCGGCTTCCTTGACGCTGATGCGGCACAGCTTGTCCAGGCGTTCGGCAAACGCTTTGGTGAAGGCCGCCGGCATGTGCTGGATCAACACGATCGGCGCCGGGAAATTGGCCGGCAGCTGGGTCAGTACCCGCTGCAGCGCCACCGGCCCCCCCGTGGAGGTACCGATGGCCACCAGTTTGTAGGGTTTGCGCTTGGGTGCCGGCGACTGCGAGGCCGCCGGTGTCGGGGCCGCTGCACGGGCAGGCGCTGCCGGGCGCGTCTGCGCCTGGCTGGCGAAGGTGCTGGCCGGCGCTGGCGCGGCGACCGGCGCCGTTCTGGCATAGCTGCCGATCCGGCGGTTGCTGCGCGAAATGGTGTGCACCTTCTCGCACAGCAACTGCTTGACCTTGTCAGGGTTGCGCGAGATGTCCTCGAAGTTTTTCGGCAGGTAGTCCACTGCGCCGGCATCCAGCGCGTCGAGGGTGACGCGGGCGCCTTCATGGGTCAGCGACGAGAACATCAACACGGGCGTCGGGCAGCGCTGCATGATGTGCCGCACGGCGGTAATGCCATCCATCATGGGCATTTCGTAGTCCATGGTGATCACATCGGGCTTGAGCGCCAGCGCCTGGTCGATTGCTTCCTTGCCGTTGGTCGCGGTACCCACTACCTGGATCGTTGGATCCGCCGAGAGGATTTCCGAGACACGGCGGCGGAAGAAACCAGAATCATCCACCACCAGGACCTTGACTGCCATAAACACTCCATTAGGCGGCGCAACCCGCCAGGGCGCGCCACCGAAATCAAATACGCCGCGCGGCGTAACGCTTGAGCATGCTCGGGACGTCGAGAATCAACGCGATGCGACCGTCGCCGGTAATGGTGGCCCCGGACATGCCCGGGGTGCCTTGCAGCATCTTGCCCAGCGGCTTGATGACCACTTCTTCCTGGCCCACCAGTTGGTCAACGACAAAACCGATGCGCTGGGTGCCGACCGACAGAATCACCACGTGGCCTTCGTGCTGCTCTTCGTGCACCTGGCCCTGGACCAGCCAGCGCTTGAGGTAGAACAGCGGCAGCGCCTTGTCGCGCACGATCACCACTTCCTGGCCGTCGACCACGTTGGTGCGCGACAGGTCGAGGTGGAAGATCTCGTTGACGTTGACCAGCGGGAAGGCAAACGCCTGGTTGCCCAACATCACCATCAGGGTGGGCATGATCGCCAGGGTCAGCGGCACCTTGATGACGATCTTGGAGCCTTGGCCCTTGGCCGAGAAAATGTTGATCGAGCCGTTGAGCTGGGAGATCTTGGTTTTCACCACGTCCATGCCCACGCCACGCCCGGACACATCGGAAATCTCGGTCTTGGTCGAGAAGCCAGGGGCGAAGATCAGGTTGTAGCAGTCCGACTCGCTCAGGCGCTCGGCGGCGTCCTTGTCCATCAGGCCCTTTTCCACGGCCTTGGCGCGCAGGATGTTCGGGTCCATGCCCTTGCCGTCGTCCGAGATCGACAGCAGGATGTGGTCGCCTTCCTGTTCGGCCGACAGCACTACGCGGCCGGTACGTGCCTTGCCAGACGTTTCACGCTCCTCGGGCATCTCGATACCGTGGTCGACCGCATTGCGCACCAAGTGCACCAGCGGGTCGGCCAAGGCTTCTACGAGGTTCTTGTCAAGGTCGGTCTCTTCGCCGACCAGCTCCAGATTGATCTCTTTCTTCAACTGGCGCGCCAGGTCGCGGACCAGGCGCGGGAAGCGGCCGAAGACTTTCTTGATCGGCTGCATACGGGTTTTCATCACCGCGGTCTGCAGGTCGGCGGTGACCACGTCAAGGTTGGACACGGCCTTGGACATGGCCTCGTCGCCGCTGTTCAGGCCCAGGCGCACCAGACGGTTACGCACCAGCACCAGTTCGCCGACCATGTTCATGATCTCGTCCAGGCGCGCGGTATCGACGCGTACCGTGGTTTCCGCTTCGCTGGCGGCATGCTTTTCAGCAGCCGGGGCCGGCGCGCGAGGCGCCGCGGCAGGTTTGCTGGCCGGCGAAGGCGCTGGCGCGGCAGCGGGCTTGGTCACTGGCGGGCTTTCGGCCTTGGCGGCAGCCGGCGCTTGCGCCTGGACAGCAGCCGGGGCCTCAACAGCGGCAACATCGCCACCGAACTTGCCCTTGCCGTGCAACTGGTCCAGCAGGGCTTCGAACTCGTGCTCGCTGATTTCATCGCTGGCGGCACTGTTGTCGGGTGCGGCAGGCGCTGGTGCCTGGGCGGCTGGCAAGGCGCCAGCCTGGAAGGTGCCCTTGCCATGCAGCTGGTCGAGCAGCGATTCGAATTCGGCGTCGGTGATCTCATCACTGACCGCTTCGCTGCTGACGGCCACCGGCGGCGCGGCAACCTCGGCATTGAACTGGCCCTTGCCGTGCAACTGGTCGAGCAGCGATTCGAACTCGGCGTCGGTGATTTCATCACCCGCACCGCTGACAGTCTCGCCCTGCATCTGCTCGTCGGCCGCCGCTTGCGCCTTGATCGCATCGAGCGAATCGAGCAACTGCTCGAATTCACTGTCAGTGATGTCCTGGTGTTGCTCCTCGGCCTCGGCCGGCGCGGCAACCGACACGTCGGCAACCGGCGCCGGTGCAGGCGCTGCAACAGTTTCGGCTGCGCCAGGTTCGGCCAGGCGCGACAACGCTGCCAGCAGTGCGGGGGTGGCCGGTGTCACTTCGGCACGCTCGCGCACCTGGCCAAACATGCTGTTGACCGTATCCAGTGCCTCGAGCACCACATCCATCAGTTCCGCATCGACCCGGCGCTCACCTTTGCGCAGGACGTCGAACACGTTCTCGGCGATATGGCAGCACTCCACCAGCTCGTTCAGCTGGAGGAAGCCGGCGCCCCCTTTTACAGTGTGGAAACCGCGAAAGATCGCATTGAGCAGGTCGGCATCGTCAGGTCGGCTTTCCAGCTCGACCAGTTGCTCGGACAATTGCTCAAGAATTTCGCCGGCTTCTACCAGGAAATCCTGGAGGATTTCTTCATCGGCGCCGAAGCTCATCAAACGTGCTCCTTAAAAACCAAGGCTGGACAGCAGATCATCGACATCGTCCTGACCGGACACGACGTCTTCACGCTTATCGGCATGAATCTGCGGACCTTCACCCCGAGTCGGATGTTTTTCTCGATCTTTTTCTGCACGCAATTGATCGTGGTCATGTTTTATACCGGCAAAGCGGTCGACCTGGCTGGCCATCAGCACCAGCTTGAGCAGGTTGCTTTCCACCTCGGTCACCAGTGCGGTGACGCGCTTGATCACCTGGCCGGTCAGGTCCTGATAGTCCTGGGCCAGCAAAATGTCATTGAGGTGCCCGGAAACCTTGCGGTTACCCTCGGCGCTGTGCGTCAGGAAACTGTCGACTCGCTTGACCAGATCACGGAATTCCGGCGCAGCCACTTCGCGGCGCATAAAGCGCTGCCAGTCGGTGCTCAGGGCCTTGGCCTCGCTGGCCAGCTCATTGAGCACCGGTGTGCTTTCCTCGACCAGGTCCATGGTGCGGTTGGCCGCGCCCTCGGTCAGCTTGACCACATACGACAGGCGCTCGGTGGCGTCGGTAATTTGCGACACCTCTTCTGCCTGCGGCATGGTGGGGTCGATCTGGAAACTGACGATGGCACTGTGCAGCTCGCGAGTCAGCTTGCCGACTTCCTGGTACAGGCCGCGGTCGCGGGTCTGGTTCAGTTCGTGAATCAACTGCACCGCCTCGCCGAAACGGCCCCGCTCCAGGCTTTCGACCAACTCCTGGGCATGCTTCTTCAGGGTCGACTCGAACTCGCCCAAAGACGTTTGTGATGAATCCATGACGCGCCCCCCTGACGTGACTCAGCCGTTGACGCGTTCGAAGATCTTCTCGATCTTCTCTTTGAGCACCTGAGCGGTGAACGGCTTGACCACGTAACCATTGACGCCGGCCTGTGCCGCTTCAATGATCTGGTCGCGCTTGGCTTCAGCGGTCACCATCAAGACCGGCATGCTTTTCAGCTTGTCGCTGGCACGCACTTTACGCAGCAGGTCGATGCCGGACATGCCCGGCATGTTCCAGTCGGTCACCAGGAAGTCGTAGTGACCGTTTTCCAGCATCGGCAACGCCGTGGTGCCGTCATCGGCTTCGTCGGTGTTGGTGAAACCCAGGTCACGCAACAGGTTCTTGATGATCCGCCGCATCGTCGAAAAGTCGTCAACGATGAGGATTTTCATGTTCTTGTCCAATTAGACCTCCAAGCAGTCTCAAACGCGCTCGGCCTACCGAGCACGCACTCATTCAATTCGGTACAACGTGGAAAACGACTGCAACGACAGTGGGCTCAACGCGCCCGCCATTCCCCCAGGCGGCTGCGCAGGCGCGCGGCACATTGGCTGTGCAACTGGCTGACCCGCGACTCGCTGACACCCAGCACCTCACCGATTTCCTTGAGGTTCAGCTCTTCGTCGTAGTACAGCGCCAGCACCAGGCGCTCACGCTCCGGCAGGTTGGCAATAGCCTCGGTCAGGGCAGCCTGGAAGCGCTCCTCCTCCAGGCCGCGCGCAGGTTCGACCTGGCCACTGGCGCCATCCTCATGCAGCCCTTCGTGCTCGCCGTCCTGCAACAGGTCGTCGAAGCTGAACAGGCGGCTGCCCAGGGTATCGTTCAAGATCCCGTAGTAATCATCGAGACTCAATTGGAGTTCGGCAGCAACTTCATGATCTTTAGCGTCACGGCCTGTTCTGGCCTCAACTGCACGCATGGCATCACTGACCATACGGGTGTTGCGGTGTACCGAACGCGGTGCCCAATCGCCTTTGCGCACTTCGTCCAGCATGGCCCCGCGGATGCGGATGCCGGCGTAGGTCTCAAAGCTGGCGCCCTTGCTGGCGTCGTATTTGTTGGCCACTTCCAGCAGGCCGATCATGCCGGCCTGGATCAGGTCCTCGACCTGCACGTTGGCCGGCAAGCGCGCCAACAGGTGGTAGGCGATGCGCTTGACCAGCGGGGCGTAGCGTTCGATCAGCTCGTACTGGGCGTCCTTCGCCGCCCGGCTGTACATCTTGAAGCCGCTGGCGTTCATAGTACGGGTCCCGCGCTGGTGGGTTGCACCAAGCGCTCGACAAAGAACTCCAGATGGCCGCGCGGATTGGCCGGCAGCGGCCAGCTGTCGACCTTCTGGGCAATCGCCTTGAAGGCCAGCGCACACTTGGAGCGAGGGAAGGCTTCGTAGACGGCACGCTGCTTCTGCACCGCCTTGCGCACGCACTCGTCGTACGGCACGGCACCCACGTACTGCAGGGCAACGTCAAGGAAGCGGTCGGTGACCTTGGTCAGCTTGGCAAACAGGTTGCGCCCTTCCTGCGGGCTCTGCGCCATGTTGGCCAACACACGGAAACGGTTCATGCCATAGTCGCGATTGAGCAGCTTGATCAACGCGTAGGCGTCGGTAATCGAGGTAGGTTCATCACACACCACCAGCAGCACTTCCTGGGCGGCGCGAACGAAGCTGACCACCGAGTCACCGATACCCGCAGCGGTATCGATCACCAACACATCGAGGTTGTCGCCGATCTCGCTGAACGCCTGGATCAGCCCGGCATGCTGGGCCGGGGCCAGATGCACCATGCTCTGGGTGCCCGAGGCTGCCGGTACGATACGCACACCGCCGGGGCCCTGCAGCATCACGTCACGCAGCTCGCAACGCCCTTCAATCACATCGGCGAGGGTACGTTTGGGGGTAAGGCCCAGCAACACGTCGACATTGGCCAGGCCCAGGTCGGCGTCCAGCAGCATGACCCTGCGGCCAAGCTCGGCCAGCGCCAGGGACAAGTTCACTGAAACGTTAGTCTTGCCGACGCCACCTTTGCCACCGGTCACGGCGATCACCTGTACGGGATGCATGCTACCCATGTCTGTTCTTTACCTTGTCTCGCTGGGACTCAGGCCACACGTAGGGCAATTCTGCGTGCCCCTTGGCATAGCGACTTTGCACACGCTTCATGGTCAACCCGCTCGCCGTGGGTTGTGATAGAGATCAGCGAACATGTCGGCCATGGCCTCTTCGCTGGGCTCGTCCTGCTGCTGCACATTCACCGCCCGCGTGACCAACTGGTGGCCCCGCGGCAGGTGCAGGTCGTCAGGAATGCGTGGGCCATCGGTAAGATAGGCCACTGGCAGTTCATGACTGATGGCAAGGCTCAACACATCGCCAAGGCTTGCCGTTTCATCGAGTTTGGTCAGGATGCAGCCGGCCAGGCCACAGCGCTTGTAGCTGTGGTAGGCGGCGGTCAGCACCTGCTTCTGGCTGGTGGTGGCCAGCACCAGGTAGTTCTTCGCGGCAATGCCACGCCCGGCCAAGGTTTCCAGTTGCATGCGCAGCGCAGGGTCGCTGGCCTGCAGGCCGGCAGTATCGATCAGCACCACGCGCTTGCGCAGCAGTGGCTCCAGCGCTGCTGCCAGCGACTGGCCCGGGTCGACGTAAGTCACCGGCACGTTGAGGATGCGGCCCAGGGTCTTGAGCTGCTCCTGGGCGCCGATACGGAAGCTGTCCATGCTCACCAGCGCCAGGTTCTGCGCGCCGTACTTGAGCACGTAGCGCGCGGCCAGCTTGGCCAGGGTGGTGGTCTTGCCCATGCCCGCCGGGCCGACCATGGCGATCACCCCGCCCTCTTCGATCGGCTCGATTTCAGGCACTTCGATCATCCGTGCCAAGTGAGCCAGCAGCATGCGCCAGGCCTGGCGCGGTTCCTCGATCTCGGCGGTCAGGTCCAGCAGCTCGCGGGCGATCGGCCCGGACAGGCCGATGCGCTGCAGGCGGCGCCAAAGGTTGGCCTGCTGCGGCTTGCTGCCCTGCAGCTGATTCCAGGCCAGCGAACCGAGTTGCACTTCCAGCAGCTCGCGCAGGCCCGACAGCTCCGAGCGCATGGCATCGAACAGACGTGGGTCAACCGGCGCAGCAGCCGGTACGGCAGCGGCCTCAGGGGCATCGACGTGCGGCTCGATCAACGGTTCGGCAGCGGTCAAAGATTGCCCGGCGAACAATTGGCGGTTGTTGTCGCTGCTGTCCTGACGCTGGTCCAGCTCGGCCTGGGCAGTGGCAATGCGCGTGTGGGTCTTGCGCAGCTCTTCTTCCAGCTCGGCGTTGGGCACACGCGGGGCCAGGGCGGACAGCTTGTAGTCCAGCGCGGCCGTCAGCTCGACACCACCGGCAATGCGGCGGTTGCCAATGATTGCGGCATCGGCGCCCAGCTCGTCACGGACCAGTTTCATGGCCTGACGCATATCGGCGGCGAAAAATCGCTTAACTTGCATTATCCCCTACCTCAGCCGTTAGGGCCCACGGTGGCAACGATGGTGACTTGCTTGTTGTCCGGTATTTCCTGATACGCCAGAACATGCAAATTCGGTACAGCCAGGCGACCGAAACGCGACAACATGGCGCGGATCGGGCCGGCGACCAGCAGGATGGCCGGCTGACCCTGCATTTCCTGGCGCTGGGCCGCCTCGATCAGCGAACGTTGCAGCTTCTCGGCCATGCTAGGCTCCAGAAGAACACCATCTTCCTGACCCTGCCCGGGCCCTTTGCAGACTATTCAGCAAAATCTGTTCCAACCTTGGCTCCAGGGTAATCACTGGCAGCTCCGACTCAACGCCGACAATGCTTTGCACGATGGCGCGACACAATCCGACGCGCACCACCGCCACCAGTGCGGCGGTATCTTGACTCTTGCCGGCGTTGTTCGCGATAGCCTCGGCAATACTGCGAATATCGCGCACTGGCACCTGTTCCGACAACAGGGCTTGCAGCACCTTGAGCAGCCCCGACAAGGAAATGACACCCGGCACCAGCTCTTCTGCAAGTTTAGGCGATGCCTTGGCAAGCACCTGCAGCAGTTGCTGAACCTCTTCGTGGCCGATCAGCTCGTGGCAATGTTTCTGCAGGATCTGGTTGAGGTGGGTGGCCACCACGGTGCTGGCATCGACCACGGTGTAACCCAGCGACTGCGCCTGCGAGCGCTGGCCGACGTCGATCCACACCGCTTCCAGGCCAAACGCCGGGTCGCGCGCGGCAATACCGTTGAGGGTGCCAAACACCTGCCCAGGGTTGATCGCCAGTTCGCGGTCCGGGTAGATCTCCGCCTCGGCCAGAATCACCCCCATCAGGGTCAGGCGATAGGCGCTGGGCTGCAGGTCGAGGTTGTCACGAATGTGCACGGTGGGCATCAGGAAGCCCAGGTCCTGCGACAGCTTCTTGCGCACGCCCTTGATCCGCGCCAGCAACTGGCCGCCTTGGTTGCGATCGACCAGCGGGATCAGCCGATAGCCGACCTCCAGGCCGATCATGTCGATGGGGGTGACGTCGTCCCAACCCAGCTCCTTGGTTTCCAGCGCGCGCTGTGGCGAGGGCAGCAGGTCCTGCTGACGCTGCGCCTCTTGCTGGGCTTTGACCTTGGCCTGTTGCTGCTTCTTCCACACCAGGTAGGCGCCGCCGGCCGCCATCAGGCCGAGGCTGAGGAAGGCAATGTGCGGCATGCCCGGCACCAGGCCCATGACAATCATCAGCCCCGCCGACACCGCCAGCGCCTTGGGCGAATCGAACATCTGCCGGTTGATCAACTTGCCCATGTCTTCAGAGCCTGAAGCACGGGTGACCATGATCGCGGCGGCGGTGGACAGCAGCAGTGATGGCAATTGCGCCACCAAACCGTCACCAATGGTCAGCAGGGCATAGACCTTGCCGGCCTCGCTGAACGACATATTGTGCTGCAGCATGCCGATGAGCATGCCACCGATCAGGTTGATGAACAGGATCAGCAAGCCGGCGATGGCGTCGCCGCGCACGAACTTGCTGGCACCGTCCATCGAACCGTAGAACTCGGCCTCCTGCGCCACCTCGGCACGGCGGTGCTTGGCCTGGGCCTGGTCGATCAGGCCGGCATTGAGGTCGGCGTCGATGGCCATCTGCTTGCCAGGCATGGCGTCGAGGGTGAAACGCGCACTCACTTCCGAGATACGCCCGGCACCCTTGGTCACCACCACGAAGTTGATGATCATGAGGATGGCGAACACCACGGCACCGACCACATAGTTACCGCCGATCACCACCTCACCGAAGGCCTGGATCACTTTACCGGCAGCGCCATGGCCCTCCTGGCCATGCAGCATGACCACACGGGTGGACGCCACGTTCAGGGCCAGGCGCAACAACGTGGCCACCAGCAGGATGGTGGGGAACGCGGCAAAGTCGAGCGGGCGCAGGGCGTATACACAGACCAGCAGCACCACGATCGACAGGGCGATGTTGAACGTGAAGAACACGTCGAGCAGGAAAGGCGGTATCGGCAACATCATCATTGCCAACATCACCAGCAGCAACAGCGGCACACCCAGGTTGCCCCGGCCGAGCCCGACCAGGTTGTTGCGGGCGTTGCTGATTAACTGAGTGCGATCCACCGCGAGTCCTCTTGATGCAAAACTTTGACGCCCAGGGGGCGCCTGGGCGTGGCTTTGCAAGAAGCCTTCCAACTTTGCTCGGCGTGGGGTTTATGTTGCTGGTACCGGCCCTTTCGCGGGTGAACCCGCTCCTACGACGGCCTGTGCCCAAACACCGAGCTGTATCCACTCCCGATCAGGTGTAGGAGCGGGTTCACCCGCGAATACGGTAGCGGCGGCAACGGTGGACGGCCGGTGGAAATTGGCCAGCAGGCCCGGCCCTTTCGCGGGTGAACCCGCTCCTACACGACGGCCTGCGCCCAACCACCGACAGGTGTCCACCACCGTGGTAGGAGCGGGTTTACCCCCGAATACGGTAGCGGCGGCAACGGTGGACGGCGGGTGGAAATTGGCCAGCAGGCCCGGCCCTTTCGCGGGTGAACCCGCTCCTACACGACGGCCTGCGCCCAACCACCGACAGGTGTCCACCACCGTGTGGGAGCCGGCGCACCCGCGAAAGGGCCAGAAGCCGTGATACAAGGTCAACTGTCGCGGCGCAGGTCCGGCGGGATCGGCAGGTCGTCTTTCAGCGGCTCTGGGCGCTTGCCTTTGCCGGATCGGTATTGGCGAATCTGGAACACATACGCCAACACCTGGGCCACCGCCAGGTACAGGCCAGCAGGGATTTCCTGCTCAATTTCGGTGGAGTAATAGATCGCCCGCGCCAGCGCTGGCGACTCGAGAATCTGGACCTTGTGCTCCACGCCAATCTCGCGGATCTTCAAGGCAATGAAGTCGGTGCCCTTGGCCAGCAACAGAGGCGCCACCCCACCCTTCTCCGGGTCGTATTGCAAGGCCACCGCATAATGCGTCGGGTTGGTGATGATCACGTCTGCATCAGGCACCGCCGCCATCATGCGCCGCTGCGAAGCCTCGCGCTGCAGCTGGCGAATACGCTGTTTGACCTCGGGTTTGCCTTCGGAGTCCTTGTACTCGTCTCGCACCTCCTGCTTGGTCATCTTCAGCTTGTTGTGTGCCTGCCACAGCTGGAATGGTACATCCGCCGCCGCAATCAGCAACAACCCTGCCGCCATCCACAGCGCACTCCAGCCAACCACCTGAACACTGTGTATGATCGCTTGATCCAAAGGCTCGTTGGCAATGGAGAGCAACGCCTGGCGGTCGTTGACCAGCACCACTATCGCCACTACCAGAATCACGAAAAACTTGGCGAGCGCCTTCAACAACTCGGTCAGGGCATTCATCGAGAACATGCGCTTGATCCCCGACAACGGGTTCATGCGGCTGAATTTCGGCTGCAACAGGCTGCCGGAAAACAGGAAACCGCCCAGGGCGATGGGTGCGACAAAGGCGATCACGAACAACAGGATCAGTATCGGCTGTACCGCCCAGATGGCCATCTTGCCCGAAGCCAGAAGAAAGGCCCCCATGGCGCGCTCGTCGACGATGATGTCGCGGGTCAGGCTGAAATTCATGCGCATCATGGCAAGCAAGGTCTCGGCCAGATGCCCACCAAACACCAGCAAGCCACCCGCGCCGGCCAACGTCACCGCCACGGTGTTCAACTCTTTGGAGCGCGCGATCTCTCCCTTCTCGCGGGCAGTGCGCTTGCGCTTCTCGGTGGGCTCTTCTGTCTTGTCCTGACCGCTCTCGCTTTCCGCCATGGTCAGCGCGCCCTTGCCAATTCACGCAGCCATTGCAGCGCTTCGCTGGCCAATGCCTGGTAGTGGGAGAGGATATCGGCCAGGCCGACCCAGAAAATGGCCATGCCCATGACCAGGGTCAACGGGAAACCGATCGAGAAGATATTCAACTGCGGTGCCGCACGGGTCATCACGCCAAAGGCGATGTTCACAACCAGCAGCGCAGCGATTACCGGCAGGATCAACAAAAGCCCAGCACCGAACACCCAACCCATGCGCCCGGCCAGCTCCCAGAAGTGATTGACCACCAGCGCACTCCCCACCGGCAAGGTGGTAAAGCTCTCGGTCAGCACCTCAAACACCACCAGGTGCCCGTTCATCAACAGGAACAGCACGCTCACCAACATGGTCATGAACTGGCTGATTACCGTGACGTTGACCCCGTTGGCGGGGTCAACCATCGAGGCGAAGGCCATGCCCATCTGCACCGCAACAATCTGCCCGGCAATCACGAAAGCCTGGAACAACAACTGCAAGGCCAGGCCAAACAGCGCGCCAACGATGATCTGCTCGGCGCACAGTAGCAAACCGCGCAGGCTCAGCGGGTCGAATTCAGGCAGCGGTGGCAATGCAGGCACGATCACCACGGTAATCGCCACTGCTACGTAGAGGCGCACGCGCGCCGGCAACATGCGGGTACCGAAAATTGGCATGGTCATCAGCACCGCAGTAACCCTGAACAACGGCAGGATGAAGGTGGCGACCCAGGTGCCGATCTGCGTATCGGTCAGTTCCAGCATCGTCGCGTCAACCAATCAGCTGCGGGATGCTGGTGTATAGGCTGGTGATGTACTCCATGAACTTCTGCACCAGCCACGGCCCGGCAATGATCAGCGTGATCAGCATCACCAGCAGGCGCGGCAGAAAGCTCAGGGTCTGCTCGTTGATCTGCGTGGCTGCCTGGAACATCGCCACCACCAGGCCCACCAACAGGCTTGGCACAACCAGCACGGCAACCAGCAGGGTGGTCAGCCACAGGGCGTCACGGAACAGGTCGACAGCAACTTCAGGTGTCATCGGCGGCTCTCCTTGACGGCGTCAGACGCCGCCGAAACTGCTGGCCAGGGTGCCCATGATCAGCGCCCAGCCATCCACCAGCACGAACAGCATGATCTTGAACGGCAGCGAGATGATCAGCGGCGACAACATCATCATACCCATGGCCATCAGCACACTGGCCACCACCATGTCGATGATCAGGAACGGGATGAAGATCATGAAGCCGATCTGGAACGCGGTCTTCAGCTCGGAGGTGACAAACGCCGGCACCAGGATGGTCAGCGGCACCTGGTCGGGGCCGGCGATGTCGGTGCGCTTGGACAGCCGCATGAACAGGTCGAGGTCGCTTTGCCGGGTTTGCGCCAGCATGAAGTCTTTGAGCGGCCCCTGGGCTTTGTCGATGGCCTGCTGGGCGGTCATCTGCTCCTTCAGATACGGCTGCAGGGCATCCTGGTTCACTCGCTCGAACACCGGGGCCATGATGAACATCGTCAGGAAAAGCGCCATGCCGTTGAGCAACTGGTTCGAGGGCGTCTGCTGCAGGCCCAGGGCCTGGCGCAAAATCGAAAACACGATGATGATGCGGGTAAAGCTGGTCATCAGAATGACGAACGCCGGGATGAAGCTCAGCGCGGTCATGATCAGCAGGATTTGCAGGCTGACCGAATATTCCTGTTGCCCGTCCGGGGTGTTGGACAGGGTGATGGCCGGGATCGACAGCGGGTCGGCGGCCAGGGCCAGCGGCGCAGCCAGCAGCAGCGCCAGAGTCAACAACGTACGCAGCGCGCCGCTCATCACTTATTGTCCTTAGGGTCCTTGCCCATCAGCTCCATCAGCCGCTGGGCAAACTCCGGCGTCGCCTGACGGACGCTTGCCGGCACTTCCACGGGTTCGGCCAGTACGTGCAGGGCCTCGATGGTGCCGGGGGTATGGCCGATCAGGATCTGCTCCTTGCCCACCTGCACCAGCAGCAGGCGGTCACGCGGGCCGATGGCACGGCTGCCGACAATCTCGATCACCTGCCCACCCTTCACAGCGGTGCTCTGCAGGCGCCGCAGCAGCCAGGCCAGGAAGAAGATCAGGCCCACCACCAGCAGCAGGCCCAAGACCATCTGCGCCAGCTGCCCGCCGAGACTGCCAGGTTGAGCCGCCGGGGTGGCCGCTGGCGTGGCCGCAGCCAGGCAGGCGTGGCTGGCGAACAGCACCGCTGCCACGGCGATGGCGCGCATCGTGCCCTTCACTCAGCGCAGCTTCTTGATACGTTCGCTGGGGCTGATCACGTCGGTCAGGCGGATGCCGAACTTTTCGTTGACCACGACCACTTCGCCATGGGCGATCAGCGTACCGTTGACCAGCACGTCGAGCGGCTCCCCGGCCAGGCGGTCGAGCTCGATCACCGAGCCCTGGTTGAGCTGCAGCAGGTTGCGGATGTTGATCTCGGTGCTGCCCACCTCCATGGAAATGTTCACCGGGATGTCCAGGATCACGTCCAGGTTCGGGCCTTCGAGGCTGACATTTTCGTTCGGCTTCGGCGAGCTGGCGAATTCTTCCATCGGCAGGCGGCCCGGGCCGCTGCTGCCAGTGTCCCCGCCCAGCAGTGCATCGATGTCGGCCTGGCCGGCAGAACCGGTTTCTTCCAACGCTGCGGCCCACTCATCGGCCAGTGCCTGGTCCTCTGGGGAGGTGATCTCGTTTTCGTTAGCCATGATTTCCTCGACAGGCATTCAATTCGTTGTAAGCGACCGGCACACCGTCAGCGGCGTTCGATCGGGTCAATGATCTGCAGGGCCAGGTTGCCCTTGTGCGAGCCCAGCCGCGCCTTGAACGCTGGTACCCCGTTAGCGCGCAGCACCAGGTGCTCGGGCAGCTCCACCGGGATCACGTCACCCGGCTGCATGTGCAGGATGTCGCGCAGCTTCAGCTGGCGTCGGGCGACCGTGGCGGTCATTGGCACGGCCACGTCCAGCACGTCCTCGCGCAGGGCCTTGACCCAGCGCTCGTCCTGGTCGTCCAGGTCCGACTGGAAACCGGCGTCGAGCATTTCCCGCACCGGCTCGATCATCGAGTACGGCATAGTCACGTGCAGATCGCCGCCGCCGCCGTCCAGTTCGATGTGGAAGGTGGACACCACCACCGCCTCGCTGGGGCCGACAATGTTGGCCATGGCCGGGTTGACCTCGGAGTTCATGTACTCGAAGCTGACCGGCATGATCGCCTGCCAGGCTTCCTTGAGGTCGACGAAACACTGGTCCAGCACCATGCGCACCACACGCAGTTCGGTCGGGGTGAACTCACGCCCTTCGATCTTGGCGTGGCGGCCATCGCCGCCAAAAAAGTTGTCCACCAGCTTGAACACCAGCTTGGCGTCGAGGATGAACAGCGAGGTGCCGCGCAGCGGCTTGATCTTGACCAGGTTGAGGCTGGTGGGCACGTACAGCGAGTGCACGTATTCGCCGAACTTCATGACCTGCACGCCACCCACGGCCACGTCTGCGGAGCGGCGTAGCAGGTTGAACATGCTGATACGGGTATAGCGGGCGAAGCGCTCGTTGATCATTTCCAGGGTCGGCATGCGACCCCGCACGATACGGTCCTGACTGGTCAGGTCGTAGCTTTTGATACTGCCAGGCTCGGATGCACTCTCGGTCTGCACCAGCCCGTCGTCGACACCGTGCAACAGGGCATCGATTTCATCCTGGGACAGCAGGTCCTGTACGGCCATTGCGGACTCCTACTGCAATACGAAATTGGTGAACAGCAACTGGTCGATGACCGGCTTGCCGACTTCCTTCTGCGCCACTTCCTGGACCACTGCGGTGGCCTTCTGACGCAGCATCTCCTGCCCTACCGGGCTGCTGGCGAGGGTGTCGAACCCTTGCCCGGAGAACATCATCACCAGGTTGTTGCGGATCACCGGCATGTGCACCTTGAGGGCATCCAGGTCGGCCTGGTTACGCGCCTGCAGGGTGATGCTCAGCTGCATGTAGCGCTGGCGGCCGTTCTGGTTGAAGTTGACCACGAAGGCCGGGGTCAGCGCCTCGTAGATCGCCGCTGGCTTGACGTTGCCGGCCGCGGCTTCGGCGGCCGGAGCGGGCTCGCTCTTGTGCATGATGAACCAGGTAGCGCCCACCGAAAGGCCGATCGCCAGCAGCAGGCCTACGACGGCCAGCAGGATCAGCTTGAGTTTGCCTTTAGTGGCGGGGTCTTTGACTGCTTCGCTCTTCGCCATGCCAATAATCCGTCGTCCATCGGGGGGTTCAAGGGAGGATGGCTTGGCTTGAGCAAGTGTTATGCCAGATTTTGCAGGGGATGGATTCCAGCAGGTTTTGCGGTGCTGGCTGCTTCGCGGCCACGCCCGCTCCCACCGCTACCGCACAGGGTTCGAAATCAACGAAATGCCTGTGGGAGCGGGCTCGCCCGTGAAGAAGCCAGCCCAGGCCAACCGTTATCAGGCGTAGTAATCGACCGCACTGTCGCCGACAACCACCTGCTGTTCCAAAGGCCGGACGCCATCGACCGCCTCGCCCCCACCCTGCTCGGCCCGGCGCGCCGCCACCCCGGAAAGGTTGCTGCCCTGCGCCTGCCCCTGCTGTTGTTGCTGCCCGCGCGACTGGTCAGCCACGTTGACATCCGGCTGCGCCAACCCCTGCTGGGCAAACAGTTCGCGCAGGCGATGCACCTGGCTGTCGAGGGCATCACGTACGCCGGCGTGGCCGCTGATGAAGGTGACCTGGGTGGCCTGGTCCGCCGCAACATTGACGCGAATGTCGAGGCGACCGAGTTCTGCTGGCTCCAGTTGGATATCAGCCGACTTGAGGTTCTGGCTGGACAGGTACATGACCCGGTTGACCAGGCCTTCTGCCCAAGCGTTCTGGTTCATTGGCAATGGCTGATGCAGCGGGTTCGCATTGGCCGGCACGGCATTGGCGGTCTTGGCCGTGGCCGCCTGGGTCAGGCTGGCCAGGCGGTTGGCAAAATCATCGATGCGGGTGTCGCTGCTGGCACTCTTGGTGTCTTTCAGGCCGTCCTCAAGCAAGCTGCCAAAGGCCTTGTCACCGGATTCGGCGCTTTCGCCATCGGTATTCTCGACCAAATTCGCCAAGGTATTGACGGCCGCCTGCCCTTCCTCGCCCTGAGCCTGGGCAGCATCAAGGGCATGTGCCGAGGTGCCACCCTTGGCCTGGGCACTGTGCTCCAGCGCGAGGCGCAAGGTTGGCAGGTTGGCCAGGGGGTCAGCATCCGGATCGAAGGCCTCCTCGGCGGACGGCTCTTCAGGCAGTGCCGCGGCGACCTGGGTTTGCGCCGTGGCCGCCTGCAGCACCGGCGCCACCGCCTCGGCCTGCGCCTGGATCAGTTGCGCGCCGGGCTGGGCATCAGTGACCTGACCGGCCACCAGGCTGGCATCACGCACACCCGTATCGGCCTGGGCCGAATCCTCTTCTGGCAACTTGTTGCCGTCATCGGCAACTGCAGCTTTGCCAGCCGGGTCTTTCTTGCCGCCGGCTGCCGCATCAGGTTTGTCCTTGGGCTTGGCTTGAGCGACCTTGTCGTCCTGCCCGGTAACCTTGTCGCGGCCCTGCTTGGCCATCACCTGGCCAAAGGCATCGCCCTTGTCGCCCAGCGCCTGCAGCGGCTTGTCCGCCTGCACGGTGGCCGAACGCGAGGTCTTGGCAATGGCATTGGCTTGCAACAAAGGGTTGGGTGCGACAGGCATCGAGCGGTCTCCGCGCCAGAAACAAAAATCATCGGGCAGAGACAGGCAAGACTCGCGCCAACTCGCGTATCAGCCTGCGGAAATACGTTGCTGCTCACCACGGTAAAAGTGCTGCACCACGACGAATTCCATGTCGATGCGGCTGATCAAGTCTTCAATTCCATATAACGGGGGCCGCCGTGCGCGCTCTTCGAGCTGCTGGCACAGGCTGGCCAAGGCCACCGCGCCCATGTTGCTGCTGCTGCCCTTGAAACTGTGGGCTGCCGCGCCAAGCTCCTCGGCGCTTTTGGCCGCGTGCAGCTGGCCAAGACGCCGCTCTGAGTCGTCGAGAAAAGTCTGCACCAACTGCAGGTAGCCATCTTCCATGACCTCACGCAGGTCACTGAGTACCTTGTGGTCAATATGCATGTCAGTCACTTGTTCACTCCTTGATCAAGCCAGATTATGCCCGAGCCAACCCGTGGCTCACCATACGAACTCCACATGCGCGCAACGCCCGCCTTCACTCCAGCGCGCGTCACTGGCCAACTGCCGCACCAGATTCAGACCGCGACCGCTCAGCCCCTGATCCAGCGAAGGCCGCGCAAGCACTTGCTGCACGTCGAAGCCGGCACCGCTGTCGCGCACCTCGATCATCAGACGCCCACCGCCGCCATGCGGTTCAACCTTGAAATCGATGCTTACAAAGCCTTCGGTCAGCGAGCCCAGGCGCCGGGCGCGCTCCTGGTAATAGTCGGTAAAGCCTTGCACATCGCGCTTGAGCTGTGAGTCCAGGCCCAGCACACCATGCTCAAGCGCATTGGCATACAACTCGCTAAGCACACTGTGCAAGTTGCCGGTACGCGCGCGCAGGCCATGAATTTCTTGCAACAACTGCACCAGGTAAGGCACAGGGTTGAAGCGCTTGAGGCTTTCGCCCCGCACTTCGAAGCTCAGCGACCAGTCCAGCGGGCTGGAGCGGCCACTATCAGAGTAGATCATCGGTGCCGGCACCCGCTCCTCGGCAGTGAACATGCGAATGTCGCACAAGCTGATGTCATCGCGTGGCTGCCCACCAAAACGCTCCAGGGCCAGCATCAGCTCATCGAACAACTGCACAGGGTCGCGGTTGTCGGCCAGCACCGCTCGCAGGCGCTGTACGCCAAACAGGCATTCCTGGTCGTCGGCAGTATCGATCACACCGTCTGACAGCAGCAACAGGCGCTCGCCCGGCGCCAGTGGCAACACCTCCGTGCTGTCATCGAAACGCTCAGCGGCCAGAATGCCCAGCGGCAGGTGCCGCGAACTCAGTGCCGACAGCACTTGGCCATCCACCGACAGGCGATAGCCATCAGGCATACCGCCATTCCACACCTCGACCGAGCCGCGCTGCATGCTGAGATTGAGCAGCAGCGCACAGCAGAACATGTCCACCGGCAGGATGCGCTTGAGCTTGGCATTCATCTCGCGCAGGATCTGCGCCATGCCGTAGCCCTTGGCGGTCATGCCGTAGAACACCTCAGCCATCGGCATGGCGCCGACCGCCGCCGGCAGGCCGTGACCGGTGAAATCGCCAAGCAGCACACGCATGTCGCCGCCCGGGGTAAATGCCGCCAGCATCAGGTCGCCATTGAACAGCGCGTAAGGCGATTGCAGGTAGCGAATGTTGGGCGCAGAAAGGCAACCAGAGTGGGCCACCTTGTCGAACACCGCCTTGGCGACCCGCTGCTCGTTAAGCAGGTGATGGTGATGCCGCGTGATCTGGTCACGCTGTTCCAGTACCGTTGCCTGCAAGCGACGCAGGCGGTCCATGGCGCGAATCTTGGCAGCGAGGATCACCGCACTGTAGGGCTTGGCCATGAAATCATCGCCCCCCGCCTCCAGGCAACGCACCAGGCCTTCTTCTTCATTCAGCGACGTCAGGAAAATGATCGGCACCAGCGCTTCGCCAGCCAATGCCTTGATCTGCCGCGCCGCCTCGAAGCCATCCATGACCGGCATCAGGGCGTCCAGCAGCACCAGTTGCGGGCGCCGCTCGAGGTACAGCGCTACCGCCTGCTCGCCGTTCTCCGCAGTGAATACCTGATGCCCCTGACGGCGCACGATCTGCGCAAGCAGAAGGCGATCGACAGCACTGTCTTCGGCGACCAGCACGGTCAACGCCTGTTCGGCCGGCATGTCGGCGCTCAACTGATATCGAAGAGTTTTTCGAAATTGGAGATAGCGAGAATCTTGCGCACGTCGGAACTGGCATGCACTACCCGCACATCCGACTCGTCGCCGCCCGCGTGGTCGCGCAGCAACAGCAGCATGCCCAGCGCGGAGCTGTCGAGGTAGGTGGTGTCCTTCAGGTCGACGACCACCGAATCCGGGCGCCTGGGCTGGCGTTCGTAGGCGTCGCGAAACTCCTGATGCTTGCCGAAATCGAAGCGCCCCTTGATCTTGATGGTCAGCTTTTTCCCGTCCTGCGAAAAATCAGTCTCGACTGCCATGCTAGCGATTCCTTCGATGATGGCGGATGCAACTGCTTTAAGGTTTAGCAGGCGATGGTGGGGGTGGCAAGCGGATGCAGGCTCGTGGCTTTGATGGCCTGTACGGCCTCTTCGCGGGTAAACCCGCTCCTACATCAATCGGTGGTGTCGCCCAATACCGTGGTAGGAGCGGGTTCACCCGCGAATAGGCCGGACCTGCCAGCCAACATACCCGGTCATACACCGTCGCAGCCGCCACCGCATTCGCGGGCAAGACCTCTCATTTGTTTCGGGCCAATTATTCCGCTGCAAGGCCTGCGGCGAACACCTATAGATGGTTTTGCCGCGGCAGGCGCTGCGACAGCTCATCCAGCAACCGCTGCTCGCGCTTGTCTTCAGCGCGCCGGGCCTCGTCCTGGTAGCGCTGTACCAGCTTGCGCAAACCTTCCACCCGGGCATAGGCCTGCTGCCAGGTACCACGGGCGTTATTGAGGTTGTTCTGGTGCCAGACCAGGCTTTGCCGCTGCTGGGTCATGGCCGTTTCCAGCTGCCCCAGAAAACGCTGATAATTGACCAGCCAGCTGCCATTGACCCCTTGCCCGCCGCGGTTGATCCACTGCAGCTGGTAATCCTCGCGAAAGCGCTCCAGCTCGGCCAGCTTGGCCTGGGCCGTGGCCACCTGCTGCTGGAAATGACCAAGGCGCTGAGCCGCCTTGCGCTCGGCCTCTTCGGCCATGTCCACCACCGGCGCCAGGCGCGCAGCACGTCCGGGCAGCGCCATGGCTTATCAACCTGCCGGGGGCGTGAAAATCGCCCCCAGCTGTTCGCGGCTCTGCGCCATGCCCACATTCTCGCCCAGGCCTTGGCGCAGGAACTCAACCAGCTTCGATTGCAAGGCAATGGCCAGGTCGGTCTCCGGATCACCGCCGGCCACATAAGCCCCCACGCTGATCAGGTCGCGGCTTTGCGACAGACGCGACCACAGTTGCTTGAACTTCTGCGCCTGGCGCAAGTGGTCGGCATCGACCACTTGGGGCATGACCCGGCTGATCGACGCTTCGATGTCGATGGCCGGGTAATGGCCTTCCTCAGCCAGCCGACGCGACAGCACAAAGTGGCCGTCAAGCACGCCCCGCGCCGAGTCGGCGATCGGGTCTTGCTGATCGTCGCCTTCAGACAGCACGGTATAGAACGCAGTGATCGAACCACCGCCAGGTTCGCCATTGCCTGCCCGCTCCACCAGCTTGGGCAGCTTGGCGAACACCGATGGCGGGTAACCCCGGGTGGCCGGTGGCTCGCCGATGGCCAGGGCAATTTCCCGCTGGGCCTGGGCGAAACGGGTCAACGAGTCCATCAGCAACAGCACATTCTTGCCTTTGTCGCGGAAGTACTCGGCAATGCGTGTGCAATACATGGCGGCGCGCAGGCGCATCAGCGGCGCATCGTCGGCCGGCGAAGCCACCACCACCGAGCGCTTGAGGCCCTCTTCACCGAGGATGTGCTCGATGAATTCCTTCACCTCGCGCCCCCGCTCCCCAATCAGGCCGACCACGATGATTTCGGCTTCGGTGAAACGGGTCATCATGCCCAGCAATACCGATTTACCCACACCGGTACCGGCAAACAGGCCTAGCCGCTGTCCACGGCCGACGGTAAGCAGGCCGTTGATACTGCGAATGCCCACATCCAACGGCTTGCTGATAGGGTCGCGGTTGAGCGGGTTGATCACCGGGCCGTCCATCGGCACCCAGTCCTCGGCCTTCATCCCGCCCTTGCCATCCAGCGCACGGCCGGCGCCGTCGAGCACCCGGCCCAGCATGCTCATGCCCATGGGCAGGCGGCCGCCGTCATCCAGCGGCACGACCCGGGCCCCCGGGGCAATCCCAACGATGCTGCCCACCGGCATCAGAAACACCTTGGGCCCGGCAAAGCCCATGACTTCGGCCTCGACCTGCACGGGGTGATAACTGTCATCGTTGATCACCAGGCAGCGGCTGCCCACCGCAGCGCGCAGGCCTTCGGCTTCCAGGGTGAGGCCGACCATACGCAGCAAGCGGCCTTCGACGATGGGCTGCGCCGGTAGCGCGATGGCCTCAGCGTAAGAGCCGAGGCGCTTGCCGAAACTGGTGCGCTCAAGGTGCATCTGGGCGGTCCACGGCACGCTCGGCCGGCGCGTCCAGGTCTATCGTCATGTCTGGCGCCGCCGGGTGCAGGGAATGGTCGTGCAACTGGTCGAACAGCTGCGCCACCGCTTTTTCGATACGCGTTTCCATGGTGGCATCGATACGGCTGTGGGCCGTCTCGATGCGGCAACCACCCGGTAGCAGCGCGCTGTCTTCCAACAGCCGCCAGTTCTCCTCATGGCGCTCGCGCAGGGCCTTGGCCAGCTCGAAATCCTGCGGGTTGAGGTGGATGCGGATATTGTCCGCGCCCATGGGCAGCAGCTTGAGCGCTTCGCGCAGCACCTGAGTGATCTGGCTGGAATCGTTGCGCAGCTCGCGGCCGATCACCTGGCGGCTCATGTGCGCGATCAGGTGCACCAGGCTTTTCTCGATCTGCGTGTCCTGCTCGGCGATCGGCTCCATCAGGTTGGCCATCAGCCGCTCGAGGCTTTCCAGCTTGGCCTTCAGGGCCTCTTCGGCCTCCTGGCGAACCTTGAGCTGGGTACTGTGGAAACCTTCGCGCTCACCGGTGGCGAAGCCCTCGTTGTAAGCCTCCTGACGGATGGCTTCGAGCTCTTCCAGGGTCAACGGCTGGACTTCTTCCAGCGGCACTTCCTCGACTTCCTCGATGACCTCGGGTTCCGGCTCTGGCTCGGGCGCAGGCTCCGGTTCCGGGTCGAAGCTTGGAAGCGTCCACACGTCCACGCCCTCGAGGTCGCGGGCGCGGATCAAGTCGCTGGGGTGATGTTCTTTGCTGGACATGCTGTCATGTTCTCAAACCATGTTCGGCCGACACGGTCCCTTGTAGGAGCGGGTTCACCCGCGAATGCGTCGGCAGCGACAACCTCGATTGCCAGGGCCGACGCCTTCGCGGGTAAACCCGCGCCTACAAAAGGCGGCGTCGGCTATGGGATCGCGAATACCTTAGATCATTTCCTCGGCGCCCTTGCCGCCGAGCACGATCTCGCCGGCCTCGGCCATACGCCGGGCAATGGTGAGGATTTCTTTCTGCGCGGTTTCCACGTCGCTGACCCGTACCGGCCCTTTGGCCTCCAGATCGTCGCGCAGCAGCTCCGAAGCACGTTTGGACATGTTCTTGAAGATCTTGTCCTTGACCCGCTCGTCGGCGCCCTTGAGCGACACCACCAACACGTCGGAGGACACTTCGCGCAACAGCGCCTGGATGCCCCGGTCGTCGACGTCGGCCAGGTTGTTGAAGACGAACATCAGGTCTTCGATCTGCTCCGACAGGTCGCTGTCGATTTCGCGGATCGCGTCCATCAGTGCGCCTTCCACCGAGCTGTCGAGGAAGTTCATGATGTCGGCCGCCCGCTTGATGCCACCCAGGGTGGTACGCGCGGCGTTGGAGTTGCCCGAGAACTGCTTCTCGAGAATCTGGTTCAGCTCCTTCAGCGCCGCGGGTTGCACGGTGTTCAGCGATGACACGCGCAGGACGATGTCCAGGCGCACCTTGTGGTCGAAGTTGCTCAGCACTTCACCGGCCTGGTCCGGGTCGAGGTAGGCGACCACGATGGCCTGGATCTGTGGGTGCTCGTAGCGGATCACGTCGGCCACGGCACGCGGTTCCATCCACTTGAGGCTGTCCAGGCCACTGGTATTGCCGCCGAGCAGGATGCGGTCGACCAGGCCGTTGGCCTTGTCCTCGCCCAGGGCCTGGTTGAGCATCTTGCGGATGTACGCATCAGAACCGACGCCCAGGCTGGTCTGGTCGCCGACGATGTCGACGAACTCGCTCATCACCTGTTCAACCTGGTCACGGTGCACATTGCCCATCTGCGCCATGGCCACCCCCACCCGCTGCACTTCCTTCGGGCCCATGTGCCGCAGCACCTGGGCCGCATCGGTCTCACCCAGCGAGAGCAGGAGGATCGCCGCCTTGTCGACGCGGCTCAGCTTGGCGGTAACGGCTCGGTTATCACTCATCGGCGTTGATCCAGTCTTTCACGACCTGAGCCACACGGCCCGGGTCTTCGGCCACCAGGCCTTTGATTGCGTTGAGCTGTGCCTCGTAACCCTCGCTCGGGCTAGGCAGCAGAATGCTTGTCGGGCCACCCAGGCTGACGCGGTCGTTGGCCAGTTCGCCATCCAGACCCATCATGCCGCCCAGCTCCATGTCGCTGTCCGGGGCAGCCTGCTTGCCGCCCCCGGTAATGTTGTTCAGCACTGGCCGCAGCACGCCGAACACCAGCACCAGGATGAACACCACGCCCAGCACCTGTTTGACGATATCCCAGAACCACGGCTGCTGGTAGAAGGCGATATCGGCGATTTCCTCGCCACGGTCGGCGGCGAACGGCACGTTGATCACCGTCACGCTGTCGCCACGGCTGGCATCGAAGCCGACTGCGTCCTGCACCAGGCGGGTAAAGCGCGCCAGGTCCTCGGCACCCCATGGCGCCCGCGTGGTATCGCCAGTGGCCGGGTCGATCTTGACCTGGTCGTCCACCACCACCGCTACCGACAGGCGGGTCATGCGCCCCTGCTGCTGGCGGGTGTGGCTGATGGAACGGTCCAGCTCGAAGTTCTTGGTGCTTTGCTGACGTTTGTCTGACGGGTACGGCGCGAGCATCGGCTGACCGGTGGCCGGGTCCATGATCTGCTGGCCGTTGGCATCCACCAGCGGTTGCCCAGGCTGAATGGCAGCAGCCGGGGTAGCCGCGCCACCAGTGGTCTGCGGTGCCGAAGCGGCGCCTGGCGGCTGGTTGCTCAGCGCGCCAGGCACGCCTTGCGGGCCTTGGCTGCTGGCACGTTGTTCGTCGACCGACTGCTCGCTGCGCAACGCCGGCTGGTCGGGGTTGAACTGTTCGGAGGTGGACTCGACCGCGCTGAAGTCGAGGTCGGCGGACACTTCGGCCTTGTAGCGGTCATTGCCCAACACCGGCTGCAGAATGTTGTGCACACGCTGGGTGAGCATGCCTTCCACCCGGCGGCTGTAGTCGAACTGCTTGCCAGCCTGGGTCAGCGCGGAATCCTGAATCTGTTCGGACAGCAGGTTGCCTTTCTGGTCGACGACGGTGACCTGGGATTTGTCCAGTTCCGGCACGCTGGTGGCGACCAGGTTGACGATGGCCATCACCTGCCCGGCTTCCAGTGCACGGCCTGGGTACAGCTCGACCAGTACCGAGGCGCTGGGCTTGCGTTCATCACGCACGAACACCGAACTTTTCGGGATGGCCAGGTGCACGCGCGCGGCCTTGACGTTGTTGAGGCTGGAAACGGTACGGGCCAGTTCGCCTTCAAGGCTGCGGCGGTAGCGGGTAGCTTCCATGAACTGGCTGGTGCCCAGGCCCTGCTCCTTGTCGAGCAGCTCGAAGCCGACATTGCCATCGCTCGGCGCCACGCCGGCGGCTGCCAGTTTCAGGCGCGCACGGGAGAGGTCGTCGGCCTTGACCAGCAGGGCCCCCGAGTTGGGCTCCACGTTATAGGGGATGTCAGCAGCGGCCAAGGTGTCCATGACCTGCTTGGTGTCCATGCCCGACAGGCTGCCGTACAACGGACGGTAATCGGGTTGTTGCGACCACAGCACCACGGCAAAGCCGATGGCCACGCTGGCCGCCAGGCCGACCATGAGGCCGATCTGGCGCAGCATGGGCATCTGCGAGATGTTTTCCAGAAACGCCATGCCAAACAGCGGCGGCTTGGCCGCTGGCGAGCCAGCTTTGGCGGGGGCGTTTTCGACGACTGCTTCAGCCATGGGTTACATCCGTCCTCAAACCGGCATCTGCATGATGTCCTGGTACGCCTGGACCAGCTTGTTGCGTACCTGGGTCATGGCTTGCATCGACACGCTGGCCTTTTGCGAAGCGATCATCACGTCAGTCAGGTCGACGCCGCTTTTGCCGATTTCGAACGCGTTGGCCAGTTGGGTCGAGGCCTGCTGCGTCTCATGCACCTTGCCGATGGCCTGGCCGAGCATGTCGGCGAAGGTGCTTTGCCCTGGCGCCAGCTCGGGGGCTGCAGTTACCTTGGGCAGCGACATGGCATCGGCCTGCATGGCCCGCATGTCCAACATCAGACGATTGAATTCAACACCTTGGCTCATGACCCTTCTCTCTCCTGCGGCCGCATTTTTTTGACACTCATGCGGCGAATGACCTACCTAAAGCAACAAAGGTGCCAGCCTTCGCGACTCATTTCCCAGGGATCACACAATTCCTGTGGGAGCGGCCTTGCGTCGCGATAGGGGCGCGAAGCGGCCCCAGGACTTCAGCTCCGCCGCAAAGATCGCCGGGGCCGCTTTGCGGCCCTATCGCGACGCAAGGCCGCTCCCACGGAGGTCCGCGCCAGTTGCAGATGATTGGCCTGTCAGCCGAACAGGCTGGCCTCGACGTCAAACCCGGCATCGCGCATCTGCGCCAGCTTGTAGCGTAACGTACGTGGACTGATCCCCAGGCGTTCGGCCGCCTCTTTGCGGCGGCCGCGCTCGGCGCGCAGGGTGTCGATGATCATCTGGTACTCGTGGCGACGCATGTCATCCCCCAGGCCGCCGGCATCAGCAACCACCTCGAGAGATGGCTCGGTGCCAGCTGACAATGGAATGGCGCCTGCCAGACAAAAATCCGCCGCCTCGATCACGCCACCCTGCTGCAGAATCAACGCCCGCTGCAGGGCGTTGTCCAGCTCGCGCACGTTGCCCGGCCAGGCATGTGCCTGCAGGCAGGCCCGAGCCGCTGGCGAGAGGCGCACCGGGGCGTGCTTCATCTTGGCCACATGGCGCGCCAGCAAGCGCTCAGCCAGCTGCAGGATATCGCCCGGCCGCTCACGCAGCGGGCGCCAGGCCAGCGGAAACACTGACAGGCGGTAGTACAGGTCTTCGCGGAAGCGCCCGGCTGCCACTTCGCCGGCCAGGTCGCGGTTGGTGGTGGCCAGCACCCGAATGTCCAGGCTGATCGGCTTGCGCCCGCCTACCCGCTCCACCTCGCGCTCCTGCAGCACACGCAGCAGCTTGGCCTGCAAGGCCATGGGCATTTCCGAGATTTCGTCGAGCAGCAAGGTGCCGCCTTCGGCCTGCTCGAACTTGCCCGCTTGAGCCGCAATAGCGCCGGTGAAGGCACCCTTCTCGTGGCCGAACAGGGTGGCCTCGAGCATGTTGTCGGGGATCGCCGCGCAGTTGATCGCCACGAAGGGCTGCGCCGCACGCGGCGACTGCTGGTGAATGTAGCGCGCCAGCACTTCCTTGCCAGTACCGGACTCGCCGGAAATCAGCACGGTCGAGTCACTGCGCGCCACACGGGCCGCCAGCTCCAGCAACTGGCGGCTGGCCGGCTCGCAGGCCACCGGCCCCTCTTCGCCGGTCACACGCCCGGCGGCATGTCGCTCCACGAGGCTGAGCAGCGCCTTGGGCTCGAACGGTTTGACCAGGTAGTCGACGGCGCCTTGGCGCATGGCCTCGACCGCACGCTCGACGGCAGCGTGCGCCGTCATCAACAGTACCGGCAACTGTGGCTGCTGGCGGCGCAGCTGGCTGAGCAACTGGTGCCCGTCCATACCGGGCATGTTGACGTCACTGACCACCAGGCTGAACGCGTCATCCAGTACGGCCTCCAGCGCTTCTTCGGCACTGCCCACCGCCTGGTAGGCGAAACCGCCGATTTCCAGGGTATCGCCCAGCGCCTGGCGCAATACGCGGTCATCCTCGACCAGCAGCACCTTGATTGCCATTACACCCCCTCCGCCAATTGCCCGTCGATCAATGGCAGCTCTACCCGCACGCAGGTACCACGGCCGACCTTCGAGCGCAGGTTGATCGTGCCCTGGTGCGCACGCACCACTGCCTTGACCACGGCCAGGCCCAGGCCGGTACCGGTGGCCTTGGTGGTGAGGAACGGCTCGCCCAAACGGCCGAGCAAGCCTGCATCGATGCCGCTGCCGGCATCGCTGACGCACAGGTGCAAGCTACGCGCGCGGCGGTACAGGTGCACCTTCAGCCGTGCCGGACCATCGCTGGCCTGCAGGGCATTTTCAATCAGGTTGAGCAAGGCACCGACCAGGGTGTCGCGGTTGCACAGCAGCTCACCCAGATGACTGTCGCACTGCCAGCGCACGGCGTGCCCCTGCACATGCGCCTGGGCCGCCCTGCTGCAGGGCCTGGAACAGCGCTTTCGGGGTCACCCGATCCCCCAGCGGCAACTCGCCACGGGCAAACACCAGCATGTCGCGCACCTGGTGTTCCAGTTCGTGCAGGCGCTCCTTCAAGGTCGCGGCGAAGCGCTGTCGGGTTTGCGCGCTCAGCGCTTGCTCGTTGTCGGCCAGGTGGCCGGCATACAGCATGGCTGCCGACAGCGGTGTGCGGATCTGGTGGGCCAGCGAGGCAACCATGCGCCCCAACGACGACAGCCGCTCGTGGCGAGCCAGCTGGTCCTGGAGGCGACGGGTTTCAGTCAGGTCGTTGAGCAGCACCAACTGGCCAGGCTCGGCATCCAGTGAGCGGGTGGCGATTGACAGGCGGCGACCGTCGCGCAGCGAGACTTCGTGGCCGTCGTCCTTGCGCGGGGCAAAGCTACGGGCGATCACCTGGCGCCACAATTGGCCAATCAGAGGCTCACCGAGCAACTCGCAAGCAGCCGGGTTGGCTTCGCGCACAAGGCCCTGGCCATCGATCACGATCACCCCGCCGGGCAGCAAATCCAGCAAGTTCTGCAGGCGGTTGGCCAGGCGTTCCTTTTCACTCAGTTCGTCGATGCGCTGGGCGCTGACCACGGCCAGCTCCCCCTTGAGCTCACTGACCCGGGCTTCGAGCAGGCTGTAGGACTGGCTCAGTTGGCTGGACACCTGATTGAACAGGGCGAAGGCCTGCGCGATACCCTGGCCGCTGTCCTGCGCGACCGGGGTTTGCCCCTGCTGTTCGGGGGCTCGGGATACGTGGGCGGCCTGGGGCATCGTGCTCTCTCGCGTGGCTGACCGTCATAAAAACGGTGTGTTGCCAGCGATGTAGCAATAGCCGTGCCGGAGATGGGGGTTTTGTGGTGCCTGGGCGGGCCTCTTCGCGGGTAAACCCGCTCCCACACCGACGCGAAGAGACCCGCACAGGCAACCGCCAGGCTTCAATCTTCCGCCTGTTCCTCGCCACCTTGGCGGCTCATGCCGTACTTGCGCATTTTCTCCACCAGGGTGGTACGGCGAATACGCAAACGTTCAGCCGCGCGCGCAACGATACCGTTGGCATCGTCCAGCGCCTGCTGGATCAGGCCCTGCTCCAGGCTACCCAGGTAGTCCTTGAGGTCCAGGCCTTCGGGCGGCAGCATGGCGTGGTTGCTGAAGTTTGGCGTGTGGCCATTGATCGCCACGCGCTCTTCCAGGTCGCTGCGCAGGCTGTCGACCATCTGCTCGTCTTCGTCATCGACATAGCGGAATTTCTTCGGCAGTTCCGACACGCCAATGACCCCGTACGGGTGCATGATCGCCATGCGCTCGACCAGGTTGGCCAGCTCGCGCACATTGCCCGGCCAGCCGTGACGACACAGCGACATGATCGAGGCGGAATTGAAGCGAATGGAACCGCGCTTCTCGTGCTCCATGCGCGAAATCAGCTCGTTCATCAGCAACGGGATGTCTTCCACCCGCTCACGCAGCGGCGCCATTTCGATAGGGAACACGTTCAGGCGGTAGTACAGGTCTTCGCGAAAGGTGCCGTCCTCGATCATGGTTTCGAGGTTCTTGTGCGTCGCAGCGATGATGCGCACGTCGATGCTCTGGGTCTTGTTGCTGCCCACGCGCTCGAAGGTACGCTCCTGCAGCACACGCAGCAGCTTGACCTGCATCGGCAACGGCATGTCGCCGATTTCGTCGAGGAACAGGGTACCGCCGTTGGCCAGCTCAAAACGCCCGGCACGGCTGGTGATGGCCCCGGTAAAGGCGCCCTTCTCGTGGCCGAACAGTTCGCTTTCCAGCAGCTCGGCCGGGATCGCGCCACAGTTGACCGGCACGAACGGCGCTTCACGGCGCTTGGAGTGGTAATGCAGGTTGCGCGCCACCACTTCCTTGCCGGTGCCTGACTCACCCAGGATCAGCACGCTGGCGTCGGTATCCGCCACTTGCTGCATCATTTGCCGCACGTGCTGAATGGCACGACTGGTGCCCACCAGGCTACGGAACAGATTGGGCTCGCGCTGGCGACCGCGCTCGCGCGCCTGGTCATACATTTCGCGGTAAACCTGAGCACGGTGCAGCGAATCCAGCAGCTGGCTGTAGCTTGGCGGCATTTCCAGGTTGGACAGCACCCGGCGGCGAAGGTCTTCCGGCAGCTCGGCAGAAGAAATTTCACCTAAAAGCAGAACCGGAAGGAACTCATCCCAGGTAGCCACTGTCTTAAGCAGCCCAAGCAGATTGCCCGGAGCATTCACGGTGCCGATGAGCACGCACAGCACTTCGCGGCTCGAGGACAATGGCTCGACCGCCTGCTGCCAGTCTTGGCTGGCACATGCGAGGTTTTCTTCGCCGAGGAAGTTCAGCACCACCGCAAGGTCGCGGCGGCGCGCGCTGTCGTCATCGATCAGCAGAATCTTGGTTTCACGCCACATGCAATAGCAACTTCCCTAGTCATATCGGCGCCCTGCAGGGGCGTGCTCGACATCATTCCGACTGAATGGTCAGTGTTCGGACGTCTGAAATTCGAAAACAGCCACTAGTAAAGTCAAAAAACACCGATCAGTCAAATTAATGGCGCACGGCTTTTTGCAACATTGGTGGTCAGGTGAACAAATGGTATACCTTTGCCGCGTTCTTCGCCTGACGGATTTTCGTCATTTCATTGACCAACGATTGACGCTCGCCACTTGCAACCTCGATTAGTTGACGGTACACGACCAGCAATTCCTCGAGACTGGCACTCACGTCCGCCTCATTTCCTTTGGCTTCGGACACCATGTCACCGATGCGCAAACGGCATTCCAGGTCCAACTCCCCCACCGCCTCCCAGTCACGGTCAGCCAGCGCCG
Source organism: Pseudomonas sp. TE3895 (assembly GCF_056278855.1). NCBI lineage: Bacteria > Pseudomonadati > Pseudomonadota > Gammaproteobacteria > Pseudomonadales > Pseudomonadaceae > Pseudomonas > Pseudomonas sp. TE3895. The sequence continues at coordinate 2,533,652 of NZ_JBWBQE010000001.1, read as the reverse complement.
CCAACAGCATGTCGCGGGTCTGTTCGATTCGGGTGATTACTTCGCTCATGTCATGCTCCTTTATCAGGAGGCCGACGACTGATCGCCGATTGCGTCCCAGCCTTCCTTTACAGTGATCAGCAGGCGCGCGACCTCGTCGATGATGGTCGGGTCGCCTTTGAGATTGGCTTCGGTCAGGCGGCGACTCATGTAGATATACAGGCTATCCAGTTCAACCAGGTTGTCACCATGGTTTTCCAGGTCCAGCCCTTCACGCAGCCCACCGATGATGTCGATGGCCTTGCCGAGCAGAATACCTCGCTGCGCAATGTCATTGCGCGCGATGGCACCTTTGGCCTGGGCCATACGATCAAGGCCGCCCTGCATAAGCATCTGTACCAGGCGGTGTGGACTGGCTTCGGACGTCTGCGCCACGCCGTTGACTTTCTGGTATTGCCGAAGGGCCAACATCGGGTTCATGGATCTACCTCGTTGCAGCGAAAAAGGTTGCTTGTACCTGTGTATCGCCTGAGCGTCAAAAAACTTTAGTGCCAACAAAAAAAGCCCGGAGCGACACGGGTCGCTGCCGGGCTTTTACATGGCAAAAGGCGAGAACGATCAGGAGTTCTTGGCCTGAGCGTTGATAGCGTCGAAAACCGATTTGATCTGGTCGGCCTGGGCATTCAGCTTGGCCACGGCGGTGTCCATTGCCACCCACTTCTTGGTCAGAGACTCGGTCAAAGCCTCGGTGCGACGATCCAGCGCAGTCTGCTGGTCTGCCAGGTTCTTCGCCACCTTATCCAGGTTGCTCTTGCGTGTGGCCAGGCTGCCGTCCGTGGAGTTGTAAGGATCGATGGCCTTGTTCATGCGCTCGATCAGCCCATTGGAACCGGTGAACAACTCCTGAACTTCGGAGCCCAGCTTCTTGTCGTTCATCGCCGCGGTGAACTTGGTCGAGTTGAACTCGAGGGTGCCATCTTTCGTGGTGTTGATACCCAACTGGCTCAGGGTCGTCAGCTGGTCACCCGCCCCAACCTCCGACAGCACCTTGCGAATATCGTTGACCAGCGAACGGGTGGTCGGGTCGTTGCTCAACGGGCCGAGCGAAAGGTTGTCATCCTCATCACGCGTGGACGTTGTCAGCGCAGTAATGGTTTTCTGCAACGTGTTATAGGCATCGACGAACGACTGAACCGACTTCCTCAGGCCATCATTGTCCTGCGACACCGAGACATTGGTTGGCACACCGTCGGCGCCCGACCTGGCGCTGACGCCCGTCAACTCCAGCGTGATGCCACTGATGGCGTCGGTAATGGTGTTCTTCTTGCTGGTGACCACCAAGCCGTCGATGGTCAGCTCGGCATCCTGCGCCATGGCGGTAATGAACCCGGCGCCGGTATCCGACATCTGCTGAGTACCGTCAATCTCAAGCTCAGGGACGCCACTGACCATGAGGTCGGTATCGGCACCGGTGGTGGTTGAACTGAACACCAGCCGCGCACCGTCCTTGCCGTTCACGATGTTGGCGGAGATGCCTTGAACGGCCAGCTCTTTGTTGATCTGGTCGCGCACGGACTGCAACGAGGCGCCATCTTCAACTTCGAGCTCATAGGTGTTGCCGTTCTGCTCGATGGTCAGCGTACCGCCCGTCACCGTTGCAGCCGCACCGCCGACGATCGGGGCACTGGCCACTTTCGAGCCGGTCGCCAGATTGTTGACCACAATGTCGTAGCTGCCTGCCACCGCCGTGTTGCCAGCCGTCACCTTGACCACTGACTCATTGGCCGACTTGGCGGCATACGCATTGAAAGCGGGGCTGGTGGAGCTGTTCAGCTTTGCCATGGCGTCCTGAAACGCCGTCAGGGCACTGCGAAGCGAGCCCACACCGGAAATCATCGCGGTATTGTTGCTGGTCTGCCGAGTGATCTGCGCCTTCTTGGCCGCCGTGTCGGCATTGACCAGCGCCGCGACCATTTCGGTGATATTCAGACCCGTACCTTGACCGATACTGGAAACCAGGGTGCTCGCCATACAGTTATCCCTCTTTGTTGACCGTCAGGGCCTGCTCCTGCAAGCCTGACGTGATTCCTGCTTTAGCACATTCTCCGCCGATCAAACCTTGGCGTCGAACAAAATACTGTTTACATCGCTCAGGTTATGCGCAATCCGCAATGCCTCTTCAGAAGGCAATTGGCGGATCAACTCGCCGGTTTCACTGGCGATGACCTTGACTACGATCTTTCCGGATTCTTCGTCCGTGGAGAATTCCAGGTTGCGTCGGGTGGAGCTGAGAAACTTTTCAATTTCCGAAACAGCGCTTTTCACTTTTTCGGCATCATTGCTGTGCTCGGCAGCACTGATGGCATTGGGTACCAGCGTGTCACTGCCGCCGCGCGAAGCCTCCTCAGCGCGAGCAACCGGTTTTTCGCCAGCCTGTTCGGCGGGGCGGGATGCCGGGTAGGACAGATTCAGCTTGACGCTCATGTCCATGTCTACCACCTCATAACGAAAAGGCGGGGAAGCGCCTTAGAATGCACTCCCCCGCCGATCACCATCAGTAATTACTGAAGCAGCTTCAGTACGGCGGATGGCAGTTGGTTGGCCTGGGCCAGAATCGAAGTGGAAGCTTGCTGCAGGGTCTGCTGCTTGGTCAGCTGAGCAGTTTCGGCGGCGAAGTCGGTGTCCTGTACACGGCCACGGGCGGCTTCGGCGTTTTCGTTGATGTTCTGCAGGTTGTTGATGGTGCTGGTCAGACGGTTCTGAACGGCACCCAGGTCGGCACGGGTGCTGTTGATCGCGTTCAGCGCGTCATCAATAGCGCTCAGGGCGGCGGTGAAGGTCGCTTCGGCAGCGGCGCTGTCAGCACCGGTGATGCTCTGGCCACTCAGGCCGCTCAGCGCGCCAGTGGTGTTCATGGCATCGCTCAGGCTGATGGTGATCTGGTTGTCGCTGCCGGTGTTGGAGCCAACCTGGAAGGTCATGTCGCTGGCGCTACCGTCCAGCAGGTTCTTGCCGTTCAGCTGGGTCGAACCGGCGATACGGTCGATCTCTTTGAGCATCGACTGGAATTCTTTATCCAGTGCATCGCGGTCTGCTTCGCTGTTGTTGTCGTTTCGCGACTGAACAGCCAATTCACGCATACGTTGCAGGATGTTGGTCTGCTCTTGCATCGCGCCTTCAGCAGTCTGGGCGATGGAGATGGCGTCGTTGGCGTTTTTGATCGCCATGGTCTGGCCACGGATCTGCGAAGTCATGCGGGTAGCGATCTGCAGGCCGGCAGCGTCGTCTTTGGCGCTGTTGATTTTCAGGCCGGAAGACAGACGGGTCATCGAGGTGCCCAGTGCATCGGAAGCCCGGTTCAGGTTCTTCTGAACGCCCAGGGAGGTGGTGTTGGTGTTTACAGTCAAAGCCATGACGAATTCCTCGTTGGATTGGGTACTACGGCTTCCGGCCTTGGCAATTCGCCGGAGGTGGCACAGAGAACCTTCGTAATAGTTATCGTCGTCAGGGCGTCTTGCTTTAGCGCAATTTCAAAAAAAATTGCTGGCACCGTGCCAGCCCAATGAAATCAAGGAGTTGACGCCAATTTACAGGCGCCACATTGTTGCAGGATAGAAAGTAAAACGCCGTCAGACGATGACGGCGTTATTGAAGGCGACGAACGGTCAGTCGCAGCGTTCGATAATGGCCGAACCCCATGACAAGCCCACCCCGAAGCCACTCAGCGCCACGCGCTTGCAGCCGGAGCCAAGCACGTGCTTTTCCAGCAGCAGCGGTATGCTTGACGACACGGTGTTGCCCGTCTCGACCATATCCTTGACGAACTTCTGCTTGTGCTCGCCTTCATCGAAGCGGGACGAAACGGCATCCACGATCGCCGCGCTGCCCTGATGCAGGCAGTACAGGTCGATATCGTTGGCCTGGAGTGAGCTGGCTTCAAGCAACTGCTGCAAGTGCGCTGGCACCTTGACCAAGGCAAAGTTATAGACTTGGCGACCATTCATGAAGAACTTGCCATCGGTGGTACGCAAGTGCTCGGCACCCGCGCCATCGCTGCCGAACAACGACTTGCCCAATTGCCAGGCAGCGTCCTCACCCATCCAGGTGGCGGTGGCGGCGTCACCAAACAGCATGGTGGTATTGCGATCTTCCGGGTCGACAATCTTCGAGTAAGGGTCGGCAGTGATCAGCAGGCCGTTTTTGAGGCCCGCGGCCTCCATGAAACCCTTCATCGCATACAAGCCGTAGACATAGCCCGAGCAGCCCAGTGAAATATCAAAGGCCGCAACGGCGGTCGAAAGCCCGAGCTTGTGCTGAACAATCGCCGCGGTATGCGGCAGACCTTCGGCATCGCCGTTCTGAGTGACCACTATCACTGCGTCAATGGCAGCTGGATTCAGTGACGGGTTGGCGGCAAACAATGCATTGGCTGCCTCGACGCAAAGATCGGATGTTTCCTGGTTGGCATCCTTGCGCGGCAAGAAGGTGGAACCGATCTTGCCGAAAATGAACTCTTGATCCTTGCCGAATTTCGCACCTTGGGCGTAGTTGTCTACACCATTCACAGGTACGTAACTGGCGATGCTTTTAATGCCAATCATTGTGGCTTCCCGGTTGACATGGCGGATAGTGCGGGATCGGGCCTGAAAACTGGCCTCGTCAGGCCATCGACGTAGCTGCCCGCTGACTTGATAGATTAAAGATGCACGTTTCGACTGCCAAGTCACGGTTATACGACCAAAGCTGCAAATGCCGCAATGCCGGGGCCGCTTTTGCATGGTTTTCACGCAGCCCGAGAGCCTCATCCCCCCTAAGGTCACACGCCTCCAGGTACCTTTTTCACAACCGCCTGAAGCAGGTGCCCTGCCGAACCCAGCTTGGCATCGCTGGCAAACGCGGTTGACTGAATATCCAGGACGGTGAAACCGCCAAGTGCGAACAGATTGGTAAGCGCTGCCACCGAAAAGAAGTTGATATGTTCATGCCAGTGCCGCTTTTGCTCGGCCGAAACCTGATTGTTGCCAACCATCAACACCTCGTGGGGTAACTCAACGTACAGCAACGTATCGTCGTGCATGCAGGCGCTTATCTGCGCAAGTGTGTCCGTTGGATAAGGAACATGCTCAAGCACATGCCGGCACACGATCAAGTCGTAGGTGCGCGCCTCGCACCTCGTCCTTGGTCACGCTGCTGGTACCGGGCACGGTGGGCTTTTTGTCGATATCGTAGATATCGGTCGAATAGCCCTGCCCTTTGAAAGGTGTATTGGAGCCATCCCCTCCACCCCAGTCCAGAACCTGCGTGGGCGCGATATGCCGAAGAATGTATGAACGGGTCAGGCCAAGCAGCTCGCTGGGCGCGCTCAGCGCTTTGTTGCGCTCCCTGAAGCCTGGCTCATAGTGTTCTCGCAAATCTTCATAAGCCTTGCCGTAGTAACCGTCATAGAGGCGCTGCATCTCCCGCTCCGAAAACCGGATATCCAGGAACAGGAACTCACACCGCGCGCAGTGAAGGGTATTGCACACGCAGTAGGCCGTTCCCTGAGGGATACTGTTCAACCCCCAACTGTCGTCGATGACTGCAGGCGCCCAGCCAAGCGCTCGATGCGACACAAAAGGCATCAGCACCGCAGGAGACCGCGACAACTGCGCCGACCCACAGCAAACGCACTGGGTAGCAACGCGTTCGCGTGCACCGGCGGGAAACACATCGTTGATCATGAAGTCAGACCTAGCATGTCCAGGTAAAAATGGAGTTATTGCGCCGCGGCCAGTTCAACCGGGCAGCCCTCTAAATCGCCGCGTCCTTGATCGACTGCTGCAAGCCATGACGCAACTGCAACCCGAGCTCCGAGCGCGCCTTGTCGATGCACGGCACATACCGGTTGCGGAAACCCCCCAAGGCAGCCTGTGCAGCTGCGATGTGCACAGGTTTTTGTGGTGACAGCACGTCACGCACCTGATGAGCGAGCTCAGCGATCGTCACCGCCTTATCCGACCCGACGTTGTAAGCAGTGCCCGCGCGACCTTGACGCAGCATCACATCCAGCCAGTGGGCCAGGTCACGCTGGTCCATGTAAGACCGCACAGGCGTTCCATCCCCGCTGACGCGTATGGCGTTCGATTCAAGGGCGTCGCGAATGAAATTGCCTATCGCGAAGTGCACATCGCGCGGCAGATCCCTGCCGACGAAGGCGAAACAGCGGGCGATGACTACCTCCAGGCCAAACTGCTGCTGGTACAAAATGCCCAGATGCTCGGCGCAGCGCTTGGCAACGCTATAGGCATGGGCAGGCTCCAACGGGTCGGGCAAGCCATGGTAATCCTCGGGAATCTGCTCCATGCCCTGCGGCTGGGGGCCGTACACGCCACCGGAACTGGTCATCAACAAGCGCGGGATACGTTGCCTGACGGAATAATCCAGCACATGACGGGTGCCATCGACGATCTGGATATAGCGCTGCAATGGCGTGAGCTGCGCGCCGGCAGTCGAATCGGCTGCCGCATGCAACACATGAGTGAAGCCAGCTGCTTCAGGAAAGGACGCGGGCTGCAGAATGTCCCCACAGTGCAGACGCAGCCACGCCAGGCCGGAAAACTCAGGATGCCGGGTCAGAAACGCCTCTGGCGATCGGCTCAATACCGTGACCGACGGCACCTGCAAACCTGCATTGGCGATTTCCAGCCAGTGTCGCAACAGCGCCTTGCCAAAAAAGCCGGTACCGCCGGTCAATAGCAGGTTCATCAGTTCGGCACTGCGTACAAAACCGACTCGAACGTGTTCGGGCAGTGTTGCCGAATATGGAACCGGTAATCGGAGCAAAACTCGAACAGCAACTCCGGCAGTTCCCACACATCCTGAGGGTTATGGTACAGCGACACGATCAGTACCGGGCGGCAACGCCGAATAATCTGTTCAGCACCACGCAACACCTGAGCTTCAGCGCCCTCGACATCCAGTTTGATCAGGTCGACCGGCGCACTTGGCAGCATCTGATCCAGGGCAACGGCTGCAATCGATATGCCCCCACCTTGCTGGCTGATAGAGCAAGCTTCACCCTGGCCAGCATTGAAAGTGAGAATGCCGTAATGCTCAGCGGCCGCCAATGGCAAACAAATTGCGCGGGTATCTTCAGCCCCCACTCGCTGCACCAACCGAGCGAAGTTTTCAGGGTCAGGCTCAAGCAGAAATGCTCGGCTGCAGGAAATTTCGGGCCAGGCAATCAACTCTTCGTAGCTGTCACCGTCGTAAGCACCACAATCCACGTACGTGATATCGCGCCCCTGCAAGGCCGGCAACGTCAGCGCATTGATGTACCGTTCCTCCTCCGACAGGAAGCTGGCGTACTCCAGGTCTAACCCGAGCCGGAATGCACACATCCGATAAAGAAGCTGCTTGCTTTCGTCATCGGCCAGCTTGTCTGCCACGCGCCCGATACGCTCCATGGCGTCCAACAGGTAACTACGGCTGCTCAGCCAGAACCGCCACCCCAGGGCCGAAGCGAACTGTTCGTACAACTCCCAAGGCATCAATGGCTTGGCAAAGCCTGCCTCGGCAACGATCGACAACAACTCATCGTAAGGCGCATCGCGGTTGAAAATACCGAGTGCAAGTTGCGCTTCGGGCGCCTGAAGGGCTAGTGCGTGCCAGTTCAATACTGGCAACCCTAGGACCGAATCGATGCGTGGCGATGTCTCTACAAAGCCCGCAACAGCAATACCTTGCTGCTGTGCGGCGGTGGCCAGGCTACGACCGAAGTTCCCCGCACCGAAGATCCACAACGGCCGCTTTGGATCAATGCGAGCGGGTACAACGTCCGCTGCCCGGTCACGCAGTGCAATGAAGTCTTGAAAGCGATCTCTCTTCTCAGCCATTACATACCACCTTTATCGGTGTTGGGGACGGCACGTAGCCCTGCAGCTTCTGCCCGAATTTGCGCCATCGTTTCAGGCTCGAGGAACGGGTGCATGTCATCGAGTTCCGGGGTGACGAAAGCACCGTTGGCATCGACCCGCGACTTGATACGCGGCACGAACTCCTGCCGAGGGTCGACGTGCAGGTCGATCAACATCGGGCCATCACTTTCCAGAAGTGCATCAAGCCGTGCCAGGTCGCCCTGTGTAGCGATGCTTTCGGCGCGCAGGCCATAAGCGCTGGCCACGGCAGTGAAGTCCGGGAATTCCACGCCTGATTCGGGCGTGGCGCCGATCACTCGGCCAAAGAAGTTTTCGTGTGTTTGCCAGATCGAGAGGTAACCTCGATTGTTAAGCACAATCACGATCACATTGACGCCGATGGTCTTGAGCGTTTGCAGTTCCTGAATGTTCATCTGCAGGCTGCCGTCACCGGCAAAGCAGATCACCCGGCGTGCACCTTCCGCTTTGGCTGCCGTCGCCGCACCAATAGCCGCAGGCAGGTCATAGCCCATCGACGCGGAGCCCGAGTTGCTGAACAGGCGCTGGTCCTTCTGCAAGGCGCCGATCTGGAATGGCAGGATGCAGGCTGACGCATTGCCACACACCACGATGTCATCCGCACGCATCTGCGCAAAGATGCGTTGCACCATCAGGTATGGGTTCAAAGGCCCATCGGCTTTTTGCGTGTGCTCCGCCGATGCCGGATAGGTACGCCCGATGTGCTGGCACCATTGCACCCACGGTGCAAAACTCTGCAGGGTGGCCTTTGCCAGCTCTTGCTCGAAGACATCGAGGAAGTCTGCCAGGTCGGCGGCAACGCCGAAGTCCGGGCGCACGGTGGGCTTGTTCAGCTCGGCGGCGTCGATATCGACCTGAGCCACCCAGGCGTGCTTGGCGAATGCCTGCCAGTTGTAGCTGGTCTGCCGCACATTCAGACGCGACCCAAGCACCAGCACAAAGTCAGCCGCCTGCAAGCAGAAGTTGCCGGCACGGGTACCGATAGTGCCAGGGCGACCGGCGAACAATGGGTGATCAGACGCGATCAGATCATGGGTCCAGGCGGTCGCCAGGGGGATGCCGTAGCGCTCCACCAGCGCCAGCAGCCGTTGCTCGGTGCGTGAAAGGCGCACGCCAGTGCCGCCCAGCACCACTGGGCGGTGCGATTGCAACAGCTTGCCGACGATATCACGGCAGGCGGCGCGCAAACCCTCGGCTCGAGGCGGCTGGATCAGCGATGGCGCGGGGATATCGAGCTGTGCTTTGGATTGCTGGATATCCAGTGGGATATCCAGCCAGACAGGCCCGGGGCGACCGCCTACTGCTTCGGCGAACGCCTTGGGCAGCATGACCTCCACATCCTGCTCCGAACGCACGATCTGCGCGTACTTGCAGACCGGGCTGGCCATGGCGATGGTCGGCCCCTCCTGGTCACCCAGCTGACGCAGGCCTGGCACATCCTGGAAAGACACACAGGTTTCGCGCTTGATCTGGCCGGACAGCACGATCATGGGGATGGAGTCGGTGAACGCCCCATGCACGCCGTTGAGCGCGTTGATAGAGCCCGGACCGGTCGTCAACATCACCACGGCCGGCTTGCCGGTGATGCGCGCATAACCTTCGGCGGCCATGGCACAAGCCTGCTCATGGTGCATGAACGTGCAACGCAGCTGCTCATGGCCACCCAAGGCCTGGTTGAGGAACATGGCACCGCCGCCGGTGACGGTGAAAACCTGTTCGACCCCTTGCTGAACCAGCCATTGCGCAATTTGCTGGGATACAGTCGCCATCATCACAGCCCCCGGCCCAGGATCAGTTCTTTGAGTGCCGGGGTTTCACTGTAAGGCCCGTCAATGTGGTCGATGGTAAGGCGTTCGTTTGCCTTGATCGGCTGCAGCAGCGTTTCACCGTTCATGACTTCACGGCAGGACAGCTGCCCTTTGTGCAGCGGGATTGCAAGGTAGAAGTCCTTTTCGAACTCGTCCCGGTTCAGCACGTAGCCCGGCGACAGGTCCCGACGTGCATAGGCACCGCGCACGAGTGCGTTGAGGTACTCGGTTTCTTTACGTGAAATGATGCGTCGAGTGCCGCTGACACCCCCGCACATTTCCTTGGCCTTGTGGAAGGCCTTGTACCAGGTATCGCATTGCTCAGGGAGCGAGCAGTAGTTGGAAACCGGCACACCTTGGTATTGGATATCAATGTGCCTTTCCCAGGTACGTACACCTTTACCGTAGGAAATGAGCATGGACGAGTGCCAGTCGTGGTACTCATGGGTAGACAAGCCAATGACATGCCCAGGGTAACGGTTGCGCAGGTAGTCGATCTGGTCGAGCTGCAGCTCGTCGTCCTCGCTGGGGTACAGCGAAACACAATGGTTGATGGCCAGCGGGATATCACGCTTTTCAAAGTAGCGAACGATATCGTCCAGGTCTTTTTCCGATGCGCCGCCCGTGGAAATGATGGTTGGCCGGCGGGTGGACGCGATTTTCTCGATAAGCGGCCAGTCGTTCATGTCGGAACTGGCAATCTTGATGATCGGCATGTCGAATTCGACGCACAGGTCAACCGAGGCTTCGTCGAATGGCGTCGCCATGGGAATGCAGCTCAGGTTGCGGACTTCTTCCACCATGCGGGCAAACTCTGCCTTGGTCAGGCGAGTGTCCTCGGTCTTCTTCACATAGCGAAGGTCTGCAGTACCCTTGAAATCAGGATGAATGAACTCATCGACATCGCGGAACTGCAGCTTGATGGCAGCCTTGACGTTGTTGTAACGCGCGATCGTTCCGTGGTCGCGGACAATTTTCAGCCCGCGCTCCAGCTTGCCCCAATGATTGTTGGCGAGCTCCAGTACGAACAGGTTTTCAAACAGATCTTTGTCACGCTGACTAATGGTTTTCACCGGATACTCCCCTGGTTGCCGTGGGACAGGTCGATTTGACCCCAAGGCATGCTGTGTTTTATGTGCGGCTGATGCCGGCAGTGCACGCCGCCTTGGGACGTGCCCGGCGGCTATTGGAATGATTGACTGTTCGCTATCGGTGTCTGCTCTGCCCTCAACCTGGCAGCCAGGCGTCAAGCCATTGGCGTGCATAGCCTTCATCCAGCATGTGCCGTGCCAGCACCTGCTCGCGCAGTGCTTGCGCGCCCCTTGCGCTGGCAGCAGGCTCGGCAAGGTGCGACTGGATAGCACTGACCCAGTCGCCGGCCGTGTTCCTGACCCGGGTCACGGGCAAACCTTGATAGGGCAACACGTCACTGCAAACCAGCGGATAGCCGCACGCGGCATATTCCAGAAGCCGCACATTGCTGCGACACGCGTCAAGCCAGCCATCGCCTAGAGGTGCCAGCGCCAGGTCGAGCCCCAGCGACATGAGCTTCTGCGGGTAGTCATCGTAGGGCACCGGGCCATGTAACTCGCGCAGGTAGGGCTGCAACTGGGGCGGGCATTCACCCAGACAGACCCAGTCCACATCAGTACGCAAGGCCTGAACGATCTCCAGCATCAGGCGCTGAACGCTGGCGTCGAACTGATCACCCACCCACCCTATACGAGGGCGACTACCTGGCTGCCGTCGAGTGGCCAACGCCCCCCAGCGGGACGGGTGCAGACGATCCGGGATGACACGAATATCGGAGCAGAAGCCTTGCAGCGCTTCGGCCAATGCATGGGTTGGCACCACCAGCCGGTCCACAACGCCGACAGACCACCGCAGCGCACCTGCAATATCGTCTTCAGCCAGGCCAGGCAAGTCGGCATTCACATCGCCCACCTTGAATGCGCGGGAGAACCGGGCGTTGCAACGTAACGCCTGAATTTGCGCGTCGTTTGCCGGCCGCCTCATGACCCAACTGTCGGGCTGCAGCCGCTCCACCTCGGCGGGCAGATAAGGCCGCAAGGCCAGTCGGACATCAGCCAGGCCGGCAATACTCATGGACAAGGCAGGATCGACGATCCGGCTACGAGCAGCGCCGGCAAGTTCGCCCGGCATGCTCAACAGCACGGGTAACGGACGCCAGCTCAGGGGGTTCCATGACAGGCCCGGGTCAGTCTCGAGCTCAAAACCAGCCCCCTGCAAAGACAGGTTGCGGTTGTAGGCCGGATCGCGGGCGATGACAGGCAGCCATCTGCCATACACCGCTTCCTGTTCGGCCTCGACCGCTTCGGCAGGCAGACACTCGCCCTGCCCTTCGCACACCACCACAGCATGGGGGGTCCACACCGTAAGATAACCAGCCTGCCGCGCCTTCAGGCATAGATCGAGGCTGGCACCCGTGCGCTGCGTCAGGCGCTCGTCCATTCCACCCACATCCTGGTAAAGCGCCCGGCGAATCAGCAGACAAGCGCCAGACACGGCACTCAGGTTCTGATCCAGCTCAAGCCGGCGCATGTACCCCTCATCCTGCGCAAGCCCGGAAAACGCCGAGTTGCCAGGGCCGTTCAAGCCCAGGACCTGCACAGCCTGTTCGACCGTGCCATTGGGATGCATCAACCTGGCGCCGACGATGCCTACTTCCGGGCGCTGGCCGTGGTTGAGCAAGGCATCCAGCCAGTCATCATGCACAATCACGGTATCCTCGTGCAGCAGCACCAAGTACTCGCCCCGCGCATGCCTGGCCGCCAGATTACAGGCAGTGGCATGGTCACGTACCGACGCGTCACTCAGCACGCTGACACGGTTTTGCTCCCGCGCCATAAGGCCAGCCAGCCAGGCTCGGGTAGCCGGGCTGCCGCTGCCATCGTTTACCCAGCAAAATCTCGAAGTGGGGGTAACGGGTCTTTTCAAGCAACGCATGCACGCAGCGTTGTACGTGATCGAGACGCCCGCCGCATGGCACAACCAGCGAAACCAATGGCTGCTCGGCGTGACCATAATCGATGCGATGAATGCCTGGCCGGTGCATGCGCACCTGCGCCTGGGTGTAGCCGCGCCGTTGCAAATGGCGCAGCAGCACCGCCTGTTCCTGAGGGCTGTGAACAGGCGCCTCGCCCGGCGAAATGCACACAGGCTCGCTGACATGAGCCAACCCGTCGAGGCCATCGGCATCTTCGATCAAGTGCAATAGCAACGCCAGCTCCGCCGCCCCCGCGCAGGCCAGGTCGAAACCGCCTGCCTCGAGGAATACCTCGCGGCGATAGAACCAATGCCGCGCCAGTTGGGCCGGGCTGGCCAGCAGCATGTCGAGATTGAAGTCGGGGCGCAGCAGCGCCTGTTGCGTGCCCTGTGGGGTGGTAACCAGCTCATCGGCATACACCGCACGCACCTGGTCGCCCTCGAGCAGCTCCAGCGCGAGCATCAACAGCCCGAACGGTGTGAACGTGGTACCCGCACGCACAAAGCAGAGCCACTGTCCGGTCCCTTGTTGCAGGACCAACTGGTTAAGCGTGGCAAGCTCGCAATCAGCTGGCAAGTGGACGGCGACCTGCTGATACATCTGCCCCTGCAGGCTTTTGCGCGTCGCCTCGACCGCAGCTGCCTGGCCGTCCGGGATGATGACGAAATCGAACCAGGGTAAATCCATGCGCCTGTCTTCCAGACGCCGGGCGATCAGCTCTGCCTGGGCATCAGTAGGGCGACGGGACCGCAGCCACTGGGCAACCTGTGCATCTGGCCGACCTGCTGCCCCCTGCATGGCATCTGGTTGCAGGTCTGTGCAAGGCATGGCCTGGGTCTGTTCGATGAAACTGGCCAATTGTTCCCAGAACCGGCCCTGCAAGTCCGCGTACTTTTGCTGAACGATGGCCAAACCCGATCGGGCATGCTCGATAGCCTCAGGCGTGTCTTCGAAGGCCAGCCCGTGTGTGCCGAACTCGCCAATACCAAGCGGCGTACCATCGAAAAAGGGCGATTTGAGCACCACGGCCGGGCAACCACACAACATCGCTTCCAGCGCAGTTGCGGTGGAAGAGAAGCAATAAATGCCCTCACTGCGCCGGAACAGCTCAGCCATTTCCCGAGGGGTGGCTGGCCATTCGTTGGTAATGAGCGTGCACCTCGCCGCCAGCTCGGGGTGTTCCTGAAGTGCATGGGTATGGCGCCCCGGATAGATCAGCCAACCTTTGCGATGGCCGTCATAGGGGTTGCCATGGTTGTTGAACAGCGACGTGTCGATCGGCGGCAGAAACAGTATGCGCTCAGCCCCTGCCCCCTTGGGCAGCAGATGCTCACCGTAGGCAAAGATCATTTCCGAGTCGGCAAACTCCGTATCCCCTGCGATCAACCCTGGCACGTTGAGCAAGTAACGCACTACCGACCGTGCGTTGGTCGGGTTCCCCGAGACCACCTCCGGGTACACCACGATAGGCTGGCGCCCGGCCTGCTCATGCTGCTGCCTCAGCTCATTGGTGAGCAGCGGGGTGTGCCACATCGGGTTGGTCGTGGAGCTGTACAGGTAGGCATCCTGGCCGCACCGGTTCAGCAGGTGACACAACATGTGCATCACCCGGATACCGGCCGAGTTATGCCGGTAGGCGGGCGCAACGATGTAATACGGGCGCGGCGACACAACGTGCAATGGCGGATAGTGCTGAGTACTCACGAGCTGCATCCTGGATGTGGCAACGACGGGCGTGCGACGCTGGCTCGGGCGAACAACCTGCGGCCGCGCCCAGTAAACCGTTCACACGCGAATACGCCCATCAACGCAGCCTCCGTACATAGGCTTCGATGCTGTCGGCCACATGCTCAAGATGGTCTTCGCCAAGCCCGGGCCACAGACCGACCCAGAAGGTGTCCTTCATGATCTTGTCTGTCACCGTCAGGTCACTGGCTACCCGGTATTGCTGGTCTTTCATGTAGGGCTGTCGGGTAAGGTTGCCAGCGAACAGCAGGCGAGTACCCACCTTCTGCGCATCGAGATGACGCAAAAGATCCAGCCGCTCGACGCCACAACCATCACGCAGCGTCAGCGGGAAGCCGAACCAGGACGGGTCGCTGTTGGGGGTGGCATGTGGCAGGATCAGCTGCTCCACACACCCGGACAAGCGCTCACTGAGCCAGGCAAAGTTACGCTTGCGTGCAGCGATGAAGTCATCCACCCGGTCCATCTGCGCCAACGCACAGGCCGCCTGCATGTCGGTGATCTTGAGGTTGTACCCCAGGTGGGAATAGGTGTACTTGTGGTCGTAACCTTGCGGCAGGTCGCCCAGCTGCCAGCAGAAACGCTTGCTGCAGGTATTGTCTTCACCTGGCCCGCAATAGCAGTCACGCCCCCAGTCACGGAACGATTCGACGATACGCTTGAGCAGCGGAGAATCGGTGAAAACCGCCCCGCCCTCGCCCATGGTGATATGGTGGGCCGGATAGAAGCTGAGCGTACCCAGGTCGCCGAAGCTGCCCACCTGGCGGCCATCATAAGTGGCACCCAGCGCATCGCAGCAGTCCTCGATCAGCCACAAGCCGTAGCGGTCGCACAGTTCTCGCACCACGGCCAGGTTGAACGGGTTACCCAGCGTGTGGGCCAACATGATCGCCTTGGTCCGCGGGCTGATCGCCGCCTCGATCAAGGCCGGGTCGACGTTATACGTACCCATCTCGATATCGACGAAGACCGGCACGGCACCAAATTGCAGGATCGGGTTGACGGTGGTAGGAAAACCCGCTGCCACGCCAATCACCTCGTCCCCCTTGCGAATGGCACGATCCCCCAGACGTGGCGACGTCAAGGCGGAAAACGCCAACAGGTTCGCCGAAGAGCCGGAGTTGGCGGTGAGCACGCCACGCCGCCCCAGGTAACGTGCCAGGCGTTTTTCGAATGCCTGGTTGAAGCGCCCGGTGGTCAACCATCCGTCCAGCACAGCTTCCGTCATGGCTTGTAGTTCGGGTGCACCAATGACTTTGCCAGAGGGCGGAACCGCATGCTGGCCAGGTACAAAACCAGGCGCGGCCAGTTCCAGCTCGGCATAACGGCCAACGAGCTCGGTAATTTGCTGGCGCAACTGCTGCGCCGTTTGATCAGTCATTGAACTCACCTTCGTGTGCCGCTATTTGCGTGCGGCAGTATTGCTGCATGTCTTGGCCATCGCGCCAGGCGCGATGCCATTCAAGGGTGTGACGCAACGATTGCTTCAGGCCCCACTTGGGTCGCCAGCCCAAGCGTTGGCGAGCTCTGGAGGAGTCGAGGGTCAACAAGCCTGCTTCATGGGGCTGCACGTGCGGGTCGACAGACCAACCCGCTTCGCCTGGCCACAACTGCGCCATGGCATGGACCAACTCACCCACGGTTGCCGTCCCACCGCTGTCAGGGCCGAAATTCCAGGCCTCTGCCACGTCCTGACCACGCTCGATCAACGCCTGGGCCAGCAGCAGGTAGCCCTCAAGCGGGTCGAGTACGTGCTGCCACGGGCGCACGGCATCGGGATAGCGCAAGGTCACCGACTCCCCGGCTTCCCAGGCGCGCAGGATATCGGGCAGCAACCGGTCTGCTGACCAGTCACCGCCACCGATCACGTTGCCCGCACGCGCGGTCGCAAGCGCCACACCGCGCTCGCGCAGGAACGACTCGCGCCACGATGCACAAAGCAGCTCGACGCACGCCTTGCTGCTGCTGTAGGGGTCATGCCCCCCCAAGGCATCCTGCTCACGGTATGGCCATTGCCACTCGCGGTTCTCGTAGCATTTATCGCTGGTGACCACCAGCACGGCACGCACCGTGTCGCACTGCCGTACCGCTTCAAGCAGGTTGAGCGTGCCGGTAACATTGGTGGCGTACGTTTGCGCCGGGCTGCGATAGGATTCGCGCACCAGCGGCTGCGCGGCCAGGTGCAAGACAACCTCTGGGCGAAATGCCGCAACGCTGCGCAGCAATCGGTCAGCATCACGAATATCGGCAAACTCGCCAGCCACGCACTCGGCTAGCCGGGCGCTGTCATAAAGCGAGGGCGCGGTATCGGGGGCCAGGGAGTAGCCATACACTTCGGCGCCCATCTCGCGCAGGCAAAGGGCTAGCCAGCCGCCTTTGAAGCCGCTGTGCCCTGTCAGAAAAACCCGACGCCCCGACCAGAAGCTACGGCTCATGACCAGATGCGCCATTGTGCTTCATCGGCCTTCCAGCGCTCTTCCAGGTAACTGCGATCGCGCAGCGTGTCCATGGCCTGCCAGAAGCCACGGTGCACGTGGGTCATCAGCTGGCCATCCTGCGCCAGGGCACGCATGGGCTCGTATTCCCATGTGGTGGCGTCGCCCTCGATGTAGTCGAAGATCCCAGGTTCGAGCACGAAGAAGCCGCCATTGATCCAGCCACCGTCGCCCAGTGGCTTTTCCTGGAAGCCATGCACCTGCTCGCCCCGCACATCCAGCGCACCGTAACGCCCGGGCGGCTGAACGGCAGTCACGGTCGCCAGCTTGCCATGGCGGTTGTGGAAATCGATCAGGGCTGGCAGGTCCACATCGGCAACGCCGTCGCCGTAAGTCAGGCAGAAGGTTTCGTCGCCAACGTAATCGCGTACCCGCTTGAGGCGCCCGCCAGTTGCCGTATTCTCGCCAGTGTCCACCAGCGTGACTCGCCAAGGCTCGGCATGACGGTTGTGGATATGCATCTGGTTTTCCGACATGTCGAAGGTGACATCTGACATGTGCAGGAAATAGTTCGCGAAGTACTCCTTGATCACATAGCCCTTGTAACCGAGGCAAATCACGAAATCGTTGATCCCGTGGTGGGAGTAGATTTTCATGATGTGCCAAATGATGGGCTTGCCACCAATTTCGATCATCGGTTTCGGGCGCAGATGCGACTCTTCACTGATACGGGTACCCAGGCCACCGGCCAGGATGACTGCTTTCATTGTCGACACACCTTGACAGGCTGACGCCCATAGCGGGCTGACAAAATACTGACCAATTCAGTACGTTGCCGTTATCTAGCAAAAAGATTGCCAATCAGCCTGAGTGGGCAAGGTAAATGCGGGTGCAGCGGGATGTATGGCTCAAGCGTGGAGCCGGCCTTGATCGGCCCGGCTCGCGGGTATTGTCGAAACAGGCAGGACAGGGCTGCATGCGAGCTTGCAGCCCTGTCAATAATCCGCCTCGGCCTATCCGACCTGTTCCAGCCAGCCCAAGGTCGACGCAGCCTGCTCGCTGAAGGCAGCGGGCCAGCGATCAAGCAACGCCTGCGCCAACGCATGATCCGCTTCAGGCAGGGCGCTGAGCAGCAGCCTGGCCTGCGGCGTCCACACCACCAATTGCCCGGCCTCGACAACGGCCCGGCACAGATCGATATCGGCACCTTGAGCAACCTGCAAACCCGCGCAATGCTCGAACACATCCTTACTCACCATCAGGCAGTCGGCGCTGACCGCCTGACAACCGCGCACTGCCAATGGCCATCTGGCTTCAGCACAGGCTTGCGGCTTCAGGCCCTGCCAGGGCGAAGCCACCTGCGGCCCCTGCAGCAAGGTATAACCTGCATGCAGAAGAGCAGCATCCCCCCCCTCGAGGCAGGCACCTACCACACCCACTTCCGGGCGCTGAGCCTCATTAAGCAGTACCTCGATCCAGGCAGGGGTAATGACCTGACTGCGCTCAGACACCAGCACCAGATAAGCCCCTCGTGCCTGGCTCGCCGCCAGGTTCAGCCATTGGCTGCGCGACTCGCCCGGCTGACCGACCAGAACATGCACCTTGCCGGCGAACTGCTGCAGCGCCGCAACCTCATGCTCGGCACACACCACCAGCACTTCATAGCGTGGGTAACGGGTACGCTGCAGCACGCTCCGCAGGCAAGCCTGCAGCTGCGAGGCATCGCCTTCACTCGCGACGAGCACGCTTACCAACGGCGTGGACGAATGGCGGTAGTCGATAGACAACCCTTCATTTGCCTGTATCTTCACCTGCGCGCGATAACCCAATTGCGTCAGATGTCGGCCAACCACTTTGGCGGCTGCCTCATCCAGTACACTACCGCCCTGCTGTCCGATCACCAGATAGTCGGCCATGTGCGCCAGGCTGCTCAAGCCCTGGGCCTCCACCAGACGCAGCAGCAGGTCGAGCTCCAGCGCCTCTGGGCAGGTTTCACTGTACCCTCCCAGATCCAGTACCGTCTGGCGACGCACCAGCCAATGCCGCGACATCAACCCTGGCTGGCTGCGCAGCAGATCGAGGTCTGCACCGGGGCGCTCAACACGGTGCAAACGCCCTTCACTGTCGCGCTGAACTTCATTCGCGGCAATGGCATGGCAGGCCGGCGCATCGACAAGCTCCACCGACAGACGCAACAGGCCGCCGGCAAGCAGCACATCCCCGGCATTCAGCAGCATCAGCCAGGCACTCGGCAACTGTCGCACCGCCTGATTCAGGTGATTCACCCAATTGCTGTCACTGACCTGAATGAAATGCAGCGTGTCGCGCGGGGTGGTGATGGCCGGTGGCTTGCCAGCCTTGAGCACTAGCAGCTTGAAATTGCGTATGCCGCTGGCAAGCAGGCTGTCGAACGTAGCCTGAAGCGCTTGATCGTCGTTTTCAAGATCGAGAACCACGAAGGCGATCTGCTCGGCCGGGTGCTTTGCCAGGTACTGGAGCACGCGCTGGCGCCCAGCCTCATCCGGTGTAGCGGCAGCGATGGCATCGATCACCTGACCCGACGGGGTACCCTGCAAACGGCACTGCTCATGGATACCCGGGATCTGTTCGAGGCGTACAAGCCAATCCGTCAGCTCACGAACATGCGCAGCTTCCACTGCCCTGTCCAGCATGGACAACAGCAGATGGCAGACCTCGCTGTTGAACAGGCTCAACGCCAAGGCCTGCCAATAGCGGTGGCTCAAGCTTTCTGCAGTATCGTTGGGGTGCGCCTGCAACAAGTCACGCTGCTGCACCCAGATCCCTTCCAGCGCACGTTGCTGCTGCGGGCTGGTCGGCCATGCGTGGCAGAGAAACTCAAGCTCGGTCAACCGTGCAAACAGGGCGCCATTGTAATAGGGCAGCTGTACGTCCTGATGTGGCTCGAACAACCGCTCAGGGTCATCGATCACACTGCGCCAGCTGGACGTGAAGATCAACGACGCCGCACTCAGATCGTAGGTGCTGCGCACAAACCGGTTGAGGGCCGTGAAGCCTTGTTCGTCACCACATAGCCGATACAGCTCAGCGTCCCACTGGCGTAGGCCGCGTACCAGCTGAGTCAGGCGCTCTTCACGCTCTACCGGACTGTAGCCGGCGGGCTCATGCTCACTCACCACATCGGTCTGGGCCAGGTGTGCAACCGGCCCTTGAGCCAACACTGCAAGGGACATCGCCACACGCACGGCAGGCGCATCCAGGTTGTCTGGCAAAGCCATCAACACGGCTTGCAAAGTCGACACACGCATGACCGCACGCCAGGCTTGCTGCCCAGACTGGGCGTACTGCAAAAGCCTGGCTGTAGCGGTTTCGGCAAGGGCAGGTGCAAATGCCGAACCTACCCGGTAGTACTCGACCTTGCCACTCGCAGGCCTGTAGCCCAACAACTGGCCTTGCGCAGCCACCACCCCAGGTTGCGCGTGCAGACACGCCGCTGCAGTGTCCAGAGACGAGGCCAGCACGAAGTCGGTATCCAGCGCCAGCACCACATAAGCCGTGGCGAGCCCCGCCAGACATTCCGCGAGGGCCTGAACGAACCCAGCCGAACTCGACCCAGGCGGCAAGTCAAACGCCACACAGGGCACCTGAGCCTGCTGGTAGTAGTGCTGCGCGCGGACGCGGCTGTGCGCCTGATCCTCGCCCAGCAAAACAACGGTCACATCATTGCGCGAGCCGATTGCGGTATCGATCATATTGCACCTGTCCAATTGTCAATCAGGCGCGGGCATCACCCCACGCCAACGTTCAGTCTGCCAACCAGGCGTTGGCCCAATGCTGCAAATGGTGCGGCATCAGCATGTAGTCACGCAGCACTTCCTCGCGCAGCGCATCACCCTGACGGTAACTGGCCTGCGGGTCAGCCAGGTGCATGCGAATCGCGTCCAGCCATTGCTCGGTGGTGTTGTCCTTGACCCGGGTACATGGCAGGTAGCCGGCGTAGGCCTTGGTGTCGCTGCAGATCACCGGGAAACCACACGCACCGTACTCCAGCAAGCGCAGGTTGCTCTTGCAGTCGTTGAACAGGTTCTGCTCCAACGGTGCCAACGCCAGGTCGAGGTTGAGGCTGGCGAGCTTACGCGGGTAGTCCGCCAATTGAACCGCCTTGTGAAACTCTTTCACATAGGGGCGCAAGGGGTCCGGACACATGCCGAAGAAGACCCAGTCAACCTCGTTGGCAAGCGCCTTCACTACCTCTTGCAACAACTCCAGGTCACCACGATGGCTAGTGCCACCCGCCCATCCGACTCGCGGCCGGATACTGGTCTGACGCTGACTGGAAAGGCCAGCCCAAAGCGCGGCGGACAACATGTTGGGCACTACGCGGATGTCCTGATGCATGCTGGATAACGCATCAGCCAGCGGCTCGGTCGAACACACCAAGCGATCACACTGCCCGATGCCTTGGGCCACCAACTCCGCAAGATTGCTGGGCAGGTTGCGGGCATGGTCGTTCTTTTTCGGCGGATCGATGATGTAGTCGTCCAGCTCGTAGATCATCCGCGCGTGCGAAAAGCGTTTGAACTGCGCCATTTCCCTGATGTTGCCCGGCATGTAACGACATTGCAGGATCATCACATCGGGTTTTTCGCGCTCAAGCTCGATAATGCCTGGGGAGACATGGTTGACCCGCCCCTGAATCCAGCCCGCCCGCTCAAGTTCGGTGAATGGCTGGATTACCCGGTAATGCCCTACTGCCGTGGTATTGATCGGCAACGCCAGCACTGACGGCATGGCACGGGCAATGAAGGGGTCCCAGCCACTGCGCAGGCCTGGCTCGAGGTTGAAGTTGGCGAACTTGAGGCTCAGGTTGTCGTTGTAGGCCGGGTCCCGGGCAATGCGGCTCAGCCAACGGTCGTAAGCAACGTCCCGGTCGGCTCTGGCAAGCTCGTCAGCCAGCCCGACAGCAGCAGCACCCGCTAGCCTCATGACGCGAGCAAAGGGTGTCCCCACCGACAGGAAGCCTTTTTCACGCGCACGCAGGCAGAGGTCAACGTCAAACAACGCGACCTGGAAGGCCGAGGTGTCCAGCCCCTCAAGCTCCTCGAACAGTGTCCGGCGAATGAGCAGGCAGTCCAGGCTCAGTGCGCTCCAGTTCTGTACCAGTTGCTGGCGCCCCATGTAACCCTCGGCTGTCAGGAAGCTGCCCGAGAATGGGCTACCTGCTGTACCGCCGCCAAGACCGAGCACCAGGCCGGAAGAAACCAGCTCGCCGTTGCTGCCGCATAGCGCCGGCCCCACCAGGCCGACCTCGGGACGCTGCGCCTGACTCATCAAGGTAGTGAGCCAGCGCGGTTCAAACAGCGCACACTCCGGTGCGAGCAACAGTAAGTAAGCTCCATGAGCATGCTGACTGGCCTGATTGAGGATCGCCGCCCTGCCCTGCGCCTGAACATCGATGACGCGCAACTGGTCACTGCCCAGGCCACGCATCGCCGCCAACCACTCGGTGACAGCCTGCGGCTCGTCGCCATTGGCGATGACCAGCACTTCGAACTGGCTGTATTCGGTGTACTGGAACAGCGACTCGACGCAACGCCTGAGCGCATTCAGGTTGGCCCCTGCGGGGATCAGGATCGAAACACTAGCCTGCTGCTCATGCCGATAGGTCACACGCGTAACCAAGCTGCCGGCAGCCCCCTCAACCAAAGCGTCGACGCCTATGCGACGCAAGTGCGCCTCGACCACGCGCGCCGCCTCAGCCTGCCCTGCCGGCTCGCCCATCCAGTCTGTGTACCCCCACTGGCACTGCACCAGCATCTGCGCGACATGCTCTACCACGTGCAAGCCATGAGCCTCGACCATTCGCCATAGCAGGTCCTGTGGCGCCAGGCTCTCGAACTGGGTGTCGAACCCTTCCAGTGCCAGCAGCGCCGTACGCTTGAATGCCAGGGTACGGCCCACGTAGGGCACGCTGCGCATCAAATCGAGGTTGAAGTCCGGCTTGAAAATCGGGTTGCCGGGTGCCAGGGCTCCAAAGGTATCTTCATCAGTGTACAGGCACATGCTCTCGGCGCGCAGCGCCATACGCTCGGCCATGACGACCAGCGCATGCGGCCGTAGGCGATCACCGGCACGCAACAGCAGCACCCAGTCGGCTACGCGCGTATCTGCCAGCCACTGGTTGAGTTGAGCGTACCCACTACCGCTCAAGGCCAGGTAGTGCACGCCTGGCGCGTCAACCCTGTCGAAGCAATCAGGCACCAGCACCAACACCTGGCTGGCGGCATAGGATTGTGCAGCCAGGCAGTCCAGGGTGGCACGCAGTGCGCTTTCATCGCCCTCGCGACAGGTTACGATCGGAACGATGCCGGGCTGTGCTGGCCACTGTTCGATCCGCTTTGGCAGCAACCGCAACTGCCCGTCAGACAGGTTGCGGCAGGCCAGCCATTCGGCATAGAGCTCGGTGAAGCTGAGTGCGTGAGTGCCTACCTGCTGCGAGAAATTGGCGACCTGGCCGGCATGGAAGCGGCGGATGTCCAACTCCTCCCAGGCCTGGTCGGCCTCAGGGTCGTAAGCCTCCAGCGGCAGGTAACGGACCCAGCCATTGGCCGGCGCCGACTCGCCGGTGCGCGCCGCCAGCATCTGCTGCAGCCATTCGGTTTCATGCCTGTAGGCCTCGGTCATGCTGGAGTGATGACTGAGCCGGCCTGGGTGGATGCGCTCCACACTCAGTATGCGCTCCAGGCTCGCCAGATGCCCGCGGCGCAACAGACATGCATACAAGGCCAGGTCCAGTCGTGCGGCGAACCCCTGGCCACCCTGGACCAGTTGCGGCAGGTACTCCAGCACCTGGGCTCGACGGAACAGCACATGGCTGATACCGCCGAACAGATTCGGGACATTCTCGGCGATGCTGGCCAGCAAGTCCGTACCCACAAGCACGGCACTTTGCGGCGCAATCACGCTGTTGAGCGCACGGGAAGGCAGGAGGATGTCATCAGCAGACCAGAGCAGGCGCTGCCCGATCACCATGCTGAGCTGGGGCCACTGCGTCAGCACTTGTGCTTGCCGGCTGATGCAACTGTCGAGCAACAGGTCGTCATCACACAGAAACTTCACCAACGCCCCGTTGGCCTGCTCCAAGCATGCTTGCAGGTTACGTGCAAAACCCAACCGAACAGGGTTGCGGGTATAGCGCACGGGCACCGCCGTACCCTTGCCGAGCGCCTGGCAGATTGCCTCGATTTCCATACCAGCACTGTCATCGCAAATGACGACTTCCAGGTTGGGGTAGTCTTGGCCAAGCGCACTGACCAAGGTCGCTTGAAAGAAATCGGCATTGAAGGCAGGAATGGCGATGCTGACGAGTGGCTGCTCTGACACGATGACGACCTTGATGGAGGGGCGGTGCGCTTGGGAACAAGCAGGCGTTCAGAAGGGCGAACCGGCCGGTCGTTATCAGCCCTGGCCGGCCTGTCCTTGCGTCATGACGGGCAAATGCCCGCGAACATCAGATGTAATTGACCAGCGAGAGACCGGCAATCTTGGCATACGCCTGCAACGAGGCCTGCAACATGTTGGACTGCATCTGAAGACGAATCATCACCTCGGCCGGATCGCTCTCACGAATCGAGCTCTGGGTCTTGGCGTTTTCGCCACTCAGTGCCTCATTGGTTTCCACCTGTACATCGATCGCCTGGCCACGGCCGCCAATCGACGATATTGAGGAACTGACCTGGTTGGTGGCGCTGGCGATGTTGCCAATCGCCGAGTCCAGCGATGCCAGGAAACTCTGCCTAGCCGCAGGGTCATTATCGACCGGGGTGGCCAGCGCCGCACGCAACTGGCTGATGGTATCGAGGACGTTTTGAGTTTGATGCGTGTCGACCTTGATGCCAAAGCTGTCGCCCGCGCTCGGCGTGTCCGAAAGCGTGAACTCGACCCCCATGGCGGTCGCCGTGTTGCCACTGAGCGTGCCCTTGGAAATCGGTTTGCTGTCGGCGCTCACGGGGGAGGCGTAAAGCTCGAACTCGGTAGCGCTGGTAAACTTCAGTACAGCACCCTCAGGGAATGCGGACTTGTACTTTTGCGCATCGGTGATGGTCGCGCCCGTCACTTGGGCCGACGAGCTGTTGCCTGCACTACGGGTGCCGCTGATTTCATCTGCCTTCGAGCTCAGGCTAAAGACATGACCGGCAATGGCCGCATCAGGGTCGGCTGCATCGCCCTCCTCGAGGGTGATGTCCAGGCGCAGGTCAACACCTCGGAAATTGATCGTAGTGTTCTTGCCATTGGGGTCGAAGGTGCCCCCCTGGCTGGCTTCCAGCGTCACGTCCTTGCCTTCGGCATCGGTGATCTTGAACTGGGTGCTGCTGGTGAACTCGATGGTGTACGGCTCGCCGCTGCGGAAGCGGTCGTTATACGTCGCGCTACCGCTCACCTGGCCATTGGACAAATTGACCCGGCCATCGTCGGTGGCCGGCGACACCAGGCTGGTTTCGCTACGGCTTGTATTGAGCGCTTGCTCGAAGGCATCGTAGCCTGTCTCGTTAGCTGCCAGGGTAAGCATGTCACCGACTTGCAGGTTCAGTTTGCCCTGGTCGCCCTGATAGGTATAAGTACCATCAGCGTTTCGCACATAAGGCGGTGTATCACCTTTGGACCCCGAGAACAGGTACGCACCGCTTTCATCCTTGCTGTTCATCAACGAGAACAGCTGATCCTCCAGCGACGCCAGCTCGGTCGCATTGGCCTTGCGGTCTGCATCGGTGAAACCGGCGTTGCCCGAACTGATGGCCAGCTCATTGACGCGCTGCAGGATGGTGCCAATCGCATTCAGCGTGCTTTCTGCGGTGCCCAGGGCGTTGCGCACATTGGTAACGTTGCGGGTGTACTGGTCGAGCATGTTCTGTTGCTGCTGGAGTTGCAGCAGACGTGCCGCACCTACCGGGTCGTCAGCCCCCCGACGCACCCGAATGCCGTCAGAAGCCTCTTGCCGAGTCTTGTCGAGGTTGGAGAAGCTGCGCTGGTAGTTGGCGCTGTTGCTGTTGTAGAACTGCGAAGTGGAAATGCGCATGGTCTACGCCTCCTTAAAGAGCATTGATCAAGGTGGTGAAGGTTTCTTGTGCCGCCTTGATAATCTGCGACGACGCGGTGTAGTACTGCTGGAACTTGACCAGGTTGCCGACCTCTTCATCGACCGACACGCCGGAAAGGCTGTTGCGGCTGTCCAGCGCAGAACTGTGCAGCGCATTGGTGGCATCACTGTCCATTTCCGCCTGGCCAGCCTTGCCGCCAACGTTTGAAACCAGCTTGGCATAGGCATCGGTAAAGCTGATGCCCTTGCCATTGGCCCCCACTTCAACCGTGGATTTGGTCTGAAGGTCGATCACCGACTGGGCATTGCGGTTATCGGCCGAGCCTGCCCCCGTCAGCGCTACGGTGTAGCTGTCGCCGTTCTGCGGCGCGCCGGAAACGCTCATTTCGAAGGTAAAGCTGCTACCGGTCGCATTGCCGCTGCCATCGACCATCGGCACCGACAGCTGCAGCTTGTTCGCCTGGCCCGGCACGATGGTGCCGCTGCCGATTTCCGTACCCTTGGCGTCGTACAGTTTGTAAGCCTGGGGCGAAGTGGTTTCGTCACCGAACACCAGCTTGACCGGGGTGGAGTTTTTCAGGCCTGCCTGCAGCTGCGAACGCTGCGTGGCGTCGTAGATATCCAGTTGCGAGGTCAGGGTCGGCTGGGTGATCACCCCGGTGCCCTTGTTGCCGGCACCATTGGTGGCCGTCAGTGGTGACGCCAGCGCCAGGCGCTTGGGGTCGGTGAGGACCGTCTCGATATTGGCGGCCGCGTTGCGAGTGGGGGTGATCTTGAAGCTGTCACCAGCACTCAAACCGCCGCCATTGAGCGACAGGGTAAAGCCATCGATGACCGGCGGTGGCGTGTCATTGAGGTCATAACTGCCCATTTCGGTGCCTTCCGGCAACTTGCGCACGCTGTAGCCGGTCGCGCTGGTGAAAGTCACCTGGTAGTCGCTGGTGGTCAGTTTACCGGTGTCCTTGATGCTGACATCCAGGTTACCGGAGCCGATGCTGTTGCCCAGTTTGGCGACGCTACGCTCGCTCATGGCCTTGGCACTGTTGATGTCACCGAACAGGGTGGCGCCAAAATTGCCATCCTTGTCGATACCCTGGGCCAACTGGCTATTGATCTGGTCTGCCACCACCAAGGCCACACGCCCAAGCTCGTTAAGCGCAGGGTCGAGGGTTTCGCTGCGGTAACGGATCAACCCACCCAGCTCGCCTCCGGTAGCGCTGCTGGTGATATCCATCTTGGTCGAGCCACGGTTGAGCACCAGGCTCAAACGGCCCGGGTCGCTCGCCGTAGGCTCCACGCCCACCGTCTGGGTAGTATTACCCAGCACCAGCGCCTGACCGTTCTTGAGGTAGACATCGTAGGTGCCGTCACGCTCGACCACGTCCGTGCCGATCAGCTTGTTCAGTTCACGCACTGCGCCGTCACGCTGGTCCAGCAAGTCGTTGGGCTGGCCGGAAACAGCACCCACGCGGGCGATTTGCTCGTTCAACCCGGCGATGGTCTTGGTCAGGTTGTTGACCTGGTCGGTAATCGCCGTCATGTTGCTGTTGATATTGCTCAACTGCTGATTCAACTGCGACGACAAGGTATTGAAACGCTTGGCCAGAGACTGTGCGCTGGTCAGCAACAGCTGGCGCGAAGCGTCTTCGGTTGGCTTGGCTGCCGCATCCTGCATGGAGGTGAAAAAGCTCTGCAGCGCGGCGGTAATACCGGTATCGCTACTGGACAGCGAGGTATCCAGCGGCGTGATCTGATCCAGGTACGAGGACGCCTCACTGCTCAGCGAGGTGGTCGTGCGCAGCTGGTTCTCGATGAACGCGTTGTACACCCGGCGCACGTCCGCCAGGGTGGTGCCACTGCCGATGAAAACCTGACCGACCTGCTGGCCGCCCTTGGTCTTCTGCACGTTCTGCTGGCGCGAGTAGCTTTCGACATCGGCGTTGGCGATGTTGTTACCGAGGGTGTACATCCCCGATTGCGCGGCACCCAGCCCCGACATACCAATGTTGATCAGACTCGCCATGGTTCCATGCCCTTAAAGTTTCGTTGCAGTACCGAGCATTGCGTAGTGCTCGTACGACTTCATCTGTCTTGCGATCTGCGAGATCTTGCTGGCGTAATTCGGGTCGGTGGCGTACCCGGCCTTTTGCAACTCTTGCACGAACTGCTCTGGTTTATCGGCGGCCTTCACCGCATCTTGATAGCGCGAATTGTTCTGCAACAGGCTCACCAGGTCGTGGAAGCTGTCCTGGTAGGAATCGTACGAACGGAACGCCGCCGTCTCCTTGACGAACTGGCCATCACGGTACTCGCTGGTAATCGCCCTCGCCTCACCGCCGTCCCAGTTGCCAGTGGCTTTGATGCCGAACAGGTTGTGGCTGCTGCTGCCATCGGTGTTGCGCATGACCGACTTGCCCCACCCGGTTTCCAGTGCAGCCTGGGCCACCAGGTAGCGTGGATCGATACCAATGCGCTTGGCCGCCTCTTCGGCCATCGGCAGCATGGTGGCGACGAATTCATCGCTGTCGCCAAAGGCCTTGTTCGGTGCAAGCGGCGGCTGGGCCACGGCGCGGCCGACAATGCGCAGGCCGTTGTCCGGCACGGCGAAGGCCTTGGCCACTTGCTGGCCGTCACGGGCAGGCACAGTGGCGGTATTTGCAGTGGCCGCCGATGGCACGATGCCGGCCAGCAGGCGATCGGTGAGTTTGCTCGGCAGCGCCAGACGACGCGCGTTGAGTGCAGCGACGTCGTTGCGGGTGGCGGTCGACTGGGTGGCATGCACGGGCTCGGCCACCTTGTTGCCCCACAGCGCCGGGGCGTTGCCCTCGGTACGTGGAAACGGGCTGGTGCTGGCCTGGCTGGCCTTGTTCTTCGACAGCTGGCGCACCAGCACATCCTGCAGCCCGATACCACCACCTTCGCGTGACATGCTCACAGCCAGTTGCTGGTCATACATGTCACGGTACTGCTTGACCGTTTCGGTGTTCATCGGGTTGTCGTCGGCCAGTACGTCGCTTGCCTTGCGCGAGGCCTTGAGCATTTCGCTGATGAACAGCGACTCGAACTCCTGGGCTACCTTGCGCACGTTGGCATCGCTGTCGCGGTCGCCATGCTTGAGCGAACTCAGGCGATTGAGATCGGTGTAGGCACCGCTGTCGGCACTGCCGGAAACCAGGCTTTTGCTGTTCATCCGCGCCGTCCTCAGATCACGATCAGGTCGGCCTGCAAGGCGCCGGCCTGCTTCAAGGCTTCGAGGATCGCCATCAGGTCGCCGGGCGCTGCGCCCACCTGGTTCACCGCGCGGACGATTTCATCCAGCGTGGTGCCTGGGCCGAACTTGAACATCGGCTTGGCTTCCTGCTCGGCATTGACCCGCGAGCGTGGCACCACGGCAGTCTGGCCATTGGAGAAGGCCCCCGGCTGGCTGACGATCGGGTCTTCGGTGATGGTCACGGTCAGGCTGCCGTGGGTTACCGCCGCCGGCGACACCTTGACGTTCTGGCCGATGACAATGGTACCGGTACGCGAGTTGATGATGACCTTGGCCACCGCCTGGCCCGGGTCGATTTCGAGGTTTTCGAGGATCGACAGATAATCCACGCGCTGGCTTGGGTCCATCGGCGCACTGACTCGCACCGAACCACCATCCACGGCCTGGGCCACGCCGGGGCCGAGCAGGTCGTTGACCTTGTCCACGATGCGCTTGGCGGTCGTGAAGTCGGGGCGATTGAGGTTCAGGGTCAGGGTATTGCCCTGGTTGAAGCCACTCGGCACCGCACGCTCGACACTGGCACCACCCGGAATACGACCGGCCGACGGAACGTTGACAGTGATCTTCGAGCCGTCACGACCTTCGGCATCAAAGCCGCCCACGACCAGGTTGCCCTGGGCAATGGCGTAGACATTGCCGTCGATACCCTTGAGCGGGGTCATCAACAGGCTGCCGCCGCGCAGGCTTTTCGAGTTACCGATCGACGACACGGTGATGTCCACCACCTGGCCCGGCTTGGCGAACGGTGGCAGGTCGGCATGCACCGACACTGCGGCAACGTTCTTCAGCTGTACGTTGCCGGAACCGGCCGGCACCTTGATGCCGAATTGCGACAGCATGTTGTTGAAGGTTTGCAGGGTGAACGGCGTCTGGGTGGTCTGGTCACCCGTGCCATTGAGGCCCACCACCAGGCCGTAACCAATCAACTGGTTGGAACGTACGCCAGAGATGCTGGCAATGTCCTTCAGACGCTCGGCCTGGGCAGCGAAGGCGCAGGACAAAAGCAGGGTTGTGGCAATCAGCTGCCTTACGTTGAACATGGTCATCCGTACTCAGAAAGGCCAAAGCGGGCTGATGAAGAAGCGGTCCAGCCACCCGGGTTGGCTGGCATCGGCGAACGAACCGGTACCGGAGTAGGTGATGCGCGCGTCGGCCACACGGGTGGACGGCACGGTGTTGTCGGTGGCGATATCGTCAGCGCGGATCATGCCGGCAATGCGCACCAGCTCTTCGCCGGTGTTCAGGGTCAGCCACTTCTCGCCGCGCACGGCGATAATGCCGTTGGGCAGCACCTCGGCCACGGTGACGGTGATCGAACCGGTCAGCGTGTTGCCTTGGGTAGCCTTGCTGTCGCCCTTGGTGGCGCGATCGCCGCTGTAACCGGCCTCCAGCGAAAGGTCGCCGCCACCGAACGGATTATTGGTGTTGGGCGTGGTACCAAACAGCGAAGTCAGGCCGATGTCGGTCTTGCTGGTCTTGGCGATCTGCGAGCCCGCGTTCTTGCTGGCGGACGTGCGCTCATTGAGCGTGATGGTGATGATGTCACCCACCCGGAACGCCTTGCGGTCGCTGTACAGGTTCTGCTCGAAACCGGCCTGGTAGATCGAACCGTTGTTGGCCGCTGCCGGCAACGGGGTGCGCGGCAACACCGGCGCATAGTACGGGTCGTTGGGCTTGGGCGTCGGTGCGACGCAACCTGCCAGCAACACCGCCCCCCCCAGGGCGAACACGGACAACAGACGATTCATGATGCAAACCTCACGGGTGTAACAAAGCGACAGGGCTTAGAGCTGCTGAGTAACGAACGACAGCATCTGGTCGGCGGTGGAGATGACCTTGGAGTTCATCTCGTAGGCGCGCTGGGTGGTGATCATGTTCACCAGCTCTTCCACCGTGCTGACGTTGGAGTTTTCCAGCGTCTGCTGAAGGGTAGTGCCGAAGCCATTGAGGCCCGGAGTGCCGACCTGCGGTGCACCACTGGCAGCGGTTTCCAGGAACAGGTTGTTACCCATCGCCTGCAGGCCAGCCGGGTTGATGAAGTCGGCGGTCTGAATGTTGCCGATAACCTGCGCAGCCGGGTTGCCGGCGGTGGTGATCGACACGGTGCCGTCCTGCCCGACGGTGAAGGTCTGGGCGTCGTTCGGGACCACGATGGCAGGCTCCAGCGCCAAACCATCGGCGTTGACGATCTGGCCATCGGAGTTCAGGTGGAACGTACCGTCGCGGGTGTAGGAGACGGTGCCGTCAGGCTGCAGGATCTGGAAGAAACCACGGCCATTGACAGCCATATCCAGCGGGTTTTCCGTGGTCTGCAAGCTACCGGTCTGGAAGTTTTTCTGCGTGCCGACAATGCGCACACCGGTACCGACCTGCAGGCCCGACGGCAGTTCGCTGTCCTGGGTAGACTGCGCGCCTGGCTGACGCTTGATCTGGTACAGCAGGTCCTGGAACTCGGCACGATCACGCTTGAAGCCGGTGGTCGAGACGTTGGCCAGGTTGTTGGAGATGACCGTCAGGTTGGTGTCCTGTGCGGACAGGCCGGTTTTAGCGACCCAGAGAGCCGGAAGCATTTAGTGTTCTCCTCGTGCGCCTGAATTACGGCACCCGTTCAAATGTGGTTAGCCGAGTTGCAAAACACGCGCCATGGCTTCGTCGCCTTCCTTGGCTGCGTTCATCATCTTGACGTGCAGTTCGAACTGGCGGGACAGCGCCAGTACAGAGGTCATTTCCTCGACAGCATTGACGTTGCTGCCCTGCAGAAAACCTGAAACCACCCGCACGTTGACGTCGGCATCCGCGGGTTGGCCGGACGAGGTGTGAATCAGCCCGTCCTGGCCCTTGGTCAGGCCTTTGGTGTCGGGGTTGACCAGCTTGATGCGGTCGACTTCCGCCATCACGCGCGGGTCTTCACCCATGGAACGGATGCTGATGGTGCCATCGGAGCCGACTTCGACCTTCTGCTCGGGCGGGATGGCGATCGGGCCGCCGTTGCCAAGCACAGGCATACCGTTGCCAGTACGCAATACCCCGAGAGCATCGATGTTCAGACTACCGGTACGCACATACGCTTCGCTGCCATCTGGCGCCTGCACGGCGATAAAACCGTTACCGCTCACAGTCACATCCAGGTCACGGCCGGTTTCCACCATCGGGCCTTCACTGAAGTCGGTGCCTGGGCGCTCGGTCATGGCAAAGGCACGCGCCGGAAAGCTGTCACCGAACACCGGCATCGAGCGCGCCTGCTCCAGGTCACGCTGAAAACCATTGGTCGAAATGTTGGCCAGGTTGTTGGCATGAGCCTTCTGCGCCAGCGCGTTCTGGCTAGCCCCGGTCATGGCCACATAAAGCATCTTGTCCACAATCATCCTCCATTGCACTGGCGGCCGTTTGCCGTTCGCCGTTGCTCTACAGGGGCTAAAGCAAGTTCCGAACCAACTTGCTAAAAGCAGGAAAAAGCCCATGAATACGGGCAGTTGAGAAAGCCCATGCAGCGACGGCCGCCGGTTATCCGGCGCTGTTTTGCCGCTGGCGGCAAAAAGGTTTCATTTGCAGGCAAACCTGTGCCTACGGCAGGTCACGGCAACGCGCATTGTTGTAGGGCCCGGCAAAGCGTCTCCAGCCTTCACCTGGCGACCACTGGGAACACACCAGACGCCCATCTACCAGGCTTTCCCATCGCCAGTAAGGCGCTGGCGCCGCCTGCACCTGACCAAGACAGCAGGCGAGCAGCATTCCGACAAACAGCCTTTTCATCACCCCTCCTGCAAAAACAACGAACCCCTTCACGAGAAAGGGGTTCGCCTGCACTCACTCAAACGATGACGATCAAGTCATCTGAATGATGGTCTGCATCACGGTGCTTTCGGTCGAAATGGTCTTGGCATTCGCCTGGTAGTAGCTTTGCGCCTTGATCAGATCAACCAGCTCTTGCGTCAGGTTGACGTTGGAACCTTCCAGGGAGTTGGACTCGATCGCACCCAAAGTACCGGTTTTCGGCGAATCGATACCCGGAATGCCAGAGTTGTAGGTCTCGGTCCAACGGGTACTGCCGATTTGCTGCAGCCCCTGCTCGTTGGCAAAACTCGCCAGCGCTACCTGGCCAATGGCGCGCGACTGGCCATTGCTGAAGGAGGCGAACAATACACCTGTCGCGTCGATACTCAGGTTGGACAGAATGCCCGTGGCATAACCGTCCTGAGACTGGGACATGCGCGCAGTTTCAGTGTTGTAGGAGGTGGTGCTGGCCATCGACATTTTCATGCCGGCAGCATCGCCCACCGCGCCATTGGCACTCCAGTTACCTGAAGCATCTTCGGCTGCCGGCACCCAGCCAATCATGCTGAAGGTATTGTTGACGACCGTGAACGAGGTGCCCACCGGATGCCCCGTATTGTCGGCCGTCATCGAGTTGACCGAACCATCACTGTTGAATGCGATCGTGCCCACCAGTGGCTCCGTACTCCCCGGATTGAACGGGTTACGCCCATCAACGAGCGTGTACATGGTCCACTCGTTGGTGCCCGTCTTACGGTAGAACTGCTCCATGGTGTGTTCGTTGCCCTGGCTGTCATACACCTTGGTCGGGAACGAGCGGGTATAGGTCGTATCGTCAGAAGGGTCGAACGGCTTGTTCGCCACCAAGGCAGGCGAGGTAACACCCAGCGCCTGGTCAGTACCTGCCGCGCCACTGGCAACCCAGTCGCCATTCGCATCCTGAGCGGCCGGCACCCAGCCAGTCATGGCAAATGCACCATTGCTGACAGTGAACGACGCCCCACTTGGCACACCCGTGGTGTCGGCCAGCATGGAGCTGATGGTGCCATCACTGTTGTAGTTGATGGTGCCGGCCAGCGGGGTGGTACTGGCTGGATCGAACGGGTTTCGACCATCGACCAGCGTGTACATGGTCCATTCGTTGGTATCGGTCTTGCGGTAGTACTGCTGCACTTCGTGCTGAACGCCGTCAGCATCCAGCACGGTACTGGTGCTAGAGCGCTGATAAGTGCTTGGGTCCGCAGGGTCGAATGCAGCCATGGCTGGCGGCTTGGTGTTGTCATACACCTGGAAAGGAATCGAGGCCGCCGAGGAGTTCAGGTTGATACCCTGATCGATCAACGAGGTCGGCTTGGGCTGCAATGCCGATGTGTCGATTTTCAGGTCGGTCAGGCCGCTTTTCTGGATCTTGCCGGTGGCATCCGCCATGTAACCTTGCAGGCGCAGGCCATCGGAGGTCTCGACGAAGTTGTCCTTGCTAGGCTGGAAAGAACCCGCCCGCGTGTAAACCTTCGAGCCGTTGTCAGACAGCACGAAGAAGCCCTGGCCCTGGATACCCATGTCCAGCGCGTTGCCCGTAGTGTTTACATCACCCTGGGTGAATTGCTGGGAAATGGCTGCCAGTCGCACACCATTGCCCACCTGGTTCTTGCCCACACCCAGACGGTTGGCGCCCGCATAGACATCCGCGAACTCGGCACGCGAGGCCTTGAACCCCGTGGTATTGACGTTGGCGATGTTGTTGCCGGTGACATCCAGTTGTTTGTTGGCTGCGTACAGACCGCTAAGGCCGATATTGAAAGACATGAATTCGCTCCTTTTGCCGCGCTAGCGGGCCTTAGATACCGATGGTTTGCACGTCGGAGAGGGAGACCTTGCCTACACCGGCAAGGTTGAGCACCATTTCTCCTGAGGCACTGAAGCTGACGCTGGTTACCTTGGCCGGCAACAGCGTGCTCATTTGCACCGCCTCGCCATCGACTGTGGTGCTAGCGGTGAAGGTGTAAGTGCCCGGGTCGACTTTCTCGCCACTGTTGTTGGTACCGTCCCAGATGAAGTCGGCGTAACCGGCTTTCTGCTCACCCAACTCGATGGTCTTGACCGTGTTGCCATCCTTGTCCTTGATAGTGATCTTCGCTTCACTGATTGCCTGAGGCACAACGAACTGGGCATTGAAGCTTTCAGCGGTATCAACCACAGCCTTGTCGTTCTGAACCACCACCGAGCGCCCTACCAGCGACGACGCCTGAAGCGCCTGGGACGAGGCCATTGCACTGGTGATGGAGCTGACCGAATCGTTCAGCGAGGTAATACCTTCCAGGCTGCTGAACTGCGCCAACTGGGCAACGAACTCGCTGTTATCCTGCGGGTCCAGCGGGTTCTGGTGTTGCATCTGGGTGACCAGCAGCTGCAGAAAGGCATCTTTGCCAAGCGAATCGTTGCCGGTCTTGGATGCAGTGTCCGTGGTCTTTTTGGTGCTGGTGCCCACGCCCGACGCCGACAGCACGTCATTGAGGTTTACACCGTTAGTATCGATTGCCATGGTCTGAATTCCTTATCACTGCCCCAGGGTCAGCACTTTCTGCATCATGCTCTTGGCCGTATTCATCAGTTCGGCGTTGGTCTGAAACGCGCGACTGGCGGAGATCATGTCAGCCATCTCCTCGACCACATTGACGTTCGGGTAGTAGACGTAGCCGTCCTTGTTCGCCGCCGGGTGGTTCGGCTCGTAGCGTGCTTCCAGCGTGCTCTGGTCTTCGACGATGCCTTTTACCTGCACGCCCTGCCCTGCCTCGCCCTGGTCTTCGAACAGCGACTGGCTGCTGCCGGCCTGTGCATTCTGGAAAGTGGTGGCGAACACCGGGTGACGGGCGCGGTACGTCTGGTCGATGCTCGAAGACACGGTCTCGGCGTTGGCGATGTTGGACGCCACGGTGTTCAGACGCGTGTTCTGTGCGCTCATGCCGCTACCGGCAATGTTGAAGACACTGGAAAGGGACATGGTCATTCTCCCCGCAGGGCGGAAACCAGCCCTTTGAATTTACTGTTGAGCAAGGTGAAGCTTGCCTGGAAGCCAATCGCGTTTTCGGTGTAGTTCGATTGCTCGATCTGCGCGTCCACGGTGTTCTGGTCGATCGACGGCTGCAGCGGTGTACGGTACTTGAGGGTATCGTCAGCCGCGATGGCGAGGCCTTCGGCTTCGATGTGCCGGCTGTTGGTACGGTCCATGGCGAAGCGGCCGCCTTGCTGCTTGCTGGTCTCGGCGGCGAGCACCGAAGAAAAGTCCATGTCACGCGCCTTGTAATTGGGCGTGTCGGCGTTGGCGATATTGTTGGCCAGCACCTCGGCGCGCTGAGCGCGGAAGCCCAGGGCCTTTTCGTGGATACCAAGCGCCTTGTCGAAACTGATGCTCATGTCGGGGAAACCTTCAGAGGTTGACCGGAATTTCGTTGAGCAAGGTATAGCAAGGGCTGTGCCAACCACTGAAAAGCCCGTGTTTAGGGAGGATTGCGGCGCAGTACTGTCAGGTTGATGCCAGAAAAGCGGCAAAGGCCTTCCGCCTGAGGTGACAAAAGCGGCAATTGATGGGCGGCAAAAGCGGCAAAACAAAAAATTGACGTCAGTGTTTTCCTGTGCGGGCCTCTTCGCGGGTAAACCCGCTCCTACACGCGGCCTGTGCCCAACCACCGACCTATGTCCACCCCCGATCCGTCGTAGGAGCGGGTTTACCCGCGAATACGGTAGCGGCAGCAACGGTGAACGGCGGGTGGAGATTGGCCAGCAGGGCCGACCTCTTCGCGGGTAAACCCGGTCCTACGGGGAGCTCGGCAGGAACAGCGGATAGGCAAACAAAAAGACCGGCATC
The DNA here is from genome assembly GCF_056278855.1 of Pseudomonas sp. TE3895. Lineage (NCBI taxonomy): Bacteria > Pseudomonadati > Pseudomonadota > Gammaproteobacteria > Pseudomonadales > Pseudomonadaceae > Pseudomonas > Pseudomonas sp. TE3895. The sequence goes on along the minus strand of NZ_JBWBQE010000001.1, from coordinate 2,496,757 downwards.
TCTCGATACCGGCCTTCGTGCTTACTTGGCCTGGTAGATGATCCCCGGGCTGCACTGCACCATCTGGTAATGGTCCGGCAAGCCGTTCAGCGCTTCCGAGGCGCCGAGGAACAGGTAGCCACCGGGCTTGAGGGTACTGTGAATGCGCAGCAGGATGTCCTTCTTCACCTGCGCCGAGAAATAGATCAGCACATTGCGGCAGAACACGATGTCGAACTTGCCCAGGCTGGCATAGCTGTCGAGCAGGTTGAACGAGCGGAATTCGACACGGCTGCGAATCGCTGGCTTGACCGCCCAACGCCCCGGCCCTTTGGGGTCGAAGTAGCGCTGCAGGCGTTCCTGGGACAGGCCGCGGGCAATCGCCAGGCTGTCGTATTCGCCGGTCTTGCAGTTGGTCAGCATGGTGCCGGAGAGGTCGGTGGCGACGATCTGCGCCCCCATCTTCAACTGGCCGAGGTTGCTGCGCTCGAACTCGTCGATCGCCATCGAGATGGAATACGGCTCCTGCCCCGACGAACAGGCCGCCGACCACATGCGCAGGCGCTGGCCGGGGTTGTTGCGGATGAACTCGGGGATCACCTTGTTCTTCAACACCTCAAAGGGGTAGGTGTCGCGAAACCACAGGGTCTCGTTGGTGGTCATGGCATCGACCACCTGCTCGCGCAAACCGCCGCGCGGCTGGGCCTGGATGCGCTGCACCAGCTCACCCAGGCTCTTGATGCCCTGTTGTTCCATCAGCTTGTTGAGACGGCTGGAAACCAGGTACTGCTTATTCTCGCCCAGCAGGATGCCACAGGCTTTCTCCAGGAAGACCCGGAACTGTTCGAAATCCAAATTACCCGTAGACACTACTGCCGCCTCTTTTCAATCACTGGTGCCGGGGGCATGCCCCCGGCTGCTTCAATGCGCTGCCTTGATCCGGTCGACCACCCGTTGGGCCAAGTCGTCCGGCTTGAACTTGGCCAGGAAGTCATCGGCGCCGACCTTCTTGACCATTGCCTGGTTGAACACCCCGGAAAGCGAAGTATGCAGGCAGATGTGCAATTTTTGCATGCGCGGATCGCTGCGAATCTCTGCGGTTAGCGTATAACCGTCCATTTCGGGCATTTCAATGTCCGAGATCATCATCAGGAACTCTTCTTCCGGTTTTTTGCCCTCATCCACCAGCTGACGCAGGTAGTTCAGCGCCTGACGGCCATCATTGAGCGCCACCACCTCGACCCCTACGGTCTGCAGACAACGGCTGACCTGCTTGCGCGCCACCGACGAGTCATCGACGGTCAGCACCCGCATCAACACCGCCTTGTCCTGCACTTCGGCATCGATCACACCGGCCGATACCGACTCGGACGACGGCGACACTTCGGCCAGCACCTTCTCCACGTCGATGATCTCGACCATGCGGTTGTCCACCCGGGTGACCGCGGTGAGGTAGTGATCACGGCCGGTCCCCTTGGGTGGCGGATGGATCTCTTCCCAGTTCATGTTGACGATGCGCTCCACCGAATGCACCAGGAAGCCTTGGGTCTTGGTGTTGTACTCGGTGATGATCACGAAGCTGTTGCGTGTGTCTTCCTGCAGCGGCCGCAACCCGGTGGCCATCGACAAGTCGAGGATCGGGATGGTCGCCCCGCGAATATTGGCAACGCCACGCACCACAGGGTGCGCCTTGGGCAGCAGGGTCAGCGCAGGGCATTGCAGTACTTCCCTGACCTTGAACACATTGATGCCGTAAAGCTGTTCGCCATTGAGGCGGAACAGCAGCAATTCCAGGCGATTCTGCCCCACCAGCTGCGTGCGCTGGTTGACCGAATCCATAACACCCGCCATGCCAGACTCCTTAACGTTTCAGCCTTTCGTTGCAACTCAGGTAGCGAGTCGGCACGGGCTTTGCTTTTTTGAGTGTCATGCACACGAAAACGACATTTTCCCGACGATTGACACGCCTGCTGACTGGCCCGCTGGCCACGCTGTGCCTGCTGATGCCCGGCGTTCGCACGGTGGCGAACGCGTTCACCTTGCCTGAACAGCTTATCGGTGTCACCCAAGGGTTTCTTGAATTCACCGTTGAAGATTATCTGTCCACCACCCAGACTGCCGGCCGCTATGAAATCCAGGTCAACCCGCTGGACCCACGCCTGCGCATGCCGCTGTGCAGCCAGCAGCTGGACGCCTCACTGGAAAGCCCGGCACAGCCGCTGGGCCGGGTGACGGTACGGATACGTTGCAACGGCGCAGCACCGTGGACGGTATTTGTGCCGGCCACCGTGCGACTTTTCCGCGACGTGGTGGTGGTGACCCGTCCGCTCAAGCGCGACAACACGGTCGGCGAAGGTGACGTGGCCCTGCGCGAGCGCGATGTCGGCACCCTGGGCCAGGGCTTTCTGACCGAGCTGGACCAGGCGGTGGGCATGAAGATGCTGCGCCCCACGGTGATCGACCAGGTGCTCACCCCGCAACACCTGGAACAGGCCGAGGTGGTGCGCAAGGGTGACCAGGTGGTGATCATCGCCCGCAGTGGCAGCCTGAGTGTGCGCATGCCGGGCGAAGCCCTGAGCAAGGGCGGCCTGAGCGAGCAGATCCGGGTACGCAACCTCAATTCAAAACGCGTGGTCAAGGCCAGGGTGACCGGCCCGGGCCAGGTCGAGGTCAGTATGTAGGCTGGCTACCAGATTGCGCTGGCAGTGAGGAACCGCTTTTCCTAAACTGTGTCAGAACACGGGTTCGCGGGCTTGCCGACAGGCGGCAATGCATTTGTGCCTAAAGTTTATATCGGGTTGGCCGAAAACAAGGCAAGCGTCCAAATACCCAGAGGTTTCTGATCATGGTCATCGACTTCAGTCGTTTAAATAACTCTCCGTCCGTCACGGGCGGCGTGCGCGGCAACACCGCGTCCGGCAGCGCCGAAAAACCGGCAGCCAGCCAGGAAGCGGTGAAAGACACCAGCGCCAGCGGAGAGGCGGTACACCTCAGCCAAGAGGCACAGCAGTTGCAGAAGATCAGCGACAAGCTGCGCGACGAGCCCGTGGTCAACAGCGCCCGTGTGGCCCAGTTGAAGCAGGCAATCGCCGACGGCAGCTACCAGGTCGATGCCGGCCGGGTCGCCAGCAAACTGCTCGATTTCGAAGCCCAGCGCTGACCGTACGGCGCGCTGACTTCACGGACGCCTGAAAAGCCAAGAGTTAGCCATGCACGACACCACCTTGCTGCAACTGATCGAAGATGACATTGCCCCGATGCAGGAACTGCTCGACCTTCTGCAGAAGGAGTCGGTAGCCCTGCATGGCCGCGATATGGCGCCACTGGAAAATATCCTGGCCCGCAAGCAGTCTTTGATCGTGTTGCTGGAGCAGCAAGGCCTGCGGCGCAACAACCTGCTCACCAGCCTTGGCCTGAGCGCAGATCGCGCCGGCGTGGAGGCTGTGGCGGCCCAATCGCCTAACGGTGAATTGATCCTACAACAACTGGACGTGATCAGCCAGTTGATGCAAGCCTGCCAACAGCTTAACGAAACCAATGGCCGGATCATCCAGGTGCAGCAACACGTCACCAACAACCAGATCCGGATCCTCATGGGCGGCGACTCGCCTTCGCTCTACGACAGCCGTGGCAGCACCTCGCCTCTGGCCAAGCCGCGCGCGCTCAGCCAAGTGTGATTTTTCTATCAAGGCACAGAACATAGTGGCAAAATGCCGTTACTTGCGTGTGTCGCTTTTGCCTGGAGAACGATAAGCTGTGTTCAATGAATCCGATGCCCCGCAACCACCCAAGGTGTTGAGCACCCCCTTGGAGATTGCGGCCAACTTGCGGCAGCTGCAGGAAAGCCACGACCCCCTGATCATCACCTTCCATGACCGCAGCCAGCGCTTCCAGAGCTATGTGGTGCACGTGGACCGCGAAAGCAACACCCTGGCACTGGATGAGATGATCCCCCGTGACGGCGAGAAATTCATCGAGAACGGCGAGCACTTCCGTGTCGAAGGCTTCCACGATGGTGTACGCATCGCCTGGGAATGCGATCACGCACTGAAAATCAGCGAAGTCGACGGCCACCGTTGCTACAGCGGCGCCCTGCCGCAAGAGATGACCTATCACCAGCGCCGCAACGCCTTCCGCGCCGCACTGAAGCTATCGCAACTGGTCGATATCATCCTCGACGGCGCTCACCTCAAGGGCAACGGCGCCATGCGAGGCAAGCTGCTGGATATCTCGGCCACCGGCTGCAAACTGCGCTTTGAAGGCAATGTCGAAGACCGCTTGCAACTGGGCCAGGTGTATGAGCGTTTCAAGGCAGGCAACCCACTGGGCCTGGTGGACACCATGGTCGAGCTGCGTCATCTGCACTATGAAGAGCGCATCAACACCACCTTTGCCGGCGTGCGCTTCCACAACCTGAGCGGGCAGGCTCAACGCAAGATCGAGAGTTTCGTGTACCAGCTGCAGCGTGAGGCGCGGCGGTTCGACAAGGACGATTATTGATCGTCGGTCGGTAAAACAGAAAACGCCACCTGCTGAGGTGGCGTTTTCATTTGTGTTTCTGCTGGGCTGGCCTCTTCGCGGGTAAACCCGCTCCTACACCGACTTGCTGACCTCTTCAGGTTCAGGCGCCTGTTGCTGCGCGCCCTTCTCTTCATCCTCGGTATCTTCAGCCGCCACCGGCGCCTGCATCACGTCCTGCACCGTCTGCTCATCCACCCGCGGGTCCAGCGCCGCCGACAACGGCGAACCGGCCGCCGGCATCGCCACGTGGCCCAGCGGTGCGTCCTGCACCTGATGCAGGCCGGTAACCGCTTTCGGCCGAATACGCCAGACCAGCACCAGGGCAAAGAAAACGAAGAAGGCATACAGCATCTGCGCGCCCAGCACTTTCATCAGAACCCCTGCCGCCAGCGGGCCGACGCATGCACCCACACCGTAGGTCACCAACAGCATCGCCGTCAGCGATACCCGGCGCTCGCTTTCCACGTGGTCATTGGAAAAGGCAACCGCCAGCGGGTACAGGCAAAACTGCAGCAACGAGATCAGGAAGCCGATACCGAACAGCAACTCCAGCGGCACACTGGGCAGTATTGCCAATGGCGCAGCAGCCAGCGCCAGCCCCACTGCCACACTCCGAATCAGCACCGCCCGGTCATAACGGTCAGACAACCAGCCCAGCGGCCACTGCACCAGCAGGCCGGCAAAAATGCAGCTACCCATGAACAGACCGATCTGCTCGGTACTCATCCCCTGGCTTGACGCATATAAAGGCGCCAGACCGTAGAACGAGCCGACAATCAGCCCCGAGCCCAAAACCGTACTGAGCGACTGCGGCACGCGCTTGATGAAGAACTTCGGCTCCATCGGTGCCGGGCGCAAGGGCGCCGGGTGAATACGCCGGGTCATCGCCACGGGCACCAGGCACAGGGCAAAGCACATCGCCACCAGCATCAGCAACTCAGGGCCGAGCTGCGGGTGCACCACCAGAATCAACTGGCCAAGCACCAGCCCCAGGTACGAGGCAATCATGTAGCCGCTGAACACCGCGCCCCGGTGTTTCACATCGGCCTGCTCATTGAGCCAGCTCTCGATGACCATGTATTGGCACATCATCCCCAGGCCGACGATCATGCGCAGCCCGACCCAGGCCGGCAGCCAACTGGTCAGGCCATGACCGAGCACCGCAGCGCCGACGATACCGGCACAGGTGGCATAGGCGCGTATGTGCCCTACCCGTCCTATCAGCCGGTGACCAACCTTGCCGCCAACCGCCAGACCAAAGTAGTTGGCCGCCATCAACGCACCCACCCACAGGCTGTCGACGTGGTCGGCAGCCAGGCGCAGGGCCAGGTAGGTGCTGAGCAGGCCCGAGCCGATCAACATCATCAGCGCGGCGAAATACAACGACTGAAACGGCTTCCATACATTTCGCATACGTCCCGTGGAGCTCCCTGGTCAGGTGGCAGTTTTGGGTGCTAGCAGCATAAAGGCAAAAACCGCCTGGCGCAGGCCCCCCGACAGCTATTTGGCATTGCGGGGGCGTGCCCGGTGCAGGTTGTGTCGCGCTCAGGCCTGTGCCGCCAGGACCCGGCGCTCCCACGGCGTGATCTCGTCGAAGAAATCGCTCAGCTCAAGGGTCTTGCTGGCAATGTAGCCTTCGATGAACTCGCTGCCGAACAGTTCCCGCGCCAGCGCGCTGCGCTTGAGCCTTTCAAGGGCCGCGTGCAGCGTGCACGGCAGGCTCAGGTGCTCGGGCACTTCGAATTCGCCCTGGATGGCTGGCGATGGTTGCAAGCGCTGCTCGATGCCATGCAGCCCGGCGGCCAGGCTGGCAGCAATGGCCAGGTACGGGTTGGCATCGGCGCCCGGCAGGCGGTTCTCCACCCGTCGGGCGACCGGTGCACTGGCCGGAATGCGCAAGCCAGCAGCGCGATTGTCCTCGGACCAGCACGCATTGTTCGGCGAGGCATAGGGGTGGCACAGGCGCTGGTAGGAATTGACGTTGGGCGCGAACAGGGCGGTGAAGTCGGCCATGCACGCCTGCAACCCACCGATGAAGTGGTGGAAGGTGTCTGTCGGCAGGCCCTGCTCGTCACTGAACACGTTACGCCCGCTGCCGGCCTCGACCAGGCTCTGGTGAATGTGCATGGAACTGCCGGGCGTACGCGCCAGCGGCTTGGCCATGCAGACTACGGTCAGCCCGTGCTTGAGCGCCACTTCCTTGAGCAGGTGCTTGAACAGGAAGGTCTGGTCGGCCAACAGCAGCGGGTCGCCGTGCAGCAGGTTGATCTCGAACTGGCTGACACCCATTTCGTGCATGAAGGTGTCACGTGGCAGGCCGAGCGCGGCCATGCAGTGGTACACCTCCTTGAAGAACGGGCGCAGGCCATTGTTGGAACTGACACTGAACGCCGAATGGCCCAGCTCGCGGCGGCCATCGCTGCCTACAGGCGGCAGGAACGGTTGCTGCGGGTCGGTGTTGGGGGCAAAGACGAAGAACTCCAGCTCGGTTGCCACTACCGGCGCCAGGCCCAGTGCCGCATAGCGGGCTATCACGGCTTTTAGCTGGCCCCGGGTGGACAGTGCAGAGGGCCGGCCATCCAGCTCGTTGGCATCGCAGATGGCCAAGGCGCGGCCGTCATGGCTCCAGGGCAGACGGTGGACCTGACTGGGTTCGGCCACCAGTGCCAGGTCGCCGTCGTCACTGCCGTAGAATTTCGCCGCTGGGTAGCCGCCCATAATGCACTGCAGCAGCACTCCCCGGGCCATCTGCAGGCGACGGCCTTCGAGGAAGCCTTCGGCGGTCATCACCTTGCCGCGCGGGACGCCGTTGAGGTCGGGGGTGACGCATTCGATTTCATCGATGCCCTGGAGCTGAGCGGTGCTCATGACGCTTGTCCTTGTTGTTGTAGGCTGACAACAACATAGGCTGCGGGTGTTTAAAATATCAAGCAGCCTATATAGGTGCCTGTGTCGGCCTCTTCGCGGGTGATCCCGCGCCTACAGGTGGGTGCGACCCGTGTAGGCGCGGGTTCACCCGCGAAGAGGCCGGCACAGCCCCCTACTCCCGCAAGGTCATGCCATTGGCCGGCAACGGCAACGCCGTCTTGTAGCGCACCTGCTTCAGGGCAAAACTCGAACGAATATTGGCCACCCCCGGCAAGCGCGTCAGGTAATCGAGAAACCGCTCCAGCGCCTGGATGCTCGGCAGCAGCACCCGCAACAGGTAATCCGGGTCGCCGGTCATCAGGTAGCACTCCATCACCTCAGGCCGCTCGGCGATCTCCTCTTCAAAGCGATGCAACGACTGCTCCACCTGCTTTTCCAGGCTGACATGGATAAACACATTCACATCCAGCCCCAGCACCTCAGGCGACAGCAAGGTCACCTGCTGGCGGATCACCCCCAGTTCTTCCATGGCCCGCACCCGGTTGAAACAAGGCGTGGGCGACAGGTTCACCGAGCGTGCCAGCTCGGCATTGGTGATGCGGGCGTTCTCTTGCAGGCTGTTGAGAATGCCGATATCAGTACGATCGAGTTTGCGCATAAGACAAAATCACCGGTTTTTTGTGTTTATGCGGAATGTTTATCTGCCCCGCTCAGCAAAGGCAATCAACTTGAGAGAAAAATTCTCCTGCCGGGCCACTAAGATGTAGGTGACGCTGACTTACCAGTCACAAGCCGGTACTCAGCGGCGGCCGCTTCAGAGCTCACAAAAACAAATACCCGAGCGAGCGTAAAAAGCATGAACGAGTACGCCCCCCTGCGTTTGCATGTGCCCGAGCCCACCGGCCGGCCAGGCTGCCAGACCGATTTTTCCTACCTGCGCCTCAACGATGCAGGTCAAGCCCGTAAACCCGCGATCGATGTCGATGCTGCCGACACTGCCGACCTGTCCTACAGCCTGGTCCGCGTGCTCGACGAGCAAGGCGATGCGCAAGGCCCCTGGGCCGAAGACATCGACCCGCAGATCCTTCGTCAAGGCATGCGCGCCATGCTCAAGACGCGGATCTTCGACAGCCGCATGGTGGTTGCCCAGCGCCAGAAGAAGATGTCCTTCTACATGCAAAGCCTGGGCGAAGAAGCCATCGGCAGCGGCCAGGCGCTGGCGCTGAACCGCACCGACATGTGCTTCCCGACCTACCGCCAGCAAAGCATCCTGATGGCCCGCGACGTGTCGCTGGTCGAGATGATCTGCCAACTGCTGTCCAACGAGCGCGACCCCCTCAAGGGCCGCCAGTTGCCGATCATGTACTCGGTGCGCGAAGCCGGCTTCTTCACCATCAGCGGCAACCTGGCGACCCAGTTCGTACAGGCGGTCGGCTGGGCCATGGCATCGGCGATCAAGGGCGATACCAAGATCGCCTCGGCGTGGATCGGTGACGGCGCTACTGCCGAGTCAGACTTCCACACCGCCCTTACCTTTGCCCACGTATACCGCGCCCCGGTCATCCTCAACGTGGTCAACAACCAGTGGGCCATTTCCACCTTCCAGGCCATCGCCGGTGGCGAGTCAACCACCTTTGCCGGCCGTGGCGTGGGTTGCGGTATTGCTTCGCTGCGGGTTGACGGCAACGACTTCGTCGCCGTGTACGCCGCCTCGCGCTGGGCGGCCGAGCGCGCCCGCCGCGGCCTGGGCCCAAGCCTGATCGAGTGGGTCACCTACCGTGCCGGCCCGCACTCGACGTCGGACGACCCCTCCAAGTACCGCCCTGCCGACGACTGGAGCCACTTCCCGCTGGGTGACCCGATCGCCCGCCTGAAGCAGCACCTGATCAAGATCGGCCACTGGTCCGAGGAAGAACACCAGGCCGTCACGGCCGAGCTCGAAGCTGCGGTGATTGCCGCACAGAAAGAAGCCGAGCAGTACGGCACCCTGGCCAACGGGCACATCCCGAGCGCCGCCTCGATGTTCGAGGATGTGTACAAGGAGATGCCCGAACACCTGCGCCGTCAACGCCAGGAACTGGGGGTTTGAGATGAACGACCACAACAACAGCATCAACCCGGAAACCGCCATGGCCACCACTACCATGACCATGATCCAGGCCCTGCGCTCGGCCATGGATGTCATGCTTGAGCGCGACGACAATGTGGTGGTGTACGGCCAGGACGTCGGTTACTTCGGCGGCGTGTTCCGCTGCACCGAAGGCCTGCAGAACAAGTACGGCAAATCGCGCGTGTTCGACGCGCCAATCTCCGAGAGCGGCATCGTCGGTACCGCCGTGGGCATGGGTGCCTATGGCCTGCGCCCGGTGGTGGAGATCCAGTTCGCCGACTACTTCTACCCGGCCTCCGACCAGATCGTCTCCGAGCTGGCACGCCTGCGTTACCGGTCGGCCGGCGAGTTCATTGCCCCGCTGACCCTGCGCATGCCTTGCGGCGGCGGCATCTATGGCGGCCAGACTCACAGCCAGAGCCCGGAAGCGATGTTCACCCAGGTCTGCGGCCTGCGCACCGTGATGCCGTCCAACCCTTATGACGCCAAAGGCCTGCTGATTGCCTCGATCGAATGCGACGACCCGGTAATCTTCCTGGAGCCCAAACGCCTGTACAACGGCCCGTTCGATGGCCACCACGACCGCCCGGTAACACCGTGGTCGAAGCACCCGCACAGCGCCGTGCCCGACGGCTATTACACCGTACCGCTGGACAAGGCCGCCATTACCCGCCCTGGCAATGACGTGACCGTGCTGACCTACGGCACCACGGTGTACGTGGCCCAGGTGGCCGCCGAAGAAAGCGGCGTCGATGCCGAAGTGATCGACCTGCGCAGCCTGTGGCCGCTGGACCTGGACACCATCGTCGAGTCGGTGAAAAAGACCGGCCGTTGCGTGGTGGTGCACGAGGCCACCCGCACCTGCGGCTTCGGTGCCGAGCTGGTGTCGCTGGTGCAGGAGCACTGCTTCCACCACCTGGAGGCGCCGATCGAGCGCGTCACCGGCTGGGACACCCCCTACCCTCACGCACAGGAATGGGCTTACTTCCCAGGCCCTTCGCGGGTAGGGGCGGCACTGAAAAAGGTCATGGAGGTCTGAATGGGCACGCACGTCATCAAGATGCCGGACATTGGCGAAGGCATCGCGCAGGTCGAGTTGGTGGAATGGTTCGTCAAGGTCGGCGACATCATCGCCGAGGACCAGGTGGTGGCCGACGTCATGACCGACAAGGCCACCGTGGAAATCCCCTCGCCGGTCAGCGGCAAGGTGTTGGCCCTGGGTGGCCAGCCCGGGGAAGTGATGGCGGTCGGTAGCGAACTGATCCGCATCGAAGTGGAAGGCAGTGGCAACCATGTGGATGTGCCTCAGCCAAAACCGGTAGAGGCCCCGGCGGCCCCCATTGCAGCCAAGCCGGAACCGCAGAAAGACCTAAAACCCGCCGTGTACCAGGCGCCCACCAACCACGAAGCTGCGCCCATCGTGCCGCGCCAGCCGGGCGACAAGCCGCTGGCCTCGCCTGTCGTGCGCAAACGCGCCCTGGACGCCGGTATCGAACTGCGTTATGTGCATGGTAGCGGCCCGGCCGGGCGCATTCTGCACGAAGACCTCGACGCCTTCATGAGCAAGCCGCAAAGCAATGCCGGGCAAGCACCTGGTGGTTATGCCAAGCGCACTGACAGTGAACAGGTGCCGGTGATCGGCCTGCGCCGCAAGATCGCCCAGCGCATGCAGGACGCCAAACGCCGGGTCGCGCACTTCAGTTATGTCGAGGAAATCGACGTCACCGCCCTGGAAGCCCTGCGCCAGCAACTCAACAGCAAGCACGGCGACAGCCGCGGCAAGCTGACCTTGCTGCCATTCCTGGTGCGCGCCCTGGTCGTAGCGCTGCGTGACTTCCCGCAGATCAACGCGACCTACGACGACGAAGCGCAGATCATCACCCGCCATGGCGCGGTGCATGTGGGCATTGCCACCCAAGGTGACAACGGCCTGATGGTGCCCGTGTTGCGCCACGCCGAAGCGGGCAGCCTGTGGGCCAATGCCGGCGAGATTTCGCGCCTGGCCAACGCTGCACGTAACAACAAGGCCAGCCGCGAGGAGCTGTCCGGTTCGACCATCACCCTGACCAGCCTCGGCGCCTTGGGTGGCATTGTCAGCACGCCGGTGGTCAACACCCCGGAAGTGGCAATCGTCGGGGTCAACCGCATGGTCGAACGGCCAGTGGTGATCGACGGCCAGATCGTCGTGCGCAAGATGATGAACCTGTCCAGTTCGTTCGACCATCGCGTGGTCGATGGCATGGACGCCGCCCTGTTCATCCAGGCCGTGCGTGGCCTGCTCGAACAACCCGCCTGCCTGTTCGTGGAGTGAGCATGCAACAGATTATCCAGACTACCCTGTTGATCATCGGCGGCGGCCCTGGCGGCTATGTAGCAGCCATCCGCGCCGGGCAACTGGGCATTCCTACCGTACTGGTGGAAGGCCAGGCACTGGGCGGCACCTGCCTGAACATCGGCTGCATCCCGTCCAAGGCGCTGATCCACGTGGCCGAGCAGTTTCACCAGGCCTCGCGCTTTACCGAACCCTCGCCGCTGGGCATCAGCGTGGCTTCGCCGCGCCTGGACATCGGCCAGAGCGTCACCTGGAAGGACGGCATTGTCGACCGTCTGACCACCGGTGTTGCCGCCCTGCTGAAAAAGCACGGGGTGAAAGTGATGCATGGCTGGGCCAAGGTACTGGACGGCAAGCAGGTCGAGGTCGATGGCCAGCGTATCCAGTGCGAGCATCTGTTGCTGGCGACCGGTTCCAGCAGTGTCGAACTGCCGATGCTGCCGCTGGGTGGCCCGGTGATTTCCTCGACCGAAGCCCTGGCGCCGAAAGCCCTGCCGCAACACCTGGTAGTGGTTGGCGGTGGCTATATCGGCCTGGAGCTGGGCATTGCCTATCGCAAGCTGGGTGCACAGGTGAGTGTGGTGGAAGCACGTGAGCGCATCCTGCCGACCTACGACAGCGAATTGACCGCCCCGGTGGCCGAGTCGCTGAAGAAACTGGGCATCGCTTTGCACCTGGGCCACAGCGTCGAGGGCTACGAAAATGGCTGCCTGCTGGCCAGCGACGGCAAGGGTGGGCAACTGCGCCTGGAGGCCGACCAGGTACTGGTGGCCGTTGGCCGCCGGCCACGCACCAAGGGCTTCAACCTGGAATGCCTGGACCTGAAGATGAACGGCGCCGCCATTGCCATCGACGAGCGCTGTCATACCAGCATGCACAACGTCTGGGCCATCGGCGACGTCGCTGGCGAACCAATGCTGGCGCACCGGGCCATGGCCCAGGGCGAGATGGTCGCCGAAATCATCGCCGGCAAGGCCCGACGCTTCGAGCCGGCAGCGATTGCCGCCGTGTGCTTTACCGACCCGGAAGTGGTGGTGGTCGGCAAAACCCCGGAACAAGCCAGCCAGCAGGGCCTGGACTGCATCGTCGCGCAGTTCCCGTTTGCCGCCAATGGCCGGGCCATGAGCCTGGAGTCGAAAAGCGGTTTCGTGCGGGTGGTGGCGCGCCGTGACAACCACCTGATCGTGGGTTGGCAGGCGGTTGGCGTGGCGGTCTCCGAGCTATCCACCGCGTTTGCCCAATCGCTGGAGATGGGCGCGTGCCTGGAAGATGTGGCCGGCACCATTCATGCCCACCCCACGTTGGGTGAAGCGGTGCAAGAAGCCGCCCTGCGCGCGTTGGGCCACGCCTTGCATATCTGACACTGAAGCGGCCGAGGCCGATTTGGCCCGCTGCGCCGAGAGGCGCTGCGGGTCTTTTTTCATTCAGGCCATCCAAGCCTCCAGAAAACAGCGCGCTCTTTGAGGGGCTAGTGTGGTGTTTTGCAAATACGGCCAATAACTCGCGAGCGATTTTTGCGCTCAGGCAAGGCGTCGCGACGAGTCGTAGCCCAGCTACGGCGAGGAGCGACAACGCCGCATGAGCGCAAAAAGCGCCGCGAGTTATGGTCGTTATTTGTGAAACACCACACTAGCTACTCGGCAATTGCGTTCTTGCCTGTACCCTTGGCCCTGTAGAGCGCCTTGTCGGCACGCGCCAGCAGCGCGTGCTGGTCCTCCCCTTCCAGCCATTGCACCACGCCATAGCTCATGGTCAGCCGGCAATCACCCACCGGCTCCACCTGCTCCAGCACCTGGCGCAAGCGCGCCGCCACATCCAGCGCCTCCCCCAACGCGGTCTGCGGCAGCACGATGACGAACTCGTCGCCGCCCCAGCGCGCCAGCAGGTCCAGTTCGCGCAAGCAGGTGCGCAGGCTTTCGGCCACCCGGACCAGCGCCGCATCGCCACGGGCGTGACCGTAGCGGTCATTGATCGGTTTGAAATCATCCATGTCCATGGCGATCAGCGACAACGGCTGGCGGAAGCGCTGGGCGCGCTGGCACTCCCGCTGCAACGCGCTCTCCAGCCGGTAACGGTTGGCAACACGGGTCAACGCATCGCGTTCGGCCAATTCACGGTTTTCGTCCAGTTGCCGCTGCAACTGCTGGTTCACCCAGGACAACTCACGGGTGCGTTCGGCCACCTGAAACTCCAGCGACTGGTTCTTCTGTTCCAGTTGAGTCACTAAACGCTTGCCAGCGTCGATATTGCGGTGCGCACCCAGCATGCGTGCCACGGAACCGTCCTCGTTATGCGCGATGACGTAGCCGCTGTCTTCGATCCAGATGTAGCTGCCGTCCTGACAACGGCAACGGTATTCAATGCGGTAGCGCTCGTTGCGCTGATTGATATAGGCCTCGAAATGGGCCATTACCCGGGGGTAGTCTTCGGGATGGATCACGCTTTCCCAGGTAAATACCGAGTTGGCCATGGAGTGGCTGGCATAACCCAGCATGTTGTACCAGCCCGGGTTGCGATAAACGTAGCCGGTATTGGCATTCCAGTCCCAGATGCCATCGCTGATCAAATCGAACAAGGTGTGCAACTGCTGTTCACTGAAGCCGGCAGGTACCGGCTTGGTGTCTTGACTCATGGACGCTCTCCCTGATGCCCAGCAACTGCGCTCCGATCAAGGGGCTGCCGACAGTGGTGTTGATTGCCGCGAGCGGCAAGATGATGCCTATCACGGGCAAGCATATGCCCACCCGCGTGCAACCGAAATAGTGCCAACGCCCTGATTTCGACCGGCAAAGCGCTGGCATGGCTTTTGCGCTTGGTACCTGCCAACGAGATTTCCAAGGAGGAAACATGATAATCGCCCCTAACGGCGTCAGCTGGCAGCCCACGCTCCATCAGCCTCGGTCCACCAGCGATGAGCAGGCAGTGGCCCAGATTGCACCGGTCCGCACGCCAATATCCACCGCCAACACGGCGAGCCAACAGCAGAATGGAGGCAGCACCGCTCAGCAAAACGCAGAGGATGCTCGTGCAGAAGCCTTTGCCAAATTCAAGGTGATGCTGCAAAACCTGAGTTCTGCGACCACCGAGCCGGTCATCGGAGAACCCCTGCCGTCCAAGACTGCCCGGCAGGAATTTCACGACTTCATGTCCAAGTCGCCCGGCGAGATGATCAAGGAAAAACTGCTGCGTGAAATAGGCTTGACCGAAGAAGAGTACGACGCCCTGCCGCCCGAAATGAAAGCAAAGGTCGACGAGTTGATCGCACAGCGTATGAAAGAAGACATCAAGCGCAAGATCGAGGAGAAAGCGCAAGAGCAGGTCGCCAAGGTGGACGGCGGCGTGGATGAAGAGCAACAAGCGGCAAGCCCGGTGTGAGGGAATGCCAGCGGCCGGTAAGGAGAGCGCCGCGGTTCGTCCAAGGTGCCCCAGCCTGAGCGGTTTGAAGGCGTGCAGTGGCGTCGATGTTCAGGTGGTGCATGGCTTCGTCAACTGCAACGCTAACGGGGCCATCACCGGTCTCAGGAAAAATCGGCAGGATGTTGTGCAGAGAATTCGTTTGAGGTCCTTGGCCTTATTGTCCAGGGTGGCAGGCTGGTAGCTATTTGCCACGCGTGGACGCAGGCGCATGACGATGCCTGCGTAGGGGGACGGTGTCGGATCCCTCCTAAAATAAGAGAGGACAAGGAAATGCAATCACACGGTTTGAAGCAAAGCCTCAAGCAGCGGCATATCACCATGATCGCGCTGGGCGGGGTGATCGGTGCAGGGCTGTTCATGGGCTCGGGCTCACTGATCGCATCGGCAGGGCCCGCGGCCATACTGTCGTATTTCATTGGTGGCCTGGTGGTCACCCTGGTCATGTTCATGCTGGGCGAAATGGCCTGCCGCAACCCGGATGCAGGGTCGTTCTCGACCTACGCCAACACCTACCTCGGTGACTGGGCAGGGTTTGCGGTCGGCTGGCTGTACTGGTTCAAGTCGATGATGACCATCACCCTGGAAGCGGTACTGCTGGGCGCCATCCTGCATGACTTCCTGCCCTGGCTACCGATCTGGGCAGGTGCCTTCCTGATGCTGGTGACACTCATGGCCAGCAACGCCTACTCGGTGCGTTCGTTTGCCGAAGTCGAGTATTGGCTGGCCGCGATGAAGGTCGCCACCATCCTCATCTTCATGCTGCTGGGCGTCTCGATCCTGCTCGGCCTGCACAGTGAGATTCCCGCCCCCGGCCTGATCAACCTCACCGCCCATGACGGCTTCATGCCCAACGGCCTGTCACCGGTGATGGCCGGCGTTATCGTGGTGATTTTCTCCCTGGGCGGCAGCGAAATTGCCGCTGTGGCCGCGGGTGAGTCAGAGAACCCGCGACAGAACGTGATCCGTGCGATCAAGAGCGTGATCCTGCGGGTGATGCTGTTCTACGTAGGCTCTGTGTCGATCCTGATCCTTTGCCTGCCCTGGACCGACAAGGCCAACCTGGCCTCGCCCTATGTTTCGCTGTTCAGCCTGGCCGGGTTCGGTGGTGCTGCAGTGGCCATGAAACTGGTGCTGTTCGTCTCGTTCATGTCGGTGATGAACTCGTTCATGTTCTCCAACTCGCGCATGCTGTTCTCGCTGAGCCAGCGCGGTCACGCGCCCAAGCTGTTCTCACGCACCAGTGCCAAGGGCGTACCGATCAATGCACTGCTGCTGAGCCTGTCGATCTGCACGATGATCCTGACCGTACACTTTGTCAGTGGCGGCGACCTGTTCATGACCTTGGCCAAGAGTACCGGCAGCCTGGTCATGGTCGTATGGATCTTCATCATCATCGCCCACGTGGCGATGCGCAGGAAAACCCGCCACGAAGCGGTCGCCCCAAACGCCTTCCGTGCCTGGCTGTTCCCCTACACCAATATCATTGCGCTGTTCGCCTTGCTGGCAGTCATCGGCACCCAGGCGTTCGACCCGGCATCGCGTTTCCAATTCTGGTTCACGGTGCTGACGGTACTGCTGGTGGTGGCGGGGTACTTCCTGATGCGTCAGCGGCTGGCCCCAAGCGCGGCGTTAGCCCACGGACGTGATGCATGACAGCGCTGGCCAAGCGCAGGTGCTGTCAACAGCAGCACGACGGCGACAAAGGCGACGAAGACAATAATGGGAATGACGAGAATGGCGTCCCAGGCAGGAATTGAACCTGCAACCTTCCCCTTAGGAGGGGGATGCTCTATCCAATTGAGCTACTGAGACGCTACGACCGGCAGCGAGCGCTGCACAGCGGGATGGCCAGCATGTTAACCAGCATGCTGGCGTTTGTCATGCCTCAACTGGGCTTTTTCGCGTAATCCTTTTCTGCGGCTGCTATCCCCGCGGTAGCACGCCCTGATGGCGAAGCAGCGAAACAAATGCGGCGACCGCCGCCTCCAGTGTGGAAGAATTATCCAGCACATGCACCGACGGGTCGGCTGCAGCTTGCAAGCGTGCACTGCGCGCCAGGCGCTGCTCCACTTCTTCTGCGCTTTCCCGGCCCCGGGCCAGCAAGCGCTGGCGCAGCACCTCAGGCTTGACCTCGACCAACACGGCCAACATATCCGGGTAGCGCTGACGGGCTTCTGGCAGATAAGCCCGCGAGCCATTCACCAGCACTGCCCTCCCCGCCGCCAACCACTGGTCCACCTGCCGGGGTATGCCATAGTCCAGGCCATTGGCCCGCCAGTGCATGGCAAACGCACCCTGCGCACGCAAGGTATCAAACTGCTCGGGCGTGACCCCTTGGGCAGCTTCGCCCTTGGCTTCAGCCGAACGGGTGATGACACGGCGGGCAATTTCTACCCCGGCGAGGGCCAGTTGCTCACGCGAAGCGTCGATCAGGGAATCTTTCCCGGAACCCGACGGCCCAACCAAAAATATCAACCGGCCCGCCCCTGATCGGCGGTCACTTGCGTCATGTTGCATAGCCACTATGCTCTATGGAGGGAACCGGCGCATTCTAGGGCTTTTCTGGGCATTTTTCTGCGTTTTACCGATTGTTGACGGCAAAAGACTGACGGCCAGGCTAGCCAGAGCATGTAAAACTTTTCAAACCAGTGCTCATTTCTGATAATTGGTACTGGCATAAAGCCTTTATCCGGATCACTATTTGTCACATAATTGACGCCAAGCAAACGGCGACCATGAGGCAAGATGAGCATCCATTTTTCACTGGCGGTTGAACATTTTGTCGTCGCCACGGTCGTACTTCCATCCCGTGCGGCCAATTTGAGAACCGCTTCCCCTGAACCAAACTCTGGTCAATTTATATGCGCCCAATGAAACAGGCTATTTATTCGAGCCGCACTGCTGACAAGTTCGTCGTCCGCCTGCCTGACGGAATGCGTGAGCGCATTGCCGAGGTAGCGCGCAACCACCACCGCAGCATGAACTCCGAGATCATTGCACGCCTGGAACAGAGCCTTATCCAGGAAGGTGCGCTGGGTGACGAACTGAGCATGCGCCTGGACAGCCCTGAACTGTCCCTGCATGAGCGCGAGTTGCTGCAGCGTTTCCGCCAACTGTCCCACCGCCAGCAGAACGCTCTGGTCGCCCTCATCGCTCACGATGTGGAAATGGCCGCAGACGCCTCCTGAGGGCTGCAGCGAACACGAAAAAGCCAGCGTAAGCTGGCTTTTTTGTGGGCGCCTGACTGGCAGCAAGGCCATTTCCCTGCGGGATTGTTCCCACAGGGAGGATTGGCTTACAACAGGAACAGCGTGGCCAGCCCAAGGAAGATGAAGAAACCACCGCTGTCGGTCACAGCAGTGATCATCACACTCGCCCCCATCGCAGGGTCGCGCCCCAAGCGGGCCAAGGTCATCGGGATCAGCACGCCCATCAGCGCCGCCAATAACAAGTTCAAGGTCATCGCCGCGGTCATCACCACCCCCAGCGACCAGCTGCCATACAGCCAGAAAGCCACCGCACCAATCACTCCGCCCCAAACCAGGCCGTTGATCAGCGACACCGCCAACTCCTTGCGCATCAAGCGACTGGTATTGCCTGGCGACACTTGGTCCAGGGCCATGGCGCGGACGATCATGGTGATGGTCTGGTTACCAGAGTTGCCACCAATACCCGCAACGATCGGCATCAACGCAGCCAACGCCACCAGCTTTTCAATCGAACCTTCGAACAACCCGATCACTCGCGAAGCAACGAACGCGGTAATCAGGTTGATGGCCAGCCACGCCCAACGGTTGCGGAACGAACGCCAGACCGAGGCGAAAATATCTTCCTCTTCACGCAGACCCGCCATGTTGAGGACTTCGCTCTCGCTTTCCTCACGAATCAGGTCAACCATTTCGTCGATGGTCAGACGGCCGATCAGGCGTTCGCTCTTGTCCACCACCGGGGCGGATACCAGGTCATAACGCTCGAAAGCCTGCGCTGCATCGTAGGCATCTTCCTCTGGCTGGAAGGAGACAGGGTCGGTCGCCATGACCTCCGCCACCTTCTTCTCCGGGTCGTTGACCAGCAGGCGCTTGATCGGCAATACCCCCTTGAGGATGCCGTCGTAATCGACCACGAACAACTTGTCGGTGTGGTTCGGCAATTCTTTCAGGCGGCGCAGGTAGCGCAGCACCACTTCCAGGCTGACGTCTTCGCGGATGGTGACCATCTCGAAGTCCATCAGCGCACCGACCTGCTCCTCGTCGTAGCTCAGCGCCGAACGCACCCGCTCGCGTTGCTGGGCATCGAGGGTTTCCATCAGCTCGTGAACAACGTCACGCGGCAGCTCTGGGGCGAGGTCGGCCAGTTCGTCGGCGTCCATCTCCTTGGCGGCAGCCAGCAGCTCGTGATCGTCCATGTCGGCGATCAGCGATTGGCGAACCGAATCGGAAACTTCCAGCAGGATGTCGCCATCGCGCTCCGAGCGCACCAGCTGCCAGACCGTCAGGCGATCTTCCAGGGGCAAGGCTTCGAGGATGTAGGCGATGTCGGCGGGGTGCAGGTCATCGAGCTTGCGCTGCAGCTCGACGAGGTTCTGGCGGTGGACCAGGTTTTCCACCAGGTCATTGTGCGCGCCTTCCTGGCGATGGGTCAGGTCTTCGACCATGCGCTGACGCTGCAGCAGTTCGACCACCTGGGCCAGGCGATCCTGCAGGCTTTCTTGCGCTTTTTTAACTTCTACTTCGGTCATAGGCGAACTCCACTCCCAGCAGCGGAGCACGCCGAGGGAATCAATCGGTCAGATCTTTCTGTATGAATCGTGTTAGCGAGTAACTACTGGGTAAGTCCATGGTGGTTTTCCACAAGCCCCGGCGGGGCTGACGGGCGCAATCATACACTGCTAAAGCTGTCAGATCGCTTAAATTTTTGGCCAGAACAATCGTTTGCGTGATAAAGCTGGGACAACACTCGAAGCTATCAGTGCGACGGTTGTTGTGGATGAGAAAGCACATTTGATTTTTGAGGCCGCTCAGCGGCTCAAGACTACACCGCAATCATTACAGAAGAGCGTAGATCGACAGGCTCAAGAATTCATTGGCGCACAAACAAAAAGCCCGCTCTATTGAGCGGGCTTTCTGATGGGGTGTGGCGGACTCAGCAGGATTCGAACCTGCGACCGCTCGGTTCGTAGCCGAGTACTCTATCCAGCTGAGCTATGAGTCCGTGGTGGTAGTTTTAGACCAGATTACCACTGGCTGACTGAAGTAGCTTTGCAAGCAGAACCACTTCAAGAAAGTGGCGGACTCAGCAGGATTCGAACCTGCGACCGCTCGGTTCGTAGCCGAGTACTCTATCCAGCTGAGCTATGAGTCCGCGATTGGCAGTTTTAAACCAGATTACCGCTGGTTGACTGAAATGGCTTTGCAAGCAGAACCACTTCAAGAAAGTGGCGGACTCAGCAGGATTCGAACCTGCGACCGCTCGGTTCGTAGCCGAGTACTCTATCCAGCTGAGCTATGAGTCCGCAATTGGCAGTTTTAGACCAGATACCGCTGGTTGATTGAAGCAGCCTTGCAAACAAAGCCACTTCAAAAGTGGCGGACTCAGCAGGATTCGAACCTGCGACCGCTCGGTTCGTAGCCGAGTACTCTATCCAGCTGAGCTATGAGTCCGTGTCTTGCCGCGCATTATAGGTCGCTGAAACATTTTTGCAAGAAGCTTTTCGTTATAAAACAACTACTTAGCGTTCCTACCGTTTACAGCGCCCTACGCAAATAATGGCGGTGAAGGGGGGATTCGAACCCCCGATACCCTTATGAGGTATACTCCCTTAGCAGGGGAGCGCCTTCGGCCACTCGGCCACCTCACCGCAACACGAGGCGAATATTAAAGAACCTCTTTCACCTTTGCAACCCTTTTTTTGAAAAAAACTTCAAAAAAATTAAAGGCTTGGCTCTTCATCCTTCTCCTTCTTGATCCGCAGGTAGATTTCCTCGCGGTGAACTGCCACTTCTTTCGGGGCGCTCACGCCAATACGCACCTGGTTGCCTTTGACGCCAAGCACCGTCACGGTGATCTCGCCGTCTCCAATGATCAGGCTCTCGGCGCACCGACGAGTCAGAATCAACATAGCTTTCTCCTTACGCAAAACATTCAGGGGTAACAGTCTTGGATATCGGGCCGGGTCGCGGACAACGACCATGGCCCCGGTTACTCGCCGCACAGGGCAGGACAGGGCCTGCGCGGCGAGCAGAAACGCGAAGGGCGCGGCAAGCCGCGCCCTTCCAGGCAGCGCCTTACTCGCCCTGTCGGGCAGGAGCATCCAGATCGAACGCGGTATGCAGCGCGCGCACGGCCAGCTCCAGGTACTTCTCTTCGAGCACCACCGAAACCTTGATCTCGGAAGTGGAGATCATCTGGATGTTGATGCTCTCCTTGGCCAGGGCTTCGAACATGCAGCTGGCAACACCGGCGTGCGAACGCATGCCGACGCCAACGATCGAGACCTTGGCGATCTTGGTGTCGCCGATCACTTCACGGGCACCGATTTCGCGCGCAGTGTTTTCCAGCACGCTCTGCGCCTTCTCGTACTCATTGCGGTGCACGGTGAAGGTGAAGTCGGTGGTGTTATCGTGAGCAACGTTCTGCACGATCATGTCGACTTCGATGTTCGAAGCGCTGATCGGGCCGAGGATCTTGAAGGCCACGCCCGGGGTATCCGGCACGCCGCGAATGGTCAGCTTTGCTTCATCACGGTTGAAGGCGATACCGGAAATGATCGGCTGTTCCATGGATTCCTCTTCATCAATGGTAATGAGGGTACCCGGACCCTCCTTGAAGCTGTGCAGCACGCGCAGCGGAACGTTGTACTTGCCGGCGAACTCCACCGAACGGATCTGCAGCACCTTGGAACCAAGGCTGGCCATTTCCAGCATCTCTTCGAAGGTGATCTTCTCCAGGCGACGGGCCTGTGGCACGACGCGCGGGTCGGTGGTGTAGACGCCATCAACATCAGTGTAGATCTGGCACTCATCAGCCTTCAGCGCCGCCGCCAGAGCCACGCCGGTGGTATCAGAGCCACCACGACCCAGGGTAGTGATGCTGCCGTGCTCGTCGACACCCTGGAAGCCTGCAACCACGACCACGCGACCTTCCTTGAGGTCGGCACGAATCTTCTGGTCGTCGATTTGCAGAATGCGCGCCTTGTTGTGCGAGCTGTCGGTGAGAATACGCACCTGGTTGCCGGTGTAGGACACCGCTGGCACACCACGCTTGATCAAGGCCATGGTCAGCAGGGCAATGGTGACCTGCTCACCCGTCGACACGATCACGTCCAGTTCACGAGGAACCGGCTGATCGGTGATCTGCTTGGCCAAGTCGATCAGGCGATTGGTTTCACCGCTCATGGCCGACAGCACAACCACCAGGTCGTCGCCCGCTTCACGGTGTTTCTTGACCTTTTCGGCTACCTGCTCGATCCGCTCGATGGAACCGACAGAGGTGCCGCCAAATTTCTGTACGATCAACGCCATTTCAATGGTGCCTCAGCCCATACAGGGCCCCAAAAAACAATCCAACATGAAGGGGTGGACGGGAGTGGCCTGTGTGGCCACTAGACCCTCCACCCCCTCATCTCAAAGTCCCTGCTCTGCGAATGGCACGGCCAGCGCCAGGGCCTGGTCCAGGGCAGCGACGTCGACGCCACCACCCTGAGCCATGTCCGGACGGCCGCCGCCCTTGCCACCCACCGCCGCAGCGGCTTGTTTCATCAGATCGCCAGCCTTGAGTTGGCTGGAGAGGTCCTTGGTCACGCCGGCCACCAGCACAACCTTGCCCTCATGCTCGCTGCCCAGCAGGATCACTGCGTGGCCGAGCTTGTTCTTCAGCTGATCGACCAGGGCCAGCAGGGCCTTGCCATCCTGCCCATCCAGGCGGGCGGCGAGGACCTTGGCACCCTTGACCTCAACGGCCGCGTTGGAGAGATCGTCCCCGGCGGCGCTGGCGGCCTTGGCCTGCAGCTGTTCCAGCTGCTTCTCCAGCTGGCGGTTGCGCTCGAGCACAGCCGACAGCTTGTCGATCAGGTTGTCGCGGTTACCCTTGACCAGTTGTGCGGCTTCCTTGACCTGCTCTTCGGCAGCGTTCAGGTAAGCCAGCGCAGCGGCACCGGTTACGGCTTCGATACGGCGCACGCCAGAGGCTACGCCGCCTTCGCTGATGATCTTGAACAGGCTGATGTCACCGGTGCGCTTGGCGTGGATACCGCCGCACAATTCCACCGAAAAATCACCGCCCATGCTCAGCACACGCACGGTGTCGCCGTATTTCTCGCCGAACAGCGCCATTGCGCCTTTGGCCTTGGCAGTTTCGATGTCGGTCAGTTCGGTTTCAACCGGGGTGTTCTTGCGAATCTCGCGGTTGACGATGTCTTCCAGCTGCTTGATCTGCTCCGGCTTCACCGCTTCGAAGTGGCTGAAGTCGAAACGCAGGCGCTGGCTGTCGACCAGCGAGCCCTTCTGCTGTACATGCTCGCCCAGTACCTGGCGCAATGCTTCGTGCAGCAGGTGGGTGGCGGAGTGATTCAACGAGGTGGCGTGCTGTACGTCGGCATCGACCTTGGCCTCGACGGGCGAACCGATCAGCAGCGCACCGCTGGCCACCACGCCGTGGTGCAGGAAGGCGCCGCCGGTCTTGGTGGTATCACGCACGTCGAAGCGTGCAGCACCCGCCTGCAGGAAGCCGCTGTCACCGACCTGGCCACCGGACTCGGCGTAGAACGGCGTGCGGTCGAGCACCACAACGCCCTGCTCGCCTTCACCCAGCTGGTCAACGGATTGGCCGTCCTTGTACAGGGCGATGATCTTGCCCTGGCCCTCGGTGGTGTCGTAACCGAGGAACTCGGTGGCGCTGTCGACCTTGACCAGGCTGTTGTAATCCATGCCGAAGGCGCTGGCGGAACGGGCACGCTCACGCTGGGCGTCCATTTCACGCTCGAAGCCGGCTTCGTCGATAGTCAGCTCACGCTCACGGGCGATGTCGGCAGTCAGGTCCATCGGGAAGCCATAGGTGTCGTACAGCTTGAACACCACGTCGCCCGGTACCACGTCGCCTTTCAGCTGGGCCAGGTCTTGCTCGAGGATGCGCAGGCCCTGCTCCAGGGTCTTGGCGAACTGCTCTTCTTCGGCCTTGAGCACGCGCTCGATGTGCGCTTGCTGGCTCTTCAGCTCCGGGAAGGCTTCGCCCATTTCAGCGGCCAGTGCGGCAACGATCTGGTAGAAGAAGCTGCCCTTGGCACCCAGCTTGTTGCCGTGACGGCAAGCGCGGCGAATGATGCGGCGCAGCACGTAGCCACGGCCTTCGTTGGACGGCAGCACGCCGTCGGCAATCAGGAAGCCGCACGAACGGATGTGGTCGGCGACCACTTTCAGCGAGGCCTGGCCGTCATTGCTGCAACCGATGGCCTGGGCTGCGGCAGCCAGCAGGTTCTGGAACAGGTCGATCTCGTAGTTCGAATGCACGTGCTGCAGCACGGCGCTGACGCGCTCCAGGCCCATGCCGGTGTCCACCGACGGCGCTGGCAGCGGGTGCAACACACCGTCGGCTGTGCGGTTGAACTGCATGAAGACGTTGTTCCAGATCTCGATGTAGCGGTCACCGTCTTCTTCTGGCGAGCCAGGTGGGCCACCCCAGATATCCGGGCCGTGATCGTAGAAAATCTCGGTGCATGGGCCGCACGGGCCGGTATCGCCCATGGTCCAGAAGTTGTCGGAGGCGTACGGGGCGCCCTTGTTATCGCCGATGCGCACCATGCGCTCGGCCGGCACGCCGACTTCCTTGGTCCAGATGTCGTAGGCTTCGTCGTCGGTGGCGTAGACGGTGACCCAGAGCTTTTCCTTGGGCAGGTTCAGCCACTGCTCAGACGTCAGGAAGGTCCAGGCGAAGGTAATGGCATCGCGCTTGAAATAGTCGCCGAAGCTGAAGTTGCCCAGCATTTCGAAGAAGGTGTGGTGACGCGCGGTGTAACCGACGTTTTCCAGGTCGTTGTGCTTGCCACCGGCACGCACGCACTTCTGGCTACTGACAGCACGCGTGTAGGCGCGCTTCTCCGCACCGAGGAAGCAGTCCTTGAACTGGTTCATGCCTGCGTTGGTGAACAGCAGGGTCGGGTCGTTGTTCGGGATCAGCGAACTGGAGGCGACTCGGGTATGTCCCTGCTCTTCGAAGAAGCGAAGGAAGGCTTCACGGATTTCTGCGCTTTTCATAGGTTCTTCCACGGAAACGGCGGCCCTGTTGGGCAAACGCGTCGACGAAACGACGGCAAAGGGCCGCATTATATCGGTCCTGCAGTCTTGATGCAGTGTGTTTATACGATAGAAGCCATCGTTTGGACGGTTTTTCGGGCTATGCAAACGAAAACGACATGACCGGATGCTAAATCCTGTGTTTCGCCACTGGCAAGCCAATTACCGCTTAAGGGAGGGGAAAAGGGAACAGGCGGTGAATTAAAAGGTTTTCATCATGGATAGGATCCGAAACTGTGTCGCCTGGTTCGCGGGTAAACCCGCTCCTACAAGGTATGTGCAAGGCCTTAATGTGGCGCCGTGCCCGTAGGAGCGGGTTCACCCGCGAAACAGGCGACACCGCTCTCACCCCAGCCGCTGCCCCGAATCCGGCACGATCAGAATGCCGGCGCGCAGGCCGTTCCTG
The DNA here is from genome assembly GCF_056278855.1 of Pseudomonas sp. TE3895. Taxonomy (NCBI): domain Bacteria; kingdom Pseudomonadati; phylum Pseudomonadota; class Gammaproteobacteria; order Pseudomonadales; family Pseudomonadaceae; genus Pseudomonas; species Pseudomonas sp. TE3895. The sequence goes on along the minus strand of NZ_JBWBQE010000001.1, from coordinate 2,470,838 downwards.
ACCTTGGGATTGGGGAAGATGATGCGCGCGCCCTCCTCCTCGACTACCCAGCGCATCTCGGCCAGGTCTTCAGCCAGCAGGTAACCCTTGCTCAGCTCGGAGAAGTTTTCGATGTCCGCCGGCAGGTGCAGGTGGAAGCTGTCGCTGTGCTTGATGATTTCGCGGGAAACACTGAACAGCTGCAGGCCATCCAGCGAACTTTCGTTTTCGGGCTCGGTAGCCTCGATGATGCGGATCAGCCGCTCTTCGAGCTTGTCGAGGTTCACCTGCTCGTTCTGGCCGAACGGTCGGGCCTTGCCCAACTCCAGGGTGAAAGCTTCAGCCTCAAGCTGTTCGTAGGTGAAAGCACTGAAGGTGATGGACGACTTGCTTTGCAGCAGCACCGCCTCCATACCTGCCGCCGCCAGGCGCGCCAGCTCACGACGGGAGTGCTTGCGCCCCTCTTTATAAGGGTACAAGGCGAATTGCTCGATCTTCGAACCGCGGATGGCAGTATGCAGGTCGTAATGCAGGCGGTTGCGCCCCGGCTTGCTGAAGAACACCCGGGCGAACTGTTCAAGCTCGGCAGCACGCAGTGCTTCGAACCCGCTGGACAGCTCATGGCGACCATTGAACAAGCGGTTGATGTCCTGTTCGATAAAGCGCTCGCCCTTGCGGATCGCCGCCGGGTTGCCGAACAGGAACAGCACCCGTGCCCTGGGTTTGATCTTGCCGTTGGCCACGCCGTGCAGCAGCCGTTCGAGCAATTCGATCGGCGCTGTTTCGTTGCCATGAATGCCGGCGGACAACAGCAAGTCCAGCCCGCAATCTTCGCTTTCGGCCGGACGCACTTCGAGCGCGCCCTCCCCCAGCCATCGCAAACGCGCGCCCCCGGGTGTCACTTGGGTCTTCTCAGCCGGTTCGTGAGCGGTGAGGGTCAGCTCAAGCAATTTGCCAAGGGCGAGCATAGGTGCTTCCTTAGTGGTGGTGACCGCAGTCAGGGCCATGAACGTGATCGTCGTCTTCGCCAAGTTCTGCCGGTTCCATTTCCAGCTGCAGGCTGACCAGATTGGTGGCCATCGGGCGCAGCAGCAAGTTGGCATACTCGGTGTCGTCTTCCTCGACATCCACGCCGATCAGCAACTGGCCACGGCCATCCTGCTGAATCCACACTTCCTTGCCTTGCCAGACCACAGCAAAGCGGGTGCAGGAAGTTTCCAGCTGGGTGCCGTCTTCATCTTCAAGGATCAGGCGCAAGGCGTCGGTCATTACAGAGTCTCTCTTCAAGGTTGGCGTTGGAACGGATACACCGAGCCCAACTTCAGGATCTGGGTCAATTCGTCCAGTGCCGTACGGCATTCCACCAGCAGTTGCGGGTCAGCCAGGTCTGCTTCGCCAAGGCGATCGCGGTAGTGCCTGTCGACCCACTGCAGCAGCGTGTCATACAGCGGGGCCGTCATGATAACGCCTTGGTTGACGGCTGCCAGTTCCGCTTCTTTCAAAGCCACGCGCAAACGCAGGCAGGCCGGGCCGCCGCCGTTTTGCATGCTTTGCTTGAGGTCGAATACCTTGACCTCCTTCACCGGGCCTCCCTGGCTGGTCAGCTGGCCCAGATAGGCCCAGACCCGCTCGTTGTTGCGGCACTCTTCCGGCACGACCAACACCATGGAACCATCGTCGCGGCTGAGCAACTGGCTGTTGAACAGGTAGGAACGCACCGCGTCCTCCACCGCCACCGCGGCCCTGGGCACGCAGATGGCCTGGAAGTTGCCACCCTTGCTGGCCAGTTTAGCTCGCAGTTGCCCAAGTACCGCGTCGGTCTCGAGAAACGCGTCCTCGTGGTAGAACAGCACCTCGCCGTTACCGACCGAAATCACATCATTGTGGAACACACCCTGGTCGATCACCGCCGGGTTCTGTTGAGCGTAGACCACACCGTCATCGCTCAGGCCGTGCAGCCGGGCCACAGCTTGCGAGGCCTCCAGGGTTTGTCGGGCCGGGTACTTCTGTGGCGCGGGGTAACGGCTGTCGAAGGCACTGCGGCCGTAGACAAAAAATTCCACGCCAGCCTCGCCATAGGCGCGGCAGAAGCGCGTGTGGTTGGCCGCGCCCTCGTCACCGAACTGTGCCACGGCAGGCAGCGCAGCGTGGTGGGCAAAGTGTTTCTCGTTGTTGAACATGGCGCCCAGCACGCGGCTGGTGGTCGGGTGTTCGATGCTGCGGTGATATTTGCAGTTGAGGTTGGCGGCAGTGAAGTGCACGCGACCGTCAGCAGTGTCGGCACTCGGGCTGACTGTCGCGGCGTTGGCCACCCACATGCTCGAGGCCGAGCAACTGGCCACCAGCAACGGCATGGCCTCGCGGGCGGCGCGCTGGATAACGTCGGCATCGCTACCACTGAACCCCAGGCGGCGCAGCGCCGCCACGTCCGGGCGCTCTTGTGGCGCCAACACACCCTGCTTGAAGCCCATGTCGGCCAGCGCTTTCATCTTCGCCAGGCCCTGGCGCGCGGCCTCACGCGGGTTGGACGCCTGCTGGCTGTTGCTCTGCGAAGCCACGTTACCGTAAGACAGGCCGCCATAGTTGTGGGTAGGCCCCACCAGGCCATCAAAATTCACTTCATAGGATTTCATCGGCTAGGCTCCGTGACCTGTTGTTATAGGGTGACGCCCGGCGTCAGGGTCGCCGGCAAGGCAAGGCTGGCGGTCTCCAGCGAAGCCACGGGGTAAGCGCAGTAGTCGGCCGCGTAATAGGCGCTGGCGCGATGGTTGCCACTGGCACCCACACCACCGAACGGCGCGCTGCTGGCAGCCCCCGTCAGCTGCTTGTTCCAGTTGACGATGCCCGCGCGACTGCGCAGCCAGAAGTACTGGTAGCGGGCCCGCGAATCAGACAGTAAGCCGGCGGCCAGGCCATACTGGGTGTTATTGGCTTCATCGATGGCAGCATCGAAGTCGGCGTAGCGGATCACCTGCAACAGCGGGCCGAAAAACTCTTCGTCCGGGCGGTCAGCCACGGCGGTGACATCGACAATGCCCGGGGTCAGCAGTGCGGCATCGGCCTGCGGCTGAGTCATTTCCAGCAGTTTCACGCCACCTTTGGCGGCCAGTTCAACCTGGGCGGCAAGCAGCGCCCGAGCCGCCTGCAGCGAAATCACCGACCCCATGAAAGGCGCCGGCTGTTCATCGAACGCCCCCACCGTGATGGTTTTGCACACTTCGACCAGGCGCGCGATCAGCGCATCACCCCAGGCGCCTTGCGGCACCAGCAGGCGCCGCGCGCAGGTGCAACGCTGGCCGGCGGAAATGAACGCCGACTGGACAATGGTATACACCGCCGCATCGAGGTCCTTGACCTCGTCCACCACCAGCGGGTTGTTACCCCCCATTTCCAGGGCCAGGATCTTGTCTGGGCGGCCCGCGAACTGTTGATGCAGCAAGTTGCCGGTGCGGCTGGAGCCGGTGAAGAACAGGCCATCGATACCTGGGTTGGCGGCCAGCGCCACACCGGTCTCCCGTGCGCCCTGCACCAGGTTCAGCACACCCGCCGGCAGGCCGGCAGCAATCCAGCAGTTGACGGTAAGCTCAGCGACCTTGGGGGTGAGCTCGCTGGGCTTGAACACCACGCAGTTGCCTGCCAGCAGCGCCGGCACGATATGGCCATTGGGCAGGTGCCCGGGGAAGTTGTAAGGGCCGAACACCGCCACGACGCCGTGAGGCTTGTGCCGCAAAACAGCCGTGGCATCGGCCAGCGGACCACTCTTTTCGCCGGTGCGCTCGCGGTAGCTCTGTACTGAAATCGCCACCTTGTTGATCATACTGGTGACTTCAGTCGCAGATTCCCACAGCGGCTTCCCGGTTTCCTCGCCAATGCACTGGGCCATGGCTTCGGCATGCACTTTCAGCTGCGCGGCAAACTTCTCCAGCACATCGATACGTGCCTCCAGGCTCAATTGCGCCCAGGCCGGAAAGGCCTGCCGCGCGGCCTGCACGGCAGCGTCGACCTGGCTGGCGTCAGCGCCCTGCCCTTGCCAGATCACGGCCTGGGTCACCGGGTTGAGCGACTGCAGGGTTTCGCCCTGGCCGGCCTGCCAATTGCCTGCGATGTAATGCGTGGTCATTTACTGGGCCTCCCGGCTGGCCGACAGCGGCACCGCGCGGACATTGTCGCCGACGCCCATGCGCAGGCGCTTGGCGGTCAATGGGTCGACCACCAGGGTGCCGGCGGCCAACCGTGCAGGTGCAGCAGTGATGCGGCAATCGTCGCGCTTGCGGTTGTGGATGATGAAAGGGGTCGCGTCATCGCCTGGCGTACCTACCGCCAGCACCAGGGTCTGGCTCTCGCGCACGGCGCGGATCTTGGCAGTGTCACACTCGATGGCCGGGCCGGCATCGAAGATGTCGACGTAGCCCTGGTAGTTGAAGCCTTCCTGCTTGAGCATGGCCAGCGCCGGCTCGGTGTCTTTGTGCACACGGCCGATCACACTGCGCGCCGCTTCGGACAGGAAGCAGGTGTACAGCGGGAACTTGGGCATCAGTTCGGCGATGAACGACTTGTTGCCCACGCCAGTGAGGTAATCGGCCTGGCTGAACTCCATCTTGAAAAAATGCCGGCCCAGGCTTTCCCAGAACGGCGAACGGCCCTGCTCGTCAGACATGCCGCGCATTTCGGCAATGATCTTCTTGCCGAACAGCTCGGGGAACTCGGCAATGAACAGCATGCGCGCACGCGACAGCAGGCGGCCATTGAGGCCCGAGCGGTAGTCGCTACGCAGGAACAGCGAGCACAGCTCGGAGTTGCCGGTCAGGTCGTTGGCCAGGAACAGCGTCGGGATTTCGCGGTAGATCTTCAGCTCCTGCGAGGCGCTGACAGTCAGGCCGACCCGGTAGTTGTACCAAGGCTCACGCAGGCCGACGGCGCCGGCGATGGCACTGATACCCACCACCAGACCTTCGTCGTTTTCCAGCACGAACAGGTAATCGGTGTCGCCACGCTCGGCTTCGCCACGAAAGCTTTTTTCCGCCCAACCAACGCGATGCCCCAGGCGCTCTTCGTTGGCCGGCAGCGTGGTCAGCCCGGTGGTGCCGGTGCTGCGTGCCAATTCGATCAACGCAGGCAAATCGCTGCTGCGTACAGGACGAACGATCATGCTATCTCCTTGTGCGGCGGCATCGGCCGGCGCGAAACTCTGCTAACGCATCAATCCCGAAACGTCTGTTGCCAGACCTCAAACCGCGACCAGGCGCACGCTGGCGCCCTCGCCCACGCCCAGCGCGTCGGCTGCTGCCACGCTCAGGCTGACCGGCTTGCCAGGCACCCAGTCCAGGTCCAGCAACACCGCGCGGTAGTCCTGCAACAGACCGTTGCACACCAGGTACGGGCGCCCGCCTTTGACCGGGGCCTCTTCGATCTTCACCGGTACCACCCGGCTCTGGGCGATCGAGCGGATGCCAGAGGTGCGCGCATGCAGGGTCGGGCCACCGTCGAAGATGTCGATGTAGTGCTCGGTCTCGAAGCCTTCGCGCATGAGTATGTCGAAGGTGATCTGCGCCCGCGGATGTACCTGGCCCATGGCTTCCTGCGCCAGGTCTGGCAACAACGGCACGTAGATCGGGTAATGCGGCATCAGCTCGGCGAGAAAGGTACGGCTCTTCAGGCCGCACAGGCGCTCGGCGTCGGCGTAGTTGAGGTCGAAGAAGTTGCGGCCGATGGCATCCCAGAACGGCGATTCACCCTGCTCGTCGCTGAAGCCGACGATTTCGGTTACCACCGAATCGGCAAAGCGCTCCGGGTGCGCAGCCATGAACAGCAGCCGGCCGCGCGAGTTGAGCTCGGCCCAGCCACTGTTCACCAACTCCGGCGCCACATAGAAACTGGTCAGCAGGCTGTTGCCGGTCAGATCGTGGCACAGCGACAGCACATGGATCTTGTTGTGTATCTTCAGCTCGCGTGAGGCGTGCACGAATGTTTCGTTACGAAAACTGTAGAACGGCTCGGAGTAGCCGGCCGAAGCGACAATGGCCGAGCAACCGGCCAACTTGCCTGTTTCGCTGTCTTCGAGCACGAAAAAGTAACTCTCTTCACCGTTGAAGCTGACCTCGGCGGCGAAGGATGTCTCAGAGGCGGCAATCTTGTCGCCCAAACGAGCAGTGTCGTCCGGCAGCGAGGTGACACCAATGGGGCTGTCTGCAGCCATGCGCTGCACGTCGTTCAGATCAGCCATTTGCGCGGGGCGCATCACCAGCATGGTGTCACTCCTTTGGAATACGGGCCATTCACGTCGGCACGGAAAAACGGCAGGCACCCAGGCACCTGCACTGGAATCGGGTATCGCCGGCCCGGCGTAGCCTCGGGTTGAGGCTGCGCCGGGACCGGCGAAAGGACCGCTGGCGGATCAGCCTTTGGTCAGTGTGGCCACAGCGCGTTCGAAGCGGTCCAGGCCTTCGTCGATGTCAGCGTCTTCAACCACCAGGCTTGGCGCGAAGCGGACCACGTCCGGGCCGGCCTGCAGCACCATCACGCCTTCTTTCTCGGCAGCATTGAGCACGTCCTTGGCCTTGCCTTGCCAGGCCTCGGTCAAGACACAGCCCAGCAGCAAGCCGACGCCACGCACCTGTCTGAACAGGTTGTACTGCTGGCCGATCTGTTCCAGGCGGGTTTTGAAGCGCTCGTGCTTAGCCTTGATACCGGCCAGGGTTTCCGGGGTATTGACCACATCCAGCACCGCGCAGGCAACGGCGCAGCCCAGCGGGTTGCCGCCATAAGTGGTGCCGTGGGTGCCAACGGCCAGGTGCTTGGCCAGCTCGGTGGTGGTCAGCATGGCGCCAATCGGGAAGCCGCCGCCCAGGCTCTTGGCACTGGTCAGAATGTCCGGGGTCACGCCGTAGTGCTGGTAGGCATACAGCGAGCCGGTACGGCCCACGCCCGTCTGCACTTCGTCGAAGATCAGCAGCGCGTTGTGCTCGTCACACAGCTTGCGCGCGCCTTCCAGGTAGGCCTTGTCGGCCGGCACCACGCCGCTCTCGCCCTGGATCGGCTCGATCACCACGGCACAGGTCTTGTCGGAAATCTGTGCCTTCAACGCTTCCAGGTCGTTGTACGGCACATGGCTGATACCGGTGATCTTCGGGCCAAAGCCATCGGAGTACTTCGGCTGGCCACCCACGCTGACGGTAAACAGGGTGCGACCGTGGAAGCTGTTCACGGTGGCGATGATTTCGTGCTTTTGCGGACCGAAGCGGTCATGCGCCACACGACGGGCCAGCTTGAAAGCGGCCTCGTTGGCCTCCGCGCCGGAGTTGCAGAAGAACGCGCGGTCGGCAAAGGTGGCGTCCACCAGTTTGTGGGCCAGGCGCAGGGCCGGCTCGTTGGTGAACACGTTGGAGACGTGCCAGAGGGTGTTGGCCTGTTCAGTCAGGGCCTTGACCAGTGCCGGGTGGCAGTGGCCCAGGGCATTGACCGCGATGCCGCCGGCAAAGTCGATCAACTCGCGACCCGACTGGTCCCAGACGCGGGAACCCTCGCCTCGCACAGGAATGAAGGCCGCCGGAGAATAGTTGGGGACCATCACCTGGTCGAAATCGGCACGTTGCACCGGGGCTTGCTCAACGGACATCTGAGTCTCCTGAAGAGGAACGCTGGCCTGGAAGTGGCGAGCGATGGGGGGATTGTAAGGACTGATCCGCGCCTGTCCTTGCGGCCAAGCGACAACTTGTTACAGCGCAAAACCCAGTTTTGACAAGGCTTTCGGCAATGCGACAAACACTGTCGCAATCGCGCAGTGTACGGGAGAGAGGGAGCTGGGTGAACGGGTGTTCACACAGGTTTGTGAGGGGACGGGATGTACGGGTGTTCACACAGGATTGTGAGGGGGCAGGATGTACGGCGATGTTGATGTGTTGACGGGGAGATCGAGCGCCGCCCGCGCGGCGCTTCGCGGGTAAACCCGCTCCTACGTTTGTTTCGGGCCAGTCCCTCCTGTGCCTGGCGCGCGCGACCGCCTTGTTTGTTCGACGGGATATCGAGGTGTGCGCCAAGGCGTTCGCACGCAAATGCCACAGGCATAACTGGCCCGAAACAAACGTAGGAGCGGGTTTACCCGCGAAGCGCCGCGTGGGCGGCGCTCGATTTGCGCCCCAACACCAACCCCAAGGCATACACCCCGAACCCAACCAAAATCTCAGCCCTTTTCAGCCGGCGCCGAGCTCAATTCGAACGGGCTGCTGCTGCGACGCTGGTTCCGGTCTTCCCGCGGCGTTGCACCAAAGAAGTTACGGTAGGCACTGGAAAAATGCGGCCCCGACGAGAAACCACAAGACAGCCCGATCTGGATGATCGACTTGCTGGTCTGCATCAGCATCTGCCGCGCCTTGTTCAACCGTAACTCCAGGTAGTACTGGCTGGGCACGCGGTTCAGGTACTGCTTGAAGATACGCTCCAACTGCCGACGCGACACACACACATGCTGGGCAATTTCGTCGGTGGTCAGCGGCTCTTCGATGTTGGCTTCCATCAGCAACACGGCCTGAGTCAGCTTGGGGTGACTCGAGCCCAGGCGGTTCTGCAGCGGAATACGCTGGCGCTCGCCACCCTCGCGGATGCGTTCTACCACCAGCTCTTCCGATACCGCCCCGGCCAGCTCCGCCCCGTGATCGCGCGCCAGCACCGCCAGCAGCAGGTCGGTCACGGCCATACCGCCGCAGGCGGTCAGTCGGTCGCGATCCCAGTCGAACAGGTGGCTGGTGGCAATCACCTTGGGGAAGCGTTCGGCAAAGTCATCCTGCCAGCGCCAGTGCACGGCTGCCCGGTACCCATCGAGCAGGCCCAGCATGGCCAGCGGATACACACCGGCCGACAAGCCACCGATCAGGCAACCACTGCGCGCCAGTTGCTTGAGCGCCGCTGAAAAGGCAGCCCCCATCGCCGCAGGCGGCTCGTCGGCCAGCAGAAAGAGCTTGTGGCAGCCCTCCAGGCGGCCGGTCCACGGCTCGCCCGGCAGCCGCCAGGCGCCTTCCTGCGCAGGTTCGGCCTGTAGGAAGACCAACTCGTAGACCACATCCGGATGCACACGCTGCGCCACCAGCAACACTTCCTCGGCCAACGCCAGGGTCAAAGGCCTGGTGCTGGGCCAGATGAGAAAACCGATTCGCTGGGTGGTCATAGGGTACGGTCCGAAACCTGAGGTCGTTCGAGTCTGTGCGCCGGGTCAGGCTGCGCTCGCCGCGCAGCATGCCCTATTCTGGTGCAAAAATGCAGTTTTTACTTCAGGCTGCCGGAGAGGAACTGCTTCAAGCGCTCCGACTGCGGGTTGGCCAGCACTTCACGTGGGCAGCCGGTTTCTTCCACCAGGCCTTTGTGCAGGAACACCAACTGGTTGGACACCTCGCGGGCAAAGCCCATTTCGTGGGTCACCACCACCATGGTCCGACCTTCCTGGGCCAGCGCCTGCATCACCTTCAGCACATCACCCACCAGCTCAGGGTCAAGCGCCGAGGTCGGCTCGTCGAACAGCATAACCTCCGGCTCCATGGCCAATGCCCGGGCAATTGCCACACGTTGTTGCTCACCCCCCGACATATGCCCGGGGAAGGCATCCTTGCGATGGGCAACCCCCACCTTGGCCAGGTAGTGCTCGGCCTTTTCCAGGGCTTCCTTCTTGTTCACGCCCAGCACGTGCACTGGCGCTTCGATGATGTTCTCAAGCGCAGTCATGTGCGACCACAGGTTGAAGTGCTGGAACACCATCGACAGGCGCGAGCGCATGCGTTGCAATTGACGCGGGTCGGCGGCCTTCAACGCACCATCCTTGCCAGGGACCAGTTTCAGTTCTTCGTTGTTGAGCAGGATCTTGCCGGCGTGCGGCTGCTCCAGCAGGTTGATGCAGCGCAGGAAGGTCGACTTGCCCGAACCGCTGGAGCCGATGATGCTGATGACGTCGCCGGCCTTGGCCGCCAGCGACACGCCCTTGAGCACTTCGTGGCTGCCGTAGCGCTTGTGCAGGTCTTGGACTTCGAGTTTGTACATGCTGTCGATTCTCACAAAGCGGTCAGTGCTTGCGCGGCGCCAGGTAGCCGAGCCAGCGGCGTTCGGCCATCTTGAACAGGCGCACCAGGATGAAGGTCAGGCACAGGTAGAACACGCCCGCCGTGATATAAGCCTCGAAAGGCAGGTAGTACTGGGCATTGACCGTGCGCGCAGCACCGGTGATGTCGATCAGGGTGACGATCGACGCCAGGCTGGTGGTCTGCAGCATCATGATCACTTCATTGCTGTACTGCGGCAGTGCCCGACGCAGTGCCGAAGGCAGCAGGATGCGGCGGTACATTTTCATGCGCGACATCCCCATGGCCTTGGCAGCTTCGATCTCGCCATGCGGCGTCGCCTTGAGGCTGCCGGCAATGATTTCGGCGGTATAGGCACTGGTATTGATGCCGAACGCCAGGCAGGCGCAGAAGGTAGCGCTGGACAGCAGCGGCCAGAAGATACTCTCGCGCACCGCCTCGAACTGGGCCAGGCCGTAGTAGATCAGGAACAGCTGCACCAGCATCGGCGTGCCACGGATGACGTAGGTGTACAGCCATGCAGCAAGGTTGACCACCGGCTGCCTGGATACCCGCATCAGGCCCAGCGGAATGGCTGCCAACAGGCCGAAGAAAAGCGAAATCGCCAGCAGTTTCAGGGTGGTCAGCAGGCCGCCGAAGTACATCGGCAGCGCTTCCCAGACGACGTTGTAGTCGAAGATCATAGTTCAGCCACCTTGACGCCCACCGAGTAGCGGCGCTCCAGATACTTCAGGGCCAGCAGCGAAACACTGGTCAGCACCAGGTACAGCGCCGCCACTGCCAGGAAGAAGGTGAAGGGTTCGCGGGTGGCGTCAGCCGCCTGCTTGGCCTTGAACATCATGTCCTGCAGGCCGACGACCGAAATCAGCGCAGTGGCCTTGGTCAGCACCAGCCAGTTGTTGGTGAAGCCCGGAATGGCCAGGCGAATCATTTGCGGCACCTGGATGCGGAAGAACACTTGGCGGGGGCTCATGCCATACGCCACGCCCGCCTCAGCCTGGCCTTTGGGAATGCCCAGGAAGGCCCCACGGAAGGTTTCTGAGAGGTAGGCGCCAAAGATGAAGCCCAGGGTACCGATACCCGCAACCAGCGGATTCAGATCGATATAGTCTTCATAACCGAGCAGCGGCGCCACCCGGTTGATGATGTCTTGCCCGCCGTAGAAGATCAGCAGGATCAGGACCAGGTCCGGAATACCACGGATCACCGTGGAATACAGATCGCCCAGCCAGGCCAGCCAGCGCACTGGCGACAAACGCAGCGCCACACCGATCAGGCCGAGCACGATGGCCAGGGCCATCGACGACAGGGCGAGCTGTAGCGTCAGCCACGCCCCGTCGAGGATGACTGCCCCGTAGCCTTTCAACATGATGAGGTCCTCGACCTAGAGAATGAAAAATGGTGCAAACCTCAGAGCCTCTGCTGTTTGCACCATTGCACAGGTGAAACCCGACGTCTTACTTCGAGTCTGGACCGTAGATGTCGAAATTGAAGTACTTACTTTCGATTTCTTTGTACTTGCCATTGGCACGGATGGCGTCGATCGCCGCGTTGATGCGGTCGACATTGGCCTTGTCACCCTTGCGTACGGCGATACCGATACCGTCACCAAAGTACTTGGCGTCGGTGAAGGCCGGGCCTACGAACGCGAAGCCCTTGCCGGCGTCAGTCTTGAGGAAGCCGTCTTCCAGCAGGGTGGCGTCAGCCACGGTGCCGTCGAGGCGGCCAGCTGCGACGTCCAGGTAGATTTCGTTCTGGGTGCCGTAAGGCACCACGGTGGCACCTTTGGCGCCCAGCACTTCCTTGGCGAAGCGGTCGTGAATGGAGCCGCGCTGCACGCCGATCTTCTTGCCTTTCAGTTCGTCCAGGCTGTCGCTGACGGTGGTGCCGTCCTTCATGACCAGGCGCGCCGGAGTCAGGTAGTAACGTTTGGTGAAGTCGACCGACTTCTTGCGGTCATCGGTGATCGACATGGACGACAGGATGGCGTCGATCTTGCGCACTTTCAGCGCCGGGATCAGGCCGTCGAACTCCTGCTCGACCCAGGTACACTTGGTTTTCATCTCTTCGCACAGCGCGTTGCCGATATCGTAGTCAAAGCCGGCAATGCTGCCGTCAGGTTGCTTGAAGGCGAAGGGTGGGTAGGCCGCTTCGATGCCGATTTTCAGCGGTTTTTCAGCAGCCTGCGACACCAGGGAAAACACAGACAGCGCCAGGGCGCCAAGCAGTGCGAGCTTCTTCATCAGGTAACTCCATCGGTACGGGGCAATACAAGGCAGGTAACGGCTGCCCGATATGCGAATGAGTACAACGCGAGCCGCGCAGGGTTCGACCAAGGCCGCATACCACGAGCGAGTGAGTGGCATTTTAACGACAGCCCGGTAGTCGATATTTCTTCAAAGCGACAACTACTTATAGAAGCGCTTGAAACCGCCGCGGGCGATGTTGACAGCCAGTGCAGAATATGCAATGGCGCAAGAAATAGAACCTATAGACCTAGCAATTCCTGGGCCTATTATTGGCAAACCCTTGTACGACGGCAAGTGCAGCGTGCCTTGATGCACAAAATGCTGACCCCGATGCACCGAAACGGGCCGGAATTGTTTCCTGGCGCCCCGAACCTGTGCGGGGCCGGTGACAGAACAGTAACCGATGATTGTCGGGTAACAATGCAAGAGCGGGCTTGCCCGCGAATGCGTGAGGTCAGGGGACAGCTTAGCCTGAACTGACGCATTCGCGGGCAAGCCCGCTCCTACAGGGGGTATTGCCGGGGAGGGAATTAGGCCGAAGCCAGGTTCATCGCCTTGTGGGTATCGATCAGGTGCTGCACCACACCCGGGTCGGCCAAGGTCGAGATATCGCCCAGGGCGTCGTATTCACCGGTGGCGATCTTGCGCAGGATGCGGCGCATGATCTTGCCCGAGCGGGTCTTCGGCAGCCCCGGCGCCCACTGGATCACATCCGGCGAAGCAATCGGGCCGATCTCCTTGCGCACCCAGTTCTTCAGTTCCAGGCGCAATTGCTCGCTGGCCTCGATGCCGGCATTGAGGGTGACATACACATAAATGCCCTGCCCTTTGATGTCATGCGGCACGCCAACCACTGCAGCCTCGGCAACCTTCGAGTGCGCGACCATGGCGCTTTCGATCTCGGCAGTACCCATGCGGTGGCCGGACACGTTGAGCACGTCATCCACGCGGCCGGTGATCCAGTAGTAGCCGTCCTCGTCGCGGCGCGCACCGTCGCCGGTAAAGTACATGCCACGGAAGGTCTTGAAGTAGGTGTCGACGAAGCGGTCATGGTCGCCGTACAGCGAACGCGACTGACCCGGCCAGGAGTCGAGGATTACCAGGTTGCCTTCGGCAGCACCGTCGATCAGGTTGCCCAGGTTATCGACCAGGGCAGGCACCACACCGAAGAACGGACGGGTTGCCGAACCCGGCTTGAGGCCGGTGGCGCCAGGCAGCGGGCTGATCAGGATGCCGCCGGTCTCGGTCTGCCACCAGGTGTCGACGATCGGGCAACGCTCCTTGCCGACGGTCTTGTAATACCAGTTCCAGGCCTCAGGGTTGATTGGCTCACCCACCGACCCCAGCAGACGCAGGCTGGAACCGTCGGCGCCCTCAACAGCTGCCTGCCCTTCAGCCATCATGGCGCGAATGGCAGTTGGCGCTGTGTAGAGGATGTTGACCTTGTGCTTGTCGACGATCTTCGATACGCGGGTAATGTCCGGGTAGTTCGGCACGCCCTCGAACAGCAAGGTGGTAGCGCCGTTGGCCAGCGGGCCGTAGACGATATAGCTGTGGCCTGTGACCCAACCGACGTCGGCGGTGCACCAGTACACCTCGCCCGGGCGGTAATCGAATACGCGTTCATGGGTCAGCGCGGCGTAAACCAGGTAACCGCCCGTGGTGTGCAGCACGCCCTTCGGCTTGCCGGTGGAGCCGGAGGTATAAAGGATGAACAGCGCCTCTTCAGCGCCCATTTCCTTGGGTGCGCAGTGGCTGGAGGCGACTTTCATCAGGTCTTCGTACCAGATGTCGCGGTGCTGGTGCCAGGCAATGTCGCCACCGGTGCGCTTGCACACGATGATTTTCTGCACGCTGCTGGTTTCAGGGTTGGTCAGCGCCAGGTCGACGTTGGCCTTGAGCGGTGTGCGGCGGCCACCACGCACGCCTTCGTCGGCCGTGATCACCACCTTGGACTTGCAGTCGATGATACGGCCAGCCAGCGCCTCGGGCGAGAAGCCGCCGAACACCACCGAGTGAATCGCACCAATGCGTGCACAGGCCAGCATGGCGACCACCGCTTCGGGGATCATCGGCATATAGATGGTGACCACGTCACCGCGGTGCACATCCTGGCCACGCAGGGCGTTGGCGAACTTGCAGACCTGCTCGTGCAACTCGCGGTAAGTGATGTTGCGGTGCTCGGAAGGGTCGTCACCTTCCCAGATGATGGCCAACTGGTCACCGCGCTCTTCAAGGTGGCGGTCCAGGCAGTTGGAGGAAACGTTCAGAGTGCCGTCGGCGAACCATTTGATATCGACATGGTGGTCGTCGAAGGAGGTCTGCTTGACCTTGGTGAACGGCTTGATCCAGTCGATACGCTGGGCCTGCTCGCGCCAGAAGCCGTCCGGGTTGATCACCGATTGCTGGTACATGGCCTTGTAGGTGGCCTCGTCGGTCAGGGTAGTGGCCGCAACCTCGGGACGAACGGGATACAGTGGAGCCGCACTCATCTGTGTTACCTCGGTGTAATAGTTGTTTTTGTATGGAACCGTTTGTAACTGTACCAGAGCGACAAAAGCCATTCGACGTTGGTAGTAATTTGGTACACCCGTTCCGGCAAAGCCCTCTAGCGCGGGCATTACAGCCCATGGGGGCAAAAAAAGAAGGGGTTAACACGGGATTGTTACAGATTCTGTCAAAACACTTTATCAAAAGACCCACTGTTTCGGCCTTGGCCAGCGCCATAAAATTCACCTCGCCAGCAACGGCAAGGCGATTAACAACTGGTAACAGCCCCCACGAAGGCAAGCGTTAATCTCCATCTAATCCCGATAGTTAAAACTAGCAATACTCGCGGCGCCATAAGCGCCGCGTGCCCCCTCACGACCTTAGACAGGTAAATAGAAAATGAAAGCTTTACTGGTATTGGTACTTGGCAGTCTTTGCGGCGCGGCGATGGCCGGCGAAGCCAAAGATGCCGAGCAGATTCCGGTTGAACAGTACAGTTACTCGCAGCACCTGGACATTGCCCGCGTTATTTCCATGAGCGAAGTGCCCAATGTGTGCGAAGTCGTGCCAGCCCGCATGACCTACGAGGACTCCCAGGGCCAGAAGCACATTCTCGAATACCGCGTGATGGGGAACGGCTGCTCCAACGGCTGATACCTTGTGAATTGGGGGCCCTGCGGGCCCCTTCGCGGGTGAACCCGCTCCTACGGGTACCTCGCACACCATGAATGCGGCGCGGTACCTGTAGGAGCGGGTTCACCCGCGAAGCATTCACCACCTGATTAACAGGCTATTAACTTACAGCCATTTAATCAGTCGATTTGCCCAACGAATAATCCCTCAACTTGTTGGCAATCGTGGTATGCGAAACACCCAGTCTTTTGCCCAAGGCCCGACTACTGGGAAACTCCCCCATCAAACTTTCCAGTACCGCCTTTTCAAAGCGCCCGACAATCTGCGAAAGATCCCCTTCCAGCGAAAACTCACCCAACGGTTGCCGCGCGCCATAATCCGGCAAGCGAATATGCTCGCTTTTGACCACGCCGCCTTCACATAAAGAAACTGCCTGGAACAAAACGTTTTCCAACTGCCTTACATTACCTGGCCAGTGGTACTGCCCAAGTTTATCCATTGCCGCCGGTGCCAGGCGCGGCATGGCGCAGCCAATCTGCCGACTGGCCTGATCGAGAAAATGCTGCACCAACCCCTCCAGACCATCCATGCATTCGCGCAAAGGCGGAATGTGCAGCGACAGTACATTGAGCCGGTGATACAGGTCCTGGCGAAACTCGCCACGGGCACACAACTCGGACAAATCCACCTGGGTTGCACAAATCACCCGCACATCCAGATAGACCTCTTCATCGCTACCTACCCGACGGAAGCAGCCGTCCTGCAGAAAGCGCAGCAGCTTTACCTGCAAGCGCGGGCTCATCTCCCCTACCCCATCAAGGAACAGCGTGCCGCCTGCAGTCAACTCCAGCAGCCCCAGCTTGCCTTCGGCCCGTGCCCCTTCGAATGCCCCAGGGCCGTAACCGAACAGCTCGGTCTCAGCCATCGACTCGGGCAACCCGGCGCAGTTGAGCGCCATCAGCGGCGACTGTCCACGCGGGCTGGCCAAATGGCAGGCACGCGCCAGCAACTCCTTGCCCGTACCGGTTTCGCCCTCGATCAGCAACGGTGCATCCAGCGGCGCCATGCGCCGCGCTTCACGCACCACGGCAGCCATCACCCGCGAGCTCTGGAAGATGCTGTCGAAGCCACGCAGCTCTTGCTTGCGCACATTGTAGATACGCTCGCCGATTCGGTCGGCGCGGTGCAGGGTAAGCACCGCGCCGGCCAGCGCCTCGCTGTCATCGTGCTCGGACTGCAGCGGTGCGATATCGGCCAGGAACACATCGCCTTTGACTTTGATGCGCAAGCCGTTGATGCGCGACTTGTTGGCCCGCACCAGCTCCGGTAGATCGAAGTCTTCTACGTAGCGCGCCAGCGGCATGCCCGGCACCTCATCAACCCGCACGCCAAGCAACTGCGCGGCTGCACGGTTGGCCGCAACGATGCTGCCGCCCATGTCGATCGACAACACCGGAAAATCCAGCGCCCCCAGCAACGCATTCAGCTCCATGTGCCGGCGTTCGCTGGGCATCAGGCCCACACGCTTCACGCCGAATACCCCGGCAATTGCCTCGAACTTCGGCCGCAGGGCCTGGAATTGCAGGTTGATTAGGTTCGGGCAGTGCAGGTAGATGGCGTTGCCATGATCACCGCCCACCTCGCCGCGCAGCACGTTGATGCCGTACTCCACCAGCAGGTTGAGGATGTCGCGCAGGATGCCAATGCGGTTCTGGCAATGGACTTTGATACGCATGAGGGCTCTCGAAGCGCTGATGTTTTTCAACACCGCGCGGAAAAGTCGTAAAGATAAGCTGACAAAAACCGCGTTTCCATCAACCAGATGCCTCGAATTTTCCGACACTTGCCGAGTTTTGTAAAATTATCGTTACGAAAACCCACGTCAGCACCCTTCGCGGCCGAGGCCCACCCCCGTGCAAAACCGCTGGCGAAGGGATATTCCTTTAGGCATGTCCTGCACATAACAAGAAAAGCCCTCACCAGGAGAGCCTCATGAAACAGACGCAATACGTGGCACGCGAGCCCGATGCGCATGGTTTTATCGATTACCCGCAGCAAGAGCATGCGGTGTGGAACACCCTGATCACCCGCCAGCTGAAAGTGATCGAAGGCCGTGCGTGCCAGGAATACCTGGACGGCATCGACCAGCTGAAATTGCCGCATGACCGCATTCCGCAACTGGGCGAGATCAACAAGGTGCTGGGTGCCACCACCGGCTGGCAGGTTGCCCGGGTGCCGGCGCTGATCCCCTTCCAGACCTTCTTCGAATTGCTGGCCAGCAAGCGCTTTCCGGTCGCCACCTTCATCCGCACCCCGGAAGAGCTGGACTACCTGCAAGAGCCGGATATCTTCCACGAGATCTTCGGCCACTGCCCGCTGCTGACCAATCCCTGGTTCGCCGAGTTCACCCACACCTACGGCAAGCTCGGCCTGGCCGCGACCAAGGAACAACGTGTGTACCTGGCACGCTTGTACTGGATGACCATCGAGTTTGGCCTGATGGAAACCGCGCAAGGCCGCAAAATCTATGGTGGCGGCATCCTCTCGTCGCCGAAAGAGACCGTCTAC
The DNA here is from genome assembly GCF_056278855.1 of Pseudomonas sp. TE3895. Taxonomy (NCBI): domain Bacteria; kingdom Pseudomonadati; phylum Pseudomonadota; class Gammaproteobacteria; order Pseudomonadales; family Pseudomonadaceae; genus Pseudomonas; species Pseudomonas sp. TE3895. The sequence continues at coordinate 2,452,858 of NZ_JBWBQE010000001.1, read as the reverse complement.
AGTCTGTCTGACGAGCCTGAGCACCAGGCCTTCGACCCGATCGAGGCCATGCGTACGCCCTACCGCATCGACATTCTGCAACCGGTGTATTTCGTACTGCCGAACATGAAGCGCCTGTTCGACCTGGCCCACGAGGACATCATGGGCATGGTCCACAAAGCCATGCAGCTGGGTCTGCATGCACCGAAGTTTCCACCCAAGGTCGCTGCCTGAGCGACCTTGCCGATAACAACTCGAACCGGAAAACACCTCATGAATGCCTTGAACCAAGCCCATTGCGAAGCCTGCCGCGCCGACGCACCGAAAGTCACCGACGAAGAGCTGGCTGAGCTGATCCGCGAAATCCCGGACTGGAACATCGAAGTACGTGACGGCCACATGGAGCTGGAGCGCGTGTTCCTGTTCAAGAACTTCAAGCACGCCCTGGCATTCACCAATGCCGTGGGCGAAATCGCCGAGGCCGAAGGCCACCACCCAGGGCTGCTGACTGAATGGGGCAAGGTCACCGTGACCTGGTGGAGCCACTCGATCAAAGGCCTGCACCGCAACGACTTCATCATGTGCGCACGCACTGACAAGGTGGCGGAAACGGCTGAAGGCCGGAAGTAATCACCAGAACGAAGGGGCCAGAGGCCCCTTTTTTCATGGGGCATCTGTGCGCTGTTCGCCCGCAAAACCGACAAACGACCGGGAAAAAAACCAAACTGTCATCCAGACTTGTGTATCCTGCCCCAGCTTTTTGAAGCCACAAACGCGCCTGGCGCAGACTTTTCACTCACACTTGCGAGGAACGACGAGATGCATGAAATCCCGAATCTTCCCTTCCCAAGCCTGAACCCAGAAGAGCCATCCGTGACCGTTCACGCCGAACCGGCAGCTGCCGCCGAGCAGGATGGTGACGATCAATCCAGCGCTGACCAGGAATAACTGCGCATCCCCGACTGTGTGAAAACGGCTGACCTGCGGGCTACCCCCGTCATCACGTTTTCACACCGTCTAAAATCAACGTTGTAACAACCCACTACCACCTGCCCCGCCCCTTCCCTACACAGACTCGTGCCTCCAACCGCAAAGAGGCAGAGCCATGTCATCCATCACTGACGCCGCCGACCTACTCGCCCGGATAGACACCCTGGACGCCGAAAGCGTGCGCCTGCACAGCGACCTGTCCGGTCCAATGGACCTGGCCACATCGCTGCGCGAACATTTCAACCAGGCACTGGGCTTCACAGACCTGTTCCCCGTCGACCTGAGCGATCATGACCTGCACCAGCAGCTGACCGAAGCTTTCGCCCGTGAACCGGCGCGTGAGCACTTCAACCGCACCCTGCGACGCCCCGCCGGCAGCCAAGTAGAGGCGAACCTGGTGGCGACCTTGCAGGCAAAACTGGCCCATATCGTGATCACGGCAACCGATGCCTCACTGATCGCCGAGCTGAGCGAAGGCCTGCCCTATCCATGGCCCTATGCCAGTTGCAGCCTTGCCCAGGCACTCTGGGCTCGCCGGGTGTGCCTGACCCAGCGTGACTGCTTCGTGGCGGCCGCCTTGCTGCTGTACCCCAGTTTGCCAACTACCCCCCGGCCTCCACGATCGCCATCCCGTCCACTGGTGCTGGACAACTACCTGGACCTGCCCACACTGGCCGAACACCTGCTGAAGCCTCCAGCCGGCGTTCACCTTGCCGTACACCTGTTCACCTCTCTCGGTGCCACCGTCTATGCACAAGGCAGGCGTTACCGCCCACCCACTGCCCGCGAACGGGAAGCAGGCGTAACCCCTGATCAAAATGGAAAGGCGTTTCTGCCAGGCCCGGCATTGAATGCGCCAGCAGCTCAAGCGCTCGACGCCCTGCTGCATTCGTCCATGTTCACCCAATGGGCCGGCGAACTGGCCGCCTCGGCAGAATGGGACGCCAGCTCCGATCACTTGGCCTTGGCCGAACAAACCTTGATCGACGTGTTGTACCCACCCGATGACCGCCAGCCGGGGCTGATCATGGCTTTCGATCTGTTCAGCCCGGACAATGCCACGCTCCCCGTGGAGGAGATCCGCCTCGACCTGATCAACAGCGTGCAAATCCGTCTCGCCTGCACCCCGGCGATTGCGCAACTGGCCGGTGAGCTGCTGATGCGCCGCTTCGCCCCCGAACTACTGCTCAGTGGCTACCCGGCCGATTTCAACTTCGAACCCGACCTGCGCTGGGCCAGCATCCGCCAGGGAGCCCTGATACTCAGCGCCCGCCAGCAACCGATGACCTTCGACAACGCAGAAGAGGTCATGCGCCAGGCCCTGCTAGAGAATGACCCCGTTCCCGAAGAAGCACTGCGCCAGACGCTGGCGGTGTGGGCCCCCTTGCGCGGATCATTCGAACTCCCCCCGCCCTGGTCGCACCAGCAATGGCAATTGGCGTTGCATCGCTACCTGGCGGTCAGGGACGTTGAAAGCCTCAACGATCTCCCGGACCGCTTCGAGGAGGCGCGTCGTCAGTTGCTCCAGAGCCGGATAGCGCCAGAGTCGCGTAATGCTGATGGCCAAGTGCACCTACTGATGTACCTTGACCATGGCGCAGGCTACCGAAGCAATCCCCGCTTGCCGGACGTGACCGCCTGGTATGAAGTGGCCTTCGGCGTTTGGGAGCAGCGTGCCATCAACGTCTATCAGGCTATCCTGCACCGCTGCTTGAGCCACCTGCCGGAAGATATCAAGGACCGCCTGCGTGATGGCCCCTGGACCGCCTATGCCGTGACCTGGCCGATCTACGTGGGTCCCGATAACCGACCTGAGTACGGCTCCAGCCCCAGAGCGGACTGGCACATGCAGACGGCCACCCAGGGTTTCGTCGTACATGCCCCCGGCACAGAGGGCGATTGGCTTTACGAGCTGTTCCCCGAACGGCTGCACTGGCAAGCGCACTTCATTGCCCGCACAGCGCCGACGCGCCTGGCCGAGCAACTGACGCTGCTCTACAGCGAATACAACCAATCACAACTGCCGTGGATCGCTGCCGACTTTCCCGCCTTGCGACAAGTGCTCATCGCCCCCACGCAAGATCGCCTCGACTCACTGGCCAGGCATTACGCCAGCGATATCGCCCTGGGCAATCGGGATGCTTTGCATGCACTGGGCAAAGGCGCTACCCCGCATGAACAATTCCTGGCCAGGCGCCAGTCCGTGAGCACTGGGCGCTACTTGCAACGGTTGTTTTCCAACCTGATACCGGGCTTGAGTTGCCTGAACCCAGAGGATGGCAGCGATGCACTGGCTTGTGTCCTGGACATCGCCGCGCTGAAAGGCGCGGCAGTCACGCTTGGTGGACGGGCCTTCAAACCATTGGCCAAGCTTCCCGGCGTGCTGGGCCAAAGCGCCAACACCGCACGCCTGAACGCCGCGCGCGCCGCCCGACGCTGGAGCAGCATCCCCGTCACGCCCGACTTCAGCGAGCGCCTTACCCCGCCCAAGCGCTGGCGCAGCGCGCCCGAACTGACGACGGTCGCCCCCGAATCCCGGGAACTCATGACGCAGCGAAGGGTACTGCCGGGCCAGACGCCCGATGCCGTGCTACTCGACCAAATACCCGGCAGCCATGGTCCGGTGCCACACGAGCTGCCCGAGACAGCCACACTGATCCCACGCGACAATGCCACGGTCGATGCAATCATTCATGGCGCCGCCTATCGCCTTCAACCACCGAACACCTCGGGACTGGTACGTCGGGTTGCCCATGAGCCGCTACTCGGCCAGCCACCCACCGAGGTGCGGCCGCCTTACCCCGGCGGCGAAGCGCGAATGGCCCTGAGCTTCTCGCCCTTGCCCAATGACGCCGGCACACCCGTATTCGGACAACACGTCAGTCACGCCTTCCAAACCGTGCGGATCGAGCCGGTACCGATTCGTTACCGCCCCCAGCACACGCGCTTCGACATCTGGGCGCAGGTCATGGTGCGCGAGGGCAAGGTCGTCGTGCACGCCCCTAATCACCCCAGGCGATTGAAGCCCTTGCCCGTCGAAGAAACCCAGTTACGCCTTGGCGTCATCTCGCCTCCCGTGTACCACAGGCGCATCGTGGTCGACCCATCGCCCGAACTACGCTTCGGCTTGCCTGCGGACATGCCGATCGAGCAAGTCAGACAGATTACCGAGTACTGCCCTCCCGTGCGCCTGGGCGGGCTGGCACGGACCATCCCCGACCGCCGCACCCTGCGCGGCGCATTGATCGACTGGCGCGGTGAGCAGTGGTTGATCGTCGAGGCCGATCTGGGAGTTTTTTATGGAGCCCCTCATCAGCCCTGGGCGTGGCAGACAAGGCTGCTGGATGCCCCGGCACTGCCAGCTTCGCTGCCACATCCGCCCAGAGGGCTGCGTCGCAGGTTCGAGAGAATCACCGACCACGAGGCCATCGAGCGGTACCTGGAAATCAGCGAAACCTACCGCATCGTCGCCGAGCGCCCCAACCTGCAGCGCGATGTCGATAACGTGGTCAGATTGCTGCGCGACTGGATAGAACAAGGGCGAACATGGCAACTCCGCCACCCCTCGCGATTCCTGCAGTTCATCGAAGCCATGGAGTCGCGCCTGCTCCCGGAATACGCGCGCAACATCCTCACGCAGAGCGCGGCCCAGGACGCTTTGGCGGGCCCTGCCAGTCGCGGCATCGCAGCATTGAACCGGGAGATAGTCCCGATCTGGAGGCAGTTCCACAGCACCAGCGCCGCAGACCGCCAACACATCCTTGGCGTACTGGACGATCTGCTACCTGCGCGCGGCGCCACTACCCCTTACACACCGGCAGCAGGTGCTCAGTCGCTCGACGACAACGCGATGGCCGCCTTGCGTCAGCACCTCTACCCAGTCAACCTGGCCTTTGCCAGCGTCACGCTGAAGGACCATAGCCGCGTGGTGTTCTTCGCCCTGTCAGGCAGCCCTGGCCGGCGCGCATTGCATATCATCCCGACGCCCCGCCTCACACCGGCAGTGGACTACGTCGATGCACGTCAGATTAACCAGTTTTTCCCGCCAGACCCGCGGTTTACCGAGCTGCCAATCCTGCGGCGCGCAGATTTCCTGTGGACGCGCGTCCATAAGCGACATCTCGATGCCGAACGACACATCGCCAGCGCGCTGAACCGCAGACTGCTTCACCGCCACACCGAGGTCGAGCGTATCGATGTCTTCACAATGCTCGACTCCTGTCGCTCCTGTGGCGGCTTCGTCCTGCCGCGCTTGCGGCTGGATTACCCGCAAGCCGAGTTCAGTGTGACCTGGATGCTCGATTACACCAACTGACTACAGCCTGACAGCTTCGCCCGCAAACACCCTTGCTGTGGTTAAGATGGCGGCACACACTGCCATCCTTACCGCAGCAACGGGTCCCCAATGCCAGCACGCAGTCCCACATCACTTGCCGTCACTGGGCAAGTCGTCTCCATCGTCCTGTTCACCTTCATCGGCTACCTGAACATCGGCATCCCCTTGGCCGTGCTGCCCGGCTATGTGCACAACGACCTGGGTTTCAGTGCCGTGGTCGCCGGCCTGGTGATCAGCGTGCAGTACCTCGCGACGCTGCTCAGCCGCCCTGGCTCCAGCCGCATCATCGACAACCACGGCAGCAAGAAGGCGGTCATGTACGGACTGGCTGGCTGCGGGCTCAGCGGGGTATTCATGCTGGCCTGCGCCTTCCTCACTCACCTACCCTGGTTGAGCCTGGCTTGCCTGCTGGCCGGTCGCCTGGTGCTGGGCAGCGCCGAAAGCCTGGTAGGCTCGGGGGCGATCGGCTGGGGCATTGGCCGGGTGGGTGCCGCAAACACGGCCAAGGTCATTTCCTGGAACGGCATCGCCAGCTATGGTGCGCTGGCCATCGGCGCCCCACTGGGCGTGCTGATGGTCAAAGGCCTCGGGCTGTGGAGCATGGGTGTGAGCATCATCCTGCTGTGCGTACTCGGTTTGCTGCTGGCCTGGCCCAAGCAAGCCGCACCCATCGTCAGCGGTGTACGCCTGCCGTTCCTGCGGGTGCTGGGCAAGGTATTCCCGCATGGCTCAGGGCTTGCCCTGGGCTCGATCGGCTTTGGCACCATCGCCACCTTCATCACCCTTTACTACGCAAGCCGTGGCTGGGCCAATGCGGCGCTGACCCTGAGCCTGTTCGGCGCCAGTTTCATCAGCGCACGGCTGCTCTTTGGCAACCTGATCAATCGCATCGGTGGCTTCAGGGTGGCGATCGCCTGCCTGTCGGTGGAAACGCTTGGGCTGTTGATGCTGTGGCTGGCACCCAACGCCGAACTGGCCTTGGCGGGGGCTGCACTGAGTGGGTTTGGTTTCTCGCTGGTGTTTCCGGCATTGGGCGTGGAGGCGGTGAACCAAGTGTCGGCAGCTAACCGCGGGGCAGCGGTGGGGGCGTATTCGCTGTTCATCGACTTGTCACTGGGGGTGACCGGGCCATTGGTCGGTGCGGTGGCGGCGGGGTTCGGCTTCGCTTCGATGTTTCTGTTCGCGGCGGCTGCGGCAGCGTGTGGGTTGGTATTGAGCCTCTATTTGTACCGCCAGGGGCGTCGGGACAGGGACCGTACAACAGCAGCCTGAAAGCCGGTGCCGGCCTCTTCGCGGCCCACCCCAACCCTGCAGGGTTGACGCGCCAGCCTGGCGTGCACGATCCCCCCGTAGGAGCGGGTTCACCCGCGAAGGGCTGCAAAGCAGCCCCAAAAGGCCTCAAACTTAGCGCTGAGCGTACTGCAACACCACCTCAAGCGGGTGACGCATCTTCCGCTCGGTCATGCGCTTGACCTGGCTACGGCACGAATAACCGGTCGCCAGCGGCTCCCCGTCCTTGTCCAGCTTGGTCGCCCAGCTCTGCTCGAATATGGTCCGCGAGGTTTCCTGGTTGCGAGCTTCGTGCCCATAGGTACCGGACATGCCGCAGCAACCCGTGGCCTCGGTCACCAGCTTCAGCCCCAGACGGGCGAACACCTGCTCCCACTGCCGGGTGCTGGCCGGCACGTTGGTCTTCTCGGTGCAGTGCGCCATCAGGCGGAAGCTGCCCGGTGCGGTAGGCGCCTGCTCGGGCAGCACATCCATCAACCATTCCTGCGGCAGCAGCACCTGCGGGCAACCCTCCAGGCCTGGCACCTTCTGGTACTCCTGGCGATACACCAGCGTCATCGCCGGGTCCAGCCCCACCAGCGGCACACCGCAATCGGCCAGGGCCTTGAGCTGCGTGGCGTTGCGGATCGCTGCCTTGGCAAACGCGCCAAGGAAACCCTGTACGTGCAACGGCTTGCCGTTGGCGCTGTACGGCGCCAGGAATACCCGGTGGCCCAGGCGGTGGGCAAGGTCGATGAAGGCTGACAGCAGCGGTGTTTCGAAGTAGCGGGTGAAGGCGTCCTGCACCAGCACGATGCTGCGCTCGCGCTGGGCCGGGGTCAGCTCGCGCAGGGCCGGCACCGTGGCCATGCCAACGCGGCAACGGGTCAGGGTAGCCTGGAAGTTGAAGCGGCTGATCAGCGGGCTGTCGACCATGCCCACCTTGTCGGCCAGCAGTTGGCTCACCCACTTCGAACCCATCACCGCGTTGTACAGCCCCGGCGCGTGCGCCAGGTAGGGGATAGTGAACTCAAGCGAGCCGATCAGGTAGTCACGCAGCGGGCGCTGGTAGCGACCGTGGTACAGCTCGAGGAAGCGCGAGCGGAAGTCCGGCACATTGACCTTGATCGGGCACTGCCCGGCGCACGATTTGCACGCCAGGCAGCCAGCCATGGCGTCGTACACTTCATGGGAGAAGTCCTCCTGGCCCTGGTTGCGCGCGCGGTTGTTGCGCAGACGCGCCGGCAGGCCCTTGAGCCACGACACCTTGTTGCGCGCCGCAGCCAGCACATCGATGTTCGCCTCGCCCTGCAGGCGCAGCCACTCGCGCATCAGCGAGGCGCGGCCCTTGGGCGAATGCTGGCGTTCGCGGGTAGCCTTCCACGACGGGCACATGGCGTCGTTGGGGTCATAGTTGTAACAGGCGCCATTGCCGTTGCAGTGCACGGCGCTGGGGAAGTCCTGCCATACGCGCTCGTCAATGGTACGGTCAAGGTCGCCGCGCAGGGTCACGCCATCGACCGGGGTCAGGCCCTCGGCGCTGCCCAGTGGCGTGCAGATCTTGCCCGGGTTGAGCTGGTTGTGCGGGTCAAAGGCGCCCTTCAGGCGCTGCAACGCCGGGTACAGCTCACCGAAGTACTCGGGCACGTATTCCGAGCGCAGGCCCTTGCCGTGCTCACCCCACAGCAGGCCGCCATAGCGCTTGGTCAGCGCGGCAACGGCGTCGGAAATCGGCTTGACCAGCGCGGCCTGCGCCGGGTCTTTCATGTCCAGTGCCGGGCGCACGTGCAGCACGCCGGCATCGACGTGGCCAAACATGCCGTAGGCCAGGCCGTAGCCATCGAGCAGTGCGCGGAAGTCGGCGATGTAGTCGGCCAACTGCTCTGGCGGTACCGCGGTGTCCTCCACGAACGGCTGCGGGCGCACTTCGCCTTCGACGTTGCCTAGCAGGCCCACCGAACGCTTGCGCATGGTATAGACGCGGGTGACTGCCTCGGCGCCTTCGGCCAAGGTGTGGCCCAGGCGCTCGACGCTGGTGTCGCTTTGCAGGTGCTGGATGAACGCCTGCACCTTGGCGTTGACCTCGGCCGGCTCGTCGCCGCAGAACTCCACCAGGTTGATGCCCAGCGTGGGGCGTTCGGGGTCCGCCGGGAAATACTCGGCAACGCTGTGCCAAACGATGTCTTTCATCGCCAGCATCAGCACCTTGGAGTCGACCGTCTCGATCGACAGCGGCTTGTGCGCCATCAGCGCGTTGGCATCACGCAGCGCATCCATGAAGCTGGTGTAGCGTACGTTGACCAGCACCGCATATTTGGGAATCGGCAGCACGTTGAGCTTGGCTTCGACCACGTAGCCCAGCGAGCCCTCGGCGCCGCACAGCACGCTGTTGAGGTTGAAGCGGCCCTGCTCGTCGCGCAGGTGCGCCAGGTCGTAGCCGGTCAGGCAACGGTTGAGCTTGGGAAAGGTGGTTTCAATCAGTTCGGCCTGGGTTTCCTGAATTTCCCGGGCCATGCGGTACACCTCGCCGACCCGGCCCGGCGCTGCGCAGGCCTGCTCCAGCGCAGCATCGTCGATCGGCAGGCTGTGCAGGCGTTCGCCACCGAGCAGCACGCTGTGCAGCTCCAGCACATGGTCGCGGGTTTTGCCGTAGGTGCAACTGCCCTGGCCACTGGCATCCGTGTTGATCATGCCGCCGACCGTGGCGCGGTTGGAGGTGGACAGCTCAGGGGCGAAGAACAGCCCATGCGGCTTGAGCGCAGCATTGAGCTGGTCCTTGACCGTGCCGGCCTGTACCCGCACCCAGCGCTCTTGCACGTTGATTTCGAGAATGTTGTTCATGTGCCGCGACAGGTCGACGACGATACCGTCGGTCAGCGACTGGCCGTTGGTGCCGGTGCCACCACCGCGGGGGGTCAGCTTGACCTGCTGGAAGCGCGGTTCACCCATTAGCGTGGCGACCCGCGCCACATCGTCGGCATCCAGCGGGAACACCGCCGCCTGCGGCAAGCGCTGGTAGATCGAGTTGTCGGTGGCCAGTACCGTGCGGGTTGCGTAGTCGGCACTGATCTGGCCACGGAAGCCGCTGTTGCGCAGGGCTTCGAGGAATTCGGGGTAATTGGCGCTCGGTGCAACGGTGGACAGCTGGGCGATCATCGAAGGATGGCCTCTTGATATTGGCTAAATCACGGGATCCCTGTCGCCCCGGCATGGGTTGAGGCATGCAGGGATGACGTATAGGCCAATGTTCCTGTAGTTTCGCGTCAGGGGCAAACGGATAATCCTGCCGCTATCAATGACTTTTATGAATGAATTACCGCCACCTGACCCCATCCATGTCACTGCTGCTGGCTTTCGAGGCCGCCGCCCGGCATGAAAGCTACACCCGTGCCGCCGCCGAACTGTCGCTGACCCAAAGCGCGGTCAGCCGCCAGGTGCAAGCCTTGGAGCAGCAGTTGGGCCTGACCCTGTTCCGCCGCGAGGGGCGCCAGGTGCAGCTGACCGATGTCGGCCGCCTGTACCAGCGCGAGCTGAGCGAGGCACTGGGGCGCATCCGCAGCGCCACCTTGCAGGCACTGGCCTATCAGTCGGGGGTAGGCACCTTGCGCCTGGCTACCCTGCCAACCTTCGGCTCGAAATGGCTGTTGCCGAGGCTGCATGCGTTCTACAGCGCTCACCCAGGCATGCTGGTGCACATTCATTCACGCATTGAAACCATCAACTTCGACACCAGCGAAATCGATGCCGCCATCGGCGTGGCCAGCCACGACTTGCCGGGGCTTGTCTGCCATCGCCTGCATGCCGAGGAGCTGGTGGTGATCTTGCCGCCGGAGGCCGGCGTCGGCAGCCAAGGCTGGAGCCCGGCGCGGATCAGTGAAGAGGTGCTGCTGAATGTGGCCAACAACCCGCATGCGTGGGGCGAGTGGTTTTCCCATCATGGCTTGCCGCATCGGGCGATGCGGCTGGGGCCGAGTTTCGAGCTGACCTCGCACCTGATCCAGGCGGTACGTGCCGGGATCGGGATCGGGCTGGTGCCGCGCATATTGGTGGAGGAGGAACTGGCCAAGGGCGAGCTGTACAGCCCGGGTGTGGCGTTTGCCAGCCAGCGTAGTTATTACCTGATCTACCCGCCGAGGAATGAGGCACTGCCGTCGCTGCGGGCATTCAGGGGGTGGTTGCTGGAGCAGATCTGATTGTTGGCGGGATCACCTGACCTGAGGGCAACGCTGCACCTGTAGGAGCGGGTTCACCCGCGAAAGGGCCGGGCCTGCTGGCCAATCTTCACCTGCCGCTCACCGTTGCCGCCGCTACCGTATTCGCGGGTAAACCCGCTCCTACAAGGGTTACGCAAGCCTCAGGCATACCAGGTCGTTGTAGGAGCGGGTTCACCCGCGAAAGGGCCCGTACAGGCAACAAAAAACCCGAAGCCAGCCACCTGACTCCGGGTTTTCGCATACCGCTTATGGCGCCTTACTTGGCCACAGTCTCAACAGCACCGCCCGCATTCACCTGGCGACGCGACTTGACCATGTACACCGCCAACATCGCAAGCAGCCACACCGGGATCGCATACACCGACACCTGGATGCCCGGGATCATCAGCATGATGCCCAGAATCAGCACCACGAAGGCCAGCACCACATAGTTGCCGTACGGGTACCACAGTGCCTTGAACAGCGGCTTCTGGCCGGTACGGTCGAGGTGCTGACGGAACTTCAGGTGCGAGTAGCTGATCATCGCCCAGTTGATCACCAGGGTGGCCACGACCAGCGACATCAGCAGTTCCAGCGCGTTTTGCGGCATCAGGTAGTTCAGCAGCACGGCGACGAAGGTCACGGCAGCCGACACCAGGATCGAACGCACTGGCACGCCCCGCTTGTCGACCTTGGCCAGCGACGCCGGGGCATCGCCCTGCTCGGCCATACCCAGCAGCATGCGGGCGTTGCAGTAGGTGCCGCTGTTGTACACCGACAGCGCCGCAGTCAGCACCACGAAGTTCAGCAGGTTGGCAGCCACGTCACTGCCCAGCAGCGAGAACACTTGCACGAACGGGCTGCTGCCGTAGCTGCCACCCGAGGCGTCGATGCTGGCGACCAGGTTGTCCCACGGGGTCAGCGACAGCAGCACCACCAACGCACCGACATAGAAAATCAGGATGCGGTAGATGACCTGATTGATCGCTTTGGGGATCACGGTCTTTGGCTTGTCGGCCTCGGCGGCGGTGAAGCCGAGCATTTCCAGGCCACCAAAGGAAAACATGATGAAAGCCAAGGCCATTACCAGCCCGCTGACACCGTTGGGGAAGAAGCCGCCGTGTGTCCACAGGTTGGCCACGGTGGCTTCAGGGCCGCCGCTGCCGCTGGTCAGCAGGTAGGCACCCAGGCCGATCATGCTGACGATGGCGACCACTTTGATGATGGCGAACCAGAATTCGGCTTCACCGAAGAACTTCACGTTCATCAGGTTGATGGCGTTGATCAGCACGAAGAAGGCTGCCGCCGTGACCCAGGTGGGGATCTCCGGCCACCAGTAGTGAACATACTTGCCGACCGCCGAAAGCTCCGACATGCCCACCAGGATATACAGCACCCAGCAGTTCCAGCCCGACAGGAAGCCGGCGAACCCACCCCAGTAGGTGTGGGCGAAATGGCTGAACGAGCCGGCCACCGGCTCTTCGACGATCATTTCACCCAGCTGGCGCATGATCATGAAGGCGATGAAGCCGCAGATGGCGTAGCCAAGAATCATCGACGGGCCGGCGGATTTCATCACGCCTGCCGAGCCGAGGAACAGGCCGGTACCAATCGCACCGCCGAGGGCAATCAACTGGATATGGCGGTTCTTCAGGCCCCGCTTTAGCTCGCCTGAATGCATGTTTTGTCCACTCATGAACGAAGTCACCTGCATTGTTTTTATCTGTGACGGAATCGGACCCACCGCGCTCGTGGCGCAGCGGAATGGGCAAGGTGGTTACCTTGGGTTTCTTGACCTCAGGTGCCGCCGGAGCGGGTCAACCAGGCGTGATCAAGAGTGCGCGGTACGCAAGAGGGTCACAGGTAAAACGCGGCGCACTGTATACCCCTGCAAACGCGCAGGCGTCAACGCGTTGCATCGTTTCCTCGGGAAAAAACGCAGCGTTCCTGTGGTACAGGCCTTCAAAGGCGAAGTGATCGGCGTACATGGCGCCTCCATTTGTTGTTTTGTCAGCCCGGCTCTTTGGACGGGCTCCTGCACAAGGCAATGGCGGCTATAACACCGTGGGGACGGGGGTTTGGGCAAGGGTGGCTGGCGCCATGGCGACGGCTTTGGCACAGGGGCGCCGGCAAGGTTTGTTTACACGATCGGGCTTGATCTGAAATGCGGACTGAAAACGGCTACATTCGTACAGATTTCTTTACAAGGCGGTTCAAGAACTTGCCAGTCGTCCGAAAAATTCTTTTTGTTCAATATCTTGGGCTTGGCCCACATTCCCGCAGGCATAAAAAAACCAGCCCGAAGGCTGGTTCCTTGATAACCACACTGGCTTATCAGCCACGCGGCTTGCCGCGACCACGGCCTGCCGGCTTGTCGCCATCAGGCTTGCCCGGACGCTTGCGCATCTCGCTCGGGCGCTCAGCCACCGTGCTGCCACGGGTGGGTTTACGCGGCGCTTCTTCACGCGGCTGACGCGCCGGGCGTTCGCCAGTAGCGGCACCTTCGTGGGCCGGGCGCAGGTTGCGCACGCGCTCGCCACGGCCCAGCGGGCGGGTCGACTTGCGCTGCAGGCGCTCCATCTTGTCCTTGGCCTTGAGTTTCATGGCTGGCAGCGCGACCGGCTGCAGGCCCACTTCGGCGGCGAGGATGTCGATTTCGCCCTGGGTCATTTCGCGCCAGCGGCCCATCGGCAGGTCGGAGTTGAGGAACACCGGGCCGAAACGCACACGCTTCAGGCGGCTGACCACCATGCCCTGGGATTCCCACAGGCGACGCACCTCACGGTTACGACCTTCCATCACCACGCAGTGGTACCAGTGGTTGAAGCCTTCGCCACCCGGTGCCTTCTGGATATCGGTGAACTTGGCCGGGCCGTCTTCCAGCATTACGCCGGCTTTCAGGCGCTCGATCATCTCGTCGTCGACTTCACCACGTACACGTACCGCGTACTCACGGTCCATCTCGTAGGACGGGTGCATCAGGCGGTTGGCCAGTTCACCGTCGGTGGTGAACAGCAGCAAGCCAGTGGTATTGATGTCGAGGCGGCCGATGTTGATCCAGCGGCCTTCTTTTGGCCGTGGCAAGCGATCGAACACGGTCGGACGGCCTTCCGGGTCGTCACGGGTGCAGATTTCGCCGTCGGGTTTGTTGTACATGATCACCCGGCGGGTGGCCTCGGCGGCCTCCTCGCGCTTGATCAGCTTGCCGTCGACGGCGATGGCGTCGTGCAGGTCGACGCGCTGGCCAAGGGTGGCCTCGACGCCGTTGACCTTGATGCGACCCTGGCTGATCCAGGCCTCGACATCACGCCGCGAGCCCACGCCAATGCGCGCCAGCACTTTCTGCAGCTTTTCGCCGGATGGCGGGGTGATTTCGGTTTCTTTCAGGTCTTGCTCACTCATCTGGGCACCTCCCGGTGTAGGAATGAAAACAGGTTTCTGGCGACGAACGCGCCAAAAGGCCGCGCATCATACGCGGTTCATCAGGGGAACGCACTGGAGGGTAGAGGGTTTTGTGGGGCTGGGCATGATTTTCTGCCCAATGGGCTTTGTGCTGGCCTCTTCGCGGGCAGCACAGGCAACAGATCAATCAGGGCTGCGCCTTGATCTCCTCCTCCATCGGAGGCTCAGGCTCTTCTCCCCGCAGATCATCAAAATCGGTTTTCAAACCGTCTTCCATGGCATCCAGCTCCACCAACAGGCTACGGAAGCTGGTCTCCTCTTTCGGCTCACCAACCTCCTCGTCCCCAAGGCTGGCATCCGCCAACGCCTGCAGGTGCGCAGGCACCGGCGCATCATCCGGGTCAAGTTGCGGCGCTGGTTCCATTTCGCGCAGCTCGGCCAAAGCTGGCAGGTCTTCAAGGCTCTTGAGGTTGAAATGATCGAGAAACGCCTTGGTGGTGGCGAACATCGCCGGCCGCCCGGGTACTTCGCGGTAGCCGACCACGCGAATCCACTCGCGCTCCATCATGGTTTTGATGATATTGCTGTTCACCGCAACGCCCCGCACGTCCTCGATTTCACCACGGGTGATCGGCTGGCGGTAGGCAATCAGGGCCAGTGTCTCAAGCAGCGCTCGCGAATAGCGCTGAGGGCGCTCTTCCCACAGGCGCCCGACCCAAGGGGCATAAACCTCGCGAATCTGCAGGCGATAGCCGCTGGCCACCTCCTTGAGCTCGAAGGCACGCCCATTGCACGACTTGCCCAGCACCTCCAGAGCCTGCCTGAACACCTTGGGCTCGGGGCGCTCGGTTTCCTCGAACAGCTCGTACAGGCGCTCAAGGGATTGCGGCTTGCCCGAAGCGAGCAAGAAGGCTTCGATCAGCGACGCCAGGTCGCGGGGTTCATTCAGGTTCATCGGGTTCTTCAACTGGCGCCGGGCGAAGCCGCACGTGAATGGCGGCGAAAGGTTCATTCTGCACAAGTTCGATCAGCGATTCCTTCACCAGTTCGAGAACGGCCATGAAGGTCACCACCACGCCCAGCTTGCCCTCCTCGGCAGCGAACAGCGCGATGAACGGCACAAAGGCACCGCCCTTGAGACGCTCCAGCACCTGGCTCATGCGCTCGCGGGTGGACAAGGTCTCACGGGTGATCTGATGGCTTTCGAACAGGTCGTTGCGGCGCATCACCTCGGCCATGGACATCAGCAGCTCTTCCAGGCTGA
The DNA here is from genome assembly GCF_056278855.1 of Pseudomonas sp. TE3895. Classification (NCBI taxonomy): domain Bacteria; kingdom Pseudomonadati; phylum Pseudomonadota; class Gammaproteobacteria; order Pseudomonadales; family Pseudomonadaceae; genus Pseudomonas; species Pseudomonas sp. TE3895. Next base: position 2,437,425 of record NZ_JBWBQE010000001.1, on the reverse strand, counting down.
CCTGAGGCAACAGCTTGCGTACCTTGGCCTGCGGCGCTTCCAGGCGCGGCACCACCACCTCGCGCCCGACCCGTGGCAATTCGTCGATGCCCTCGGCGGCGGCCTTGAAACGCTCGTACTCCTGCAGGCGGCGGATCAGTTCGGCGCGTGGGTCACCCTCCTCCTCCTCGACGTCGGCGGAACGCGGCAGCAGCATGCGTGACTTGATCTCGGCAAGCATGGCAGCCATCACCAGGTATTCGGCAGCCAGTTCAAGGCGCACGCTTTTCATCAGCTCCACATAGCCCATGTACTGCCGGGTGATCTCGGCCACAGGGATGTCGAGGATATCGATATTCTGCTTGCGGATCAGGTACAGCAACAGGTCCAGCGGGCCTTCGAACGCTTCGAGGATGACTTCAAGGGCGTCCGGCGGGATGTACAGGTCCAGCGGCAGCTCGGTCAGGGCTTCACCATAGACCAGCGCCAACTGCAGTTGCCGAGGCGCCTCGACCCGTTCGGCTGGCGCCTCAGGCGCTTCCAGCTGGCTCACGCGTTGACCAGGAACGGCGTGGGGTCGCCACAACCTTCGCGGATCAGTTCCGGTTCGTCGCCGGACAGGTCGATGATGGTCGACGCCTTGAGGTCGCCGAACCCGCCATCGATCACCAGGTCAACATGGTGCTCCAGCCGTTCACGGATCTCGTAAGGGTCGGTCATCGGCTCGCTGTCGCCCGGCAGGATCAGGCTGACGCTCATCAGTGGCTCGCCCAACTCGGCCAGCAAGGCCAGGGTGATGGCGTGGTCCGGTACACGCAGCCCGATGGTGCGACGCTTATCGTGCAACAGCAGACGCGGCACTTCACGCGTGCCGTTGAGAATGAATGTGTAAGGCCCCGGTACATGCGCCTTCAGCATGCGGAAGGTGCCGGTGTCGACCTTGGCATACAACCCCAGTTGCGACATGTCGCAGCACATCAGGGTGAAGTTGTGCGTCTTGTCCAGCCCGCGCAGGCGCCGCACCCGCTCGATTGCCGACTTGTCGCCTATCTGGCAACCCAGCGCATAGGCCGAATCCGTCGGATACACCACCACGCCCCCCTTGCGGATGATCTCGACGGCCTGTTTTATCAGGCGCGCCTGTGGGTTCTCCGGATGAATCTGGAAAAATTGGCTCACGTAATCGTCCTGTTCATAGCGCCAAAGGCTGTTCATGGCTGAATCGACGCCACAAAGGTGGCAGATCCTCGGGCAAAGGCCGATAGGCACCGATCTCGCCCCAGGTGCCGGGGCCGTGGAAGTCACTGCCAGCGCTTGCCAGCAGGCCGAACTCACGGGCAAGAATGGACATAGTGCCCACTTGCTCGGCAGGCATCATCCCGTTGACCACTTCAAGCGCCTGCCCTCCTGCCTGAATATAGTCGGCAATCAGCCGCCTGCGCTTGCTGCGGGTCAGGTCGTAGTGCATGGGATGCGCCAGGCTCACCCAGGCGTTGGACTGCCTCAGCGTGGCAACGGTTTCGTCGAGCGTCGGCCAGTGCTGCTTGACGTCGCCCAGCTTGCCGGCACCCAGCCACTTGCGAAACGCTTCACCACGGTCCTTGACGTGCCCGGCACGCACCAGATATTCGGCAAAATGCGGGCGCGCCGGGGCGTTGCCGCTGTCACCCAGCTCGTGCTGCACGGCGCGCGCGCCTTCAAGCGTGCCGGGCATGCCCTTGGCCGCCAGCCGTTTGTCGATTTCTTCGGCACGCAGCCAGCGGCCGTGGTGCAACGCTTGAATCGCCGCAAGCAATGGCGGTGCGTCGAGCGGGAAATCATAACCCAGCACATGGATGGTCGCGCCGCCCCACGTGCAGGACAGCTCCACCCCGCTGACCCAGCGCATACCCAGGTCAAGGCAGGCCTGGCGCGCTTCGGGCAGGCCTTCGAGGGTGTCATGGTCGGTCAGTGCCAGCGCTTGCACCCCGTGTTCATGGGCCCGGGCAACCAGTACCGAAGGCGACAGGGCGCCGTCGGAGGCCGTGCTGTGACAGTGCAGATCAACATTCATGGAGGAGCGCTTTCGCTGGAATCGATGTTTGTTATTATGCCGTCACATCCCGATTCTGGCTGCCATTGTGAAACAATTCATCGATTTCATCCCGCTGCTGCTGTTCTTCATCGTCTACAAGCTCGACCCACGCCCCATGGAAGTCGCCGGCCATCACTTCGAATTTGGCGGCATCTACAGCGCCACAGCCATGCTGATCATCAGCTCGCTGGTCGTGTACGGCGTATTGTTCCTGCGCCAGCGCAAGCTGGAAAAGGGCCAGTGGCTGACGCTGATCGCCTGCCTGGTGTTCGGTGGCCTGACCCTGACCTTTCACAGCGAGACCTTTCTCAAGTGGAAGGCTCCTGTCGTGAACTGGCTGTTCGCCCTGGGTTTTGCCGGCAGCCACTTCATCGGCGATCGGGTGCTGATCAAGCGCATCATGGGCCACGCCCTGACCCTGCCTGATGCCATCTGGACGCGCCTGAACCTGGCCTGGATCGCTTTCTTCCTGTTCTGCGGCGCGGCCAACCTGTTCGTCGCCTTTACCTTCCAGGACTTCTGGGTGGACTTCAAGGTGTTCGGCAGCCTGGGCATGACCGTGATCTTCCTGGTGGCGCAAGGCGTGTACCTGTCGCGCCACCTGCACGATGACCCTTCTACCTCCAAACCCAAGGATTGACATGCTCTACGCCATTATCGCCAGCGACGTCGCAAACTCCCTGGAAAAGCGCCTGGCTGCCCGCCCGGCGCACATCGAACGCCTGCAGCAGCTCAAGGCCGAAGGCCGCGTGGTGTTGGCCGGCCCGCACCCGGCCATCGACAGCAACGACCCGGGCGAAGCGGGTTTCAGCGGTAGCCTGATCGTTGCCGAATTCGAATCGCTGGCGGCGGCGCAGGCCTGGGCCGATGCCGACCCGTACATCGCTGCCGGCGTGTACGACAAGGTTGTGGTCAAGCCGTTCAAGCAAGTGCTGCCTTGACCTGAGACGGCACGGCCTTCTTCGCTACACAAACCTTCGGATCTGTGCCATCGCCCGTAGGAGCGGGTTCACCCGCTAAGAGGCTGGGCCTGCTGGCCAATCTCCATCCGCCGTTCACCGTTGCCGCCGCTACCGTATTCGCGGGTAAACCCGCTCCTACACAGATTGGTGGTGGACACACGTCGGCGGTTGGACACAGCCCTTTGTAGGAGCGGGTTCACCCGCGAAAGGGCCGGGCCTGCTGGCCAATCTCCACACGCTGTTCACCGTTGCTGCCGCTACCGTATTCGCGGGTAAACCCGCTCCTACACAGATTGGTGGTGGACACACGTCGGCGGTTGGACACAGCCCTTTGTAGGAGCGGGTTCACCCGCGAAAGGGCCAGGCCTGCTGGCCAATCTCCATCCGCCGTTTACCGTTGCCGCCGCTACCGTATTCGCGGGTAAACCCGCTCCTACACAGATTGGTGGTGGACACATCTCGGTGGTTGGACACAGCCCGCTGTAGGAGCGGGTTTACCCGCGAAGAGGGCCACGCGGCACCAGCAGTTATACTCAGGCCATCAGTCTGCGGTATCTTTGCCACTGGCGGGCCGAATAACCGCCGTCAATGGTTGAATTGAGTGAGTCATGAGCGAGCTGTTACTGATTGATGATGACCAGGAACTGTGCGAGCTGCTCGGCAGCTGGCTGACCCAGGAAGGGTTTTCCGTGCGTGCCTGCCACGATGGGCAGAGCGCACGCCTGGCCCTGGCCGAGCATGCCCCTGCTGCTGTGGTACTGGATGTGATGTTGCCCGACGGCAGTGGCCTGGAGCTTCTCAAGCAGCTGCGCAGCGAGCATGCCGAGCTACCGGTGCTGATGCTGTCAGCCCGCGGCGAGCCGCTGGACCGCATTCTCGGCCTGGAACTGGGTGCCGACGACTACCTGGCCAAACCCTGCGACCCGCGCGAGCTCACTGCCCGCCTGCGCGCGGTGCTGCGCCGCAGCCACCCCACCGCCACAACCAGCCAGATGGAGCTGGGTGACCTGGTCTACAGCCCTGCGCGGGGCGTGGCCAGCATCGATGGCCGCGAAATGACCCTGACCCTGTCCGAAAGCCGTATTCTTGAAGCGCTGCTGCGCCAGCCCGGCGAGCCGCTGGACAAACAGGAACTGGCGCAGATCGGCCTGGGCCGCAAGCTGACCCTGTACGACCGCAGCCTGGACATGCATGTCAGCAACCTGCGCAAGAAGATCGGCCCCCACGCCGATGGCCGGCCACGCATTGTGGCGTTGCGTAGCCGTGGCTATTACTACTGCCTGTAAAAACGCCGGGGCCGCTGCGCGCCCCATTGGCGGCACAAGGCGGGGCCTGCACGGGCCAATCATCTTTACTTTGCCTTTACCATCCCCTGACTGCGCTTGACGGTGATCTCCCTAGACTGTGCTCATCCGGTAATCACCGGCCTATGAAAGGAGAGACACCATGCGCAAGACCCTTATCGCCCTGATGTTCGCTGCCGCTTTGCCGACCGTAGCCATGGCCATGCCTGACGGCGGCCCGCGCCACGACGGCCCGCATCATCGCGGTGATGCGCCTTTCCACCAACTGGACCTGAGCCGCGATCAGCGCCAGCAGATCGGCAAGCTGATGGGCGAGCAGATGCAGCAGCGCCGCGACATTACCGAGCGCTACCTGTCCAAGCTGCCGGCCGCCGACCAGAAAGCCATGAAGGATGAACTGCAAGCCAACCGCGACAAGACCGACAGCGCAGTGCGCAAGTTGCTCACGGCTGACCAGCAGAAGAAGTTTGACGAACTGCAAAAAGAACGCGCCGCCAAGAAAGCCGAGTGGCAGGAGTTCCAGGCCTGGAAAGCTGAAAAAGGCGCCAAGGCCCAGTAAGCTGTCCGCCCCGTGCCCGGCCCGCATCACTGCGGGCCGGGCTTTTCCCGTTTAGGAGGTGCACTTGCGTTCACTGTTCTGGCGCATCCTGGCCAGTTTCTGGCTGGCCATCACCCTGGTCGCAGGCCTGTCGATCCTGCTGGGGCACATGCTCAACCAGGACGCCTGGATCCTCAGCCGCCACCCGGGCCTGAATACCCTGGCCAGCAAGTGGGCCAAGCACTATGAGCAGGAAGGCCTGGAGGCGGCCCAGCACTTTCTGGAACGACGCAAGGACCGCTACAAGATCGACGTGCAGGTGCTCGACGATAGCGGTGAGGCCGTGGTGCCCGGTACCTTTCCACGCCGTGCGGCAGCCTTCGAAGCGCGCCAGCACAACGACCAGCGGCGCTTGCCATGGCGCCGGCTGACCGAGGAATACACCAGCCCCGACACCGGCGAAACCTACTTGCTGATCTACCGCATCCCCCACCCGGCGCTGGATGCCTGGCACCGTGAAAGCCTGCTGTGGCCACTCAGCGCCCTGGGCATTGCCTTGGTCGTGCTGACCCTGTTCAGCCTGCTGGTGACGCTGTCCATCACCCGCCCGTTAAGCCGCCTGCGCAGCGCCGTACACGATCTGGGCCAGACCACCTATCAGCAGAACAGCCTGGCACGGCTGGCAGCGCGGCGCGACGAGTTTGGCGTGCTGGCCAAGGACTTCAACAAGATGGGCGCGCGCCTGCAAAGCACCATTGGCAGCCAGCGCCAGCTGCTACGCGATGTGTCCCACGAACTGCGCTCGCCGCTGGCCAGGCTGCGTATTGCCCTGGCCCTGGCCGAACGCGCCGAGCCTGAGCAGCGGCAAGCGCTGTGGCCACGCCTGACCCGCGAGTGCGACCGCCTGGAAGACCTGATCAGCGAAATCCTCGCCCTGGCCCGAGTGGATGCCGAACAGGCTCATGCCGAACCCGTCGACATCAATGCCTTGCTCGGCAGCGTACGCAAGGACGCCCTGCTGAGCGCACCGGAGCAGGACGTGCGCCTGGAGGCGCAGCCGGGGTTGAGCTTGCAGGGTTGGCCAACGCTGATCGAGCGTGCCGTGGACAACCTGCTGCGCAATGCCCTGCGCTTCAACCCGGCGGGCCAGCCGGTCGAGGTCAGCGCCGCACGCGAGCAGGACCGCATCGTGATCAGCGTGCGTGACCATGGGCCTGGGGCGGCAGCGGAGCACCTGGCGCAACTGGGTGAGCCGTTCTTCCGCGCGCCAGGGCAAGAAGCACCGGGGCATGGCCTGGGCCTGGCGATTGCGCGCAAGGCCGCGGAGCGCCATGGCGGTAGCCTGGTGCTGGAGAATCATCCACAGGGTGGGTTTTTGGCCAGGCTGGAGTTGCCCCTGGCTGAAGCGACAGGCAGTTGATGGGGTGTAAAGGTACCTGGCCTCTTCGCGGGTAAACCCGCTCCTACAGGGGATGTGGATGCTGTTGTAGGAGCGGGTTCACCCGCGAAAAGGCCGGAAGCCTTGATACCTGAATCAGCCCAAGGCCAGGTTACTCACCCCAGCCACTGACGAAATCAGCCGTTTCCAGCACCGGCGCTGTCCGCGGCTCGGTCAGCGGCGTGCCGACGTACAGGTAGCCGATCAGCTCCTCGTTCTCGGCCAACCCCAACCCCTTGTGCACATGGGCATCGAAGGCCATGTCACCGGTACGCCACACCGCGCCGATCCCCTGCGCGTGCGCAGCAATCAGAATACCGTGCGCCGCACAGCCCGCCGCCAGGCGCTGCTCGGACTTGGGCACCTTGAAGTGGTCCTGCAACCTGGCCACCACCACGATCAGCAACGGCGCCCGCAGCGGCATCGCACGGGCCTTGTCCAGTGCAGCCTGGCTGGCATCGCCCTTGTGCTGCACGGCTTCGGCGAACAGCTCACCCAGCTTCTCGCGGCCCTGGCCTTCGATGGTAAGAAAACGCCACGGCCGCAGCTGGCCGTGATCCGGGGCGCGCAGGGCAGCCTGGAACAGCGCCTCGCGCTGGGCGGCATTGGGCGCCGGGTCGGTCAGGCGTGGCACGGAAACACGGTTGAGCAATGCGTCGAGAGCCTCCATCGGCTACCCTCCTGGCAGTTGAATGTGCGGCCATTCTAGCGTTTACATCACCAGACCCATAGGTAGAATGGCGCCCTTCCGTTTCGAGTCTGAGCAGATCACATGGCGTTGCCGACCTTAAGGATTATTGGTTTCATCATCGGCATCTTCCTGATTACCCTGGCCGTCGGCATGGCCGTGCCCATGGCGACCCTGGTGATCTTCGAGCGCACCGGTGACATGCCGTCGTTTCTCTGGTCGAGCCTGATCACCTTCATCGCCGGCCTGGCCCTGGTGGTGCAGGGGCGCCCGGAGCATGTACACCTACGCCCACGCGACATGTACCTGCTGACCGTCAGCAGCTGGCTGGTGGTGTGCGTATTCGCCGCGCTACCGTTCCTGCTGACCCAGCACATCAGCTACACCGACGCCTTCTTCGAAAGCATGTCAGGCATCACCGCCACTGGCGCTACCGTACTCAGCGGGCTCGATAACATGTCACCGGGCATCCTCATGTGGCGCTCGATGCTGCACTGGCTCGGCGGTATCGGCTTCATCGCCATGGCGGTGGCGATCCTGCCGCTGCTGCGCATCGGCGGCATGCGCCTGTTCCAGACCGAATCGTCCGACCGCTCGGAAAAAGTCATGCCGCGCTCGCACATGGTCGCCAAGTCGATCGTGGCGGTTTACGTCGGTTTCTCGATACTCGGCGCGCTGGCCTTCTGGTGGGCAGGCATGAGCCCGTTCGATGCGATCAACCACGCCATGTCGGCTATCTCTACGGGTGGGTTCTCCACCTCCGACCAGTCGTTGGCAAAATGGGATATCCCGGCCGTGCACTGGGTGGCGGTGGTGGTGATGATCATGGGCAGCCTGCCGTTCACCCTTTACGTAGCCACCCTGCGCGGCAACCGCAAGGCGCTGATTCGTGACCAGCAGGTACAAGGCTTGCTGGGCATGCTGGTGGTCACCTGGCTGGTACTGGGCACCTGGTACTGGTACAGCACCAACCTGCACTGGCTCGACGCCCTGCGCCACGTGGCGCTGAATGTGACCTCTGTGGTCACCACCACCGGTTTCGCCCTGGGGGACTACAGCCTGTGGGGCAACTTCTCGCTGATGCTGTTCTTCTACCTGGGCTTCGTTGGCGGCTGCTCTGGCTCGACCGCCGGCGGTATCAAGATTTTCCGTTTCCAGGTGGCCTACATCCTGCTGAAGGCCAGCCTCAACCAGCTGATTCACCCGCGCGCGGTGATCAAGCAAAAATACAACGGTCATCGCCTCGATGAAGACATCGTGCGTTCGATCCTGACGTTCTCGTTCTTCTTCGCCATCACCATTTGTGTCTTGGCGCTGCTGCTGTCGCTGCTGGGCGTGGACTGGATGACTGCGCTGACCGGTGCCGCCGGCACGGTTTCGGGTGTAGGCCCAGGCCTGGGTGAAGTGATCGGCCCGTCGGGCAACTACGCCACGCTGCCTGACGCGGCCAAATGGATTCTGGCGGCCGGCATGCTGCTGGGTCGCCTGGAAATCATCACGGTGCTGGTGTTGTGCATGCCGGCGTTCTGGCGTCACTGAGCACTTCGCCTTCCGCGCCCAGGCGGGCGCGGTACTCGCTGGGCGTGGCATCGAACCAGCGGCGGAACGCCCGATAGAAGTTGCTGGGGTCGGCAAAGCCCAGCAGGTAGGCGGTTTCCAGCAAGGTCATGCCCGGCTGGGCCAGGTATTGTTCGGCCAGTTCGCGGCGGGTGTCGTCAAGCAAGGTCTGGAAGCTGGTGCCTTCCTCCTGCAGCCGCCGTTGCAAGGTGCGCTGCGACAGGTGCAGGGCCTGGGCCAGGGTTTCGCGCTTGGGCTCACCCTGCGGCAGGATGCGGCACAACACCTGGCGTACGCGGTGGCTAACCCGGCTTTCGGAGAAGCGTGCCAGGTACTCGCCGGCAAACCGGTCGTGCAGCACCGCCATGGCCTCGTTCGCGGTCGGCAGCGGCGCCTCCATGTCGGCCCGCTCGAACACCAGTGCATCATGTGGGGCGCCGAACACCAGCGGCGAATGGAACGCCACCTTGTAAGGCTCGACATTCTTCGGCTGCGGCCCCTGCACCAGTACCCGCCGCGGCTGGACCGGCCGGCCACTGAGCCATTTGCACAGCGCCAACGCACAGGCCAGCGACGCTTCGGCGCTGTGCCGGGTTGGCGGCAGGTGGTCACCGTGCACGGTCAGAATCAGCGAATAACCCTCGGGACCGAGGACGAAACTGAGGTCGGAGCTTTCGGCGATGATGCGCTGGTAGCGCACCAGGCGCTCGAAGCCCTCGGCCAGGGTGCGGCTGGACATCAACGCATAGCCCACCACATGGAACGACGCCGGGCGGACCACCCGTGCCATGTTCAGGCCGATGGCCTCATTGCCCGACAGCTCCACCGCCAGCTGCCAGAGGCGGGTCATGGAGTCTTGCGGAAAACGTGCATCGGGGTCGTCGAGGGCGGCAAAGTCCAACCCCAATTGCTTGAACATGGCTCTGCAATCCAGCCCTTCCAGTTCAAGTGCCTTCACGATCCCTGATGCCCAACTGGCTGACGTTGTTCTTTCGCTCATGACAGGCTTCTTTTACCAACCGCTCCTGCGGTGAACCCCAAGGATACTCATTTGGCGCCTATTGTCACTGGTAGGCCCCGTCAGTCACTCTAGACTCGAATCAGGCTCCACGCCGTGTATCTTGTCCAGAAGTATTAATCCCGGAGCACTGCCATGAACAGCACAGCGCAGTTTCGCAGTTTTGCCGAGTTCTATCCGTACTATCTGGGGGAGCACAGCAACCCCACCTGCCGCCGCCTGCACTTCGTCGGCACCAGCCTGGTGATAGCGCTGCTGGCCTACACCATTGGCAGTGGCAAATGGTTGCTGCTGCTGGCCGTGCCGGTGTTCGGCTATGGCTTTGCCTGGGTTGGGCACTTTTTTTTCGAGAAGAATCGGCCAGCGACCTTTACCTATCCGCTGTACAGCCTGGCCGGGGATTTCGTGATGTTCCGGGATATCCTGCTGGGCAAGCTCAGGCTGTAAGCGTCCGAGGCCGCTTGGCGGCACTCTGCCCTCGGCCCCTAAGCCGGCTCGCGCAACGCCGCCACGGCCTGCGCTTCGGCCAGCCGATACAGTTCGACGCTGCCATCCCAATGCTCGATCAGGGCCGTGCACGACTCCACCCAGTCCCCGCAATTGAGGTAGTCCACCTCACCCACCTTGCGGATCTCGGCATGATGGATATGCCCGCACACCACTCCATGAAACCCACGACGGGTGCATTCATGGGCAATGGCATTCTCGAAGTCGCTGATGAAGTTCACCGCGCCTTTCACCTTGTGCTTGAGGTACGCCGACAGCGACCAGTAACCATAGCCATACCGCGCTCGCCAGTGGTTGAGCCAGCGGTTGAGCACCAAGGTGAATTCGTAGGCGCGATCACCCAGAAACGCCAGCCAGCGGTGGTAACGGGTAATCACATCGAACTGATCGCCATGGACCACCAGCAGTCGGCGGCCATCGGCTGTCAGGTGCTCGGCCTCGTCTACCAGCTGAATGTTGCCCAGAATCAACTTTGAGTAGCGGCGAAGGAATTCGTCATGGTTGCCGGTGACGTAGATCACCTCGGTACCGCGCTTGCTCATGGTCAGCAGCCGGCGGATCACGTTGGTGTGAGCTTGCGGCCAATAGATCCCGCCGCGCAGTTTCCAGCCATCGATGATATCGCCCACCAGGTAGACGCGGTCAGCCTGGTAGCCCTTGAGGAATTGCGACAGGTGTTCGGCCTGGCAGTCGCGGGTACCCAGGTGCACGTCGGAGATCCACAGGGTACGCACGCGTTGCTTGCGCGAGGGGCGGGACAGTTCGGCATGGCTCATGGGCAGGCTCCGGCGCAGTTTGCTGGAGACTGGCAGGCGCGCATGACAGCGCCATGGCAAAACAGTGACGAGTGATGGCGTGCAGGGATTGAGGCACAATGGGCGCCTGCCCTGCGAGGAAGCCCCCATGACCGCCGGCCCGATCCTCTCGCTGCGCCATTACCGCGACAGCCTGATCGCCCACAGCCACGAACACCCGCAACTGGTGTTCGGCCTGCGCGGCCGCCTGGAGTTCGAGGTCCAGGGGCATGGCGCCGGCATCGATCGTCAGGGGCTGATCGTGGTCCCGGCGGGTGCTCATCACACGTGCGCCAGCGATGCCGGCAGTGATTGCCTGGTGCTTGATGTGCCTGGGGAACCTTGGCTGCGCGAGCACCTGGGCGAGCATGCCGATGCCAGCCGCCGCCTGCTCGACCGCCCCGCCGCCGTGAGCCTGGATGAGCGCCAGCAGCAACTGGTGGACTGGCTGGCGAGCAGCCCCGTGCACGACCCGCTGATTGCCCGTCAAGGCGCGGCACTGCTGCTGGCCAGCCTCAACGCCACAGCGGCAGCCAGCGTGCACGCCAGCCAGCGCCTGCCCTACAGCGCCTTCGATGCGCATATCGAGCAGCATGCGGCTTACCCGCTGCAGGTAGCTGACCTGGCGCGCATCGCCGGGCTGTCCAGTGCCCGGCTGCATGCGCGCTTTACCACTGAGTGCGGCATGACTCCGATGGACTACATTCGCCAGCGGCGTTTGCTCAAGGCGCGGCGGCTAATCGTGCAGACCGTGCTGCCGATGGGCGAAATTGCGGCGCAGGTGGGGTATAGCTCGCAAAGTGCCTTTTCAGCGGCGATGCTACGGGCGTTCGGGTGTACACCTTTGGCTTTGCGGCGAGAGTCTGGCGATAACTGACAGCAGTCTTGCGACAGAATGTGTTTGCCTGAGGCTTTACACTTTGCCTTTGCCGGCCCCTTCGCGGGTAAACCCGCTCCTACAGGATGCCCCCCGCCTGAAGGTTGTGCACACCTGTAGGAGCGGGTTTACCCGCGAAAGGGCCGGCACTGCCTGTAGAGATCTTCATCAAGGACCCATCATGAACCACCGCACCGCCCTCGGCGCACTGCACATTGGCGCGCTGTTCTTCGGCCTTACCGGCGTCTTCGGCAAACTGGCCGCCAGCGCCAGCCCGGCGATCATTGTCTTCGGTCGCGCCGCCTTCGCCGTACTCGCCCTGGCCCTGTTCGCCAGCCTGGCCGGCCCGGGCTGGCAACGCGTGAGCCGCCAGGATACGCGCCGCCTGCTGCTCGGTGGTGTGCTGCTGGCCGGCCACTGGGTCAGCTTCTTCATCGCCGTCAAAGTGGGCGGCGTAGCCATCGCCACCCTCGGGTTCGCCAGCTTCCCGGCCTTTACGGTGATCCTCGAAAGCCTGCTGTTCCGCGAGCGTATCCACCGTAACGAAGCCGTCTTGGTCGTGCTGGTCAGCATTGGCCTGATACTGGTCACACCGGCATTCGACCTGGCCAGCGAAGCCACCGGCGGCCTGCTCTGGGCACTGCTCTCGGGCCTGCTGTTCTCGCTGCTGTCACTGACCAACCGGGCCGGCTCCGGACGTTTGCCTGCAGTGCAGGCCGCACTGTGGCAAAACCTGGTGGTGGGCCTGTGCTTGCTACCGTTCGCGGCGCCCGGCCTGGCCGACGTTGCGGCCCTGGACTGGCTATGGATCGCCCTGCTCGGCATTTTCTGCACGGGGGTGGCGCACAGCCTGTTCGTCGCCAGCCTGGCAGTGATCAAGGCGCGCACCGCTGCGGTCGTGTTCGGCATGGAGCCGGTCTACGGCATTGCCGTGGCCTGGGCAGTGTTCGCCGAAACCCCTACCGTGCGCATGCTGCTGGGCGGCGCGCTGATCATCTTCGCCATCGTGCTGTCCAGCCGCCTGGCTGCCGAGCAGCCGCCCAGGCAGCGGCCACTGACCGAGGGCGCCTGATCAGCGGTCGTTGTGACCAAGGTCACGCTGCGGGTCAACCAGGTCGCGCACCCGCTGCTTCAGTGCCTTCGCCTCGGGGAAACCGCCGTCGGCCTTGCGCTCCCAGATCTGCACGCCATTGCAGGTGATGCGGAAGACACCCCCGGTGCCCGGCTCCAGCGCAACCCGGCCTAGGTCGTCGGCAAAGGTGCTGAGCAGTTCCTGAGCCAGCCAGGCCGCACGCAGCAGCCACTGGCACTGGGTGCAATAGGTGATGACGATTTCCGGCTTGTTGTCAGCCATGGTGAAACATCTCCAGGTAAGGGGCCGCTTATACTAGCGGTCTTTAGCCCACGGTTTGAGAGTCACGATGCGCCGTCTGCTGTTCTGTTTTCTGCTCGCACTCACCTCGCTTACGGCAATCGCTGCGGAACCCGCCAGGCCCAAGGTCGGCCTGGTGTTGTCTGGCGGTGCTGCCCGTGGCCTGGCCCACATCGGCGTGCTCAAAGCACTGGAGGAACAGGGTGTGCGCATCGACGCCATCGCCGGCACCAGCATGGGCGCGGTGGTCGGCGGCCTGTACGCCTCGGGCTACAGTGTCGAAGAGCTGGAAAAACTCGCGACCACCCTTGACTGGCAACAGGCGCTCTCCGATGCCCCGCCGCGCAAGGATGTGCCGTTCCGGCGCAAGCAGGATGACCGTGACTTCCTGGTCAAGCAGAAGCTCAGCTTTCGCGACGACGGCAGCATGGGCCTGCCGCTGGGTGTGATTCAGGGCCAGAACTTGTCACTGCTACTGGAAAGCAAACTGGCGCATACCGCCGACACCCGCGACTTCGATAAGCTGCCCATTCCTTTCCGCGCCGTGGCTACCGACATCGCCAGTGGCGAAAAAGTCGTGTTCCGCCGGGGTCACCTGCCCCAGGTAATCCGCGCCAGCATGTCGATCCCCGCCGTGTTCGCCCCGGTCGAACTGGACGGCCGCCTGCTGGTGGACGGCGGGATGGTCGACAACATTCCGGTGGATGTGGCCCGCGAAATGGGCGTGGACCTGGCCATCGTGGTCGACATCGGCACCCCGCTGCGCGATCGCAAGCAATTACTGACGGTGGTCGACGTGCTGAATCAGTCGATCACTTTGATGACCCGACGCAACTCCGAAGAACAACTGGCCAGTCTGCACCGCGACGACATCCTCATCCAGCCATCGCTGACCGCCTTCGGCGTGACTGACTTCGGCCGTGCCCGCGACATGATCGACGCCGGTTACCGCGCCACTCGCCTGCTTGACCCACGCCTGGCCACCCTGCGCCAGCTCGAGGGCGACGCCAGCCTGGCCGTGGCCCGCTCGCCGCGCCAGCGCACGCCGGTAATCACCGCAATCCGGATCGAAAACGACTCCAAGGTCAGCGATGATGTAATCCGCTCGTACATCCGCCAGCCAATCGACGCGCCGCTGGAACTGGGCCGCCTGCAGACCGACATGGGTACGCTGTATGGCCTGGACTACTTCGACAGGGTGCAGTACCGCGTGGTGCACAAGGGCAACGACAATACCCTGGTGATCAACGCCCGGGGCCGACGCGGCGGCACGGACTACCTGCGCCTGGGCCTGAACCTGTCCGATGACCTGCGCGGCGACAGCGCTTTCAACCTGGGCGCCAGCTACCGGGTCAACGGCATCAACAGCCTTGGCGCCGAATGGCTGACCCGCGGCCAGATCGGTGACCAGCAAGCGCTGTACAGCGAGTTCTACCAACCCCTGGATGTGGGCTCACGCTACTTCATCGCGCCGTACCTGGACCTGGGCTCGCAGAACATCGAAGCCACCCTGGACAACGACCCGGTCGCCGAGTATCGCCTGGAACGCTATGGCTTTGGCCTGAACGTAGGCCGGCAGATCGGCAACAGCGGTGAAGTGCGCCTGGGCGTGGGCAAGGCCTGGGGCGAAGCCGAGGTGCGCATCGGCGACCAGGACCTGCCCAAAGTCAGTTTCAACGAAGGTTTCTACGAGCTGAAGTACTCGTTCGACACCCTCGATAACGTGTACTTCCCGCACCATGGCGAGGATATCGGCCTGACCTTGCGCAAATACGACAAGTCGCTGGACTCCGACCAGGATTACCGGCAGTGGCTGTTCACCCTGGACAAGGCCATCAGCAGCGGGCCGAACACGTTCGTACTGGGTGGGCGCTACGGGCGCACGCTGGACGACACCGAAGTGGTGACGTCGAGCTTTGTGATGGGCGGGGCGCGAGAGCTGTCAGGCTTCCGCCAGGACTCGGTATCGGGGCAGAACGTGAGCCTGCTGCGCATGGTCTATTACCGCCGGCTGACGCCACGGGCCTATGTGCCGCTGGACTTCCCGCTGTACATCGGCGGCTCGCTGGAGCGTGGGCGGGCGTGGAACAATGACAACGAATTCGACAGTGGGTACATCAATGCGGCGAGCATCTTCCTGGGGCTGGAGACGCCTCTAGGGCCGCTGAACTTCAGCTACGGCGCCAACAGTGCGCATGAGCAGGCGGTGTACCTGAACCTTGGGCACACCTTCTGAGGCTTGCACTGCACCTGCAACGATGGGGGGAGCTCAGGACTTTTCGAGGTTGGCCAGGATCTTGGCATGCACGCGCATACAGACCTGCAAGTCCGCCTCGTCCACGCCGGTAAACAGCTCTACCCGCAGTTGGTTGGCGATGGTCTCGATCTGATCGATCAACGGCTTGGCCGGCGGGCACAGCACGATCTTCTTCGCCCGCCGGTCCTCCAGCACCGCCTGCCGGCGCACCAGCCCTTGCGCTTCCAGGCTGTCGAGCAGACGCGCCAGGGTCGGGCCCTCGACACCTACGCTCTGGGCCAGCTCACGCTGGGTCGGGGCGTCTTCGAAGCGCGCCAGGTGCAGCAACACCAGCCAGCGCGCCTGGGACAGGTTGAGCCCGGCCAGGCGGCGGTCCAACTCGGCACGCCAACCTCGGGACATCTGGGCCAGTTGCATGCCAAAGCGGTGTTGGTTGTCGTTCAGGGGCATAAGGAACTCATTGGAGTAGATCTAATTATTAGGCAGCTAACCATGCCCTGCCCCACGAGGCAAGGCTCGGCCATGGTTACGCGTTCGATAATCGTCAAAAAGCATGACAAAGGTCAGCAGATGGCGCTTCTGCCTTCGATCCTGCATGCGTTTACAATTCGAATTCCGCCGCCAGTGCTGCGCGCACGCAATAGAGTACGCCCTCCGGCACCCGCGCCCCGAACTGCGGGGCAATGGCCGACACCGGTGGCAGCTCACCCTCGCCGTCAAGAAAGGCGTCCTGCACCTCCATCATCAGGTCTTCCGGCAGGTCGATGGCCTGGTCCAGACTCAGCTCCTGGCGGCCCAACGCCTCGGCCAGCAGGCTATACACGTTCTTCTCGCTGCAGTTGAGCTGCCCGGCGATCTGCGCCGGGGTCATGCCGGCACGGGCCAGGCTGACCAGTTCGTGGCGCAGGTCGAGCACCACTTTCGGTGCCTCGTCGGTGCCACCGCTGCTGTTCAGCACTTCAAGGAACGCCTGGCCGTAGCGCTCCAGCTTGCGCGCCCCCACACCGCTGACCTGGGCCATGTCGCTGAGGCTGACCGGCTGGCTGCGCAGCATCTCCAGCAGTGTCGAGTCGGGGAAGATGACGTAGGGTGGCACACTGTGTTCTTCGGCCAGCTTGCGGCGCAGGGTACGCAGCGCTTCCCACAGATCGCGCTCTTCGGCACGCACCAGCTGGCTGGCCGGGCTGCCGCCGCTGGACGACGAGGTTTTGGCCGTGGTCTGCGGTTTGAGATCACGGCGCAGTTGCAAGGTCACCTCGCCGCGCAGCAGCGGCCGGCAGCTGTCGGACAGGCGCAGACCGCCGTAGCCTTCCAGGTCGATATCGACCAGGCCGCGCGCCACCAGCTGACGGAACAGTGAACGCCACTCCACCTCGGCCAAGCCTTTGCCAACGCCGAATACCGACAGCTTCTCGTGGCCGAAATTGCGCACCTTCTCGGTGTCCTTGCCCAACAGCACATCGACCAGGTGGCCAACACCATAGCGCTGGCCGGTGCGGAACACCGCCGACAGCGCCTGGCGGGCCGGCTCGGTGGCGTCCCAGGTCTGGATGTTGTCGACACAGTTGTCGCAGTGCCCGCACGGTTGTTCGAGGGTCTCGTCGAAGTAGGCCAGCAGCGACTGGCGGCGGCAGCGCGTTTCTTCGCACAGCGCCAGCATGGCGTCCAGCTTGTGCTGCTCGATACGCTTGTGGCGCTCGTCGCCTTCGGAGTTCTGCAGCATCTGCTTGAGCATCACCATGTCCTGCAGCCCGTAGGCCATCCAGGCATCGGAGGGCAGGCCGTCACGGCCGGCCCGGCCGGTTTCCTGGTAGTAGGCCTCAAGCGATTTGGGCAGGTCGAGGTGAGCAACGAAGCGCACGTTGGGCTTGTCGATACCCATGCCGAAAGCAATGGTAGCGACCATGATCAGCCCTTCCTCGTTGAGAAAGCGGTGCTGGTTGGCCGCACGTGTCTCGGCGGCAAGGCCGGCGTGATACGGCAGCGCAGGGAACCCCTGACTGCAGAGGAAGGCGGCGGTTTCGTCGACCTTCTTGCGCGACAGGCAGTAGACGATGCCAGCGTTGCCACGACGCTCGCCGAGAAAGGCCATCAACTGCTTGCGCGGTGCCTCCTTGGGCACGATGCGGTAGAAGATGTTGGGCCGGTCGAAACTCGACAGGAAGCGCTCGGCGCCCTGCAGGTGCAGGCGCTGAACGATCTCCTCGCGGGTTCGCATGTCGGCCGTAGCGGTAAGCGCAATGCGCGGCACATGCGGAAACAGTTCGGCCAGCTGACCCAGCTGCAGGTACTCGGGGCGGAAATCGTGACCCCATTGCGAAACGCAGTGGGCCTCGTCAATGGCGAACAGCGAGATGTCCAGATCGCGCAGGAAGTCGAGCATGCGCGGCTGCACCAGGCGTTCCGGCGCCAGGTACAGCATCTTGACTTCACCACGGCGCAGGCGCCCGGCCAGTTCACGCTGCTGCTCCGCCGTCAGGGTAGAGTTCAGGGCGGCCGCAGACACACCCAGCTCGTCAAGGGTGGCGACCTGGTCGTCCATCAGCGCGATCAGTGGCGATACCACCACCGTCAAGCCCGGGCGCAGCAGCCCCGGCACCTGGAAACACAGCGATTTGCCGCCACCGGTGGGCATCAGTACCAAGGCATCGCCGCCATTGGCCACGCATTCGATGATCGCTGCCTGGCGCCCACGGAAACTGTCGTAGCCGAAGATGTCCTTGAGAACGCGCTGAGCCTGTTCGAGCATGTGCAACTCCAAATCGCCGTACCATCCTGGATAAAGGCTGGACGAAAAACCCGCCCCGCACACGCCAAATGCGTAAGCGGTTTTTGCCAGGCAGCCGTTAAAACCTGCCCCTGGATGAAAAATCGCGGAGTATACCGCAGCACCGCGCTGCACATGCACCGCGGCGATAGACGTTCCCTTTGCCCCGCTGCCGCTGCAAGGTGCTAGAATTCGTTATCGTTTATTCCCCAAGGTAGCCCTGTAATGTCCTTCGCCGAGCAACTGACCCGCCTGCAAGCCTTCCTCGACGCCGACGAGCTGCACGAAGAAGCGCTGGACTATGTCGCCGCACACGGCTACCTCACCGCTCTTTCGATCAACGCCGAGGACGTGCCCGAGCGCGAGTGGATCGACGCCCTGTTCGCCGAGGAGCCGCACTACGCCAGCGAAGCCCAGCGCACCGAGATCGAGGCCACCCTGGTGGCGCTCAAGGCGCACATTGCCCGCCAGCTGGCCAGTGACGAAGAATTCGACCTGCCCTGCGACCTCGACCTGACCGATGAGCCGGACGATTCCGACCTGCGCGGCTGGTGCATCGGTTTCATGGAAGGCGTGTTCCTGCGGGAAGAGGCGTGGTTCGAAAACGCCGAGGAAGAAGTCAGCGAAATGCTGCTGCCGATCATGGTGGGTTCGGGCTTGTTCGACGAACAACCAGAGTTCGCCGACATCGCCAGCAACGCCAACCTGCAGGATGACATGATCGTGCAAATCCCCGAGGCACTGAGCGCACTGTTCCTGCTGCTGCACGCCCCTGACGAAAAACCGGCGCTGCTCAAGCCACGCCACCACTGAGCTACCTGTGCGCTACCTGCTGCTGGCCACTGGCTGGCTCAGCGTCGCGCTGGGGGTGCTGGGGATATTCCTGCCGGTATTGCCCACCACCCCATTCCTGCTTTTGGCGGCGGCCTGCTTTGCCCGCAGCTCGCCGCGCTTCCATCACTGGCTGGTCCATCATCCCAAGCTGGGGCCATGGATCCGTGACTACCTCAGTGGTGAAGGCATCCCCCTCAAGGGCAAGGTCTACGCCATCGGCCTCATGTGGGCCAGCATTGGCCTGTCGTGCTACCTGGTGCCGCTGTTCTGGGCGCGCACCTTCATGTTGACCAGTGCCGCATTGGTCACCCTGTACATTCTCAGCCTGAAAACCCTGCACAAGCCAAAGTGACAATATTTTGTCGCCAAATATCGCTTTCGCCTAATCAACACCCTCTTTATCCGAATTAGTTCTGGAACTGCGCATAGGCCTTGTATCCATGGGTTTTCAAGGCATTTCCCGCCTTCGTTCCGTGCCCTTGAATACACACTTATTAGACAACAACGATCTTATATGGCAATTTGATATGAATAAATCTTCTTATCTATCGCGTTGAATGTACTTAGCTGTGTTGTTAAAAACCTGCAACACTATACGCGATACGTTTATCGTCATTTTTTTGGCGAACAGCAGGATCAATTCCAGGATCAGGGAGATGTACCATGCGCGTTTTGAACCCCATCACCAGTGCTTTACTGTTGGCCCTGGCGAGTGCCAACGTACAGGCGATGTCGATTACCGAGGCTGTCCAAAGCGCCGTGGACTACCACCCACAAGTCAGCTCCAACCGTAACAGCAAGCTGTCGGCCGATGAAGACGTGAAGTTCGCGCGTGGTGGCTACTACCCTTCCGTGGACCTGGTTGCCGGTTACGGCCGCCAGCGCTCGGACAACACCACGACCCGTGCCGAGGGTAACCACAACAAGGAAACCCTCAACTACACCCAGTCCGAACTGCGCCTGCGGCAGATGATCTTCGACGGCTTCAACACCGCGAATGAAGTAGGCCGCACCGAGGCGGTCTCTACCTCGCGCGCCTATTACACCCAGGCCGTTGCCCAGGATGTCGCCCTGCGTGCAGTCGAGGTCTACCTGGAAGTGCTCAAACGCCGTGAACTGGTGACGCTGGCCAAGAACAACCTGCAAGCTCACCTGCGCGTCAACGACCAGATTGGCCTGCGCAACGAGCGCGGCGTCGGCAGCACCGCCGACCTCGACCAGTCCCGCGCACGTCGCGCCCTGGCGGAAAACAACCTGGACACCGCCGAAGTCGACCTGGCCGATGCCGAGGCCAATTTCTTCAGCGTGATCGGTCGCGCCCCGGACGAGCTGGAAAGCCCGCAGAGCATCAAGGGCGAGGTGCCAGGCACCCTCGACGAAGCCCGCGACGGCATGCGCCAGAATAACCCGTACATCAAGTCTGCCCAGGCTGACGTCAACGCCGCCGAGCAGCAGTACGAAGTGGGCAAGTCGACCTTCTACCCGCGCTTCGACGCCATTCTGGCAACCGGTGCCAACAACAACACCGGCGGCGAGAAAGGCCACAACAACAACGACTGGCAAGCTGGCGTGGAGATGAACTACAACCTGTTCCGCGGTGGCAGCGACAAGGCTCGCCTGCAGTCCGACGCGCACAAGATCAACCAGGCACTGGACATTCGCAACAACGCCCTGCGTGAGTTGACCGAGAACCTGAGCCTGGCGTGGAACGCCATGAACAACGCCAGCAAGCAGCTGCCGACCGCGCGCGAATACGCCGAGACCACCAAACGTGTGCGCGCGGCCTACCAGGACCAGTTCGGCCTGGGCCAGCGCACCCTGCTGGACGTCCTCGACAGTGAGAACGAGCTGTACAACGCAGACCGTCGCTACACCGAGGTGCGTTATACCGAAGAGTTCTCGCGCTACCGCGTACTGGCGACCATGGGTGAATTGCTGAGCAAACAGCATATTTCGTTGCCACCAGAGGCGCTGGCGACCACCGAAGTCCGCACCGAGGCGCGTCTGCCTGAGATGCGTTGAGCGGGTTTTAGGTAGCGGGGCCGCTTTGTGCTGCGAATGGGCTGCAAAGCAGCCCCCAACCCTCATTCGCGGCCATGATTACGCTGAAAGGTCTCTACGCCCATGGCCCTGATCTGCCCCTCGATCAACGCCTCGAACGGCGCCAGCAGTGCATCGAAGCAGGCCGGTTGCTCCAGCGTGTTCAATGCCCCGACCACCGCCTCGATCGTCGACAACGCACCCGCCTCCGGCGCTTTGCGCAACCGATAGCGTGAAGCGGCCGCCTGGGCCAGCGTCACCCGTGGCAGCCCCCCCAGCAACGGGTTCAGGTACAGCAGCTTGCGCGCCTTGCGCCAGGTGCCGTCGGGCACGATCAGCAGCAAAGGTTTGTCGCCCGCCTCGCCATAGGCTGTCAGCACCTGGGCGTCATCACCCGGGAACAGCAGCACCGGCTGGTATCCGGGGGTGGCGAGCAGGTCAGGCAGGTCATCGAACACCTCTCCAATCCGCAGCTCGGCATTGTTCAGGCCAAGGGCAGCCAGGCGCGCCGTGTTCAGGGCATGGGCAGTTTCACTGGGGTGCTGCAGCAGGATCACACGGGTGCGGCTGTCGAGCGCGGGGATCAGTGGGCATAGGCAATGGTCGAGCGGGCGCTGGCAGCGCTCGCAGCGGGGTCTGGGCATGACGGTCTCCTTGGCGGGGACAGTTTGCCACATAACCGGGGCTCGCTTTGCGGGCCCCGCGATTTCAACGGTTGAACCTTTCCGCCAGGCTATGCAGGTACTCCGCCATGCGCTCGAGGTCCTGGCTGATTTCCGCGCCTTGCCTGGCTTGCCCGGCACTCTGGTCGCACAGCTGGGCAATTCTCACGATCTGCTGGTTGATGTCTTCAGCCACATGGCTCTGTTGCTCCGATGCCGTGGCCATCTGCTGGCTCATGCCAGTGATGCGGCTGACCGCCAGGGCAATCCCGCTCAGTGCCGCCTGCACCGCCTCGACACTGTGCACACTGTCCCGGGAAATCTGCTCGCCCCGGCTGGCAGTGCTCACCGCTCGCTCCGCCCCGGCCCTCAACGAGGCAATGATATGGTGGATCTCTTCGGTCGACGCGCGGGTACGCTGCGCCAATGACCGCACCTCATCAGCCACCACGGCGAACCCCCGACCTTGCTCACCGGCGCGCGCCGCTTCAATGGCGGCGTTAAGCGCCAGCAGGTTGGTCTGCTCGGCAATCGAAGTGATCACGTCGACCACGCTGCCAATCGACTGGGTCTGCTCGGCCAAGGCGTTGACCGCCTGACCAATGTCATTGACCGCGTCGCTCATGCTGCCCATGGCTTGCAGGCTCTTCAGGGCCAGCTCGCTGCCCTGCTGCGCCAGTTGGTCGGCATCACCTGCCGCGTGTGCCGTGCTCTGCACGTTGTGGGTGACCTGCTGGATGGTTGCCGCCATCTGCGCGATCGCCGTGGCGGACTGGTCGGTCTCGCTGCGCTGCCGGTCGAGCATCTGCGCCTGGGCATCGGACAGGTCGGAAGACTGCGCCGCCCGCGACTTTACCCCGACACCGGCATCCACCAGCCGGGTCAGGGCCGTTTGCAGGCGGGCCTCTTCGCTGATGATGGCCAGGTCGAGCTGGCCCTGCAGGCCTGGGTTGTCGCTGTAGGTCAGCGCCACCAACGGACTGGTAAAGGCCTTGGGATGCTCAGCCAAGGTGCGGCGAATGGCCTGGTTCTGCCGGTGCTCGACCCAGTACCAAGCCAGCAGCAGACTTGCCATCAGCACCGCGAGCGCCGCATAGGGAGGCAGCCAAAGATAACCCGCCGCCGACAGCAGGCCGGCGCCGATCAGCGGCCAGCCATGGCCCAGGCCGTGCCCCAGGCGAGCAGCCCACGGCACTGGGCCGCGACCATCACGCAAACGCGCATACAGTGCCTCGGCACGGCGGATCTGCTCACGCGTGGGCACCGAGCGCACCGACTCGTAGCCACTGATCCGGCCCTGTTCGTATATCGCCGTGACGTAGGCGCTTACCCAGTAGTAATCGCCGTTCTTCGCCCGGTTCTTGACGATGCCCATCCACGGTTTGCCCTGCTTGATGGTTTCCCACATATGGCCAAACACCGCCGGCGGCATGTCCGGGTGGCGCACCAGGTTGTGTGGTTGGCCGACCAGCTCGTCATAGGTAAAGCCGCTGATTGCCACAAAGGCGTCGTTGCAGTAGGTGATTCGGCTGCCGAGGTCAGTCGTGGAAATAAGGCGTTGATCGCCGGGGAAGGTTCTTTCGTGCTCAGTGACGGGCAAATTCATGCGCATCTTGGGCGATCCTTGCAGGATGAAATAAGGGGAAATCATCAGCGCAAGTTGATATGTAGCAGAGCGCTATCAGGTTAGCGGCCAGCGTTTAGCGGAATTTAACCCGCTCCCGACGGAATGCATGAATGCGTCGCATCTCAGCCCACGTTGAGCTGGCTTTTCAACAGGTCACGGAAGGTCTGGATCAACGGTTCGCGGCTGCGCCCGCGGCGAATGATCAGCGAGAACGGGGCCTGGTAACCAAAGGTCGACGGCGACAGCACGCGCAAGTCACCTTTGTCGACCCAGGCCTGGGCGTAGTGTTCAGGCAAGTAGCCGATATAGGCCCCGGAAAGGATCAGGATCAGCTGCGCCTCCATGCTTTCAACCGTCGCCGCACTGTGCTTGAAGCCATGCCGGGCCAGTTCGGCCTGGCTCCAATAACCACGGCCGACCATGCGCTGCTGGGTCACTACCTGCTCGGGAATGCGCCGCTCGGCATACAACGGGTGGCGGCTGCTGCAGTACAGCCAGTGCTGTTCGCGGTACAACGGCTGGTAGAGCAGACCGCTCATCCGCGAAGAAAACGCGCCGATGGCCAGGTCCAGGCGGTTGTCCTGCACACCCAGTTGCAGCTCGTAGGGGCTGGACACCGATAGATGCAGGTGCACCGCCGGGTGCTCCTGGCTGTAGGCGCCGATGGCTTCGGCCAGCGGCAAGGCGCGGTCACCGACGGTGGAGTCGATCACCCCAAGGTTGAGGGTGCCACGCAATTCGCCCTTGAGGGCGGCGGCATACTGCTCGAAACCGTCCAGCTCGGCCAGCAGGCGCAGGGTTTCCTGATGGAACAGCTCGCCCTTGCTGGTCAGGCTGAAGCCACCCCGACCCCGGTGGCACAGCACGATACCCAAGGCGCCCTCCAGCTGGCTCATGTAGGTACTGATGGCCGAGGTCGACAGGTTCAGCTCGCGCTGGGCGTTGGCAAAGCCCTGGTGGCGCACCACACTGATGAAGATGCGCAGCAGTTTCAGGTCGGGCAAGGTCGAGGCCATGGTGCAACGGTTCCACAAGGGTATGTGCGCGCAGTCTAACTGCTCTACCCGCCTTTAGTTCAGAAAATCCTGAACTAAGTATTTGTCGGTAGCGATTCTTCCCCGGTACTCCCTTGAGCAGACTTGGCCGAAATGTCCCTGCCCGCCGGCAAACCACACGTGAATGGCGCGCGGCGGCACAGGTTCGAACAAACACAACAATCGACCGACTGATGAGGCCCACCGTGGACAAGACTCTCCACCAACCACTGGGCGGCAACGAAATGCCGCGTTTCGGCGGCATCGCCACCATGCTCCGCCTCCCCCACCTGCAAAGCGCCGAAGGCCTGGATGCCGCCTTCATTGGCGTACCGCTGGATATCGGTACCTCGCTACGCTCCGGCACCCGCTTCGGCCCGCGGCAGATCCGCGCCGAATCGGTGATGATCCGCCCGTACAACATGGCGACCGGTGCCGCCCCGTTCGACTCGCTGTCGGTCGCCGATATCGGCGATGTGGCAATCAACACCTTCAATCTGCTGGACGCCGTGCGCATCATCGAAGAAGCGTATGACGAGATCGTCGAGCACAACGTCATCCCCATGACCCTGGGGGGCCGATCACACCATCACCCTGCCGATCCTGCGTGCGCTGCACAAGAAACACGGCAAAATCGGCCTGGTACATATCGATGCCCACGCCGACGTCAACGACCACATGTTCGGCGAGAAGATCGCCCACGGCACCACCTTCCGCCGCGCCGTGGAAGAAGGCCTGCTCGACTGTGACCGCGTGGTGCAGATCGGCCTGCGCGCCCAGGGCTACACCGCCGATGACTTCAACTGGAGCCGTCGCCAGGGCTTCCGCGTGGTCCAGGCCGAAGAGTGCTGGCACAAGTCACTGGAGCCACTGATGGCCGAAGTGCGGGAAAAGGTCGGCGGTGGCCCGGTTTACCTGTCTTTCGACATCGATGGCATCGACCCGGCCTGGGCACCCGGTACCGGAACCCCGGAGATCGGCGGCTTGACCACCATCCAGGCGATGGAGATCATTCGCGGCTGCCACGGCCTGGACCTGATCGGCTGTGACCTTGTCGAAGTCTCCCCGCCTTACGACACCACCGGCAACACCTCGCTGCTCGGTGCCAACCTGCTGTTCGAGATGCTGTGCGTGCTACCTGGCGTGGTGCGTCGCTAATACCGCTCTACCCCGGCAGGAGCCATGAGGGAGGGCCACTGAGGCCCGCCAACACAAGAAAAGACCGCCGGGCGCCGTGCAAACGCCCGCGCGGTCGATCTCGCCATAATAAAGATAATCGGGAGACCCCCAATGGCCTTGGACATCATTGTTGTAATGATCTACACCGCCGGCATGCTCGGGCTTGGCTGGTATGGCATGCGCCGCGCGAAAACCCATGAAGACTACCTGGTAGCCGGGCGCAACCTCGGCCCGGTGCTGTACATGGGCACCATGGCCACCACCGTACTCGGTGGCGCTTCCACCGTCGGCACCGTGCGCCTGGGCTACGTCCACGGCATTTCCGGCTTCTGGCTGTGCGCAGCCCTGGGCCTGGGCATCATCGCCATCAACCTGTTCCTCGCCAAACCGCTGCTGCGCCTGCGCATCTTCACCGTGACCCAGGTACTGGAACAGCGCTACAACCCCACCGCACGCCAGGCCAGCGCCGTCATCATGCTGGCTTACGCGCTGATGATCGGGGTCACCTCGACCCTGGCCATGGCCACCGTCCTGCAGGTGCTGCTGGACCTGCCGTTCTGGGCTTCGCTGATGCTCGGCGGCGGCGTGGTAGTGCTGTACTCGACCATCGGCGGCATGTGGTCGCTGACCCTGACCGATATCGTCCAGTTTGTGATCAAGACCGTCGGCCTGATGTTCATCCTGCTGCCAGTGTGCCTGTACAAGGCCGGTGGTTGGGACACCCTGGTGGCCAAACTGCCAGCGGCCAGCTTCCAGCTGACTACCATTGGCTGGGACACCATCATCACTTACTTCCTGATCTACTTCTTCGGCATCCTCATCGGCCAGGACATCTGGCAGCGAGTGTTCACCGCCCGTGACGAAAAGGTCTGTCAGCGAGCCGGCACCACCGCCGGTGTGTACTGCGTGCTGTATGGCCTGGCCTGTGCGGCGATCGGCATGGCTGCGCATGTGCTGATGCCCGACCTGGCGAACCCGAACAACGCCTTTGCCGAGATGATCAAGACCACCCTGCCCGATGGCATCCGTGGCCTGCTGATGGCTGCGGCTCTGGCGGCCATGATGTCCACCGCCAGCGCCGGTCTGCTGGCTGCCTCGACCACCGTGACCGAAGACCTGCTGCCCAAGCTGCGTGGCGGCAAGCAGTCGAGCCTGGGTACCAGCCGCCTGTTCACCCTGCTCACCGGCCTGGTGGTGCTGGGCATCGCGCTGGTGGTGAATGATGTGATCAACGCCCTGACCCTGGCTTACAACCTGCTGGTCGGCGGCATGCTGATCCCGCTGATCGGGGCGATCTTCTGGAAGCGTGCGACCACCGCAGGCGCGATTGCCAGCATGTCGCTGGGCTTTGCCACCGCCCTGCTGTTCATGTTCCTGGACGGGCTGGAGGCTAATACGCCGATCTACTACAGCCTGGCAGTAGGGCTGGTGAGCTTTGTGGGCGTGAGCCTGGTGTCGCGCAAGTCGGTGGCGGCGGTAAAGCTGGCCTGACTGCTGTACCGGCCCTTTCGCTTGTAGCAGCGGGCTTGCCCGCGAAAGGGCCAGTACAGGCATTAGACAATCAGCAGACACAAAAAGGCCGCTGCACCCACTTGGGTGAAGCGGCCTTTGTCGTTAATCAGCGCCGACGCGGTTGACGTTTGCGCTGCTCTTCATCAGTCGGGATCGGCACCGGCTGCAAGGGTGGTGGAATCAGCCCCAAGGCGACGGCCAGGTCGTGGAGCCAGTTTGACAGTGGTTTATTCATAATGCCCCCTTGACGGGTCAGCCTCACGGCAAATCAATCCTGCGATGTTTCATACAGATCATAGCCCGATGTCCTGTATTACGCATGCCTCTGTTCCTACAGATAAGGGCGATTTTGACTCGGATCAAGCCGTGGCGGCGCATTCCGACGACTGGTTAATCGTTTCGCTTTGTTGCAGGTCGATCCATGCCTGCAGATTAGCCCCGCGCATACCCTGGCGCCACATCAGCCAGGTGACCGCCTGATCGAAAGGTGCCTGCAGCGGGTGCACCCTCACCCGATCACGTCCAGGCAGGCTGTCGAGCATCGACTGGGCCATCATCGCCACACCCGCACCCGCGATCACACAGGCCAGCATGCTCTGGTACGACTCGATCTCCATCACCCGCCCCATTGGCGTATGGGCATGGGCATACCAGGCCTCCAGGCGCATGCGGTACGAGCAGCCCTGGCGGAAGGTGAACACCGCCTTGCCCGCCACGTCCTTGGCGGTGAGTACCGCCGGGTGCTCGGGGCTGGTGATCAGTACCAGTTGCTCATCGCACAGCGGCACGCCATCCAGCCCGGCAAGGCTCGGTGGCCCGTCCACAAGAGCAGCATCCAGGGTGTGGTTCAACAGCCCTTCAAGCAACTCGCCGCTGGGTGCTGCACGCACTTGCAGGTTCACCTGCGGGTAAGCCTGGTGATAGCGCGCCAGCAACGCCGGCAGGTGGGTCGCCGCCGTGCTGTACATGGTCCCCAGCACGAAGTCCCCAGCCGGCTGACCGCCACGCACGGCGCCCAGCGCTTCGTCGCGCAAGGCGGACATACGGTTGGCATAGTCCAGCAGCACCTTGCCTGCTGGCGACAGTTGCAGGCGCTGACGTTCGCGCAGGAACAGTTCGACGCCCAGTTGCTCCTCGAGTTGGCGCAGCCGCGTGGAGAGGTTTGATGGCACCCGGTGCAGGCGCTCTGCGGCGCGGGTAACCGAGCCTTCCTCGGCCACGGCCTGAAAGATACGCAGTTGGCTGAATTCCACGGCATTCTCCAAAACAGAACAACTTGATCATCATTATTCAATTTTATTGAAAATAAAAGCACCCTAACCTGCCAGCCATCACTTATATCCGCGCAGGAGACCTGTCATGTCGCCACTCATTCAACTGCTCGCCAGCGCCGTGGCGCTGATGATGGCCATGGGCATCGGTCGTTTCGCCCTCACCCCGCAACTGCCACAACTGATTGCCGAAGGCCAGTTCGACCTGACAGTCGCCGGGCTGGTCGCGGCGGCCAATTACCTGGGCTATTTCGTGGGTGCGGTGGACGCCATGTTCGCCCGCTCGCCAGGCCAGGTACGGCTGCGCCTGCACGGGGGGCTGTGGCTGTGTGTGCTGCTGACCCTGGCCTCCTGGGCTGCCAACGGCTTTTGGGGCCACCTGCTGCTGCGCTTTGGCACAGGCGTAGCCAGCGCCTGGGTGCTGGTGATGATCACCAGCCTCAGCCAGCAAGTCGCCAATGCGCACAACCGCCAGCGCCTGGGAGCGCTGGTATTCGCCGGGCCCGGCCTCGGTATTGCCGTGACCGGGCTACTGGCACTGGTTGCGCATGTGCTGGGGCTTGGCTCGGCAGCCCTGTGGCTGATTTATGCCGTGGCTGCCTTGGTGATGCTGCTGGCCGTGCGGCCGTGGTTGCCACGGGCATTGCAAGCGGCACCGGCTCAGTCGCCAGTACGACCAGGCGCGACGCGCAGTGTCGGCACTGGCCGCCTGGGGTTGGTGTATGGCCTGTATGGCATGGGCTACATCCTGCCAGCCACCTTTCTGTCACAGATGGCCAATCAGCAGTTTCGCGGGCAGTGGCTGGCTGACCTGTTCTGGCCGGCGTTTGGCCTGGCGGCGGCGCTGGGCGTCTTGCTGGTGAGCGTGCGCCGTGGTGGCCGCACTTCAACCTGGTTGACCGCCACCCTGTGGTTGCAAGGGCTGGGTGTGCTGGCCTGCCTGTTGGGTGGGGGTATCGGGCTGGCGCTGGGTGTTGCGCTGTGTGGCGGGCCGTTCCTGGCCTGCATGCAACTGGTCATGCAGCGCTCTCGCGAGTTGGCGCCACATGCCACACAGCGCAATGCCGGGCTGCTGACCGCGTGCTTTGCCTTGGGGCAGTTGAGTGGGCCGCTGCTGGCGGCGCTCAGCAGCCATTACAGTGGCGGGCTGCAACCGGCATTGATGCTGGCGGCGGGCGGGTTGGCGGTGGCGGGCGTATTGGTCCAGTTGCCGGGTAACGCACAGCAGGGAAGCGCCTGTCAGGCCAAGGCTGCATCCTGAGTCGATGCAGTCTGTACCGGGCTCTTCGCGGGCAAGACCGCGCCTACAACGGCTGTGCAGGCGCGGGCTTGCCCGCGAAGGGGCCGGTAGAGGCAACACATCACCCTACCAACCGCCGCAATTGTTGTTTCACCCAAGGCTCGGCACTTACCAGGATCACACCCAGCAACACCATCAACGCGCCCACCACGAAATTCGCACTGAGCGGCTCATCCAGCAGCAAAACGCCAAAGGTCACCCCGAACAATGGGGTAATGAAGGAAAACACCGCGAGGTTCGACGCCAGGTACTTGCGCAACAACCAGAACCAGGTGAGGTAGCTGATGAACGACACCACAATCCCCTGGAACAATACACTGCCCATCGCCAGCGGCGTCAGCGACACCGCGCCGAGCTGCCCGCTGAGCAGGGCGATCAGCAGCAGCCCGGCAAAACCGACCGCCAGCTGATAGAACAGGGTCAAGGTCGCCGGCGCCTCCGATAGCCGTGAACAACGCACCACCACTGTGGTCGCGCCCCAGGCCAGCCCGGCGATCACGCCAAAGGCATCTCCCAGCAAGGTGCGGCTGTCCATGTGCTCGAACGAAGTGCCACCGGCAAAGGCCATGGCAATGCCGCCGAAGGCCAGCAGAATGCCCAGCCACTGCAGCAGCCGCAAGCGTTCACTGGGTAGCCGAAAATGCAGGCCCAAGGCGGTAAATACCGGCGCGGTATAGAGGAATACCGACATGTGCGCCGCCGAGGTCAGTTTCAGCCCTT
Organism: Pseudomonas sp. TE3895; assembly: GCF_056278855.1. Classification (NCBI taxonomy): domain Bacteria; kingdom Pseudomonadati; phylum Pseudomonadota; class Gammaproteobacteria; order Pseudomonadales; family Pseudomonadaceae; genus Pseudomonas; species Pseudomonas sp. TE3895. Next base: position 2,407,114 of record NZ_JBWBQE010000001.1, on the reverse strand, counting down.
CGGCAATGAACAGAAACTCCACCCCGAACAGCCCGCCCGCCACCAGCCCTGCGCGCCAGGTGCTGCCGACCTGCTCCCAGCCACCCCGCCAGCACAGCATCAGGCCTACCAGCACAGCGGCAATGCCATTGCGCAGTGCTGCCTGCATCACCGGCGCGATGTCGACGGCGGCGGTCTTGATCAGTACCTGCTGGCAGCCCCAGATCAGGCAAAGGCCCAGCATTACCTGGAAGGCAAAGGCGTCAGGGTTCTTGCGGACCGCGCTCATAAGCGGGCCTCTGGGGTGGTCGTAGGCATGGGCAAGGCTCGGCAGCGTTCAGAAGCTACCGATTATCGGGTTTTGAACGCTGCACTTGCCAGCCTTAAAACGACCTCAAGCAATCTGTGCCTTCGCAGATACCTGTTCGAACGTCGTTTCGTCCAGCGCATCTTCCTGCTCATCCAGCACCTGGCGCGGGTGCTCGAAGCCGGGGATGCTGCTGTCGATCAGGCTCATCAAGCGCGAGCCGCGTTCGGTCAGGACGAAGTTTTCGCCATTGCCGCCGTCCTCTTCAGGCCGGCATTCAATGAATCCGCGCTCAAATAGCAGCTTTTCATACTCGCATGCACGGGTTTTCAGGTGATCCACGTCACCCACCGGCTCACCCTTGGCGGCCAGTGCAGCAGCATGCTGTTCGGCATAAGGGCGGGGCGTGAAGCTGTGACCGGCGCCGTTCTGCACTTCGTGCAGCAAGCGTTCGATCAGGTCCCAGTCGTAGGCGATGCTCATGGCTACGGGCTCCTGCTGTGGACGAAAGGGGTACACAGGTTGGGACCCGCCAAGGTTGCCAAGCGTTCCGAAGCGCTTAGCGCTTGCGTTGTTGCGCGCCGCGCGGGCGGCGCCCGGTCTCCCAGGCGCTGAAAACACTACGATAGGCGCAAATTTTCCTGTCCAGACACGAAATTTAATAACCCCCCAATTTCAACCAGCTCCAAAGGCCAATGAGCGACAAGAAAATAGCGATATGAAGAAACCACAAGCTAACCAGCATGCGGCGCAATCCACCAGGAAATTTTTTTACATCCTGAACGTCTAGAAGGCCTTTACGAACGCAAATCGCCCTCATCGACAACATCACGGATGCAGAGCCGGTACGCATCACTTTACCCACCAAACCTGCATGACCAAAAATCTTTTTATTACCAGAAACCATCAAACTATTAGATAGCAACGACTCTATTTGACTCACATAGCGAACCGAAACATAAACCCATATAAATATGACTATGAACATAGCCACCATCAAGGGAAGGCCTAACCACCTGGCGTCGAACCCAATCATTGCGCCACCTCATATATCAACTCACCAAGCATTTCACCGATACCACCTACGACCGAACCGCCTGTAGCGCCACCCACGGCACCGCCAATGACAGTGCACGCGAGAGCCCCCGGACCGCCTGTCGTCACTCCAAGGAAAAGTACGCAACCAGTTCCCCCTAGAAATCCACCAATCGCCCCGCCAGTGATCGATCCCCCCGTACTGCCAACCAGAGAGACGCCTTCCACATATTTAGCCTTTCTGCAGTCTTCAGGGCGTCCAAAGGTACATGCATGATGGATACTCAGCCCTGTTGAAGCCACGTCGAGCCCCAAGCCGATATAAGTACCCTTCTTTATCAGATTGGCTGCTCTCGAGATTCCTGCGATCTTCTCGGCGTACCCAGCAATCTCACCGGTATGCAGGTAGCTTTTGGTTGATATCTCGAGGACTCTCTTCACCGAACCTCTATTTCGCAGGCCTGAACCGTACGCAGCCAATTTATTCAGCTGCTCTTCTAGCTTCATGAATAAGGTCATTCGCCTGGCATAAAACTCATTACGCCCCTTAATTGTGCCATCTCTCAAATATTGACGATGTAAGACCTCAATATCTTCCAGGGTCTTCTTGAGCGACTCAAGGTGCCTACTCCAGCCATCGCTTACAGCGCCAGCCCCCATGGAGGCGTGGGTGAGGAAACTTTTCAGCATCTCGTAGTTGTCCAGAAAGAAGTCATCCACCCCAGCACCATTGACCTCCAGCTGATGATGTATTCCCGCTGCCTTCGCCATTAAAAAAGCCTCATGGCTCGTACACGATGGCGTACTGGGGTCACCAACAATCACCAGTTCCCCTCCAACAACCACGCCATGGGCGATATGCGCATTTAGCACATCAAACTTGGCCCGCTGATGGGCCGACATGGGCGTGCCGGCCTTCAGCGACTCAAACGATTGCGCCTGAGGATTGATAAAGCTGCGTGCCTCGGACATGGTCGCACCTCACGCATACTTCTTGTTGGCGATGCGGTCCCAGCCGCCGGTCACGTTGCCGCCCGCGCTGCCGTCGCGGCGCTTCTGCCGCGTATAGGTGGTCTTGATGCGGCCGTAGTTCAATTGAATCACTTCTATCGGCACTCCGGCGCTGGCGCTCTGGGCGTAATCGGCGATGATCACTTCTTCGAGAATGACTTCGTAGTACTTGAGCTTTTCGGTACCGGCCCGGCACACCACCAGCTTCACTTCCTTCAGGTGCTGGCCGGCACAGCTGGCCTCAAGCAGCTTGCAGCTGGCGCTGTCCAGATACTTGGTAAAGGTGAAGTTGGTGAGCGTGGCCCGCCCGGAAGATGCGCCGCCCGCGGAGCTTGCGGTGGCAGAGGTGCTCTGGTTGGCGCCGAACTTGTAGCCGATGATCTCGATCCAGTTGGCGTACTGCTCGTCCAGTGCTTCGCCAGTGATCTCTGCGATTTGAATATAAGCATCGAAGGCCATGCTCACCTCTCCTTGGTAAGGATTGGGCTGATAACGACGGCATTTCGAGATCGCCCCGAAGGCGAAGGGCGGATTGCGCTGCGTGCCCTCAGGTGCGATTGACCCTAGCTCCCCACACCCGGCGGGGCAATAGAACGCGAGCAAACAAGGCTACTTTGGGAAATTGCTTACAGATTTGCCGATGAAGTCAGCCCGCTCTCAAAGTGTTCGAGCAAATTTTTAGATCTCGACCAAGACCGTTGTGACGACAAGAAATCTCTGCACGCGATACTGGGGAAGAAGGGCTGCGGATTGTGTGTGGGGAGATTGCGCAAATCGAGCGCCGCCCGCGCGGCGCTCGGTCTCCCAAGGACCACCACCAAAGAAATCTTCCATCGGTCGCAAGCCCTGAACTTCCCTGCCCCCACAGCCCTCCACCGGGCATCACCACCGCCGGAGGTTGGAAGGATGAAACCGCTACTGCCCATAGCCTGTGCCGCTGCCCTGCTTTGCGCCCTGCCCGCTTGGGCCTGCACACCTGAAGAAGCAACGCAAAAACGTGAGGAGCTGGCGGGGCTGGTCACTCAGTTGACTGAGCAGAACCCGCAAAAGGCCAAGGAGATCAATGATGAGCTTCAGGGGATGGATCTGGGGACGGCGAGCAAGGACTTGCCCGACAAGTGTCAGCTGATCGACCAGCGGATCAAGGAGTTGAAACAGGCAGAGAAAAAAGCGGAGTGATCGTTCGTCGCCTGCGCACGCCCTTCGCAGATGCGAACTTGCGTCGCTTCTGCAAAGGGCCTGCGTGAGTCTTATTCAGCAGCAGGCTTGCGCTTCTTCAGTGGCGCCAGGCCATCTGCACTGGCCAGAGGCGCGTTGGCCTTCGGCTTGGCAGTAGGCTTGCGCTTGGCGGCAGCTTTCTTGTCGCCGGTCTTCTTCTCGACCTTTTTCTTCTTGCTGCCGGCCGCCTTGCCCGAGGCCTTGACCTTCTTCGGCCCGTTGTAGGTGCCCTTCACTTCCTTGATGACCCGGCGCTCGAACTGCTGCTTGAGGTAGCGCTCGATGCTCGACATCAGGTTCCAGTCGTTGTGGGTGATCAGCGAGATCGCCAGGCCTTCGCCACCGGCACGGCCGGTACGGCCCACACGGTGGACGTACTCGTCACCGCTGCGTGGCATGTCGAAGTTGATCACCAGGTCCAGGCCGTCGATATCCAGGCCACGGGCTGCCACGTCGGTCGCTACCAGCACTTTGGAGCTGCCCTGCTTGAAGCGCTCGATGGCCAGCTTGCGGTCCTTCTGGTCCTTTTCGCCATGCAGCACGAAAGCCTTCACGTCCTTGGCCACCAGGTGACCGTAGATGCGGTCGGCCATGGCGCGGGTGTTGGTGAAGATGATCGCCTTGTCGAAGGTTTCGTTGGCCAGCAACCACTGCGCGATCTGCTCTTTATGCTGGTCGTGGTCGGCGGTGATGATCTGCTGGCGGGTGCCTTCAGCCAGTTGCGAGACACTGTTGAGCATCAGGTGCTCAGGGTCTTTCAGCACCTTGCCGATGATGTCGCGCAGGGCCGCGCCACCGGTGGTAGCCGAGAACAGCAAGGTCTGCTCGCGGTTCTCGCACTCTTTGCACAGGCGCTCCATGTCTTCGGCAAAGCCCATGTCGAGCATGCGGTCGGCTTCGTCCAGGATCAGGACCTGCACGTGGGACAGGTCGAGGTTGCCGGCATTGAGCTGCTCGAGCAGGCGACCCGGGGTGCCGATCAGCACGTCGGGCACCTTGCGCAGCATGGCGGCCTGTTCCTTGAAGTCTTCGCCGCCAGTCACCAGGCCCGACTTGATGTAGGTGAACTGCGAGAACAGCTGCACCTGCTTGAGGGTTTGCTGGGCCAGTTCACGGGTCGGCAGCAGGATCAACGCGCGAATCTCGACACGCGGACCGCTGAGGTCGACCAGACGGTTGAGCAGTGGCAGTACGAAGGCCGCCGTCTTGCCGCTGCCGGTCTGCGCAGTCACACGCAGATCCCGCCCTTGCAGGGCCAGGGGGATGGCCGCGGCCTGCACCGGGGTTGGCTCGACAAATTTAAGCTCGGCCACGGCTTTAAGCAGGCGTTCATGCAGGGCGAATTGGGAGAACACGGAGGTAACCTCAGACAAGTGCGGGAAATTCAGTTGCATAGGGTAACGTTTTCTGCAGCCTTAGCCGAATTTCTTTTGGCAACTTTGTCGCTATCCGCGCTCTAATACGGCTTCGTTTCGCAACAAGACTGTATGCAAGCCCATGGATATCCAACGAATCTGGCGTGACTCCCTCGACCTGTGGGGCACCCTCGACCAACATCCCATGCTGCACGCTGCCATCGGTCTGGCAGTACTGCTGCTCATCTCCCTGGCAGTCGGCCGCCTGGCGCGCTTCCTGATACTGCACGGCGCGCGCCTGCTGGCCCGCCAGCCTGCACTGAAGTGGCTGGACGACCTGCGCCACAACAAGGTGTTCCACCGCCTGGCGCAAACGACCCCGTCCCTGGTGCTGCAGTTCGGCCTGAAGCTGGTGCCTGAGCTGTCCGACACCGCTCAGCACTTCCTCGGCAATGTCGCCCTGGCCTTTACCCTGTTGTTCATGACCATGGCGCTGTCATGCCTGCTGGATGCCCTGCTCGACATCTATGCCCGCACCGAACACGCCCGCACCCGCTCGATCAAGGGCTACGTGCAACTGGCCAAGATGATGTTGTGGATCTTCGCCTCGATCATCATCGTCGCCACCCTGATCGACCGCTCGCCGCTGTTGCTGCTGTCCGGCCTGGGTGCGATGTCGGCGGTATTGCTGTTGGTGTACAAGGACACCCTGCTGTCATTCGTCGCCAGCGTGCAACTGACCAGCAACGACATGCTGCATGTTGGGGACTGGATCGAAATGCCGCAGGTAGGCGCCGATGGCGACGTGGTGGACATCACCTTGCACACGGTGAAAGTGCAGAACTTCGACAAGACCCTCGTTTCCATCCCCACCTGGCGCCTGATGAGCGAGTCATTCCGCAATTACCGCGGCATGCAGCAGTCCGGTGGCCGGCGCATCAAGCGCAGCCTGTTCATCGACGCCGCCGGCGTGCGCTTCCTCACCCGCGAAGAAGAACAGCGCCTGAGCCAGGTGCAGCTACTGAGTGACTACCTGGCGGGCAAGCGCCAGGAACTGCAAAACTGGAACGAGGCGCTGGGGCCGGTGGCGGACCTGTCGGCCAACCGCCGCAAGCTGACCAACATCGGCACCTTCCGCGCGTTTGCCCTGGCCTATCTGAAGAACCACCCCAACGTGCACCCGAACATGACCTGCATGGTGCGGCAGATGCAGGCCACCGCCGAAGGCGTGCCGCTGGAGATCTACTGCTTCACCACCACCACGGTGTGGGCGGATTACGAGCGCATCCAGGGGGATATCTTCGACTACCTGCTGGCGGTGTTGCCGGAGTTCGGCTTGAGCCTGTATCAGCAGCCGAGTGGCAATGATATGCGCGTGGGTTTGGCGGGGCGTTCAGCCCAAGAGCCATTGCCTCGTCGCCTGGAAGAAATGAGCGAGGCTTGAGATTGCCGGGGCTGCCCTGCAGCCCATTCGCGGGTCAACCCGCTCCTACAGGGACTTCACAGCACCAGCCGTGCTGCCATCCTGTGGGAGCGGGTTGACCCGCGAATGGGCCGGCAGCTACTCCGCATAACCCAGCAGGTACAACAACCCCGTCAAGGTCACCAGCGAGGCCATGGGGGACAACAGAATCATCCGCGAAATCAACTCCGCCTCAAGGTTGGAATTCTCCGCCAGCATGAACGGCCCGGTGCCGGTCGGCAGGCTGAATACCTTGTATGCCAGCACCCAGGTCAGCGCCGGCTGCCCCACCAGCTTCAAGCCCACCAGTGGTCACGAGCTGGCTTGCGCACCCGCACGCTTTCTGCCAGGAATGCACCCTGCAATACCAAGGCCGCACGGCGTGGTGGCAAGCACCAGCATGTCAAGAAAATGCAGCACCGGCTCGGCCAGCCCCAGCCCGCTCACAGCTCAGCCAGCCCCCGCCAGCACCGAAATGGCCAGCGGGTTCATGAGGAATGTCAGGGCTGGGCCGGTGTGTTCGCGGGCTCGGCTGCTCCCACAAAATCCAGGAATAAAAAAGTTCCTCCCGCGCAGCCATTCTCAGCAAGCGCTTGCCCCGAAATTGAGTGCCGTGAATCGAACGTGACGTCATTGGCGTATTCGTCTTGATTGCAACCCATGTTGATGCTCATCCATCTGCATTCTTACAACTATTCCTAACGTGCTTGCTTCAAGAAAATACCTCTCACCCCACTATATATCGATTTTTCTGATGCTTTAAATGTTTAATATCAAAAATATATCGAAATTTAAGATCCAAAAACCAGATTGAACACCTATATACTGAATGCGCATCATTACGTGATGCACTCAGTTATCATTCACATGGAGTGTTTATGAAAATCGACTATTCAAATCCCTTGTCTAAAGCTTTTACAACGGAGCACAAGGGGATGACGCTTGCCGACGCAAGCCCAAAGACCCTACTCAAGAAACTCAAATCTGCTCTTTTTAACCTTGCTAATCCGCCATGCTCCCCAGGTTGGGCTCATATCTGCGGTAGTGGTGGCTGGAATTGGTAAACAAGCTCTAAGCAGTTAGATTACCTGTAACTCAAATTCACTGAATTTGAGTCAGGATACTGATCGGCTACAGTAGACCCCTTTCCAAGTTGAAAGGGGTTTCATTGCTTCAAGGAAGAAGATATGACATTTTTATGGACGATCCAGCAGCCACCTCCCGCTGAGGCACCCGAATTCGTAATTGAAGCCTATAACAATATCAAGCCTTATTTAGAAACCTTTCTAACTGGGCCCCATCCTTATAGAAATGGGGTAATGTGCCCGTTCATGCCAAAGGCTTTATTGTCAAATGAGATTTATTTTTCTTGCATTGAAAAGCGCCGATCAGATCAAGAAATTATCTCACTGATTGAGAACTGCATCACATTCTATAAGGCGCGAGCAAGAAAAACCCCGGGCGCCATTATAATTCTCTTTGAGCCAGATCTAGATATTAGCCGCCTTCTTCGCATACACATCGAGGCGAAGCCGATTTGTATAAAAAGCGAGTTGATGATAGGCGCACTATACAAAGACAGCCCAGCTCCAAGCTTGCATTCCAATAGCTATTTCCCCCTTAGAACTACCACCCCCACGTTGGTGCTTAGAGATCTCACGTCCCAGGATTTATTATTTCTCAATCCTGATCACTATAACATCAAACAAAAGATAGGGTTTTTGGACTCGTTCATAAATAAATTCAGCCCCCATGATGGCAAGGGCTTCACAGGCAAGCAGCTCGCTCAAGCAAAAGCTTTGAGGAACGCTTACGCAAAAACCAGAATGAAAAATACTGTAGCCTTAGTCATGTTGAGCGCCTCGGTTGCTTTATGTGCCTTGCTCGCATTAGGAATTAATTGAGCATGAAAGATAGAAGCTTTGTTCTTGCTATTTTTTTTGCTGTTGCACAGCAAACCTTACTTGCGTTTTCCACGTACTTCATTGCCAAGGCCGGAGCTACGCTAGCCGATGGTAATTTAACGCTGATTTTACGCTACATTTCTCTTTTTTTTGGATTTGCGCTTGCTGCGTATATTGTGAGCTCCATATCTTCAATATATGTTACTAAAGCGGCAAACGCCATATGGCTCAAATACACGAAGTCTGTGCTACGTGAAGCCTCTAGTGACATGCGATACGCATCAGATAAAAACAAAAAAAGTCTAGCGCAGTGGATCAGCGGGGAGGCGTCTTCTACTATTACACATGCTTGTGGTTTTTACGTTGGGTTAATATCGACATGCCTGAATGTGATCATGACGCTAGCTGTGTTTTATTTCACGACCGGTCTAGAGATTACGATAGCCATTTCGATCTCACTTTTAATATCTGCCGCATTAGTGAGCATCTTAAAAAACAGAATCAAGCATACTGCCGGAAACATGCAGCGAAAGCGACTTGATGCGCTATTGTCCATTGAACTCACTTGGGACTCAGCGACCTTAGGCAGCCGAAAAATGAAAGCAGATAGCTTTGAGTCTTTAGAAAAAAAAGCGCGTTCGTATTTTGGCGAAGTAAATAGATACGTTTTACTAGAACAGTTCATTGCATGTTTGCCTATTGCTCTTGCAACCATTATTGTAGCCGCGACCATTCAGACTCCAAACATCATCACTGCCGCAAACATAGGCGCTTTGGTGGCAATGCTACCAAGAAGCTTGCAGGTATTCGGGAACATTCACTCCTTGAGCATTTATTTTAGTCAACTCCTCTTGGTTCGTACTAAAATGAGAAATCTTTACCGTTTCGCTTCCGAACTTGAAAAGCATGAAAACCTTTCTTCCATGAACTTGAGCAACATCAAGATTGAAGAATGCAACTCCTCTCAGAGCATTACGCCTTCCGAACTGTTAGACCAACTAAAAAACGGTTCAACAACAGTGGGTCGCTATCTACTTAGCGGAAATAACGGATCAGGAAAATCCTCCTACCTTAAACGAATTAAAGCTGCTGTACATGACGCTCTCCTGATGACGCCCGAGGCGCAATTTGTTAAGCTGGAAAACAATCTTTCCACGGGTGAGCGAAGGCTATTACAAATTGAGAAAGTTTTGTCCGCACCACCGCCAATCGTAATGCTAGACGAATGGGATGCCAACTTAGATTTAGATAACATTAGCCGCTTCAATGCTATTCTGGATTCGGCGGCAAAGAATATTGTGGTTATTGAGGCCAGGCATAGACGCTAAACTTCAGCTCCCATGGAGATTGCATCCAAAAACAAATGTGTAAAGCCAGCACCCTTTTTTCAGCGTGTTCACAGCGATGTTTCTACTGCTTCACCACCACCACGGTGTGGGCGGATTACGAACGGATCCAGGGGGATATCTTCGACTACCTGCTGGCGGTGTTGCCGGAGTTCGGCTTGAGCCTGTATCAGCAGCCGAGTGGCAATGACATGCGCGTGGGGTTGGCCGGGCGTACGGCGGCAGAGCCGATGCCGCGTCGCATTGAAGATATGAGCGAGGCTTGAGATTGCCGGGGCTGCCCTGCAGCCCCGGATCAACGGGCGCGTCAGGCCTTGCCGGCCAGCGGTGCTTGCGCGCGACCACCCAGGCGGCTCAGCCACACCGACGCCAGGATGATCCCCCCGCCGATGAACAGCCGCCCTAGCGGCTCGTGCTGGTTCCAGATCAGCAGGTTCAGCAGCAGCCCTACCGGCACATGCAGGTTGTTCATCACCGCCAGCGTACCGCCAGAAACCAGGCATGCACCTTTGTTCCACCAGTACAGCCCCAGCGCCGTCGGACACAGCCCCAGGAACAACAGCACCAGCCATTGCACATCAGTGCTCGGCAGGTGCTGAGTGTTGCCGAACAGCAGGAAGGCCGGAAGCACCACCAGCAACGCGCCGAGGTAAAAGTACCCAAAGCGCGCGTAGTGTGGCAGGTCGCTGGGATGGCGAGCGACCAGGTGACGGTACAGCACCTGGCCAGCGGCGTAGGTAAAGTTGGCCAGTTGCAGCAGCAGGAAGCCGATGAAGAACTCGCCGCTGATGCTGTCGAAGCGGATCACGGCGGCGCCCGCTACCGCAACCAGCGCGGCCAGCAGCGCCCACGGGTTGAAGCGACGGTTCAGGGCGTCTTCGATCAGCGTCACGTGCAGCGGCGTGAGGATGGTGAACAGCAGCACTTCTGGCACCGTGAGCACGCGGAAACTCAGGTACAGGCAGACGTAGGTGATGCCGTACTGCAACGCGCCGATCAGCAGCATCCAGCGCATGAAGCGCGGCTCGACGTGACGCCAGCGGGTCAACGGCAGGAACACCAGGCCGGCCAGCAGCACCCTGGCGAGCACTGCGAAATAGCTGTCGACGTGCCCGGCCAGGTACTCGCCGATCAAGCTGAAGGAAAACGCCTGGATCAGCGCGACGATTATCAGGTAGCCCATGGTTGCCTCTCTTGAATCAAGGCCGCGACCTTAGCGGGTTGCAGCGAATGAGTTCAACCATGAGGAATGTAGGGGCTGTACCGGCCTCTTCGCGGCTCGCCTGCGCGCAGTTATCTGCAATGGCCTTTGTAGGAGCGGGTTTACCCGCGAAGAGGCCGGCACTGACCACCTAAAAACCCCAGGCATAAAAAAGCCCGGCCATACAAGCCGGGCAGGTACACCCAAAGGAGCAAAAACAGGTGTCAGGTTTGGGAATTCGTGAAGCCTCAGGCCACCGCTGCCAACTTGGCCTTGGCCTGGTTGACGCCCTTCTCGTGGAACTCGCCGCTCATGTTCAGGCCTTCGGCATGGATGAAGTCGACATCGTGGATGCCGATGAAAGCCATTACCTGGCGCAGGTACGGTTCCTGATGGTCACTGCTGGCACCCGCATGGATGCCGCCGCGCGCAGTCAGGACGATGGCGCGCTTGCCGGTCAGCAGGCCTTGCGGGCCGGTCGGGGTGTATTTGAAGGTGATGCCGGCACGCAGCACATGGTCCAGCCAGGCTTTCAGGGTGCTGGGGATGGTGAAGTTGTACATGGGCGCAGCCATCACCAGCACGTCGGCAGCCAACAACTCATCCGTCAGTTCGTTGGAACGGGCCAGGGCCTCCAGTTCGGCGGCGCTGCGCTGTTCTTCGGGTTTCATCCAGCCGCCCAGCAGGTTCGCGTCCAGGTGGGGTACCGGGCTTACTGCCAGGTCGCGCACAGTGATCTGATCGGCCGGGTGGGCAGCCTGCCATTGCTGGATGAAGTCCTTGGTCAGCTGACGGGAAACGGAATCCTGCTGGCGGGCGCTGCTTTCGATGATCAGTACGCGGGACATGGGGTGCCTCCATCGGCAAAAAAGGGTGCGATTCGATGGAGGTGAGATTAAGGCTTGACCTATCGATAAAAAAGCGTAAAAAGTGGGTCCAATCTATCGATTAATCAGTTTATTCCGCACTGCAGTTCAAGGCGATCCGCAGTTTGATGATTTGCCGATTGAATTTGGCAGTGACATCGACGCTTTTACCTGCCGGTACGTTCACACGGCGCACCCGCGGTGCCTCCGGGCCATTGCGGAAGGTCACCTTGCACGCCGCCGGGACCTGCCCATAGTTGTTGAGGGTGATGGCGCCAATGTCATAGGCCGTGTCATAGGCGGTGTAGTCGAGCTTGACCCCGGTCAGCTCCTTCTCCACATCGATGGGATAAGCCATGGCCCCGAGGGGCAGGCACATCAGTATTGCCGCACAACATTTCTTCATGGGCCGCTCTCCTTGAAAGAGCGCAGCTTAGGACAACAGGAGCGAAAGATGAAAGCGCCGCGCGTAACCCTTGACCAGTGGCGAACCCTGCAAGCAGTGGTCGATCACGGCGGGTTTGCCCAGGCCGCCGAGGCCTTGCACCGCTCGCAGTCATCGGTCAGCTACACCGTGGCCCGCATGCAGGAGCAGCTGGGCGTCCCGCTGTTGCGCATCGATGGCCGCAAGGCGGTGCTGACCGAGGCCGGCAATGTGCTGCTGCGCCGCTCGCGCCACCTGGTCAAGCAGGCCAGCCAGCTCGAAGACCTGGCCCACCACATGGAACAGGGCTGGGAAGCCGAGGTGCGCCTGGTGGTCGATGCCGCCTACCCCAGCGCCCGCCTGGTACGCGCGCTGGCTGCGTTCATGCCACAAAGCCGCGGCTGCCGGGTGCGCCTGCGTGAAGAAGTGCTGTCTGGCGTGGAGGAAGTGATGCACGAAGGCATCGCCGACCTGGCCATCAGCAGCTACAGCATCGGCGGCTACCTGGGCGCCGAATTGAGCGCCGTGGAGTTCATCGCCGTCGCCCACCCCGAGCACAGCCTGCACCGCCTGGGACGCGAACTGACCTTCCAGGACCTGGAAAGCCAGCTGCAGGTGGTGATCCGCGACTCCGGCCGCGCCCAACCGCGCGACGTCGGCTGGCTGGGCGCCGAGCAGCGCTGGACCGTCGGCAGCCTGGGCACCGCCGCCACCTTCGTCAGCAGCGGCCTGGGTTTTGCCTGGCTGCCCCGTCACATGATCGAGCGCGAGCTGCGCGAAGGCGTGCTCAAGCCATTGCCGCTGGATCAGGGTGGCAGCCGCCACCCACTGTTCTACCTTTATTCGAGCAAAGAGAAGACCCTGGGCCCGGCCACGCAGATTCTCATCGACCTGTTGCGCAATTTCGACACCGCGCCACTGGACGTGCCCTTCGCAGCCCCCCCACAAGCCTGAGAGGACCGCGCCCATGGCCTATTTCGAACACGAAGGATGCACGCTGCATTACGAGGAATATGGCCAGGGCGAACCCTTGGTGCTGCTGCACGGCCTGGGCTCCAGTTGCCAGGACTGGGAGTTGCAGGTGCCGGTGCTCAGCGGCCACTACCGGGTGATACTCATGGACATCCGCGGCCACGGTCGCTCCGACAAACCCGCTGACGGTTACCAGATCGCCACCTTCAGTGCCGACCTGCTGGCCCTGCTCGAACACTTGCACACAGGCCCGGTGCACTTCGTCGGCCTGTCCATGGGCGGCATGGTCGGCTTCCAGTTTGCCGTCGACCACCCTCAATGGTTGCGCAGCCTGTGCATCGTCAACAGCGCCCCCGAGGTCAAGCGTCGCACCCGCAGTGACTGGCTATGGTGGTTCAAACGCTGGAGCCTGGCGCGCGTGCTCAGAGTCGAAACCGTCGGCAAGGGGCTGGCCGAGCGGCTGTTCCCCAAACCACAACAAGCAGACCTGCGGCAGAAGATGGCCCAGCGCTGGGCGCGCAATGACAAACGCGCCTACCTGAAAAGCTTCGACGCCATCGTCGACTGGGGCGTGCAGGAACGCATCGGGCAGATTCACTGTCCTACCCTGGTGATCGCCGCCGACCACGATTACACGCCGATACAACTGAAACAGCGCTACGTCGCCCTCATACCCAACGCCAGGCTGGTCGTCGTCGACGATTCCCGGCACGCTACACCCCTCGATCAACCCGAGGTCTTCAACCAGACCCTGCTGCAGTTCCTCGCAGCCGCTTCCACCTCTCAAGGATCTTTGAGCCCATGCTGAAAAAACTCCTGCTCACCGCCTGCTCGGTCGCCTTTGCCACCAGTGTCATGGCGTCCGACAAGACCCCGCACGTCCTGCTGGACACCAGCTTCGGCCAGGTCGAAATCGAACTGAACGCCGAGAAGGCGCCGCTCAGTACCAAGAACTTCCTGGAGTACGTGGACAGCGGCTTCTACAACAACACCATCTTCCACCGCGTGATCCCGGGCTTCATGGTCCAGGGCGGCGGTTTCACTGACCAGATGGTGCAGAAGAACACCAACGACCCGATCAAGAACGAGGCCAGCAACGGCCTGCAGAACACCCGCGGCACCCTGTCGATGGCGCGCACGTCCAACCCGAACTCGGCCACCAGCCAGTTCTTCATCAACGTCGCCGACAACGACTTCCTCAACCCGGGCCGCGACGCCGGTTATGCCGTGTTCGGCAAAGTGACCAAGGGCATGGAGGTGGTCGACCAGATCGTCAACTCGCCGACCACGATCAAAAAAGGCATGCGCGACGTACCGGCCGATCCGGTCTATATCAAGTCCGCCAAACGTATCGACTGACCGCAGGCTTCACAAGGATGTGAAACCGCCTGAAGGTCGGACGAACAGGAGTGTTGTCGCCCATGCTGTACCGCCGTTTCGAAAGACTGATCGATATTTTCCGCGAGGCACCGAGCGAAGCCCCCCCGAGCACGGTGTGGCCGTTCTACCTGTATTACCCTGCGCCAGGTGTGGCCCAGCTTCGTGGCCCTGCTGGTGGTCGGCCTGGTCGCCTCGCTGATCGAGGTGGCGATGTTCAGCTACCTCAGCCGCATCATCGACCTGGCCCAGGGTACGCCCAATGCCAACTTCTTCAGCCAGCACAGCGGCGAGCTGATCTGGATGCTGGTGGTGATTCTGCTGCTGCGGCCATTGTTCTTCGGCCTGCACGACCTGCTGGTGCACCAGACCATCAACCCCGGCATGACCAGCCTGATCCGCTGGCAAAACCATACCTATGTGCTCAAGCAGAGCCTGAACTTCTTTCAGAGCGACTTCGCCGGGCGTATTGCCCAGCGCATCATGCAGACCGGCAACTCGCTGCGCGATTCCGCCGTGCAGGCGGTGGACGCGCTATGGCATGTGCTGATCTACGCCATCACCTCGCTGGTGCTGTTCGCCGAGGCCGACTGGCGCCTGATGCTGCCGCTGCTGGCGTGGATCGTCAGCTACATTGCCGCGCTGTTCTACTTCGTGCCACGGGTCAAGGAGCGCTCGGTGGTGTCTTCGGACGCACGCTCCAAGCTGATGGGGCGTATCGTCGACGGCTACACCAACATCGCAACGCTGAAGCTGTTTGCCCATACCGACTACGAACAGCAGTATGCGCGTGAGGCAATCCGCGAGCAGACCGAGAAAACCCAGCTGGCCTCCCGGGTGATCACCAGCATGGACGTGGTCATCACCACCCTCAATGGCTTACTGGTGGTCGCCACCACCGGCCTTGCCCTGTGGCTGTGGAGCCAATCGCTGATCACCGTGGGTGCCATCGCCCTGGCCACTGGCCTGGTGATCCGCATCGTCAACATGTCGGGTTGGATCATGTGGGTGGTCAACGGCATTTTCGAGAACATCGGCATGGTGCAGGACGGCCTGCAGACCATCGCCCAGCCAGTCACCGTCACCGACCTGCCCAATGCGCCGGCACTGAAGGTCAGCCGCGGCGCGGTGCGTTTCGATGACGTCGACTTCCATTACGGCAAGGCCACCAATGTCATAGAAGGGCTCAACCTGGACATCCGCCCGGGCGAGAAAATCGGTTTGATTGGCCCGTCCGGGGCAGGCAAGTCGACCCTGGTCAACCTGCTGTTGCGCCTGTACGACGTACAGGGTGGGCGCATCCTCATCGACGGCCAGGACATTGCCAAGGTGAGCCAGGCCAGCCTGCGTGCACAGATCGGCATGATCACCCAGGATACCTCGCTGCTGCACCGCTCGATCCGCGAAAACCTGCTGTACGGCCGCCCCGGTGCCAGCGATGCAGAACTGCACGAAGCTGTGCGCCGCGCGCGGGCTGACGAGTTCATCCCACAGCTTTCGGATGCCCAGGGCCGCACCGGTTTCGATGCCCATGTGGGCGAACGCGGGGTCAAGCTGTCGGGTGGCCAGCGCCAGCGTATCGCCATTGCACGGGTGCTGCTGAAGAACGCGCCGATCCTGATCATGGACGAGGCCACCTCGGCGCTGGATTCGGAAGTGGAAGCGGCGATCCAGGAAAGCCTGGAGACGCTGATGCAGGGCAAGACGGTAATCGCCATTGCCCACCGGCTTTCCACCATTGCCCGTATGGACCGGCTGGTGGTGCTGGACAAGGGGCGAATTGTGGAGAGTGGCAGCCACAGTGAGTTGCTGGAGCAGCAAGGGCTGTATGCCCGGTTGTGGCACCACCAGACCGGAGGTTTTGTCGGGGTCGATTGACACCTGTGCGGCCTTTTCGCGGGTAAACCCGCTCCTACACAGGTTCGCTATCGTTGTAGGAGCGGGTTTACCCGCGAAAAGGCCGGCACAGGCAACACAGATCTCTCAGTCCCGGCGGTAGGGCAACATCCCACGCGCCTCCTCGGCATACCCCTTGACCCCTTCCCGTTCCTGCAGCAGAAAATCCTCCACCGCCCGCCGCAACCCCGGGTGCAGCAGGTAATGCCACGACCGCGTCAACACCGGCTCGAACCCGCGTATCAATTTGTGCTCGCCCTGTGCCCCGGCATCGAAACGCTGGTAACCCTCGGCAATGGCAAAGTCCATGCCCTGGTAGAAACACGTCTCGAAATGCAGCCGGTCGAACTCATCCAGGCAGCCCCAGTAGCGGCCAAACAGGCTGTCGCCGCCCACCAGGCTCAAGGCCATGGCCACATCACGCCCACCCTGGCGGGCCATCACCACGCGCACCGCCTCGGGCATCCGCTCGGCCAGCAGACTGAAAAATTCGCGCGTCAGGTAGGGGGCACGACGGCGCACCGCATAGGTGTTGGCATAGCACAGAAAGACGAAATCCCACTGTGCCTCGTCCAGTTCATCACCGCGGTACCAGCGGAAGTCGATACCCTGCCCCGCCACCTGCTCGCGCTCCTTGCGCATCTGCTTGCGCTTGCGCGAGCTGAGGCTGTCGAGAAAGTCCTGGAAGTCGCGATACCCCCGGTTTTGCCAGTGAAACTGGCAACCCAGGCGTTCCATCCACCCAGGCAGGCCCGCCAACTGCGCGTCCAGCGCCGGGTCGGTGAAGTTGATGTGCGCTCCGGACAGCCCACCCTTGCCCAGATACTCCGGCAGGGCCTGCAGCATCAACAAGCCGTCAGCCGGATCGGCCGCCAGCAGCCGTGGGCCGCTGACCGGACTGAACGGCACAGCGCCAAGCAGTTTTGGGTAGTAGGCGATACCGGCCCGCTCACACGCATCGGCCCAACCATGATCGAACACATACTCGCCAAACGAGTGCCATTTGCGGTACGCGGGCAACAGCGCCCGCACCTGCCCGCCTCGCTCCAGCACCAGGTGCTCGGCGGCCCAGCCAGTGTTGCGCGCCACGCTGCCGCTGTCCTCCATTGCACTGAGAAAAGCATGGCGCAGGAAGGGTTGGCCGGCTGGCACAAGGGCATCCCAGGTGGCCGTCGGCAGATCACGCAGGTGGGCAAGGCTGTACAGGCTGGTCACGTTTTTGGCTCGCTGTCTGAAGACCGTCAGTATCCCCAAGGAAGGCCCGTCGCTCAAATGACGAACGCCGGGTGGGTCCTTTAATACTCAATTACTTAACAACAGTGCCACTAATCAGACATTAATCTGTCATTGGCCCCCGCAATACTTGCGCCTGTTTTCCGGAACCCTAGAACCTGTCTATTCAGGCCCTTTCCGAAGACATGCCAACGCAGGGGCAGGCGCTTGAGCCTCCCCCATTTTTTTCAGTAGGGAGAACCTTATGCGTCTTGTTTCCACACTTACCGGAGTAAGCCTCACCGGCATGATGCTGGCCCTGAGTGCCCCGGCCAGTGCTGCTGTCGACGCCAAGCTGCTCGAAATGCTCCGCGCCAATGGCTCGATCAACCAGGCGCAGTACAACGAACTGCAGGGCGACCTGGCAAAAGAAACCAAGGAAAAGGCCGACCAGAAAGCTCAGTCCGAACGTATGAGCTCCTTTGAACAAAAAGTGGCATGGGCCGCCAAGACCCAGATCAAGGGTGACGTGCGCCTGCGTTACGAAGACGTCAACGTCGACGATCCGAACAGCAGCAGCGGCAACCAGGACCGCCAGCGAGTACGTGCCCGTGTCGGCTTCTACAGCGAGATCAACCCGCAGGTTGACGCTGGGGTTCGTATCGCCACTGGCAGCAGCGCTGACCGACGTTCGACCAACCAGAGCTTCGACAACTACTTCGACAAGAAGTCGCTGTGGGTCGACCTGGCCTACCTCGACTGGCACCCGACTGCAGTCCCTAACCTGCACCTGATTGGCGGCAAGATGCAACAGCCTTGGGTGAGCATGGGCGACATCATCTGGGATAGCGACATCAACCCGGAAGGTGTGGCGGCCACTTACAAGGCTGACCTGGGCGGGGCCGAAGTGTTTGCCAGCGCCGGTCAGTACACCTTGAAGGACAACGTCGATGGTGACGGCGTCCAGTACAAGCACGATGCGCAGGTCTACCACGGCCAGTTGGGCGCCAAGTTCGCGCCGGCCGACGTGCTCAAGCTCACCGTGGGTGCCAGCATCTATGGTTACGACAACGACAAGGAAGCCGCCATCCTGCAGTCGTTCGGCAACACCACCAACGAGTTCAATCTGGTGGAAGGCTTTGGCCAGATCGACTTCACTGGCTTGGCCATTCCGTTGTCGGCCTATGGCCAGTACGTGAAGAACACCGACAGCACCGACGGCGAAGATCAGGCCTGGCTGGCTGGCCTGAAAACCAAAATGGGTGCCTGGAGCCTGGACTACAACTACCGCGATGTGCAGCGTAACGCGGTAGTCAGCCTGTTCACCGATTCGGACTTCGGCAACGGCTACACCGGTTCGCGCGGTCATAAGTTCAAGGTCGGTTACGAAATCGACAAGAACTTCTCCCTGGGTGCTGCCTACCTGATGGCCAAGACCGACCTGTCGCAGCTGCCGAACAGCAATGCTGACGTCGACACCCTGCAGGTAGACCTGGAAGCCAAGTTCTAAGCAACACCCTGCTCTGCTTCACTTGAAGCGGGAAACGCCGACCCCATCCGGCGTTTCCCGCTTCTTTTTGCCTGTGTGAAATGCGCCGGCCCCTTCGCGGGCTTGCCCGCTCCCACAGAATCACCACAGACCTTGAGAACTGTGCTGTACCTGTGGGAGCGGGCAAGCCCGCGAAGAGGCCGTAACAGGCGCCTGATGAATCAGCGCTTGCGCAGAATCACACTACCAATCGAATACCCCGCACCAAACGAGCTCAACACGCCCAACGAGCCTTTGGCCAGGTCATCCTGGTACAGGTGGAAGGCAATCACCGACCCCGCCGAGCTGGTATTGGCGTAACGGTCCAGAATCACCGGTGCTTCTTCCTCGGCCACTTCACGCCCCAACAGCTTCTTGACGATCAGCTGGTTCATGCTGAGGTTGGCCTGGTGCAGCCAGAAGCGCTTCACGTCGCCCGGTTGCAGCCCATTCTCCTGCAGGTGCTCCCCGATCAGCTCGGCCACCTTCGGGCACACCTCGCGGAACACCTTGCGGCCTTCCTGGATGAACAGCTTGTCCGCAGCGCCTTCACCCTCTTCCGCCGCACGGTTGAGGAAGCCGAAGTTGTTGCGGATGTTGTTGGAGAACTCAGTCCAGAGCTTGCTGCTGACGATGTCGAACTGGTGCGCCGAAGTGGCCTGGTCGGCACGCTCCAGCAACACGGCGGTGGCGGCATCGCCGAAAATGAAATGGCTGTCGCGGTCACGGAAGTTGAGGTGGCCGGTGCACACTTCGGGGTTGACCATCAGCACCGCCCGCGCCTGGCCCAGCGCTACGCTGTTGGCGGCGGTCTGGATACCGAAGGTGGCCGACGAGCAGGCCACGTTCATGTCGAAGGCAAAGCCCTGGACACCCAGTGCCTGTTGCACTTCGATGGCGATGGCCGGGTACGGGCGCTGCAAGTTGGAGCAGGCGACGATCACCCCGTCGACATCGGCCGCCGTTCGGCCTGCGCGCTCCAGGGCCTGGCGGGCAGCGGCCACGGCCATTTCACACAGCACCGACGGTTCATCGTTGCTGCGCTCGGGCAAGCGCGGCTTCATGCGCTGCGGGTCGAGGATACCGGCCTTGTCCATGACAAAGCGGCTCTTGATGCCCGAGGCCTTTTCGATAAACGCCGCGTCGGAGAGCGGCGCCGCCTCGACTTCACCGCGCTCGATGGCGGCAGCGTTGTCCTGGTTGAACTGCTGCGACCAGGCGTTGAAGGAAGCCACCAGCTCTTCGTTGGAAATGCTCTGGGCCGGGGTGTACAGGCCGGTGCCGCTGATCACGACGTTATGCACGGTCGTTCCTCTGGTCAAAGGCCACCGCCACAGGGCGCTGGCTGGAAACATGACAGGTTAATGGCACTTTAGTGCCAATTCAGGGGCCTACGTTTACCCCCGCGCGGCGGGCTTATCCGCCAAGGGCCGCAAAGCGGCCCCAAACGCCCCAAAGTTTGCCACAAATAATGGAGGTTAGCCTTCCACCTGACTCCATTGTTTGCTCAATCGCTTGTCAGAAATCGGCACCTTGGTCCCCAACTGCTGGGCAAACAGCGACACGCGATATTCTTCCAGCCACCAACGGTACACAGTCAGTTGCTCATCGCGCTTGCCTTCCTGGGCATGCTTGTCGGCACGGGCCTTGTACTGCGCCCACAAATTGGCCAGCTCGCCGCTCCACACCCGGTCCTTCTGTACTTGCGAGCCGAGTTTCTCGAGGCGCAACTCAACCGCCTTGAGGTAACGCGGCAACTCCTTGAACCACACCCCAGGCGTTTCGCGTACGAAGCCCGGGTACACCAGGTTGGCTAGCTGCTGCTTGATGTCGTTCAGTGCCACCGCTTGGCTCAGGTCGATCTTGCCCTTGAAGCGCTTCTGCAGCCCATGCCACAGCTTCAGCACTTCCAGGGTCTGCCTTGCCAGGCGCTCGGCATGCTCGGCCCAGCTGCCGCGCTTGCGTTCAGCCAGCGCGGCCAAGGCCGCACCATCACGTGGCAACGGTTGTTCGCCTTCAAGGATGCAACTGTCCAGGCTGGCCAGCAGAATGTCTTCGACCAGCGCCTCGACCCGCCCCATTTCACGGTACAGCAGGCCCAGCTCGGTCAGCCCCGGCAGCTTGCCGCGCAGGAACTTGGCCGGCTCGGCCAGTTGCTGCAGCAACAGCCGTTGCAAGGCGCGGCGGTGCTGAAACTCGGCTTCGGCCTGGGTCGAGAAACGCCCTTCACGCACAGTGCCGTTGTCTTCCACCAGCGCCGGGTACACGGTCATCGACAGGCCGGCGATCTTCTGCTGGGCGGTCTGCTTCACTTCGCTGAAGGCCTTGGCCTGCACCGGCTGCTCACTCTTGGCGTCACGCGGCACGGCCAGGGCAGCCTGGCTGGCGGCAGCAAAGCGCGCGGTCAGTTCCGCCAGGTCGCGGCCTTCGCCAAGGAACTTGCCCTGGCCATCGACCACTTCGATGTTCATGCGCAGGTGGCCTTCGACCTGGTTGACCGACTCGTCCCAGGCCTCATCCGACACACGTGCACCGGTCATGCGCAGCAGCTCCTGGCCCAGGGCCTGCGGGAGCGCCCCTTGGCCGAAGGTCATGCGCGCCAGCGAAGCCTTGACAAAGTCAGGTACCGGGACAAAGTTCTTGCGCAGGGCCTTGGGCAGGTTGCGCACCAGCGCCACGCACTTGGCCTCCAGCAGGCCCGGCACCAGCCACTCCAGGCGCTCGCCCGGCAGGCTCGGCAACAGCGGCGCCGGCACCCGCACCGTCACACCATCGCGGGGGTGGCCGGGCTCGAAGTGGTAGCTCAGCGGCAGGCGCAAATCGCCCACCTGCATACTGTCGGGGTACTGTGCGGCGGTCACTTCGCTGGCCTCGCGGGCCAGCACGTCCTCCTCGCGCATGATCAGCAGGTTGGCGTCCTTCTGGCTGCCCATGCGGTACCAACTGTCGAAGGTCGCCGTCTGGTGGATTTCCGCCGGCAGGCGCGCTTCGTAGAAAGCGTACAGCGTTTCTTCGTCAGCCAGAATGTCACGCCGGCGAGCCTTGGCTTCCAGCTCGTCCAGCGCTTCAAGCAGGCGTTTGTTGGCCGCCAGGCACTTGGCCCGCGACTGGATTTCGCCACCCACCAGGCCTTCACGGATGAACAGCTCGCGCGAGGTCGCCGGGTCGATCGGGCCGTAGTGCACCGGCCGACGGCCGACCAGGATCAGCCCGTAGAGCGTGATCTGCTCGTAGGCCACCACCTGCCCGCGCTTCTTCTCCCAGTGCGGCTCGAAATGGTTTTTCTTGATCAGGTGGCCGGCCAGCGGCTCGATCCAGTCCGGCTCGATCTTGGCCACCATGCGCGCATACAGCTTGGTGGTTTCGACCAGCTCGGCAGCCATGACCCACTGCGGGCGCTTACGCCCCAGGCCCGACGATGGATGCACCCAGAAGCGCCGCTGGCGGGCGCCCTGGTAGTCGCCCTCTTCGGTCTTCTGGCCGATCTGGCTGAGCAGCCCGCTGAGGATTGCCTTGTGCATCTTCTGGTAATCGGTCGGTTCCTTGTTCACCGTCAACTGCAGGTCACGGCAAATCAGCGCCAACTGACGATGAGCATCGCGCCACTCGCGCAGCCGCAAGTAGTTCAGGAACTGCTTGCGGCACCAGTTGCGCAGCGGGTTGGCAGTCAGCGCCTGGCGTTGTTCCTCGAAGCCGCGCCACAGGTTGACCAGCGCAGCGAAGTCCGAGTCCACGTCCTTCCACTGTGCGTGCGCCTGGTCGGCGGCCTGCTGGCGTTCTGGAGGGCGTTCACGCGGGTCCTGCACCGACAGCGCACTGGTGACAATCAGCACTTCCTGCAGGCTGCCCAGGCGCGCGCCTTCAAGCAGCATGCGGCCCAGCCGCGGGTCGATCGGCAAGCGCGCCAGCTGGCGGCCAATTGGCGTCAGCTGGTTCTCGCGGTTAACCGCCGAAAGCTCCTGCAACAGGTTGAAGCCGTCGCTGATGGCTTTGCCATCCGGCGGCTCGATGAACGGGAAAGCATCGATTGCGCCCAGGCGCAGGTGCAACATCTGCAGGATCACCGCCGCCAGGTTGGTGCGCAGAATCTCCGGGTCGGTAAACGCTGGCCGGCTGTTGAAGTCCTCTTCGCTGTAGAGACGCACGCAAATGCCCGGCTCGACCCGGCCGCAACGGCCTTTACGCTGGTTGGCACTGGCCTGTGACACCGCCTCGATCGGCAGGCGCTGGACCTTGGCGCGGTAGCTGTAGCGGCTGATGCGCGCGGTACCGGTGTCGATCACATAGCGGATGCCAGGCACGGTCAGCGAGGTTTCGGCGACGTTGGTGGCCAGCACCACCCGGCGCCCGGTGTGCGGTTGGAAGATACGCTGCTGCTCGGCCGGCGACAGGCGCGCGTACAGCGGCAAAATCTCGGTATGGCGCAGTTGCGCCTTGCGCAGAATCTCGGCGGCATCACGGATTTCCCGCTCGCCCGGCAAGAAGATCAGCACATCGCCCGGGCCCTTGCCTTCGCTGCGTTCGTGGTGCGCCAGCTCGTCGAGGGTGGCAAGGATGGCCTGATCGACAGTGAGGTCATCCTCGATCTGGTTGCCCTCTTCGTCCTGCTCGCTGGTCAGCGGGCGGTACCAGGTGTCCACCGGGAAGGTGCGCCCGGACACCTCGATGATCGGCGCACCGTCGAAGTGCCTGGAGAAGCGCTCCAGGTCGATGGTGGCCGAGGTGATGATCAGTTTCAGGTCCGGTCGGCGATGCAGCAACGTTTTCAGGTAGCCGAGCAGGAAGTCGATGTTCAGGCTGCGCTCGTGCGCTTCGTCGACGATGATCGTGTCATAGCGTTCAAGGAAGCGGTCATGCTGGGTTTCGGCCAGGAGGATGCCGTCGGTCATCAGCTTGACCAAGGTGTTGGAATCGCTCTGGTCTTCGAAACGCACCTGGTAGCCGACCAGCGCGCCCAAGGGCGTGCCCAGCTCTTCGGCGACTCGCGCGGCCACGCTACGCGCTGCGATCCTGCGTGGCTGGGTATGGGCGATCAACCCATGGCTGCCACGGCCAAGCTCCAGGCAGATTTTCGGCAACTGGGTCGTCTTGCCAGAGCCGGTTTCGCCGGCGATCACCAATACCTGGTTTTCGGCCAAGGCCTTCTTGATTTCGTCACGCTTGGCGGCGATGGGCAGGTTGTCGTCGTAGCGTACGGTCGGCACGCTCTGCTGACGCGCGGTGACCTGAGCGCAGGAGGCCTGGACCTTCTCCACCCACTGCGCCAGCTTCGCCTCGTCGGGGCGCTTGCGCAGTTCGTGCAGTTGCCGGCGCAGGCGATGGCGGTCGGCAATCATGGCGTGGTCGAGGTTTTGCAGCAGTTTGTCGATGGCGTGGTCAGTCATGGGGCTTTTTAGTGATGCAGGTGAGCCTGCTTTTTCATGATCGGCATTCGGAAAGTCGGGCGATTGTCGCAGATTTGCGGATTCTCTGCTGCTTGCACGCTCCCTGTGGGCGCGGCCTTGTGTCGCGATAGGGCTGCAAAGCGGCCCCAGCAACTTCTGAATGGTCGCTGATGGTCGGGGCCCGCTACGCGGCCCTTTCGCGACGCAAGCCCGCTCCCACATTGACCGTGATGCTTTCAACACGATTGTTTAGCCAAGTGCGATGTAAAGGTTGCCATTCACTGCTTTAATCAACCTTACGCCGCATGTGAGTATCAAAGGCATGACTCCCGCCCAGCCTATCGCCCCACCGTCGTCCCGCCCTTCGCTACCGAAGGCCCGGAGCCGTGCCGGGGAAAATCCGCTGGTCCACATCATCCTCGCCTTCTGGGCCTTGTGGCACTGCCGTCACGCGCGCCCACCGGACACCTCGCTCACGCCATTGTGACCAAACCCGGCCAGCGTCTGGCCGTTTGACTCAACTGGGCCGCCTGCTTGCGCGGCGGCCCTGCGCGCCTATGAGCGAATTGATCATGCACTTTGCCCCTGTAGAGCAGGCTACCCGTTTTCTGGCCGACAACCCCGATATCGAGCTGTTCGAACTGTTCATCCTCGACGCCAACGGTGTGCCACGCGGCAAGCTGTTGCACCGCGAGGAACTGCTGGCCGTGTACCAGACTGGCCGGCCACTGCCCAGCACCATCCTTGGCCTGACCCTCAATGGCGACGACGTGGAAAACTCCGGCCTGGTGTGGGACGTCGGCGACATCGACTGCCGTGCCTACCCGCTTGACGGCAGCCTGGTGCGCCTGCCCTGGCGCCGGGTGCCCACCGCCGCAGTGCAGGTGAGCATGCACCCCAGCGAGGGGCTGCCGGCCAGCATCGCGGACCCACGCCATGTGCTGCTGCACACCATCGAAGCGTTGAAGGCCGATGGTTATCACCCGGTGATGGCCTGCGAGCTGGAGTTCTACCTGCTTGACCAGCAGCGTGATGCCCAGGGCCGCCCACAACCGGCACTGGACAACGATGGCGGCCGCCCCCGCAGCACCCAGGTCTATGGCCTGCGCGAACTGGAGCAGATCGAACCGTTCCTCGCCGACCTGTACGCTGCCTGCAAGGCCCAAGGCATCCCGGCGCGCACGGCCATTTCCGAGTACGCCCCGGGCCAGGTGGAAATCACCCTGGAGCATGGCGATGCGCTGCAGGCGATGGACCAGGCGGTGCGCTACAAGCGCCTGGTAAAAGGTGTGGCCCATGCCCACGGCATGCAGGCCTGCTTCATGGCCAAGCCATTTGCCCAACTGGCCGGCACCGGCATGCACATGCACCTGAGCCTGGCCGACAGCGCCGGCAACAACCTGTTCGCCAGCGAAGACAAGGCCGGCACCCCGCTGCTGCGCCAGGCCGTGGCCGGCATGCTGCGCCACCTGCGCGACTCGCTGCTGCTGTTCTGCCCCAACGCCAACTCGTACCGACGTTTCCAGGCCAACAGCTATGCACCCCTGGCGCCAACCTGGGGCGTGGACAACCGCACCGTGAGCCTGCGCGTGCCAGGTGGCCCGGCCAACAGCCGGCATGTGGAGCACCGCATCTGTGGCGCGGATGCCAACCCTTACCTGGCTGCAGCGGCGATCCTTGCTGCCAGCCACTGGGGCATCCGCGAACAGCTTGACCCAGGTGCGCCCGTTGAAGGCAACGGCTATGCCCAGGCCACCGAACACCTGCCCACTGACTGGCTGACCGCCCTCGACGCCCTGCAACATTCCGATTGGGCCCGTGAAGCATTGGGCGAAGACTTCCTTGGCGTGTACCTGAAGGTCAAGCGCGCCGAGTACCGCCAGTTCATGGCTGAAGTCAGCGAACAGGACTGGCGCTGGTACCTGCACCAGGCCTGAGCCCCTACAAAACAAGGAACACCCATGAACGCAGCATTGAACAACGGCCCGGCGCAGCGCGCGCCGTCCTATTACAGCGCCACCCTCAACGACCACAGCGAGTACCCGCAACTCAAAGGCACGGTGCAAGTGGATGTGGCGATCATCGGCGGTGGCTTTACGGGCGTGGCCACGGCGGTTGAACTGGCCGAGCGCGGCCTGAAGGTCGCCATCGTCGAAACCAACCGTATCGGCTGGGGCGCCAGCGGTCGCAACGGCGGCCAGGTCACCGGCAGCCTGTCGGGCGACGAGGCCATGCGCTCGCAGATGCGCAACCACCTGGGCGCCGAAGTGGACGATTTCATCTGGCACTTGCGCTGGCGCGGGCACCAGGTGATCGAGCAGCGCGTGGCGCGCTATGGCATCGATTGCGACCTCAAGCGTGGCCATTTGCATGCCGCGATGAAACCTTCGCACATGAACGAACTGCGTGCGTTCGAGGCCGAAGCGCGGCGCCGTGGCATGGGCGATCAGGTGCAATTGCTCGATCGCGCTGCAGTGGCCGAGCATCTGCAAAGCCCGCTTTATCTGGGTGCGTTGAAGAACCTGCGCAACCTGCACCTGCACCCACTCAACCTGTGCCTGGGCGAAGCCCGTGCCGCGCATGGCCTGGGTGCACTGATATTCGAAAATTCCGAAGTGCTGGACATCGTCCATGGCCCGCGCCCGGCGGTGCTTACCGCCCACGGTCGGGTGGAGGCACGCCAGGTGATGTTGGCCGGCGATGTGTATCACAAGCTCGAAAAGCGCCAGCTCAAGGGCAAGATCTTCCCAGCCATGGGCGGTATCGTCACCACCGCGCCGCTGGGTGAGCTGGCCGAGCAGATCAACCCGCAGGACCTGGCGGTGTACGACTGCCGCTTCGTCCTCGACTACTACCGCCTGACGGCCGACAAGCGCCTGCTGTTCGGCGGCGGCGCCAACTACTCGGGCAAGGATTCACGCGACATCGAAGGCGAATTGCGCCCCTGCATCGAACGCACCTTCCCGGCATTGAAGGGGGTGCCGATCGAGTTCCAGTGGAGCTGCGCCATGGGCATCGTGGTCAACCGCATCCCGCAGCTGGGCAAGCTGTCGGACAACGTGTGGTACTGCCAGGGTTACTCGGGGCACGGCATTGCCACCAGCCACATCATGGGCGAGATCATGGCCGAAGCGTTGACCGGGACGCTGGAGAAGTTCGACACCTTCGCCCAGTGCAAGCATGTGCGGGTGCCGATGGGGGACTTGCTGGGGAACCCGCTGCTGGCGGCGGGGATGTGGTATTACCAGATGCTCGAGAAGCTGCGCTGAGTTGCGCGGATGTAGGCGCGGGTTTACCCGCGAAAGGGCCGGCCCTGCTGACCGATTTCCACCCGCCGTTCACCGTTGTCGCCACTACCGTATTCGCGGGTAAACCCGCGCCTACAGGGGCTCACAATGTCTGAAGACGGCGCCGCATCTTATTGTGGGGCCTTGTGTCGCGAAAGGGGCGCAAAGCGCCCCCAGCCATCGTTGCATCACAGCCGAAATGCCAGGGCCGCGTCGCGGCCCTTTTCGCGACACGAGGCCGCCCCCACACTGAGCGTGCAGGCTTGTGGTCAGGCGATCTTCTTCAAGCCTTGCTTCTTGAGCTCTTCATCACGCAGTTCGCGGCGCAGGATCTTGCCCACGTTGGTGGTCGGCAGCGAATCGCGGAACTCGATGTGGCGCGGTACCTTGTAGCCGGTAACGTTGGCACGCATGTGCTCCATCACCTGCTCCTTGGTCACGGTCATGCCCGGCTTGACCACGATGAAGACCTTGATCACTTCACCCGACTTCTCGTCCGGCACACCGATGGCTGCGCACTGCAGCACGCCCGGCAAGGCCGCCAACACGTCTTCCAGCTCGTTGGGGTACACGTTGAAGCCCGAGACCAGGATCATGTCTTTCTTGCGGTCGACGATGCGCATGTAGCCGTCCGCCTGGATCACGGCGATGTCGCCGGTCTTCAGCCAGCCTTCGCTGTCGAGAATCTCGGCCGTGGCGTCTTCACGCTGCCAGTAGCCCTTCATCACCTGCGGGCCCTTGACACACAGCTCGCCCACTTCGCCAAGCGGCAACTCATTGCCGGCATCGTCGATGACCTTGCACAGGGTCGACGGCACCGGAATACCGATGGTGCCCACCTGGTTCGCTTCCGACGGGTTCACCGCCGCCACCGGGCTGGTTTCGGTCATGCCGTAGCCTTCGCAGATGGCGCAACCGGTAACGGCCTTCCAGCGCTCGGCCACGCTTAGCTGCAAGGCCATACCGCCCGACAGGGTGATTTTCAGCGCCGAGAAATCCAGGGCTCGGAACGCCTCGTTGTTGCACAGGGCAACGAACAGGGTGTTGAGGCCCACAAAGCCGCTGAACTTCCACTTGCCCAGTTCCTTGACCATCGCCGGCAAGTCTCGCGGGTTGCTGATCAGCACGTTGTGGTTGCCGATCAGCATCATCGCCATGCAATGGAAGGTAAACGCATAGATGTGGTACAGCGGCAGGGGGGTGATGAGGATTTCGCAGCCTTCGTGCAAGTTGGCGCCCATCAGTGCGCGGCACTGCAGCATGTTGGCCACCAGGTTGCGGTGGGTCAGCATGGCGCCTTTGGCCACGCCGGTGGTACCGCCGGTGTACTGCAGCACCGCCACGTCGTTGGCCTGCGGGTTGGCTTCGGTCACTGGCTGGCCCTTGCCCAGCGCCAGGGCGTCATTGAAACGCACGGCCTGCGGCAGGTTGTAGGCCGGCACCATCTTCTTCACGTACTTGATCACGCTGTTGATCAGCAGGCGCTTGAGTGGTGGCAGCAGGTCGGCCACTTCGGTGACGATAACGTGCCTGACCTGGGTTTTGGGCACCACTTTTTCGGCCAGGTGGGCCATGTTGGCCAGACACACCAAGGCCTTGGCACCCGAGTCGTTGAACTGGTGTTCCATCTCCCGCGCGGTGTACAGCGGGTTGGTATTGACCACGATCAGCCCGGCACGCATGGCACCGAAGACCGCGACCGGGTATTGCAGGACATTGGGCAGTTGCACGGCAATGCGGTCACCCGGCTTGAGGTCGGTATGCTGCTGCAGCCAGGCGGCAAACGCCCCCGACAACGCATACAACTCGCCATAAGTGATAGTCTTGCCCAGGTTGCTAAAGGCCGGTTTGTCGGCAAAGCGTTGGCAGGATTGCTTGAGTACTGCCTGGATATTGGGGAATTCGTCAGGATTGATTTCCGCCGTAATCCCGGCTGGGTACTTATCCTT
The DNA here is from genome assembly GCF_056278855.1 of Pseudomonas sp. TE3895. Classification (NCBI taxonomy): domain Bacteria; kingdom Pseudomonadati; phylum Pseudomonadota; class Gammaproteobacteria; order Pseudomonadales; family Pseudomonadaceae; genus Pseudomonas; species Pseudomonas sp. TE3895. The sequence goes on along the minus strand of NZ_JBWBQE010000001.1, from coordinate 2,377,401 downwards.
CCAAAAATTTTCGATCATGGAAGCCCACTCCTTCAGCAACAGCGAAGTTCGATTCACGCGTCGATGCGCTTATTATTGATATGAGATGACGGTTCGTTGCAAACCGGATCATCTGGAAGCGGGCCGAGAGTAACAGCTTTGCCTGGGGTCGCCTAGAGGCCAAAACAGGCCTTACGGTCACAAAAATGACTCAATGAACAATACAGGTCATTTTTAGAGTAATTATCCAAAATGTCGCAGATTAAGGCTGTATACAGCCTTTTAGAGCGGTTTAGAGGCATTCGCGGGTAAACCCGCTCCTACATTGAGCGGTGCAGGAGCGGGTTTACCCGCGAAGACGCCATCCCGGTATCACGCTATATCGCGCAACTCCCGCCGCAAAATCTTGCCCACCGGCGTCATGGGCAACGATTCGCGCAGCACGATGTGCTTGGGTACTTTGTAGCCAGTGAAGTTGGCCTTGCAGTAGGCCTTCAGCTCATCAACGCTCAGCCCCCCCTCGCGCGGCACCACGAACAGCTTGACCGCCTCGCCGGAACGCTCGTCCGGCACGCCGATAGCCGCACAATTGGCGACCTTGGGATGCCCCATCACCACATCCTCGATTTCGTTGGGGTACACATTGAAGCCCGAGACGATGATCATGTCCTTCTTGCGGTCGACAATGCGGGTGAAGCCGTCCGGGTCGATCACCGCGATATCACCGGTCTTGAACCAGCCTTCTGCATCCAGTGCCTGGGCCGTTGCCTCGGGTTGCTGCCAGTAACCCTTCATGACCTGCGGGCCTTTGATGCAAAGCTCGCCCCGCTCGCCCAGCGGCAGTTCGTTGCCATCATCATCGATGACCTTGAACGCAGTACCCGCCACGGGGATGCCCACGGTACCCAGACGCGCCAGCTGACCGTAGGGGTTGGTGCTGGCCACCGGCGAGGTCTCTGTCAGGCCATAGCCTTCTACGATGCGGCACCCGGTAAGGTCTTCCCAGCGCTCGGCGGTGGCCTTGACCAGCGCTGTGCCACCAGAGTTGGTGACCTTCAGCGCCGAGAAGTCCAGCTGGCGGAAGCCCGGGTGGTCCATCAGTGCGACAAACAGGGTATTGAGGCCCAGCAAGGCAGAGAAACGCCACTTGCCCAGCTCCTTGATGAAGCCGGGAATATCCCGCGGGTTGGTAATCAGCACGTTATGGTTGCCGGTGACCATCATGCACATGCAATTCGCGGTGAAGGCATAGATGTGGTACAGCGGCAGCGGCGCGATCATCACCTCCTGGCCGTCCTTCAGCAGCTTCTGCCCATCGGGGCCGTGCTGCGAGAAGCAGGCCAGCACCTGCAGCATGTTGGCCACCAGGTTGCCATGGGTGAGCATGGCGCCCTTGGCCAGGCCGGTGGTACCGCCGGTGTACTGCAGCACAGCGATGTCATCGAGGTTCAGCGACACCGGTTTGGGCGACAGCCCGCGGCCCTCGCGCAGCACCTGCTTGAACGGCACCGCCTGAGGCAACCGGTAGGCCGGCACCATCTTCTTCAACTTGTCGACCACGGTGTTGACCAGCCAGCCCTTGGCGGCTGGCAGCAGGTCGCCCATCTTTGCCTCGATCAGGTACTCGATACCGGTATCGGGCAGCACCTCCTGCACGCGCTTGCCGAACATGTTCAGGTACACCAGCGCACGCGCGCCACTGTCCTTGAACTGGTGGCGCATCTCGCGCTCGGTGTACAGCGGGTTGGTATTGACCACGATCAGCCCGGCGCGCATGGCACCGAATACGGCGATGGGGTACTGCAGCACATTGGGCATCTGCACGGCGATGCGCTCACCCGGTTTGAGGTCGGTGTGCTGCTGCAACCAGGCAGCGAAGGCTGCCGAATGGCGCTCCAGTTCCGCGTAGCTGAGGGTCACGCCCAGGTTGCTGAACGCCGGGCGGTCGGCAAAGCGCTTGCAGGAGCGCTCGAACACCTCAACGACCGAGGCGTAGGCATTGATGTCGATGGTGGAAGGCACGCCTGCCGGGCGCTTGTCATTCCAGAAGTCGGCTTGCATTTATTATTGTTCCTCTGCCTGGACCTGCACTGCGTCCTTTAGTCCTTTACCTGACCGCCTGCCGGCGAAAAGGCGTTGATTCGACGTTAGCAGGTAAACCCAAGGTGGCATATACGCCAAGTGCCGCCATTAACATTGTGAATCTTATTTGTGCCCCTCCTGCAATCCGGCCGGTTGTGCATACACTGTTCGGGTAACCGCGCGCACAAGGACCCGCCATGCCTCACGACGCCTTCTGGCTGCCCGCCAGTGAGCACTGCAGCCTGTACGTACACCAATGGCTGCCGGCCACACCGGTAAAGGCCGTGGTGCTGCTGGCCCATGGCATGGCCGAGCATGCCGGGCGCTACCAGCGCCTGGGCCAGGCTCTGAGCGAGGCCGGCTTTGCCCTGTTCGCTGCCGATCAGCGTGGCCACGGGCGCACTGCCGAACTGGGCAACCTCGGCCTGTTCGCCCGCCATCATGGCTGGAATGCCGTGGTCAATGACCTGGGGTGTGTGGCCCAGCACATCGGCCAGCAGTTCCCGTGTACGCCGCTGTTCCTGTTCGGCCACAGCATGGGCAGCTACATCGCCCAGGCTTACCTGCTGCATCACAGTGGCAGCCTGCACGGGGCGATCCTCAGCGGTTCCAACTACCAACCGGCCGTGCTGTACCGCTTTGCGCGGCTGATTGCCCGGCTGGAGTCCTGGCGCCAGGGGCCACTGGGCAAGAGTGCACTGATCGAATGGTTGTCCTTCGGTTCGTTCAACAACGCCTTCAAGCCCAACCGCACAGCCTTCGACTGGCTCAGCCGCGACCCGGGCGAGGTCGATCAGTACGTGAATGACCCGTTGTGCGGCTTTCGCTGCACCAACCAGTTGTGGCTCGACCTGCTGCAAGGCTTGGCGCAGATCAGTCAGCCGGGTAACCTCGCGCAGATCGATCCCAACCTGCCGATGCTGGTGATCGGCGGTGAATGTGATCCGGTCAGTGCCGGCAAGCGTCTCACCCATCTGGCCGACGCCCTGCGCGCGACCGGCAACCGACATGTACAGCTGCGCGTCTATCCTGAGGCGCGGCATGAAGTACTCAACGAAACCAACCGTGGCGAGGTCATCGCCGATATTCTCGGCTGGCTTGAACAGGCGCTGGCCCTTGGCCGCCCTGCGCGCAGTGAATGATAGCCGCCCTCGCCCAACGCTTAAGGAAGCATCGATGTCCCAGGTCACCAACACGCCTTACGAAGCCCTCGAAGTCGGCCAGAAGGCCGAGTACAAGAAGTCCGTTGAAGAACGCGACATCCAACTGTTCGCTGCGATGTCCGGTGACCACAACCCGGTTCACCTGGATGCCGAGTTCGCCGCCAAGAGCATGTTCCGCGAACGTATTGCCCATGGCATGTTCAGCGGCGCGCTGATCAGTGCGGCAGTGGCCTGCACCCTGCCTGGCCCTGGCACCATCTACCTGGGCCAGCAGATGAGCTTCCAGAAACCGGTGAAAATCGGCGACACCCTGACCGTGCGCCTGGAAATCCTCGAGAAACTGCCCAAGTTCAAGGTGCGCATCGCCACCAACGTCTACAACCAGAACGACGAGCTGGTGGTCGCGGGTGAAGCCGAGATCCTGGCGCCGCGCAAGCAGCAGACCGTCGAGCTGGTGTCGCCGCCGAATTTTGTGGCGAGCTGAGGTGTGATGCAGCCAGCACCTACTTCAAGGCTGCTCTCCTGGGTAACCCGCTAATTCGTTGATTTAGCGGGCATCCTGTGGGATATGGGCTGGCCCGCAAAGAGCCGGCACCCCCACATCATTCGATAGCCTGCAAACGCCGCTCGATATGCCGCCGCTCAGGTGCCTGTCGGGTCAAGGCCAGCGCCTGCTGCCAGGCCGCTCGCGCCTCTTCTACCTGTCCCAGCTGGCAATGCAACTCGGCGCGCGCCGCATGTGCCAGGTGATAGTCCAGCAACTCCCCCCGCGCCAGAATCCCTTCGACTTCCCGCAAGCCAATCTCCGGCCCATCCCGCTTCGCCAGCGCCACCGCCCGGTTCAGCGCCACCACCGCTGATGGCCAATACCGCTGCAACACGTCATACAGCCCGACGATCTCTCCCCAGTCCGTCTCTTCAGCCGTCGCCGCTTCGGCATGCACGGCAGCAATCGCCGCCTGAACGGTATAGGCCCCGAATGCACGGCTCTGCAGGGCCTGGCGCACCAGAGCACAGCCCTCGGCAATGAACTGCCGGTCCCACAAGCTACGGTCCTGCTGCTCCAGAACCACCAAATCGCCTTGGCCATCGATGCGCGCCCGCTGCCGGGACGCCTGCAGCAACATCAACGCCAGCAGGCCGACTGCCTCCGGGTCGGGCAGCAACTGCACCAGCAACCGCGCCAGGCGAATGGCTTCATCGCTCAATTCCTGCTGCAGCAGTGTTTCGCCCGATGACGCCGAATAGCCCTCATTGAACACCAGGTAGATCACCCGCAACACGCTTTCCAGGCGCTCGGGCAGCTCATTGTGCTCGGGTACCTGGTACGGTATGCCCGCGTCACGGATCTTGGCCTTTGCACGCACGATCCGCTGGGCGATGGTTGTCGGGCTTTGCAGAAAGGCGCGGGCGATCTGCTCGGTGGTCAGGTCGCAGACTTCGCGAAGCGTCAATGGCACCTGAGCGTCGGCCGACAGGGCCGGATGGCAACAGGTGAAGATCAGCCGCAGGCGATCATCCGCCAGCAGTTCTTCTTCACTGGGGTCCTGCGCCTGACCATCCAGCAGCATGCTCAAGTCCGCCTGGGAGCGGTCGAAGCGGACGCGCCGGCGCAGCGCGTCGATGGCCTTGAAGCGCCCGACAGAGACCAGCCACGCTCGCGGGTTGGCGGGGATACCGTCGCGTTGCCAGCGCTCGACGGCAATGAAGAAGGCGTCATGCATGGCCTCCTCGGCCAGGTCAAAATCACCCAGCAAGCGGATCAGTGTCGCCAGTATGCGCCGTGACTCCTGCCGGTACACGGCCTCGACTTCGGCGCTCACCTGGGCCATCGCGGCCATCAGTCGGGCATCCGCTGGGTCACCACCTCCACCAGGCGGTCAAGGCTTTCTCCCCAGCCTTGGTGGAAGCCCATTTCTTCATGGGCACGGCAGTCGGTGGCATTCCAGTGCCAGGCACGGGCGGTGTAGCGGGTTTTGCCCTGTTCCTCGTCAAAGCTGATCACGGCGGTCATGAAGGCCTTGTCCGACGGCACCCAACCGGGGCCGAAGGCATCGGTGAACACCAGCCGGCGTGGCGCGGCAATTTCCAGAAAGACGCCCTGGTTGGGGTACTCGCTACCATCCGGCGCGCGCATCAGGGTGCGAAACAGGCCACCGGCCCACAACTGCATTTCACACTCCGGGGTGGTCATGCCGTGCGGCCCCCACCACTGCATCAGCCACTGGGGTTCGGTCCAGGCGCGAAATACTTTGGCCGGTGGTGCGTCGATCAGGCGGCTGATGGACAACTCGTGTTGCGCCTGGGCAATGGGTGCAAGGCTCATGCTGATGGTTCTCCTTGGCTGTCAGGGTTGCAGCTCGCGCACTGGTCGCACCTCGACACTGCCGACCCGCGCGGCGGGGATGCCCTTGGCGATATTCAGCGCTTCGTTGAGGTCGCGGGCCTCCACCAGGTAAAAGCCCGCCAGTTGCTCCTTGGTTTCGGCGAACGGGCCGTCAGTCAGGCTCATGCGCCCGTTACGCATACGCACCGTGGTGGCCGTCTGCACCGACTTCAGCGCCTCGGCCGCCAGCATGCGCCCGGAACCCTGAATGGCTTCGGCGTAGGCCATGCATTCGGCGTCTGCCGGGCTGTCGGGCAGGCTGTGCAACAGCCCCTCGTCACAATAGACCAGGCACAGGTATTTCATGGTCGCCTCCAGGGTATTGGCAAAGTGCGTTTGGCGATAACGGCTCAGGGCTTGAGATCGAACAGGGCTTTTTGCGTTTCCATGTCGAAAGGCGCCGACCAGTGTTCGTGGATGACCTGCCACTGGCCGCCTTGACGACGATAGCCCACCGTGGCGCGCATGAAGCCGCACTGGCTTTCGTCGTCGCCTGGGCCGCAGCGGTTCAGCCAATGGGCCAGAGCCAGATCGCCAGCGGCGTGCACGGTGAGTTGGGCAAGTTCGAACACCATGGGGCCGGTGCACATGCCCATGCACATTTCCCAGTGCGCCGTGTAGGCCGACTTGCCTTTGAATTGCAGAGCCTGGATGGCATCGAAGGCGACGATATCGTCGGCGTAGGGGGCGATGATGCCCGGGATGTCGCGATCGCGCACGGCTTGCATCCAGCGCTCGATCAATTGGCGGATTTCGGATTCGGCTGCGGTGCTCATCGGGGGTACCTCCGACAGATCATAGGGGGTGGGGCACGGCGTGAAGCGTGCCTTCAGCTATGGTCGAACGGTAAGCGGAGGATTCGACAGGCGGGGGAAATTATTCTGTATTGGCGGAGCACCTGGGAGATCGCATCAGGGCCAGCAAGTGCCCGCCACAGCGTTTTCAGCCCCTGTGGCGGGCACCGCCAGTCAACCCTGCTGGCAACCTTCACCCATGGCCCGGTACTGGATGGTGTGCACCTGGCCCTGATGGTCTTCATAGGTCATGGTCGCAGGTACCACTTCGCAGACATTGGGGATGGTCGACAGGTTGATCACCCGCTTGATGTCCAGGTTCATCGAGTAGTCGTACTGCTGAGCCACAGGCTCACTGGAGACGGGTTTGGCCTCATCGGCGAGGGCGAACGAGGACATACCGACCAATGCAAGAATCAGTAATGGTTTCATGTGGTTTTGCCTTTAGAACGTTCAAGCTGATCGATTGACTTCTATTGCCGTATCCGGCGCGGAGAAGTTGTCATCTAGGGTCTAGATGGCACGAAGTACCGATCCCGCTTCGTACTGCCAGGGGGGATGAAGAAAATTCTACTCCCGGCCAGTAATAGTTGAACCCCGGAGTCGGATATTCACCCTTGCCGGTTTTGCAACAATCTGCGACAAAGTGGCCGCAAATCATCAGGCCAGAGCCTCTGGCCACGTTTCAGGGTAGGGCTCACCATTTCTGAAAAATTGTCCTGTTCGACGCTTTCGGACACAGAACGCCGTTTGCTGGACCACTTCTACCGCCAGCACAGCTCACGCATGCGCGCTGCAAGCGACGCCGAACTGTGGGTAGCACGGGCCCCTGGCATCATCGCCGGGCTGAGCCTGAGTGCTGTGGGTGAGGGATTCTGGCTGACGGGCCTGTTCGTCGCCCCGCAGCGGCGCAACCAAGGGGTGGCCGCGAAGTTGATCGAGGCAGCACTGGCGCAGGTTGATGGGCCCGTCTGGTTGTTCTGTCATCCCGACCTGACGCCGTTCTACCAGCGCCTGGGTTTCGACCTGGCCCAACAGCTGCCAGAAGCCCTGGCCAGCCGCCTGCTTCGCTATCAGCGCAACAAACGCCTGGTAGCCCTGCAGCGAGGTCAGTCCTCGCTGACCTCAAGCCCAGGGAACAGCACCTCGGTGTAGCCGAACCTGGCAAAGTCCTGGATGCGCGAGGGGTATAGCCGGCCGATCAAGTGGTCGCACTCGTGTTGCACCACCCGTGCATGGAAGCCATCGGCGAAGCGGTTGATCGGGCTGCCCTGGGGGTCGATCCCTTGGTAGCAGATATGCTTGAAGCGCGGCACCACGCCGCGCAAGCCAGGCACCGACAGACAACCTTCCCAGCCGTCCTCGATCTCGCTTGAGGTCGGGGTGATGACCGGATTCAGCAGAATGGTCTGCGGCACCGCCTCGGCATCGGGGTATCGCTCGCTGCGCTCGAAGCCGAAGATCACCAACTGCAGGTCGATGCCGATCTGCGGGGCGGCCAGGCCCACACCGCCTACGTGACGCATGGTTTCGAACATGTCGTCGATCAGTTGCTGCAGCTCGGCACTGCCAAGCATGTGCTCGGGCACTGGCGGAGCGATGCGCAGCAGGCGTTCGTCGCCCATCTTGAGAATGTCACGGATCATCAGGGGTTCGGCTCGACGCTATGAGGCTTGCTCGGGTTCGGGTGCTCGTGACCCAGTACAGTCAAGGTTTCCTTGGGCTTTTCCCCGTTGAATTCTTTCTCGCCCGGGTTCTTGCCTTCGGCTGACATGTGCTCGATCACCGCATTCATTTCGGCGCCGAGCAGCAGCACGGCAGCCGAAATATAGAAATACAGCAACAGCACGATGATTGCACCAATGCTGCCGTACATGGCGTTGTAGTCGGCAAAGGTCTTCACGTAGTAGGCAAAGCCCAGTGAGGCCACGATCCACACCACAACCGCCAGCACCGAGCCCGGGGTGATGAAGCGAAACTGCTGTTTCACATCAGGCATCACGTAATAGATCAGGGCCACTGCCACCATCAGCAGAATGATGATCACCGGCCAGCGCAGGATGGTCCACAGTGTGACGATGAACTCCTGCATGCCGATCTGGGCGGCTATCCATTCCATCACCTGCGGGCCCAGCACCATCAGCGCTGCGGCCGCCAGCAGCATGCCAGCCAGGCCCACGGTGTAGAAAATGGAAAGCGGGATACGCTTCCACACCGGGCGCCCTTCGGGCACATCGTAAGCGGCGTTCATGGCGCTCATCATCAGGCGCACGCCGGCGGAGGCGGTCCACAGGGCGATCACGATACCCACCGACAGCAGCCCGCCCTTGGATTGTTGCAACTGGTCGATCACCGGGTTCACCTGCTCCAGCGCCTGGGGCGGCAACACCAGTTCCGACTGCAGACGCAGCCAGGAGAAAAAGTCCGGCAAGTGCAGGAAACCGATCAGGGCAATCAGGAACAACAGGAAGGGGAATAGCGAGAACAGCGCCTGGTAGGCCAGCGCTGAGGCATAGGTGGACATCTCGTCGTCGAGGAATTCCTTGACGGTGCGAACCAGCACGCGGTGCAGGGGCAAGCCGCGCAGGTCGGGGAAAATCATAGCGTCTCCTTTCGCCGCTTGATCGTTACACAGGCAAGTCTAATAGACCGTGCCCGAGCTGTGCTGCTCCCGGCCGTGATTGAAGAATTTGCTTACGTAGAGTGTGCCGGCCTCTTCGCGGCATTACCCGCCAGAGGCCGGCACAGGCCGCCTCAAGTCAAGGCTTCTTCACCGCATCCTTCACATTGCCCTTGATCTGTTGCGCCTCGCCTTTAAGCTCCTGCGCCTTGCCTTCGGCCCGCAGCTTGTCGTTGTCGGTCACCTTGCCAACACCCTGTTTCACGTTGCCGATCGCTTCGTTGGCCAAGCCTTTCGCTTTGTCTTTAGTACCGCTCATGGCAAAACTCCTGCAAATGGAGACACGTGAACCGTGTCGACAGTAGGTTGACCCAACGCCTGGGCCAGGAGTTTCAACGGATCTCCCGGCCAGAAGCCGAACGGTAAAACGGCAGGCGAATACCGCCCAAGCCCGCGAAGAGGCCGGCACAGGCACCGCAAGTCACAAACCTTGCCCCGCCCCGTGCCACCCCTCACAATGCAGGCCTTCATAGCGTCAACTCGCAGGAACCTGCATGAAACTCGACAAACCCGCCGCCATCGCCCGGCGCAACGAAGCACTGGCCCGGCCGGTGCTGACCAGCAGCAATACCCTGTTCGCCATCCTGGACAACAAACGCAACCTGTGGTGGTTCGAAGTGCCAGTGGCACTGCTGGGTAAGGGCCAGGCCGACTGGGTCAACCTGCTGCTGCACACGCCAGAAAGCGATGAACTGCAGCACCTGAAGGTGCCCACCAATTTCCTCAAGGCTCACCTGGAGCAAATGGAAGTGCGCAAGCCTGGCAAGCGCCGCTCCACCATCAGCCTGGCCCTCAGCGCCGACCGTGACTCGCTGCTGCGCGACACCCGTCCGGGTGGCGAGCAGCTGGACTTCCGCAACTTCGTACAGGCTTAAGGCCGTCAGGCTTTCTCGATGCGATCGTCATGGATGACGATCAGGCCCTGCTTGAACAACCCGCCAATGGCCTTCTTGAAGTTGCCCTTGCTGACGTTGAACAGCTTGCTGATCAACGCAGGGTCACTCTTGTCGCACACCCCCAACACCCCGCCTTCGGCTTCCAGGCGCGCCATGATCTGCTCTTGAAGGGTGTCCGCCAGGGCGGCGCCTACCGGCTGCAGGCTCAACGAAATCTTGCCGTCCTGGCGCACTTCCTTGATGAAGCCCTTCTCGTGCATGCCCGAGCGCAAGAACTTGAACACCTCGTTCTTGTGGATCAGGCCCCAGTGGCGGTTGTTGATGATGGCCTTGAAGCCCATCGGCGTTTCGCCGGCTACCAGCAGCTCGACCGGCTGGCCAACCTTGTAGTCGGCCGGGGTGACATCGAGGTAGCGGTCCAGGCGCGACGTGGCAGTGATCCGGCGGGTGCGCTTGTCGAGGTACACGTGCACCACGCAATAATCGCCGATCTTCAGTGGCCGTGCCTCTTCCGAGTACGGCATCAGCAGGTCCTTGGACAGGCCCCAGTCCAGGAAGATACCGGCACCGTTGATGTCCTTGACCTTCAGGCTGGCGAACTCGCCAACCTGCACCTTGGGCTTCTCGGTGGTGGCGATCAGCTGGTCTTCGCTGTCCAGGTAGATGAACACGTTCAACCAGTCATCGACCTCGGTCTCGGCGTTTTTCGGGATGTAGCGCCCGGGCAGCAGGATTTCGCCATCGGCGCCGCCGTCCAGGTACAGACCGAAGTCCACGTGTTTCACGATTTGCAAACTGTTGTAACGCCCAAGCAGAGCCATTTCCGATGATCCTCAAGACAAGGCGGCTATTCTACACCTGAAGCCACCACATGGCCCGACCACTCATGCAGTGGAACCGCCAGGCCGCACTTGCATCTACCTTCTGGCCAGCCTGAGGAAGGAACAGCACATGCCGCTACGCCTGCCCAAAGCCCTGCTTATCGCCATCGGCTTCGCCCTGGCCTTGGCCGCCTGCAGCCGCATCGACCTGGCCTATCGCAACCTCGACCGCCTGGTGCCGTGGTCGCTGAGCGACTACCTGGACATGAACCGCGAGCAAAGGGCGCTGCTGGACGATCGGTTGCGCGAGCACCTGGCCTGGCATTGCAAGACTCAACTGCCCGGCTACCTCGACTGGCTCGACCGGCTACGTGACATGGTCGCCGACGACCAGGTCACCGACCAGGCCCTGCTGCAAAGCACCCGCGAGGTCCGTGAGGCAATTGGTCGGGTGGCCGAGGAAATCACCCCTTCGGCCACCGAACTGCTGCGCGGCATGAGCGACAACCAGGTAGCGCAGATGCGTGAAGCCTTCCGCGAAGACATCAGTGAACGGCAGAAGCGGTATGTGGATACGCCATTGCCGAAGCAGATGGCCCGCCGTAGCGAACGCATGGAAAAACGCCTGACACCATGGTTTGGCGAGTTGACGGCGGGACAGAAGCAACGCATCCAGACCTGGTCTCAAGCGCTGGGTGACCAGAACCGTGAATGGATCGCCAACCGTGCCCACTGGCAACAGCAACTGCTGTTGGCGATGAACCAGCGCAACGACTACAGCTTCGAACCGCGCCTGGCGACCTTGTTGCAACGCAAGGAGAGTTTGTGGACACCCGAGTACCGGGCGGCGTATCAGAATAGCGAGCAGCAGGCACGCAGCCTGCTGGTGGACCTGGTGCAGCTAAGCACCCCGCAGCAACGGAGGTTCCTGCAGGAACGGTTGGGCAAGGTGCGTACCCATTTGAGTGAGATGAAGTGTTTGAAGGGGTGACAGGCCTGTTCGAGCTGATTCACCGGGCTTTACGCCGATACGGAAACACATCGATCACTTTCCCTTCACGTATCGCCGCCTGCAGCCCCTTCCAGTAATCCGCGTCATACAGTTCCCCATGCAAGCGGCTGAACAACCGCCGCTGGCCCATATCGGCAAACAGAAACGGCGGAAACTCTTCGGGGAACACATCATGCGGCCCGATCGAGTACCACGGCTCGCCCGACATTTCGTCCTCCGGGTATCGCGGTGGCGGAATGTGGCGGAAATTCACCTCGGTCAGGAAGCTGATTTCGTCATAGTCGTAGAACACTACCCGGCCATGGCGGGTCACGCCGAAGTTCTTCAGCAGCATGTCGCCGGGGAAGATGTTCGCCGCCGCCAATTGCTTGATGGCCAGGCCGTAGTCCTCCAGCGCCTCCAGCACCTGGCCCTCGGTGGCATGCTCCAGGTACAGGTTCAACGGCGTCATGCGCCGCTCGGTCCAACAGTGGCGAATCAGCACCGTGTCGCCCTCCAGCGCCACCGTCGACGGTGCCACCTCCAGCAACTCGGCCAGGCAATCCGGCTCGAACTTGCTGCGCGGAAAGCGAAAATCGGCAAACTCCTGGGTGTCGGCCATACGCCCCACCCGGTCGACGCTCTTCACCAGCCGGTACTTGTCGATCACCGTGGCGCGGTCCACGGTTTTCGATGGCGAGAAGCGGTCCTTGATGATCTTGAACACCGTATTGAAGCCGGGCAAGGTGAACACGCTCATGACCATGCCCCGTACCCCTGGCGCCATGACAAAGCGGTCATCACTGCTGGCCAGGTGGTTGATCAGCGCGCGGTAGAACTCCGACTTGCCCTGCTTGTAGAACCCGATCGAGGTATACAGCTCGGCAATGTGCTTGCCCGGCAGGATACGCTTGAGGAAATTGACGAACTCGGCGGGCACCGGGACATCGGCCATGAAGTAAGAGCGGGTGAACGAAAAGATGATCGACACCTCGGCCTCGTCGGTAATCAACGCATCGGCCTCGATGCCGTGGCCCTCGCGGTGCAGCAAGGGAATCACCAACGGCCACTGCTCATCGCTGTTGTACAGGCGGCCGACCAGATAGGCCCCCTTGTTGCGGTAAAGCACGGGTACAAACAGCTCCACGGCCAGCGTCGGGTCCTTGCACACCCAGTCGGGCAGGCATTCGCGCAGTTGTTCTTCCAGCCGCGCCAGGTCGCCTTCCAGGTCGCCATAGGGCATGTCGAACGGGTAATCGGCGAACACCGCGCGCAGCAAGTTCCTGAGACTGCCATCAAGCCGATAGGTACGGGTTTGCGCGGCGCGCTCGCGGCCGCGCATGGAAGGCCGGGTCGTGTGGATGAACATGCAGCCGTCGCTGATCAGGTCATGGCTGAACAGGCTGCAAAACAGCGAGTTGTACCAGGTCTCTGCCAGCTCGTCGTCCAGGCGGGGGTCAATCAGGTGGATATAGGCGTTTTTCACCAGCGGCCACTGTTCCACGTCCAGCAACACCTCTGCGGCAAAGGCCTGGCGCAGCCAGCCATTGACTTCGGCGACTTTCTCTTCGTAGAGATTGATGCGGGCGGCGGCGGCCTGCTGAATATCCTGCCAGCGCGCCTGCTCGAAGCGCTGGCGAGCACCCAGGGTGATGCGCTGGAAATGATCGCGGTAGTCGTCGAAGCCGGCGAGGATCATCCGGGCGATTTCGACAGCGGGCCAGGGCTGGGACATGCGTGGGGCCTCGGAACTGGGATTGAGTACAGAGCTTAGCCGCCCTTGGCTTCATGGGTTACTGCCATTGAAGGCCCGAGCTGTAGTTGCAGCTGCCTTGCCCAGAGCCCCGCAGCCCAAGAGGAATTACACAGCAAGAAAGCACAAGAATCCCCCCGCCCCCTGGCGTACACTCGCGCCCCTGCCTTACCTCCGGAGACCGTTGTGAGCCCCATCGCCCTAGCCCGCCTGCTGACCCTTGCCGCCGTCTGGGGAGCGAGTTTCCTGTTCATGCGCATCATCGCCCCCGAACTGGGCACGGTGCCGACCGCGTTCTTCCGGGTTTCGATCGCCTGCCTGGGCCTGATCGTGCTTCTGGCCGCCGCCCGCGTGCGCTGGGACTTCCAGGGCAAGCTCGGCGCGTGCCTGGTGCTGGGCATGATCAACTCCGGCATCCCCGCCACCTTCTACTCGGTGGCGGCCCAGGTGCTGCCGGCCGGCTATTCGGCGATCTTCAACGCCACCACCCCGCTGATGGGCGTGCTGGTCGGCGTACTGTTCTTCCGCGAGCCAATGACCCTGGCCAAACTCTGCGGCATCTTCCTTGGCCTGTTCGGCGTCGGCATCCTTAGCGGCGCCGGCCCGGTGGCACTGGACATGGCCCTGCTGCAAGGCGCCCTCGCCTGCCTGGCGGCCACCACCTGCTACGGCTTTGCCGGGTTCCTCGCCCGCCGCTGGATCAGTGGCCTGGACAGCCGTCTTTCCGCGCTGGGCAGCATGCTCGGCGCAACGCTCATGCTGACCCCGCTGTTCGGCTGGAGCGCACTCACCCAACCACCCGCCAGCTGGGGGGGCTGGGAGGTGTGGTTGTCGTTGCTGGGGCTGGGTTTGCTGTGCACCGCCTTTGCCTACATCCTGTACTTCCGCCTGCTCGAGGAAATCGGCCCGGTAAAAGCCAGCACCGTGACCTTCCTGATCCCGGTATTCGGCGTATTGTGGGGGGCATGGCTGCTGAATGAGCCGTTGTCGATGGCGCACCTATACGGCGGCCTGCTGATTGGCCTGGCCTTGTGGCTGGTGCTGCGCCCAGCGCGCAGCTGAAGCGGAGTACGGCATGAACAGCGCGTACAAAAAGGTCCTGTTCCGCCTGGAACAGGACGAGAACGGCTACCCACCGGCCTCGGTCGAGGGCCTGTGGGCCAAGGCCGTGGAAGGCGGCTATGCCATCGACAACATACCCTTCCATGTCTATGGCATCGCCCCGGGCGACGTGATCGACACCCGCGAGGAAGCAGGCGAAACCTGGTTCGCACAACTGCGCCACAGCAGCGGCAGCTCGGTGTTCCGGGTGGTCGTCAAACCACCGGAAACCCTCGACCAGGTACGCGCAGCATTGCTGGATTTCGGCTGCGCCTGTGAAACCGAGCAAGCAGTGAAGATGTTGGCGGTCGAGGTCCCGCCGCAACGCTCGCTCGATACCCTGCTCTACTACCTGCTCACCCAGCGCGAAGCCGGCCTGCTGGACTTCGAGGAAGGCGTGCTGCGCCACGCCATCCCCGAAGAATTCCGCTAGGGCCTACGCCTCGGCCAGGCGCGCGGCGGGCTTGCGAAACACGAACAGCAGCCCTACCACGATCAGCCCCATGCCCAGCAGGCTGAGCGGTGCCAGGCGGTTACCGAAGATCAGCAAGTCCATCACCGCAGTCACTGCCGGCACCAGGTAGAACAGGCTGGTGACATTGACCAGGTTGCCCTTGGCGATCAGCCGGTACAGCAGCAAGGTTGCCAGCAGCGAGACCACCAGGCCCATCCACAGCAGCGCACCGACGAAGCTGCCGGTCCACTCGACATGAAGCGGTTGCAGAGGTGCGAACAGCGCGCACATGGCAAAGCCGGCCAGGTACTGCAGCGGCAGCGTGCCCATGGGGTTGTCGGTAATGCGCTTCTGCAGGATCGAGCCAAAGGTCATGCTGACCAGCGCCAGCAGGGCGAACAGCATGCCCGCCAGCGATACCCCGCCCAGGTTGATGCCCTGGTAGACCACCATGATCAAGCCGCCCAACCCCAACCCCAGGCCGAACAAACGGTTCCAGGAACGCTGGCGTTCCATCAGCACCACGGTGAGGATCGGTTGTACCCCCATCACCGTGGCCATGACGCCGGGGGTGACATGGGTATCAAGCGCCAACAGATAGAAGATCTGATAGGCACCGAGCAACACACACCCTGTACCCAGGGCCCGCAGAATGCTCCCGCGAGTACGCGGCCAGCGCAGCCCTAGCAACGGGCCGATCAGCAACAGGCCAGCCAGGGCCAGCGCCGAGCGCAACAGCAGGAAGGCGAACGGGCTGGCATGCGCCAGGCCGAGCTTGGAGACGATCGCCCCGCTGCTCCACAGCAGGACGAACAAGCAGGTAGTGGCCGCCGAGGCCACGGACGTTTTGGTAAAGACAGACATGAATTGCCACCTGATAGTAGGCAGATAAGCCAAACGGACGGCGTGCGCTTCAACGTGAGCAGTAGCCGACCGTGTTCAGTACGTTGCGCGTGCGAAGGGTTGCGGCACGAAGCCGATCAGCCCAGCACAACCACGCAATGAGGCGGAGCTACGCCGCCTACGACGCCACTGACAGGTGGTGGGGAGTGACAGATCATGACCGGCTGCTGGCTACCACGCACGACCAAGCCCGCGACTGGCGCGATGGCAAAGCGTGTGGTGGAAGGGATGGCTGGCATGAACGGGGTCTTTGAGGAAGTGAATGTTCTGGAATATAGCGAGTGATTCTTCGCGGCACAACCCCGCTGCCACAAGCGCACCCTCGTCCTTGAAGGATCAGGCGCACCGGTGGCAGCGGGATTGCCCCGCAAAGAGGCCGGTTAGAGCAGAAAAAATCAGAACAACCAGCGATACAACAGATACGCCACCACCACCGCCAGTACCGGCCGCAGCACGCGGTAAGCCTTGGGGTTGGCGCGCTTGAACTGCTTCACATGGCTGCTGATCCTGTTGCTGAAGCGCTTGCTCCAGGCGTACGCCTGGTTGATCCCGCCCACGCGCTCGTCGTCGGTGTTCTGCGGCGCGGTGGCGCGGCCGAGGAAGGCACTGACCTTACGGTTGATGCGCGTCATCAGCGGGCTACTCAGCGGGCGCTCGATGTCACAGAACAGGATCACGCGGGTTACGTCGGTTTCGTTCTTGACCCAGTGCACGTAGGTTTCGTCGAACATCACGTCTTCGCCATCACGCCAGGCGTACTGCTCACCGTCCACGTAGATGCGGCATGCGTCGGAGTTGGGCGTGGACAGCCCCAGGTGATAACGCAGCGAGCCTGCGAACGGGTCGCGGTGCGGGTTCAGGTGGCTGCCGCCGGGCAGCAGGGCAAACATTGCGCCTTTGACATTGGGGATGCGGCTGACCAGCTCGACAGTGCGCGGGCACAGGGTTTGCGCCGAAGGCAGCGGTTTGTCGTACCACTTCAGGTAAAAGCGCTTCCAGCCCTTCTTGAAGAACGAACCGAAGCCGGCGTCGTTATCTTTCTCAGCGGCACGGATATAGCCTTCGTCGAACAGGCGCATGGCCTCTTCGCGGATTTCCTGCCAGTTGTCCTTCAACACGTCCAGCTCGGGGAAGCGCTGGCGATCCAGGTAGGGCTTGGACGGCACGCCGGAAAACAGGTACATCAACGCGTTGTAGGGGGCGAACAGCGCCGAATGGT
This sequence comes from Pseudomonas sp. TE3895, assembly GCF_056278855.1. Classification (NCBI taxonomy): domain Bacteria; kingdom Pseudomonadati; phylum Pseudomonadota; class Gammaproteobacteria; order Pseudomonadales; family Pseudomonadaceae; genus Pseudomonas; species Pseudomonas sp. TE3895. Next base: position 2,360,179 of record NZ_JBWBQE010000001.1, on the reverse strand, counting down.
TGACGAACTGGCGCAACACCGGCAGGCGGGCCTTGCCGCGCAAGTGCACGAACAGCACGCTGCCGAAAAACACCAGCAAGACACCCGCCTTGGCTGCAAAGGAAAAGGTCATGCTTTCACTCCTTGAGGAAGAGTCAGGGCTGCGCTGCCTGCTCTCCAGAAAATCATCCTGCCATCATAAACCGATCCCGCCGCGGTAAAAACAACCCGGGCGGGATCGCATTCATGAAGATTTTGCAATAAACCAGGCCGCCGATCGTTGCGCCGGATCAGCGGGAAGGCCGATTACTGCTGGTTTTCCTGCTCGCTGAACATGTCGCTGAACAGCATGCTCGACAAATATCGCTCGCCCGAATCGGGCAGGATTACGACGATGGTCTTACCCTGCATTTCCGGTTTTTCGGCCAGGCGCACCGCTGCCGCCATTGCCGCACCGCAGGAAATACCACAAAGGATGCCCTCTTCCTGCATCAGACGAATCGCCATGGCCTTGGACTCTTCGTCGGTCACCGTCACCACTTGGTCGACGATCGACAGGTCGAGGTTTTTCGGCACGAAGCCGGCGCCGATGCCCTGGATTTTGTGCGGGCTTGGCTTCAGTTCTTCGCCGGCCAGGGTCTGGCTGATCAGCGGCGATGCCACGGGCTCCACTGCCACCGACAGGATGGCCTTGCCCTGGGTATGTTTGATGTAACGCGACACGCCGGTGATGGTGCCGCCAGTACCCACGCCCGCCACCAGCACGTCGATGGCGCCGTCCGTGTCGTTCCAGATCTCAGGGCCGGTGGTTTTCTCGTGAATGGCCGGGTTCGCCGGGTTTTCGAACTGGCCCGGCAGGAAGTACTGCTCCGGGTCGGAGGCGACGATTTCGTTGGCCTTCTCGATGGCGCCCTTCATGCCCTTGGCCGGATCAGTCAATACCAGCTCGGCGCCCAGTGCCTTCAGCACCTTGCGGCGCTCCAGGCTCATCGAGGCGGGCATGGTCAGCATCAGCTTGTAGCCGCGGGCGGCGGCGACGAAGGCCAGGCCGATACCGGTGTTGCCCGAGGTGGGCTCGACGATGGTCATGCCCGGTTTGAGCTTGCCGCTGCTCTCGGCGTCCCAGACCATGTTCGCGCCGATGCGGCACTTGACCGAGTACCCGGGGTTGCGCCCTTCGATCTTGGCCAGGATGGTCACACCGCGCGGGGCGATGCGGTTGATCTGCACCAGCGGCGTGTTACCGATGGAGTGGGCGTTGTCTGCAAAGATACGGCTCATGGCAGGGGTCCTTGGCATGAAAAAGCAGGGAAATGCCTCAAGGGTAAGCCTGCTGCGGTGGCCCGTAAAGCCTGTTCGAACTCAGCCCGGCACGTTGCGGTCAACCGCACATCCCGCCTTGGAGACAGCCTCATGAAAGCCCGCTATCGCTGGCCGCTGGTCGGCCTGGCCAGCCTGATTGTGCTGCTGGTGGCGCTGCACCTGGCCCTGCCCTACCTGGTGCGCGACTACCTCAACGACAAGCTGGCCGATATGGGTGACTACCGCGGCCAGGTAGCCGACGTGGACCTGGCCTGGTGGCGCGGTGCCTATCAGATAAATGGGCTGAAAATCGTCAAGACCACCGGCAAGGTGCCCGTACCGTTTCTCGACGCACCACTGATCGACCTCTCGGTGAGCTGGCATTCGTTGTGGTACGACAAGGCGGTGGTGGCGGAGGTGACCTTCGTGCACCCCGAGCTGAACTTTGTCGACGGTGGTAGCAAACAGGCATCGCAGACCGGCCAAGGTACCGACTGGCGCCAGCAGCTGGAAAAACTCCTGCCCATCACCCTCAACGAAGTGCGTATCGACAAGGGCGTGCTGACGTTCCGCAACTTCAATTCCAAGCCACCGGTCGACCTCAAGGCCACCCGGTTGAACGCCAGCATCCGCAACCTGACCAACGTGCGCGACCAGCAAGGCCGTCGTGACGCAAGTTTCGAAGGTACGGCGCTCATCGCGGGGGATGCGAAGGTAGAAAGCCGTGCCACCTTCGACCCCTTCAGTGATTTCGACGACTTCGAATTCAGGCTTCGCGCCACCGGCATCGAGCTGCGAAAACTAAATGACTTTGCCAGCGCCTACGGCAAATTCGACTTCAATGCCGGGCACGGTGACGTGGTCATCGAGGCCCAGGCAGAAAAACGGCCGGCTGAACGGCTATATAAAACCGCTGCTGCGCGATGTCGACGTGTTCGACTGGCAACAGGACGTCGAGGAAAAGGACAAGGGTTTCTTCCGCTCGGTGTGGGAGGCCCTGGTGGGTGCGACCGAGACGGTGCTGAAGAACCAGCCGAAAAACCAGTTCGCCACTCGGGTGGAACTCAGCGGCAGTGTGCGCAAGCAGGATGTCAGTGCCTTCGAGGCGTTCCTGCAGATCCTGCGCAACGGGTTTGTCCAGGCATTCAATGCGCGCTATGAGCAACCAGCGCCGAAGTCTGACTGAGACAGCGTGACGGGGCATTCAGGGACTGAATACCTGGTCTGCGTTTGCAGCCGCCTGGCCCCGCGTTATAGTCGGAAACAAATCCGGATTATGTGCTGCCTGTTCGGGCCTCTTCGCGGGTAAACCCGCTCCTACAACGTTATTAGGCGCGGGTTTACCCGCGAAGAGGCCCGCAAAGCCCTAAATAGAGGACAAACCCCCATGAAGTTCGAAGGCACCCGCGACTACGTCGCCACAGACGACCTGAAACTGGCGGTAAACGCGGCCATTACCCTCGAACGCCCGCTGTTGGTCAAGGGCGAACCGGGCACCGGCAAAACCATGCTCGCCGAGCAGTTGGCAGCCTCGTTCGGGGCGCGCCTGATCACCTGGCACATCAAATCCACCACCAAGGCCCACCAGGGGCTCTACGAGTACGACGCGGTCAGCCGCCTGCGCGATTCGCAGCTGGGCGTGGACAAGGTGCACGATGTGCGCAACTACCTGAAAAAGGGCAAACTCTGGGAGGCCTTCGAGGCCGACGAACGGGTCATCCTGCTGATCGACGAAATCGACAAGGCCGATATCGAATTCCCCAACGACCTGTTGCAAGAACTCGACAAGATGGAGTTCTACGTTTACGAAATCGACGAGACCATCAAGGCCAAACAGCGTCCGATCATCATCATTACCTCGAACAACGAAAAAGAGCTGCCGGATGCCTTCCTGCGCCGCTGCTTCTTCCACTACATCGCCTTCCCCGACCGCACTACCCTGCAGCAGATTGTCGACGTGCACTACCCGAACATCAGCCAGTCGCTGGTCAGCGAGGCGCTGGATGTGTTCTTCGACGTGCGCAAGGTGCCGGGCCTGAAGAAAAAGCCGTCCACCTCCGAGCTGGTCGACTGGCTCAAGCTGCTGATGGCTGACAACATCGGTGAAGCGGTGCTGCGCGAACGCGACCCGACCAAGGCCATCCCGCCGCTGGCCGGTGCGCTGGTAAAAAACGAGCAGGATGTACAACTGCTCGAGCGCCTGGCCTTCATGAGCCGGCGCGGCAACCGCTGACAGGAGCAGGGCCATGCTGCTCAATCTGTTCAATGAGATGCGTGCGGCCAAGGTGCCGGTTTCGGTGCGTGAACTGCTCGACCTGCACCAGGCCTTGCAAAAGCGCGTGGTGTTCGCCGACATGGACGCGTTCTACTACCTCGCCCGCGCCATCCTGGTGAAGGACGAACGCCACTTCGACAAGTTCGACCGTGCCTTCGCAGCCTACTTCAAGGGCCTGGAAAACCTCGACCGGCACATCGAGGCGCTGATCCCCGAAGACTGGCTGCGCAAGGAATTCGAGCGCACGCTGACCGATGAAGAACGTGCACAGATCCAGTCGCTGGGCGGCCTGGACAAGCTTATCGAGGCATTCAAGCAGCGCCTCGAAGAGCAAAAGGAACGCCACGCTGGCGGCAACAAGTGGATTGGCACCGGCGGCACCAGCCCATTCGGCTCGGGTGGCTTCAACCCCGAGGGCATCCGCGTCGGTGAGGCCGGCAAGCGCCAGGGCAAGGCAGTAAAAGTCTGGGACCAACGCGAATACAAAAACCTCGACGACCAGGTCGAGCTTGGCACCCGCAACATCAAGCTGGCCCTGCGCCGGCTACGCAAGTTCGCCCGCGAAGGCGCCGCCGAAGAGCTGGACATCGACGGCACCATCGACCACACCGCGCGTGATGCCGGGTTGCTGAATATCCAGATGCGCCCCGAGCGGCGCAACACCGTGAAGCTGCTGTTGCTGCTCGACATTGGCGGTTCGATGGATGCCCACGTCAAAGTCTGCGAAGAGCTGTTCTCGGCCTGCAAGACCGAGTTCAAGCACCTGGAGTATTACTACTTCCACAATTGCGTTTATGAGTCGGTGTGGAAGAACAACCTGCGCCGCACGTCCGAACGTTTTTCCACCTTCGACCTGCTGCACAAGTACGGCGATGACTACAAGGTGGTGTTCGTCGGTGACGCGGCCATGGCGCCCTACGAGATCACCCAGCCGGGTGGCAGCGTAGAGCACTGGAACGAAGAAGCCGGGTATGTGTGGATCCAGCGCTTCATGGAAAAATTCAGGAAGGTCATCTGGATCAACCCGTACCCCAAGCAGGCCTGGGAGTACACCGCCTCGACCCATTTGGTGCGCGACCTGATCGAGGACAAGATGTATCCGCTGACCCTGCAAGGGTTGGAGGACGGGATGCGCTACCTGTCCAAGTGAGGTTGCCTGCTCCAACATCGCCGTCAAGGCATGCACAGCACGTGTGTAGGAGCGGGTTTACCCGCGAAGAGGCCGCCCGCTCTACCGCCAACGGTTCAGGTAATCCTGCTGCTCTCGCCAGGCCTCGTCCTGCACCACCGCCCTGAACCGCACCACCGCCCCCGGCATACACTGCGCCAGTTGCGCCAGCGCCAGCGGCGTCAGCGCGCCCAGCCGCGGGTAACCACCAATGGTCTGCCGGTCATTGAGCAACACGATCGGCTGCCCATCCGGCGGCACCTGTACCGCCCCCAGCGGGATCCCTTCGGAGATCATCGGCGCCCCTTGGTACACCAGCTGCGGCCCCAACAACCGGATGCCCATGCGGTCGGCCCGGCTGTCCAGCGTCCACTCCCGGTTGAATGCCTCGAACAGGCTGGTACCGCTGAACTCACCAATCTGCGCGCCCATCACCAGGTCGAGCACCGGCTTTTGGGCGAACTGCGGGCACAACGCTTGCGGCACTTCGCGCAGGGGGGCATTGCTACCGGTAAAAGCCAATGCCTGGTGTTTAGCCAGCGCAGCACCCAGGCCATCGATGCCACCCAGTGCTTCACGTACCACGGTGGCACAACTGCCCAGCACCTCCTCGCCCAGGAACCCACCCGGTGCCGCCAGATACGCCCGCACACCCACTTTGGGCTGCTTCAGGGTCAAGCGCTGCCCCTTGGCCAGGGCAAAGCTGCGCCATGGCGCCAGCGGCTGATCATCGACACACGCATCCAGGTCGGCACCGGCCAGGGCCAGCACGCAATCCTGTTCAGCCACCACGCAAAAACCACCCAGTGCCACCTCGACCACCGGCGCCCCCAACGGGTTGCCCAGCAGCCAGTTGGCCCAGTGCATCGCCACCCAGTCCAGCGCCCCGCCCTGGGTCACGCCAAGGTGGCGCACGCCGAAGCGCCCGGCATCCTGTAACTGGCACAACGGCGTACTGGCCTCAATCATCAACTGCTTCATCCCTGCGCCTCCACATCACCACCCATGGCCAGGAATTCGCTGCGCGAAACCGGCACGAAGCGCACCCGGTCACCGGGTTGCAAAAGGCTGTAACCCTCACGCTCACGGTCGAACAACCGCACCGGGGTGCGCCCGATCAGGTTCCAGCCACCCGGCGATACTGCCGGGTAGGCCGCCGTCTGGCGCTCGGCAATACCCACGCTGCCCGCTGCCACGCGCTTGCGCGGGGTACTCAGACGAGGGCTGGCCAGGCGCTCGTCGACCAGGCCCATAAAGCCGAAACCAGGCGCGAAGCCCAGGGCAAACACCGGGTAATCACGTTCGCCGTGCAACCGAACAATCTCCGCTTCACTCAAGCCGCTGCGGGCCGCCAGCACAGGCAGCTCGGGGCCGACACTGGCGTCGTACCACACCGGGATCTCGTGTCGGCGGCCGCCACTGCCGGTGTCAGGCTGCAAGCCGTCCAGCGCCTGAGCGATTCGCGCCCTGGCCTCGCCCGGCGGCAGGGCAGACTGCACCATCAGCGTGGTGTAGGACGGCACCAGGTCCAGCAGGTGCTCGCCGAACGCCGCGCTCAAGCGCCGGCTGGCGGCGAGCATCCATGGCATGTTGGCCTCATCGATACGGTCGAACAGGCGTACCATCAGGCTGTCGATGGCGACCACTTCAATTCGCGGCTTCATCACACCTCCAGCCCATCGAGGGCCTGGCGAATCTGCCGCACCGCCGCCACCGAACTGTCGTTGTCGCCATGCACACAGAGGGTGCGGGCGGCAAGCTGCAAGGCACTGCCATCGTCAGCCAACAGCGCTTCGCCTCGGGCCAGACGCACCGCCTGCTCCACCACCCGCGCCGGGTCGTGATGCACCGCGCCCGGCAGGCGCCGCGACAGCAGATGGCCGCTGGCGGTGTAGGCGCGGTCTGCGAACGCCTCGAACCACAGCGGCACGCCGATTTCATCGCCCAGTGCCTGGGCGGCACGGTTGTCGGCGGTGGCCATCAGCATCAATGGCAGGTTGCTGTCATAGGCCGCTACGGCCTCCAGCACGGTACGCAGCTTGAGCGGGTCGGCCATCATGTCGTTGTACAGCGCGCCATGGGGCTTCACATAGGCCACACGACCACCCAGCACTTTGCAGATGCCATCCAGCGCACCGATCTGGTAATGCAGCAGGTCGCGGATTTCTTCCGGGCTGCAGGCCATGGAACGGCGGCCGAAGCCGACCAGGTCCGGGTAGGCCGGATGCGCGCCGATAATCACCCCGTGCTCCAGCGCCAACGTCACCGTGCGACGCATGATACCGGGGTCGCCAGCGTGGTAGCCGCAGGCGATATTGGCGCAATCGATGTAAGGCATGACCTCGGCGTCCAGGCCCATGCGCCAGCTGCCGAAACTCTCACCCATGTCGCAATTGAGTAGCAGGCGTTCCACCACGCGGTCTCCCTTGTCGTTGTGCATAGGCCTACCTTACCGCGCCTGCAGCTGTTTGCCGCGGGTTTCAGGCAAGCTCAAGGCCGCCACGATCACAATGCCGTAGGACACCGCAGAAAACACGCCGATACCCAGGCCCAGCGGAACATTCTGGCCGAGCATGCCGATCATCAACGGAAACAGCGCGGCAATGACCTTGCCGATGTTGTAACAGAAGCCCTGCCCCGAACCCCGAATGCGCGTGGGGAACAGTTCGGTCAGAAACGCCCCCATGCCGCTGAAGATACCCGAGGCGAAGAAGCCCAACGGGAGGCCCAGCCACAGCATCACGCCATCGCTGACCGGCATCTGCGTGTACAACAGCACAATGACGAAAGAGCCCACGGCGAACAGGATGAAGTTCTTCTTGCGCCCCAGCAGGTCGGACAGATAAGCACTGACCACATAGCCCACGTACGAGCCGACGATCACCATGGCCAGATAGCCACCCGTGCCCAGCACACTCAGGCCGCGTTCGTTCTTCAGGAAGGTTGGCAGCCACGAGGTGATGGCGTAGTAACCGCCGAGCGCGCCGGTGGTCAGCAAGGATGCCCGCACGGTGGTCCAGAGCATGCCCGGCGCGAAGATTTCGTAGAAGCGCGAGGGTGCCTCGGCGTTTTCCACTGCCTTGGCCTTACGATAGACCTCAGGGTCCTTGACCAGGCGGCGAACGAAGATCACGAAGATTGCCGGTACCAGCCCCAGCAGGAACAACGCACGCCAAGCCTGCTCTGCCGGCAGCCAAGAGAACAGCAGCGCATAGAGGATGGCTGTGAGGCCCCAGCCGATTGCCCAGCCGGACTGCACCATGCCCACCGCCTTGCCGCGGTCCTGGGCGCGGATCACCTCGCCGATCAACACCGCACCGGCGGTCCACTCGCCACCGAAGCCAAAGCCCATCAGGGTTCGGGCAATCAGCAATTGCTCGTAGTTCTGAGCGAAGCCGCACAGGAAGGTGAAGAAGGCGAACCACAACACCGTCAGTTGCAGGGTACGCACCCGGCCGATGCGGTCGGACAGGATACCGGCCACCCAGCCTCCTACAGCCGAGGCGATCAGCGTGCTGGTGTGGATCAACCCGGCTTCAGTGGTGGTGATACCCCACAGCATGATCAGCGTAGGGATGACGAAACTGAGCATCTGTGTGTCCATGCCGTCCAGGCCATAGCCAATCTTGCAGCTCCAGAAGGTACGTCGTTGCTGTTTGTCGATGTCGCGGTACCAGGCGAAAGGCCCGGACGAACGGAGGGAACTGACCTGCTGTTGCACGCCGGTGGGGTTCATGGATGCCTCGGCTTGTTGGTATTGTTTTATGGGCGACATGAAGCGTCGCGGCCTGGGCGCCATTGTTCAGAGGCCACCTCGCCTGCGTCCAACGAAAAAAACCGCCGGTCTGGAACAAGAAAAACTGATCATGAACCTTCGCTTCCTCGAAACCTTCGTCTGGGTCGCCCGGCTCAAGAGCTTCCGCCTGACGGCAGAAAAGCTGTTCACCACCCAGGCTTCGGTATCCAGCCGTATTGCCGCACTGGAGGCTGACCTGGGCGTGAAGCTGCTGCTGCGCGACTCCCGCGGCGTCAGCCTGACCCCGGAGGGCGGCAAGGTACTGGAATACGCCGAACGCATGCTGGAAACCGCCAAGGCCATGAAGCAGTCGCTGGACAGCGACCGGACCAAGGTCGGGCGCATTCGCATCGGGGTAATGGATACTGTGATCCACACTTGGATGAGCGCGCTGGTGGCGGAGCTGACCGAGCGCTACCCGCAGGTGGAAATCGAACTGGTGGCCGACACCGCGCTGAACTTGCGCGAGCAGCTGCAGAAGGGCTTTCTTGACGTGATCTTGCAGACCGACTTGCTGCGCGAGCAATCGATCCGCAGCCTCGACCTGGCGCGCTACCCAATGGGCTGGGTGGTGGCCGCAGGCGCCCACCAGCACCGGGACTATGCGTCGCTGGCCGAACTTGGGCGCGAGCGCATCATCACCTTCTCGAAGAATTCACGGCCACACCAGGAGGTGCTGAGCTTGCTGCAGGCTGCGGGGGCAGAGGCGCCGCGGTTGAATTGTGTGAACTCGGTGGCGGCGATTACCCGGCTGTTGCGCGACGGTTTTGGCATTGGCGCGCTACCGCCGGCGCTGGTGGATGCCGAGTTGGGCCGGGGCGAGCTGGTGCTGCTGGAAGGGTTACAGCCGCCGCCGAGCCTTGAGCTGGTGGTGGCGTGGCAGACCGGGGTGGCGTTGGTCGATGAGGTGGTTGGGGTTTGCCGGCAGGTGTTGGAGCGGTATGCGCGGGATGTGGGGGGGCAGCGGATCGTGCTGGTCTGAACAACAGTCTCTGCCTGTACCGGCCCTTTCGCGGGCTTGCCCGCGAAAGGGCCGGTACAGGTACAGCAGAACTTAGCGCCAGCTCTCTTTCACCACCCTGCGCCGCCCGCCCAGGATCAGCCAGCCAATCCCCAGCAACAGGCTTTCGACCACAAAGGCCAGCACAAAACCGGCACCCACACCCCAGCCAATCGCCTCGGGCACCAGCAGAATCTGGTAGCTGTAGCCATTGAGGGTTTCTTCACGCAACTGCGGGTCGGCCTGTACCAGCACATGCCAGGTACGCTCAGCCCATGACCCTTGCAGCACCTGCCATTCGTTTTCCAGCAGTTCGTTGCGGATCATCAGGCTTTCGATGCTGTTGGCATCACTGTTGAATACCGGGTCGTCGCTGCTGCGGTAGTGCTGCAGCAGTGCCTGCAAGTCGCCCTTGAAAAAGCGCTCGGCCGTTTGCCGGAACCCATCGAGTGCCTCGCGCGATTCGAACAGGTGCGCCTCGACCCGCTGGCTATAGTCCTTGACCAGCCCCGGGACCTGGATACCGGCCAGCAGGCCGAAGGTGAACAACAGCAATCGCAGGTAACTTCTGAACATGCAGCGTCCTTAGCTCTGGCCGTGCGCCACGCACTCGCCGTGCCGCCACAGGGCCCACTGACCCGGCGCGTAGCGGTGCCAGGTCTCGTTCTCGGTCAGGGCCTCGGTGGCAATCACCGTGACCACGTCGTTGGGGGTGGTTTCGGTATGAAAATCGACGATCAGGTCGACATCCTTCAACCGTGCGGCACCGAATGGCGCACGGCGGGTGATGTGCACCAGCTTGGTCGAGCAGAAGCAGAACAGCCAGTCGCCGTCGCTGAGCATGCAGTTGAACACGCCCTGACCACGGTAGCCGGCACAGGCTTCGACCAGCACGGGCAGCAGCTGTTCCACCGGCACCGGTTCGGGGAAGGCGCTGCGGATGCGGTTGAGCAAGTCGCAGAAGGCCGCTTCGCTGTCGGTGTCGCCCACTGGCCGGTAGAAACTGGCCAGGCCCTTGAAGTCACCCAGCTGGCCGTTGTGCGCGAAGCACCAGTTGCGGCCCCACATTTCCCGCACGAACGGGTGGGTGTTGGACAGGCACACCTTGCCGACGTTGGCCTGACGGATATGACCGATCACCACTTCGCTTTTGATCGGGTAGCGCTGCACGAGGTTGGCCACTTCCGACTCGCTGCTCGCGGCCGGGTCCTGGAACAGGCGCAGGCCGCGGCCTTCGTAAAAGCCGATACCCCAGCCGTCACGGTGCGGGCCGGTACGCCCGCCCCGCTGCATCAGGCCGGTGAAGCTGAAAACGATGTCGGTAGGGACGTTGGCACTCATGCCCAGCAGTTCGCACATAGGCGTGTCTCCGTTTACAGACGAGGCTCGACCCGGCCTGCGCCACGCGTAGCGGCTGGCGGCAAGTCGTCACGGTAACGGTCGCTGCGCTCGGCAGCCAGCGGCGCCTGGGTGCCGAGCTGGTCATCCTCGGCCCGCTGACGCCTGGCGGCGGCTTCGGCCTGCTCACGGCGTGCGTGCGCGCGCTTTTCGAGCGGCCAGCGCAGCAGCACGAAGAGGAAGTACAGGCCGAAGGCGATCATGCCGTACATGGCGAAGTCGGACACAGCGCGCCAGGCGTTGTTGCCGACCTTGAAAGCGACATCCAGCGCAGTGATGGCGATTGCAGGGGCGAAGCTGTCCTTGACCGGGTCGACGATGGTCGGGGTCAGCAGCAGCACCGCCAGCACCACCCGTAGCGGTTCGCGCAGCCAGCGCCACATCCAGCCGGTGAGCTTGAAGCCCACCAGCAGGCACCCTAAGGCGGCTACTGCGTACAAGCCCCAGGCGAAGGTGTAGTCGTTCTCGGTCATGGTGTTCGTGCAAGCCAGGCAAAGAGATGCCTATGATAAACACTTTTCCGGGCGCAGACAGTGTTTGCCTGTGCCGGCCTCTTCGCGGGTAAACCCGCTCCTACCGGGATCGCACCGAGGTAGGAGCGGGTTTACCCGCGAAGAGGCCGGCACAGACAACCCCAATCAAGAGATCTTCAATGCCAGCCAAGCCCCAACCCCCGATTGCCCAAGCCGACCAGGCCACCGACCCGTATGCCTGGCTGCAACAGCGCGATACCCCCGAGGTACTCGCTTACCTGCACGCTGAAAACGCCTACCAGGAAGCCTGCCTGGCCGACCAGGCACCGTTGCGTGAGCAACTGTTCGAAGAGATCAAAGGCCGCATCCTGGAGACCGACCTCTCGTTGCCGGCGCCCTGGGGCCCCTACCTGTACTACACCCGTACCACCGCCGGCGACGAATACCCGCGTCACTACCGCTGCCCACGTCCGGCCCACGATTCGAACACCGTCGATGAAAGCCAGGAGCAACTGCTGCTCGACCCCAACGCCCTGGCCAACGGCGGTTTCCTCTCCCTCGGCGCGTTCAACATCAGCCCCGACCACCGCCTGCTGGCCTACAGCCTCGACACCAGCGGCGACGAAATCTATACCCTGTACGTCAAAGACTTGGCCAGTGGCCGTGTCACTGCCCTGCCTTTCGACGACTGCGACGGTAGCCTGACCTGGGCCAACGACAGCCAGACGCTATTCTTCGCAGAGTTGGACGACACCCACCGCCCATGGCGCCTGCGTCGCCACACCTTGGGCACCGACGCCGCGCACACCGTGTTCGAAGAGCCAGACGGGCGTTTCTTCCTGCACTGCTACCGCACCAGTTCCGAGCGTCAGCTGGTGCTGCTGCTGAACAGCAAGACCACCAGCGAGGCCTGGGTGCTGGACGCCGAAACCCCGCAGGCGCCGTTCACCTGCCTGGCGCCGCGCGTCGAAGGCCACGAATACTTCCCCGACCATGGCCAACTCGACGGCCAGTGGCGCTGGTTCATCCGCACCAACCAGGATGGCATCAACTTCGCCCTGTACCACGCGCCAGCCGCTCCAGTGCCAAGCCGCGAACAGTGGCAGGTGCTGGTGGCGCACCGCGACGCGGTCATGCTCGAAGGCCTCAGCCTGAACACCGGTGCCCTCACCCTGAGCCTGCGCGAAGGCGGCCTGCCGATCATCGAAGTACGCCCGCAGGGCTTGCCGGCCTACCGCGTCGAACTGCCAGACGCCGCCTACAGCCTGTACGTGCAGGACAGCCTGGAATTTGCCAGCACTCGCATACGCTTGCGCTACGAAGCACTCAACCGCCCGGCCCAGGTGCGCCAGCTGGCGTTGTCCACGGGCGCCCAGGTGGTGCTCAAGCAAACCCCGGTGCTCGGTGCATTCGATGCCGATGACTATGTCAGTGAGCGCCTGTGGGCAACCGCAGCGGACGGCACCCAGGTGCCGATCAGCCTGGTACGCCGCCGCCAGGACCTGGGCAAGACCGTGCCACTGTACCTGTACGGCTATGGTGCCTATGGCGAAAGCCTCGACCCCTGGTTCTCACATGCGCGCCTGAGCCTGCTGGAGCGCGGCGTGGCCTTTGCCATCGCCCACGTGCGTGGTGGTGGCGAACTGGGGGAGGCCTGGTACCGTGCCGGCAAGCAGGAGTACAAGCACAACACGTTCAGCGACTTCATCGCCTGCGCCGAGCACCTGATCAGCCAGGGCGTGACGGCCGCCGACCGCCTGGCCATCAGTGGTGGCAGCGCTGGCGGCCTGTTGATCGGCGCGGTGCTCAACCTGCGCCCTGAGCTGTTCCGCTGCGCCATTGCCGAAGTGCCGTTCGTCGACGTGCTTAACACCATGCTCGACCCGGAGCTGCCGCTGACCGTGACCGAGTACGACGAATGGGGCAACCCTGAGGAGCCGGAGGTGTATGAACGGATCAAGGCTTATGCGCCGTACGAGAACCTGAAAGCGCAGGCCTACCCGGCGATGCTGGTGGTGGCGGGCTACAACGACAGCCGCGTGCAGTATTGGGAGGCAGCCAAATGGGTGGCGAAGTTGCGCACACTCAAGACCGACAGCAACCTGCTGCTGCTCAAGACCGAGATGGGGGCTGGGCATGGCGGGATGAGCGGGCGGTACCAAGGGTTGAAGGATGTGGCCCTGGAGTATGCGTTCGTGTTTGGCGAGCTGGGTATCCTTTGAGAGAGCGGGGGGCGCGTTGCGCCCCTTTCGCGACACAAGGCCGCTCCCACAGGATGGACTGCCCCCAAGAAGTTGGACACCAATCCAACCCTTGGGGGATCTATGGGTAAGTACACCGAGCAATTCAAGCTCACAGCGATCACAGCCTACCTGGATGGCAGCAACGGTTTCCGAAAGGTGGCTCAACACTTAGGTATCGATTTCAGCCTGCTTCGACGCTGGGTGGCCAGTTATCAGGCCAATAATGGCATTGGTCCAGGCTCGCATGGGCGGCGCTATACCAGTGATTTCAAACAGCAGGTGCTTAGCTATATGCACGAGCATCGGCTTTCGCTGCGCCAGACCGCTGCCCACTTTGGTCTTGGGCAGTCCTCTCAGATAGGCATTTGGCAGCGGCAGTACTACAGTGGCAGTCCTGCACCCTCTACTGCCATCAAGCCAAGAAAGCCAATCGACGTGTCGAAGAAGATCAAGCCTGCCAAACCCACCGATACCAATGATGATCAGAAGTCTCGAGATCAGCTGATGGCTGAACTTGAGTACCTACGCATGGAGAATGCTGTCCTAAAGGAGCTCAAGGCTCTGCGCGAGGAAAAGGAACGAACACGCGGGAAAAAGCCCTGATCGTTTCCAAACTCAAGCGCAGATTTCCTTTGCCTGACCTCCTTCAACTGGTCGAGCTGGCGCGCAGCACCTTCTACTACCAGCTCAAAGCTCAGCAGAAGCCAGATCGGCATGCTGAGCTCAAGGCATTGGTGCATCGCGTCTACCACGAGCAGAAAGGGCTTTATGGTTATCGCCGTATCGCACTCGTAATCAGGAAGGAAAAGCGGGTGAACAAGAAGGTCATTGAACGGCTGATGGCTGAGCAGGGATTGAAATCAGTAGTGCGCCCCAAGAAATATCGCTCCTATCGAGGTACCGTCGGTAAAGTGGCAGCGAATGTACTGGAGCGAAATTTTATCGCTCAACGCCCAAACCAAAAGTGGGTGACTGACGTAACCGAGTTCAAAGTAGCTCAGCAGAAGCTCTATCTGTCGCCCGTGATGGATTTGTACAACGGCGAAATCGTGGCCTACGAAATGGCCAGCCGCCCGTGCTATAGCCTGGTTGGGAACATGCTTGGCAAAGCGCTCGATTGCCTGGGAGAGAAACCGAAGCTCGTGCTGCATTCGGATCAGGGATGGCATTACCAGCAGGCGCAATACCGCCGTAAGCTAAGCGAATGTGGGGTAAAGCAGAGCATGTCTCGAAAAGGCAATTGCCTGGACAACGCGGCCATGGAAAGCTTCTTCGGCACGCTCAAGTCTGAGTTTTTCTACCTGAAGCGTTTCGAGAGCATTGATGAGCTGAGAGCGGGTCTGGATGAGTACATTCACTACTACAACCATGATCGCATCAAGCTGAGGCTCAATGGCCTGAGCCCTGTGGAGTACAGGGCTCAGGCTGCAGCTTAAAACTGTCCAACTTTTGGGGGGCAGTCCAGCCCCAGACGCCCTCAGCTCCCGCCCGTCAATCATCCTCCACAACCGGCTTTGGCGGGTCCTGTCGCAACCCGGGCAATGGCTGATCCTTCGGCGGGCCGGGCACTGGCATCGGCGGCAACAAGGGCGCCCCCGGCTGGCTGTCATAAGCCTTGGGCGGCGTACTCGGGGTAATCTGCGGGTATGGCGTAGGCGTCGGCGTACCGGGCGCGCCGGGTACTGGCGGCGTGAGCCTGGGTGGCGTACTGGCAGCTTCTGCCAAGGGCAGGCCAGCCATCAACAGCGCGGCGAGGATCGCGTGAAACATCAGCAACCTCCTGTCGGGAACCTTTCTACAGGCTACGCCTAATTCAACGCTTTCGCCTGTCCGCCTGACCTGCAAGCGCGCTAGACTCAATGGCATAACCGTCACTTGCCTGATCAGAACAAAGGAAACACCATGAGCTCCACCTCTTCTGCCGCCGCCACCGCGCGCCTCGACCGCATCCTGGCCGATGCCAAGCGCGACAAGGAAATGGGCTACCGCGACAAGGCCCTGAGAATGTACCCGCACGTATGCGGCCGCTGCGCCCGCGAGTTCGCCGGCAAGCGCCTGAGCGAGCTGACCGTGCATCACCGTGACCACAACCACGACAACAATCCTCAGGACGGCTCCAACTGGGAGCTGCTGTGCCTGTACTGCCACGACAACGAACACTCGCGCTACACCGACCAGCAGTACTTCAGCGAAGGCTCCACCAGCACCCCGAGCATTGCCAAGGCTACGCACAACCCGTTTGCCGGGCTGGCGGGCATGCTGAAGAAAGACTGACCATCGATTCGCCCCCCGCTGCTACCGGGCAGCCCGTATAATCGCACTTTTTTTCGCGAAGGGCCCCGGTACGTGGCAAACAAACGATACAGCTGCATCGGCCTGTTCAACCCCAAGTCGGCAGAAAACGTCGGCTCTGTGATGCGCGCAGCGGGCTGCTATGGCGTCAATTCGGTGTTCTACACGGGCAAACGCTATGAACGCGCACGTGACTTCGTCACCGACACCAAGCGCGTGCACTACGACATCCCGTTGATCGGCATCGACGACCTGCAGCGCATTATCCCGCTGGGCTGCACGCCAGTAGCGGTAGAACTGGTGGAGGGTGCGCGGCCATTGCCGGATTACACCCATCCGGATCGGGCCATTTACATCTTCGGGCCAGAGGATGGCTCGTTAAGCGAAGAGGTGCGGGGATGGTGTGAAGAGACTATCTACATCCCGACCGAGGGCTGTATGAACCTGGCGGCAACGGTGAATGTGGTGCTGTACGACCGCTTGGCCAAGGGGCTGAATACCCGCTCGGGGCCCAAGTTCAAATAAAAAGGCCGCCACTGCGGCGGCAGGACAGACCTGCCAACACAGGGCGACCGAGTGCTGAGCTCCGTCAGAACAGCACCGAAACCGGGCCGAACATTGCCTCGACAAACCATGGGTTGTCGCGATCAACGCTGCCGACGATGGTTGGCTGCACGCTCCCCAACCTCGGTTTCGCCCCGTGAACAATGCTGAGTTTCTGCTCGGCGGTGTATTCCAGGTACGACTTGATACGCTTGAAATGCGACTTGCAGACGATGCCGCCCTGCCGATTGTCAGGCGCAGGGATGCCTAGTGCAGCACCTTGCTCTGCAACACATCGGAACGCCGCCCCAGCACGTTCTCGCTGATCTGCACAAAGTCTTCGGTACTGACGCTGGGCAGGCGCATCAGCCCCCGCACCACATCGTCCAACGAACGTTTGGCCTGGGTGTGAATGCGGATTTCCTTGTCCAGCGCCTGCAACAGCATCACGCCGCGGGCCACCTGGGCCGGGCTTGCGCGTTCACCCTTGAGCCGGTTGACCTTGGCGCCCTGCTTGCTCAGACGCGCCTGCCAGACCTGGTAACGGTCATCACTCATCCCGCCCGAGCGGCGTAGCAACTCGTTGGCGTAATAATCGGTCAGGCTCTCTACCAGCCAGTCACTGCCGTCACGCCCGTGAATCTGCGCGAACAGTTGCACCAATTCGCGCAGCAACGGGCTATTGCCGTTTTCGCTGACCATGGGCCGGGCACTGTTCAGGTACAACGAGCCCTGCGCAGCCATAGCCCCTCGCCACATGCCGTCACGCGCCCCGACCAAGAGCAGCTTGGGCGGGTTACGCGGGAACACAGCTTGTAGTTGTGGCCAGACGAATGTGAGCAAGGTCAGGCTGTCCATGCGCCGCATGCCCTGCCCCACCGGCGCGGCCACGGTCACTTCGGTCTCGCCCAGGCGAGCGCGGCGGCTGCCCAGGTCGCCGGCAAGCATCCAGCCGGTCGGGCGATCGAACAAGCGCGACACGTTGTCGATGCGAAACTTCCCCTTGCCGATACGCGGCCAGGACGTTTCGATGCTCTTCCAGCCCTCGGGCAGGTCGAAAGCCAGGCGCGCCACCAGCTCGGTACCATCCTGCTGGTCGAGGCGCGCAGGGGGTATCAGCTGGTCGCCGAGGAACAGTGCCCAGTGTGGGGTGATGCGTGATGAATAGGCGCCGCTGGCCAGCTTCTGGTCCAGTTGCACACGGTAGCTGAGGCTGGTCTTGCCGGCCGCTGGCTGCCAGATACCACGCTGCCCCTTCAGCTGCCATTGCCCATCGGCCTGGAAGCCGCTGTAGGCCCCAGCCTTGCCCAAGTCGAAGTCCAGGCTGCGCACGGCGCTGCCTTCGGCCAATGTCACGCGGACCTCGGCCTGGCCGCTGGCAGGCAGCAAGCGCACCTGGTAGTGGAGGTCGACCTTCTTCGCCCAGGCCGGCGAACTGGCCATCAGGCCCAACAGCAACAACAGCTGGCAACGCATACAGAAACTCCTTGTTTCCCCGAGGCAGCGGGCCGCGCCGGTCAGCTGGCGCGAAAGATCAGGTGGTCTTCCCAGTCGTCTTCGTGCACATCGTGTTCACTGAGCATACGCCCCGACTGGGAAATGCGCTGTTCATGAACCTGTTGCCGGTCGCCACAGACCAGGTGGTGCCAGGCAGGCAAGTCCTTGCCCTCACTGACCAGACGGTAACCGCAGGTACTCGGCAGCCACTTGAACTGGTCGGCCTTGCCCGGGGTAAGCTGGATGCAGTCTGGCACGTGGGCGAAGCGGTTGGGGTAGTCGCTGCACTGGCACGTATCCAGGTCCAGCAATTTGCAGGCGATGCGCGTGTAATAGACGCTGTTGTCGTCTTCGTCCTCGAGCTTTTGCAGGCAGCACAGGCCGCAGCCATCGCACAGCGACTCCCACTCTTGCTGGCTGAGTTGTTCGAGGGTCTTGCGCCGCCAGAACGGCGCGTTTTCAGCGATCATCACACAGGGTTCCTGCCTTCATCTTGGGGGCCACGGCGCGCGGCGGCGCCAGTCTAGAGCCTGGCCTTCGGCAAAGCCAGACCGCTTGTCAGTCGCGACGGCACGCAGTAGCGTGCGCTTTTCCCGTCCGTTTGCAGGAGCCGCCATGAGCGCCAACCCCCGCATTGCCGATTACGCCATCAACGAGCAGTTCATCAACCGCTGGTCACCACGCGCCTTCACCGCCGAGCCGATCAGCGAAGAAACCCTGCTGAGCTTCCTCGAGGCCGCCCGCTGGGCACCTTCGGCCTATAACTCGCAGCCTTGGCGCTTCCTTTATGCCCGCCGCGACACGCCGAACTGGGAGCGTTACCTGAGCCTGCTGGTGCCCTTCAATCGCAGCTGGGCGCAACAAGCGTCGGCGCTGGTGCTGGTCATTTCGAAGACTACCTTCGCGGCCCCGGGCGCTACGGAAGAAAAACCGGCCCTGTGGCACACCTTCGACACGGGCTCTGCCTGGGGGCACCTGGCCCTGCAGGCCAGCATCAGCGGCTGGCATACCCATGGCATGGCCGGCTTCGATCAGGACCTGGCACGTCAGGAACTGAAGATTCCCGAAGGTTACGCACTGCATGCCATGGTGGCGATCGGCAAGCTGGGGGACAAGGCCAGCCTGGATGAAGCCCTGCAGGCGCGTGAAGTGCCAAGCCCGCGCAAGCCGCTGAGCGAGCTGGCTGCTGAAGGCGATTTCAGCCTGTAAGGTTTGTGTTGGCCGTGCTGGCCTCTTCGCGGGCAAGCCCGCTCCTACGGGGATATCACCACCCTGTGCTGGAGGGGTTTACCCGCGAAGAGGCCGGTACAGGCCACAGCAATCAGTAGCCCCGGGCGAAATCGACTTCGCCACGCAACCCCTGCCCCGCCGCATACGCTCGCACATTCTCCGCAAACAAGCGCACCATCGCCGCCGGCGAGGTGGGCGCCGAGCTGTGCCCGGTCAGCAGCAAGCCCCAGGCGGTCCAGAACGGGTGTTGCTTGGGCAGCGGCTCCTGGCGGCACACATCGATCACCGCACCGGCCAGATGGCCCTCCTTCAACGCCTCGACCAGGTCGGCATCAACCACCGCCACACCACGTCCGGCATTGATGAACAAGGCCGAGGGCTGGAAGCACTTGAACAGCGCGGCGTCATACAGGTCATGAGTCGCCGGGGTATC
Organism: Pseudomonas sp. TE3895; assembly: GCF_056278855.1. Classification (NCBI taxonomy): domain Bacteria; kingdom Pseudomonadati; phylum Pseudomonadota; class Gammaproteobacteria; order Pseudomonadales; family Pseudomonadaceae; genus Pseudomonas; species Pseudomonas sp. TE3895. Next base: position 2,340,550 of record NZ_JBWBQE010000001.1, on the reverse strand, counting down.
CGGCAGCAGGTTCAGCACGTAGTCGACCTGGCCAACCAAGCGCGGCAGGTCGGCCAGCGCCGCCACCTCGACGAACGGTGCCTGCTCACGGGCGCTGCTGGCAACGCCGTACAGCGCCACACCAAACGGCTGCAGGAACTCGGCCACACGCTGACCAATGTCGCCTACACCCACAATGAGGACCTTGCGCCCTTCCAGGCTGCGCCCCGGGCGGTCATCCCAGCGCCGCTCAACCTGGCTGACCAGGCGCGACAGCACCTCACGCTCATGGCCTAGCATATAGGTGAGCATGTACTCGGCCATCACCTGCCCGAAGATGCCTACTGCGCGGCTCAGGCGGTAATCACGCGGCAGGCCGTCGGCCAGCAACGGCGTGATACCCGCCCATGTCGACTGTATCCAGCCAGGCTTGTGGCCTTGGCGCAGCAGACTGGCCAGCAAGTCCGGCTGGCCCAGCCACACCGGACACTGCGGTGCCTGGCGGGCCAGTTCGGCAGAGTCGCCGCTGGTCAACACTTCCACTTCTGGCGCGGCGGCGCGCAAAAGCCCGGCGTATCGAGCATGGTCATGCTCAGCGATCAGTACACGCATGGTCAGACGGGGTCGTTTCGGCGCAGCAGCTCTTCGGGCAGGTGCTCGATGTACTCATCTTCCAGCGGCGGCATCTGCAGGTGGTAGCCTTGGCTTTCGAGGTTCTCCAGCACCTTGGTGATGTCCTCGCGGGCCAGCTTGCGCTCAGGGCTGAGCACCAGGTCAAAAGCGTGCACGGGGGTGCCGAAGAACGGCAGCAGCCCTTCAGGCACGCGTTCCAGGCCGTCAGCCTTGAGTACGTACAGGTACATTTCGTTCTTGCGTGGGCTCTTGTAGATCGAGCAAATGCGTTTCATCGGGTTTCTCCGGCACCTGCCAGGTTGTCCAGCAGGGCCTGGCCCATGCGCTCACGGCGCCAGCCGCGCAGCGAATCGGGCAGTTGATAAGGGCCATTGGGGTATCCGCTCTTGAGCAGCGCCTCCAGGGCTTTCTTGCGCAGCATCAACTCGGGCGCAATCCCCAGGCGCTCGCCTTCGGCCTGGCCGATGGCACGCAGCTGCTTGAGAAGGCCAGCAGCCTCGATCGGCAGCGGCTCGGGCAAGGGCGCTGGCCATTGCTCGGCCGGCAGGCTGGCGGCGTGCTTGATCAGCTGGATGAGGCACTCACCGTCCTGACGAATGGTGCGCGGGTGCATCTCGTCGATCTTGGCCAAGGCCGACAGGTTGTTCGGCTGGCTTTTGGCCATGGGCCACAGCGAGTGCTCCTTGAGGATACGATTACGCGGCACATCGCGGTTGCGCGCTTCGCGTTCGCGCCAGGCGCACAGCTCACGTAGCACTGCCAGTTGTTGAGGCGCCAGCTTCCAGGCCAGCTTGACGTCGCGGTACAGGCTTTCAGGCTCGACTTCACGGCGCAACGCAGCTACCAGCTCGGCGCCGTCTTCCAGCACCCAGGCATACTTGTCGTCACTCAGCCGCGGGCGCAGCACGCTGAACAGCTCGGCCAGGTGCACGGCATCTTCGGCAGCGTAGCTGACCTGGGTTTCCGAGAGCGGGCGTTGCAGCCAGTCGGAGCGGGTTTCGCCTTTGGGCAATTCGATGCCCAGCACTTCCTGCACCAGGCGCGAATAGCCCATGGAGAAGCCCAGGTTCAGGTAACCGGCGGCCAGCTGAGTGTCGAACAGCGGCTGAGGCAGCTTGCCGGTCAGGCGCAGCAGCACTTCAAGGTCTTCGCTGCAGGCGTGCAGCACCTTGACCACACCGCTGTCTTCCAGCAGGTCGGCCAAGGGTTGCCAGTTGCCGATCAGCAGCGGGTCGATCAGAAAGGCGCGTTGGCCGTCGCCAATCTGAATCAGCCCGGCTTTCGGGTAGAAGGTGTCGACCCGCATGAATTCGGTGTCGACGGCGACGAAGGGCAGCTGGTGCCAGTCGCGGCAGTGTTCGGCCAGGCTCTGGTCGTCACGGATCCAGTGAATTTCGATGGCCACAAGGCTCTCCCACTAACATTGGCGCGCAGTATATACGGCGCGGGCACTGCGGGTGAAACTGTCCCGCTTTTCGGGGGCAGTCCACCCTGAGGGAGCCGGCGCACCCGCGAATGAAGGCAATACGGTGTAAGACCCGGGCTTGCCCGGGTTCGCGGGCTTGCCCGCTCCCACAGGGCTTCAGCGCTTGGCCGCCAGCCAGGGCCGGCAACTGGCGAACATGTCCAGCGACTGCTGGTAGAGCTCGGTATGTACCTGCAACAGGCCAAGCATCGAGTGGAACAGGTTGTCCTGGGACAGCGGGGCATCGCTGAGCCGTGCCAGGCAGTCGGTATCGACGCCGAAGTCCTCCTTGTAGCTGTCGGAGAACCAGGTCAGCAGCGGCACGTGCTTCTGCGGCTCGGGAGCGATGGCGTAGGGCGTGCCGTGCAGGAACAGGTTGTACTCGCCCAGCGACTCGCCGTGGTCGGACAGGTAGATCATCGCGGTATCGACCTTGTCTTGCTTGCCGCGCAGGGTATCGATCAGCGAGGCCAGCACCTTATCGGTATAGGCCAGGGTGTTGTCGTACCCGTTGATGATTTCCTCCTCGCTGCACTGGTTCAACGCGTTGCTCTGGCACACCGGGGTGAAGCGCTCGCCATCACTGGGGTAGCGCTTGAAGTACTCGGGGCCGTGGCTGCCCATCTGGTGCAGCACCAGCACGGTGTCCTTGTCGAGGTTGTCGATCAACGCGTCCAGGCCTTGCAGCAGGATCTGGTCATGGCATTCGCCATCGGCGCACAGCTGCGGGTCCTTGAGGTTGCTGACGTCGATGAACTGCACGCGATCGCAGGTGCCTTTGCAGCCCGACTGGTTGTCACGCCACTGCACGGCCAGGCCGGCACGCTGCAGGATGTCCAACAGCCCTTCGCGGTTCTTCGCTACGCGGGCGTCGTAGTCCTTGCGCTTCATGCCCGAGAACATGCAAGGCACCGAAACCGCCGTTTCCGTACCGCACGAGTGCACGTCGGAAAACGCCAGCAGGCCCTGCTCTTTGGCGAGATTGGGCGTGGTATCGCGGTCATAGCCCAGCACGCCGAAATGGTCTGCCCGGGCACTTTCCCCGACCACCAGCACGGTCAGCGACTTGCGCTCATGTTTTTGCCAGGCCGCATCACGCTTGGCATCTTCGCCATAATGCTGGAACGGGCGCGAGGCCGTACCGACACGCTCGCCGACATAACCAATGGAGGCCCCGACGATATTGCTGGGGGTGAGCATCAGGCGCAATTCATGGTGATTGCGAAACAGCGACGACAGCCCTTGATAGTTGACCAACGCGACCGAACCGATGGTCACCACACAGGCACCACTGACCACCAACTTGCCCAGCAGCTCGCGGTGCCAGGGGCGGTAGGCGATCTGCGCCTTCCACAGCAGCACCGATGGCAGCACGCCCAGCAGCAGGATATACGCGGCAAACTTGAACGACATCAAGTCGCGCACTTCCGCAACATTGGTCTCGGCCATATTGCGGAACATCGCGGCGTCAATAAGTACGCCGTACTGGTTCATGAAGTAAGCCACGCCCGCGCCACTGATGAACAACACAATAAGTACCGGCTTCAATACATACCGGAAGGCAAGTAACGTGAGTATGAGATTGAAGGCGAACAGCATCAGCACAGCAAACGCCAGACTCAGCCACAACCCCGACAGGCCGGCAGGAACCGCCGCTTGCAGATGCTCCCAGAGGAACATGTTGAAGCCGATCAGCAGGTAAAGACTGGCCAGCAGCGTGACCCATTCAGTCCGCAGGGATTTGAAGTTGAGCATTAGCGTTCGCAATCAAGAGTGATTATCACCCCCAGGCCAAATGGCACTGTGGGAAAGTTGGGCGAACTCTAGAAAGCACGTCATCAATTTTTTGTGAAAAAGTCGGTAACAATTTCGTGAGGGTGCGTCTTTTACCAATTATCTCAAAACCATTCAGCTGCCATTCAGCCTGAACCGCCGTCACAAGCCTGCGCAAAGACAGCTATCCTCAATGGTCAGGACCTTACCGACAACCCTGACAGAGGTGAAGAAATGCCAGTTCCGCACGATCTGCTCGCTGACCTGCACGTTACCGCTGATGCATTCCAGGCACTCATAGAGAAGGATCAGGACCTGCACAAACTGCACAAGGAGTACAACGCCAAGGACAAGGAGGTGGTAGCCGCCGAAGGCAACGGCACCAACGACGAGGCCGTCAACCGCCTGCGCAAGGAAAGGTTGCTGATCAAGGACAAGATCGAACGGATCATTCATCCGCCCAAATCCTGACAGGCATTTATTGAATCCACCGGCCTCTTCGCGGGTGAACCCGCTCCTACACCGATGTGCAGACCGTCGTAGGAGCGGGTTCACCCGCGAAAGGGCCGGGCCTGCTGGCCAGTATCCCTGGCCGTTCACCGTTGCCGTCGCTACCGTATTCGCGGGTACCCCCCTACGCGCAGACCGTCGTAGAAACAGGTTCACCCGCGAAAGGGCCGGGCCTGCTGGCCAATGTCCCTGGCCACTCACCGTTGCCGTCGCCTCCGTATTCGCGGGTAAACCCGCTCCTACGCCAATGCGCAGACCGTCGTAGGAGCGGGTTCACCCGCGAAAGGGCCGGGCCTGCTGGCCAATGTCCCTGGTCGCTCACCGTTGCCGTCGCCACCGTATTCGCGGGTAAACCCGCTCCTACGCCAATGTGCAGACCGTCGTAGGAGCGGGTTTACCCGCGAAAGGGCCGGGCCTGCTGGCCAGTATCCCTGGCCGTTCACCGTTGCCGCCGCTACCGTATTCGCGGGTAAACCCGCTCCTACGCCAATGTGCAGACCGTCGTAGGAGCGGGTTTACCCGCGAAAGGGCCGGGCCTGCTGGCCAATGCCCCTGGCCGTTCACCGTTCTCGCCGCTACCGTATTCGCGGGTAAACCCGCTCCTACCACCTGCAGGAGCGGGCGAGCCCGCGAAGAGGCCTGCAGCCCTACACAGCAACCAGCGCTTTCAACGCTCCATCCAGGTCCTCGACCAGGTCACGGTAATCCTCGATCCCTACCGACAACCGCAGCAGGTTCTCGCTGATCCCCATCACCCATTTCTGTTCTGGGCTCAGCGAGCAGTGCGACATGCTCCAGGAATGGTTGATCATGCTTTCCACCCCACCCAGCGAGTCGGCCAGGACAAAGATCTGCAGCGCCTCCACCAGGCGGTTGAGCGCGGCGCGGTCGCCTTTCACTTTCATCGCCACCACCGCCCCGCCACTGCGCATCTGGCGTTTGCACAGCTCATGCTGAGGGTGGCTTTCCAGCCCTGGGTAATACACCTGCTCGACCTGCGCGTGACCTTCCAGGAAGCGCGCCACCTGCAGGGCATTGGCACACTGGCGCTCCATGCGCACATCCAGGGTCTTCAGACCGCGCAGGGCCAGGTAGCAGTCGAACGGCCCCTGCACCGCCCCAATCGCCATGCTGATACGGCGCAGGCGTGCCAGCAACGCATCATTGGCCGCCACCACCACACCGCCGGTGAGGTCGGAGTGGCCACCGATGTACTTGCTGGCCGAGTGCATCACCAGGTCCACACCCAGGGTGATCGGACGCTGGTTCCACGGCGAGCAGAAGGTGTTGTCGATGCAGGTGAGGATGCCCTTGGCCTTGGCCAGGTCGCACACCGCCTTGATGTCGACCAGGTGCAGCAACGGGTTGGTCGGCGACTCGATCCAGATCAGCTGGGTTTCCGGCTTGATCGCAGCCGCTACGGCTTCAAGGTCGTTGAGATCGACATAGGTGGTGGTCAGCCCCGAGGTGCGGCTGCGGTAATCTTCCATGATGCGGAACGTGCCACCGTACACGCCGTTCATCACCACCACGTGGGCATCCTTGGGCAGCAGCTCAAGCACGGTTGCGGTGGCATTGACTCCCGAGGCGCAGGCCACAGCGCCCACGCCTTCTTCCAGGGCAGCGACACAGGTTTCGTAGGCATGCCGGGTGGGGTTGCCGACGCGGCTGTAGGAATATTCCGGCTTATCGTCCAGGCTGCGCTTGGTGAACGAACTGGCGGTGACGATGGCCGGAAAAATGGCGTTATCGGCAACGCTGAACTGCTCGCCGGCGTGAATGGTACGGGTGGCGAAATTGCGCGGCTTGTCAGACATGGTCAGGCCCATTGGCAGAGTGAAAGCTGCAACTATCGCACAACCCAAATCGTCTGGCCTTGGGGTAATCTGTGAAATATTTTCCTGTACGGCCAGCGCGCGATATGGACAGTTTTGACCAGCACATTCTTACCCTGCTACAGCGTGATGCCTCGATCTCGCTGAAGGACCTGGCCGAGGCCGTCAACCTGTCCACCACACCGTGCTGGAAGCGGGTCAAGCGCCTGGAGGAAGACGGCTACATCCTCGGCCGCGTCGCCCTGCTGGACCCCGAACGGCTGGGGTTGGGGCTTACCGTGTTCGTCCAGCTCAAGACCCAGCGCCACGACAGCGCCTGGCTGGAGCAGTTTGCTGCGACCGTGACCGGGTTCGAGGAAGTGATGGAGTGCTACCGCATGTCCGGGGACTGGGACTACATGCTGCGGGTGGTGGTGGGTGATATTGCGGCGTATGACCGGTTCTACAAAAAGCTGATTACCCGTACCGATGGGCTATCGAACATCACCTCCAGTTTTGCCATGGAGCAGATGAAGTACACCACGGCTTACCCGGTGCATCGCGCCTGACTGGTGCTGGATTCTTCGCGGGCAAACCCACAGGATCACCTCAACCTCAAGCGCTGTGGGGTCCCGTAGGAGCGGGTTCACCCGCGAAGAGGCCAGCACAGGCACCCCATCAATCCGAGGCCAACACCGCCGCAATGCGGTTCCCCGCCTTGGCTTTCACGACCTTGATCGCCACGAATTTCGAGGTCGGGGTATAGGTCCCCTCGCCATAACTTTCAAGCGGTACCAACGGGTTGGTTTCCGGGTAATACGCCGCCGCCTGCCCCTCAGGCACGTCATACGCCACCAGGCGGAACCCCGACACCCGCCGCTCCACGCCATCCTCCCACAGCGACACAAGGTCTACCTGTTCACCCGGTTCGAAGCCCAGGCGGCGGATGTCGGCTTCGTTGACAAACACCACTTCACGCAGGCCGAACACCCCACGGTAGCGGTCGTCCAGGCCATACAGGGTGGTGTTGTACTGGTCGTGCGAACGCAGGGTCTGCAAAATCAGGTCGGGCTTGTCACCACGGGCCAGTACCTTGGCGTTGACCAGTTCCTCGGGCAGCGCGTGGGGCATGAAGCGGGCCTTGCCCGTGGCCGTGCGGAAGTTGCGATCGGCGGCATTGTTGCCAAGGTGGAACCCGCCGGGGCTGTTCAAGCGTTCATTGAAACCGGTAAAGCCCGGAATCACGTCAGCGATCATGTCGCGAATGCGGTTGTAATCGGCCACCGCGTACTCCCAGTCGATCGGCTGGTTGCCCAGCGTGGCCTTCGCCATGCCGGCAATGATCCACGGTTCCGAGCGCATATGCGGCGAGCGCGGGCGCAACTGGCCGTTGGAGATGTGCACCATGCTGAAGGTGTCCTCCACGGTCACGCCTTGCGGCCCTTCGGCCTGCAGGTCGATTTCGGTACGGCCCAGGCACGGCAGGATCAGCGCATCGCGGCCGGTGACCAGGTGCGAGCGGTTGAGCTTGGTGGAAATCTGCACGGTCAACGCGCAGTTCTGCAGCGCCGCGTGGGTGCGCGCGGTGTCCGGGGTGGCTTGGGCAAAGTTGCCGCCCAGGCCGATGAACACCTTGGCCCGCCCCTCTTCCATAGCCTTGATGGCCAACACCGCGTTGTGCCCATGGGTACGCGGCACACTGAACTGGAAGCGTTGTTCGATGGCATCGAGTAGCGCCGCCGACGGCTTCTCGTCAATGCCCATGGTACGGTCCCCCTGCACGTTGCTGTGGCCACGCACCGGCGACAGGCCTGCGCCGGGTTTGCCGACGTTGCCGCGCAGCAGCTGCAGGTTGACGATTTCCTGCACGGTCGGCACCGAATGGCGGTGCTGGGTGACGCCCATGGCCCAGCACATGATGACCCGCTCGGCCTTGCGATACATGCGTGCGGCCAGCTCGATCTCGGCCAAGGTCAAGCCCGACTGTTTGACGATGTGCTCCCAGGACGTGGCATCCACCGCCGCCAGGTAATCGTCGACGCCGCTGGTGTGCTCGGCGATGAAGGCATGGTCGAATACCGCCGGCTCGCCCTTGGCCTGTGCCTCGCGCTCCCATTGCAACAAGTACTTGGCAATACCGCGCATTGCCGCCATGTCTCCACCCAAGGCCGGGCGGAAGTAGGCGCTGGAGGTCGGCTCGGAGCCGTTGCTGAGCATTTCGAACGGGTGCTGCGGGTGCTGGAAGCGCTCGAGGCCTCGCTCTTTCAGCGGGTTGAAGCAGACGACCTGAGCGCCACGCTTGACCGCTTCGCGCAGGGGTTCGAGCATGCGCGGGTGGTTGGTGCCGGGGTTCTGCCCGATGACGAATATCGCGTCGGCCAGCTCCAGATCGTGGAACACCACGGTGCCCTTGCCCACCCCGAGGGTTTCCGACATGCCCGCGCCGCTGGCTTCGTGGCACATGTTCGAGCAATCCGGGAAGTTGTTGGTGCCGTAGGCACGCACGAACAGCTGGTAAAGGAACGCCGCTTCGTTGCTGGCCCGGCCCGAGGTATAGAATTCGGCCTCATCCGGCGACTGCAGCGCACGCAGGTGCCTGGCGACCAGCTCGAAGGCCTCCTGCCAGGTGGTTTCGACATAGTGGTCGGTGGCGGCATCGTAGCGCATCGGGTGGGTGAGGCGGCCCTGGTATTCAAGCCAGTAGTCGGTCTGCTCCTTCAACGCGCTGACGCTGTATTTGGCGAAGAAAGCCGGGTCGACCGAGCGGCCGGTGGCTTCCCAGTTGACCGCCTTGGCGCCGTTTTCGCAGAACTTGACCATGTCGCTTTCCGGCGACTCGCCCCAGGCACAGCCGGGGCAGTCGAAACCGCCGTTCTGGTTGGTCTTGAGCATGGCCCGCAGGTTCTTGAAGGCGTTGTCGCTGCCCAGCCAGCTCTTGGTCACGCTTTTGAGCGCCCCCCAGCCGGCAGCGGCGCCCTTGTAGTCCCTGATATGTTCGTCCTGGCTCATGCGATGAATCCTCACGCTTCGATGCTTTTTTCCAGCCTATGGAGCGTGGGAAGGGGCGTCCAATCGAAAGATCTTACGGCGTGATAAGCGGTTTCGATCATGGCTGCCAGAGGCTATACCAAGCGATAGAGGCCATCGATCAACCGGTCAGGCAAAGCAATTTGACGGCCTTGCGGCCAGGTTATAGCTTGGAGTCATGTCCCAACCCATTCGAGTGCGAACGTGGAACAGAACAGCCGGGCCCTGATCGACGGCTTCAACCGGAAAATCGACTACCTGCGGATGTCGGTCACCGACCGCTGTGACTTCCGTTGCGTGTACTGCATGGCCGAAGACATGCAGTTTCTGCCGCGCCAGCAAATCCTCAGCCTCGAAGAACTGTTCCAGGTGGCCGAACGCTTCGTCGCGCTGGGCACCCGAAAGATCCGCCTGACGGGTGGCGAGCCACTGGTACGCCAGGGCATCGTCGACCTGTGCGGGCGCATCGCCGCCCTGCCCGGCCTGCGCGAGCTGTGCCTGACCAGCAACGGCTCGCAACTTGGGCGCCTGGCTCAGCCGCTGTTCGACGCCGGGGTGACACGCCTGAACATCAGCCTGGATAGCCTGGATGCCGACCGTTTCAAGCAGCTGACCCGTACCGGCGACCTTGCCCAGGTAATCGCCGGCATCGACGCCGCACGCCAGGCCGGTTTCAAGCGCACCAAGCTCAACTGCGTGGTACTCAAAGGCCGCAACGACCATGAACTGGTCGATCTGGTGCGCTTTGCCATCGAACGCGAGCTGGACATCACCTTCATCGAGGAAATGCCGCTGGGGGTGATAAGCGAGCATGAACGTGGCGAATCGTTCTGCTCCAGTGATGAAGTACGGGCACGCCTGGCCGAGCAGTTCACGCTGGTCGAATCGACCGAGTCGTCCATGGGGCCGGCCCGCTACTGGCGCCTGGCCGAAGCCGCGAACACCCGGGTCGGCTTCATTTCCCCGCACAGCCACAACTTCTGCGCCACCTGCAACCGCGTGCGCCTTACCGTCGAAGGCCGCCTGCTGCTGTGCCTGGGCAACGAACACTCGGTCGACCTCAAGCACGTGCTGCGCGCCCACCCTGGCAACCCCGAACGCCTGGAAAAGGCCATTCGCGATTCGCTGCACCTCAAGCCCTATCGCCATCACTTCGAAGTCGGTGGCGATGTGCAGATCCTGCGCTTCATGAACATGACCGGCGGCTGAGCAGCCGTCTCTGGATTTCCATGATCGTCCCCCCCTCCACCGATGTGTTGCGCGTGTTGTTCACCCTCAAGGGGTCGATCGTCAAACGCATTGCCCTGCGTTGCCTGATGGTGACACTGCTGGCCGCGCTGATCGTGCTGGTCGAGCGACATTTCCCGACGTATTTCTACCCGGTCAGCGCCACGCCGTTCACCTTGCTGGGCCTGTCGCTGTCGATCTTCATGAGCTTTCGCAACAACGCGTGCTATGACCGTTGGTGGGAGGGGCGCAAGGCCTGGGGCAAACTGATTATCGAAACCCGCTCGTTCGTGCGGGAAAGCGTGGCGATTACCGACGAAACACTGCGCACCGAACTGCTGCGCAACCTGTGTGGTTTCGCCCATGCACTCAATGCCCGGCTGCGTAACGAGGACGAACGGGCAGCTGCCAGACCGTGGCTGGCCAGGGCCGATGCGATCAGCCCGCACAATGTGTGCGACGGCATCCTGCGTGAAATCGGCGACCACTGTTCACGGTTGGCCGCACAGCAACAGATCAGCGAATGGCGCTACAACCTGCTGGAGCAACGCCTGGCGGGCCTGACCGAAGTGCAAGCCACCTGCGAGCGGATCAAGGGCACACCCTTGCCGTTCCCCTACACGCTGCTGCTGCACCGTACCATCTACATTTTCTGCCTGCTGCTGCCGTTTGCCCTGGCCGAGCCGCTGGGCTGGCTGGCACCACTTTTCACCACCATCGTGGGGTACACGTTCTTCGGGCTGGATGCGATAGGCAACGAGCTAGAAGACCCGTTCGGGCGCGATGAGAACGATCTGCCGACCGATGCCATGGTGCGGACTGTGGAGCGCGATGTGCTGGCCGGGCTGGGGGAACAGCAGCTGCCTCCTGCCTTGTTGCCGGTGGGGTATGTGTTGAGCTGACGGTGGGTGGTTGCCTGTTCTGGCCTCTTCGCGGGTAAACCCGCTCCTACACCGGCAACAGGTGTTTGACGAAGTTGCATGGCCGGTGCCGTGCATCCAGCTGCTCGGCCAGAATGCCTTCCCAGGCGGTGCGGCAGGCTCCGGTCGAGCCCGGCAGGCAACATACCAACGTGCGGTTGGACAACCCGGCCAACGCCCGGCTCTGCACGGTCGAGCTGCCAATATCGAGAATCGACAATGCCCGGAACAACTCGCCAAACCCATCGATACGCTTGTCCAGCAGGCACTCGACCGCTTCGGGTGTGCTGTCGCGCCCGGTAAAGCCGGTCCCGCCAGTGATCAGCACCACCTGCACCTGTTCATCGGCAATCCAGCTGGCCACCTGAGCGCGGATCTTGTACAGGTCGTCCTTGAGCAGCGCTCGCGCCACCAGCCGGTGACCGACCTCGACCGAGCGGTTGGCCAGCAGCGCGCCGGAAGTATCGTTGTCGTAGGTACGGGTGTCGCTGACAGTCAGCACGGCGATGTTCAGCGGTACGAAGACCGCATCAAGTTGGACGCGCACGGTGAAGCTCCTTGAAGGGCATTTTCACCACGCTAGAGGCATACCCCCAGAGGCGTCCAATCGATATGACGTACCGGCCGATCAATGACATCTATCGCAGACGTGGGTTAAGGTCTGCATAACCAGACGCCAGGCACTTCCATGGACATCAAGCAGCTCAAGTTCCTCATCGCCCTCGACCAGACCCGCCACTTCGGCCAGGCGGCGGCGCTGTGCCATATCACCCAACCGACGCTGTCCATGCGCCTGCGCAACCTGGAAGACGAACTGGACCTGGTGCTGGTCAAGCGGGGCCAGCGCTTCGAAGGTTTCACCGAGGCCGGCGAGCGCATCCTGGCCTGGGCCCGTACCCTGCTCGCCGCCCATGACGGCCTGCAGGCCGAGGCTGCCAGTTGCCGTGGCCAGGTGGTCGGCAGCCTGCGCCTGGGCACGGTGCCGCTGGCCAGTTTCAACCCCATGCACCTGCTGCTGCCCCTGCGCGAAAAATACCCCGAACTGCACTTTCAGCTCAGCTCGCTGAGTTCGGAACAGGTCATCGACGGCCTCAGCCGCAACCAGCTCGACCTGGGTATCTGCTACCTGGACCAGGTCAACACCAGCTTCTTCGAAGTGATCGAACTCGGCACCACCACCATGGGCCTGCTGCACGATACACGGCACTTCCAGTTCGCCAGCGACCGGCTGCGCTGGGACGAGCTTGGCGATATTCCGCTGGGGCTGCTGAGCAAAGGCATGCACTACCGCCAGTCGCTGGACCTGAGCTTCCGCAGCCGTGGCCTGGAGCCCAATGCGGTGCTTGAGAGCGACTCGAGCTTCCAGCTTATCCAGGCCATCAACACCGGCATATGCTGCGCGATCATGCCACTGGACTGCGGCCTGGAAGACCTCAGCGAGCACCTGCGCATCGTACCGGTGGCAGACGCCGCCATCCACAGCCCGGTCGGCCTGCTGCTGCGCCGCAGCGAGCCGCGCTCGGCGATTGCCGAGCAATGCTTTGCCGAGGCGCGGGGGCTGTTTCAGGCCACCTGATCGGCGGTAGCCTGGCGATACTGGCGTGGCGTAAAACCGGTCAGTTGCTTGAACTGGCGGCTGAAAGCGCTGTGGTCAGTGTAGCCGCAGCGCATCGCCACTTCAGTGATCGGCAGCTCCGAATGCAGCAGGCGATGTGCGTGCTCCAGGCGTGCCTTGTGGATCATCTGCCGGGGCGTGAGGTGGAACACCCGCTTGCAATAGCGCTCCAGCTGGGCCACGGAAATACCGGCGATGCGGGTTAGCTCGCCCATGCTGATCGGCTGGTGAAAATGCTGGCGAATGTGCTCGTCCACCGCAGCCAGGCGCTGGTAAGCGGGGTGGCTGTCGGCGGCTGACTGCAGGTCGACCGAAATACCGACCAGGCCGATGATTTCGCCCGCCTGGTTGTACAGCGGGCGCTTGTGGGTCAGGCACCAGCCGGGTTCACGGCTGCCGTACAGGTGCAGCTCCAGTTGGTCCTCCAGCACCATCCCTTCCTTGAGCACCCGGCGGTCCTGCTCGGTGTAGCCGGGGCCCAGCTGTGCCGGGAACACTTCGGCGCTGGTCTTGCCCAGCAGCGGTTGCAAGCGCTTGAGGCCGCAGCGCTGGACCAAGGTGTTGTTGGCCAGCACGTAGCGGGCGGCCGGGTCCTTGATGAAGATTGCGGCGTTGGGGATGGCGTCGAGCATCGGCAGCAACAGCGATACACCGGCGAGCAGGGCCTCGAGGGTGGCGGGGCGGTGCTGGTCGAGGGACTGGTAGAGGGTTGCCAGGGGGGTGTCGGTCATCTGTCGGTTCTCTGCTGGCTGGGCCGGCCTCTTCGCGGGTGAACCCGCTCCTACAGGGCCCCCACAGATTTTGAATTCTGCGCCGTACCTGTAGGAGCGGGTTCACCCGCGAAAGGGCCGGCACTAGCACTGCATCTCTCAAACCCTTATCCGGTATGGCTTTGAGCCTATCCCCCCGCTTTGCGCCTTACCACTGTTTTTCTGCAACTGTGCCGATTTCGTCATCCCCCTTGCAGAAAACCATCAAGAACCGCCGCCCCGACCGGTTCACTCTATGCCCCACGCAAGCCGCCCAAGTCCTACAAGAGCGCGGCCCAAAAAGCCGCATCTCGTGACATCAGACCTGCCTATCCAATAACCAACAAAAAGGCGAACCCATGTCAGGCAAATTCAAAAAACAGTTATCACTGCTGGACCTCACCTTCATCGGCCTAGGGGCCATTTTCGGCTCCGGCTGGCTGTTCGCCGCCAGCCACGTGTCGGCCATCGCCGGCCCGGCCGGCATCCTCTCCTGGTTTCTCGGCGGGTTCGCCGTACTGCTGCTGGGTATCGTCTACTGCGAGCTGGGCGCCGCCCTGCCACGTGCCGGCGGCGTGGTGCGCTACCCGGTTTACTCGCACGGCCCACTGCTCGGCTACCTGATGGGTTTCATCACCCTGATCGCCTTTTCCAGCCTGATCGCCATCGAAGTGGTTGCCTCACGCCAATACGCCGCCGCCTGGTTTCCCGGGCTGACCAAGGCCGGCTCCAGCGACCCGACCGTGCTCGGCTGGCTGGTGCAGTTCGCCTTGCTGGGGCTGTTCTTCTTCCTCAACTACCGCAGCGTGAAAACCTTCGCCAAGGCCAACAACCTGGTCAGCGTGTTCAAGTTCATCGTGCCGCTGCTGGTGATAGGCGTGCTGTTCACCTTCTTCAAACCGGAAAACTTCGAGGTCCAGGGCTTTGCCCCGTTCGGCCTGTCCGGGGTGGAAATGGCCGTATCCGCCGGCGGCATCATCTTCGCCTACCTGGGCCTGACGCCGATCATTTCGGTGGCCAGCGAGGTCAAGAACCCGCAGCGCACCATCCCGATTGCGCTGATTCTTTCGGTGTTGCTGTCCACCGCGATCTACGCTTTGCTGCAACTGGCCTTCCTCGGCAGCGTGCCGACCGAAATGTTGGCCAACGGCTGGGCCAGCGTGACCAAGGAACTGGCCCTGCCCTACCGTGACATCGCCCTGGCGCTGGGTGTGGGCTGGCTGGCCTACCTGGTGGTGGCCGACGCAGTGATCTCGCCAAGCGGCTGCGGCAACATCTACATGAACGCCACCCCGCGCGTGATCTATGGCTGGGCGCAGACCGGCACCTTCTTCAAGTACTTCACCCGCATCGATGCAGAGTCCGGCATCCCGCGCCCGGCCCTGTGGCTGACGTTCGGCCTGTCGGTGTTCTGGACCCTGCCCTTCCCGTCGTGGGAAGCGCTGATCAACGTGGTATCCGCCGCTCTGGTACTGAGCTACGCCGTGGCCCCGGTCAGTGTTGCCGCCCTGCGCCGCAATGCACCACACATGCCGCGCCCGTTCCGGGTCAAGGGCATGGCTGTGCTCGGCCCGCTGTCGTTCATCATCGCCGCGCTGATCGTGTACTGGTCGGGCTGGAACACCGTGTCGTGGCTGCTGGCCCTGCAGATCGTGATGTTCGTGCTGTACCTGCTGTGCAGCCGTTTCGTACCCACCCAGCACCTTTCGCTGGCCCAGCAAGTTCGCTCGTCGGCGTGGCTGATCGGGTTCTATGCGCTGACCATCCTGCTGTCGTGGCTGGGCAGCTTCGGCGGCCTGGGCGTCATCGGCCACCCATTCGACACCGTGGTCGTGGCGGCCTGCGCGCTGGGCATCTACTACTGGGGCGCGGCCACTGGCGTGCCTGCCCACCTGGTGCGCCTGGAAGGCGAGGACGAAAGCGAAGCCTGCGCTGAAACCTATACCGGCCGCCCTGCTGCCGTCGCTTCCTGATCTTTTACGCAAGGGACAAGCCCATGAAACAGATTCACGTCATCGACTCCCACACTGGCGGCGAACCGACCCGCCTGGTGATGAAGGGCTTTCCGCAACTGCACGGCCGCAGCATGGCCGAACAGCGCGACGAACTGCGCGAGCTGCACGACCGGTGGCGCCGCGCCTGCCTGCTGGAGCCACGCGGCAACGATGTGCTGGTTGGCGCACTGTACTGCCCGCCAGTGTCGGCCGACGCCACCTGCGGGGTGATCTTCTTCAACAACGCCGGTTACCTGAACATGTGCGGCCACGGCACCATCGGCCTGGTCGCCTCGCTACAGCACCTGGGCCTGATCGCACCGGGTGTGCACAAGATCGACACCCCGGTCGGCCAGGTCAGCGCCACCCTGCATGAAGACGGCGCCATCACCGTCGCCAACGTGCCCTCCTACCGCTACCGCCAGCATGTGGCGGTGAATGTGCCCGGCCATGGCGTGGTGCACGGCGACATCGCCTGGGGCGGCAACTGGTTCTTCCTCGTTGCCGAACACGGCCAGCGCATCGAGCTGGATAACCGCGAGGTGTTGACCGAGTACACCTGGGCCATGCTCAAGGCGCTCGAAGCCCAAGGCATCACCGGCGAAAACGGCGCGCCCATCGACCATGTCGAGCTGTTCGCCGACGACCCCAACGCCGACAGCCGCAACTTCGTGATGTGCCCCGGCAAGGCCTACGACCGCTCCCCATGCGGCACAGGCACCAGCGCCAAGCTGGCCTGCCTGGCCGCCGACGGCAAGCTTGCCGAAGGCCAGACCTGGGTGCAGGCCAGCATCACCGGCAGCCAGTTTCACGGCCGTTACGAGCGCGACGGCGAGCGTATTCGACCGTTCATCACCGGCCGTGCCCACATGACCGCCGACAGCACCCTGCTGATCGACGAACAGGACCCGTTCGCCTGGGGCATCTGAGCCCACGGCCTTTTGACCAAACCCAATTTCGCCAGGAGTAACAACAATGACCAACAACATTTTCACCGGCACCATGCCCGCCCTGATGACCCCATGCACCGCCGAGCGCAAGCCGGACTTCGACGCCTTGGTGCGCAAGGGCCGCGAACTGATCGAAGCCGGCATGAGCGCCGTGGTGTACTGCGGCTCGATGGGCGACTGGCCGCTGCTGACCGAGGCCGAGCGCCAGGAAGGCGTGGCGCGCCTGGTGGCGGCCGGTATCCCGACCATCGTCGGCACGGGCGCAGTCAACACCCGTGAGGCAGTGTCGCATGCCGCCCACGCCGCCAAGGTCGGTGCCGCCGGCCTGATGGTCATCCCTCGCGTGCTCAGCCGCGGCGCCTCGCTGATCGCCCAGAAGCATCACTTCTCGGCCATCCTGGCTGCCGCGCCGAAGCTGCCGGCGGTGATCTACAACAGCCCCTACTACGGTTTTGCCACCCGCGCCGACCTGTTCTTCGAACTGCGTAGCGCGTTCCCCAACCTGATCGGTTTCAAGGAGTTCGGCGGTGGCGCCGACCTGCGCTATGCCGCCGAGCACATCACCTCCAAGGATGACGATGTCACCCTGATGGTCGGTGTCGACACCCAGGTGGTGCATGGCTTCGTCAACTGCAACGCCACCGGCGCCATCACCGGCATCGGCAATGCGCTGCCGCGCGAAGTGCTGCAACTGGTGAGCCTGAGCAAACAGGCCGCCAAAGGCGACGCCCGTGCCCGCCGCCTGGCGCGCGAGCTGGAAGCGGCGCTGGCGGTGCTGTCGTCGTTCGATGAAGGCTGCGACCTGGTGTTGTATTACAAGCACTTGATGGTGCTCAACGGCGACACCGAGTACAGCCTGCACTTCAACGAGACCGACGTCCTGACCGACGCCCAGCGCAACTATGCCGAACAGCAGTACGCGCTGTTCCGCAGCTGGTACGCCAGCTGGTCGGCTGAGCAGAACATCGCCTGAGCAGCCACCGCTCTCCCTGTGGGGGCGGGCGTGCCCGCGAATCAGGCGTCCCGGTGCATGGCACCGGCTTCGCCGGTGTTCGCGGGTGAACCCGCTCCTACAGGGGTCGTAATCCCCCATGCATCTGCATTCGATTTCCAAGGAGGCTACATGCCCCTCACAGGCAACCTGCTGATCGGCCAAAGGCCGGTAACCGGCAGCCGCGACGCCATCCGTGCCATCGACCCAGCCACCGGTCAGACGTTGGAGCCGGCCTACCTCGGCGGCACCGGCGAACACGTGACCCAGGCCTGCGCGCTGGCCTGGGCGGCATTCGACGCCTACCGCGAAACCTCGCTCGAACAACGAGCAGACTTTCTTGAAGCCATCGCCACACAGATCGAGGCCCTCGGCGATGCCCTGATCGACCGCGCCGTGGCCGAAACCGGCCTGCCCAAGGCGCGCATTCAGGGCGAGCGTGGCCGTACCTGCACCCAGCTACGCACCTTTGCCCGTACAGTGCGGGCCGGCGAATGGCTGGACGTGCGGGTCGACAGCGCCCTGCCTGAGCGCCAGCCCCTCCCCCGCGCTGATCTGCGCCAGCGCCAGGTGGCCCTGGGGCCAGTCGCCGTGTTCGGCGCCAGCAATTTCCCGCTGGCCTTCTCGGTGGCCGGTGGTGACACCGCGTCGGCATTGGCCGCTGGCTGCCCCGTGGTGGTCAAGGCCCACAGTGCCCACCCCGGCACCAGTGAGCTGGTCGGCCAGGCAGTGGCGCAAGCGGTGAAGCAGTGCGGCTTACCGGAGGGTGTGTTCTCGCTGCTTTATGGCTCGGGCCGCGAAGTGGGCATTGCCCTGGTCAGCGACCCACGTATCAAGGCCGTTGGTTTCACCGGCTCGCGCAGCGGTGGCATGGCGCTGTGCCAAGCCGCCCAGGCGCGCCCGGAGCCCATCCCGGTGTATGCCGAAATGAGTTCGATCAACCCGGTGTTCCTGTTCGACGCCGCCCTGCAAGCCCGTGCCGAAGCACTGGCACAAGGTTTCGTCGCCTCGCTGACCCAGGGCGCCGGCCAGTTCTGCACCAACCCTGGCCTGGTAATCGCCCGGCAGGGGCCGGCCCTGCAGCGGTTCATCACTGCAGCCGCCGGTTACGTGCAGCAGGCCCCCGCCCAAACCATGCTCACCCCCGGCATTTTCAGTGCCTACCAGGCCGGTATCGCAGCCCTGGCAGACAACCCCTGCGCCCAAACCATCGCCAGTGGCCAAACCGATCAGGGCCCCAACCAGTGCCAGGCACAGTTGTTCGTGACCCAGGCCGAAGCGTTTCTCGCCGACCCGGCGTTGCAGGCTGAAGTGTTCGGTGCAGCGTCGCTGGTCGTTGCCTGCACCGACGCTGAGCAGGTCCGCCAGGTAGCCGAACACCTGGAAGGTCAGCTGACCGCTACCCTGCAACTGGACGAGGCCGACATCGACAGCGCTCGCGCCCTGCTCCCCACCCTTGAGCGCAAGGCCGGGCGCATTCTGGTCAATGGCTGGCCGACGGGCGTCGAGGTGTGCGATGCCATGGTCCACGGCGGGCCGTTCCCGGCCACTTCCGATGCCCGCACCACCTCGGTGGGCACCGCGGCGATCCTGCGTTTCCTGCGCCCGGTTTGCTATCAGGACGTCCCCGATGCGCTGCTGCCGCAGGCATTGAAACACGACAACCCGCTGCAACTGCGGCGCCTGCTTGATGGTAAACGGGAAGACTGAGCATGGTCGAAACCGCTGAAACCGATATCGCCGTGGTCGGCGCAGGCATCGTCGGCGTCGCCTGTGCCTTGCAACTGGCCCGCCAGGGCCGTCGGGTAACCCTGGTCGACCGCCAGGCGCCCGGCCTGGGCGCGTCCTTCGGCAATGCCGGGCACCTGGCAACCGAGCAAGTGTTCCCCATTGCCGACCTGTCGATCCTCAAGCGCCTGCCTCGCATGCTGCTCGACCCGATGGGCCCGCTGCGCCTGGACTGGAAGTACCTGCCCAAGGCCATGCCGTGGTTCACCCGGCTGCTGCTCAACCTGCGCCCGGCGCCGTTCCAGCGCAGCGTGGCGGGCATTCGCACGCTGAACGAAGGCAGCCTAGGCGCCTGGCAACGGCTGTTGGGCTCGATCGGGCGCAGCGAATTGTTTCAAGAGGATGGTTCGTTGCTGGTGTTCGAGAAGCCGGAGTCACGCCAAGCGCTGGAGGCGTTGCGCACACGCATGCAACAGCAGGCGGTGCCGGTGGACTTCTGGTCGGCCGAAACCGTGCGCGAAGCGGCGCCGCAACTCAGCCCGTCACTGTTGGGCGGGCTGTTCTTCCCGCGCACCGGGCACTTCATCGACCCTTATCGGGTGGTGTGCGAATTGTTCGAAGCGGCCAAGGCCAGTGGGGTGCGCTTTGTCCAGGCGCAGGTCGATGGCGGGCAGTTGCACAGTGCCGGCGTGAGCCTTGCCAGCGACCAAGGCATGCTCAATGCCCGCCAGGTGCTTGTCAGCTGTGGCGCCCATTCTGCAAAACTGACTGCCGCGCTGACAGGCACGCGAGTGCCGCTGGATACCGAACGCGGCTACCACCTGATGTTGCCGGGTGAGCACCAGCGCCTGCCGTTTGCAGTCACCTCGCTTGAGCGCAAATTCATCATGACGCCCATGGCCGAAGGCTTGCGCCTGGCGGGCACAGTGGAGTTTGCCGGGCTGCAGGCACCGCCGAGCATGCAGCGGGCGTGGCAGTTGCACCGGTTGAGCAAGGGGTTGTTCCGGCACGACTTGAGCGTCGAAGGGGCAACGCCGTGGATGGGTTTCAGGCCTTCGTTGCCGGACTCATTGCCCGTGATCGACAGGGTGTGCGATGGGCGGGTGCTGTTGGCGTTTGGGCATCAGCACCTGGGGTTGACCCAGGCGGCGGTGACGGCGGAATGGGTGGGGCGGTTGGCTGAGCAGGCTGGTGGGCCTGAGATGGGCGCATACCGACTGGACCGGTTTTAGCCTCTACCGGCCCATTCGCGGGCAAGCCCACTCCCACAGAGAGGGTGCAGTATCTGACACCTGTGGTGTCTCTGTGGGGACGGGCTTGCCCGCGAATGGGCTGCAAAGCAGCCCCTCCAAGCCTCAGCGGTAACGCTCGAGCCAGTGCGCATAAGGCGCTGGCAAGGTCCAGGACGCTTTTTCCACCCCCAGCTCCTTGGCCGCGAAGTAAGCCCAGTGCGGGTCGGCCAGGTGCGCGCGCCCTACCGAAACCAGATCCAGCTGGTTGGCCTGCAATGCGGCCTCCGCCAACTGCGGCGTACCAAAGCCCCACGCCGACGTCACGGGCAGCTTCGCTTCGCGGCGCACGCGCTCGGCAATCGGCCCCATGAACGCTGGCCCCCAGGGGATGTGGGTGTCGGGAATGGTGAAGCCGACACTCACGCTCAGCAGGTCGAGCCCACCGGCCTTGAAGCGGCGGGCCAGCTCGATCGACTCTTCCAGGGTCTGCTCATCGCGGCCATCGTATTCCAACACACCAAAGCGCGCGGTCAGCGGCAGGTTCTCCGGCCACACTTCGCGCACGGCGGCCAGTGTTTCCAGCAGGAAGCGGCTGCGATTTTCGAAGCTGCCACCGTAGGCATCGGTGCGCTTGTTGGAGTGCTCGGAGAAGAAGCTCTGGCCCAGGTAGCCATGGGCAAAGTGCAGTTCTATCCACTCGAAGCCGGCATCACGCGCACGGCGGGCGGCATCGACGAAGTCCTGCTTGACCCGGGCGATATCGTCCAGCGTCATTTCGCGTGGCACTTTCGGCAGGTGCGCGCCAAAGGCAATGGCAGACGGGGCAATGGTCTCCCAGCCGCGCGCGTCGTCGGCGGCAATGTGCTCATCACCCTCCCACGGGCGGTTGGCGCTGGCCTTGCGCCCGGCGTGGGCGATCTGGATACCCGGCACGGAGCCGGCAACCTTGATGGCCTGCACCACCGGTACGAACGCCTGAGCGTGGGCATCGCTCCAGATACCGGCGCAACCGGGGGTGATACGCCCTTCCGGCGCCACAGCAGTGGCCTCGACCACCAGCAAGCCGGCACCACCACGGGCCAAGCCGGCCAGGTGAACGTGGTGCCAGTCGTTGATCATGCCGTCTTCGGCCATGTACTGGCACATCGGCGGAATGGCGATACGGTTACGCAGGGTGACGTCTTTGAGGGTGTAGGGCTCGAACAGTGCGGACATGGGAAACTCCGGGTTCATTTGAATACTGTTGTTCGATCATAATCGAACTATGGCAATTAATGAAACCCCCGTTATCATGTCAACCATGCGAGCCTATAAACATCCCAACCCCGACGACCTCATCCTTGAACGCCTGCTCTATGCGCTCAGCGACCCCGTGCGCCTGGAAATCGTCCGCCACCTGGCCGGCGTGGCCGAGGCCAGCTGTGGCGAGCTGGACGGAGGCCGGCCGAAGTCGAGCATGTCCCACCACTTCCGTGTGTTGCGTGATGCAGGGCTGGTGCAAACCCGCAATGTGGGGACTACCCATATGAATTCGCTGCGCAGCGAGATGCTGGGCGAGCGGTTTCCCGGGCTGCTGGAGTGCATACTGCGCCAGCAGTGATACCTGTGCAGGCCTCTTCGCGGGTGAACCCGCTCCTACCAGGGATGGCGATAAGCCTGAGGGCTGCGCTGGGCTTGGCAACAAAAAAGCCACGAGGTCTCCCCCGTGGCTTTCTTTCACAACAATGGCCGGTTACAGCGCCATGTCGTTCTCAGGCTTGCTCTCAACCGGCTTGCTTGCCGCGCCACCGAATTCAACGCTGGCGTCGATCACAGGTGGTTTACCCAGTTGCAGCACTTCAGCGGTGTAGTTCCACTCTTTCTGGGTGGCCGCTGCCGAGTCGTTCAGCTTGGTGCCGTAGCTCGGCACGATTTCCTTGATCTTGGCCTGCCACTCTGGGGTAGCGACCTTCTCCTTGAACACCGTCTCCAGCACGTTCAGCATGATCGGCGCAGCGGTCGAAGCACCTGGCGAGGCACCCAGCAGACCCGCGATGGTGCGGTCTTCGGAAGCCACCACTTCGGTACCCAGCTTCAGCACGCCGCCCTTGTCGGCATCACGCTTGATGATCTGCACACGCTGGCCGGCCTGCCACAGGCGCCAGTCTTCCTTCTTGGCATTCGGGAAGTAGGTGCGCAGGGCTTCGAAGCGGTCATCGTCAGACAGCATCAGCTGGCCAGCGAGGTACTCGACCAGCGGATACTGGTCGACACCCACCTTGGTCATCGGCCACACGTTGTGGGTGGTGGTGCTGCTCAGCAGGTCCAGGTAAGAACCGTTCTTCAGGAACTTGGTCGAGAAGGTAGCGAACGGGCCAAACAGGATGACGCGCTTGCCGTCCAGCACGCGGGTGTCCAGGTGCGGGACCGACATGGGTGGCGCACCGGTCGAGGCAATGCCGTAGGCCTTGGCCATGTGCTGCATGGCCACGGTCGGGTTCTCGGTCACCAGGAACGAGCCACCCACCGGGAAGCCTGCGTATTCCTTGGCTTCCGGAATACCCGACTTCTGCAGCAGCTTCAGCGCGCCGCCGCCGGCACCGATGAACAGGAACTTGGCGTCGGTGGCCGACTCGGTACCGTCCTTCAGGTTCTTGTACTCGACGTGCCAGGAGCCGTCCTTGTTGCGGGTGATGTCCTGCACTTCGCTGGACAGCTTCAGCTCGAAGCCTTTCTGGGTCTGCAGGTGGCCAACGAACTGGCGGGTGATCTCGCCAAAGTTGACGTCGGTGCCGATCGGCGTCCAGGTCACGGCCAGCTTCTGGTTCGGGTCGCGGCCCTCCATCATCAGCGGGACCCACTTGGCGATCTGCGCGTGGTCCTCGGAGTACTGCATCGGACGGAACAGCGGGCTGGCCTGCAGTGCGTCGTAGCGTTTCTTGAGGAACTTGATGTTGTCATCGCCCCACACGAAGCTCATGTGCGGGGTGGTGTTGATGAACGAGTGCGGGTTCTTCAGCACGCCCTGGCGTACTTGCCACGACCAGAACTGGCGGGAAATCTGGAAGGCTTCGTTGATTTCGATGGCCTTGGCGATGTTGACGTTGCCGTCTTTGTCTTCCGGGGTGTAGTTCAGCTCGGCCAGCGCGGAGTGGCCGGTACCGGCGTTGTTCCAGCCGTTGGAGCTTTCTTCGGCCACGCCATCCAGGCGCTCGACCATTTCCATCGACCAGCTTGGCTCCAGCTCGTGCAGCCACACAGCCAGGGTGGAGCTCATGATGCCGCCGCCGACCAGCAGCACGTCTACTTTCTTGGTTTCTGCAGCGTGCGCTTGCATGACGCTTGCAGCGACCGCCAGACCCAGCAAGGTCTTGCCAGCTTTCTTGAACATTGATCAATTCCAGTCAGGAGAACAGAGGGAGGGCCTGTGGCTGGCCCCGGTAAAGCGTGTTCTTCAGCGCAGGCTTTTTGTTGATCATTGTTCAGCAGCCAGAGAACCAGAAAACGGCTCGGCCTTTGGTCGAATTGACCGACAAGGCTGAATCGTTTTTCCGATTGTATCTGAAATGCCAGCACAAACAAATTGCAGGCCGGAGCGTCAAGGCGACCGGTTGCCCCAGCGGCAGTTTGTCACGTCACAAACAAAAACCCCCGGCCATGTGCATGACCGGGGGCCTTGGATCACGCCGCAAGCGTCGCGATCAGGGTACCGCCAAGATTACTGCTGCTGAGGCAGTTTATCGATCGGGCCGCAGCCACCGATGATCTTGGAGATGGAAACCGAAGGGTGGAACAGGTAGTCGTAGGTGCAGTTTTTCGGTTGGTTGTAAACCTGGCCAGTGCAACCCGACAGCAGGGCAACACCCGAAACGACGGCAACGGCTACGGTGGCCTTGAACAGCTTTTTCATTACTCAATCCTTTAAATGAATCATCTTCGACCATCGTCTGATGGCCGCGGAATCATACAGACTCCAGGCATTGGATCCAAGCCGCGCTTGGCACAGGTTCTTTGCAACTGTGCAACAACAGGTTGAAAAGCGCGCCTTTGGCGACGATAGTTCAGAGCACTGCCTTCGCAATGCCCAACAGGAACTCACCATGCTTGGCGTCACCGACTACGGCGCATTCGTCATCGCCTTCCTTATTCTTCTGGCCATCCCCGGCCCGGGCAATTTCGCCCTGATCACCGCCACCGGCAAGGGCG
Source organism: Pseudomonas sp. TE3895 (assembly GCF_056278855.1). Taxonomy (NCBI): domain Bacteria; kingdom Pseudomonadati; phylum Pseudomonadota; class Gammaproteobacteria; order Pseudomonadales; family Pseudomonadaceae; genus Pseudomonas; species Pseudomonas sp. TE3895. Next base: position 2,315,758 of record NZ_JBWBQE010000001.1, on the reverse strand, counting down.
GTATCAAGGCAGGCCTGGCCGCGACCTGTGGCGTGATCGTGGGTGACCAGGTGCTGCTGTGGCTGGCGGTAGCCGGCGTCGCCACCCTGCTGGCCACCTACCCTGCCGCCTTTCATATGGTGCAGTGGGCGGGGGCTGCATACCTGGCCTACCTGGGCCTGCGCATGCTGCTGAGCAAACCCGGTGGTGCAGCACACACCTGCCGCATGGACAACGGCCAGTACCTGCGCCAGACCATGATGATCACCCTGCTCAACCCCAAGGCGATCATGTTCTACATGGCGTTTTTCCCACTGTTCGTCGACCCGGTGAAACACCAAGGGCTGGTGACGTTCGGTTTCATGGCGGCGACAGTGGCGGTGGTGACCTTCCTGTATGGGCTGATTGCCGTGGTGCTGACCCATCAACTGGCCGAGCGCATGCGCGCCAGCCCGCGGATTGCCAATATGTTCGAGCGGCTGGCGGGGGCTTGCCTGGTGGGATTCGGCATCAAACTGGCGGCGATGCGCTGATCCCAAGCCCGACAGGGTCCGGGCACACCTGACAGCAAAAAAAGCCCCCGGCAACTCAGGGTTCCCGGGGGCTTGTTCACTCAGCCATTACCCAATCAATTGGTTTCCAGCTGATACGCCTTGCTCACGAACAACGCTGCAAACAGGCTCTTGCCTTCCTTGAAGGTGTACTGCTCTTCGAAACTGCCGTCTTCGACCAGCTTCTGCCCGATGGCGCATTCCGAATCGCTGTGGTTCTTGGCCTTGGCGCCAAAGTCACTGCTCCACGACGACAGCCCAACCTCCTGGCAGAAGGCCGCGAACTTCGCCTTGGGGACTTGCTGCTGGTAATCGCTGAAAGCCTCTTTCAGCGATTTGAAGCCACTGTAGCTCACCGAGTAGTTCTCGACCTTGGCCTTGCGGGCAAAGCCGCTGACCGCTTCAGCCAACACCGCCTGGCCGGTGTACGAGCTGTACGCGCCAATCAGCATCGCGCTCAGGGCACTCTTGAGCTGGGTTTCGACATCGTCCAGTTCCGGCAGCGACTGGAAGTCGGCCTTGCGCACGATCTCCCCCACCTTGGAGCCGTCGTTGCGGTGGGTGACCACGAACGCCATCGAGCCTTCGCCATCGCTGGAGCGCTTGATGGTGAAGTCCAGGTCGACCGTGGTACCAAAGTCACCGGTGCTGCTGACCAGAAACGCGCCGGTTACTGGCTGGCGCACCGCCATGTTGGCGCCCCAGGTGAAGTTCGACGGGGCGGCCCGACCATTGGCGGCCAGCTCGGCACGTGGCTGGACTTCGTCGCTGACATCCGCCACCAGCACGACTTCAGCCCCCTTGCTGGCAACGTAAGGGTTGGCCATCTGCATGCCCAGCAACTGGATATGAATGCTGCCATCCTTGCTGTCTCCGTCATGGGCCAGCTTCAGCGCATCAGCCTTCAGGTACACCCCGGCCACATTGCGGCTGACATTGAGCTGGTACTTGGCCCAGCCCGCCAGGCCTTCTTCAGCCGAACCACCCTGTACGGACTCCATCAAGCCCGACAGGCCGCGCATGAACTGCTGGGCGCCATTGGTCTGCGCCGCCGCCACGCGGATCTCCGGGTCGGCTACCGTCAGGTTGCCGGAAAACGCCGAGTAGGAAATGTCCCCCTCCGACAGCACATCCTCAAGGAAATAGCGCTCCTTGAAGTCGTCGTAGTAGGCCAGCGCAGCCTTCTTGCCCGAGCTGGCGACCATCGCATAGCCACCACCGAGCACCAGCACCGCTGCGGCCACACCGCCAATCAGCAGCTGCTTCTTGTTCATCTGTTTGATCATGGTGTTTGCCTCACTGGACCATGGCGGAAGCGTTGTTCCAGTCGTTCACGTACTGTTGGGAGACCTCGGGGGTCCAGCTGAAATCGATACCGGCGTTGGGGAATTCCTTGGCCAGCACGGCGCCGAACGACACGCGGTCGGCACAGTGGTCCTGTTTGCAGGCCTCGGGTTCACCGGCGCTGTAGGCACGGTAGGTAGGCACGGCGCGGCCGTCGTCCAGCGGGTAGTACGGCGTGGCGTTGGCCACCTGGGTCACGTACCAGCCTTCGCTGTATTCCTCGTCCGCAACCAGGCGGCCGTTGCTCGGGAAGTCGATGCTGTAGAAGTCACCTTTCTTGCCGGTAACGTGCACCATCATCGGCACTACGCTGGCCGAGGTCGCAGGGTTTTGCTGCTCCAGTGGCGAAGCGAAGCGCACCTTGATACCGGCCATCTGCGCCAACGCCTCGGTTTCGCGCCCCTTGAAGTCGCTCATGCCGTCCTGCAACTGCTGGTAACGTTCCAGCACACGGGTGTGCACGCGGGCCAGTTCCTGTTGGCGCTGACGCTGCTCACGCACACGCTGCTGCTCGCGCTGTACCGCCCAGTTGGCTCCGTCGCGCACATCGAAGAACAGGCCTTGGCGGTTGATGCCGATGCGGTTGCGAGTGATTTTCTGCGCGTCGTTGCCCCAGATGTTGTTCGAGATCGCCGACAGGTCTTTGACGATGAACAGGTTGGCCACATCGGTGGTGGTCGGCGAGGTGGTCTTGATCAAGTCGAAGATTTCCAGCGCAGCTTCCTTGTACTTGGTCGCGTCCAGGGCAAACGACTCGTCCGGGGTGACCGCGACGTAGTAAGGGTCGCTGCCGAACGGGCGGAGCACGCCGTAGCTGGAGCGGGTGAACGTCAGGTACACCTTCATCTGCCGGCCTGGGATCTCGCCGACCAGGAACGCGGCCTGGTCAGCTTGCGGCGTGAGATAAGAAACGGCCTTGTCCTTTACCGCAGGCTCAAGGTTCTTGTTGAAGATCAAACCACTCGGGTGAGCATAAACGCGGGTCCAGTTATCACCCCGGTAGGTACCCACAGCCTTCCAGCTGATTTTGTCGAAGCTGCCTTCACCAAAGCCGGACGCCGGGCACGGCATGGCCGGGGTGGTGCCGAACGACAGGGTGTCGCCATCGCCGATGATCGAGGTACTGAGCACCCATTTGCAGCCGGTGCCGTCCGTTACCTGCATCAGGTTGCGGTTTTCCAGGACCACCGAGCGACCGAAGTCCGAAGTGGGGGCTGCGGCGACTGCTGTGGCAGGTGCCGGGACGGGCGGCACAACAGGGGCGGCTGCCGGGGCTTCGGGGGTTGGGGCTGGCTCTGCAGCTACGGCTGGCGCCGGCGCGGGGGCCGGAGCGGGTTTTGCCTGCGCAGGTGCGGCTTCGACCACTGCCGGCGCCGCTGCAGCAGCAGGGGCTTGGGCTGGGGCCGGAGCAGGTGTCGGTGTCGGTGCAGCAGCAGCCGGTGCTTCTGGCTGCGCAGGTGCCGGAGCGGGTGCAGCGGGTGCAGCTGCTGCAGCCGGCGCCGGGGCGGCAGTGGCAGGCGCAGCAGCCAGGGTCACCAGCCCCAGGTTGCTGGCATTGCCCGAGCCGCTGGCGTACAGGTTGCCCTTGGCATCGACCGCCTTCCAGCTCACCTTGGCGGTCGAGCAGTCCTTGGCGAACACGAACGGCAGCTTGGTCAGCAGGCCCGCCAGCAGTTCCTGGTTATCCCAGGCCGGGCGGGTAATGGTCAGGTCGACCTGGGGTTTGCACCAGGTGGTGGCATCCCCGGGCACTTCGACCTTGATGTTGTCTTTCTTGGAAAAGGCCAGCTCGTGGGCGAACGCCTGCGGTACCAGACCACAAGCGCCGATCACAGCCAGCGCGAGCGCGTGCTTTTTCATGGAGTTCCTCAGATCAGTTCCCAGGTGCCGTTGGCTTGTTTGCAGAAGGTGTTCTGCTCTTGTTCGGTCTGGCCGCTTTGCGATTTCAGGCTGACGGTGACCGGGCGGCAGGCCGCTTCGGCGGCAACTGTCTGGGTTGGCAGCGACTGCACCGAGTCCAGGTCGAAGCCTTGGGTTTCCTTGCTGGCGGCAACGTCCAGCTCGTCCAGGTTGACGGCTGGCGTTACACGCTTGGCAACCGCTTGTGCCTTGGGCTCGACGTAGTTCTTGTGCACATAGCCCACGGTCACACCCTTGCGGCCGACCAGAATCCAGTCACCGGTGGAGCCCACGGCGGTGAATTCGGTGTGGTTCTTCAGGCTGCCGACCTTCTCGCCAGCCTGGTTAGGCGCAGCACGCACGTTGAGGTTGTCGCTGATGGTCACATACGGCTCGTTGATCAGCTTCATCGACGGCACCGCCTGGATCTTCGGCGCGCGCTTGACCTCGACCTGCTTGGTCTTGGTGTATTCCTTGCCCGGCACGATCTGCGCGGTGGCGCCGGAATGGTCGGACTTCCAGGTCACTGGCTGGGCACTGGCAGTGGTTTGCTGCTGGCTCAGCACTTCCTGCGTACGCAGCGCCAGGGCTTGCTGGTCCTTTTCATCGAGCATGTGGCCGATGCGGTTGCCCACGTAGGCGCCAATGCCACCTGCGATCAGCGCCGCGGCGATCTTGCCGTTGCCACTGCCCATGGTCGAGCCGATGGCCACACCGGCCAGGCCACCGATCACGGTGCCCGCTTGCTCTTTGCTGATCCCGAGCTGTGCACAGGCCGTGGTAGAGGCGATGGCGACCGCCAGAAGGGACGCGACGAATTTCTTACGCAAGTGGAGCACTCCATTTTCGGTGGGGCGCACAGCCGCGTACCGCAGCCAATGGTTGGCGGCAGCATTCGAGTTTGTGCGGGGTTTTCAGAAAGTGTGCAGCACTGGCCGCAGACGACAATTCAGCCGTCCAGCGAGGGGCGCAGGGGGAGACCAGTACGGCGCAAAGCATCCAACGAATCCATGTCAGGAAGAGTTCATCGCCCAGCGCGCGTAATCATTACGGCGTGTGGCCTGGGCGTGAGTGGCGTATCAGAGGGCCGCATTGTAGCCCAAGGTGCCATTGGCAGTTCAAGACAAAATGTTGCAGGAAGCCTGTCTGATTGATTAGTAGAAATCCGTCCTACAGCTTGTACTCAGAATTATCCCCTTCCTTGTAGGGCGTTTCCCAAACATACTGCCAACCCGCTCAAACGGTTGCGACGGATTCGGTCGCGCTCTAGTCTCGGCTCGTCGTTGTGAAATCAGCGACCGGCTTTGACAGGCCGACTACTCAAGTTTCCGTTGCAGCGCTTAATGGCAGCTGTGCATGGGGCACATTCGTGTGCGCCGGGTCCTTGGGTACCGGTCTGTCAACCCATGTATAGCTGCCTCCATTCGTTTGACAGCGTTGCCAGGCGGCTCCACTACCCAAGGAGCTTACATGCGCAAGACAGTCCCCGATCCACCCTACTCCCCCCATTCCACCCAGATCCTGCAAGACACCCTGGTCCAGTCCTCAGAGTACGTGCTCTGCGCCCTGTCCGTCGCGCGTCAATCCGTGCAACTCAAACCTACCGCCCACAGCTCGATCGTGATGCAGGCCGTGATCCATGAAATGGAAGCGGTACAGGGGCTGGTCGAGTCGGCATTGATGCAGTTGCAGATGCGGCCGCATTTACCCACAGAGCCTTACACCTTGCATTAGCAGGTCAGGCCTCTTCGCGGGCGAGCCCGCGAACAGGCCAGCCCAGGCAACCCAGAATCCAGGGAAACAAAACAATGCCCACCGACAACACAACAGAACCCACCACAGTCGGCAAGACCTGCTTCTACCAAGGCGAAAACAACACTCACCCGCTGTTCCGCATCGAACCCGGCATCCCCTGCCAGGACGCCCGCGAACAGGCTTCCGAACTGATGGGTTACGTGCGCGACCTGATCATCACCGGCCTGATGGACGGCGACCAGAAACTGATCTGGGCCTCGCATTACCTGAGCGCGATGGCCAAGGCGCTGCTGGATGATGCTGAGTTGGGGATGATGAAAAAGTAAGGTCAACCCAATAGCCCGTTTGTTGCGCCGAATATCGGAAATACTTCGTACGAACGGGCTTGACTGGCTACCTGATGCTCAAGCGTAGCGATAAATCGGATCGAATCGGAGCCCCTAACCGACCCAAGGAAATTCTTGATGCGTTACGAGGCAAACAACTAAGAGCGACACATGCCCCCCAGGATATGCCCATCCTTGAACTGGACTTGAGCAATACCAAGCGCTTCGAGGCTTGCCGCTTTCTCGACAGCTCCGAGGCCATCGGGGCTTTTCTGGCAGATACAACGAAGGCTAATGACGCTCAAACCTTAGTGTTTGCTTTGGGTGAAGAGGTGAAAGCCAAGGCATGAATATCTTGCGCAAGGTGCAGCCGGTAATCGGGAATGGATAAAACAGGCGGCTCCACGGTGCAGCAGTTGATGCTGGCCTTAGGGGGCATAGCGGACCCACCCCGAAGCAGCTAAACCCTGGTATTTCTGCCAGTTCAGCAAGTCACTAGAGATAACACATAATAACCTCAGCAACCGTCAGTGACGAAAATCGAAAGGGGCCATCCGTTATGAGCAACACTCGAAGCAGCACGGAAGCGTCGTTTTTACTGCGCCGGACCTACAGCCCCTACGGATACCACACACTGGCGCCTGGAATTTCAACGCAGCTTGCATTTAATAGCGAACATATACTGACAAGGATCAATTGTTATCTACTCGGCAATGGCAAGCGAGCCTACAGCCCCGTTCTGATGCGCTTTCTAAATCCAGACCCGCTCAGCCCATTTCATCGTGGCGGCTTAAATGCATATGCCTATTGCGCTTGTGACCCGGTGAACAGAACTGACCCTAGCGGCTATAGCTGGGGCAGCCCCAAAAAACCTCGTCCATTGATAGATGTTAAACAAGGAAAACTCAGCAGTGAGGTCGAGCTAATGAAAGGCTATATGGACGATAACAAGGCACAGATTAATATGCCTACGCATGTGAATTTTTTCAAAAATGACATCCGCCCGGAGCAGAAGCATAAATGGGTAATGACAGAGGATAATAAATTCATTATCGGCAGCTACGATGATGCCTCAGGTACTGACCCGTCGCACTCAAGCATAGTGGCCATTGCTGCAAAATCTAAAATTTCGCATCCCACAACGATTTCTGCTGGCATGCTTACAATAAAGGACGGGGTTATTCAGCTAAATAACGAAAGCGGTCATTATCTAACGCCTTTTGACACCTTGGCCTACGTCAAAAGCCACCTGAAAAAACTCGAGGGGTGGAAGGCGTCCGGACTTAAAATCCGACGTGTACGATTTGAGCACGACTGAGTGCCACTTGAAGACTCAGGTTTGGTTCCAGCTCTACCAGCTCTCTGAACCGAAGGTTTGAATGTCAAGAAAGGTCGCAAATCTGCCCCAAATCTGCTCTAACTGAAACCCCTGAAACGACGAAGCCCCCGAAAACATCAACGTTTTCGGGGGCTTCGACTACTTCGCGTATGGCGGAGAGATAGGGATTTGAACCCTAGGTACTGTTGCCAGTACAACGGATTTCGAATCCGTCCCGTTCGACCACTCCGGCATCTCTCCAATGCCGCGCATCATACCAGCGTTCTTTTAAAACGCAAATCTTTTTTTCAAAAAAATCGCGTGGTATCAGGCGCTTGCGTGAACGTGCCGCTTACAGCGGCACGCCCAGGCGCTTGGCAACTTCTTCGTAGGCTTCGATCACGTCGCCCAGGCCCTGGCGGAAGCGGTCCTTGTCCATCTTCTTGCGGGTTTCTTTGTCCCACAGGCGGCAGCCGTCCGGGCTGAACTCGTCGCCCAGCACGATCTGGCCGTGGAATACGCCGAACTCCAGCTTGAAGTCGACCAGCAGCAGGCCGGCGTCATCGAACAGCTTGCTCAGCACTTCGTTGACCTTCAACGACAGCTTCTTCATTTCCACCAGTTGCTCGGCGGTGCCCCAGCCGAACGCGACAACGTGAGATTCGTTGATGAAGGGGTCGCCCTTCTCGTCGTTCTTCAGGAACAGCTCGAAGGTGGACGGCTCCAGCTTGATGCCCTCCTCCACGCCCAGGCGCTTGACCAGGCTGCCGGCAGCGTAGTTACGCACCACGCACTCGACCGGAATCATGTCCAGCTTCTTCACCAGGCACTCGTTGTCGCCCAGCAGCTTGTCGAACTGGGTCGGCACGCCGGCTTCTTCCAGTTTCTGCATGATGAAGGCGTTGAACTTGTTGTTCACCATGCCTTTGCGGTCGAGTTGTTCGATACGCTTGCCGTCGAACGCCGAAGTGTCGTTACGGAACAGCAGGATCAAGCGGTCGGCGTCATCGGTCTTGTAAACCGATTTGGCCTTGCCGCGGTAAAGTTCTTCGCGTTTTTCCATGATTGGGCTCCGCTTGCTTGAGGTGTTGGGCTAGGCGATTTCGCGCCAGTCGAGCCCGTGTTCCTGATTCGCCACCTGGAGCCAGTCCGGGTCACACCCGAGGGTGTCGACAAAGCACTGGCGGGCCAAGTGTGGCAGGTTGTTCTTGCTGCTGAGGTGGGCCAGCACCAGGTGTTGCAGGTTGTTCCAGCCCAACTCGTGCACCAGGCGCGCAGCCTGGTGGTTGTTCAAATGCCCTTGCATGCCACCCACCCGCTGCTTCAGAAAAGCCGGGTAGTGACCACGTGCCAGCAGGTCGCGACAGTGGTTGGCCTCGATCAGCAGTGCATCCAGGCCCTGATAACGCTCCAGCAACAGCGCGTCGTAAGAGCCCAGGTCGGTCAGCATGCCAAAGCGCCGCTTGCCGTCGCTGACCACGTACTGCAACGGCTCGTAGGCGTCGTGCTCGACCCGCGCTGCGGTTACTTCCAGGCTGCCGATACGCAGGCTTTGGCCACACGCGAGAAAACCGGCCACCTCCACCGGCTTGCGCATGCCGCGCAAAGTCCCTTGGCTGAGGTAGACCGGTACATTGTAGCGCCGTGACAGCAAGCCGACCCCATGCACGTGGTCGGCATGTTCGTGGGTGACCAGCACTGCACTGAGCTGAGCGGCAGAAACCCCGAGCAGCGCCAGGCGCCGCTCGGTTTCACGCAGGGAAAAGCCGCAATCGACCAGGATGAACGTGTCACCACTGGCGATCAGCGTGCCGTTCCCTTGGCTGCCGCTTCCGAGTACCGCGAAGCGCACTTAGCCCAGGTGGTCCTGAATGGCGCTCAGCACGCGGCGGGCGACATCGGCCGGAGCCACGGTGTTGATGTTTTTCTCGACCGTGACCTGCACGCTCTCACCCACCTTGCTCAGGCGAACCTGATAACGCTCGGCACGGGCTTCACGCTCTTCCTTGGTCGGTTCGCTGCCGAACAGACGGCTGAAGAAGCCAGGCTCGTTCTGCTTGTCGTCAGGCTTTTCGGACAGGTTGATGTAGTACAGGCCCAGGCTGCGGTTGATGTCTTCAACACGCCATTCGCCACCCTGCTCCAGCGCACGGCCCACGCCAGACCAGGCGCGGTCCAGGTCGGAGCCCAGGTACAGCACCGGGTTGCCGCTGCCGTCTTCGCTCAGGCTGACGCGGCTTGGGGCGTCGAAATCGCGCGCGGCCAGCAGCGACACCGAACCGCCCTTCTCGGCGCTGCGGTTCATGCTGGCAAGCATTTCGTCGACCAGCAGGGCATCGGTGCCGGTATTGCTGGAGCTGGACGGGAACGCAGGCTCGGCAGTGCTGCCGGCCGGGCGCTCGACGCTGACCACATACACTTCGGAGGTGTTGCGCTGCACGCCAGGCTCCATGCGCACACGGACACGCACCTCGCTGTCGCCGCTGCTGGCAGTGCTGGCCAGACGCTGGCCAAGCGATGCCGACAGTTCGTCGAAACGCTGCCAGGTGGTGTTGAACTCGCCCGTCTGCGGGCGCTCTTCAGCAATGCGGAAGCCGTTATCCTCGAAGAACTGCCGGGCTACCGGCCACACTTCGGCTGGCGAATGCTGGGCCAGCACCCAACGGCTGCTGCCGCTGCGCTGCAGGCTGTAGTCGGTGACCTGGGCGGCACCGCCCGTCAACGGTTGCGGGCGAGGCACTTCAAACTCACCCTTGACGGTATCGTCAGCGACGTTACGCGGAATCGGCAGCAGCGGGTCAAGGCGTTTGACGTTGCTGGCGTCCGGCGGCAGCTGCATCGGCGCGGTCGGGTGCGCCTGCAGGTAGTCACTGCCGCGGTCGCGGAAATAGCCATCCTCGCCCCACAGCCAGCCACACCCACTGGTGGTGGAGATAATCAGGGCAAGGGCGGAAAGACCAGCCAGTCGCTTCATGCGGTGTACTTCCTCTTAAACCAGTACGCCGGACTGGCGCAAGGCAGTACGGACTTTTTCGTGGCAGCCTTCGCTCAGCCAGGTCAGTGGCAGGCGAATACCTTTTTGCATCAGGCCCATTTCGACGAGCGCCCATTTCACCGGGATCGGGTTGGACTCGCAGAACAGGTCTTTGTGCAGCGGCATGAGTTTTTCGTTGATTGCGCGGGCCTTCTCGGCATTGCCCTCAAGGGCGGCCTCGCACAGGTCCGCCATTTCGCGCGGAGCGACGTTGGCGGTGACGGAGATGTTGCCCTTGCCGCCCATCAGGATCAGCTCGACGGCAGTCGGGTCGTCGCCAGACATGACGATGAAGTCCTTGCTGACGCCATCGAGAATGGCCTTGGCGCGGGCCAGGTCGCCCGTGGCTTCCTTGATGCCGATGATGTTCGGCACGGTCGACAGGCGGATCACGGTCTCGGCCTGCATGTCGCAGGAGGTACGGCCGGGAACGTTGTAGAGGATCTGCGGGATGTCGACGGCTTCGGCAATGTGCTTGAAGTGCTGGTACAGGCCTTCTTGCGTTGGCTTGTTGTAGTACGGCACAACCAGCAGGCAGGCGTCGGCGCCAGCATTCTTGGCGTTCTGGGTCAGGTGCACAGCTTCGGCGGTGGAGTTGGCACCGGTGCCGGCGATGACCGGAATCGGCTTGGCGCTGCGTTTGACGCGCTCGACCACGTGCTTGATGACCAGGATGTGTTCTTCGACATCCAGCGTGGCCGACTCACCGGTGGTGCCGACAGCGACGATCGCATGGGTGCCGTTTTCCAGGTGGAAGTCTACAAGTTTGTCGAGGCTGCCCCAGTCAACACGCCCTTGTGCATCCATGGGTGTGACCAATGCCACCATACTGCCCGCAATCATGTAACTGCTCCTGCCGGAAAAAGAGAGCGGTAATGGTACTGGGGGCATCGACCTTGCACAAGCGAAGCAGGCGGGTGGAGCATTCCCCTCGGCGGCTTATTTCGCTACCCTTGGCCCTTTGATCGGTGCAGCGCGGCCCGCCGGGCCGTCGACCTTGCTCCCCGCCAGCGTCCAAGACCTCGCATGCGAGCCCCGGGCCCTGCCGACAGGAGGCTTTTGCCCGTCCTGTGCCGACCGCTCATCGCTTTAGGAATGCTGCATGTCCACCCCCACCGTCCGCGAACAATTCCTTGTCATCAGTGCCCTGGGCCCGAACCCCATGGAGCTGGCCAACGTCCTCAGCCGCGCTGCCTTCGAAAACCGCTGCGCGGTGGTCACCTCGCGCCTGAGCCGCCACGGCGAGACCAGCGCCCTGGTGCTGCAGGTGGGCGGCAGCTGGGACGCCCTGGCACGTCTCGAGTCCACCCTGCCAGGCTTGGGCAAGAAGCACGGTCTGACCCTCGACGTGGTCCGCAGCGCGGACCAGGAAGTGCGCCCGCAGGCCCTTCCGTATGTAGCCTACGTCAGCGCTGCCTACCGCCCGGACATCATCAACGAGCTGTGCCAGTTCTTCCTTGACCACCGCGTCGAGCTGGAAGCCATGACCTGCGACACCTACCTGGCGCCGCAAACCGGTAGCAGCATGCTCAACGCCCAGTTCACCGTGATTCTGCCGGCCGGCACGCAGATCAGCTGGCTACGCGACCAGTTCCTGGACTTTGCCGATGCCCTGAACCTCGACGCACTGATCGAGCCATGGCGTCCCCAGAACCCAATGTAAGGAAACCGATCATGGCTGTAGCACTCGACCAACCTGTCGCCGACTTCCAGGCCCAGGCCACCAGTGGGCAAACCGTCAGCCTTGCCGCACTCAAGGGCCAGCAGGTGGTGGTGTACTTCTACCCCAAGGACAGCACCCCAGGCTGCACCACCGAGGGCCAGGGCTTCCGCGACCAGCACGACGCCTTCGCCGCGGCCAACACCGTGGTGTTCGGTGTGTCGCGTGATGGCATCAAGTCGCACGAGAACTTCAAGGCCAAGCAAGGCTTCCCGTTCGAGCTGATCAGCGACAAGGACGAGGCCCTGTGCCAGCTGTTCGACGTGATCAAGCTGAAGAAGCTGTATGGCAAGGAGTACATGGGCGTTGACCGCAGCACCTTCCTGATCGACAAGGACGGGGTGCTGCGCCAGGAATGGCGTGGCGTGAAAGTGCCCGGGCATGTGGATGCCGTATTGGCGGCCGCCCAAGCCTTGAACAAGGCTTGAAATTGAATGGGGCCGCTCTGCGGCCCCAATTACATTCAAAGCATCGGTGAAACGCTAGGCTCCTGCTTGGGCCACGCATCCAGCACGGCCTTGATCAGCGTCGCCAGGGGGATGGCGAAGAATATCCCCCAAAACCCCCATAGCCCGCCAAACAGCAGCACCGCGCAGATAATCGCCACCGGGTGCAGGCTCACCGCTTCGGAGAACAGCAGCGGTACCAGCACATTGCCATCCAGCGCCTGGATGATCGCGTACACCGTCATCAGGTAGATGAACTGGTCGCCCCAGCCCCACTGGAACAGCGCAATCAGGGTCACCGGCACGGTCACGACCACCGCGCCCACGTAAGGCACCACCACCGACAGCCCCACCAGCAACGCCAATAGCGCTGCGTAATTGAGCCCCAGGCTGATGAAGGCGATGTAAGTGGCAATGCCGCAGATCAGAATCTCGATACCCTTGCCGCGGATGTAGTTGGCGATCTGCCGGTTCATCTCGCTGCCCACCCGGTTCAGCAAGGTGCGCTGGCGCGGCAAGTAGCCGCTGACCCAGCGGCCAATGAGTTCGCGATCCTTCAAGAAGAAGAACACCAGAATCGGCACCAGCACCAGATAGATCATGGCATTGACCAGCAGTGGCAGGCTGGACAGCGAGAAGGTCAGCGCCCATTGACCAAACTTGCCAATTTCACCGCGCACCGACTCGATGGCGTGCAATACCTGCTCGTCCGACACCAGGTGCGGATAGCGCTCCGGCAGCAGCAGCAACAACGACTGCCACTTGCCGAGCATGCCCGGCAGCTCGTTGAACAGCGTGATCAGCTGGTGCCATAGCAGCGGTACCAGCACCAGCATGAACACCGCCAGTGCGCCCATGAACAAGGCGAACACCAGCATCACCGCCAGCCGTGTAGGTACGCGCACGCGCTCCAGGGCGTTGACCAGCCCCTGCATCAGAAACGCCAGCACCATGCCCGCCAGCACCGGCGCGAGCATGCCGCCCAGGGTGAGCACGGCGGTAAAAGCCAGGAACAACAGGACCGCCAGCACCACCGCTTCCTCATCGGAGAAGTAGCGCTGCACCCAGTCGCGAAGCACTTTGAACATTGACGATCCTTGGAAAAGACTCAGGCCTTGCGCAGCCAGTAAGTGTAGGTACCGGCCTCGGCCGTTTCTTGCAGCAGGGTATGACCGGCCAACTGGGCGAAAGTGCGGAAATCGCGCTGGGAGCCTGCGTCCGTGGCGATTACCTTGAGCACCGCACCACTGGCCAGGCGATTGAGCTCCATCTTGGCCTTGAGCAGTGGCAAAGGGCAATTCAGCCCGCTGGCGTCCAGTTCGGCGTCGCAGGTCAGGGTGTTACTCATCGCAGGGTCTCCAAAGGCATCGCCAGGGTGCTTCTTGGCATGGCTGGCTAGGATAGCGCCACTGGTCGTCAACGTGTGAGCCCGCTACAGTAGGTATCTTTGATCCGACGCGAGCTTCATGCATGAATCTACTGCGCCCTACCCTGCTGACGCTGGCCTGCCTGATGGCCCTTCCCGGCCATGCTGACGACCTGCCATCACTGGGTGATGCCAGTTCTGCGATCGTCTCGCCGCAACAGGAGCACCAACTGGGCCGTGCCTGGCTCAGCCTGCTGCGCGGCCAGGTCAATCAGCTCAACGACCCACAGCTCAAGGACTACGTCGAAACCAGCGTGTACAAGCTGGCCGAAACCAGCCAGCTGCAGGACCGGCGCCTGGAGTTCATCTTGATCGACAGCCGCGAGCTGAACGCCTTTGCCGCCCCGGGTGGCATTGTCGGGGTCAACGGCGGGCTGTTCCTCAACGCCCAGACCGAGGGTGAATATGCCTCGGTACTGGCCCACGAACTGGCGCACTTGTCGCAACGCCACTTCGCGCGGGGTGTCGAGGCCCAGCAGCGTATGCAGTTGCCGATGATGGCAGCGCTGCTGGCCGGCATCGTGCTGGCCGCAGGTGGCGCCGGCGATGCGGGCATCGGCATGATTGCCGGCACCCAGGCGGCGGCCATTCAGGAGCAACGGCGCTTCTCGCGCCAGAATGAACAGGAAGCTGACCGCATCGGTATCCAGAACCTGGAAAAGGCCGGCTACGATCCGCGCAACATGCCGACCATGTTCGAGCGCCTGGCACGCCAGTATCGCTATGACGCAAAACCGCCGGAGTTCCTGCTGACCCACCCGGTGACCGAATCACGTATTGCCGACACCCGTAACCGCGCCGACCAGGCGCCCCAGGGTGGTATTGAAGACAGCATGCGCTACCAGCTGATCCGCGCCCGGGTGGCACTGACCTACGAAGGCACGCCGGGGCTTGCCGCCAAGCGCTTCCGCGCCCAGCTGGACGAAGACCCAAAACTGGATGCCGCACGTTATGGCCTGGCCTTGGCACAGATCAAGGGCGGGCAATTGAACGAGGCCCGTGAAATGCTCAAGCCGCTGCTGGCCAAGGCGCCCAACGACATCACCTACAACCTGGCGCAGATCGACCTGGACATCACCAACAACCGTCTTGCCGACGCCCAGCAGCGCGCCGAACGGATGCAGGGGCTGTACCCAGGCAACTACCCGTTGAAACAGGTGCGTGCCGATCTGCTGGTGAAACAGAACAAGCCGGCTGAGGCCGAGAAGGTGTTGAACGAGCTGGTGAAGAGTCGGCCGGATGACCCGGATGTGTGGTACGACATGGCCGAGGTGCGTGGCTTGTCGGGCAATACCATTGGCTTGCACCGGGCGCGTGCCGAGTACTTCACGCTGGTCGGCGACTTTGATCAGGCAATCCAGCAGCTGGATTACGCCAAGCGTCGGGCGGGCGGTAACTTCCCGCTGGCCTCACAGATTGACCAGCGCCAGCGCGAGATCATGGAGCAACGGCGCATGGTTCAGGAAATGATGGGGCGCTGAGGATTTTGGGGGCGCTTTGCGCCCCAATCGCGACACAAGGCCGCTCCCACAGGCGTCTGCAGGGCCATGTGGGAGCAGCTGTCTTGCTCAATTTCTAAAAGCTGGCGCGATCCCTGTGGGAGCGGCCTTGTGTCGCGATAGGGCCGCAACGCGGCCCCGGCAACCTCAAGCGTTACCGGAAAGCTTCAGCCGCGCCGCCTGGGTAAAGTCCAGCATGCGATTAAGCGGCTTGATCGCCTTGGGCACCAGCGCCGGGTCAACGAAAATTTCGTTGGTGCCGTTACGCAGGCAATCCAGCACCCGCTCCAGGGTGTTCATCGCCATCCACGGGCAATGCGCACAGCTGCGGCATGCCGCGCCGTTGCCGGCGGTGGGGGCTTCGACGAATTCCTTGTCCGGGCACAGCTGCTGCATCTTGTAAAAGATGCCGCGGTCGGTGGCGACGATGAAGGTTTTGTTCGGCAGGGTCTGGGCAGCCTTGATCAGCTGGCTGGTGGAACCCACCGCGTCGGCCAACTCGATCACCGCTTCCGGCGACTCGGGGTGCACCAGGATCGCAGCATCCGGGTACAGCGCCTTCATGTCAGCCAACTGGCGCGACTTGAACTCTTCGTGAACGATGCAGGCACCGTCCCACAGCAGCATGTCGGCACCGGTCTGCTTCTGGATGTAACGGCCCAGGTGCTGGTCCGGGCCCCAGATGATGGTTTCGCCGTTGTCCATCAGGCTTTCGACAATTTCCAGCGCGCAGCTCGAAGTCACCACCCAATCGGCGCGCGCCTTCACCGCTGCGGACGTGTTGGCGTAGACCACCACGGTGCGCTCTGGGTGCTGGTCGCAGAAGGCCGAGAACTCTTCCACCGGGCAACCCAGGTCGAGCGAGCAGGTGGCCTCCAGTGTCGGCATTAGCACGCGCTTTTCCGGGGTGAGGATTTTTGCCGTCTCGCCCATGAAGCGCACACCGGCCACGATGACTGTTTCGGCCGGGTGGTTCTTGCCGAAACGGGCCATTTCCAACGAGTCGGACACGCAGCCGCCGGTTTCTTCAGCCAGCGCCTGGATGACCGGGTCGCAGTAGTAATGGGCAACCAGCACGGCATTCTGGGCTTTGAGCTCGGCAGCGATGGCCGCACGGTATTCGGCCTCCTGCTCGGCTGTCAGCGGGTTGGGCTGCTTGGCGTCGAGGTGGGCCTGAACCAAAAGGCGTTCGGAAATCTGGGTCATGATCGCTGGACCTGCAGGCGCGCTTGCGCGTCAAATCGAGTGTATCACCCGGCCCTGGCAGATCGGCTAAGGGTGCCGGACGGCATGGTGACCGCCACGGCCCTCTGCGGGCGCGGATTATTATCGGAGGCCGAAGGCTACAGACAATCCAGCGATTACTAAAGGGGTTTTTGTGTTGCCTGTGCTGGCCTCTTCGCGGGTAAACCCGCTCCTACACTGTGAAATCCTGGTAGGAGCGGGTTCACCCGCGAAGAGGCTGCAACAGGAGAAACCGTCACCCCTGCGGCGACAGGGCCGCCAGATGCGCCGCCATGAACATGGCAAATTCTTCCACGGTCATTTTTCGGCCATTGAAATCGACCATGCCATCGGCATAGTGCAGGCTGCTGACCACATCATCGCCCTGCACGGTGGCCATGCCGCTCTGCAGCGCCATCATGCCGACCATCTCCCCCGCCTGGCTCGACTGCATGGCAATCGCTTGCGCATCGGTCTGGCCATCCAGCAAGGCCTGCAAGGTCGCCAGGTCACCGATCATCGGCTTGGACAGCGACAGCTTGCCTTTCACCTCAGTGATAATCTGCTTGCTCAGCTGGTCCGGCGGCAGGTCGAAGCTGGCCGGCGCGGCGAGGTCCATCGACAGGTTGAAGCGGCTCTCGCCATTGGCGGTCTTGAACGACAGGTTTTCCACCGCCAGCTTGGGCTTGGCGGCCAGCAATTTCTGCAAGTCACCCTGGAAGCGGGCCTTTTCGGCGTCGTCCATCTGGATCTGCGGCACCGGCTGGCCAGCAGCACTGGCGGCCTCGAACTCCGGCAAGTGCGACTGGTACCACTTCGACAAGGCCTGCAGCGCCGGGGCGTTTACCGAAGTCACGCTCACCGCCATCTGCGCCTTGCCTACCGCGCGGCCATCCCAGCTGATGTCACCGACCTTGTACGCCGCGCGGCCACCTACGGTGTCCGTGCCGTCGAGGGTTTGCAAGGCGTTCTGTTCCAGGCCCTTGATCAGCAGCACCTGCTGTTTCGGCCCAAGGGTGACCTTGGTTTCGGCCAACGCCAGATCGACGTTGCCGACATAGATGGCATCGTGCGCGGTGGCTGCGAGGTTACCGCCAAACGTCAGCCCTTTGAGCTCGAAGGTGGCCGGCGGCTGGTCGTCATGCACACGCTTCATCACCAGCCTGTCGGCCTGGCCGCGGAACTTGGAGGCCTTGCCCTCCTTGTCCCCACTGACTTCGAACTGCATGCCCGAAAAGTCGAAGGTGTTGCCATCCGCTTCGTCAATCTTGAGCGGCGCCAGCTGAACCTGGCTGACCACGCTGCCGCCGTAACCCAGGCTGGTCTGTGCGCTGATCGGGGCCTTTTCACCCGCAGCGGCGAACAATGGCGCGACGGCTTCATCCTTCTGCAGCGTGCTGTTGCTGACCGCCATTACCGGCATCAGCTTCAGTGCCCTGACCCTCGACCAGGGAAACGGGCCGTGCTCGATCTGGTCGGTCACGCCCACGTCAAAATTGATCACCTCGCCCTGCCCCACGTTGATGTCGCGAGCCTTGAGCCGGTACTGGGCAGTGCTGCTGAAGAGATGCTGCTCCAGCGACACACGCTCGATGCTCATGCTACCACCGGTACTGACCAGGGCCTTTTTGAGTTCGGCGTTGCTGCGTGCAAGGGCGTTGTCCAGCTCCGCCGGCAGCTGCTTGCCGGTGTACCAGGCGCCTGCGGTGGTTGCGACGGCAATGGCGATAGCCAGGCCGGAAAGGATGCCAACTGATTTCTTCATGAATAGAACCGATTGCTGTCCGTAAGGGCTTCGAAGGCGGCCAGAGGCCACGCAGAAATCGAAGAGTACCACCCCCGATTGGGCCGAGTGCTGGCCCAGCTCGAGAAATGCCATTTTTCGGACACATCCGACAGCCAGGTGAAACAAGCAAAGGACTCGTTAATTTTTACGAACACTCAAACTGATCAGAATCGCAAAAAAACGCGCAACAACCGAACAAATCCCGTATTTAATCGATAAATATTTCAATTTTGCAACATCTTGTCATGTTTAACTTGACACCCACCTACCCATCGTTTTTTATTTTCACCACTTTGCGCGCCCCACCGCGCCTTCCGCCGCTCCAACATAAAAGGTGAACAATATGGAGCCCACCCGCTCGCCCTTGCCGCATGCGCAATACACCGTGCCTGTCGTTTACGCCCAGCAGCAGGAGCCATGCCAGCATGCAGCCTGACCACAGCGCTTCCGGCAACGGCCAACTTCGCAAGACCCTGCGCCTCTGGCACGTGATCATCATCGGCCTGGCTTACCTGACCCCGATGACCGTGTTCGACACCTTCGGCATCGTCAGCGGGATCACCGCTGGCCATGTACCCAGCGCCTACATCCTGGCATTGGCCGGCATCCTGTTCACCGCGGTGAGCTATGGCACCCTGGTAAAACGCTTCCCGCAGTCGGGCTCGGCCTACACCTACACCCAGCGCGCGATCAACCCGCACGTGGGCTTCCTGGTGGGCTGGTCTTCACTGCTGGACTACCTGCTGCTGCCGATGGTCAACGCGCTACTGGCCAAGCTGTACCTTTCGGCCATGTTCCCGGAAGTACCTGAGTGGATGTGGGTCGCCGGCTTCGTCACCCTGATCAGCCTGATCAACATGCGCAGCGTAAACCTGGTGGCCCACTTCAACCTGCTGTTCGTGGGTGTACAGGTGGCGATCATCGCCGTGTTCATCTACCTGTGCGTGCGCGGCCTGGACCAGGGTGAAGGGCTGGGTACCACCTGGAGCCTGATACCGTTCGCCGACAGCCAGACCC
This sequence comes from Pseudomonas sp. TE3895, assembly GCF_056278855.1. NCBI lineage: Bacteria > Pseudomonadati > Pseudomonadota > Gammaproteobacteria > Pseudomonadales > Pseudomonadaceae > Pseudomonas > Pseudomonas sp. TE3895. The sequence continues at coordinate 2,296,434 of NZ_JBWBQE010000001.1, read as the reverse complement.
AGTTCAGCGCCTTGGCCGCCGGTGCGACCATCCTGTGCTTCTCGTTCCTGGGCTTTGACGCGGTCACCTGCCTGTCCGAGGAAACCCGCGATCCGGCCAAGACCATTCCCCGGGCGATCTTCCTCACCGCACTGATTGGCGGTGTGGTGTTCATCACCGTGTCCTACTTCATCCAGGCCTACTTCCCGACCATGGCCCGCTTCCACGACCATGAAGCAGCCCTGCCGGAAATTGCCCTGTACGTTGGCGGCAAGCTCTTCCAGTCGATCTTCATTGCCTGCACCGTGATCAACACCATCGCCTCGGGCCTGGCCTCGCAAACCAGCGTGTCACGCCTGCTGTATGTAATGGGCCGCGACAACGTGATCCCGGCCAGCGTCTTCGCCCGCCTGCATTCGCGCTACAAGACGCCAGTGCTGAACATTGCAGTCGTAGGGCTGATTTCGCTATCGGCGATCTTCTTCGACCTGGTTACCGCCACTTCCATCATCAACTTCGGCGCCCTGGTCGCGTTCAGCTTCGTCAACCTGTCGGTCATCAACCACTGCTACCTGCGTGAAGGCAATCGCAAAGGCCTGAGCAACCAGTTTAAGTACCTGGTTCTGCCTACCATCGGCTTCTGCATCATCGTCTCGCTGTGGCTGGACCTGAACGCACATTCGCTGATGTTTGGCGGCATCTGGGCTGCGCTCGGGCTGGTCTACCTGGGCTGGCTGACCAAAGCCTTCCGTGCGGCACCGCCCAACTACGTCGCCGAATGACCCACGCTGACAACAACGCCCGCGCCTGATCGCGGGCGTTGTATTTGTTTGAAAAGGAAAGCCCTCATGCCGCTGCGTCGCCTCTCCATCCAGTGGAAGATCACACTCCTCGCCGGCCTGTGCCTGCTGGCCATTGTCGCCTTGCTGGTAGCCACCTCGCTGACCCAGGCCCATCGCAGCGCCGCCCTGGTCAACCAGGCCAACACTGCCATGCTCGAAGACAGCGCCCGCCAGCGCCTGCAGGCCCACGCCGAAACCCAGGCCTTGCGTATCCAGCGCTACTTCATGGACGCCTACCAGTACGGCAATGGCTTTGCCCGCCTGGTACAGGTGCTGAAGGACCGTGGTGGTAGCGACCTGCGCGCCGAACTGACCCGCCAGGCGCGTGCCAGCCTGGCCGGCAACCCGGATGTGATTGGCCTGTACCTGGTGTTCCAACCCAATGCCCTGGACCAGCAGGACAGCCACTACCTCGGGCAGGACGCCATGGGCAGCAATGAGAGCGGGCGTTTCTCGCTGTACTGGTCCCAACCAAGCCCCGGCACCCTGGAACTTGAAGCCATGCCGGAAACGATGCTCGGCGACACCAGCATCGGCAGCAACGGCGCGGCGAAGAACCGCTGGCTGACCTGCCCGCAGGACACCGCCAGGACCTGCATGCTCGAACCGTACCTCGACGAGGTCAACGGCCGTCAGGTGCTGATGACCAGCATCGCTCTGCCATTGCTGGAACACGGCAAGGTAGTCGGCGTGGTCGGCCTGGACATCGGCCTGGCCAACCTGCAGCAACTGAGTGTGGACGGCCGCCGCGACCTGTTCGACGGCCAGGGCCAGGTGAGTATCGCCACCGCCGCCGGCCTGCTGGCGGGCAACAGCCGCGACGACAGCGCGCTCGGCAAGCCAATGGACAAGGCGGTAGCCGACGGCATGCTGCGCGTGGCCCACCCCTTCACGCCAATCCCTGACACAGCCCCGTGGCAGGTATTGCTGGAACTGCCGGAAAGCGTGCTGCAGGCCCCTGCCGTAGCCCTCAACCAGCGCCTTGATGCCCATAACCAAAACGCCAACCTCACCAGCCTGCTGATAGGCCTTGGCACGGCCATCGCCGGTTTGCTGCTGGTGTGGCTGACCGCGCGCGGCGTTACCCGGCCAATCCTGGCCGTGGCTGCACGCCTGGAAGACATTGCCAGTGGCGAAGGCGACCTTACCCGTCGCCTGGACTACGCCCGCCAGGATGAACTGGGCCTACTCACCGGCTGGTTCAACCGCTTCCTCGACAAGTTGCAACCGGTCATTGCTCAGGTCAAAGGGTCGCTGCAGGAGGCCCGCGACACCGCCGACCAATCGGCCGCCATCGCCAGCCAGACCAGCAACGGCATGCAGCAGCAGCATCGCGAAATCGAACAGGTGGCCACAGCGGCCAATGAAATGAGCGCCACCGCTCTAGATGTCGCCCACAACGCCTCGCAGGCGGCCCAGGCCGCACGCGCCGCGGATCAGGCCAGCCAGGAAGGCTTGCAACTGGTGGACAGCACGCGCCAGGGCATCGACCGCCTGGCCGCAGGCATGAACACTGCCATGGACGAGGCCCGTGCACTGGAAGACCGCAGCGGGCAAATCGGCTCAGTGCTTGAAGTGATCCGCACCATTGCCGAGCAAACCAACCTGCTGGCACTGAATGCCGCCATCGAAGCGGCCCGCGCAGGCGAAGCCGGGCGCGGCTTCGCCGTGGTTGCCGATGAGGTGCGCGGCCTGGCCCAGCGCACGCAGGTTTCGGTGGAGGAAATTCGCCAGGTCATCGAAGGCCTTCAGCAAGGCACCCAGGACGTGGTCGGGGCCATGCATGCAGGCCAACGCCAGGCCCAGGACAGCGCCGCACGCATGGAGCAGGCATTACCGGCACTGCAGCGTATTGGCGAGGCCGTGGCGGTGATCAGCGACATGAACTTGCAGATTGCCTCGGCGGCGGAAGAGCAGAGTGCGGTGGCCGAGGAAGTGAACCGTAACGTGGCCGGCATTCGAGACGTGACAGAATCGTTGGCCGGGCAGGCCGATGAATCGGCACGCATCAGCCAAGCCGTGAACCGGCTGGCCAACCAGCAGCAAGCGCTGATGGAGCAGTTTCGCGTCTAGCCTGTGAGGGCCTCTTCGCGGGTAAACCCGCTCCTACACGGGATTTGCACTGCTCTTGTAGGCGGCGCCAGCCCCTGTAGGAGCGGGCTTGCCCGCGAAGAGGCCGGCACAGACACAACAGCATCATCGTTTTTACTGAGCACTACTCATGCAAACCGCAACCCGATCCACCTTCTTCGACATCACCAGCGAACAAGGGCTTTTACGCACCTCGATCGCCGCCACCCTATTCATCGCCACTATCGGCATCGCCTTCGGCCTTGCCTCCGGCTCGTTCTCCATCGTCTTCGACGGTGTGTACTCGCTGGTCGACGCCAGCATGAGCGGGCTGTCGCTGGTGGTGGTCAAGCTGATCACTTCGCACACCACCAGCGTGCAGATGTCACGCAAGCTGCGCGAGCGCTTCACCATGGGTTTCTGGCACCTGGAGCCCATGGTACTGGCGCTCAACGGCATTCTGCTCGGCGGCGTGGCCATCTACGCGCTGATCAATGCCGTCAGCAGCCTGCTGCAAGGCGGGCGCCACCTGGAGTTCGGCATTGCCATGGTCTACGCGGCGCTGACGGTGATCACCTGCGTGACCATCGCCGTCATCGAGGCCCGCGCCAACCGCAAACTAAAGTCAGACTTCGTGCGCATGGACGTCAAGGGCTGGGTAATGTCAGCCAGCATCACGGCCGCACTGCTGATCGCCTTCTGCTTTGGCTATGCCGTGCAAGGCACTGCGCTGGAATGGGTATCACCCTATATTGACCCGGCGGTGCTGGCGCTGGTGTGCCTGGTGATCGTGCCGTTGCCGATGTCGGTGGTGCGTCAGGCGCTGTCTGAAATCTTCCTGGTCACCCCTGGCGACCTCAAGCTGCACGTAGATGAGGTGGCCAAGGCCTTCGTCGCTCGCCACGGCCTGCAGTCTTACCGCGCCTATGTCGCCAAGGTCGGGCGTTCGCGGGAGATTGAGCTGTATTTCATCGTGCCCAAAACCATGGCGGCGAAGACCATCGATGAATGGGATGCCTGGCGCAACGAGATTGGCGACGCGGTAGGCGGCGAAGGGCCGGACCGCTGGCTGACAGTGGTGTTCACTGGCGACCCGGAATGGGCCGAGTAATGTGTGGGCGCTCTGCGCCCTTTTTCCGAAACCCGTAGCGCAAACGAAAAAGCCCGCGACCATTTCTGGTAGCGGGCTTTCACGGACTGCGTATGGTGGGTCGTGTAGGATTCGAACCTACGACCAATTGGTTAAAAGCCAACTGCTCTACCAACTGAGCTAACGACCCATTTGATGGCGCGTATAATACTGATTTCTAACGAGAATTCAACACCCCATCACGATTTTTTCAAAAATACCGAGTCGGGTCTTCGATACCGGCGGCCTTGAAACCGTCGGCGCGCAGGCGGCAGCTGTCGCATTTGCCACAGGCGCGGCCGTCATCGTCGGCCTGGTAGCAGGAAACGGTCAGGCTGTAGTCCACACCACGGGCCATACCGGCCTGCACGATCTGCGCCTTGCTCATGTTCTGCAGCGGCGCCTGGATGCGGAAACCCTGCCCTTCTACGCCAGCCTTGGTCGCCAGGTTGGCCATGCGCTCGAAGGCCTCGACAAACTCGGGACGGCAATCCGGGTAGCCGGAGTAATCCACGGCATTGACGCCAATGAAAATGTCGCGCGCTTCCAGCACTTCTGCCCAACCCAGCGCCAGCGAAAGGAACACGGTGTTGCGCGCCGGCACATAAGTGACCGGAATGCCTTCACCCGGGGCTTCCGGCACGTCGATGCTGCTGTCGGTCAATGCCGAACCGCCGATGCCGTCGAGGTTCAGCCCAATCACCTTGTGCTCGACCACACCCAGGTCGCGGGCCACGCGGGCAGCGGCGTTCAGCTCGGCGCGATGACGCTGGCCGTAGTCAAAGCTCATGGTGTAGCAGCTGTAGCCTTCGGCCTTGGCCATGGCAACCACGGTGGCCGAGTCCAGGCCGCCGGACAACAGGATTACTGCGCGTTTTTCTGTCATGTGTACGTGCTCCTCAATCAACGTCCGGGCTCGTCGTTCCACAGCAGCTTGTGCAGCTGAAGTTGGAAGCGTACGGGCAGGTTGTCAGCAACGATCCAGTCAGCCAGGTCACTGGCGTTCACCTGATGATGGCTGGGTGAGAACAACACCTCACCGGCACGCTCTGCCAGGTTGTACTGGATCAGCTTGGATACCGCCCAGTCATAATCCTCACGGGAACAAATGACGAACTTGACCTGGTCGTTGCGCGTCAGCTGCTCGATGTTCTCGTAGCGGTTACGGTGCGACTCTTCGGAGCCTGGGGTTTTCAGGTCGACCACACGGCTGACGCGGGTGTCGGTGCCGGCAATATCCAGCGCGCCGCTGGTCTCCAGCGACACCTCGTAACCGGCGTCACACAGCCGCTGCAGCAATGGCAAGGCGTTGGGCTGGGCCAGCGGTTCGCCACCGGTGACACAGACGTAGCGCGGCTTGAAGCCGGCCACTTGCTCAAGGATCGAATCAAGGGTGCGAACGGTACCGCCACTGAAGGCATAGGCACTGTCGCAGTACTGGCAACGCAGGGGGCAACCGGTGAGGCGCACAAATACCGTAGGCAGCCCGGCCGTTCGCGTCTCACCCTGCAAAGAGTAAAAGACTTCGGTGATGCGTAATGTGTCTTGCATGCTCGCCACGGGCGTGACAGCTAAACAGGCTGTCCGCCTCCGTCAGGCACTGTCGCGGACTCGACATCGCGTTATCCGCAGCAGCGTGTTTACGAAAAAAGGGCAGTGATTCTAACGAAAAAACCCGCGACTGGCGCGGGTTTCTTTCGAGCGGTACAGCGACAACGCCTAGAGCTTCTGCAGGTCACGCTGGGCCAGTTGAGCGGCAGAGGTGCCGGGGTACTGGGTGACGACCTGCTGGAGGATGCCTTTTACCTTGTCGGTATGGCCCATACGGCGCTCGACATCAGCCAGTTTGTACAGCGAATCTGGCACCTTGCTGTGCTTCGGGTACTTTTGGCTGACCTGGGCAAAGGCCTGGCTGGCGCCTTGCAGGTCACCCTTGGCCAGGTTCACTTCACCCAACCAGTACTGGGCATTACCGGCGTACTGGCTGTTGGGGTACTTGCGCAGGAAGGCGTTGAACGCCTGGCTGGCCTTGTCGAAGTCTTTCTGTTTGATCAGGTCGAAAGCTGCGTCGTAATAGAGCTTCTCTTTCGCCGGATCACCGGGCTGGCTACTGCCGGCCGGTTGTTGCGCAGCAGCACCTGCTGCGGCATCGGGGGCGGCATTGGACGCACCACCACCGGAGGAATTATCAGGGGTTGCGGCAGGCGCAGCGCCACTGTTGATGCGACGGTCCAGGTCCTGGTAACGCTCCAGGTTTTCCTGCTTCATGCGCGACACATCGTTTTGCAGCTCTTCGATGATGCCTTGCTGGCGGGAAAGCTGATCCTGCATCTGTTGCAGCTGCATGAACAGCTGGCCCTGTGCAGAGGCAGGGGCCGAAGCCCCTGACCCGGCATAGGCGCCGCTCGTGCCATAACCCGCAGGCGGATAGCTGCCTGCGTTGTCATCTACTACAGGGACCTCAGCCCAGGCCGCAAGCGGCAGGCTGAGTGCGAGGACGGTTACTACACGGCGGCACATACGCATAAGAACTTACTTACGCAGTTCTACGCGACGGTTCTGAGCCCAGGACTGCTCGTCGTTGCCGGTAGCAACTGGACGCTCTTCGCCGTAGGAAACCAGTTCCAGCTGAGCAGGGGAAACGCCCTGCAGAACCAGGTAGCGCTGAACGGCTTTCGCACGACGCTCACCCAGAGCCATGTTGTACTCGCGGGTGCCGCGCTCGTCGGTGTTACCTTCCAGAACAACACGGTTGCCGTTGGCTTTCAGGTCCTTGGCGTGAACGTCCAGAGCGCGCATGGCTTCTGGCTTCAGGTCCGAGCTGTCGTATTCGAAGTAGAAGGTGGTGATTGCGCGCAGGGCGGCTTCTTCGCTCAGGGAGCCGTCAACAGCGCCAGTGTTGGCACCGTAGCCAGCGTTAGGATCTACAGCAGCGCCTTCGCCTGCGTTATCACCGCCCTTCGAGGAGCAACCTACAGCTACGGCCATGGCCAGGGCCAGCGCAGCAAATTTACCAAACTTCAGCATTTCCATCGTGAAACTCCTAATGAAACCCCAGTGTGTTAAGCAAAATGTATTACGCCGCAATCAGTTCAGGTAAGGGGACCAGGACGGTTCTCTGACTTCGCCTTGAGCGGTAGGAAGTGGGAGCCTCACGCGGCCATTAAGCGACACGAGCATCAAGACTCCCCGGCCCTGCTGGCGGGTGGCGTAGATTAGCATGGTGCCGTTTGGCGCAACAGTGGGAGACTCATCAAGACTTGTTTCAGACAGAATCTTTACACTTCCGCGCTGCAAGTCCTGTGCCGCCACTTTGAAGTTGGTAAAGCCCTGTTGGCGATGGATCATTACCAGGGTCTTTTCGTCCGCCGAAAGTTTCGGGTTGGCGTTGTAGTTACCCACGAACGTTACGCGCTCGGCACCACCACCACTGACCGACTGTTTATAGATCTGCGGTTTGCCGCCACGGTCGGAAGTGAAGTAAAGGGTGTTGCCATCTTTACCCCAGAACGGCTCGGTATTGATACCCGGGCCTGCAGTAACACGGCTGATCTGGCGCGAGGCCACATTCATCACGTAGATGTCCGGGTTGCCGTCCTTGGACAGCACGAACGCCAGGCGCGAACCGTCTGGCGACCAGGCTGGCGCACCGTTCAGGCCTTCGAAGTTGGTCACCTGCTCGCGGCGGCCAGTATCGATGTTCTGCACGAAGATACGTGGGCGCTTCTGCTCGAACGAAACGTAGGCGATCCGTTTGCCATCTGGCGCAAAGCGCGGCGACAGGATCGGCTCACGCGATTGCAGCAGGGTCACCGCACGCGCACCGTCGTAGTCCGAACGCTGGAGGGTGTAGCGGGTGTTGTTGGTGGAAAAACGCTCAGCCGTCACGTACAGCATGCGCGTAGAGAACGCGCCCTTGATGCCGGTCAGCTTCTCGAACGACTGGTCGGCAATGTAGTGCGCCATGTCGCGCAGTTGGTCGGTGCTGCCCGCCACGCTGCCGGTCAGCACTTGCTGCTCGGTGGCGACGTTGAACAGCGCGTACTGCACCTGCAGGCGACCGCCCGACGGCACGATGCTGCCGACCATCACGTATTGTGCACCCAGCGCTTTCCAGTCACGGAAGATCACTTCGCTGGCCTGCGACGGCTGGCTGATCATGTTCTGCCGCGGAATTGGCGAGTAGTAGCCAGAGTTGCGCAGGTCATTGCCGATGATGTCGGCGATGTCTTCTGGCAGCACGCTGCCGCCCTGCAGACCGAACGGCACTACCGCGATGGGCGTGGCCCGATCACTGCCGCTGGTAACCAGGATGTTCTTTTCTTCTGCCACCGCCATGCCTGCCACGCAGCAGAGCATGACCAGCAGTCCTCTCAGACGTTTAATCACAACGCTAGATCCTCAGGTGTAAATGTCATCTTGAACGAACGATATTGGTTGAAATCGCTCGGCTTCATACCCTGCATCTCGGTCAAACGACCAATGTTCTTCACCGCAGCCACCGCCGAACTGTCATACGGGCCGTCACCACTGGACCGGGCCACGCTGACACTGGTGATGGTACCGTCCGGCAACATGTTGATCTGCAGGACCACCGTCATGCCCTTGCGCGCGGAAGGCGGACGTGCCCAGCCCTCGGCCGCGCGCATGCGGATCAGGTCGTCGAAGTCGCCGGCCACCTGGTCACCCTGCTCGTCGGCCAGCGCCTGCTGCCGCTCGGTGGTATCGGACAACAGCTCGGCCAGTGCCTGGGCTTTCTTGTCTTCTGCCGCCTTGCGGGCCGCTTCCTGTGCCTTCTTCTTCTGGGCATCTGCAGCGGCCTTTTTCTTGGCCTCTTCAGCTGCCTTCTTCTTCGCGTCCTCGGCCGCCGCTTTCTTCTTGGCGTCCTCGGCTGCTTTCTTCTTGGCCTCTTCGGCTGCCTTTTTCTTGGCTTCCTCGGCGGCTTGCTTCTTCGCCTCTTCAGCGGCCTCTTTCTTGGCCTCTTCTTCGGCTTTTTTCTTGGCTTCGTCCTCGGCCTTCTTCTTGGCGATGTCGGCCTGCTGTTTCTCGGCGGCTTTCTTCGCCTCGTCGGCTTTCTTGGCTTCGGCAGCTTTCTTGGCCTCGGCAGCCTTGGCGGCTTCAGCGGCCTTGGCAGCATCCTCGGCTTTTTTCGCCTCGGCGGCTTCGCGGGCCTCTTCGGCCTTTTGAGCGGCGTCAGCTTTCTTTTGTTCCGCGGCCTTCACGGCCTCCTGCTCGACCTTCTTCTGTTCCAGCTGCTCGACTTCGGTCTGGCGCGAAGCGGTTTTCTTCGCCTCCCCGGCAATCTTCTGATTGGTCTGGGTGGTTGCCTGGCTCTTGGACTTGAGCTGGTACAGGGTAGCCTGAACGATCGGCTTGGAAGGCGGCAGCTCCGGCGTCATGGCAAAACTGACGAACAGCAGGGCGAACACCAGCACATGCAGGCCGATGGCCCAGACACTGGGCCAGAAGTAGCTTTCCGAGGCGGATGGCTCTCGCTGTTGCATCAGGGCGCCTCGGTAATCAGGCCAACGTTACCGACACCGGCCTTCTGCAACCCGCCCATGGCACCCATGACCGCGCCATAGTCGACAGCCTTGTCGCCACGAATGAACACCTGGGTCTGCTTGCCCTGGTCACGGCCGGCAGCAATGATCTTGGTGACGGCGTCGGTCATGGCCGGCAAGGTCATGGCCTTGTCCATCTGCTTGTCGGTATCGACTTCACTGCCGAGGTTCCAGTAATAGGTTTTATCGGCCTTGATGGAGATGGTGAGGATCTGGACGTTGTTGTCCTGCGGCAAGGCTTCGCTGGAAACCTTGGGCAGGTCGACCTTCACGCCCTGGTTGAGCATGGGCGCCGTCACCATGAAGATGACCAGCAGCACCAGCATCACGTCGATGTAGGGCACCACGTTCATCTCGGCGACGGGCTTGCGTTTGTGGCGAACTCGGGCCATGGGCTTCTACCTGATTACTCTTCGCTGGTGTGCACTTTGCGGTGCAGGATCGCCTGGAACTCGTCGGCGAAGGTGTAGTAACGGCCGATCAGTACTTCACTGCGCGCGGCGAAACGGTTGTAGGCAATGACAGCCGGGATTGCCGCGAACAGGCCGATGGCGGTAGCGATCAGTGCTTCGGCGATGCCCGGCGCAACGGTGGCCAGGGTGGCCTGCTGGGCGCTGGCCAGGCCGCGGAAGGAGTTCATGATGCCCCATACGGTGCCGAACAGGCCGATGTACGGGCTGGTCGAACCAACGGTGGCCAGGAACGGCAAGCTCTGCTCGAGTTTTTCTTCCTCGCGCGAGATGGCCACACGCATGGCACGGCCAACACCTTCCATGACAGCGTCCGGATCAACACCCGGCTGCTGGCGCAGGCGCGAGAACTCCTTGAAACCGGCACGGAACACCTGCTCCACGCCGGAGTCCGGGTCAGGGTTGCTGCCTGCCTGGCGGTACAGCTTGGACAGGTCGATGCCTGACCAGAAACGCTCTTCGAAGGCATCCAGCGCACGACGACCGGCGCGCAGCATGGTGCTGCGCTGGAAGATCATGATCCATGAGGTGACCGAGGCGGCCACCAGGGTCAGCATTACCAGCTGTACCACCACGCTGGCATTGCTGACCAGACTCCACATGGAGGTATGGTCGACGACGTTAGCTTCCACGCTTATTCTCCTGCATTCGATTGATTACCCGAGCCGTCCGCCGCAAAGGCGTCGCGCAGCTGGGGGGGTAGGGCTCGGGGTTTGAAAGTGTCGGCGCGCACGGCAGCCACCAGGAACTGCCCTTCGCAAAGCAGCGTTTCATCCTTTTCCCGCCAGACCTGCTGTACGAAACGCAAGCTGGCGCGATTGAGTTCAAGTACTTGCGCGGTCACCCGCAATTCGTCATCCAGCCGCGCCGGCGCGTGATAGCGCGCTTCGCTGGAATGGACCACGAACAGCAGGTTGTCTTCAGCCAGCTGCGACTGGGAAAAGCCCAGGTGCCGCAGGCGTTCGGTGCGCGCGCGCTCCATGAATTTCAGGTAGTTGACGTAATACACCACGCCGCCCGCATCGGTATCTTCGTAATAGACGCGACACCGGTGTGCGAACGGTTCGAGCTGATTTTGCGCGCGCATACTCTAGTGCTTACTCCTCAGCTTGCCAATCCGCTGTGGCAACTGTTTTTTCTTCATTAATGTCTTATTGCCAGCGCACCCAGGGCATGCCAGCGGTAGGACCACGAAAAGTCGCTTTTGATCTGTCATTCATCGCCTGGCTCGGAAAAATCGCCCCCCTCCCCCAAGCGCCCGGGAATATTCAGCCCAAAGTGCAGGTAGGCATGCCGGGTGACCACGCGGCCGCGTGGCGTGCGCATGATGTAGCCCTGCTGAATCAGGTACGGCTCAAGCACATCTTCGATGGTATGACGCTCTTCGCTGATGGCTGCAGCCAGGTTGTCCACGCCCACCGGGCCGCCGTCGAACTTCTCGATCATGGTCAGCAGCAGGCGACGGTCCGAATGGTCGAAACCACGCTCGTCGACATCCAGCAGGTTCAGCGCCATGTCAGCCACGGCCTTGGTGATCTGGCCCTTGCCGCGCACCTCGGCGTAGTCACGCACGCGGCGCAGCAGGCGGTTGGCGATGCGCGGCGTGCCACGGGCACGACGGGCGATCTCGTAGGCCCCCTGGTCTTCGATGGCAAGGCCAAGGATGTTGGCCGAGCGGCTGACGATGGTGCTCAGATCCTTGTCGTTGTAGAACTCCAAGCGCTGCACGATACCGAAGCGGTCACGCAGCGGGTTGGTCAGCATGCCGGCACGGGTAGTAGCCCCCACCAGGGTGAAGGGTGGCAGATCGAGCTTGATAGAACGGGCTGCCGGGCCTTCGCCGATCATGATGTCGAGCTGGAAGTCCTCCATGGCCGGGTAAAGCACTTCTTCGACCACAGGCGACAGCCGGTGGATTTCGTCGATGAACAGCACGTCGTGCGGCTCGAGGTTGGTCAGCATGGCTGCCAGGTCGCCGGGGCGCTCGAGAATCGGCCCCGAAGTGCTCTTCACCGACACGCCCATTTCATGGGCGATGATGTTGGCCAGGGTGGTCTTGCCCAGGCCGGGCGGGCCGAAGATCAGCGTGTGGTCAAGCGATTCGCCGCGGCCGCGGGCGGCCTGGATGAACAGCGCCATCTGCTCGCGCACCACCGGCTGGCCAATGTACTCGTCCAGGCTCAGCGGGCGAATCGCACGGTCCTGGACTTCTTCGCGGTCGCGGCCACTGGCGGCGATCAGGCGGTCGGCTTCGATCACTTGGAAATCATCCCTTTCAGGCTGCGGCGGATCAGCTCTTCACTGCTCAGGCCGGCCTTGTCCTTGATCGCGGCAATTGCCTTGCTGGCTTCCTGCGGCTTGTAGCCCAGCGAGACCAAGGCACTGACTGCATCGGCCTCGGCACTGGACTCGCTGGCAACCGGCAAAGGCCCATCGGACACCAGGGTGAACATGGCCGGCGAGGTTTCCCAGGCCTTGAAACGGTCCTTGAGCTCGACCAGCAAGCGCTCGGCGGTTTTCTTGCCGACGCCCGGCACGCGCACCAGGGCTGAGGTGTCCTGGGCCTGCACGCAGCGCACCAGTTCATCCACTTCCAGGCCGGACATCAGCGCCAGGGCCAGCTTAGGCCCTACGCCGTTCAGGCGGATCAGCTCGCGGAACAACTCGCGCTCACGTTTTTCGGCAAAGCCGTAGAGCAAGTGGGCATCTTCGCGCACGACCAGGTGGGTATGCACCGTGACGGTTTCACCCACTTTGGGCAGACGGTACAGCGTGGTCATGGGAACTTCCAGTTCGTAACCCACGCCGTTGACGTCGATAATCAGGTGAGGCGGTTGTTTTTCCGCCAGGGTGCCGCGCAAACGTCCAATCACGTTCCGATCCTTCCTCTCGGGGAGCCGGTCAAAGACCGCTCAACCCTATCAGCAAATGCAGCAGGTGAATGCATCACCCGAACAAAATGTGTATCAGCGCATGAAGCGCTTACAGACGCAAGCGCCCGCCGCGTCGCCGCGCTGTGCTCAAGCCATGCGGCACCAGGCTGGAGCGGGTGTGGGCGTGGCACAGGGCGATGGCCAGGGCATCGGAAGCGTCGATCTGCGGTTTTTGCGTCAATTTCAGCAGGTGCATGACCATCATCATCACCTGCTCCTTGTTGGCCCCCCCCGTGCCGGCCACGGCCTGCTTGACCTGGGTGGCGCTGTACTCGGCGATCTCCAGGCCGGCCTCGGCGGCGGCGACGATAGCCGCGCCACGTGCCTGGCCAAGCTTGAGCGCCGAATCGGCGTTGCGGGCCATGAACACCCGTTCGATGCCCATGGTCACCGGGCCGTGCTGGGCAATGATTTCACTGACACCACGAAAAACAATCTGCAGCCGCTCGTGCAGCTCACCGCTGCCGGTGCGGATGCAGCCCGACGCCACGTACTCGCAACCACGGGCGGTCTGGCGTACCACGCCATAGCCGGTGATGCGCGAGCCGGGGTCGATACCTAGAATCAGAGTCATAAAGCCCGTCGAAAAAATGATGCATCTCTACAAACTGCGCCGGCCCTTTCGCGGGTAAACCCGCTCCTACAGGTACTGCACCACATTTGAAATGGGCGTAATACCTGTAGGAGCGGGTTTACCCGCGAAAGGGCCGGCACAGGCGCTATCAAACGCTCAGAGTTGGCACAAAATGCCAAATCACCTTAGCCGAGGTTTTCCATGATCTCATCGGAAATCTGGGCGTTGGAGTAAACGTTCTGCACGTCATCCAGGTCTTCGAGCATGTCGATCAGCTTGAGCACCTTTTCGGCACCGTCCTGGTCGAGTTCGGCGCTGGTGGTCGGCTGCATGACGATTTCCGCGTCAGCGGCCTTGAAGCCAGCCTCTTCCAAGGCATTACGCACGGCATAGAAGCTGTTGAACGAGGTGAACACGTCGAAGGAGCCGTCGTCGTTGGCGACCACGTCGTCGGCATCGGCTTCCATTGCCGCTTCCATCAACGCGTCCTCTTCCACGCCCGGAGCAAAGCTGATCTGGCCTTTGCGTTCGAACAGGTAGGCCACAGAACCGTCAGTACCCAGGTTGCCGCCACACTTGGTGAAGGCATGGCGCACGGCCGCGGCGGTACGGTTGCGGTTGTCGGTCATGGCTTCGACCATGATCGCCACGCCACCCGGGCCGTAACCTTCGTAGCTAAGCTCTTCGACATTGTCGCTTTCATTGGTGCCAGCACCACGGGCCACGGCACGATCGATGATGTCGCGGCTCATGTTGGCGCCCAACGCCTTGTCCAGCGCCAGGCGAAGGCGCGGGTTGGATGCCGGATCAGGGCCACCCTGCTTGGCAGCGACCGTCAGTTCGCGGATCCACTTGGTGAAGACCTTGCCCCTCTTGGCATCCTGGCGCTCTTTGCGGTGCTTGATGTTCGCCCACTTGGAATGACCAGCCATAACGACTCCGAATCCTTTGAATCACAAACAGCCCCGCCCCATGACGGGGCGGGACGGGAAAATACCTGCGTCGAAACGCAAAGGCGCATCCATGTGGATGCGCCCGGGGACTGCTTACTCGACCTTGGTCTGTTCGCGCAGTCGGATGTGCAGCTCGCGCAGGGCCTTGGCGTCGACCATGCCAGGGGCCTGGGTCATGACGCATGCGGCGCTCTGGGTTTTCGGGAACGCGATCACTTCACGGATCGACTGAGCGCCGGTCATCAGCATGACCAGACGGTCCAAGCCGAACGCCAGGCCACCGTGAGGCGGTGCCCCGAACTTCAGAGCGTCGAGCAGGAAGCCAAACTTCTCTTCCTGTTCTTCTGCCTCGATACCCAACAGACGGAATACCGCCTGTTGCATCTCTTTACGGTGGATACGGATCGAACCGCCACCCAGCTCGGTACCGTTCAGCACCATGTCGTAGGCACGAGACAGGGCCGTGGCCGGGTTGGCCTCGAGCTCTTCCGGGGTGCACTTCGGCGCGGTGAACGGGTGGTGCAATGCAGTGAAGCTGCCGTCTTCGTTCTCTTCGAACATCGGGAAGTCGACGACCCACATCGGCGCCCACTCGCAGGTCAGCAGCTCGAAGTCGTGACCCAGACGAATACGCAGCGCACCCAGGGCTTCGCTGACCACCTTGAACTTGTCGGCACCGAAGAACACGATGTCACCGTCTACGGCGCCAACGCGATCGAGGATGTTGTTGAGGTTGGCCTCAGGGATGTTCTTGACGATCGGCGACTGCAGGCCTTCGACGCCCTTGGCGCGCTCGTTGACCTTGATGTAGGCCAGCCCCTTGGCACCGTAGATACCGACGAACTTGGTGTACTCGTCGATTTTGCTGCGCGGCATGCTGGCACCACCTGGCAGACGCAGGGCGGTAACGCGGCACTTCGGATCGTTGGCCGGGCCGGCGAACACCTTGAAGTCGACATCCTTCAGCTGGTCAGCAACGTCAACCAGCTCCAGCGGAATACGCAGGTCTGGCTTGTCGGAGCCGTAGCGGCGCATGGCCTCTTCGAAGGTCATGTGCGGGAATTCGCCGAATTCCAGGTCGAGCACTTCCTTGAACAGCTTGCGGATCATGCTTTCGGTCAGGCCCATGATCTCGCTTTCATCGAGGAAACTGGTCTCGATGTCGATCTGGGTGAATTCCGGCTGACGGTCGGCACGCAGGTCTTCGTCACGGAAGCACTTGGCGATCTGGTAGTAACGGTCGAAGCCAGCGACCATCAGCAGCTGCTTGAACAGCTGTGGCGATTGCGGCAGGGCGAAGAAGCTACCGGCGTGGGTACGGCTTGGCACCAGGTAGTCGCGCGCGCCTTCCGGCGTGGCTCGGGTGAGGATCGGGGTTTCGACGTCGAGGAAGCCGTTTTCGTCGAGGAAGCGACGGATGCTGCTGGTGATGCGCGAGCGCAGGCGCAGCTTGTCGGCCATTTCCGGGCGACGCAGATCGATGAAGCGGTAACGCAGGCGGGTTTCCTCGCCGACGTCGGAGTATTCGTTCAGGGGGAACGGCGGGGTTTCCGCTTCGTTGAGCACGTTCAGCTGGTAGCCGAGGATCTCGATGGCACCGGATGCCATGTTGGCATTCACTGCACCTTCAGGACGCTTGCGGACCTTGCCGGTGATCTGCACGACGTATTCGCTGCGCACACGGTCGGCAGCAGCGAAGGTTTCGGCGCGATCCGGGTCGAACACGACCTGGGCCATGCCTTCGCGGTCACGGATGTCGAGGAAGATCACCCCGCCGTGGTCGCGGCGACGATGGACCCAGCCGCAAAGGGTGACTTCCTGGCCGTCCAGGCTCTCGTTCAGTTGGCCGCAATAATGGCTGCGCATCATGATGGTGGTTTCGCTTCTCGTGATTCGTGTATTCGGTGGAGGCCTTGGCCGCCCGGAGGGCTAATACTGCAAGACCCGGTCACAGCATTCAACTCAGTCGGCCTTGTCGCCGCCTGCCAGATTCTTTTTCGCCCCGGTCTTGAAGTCGGTTTCGTACCAACCGTTACCGCTCAGGCGAAAGCCTGGCACCGACAGCAGCTTTTTCAGTGCCGGCGCCTGACAGGCCGGGCAATCGGTCAGCGGCGCGGCGCTGATCTTCTGCAGCACTTCCATGCGGTGCTCGCAGGACGCACATTGATAGTCATAAAGGGGCATGGGTGTCTCTCGTCAACCATAACGCTGGCTGCCGGGGGGCAGCAAAAAGCGGGATTATATATGGTTAGCAAGCACTGCGCAGCCCGCCTGGCGATCAGCGCACACTTGGCGGGTCCTGCAGCCACGCCACGCAGATTACCCGGATCAGCCCGCTGAAGTTGCGCACTCCGCCCTGGCGCAGGTGCACTTCACGGTCCACGTAGGACAACACCGCACTGACCGAACAACGGTTGGCGGCAGCGATGCGCTCAAGGATACCCCAGTAGACAGCCTCCAGGCGCAAACAGGTAGAAAAGCCGTTGAGCCGCACCGAACGTGACACCGGCTGCGTCTGCAACATGTCGAAGTCCGCCTTGAACGGGTCGATGCACTGTTTTCCTGGCCAGCTGCCCTGGCCAGCCATACGTTTGCTCGCTTGCATCATGCGCCACACTTCCTCGTCACAGGTACCAGGTGGCCTATGAAGCGCTGACGGGCGAGCTTAAAGCAGCGGCAAAATGTTCCTTCGCAAATACCGGATTGCCAGGCGGAGCCTGTGGGAGCGGCCTTGCGTCGCGAAAGGGCCGCGCAGCGGCCCCAGGATCTCGGCATCATGCATAGATTGCTGGGGCCGCTTTGCGGCCCTATCGCGACACAAGGCCGCTCCCACAGGGGTTACTCAGGCCTTGTGGCAGAGGTGCCCGTCGACCAAGGTATAACGCACTGCACCTGGCAGGCGGCTGCCGATGAATGGTGGGCACCGGCTGCGCCGGTGTTCGCGGGCGTGCCCGCTCCCACAGAGGTTGCGCAAGCTTTCCGCCTTGAGCAACGGTTACTTGCCGTCGAGCAGTACCCGCAGCATCCAGGCGGTTTTCTCGTGTACCTGCATGCGCTGTGTCAGCAGGTCGGCGGTCGGCTCGTCACTGACCTTGTCCACCACAGGGAAAATGCTGCGCGCAGTGCGTACCACGGCCTCCTGCCCCTGAACCAACTGGCGGATCATCTCGTCTGCCGGGGGGACGCCTTCCTCCTCCTTGATCGACGAGTGCCGTGCATAAAATGCATACGAACCCGGTGCCGGGAAGCCCAAGGCACGGATGCGCTCGGCGATCGAATCGACTGCCAGCGCCAGTTCGTTGTACTGCTCTTCGAACATCAGGTGCAGGGTGCGGAACGACGGGCCGGTGACGTTCCAGTGAAAGTTATGGGTTTTCAGATACAGCACGTAGGTATCCGACAACAGGCGGGACAGCCCATCGACGATGGACTTGCGATCTTCTTCACTGATACCGATATCGATTGCCATGAAGCTCCCCTTTCCATAAGGCTTGAGACTCAAGCGGGCGCCGACCACTGTAGCAACACTTGTCGCATCCCGCATGTGACATGGCGCAATACATCGCCACTGGGCGGCCCGCGGTTTGAGTAGGCTGTGGCTTTACTGTTAAATAGGCACTGTGCCACCCGTGCGGACTGTCATTGCCGGGTGCATAGGCTGGCCTGCCACGTGTTCGCGCTCTATATCTCATGCGCACCGTGCTGCCAGCTCTTCCTGTGATCGGCCTTATCAACAGTGAGCCAACCCCATGTTCAAGATCGTCCATCTGGTGACGGGCGTCGCAGCTTTGCTGCTATCGCTCATACCCAGCCTGAAAACCGATGCGACACCCTTCCTGCAGCAACCCGACGCGGTCTACCTGGCCCTTCTCGGCCTGCTCAATCTGGTGCTGGCCCCGGTCGTGCCGCTGTATCATCGCGGCGCGCGGCAACAACTGCAGCACCTGGCCTGCGCCCTGCTGGTGGTCGCCGTCGTGCTGCAGACCCTGACGCTACTGGCCCGCCCGGAAATGGGCAACCTGGCAGCCCTGGTGTGTGCGGCGCTGGCCGTGGCCCTGCATCTGGCCGTGGGCTTTGCCCGCAGCCCGCGCAAGGCACGCGGCAGTCAACACGTGGCACAAGATGCCGGCAACCGTGATACCGGCACCGTCAAATGGTTCAACACATCGAAAGGCTTTGGTTTTATCTCCCGAGACTCGGGTGATGACATTTTCGTGCACTTTCGGGCCATCCGCGGCGAGGGCCACCGCATTCTGGTCGAAGGCCAGCGCGTGGAGTTTTCGGTGATGCACCGCGACAAGGGCCTGCAGGCCGAAGACGTGGTTGCAGTAACCCGCCGCTGACCAACGGCTGACCGGCCGACGCTATCGACGGCAAGCCAACGCCCACAAGGGCTGTGCTGCACGACTGAAGGCAGCATCATACCTGTGGGGGCTGGCTTGCCGGCGATAGCAGCCGGGAACAACTCAATAATGAGGAGGCGGGGCCTCTTCCCCTTCGCTGCCATACTGGCCAACCATCTCTTCATGGCGCCTGATCAGCTCGGCCATCTGCAATTGCAGCCGCTCGATCACACGCGCTTGCTCCACCACCACGTCATTCAGCGCCTGGATAGCGTCATCCTGAAACGCCTGACGGGTTTCCAGTTCGACCATCCGCATTTCCAGTGTCATCTCAGGCCTCTTGGTAACCAGCAAGTTGTAGCCCGCGCAGGCGCTGGCGAACGGCTTGCAGTTGATCATCGGTGTAGCCCACAGGCGCACACTTGCCCCATACCGGTGCCGGCCACGCGGCGTCGTCGCGCTGGCGCACGATCACATGCATGTGCAACTGGCTGACCACGTTGCCCAAGGTAGCCACGTTCATCTTGTCGGCCCCATAGCTGGCCTTCAGCGCTTCTGCCAACAAGGTGGTTTCCTGCCACAACTGCTGTTGCTCTGCCGCATCCAGCTCGAACAGCTCACTGACACCAGCGCGCTTGGGCACCAGAATGAACCATGGGTAATTGGCATCCTTGCTCAGCAGCAACTGGCACAGCGAAAACTCTCCCAACACCAGCGAATCCTGCTGCAAACGCGAATCGAGGACGAACACGGCATATCTCCTTCAGGCAATACCATCCCGCTTCAGGCGGAAAACAGGCCAGCAAGGATACCTTGCACACTCCCGGTAACACAGCGCTACTTTTCGCACCAAAATGAGGCCACCTGCCCGCCCCTCCCACACTGACCACCCCACAAACGACGCTGGATGAACAAGTTGCGGTAACACTTTGACTCTAAAGGCAACTTTTTAATTTCTAATGATTCTCGATCGCACAAATCACACAAGCAGCCTTCGCCCCGCGTTTACGGGACTTCCCGACCCTCGGTAGCAGGTTTTGTGAAAATTTCATGAACTGTTGCGAATTTTGAGCACGCTTGTTGCATTCCCTTCACGCCAAGTCGGCACGACATCTGCAGTGGCAGCTGTACGCGACAAATAACAATAGCGACATGGGTGACCAGGGAGTTTCCTCAACCGGAATCGGCAATTACCGATTCATTACGGTGACAGGAACAGCGCTGAGGTTATACGGCCCCTGCACCGGGGCGTGATTTGCGACATGGAAATACTTAAAAGCGACACGGTGAAAAAGTTCCGCAAAGAGTGCTTATAGCCATATCGCCAACAACAGTCTGCGTGCTATACATTTTCGCCGACATAACAAGAAAGAGCTGCCCCATATAACTAAAAGACTTGGACGCAGCGGTACTCTTCCTAAAAACCAAAGGAGCAAATCACGATGCGCGTGATGAAGTGGAGCATGATCGCCCTGGCCGTTTCGGCAGGGACCTCGCAGTTGGCAATGGCCTCGGCACAGGACGAGTCCAAAGGTTTCATCGAAGACAGCAAGCTGAGCGTCAAGACCCGCATGCTGTATTTCAGCCGTGACTTCCGCAACAACGAAGGCGGTCAGAGCCGTCGCGAAGAAACCGGCCTGGGCTTCGTCGGCACCTTCGAGTCCGGCTTCACCCAAGGCACCGTGGGTGTAGGTGTCGACGCCATCGGCATGCTCGGCCTGAAACTGGACAGCGGCAAGGGCCGTGCCGGTACCGGCCTGTTCCCGACCGGTTCCGACGGCCGTTCGCAGGATGACTACTCCAAGGGCGGCGGCGCGGTCAAATTCCGCATCTCCGACACCGTGCTGAAAGTGGGTGACCAGTTCACCGCGCTGCCGGTCTTCGCCACCGATGACAGCCGCCTGCTGCCAGAAATCGCCCAGGGCACCCTGATCACCAGCAACGAGATCGAAGGGCTGACCCTGCACGCTGGTCACTTCACCAGCCTGACTGCCCAGGAACAAACCAACCGCGACAGCTTCGGCCTGAAGGAAGCCAACGTGGTCGGCGGCACCTACGCCTTCACCGACAACCTCAGCACCAGCCTGTACTACTCGAAGGTTGAAGACTACTGGCGCAAATACTACGCCAACGTCAACTGGGCGCTGCCAATCTCCGACAATCAAGGCCTGGTGTTCGACTTCAACATCTATGACACCAAGAGCGAAGGCTCTGCCGAGTACCGCGCATTCGATGGCGAGAAGCTGGACAACCGCGCGTTCAGCCTGTCGGGCGCCTACAACATCGGCGCTCACACCTTCACCCTGGCCTACCAGAAAGTCACCGGTGACGGCGACTATGGCTATGGTATCGACGGTGGCGGCACCATCTTCCTGGCCAACTCCGTGGCCCGCTCCGACTTCAACGCCGAAGACGAGAAATCCTGGCAGGCTCGCTACGACCTGAACTTTGCCGAATACGGCATTCCAGGCCTGACCTTCATGACCCGTTATGTACGCGGTTCCGACGCCAACGTCGCCGGCACCACCAACGGCAAAGAATGGGAACGCGACGTCGACATCAAGTACGTGCTGCAGGAAGGCCCGGCGAAAGACCTGAGCTTCCGCGTGCGTCAAGCCACCTACCGTTCTTCCGATGGTGTCTACTACGATTCCCCATCGATCGACGAACTGCGCCTGATCGTGGAGTACCCGCTGAGCATCCTGTAAGCCTGGCTTGCAGTGCCCCGCACCTGAAAAAGCCCGGCAATCACGCCGGGCTTTTTCTTGGCTGACAAGTGTCACGCCCTGGGGCATCCTGTACGCCTTCGTTTCCCCCCCGTACAATGCGGGGCTATTTCAACGTCTTAGGCAATCGACACGGCTAACCATGCGCACCAGTCAATATTTGCTCGCCACCCAGAAAGAAACCCCTGCCGACGCAGTGGTCATCAGCCATCAGCTCATGCTGCGTGCCGGCATGATCCGCAAACTGGCCTCCGGCCTGTACACCTGGCTGCCGATGGGCTTGCGGGTAATGCGCAAGGTCGAAGCCGTGGTGCGTGAGGAAATGAACGCCGCCGGCGCCCTGGAGGTGCTGATGCCGAGCATCCAGCCCGCCGAGCTGTGGCAGGAATCCGGTCGCTGGGAGCAATACGGCCCTGAGCTGCTGCGCCTGAAAGACCGCCACCAGCGTGACTTCTGCGTCGGTCCTACCCACGAAGAAGTGATCACCGACCTGGCCCGTAACGAGCTGTCCAGCTATAAACAGCTGCCACTCAACCTGTACCAGATCCAGACCAAGTTCCGTGACGAAATCCGCCCGCGCTTCGGCCTGATGCGTGGCCGCGAGTTCATCATGAAGGACGCCTACTCGTTCCATGCCGACCAGGCTTCCCTGCAGGAAACCTACGACCGCATGCACCAGGCGTACAGCAACGTGTTCACCCGCCTGGGCCTGGACTTCCGCCCTGTGCAGGCCGACACCGGCTCGATCGGTGGCAGCTACTCGCACGAGTTCCACGTGCTGGCCGAGTCCGGCGAAGACGACGTGATCTTCAGCGACAGCTCCGACTACGCCGCCAACATCGAGAAAGCCGAGGCTATCCCGCGTGAAACCGTGCGCCCTGCCCCTACCGAGGAGCTACGCCTGGTCGACACCCCGAACGCCAAGACCATCGCCCAGTTGGTGGAAAACCACGGCCTGCCGATCGAAAAGACCGTCAAGACCCTGATCGTACGCGGTGCCGAAGAGGGCAAGCTGATTGCCCTGATCGTCCGTGGCGACCACGAACTGAACGAAATCAAGGCCACCAAGCTGGAACAGGTTGCCGACCCGCTGGTCATGGCCACCGAAGCCGAACTGCGCGACGCCATTGGCGCCGGCGCCGGCTCGCTCGGCCCGCTCAACCTGCCACTGGAAATCATCATCGACCGCTCGGTTGCCCTGATGAGCGACTTCGGCATTGGCGCCAACATCGACGACAAGCACTACTTCGGCGTCAACTGGGAACGCGACCTGCCGGTGCCACAGGTTGCCGACCTGCGTAACGTGGTCGAAGGCGACCCAAGCCCGGACGGCCAGGGCACCCTGGTGATCAAGCGCGGCATCGAAGTGGGCCACATCTTCCAGCTGGGTACCAAGTACAGCGAGGCATTGAAATGCCAGGTACTGGGCGAGAACGGTAAGCCGGTGGTTCTGTCGATGGGCTGCTACGGCATCGGCGTTTCCCGCGTGGTCGCCGCGGCCATCGAGCAGAGCTATGACGACAAGGGCATCATCTGGAACGACGCCCTGGCCCCGTTCCAGATCGCTCTGGTGCCGCTGCGCTATGAAACCGAGGTGGTCCGTGAGGCAACCGACAAGCTGTACGCCGAACTGACTGCTGCCGGCTTCGAAGTGCTGCTGGACGACCGCGACAAGAAGACCAGCCCAGGCATCAAGTTTGCCGACATGGAGCTGATTGGCATCCCACACCGCATCGTCGTCAGCGATCGCGGCCTGGCCGAAGGCAACCTGGAGTACAAGCACCGCACCGAGCAGGACGCCCAGGCGTTGCCGCTCAATGAAGTGCTGACCTTCCTGCAGGCCCGCGTTCGCCGCTGATAACCAATGCACGAGTGATCATGTACAAGCGAAGTACCTTTACCCTTGGGGGCGCCGCACTGTGCGGCGCCCTGCTCGTCAGCGGCTGCGCCAACCAAATGTCCCAGCGCAGCGACCATGAGGAGCGCGTCGAGCGCAAACTGCTCGAGCACACCCTGCAGATCGATGTCGGCGAGCCGAAGGTGATGGAGCTTCCGCAGCGACGTGTGCGCGTGCATGAGCAAAAGCGCTTCGAAGTGACCGAATTCGAAGTGACCCGTCGCTATGACCGCTATACGCCTTACCAACCCTGGCGGGAGATCTACGAGATCCCGCTGGGTGCAGTGGCCGTGGTGGCGGGTGTCGGCGCCAATGTGGTCAACGTCTTCGCCTTGGGCAACCTGCCGCAAAGTATCACCCACGACTGGCTCAGCTATGGCGTGGATGGGCTCAATCCGTTCATGAACGTGCCATCCAACGGCCGCGCCCAGCAGAACCTGGCCGGGATCAGCGAAGTGCAGAAAGGCCAGCGAGAGGAATCCACCAGCCTGCCCTGGAGCGAGCGCCTGGTCGAGGTCAAGGCCGGCAAGATGACCCACGAGCTGACCACGGACCGCAACGGCGTGCTGCGCCTGAACCTGCTCGACAGCCCGTTCTCCGAGCAAAACCTCAACCACGTCGGCACCCTGCACCTGCAAGTACTTGACGAGGACAATGCGGTACGAGGCGATGCCAGCCTGTTGGTCAGCGCTACCCTGCGCAATAAGCTGCTCGAAGCCCATGAGCTGATCTTCGATGACCTCGAAGATGATGATGTCGGCCAGTGGGTGCACCGGGTCAAGCGCCTGTCCGAACTGGGCCTTGAAGAGGAAGCCAGTGAAATGGAACAGAGCCTGATCGAGCTGACCCGCAACGATCCGGAGCTGCAACAGGAGTTCCTGCAGTCGCTGACCAAGGCCACTGGCCGGTTGGTGGCGGATCCAGGCGTGCATTAATAGAAGGGGCTGCATTGCAGCCCCTTTCATTTAGGCGGGAACAGCTCCAGCTGTTCATGTGCGCCCCGCAAGTCACGCAACCTCACCCCTACCCCTAGCAAGCGTACCGGCTTGCCGCCACGGGCGAACGCCTGCCCCAGCAATTGCCGATAACTCTCAAGGTCCCGGCCGGCCCCGGCTTGCTCCATGGTGGTCTGGCTGAAGTCATGGAACTTGACCTTGACGAACGGCTTGTCTGGCCGGTAACTGCTGTCCATTCGGGCGATGCGTTCGTTCAGGCTAGCCAGCAGCTCTGGCAGCCGCGCCAA
Organism: Pseudomonas sp. TE3895; assembly: GCF_056278855.1. Taxonomy (NCBI): domain Bacteria; kingdom Pseudomonadati; phylum Pseudomonadota; class Gammaproteobacteria; order Pseudomonadales; family Pseudomonadaceae; genus Pseudomonas; species Pseudomonas sp. TE3895. The sequence continues at coordinate 2,271,711 of NZ_JBWBQE010000001.1, read as the reverse complement.
GCAACTGGCCAGGTCTGGCAGGTCGGTGTCGTAGGTGTTTTCCACACTCACCGACTGGCGTCGGCTGTCGTTATGCACCGCACGCTCATCGATCCCCCGTGCCAGCCCCCACAACCGCTCGCCAAAACTGCCGAACTCGCGCACCAATGCCAGCCGTGACCACTCACGCAAATGCAGGCAGGTTTCGATGCCCAGCCGCGTCAGTTTGTCGGCCGTCACCTTACCTACCCCATGCAACCTGGCCACCGGCAAGGCTGCAACGAACGTTTCCACTTCATTGGGAGTAATCACGAACAGCCCGTTGGGTTTGCGCCAGTCACTGGCGATCTTGGCCAGAAACTTGTTAGGCGCCACGCCAGCCGACACGGTGATATGCAGGGTGCGGGCAACACGCCGGCGTATATCCTCGGCAATGCGCGTGGCGCTGCCCGAATACCACTGGCTGTCGCTGACATCCAGATAGGCTTCGTCCAGGGACAAAGGCTCGATGAGCTCTGTGTAGTCGCGAAAGATCGCGTGGATTTCCCGCGAGGCCTCACGGTAGGCCTCGAAGCGCGGCTTGACGATCAACAGATCGGGGCAGAGCTTCAGCGCATGCCGCGATGACATGGCCGAGCGCACGCCATAGGCACGCGCTTCATAGTTGCAGGTGGCGATTACCCCGCGATGGTCGGGCGAGCCCCCCACCGCCATGGGGCGACCGGCCAGGCGCGGGTCGTCACGCATCTCGATCGCAGCGTAGAAACAATCGCAGTCGACGTGGATGATCTTGCGCAAGGACATGGACGACCGTCAGCACTGTAAATTCATACAGATAGTATCGCATGCGCCCTCCTCTGAAACAGCTCACCTGCTTTGCTACATGATAATCGGCCTGAAAGCCCCGCCGTGACTGAGCTGTACACTGTTATGAAGCGCTAAGGGTTTGAACAAAAAAGGTTTTTCCAAAACAATTGCTTGACATCAGTGCGTAAATCCGTAGAATTCGATCTCACAGGCGCGGGATGGAGCAGCCTGGTAGCTCGTCGGGCTCATAACCCGAAGGTCGTCGGTTCAAATCCGGCTCCCGCAACCAGATTCGAGAAAAGGCCACTGTTAACGCAGTGGCCTTTTTCTTTGCCTGTTAAAAAGCCTTTTCGAAAAAGCCTCGAAAAATCAAAGCCTAGCGCTTGACATATAAACTACACGCTGTAGAATCCGCCCCACTGACGCGGGATGGAGCAGCCTGGTAGCTCGTCGGGCTCATAACCCGAAGGTCGTCGGTTCAAATCCGGCTCCCGCAACCAGATTCAAGAAAAGGCCACTGTTAACACAGTGGCCTTTTTCTTTGCCTGCTGATAAGCATTCGCGAAAAAACGTCGAAAAATCAAAGCCTAGCGCTTGACATACAAACCACACACTGTAGAATCCGCCCCACTGACGCGGGATGGAGCAGCCTGGTAGCTCGTCGGGCTCATAACCCGAAGGTCGTCGGTTCAAATCCGGCTCCCGCAACCATATTCGTCAGAACAAACCCCGCCTGTGTAAAAGCAGCGCGGGGTTTGTTGCTTTATACCTCCCTGACTTTCGTCGCCTCGATTTCCCCTCCTCATGCCAACCCGCAGGCTTGAGATGTCGTGCCCAGGATGAACTATCTTTAACCCTGCCAAGCCGCTGCAAACGCCTGAGGCCGGAGTAACATTGGATACGTTTTCCAAAGGGACTTTCACTTGGCCGCACCTTTCCTTCACCTCGCGCTGCATGCCCGGGGCAACTCATGACTTCGCACAATCCCGAACCTCCGGTGCCACTCGCTACGGCGCTACCCGGTGCTGTGCAGCGCCTGCCCCTACTCGAACGCCTGAGTCGCTACCGCCAGCCCATAGGCCTGATGGTGACCCTGTTACTGTTCACGATGGCCTTGATTGCCTGCCGCCACCTGCTGAGCGAGCTGGACATCTATGCCTTGCACGATGCCATGCTCAGCGTGCCCACCCAGTCATTGCTGGGCGCCTTGCTGGCAACGGTGATCGGCTTTGTGATCCTGCTGGGCTACGAGTGGTCGGCCAGCCGCTATGCGGGCGTGAAACTGCCAGCACGCAGCCTGGCACTGGGCGGCTTCAGCGCCTTTGCCATCGGCAACGCCATCGGCCTGTCGATGCTCTCTGGCGGCTCGGTTCGCTATCGCCTGTACGCACGGCAAGGGCTTGGTGCTGGCGAAGTCGCACGCATGACCGTGTTTGCCAGCCTGTCACTGGGCTGCGCGCTGCCGCCCCTGGCCGCCTTGGCGACATTGAGCAACCTGCCGGCGGCCTCGACAGCGCTCGGGTTGGCGCCCGGCCTGCTGGCAGCTGTTGCCAGCGCCGTGCTGGTGGTGTCTGCCTTACTGGTAATTGGCTTGTACCGCCGACGCCTGGCCGAGCAACCGGCGGCCAATAACCTGCTCGTTCAACTGGGGCGGCGCACACTTCGCCTGCCGGATGCACGCCTGGCGGCCCTGCAATTGCTGATAACCGCGCTGGATGTGGCGGCGGCGGCCACCGTGCTCTACCTGTTGCTGCCCGAAGCCCCTCCTTTCGGCGCGTTCGTGCTGGTGTACCTGCTGGCCTTGGCCGCGGGCGTGCTCAGCCACGTACCGGGCGGCGTCGGGGTGTTCGAAGCGATCCTGCTGGCGGCCTTTGCCGACCAGCTCGGTGCCGCACCGCTGGCGGCTGCCTTGCTGCTGTACCGGCTGATCTATGTGGTGCTGCCACTGCTGCTGGCCTGCGTGTTGCTGCTGGCCAATGAAGCCCGACGCCTGCTGTTTGCGCAACAGGCCATCAAGGCCGCTTCAGGTCTGGCCGCACCGATCCTGTCGATTCTGGTGTTCCTGTCCGGCGTGGTGCTGCTTTTTTCCGGTGCCACGCCCGAGATAGATACGCGCCTGGAGCATATGGGTTTCCTGGTGCCACACCGGCTGATCGACGCCTCTCATTTCGGCGCCAGCCTGATCGGTGTGCTATGCCTGCTGCTGGCCCAAGGCCTACGCCGGCGCCTGTCCGCCGCCTGGCTACTGACCACCGTGCTGTTGCTGGTCGGCGCCCTGCTGTCGCTGTTGAAGGGCTTTGACTGGGAAGAGGCTTGCCTGCTGACCTTTACCGCCGCCCTGCTCGCGCTGTTCCGCCGCTCGTTCTATCGCCCCAGCCGACTGCTGGAGCTGCCCTTCTCGCCGGTTTTCCTGGTGGCCAGCGCCTGTACGGTGGGCGCATCAGTGTGGCTTCTGCTGTTCGCCTACCAGGATGTGCCTTACAGCCATCAGCTGTGGTGGCAGTTCACCCTCGATGCCGACGCGCCACGGGGCCTGCGCGCCGCCATGGGCAGTGCCTTGCTGCTGGCTGCCGTGGCACTGACGTGGCTGCTGCGCACAGCGCCGCCAGTGATCCACCTGCCCGATGAAGAAGAGCTGCAACGCGCCAGCCGCATCCTGCAGGCCTCCGACCAGCCCGACGGCGGCTTGGCGCTGACTGGCGACAAGGCGTTGCTGTTCCACCCGCGTGGTAACGCGTTCCTCATGTACGCCCGGCGCGGCCGCAGCCTGGTGGCGCTGTACGACCCGATAGGCCCGGCCCAGGAACGCGCCGAGATGATCTGGCAGTTCCGCGACCTGTGCGACCTGCACCACGCACGCCCCGTGTTCTACCAGGTACGCGCGGAGAACCTGCCGTTCTACATGGACATCGGCCTGACCGCATTGAAGCTCGGTGAAGAAGCCCGGGTCGACTTGCGCCGCTTCGACCTTGAAGCCAAAGGCAAGGAGATGAAAGACCTGCGCTACACCTGGAACCGCGGCGGACGCGATGGCCTGAGCCTGGAGATCCATGAGCCCGGCCACGCCCCGTTGGCTGAGCTGAAGGAAATTTCCGACGCCTGGCTCGGCGGTAAAAACGTGCGCGAGAAAGGCTTCTCGCTGGGGCGCTTCAGCCCAGACTACCTGCAGCACTTCCGCATAGCCCTGATTCGCTTCCAGGGCCGCCCGGTAGCCTTCGCCAACTTGCTGGAAACCCATGGAAACGAGCTGGCCAGCCTCGACCTGATGCGTGCGCACCCCGAAGCGCCAAAGCTGACCATGGAGTTCATGATGATCGGCTTGATCCTGCACTACAAAAGCCATGACTACGGGCGTTTCAGCCTGGGCATGGTACCGCTGTCCGGCCTGCAACCCAGGCGCGGCGCCCCCTTGACCCAGCGCTTGGGTTCGCTGGTGTTCCGCCGTGGTGAACAGCTTTACAACTTCCAGGGGCTTCGACGCTTCAAGGACAAGTTCCAGCCGGACTGGGAACCCCGCTACATGGCCGTGCCAGCCGGGCTCGACCCGCTGGTGGCACTGGCCGACACCGCCGCCCTGATTGCAGGCGGCCTGACTGGATTGGTGAAACGCTGATGACCCGACGCTTTTGGTTGTACCTGCTGGTTCCCCTGCTGCTGGCAGCCCTGGGTGGTGCGCTGGCCTTCTGGCTGTGGACGCGCCCGGCCCCCGAGGCGCGCCTGGAGCAAATGAGCATCAATGACACCAGCATCATCCGTGTTACCCCTGGCGTGCACCCCAAGGCCCGGGTGGCCATCGGCGTGCCACAAGACCAGGCACTGACGGGCAAGCAACTGCTCGACCTGAGCCAGGCCGGTGAAGCCCAGCTGGTACAGGTGATTCTGCCGCCTGGCGACTGCAGCAAGCAGCAACAGGCCATGGACCAGGCGCTGACCCAACTGCAGGAAAAACCGACCTTGGTCGCCGGCATCGGCCCCGGTGCCACCCAGGCCTGGCGCTGGCTGGCCAGCCAGAACGATGACAAGGCGCGGGCCATTTCCGTGGGCTTCACCCTCGAACAGCCTGACTGCCAGGCACCGCTGCCCAAATCGGCTGCCCATGGCCACTGGAACGTCGCCTGGAACGACAACCCGGATGACGCCAGCGCCGCCTTCGTGCGCGACCAGGCCAACGCCGAAACCAGCATCAGTGACTACGACATCCACTTGCCACAAGTGCTCAAGGCGCAACTGACCCAAGCACTGGTCGGCCGCGACGGTAACGCACTGGCCATCCCGGTGGTCGAAGTGCCGGCCGGGCAAACCACAGACACGGTTACCTTGTTCCTCTCTGGTGATGGCGGCTGGCGCGACCTGGACCGCGACGTGGCCGGGGAAATGGCCAAGCTGGGTTACCCGGTGGTGGGCATCGACACGCTGCGCTACTACTGGCAGCACAAGACCCCGGAACAAAGCGCCGCCGACCTTTCCGAGCTGATGCATCACTACCGGCAGAAGTGGGGTACCAAGCGCTTCGTATTGACCGGCTATTCGTTCGGCGCCGACGTGCTGCCGGCGATCTACAACCGCCTGCCCGTCGAGGACCAGCAGCGTATCGACGCGGTGGTGCTGCTAGCCTTTGCGCGCAGTGGCAGCTTTGAGATCGAGGTCGAGGGTTGGCTGGGCAAGGAAGGCCAGGAAGCGCCAACCGGGCCGGAAATGGCCAAGCTGCCAGCGTCCAAGGTCGTGTGCGTATATGGCGTCGAGGAAACCGACGAGAGCGGTTGCACGGAAAAGACTGCAGTAGGTGAGCGCCTGAAACTGCCTGGCGGGCACCACTTCGACGAGAACTACCCGGCACTCGCCAAGCGGTTGATTGGCGAAATCGAGACGCGCCAGGGCAAGACCAGCGTAGCTGAGCAGAACTGACAAGGCTCAGGGCCGCTCTGCGGCCCTGAGCCTGCTGTATAAACCGATTTAGATCTCGACCTGCGTCCCCAGCTCGATCACCCGGTTCAACGGCAGGTTGAAGAAGCGCAAGTTGCCGTTGGCATTTTTCAGCAAGAACGCGAACAGGTTGCCACGCCAGCGCGACATCCCCTCCAGCCGTGACGCGATCACCGTCTCGCGGCTGAGGAAGTAGGTAGTGCGCATTGGCGTGAAGTCCAGGTCATCCAGATGACACAGCTTCAACGCGGCAGGCACGTCCGGCTCATCCATGAACCCAAAGTGCAGCAACACTCGGAAGAATCCGTCGCCATAGGCTTCCACCTCGAAACGCTCATGTTCCGGTACCCGCGGCCGGTCTTCGCTGACCACAGTCAGCAGCACCACCTGGCTGTGCAACACCTGGTTGTGCAACATGTTGTGCAACAGCGCATGCGGCACGGCATCGGAGCGTGCCGTCAGAAACACTGCAGTCCCCTCGACCCGGTGCGGTGGCTGAATGCGGATGCTGCTGATGAACAATGGCAATGGCAGGGCACCTTCATCGATGCGCTCGACCAGAATCTGCTTGCCGCGCTTCCAGGTGCTCATCAGCAGGTACAGCACACCACCGGCCAACACGGGGAAGGCACCACCCTGGACGATTTTCGGCACATTGGCGGCGAAGAACAGCCCGTCGACAAACAGGAAGCCGACCAGAATCGGCACTGCAAGCAGCGGCGGCCACTTCCACAGCAGCAGCATCACCGCGGACACCAGGATGGTGGTCATCAGCATGGTACCGGTGACCGCAACCCCGTAGGCTGCCGCCAGAGCGCCCGAGGACCCGAAGCCGATGACCAGCAGCACCACACCCACCATCAGCGTCCAGTTCACTGCACCAATGTAGATCTGCCCCTGCTCGTCGCTTGAGGTGTGCTGAATCTGCATACGTGGGATGTAGCCCAGCTGAATGGCCTGACGGGTCAGGGAGAAGGCCCCGGAAATCACCGCCTGCGAAGCGATAACCGTGGCCATGGTGGCCAGCCCGACCAACGGCAGCAGCGCCCAGCCCGGCGCCAGCAGGTAGAACGGGTTGCGCGCGGCCTCCGGGTTTTGCAGCAGCAGTGCACCCTGGCCAAAATAATTGAGCACCAGCGCCGGGAGCACCAGGATGAACCAGGCCCGGGCAATCGGCTTGCGGCCAAAGTGCCCCATGTCGGCGTACAGCGCCTCGGCACCGGTCAGCGCCAGCACTACCGCACCCAGAATGGCCACGCCAATACCGGGGTGCACCACGAAGAAGTTGACTGCCCAGCCCGGGTTGAACGCCTTGAGTACTTCCGGGCTCTGCGAGATGCCATGCACACCCAGCGCGCCCAGCGCCACGAACCAGGTCACCATGATCGGACCAAACAGCTTGCCGATCTTCTCAGTGCCATGTTGCTGCACCAGGAACAGCGCCACCAGCACCACCAGCGAAATTGGCACCACCCAGTGGTCGATGCCATCGAAGGCCAGGCCCATGCCCTCCACCGCCGACAGCACCGACACCGCCGGGGTGATCATGCTGTCGCCATAAAACAGCGAAGCGCCGATCAAGCCACAGATCACCATCAGCGTGCGCAGCCGCGGGTACGCCGCCGTGGCCCGCCGCGCCAGAGCGGTCAACGCCATGGTGCCGCCCTCCCCCTGGTTATCGGCACGCAAGATGAACATCACATACTTGAATGACACCACCCACAACAACGACCACAGGATCAGCGACAGGATCCCCAGCACGCCATCATGGTTGACCGACACCCCGTAGCCGCCGGTAAAGACTTCCTTGAGGGTATACAACGGGCTGGTGCCGATATCGCCATAAACTACCCCGACCGCCGCCACGAGCAGGCCCACCGACCGTGACGCACCCTGCTTCCCCTCGTGCCCGCCCTCAGCGTGACTGCTTGCCTGAACCATCGACCACTCCCGCAAACGGCCATCACGGCCCTTGGTAATCAATCTGCCACCAGGCCCTGGAAGGTACCCCGGCGCAACGGCGCGAAGCATAGCGCAGCGTTCGTCGTATTTCTGCTGGTCAAGCGCCCTTGCGCTCGCTAGAATTGCGCACTTTTTGATCAGAGGCGCCAAAAGCGCCCGTCAAGTTCGCCCCCGATTCCGGCCGGGCGACCTGTATTCAATACCGAGGTTAGTCATGTCCACCACGCCCGCCACCCCCAAGGTAGGTTTCGTAAGCCTGGGTTGCCCAAAAGCCCTGGTCGACTCCGAGCGCATCCTGACCCAGCTGCGCATGGAAGGCTATGAAGTCGTACCCACCTACGAGGACGCCGACGTGGTGGTGGTCAACACCTGCGGCTTCATCGACAGCGCCAAGGCCGAATCGCTGGAAGTGATCGGCGAAGCCATCAAGGAAAACGGCAAGGTGATCGTCACCGGCTGCATGGGCGTCGAAGAAGGCAGCATCCGTGACGTGCACCCAAGCGTGCTGTCGGTCACTGGCCCGCAGCAGTACGAGCAGGTAGTCAACGCCGTTCACGAAGTGGTGCCGCCGCGTCAGGACCACAACCCGCTGATCGACCTGGTGCCGCCACAGGGCGTCAAGCTGACCCCGCGCCATTATGCCTACCTGAAGATCTCCGAAGGCTGCAACCACAGCTGCAGCTTCTGCATCATCCCGTCGATGCGCGGCAAGCTGGTCAGCCGCCCGGTGGGTGAAGTGCTGAGCGAGGCCGAGCGCCTGGTCAAGGCCGGGGTGAAGGAAATCCTGGTGATTTCCCAGGACACCAGCGCCTACGGCGTCGACGTCAAGTACAAGACCGACTTCTGGAACGGCCGCCCGGTGAAGACCCGCATGCTCGAACTGTGCGAAGCACTGAGCAGCCTGGGCGCCTGGGTACGCCTGCACTATGTGTACCCTTACCCGAACGTTGACGACGTGATCCCGCTGATGGCTGCCGGCAAGATCCTGCCGTACCTGGACATCCCGTTCCAGCACGCCAGCCCGAAAGTGCTCAAGTCGATGAAGCGCCCGGCCTTCGAAGACCGCACCCTGGCGCGCATCAAGAACTGGCGCGAGCAGTGCCCTGAGCTGGTGATCCGCTCCACCTTCATCGTCGGCTTCCCGGGCGAGACCGAGGAAGACTTCCAGTACCTGCTGGACTGGCTGACCGAAGCCCAGCTCGACCGCGTGGGCTGCTTCCAGTACTCGCCGGTGGAAGGCGCCCCGGCCAACGACCTGGGCCTGGCCGAAGTACCGGACGACGTCAAGCAAGAGCGCTGGGACCGCTTCATGGCCCACCAGCAGGCCATCAGTGCTGCCCGCCTGCAATTGCGCATCGGCAAGGAAATCGACGTGCTGATCGACGAAGTCGAAGAACAAGGTTCGGTTGGCCGCAGCTTCTTCGATGCACCGGAAATCGACGGCAGCGTGTTCATCGATGGCGACCATGGTTTCAAGCCAGGCGACAAAGTGCGTTGCCGTGTGGTGGATGCCGACGAATACGACCTGTGGGCTGAACCCATCTAAAACGGCTGAAGCCTGCAAAGCCCCTGGCCCGGCGTTCTCGATAGGGAATGACCGGCGCAGGGGCTTTTTTGTCAGAACGTGTGAAACAGCATCAGGCCGCCCTCGGCATCCGGGCTGGCATCCGAGAAGCCTTTGACTGCATAGAGTTGGACTTTCCACTGCTGGTTGAGCTTGTGGGTAAGGAACAGGGTAAGCTCCTTGATCTGCGCCCCGGTCGAGACCACTTTCTGCCGCCAATCGTAGGAGGCGCCGGCCGAAGTACCGACCGCCACCGGCAGGGCAAAGCCGAGACTGGCAAATACCGGGTCATCGAAGTCGCTATCGGGCGGGTCACCGAACTTCTTCCAACCCAGCGTCGCGAAACCGGTGACCGGGCCAAAGCCCTTGGCTATGTCGACCTGGGTGGTGTAATCGTACTGGCCGGTGCCCAGGCACTGGTCTTCATCAGCGGTAGGGAATTTGACCTTGCCGATCAGGTCCAGCATCAGGCCGCCGTCACGACCATCGAGCAGTGCATAGGCGGCGCTGGCAACCGTGTCACCCAACCCGCTTTCCACGTCTCGGCAACCACCGGGCAAGGGGTCACCATTGGGGCCGACTTCGGGGTTGGTGATACGCAACCAAGGCACGGTAACTTTGTAGGTCATGGGGCCGCTCTCATACTTGCCAACCACCGGCACATACCAGATTTCCGAAGTGGTGCCGGTACCATAGTCGCCACTCGAATAATCCATGCCAATGGCGGCACTGAAGGTATCGGCCAGCGCCGACACGCAGGTGCACGAGAGCAAACAGGCAAACAGAGGGAGCGTGGGTCTCATTTGCAACTCAGTACTCTTTCGGGAAGCATGGCCAGACTTACCCAGCCTAGTTGGCTAACGCCCGGATCGCTCTGGATGCTCGACTTTTTCCACCGTCTCTGCCTTTTCCGGCCTCTCCACCTTTTCAACTTTCTCTGGTAACTCCACCTTTTCGACCCGTTCAGGCTTTTCTACTTTTTCTACTTTCTCGGGCTTCTCGACTTTCTCGACTTTCTCGACTTTCTCGACTTTCTCGACCTTCTCGACTTTCTCGACCTTCTCGACTTTCTCGACTTTCTCGACTTTCTCGACCTTCTCGACCTTCTCGACCTTCTCGACCTTCTCGACCTTCTCGACCTTCTCGACTTTCTCGACCTTCTCGACCTTCTCGACCTTCTCGACTTTCTCGACCTTCTCGGGCTTCTCGACCTTGTCTACTTTTTCGACCTTTCCGGTGTTTTCGACTTCGACCTTCTCAACCCGATCGGAGCCTCCACTCTTACTGCGCGTCGATTGCTCCAATGCGTCGAGGTGTACCGACTCTCCCGACTTGTCACCACTGCCATGGTCACTGGAGCCGTCAACGGCACTGCGCCCACTGTGATCATCGCTGTTTTCATCGCGATCGTTGGCCCCATCGCTTGCGCCATGACCGCTGCTGGAGCCGCCGGAGCTGCTTCCGTCATGCTCACCACCGTGCCCCGACTGGCTTCTGTCAGGATTGTCGACACGGTCGTCCTGGAATTCCACGCGGGTTGCCCGCAGCTCGTGAGTTCCATTGAGCACCCCGCTCACCCGCACACGTTGATCAAGCGCCAACGCCGCTGGCTGCCGACCGACAATTACGGTGCCCTGCCCCAATGTCACATTGAGACCTGCAACCACCAACTGCCGAGCTTGTGTGCGCTGTACCAGCCCTTCAACCACCGCCTGCTGGACACGACCAGCAAAAGGCAGGCTCGGGTCTGGACGGGTTTGCGCCACTTCAAGCTGGCGCCCGGTCCACTGGCCGCGCACCAGCACCTCACGTGCAGGCGCCACACGGGTACCCAACTTCAACCCCTGAAGGCTGCCAGTGCGATCAACCGCGCCGATGGCGCTGGCCTCCCTCAGCCCCGGTGCCCGTTCGATACGGGTCGCCACGACTTCTCCCTGGGCATCGCGCAGGCCGCTGACCCTCACGGGCTCACCTGGGCGCAACCCTTCAGCTACCCGCGCGCCAGCGGCCAGCCGCACGGGTTGGCCCATGACCCGCAGCGGGGCCGAGGCATTGGGCAGCGCCGTCAACGGCCCTTCGAAGACGTTGAGGATCGAAATGCGCCCCGCTTGCAGGCCGCGCTGGGTGGCGAATGCCTCCACCGCCACCACCTGCCCGATCGCCAGGTGACCACTGCTGGCAGGCGCACCGTTTTCACTCACCGGTACGTCCTTGCCATAGTGCACTTCCATGCCATTGACGCAGATCGAGGCGAAGCCGGTGATGGTACCGACGATGCCTGTACCCCCAGTACCACCCGGGCGCAGGATCGGCGTACCGGTATCACCTACATCACCGTGGCGCTGATCAAAGTAGGTGCCGTCCACACCCTCCGCCACCGCGCCTGTGCCGCCTGTACCACCCGGGCGTTGCTGGACTGGGGCACCGGTGCCACCGACGCCGCCATTTTCATTGCGCACACCGGTGCCGCCCATACCGCCGGGAAACTGCAGGCCTGCGGCACCGGCCATACCCATCTCGTCACGGCTGACACACACCGGCGCTGCGGCCACCTCGGCCGGGGCCATCAGGTTCCCCCCGAAAACCAGGGCAAACATGACAGCACTGAGGTAGCGCACAGGAAGTGTCATGGGCCGGGTGTCTTCGACGGATCGGAATCGGTAGCTTCAGTGTAGAAATAAAGCCCGACAGTGATGCGCTGACGTTGTTCGATACCGGGCTCATCAGCACTCTCCAACGCTGCTGCAAGCCGGCTGAAGGCAAGTAGTGTCTGCATGCCATCCTTGGCTACCACATCTCGCAAATGCTCGACGCTGGCCGGGCTCAAGGCATCGTAGTGCACGCTACGCTCAAAAAATGGCGGGCCTTCGCCGCTGAGGTTGTGCACCGCCGCACAGGCATGGTCATGCAGGTTGTGGCCGAAGTACGCAGCCTTTTCATCAAAACCCTTCTGTGGCACGAATGCATGGGCTTCCAGGTGCACGCAATCCTGCTCATCGAGCCGCACGACGCCCAGGCGCAACCATTCGTCCAGCACCACCCGGCCGCGGATATCGGTGCTGACCTTGGCGACCAGCGCGTCGAATGAACAATCGCCGCCCACACTGGCTAGCCGCGCAAGCGCCCTCGCCTGGCCGGGTGCCGAGCAGAATGGTGGGGTGTTGGTCCATACATTGACCAACTGTGCACCTAGCGTGATGTTATCCGGCAGGGCCGCAATTGCAGTGTCACCCTCATTACGCAGCCGCCGGACATCTTTACGATGTACGCCGGTAAGCAGGCTGATGCGGCTATCGGTTGGCGCGGTGTCGTTCAGGCGAAACTCGCGATGGGCCACATCGACGAACACCTCCTTGAGCAGGTCGGTGAACATCGTGTAGGTAACCCCTTTGCGCAGCATCAGGCGCACCAGCGGGCGCATCACACGCCGCAGCGCACTCAGCATCGACGGGGGTAAGACAGGCGATTGCATCGAGGGCATTCCTTGACAGAGGCACCCAGTATAAGACGCGGGAATTAATCCCACGCAAACCGCAATCATATCCCGGCATGGACGAGGAAAAAGCTGTCAGCGCTCATTGGAAATGACGTGATAAAGGCAAGACAGGCCAGAACCTGCTCATACAAAACCCGTCCGCTGGGTTTTGTATGGGCCACTTCGGGTCAGCGCCAATCAGCTTCTGCTGTTGTCATCCCCGGCCTCGCCGCCGGCATGAACACCGTGGTCATCACCCGGTTCGCCACCCACATGGTTGCCGTGATCGTCACCAGCTTCACCACCAACATGATTGCCGTGATCATCGCCAGGCTCACCGCCGACATGATTACCATGATCATCCCCGGGTTCCCCACCCGCGTGATTGCCATGATCGTCACCCGCTTCAGCATGGTTGCTGCTGCGCCCAGCGTTTGAATTACCGTCGTGGCCACTGCCGCTGTTGCCGGCATGGCCCCCACCGTCACCGCCGCTGCCGTGGCCACCACTTCCGCTTCCGCCACCATGGCCACCGCCGCCACCACTTCCACCGCCACCGTGGCCACCGCCACCGCCGCTTCCACCGCCACCGTGACCACCGCCGCCGCCACTTCCACCGCCACCGTGGCCACCGCCGCCGCCACTTCCACCGCCACCGTGGCCACCGCCGCCGCCACTTCCACCGCCACCGTGGCCACCGCCGCCGCCACCGCCACCGCCACCGCCACCGCCACCGCCATCTTTAGCGTAGGCACTGGAGCCATGAGAAATCGAGTCAGGGATCAAGGCAATGGACATCGACAACACGCCAGCTACAGCAGCCGCGAGTAAAGCCTTCTTGAACAGCAGGTGGATTTGCATAGTCCGTCTCCAGGTCTTCGCCACGAGAACGCCAAATCAGTCAGTAATCTTGCTTCAGATTGAACTTATATTTACGTGGGATTTTTTCCCACGCTTAATTAATAGACCGTCACCCCCCAGGTCTCAAGCGCTAAGCGAACAAGCCGACCGGTGGTTGGCCTGCTATGTTTTCCCTATCGCCCCAGAGGAACACCGGCATGGCTGCGCTACTGACGCTGCAAACCCCGCGCTTGTGCGACTACAGCGAGCTGGTACAGGTGTGGGAGGATTCAGTACGCGCCACCCACGACTTTCTGCCAGAGAGCTATATCCTGCTACTGCGCGAACATGTGCTGCGCCGCTACCTCGACGCAGTGATGCTGATCTGCTGCAAGGACCGCCAGCGCATCTGTGGTTTCGCCGGTGTCGCCAACGGGCGGGTGGACATGCTGTTCGTCGCACCTGGCTACCGTGGCCAAGGGGTAGGCAAGCGCCTGCTGCGCTATGCCATCAATGAGCTGAATGCCGAGTACCTTGACGTCAACGAACAGAACCCGAAAGCGCTGGGCTTCTACCTGCATGAAGGTTTCGAGGTCATCGGCCGTTCGGAAACCGACGGCCTGGGCCAGCCCTATCCTCTGCTGCACATGAGGCTAATGCGCACACTGCCTTGAGGCGGCGCCTGAATGTGCCGCGCTATGTGTCCAAAATGGCGCATCTGACACAGATTCCCATCATCTACCGCTTGCAGGCAGGTACAATGGAGGCCTTTCCCTGCCTTGCGAATTGCCCCATGTCCGAACCCGTCCGCCTGTCCAAACGCCTCATCGAGCAGCTCGGCTGCTCCCGCCGCGAGGCCGAGCAGTACATTGAAGGAGGCTGGGTAACGGTCGATGGCGTGGTGGTCGAGCAGCCGCAGTTCAAGGTTGAGCAGCAGCGCGTCGAACTGCTGCCGGGCGCCCGTGCCGAAACCCTGGAGCCAGTGACCCTGCTGCTGAACCAGCCAGCCGGCATGGACAGTGAAGACGCCCGCGCCAGCATGAACATGGGCAGCCTTAGCGAGGCCCACCGCGAAGGCGTGCGCGCCCTGCACGGGCATTTTGCCCGGCAGGCCTGCGTGGCACCGCTGGAGCGTGGCGCCAGCGGCCTGCAGGTGTTTACCCAGGACTGGCGGGTATCCCGCAAGATCGAGGCCGACCTGCGTCGCCTGGAGCAAGAGTTCATCATTGAAGTGCGCGGCGAAACCACCCCCCAGGCGCTGGAACGCCTGGCGCGTGGGGCCATGCGCAATGACCGCGAGTTGCCCAAGGCCAAGGCCAGCTGGCAGAACGAGACACACCTGCGCATGGTGTTGAAAAACCCACAACCAGGGCAGATTTCCGAGCTATGCGCCTACCTGCGCCTGGAGCTTTTAGGCATGCGACGCATTCGCCTGGGTGGTGTGTCGATGGGCAAGCTGCCCTTGGGCCAATGGCGTTACCTGGCTACCTCCGAACGTTTCTAAGCAATACGCCGCGCCGGAACGCGCGGCACCTGAACAGGATTCTGCTGCAATGAACCACAACGACGTCCTGCGCAGCCTGCGCTACATGCTCAAGGTGAACGACGCCAAGATGGCCGAGATCATCGGGCTCTCTGGCCTCGAAGTGCATCCTCTGGTGCTGGCCACCTACCTGAAAAAAGAAGAAGAGGAAGGCTTCGTGCGCTGCCCTGAACGGGTGATGGCGCACTTCCTTGACGGCCTGGTGATCTACCGCCGAGGCAAAGACGATAGCCGCCCGCAGCAGCCGATCGAGCTGCCGGTAACCAACAACCTGATCCTCAAGAAGCTGCGTGTGGCCTTTGAGCTCAAGGAAGACGACCTGCACGCGATTCTCAAGTCGGTCAACTTCCCGGTCAGCAAACCTGAGCTCAGCGCGCTGTTCCGCAAGGCTGGCCACGACAACTACCGCCCGTGTGGCGACCAGTTGATGCGCAACTTCCTCAAGGGCCTGACCCTGCGCGTGCGCGGCTGAGTGGCCATGCAGCATACGGTTGTCCCGGTCGGCATCGTCCACTCCTGTTTCAAGGAAAAGTTCGCCATTCCGCGCCAGCCGCAGCTGGCGCCTGCCGCCCGTGGCGTACTCGAACTGTTGCCGCCGTTCGATCAAGGTGACGCGGTCGAAGGGCTGGAGCAGGTCAGCCATGTCTGGCTGCTGTTCCTGTTCCACCAGGCACTGGAGGAAAAACCACGCCTGAAAGTGCGGCCTCCGCGTCTGGGCGGCAACAAGAGCATGGGAGTGTTCGCCACCCGCGCCACCCACCGGCCCAACGGCATCGGCCAGTCGGTGGTACGCCTGGAGGGCGTGGAGCCCGGGCGCCTGCTGCTGTCCGGGATCGACCTGCTCGACGGCACGCCGGTGCTGGATATCAAGCCGTATGTGCCCTATGCCGACAGCATCGCTGGCGCCAGCAACCAGATGGCCAACGCAGCGCCTGTGGCAATTGCCGTGCAGTGGGCGGACAACGCCCTGATCCAGGCCCGCGAGCATGCGCTGCGTTTGAATGAGCCGCTGGTGCAACTGATCGAGCAATGCCTGGCGCAGGACCCACGGCCGGCCTACCAGATACCACCGTCCGAGCGGGTGTACGGGGTGAAGTTCTGGGATGTGCAAGTAAGGTGGCATTACCCACAGCCGGAGGAGATCCGGGTGTTGGAGGTGGTACTGGGCTGAGGGCCACCGCATCGCCCTGTGTGGAAGCGGCCTTGCGTCGCGAAAGGGCTGCACAGCGGCCCCAAGATTTCAGCCATCCTGCAAGGTCGCCGGGGCTGCTGCGCAGCCCTTTCGCGACGCAAGGCCGCTCCCACAAGGGACCGCGCAGACACGAAAAAGGCGACCTTGGGTCGCCTTTCTCATTTCAACCCGCTATCAACGAGCCGGGCCTTCAGCCACGCCCAGGTCGTCCGTCGGGCGGGTATCGATCAGCGGCGCACCACCGGAGGCCAATTCCGAAGCCAGCTTGTCGTTGTCCATTTCCTTGACCCACTTGGCCACTACCACGGTGGCAACGGCGTTGCCCACCAGGTTGGTCAGGGCGCGGGCTTCGGACATGAAGCGGTCGATGCCAAGGATCAGCGCCAGGCCGGCAACCGGCAGGTGGCCAACAGCCGACAGGGTCGCGGCCAGCACGATGAAGCCCGAACCGGTAACGCCGGCAGCACCCTTGGAAGCCACCAGCAGCACCAGCAGCAGGGTGATCTGGTGAGTGATGTCCATGGTGGTGTCAGTGGCCTGAGCGATGAACACCGCAGCCATGGTCAGGTAGATCGAGGTACCGTCCAGGTTGAACGAGTAACCAGTCGGGATAACCAGGCCCACTACCGATTTCTTGGCACCCAGGCGCTCCATCTTGGCCAGCATGCGTGGCAGGGCCGACTCCGAGGACGAAGTACCCAGCACGATCAGCAGTTCTTCACGGATGTAGCGGATCAGCTTGATCACGCTGAAGCCGTGGGCACGGCAGATACCGCCCAGCACCACCAGCACGAACAGCAGGCAGGTGATGTAGAAGCAGGCCATCAGGTAGCCCAGCTGCACCAGCGAGCCAACACCGTACTGGCCGATGGTGAAGGCCATGGCGCCGAAAGCACCGATCGGGGCCAGCTTCATGATCATGTTGATGATGTTGAACATGACGTGGGCGAAGCGGTCGATCATGTCCAGTACCGGCTTGCCGTAGCTGCCCAGGCGGTGCAGGGCGAAGCCGAACAGTACCGAGAACATCAGCACTTGCAGGATGTCGCCGTTGGCGAAGGCGCCGACGACCGTATTGGGGATGACGTTAAGCAGGAAGCCGACGGTAGTCTGCTGCGCGCCGGCGGCGGCGTAGGCAGCCACGCTGCTGGCGTTCAGGGTGCTGACGTCGATGTGCATGCCAGCGCCTGGCTTGACCACGTTGACGACGACGAGGCCGATGATCAGGGCGATGGTGGAGACGATTTCGAAGTACAGCAACGCGTAGCCGCCGGTTTTGCCGACCGACTTCATGCTCTGCATGCCGGCAATGCCGCTGACCACGGTACAGAAGATGATCGGGGCGATGACCATCTTGATCAATTTGACGAAGCCGTCACCCAGGGGTTTGAGGGCAACGCCCGTTTCCGGGTAGTAGTGGCCGAGCAGGATGCCGATGGTGATGGCGACCAACACCTGGACATACAGGGATTTGTACAGCGGCTGACGTGTCGTCATGGCTAATTTTCCTCAAGTGTGCCGGTTCACCCTTCCCAGGGTGATGGGGGCACCTGAATCGCTAACCCTCCTGCACTTGGAGGGATTTGTCGTTGTGTTCGAGCTGCCTGGGCAGGCCTCTGCGAGGATCAATAGCAAGGGTGGTGCCAAAATGCCCATGAAGGGTGCAAGGTCCGTATTTGCTGGGGATAAATGCCCAACGACAGGGCGATATTCCCGGGACGGATTGGCGGATTTCCGCCCGATGGCGGAATTTGTACAAGGAGGAATGGCGGAAATCCGCCCTTTGTGGATTGCCTGTGCCGGCCCATTCGCGGATTGATCTGTGAACGGGCTGGCACAGGCTACGAATCAATCCAGGTGGAAGGTGATCCTGAACGCAGCGCCCCCCAGCGGCGAATCGCCAAGGCTCAGCTCGGCGTCATAGCTGTCGACGATATCCTTGACCACGGCCAAGCCGATGCCCTGCCCCGGGTGCTGGCTGTCCAGCCGCTCCCCACGCTCCAGAATGCGTTCACGCTGGTCGGCGGGCACGCCCGGCCCGTCGTCCTCGATGCACAAGGTCAGATACCCCGGCGCCTTCACCAGGCTCACCCGCACTTGGCCCAGGCTCAGCCGGTAGGCGTTCTCCAGCAGGTTGCCGAGCATTTCCAGCAACGCGCCCTGCTCCATCGGTACCTGCGCCGCGTCCGGCAACTCCAGCACCACGTCCACACGTTTTTCCCGGTAAACCTTGGCCAAGGTGCTGCACAGGCTGTCGAGCAACGGCCGCAGCAATACGCTGTGGCGTACCAGGCCACTCTTGCGCAGGCTGGCGCGTTGCAGCTGGTAGTCGATCTGCTGGCTCATGCGCTCGATCTGGCTTTGCAGCACCCGCGCCTGCTCGCGCTCGCCACTGCGCTGCTGCAAGCTTTCACCCACGCCCTGCAGCACCGCCAGCGGCGTCTTCAGGCTGTGCGCCAGATCGTCCAGCGAATCACGGTAGCGCGTGCGCTGCTCACGCTCACTGCGCAACAGACGGTTGAGCGAGCGGGTCAGGCGCAGCAACTCGCGTGGGTGCTCGCCGCTCAGGCCGTCACGTGCACCGGATTCCACTTCATCCAGTTCGTGGCTGAGGCGTCGCAACGAGCGCAACCCCCAGGTCAGGCCTGCCCACAGCAACACCATGAGCGCCAGCAATGCAGCGCCGAACCCCAGGTAGAGCTTTTCGCGCAGGCCATTGAGGGTGGCCTTGTACTCGCTCACGGGCTGCAGAGCGACAATGCTGTAGGCGGCGCTTTGCCCGCCCAGCAGCTTGATCTCGACGTCGTACACGAAGAACTCTTCGCCATCGGACTGGTGAATGCGGTCGAACTCGTTGCCGCGCCCGTCATAGCGCGGCTGGTAGTTGATGTGCCGGTCGGCGGTGGCACGCGACTGCCAGACCAGTTTGCCGTCGCGGTCAAAGATATAACCGAGCAGGCCTGTGTAGGGCAGGTTGTAACGCTCGTCCGGCAGCAGTGTCGGCATCTGCAGCTGGCCATGCTCGATACGCGCAGCGGAAATCAGCGTGGTCACATCAGAGGCCAGACGCTGCTCGATCGATTCCTGCAGAGCCAGGCTGAAGGCCTTCTGCAAGGCCGGCAGCAGCGCCAGCATGAACAGCAGCGCCAACACTGCGGCGGCCAGCATCAGGCGCACCCGCAGCGAGCGGATCATCGGCAGCGCTCGGTGAACAGGTAGCCCAGGCCGCGCACCGTGTCGATGGGTTTGAAGCCGCGCTCGCCTTCAAGCTTGCGGCGCAGGCGGCCAACCAGCACTTCGATGACATTGGGGTCGCGCTCTTCGTCACCTGGGTACAACTGTTCCATCAGGCGATCCTTGGCCACCACCTGCTGGTGATGGCGCATGAGGTATTCGAGGATGCGGTATTCGTAGGCAGTCAGGGCCAAGGCGTGTTCGTCGAGGGTGGCCTGCTTGCGGTTGAGGTCAAGTACCAAGGGGCCAGCGGTGATGGTCGACTGGATGAAACCACTGGAGCGGCGTAACAGGGCATTGAGCCGTGCTTCAAGCTCCTCGAACTGGAACGGCTTGACCAGATAGTCGTCGGCACCGGCGGCCAGGCCCTCGACCTTGTCTTGCCAGTTGCCACGGGCTGTGAGGATGAGAATGGGGAAGGTCTTGTCCTGGCTGCGCAGCCGCGTGATCAGCTCCAGGCCGCTGATACCGGGCAGGCCCAGATCGATGATGGCAAGGTCGAAATGGTACTGCTCGGCCTGGTACAGCGCCTCTTCGGCATCAGCGACCGCCTCGACCACATGGCCGCTTTCGCCCAGGCGGGTGTAGAGGTGATGGCGAAGCAGGGCTTCGTCCTCGACCACCAGCAGTTTCATGTGCAGCTCCTTATGTGTATTGCCTGTACCGGCCCTTTCGCGGGCATGCCCGCGAAGAGGCTGGTACAGGATAACGCGGCTCGTTCGTCAGAACTTGTAACTTGCTGCCAGGTAGGTCTGCGCGCTGCTGGTCAGGCGCAGGGTGCCGTCCTTCGGCCCGCCATGTGCGCCCACCTCGGTCGCGGCATTGGTGCGCAGGTAACGGTAGCCCAGCTCGACCGAGGCCTTGTCGGTGATGTCCTGGATCACACCGGCCTGCAAGCCGTAGGCATAACCGTAGTCAGTGTCCCGGCTGGCGCCTGGCGAGTCCTGGGTCAGCTTGGTCACACCCAGGCTGCCACCACCGAACAGCTTGGTGGTATCGCCCACCGGCAGGAACAAGTCGTAGCTGCCAAGCAGGTTTTCCTGGCGCAACTTCAGGCCACTGTGGTCGCCAGAGACGTTGTCATAGGTCATGTAGTAGCGGCCCTGATCGTTGATCTTGCCCAAACGCACACCCCAGGTATCGTCCTTGCCGATGATACCGTCGGCGTTGAGGTGGTCGGTGTTGCGTTGCAGCAGGCCGGACTTGCGAACTTTGTCGCTGGTCTGGCCGTAGGTGAGGCTGGCGAAGTTGTCGTCCGCGGCCTGGGCGGTGGTGATGCCAGCGGCACAGACGGCCATGGCGGCAAGCAGGGTATTGAAGGTTTTCATGGCTGGGTACTCCAGTTGGGTGCGCTGTTTCGGTCTGGAAGCTAGAGTAATCAGGGCACCCTGAACCGCGACTGAACCCTGGCTGAACCCCGGCTGAACGAACCGATAGCAAAACAAGGAGTTGTGAACATGCGAGCCCTGCTGGCCCTGACCCTGATGTGCAGCGCCGCCCTCGCCCAAGCGGCGGTAGTGACCCGTGAAATTCCTTATCAGGACGACGATGGCAACCGCCTCGTCGGCTACTACGCCTACGATGACGCGCTGGACGGCAAACGCCCAGGCATCGTTGTGGTGCATGAATGGTGGGGCCTGAACGACTATGCCAAGCGTCGTGCGAGAGATCTCGCCGCCCTGGGCTACAAGGCACTGGCCATCGACATGTACGGCGATGGCAAGCACACCGAGCACCCGCAGGATGCCCAGGCATTCATGGCTGCAGCGATGAAGGACCCGGCTGCGGCAGCAGCGCGCTTCGACGCGGGCCTGGAGTTGTTGAAAAAGCAGCCGAATGTGAACAAGCATCAACTGGGCGCTGTCGGCTACTGTTTTGGCGGCAAGGTGGTGCTCGATGCCGCACGCCGGGGAGAAAAGCTCGATGGCGTGGTGAGCTTCCATGGCGCACTGGCCACCCAGACCCCGGCAAAACCTGGCGTGGTGCGGGCCGATATCCTGGTCGAGCATGGTGCGGCGGACAGCATGGTCAGCCCACAGCAGGTAGAGGCATTCAAGGCCGAGATGGATGCGGCCAAGGTCAACTACCAGTTCGTCAGTATTGAAGGGGCCAAGCACGGCTTCACCAACCCCGATGCCGATCGGCTGAGCCATGGTGAACATGGGGGGCCGGACATTGGCTATAACAAGGCCGCGGACGAGCGTTCCTGGGCGGATATGCAGGCGTTCTTCAAGAAGGTGTTCAATTAAAAGATTGCGCAAATCGTTGTGTGTGCGGCCTTGCGTCCCGAAAGGGCCGCAGGTCCACTTCCACATAAGGCGCGCCTACAAGGAGGCGTTGCCACGCCACCTCCCTTAGCGCCTGCACAGCTGGCACAATAGCCGCCATGAACACACTTCCCGCCTGCTGCGCCCCGCTCCGGCACCACTGGCCCCTGCCCCGCCCACTCCCCGGCGCGGTGCTGGTCAGTTGCGCCTTCGACCCTGCCCACCTGGCAACCGACGACTTCCAGCGCGCCGGTATCGTGCCCAGCGCCAGCCTGCAGCGCTCGGTTGCCAAGCGCCAGGCCGAGTACCTGGCAGGTCGCGTATGTGCCCGCGCCGCGCTCCAGCGCCTGGACGGTCGCGACTACGTGCCCGGCACCCACGAAGACCGCTCGCCCATCTGGCCCGCCGGTATTCATGGCTCGATCACACACGGCAAGGGCTGGGCCGCCGCGGTGGTCGCCGGCGAAAACAGCTGCCAAGGTCTGGGCCTGGATCAGGAAGCCTTGCTGGATGACGAGCGCGCCGAGCGGCTGATGGGCGAAATCCTTACCCCGGCAGAGCTGGAGCGCCTGGACCGCCGCCAGCTTGGGCTTACGGTCACCCTGACGTTCTCGCTGAAGGAAAGCTTGTTCAAGACCCTGTACCCACTGACTCGCCAACGCTTCTACTTCGAACACGCAGAAGTGCTCGACTGGTCCGCGGAAGGGCTGGCGCGCTTGCGCCTGCTCACCGACCTGTCACCACAGTGGCAGCAAGGCGCAGAGCTGCAAGGCCAGTTCTGCCTGCAGGACGGCCACCTGCTGAGCCTGGTCAGCGTCTGACCTTTACAGCGGTGCCTGCTGCCTTGGCCAGTTCAGGCTGAAGCAGGCACCGCCCAACGCCTCGCTGCGCCCCACCGTAGCCCGGCCCGCGTGCCAGTAGATGATCCGCCGTACGATCGACAGGCCCAGGCCATGCCCGCCCGAGGCACGGGTACGGCTGTCATCGAGGCGGGTGAAGGGCGTGAAGATGCGGTCCCAGAAGCCCTCGGGGATCCCCGGGCCGTCATCCTCCACATCGATGCGGCAACGTTGCTGGCCCAGCTGATAGCTCAGGCGCACTTCGCCCTCGGCATGGCGCATGGCATTGCCGACAAGGTTCTGCAGGGCCCGGTGCAAGTAGCGCGGCTCGGCCTCGACCCAGGCGCCTTCGGCATCCGCGCCCTGACAGTCGCCGCGCACCACCCGCACCTCGGCACGCAAAGGTGCCAGCTCTTCGATCACCCGTTCGAGCAAGGCATCCAGATCGACCCGCTGGAACTTCAAGGCCGGTGCGCCCTGCTCCAGGCGGGCGTAGGTCAGCATCTCGTCGACCAGCTTGTCGAGGTCCTGGATATCCCCGTCCATGCCCGCCAGGTGCTTTGCCCGCATCTGTTCAGTCGTGGCGCTTTCGATCATCTCCAGGCCAAAGCGCAGGCGCGCCACCGGTGTGCGAAGCTCGTGGGACACCGCTCGCACCAGCTCGCGCTGCATGGTCAGCGAGCGCTGCAGGTGCTCGGCCATGCCATTGAAGGCAGCAGCCAGGCGCCCTACCGAGTCGGCGTCGCCGGCCGGTACGCGGGTATCCAGGCTGCCCTGGGCGATGCGCGTGGCAGCAATCTCCAGGCCCGACACACGACGTTCCAGCTGACGCACCAGCAGGTAGACCACCAGGCCGATCAGGCACAGCCCCAGGAAGGCAATCAGGATCAGCAACTGCGGCGGGTAAGGGTTGAGCTGGTACAGCGGGCCGATTTCCAGTACCCATGGCGAGCCCGTCAGCCCGGCGAACACCCGGATCGAGTCACCATCCTTGCCCAGCGCCATCACCGTGTCGCCCTCCTCCACGCGGCGCCGCTGGTCATCGTCCAGGCTGACCCGCTCGATACGTTGCAAGGCAACGCCAAAGCCGAAGCCCTTTTCCTGCTTGATCTGTGCCAGGCGCTGCTGCTGTTCGGTTACCGGGTAGCGCACCAGTTCGTCGGCCAATAGATAGAGGGTGGCCCGCGCCAACTGCTCGCTGATCTGTTTGATCTGCGCGACCAGCATCAGGTCTTCCTGGCCCACCTTGCGTAGCACTTGCGCCGCATGCGGGCCAATCTTCTCGACCACCACCAGGCCACGGTACAGGCGCGCCCGCTGGCCACCGTCAAGGCTGCGTGCGCTCATCGGTTGCAGCGCCAACGGCACGCCAAGCAGGCGTTCCCAGATCAGCAGCGAACGCTTGCGTTGGGTTTCATTCTGCATTGCCAGGTTGTCGGCCATCAGGCTGAAGGTGCCCTGGGCCAGGCCCTCGCGATGCTGGGCAGCGCGCACTTCGTTGACCAGGTGCAGGCTGAGCACGCCAAGCAAGGCCACCAGCACCAGCACGGCCAGCATGCCGCCGTAGATGCGCAGGAAGATCGAATTGTTCATGGTGCCTCGCCAACGAACAGGTAGCCTTTGCTGCGCAGGGTCTTGATCAACCGCGGCTGAAGCGGGTCGTCGCCGATCTTGGGGCGGATTTTCGAGATGCGGATATCGATGGAGCGGTCCTGGCCGTCGTAGCCCACGCCACGCAGTGCGGTGAAGATCTGTTCACGGGTCAGCACCCGGCCAGCGTTGCTGGCCAACAGCCAGAGCAGATCGAATTCGGCGCCGGTCAGTTCGATCAACTGCTCGCCCAGGTGCGCCTCGCGCAGGCGGTTGTCGATACGCAGCGCACCGAAGGCCAGGTCCTGGCGCTTGCTGTCCACGGTTTCGCTGCGGCGCAGCAGGGCCTGGATACGCGCCAGCAGCAAGCGTGGGCGCACGGGTTTGCAGACGTAGTCGTCGGCACCCAGGTCCAGGCCCTGAACCTGGTCGAGTTCATCGCTGCGCGCGGTGAGCATGAGGATCGCCCCCTGGTACTGGCTTCGCACCCGGCGGCAGATGCTCAGGCCGTCCTCGCCGGGCAGCATCAGGTCGAGGATGACCAGGTCGGGCTGGCTGTCGATGATGCGCCGGGCGGCGCGGGCACCATCCCCCTCCACGCTGACCTCGAAGCCGTTGGCCTGCAGGTACTCGGCGGTCAGCTCGGCCAGGCGCTGGTCGTCTTCGACAATGAGGATGCGGGGTAGGCTTTGATCCATGACTTTGGCCTTGTTTGTTCTTGGGATCGTGTCAGGGCAGCTGAGAGTATGACTGTAGATGGGGGGGGCCTGCGAGATCGAGCGCCGCCCGCACGGCGCATCGCGAGCGAAGCTCGCTACAACGGCCTGTGTCCAACCCCCGATGTGTGCCCACCACCGTGGTAGGAGCGGGTTTACCCGCGAATACGGTGGCGGCGGCAACGGTGAACGGCGGATGGAAATTGGCCAGCAGGCTCGGCCTCTTCGCGGGTAAACCCGCTCCTACAGGCGACCGCGCGCGGGGGAACCAAAATCTTCAGACATGCCCCTACCGCCCCCTCGACTGAACCGTTTTTTGTGATAGGGTTCGCGCCCGAAAAAAACTGCCCAAGGGCGTCACGCCGCAGAAAAATACTGCAAACCACTTGGCACAAGGCCTACAGCGAATACCCACCATTCACTCACAAAGTACGCACACGTTATCCACAGGCGATCGCCTTGCAAAGCCCCCAATACCGCATTATCTTGTATCCCGATCGCAGCGAACCACTAGATATAGGGGTTCGTGCAAAATCACACACAAAAGTCAACCCGCAAGATCAAGCGATTTTCCGGGTGGAACTTCAGGTGATTTCAGCAGCCAAACCGCTCCTGCGGAGGCGACCGAGGCAAGCCCTTCCAGGGCCTTGTTCGGGCATGGGTGTTGCAGGCCAGCCCTGGCATCCATCAGCAACAGATTTTGGGCTCGGCCCAGAACCTTTGACTTCGGCCAGGGAGCGGCAAGCCATTGCCCCTTATTCCTGAGTCTGTCCCGAAGTCGGTACGCCCGCGCGGGCGGATGCGCATGCATTGCGCATCCCCGCGAGGTTATCGAGCAAGTGGACGGAACGGTGGGCGCCCATAAGGCGCCTGAACAATATAGAAACTGTGGAGACACCCACCCATGCAAACCGACACAACTCGCGAGAACCCGCAGGCCCAGGTGCCGCAGGCCGCCGATTCCAACCAGGATCTGGCTGCCACCGCCCCCGGCCAACTGCGCGTGATCAAGCGTAACGGCACTGTCGTCCCTTACACCGACGACAAGATCACCGTCGCCATCACCAAGGCGTTCCTCGCAGTTGAAGGCGGCACCGCCGCCGCTTCGTCGCGCATCCACGACACCGTCGCGCGCCTGACCGAGCAGGTTACCGCCACGTTCAAGCGTCGCATGCCATCGGGTGGCACCATCCACATCGAAGAAATCCAGGACCAGGTCGAACTGGCCCTGATGCGCGCAGGCGAGCAGAAAGTCGCCCGCGACTACGTGATCTATCGTGACCAGCGCGCCAAGGAGCGTGCCACCCGCGCCAACACCGACGCCGTGGTCGAGCCGCACCCGAGCATCCGCATCACCCTGGCTGACGGCAGCCTGGCGCCACTCGACATGGCCCGCCTGAACACCATCATCAGCGAAGCCTGCGAAGGCCTGGCCGAAGTCGATGGCGACCTGATCCAGCGCGAAACCCTGAAGAACCTGTACGACGGCGTGGCCATCAAGGACGTCAACACCGCCCTGGTAATGACCGCCCGTACCCTGGTGGAGCGCGAGCCGAACTACTCGTTCGTTACCGCCCGCCTGCTGATGGACACCCTGCGCGCCGAAGGCCTGGGCTTCCTGAATGTAGCCGACAGCGCCACCCACCACGAAATGGCTGACCTGTACGCCAAGGCCCTGCCGGCCTACGTCGCCAAAGGTATCGAGTTCGAGCTGCTGAACCCGGCCCTGGCCGACTTCGACCTGGAAAAACTGGGCAAGGCGATCAACCACGAGCGCGACCAGCAGTTCACCTACCTGGGCCTGCAGACCCTGTACGACCGCTACTTCATCCACAAGGATGGCGTGCGCTTCGAGCTGCCGCAGGTGTTCTTCATGCGTGTGGCCATGGGCCTGGCGCTGGAAGAGAAAGACAAGGAAGCCCGTGCGATCGAGTTCTACAACCTGTTGTCGTCGTTCGACTACATGGCCTCGACCCCGACCCTGTTCAACGCCGGTACCCTGCGCCCGCAGCTGTCCAGCTGCTACCTGACCACCGTGCCAGACGACCTGTCGGGCATCTACCACGCGATCCACGACAACGCCATGCTGTCGAAATTCGCCGGCGGCCTGGGCAACGACTGGACCCCTGTGCGCGCACTGGGCTCGTACATCAAGGGCACCAACGGCAAGTCGCAGGGCGTCGTACCGTTCCTGAAAGTGGTCAACGACACCGCCGTTGCCGTGAACCAGGGTGGCAAGCGCAAAGGCGCTGTATGTGCCTACCTGGAAACCTGGCACCTGGACATCGAAGAATTCATCGAGCTGCGCAAGAACACCGGTGATGACCGCCGTCGTACCCACGACATGAACACCGCCAACTGGATTCCTGACCTGTTCATGAAGCGTGTCTTCGATGACGGCAAGTGGACCCTGTTCTCGCCTTCGGAAGTGCCAGACCTGCACGACCTGACCGGCAAGGCCTTCGAAGAGCGCTACGAGTACTACGAAGCCCTGACCGAGTACAACAAGATCAAGGTGTTCAAGACCGTCCAGGCCAAAGACCTGTGGCGCAAGATGCTGTCGATGCTGTTCGAGACCGGCCACCCATGGCTGACCTTCAAGGACCCGTGCAACCTGCGTTCGCCGCAGCAGCACGTGGGCGTGGTCCACAGCTCGAACCTGTGCACCGAGATCACCCTGAACACCAACAAGGACGAGATCGCAGTCTGCAACCTGGGCTCGATCAACCTGCCGAACCACATCGTCGATGGCAAGCTGGACACCACCAAGCTGCAACGCACCGTGAACACCGCTGTGCGCATGCTCGACAACGTGATCGACATCAACTACTACTCGGTGCCGCAAGCGCGTAACTCGAACTTCAAGCACCGTCCGGTCGGCCTGGGCATCATGGGCTTCCAGGATGCGCTGTACCTGCAGCACATTCCTTACGGCTCCGATGCTGCCGTCGAGTTTGCCGACAAGTCGATGGAAGCGGTCAGCTACTACGCCATCCAGGCTTCTTGCGACCTCGCCGATGAACGCGGCGCCTACGAGACCTTCCAGGGTTCGCTGTGGTCCAAGGGCATCCTGCCGCTGGATTCGCAACAGATCCTGATCGAGGCCCGTGGCCAGAAGTACATCGACGTCAACCTGGAAGAAACCCTGGACTGGGCGCCGGTACGTGCCCGCGTGCAGAAAGGTATTCGTAACTCGAACATCATGGCCATCGCGCCAACCGCGACCATCGCCAACATCACTGGCGTGTCGCAGTCGATCGAGCCTACCTACCAGAACCTGTACGTGAAATCGAACCTGTCGGGCGAATTCACCGTGATCAACCCGTACCTGGTTCGCGACCTCAAGGCCCGCGATCTGTGGGACTCGGTCATGATCAACGACCTGAAGTACTACGACGGTTCGGTACAGCAGATCGAGCGCATCCCGCAAGAGCTGAAAGACCTGTACGCCACTGCGTTCGAAGTCGAGACCAAGTGGATTGTCGACGCGGCTTCCCGTCGCCAGAAGTGGATCGACCAGGCGCAGTCGCTGAACCTGTACATCGCGGGTGCATCGGGCAAGAAGCTGGACGTGACCTACCGCATGGCCTGGTACCGTGGCCTGAAAACCACCTACTACCTCCGTGCCCTGGCCGCGACCAGCACCGAGAAGTCGACCATCAACACCGGCAAGCTCAACGCCGTTTCCAGCGGTGGCGACAGCGCCCCGGTCCAGGCAGCCGGCCCAGCGCCAGTGCCGAAGGCCTGCGCGATCGACGAGCCTGACTGCGAAGCCTGCCAGTAAGGCCTGAATGCCGTGCGGGGTGCCTACGGGTGCCCCGCGCGGCATTTTTGTATCCGCGCCTCAGAGAAACCTTGCCCTTTGCCCACTGTTCACGCAGCTCGGTAAAAGAACAGGACCTCTCAAAAAAGGATGTACGCCCATGGCGCGGAAAAAACTGGCATCTCGCAAGATTGGTCGCAACGCAGAAACCGGCCGTTTCACCTCAGTGGAACAGGCACGCAAGCACCCCAAGACACACATTGTCGAAACGCTGTATACCCACCGTAGCTAGTGGTAGCTGGCCTCATCGCCGGCCAGCCCGCGGCGAGGCCGGCTTTGCAACACAGCCCTCAAGAAACACCATATGATGTGCCTTGAAATTTAAACTGGCACAACATATAGGTTGGCGCTACACTCTCCCCCCGTAGAAGAGGCAACCTTTTTCGTGAACGGACGCACGCCAAACCGGTCGAAAAAGTTACCCTCGCCGGCGACACACGCGCCCCGATCGAAGGTGAATTCCGGTATACTCTGCGCCCTCTGAAAAGAGCACCTATTCAATTGTCCTGGCCCCTCCCAGAGGCCTGGCCAGGTACAAGCCAGAACACATTCAGATGTAAACGAGAGTCAGCCTCTCGAGCTGCCCATTCGCCGTTACGGCCTTGCGTCAGGCATCACATTCTTAAAATCCAACCGGTTGCCTCTGGGCGACCCTCAAGCAGGAGCCAAACCATGCTGAGCTGGGACGAATTCGACAAAGAAGACGGCGAAGTAGCCGCCAAAGGCAACACCCCTGCGCAGGCCGCTGCCGCCGCCACCCTCGACAAGCTCGACAGCGCCGGTGGTGCCGCCGCCCTGGAGGCCCGTGCGGCCACCGCTTCTGACTCCGAAGCCGTCAAACGTGCCAAGGCTGCCCTCGACGCCCTCGACGTTGCCGAAGGCCTGGCCGAGCTGGAAGGCTCCTCGGCCCGCGTTGCAGTCGATGAAAAGCGCATGATCAACTGCCGCGCCGACCTCAACCAGCTGGTACCGTTCAAGTACGACTGGGCCTGGCAGAAGTACCTGGACGGCTGCGCCA
This sequence comes from Pseudomonas sp. TE3895, assembly GCF_056278855.1. Classification (NCBI taxonomy): domain Bacteria; kingdom Pseudomonadati; phylum Pseudomonadota; class Gammaproteobacteria; order Pseudomonadales; family Pseudomonadaceae; genus Pseudomonas; species Pseudomonas sp. TE3895. Next base: position 2,241,939 of record NZ_JBWBQE010000001.1, on the reverse strand, counting down.
ACCACTGGATGCCGCAAGAGGTCAACATGACCGCCGACATCGCCCTGTGGAAGAGCCAGGACGGCCTGACCGAAGACGAGCGCCGCATCGTCATGCGCAACCTCGGCTTCTTCTCCACCGCCGACTCGCTGGTTGCCAACAACCTGGCCCTGGCCGTGTACCGCCTGATCACCAACCCGGAGTGCCGCCAGTACATCCTGCGCCAGGCCTTCGAAGAGGCGATCCACACCCACGCCTACCAGTACTGCATCGAGTCGCTGGGCATGGATGAAGGCGAGATCTTCAACATGTACCACGAGATCCCGTCGGTCGCTAAAAAAGCCGCATGGGGCCTGAAGTACACCCGCGCCATCTCCGACCCGGAATTCAACACCGGCACCGTCGAAACCGACAAAGAGCTGCTGCGCAACCTGATCGCCTACTACTGCGTCCTGGAAGGCATCTTCTTCTACTGCGGCTTCACCCAGATCCTGTCCATGGGCCGCCGCAACAAGATGACCGGCGTGGCCGAGCAGTTCCAGTACATCCTGCGTGACGAGTCGATGCACCTGAACTTCGGTATCGACGTGATCAACCAGATCAAGATCGAGAACCCGCACCTGTGGGATGCGGCGATGAAGGAAGAAGCGACCCAGATGATCCTGCAAGGAACTCAGCTGGAGATCGAATACGCCCGTGACACCATGCCACGCGGTGTACTGGGTATGAACGCGGCGATGATGGAGGACTACCTCAAGTTCATCGCCAACCGTCGTCTGACTCAGATTGGCTTGAAAGAAGAATATCCAGGGACTACCAACCCGTTCCCATGGATGAGCGAGATCATGGACTTGAAGAAAGAGAAGAACTTCTTTGAGACGCGTGTGATCGAGTATCAGACGGGTGGGGCGTTGAGCTGGGACTGATCGTCCGGGCTGAGCATCGAGAAGGCTGCCGATTGGCAGCCTTTTTTTATGATTTTCCCCGAGAGTCCTGACGTCAGTTACGAAGATTGATTTCTTAATCCTATAAAAGACCGCCCCTGCGAAGGCCCATGTGAACAGGGGACCATTTATTGCCTGTGCTGGCCTCTTCGCGGGTGAACCCGCTCCTACAGAGATCGCAGTTTGCCGGGGTTACCTGGCAAGCTGGTCTGCCTGACTTGGCAATGAGCCCTATGGGCTGATGGGGGACCTGTGCGGGTTCATCGAGGCGTTGAACCCCCGCGAACACCGGCGCAGCCGGTGCCATACACCGAGTCGGATTCTTCGCGGGCATGCCCGCTCCCACCGGAGCAGAGCTCTGGCTTTGAGGCGGTGATTTACCTTGAGATTGCGACCTGGGACCGCCAAATCCTTGAAGCCTACTCAAGGCGCTCAGCAGCCTTTTTGTAAGCTTGGTCTCTTTCACGGCGATCGACAGCGACGACAAAAACCACGATCTCTTGGTCAATGACCTGATAAACCAGCCTATACCCGCTGCTGCGAAGCTATATCTTGTAGCAATCTAGCAGCGAGTGAAGGCGGTTTGCCTCGATTCGAGGTTTCAGCAGGACCTCTGCCAGTTTCTTCTTGAACTGCTGACGCACGGTATCGCCCAGCTTCTTCCACTCTTTCAATGCGCGGGCATCGAAGTCGAGGCTATAGGTCATCCAGCTTTACCCTCACGCGAAGCGGAGAAGCAAGCCGCTCTTGTACGGTAGCAATGAGATCTTCATCTTCCTCGGTCATCAGGACCGGCCGGAAGGGTAGCTTGCCCCGCTCAGCTACATATTGCAGGGCCTGGCGCATGAGTTCGGAGGGGGTGACACCGAGGCGATTGAGCTCTTTGTAGGCGCGGGCTTTGAGATCATCGTCGACGCGGATATTGATAGAAGCCATGACATAGCCCTCATGTAAAGACGATTGTCATTACACTGCACTGATCGTGGGGACTCTGCAATGGCAGTTTGTCTGCCGGAAGTGACCACAGCGCCATTCCCTTCAAATGAAGAGGCCTCGCCCCTGCCGACAGGAGGGGTACGGCACCAGCAAGGATGCCGGGACTGGACATGCCAGTCTACGTGGTCAAGGGCGAGGCCAGATCTGAAGATAGCGCAGGCTCGGGGATGGGGCCACCGCAGTTACGATTTGATTTTTAACCCTGCCCCCGGTTTGCGGTGCGAGGCGGCCAATGGGGTGGATGGCACGGGCTTTACCCGTGTTCGCGGGCAAGCCCGCTCCTACCAGTAGATCGTGTACGTGCGTGGCATGTTGCATGGCAGTTGTAGTATGTCTGCAGCGCGTTCAGGGTAGAGCCTCTACCGCTCAGTTTTTGGCGTCTAGTACCCTATTTGCTCTGCGATCAGCCGTTGACAGCCCTCCTCCCCCTTGCTAATAATCGCCCACAGTTGTACGACAACGCATAACAAAAACAACAATCAGTGGACAAACTCATGTCGACATCCATCCCGCTACACCTACGTCTGTTGCATACCCCTCTTCCCCCGGCCAGCTCGCGTAAACCTGCCAGTACGTAGCGCCCGGTTACCGCGCATTCACCCCTGGCCCTGACCGGCCCGTTATCTACCCGCCCCTGCCGCAGGCCGCTTGCGCGTGCCCGGTGGACGGGCTGCCACACCCTTAGGGAGCACAACAATAATGAAAATCTGCCACACCCTACCCTTCGCCCTGCTTGGCGCCGGGGTTATCGCCGGCCTGCCGGGCAGCAGCCTGGCAGCGGGATTTGTCGAGGACAGCAAGGCCACCCTCGGGCTGCGCAACTTCTACATCAACCGCAACTTCACCAACCCCAGCAACCCACAGAGCAAGGCCGAGGAGTGGACGCAAAGCTTCATCCTCGATGCCCGCTCGGGGTTCACCGAAGGGCCAATCGGCTTCGGCGTGGATGTGCTGGGGCTGTGGTCGGTCAAACTCGACGGCGGTGGCGGTACCTATGGCACGGCGTTGCTGCCACGCCATGACGATGGCAAGCCGGCAGACGACTACGGGCGCCTGGCAGTGGCGGGCAAGGCGCGTATTTCCAAGACCGAACTGAAGATCGGTGAATGGATGCCGGTACTGCCGATTCTGCGTTCGGACGACGGGCGTTCGTTGCCACAGACGTTCCGTGGCGGGCAGGTTACCTCCAACGAAATCGCAGGGCTGACCCTGTACGGCGGCCAGTTCCGCGGCAACAGCCCGCGTAACGACGCGAGCATGGAAGACATGAGCTACGGCGGCGGCGTGTCGGACCGTTTCAACTTCGTCGGCGGCGAGTACAAGTTCAACCAGGACCGCACGCTGGTGGGGCTTTGGAATGCGGTGCTGAAGGACGTGTACCAGCAGCAATACCTGCAACTGAGCCACAGCCAGCCGGTGGGTGACTGGACCCTGGGGGCCAACCTGGGCTACTTCCATGGCGACGAGGACGGCTCCGAACGCGCCGGGCAGCTGGACAACAAGACCTACTCGGGGATGTTCTCGGCCAAGTACGGCGGCAGCACCTTCTGGGTGGGGTTGCAGAAAGTCGATGGTGATACCTGGATGCGGGTGAACGGCACCAGTGGCGGGACCTTGGCCAACGACAGTTACAACTCCAGCTTCGACAATGCCAACGAGCGTTCGTGGCAGGTGCGCCATGACTTCAACTTCGTCACCGTCGGGGTACCGGGGTTGACCCTGATGAACCGCTACATCAGCGGGCGCGATGTGCACAGCGGGGGCGTGACCGATGGCAAGGAGTGGGTGCGTGAAACGGAGCTTGCGTATGTGATCCAGAGCGGGGCATTCAAGGATTTGAGTGTGAAATGGCGTAACTCGTCGATTCGCCGGGATTACAGCAATAACGAGTTTGATGAGAACCGGTTGATCTTCAACTACCCATTGTCGTTGCTCTGATCAAGACCTGCGGGTTTACCCGCGAATACGGTGGTGGCGGCGACGGTGAACGGCGGGTGGAGATTGGCCAGCAGGGCCGGCCCTTTCGCGGGTGAACCCGCTCCTACGACGACCTGTGTCCAACCACCGACCTGTGTCCACCCTCGATCAGGTGTAGGAGCGGGTTTACCCGCGAATACGGTGGCGGCGACAACGGTGAACGGCGGGTGGAGATTGGCCAGCAGGGCCGGCCCATTCGCGGGTAAACCCGCTCCTACACAGCGGCCTGCGCCCAACCACCGACCTGTGTCCACCCTCGATCTGGTGTAGGAGCGGGTTTACCCGCGAATACGGTGGTCGCGACAACGGTGAACGGCGGGTGGAGATTGGCCAGCAGGGCCGGCCCATTCGCGGGTAAACCCGCTCCTACACAGCGGCCTGCGCCCAACCACCGACCTGTGTCCACCCTCGATCAGGTGTAGGAACGGGTTTACCCGCGAATACGGTGGTGGCGGCGACGGTGAACGGCGGGTGGAGATTGGCCAGCAGGCCTGGCCCATTCGCGGGTAAACCCGCTCCTACGGGCGACCGCGCAGGCCTTTCGCATTTTCTTATCCGCGAAAAGGCCGGCAAAAGCCGCCCAAGCCTCATTGACAACACACAGAACCACCGCCAATAATCACTCAAGTCATACGACAACCTACAACAACTAACAATAAGAGCCGGCCATGACCACTACCCCCTTCAATCGCCTGCTGCTCACTGGAGCCGCAGGCGGCCTGGGCAAGGTCCTTCGCGAACGCCTGAAAGGCTACGCCGAGGTCCTGCGCCTTTCCGACATCAGCCCCATGGCGCCTGCTGCTGGCCCGCATGAGGAAGTCATCACCTGCGACCTGGCCGACAAGGCTGCGGTGCATGCACTGGTCGAAGGCGTGGACGCCATCATCCACTTCGGCGGGGTTTCTACCGAGCACGCCTTCGAAGAGATTCTCGGCCCCAATATCTGCGGCGTGTTCCACGTGTACGAGGCGGCGCGCAAGCATGGGGTCAAGCGCATCATCTTCGCCAGCTCCAACCACACCATCGGTTTCTACCGCCAGGATGAGCGCATCGACGCTCACGCGCCACGCCGTCCCGACAGCTATTACGGGCTGTCCAAGTGCTACGGCGAAGATGTGGCCAGCTTCTACTTTGACCGCTACGGCATCGAGACCGTCAGCATTCGCATCGGCTCTTCGTTCCCGCAGCCACAGAACCCGCGCATGCTCTGCACCTGGCTGAGCTATGACGACTTGGTGCAACTGATCGAACGTGGGCTATCGACGCCCGACGTTGGCCATACCATCGTCTACGGCGCCTCCGACAATCGCACCGTGTGGTGGGACAACCGCCATGCCGCGCACCTGGGCTATGTGCCCAAGGACAGCTCGGAAGCCTTCCGCGCAGCCGTGGAGGCCCAACCGGCACCCGCCGACGATGACCCGAGCATGGTCTACCAGGGCGGCGCTTTCGCCGTGGCCGGCCCGTTCAACTGACCCCACGCCAGGAGGCACGGCCATGAACTGCGAACTGATCGTCGACGCCCGTAACGGTACCGGCGAAAGCCCTGTGTGGCACCCCGGTGAACAGGCCCTGTACTGGGTAGACATTCCCGCTCGCCAATTGCATCGCTGGCAAGCGGCCGATGGCAAACACCAGTGCTGGCAAGGCGACGAGATGCTGGCCTGCATCGCCCGCAGCGGTCAGGGCTGGGTTGCGGGTATGGAAAGCGGCATCTTTCAGCTCCAGGCCAGGGCGGACGGCAGCCTGGACAGCCGGCTGCTCAGCAACGTGCAGCACGCCCAGGCCGGCATGCGCTTCAACGATGGCCGCTGCGACCGTCAGGGCCGCTTCTGGGCCGGGACCATGCTGCTGGACATGCAGCAAGGCGCCCATGTGGGTGCGCTGTACCGGCATGACGGCGAAGGCCACTTGCACCTGCAGCAGGACGGCATGATCGTGCCCAACGGCCTGGCGTTCAGCCCCGACGGCAAGCGCATGTACCTGTCCGACTCACACCCCAACGTGCAGAAGGTGTGGGCCTTCGACTACGACACCGACAGCGGCACGCCGCACAACAAGCGGCTGTTCGTCGACATGCGCGGCTACCCAGGGCGCCCCGACGGCGCCGCGATCGACCAGGATGGCTGCTACTGGATCTGCGGCAACGACGCCGGGCAAGTTCACCGCTTCACCCCTGACGGGCGCCTCGACCGCTCGCTCAGCGTGCCGGTGAAAAAGCCGGCCATGTGCGCCTTTGGTGGCGCCAACCTCGACACCCTGTACGTCACCTCGATCCGCCCCGCGGGCATCGACCTCGGCGACCAGCCACTGGCTGGCGGGGTATTTGCCCTCAACCCTGGCACAAAGGGCCTGGAGGAACCTGCCTACCGGGGCTGAGCCCCACTGCCACACCCACACTTGCACGCCCGAAACCGGATAATAAAAACCACGGAGTTTCATCATGACGTTCAAACGCAAGCTGCTTCTTGCCGTACTCCCGTTCGCCTTCAGCGTGGCCATGCCCGCCTCGGCGCTGGACATCAAGTTCGCCGAAATCCACCCGGCCGGCTACCCGACCGTGGTCGCCGAGCAGAACATGGGTAAAAAGCTGGAACAGGCCAGCAATGGCGATATTACCTTCAAGATGTTCGCCGGCGGCGTGCTGGGATCGGAAAAGGAAGTGATCGAACAGGCTCAGATCGGCGCCGTGCAGATGACCCGCGTCAGCCTGGGGATCGTCGGCCCGGTAGTGCCGGATGTGAACGTGTTCAACATGCCGTTCGTGTTCCGCGACCATGAGCACATGCGCAAGATCATCGATGGCGAGATCGGCCAGGAGATCCTCGACAAGATCACCAACTCCGACTTCAACCTGGTGGCCTTGGCCTGGATGGACGGCGGCTCGCGCAGCATCTACACCAAAAAGCCGGTGCGCAGCCTGGAAGACCTCAAAGGCATGAAGATTCGCGTACAGGGCAACCCGCTGTTCATCGACATGATGAACGCCATGGGCGGCAACGGTATCGCCATGGACACCGGGGAAATCTTCAGTGCCCTGCAAACCGGCGTGATCGACGGCGCCGAGAACAACCCGCCGACCTTGCTTGAGCACAACCATTTCCAGAGCGCCAAGTACTACACCCTGACCGGCCACCTGATCCTGCCGGAGCCGGTGGTGATGTCCAAGACCACCTGGAACAAGCTCACTCCCGAGCAGCAGGTGCTGGTGAAAAAGGTCGCGCGCGAAGCACAGATGGAAGAGCGTGCGCTGTGGGACGCCAAGTCTGCCGCCAGCGAAGAGAAGCTCAAGGCCGCCGGTGTCGAGTTCATCACTGTCGATAAGAAACCGTTCTTCGAAGCCACCGCATCGGTACGCGAGAAGTACGGCGCGCCGTACGCCGACCTGATGAAGCGTATCGACGCCGTCCAGTAATACCAGCCCCTTCCAAGACGACCTCGGCAGTGCGGCCGCCGCCGCCCTGCCGCTTTGGTGATGCCTATGAAATCGCTTTTCCTGAGCGTGAACGACACGCTGTACCGCAGTTGCATCTGGATCGCGGGCCTGTCGATCCTGGCCATGACGCTGATCATCCCGTGGGGCATCTTCGCCCGCTACGTGCTGGGCACCGGCTCCAGCTGGCCAGAGCCAGTCTCGATCCTGCTGATGGTGGTATTCACCTTCGTTGGTGCCGCCGCCAGCTATCGCGCCGGGGCGCATATGGCGGTGGGGATGATTACCGACCGGTTGCCGCCGCTGCAGCGCCAGCTGGTCGCCCTGCTGGTACAACTGCTGATGATCGTGGTGTGCGTGTTCATGACCTATTACGGCACCCGGCTGTGCATCACCACCTGGAACCAGTCGCTGGCCTCGCTGCCCGGTGTGCGGGTCGGCATGACTTACGCGCCGATCCCGGTCGGCGGCGTGCTGACGCTGGTGTTCGTGCTGGAAAAACTCCTGCTGGGCGATCAGAGCAACCGCAAGGTCGTGCGCTTTGATCTGGTCGAAGAAAACGAAGGAGCTGCGTAAATGGAAGCGTTCATTCTGTTGGGCAGTTTCATCGTGCTGATTCTGATCGGCATGCCGGTAGCCTACGCCCTGGGCCTGTCGGCACTGATCGGCGCCTGGTGGATCGACATCCCGCTGCAGGCGATGATGATCCAGGTGGCCAGTGGGGTTAACAAGTTCTCGCTGCTGGCCATTCCATTCTTCGTGCTGGCCGGCGCGATCATGGCCGAAGGCGGCATGTCACGCCGGCTGGTGGCCTTTGCCGGGGTGCTGGTGGGCTTCGTGCGTGGCGGGCTGTCGCTGGTCAACATCATGGCCTCGACCTTCTTCGGTGCGATTTCCGGCTCGTCGGTAGCCGATACCGCCTCGGTGGGCTCGGTGCTGATCCCGGAGATGGAGCGCAAAGGCTACCCGCGTGAATTTTCCACCGCCGTGACCGTCAGCGGCTCGGTGCAGGCGCTGCTGACCCCGCCCAGCCACAACTCGGTGCTGTACTCGCTGGCGGCGGGCGGCACGGTGTCGATCGCCTCGCTGTTCATGGCGGGGGTGATGCCCGGCCTGCTGCTGAGCGCGGTGATGATGGGCCTGTGCCTGTTGTTCGCCAAGAAGCGCAACTACCCCAAGGGCGAAGTGATCCCGCTGCGCCAGGCGCTGAAAATTGCCGGTGAGGCGCTGTGGGGCCTGATGGCCATGGTCATCATCCTCGGCGGTATCCTGTCGGGGGTGTTCACCGCCACCGAATCGGCAGCCGTGGCGGTGGTGTGGTCGTTCTTCGTGACCATGTTCATCTACCGCGACTACAAGTGGCGCGACCTGCCCAAGCTGATGCACCGCACAGTACGGACCATCTCCATCGTGATGATCCTGATCGGCTTTGCCGCCAGCTTCGGCTACGTAATGACGCTGATGCAGATCCCGTCGAAGATCACCACGGCGTTCCTGACCCTGTCGGACAACCGCTACGTGATCCTGATGTGCATCAACTTCATGTTGTTGCTGCTGGGCACGGTGATGGACATGGCGCCGCTGATCCTGATCCTTACGCCGATCCTGCTGCCGGTGATTACCGGTATCGGCGTGGACCCGGTGCACTTTGGCATGATCATGTTGGTGAACCTGGGTATCGGGCTGATCACCCCGCCGGTGGGAGCGGTGTTGTTTGTCGGCTCGGCCATCGGCAAGGTGAGTATCGAGTCGACGGTGAAGGCGCTGATGCCGTTCTACCTGGCGCTGTTCCTGGTGCTGATGGCAGTGACTTACATTCCAGCGATCTCGCTGTGGCTGCCTAGCGTGGTGCTGTAATTATGAACGGGGGCCGCTTGGCGGCCCCTGGGCTCTTGCAAATGGATCCTGCACATGGCTGTCCCCTCCTCGGCTGTACCGCTTTTCCCCCGCAAACTGGCCATCGCCTTGCTCGCCCTGCTGGCCTGTTCATTCGCCGGCAACCACATCGCCGCGCGCATCGCCTTCGATGACGGCACCGGCGTGCTGCTGGCCATCCTCTGCCGCTCTGGCATCACCTTCCTGGTACTGGCCGGGCTGCTGCTGTGGCAACGCCAGGCCCTGGCCCTGCCCGCTGGTGCGCGCCGGTGGCAGCTGCTGCTCGGCCTGCTGATTGCCACCCAGAGCCTGTGCCTGTACTCGGCGGTGGCGCGTATTCCAGTGGCTTTGGCGCTGCTGGTGGGCAACACCTTCCCGATGCTGCTGGCGCTGCTCACCTGGGCGCTGGGCGGCGCACGCCCCACGGGCCGCACCGTGCTGTTCATGGGCCTGATCCTGTGCGGCCTGGTGCTGGCGCTGGATGTGCCGGCACGCCTGGCCGACAGCGGTGCGGCCAACCCGCACTGGGTGCCAGGGGTCAGCCTGGCCTTCGGCGCCGCCTGTGCCTTTGCCTGCGCCTTGTGGATCACCGACCATAAACTGGCCAGCGTGCGCGGCCCCGTGCGCAGCCTGCTGACTTTGCTGATCGTGTTCTCCAGCATGCTGGTTGCAGGCGCAAGCGGCGTGATGCCGTCCGGTTTGTCATTGCCAGGCAGCAGCGGTGGCTGGGCGGCCTTGGCCAGCCTGGTAGTGCTGTATGGCTTGGCCTTCACCTTGCTGTTTGTTTGTGTGCCAAGGCTGAACATGGCGCAGAACGCACCCGTGATGAACGTCGAACCCATCGCGACGCTACTGCTGGGCTGGGCCTTACTCGATCAGCAACTCGGCACCCTGCAATTACTCGGCGGCGCGGTGGTGGTGTGCGGCATCGTGCTGCTCACCTACCGTCGGGCCAATTGATTGTTCATTTAAATGGAGCCTTGAATGTCTGTGACCGAACTGCACCTGCAGGACCGCCTGACCCGCCTGAGCCTGGCTCCGGAGTTGGGCGCCAGCCTGGTCAACTGGGAAGTGAAAGCGACCGGGCAAGCGCTGCTGCGCCATTCCGACCTGGCCGCACTGAAAAGTGGTACGCCACGACGCCTCGCCTGCTACCCACTGGCGCCTTGGTCCAACCGCATTGGCGAGGGTGGCTTTGCCCGGCCCGAGGGGTGGCAGGCACTGGCACCGAATACCGGGCATGACCCTTACCCGATCCATGGCAGTGCCTGGCAACAGGCCTGGCAGGTGGAGCATCACAGTGAACAGCGAGCACGGCTGACGCTAGACAGTGCTGTGCCGTTTGCTTACCGGGCCACGCTGGATGTGCATCTGCATGAGGGGTGCCTGAACCTGGACCTGCATGTAACCCATCTGGATGAGTCGGCCAACTGGTACGGGTTGGGGTTGCACCCTTACTTTCCGAGGTATCCCGATACCAAGTTGTACGCATCGGCACGCAAAGTGTGGCTGGCCGAGGATGGGCGGTTGCCCTCGTACCAGGCCGAAGTGCCCGAACAATGGCGCTTCAATGCCATGGGGCGTTTACCCGAGACAGTGGTTGATCACGCCTTCAGTGGCTGGCCAGGGGAATGTGTGATCGAACAACCCAGCGCGGGTTATCGACTGGCGTGCAGTGCCAGCGGGGCTGAACACTTCTTGCTGTTTTGCCCGCAAGGGCAAGGCTTTTTCTGCTTTGAGCCGGTTAGCCACCCCATCAATGCGCACCACCTGCCAGGGCGACCAGGATTGCGGTTGCTGCACCAGGGGGAGGCAATGAACCTGGGGTTCAGGATGCAGTATCGGGCGTTGTGAGCAGGTTGCCTGAAAAAGGGCCGCCACGATAGCGAACATTGTCTGGCATCCTTTTCGACCCGCTGTACGACGTTAATCCAGCTGCTGATCGCGCAATCCTTGCGCCAGCATGTCGATAAAGGCCCTGACCTTGGCCGACCCGTACTTGCTTTCGCGGTGCAGCACATGAATGGGCCAGGGCGCCTCTTCGTACTCGGCCAGCAGCACCTGCAACTGCCCGCTGGCCAGTTCGTCTGCCACCTGGTACGACAGCAGCCGGGCAATCCCCAGCCCGCCGCTGGCAGCTGCGATTGCCCCGTCATTGCTGGTGACCGTCAGCCGCGGCTTCATGCGCACCAAGGTCGGCTCCTCGGTCACTCCGAAGCGCCAACCCGCACGCGGCGACAGGTTGGTGGTGCCGATTATCGCATGCCCGGCCAGGTCCGACGGATGCGTCGGCACACCATGGCGCGCCAGGTAGTCGGGCGAGGCACACAACATGCGCCGCACCCTGCCCACCCGCAGCGCCTTCAACCCGGAGTCAGGCAACGGCCCGATGCGCACGGCCACGTCCATGCCCTCCTCGACCATGTTCACCACGCGGTCGAGAAAAAACGCGGAAACGTCGACTTCCGGGTACTGCTGCAGGTAACGGACGATGCACGGCATGACGAACTTCTTGCCGAACAAAATCGGCGCGGTCACCGCCAGGTCGCCCCTGGGAGTCGCGTTGATGCCGGCAGCGGCTTCATTGGCCTCGTGGATACTGGCGAGGATGTGCCGGGTGTCTTCCAGATAGCGGCCGCCGGCCTCGGTCAGACGCACGCTGCGGGTTGTACGCAGCAACAGTTTGACCCCGAGCTGCTCTTCCAGGGCGCTGACGGCGCGGGTGACGGCGGCCGCAGAAATGTCCAGACGGCGGGCAGCCGCGGCGAAGCTTTCCAGCTCGCCGACGGCGACGAATACCTTCATCAGGTGGATCTGGTCCATGCGGGCTCCTGAGGGTAATGGGGCGTGCGGATTATCGTTCATCTGGATGCGTGGTGTTAGCTGTGCCGGCCTCTTCGCGGGCAAGCCCGCTCCTACGACTGGCTTCAATCAGACATCCAGCACCAACGCCTGCATCCCCTCCTCCCCCTTCGCTGGCACAGCACAACAGATCAGCACCGACCCTGCCTCCGGCAACTCTGCCGGCGGATTCGGATAATGCACCTGGCCGCTCACCAGCCGGGTCTTGCAGGTACCACACGAACCACCCCGGCAACTGAACTCCGGTGCCAGCCCACGCGCCTCGGCCAGTTCCAGCAAGGTGCCGCTACCGGGAACCCAGCGAGCCTCCTTGGCCGACGCAGCAAAATACACCGGCACCGGTTCGTCGGCGGCAGGCGGCTGTTGCAAGATTGGCTGGTCTGCGTCGGTGTGCCGCCGCAGCGTCGACGGGCCAAACGCTTCGGCGTGAATCCGCGCATCCGGCACATGCACCCCACGCAGCCCTTCGTAAAGCTGCTGGGTGAAGCTGCCCGGCCCACACAGGTAGAAATCGTAGTCGTCCAACGCCAGCGTTGCCTTGACCTGTTCGATACCCAACCGGCCGGCAAACTCGTAATCACGACCGACCTGCGCGTGCCCTTCAGGCTGGCTCAGGGCGCGGTGTATATGCAGTAGTTCGCCAGCCTGTTGCTGCAAGGTCGCCAGTTCCTGCTGGAACGGCAAGTCGGCCAGGCTGCGTGCGCCATGGAACAGATGAATGCGCCGGGCCTGCCCTGTCCTCAACTGCTGGCGCAGCATGGCCAGCAACGGCGTGATGCCCACGCCCGCGCCGATCAGCACCAACGGGCGCGTGCTTTGCTGGTCAAGCGTGAAGCTGCCCATCGGCGGCCGCACATTCAGCACATCGCCGGCCACAACGCGCTCATGCAGATACCGCGAAGCCGGGCCCTGGGCTTTGACGCTGATGCGCAAGAATCCATCGTCGGGGGCACTTGAAAGGCTGTAGGTGCGGATCAGCGCCGGCTCGCCATCACGCGGCACTTGCACAGGCAGATGCTGGCCAGGGGCAAAGGCCACACGGCAGCCTGCCGGTGGTTCGAGATAGAACGAGCGGATGTCGCGGCTTTCCTGCTCCACCCGCAGCACCCGCCAGGCCAGCCATTGGCGCTGTTGTTGCCGCTGCTCCAGGCGCGCATCGGCCTCGGCCCAGGTACCAGTCATCAGACTGGTCGGCGCGTACTCCTTGAAAGCCCAGCGCAGGGCAACGGCTGCCGGACGCCACACCACCTGCTCGACCTGCAGTGTCCATAACCGCTCAGCGCCTTCAAAGGCCTGGATGGCCGGGCTGTCCAGCAGCACCTCGGCACGCCCGTACAGTTGCAACACGTTGCCATTATTGAAGTCGATGAACAGCAAGCCGGCCCGCGGGTTGACCACCAGGTTACCCAAGGTGTTGAAATGCAGATTGCCAGCATAGTCGGGAATGGTGAGCCGATTGCCTTCGACCTTGATGAACCCTGGCCGGCCACCACGGTGGGAGACATCCACCGAGCGCTGGCCGTCAGCATGCTCGACATAGCTGGCGACGAAGAAGGTATCGGCCGCCTGGATCATGCTGACGGTTGAGGTATCCAGTGTTGTCGCATCGATGCGCCCGAGGGCGGGTTCGGTGACGCGGGTGTAGTCACGCAACTGGATGTACTGCGGGCAGTTGCCAAACGCCTGCTCTACGGCCACTTGCAGTTGCCCTTGGGCAGCGTGGCGGATCTGCCCGTTGATGCGATTGCGCCGACGGGTGTGCAGTTCGATCCCCAGCAGGCCGACCGCCTGCCCGGCTGCCAACCCGGGGGTGGCGGGGTCATCTGCTGGCAGCGTGGTGTGGATCGTCAGCATACGAGGGTCGGGCGAGCTTACGAACCCTTCTGGCCCCTCCAGCAGCGTGGCCCAAGGCCGACCCTGGGCATCCACACTGGCGGCGACCATGAAGGGTAACTGGTGATAGAACGTTCGGTGCTGGTCGGGCATGTGGTCACGAATGACCTTTTGCCCGAACGCCTCCATGCGTTCTGCTACACCGACCTTTTCCTGCAGGGTCTTTTCACCCGTATGCCAGGGCGAGGGGCGGTGATCAGGAGATTGTTGCATGGCGGCGCTCCTCGCGATGGCGGGGTTTCAGGCGTGGGTTTGCAGCCCGATCACGGTGCGCGGCATGGGGACGAAACGCGGCAGCGCCTCGATCCGCGCCAGCCAGTTGCGCACATTGGCATAGGGCTCCAGCGACACGTTGCCTTCAGGGGCGTGAGCGATGTAGGAGTAGTTGGCAATGTCCGCAATCGTGGGTGTGCTACCCGCCAGGAATGGCGTCTTCGCCAACTCGGCATCGATCACCTTGAGCAAGGTGTGGGCACGGGAAATCACTTCGTCGGCATTGAATGAAGCCCCGAACACCGTGACCAGGCGGGCGGCGGCCGGGCCAAAGGCCAGCGGGCCGGCAGCGACTGATAACCAGCGTTGCACACGGGCGGCGGCGGCAGGTTCTTCGGGCAGCCAAGCGCCGTTGTCATACTTTTTGGCCAGGTAGACGAGGATGGCGTTGGAGTCGGCAATCACCGTGCCGTTGTCATCAATGACCGGAACCTGGCCGAACGGGTTGAGGGCGAGGAAGTCCGGCTGCTTGTGCGCGCCTTTGGCCAGGTCGACGAACACCAGCTCGGTGGGCAGGTTCAGTAGCGAGAGCATCAACTCGATGCGATGAGCATGGCCAGACTTGGGGAAGTTGTAGAGCTTGATCGGGTTCGACATGGGCTTGGCTCCTGGTCAGCGCCGGGATGGGGCTGATGGAGCACATGCTGCACTGGATCGGCTGGTAGCAGAATCAGTGCGCAGGGGAAACCATAATTTCGCGGGGCGGAATAATGGTTTCCAAACACTTGCGCTGGCGCCGGCAGGTGAGCACTAGCCCATGCAGATATCAGATCAGTGCCGCTTTTTGAAATGTCGGTACAGCCCGCGCGCAGCCTCGACCACCTGCGGCACACAGGCCTGGATATCCTCTTCGCTCATCTGGTCCAGCAGCTCGAAATTATCTTCCAGCCCATGTAGCGAAATGGCCTTGAGCAGCGGGTCCTGCTCCGGTGGCAACTCGCCCCAACCGGCAATCTGGGTACCGCGCATGTAGCCGAAACACCACTCCTCCATCACGATCACAGTGCCCTGTTCGCCCTCGCTTTCCTCGAACAGCGGCTCGAACTGGTCGACACCATTGCTGAGTTCTTCTGCCACCTGGCTGGCATAACGCAGCATCAATGCCGTGTAGGCCTCCTCATGCGCGGGCTTCTTGAACTTCGGTACCTTGCCACCCGCCACCGCGGGCAGCCATTGCTCCGGGTGGACAGTGATCGGCGAACTGGCCAGCGCGACGAAAAAGCCATTGAGCTCGGCCAGGTTCAGCACCGAGTAGTCATTGCCATAGGTGATCAGCAGGTCTTCGAGGCGGTCGAGTTCTTTTTTGCTGAGTACGGGGAGCATGGGTAAAAATCCTGGGGAGCAAAAGTGTGTGCACCCTAGCACAGCAACGCCGGAAGGGCTGCCCGCGCGAACGACTGCGCGGGCAGATGGTTCAGGGCTGCAACCAGGCCTGCAGCTCATGTTGCCGGTCGGCGCCTATCAGCAGCCAGAGCAAGATGCGGCACTTGCGCGGGCAGAGTGGCCCAGCCATGTAGACGCCTTTTTTCTGCAAGTCGATTTCTGCACCAGCAAACCCGTAGGTTGCCCGGGCTGTAGGCCCTCTCCCTGTGCGTGTAGCAACCAATACCGGCAAGGTGGGCGCCAAGTGTTCCAGCACTTCGGACCAACTGGCAGAAACATGACCAGCACCGAAACCGGCGATGACCAACCCTTCGTAACCCAGTGTGGCCACAGCCTGCAGCAGCGCCGTGTCTGCGTCCAGGCAGGCTTCCAGCAGGGCAACGCGCTGGTCGATGCGATACGGTAACGGCAACACTTCCCGCCGCCCAGGCGGATGGCGATACAACACGCTCCCCTCCACAACGTCGCCCAACGGGCCACATCCGGGCGACTCGAATGCCGCCATCGCCAGGCTGGCCGTCTTGCGAACCCTTGCCGCGCAGTGGACCTGATCATTCATGACCACAAGCACACCTCGCCCACGGCTGTCTTGTGCCAATGCAACCTGAGCCGCAGCCAACACGTTGGCCGGCCCATCATTGCCCGGCTGACTCGCCGAGCGCATGGCACCGGTCATCACCAATGGCACATCGAATGGCCAGAGCAGATCCAGGAAATAGGCCGTTTCCTCAAGGCTGTCGGTCCCTTGGCTCAATACCAAGGCCTGAGCTCCGCGCTCCACCTCGCCACGGGCCCATGCCAGCACCTCCAGCAACGTCGCGAAGCCCAGCGATGCACTGGGGAGCAGGCACAATGAAGCAACGTTCAACTGCGCCATCTCGCGCAATTGTGGAACCTGAAGCAGTTGCCGCTCACAATCCAGGCTTGGCGTCACACCATCCCCGACAGCACCGGCCCGCATACTGACCGTGCCGCCCAGAGTAGCGATCGACAGCCTGGGCAGGCTCGAATGTTCGCTCATGCTTCTCCCCCCACAATCAACCCGACTACCGGCACAATGCCAAGCGTGCAGATGGCCATCGACACCACATTGCCGATGTAGCCATGCACATAGGCCGGCAACCTCTGAGTGATCGCCACTGCCAGCGGCGGAGCCACCAGTGCACCCAGCACTGCACTGGCCACCACCACTTGCCAGCTGCCGCCATGTGTCAACACCGCGGCCGGAACGATCGACACAATCGGAATGTAGGTAGGGTACCACCCACGGGCTTTCCACTGTCCACGCCAGCATACAACCCCGACCAGGGATGCCAGGGCCTGCCCGGCCACCATCTGCATCACCAGCATAGAACCGTAGGACAGTGCAGCCGGGCTCAACAGGTAAGCCAGCAACACACCCAGCAGTAGCCCGAGGCTGGCCAGTTCATTACCAAAGAATGGGGCTTCGCTGAAGTCGGCCAGAACGCGCCGCAAAGTCCAGACCACACCGTAGTCAGGCTGATTGACAACCGGCGCCACGACAGTGGGTTCACCGCATTGGCGTACCCATGAAGGAAAGCGCTTGCACAGGATGAAGGCCACGACGCTTGCCACAGCCATGCCACTCACATTGCCCACTACCACTGGCAACTGCAGGGGATAACACAGGTAATTGACCATCAGCAGGCTGGCCGGTGTTACCAGTAGTGCCCCCAGTAGCGCCCCTGTGATCGTCACCCGCCAGCCCGCACCAAAAAGCAAGACCATGGCTGCCGGCAATGACACGAAGGCAACGAAGGTGGGTTGCCAGGTGCCACTGGCCAAGGTCCATCCCCACAACACATGGCTAAGCAGCAAACCCAAAAGCGAGCTGGTAAACACCCATGGCCATAATCCGCTGCCATAGCAGATGGCAAAGCCCTGCCACCGGTACCCTCGCAGCTGCGCCCAGTGCGCCAGGCACGCCCCCAGCAGCAAGCCCAGCGCGGGCAGTTCGTGCTTGTAGAAAGCCACTTCACTGATATCACCAACAATCCAGCGCAAGCGGCTGAGCGGCTCATCGAGCGTCGCCACCCTCTGTGCATAATCCAGCCATTGGCCATGGCCAAGGCTTGCAGCGAGAAACACCAGCAGGCAGCCGAAAATCAACGCAAGCCAATATTGCTGTCGTGAGAAGAAGAGCGTGTTCATTCGCAACTCCTCAACGTGGCATAGGTGCATGCAAGCGATAGCCAAGGGTGGCATCGTAGAGGTCGGTGCGCCGGTCTCTTGGCAGGTCGTTGAGGCTGTTCCAGATAGGTGCCGAGCGTGCACTGCTCAAATCGACATCGGCATAGATAATCTCCTCGGCTTCTGCACTGCCCACCTCGCCGATCGGCCAGCCATTGGTACCGGCGATCAGCGAGCAGCCCAGGAAGCGCCCGCCCCGTTCGCTGCCGACACGGTTCGCGGCGGCGATATAAACGTTGTTGACATGCGCTGCCGTCATGGTCAGGTACGAGGCCATGCAGCGCCCTGCATCATCGAACAACGGCGGCGGGGTCCATACCCAGTTGTTGAGGCTGCAGATGATGTCGGCACCTTGCGCGGCCATCACCCGTGGTACTTCCGGGAACCAGATGTCCCAGCAGATCAGCAGGCCGATACGGCCGATAGGCGTCTCGAACACCGGGAACCCCAGGTCACCGGGGGTGAACCAAAGCTTTTCCTGGTTCCACAGATGCGCTTTGCGGTAGTGCCCGAGCAGGCCTTCGGGGCCAAACAGTACAGCACTGTCGTAGAGCTTCAGCCCGTCACGTTCGGCAAACCCCGCAGCCAGGTATACCTGGTACTGCTTGGCGAAGTCGGCCCAGGTTTTCAGGCAAGGGCCGTCCTGCAGCACCTGCGCATGGGAATAGGCTTCGGCACGGGAGTTGAAGGTGTAGCCCGTGTTGGCCAGTTCAGGCAGTACGATCAGGTTGGCACCTTCGCGTGCTGCGCGCCGGGCCAATGCCAGGCCTCTGCTCACGTTGCTCTCACAGTGCTCAAGACCGACCTGAGGGTCGTACTGGATGACAGCGATACGTACGGGGCTGACGGGGGAACAGGATTCAGACATGGCGGCTTCCTTCTTGTGGTTGTTTTGGAAGGACGCCAGTAAAGCGATGTTGGGTCAGGGAGCGACAGTCAGGAGAGTCCTATGGAACCAAAGGAAAATCACACAATGGCGGTAGGACTCCCCCTACAAAATGCCCCGTACGCCGTTATTTCCCAACCTGATAGTGTGGGTAGTACTCAAGGGTAAAGTCACCATTGAACTGTGCTGAAGCAACCCGGTAACTCCGGCACCGACGATGCAAATTCGGTGATCGGGTTGTGTGGCGCGTGCGACGCCTCCCTTTTGTTCGATAAGACGGCGGTAGTCGAAGCAGAGATCCGGGGATTAGGAAAACGTGCGGCCCATGGCTGCATAGGCAGTGATGGGTCGATGGCCAGATCGGCAGGATGGTTGTGTGTTGAACCAATAGTCATGTTCTCGTGTTCTCCATGAGTAGAGAACCTGAGAATGATCACTTGCAACAGGCGTGAAGTGGTTGCCATCTACCACCCGCCGGCACCTACAGGATCGTGAGATACCTGTGGGTGCCGGCTTACAGCGATAAGGTCGTCAGGGCTTACACCGCCAGCGCGCGCTCACGCAGCTCGCTGTTGAGAATGCGGTCGTTCTCGCTGTAATCGACCGGGCAGTCGATCACGTGCACACCTGGGGTCTTGATGCAGTGCTCCAGCAGCGGCAGCAGGCCTTCGGCGCTTTCCACACGGTGGCCGTTGGCGCCGTAGGCTTCGGCATATTTGACGAAGTCCGGGTTGCCGTAGTCCAGGCCGAAATCGGTGAAGCCCATGTTGGCCTGCTTCCAGCGGATCATGCCGTAGCCGTCGTCACGCAGGATCACCACGGTGATGTGCATGCCCAGACGTACTGCAGTTTCCAGTTCCTGGCTGTTCATCATGAAGCCGCCGTCGCCGCACACCGAGATTACCGGGCGGTCGGGGTGCACCAGGTGCGCAGCCATTGCCGATGGCAGGCCGGCGCCCATGGTCGCCAGGGCGTTGTCCAGCAGCACGGTGTTTGGCTTGTGCGCTTTGTAGTTGCGGGCGAACCAGATCTTGTAGATGCCGTTGTCCAGGGCGACGATGCCTTCGGATGGCAGTACACGGCGGATGTCAGCCACCATGCGCTGTGGGTAGACCGGGAAGCGGTCGTCGTCGGCGCCTTCGGCGATCTGTGCTTCGTTGGCTTCACGGATGGCCATCAGGCGGGTGAAGTCCCAGTGCGAAGTGTCGTTCAGCGCTTCACTGATCTGCCATACGGCGTTGGCGATGTCGCCAATCACTTCTACTTGCGGGAAGTACACAGCATCGACTTCGGCAGAGCGGAAGTTGATGTGGATGACTTCGGTGCCGCCACGGACCATGAAGAAGGGCGGCTTCTCGATCACATCGTGGCCGATGTTGACGATCAGGTCGGCGGCTTCGACGGCGCGGTGAACGAAGTCGCCCGACGACAGCGCAGCGTTGCCAAGGAAGCGCGGGTGGCGCTCGTCGACCACACCTTTACCCATTTGGGTGGTGATGAACGGGATGCCGGTCTTGTCGATCAGTTGCTTGAGGACCTTGGCGGTCATCTTGCGGTTGGCACCGGCACCGATCACCAGGATCGGATTACGCGCGTTCTGCAGTTTTTCGACGGCAGCTTCGATGGCCACGTGCTCGGCCAGCGGGCGGCGGTGCAGGCTGCGCGGGATCGGCAGCGCGTCGGTCTGCTCGGCGGCGATGTCTTCCGGCAGCTCCAGGTGCACCGCACCCGGCTTTTCTTCTTCGGCCAGGCGGAAGGCTTCGCGCATGCGGGCCGGGATGTTGTCGGCCGAGGCGAACTGGTGGGTGTACTTGGTGATGGGGTCCATCATGCCGCACACGTCAATGATCTGGAAGCGACCCTGCTTGGACTTCTTGATCGGCTTCTGCCCGGTGATCATCATCATCGGCATGCCGCCCAGGTAGGCGTAGGCGCTGGCGGTCACCAGGTTGGTGGCACCAGGGCCGAGGGTCGACAGGCTGACGCCGGTCTTGCCGGTCAGACGACCGTAGGTGGCAGCCATGAAACCTGCAGACTGCTCGTGACGGGTCAGTACCAGCTTGATCTTCGACTTGCGCAGGGATTCGAGCAGGTCGAGGTTTTCCTCACCGGGAATGCCGAATACATACTCGACACCTTCGTTTTCCAGGCATTGCACAACGACATCGGCGGCCTTGGCCATCTTGCTTGCTACCTCAAGTGATGGGACGGGGAAGTCCAGAAATGCGCAGCACGGTACGCTGGCATCGCCAGGTCCAGAGCAGAAGTGCCCCGAACCAAAGTCTTGACGTAGGGGGGGTGCGGGAAAGTCACGTTAATGATGCGTGGAAGCCATTCTAGCCTGGCGTCGCACCATCCTCTGTAGGAGCGGGTTTACCCGCGAACACCGGCGAAGCCGGTGCCCTCCACCGAGCTGCCTGTTCCCACAGTGATTCGAGCAGGTCCAGTTTTTTTGCCCACAAAGACAAAACCCCTACCTGCATGCGCAGATAGGGGTTTTGCGAAATGAATCTTGACGATGACCTACTCTCACATGGGGAAACCCCACACTACCATCGGCGATGCATCGTTTCACTACTGAGTTCGGGATGGGATCAGGTGGTTCCAATGCTCTATGGTCGTCAAGAAATTCTGTTGCCAGAATGTCCAGATGGACAGCCCAGCGAATCCGGATATGTGATGTTTGTGGTCTTACGAATTTTCGGGTCTTTCGTCTTCACCACCGCAATCTGCGTCAGCAAATTGCTTGGGTGTTATATGGTCAAGCCTCACGGGCAATTAGTATTGGTTAGCTCAACGCCTCACAGCGCTTACACACCCAACCTATCAACGTCGTAGTCTTCGACGGCCCTTTAGGGGATTCAAGATCCCAGTGAGATCTCATCTTGAGGCAAGTTTCCCGCTTAGATGCTTTCAGCGGTTATCTCTTCCGAACATAGCTACCCGGCAATGCCACTGGCGTGACAACCGGAACACCAGAGGTTCGTCCACTCCGGTCCTCTCGTACTAGGAGCAGCCCCTCTCAAATCTCAAACGTCCACGGCAGATAGGGACCGAACTGTCTCACGACGTTCTAAACCCAGCTCGCGTACCACTTTAAATGGCGAACAGCCATACCCTTGGGACCGGCTTCAGCCCCAGGATGTGATGAGCCGACATCGAGGTGCCAAACACCGCCGTCGATATGAACTCTTGGGCGGTATCAGCCTGTTATCCCCGGAGTACCT
>NZ_JBWBQE010000001.1:1400000-2215000 GCF_056278855.1 Pseudomonas sp. TE3895 | reverse complement strand
GGGCGACCAGGAGCTGGAACGTACACTTGCCGCGTTGTGGTGGTCGGCACTTGCCGCCGGCCTGTCCATGGGGCTGTCGTTGATGGCCATGGGGCTATTCTACGCCCGCCTGCCGGAAGGCGATGGTGCCCAGGTGGTCGCCAGCATCGGCTACAGTGCGGGCTTTCTTGCCGTGATCCTGGCACGCCAGCAACTGTTCACCGAAAATACGCTCACCGCCGTGCTGCCCGTCATGACCGCCCCTACGCTGGCCAACTTCGGACGACTGCTACGCCTCTGGGGCGTGGTGTTGTTTGGCAACCTGGCAGGCACCCTGCTGGTAGCCTGGGTGATGCTGGAACTGCCGATCTTCGACAGCAAGACCGATGTGGCATTCCTGGAGGTCGGTCGCAAGGTAATGAAGAACGACATCAGCCAGATGTTCGCCAAGGGCATAGTCTCAGGCTGGATGATTGCCACCATGGTCTGGATGATCCCTTCAATGGAGCACGCCAAGATCTGGATCATTCTGATGATCACCTACCTGATGGCCCTTGGCGATTTCACTCATATAGTGGTGGGGTCAGTCGAAGTGTCCTACCTGGTGTGGGCTGGCGACGAAACCTGGAGCCGTTTCTGGCTGGAATTTGCACTGCCGACGCTGGCGGGCAACATCATCGGTGGCAGTTTCATCTTCGCCTTGATCAGCCATGCGCAAGTGCGCAGTGACAGTGGCAAACCACCCTCGCGGCTTCTGAACGACGACCAGCCCCAGTCCGCGCGCAGCAGACATGAGCCAAAATGATACTCAGCGTGCCGCTACGGTGAGCTCATGCCCCTGGCCCTGCTTACTCATGGGCCAGGGCTACACATCCGTTCTGCCCGCCATGCGGTGACTCCAGATTGCCCCGCTCCCGTCCGCGGCGCGCTCAGTCGCACCTGAGCCTGGTTATCGACGGCCCACCACAGTGATCGAATCAACCGTGAATTGGCTTGTAAGGTCATTTCTCGCCGATGTAACACTGTTCAACAATATTCATCCGAATTATGCGATGAACGGTACACCGGCAGAAGAAGATCAGCATTATGGACAATCGCATCGGCAAAGGGCTTTCATTCGTCAAGCGCATCTACCTGCCGCGGGTCATTGGCCTGGGAATCGGCCTGTTCACTGTCATGGCGGCGATTGCGCCGCTGTCGCCCCCCTCCTGGACATGGCTGCTAGTACTGTTCAATGGTTTGCTGTGGCCGCACGTGGCCTACCAGTGGGCTGCCCGCTCGGCAACGCCTTACCAGGCGGAACAGCGCAACCTTCTGCTGGACTCGCTGATGGGCGGGTTCTGGACTGCCGCCATGCACTTCAACCCGCTACCCAGCGTGACCGTGCTGTCGATGATGACGATGAACAACGTCGCCGCCGGCGGCAAGCGCATGGTCTTTCGCGGAGCGCTGGCGCAACTGGCTGGCATGCTCGCCGCCATCCTGCTGCTTGGCCCTGGCTTGCAATTGATCGCCACGCCCCTGCAGGTCTATGCGTGCCTGCCAATGCTGGCGCTGTACCCACTGGCCTTGGGCTGGGTGTGCTACCAGCTTGCGATCAAGCTGGGCGACCACAAGCGCCGGCTGAGCGCCCTGAGCCTCACCGACAGCCTGACCGGGCTGTTCAACCACGGCGCCTGGAAGGACCTGCTGCAGCTCAAGTTCCAGGCGTGCAAGCAGCGACAGGGGCACGCGGTGATTGCCCTGATCGACATCGATCACTTCAAGACCATCAACGACACCTTTGGCCATGTGGTCGGCGACTGTGTACTGCGCCAGCTCAGCGCTGAGCTGCGGCGCAGTTTGCGCGAGGGCGACCAGGCCGGGCGTTACGGCGGCGACGAATTCTGCGTGATCCTGCCCGAAATCAGCGAAGCCCAGGCCTGCCAAGTCATGGAGCGTCTGCGCGAGCGGGTTTCCAGCTACCGCAACCCACAGTTACCGCACCTGCGCATCAGCCTGAGTATCGGCCTGTCACCCTTCGAGGCCAACCTCGAGTCCCCCGAGCACTGGCTCGAACAGGCGGACAAGGCGCTGTACATCGCCAAGCACGCTGGCCGCGATCAGGTCAATTTTGCCCGCGGTGAAGCTGCCGCGCTCAGGCTGGCCTATCCTGATTGAACCTCCTTCCTGTCTGCCTGGCGGGAGGTTGCCTGAAGGAGCCGCTCGCGCATGGCCAGGACCGCCAAGCTTCCACCCGCTAGCCCCACACCGCGCTTTCAGGTGCGCCACCTCATTGCCGGTTTCAGCGCAGTGTTCGGCCTGGCTTGCCTGGTCATTCTCGGCGCTCTGTTCAATATCGCCAGCACACTCGACCAACAGGAGCGCCAGCGTAGCGCCTTCCATGCGAACCAGGCGCTGGAACAACGGCTGCTCGCCTCGCGCCAGTTTCTGTCCAGCTATGCCGTATGGGATGCAGCCTTCGAGCACTTGTCGGGCCAAGCCGACTGGCAATGGGCCTACGAGGAAAAAAACATAGGTGAGTCGCTGTACAGCGCCAGCGGCTACGAAGGGGTGTTCGTAGTGGAAAACGACCGCACCACCTATGCCTTGTTCAAAGGCCAGCCCAGCCAGGCAGGTGCCAACACCTACATAGAGACACCGCTGCAGCCGATCATCGAACAAGCCCGCGCGGCGGCAGTTTCACGCGAGCAAATCACCCATTTTGTGCTGTTCAATGGCTGGCCGGCCGCACTCAGTGCAGCAGCCGTGCGCCCGGACCGGGAGGTTACCGACAGCGAGGTGAGTCAGGCGCCGGTGATGCTGTTCATTGACCAGCTCACCGAAAGCAAACTGGCGCAGTTGGGCAACGGCGCCGGCCTGACGGGCATGCACGTGGAAAAGGAGGATATGCAGGATCACAGCCACCTGCGCATCGACCTGGGCGACACCGGCTACCATCTGACCTGGAACAGCCCACTGCCGGGGCGTCAGATGCTGCGGGCAGTGTTGCCAGCACTGTTGTGCGCACTACTGATACTTGGCCTGGTGATGCTGTACCTGTTCCGCCATGCCTTGCGCAGCTCCCGGGCAATCGGCCTCACGCTCGTGCATCTGCAACAAAGCAACCAGGCCCTGGAGGCCAGCGAGCAGCGTTTCCGGGCGGTGGCCGAATCGGCATCCGACTGGATCTGGGAAACCGACCGGCATCAACGCCTGACCTACCTGTCGCAACGCTTCGCCAACGTCACCGGCTACCCGGTAGACGGCTGGCTGGGCCACCCGCTCAACCAGTTGCTGGCCTGCGACACCACGCCGTTGTCACCTTGGCTCGACGCCCTGGCTACCGCCGACCCGCAGCAATTGGCCAACCTGCGCTGCACTTACCGCGACCAGAATGGCCAGAACCGCTACTGCCGGATATCCGCCCGCGCTATCTGGCGCGATGGCAAGGCCATCGGTTTTCGGGGTACCGCCAGCGATATCACCGACGAAGTCGACGCCCACGCGCGCATCCAGCATCTTTCGCTGCACGACCCACTGACCGGGCTGGCCAACCGCAATAAGCTCGCCCGGCACTTGGAGCAGGCCTTGTTGCGCGGCAGTGACTCGCCCCCGCTGACCTTGTTGCTGCTGGACCTGGACAACTTCAAGCCGATCAACGACTCGCTCGGTCATGCCGCCGGAGATGCCGTGCTGCAAGAAGTGGCAACGCGCCTGCGCGACACCACCCGCGATGGCGACCTGGTCGCGCGTCTGGGCGGCGACGAGTTCATCCTGGTACTCAGCGGCATGGACAACAGCAGCGAGATCGACCGCTTCTGTGCGCGCCTGATCGGCCTGCTGCAGCAACCCATCGTCTTCGAAAACCAGCCGCTGCACATTGGTGCCAGTATTGGCGTTGCCCAGACGCGCAACCAGGGCTTCGATGCAGGTGAACTGATCCGCTGCGCCGACATCGCCCTGTACCAGGCCAAGGCCGATGGAAAGAACACATGGCGCTACTTCGTTGCCGAAATGAACCAGCAGATCCAGTACCGCCGCCAGCTGGAGAACGACCTGCGCCGGGCCCTGCGCAATGAGGGGTTCGAGTTGCATTACCAGCCGCGCTACCGCCTCGACGACCTGCGTATCGTCGCGGTCGAGGCCTTGGTGCGCTGGCGGCATCCACAGGAAGGGTTACTGGGGCCGGACACCTTCATTCCGTTGGCCGAGCAGAGCGACATCATTGTTGCGCTGGGCCGCTGGGTGCTTCGCGAAGCTTGCCGCACTGCCCATGACTGGCCAGCCGACGTGCTGGTTTCGGTCAACCTGTCGCCTGCGCAGTTCTTGCGCAGCGATGTGGTAGCCGACGTGCGCGAAATATTGCTCGACACGGCCTTCCCCGCCCAGCGGTTGGAACTGGAGATTACCGAGAACGTGATGCTCAACGACATCGAGGGCGCGCTAGGCACCATGCTGTCGCTCAAGGAGCTAGGGGTGCGCCTGAACATGGATGATTTCGGCACCGGCTATTCGTCGTTGGGCTACCTGCGTACTTACCCGTTCGACAGCATCAAGATCGACAAACGCTTCATCAGCGGCCTGAACAACAACGGCGGCAGCGACCGCGCTGTGGTCCAGGCCATCATCAACCTGGGTGAGGCGATGGGGCTGACAGTGACAGCCGAAGGCGTGGAAAGCGAACATCAACTCAAGGCGCTGGAAAACGATCGCTGCCATGAAGTGCAAGGCTATTACCTGAGCATGCCCCTGGACAGCGCCGGATTGGCGGCGTTGTTGCACCAAACCTCCCAAAGCACTGCACAACCCTTGTAGACGCGGCCTTGCTCCTAAACAGACTGGGTGTGCTGCTGCAGGCTGCGCTGCGCCACGATTTCGGGCAGATCACAGCGGCGCAGGTAGGCGCGCAGCGGTTCACCAATGTTCAAGCGGTCATCCACATGCTGATCCAGCAACAGCGACAGCCGTTCGCGGCACAACGCCATGCGCTGCCCTTGCTCGGGCCGCCAGACAAACTCGCTGCAGGGGGTGATACTGGCGTCGGCCACGTCCATGCCGAACGCGTCCTCGGAGAAACGCACGATATGAACACCGCGCTTGCCGTGAAAACCGACAAAGCCCTTTAGCTGATCGGCGGCGTTGCAGATATCCTGGGAAGTGATGGCCATGACGTAACCTCGCAATGAAATCGGAAGATACGCACGCCTGGCGGAAGAAGGGTTGCCTCTGTCGGGCAACTCACAGCGGCAGCCTAACGCAACTGGCGGGCCGTTCGCCAAATTTTTTCGTGCCTGCCCAACGTCGTCGACGAACTCAAGCTGTACTGCCTTCACCACACGCCCCGGCTGTACCGCTTCGACCGTTACATCTCTGTCTATTGGGCAGCACCATCACTGCGGGTCGCGGTCCTCATGCACTTGCACACTCGCCGTCATACCCGCACTCAAGGTCAGCCCTTCCGGCACCTGATCCAGGCGAATCCTCACGGGTATGCGCTGGGCCAGTCGTACCCAGTTGAAGGTCGGCTCTACCTCCGGCAGCAACTGGCTGTCCGGGTTGCTGTTGCGGTCGGTGATGCCGCGGCTGATGCTCTCCACGTGCCCCTGCATCGGTTCACCCGTGCCCATCAGCCACACCTTCACAGTGTCCCCAACGCGAATGCGCGGCAGCTTGGTTTCCTCGAAATAGGCCTGGATGTAGAACGTCGAATCATCCACCAGCGCCATCACCGATTCCCCGGTGTTCACATAATTGCCTTCGGCCAGACGCAGATTGGTGATATGCCCGCTGCGCGGTGCCCGCACCTCACTGCGCGCCAGGTTGATCCTGGCCACCTGCAACTGCGCCTCGGCCTCATGCAACTCGCCACGCGCGATGGCGGCATTGATCTGGGCGTTTTCACGCAACTCGGCACTGATCGCCTCTGGCCCCAAGGCAGTACGCCGGGCTGCTTCACGCTCGCGCAAGCGCAATTGCTGGGCGCGGGTCTCGGTCACCGCGCTGGCCTGATCGAACGCGGCCTGGAAGCGCTCGCGGTCAATGCTCATCAACAGGTCGCCAGCCTTGACCTGCTGGTTGTCATGAACCTTGAGTTCGCGAACCCAGCCAGACACGTCAGGCGCAATCACCACCACATCGGCGCGCACACGGGCATCGCGCGTCCATGGGGTGAGCATGTAGTACTGCCACAGCTGGTAGCCGGCCAACACGGCCAGGGCCACCACACACAGGGTCACCAGAATACGTACGGCCGCACGCATCGAAACACTCCTTTATAAAGTTCCCAGCAGGCGTACCACCAGGAACAACACACAGACGAACAGCGCTGCGTCGAACAGCGCTTCATGCCAGATCCAGCGCCCCAACGGTGTGGCCTGCACCACCAGGCGCAGCAGGCCGGTGAGCAGCAGCGCCAACAACACATAAAGCAGAAACGGGCTGAGCAGCACACCGCCCACTTCCCACTCACGCAAACCCATGGGTGTCCTCCTGCCAGCGGCACCATTTGCCCCAGCTTTTCTGCAATTGCAGCACCGCCCCCTCGGCCAGCCGGAGCGGGTCGCTGGCTGGCAACCGACGCAAGGCTGCAATGAACTGCTCACTGGCAGCATCCAGCCGCTGCCCACGCCCGGCAGCCGGCCCTTTGGCCAGCACTGCCTCCACGTGTTGCAGGTACTCGCGCTCGGCCCGCCCCAAAGGGGCCTGGGCGACCGCCAGGCACATGCGCAGGTGCACCAGTTCGTCGCCGATATCCAGCCCGTGCAGGCCGTCATCCCAGCGTTTGCGTTCGCCTTCCGGTAATTCACTGGCATGCCGCGCCAGTTGCATCAGCCGGTCGGCCATGCGCCCGCCAAACCAGCTGTCAGCCCCGCGCAGGTCGCGCCGGGTCAGGCGCACCAAGTCGTTCTGCGTTGCAGCACGCAAGCGCCGGCCCAGCCAGGCCGGGTGGCGGAACACCAGCAAGCGGAAGGCCATGACCGCTGCCGACACCCCCACCAGCATGGCCAAGGCACTGTTCAACATGGTCGCCACGCCGAACTGCATGGCGTTGAGCGGCGACACCAGCACAATGAAGTGCAGGCAATAGGAAGTGGCCGTAGCCCCGGTCCGAGGATGGGCCATGCCCAGTGCACCAAGAAACAGTGGCACGCCCATGCCCAGGCAGAGCATGGCGAAGCTGCTCCATTGCGGCAGCATGATCTGCCCGACCAGAAACGCCGCCGGTATCGCCAGGAATATCCCGCGCAGAAAACTCAGGCCGATCTGTGCGCCGTTCTCGCGACTGGCGAACAGGCTGCAGACCACGCAGGTCAGCACCAGGCCACCCGGGGCCGAAGGCCAGGCCGTGGCCAGCCAGAAACCACTCATTACCAGGAAGGCCAGCGCGCTGCGCGAGCCGAACAGCAAGGCCAGCGACCAGTCTCGGTGCGCGGCCAGCCCCTGGGACACGTCCTTAGGCGCCCTGCCCGCCTCCACATCCTCAAGTGCCTGGCTGGCGGCCATGGCATAGTCCAATAGCAGGGCCATGCGCGCCAGGCAGAAGTGCTCCGCCGAACTGATCTGCTCATCGTGGGCGGCATCCCAGATACGCTGACGTAACAACAACAAGCTGGGCTGATCGGGTTGGGCCAGCAGCGTGCGCACTTCCTGCAACCAGGGCGTCAGGTGCTCGACCTCACCCTCATCCAGTTGCCGCCACTGGCGGCGCACCGAACGGGAAATACGCAACAGCACCATCAGTTTCTGGCTAAGGCCACGAATGGCACGGGCACGTTGGCGCCCGCGATTGCCCTCGAACCAGGCATGTTCACGTTGGCTGTCGATGGCAACGATGCGCCCCAGGCTTTCCAGCAGGCCTTTGCGCGCCTCGTCCTCTCCGCCCAGCATGGCGCTGGCGGCCTGCAGGCCGTTCTGCCAGGCCTGCCGCGCCTGCCCGCCCAGTTGCTGCTCGACCCGCATGGGCCAGAGCAAGGCACTGCTGGCTGTTGCACAAAAAATACCCAGGCAGATCTCGGTACAGCGAGCCACGGCCTGGTCGAATACCTGCAGGGGGTGGTCAATGGCCGGCAGGGCAATGATCGCTGCGGTGTAGCCGGCCAGCACGAAGGCATAGGCCCAGGCGCTGCGCAACTGGGTGGACGCGGCAGTACACAGGGCCAGCCAAAGCGCCAAGGTAAGCAGAAACAAGCCGGGGGTCTGGGCGAACAGGCCGATGAACAGCACCGACATGACTGTGCCGACCAACGTGCCGGCCAACCGCGCCAAGCCTTTCTGCACCACCATGCCCGATAGCGGCTGGGCGACGATGAAAGCAGTCATCAATGCCCAGGAGGGTTGCTCCAGCCCCCAGCGCATCGCCAGCCACAACGCCAGGCCGCCCCCGAGCAGGGTCTTGATGGCAAACTTGAGGGCGAGGCTGCTGGGCGCGAACAGGGCCTGAAAGGTGATGGGCACGAGGCGGACCTTGCGGGGAAAAGTCTTGCTGAAAAGATAGACAATGATGAGCAGGATAAAGCGGAAACGATTAATTAGCTAGCTAATCATGTATGTTCGATTGGCCTGCATTGAAAGGGACAGCTCAGACAATAAAAAATGCAGGCAAAAAAAATGGGCGACCGAAGTCGCCCTAAATGCCTTGCGTGCTCGTGTACCCGGAAGGTCAGCGCGGCTTGCGCTTGTTCGAGTCCTTCCAGATGAAAATGCCCAGACCGGCAAAGAAGGCGACCATCAGCCCGACCGTTACCACACCGGCGATAACCACGTTGTCGAAGAACATGCTGGCCTCCCCATTCGTTTGCCGTTGTCCGATGGGTACACGTTAACCAATGTGGAGGCAGGGAAAATTGATCAGTGTCAATGGTGCCCGAGGCCGGGCACGCGAGGGGGGCGCAGGGTTGACCTGCGTCAAGTTTCAACGCTTCTTAGGTTTGCCCTTGGGCTTCTTTTTCTTGCTGGTACTCAATGGCAGGGCCTGCTCGAAAGCATTGCGCATTTCGTTCAGCCGCTTTTCCTTGAGGTCGTGGACGCGCTTGGCACGTTCGGCATCGAAATCGATGAGGTTGTCTTGGCTCATGGGTGGGCTCGACGATCAACAGAGAATTGCATGATGAAGCCAGGCGCAGGCGCTGACCAGCCCCGTATCAGACTTCGATGTCCACCAGCAGTCCTTGGCGTACATGCTCGCCCATCAATGGCGCTACCGGCACGGTATTGTCGGCATTGACCTCGTCACCCGGGACGGCATCGTAGCGTTCCTGCTCGCCCTTATTGCGGCGTTGCTGCTGGCGGCGCTGTTCATCGCGCAGCAACAATACCTGCTCCTGGGGGTCGCGCTGGCGCTTGAGGTCAATGGCACTTTCGCCGGACGCAGGCTGCGTCGGCACCACCGGCTTGATGTCGGGGGTTGGCTTGACCGGGTCCTGTTGCGAGGTGACCGGGGCGGCACTGAGCGGAATGATCGGCGGCAGCATGGACGTTCTCCTATGCCCCCTGTATCGGCAGGCACAGCTTTACCTTGATGTCATGGACAACATTTACTCGGCTTCGTCACCCGGCTCGTCGTCGACTGGCGGGCTGGCCTCGCTCCAGGGCCGCTTGTACACCTGTTGCCAAACCGCATCCATGTGATCGCGTAGTACCTGCGGCGCGGCTTTCAGCGAAGCGCTGTCCTCGCGCTCACCACCGATAGGTTCCTCCCCCGCCGGGGTGATCAGCGACTGGCCGGTAATGGTGTAACTGGCCTGCCCTTCACGCATCTCGATGGCGATGTCATGCGGGTCGATACCGCCGCCGCAGAACGCATGGCTGGCCACCGTTATCTCGGCCACCCCATTCTTGTTCAGGTCGCTCACATCACTGACGTCATTATAGAAATCCACGTCCAGGTCCAGCCCCGGGCAGGTCGTTTCCTGCTCGACCTGCCAACGCGCCTTGAAGGTGTCGTTCCCGGCCGTGCGCCCGTACAAGGTGGCCTTGAGCACCACCTTGTCCACTTCCTGTTCGCTTTCCAGGTCGCTGGCCTGGCCATCGCTGCGGCTCAGGACCAACAGCCCTTCGCCGTCACCGTCACGAAAGTGCACGCTCTTTATCGGCGTCTGCACGCCCAGTACCTCAAGCTGCTCCATCGGAATGGGGGGCAATGTCTCAAAGTTTTTCTGCTCGCAGGCGCTCAGCAGCACCAGGCTGCCCACGGCCATCGAAGCGCTGATCCAGCGGTGCTTGGCAGACATGTTGATCCGGGGCCCTCGTCGGCGGCGCTGTGCAGGGCGATGAAACGACTAGACTGTGCCTTTCGATACCTTTCGGTGCTATCGGCACTTTGGTCTGACCGGCCGATCCGTTAACATAATCGGCTTTTTCATCGCGGGAGTTCAGGCAGTATGGCGCAGCAGTATCAACCGGGGCAACGCTGGATCAGCGACAGCGAAGCAGAGCTCGGCCTGGGTACCATCCTGGCGCAGGATGGCCGCCTGTTGACCGTGCTCTACCCGGCCACTGGCGACACCCGCCAGTATTCCCTGCGCAATGCGCCGCTGACCCGCGTGCGCTTCTCGCCAGGTGACCAGATCACCCACTTCGAAGGCTGGAAGCTGACCGTACGCGAAGTCGAGGACATCGACGGGCTGATGGTCTACCACGGCCTGGACGGGCAGAACCAGCCTCGCACCCTGCCTGAAACCCAGTTGTCGAACTTCATTCAGTTCCGCCTGGCCAGCGACCGCCTGTTCGCCGGGCAGATAGACCCACTGTCGTGGTTCAGCCTGCGCTACAACACCCTGCAGCACACCAGCAAGCAGATGCAGTCGGCACTGTGGGGGTTGGGCGGCTGCCGCGCACAGCCCATCGCCCACCAACTGCACATTGCCCGCGAAGTCGCCGACCGCAGCGCCCCGCGCGTTCTGCTGGCCGACGAAGTGGGCCTGGGCAAAACCATCGAAGCCGGCCTGGTCATTCACCGCCAGCTGCTGTCGGGTCGCGCCAGCCGCGTACTGATCCTGGTGCCGGAAAACCTCCAGCACCAGTGGCTGGTGGAAATGCGCCGGCGCTTCAATCTGCAAGTGGCGCTGTTCGACGCCGAGCGCTTCATCGAAAGCGACGCCAGCAACCCGTTCGAGGATGCCCAACTGGCGTTGGTTGCCCTTGAGTGGCTGGTCGACGACGAAAAGGCCCAGGACGCGCTGTTTGCCGCTGGCTGGGACCTGCTGGTCGTCGACGAAGCCCACCACCTGGTCTGGCACGAAGACCAGGTCAGCGCCGAATACGGCCTGGTCGAGCAACTGGCCCAAGTGATTCCGGGTGTACTGTTGCTGACCGCCACCCCCGAGCAGCTTGGCCAGGACAGCCACTTCGCCCGCCTGCGCCTGCTCGACCCCAACCGTTTCCATGACTTGGCCGCTTTCCGCGCCGAGAGCGAACACTACCGCCCGGTAGCCGAGGCGGTGCAGGAACTGCTCGACGAGGGCCGTCTGTCACCCAAGGCCCACGCCACCATCCTGGGCTTCCTGGGTGCCGAAGGCGAAGCCCTGCTGGCTGCAGTCAGCGACGGCGACACCCAGGCCAGCGCGCGGCTGATTCGCGAGCTGCTGGATCGCCACGGCACCGGCCGCGTGCTGTTCCGTAACACCCGTGCGGCGATCCAGGGCTTCCCCGAGCGCCAGTTGCACCCCTACCCGCTGCCCACGCCCGAGCAATACCGCGACCTGCCAGCCGGCGAGCACGCCGAGCTGTACCCGGAAGTTGCCTTCCAGGCCCAGGGTGAAGTGGCCGATGACGAGCGCTGGTGGCGTTTCGACCCACGTGTCGACTGGCTGATCGACACCCTGAAGATGCTCAAGCGCACCAAAGTGCTGGTGATCTGCGCCCACGCCGAAACCGCCATGGACCTGGAGGACGCCCTGCGCGTGCGCTCCGGCATCCCGGCCTCGGTGTTCCATGAAGGCATGAGCATCCTCGAGCGCGACCGCGCCGCTGCCTACTTTGCCGATGAAGAGTTTGGCGCCCAGGTGCTGATCTGCTCGGAAATCGGCAGCGAAGGCCGCAACTTCCAGTTCGCTCATCACCTGGTGATGTTCGACCTGCCAGCGCACCCCGACCTGCTCGAACAGCGCATCGGCCGCCTTGACCGGATCGGCCAGAAGCACACTATCCAGTTGCACATCCCGTACCTGCAGGACAGCCCGCAAGAGCGCCTGTTCCAGTGGTACCACGAAGGGCTCAACGCCTTCCTCAACACCTGCCCCACCGGCAATGCCCTGCAGCACCAGTTCGGCCCACGCCTGCTGCCGCTGCTAGAAACCGGCGAACACAAGGCCTGGGATACCCTGGTGGCCGACGCCCGCAGCGAGCGCGAGCGCCTGGAAGCCGAACTGCACACTGGCCGTGACCGCCTGCTGGAGCTCAATTCCGGCGGCGCCGGCGAAGGTCAGGCGCTGGTCGAGGCCATTCTCGAACAGGACGACCAGTTCGCCCTGCCGATCTACATGGAAACCCTGTTCGACGCCTTCGGCATCGACAGCGAAGACCATTCCGAGAACGCACTGATCCTCAAGCCGAGCGAGAAGATGCTCGATGCCAGCTTCCCGCTGGGCGACGATGAAGGCGTGACCATCACCTACGACCGTGGCCAGGCGCTGTCACGCGAGGACATGCAGTTCCTCACCTGGGAGCACCCGATGGTGCAGGGTGGTATGGATCTGGTGCTGTCAGGTTCGATGGGCAACACCGCCGTGGCGTTGATCAAGAACAAAGCGCTCAAACCAGGCACTGTCCTGCTTGAACTGCTGTTCGTCAGCGAGGTGGTGGCACCCCGCAGCCTGCAACTGGGCCGCTACCTGCCGCCGGCGGCACTGCGCTGCCTGCTCGATGCCAATGGCAACGACCTGGCGTCACGCGTGGCCTTCGAAACCCTCAACGACCAGCTCGAGAGCGTACCGCGCGCCAGCGCCAACAAGTTCGTCCAGGCCCAGCGCGATGTGCTGGCCAAGCGTATCAGTGGCGGCGAGGAGAAGATCCTGCCGGCCCACAACGAGCGCGTGGCCGAAGCCCAGCGCCGCCTGACAGCCGAGGCCGACGAAGAGCTGGCGCGCCTGGTGGCATTGCAAGCGGTCAACCCAAGTGTGCGTGACAGCGAAATCGACGCCCTGCGCAAGCGGCGCGAAGATGGCCTGGCAATGCTGGAGAAGGCCGCCCTGCGCCTGGAAGCCATTCGCGTGCTGGTGGCTGGCTAAGACAAATCAGGCACCGCTGCCCTGGTGGTAGCGGGCATGCCCGCGAAGCATCCGCCCTGTTGGATGCTTCGCGGGCACGCCCGCTCCGGCAGGGCAAGCAATATTCCTGACTGCGATTACAGAAATAACCAAATCGTAGAAATCATTGTGCCATTAGTCAGGAAGGCTTAAGTACTCCTTCCTATACTGCCTCTGGACAGTCTGCACAGGGTTGTAGCGCAGACGAGTGAAAACTCGATCAAGAGGCATTCCATGGAATGGCTGGGGCTGCAACTGTTCGCCGATCTTCCCGCAACCGGGCGCATCGTCATCGACTGCCGTCATGAACCGCTCTTGGTTCTGCTCGCCTATTTCGTTGCTTGCGCAGCCTGTTTCGCCACGCTCGACATGGCCGAGCGTCAGTCCCACAGCGACGACCCCACCGCCCACCGGCAATGGAACATGCTTGGAGCCTGCTGCCTGGCAGGCGGCATATGGGCCATGCACTTCATCAGCATGCTGGCCTTTCGGGCCCCGGTGGACGTGCACTACGACGTATCCCTGACCATTCTTTCACTGCTCATCGCACTGGGCGTGGCCTGGTTGGCCATGCACAGCCTCGAACGCAGCAACATGCGCGCGCACCATTTCGTGCCGAGCGCAGGGCTGATCGGCCTGGGCATCATCCTCATGCATTTTGTCGGCATGGCCGCGATGGAAACGGGTGCCCGCCAGTACTACCAAACCGGCTTGCTACTTGCCTCTGCCGCCATTGCCCTGCTCACTGCCCTGACCGCGCTGTACCTGGCCCGCTACTTGCGCAATGGCAGCGGCACCCTGTACCAGGCCATGAAGTACGGCGCCAGCCTGCTGATGGCCGGCGGCATCGTCGCCACTCATTTCACCGCGATGTCGGCCATGACCTTGGTCATCCCTGCCGATACCGCACTGCGCCTGCCGTCGGGCGACAACAGCCTGCAACTGGGACTGGGCATCGGCTTCATCACCCTGCTGATCAGTGGCGCCAGCATCAGCGCCGCACTGGCCGACAAGAAACTGCAAAGCAAGGAGCACGACCTGCGCCGGGTCAGCGTACTGCTCAGCCAACTGGACCAGGCCCGCGCTTCACTGCAGCAGGCGGCGCACTATGATGCCCTGACCAACCTGCTCAACCGCCGTGGATTCAACCAGGTATTCGCCGAGCGCCTGGTCGAACATCAGGCCAGCGAAAACCGCCTGGCCGTCATGTTCCTCGACATCGACCATTTCAAGCGTATCAACGACAGCCTTGGCCACGATGCCGGTGACGAGCTGCTCAAGGTGATCGCCAACCACATCAAGGCCGCTACCCGCAACCACGACCTGGTTGCGCGCTTTGGTGGCGACGAGTTCTGTGTGGTCACCAGCCTGAACAGCCGCGACGAAGCCCGCCACCTGGCCCAGCGCATCATGCAACGGATGAAAGAGCCCATCGACCTGGGCGGGCGGCGCATGGTCATGACCACCAGCATTGGTATAAGTATCTTCCCGGACGATGGCAGCACAGCCGAAGAGCTGCTCAAGCATGCCGACCTGGCCCTCTACCAATCCAAGGACAACGGGCGCAACAGCCTGAATTTCTTCAATGACAGCCTGAAGGCTCGCGCGTCGATCGCCTTGCAACTGGAAGAAGAGCTGCGCCTGGCGCTGCTCGAAGAGCGCGGGCTGTGTGTGCACTACCAGCCGATCTTCGACCTGCGCAGCGGGCAAGTGGCCAAACTGGAAGCGCTAGTACGCTGGCAGCATCCTCAACACGGCCTGCTCGGGCCCGACCGTTTTGTCGGCATTGCCGAAGCCAACGGCCTGATCATCGACCTTGACCTGTGGGTGCTGCGCCATGCCTGTGCCGACCTGGCCCACTTTCAGCGCCACGGCTACGGCGAGGTCCAGGTCACGGTCAATTGCTCGGCAGTC
Organism: Pseudomonas sp. TE3895; assembly: GCF_056278855.1. Lineage (NCBI taxonomy): Bacteria > Pseudomonadati > Pseudomonadota > Gammaproteobacteria > Pseudomonadales > Pseudomonadaceae > Pseudomonas > Pseudomonas sp. TE3895. Next base: position 2,199,881 of record NZ_JBWBQE010000001.1, on the reverse strand, counting down.
ACCCTCAGCCACGACGAACTGCCTAAGGAAGTAGAAAAGGCGCTGTTCCACGCCGCCCTTGCGCCGCGCCACCTGGAGCTGGAGGTGACCGAGAACGCCCTGGTGGGCGATATCCAGCGCACGGTCAGCCTGCTCAAACGCGTCAGGGCTTTGGGGGTGGCACTTTCGATCGATGATTTTGGTACCGGCTACTCGTCACTGGCTTACCTCAAGCGCCTGCCGCTGGATGTGCTGAAGATCGACCGCACCTTCCTGCAGGATGTACCGGGCAGCCAGAAAGACCGGGAAATTGTCCAGGCGATCATCGCCATGGCGCATACCCTGCACCTGCGGGTAGTCAGCGAGGGCGTGGAAACCGCCGAACAGCAGGTGTTCCTCGAAAGCCATGGCTGCGACTACCTGCAGGGCTACCTGTTGGGGCGCCCCGTACCGCTGGCCGAGTTGCGCCCACTGCTGGAGCGGTTGCAGCGCCAGAACGGCCGGATCACACCTTGTTGCGATACAGCTCTACCAGGGTCGCCGGATCTTTTTGCAGGTAACCCTGGCTACCGTGCAAGCGCATCAGTTGCGCGGCAAGGCCACTGAGCGGCGTCGCAGAGCCTTGCTCGCGGGAAAACTTGACCGCGCCATCGAGGTCCTTGAGCAGCGTGCGTACGTGCCACTTGATTGGCTCGAAGCGGCTCTCGGCCATTTGCGGTGCAAGAATCTGCAATGGCTTGGAATCGGCAAAGCCACCCGCCAGCGCCTCAGCGATCAGCGTCGCGTCCACGCCCGACTGTTCGGCCAGTGCCACCACTTCTGCAATTACCAGGGCATTGCACGCTACGATCATCTGGTTGCAAGCCTTGGTCACCTGCCCCGTGCCTACCGCGCCCATATGCGTCACGCGCTGACCAAGCACCTGCAGCACCGGGCGTGCACGCTGCAGATCGGCCGCTTCACCGCCCACCATGATCGCCAGCGTGCCCGCTTCGGCACCGGGCGTACCGCCAGAGACAGGTGCATCCAGCCAGGCCATGCCACACAGTGCTGCCAGTTCGGCAGCCATTTCACGGGTGGCGGTGGGTTCCAGGCTAGAGAAATCGATCAGCAACTGGCCGCTGCGCCCGCCCTGGGCAATGCCTTGCTCGCCGAACACCACTTCACGCACCACCGCCGTGTCGGCCAGGCACAGTAGCACCATGTCGCTGTCACGGCACAATTCGGCCGGGCTGCTGGCCAGGCGCGCGCCAGCAGCGACCAGTGCGGCGCACTTGTCCGGGCTGCGGTTCCATACCGTCAGCGGATAACCCGCTGCCAGCAGGCGGCGGCACATGGGCAGGCCCATCAGGCCGATGCCGGCGAAACCAAGCGAAGGTAGTGCAGTGCTCATCGATAAACTCCTGACTGATTCGAACATTTCCCAGGCTGGCGACGGTCCCGGTGGCGACTGGCAGAACGGTGGCCACATTACGCATCCCGTAAACTGTTACCGCCACGCCGAATTGTTACTTCCCTCTACCCGCCTTGATCGCTTTCAAGCACCAAAACGGAGCTGATGCGTATTTTTGCGCACCATAAAAGATCACGCTTCCTCCTGGCCCTTCACCTGTATCACGATGAACGGCGAAACCACCACCGCCCAGATCTCTGGGTCGCGGCTTTGCAGGTCCAATGCCTGCTCGGCCGACACCGGCCCAACAGTGCCATCACTACGCCACTTGGCGAAGATCTCGCTGCGATTCTCGGCCATCGCCTCGGCAACGGCGATCAGGTCAAGGCTGGGGTCGACCCAAATCAGGTCACCCTTGGCCCAAAAACGCTCCAGCGCTTTCCACTCGATGATTGCCGTCTCGCCAAGCAATTTGGCATAGAGGGTGCTTGTTTGATCAGTCATGGGTGGTATCCGCAAAAAATCGGTCAATAAAAAAGGCCGGCATTTTTGCAGAAAAACCCGGTTTCAAATATGTAATTTGGTCGATTGACCCCGAAGTTGTGGGGCGGGATCGCAGATGCAGGCAGTTTGATGGCGCCTTTCTGTATCTTTCTGTCGATCAAGCGACAACGCAGGAAAGACGCACTTTTCGACCGCTTTTCAAGCGCTCGAACAGCGCTCTACACTGTACCGGTACAGTTCCGGGACATGTTCCGGGGGAAGGTGGGCTAGCGCGTTGGCATGGCCACGCCGCAAATCCCGCCCGGTCTGTAGCCCTGGCCGCCAGGACTATAAGAATTACAACAGAATGAGTGGAGCACTATGATCAAGATTTCCAAGCTGTTCGCCGCAATGGTACTGGCCGGGGTAGCCAGCCATTCGTTTGCCGCCGATACCATCAAGATCGGCATCGCCGGTCCCAAGACGGGTCCTGTGACCCAGTACGGCGACATGCAGTTCATCGGCGCCAAGCAAGCCATCAAGGATATCAACGCCGCGGGCGGCGTGGATGGCAAGATGCTCGAAGCCAAGGAATACGACGACGCCTGCGACCCTAAACAGGCCGTGGCAGTCGCCAACAAAGTGGTCAACGACGGCGTCAAGTTCGTGGTCGGCCACCTGTGCTCCAGCTCCACCCAGCCAGCGTCCGACATCTACGAGGACGAAGGCGTGATCATGATCACCCCGGCCGCCACCTCGCCGGAAATCACCGCCCGTGGCTACAAGCTGATCTTCCGCACCATCGGCCTGGACAGCGCCCAGGGCCCGGCCGCCGGCAACTACATCGCCGACCACGTCAAGCCGAAGGTCGTTGCCGTCCTGCACGACAAGCAGCAGTACGGTGAAGGCATCGCCACCGCCGTCAAGCAGACCCTGGAAAGCAAAGGCACCAAGGTTGCCGTGTTCGAAGGCCTGAACGCGGGTGACAAGGACTTCTCCTCGATCATCCAGAAGCTCAAGCAGAACAACGTCGACTTCGTCTACTACGGCGGCTATCACCCAGAGCTGGGCCTGATCCTGCGCCAGGCTCAGGAAAAAGGCCTGAAAGCCAAGTTCATGGGTCCGGAAGGCGTGGGTAACGACTCCATTTCGCAGATCGCCCAGAACGCCTCCGAAGGCCTGCTGGTCACCCTGCCGAAGTCGTTCGACGCAGACCCGGCGAACAAGAAGATCGTCGACGCCATCAAGGCTGACGGCAAGGACCCAAGTGGCCCGTTCGTATTCCCTGCCTACTCGGCTGTCGAGCTGATCGCTCAAGGCATCAGGAAAGCCGGTTCCGATGATACCGACAAGGTGGCCAAGGCCATCCACGAAGGCACCTTCAAGACCCCGACCGGCGACCTGTCGTTCGACGACAAAGGCGACCTGAAAGACTTCAAGTTCGTGGTCTACGAATGGCACTTCGGCAAGCCGAAGACCGAAGTCTCCCCTCAGTAACTGCGTGACTAATAGCTGACCTACGAGCCCACTGTGCGAGCAGTGGGCTTCGTTTTATGAGGTTCATGGGCCCGATCCCCGCGATCCGGGGGCAGGCTCACCTGAAAATCTTAAAACCGTCACCCGCGGTTTCCTGGCCGTACCCCTGCCAGTGAAATGCAAATCAGGTTTTTAGGAGCGCTGTAATGCCTGAGATCTACCATTTCTTCCAACAACTGGTTAATGGATTGACCATCGGCAGCACCTATGCCTTGATCGCCATCGGCTACACGATGGTGTACGGCATCATTGGCATGATCAACTTCGCCCACGGCGAGGTGTACATGATCGGTTCCTACGTGGCCTTCATTGCCCTGGCGGGCCTGGCCATGATGGGTATCCATTCGCTGCCGATCCTGATGACCGTCGCCTTCGTCGCGACGATCTTCGTCACCAGTGCCTATGGCTACAGCATCGAACGGGTTGCCTACCGCCCCCTGCGCAACAGCAACCGTCTGATCCCGCTGATTTCCGCCATCGGCATGTCGATTTTCCTGCAGAACACGGTCTTGCTTTCGCAGGACTCCAAGGACAAGTCCATCCCCAACCTGATCCCCGGGAGTTTCTCCTTCGGACCAGGCGGTGCTGAAGAAGTACTGATCAGCTACATGCAAATCCTGGTGTTCGTCGTCACCCTGGTGGCCATGACCCTGCTCACCCTGTTCATCTCTCGTTCCCGCCTGGGCCGCGCCTGCCGCGCCTGTGCCGAGGACATCAAGATGGCCAACCTGCTGGGCATCAACACCAACAACATCATCGCCCTCACCTTCGTCATCGGTGCCGCCCTGGCTGCCGTGGCGGCCGTGCTGCTGAGCATGCAGTACGGGGTGATCAACCCCAACGCCGGTTTCCTGGTGGGCCTGAAGGCTTTCACCGCGGCGGTACTGGGTGGCATCGGCAGCATCCCGGGCGCCATGCTCGGCGGGCTGGTGCTGGGCGTGGCCGAAGCGTTCGGTGCCGATATCTTCGGCGACCAGTACAAGGACGTGGTGGCATTCGGCTTGTTGGTTCTTGTCCTGCTATTCCGGCCGACCGGCATCCTGGGCCGCCCGGAGGTTGAAAAAGTATGAACAGAAATCTCAAACAGGCGTTCTTCAGCGCCTTGCTGGTCTGGGCCGTGGCCTTCCCAGTACTGGGCCTGAAACTGAGCATCGATGGCATCAGCCTGGTCGTGCACAGCCAGGGCTCGTTCACCATCAGCATCATCGCCGTCTGTTCGGTGCTGATGTTCCTGCGCGTGCTGTTCGACAAGCAGTGGAGTTCGGTGATGGGCCGCCGATCGGATCGCAAGCTGATCCCCCCGGCAGTCAGCAACTACCTCACCCTGCCCAAGACCCAGCGCTATGTCATCATCGGGTTGATCGTGATGGCACTGGTATGGCCGTTCTTCGGCTCCCGCGGTGCGGTCGACATCGCCACGCTGATCCTGATCTACGTGTTGCTGGGCCTGGGCCTGAACATCGTGGTCGGCCTGGCGGGCCTGCTCGACCTCGGCTACGTGGGCTTCTATGCCGTCGGTGCCTACAGCTACGCCATGCTCTCGCATTACCTGGGCTGGAGCTTCTGGGTGTGCCTGCCGATTGCCGGCCTGATGGCTGCCACATTCGGCTTCCTGCTCGGCTTCCCGGTGCTGCGCCTGCGTGGTGACTACCTGGCGATCGTGACCCTCGGTTTCGGTGAGATCATCCGCCTGTTCCTGCGTAACCTCACCGATTGGACCGGCGGCCCCAACGGCATCAGCAACATCCCCAAGCCGGAGTTCTTCGGCCTGACCTTCGAACGCCGTGCGGCCGAGGGCATGCAGACCTTCCACGAGTTCTTCGGGCTGCAATACAACTCGATCAACAAGGTCATCTTCCTGTACCTGGTGGCCCTGCTGCTGGCCCTGCTGGCGTTGTTCGTGATCAACCGCCTGCTGCGCATGCCGATCGGCCGTGCCTGGGAAGCCCTGCGTGAAGACGAGATCGCCTGCCGTGCACTGGGCCTGAACCCGACCGTGATCAAGCTCTCGGCATTCACCCTGGGTGCCTGCTTTGCCGGTTTCGCCGGCAGCTTCTTCGCCGCGCGCCAAGGCCTGGTGACGCCGGAGTCGTTCACCTTCATCGAGTCGGCGATCATCCTCGCCATCGTCGTGCTGGGTGGCATGGGCTCACAACTGGGCGTGATTCTCGCGGCCATCGTGATGATCCTGCTGCCTGAGCTGATGCGTGAGTTCAGCGAATACCGCATGCTGATGTTCGGTGCGCTGATGGTGTTGATGATGATCTGGCGTCCGCAAGGCCTGCTGCCTATGCAACGTCCACACATGGAGCTGCGTCGATGAGCCGCGAAATTCTGCAAGTCAGCGGCCTGAGCATGCGCTTCGGCGGCTTGTTGGCGGTCAACGGCGTGGCCCTGACCGTCAAGGAAAAACAGGTGGTGGCGTTGATCGGCCCGAACGGCGCCGGCAAGACCACCGTGTTCAACTGCCTGACCGGCTTCTACAAGCCCAGCGGCGGTACCATCCTGCTCGATGGCCAGCCGATTCAGGGCCTGGCCGGCCACCAGATCGCCCGCAAGGGCGTGGTGCGGACCTTCCAGAACGTGCGGCTGTTCAAGGAAATGACCGCACTGGAAAACCTGCTGATCGCCCAGCACCGCCACCTCAACACCAACTTCTTCGCCGGCCTGTTCAAGACACCGAGCTTCCGCCGCAGCGAGAAGGAGGCCATGGAACGCGCGCAGTACTGGCTGGAGAAGGTCAACCTGACCGAGTTCGCCAACCGTACGGCCGGCACCCTCGCCTACGGGCAGCAACGCCGCCTCGAAATCGCCCGCTGCATGATGACCCAGCCACGCATCATCATGCTCGATGAACCGGCAGCCGGCCTGAACCCGAAGGAAACCGAAGACCTCAAGGCTCTGATCGCCTACCTGCGTGAGTCGCACAACGTCACCGTGCTGCTGATCGAGCACGACATGAAGCTGGTGATGAGCATTTCCGACCATATCGTGGTGATCAACCAGGGTACCCCCCTGGCCCATGGCACGCCGGAGGAGATCCGCGACAACCCTGACGTGATCAAAGCCTACCTGGGGGAAGCGTAAATGCTGAAGTTCGAAAACGTTTCCACTTTCTACGGCAAGATCCAGGCGCTGCACAGCGTCAACGTGGAGATCAACCAGGGCGAGATCGTCACCCTGATCGGCGCCAACGGTGCCGGCAAGTCGACCTTGCTGATGACCCTGTGCGGCTCGCCGCAGGCGCACAGCGGCAGCATCAAGTACCTGGGTGAAGAGCTGGTCGGCCAGCCCTCCTCGCACATCATGCGCAAAAGCATCGCGGTAGTGCCGGAAGGCCGTCGCGTGTTCGCTCGCCTGACGGTCGAGGAAAACCTGGCCATGGGCGGTTTCTTCACCGACAAGGGCGACTATCAGGAGCAACTGGACAAGGTCCTGCAACTGTTCCCGCGCCTGAAAGAGCGTTACATCCAGCGCGGCGGCACCATGTCCGGTGGCGAGCAGCAGATGCTGGCCATCGGCCGGGCGCTGATGAGCAAGCCCAAGCTGCTGCTGCTCGACGAGCCTTCGCTGGGCCTGGCGCCGATCATCATCCAGCAGATCTTCGACATCATCGAACAGCTGCGCCGCGATGGCGTGACGGTGTTCCTGGTGGAGCAGAACGCCAACCAGGCGCTGAAGATCGCTGACCGGGCGTATGTGCTGGAGAACGGTCGGGTGGTGATGCAGGGCACCGGTGAGGCACTGCTGACCGACCCGAAGGTGCGCGATGCCTACCTGGGGGGTTGAATGAAAAAGGGCCTTCGGGCCCTTTTTTCTGCCCGCAGGACGTGTATCGTGGCCAGCTCTTTGGCAAAGATTCCCCGGAGCCCGCCCCATGCGCCTCACCCCTACCCTGCTGCTCAGTGCCCTGCTGCCGCTGTTCGCTGGCTGCCAGCTACTGGCCGAGCAGCCCCGTGACCCGAACATCGGCACCACACGCATGCAGGGCGAACTGAGCGCCAACGGCGGCCGCCTGTTGTTCAAGCCCTGCAGCGAAGCACGCCGCTTCGTGATCAACGACGTCGCCGGCACCGGCATCCTGCAGGAGTCCGCCAACCTGGCCAAGGACGCCAATGCCAAGTTGTTCGCCGACGTGCGCGGTCGCCTCACGGGCGCCAAGCAGGCCGACAACGACGGCCAGCTGGAAGTCAGCCGCCTGTACCGCCTGGAACCCTCCACCCGCGCTTGCGACGACCCCAACTTCAAGCAGCTGACCCTGCGCGCCAATGGCCATGAACCGGACTGGGACATCAAGGCCAGCGGCAAGGGCATGGTGCTCAACCGCATCGGCAAAGACCCGCTGCCACTGCCATTTCTCGAAGAAGAAGTGCCCGGCGGCGGCCTGACCCTGACCAGCGAAGCCAACGGCCAGCACGTGGAACTGTGGGTCGCCCCGCAACGCTGCGTCGACAGCGCCACCGGCGCCATCCACCACCTGCGCGCCGAACTGCGCATCGACGGCCAGACCCTGCGCGGCTGCGGTTACTACGGTGGTGCGCGCGACAACTGATCGCCGGGCGCTTTTATCCTGCCAGTCGGGGCGGCTAACAGCTTATACTTGGCGGTTTGTGTAAAGCCGCCGGCCGCCCATGGCCGGGATACTGGACCCTGCCATGCTACGAATCACCGAACTGAAGCTGCCCCTGGACCATCCCGACGAAGCGCTACGCGAAGCCATCGTCCAGCGCCTGGGCATCCGCGACGAGCAACTGCTCAGCTTCAACCTGTTCAAGCGCAGCTACGATGCGCGCAAGAAGAACAGCGAACTGCTGTTCATCTACACCATCGACCTGGAAGCCAGCAACGAGGCCGAGCTGCTCAGCAAGTTCGCCGATGATCGCAACATCGGCCCAGCCCCAGACGTCACCTACAAGTTCGTCGGCCAGGCCCCAGCAGGCCTGCAGGAGCGCCCGATCGTGGTCGGTTTCGGCCCGTGCGGCATCTTTGCCGGTCTGTTGCTGGCACAAATGGGCTTCAAGCCGATCATCCTCGAACGTGGCAAGGAAGTGCGCCAGCGCACCAAGGACACCTGGGGCCTGTGGCGCAAGAGCGTGCTCAACCCCGAGTCCAACGTGCAGTTCGGTGAAGGCGGCGCCGGTACCTTCTCGGACGGCAAGCTGTATAGCCAGATCAAGGACCCGCAACACCACGGCCGCAAAGTGCTGGAAGAATTCGTCAAGGCCGGTGCGCCAGACGAAATCCTGTACATCAACAAGCCGCACATCGGCACCTTCCGCCTCACCGGCATGGTCGAACAGATGCGCCAGGACATGATCGCCCTGGGGGCCGAAGTGCGCTTCCAGGAGAAGGTCACCGACCTGTTGATCGAAGATGGCCAACTGACCGGTGTAGTGCTTGAAAGCGGCGAGCAGTTGCACTCGCGCCATGTGGTATTGGCCCTGGGCCACAGCGCCCGCGACACCTTCCGCATGCTGCACGCCAAAGGTGTCTACATGGAAGCCAAACCGTTCTCGGTGGGCTTCCGTATCGAGCACCCGCAAACGCTGATCGACAAGGCACGTCTGGGCAAGTACGCCGGCCACCCGAAACTGGGTGCCGCCGACTACAAGCTGGTTTACCACGCCAAGAATGGCCGCTCGGTATACAGCTTCTGCATGTGTCCGGGTGGCACCGTGGTCGCGGCCACCAGCGAGCCAGGGCGAGTCGTCACCAACGGCATGAGCCAGTATTCGCGTAACGAGCGCAACGCCAACTCCGGCATCGTCGTCGGCATCGACCCCGAGCGCGACTACCCGGGTGGCCCGTTGGCCGGTATCGAACTGCAGGAGCGCCTGGAGGCGCACGCCTATGTAATGGGCGGCAGCAACTACCAGGCCCCGGCACAGCTGGTGGGTGATTTTGTCGCCGGCCGGCCCTCGACCGCACTGGGCAGTGTCGAGCCGTCCTACAAGCCGGGCGTGACCTTGGGTGACCTGGCGCCGAGCCTGCCGGACTTCGCCATCGAGGCGATCCGTGAGGCACTGCCGGCGTTCGACCGGCAGATCAAGGGCTATAACCTGCATGATGCGGTGTTGACCGGGATCGAGACGCGTACCTCGTCGCCACTGCGGATTACCCGGGGTGAGGACTACCAGAGCCTGAACCTCAAAGGGCTGTTCCCGGCGGGTGAAGGGGCCGGGTACGCGGGCGGGATCCTGTCAGCTGGTGTGGATGGCATTCGCATCGCAGAGGCGGTGGCGCGGGATATGCTCGGCCTCTGACTCTTTAGCGACTGACAGGGCCTCTTCGCGGGTAAACCCGCTCCTACACGGAACAATGGTCCCCTGTAGGAGCGGGTTTACCCGCGAAAGGGCCCGGTCCGGCATCAGTCTATTCCAGCACCTACTCCAGCTATTCCAGCACCTACTCCAGACTTCCCCCCATCCTTCCCCAAATCCATCTAGGCTTGCCCCAGGCCTGTCAGCAACAACATATAACAAAAACGAATATGTCTTTTGTTTGAAAGCATATCTCTACAGGCTAGGGTGTACGCCCGCACCCTTCGTAAACTGCTCATGGAGGGCCTACAGCCCGTGCGTAGCCTGTTTACCCGTTTCTTCCAGCTCGAAGCTGCCAGCGGCCTGCTGCTCATCGCCGCCGCCGTTCTGGCCCTGATCATCAACAACTCGCCACTGTCCTACCTGTACGGCGGCTTGCTCGACGTACCCGTCGCCGTCCAGGTCGGCGCGCTGAACATCGCCAAGCCATTGCTACTGTGGATCAACGACGGCCTGATGGCCCTGTTCTTCCTGCTCATCGGCCTGGAGGTCAAACGCGAGGTGGTCGACGGTCACCTGTCCAAGCCCTCACAAGTGATCCTGCCTGCCACCGCAGCCGTGGGCGGCATGGTGGTGCCAGCGCTGATCTACTGGTTCATCAACCGTGACAACCCTGCAGCCGTGGCAGGCTGGGCGATCCCTACCGCCACCGACATCGCCTTCGCCCTCGGCGTCCTGGCCCTGCTCGGCAAGCGCGTACCGGTGTCACTGAAGTTGTTCCTGATGACCCTGGCGATCATCGACGACCTGGGTGCGATCATTGTCATCGCCCTGTTCTACTCCGGCACCCTGTCGAGTGTGTCGCTGCTGCTGGCTGCGGCCTGTCTGGTGGTGCTAGTGGCGATGAACCGGCTTGGCGTCGTCAAGCTCGGGCCCTACATGATCGTTGGCCTGATCCTGTGGGTCTGCGTGCTCAAAAGTGGCGTGCACGCCACTCTGGCCGGTGTCGCCCTGGCCCTTTGCATCCCGCTGCGTACACGCAATGCTGAATCGTCACCTCTTTTGGCGCTGGAACACGCCCTGCACCCTTGGGTGGCCTATGCCATCCTGCCAATTTTCGCCTTCGCCAATGCCGGCGTTTCGCTGGCAGGCATGACCGTAGACAGCTTCACCCACCCCGTGCCGATGGGCATCACGGTCGGCCTGTTGCTGGGCAAGACCGTGGGGGTTTTCGGCCTGACCTGGGTGGCGGTCAAGCTGCGCCTGGCCGCGCTGCCTGCGGGTGCTGGTTGGGGGCAAATTCTGGGGGTGGCGATACTCTGCGGCATTGGCTTCACCATGAGCCTGTTCGTAGGCTCGCTCGCCTTCGCCCCGGGTAGCAGTGAGTATGCAGGCATGGACCGCATGGGTATTCTTACTGGTTCGTTCTTTGCCGCGGTGATCGGCTACGCCGTCACCGCAATGGCCAGCCGCAAAACCAGCGTTGCCTGACTTGGCTGAAGCATGAAAAACCCCCGACTGGCAGCAGCCATGTCGGGGTTTTGTTTTACTGCGCTACGGTCAGTGCGAAACGCGGCTGGTACCGTCAACTGTCATGATGCGCACGCGCTCGCCAACGCGGAAGACTTCGTTCTCCTGCACGGCCTGTACATAGGCGCGCATGCTGCCATCATCTTCACGAACGGTAATTTCGACACCTTGGGTACGGGTCAGGCCTTCTTCTGCTGCGGAACCCGCCAAGCCACCGGCCACGGCACCGATCACGGCAGCCACGATGCTGCCACGGCCACCGCCCACGGCGCTGCCGGCTACACCACCCACGATGGCACCGGCACCGCCGCCAATCGGGGTCTTGGTGCCCTCGATCTTGACCGGACGCAGGGATTCGATGGTACCCATACGCACGGTTTGCACGCGGCGGGCTTCGTCACGAGAGTAGCTGTCACCGGTCAGGCTCGAGGCACAGCCCCCCAGCAGCAGCGACATGGTGGTAAAGGTCGCCACCAGCAAAGCGGATTTACGCATGGGTAAAGTCTCCATAAGTCAGGTGCTCATTAGACGCTGCACATTGACGGCTGTCACGGTACAAACGTAATAAAATTGTTTTCATTCAGCCGGGGTACAGCCTGCCGGGCTGTGTCGAAGGCCTTTCAAGTGAGACCAAGAATAGCCATGGATTACTTCATCGTCGTGGTCACCACCGTTGCGGGACTGTATTTCCACTGGTGGTTGTATGTGCGCATGCGCCGCTGGATGGACCGCGACCTGGCGTTGTCGCTGGCAGGGGCCGATCCTGAAAAACGCGCGTTCATGCTGGAAAGGTTGGCGCAGGCGCGCCAGGAGAAGGTGGGGCGTAAGCAACTGGCGGGGTGGTTGGAGCGCGAGGCGGCAGGTTATCCGGGGTAGCTTGATCAATGGCTGGGGCCGCTTGGCGGCCCCAGTTGCTCAGGGCGCCAGCCGCTCTCGCAGCCACTGCCCATCCACCAGCCGATAGTTCAAACGATCATGCAGGCGGCTTGCCCGCCCCTGCCAGAACTCGATGCGCTCGGGCAACAAACGGTATCCCCCCCAATGCTCAGGGCAGTGCGGCTGGGTGTCGGAGAAACGCGCTTCGGTGGCCTTAACCAGGCCCTCCAGCTCTTCACGCCCGGCAATCACGCGGCTCTGTGGCGAAGCCCAGGCCCCCAGGCGACTACCCAGCGGGCGTACCTGGTAGTAGGCATCCGACTCCTGCGCCGTGACCTTCTGCACCCGGCCCTCGATGCGCACCTGACGCTCCAGCGCCGGCCAGAAGAAGGTCATTGCCGCAAAGGGGTTGGCTTGCAGTTGCTGGCCCTTGGCGCTGTCATAGTTGGTGAAGAAGGTGAAACCCTGCTCGTCGAGCCCCTTCAACAGCAATACACGGCAATGCGGGCGACCTTCGCCGTCCACGGTGGCCAAGGTCATGGCGTTGGCTTCTACCGGTACCTGCTCGGTTTTCACCGCATCGGCGAACCACTGGTGAAACAGGGCGAACGGCTCCCCTGGTGCCTGGGCTTCGGTCAGGCCATCACGGGTGTAGTCGCGGCGCATATCGGCCAGGGATTGGGTCATTACTGCGGTTCCTTGACGATCAGTTGGTCTTCGCAGGGCTGTTGGCAGCTACTTTCTTGTCAACGGCAGCTTTCTTGGCGGCAGGCTTGGCCGGCGCAGCTTTTTTCTTGGCTGCAGTCTTCGCAGGCGTTTTGGCCTTGGCTACAGGTTTCTTCGCCGCAGCCTTGACGGCCGGTTTGCTGCCAGCGGCCTTAGCGGCTGGTGCCTTGGCATCCTGCACCGCCACCATCGAGGCCGGGACGGGTGCCGGGGCGGCCTGCTGGTATTTGGCCAGCAGCGCGACCATGGTGTTTTGCGGGGTCAGCAACATTTCCACGCGGCGGTTCAGGGCGCGCCCCTCGGCGCTGTCGTTGGCAGCGCGCGGCATCACCGAACCCATGCCCTTGAGGGTCAGGCGGTCACGCTGCAGGCCGCTGAGGCGGAAGATGGCCGATACCGAAGCGGCGCGCTCCAGGCTGAGCTTCTGGTTGGCAACGGCGGCGCCGCTGCTGTCGGCATGGCCCAGTACCAGCACGGCAGTCTTGGGGTCGCCTTCGACAGTCTTGGCAACGCGGGTAATCGGGCCCAGGGACATGGGCAGCAACATGTTCGGGCGATCAGGATTGTACGAGCTGTCCACCGGCAGGGTTACCGCCAGCACGTTGTCACGACGCTCCAGCTCCAGCTTGCTGTCCTTGATCGCTTCGCGCAGCTTGGGCTCGTATTCGTCCAGCCAGGCCTGCGTGGCCTTCTGATCGATCTTCGGTACCACCGGCCCCTTGGCTTGCTTGTCGTCACCGCCAAACGGCCACCACCAGCGGCTGGAGCTTTCGGATTTGGCATCGGCTTTGGCCACGTTTTCAGTGACGGCTGACTTCACTTCCTGCTCGGCAACCTTGTCCGAACCGAAAGGCCACCAGCTGGAGCCACCTTCCTTGGAGCCGTCCGGGGAGTGGCTGGCGCAGCCGGTAACGGCGGTCAGGCACAGGGCGAGTGCTAAGGTTTTATGTGAAGACATCAGCGATACACCATGAAATAGAAAGATATTTTGCCTACGAACTTCAGGCGTTGGCATTGAGAATAGTCAAAGGGGTGTGGCAATACCCGCATTACCCGATCAAAGGCAACTGGCAAGGACGCGTACCAATTTCTGGGCTCGTGGGTCCATCAGCACGTAAGGGCCGAGGGTATTGACCACAAAACCGAAGGCCACATCGTACTCCGGGTCGGCAAAACCGACCGAACCACCGGCACCGGGGTGGCCAAAGGCGCGGGCGCCGAGACCAAAGGTGGCATTGGCCACATCGGGCTGGTCGAGCATGCAGCCCAGGCCGAAACGGGTCTGGGTGAGCAAGGTACGGTCCTGGCCAAGGCTATGCTCGCGGGTCAGCTCATCGAGCAGTTCGGATTCAAGCAGGCTGCCGTCCAGCAGCCCGGCATAGAACCCCGCCAGGCTGCGTGCGTTGCCATGGCCATTGGCCGCTGGCTGCTGCATGCGTCGCCATTCCGGTTTGTTGGTGCTGGTCAGTATCGCGGGCGGGTTGGTAAAGGCACGGGTCGACAGCGCCTCAGGCTCGCGCATGGTCACCTGCAGCAAGCGTTGCGCTGCACTGTCTCCAGCATTGCCCTTGCCACGGGCGATATGCGCCACGCGGTGGAACTCTTCGTCGGCCAGGCCAACATGGAAATCCAGCCCCAATGGGCGGGCGGTGCGGGCCACGATCGAGTCGCCAGGGCCACGGCCGTCGGCACGGCGAATCAGCTCGCCGATCAGCCAGCCATAGGTGATGGCGGCATAGCCGTGTTCTGTGCCTGGCGTCCACCACGGTGTCTCGGCTGCCAGGGCATCGACCATGAACTGCCAGTCATACAAGGCTTCAGCCGGCAACAGCTTGCGTATGGCCGGTAAGCCGGCACGGTGGCTGAGTAGCTGACGCAAGGTGATCGACTGCTTACCCGCCTGGGCGAACTCGGGCCAGTAGTTGGCCACCGGGGCATCGAGGGCCAGCTTGCCCTCGCCGACCAGCTGCAGGGCGGTAACGGCCGCAAAGGTCTTGGTGCAGGAGAACAGGTTGGCGATGGTATCGCTGTGCCAGGCCTGCTGGCCGTCCTTGTCGGCACTGCCGGCCCACAGGTCAACGACGGTTTCGCCACCCACCTGGATGCACAGCGCGGCGCCACGCTCCTGGGGATCATCGAACAGTGCGGCAAAAGCTTCGCGCACAGCTTCGAACTTCAGCTCATAGTGACCCTGGATCTGCACCCGCTGCTCTCCGTACGACCATATCCAAAAAGGTGTGCATTGTTTCAGTAGTTGGGTGTTTTGCAAACAGGCTTGGGCCAAGTGGTCGCGACACAAGGCCGCTCTCACCTGGGTTGACTGCATCTGCCTGATCTCAGGGGGCCGGTTTTTCCAGCTCGGCACGCAGTTGGTTCATGGTTTGCAGATTGCTTTTGCGCACGGCATCGACAAACCCTGGATAGGGCATATCGGTAATCGCCACCAACCCGAGGTGGCCGTTCTCACCATCGAGCAGGCGACCGCTGGCCGGTTGGTCGAGGTACTGGAACCAGTGCGCGCCAACGATCATCGGCTGCGCCATGGCGGCCTTGAGGAAGTTTGCATAGGCCGGGCCGCGATCCTCTTCCCGCGCCAGCTCCAATGGCCCCGGCCAGAACGGCCCGCGATCACGCGAGCCGAACTGGAACTCGGACACCAGCACCGGCTTGTCCAGCTCCGCCAGGCGGGCAAAGTCGTAGCCGTCCTGCGGCTTGAGGGTATAGAAGTTGAAGCTCAGAACATCGCAGAACTCGGCGCAGGCCTTGACCGCCTCCGGTGTGCTGACCGCATAGCGGCCACCCAGGAGCATGTGATTGGGCGCATGCCACTTCAACGAATCGGAAATGGTCTTGAAGTAGGTCTCGGCAAATACCCGCTGGAAGTGCTGGTAGTCCCGTTCGATTTCCGGGTGCTCCGGGTCAGGCAACGGCGCCTCGAAGCCAGGATCTTCCATGAGTTCCCAGGCGGTCAGTTCGATGCCCCAGGCCTTGGACAACCCTTCCTGGTTGCGATACTTGTCGCGCAACTGCTTGAGGAATGCGCGTTTGGCTGGCACGTCGGTGGTCAGGCGCAAGGTGCCGTAGGCCAGGCCATAACGGCTCTTGGGGTCGCTTCCAGGAGCGGCCCAGGCCAGTTCGTTATCGGCGAAGTAGCCGATGAGCCAAGGGTCGTCACGGTGATCACGCGCGGCGATGGCCACGGCACGTTCGGTGGCCATGGCAAAACGCGGGTCGAACGGGTCGGGCATGCGGCCCCACCAGTCCATGCCAGTGCTGATGCTGGCGTAGTCGCCTACGATCGACAGCGGCAAGGTATACGGCATGCGTCTGGCTTGGCCAAGCGTCGGCTCGCTCCAGTTGCCAACAGTGTTGAACCCCCAGGCCTGAAGGCGATCAAGCGCATGCGCCTGCCAGCGGTCGGCATCCAGCACCGGCGGCGCGCAATCGGCTGGCTGGCCCTCCACTGCGGGCGGACAGGGTTTGCCATAGGTACGCTGCAGGTTGGCGGCGTAGAAGTCGAACCAGCGCCCCTGCTTGAAATTGCGCCCTTGCGACGAGGCATTGCCATCGTCATTGTTGCTTTCGCCATAGAACGCGGCCAGTGCATCGCCCTCAGCGGGCAAGGCCTTGAACATGCCTTCGCGCCCGGCGACATACGTACGCCCGCCGTCTGCCGCCACGGCGTTCACACCCAGGGAATAGAACGGGTGCCCATCCGGCGTTACCAGGTACCAGCGGCCATCACGCTTTTCAGTGCGAAAGAAGCCCTTGGCTGCAAAGGCCGGACCGCCCACCAGGCCACCGTAAGCGTCCAGCTGCTGCTTGCCGCGCTCTGCCAACCAGCCCTTGAGCTGTTGCTGTTCACGGGTATCGGCCGCCTTGAGCTGCTCGTCACTGGATACCTTCTCGGGCCAGTTACCGCGAGTCGACTGGCCATAAGCATCAATCAGCTCGTGGTAGGCCGCCCTGTACGCCTGGTCGTCATCCTGGATACCGACACGCTCGATCAGCAGGCTCTGCGCCACCTTGGGGCTGGGGATGCTCAGGCTGACCGAGGTCACCTGCTTGAGGTCGACTGCACCGGCACTGCTGGTCAAAAGGAGGCGCTGACCACCATGGTTCCAGGGCATCGGCGGGCCGGCGCGCATGCCCTGGTCCAGCGGCGAACTGGCCGTCAGGGGCACCAGCACGGTTTGCGCGGGCCCCGCGGGCAGGTCGATACGGCTGGTCAAGGTGCGGCCATCGCTGCCTTGCACGGTGACATCCACGGTCAATGCCCAGTCCATGGCACTTTGCAGGCGCAAGGTCAGGAACTGCCCAGCGGACCAGTCCCACACCCCACTCTGCGGGCTCAGGCGTAGGGTCGGCTGCTGGGCCGGGTTGAACACCACACGCCGCAACACCTCGCCCTCGGCCGTTTGTTCCGCGTTGTACTGCGGCATGCCGGCATCCACCGTCGCCACATTGACCACCGAAGCCGGGCGCACGAAGCTGAACAGCGTTTGCTGCCCGGCCAGCAAGGGTGAACTGCACAACAAGGCGAATACGGCGGGCAGGGTGCGGCGGATCATAAGGCTGGGGCTCTCCTTCAGGACCCTGATGGGCCCAAGACGAGTAATGGACAATGCGCCGGCGCAAGTGCTCCGGCGGTCAGGAAATTTCCCGCCGGAACGGCGGCAGCGCATTGAGAATAGCCTTGCCGTAGCGCTGCGTGACCAAGCGCCGGTCAAGCAAGGTGATAACGCCGCGATCCTGCTCGGTACGCAGAAGGCGGCCGCAGGCCTGGATCAGCTTCAACGAGGCGTCAGGCACGGCAATTTCCATGAAAGGGTTGCCGCCACGTGCCTCGATCCACTCGGCCAGCGCAGCTTCGACCGGGTCGTCGGGCACAGCAAAGGGAATCTTGGCGATGACCACGTGCTCGCAATACGCGCCCGGCAGGTCGACACCCTCGGCAAAGCTGGCAAGGCCGAACAGCACGCTGTGCTGGCCATCGTCGACCCGCGCCTTGTGCTTGTTCAGTGTTTCCTGCTTTGAAAGGTTGCCCTGGATGAGCACCAGCTTGCGCCAGTCACGGTCCAGACCGTCAAACACATCCTGCATCTGCTTGCGTGACGAGAACAACACCAGCGCGCCACGGGCATCTTCGACGATGTTCGGCAGTTCGCGGATGATCGCCGCGGTGTGCGCTGCTGCATCGCGTGGGTCGGCCTGCAGGTCGGGGACCCGCAACAGGCCGGCATCGCCATGCACGAACGGGCTGGGCACCACGCAGGTGACTGCGTCGCGCGGCAACCCCGAACGCATGCGGAAACGGTCGAACTTGCCCAGCGCGGTCAATGTCGCCGAGGTCACCAGCGCGCCGTGGGCCACGCTCCACAGGCTGCGCCGCAGCATGTCGGCGGCGAGGATGGGGCTGGCATTGACTTCGATGTCGAACAGCGCGCCACTTTCGGCCAAGGTCAGCCAGCGCGCCATGGGCGGGCTGTCTTCCGGGTCTTCGGCGGTGAAGGCCGTCCACAGCTCCCAGTTACCCTGGGCACGGGTGACCAGGCTGCCAAACAGCGGATACCACTCTTCGGCCTGGTGGCTGGCGATGCCGATATTGACCTCACCGTCCATGCCTTCCTTGAGCAGGTCAGCCAGGCGGGTGAACAGATCGTTGAGGCGGGCAAAGCCCTTTTTCAGTTCGATGCCCACTTCACGAATCTGCTCCGGCACCACCCCACCCTCGAAACGGTAACGCGGGCGCTCACGGCCTTCGGTGTCCTCGCTGGGACGGAAGTCAGCCACCTGTTCACAAAGGGTGAACATGAACTGCTGCTGGGTGCGTACTTCTCGCGCCAGCTCCGGCACCTGCTCGATGTACTTGCCCAGGTCGCCGGGCAGCGGATGCTGGGCCAGCAATTTGGTCAGGTTCTTGGCGGTCTGCTCCAACCAGTCGGCGGTGGAACGCAGCCGCGAATAGTGGGCGAAATGGCCGATGGCCTTGTCTGGCAGATGATGGCCTTCGTCGAACACGTACATGGTATCGCGCGGGTCGGGTAACACCGCTCCGCCACCCAGGGCCAGGTCGGCCAGGACCATGTCGTGGTTGGTGACGATCACATCGACCTTGCCCATGCCTTCGCGGGCCTTGTAAAACACGCACTGCTGGAAGTTGGGGCAGTGGCGGCCGGTGCACTGGCTGTGGTCGGTGGTCAGCCGTGCCCAGTCCTGGTCTTCCAGGGCCTCTGGCCAGCTGTCACGGTCACCGTCCCAGCGGTTGCCGGCAAGCTTCTCGATCATGCTGTTGAACAGCTTCTGGCTGCGCTCGTCGACTTCGATGCGGAAGCCTTCTTCCTCGAACAACTGAGCCGTGGCTGACTGGGCGTGGCCTTCCTGCAACAGGATGTCGAGCTTGGACAGGCACAGATAGCGGCCACGGCCCTTGGCCAGGGCGAAACTGAAGTTGAGGCCGCTGCTGCGCATCAGGTCGGGCAGGTCCTTGAAGACGATCTGTTCCTGCAGGGCCACGGTGGCCGTGGCGATCACCAGGCGTTTGCCGGCGGCCTTGGCCGCCGGGATCGCTGCCAGGCTGTAGGCTACCGTCTTGCCGGTACCGGTGCCCGCTTCCACGGCCACCACGGCAGGCTCGCCAGCGCGGCGGCCTTCATCGTCGCAGGCAATGTCGCCAAGCACCTTGGCCACTTCGGCGATCATCAGGCGCTGGCCATAGCGCGGCTTGAGGCTCTTGGCTTCGAGAAAACGCGAATAGGCGCCCTGGATAGTGGCTTTGAGTTCGTTGCTGATCATGGTCTGCAGGCGCCCGAAGGGCTGGATATATTTTCAGTGTTTCACATGGGGCGGCTATCATACCCCGCTATTGCCCTTTCTGCCGCATGGAGATCCGAATGCTCGCCTTTGCCCTGCCCTACACCCTGCATGTTCTGGCCGCACTCGTATGGGTCGGCGGCATGTTCTTCGCCTGGCTGGTGCTGCGCCCGGCAACGGTTGCAGCCCTTGAAGGGCCTGCCCGCCTGCGCTTGTGGGTGGAAGTTTTCCGACGCTTCTTCGGCTGGGTCTGGCTGGCGGTGGCGATTTTGGCGATAAGTGGTATCGGCATGTTGCACATGCGCTTCAGCGGTTTCGAGACGGCGCCCCGGTACGTGCACGTGATGATCGGTGGCGGGATCGCCATGTTTGCCTTGTTCATGCGCATTCAGGCGTTGCTGCTGCCGGAATTGAAGGCAGCGGTGCAGGCCGAGGACTGGCCGACGGGTGCGGCGGTGCTGGGGCGCATTCGGCGGATGGTGGGGATCAATCTGCTGCTGGGGCTGGCAGTGGTTGCGGTGGCCAGTTCGCGACTGGTCATCTGACAGGCGCTGCGTGCAACCTGCAGCGAAGCCGGTGCCACGGTGCATGGCGCCGGCGTTGCCGGTGTTCGTGGGCAAGCCCGCTCCGGCAAGGGGTCGCAGTGAGCATCAGAGGCGCTGCAAGATCAGTTCACCCGCGGCGCCTCCCGCGGACGGGGAATGGACATGACATGGAAGATTCCCGTCAACAGGATTTGCAAACGGTCAAACCAACGGTGACTGCGCCCGCGCAGGCTGCGATTGAAAAACAGCACTTCAAGCAGGTGCAGGCCAAACAAGACGATGCCTGCGGCATTGATCAGCAGATTGAAGGGCAAGGGTTGTGGCATCAGCTGATTGAACAGCACCACCCCCCAGAAAGCGACCGTCAGGACCTTGCCTAGGCCCAGGATGAACTTCATACCACGCCCCTATAGAGAGTTGTCATGTCGAGGTGGCCTGATCGAGCAAACCGTGCGAACAACATTAACGGCAATGCCAAGACAGGCACCAGCACCACTCAGTTGAGGTGCAGCTCCACCCGTCGGTTGCGCGCGCGGCCCTCCTCGGTTTCGTTGTCGGTAACCGGTTCGCTTTCCCCACGGCCCTGGCTGGTGACCTTGCCCATCTCCAGGCCCTGGCCGATCAGGTACTCGGCAACGCTACTGGCGCGGCGTTCGGAAAGTGCCTGGTTGTAGCTGTCGGAGCCCACACTGTCGGTGTGCCCGATCACACGAACCTTGGCCACCGTCGGTGAATTGAGCTTCTCCACCAGGCCTTGCAGGCGTTGCTGGGCCGCCGGCGTCAGTTCGGCGGAGTCGAAGGCGAACATCACCGCGCCGTTGTCATCGAGGGTGATCACCTCTGGCGAGGGTTCGGGTGCACTGGCAGGTGGCGCGGCCGGGTACTGTTTCAGTGGGCAGCCCATGTGATCGACCGCCGTGTTGGCCGGGGTCTCGGGGCAGTGATCGCGCCGGTCGAAAATGCCGTCACCATCTTCGTCACCGTCCTGGGCGTAACAAATCAGCCCGCCGGCGATGGCGCCCAAGGCGCCGCCACCGGCAGCCCAGGAAGAACTCTCGATGGCCCCAAGGCCACCACCGACCAAGCCGCCCAGCAGGCTGCAGATGGGCCAGGTCCTTTGATTGAGGGGCGCGCTGCCATCGCTGTGCGTAGCGCAACCCGCGAGCAGGCTGGCAGCCACCAACAGCGGCAATGCCGCCTTCGACGTCACACTCATGCTGAATGCTCCTGTGTCATTGGCCACAAACGGCTGGCCGGCATGAAGACGCGCCCGTGCCACTGCTCGAGGCACGGGCGCCCGCCGTCTTACCGCTGGATCTTGATCTCGGTACGACGGTTCATGGCACGCCCTTCGGCCGTGGCGTTGTCTGCCACCGGCTGGGTTTCACCCGCGCCGACCACCGAAACGAAGCTGCTGCGCGGTACACCGCTCTCGACCAGGTAATCGGTCACCGAATGGGCACGTCGCTCGGACAGTTTCTGGTTGTAGCTGTCGGAACCGACGCTGTCGGTATGGCCGCTGACGCTAAGGCGGGCAGAGGGCGCTTCCTGCTTCAGGCGCGTGGCAATGGTATTGAGGCGCTCTTTGTCACTGGCCGTCAGGCGCGCAGAATCGAACTCGAAGTGCACGTCGCGGATGACAATGACTTCTTCCTTCTGCACCACCACTTCTTCGACCACCGCAACCGGCTCAGGCGGGCATCCGTTGGCATCGACCTGCACACCACGCGGGGTGCCAGGGCACTTGTCACGGCTGTCTGGCACGCCGTCGCCATCCTCGTCGCCATCGCCATGGGCCCAGCAATAGCCCGCCGCCAGGCCACCGCCCAGCAACGCACCCCAGCCAGCCCAGCTGGAGCTTTCGATGGCGCCCAGGGCGGCGCCGCCTACACCCCCGACGGCGGCACATTTCGGCCAGTCGGTTTTTTGCAAACCTGCACAACCAGTCAACACACTGGTGAGCAGTACCAGGGGTAACGCTGTGCGTACTATGCTCATTTCATTGCTTCTCCTAGGGGGAATCGGCATAAGGCCGATCTCTGGGAGTAAAGACCGCGCATTCCAACCCTGCCAGCAATAAGCTACGACACGGTCACATGCCTCTTTGCCCGCACGCCGCAGCCCGCTAGTCTTGGATGACTTGAACGAGGAATGGCAATGACCGAAGGTTTCTCCAAACGCACCCCGCAACAGGCCCTGGCAGCCCTGCTCGAGCGCTTCACTCCACAACGGCTGCTGCTGGTAGGTACGCGCTTCCCAGCGCTGGACGCCTTCGCCCAGGCACACCCCCAGGTCACCATCGACACCGCCGCCCCTGGCCCGCTGCCGGCCGAACTGGCCGCCAAGCGCTTTGACCTGGCGGTACTGGTGGACTGCCTGGAACACTTGCCCAAGCGCACCGGCCTGGAGCTGCTAGGCGGTATTCGCAACCTCAATGCCAGCCGGGTTGCAGTGCTGGCCGACCTGGCTGCCTGCGGCTGGCAGGACACCGACTTTTTCGCCCTGGCCATGTCGGCCAGCGAGAAATTCTGCCGTGACCAACAGGTTTTGAGCCTGTTCACCTATGATCTACATGACTATAAGCAGGTCCCGGACTGGCTCAATGCCAGGTTCTGGGCCAACCCTGAAAACTTCGGCAAGTACTGGTGGTGATGATGAGTGTCTCGGTCTGCCCTTGTGGCAGTGGCAACCTGCTTGACGCCTGCTGCGGGCATTACCATGCCGGTACCCCGGCACCGGATGCCCAGGCCCTGATGCGCTCACGCTACAGTGCCTACGTGCTGGGCCTTGTCGACTACCTGGTAGCCACCACTCTACCGGCCCAGCAAGCCGGCCTGGACCGTGCTGCCATGGCCGACTGGAGTGCACAGAGCACCTGGCTGGGCCTGGAGGTGGAGAGCGCAGAAGTGCTGGGCGGCCAACCCGAGCACAGCTTCGTCACCTTCACCGCGCGCTGGCACGACCAAGACGGCGATCATCAGCACCGCGAACGCTCGGCGTTCGTCCAGCATGCCGGCCGCTGGTATTTCATCGACCCAATGGTCGGGCTGAAGGCCGGGCGCAACGACCCCTGCCCCTGCGCCAGCGGGCACAAATTCAAGAAATGCTGCGCCAGCTACGTAGGGAGCTGAACATGATCAAGCGCACCCGTCTGCTACTGCTCGGTGCGCTACTGGCATGGCTGACGGGCTGTGCCAGTTGGGGTGAGGACTGGCGCGAGCCCGAAGTGCATCTGGTCGAGGTCGAAACGGTCAAGGCCAGGTTGCTGGAACAGGAGTTCGTGTTGCACCTGCGGGTCGACAACCCCAATGACAGCCGCCTGTTCATTCGCAACGTGTCGTACGCAATACGCCTCAATGACCTGCTACTGGTGCAGGATGAAGCCAGCGTATGGCGCAGCGTGGGCGGGCATGCACGGCGCACTTTCAAGATCACCGCACGAACCAACCTGTGGCAGCACCTGAAGCCACTGGCCAAGCTGCTCAGAAGCAAGCAGCCGCTGCATTACACCCTGCAGGGCGAACTGGCGACCGGGTTGCTCATCCATCGGGACCTGCACATCTCGCGCAGTGGTGAGATAATCCCCGACGATTACATACCGGAGTAACCCTGCAATGTCCCAACAACCCCACGTTCATGGCCCTGACTGCAACCATGACCATGATCACCACCACGACCACGGCCATGTACACGGCCCGCACTGCAACCACGGCCACCAGGAGCCGGTACGCAACGCCCTGAAGGACGTTGGCCGTAACGACCCGTGCCCGTGCGGTAGCGAGAAGAAGTACAAGAAGTGCCACGGCGCCTGATCGACTGACGCCATAAAAATCTGAGAGATGGCTCGAACACTGTGGGAGCGGGCGCGCCCGCGAACACGGGCGAAGCCCGTGCCATACACCGCGTCGCATGCTTCGCGTGCTTGCCCGCTCCCCAGGTAGCGTGCCAGCCTCTGGATCATGAGCCTGACACAGGAGGCTACGCGGCCTTTCGCCGGTTAGCCCCCAGCAGATCCTGGTACCAGAGGCCGGCATCATAGGCGATGGTCACCAGGGTGGTCTCGACATACCGCGGGTGCTGGGCCATGCGCTGGGCAACCGCCAGGCAGGCAGCGGCTGTATTACCGACGAAAATGCCACTCTGCATGTAGAACCAGCGCTGTGCGGCGAGCATTTCTGCATGTTGCACCTGAGCCCGCTCGTCCACCAGCGACCAGTCCATGAACGGCGGGCAAACGCCCACGGCCATGCCTTCAAAACGATGATCGGTGAACACGCCAGCCCTCGAATCACAGCCATTGGGGTCGACCAGCACCGTCGACACCTCGAAGCCATGGTCCTTCAGCCCCAGGGTGATACCCGTAAAACTGGCACCAGTACCCGCACAGCCCACGAACAGGATCTGCCGCCCTGCCCCGGCGTTGGTCAGTTGCACGGCCAGTTCACTGGCGGTCTGATAACGATGGGCCTCGATGCCCACCGGGTTGTTGAACTGGTCGGTGTAGAAGTATGACTTGCCCAGCGCGGCCTGGTTATCCAGGTGATGCATCACCACGTCCTTGGGTGTGGCACCGGCCATCAGCATTTCCTTGCCGATCAGTCGGGCACCGAAACACTCCAGCAGATCCCGCTTGGTCTGGCTGAAGCTCAGCCCGACCGCCAGCTCTACGGCGACCTGGTACTTGTGGCAGGCCGCCAGCAAGCCAAAGCCGAAGCTACCACCGGTTTTTTCGATGACGGTCGTCACCCCGGGAATGATCTCACCCTTGCGCACGGCATGTTCGACGATCCGCCGCGCCGCCCGGTATTTGTGGCTACCGCCCGGGTTGTTCATTTCCAGCTTGGTGTAGATACGATCGCTGACACTGATGAGCTCGCTCATTTGCGGCTACCTTCCATTGACGTTTGCAGGCAGGCCTTGTTCTGCAGCAGGCTGGCGGTGGCAACCAGCAGCCCCAGGCAGAGGACCATGCAGATGGCGTTGGTACCGTCCCAGCCAACCGAGCTCAGCAACAACGAGGGGCTGAATGCGCCGAGGGTGGCAAAAATGGCAATCGCCAGGTCGTTCTTGCCCTGCATCTGCATCGCTGCCGGGCTGTTCTGCAGTGACTGGGCCAGCAAGGCGCCTCCGCCTACGTAAGTGAGGTTCCAGCCCAGCCCGAGGGCAATCAGTGCCAGGGTCATCATGGCGTAGCTGTGCGACCAGATATTCATCGCCGAGCAACCGATCAACAGGGCCAGGCCCGCGCAAATGGTGGTCTTGATACCCAGCCGCTGGATGATGGCGCCGGTGAAGAACGACGGGGCAAACATGGCAATCACATGCCACTGGATCGCCAGGCGGACGTCAGTGAAGTCCTCGTGCATGTGTTTCATGTGCATCGAGGCCTGGATCATCAGCAGGTTCATGATCCCGTAGCCCAACGCAGCGACAGCCATTGCCACAACCACGCTCGGGCCTGCCGGCTCGGCACGGACACTGGCCGGCTTTGCTGCGCTGTTGACCGCGCTGGCCATACCGGCATCGTTGGGCAGGCAAAGCGCAATCAACAATGAAAGCAACGCCAGGCCGACAAACGCGGCATAACACAGCGAAAACAGTGGGTAGCCACCCACGTCACGCAGCCACTCGGTAAGCGTCGGCCCGACGACAGCCGCGATGACCCCGCCCGCCACGACCAGCGAAAGCGCCTTGGGCTTCAAGGCCTGGGAAAGATTGTCGGTTGCCGCGAACCGGTTGAAGTTGGCGAACGCGATGTACACACCCAATGCAGAGTGGCTGAGGACCAGCGTTGGAAAATGCTGGTGCTCCACCGCCAGAAAGCCGCTGACGCCAGACACCGCCAGGGGAATCGCGCCCAGCATGAACGCCTTTTTACGGCCGATACGGCTCATCAGCCTGGAGACCGGATAAGTTGCCAACATCAGGCACAGAAACTGGAACCCGTACGGCACCGTGGACCATGCGGCATCAGGCGCCAGCGCAGCCCCGACAATGGCGGCCATCGTCACCGACATCACGGCAGTCGTCAGGTTGATCGACTGTGCGGTGAAGTACAGGTACGTGCGCCGCGGTAACGTGCTGTTCATAGTGCGTGCTCGTGATAAGTGGACAAGTCGATTTCGGCCTCGGGGAACACGCAGATCAGCCGTTCCTTGCCTTTACCCAGGCGTTTGCGCTTGACGCTAAGGCGCCCGATGCGCCGAGGCGAATCGAGGTGCGTACCACCGCACGGGATTTCGATGCCGTTGTAGGTCCACAAACGCGCGTCTTCCAGGCCTTGAACCGCGTAGTGCTCGATCGGCGCATCGCAGCCAATCAGTTCATTCGCCCGTCGTTCTATTTCAAGTACGTCTTCAGCCGTGAAAGCGTCCTCGACCAGGAAGTCGAAACGTGCCGTGTCCTCCTTGATATGGCAGCCGATCGTCCATTGCTTCAATTCTTCACGCAGCCCGATGGCGGCGGCATACAGGAAGTGGCTGGCACTGTGAGACAACGTCAGCCGTTCGCGCCGTTCAATATCGATAGTGACGCGGGCCGGCATGCCCACGGTGACTTCATCCAGCAAGTGCAAATCATCAGGGTGCAGGCTGTGAATAATGATGCCGCCCAGTTTTCCGCCTTTGAAACCGTCCAGGCGAATAGGGCTACCGTAGAGTTTTTTAACCCAGACGAACCGCACGGTACCCACCGG
This sequence comes from Pseudomonas sp. TE3895, assembly GCF_056278855.1. Taxonomy (NCBI): domain Bacteria; kingdom Pseudomonadati; phylum Pseudomonadota; class Gammaproteobacteria; order Pseudomonadales; family Pseudomonadaceae; genus Pseudomonas; species Pseudomonas sp. TE3895. The sequence goes on along the minus strand of NZ_JBWBQE010000001.1, from coordinate 2,173,046 downwards.
TAATTCAATGGTGCCAAAGTCCGCTTCCTGGCCGCCTCCTTCCGGATAGGCCACCGTGCTCAGCAACTCGATGCCGTCACTGTGCACCCGCGCTACTTGCGTATTCGCGCCCGCCAGGTACTGGTCTTTGTAATACAGTTTCTCGGTATTTCTTAATACTTCATAGTTCAGAGCGTTCATGATTCCAATACCACCTGCAATGATGTTTTAACCTGTACCCGGGCAGCGGCCGGGATGTCTTTGGTAACAATGCAGCCCGGCCCGATAAACGCACCATCACCGACATGAATAGCGCCCAGCACACTGGCGAAAGCACCGATCTGCACCCGGTTACCCAACGTCGGATGCCTGGGGCTCGAGGGGTTGTCACTGATACCGCGGGCGCCCAGGGTTACGCCGCCAAGCACGTAGCAATCGTCACCAATGGTCGACGTTTCACCAATGACGGTGCCCATGCCGTGATCGATGATGAAGCGCGCACCAATGCGGCTGCGGAAATGGATCTCCGCCCCCGAAAGCATTTTTCCGCGCCTGGAGATCATGGCGGCCAGGCATTGACCGCCGGCGCCGTAGGTCGCGGCGCTATTGTTGTAAATCCAATGGGCAAGCCGATAATGCAAAACCGCAGAATAAGAGGTGTAGGTTTTTGCAATGAATACCAGGTCGCGGCCGGCAGCCGGATCTTTCATGGCAAATGCCTGTAAATCGGCATGTGCCTGTTCAGTCACATGTTCTATGAGCGGTGTTTCTTTCAGTGCTTCGAACTCGACGATTGAACAACACTCCAATAACGCCGAGGTCACAAGATTCTTTACAACTTTGAATGACTCCAGTTCGTCAGGGACAGGAAGCCTGGCAATGACGGCTGATTGCATGTCCATAGGGTGCATGGGCTTGATATCCAGTTGTCTGGTCTGCACAGACGCTAAAAGTGCCGCCTTTGTTGGCAGCCGAAAGTTCCGACACGGGGATATTGGCATGTGCTGGCCATTTGAAAACGAACAGTCGACAAGCATTTCCGTTAACTGTTAGGCTTTTTTTTCTAACGGTTTCGGACCTGCCATGATCCCCTGCAGCCTTCATCACCTTTTGAAACAACGCCTGGATGCAGGCGAGTGGTTGCCCGGGCAACGCATGCCCTCCATCCGCAAGCTGACCGCTGCAGTGGACTTCAGTTACCACGACGTCGTGTCGGCCTATGCCCAGCTGGTCAGCGAAGGTGTGTTGACGGCATCACCCGGGCGAGGCTACTTCGTGGCAAACCGCGCCCGGCAAACCAGTGTGATCCGTGAACCCGAATGCATGGCCGGCGACCCGCTGTTCCGGCTGCTGCAGGGCGGCCAGCACTTCACCAAGCTGGGCAGCGGCTGGCTGCCCCCAGCGTGGCGCGACACCGAACTGCTGGCCAAGGCGATTCGTCGCACGGCGCGGCTGGAGCAGAGCTCGCTGGCAGAGTACGGCGACATCCAGGGGTACCTGCCCATGCGCAAACAGCTGTGCGTGCACATGAAACGGCTGACCCGTGTCGAAGCCCGCCCCAACCAGTTGCTGACCACACTGGGTGCCACGCAAGGCCTGGACCTGGTTGCACGGTTGCTGATCAAACCGGGCGACCACGTTTTCGTCGACGAGCCGGGCAACGGCAACCTGATCAAGCTGATCCAACTGGCTGGCGGGCACGTCGTCGGCATTCGGCGGACCCAGGACGGGCCGGACGTGGAAGAAATGAGAAGCCACCTGACCAAGCACAAGGTCAAGGCGTTTTTCTGCAACAGCACCTTCCACAACCCGACCGGCAGCAACATCAGCCCGCACAACGCCTTCAGCGTCCTGCGCCTGGCGGTGGAGCACGAGTTCTTCGTGGTCGAGGACGATGTCTATGGGGACTTCAGCCCAGCTGTGCGCCAGACCTTCGCCGAGCTGGACAACCTTGACCGGGTTATCTACATCGGCAGCTTCTCCAAATGCCTGTCGGCCTCGCTGCGCGTGGGGTTCATTGCCTGCTCGCAAGACCTGATCGAACCGCTCACACGCCTTAAACTGCTGACCTGCGTCGCCGTCCCCGCGTTTTGCGAACGCTTCGTCAACACCATATTGTCGGATGGCACGTATGCCCGGCACATGAAAGACGTGCAGCAGCGCCTGATCCGCCAGCAAGTGCAAACCCAACGCTTGCTGCTCGAGCGCGGCTGGCAGTTCGATATTGCGCCGCAAGGGGGTATGTTCCTTTGGGTCTACCACCCGGACCTGCCCGACCTGCAACCTTTCATGCGGAAACTGGAGCAACACAAGATCCTGCTGATGCCGGGCTCTGCATTCGCGGTGAGCCGTGACTACCAACGCTACACGCGCATCAATTGCACGCATTTTTCCGACGCCTTGGCCGAGCACTTCGAGGTTTGACCCGGCGCGATCAAATAAACCGACCTGGGACCTTGCATGGCGCCTGCGCGCTTACTACCTTAGCGCCTTTCCAAACCAGCCTCGCCTTGCAGGAGCCCTTGCCATGGCCGCCCCCGCCTTTCCTCCTTTCCGCCTGCGGTTCGCAACCGCTGCTACCCTGCTCAGCATGCTCGGGCTGGCCGGCTGCCAGACGGGCGGCTACCAGGACAGCGTGCCACCGACCAGCGGCGTGCAGCCGCTCAAAGGCCTGGCACAGAATGTTTCGGTACGGCGCAATGCCATGGGCGCGCCGCTGATCGAAAGCAGCAGCTTCCATGATGCGCTGTTCAGCCTGGGCTATGTGCACGCCGGCGACCGCATCGAACAGATGGTCGCCATGCGCCTGCTCGCCCAAGGCCGTCTGGCCGAACTGGCCGGCAGCGAGGCGCTGGATATCGACCGCCTCATGCGCGCCGCCAACCTCAAGCAGAGTGCCGCCCAGCAATACGCCGACGCATCGCCACGGCTCAAGCGCTTCTTCGAAGTGTACGCGCGCGGAGTCAACGCCTACCTGTTCCGCTACCGCGACAAGCTGCCAGCAGGCCTGGCCAGTAGTGGCTATCGCCCCGAATACTGGAAGCCTGAAGACTCGGCGCTGATCTTCTGCCTGTACGCGTTCAGCCAGTCGGTCAACCTGCAAGAGGAACTCAGCGCCCTGACCCTGGCGCAGAAAGCCGGTAGCGACAAGCTGGCCTGGTTGCTGCCCGGGGCCCCGGACGAGCCGTTGGCCGAAATGGAAGTGGACAAGCTCAAGGGCCTGAACCTGGCCAGCCAGTTGCCGGGGCTGCCAGCCCTGGCGGCTGCCAGCCAGAAGCTCGCCGACCTCGACCTGCTCGGTAGCCCGGGGTCGGCCAACCTGGCCCTGGGCCCGCAGCGCAGCCGCAGCGGCAAGAGCCTGCTGGCCAGCGACAGCCGCGCCGCCTGGGCCTTGAGCCCGGTACAAATCAATACCAGCAAGTACCAGGTTGCCGGCCTGTCCTTGCCGGGCCTGCCAATTGTGCTGGCCGGCTACAATGGCAAGCTGGCCTGGAGCAGCAGCGCGGTCATGGCCGACAATCAGGACCTGTTCCTCGAGCAGCTGCGCCGCCAAGGCAATCAGCTGAGCTACCTGGCCGATGGCAAATGGCTGCAGGCCCGCGCCCGCAGCGAAACCTACTTTGTACGTGGCCAGCGACCCGTGCGCGAAGTGGTGTACGACACCCGCCACGGCACCCTGCTGGCCCAGCCAGAAAACGCCAGCCTGGGCCTGGCGCTGAACCTGCCCCAGTTCAAAGGTGATCGCAGCCTGGATGCTCTGTTCGACCTGACGCGGGCCAAGAACGTGGAGCGGGCCTTCGACAGCACACGTGAAGTGACGGCTGCTGCCGTCAACTTCGTTTTCGCCGAGCCTGAGCACATCGGCTGGCAAGTCAGTGGCCGCTACCCCAATCGCCGCGAAGGCCAGGGCCTGCTGCCCTCGCCGGGCTGGGACGGGCGTTATGACTGGGACGGCTATGCCGACCCGATGCTGCACCCGTACGACCAGGACCCGCCCGCAGGCTGGATCGGCCACGCCAACCAGCGCAGCCTGCCGCGCGGCTATGGCATGCAGCTGTCCAGCACCTGGTATTACCCCGAACGTGCCGAACGCCTGGCACAGCTGGCCGGCAACGGTCGCCACGACAGTCGCAGCCTGATGGCCCTGCAGAACGACCAGGTGACCTTGCTGGCCAACAAGCTCAAGCAGATGTTCGACGCACCCGGCATGGCCCAGCCACTGAAGCAGGCAATCGACGCCCTCCCCGCCGGGCAGCGCGACAAGGCCCGCGACACGCTGGCCCGGCTCAAGGCCTTCGATGGCCGCCTGAGCCCGGTGTCGGCCGATGCCGCGCTGTACGAGTTGTTCTTGCAGGAGGTCGCTCGCCAGACCTTCCTCGATGACCTGGGCCCGGAGTCCGGCCCGGCCTGGCAGGCATTCGTCAGCAATGCACGTTTGTCGTTCTCGGCGCAGGCCGATCATCTGCTGGGCCGCGATGACAGCCCCTTCTGGGATGACCGCAACACGCCGCAGAAAGAAGACAAGCCCGCCATCCTCGCCCGCAGCCTGGCGGGCGCAATGGAGGCCGGTATCGCACAGCTGGGGGCCGACCGACGCACCTGGCAGTGGGGCAAGCTGCACCAGTACCGCTGGCCGGCACCGGCCTACCATGGCCTGGGTGATGCGATCAGCCGTGCACCGCTTGCCGCAGGCGGCGACTTCACTACCCTGGCCCTCACACCATTCGCCTGGGGCAGCGACTTCGACACGCATCTGCCAGCCTCGGCACGGATGATCGTCGACTTCGGCCAGGCCGAACCGTTGCAGATACTGACCAGCAGCGGCCAGTCCGGCAACCCGGCCAGCGCGCATTACCGCGACGGGCTGGATGCCTGGTTCAAAGGGCGCTTCATGAGCCTGCCACTGCAACAGCAGAACTTCGGCAGGGCGTATGGCAACCAGCGGCTTACATTGGTACCGGGGCGGTAACGGCATTCTTCAGGGGCGCATGAGGGGGCTTGATGAAGTTTTTCAGCAGCGCCCTCCCAAATCCATCCGAACTAACGTCTGGCACCATGCCTCTTAACGGGTAACCCCAGAACCAGTGCCCGTGCCATGGACCTTGTCATCGCCCGCCCCGAAGGCCTGTACTGCCCACCCGGAGATTTCTACATTGACCCCTGGCGGCCCGTGGACCGGGCTGTCATTACCCACGGCCACGGCGACCACGCACGCACCGGCAATGGCCATTATCTGACCGCCAGCCCCGGTGCCGGCATTCTGCGCAGCCGCCTGGGCCAGGAGATCAATCTGCAGACCCTGCCCTACGGTGAGCGCCTGCTGCACCAAGGTGTGACGTTGAGCCTGCACCCGGCCGGGCACGTGCTGGGTTCGGCACAGGTGCGCCTGGAGTACCGAGGTGAAGTCTGGGTTGCATCCGGTGACTACAAGGTAGAACCCGATGGCACCTGTACGCCCTTCGAACCGGTGGCGTGCCACACCTTCATCACCGAGTCGACCTTCGGCCTGCCGATCTACCGCTGGCCAAGCCAAAGCGAGATCTTCGCCAGCATCAATGCCTGGTGGCGGGCCAACAGTGAACAGGGCAAGGCCAGCGTGCTGTTCTGCTATGCCTTCGGAAAGGCCCAGCGGATTCTGCATGGGCTGGATGCCAGCATCGGCCCGATCCTCGTGCATGGCGCCATGGAGCCGCTCAACCGGGTGTACCGGGATGCCGGCATCCGCCTGCCGGAAACCCGCTACGCAGGCGATATTCCGCGCAACGATCCACTGCTGCGCCAGGCACTGGTCCTGGCGCCCCCGTCAGCTGGCGGCAGTAGCTGGATGCGCCGTTTTGGCGATTACAGTGATGCCTTCGCCAGCGGCTGGATGCTGCTACGCGGCGCCCGCCGGCGGCGCGGCGTGGACCGGGGCTTTGTGCTGTCCGACCACGCCGACTGGCCTGGCCTGCTCTGGGCCATTGGCCAGACCGGTGCCCAACGGGTGATGGTCACTCACGGCTCGGTCGAGGTACTGGTGCGCTACCTCACCGAACAAGGCCTGGATGCCCGCGCCTTTGTCACCGAGTATGGCGACGAAGACGATGTGCCCAACACCGCCCCCTCGCCATGAAAGCCTTCGCTACGCTGTTCCTGCGCCTGGACGCGACCACCTCCAGCAATGCCAAGCTGGAGGCGCTGCGCGACTACTTCGACATGGCGCCCGCCGACGATGCTGCCTGGGCGGTGTATTTCCTGGCCGGCGGGCGCCCACGCCAGCTGGTGCCCACCCGCCTTCTACGTGAACTGGCAACGGCACTGGCTGGCCTGCCGGACTGGCTTTTCGAAGAAAGCTATCAGGCCGTGGGCGACCTGGCCGAGACCATTTCGCTGCTGCTGCCGCTGCACGCCGATGGCAACGAGGAAGGCCTGGCCACCTGGGTGGAACAGCATTTGCTGCCCCTGCGCGGGCTGGCGCCTGAGCAAGTCCGCCAGCGCCTGCCGCCGCTCTGGGCCCGGTTGGACCGCGCCAGCCTGATGCTATGCCTGAAGCTGATCACTGGCAGCTTTCGCGTGGGCGTGTCAAAGCTGTTGGTCACCCGCGCCCTGGCGCAACTGGCCGGGCTGGACGCCAAACGCGTGGCCCAGCGCCTGGTCGGCTACACCGATATAGGCCATCGCCCGACTGCAGCCAGTTACCAGAGGCTGATCGCCCCAGAGTCCGCCGATGAACACAACCAGCGTGGCGGCCAGCCCTACCCTTTCTTCCTGGCCCATCCGCTGCAAGTGTCCAGCGATCAATTCGATACCCTGCTCGGGCCACCAAGCGATTGGCAAATCGAATGGAAGTGGGACGGCATTCGGGCGCAAGTGGTGAAGCGCGATGGCCTGCTATGGGTGTGGTCACGCGGCGAAGAACTGGTTACCGAGCGTTTCCCCGAACTGCATGGCCTGGCACAGACGTTGCCCGATGGCGTGGTGCTCGATGGCGAGATCCTGGTCTGGAAACCTGGTGAAACCGAGGCGGAACTGGCCGTGCAGCCTTTTGCCTTGCTGCAACAGCGTATCGGTCGCTAAAACGCTGGGCAAAAAACTGCTGAACGATGCGCCGGTGGTGTTGCAGGCCTACGACCTGTTGGAGTGGCAGGGCGAGGACTGGCGCAGCCGACCACAGCACGAACGCCGAAGCCAGCTGGAACGCCTGGTGGATGAACACCCACTTGCCCCCGTGCTGTTGTCGCCTCTGCTGCAAGGCCCGGACTGGGCCGACCTTGCCCGCCAGCGCGAACAGTCACGCAGCCTGGGCGTGGAAGGGCTGATGCTGAAGCAACGCGAGGCCCTGTACGGCGTGGGGCGCACCAAGGACATGGGCATCTGGTGGAAGTGGAAGATCGACCCTTTCAGCGTCGATGCGGTGCTGATCTACGCCCAACGCGGCCACGGCCGCAGGGCCAGTCTGTACAGCGACTACACCTTTGCCGTATGGGATGCACCGGCAGGTACCCCTGGTCGGGCGTTGGTGCCCTTTGCCAAGGCCTATTCAGGGCTCAGTGACGAAGAAATGCGCAAGGTCGACGCCATCATCCGCAAGACCACGGTGGAAACGTTCGGGCCGGTGCGCAGTGTGACCCCAACGTTGGTGTTCGAGCTGGGCTTCGAAGGCATCGCCCTGTCCCGGCGCCACAAAAGCGGTATTGCCGTGCGCTTTCCGCGCATGCTGCGCTGGCGGCTGGACAAGCCGGTGGAAGAAGCAGATGACCTGGCCACCCTGCAGGCGCTACTAGCCTGAAAAAGTTTGCGGTGCCTGACTGCTGCAGGATGAGGCGCATTCGCTGAAACTATGCTTCTATTTTTGAGCCGACCCGTGTCGCAGACCGTTTTCGCCACGCAGCCAGGACCAACATGCACCATTCAACCCATGACCTGCTCTCCCCCGTACCGGGGATCACCCGCCAACTGCACAGCTTCCACTTCGGCCCCCGCAGTGGTGGCAAAGTCTATATCCAGGCCTCGCTGCACGCCGACGAACTGCCGGGCATGCTGGTAGCCTGGCACCTCAAGCGCCGTCTGGTCGAGCTGGAACAGCAAGGCCGACTGCAGCGCGAGATCATTCTGGTGCCGGTGGCCAACCCGGTGGGCCTGGAGCAAGTGCTGCTGGATGCGCCATTGGGGCGTTTTGAACTGCAAAGCGGCGAGAACTTCAATCGCAACTTCGTCGACCTGTCGGACAGCATCGGCGACCTGATCGAAGAACACCTCACCCAGGACCCGACGCACAACCTTGCACTGATCCGCGAATACCTGCGCCGCGGCCTGGACGCACACCCGGTCCGCACCCCCCTGCAGGCCCAGCGCCTGATACTGCAGCGCCTGGCCTGCGATGCCGATATGGTGCTGGACCTGCACTGCGACTTCGAAGCAGTCGAGCACCTGTACACCACACCCGATGCCTGGCCCCAGATCGAACCCTTGGCCCGTTACCTGGGCGCCCAGGCCAGCCTGCTGGCAACCGACTCGGGCGGGCAGTCGTTCGATGAATGTTTCAGCCTGGTCTGGTGGCAATTGCAGCAACGTTTCGGCAAACGCTTCCCGATTCCGCTGGGCTGCTGCTCGGTCACCGTCGAGCTGCGTGGCCAGGCGGATGTCAGCCATGATCTGGCCAGCAAGGACTGCCAGGCGATCCTTGACTTCCTGACCCATGCAGGTGTCATCGAAGGCACCAGCGCCGCCCTGCCCGCGCTGTTACGCCACGCCACGCCGTTGGCCGCCGTGGAACCCGTGGCAACGCCACTGGGTGGGTTGCTGGTTTACCACGCCAAACCGGGCCAGCACCTGGAGGCCGGCCAACTGATCGCCGAAGTCATCGACCCACTCAGTGACCGAGTCACCGCCCTGCGCAACAGCCAGCCAGGCCTGCTGTATGCGCGTAGCGTACGGCGCATGGCCACGGCTGGCATGGTCATCGCCCATGTGGCCGGCGAACAGGTATGCCGCAGCGGCTATCTGTTGGCCAATTGATCCGGTAAAACCATTGCAGCCGGCAAGTGGTCTGTAGAAGCACAGCCTTCGGAGGGCCATCTGCCTCATGCCTGCTGCTACCGACCTCGCCAATGCCTGGTTTGCCAAGCGCGGCTGGAAGCCCTTCGCTTTCCAACGGCGCGTATGGGCTGCCGTCGAACGGGGCGAGTCCGGTTTGCTGCATGCCAGTACCGGTGCCGGCAAGACCTATGCGGTCTGGCTCGCTGCACTACGTGCGTTCAAGCCCAGACCCCAGGGCCGCCAGTTGGCCCCCATACAGGTGGTGTGGGTGACGCCCATGCGTGCCCTGGCCGCCGACACCGCACGTGCGTTGCAAGCGCCGCTTGATGAGCTCCAGCTACCTTGGAGCGTAGGGGTGCGCAGCGGCGACACCAACAGTGCCGAGCGCGCCCGACAGGCCCGGCGGCTACCCAGTGTGCTGATCACCACCCCCGAAAGCCTGACCCTGCTGCTGACCCGGGCACAGGCACATGAGGATTTCGCCACGCTGCAACTGGTGGTAGTGGATGAATGGCACGAGCTGCTTGGCAACAAGCGCGGGGTACAACTGCAGCTGGCCTTGGCGCGCCTGCGGCATTGGCACCCAGGCCTACCGACCTGGGGCTTGTCGGCAACGCTCGGCAATCTGCAACACGCACGGGATGTCTTGCTGCCCCAGGGCGGCCTGCTGGTGCAAGGCCGGCAAGACAAGGCGCTGCAAGTCGACACCCTGCTGCCAACAGCGATCGAGCGCTTCCCTTGGGCTGGACACATGGGCCTGAAGATGCTCGACCAGGTCAGTCATGAGGTCGACGCCAGTGCCAGTAGCCTGGTGTTCACCAACACCCGTGCCCAGGCAGAAATCTGGTATCAGGCCCTGCTTGAGGCCCGCCCGGACTGGGCCGGGCTGATCGCCCTGCACCACGCCTCGCTGGCCCGCGATACCCGCGACTGGGTCGAGCGCAGCCTCAAGCAAGGCAGCCTCAAGGCGGTGATCTGCACCTCCAGCCTGGACCTGGGCGTGGACTTTCTGCCCGTGGAACGGGTGCTGCAAATCGGCTCGGCCAAGGGCATCGCCCGCCTGATGCAGCGGGCGGGTCGCTCAGGACACGCGCCTGGGCGACGCTCCAGGGTCACCCTGGTGCCCACCCATAGCCTGGAACTGGTGGAAGCGGCGGCGGCCCGGCAGGCGCTGATAGCCGGCCACATCGAAGCCCGCTTTTCACCGCGCCTGTGCATGGACGTGCTGGTACAGCACCTGGTCAGCATGGCCTTGGGCAGCGGTTTTCGCCCGGAGCAACTGCTCGCCGAAGTGCGAAGCACCTGGGCCTTTCGCCAGTTGCGCGACAGCCAATGGCAATGGGCGCTGGACTTCGTCTGCCAAGGCGGCAGCTCACTGACCGCCTATCCGGACTACCAGCGCGTCGAGCGCCAGGCCGACGGTGTTTATCGGGTTACCAGCGAACGCTTGGCACGGCGCCACCGCATGGGCATCGGCACTATCGTCAGCGATGCCAACCTGCAACTGAAATACTGGAGCAAGGGCGGCGGCGGGAAAACGCTGGGCAGTGTTGAAGAAGCGTTCATCGCCCGCCTGCGCCCCGGCGATACGCTGGTATTTGCCGGGCGGGTACTGGAGCTGGTGCGCGTGGAAAACATGACGGCCTATGTGCGTCGCAGCACGGCGCGAAAGGCTGCGGTAGCGCGCTGGAACGGCGGGCGTATGCCGCTCTCGAGCGAACTGGCCGAGGCGCTGGTCGAGCAACTCGATGCTGCCGCCCATGAACGCTTTGACGGGCCGGAAATGCGGGCAGTACGCCCGCTGCTTGCGCTTCAGGCGCAGTGGTCAGCCTTACCCACCACAGGCACGCTGCTGGCCGAGACCTTCAAGTCACGCCAGGGCTGGCACCTGTTCCTGTATCCCTTTGCCGGGCGCATGGCCAACCTGGGCTTGGCCAATCTGATTGCCTGGCGGGTTAGCCGCGCACAGCCGCTGTCGGTGTCGATTGCCGTCAACGATTACGGATTCGAACTCCTCAGCCCTGCCCAGGTGGACTGGGCCAGTCACCTGCCGCAAGCGCTCGGCACCGCGGACCTGCTGGAAGATGTGCTGGCCAGCCTGAATGCCGGGGAAATGGCACTGCGGCGCTTTCGCGAAATTGCCCAGATTGCCGGGCTGGTGTTTGGTGGCTATCCCGCCGCGCAGAAGAGCACGCGGCAAATCCAGGCCTCCAGCGGGCTGTTCTATGAGGTGTTTCGCAAGCATGACGCGGGGAATTTGCTGCTTGGCCAGGCGCGGGATGAAGTATTGAGCGAAGAGTTGGAAATCGAACGGCTGCATCGGCAACTGCTGAAAATGAGTGAGTTGCAACTGGACCTGCGGGCGTTGAAGCGGCCAGGGCCCCTGGCGTTTGCCTTGTTGGTGGAAGGCATGCGCGAGACATTGAGCACCGAGAAGCTGGCAGACCGCATTGCGCGGATGGTGGCGGAACTGGAACAAGCGGCGAACGCGGGATGAATTACCAACCCATCGAACACCGGGGGCAGGTGCTCTGGCTGCTCGCCGACAAAGCCATCTACTGGCCCGCCCGCCGCGCCTTGCTGGTGGCCGACGTGCACATCGGAAAGGCCGCCAGCTACCGCGCCCTGCATCAACCGGTGCCACGTGGAACGACTGAGGCGACACTCGCCAGGCTCGATCGCCTGCTGGCCGCACAGGACTGTGAGCAACTGATCATCCTGGGCGACTTTCTGCATGCCCGCGCGGCCCGTGCACCGGCAACGCTGGCCAAAGTGGATGATTGGCGCAAGCGGCACAATGAACTGAAAATAGTGCTGATACGCGGCAATCATGACCGCAACGCCGGCGATCCACCCGCCTCGCTCGATATTCAGGTCGTGGACGAGCCTTGGGTTCTGGAGCCCTTTGCCCTGCAGCACGAGCCGCAGCCCCACCACACACACCCGGTACTGGCGGGCCACGTACACCCCGTCTTCGTCCTGCGCGGCAAGGCCCGTCAGCGCTTGCGCCTGCCTTGCTTCGTGATCGATGAGCAAGTCAGCCTGCTACCTGCATTCGGTGAGTTCACCGGAGGATGGGAAATCACCCCCGCCAGCGCCAGCCGGCTGTACCTGGTTGGCGCTGACCGCGTCTGGCCGCTTTAGCGACGCTTAAGCGACAGGGGCGGGAGGCGGCTCGTCCGGCAAGGTCGGTTCACCCGGCTCCATGGGAGGCGTCTCACCGGGTTCCGGCGGTTGCGGGGTATCGGGGTCAGGTTGATGGGGCACGCCCCCCGCTTGCATGGGCAGCGGGTGCGCCAGCAGTGACCAGGGCAACAACCCTACGTGATTGGGCTGCAGGCCTGCCAGCTTGGCACTGATTGCGGGATGGAGTTTCATTGGCTGCTCCTGACGAAAGCCGATGTACATCATGCACACCGGCGTTACTTCGTTGGAGTGCCAAAGGCGCGGGTAATTCCCCGCGCTTGTCGGCTCAGGTACGCGGCAGCGTGACGCCGCGCTGGCCCTGGTATTTGCCGCCACGGTCCTTGTACGACACTTCGCACTCTTCGTCGGACTGCAAGAACAGCATCTGCGCCACGCCTTCGTTGGCGTAGATCTTTGCCGGCAGCGTGGTGGTGTTGGAGAACTCCAACGTCACGTGGCCTTCCCACTCGGGCTCGAGCGGCGTGACGTTGACGATGATGCCGCAACGGGCGTAGGTGCTCTTGCCCAGGCAAATGGTCAGCACGTCACGAGGAATGCGGAAATATTCGACAGTGCGCGCCAGGGCGAAAGAGTTTGGCGGGATGATGCACACGTCGCTCTTGATATCGACGAAGCTGCCAGCATCGAAATTTTTCGGGTCGACGGTGGCCGAGTTGATGTTGGTGAACACCTTGAATTCGTCGGCGCAGCGTACGTCGTATCCATAGCTGGAGACGCCGAAGGAGATCACGCGGTTGTCCTGCTCGCCGCGCACCTGGCGCTCGACGAACGGCTCGATCATGCCGTGTTCCTGCGCCATGCGGCGAATCCACTTGTCCGATTTGATGCTCATGGCGGGGTGTCCTGAAGAGTTGCGAGGTGAAAATCGTGACGCGCATATTACCGGTCCCGGCGCCCAGGTTAAAGTTCCATCCCTCATCCCGCGCCGGGTGGGGGCTGCAGCCGCCGCCGATCCGAATTTGCCTAAAGCGTCTTCTGACCATTGGCAGGTTGCGGAAAGTGGGGTAAGGTGTTGCCACTGTGCTGCACGTGACACCGAGAATCTCTAGTTTGATGCACGATCCTGATCGGCCCATCGCTGAATTTTCTGCTCTCTTTGCGCTCAGTCCCGGGCAGGGTTTTTCCTGACCGTTATCAAATTGTCCAAGGAGACAGAAAAATGTCCAACCGTCAATCCGGTGTTGTTAAGTGGTTCAACGATGAGAAAGGCTACGGCTTCATCACCCCTCAGTCGGGCGACGACCTGTTCGTGCACTTCAAAGCCATCCAAGCTGACGGCTTCAAAACCCTGAAAGAAGGCCAGGCTGTTACTTTCGTCGCTACCCGCGGCCAGAAAGGCATGCAGGCTGAAGAAGTTCAGATCGCCTAAGTCGATCTAGCTTCCTAGCTTTCAAAAAAACCCGCCTTCTGGCGGGTTTTTTTATGCCTGTCTGAAGGCCATGCATTGCAAGTGTGTGGAGCCTTGTGTCGCGAAAGGGCCGCAAAGCGGCCCCAGCAATCTATGCATTATGCCGAGATCCTGGGGCCGCTGCGCGGCCCTTTCGCGACGCCAGGCCGCTCCCACAGGGATCGCGCCAGCTTTTAGAAATTGAGCAAGACAGTTGCCCCCACAGGGAATGCGTCAGTCTTCGCTGATGGTAATGCTGGGCATTGCCGGCGCCGCAGCTTCCTGCAGCACGATCCGCGCGCCCACCTGGCGGGCCAGTTCCTGGTAAACCATGGCAATCTGGCTTTCCGGCTCGGCGATCGCCGTCGGCTTGCCGCTGTCGGCCTGCTCACGTATCAGCATCGACAACGGCAGCGACGCCAGCAGGTCGACGCCATACTGGCTGGCCAGCTTCTCGCCGCCACCTTCACCGAACAGGTGTTCGGCATGGCCGCAATTCGAGCAGATATGCACGGCCATGTTCTCGACCACACCCAGCACCGGAATGTTGACCTTGCGGAACATTTCCACGCCCTTCTTGGCATCCAGCAGCGCCAGGTCCTGTGGCGTGGTGACGATCACCGAACCGACCACCGGCACCTTTTGTGCCAGGGTCAGCTGGATGTCACCGGTACCAGGCGGCATATCGATCACCAGGTAATCCAGGTCATCCCAGGCGGTCTGGGTGACCAGTTGCAGCAGCGCGCCAGACACCATCGGGCCACGCCATACCATCGGCGTGTTGTCGTCGGTGAGGAAGGCCATGGACATGACTTCCACGCCGTGGGCCTTGATCGGCACGAACCACTTCTGCTCACGAATCTGTGGACGGGTACCCTCGGCGATGCCGAACATCACCCCCTGACTGGGGCCGTAGATATCGGCATCGAGAATACCTACCCGTGCGCCTTCGCGTGCGAGGGCCAAGGCCAGGTTGGCAGCGGTGGTCGACTTGCCCACACCGCCCTTGCCCGAGGCCACGGCGATGATGTTCTTGACGTTGGCCATGGCTGGCACCTGGGCCTGGGCCTTGTGCGCAGCCACCACGCAATCGATCGAAACCTGGGCGCCAGTGACACCCTCGAGGCTGCCAATGGCGGTCTGCAGCACCTGGGCCCAGCCGTTCTTGAACAGCCCTGCGGCATAACCCAACTGCAACTGCACGCTGACCTGCCCGCCCTGGATATCGATGGCGCGCACGCAGCCGGCGCTGACCGGGTCCTGGTTCAGGTAGGGGTCGGTGTACTGGCGAAGCACGCCTTCAACGGCGGCACGGGTGACGGCACTCATGGAGACTCCCATTGGCAAACTGAATGTAAAACAGTCGCCTATCCTAACCCGTCAATCGTCAGCAGATGCGCTTGCGGGGTGAAATATCTTCGCCAGCCCTTTATAGTGGCCGATCACCCTCATTTTTACCCCGTAGCCAGATAAGTAGCCGAGCCACCATGTCCGAGCCACGCCAGATTCTCGTCACCAGCGCCCTGCCCTATGCCAATGGATCGATCCATCTCGGCCATATGCTGGAGTACATCCAGACGGACATGTGGGTGCGCTTCCAGAAGCTGCGCGGCAACCAGTGCATCTATGTCTGCGCCGACGACGCCCACGGTTCGGCCATCATGCTGCGCGCCGAAAAGGAAGGCATCACCCCGGAACAGCTGATCGCCAACGTCCAGGCCGAGCACAGCAGCGATTTCGCCGACTTCCTGGTGGACTTCGACAACTTCCATTCCACCCACAGCGAAGAGAACCGCGAGCTGTCGAGCCTGATCTACTCGCGCCTGCGTGAAGCCGGGCACATCGCCACCCGTTCGGTGACCCAGTACTTCGACCCGGAAAAAGGCATGTTCCTTGCCGACCGCTTCATCAAGGGCACCTGCCCGAAGTGCGCGGCCGAAGACCAGTACGGCGACAACTGCGAAAAATGCGGCGCCACCTATGCACCCACCGAGCTGAAGAACCCCAAGTCAGCGATCTCCGGTGCCACCCCGGTACTGCGTGATTCCCAGCACTTCTTCTTCAAGCTGCCAGACTTCCAGGCCATGCTGCAGCAGTGGACCCGAAGCGGCACCCTGCAGGACGCGGTAGCCAACAAACTGGCGGAATGGCTGGACTCCGGCCTGCAGGAGTGGGATATCTCCCGCGACGCGCCGTACTTCGGCTTCGAGATCCCGGGTGAGCCTGGCAAATACTTCTACGTATGGCTGGATGCGCCAATCGGCTACATGGCCAGCTTCAAGAACCTCTGCGCACGCCGCCCGGAGCTGGACTTCGACGCCTTCTGGAACGAAGGCTCCAAGGCCGAGCTGTACCACTTCATCGGCAAGGACATCGTCAACTTCCACGCCCTGTTCTGGCCTGCCATGCTCGAAGGCGCCGGCTTCCGCAAGCCGACCGCGGTCAACGTGCACGGCTACCTGACGGTCAACGGCGCCAAGATGTCCAAGTCGCGCGGCACCTTCATCAAGGCCCGCACCTACCTGGATCACCTGCAGCCGGAATACCTGCGTTACTACTATGCGGCCAAGCTGGGGCGTGGCGTCGACGACCTGGACCTGAACCTGGAAGACTTCGTGCAGAAGGTCAACTCCGACCTGGTCGGCAAGGTCGTCAACATTGCCAGCCGCTGCGCCGGCTTCATCCACAAGGGCAACGAAGGCGTGATGGTCAGCGGTGATGCCGCGCCTGAGCTGACCGAAGCCTTCCTGGCTGCCGCCCCCTCCATCGCCGAAGCCTATGAAGCCCGTGATTTTGGCCGCGCCATGCGCGAAATCATGGCACTGGCCGACCGCGCCAACGCCTGGATCGCCGACAAGGCACCGTGGTCACTGGCCAAACAGGAAGGCAAGCAGGATGAAGTCCAGGCCATTTGCGCCCAAGGCATCAACCTGTTCCGCCAGCTGGTGATCTTCCTCAAACCGGTACTGCCGGTGCTGGCCGCTGACGCCGAGGCTTTCCTCAACGTGGCCCCGCTGACCTGGAACGACCACCTGACACGCCTGGAAAACCACCCGCTTAACCCGTTCAAGGCCTTGATGAGCCGTATCGAGCCGGCCAAGGTCGAAGCCATGGTCGCTGCCAGCAAGGAAGACCTGCTGGCTGCCGAAGCCAAGGCCCCGGCGGGCAATGGCGAGCTGGCCAAGGACCCGCTGTCGGCAGAGATCGAGTTCGATACCTTTGCTGCCGTTGACTTGCGTGTGGCGCTGATCGTCAAGGCTGAAGCCGTGGCGGGTGCCGACAAGTTGCTGCAACTGACCCTGGACATTGGTGACGAGCGCCGCAACGTGTTCTCCGGCATCAAGTCAGCCTACCCAGACCCATCCAAGCTGGAAGGCCGCCTGACCATGATGGTAGCCAACCTCAAACCCCGGAAGATGCGCTTTGGCGTGTCCGAAGGCATGGTCATGGCTGCCGGCCCTGGCGGTGAAGAAATCTACCTGCTGAGCCCGGACAGCGGCGCCAAGCCAGGCCAGCGCATCAAGTAACCGCCCTGCGGGCCATTGTGGGAGCGGCCTGCCCGCTCCCACAATTACGCAGGCCCCTTCATGCCAAACCCGGACAATCGCCCCGATTCCCGGCTATCGTCATCTCATGAATGACTACATCCTGGTCCTGATCAGCGCCGCACTGATCAATCACCTGTGCCTGCTCCGACAGCCACTCTCCGGGCTGCAACTGCAGGTGCACGGCCTGGCCTGCGCCCTGTGCATCGCCCTGGGCGTAATCGGCGCGCAGTTGCTGGTGCACGCGGTACTTGCCCCGTTGCACATCCACGATCTTGCCCTGTTTCTGCTATTGCCCTGGCTGGCTTTGCTCGCCTGGGGCCTGCCCTGGCTATTGGCCAAGTGGCGCCCGGCCTGGCCTGTAGTGGGGCTGCCAGCGCTGCTGTTGAGCAATGCAGCAGTGCTTGGGCTGGCCCTGCAACAGACAAGCGACGACGGCACCTGGCCAACCATGCTGCTCCAAGGCTTGCTGACGGGTGGCGGCTTCTGGCTGGCGCTGATGGTGTTCGCCGACCTGCGCCAGCGCAGCGCCCACGCCGATATCCCCAACGCGCTGCGCGGCCTGCCCATCGAATTGATTGGTGCCGGGGTGATGGCCATGGCGCTTTCCGGTTTCAACGGAATGTTTGGCCAATGAGCAGTCCCGATCCGCGCCTACGCACCAGCATGCGCCTGGTCTTGCTCGCCTGCACGCCTGGACTGCTGGCGCTGTTTTGGCTGCATGGCTGGGGCATGATGCTGAACCTGTTGCTGTGCGCCAGCGCCGCGCTGCTGTGCGAGGCATTGCTGCTGGCACTGCGCAGCCAATCACTGAGCCAGACGCTAAACGACGGCAGCGCACTGGTGACCGCCGTGCTGCTGGCGGCCGCCCTGCCCACCTTGGCGCCATGGTGGCTGCCGGTCATCGCGGCAAGTGTCGCGATCGGTATCGGCAAGCAGGCCTACGGTGGGGTCGGGCGAAATCTGTTCAATCCGGCCATGGTGGGTTATGCCTTCGTGCTGCTCAGCTTCCCGTTGCAGATGAACCATTGGCCTGGGCAGGCCCCAGGCCTGCTCGACAGCGTGCAGCAGGTGTTCGCTGGGGGCGAACAGATCGATGCCTGGGCCCGTCCGACATTGCTCGACGGCTTGCGCCACAACCGCAGCCTGACCATCGACGAGCTGTTCGCCAGCCATCCAGGCTTTGGCAACATTGGCGGGGCAGGCAGCGAATGGGTCAACCTGGCATTCCTGCTTGGCGGCCTGTTCTTGATGCAACGCAAGGTGATCAGTTGGCATGCGCCGGCAGGTTTGCTGGCAGGGCTAGTGGTATTCAGCCTGTTGGGCTGGAACGGTTCGGGGTCGGACTCCAATGGCTCGCCTTTGCTGCACCTGTTTTCCGGCTCGACCATGCTGGCAGCCTTCTTCATTGCGACCGAGCCAGTGTCCGGCCCCAGAGACGACTGGGCCAAGCTGTGCTTCGGCGTGGGGACAGGGGTGCTCATCTACCTGATTCGTACCTGGGGCAGCTATCCGGATGGCACCGCGTTCGCCGTCCTGCTGATGAACCTTTTGGCACCGGCACTCGAGCGCATGGCTGCGCAGCGTCAGCAGGCAGCCCGATGAAGCGCGGGGTTCGGGATGTGGGCCTGTTGCTGCTGACGGGAGTATTGGCAGTATCTGCCACCCTGGCCTGGCGGCAGTGGACCGGTCCGGCCATCGCCGGCGCTGAAAAGCAGCTGCAAAGCCGCCAGCGGCTGGCCGTGCTGCCCGACGGTAGCTATGACAACCAGCCCCTGGAAAGCCCGCTGCCAAGGCCCGCCGCACAGCGGCCCAACAGCCGTATCCTGGCGGCTTACCGTGCCACTGTGGCAGGTAAGCCAAGCGCCATTATCCTGATCACACAGGCCCAGGGGTATGCCGGGCCGATCGTGCTGAGCGTCGCCATCGCCACGGACGGCCGGCTGATCGGCAGCCAGGTTGTCGAACAACAGGAAAGCCCCGGGCTGGGCGATCGCCTGGGGGATCCGCGATTGCACTGGCTGAGTCAGTTCAACAACCGCGATCAGGGCGATCACTGGGCGCTGAAACGGGACCAGGGTGACTTTGACCAATTGGCCGGCGCAACCGTGACCTCGCGAGCGGTGATCGCCGCATTGCAGGATGCGCTGAGCTATTTCGACGAGCAGCGTAGTGTATTGCTGGAGGGCGCCACCCATGAATAGGTTCTGCCTGCTGGCCATGAGCCTGGCGCCACTGCTGGGCGCCACCCGAACGCTGGCTGAAGGCGCGGCCATCGGCCTGTGCGCAGTAGTGATGGGGTGCCTGCACCAACTGTTGCTGGCGCCACTGCGTAAACACATGGCCAGCTGGGCCTATGTACTGGCTAGCCTGCTGCTGCTGGCAGCCTTGGCCAGTTGCCTGCAGTTGGCCATGCGGGCCTGGCTGCTACCGCTGGCCATTGCCCTGGGCCACTATCCCGCATTGTTGTGCCTGCAATGCCTGGCCAGTGACCACCTGCTGCCTGACCAACGCCGCTGGCGCCTGCTCGCAACGCACCTCGGCGCTGTCTTTGCCATTTGCCTGCTGCTGGGCGCCAGCCGCCAATGGCTGGCTGACCATGCCGAGCTGCACCTGGCCAGCCTCGCCCCCGGTGCGCTACTGCTGCTGGGTCTGCTGTTGGCCTTGTACAATCGCCTGCTTCCGGGCCCTGCCCACCCACATCGTCAAGGAAAGCCCTGATTTCATGAATGCCGCCAAACGCCTGGAGATTTTTCGCAGGCTGCACGAAGACAACCCCGACCCAAAAACCGAACTGGCCTACACGACCCCGTTTGAACTGCTGGTCGCCGTGACACTGTCCGCGCAATCCACCGACGTCGGCGTCAACAAGGCCACTGCCCGCCTGTTCCCCGTCGCCAACACCCCCGAGGCCATCTATGCCCTGGGCGTTGAAGGCCTCAGCGAATACATCAAGACCATCGGGCTTTACAACAGCAAGGCCAAGAATGTCATAGAAGCGTGCCGGCTGCTGATCGAGCGCCACGACAGCCAGGTACCGCAAACCCGCGAAGCGTTGGAGGCGCTACCCGGCGTCGGCCGCAAAACCGCCAATGTGGTGCTTAACACGGCGTTTCGCCAACCGGCCATGGCCGTGGATACCCATATCTTCCGGGTGAGTAACCGCACGGGCATCGCGCCAGGCAAAACGGTGCTGGAAGTGGAAAAGAAACTGGTCAAGTTTGTACCCAAGGATTACCTGCTCGACGCCCACCACTGGCTGATCCTGCACGGGCGCTACGTGTGCCAGGCGCGCAAGCCAAGGTGCGGCAGCTGCAGGATCGAAGATTTGTGCGAGTACAAGCACAAAACCTCCGACGATTGAGCCGATTGCCAAAAACCACTCACGTCGATTGAAAAAATCTTTTTTACCAGCGTCTGCTTTCTGGTTATAAGGACGGCCAATGGCCCCTTGGCTTGGAGCGACTCATGAGTACCGATAAAGACGACCTGTCGATCGATGATGATTTTGTTGCCGCAGACGATGACGCGGAGCCACAGGTTGAAACCGCAAAAACCAACCTGAGCAAACGCCGCACCATCGACAACATGCTGGAAGAACGGCGCCTGCAGAAGCAGTTGGCCGATTTCGATTACGACCTGTAGTGCGGGTCCCGTAGTCAGGGACCGATAGCCTTGGCAAAGCCTCCTGGCTGGAGGCTTCAAGGCTTGGCGATCAGTTCAGACCTTGCCGTTGCGCCAGCTCGATCAGGTCAACCAGTGACCGTGCATTGAGCTTGAGCAACAGCCGCGACTTGTAGGTACTGACCGTCTTGTTACTGAGGTACATGCTGTCGGCAATCTCCTTGTTCGAACGCCCTCGC
This sequence comes from Pseudomonas sp. TE3895, assembly GCF_056278855.1. Lineage (NCBI taxonomy): Bacteria > Pseudomonadati > Pseudomonadota > Gammaproteobacteria > Pseudomonadales > Pseudomonadaceae > Pseudomonas > Pseudomonas sp. TE3895. The sequence continues at coordinate 2,152,047 of NZ_JBWBQE010000001.1, read as the reverse complement.
GCCAGTTGTTGCAGCACCGTCATTTCTCGCGCAGACAGGCGATTCACCATATCCGTCTCGCTGCCCGCCCCCCTGCCACGTGACGCATGCAAGGCCTGGTTGGGGAAGTAGCTGTAACCCGACAACACAGCCTTGATAGCGCTGAGCAGTTCGGTAAGCTCCTGCTGCTTGCACACGTAACCCGCCGCCCCTGCCTGCATGCAGCGCATCGAAAAGTTGCCGGGGGCCTGCGACGTCAGCACCAGTACCTTGCTACCCGGGCTGAATGTCGCCATGCGGGCGATCACCTCCAGGCCATCCAGCTTCGGGATACCGATATCCAGCACCACAATATCCGGCAGGTGTTGCCGCGTCAGCTGCAGCGCAGCTACCCCATTGTCAGTCTCCGCCACAACGTCATACCCATGCCGCTCCATCAGCATGCGTACGGCCAGGCGTATGACCGGATGATCATCCACGATAAGCACTTTATTCATGCGATATCCATACATTGTTGTTGCTTTGGCACGCCACGATAACCGACAGGACGCTTGCTGGCGCGGCGATTTACCAGCGAAAGCGATGGACAGAAAAAGCCTACAGAACTTACAGAAACTTCCTACACATAATGACTAGGGTTGTAACAAACAAATTACTTATTACCGAAAGAAACGGTACCACCCACAGACATAAACGTACCAGTTGAATACTGATCTTGAGCAGAGGAAAACTTCCGATTCAAACACGTTGAAAAAGCCATACAACGAGGTTCTCTGACGATCATTCCTCCCCCGGGAAACAATCCAGCCTTTAGTCGAGTACAGCAGTAAGGTAAAGATGGACAAAACCGCTGGAGACGGCCCATATGACCCAAGCACAACCTGTCGCCCCGCTGACGATCATTGCCATCTTCGCGGGGATCATCGAAGCCTCCGCCCTTGCCACACTGCCATTTCTCGGCGAGTCCAGCCAAAAGCTCTACACCTGGTTCCTGGTAGGCTTTCCATTCTTTCTGACGGCACTGTTCTTTCTGACGCTCAACTTCAATTACAAGTCGTTCTACAACCCGCTACCCGACAGCACAGCACAGCCCAACACGCCAGCACTGAACAGTGTGGCCACACCCGCGATTTCCAATGATGCCCGTGAGGCGGTACAGGGCGAGCCTGTCACGTTCATGTTCTCCGGCCCAGACGCCTATCGCATGATGGAGCAGCAACTCTTGCACGCACTTGCCCAACCGCCCGAGCCAACGCGAGTCTGGCGCTTTTGTAATCTGGACAGACGTCAATGTGCGCAGCTTTCGATCAGCGCACTTGAGGGCGATGATGTGAGCCATCGAAGTTGAACGACCCACCTTTGCGCGGGCATAAAAAAACCCCGGACTGAGCCGGGGTTTTCGCACACACCAGCAATCAGAGCAGCGAACGGCCCTTGTTGGCGGCAATGCGCATACGCAGTGCATTGAGCTTGATGAAGCCAGCAGCATCTGCCTGGTTGTAGGCACCACCATCTTCTTCAAAGGTGGCGATGTTGGCATCGAACAGCGAATCGTCCGACTTGCGGCCAACCACGGTCACATTGCCCTTGTACAGTTTCAGGCGCACTACACCATTCACGTTGACCTGCGAAGCATCGATCATCTGCTGCAGCATCAGACGCTCCGGGCTCCACCAGTAGCCGGTGTAGATCAGGCTGGCATACTTTGGCATCAGCTCATCTTTCAGGTGAGCGACTTCGCGGTCCAGGGTGATCGACTCGATGGCACGGTGTGCCTTGAGCATGATGGTACCGCCAGGCGTTTCGTAGCAACCGCGCGACTTCATGCCGACGTAACGGTTTTCGACGATGTCCAGACGGCCGATGCCGTTGGCACCACCGATACGGTTCAGGTCTGCCAGGACGGTGGCCGGGGATTTCTCGACGCCGTCGATGGCAACGATGTCACCATTGCGGTAGGTCAGCTCGATGTAGGTAGCCTGGTCCGGGGCGTTCTCAGGCGAGACACTCCAGCGCCACATGTCTTCTTCGTGCTCGGTCCAGGTATCTTCCAGGACACCGCCTTCGTAGGAGATGTGCAGCAGGTTGGCGTCCATCGAGTACGGCGACTTCTTCTTGCCGTGGCGCTCGATCGGGATGCCGTGCTTCTCGGCGTAGTCCATCAGCTTTTCGCGGGACAGCAGGTCCCACTCACGCCATGGGGCGATGACCTTGACGCCTGGCTTCAGGGCATAGGCACCCAGCTCGAAGCGCACCTGGTCGTTACCCTTACCGGTGGCGCCATGGGAAATGGCGTCAGCGCCGGTTTCGTTGGCGATTTCGATCAGACGCTTGGCGATCAGCGGACGGGCGATGGAAGTACCCAGCAGGTACTCGCCTTCGTAGACGGTGTTGGCGCGGAACATCGGGAACACGAAATCACGCACGAATTCTTCGCGCAGGTCGTCGATGTAGATCTCTTTAACGCCCATTGCCTGGGCCTTGGCACGGGCCGGTTCGACCTCTTCGCCCTGCCCCAGGTCAGCAGTGAAGGTCACCACTTCGCAGTTGTAGGTATCCTGCAGCCACTTGAGAATCACCGAAGTATCAAGGCCGCCGGAATACGCCAGTACGACCTTTTTTACGTCCGCCATGCCATCACTCCACGGGGTTGTACGGAAAGGGATCGATTCTACCGGCGTTGCGGATAAATTTACAGTGGGGCGACAGCTTCTGACGACAAAGCGACAGGAACTTTCGTAGGGGCGACGGGCGGTCGGTTGAGGGATGTGGCATGAGGTCCATGGAGGGGCGTCGAGCCGCAGCGTGCATGCCTTGAGGAGTTCAGCGTCTGTGAGATCGAGCGCCGCCAGGTGTCCGCCTCGACACATTCTGCGCCTGTGAGACCGAGCGCCGCCAGGTGTCCGCCTCGACACATTCTGCGCCTGTGAGACCGAGCGCCGCCAGGTGTCCGTCTCGACGCATTCTGCGCCTGTGAGATCGAGCGCCGCCAGGTGTCCGCCTCGACACATTCTGCGCCTGTGAGACCGAGCGCCGCCAGGTGTCCGTCTCGACGCATTCTGCGCCGGTGAGATCGAGCGCCGCCAGGTGTCCGCCTCGACACATTCTGCGCCTGTGAGACCGAGCGCCGCCAGGTGTCCGCCTCGACACATTCTGCGCCTGTGAGACCGAGCGCCGCCCGCGCGGCGCTTCGCGGGTAAACCCGCTCCTACGTTTGTTTCGGGCCAATTATGCCTGTGGGATTCGCGCGCGAACGCCTTGGTGCCTATCTCGATATCGCGTCGTACCAACAAGGCGGTCGCGCGCGCCAGGCACAGGATGGACTGGCCCGAAACAAACGTAGGAGCGGGTTTACCCGCGAAGCGCCGCGCGGGCGGCGCTCGATCTCACAGGCGCTGAAAATGTTGTGACGAACCCCTGGCGGCCTTGATGCGAGCCCATGACATGCACCGACCAGATCTCAGGGCGCCTTCGCCCCCGGGACGCCCGAGGCAGGTGCAACAGCCGGCGCCGCTTGCTCAACCGGCTTTTCCACCGGTTTCTCAACCACCGCCACCCGATCCAGCTCGATATTCACCCGCCGATTACGCGCCCGATTCGACGCACTGTTGTTCTTCGCGAGCGGATAACGTTCGCCATGGAAGCGCACAGTGATCTGCTCCTCCGGCACACCGTTAGCCTTGAAGTAATCGGCAACGGCCAATGCGCGGCGGCGTGACAGGTCGCGGTTGGCCAGGCGGTTGCCACTGTTGTCGGAATGCCCATTGAGCTCGACATGATTCACCGTCGGGTCGGCTTTCATGTAATCGAGGATCACGTCCAGCCGCGCCTTGGCTGCTGCATCCAGCTCGATACCGCCCCCGGGGAAACCCACCTGGGTCTGGCGCACCTGGTCGTAGTTCATCGGCAACAGCTTGCCAGCACAGACCTGATAGTCATTGTAGGCTTTGGCGAAGCTGACCGGCAGCACACGCACCTCCATCGGCCTGCCCGCCTCACCGGTGTAGTTGCGCACGACGGTGCTACGCCCGTCGAGCAAGCCGTTGATCAGCCGGCTGGCCTGCCCTTGGGAGGAGCTGAACAGCACGCCACTGCGGGCCATACGCACATTGCCCAGGTTGATATCGCCACGCCCAGGTTGCCACGGCGCTGCCGCAGCCAGCAGGCTGGCGGTGCCGGCACCCAGTACGTTGCTGTCCGACCGCAGCTGAAACACCGGCTGCTCGCCTGCCCGACGCACGAACGTACCGCTGCCGAAACCTTCGATCGCCTGGCTCAGACGGCACTCGAACTGGTCACCCTCGACCTTCCAGGCAATGTTCTCCATGCGCGTCTGGAAAGTCAGTGCGCCGGCCGGCAGGCTGGCGAACAGGGTCAACAGGGCTAGGTAACGCTGGCGCACGGGCGGCTCCACAAATTCTGACGGCTTACCTGCAGGCTATCGGACGCTGTCCGGAAAACTTGATAGCCGTGCTCGCCCCGGGGTTTTCCGGTAGGATTGGGGCTTGAGTTCGACCCGCCTGGAATCCCCAATGTCCGATCGCCTGACCCTCCTGCGCCCCGACGACTGGCACATCCATCTGCGCGATGGTGCCGTCCTGCCCCACACCGTTGGCGACGTGGCGCGTACCTTCGCCCGTGCCATCATCATGCCCAACCTGGTTCCGCCGGTGCGCAATGCCGCCGAGGCCGGCGCCTACCGTGAGCGCATTCTGGCTGCCCGCCCGGCCGGCAGCCGCTTCGAGCCGCTGATGGTGCTGTACCTCACCGACAACATCAGCCCCGAGGACATCCGCGCGGCCAAGGCCAGCGGTTTCGTGTACGCCGCCAAGTTGTACCCGGCCGGCGCCACCACCAACTCCGATTCCGGCGTGACCAGCATCGACAACATCTTCCCGGCCATAGAGGCAATGGCGGAAGTGGGCATGCCGCTGCTGGTGCATGGCGAAGTGACCCGCAGCGAGATCGACGTGTTCGACCGCGAGAAGCGCTTCATCGACGAGCACATGCGCCGTGTGGTCGAGCGCTTCCCAACGCTGAAAGTGGTGTTCGAACACATCACCACCAGCGACGCCGCGCAGTTCGTCACCGAGGCCCCGGCCAACGTCGGTGCGACCATCACCGCCCAGCACCTGCTGTACAACCGCAACCACATGCTGGTCGGCGGCATTCGCCCGCACTTCTACTGCCTGCCGATCCTCAAGCGCAACACCCACCAGGTGGCCTTGCTGGACGCAGCCACCAGCGGCAATCCGAAGTTCTTCCTCGGCACCGACTCGGCACCTCATGCCCGTCACGCCAAGGAAGCAGCCTGCGGTTGCGCGGGTTGCTACACCGCCTATGCGGCCATCGAGATGTACGCCGAAGCGTTCGAGCAGCGTAACGCGCTGGACAAGCTGGAAGGCTTCGCCAGCCTGCACGGCCCGGCCTTCTATGGCCTGCCGGCGAACACCGACACCATTACCCTGGTCCGCGAAGAATGGACCGCTCCGGAAAGCCTGCCATTTGGCGAGCAAACCGTAGTCCCGCTGCGCGCTGGCGAAAAACTGCGCTGGCGCCTGCTGGAGAAAAACGCGTGAGCGAAGACCTTTACGAAGACGACCTGGACACCCAAGGCAGCAGCGGTCCTCGCCATCCGATGGCCGAGCGCTTCCGCGGCTATCTGCCGGTCGTGGTGGATGTTGAAACCGGTGGTTTCAACAGCGCTACCGATGCATTGCTGGAAATTGCCGCCGTCACCATCGGCATGGACGAGAAAGGCTTCCTGTTCCCCGAACATACCTACTTCCACCGAGTGGAGCCGTTCGAGGGCGCCAACATCGAGCCGGCCGCACTTGAGTTCACCGGGATCAAGCTGGACCACCCGCTGCGCATGGCGGTCAGCGAGGAAAGCGCGATGACCGACATCTTCCGTGGCGTGCGCAAGGCACTCAAGGCCAACGGCTGCAAGCGGGCGATTCTGGTCGGCCACAACAGCAGTTTCGACCTGGGTTTCCTCAATGCAGCAGTGGCGCGCAATGACCTGAAGCGCAACCCGTTCCACCCGTTCTCCAGCTTCGACACCGCCACCCTGGCGGGCCTGGCGTATGGCCAGACCGTGCTGGCGCGGGCCTGCCAGAGCGCCGACATCGACTTCGACGGGCGTGAGGCGCACTCGGCACGTTATGACACCGAGAAAACCGCTGAGCTGTTCTGCGGCATCGTCAACCGCTGGAAAGAAATGGGCGGCTGGCGCGATTTCAACGATTGATCTGCCAAAGGCATTCGCGGGCGCGCCCGCGAAGAGGCCGGCACAGGAAGGCATAAAAAAACCGGCCACGAAGGCCGGTTTTTTCATACACGCAGCAATTACAGCTTGCCAGCGTTCTCGCTCAGGTAGGCAGCAACGCCTTCAGGCGAAGCGTTCATGCCCTTGTCGCCTTTTTTCCAGTTGGCAGGGCAGACTTCGCCGTGCTCTTCGTGGAACTGCAGAGCGTCAACCAGACGCAGCAGCTCGTCCATGTTACGACCCAGTGGCAGGTCGTTGACGATCTGCGAACGGACAACACCGTTGGTATCGATCAGGAAGGCACCACGGAAGGCCACGCCGCCTTCGGACTCGACGTCGTAGGCTTTGCAGATTTCGTGGGTCATGTCGGCAGCCAGGGTGTACTTCACCTGACCGATGCCGCCGTTGTTGACCGGGGTGTTACGCCAGGCGTTGTGGGTGAAGTGCGAGTCGATCGACACGCCGATCACTTCCACGTTGCGCGCCTGGAAGTCAGGGATGCGGTTGTCCAGGGCGATCAGCTCGGACGGGCAGACGAAGGTGAAGTCCAGCGGGTAGAAGAACACCAGGCCGTACTTGCCCTTGATGGCCGAGGCCAGGTTGAAGCTATCGACGATCTCGCCATTGCCCAGCACGGCCGGAACGGTGAAATCGGGGGCTTTCTTACCAACGAGTACGCTCATTGTAATCTCCTGATGAGGGTGAAAAACCGTTTGCCGGGCCAGACGGGCTTGCCCGACATCCAACAAAGGCCGACCATCATACACGGCTTCTCATGACAGGCCGACTCCGTCGACAAAGCGACCACCGGTCGCTCAAGCACAGCACCCTCAGAAAGATCTTTGACAAGCATTCTCATTAACATTAAGCTCCAACCCATCGACCCAACCAGCGATGGTCAGCCCTTATGTATGTGTGTCTTTGTGTCGGCGTTACCGACGGACAGATCCGCGATGCGATCTATGAAGGATGCTGCAGTTACAAGGAAGTGCGAGCCGCCACCAATGTCGCCAGCCAGTGTGGGAAATGCGCCTGCGTGGCCAAGCAGGTGGTCCGCGAGACCCTGACCGAGCTTCAGGTCAGCCAGGCGGCCTTGCCCTACCCCGTCGAATTTACCGCTGCCTGAACGCAGAATTTCAAGAACCGGACCTGGTGTCCGGTTTTTTTATGCCCGCAATTCAACAAGTTAGCGTTGCAACGCGGTTCACAAACATTCTTATTCCTATTAATTTTCACTTAGTATTCAAGAACTTAGGTTTGACACACCTAAGTATCGGGCTCAAACTTCAGTGGATTGACACACTTCTACAGGGCAGGAACCCGACATGAAAGGCGACGTAAGCGTCATCCAGCATCTCAACAAGATCCTCGGAAACGAGCTGGTCGCGATCAACCAGTACTTCCTGCACGCACGCATGTACGAAGATTGGGGGCTGAACAAACTCGGCAAGCACGAGTACAAAGAATCCATCGATGAAATGAAGCACGCTGACAAACTGATCAAGCGTATTTTGTTCCTCGAAGGTATTCCTAACGTTCAGGACCTGGGCAAACTGCTGATCGGCGAGCACACCAAGGAAATGCTCGAGTGTGACCTGAAGATTGAACAGCAAGGCCTGGTCGACCTGAAGGCCGCCATCGCCCATTGTGAAACCGCTGGCGACTTCGGCTCGCGTGACGTGCTCGAAGATATCCTCGAGTCCGAGGAAGAACACATCGACTGGCTGGAAACCCAACTGGGGCTGATCGACAAGATCGGTATCGAGAACTACCTGCAGTCGCAGATGGGCGAAGAGTAACTATTCGCCCCATAAAAAAACCCGCTGATCGCGGGTTTTTTTATGCTTGCCGGAAGATCAGGCTTCAGAAGCCTTGGCCTTGGCAGCCGCTTCCTTGATCAGGGTTTGCAGCTCACCCTTCTCGAACATTTCCAGCATGATGTCGCTGCCGCCAACCAGCTCACCGGCTACCCACAGTTGCGGGAAGGTCGGCCAGTTGGCGTATTTTGGCAGGTTGGCGCGAATTTCCGGGTTCTGCAGGATGTCGACGTAGGCGAACTTTTCGCCACAACCCATCACGGCCTGCGATGCACGCGCAGAGAAGCCGCACTGCGGGGCATTCGGCGAGCCTTTCATGTAAAGCAGAATGGTGTTGTTGGCAATCTGCTCTTTGATCGTTTCGATGATATCCATGTAGCACCTCGGCTGAACTATCCGACACAGTCGTCGGCACGGTGTCGCATTGTATCGGAAAGCCGAGCGCCGTGCTCGGCCTTGCCGTTCCTCAAGCGGCCTCGACCTGCACGGGTACGCCATTGAGCGCAGCGTTCCCGGAAACCTGGTCCCGAAAGCGCTCATCGGTCAGGTCATTGGCACTCACGCCGGGTTGCGCCTGGGCGATCTGCAGGTGCACGCCCTGACGACCATGACCATAGCCATGGGGCAAGCTGACCACACCGGGCATCATGTCCTCGCAGGCCTGCACCTCGACCTCCAGTGAGCCAGTACGCGAACGGATGCGCACGCGCTGGCCATCCTGCAGTTGCCGCTGCTGCAAATCTTGCGGGTGCATCAACAACTGATGCCGTGGCTTGCCTTTCACCAGGCGATGGAAGTTGTGCATCCACGAGTTGTTGCTGCGCACATGGCGGCGCCCGATCAGCAGCAGCTCGCCCGGCACTGGGGACGTCATTTGCGCCAGGCGGTGCAAGTCGTCCAGCAAGACCTGAGGGGCTGCTTCGACAGCCTTGCTGACGGTCGTCAAACGCCCAGCGAGGTTGCTGCGTAAAGGCCCCAGGTCAAGCCCGTGCGGGTGATCGTCCAGTGTTGCCAGGGAGAGCTGCCAAGGCGTTGCTTCACCATAGCGCCCTTTGCGCAGGGCTTGATCAATCATCTGCGCAGGCGACCAGGTCGGCTTCAACGCCAACTCGGCACGCTTGGCAAACGCCTGGGCCAGGCCGACGAAGATCTCCCAGTCATGCAGTGCCCCCTCCGGCTTGGCAAGGATCGCCCGGTTGAAGCGCGTGACATTGCGCACTGCCAGCAAGTTGAAGGTGCTGTCGTAATGGTCGTTCTCCAGCGCTGAGGTGGAGGGCAGGATCAAGTCGGCATGGCGGGTGGTTTCGTTGATGTAGAGATCGATACTGAGCATGAACTCCAAACCCTCCAGCGCCGTATCCAGCTGGCGGCCGTTAGGCGTGGACAACACAGGGTTGCCGGCAACGGTCACCAGGGCGCGCACCTGCCCTTCGCCCGGTGTTTGCATTTCCTCGGCAAGGGCAGCCACCGGCAGCTCGCCGCCGTACTCGGGCAAACCCGACACACGGCTCTGCCAGGCGTTGAAATGGCCGCCCGAGGTGGTTGCCACCAGGTCGACGGCAGGCTCCGTGCACAACGCGCCGCCTGTGCGGTCGAGGTTGCCGGTCACCAGGTTCACAAGTTGCACCAGCCAGTGGCAAAGGGTACCGAATGCTTGGGTCGAGACGCCCATGCGGCCGTAGCACACGGCCTGCCCGGCAGCGGCGAAGTCGCGTGCCAGCTGGCGAATATCCGCTGCAGCAATACCACATTGGGCGCTCACGGCCTCGGCACTGAACGGCGCAATGGCCTCGCGCACCTGCTGCAGGCCGTTGACCGGCAAGTGCGAGCCCCGTGCCAGGCCTTCTTCGAACAATGTGTTGAGCAAGCCGCACAACAGGGCTGCATCACCACCGGGGCGTATGAACAAATGGCTGTCAGCCATTGCCGCCGTTTCGCTACGCCGCGGGTCAACCACCACCAGGCGCCCACCACGCGCCCGCAGGGCCTTCAGGCGCTTCTCCACGTCCGGAACAGTCATGATGCTGCCATTGGAGGCCAGCGGGTTGCCGCCAAGAATCAGCATGAACCCCGTGTGGTCGATGTCCGGAATCGGCAGCAGCAGCCCATGCCCATACATCAAGTGGCTGACCAGGTGTTGGGGCAACTGGTCCACGGACGTGGCAGAGAAACGGTTACGGGTCTTGAGCAGGCCCAGGAAATAGTTGCTGTGGGTCATCAAGCCGTAATTGTGCACGCTCGGGTTGCCTTGGTAGACCGCCACGGCATTGCGCCCATGGGCTAGCTGAACCGCCCACAATTTTTCGGCAGCCAGTGCGAAGGCCTCATCCCAACCAATGGCCTGCCAATGCTCACCGACTCGCTTATGGGGCTGGCGCAGGCGATCCGGGTCGTTCTGAATGTCCTGCAACGCCACGGCCTTGGGGCAGACATGGCCACGGCTGAACGGGTCCATGGGGTCGCCCTTGATCGAGCTGATCAGGGCCCGCCCGTCTTCCTCATGGCTGACTTCGATGTTGAGCCCGCAGATCGCTTCGCACAGGTGACAGGCACGGTGATGCAGGGTCTTGGTCATGGCCGCCTCTGCCTTGTTGTTGTCGAACAGTGACTATGCGCCCGCCCCCCGCCCCGCGGCCAGTGCGCTTCGCCGCGTGAATCCACCGACATCAGGCGCACGATTTACGACAGCCATTTGCCAAATTGCCAGCAAGCCGTGTACAACCGTCTGTAGCAAATAAAGAACAGCACGGGCCAACGGGTAAAGACACCCTTTGCAATACCCTTTGCGATCACCCCGCTTTTCCCCCCTTGGCTTCAGGCGACATTTACTTATAGTATTGCGCCTTTCCCTATTTCGTCCGCCCCGTGCGGCTTACGCCGCAGGTCACCCCCGTTGTCAAAAAAACCATACGGTCGACCTGCATACCGTTGCAGATAAGGTAGTCACTCATGAGCGCTAGGCACTTTCTCTCCCTGCTGGACTTCACCACCGACGAATTGCTCGGGGTGATCCGCCGCGGCATCGAGCTGAAGGACCTGCGCAAGCGAGGCGTGCTGTTCGAACCGCTGAAGAACCGTGTGCTGGGCATGATCTTCGAAAAGTCCTCGACCCGTACCCGCGTGTCGTTCGAGGCCGGCATGATCCAGCTCGGCGGCCAGGCCATCTTCCTGTCGCCCCGCGACACCCAGCTGGGCCGCGGCGAGCCGATTGGTGACAGCGCCATCGTGCTGTCGAGCATGGTTGATGTGGTGATGATCCGGACCCACGCCCACAGCACCCTGACCGAGTTCGCCGCCAAGTCGCGTGTGCCCGTGATCAACGGCCTGTCCGACGAATCGCACCCGTGCCAACTGCTGGCCGACATGCAGACCTTCGTTGAACACCGCGGCTCGATTCAGGGCAAGACCGTGACCTGGATCGGCGATGGCTTCAACATGTGCAACTCCTATATCGAAGCCGCCAGGCAGTTCGATTTCCAGCTGCGCATCGCCTGCCCCGAAGGCTATGAGCCGGATCAACGCTTCATGGCACTGGGCGGTGACCGCGTGCAGATCATCCGGGATGCCAGGGAAGCTGTGCGTGATGCACACCTGGTGGTCACCGATGTCTGGACTTCCATGGGTCAGGAGGAGGAAACTGCACGGCGCCTGGCGCATTTCGCGCCTTACCAGGTCACCCGCGAACTGCTCGACCTGGCTGCACCCGATGTCCTCTTCATGCACTGCCTGCCCGCCCACCGTGGCGAGGAAATCAGCCAGGACCTGCTCGACGACCCACGTTCGGTCGCCTGGGACGAGGCTGAAAACCGCTTGCATGCACAGAAGGCGCTTCTCGAATTCCTTGTAGAACCGGCTTACCACCACGCATGAGTCAACCCCTACTGCTCAACCTGCGCAACCTCGCCTGCGGCTATGGCGACCAGCGCATCGTCCAGAACCTCAACCTGCACCTGAACGCAGGCGACATCGGTTGCCTGCTGGGTTCATCCGGTTGTGGCAAGACCACCACCCTGCGTGCCATCGCCGGTTTCGAGCCGGTGCACGAAGGTGAAATCCACCTGGCCGGTGAGGTCATTTCCCGGGCTGGGTTCACCCTGGCCCCGGAAAAGCGCCGCATCGGCATGGTATTTCAGGACTACGCGCTGTTCCCGCACCTGACGGTGGCGCAGAACATTGCCTTTGGTATCGCCAAACACCCACGCCAGGCCGCCGTCATCGAAGAGATGCTGGAGCTGGTCAAACTCGGCGGGCTGGGCGGGCGTTACCCGCATGAGCTGTCCGGCGGCCAGCAGCAACGTGTTGCCCTGGCCCGGGCGCTGGCGCCCGAGCCGCAACTGCTGCTGCTTGACGAGCCATTCTCCAACCTCGACGTGGAGCTGCGCCGGCGCCTGAGCCATGAGGTTCGCGATATTCTCAAAAGCCGCGGTACCAGCGCCATTCTGGTCACCCATGACCAGGAAGAAGCCTTTGCCGTCAGCGACCAGGTTGGCGTCTTCAAGGAAGGCCGCCTGGAACAGTGGGATACGCCCTACAACCTTTACCACGAACCGCAGACGCCATTCGTGGCGAGTTTCATCGGCCAGGGGTACTTCATCCGTGGGCAAATGAGCAGCCACGAGGCGGTCAATACCGAAGTGGGTGAGCTGCGCGGTAACCGCGCCTACATCATGGCGCCGGGCAGCTCGGTGGATGTACTGCTGCGCCCGGATGATATCGTGCATGCACCTGGCAGCGCGCTCATGGCGAACATCGTGGGCAAGAGTTTCCTTGGGGCATCCACGCTCTACCGCCTGCAGTTGCCCACCGGTAGCCAGCTCGAAGCGATCTTCCCTAGCCATAACGACCACGAGATCGGTGAGAATGTGGAGATTGCAGTGAAGGCCGATCACCTCGTGCTATTCCCGGTACCGGGTAGCGTTGCGGCACAGTTGCCACGCCAGGAGAATGGCGTGCGTCGATACAGTTCGGCGACTTGACTTCAGAACCAGAGGGCCGCTTGGCGGCCCCCTGCTCTCAGCCTCGACCAATCCCGGCAAACGTGCCCTGCGTATACTCCGCCAGCACCGCCGCAGCCAACTCCACTTCCAGGCCACGCCTGCCGGCGCTGACATGGATAGTTGCAAAATTCTGCGCCGAGTCATCAATGAAGGTCCGCAGGCGCTTCTTCTGCCCCAGCGGGCTGATGCCGCCCACCAGGTAACCGGTCGCCCGCTGCGCCGCCGCCGGGTCGGCCATCTCGCACTTCTTCACGCCGGCAGCATGGGCCAGGGCCTTGAGGTCCAGGGTACCTACCACAGGCACAACCGCTACCAGCAATTCCCCTTTCTCGCTGCTTGCCAGCAACGTCTTGAACACCTGTTGCGGGTCGAGCCCGAGCTTTTCTGCCGCCTCCAGGCCATACGACGCCGACTTCGGGTCATGTTCATAACTGTGCACACGATGCTCGGCACGGTGCTTCTTCAACAAGTCTAGGGCGGGGGTCATGCAAGGGCTCCAGTCAGGGACGACTCGGCGGCTACTTTAGGACAATTCCCACATCCCAGCCACCGCACCGCAATCGCGCGCGTCTAGTACAGGGATCAGCAGCTGATTCTAGCGACCATATCGTGACTGACCGTTCACTTTCGACCTTTGACATCAGCGTTTCTTGTCTATATTTTTTCGTTTCTGAATAAACGATGCCCTTTTAAGGTGCATTTCCTACATCACCCGGGGTCAATGGGGATAGACACCGGGTTTTGCTGTCGAGCGCCACGCGCCTCACAACAAAAAAAACGAGGTCATACATGACGACTGCTCTGCGCCAACCCACACTGTCCAGCCAATGCCTGGCCGAGTTTCTCGGCACCGCCCTGCTCATCTTCTTCGGCACCGGCTGCGTTGCCGCGCTCAAGGTTGCCGGCGCCAGCTTCGGGCTTTGGGAAATCAGTATCATCTGGGGTGTGGGCGTCAGCATGGCCATCTACCTCACCGCCGGTATTTCCGGTGCGCACCTGAACCCAGCCGTGAGTATCGCCCTCACACTGTTCGCAGGGTTCGACAAGCGCAAGCTGCCCTTCTACATGCTGGCCCAGGTATGCGGTGCATTCTGTGGCGCAGCACTGGTCTACACGCTGTACAGCAACCTGTTCTTCGATTTCGAACAAGCCCACGCCATGCTGCGCGGTAGCGAAGGCAGCCTGGAGCTGGCCTCGGTGTTCTCCACCTACCCGCACCCGTCGCTGTCCACCAGCCAGGCGTTTCTGGTCGAAGTGGTGATCACTGCCATTCTGATGGCCGTAATCATGGCCCTGACCGACGACAACAACGGCCTGCCGCGCGGCGCCATGGCCCCGCTGCTGATCGGCCTGCTGATTGCAGTGATTGGCAGCGCCATGGGCCCATTGACGGGTTTTGCGATGAACCCGGCCCGCGATTTCGGGCCAAAACTCATGACCTTCCTGGCCGGTTGGGGCGAAATCGCCTTCACTGGCGGGCGGGATATTCCCTATTTCCTGGTTCCGGTATTTGCACCGATCCTTGGCGCCTGCTTGGGTGCAGCGAGCTATCGCGGCCTGATTGCACGCAACCTGCCAATGGCGCCTGCCGCGACCCCTGAGACAAATGACATTCGCCAGGGCGATACTCAAGCCAATTGATGCCGCCATCACGCACAGCCCTGACCCCCTATTCTTGCAAGGCCTACGACCATGACAGACACCCAGGATAAGAACTACATCATCGCCCTGGACCAGGGTACCACCAGCTCACGGGCGATCATTTTCGACCGTGACGCCAATGTTGTAGGTACCTCCCAGCGCGAGTTCGCACAGCATTACCCGCAGGCGGGCTGGGTCGAGCATGACCCGATGGAGATTTTCGCCACACAAAGCGCGACCATGGTCGAGGCCCTGGCCCAGGCGGGTATCAGCCACGCCCAGGTCGCCGCGCTGGGCATTACCAACCAGCGCGAAACCACGGTGGTGTGGGACAAGGAAACCGGGCGCCCGGTGTACAACGCCATTGTCTGGCAGTGCCGCCGCAGCACCGAAATCTGTGCCCAGCTCAAGCGTGACGGCCATGAAGGCTACATTCGTGAAACCACCGGCCTGGTCACCGACCCGTATTTCTCCGGCACCAAGCTGAAGTGGATCCTCGACAATGTCGACGGCGCCCGTGAACGCGCCGAGCGTGGCGAACTGCTGTTCGGCACCATCGACACGTGGCTGATCTGGAAGTTTACGGGTGGCAAGGTTCACGTCACCGACTACACCAACGCCTCGCGCACGCTGATGTTCAACATCCACAGCCTGCAGTGGGACGACAAGCTGCTGCAAATCCTGGGCATCCCGCGGCAAATGCTGCCTGAGGTGCGCCCATCTTCGGAAGTGTACGGCCACACCAAGAGCGGCATTGCCATTGCCGGTATCGCCGGCGACCAGCAGTCGGCACTGTTCGGCCAGATGTGCGTTGAGCCGGGTCAAGCCAAGAATACCTACGGCACCGGCTGCTTCCTGTTGATGAACACGGGCGACCAGGCGGTGAAGTCGTCCCACGGCCTGCTCACGACCATTGCCTGCGGCCCGCGTGGTGAGGTGGCCTATGCACTGGAAGGTGCGGTATTCAATGGCGGCTCTACCGTGCAATGGCTGCGTGACGAACTGAAGATCGTCAACGACGCCCTGGATACCGAGTACTTCGCCAGCAAGGTCAAGGACAGCAACGGCGTGTACCTGGTGCCCGCCTTTACCGGCCTGGGCGCCCCGTACTGGGACCCGTATGCCCGCGGTGCGTTGTTCGGCCTGACACGTGGTGTAAAGGTGGACCACATCATTCGCGCCGCACTGGAGTCCATCGCCTACCAGACCCGCGATGTCCTCGACGCCATGCAGCAGGACTGTGGCCAGCGCTTGTCCGAGCTGCGCGTGGACGGTGGTGCAGTGGCCAACAACTTCCTCATGCAGTTCCAGGCCGACATCCTCGGCACCTGCGTCGAGCGGCCGCAGATGCGCGAAACCACGGCGCTGGGCGCCGCCTATCTGGCAGGCCTGGCCTGTGGCTTCTGGAGTGGCCTGGACGAGCTGCGCGACAAGGCGATCATCGAGCGTGAGTTCAGCCCGCAGTTGGACGAAACGCAGAAAGAAAAGCTGTATGCCGGCTGGAAGAAGGCGGTCGAGCGTACCCGTGACTGGGAAGATCACGAGGCATGATAGCTGTTGGGGCCGCCATGCGGCCCCAATCGTCCACTGGCCGTCATCCCCTTCCTACGGCATCATTGCAGAATTTGTCCGGCAGCCCCAAAGGACCGCCCATGAATCTGCCCCCTCGCCAACAACAAATCCTCGAACTGGTACGCGAACGCGGCTATGTCAGTATCGAGGAAATGGCGCAGCTGTTCGTTGTCACTCCCCAGACCATCCGACGCGACATCAACCAGCTTGCCGAGCTCAACCTGCTGCGTCGTTATCACGGCGGCGCGGCTTACGATTCGAGCATCGAGAACACCGCCTACGCCATGCGTGCCGACCAGATGCGCGACGAAAAGCAGCGCATTGCCGACGCCGTAGCCCGGCAGATTCCCGACCATGCGTCGCTGTTCATCAACATCGGCACCACCACCGAATCGATCGCACGGGCGCTGCTCAACCACAACCACCTGAAAGTCATCACCAACAACTTGCACGTGGCGGCGATCCTGGCCGCCAAGGACGATTTCGAAGTGCTGGTGGCGGGTGGCACGGTACGCCGTGATGGTGGTGTCGTCGGCCAGGCCAGTGTCGATTTCATTAACCAGTTCAAGGTCGACTTCGCCCTGGTGGGCATCAGCGGTATCGACGAGGATGGCAGCCTGCTCGATTTCGACTATCAGGAAGTGCGGGTGTCGCAAGCCATCATCGCCAATGCCCGGCAAGTGATCCTCGCGGCCGATTCCAGCAAGTTCGGGCGCAATGCCATGGTGCGTCTGGGCTCGATCGACCTGGTCGACTGCCTGGTGACCGATCAGACACCAACCCCAACCCTTACCCAATTGTTGAACCAGAACAAGATCAGGCTTGAGGTGGTTTGAGGGCTGGTGGGTGCATGCCGCCAGATGTGTGGCGGCCGTGAGATCAAGTGCGGCCCGCGCGGCGCATCGCGAGCGTGGCTCGCGCCTGCATCGGTTTCGGGCCAGTTATGCCTGAGACAGCGCCCCCCCATAACCAAAGCCACCCCCTAAATTTTCGGAAATGTTCACTTCGTTGTCATTTGATCAGTTTTTTCTATAGAGACTGACTGGCGACCGGCTTTCTGTTGCGCTAATATTTTCGCAAACGAACATCAATGTTCATATTCGATGTGAACAGCCCCAGGAGGCCTTGCCCGTGTCCCAGCCAGTTTCGTCCCAGCCCCCAACAGCCGACTGCTATGACCTTGTCGTGATCGGCGGTGGCATCAATGGCGTGGGCATCGCTGCCGACGCCGCTGGTCGCGGCTTGAAGGTCTTCCTTTGCGAAAAAGACGACCTGGCCCAACACACGTCATCAGCCAGCAGCAAACTGATTCACGGTGGCCTGCGCTACCTGGAGCACTACGAGTTTCGCCTCGTACGCGAGGCCTTGGCTGAACGCGAAGTGCTGCTGGCCAAGGCCCCGCACATCGTCAAACCTATGCGCTTCGTGCTTCCGCACCGCCCGCACCTGCGCCCTGCATGGATGATCCGCGCCGGCCTGTTCCTCTACGACCACCTGGGCAAGCGCAAGCGCCTGGGCGCCTCGCGTAGCCTGCGCTTCGGCCCGGGCTACCCGCTGAAGCCGGCAATCACCCACGGCTTCGAATACGCCGACTGCGCTGTCGATGACGCCCGCCTGGTAGTACTCAACGCCATGGCGGCCCGTGAGCTGGGCGCACACATCCACACCCGCACCCGCTGCTTGCGCGCCGAACGTGTAGAGGGCTTGTGGCAGGTAGAACTGCAGCACGCCGACGGTAGCCTCCAGACGATCCATACCCGCGCGCTGGTCAACGCCGCCGGCCCGTGGGTAGCCAGCTTCATCAAGGACGACCTCAAGCTCGATGCGCCTTACGGCATCCGCCTGATCCAGGGCAGCCACATTATCGTGCCGCGCCTGTATGAAGGTGAACATGCCTACATTCTGCAGAATGAAGACCAGCGCATCGTCTTCTGCATCCCGTACCTGGACCGCTTTACCCTGATCGGCACCACTGACCGGGAATACAGCGGCGACCCGGCCGCGGTCGCCATTACCGAGCAGGAAACACATTACCTGTTGAAGGTCGTCAACGAGCACTTCAACCACCAACTGAGCCAAGCCGACATCCTGCATACCTACTCCGGCGTTCGGCCGCTGTGCAACGACGAGTCGGACAACCCTTCGGCGGTGACCCGGGACTACACACTCGCCCTTTCGGCAGAAGCTGGCCAGGCACCGCTGCTGTCGGTGTTCGGTGGCAAGCTCACCACCTACCGCAAGCTGGCCGAATCGGCCATGGCTGAACTCAAGCCCTTCTTCACCCAGATGCGCGGCCCCTGGACCGCCAGTGCGCCACTGCCGGGCGCAGAGGGCATGACAACGGTACAGGCGCTGATCGATGCCGTACTGGCACGTTGCGGCTGGTTGCCTGTAGACCTGGCCAAACGCTGGGTGCTCACCTATGGCAGCCGTGTGTGGCGACTGCTCGATGGCGTTCACGGCCCCGAAGACCTCGGGCAGGCTATCGGGGCCGGGCTGTTCACCCGCGAGGTGGACTACCTGCTGGAAGAGGAATGGGCAGAGCAAACCGCTGACATTATCTGGCGTCGCACCAAGCTGGGCCTGTCGCTGACTGCACAGGAGCAGATGGCCCTGGAGGCGTATCTGCAGCAAGCCCGCAAGGTGCGCGCGAATAGCCGCGCAGCCTGATACCGACGGTGAAGCCCTCTTGATCCGTCAAGGGGGCGTATTCGCCCAACGCTCGTAGGCTTCACGCGCCAACCGCGCCAGCAATGCCCGCTCGCTGCGATCGAAATCAGCCTTCAGTGCTTCACAGCGTTGCAGAAACTCGTTTTCGCTGATCACTTGCTCATCTACCTGAGCCTGCAGGGCCTCCATCCGCTGGTGCAGTGGCTGTACCAGGTCTTCAAATCGCTGCGCATGAAACTCGCGCGCGTATTGCTCCCAGAAAGGCCGCTGTGCCAACGAGGCAATCAGGGCATCCGTCGACTCAGTTTGCAGAACCGCGTCCTGGACCCGCAGCAGGTCGCTGGTGGTTACGTTTGCAAAACTTGGGTAGTGCATTTCGTCGAGCTCGATCGGCAAGCCCAACGGACGCGCAAGCCGCTGTCGGTAAAAAAGCCTTGTCTCGATTTCATCGATATGTGGGGCGTGCTCGGCATGCATGCGTTGCACGTGCAACGTCGCGTGGCGGTCGACCTCGTCCAGGCGAAACAAACCACGCGCCAGGCTTAGCAAACGAGCTTCCATCCGGCTGCCATGAGCATCTTCGACGGCGCGCAGCACCAGAACCCCAATTTCCATCTGCTCCAGCAACAGCAGCAGGCGATCCTCACAACTGCGCCGGCCAGATGCCTCGAGAAACAATTGATGACGCAACTGCTCGTGCTGCTCACACGTTTCCAGAATCCGCCAGATTCGGCTGCGGTAATGCCCAGGGTGCTGTTCAAAGTCCTCGCCGTGGACGAAGTCTGCCAGAAAGCGGAACATTCCATCTGAGTGCGGCTCCTCAAGCAGCGCTGTCCATATGGCCTGCTGGCGATCACGTTCAGCGTCGGCTGTGCTGTTGGCCCAGGTATTGAACAGGTCACTGTCAATGGCGCGATGGCGTGCGGACGCTGACCCCCACTGTCCTGGGGTTACACCTCGAGCCTCATCAAGCAGTAATGCGTCAGCTTCGCCAAGTGGATTATCGTGCAAGGACAACTGGTGCACCTGCAGGCGCAGCTGCTGCAACTCTCGGCGCAGCGTGCGAATGTTGTTGTTTCGCAAGTCTATGTGGGCACGAAATGAAATCCGCTCAGGCAACGCCTCAAGGCCAGCAGAGCGCAAGTTGACTTCACGCAAATTGCCCAGGCGCGTCAGTACCGGCGCCCTTCCCAACGGGTTGTGGCTGAGGTCCAGGTACCGCAGCGCGCTCATCCCGGCAAGACGCAATTCACCGGCCTCATCCATTATCACGCTGTTGCGGCGCAGGTTTAGCTGCCGCAGGCGGGGCATATGTTCAATGCCGTGAGGGATCGCAGTCAGGCGATTGCCGGACAGGTCGAGTTCAATCAGGTTGGGAAAACGGCGAAGAAAGTCCGCATTGATTTCACCAAGGCCCAGGTCACTGAGGATCAGCCGTCGCACATGATCAAAGCTCACCCCCTCCGGTAATTCGGGCAGACTCCCGATACGCTCTCCGCTGATGATCAGCGCGTAGTCCCCGGCCTCGTCGGTTATCTTGCGCCGCCAGCTTCGCCGTACGGCAGTAGCGACCCGACGGCGGCGTAGGGCGTCCAGTGGGTTACTGGCATCCCTTCGCCACTGGCGCAGGCTCTGACGCAGGCGCGCCAACTGCCCCGTGAGCTGGCTGTAGTGCTCCCACAACCCTACTCGCCGCTCCATGAGGTCAAGCAGATAGGCTTGTAGCTCCCCGTCTGTCATCGTCGGAAACACTTGGTGAATACCACGCCCTATGGCACGCCGACTGCTCTCGCCTCGCCCACTCAAGGCATACCCGATACGCCCATCCCCGAAACGGGTCGGGGGTCGCAGGCCAACGCCCAGACGCGGCATGCCACAGAGCTCAGCCGCTTGGGTACGATCACCGGCAGCGGCCTCGATCAGCAACGAGCCCAGGGCGCCTGGACTGACAGCGGCATCGCCGAGATCGGCTGTCTGCGTCTCGTCCAGCGCAGCCAACAGTGCCGCCAGGTAGGGGCCGGATGTACCTTGACCGACGTAGCGATAGCCGTCGCCGCGGCGCACGATACACCGTACATCCTGCGCAGACTCTGCGCCGATACCGGCCAGATACCGGCCACTCGGGCTACCTTCGCGCAGTTCGATGCGCAGGGTGTCCGGCCATTTCAGCTGACGCTCGAGCAAGCCCAAAGCCAGGCGTTCGGTGTCCGGATTGACGCAACGCGGCAGGCGCAAACCGGCACAGGCCCTGTCCAGACGGCTTTCGCGCAGCGACCATCGTGCACGCTCGGCCACTGCCAAAGGGATCCGCTGCGCGGTGCTGAGTGTATCGAGCTGCGCACCGCTGCATTGCTGAAGCAGCTCACGAGTACAGCGAGCCGACAGGCCGGGGAAAGTGCGCCGCAATATCCGCTCGATGCCATTGGGCTGCACTTGCCGATCAGCAACGTACTGCGCCAGTCGCGGCGCGCTGAAGTCCGGGTGTAATTCATGTGCCTGATAAAGCTCCAGGGCGTCGAGCAACCGTGCAGGTGCGCCCATGTGCTCAACGTGTAAACGGCGAATCTGCGCTTCACTCAGCCCTGTCACCTGGAGCAGGTAGTCGCATGTCGGTTCCGGTAGCTCTGCCAGGGGCGTACTCAGGCGGCGCACCAGGTTGGCCCGCCCTTCCCAGTACTGTGGAGTTTCGAGTTCATGGCGCCAGCCACCGGCGCCATTCTGCTCTATCGCCGGCCGGTAGGCCCTGGGACGACCAGGGTGCAGGATCCTGGAGCGACCATCCTGCGGATCCTCCATCACCCGATAACGCCCCTCATCGAGGTGCCATAACCATTCCTGTGCGCCAGCACCACGCAACGGTTGGGCATCGTAACCGGGCAGATCCGTGGCCATGAGCCTGACCTTGCCTGCGGAGTTGCACACCGGTGCCAAGTCATCCACGAAGGCCAGACGCTCAAGGGCACGCACGGCCACTTGGCTGCCGGCTGCGATCATCCCGCCGACCACGACGTTTTCGGCAACGTTGAACAGGTGGTTCAACGCCCCTTCGCGGTCACCCATGCGCCAATCTTCATACCCTTCATAAACTTCGTCAGCAATCTGAACCGCGTTTGCCACCAGCAGCACTTCGCCAAGCACAGGCACGAACGCCCCCGCCACGTTCAGCACATTCAAACCCAGCTCTTTGTAGCCCTGCATACGCGCTTCGCGGTCTTCGTCATCTTCGACATCGGTGGGCACAGCGAGCACCTTGGCGTCATCCCTGATCTTGGCGAGGCATTGCCGGCGCAGGTGGACGAACGGTGCGTCAGTGATCGGTGCAGAACGGGCGTCGAGTTCCACCCCGGCTGCCGATGCCTGCGCGACCCGCTCGTTCAATACGCGATAGAAATTGATGCGCTCACGCTCGGTAATGAAGCGTGCGAAAAAGCGCCGATAGGCCGGCGCACGGAAGCGCTTTCCAAGGTAGTTGTCGAGTGCATCCCAGCTGGCATGACGGGAGACGGGCTGAAGAGGGTCATCGGGTACCCAGAGCACCACCGACTCCACTGCGACATCAGCTGACGGACGCACTTCCAGCGTCAGCACGCCTTGAACCGGGCGGCCCAGCAGGTACAACTGTCGGGGCACCACAGTGCCCACCAGCGCAGGCACCACCGGCTTTTCGGCAATAAGTGGCAACAGAAAAAAATACGTGCGCTCGTCAATGTCCTGTTTCAACGCAGCGACCCGCATCGCCACCTCGAAATGGGCCTTGAAACTCGCCTCGAACAGCCCGTGCAAGCGGGAAACGGCCTGGCCCGGCTCATCCTCCGGGCCATCCTCAGGCTGTAGATGGTGGGTGAGCAACGCCTGGTACTTGCCCCCTGCGTCGACCTCGCGACATGCGGAGGCAAACGCGTGGAAGCTCATCGGCAGGCGGTTACCATTGCCATCGACCAGTTCACCTTTGAGCGTGAGCCCGGGGCGTGTCTCCCTGCGATGATAGTTATGCAGCGCCGCCTCCAGCAATGAGCGCCTGGAGCGGCGAACATAGGTGGGCCGCAGCAACACAGGCGAAGCGCTGGGCAGCAACAGCCGCTGCGAGACCCGTACCCTCCAGCCCGTCACGTCCGGGTTGCTGAAGCCGCTCTTGCGCAGTTTCGTTTTGAGCAACGCTGCTGCGTAGGCCTGCAAAGAAGGGATGGCCTGGAGGATCGGGCCAAGCCGCGCATTGCAGTTCGCCTGCCGCCGCAGGGCGTTTCGTAACGCATCGAGCCTTTCCGGTTGCGCGTGGTCGACTAGCCATCCAGGCAAGTTTTGGGCAATCAGGCTATCGATGGAATCGTTCGGGGGCCGGTGCGATGACATCTGTGGAGCTCTCCAGGCAAAGAGCAGAGCACACTACGTCTGCGCCCTTGCCGCGCACTGCATAGTTACCACACGCGATACCTGGATGTGCGGCAGCCCATGCGTTCGGATAACCGAACGAGCAAATGCTATTTATTCGGCCTGGCGAACCCCGGAGAGATGGCGAGACTGTCAAGCGCGAGCAATACAAGCGGTTTAAGGTCGACAGCAGGGCTTGGCACGAGTCATGCTCTACACTTGGTAGCCGAATGCACCCGCTTCTTGCTGTATTCGTTGAACGAAGAGTCCGCCAACGGCTCCATAAAAAAAACAAACACGTCGAGGAAAATTTGATGCGTATCGTTCGTCAATTGCTGGGCGCAGCCATCGCGGCTGCAGTCATCGCTTCGCCGGCCATGGCCGAGGAGCTCACCGGCACCCTGAAGAAGATCAAGGAATCGGGCACCATCACACTGGGGCACCGCGACTCCTCCATTCCATTTTCCTACCTGGCCGGCAAACCCGAGCCCGTCGGTTACTCGCATGACATCCAGCTGGCCGTCGTCGACGCGCTGAAAAAGCAACTGGGCACGGACATCAAGGTCCGTTACAACCTGGTCACCTCGCAAACCCGTATTCCGCTGGTGCAGAACGGCACCGTCGACCTGGAGTGCGGCTCCACCACCAACAACGTCGAGCGCCAGCAGCAAGTCGGCTTCTCGGTCGGCATCTTCGAAGTCGGTACCCGCCTGTTGACCAAGGTCAAGGACGGTCAACCTGCATACAAAGACTTCCCGGACCTGGCCGGCAAGAACGTGGTGACCACCGCTGGTACCACCTCCGAGCGCATCCTCAAGGCGATGAACGCCGACAAGCAGATGAAGATGAACGTGATTTCCGCCAAGGACCACGGTGAAGCCTTCAACATGCTCGAAAGCGGCCGCGCTGTGGCCTTCATGATGGACGACGCCCTGCTCGCCGGTGAAATGGCCAAGGCGCGCAAGCCATCCGACTGGGTCATCACCGGTACGCCACAGTCGTACGAAATCTACGGCTGCATGGTGCGCAAGGAAGACGCTGCGTTCAAGAAAGCGGTCGACGACGCCATCGTTGCCTACTTCAAGTCGGGCGAAGTCAACAAGAGCTACGACAAGTGGTTCATGCAGCCGATCCCGCCTAAAGGCCTGAACCTCAACTTCCAGATGAGCGAAGAGCTGAAAAAACTGATCGCCGAGCCGACCGACAAGGCTGCGGACGAGAAGAAGTCCTGATCCTCAGCAAATAGTGGCCTGGTGCTCACAAGCACGAATCAATTCTGCAGGCCACTCATTAGTGTCTAACCTTTCATCCGAGGGCGCCTTGCGCCCCCGGATGCTCGAAGGTGCCCGTGAAACAACCGTCTGAGGGGAAATCCCGATGAATTACAACTGGGACTGGGGCGTGTTCTTCAAGTCCACCGGCGTGGGCAGCGAAACCTATCTGGACTGGTACATCACCGGCCTGGGCTGGACCATCGCCATCGCCATCACCGCCTGGATCATCGCGCTGCTGCTGGGGTCGCTCCTCGGTGTCATGCGTACCGTACCGAACCGCCTGGTATCGGGTATCGCCACCGCCTACGTGGAACTGTTCCGCAACGTGCCCCTGCTGGTGCAACTGTTCATCTGGTACTTCCTGGTACCGGACCTGTTGCCAGAAGGCTTGCAGGAATGGTTCAAGCAGGACCTCAACCCGACCACTTCAGCGCTGATCAGTGTGGTCGTCTGCCTGGGCCTGTTCACCGCCGCGCGCGTCTGTGAGCAAGTGCGTACCGGTATCCAGGCGCTGCCCAAAGGCCAGGAAGCTGCCGCCCGCGCCATGGGCTTCAGCCTCCCGCAGATCTACAACAATGTGCTGCTGCCGCAAGCCTACCGGATCATCATTCCGCCGCTCACCTCCGAGTTCCTCAACGTATTCAAGAACTCCTCGGTGGCGTCGCTGATCGGCCTGATGGAGCTGCTGGCGCAGACCAAACAGACCGCAGAGTTTTCCGCCAACCTGTTCGAGGCGTTCACTTTGGCCACGCTGATCTACTTCACCCTGAACATGGGCCTGATGCTGCTCATGCGCATGGTCGAGAAGAAAGTCGCCGTGCCTGGCCTGATCTCCGTGGGGGGCAAGTAAATGGAAATGGATTTCAGCGAAATCATCCCCGCCCTGCCTGCCCTCTGGGAGGGCATGGTCATGACCCTCAAACTGATGGTCATGGGCGTCATCGGCGGTATCGTGCTGGGCACCATCCTGGCCCTGATGCGCCTGTCGTCGAGCAAACTGCTGTCGAACGTGGCCGGTGCCTACGTCAACTACTTCCGCTCGATCCCGCTGCTGCTGGTGATCACCTGGTTCTACCTGGCGGTCCCGTTCGTGCTGCGCTGGATCACCGGCGAAGATACCCCGGTGGGTGCCTTCACCTCCTGCGTGGTTGCCTTCATGATGTTCGAGGCCGCGTATTTCTGCGAAATCGTCCGCGCCGGTGTGCAGTCGATCTCCAAGGGCCAGATGGGCGCCGCACAAGCGCTGGGCATGAACTACGCGCAGACCATGCGCCTGATCATCCTGCCCCAGGCCTTCCGCAAGATGACCCCGCTGCTGCTGCAGCAGAGCATCATCCTGTTCCAGGACACCTCGCTGGTATACACCGTGGGCCTGGTCGACTTCCTCAACTCGGCACGCTCCAACGGCGACATCATCGGGCGCTCCCATGAGTTCCTGATCTTCGCCGGCGTCGTCTACTTCCTCATCAGCTTCTCCGCTTCGTGGCTGGTCAAGCGCCTGCAAAAAAGGATCACCGTATGATTTCCATCAAGAACGTCAACAAGTGGTACGGCGACTTCCAGGTACTGACCGACTGCAGCACCGAGGTCAAGAAAGGTGAGGTGGTGGTGGTCTGTGGCCCGTCGGGCTCGGGCAAGTCCACCCTGATCAAGTGCGTCAACGCGCTGGAGCCGTTCCAGAAGGGCGACATCGTGGTCGATGGCACTTCGATTGCCGACCCGAAGACCAACCTGCCCAAGCTGCGCTCGCGCGTGGGCATGGTGTTCCAGCACTTCGAGCTGTTCCCGCACCTGACCATCACCGAGAACCTGACCATTGCCCAGCGCAAGGTGCTGGGCCGCAGCGAGGCGGAAGCCACCAAGAAGGGCTTGGCGCTGCTCGAGCGTGTAGGCCTCAGTGCCCATGCCAAGAAACACCCCGGCCAGCTCTCCGGTGGCCAGCAGCAGCGCGTGGCCATCGCCCGCGCCTTGGCGATGGACCCGATCGTCATGCTGTTCGACGAACCCACCTCGGCACTGGACCCGGAAATGGTCAGCGAGGTACTGGACGTGATGGTGCAACTGGCCCACGAAGGCATGACCATGATGTGCGTAACCCACGAGATGGGCTTTGCCCGCAAAGTCGCCAACCGGGTCATCTTCATGGACAAGGGCAGCATCATCGAAGACTGCACCAAGGAAGAGTTCTTCGGTGACCAGAGCGCCCGCGACCAGCGCACCCAGCACTTCCTCAGCAAGATTCTGCAGCACTGACCCGGCCACAGCTTCCGCTGCCACGGACCCACCAGGCAGCGGAAGCTGGTCGTAACAAGGCCACTGTGATGAAATGCGATCCCTCGCTACTTCGCCCTGCCAAGCCTGCCGTGAATTCCCGCCTGATCCGTCAATTGCTGTTACCACCACTGATCATCCTGATGATGGTCGGCCTGGGAATGGCTGGCTACCTGATCAGCGAGAGCAATGGTATCCGCACCCTCAGCGAAAACGGCGAACGCCAGCTGGAGCTGCACGCACGCACGGTCGAAAGCGAAATCAGCAAGTACACCTACTTGCCGAGCCTGCTGGAGCTGGAAGACAGCGTCTCGCACCTGCTCACCGACCCGGACGGCGCCTCACGCCAGACGGTCAACGAATACCTTGAAGGCCTGAACCGTCGCAGTCGCAGTCGGGCCATCTTCGTCCTCGACACCAATGGCCGGGTACAGGCCACCAGCAACTGGCGCGATGCCGACTCGTTCCTGGGTGAAGACCTGTCGTTCCGCGCCTACTTCCAGACTGCCGTGCGCGGCGAGCCAGGGCGGTTCTACGGCATCGGCAGTACCACTGGCGAGGCTGGCTATTACCTGGCCCATGGCCTTGAGGAGCACGGCAAGATCATAGGCGTTGCGGTGATCAAGGTGCGCCTGGACACCCTCGAGGAGCGCTGGCAGCGTGCCCGCCTGGAGGCGTTCGTCAGCGACGAGAATGGCATCATCATTCTCTCCAGCGACCCGGCCCGGCGCCTTAAGTCGGTGCGCCCGCTGACCCCGCAAATCAAGGAGCGCCTGGCGCGAAGCCTGCAGTACTACTGGTGGCCGCTGAACGAATTGCAGCCCCTGGCCCGGGAAACCCTGGCCGATGGTGTGGAAAAACTGACCTTCCCGGCCAACACCGAAACCGCTCATGGCAAACCGCACGAGGTGGCCTACCTGGCGCAAACCAGGCGCCTGGTCGACACGCCCTGGCATTTCACCCTGCTGACCCCACTGCAGGACCTGCGTCGCGAATCCATGGTGCAGGGCATTCTGGTGGGCGTGGCCTTTGCCTTGCTGGCGATCCTCGGCATTGCCTGGAACGAGCGGCGCAAAGTGATCGCCACCCGCCTGGCGGCCCGCGAAGCCCTTGAAGAGGCCAACAGCCAGCTGGAGCGACGGATTGCCGAACGCACCGCCGACCTGCGCGCCAGCAACGAACGCCTCAAGGGCCAGATTCGCGAGCGCCGGCATGCCGAGCAGACCTTGCGCCACGCCCAGGATGAGCTGGTGCAGGCAGGTAAGCTGGCCGCCATCGGGCAGATGTCCACCAGCATTGCCCACGAGCTGAACCAGCCACTGGCTGCGCTGCGCACCTTGTCTGGCAATACAGTGCGCTTCCTCGAGCGCGGGGCGCTGGAAACTGCCAGCACCAACCTGCGCACCATGAATGACCTGATCGACCGCATGGGCCGCATCACCGCCAGCCTGCGCTCGTTCGCCCGGCGCGGCGATGACAGCGGCCAGGCTTCACTGGCCAAGGCGGTAGAGGCCACCCTGCAGGTGCTGGCCAACCGCGTCAGTGCCTGTCACTTGCAATTGCACCACCAGTTCGAGGACCAGCAACTGGCCATCGACCAGACCCGCCTGGAGCAGATTCTGGTCAACCTGATCGGCAACGCCCTTGACGCGATGGCCGCGCAACCGCAGCCTGAGCTGTGGCTGGAAGGCGAGTTGCAGGGCGACAAGTACCGTTTGCAGGTGCGCGACAACGGCCACGGTATCGACGCCGAAGCGCGCAAGCACCTGTTTGAACCCTTCTTTACCACCAAACCGGGCGAGCATGGCCTGGGCCTGGGCCTGACCCTGTCGGCGAGCCTTGCCGCCGCCGCCAAGGGAAGCCTCAACGTCGAGCATCCCGCCACCGGCGGCACGGCCTTCGTCCTGGCCTTGCCCCTGGTTTCCCCCCCTAGCGAATCGGCAGAGCATCCATGAACCAAGCGCCTCTTACCGTCCTGATTGTCGAAGACGACCCGCATGTGCTGCTCGGCTGCCAGCAGGCGCTGGCCCTGGAGGATATCGCCTGCGAGGGCGTGGGCAGCGCCGAACAGGCGCTGGAGCGCATCGGCGACGATTTCGCCGGCATTGTCGTCAGCGATATCCGCCTGCCGGGTATTGATGGCCTGGAGCTGCTCAATCGCCTCAAGGCCCGTGACCGCAGCCTGCCGGTGGTGCTGATCACTGGCCATGGCGATATCGACATGGCCGTAGGCGCCATGCGTAACGGCGCCTACGACTTCATGGAAAAACCGTTCTCCCCCGAGCGCCTGGTCGACGTGGTACGCCGCGCGCTGGAACAGCGCGGGCTGTCACGCGAAGTGGTGGCCCTGCGCCGCCAGCTGGCCGAACAGAGCAGTCTGGAGGGACGCATCATTGGTCGCTCACCGGCCATGGAGCACTTGCGCGAACTGATCGCCAACGTCGCCGACACCTCAGCCAACGTGCTGATCGAAGGCGAGACCGGCACCGGCAAAGAGCTGGTCGCACGCTGCCTGCACGACTTCAGCCGCCGCCAGAGCCACCCGTTCGTGGCGCTGAACTGTGGAGGCCTGCCGGAAAACCTGTTTGAAAGCGAGATATTCGGCCACGAGGCCAACGCCTTC
The DNA here is from genome assembly GCF_056278855.1 of Pseudomonas sp. TE3895. Taxonomy (NCBI): domain Bacteria; kingdom Pseudomonadati; phylum Pseudomonadota; class Gammaproteobacteria; order Pseudomonadales; family Pseudomonadaceae; genus Pseudomonas; species Pseudomonas sp. TE3895. The sequence goes on along the minus strand of NZ_JBWBQE010000001.1, from coordinate 2,122,567 downwards.
ACCGGTGCCGGCAAACGCCGCATCGGCAAGATCGAACACGCCAATGGCGGCACGCTGTTCCTCGATGAAGTGGAGAGCATGCCGATCAACCTGCAGATCAAGCTGCTGCGCGTGCTGCAGGAGCGCACCCTGGAGCGATTGGGCTCGAACCAGAGCATCCCGGTGGATTGCCGGGTGATCGCCGCGACGAAGGCCGACCTCGATGCCTTGGGCCAGAGCGGCCAGTTCCGCAGCGACCTGTATTACCGGCTGAACGTGGTCACCCTGGAGCTGCCGCCGCTGCGTGAGCGCCGTGAAGACATCCTGCAGTTGTTCGAACATTTCCTGCAGCAGTCGGCCCTGCGCTTCGACCGCGAAACACCGACACTGGACAGCCAGACCCTGTCGCGCCTGATGGCCCATGACTGGCCGGGTAACGTGCGCGAGTTGCGTAACGTGGCCGAACGCTATGCCCTCGGCCTGCCAGCATTCAAGAAAGGCCCCAGCGGTGGTGCCAACCAAGGCCTGCTTTTTGCCGAGGCGGTGGAAGCATTCGAACGCAACCTGCTCACTGATGCCCTGCAACGCACGGGTGGCAACCTGAGCCAGGCCAGCCAGGAGCTGGGCATGGCCAAGACCACGCTGTTCGACAAAGTGAAAAAATACGGCCTCGGCTGACTTGAACCCAAACTGGAAAACAACGTGGACCTGGTATTCAAAGCGGCCTTGGGCGCAGGCGTGGTGCTGTTGCTGGCGGTGCTGTCGAAAACGCGCAACTACTACATCGCAGGGCTGGTGCCGCTGTTCCCCACCTTCGCCCTGATTGCCCACTACATCGTCGGCAAGGGGCGCAGCATTGCCGACCTGAAGACCACCATCCTGTTTGGCATGTGGTCGATCATTCCGTATTTCGTGTACCTGGCAACTCTGTATGTACTGGTCGACCGCTTGCGCCTCGAGGCTTCGATGGCGCTGGCCACGGTGGCCTGGCTGATCGCCGCGACCGTGCTGGTGACTGTGTGGGTGCGGATGCACTGAGCGAAATCGGCGCCGATTCAGAGCCCTGCGATGTGCGTGACCTCTTGCCTGTGCGCCTGCAAATAAGGCAACACCGCCCCCAGTAACGGCGCCTTGAACGGCTCCTGGAAACGGTGCGCCAGCCCCGGGATCAAGCGCAACTGGCTGCCCCGGATATGCGCCGCCAAGTGCACGCCATGCATCACCGGCAATAACGGATCAGCCGTGCCGTGTACCACCAGGGTCGGCACTCGCAACTGGTTGAGCAACTCGACGCGGCTCGGTTCGGCCAGTATCGCCATGATCTGGCGCTTGGCCCCGTCAGGGTTGAACGCCCGGTCGTAGGCCTGCGCCGCCTGGTGCAGCAACACTTCGCGGTCGTCTCGTACCTCGGGGCTGCCCAAGGCCGCCAGCAGGTCGGCCTGCTGCTCGATAGCCACTTCACGGTTCGGCGCGCTGCGCCGGGCCAGCAACTGCACCAACGCCGGGGCCGGCGCCGGCAGCCCCGCCGCCCCTGAACTGGACATGACCAGCGTCAGGCTGCGCACACGCTCAGGCGCCATCGCCGCCAGGTGCTGGGCAATCATGCCGCCCATGCTCACCCCCAATACATGAAACTGGCGCACGCCTAACGCGTCCATCAGGCGCAAGCCGTCATCGGCCATATCAGTCAGCGTATAGGGCGCCGACACGGGCAGGCCCAGCTTGTAACGCAACAGTTCGAGCGTCAGGTTGGCGTGCGGTGGCACCTGGTTCCAGCGTGACAGGCCGACATCGCGGTTGTCATAGCGGATCACCCGAAAACCTTGGCGGCACAATGCCTCGACCACATCATCTGGCCAATGAATCAGCTGCCCGCCCAAGCCCATGACCAGCAGCAAGGCCGGGTCGCGTGGCGCACCGACGCTCTGGTACACCAGGCTGACGGCACCGAGTTCGGCACGCTGCACCGGCACCTGGGCGTCACAGCGTTGTTCGGCGAAACTCGCCGGTGCGCTGAACAGAAAGAAAAGAAAAAGCCAAAAAGCCCGCATGAAAGAAACACCAGAATGCAGATCCCCAGTAGAGCGCGAGTCTGATGAATTCTGTTCGGGCGCGCTGCCACAGTTCGGTGACAGTTTCATGACTCCCGCCAGGCGGTGCGACGATCGCCCAGTCGACAGATGCCGCATCATGAGAGAAACTCAATTCATTCCCTGTTTCTTCAATTCCACACCCCGGAGTCATCTGTGCTGGAGATCCGTCACCTGAAAACCCTTCATGCCCTGCGCGAGGCCGACAGCCTGGTGGAGGCCGCCGAACGCCTGCACCTGACCCAGTCGGCGTTGTCGCACCAGTTCAAGGAGCTGGAAGAGCGCCTGGGCCTCCCGATTTTCGTGCGCAAGACCAAGCCAATCCGCTTCACCAGCGCCGGGCTGCGTCTGCTGCAACTGGCTGATGCCACCCTGCCGTTGCTGCGCAGTGCCGAACGTGACATCGCACGCCTGGCCGGAGGCACTGCCGGACGCCTGCACATGGCTATTGAATGCCACAGTTGCTTCCAGTGGCTGATGCCGACCATCGACCAGTTCCGTGATGCCTGGCCGGAAGTGGAACTGGACCTGGCCTCGGGCTTTGCCTTCGCCCCGCTACCGGCCCTGGCCCGCGGCGACCTTGACCTGGTGGTGACCTCCGACCCGGTGGACCTGGCAGGCATCACTTACGTGCCGCTGTTCACCTACGAGGCGATGCTGGCAGTGGCCAACCAGCACCCGCTGGCCAGCAAGCCTTACATCGTGCCGCAAGACTTGCTCGACCAGACGCTGATCACCTACCCGGTGGAGCGCGATCGCCTGGACATCTTCACCCGCTTCCTGGAGCCGGCCGATATCGAGCCAGCCGCCGTGCGTACCTCGGAGCTGACGGTGATGATGATGCAGCTGGTGGCCAGCGGCCGTGGCGTATGCGGCATGCCGCATTGGGCGCTGCACGAGTACAGCTCGCGCGGCTATGTGAAGGGCAAACGCCTGGGCGAGAAAGGCCTGTTTGCCACGCTTTATGCCGCCGTACGCACCGACATGCTCGATGCCCCGTACATGCGCGACTTTTTGCTGACGGCCAAGGACACCTCGTTCGCCACCCTCGACGGTGTCAGCGCGGTGCGTTGAGCGTCTGGCGATACAGCGGCAGGATCAAGTCGCGGGTCAGGGGAGCCAGTGGCATGACGGGTGCCTGATCTGCAGCCAGCCAGACCACCTCCTCGATCTCTGCGGCCGGCACCACGGCAGCGGCGCTGTCGACACGGAACAGCTCGGCTTGCACTTCGAAGCCTGGCTCGTTGGCGGCGGGGGCACTGAACTGGCCCAGGTGCATGGCTTGAGCCGGGTCGATGCGCAGGCCCAGTTCCTCCTGCAACTCGCGCACCAGCGCCTGCACCGGCGTTTCACCGGCATCGATCTTGCCGCCTGGCTGCATGAAAGCCTCGGTGCCACGCTTGCGCACCAGCAGCGTGCGGCCCTGAGGGTCGATCAGCAGGGCGGCGGCGATGCGGATGATGTTGGGCATGAAGTGGGCTCGCTGAATAAAATGACCCGCGAGGATCCCATGGGGTCATTGGCCTGACAAGGCCGGTCATTTCTGTGTCGGCCTGGCAGACGAGCGGCCCCTTGCCAACCTGTTGCACACCCTCCATAAACAACACATGAACCTGCCCGCCAAACACCACCCGGTGCTCGAGCTGTTCCACCCTGCCGTCAGCACCTGGTTCCGCCGCCACTTCGCCACGGTCACCGATGCCCAGGCACAGGCCTGGCCGTTGATCCACGCCGGGCAATCCATGCTGCTGGCCGCGCCAACGGGCTCAGGCAAGACCCTGAGCGCTTTTCTGGCCGTGCTTGATGAGCTGCTGCGTGAAGGCATGAAGCACCAGGGCGAACTGCCTGCACAGACCCTGGTGATCTACGTTTCACCTCTGAAGGCCCTGTCCAATGACATTCGTCTGAACCTGCAGGCCCCGCTCGAAGGCATCAGCCAAGCCATTGCAGAGCAAGGCCTGAACGCCCCACGCATCACCACGGCGGTACGCACCGGCGATACTCCGCAGAAGGAACGCGCCGCCATGCGCAAGCTGGCCCCGCACATTCTGGTGACGACCCCCGAATCGCTTTACGTGCTGATGGGCTCGGCTTCTGGCCGTGAAGGCCTGGCCCATGTGCACACGGTAATCGTCGACGAAATCCATGCCTTGGCCGGTAACAAGCGTGGCGCCCATCTGGCCCTGACCTTGGAACGCCTGCAAGCCTTGTGCAAAAAGCCACTGCGGCGTATCGGCCTGTCCGCTACCCAACGCCCGGTCGAACGGGTGGCACAGTTTCTGGTGGGTAGCGGGCGCCCCTGCGCCATTGTCGATATCGGCCATGCCCGCAAGCGTGACCTGGCCCTCGAAGTGCCGCCGGTACCGCTGGGGGCGGTGATGGCCACCGATGTCTGGGGCCTGGTGTATGACCGCTTGGCCACCCTTGCCCGTGAACACCGCACCACGCTGGTATTCGTCAATACCCGGCGCCTGGCCGAACGCATCACCCGCCACCTCAGCGACCGGCTGGGTAAGGAGGCGGTTGCCGCACACCATGGCAGCCTGTCCAAAGCGCTGCGCCTGGATGCGGAGCAGCGGCTCAAGAGCGGCCAGCTCCGGGTGCTGGTAGCGACCGCATCGCTGGAGCTTGGCATTGATATCGGCGATATCGACCTGGTCTGCCAGATCGCCTCGCCGGGCTCGATTGCCGCCTTCCTGCAACGGGTTGGCCGCGCTGGACACCAGGTCGATGGTGTGCCGAAGGGGCGCCTGTTCCCCACCTCACGCGATGACCTGATCGAATGCGTTGCCTTGCTTGACTGCGTTCGACAGGGCGAACTGGACGCACTGCACATCCCCCGGGCACCGCTGGATGTACTGGCCCAGCAGATCGTCGCAGAAGCCAGCAACCAGGCCTGGCACGAACAGGAACTGCTGGATTGCCTGCGCCAGGCCACACCTTACGCCGAGCTTGACCAGCACCATTACCAGGCCCTGCTGCGCATGCTCGCCGAGGGCTACAACGGCCGCCAGGGTGTGCGCAGTGCCTACTTGCACCGTGACGCAGTGAGCGGCACGCTGCGTGGCCGACGTGGCAGCCAGCTAACCGCGCTGACCAGCGGCGGCACCATCCCCGACAACGCCGACTACGCCGTGTTGCTGGAACCGCAGGCGCTGAACATCGGCAGCGTCAATGAAGACTTTGCCGTGGAAAGCATTGCTGGCGATATTTTCCAGCTGGGCAACGCCTCCTATCGCATTCTGCGCGTCGAGCCGGGCCGGGTGCGGGTAGAGGATGCTCATGGCCTGCCACCGACCATTCCGTTCTGGCTGGGTGAAGCGCCGGGGCGCAGTGACGAGCTGTCTGCCGCCGTGGCCCGGCTGCAGGCGCGAATCGACCAGCAACTGGCGATGGCAGGCGGCGACACGGTGGAGGTACTGGCCTGGTTGCAGGCGACCTTCGAACTGGACGAAGCTTGTGCGGGCCAGTTGCTCGACTACCTGGCCCGCACCCGTGAAGTGCTTGGCGCCCTGCCCTCGCAGGATACGCTGGTGATGGAACGTTTTTTCGATGAGTCCGGCGGGACCCAACTGATCATTCATTCACCCTACGGTAGCCGCATCAACCGCGCCTGGGGCCTGGCCCTGCGCAAGCGCTTCTGCCGCACCTTCAACTTCGAACTGCAGGCTGCCGCCAGCGAGGACGCCATCGTGCTGTCTCTGTCGACCAGCCACAGTTTCGAGCTGGACGAAGTGTGGCGTTACCTGAACAGCCGCAGCGCCGAGCCGATTCTCATCCAGGCCCTGCTCGATGCACCGCTGTTTGGCGTGCGCTGGCGCTGGAATGCAGGCGTGGCCATGGCACTGCCGCGCTTTGTGGGCGGACGCAAGGTGGCGCCACAAATCCAGCGCATGAAGAGTGAGGACCTGGTTGCCGCCGTGTTCCCCGACCAGATCGCCTGCCTGGAGAACATCGTCGGCGAGCGGCAGATTCCCGACCATCCGCTGGTCGAGCAAACCCTTGACGATTGCCTGCACGAGGCAATGGACAGCGAAGGCTGGCTGGCCCTGCTGCGGCGCATGGAAAGCGGTGCAGTGCGCTTGCTGTGCCGGGACTTGCCCGCCCCCTCGCCGCTGGCATCAGCGATTCTCAACGCCCGGCCTTATGCCTTTCTGGACGATGCGCCACTGGAAGAACGACGTACCCAGGCGGTACTCAACCGGCGCTGGAACGACGTGCACAGTAGCGACGACCTGGGCGCGCTGGACGCTGATGCCATTGCTGCCGTCGCGGCCGAGGCCTGGCCACAGCCGGCCAATCCCGACGAAATGCACGAGGCATTGATGAGCCTGGGTGCCATCGGTCAGGTCGAGGTAGATGCCAACCCCTGCTGGGATTTGCTGCTAAGGCAGCTGGCCAAGGCCGGGCGTGCCTTGCGCCTGCCCGATGACAAGCTCTGGTTGGCCCGCGAACGCCTGAACCTGCTGCTGGCACTGTACCCCACAGCGCACAGGGAGCCACCGCTCGAACGGCTCGCTGGCTTCGACCAGCCCATCGAGCCCGACCACGCACTGAGCGAACTGCTGCGCGCCCGCCTGAGCGGCCATGGCCCACAGACCCTGGCGCAGATCGCTGCGCCATTGGGCAAACCGGTAACCGATATCGAGCAGGCTCTGGCCCGCCTGGAAGCCGAAGGCTATGTGCTGCGCGGGCATTTCAGCCCAGGTGCAACTGACTTGCAATGGTGCGAACGCCACTTGCTGGCGCGCATCCACCGCTACACGGTCAAACGCCTGCGCCGCGAGATCGAACCGGTCAGCCTGCAAGACTTCATGCGCTTTCTGTTCGATTGGCAGCACCTGGCGCCTGACGAGCGCCTGCGTGGTCCGCAGGCGGTGGCCGAAGTGCTGGGCCAGTTACAAGGGTTCCCCAGCGCCGCAGCGGCCTGGGAGGCGGAACTGCTGCCGGCGCGTATCAAAGACTACAGTCCGCACTGGCTCGACGAAGCCTGCCGAAGCGGCCAGTTTGCCTGGAGCCGGCTGGCGGCAACAGTGGCGAGCAGCACGTTGACCAGTACCCCTCTGGTGTTGCTGCCGCGGGACCAGTTGAACACGTGGCGCAGCCTGGCGCCCGCACCTGCTGTCGACGCCCTTGGCCTACGTGCGCAACGTGTGCACGAAGCGCTGAAAACCCAGGGTGCGCTGTTCTTCGATGAACTGGCACATGAGGCACACCTGCTGCCCAGTGAACTGGAAACTGCACTGCAGGAGCTGGTGGGCTCGGGCCTGGCCGGGGCGGACAGTTTCACTGGCTTGCGCAGCCTGATCACGCCTGCAACCAAGCGCAGCTCACGTAACAGCCGCCGAGGCCACCCGCCGCTTTCCAGCAGCATGGCGCATGCCGGACGTTGGGCCCTGCTGCGCCGCAGCGATGCCCCCCCGGATCACGACCAGCGCCTGGAGCACATTGCCCGCACGCTGCTGCGTCGCTATGGCGTGATCTGCTGGCGGCTGTTGGCGCGCGAGAGTGATGTACTGCCGCCCTGGCGTGAGCTGCTGCGCTGCTATCACCGATTGGAAGCGCGTGGCGAGATCCGGGGCGGGCGCTTCATTGCCGGGCTGGCCGGTGAACAGTTCGCCTTGCCTGAGGCGGTAGTATTGCTGCGGCAAGTGAGACGACGTGAACCGGACGGAACGCTGCAGGTGGTGAGCGCCGGTGACCCGCTGAACCTGATCGGCTCGTTGCTGCCCGGGGCGAAAGTGCCGGCAGTGATTGGCAACCGGCTTCTGTATCGCGACGGAATACCGGTGGCGGTGCGGATGGCCGGGCGTTACGCGTATCTGGTCGAGGCGTCCGCACAGGAGCAGGAAAGCTGGCGGCAAAAACTGCTGCGCGCCCCCCTGTAGGAGCGGGTTTACCCGCGAATACGGTGGCGGCGGCAACGCTGACCGGCGGGTAGAAATTGGCCAGCAGGCCCGGCCCTTTCGCGGGTAAACCCGCTCCTACACGACGGCCTGCGCCCAATCATCAATGTGTGCCCACCACCGATCTGCGCTGCGCCCAGGCAATTTGGCTCGGGTCGAGAATGATTTTCGCTACCTCGATTTTATTTTGCAGCGCCCGGCAACTTGGCTATGGTCGGGGTTTGCCCCCAGGCCCTGAGCCTGACCGCGCCATCGCAAGGACCCTGTATGAGCCTGTCACTTCTCAGTCGCTATGCCTTCTTCGCCGCCTGTGTGCTGTTCACCCTGGCGAGCCTCCCCTTCAGCCACCACGAATGGCTGTGGCCGTTCACCCTGACCACAGGCATTCTCAGCCTGATCGGCCTGTTCGACCTGCTGCAGCAGCGCCACGCCGTACGCCGCAACTACCCGGTTCTCGGCAACATCCGCTATCTGGTCGAGGCCATTCGCCCGGAAATCCGCCAGTACCTGCTGGAGTCCGACAGCGATGCCCTGCCCTTCTCTCGCGCCCAGCGTTCGCTGGTGTATGCCCGGGCGAAGAACGAAGCCTCGGACAAACCTTTCGGCACCCTGATCGACGTATATGAATCCGGTTTCGAGTTCATCGGCCACTCCATGCGCCCGGCACCGCTGGCCGACCCGGCCAGCTTCCGTGTCATCGTCGGTGGGCCGCAGTGCAGCCAGCCGTACTCCGCGTCGATCTTCAACATTTCGGCCATGAGTTTCGGCTCACTCAGCGCCAATGCCATCCGTGCGCTCAACCAGGGCGCCAAGCTGGGCAATTTCCACCATGACACCGGCGAGGGCAGCATCAGCCCCTACCATCGCGAGCACGGTGGTGACCTGGTGTGGGAACTGGGCAGCGGCTACTTCGGGTGCCGCACGCCAGATGGGCGCTTCGATCCCGAACGTTTCGCCGCCCAGGCGCGCAGCCCTCAGGTGCGCATGATCGAGATCAAGATGAGCCAGGGTGCCAAACCCGGCCATGGCGGCATATTGCCCAAACACAAGGTCACCCAGGAAATTGCCGAAACCCGTGGCGTGCTGATGGGCGAGGATTGCATCTCACCGTCGCGCCACAGCGCCTTCTCGACACCGATCGAAATGATGCAGTTCATCGCCCAGTTGCGTGAGCTGTCCGGTGGCAAGCCAGTGGGGTTCAAGTTCTGCCTGGGCCACCCGTGGGAATTCATGGGCATCGCCAAGGCCATGCTGGAAACCGGCATCCTGCCCGACTTCATCGTCGTCGATGGCAAGGAAGGCGGCACCGGCGCAGCGCCCGTGGAGTTCACCGACCATATCGGCGTGCCACTGCGTGAAGGCCTGCTGTTCGTGCACAACACCCTGGTCGGCCTGAACCTGCGCGACAAGATCAAGCTGGGCGCCAGCGGCAAGATTGTCAGCGCCTTCGACATCGCCAGCGTGCTGGCCATTGGCGCCGACTGGGCCAACTCGGCACGCGGCTTCATGTTTGCCATCGGCTGCATCCAGTCGCAAAGCTGCCACACCAACAAGTGCCCGACCGGTGTGGCCACGCAAGATCCGCTACGCCAGCGTGCGCTGGTGGTGCCCGACAAAGCCCAGCGGGTGCTGAACTTCCATCACAACACGTTGCGTGCCTTGGCAGAAATGCTGGCGGCGGCAGGCCTGGAGCATCCGGCACAACTGGAGGCCAAGCACCTGGTGCGGCGCATTTCGGCCACCGAAATCAAGCTGTTCTCGCAGATGCATGTGTTCTTGAAGCCAGGCGAGCTGCTGACCGGCGAGGTGAACGGGCAGTTCTATTCGCGGATGTGGCAACTGGCCCGGGCGGACAGTTTCGAGCCGCACAGCGAAGTGGCGGCCTGAGAGAACGCTGGGGCCGCAAAGCGGCCCCACGTCAGGTCAGGAGGCTGTACTCGCCACACCTTGTGCGTTTTTCGGCGCCAGGCGGAACGTGTAATACAGCACTGTCAGCAACACCAGGAACGCCGGGCCGATGTACAGGGCCACACGCGTATCCTCGAAGTACGCCATCAGCCCGACCACCAGCACCAGGAAGGCCAGTGCCAGATACGAGCTCAGCGGCCACAGCCACATGCGGTACTTCAGTGCCTTGCGCTCGGCCGTGGTAAGGCCGGCACGGAACTTCAGCTGTGCCAGCAAGATCATCACCCAGGTCCAGATCGCACCAAAGGTGGCGATCGAGGTCACCCAGACGAAGACCTTTTCTGGCACCAGGTAGTTGGCCAGCACGCCCAGCAGCAACGCGCCGATCGACAGCAGCAGCGCATTGCGTGGCACGCCGTTCTTCGAGGTGCGGGCGAAGGCCGCCGGCGCCTGGCCGTTCTGCGCCAGGCTATAGAGCATACGCCCGGTGCTGAAGATGCCGCCGTTGCACGACGAAAGCGCCGCCGTGATGACCACGAAGTTGATGATGCCGGCGGCGGTCTTGATGCCGAGGCGCTCGAAGGTCATGACGAACGGGCTGCCCTGGCTACCGATTTCGTTCCACGGGTAAATCGACAGGATTACGAACAACGCGCCGACGTAGAACAGCAGGATGCGCCAGAACACCGAGCCGATGGCCTGCGGAATGGTCTTTTGCGGGTTGCGTGCTTCACCGGCGGTGAGGCCGATCATTTCCACGCCCAGGTAAGCGAACATCACCATCTGCAGCGACATCAGCACGCCGGTCACACCATTGGGCATGAAGCCGCCGTTGCTCCACAGGTTGGAGATCCCCACTGCCACACCGTCATTGCCAAAGCCGAAGGCAATGATGCCGATGCCGCCAAGCACCATGGCGATGATGGTGACGATCTTGATCAGCGCGAACCAGAACTCGAACTCACCAAAAGCCTTCACCGCCACCAGGTTGACCGCGCCCATGCTGCCCAGCGCCGCCAGGGCCCAGATCCAGCGCGGAACGTCGGGGAACCAGATGCCCATGTAGATGGCCACTGCCGTGATTTCGGCAACACAGGTCACCAGCCACAGGAACCAGTAGTTCCAGCCAGTCAGGAAGCCCGCCAATGGGCCGAGGTAATCCTGGGCATAACGGCTGAACGAGCCGGCGACAGGGTTGTGCACGGCCATTTCACCAAGGGCGCGCATGATCACCAGGATGGCCAGGCCGCCGATGATGTAGGACAACATGATGGCCGGACCGGCCATTTCGATCGCCTTGGCCGAACCGAGGAAAAGACCGACACCGATACAGGCGCCCAGCGCCATCAGGCGGATGTGCCGTTCGCCCAGTTCACGCTTGAGCGGGCCGCCTTCTGTGGCCTGGCCGTGGGCAGAGTGGTTGCCGACTGGCATAGCAATACAACCTCATTTTGTTATTGGATTTGACCTTCGTGCCGCCGCGACCAAGCCGATAGGCGTGGCATTGGCTTGCCAGGCTGGCCTTGTGGACCGGCCCGTGTGCCGGAGTAGAGCGCCCGGCAAGGCGAAGGGGGCGAGCAGTATAGGAAGACCGTTGTAGGAGTTTTCACTGTATATATGCAGAAATTTGGCTAGAACTCTGGGGCCGCCACACGCCCCAAAAATCGCCGGGGCACCATAGCAACATCGTCCGTTGAAGGAACCCACACCAAAGCCGCATAGCCCCACATGACTTTTTCCTTCTTCTTACAAATTTTTCACCCTATCCACTCAACGTCTAAGCTTCAGACAAGCAAGACGAAAATACTTGGCCGGATAGAAGATTATGGGCGCACTGTGGCAATCGGAACCAAGCAGAACGGAAGCACCCGAGATACCTCCGGCCGAGACGCCACAACCCAAGTCCCCCCGTCAGCGTCGGCTATGGTGGCGGCTGATCATCCTCATCCTGCTGGTGGCACTGGTAGCCATCGCTGTTGCCGCGTATGACGAATTCCGTACCTCCGAACTGCAATCGCGCGAGTTCAGCAAACTGGCCAGTACACTGACCTATTCGCTGCAACCCGGTCCCAGCGATGCCATCATCTACCCCGGTGACGGGCCGTTCGACAAACGCCTGGGCTATAGCGCCCTGGGGGAATTCCTGCCACGCCTGCTCAAGCGCGACTACCTCATCAGCGAACAGGTGAAGTTCTCACCCGCATTGATGAACTACGTCGATCATGGGCTGTTCGCGCCCTATATCGAGAAAATCCAGGCTGGCCTGTCGATCACCGACTGCCGTGGCGACACGCTGTACCAGTACAACTACCCCCAGCACCTGTACCCGGACTTTGCAGCGATCCCTCCCGTGATGGTCAACAGCTTGCTGTTCATCGAAAACCGCGACCTGTTGGATACCCAGGACCCACGTAACAACCCGGCAGTGGACTGGCCACGCTTTGCCAAGGCCGCCTACAGCCAGGTCGCCAAGTACCTGGCCCTGCCCGGCCAGTCTGCCGGCGGCAGCACCCTGGCCACACAGCTGGAGAAATATCGCCACTCACCCGACGGCCTGACGGTGTCGGGCGCGGAGAAGATCCGGCAGATGATTTCTGCCAGCGTGCGTGCCTACCAGGGCGGCCCCGACACCACCGAGGCACGCCAGCGCATCGTGCGTGACTACCTCAACAGCGTACCGCTGTCGGCTGTGCCTGGGCATGGTGAGGTACATGGCATGGCCGAGGGCCTGCGGGTGTGGTACGGCGCCGACTTCGACCAGGTCAACCAGGCCCTGAACGCCACCGCCACCGACCCCCAGAGCATGGCCGCACGTGGCCTGGCCCTGCGCCAGGTGCTGTCGCTGATGATTGCCCAGCGCCGCCCCTCGCATTACTTGTCCAAGGGCCGGGTCGAGCTGGCCGAGCTCACCGATTCGCACATTCGGCTGCTTGCCGCCAACAAGGTCATCGATCAGCCGCTGGCCGATGCCGCGCTGGCCAGCAAGGCGGTGTACCGCGACTGGGTCGCGCAGCCGACCATCGTACCGATCATCACCAACAAGGGCATCAGCCTGGCGCGCAACCGCCTGTCGGCCATGCTCAATCGCCCGCTGTACGACCTCGACCGCCTCGACCTGTCAGCCACCAGTACCTTGCAGGCCGACCTGCAGCTGCAGGTCAGCCAGTACCTGAAAAACCTTGCCGACCCGGAGTTTGCCGCACAGATAGGCCTGATCGGCGAGCGGCTGCTCACTGCCAAGACCACCGACCAGGTGAGCTACAGCTTCACCTTGTTCGAACGCACCGCCGATGGCTCGCGGGTACGCGTGCAGACCGACAGCACCAACCAGCCCTTCGACATCAACGAAGGCAGCAAGCTGGAGCTGGGCTCAACCGCCAAGCTGCGGGTACTGACCACCTACCTTGAAATTATCGCCGAGCTGCACGACAAGTACGCTGGCAAACCTGCCGCCGAGCTGAAGAAGGTCGAAGTGGCCGAACTCGACCGCATCACGCAATGGTCGCTGGAATGGCTGGCGCAGAACAGCAAGAACCAGAGCCTTGACGCCATGCTCGACGCCGCGCTCGAGCGCAAGTACTCGGCCAACACCGGTGAAGCGTTTTTCACCGGTGGCGGGATGCATGTGTTCAACAACTTCCGCAAGGAAGACAACAACCGCAACCCGACACTCAAGGATGCACTGCGCGAGTCGATCAACCTGCCGTTCATCCGCCTGATGCGTGACCTGGTGCGCTACGTGACTTACCAGCAGCCGTACAACCGCGTGCCGCTGCTCAAGGACGATGCCGACCCGCGCCGCCAGGAGTACCTTGCGCGCTTTGCCGACAAGGAAGGCACCAACTACCTGATGCGCTTCTGGAAGAAGTACCAGCGTAAAACCTCGCAACAACGCCTGGACACCTTCCTCGACAGCATGCGCGTGACCCCACAGCGGTTGGCGGCGGTACACCGCTACCTGTTCCCCGAGGCAAGCCAGGAAACCTTCAACGCGTTCGTGCGTGCCCACCTCAAGGGTGACAAGGTCGTGCTGGGCAAACTGACCGATGGCCGTCTGTCCGAGATGTACGTAGCTTACGGCCCCGGCAAGTACGACCTGCCCGACCAGGGTTACATCGCCAAGGTCCACCCGCTGGACCTGTGGCTGCTTGGCTACCTGCTGAAGAACCCGAGCTCGACACTGACCGAGATGATCAACGCCAGTCGTTTCGAACGCCAGGAGGTATACGGCTGGCTGTTCAAGAGCCGCCACCAGGGCGCCCGTGACAGCCGCATCCGCACCATGGTCGAAATCGAAGCCTTCCTCGATATCCACCAACGCTGGAAACGCGTGGGCTATCCATTCGACCACCTGGTGCCCTCATTGGCCACCGCCATCGGCAGCTCCGGCGACCGCCCCGCTGCCCTCTCCGAACTGGTCGGGATCATCCAGAACGACGGTGTTCGCCTGCCTACCCTGCGCATCGACACCCTGCACTTTGCAGCCAACACACCCTACGAGACCAAGTTGATCACAGACCCGGACCGGGGCGTGCGAATTCTGCCAGTCGAAGTGGCGCGTGCACTCAAAGGCGCCATGTCGCAAGTGGTCGATGCAGGTACCGCGCGGCGTATTTCCGGCAGCTTCAAGCTGCAGGACGGCACGCCACTGGTGATGGGCGGCAAGACCGGTACCGGCGACAACCGAATCGAGAGTTTCGGCGCCGGCGGCCGGCTGATCGGCTCGCGCTCGCTAAACCGCACCGCCACCTTCGTGTTCTTCCTTGGCGACAACCATTTCGGCACGCTGACCGCCTTCGTGCCGGGTCGCACGGCAGAAGCGTTCAAATTTACTTCGGCGCTGCCAGTGCAGGTGCTCAAGGGCATGGCACCGATCCTCATGCCATACCTGCAGCCGGGCAATCCGAATGAGTGCAAGCCGCCACAGGTTGCCCTGCACACACCGCCACCGGCAGGGAACACATCGACGCAGTAGATGATAATCATCAGCATTGAAGGGCTTGTCTTTAGATATATCTTGAGTAATATCTTACGATATATCGCAAACGACGGAGCCCTATCCTTATGCGCGAACATCCCCCTCACGATCCCTTCGAGCGGCGCCCCGCCCGTGGCGAGCGCGGCCCGCGTGTCTTCGCCCCGGGTGACCTCAAGCTGCTGATGCTGGACTTGCTGGCCGAGCAGCCCGGCCACGGTTACGACCTGATCCGCCAGATTGAAAATCTGTTCGACGGCAGCTACAGCCCAAGCCCTGGGGTGATCTACCCCACGCTGAACTTCCTTGAAGAGGCCGAACTGATCAGCGGCCAGGTACAAGGCAGCAAACGCCTGTATGCCATCACCGATGCCGGCCGCAGCGCCTTGGCGGATCAGGCAGTGGCCCTGGATGGCGTGCGCATGCGCATCGAGGTCAGCAAACGCGCCCTGCGCGGCCACGACCGCCCGCCAGAGATTCATGAAGCGGTCGGCAACCTGCGCCATGCATTGCACATGCACAGCGGCCGCTGGACAGTGGAAGAAATCGAACGGGTCCGTGACTTGCTCAACCATACCGCCAAGGCCATCGCCT
Organism: Pseudomonas sp. TE3895; assembly: GCF_056278855.1. Taxonomy (NCBI): domain Bacteria; kingdom Pseudomonadati; phylum Pseudomonadota; class Gammaproteobacteria; order Pseudomonadales; family Pseudomonadaceae; genus Pseudomonas; species Pseudomonas sp. TE3895. The sequence continues at coordinate 2,107,115 of NZ_JBWBQE010000001.1, read as the reverse complement.
CCGGGCCCACCGAACCTTTCAGGGAGACGCCCCATGAGTGACACCATTCACCGCGTAAACCACGAGATCCGCCAGCGCCGTCTGCAGGTGCTGCGGGTCACCGAGCTGACCCCGCGCATGCGCCGCATCACCCTGGGGGGTGCCGAGCTGCAAGGCTTTACCAGCGTGGGCAGCGACGACCATATCAAGCTGCTGTTCGCCGAAACGCCGGAGCAACAACAGGCCATCGAGGCCCGTAACCTGGGTAAGGACGGTGGCGCGCGGCCCACCATGCGCGAGTACACACCACGGCGCATCGACCTGGTGGCACATGAGCTGGACATCGACTTCGTGCTGCACGGCGACGGCCCTGCCTCTACCTGGGCCGCGCAAGCCGCGCCCGGGCAAACCCTGGACATCGCAGGGCCACGGGCCTCGCTGGTGGTGCCGGACATTTTCGACAGCTACCTGCTGATCGGTGATGAAACTGCCATCCCGGCCATTGGCCGTCGGCTGGAGGAGTTGCCGGCGGGCCGCCAGGTGCTGGCAGTCATCCAGATCGAAGACGAGCACGAGCGCCAGCCGCTGCCAAGCAAGGCGCAGGTGGAAGTGATCTGGGTACGTCGCCAAGGGGAAGACTTGTTGGAGCTGGTGCGGAACCTGAGCTTGCCGCAAGGCCGGCTGTATGCCTGGGTAGCGCTGGAAAAAGCCCTGACTCGCCAGGCCAAGGCGTTGTTGCTGGAGAAAGGGGTAAAGGAAGACGCGCTAAAGGCTGCAGCCTATTGGCGGGCCAACGGGACTGCCGACGACGAGTGATCGTGATTGCCTGATCTGCCGTCTTCGCGGGCAAGCCCGCTCCTACACTGATCGGGGATGGACACAACTCGGCGGTTGGACACAAATCGGCGGTTGGGCACAAATCGGCGGTTGGGCACAGGCCGTTGTAGGAGCGGGTTCACCCGCAAACACCGGCGCAGCCGGTGCCACGCAACGCGCCGCCTGCTTCGCGGGTATGCACCATCGATACGACCAAGCGCTTCAGCCCCGAGCACCTCAGAAAAGCTCGACCGCCCACAGAGCATCTACAGGAGGCCGCGCCACGTTGTTACTTACCAACGAAGGTCTCGCTGCCCCGCCAGGGCCTGCGGCCCGAGCCATTGAGCCCCACGCAACAATGGCGTCAACTGCGCTTCAGGCTGCAGCTGGAACACCACCTGCGCCTGGCGTCCTGGCAGGTCGGCATCCACGGCCAGTTGATGTTGCCCTTGCTGCGCCAACTGCCCGCGCAGGTGCCAGCCACTGCGGCAATCCATTTCCAGCCAGCCGTGCCCAAGGCCTAGGGACCAAGGGTCGCTCAGGGCAAGGTCGGTTACGATCACGCGGCCTTCACTGGCCTGGCATTGGCGCCCTGCCCCCTCCATCCTCAACACACCCTGCCACTGGCCGGCCAGTCGGTAATCCGTCGAGACCGTCGCCAAAGCCCCCTTGGCTGATGCCTCCAGCCGCCACTGCCAGGGCCAGCCTTCTGCACGCAACTGCCAGGCCTGGCCCTGGAACCCCACTTGCGCATTCGCCTGCAAGCGCCAGGGCTGCACCGTCCAGCGCAAAGGCCCGACCGGCCCCCATTGTTGTGCCTGCCCTTGCCAGAGGCTTCCACCGACATCGCGTACCGGCAGGCCGAACGCACGCACCACCCAATTGGCCGGAAGCTCGATAAACAGCGTGAGCACGAATACCAGTAGCACCCAGGCCATTGCTGCACTGCGGCTCATGGCTGCACCACCAGGTCGAATCGCAAAGCCTTGCCCTGCTGCTCCAGCCCCCATTGCAACGGCAATGCGCCTTCTGCACGCAGGCTCTGCACCCAGCCTTGCAGCATGCGCTCATCGGCCACCTGCCCACGCAGTTGCCAGGCCTTGCCTTGCGTATCGACTTCGGTCAGTTCGACCCCACGGGCCTGGGCCGACTGACGTAGCCGCTCCAGGTTCAAACCGGGCCCGCCTTGCAGGCTGGCCGCCTGTTCGGCCAGCACACGCCACTGGCCAAGCACGCGCCATTGCGCAACGCCTTCGCGCAGGGCCAGGAAGGCCAGCAGCAGGGCGATCAGTCCCCAGGCGAACGTGAAGCGATGACGCTGTAGCCAGTCGCGGTTCATGAGGCTGCTCCCAGGTCGAAGATCACTTGGCCATCTTGAACCTGCACTGTGGCGCCAGCGGCAGCCGCCATATCACGCCATGGCGGCGCACTGCCCTCGCCCTCCAGGCGCAGGTGCCAACGCTGACCATCGAAGCGCACCGCTTGCAGGCGCAAGCCGGGGTTGGCACGCAGCCAGGTCTGCAAGCGAGCCTGCAGGTCGTCTAGCTGACGTGTACGCAGTTGCTGCTGCAGTACGCTCTCGCGCAGGCGCTTGAGGGCCTGTGCCGCGTGCCGAGGGCTGGCCTGCTCGCCGGTCACGGCAACGACCTGGTTGCGCCAGAGTTGCGCCTGACGCCATTGCTGGCTCACCCACAGGCCACCCCAAACGGTGGCCAGCACCAGGCAAGCTGCCAGCAGCCGCTGCTGCTGGCGGGAGACCGCCGGCAACGAGCGCACCTTGCGGGCGCGCTCGAACAGGCCAGGCAATGTGGCGAGCGGCGCAAATACGGTTGGCCAATTGCCGCTCAGCGACGTCTTGTGCAGCCCTGCCCACGGTGGCTGCGGCACGCCACCCAAGGCATCAGGCCACGCCAGCCAGTGCTCCTGTCCATCTTCGGCCAAGCCTTTGTAGAGCAACATGCCGGGGGTGCGTTGCCATTGCCAGGCGCATCCTGGCTCGGGCGATGGCAGCAGCTGCAGCTCCGCCCAGCAACGTACCGTCTGCAAGCCCCATTCGGCACATTGGCCACGCCAGTCATCCAGCTGCTGACGCGCCACTACCAGCAGACGAAGGTACCCGGGTTCACGGGCCAGGCAAGCACAGGCCACCTCATGCGGGGCCTGCAGCAAGCGATCCTCAAGCAGCAAAGGCCACTCTTCGCGCTTGAGCCCGGGCGGGGCCGGCACGCGAAAATGGCTGCACGCCTCGGCAGGCAGAACCAGCGCAACATGGGCCTGCGGGTTGGCCGGTGGCTCGCCCTGCCCCTCGCTTTGCAAAATACCGTCCTGAACCAGCGCCCAATGCCAGACAGCACCCGGGCGCAGCAGCAGCCACGCCTGGGCCGGCGTACGCCGCCGCCATTCAAGTTTCATGAGCGCCCCCATGGAAGGGCGAAGGTGCAGACATAGGGGGCTCCATCACGCAGCAGTTCCAGACGCACACCACGGCCTGGGTGCACCGGTTGGTCAGAAGGCCAGGCCAGCCAGCGGCCGCCCTGGTAATACAGAACGTTCATGGCACTGACCTGGTCGAGTCGTTCGCGCTGTACCCAGCGCGGGGTGACAGCGGCGTACAAGTCCGCCGAGCTTTCCAGCAACAGACGTTGCTCGCGGGCCTCGAACCGCAGACGCTGGCGTTGCAGGCGCGAGCCACCTTCGGCTGCCGGCAGGCCGGTACTGGCGACCCACAGCAACTGGTTGCTGGCGGGCTGCCAGTCCAGCCAACGGCTGGCCAGCGGCAGACGCTGGTCGTAGACACGGCGCAGCACCGGGCTGTCGAAGCGGCGCTCCAGGGCCAGGCAAAAGTCCAGCACCGAGGTTTGCCGAGTGGTGTCCTGCAGGCGTTCGCGCACCTTCAGCCAGCCGTTGACCAGGGCGGCCAGCATGATGCCGAGCACGGCTGTCAGGGCCAGGGCGACCATCAGTTCGATCAGGGTCAGGCCGGTTTGGCGGTGTTTCATGGGCGCTCCAGAAACACGGTGTACTGGCCCAGTGGCAGGCGCTGGTCGCGGTCGGCGAACAATTGCAGTTCGCCACGGCGCAGGTCGCGCACGCCGGTGCGGCGCAGTTGCAGTTGCCAGTGACACAATTGGCCACCTTGGCCGAGCTCGCCGGCTACTTGGTTTTCGGCAGGCCAGTACTGCTCGACGGCAAAGCGGGCTTGCAGCTCACGCGCGCACAACAGGCCAAGGCGGTGCTGTTGCAGGTTGTCCTGCACTGCCAGCCGCTGGCGCAGTACCTGGCTGGTGATCACCGCCAGCACGGCAGCGATTGCCAGGGCTACGGTCACCTCCAGCAGAGTGAAACCACGCTGTGCTTGCTTCATGGCACGACCCACATGCCATCGGTGCGGCTCCAGGCCCATTGCTGACTGCCATCGGCCCAGCGCCAGCGCACGCTACCCGCCTGCGCCCAGCCATGCGGCGTGAACAGTACGCGCGGTTGCGGGCTGGCCGGCCAGTCCGGGTGCAGGCCCTTGGGCCAGTCGCCGAGCGGGACCGCTTCGACCACCCAGGCATCGCCCTCGCGGCGGACGAACTCCGGTCGCTGGCCATTCCAACGCAGCCCGCGCAGTTGCCCGGCATGCCGGGCCAGCGCGGCCTGGCCGCGGACCTCGACCGCCAGCCGTTGCAGGGCCTGCTCGACACTGGCCTGGCCGTTGCCAAGGCCGGCCACTGCCAGCCCGGTCATCAGCCCGGCAATGGCCAATACCACCAACAGTTCGATCAGGCTGAAGCCGCGCTGATGACGCACCGTTACAGCGCCCAGTTACCCAGGTCGGCATCCTGGCCTTCTCCACCCGGCAGGCCATCGGCACCCAGCGAGTACACATCGACCCGGCCATGTTCCCCAGGCATGCGGTACTGGTACGGGGTGCCCCACGGGTCTTCCGGCAGGCGACGCACGTAGCCATCACTGCGCCAGGCCCGAGGCAGCGGCTCCTGAGCCGGCTTTTTCACCAGCGCGGCCAGGCCCTGTTCGTTGCTGGGGAAGCGCAAGTTGTCCAGGCGATACATGTCCAGCGCCTGCTCCAGGGTGGCCAGGTCGGCCATCACCTTCTGCTTCATGGCCTTGTCCTGGTTGCCCAGCACGCTGGGCGCCACCACGGCAATCAGCAGGCCGATGATGAAGATCACCACCATGATTTCCATGAGGGTGAAGCCGCGTTGGCGGTTACGTCGATGCTGCATGGCAATACTCCTTGTCGTCACAATTGCAGGCCCTGGTTGAGTTGCATGATCGGCAGCAGCACCGCCAGCACGATGAACAGCACCACGGCGCCCATCACCAGGATCATCAGGGGTTCGAACAGCGCCATGGCGGTATCGACCTGGCGGGCAAAGCCGCGCTCCTGGTCGTCGGCCACGCGCTCGAGCATGTCCGCCAGGGTGCCGCTGGCCTCGCCGCTGCCGACCATGTTCACCAGCAGCGGCGGGAATTGCTGGCTGGCATCCAGCGCACGGTGCAGGCTGGTGCCGCCCTGCACGTGTTGGCGCACCTGCTCCATGGCCAGGCGGATACGCCGGTTGCCGATGGTTTCGGTGGCCACTTGCAAGGCTTCGAGCAGGGCCACGCCACTGCCACAGAGAATCGCCAGGCTGCGCGCCAGGCGCGCGCTTTCCAGCACCTGCAGCAGGTTGCCAATACGCGGCAGGCGCAGCAGCAGCTGGTCGCGACGCAGGCACCAGTGCGGTTTGCGCAACAACCAGCCAGCCAGCCCCCCGAGCAACAGCGCCACCCCTAACAACCACGGCCCGGCGTGCACCAGCCCCTGGCTCAGGCCGATCAGCAACGAGGTGATCAGCGGCAGGCTTTGCCCGGCATGGGCGAATTGCTCGGTGAGTTTGGGCACGACGAACGTCATCAGGCCAATCACCACGGCCAGCGACACACCCATCAGCACAGCGGGGTAGATCAGCGCTGTGCGGGCCTTGTGTTGCTGGCGTTGCACCTGCTCCAGGTGGTCGGCCAAGCGGGTCAGCACCTGGGCCAGGTGCCCGGAACGTTCGCCGGCCTCGACCAGCGCGCAGTACAGGCCAGTAAACGGTGCGCCCTGCCGGGCCAGGCTGCGGGCCAGGCCCAGGCCTTCGGCCAGTGAGCCGCGCAAGGCCACCAGCACACTGTGCAAGGCGGGTTGACGCAGTTGCCGTTCAAGGGTGGCAAGGGCATCGACCAAGGGAATGCCGGCCCCGGTCAAGGTGGCCAGCTGACGGGTCAGCTCACACAACTGGGCGCGGCTCAAGCGCTGGCGTCGGGGTTGTCGGCTGCCGGCTTCATGGCGCTGCAACTGGCGGGCGAACAGGCCCTGCTCGCGCAGCAGCTGGCGGGCGTGGCGTTCACTGTCAGCCTGCAGGCTGGCCTTGTGCGATTTGCCGGCGAGGTCAACGGCCTGGTAGCGATAGGTCGGCATGCCTTAGCCCTGCACCACGCGCAGCACTTCAGCCAGGCTGGTCTCGCCGCGGGCCAGGCAATCGCTGGCCATCGCCACCAGGCTCTGGCGCCGATCAGCCAGGTAATCTTGCATGGCCAGCTCACTGGCGCCGTCGTACAACAAGCCGATGAGCCCAGCGTCCAGTTCGATAAATTCGTACAGCCCCAGTCGCCCGATATAACCGCTGCCCTGGCACTGCTCGCAGCCCACGGCGTGATAAGTGCTGTCCAGTGCCGCCAGCTCGGGCCACAGCTCGCGCTCGGCGGCCTGTAGCGGGTGCGCCACCGCACAGCCGCACAAACGCCGCACCAGGCGCTGGGCCAGGACGCCGCGCAGGCACGAGGCGATCAGGAAGGGCTCGATGCCCATGTCGCGCAGGCGGGTCACTGCGCCTACCGCGCTGTTGGTGTGCAAGGTCGACAGCACCAGGTGGCCGGTGAGGCTGGCCTGCACGGCGATCTGCGCAGTCTCCTGATCACGGATTTCGCCGAGCATGATCACATCAGGGTCCTGACGCAGGATGGCGCGCAGGCCACTGGCAAATGTCAGCCCGGCACGCGGGTTGATGGCGGTTTGGCCAATGCCGGCGATGGCGTACTCCACCGGGTCCTCGACGGTGAGGATGTTGCGGCTGCCATCGTTGAGGCTGTTCAGGCTGGCGTACAGGGTCGTGGTCTTGCCCGAACCGGTCGGGCCGGTGGACAACACGATGCCGTTGGGCCGCGCCAGGCAACTGCGCAGGCCCTGCAATACCGCTGCCGGCATGCCCAGGTTATCCAGCGCCAGCAGGCTGGCCTGCTTGTCGAGCACGCGCATCACCACCCGCTCGCCGTGGATGCCGGGTAAGGTCGAGACCCGTACGTCCACTTCGCGCCCCGCCGCGCGCAAGGTGATGCGGCCGTCCTGGGGCTGACGCTTTTCAGCAATGTCCAGGCGGGCCATGACCTTGATCCGTGATACCAGCATGGCCGACAACGCACGTGGAGGGCGCAGCACCTCACGCAGGTGGCCATCGACCCGCAAACGCACCACCAGGCTCTGCTCGAAGGTCTCGATATGGATGTCCGAGGCGCGCAGCCGCAGCGCCTGGCCGAACAGGCCGTTGATCAGGCGGATCACCGGGGCTTCGTCGTCGCTTTCAAGCAGGTCTTCGATGCGCGGCATCTCGCTCATCAGGCTATCCAGGTCGACCTGGTCGCCAATGCCTTCGATCAGCGCTTCGGTGGCGGCATCGCCGGCCTGGTACAGCTGGCCAAGGCGCTCGTCGAACAGCGCAGGTTCCAGGTATTCGAGCAGGCTTGGCTGGCCATGCACACGCAGCAACTCCTGCAACTGGGCATTGTCGGCGTCGGGCCGCAGCCATAGCTGCCAGCCCTGCTCTGCCGGGGCCATGGCCACTCCGCTCTGCCGTGCCTGGCGATAGGGCAGCATCACCAGTCACCGCCTTCCAGGCGTGCGCGGCTGGCGGGGAATACCTGCAACAGCCGCGCGCCCTCTGCAAGGTCCGGCAATTGCAGCGGTGTGGTCTGCTGCAGGGTGCGGTACTTGTCTTCACTGAGGCCCGCCAGGCTCGGGCCGTCGCGCAGAATGCGCGGGCGGATGAACACCATCAGGTTCTGCTTGGTGTTCCTGGTGGCATCGGAGCGGAACAGCCGGCCAAGATAAGGAATGTCGCCGAGCAGCGGCACACGCTGGTTGCTGGTACTCAACTCGTCGCTGATCAGGCCGCCAAGTATCACCAGGCCGTTGTCCTCGACCATGACCTTGGTCTTGATCTCGCGCTTGTTGGTGATCACGTCGCTGGCCGAGCTGGTGTCGGCAATCGACGACACCTCCTGAACGATGTCCAGGCGCACGCTGTTGTCGACATTGATCTGCGGCTTGATGCGCAGCTTCACCCCGACTTCCTTGCGCTCGATGGTCTGGTACGGGTTGGCGTTGTTCTGCGTCACGGAGCCGGTGACGAAGGGCACTTCCTGGCCAACCAGGATCGATGCCTCGGCGTTGTCCAGGGTCAGCAAGGTGGGCGTGGACAGCAGGTTGAAGCCGCTCTTGCCCTTCAGCGCGTTGACCAACATGGCGAAGTTGAAGCCCCCGCCGAAATGGCCGATGCCCGCCGTGGCACCGGTGGTGGTGGACAACAGGTCACCCAGGGCCTCGTTGTCGCCATTGGCGGCGGCCCCGGCAATGCTGGCGATATTCACCCCGTTACTGCCGAAGTTGACGATACCGGCACCGAACTTCTCGTCGGCGAACAGCCACTGAACGCCCAGCTCCTGGGCGCTGCTGTCGGACACCTCGGCGATGATCGCTTCGACCACCACCTGGGCACGGCGAATGTCCAGTTGCTCGACAATCGCCCGGTACGCTGCCAGCTCGCTGTCGGGGCCGACCATGACCACGGCATTGGTCCCTTCTTCGTATTCCAGGCGGATACCCGGGCCACCGGAGGCTGGCATCACCGGCCGGTCCTTGCCCTCTGCCTCGCCCGCGCCTTCAGCCGGCACCGCCCCTTCCTGGCTGAGCCCTCGCAGCACCTTGACCACTTCACCAGCATTGGCATGGCGCAGGTAGATCACCTGGGTGCTGCCGCTGCCCGGTGCCTCTTGAGGGCGGTCGAGCTGGCGCAGCAGGCTGGCGATGCGTTCGAGGTTGCTGCGCCAGTCAGTCACCACCAACTGGTGCGCCGCCGGGTACGGTGTAATCACCCCTACCCGCGGGTCGATCAGCGGTTTGAGGATGCCCAGTACCTGTTCGCTGGCGGCGTTGCGCACGCTGAATACGCGGGTGGCCACGCTGTCGCTGCCCTCGCCCTGCTGCCCGCCCGCCTCTACCGGCACCGGCTCCAGGCGCGCGGCCTGGTCGGGCACGATTTTCACGCTGCCGTTGGGCAGGTCGACGGTGGCATAGCCCTGGGCGCGCAGTTGGGCCAGGAAGATGTCGTAGATAGCGTCGGCGTCGTGCAGGTCGACAGTGCGCACGGTGACCTTGCCCTTGACCCGGGGGTCGACGATGAAGGTGGTGCCGGTGATACGCGACACGCTGTCGATGAACTCGCCGAGTTCGGTATCGACGAAATTCACTTCGTACATCGGCGTACCGTTGTCATCGAACACCGGCTCTTGGGCATAGGCCATGGACAAGGCCAGGCTCAGCGCAGCCGCCATGCAGTATCTAACAGGCATCGTTCATCCTTGCCGCTTGAAGCCGGTCACGGCGGGGCGTGGCGGCCAGGGCAGGCGCTCACGCCGCCCCTGGTTGTTGAAAATCAGGCCATCGCTGTCGATGTCCTGCAGCACGATCCCTGGCGCCAGGCGCTGACCGCGGGCCAGGGTGCGCACTTGCTCGCCGTAGCGCAGCACCACCACACTGGCGGCCAATGGCTGGGCCTTGAGGCCGCCGAGGTATTGCAGCGGCAGACGGGTAATGGTGATGGCGCCGTCGTCGGGCGGCGCCTGCCAGTGACCGACCATCAGCCCGGGCAGCAGGCTGTCAGCCACCGCAGACGCCTTGGCCGGGTGTGGCTGCCGGCTCAACTGCAGCACACACTGCGCAGACAGCCAGCCGGCCAGGGTCAGGCCAGCGCCGGTGAGCAGACGCGAGGTGAGCATCACGAGGCCAACTGCCGTGGATGCCAGCCTGGGTGCCCCTGCACGTAACGCACTTCGGGCAGTTGCAGCGGCGCCAGTTGCCAGTTGTCAGGCTGACGGGCCAGCCAGGCTTCGACCCGCTGCCACAGTGGCTCGCCGGCCTGGCTTTCGAATTGCAGGCCAAAGGTGCGGCACAGGCCCTGCACCGGCTCCAGCCCCGTGATGCGCTTGCCTTGTGGGCTGTAGCTGACGCTCCAGGCCTGGCCCTGCCAGCGCGGCAGGTCCTGGCTGTTGTCCAGCAGCAGCGGGTCACCGAACAATTGTTCAGCGGCGTTTTCCAGCACTTGTTCGACCTGCCTGGCCGGTGCCTCGACCACTGGCGCCGGGTAGCCACCGGTAAGGCTGATCAGGTGTTCGCGGGTAATGGGCGCCCCTGCTGCCAGCGGGTAGTCATAACGCAGGCCCGGCAACAACACGGGCATGCTGCTATCGTCGGCCAAGGCTTGATGCAGCAGGCAGTCCCAGCTGCCGCCACGGGTATCGCGGCGCCACAAGGCCTGGGGCGCGCGGGCCAGCGGCTGGTCGAGCCAGGCCGCGTGGCCGGCCCGTTGCTGGTGCAATTGCGCCTGCAATTGCGCGACACGCAGCTGCGCGGCAGGCGCCAGTTGCTGTTCAAAGGCCGGGAAAAAACGCCCGTCGAACTGCCACTGGCCGGCCACACGCTGGCAGCGCAGGCGAAAGGCACCGCTGCCCCGGCAGCCGGCAAACAGCACCGGCACGCGCCGACCGCTGGCCTGGGTGACCTCGACCGGTGCGGGCCACAGGTCCTGACCACGGGCGCACAACAGCACGTCGATTTGCGGCACCCGTTCAGCCAGCCACAGGCCGGGGCCCGTGCCTGCATCGGCCATGGCCACCACCAGGTCAGCCTCGTGTCGGGCTTGTTCGAATACCGGCAGCAGAGACTGGTACCACTGTTTAAGTGAGGCTTTCTGGTCCTGGGCATACGGGTCGGTCACGCCGACCACTGCGATACGGGCACCGCCGCGCTCGAAAACGTGCAGGGCTTGCACACCCAGTGCCTGGCGTTGTGCGTCAGCCAGCCCGGCGCCGAGGGTAATGGCGCTGGCCTGGCGATACAGGCCCGTGCTGCGTTGTGGCCACAGCACACGCTCGTCGCTGCTGACCCGCGCTTCGATGCCCAGCAGCTGGCTGCCTTGCACACCACTTTCGCCCTGGGTCAGGTAGGCCAGGCCACTGCCATTCCAGCCCTGGCCGTTTTCCAGGGTCAGGCTGTTGCCCGCACCGGCCTCGCCACGCAGTTGTTCCAGCAACGCCGCGAGCACCGCATAACCGCCCAGCTGGGCTGTCGTTGCCTGGCGGGCATCGAGCAGCGGCGCCAGTTGCGGGTAGGCGATACTGGCGCTGCGGCCGGTCATCCAGGGCGCACGGCCCAAGTGGCTGACCGGCCCCAACCGGGTAGCCGGTACCACCGCCTGGCCAGGCTGGCGGGCATCGAGGGTATCGGCGACGTACAGCAAGTCGAGCTGGGCGTTGCCGCCCTGCTGCCCTGGGAAGGCTGTGCAGGCGCCGAGCAGCGGTGCCAAGGCACCGATACCCATCCAGCCGATCACTTCGCGCCTGTGCACACTGCTCGCCATCGCATCCGCCATCCTTATCCACGTCCATCAGGGACCCGGATGTTGCGGCGTTGGCATTACAGTTTGATGGCAGAAATCCGACAGCAATTCCAATTTGATCTGTAGACCACAAATCTAAGAACTGGCAGTTTTAAAAGCTCGTTAACATTTCTGCCAAGGAATCATCACACTTGCGCCTTAAAGTCGCGGTTTCCTCCAACTCAGCCAACACAAGGACACCCTGATGAGTCGAGATACCGGCGACAACCTGGACCGGAACCAAAGCGGCAACCTGCCGATGGCCAACGTCATGGACGCCTACCTGAGCCGCCGCAGCGTCATGCGCGGCAGCCTGGGCGCCGCCATCGCCATGATCGCCGGTACCGGCCTGACAGGCTGCTTCGACGGTGGTGGTTCCGATCACGATGATCCGGTCACCGAGCCCCCGGTGACCGAACCGCCAGTCACCGAGCCGGAAGTGCCGAAACTGGCACTGGGCTTTCAGTCCATCCCAGGCTCGCGCACCGACGCCTGTGTAGTCGCCGCCGGCTACAGCGCCTACGTGCTGGCGCCCTGGGGGACGCCACTGAACAGCAACGGCAACCCGTGGAAGTCCGACGGCAGCAACACCTCGACCGACCAGGCCAACGCCATGGGCATGCACCACGACGGCATGCACTTCTTCCCCATCAACGGCAGCTCGGAAGACGGCCTGCTGGCAATCAATTTCGAGTACATCGACACTGCCGCCCTGCACCCGGCCGGCCCCACTACCGATGTCAACGGCAAGCGCCCGGTTGAAGAAGTGCGCAAGGAAATCAACGCTCACGGTGCTGGCGTTGTACGCCTGCAGAAGATCAACGGCCGCTGGCAAGTGGTCGACAACGACCCGCTGAACCGTCGCTTCACCACGGCTTCACGCATGGAAATCACCGGCCCGCTGCGTGGCACCGACCACGTCAAGACCAAATACTCCACTGCTGGCACCCACTGCCGTGGCACCAACAACAACTGCGGCAACGGCTACACCCCGTGGGGCACCTACCTGACCTGCGAAGAGAACTGGCCGGGCATCTTCGTCAACAAGGGCACCCGCCCCGAGGACCAGCGCCGCATTGGCGTGGGCACCTCCAGCGGCCAGTACAAGTGGGAAACCGCTGCCGGTGACGCCAGCGAAGTGGACGACGAATTCGCCCGCTTCGACGTTACCGTCAAAGGCGCCAGCGCCACCGACGACTACCGCAACGAAGCCAGCACCTACGGTTACATCGTCGAGATCGATCCGTACAATAACAGCACCCTGGCCACCAAACGCACTGCGCTGGGCCGCTTCCGCCACGAGGGCTGCGCCCCCGGCCTGCCCGTCGCCGGCAAGCCGCTGGTGTGGTACATGGGTGACGACTCGAACAACGAGTACCTGTACAAGTGGGTGTCCACCGCCGTGTGGGACGCCGCTGATGCCAACCCGGCCGACCGCCTGGCCACCGGCGCCAAGTACCTCGACCAAGGCAAACTCTACGTGGCCCGCTTCAATGCCGACGGCACCGGCGTATGGCTGCTGCTGGACGTGGCCACCGCCACCACCGGCGGCAGCACCCTGGGCGCGCTGTATGGTGACCTGCCGGGCATCATCCTCAACACCCGTGGTGCTGGCGATGCCGTGGGCGCAACGCCGATGGACCGCCCGGAATGGACCACGGTCAACCCGCTGAACGGCGACGTATACCTGACCCTGACCAACAACAGTGCACGCACCCCGGAGAAGGTCGATGCAGCGAACCCACGCGGCCCGAACCGACACGGCCACATCATTCGCTGGCACGACAGCGACGACCAACTGAGCTTTACCTGGGACATCTTCGTGTTCGGCGCCAACGCTGCCGGCACCGCCGACATCAACCGCTCCGGCCTGACCGAACTGAACCAGTTCGCCAGCCCCGACGGCATGAGCTTCGATAGCCGCGGCGTGCTGTGGTTCGAGACCGACAACGGCGAAACCACCTTGACCGACTACACCAACGACCAGTTGCTGGCGGTGATCCCTACCGACCTGGTGGATGCCAGCGGCAAGCAGGTGCCGGTGAACGCACAGAACCAGGTGGACCTGCGGCGCTTCTTTGTCGGGCCAAACGGTTGCGAGGTGACCGGTATTACCTTTACCCCGGACAACAAGACGCTGTTCGTCAACATCCAACACCCGGAGAACTGGCCGTATACCGACAAGGCAACCGATGCGACGCCGGCTGGGGCTACCGTACGGCCGCGGGCTTCGACGGTGGTGATCCAGCGTATTGATGGTGGGGAGATCGGGACCGCTTGATAGACCGGGGTACCGGGGCCGCTTTGCGGCCCAATCGCAACGCGAGGCCGCTCTTCGAAGGGATCGAATCCCCCTGAGCCGCCCTTGTGTCGCGATGGGCTGCATAGCAATCCAGCAAAATCTTTCCTTCCACTTCCCCTCGAAACCGCACACACAGTGGCAGTATTCAAGCTACCTGATAAATCTGCCAGTAGACATCCGCCCGCCTGTAGAAAATCATTCGACCACCTACAACTCTGCGGATGACGCATATGCGCTCAACAACGCTACAGTCAAAAAAGAAGCATTTCTTTTTCCAAGGTGACCGATTGGTTTGTGAAGCAAGTGACAGCCCCCGCCACCTGTTGTGGGGCAATGGCATGGCATTAGCAGAGTTAGAGATCCCCACACAAGCAGGCCAAATTCTACAATCTGACAATGCCAATTCTGCTTTGCGTGGCATTCCTGAAGGCTTGCCACAAAATTATACACCCTATGGTTTTCTCCACACAGTTCCATCATCACAACTTGTCGCATACAGCGGGCAGCGACTCGATAACGTGCTGCACTGTTACGCACTTGGCAATGGACACCGATTCTACAGCCCCACATTAAGACGTTTTCTCCAGCCTGATACTCAGTCTCCATTTCTTAAAGGTGGGCCTAACGGATACAGCTATTGTCAGAACGACCCCATCAATCGGAATGACCCGACTGGACAGTTTTGGGAATGGTTGCGGCAGAAGGTGAGTCAAGGTGTGAGTCAAGGTGTGCGTTGGCTGGCCAATCAGTTGCCAACGCTTTCTGTAGACAGACCACAGTTACCCATCGGCAACAGAAACTCGCAAAATCCAACTCCACGTATCAATTTACATAGAAGGGGACAAACACCGTCACCAGACTCACCCCACATTACCCTACAAGTCGATTACATCGAGGAAGTCGCGCAAATAGGAAACCGAGTCCTTAATAGCTCCGATGAGCTAGCTGAGGTTTCTGGACAAGTAATCACCCGCGCCCAGAATTTTGCCGCAGGGGTTATGGTCGGTACTGCAACACGGCTTGCGACTCAAAGTATTCTTGGCACAACCAATACATATCTCCCTCTTGCCACCGCGCTCTCAACTCAGGTATATCTCGACAGAGGCATCATCTTTGATGTTCTATCAAGCATTCGAAGCGGCACTACTCAAAATCCCCATGCTCCTTATATTCGTTTTAACGACTGAGGACGGTGGCACAAATTGTGCGCGATGGTGTGAGCTTGTGATGCGCTTTGTTCCCAAAAAGTATCGCTACGCAATCAGCTGCACGACGAGTCGAGGAGAAGAAATGATGATCACCTTAAGGATGCCAGCGGCAAGCAGGTGCCGGTCAGCGCGTCCAAATTCAGCACTCGGAGAACTGAAGTGTCGGTCAGCCAACTTTTGCTGGCTGTACCGGCCTCTTCGCGGGCAAGCCCGCTCCTACGGGGGCTCACTGGTTTCAGAACCAGCGTAGGGGCGGATTTGCCCGCTAAGAGGTCAGTGAACGTTACCAGGCTATCGGCTCCCGGCTACGCACCCGCACTTGTTGCGCAGGTACACGGGCATGCCATTGCACCACCCCCAGCGCCTCCACCTGGAACTCGCTGCGCATCACCCGCCCCTCTTCCTCGAACGACAGCTGCAACAGAAAATGCCCGCTGTTGAGCAGCAGCCCTTCGCTCAACCGTTCGAACGTTTCGTCATCCACCGCCCCCAGCGCCTGACGCAGTGCAGCCGCGTCCACATACCCCGACGCCGGCCTGCCGCTGACAATGCGGCTGAGCAGCGAACGCGAGTAACGCCCTTCATACAGCGCCTCCAGCAGGGGCAGATGCTCCAACCCCAGCGCGTTGGCGTTGAGCCGCCAACCCGTGGTCTGGGGCAAGGCGCACAGCATCGGGTAACGCGCCTGGCGGTTGGCGTCCGGCTCCAGCAACAGGTTCAGCTCGCTGGTGTCGAGCATCGGCTGGTCAGCCGCCAGCCGTGGCGGTTGCTGACGCAGGTACTGGGCGCTCTCGGCGCCCTGCAGGCGGGCATCACTGTCGGCATCGAGCCAGTCGGCCAGGGCATCGACCAGGCGTTCGGCCGCCATGTCATTGCCCAGCAAATAACGCAACTGGCGCTCGGCGCGTTCGCCATCGGCCCCCAGCAACGCATTGACGTTGAAGCAGGTGTGCTGGTCGCGTACCCGCAACTGCGCCTGGCCAGCGCCAAAATCGTAGTTAAGCGGCTGCCCGCGCAAGGCTTGCCAGAACAGCGGACTGAGCCGCCAGGCGGGGTCACGCAGGGCCTGCCCGGCATAGGCCAGGCCGGCCTGCTCCATGGCCCGCACCTGCACTCGCTGGTGCAGCAGGCGCACTTCGTCGACCTGACGCCGGCCATCTTCCACCAGCCAGGCCATGCCCGCCGCCAGCATTGCCAGCACCACCATCACCATCAACAGGGCCGCACCCTGCTGTTGCCTTCCACCCATCGGTGCGTGCCTCGCTCGCGGAATAAAAACGCCAGTCAACACGCGGGGTGTTTCAGGTAGATGGCAGCGCCCGTTCGTCATGTGCTCGTCATCTAGGCAAGGCAGGATTGCCCTTCCTTTTCATGACCTTACAGGAGTGGTCGCTATGGGTGGCATTGGAATCTGGCAACTGGTGATCGTACTGCTGATCGTGTTCTTGCTGTTTGGTACCAAGCGCCTGAAGGGGCTGGGTAGCGATGTGGGCGAGGCGATCCAGGGTTTTCGCAAGTCCATGGGTGGTGACAATGACGCCAGCGCCGCTGACCAGGCGCACGTGCAGCAACAGTGCCCGCTGAACGGCCAAGTTGCCCAGCAATCTCAAGCGGACCGCCAGGCCTGATGTTCGAGGTAGGCTTCAGCGAGTTGCTGCTGATCGGCGTCGTCGCGCTGTTGGTGCTGGGCCCCGAACGCCTGCCGGTGGCAGCCCGCACCCTCGGCCGCGGCCTGGGCCAGGCGCGCCGGGCCATGCACGCCTTGCGCACGCAGGTGGAGCGCGAAATCGAGATGCCCAACCTCGACCAGGCACCTCTGCAACGCCTGGAACAGGAGATCCGCCAGGGCATCAGCCTGAACGCGGAACCGGCCAATGATGCGGCCACGGCCGTGCTGCCCAAGGAAAATGCTTCATGAGTATTGCCATGGACCCTGCCGCGAGCATGCCCCTGACCGAACACCTGCGCGACCTGCGCAAACGCCTGGTGCGTTGCCTGGCGCTGGTGGCCTTGGTGTTCGCCGGCCTGTTCCCCTTTGCCCAGACGCTGTACACGCTCATATCCGAGCCGCTACGGCGCTTTTTGCCGGAAGGCGCGAGCATGATCGCCACCAGCGTCACCTCGCCCTTTCTGGCACCGTTCAAGCTGACCGCGATGTGCGCCCTGTTCCTGGCCATGCCGCTGCTGCTGCATCAGGCCTGGGGCTTTCTGGCGCCGGGGCTGTACCGCCGTGAACGGCGCATTGCCCTGCCGCTGCTGGTATCGAGCATCGTTTTGTTCTATGCCGGCATGGCGTTCGCGTTCTTTCTGGTGTTCCCGATGATGTTCGGTTTCTTTGCCAGCGTGACGCCGGACGGCGTGGCGATGATGACCGATATCAGCCAGTACCTGGACTTTATCCTGGCGCTGTTTCTGGCCTTCGGGCTGGCGTTCGAGATCCCGGTGGCGACGTTCATCGTGGTCTGGGCAGGGTTGGCCGATGTGGCCACATTGCGGCGCAGCAGGCCCTACGTGGTCGTCGGGTGCTTTGTGGTGGGGATGATCCTGACACCGCCGGATGTGTTTTCGCAGACGATGCTGGCAGTGCCGATGTGGGTGCTGTTCGAGGTGGGGTTGCTGGCTTGTGGAATGTTGAAGCGGCCGGAGCCAGGCAAGGAGATTGTGGCTGGATTGTAGGGCCCTTTCGCGGGCGTGCCCGCGAATAGCCGTGATGCGTTCTAGAACTCGGCGAGCCGCCAGACTTCATAGGCTGGCGTCTCGTACGGGTGGCTCTGCTTGAGCGCAGCGACGACCTGGGCCACCAGCTCGTCAGCCACCACCAGCTCCACCTTCCACTCTTCCACCACCTCGACCTGGCCGGTTTGCCCGAGGAACGGCTGGCTGCCGTCCAACGGGCGGAACTGGCCCTGCCCAAGGGTTTGCCAGGCGCAGTGCTCATAGTCACCGATGCGCCCGCCGCCAGCAGCGAACACAGCGGCCTTGACCACTTCGACATGGCTGGCGGGGACGAAGAAGGCGAGCTTGTACACGCCTTAGTTCACCCACACCCGCGCGTTGCGGAACATACGCATCAGCGCGGCATCTTCCTGCCACTCGTCCGGGCGCCAGGAGTTCTGCACAGCGCGGAACACACGCTCCGGGTGCGGCATCATGATGGTCACGCGGCCGTCGCGGCTGGTCAGGCCGGTGATACCACGCGGCGAGCCATTCGGGTTGGCCGGGTAGGCTTCGGTGACCTTGCCGTGGTTGTCAACGTAGCGCAGGGCCACGCAACCGGACACATCGGCTTCCAGCAATGCTTCTTCGCTGGCGAACTCGGCATGGCCTTCGCCGTGGGCGATGGCGATCGGCATGCGCGAACCGGCCATGCCCTGCAGGAAGATCGAGTTGGACTTCTGCACTTCGACCATGGCCACGCGTGCCTCGAACTGCTCCGAGCGGTTGCGCACGAAGTGCGGCCAGTACTCGGTGCCCGGGATCAGCTCGTGCAGGTTGGACATCATCTGGCAACCGTTGCACACGCCCAGGGCGAAGCTGTCGGTACGCTCGAAGAAGGCCTGGAAGGCGTCACGGGCACGGGCGTTGAACAGCGCCGACTTGGCCCAGCCTTCGCCAGCGCCCAGCACGTCACCGTACGAGAAGCCGCCACAGGCGACCAGGCCCTTGAAGGCTTCGAAGTCGACACGGCCAGCGAGAATATCGCTCATGTGCACGTCGATGGCGGCGAAGCCGGCGCGGTCGAAGGCAGCAGCCATCTCGACCTGGCCGTTGACACCCTGCTCGCGCAGGATGGCCACTTGCGGGCGCACGCCTTTCTTGATGTAAGGCGCCGCGATGTCGTCGTTGACGTCGAAGCCCAGCTTCACCGACAGGCCCGGGTTGTCTTCCTCGAGCAGCAGGTCGAACTCCTGGTCAGCGCAGTCGGCGTTGTCGCGCAGGCGCTGGATCTGGTAGCTGGTTTCAGCCCACTGGCGCTGCAGCATGCGACGGTCATCGTCGAACAGCACTTCGCCGTTCAGGCTGATGGTCACTTCAGCGTTGTTGACTGGCTTGCCGATCACCGCGACGCACTCTTCACCCAGGCCAGCAGCGCTGAACTGAGCCAGCACGTCCGGGGTAGCATCCTGGCGAACCTGGATCACCGCACCCAGCTCTTCGTTGAAGAGGATGGCCGGCACTTCGCCCTTGCTGTCGGTCAGCGGGTCGAGTTGCAGGTCGAGGCCGCAGTGGCCGGCGAAGGCCATTTCCAGCACGGTGGTAACCAGGCCGCCGTCGGAACGGTCGTGGTAGGCCAGCAGGTGGCCGTCGGCGTTCAGGCCCTGGATCACGGCGAAGAAGGCCTTGAGGTCTTCGGCGTCGTCGACGTCCGGTGCCTGGGCAGCGATCTTGCCGTAGGTCTGGGCCAGGATCGAGGCGCCCATGCGGTTCTTGCCGCGGCCCAGGTCGATCAGGATCAGGTCGGTCTCGCCCTTGTCCATGCGCAGTTGCGGGGTCAGGGTCTTACGGATGTCGGTGACCGGGGCGAAGCCGGTGATGATAAGCGACATCGGCGAGGTGACGCTCTTCTCGACGCCCTCGTCGCTCCACTTGGTCTTCATCGACATCGAGTCTTTGCCGACCGGAATGGTGATGCCCAGCTCCGGGCACAGCTCCATGCCGACAGCCTTCACGGTGTCGTACAGGCGTGCGTCTTCACCTGGGTGACCAGCAGCGGACATCCAGTTGGCCGACAGTTTGATGTCGGACAGCTTTTCGATGCGCGAAGCCGCCAGGTTGGTCAGGGTTTCGCCGATGGCCATGCGGCCGGACGCCGGGGCATCCAGCAGCGCCAGCGGCGTACGCTCGCCCATGGCCATGGCTTCACCGGTGTAGACGTCGAAGCTGGTGGCGGTAACGGCGCAGTCAGCCACCGGAACCTGCCACGGGCCGACCATCTGGTCGCGGGCAACCAGGCCGGTGATGGTGCGGTCGCCAATGGTGATCAGGAAGCTCTTGCTGGCCACGGCCGGGTGGTTCAGCACGCGCTGGACGGCGCTGTCCAGGTCCAGTTCGCTCGGGTCGAAGTCATCGCCCAGCTCGGCTTCGCGGGTAACCGAACGGTGCATGCGCGGCGGCTTGCCCAGCAGCACGTCCAGCGGCATGTCCACCGGGGTGTTGCCGAAGTGGCTGTCGCTGACGGTCAGGTGCGGTTCTTCAGTGGCTTCACCCACCACGGCAAACGGGCAACGTTCGCGCTCGCAGATGGCCTTGAAACGCTCGAAGTCGACCGCGCTGACGGCCAGCACGTAACGCTCTTGCGATTCGTTGCTCCAGATTTCGTGCGGGGCCATGCCCGGCTCGTCGTTGGGCACGTTGCGCAGCTCGAAGCGGCCACCGCGGCCACCGTCGTTGACCAGCTCAGGGAAGGCATTGGAAATACCGCCAGCGCCCACGTCGTGGATGAAGGCGATCGGGTTGTTGTCGCCCAGCTGCCAGCAACGGTCGATGACCTCCTGGCAACGGCGCTCCATTTCCGGGTTTTCGCGCTGTACCGAAGCGAAATCCAGGTCAGCCGAGCTGGCACCGGTAGCCACCGACGAAGCAGCGCCGCCGCCCAGGCCGATCAGCATGGCCGGGCCACCGAGCACGATCAGCTTGGCGCCGACAGTGATTTCGCCCTTCTGCACGTGGTCTTCACGGATGTTGCCCATACCGCCGGCGAGCATGATCGGCTTGTGGTAGCCGCGCACTTCTTCACCGTGCGGGGTGTTGATGGCTTGCTCGAAGGTACGGAAGTAACCGGTCAGGGCCGGGCGGCCGAATTCGTTGTTGAACGCAGCGCCGCCAAGAGGGCCTTCGATCATGATGTCGAGGGCGTCGACGATACGCTCGGGCTTGCCATAAGCCTGCTCCCACGGCTGCTCGAAGCCCGGGATACGCAGGTTGGACACGGTGAAACCGGTCAGGCCGGCCTTGGGCTTGGCGCCACGGCCGGTCGCACCTTCGTCGCGGATTTCGCCACCGGAGCCGGTGGAGGCGCCGGAGAAGGGGGCGATGGCGGTCGGGTGGTTGTGCGTTTCCACCTTCATCAGGATGTGCACCGGCTCCTGCACCGCGCCGTACTGGCGGGTTTCAGGGTTCGGGAAGAAGCGGCCGGCAACGTTGCCGACGATCACCGAGGCGTTGTCCTTGTACGCCGACAGCACACCTTCGTTGTGCATCTGGTAGGTGTTCTTGATCATGCCGAACAGGCTTTTTTCCTGGGCCTGGCCGTCGATATCCCAACTGGCGTTGAAGATCTTGTGGCGGCAGTGCTCGGAGTTGGCCTGGGCGAACATCATCAGTTCGATGTCGTTCGGGTTGCGCTTGAGGCCCTGGAAGGCATTGACCAGGTAGTCGATCTCGTCTTCGGCCAGGGCCAGGCCCAGGTCGATGTTGGCCTTGGCCAGGGCGTCACGGCCGCCGGCCAGGATGTCGACCGAGGTCATTGGCTTGGGCTGGGCGTGGCTGAACAGGTCAGCGGCCTGCTCCAGCTGGCTGAGCACACGCTGGGTCATGCGGTCGTGCAGTTCGGCGGCGATCAGGGCGGCGTCAGCGTCGCTCAGGGTGCCGGCCACGTAGTAGGCGATGCCGCGCTCCAGGCGCTGGATCGACTGCAGGCCGCAGTTGTGGGCGATGTCGCTGGCCTTGCTGGCCCATGGCGAAATGGTGCCCAGGCGCGGTACCACCAGGAACAGACGACCCGTCGGCTCCTGTACCGGCACGCTCGGGCCGTACTTGAGCAGACGGCCCAGCACCTGCTGCTGGTCGGCGGTCAGCTCGCCGTCAACATCGGCGAAGTGGGCAAATTCGGCATACAAACCAGTAACAGCGGGGACTTTCTGGCTCAGTTGCTCGAGTAATTTACCGTGGCGAAAGGCAGAAAGGGCAGGAGCGCCGCGCAGGATCAACATCGTCGGGACAGCCTCAGGAAGGGGTGTGCTTAGAGGCCGTGCATTCTAGCCTAATTCGATGGCTTTCGGCACCTGCTCTAAGCCACGCCTGCCGGGCGGCGGAACCGGACTTCGGGGTCAGTTTTCAGCGGTGTCCGGCTTGAGACGAGATCGAGCGGCGCCGGGTGTCCGGCTCGACACATTCTGCGCCTATGAGATCGAGCGCCCCAGGTGTCCGCCTCAAGACATTCTGCGCCTGGGAGATCGAGCGCCGCAGGTGTCCGCCTCAAGACATTCTGCGCCTGGGAGATCGAGCGCCGCAGGTGTCCGCCTTAAGATATTCAGCGCCTGTGAGATCGAGCGCCGCCAGGTGTCCGCCTTAAGACATTCTGCGCCTGTGAGATCGAGCGCCGCAGGTGTCCGCCTTAAGACATTCTGCGCCTGTGAGATCGAGCGCCGCCCGCGCGGCGCTTCGCGGGTAAACCCGCTCCTACGTTTGTTTCGGGCCAATTATGCCTGTGGGATTCGCGCGCGAACGCCTTGGTGCCTATCTCGATATCGCGTCGTACCAACAAGGCGGTCGCGCGCGCCAGGCACAGGATGGACTGGCCCGAAACAAACGTAGGAGCGGGTTTACCCGCGAAGCGCCGCGCGGGCGGCGCTCGATCTCATAGGCGCTGAATATTTTAAGGCGGACACCTGCGGCGCTCGATCTCACAGGCGCTGAATATCTCAAGCCGGGCACCTGGTAGCCTTGATGCAATCCCCTCCCCCTCCCTCTCCCCAACCACACAACCCGCTACCAGACAAGCTAACCGTTGTCGAGATATGGTTGGGCCAGTCCTTTGCGTATACTGCAACCTATGTTCGCCCACACTGCTTTGCGCCAGCGTTGCGCCAAATGGCTTCTCGCAACCGGACTCTTTCTGCTGCTAGGTGCCTGCGTTGAAAAACCCAGCACCCTCGAGCGCGTGAAGGAGGATGGCGTGCTGCGCGTGATCACACGCAACAGCCCTGCAACCTACTTCCAGGACCGTAACGGCGAAACCGGCTTCGAGTACGAACTGGTCCAGCATTTCGCCGACGATCTCGGCGTAAAGCTGCAGATCGAGACCGCCGACAACCTGGACGAGCTCTACGACTCCCTCGGCAAGCCCTCCGGCCCGGTACTGGCTGCCGCCGGCCTGGTCAGCAGTGAGCGGCGCAAAACCCAGGTGAAATACTCCCATCCCTACCTGGAGGTGACCCCGCAGGTCATCTACCGCAACGGCCGCGCGCGCCCCACCGGCGCCAAGGGTTTGGTCGGCAAGAAGATCATGGTGCTCAAGGGCAGCAGCCATGCTGACCAGTTGGCCGAGCTGAAAAAGCAGTACCCTGCCTTGCAATATGAGGAATCCGACGCCGTCGAAGTGGTCGACCTGCTGCGCATGGTGGACGAAGGTCAGATCGACTTGACCCTGGTGGACTCCAACGAACTGGCGATGAACCAGGTGTATTTCCCCAACGTGCGGGTCGCCTTCGATTTGGGCGAAACCCGCGACCAGCGCTGGGCAGTGGCAGCCGGCGAAGACAACAGCCTGCTCAACGAAATCAACGAATTTCTCGACAAGGCACAGAAAAACGGCACCCTTCAACGCTTGAAGGACCGCTACTACGGCCATGTCGACGTGCTTGGCTATGTCGGCGCCTACACCTTCGCCCAGCACCTGCAACAGCGCCTGCCCAAGTACGAGAAGCACTTCAAGAGCTACGCCAAGGTCGAGCAGGTCGACTGGCGCCTGCTGGCCGCCATCGGCTACCAGGAATCGATGTGGCAGCCGGAAGTCACCTCCAAGACTGGCGTGCGCGGCCTGATGATGCTGACCCAGCGCACCGCCCAGGCCATGGGTGTGTCCAACCGCCTGGACCCGAGGCAGAGCATCCAGGGCGGCGCCAAGTACTTCATGAAGATCAAGGAAGAGCTTGACGACAGCATCAAGGAGCCGGACCGCACTTGGTTCGCCCTTGCCGCCTACAATGTCGGTGGCGGCCACCTGGAAGACGCCCGCACCCTGGCCAAGCGCGAGAAGCTGAACCCGAACAAGTGGCTGGACGTGAAGAAGATGCTGCCGCGGCTGGCTCAGAAGCAGTGGTACCGGCAGACCAAGTACGGCTATGCCCGTGGGGGTGAACCGGTGCATTTCGTGGCCAACATCCGCCGTTACTACGACATCCTCACCTGGGTGACCCAGCCGCAGCTCGAAGGCCAGGTGGCCGAGGGCAACCTGCATGTGCCCGGGGTCAACAAGGACAAGCCAGCGGATAAGTCGTCGCCGATGTAAGCCTGTCAGGACCTCTTCGCGGGCAAACCCGCGCCTACAAGATTTGCGCAGAACCTGCAGGAGCGGGCTTGCCCGCGAAGAGGCCGGTGCAGCTCAAGCCTTGGCCCGGCGGGCCTTGAAGAAGTCGCTGAGGATCTGCCCGCACTCTTGCGCCAGCACCCCGCCCTCCACCATCACCCGGTGGTTGAGAAAGCCTTGGCCAAAGAACTGCCCCTGGCTCTGCACGATCCCGGCCTTGGGCTCCAGCGCGCCAAACACCACGCGCATCACCCGCGAATGCACGATCAGCCCCGCACACATGCTGCACGGTTCCAGGGTCACATACAGGGTGCTGCCGGGTAGCCGGTAGTTGCTTGCCGACCTGGCTGCCGCCCTGATCGCCACCATCTCGGCATGTGCGCTGGGGTCACTGTCGATGATCGGCCGGTTGAAACCCTGGCCGATCACCTGCCCATGCTGCACCAGCACCGCCCCCACTGGCACCTCGCCCAACGCCGCGCCTTCGGCGGCCAAGGCCAGCGCCAGGCGCATGAATTCCTGATCGCGACTGCGATCGATGATCTGCGGGCGCATCAGACCACCGCGATCGCGGCCATCAGGCCGGTTTCCATGTGGTCGATGACGTGGCAGTGAAACATCCAGGTCCCAGGGTTATCCGCCACCAGTGCTACCTGGGCGCGCTCGTTCTTGCCCAGCAAGTAGGTGTCGGTGAACCACGGCTCCTTGATGTCGTGACGGTTGGAGGCGATCACCTTGAAGCTCATGCCATGCAAGTGGATCGGGTGCTGGTACTGGGTCATGTTCTTAAGCTCGAAGATGTAGCTCTTGCCCTTCTGCAACGTGGCGATGGGGCGGTCGGCGCAGGTCTTGTCGGTAATATCCCAGGCCTGGCCGTTGATCTGCCACATGCTCGACGGTTTGGCCGGATCAGGGGTGACAGAGACGCTGGCCGCCCACTCGAAATTGAAGTTCAGCTTTTCGGCATTCTCCAGGTCCGGCTCGGCGATCGGATTGGGCGGCAGCGCGGGCGGCCAGTCACTCGGCGCGTCGTTGCTGGCCACCGAACGCAGGGTGCCCAGGCGCACGAAACCGTCGCGCAGGGAGATTTCCTCACCCGCCTCGGGAATGCGGATGGCCAGGCAGATACGCATGCCCGGGCCTAGCCAGTATTCGTCCAGCGCACGCGGGGTCACCGGGTTGCCGTCGAGGGCATAGATTCTCGCCTCGCAGTTGCCCTTGAGGTTGAGGCGGTAGGTCCAGGTATTGTCCAGGTTCAGCAGGCGCACCCGCACCACCTGGCCGGCCGGCAGCTCGGTGATCGAGTCAGCCTGGCCGTTGATGGTGATCAACCGCCCGGCAGTGCCGTTGCGCGCGGCCTCGCGCGGGATGCTGAAAGGCAGCCATGCGCCCTGCTCGTCCACATGCCAGTTCTTCAGGCTCAGCGTACGCTCATGCTGGAACCCGGTGGGTTCACGCTCCTCGACGATCAGCGGCCCGACCAGACCGCGGCCCAGCTCCTCGGAACTGCTGACATGGGGGTGATACCAATAGCTGCCGGCGTCCGGCACGCGGAATTTGTAATCGAAGTACTCACCAGGCTTGACCGGCAGTTGCGAAACGTATGGCACACCATCCATCTCCAGCGGCAGGCGGATGCCGTGCCAGTGGATGGTGGTTTCGACCGGCAGGCGATTGATGAAACGCACCCGCAACCAGGTGCCTTGGCGTACCCGCAGTTCGGTGCCAGGTGCCGATGGGCCGAAGGCCCAGGCTTCGGTCTTGAAACCCGGCACCAGCTCCACTTCCAGTGGGGCGGCAATCAGCTCGTAGTCGTGCCCGGCATTCTCGTCCTCGACCTTGCCCAGCCAGTAGCGCGCCGCGCCCCCGGCGCCCAGGCCTACCACAACCAGACCAGTAAGGCCTTTGAGCATTTGTCGACGGGTAAAGGACATCGGTGCGGGTACCTCGTTTCTGCGCAATCAGTCTGCCAGCAGGGGCTGGCGATGAAGGGCGAATACGATACACCTGCATTTGCGAAATATTAAGTGAAGTCTTGTCGCACGACCGGTTAGCGGCCGCGATCGCCAGTGGCAACCCGCTCCCCCTTCGGTACCAACCCAACGCCCCGGGGCTGACTTGCCGAATTCAGGGTGGGCTGCTTAAGTCTAAAAACGGGGTGCGCAGGTGCTGGCCTTTTGCCCGCCTATCGCTTCAGACAAGACGCCGGCTCTGTGAATGCGAAGGTAGACACCATGTGGCTCAGGAATTCATTACTGCATATATCGCTCCTGCTCGCTGCAGGCCTGCTGCTGGCACCGAAGATCATCATGATCGAGTTTTTCTCCCATCGATGGGTGGAGACCGGTGTTTTCGATATTGCCCTGTACTTGCTTCAAGACGTGCTGTTAGTGGTCGCCCTCTATGTGATTGCCGCCAACACCATTACCAGAAACAAATTCAACTTCTATCTGTTGAGCATCGCCTCAGGCGCCTTGCTGCTGTTCCTGCTGGTGGACATGCGTGTTCGGGAGCTATGGCTGAAGCCTCTGGACTGGCAACTGATAAGCTACAGCCTGCAAAACGCAAGCAACCTGACCTCCGGGGCCGAGGTGTTTCTCACGCAATCTGCCGGTTTCGGGTACACATTCAGGTTCATTGTCTTTGTGCTTTTTCTTGCTTACCTGGCGACCTGGTCTTTCGCTGGGCTGGCAACCTACATCGCTTATAAAGAACAGCGCACCCGCACAGTAAAGAAAAGACAACACCTCTGGGCATCACTGCTGGTGATCGGCGCCCTGCTCTTCGGCTCCATCCATGCCAAAGACGCGCGCTATCACCTGAACGAAAACATTGTCATCAGCCCACTGGTCACAACACTCAGAAACACCACTTCCTTGACCGCAGCGCCGCATAGACCGTCGCTGCCATTCGAACAACCCGCCTACCCGCTGACCAGCGTCAACGAAATCCGAAAACTTCAATCTCACCCCACGCCAGACTTCAAGAACCTGGTCTTCATCGTTCTGGAGTCAGTGCGCTGGAACAGCGTGTTTGCTCCCGACATCAAAACCGCCGAGCGGTACCCCACCTTCGATAAGCTCGCTCGGGAGGGCATGCTCTTCAAATCGTACGTCTCAGTGCCTCACTCGTCCAAAGGCTACCACGCGATCCTGACGGGGCTGCATGCCTACCCTGACATTGAAATCAAAGAAGCCATGTACCTGCTACAACCCAGTGTCATCCATGAGCTGAAGAACAGGAAAAACATGGAAGCCGTCGCCTTCAGCTCGCTGTACCTGCAGTTCGAAAACATGGAGGGCTTCCTGAAATCCATCGGTGTGTCGAATGCTTACGCAGTTTCGGAGCTCATCCCCGCCGAAAACCGCTCACAAAACGCCAGTAGCTTCGGTGAAAGTGATGAACAGCTGTTTTCGTCCAGCATCGCTTACCTGGAAAACATCAAAAAGAATGGCAAGGGTTTCATCGCGCTCTACTTCCCAAGCGCAGCCCACTACCCCTACCAATGCAGCCAAGGGCCCCCATTACAGAGCGAGCTGGAAAAGTATGAAGACTGCATAGCCAAGACAGACAGCGTGCTGGGTGAAATGCTGACATCCTTCGACAAGCAAGGCCTTCTGGACTCGACATTATTCGTGCTCGTGGGTGACCACGGTGAGTCATTTGGTGAGCACGGTCTGTTCATTCACAACGCTTCCATGCACGAAGAAGAAGTGAGCGTACCCCTGATTTTCTGGAGTAATGGAAAGTCACTGCCCAAACCCGCCTCAACGACCAGTCACCAGATCGATATTGCGCCCACGGTTGCCGATTTTTTTGATGTGACCGAATCCCCACTCTCTGTACAAGGCATCAGCTTGTTGAGAGAACAGGGGAAACGCACATTCTTCATGTCCACGTTCTTTGACCAACTGGCGTCAGCCTTGGTGGAGCACCCGTACAAATACATATACGAATTCAGTTCGGACACGCTGACTAAATACAATATTGAGGATGACCCGCAGGAAAAGCACCCGCAACGCGTGGAGGGTGATGAGTTCATCGCCGTAAGGAGCAGGCTGCTTTCCTATAACGCCTACCAGAAAGCGCTATTTGCCAGAAAGCCAGAAGAATAAGCAATCTGAACGAACAAGAACCAGAAAGCCCGCAATCATGCGGGCTTTCTGGTGTATCCGTCCTGCGGGTACCAGCCTGGGCTGGCTACCCGATCATTCCCACTCGATAGTGGCAGGCGGCTTGCTCGACACATCGTAGGTAACGCGCGAAATACCGTCGATTTCGTTGATGATTCGACCGCTGACGGTTTCCAGCAGCTCGTACGGCAGGTGTGCCCAACGCGCGGTCATGAAGTCCACGGTCTCGACGGCACGCAGGGCCACGACCCAGGCGTAGCGACGGCCGTCGCCGACGACGCCGACCGACTTGACCGGCTGGAACACCACGAACGCCTGGCTGGTCTTGTGGTACCAGTCGGCCTTGCGCAGCTCTTCGATGAAGATGTGGTCGGCGCGACGCAGGATGTCGGCGTATTCCTTCTTCACTTCACCGAGGATACGCACGCCCAGGCCCGGGCCCG
The DNA here is from genome assembly GCF_056278855.1 of Pseudomonas sp. TE3895. NCBI lineage: Bacteria > Pseudomonadati > Pseudomonadota > Gammaproteobacteria > Pseudomonadales > Pseudomonadaceae > Pseudomonas > Pseudomonas sp. TE3895. The sequence continues at coordinate 2,078,245 of NZ_JBWBQE010000001.1, read as the reverse complement.
GGAACGGGTGACGGTAGACCATGTCGTACGGCAGGCCCAGCTCCAGGCCGATCTTGCGCACTTCGTCCTTGAACAGTTCACGCAGCGGCTCGACCAGCTTGAGGTTCATCTCCTCCGGCAGGCCACCAACGTTGTGGTGCGACTTGATCACGTGAGCCTTGCCGCTCTTGGCGCCAGCTGACTCGATCACGTCCGGGTAGATGGTGCCCTGGGCGAGGAACTGGATGTTCTCCAGCTTGCTGGCTTCGGCATCGAACACGTCGATGAAGGTGCGGCCGATGATCTTGCGCTTCTTCTCAGGGTCGGCTTCGCCGGCCAGGTTGTCCAGGAACTGCTTTTCAGCGTCGGCGCGGATCACCTTGACGCCCATGTTCTCTTTGAACATGGCCATCACCTGGTCACCTTCGTGCAGGCGCAGCAGGCCGTTGTCGACGAATACGCAGGTCAACTGGTCGCCGATGGCGCGGTGCAGCAGCGCGGCAACTACCGAGCTGTCAACGCCGCCGGACAGGCCCAGCAGGACGTTGGCCGAACCGACTTGCGCACGCACCTGGGCGATGGCGTCTTCGACGATGTTGGACGCCGTCCACAGGGCTTCACAGCCGCAGATGTCCTGCACGAAGCGGGACAGGATGCGACCCCCTTGCTTGGTGTGGGTCACTTCAGGGTGGAACTGCACGCCGTAGTAGCCGCGGACGTCGTCGTACATGCCAGCGATCGGGCAGCTTGGGGTGCTGGCCAGAATGTTGAAGTTGCCAGGCATCTGGGTGACCTTGTCACCGTGGCTCATCCACACGTCCAGGCCCAGCACGCCGTCGTCGTCAACGTGGTCTTCGATGCCGTCGAGCAGGCGGCTCTTGCCGACAACGTCCACGCGGGCATAACCGAACTCACGCAGGTCGGAACCTTCTACCTTGCCGCCCATCTGCTCGGCCATGGTCTGCATGCCGTAGCAAATACCCAGCACAGGCACATTCAGGTCAAACACGGCTTGCGGAGCGCGCGGGCTGTTGGCTTCGTGGACCGACTCGGGGCCGCCGGCAAGGATGATGCCGCGCGGGTTGAATTCGCGGATCGCTTCATCGTCCATGTCGAACGGGTGCAGTTCGCAGTACACGCCGATTTCGCGCACGCGGCGGGCGATCAGCTGGGTGTACTGGGAACCGAAATCGAGGATCAGGATGCGGTGAGCGTGAATGTCGAGGGCCATGACTCAATCTCGTCAGTGGAAATCGGAAACGACGCGGGGCTGTCATGACAGCCCCGCTTTATGTTGTAGCTGGAAGCCTCAGCCTACGCGGTAGTTAGGGGCTTCTTTGGTGATTTGCACGTCGTGCACGTGGGATTCGGCCATGCCGGCACCGGTGATGCGCACGAACTCCGGCTTGGTGCGCATTTCTTCGATGGTTGCGCTGCCGGTGTAGCCCATGGACGAACGCAGGCCGCCCATCAGCTGGTGGATGATCGCGGCCAGGGCGCCTTTGTAAGGAACGCGGCCTTCGATGCCTTCCGGTACCAGCTTCTCGGCGCCGGCCGAGGAGTCCTGGAAGTAACGGTCGGACGAGCCTTGCGCCTGTGCCATGGCACCCAGCGAGCCCATGCCGCGGTAGGCCTTGTAGGAACGGCCCTGGAACAGCTCGACTTCACCCGGGGCCTCTTCGGTACCGGCGAACATCGAACCCATCATCACGCAGGAAGCACCGGCAACGATGGCCTTGGACAGGTCACCGGAGAAGCGGATACCGCCGTCAGCGATCAGTGGCACACCAGTGCCTTCCAGTGCTGCTGCGACGTTGGCGATGGCGCTGATTTGCGGCACGCCGACACCGGCAACGATACGGGTGGTGCAGATAGAGCCAGGGCCGATACCGACCTTGACCGCATCGGCACCTGCTTCGGCCAGGGCCTTGGCGGCAGCGCCGGTGGCGATGTTGCCGCCGATCACCTGCACTTGCGGGTAGGTTTCTTTCACCCAGCGTACGCGGTCGATCACACCTTTGGAGTGGCCGTGGGCAGTGTCGACGACGACGACATCAACGCCAGCCGCCACCAGGGCAGCAACGCGCTCGCCGGTGTCCTTGCCGGTGCCGACAGCGGCGCCGACGCGCAGGCGACCCTGGTCGTCCTTGCTGGCCAGCGGGTAAGCCTTGGCCTTTTCGATGTCCTTGACGGTCATCATGCCCTTGAGGTTGAACTTGTCGTCAACGATCAGGACTTTTTCCAGACGATGCTTGTGCAGCAGCTCGCGAACTTCGTTCTTGTCGGCGCCTTCGCGGACGGTGACCAGGCGCTCTTTCGGCGTCATCACGTCGCGAACCTTGGCGTCCAGGCGATTTTCGAAGCGCACGTCACGGGAGGTGACGATGCCGACCAGGTCGCCGTTCGCCAGTACCGGCACGCCGGAGATGTTGTTCAGGCGGGTCAGCTCGAACAGGTCGCGCACAGTGGCATCGGCGTCGATGGTGATCGGGTCCTTGACCACGCCAGCCTCGAACTTCTTGACCTTGCGCACTTCGCTGGCCTGTTGTTCGATGGTCATGTTCTTGTGGATGATGCCGATACCGCCTTCCTGAGCCATGGCAATGGCCAGACGCGCTTCGGTCACGGTATCCATGGCAGCGGAAACCAGCGGAATGTTCAGCTCGATGCCACGGGTCAAACGGGTCTTGAGACTGACTTCATTGGGCAGTACCTCGGAATAGCCAGGTACAAGGAGGATATCGTCGAAGGTCAGGGCTTCTTGGCTGATACGCAGCATCGCGGGGGCTCCCGGGCGGGAAAAATGGAAGCGCGCCATTATACTCATGCATGGCGCGCCGCTCAATGCAAAATAAGGGCCTTCGGTCAGGCTTGTGGCAGTTTTACCTGCACCACGGCCACCGGCTGGTCGAGCCAGTCGGCGAAGCTGTCGAGAAAGGCCTGGGTGAACCCGGCCTCGCCCCAGTTGTTGAAGATGAACCCCAGGTTGGAAAAGGCACATGGCTGCAGGTAAATGAAGCCATTGATGTCATCTTCGAAGCCGCACAGTGGGCAGGTAAAGTTGTCGCTCACTGCCGGCATCCACTCTTCCAGGCTTTCGAACAACGGCTCGCCTACCTCGCGCCGGCACTCCGGGCAACCGGCTTCTTCGAGGAAGCCTTCGGTGGGGGTATAGATGCAGCGCTTGAGCATCACTTCCAGGCCGTTGACCGGTTCGTCGAAGGGCAGTTTTTCCGGGTGCAGGGCCACTTTGCGCGCCCCTGCCGCCAGGGCATGGCCCATGCGGTTACCGGTGCGGCCACAGGTGGTCAGCTGCTCCTCGACGACCTTTTCGCGCACCAGCCAGCGCAGGATGGCGCGGGCACGGGCTTCATGCACCGGGACGGTAGACAGCTTTGGAACGATGATGCTCTGGGTGTTCATGAACGGGACAAGCCTGAGAAACGCCGGTAATGACGCAATTCTACCGCTCAGGCGCTCAGGTAGCGACCAATCAACGCCAGCCCACTGGCCAGCACCAGCCAGGTCACCAGGCGCACGAACGCTTCGCGGGACAACCGGTTGGTCAACCGACGCCCTACCCAAAGGCCAATGAACATGACAGGCAGCAGACAGGCGGCGAGCAGCAGCAGGCTTTGGTCGGCATAGACACCGGCGATCAGGAACAGCGACAGACGCACTATCGTACTGCAGCTGATCAGCGCGCTCTGGGTGGCGCGTACCTGTTCCTTCACCTCCAGCCGTGCGCTCAGGTAAAGAGCATAAAGAAACCCGCCGCTGCCGAACAAAGCCCCGAACAACCCGCCTGCCGTGCCCATCGGCACCGCCCAGAAGCCGGACAGGCTGGCTGGCCTCACTTTCACTGCCAGCCCGTAAACTGCATAGGCAGTCACGAATACCCCCATCAACAGCAGCAACAGGTCGGACTTCAGTTGCAGCAGGAACACCACGCCCAACGTACAACCCAAGGCCATGAAGGGCAGCAGCCGCAGCAATTCACTGCGTACCACATCCCGGCGCGACGGCAGCAGGTTGCCGAACGCGGCCACGAAATCCAGCAGCACCAGCAACGGGATGATGCGTGACAACGGCATGAAGTGAATCAGCACCGGCCCCGCCACCAGTGCAGTACCGAAGCCGGCGATGCCGAAGACGACGTAGGCCGCGGCAATGGCGAACAGGATCGGCAGCCAGTCAAGGCCGGAAAACGACAGTTGGGCAAGCATGGCAGCAGTTCCTGGGAAGACAGGCAAAGGTTAGCCAGCCATGAGCCATGCCGACTAATATGCCTTTATCCCAAAAGCCATCTCGAAAAGGCATGACATGACGTCAATCCGACAGCTGCGTTACTTCGTGGAGATCGCCGAGTGCGGCAGTTTCAGCAGTGCAGCCGAGCGACTGTACGTCGCCCAGTCGGCCCTTAGCCGGCAGATCAAGGAGCTGGAGCAGCAACTGGGCACGCCGCTGTTCGAACGCACGGCGCGCCTGCCTCGCCTGACGCTGGCCGGTCAGGCCTTTCTTGAACGGGCACGACGCTTGCTGGCTGACCTGGCACAGGCGGAGCGGGTTACCCGTGACATTGGCCAAGGGTTGCAAGGCAGCTTGCGCCTGAACCATTCCAGCACCGTGCCGCTGACCGGCGGGCTTCTGGCTCGCCTTGGGAACTACCTGAAGCACAACCCAGGGGTTTCGCTGGAGATTGCGCAGCAGTCGTCGGAGGCACAACTGGAAGACATTGCTGCCGGACGGCTGGATATCGGCCTGTTGCGCTTGCCGGTGCTGCGCCAGCATGAAGGCGTGGTGCTGCATGAACTGTTCGACGAACCCTTGTTGCTGGCCGTCGCCGCTGGGCACCCCTTGGCGGGTACTCAGCACGTGCAACTGGAACAATTGAAGGAAGAACGCTTCATTTCCATCCCGCACCGGGATCGCGGTGGCTTGAGCTACCTGTCTGCCTCGTTGTGCATGGGGGCAGGGTTCTTCCCGCAGGCGGCGCAGGTACTGTCGCGCAAGACTACGCAGTTGCAGCTGATACAGGCGGGGTTTGGGGTGGCGTTGTTGCCGCGGTGCATGTGCGAGATTGCCCCGGCTTCAGTCAGCTTCGTAGCGCTGGAGGGTGATTGCCAGAGCACAGTGGCACTGGCCTGTCGCCGTGATGCGGGGCAACTGGTGCGGCAGTTCGTGGCGACGATGCAGGGCTGAAGGCACCGGTTGCGGTCTTGTGGGAGCGGCCTTGCGTCGCGAAAGGGCTGCGATGCGGCCCCAGGTTTTCAGCTTCGCCGCATGAAGTGCCGGGGCCGCGTTGCGGCCCTTTCGCGACGCAAGGCCGCTCCCACAAGGATCGGGTCAAGGCTGACAATAGGGGCAAGACAGACAACCGGGGCCGATGTCATTTATGATGCCAGCCATGATCAAAGACCCTTTCGAACGACTCGGGCTGGACCGCGAGGTCCTTACCGTCAGCCAACTCAACGGCCGCGCCCGCGTGCTGCTGGAAGACGTTTTCCGCAGCGTGTGGGTGGAAGGCGAAATCTCCAACCTCGCCCGCCCGGCGTCCGGCCACATGTACTTCACCCTCAAGGACAGCGGCGCCCAGGTGCGTTGCGCGTTGTTCCGGCAGAACGCCACGCGGGTACGCCAGGCGCTGCGCGATGGCCTGGCGGTGCGGGTGCGCGGCAAGGTTTCGCTGTTCGAGGGACGTGGCGACTACCAGCTGATTCTCGACACCGTCGAGCCCGCCGGTGATGGCGCGCTGCGCCTGGCTTTCGAGGCCCTGAAGGAAAAGCTCGGTACCGAGGGGCTGTTCAGCACCGAACGAAAGAAGCCACTGCCGGCTCACCCACAGCGCATCGGCATCATCACCTCGCCCACTGGCGCGGTGATCCGCGACATCATCAGCGTGTTCGGCCGCCGTGCCCCGCAGGTGGAGCTGAACCTGATCCCTACGGCGGTACAGGGCCGCGAAGCCATCGCGCAGATCGTACGCGCCATCCGCCTGGCCGACAGCCTCGGTTTCGATGCGCTGATTCTGGCGCGGGGTGGTGGTTCGCTGGAAGACCTGTGGTGTTTCAACGAGGAAGCCGTGGCGCGTGCCGTGGCCGCCTGCGTCACGCCGATTGTCAGCGCCGTGGGCCATGAAACCGACGTGTCGATCAGCGACTTCGTGGCTGACGTGCGCGCGCCCACCCCGTCAGCTGCCGCCGAGCTGCTGGCCCCTGACAACAGCGGCCTTCGGCAACGCCTGGATGGCCTGCAACGGCGCCTGCTGCTGCGCATGCAGAACCGCCTGACCCACGACCGCCTGCGCCTGGAGTCACTCACCCGGCGCCTGCGCCACCCAGGCGAGCGTTTGCGCCAGCAGGCTCAACGCCTGGACGACCTGGACATGCGCCTGCGTCGCGCGTTCATGCTCAACCTCAACCAGCGCCGCGAACGCCTGGCACGCCTGGACGCCCGCCTGGCCGCGCAGCATCCGGGGCGTAACCTGAAACTGCTGAACCAGCGCCTGGACAGCCTGGCCGAGCGCCTGCCACGGGCCATGCGCGAGGTGCTAAAGGACCGTCGCCAGCGGTTCCAGGCCCAATTGCAGACACTGCAGGTGGTCAGTCCGCTGGCCACTCTGGCCCGCGGATACAGCATTTTGCTGGATGAGCAAGGCCAGGCCATTCGCAGCGCCGAACAGACCCGCAATGGCCAACGCCTGACCGCCCGCCTGAACGAAGGCGAGCTGCTGGTGCGGGTCGAAGACAACCACCTGACCCCGGTCACCCTCTCACTACTGGACTGACACATGCCCCGCGTGCTCGCGCCCCTGCTTGCCCTTTCCCTGTTGCTGCTGGCCGGCGGCGCCCAGGCCAGCTACATCACCCGCACACTGAACAAACCGGTACCCGGCGGTGTGGCAGTCGTCGACCTGGGCCCCGCCGCCAACGCACCCAGCGCCCGTTTCGACGGCAAACCGGTGCTGGTGGTGAAGGAGCAGGACAACTGGCTGGCCATCGTCGGCATCCCGCTGACCCAGAAGCCCGGCACCGCAGTGCTGAACCAGGGCGGGCGCACCCTGCCTTTCAGCGTAGGCAGCAAGACGTACCCTGAGCAGCGCATCACCCTGAAGAACACGCGCCAGGTCAACCCGAACCCGGCCGACCTCAAGCGCATCGACCGCGAACTGGCCGAGCAGATCAAGGCCTACCGCAGCTTCAGCCCTAACCTGCCGAGCAACCTGGTTCTCGACAAGCCGGTCAACGGCCCGCTGTCGAGCAAGTTCGGCGTGCGCCGCTTCTTCAACGGCGAAGAACGCAACCCGCATGCGGGGCTGGATTTTGCGGTGCCGGCAGGCACGCCGATCAAGACACCCGCCAATGGCAAAGTGATTCTGGTGGGGGACTATTTCTTCAACGGCCGCACGGTGTTCGTCGACCATGGGCAGGGCTTTATCAGCATGTTCTGCCACATGTCGAAAATCGATGTGCAGGTGGGCCAGCAACTGCGTCGTGGCGAGGTGGTCGGGCGCGTGGGCTCGACCGGGCGGGCTACCGGGCCGCACATGCACTGGAACGTCAGCCTGAACGATGCGCGGGTGGACCCGGCGATTTTCATTGGGGCGTTCCAGCCCTGAACGGTGCGCTGCCTGGGCCGGCCCATTCGCGGGTAAACCCGCTCCTACAAGGGGCGGCGTACCTGTAGGCGCGGGGTTACCCACGAATGGGCCAGCACCGCTGGCATTTCTTCCATTGTGTTGCGCCATCGAAAAATACCGCGCAAAAGCAACGAAGCACTCAGCCCAATCAAGCCATAAAATCTCGCCTAATGGCTTTTTTTAAGCATTTCTCTCAATTTTCCCCGAACGCTTGCCATCCCCCACCCCACTGGTTAAGTTTGAAGGCATGAAAACCTTCAGCACCCTCATCCTGCTCCGACAACATCGCAGCCTCTGCCTGGTCAGCGCCCGACTACCAGGCTGAATCGCGTCGCCTCGCCTCTTCATATCGTTATCGCTCGGCAGGCCCGATCTCGGCCGCACACAAAAGGATTGCTTCCATGACCATGCTCAAAGACCCTTCGAAGAAATACCGCGCTTTCCCGACCATCGACCTGCCTGACCGTACCTGGCCGTCGAAGACCATCACCCAGGCCCCCATCTGGTGCAGCTCCGACCTGCGTGATGGCAACCAGTCGCTGATCGAGCCGATGGACTCGGAGAAGAAACTGCGCTTCTGGAAGACCTTGGTGCAGGTTGGCGTGAAGGAGATCGAAGCCTCGTTCCCGTCTGCCTCGCAAACCGATTTCGACTTCGTGCGCACCCTGATCCAGGACGGCCACATCCCGGATGACACCACCATCCAGGTGCTCACCCAGGCACGTGAAGACCTGATTGCCCGTACTTTCGAATCGCTGCGCGGTGCGAAGAAGGCCATCGTCCACCTGTACAACGCCACCAGCCCGTCGTTCCGCCGCATCGTCTTCAATCAGGACAAGCAAGGCGTGAAGGACATCGCAGTGAACGCGGCCAAGCTGTTCGTCAAGTACGCCGCCCAGCAGCCGGAAACCCAGTGGACCTTCCAGTACTCGCCAGAAACCTTCAGCGCCACTGAAATGGAGTTCGCCAAGGAGGTCTGCGACGCGGTCATCGAGGTGTGGAACCCTACCCCTGAACACAAGATCATCCTCAACCTGCCGGCCACCGTGGAAGTGTCCACGCCAAATATCTACGCCGACCAGATCGAGTGGTTCTGCCGCAACGTCAGCCGCCGCGACAGCGTGATCATCAGCCTGCACTGCCACAACGACCGCGGTACCGGCATCGCTGCCACCGAACTGGGCCTCATGGCCGGCGCCGACCGTGCCGAAGGCTGCCTGTTCGGCAACGGCGAGCGTACCGGTAACGTCGACCTGGTGACCTTGGCACTGAACCTCTACACCCAGGGCATCGACCCGTTGCTGGACTTCTCCGACATCGACGGTGTGCGCAAGGTGGTCGAAGAGTGCAACCAGTTGCCGGTACACCCACGTCACCCGTATGTGGGCGACCTGGTCCATACCGCGTTCTCTGGCTCGCACCAGGACGCCATCCGCAAGGGCTTCGCCAAGCAGCAGGATGGGGAACTGTGGGAGGTGCCTTACCTGCCGATCGACCCGGCCGACATCGGCCGCAGCTACGAAGCGGTAATCCGCGTCAACAGCCAGTCGGGCAAAGGCGGTATCACCTACCTGCTCGAACAGGAATATGGCATCAGCCTGCCGCGTCGCATGCAGATCGAATTCAGCCAGGTGGTACAGGGTGAGACTGACCGCCTGGGCCTGGAAATGACCGCCCAGCAGATCTACAGCCTGCTGCACAAGGAATACCTCCAGGCCAACGCGCCATACGCACTGGTCAGCCATCGCCTGCAGGAAGAAAACGGCCACAGCGCCGTGGAAGTGGAAGTTGCCGGTGAAGGCGAAACCACCCTGCACTGGCGCGGCAAGGGCAACGGCGCCCTGGAAGCACTGGTGGCCGGCCTGCCGATTGCCGTGGAGATCATGGACTACAACGAGCATGCGATTGGCGCTGGCACCAACGCCAAGGCAGCTGCCTACATCGAACTGCGCGTGGCCGGTGGCCGCCCGGTACATGGCGTGGGTATCGATGAGAACATCACCACGGCCAGCTTCAAGGCGCTGTTCAGTGCACTGAACCGCTCGCTGAGCCAGCAGGAAGCCAAGGCGGCCTGAAGCCTGGAATGAGGGATGAGAAAGCCCGCATCGTTTGATGCGGGCTTTTTTGTTGGCCTGCACTGGCCCTTTCGCGGGTAAACCCGCTCCTACAACGGCCTGTGTCCAATCACCAATGTGTGTCCACCACCGATCAGGTGTAGGAGCGGGTTTACCCGCGAATACGGAGGCCACGGCAACGGTGAACGGCCAGGGATATTGGCCAGCAGGCCCGGCCCATTCGCGGGTGAACCCGCTCCTACAACGGCCTGTGCCCCCCGGTGTATGTCCACCGCAGATCGGTGCGTAGGAGCGGGTTTACCCGCGAAAGGGCCAGCACAACCACTGCAAATACCCCAGGCAAAAAAAAAGGGGCGCCGACCAAGCGCCCCACAAGCCGTAAAGCACACAACAGTTTTCAGTTGGCGTCCAGCAGTGCCATCGCCTCGGCACTGCACGCTTCGATCCGCGCCCAGTCACCGTTCTTGATCCAGCTGCTGTCGAGCATCCAGGTTCCCCCCACGCACATCACGTTTGGCAGTGCCATGTAGTTGCGCACGTTGGCCGGGTTTACACCACCGGTAGGACAAAAACGAATGTCGCCGAACGGGCCACCAAAGGCCTTGATCGCCGCTACGCCGCCGCTGATTTCCGCCGGGAACAACTTGAACCGGCGGTAGCCCAGGGCATAGCCCATCATGATTTCGGACGGCGTGCTGATGCCCGGCAACAGCGGGATTTCACTGTCCACGCCAGCCTCGAGAATGTCCTGGGTAATGCCAGGGGTAACGACGAACTGCGCGCCCGCAGCTTCAACCGCCGCGAACATGCTGCGGTCGAGCACGGTACCGGCGCCGACACACAGCTCCGGGCGCTGCTCACGCAGCACCTGAATGGCCTTGAGGCCATGCTGTGAGCGCAGGGTCACTTCCAGGGTACGGATACCGCCAGCGGCCAGGGCGTCAGCCAGCGGCAGGATGTCTTCCTCACGAGCAATGGTGATTACCGGCAGGATGCGCGCCTTTTTGCAAATGGCGTCGATCCGCGCGGCTTTATCAGCCATCGAGAGCTTGGGCTGTGGGCGTTCAAGGGTGGTCATGACTGTGGATCCTTGGCTCATGGGCACCAGTAGATGTCCAGGGGGTCGTGAAGAAAAGCGCGAATCGGCATTTCAGTAAGGTCGTTGCCCGCCAGCGCGGCGCGCAGGGTAGCGAGTTTGCCCTGGCCTTGCACAGACAGCGCGATGAAGGCCGCGCTGGCCAGCAGCGAACGGGTCATCGACAGGCGCTGGTGCGGCACGCTCGGCGCCAGCAATGGCAGGCAGCGGCGTGGGCCGGCCGGGTCCAGGCCTGCTTCCAGGTTGGGACTGGCGGGGAACAGCGAGGCGGTATGGCCATCGTCGCCCATACCCAGCACCAGCACGTCGATCGGCGGTAGCTCGGCCAAGGCCTGGTCAGCTTTGAGCGCAGCTGCATCGAGGTTCTCCGCCTGCTGGTACAGGCCAACGAAACGGGCCTCGGCCGCTGCGCCCTTCAACAGGTGGCGGGCCAGCAGGCCGGCATTGCTGTCAGCGTGCTCCACTGGCACCCAGCGCTCATCAGCCAGGCTGACGATGACCTTGGCCCAGTCCAGGTGCTCGCTGGCCAGTTTCTCCAGGAACGGCACCGGGCTGCGGCCGCCAGACAACACCACACAGGCCTGCCCCTTGGCGGCAATCGCGGCGCGCAGGCGCTCAGCCACATCATGAGCCAAGGACACGGACAGTGCCTTGGCATCCGCCAGTTCATGAGCCTTCACGGCCGCTGGCAGTTTCAATTCAGATATCCCCATACCACGCCCTCCCATCGCGTGTGATCAGTGCAATCGAGCTCATCGGCCCCCAGGAGCCCGCCGCGTATGGCTTGGGCGCATCGCCCGCATTACGCCAGCCGGCGATCAACTGGTCGCACCACTTCCAGGCATACTCGATTTCGTCCTTGCGCACGAACAGGTTCTGGTTGCCGCGCATCACTTCGAGCAACAGCCGCTCGTAGGCATCCGGAATTCGTGCACTGCGCCAAGCATCGGAAAAATTCAGCTGCAATGGGCCACTGCGCAGTTGCATGCCCTTGTCCAGGCCCTGCTCCTTGGTCATCACCCGTAAAGAAATGCCTTCGTCCGGTTGCAGGCGGATGATCAGCTTGTTACCGATCTGCAAACGCTGTTCCGGGGCGAAGATGTAGTGCGGCGTTTCCTTGAAGTGAATGACGATCTGCGACAGTTTTTGCGGCATGCGCTTGCCGGTTCGCAGGTAGAACGGCACGCCCGACCAGCGCCAGTTGCGGATGTCGGCGCGCAGGGCGACGAAGGTTTCGGTGTCGCTCTGGGCGTTGGCGTTGTCTTCTTCAAGGTAACCCGGTACCGGCTTGCCTTCGCTGTAGCCGGCAATGTACTGGCCGCGCACCACGCTGGTGCTCAGGCCATCGCCAGTGATCGGTGCCAGGGCTTTGAGCACTTTAACCTTCTCGTCGCGGATGGCATCGGCGGACAGTTCGCTGGGCGGGTCCATGGCAATCAGGCACAGCAACTGCAGCAGGTGATTCTGGATCATGTCGCGCAGTTGGCCGGCCTTGTCGAAATAGCCCCAACGGCCCTCGATACCGACCTTTTCCGCGACGGTAATCTCCACATGGGAGATGGAGTTCTGGTTCCACTGGGTTTCGAACAGGCTATTGGCGAAGCGCAGGGCAATCAGGTTCTGCACCGTCTCTTTGCCCAAGTAGTGGTCAATGCGGTAGACCCGGCTTTCAGGGAAGAACCGCGCCACGGCATCGTTGACCCGGCGCGACGACTCCAGGTCGTGGCCAATAGGTTTCTCGAGCACTACCCGGGTGCGCGCAGCCAGCCCGACCTTGTCGAGGTTTTCGCAGATGGCCCCATACACCGCCGCCGCCGTGGCGAAGTAGGCGATCAGCGGCAGCTCGCCCGGCAGTTGCTCGGCCAAGGCCTGATAGCCCTCGGGCTGAAGGAAGTCCAGGTGCTGGTAATTCAGGCGGGCGAGGAAGCGCCCCAGCGCAGCAGGCTCGATATCTGCCTCGGGCACGTGCCGGCGCAGGTGGGCTTCGATGCTGTCCAGGTGCTCCTGCGCGCTGCCGACCTCACGGGCGAGGGCCAGCAGGCGGGTGTCCGGGTGCAACAGGTTGGCCCGGTCGAGCTGGTAGAGCGCAGGAAACAGCTTGCGCAATGCCAGGTCGCCGAGGGCGCCAAACAGGGCAAAGGTGCAAGGTTCGACACTGATTGCAGCCATGATGTTGGTTCTTTCCTAAAGTTGGTCTAGGAATACCGCTTTCACACACGGTTTTCAAGGGATAATGTAGTAAAAACCACAACATTACACACAAGTGTTACAGACAAGTGGTACGCCAACCGCACCGACAGTACGATAGACGACCGTGCAAAAAGCCTGCTGCTCACACAGCCGGCTGTCTTCCCGACCCAAGGACACACCCATGGACCGCGTGCGAAACCTCCTGGAACAGATCCAGGGCCGCCTCGACGAGCTGAACAAGGCCGAACGCAAAGTCGCCGAAGTCATCCTGCTCAACCCGCAACAAGCCACCCGGTTCAGCATCGCTGCGCTGGCCCAGGCAGCCAAGGTCAGCGAACCGACCGTCAACCGCTTCTGCCGCTCGTTCGGCGTCAGCGGCTACCCCGAGCTCAAGCTGCAACTGGCGCAGAGCCTGGCCAGTGGTGCCGCCTATGTCAGCCGCGCGGTAGAGGCCGACGATGACCCGGCCGCCTACACCCAGAAGATCTTCGCCAGCGCCATCGCCTCGCTTGACAGCGCCTGCCAGCAACTGGACCCGCAGCAGGTCAGCCGCGCCGTGGACATGATGATCCAGGCCCGGCAGATCCACTTCTTCGGCCTCGGCGCCTCAGCCCCAGTGGCCCTGGATGCGCAACACAAGTTCTTCCGCTTCAACCTGGCCGTGTCGGCCCACGCCGATGTGCTAATGCAGCGCATGCTGGCCTCGGTCGCCCACACCGGCGATCTGTTCGTGATCATTTCCTACACCGGGCGCACCCGCGAACTGGTCGAAGTGGCGCGCCTGGCACGTGAAAACGGCGCTTCGGTGCTGGGCCTGACCGCCGCAGGCTCGCCACTGGCCAATGCTTGCAGCCTGAGCCTGCACATTCCGCTGCCGGAAGATACCGACATCTACATGCCGATGACCTCGCGGATCATCCAGCTGACCGTGCTCGATGTACTGGCCACCGGCATGACCCTGCGCCGCGGCGTGGACTTCCAGCCCCACCTGCGCAAGATCAAGGAAAGCCTCAACGCCAGCCGCTACCCGATCGAGGACGACGAACTCAACTGAGCCGGTGCGCCTGCAAACGCAGGTGCGCACGCTGCCCAGGCGCCAGGCTCAGGCCTTCACCACTGCCGCTGGTCGCCTCGACGCAGACAAAACGCTGCGACTCGCGGCCAGTCACCCCCATCAGCGGGCGATTGCCAGGGTGCCAGACCACGGTGTCGTCGCTGTCACCGGTGTCGATGCACAGCTCGCGCTGCCAGGCCGGGTCCTGCAATTGCACCCGTGGCGTACCGGGGTAGACCTTCTGGCAGCCGCCCTTGAGCTTCAGCGCGCCATCTTCACGGCAAGCCTGACGGTTGAGGCGGTCGTAACCCTCGATGTCTTCCAGACCAGACAGCGCTATCTCGGACACGTCACTGATGCGCCAGTACGCCAGCAGTGCATGGCTCAACTGGCAGGGTTCGCTGTCCTGATGCTCGGTGCTCAGGCTCAGTTCCATGCGGCTACCCAGCCGGGCGTGCAGGTCGACCTGCCAATCGCACAGGTCCAGCCGCCATTTCAGGGTCACGCCCTCCTCGTCCTCACGGCTGTCCACCAGCTTCCAGTCCAGCAGCCGCGCCCAACCATGGGCCGGCCACAGGTCTTCGCTGGGATGACGGCCATACCAGGGCCAGCACACCGGCACACCACCCCGGATCGCCCCAACCTGCGGCCACTGTTCGGCGCACCACAGCCACGGCCGTTCACCCGCTGGTTGAAAGTGCAACAACTGCGCGCCCTGGCGGCTGAACACCGCCTGGCAACGGGGGTGATCGATGATCAGGACATCGCGCTGCTGATAACGCTCCCACTCGAATGTCGGCCGGGGCCGCTGCGAGGAGAAGAAGCGATGGAGCGGATGTTCGGGCATGGTTCAGAGCTCTTGTTGTTTGAGATAGCGCTGTCTCGGCCTATCCCCAACACCCACTGCAGACCAGTGGGTGCCGGGAACCGAAAATGGATTGGCGTAAATTTACAACAAGTTGACTCAGAATGACGACTGAATCTTCAAGCCAGCGACCAGCGCGTTATCCACCTCGTCCACCCCACCAGGGCTCTTGATGTACTGCAGGTTGGGCCTCACGGTCAGCCAGTTGGTAACGTGGAAGCCGTAGTAGAGCTCTGCGTTGTATTCGGTACGCTGCAGCGGTACGAAACCAGGGTTGTCGTAATCGTTGATGGCGCTCTGTGCGTTGAGCAGTTCGGCGCGCTTCTTCACGTCGTCATTCACATGAATTCGCGCCACGCCGAAGCCGATGTCATCCTTGGGCCGGGCGTCGAAAGCGCCTTTGTAGACCAGCCCCACCTGCTGGTAGTTGTCGACCACGTTGGTGGCCTTGTCGTGCACGGTGAAGTTGGCGAACAGGCTGAGGCCACGGTTGACGTCGCCGCCATGGGCAGTGACCTGCTGCTGCGCCACCACCCACCATCCATGCTTGCTTGAGTGCGACTTGAAGGCTTCACCGGTCAGCCCCTGCGGGTTGCCGTTGACGTCGTCGTACACATCGTCAGCCTTGGCCGTGCTGTAGTAGTAGCCCAGGCGGTACTCGCCCGGCAGGCCATTGACCTTGGGCGACCACACCGCTTCCACCGGCAGGATCGCCCCCTTGGTACCGCTACCGCTCAGCTTGAAGCCGTTGCCGGTTTCCAGGTTGGAGGGGTTCTGCTCGAAGGCCCCGACCTGCACGAAGAACGCCGGGGTGATGTTGTACTTCACACGCAGCGCCCACTGGCTGACCGGCCAGTTGTACCAGATGCCGCCCACCCAGTTGCCCACCTGCGAGCCGCAGAAGGCCAGGTTCTGGAAGTCGCAAGGGAAGCTGTTGAAGTCCTCGCCCTCGCCAAAACGGCCAAATTTCACGTCCAGCGCGCCGTCGAAGTACTTCTGCTTGATCCACATCTGGGTCAGGCGCCAGGTCTGGCCACGGCCCCACACCTCCTGCACCGAGCTGAACTGCCCGGCGCGTGGGTCGCTGATGCGGTCGTTGGACAGGTTGCGACCGCTTCGCTCGGTGATCGCCAGCTTGAACTCGGCATCATGCCAACCCAGTATCTTCTGCAAGTCCAGATGCGCGCCGAGGGCGAACTGGTCGCTGTAGCGTGCTGTCTTGTCGTCGTTGTAGCCGCCATGCAGGTTGCCAGCCACCTCACCCACATAATCGAGGGTGAAGTCATAGCCCTTGTCCAGCAGCTCGGTCCGGGTGCCGCCCCAGTCGCCGGTCATCCATTTGGATTCGCTGGAAAAAGCCTCGGCAGCCTGTGTACCGCTGCTGCCTACAAGTGCAAGCAAGGCCAGCGATCCCAGTGTCTTGATGCGTTTGCGCTGTTCCATCCCTTTGCGTCCTCTTTTTCTTATTGATGGTGTAGACGAGTCAACGGCCTTTGAAGTGAGCCACGTTGTCCTTTGCGGTTGCGCCAGTGCTGGCCAGGTGCAGGCGCTCGCCATTGGCAGCGTCGAACAGCAGCACCCGGGCCGGGTCGAATTGCAGGTTGAGGGTGTCCCCCACCCGGCACGCCACATCTGGCGCCAGGCGGCAGCACACCTTGGTCTGGTTGAGCGTGACGAACACCAGCAGGTCCGGCCCGGTGGGCTCTGTGACCTGCACCTCGGCGCGGATAGCCGGCAAACCATTGCCGTCAGCAGCGCCCAGGGCGATCTGCTCAGGGCGGATGCCGAGGATGATCTCGCGCCCCTCAAGCGCGTCAGCAGCCTCCCCCAAGGGAAGTTCGCAGCGCGCCTGGCCGCTGTCGAGCAGCGCCAGCAAGCGGCCATCCTGCCTGGCCAGACGCACCGGAATGAAGTTCATTGGCGGCGAACCGATGAAGCTGGCCACGAACTGGTTGGCCGGGTCGTTGTAGATCTGCTGCGGGGTGCCGAACTGCTGGATGATGCCGTCCTTCATCACCGCCACCTTGTCGCCCAGGGTCATGGCCTCGATCTGGTCATGGGTGACGTACACCGTGGTGGTCTTCAGGCGCTGGTGCATCAACTTCATTTCAGTGCGCATTTCGACCCGCAGCTTGGCATCGAGGTTGGACAGGGGTTCATCGAACAGGTAGATCTTGGGTCGCCGCGCCAGCGCCCGGCCCATGGCCACACGCTGCTGCTGGCCGCCGGACAGCTGCGCCGGCTTGCGCGCCAGCAAGTGTTCGATCTGCAGCAACTTGGCCACCCGCGCCACTTCCTCGTCGATGGCGGCCTGGGGCAACTTGCGGATCTTCAGGCCGAACTCGATGTTCTCGCGCACGCTCATGGTGGGGTACAGCGCATAGGACTGGAACACCATGGCGATATCGCGGTCCTTGGGGCTCATGCCACTGACGTCCTGCTCGTCGATGAGGATGGCGCCGCCGGTGATCTGCTCCAGGCCGGCGATACAGTTCATCAAGGTCGACTTGCCGCAGCCCGACGGGCCCACCAGGATCAGGAACTCGCCGTCCTTGATCGACAGCTGGATGTCCTTGAGGGTATCCGGCAGGCCGCTGCCGTAGGTCTTGTTAACATTGCGAAGTTCGAGCGTTGCCATGGCTTACCCCTTGACCGCGCCGGCCGTCAGCCCGCGCACGAAATATTTGCCTGCCACCACGTAGACCAGCAGGGTTGGCAGGCCAGCGATCATCGCTGCCGCCATGTCGACGTTGTATTCCTTGGCCCCGGTGCTGGTATTGACCAGATTGTTCAGGGCGACGGTAATCGGTTGCGAATCGCCGCTGGAGAACACCACGCCGAACAGGAAATCGTTCCAGATCTGGGTGAACTGCCAGATCAGGCAGACCATGATGATCGGCGTGGACATCGGCAGGATGATGCGGCGGAAGATGGTGAAGAACCCGGCACCGTCCAACCGTGCGGCCTTGACCAGCGCGTCGGGGATGCTCACGTAGAAGTTGCGGAAGAACAGCGTGGTGAAGGCCAGGCCGTAGACCACATGCACCAGCACCAGGCCACCAGTGGTACTGGCCAGACCAAGCTTGCCGAGGGTGAACGAGGCCGGCAGCAGCACGGTCTGGAACGGCAGGAAACAGCCGAACAGCAGCAGGCCGAAGAACAGTTGCGAACCTCGGAAGCGCCACATCGACAGCAC
Source organism: Pseudomonas sp. TE3895 (assembly GCF_056278855.1). Lineage (NCBI taxonomy): Bacteria > Pseudomonadati > Pseudomonadota > Gammaproteobacteria > Pseudomonadales > Pseudomonadaceae > Pseudomonas > Pseudomonas sp. TE3895. The sequence goes on along the minus strand of NZ_JBWBQE010000001.1, from coordinate 2,060,151 downwards.
ATAGCCGTTCAGTGCACCAATAGCGGTGGAGATCAGCACCGCGGGCACGGTGATCATGATCGAGTTCCAGAAGTAACCGCTGACCGCTCCCCAGGCCTTGACCCAGCCTATGCCGGTAATCACTGCAGGCCAGCTCAGCAAGTTGCCGGTGCTGATGTCTTCAGGGGTCTTGAAGCTGGTCAGCAGCATCACCACCAGCGGCACCAGATACAGCAGCACGGCGATCAGCAACACGGCATGGATGGCCATACGGCTGAGGCTGAGCACTGGCTTGTCGACAGGACTATGCATGGCGTTTGCTCCGCAGCTCCGAGTACAGGTAAGGCACGAGGATCGCCAGGATCGCCCCGAGCATGAGGATGGCGCTGGCCGAGCCCATGCCCATCTGGCCGCGGCTGAAGGTGAACGAGTACATGAACATGGCCGGCAAGTCGGAGGAGTAACCCGGGCCGCCGGCCGTCATTGCCGCCACCAGGTCGAAGCTCTTGATGGCAATGTGCGAGAGGATCATCAGTGCACTGAAGAACACCGGGCGCAGGCTGGGCAGCACCACGGTCCAATAGATGCGCGGCAGGCTGGCGCCATCCATCTGCGCAGCGCGGATGATCGACGGGTCGACGCCACGCAAGCCGGCAAGGAACATGGCCATGATGAAGCCCGAAGCCTGCCACACGGCCGCGATCACCAGGCAATACACCACCCGGTCAGGGTCGATCAGCCAGTCCAGGCGAAAGCCCTCCCAGCCCCAGTCACGCAACAACTTGTCCAGGCCCATGCCTGGGTTGAGCAGCCACTTCCAGGCGGTACCGGTGACGATCATCGACAACGCCATGGGGTACAGGTAAATGGTGCGAATGAAGCCCTCGCGACGGATGCGCTGGTCCAGCAGCACCGCCAGCAACACACCGATGGCCAAGCTGATGGCGATGAACAAGCCGCCGAACAGAAGCAGGTTCTTGCTCGCCACCCACCAGCGGTCGTTGTCGAACAGACGGGCGTATTGCGCAAGGCCCGCCCACTTGTAGGTGGGCAGAAAGGTCGAGGTGGTGAAGGACAGCACGAAGGTCCAGAGGATGTAGCCGTAGAAGCCCACCAGGACGATGAACATGCTGGGTGCCAGCACCAGCTTGGGCAGCCAGCGCTGAAGCGCGTCCAGGGGTGAGGCCCGCAGTTGGGCGGTGGTCGTAGTCATGTCTTGGATCCCGAGGTAGTGGCGGTGCTACGCACCGCTTCGCGGGCAAGCCCGCTCCCACAGGTCCGGCGTCATGACCAGGAACAGTGGTGAGCAGGGCCCATCTGGGAGCGGGCGTGCCCGCGAACAGCCGTTACTGGGCAGCCTTGATAGCCGCCGCCAGCTTCTTCGCCGCATCGGCCGGGTCGGCCTTGGGGTCGTTGATGTAGTTGGTCACCACATCGAAGAACGCGCCCTGCACGGCCAGCGTGGTGGCCATGTTGTGCGCCATGCTCGGTTGCAGGCCGCCCGTTTTGGCGTCGGCCAGGAAGTCCTTGGCGGAGGTTTGAGCACAGGCATCGAAACCATACTTGCCCATGTCGGCGAGCATGTCGTTGCGTACCGGGATCGAACCCTTGTTGATGCTGAAGACCTTCTGGAAATCCTCACCCAGCACCTTGCGGGCAATGTCCTGCTGGCCAGCAGAGGTGCCAGCGTTGTTCTGCTTGAACACCACCAGCGAATCGATGTTGTACAGGAACGCCTTGTCGGTGCCGGGGAATGGCACGCACTGGTAATCCTTGCCGGCAGTTTTCCCGGCCAGGGTCCATTCGCTCTTGGCCCAGTCGCCCATGATCTGCATGCCGGCCTTGCCGTTGATGACCTTGGCGGCTTCCAGGTTCCAGTCCTGGCCTTTGCCGTCCGGGTCCATGTAGGTGGCGACTTTCTTCAGCTCGGTCAGCGCCTTGACCATCTGCGGCCCGGTCAGCGTTGCGCTGTCGAGGTCGACCAAGGCCTTCTTGTAGCCATCGACGCCCATCACCGACAGCACCACGTTTTCGAACACGGTGCTGTCCTGCCAGGGTTGGCCACCATGGGCGAGCGGGATGAAACCGGCAGCCTTGAGCTTGTCGGCGGCGGCGTAGAATTCGTCGAGGGTGGTGGGCGCCTTGTCGATGCCGGCTTTTTTGAACACCTCGGGGTTGATCCACAGCCAGTTGATGCGGTGGATATTCACCGGTACGGCGACATAATCACCGTCGTATTTCACGGTGTCGGCGACTTTCTTGTCCAGCAGGGAGTTCCACTTTTCTTCCTTGGCCACGCCCTTGAGCACATCGGCATCCAGCAGGCCGGTGGCCGCCCAGTCCTGGATGTCCGGGCCTTTGATCTGCGCGACGCCCGGCGGGTTGCCGGCCACCGCGCGGCTTTTGAGCACGGTCATGGCCGTGGCACCACCGCCGCCGGCGACGGCGCCGTCCTTCCAGATGAAGCCGTCTTTTTCGACCTGGGCCTTGAGCACATCGACCGCCGCTTTTTCACCACCGGAGGTCCACCAGTGCACCACTTCGACGCTGCCTTTGGCGTCAGCAGCCTGGGCACCCAAGGGGATTAACGAGGCAAAGGAAATTGCGGCAGCGAGACGGAGCGTGGAATTCATCGGAGCACCTTTCTTGTTGTTATGCCGTGCAAGTCGATCGCTTGCGTAGCATGAAGTCTAAACAGCGTGCCCGCCTCGTCAGGTAACGAAGCGATGCGTGAATGTCATCATCTGGTTACATAGCTGGAGCTGGCCAGGTTGCTGGCCAGGCTGGGTGCCAGCGGCAAGCCTGGCAGCAGCAGCGCCTGGTAGGCGTGGTAGAGGTCGGGCTTGCCCGGCCAGATGGTCCCCGCTGGCCGGTTGCGGGCATCGAGTTCGTGGTGCCAGCTGCCAGCGACAGGGTCGATGAAATGGTTGGCGATAAAGCCCCAGCAGTTGCGGTACCACTGCTCGTACTGGGCTTCGCCGGTGCGCTGCAACAAGGCTGCTGCGGCGGCGCAAGCTTCGGCGTGCACCCAGTGCAGGCGTGCATGCACCACCGGGCGATTGGCCCAGTCCAGGGTGTAGACGAAACCTGCAGCGCCATCGACGTTCCAGGCATGCTGGCAGGCGGCGTCGAACAATCTGCAGGCACTGTCTGGAAGCCACTGCGGGGCGAGCAACCCGGCCCGTTGCAGGCTGGCTTCCAGGTGCAACAGTAGCCGTGCCCATTCCATGGCATGCCCGGGCGTAGTGCCATAGGGCCGGAAGTGGTCAGCGGGGTGCTCGCGGTTGTAATCCGGCAGCGGCTGCCAATGGGCGTCGAAATGTTCGATGACCCGATAACCGTTGGCGGCGGCATGGGTATGGATAATGCGCTCAGCAATGCGCAAGGCGCGTTGCAGCCAAAGGCTGTTGCCGGTGGCATCGGCCAGGGCCAGGAATGCCTCGGTCGCGTGCATGTTGCTGTTGGCGCCACGGTACGGCTCAGGCAGTTGCCATGCGCGAGAGAAGGTCTCTCGAAGGGCACCCTTGGCTTCGCTCCAGAAGTGCGTTTCGAGCACCTCGGTTGCATCGGCCAGCAACAGCTGGGCATCGGCTGCACCGGCCACCACTGCAGAGCTGGCGGCAAGGGCGACGAAGGCATGCAGGTAGGCAGCCTTGCCGCTGTCTTCCTGGCCGCCGGGGTGGGCGAACCAGCCACCGTAGCTGGCGTCCTGCATGGCCCCACGCAGGGCGGCCACACCGTGTTCGGCATAGGCCAGGCTGCCGGGAATGCCCTGCAGATGGGCCAGGGCGAAGCAGTGGGTCATTCGCGCAGTATTCATGGTTTCGGCGCAGGCGCCGGGCGTGAGCTGGCCTTTGGCATCTAGGTTGCCGAAGCCGTCGGGCAGTTTCGCGGCTTTGGCGAATGCCAGCAGGCGCTGCGCTTCGGCCAGGCGCCAGGCGGCGTGGGCCGGGGCATTGAGCCAGCTGTGAGCGGACAGGTTGAGGGAAATCATGGGCCAGCTTGATCCTTGCCAGTCGTTTGCGAATTCTAGCCAGCGGGGTCATGGCGGATGTCACGAAGGACGACGGGATTGTCACCGGGCAGTGACATTTTGGGTGCCTGTGCGGGCCTCTTCGCGGGTGAACCCGCTCCTACGACGCAAACCTGACTCGGTCGTTGCAGGAGCGGGTTCACCCGCGAAGAGGCCCGCACAGGCACCCCAAAAACTCAATCCATACCCCGCGGCAGATACAGGGTCACCCGCAGCCCGCCCTCACGCAGGTTCAGCAAGCTCACCTCGCCCCCATGGCTATGGGCGATGTTGCGCGCAATGCCCAACCCCAGCCCATAGCCCTGCTGCTGCCCGGCCAGACGGAAATGCGGCTCGAACACCTGTTCCAGCTGCTGTTGCGGCACCCCGGGCCCCTGGTCATCCACCTGCAGCACAAAGCCCTCTGCCCCGTCGATGATGCGCAGCCGCGCCCGTTCGCCGTACTTGATGGCGTTGTCGATCAGGTTGCCGATGCAGCGACGCAACGCCAGCGGCTTGCCCGGGTAAGGCGCCAGCGCCTGGCCCTCGACGGTGATGCGACCATCGCCCAGGTAAGGCTCGGCCAGAATCTCCAGCACCTGGTTAAGGTCAACCGGCTCGATGTTTTCGTGGATGTCGGTGTCCTTTACGCACTGCAAGGCGCCTTTGACCAGCAACTCCAGCTCGTCCAGGTCCTGGCTGAACTTGGCCTGCAGGCGCTCGTCCTCCAGCAGTTCGACGCGCAGGCGCAGGCGCGTGATCGGCGTGCGCAGGTCGTGGGAAATGGCGCTGAACAGCTGGCTGCGTTCGGTCAGGTAACGGCTGATACGCTCGCGCATGCTGTTGAATGCCCGACTCACCTCGACCACTTCGCTGCCGCCAGCTTCAGCCACTGGCGCCACATCGGCACCCAGCGACATCTCTCGGGCGGCCCGCGCCAGGCGCTTCAGTGGCCAGCTTTGCCAATGCACCAGCAAGCCGATGAACAGCAACAGCAAGGCCGTGGTCAGCACGATGAAGCCGATCTGCTGGCGCGGCAGGCGTTCGGCTTCCAGCCCCGTGTACGGTTCGGGCAACAGTGAGGCGATGTACAACCATTCGCCCTCGCCCAAGCGGATCTGCGTGACCAGTACCGGGGGTTTCAGCGGTTCCAGGGTCAGCGAATAATGGGCCCATGAGCGCGGCAGTTCGTCGAGTTTGAGGCCGCTGTTGAAGATGCGCAGGTCGTCAGGCCCGACAAACTCCACGGAAATTTCCATCTGCGAACCCAGGCGCTCGTGCAGCACCTGCTGGAACACATCGATCACCGCCTGCTTGCGAGGGGTAACGGGCAGTGCCTGCATGTCCAGCGGCGTGGCGTTGAGCGATACGAAGAAACGCGTGCCGCCCATGCTGCGCAATTGGTCGAGCACCAGCGGCCGGTAGGCCACCGGCAGCGAGCGGAAGTAACTGACGCTGGCACTCATGGAATGGGCCAGGCTGCTGGCGCTGGCACGCAGCCCCTGAAGCTGGCTGGCCCGCAGCTGGGACACCCAGATAATGCTGGACAACCCCTGGGCCAGCAGGACAACCAGCAAGGTCAACAGCAGCATGCGCCCCAGCAAGGAGCGCGGCAGCAGGCGCCAGCGCCGCTCAGGGCGCACAGCAGACATGCGCCGCCAACAAGTAGCCACTGCCACGCACGGTGCGGATCAGCCGGGGAGGTTTGTCGGTATCGCGCAGGCGCTGGCGCAGACGGCTGACCGCCATGTCGACGATGCGGTCCAGCGGCATCGGTTCGCGGCCACGGGTGGCGTTGCCGATGGTGTCACGGTCGAGGATTTGCTGCGGGTGATCGAGGAACAGTTTGAGCAGGGCAAAGTCGGCGCCGGAGAGGATCACCTCCTCTCCATCACGGTGGAACAGGCGGTGACTGACCGTGTCCAGGCGCCAGTCGTCGAAGGCCAGCACCGCACTGCCCGGCGCCGCCTGGCCGAACTCGGTGCGGCGCAACAAAGCCTTGATTCGCGCTTGCAGTTCGCGGGGGCTGAACGGCTTGCCCAGATAGTCGTCAGCGCCCAGCTCCAGGCCGATGACCCGGTCGGCCTCGTCGGAGCTGGCGGTGAGCATGATGATAGGTACGCGCGCCTGGCGTGGGTGCTGGCGTACCCAGCGGCACAAGCTGAAGCCGTCTTCGTCGGGCAACATGACGTCAAGAATGACCAGGTCGCAGGGCGTGGTTTCCAGCGCGTGGCGAAAGCCCTTGCCGTCAGCCTCGGCATGCACCTGGAAGCCGGAGCGGCTCAGGTAGGTTTGCAGCAGTTCACGGATTTCCTGGTCGTCGTCGACCATCAGGATCGATTTGCCGGCAGTGCTCAAGGTGGTCCTTCCTCTTGTTGATTACAGGTCTTTTTGCCTGCTGTCGGGTATTGCCATCGGAGCTGCAAAGCGGCCCCCTCAGTGATCCAACGCCTGCTGCAACGCTACCCCTGCCCCCTCCAACCCGGAAAACTCCGCCGTCACCAGCCACACCGGCACCCCGGTGAAATAGCCACTCATACACCCCTTGTCGGCAAAACTCGCGGCAAACCCGCTACGCAAGAACAGCTCGGCAAAACGCGGAATCACGCCGCCCACAATATAGACCCCGCCTCGCGCGCCCAGCGTCAGCACATTGTTACCCGCCACTCGCCCAAGGAAACGACAGAACTGCTCGACCACCGCCAGCGCCCGTGGCTCACCGCCCAGTGCGGCGTCGGTGATATGCGCCGGGGTCTTGTGCCTGGGCGTGTCGCCGTCCAGCGCACAGATCGCCTGGTACAGCCGCACCAGGCCACCCCCACTGAGCACGGCCTCGGCGCTGACATGGCCGATCTGACTGTGGATCTGCTGGTGGATTGCCGCTTCGCGAGCATTGCCTACCGGCAAGTCAACATGCCCGCCTTCACCCGGCAGGGCCTTCCAGTGCTGTTCGCCCAGACGCAGCAACGAGCCCACACCCAGGCCAGTACCTGGCCCGATCACCAGTGCCGGCCTCGAGGGGTCGGCCTGGCCGGGGCACACCTCGCGGAACTCGCCTTCGCGCAGACGCGTCATGCCCAGCGCCATCGCGGTGAAATCATTGATCAGCAACAGTCGCTCGACCTGCAAGGTCTTGCAAAATGCCGTGCGGCTCAGGCGCCAGTGGTTGTTGGTGAAGCGGAATTCATCGCCATCGACCGGGCCGGCCACCGCCAGGCACACCGCCGCCAGGCCACCGCGGGCGATACCTTGGCTTTCCAGGTAGGCCTCGATGGCCTGCTCGGGGTTGGTGTAGTCCGCGGTGGCGAAAACATTTACTTCATGCAGCTGGTTGTCACGCCACAACGCAAAACGGGCATTGGTGCCGCCAATATCACCAACCAGCAGGTGCTTCATTTGAGGTGCTCCAGGGCCGAGGTAAAGGCACTGGCGCCCTGCTCTGCCGGGCTGAACGCCATGCGCATGAAGCCGAACAGCTCGCGCCCACACCCCAGGTCGTTGCCCTGGGGGGCTGGCGGCAGCTCACGGCTGGCCAGTTCTTCGGCCGACACCATGATCCGCAACGTGCCTTCGACTCCGTCGACCCGCACGATATCACCATCGCGCACCCGCGCCAGCGGGCCGCCGTCGTAAGCCTCCGGGCAAACGTGAATGGCCGCGGGGATCTTGCCCGAGGCACCGGACATACGCCCGTCGGTAACCAGCGCAACCTTGTAGCCACGGTCCTGCAATACACCGAGGAACGGGGTGAGCTTGTGCAGTTCCGGCATGCCATTGCAACGCGGGCCCTGGAAGCGCACCACCGCGACAAAGTCACGCTCCAGCTCACCGGCCTTGAACGCGTCGGCCAGCGACTGCTGGTCCTGGAACACCCGCGCCGGGGCCTCGACCACCTGGTGCTCGGGGGCAACGGCAGACACTTTCATCACGCCACGGCCCAGGTTGCCCTCCATCACCCGCAGGCCGCCTTCGGCCGAGAATGGTCGCGACACCGGTCGCAGGATGCTTTCGTCCAGGCTGTGTTGCGGCCCTTCGCGCCACACCAGCTTGCCATTGTCGAGGAAGGGTTCCTGGGTGTAGCGGCGCAGGCCATGGCCGGCCACGGTGTTGACATCTTCGTGCAGCAGGCCGGCATCGAGCAGTTCACGAATCAGGAAAGCCATGCCGCCGGCAGCCTGGAAGTGGTTGATGTCGGCCTTGCCGTTGGGGTACACGTGCGACAGGGTCGGCACCACTTCGGAGAGGTCGGCCATGTCCTGCCAGGTCAGCTGGATACCGGCAGCCTGGGCAATCGCCGGGATGTGCAGGGTGTGGTTGGTCGAGCCGCCAGTAGCGTGCAGCGCGACGATGGAATTGACCAGCGCCTTCTCGTCGACGATTTCGCCCAGCGGCATGAAGCTGCCGCTGGCCTTGGTCATGCGCGTCACCTGCTGCGCAGCCTCGGCGGTGAGTGCGTCACGCAGCGGCGTGTACGGGTTGACGAACGAGGCGCCCGGCAGGTGCAGCCCCATCACTTCCATCACCAACTGGTTGGTGTTGGCGGTGCCGTAGAAGGTGCAGGTGCCGGGGCTGTGGTAGGAATTCATCTCGGACTCCAACAGCTCTTCGCGGCTGGCCTTGCCTTCGGCATAGCGCTGGCGCACATCGGCCTTCTGCTTGTTGGAGATGCCGGAAACCATAGGCCCACCCGGGACGAAGATGGTCGGCAGGTGGCCAAAGCGCAGCGCGCCCATCATCAGCCCGGGGACGATCTTGTCGCAGATGCCCAGCATGAGTGCTGCGTCGAACATGTTGTGCGACAGCGCTACCGCTGTGGACATCGCGATCACTTCACGGCTGGCGATCGCCAGCTCCATGCCCGGCTCGCCCTGGGTCACCCCGTCGCACATGGCCGGCACGCCACCGGCGAACTGGCCGACCGAGCCGACCTCGCGCAGGGCCTGCTTGATCTGCTCGGGGAAGTGCAAGTAAGGCTGGTGGGCAGACAACATGTCGTTGTAGGCCGAGACGATGGCCACGTTAGCCGCGTTCATCAGGCGCAGAGTCTGCTTGTCTTCGCTGCCGCAACCGGCCACGCCGTGGGCGAAGTTGGCGCACTGCAGGCTGGCACGCATGGGGCCTTCACTGGCCGCACCGCGAATCAGTTGCAGGTAGCGTTCGCGGGTGGCGCGGCTGCGTTCGACCAGCCGCTGGGTGACCTCAAGGATGCGCGGATGCATGTACTGGACTCCAGGCTAATTGTAAGGGCGGTTTACCGGGCATTTCCCCTCCAAACGATTGCGGCCTAGGCTCATGGTTAGGAGCCCGCTGCATCGGTGGAGGCACGTTGCCCAACCACTCGTTGTATATTTAAACAAAATACTGCCACTAAAAAGGCTTGTTTTCTATCAGCCAGTGAATAATCTTGTAATTCCAACAACAAAACCGTTTCAGTGAAGCTCCTTTGTGCCATAGGTTTCACTCGAACTGCCAGAGGTACTGCCATGACCCTTCGCATCGCCATCAATGGATTCGGCCGAATCGGGCGCAATGTCCTGCGCGCACTGTATACCCAAGGCTACCGCCAGGACCTGCAGGTCGTCGCCATCAACGACCTGGGCGACAGCACCATGAACGCCCACCTGCTCAAGTACGACAGTGTCCACGGCACCTTCGACGCGACCGTCGAGGCCGACCACGAAAGCCTGACGGTCAACGGGGACCGTATCGCGGTCAGTGCCATTCGCAATCCGGCCGAACTGCCCTGGAAGGCCGAGGCGATCGACGTGGTGTTCGAGTGCACCGGGCTGTTCACCGACCGCGCCAAAGCCGCTGCGCACCTGGCCGCCGGGGCGGGCAAGGTGATTGTCTCGGCACCGGCCAAGGGTGCCGATGCCACCGTGGTATACGGGGTCAACCACGACATCCTGCGTGCCTCGCACCAGGTCATTTCCAATGCCTCCTGCACCACCAACTGCCTGGCGCCGATCGCCCAGGTGCTGCACCGGGAGTTCGGCATCGAGCAAGGCCTGATGACCACCATCCACGCCTACACCAACGACCAGGTGCTGACTGACGTTTACCACAGCGACCCGTACCGTGCGCGTTCAGCCACCCAGTCGATGATCCCGAGCAAGACCGGTGCCGCCGAGGCCGTGGGCCTGGTGCTGCCGGAGCTGGCCGGCAAGCTGACCGGCATGGCGGTGCGGGTGCCCGTCATCAACGTGTCGTTGGTGGACCTCACCGTCAACCTCAAGCGCGAGGCCACGGCCGAGCAGGTCAACCAGCTGTTCCTCGAGGCCAGCAAGCATTCCAAGGTATTGGGCTACAACGCCCTGCCATTGGTTTCCTGCGATTTCAACCACAACCCGCTGTCGTCGATCTTCGATGCCAACCATACCCGGGCCAACGGGCGGATGCTCAAGGTGCTGGCCTGGTATGACAACGAGTGGGGGTTCAGCAACCGGATGCTGGACAACTGCCTGGCGCTGCACCGGGCTGGCTGACGCGACCCGTGTGGGGGCAACTGTCTTGCTCAATTTCTAAAAGCTGGCGCGATCCCTGTGGGAGCGGCCTTGCGTCGCGAAAGGGCCGTGCAGCGGCCCCAGGATCTCCGCATCATGCCTAGATTGCTGGGGCCGCTTTGCGGCCCTATCGCGACACAAGGCCGCTCCCACAGGGGTTGCTCAGGCCTCGTGGCAAACGTGGTCGTCGACCAAGGTATAACGCACCGTGACCGATGAATGGTTGGGGCAGGCTCAAGGTTGCAGGCCGCTCCCACAAAAAAGCACACGGCATCCCGCGACTACAATCTTTACCTTTTCCTGATACTTCCACACTTGACCTGCGGCACAGATGATAAGCATTATCATTAGCCTTTCGTCGGCCAGGTCCCCCCGTGAGTCAGTCCCGGTTCAATTCCGTCTTCCTCGTTCAGCGCCTCACCCTGCTGCGTACCCTGCAGCGCATGGTCGGTAACCCCAGCACGGCCGAAGACCTGCTGCAGGAAACCTACCTGCGGGTGTCCCGCGCGCTGGGCGAGCGGCCCATCGAGCACATCGAGCCGTTCGTGTTTCAGACCGCGCGCAACCTGGCGCTGGACCACCTGCGTGCACGCCGGGTGCAGGCACGCATGCTGGTCGACGACGTGCCCGACGAAGTGCTGCACAGTGTCGCCGCGCCCGCCACCAGCAGCGAGGATGCCGCCCACGCCGAGCAGTTGCTCAAGCAACTCAGCGTCAGCCTCAATCAACTGAGCGAACGCCAACAACGCATTTTCATCCTCAGCCGCCTGCATGGCGCCACCTATCTGGAAATCGCCGAACAACTGAGTGTTTCGCCCAGCACGGTACAAAAGGAACTGAAACTGATCATGGCAATCTGCATGGGTGTTGCCGAACGACTCAAGTAAGCTGACCCCAGGCGAACGGCAACGCAAAGCCCTTGCCACACCCCGCCTTAGCCTTGATCATTCGCAAAAAACCATTCAAGGATTCACCGTGACCGACAGCCCTGCCCCTCGCCCGTCACCTGCCAGGCCTGATGCCCGTGCTCGTGCCATGGACGAGGCGCTGGACTGGCTGGTGCGCCTGCAATGCGCAGATGCCGCAGACACCCAGGCCTTTGAAGCCTGGCTGAGCGCCGCGCCCGAAAACGCCGAGGCCTATGTCGAAGCCGAGGCGGTGTGGAATGGTACGCCGTTGCACAAGGTGGCCACGCACATGCACCAGCAGCAACGCCGCTCATGGCGCGGGCGCCTGCGCAGTCACTGGAAACCCCTGGCCACCGCAGCGCTGTTGCTGGTCGGGCTGTTCACCGTCGGTAACCTGCCCATGCGCCTGCAGGCCGACCACCTTACGGTGGTCGGCGAGCGCCAGCGCCTGCAACTGGAAGACGGCGCAAAAGTGCTGCTCAACACCAATTCGGCATTCGCCAGCGAACGCCAGGACGGCCGCCAGGTCGCCCGCCTGCTACAGGGCGAGGCTTACTTCCAGGTCCCCGAGGGCGCGCAGCTGCCGCTGGAGGTGGAAGCCGGGCCGTTGCGCGCACAGGTGCGCGACACCGACTTTGCCGTGCGCTACCTTGACGGCGAGGCCCAGGTACGGGTGCAACGCGGCGATGTCGACCTGCAGGGGGAGCGTGACCAGCGCATCCGCCTGAGTGCCGGCGACAGCATCAGCGTCGGCCCCCAGGGCTTTGGCCAGCGCCAGCGCCCCGACATGCACAAGGACCTGGCCTGGATCGACGGCCGCCTGGTGTTCGAGAACTGCCCGTTGAGCCAGGTGCTGGCCGAAGTGCAGCGCTACTACCCGGGCTGGATCATCAACCGCAATGCGCAGTTGGAGCACGTTGCCGTCACCGGTAACTACCGCCTCGACCAGCCACTGGAAACCCTGCGCGCACTGGCCCACATCACCTCGGCACAACTGCATGAGTACCCGGCGCTGGTCATCCTGAACTGACCCCTGAATTATTTTTACGCGATCGCACTCGCCCGCCCGTCTCGTTATAGCCAATGCAACTGATTCTTGTTTGAGAACGAGAACAGCCATCACCTATAACAGCCCGCGCGTCTGGGAGCGCTTCCGATGTCCACTGGTCCTACCCGCTCGTCCAACCTTCCCCGCCGTACAGGACAACTGTCCCTGTTGACCCTTGCCCTGCTCGCCAGCGGCGCCTGCAGCCTGCCGGCGCTGGCCGCCGAGCCGGCCCAGGCCAGCAGCCCGCGCATGGGCGACTACCGCTTCAGCATCGGCCAGCAGCCGCTGGTGTCGGCGATCAACGCCTTCAGCCAGGTCACCGGCTGGCAGGTCGGCTTCAGCGCCGAGCTGGCCGACGGCGTGGCTTCGCCAGGCGTACAAGGTTCGCTGCCGCCAGATGCTGCCCTCAAGCGCCTGTTGCGGGGTACCGGGCTGAGTTTTCGCAAGATCAGCAACGGCAATGTGGTACTGGAGCGCCAAACCGCAAGCAACGTGATCGCCCTGCAGCAGGTGACCGTCAGCGCCACCCGCAGCGCACAGGACGTCAGCCAGGTGCCGAGCACTGTCAGCGTGCAGACCCGTGAGCAACTGGACCGGCAGAACGTGAACAATATCCAGGATCTGGTGCGCTACGAGCCGGGTGTGTCGGTATCCGGAACCGGCCAACGCAGCGGGCTGAACGGCTACAACATCCGTGGTATCGACGGCGAGCGGATCCTCACCCAAGTCGACGGCGTGTCGATCCCCGACAGCTTCTTCTACGGCCCTTACGCCCAGACCCAGCGCAACTACGTCGACCCGGAAATCGTCAAACGTGTGGAAATCCTCCGCGGCCCAGCCTCGGTGTTGTATGGCAGCAACGCCATCGGCGGTGCGGTGAGCTACTTCACCCTCGACCCGGACGACATCATCAAGCCCGGTAAAGACGTGGGTGCACGCCTGAAAACCGGTTACAGCTCGGCCGACGAAAGTTGGCTGACCTCCGCCACCGTCGCCGGCCGCCAGGGTGACTTCGACGGCCTGCTGCACCTGAGCCAGCGCAACGGCCACGAGACAGAAACCCACGGCAGCCACAGTGGCGACGGCCTGTCGCGCACCGAAGCCAACCCGATGGACGTGCGCACCACCAACGTGCTGGCCAAGCTGGGCTGGAACTACGCCGACGACGCGCGCCTGGGGTTCACCTACGAGCGCTACAAGGATGACCGCGACCAGAACATCCTCAGCGCGGTGGGTGGGCCGTTCATCCCCGGCTTTGGTGGCATGGGCTACTACAAGGCGCGTAATGGCAACGACACCATCACCCGCGAGCGCTTCGGCATTAACCATGAATTCGGCCTGGACTCGCTGGTCGCCGACCACGTCAAGTGGAGCCTGAACTACCAGATTGCCAAGACCGACCAGCACACAGAGGAAGTTTACGTGCCGCCTGGCCGCCAGGTGCTGCGCACCCGCGATACCACCTACAAGGACCGCCAGTGGGTGTTCGACGCCCAGTTGGACAAGGCCTTCAGCATCGGCGCCACCGACCACCTGCTGACCTACGGCACCACGCTCAAGCACGAAAAGGTCACCGGTTCGCGCAGCGGTACCGGTACCTGCTTGACCGTAGGATCCGGTTGTTCCGCCGCCGGCGCCGAACGCCCGGCAGACGGCCAGGTTCTGGTCAGCGACTTCCCGGACCCGACCGTGAATACCTACAGCCTGTTCGCGCAGGATGAAATCCGCTGGAACAACTGGACCTTCATGCCCGGCGCGCGCTACGACTACACCCGTATGGAGCCCAAATTCACCGAGGAATTCCTGCGTGGTCTGGAGTCCAGCGGTACGGCGCCTACCTCCCAGGACGATTCGGACAAGAAGTGGCACCGCGTCTCGCCCAAGTTCGGCCTGACCTACGCCTTCAACGACAATTACACCTGGTACGGCCAATATGCAGAGGGCTTCCGCACGCCGACCGCCAAAGCCATGTATGGCCGCTTCCAGAACCTGGATCAAGGCTACCGCGTGGAGGGCAACCCGAACCTTGAGCCTGAAAAGAGCAAAAGCTACGAAACCGGCCTGCGTGGCAACTTCGACGCCGGCAACTTCGACGTGGCAGTGTTCTACAACAAGTACCGTGATTTCATCGACGAAGATGCCGTGCAAAGCGCCAACCTGGAACAGACCTTCCAGGCCAACAACATCAAGCACGCCACGATCAAGGGTGCCGAATTCAAGGGCCGCCTGAACCTCGACCACTTCGGCGCACCGCAGGGCCTCTATACCCAAACCTCGATTGCCTACACCTATGGTCGTAACGATGACACCGGTCAACCGTTGAACAGTGTCAACCCGCTCAAGGGCGTATTCGGCCTGGGCTACGAGCAACAGAACTACGGTGGCTTGCTGAGCTGGACGCTGGTCAAGCGCAAGACCCGTGTCGACGACAGCACCTTTTATTCGCCTGACGGTTCTACCTCGAAGTTCCGCACCCCGGGCTACGGTGTGCTGGACCTGACCGGCTACTACAAGGTCACCGACGACGTCACCATCAATGCCGGGCTGTACAACCTTACCGACAAGAAATACTGGCAGTGGGATTCGGTGCGCAGCTACGACGGCCAGGGTGAGGCGGCTGTGACCCAGCCGGCCAACATCGACCGCCTGACCATGCCGGGGCGCAACTTCGGTATCAATGTGGTTTGGGATATCTGAGGCGTTACGTCTGTACCGGCCTCTTTGCGGGTAAACCCGCGAAGAGGCCGGGTACTGGCAACACAAATACCGGCTTTTTTTACTGTCCCGCTCCCGCTGTTTCGTCTTGTATCTAGACGCCCTCTTTCCAAGGACTGCCCCATGACCGAACGCCCATCCCTGCGCTCCCAGCGCCTGAACCAGATCACCCACGCCCCGCACGCCGAACTGGATGCCCTGGTCAAATCCCACGCGCCTTTCGACAGCCGCGAAAGCTTCGCCCGCTTCGTCGTCGCGCAGTACCTGTTCCAGTCCGAGCTGCAGGCCCTGTACAACGACCCTCAGCTGATCGCCATCGTCCCTGATCTGGCTGAGCGCTGCCGTGCCGAGCAGGCCCGCCTGGACCTCGCCGACCTCGACACCGAAGTACCGGCCGCCGTACCGGGTGCCGTGGGCAAGCCGAGCCTGGGCGAGGCAATGGGCTGGATCTTCGTCTCCGAAGGCTCCAAACTGGGCGCTGCGTTTCTGATCAAGCGTGCCGTGGCCCTGGAACTGTCCGACAGCTTCGGTGCCCGTCACCTGGGGGAGCCCGCCGGTGGCCGTGCCGAAGGCTGGAAGCAGTTCACCCGCATCCTCGATGGCCTGGCGCTCTCGCCGGAAGAGGAAGCGGCTGCCGAGCGCGGTGCAGTGGCCGCTTTCGAGCGCTTCACCGAGCTGCTCAAGCACGCCTACGCTGCGGATGCCGCGCTGGTCTGATACGCCGTAGCCGGCCACCCCTCCGGTGGCCGAACCGTTTTATGCAGTGAGAACATGACCCGACCAGCCCGCTCGAAACTCGCCCGCCTGTTGTATGGAATCCTGGCCTACGTGAGCCTCGGGGTGGGCCTGGTCGCCATTGTGATTCCTGGCTTGCCGACCACCGAGTTCATCCTGCTGGCCGCCTGGGCCGCCACGCGCAGCTCACCGCGCCTGTCGGCATGGCTGGAGAACCACCGGCTGTTCGGGCCAATTCTGCATAACTGGCGCAACGGCAAGGTGATCCAGCGCCGGGCCAAGGTCAGCGCAACCATCAGCATGCTACTGTGCGCAGGCCTGATGCTGACCTTTCTGGAACACCACTGGCCGGTGTTCCTGGCAATCGCCGGCATGACCCTGGGCAACCTGTGGATCTGGTCACGCCCGGAACACGCCTGCCCTGCCCCGTCACAAGCTCAGCAGCCCTGAATACAAGGCGTAGGCCGCCAGCGCGGCACCCACCAGCACGGCGGCGAAAATCAGCTTTTCCCAGGCCGTGAACAACGTCTGCCCCTGCTCATGCTTGGCCCTCGCGAACAAGATGACGCCGGGGGCGTACAGCAGCGCCGAAAGCAGCAGGTACTTGAGCCCGCCGGCATACAGCAGCCACACGGCATACAGCAGGGCAACCAGCGCCACCAGCAAGTCCTTGCGCCGCAACTTCGGCTGCCCGGCATAGGTTTCTGCGCGCATCGCCAGCAACACGGCATACGCCGCAGACCACAGGTAGGGCACCAGGATCATCGACGAGGCCAGGTAGATCAGACTGGTGTACGTACCGGCGGAGAACAGCGTAATCAGCAGGAAACCCTGAATCATGCAGTTGGTCAGCCACAGGGCGTTAGCCGGCACATGGTTGGCGTTTTCCTTGGCCAGAAAGCGCGGCATGGTCTTGTCCCGCGCCGTGGCGTAAAGGATTTCGGCACACAGCAGCGCCCATGAAAGCAAGGCGCCAAGCAGCGAGACCGCCAGGCCGAGGCTGATCAGCAAGGCGCCCCAGGGGCCGACGATATGCTCCAGCACCGAGGCCAGCGAGGGGTTCTGCAGCCCGGCCAGTTCCGGTTGGGTCATGATGCCCAGCGACAACACGTTGACCAGCACCAGCAGCGCCAGCACACCCAGAAAACCGATGACCGTGGCCTTGCCCACGTCTGACCGACGCTGGGCGCGCCCGGAATACACGCTGGCACCCTCTATGCCGATGAACACGAATACGGTCACCAGCATCATGTTGCGCACCTGCTCCAGCACGCTGCCGAATTGTGGGTTGCTCAAGCCCCAGATATCCCGGGTGAAGATATCGGCGCGGAAGGCAAATGCCGCGATCACCACGAAAATCAGCAAAGGCACCACTTTGGCAACGGTGGTGACCTGGTTGATGAAGGCCGCCTCCTTGATGCCGCGCAGTACCAGGAAGTGCACCGACCACAGCAGCAGCGAGGCACAACCGATGGCGATGGGTGTGTTGCCTTCGCCGAACACCGGGAAGTAGAAACCCAGGGTGCTGAACAGCAGTACGAAGTAGCCGACGTTGCCCAGCCAGGCGCTGATCCAGTAGCCCCAGGCCGAGGAAAAGCCCATGTACTCGCCAAAGCCGGCCTTGGCGTAGGCATATACCCCTGAGTCCAGTTCCGGCTTGCGGTTGGCCAGGGTCTGGAACACGAAGGCCAGGGCCAACATGCCGACTGCGGTGATCCCCCAGCCGATCAGCACTGCGCCCACATCAGCACGCGCGGCCATGTTCTGCGGCAGCGAGAAGATACCGCCGCCAATCATTGACCCGACCACCAGCGCGATCAGCGCGCCCAGGCGCAGCTTCTGTCCCGGTTCGCTCATGAGCCTCCCTTTCTTCCAGCCTGTCATGCGTTTGAAACAGCCTTGCTGGCTATATAAATACCGTTACTTATACTGAAGCCGTGCGCCCAACCTATATCACTAATAACTGCTTTGTCTATGTACCTGCTCCCTCAAAACTAGCAGCAGTCCAGCAACTAGAAAAGAAACTGATAAAACTCGAAATTCTTGTGAAAAATTTGCTAAAGCGGCAAAAGCGGCTAGTTTCAAGCTTCGCAGGCTGAACAGAGCGTTTGCTCTAGAAGGACATGGAGGTGCCAGCACACAAGGCCTGCAGCTCAAGCTGTCGGCACTCTCCAGGAGCACCCGTGAAGGAAATTTCCTACCTTCACGTCGCCTTAAACTGACGTAAGTCAGGTCAAGGCAACGGCGTCGGATCTATTCTGTCGTCAACTTTCTCCTGGCAGGAGTTGTTAAATGTCTGATTCATCCGGAAAACTAAAGCTCGGCGCATTAGTTGCACTTGTCGTCGGTTCGATGATTGGCGGCGGGATCTTCTCGCTGCCGCAAAACATGGCCGCCAGCGCAGGGGTTGGGGCCGTGTTGATCGGTTGGGGGATCACCGCGGTCGGCATGCTGACCCTGGCTTTCGTGTTCCAGACCCTGGCCAACCGCAAGCCTGACCTGGATGGCGGGGTGTATGCCTATGCCAAGGCCGGCTTCGGCGACTACATGGGCTTTTCCTCGGCCTGGGGCTACTGGATCAGTGCCTGGCTGGGCAACGTCGGCTACTTCGTACTGCTGTTCAGCACCCTGGGTTACTTCTTCCCGATCTTCGGTGAAGGCAACACCCCAGCCGCCATCATTGGCGCGTCGATCCTGTTGTGGGCGGTGCACTTTCTGGTACTGCGCGGCATCAAGGAGGCAGCCTTCATCAACCTGGTCACCACTGTGGCCAAAGTGGTGCCGCTGGTGCTGTTCGCCCTGATCTGCCTGTTCGCCTTCAGGCTCGACATCTTCACCGCCGATATCTGGGCCGTAGGCACGCCAGAGCTTGGCAGCGTCATGAACCAAGTGCGCAACATGATGCTGGTTACCGTGTGGGTATTCATCGGCATCGAGGGCGCGAGCATCTTCTCGGCGCGGGCGGAAAAACGCACCGACGTGGGCAAGGCAACGGTGATCGGCTTCGTGACCGTGCTGCTGTTCCTGGTGTTGGTCAACGTGCTGTCGCTGGGCATCATGACTCAACCGGAACTGGCCAAGCTGCAGAACCCATCGATGGCTGCCGTGCTGGAGCATGTGGTCGGCCACTGGGGGGCGGTGCTGATCAGCGTCGGCCTGGTCATCTCGCTGCTCGGGGCGCTGCTGTCGTGGGTGCTGTTGTGCGCCGAGATCATGTTCGCCGCAGCCAAGGACCACACCATGCCGGAGTTCCTGCGCCGCGAGAACGCCAAACAGGTACCGGCCAACGCCCTGTGGCTGACCAACGCCATGGTGCAGATCTTTCTGGTCATCACGCTGTTCTCAAGCAGCACCTACCTGTCTCTGATCTACCTCGCCACCTCGATGATCCTGGTCCCCTACCTGTGGTCGGCAGCCTATGCGTTCTTGCTGGCACTGCGCAGCGAAACCTACGAACAGGCCCTGGCCGAACGCAAGAAGGACCTGATCATCGGTGGCATCGCCCTGTTGTACGCCATCTGGCTGCTGTACGCCGGCGGCGTGAAATACCTGCTGCTCTCAGCCCTGCTCTACGCACCTGGCGCCATCCTGTTCGCCAAGGCCAAGCGTGAGGTGGGCAAACCGGTCTTCACCAACGTGGAAAAACTGATCTTCGCAGCCGTGGTCATTGGCGCCCTGGTGGCAGCCTTTGGCCTGTATGACGGCTTCCTGACCCTTTGACCCACGTCTTCGCTCAATTGGAGGAATGAAACCATGTCCGCTGAAAAACAGAAGTACGGTGTCCACTCCGAAGCCGGCAAACTGCGCAAAGTGATGGTTTGCGCCCCGGGCCTGGCGCACAAGCGCCTGACGCCGAGCAACTGTGATGAACTGCTGTTCGACGATGTGATCTGGGTCGACCAGGCCAAGCGTGACCATTTCGACTTCGTCACCAAGATGCGCGAGCGTGGTGTGGATGTGCTGGAGATGCACAACCTGCTGACCGATATCGTGCAGAACAAAGAGGCCCTCAAGTGGATCCTCGACCGCAAGATCACCCCTGACACCGTCGGCGTAGGCCTGACCAACGAAGTGCGCAGCTGGCTCGAAGGCCTGGAGCCACGCCACCTGGCCGAATTCCTGATCGGCGGCGTGGCAGGCCAGGACCTGCCGCAGAGCGAAGGCGCCGAAGTCGTGAAGATGTACAACGACTACCTGGGCCACTCCAGCTTCATCCTGCCACCCCTGCCCAACACCCAGTTCACCCGCGACACCACCTGCTGGATCTACGGCGGCGTGACGTTGAACCCGATGTACTGGCCGGCGCGTCGCCAGGAAACCCTGTTGACCACCGCCATCTACAAGTTCCACAAGGCGTTCACCGAGGCCGACTTCCAGGTGTGGTATGGCGACCCGGACAAGGACCATGGCAATGCCACGCTCGAAGGCGGTGATGTGATGCCGATCGGCAATGGCATCGTGCTCATCGGCATGGGTGAGCGCACCTCGCGCCAGGCCATCGGCCAGCTCGCGCAAAACCTGTTTGCCAAGGGCGCCGTCAAGGAAGTGATCGTCGCCGGCCTGCCAAAGTCCCGCGCCGCCATGCACCTGGACACTGTCTTCAGCTTCTGCGACCGCGACCTGGTCACGGTCTTCCCGGAAGTGGTGAAAGAGATTGTGCCATTCATCATCCGCCCGGACGAAAGCAAGCCTTACGGAATGGATGTACGCCGCATCAACAAGTCGTTCATCGAAGTGGTGGGCGAGCAACTGGGTGTCAAGCTGCGCGTGGTCGAGACCGGCGGCAACAGCTTCGCCGCCGAACGCGAACAGTGGGATGACGGTAACAACGTGGTGGCCATCGAGCCGGGCGTGGTCATTGGCTACGACCGCAACACCTACACCAACACCCTGCTGCGCAAGGCTGGCATCGAGGTCATCACCATCAGCGCCGGCGAACTGGGCCGGGGCCGTGGCGGCGGCCACTGCATGACCTGCCCTATCGTGCGCGACCCGATCGACTACTAACGACCATTACGCCCGGCCGCACCCATGAAGTGGCGGCCGGGACATCACCGAACTCAAGGAGAAACTGTCATGGCGTTCAACATTCACAACCGCAACTTGCTCAGCCTGGAACACCACACCACCCGTGAGTTGCGCTATCTGCTGGACCTGTCCCGCGACCTCAAGCGCGCCAAGTACACGGGCACCGAGCAGCAGCACCTGAAGGGCAACAACATCGCCCTGATCTTCGAAAAAACCTCCACCCGTACCCGTTGTGCCTTCGAAGTCGCAGCCTATGACCAAGGCGCCAACGTCACCTACATCGACCCCAACTCCTCGCAGATCGGCCACAAGGAAAGCATGAAGGACACCGCCCGAGTGCTCGGGCGCATGTATGACGCCATCGAGTACCGTGGCTTCAAGCAGGAAATCGTCGAAGAGCTGGCCAAGTTCGCCGGCGTACCGGTGTTCAACGGCCTGACCGACGAATATCACCCCACCCAGATGATCGCCGACGTGCTGACCATGCGTGAGAACAGCGACAAGCCGCTGCACGACATCAGCTACGCCTACCTGGGCGATGCCCGCAACAACATGGGCAACTCGCTGCTGCTGATCGGTGCCAAGCTGGGCATGGATGTGCGCATCGCCGCGCCCAAGGCACTGTGGCCACACGACGACCTGGTCGAGCGCTGCAAGCAGTACGCTGAAGAAAGCGGCGCACGCATTACCCTCACCGAAGACCCGAAAGCCGCGGTCAAGGGTGTCGACTTTGTCCATACCGACGTGTGGGTATCGATGGGCGAGCCGATCGAAGCCTGGGGTGAGCGCATCAAGCAGCTCAAGCCTTATCAGGTGAATGCCGAACTGATGAAGTCCACCGGTAACCCGCGGACCAAGTTCATGCACTGCCTGCCGGCATTCCACAACTCCGAAACCAAGGTAGGCAAGCAGATCGCCGAACAATACCCGGACCTGGCCAACGGCATCGAAGTGACCGATGACGTGTTCGAGTCGCCAGCGTGCATCGCCTTCGAGCAGGCGGAAAACCGCATGCACACGATCAAGGCGATCCTGGTATCGACCCTGGCTGATCTGTAAGGGCTGTCTCGATAGCGCGGCCACCCCGCCCTTGTGTGTGTGTGTGTAGGAGCGGGTTCACCCGCGAAGGCGTCGGCAGCTCCAACAGCTTTACCTGGGCTGACGCATTCGCGGGTAAACCCGCTCCTACAACTGGGAGCGGTACGGTCCGAGAGCAGCGTCCCCTCTTTCACCAAAGGACATTACCATGCGTATCGTTGTTGCATTGGGCGGCAACGCCCTGCTTCGTCGCGGCGAGCCCATGACCGCTGACAACCAGCGCGCCAATATCCGCACCGCCACCGAACAGATCGCCAAGATTCACCCTGGCAACGAGCTGGTCATCGCCCACGGCAACGGCCCGCAAGTGGGTCTGCTGTCGCTTCAGGCCCTGTCGTACAAGCCAGACGAGGCCTACCCGCTGGACGTGCTGGGTGCCGAGACCGAGGGCATGATCGGTTACATGATCGAACAGGAACTGGGTAACCTGCTGGCCTTCGAGGTGCCATTCGCCACCTTGCTCACCCAAGTGGAAGTGGACGCCAACGACCCTGCCTTCAAGGACCCGACCAAGTTCATCGGCCCGGTCTACAGCAAGGAAGAGGCCGAGCGCCTGGCCAAGGAAAAGGGCTGGGTGGTCAAGGCCGACGGCGACAAGTACCGCCGCGTGGTAGCCAGCCCGAAACCCAAGCGCATCTTCGAAATTCGCCCGATCAAGTGGCTGCTGGAAAAAAGCAGCATCGTGATTTGCGCAGGCGGTGGCGGCATCCCCACCATGTACGATGAAAACCGCAAGCTCAAAGGCATCGAGGCGGTGATCGACAAAGACCTGTGCTCGGCGCTGCTGGCCGAGCAATTGGAAGCCGACCTTCTGATTATCGCCACCGACGTCGATGCAGCCTACATTGACTGGGGCAAGCCGACGCAGAAGGCCATCGCCCAGGCCCACCCGGACGCGTTGGAAACGCTGGGGTTTGCCGCCGGCTCCATGGGGCCTAAGGTGCAGGCCGCCTGCGACTTTGCCCGCAACACCGGCAAGGTGGCGGTGATCAGTTCGCTGGAGAACATCGAAGGCATCGTCAAAGGCAAAGCCGGCACTCGGGTTTCCACCGAGAAGCCGGGGATCAGCTACCGTTGAATGCAGTCGGCGGGCTTACGCGGCCCGCCATTTTCGACCTTCCAAAGGAGATAGCCATGGCCCAGTATCAGCCCGGTCATGTACACATCGAGCGCTCTGCGCTGAACAACGCCGACCACAGCTATGACCTGAACATCGAGTACGAAGCTGTGTCGGACCCCAAGGAAGGCAGAGGCATTCAGTTCCACATGCATGGCAGCATCGAAGGCAAAACGGTGGAAGAAAAGTTCTTCCTGGCCAAGGACCAGGCCTTGCCCAGCTTCCTCATGTTACTGACCCGCAAGGCGCAGTCGTATCTGGCGCCGCCGAAGAAATTCGAGACCCTGAGTTCGCCGCACAAGCTCTATGACCATATGTTTGCAGACATCCGCGAAAAGCTCGACGTGAAATCGGGCGACCCGATCAAACCTGAACATCTGGAGTGACCCTTTTCGCGAGCAAGCCCGCCCCCGCATGGACAGCAGCAACCCTGTGGCAGTGGGAGCGGGCGCGCCCGCGAATGCGCCACCGCCGACCTTGGGCCTGAACCCCGTCTCAGGGCATACTGGCGGCCTCCGTTGCCAACTGTTCGAACCCCATGCGCATCCACGTCAGCTTCATCGACCGCGTCGGCATCACCCAGGAAGTCCTCGCCCTGCTCGGTGCCCGCAACCTCAACCTGGACGCCGTGGAGATGGTCCCGCCGAACGTCTACATCGACGCCCCCACCCTCAGCCCCGCCGTACTTGAAGAACTGCACGACGCGCTGTTCGAAGTACACGGCGTGCAATCGGTGGACGTGGTCGACATCCTCCCCGGCCAGCGCCGCCACCTGCAGCTCGATGCCCTGCTGGCCGCCATGAGCGACCCGGTGCTGGCGGTGGACAGCGCAGGCCTGGTGCTGTTGGCCAACCCGGCGCTGATCGAACTGTGCGGCCGCGAATCTGCCGGGCGCTCTGTGGGTGAGCTGTTTGGCGACCCCGCGCTGCTGCAAGCACTGCTGGACAACAACTTCCACCTGCCCATGCGCGAGATGCAGCTCAATGGCCATAGCCTGCTGCTGGACGCCATGCCGATTACCAACGCCGGTGGCCTGCTGACGCTGTACCCCCCCTCGCGCATGGGCGAACGCCTGTCGGCCTTGCACCACGACCACGCCGAAGGCTTCGATGCCTTGCTTGGCGAGTCGCCGGCCATCCGCACCCTCAAGGCCCGCGCCTTACGCGTGGCTGCGCTCGATGCGCCGCTGCTGGTGCATGGCGAGACCGGCACCGGCAAAGAACTGGTAGCCCGCGCCTGCCATGCCGTCAGCAGCCGCCATGCGGCCCCGTTCCTGGCGCTGAACTGCGCCGCGCTGCCCGAGAGCCTGGCCGAAAGCGAGCTGTTCGGCTACGCGCCCGGAGCCTTTACCGGCGCGCAACGCGGTGGCAAGCCTGGGCTGATGGAACTGGCCAACCAGGGCACCGTGTTTCTCGATGAAATTGGTGAAATGTCGCCCTACCTGCAGGCCAAGCTGCTGCGTTTTCTCAGCGATGGCAGCTTCCGCCGGGTGTGGTGGCGACCGTGAAGTGAAGGTGGATGTGCGCATCATCAGCGCCACCCACCGCGATCTGGAGCGCATGGTCGCCGAAGGCAGCTTTCGCGAAGACCTGTTCTACCGCCTGAACGTGCTTAACCTGGAGGTACCGCCGCTTCGCGACCGTGGCCAGGACATCCTGATGCTGGCGCACTTCTTCATGCAGCAGGCGTGCACACAGATCCAGCGCCCAGCCTGTCGGCTGACCCCCTCCACCCATTCGGCACTGCTGGCCAACCCTTGGCCGGGCAATGTGCGCCAATTGCAGAACGTGATCTTTCGCGCTGCGGCTATCTGCGAGGGCAACCTGGTGGATATCGGCGACCTGGACATCGCCGGCACCTCGGTGGCACGCGGGCAAGATGGCGAAGTGGCCAGCCTGGAACAGGCTGTAGGTGATTTCGAGCGCGAGCTGTTACAGCGCTTGTATGCCAGCTACCCGTCAACACGGCAACTGGCCGGGCGCTTGCAAACTTCGCACACGGCTATCGCGCAGAGGCTGCGTAAATATGGAATACCCGGGAAACCATGACGGCTGTGGTCAAAACCCATAATTGAATCGGACTTTTCCTAGCCGCTCAGCCACATGTGACTGGAGTGCTCCCCGTAGAATGGCGACATTGCAATTTTGCTTGTCACCCTGAACGAAGAGTACCCTGATGTTCGAACTCGATTTTTACGGGACACTGGTAGCCGCCTCGTTGGTACTGCTACTGGGACGCGGCCTGGTTGCACGCATTGGTTTCCTGCGCGCATACAATATCCCGGAGCCTGTTGCAGGCGGCCTGGTCGTTGCCCTGTTACTCCTGGCATTGCGCAGTTTCGATGTACACGTCCAATTCGATACCTCGTTGCAAACACCATTGATGCTGGCATTCTTCGCTACCATCGGCTTGAGTGCAGACTTCGCAAGCCTGAAGAAGGGTGGACGCGTGGTCGCCGTATTCCTTCTGGTTGTGACGGGTTTGCTAATGGTTCAGAACGCCATGGGCATCGGCCTGGCAACAGCACTGGGGCTCGACCCGCTGATGGGCCTGCTGGCCGGTTCGATCAGCTTGTCGGGTGGCCACGGTACAGGCGCAGCCTGGGGCGCGACCTTCACTGAGCGGTTCGGCCTGGCTTCGGCTTCGGAACTGGCAATGGCCTCTGCCACTTTCGGCCTGGTGTTGGGCGGTTTGATTGGTGGCCCAGTCGCCCGGTTGCTGATCAAACGGGTCGAAACACCTGGCGTGCAAGAAGAGGCACCGCAGTTACCCAAGGGCTTTGAACAACCAGACAGAGAGCGCTTGATCACATCGTTTTCATTTATAGAAACCTTGGCACTTATTGCTGTCAGCTTACTGACGGGCACATTACTTAATGGCTTGTTGAAAGGCACAGCATTCGAACTGCCGACCTTCGTTTGCGTACTCTTCGTCGGTGTAGTGTTGCGCAATGGGCTTCGGGCTTTAGGCGTTTACAAAGTATTCGAACGGGAAGTGTCGGTACTGGGCAATGTGAGTTTGTCCCTGTTCCTGGCCATTGCCTTGATGTCGCTCAAGTTGTGGGACCTGGCAGCCCTGGCGTTACCCTTCTTTACCTTGTTGGCCGCGCAGACACTGGTCATGGCGCTGTTCGCAATCTTCGTGACGTTCAAGGTAATGGGGCGCAACTACGATGCAGCAGTCCTGGCTGCCGGCCACTGTGGCTTCGGCCTGGGTGCAACACCGACAGCCATCGCCAACATGCAAGCGGTGACACAACGCTTTGGTGCCTCGCACCTTGCCTTCCTGGTGGTGCCGATGGTGGGGGCGTTCTTCATCGACATCATCAATGTCATCGTGATCAAGCTGTACCTGGCATTGCCCTGGTTTGTTGCGGGTTAAGCGAGGTCACGAACCTGTGAAGCCAGGGCAGGCAATCAGCACGTCGTTCTGAGTTGTGTGGGGCCTGCCGGTGCAGCCTACCAACGCAGCATGCGGGGGCCCCACCAGGCACCGAACACCGTCGGCACGAGCATGCCGAGGACATACCACACACCCCAGAACGGCACGCCCATTTCCGGACAATGCAGGCAGTAGGCCACCGTTGCGCTCGAGCCCGCCAGCAGGCCACCGGCAGCACCTGCCAGCCGTAACCGGGTGGGCGCCAGGCCTTTCAGCGCCCAGAACACGGTGACAAAGGCCGGCACCGACAGCAACGCGATATTCAGTGCGCAGGTACGCCATGTGCGCCCGAACAACAGGTCGGCGCGTGCCTCCACAGGCGCCCCGGCGATACTCACCGCCGCCCCGCACCAGACCAGCAGCAGTGGCAAGCCAAGCATCTTCCAGCCTGCAGCGCCCTTCCCTCCTGGCCTGGCCAAGCGGCTCGTCAACCACAGCCCGATCAACGCCAAGCTGGTTGGAAAGGCGACTTTGCCCCAGAACAACGGGGTTTGTGCGACCTCTGTGATATCACTGCGTACACCGTAAAGGGTAATAGTCAGCAGCAGTGCTGCGGTCAGCCCGCCCAGCACAGCCACTGCCATCCGCCTGCCAACGGCGTAGCGCGGCACTGGCCCTTCGCCTGCGGCCAGCAAGGCAATCAAATCGTCAGTCTTCATGGTTGTTGGCTCCTCCAATCAGCCTGGATAGCGCTTTCAGACCTCGATGTATCCCAACCTTTACCGCTGAACTGGAAAGCCCGGTAAGTTGTGCCGTCTCTTCGACAGACAACCCCTCCAACTTGACATGAACAATCGGCAGTCGTTGCCGCTCTGGCAGTTGCTTGAGCAGCTTGGTCAGGTCTCGGCTGGCCTCGGCTGATTCAACCTCCGAGACGGCAAACAGTTGCGCATCATCGTCCAGCACATCATGCCGGGCGTCGCGACGTGAAACACTTCGCAGATGATCCGCCAGCTTATAACGGGCGATCGCCTGCACCCAGGCAGTCAAAGGCTGCTGCGGCTGGTAAGTGTGGCGCGCGTTATGCACCGCCAGCAGCACATCCTGCACCATGTCCTCTATCTCGGCCGGGCGCCTGCTCAGACGGCTGCGCAGAAACGCACGCACATGCAGCGCAAGCGTGCCAAGAAAATCCTGATAGGCCAGCTGGTCGCCTGTCAGCCCCCGAAGCAACAGTGCTTTCAACCGGGCCTCGCGAGCCTCGAGCTCATCCTGTGAGTTAGTTCGCTGCATGGGTCGCCTGGGTTACACCCTGAATACAATTGACTTGATTCATCCGCTCCCGGCGTGTGGCACGCAGGTGCTGCAAATATGCCATGCCCTTGGCTTCAACATCAGGTCGTGAAGACACGCCCTGAAAAATTTCTTCCAAGGCTGTAACCCGTTTTACGCAAGGCACGAATTACTCCATGAGCCGCCGGTATACACCACGGCCACACTCTCAGGAGATTGACCATGAAAACCCTCGCCCTCACCACCGCAGCGCTCGCGCTTGCCACGCTTGCAGGCGCCGCCATGGCGGCCGACAGCACGCAACCCGCCGGCAATGGCGCTGCCATGGAAAAATGCTACGGCGTCGCCATGGCAGGAAAGAACGATTGCAAGGCCGGCGCCGGCACCAGCTGCGCCGGCAGTGCGAAGAAGGACTACGACGGCATGCACTGGAAAAACGTCCCCGCCGGCACCTGCACATCGATCAAGACACCCGCCGGCATGGGCTCGCTGACACCTATCAAGTCTTGATCAGGGGAAACCGACCATGAACGCAGACGCACGAATGGGCGCCGGAGTCAGCCTGAAGGCCGAGCACTACGACCAGGCGCTGGCGTGCAATCTCGAAGGGCTCTGGTTTGAAGTTCACCCGGAGAACTACATGGTCGGTGGCCCTCGCCTTGCCTGGCTGAACCGAATCGCAGAGCGGCACCCGGTCTCATTGCATGGTGTGGCACTTTCGCTTGCGGCTGACGCGGCCCCCGATCAGGACCATCTGCAACGTCTGCGCGCACTGTGCGATCAGACCGAACCGGTACTGGTATCAGAGCACCTGGCCTGGTCAACCTGGCAGGGGCACTACCATCCAGACCTGCTGCCATTTCCGCGCAGCAACGAAGCTCTGCAGCGCATCGCTGAAAACATCCAGCGATGCCAGGAGGTATTGGGCCGACGGATATCCATCGAAAACCCCAGTCATTATTTGCAGCTGCAGGGCCATGACTGGGACGAGATCGACTTTCTTGGCGAACTGACACGTCGCACCGGTTGTGGTCTGTTGCTGGACATCAACAACGTCTACGTGAGCGCTCACAATCTGGGGTTCTCGGCAACTGCCTACCTGGATCGCTTTCCAGCGCAAGCCATCACAGAAGTTCATCTGGCCGGGCACAGCGACGATGACCAAGGCATCCTGCTGATCGACTCTCATGATGCGCGGGTGGCCGAGCCTGTATGGGCGCTGTACCGCAAACTGGTTTCCCGTGTCGGTCCGCGCCCGACCCTCATTGAACGTGACGACAAGCTTCCCCCGTTCACCGAACTGCTTGCTGAACGGTCCATCGCACACTCGATCATGACTTGCCCAGGTGTATTGCCATGAACCTTTCCCTTGGTCAGTTCCAGCAAGCGTTCATCGAGGCGCTCTATTCCCGTCCTGCTCCCGAGCTTTCAGGAGTGACCGAACAGGCGGCGTTCGCGGTTTATCGCAACACGGTGCTGGCCGGCTGCGTGGATGCGCTGCGCGCAAACTTTCCGAGCGTGTGCACACTCGTCGGGCGCGCCTGGATGGATGAGACCGCGGCAGTTTACGCGCGGCAATTCCCCCCCAGTGATCCCCGGCTGATCTGCTATGGCGCAACCTTCCCGGATTTCCTCGAAGACATTCAGTCACAGCACGCTGTGCCGTATCTGGCGGATGTCGCCCGCCTGGACCTGCATTGGACAGAAGCCTTCAGCGCGCCGTACGAAACGTGCCTGAACCTTGTCGAACTGGCAGGCATGACCCCCAGCGATCTTGATCACGGTTGCTTGCCCCCCCGTGCCAGTGCTCGCTGGTACTGGTGCGAAGCGCATCCTGTGTACACCCTGTGGCGCTGCGCCCGCGAGCAGGTTGCCTGGCCCCATGACCAGCCATGGGTGGGCGAAGGGGTGCTGTTTGTCGGCACCGCTGATGGCGTATGCCATCAGCCGCTGGGGAAAGGTGGCCATGCGTTTCTCAAGGCCTGTGCGGCCGGACAGTCGCTGATGCAGGCCTCGGAACTGGCGCGACACGCTGAAACCGACCTGGATTTCACCGAGATGCTCGGGCGCCTGATGACAGCCCAGGCTTTTCGCCCACTTGCCTTCACAGGAGAACACCATCATGGCTAGTGCCGACTTCACGCCCCTGGCCAGCAGCCTGCGGCGCGCCTGGAACCACATTGCACAGAGCCTCGAGCACCGTTTGAGCGATGACTTATTGTGCATAGTCGCCCGGTTAGGGATCGCCTCGGTATTCTTTCTTTCCGGGCGCACCAAAGTGGAAGGTTTACTTACCCTCACACCCGGCACCTATGAGCTGTTCCGCACCGAGTACGCGCTGCCGCTACTCTCGCCCTGGCTTGCAGCGCACCTGGCCGCCTACGCTGAGCACTTGTTCCCGCTATTGCTGGTGCTCGGGCTGATGACCCGGCTATCAGCGCTGGCACTGCTGGGCATGACGTTGGTGATCGAAGTGTTCGTCTACCCCGATGCGTGGCCTACCCACCTGACCTGGGCAGGGCTCTTGCTGCTCCTGGTCGCACGTGGCGCCGGCGCGTTTTCGCTGGATCATTTGCTGAAAGTGAGATGACCGGAGGCCATTGGCACCAGGCCTGTCGGGCACCACATGTATCGTTTTCAATACGTCGTAACGAAAAAGATACACACCCTCCTCGACGTGGGTGCACAAGGGTTTGATGCTCAAACCCTTTTCCTCCCATGAGCACCTGTAACGATATCATTCCATACGAAAAATACGGCTTCTCCACCTAATTACGTAATCTATTGATAAATAAGAAGTTTTATAGGTTGGCCGCATTATTGCTAAGGGAATCCTACCCTAAGAGCGCGGCGCCACCGCGCCCCCCCAACGCCCTGCTTCCCGAGGATTCCCCATGAGCGAGTTGCGTTTCACTGAAGATCACGAATGGCTGCGCGTCGAAGCCGATGGCAGCGTCACCGTGGGCATCACCGCCTACGCCCAGAATGCCCTGGGCGACGTGGTTTTCGTGCAACTGCCAGAGTTGCAGCAGTATGAGAAAGGCAGCGAAGCGTCCACCGTCGAATCGGTCAAGGCCGCCAGCGGCGTGTACATGCCACTGACGGGTGAAGTGGTCGAGGTCAACGGCCAGCTTGAAGACAGCCCGGAACTGGTCAACGAAGACCCGATGGGCGAAGGCTGGTTCTTCCGCTTCATCCCTGCCGATGCAGAAGCCGTAACCGCTCTGCTCGATCAGGACGCCTACGACCGCCTGCTCAAAGCCAACGACGACGCCTGAGGAATCCCGCCATGACCATCAACCTCGGCACCGCCAACGAATTCATCGCCCGTCACATAGGCCCGCGCGCCGCTGACGAACAGGCCATGCTCACTGCACTGGGCTTCGACTCGCTGGACGCCATGACCGCTGCGGTCATCCCCGACAGCATCAAAGGCACCAGCGTGCTTGGCTCGCACGACGGCCAGAGCGAGGCCGACGCGCTCGCTGCGCTCAAGGCCATCGCTGGCAAGAACCAGCTGTTCAAAAGCTACATCGGCCAGGGCTACTACAACACCCACACTCCGGCACCGATCCTGCGCAACCTGCTGGAAAACCCGGCCTGGTATACCGCCTACACCCCGTATCAGCCAGAAATTTCCCAAGGCCGCCTGGAAGCACTGCTGAACTTCCAGACCCTGATCAGCGACCTCACCGGCCTGCCGATCGCCAACGCCTCCTTGCTCGACGAAGCCACGGCTGCGGCCGAGGCCATGACCTTCTGCAAGCGCCTGTCGAAGAACAAGTCCAGCCATGCCTTCTTCGCCTCCGTGCACTGTCACCCGCAAACCCTCGACGTGCTGCGCACCCGTGCCGAGCCGCTGGGTATCGAGGTTGTGGTTGGCGACGAACGCGAGCTGGGCGATGTCAGCACCTTCTTCGGGGCCCTGCTGCAATACCCGGGCAGCAACGGTGAAGTGTTCGACTACCGCGAGGTCGTGCAGCGCTTCCACGCGGCCAACGCCCTGGTCGCCGTAGCGGCAGACCTGCTGGCCCTGACCCTGCTGACCCCACCGGGCGAATTCGACGCCGATGTAGCCATCGGCAGCGCCCAGCGCTTCGGCGTGCCACTGGGCTTCGGTGGCCCGCACGCGGCTTACTTCGCCACCCGCGACGCGTTCAAGCGCGACATGCCTGGCCGCTTGGTCGGCGTGTCGATTGACCGCTTCGGCAAAACCGCCCTGCGTCTGGCCATGCAGACCCGCGAGCAACACATCCGCCGCGAAAAGGCCACCAGCAACATCTGCACCGCCCAGGTGCTGCTGGCCAACATCGCCAGCATGTTCGCCGTGTACCACGGCCCTGCCGGCCTCAAGCGCATTGCCGAGCGCACCCATGCCCTGACCGCGATCCTCGCCGCCGGCCTGAAGGCGCTGGGCGTACAAGTGGTGGGCGCCAGCGCCTTCGATACCCTGACCCTGGCCACCGGCACTGCCACCGCCAGCCTGCATGACAAGGCACGCGCCCAGGGCATCAACCTGCGCCAGATCGATGCCGCCCATGTGGGCCTGTCTCTGGACGAAACCAGCACTCAGGCTGACGTCGAATCGCTGTGGCAGCTGTTGGGTGGCGAGCAGGCACAGCCTGACTTCACCGCACTGGCCGCCAGCACCGGTTCCCTGCTGCCTGCCGCCCTGCTGCGCCAGTCGGCCATCCTCGAACACCCGGTGTTCAACCGCTACCACAGCGAAACCGAGCTGATGCGCTACCTGCGCCGCCTGGCCGACAAGGACCTGGCGCTGGACCGCAGCATGATCCCGCTGGGCTCGTGCACCATGAAGCTGAACGCCGCCAGCGAAATGATCCCGGTCACCTGGGCCGAGTTCGGCAACCTGCACCCGTTCGCCCCGGCCGAGCAGAGCCAGGGCTACCTGCAGATGACCACCGAACTGGAGGCCATGCTGTGCGCGGCCACTGGCTATGATGCCGTGTCGCTGCAGCCCAACGCCGGCTCGCAGGGCGAATACGCCGGGCTGTTGGCGATCCGCGCCTACCACCGCAGCCGTGGTGAAGGCCACCGCGATATCTGCCTGATCCCGTCGTCGGCCCATGGCACCAACCCGGCCACCGCACACATGGCTGGCATGCGTGTCGTGGTTACCGCCTGTGACGCCCGTGGCAACGTCGATGTCGAGGACCTGCGCGCCAAAGCCATCGAGCACCGCGAGCGCCTGGCTGCAATCATGATCACCTACCCGTCGACCCACGGCGTGTTCGAGGAAGCGATCGGCGAAATCTGCGCGATCATCCACGACAACGGTGGCCAGGTGTATATCGATGGCGCCAACATGAACGCCATGGTCGGACTGTGCGCGCCAGGCAAGTTCGGCGGCGACGTTTCCCACCTGAACCTGCACAAGACCTTCTGCATCCCGCACGGTGGTGGTGGCCCGGGTGTTGGCCCGATTGGCGTCAAGTCGCACTTGGCGCCGTTCCTGCCAGGCCATGCACAGCTGGAAAACACCCAGGGCGCGGTATGCGCTGCGCCGTTCGGTAGCGCCAGCATCCTGCCAATCACATGGATGTATATCCGCATGATGGGCGGTGCCGGCCTCAAACGTGCCTCGCAGATGGCAATCCTCAACGCCAACTACATCGCCCGCCGCCTGGAAGAGCACTATCCTGTTCTGTATACCGGCGGTAACGGCCTGGTGGCTCACGAGTGCATTCTCGACCTGCGCCCACTGAAGGACACCAGCGGCATCAGTGTCGACGACGTGGCCAAGCGGTTGATCGACTTTGGCTTCCACGCCCCGACCATGTCCTTCCCGGTGGCTGGCACGCTGATGATCGAACCGACCGAAAGCGAGTCCAAAGAAGAACTGGACCGCTTCTGCAACGCAATGATCCAGATCCGCGAAGAAATCCGCGCGGTGGAGAACGGTAGCCTGGACAAGGACGACAACCCGCTGAAAAACGCACCGCACACTGCGGCTGAGCTGGTTGGCGAATGGACCCATGGCTACAGCCGCGAGCAGGCGGTATACCCCCTGGCGAGCCTGGTGGAAGGCAAGTACTGGCCGCCGGTGGGCCGGGTCGACAACGTGTTCGGCGACCGCAACCTGGTGTGCGCCTGCCCGTCGATCGAGAGCTATCAGGACGCCTGATAGCCCCTCCCCGCCACCTGGCTTGGGTGGCGGGCTCTGTGTAGGCGCGGGTCTACCCGCGAATGCGAGGGTGGCAATACCACCGCATTCGCGGATAAACCCGCGCCTACAGGGCTCAACGTCCGCCCAACAAACTGGCAGGAGGTCAACATGTCACTGAGCGTCTTCGACCTGTTCAAGATCGGCATCGGCCCCTCCAGCTCCCACACGGTCGGCCCGATGCGCGCCGCTGCGCGGTTTGCCGAAGGGCTGCGCCGTGACGGCCTGCTGGCCCGCACCGCCAGCGTCAAAGCCGAGCTGTATGGCTCACTGGGCGCCACAGGCAAAGGCCACGGCAGTGACAAAGCCGTGCTGCTGGGCCTTGAAGGCGAACACCCGGACATTATCGACACCGACAGCATTCCCGCCCGCCTGCAGGTCATCCGCGACAGCGGACGTATCAACCTGCTGGGCGAGCACAGCATTGCGTTCATCGAAAAGCAGCACCTGGCGATGATCCGCAAGCCGTTGGACTACCACCCCAACGGCATGATCTTCCGCGCGTTCGACGACGCAGGCCTGCAAATCCGAAGCCGCGAGTACTACTCGGTAGGTGGTGGTTTCGTGGTCGACGAGGACGCTGCCGGCCACGACCGCATCGTCGAGGACACCACGGTGCTGGCCTATCCGTTCAAGACCGCCAAGGCGCTCCTCGGCCACTGCACCGCGCATGACCTGTCGGTGAGCCAGGTGATGCTGGCCAACGAGTCCGCCTGGCGCCCAGAAGCAGAAACCCGGGCCGGGCTGCTGCGCATCTGGCAGGTGATGCAAGATTGCGTCGCGGCAGGTTGCCAGCATGAGGGCATATTACCGGGAGGGCTCAAGGTCAAACGCCGCGCGCCGGCCCTGTACCGCCAACTGAGCGGCCACCCGGAAGCCAGCCTGCGTGACGCCCTGTCTGTGCTCGACTGGGTCAACCTCTACGCCTTGGCGGTGAATGAGGAAAACGCCTACGGCGGTCGTGTGGTCACCGCCCCTACCAACGGCGCAGCGGGCATCGTCCCGGCAGTCCTTCACTACTACATGCGCTTCGTCCCGGGGGCCAGCGAGGATGGGGTGGTGCGCTTTCTGCTCACCGCCGCAGCCATCGGTATCCTGTACAAGGAAAACGCCTCCATCTCCGGCGCCGAAGTGGGCTGCCAGGGCGAGGTCGGCGTCGCCTGCTCGATGGCCGCCGGGGCGCTGTGCGAGGTGATGGGCGGCAGCGTGCAGCAGGTGGAGAACGCAGCCGAAATAGGCATGGAACACAACCTGGGCCTGACCTGCGACCCGATCGGCGGCCTCGTACAGGTGCCCTGTATCGAGCGCAATGCGATGGGCTCGGTGAAGGCCATCAACGCGGTACGCATGGCCCTGCGCGGCGACGGCCAGCACTACGTGTCGCTGGACAAGGTCATCCGCACCATGCGCCAGACTGGCGCCGATATGAAAAGCAAATACAAAGAGACCGCCCGTGGCGGCCTGGCCGTCAACATCATCGAATGTTGACCCAACAATGACAGCAAGGAGTCATCGATGTCCGAAACACTGCTCAAGACCCCACTGCATGCCTTGCACCTGGAACTGGGTGCACGCATGGTGCCGTTCGCCGGCTACGACATGCCGGTGCAGTACCCGCTGGGCGTGCTCAAGGAACACCTGCACACCCGCGAGCAGGCCGGCCTGTTCGACGTCTCGCACATGGGCCAGATCGTTCTGCGTGGCGCTGACGCCGCCAAGGCGCTGGAAAGCCTGGTACCGGTGGACATCATCGACCTGCCGGTGGGCATGCAGCGTTATGCCATGTTCACCAATGAGCAAGGCGGCATTCTCGACGACCTGATGGTGGCCAACCTGGGCGAGGACACCCTGTTCCTGGTAGTCAACGCCGCCTGCAAGGAGCAGGACCTGGCTCACCTGCAATCCCACATTGGCAACCGTTGCGAGGTGCAGCCGCTGTTCGAGGAGCGTGCCCTGCTCGCCCTGCAAGGCCCGGCTGCAGTCAAGGTGCTGGAACGCCTGGCTCCAGAAGTGGCCGGCATGACCTTCATGCAGTTCCGCCGAGTAACACTGCTGGGTGTGGACTGCTTCGTCAGCCGCTCGGGCTACACCGGCGAAGACGGCTACGAGATCTCGGTACCGGTCAACGCTGCCGACGCCCTGGCTCGCCGCCTGCTGGCCGAGCCGGAAGTACAGCCGATCGGCTTGGGCGCACGCGACTCGCTGCGCCTGGAAGCTGGCCTGTGCCTGTATGGCCACGACATGAACAGCGAGACTACGCCGATCGAAGCCAGCCTGCTGTGGGCAATTTCCAAGGTGCGCCGTGCCGAGGGTGCACGGGCTGCCGGCTTCCCGGGTGCCGAGACGATCTTCGCCCACGTGCGCGATGGTGTTGCGCGCAAACGTGTCGGCCTGTTGCCGCAGGAGCGTACGCCTGTTCGTGAAGGTGCGGACATTGTCGACGCAAACGATAAAGCGGTAGGTAAAGTGTGCAGCGGGGGCTTTGGCCCGACACTCGCCGCACCTGTCGCAATGGGTTATATCGATAGTGAACATGCTGCACTCGACACCGAGCTGTTTGCCGTGGTGCGTGGAAAGAAGGTGGCCTTGAAAGTCAGCAAAATGCCTTTCGTGGCACCACGTTACTACCGTGGCTGAAACAGCTTTGTGAAGGTTTTGGGCAGCGTCGACATATTCGTTTTCGAACCTGCCCAATAACTTTTGAACATGGCGCCAGGCCAGGCGCCATGCCGTTTCCGACAAATCGGTCGGTTATCGGCAAGCGGCCAGTTTTCCATACGACCAAGGGCTTGTTTTTCGCTCGGGAGTTGGCGTAGAGTCACTGCACTGTGTTTGCATGGGTCGCAACAGTTCGTGACCTGGGCCAGTAGCCGAGATTTGCTACAACCCGTTCGACGTCTCTTACTTCCTGCAACCCAGCCCAGTAATCTTTCGCTTACAAAAAAGTGCGAAAGAAACTGTCATCAAAATTTAAGCTTCATAGGAAATAAGACAATGGCTGAGCGTCAGAACGGTACCGTCAAGTGGTTCAATGACGAAAAAGGTTACGGCTTCATCACCCCAGAAAGCGGTCCGGATCTGTTCGTGCACTTCCGCGCTATCGAAGGTAGCGGCTTCAAAAGCCTGAAAGAAGGCCAGAAGGTTACCTTTGAAGCAGTTCAGGGCCAGAAAGGCATGCAGGCTGACAAGGTTCAACCTGTCTGATCCAGCGCCAGACTTTGAAAAGCCCCTGCCAAGTGCAGGGGTTTTTTTTTGCCCGTAGAATAGCAGGCTCGTCTTCTGGAGCTGTCCTGCATGTCCAAGCCTCTGCTCACACCCCAGGGTGATTTTCCGCCGGTCGGCCTGGGCCGGCGCCTGGCAGCGATGTTCTATGACTTTCTACTGTGCACCGCGCTGCTGATCGTGACCGCCGGCGCCTACAAGATGATTCAGATGTCGATCATCGGCGAAGCACGTATGCGCGAGCTGACCGAGGCCGGTGCACTGGATGGCGACCCATTGCTGTCTACGGTACTGCTGTTTGCCCTGTTCGGCTTCTTTGCCAAGTTCTGGACCCACGGTGGGCAGACGCTGGGTATGCAGGTATGGGGCGTTCGGGTGCAGAATGCCGATGGCTCGGCCATCAGCCTGTGGCAGGCGCTCTTGCGGTTCGTCGTGTCGATTGCCTCGTGGCTGTGCCTGGGGCTGGGTTTTTTCTGGGTGCTGATCGACAAGCGCAAGCGTGGTTGGCATGACATCTATTCGGAAAGCCAGCTGGTGCGGGTACCTAAACAGAAGAAATGAGCCAGAGGATTGGCGTTGCCGGTTCGGGCCCTTTCCTGATGCCTGCGCGATACCTGTAGGCGCGGGTTTACCCGCGAACGGGCCGGGCCAGATAAACACCCATGAAAAAGCCGACCCTGAGGTCGGCTTTCTTGTGCAGCTCTGGCTATTACCCTGCCCGGCGCAACAACCACACACCGGCCAAGGCACAGATGCCCGCCGGTATCACCACCGCCAGCAGCGGCGGGAAGCCGAATACCTGGCTCGAAGGCCCGAGCAGGTCCTGGCCAATGCGAAACACGAAGCCCACCAGCACACCCGTGAACACGCGCTGACCAAGGGTAACCGAACGCAGCGGGCCAAAGATGAACGAGATCGCCATCAGCACCAGGGCCGCCGTTACCATCGGCTGCAGCACCTTGGTCCAGAACGCCAGCCAGTAGCGGGAGTTGTTCAGGCCCTGATCAGACAAGTAGTGGATGTAATCCCACAACCCGGTAATCGAAAGCGACTCCGGCGCGAGGATCACGGTATTGAGCAGTTCTGGCGTAAGCGAAACATCCCAGCGCTCCTCCGGCGCGTTGACCACCTCGGTGTGGTCGCCACGGAAGTAGGTGGTACGCACATCGGCGAGCAGCCAGTGGTCGTTCTGGTACTGCGCACGGCGGGCAAAGCTCGAGGTGACAATCTTGCGCTCGCTGTCGAAGCGGTAGCGGGTCACGCCCAGCAGCAGGCCATCGGGCTGTACGGCGTTGATGTGCACATACTCCTCGCCCTGGCGGTGCCACATGCCACGTTTGGAGCTCTGTGCTTCACCACCACCCTGGGCCAGGGAACGGTCGGCCTGGGCCTTGTTCTCGGTCACCGGTGCCACATATTCGCCAATCAGCAGCCCCACCAGCATCAGCACCAGCATCGGCTTCATCACCGCCCAGACGATACGGCCGATGGACACGCCAGCCGCACGCATGATGGTCAGCTCGCTGCTGCTGGCCAGACTGCCCAGGCCGATCAGGCAACCGATCAGGGCGGCCATTGGCAGCATTTCATACAGCCGCCGAGGTGCGGTAAGCAGGACAAAGTTGCCCGCGTCCATCACCGTGTAGGTGTCACTCAGGTCGCCCATTTCATCGATGAAGGCGAAAAGCGAAGCCAGGCCGAGGATGATCCCCAGCACCGCCAGGATGGCCAGCAGCACGCTCTGGCCGATGTAGCGATCGAGCTTAGCCATGAGCCACCTCCGCACGGCGGGCGGCACGTTTGAGGCGCAGCGGCTCCCAGTACATCAGGCCAAGGCCGATCAGCAGGAACAGACCGTGTACCCACCACATGCCCAGGGCGATCGGCAGTTTGCCCTTCTCGAGGGCGCCGCGTACGGAAATCAGCATTGTCAGGTAGGCCATGTACAGAAGAATTGCCGGCAGCAGCTTGAGGAAGCGGCCCTGGCGCGGGTTGACCCGCGACAGTGGCACCGCCAGCAGGGTGACGACGAACACCAGGATCGGCAGCGACAGCCGCCATTGCAGCTCGGCGCGCTCACGCAGGCCCTCCTTGCCGATCAGTTCGGAGGTGGGAAGCGCTTCGCGCTCGGTCACTTCCTCGGCGACTTCCGGCTTGGGCAGCAGCACGCCGTAGGTGTCATATTTGATGGCGCGGTAGTCGGCCTGGCCCGGGTTGCCGTCGTAGCGGTAACCGTTTTCCAGCACCAGGTAGCGGTTGCCGTCGGCCTGGATTTCCTGGTGGCCCTTCTCGGCGACCAGCACCGAGGGGGCGCGGTCCTTGGTCTTGTCCTGGTTGAAGCGCTTCTCGGAGATGAACACCCCGCCCAGGTTGATGCGGTCATCCGACAATTGCTCGGTATAGGTTACCCGCGAGCCATCACGCAATGTCTGGAAGCGGCCCGGCACCAAGGTGTCGAACTCGGTCAGGGCATCCTGCTGGCTGATGATCTGCTGCACCTGGGCCACGCCCAGCGGGGCCAGGCTCAGGCTCAGCCAGGCCACCAGCAGGGCAACCAGGGCAGCCGGCGCCATGGTCATGCCCAGCAGGCGCTGCTGGCTCATGCCAGTGGCCGACAGCACGGTCATCTCGCTTTCCAGGTACAGGCGCCCGTAAGCCAGGAGGATGCCGAGGAACAGCCCCAGAGGCAGGATCAGTTGCAGGAAGCCTGGCAAGCGGAAGCCCATGATCAGGAACAACACGCCAGGGTCGAGCACGCCCTGGGCAGCCTGGGCCAGGTACTTGATGAAGCGCCCGCTCATGATGATCACCAACAGCACAGCGCTGACGGCGCTCAAGGTGACCAGGACCTCGCGGGACAGATAACGAAAGACGATCAAACCAGACACTCCTGGGTTGTCAGGGCGGACTGCCATGCAATGGCGCCAAACAATGACTTAGTACATCCAAGACCAATGCCGGTTCGCCAAAGGCGAACCTCCATGTAAAGTGCGCGCATTATCCTGTGATTGACCGCCCCTGTCACTTGGCCGCGTACGAAGGTGCACAACGGGGTTGTCAGCACGCTTGCCACAGGCTCAAACTGGCAGCTTTTCCGCTGGTGCGCGACGACGCGGCCAGGCCCGTCCAGAGCGCTGGAACACACAGCGCCATTCGTATCGATCATTCGGGGATCCTGACATGGAACTGGTTGTAAAAAGCGTAGCTGCTGCATCCGTAAAAACCGCCACACTGGTCCTTCCGGTAGGTGAAAACCGCAAGCTCGGCGCTGTTGCCAAGGCTGTCGACCAGGCCAGCGAAGGCGCCATCAGCGCCGTGCTCAAGCGCGGCGACCTGGCCGGCAAGCCGGGCCAGACCCTGCTGCTACAGAACCTCCCGGGCCTGAAGGCCGAGCGCGTGCTGCTGGTGGGTAGCGGCAAGGAAGAAGCCTTGGGCGACCGCGCCTGGCGCAAACTGGTGGCCAGTGTCGCTGGCGTACTCAAGGGCCTGAACGGCGCTGACGCAGTACTGGCCCTGGACGATATCTCAGTCAGCAACCGCGACGCCCATTACGGCAAGTACCGCCTGCTGGCCGAAACCCTGCTGGACGGCGAATATGTGTTCGACCGTTTCAAGAGCCAGAAAGCCGAGCCGCGCGCGCTGAAAAAGGTCACCCTGCTGGCCGACAAAGCCGGCCAGGCCGAAGTCGAGCGTGCGGTCAAGCATGCCAGCGCCATCGCCAGCGGCATGGCCTTCACCCGTGACCTCGGCAACCTGCCACCCAACCTTTGCCACCCAAGCTTCCTGGCCGAACAGGCCAAGGAACTGGGCAAGGCGCACAAGGCCCTCAAGGTTGAAGTGCTGGACGAGAAAAAGATCAAGGACCTGGGCATGGGCGCGTTCTACGCCGTGGGCCAGGGCAGCGACCAGCCGCCACGCCTGATCGTGCTCAATTACCAGGGCGGCAAAAAGGCCGACAAGCCATTCGTGCTGGTGGGTAAAGGCATTACCTTCGACACCGGCGGCATCAGCCTCAAGCCAGGCGCCGGCATGGATGAAATGAAGTACGACATGTGCGGCGCCGCCAGCGTGTTCGGCACCCTGCGTGCAGTGCTCGAGCTGCAGCTGCCGATCAACCTGGTGTGCCTGCTGGCCTGCGCCGAGAACATGCCAAGCGGCGGCGCCACCCGCCCAGGTGACATTGTCACCACCATGAGCGGCCAGACCGTGGAAATCCTCAACACCGACGCTGAAGGCCGCCTGGTGCTGTGCGACACCCTGACCTACGCCGAGCGCTTCAAGCCGCAGGCGGTGATCGACATCGCCACCCTGACCGGCGCCTGCATCGTCGCCCTGGGCAGCCACACCTCCGGCCTGATGGGCAATAACGACGACCTGGTCGGGCAGTTGCTCGATGCCGGCAAGCGCGCCGACGACCGTGCCTGGCAGCTGCCGCTGTTCGATGAATACCAGGAGCAGCTGGACAGCCCGTTCGCCGACATGGGCAACATCGGTGGGCCGAAGGCCGGTACGATCACCGCGGGTTGCTTCCTGTCGCGCTTCGCCAAAGCCTACAACTGGGCGCACATGGACATCGCCGGCACCGCCTGGGTCAGTGGCGGCAAGGACAAGGGCGCCACTGGCCGCCCGGTACCTCTGTTGACCCAGTACCTGCTGGACCGCGCTGGCGCCTGAAGCCGTGAAGCCGGTGGTGCCTTGCGCGCCACCGGCCGGCGATTCCCACCATGAGCAAAGTCGACTTCTACATTCTGCCCACCGACTCGCTGTCGGCGCGGCTCGATTTCGCCTGCAAGCTGTGCGAGAAGGCCTGGCGCCTTGGCCACCAGGTCTATTTGCACTGCCAGGATGCAGAACAGCGCAGTGAACTGGACCAACGCTTGTGGCGCTTCAAGGGCGAGGCCTTCGTGCCCCACGACCTCGCCGAGGTGCATGCCGATGCTGACGTGGTTCTGGGCCTGGCTGACAACGCCGGCGAGCACCACGGCCTGCTGATCAACCTCGGCGCCAGCGTGCCGGGCTTTGTCGGGCAGTTCGAGCGGGTGGCCGAAATCGTTGTTGAAGAGCCGGCTATCCGCCAATCAGCCCGTGAGCGATTCCGTTTCTACCGTGAACAGGGCTATGCTCTGCAAGACCACCGCTTACAGCGACTTTGACGACGATGGACAAGCCCTCCCCTTTGCCCGATTCCGCCCATCTGCTCGATGACCTCGAGTCGATCCGTCAGCTGCTTGGCGACGCCGACCTGCAACCGCCGCTGCTCACCGAGACGGTAGAGCAGATTCCGTTGCTGCTGGACGAAGCCGCCAGCGACCCCGCGGCGCCCGCCGAACCTGTAGCTGCCGAACCCGAGGACGACCCGCAGACCCGCCGCCAGGACACCCTGCTGCACCTGGAAAGCGAGCTGCGCGCCGCAGCGCAGATGATCATGCAGGACGTGATCAACGACTTTACCCCGCATATCGAGAACGAAATCAAGCGCCGGCTGGATGCGCGGATCGAGCGGCTGATCAAGCGTTCCGAGTAGACCCGGGCAACGGTGTCGCCTGCTTCGCGGGCGCGCCCACTCCCACAGGTTCTGAGCCTGCGCTTTGCCCGTAAGAGCGGACTTGCCCGCGAAGCAGGCGACTCTGTTCCGACAGTTGTCAGCAGCTTGTCGCCTGCGGCCCCCAGCTTGGTTATACTTCCCGGCTTTCCCGAATAAATGCACAGGGTCCCGCCGCGCATGGATAAGACCTACCAGCCGCACGCAATCGAAACTTCCTGGTACAACACCTGGGAGTCCGAGAACTATTTCGCTCCACAAGGTGCAGGCGAGTCCTACACCATCATGATCCCGCCGCCGAACGTAACCGGCAGCCTGCACATGGGCCACGGGTTCAACAACGCGATCATGGACGCCCTGATCCGTTTCCGCCGCATGCAAGGCCGCGACACCCTGTGGCAGCCGGGTACCGATCACGCGGGTATCGCCACGCAGATGCTGGTCGAGCGCCAACTTGAAGCCAAAGGCCAGAACCGTCATGACCTGGGCCGCGAAAAGTTCCTGGAAAAAGTCTGGGAATGGAAGGATCAGTCCGGCGGCAACATCAGCCGCCAGATTCGCCGCCTGGGCTCATCGGTAGACTGGAGCCGCGAGCGCTTCACCATGGACGACGGCCTCTCCGAAGCGGTTAAAGAAGCGTTCGTGCGCCTGCATGAAGACGGCCTTATCTACCGCGGCAAGCGCCTGGTCAACTGGGACACCAAGCTGCACACGGCCATCTCCGACCTCGAAGTGGAAAACCACGACGAGAAAGGCCACCTGTGGAACCTGCGCTACCCGCTGGCCGACGGCGCCAAGACCGCCGAAGGCCAGGACTACCTGGTAGTTGCCACCACGCGTCCGGAAACCCTGCTGGGTGACGCTGCCGTGGCCGTCAACCCGAACGACGAACGCTACCAGGCACTGATCGGCAAATTCGTCGAACTGCCATTGGTCGGCCGCCGCATCCCGATCATCGCCGATGACTACTGCGACCCCGAGTTCGGTACCGGTTGCGTAAAGATCACCCCGGCCCACGACTTCAACGACTACGAAGTCGGCAAGCGCCACAACCTGCCGCTGCTGAACATCTTCGACAAGAACGCCTTCGTGCTGGCCAGCGCCCAGGCCTTCAACCTCGACGGCAGCGTTAACGAGCAGGTCGACACCCAACTGCCGGCCCAGTACGCCAACCTTGACCGCTTTGTCGCGCGCAAGCAGATCGTCGCCGACCTGGACGCCCAGGGCCTGCTGGTCAGCATCGACGACCACGCCCTGAAAGTGCCGAAAGGCGACCGCTCCGGCACGGTCATCGAGCCGTGGCTGACCGACCAGTGGTACGTTTCCACCAAGCCGCTGGCAGAGCCTGCCATCGCCGCCGTGGAAGATGGCCGTATCCAGTTCGTGCCCAAGCAATACGAGAACATGTACTTCTCCTGGATGCGCGATATCCAGGACTGGTGCATCAGCCGCCAACTGTGGTGGGGCCACCGCATTCCTGCGTGGTACGACGAGGCCGGCCAGGTCTACGTTGGCCGCAACGAGGAAGAAGTGCGCGCCAAGCACAAGCTGGGCGCCGACGTGGTCCTGCGTCAGGATGACGACGTACTCGACACCTGGTTCAGCTCGGGCCTGTGGACATTCTCCACCCTGGGCTGGCCGGAACAGACCGAATTCCTCAAGAAGTTCCACTCCACCGACGTGCTGGTGACTGGCTTCGACATCATCTTCTTCTGGGTTGCGCGCATGATCATGCTGACCATGCACCTGATCAAGAACGAAGACGGCACCCCGCAGGTACCGTTCAAGACCGTGTACGTGCACGGCCTGGTACGTGACGGCCAGGGCCAGAAGATGTCCAAGTCCAAGGGCAACGTGCTGGACCCGCTGGACATCGTCGACGGCATCACCCTCGACGCCCTGCTGGAAAAACGCACCAGCGGCATGATGCAGC
The DNA here is from genome assembly GCF_056278855.1 of Pseudomonas sp. TE3895. Taxonomy (NCBI): domain Bacteria; kingdom Pseudomonadati; phylum Pseudomonadota; class Gammaproteobacteria; order Pseudomonadales; family Pseudomonadaceae; genus Pseudomonas; species Pseudomonas sp. TE3895. Next base: position 2,015,453 of record NZ_JBWBQE010000001.1, on the reverse strand, counting down.
CCAAGCTTGCCGAGAAGATCGCCAAGCAGACCAAGGCCGAGTTCCCCGAAGGTATTGCCAGCTACGGCACCGACGCCCTGCGCTTCACCTTCTGCTCGCTGGCCTCGACAGGCCGCGACATCAAGTTCGACATGGGCCGCGTCGAAGGCTACCGCAACTTCTGCAACAAGATCTGGAACGCTGCCCGCTACGTGCTGGACAAGGGTGAAGACTGCGGCCAGAACGGCGAAGCCTACGAGCTGTCGCTGGCAGACCGCTGGATCATCTCGCAACTTCAGCGTACCGAAGCCGAAGTAACCCGCCAGCTGGAGCAGTTCCGCTTCGACCTGGCCAGCCAGGCGCTGTACGAGTTCATCTGGAACCAGTACTGCGACTGGTACCTGGAGCTGTCCAAACCGGTACTGTGGGACGAAAACGCCCCGGTAGAGCGCGCCCGTGGCACCCGCCGCACCTTGGTGCGCGTGCTGGAGGTGGCACTGCGTCTTGCGCATCCGTTCATGCCGTTCATCACCGAAGAAATCTGGCAGCGCATCGCGCCGCTGGCCGGCATCGACGGCAAGACCATCATGCTGCAGCCATGGCCAGTGGCCAACGAAACGCGCATTGACGCCGCCGCCGAAGGCGACATCGAGTGGCTGAAAGAGTTGATGGTCGGCCTGCGTAATATCCGCGCCGAAATGAACATCGGCCCCGGCAAGCCGCTGCCGCTGTTCCTGAAGAACGCCAACGCCGACGACCAGCGCCGCCTACAGGAAAACGAAGCGCTGCTGAAGAAGCTGGCCAAGGTCGAGTCGTTCACCGTACTGGGTGATGCCGACGAAGCGCCGCTGTCCGCTACCGCCCTGGTCGGTGACCTGCAAGTGCTGGTGCCAATGGCCGGGCTGATCGACAAGGATGCCGAGCTGGCGCGCCTGAACAAGGAAATCCAGCGCCTGCAAGGTGAAGTGCAACGTGTTGGCGGCAAGCTGTCCAACGCAGCCTTCGTCGACAAGGCCCCGCCTGCGGTGATCGAGAAGGAACGCGCCAAGCTGGCCGAGTCCGAACAGGCCCTGGCCAACTTCACCGAGCAGCATGCGCGGATTGCAGCGCTGTAATCACTAGAGAGACCGTTGGGGCCGCTGCACGGCCCTTTCGCGACACAAGGCCGCTCCCACAGGACGGCGCCAACCTTCAAGGCGCCACCACCCTGTGGGAGCGGCCTTGTGTCGCGAAAGGGCTGCGTAGCAGCCCCAGGTTCTTCAAGCCACCGCTCGTATAGGGCTGGACACTGCCATGACCCCGAACAAACCCACCCTGCACCCGCGCAACCGCCACCAGGGTCGCTACGACTTCCCCAGCCTTATCAAGGCCCACCCTGACCTGGCCCGTTTCACCATCACCAACCCCCACGGCAAGCCCAGCATCGACTTTGCCAACCCCGAAGCCGTCCGCGTGTTCAACCGTGCACTGCTCAAGGCCCAGTACGGCATCCAGCACTGGGACATCCCAGCCGATTACCTGTGCCCGCCCATTCCTGGCCGTGCCGACTACATCCACGTAGCCGCCGACCTGTTGGCCGATGACAATGCTGGCGACGTCCCAAGGGGCGCCCAAGTGCGTGCGCTGGACGTCGGCGTGGGGGCCAACTGCATCTATCCACTGCTGGGCCACAGCGACTACCGCTGGCGCTTCCTCGGTTCAGACATCGACCCCGTGGCTCTGGCCTCGGCCAAGGCTATCGTCCAGGCCAATGGCCTGGGCAAAGCCATTACCCTGCGCCAGCAGGCCAACCGAGCGCACATCCTCAGCGGCCTGCTGCAGGAGGGCGAACGCTTTGACCTGACCCTGTGCAACCCGCCCTTCCATGCCTCACGCGACGAAGCCACCCGCGGCAGCCAGCGCAAATGGAAGAACCTCGGCAAGCAGGACCCCAAACGCAAGCTGCCGGTGCTGAACTTCGGTGGCCAGAACAATGAACTGTGGTGCGAAGGTGGCGAAATCCGCTTTGTCACCCAGTTGATTGGCGAAAGCGTGCAGTACGCCGAACGGGTGCTGTGGTTCACCAGCCTGGTGTCCAAGGCCAGCAACCTGCCGGGCATCGAGGCCGCGTTGAAGAAGTCCGGCGCCAAGGCCGTGCGCATCATCGAGATGGGCCAGGGTCAGAAACAGAGCCGCATGGTCGCCTGGAGCTTCCATGACGACGCCGCACGCCAGGCCTGGCACGCCCAGCGTAAATCACAGGCATGAAAAAACCGCGCCCGGGCAAGCCGGGCGCGGTTTCGTCAAAACAACAATTACTTGTTGATAGCGTCGGTCAGCACTTTGGCTGGAACGAACTTGACGACTTTCTTGGCAGCGATTTCGATGGCAGCGCCAGTCGAAGGGTTGCGGCCGGTACGGGCAGGACGCTCGGAGACTTTCAGCTTGCCGATGCCTGGCAGAGTGATTTCAGCGCCGTTTTCCAGTTGGTCGGCAACGATCTGGCCCAGTTGCTCCAGAGCGTTCTTGGCGGTGGCTTTTGGCGCGGCGATCGATTCGGCGATGTCGGCAATCAGTTGGTCTTTGGTCAATGCCATGGTGGTGTTCCTTCCCTATCAAATTCGATGGTTATGCAGCGGACTACGACGTTATCGGGCCAGCCCCTTGAAATGGAGGGCCGCGCCAATTGCGTATGTAGATACGAAAATCGGCGTTTGGTTCGACACGACGACAGCATGCTGCCAGCAATGCGCACACGAGGGGCGCAAGACCGCGCAAAACTACCACATGAATGGATAAATATCCGCTTCGCACTTTGATTAAATGCAGGTTTTTCGGGGGTTTCAGCTGAAAACACACAAAATTGAACAAAAAACGAACAACCGACATATCTGCCAACATACGGCCACTGCATCACCTCAGGTCTAGGTTAAACTTGGCAACTTTTGCAGCTCGCCGAGAATTCCATGCCAATCCGTCATTGCATCGTTCACCTGATCGACAAAAAGCCCGATGGCAGCCCCGCCGTGCTGCATGCTCGCGACTCCGAACTGGCTGCCTCCGATGCCATCGAAAACCTCCTGGCCGACCTCAATGACAGCTACAACGCCAAGCAAGGCAAGGCTTGGGGCTTTTTCCACGGCGAATCGGGCGCCTACCCGCTGAGCGGCTGGCTGAAGCAGTACCTGGATGAAGAAAAAGACTTCACCGCCTTCAGCCGCGTGGCTGTCGAGCATCTGCAGAAGCTGATGGAAGAGTCCAACCTGTCCACCGGCGGCCACATCCTGTTTGCCCACTATCAGCAAGGCATGACCGAGTACCTGGCGATCGCCCTGCTGCACCATAGCGAAGGCGTGGCGGTGAATGCCGAGCTCGACGTGACCCCTTCCCGTCATCTCGACCTTGGCCAGCTGCACCTGGCAGCACGCATCAACCTGTCGGAGTGGAAGAACAACCAGAACTCCAGGCAGTATATTTCGTTCATCAAGGGCAAGAACGGCAAGAAGGTGTCGGATTACTTCCGCGACTTCATCGGCTGCCAGGAAGGCGTCGACGGCCCGGGCGAAACCCGTACCCTGCTCAAGGCCTTCAGCGATTTCGTCGAAAGCGAAGACCTGCCGGAAGAATCCGCCCGCGAAAAGACCCAGACCCTGGTCGAGTACGCCACCACCCAGACCAAGCTGGGCGAGCCGGTGACGCTCGAAGAGCTGTCCAGCCTGATCGACGAAGACCGCCCCAAAGCGTTCTACGACCACATCCGCAACAAGGACTACGGCCTGTCGCCGGAAATCCCTGCTGACAAGCGCACCCTCAACCAGTTCCGCCGTTTCACCGGGCGTGCCGAGGGGCTGTCGATCAGCTTCGAGGCGCATCTGCTGGGGGACAAGGTGGAGTATGACGAAGCGGCGGGGACCTTGATCATCAAGGGGCTGCCGACAACCTTGGTGGATCAGCTGAAGCGCCGCAAGGACTGATTTCCCCCAAGCCGCCAAAGGAGGCCACCAGTGCCTCCTTCGCTGACTTGCGCAGCCGCTTCACCAACCGCTCCTGGCGCAGCGCCGCGCCCTTGTCCGGCCACTGCTCCACGTACACCAGCGCCTGGGCCGGGCTGGTCTTGAAATAGCGGGCGCCCTGCCCTTTCTGATGCGCGGCGAACCGACGCTGCGGGTCATCGCTGATGCCGCAATACAACGAGCCATTGGCTGCCCTTACCAGATAGACAAACCAGGGCTTACCAACGGCAGGTTCGACGACTTCACTCACCCTGGGCCTGCTGGAATGCGCGCAACCCCTTGAATGCCTGCAGGCGGACCTTGTTCTGCATCAGCGGCGACCACCCCAGCAGCATTCCAGGAACACCCAACGCTTGCCGCGACCAGCGCCACAGGTCAAAGGTATCGTCATGCTGGCAAATCAGCCCATCACGCATGACAAAGCGTGCCTGGATATCGTTGACCACAACACGGCCGGTCTGGCTGAACAGGTAGGTAGCCACCCAGTGCGCGCTGCCACTGTGCTCATCTGCACGTATGCTGTCGAATGTCAGGGTGAAGTTCTTGGCGCGGGTGGTGAGCATCCGCCACATATCGCCTGCGTCCTTGCCGCGTAGGGTGCCGAACACCGGGTCGCTGAAAACGATATCGCTGCTGTAGCAGGCCAGCATGGCGTCGGCATCCAGGCGCTGGAAAGCCTGGTAGAAACGGGTAATCAGGGCGCGGTTGGCATCGCTCATTGTGGGCTTGTCCGTCCTAGGTTCGAAAACTGCACGATAATCTGCCCCGATGGCTTATGCCAGTACCGTCCTCTTGGCAGGCAAGAGGACGGTACTGCTAAAACAGGCCTCAGACTTTTTCGCAGGTCACCTGCACCTGCAGTGCCCGCCCGGCACCCAGCCCGAACACGACGGCGCCAACGCCCAGTACCGCAAAAATCCAACCCAATGCCGCCCAGCCGCCGGTCAGGTCATGCACCAGGCCCACCGCGAAAGGCCCCATCGAGGCCAGGGTATAACCCACCCCTTGGGCCATGCTCGACAAGTTCGCCGCCACGTGGGCATCTTTCGAGCGCAGCACGATCAAGGTCAGCGCCAGGGCAAAGGTACCGCCCTGCCCCAGGCCCAGCACAATGGCCCACCCCCACAACCCGGAAAGTGGCGCATACAGGCAACCGAACAGCCCCGCCAGCGTACCTGACATGACCAGCACGATTGCCAGCCGCTGGTCCTTGCCGCGGGTGGCCAGCCAGGGGGCACTGAGCGAGCTGATCAACTGCACGATTACCGACCCCGACAGCACCAGCCCTGCCTCGGTAGGGCTGAGGCCGCGACCGATCAGGATCGATGGCAACCAACCGAACACGATGTAAGCCAGTGATGACTGCAGGCCCATATACAGGGTCACCTGCCAGGCCAGTGGGTCACGCCACAAGCCTCGCACGCGATAGGCCACCCTGTGCAGCCCATGCCCCTGACGGGCCTGTGGCAGCCACACCAGCATGGCCAGCAAAGCCGGCAGCACCCAGAAGCCCAACCCCAGTGCCCAGCTGCCGTCGAAATGCTGGGCCAACGGCACGGTGGCACCCGCGGCCATGGCCGCGCCCAGGCATAATGCCATGGTGTATACACCGGTCAGCGTGCCAGCGTGTTGCGGAAAGTCGCGCTTGACGATACCTGGCAACAATACGCCGATAATGCCGATGCTGGCCCCTGCCATCAGGCTGCCGAGGAACACGCCGACAGCCCCAAAGGTACTTCGTACCACGAGGCCAAGCGCCAGGGTGACGAGGATGCCAAGAATCACCCGCTCGCTGCCAAAGCGCCGCGCCAGCACTGGCGCCAAGGGAGCAAACAGGCCCAGGCAGAGCACCGGCAGGGTGGTCAGCAAGCCCGCCTGCGAAGCATTCAGCCCCAAGCCTTCAGATACTTGGCCCAGCACCGGCGCCATGCTCGACAATGCCGGGCGCAGGTTCAAGGCCACCAGCACCAGGCCCAGCAGCAACAGCCAGGGCCGCCGCAACACCACAGCCTGTTGCTGGACCTGTTCGTCGTCAGCTTCAGCGTCGATCAGCAGCTCATCGAGATCCCGCTCGTTCGATGGGGTATTACGGGTGATGGATTCAGCCATGGCCTTCTCGGTGTCAGGATTCAATGAGGGTACGGCTCAGGCGCTTGGCCCGTTCAGCGTCACGTTGCTCGATGGCGTCGAGGATCTGCCCATGCAAGTCGAACGTGGCCTGGCAGCGCGGAACGGTGGCCATATTGTGTTGCAGAGCGGCAGCCACGACCCCGGAGAAGTAACGGTACAGCTCGCTCAATGCCGGGTTATGGGCGGCATCGACCAGCCGCTGGTGGAAGACCAGATCGCAGGCGACATAGGCATCGACATCGCCGTGAAAGTGCCCGGCACTGCCTTCCAGGGCATCCTTCAGCGCTTGCAGGTCGGCATCGTTACGACGCAAAGCCGCCAAGCCAATGGCCTCCGCCTCGAGGATATGGCGTGTCTCGCGGGCCTGCTCGAGCGTACATCGAGACATCGCATGCACCGCCTGCAGCGGGTCCTGGGCAGTGCGCAGGTAGCTGCCGTCGCCCTGGCGAATTTCCACCAGGCCACTGAACGCCAGCACGCGCATGGCCTCACGCACGGTGTTGCGGCTGATGCCCAGTTGCAAGGCAAGCTCTGGCTCGGTAGGCAGGCGCTGGCCGACCTGCCAATCGCCCAGCACGATGCATTCACGCATGCGCTCTACCGCCAACTCCACCAGGGAGCGCTTGGTCAGCTCTGTATTCATGCCACTCAACCAATCATCCGACGAATTGATGCAGCTTACTGGATTGCAGGCAAAGAGGTAAACCACCTGGTATTTCTGCCAGTTGTGGGCATGCCACTTTGTTGCAACGCTCATTGCGTGCTTTCAAGGATGCGCCCCCATGCGACTGGCAAGTTTGCTGTTATTGCTGTTCCTGGCCCTGCAGCCGGGCTGTGACCCGGCCCGGCACCCGAGCCGCCCTAAAACCTTGCTCATCGGCCTTGACGGCGTGCAATTGCAGCAGTACCTGCAACTGGGCGATGCGACCAACCTGAAGCAGCGGCTTTACTACGGCAAGGCTTACGCCGGGGGGATCAATGGTAAAGCCAGCGAGCAGCTCACTTTGAGCGGCCCTGGCTGGATCACTTTGCTGACCGGCGTGTGGAGCGACAAGCATGGCGTTGAATCGGACGACGACTCGCAACGGGTAAACCCGGCGTTTCCTAGTCTGTTCAAGCGGCTACGCCTGGCCTACCCCAATGCCTACCTTTCCAGCATCGTCAACTGGTCGCCCATCAACACGGCATTTCTGCTGGAGGACGCCCATGACGCCGATGTACGCGAAAGTGGCTTGCCAGATGGACAGGTGATTGAACGAACGTTGCAGATCCTCGGTGACACACCCGCTGACTTCACGTTCATTCAACTGGACGAACCTGACCAGATCGGCCATCAAAGGGGTTATGGTGAGCGCTATGCACAGGCGTTGCGCAAGGCCGACAGCGAGATCGGGCGGCTATTGGACAAGGTAGACCAGCGGCGTCGCATGTTCCCACAGGAAGACTGGCTGGTACTCGTCAGTACCAACCATGGCCGGGACTATTGGGGGAAAGGCCATGGCGGCGTTTCGGAGCAGGAAAAGAGCATCTTCATCGCCAGCAACAAACCGTTGAATCAGGAACTGACCGAGCTCAGCATTCCTGTGGAAATGCCTGGGCCCGGCGGTCTGTACGGGCTTCCCGCGCAGACCTCGGTAGCGCCCACGGTGCTGCGCCACATGGGCCTCAAGCTGCAGCCGGAATGGCTATTGGACGGCACGCCTTTACTGGGTGATACCGGCGTGCGCAAGGCGCGGGCCGATGAAAACAAAGGACGGCTACGCTGGAACAGTAACGCCAAGGGTTATCTGACCATTATCAAGAACGGCCATGTGGTTGCCCAGGTTGCGGCCAGAGACGACCAATGGATCGATCCGGAGGGGATGGACAAGCAGAACGATTATGTACTGGTGCTGGATGGTACACCGGCGGCGGTGCGCAACAGGCCGGCAGCCAAGCCATTTGTGATCGAAGACCGCCGCTATTAAGCCCTTGAGAAGCAACAGTTCTGTCGTTCCTCAAGGGCTGGCGCGATCCCCGTAGGAGCGGGTTCACCCGCGAAAGGGCCGGCCCTGCTGGCCAGTTTCCACCCGCCGTTCACCGTTGCCGCCGCTACCGTATTCGCGGGTAAACCCGCTCCTACATTGGACGCGCACAGGCTGTTGTAGGAGCGGGTTCACCCACGAAAGGGCCGGCCCTGCTGGCCAATTTCACCAGCCGTTCACCGTTGCCGCCGCTACCGTATTCGCGGGTAAACCCGCTCCTACGATGGACGCGCACAGGCTGTTGTAGGAGCGGGTTCACCCGCGAAAGGGCCGGCCCTGCTGGCCAGTTTCCACCCGCCGTTCGCCGCTGCCGCCGCTACCGTATTCGCGGGTAAACCCGCTCCTACACGTCAGCTCAACGCATCCAGCAGTGCCTGGTTCATTTCCGGCGTACCGATGGTAATCCGCAGGAACTGGGCAATACGCGGCTGCTTGAAGTGACGCACGATCACGCCCTGCTCGCGCAAGCGTGCCGCCAGCTCGCCCGCATCCTGCTGCGGGTGGCGGGCGAAGATGAAGTTGGCAGCCGACGGCAGCACCTCAAAGCCCTTGGCCTGCAGCTGACCGACCAACACCTCCCGGCTGTCTATCACCTTGCGGCAGGTGTCCTCGAAGTACTCACGGTCTTCGAACGCCACCGCCGCACCGACGATAGCTGCACGGTCAAGCGGATAGGAGTTGAAGCTGTTCTTGATCCGCTCCAAGGCCTCGATCAGGTCCGGGTGCCCCACCGCCAGGCCCACTCGCAGCCCCGCCAGCGAGCGCGACTTCGACAGCGTCTGGGTAACCAGCAGGTTATCGTAGCGGTCCACCAGGCTGATCGCCGTTTCACCACCGAAATCGATGTAGGCCTCATCCACTACCACCACCGAATCACGGTTAGCCTGCAGCAGCTGCTCCACCACCTGCAACGGCATCAGGCAACCGGTCGGCGCGTTGGGGTTGGGGAAGATGATGCCAGCGTTGGGCTTTTTGTAGTCCTCAATACGGATCTGGAACTGCTCATCCAGCGCCACCTGTTCGAAGGCAATGCCGTACAGGCCGCAGTACACCGGGTAGAAGCTGTAGCTGATGTCCGGGAACAGCAGGGGCGCATCGTGCTGGAACAGGCCGTGGAAGATGTGCGCCAGCACCTCGTCCGAGCCGTTGCCGACAAACACTTGCGCCGGGGTCACGCCGTAGTACTCGGCCACCGCTTGCTTGAGACGGTCACCGTTCGGGTCCGGGTACAGGCGCAGGTTATCGTTCAGCTCGCCGCGCATGGCCTCCAGCGCCTTGGGCGACGGGCCATAGGGGTTTTCGTTGGTGTTCAGCTTGACCAGGCGGGCCAGCTTGGGTTGCTCGCCCGGCACGTAAGGCACCAGGTCCTTGACGAAGGGGCTCCAGAATCGACTCATGCTCAGTTCCCCTTCTCTTGGGTCAGGATACGGTATTCAGCGCTGCGGGCGTGGGCGGTCAGCGACTCGCCACGGGCCAGGACCGAGGCAGTGTGGCCCAGTTCGGACGCGCCCTGTTCGGAGCAGAAGATGATCGACGAACGCTTCTGGAAGTCATACACCCCCAGCGGCGACGAAAAACGCGCGGTACCTGAAGTGGGCAGCACGTGGTTAGGGCCAGCGCAGTAATCGCCCAGCGCTTCGCTGGTGTGGCGGCCCATGAAGATCGCGCCAGCGTGGCGAATGTGTGGCAGCCAGGCTTGCGGGTCGGCCACGGACAGCTCCAGGTGCTCCGGTGCAATGCGGTTGGCCACGTCCATGGCCTGCTGCATGTCACGCACCTGGATCAGCGCACCACGGCCATTGATCGACTTCTCGATGATATCGGCACGTTCCATGGTCGGCATCAGCTTGTCGATGCTGGCAGCCACACGATCGAGGAAGGCGGCATCCGGGCTGACCAGGATGGCCTGGGCGTCTTCGTCGTGCTCGGCCTGGGAGAACAGGTCCATGGCAATCCAGTCCGGGTCGGTCTGACCGTCGCACACCACGAGAATTTCCGAGGGGCCGGCGATCATGTCAATGCCTACCTGGCCGAACACGTGGCGTTTGGCGGTGGCAACGTAGATGTTGCCCGGGCCGACGATCTTGTCCACCTGCGGCACGCTTTCAGTGCCGTAGGCCAGCGCAGCCACGGCCTGGGCACCACCGACGGTGAACACCCGGTCGACACCGGCGATGCAGGCAGCCGCCAGCACCAGCTCGTTGACCTCACCACGCGGGGTCGGTACCACCATCACCACCTCAGCCACGCCCGCGACCTTGGCCGGGATGGCGTTCATCAGCACCGACGACGGGTACGACGCCTTGCCGCCCGGCACATACAGGCCAGCACGGTCCAGCGGGGTGACCTTCTGGCCGAGCACGGTGCCGTCGGCCTCGGTGTACTGCCAGGAATCCTGCTTCTGCCGCTCGTGATAAATGCGCACACGGTTGGCGGCCTTTTCCAGGGCCTCGCGCTGGACCGGTGTAATACGGGTCAGCGCCAGTTCCAGGCGCGCGCGATTGAGGATCAGGTCGTCAATCGACTTGGCGTCAACACCATCGAAGCGCTGGGTGAATTCCACCAGCGCCGCATCACCGCGTTCACGCACGGCCTTGATGATGTCGAGCACGCGCTGATTGACCGCGTCATCGGACACACTTTCCCAGCTCAGCAGATGATCCAGATGTCGGGCGAAATCCGGATCAGCGGCGTTGAGACGGGCAATTGCAGTGGACACGGTCATGGCGAGGGCCTCGTAATATTAGCGAATGCTCAGGCGCCCTAGGGGATTGTGCGAAAAGTGCCTGCGCGACGATCATGCTACGTTAAAAACAGGCTTGGAATGCTCATTTGCAACCAGCAAAGTCGGGCGCGACCCCGGCCGTTCCTCGCCTGTTTTCGTTCTTGCATGATCGCCGCTCGGCGACTTTTCGCACAATCCCAAGCTACCAGTCCATCCGCGCGGGCACCCGAGAAAAATGGCTATGACGCGGATAGACGGGCGCGACAGCGAAGGTCGCGCGCAGGAGTCAACCGCGGTGTCGCGATTCGACCGCTTGACGCAGCGTGTCGATCAGGCTCTGGATACGGGCGTGCTGCATTTTCATGGAGGCTTTGTTGACCACCAGGCGCGAGCTGATCGTGGCGATCAGTTCCTGGGGTTCCAGGCCGTTGGCACGCAGGGTGTTGCCGGTGTCGACCACGTCGATGATCTTGTCGGCAAGGTTGATCAGCGGCGCCAGCTCCATCGAGCCATACAGCTTGATGATGTCGACCTGGCGACCTTGTTCGGCATAGTAACGCTTGGCTACGTTGACGAACTTGGTGGCCACACGCAGGCGGCCCTTGGGCTCGGCTGCGCCGACTACGCCCGCGGTCATCAGCTTGCATTGAGCAATCTGCAGGTCCAGGGGCTCATACAGGCCCTGGCCGCCGTACTCCATCAGCACGTCCTTGCCGGCCACACCCAGGTCGGCAGCACCATGCTCGACATAGGTCGGCACGTCGGTGGCACGCACGATCAGCAGGCGCACATCGTCCTGCGTGGTAGGAATGATCAGTTTGCGGCTCTTGTCCGGGTTTTCGGTCGGCACGATGCCGGCCTCGGCGAGCAACGGCAAGGTATCGTCGAGAATACGGCCTTTGGAAAGCGCGATGGTCAACATTGGAACGTCGGTCCTTAAGCGGCTGCTGCCGGCCAGGTCATCGACCTGGCCGCATTCAATTCAAAAGGTGCGTCCTTGCACCCGCGGGGTACTAGCCCGGTACGCGGCGGATTTTCGCGCCGAGCATCTGCAGTTTTTCCTCGATGCACTCGTAACCACGGTCGATGTGGTAGATGCGATCGATCAGGGTATCGCCTTCGGCAACCAGCGCCGACAGCACCAGGCTGGCGGAAGCACGCAGGTCGGTGGCCATGACCGGGGCACCCTTCAGCGCCTTGACGCCAGTAACGATGGCGGTGTTGCCTTCGACCTGGATCTGCGCGCCCATGCGGTGCATTTCGTAAACATGCATGAAGCGGTTTTCGAAGATGGTCTCGATTACCGCGCCAGTGCCTTCGGCAATGGCGTTCAGCGAGATGAACTGCGCCTGCATGTCGGTCGGGAACGCCGGATACGGGGCAGTACGCAGGTTCACGGCTTTCGGCCGCTTGCCATGCATGTCCAGCTCGATCCAGTCCTCGCCGGTGTTGATGTCGGCACCCGCTTCCTTGAGTTTTTCAAGCACGGCTTCAAGGATGGTAGGGTCGGTGTCCTTGACCTTGACGCGGCCACCGGTCACGGCAGCGGCAACCAGGTAGGTACCGGTCTCGATGCGGTCCGGCATGACGCGGTAGTTGGCCGAATCCAGTCGTTCGACACCATCGATGGTGATGGTGTCGGTACCTGCGCCCTGAATGTTCCCGCCCATCGCGTTGATGAAGTTGGCCAGATCGACCACTTCAGGCTCACGCGCGGCGTTCTGCAACACGCTGCGGCCCTTGGCCAAGGCAGCGGCCATCATGATGTTCTCGGTACCGGTCACGCTGACGGTGTCGAAGAAGAAGTGCGCGCCACGCAGGCCACCTTCAGGCGCCTTGGCCTTGATGTAGCCGCCCTCCACTTCGATCTTCGCCCCCATGGCCTCAAGGCCACGGATGTGCAGATCGACCGGGCGCGAGCCAATGGCGCAACCGCCAGGCAGGGCCACTTCGGCTTCGCCGAAACGGGCAACCATCGGGCCCAGCACCAGGATCGAGGCGCGCATGGTCTTGACCAGCTCGTACGGCGCGACCAGGGTCTTGATGGTGCGTGGATCGATCTCCACCGACAGCTTTTCGTCGATCACAGGCTCGATGCCCATGCGCCCGAACAGCTCGATCATGGTGGTGATGTCGTGCAGGTGCGGCAGGTTGCCCACGGTGACCGGGCCATCGGCCAGCAGGGTCGCTGCCAGAATCGGCAGGGCTGCGTTTTTCGCGCCCGAAATGCGGATCTCGCCGTCAAGGCGAGCGCCGCCAGTAATAATCAGTTTGTCCATTGGAGTCTCGCCGCCAAGTTGGCTCAGGTGCGCTCAGCCCAGGCTGCGCTGCTGAAAAATTTCATGGTTACCGCATGGATGCTGCCATTGGCGATCCACGGATTCAGGTGAGCATAGATCGCCTGCTGGCGTTTGACCGGACTCAGGCCAGCCAACTCGTCGCTGATCACGTTCAACTGGAAGTTGCAGCCTTCGCCTTCAACTTCGACCCGGGAACCCGGCAATTTCTCTTCAAGGAAGCTTTTAACTTCTACGGCCTGCATGCTCAACCTCAATCGGCGCCCGATGCGCACGGGTCGGCCATCATACAAAAAAGCCCCTCGCCTGCGAAGCCCAACGAAGGCTTCGCTGACCGAGGGGCCATCATCCGTGCCGGGCCACTAGCTTGCCAGCACTTCATCGAGATCATAGACCTCGGCAATTTCCCGCATGTCGTCAGGCATGCCACGCACTTCGCACGCCTTGCCAGTGGCCTGAGCATCACGCATGTACGCAAGCAATAACGACAAGCCGACACTCGACGACTTCTCGACAGCCGAGCAATCAAGCACCAGTCGCGGCTCGCGCGAGCCATCGATCAGCACCTTGCCTTGCTTGCGCAAGGCCGGGCCGCTGCGGTAATCCAGCACGCCAGCCAGACGCAGCACGCCCGGCTCTGCCATGCTTACAGCGGCCTCGCTCATTTGACGGTCTTCTCTGGCGAGTTGTCGGCAGCCTGCTTGGCCTTGGCCACTTCGCCAGCCCAGCCGTCGATGGTCTTGTCCAGGTCATTGCCGTTGCGCTGCATGGCATCGGCGAACTGGTCACGGAACAGCTTGCCGATGTTGATGCCGTTGACGATCACGTTACGCACCTTCCACTCGCCGCCAATGTTCTCCAGGGTGTACTGCACGGGGTACACGGCACCGTTGTTGCCGGTAACCTTCATGCCGACACTGGCGCGCTTGCCGTCATCGGCTTTAGCCGGGTCGACAGTGATGCCCTGGTTGTTGTACTCGAGCAAGGCATTGCCATAGAACTGCATCAGGCTGCGCTTGAAGTTTTCCTGGAAGCGCTGCATCTGCTCCGGGGTCGCCTTGCGCGAGTATTTCACGGTCATGATGCTGCGCGAGATACCGTCAGCATCCACCACCGGGCCGAGAATGCGGTTGAGCGAGTCATAGAAGGCGTTGGGGTTGGACTTGTACTGCTCCTTGTTGGCCTTGAGGTCGCCGAGCAGTTCATTGGTGGTGCTTTGAACCACTTCGTGCGGTGTCTGCACAGCCAGGGCCAGCAGGGGGAAGGCCGCCAGCAGCACCAGCAAGCCACGTCGCAAGATCGAAATCATGGGTACTCCTTAATTAGCCGGTTGCGCTTCTTTCGGTTCCTTGCCAACAGAGTTGAGCAGGAACTTGCCAATCAGATCCTCCAGCACCAGTGCCGACTGAGTGTCATGGATGGTTGCACCATCCTTGAGAACGTCGTCTTCACCGCCAACGCTGATGCCGATGTACTTCTCACCAAGCAAACCGGCGGTCAGGATCGAGGCAGTGGAGTCGGTCGGCAGGTTATCGACCGACTTGTCCAGCTGCAACGTCACCCGACCGGTGTAGGAATCACGGTCCAGATCGATGGCGGTAACCTTGCCGATGGTCACACCGGCCATGGTCACTTTAGCTCTGACCGTCAAACCGGCGATATTGTCGAAGTAAGCATAAACTTTATAGGTATCGCTGCTCGGGCTGGCCGACAGCCCGCTGACACGCAGGGCCAGCAGCAGCAGCGCCAGGATCCCGGCCAGGAGGAACAGGCCGACACCGATTTCCAGGGTGCGGTTTTGCATCAGAAATCTCCAAACATCAAGGCGGTCAGAATAAAGTCCAGACCCAGCACTGCCAACGAGGCATAGACCACGGTCTTGGTGGTTGCACGACTGATCCCTTCTGAGGTGGGCTCACAGTCGTACCCCTGGAATACGGCGATCCAGGTCGAGACGAAAGCAAACACCAGGCTCTTGACCAGCCCGTTGAGCACGTCGTCAGTGAAAGAAACACTGTTCTGCATGTTGGCCCAGAACGAGCCCTCGTAGACACCCAGCCAGTCCACCGCCACCCACGAGCCACCCCAGATACCGACCACGCTGAAGATCAGCGCCAACAGCGGCAGCGAGATGAAACCGGCCCACAGGCGTGGCGCAACGATGTACTTGAGCGGGTCGACACCGATCATTTCCAGGCTCGACAACTGCTCGGTGGACTTCATGTTGCCGATTTCGGCGGTCAACGCGGAACCGGCACGCCCGGCAAACAGCAACGCCGTTACCACCGGGCCAAGTTCACGCAGCAGGGTCAGGGCGACCATCTGCCCTACCGCCTGCTCCGAGCCGTACTTGGTCAGGATGCTGTAGCCCTGCAGCGCCAGCACCATGCCGATGAACACACCGGACACGACGACGATCGCCAGCGACAGCACACCCACCGAGTACAACTGCTTGGTCAGCAGCTGGAAGCCGCCGCCAATACCACCGCGACCGACCAGCGCATGGAACAGGAACAGGCACGAACGCCCGAGCACGGCCAGCACGTCGATTGCCGAGCGGCCCAGCAGGCGGACACGTTCGAGTAAGGATTTTCTGCGCATCAACGCGCCCCCAGCAGGTCGGCGCGGTAGTCAGGCGCGGGAAAGTGGAAGGGAACCGGGCCATCCGGGTCGCCTTTCATGAATTGGCGGATCCGTGGATTGTCCGAACCCATCAGCTCATCAGGCGTCCCCTGGCCCAGCACTTGGCCGTCACCTACCACGTAAATGTAGTCGGCGATGCTGGCGGTTTCTGCCAGGTCATGGGAAACCACGATGCTGGTGATGCCCAGGGCATCGTTGAGCAGGCGAATCAGGCGCACCAGTACCCCCATGGCGATCGGGTCCTGGCCGACGAACGGTTCGTCGTACATGAGGATCTGCGGGTCCAGGGCAATCGCCCGGGCCAGTGCCACACGGCGCTTCATGCCACCGGACAGCTCGTCGGGCATCAGGTCGATGGCACCGCGCAGGCCCACGGCCTGCAGCTTCATCAACACGATGTCACGGATCATTTCGTCCGACAGCTGAGTATGCACGCGCAGCGGGAACGCGACGTTCTCGAACACATCGAGGTCGGTGAACAACGCGCCGCTCTGGAACAGCACGCCCATCTGCTTGCGGGCGTCGAACAGGTCGCTGCGCGACAGCGTCGGCAGGTTCTGCCCGGCAACCCATACCTCACCGCTCGCGGGGCGCAACTGTGCGCCCATCAGGCGGAGCAACGTGGTCTTGCCGCACCCCGATGGCCCCATGATGCCGGTGACCTTGCCGCGCGGGATGCTGATGTCCACGTTGCTGAAAATGCTGCGCGAACCACGTTTGAAGGTTACACCCTTCAACTCGACCGCGTAGGCGCTATCCACACTCATCTAGACTCCTTGCTAATGCAGCCTCGTCCTAATGGACGCCGGCCTCCATCTGGAAGGCACACGCACCCCTGACAGGCCGAATAGCGGCGAACTATAGCACCGCTGACAGCCCCGCCCCAAGGCCGGACAAGCAGTCGTTCAGCCCCGGGACAGGCTTTGGTGGTATTCACTACAGCAATCGAGGAGGTGAGGGTTTTCATCATTGCGCGTATAATCGTCGCCCTTTCATCAGGCATTGCTTTTTCGACATGAGCCAATCCAGCGAGCTGATCCAATCCGCCCAACGCACTCTGCGCCTGGAACTCGAGGCCGTAGAGGCCCTTTTGGCGCGCATCGACGACAATTTCGTCAAAGCCTGCGAACTGATTCTGACCAGCAAGGGCCGGGTCGTCGTGGTCGGCATGGGCAAGTCCGGGCACATCGGCAACAAGATCGCCGCGACCCTGGCCAGCACCGGCACACCGGCGTTTTTCGTGCATCCGGCCGAAGCCAGCCATGGCGACATGGGCATGATCACCCGTGATGATGTCATCCTTGCGCTGTCGAACTCCGGCAGCACCGCCGAAATCGTCACCCTGCTGCCGTTCATCAAACGCCTTGGCATCAAGCTGATCAGCCTGACCGGCAACCCGGACTCGCCGCTGGCCCAGGCCGCCGAGGTCAACCTTGACGCACGCGTCGAACAAGAGGCCTGCCCGCTGAACCTGGCCCCCACCTCCTCCACCACGGCAGCGCTGGTACTGGGCGACGCCTTGGCCATCGCCTTGCTCGAAGCCCGCGGCTTCACCGCCGAGGACTTCGCCTTCTCGCACCCGGGAGGCGCGCTGGGCCGCCGCCTGCTGCTGAAGGTCGAGAACGTGATGCACGCCGGCGACGACCTGCCTCAAGTACCACGCGGCACCCTGCTCAAGGACGCGCTGCTGGAAATGTCCCACAAAGGTTTGGGCATGACCGTGATCGTCGAAGCCGATGGCAAACTGGCCGGGATCTTCACCGACGGTGACCTGCGCCGCAGCCTGGACCGCAATATCGATGTGCATACCACCCTGATCGACCAGGTCATGACCGTTCATGGCAAGACTGCGCGTGCCGACATGCTCGCCGCCGAAGCCCTGAAGATAATGGAAGACCACAAGATCAACGCCCTGGTGGTGGTGGACCGTGAAGACCGCCCGACCGGCGCCCTGAACATGCATGACCTGCTGCGCGCCGGCGTAATGTAAAGGAGCGATGGAATGAACCAGGACCTCATGCAACGCGGCAAAGGCATCAAGCTGGCAGTGTTCGACGTAGACGGCGTGCTCACCGACGGGCGCCTGTACTTCCTCGAGGATGGCAGCGAATTCAAGACGTTCAATACCCTCGACGGCCAGGGCATCAAGATGCTCATGGCCTCGGGCGTGACCACCGCGATCATCAGCGGGCGCAAGACCCCAGTGGTCGAACGCCGGGCCAGGAACCTCGGTATCCCGCACCTCTACCAAGGTCGGGAGGACAAATTGGTGGTGCTTGACGGCCTGCTCGCCGAACTGGGCCTAAGCTATGATCAAGTGGCTTACCTGGGCGACGACCTGCCCGACCTGCCGGTGATTCGCCGGGTGGCTCTGGGCATGGCCGTAGCCAACGCCGCACCGTTCGTACGCCAGCACGCCCACGGCGTGACCCAGGCACGTGGCGGCGAAGGCGCGGCCCGTGAATTCTGCGAATTGATCATGCAGGCCCAGGGCACCCTGGACGCTGCCAACGCCAACTACCTGTAAGGCTGCCCATGCTCAGCAAGAAAGCCCGAAACATTGTGCTGCTGGGGGCGATAGCCGCCCTGTTGGTAGCCATTGGCTACTGGAATGTCAGCCCGGAAAGCTTCCTCGACAAGCCCGTGGCCCAGGTCGACGAAAGCGCCATCGATTACTACGCGATCAACGCCCACAGCGTGCAGTTCCTGCCCGACGGCAAGCTGCAATACGAAATGACCGCCGACAGAATCGAACACCTCAAGACCAGCGAAGTCACCCAGGTGACCACACCGGACCTGCACCTGTACCGCGGCACCGAGTACCCGTGGCATGTGCAGAGCACGCGCGCCGAGGTCAATCCTGACGGTACCGAGGTCGAACTGATCGACAAGGTACGGATTGCCCGCACCGATGAAAGGCAGCGTGAAACCATCATTACCAGCTCACGCATGACCGTGTTCCCGCAGAAGCAATATGCGCAGACCGAGCAAGCCGTTAGAATCGACGGCGCCGGAGGCACAACTACGGGCAAAGGCATGAAAGCGTATTTGAAAGAAGGCAAGATGGACTTGCTCTCTAACGTAAGAGGACAGTATGAGGCTCGTTAAAACCCTCCCCCTTTTGCTCAGCCTGAGCGCAGCACTGGGAAGCGCGAGCGCCCTCGCCCTGCCGAACGACCGTGACCAGCCTATCCGCATCCAGGCCGACAACGCTCACCTGGATGACAAACAAGGCGTGGCCACTTACACCGGCGACGTGATCATCACTCAGGGTTCGATGATGATCAAAGGCAACACCGTGACCATTACCCGCTCCGCCTCTGGCGATATCGATGTAGTGACCTCGGTGGGCAACCTGGCCTACTTCGAGCAGCAGCAGAGCGCAGCCAAGCCGGACAAGATGAAAGGCTGGGGCGTAACCATCCAGTACCAGTCGCAGAAGGACTTGGTCATTCTCACCGACCGCGCCAAGGTCGAGAGCGAAGGCAATACCACCGAAGGCGAAAAGATCGTCTACAACACTCAGACCCAGGTGGCGACCGCCGGCCGTGGTGGCAATGTGACAACACCCCGTCAGCGCATCGACATGGTGATCCAGCCCAAGAAGAAGGCCGAGTAAATGGCAACCCTCAAAGCCCAGCACCTGGCAAAGAGCTACAAGGGGCGGCAGGTAGTACGTGATGTCAGCCTGTCTATCGACAGCGGCCAGATCGTCGGCCTGCTCGGCCCCAACGGCGCCGGCAAGACCACCTGCTTCTACATGATTGTCGGGCTGGTCCAGGCCGAACAGGGCCGCGTACTGATCGACAACCTCGATGTCAGCCACCAGCCCATGCACGGCCGCGCCCGCGCCGGTATCGGCTACCTGCCGCAGGAAGCCTCGATCTTCCGCAAGCTGTCGGTCGCCGACAACATCATGGCCATCCTCGAGACCCGCAAGGACCTCGATCGGGACGGCCGCCGCAAAGAGCTGGAAAGCCTGCTTCAGGAGTTCCACATCAGCCACATCCGGGACAATCTCGGCATGAGCCTGTCCGGTGGTGAACGCCGCCGCGTCGAAATTGCGCGCGCCCTGGCGACCGCACCCAAGTTCATCCTGCTGGACGAACCGTTCGCCGGTGTCGACCCGATTTCGGTCGGCGACATCAAGCAGATCATCCACCACCTCAAGGCCAAAGGTATCGGTGTACTGATTACCGACCACAACGTGCGTGAAACCTTGGATATCTGCGAAACCGCTTATATCGTCAACGATGGCCGATTGATCGCCGAAGGCGACGCTGAAACCATCCTGGCAAACGACTTGGTCAAAGAAGTTTACCTGGGCCACGAGTTCCGCCTCTGACCCGGCACGCGCCTGAAGTACTGGCAAACAGCCCTGAAACTGCGGGTAAAGTTGTTACGGTACTCTAGGCAAACGCTACAATTTAAGGCATAAAACTTGCTTGATCTGGCGCTTCGGCGCCCTCGTGTAGTGGATGGCGCATGCGCGCCGGCGAACAAGGTATTAAGCCCCTGCCATGAAACCATCGCTCGTCCTAAAAATGGGCCAGCAACTGACGATGACACCTCAGTTGCAACAGGCCATCCGCCTGCTCCAGCTCTCTACCCTGGACCTCCAACAGGAAATCCAGGAAGCGCTGGAGTCGAACCCGATGCTCGAACGTCAGGAAGACGGCGAAGACTTCGACAACAGCGACCCGATGGCCGACAACGCCGAGAACAAGCCGGCCGCCGAAGTTCAGGACAACAGTTTCCAGGAAAGCACCGTCAGCGCCGACAACCTGGAAGACGGTGAGTGGAGCGAGCGCATCCCCAACGAGCTCCCCGTCGATACGGCCTGGGAAGACATCTACCAGACCAGCGCCAGCAGCCTGCCGAGCAACGATGATGACGAATGGGACTTCACCACGCGCACATCGGCCGGCGAAAGCCTGCAAAGCCACCTGCTGTGGCAGTTGAACCTGGCGCCGATGTCCGACACCGACCGCTTGATTGCCGTGACCCTGATCGACAGCATCAACGGCCAGGGCTACCTGGAAGACACACTCGAAGAAATCTGCGCAGGGTTCGACCCGGAGCTGGATATCGAGCTGGACGAGGTCGAAGCCGTACTGCACCGCATCCAGCAGTTCGAGCCGGCTGGCGTCGGCGCCCGCAATCTGGGCGAATGCCTGTTGCTGCAACTGCGCCAACTGCCCGCTACAACCCCGTGGATGACCGAAGCCAAGCGCCTGGTCACCGATTTCATCGACCTGCTCGGCAGCCGTGACTACAGCCAGCTGATGCGGCGGATGAAAATCAAGGAAGACGAGCTGCGCCAGGTCATCGAACTGGTGCAAAGCCTTAACCCGCGCCCTGGTTCGCAGATCGAGTCCAGCGAGCCCGAGTACGTGGTGCCCGACGTCATCGTGCGCAAGGACAGCGACCGTTGGCTGGTAGAACTGAACCAGGAAGCCATCCCACGCCTGCGCGTCAACCCACAATACGCCGGCTTCGTGCGCCGTGCCGACACCAGTGCCGACAACACCTTCATGCGCAACCAGCTGCAGGAAGCGCGTTGGTTCATCAAGAGCCTGCAAAGCCGTAACGAAACCCTGATGAAAGTTGCCACGCAGATCGTCGAGCACCAGCGCGGCTTCCTCGACCACGGCGACGAAGCGATGAAGCCGTTGGTACTGCATGACATTGCCGAAGCCGTAGGCATGCACGAATCGACCATCTCGCGGGTTACCACGCAGAAATACATGCACACCCCGCGTGGCATCTACGAACTGAAATACTTTTTCTCCAGCCATGTCAGCACCTCCGAAGGCGGAGAATGCTCGTCCACGGCGATCCGCGCGATCATCAAGAAACTGGTTGCGGCGGAAAATCAGAAAAAGCCATTGAGTGACAGCAAGATCGCTGGTTTACTGGAGGCACAAGGCATCCAGGTAGCCCGTCGCACCGTCGCCAAGTACCGCGAGTCCCTCGGCATCGCACCGTCGAGCGAACGCAAGCGACTGATGTAGCCCCTGAGATGTGCCACAGCGTTTTCGTGGCAGGTGCAAGACCTGCCTCTTTATGCACGGGCAACAAAGGAG
This sequence comes from Pseudomonas sp. TE3895, assembly GCF_056278855.1. Classification (NCBI taxonomy): domain Bacteria; kingdom Pseudomonadati; phylum Pseudomonadota; class Gammaproteobacteria; order Pseudomonadales; family Pseudomonadaceae; genus Pseudomonas; species Pseudomonas sp. TE3895. Next base: position 1,993,577 of record NZ_JBWBQE010000001.1, on the reverse strand, counting down.
AAGCTGTATGCAAGTCAATATCAGTGGACAGCATGTAGAAGTCACCCAGCCACTGCGCGATTACGTGCTTGAAAAGCTCGCCCGCGTGGAGAGTCACTTCGACAAGATCACCAACGTGCAGGTAATCATGAAAGTCGAGAAGCTTCAGCAGAAGGTCGAGGCGACCCTGCAGATTCCCGGCGGCGAAGTGGTAGCCAACGCCGAACACGAAGACATGTATGCAGCGATCGACGCCTTGGCCGACAAGCTCGACCGCCAACTGAAAAAACACAAGGAAAAACAGCAAAGCCTGCTGCAAGGTGCAGCTGCCCGCTGATCCCCCTCATCCATGATCCGACTTGAAACCATCCTGACCCCCGGCCGTTCCCTCGTGAACGTGCCGGGCGGCAGCAAGAAGCGCGCCCTGGAAAAGGTCGCCACTGTCATCGCCGACCAAGTGCCAGAACTGGAGATGCAGGACGTCTTCGAAAAACTGGTAGCCCGGGAAAAGCTCGGTTCTACCGGTTTTGGCAATGGCATCGCCATCCCGCACTGCCGGCTTGAAGGATGCTCCGCGCCAGTCAGCGCCCTGCTGCACCTGGAAGCGCCTATCGATTACGACGCCATTGATGGCGCGCCGGTGGACCTGTTGTTTGTGCTGCTGGTGCCCGAAGCGGCCACCGATGCCCACCTTGAACTTCTGCGTCAGATCGCCAGCATGCTCGATCGCAAGGAGGTCCGTGATCGACTGCGTGCGGCCACCAGCAACGAGGCCCTGTTCCAGGTTGTCCTGGACGTACAGAACGAGCACTGAACATGCGCCTGATCATCGTCAGCGGCCGGTCCGGCTCCGGCAAGAGCACCGCCCTCGATGTCCTGGAAGACAGCGGTTTCTATTGCATCGACAATCTGCCAGCCGGGCTATTGCCGCAGTTGGCGGAAAATGCACTGATCAACACCGAATTGCTGCAGCCCAAGGTGGCGGTTTCGATCGACGCACGCAACCTGCCCAGCCACCTGCTGCGTTTTCCCGAGCTGCTTGAAGAAGCCCGCGCACGGCACATCCAGTGCGACGTGTTGTACCTGGATGCCGATGAAGAGGTCCTTCTCAAGCGTTTCTCGGAAACCCGCAGGCGGCACCCCCTGACCAACGCCAACCGCTCGCTCGCGGAAGCGATCCGCGTGGAAAGCGATTTGTTGGGCCCTATTGCCGACCTGGCCGACCTGAAGATCGACACCACCAACCTGAACCTGTACCAGTTGCGTGACTCGATCAAACTGCGCCTGCTCAACCAACCCGAGCCTGGCACAGCGTTTCTGGTCGAGTCGTTCGGGTTCAAACGGGGCATGCCGGTCGACGCCGACCTGGTTTTTGACGTGCGCTGCCTGCCCAACCCCTACTGGAAACCAGAACTGCGTGAGCACTCAGGTCTCGATCAACCCGTGATCGACTACCTGGCCGCACAACCGGATGTCGAAGACATGTACAACGACATCTCCAGCTACCTGCTCAAATGGTTGCCCCGCTTCGCTGCCAGCAACCGCGCCTACGTAACCATTGCCATCGGCTGCACTGGCGGCCATCACCGTTCGGTGTACATCACCGAGCGCCTTGGTCAACAGCTGCAGCAAACCCTGAAAAACGTCCAGGTCCGTCATCGCGACCTCTAGCCCAAGGATCCACCCCAGATGCCCGCCCGCGAAATCACCATCATCAACAAGCTGGGTCTGCATGCCCGGGCGGCAGCCAAGTTCGTCGGTGTGGCCGGCCGCTTCCCCTGCCAGGTACGGGTAGGTCGCGCCCCGGACAAGCTGGTGGATGGCAAGAGCATCATGGCGGTGATGATGCTGGCCGCAGGCAAAGGCACCCAGGTGCACCTGCATACCGAGGGCGAGCAGGACAGCGACGCCATGGACGCACTGGTCGAGCTGATCAACAATTTCTTTGACGAAGGCGAATAGGCCTCGCAAACCTGCGCTTGCACAAGATCAGGACATCGCGGTATCCATCACCATCATCAGACAGAAGCCTGTACACAGCCCAAGGCTGGCCAGACGATGATGGCCATTGCTGCGCGATTCGGGGATGATTTCCTGGGTGACCACCAGCAACATCGCCCCCGCTGCACAGGCCAGCCCCAGCGGCAGCAGCAGTTCGGCAACATTCACCAGCCAGGCACAGATCAACGCCGCCACCGGCTCGACCAAGCCTGAGGCTGCGCCGATCAGGAAGGCCTTGAAGCGCGGCATGCCCGCCCCTGCCAGCACCAGCGCGATCACCAGCCCCTCAGGTACATCCTGCAAGGCAATGCCCATGGCCAGGCTGTCGGCGTCGGCCATACCTCCCCCGGCCGACACACCAATGGCCATACCTTCGGGGATGTTGTGGGCAATGATGGCAATCACGAACAGCCAGATGCGCGCTGCAATCACCGGCTGGTTTGCTGTGCCCACCAACGCCTCCGGCGAAGCCCAGGATACCTTGAGGTCGACCAGGAACAGGCACAACGCCCCGAACATCAGGCCAAAACTGACCAGGCCACCTGCCCCCCAAGGGCTGAAGCCAATAGACTGAGCCGCCGCCAGGCCCGGCATGATCAGGGAAAACGCGGTGGCCGCCAGCATCACGCCAGCACCGAAGCCCAACAGCGTATCCGCCAGCGCCACGGGCATATTGCGAATGACCAGTACCGGTACTGCGCCCAGTGCCGTACCCAGCGCGCATAAAGCACCGCCCTCCAGGGCGCGCAGCATGCGCGGATCGAGGTCTAGCCAGGCGAGGCCCCGTGCCACCAGTAACGCGGCGCCAGCCAGCAAAAGCAAAGTCCCAAGCGCCAGGCGGAACAGGCGCACACTGCTGACAGACATCACCTCAGAGCGCATACCGGTCCGACTCACTTCAGGGCTTCAAGGTAACGACGTTCAACTTCCACCCAGTCAATGACGTTGTAGAAGGCACCGATGTATTCCGGACGACGGTTCTGGTACTTGAGGTAGTAAGCGTGCTCCCACACGTCCAGGCCCAGGATCGGCGCATTGCCGTGCATCAGCGGGCTGTCCTGGTTGCCGCTACTCTCCACCACCAACGTTTTTTGCGGCGTGACGCTGAGCCAGGCCCAACCGCTGCCGAAGCGGGTCAACGCGGCTTTGGTGAAAGCCTCCTTGAAAGCCTCGAAGCCGCCAAGTTGTGCTGTGACGGCTTGCGCCAGCTGGCCCACAGGCTCGCCACCGCCCTGAGGTGACATGACAGTCCAGAACAGGCTGTGGTTGGCGTGACCGCCACCGTGGTTGGTCACAGCGCCACGCAGGTTCTCCGGCAGTTGCTTGACGGCAGCGACCAGTTTTTCCACCGGCCATTCGGCCCACTCGGTACCTTCGAGGGCGGCATTGAGGCCGTTCACGTAGGTCTGGTGATGCTTGGTGTGGTGGATTTCCATTGTCTGGGCATCAATGTGTGGTTCCAGCGCATCGTAGGCGTATGGCAATGCAGGCAAGGTATGGGGCATGTCAGTGAATTCCGTAGGCATGGGTTCTGGGTGCCACATCCGGCAGGGCAGCGAGCTCGCTGGCCCCGGCGCTGTGGCGATTGAGCAAGCGCTCGGTACGCGGGTACTGGCCATACTCGGCAATGAAACTCAGCAGCTCGGTGTAAGTGCGCGCACTGTGGCGCAAGGCTGCATCACGCAGCGCCTGAGGCAGGCGCGCTTCCTGGCAGGCCTGCAGCAGTCGCTGGTGAGCAGCGCACAGGTAGTCGGCGCTTTCATGCGGCTGATCAAGGCGCAGGTGCAGGTCAGCCAGGTTGTGGTGGGCGATGACGAATGCAGCCACCGCTTCGTCCACGTCATGCCAGCGCTCGAACAGCACCTGGGCCAACGCCAAGGCCTGCAGGTAGTGTTCCCGGGCGTCCACCAGTTCGCCTTGTTCGAATAGGCGGTTGGCGGTTTCCGTGGTGCGTTTCCAGTGCTGCATGGTTGTCTCCTGGGCGGTGACGCAGTGTCAGATACCGCCGGCGGTGAGTTTTTCCGGGTCCAGCAGCGCTTCAAGCTGGTCGCGGGACAGGTCGGTGTGCTCCAGCGCCACATCGATGATTGGACGACCCTGCTTGTAGGCGGTCTTGGCGATTTCGGCGGCCTTGAGGTAGCCGATGATCGGATTCAACGCCGTGACCAGAATCGGGTTGCGCGCGAGCGCTTCCTTGAGTTTGTCTTCGTTGACCTTGAAGCTGGCGATGGCTTTGTCGGCCAGCAAGCGGCTGACATTGGCCATCAGCTCGATGCTTTCCAGCAGGTTGCGGGCGATTACCGGCAGCATCACGTTCAGCTCGAAGTTACCGGCTTGGCCTGCGACGGCGATGGTCGCGTCGTTGCCAATCACTTGGGCGGCGACCATGGCAGTGGCCTCCGGGATCACCGGGTTGACCTTGCCTGGCATGATCGAAGAGCCCGGCTGCAGAGCTTGCAGCTCGATTTCGCCCAGACCGGCCAGCGGGCCGGAGTTCATCCAGCGCAGATCGTTGGCGATTTTCATCAACGCCACCGCAGTGGTCTTGAGCTGGCCAGACAAAGCCACGGCAGTGTCCTGCGAGCCGATCAGTGCGAACAGGTTCTGGCCGGGCGTGAACTCGATCTTGGTCAAGCCACTGAGCTGGCGAGCGAAACCGACAGCGAACTGCGGATGGGCGTTGATGCCGGTACCCACGGCGGTTCCGCCCTGGGCCAGCGCCTGCAAGCGCGGCAGCACCCCTTCGATGTGCGCCTTGGCAGCATTGATCTGCGCTGCCCAGCCATCCAGCACCTGGCTCATGCGCACGGGCATCGCGTCCATCAGGTGAGTACGACCGGTCTTCACGAATTGATGTACTTGTGCCGACTTGACCTCGATCACCTGTACCAGGTGCGCCAGGGCTGGCAGCAACTGCTCGTGCAGGGCCAGCGCGGCGCTGACATGGATGGTGGTCGGAATGATGTCATTGCTGCTCTGGCCACAGTTGACGTGGTCATTGGCGTTGACCGCCTCACCCAGTACATGGGTAGCCAAGGTGGCGATCACCTCATTGGCGTTCATGTTCGAACTGGTGCCAGAGCCTGTCTGGAACACATCCACCGGGAAGTGCTGGATGAAGTCCTCGGCCAGCAATTGCTCGACAGCCTTGACGATAGCCTGGCCCTGCCCGGCAGACAGTTGCTCCAGTTCGACGTTGGCCTTGGCCGCAGCGGCCTTGGCCAGCAACAAGGCACGAATGAACTGGGCCGGCATACGCTGGCCGCTGATCGGGAAGTTGTCGACCGCGCGCTGGGTCTGGGCGCCATAGAGGGCCTGGGCCGGCACCTGCAGCTCACCCATGCTGTCACGCTCGATACGGGTATCACTCATCATCAAATCCTTGCATCAGTTCATCGGGAGAAATCGAAGGCAGCAGACGGCAATTGGCCAGCTGCAGGGCGTAGGGTTGCCAGCGTTGGTTCTGTTCCTGGCGGTCGAGGTTGCGCAGGTCCAGCAGAGGACGCCAGGCCTGGTCCAGGCACAGACAACGCCAATGCCAGGGGAGCATGCGATCGCAGGCGGTATCCAGCAGCAGGCGAAACGCTGTCAGCGCCACCGTCCATGGCGAGGTTTCGGTGCAGCACACCAGATAGCGGCCTTCGGCCAGGTAATGCTCGATCAGGCGCGGCTCGTCGGGGTCGAGCGCACAGCGAATGCGCCGGCTGAGCCAGCGCCAGTTTTCCAGGTAGGGCAGTTCGCGGAGGACGGATTTCATGAACATCATCGCCGGGTTACTGGATAATGATATTCATTATTAAGTGATAAATAGAATCACTTCAAGAAAAAGGTGATGAAATAAAAACCCGGCGCGGGGGCCGGGTCTTCGGATTTGCAGAGAAAGGTGTAGTGCTGTGTAGGCCTCTTCGCGGGTAAACCCGCTCCTACAGCGGCCTGTGTCCCCGCCCCGATGTGCGTCTACCACCGTGTAGGAGCGGATGGATCCGCGCTAGGGCCGGCGCAGGCTAAAGATCAGCTACCAGCAACGGTCATCCGCTCGATCAGCACCGAGCCCGTATGAATGTTGCTACGGGTTTCAAGATCGCTACCGATCGCGACAATCTGCTGGAACATGTCCTTCATGTTTCCGGCGATGGTGACTTCCTGCACGGCATGCTGAATCTCGCCATTCTCGACCCAGAACCCCGCCGCACCACGGGAATAGTCCCCCGTCACCATGTTCAAGCCATGCCCCATCAGTTCGGTCACCAGCAGCCCGCGCCCCATGCGGCGAATCAGCGCGGCCTGATCTTCGACACCGTGGCTGACGAACAGGTTGTGCACGCCACCGGAATTGGCCGTACTCGGCAAACCCAGCTTGCGCCCCGAATAGGTACCCAGCAAGTACGACACCAGCTCGCCTTTGTCGACAAACGGTTTGGCATAGGTGGCCAGGCCATCACCGTCGAAGGCGGCGCTGCCCAACGCGCGCGGAATATGCGGGCGTTCGTCGAGGGTCAGCCAGGAAGGGAACAGGCGCTGGCCAATGGTACCCTCCAGGAACGACGACTTGCGGTACAGGTTGCCGCCGGAAATGGCCGACAGGAAGCTGCCGAACAGGCCACCGGCCAATTCGGCCGAAAACAGCACCGGTACCTCGCAAGTCGGCACCGGCCGGGCGCCAAGGCGGCTGGCGGCACGCTGGGCAGCGCGCAGGCCGATGCTGCTCGGGTCGGCCAGCAGGTTGCCCTGGCGGTTCACGTCGTACCAGTAGTCACGCTGCATCTGCCCGTCGCCTTCGGCAATCATCACGCAGCTCAGGCTGTGCCGGGTCGAGGCGTAACCACCGATGAATCCATGGCTGTTGCCATACACGCGGCAGCCCTGATGGGTATTGAGGGTGGTGCCATCGGCGTTGAGGATGCGCGGGTCGGCGTCGAACGCCGCCGCCTCGCAGGCCAGGGCCATTTCGATGGCCTTCTCGGGCTCGATACCCCAGTCGTGGTACAGGTCCAGATCCGGGATTTCACGCGCCATCAGCGCTGCGTCGGCCAAGCCCGAGCATTCATCCTCGGAGGTATGCCTGGCAATTGCCAACGCTGCAGTGACGGTCTCGCGAATCGCCTCCGGACCACTGGCCGAGGTGCTGGCCGAACCTTTGCGCTGGCCAACATAAAGGGTGATACCAAAGCCTTGGTCGCGGTTGAACTCGACCGTTTCGACCTCACGCTGGCGTACGGTGGTGGACAGCCCTTGCTCCAGCGACACCGCCACTTCGCAGGCACTGGCCCCCTGACGACGCGCCTCGGCGATGATCGCCTCGACCTGTTCCTGCAATGCTGGCAGGTCTTTCGGACCTACGCTCTGGACTGCACTCATGGTTCTCTCCACTCAAATTCTGCGTTCGGCTTGGGGTCATTCTACGACCGGGCCGGACAAGCGGCCCCCGACTGGTTATCATGGCGGCGATTTCTAGCGGACTGCCACCATGGTTGATTCAAACGACGACGCCTTCGACGGCGAAAAAAGCAAAACCCAGATCAAGCGCGAACTGCATGCGCTGGTCGAACTCGGCGAGCGGCTTACCACGCTCAAGGCCGATACCTTGGCGCGCCTGCCTTTGACCGACGAGCTGCGCAAGGCACTGGCTGAGGCCAGCAAGCACACCGCTCATGGCGCCCGTAAACGCCACATGTCGTTCGTCGGCAAGCTCATGCGCGTGCAAGACCTCGATGCCATCCATGCCTTGCTCGAACAGATGGACAGCTCGACTCGCCAGTACAACGAACGTTTCCACAGCCTGGAGCGCTGGCGTGACCGGTTGATCGACGGTAACGACGAAGACCTCGAGCGCTTCGTCAACGAGTATCCCGACACCGACCGCCAGCAGTTGCGCTCGCTGGTGCGCCATGCCCAGCACGAGAAGGCGCGGAACAAGCCGCCTGCCGCCGCGCGCAAGGTGTTCAAGTACATCCGCGACCTCGACGAGTTGCAGCGCGGGTTGCGCTGACGGACTGGGGCCCTGTGGGAGCGGACGTGCCCGCTCCTGCAAGGGCCCCCGAAGCCATCAAGCCCCGGTACCGCCCACGGTAATCGCATCCAGTTTCAAGGTAGGTTGCCCCACCCCGACCGGCACCGACTGCCCGTCCTTTCCGCACGTTCCTACCCCGCTGTCCAGTGCCAGGTCGTTACCGACCATCGAAACCCGGCTCATCGCCTCGGGACCATTGCCGATCAGGGTTGCGCCCTTCACTGGCGCGGTAATCTTGCCGTCTTCGATCAGGTAGGCCTCACTGGTGGAGAACACGAACTTGCCGCTGGTGATATCCACCTGCCCACCACCGAGGTTGGCGCAGTAGATACCCTTCTTCACCGACGCGATGATCTCCTGTGGGTCGCTTTCGCCGGCTCGCATGTAGGTGTTGGTCATGCGTGGCATCGGCAGGTGCGCGTAGGATTCACGGCGGCCGTTGCCGGTCACAGCCATGCCCATCAGGCGCGCGTTCAGCTTGTCCTGCATGTAACCCTTGAGCACGCCATTCTCGATCAGCGTGGTGCACTCGGTCGGGGTACCTTCGTCGTCCACGCTCAACGAGCCGCGGCGGCCTTCGAGGGTGCCATCGTCGACGATGGTGCACAGGCTCGACGCCACCTTCTGGCCAATGCGGCCACTGAACGCCGAACTGCCCTTGCGGTTAAAGTCGCCTTCCAGGCCATGGCCGACCGCTTCGTGCAACAGCACGCCCGACCAGCCCGAGCCCAGCACCACCGGCAAGGTACCGGCCGGTGCCGGGATCGCTTCCAGATTCACCAGGGCCTGGCGCAGGGCCTCGCGGGCATAGCCCATCACCCGCTCTTCGGTGAAGTAGCGGTAATCGGTACGGCCGCCACCGCCCTGCCCGCCACGCTCGCGACGGCCATTCTGCTCGACGATGACGCTGACATTGAAGCGCACCAGCGGGCGTACGTCGGCGGCCAGGCTGCCATCGGCCGCGGCAATCAGAATACGCTCCCAAACCCCGGCCATGCTCACGCTGACTTGCTGAATGCGCGGGTCCAGGGCACGGGTGGCGGCATCGACACGCTTAAGCAGCTCGACCTTTTCGGCACGGCTGAGCACGTCCAGCGGGTTGTCCGCGGTATACAGGGCGGCCACTTCCTGGCTGCGGAAGGCTTGCACCGTGCCGTTTTGCCCGGCACGGGAAATCGAACGGGCGGCACGGGCTGCCGAGGTCAGCGCTTCAAGGTTGATCGCGTTGCTGTAGGCGAAGCCGGTTTTTTCGCCGGACTGGGCACGCACGCCCACGCCCTGGTCGAGGTTGAAGCTGCCCTCTTTGACGATGCCGTCTTCCAGCGCCCAGGTTTCCGAGATCTGGCCCTGGAAATACAGGTCGGCGGCATCGATGCCGGGGCCAGCCAACTCACCCAGCACGCTCTGCAGGCTGTCCAGGGTCAAGCCGCCTGGGGCCAGGAGCTGCTCACTGACGGTGGATAACATCTGGCTCATAGTCACTCCGAGGTATGCGCAGGCCGCAACGCGCCCTGCGAAAAAAAGCGCCGGTGCGATACCACCGGCATGCGCGTCCGAATGGACGCTTGTTCTTCAATGTCGCGCTCGGCAAGCAGTACCGCTTCACCTTGCGCCTGTTCTGCGAGAATGCGCCCCCAAGGGTCGACGATCGCCGCATGGCCATGGGTCTCCCGTGGGCCTGGGTGGGCACCACCCTGTGCCGCAGCCAGCAGGTAACACTGGGTTTCGATGGCCCGGGCACGCACCAGCACCTCCCAATGTGCTGCGCCGGTCACTGCGGTAAAAGCTGCTGGCGCGGTGATCAACTCCGCGCCGGCCGCACGCAGCGCGCTGTACAGTTCGGGAAAGCGCAGGTCGTAACACACGCTCAGCCCCAGCCGCCCGACCGGCGTATCAGCCACCACCACCTGAGCACCCTGCGCGTAGTCATCCGACTCGCGGTAACGGCCCCGGTTGTCGGCCACATCCACATCAAACAAGTGCAGCTTGTCATACCTTGCCGCCACCTCGCCGTGTTCATCGACCAGCAGCGAGCACGCATGGGCCTTGGCATCGGGCTGGCCGAACGGTGGCAAGGGCAAAGTACCGGCAACAATCCATAACTTGAGGTCGCGGGCGGTGCGTTTCAACCACGGCAGAATGGGCCCTTCCCCCAAGGCTTCGGCACGGCCGATGGCAGCAGCGTCCTTGCGCCCCATGGCGGCAAAGTTTTCCGGCAGCACCGCCAACCGTGCGCCGCCCAATGCGGCCTGCTCCAACAGGGCACCGGCACGCTGCAGGTTGGTCTGCACGTCGTCCTGGCTGACCATCTGGATTACCGCTGCCTTCATGGGTACTCCTAGCGGGATTTCTCGAAAGGTTTCACAAAGGTGATTCTAGGCTCTTTCCACGGCCCTTCGACACGGTAGTGCACGCTGGCAAAGCGTGACACGCGGTCACCGATCAGCCGATCGACCAGGAACAGCGCACCGCCCACCGCCGGCGCGCCGACGATCAACGCCGCCAGCGGCAGGTTGTTAGTCACCGGCAGGCTCACCTGCAAGTCAGCATCGACCCGGTCGCTGACCATGTCCAGCGTGCCGTCGAGCTCGAAGTTGCTCGACGGGCCGGTCACGGTAATCGGTTCGCGGGTCACGTACACGCCACTGCTGGCCACCAGCAAGCCCTTGACCCGGTCATAGGCCAGGCCCTTGTCAAACAGGTCGGAAAAGTCCAGACGCAGGCGCCGGCCAATCGAGTTGAAGTTGAGCAGGCCGAACACCCGCAGTGCCTGTGCGCTGCCTTCGACCTCGACGAACTGGCCGGTGCGCAGCGCCGCATCCATGCTGCCCGAGAAGCGCTTCAGGCCCACTGCGGCCGGCGAACCCGGCCAGCGGCCATCCACGTCCAGGCGGAAGTCGCGGCTGGTCACCGTCGGGGCAAAGCCCCAGGCGCTGAGCACATCCGCCAGGTTCTTGCCGTCAAGGCGCCCTTTGTACCAGCTGCTGGTTTTGCCCGTTTCACCCTCCCAGCCACCACCGCCATCGATGCGCAACCCCTTGAGGTCGAGGTCGATATCACTGGCTGTAACGCCACGTGGGGTCGGCCGCAGCTTGATCGCGGCGCTGCCGTAAAGATCGTCACCGCGATAGAGCTTGTCGATGCTCAGGTCCAGTGCCGGGACTTTGCGCGGATCGAACGAGGCCAGCGGGTCGGGGCCGTCTTCAGCCTGCTGTTCAGCGGCGCTGGCGGCAGGCAGCCGCAAGGTCTGCATGCGCACGACCATGGGCGCGCCCTTGGCATCCGGTACGCGCGCATTACCGATGACTTCCTTGCTGTCGAGGCGCAAATCCCAGGCCGGGCCGCCCCGGGCCAGGCGTATCACGGCCTGGTTCAGGTCCATGCCGAAGGCTTTCAACTGGCCGATGCTCAGGTCGACGCTTTGCAGGTTCTGCCGCGCGCTGCCACCGGGGTCGTCCCCAGCCAGCCGGCCCGCCTGCTCTTGCCAAGGGGCCAGGTCCAGGGTCTCCAGGCGCCCGCGCACCCTCAGCCCCTGGCTGGCAGGTACCCGGGCGTCGCCAGTGCCCAGCACTAGCTCGCCACGGCCCTGAGTCAACGTTTCAGCCGGTGCAGCATAGGCAAAGCGGGCAAGGTCGGCGTAGGCAGCATCGAATTGCCGCTCCGGGCCCTGGAGGCTCATGCTGAAACGGCTGTCACGGGTATCTGCTGCCGCTTTGCCGAACGGAGCCGGCAGGTCGATGGCCAGCCCCTTGAGGCTGGAAGTGACACTCAGGCGGTTGTCCCGGCTCCCCAGACTGAGCTGCAACTGATAGGGCAGTTCACCGGAGGCCGGCAAGGCCTGCTTGAACTGCAGCCAGTCAGTCAGTGTCTTGAGCGATACCTGGCCATTGGCATTGATGCGGGTCTGCATCTGCCCAGCCTGACCTTCAGCGGTTATTTGCGCCGTTACCGGCTTGCCGAAGGCCTGCAGGCTGATGCCTTTGCCACTCAGGCCCTTGTCGAAGTCGAAGCTGAAGTCGCCCTTCAGGCGGTTCAACTCCAGGCTTGGCGGGGCCACTTTCAGGCGCGCATCGTGGGTGGCGAAGTCCACCTGCACCTTTGGGCGCTGCCCATGGGCCAGTGGGATATCGAGTTTGACCTTGCCCTTCAGCGGCCCCTCACCTTCCCAGCCGGCGAAAATCTCCCCGGTGCCGATTGGCGCTTCCTTGAGAATCTTCAGGCCATCACCCAAGCTACCGTCGAAATCGCCATCCAGGTAGAGGTGGCTGTGCTGGCCACCCTCGACATGCGGGATATCGACATTCACATCGCTGACCTTGGTGTCGAGCAGCACGCCTCGCTGGGCCTTGATGCGCACGCCACTGTCCTCGATGAACACATCACCATCGACGTGCTGCACCTGTGGCCAACCGGGCTGGAAGTCCAGGGCGGCGTCATGCACCTTGAAGAACAGGCTGATGCTGCGCGCTTGCGGCGCTGCGCCATGGTTCAGCGAGCCCTGATACTGGAAGTAGCCTTCATCCACAGCGCCTTTGACGATCGCGCTGCGCAGCCACTCGTCGAGGGCCGGGCTGAGCACCTCGGGCAGATACTTGGCAGTATAGCGGCCATCGCCTTCGGTCAGGCCGACGCGCAGGTCCATGTAGTCCTCGCGGCCTTCCTCGAACAACAGGCGAATCAGGAAGTCACCGGCGATCTTGCCCTCCTCGCCCAGCACCTTGAGGTAGGGCGCAATCAGGGTGAAACCGTCTTTGTCCAAGGTCCAGGTCAAGCGCGCATTCGCCTTCTGGTAATGCCAGGGCTTGGCGAAGATCGGGTACAGATGCAGCATGAACGCATCGGTATCCAGGCGCAGCTCGCCGTGGCCCAGGTCACCACTGATGCTGCCACTGACGTTACCGGCCGCCGGGGCGTTGTGATAAGCATCGAAGCCTACCTTCTCCAGGTTGGCTGCGAACTGCAGGCGCTGGTCACCCTCGGCCTTGGGCCTGGCCTCGAGGCGCACATTGCGCAACGCACCGGTCACCTTCAAGCCATCGACCACATCCTTGACCTTGTCCGGCAGGGGGGCCAGGGCATCGATCAGCGGAGTCAGCGGGGTGAGGTCGAGGCGGTCGGCCTGTAACTGCCAGCTTTCATCGGCTGCATTCTGGCCAGGGCGATGCTGCAACTGCAGGTGAGACTCCCAGCGGGCCTTGCCGAGGTCCATGGCCAACGAGTCGACGACCACATCGAAGCCTTGCTCCCGGCGCTGGAACCAGGCGCCCAAAGCCAGATTATTCAGGTTGGCAGCCTTGCGCCCGGCATAGGCCCCCTCCAGCCTGGGTGCATTGAGCCTTACGACGGCCCGTTGCAACTGCCCCTTGCCCCAGCCGATCCAGAACTCACCGCCCGCCCGCAGGGTGTCAGCATGCCACTGCCCCAACACCCTGGGCGGCAACCAATGTGCCCAGTCACTTTGCGGCAGGCTGACATAGGCTTCTACCTCGCCATCACGCCAAGCGTCGGCCGACATACGGCTGTTCAGGCTCAACGCCAGGGGTTGGCCGTCAGGCAGGGTCGCACGCAAATCCAAGGCCTGACGGGTGGCACCGGCCTGCAGGCCGGCACTCACATAAGTCAGGGTCAGCGGGTCGCGCTGCCAGGGGTGCAGAGTGACCAGACTGTCGAACACATCGATGCGCCCCAGCTGGCGCAGGCGCTGCAGCAAGTCGGCAGGGTCCAGCGGCGCGTCGTCCTTCTTCGGCAGGCCTTCCAGGCTCCAGGCGCCCTGCTCGTTTTCGCGAAGGATCAGTTGCAGCCCGCCCAGCTGGATGCGCGCCAGGCGCACTTCGCGGGCGGTGAGGCTGGCCCAGATGTCGGGCACCACCATGACGTCGTCCAGTCGGAGCGCCTTGGTGCCTTCGCCCAGTTGCAGGTCACGTACCCGCAGCACAGGGGCCAGTCCGCTCCAGTGCCCTTCCAGGGCACCGACATGCACGGGCAGGCCCAGCGCCTGCTCGGCCTTGCTTTCTACGTCAGCACGGTACTCGGCTACCAGCGGCACCAGTTCACGACCAAGGCTGACATACAGCGCCACCAATACTGCCAACAGGGCACATATGCCCAACCCCCAGCGGGTCAGAGCAACAAGAACGCGGTTCAGACGTCCCATGGCCATGGCCCTCCAAGTCGTTTATCCATGATGGCCCGTCGTGCCGGTTTTGCCAGCACGACGATGCAGTGGCGTGTTTCAGAAGGCCTCAGAGCAGCACCACGTCGTATTGTTCCTGCGAATACATCGACTCGACCTGGAAGCGAATGGTTCGACCGATGAAGGCTTCCAGTTCCGCCACGTTGCCTGACTCTTCATCCAGCAGGCGGTCGACCACCTTCTGGTTGGCCAGCACACGGTAGCCTTCAGCCTGATAGGCACGGGCCTCACGCAGGATCTCGCGGAATATTTCGTAACAGATGGTCTCGGGTGTTTTCAGCTTGCCGCGGCCCTGACAGGCCAGACACGGCTCGCAAAGCACCTGTTCCAGGCTTTCCCGCGTACGCTTGCGGGTCATCTGCACCAGGCCCAGCTCGGTGATGCCGATGATGTTGGTCTTGGCATGATCGCGCTCCAGCTGTTTTTCCAGGGTACGCAGTACCTGACGCTGGTGATCTTCGTCTTCCATGTCGATGAAGTCGATGATGATGATGCCGCCAATGTTGCGCAGGCGCAGTTGTCGGGCGATGGCGGTAGCGGCCTCGAGGTTGGTCTTGAAGATGGTTTCTTCGAGGTTGCGATGACCGACGAAAGCCCCGGTGTTGACGTCGATGGTGGTCATCGCTTCGGCCGGGTCGACCACCAGGTAACCGCCGGACTTCAACGGTACCTTGCGCTCCAGAGCCCGCTGAATCTCATCTTCGACACCGTACAGGTCAAAGATTGGGCGCTCGCCCGGGTAGTGTTCGAGGCGGTCGGCAATTTCCGGCATCAACTCGCCGACAAACTGCGTGGTCTTCTGGAAGGTTTCCCGCGAGTCGATGCGGATCTTCTCGATCTTCGGGTTGACCAGGTCGCGCAGGGTACGCAGGGCCAGGCCAAGGTCTTCGTAAATGACCGTGGGCGCGCCGCAGGTCTTGATCTGGGTGCCAATCTGCTCCCACAGGCGGCGCAGATAACGGATGTCCTGCAAGATCTCCTCGGCACGCGCGCCTTCGGCGGCGGTGCGCAAGATGAAGCCGCCGGCATCCTTGATGTTCTCGCTGTCCATGCAGTCGCTGACCACTTGCTTGAGGCGCTCACGCTCGGCCTCGTCCTCGATTTTCAGCGAAATACCGACATGACTGCTGCGTGGCATGTACACCAGGTAGCGCGACGGGATCGATAGCTGGGTGGTCAGGCGCGCCCCCTTGGTGCCGATCGGGTCCTTGGTCACCTGCACCACCAAGGCCTGGCCTTCATGTACCAGTGCGGTGATGTTCTCTACCGCCGAGCCTTCGCGCTGGGAGATTTCCGAGGCATGGATAAACGCTGCGCGCTCGAGGCCGATGTCGACGAAGGCCGCCTGCATGCCTGGCAGCACACGCACCACCTTGCCCTTGTAGATATTGCCGACGATGCCACGGCGCTGGGTGCGCTCGACATGCACTTCCTGCAGCACCCCGTTTTCCACCACCGCCACACGTGACTCCATCGGGGTGATGTTGATCAGGATCTCTTCACTCATGGCAGGCTCTCGTCAAAGGTTCTTCTAATGATGGATGGCGTATGCACTGCTGGCTACTGCGGGTTTGTTACCTCTGGCGTATGCGCGAGCGATTGCCAGCAGGCGATGCCGAACTGGCCAAGCAAATCGGCCGTTTCACAGAGCGGCAAGCCGACCACCGCCGAATAGCTGCCGGAAAGGCCGGTGACGAAGACCGCACCCAGCCCCTGGACGGCATAGCCACCAGCCTTGTCAACTGGCTCACCGCTGGCCCAATAACGTTGCGCTTCATCGGTGCTGATGGCGCGAAAGCGCACCGTGCTGGTCACGCAAAAACTGTGCACACGCTGGCCATCGTCCAGGGCGACAGCGGTCAGCACCTGATGCTCGCGGCCTGACAGGTCAGCCAGCATGGCCAAGGCATCTTCACGGTTTTCCGGTTTGCCGAGAATACGACCATCGAGCACCACGGCAGTGTCTGCGCCGAGCACTACAGCCGGGCCGTCGACACGGGCCAGGCCGGCGGCGGCCTTTGCCCGGGCCAGGCGTTCGACGTAGGCAGGGGCGCTTTCGCTGGGTAGCGGAGATTCATCGATGGGGGCACTGATGACAATGAACGGCACGCCGATCTGCGTCAGCAGTTCACGACGACGGGGCGAGCCTGAAGCCAGGTATAGCGGGGTCATGCAGACATCTCCCTGTCAGTGGCGCGTTGCCGTCAGTTGATGTGCAAGCGTCGACGCAGGTCGCGCAAGGCAAAGCTGATCCATGGCCAGAGCAAGGCACTGATCACCGCCGACCAGACCAGCGCCAGGGTGGGCAGGCGGTTGCCGGTCAGTGCACTGAGCCACAGCTGGATCAACTGGGCGATACCAAAGATCACCAGAATGACCAGGCTTTGCTGCCACATGGGGAACATGCGCAGACGCTGCTGCAGGGACAGCACCAGAAAGGTAATGAGGGTAAGGACCAGCGCATTCTGCCCCAGCAGCGTGCCATACAGCACGTCCTCGGCAAGGCCCAGCACGAATGCCGTGGTCATGCCAACCTTGTTCGGCACGGCAAGGGTCCAGAACGACACCAGCAAGGCCAGCCACATGGGCCGGAACACTTCCATGAACTGCGGCATGGGGGAAACGCTGAGCAGCAGGCCGATGGCGAACGTAAGCCAGATGACCCAGCCGTTATTGCGGCGTGATGCAGCCATCATTGCCTCCGGGGTTGAGCGGGTGCGGCCGGCATGGCAGGTGCAGCAGACGGGGCTGCTGGCTGCGCGACCGGAGTGGCCGGCGCTGCCGGTGTGACCGACGCGGCAGGCGTGCCAGCGGCGGGTGCGACCTGATCACGGGTAGCGGCCGGCTGGCCAGCAGGTGCAGCCCCCTTTCGGTCAGCCTCTTCCTGGGCAATGGCGGCATCGGTGGCACGCTGCTCCGGGCTACGCCGGTCACTGAACACAAGCAACATATAGCGGCTGCGGTTAAGCGCGGCGGTGGGGATGGCACGGACGATGGCAAAGGGTTGGCCGGAATCGTGGATCACTTCGTTGACCGTGGCCACCGGGTAGCCGGCAGGAAAGCGCTGCCCCATGCCGGAACTGACCAGCAGGTCGCCTTCCTTGATGTCGGCAGTGTCGGCCACATGGCGCAACTCCAGGCGCTCCGGGTTGCCAGTGCCGCTGGCGATGGCTCGCAGACCGTTGCGGTTGACCTGCACCGGAATGCTGTGGGTGGTATCGGTCAGCAACAGCACCCGCGCGGTATAGGGCATCAACTCTACGACCTGGCCCATCAGGCCGCGGGCATCGAGCACCGGCTGGCCCAGGAACACACCATCACGCTCACCCTTGTTGATCAGAATGCGGTGGGTAAACGGGTTGGGGTCGACACCGATCAGCTCGGCCACTTCAACCTTTTCGTTGACCAGCGCCGAAGAGTTGAGCAACTCGCGCAGCCGCACGTTCTGCTCGGTCAGGGCCGCCAGCTTCTGCAGGCGCCCCTGCAGCAGCAGGGCTTCGGTCTTGAGCTTCTCGTTTTCGGCAATCAGCTCGGTGCGGCTACCGAACTGGCCGGCCACACCTTGCCAGGCACGCTGTGGCAAATCGGTGATCCAGTACGACTCCATCAGCACCAGGCCCATCTGGCTGCGCACGGGTTTGAGCACGTCGAAGCGCGCGTCGACAACCATCAACGCGACCGACATCACCACCAGAACGAGCAGGCGAACGCCCAGCGAAGGGCCCTTGGAGAAAAGCGGTTTAATGGGCCGTTCCTCGTGGACGACTCAGGAGGTCATTGGACATGGAACAACGCACCAGCCTGGTTGCGGGTTGACGGATACGGCGCCCCAAACGGGCGCCAGCCCAGCGCATACAGGTAGCACTGTACGTACTACCTGTAAACCGGGCGCTCGTGAACAGCGAGCGGGATCACTCGCTGGAGAGCAGGTCC
Source organism: Pseudomonas sp. TE3895 (assembly GCF_056278855.1). Taxonomy (NCBI): domain Bacteria; kingdom Pseudomonadati; phylum Pseudomonadota; class Gammaproteobacteria; order Pseudomonadales; family Pseudomonadaceae; genus Pseudomonas; species Pseudomonas sp. TE3895. Next base: position 1,975,461 of record NZ_JBWBQE010000001.1, on the reverse strand, counting down.
ATCGCGTGCTTGTCCATCATCTCCAGGGCGCGACCGCCGCCACGGGCGACGCAGGTCAGCGGGTCCTCGGCGACGATCACCGGCAGGCCGGTTTCCTGGGCCAGCAGTTTGTCGAGGTCACGCAGCAGCGCACCACCACCGGTCAGCACCAGGCCGCGCTCGGCGATGTCCGAGGCGAGCTCCGGCGGCGATTGCTCGAGGGCGCTCTTGACCGCCTGGACGATGGTCGCCAGCGATTCCTGCAGCGCTTCGAGCACTTCGTTGGAGTTCAGGGTGAAGGCACGCGGTACACCTTCGGCCAGGTTACGACCACGCACGTCGACTTCACGTACTTCGCCACCTGGGTAGGCAGTACCGATTTCCTGCTTGATACGTTCGGCGGTGGATTCGCCGATCAAGCTGCCGTAGTTGCGGCGCACGTAGGTCACGATGGCTTCGTCGAAGCGGTCACCGCCAACGCGGACGGACTCGGCATAGACCACGCCGTTCAGCGAGATCAGGGCGATTTCAGTGGTACCGCCACCGATATCGACGACCATCGAACCGCGGGCCTCTTCAACCGGCAGGCCGGCACCGATGGCAGCGGCCATTGGCTCTTCGATCAGGAACACTTCACGGGCACCCGCACCGAGGGCCGACTCGCGGATGGCGCGGCGCTCGACCTGGGTCGACTTGCACGGCACGCAGATCAGCACGCGCGGGCTCGGCTGCAGGAAGCTGTTCTCGTGAACCTTGTTGATAAAATATTGCAACATTTTTTCGCAGACGCTGAAGTCGGCAATGACGCCGTCCTTCATCGGACGAATGGCTGCAATGTTGCCAGGCGTACGGCCCAGCATGCGTTTGGCTTCGGTACCGACGGCGACAACGCTTTTCTGGTTGCCATGGGTACGGATGGCAACAACCGAGGGCTCATTCAGGACGATACCGCGCTCACGCACGTAAATAAGGGTGTTGGCAGTACCCAGGTCGATAGAAAGATCGCTGGAAAACATGCCACGCAGTTTCTTGAACATGGGAAAGTGACCCTGGGGAAAGCGTGGGTAAAAAAGTGCGGCAAACTCTAACAATGGCAGGGATTTTGGGCAAGGAGCCAATATGTTAAATTGGCTGTTTTTCCGAGCACGCCAGCAGAATTTCGCGGCCGTTAGACCGCCAGAAAGCTGACATGTTCCTCACCGCGGACCCAAATTCCGTTCTTTGTTTCCCTTGGAGATCCTCATGGCGCTTGAACGCTGCGACGTGGAAAAGATCGCCCATCTGGCCCGCCTGGGCCTGAATGATGGCGAACTGCCACGCATTACCGACGCCCTGAACAGCATTCTCGGCCTGGTCGACCAGATGCAAGCGGTCGATACCACTGGCATCGAGCCCCTGGCCCACCCGCTGGAGGCCAGCCAGCGCCTGCGTCCTGACCAAGTCACCGAAAGCAACCAGCGCGATGCCTACCAGGCCATCGCACCGTCGACCGAAAGCGGTCTGTACCTGGTTCCCAAAGTCATCGAGTAAGGGATAGAGCCTGCCATGCATCAATTGACCCTGGCCGAGATCGCCCGCGGACTCGCCGACAAATCGTTTTCTTCCGAAGAGCTGACCGGCACGCTGCTGGCGCGCATCAAGCAGCTCGACCCACAGATCAACAGCTTTATCAGCGTCACCGAAGACCTGGCCCTGGGCCAGGCGCGTGCCGCCGATGCCCGTCGCGCCGCTGGCGAAACCGGCGCGCTGCTGGGTGCACCGATCGCCCACAAAGACCTGTTCTGCACCAACGGCGTACGCACCAGCTGCGGCTCGAAGATGCTCGACAACTTCAAGGCGCCCTATGACGCCACCGTGGTCGCCAAGCTGGCCGAAGCCGGCATGGTCACCCTGGGCAAAACCAACATGGACGAGTTCGCCATGGGTTCGGCCAACGAATCCAGCCATTACGGCGCGGTGAAGAACCCGTGGAACCTCGAGCACGTTCCGGGCGGGTCGTCCGGTGGTTCGGCCGCTGCCGTGGCCGCGCGCCTGCTGCCCGCCACCACGGGCACCGACACCGGCGGCTCGATCCGCCAGCCAGCGGCACTGACCAACCTCACCGGCCTCAAGCCGACGTACGGTCGTGTGTCGCGCTGGGGCATGATCGCCTACGCCTCCAGCCTCGACCAGGGCGGCCCACTGGCCCGCACCGCCGAGGACTGCGCGCTGCTGCTGCAAGGTATGGCCGGTTTCGACGCCAAGGACTCCACCAGCATCGAAGAACCGGTGCCGGACTACAGCGCCAGCCTGAGCGCTTCGCTGCAGGGCCTGCGCATCGGCCTGCCGAAAGAGTACTTCGGTGCCGGTCTAGACCCACGCATCGCCGACCTGGTCCAGGCCAGCGTCAAAGAGCTGGAAAAGCTCGGCGCAGTGGTCAAGGAAATCAGCCTGCCGAACATGCAGCATGCCATTCCGGCCTACTACGTGATCGCCCCGGCTGAAGCCTCTTCCAACCTGTCGCGTTTCGACGGCGTACGCTTCGGCTACCGCTGTGAAGAGCCGAAAGACCTCACCGACCTGTACAAGCGCTCACGCGGCGAAGGGTTCGGCGTTGAAGTACAGCGCCGCATCATGGTCGGTACCTACGCCCTGTCGGCCGGCTACTACGACGCCTATTACGTGAAGGCGCAGCAAATCCGCCGCCTGATCAAGAACGACTTCATGGCCGCCTTCAACGATGTCGACCTGATTCTCGGCCCGACCACGCCAAACCCGGCCTGGAAGCTTGGCGCCAAGAGCAGCGACCCGGTTGCCGCCTATCTCGAAGACGTCTACACCATCACCGCCAACCTGGCGGGCCTGCCTGGCCTGTCGATGCCTGCGGGCTTCGTCGACGGCCTGCCGGTCGGCGTGCAACTGCTGGCGCCCTACTTCCAGGAAGGCCGCCTGCTCAACGTCGCGCACCGCTACCAACAGGTGACCGACTGGCATACCCGCGCCCCCAACGGCTTCTGAGGAATTCACACATGCAATGGGAAGTTGTGATCGGGCTGGAAATCCACACTCAGCTCGCCACCCAGTCGAAGATCTTCTCCGGCAGCGCTACCACCTTTGGCTCCGAGCCGAATACTCAGGCCAGCCTGGTTGACCTGGGCATGCCCGGTGTACTGCCGGTGCTGAACGAGGAGGCCGTGCGCATGGCGTGCATGTTCGGCCTGGCCATCGATGCCGAGATCGGCAAGCGCAACGTGTTCGCACGCAAGAACTACTTCTACCCCGACCTGCCCAAGGGCTACCAGATCAGCCAGATGGACCTGCCGATCGTCGGCAAGGGCCACCTGGACATCGCGCTGGAAGACGGCACCATCAAGCGCATCGGCGTAACCCGCGCGCACCTGGAAGAAGACGCCGGCAAGAGCCTGCACGAAGACTTCAGCGGCTCCACCGGCATCGACCTGAACCGTGCCGGCACCCCGCTGCTGGAAATCGTCTCCGAGCCTGACATGCGCAGCGCCAAGGAAGCCGTGGCTTACGTCAAGGCAATCCACGCGCTGGTGCGCTACCTGGGCATCTGCGACGGCAACATGGCCGAAGGTTCGCTGCGCTGCGACTGCAACGTATCGATCCGACCGAAAGGCCAGACCGAGTTCGGCACTCGCTGCGAAATCAAGAACGTCAACTCGTTCCGTTTCATCGAGCGCGCGATCAACAGCGAAATCCAGCGCCAGATCGACCTGATCGAAGACGGTGGCAAAGTCGTGCAGGAAACACGCCTGTACGACCCGAACAAGGACGAAACCCGCTCCATGCGCAGCAAAGAGGAAGCTAACGACTACCGTTACTTCCCCGACCCCGACCTGCTGCCGGTGGTCATCGAGGACAGCTTCCTCGAAACCATTCGCGCCGGCCTGCCGGAGCTGCCGCCACAGAAGGTCGAGCGCTTCCAGACTCAGTACGGTCTGTCGGCCTACGACGCCAACGTGTTGGCTTCCAGCCGCGAACAGGCTGACTACTTCGAAGAAGTGGTGAAGATCGGTGGTGATGCCAAGCTGGCGGCCAACTGGGTCATGGTCGAACTGGGTAGCCTGCTGAACAAGCTGGGTGTCGAAATCGATCAGGCGCCGGTCAGCGCTGCGCAACTGGGCGGCATGCTGCTGCGCATTCGTGACAACACCATCAGCGGCAAGATTGCCAAGACCGTGTTCGAGGCCATGGCCGCCGGTGAAGGCGATGCCGACAGCATCATCGAGAGCAAAGGCCTGAAACAGGTTACCGACACGGGTGCGATCGACAAGATGCTCGACGAAATGCTGGCAGCCAATGCCGAGCAGGTCGAACAATATCGCGCAGCCGATGAGGCCAAGCGCGGCAAGATGTTCGGCTTCTTCGTCGGTCAGGCCATGAAAGCCTCCAAAGGCAAGGCCAACCCGGGGCAGGTGAACCAATTGCTCAAGGCCAAGCTCGAAGGGTGATGGTTTTACCCCTGTAATGCTGCGAGGGCTTCGCCCTCGTTCGCGGCTGAAGCCGCTCCTACACAAGCCAGCGTTTTCCCTGTAGGAGCGGGTTTACCCGCGAATGGTCGCACCGGAGAGCACCTGACTTGCTAAAACGTTCCCTCGGCACCCTCGCCCTGTTTTCTTTCCTGGCCGGCTGCGCCAGCCATAACATCGACCCGCGCGGCTACGACCAGACGGGCACCGCTTCCTACTACGGCTCGCGCCACCATGGCAAACGCACCGCCAGTGGCGAACCGTTCAATCAGCACGGCCTCACCGCCGCACACCGCAGCCTGCCCTTCGGCACACGTGTACGGGTGACCAACATGGCCAACCAGCGCAGTGTGGTGGTACGCATCAACGACCGTGGCCCGCACACCCGCGGCCGCCTGATCGACCTGTCTCGCGCAGCAGCAGAAAAAATCGGTATGCTCCGTAGCGGAACAGCGCGCGTGCGCGTACAAGGGCTTAGCGACTGACGCGACAGGAGTCCGACCATTTTCGACCTGGCCACCCTTCCCACTTTTAGCCTGCTGCAAATGGGCGTTGCCCTGCTGTTGCTGATCGGTGGCGCCGAGCTACTGGTGCGCTCCGCCTTGCGCCTGGCGCAGCGCCTGCACGTTCGCCCGCTGATCATAGGCCTGAGCCTGGTGGCCTTCGGCAGTACCGCGCCACAACTGACCGTAAGCCTGCAGGCCGCCTACCAGGGCGCGCCGGATGTGGCAGTAGGCAGCGTGATCGGCAGCAACATCTTCAACGTGCTGGTCATTCTCGGCCTGGCCGCGCTGATCATCCCGCTACGGGTGTCTCGTCAGCTGGTGCGCCTGGACATTCCCCTGATGATCCTTGCCAGCGGGCTGGTGTATGCACTGTCCGCCAATGCCCACCTGGGCAGGGTTGAAGGGGCACTGCTATTGCTGGGGCTGGCCGGTTACCTGGCAATGCTCTGGCATCAGTCGCGCCATTACGCACGCACCTACCCTGCCCCGGACGCCGCCAGGTCCGGGGCCGGGCGCTTCTGGTCAGGTACGCTGCTGCAGATACTGGTCGGCCTTGGCCTGCTGAGCCTGGCGGGCCACTTGCTACTGGAAGCTGCCATCGAGGTGGCCACCGACCTGGGCCTGTCCGAGCGTATTATCGGCCTGACGGTCGTCGCCATCTGCACCTCCCTGCCGGAACTGGCCGCTGCGCTGATCGCCGCCTTGCGTGGCGAACGGGAGATCGCCGTGGGCACGGTGATCGGCAGCAACCTGTTCAACCTGCTGGCTGTACTGGGCCTGACCGCACTGATCACCCCGGAACCCCTGTCGATCTCGCCTAACGCGCTGTCTTTCGATCTGCCTGTAATGCTCGGCGTTGCCGTACTGAGCCTGCCAGTGTTCTATTCCGGTTACCGCATCACTCGTGCCGAAGGCCTGGTGTTTCTTTGCCTGTACCTGGCCTACGGCCTTCATGTGGCGGCTTTTACCATGGGTATGCCGTTGGCTGGCCGCCTGGAGCGATTGATGCTGTTCTATGTACTGCCGGTGCTCGCCACAGTGTTGCTGTACACCACCGTGCGTGCCTGGCGGAGGCAGCATTGAGGGGCATGGAAGGGGCACGCGTCAGGGCCGCCAGACGCATGCCTTTAGGCTTTCATCGCCTGTGAGATCAAGCGCCGCGCGGGCGGCGCTCGATCTCACAGGCGCCGAAAACCTAACGGCATACCCCTTACGAACAAACCCGATCAGCCCTTGGCCTGGCGAGCCTTCTTCAGCTTGAAGGCCACCCACAGCACAGCGATCCATGCCGGGATCAGCATTACCGAGATGCGAATCGGCGGCGTCAGGTACATCACCACCAGGATCAGCACGATGAACGCCAGGCACAGGTAGTTGGTCAGTGGGTGCCCCAGGCTTTTGTAGAAGGGGGTGATCCCGGCGGCCAGCTTGGCCTTGCGGAATTTGAGGTGGGTAATGCTGATGCTCGCCCAGTTGATCACCAACGCGGACACTGCCAACGCCATCAGCAAGCCAAAGGCCCCGCCCGGCATCAGGTAATTGATCAGCACGCACAGGCCGGTCGCAAAGGCCGACACGGCCAGCGCAGTCAGCGGTACGCCGCTACGGCTCACCTTCAGCAACTGACGCGGCGCATCGCCCTGGCTGGCCAGGCCGAACAGCATACGGCTATTGGCGTACACACAGCTGTTGTACACCGAGAGCGCAGCCGTCAGCACCACGATATTGAGGATGGTCGCCACCAGGTCGCTGTCCAGTTCGTGGAAGATCATCACGAACGGGCTGCCGCCCTGCACCACCTTCTGCCACGGGTACAGCGACAACAGCACTGCCAAGGCACCGATGTAGAAAATCAGGATGCGGTACACCACCTGGTTGGTGGCCTTGGGGATGCTCTCGCGCGGGTTGTCAGCCTCGGCAGCCGTGATGCCGACCAACTCCAGGCCACCGAACGAGAACATGATCACCGCCAGGGCCATTACCAGACCCGTGACGCCGTTAGGGAAGAAGCCACCGTACTGCCACAGGTTGGCCACGCTGGCATCCGGGCCACCATGACCGCTGCCCAGCAACCAGGCACCAAAGCCGATCATGCTGACGATGGCTACTACCTTGACCAGGGCGAACCAGAACTCCATCTCGCCATAGACCTTCACCTGGGTCAGGTTGATCAGGTTGATCACCACGAAGAAGATCGCCGCCGTGGCCCAGGTGGGGAAGTCCGGCCACCAGTACTGCACGTAGATACCGACTGCCGTCAGCTCGGCCATGCCGACCAGCACGTACACCACCCAGTAATTCCAGCCAGAGACAAAGCCGGCGAACTCGCTCCAGTATTGGTGGGCGAAGTGGCTGAAGCTGCCGGCAACCGGCTCTTCCACCACCATTTCGCCCAGCTGGCGCATGATCAGGAAGGCCATCAGGCCGGCGATGGCGTAACCCAGCAACACGGAGGGGCCGGCCAACTGGATGGTCTGGGCAATGCCCAGGAACAACCCGGTACCGATGGCCCCGCCCAGCGCGATCAGCTGGATATGGCGATTCTTCAGCCCGCGCTGTAACCGCTCGGGCGTGCTCTGGTCTTGCATGAAGTGTCCTTTAGCTCAGTGAGGCAGTGTTGTTGCTGTTATTTGCAGTCAAGGATCTAGATCCATCCGCCCCACTGCAAGATGAAAATACCAATGTTGGTGGTGATCGCCGCCATTAGCGTGGTAATCACGATGATCGACGCGGCCAGTTCATGATTGCCGTTGGCCGCCCGCGCCATCACGTAGCTGGCCGCAGCGGTCGGGCTGCCTATGTACAGGAACAGGATGCCCAGCTCCGCCCCGCGAAACCCGCACAACCAGGCCCCAAGGGTGCCGAGCAGCGGCAGCCAGAGCATTTTCACGAGGCTGGCATCGATGGCCAGCCGGCCACAGTTACGCAGCGCTGCCAGCGACAGCGTGCCACCGATACAGATCAGCGCCAGCGGCAGGGTCATCTGTGCCAGGTAGTCGCCTGAGGTCAGCAGCCAGTTGGGCAATGGCACCTGGCCGTAAGCCATCGGCGCGGCCACCAGCACGCTGATGATCAGCGGGTTGCTGAAAATGCTCTTGCAGATGCTCCACGGGTCGGACTTGAGGTCCGGGCTGTACACCGCCAGAACCACCGCTGACAGCGAGTTGTACATGAGGATGACCAGGCCTGCGAGTACTGCCCCCAGGGAAATGCCATAGTCACCGTACAGGCTGGCGGCCAGGGCCAGGCCGATCACACCGTTGTTGCCGCGGAAGGCGCCCTGGGTATAGATGCCTCGGTCGGCCATCGGGCTGCGCCAGATGGCCATGCCCCAGGCAAGGGCGAAACCGGCCAGGGTGGCGACGATGAAATACAGGATGACACCGGGCTTGACCGCTGCGGCCAGGTCGGCGTGGTAGATGCCGAGGAAGAGCAGCGCCGGCATGCAGACGTTGAATACCAGCTGCGAGGCGACGCGGTTGAAGTTGTCGTCGATCAAGTGAATGCGTTTGAGCAGGACGCCCATGAACAGCATGGCGAAAACCGGTGCCGTGATGTTCAGGGTCTGGATAAGAAGGGCGAGCATGCGCAAGCGATCCTGGAGGGGTTGCCGTCAGGCGGCCAATGATACGTCAACGGCTGGGATTTGCGGGGATCAAGCGCGATAAAAGGAAATGTCTTTCAGGTTTTCTGCTGCCAGTACCGGCCGCTTTGCACCTAACCCCGCCCCCACAGGTACCACGCCGCGACTCATCGGTTCACACAAACCTGTGAGCCATTCATGAAAAGCCCGCAGCAACCCACGCCTTGTTCAGCCGCTTCTCCCGCGCCGACGCCGCCAGCGCCATCACCCCTTGGTCACGCTGCCAGATGTGCGCCCACTGCACCGGCCCTGTCGCCAACGCCGCATCGATCTCCCCCCGCAACGCCTGGAATTGCGCAAACAACCCGCCCAGCAACAAGTGACAACCCATGCTATCGGCACACTGCCGGCTACCCTCGGCGCAGCCGGCCAACAGCCCAAGCAACTGCAGGCGAAGCCCCTGCGGCCAGGCGCACTCCTGCCCAACGCCATACAACCAAGCGGTCAGCGCCGTGAGCACATACAAATCCTCCAGCGAACGGAACGGCTTCACGTAGGCATCCCAGCCGTCACCGGCCAGCAACTCGCACGATGCCTGCTCCAGCAGCAGTCGGCCGTGCCCGACTTCCGGCATCAGCGGCAGGGTCGGCAATGGCTCCAGTGTCACCCCAGGCTCCCCGGGGTAGACCACCGCAAGGCTCAGTTGTGGCGCCGCGCCAGCCGCTTCGCTACGCGCCGCCACCAGCAACCACTCCGCCTCCAGGCCTGCGGTAACGAAGTCTTTGCAGCCCGACAGCCGCAGAGCGTCCAGCCGTGTGCGCATATCTGCAGGCCTCACGCTGCGCCGCTCGGTGGCACACAAGGCGCCAAGGCTGTGCGGCGCACTGGGCCACAGCACGCGAAGGGCAGCCTGGTAACCCACCAGGAAGGCCAGGCCCGGGGTGGCCATTGCACGCCCACCCAGTACCGCCAGTTCGAACGGGGCAACCGGGCCGAGGCGCTCAAGCAGCGCGGCGTAGGTTTCGCCCAGGGTGCCTGTCGGCGCGAGGCGAAGCGGATCGTTGAGTCGTTGCAACCAGGCCATGGAACAGCTCCTTGCTGGAGGGCTTTCAGTTAAGGCTCAGGGTGTGTCACGCAAGCATCACCAAACATTCACAGGGGTGACACTGGGTCTACCTAGGCTGACTTTGCACAACAAAGCCGACCGGCCGCAACCCTTCTTGGCTGGCTTATGGAGACTCGTAATGACTCGGATCGCTACCGCTGGCGACTACAGCACCGAACGCCGTCTGCAAGCCGAACGCCTGGTTGGCGCCGCGGCGCTGCAAGAAGCCCAGGCTCTGCGCTACACCGTATTCAGCGCAGAATTCAAGGCCAAGCTCAAAGGTGCCGAGCAGGGCCTGGACATGGACGACTACGACGTGCACTGCCGCCACATTGGTGTACGCGACCTGAGCACCGGCGAACTGGTTGCCACCACCCGCCTGCTCGATCACCAGGCCGCCAGTAGCCTGGGCCGTTTCTACAGCGAAGAAGAATTCAGCCTGCACGGCCTGTTGCAGTTGCAAGGCCCAATCCTCGAACTGGGCCGTACCTGCGTCGCCCCCGACTACCGCAACGGCGGTACCATCGCCGTGCTCTGGGGCGAACTGGCCGAGGTGCTCAACGAGGGCCGCTACAGCTATCTGATGGGCTGCGCCAGTATCCCCATGCAGGACGGCGGCGTGCAGGCCCATGCAGTGATGCAGCGCCTGCGTGAACGTTACCTGTGCACCGAACACCTGCGTGCCGAGCCGAAGAACCCGCTGCCGAAACTGGCCCTGCCCAATAACGTCATTGCCGAAATGCCACCGCTGCTCAAGGCCTATATGCGCCTGGGCGCGAAGATTTGCGGCGAGCCATGCTGGGACGAAGACTTCCAGGTGGCAGACGTGTTCATCCTGCTCAAACGCGACGAGTTGTGCCCACGCTACGCCCGCCACTTCAAGGCGGCGGTCTGATGCCGAAGTTGCGGGTACTGGCCCGCCTCATCCGACTGCTGCTGGTGCTGGCGCAGGGCATGCTGATGGCCAGCATTATCGCCTTGGGCGAACGCTTGGGCTTCAAGGCGCCGATCGAACGGCGCCAGCGCTGGACTTGCCTGTTCATGAAGCGCCTGGTCGCTGCCCTGCCCTTCGACGTCAAGGTAGTCGGCGAACTGCCACAGCGACCGATGCTGTGGGTCAGCAACCATGTTTCCTGGACCGACATCCCCCTGCTTGGCATGCTCACGCCGCTGTCTTTCCTGTCCAAGGCCGAAGTGCGCCACTGGCCGGTGGCCGGCTGGCTGGCGGAAAAGGCCGGCACGCTGTTCATTCGCCGTGGTGGTGGCGACAGTCAGCGCCTGCGCGAACAGATCGCCGGGCAACTGGGGCTGGCCCGCCCGCTGCTGATATTCCCCGAAGGCACCACTACCACCGGCCGCACGTTGCGCACCTTTCATGGCCGCCTGCTAGCAGGTGCCATCGACCGTGGCGTGGCAGTGCAGCCAGTCGCTGTTCAGTACCTGCGTGATGGCCAGATCGACCCGGTAGCGCCGTTCATTGGTGAGGACGACCTGGTGTCCCACCTTATGCGCCTGTTCGCCCTGCCGCGGGGCGAGGTGTGCATCCACCTGCTGCAGCCAATAGGTAGCGTGGGCAAGGAACGTGCGGTGCTGGCATTGCAGGCACAGCAGGCGATTCACCTGGCGTTGTTCGGGGTTGAAGACGTGGAGATGGCGCCACGTCGGCAGGCGCGGGCTGCCTGAACGCTTGCACTGCCTGTTCTGGCCCTTTCGCGGGTGAACCCGCTCCTACACCGATCGCATTGCCCGTAGGAGCGGGTTTACCCGCGAAGAGGCCAGTATCACCCACACACCTCTAACTGTCAGACATCCGCCCTACCGCCGCAAACGCCTGCAGTTGCGGGTAGAACTCGCGAAAATCCGCCAGCAGCGGCTCGTACAGCCGCTCCAGTTCCACCATCACCCCGGCCATCCCCTCAGGCCGCGACAAGCGCCGGGCAATGCCGTTGAACACCTGTTCCAGCGTGTCGAAATCGCCATACGCCCCTAGCCAGTCATCCGCTGCCATGAACGGCGCAATCCGCGCCAGCCGCCCAGGCAGCTCGGGCTCTGCCAGCAATACCCGATAAAACGCGCCAGTGAACTGCTCCAGCGGCTGATCGGCGTAGTTGCCCCAGTGCCGTGCCAGGCAATGGTCGAAAAACACATCCAGAACGATGCCGGCAAAACGCCGCCGCTCGCGCGGAAAACGTGCCAGAGCCGCCAGCACCAACGGGTGCTGGTCAGTGTAACTGTCGATATGCCGGTGCAGCCGGATGGCCGCCTCCAGCGCAGGCGCAAAGCGCCCTTCCAAGGAGCCTTTGACAAAGTCGCCATACAGGCTGCCAAGCAGTTGTTGCGGCGCCGGGCCGCCCAGGTGCAAGTGTGCGAGGTAGTTCATGAGCGCAGTCTAGCATTGACACCCAGCATATCGTTATAACGCGATATATCGATTCGTGCTCAGCTCAGAACGCCTTCGTATTTGTATATCGGAATTCAGCGAATTATATTTCGCCCTATCGCGATATACCGCTACAACGAGCCTCAAACCATGCCACTCGATCTCGACGAAATCATAAAAGCACTGGCCCACCCGGTCAGGCGAGAAATTCTCAGCTGGCTGAAAGACCCGGCAACCCAGTTCCCGGACCAGTACCACAGCACCGAAAACGGTGTGTGTGCGGGGCAAATCGACCAACGCTGCGGCCTGTCGCAGTCGACCGTCTCTGCCCACCTGGCCACTTTGCAGCGCGCCGGGCTGATCAGCAGCCAGAAGATTGGCCAATGGCACTTCTTCAAACGCGACGAAGCCACCATCCAGGCGTTCCTCGAACAACTGCGCCAAGCACTTTGACAAGGCAGGTAACCACAATGACCACGCTTTTCGATCCGATCAAACTGGGCGACCTGCAACTGCCCAACCGTATCATCATGGCCCCGCTCACCCGCTGCCGCGCCGATGAAGGCCGCGTGCCCAATGCGCTGATGGCCGAATACTACGTACAACGTGCCAGCGCCGGGCTGATCCTCAGCGAGGCGACTTCGGTCAGCCCCATGGGCGTCGGCTACCCAGATACCCCCGGCATCTGGAACGATGAACAGGTACGTGGCTGGAACAACGTGACAAAGGCGGTGCACGCCGCGGGCGGTCGCATCTTCCTGCAGCTGTGGCACGTGGGTCGTATCTCTCACCCCAGCTATCTGAATGGCGAACTGCCTGTGGCCCCCAGCGCGATCCAGCCCAAGGGCCATGTGAGCCTGGTGCGCCCACTGAGTGACTACCCTACCCCGCGGGCGCTGGAAACCGAAGAAATCAACGACATCGTCGAGGCCTACCGCAGTGGCGCCGAAAATGCCAAGGCTGCCGGTTTCGATGGTGTGGAGATCCATGGCGCCAACGGTTACCTGCTCGACCAGTTCCTGCAAAGCAGCACCAACCAGCGCACCGACCGTTACGGTGGCTCGCTGGAAAACCGCGCGCGCCTGTTGCTGGAGGTGACCGATGCGGCCATTGAAGTGTGGGGCGCGCAGCGCGTAGGTGTGCACCTGGCACCGCGAGCCGACGCCCACGACATGGGCGACGCCGACCGCGCCGAGACCTTCACCTATGTGGCCAGAGAGCTGGGCAAGCGCGGCATCGCCTTCATCTGCTCACGGGAGCGGGAAGCCGACGACAGCATCGGGCCGCTGATCAAAGAGGCATTCGGTGGCCCGTACATCGTCAACGAGCGGTTCGACAAGGCCAGTGCCAATGCGGCCCTGGCCAGTGGCAAAGCGGATGCCGTGGCGTTTGGTGTGCCGTTCATCGCCAACCCCGACCTGCCGGCACGGCTGGCAGCGGATGCGCCGTTGAACGAGGCACATCCCGAAACCTTCTATGGCAAGGGGCCGGTGGGGTACATCGATTACCCGCGGTTGTAATCAAGATTGCCGGGGCGCAGCTCAATCGGCGTTCACCGTACATAGTGGGAGCGGCCTTGTGTCGCGATAGGAGGGCAACGCCCTCCCCTGCGGCGTCACGGCCGAGCGTTGATCTGTTGCTGCAGGTTCTGAATCTGGCTCTGCAGCGTATTCAGGTTACGCGTCATCTGCGCACGGAAGGCATCGAACTCCTGCACCGAAGCACCACTGGATGACGCCGCGGCCGGGCGGTTGTCGACCTGGCTCTTCAACACCAGCATGTCCTGCTGCAGGCTCTGAATCTCAGCGCTCGGGTTGCCCTGTTTCTTCAAGGCTGCCACCTCGCTACCCAAACTCTTGAGCTGGCCGTCCAGCTGGCCGCCATCCACCTGTGAGGCTTTCAGCGCGGCAACCTGCTCGCTCAGGCTCTTCAACTGGGCATCCAGCTTGCCACCATCGACCTGGCCCGAACGCAGCGCCGCCAGCTCGCCATTGACCAGCTTCAGTTGCGCCTGCAACTGGCTTTGCAACTCGGTCACAGCCTTCTGCTGTTCTCGGGTATCGGCCAGCACCTGCTCCAGACGCTTGCCCAGGTCGCCGGTTTGCCCGGCAACACCCTGCTGCAACTGGCGCAGCTGTAGCTTCAATGCCTCACTGCTGGTAGTGGCGCCAGACTCACTGGCCGCCACCTTGCCACTGATCGCCTGAAGGCGGCCAGCCGCCTCTTCACTGATGCGGGCAAAGCTTTCCTGGGTCGCCACCAGTTGCTGCTCCATCAGCGAGATCTGCTGAAAGCTCCACCAACCCAGCCCCGCCAACGCGATGAACGCGGCACCGATCAACGCCCACAACGGTGCCGTGCTGGCCCCGCGGGCGGCTTTCTGGCGGCTGCGCATCACATGCGCCGGCATCAGTTCGTCATCATCAACGGTGCCCGCCCGCAAGGCAGGCACGTCATCAAAGTCATCGTGAGCATGGTTACGCATGGATACATTCAACCGCGGTAGTCACAAAGAGGCACGAGTATAAACCGCCAGCGCGGCGCATTGATGACCATTGTCAGCCGGGCGGCAAATGCTTCCACCAGCCGCAGAATTCATCCAGCGCCGTCCACAGGCTGACCTTGGGTTGGTAGTCCAGGTACTGCCGGGCACGGCTGATATCCAGGGTGAAATCACGGCTCATCACCTGCATCCCCAGGCGCGACAAGGTCGGTTGCGGGCGCCCTGGCCATAACATGCAGGCCGCCTCGTTGAGCGCGGCCAGGCTGTAGGCAAGGCCATAGGAACGGTAGCGGGTCACCTGGGGAAGCTGCATCTGGCGCATCACGTAGTTGACCACGTCCCACAGCGGCAGTGGCTGGCCGTTGCTTATGTTGTAAGCCTGGCCCAGCGCCCGGTCATCAGCGAACAATGCACTTAGCAGCGCCTCGTTGAGGTTATGCACACTGGTGAAATCGACCTTGTTCAGGCCGTTGCCGATGATCGCCACACGCCCTTTGCGCTGCATCTGCATCAGCCGCGGGAAGATACTGGCATCGCCCGCACCGGTAACGAAGCGCGGACGCAGCGCCAGCACTTCCAGGCCGAACTCCTGGGCACCGAACACTTTCTGCTCGGCCAGGTACTTGGTTTGCCCATAGTGATCGTGGAAGCGACGCGGTACCTGGTCTTCACGGACGTCCAGACGCGAACGGCCATTGAAGTAGATCGACGGCGAAGACAGGTGCACCAGACGCCGTACGTGCTCTTTCAGGCAGCCCTCGACCACGTTCTCGGTCACCACCACGTTGCCTTGGTAGAAATCCTGATAGCGCCCCCAGTTACCCACCGCGCCAGCGCAATGCACCACGGCTTCGACACCCTGGCACAAACGCCGGGCCAGCTCGGCGTCACCCAGATCGCCCGGGATGAACTGTGCGCCACGCTTGACCAGATGCTCGACCCCTTCGGCACGGCGGCCGCTGACGCGCACGTCCAGGCCTTGCTCCAGGGCGAAACGCGCAAAGCGCCCGCCAATGAAGCCACTCGCGCCGGTGACCAGAATTCGCATGTAACACTCCGTCTTGCCAGATTTCAGATGCAACTGACGCCAGCCATGGCTACAAGGGCACCAGCCAATGCTGTGCGGTGTGCCGAAGGTGGTCGGTCAGTTGCGCGAGCAATTGCCCGCCATTGCGCCAATGATGCCAGTACAGCGGCACATCGATAGGGGTATCGCGGCAGATTTCTACCAATTGCCCACTGGCCAGTTGCTCCCGGGCCTGCAGCTCAGGCACCAGGCCCCACCCCAACCCGGCCTCGGTCATGCGCAGGAAGCCTTCGGATGAAGGGCACAGGTGGTGCAGGAAACCACCCTCTATGCCCAGCGATGCCAGGTAGCGATGCTGCAGGAAATCGTCCGGGCCGTACACGATCGCTGGCGTACGGGCCAGGCGGCTGGCGACAAAACCTTGGGGGAAGTGCCGCGCCATGAACACGGGACTGGCCAATGCCCGGTAGCGCATGGCCCCCAGTGGCAAACTGCGTGCGCCGGCTACCGGCCGCTCGCTCCCACACAGGCAGGCCGCCACTTCGCCGGCACGCATGCGTTTCAGGCCCACTTCCTGGTCCTCAACCACCAGGTCGGTCAGCACGTTCTGTTGTGCGCAGAAGTTGCCCACCGCGCCGGCCCACCAGGTGGCCAGGCTATCGGCGTTGAGGGCGATACGCAGGCGCTCCGGCATGCCCTCTTCATCCAGCGCCGGTACCTGGCGCTGCAGGTCGCGTTCAAGCAGGCGCACCTGCTGCACATGGTTGAGTAGCTGCCGACCGACTTCGGTCGTGCCGGGCGGCGAGGCACGTACCAGCACCGGCTGGCCGACCCGCGCCTCAAGCAACTTGATGCGCTGGGAAATGGCCGATTGCGACAAGCCCAGCACCTGCGCCGCACGCTCGAAACCGCCTTGTTCGATCACTGCCGCGAGGGCAGCCAGCAGTTTGTAGTCGAACATCGATTTTCCTAATGGGTGATCAGCTTTATTTGTTTTTCTTATACAGCGCCGAACATCACAATGGCCAGCATCTTCCGTGACCCTTTTTGGAGAGCCCTGCCATGTGGCAAAGCTATCTCAATGGCATGCTGGTGGCCTTCGGCCTGATCATGGCCATCGGTGCCCAGAACGCCTTCGTCCTCGCCCAGAGC
The DNA here is from genome assembly GCF_056278855.1 of Pseudomonas sp. TE3895. Lineage (NCBI taxonomy): Bacteria > Pseudomonadati > Pseudomonadota > Gammaproteobacteria > Pseudomonadales > Pseudomonadaceae > Pseudomonas > Pseudomonas sp. TE3895. The sequence goes on along the minus strand of NZ_JBWBQE010000001.1, from coordinate 1,958,754 downwards.
CTGCGCCGTGAGCATCACCTGCCGGTGGCAGCGCTGTGCATCGTCTGTGACGCCATCCTCGTGGCCGCCGGGGTATTCGGCCTGGCCACCGTGCTGGCACACAACCCGACCTTGCTGGCAATCGCCCGCTGGGGCGGCGCAGTGTTCCTGATCTGGTACGGCGCCAAGGCGCTGCGCAGTGCCTGCTCCAAGCAGAGCCTGCAGCACCAGCAAGGCCAGGGCGTTCGCTCTCGGCGCGCCGTGCTGCTCAGCGCCCTGGCGGTGACCCTGCTGAACCCGCACGTGTACCTCGATACGGTGTTGCTGATCGGCTCGCTGGGCGCCCAACAGTCCGCCCCTGGCGCCTACGTGGCCGGTGCGGCCAGCGCTTCGCTGCTGTGGTTCTCGACCCTGGCCATTGGCGCGGCGTGGCTGGCACCGTGGCTGGCGCGGCCGGCGACCTGGCGCATGCTCGACCTGATGGTGGCGGTGATGATGTTCGCGGTGGCGGCGCAATTGATCTTCAACTGACCTCGGGGCGCGGCATATTCATCAACGGCAAGATCGAGCGGCACGCGGTCTTGCAGGCAACACCCGCGCAACGCCGAGCCGCCGGTCGGCACAGCCCAGCCCCTGCGGAACCTCTATTCCCTATGTTTGTTGCGTGGTTATGCGCCGGGCCCGGTGCTATGATCCAGCCCTTGCGTCGCAAAGAGTACAGACTCGCCGACGCTTATCGGGCCGCCCGTGATCGGCCTTGCGCAAACCGCAAACAGACCTGAATCAGGAGATCCACCATGGCTTTTGAATTGCCGCCGCTGCCGTACGCCCATGATGCCCTGCAGCCGCACATCTCCAAGGAAACCCTGGAGTATCACCACGACAAGCACCACAACACCTATGTCGTGAACCTGAACAACCTGGTCCCAGGCACCGAATTCGAAGGCAAGACCCTGGAAGAGATCGTCAAGAGCTCTTCGGGCGGCATCTTCAACAACGCCGCTCAAGTCTGGAACCACACCTTCTACTGGAACTGCCTGTCGCCAAACGGCGGCGGCCAGCCTACCGGTGCACTGGCTGACGCCATCAACGCCGCTTTCGGTTCCTTCGACAAGTTCAAGGAAGAGTTCACCAAGACTTCGGTTGGCACCTTCGGTTCCGGCTGGGGCTGGCTGGTGAAGAAAGCTGACGGTTCCCTGGCCCTGGCCAGCACCATCGGCGCCGGCTGCCCACTGACCAGCGGCGACACCCCGCTGCTGACCTGCGACGTCTGGGAACACGCCTACTACATCGACTACCGCAACCTGCGTCCGAAGTACGTCGAGGCGTTCTGGAACCTGGTCAACTGGGCCTTCGTTGCCGAGCAGTTCGAAGGCAAGACCTTCAAGGCCTGAGTCCCTCAGCCTTGAGCAAGAAACCCGGCCTCGCGCCGTAATGCTGGCAGTCCAGCATTGCCATCCACGCCGGGCTTCCTCGAAAAACCGATGCCAGTCTTCTGGCATCGGTTTTTTTTCAAGGGTTCTGGAACGGGCCAGCGCACAGGGCTTTCATGAGGCGTACTGACCAAGCCAGCCAAGGCTATCCGCAGTAGCGCCCGTAGGCCGGTACTCACACCCGACCCAGCCCGCATACCCGCGCTGCTCCAGCGTCGCAAACAACCCTGCAATGTCCATCTGCCCCGTCCCCGGTTGATGCCGCCCAGGACAGTCGGCCACCTGCACATGCACCGTCCGCTCAAAGAACTGTGCCAGCACATCGGCCGCATTTCCGGTCAACAACTGCGCATGGTAAAGATCAAGGATCAGCCCGAGACTCGCATACGTCTCCAGCACCTGCTGTGCCTTGCTGAAGTCGGACATGTAATACCCTGGCATTTCCTGCGTGCAGATCACTTCGATCAATGGCCGCAGCCCTTGGTCCTCGAAGTACTTCACGGCATAGTCCAGGTTGCTCGCGTACACCTTGCCGGCGCCATCCTCGTGGGTTATCCCGGACATCAGGTGCACATCCGTACATGCCAGTGTGCGGGCATAGCTGGCTGCCTGGCGCAACCCGTCACGAAACTCGGGTTCCCTGCCCGCCACTGCAGCAATGCCCTTGGAAACGCCAGCCGGTGCGGCAAACTGGACCAATGGCAACGCGTACTTTGCCAGTTCATCAGCCAACAAACTCGCATCCAACTCATAGGGCGAGGGGAATTCCACCGCGCGAAATCCGGCGGCAGCGGCGGCTTCGATACGCTGCAGAAAAGGCATTTCGTTGAACTGGAAGCCGAGGTGAGCATTGAATTTGAGCATGTGTAAAGATCCATCCCGGGAAGAAAACATTCGTCGTTCCAAATCCTGAGCCGCGGCTCAGGCACTGCGCTGGCGGCAACTGCGCCAGCTCGCTGCGTGCAGATACTCAGGTCCTTCGTGTGTGGTATTTTCCTGCCCCAGTCCGACCCAAATCTGCCGGATCGACTGAAGTCAAACATTCGGAATACAGCCTGTGATCAAGAAAGACCTCGCCCTGCAATTGGCCCCTCGCGTCATCGAGATGATCCGCGCCCGGTCGATGAAGGCCGGCGAGCCATTGCGCGAGCAGACCTTCGCCCAAGCCTTCGATGTCTCCCGCTCCCCCATCCGCAGGGTATTCGCCCTGCTCGCCGAGTGGAACATCGCGGTCCAGGAGCCCAATCGCGGCTATTTTCTGAAACAGGACGCCGGGCAGATCCAGGAAGCCACCGTACCGCCCGTCTGCGACCCCTTCGAAGACTTCTACCTGCGTGTGGTGGACGACATCCTCAACGGGGAAATCCCTGCCGAATTCTTTGAAGCCCAGCTACTGCGACGCTACTCTGTGCCTCGCGGGCAACTGCTCAAGGTCCTCAACCGGCTGGCAAGCGAAGCCATGGTCGAGCGCAAGCCCGGGCAAGGCTGGAGCCTCAACGAATTCGTGCACAACGCCCAGACCCACATCCAGAGCTACCGCTTCCGCATGGCCATCGAGCCGGCCGCACTGCGTGAGCCGGGCTACAACGTGAACCAGGCCGCCTTTGCCAAAGCCAGGGCGCAACAGCAGGCCATGCTCGACGGCGAGATTCACACGCTGTCACGTGCCCAACTGTTTGAAATCGGCGCCCAGTTTCACGAAATGATCGTGCAATGCTCGGGCAACCTCTTCTTCATCGATGCCATACGCCGGCAAAACCAGCTCAGACGCTTCATGAGCTACAAAGCCAACGTCGACCGCAGTCGCCTGATGACGCAATGCCTGGAGCACCTGCACCTGCTCGACCTGATCGAATCCGGTCGGCGCGAAGAGGCCGCACGGTTTCTGTGGAAACATCTGGACGAAGTCGGCCGCCTCAAAACCGGCCAGGCTGCCTTGCAGGAAAGCCAGCCGGCATAACCCCTCTCCCACCTCCCTTCAAACCCGCGCGTGAATCAGGCATGGCAGCTTAGCCATTGCCTCCTTTTGACACAAGATACAAAGCAGCCTGAAAAATGAGCGCTCGCCGTAAATTTCGCGCCACTTATTGTATTTCATTGCAACAATAAGCAATATGCGCACCGCTCGGACGCACTGTGGCACCGAATCACACAGGAAGGGATGCAATGGAACAAGGAACGTTGGCTAAAGGGACGGGGGTCTCGAGCCTTCTGTTCGGGGTGTACACGATTCTGCTGGCCCTGCTTGGCCTGACACTGGCCTATCAGGGAGGCGCGCTGGTCAATGCCGGTGGCTCGCCTTACTACGCGATGATGGGCACCGTATTGTTGCTGGCCGCCGCACTCATGGGCCTGAAGAAGGCGGTCGGAATCTACCTCTATGGCGCAGCATCCCTGGCCACCTACGGTTGGGCGATCTGGGAGTCGGGCTACAACGGCTGGGCCTATATTCCACGCCTGGCCTGGCTGGTACTGCTCAGTGTGATCTTTCTGGCTTTCTGGCCACTGGTCCGCCGCGACTTCGCCAAAATCAACAAGGCACTGTACTTCAGCATCATGGGCGTGCTGCCGCTGCTGATGGCGGCCACCATCCTGGCACCGCTGTTCTTCCCGAACACCGTTCATCTGGCCGACTCGCCGGCTATCACCGCGCATTCACAGCAACCGTTCAGCCGCAGCACGGTGGCATCACCAGACGCCAACGTCGCCGCGTCTCACGACAAGACCAATTGGACCGCCTATGCCGGCTCGAACCTCGGCAACCACTATTCCGCTGCAGCGCAGATTACTCCAGCTAACGTTTCCGGCCTGGTCAAGGCGTGGGAATACCACCATGGCGATGTCAAACAGCCTGGCGAAAAAACCAAGTATCTGAACGAGGCGACCCCCATCAAGGTTGGCGACTCGCTGTATACCTGCACGCCGAAGCAAATCATCATTTCGTTGAACGCGACCACCGGCAAAGAGAACTGGCGCTACGATTCGAAAGTCGACCCGGACTACTTCGCCAACGGCGGTGCCTATTGCCGTGGTGTCTCGTACTACGAAGTACCCAATGCCAGCGGGCTGTGCGCCAAACGCATCATCTGGGGCACCAACGACATCCGCCTGGGTGCAGTTGATGCGCTTACCGGGCAGGCCTGCCCAGACTTCGGCACGGCAGGCTTTGCCGACCTCAAGGACGGCCTGGGTACGTTCCGTAAAGGCTCCACCGGCATCACTTCCGCACCGCTGGTCATCCGCGGGGTGGTCATCACCGGTGGCCGGGTGCTGGACTCGGATGTGCGCCCGGCACCGTCAGGCGTGGTTCGCGCCTACGATGCAGTCAGCGGCAAACAAAAGTGGGCCTGGGATCTTGGCCGTCCCGATAGCACTGCCCCTGCCGAGGCAGATGAAACCTATACGCTCAGCACGCCCAACTCATGGGCGCCGATTTCCGCCGACGACGAGCTGGGGCTGGTATACATCACCACTGGTAATGCTGCAGGTGACTTCTATGGCGGTACCCGTACCGAACAGGAAGACACGTTCAGCTCTTCGCTGGTGGCCCTGGATGCCCTCACCGGCAAGGTCAAATGGCACTTCCAGACCGTCCATCACGACCTCTGGGACTACGACCTGAGCCCACAACCGGCGCTGATCGATTTCCCCACCGCCAACGGCACACGCCCGGCAGTCATTCAAGCCACCAAGTCAGGCCAGTTGTTCGTCCTGGACCGAGCCACCGGCGAACCGCTGGTCGATATCTCGGAGGCTGCCGTCCCACAGGGCACGGCCCCAGGGGACAACACCGCGGCGACGCAACCGTTGTCACCGGGCATGCCGAGCACCATGGGCCGTCCATCGAAAAACCCGGAAGTGCTGAACGAAGCCAATGCCTGGGGCCTGACACCGTTCGATCAGCTGCAATGTCGCATCGAGTTTCGCCAGGCGCGTTACGAAGGGATCTTTACGCCACCGGTAGTCGGCCAGCAAAGCCTGATCTTCCCCGGGCACCACGGCGGCCTGAACTGGGGCGGCGTGATGGTGGACCTGCAGCGAGGCCTGCTGATCATCAACAACCAGCGGCTGCCGTACATGCAGGGGCTGGTTCCACGCGAGCAGCTCGATGCGATCAATGCCAAATCGTTCCAGGAGTCGCCCGGCAATAACCAAGGGTTCCGCGTCCAGGCCGGCCTGCCGTACGGGGCCATCAAGGACCCATGGATGTCGGCGCTGGAACAACCGTGCATCGCGCCACCCTGGGGGTTCATCTCCGCTATCGACCTGCGCACCCGTGAAGTGCGCTGGAGCCGCCCATTCGGCACCGGCTATGACAGCGGTCCCTTGGGCATCGCCTCGAAACTGCGCTTCGAAATTGGTACACCGAGCGATGCCACCGGCGTGGCTACAGCCGGCGGCGTGACCTTCATCGGCGCTGCCATCGACCGTTTCATGCGCGCCTACAACAGCGAAAGTGGTGAATTGCTGTGGGAAGAACGCCTACCGGCCGGCAACCAGGCGTCGCCCCTGACCTACGTGAGCGAAGGTCGCCAGTACGTGGTTGCCGTGGTCGGCGGGCATGACCGGATTCCGACCAAGCTGGGTGACAGCATCATTGCCTGGGCGCTGCCGGAGAAATAGCGCTGCCTTTCAGGGGCAGCCATCGGTTACTTCCGCTCCACAGGCCCTCTGTTCGAGGAGTGTGCCATGCCTGTGGGGGCGGGCTATCCGCGAAGCAGCCAGCACGTATTTCACCTGCGCCCCACCCGCAAAACGCTTGCTCAGACCGCATACCACGCTAACATCAAACCTCTGGAAGATTGACACAGCGCATTCAAGTTGCGGGGTCAGGCAACCGATACACTGCTCATGATCGGCCGGTAGTGTATCGTCATCGTTGATGGCAAAATGATGCCATGCGCATGGATTAAGGAAACCCCATTGAAGCTGGAATTGCGGAACAGCTTGTCGGTCAAGTTGCTCAGGGTCGTGCTGCTGTCGGCGCTGGCGGTCGGCGTCGTGCTCAGCTGTGCGCAAATCGTCTATGACACCTACAAGACCCGCCAAGCCGTGAACAACGATGCCCAGCGCATCCTCGACATGTTCCGCGATCCCTCGACCCAGGCGGTTTACAGCCTTGACCGTGAAATGGGCATGCAGGTCATGGAAGGCCTGTTCCAGGACGAATCAGTGCGCATGGCCTCCATTGGCCACCCCAACGAAACCATGCTGGCAGAAAAGTCCCGCCCGCTGCAGGACATGTCCATGCGCTGGCTCACCGACCTCATCCTCGGCCAGGAGCGCACCTACACCACGCAACTGGTAGGCCGTGGCCCTTACAGCGAATACTACGGCGACCTCAGCATTACCCTCGATACCTCCTCCTACGGCAAAGATTTCCTGATCAACGCGGTGATCATCTTCATATCCGGCGTGCTGCGGGCCATGGCCATGGGCCTGGTGCTTTACCTGGTCTACCACTGGCTGCTGACCAAACCGCTGTCGAAGATCATCGAGCACCTCACCCAGATCAACCCTGACCGCCCCAGCCAGCACCAGATACCGCTGCTCAAGGGCCACGAGAAAAACGAGCTGGGCCTGTGGGTGAACACTGCCAACCAGTTGCTGGCCTCGATCGAGCGCAACACCCATTTGCGCCACGAGGCGGAAAACAGCCTGCAGCGCATGGCCCAGTACGACTTCCTCACCGGCCTGCCCAACCGCCAGCAATTGCAGCAGCAACTGGACAAGATCCTCGTCGACGGCGGCCGCCTGCAGCACCGAGTGGCTGTGCTGTGCGTTGGCCTGGACGACTTCAAGGGTATCAACGAACAATTCAGCTACCAGGTCGGTGACCAGTTGCTGCTGGCCCTGGCCGATCGACTACGCGCCCACAGCGGCCGGCTGGGCGCTCTGGCGCGGCTGGGCGGCGACCAGTTCGCCCTGGTACAGGCCAATATCGAGCAGCCCTACGAGGCTGCCGAACTGGCGCAAAGCATCCTAGACGACCTGGAAGTACCGTTCGACCTCGACCACGAGCAAATCCGCCTGCGCGCGACCATCGGCATCACCCTGTTCCCCGAAGACGGTGACAGCACCGAAAAACTGCTGCAGAAAGCCGAACAGACCATGACCCTGGCCAAGGCCCGCTCGCGCAACCGCTACCAGTTCTATATCGCCAGCGTCGACAGCGAGATGCGTCGCCGTCGCGAACTGGAAAAGGACCTGCGTGAAGCCCTGCCCCGCAACCAGCTGTACCTGGTGTACCAACCACAGATCAGCTACCGCGACCACCGAGTGGTCGGCGTAGAGGCCCTGCTACGCTGGCAGCACCCGGACCTGGGCATGGTGCCACCCGACCAGTTCATCCCCTTGGCCGAGCAGAACGGCAGCATCATCAGCATCGGCGAATGGGTGCTTGACCAGGCCTGCCGGCAACTGCGCGAATGGCACGACCAGGGCTTCAGCGACCTGCGCATGGCGGTCAACCTGTCTACCGTGCAACTGCACCACAGCGAGCTGCCACGGGTGGTCAACAACCTGCTGCAAGCCTATCGCCTACCACCGCGCAGCCTGGAACTGGAAGTCACCGAAACCGGCCTGATGGAAGACATCAGCACCGCCGCCCAGCACCTGTTGAGCCTGCGCCGCTCCGGGGCGCTGATTGCCATCGACGACTTCGGCACTGGCTACTCGTCCCTCAGCTATCTGAAGTCGCTGCCACTGGACAAGATCAAGATCGACAAGAGTTTCGTTCAGGACCTGCTCGACGACGATGACGACGCCACCATCGTTCGCGCCATCATCCAGCTGGGCAAGAGCCTGGGGATGCAGGTGATCGCCGAGGGCGTGGAGACTGCCGAGCAGGAAACCTACATCGTTGCCCAGGGTTGCCACGAGGGCCAGGGCTACCACTACAGCAAGCCCCTATCGGCCCGTGAACTGACCCACTTCCTCAAACAAGCGCAACGCAACCGGGTTTCGGTGTCCTGAGGCCACCTGCCCGGTTACAGGTCCCCTGATTTACATGAATTGCGCGCCCACCTCTTTACAGCAAATGCAAATCTTTCGCATGATGTTGTAGTTTTGCGTGCCACGGCGCACGGTCCACCCCTTTGGTCCAACCACACGATGCAGGAAAACCAATAATGATTCGAATGCCTCTGGCCTCCGCCAGTCTGCTGGCCATTGCCATCGCCCTCGCCGGTTGCGGTGAAGGCAAGGACGAAAAAGCCGCCGCGCCGCAAGCCCAGGCACCTGCTGCCGCCACCACCGCTGTTGCGCCAGGGGCTGTCGACGAAGCAGCCGGCAAAGCCGTGGTCAAGCATTACACCGACATGGTCTACGCCGTGTACAGCGACTCGCTGAGCACTGCCAAGACGCTGCAGACCGCGGTCGACGCGTTCCTGGCCAAGCCCAACGACGAAACCCTGAAAGCCGCCAAGGAAGCCTGGTTCGCCGCGCGCGTACCGTACCTGCAGAGCGAAACCTTCCGCTTTGGCAACACCATCATCGACGACTGGGAAGGCCAGGTGAACGCCTGGCCCCTGGACGAAGGCCTGATCGACTACGTCGACAAGAGCTACGAGCACGCCTTGGGCAACCCGGGGGCCAGCGCCAACATCATCGCCAACACCGAGATCCAGGTGGGCGAAGAGAAGGTCGACGTCAAGGACATCACCCCCGAAAAACTGGCTAGCCTGAACGAGCTGGCTGGCTCCGAGGCCAACGTTGCCACGGGCTATCACGCCATCGAATTCCTGCTCTGGGGTCAGGACCTGAACGGCACCGGCCCTGGCGCTGGCAACCGCCCGGCATCCGACTACCTGGAAGGCCAAGGCGCTACCGGCGGCCACAACGACCGCCGCCGCGCCTACCTGAAAGCGGTTACCGACCTGCTGGTCACCGACCTCGAAGAGATGGTCGGCAACTGGGCACCGAACGTCGCCGACAACTACCGCGCCAAGCTGGAAGCCGAGCCTGTCAACGACGGCCTGCGCAAGATGCTGTTCGGCATGGGCAGCCTGTCGCTGGGCGAACTGGCTGGCGAGCGCATGAAAGTTTCGCTGGAAGCCAACTCGCCGGAAGACGAGCAAGACTGCTTCAGCGACAACACCCACTACTCGCACTTCTACGACGCCAAGGGCATCCGCAACGTCTACCTGGGCGAGTACACCCGCCCGGACGGCACCAAGCTGACCGGCCCTAGCCTGTCGTCGCTGGTCGCCAAGGTTGACCCGGCCGCCGATGCGGCCCTCAAGGCCGATCTGGAAGCCACCGAGGCCAAGCTTCAGGTAATCGTCGACCACGCCCTCAAAGGCGAGCACTACGACCAGCTGATCGCCGCCGACAACGCTGCTGGCAACCAGATCGTGCGTGACGCCATCGCCGCCCTGGTCAAGCAGACCGGCTCGATCGAGCAGGCCGCGGGCAAGCTGGGCATTGCCAACCTGAACCCGGACACTGCGGATCACGAGTTCTGATCCTGCTGTAGCGCTTCATCGCAAACGCCCGGCCTTGTGCCGGGCGTTTTCGTTTGCTGCCGGGTAAAACGCTTCCCGCTGCCTGGCGTGCACGCAGATGCTCATCCTGTAGGCCTTCGATCAAACCTAACAGGAGGCACAGTGCTACAGATTCTTGATGTCTGGGGCGAAGGCCGAATCGTCCAGCGCATGAATGGGGAAGACCTCATCACCGGATTCAACGATGCGTACAACCTGAACAAGGCTGGCCAGCTCATCTCCAACGGGCCGTTCGCTGGCGGGCACATTCCCAACCTCATTGTCGTATACGAATACGATGCTCCGGACTTTCCCCTCGACGACCATGCAGTCCCTCACGTGACGCTGATGGGCGCTCCGATCACCCACCATGTGGCCGAGGAAATGTGCCGGGTAGTTGCCCGCCCCGGCAAGATCTACCTCTACGACCCCAACGAAACCGACCGCCGGATGTTCGAGGCAGTCGCCATTGACCATGGGATGCAGCTGCTCGGTCGCTTTCATCCCGCCGAGCTCGACCCCCCGTTCAACGAAATCACCTTGCTCGCGGCCTATGTCTATCGCGCCCCGACCAGCCCGTTACCCCGCCCGAAAACTGAACATTGAAAGGAAACAAAACATGGCCAATGTCACTTACTTGCGCTCCATCGCCAATAACACGCCTTATACCCTGACCCTGATCGACGGTGAAAACCGCAGCAACAGCCTGGCAGTCGGCGCCCAGCACGTCTGGAATGGCTCGCTGGCCATCCCGTGGATCGGCAGATCGACCGAGAACCACAAGGCCTTGCGCCTGATCCTCGGCCCGTCTGCCGACACCAGCATCTGGATATTCCAGGATTACTGGCAACCTGCGCACATGGACGCGGTCAAGTGCATTACCGCCTCCTCCATGGAATACACCAGCGAAGAAGTCATCGAAGTCACCGGCGATAATCGCGGTGGCGGCAACAAGAACCTGATCGTCAACCTGGTCAACCGACACTTCATGCTCTATATGGCCTGACCAACCGCGCTCGCAGCGATTTCATCAAGCAAACGCAAATTGCTCTTATTCAATGATCCTGGGCCTGCTAAGCTGCACGCCGGTTTTTCGCTCACGCCCAGGATTCTCGATGTCCTTGTCGCTGTCCCGACTCCCCCCCCTGCTGCTGGCCCTGGCCTTGGCCGCCTGTGACGACGCCCCGCGTTTCACCCACGCCGAGCCCGGCGAAGCGTTGTCGGGTGGCCAGGCGACCGTGCAGCGCAGCGACCGCAATGCCTATTCCCTACCCTCGGCCAACCTCTCGCCAGCGCTACGCCTGGACTTCGCCGTGGGTAACAGCTTCTTTCGCAACCCTTGGGTGATCGCGCCGTCAACCACCACCGCGCGTGATGGTCTGGGCCCGCTGTTCAATACCAACGCCTGTCAGAACTGCCACGTGCGCGATGGCCGTGGCCATCCACCAGAGCCGGGCGACAGCAACGCGGTGGGTATGCTGGTACGCCTGTCGATCCCCGACCAACCCTACCTGGCCAAAGTGATCGAGCGCCTCGGCGTGGTGCCAGAGCCTGTCTACGGTACCCAGTTGCAGGACATGGCCATCCCCGGCGTGGCGCCCGAAGGCAAGGTGCGGGTGAGCTACACCCGCGAAACCGTGTCATTCAAGGACGGCCACCAGGTCGAGCTGCGCAAGCCAGCCCTGCAAATCACCCAGCTCGGCTATGGTGTGATGCACCCCGACACGCGCTTTTCTGCGCGGGTGGCACCACCGATGATCGGCCTGGGCCTGCTTGAAGCGATCCCCGAAGCCGACCTGCTGGCCAACGAAGACCCGGACGACCGTAACCGCGATGGCATCCGCGGGCGGGCCAACCGTGTGTGGGACGACGCCCAGGGCAAAACAGTGATCGGCCGCTTCGGCTGGAAAGCCGGGCAGCCCAACGTCAACCAGCAGAACGTGCACGCCTTTGCCGGCGACATGGGCCTGACCAGCACCCTGCTGCCCAACGACGATTGCACTCCGGCACAAACCGGCTGCCTGGCTGCGCCCAACGGCGACGGTGCCGATGGCGAGAAAGAAGTCAGCGACAACATCCTGCGCCTGGTCACGTTCTACACCCGCAACCTGGCGGTGCCGGCCCGCCGCGACGTCGGCTCGCCACAGGTGCTGGCGGGCAAGAACCTGTTCTACCAGGCGGGTTGCCAAGGTTGCCACACACCGCAGTTCACCACCGCCGCCGACGCCACCGAACCCGCGTTGGCCAACCAGGTCATCCGCCCCTACAGCGACTTGCTGCTGCATGACATGGGCCCGGGGCTGGCCGACGAGCGCACCGAATTCGCCGCCAACGGCCAGGACTGGCGTACGCCGCCACTGTGGGGCATCGGCCTGAGCGAAACGGTCAGTGGCCATAGCCAGTTCCTGCATGACGGCCGCGCCCGCAACCTGCTTGAAGCCGTCCTGTGGCACGGTGGCGAAGCCGAGGCGGCACGCAACTTCGTACTCACTTTCAATGCCGAGCAGCGCGCCGCGTTGCTGGCGTTCCTGAACTCACTTTAAACGCGCAAAGGAGCCGGGCATGTTCCGACCCAAACTGTTGTTCACCAGCCTCGCCGCACTCGCCCTCGGTGCCTGCTCGCCACAAGACCCGCAAGCAGTGACCTCCGCCGCCATCGCCAACCAGGTGATCCTGCCTACCTACAGCCGCTGGGTCGAGGCCGATCGTACGCTGGCTGCCAGTGCCCTGGCGTATTGCGAAGGCAAGGAAAGCCTGGACAAAGCCCGCGCCGACTTCCTCAATGCACAAAAAGCCTGGGCCGAGCTGCAACCGCTACTGGTCGGCCCGTTGGCTGAAGGCAACCGCGCCTGGCAGGTCCAATTCTGGCCTGACAAGAAAAACCTGGTCGGCCGTCAGGTCGAGCAACTGGTCAACGGCGACAAGCCGGTTGATGCTGAGGCTTTGGGCAAGTCCAGCGTAGTGGTACGTGGCTTGTCGGCCTATGAGTACATCCTGTTCGACAGCAAGCCGGACATCGCCACTGCCGAACAGAAAGCCCGCTACTGCCCGCTGCTGGTGGCCATCGGCGCGCACCAGAAGGCCTTGGCAGAGGAGATTCTCAAAGGCTGGAACAGCACCGATGGCATGCTTTCGCAGATGACTAAGTTCCCCAACCAGCGCTACGCCGATTCCCACGAGGCTATCGCCGATCTGCTGCGCGCCCAGGTGACCGCCCTGGATACCCTGAAGAAGAAGCTCGGCGCACCGATGGGCCGTCAGAGCAAGGGCATCCCGCAGCCGCTGCAGGCCGAGGCCTGGCGCAGCCACAACTCGATGAACAGCCTGCAGGCCAGCCTCAAGGCCGCCGAAGCTGTCTGGGTCGGGGTAGACAACCAGGGCCTGCGCGGCCTGCTGCCCAGCGATCAGAAAGCGCTGGCGGACAAGATCGACGCTGCCTACGCAACCTCGCTCAAGTTGCTGGCCGATAACCAGAAAACGCTGGGTGAGCTGCTGGCCGACGACGCCGGTCAGCAAACCCTCAACCAGATCTACGACAGCTTGAACGTCGTCCACCGCCTGCACGAAGGCGATCTGGCCAAGGCGCTGAACATCCAGCTGGGCTTCAATGCCAACGACGGTGACTGATCATGCTGCGACGCCAGGCACTCAAACTCGGTAGCGTATTGCTCAGTGCCCTCACCTTGGGCGGCTGGAGCCTGTTCCGCAGCAAAGGCAGCGAACCCTTGCTGCTCTCGGCGCGTGACAACGGCGACGGCCAGCACTATGCCGTAGGTTTTCGCCTGGACGGCACACAGGTGTTCAGCACCCAGGTCGCTCAGCGTTGCCATGCCATCATCCACCACCCTGAGCTGCCCATCGCCCTGTTCGTCGCCCGCCGCCCAGGCACCGAAAGCTACCTGATCGACCTGCGTGACGGGCGCCTGCTGCAAACGGTAGCCTCGCAGCCGAACCGGCACTTCTATGGCCACGCCGTCGTGCACAAAGGCGGCGAATGGCTGTATGCCACCGAGAACGACACCACCGACCCAGGCCGCGGTGTGCTTGGCGTGTACCGTTTCGAAGGCGAACGCCTGGTGCACACCGGTGAGATCCCGACCCACGGTATCGGCCCGCACGAGGTTGCCTGGCTGCCTGACGGTGAAACGCTGGTCGTGGCCAACGGCGGTATCCGTACCGAAGCCGAAAGCCGTGTCGAGATGAACCTCGACGCCATGCAACCGAGCCTGGTGCTGATGCAGCGCGACGGCACCCTGCTGAGCAAGGAAACCCTGGCCCAGCAGATGAACAGCGTACGACACCTGGCAGTGGCCAGCGATGGCACCATCGCCGCCTGCCAGCAGTTCATGGGCGATGCCGATGAAACTGCCGAGCTGCTGGCGATCAAGCGCCCGGGCGAGCCATTCAAGGCCTTCCCGGTGCCAGAGCGGCAACTGCAAGCCATGGCCCAATACACCGCAAGCGTTGCCATCCACAGCGAGCTGCGGCTGGTGGCGCTGACGGCACCGCGGGCCAACCGCCTGTTCGTCTGGGACCTGGACAGCGGCGCGGTGCGGCTGGATGCCCCGATGCCCGACTGCGCAGGCGTTGGCGCGGTGAAGGACGGCTTTGTCGTCACCTCCGGGCAGGGCCGCTGCCGGTTCTACGATTGCCGCAAGGCCGAACTGGTCGGGCAACCGATGAACCTGCCGTCCGGCTTCTGGGACAACCACCTGCATCTCGTCTGATTTTTCCGTTGCATTCACTGGCCTTCTCGCGGTTAAAGCCGATCCCACAGGGTTCTACACGGTCCCTGTAGGAGCGGCTTTAGCCGCGAAAAGGCCGGCACAGGCATTTCACGCCCCTCCTCCCGAAAAACAGTCAATACTTCCCCCATCCGCACGTGGGCAGGATCGCCCGTTGTCGTGTAGAAGCGAATAACAACTGCATCCAAGGAACCGGACCTATGCTGCGCCGCCGCATGCTCATCATGTTGGCCGTGGTTCTGCTGATCGTGCTGGCCCTGGGGGGTTACAAAGCCTTCTCGATCTACCAGCAGATCCAGATGTTCACTGCCCCCAAGCCCCCCATCACCGTGGCGGCTGCCATGGCCGAACAACGCCCGTGGCAAGAACGCCTGCCCGCTGTCGGCAGCCTCAAGGCGCTGCAGGGTGTGGATCTGAGCCTGGAGGTGGAAGGCATCGTCAAATCCCTGCACTTCGACTCAGGCCAGCAGGTCAAGGCCGGGCAACTGCTCTTGCAGCTCAACGACGATCAGGAAACAGCCCTGCTCGGTACCGCCCTGGCCGACCTGGGCCTGGCCAAGGTCGACTTCGGCCGTGGCAGCCAGCTGGTGGGCGATTCGGCCATCTCCCGCGGCGAGTTCGACCGCCTTTCCTCCCAGTACCGGCGCAACCAGGCAGTGGTCGAGCAGCTTAAGGCGCAGAAGATCAAGAAACGCATCAATGCGCCTTTCAGCGGCACCATCGGCATCCGCCAGGTGGACATCGGCCAGTACCTGGCCGCCGGGGCTGTGATCGCCACCCTGCAAGACACGTCCAGCCTGTACGTAGACTTCAACGTGCCGGAACAGGCGCTGCCACACCTGAGCCTGGGCCAGCAGGTGCTGGTGCAAGTGGCCGCCTACCCCGGCCAGCGCTTCCCCGGCAGCCTCAGCGCCATCAACCCCAAGGTCGAGGAAACCACGCGCAACCTGCTGGTACGCGCCACCATGGCCAACCCCGACGGCAAACTGCTGCCAGGCATGTTCGCCAGCCTGTTGATCCTGCTGCCCAACCCGCAGCCGCAAGTGGTGGTGCCGGAAAGCGCCATTACCTACACCCTGTATGGCAACTCGGTGTATGTCGCCTCACCGAAAAAGGACAAGGACGGCAAACCGGAATACAACGACAAGGGCCAACCCCAGCTGGTCGCCGAACAGCGCACGGTAAAGACTGGCGAGCGCCGAGACGGCGTGGTTGTAGTCAGCGAAGGCCTGCAGGCCGGGGAACAGGTGGTCACCGCCGGGCAGCTGAAACTCACACCCGGTGCCGCAATACGCATTGGCCAGGACAACGCCCTCAAGCCCGAACCGGGCGCAGCGGCCAAGGACTGACAGGAGGCTGGCATGGCGTTCACCGACCCGTTCATCCGCCGCCCGGTGCTGGCCAGCGTGGTCAGCCTGCTGATTCTGCTGCTCGGCTTCCAGGCCTGGAACAAGCTGCAGATCCGCCAGTACCCGCAAATGGAAAACGCCCTGATCACGGTCACCACCGCCTACCCCGGGGCCAACGCCGAAACCATTCAGGGCTATATCACCCAGCCATTGCAGCAAAGCCTGGCCAGCGCCGAAGGCATTGACTACATGACCTCGGTGAGCCGGCAGAACTTCTCGATCATTTCCATTTACGCGCGCGTTGGCGCCGACAGCGACCGGCTGTTCACCGAGCTGCTGGCCAAGGCCAATGAGGTGCGTAACAAGCTACCCCAGGACTCCGAAGACCCGGTACTGAGCAAGGAAGCTGCCGACGCCTCGGCGCTGATGTACGTCAGCTTCTACAGCAAGGAAATGAGCAACCCGCAGATCACCGACTATCTGTCACGGGTTATCCAGCCCAAGCTGGCCACTTTGCCGGGCATGGCCGAGGCGGAGATCCTCGGCAACCAGGTGTTCGCCATGCGCCTTTGGCTGGACCCGGTGAAGCTGGCCGGTTTCGGCCTTTCGGCTACCGACGTGACCAATGCCGTACGCCGCTACAACTTCCTTTCCGCCGCTGGCGAGGTGAAAGGCGAATACGTGGTCACCAGCGTCAACGCCAGCACCGAGCTGAAGTCGGCCGAGGCGTTCGCCGCCCTGCCGCTCAAGACCAGCGGTGACAGCCGCGTGCTGCTGGGCGATGTGGCGCGGGTCGAGATGGGCGCAGAAAACTACGACACGGTCAGCTCGTTCGACGGCACTCCGTCGGTCTATATCGGCATCAAGGCCACCCCGGCCGCCAACCCACTGGATGTCATCAAGGAAGTGCGGCGTATCATGCCTGAGCTGGAAAGCCAGCTGCCCTCGGCATTGAAAGTGTCGATTGCCTACGACGCCACGCGGTTCATCCAGGCCTCGATCGACGAAGTGATCAAGACCTTGGGCGAAGCGGTGTTGATCGTCATCGTCGTGGTGTTCCTGTTCCTTGGCGCCCTGCGCTCGGTACTGATTCCGGTGGTGACCATACCGCTGTCGATGATCGGTGTACTGTTCTTCATGCAGATGATGGGCTACTCGCTCAACCTGCTGACCCTGCTCGCCATGGTGCTGGCGATCGGCCTGGTGGTGGACGATGCCATTGTGGTGGTGGAAAACATTCACCGGCACATGGAAGAAGGCAAGTCGCCGTTCGACGCAGCCCTGGAAGGCGCGCGCGAAATTGCCATGCCAGTGGTGTCCATGACCATCACCCTTGCCGCCGTGTATGCACCGATCGGCTTCCTCACCGGGCTCACCGGCGCGCTGTTCAAGGAGTTTGCCCTGACGCTGGCCGGGGCGGTGATCATTTCCGGTATCGTTGCCCTGACCCTGTCACCGATGATGTGCGCCCTGCTGCTGCGCCGGGAGCAGAACCCGAGCGGCCTGGCCCACCGCCTCGACCAGCTGTTCGAACGACTGAAAGGGCGCTACCAGCGCGTGCTTCACGCCACCCTCGACAGCCGGCCGGTGGTGCTGGTGTTTGCCGTGATCATCCTGTGCCTGATCCCGGTGCTGCTCAAATTCACCCAGAACGAACTGGCGCCCAACGAGGACCAGGGGGTGATCTTCATGATGAGCAGCTCGCCTCAACCGGCCAACCTCGACTACCTCAACGCCTACACCGACCAGTTCACACCGCTGTTCAAGGCCTTCCCCGAGTATTACTCGTCGTTTCAGATCAACGGCTTCAATGGCGTGCAGACCGGTATTGGTGGTTTTTTGCTCAAGCCCTGGAACGAGCGCGAACGCACACAGATGGAGCTACTGCCGCTGGTGCAGGCCAAACTCGAGGAAATCAGCGGGCTGCAGATCTTCGGCTTCAACCTGCCTTCGTTACCCGGCACTGGCGAGGGCTTGCCATTCCAGTTCGTGATCAATACCGCTGGCGACTACCCGGCTCTGCTGGACGTGGCCCAGCGCATCAAGACGCGCGCTCAGGAATCGGGCAAGTTCGCCTTCCTTGATATCGATCTTGCCTTCGACAAGCCCGAAGTGGTGGTGGACATCGACCGGGCAAAGGCGGCGCAGATGGGGGTGTCGATGGACACCCTCGGCGGCACCCTGGCGACCCTGCTGGGCGAGGCGGAAATCAACCGTTTCACCCTTGAAGGCCGCAGTTACAAGGTGATCGCCCAGGTTGAACGGCCTTACCGCGACAACCCCGGCTGGCTGAACAACTACTACGTTAAGAACGACCAGGGCCAGTTGCTGCCGCTGTCGACCCTGATCACCCTCACCGACCGCGCTCGCCCACGCCAGCTCAACCAGTTCCAGCAACTGAACGCTGCGATCATCCAGGGCGTCCCCATGGTCAGCCTGGGCGAGGCACTGAAGACCGTGCAGGACATCGCTCGCGAAGAGGCCCCGGAGGGCTTTGCCTTCGACTACGCCGGCGTGGCCCGCCAGTATGTACAGGAAGGCAGCGCATTGTGGGTCACCTTCGGCCTGGCGCTGGCGATCATTTTCCTCGTGCTGGCTGCACAGTTCGAAAGCTTCCGCGACCCGTTGGTGATTCTGGTGACCGTGCCGTTGTCCATCTGTGGCGCGCTTTTGCCGCTGTTCCTGGGTGTGTCGAGCATGAACATCTACACCCAGGTCGGGCTGGTGACATTGATCGGGCTTATCAGCAAGCACGGAATCCTGATCGTCGAGTTCGCCAATCAGCTACGCGATGAGCGTGGCCTGAGTGTGCGCGAAGCGATCGAGGAAGCAGCGGCCATTCGCCTGCGGCCGGTGCTGATGACCACCGCGGCGATGGTGTTCGGCATGGTGCCGCTGATTCTGGCAACCGGGGCGGGAGCAGTAAGCCGGTTTGACATCGGTATGGTGATTGCCACCGGGATGTCGATTGGCACGCTGTTTACCTTGTTTGTGTTGCCGTGCATCTACACCCTGCTGGCGCACAAGGCGAGCGCCAAGGCACCTGCAATCGCTTGAACCGACCTTTGGGAGCGGGCTTGCCCGCGAAGAGGCCGGCAAGGCAGCCGCAAAAAACCAAAGGCCCCGCAATCGCGAGGCCTCTGGCTTTTTCAGCTAACGCAGGGTTCATCCCTGTGGCCGCAACCCTTGACGCAGGCCAAACAGGAACAGCAAAAGGTCCTGGTCCGGCTCGCTCCGGGCCTGCTGCTGCGGTTTTGCATCCCGCGGCAACGCGCACTGGTCTGCCATCTCAGCCTTGCTGAACACGGTCGGCCTCGGCTCTTCCCAGGCAGCCACCGCCACGGTGGTCACCGCCAGGCCAGCTACCAGGAACAAAGCTCGAGCAATTTCTAGTTTCATTACTCTAACCCTTTGACAGCGCTGCCAAACGCCATCTTGTAAAAGTAGAGCAGCGTCCGCCATTCCGCGTCATTGAGCGACGAATGGCGGCGTAGCTGACGCAAGTCATTGCCGGCCGCCCGCTGGCAGCTGATACGCCGCCTGCACTTTTCCAGGTCCAGCAGCGCCACTTCGACGCGGGCCTGCTCGCCCTCGCCGATTACCTTGATGAATACGTGCTTGCCATACAGGCAGCCGTGCTGCCAGTGCCCCAAGTGCATCCGCGCCAGGTTGTCCGCCAGGTCCTTGAGCATGCGCTCATGCACTACCTGCGGGTAACGCTCGCGGGCACCTTCGGCATGCCAGGTGTCGAGTTCGACAAAACCGTCCAGCGCTTCGCTGACCAGCAGCGCGCGCCACTGGTGCTCGGCATCACGCTGTGCGCCACAGAAGACGATGCGCGGCACACGCACGCCCAACTGCTCGAAACTGTTCAGCGCATCGAGTTCACGCAACACGGTCGGCCGACCAAAAGGGTGCAACAGGCTGCGGTAGATATGCCCGACCTGGCGTTTGGCATACAACAGCTTGCCATCGGCATCGTTAAGGCGTTGCACGCCACTCTCGCCGCCGCGGCGCTGGTTAGGCTCCTCGACCCACTCGCCTTGCTGGCGCCAGTAAAAATCGAACTGCGCTTCCCCTTTATGGGCTACAGCCATCAAACACTACCCCTTACGCAATACATAGACCCGCCACATGGCATAGAACGGCAGGAAGTCCAGGCGTTCCTGGATTCTGAAGCCGGCGGCCCTGAATTCTTCTTCGACCGTTTCGGCAGGTAACACGAAACGGTTCTGGTAATTATCCTGTTCGGCCTTGGCGCTACGGCGCTGCTCCAGCTTTTTCCGGCGCCAGGCCTTGAAGTTGCCATCCACCCACAGTGACAGGATCACGCTATCACGGCTAACCCGTTGAAATTCCGAAAGAATGGTCTTTCTGTGCGCTGCCTCGCCAATGTGATGGAACAGACGCATGCAGAAAATGCTGTCCACGGCGTTATCTGGCAGGTCGATGGCAAATGCCGAAGTCTGCAAAGGCCGTACCCGTGCCACCACTTCTGGCGGTTGCGCCGCACAGGCGGTCTCGATCATGGCCTCGGAGTTGTCGGCACCGATGATTACCCGATTGGGCTTTTCCGCCAACAGCGGCCAGAAACGGCCCGCTCCGCATGGCAGGTCCAGTACCAAACCAGGCTCGCCCGCCAATGCCAGGGCGCGGCGTGCCAACTGCTCATCTCGCTTGTGGGAAAGGCGTCGCGCCAGGCCGTCCTGGTGCTTGAGAAAGTACTCGCGCGCATGGTCTTTGTCGTACTTCTCGGAAAATTCAAGCTTGATGGGGCTACGCATTGGGCATCTCCTGACTCCATTGCGCCCACACTAGTCATGCAAGCGTTGGAATCAGGTCATGCCAATGTGAAAAAAACGTTGAGCACTATTTGACCTGATACAAGACATTACTCGACCAAGGAGTCCGGGTCGCCTTTGGCCACGGTGTTGCTCAGGTCCACCTGGAAGCGGCAGCCATGCGGCAAGGTGGATGTCAGGGTGACACGCCAACCTTGGTCGTCACAGATCCGCTGCACCAGCGAAAGCCCTAGCCCCAGGCCCTCGCCACGCCGTTCATCGCCGCGCACGAACGGCCTGAACATGGCCTCACGCTGCTCTTCGGGGATACCCACGCCGCTGTCCTCTACGCTGAAACCGTTAGCTTCCAGGCTCAGGCGGATATACCCACTGTCGGTGTAGTGCGCCGCATTGCGCAGCAGGTTGCCCATCACCGACTGCAGGAAGGTGGCGTTGTACAGCACAGGGCTAGCGCTCACGCGGCCATCGAAATACAGGGTGAGGCCTTTCTGTTCGATGGTGTCGCGCCACACCCCGATGAGCTCGTCGGCCACTTCGCGCAGGGTCGCCCGTGACGCCACTGCCCCCTCATCACGCTGCGCGCGGGCCAACATGAGGAAGGTCTTGACCAGCTCGCGCATTTCTTCGGTGGCCCGCGCCACGCGCTCCACCTGGCTACGCGCACGGGCATCGAGGCCGGGGTTTTCCATCAGAAGCTCACACGACGTAGCCAACACCATCAACGGCGTGCGCAGCTCGTGGCTGACGTCGCTGGTGAATAGCCGCTCGCGGGTCAGCGCATCACGCAGGCGGCCCAGGGTGTCGTCGAAAGCCACTGCAAGCTGGCCGACTTCGTCTGCCGCATAATCCGGAGCCAGCGGCGGGGCCAGGCCCAATAGTTGATCGCGGTGGCGCACCTGACGCGCCAGGCGGATGACCGGTGCCATTACCCGACGTGCAACCAGCCAGCCAAGGATGACCGCCAGCACCAGGCTGAGCACGAAGCCCACCACAACCACGGCAAACAGTACGCGCTCGCGCTCCTCGAAGTCGCTCTGGTCCTGCAGCAGTACATAACGGCGACCATCGACGATCTCAACCATGGCGTGGTAGGACAGCTGGTCTCGGAACACTTCGTGGAAACCGCGGTCGAGGTGCCGCAGGTCCTTTGGCAGCTCGAAGTCGTCACGCCCGCCGCTGAAATAGAACAGCTGGTCTGGGCGAGGCCGATGACTCCAGTCACTGACGCTGTCCATACGCAGCAGGCGCTGCAGGTCACCGCCCAGTACCGAGGAAATCAGTCGCTCTTCGACCAGGTGCACCGTGCCGACGATACCGAATGCGAAGGCCCCGGCCACCAGCGCACTCATCAGGGCAAAGGCGATGATGATGCGCTGGGCAAGGCTTTGCTTAAACTCCATCGCGGCCCTCGGCGAGGCGATAGCCGACGCCATGGACGGTATGCAGCAACGGTTTCTCAAACGGTTTGTCGATCACCTGGCGCAGCTGATGCACATGGCTGCGCAGGCTGTCGCTATCGGGGCAGTCGTCGCCCCACAAGGCTTCTTCCAGCACCTCGCGGCGCAATACGTGCGGGCTTTTCTGCATCAGTACCGCCAGCAGCTTGAGGCCGACCGGGTTAAGCTTCAGCAGGCGACCCTGGCGGGTTACCTCGAGGGTATCGAGGTCGTAGCTCAGGTCAGCCACCTGCAGGGTGCGCCGCCCACCGCCCTGGGCACGGCGCAGCACCGCTTCGATGCGCGCCGCCAGCTCCGACAGGGCAAATGGCTTGAGCAGGTAGTCGTCAGCCCCAGAGCGGAAGCCCTGCAGGCGGTCGTCCAGCTGGTCACGGGCAGTGAGCATGATCACCGGCGTGTCACGGCGGGCATCTTCGCGCAGGCGCTTGCACAGGGTGTAGCCATCGATGCCTGGCAGCATGATGTCGAGTACGATCAGGTCGTAGTGTTCGGTGGCGGCCAAATGCAGCCCGGACAGGCCATCCTGGGCACAGTCGACGGTGTAGCCTTTCATGCCCAGGTAATCGGCCAGGTTGGCCAGGATATCGCGGTTGTCTTCAACCAAAAGAATGCGCATCGGTTTCTCCTGTGCGGCGCTTCTCGCTGTGGTGCGCGGCAGGCGCAGCTTAAGGCCTATGCCTGCACGGTGCCAGCCCTGGGGAAAATTCACCGCACTTGACGGTTTTTTCACTGATCCTTCACGGACACAGGATAGCGGGCGGCCGACAATACCCGTTCTTTTTCGCGCCCTGGAGCCGTCATGCAGCAACGCACCCGCCCTCGCCCGATCAACTACTGGCTGTACCTGGGTATTCCCCTGGCGACTGCGCTGGCCTTGATCCTGCTGGAGCTGACTTCGGTCGACATGGATGTCGCCAACCTGTTCTTCGACCCCGCTGCCGGGCAGTTCATTGGCCGCCACAGTTACCTGTTGGAAAACATCCTGCATGACCGGGTCAAGCAAGTGGTGATCCTGTTGGGGGTGATATCGCTGCTGACCTTTGCCGCGAGCTTTTTCTGGAAGCGCCTGTTTGGCTGGCGCCGTGAACTGGGCTGCCTGGCGCTGGCACTGGGCTTGTCCACGGCGTTTGTCACGCCGCTGAAAAAAGTCACCCAGGTGCAGTGCCCTTGGAGCCTGACCCAGTTTGGCGGCACCGAAACCTACAGCAAGCTGCTGGAACCACGGCCGCCTACCGACAAGCCTGGGCTGTGCTGGCCGGGCGGGCATGCAGCGACCGGTTTCTGCCTGTTCGCCTTGTTCTTCATGCTGCGTGATCGCAAGCCGCGCCTGGCGCGGGTGGCATTTGCAGTGGCCTTGATAGCAGGGTCGGTACTGTCGGTGGGCAGGATGATGCAGGGGGCGCACTTCCTGTCGCACAATGTGTGGACGGCAGTGTTCTGCTGGTTGATCGGATTGGGGTCGTATTACCTGGTTCTCTATCGGCGGGGGCAGGCCGAGGTGCCCGTCGCCGAGCGCAGCGCCGCATGAAAGAGGGGCCGCTTTGCGGCCCTTCGCACTTCAAGGCGACCCTCAGGCATGCTCGACGAACACATCAGCAAACACCTGCCCCCGCGGTACCCCTGCCATGAACATCCGCCGGGCAAACCGCTCGACACTCCCCGGTGCCCCACACAGCAGCGCCACCGTCTGGCGCGACAACAGCCGCATCCCGGCCAACGCTTCATCCACATGCTCCACCAGCACCAGCTCGACACTCACCCCGGGCAGCTTCAGCAGCTTCTCCGCCAGATAGTGCCCAGCCGGATCCCGCGCCACATGCACCACCCGGATTTCGCCCCGATGCCCCCGGCGCAACGCTTCGCGCAAGATACCCCAGAGCGGCGCCAGCCCGGTTCCCGCAGCCAGCAACCACAGCGGCCGCTCCTGCCAATCAGGGTCGTAATGAAGGGCTCCGCCTCTGAACTCCCCCAAACGCATCTGATCGCCGACCTGCAGACCACGCGCCTTGTCGCAAAAGGCACCAGGCCGCTGACAATCGATATGAAACTCGAGAAAATCGTCCTCACCCGGCAGACTGGCCAAGGAATAAGGCCGAGCAACCGCGCCTAGCCACAGCACCACGTGCTGCCCCGCCTGGTAACGCACCACCCGATCGGGGCGCAACCGCAGGCGCAATACATCGCCAAACCAGTCCAACGCACAGACCTGTGCCGGTACACCACCCAGCAAGGGGTCGTATAGCGCCACACGCAGGTCCTCGACCACCCGGCACTGGCAAGCCAGGCGCCAGCCCTGGGCGTGCTTCTCCAACGCCAATGCCTCGGGCAAAGCGTCTGCCGGTTGCCCGTCCAGGCAATGCACCAGGCAGGCGTGGCAACTGCCGGCGCGGCAACTGTAAGGCACATTAAGCCCCGCCTCGTTGAGGGCATCGAGCAGGTTGCTGCCAATAGGCACCACCCAGCGCCGCTCGCCCACGCAAATTTCGGGCATGTTCGGTACATCTCCTGCTATCCAAGGCTCACTGTAAGCCAAGCAGCGCACACCAGCAAAATAGATGCCTACACGCTGCCGACCATGGTCCAGACCGGCCGCAGGTGTGCCGGGCACCGATGCGCGCTATACTGCCGCGCCTTTTTCCGTCGGCCTGACCTGCCGGCGCCTTGCAAGGCGCTTCGACGTGCTGGTCGGCTATGTCGAGCGTCTTTTTGAATGTTCCCGTCTTTAAGAGGAGCGCGCTGCATGACCGTGATCAAGCAAGACGACCTGATTCAGAGCGTCGCCGACGCCCTGCAATTCATCTCGTACTACCACCCCGTCGATTTCATCCAGGCCATGCACGAGGCCTATCTGCGTGAGGAATCGCCTGCTGCACGCGATTCCATCGCCCAGATCCTGATCAACTCGCGCATGTGCGCCACCGGCCATCGTCCAATCTGCCAGGACACCGGTATCGTCACCGTGTTCATCCGCGTGGGCATGGACGTGCGCTGGGACGGCGCCACCATGAGCGTCGACGACATGATCAACGAAGGTGTGCGTCGCGCCTACAACCTGCCTGAAAACGTCCTGCGCGCTTCGATCCTGGCCGACCCGGCCGGTGCCCGCAAGAACACCAAGGACAACACCCCGGCAGTGATCCACTACTCCATCGTCCCCGGCGACAAGGTGGAAGTCGATGTCGCAGCCAAGGGCGGCGGCTCGGAAAACAAGTCGAAGATGGCCATGCTCAACCCGTCCGACTCGATCGTCGACTGGGTACTGAAGACCGTGCCGACCATGGGTGCTGGCTGGTGCCCGCCTGGCATGCTCGGCATCGGCATCGGCGGTACCGCCGAGAAGGCCGCGGTCATGGCCAAGGAAGTGTTGATGGAGTCCATCGACATTCACGAACTGAAAGCCCGTGGCCCACAGAACCGCCTGGAAGAAATCCGCCTGGAGCTGTTCGACAAGGTCAACCAGCTGGGCATCGGCGCCCAGGGCCTGGGTGGCCTGACCACCGTGCTCGACGTCAAGATCATGGACTACCCGACCCACGCGGCGTCCTTGCCGGTGTGCATGATCCCCAACTGCGCCGCTACCCGCCACGCCCACTTCGTGCTTGATGGCACCGGCCCGGCAGAACTGGAAGCGCCGTCGCTGGACGCCTACCCGGAAATCGTCTGGGAAGCCGGCCCAAGCGCCCGTCGCGTCAACCTCGACGACATCACCCCGGAAGAAGTGGCCAGCTGGAAGCCGGGTGAAACCATCCTGCTCAACGGCAAGATGCTGACCGGCCGCGATGCCGCGCACAAGCGCATGGTTGAAATGCTCAACCGTGGCGAAGAGCTGCCGGTAGACCTGAAAGGCCGCTTCATCTACTACGTCGGCCCGGTCGACCCGGTGGGTGACGAAGTGGTAGGCCCAGCCGGCCCGACCACTGCTACCCGTATGGACAAGTTCACCCGCCAGATCCTTGAGCAGACTGGCCTGCTGGGCATGATCGGCAAGTCCGAGCGTGGCCCGACCGCCATCGAGGCGATCAAGGACAACAAGGCCGTGTACCTGATGGCTGTTGGCGGCGCTGCCTACCTGGTCGCCCAGGCCATCCGCAAGTCGAAGGTACTGGCCTTCGCCGAGCTGGGCATGGAAGCGATCTACGAGTTCGAGGTCAAGGACATGCCGGTGACCGTCGCTGTGGACAGCAACGGCGAGTCGGTACACATCACTGGCCCTGCCCTGTGGCAGAGCAAGATTGCCGAAAGCCTGGCCGTCGAAGTGAAGTAACCTGATGTAACTGCGGCGGCGGCTTCGCGGGCAAGCCCGCTCCCACACGTACAGCGCAAGCCAGAAGGCTACGCGTTACCTGTGGGGCGGCCTTGCCCGCGAAGACGCCGCCACGGCCATCACAGGACTCTCTCGAACTGCTCCGGCCAGTCCCGCCAGGTAAACACCTGCCCTTCCCGCCTCACCCGCCGCACTTCCTCCAGATCTACCTCACACACCAGCCACTGGCTGCAGTTCGGGTTCAACTGCTCACTCAACGCCACCACCCCATCCCCCGGCATCCCGTGATCCGGCGGTACGAACAAGCCTGCCCGGCCGATATTCTCGTCCAATGCCGGCGACCAGGGCGCCACGCCCACCGTAGGGCTCTGCAACACGGCAATCTGGTTCTCCAGGGCTCGCGCCTGGGCGCCAATACGCACCCGGTGGTAGCCGGCCTCGGTATCGGTACAACTCGGCGCCAGGATCAGGTCGGCCCCTCTCTCGGCCAGGCGGCGGGCCAGCATCGGAAACTCGTTGTCGTAGCAGATCAGGATGCCCAAGCGCCCCAGTTCGGTTTCAAAAACTTGCAGCCCCTGGCCTGCAGCGATGTCCCACTGCTCGCGCTCGAAGCGGGTCATCATCAGTTTGTCCTGATAACCCAGCACACCTTGGGGGCCGAACAGCCAGGCACGGTTGCGGTAGCGCCCATCGCTGTCCAGCACCGGCACACTGCCCGGTTGCAGGTAGATCCCCCAGCGTCGGGCAAGGCTCTCGCACAACGCTTTCCAAGGTTCGATCAGCGGCTGGATGCCGGCAATCGAAGCCTTCAGGTCTTCCCGCTGCCCGGCATTCAGCTGGCCGCTCAGCACCAGCC
Source organism: Pseudomonas sp. TE3895 (assembly GCF_056278855.1). Taxonomy (NCBI): domain Bacteria; kingdom Pseudomonadati; phylum Pseudomonadota; class Gammaproteobacteria; order Pseudomonadales; family Pseudomonadaceae; genus Pseudomonas; species Pseudomonas sp. TE3895. The sequence continues at coordinate 1,931,386 of NZ_JBWBQE010000001.1, read as the reverse complement.
CGGCGTATTCCGGCAACAGCAGCAAGCGTGCCCCCGCCTCCACCGCTTCGGCGCACAGGCCTTGCAGGTGGTCGGCGTAGGCGTCCCAGGTTTCGTGCAGCTCGATGGCGTACTGGCAGGCTGCCAGGCGGATCATATCGGCAGTGCCTTGAGCCAGAACGACATCAGCTTGTCGGAGCTTTCCTGCTCGTCCAGGTCGCGCCAGGCGTAGGTGGTACGCAGCGATGGGTCGTGCAGGAAGCCGCGGTTGCGCCAGAAGCCATGCAGGGGTTTGTACTCGGCTGGCCGTCGCGGGTGCGCACCAGGTCGCTCGACCGCGCAGAACGCGCAGTAATCGAACTCGGCCAGTTTGTGTGCGTAGGACTCGCGCTCGATGAAGAAGCGAACCCCCAGGCCCTGACCGCGGTATGCCGGCAACACCAGCGACTCCCCGAAGTAGTACACACTGGCCGGGTCGCGCCCCTGGGCCAGGAATGGCTGCTGGAATTCGGGCGCGACATCCACCAACGGCAGGCCGGTAGAGGCGCCGACCACCTTGCCGTCGTCCAGCGCCAGCACAACCAGGCTGCGCCCGGAGCGGGCATAGTTGGCCAGGTAGTCGGCCTCGTACTCCGGGGTGCCGTCGTACAGGTAGGGGAACTCGCGGAACACAGTAAGGCGCAGGCGAGCGAGGTCATCGATGTAAGGCGCGATAGCGGCACCGTGCAACAGGCGTATTTCCATGTTTGGCGGTCGTTTTGTCGATGTGGATGACGCGCTCGGCTAAGCCGGGCTTGAGGGGAAACCCTATCATCCGAGGTAACGACCCGCCTTTTCCCTACACGACAGGAAATGTTCCATGACCGCAACCGAACTGGTAAATGCTTACTACGCCGCCTTCAACGCGGGTGACATGCCGGGCTTTCTGGCGCTGCTCAGCGAAGACGTGATCCACGACATCAACCAGGGCGAGCGTCAGATGGGCAAGGCCAGGTTCGCCGCGTTCATGGACAAGATGAACCGCTGCTACCGCGAGCGCCTGGCCGACATCGTGGTGATGCAGAACGCCGATGGCAGCCGCGCGGCGGCGGAGTTCACCGTGCATGGCCAATACCTGGCCGATGACGAAGGGCTGCCGACGGCAAACGGCCAAACCTATGTGCTGCCGGCGGGGGCGTTCTTCTATATTCACTGTGGCAAGATTGCCCGGGTGACCAACTACTACAACCTCAATGACTGGGTGGAGCAGGTTGCCTGAAGCAACCCGCTGCCAATTCAATCAAACCTGTCAGACAATACGCGTGCCCAGCACTTGAAGGAACGCCGCCAGCCAGGCCGGGTGCGCGGGCCATGCCGGTGCGGTCACCAGGTTGCCATCCACATGCGCCTGGTCCACCGCGATGTCGATGAACGTGCCACCCGCCAGGCGCACTTCTGGCGCACATGCCGGGTACGCGCTGCACTCACGCCCCTCCAGCACCCCTGCCGCTGCCAGCAGCTGGGCCCCATGGCACACCGCCGCAATCGGCTTGCCGGCCTGGTCGAACGCCCGCACCAGGTCCAACACCTTTTCATTCAGGCGCAGGTACTCCGGCGCGCGGCCACCTGGGATCAGCAGCGCGTCATAACTCTCGGGCCGCACCCGCACGAAATCATAATTCAGGGCAAAATTGTGCCCTGGCTTTTCGCTGTAGGTCTGTTCACCCTCGAAGTCATGAATCGCGGTACGCACGGTCTGCCCCGCCAGCTTTTCCGGGCACACCGCATGCACCGTGTGGCCCACCATGCTCAAGGCCTGGAACGGCACCATCGCTTCGTAATCTTCGACGTAGTCGCCCACCAGCATGAGAATTTTCTTCGCCGTCATCTCGCCCACTCCTTCGGTTAACTGTGAATAGTCACTGCACGATAGCCGCTGTCAGTCACGGCGGTCGAGGAAGTTGACCACCAACCGATCGAGCCAGCCCCAGATCCGTTGCTTCACCCTGCGCCACAAAGGGCGCGCATGCCAGTGGGCGAGGTCGACTTCCTCGCTCTGGGCGAAGTCGCGCTCGAAGCTGGCCACCACCGCCGCAGTCAACGGCGGGTCCAGCGCTTCGATGTTGGCTTCAAGGTTGAAGCGCAAGTTCCAGTGGTCGAAGTTGCACGAACCGACGCTGACCCAGTCGTCTACCACAGCCATCTTCAGGTGTAGGAAGCACGGCTGGTACTCGAAAATCCGTACGCCCGCGCGCAACAGACGCGGGTAGTAACGATGCCCGGCGTAGCGTACCGAGGGATGATCGGTGCGCGGACCGGTCAACAACAGACGCACGTCCAAGCCCTTGCTGGCAGCCCGGCGCAACGAACGGCGCACGCTCCAGGTCGGCAGGAAGTACGGCGTGGCCAGCCACACCCGTTTCTGGCCGCTGTTCAGCGCCCGTACCAGCGCGTGCAGGATGTCCTGGTGCTGGCGGGCGTCGGCATAAGCGACCCGGCCCATGCCCTGCCCCTGCGCAGGCACCTTGGGCAGACGCGGCAGGCCAAAGCCTTCAGCAGGGCGCCAGGCGGTGCGGCGGTTGTTGGCTTGCCACTGACGGTCGAACAGCAACTGCCAGTCGCTCACCACCGGCCCCTGCATCTGCACCATCACTTCGTGCCATTCGCTGGTCGCCTCACCCGGCGTCCAGAACTCGTCGGTAACGCCCGTCCCCCCCACCACTGCCCAACGTTCGTCAACCAGTAGCAATTTGCGATGATCACGGTAGAGGTTACGCAGGCCACGCTTCCAGCGCAGGCGGTTATACCAGCGCAAGTACACGCCAGCGTCCAGCAGGCGCTGACGCAACGCGCTGTTGAAGGCCAATGAACCGTAGTCATCGAACAGGCACCGCACCCGCACGCCACGCCGGGCAGCCTGCTCCAGCGCGTCGACCACCGCCTCGGCACAGGCACCGGCCTCGACCAGGTACAGCTCCAGGTCAACCTGGAACTCGGCACGCATGATCGCCAGGAGCATGCGCGGAAAGAACTCAGGGCCGTCGATAAGCAGTTCGAACTGATTGCCATCACGCCAGGGGAAGACCGGCCCCGCCATGTCAGCGCGCAGTGAAGATCAGCACCGCGCTAACCGGTACCGACGGGTTGATGGACTTCAACCTGGCGAACTTGCGCAGGCTTTCCAGCCCCGGCAGCAAGCCAAAATCTTCGGCGCGCAGCACCAGAGGCTCAAGGGTCACCACCTGGAAACGCCGCGCATCCAGGCGGGTGGCCAGCAACAGGACATTGTAGCTGTGCGACTGGCCATGCAGGGTGACCGTCAGCGGCAGGCGCAATTCGATCTGTGCACCGTCGGCCAGGTCATTGATCGGCTGCAGGTCAATCTGTGCCTTCACGGTGGCCTCGGCGAAGCGCTCGACCTCGAACAGGTTGTCGCGCATTTGCTCGTCACGCAGCGGAATACCGCTGCTCACCGAGTCCATCTCGATCCTCAACCCGGCCATACCCTTGCGATCGACCGTGCCATGCAACACCAGAAAGCGATGCACTTCGGCGGTGTCGCCGTTCTTGCCGGTGATGAACGACAGCCGTGAAGATTCGCCATCCAGGTGCCAATTGGCATGAGCGGGCAGGCACAAAGCCAGCAATAAGGCAGGCAGCAGACGGGGCAACTTGAACATGACAGATCTCGTGAAACCAGGCCGCCAACCTTACCCGCCTGTATTCATGGCAGCAAGCGGCAGCCCTCACGCGCGCCTTGCCAGGCCGCCTGGCTGCGCCGCCCCAGGCCTTCAGCGGTGACTCGCTGCTGCTGGCTGTTTTCCTCCAGCAGGCTCAGTGGCAGCCACTGCTTCACGTACCCTTGGCAGTACACCTTGTCGAAGCCCATGACAAAGCGGCAGGAACAGTATTCCTTGGCCGAGTAGGCCGAGAGTATGCCGGGGAAGTCCGCCAGCGCCTGGCGTTCCTGCCAGGCCCAGTACAGGAGCGCTGCCAGCACCAGCAGCAATAACCGCTTCATGCCCCCTCCCCGGCCAGTACCGCCAGCACCCGCTTGAGCAATTCGTCGTGTCGATAGCTGCCGTCGCGGTCATCGGCGTAGCGCACGATCACCAGCTTTTGCTCAGGCAGCACATATAACGCCTGCCCCCAGTGGCCAAGGGCGGCGAAGGTGTCTGCCGGTGCACTGGGCCAAGGCCGTTCGGCGCCAGCCAGCGGCTGGTTGAGCCACCAGTGGCCACCCGGGATGGCCTCGCCAGGCAGCGCCTGGGCCTGGGCAAACGGGGTGCGGTTGAAGACGACCCAGGCTTTGGGCAGCAATTGTCGGCCCTGCCAGCGCCCGTCGCGCTGCATCAGCAGCCCAATACGGGCCAAATCGCGGGCACTGAGGTAGAGGTAGGAAGAGCCTACGTAGGTGCCTGCCCGGTCACGCTCCCACACCGCACTGCCGATACCCAACGGGGTGAACAGTGCGTGCCAGGGGTAGTCGGGGTACTGCCCGGCATCGAGCATGCCGCGCAGCGCGGCGGCCAGCAGGTTGCTGTCGCCGCTGGAGTAGAGGAATCGCTGACCGGGGCTGGCGGCGGCACCCTGCGCCGCCGCGTAGGCAGCCATGTCTGCGCGGCCATGGGTATACAGCATGGCCACCACCGAGGACTTCAGCGGCGCGTATTCGTAGTCTTCCTGCCACTCGAGGCCACTGGCCCAGTGCAGCAGGTCGGCCACGCGCACGCCGGGGTGGGCGCGCATGGGTGGATAGAAGCGGCTGACCGGGTCTTGCAGCTGGAAGCGGCCTTCGCCCTGGGCCACGCCCATTATCGTGGCCAGTACGCTCTTGCTTACCGACCAGGTCAGGTGCGCGGTGGCGGCACGGGTGGGCGCGGTGTAGCGCTCGTGGAGGATACGCCCGTCGCGGATGATCAGCAGAGCGTCCGTGCGGATGCCGTTGCGCTCTGAGGGGGAGCGTGCAGGAAAGGCGTAAGCGTCGACGGCCTGCCAGTCGAGGGTGGCAGGGTCGTTCTGCCACTGCGGGTCAGGCCAGTCTTCAGCTTTGGCGCTACCTACAACCAGCGCAAGGATGACCAACAGTACCTTCATCGTGCTCGCCTTGATGGGGGCTGCTTTGCAGCCCTTCGCGGGCAAGCCCGCGCTCACAGTCGCAGGAGCGGATGCCCCCGCGAACAGGCCAACATCATCAATACAGAATCAGCGCCGAACCGGCCGCTTCTGCAGCTTGCGCTGCAACGTCCGTCGGTGCATGCCCAGCGCCCGCGCGGTAGCCGAGATATTACCTTCATGCTCGTTCAGCACGCGCTGGATGTGTTCCCACTGCAGGCGATCGACCGACATCGGGTTTTCCGGCACCAGGGTATCCAGGTCGGTGTGCTCCGACAGCAGTGCTGCCAACACGTCATCGGCGTCAGCCGGCTTGCACAGGTAGTTGCAGGCACCGCGCTTGACCGCCTCCACTGCGGTGGCAATGCTCGAGTACCCGGTCAGGATCACCACGCGCATTTCCGGGTCCAGTTCCAGCAGCTTGGGCAGCAGCACCAGGCCGGAGTCGCCATCCATCTTCAGGTCCAGCGTGGCGTAGTCCGGCAGGTCCTGCTGGGCCAGAATCAAGCCTTCTTCGGCAGAACTGGCAGTGCTCACACGGAAACCGCGACGGCTCATGGCCCGGGCCATGACCCGGGTGAAGGTGGCATCGTCATCCACCAGCAGCAGGTGCGGCAGCTCTTCGCTTTCGACCTGGTTTTCTTCGCTCATCATTCATCTCCTCGCTTGCCATAGGGCAGGCGCAGTTCGGTCAGGGTGCCACCCTGTTCATGACTATAGAGTTTCACCGAGCCGCCCGCACGGGTCACGCTGGCCTTGCTCAAGAACAGGCCCAGGCCGAAGCCTTTGCCCTTGGTGGTAATAAAAGGTTTGCCAATGGCTTCGGCAATGGCTGGCGGTACACCAGGACCATGGTCGTGGATACTGATGACGATGTCCTGGGCGTCCCAGTCCAGGCGAACCTCCAGATCATCAGGGCAGGCATCGGCGGCATTGTTCAACAGATTCAGTAACGCCTGGGTCAGGTCTGGCGGCGGCGCCAGACGCGGCACCTTGCCGTCGCGCAGGCGCTGGAAGCGGTAGCTGGCTTCCGGGCGCATCAGGTGCCAGCGGTTGAGCGCCTCGTCCAGCCAGGCAGTCACATCCTGCTCCACGATGGCCAGGCGCCGGTTGGCTTCGGCTGCGCGCACCAGCTGTTGCAAGGTCTCTTTGCACAGCTTTACCTGATCCTGGAGGATCTGCAGGTCCTCCTGCAACAGCGGGTCGGTGTGGTCCTGGCGCATTTCGTTGATCAGCACGCTCATGGTCGCCAGCGGCGTACCCAGTTCATGGGCGGCACCGGCGGCCTGGGTTGCCACAGCCAGCAGTTGCTCGTCGCGCAGGCTTTCTTCACGCCGCTCTGAACGCAGCTGCTCCTGGCGGCGCAGCTCTTCGGCCATGCGCGCGGCAAAGAAGGTGATCACAGCCGCCGCCAGGGCAATGCTCAGCCACATGCCGTAGACCTGCATCTTGTCCCGCGCCATCGGCAGCCCTTCGAGCGGGTAGAACTGCACCAGCAGCAAGCTGTAGGCCGTCAGCGCAATGCCCGACAGGATCAGCGAATACAGCCACGGCAAAGTCACCGCGGCAATCGCCAGCGGCACCAGGTAATACGACACGAACGGGTTGGTCGAGCCGCCGGAGTAATACAGCAAGGCACTGTGGATCAGCAGGTCACAGGCCAGCTGCAGGGCGTACTCCATTTCGGTGACGGGCAGCGACAGCCGCAGGCGCAGGGCCGTGAAGGCACACAGCAACGAAGACAAGGCCAAGGTGCCGGCCAGTGACAGCCAGGGCAACGGCAGCAGTTCGGTCCAGTAGGCAACGCCCACCGAGCCGGCCTGGGCAGCCAGGACCAGGACCCGAATGACGGTCAGGCGCCAGAGGTTCTGGCGGGTAGCGGACAACGGTTGTACGGCGGCGAGCATGAGCTCTCCTGATGAGTGCTCCAGAAAAATCGGCTGGAGTATACCGAAGCCGGGCGCCTCGCTGCAGCGATGCGGCAAAGCGCCACACTTTGTCACAGGTTCATGATGGCACTTTTGAACCCACTACACTGTTGCCGGTCTTATGGGCCATGCGTGGAATGGATGACCAGCCCCCACGCCTTTAAATGCCAAGGAGTACCACATGCAAATCCCACGTCGCGGCGCTGCCCTGATCATGTCTTGCGGCCTGCTCGCCAGCCTGCCGGCACTGGCCGCCGATGAACCGCGTTTCAACCAGGTATCGCTGCGTGCCGAAGTCAGCAAGGAAGTGGCGCGCGACCTGATGGTCGTGACCCTGTACAGCGAAGCGCAGAACAGCGACCCGGGCAAGCTCGCCAAGCAGATTACCGAAACCATGAACAAGGCCGTGCAGCAGTCACGCCAGGTCAAGGACGTGAAGATCAGCCAAGGCAGCCGCAACAGCTACCCGGTGTATGACAGCAAGGGCCAGAAAATTACCGGCTGGCGCGAACGCGCGGAACTGCGCCTTGAAAGCGCCAACTTCCCGGCCTTGTCCCAGCTTACCGCCGATTTGTTGCAAGAGCTGAAAATGGCTGGCATGGACTTCTCCATCGCCCCGGCCACGCGCAAGGCCAGCGAGGATGCTCTGCTCAAGGATGCGGTCGATGCCTTCAAGGCACGCGCGCAACTGGCGACTGAAGCGCTGGGTGGCAAAGGCTACAAAGTGGTGAGCCTGAACCTCAACAGCAGCGGCTACCCGCGCCCGTACTTGCGTAGCGCGCCGATGGCGATGAAGGCCATGGGGGCTGATGAAGCGGCACCGGCGCCAGATATCGAGGCGGGCACCAGTGAAGTGAGCATGAATGCCGATGGCCTGATCGAAGTGCAGATGCCATAAGGCGTCCACGCATCATCTGTGGGAGCCCGCGAGCAAGACACGGCGGTGGATGGCACGGGCTTCGCCCGTGTTCGCGGGTAAACCCGCTCCTACAGGTGAACGCGCCATTTTCACGATTTTCAGACCTTTCTTACGCACCATCAAGGTGCGTCCTACGTTTACCCTTGCCTAGAAACATCGCGCAAAACGCCATCATTTTGCCTACGCAAACGTTTAACTTCGCCAAAAGTTATACCGATGCGACATCCATGTACGGTCGTACCACTTTTCTGACGCCAACTATCCTTGTACCTGTTGCATTGGGAACACCCCCTGCATAAGTATCCGCAGGTCGGCTCACGAGGCCACCTCATCCAAAAAATGACAACAATGAGGCCACCATGCTCAAACACGCAGTCATTCCGTTCCTGCTGGGTGCAGGCTTGCTCAGCGGCGCACCTTCGGCCGTTGCCGCATCCAACCTGGTGTTCTGCTCCGAAGGCAGCCCAGCCGGCTTCGATCCGGGGCAGTACACCACCGGGACCGACTTCGACGCCTCGGCAGAGACCGTGTTCAACCGCCTGACCCAGTTCGAGCGCGGCGGCACTGCGGTCATCCCGGGCCTGGCGACCAAATGGGAAGTGTCCGACGACGGCAAGACCTACACCTTCCACCTGCGTGAAGGGGTCAAGTTCCACACCACCGACTACTTCAAGCCCAGTCGCCCGTTCAACGCCGACGACGTGCTGTTCACCTTCAACCGCATGCTCGACAAGGACAACCCGTTCCGCAAGGCGTACCCCACCGAGTTTCCATACTTCACCGACATGGGCATGGACAAGAACATTGCCAAGGTGGAGAAGCTTGACGAGCACACGGTGAAGTTCACCCTCAACGAGGTGGACGCCGCGTTCATCCAGAACCTGGCCATGAGCTTTGCCTCGATCCAGTCCGCCGAATACGCCGACCAGTTGCTCAAGAATGGCAAGGCCGCCGACATCAACCAGAAGCCGATCGGCACCGGCCCGTTCGTGTTCAGCAAGTACCAGAAGGACGCGCAGATCCGCTTCAAGGGCAACAAGGACTACTGGAAGCCCGAGGACGTGAAGATCGACAACCTGATCTTTGCCATCACCACCGACGCCTCGGTGCGCATGCAGAAGCTTAAAAAGAACGAGTGCCAGGTCACCCTGTTCCCACGCCCGGCCGACATCGAGCCGCTAAAAGCCGACAAGAACCTGCAAATGCCGCAGCAGGCCGGTTTCAACCTCGGCTATATCGCCTACAACGTGATGGACAAGATCAAGGGCAGCAACGAGGCCAACCCCATGGCCCAGCTGAAAGTCCGACAGGCGCTGGACATGGCCGTGGACAAGAAAAAGATCATCGAGTCGGTATACCAGGGCGCCGGCCAGCTGGCGGTCAACGCCATGCCGCCCACGCAGTGGTCCTATGACGACAGCATCAAGGACGCCGCCTTCGCCCCCGAGAAAGCCAAGCAACTGCTCAAGGAAGCCGGCATCAAGGAAGGCACCGAAATCACCCTGTGGGCCATGCCCGTGCAACGCCCGTACAACCCCAATGCCAAGCTGATGGCCGAAATGCTCCAGTCCGACTGGGCCAAGATCGGTATCAAGGCGAAGATCGTCAGTTATGAATGGGGCGAGTACATCAAGCGCTCCAAAGGTGGCGAACAGGGTGCCATGCTGATTGGCTGGAGCGGTGACAATGGTGACCCGGACAACTGGCTGGGTACCCTCTACGGTTGCGATGCCGTCGATGGCAACAACTTCTCCAAGTGGTGCTACAAGCCCTACGACGACCTGATCAAGCAGGCCAAGGCCACGTCCGACCAGGCCAAGCGCACCGAGCTGTACCAGAAGGCGCAGCATATCCTCAAGGAGCAGGTACCGATCACCCCGATCGCCCACTCCACTGTCTACCAGCCCATGAGCGCCAAGGTGAAGGACTTCAAGATCAGCCCGTTCGCGCTGAATTCCTTCTACGGCGTCAGCGTGGACAAATAGGCTGACTGAGGCACCCGCTGAATCGCGGGTGCCCTTCACCCCCGCCACCTCTTCATGTCGTCCTGCGGCCATACGCTGCGGGGACGGCGAACTGTTGCCGCCATTCGTACCCGGAGGCGGCGCGAACAGATGAAAAAGGATTTGCCATGCGCCACGTTACCCGCCTTTCCGCGCTGCTGGCTCTGGGCCTGGTCAGCCAATCCCCGGTCCTGCTGGCCAACAACCTGGTGTTCTGCTCTGAAGGCAGCCCCGCCGGCTTCGACACCGCCCAGTACACCAGCGCCACCGACAACGACGCCGCCGAACCCATCTACAACCGCCTGGTCGAGTTCGAACGTGGCGGCACCGCCGTGCACCCGGCCCTGGCGACGCACTGGGAGGTGTCCGACGACGGCCTGCGCTACACCTTCCACCTGCGTGAAGGGGTCAAGTTCCACAGCAACAAGGCCTTCAGCCCGAGCCGCACGTTCAACGCCGACGATGTGCTGTTCACCTTCAACCGCATGCTCGACAAGGGTCATCGGTTCCGTCAGGCCTACCCTACCGAGTTTCCCTATTTCAACGGCATGGGCCTGGACAAGAACATCGCCCGCGTCGAGAAGACCGACCCATTGACCGTGGTGTTCACCCTGAACACCGTCGATGCCGCGTTCGTCCAGAACCTGGCCATGAGTTTTGCCTCCATCCTCTCCGCTGAATACGCCGAGCAGCTACTGGCCAGTAGACGCCCCAGCGACATCAATCAGCAGCCTATCGGTACCGGGCCGTTCGTGTTCCAGCGCTACCAGAAGGATTCGCAGATCCGCTACAAGGGCAACAAGGACTATTGGGCAGCGAACGAGGTGAAGATCGACAACCTGGTGTTCTCGATCAATACCGACCCGTCGGTGCGCATCCAGAAGCTGCGCCGCAACGAATGCCAGGTCACCCTGCACCCCCGCCCGGCTGACCTGCCGGCGCTCAAGGCCGACAGCACACTGCAGGTGCTCCAGCAACCAGGCTTCAACCTCGGCTACATCGCCTACAACACCCAGCACCCACCTTTCGACCGCCTGGAAGTGCGCCAGGCAATGGACATGGCGGTCAACAAGAAAGCCATCCTCCAGGCGGTGTATCAGGACGCCGGCCAACGGGCGGTCAACGCCATGCCACCAACCCAGTGGTCCTATGACGACAGCATCAAGGACGCCCCGTACGCGCCCGAAAAGGCCAGACAGCTGCTCCAGCAGGCCGGTGTCAAACCTGGCACCGAGGTCACCCTGTGGGCCATGCCGGTGCAACGCCCGTACAACCCCAATGCCAAGCTGATGGCCGAAATGCTCCAGGCCGACTGGAGCAAACTCGGTTTCAAGGTGCGCATCGTCAGCTACGAATGGGGCGAATACCTCAAGCGCATGAAAAACGGTGAGCACGACATCGCCCTGATCGGCTGGACCGGTGACAACGGCGACCCGGACAACTGGCTGGGCACCCTCTACAGCTGCGATGCCATCGGCAGCAACAACTACTCGCAGTGGTGCGACCCGCAGTACGACAGCCTGGTCAAGCAGGCCAAGCAAGTGACCGACCGTACGCAACGCACCGCCCTGTACCAGCAGGCCCAGCAGCGGCTAAAGCAGCAGGTACCGATTACGCCGGTGGCGCATTCCACCGTGAGTCAGCCGCTTAGCGTCAAGGTTTCCCAGTTCAAGGTCAGCCCGTTTGGGCGCAATGATTTTTCCGGTGTGAGTGTTGATTAAGCGTTAGCCAGTACCGGCCTCTTCGCGGGCAAGCCCGCTCCCACAGGATCTCGACAGGTTCGGACACTGCGCCCTACCTGTGGGAGCGAGCTTGCCCGCGACGAGGCCAGAACGGCCAACACAACGCCCCGATTCTGCCCGGCGATCCCGCGGCACCCCTGGCAACACCGCAGCAATCACCCGGCCCACAAGGCCGGCCATAACTAGAAAAGAAAGGGAGCTTTAACCTTGAAAGTATTCACCTTGACCGCACTGGCGTTATCCATCGGTGCCTTTTCCACGGTGGCCCAGGCAGATCCGCAGAGCCAGGACTACCTCCCGCTCACCCTCAAAAGCAGCAGCGAGCAAGCGCAAGCCAGCGGCTTCATCGACGGCCAAAGCCTGTCCGGCAGCACCCGCAACTGGTATGCCCGCGAACGTGCCGCACGCGCGCCGCTGTGGAAGTACTACAAGAACGACGGCACCCGCCACGACACCCACAGCCGTGAAAACTGGGTCCAGGGCACCATCCTCAATTACAGCTCCGGCTTCACCCAGGGCACCGTGGGCTTCGCCGTCGAGGCTGCCGGCTACAACGCCATCGCCCTGCAGCAGAGCCGCGAAGCCATTGCCGGCCCCAACAACCGCACCCTCACCCACAGCGATGGCGACCCCATCGGCCAGTGGAGCAAACTGGGCCTGGGCAATATCAAGGCGCGCGTGTCCAACACCACCCTTACCCTTGGCCGCCAGTCGGTGGACACGCCGATGATCGCCTACATCGGCAACCGCGCCCTGCCCTCGAGCTTCCAGGGCGCGTTCCTGCACAGCGCTGAATTCGACAACCTCAGCCTCGACCTGGGCACCTTCGACCGCGTCTCGCCACGTACCGAACAGAGCCTCAGCAAGTTCCGCAGCGAGTACAGCGCCACCGGCGTGGAAACCGACCGTGCCAGCACCGCCGGCATCAACTACCAGCCGTTCAAGAGCCTGAGTACCAGCCTGTACGCCACCAAGGTCGACGACTTCTGGAACCAGTACTACTTCGGCGCCAACCATGTGCTCGGCGACAGCGCAGTGCTCAGCCTGAGCACCGGCCTGAACTACTACAAGACCGTCGACGCCGGCAGCCAGAAAATGGGCAAGATCGACAACGACACCTACAGCCTGTCACTGGGCCTGACCCATCAGGCCCACACCCTCAGCGCCTCCTGGCAGCAGGTCAACGGCAATGAGTACTTCGACTACCTGCACGAAACCAACGGCATCTTCCTGGCCAACTCGCTGCTGTCGGACTTCAACGGCCCCAACGAGAAATCGCTGCAGATTTCCTATGTGCTGAACATGGCGCCCTATGGCGTGCCTGGCCTGAAGTTCAACCTGTACAACGCCCGCGGCTGGGGTATCGACGGCACTCACTACCGCGGCACTGCCTACGACGTGAATGGCCTGGATGGCGAAACCCACTATGAGTGGGGTATCGGCACCAGCTACGCGCTGCAGAGCGGGCCGCTGAAAGACACCAGCATACGCGCCACCTACACCACCCATCGCGCCAGCAAGGCCCAGGGCGATGGCAGCCTGGATGAGTTCCGCGTGGTCACCACCATTCCGTTCAACATTCTCTGAGCGCGGGCGCCACGGCCTGTTTCGCTGCGGGCCGTGGCAGCTACGCTGGAATCAATGCACGCAGGGAGACTTCAACCTATGCAGATAGCTTTCAGGAAAACGCCAGTGCTGCGCCTTACCCTGGCAGCGCTGATACTGGGCAGCGCCACGCATCTGGCCGCCAAGCCGCTGGTGGTGTGTACCGAAGCCAGCCCGGAAGGGTTCGACGTGGTTCAGTACACCACTGGGGTCACTTTCGATGCCGCGTCCGAAACCCTGTTCAACCGCCTGGTCGACTTCAAGCCCGGCACCACCGATATCCAGCCGGCCCTGGCCGAGCGTTGGGACATTTCAGCCGACGGCCTGACCTACACGTTTCACCTGCGCCAGGGGGTGAAGTTCCACAGCACCGAGTACTTCACCCCAACCCGTGAATTCAACGCCGACGATGTGCTGTGGAGCCTGCGCCGCCAGCTCGACCCCGCCCATCCATGGCACGACAAGACCAGCGTCGGCTACCCGTACTTCGAAAGCATGGCCTTCAAGCAACTGCTCAAGTCGGTGGACAAAACCGACGACCACACGGTGGTGATCACCCTCACCCGCCCGGAAGCGCCGTTCCTGCGGGACATGGCGATGGGGTTCACCTCGATCTACTCCGCCGAATACGGCGACCAGTTGCTCAAGGCCGGCAAGACCGCAGCGCTGAACAGCAAGCCGATCGGCACCGGCCCGTTCATCTTCCAGCGCTACAACAAGGATGCGCAGGTCCGCTTCAAACCTAACCCGGATTACTTTCGCGGCAAGCCGCCTGCCGACGCCCTGATATTCGCCATCGCTACCGATAGCAACGTGCGCCTGCAGAAACTGCGCGCCAACGAGTGCCAGGTGGCGTTGTACCCCAAACCCGAGGACGTGCCGTCGATAAAGGCCGACGCCAGGCTCAAGGTCGCAGAGACCGAAGCGTTGGTCACCGGCTACATCGCCATGAATACCCAGCACAAATACCTCAACGACGTGCGCGTGCGTAAAGCCATCAACATGGCCTTCGACCGCCAGACCCATGTCGACCAACTGTTTGGCAAAGGCAACGCACTGGTGGGTGTAAACCCTTACCCACCCACCATGATCGGCTACAACACCCACAACCAGAACCCACCGCGCGACCTCGATAAAGCCCGCGCCCTGCTCAGGCAGGCCGGTGTACCCGAGGGCACGGTAATCACCCTGTTCACCCGCAACGGCGGCGGCATGACCAACCCTAACCCGCGCCTGTCCGCCGAAATGCTGCAAGCCGACCTCAAGCAGATCGGCCTGAAGCTGGATATTCGCGTGATGGAATGGGCCGAGATGCTGCGCCGCGCCAAGCAGGGCGAAGCCGACCTGGTGTCCACCGGCTGGGCAGGCGACAACGGCGACCCGGACAATTTCCTTGGCCCGCTGCTCAGTTGCGAGGCCGCCAAAAACGGTGAGAACTACGCGCGCTGGTGCAACTCGAAATTCCAGGAGCTGATCACCCGTGCCCGCGAGGTGATCGACAACGACGAGCGCGCAAGGCTCTATAGCGAGGCATTGAAGGTGTACGATGACGACCAACCCTGGATCAGCATGGCCCACCCCAAGGTGTTCACGGCCATGCGTGACAACGTGGAGGGCTACGTGATCAGCCCTCTGACCAACAATAACTTCGCCACGACCAAGGTGAAGTAGAACAACAACGACCGCCGGCCACCCATACGGGGACCGGCGGCACTGCCGTACCGGGCTGATCGCCCCACGGCCTGATGAGGTAACCCCGACAATGTTGAGTTTTATTGCCCGGCGCCTTGGCCTGCTGATACCGACCTTTTTCGGCATCACCTTGCTGACCTTCGCGCTCATACGCCTGATCCCCGGCGACCCGGTGGAAGTGATGATGGGCGAGCGCAGGGTCGACCCCGAAATGCATGCCCAGGCCATGGAACGCCTGGGCCTGAACAAGCCACTGCCGGTCCAGTACCTGGACTACGTCGGCAAACTTGCCCAGGGTGACCTTGGCGAATCGCTGCGCACCCGCGAAAGCGTGTGGCGCGAGTTCCTCACCCTGTTCCCGGCCACCCTGGAACTGGCCTTCGCCGCCCTGCTGTTCGCCGGCGTCGTCGGCCTGCTGGCCGGTGTAATCGCCGCACTCAAGCGCGGTTCGCTGTTCGACCACGGGGTCATGGGCATATCACTGGCCGGCTACTCGATGCCGATTTTCTGGTGGGGCCTGATCCTGATCATGTTCTTCTCCGTGAGCCTGGGCTGGACCCCGGTGTCCGGGCGCATCGACCTGCTCTACGACATCGAGCCGAAGACCGGCTTCATGCTTATCGACACCCTGCTCAGCGATGAAGAAGGCGCGTTCAAGGACGCTGTGATGCACCTGATCCTGCCGGCCATCGTGCTCGGCACCATCCCGCTGGCAGTGATCGCCCGCATGACCCGCTCGTCGATGCTTGAAGTACTGCGCGAAGACTACATCCGCACCGCCCGCGCCAAAGGCCTGTCGCCGGCCCGTGTGGTGTTCGTCCATGGCCTGCGCAATGCCTTGATCCCGGTACTGACCGTGTTCGGCCTGCAGGTCGGCACGCTGCTGGCCGGTGCGGTGCTGACCGAAACCATCTTTTCCTGGCCGGGCATCGGCAAATGGCTGATCGAAGCCATCGGTGCCCGTGACTACCCCGTGGTCCAGAACGGCATCCTGTTGATCGCCTGCCTGGTGATTCTGGTCAACTTCGTCGTGGACATCCTCTACGGCCTGGCCAACCCACGCATCCGTCATCAGCGCTGAGGCCCTTGCCATGACTAGCCCGATTACAAAATCCGTGTCACCGGCCAGCCCGGTGGACCAGAGCCTGCTCTACCCCTCCCCGTACAAAGAATTCTGGCAAGCCTTCGCGCGCAACAAGGGCGCGGTGATGGGCCTGGCCTTCATGTGCCTGGTGGTGTTCTGCGCGCTGTTCGCGCCTTGGGTCGCCCCGCATGACCCGAGCGAGCAGTACCGCGACTTCCTGCTGACCCCGCCGGTGTGGCTGGAAGGCGGCACCTGGCAGTTCATCCTGGGCACCGACGAACTGGGCCGTGATCTGCTTTCGCGGCTGATTCAGGGTGCACGGCTATCGCTGCTGATCGGCCTGTCGTCAGTGGTGATGTCACTGATCCCAGGCATTCTCCTTGGCCTGCTGGCCGGCTTTTTCCCGCAGTTGCTCGGCCCGTCGATCATGCGCCTGATGGACGTGATGCTGGCCTTGCCGTCGCTGTTGCTGGCCGTGGCCATCGTCGCCATCCTCGGCCCTGGCCTGATCAACACCGTGATTGCCATCGCCATCGTTTCCCTGCCGTCCTACGTGCGCCTGACCCGCGCCGCGGTGATGGGCGAACTGAACCGCGACTACGTCACCGCCGCACGCCTGGCCGGTGCCGGGCTGCCCCGACTGATGTTCGTCACCGTGCTGCCCAACTGCATGGCACCGCTGATCGTGCAGGCCACGCTCAGCTTCTCCTCGGCCATCCTTGACGCCGCCGCACTGGGCTTCCTTGGCCTCGGCGTACAGCCGCCAACCCCCGAGTGGGGCACCATGCTGGCTTCGGCCCGGGATTACATCGAGCGCGCCTGGTGGGTAGTGAGCCTGCCTGGCCTGACCATTCTGCTCAGTGTGCTGGCAATCAACCTGATGGGCGACGGCCTGCGCGATGCGCTGGACCCGAAACTCAAGAACGCCGCCTGAGGAGAACGCCATGTCACTGTTGCAGATCAACAACCTGAATGTGCGCTTCGGCGACGCCAACGCGGTACCGGTGGTCGATGGCCTGGACCTGGCGGTGGATGCCGGCGAAATCCTGGCCATCGTCGGCGAGTCCGGCTCGGGCAAGTCGGTCACCATGATGGCCCTGATGGGCCTGATCGATGCGCCCGGGCGCATCACCGCCGACGCCCTCACCTTCGACGGCACCGACATGCTCAAGCTCAGCGGCCGTCAGCGGCGCAAGGTGGTGGGCAAGGACATCGCCATGGTCTTCCAGGACCCGATGACCGCGCTCAATCCCAGCTACACCGTGGGCTTCCAGATAGAGGAAGTGCTGCGCCAGCACTTGGGCCTCAAGGGCAAGGCTGCCCGCCAGCGTGCTCTGGAGCTCTTGAAGAAGGTCGAGATTCCGGCCGCCGAAAGCCGCCTGGACGCTTACCCGCACCAGCTGTCAGGCGGCATGAGCCAACGTGTGGCGATCGCCATGGCCATTGCCGGCGAGCCCAAGCTGCTGATCGCCGACGAACCGACCACGGCCCTCGACGTGACCATCCAGGCACAGATCATGGAACTGCTGGTCAACCTGCAGAAGGAGCGCAACATGGCGCTCATCCTGATCACCCACGACCTCGCCGTGGTCGCCGAAACCGCCAGGCGGGTGTGCGTGATGTACGCCGGCCAAGCCGTGGAAGTGGGCCAGGTGCCAGAACTGTTCGATGTGCCCGCCCACCCTTACAGCGAAGCCCTGCTCGCCGCGATCCCCGAGCACAGCATTGGCGCCGAGCGCCTGGCCACACTGCCTGGCATCGTCCCCGGCCGCTACGACCGCCCGGTCGGCTGCCTGCTGTCACCACGCTGCCCCTATGTACAGGACAATTGCCGGCGCCAGCGCCCGCCCCTCGACCCACAGGCCCACAGCCTGGTGCGTTGCTTCTACCCGCTGAACCAGGAGGTGGCGTGATGGCCGTCGTTCTATCTGCCCGGGAGCTGACCCGGCACTACGAAGTCTCCCGCGGGCTGTTCAAGGGCCATGCGCTGGTGCGCGCGCTCAATGGCGTGTCGTTCGAACTGGAGGCCGGCAAGACCCTGGCCGTGGTCGGCGAGTCGGGCTGCGGCAAGTCGACCCTGGCCCGCGCCCTGACCCTGATCGAAGAGCCGTCGTCCGGCTCGCTGCAAATTGCCGGCACCGAGGTGAAGGGCGCCAGCAAGGCAGAGCGCAAACAACTGCGCCGCGATGTGCAGATGGTGTTCCAGAGCCCCTACGCCTCGCTCAACCCACGGCAGAAGATCGGTGACCAACTGGCCGAACCGCTGCTGATCAACACCTCGCTGAGCAAGGCCGAGCGCCGCGACAAAGTGCAGAAGATGATGGAGCAGGTCGGCCTGCGCCCCGAGCACTACCAGCGCTACCCTCACATGTTCTCTGGCGGCCAGCGCCAGCGTATCGCCCTGGCCCGGGCGATGATGCTGCAACCCAAGGTGCTGGTGGCCGACGAACCGACCTCCGCGCTGGACGTGTCGATTCAGGCGCAGGTGCTGAACCTGTTCATGGATCTGCAGAAGGAGTTCAACACTGCCTACGTGTTCATCTCGCACAACCTGGCGGTGGTACGGCATGTGGCGGATCAGGTACTGGTGATGTACCTGGGGCGGCCGGCGGAGATGGGGCCGAAGGAGGACATCTACAACAAGCCGCTGCATCCCTATACCCAGGCGCTGCTGTCGGCGACACCGGCGATTCATCCAGACCCGTTGAAGCCGAAGATTCGTATCGTCGGGGAGCTCCCCAACCCGCTGAACCCGCCGGATGGGTGTGCCTTCCACAAACGCTGCCCGTATGCGACCGAGCGGTGTGCCAAGGAGGTGCCGGCACTGAGGCAGGTGAGTACGCGGCAGGTTGCCTGCCACTATGCGGAGCAGTTTCTTTAACTGTTAGAAAACTGGGCAGCCCTCAGTGCGAAAAACAGCAGTTTGCTGCGCTGCCCAGCTGAAGTACCAAGGCTTTTTGATTGTGGAGCTGAATCCATTTGTGGACGAGGTTGCCATTGAGGCTGTAGTCCAAGGCGATGTTTGCGATGGAGGCGCCGGGCTCGTCGCACTCTGGGCTTTGAAAGGTTTATTGTAGGTACGGCGCTGAGGCCTGGAAAATGCGCTTGATGGGTCAGAAATGGTGTCCACTTTTAGGTGGACACCATGGCCTTCGCCGGTTCCGTCAGGAAGATGTGTTGGCCGGACGGATACCGGGATTCGACCATCAGGGAAGTGTCAGTTTTTTGTGTACGGGACAAGGCATTTTCAATGCTTTGATACCTGCTTGCTGACTGCAGACGCCGTCAAGCCTAATCGGGCAGATGCGTCTACAATACTTCCAGTTTCAACCACTACCGCAAATGTTGCCATGCAAGGCAACATATCAACATGACTTTCGCAAGATAGATTTGATAGTCCATAACTATGATCACTCATATCTACAGGCCCGTAGCGAAAAACACGCCATTGGCACCCCCAAAAAATCTACGATTTATATACCGAAGAAAATGTCACCCATACAGGTGAAGAAGCAAAGCGCCTGACAACACTAGGCTAACACCACCGATCTGGATGACTGACAGCCGCTCGCGAAAAAAGAAGTACCCCAGGATCGCGGCAATACCACCCGACAACGTGCTGATGACGGTGACAACGGACACCGAGCCATTTAGAGCCCCCAAGAAAACGCAGAAAACCCTCCCAAGTTGAAAAGACTTGCCCCGCACAGTGAGCCATAGGTCTTCAGCATTATCGTCGTATGATCCCGCAGAAACTTGATGGCTTCAGGGATAAGGAACATGACCCCCACCGCATACCCTAGCGCCAGCATGTTCACCGGTCCCAGCGCCGGCAAGGTGAATTTCCCCTGAATCCAGAAGCTGATGCCGTAAAGCATGGCCGCCAACAAAGCAAACCACACAGACATTACGCTGGTGACCTTACGATCGAAACCACCATTATCGCTGCGGCAGGCCAACAGCACGCCGAAAAAGCAGACAAGGATACCGACCACCTGCCAAGCGGAAAGGGCGTCACCACCCAGCCATGCCAACAGCGTTGTAAAAACACCATACGAAGTGACCAGGGGCGCCACGATGGCTGTCTTGCCAATAGCGAAAGCTTTTGAAAGCGCCAGCGCTCCTACTACGGTGCATAGAGAGGCGACAATTCCTAACCCTATCGTGAGCCAGGGCGCAGAAGTAAATTTCTGCCACTGATCGGCTGAAATGGCAATAATGATTGCCATCAAGAAAAGCCCTAGCAACTGACCGAAAAATACCGCCCGCTTTACTCCAACCGCTCTTGCGTTCACGCCGACCAAGAAGTCGGTGCCCCCCCAGAACAGCGCAGCCAGCAACCCCATGAATACGTCCATAGCAATGGTCCTTAATTATGAATTATTCCTGAACCTCCTCAGACAGTAATCGGGAAAACAGCAGAAATCAAACACCTATTTTGACAAGAATCTACAGACTAACGTATTTCGGCACGCCCACCAGCCTAGCAACATCATTAACGAGTTAGTTAGTACTGTAGAGATAGCGGCAAGTGCCGAGAGAATACTGTAGGAACTTTCAGACAACACTCCACCTGCACTTACTACACTAAATATTACTAATTCAACGAGACCTTTGGTATTCATCAGAACACCAAATTGGATTTATTGATCTCAAGCCCGACATCCGGGCCCTGCCTTGCACATGCCTTTTGTAGCGAAGAGTTGTAGCAAAAGGGCCGCAAAGCGGCCCCCAAAATCTCAATGCATAAAGAACCAGATCAGAATGATCACCGGAATCGGCACCCCAATCATCCAAAGCAGTATCGAGCGCATGGCCTTTCTCCTTGTTCGATGGTGACAAGAAAGGTGCAGCCGCCATGCCAGTTGTATCAAAAAACTACATTCATAAGAATCAAAGGCTTACCCTCCAAGCCGCCTGAGCAAACCGTGCAATATGCAGGATCCACGCCCTTGCACCTGGGTGTTCTGCAATGCACTATCCACCCATGATCGCCACCACCCTCCCCGATGGCCCCGAGCAAACGCCGCTTACCGCCGAAATCGTGCTGCGCTACCACCTCTGCTGGAAGCACCGCGACCTCGACGGTGTCATGGCGCTCTACCACCCCGATATCCAGTACCACGACTTCTTCCAGAACCGCGTGCTCGGCCACCAGGAACTGCGCGACTACGTACGCGCTTGCCTGCCCCATGAAGCCGGCGAGGACATCGTCCACAGCGACCGCATCCGCGTCGATGGCTGCACCGCATTCATCCAGTATCAGGTCACGGTCCAGGGCGGCGACGGCCTGGTTGCGTTTCAGTCCAGCGAGGCGATCACCGTCAGGGACGGGCTGATCTGGCGGGTCAACGAATACGCCACGCTGGTCCGCCGGAACGGCACAGGCCACGCCAACAGCGGTCCGCGCCCCGCCACCAGCCGCCTGGGCCTGTCGCCTCGGCAGTTGTCGACCATGGCCCAGGACCTGGAGCACTACTTCCAGCGTCAACGCCCCTACCTCGACCCGGAGCTCGACCTGCAACAGGTCGCCGACGCCAGCGGCTACAGCCGCAACCAGATTTCCTACCTGCTCAACCAGGTGCTGGGGCAAAGCTTCTACCGCTACGTCAACCAGGCACGCCTGCAGCACCTGATGGCCAGCCTCGGCGACGACAGCGTCGAGGCGACGATCGACGAGCTGGCCTTCAGTGCCGGCTTCAACTCGCTGTCGGCGTTCTACAAGTGCTTCCGTGAGCACACCGGGCTCACGCCCAAGGCCTACCTCAAGCAAATTTCCCTGCGTGCACGCACGTAGGACAGCTGCCCGCTGACACCACTACGATCGCCCACAGACCTTGACGGATGTGGAGCCGAACCCGATGCAACCCCTGCGCACGCTCAGCTTGTGGATGGACCAGCTCGACGAGCCGCTGTGCGCGCGCCCGGCACTGCGCAATGACCTCGACGTTGACGTGTGCATCATCGGTGCCGGCTATACCGGCCTTTGGACCGCGTACTACCTCAAGCGCCAGGCCCCCCAGCTGAACATCGCGGTGATCGAAGCCCAAATCGCCGGCTTCGGCGCCTCCGGCCGTAATGGGGGCTGGCTGATGGGCAACCTGCTCGGCGAAGACCGCCTGCTCGGCACCCTCTCACCGCAACAGCGCCGCGCCAGCATCGACCTGCTGCACGGCATCCCGGATGAAGTGCAGCGCGTGCTGCAAAGCGAAGGCATCGACTGTGACTACCGCAAAGGCGGCGTGCTGTATTGCGCGGCGCGCTACCCGGAGCAGGAACGCAGCCTGCGCGCCTACCTCGACGACTTGTATCGTCAAGGCATGACCGAGGACGACTACCGCTGGCTGAGCCCCGAGCAGCTGGGGAGCCAGCTGCGGGTCAGCAATGCGTTTGGAGCGATCTACAGCCCGCACACGGCGACCATCCAGCCAGCCAAGCTGGTGCGCGGCCTTGCCCGGGCAGTGGAAGCGCTGGGCGTAACGATCTACGAAAACACCCCGGCCATCGACTGGCAGCCGAGCGAGGTGCGTACCCCGCTGGCACAGATTCGCTGCCAGTGGATGGTACCTGCCGTGGAGGGTTACGCCGCCAGCCTGCCGCCACTGGGCAAACACCAATTGCCGGTACAGAGCCTGCTGGTGGCCACCGAGCCGCTGCCGGAGGCCACCTGGGAGCAGATTGGCCTGAGCAAGGGCCAAGCCTTCAGTGAAAGCAGCCGCCAGGTCACCTACGGCCAGCGCACTGCCGACAACCGCCTGGTCTTCGGTGCTCGCGGTGGCTACCGCTTCGGTGGGCGTCTGCGCGAAAACTTCAACCTCGACGAACACGAAGTCGAACTGCGCCGCTACCTGTTCGGCGAACTGTTCCCGCAGCTCAAACAGGTACGCATCACTCATACCTGGGGCGGCAACCTCGGCATGGCGCGACGCTTCCGCCCACACATGCTTTGCGACCGCCAGCGCGGCATCGCCCTTGCCGGCGGCTACGGCGGCGAAGGCGTCGGGGCTACCAACCTGGGTGGGCGCACCCTGGCGGCGCTGATCCTCAACCAGCGCAACGAACTGACGGCGCAACCCTGGGTGCTCGACAATCGCCCGCTATCGAGCCTGGCCAGCTGGCCCCCCGAGCCCTGCCGCTGGCTGGGCTACAACGCGATCATCCAGAGCTTCGTCCATGAGGACCGGACCCTCGCCAACCCTGCCAGTGCGCCGTGGAGGCGGCGCCTGGCCATCTCGGTTGCGGACTTCATGGAAGGCTTCATGCACTGACTTCCCTTTTCACTCGTACAGGATCCACCGGTCATGAGCATCACCCAGTTCAAGAACACCGAATTTGCCGTGCTCGACAGCTCCAACCCGGTCGCGGTACCGCTCGGCGAACCCGTGGCAGTCACGTCAGTCACCTGCGTGGAGCGCAGCGATGGCGTTGAAACCGGCATCTGGGAATGCACCCCAGGGCGCTGGCGGCGGCAGATCGTGCAACAGGAGTTCTGCCATTTCATCAAGGGCCGCTGCACGTTCACCCCCGACGGTGGCGAGCCCCTGGTCATAGAAGCCGGAGACGCATTGATGCTACCGGCCAACAGCACCGGCACCTGGGACATCCAGGAGACCGTGCGCAAGACCTACGTGCTTATTTTCTGATCCGCTGATCGCCTGCCTTCGATAACAACAGACAAAGCAAGGTAAACCCGACATGCGCACCTTCCTCCTCGCCCCCCTGATGCTGGCCGCCAGCGTGGCCAGCGCCGCTGAAACGGTGAAGATCTACAACTGGTCCAGCTACGTGGCCCCCGATACGTTGAAGAACTTCCAGCAAGCCAGCGGCATCGTGCCGACCTATGACGTGTACGACAGCAATGAAACCCTCGATGGCAAGTTGATGACCGGCAATTCCGGCTACGACGTGGTGTTCCCCTCCAACCATTTCATGGCCCGGCAGATCCAGGGCAAGGCCTTGAAGCGCCTGGACAAATCCCAGCTGCCTAACTGGCACAACCTCAACCCGGTGCTGCTCAAGGCGCTGGAGGTGAACGACCCGGGCAACCAGTACGGCTTCCCTTACCTGTGGGGCAGTACCGGTATTGGCTACAACATCGACAAGGTCAAGGCGGTGCTCGGCGACAACGCGCCCGTGGACTCCTGGGACCTGATCTTCAAGCCCGAGTACATGAGCAAGCTGAAAAGCTGTGGCGTCGCGGTGCTGGACAATGGCCCCGAACTGCTGCCGATCGCCCTGCACTACCTGGGCTTGCCCCATCACAGCCAAGACCCCAAGGACTACGAGAAGGCCAAGGACCTGCTGATGAAAGTGCGGCCTTACATCAGCTATTTCCACTCGTCCAAGTACACGGGCGACCTGGCCAACGGCGATATCTGCGTGGTAGTGGGGTTCTCGGGGGATGTGCTGCAGGCGAAGAACCGCGCCGATGAGGCGAACAATGGCGTGAAGGTGGGCTATTCGATACCCAAGGAGGGCGCGCCGATGTGGTTCGACATGGTCGCCATGCCCGTCGATGCGCCGGATGAAAAGGCCGGATATGCCTACATGAACTACCTGCTGCAGCCGGAGGTGATGGCCAACATCAGCAACCACGTCCAGTACGCCAACGGCAACCTCAAGGCGGACGGGTTGGTGGACCCGGCGATGAAGGGTAATACGATGATTTACCCGAGCGACGAGGTGATGGGCAAGCTGTATGCGCTGGAGGCGATGCCGGCGAAGATCGACCGTATTCGTACGCGAATCTGGACCAGTATCAAAGCCGGAAATTGAAATGGGGCCGCCTAGCGGCCCTTCGCGGGCACGCCCGCTCCCACAGGTATCACATGACCTCCAGGTCTGGTGATTCCTGTGGGAGCGGGCGTGCCCGCGAAGGGCTGCAAAGCAGCCCCGATTTCAGGCCTTAATGGTGCTCGCGGGTAGCGCGGAACTTGATGTCCGGCCAGCGCTCTTCCATCAGCGCCAGGTTGACCCGGGTCGGCGCCAGGTAGGTCAGGTGACCGCCGCCGTCGATGGCCAGGTTTTCCATGGCCTTGGTCTGGAATTCCTCGAGCTTCTTCTTGTCATCGCAGCTGATCCAGCGCGCCGACCAGACGGTGATAGGCTCGTAGGCGCACTCGACCTTGTACTCTTCCTTCAGGCGGCTGGCGACCACGTCGAACTGCAGCACACCGACCGCACCCAAGATGATGTCGTTGCTGCGCTCAGGGAAGAACACCTGAGTAGCACCTTCTTCGGCCAGCTGCTGCAGGCCTTGACGCAGTTGCTTGGATTTCAGCGGGTCTTTCAGGCGTACGCGGCGGAACAGCTCCGGCGCGAAGTGCGGGATACCGGTGAAGCCCAGCGCCTCGCCTTCGGTGAAGGTGTCGCCGATCTGGATGGTGCCGTGGTTGTGCAGGCCGATGATGTCACCGGCAAAGGCTTCTTCCAGCTGCTCACGCTCGGAGGAGAAGAACGTCAGCGCATCGCCGATACGCAGGTCTTTGTTCAAGCGCACGTGGCGCATTTTCATGCCCTTCTCGTACTTGCCCGAGCAGATGCGCATGAAGGCGATACGGTCGCGGTGTTTCGGGTCCATGTTCGCCTGGATCTTGAACACGAAGCCGGTGAACTTCTCTTCCACAGGCTCCACGGTGCGCTCGTGGGCCACACGGCCAAGCGGGCGCGGCGCCCAGTCGACCACGGCGTCGAGCACGTGGTCGACACCGAAGTTGCCCAGCGCAGTACCGAAGAACACCGGGGTCAGCTGACCGTTGATGAACTCTTCCTGGTTGAACTCGTGGCAAGCGCCCTGCACCAGCTCCAGTTGCTCGACGAACGAATCGTACTGGTCGCCCAGGTGCGCGCGGGCTTCGTCCGAGTCCAGCTTCTGGATGATCTTGGCTTCGGTGCGCTCGTGGCCATGGCCCGGGGTGTACACCACGATGTAGTCACCGGTCAGGTGGTACACGCCCTTGAAGTCGCGGTAGCAACCGATCGGCCAGGTGATTGGCGCGGCCTTGATCTTCAAAACGGCTTCGATCTCGTCGAGCAGTTCGATCGGGTCGCGGATGTCTCGGTCGAGTTTGTTGATGAAGCTGACGATAGGCGTGTCGCGCAGGCGGCACACGTCCATCAGGGCGATGGTACGCGGCTCTACACCTTTACCGCCGTCGAGCACCATCAGCGCCGAGTCCACCGCGGTCAGGGTGCGGTAGGTGTCTTCCGAGAAGTCTTCGTGGCCGGGGGTGTCGAGCAGGTTGATCATGTGCTCGCGGTACGGGAACTGCATCACCGAGGTGGTGATGGAGATGCCGCGCTGCTTCTCCATTTCCATCCAGTCGGAGGTGGCATGGCGGTCGGACTTGCGCGACTTCACGGTACCGGCGACGGCAATGGCCTTGCCCATCAGCAGCAGCTTCTCGGTGATGGTGGTCTTACCGGCGTCGGGGTGGGAAATGATTGCGAAAGTGCGGCGCTTCGCGACTTCGGCGGCCTGGTTGGTCATGGGAAATCGCCTGACTGGGGGATTTGAAAGGGGCAGTATCATACCTGAAGTTGGGCCTGGACCAAAATCTGCCGAATGAATGGCGCCTGTGCCGGCCTCTTCGCGGGTAAACCCGCGCCTACAGGTACGACACAGGGTTCGGATGCGGTGCAGTCACTGTAGGAGCGGGTTTACCCGCGAAGAGGCCGGCACAGACAAAAGAAATCCAACAGGCAATCGATTTATCACGACAAATGCCCAAAGCGCAGTTATTTCAACGCCTGCAGCGCATTAAGTCGCTGTTTTTTCTCGCCAAAAATCCTGCCACCCAGCGATTAACGCTGGCCAAATGCCGCCTCAGATGGGAACCTTTACGCCCACGGAGACGTCCACTCCCCTGCAACCCGCTTCGGTTGGGGACTGGTTTCATCAGCATTTTCGGGCCCGACGGGGTTCGGCTCATGGCCTGATCGCAGCCTTCGGCTTGCATCTCGCTGCTACTCGCGAACACACCACCCGCCGCCAGGATTGGCCGGCTTCCAAGAAGTGTGCTCGCCGACAACACAAGGAGTCCGCCTGTGGCTAAACGCTACGGAAAGGGGCTGTTGGGATGGGCCGCCGTGCTCGTCATCCTGGCCCTGCTGGTCCACTGGATCGGCATCGACACGATCGCGCGTTATCGCGACGATCTTGGGTTCTACCTGCAAGCGCACCTGGTATTGGTGCTGGCTTCGATGGCGGCGGCGCTGGCCGTGGGCATCCCCGCCGGCATTGCGTTAAGTCGACCGCACCGGGTCGACAAAGCCGAGCGTTTCATGCAGTTCTTCAACGTTGGCAACACCATCCCCCCTCTGGCCGTTCTGGCCATCGCCCTGAGTATCCTGGGCATCGGCGCCGGGCCTGCGATCTTCGCACTGTTCCTCGCGTCCCTCCTGCCCATCGTGCGCAACACCTACGAAGGCCTGAAAAACGTCCCCGCATCGCTCAAGGAAGCCGCTACCGGCATCGGCATGACCCCGCGCCAGCAACTCTGGCAGGTAGAACTGCCCAACGCCGTGCCGATCATCGTCGGCGGCGTACGCGTGGCCCTGGCGCTGAACGTGGGCACCGCACCGCTGGCATTCCTGATCGGCGCCAACAGCCTGGGCAGCCTGATTTTCCCCGGCATCGCCCTGAACAACCAGCCGCAGCTGCTGCTGGGTGCCGCCTGCACCGCGCTGCTGGCACTGGTGCTGGACGCGGCGGTGAGTTTCTCCAGCAGGCGCTGGCTGGAACGTGGCCTGGCCCAATAAGGATAGGAAACGTATGAAGAAGAGAATCGCCTTGCTGCTGGGCGCGGCCCTGCTGTTCGCAGGAGTTGCCCAGGCAGCGGAAAAACCCCTGGTGCGCATCGGCGCGCGGGTGTTCACCGAACAGACCGTGCTCGCCGAAATCACCGCGCAGTACCTGCGCGCCAACGGCTTTGACGTACGCGTCACCACCGGCCTGGGCAGCAGCATCGCTCGCCAGGCCCAGGAAACCGGCCAGCTCGACCTGATGTGGGAATACACCGGGGTGTCGCTGGTGTCCTACAACCATATTGATGAGCGTATGCCCAGCGCCGAGGCCACCTACGCCAAGGTCAAGGAGCTGGATGCCAAAAAAGACCTGATCTGGCTGACCCCGTCGAAATTCAGCAACACCTATGCCCTCGGCTTGCCGAAGCAGGTCGCCGAGGCCTACCCGCAGATCAACTCGATCAGCGACCTCAACCAGGTGCTGCGCGACGAGCGCAAGCGTAATCACCTGGTGGCTCTGGACACCGAGTTCGCCAACCGCCCCGACGGCCTGGTCGGGCTCAAGGAAATGTACGACCTGCAGGTCGGCCGCGCCAACATCCGCCAGATGGACGCGGGCCTGGTCTACACGGCCATGCACAACAACCAGGTGTTCGCAGGCCTGGTCTACACCACCGACGGTCGCCTGAGCGCGTTCAACCTCAAGCTGCTCGAAGACGACAAGCACTACTTCCCCGACTACACCGCCGCCCCGGTGGTGCGCAAGGCCGTGCTCGACGCCAACCCGCAACTGGTCGCCCTGCTCAAGCCACTGGCCGAGCAGCTCGATGACGAGACCATGCGCCAGCTCAATGCCAAGGTTGACGTAGACCACCAGAACCCGACCGCTGTGGCCGCCGCATTCCTGCGAGAGCATCCCCTCAAGGAGGTACAGCCATGAGCCTGCTCGACACGTTCGCCCACCTCGACTGGGCCCAGGTGCTGCAACTGACCTGGCAGCACATCATGCTGGTCGGCATCGCCGTCGGCCTGGCGATCCTCGTTGGCGTGCCGCTGGGCATCCTGATGACCCGCTTCCCGGCGGTGGCCGGCCCGCTGCAGGCCAGCGCCACAGTGCTGCTGACCATCCCCTCGATTGCGTTGTTCGGCCTGCTGCTGCCGTTCTACTCCAAGTTCGGCCAGGGGCTGGGCCCCTTGCCGGCGATCACTGCCGTGTTTCTTTATTCGCTGCTGCCAATCATGCGCAACACCTACCTGGCCCTGACCAATGTCGAGCCCGGTATCCGTGAAGCCGCGCGTGGCATCGGCATGACCTTCGGCCAGCGCCTGCGCATGGTCGAGCTGCCCATCGCCGTACCGGTGATCCTCGCCGGCGTGCGCACCGCCGTGGTGATGAACATCGGTGTGATGACCATTGCCGCCACCATCGGCGCCGGCGGCCTCGGCGTGCTGATCCTTACCTCCATCAGCCGCAGCGACATGTCGATGCTGCTGGTCGGCGCCGTACTGGTCAGCCTGCTGGCGATCATCGCCGACCTGCTGCTGCAAACCCTGCAACGTGCCCTGACTCCAGAAGGACTGCGCTCATGATCGAACTGAAGAACCTCAGCAAAACCTTCAACGTCAACGGCAAGGACGTCAAAGCCGTCGACTCGGTAAGCCTCACCGTCAATGAAGGGGAAATCTGCGTGTTCCTCGGCCCGTCGGGCTGCGGCAAGAGCACCACGCTGAAAATGATCAACCGCCTGATCACGCCCACCTCGGGCCAGGTGTTCATCAACGGCGAAGACACCACCGGCCTGGACGAAGTTACCCTGCGCCGGCACATCGGCTATGTGATCCAGCAGATCGGTCTGTTCCCCAACATGACCATCGAGGAGAACATTACCGTGGTCCCGCGCCTGCTTGGCTGGGACAAGCAGAAATGCCACGAGCGGGCTCGCGAGCTGATGCACATGATCAAGCTCGAACCCAAGCAGTACCTGCAACGCTACCCGCGCGAGCTGTCTGGCGGCCAGCAACAGCGTATCGGCGTGATTCGCGCCCTGGCAGCAGATGCACCCGTGCTGTTGATGGATGAACCGTTCGGCGCGGTCGACCCGATCAACCGCGAAATGATCCAGAACGAGTTCTTCGAAATGCAGCGGGCGCTGAACAAGACTGTGATCATGGTCAGCCACGACATCGACGAAGCGATCAAGCTGGGCGACAAGATTGCCATCTTCCGTGCCGGCAAGCTGTTGCAGCTGGATCACCCGGATACCCTGCTGGCGCACCCGGCGGATGATTTCGTCAGCAATTTTGTGGGCCAGGACAGCACCCTCAAACGCCTGTTGCTGGTGCGTGCCGAGGATGCAGCGGACAACGCGCCGTCGGTGAGCCCGGAAACACCGGTGGGCGACGCGCTGGAGCTGCTCGATGAGCACGACCGCCGCTACGTGGTGGTGACCGATGCGCAAAACAAGGCCTTGGGCTATGTGCGCCGGCGCGACATGCACCGCCAGCAAGGGACGTGTGGCGATTTCCTGCGGCCGTTCAATGCCACGGCCTCGTACGATGAGCACTTGCGCATCCTGCTGTCGCGCATGTACGAGTTCAACCGCGCGTGGTTGCCAGTGCTGGATGCCGAGCAGGTGTTCTTGGGCGAGGTGACGCAGGAGTCGATTGCCGCGTACCTGAGCTCGGGGAGATCGCGGGGGGCGAAGAGCAGTATCGTTTCGCCGGCCGAGGCGGTGGTTTCGTAATCGTCGGGGGCGCTTTGCGCCCCTTCGCGGGTAAACCCGCTCCTACAACGGCCTGTGTTCAATCCCCGATGTATGTCCACCACCGATCATGTGTAGGAGCGGGTTTACCCGCGAATACGGTGGTGGCGGCAACGGTGAACGACTGGTGAAAATTGGCCAGCAGGCCCGGCCCTTTCGCGGGTAAACCCGATCCTACAAGAGCGAGCGAAGGGCCGCAAAGCGGCCCCGGCAGTCTCGATCAAAACCCAACACTGGCCTGCACGTAGAAGGTCCGCGGCTCACCCACGTAAAGGCCGGCATTGTTGTCACTGGAGCGGGTGAAGTACTGCTTGTCGAACAGGTTCTTCACCCCCGCCGCCAGCTTCAGGTTGGACAGTTCAGGCCCGAATTCGTACCCACCGCGGGCATGCCAGGTCACATAACCCGGAATATCGCCATACTGCCCGTCAGCACTCGGCTCGGTGATGTAGTCGCCATTGAAACTGCCATCGGCATTGATCCCGGTTCCCGGCGCACGCTGCTTCGATTGGGCATAGGCGTCCAGGTTCCAGGTCCAGCGGTTAACTGCGTAACGCACCCCGGCAGTGGCCACCTGGCGTGAATAGAACGGCAGGTCTCGGCCCTTGAACCCTGGGATATCCCCTTCATAGGTTGCGCGGGTATAGGTGTAGCCACCGCTCACCGACAGCCCGTCCAGGCGCGGGTCCAGCCCGGCAAGGTCATAACGCACCGAAGCCTCGATACCCTGGTGCTTGGTCGCACCGAGGTTGGTCCAGCCCACGTCGTTGCTGATGTACTGCAGCTCATCATCGAAGTCGATGTAGAACGCCGTCAGCTCACCGGCAAAGCCGCCATTGTCATAACGGGTACCGATTTCGTAGGTCTTGGCTTTTTCCGGCTCCAGGCCATTGGCCGTACTGTTGCCAGAACCGCCCTGGCCCAGCTGGAAGTACTGCAGGCTACCGAACGAAGTCTCGTAGTTGGCGAATACCTTCCAGGCATCGGAAACGTGGTACATCACGCTCAGTGCCGGCAAAGGCTCATTGCTGGTGATGCTGCGCTTCTTCTCGGCTACCGGGCGGTTGTTGGCGTCCAGCACCGGGCGGTCGCGCCAGTCGGTATTGATGTGCTCGAAGCGCACGCCAGGGGTGATGGTCCAGTTGCCCACGTCGATCTTGTCGTCGATGTAGTAGGCGCTGGCCTCGGTGCCGCCACTGCGGTCCTGGAACACGTGGCCGTCGGAAGTCGGGGTCACCGTCGGCACGTTGTCGATCAGCGCCAGGCGAGTCGATTGTTCGCGCATCGCTTCCTTCAGGTAACGGTAACCGACACTGACTTCCTGGGTGGTTGGGCCGGCAAAGAAGATGCGCGACACACGGGGTTCGATGGCAAAGGTGTGGTAGTTGCGCGGGTACGACGACAACGTCTTCATGTCCCGCGAGGCGATGGTGCTGCCGCGGAAGCTGTCGGTGTAGTAGGTCAGCACTTCGAACTGGGTGGCATCGTCGAGCTGCCGCTGCCATTTGAACGACACATCCTTGCGCCGGCCCGCGAAGTAGTCGTAATCGCGCAGCGACTGGTACGGGTTGCTGTCGTATTGGGCCTGGGTCAGGCCACCCGGCATGTCGGCACGGCCATCGTAATAATGGAAGTTGAGCCAGAACTCATCGACATCGGTTGGCGCCCAATGCGTCTTGAGGATAACGTCGTCGATGTCGTTGCCGTTGTTGCTTTCACGGTAACCGTTGCCATTCACCCCGGTGTACAACAGCGCCACGCCCATGCCATTGTCGGCCGTGCCACCAACGAACGCTGACTCGGTGTGTTTCCAGCCACCGTGCTGGGAGGTCTCCAGGGTGGTGGACAGCTCTGCCGAGGCCTTTTCCGGTATCGCCCGGGTTACAAAGTTGATCACGCCGCCCACGTTCTGCGGGCCATAGCGCACCGAGCCGGCACCGCGCACGACGTCGATGCTGTCGAGGTTGCCAGAGGAAATCGGTGCCATCGACAGCTGTGGCTGGCCATACGGCGCGAAGGCGGCCGGGATGCCATCGATCAGTACCGTGGAGCGCGGCGACAGGCGCGAAGTAAGGCCGCGTACGCCCACGTTCAGCGACAGGTCGCTGCCACCGGTCCCGTTGGAGTCCTGCACTTGCACGCCGGGGATGCCGCGCAGCACGTCGCGCACGTTCATTGCGCCCTTCTCCACCATTGCCTCGCGGCGTACCACGGTGCGTGCCCCAGGGTGGTTCTGTACCACGCTCTGCTGGGCATCACCCAGCCAGTCACCGACCACCTTGATGTCGGTGGGGGCCAGCTCCAGGCTGCCGCTGCCCAGGTCAAGGGTAGTCGGCAGAGGCTTCACCACAACGGTGTCCCCGGACATCTCGTAGGTGAGCCCGCTGCCTTGCAACAGCTGTTGCAGCGCCTGCACCGGCGCCAGGTTGCCCGATACCGCCGGGGCCTGTTTGCCGGCGACCAGCTCGGGGCTGAAAAACAGCTGCAGGCTGGTTTGCTGGCCGAGCTGGTTCAGCGCCGAACCCAATGGCTGGGCCTGGATGTGGAGGGCATTAGCGGCCTCTGCGGCCTGGCTGCCAACGGCCACAGTACTGACCGCCAGGGCCAGCGCCAGGGCGCGAAAGCGTGGGAGAGGTTTGTTGTTGTTCACGTCGTCGAAACATCCTGGAATGCGGAATAAACGCCAACCGCGTGCAAATGGAAATGCTTGGCAGTTGCAGCTGGCGAGGAAGACGAACGAGTGAAAAAAAACCTGAATCTATTTGGCGATTATTTCGCTGGAGCCGTCTTCATGGGCTTTGATGGCCACCGGGAGGATGCTCGGCAAGGCCCGCAGCAGAGCGTCTGTATCGTTGGTACTGAAGGTACCGGACAGGCGCAGCCGGGCGACTTTCCCAGGGGCGACCCGCAATGGCTGGCGACGGTAGCGCGAGGTTTCGGCCACTACTTCGGCGAGGGTTGCGTTGTCGAACACCAGCTTGCCCTGTCGCCATGCGGTCATGGCGCCGGTGTTGACCGCATAGGGTGCGGCGACCAGGCCCTGTGCATCTATATGCGACCCCTGCCCGGCCGTCAGTTGCGCCAGCGAGGCGCCCTTGCCCTGCACCCGCACCGACCCCTGTTCCACCGCCACACGGGTGCTGGCTGGGTCCAGGCGGACGTCAAAGCGGGTACCTGTGACGATCACACTACCCTGGGCAGTGTCGACCACAAACGGCCGGCTACTGTCATGGGCGACGCTGAACATCACTTCACCGGCGTTCAGGCGCACGTGCCGCCGGCCGGCGCTGAACTCGACCTGCAACTGCGTGTTGCCATTGAGCTCCAGATGCGAGCCATCCGGCAGTTCGACCTGACGGCGCTCATTGAAGGCCGTCTGCAGGCTGCCTTGATGGTTCAGTTGCAGGTGGTGCCAGCCGCCCCAGCCCAGGCCCAGCGCCACTACCGCAACACTGGCGGCCAACGCCTGGCGCATGAAACGCCGTCGTGGTAGCTGCTGCACCGGGTCTGGCTGGCACAGCGCCTCCAGGTGCTGGCGTGGAATGAAGTCGGCGGCCTGCCACACGCGGCAGAGATGCTCATATTCTTCCCGGTGGTGCTCGTCGCTCGCCAACCAGGCATGCAACTGCTTGTGCAGCCCGGCATCCCGAGGTGCATCCTGCACGCGGGCGAACCATGCGGCCGCCTGCTCGCGGACGGCATCGGTACCGTGCTGTTTCATCGAAAAGGTCTCCTGACTCTTCATGCCGACACATCCAGGTGCTCACGCAGGTGCCGGAGCGTGCGGATCATATACTTTTCGACCATGTTCTTGCTCAACCCCATGCGCTCGGCAATCTCGGCCTGGGTCAGGCCTTCGAGCTTCTGCCAGATGAACACCTGCCGGCAGTTGAGTGGCAGCTCGGCCAGGGCCCGCTCGACGCTGTCGGCCAGCTCCAGGGCATGCACGTAGGCTTCCGGGTCGCCACTGCCGGTTGCGCCTTCTTCGAAGGCTTCCCGCTCCAGGGCCTGGCGGCGGTCTTCGCGACGGAAGCCATCCACGGCGATGTTGCGCGCAGCCTGATGCAGGTAGGCGCGTGGCTGCTCAACCTGCTCGCGCGGGGTTTCCAGTACCCGGACAAAGGCATCGTGGGTGAGGTCCTCGGCCTGCTGACGACTGCGCAGCTTGCGCGTCCAGGTGCCGATCAGCTCATGGTAATGGTCGAGGAAGCCTTTGTGTCCGGACACGGTCGGGGTCATCAGGGAGGCAGATAAGGGTGCGAATAGTAATGTTTCGCATCAAAAGCAGCAAATCCGCCAGTCGGTAACAAAAAATTTATGGGCGATTTCCTGTACGGGGGTACCAGGAAAATGTGGCCATAAATATGAACACCTCCGGCCCTTTCGCGGGCAAGCCCGCCCCCACATGGAACGCGTATCCCCTGTAGGAGCGGGCTTGCCCGCGAAGGGCCCAACACGCTCCATTCCACAATTTTTTACGCTTGAAAGATCGCAGGGAACATCAGCCGGTCACACGAGTCGGTTATTCAAATGGCTGGTCGTCGATCCACGTCGATCACGCCCGGATTGCCTGTTGATTCTGCATTCTTCACGCCCTAAAGTGCGCGCCGAACGTCCATGCTGGAAACGATCCATCCGGCTCAAGTACTGAGTAGGCGAACCAAAGTGGGGATACGGAGGACGTTCAGTTTGCAGCCACTTAATCTTTCAGTTTGCCCATGGAGTCCCTGAGCATGTCGATCCAGGTCGAAGACTATTTCGCGCGTGAAACCTTCCAGAAAATGAAGGCGTTCGCTGACAAGCAGGAAACCCCGTTCGTACTCATCGACACCCAGATGATCAGCCAGGCGTACGACGACCTGCGCGCCGGTTTCGAATTTGCCAAGGTCTACTACGCAGTCAAGGCCAACCCGGCCGTGGAAATCATCGACCTGCTCAAAGAGAAAGGTTCGAGCTTCGACATCGCCTCGATCTACGAGCTGGACAAAGTGATGGGCCGCGGTGTCAGCGCCGACCGCATCAGCTACGGCAACACCATCAAGAAGTCCAAGGATATCCGCTACTTCTACGAGAAGGGCGTGCGCCTGTACGCCACCGACTCGGAAGCCGACCTGCGCAACATCGCCAAGGCCGCACCGGGCTCGAAAGTGTATGTGCGTATTCTGACTGAAGGCTCCACCACTGCCGACTGGCCGCTGTCCCGCAAGTTCGGCTGCCAGACCGACATGGCCATGGACCTGCTGATCCTCGCCCGCGACCTGGGCCTGGTGCCATACGGCATCTCCTTCCACGTGGGCTCGCAGCAACGCGACATCAGCGTATGGGACGCCGCCATCGCCAAGGTCAAGGTAATCTTCGAACGCCTGAAAGAAGAAGACGGCATCGAACTGAAGCTGATCAACATGGGTGGTGGCTTCCCGGCCAACTACATCACCCGTACCAACAGCCTGGAAACCTACGCCGAAGAAATCATCCGTTTCCTCAAGGAAGACTTCGGTGACGAACTGCCGGAAATCATCCTCGAGCCCGGCCGTTCGCTGATCGCCAACGCCGGCATCCTGGTCAGCGAAGTGGTGCTGGTCGCACGTAAGTCGCGTACCGCCGTCGAGCGCTGGATCTACACCGACGTGGGCAAGTTCTCCGGCCTGATCGAAACCATGGACGAAGCCATCAAGTTCCCGATCTGGACCGAGAAGAAAGGCGAAGCCGAAGAAGTGGTCATCGCCGGCCCGACCTGCGACAGCGCCGACATCATGTACGAGAACTACAAGTACGGGCTGCCGCTGAACCTGGCCATCGGTGACCGCCTGTACTGGCTGTCGACCGGCGCCTACACCACCAGCTACAGCGCAGTGGAATTCAACGGTTTCCCGCCGCTGAAGGCTTACTACCTGTAATGCACAACGGGGCCGAAAGGCCCCGTTTTCATGTGCGTGCTGTCGATGCTGGCCTCTTGGTGGGTAAACCGTACAACGGCCTGCGCCCAACCACCGATGCGTGTGTAGGAGCGGGTTTACCCGCGAATACGGTAGCGGCAGCAACGGTGAACGGCCAGTGGAAATTGGCCGGCACAGTCAACCTCACTCACCACGCCGATCGATCTCCTCGGCATACCGCGCCGCAAAGGCCATCAACACCGGCCCCGCACCCTGCAGGGTTACCAACGCAGCACGCAGGAAATTCATGTTCCCCGCAACCCGGGCCTGCTCCAGCCACTGCCCTGCCTCGGCCAACTGCCCACGCTCGACCAGCACCAGCGCCAGGCTGAACATCCCACGAAAATCCCCCGCCTCGGCCGAACGCCGATACCAGCGCACCGCCCGCGCCGGGCTGGGTGCCGTGGCAATGCCCTGCTCCAGGTAACGCCCATACAGGTTCATCGATTTGGCATGCCCCAGCTGCGCAGCCTTCTCGTAGCACATCAGTGCCTGCACCTGATTGGCCGGCACCCCACGCCCGGTCGCCAGAAGGTTGCCCAGGTTATACAGGCCCCAGTCCAACCCGGAGTCGGCCGCACGGGCGTAGTGAACGGCAGCCTGCGCCAAACTCACCTCGCCGCCCCAACCATGCTCCAGGCAACGCCCGAGCATGTTGTGCGCCATGGCACTGCCACTCTGTGCAGCGATACCGAACCAACGCCGGGCAACCGTGGCATCCTGCTGGATGCCACACCCATCCAGCAGGATCTGCCCCAGCAGCAACTGCGCCTCGACCACGCCCTGCCCCGCTGCCGCCAGAATCGCCTGGGCGGCCTTGCCGGGGGTTTCCTCGAGCATGGCCTGCAAGCCGGCCACATCCACCACTTCCTCACGTCGCAGCAAGTAGGACACGACTCAGACCTCAGCCCAGCGGCGCAGCAAATTATGGTAGGTGCCCGTCAGCTGCAACAGCGAAGGATGGTCCGGCACATCGGCAGTCAGTTGCTGGATGGCGTTGTCCATCTCGAACAGCAGCGCCCGCTGGCTGTCATCGCGCACCAGGCTCTGGGTCCAGAAGAATGCGGCATAGCGTTGGCCACGGGTTACTGGGTTGACCTTGTGCAGGCTTGTGCCGGGGTACAGCACCATGTCACCGGCGGCCAGCTTGATCTGCTGCACGCCATAGGTGTCCTGGATCACCAGCTCACCGCCGTCGTAGCTTTCCGGGTCGCTGAGGAACAGCGTGGAAGACAAGTCGGTACGCACCCGCTCCGGGCTGCCCTTGGGCTGGCGCAGGGCGTTGTCGATGTGGAAACCAAAGTTGCCGCCATCGCGGTAGCAGTTGATCAGCGGCGGGAACACCTTGTGCGGCAAGGCTGCCGACATGAAGCGCGGGGTCTTCCACAGGCGGTCGATCAGCGCAGTGCCGATTTCCTTGGCCAGTGCATGGCCTTCCGGCAGCTGCAGGTTGTGCTTGGCCTTGGCCGACTGATAACCCGCCGTAACCTTGCCATCGGCCCAGTCGGCCCGCTCCAGCGCCTCGCGGATACGGGCCAGTTCATCAGCGTCGAACAGGCCTGGAATGTGAAGCAGCATGGCAACAGCACCGTTAGGAAATGTAAAGGCTCAATGATATTGATTCCCTTTTACGCTACACAAGCCCCATTCGCCACTTAAGACGTTTCAGCGGCATGAAACCGTAAAGACAAATTGTAAAGATTGTAAATTCTTCACGAATGGTAACGAGTCTCAATTGTTAGTCAAAATTGCTTACATTAAGATCCACCGCCTCAATACCTTGGGGAAGGTTCTTTGCAATGCGCCAGTACGTACCATCTGCTGTGAGTTCGCCACGCCTGATCGTGTCTGCCATCGGTGTCGCCCTGAGTGCCTCGTCGGTCTATGCCGCCGATCCGGCCGCCAGCAGCGCCATCACCCTCGATGCCACCAGCGTCAACGGCAAGGCTGAACAAGCCAGCACCGATTACAAGGTGGACAAGGCCGCCTCGCAGAAGTACACCGCGCCGCTGGTAGACACCCCGCGCTCGATAACCGTGATCCCGCAGCAAGTGATCAAGGACACCAACGCCCTGACCCTGCAGGATGCCCTGCGCACCGTGCCAGGCATTACTTTCGGCGCTGGCGAAGGCGGCAACCCGCAAGGTGACCGCCCGTTCATCCGCGGCTTCGACGCCCAGGGCGATACTTACCTGGACGGCGTACGTGACACTGGCGCCCAAACCCGCGAAATCTTCGCCATCGAATCCGTTGAAGTGGCCAAGGGGCCGAACTCGGCCATCGGTGGCCGCGGCGCGGCCGGCGGTACCATCAACCTGGTAAGCAAGCGCGCGCATCTGGGCAACTCGCTGGACGGCGCCTGGACCTGGGGCAGCGACCAGACCCAGCGCTACACCTTCGATGGCAACTACCAGTTCAGCGATACCGTTGCCGGTCGCCTGAACCTGATGACCCACGAAAGCAACGTCGCCGGCCGCGACAAGGTCAACTACGACCGCTGGGGTATCGCCCCGTCGCTGGCCTTTGGCCTGGGCACGCCGACCCGCGTCAACCTTGACTACTACCACCTGGAAAGCGACGACCTGCCGGATTCGGGTATCCCTTACAGCATCCCCGTTACTGGCAGCGCTGCCCGTACTTCGGCGCACCCGAGCAAGCCGATCGATGGCGGTGACAGCGACAACTTCTACGGCTTAACCGGTCGCGACTTCCGCAAGAGCCGCGTGGACATCGCCACTTTCGCCATCGAGCACGACCTGACCGACTCGCTGACCATCAAGAACACCCTGCGTCACGGCAACAGCATGCAAGACTACGTGCTGACCCAGCCGGATGACAGTGTCGGCAACGTGAACAACAATGGTGTATGGCGTCGTGCCAACACCCGCGTGGGTAACACCGCCACCACCACCAACCAGACCGACCTGTTCGGCGAGTTCTTCGTCGGCGGTTTCAAAAACAACTTCTCGACCGGTATCGAACTCACCAAGGAAGAATCCGACCGCCAGAGCTACACCGTCACGCCAAACAGCAAGCTCACCTGCACCGGGCCTGGCAATGGTGGTAGCTGCACCTCACTGAGCGACCCTAACCCGGACGACACTTGGGACGGCACTGTCTCGCGCAACTACGCCGGCACCAAGACCAGCGGCAAGACCCGAGCGATCTATGTCTTCGACACATTGGAGCTCACACCCCAATGGCTGCTGAACATGGGCCTGCGTTACGACCATTTCGATACCAAGTTCCGCACCTACGACGCCAGCGGCGCAACCGTCTTGAACAAGAACGGCGTACCCACCAAAGGTCGCGACAAAAGCGAATTCTTCACGGGCCAGCTGGGTCTGGTGTGGAAGCCAGCCGAGAACGGTAGCATCTATATTTCCTACGCCACCTCGGCGACACCGCCAGGCGCAATGCTCGGCGAAGGTACCGAGACCAACTCACTGCCAGGTACAACCGACCGCAGCGGCAATATTCTGGGCAGCGACCTGGAACCAGAAGAAACCACCAACTACGAAATCGGTACCAAGTGGGACTTACTGGACGAACGCTTGTCGCTGGCAGCGGCGCTTTTCCGCACTGAGAAGGAAAACGCCCGCGTTCAGGTGGACACCACTACCTACGAGAACGTCGGCGAAACTCGCGTGCAAGGTATCGAACTGTCGGCCAGCGGCAAGCTGACCGACAAGTGGCAGGTGTTCGCCGGCTACACCTACATGCAGGCTCGCCAGATCGACGGCGGCCCGGTGGGCAAGGCCAACGACGGCAACCAGCTGCCGAACACGCCAAACAACAGCGCCAGCCTGTGGACCACCTACTCGATCACGCCAAAGCTGACCGTTGGCGGTGGTGCGTTCTACGTGGATGACGTGTACGGCAGCGTGGCCAACACCACCATGGTCGACAGCTACGTACGCTACGACGCCATGGCCGCCTACAAGCTGACCAAGAACGTCGACCTGCAACTGAACGTGCAGAACCTGACCAACGAGGTGTACTACGACAAGGCCTTCTCCACCCACTTCGCCAACCAGGCGGCCGGGCGGACGGCACTGCTGACCACCAGCGTGCACTTCTGATGTCTGGGTTGGGTTGATCTGTTGAAGGGCTGCGCCTGTGCCGGCCCTTTCGCGGCTAAAGCCGCTCCTGCGTTGCCGGTGCAGGAGCGGCCTTAGCCGCGAAGAGGCCCGCACAGACAACACGAAAAGCAGCCCACCCGGCCCCGTTCATTCCCGTGAGCGGGGCTTTTGCGTATCAAGGCATAATGCACGCCGCGCGGGTCGCGGCAGCAACTCAAGGTGAGAAACGTGGTGAAGAAGACGCTGTTCCAATTGCACTGGTTCTTTGGCATCACCGCTGGCCTGGTGCTGGCCTTGATGGGCATTACCGGGGCGCTGTACTCGTTCCAGGAAGAACTGCTGCGCGCATTCAATGCCGATGTACTCAAGGTAGAAGTACGCGCCGAAGGCGTGCTACCGCCGGCCGAGCTGGTTAAGCGGGTCGAAGCCCAGCAACACGACAAAGTGTCGATGCTGTGGGTCGACGTACGCGAAGGCAACGCTGCACGGATCTTCTTCATGCCCGCACCGGGCGAACGCCGTGGCGAGCTGCGCTATGCCGACCCGTACACCGGCGAACTCAAGGGCGAAGCGGCCGGGCAAGGCTTCTTCAACCTCATGCTCAAGCTGCACCGCTTCCTCGCCATGGGCGATACTGGCCGGCAAATCACCGGGGCCTGCACCCTGATGCTGGTGTTCTTCTGCCTGTCCGGCCTTTACCTGCGCTGGCCGCGCAAAGCGCTGGACTGGCGCACCTGGCTGACCTTCGACTGGGCCAAGAAAGGCCGCGCCTTCAACTGGGACCTGCACGCCGTTGCCGGCACCTGGTGCCTGCTGTTCTATCTTCTGTTCGCCCTGACCGGGCTGTTCTGGTCCTATGAGTGGTACCGTGAAGGCCTGAACAAGCTGCTGGCCGACGCGCCGGCTGCGGGCCAGCAGCAAAAACGTGGTGAAGGCCGTGGCCGGCACGGGCCGCAAAAAGTCGACAAGAATGCGCCGCCGCTGGTGGTGGACTACGACGCCATCTGGGCCAACCTCAAGGACGCCGCAGGCCCAGGCCTGTCCACCTACAACCTGCGCCTGCCGCCTGCTGGCGGTCAGCCGGCCAACCTGTTCTACCTGCTCGACGACGCCGCGCACCCACGTGCCTTCAATACCCTGGTCCTTGACCCGGCCACCGGCCAAGTTAAGAAGCACGACCGCTACACCGACAAGTCATTCAAGGCGCAGTTGCTGCAGAGTGTTTACGCCTTGCACGTCGGCGAATACTTCGGCTTGCCGGGGCGCATCATCGTCACCATCGCCAGCCTCACCATGCCGTTGTTCTTCGTCACCGGCTGGCTGCTGTACCTCGACCGCCGCCGCAAGAAACGTCAGGTGCGCGCAGTCCGTGGCAACGTCGCCAACAGCGGCAATGGCGACGGCTGGCTTATCGGCTTTGCCAGCCAGAGTGGCTTTGCCGAACAGTTGGCCTGGCAGAGTGCCGAGCAGCTGCAGGCAGCTGGCCAGCCCGTTCAGGTGCGCGCCCTTGCCGAGCT
Source organism: Pseudomonas sp. TE3895 (assembly GCF_056278855.1). Classification (NCBI taxonomy): domain Bacteria; kingdom Pseudomonadati; phylum Pseudomonadota; class Gammaproteobacteria; order Pseudomonadales; family Pseudomonadaceae; genus Pseudomonas; species Pseudomonas sp. TE3895. The sequence goes on along the minus strand of NZ_JBWBQE010000001.1, from coordinate 1,889,298 downwards.
GGGTGAAAACGACCTGCGCCAGGCCCATCGCGCGCTCTTCGTGGTGAGTACCTTCGGCGACGGCGAAGCGCCCGACAGCGCTCGCGTCTTCGAGCGCAAGGTGCTCGGCCAGCCTTGGGCACTGAACAACCTCAACTATGCCCTGCTCGCCCTCGGTGATCGTCAGTACCCGCACTTCTGCGGTTTCGCTCGTCGTCTCCAGGCGTGGCTGGGGGAGCGCGGTGCCAGCAGTGCATTCAGCCCGGTGGAAGTGGACAACGCCGACCAGGCCGCCCTGCAGCAATGGCAGCAGGAACTGGCGCAACTGACGGGCGTCCAGCCGGTGGCCGCCTGGCAGCCGCCAACCTTTGCCAACTGGTCGCTGGTGCGCCGCAAACTGCTCAACCCCGGCAGCCAAGGCCAACCGGTGTACCTGCTTGGCCTGCAGGCTGCAGAACCTGCAAGCTGGGAAGCCGGCGATCTGGTGGAGATACTGCCGCTGAATGGGCAGCCACGGATCGACGCGTTCCTCAAGGGCATGGCACTGGACGCCAGCAGCCAGGTGCAGGTGAATGGCCTGAGTGAAACCCTTGCCCAGGCACTCGCTGGCCGCCAACTGCCGACGCGCCGCGACCACCTGATCGGCTTGCAGCCACAAGCGCTGGTCGATGCACTGGTGCCAATCGGTAGCCGCGAATACTCCATCGCCTCGATCGCCAGCGATGGTGTGCTGGAGCTGATCGTGCGCCAGGAACGCCACCCCGACGGCAGCCTTGGCTTGGGCTCTGGCTGGCTGACCGAATACCTGCCAATGAATGGCACCCTGAGCCTGCGCCTGCGGCGTAACAGTGGCTTCCATCTGCCTGAGGCCGCTGCGCCGATGATCCTGATCGGCAACGGCACTGGCCTGGCGGGCCTTCGCAGCCTGTTGCGCGCCCGGGTCAATGCCGGTGAGCAGCGCAACTGGCTGTTGTTCGGCGAGCGTAATCGGGCGCATGACTTGCTGTGTGGCGATGAGCTGCACGCTTGGCTGGACAACGGTGACCTGGCACGGCTGGACCTGGCGTTCTCGCGCGATCAGGCTGAGAAGGTGTATGTGCAGGACGTGATGCTGGAGCAGGCCGAGGACTTCAAGCGCTGGGTGGCCGACGGGGCTTGCGTGTATGTCTGCGGCAGCCTGCAAGGCATGGCGGCGGGGGTGGATGCGGCGCTCAAAGGCATGCTGGGTGAAGCTGCTGTACAGCAGTTGATCGAGGATGGGCGGTATCGGCGGGATGTGTATTGATCGGTGTGTAGGAGCGGGTTTACCCGCGAATACGGTGGCGGCGGCAACGGTGAACGGCCGGTGGAAATTGGCCAGCAGGGCCGGCCTCTTCGCGGGTAAACCCGCTCCTACACAACGGCCTGTGACCAACCACCGATGCGTGTGTAGGCGCGGGTTTACCCGCGAATACGGTGGCGGCGGCAATGGTGAACGACAGGTGGAAATTGGCCAGCAGGGCCGGCCCTTTCGCGGGTGAACCCGCTCCTACACAACGGCCTGTGACCAACCGCCTATGCGTGTGTAGGAGCGGGTTTACCCGCGAATACGGTGGCGGCGGCAATGGTGAACGTCGGATGGAAATTGGTCAGCAGGGCCGGCCCTTTCGCGGGTGAACCCGCTCCTACAACGGCCTGTGACCAACCGCCGATGCGTGTGTAGGAGCGGGTTTACCCGCGAAGAAGCCGGCCCTGCTGTCAGTGCAGCTCGAAGGTATCGGCATCCAGGTTGGCCGGGAACTTGGCCCGGTACGCCGCCAGTTCCGCCGCGCTCAGTACTGCAGTGAACACCCCGTCCGCCTCCCCGGCACTGAGCAGGCTCTCGCCCTGGAAATCCAGCACCTGGCTGTCACCAGAGTAAGCAAAGCCTTTACCGTCCGTGCCCACTCGATTCACCGCCGCCACATAGCACAGGTTCTCGATCCCCCGCGCCGGTAGCAGGCGGTTCCAGTGCTGGCGACGCGCGGCCGGCCAGTTGGCGGTGTACAGCAGCAGGTCGGTGTCCTGGGCGTCACGGCTCCACACAGGGAAGCGCAGGTCGTAGCAGATAAGCGGGCGAATCCGCCAGCCCTTGAGCTCGAACTGCACCTGCCGCTCGCCTGGGGTGTAATGTTTGTGCTCACCGGCCATGCGGAACAGGTGGCGCTTGTCGTAGTGCAGAATCTCGCCGTCCGGCCGCGCCCACAACAGGCGGTTGCGGTGGCTGCCATCGGCGGCCTGGATGATCACACTGCCGGTAATCACCGCGTTGTGCTTCTTGGCCTGTGCCTTCAGCCATTTGTAGGTCGGACCGTTCTCCGGCTCGCACAGGCTTTCCGATTGCATCGAAAAACCGGTGGTAAACATTTCCGGCAGGATCACCAGGTCGACCTCGCCCACCTGCTCCAGCAGCACCTCGAAGTGCGCGTAGTTGGCCTCGCGGTCGTGCCAGGCCAAGGTGGTTTGCACCAGGGCGACTTTCAGGTTCGGCAGTGTACTCAGATCGCGCATAGTCGTTCCGCTGCCTGACGCAGCGTCTCCTCTCGTTTGGCAAAGCACAGGCGCACCAGGCGTTGCTCGGGGATGGGGTGCTGGTAGAACACCGATACCGGGATGGTCGCCACGCCGTGCTCACGCGTCAGCCACAGCGACATGTCGACATCGTTCAGGTCCGGACGGATTTGCGAATAGTCCACCAGCTGGAAATAAGTGCCCGTCGTGCGGGTAAAGTTGAAACGCGAACCGTCCAGCAAACCGCAGAACAGGTCGCGCTTGGCCTGGTAGAAGGCCGGCAACTCATCAATATGCTCGGGGTGCCCGGCCATGAAGTCGGCCAAGGCACATTGCAGCGGCGTCACGCCACAGAAGTTGACGTACTGGTGCACTTTGCGCAGCTCGGCGCTCAAGGCTGGCGGTGCGATCACGTAACCGGTCTTCCAGCCGGTAACGTGGTACGTCTTGCCGAAGGAACTGACCACGAAGGCACGTGAGTACAACTGCTCATGGGCCAGCACACTGGCGTGGCGTACGCCGTCGTAGACCAGGTGTTCGTACACTTCATCGCTGACCAGGTAGATATCGCGGTCGGCAATAAGTGCGGCCAACTGGTCGAGGTCTTCGCGGGTGATCAACGCGCCGCTGGGGTTGTGTGGCGAGTTGAGGATGACCATGCGCGTGCGCGGGCTCAAAGCATCGCTGAATTTCTGCCAGTCGATACGGAAGTCGCCGTCGCTCAACTGCACGTGTACACAGCGGCCCCCGGCCAGCTCCACTGACGGCTCGTAACTGTCGTAGCAGGGGTCGAAGACGATCACTTCATCACCGGCATGCACCACCGCCTGGATGGCACAGAAAATAGCCTCGGTGGCGCCGGGGGTGATAGTCACTTCCTGATCGGCGTCCACCCTGGCCCCATACAGCCGCTCGACCTTGGCCGCTACCTGCTGGCGCAAGGCCGGCAGGCCGGTCATCGGCGAATACTGGTTATGCCCGGCAGCCACGTGCCGGCCCACTGCATCGAGCAGGGCCTGGGGGCCATTGAAGTCAGGAAAGCCCTGGGACAGGTTGAGCGCGCCAGTCTGCACGGCGAGCTGAGACATGGTGGTGAAGATGGTCGTGCCGACATTCGGCAGTTTGCTGCGGATCATGGAGCCCTCTTTCCTGGGGTATATCCGGCACGGGGTGGAGTCCGAGCATAGCGGATCGAGCGGTCAGGAAAAAGGTTGAAACAATAGGGGGATTGTTCTGGATCAAAGGGTGTCTGTGGGGGCAGCCTTACCCGCCCCCACATGGGGCTGCTTAGCGTTTGTCGCGACGCTTCTTCTCGGCCTTCTTGTGGTGCGACATCAGGCGGCGTTTCTTGTTGACCTGGCGATCGGTAAGGGTGTTTTTCTTACCCTCGTACGGGTTCTCACCACCCTTGTACTCGATACGGATCGGCGTACCGACCAGCTTGAGCACCCGGCGATAGGTGTTTTCCAGGTAACGCGAGTACGACTTGGGAATGCTGTCGGTCTGGTTGCCGTGGATCACGATGAGCGGCGGGTTGGCACCGCCGAGGTGGGCATAGCGCAGCTTGATGCGGCGACCATTGACCATCGGCGGCTGGTGCTCGCTCACGGCATCTTCGAGGATCTGCGTCAGGCGGCTGGTCGGCCAGCGGGTGACCGCGGACTGGAACGCAGCCTGCACCGACTTGTACAAGTTGCCCACGCCCGTGCCATGCAGCGCAGAAATGAAGTGGATGTCAGCAAAATCGACGAAGAACAGCCGGCGCTCCAGCTCGGTCTTCACGTAGGCGCGCTCACCCGGCTCCATGCCATCCCACTTGTTCAGGGCAATGACGATGGCGCGACCGGCTTCAAGGGCAAAGCCCAGCAGGTTCAGGTCATGGTCGACCACACCTTCGCGGGCATCCATGACGAAGATGACGACGTTGGCGTCCTTGATCGCCTGCAGCGTCTTCACCACCGAGAACTTCTCGACTTCCTCGTGGATCTTGCCGCGCTTACGCACACCGGCGGTGTCGATGAAGGTGTACTTGTCACCATCACGCTCGAACGGGATGTAGATACTGTCACGGGTGGTGCCCGGCTCGTCGTAGACCACCACACGCTCTTCGCCGAGCATGCGGTTGACCAGCGTCGACTTGCCAACGTTCGGGCGGCCGATGATGGCGATCTTGATGCCATCCTTCTCGCTTGGGCCAGGAATGCGCACGGCTTCCTCACCTTCAGCAACGTCCTGTTCGAGGGCTTCGTCTTCGGCATCACGCGGCAGGTGACCGAGCACGGCCTCCATCAAGGCGCTGATACCCCGGCCCTGGGAGCCTGCCACCGGAATGGCGTTGCCCATGCCCATTGGCGAGAATTCGGCGCGGGCAACGTCGGGGTCGATGTTGTCGATCTTGTTGGCAACCAGGATCGCGGCCTTGTTCCGCTTGCGCAGGTGCTCGGCGATCATCTGGTCTGCTGCGGTCATGCCCGCTCGGGCATCAACCAGGAACAGCACGTAGTCGGCTTCTTCGATGGCCATGAGCGACTGCTCGGCCATTTTTTCGTCCATGCCCACTTCGTCACCGGTGATACCACCGGTGTCGATCAGGATGAAGGAACGACCCTGCCAGCTGGCATCACCATACTGGCGGTCACGGGTCAGGCCCGACAGGTCACCGACGATGGCATCGCGGGTCTTGGTCAGGCGGTTGAACATGGTGGATTTGCCGACGTTCGGGCGGCCCACCAGGGCAATTACGGGAACCATCGGCTCTCCACTCTCGAATTCTTGAAAATGCAAAGGCCGCTGCAAGGCAGCGGCCGGAGTTTGGGCGGCGTGTCCTACGCCGCGGCTTGAAGCCCGCCAAGGCTTCAAGCATAGCTTCAGCGGATGGTCAGTGCCTCGAGCTTGCCGCTGTTGCCGAAGACATAGATGGTGTCGCCGACCACAAGTGGGCGGGCGCGCAGGCCATCGCTGTCGATACGCTCACGGCCGACGAAGCGGCCATCCACCTGGCTCAGCAGGTGCAGGTAACCTTCAAAGTCACCCACAGCCACGTAGCTGCTGAACACTTCAGGGGCGGTCAACTGGCGGCGAGCCATGCTGTCGTTGCTCCACAGGGCACTGGAAGAGCGCTCATCCACACCTTCCACGGTACCCGAGGCTTCGCTGACGTAGACGTTACCGAAGCCCTGAGCGACACCCACATAGCTGGAAGCATCGCGCTGCCACAGCTCGCGGCCGCTTTCCAGGTCCAGGCCCGCTACACGGCCCTGGTAGGTGCTGACGTACAGGGTACCACCAGACAGCAGCAAGCCGCCGTCGATATCAACCACACGGTCCAGCTCGGAACGGCCCTTCGGGATGGCCACGCGGCTTTCCCACACCGGCACACCGTTGTTGATGTCAACCGCAACCACTTTGCCGGTGGACAGGCCGGCAACCGCCAGGCGGTTGGTGGCGATCGGCGCACCGGTGCCACGCAGCGTCAGCACGGCCGGCGAGTTTTCGTAGATCCAACGGCGGTCGCCAGTGGCGGCATCCAGGCCGATCAGGCGGTCGTCCTGGGTCTGCACCACCACCACGTCACCGTTGTTGGCAGGTGGGGCCAGCACTTCGCTGGTCACGCGCGAGCGCCAACGCTCCTCACCGGTGCTGGAGTCCAGAGCAATGACTTCACCCTTGAGGGTACCGAGCATGACCAGGCCATAGCCTACGCCAACTGCACCGGAAACCTGCAGCTCCAGGTCCTTCTTCCACACCACGTCACCCGTGATGCGATCGAGGGCGAAGACTTCGCCGTTGACGTCGGAAGCGTAGATACGGTCGTTCTCGATGGCCGGTACCAGGGTGTTGTAGGTTTCACCCTGGCCGTCACCGATCGAACGGCTCCACTGCTTCTTCAGCACCACTTCCTCGGTGAACTTGGTCAGCTCGGCCGGGGGCAGTTCCTTCTTGCTGTTGCTGCTGCAACCTGCGGCCAGTACGGCCAGGGTCAGCACTGCTGCATGTTTCCAACCGATCACTTACGCGTCCCCTTTAGCCAGGTCATCCAGCTTCAATTGCAGGCCACCGACCGCCGCGTCATCGGACAGCGCAGCCTTGGCTTTTTCGTAAGCGCTGTGTGCGTCGTCGGCGCGACCCAGCTGCACCAGCAGGTCACCCTTCAACTCTTCACGGCTGGCCAGGAAGGCTTTGTCGGCGTCGCCGTCGAGCAGCTTGAGGGCATCCTCGGCCTTGTTCTGGGCTGCCAGTACGCGCGCCAGACGCTGACGCGAAATCTCGCCCAAGGTAACGTCGGCCGGTTTATCCAGCACGCTTTTCAGCTCGGCTGCGGCGTCATCGAGCTTGCCGCTGTCGACCGCGACCTTGGCCACGAACAGGCTGCCGTACTGGGCGTAAGCGGTGCCGCCAAACTCGCTCTTGAGCTTGCCGGCCAGTTCCGCGACCTTGGTGGCGTCCGGCTGGCCGGTCGGTGTCAGGCTGGTTTCAATCAGCGCCTGATACAACTGCGAGGCACCTTGCGACTGGTTGGTCTGGTACTTGTGCCAGGTATTCCAGCCCAACACCACCACGCCAGCCAGCAATGCACCGGTCAGCAGCGGCTTGCCGTTGCGGTTCCACCAGTCCTTGACCCCTGCCAGGTCATCATCATCGGTACTCGACACCCCAATACTCCTTTTCGCCTATTCGCTTGTTGAACCGCGTTACGCCTGCGCGATCGCGGTTTCCAGGTGCTCTGCAAGAGCATCCCAGGCAATGTTCTGTTGTTCGCCCTGGCCACGCAGGGGCTTCAAGCCGATCTCTTGCTTGGCCAGCTCGTCGTCGCCGAGGATCAGGGCGAACAGTGCACCGCTCTTGTCGGCTTTCTTGAACTGGCTCTTGAAGCTGCCACCCCCGGCGTTGACAGCCAGGCGCAGGCCCGGCAAGCGGTCGCGCAAGCCTTCGGACAGGCGCAGGCCTGCCAGCTCCGCCTGCTCGCCAAAGGCGCACAGGTAAACGTCGATCTGGCGGCTGATGGACTCCGGCACCTTGCCCAAGGTTTCCAACAGCAGGATCAGGCGCTCGATGCCCATGGCGAAACCAACGCCAGTGGTCGGCTTGCCACCCATCTGTTCGACCAGGCCGTCGTAACGGCCACCCGCGCACACCGTGCCCTGGGCGCCGAGCTTGTCGGTTACCCACTCGAACACGGTCTTGCTGTAATAGTCCAGGCCACGTACCAGCTTGGTGTTGATCACGAACGGAATACCGGCTGCGTCCAGGCGGGCCTTGAGGCCTTCGAAGTGCACGCGCGACTCTTCGTCCAGGTAGTCTTCCAACTTCGGCGCGCCGACCAACACCGCCTGGGTGTTCTGGTCTTTGCTGTCGAGGATGCGCAGCGGGTTGCTCTTCAGGCGGCGCTGGCTGTCTTCGTCCAGTTGCTCCAGGCGCGCCGAGAGGAACTCGACCAGCGCGTCACGGTAGCGTGCGCGGGCTTCACTGGTGCCCAGGCTGTTGAGCTCCAGCTTGACCGCGTCCTGGATGCCCAGCAGGCCCCACAGGCGCCAGGTCAGCATGATCAGCTCGGCATCGATGTCCGGGCCGTCCAGGTTGAACACTTCCACGCCAATCTGGTGGAACTGACGGTAGCGGCCCTTCTGTGGGCGCTCGTGGCGGAACATCTGGCCGATGTACCACAGCTTCTGCACCTGACCGTTGCCGGTGATGCCGTGCTCGAGCACCGCTCGCACGCAGGCCGCGGTGCCTTCAGGGCGCAGGGTCAGCGAATCACCGTTGCGGTCCTCGAAGGTGTACATCTCTTTTTCGACGATGTCGGTCACTTCACCGATCGAGCGTTTGAACAGCTCGGTGAACTCGACGATCGGCGTGCGGATCTGGCTGTACCCGTAGGTGTCCAGCAGCCCGGCCACGGTGCCTTCGAAGTAGCGCCACAGCGGCGACTGTTCTGGCAGGATGTCGTTCATGCCACGGATGGCTTGCAGCGATTTGCTCACGAAAAGTCCTTACGAATTCGGTGTGTCAGCCACGGACGATCAGCGCCGCGTCAGCTTCGGCCTTTTCGGCCGCTTTCTGGCGGATGAGCTTTTCCAGCTCATCGACCAGGTTGTCATTGGTCAGTTTCTGCGCAGGCTTGCCGTCGATGTAGATCAGGTTCGGCGTGCCGCCGGTCAACCCGACATGGGCCTCCTTGGCTTCACCCGGGCCGTTGACCACGCAACCGATCACCGCCACATCCAGCGGCACCAGCAGGTCTTCCAGACGCCCTTCCAGCTCGTTCATGGTCTTGACCACATCGAAGTTCTGCCGCGAGCAGCTCGGGCAGGCGATGAAGTTGATGCCACGCGAACGCAGATGCAGCGACTTGAGGATGTCGTAGCCGACTTTCACTTCTTCGACCGGGTCGGCCGCCAGCGAGATGCGAATGGTATCGCCAATACCCTCGGCCAGCAGCATACCGAGGCCGACGGCGGACTTCACCGTCCCCGAACGCAGGCCACCGGCTTCAGTGATGCCCAGGTGCAGCGGTTGTACGATCTGCTTGGCCAGCAGACGGTAGGCTTCGACAGCCATGAACACGTCCGAGGCCTTGACGCTGACCTTGAAGTCCTGGAAATCCAGGCGGTCGAGATGCTCGACGTGGCGCAGGGCCGACTCGACCAGTGCGGCCGGGGTCGGTTCGCCATACTTCTTCTGCAGGTCTTTTTCCAGCGAACCGGCGTTGACCCCGATACGAATCGGAATGCCGCGATCGCGGGCGGCATCGACCACAGCGCGCACACGGTCTTCACGGCCGATGTTGCCCGGGTTGATCCGCAGGCAATCAACGCCCAGTTCGGCAACGCGCAGGGCAATCTTGTAGTCGAAATGGATGTCGGCGACCAGCGGCACGCTGACCCGTTGCTTGATCTTGCCAAACGCTTCGGCGGCGTCCATGTCCGGCACCGAGACACGCACGATGTCCACGCCGGCATCGACCAGTCGCTGGATTTGCGCCACGGTAGCAGCGACATCGTTGGTGTCGGTGTTGGTCATGCTCTGCACCGCGATGGGCGCATCACCACCCACCGGCACATTGCCAACCCAGATTTTGCGGGATTCGCGACGTTTGATCGGAGATTCGCCGTGCATGACTTACTGTCCCAACTTCAGGCGAGCAGTCTCGCCACTGGTGAATGGGGCAACATCGACGGCCTGGCCGTTGTAGCTGACCTGGGCGCCCCGGGCAAAGCCCAGGCGTACCGCGAATGGCGGCTTGCCGGTCAGCTCGAGGTTGTCCCCCTTGCGCTTGATGGCGCTGAACAGCACCTTGCCGTTGCCGTCGCTGACCTGGGTCCAGCAATCGGCGGTGAACTGGATGGCGACCTTGGCGCTGCCAGCTGGCACTGCGGCAGGCTCGGTGGCCGCCACGGCCGGTGCAGGTGCAGGTGCAGCAGTGGCCTGTACCGGAGGCGTAACCGGTGCAGGCGAAGCAGCAGGGGCGGGTTGCACCGGCGCTTGCTGTGCTGGAGCAGGCGCTGCGGCAATGGCGGCCTCAGAGCTTACCGGTGCTTGTTCAGCGGCAGCAGGCTGCTCGGCAGCGCCCTGCTCCAGCGCCAGCGGCGCACTTTCAGCTTGCTGGCCAGCGGAAACGGCCTGGTCTTCAGGCTCATCGAGCGGGTGAATCTGTGTGGTGCCGTCGGCGCTTTCGACCTCGACATGCTCCAGGGCAATCTTGGCCAGGTCCTTGCCCCGCAGGCTGCCCTGGTCCTGCCACCAGAAAAAGCCACCACCGACCACAGCCACCAGCAACAGCAGGCTGACGCCGCGCAGGATGTTGTGCGACAGACGCACAGGCTCTTCGATACGGCCCAGCGAATGCACGTCGCTGCCTTTGGCGTGGGTACCGGTGTAACGGTCGAAGGCATCTACCAGGGCAGCCTGGTCGAGGTCCATCAGCTTGGCGTAGGCACGAATGTAGCCACGAGCGAAAGTATGCCCGGGCAGCTTGTCGAAGGCGCCGGTTTCCACGTGGTTCAACGAACTGACAGTGAGGTTGAGCTTGCGGGCCACCTCGGCTTGAGACCAGTCCCGTTTCTCACGGGCCAGGCGCAAAAGCTCACCGGGGTTCTGGCCAGGCGCTACTGCTACTTCGGGGTGCGCGGCGTTCATCGTTGCTCCGACAGGTATTGCTGGTATTCCGGCGTACCGGGATAAAGTCGTTGTAATTGCTGGCCCAATTCGGCCAGTGCGCCCTGCTCGTCGAACACCCTGGCAAGGCGGCTGCCCAGCAGCAGGCTACGGGCGTCGTGGTCGCTCAACTGGCTGAAACGATCGTAGTAGTCCCGGGCCGGCACATAATGCCTGTTTTCGTAGGACAACTCAGCCATTTCCAGCAACGCTTTTGGTTGCCGCTGGTTGAGTTGTAACGCTTTCAACAGATACGCGTGCGCCTGATCGCGGCGTTCGAGCTTCAGGGCGGTCAGGCCCAGATTCTCGTAAACGCGTGAGCGCTCAGGATACAGGGTATCGGCACTGGCCAGGCGAAACATCTGCTTGGCCTCGGCAAATCGCCCCTGAGCATAAAGGAAACTGCCGTAATTGTTGCGAATTCGCGTGTCACCGCGGCTTATCAGCAAGGCCTTGCGAAAGTGTGCTTCGGCCAGCGCCGGCTCGCCTTCGGCTTGAAACACTACCGCCAGGGCGGCGTGCGCATCGACATCCTGGTCATTCAGCGCCAGGGCCTTTCCCAGCGGCGCCTTGGCCTGTTCGGTCAAACCTTGTTGCAAATAACCCAAGCCAAGCTGCACATAAGCCCGCCCCGCCTCCACCCTGCCCTGGCGGCTGGCCAAGGGGTCGCTCGCGCCGCCCGACACGCAGCCGGCCAGCAGCGAAAGCGCAAGGATCGACAGCGCGGCGCGCAGGCTCATGGGCAAGGTACCTGTCAGTGGCTGGCGGCGCTGTCTGGCAGTTCGACGTCCGCAGAAAGCTGGCGAACAGCGATGTAGCGCTCACTGCGGCGAGTACGGTCATTGACCTGGCCGACCAGCTGGCCACAGGCAGCGTCGATGTCGTCGCCGCGCGTGGTACGGGTGGTGACGTTGAAGCCACCGTGGTGCAGCAGGTCCTGGAAGCGACGAATGGCGTTGTTGCTCGGTCGCTCGTAGCCCGAATGCGGGAACGGGTTGAACGGGATCAGGTTGATCTTGCAGGGTACATCGCGCAACAGTTCGATCATCTGCGCGGCATGCTCGGGCTGGTCGTTGACGTCCTTGAGCAGGGTGTACTCGACGGTGAGCACGCGCTTGCCGCCCAAGGTGGACATGTAGCCCATGCACGATTCCAGCAGCATCTTCAGCGGGTACTTCTTGTTGATCGGTACCAGCTTGTTGCGCAGTTCGTCGTTCGGCGCATGCAGCGACAGGGCCAGCGACACGTCGATGTGCTTGGCGAGTTCGTCGATCATCGGCACCACGCCCGAGGTGGACAAGGTGACACGGCGCTTGGAAATGCCATAGCCAAGGTCATCCATCATGATTTTCATGGCGGCAATGACGTTGTCGAAGTTCAGCAAGGGCTCGCCCATGCCCATCATGACCACGTTGGTAATCGCGCGGTCGACTTTGGCAGGAACGGTCCCGAAGGATTTGTTGGCAAGCCACACCTGGCCGATCACTTCGGCGGCAGTGAGGTTGCTGTTGAAGCCTTGCTTGCCGGTGGAGCAGAAGCTGCAGTCCAGGGCACAGCCGGCTTGCGACGATACGCACAGGGTGCCACGGTCGTCGGTTGGAATATAGACGGTCTCGACGCAGCTGCCGGAGGCAACGCGGATCACCCATTTACGGGTGCCGTCGGCGGAAATGTCTTCACTGACCACTTCCGGTGGGCGAATTTCGGCAACGGCCTCGAGCTTTTCGCGCAAGACCTTGCCTACGTTGGTCATGGCCGCAAAGTCGGACACGCCAAAATGGTGAATCCATTTCATCACCTGGCCGGCACGGAAGCGCTTCTCCCCGATAGAGTCGAAGAATTGTTCCATTTCCGGCTGGGTCAGACCCAACAGGTTGATTTTGCCAGTAGATGTCGTCATGGATTCACCCTCACCCGTAAGCTTTCGCTTAGCGAGTGGTTACCTCGGTAGCAGCGAAGAAGTAAGCGATTTCGCGAGCAGCAGCAGCTTCGGAGTCCGAACCGTGAACGGCGTTGGCGTCGATCGATTCGGCGAAGTCAGCGCGGATGGTGCCGGCAGCAGCTTCTTTAGGGTTGGTAGCACCCATCAGCTCACGGTTCTTGGCAATGGCGTTCTCGCCTTCCAAAACCTGGACAACGACCGGACCGGAAGTCATGAAGGCAACCAGGTCACCGAAGAAGCCGCGCTCGCTGTGCTCAGCGTAGAAGCCTTCGGCTTCGGCTTTGGACAGTTGCTTCATTTTCGAGGCAACGATTTTCAGGCCGGCTTCTTCGAAGCGAGTGGTGATCTTGCCGATGACGTTTTTGGCAACAGCGTCAGGCTTGATGATGGAGAAAGTACGTTGAACAGCCATGGAAAACTCCAGAATATGAGTGTTACGAAAAATTAAACCCGCGAATTATACGCGGGTTCCGGGGGATTGCCTAACCTGCAAGTGACGCTTAGTCGGCTTCGTCGATCCAGGCGGCCTGGATTGCCTCGAGCACTTTCTCACCGCCGCGTGACGGATCGTCGCTGAACTCAGGCAACGCCAGCACCCAGCGGTGCAGGTCCACGAAATTCACATAACGAGGATCGACCTCAGGCTTGCTTTCTGCAAGCTGGATTGCGATCTCAAGTACATCAACCCATTTCAGACTCATGTACAGGCCCTCAGTGCGGTGCTTCGGCGGCATGGTTGAGCGAATACTTGGGGATCTCGATGGTCAGGTCTTCGTCAGCGACGAAAACCTGGCAACCAAGGCGCGATTGCGCTTCCAGGCCCCAGGCTTTGTCCAGCATGTCCTCTTCCAGCTCGTCAGCCTCTTCGAGCGAATCGAAGCCCTTGCGCACGATGCAGTGGCAAGTGGTACAGGCCTTGACGCCGCCGCAGGCACTTTCCATCTCGATGTGATGGTCGTGGGCCAGCTCCAGGATGTTGGTCCCGGGCTTGACCTCCACGGTCAGCCCCTCGGGGCAGAACTTCTCATGCGGCAGGAATGTCACCAGCGGCATCGATTACTCCTCGATCTCATTCAGGTTGCGCCCGGCCAGTGCGGCTTTAACCGTCGAATCAAGGCGACGGGCGGCAAATGCATCGGTCACCTGCGACAGACGCTTGGTCTGTTGCTCGATGGCTGCGCCATCGGTGCCGGTCAGCAAATCACGTAGTTCTTGCATCTGGAATTCGATGGCGTCGCGCTCGTCACTGCTGAGCAGGCGCTCGCCGTCGGCGTCCAGGGCGCCCTGTACCGCCTCGAGCAGCCGCTCGCCATCTACCTGATGCTCACGCAACTGGCGGGCGTGCTTGTCGGAACCGGCGTTTTCGAAGGAGTCCTTGAGCATGCGGGCGATTTCGCCGTCGGTCAGGCCGTAGGACGGCTTGACCTGAATGCTGGCTTCCACGCCCGAACCCAGCTCGCGGGCAGCGACGCTGAGCAGGCCATCGGCATCCACCTGGAAGGTAACGCGGATTTTCGCAGCACCGGCAACCATGGCCGGAATACCGCGCAGCTCGAAACGGGCCAGCGAACGGCAGTCACTGATCAGCTCGCGCTCGCCCTGCAGGACGTGGATCATCATGGCCGACTGGCCGTCTTTGTACGTGGTGAATTCCTGAGCGCGCGCCACCGGAATGGTGGTGTTACGCGGGATCACCTTCTCCATCAGCCCGCCCATGGTCTCAAGACCAAGCGACAGCGGGATGACATCGAGCAGCAGCAGCTCGCCACCTTCGCGGCGGTTGCCGGCCAAGGTGTCAGCCTGGATGGCGGCACCGATGGCCACCACCTGGTCTGGGTCGATCGAGGTCAGCGGGGTGCGCCCGAACAGTGCACCGACGGCCTCACGCACACGCGGCACGCGGGTAGAACCACCGACCATGACTACGGCGCTGACCTCTTCCAGCTCAACACCACTGTCGCGCACCGCACGGCGGCAAGCCTTCAGGCTGCGGGCAACCAATGGTTCGATCATGGCTTCGAAGGCGCTGCGGGTCAGCTCACCGTGCCAGGCACCGTGGCTGACGTTGACCACGTCAGCGTCGGTCAGGGCCTCCTTGGCGGCGCAAGCGGTTTGCAGCAGCGCGCGCTGGGTAGCCGGGTCGAGGTCAGACGACAAACCCGCCTGTTCGATGATCCAGCCGGCAATAGTGTGATCGAAGTCATCCCCCCCAAGGGCGGTATCACCCCCGGTGGCCAGCACTTCGAATACGCCAGCGGTCAGGCGCAGGATGGAAATATCGAAAGTACCGCCGCCCAGATCATAGATGGCCACCACGCCTTCGGCGTTCTGGTCCAGGCCGTAGGCTACGGCGGCCGCAGTCGGTTCGTTGAGCAGGCGCAGCACGTTCAGGCCGGCCAGACGCGCAGCATCTTTGGTAGCCTGACGCTGGGCGTCATCGAAATAGGCCGGCACGGTGATCACCGCGCCTACCAGCTCGCCACCCAAGGTAGCTTCGGCACGTTCGCGCAACACCTTCAGGATGTCGGCAGACACTTCCACCGGGCTTTTCGGACCCTGCACGGTGTCGATGAACGGCATGTGCGACTCACCGCCAACGAAGCGGTACGGCAATTGCTCGCCCAGTTGCTTGACGTCGGCCAGGCCGCGCCCCATCAGGCGCTTGACCGACAGCACAGTGTTCAGCGGGTCGCTTGAGGCGGCGTCACGCGCAGCCTGCCCCACTTCGATACGCCCGTCGAGGTAGCGCACCGCGGACGGCAGAATGACGTTGCCCTGCGCGTCGGGCAGGGGCTCGCTGCGGCCGCTACGCAGTGCAGCGACCAGAGAGTTGGTGGTACCCAGGTCGATCCCCACCGCCAGGCGGCGCTGGTGAGGCTGAGGGCTTTGACCGGGTTCGGCAATCTGCAGTAGGGCCATGCTTATCTGAATACCTTAGGTGTCATCACGGGCAACACCGGGTTAATCGTCGAGGCGCTCTTCCAGTTGGCGCACTTCTTGGGCGAGCTTGTCGAGGAACTGCATGCGGCGCATCAGGCGCTCGGCCTTGTCGCGCTCGCCTGGGGCATCCCAGCAGGCGGCAAAGTCCTCGTTCAGCGTGTCCTGGGCAGCCTTGAGGCGCTTCTTGAACACGCCGACACCATCAAGGTCGGCTTCGTCCTGCAACTCCTCGAGCTCTTCACGCCACTGCATCTGCTGCAACAGGAAGTCAGGGTCGTGGACCGTGACTTCCTGAGGCACTTCATGGCCGCTGATGGCCAGCAGATAGCGGGCGCGCCGCGGCGCACTGCGCAGGGTCTGGTAGGCGTCGTTGAGTGCTGCGGACTTTTCCAGCGCTACCCGCTGCTCACGCTCGGAGGCGTCGGCAAAGCGGTCGGGATGGACTTCGCGGGCCAGCTCGCGATAGCGAGTGGCCAGCTTGTCGAGATCCAGACGGAAGCTTGGCTGGAGGTCAAACAATGCGTAATGACAAGGAGTACCCACAGCCAGCCTCAAACGTTGAAGCTTTCGCCGCAGCCACACTCACCGCGCACGTTGGGGTTGTTGAACTTGAAGCCTTCGTTCAACCCTTCCTTGACGAAATCCAGTTCGGTGCCATCGAGGTAGACCAGGCTCTTGGGATCGATGATCACCTTGACGCCATGGTTTTCGAACACCTGGTCTTCGTCCGCCAGTTCGTCGACGAATTCCAGCACGTAGGCCAGACCCGAGCAACCGGTGGTGCGCACGCCCAGGCGAATGCCCTCACCTTTGCCGCGCCCGTCGAGGGAGCGGCGAATGTGGTTGGCGGCGGCTTCTGTCATGCTGATAGCCATCAGAACTCCTTACCTTGCAACAGGCGACTTAGATCAAGCCTTTCTTCTGCTTGTAGTCGCGTACGGCTGCCTTGATGGCATCTTCGGCGAGTACCGAGCAGTGAATCTTGACCGGCGGCAACGCCAGCTCTTCGGCCAGTTGGGTATTCTTGATGGTTTCGGCCTCGTCCAGGGTCTTGCCCTTCATCCACTCGGTGGCGAGGGAACTGGACGCGATGGCCGAACCGCAGCCGTAGGTCTTGAACTTGGCGTCTTCGATAACGCCCTGCTCGTTGACCTTGATCTGCAGGCGCATCACGTCACCGCAGGCCGGGGCGCCGACCATGCCGGTGCCGACATCCGGGTCTTCGGCATTCATCTTGCCGACGTTGCGCGGGTTTTCGTAGTGGTCGATGACCTTTTCACTGTATGCCATGGTGCAATTCCTTCCTCATCAGGGAGCCGCTCTTGCCGGCGACTGCTTAGTGGGCGGCCCACTCGATCTTGGAGATGTCAACGCCGTCTTTGTACATATCCCACAGCGGCGACAGCTCACGCAGTTTGTTGACGGCCTCGCAGACTTTCTGCGCGGCGTAGTCGACTTCTTCTTCGGTGGTGAAACGGCCGAAGGAGAAGCGGATCGAGCTGTGCGCCAGCTCGTCGTTGCGGCCCAGAGCACGCAGTACGTAGGACGGCTCGAGCGACGCGGAGGTACAGGCCGAACCGGACGATACGGCGATGTCTTTCAGCGACATCAGCAGCGATTCGCCTTCGACGTAGTTGAAGCTCAGGTTCAGGTTGTGCGGTACACGTGCTGTCTGGCTGCCATTGACGTACAGCTCTTCAAGGTTTGAGACCTGCTTGAAGAAGCGGTCGCTCAGGGCCTTGATGCGTGCGTTTTCTGCAACCATTTCCTGCTTGGCAATGGCGAAGGCTTCGCCCATGCCGACGATCTGGTGGGTCGGCAGGGTGCCCGAACGCATGCCGCGCTCATGACCGCCGCCGTGAATGATGGCTTCAAGACGGACACGCGGCTTGCGGCTGACGTACAGCGCGCCGATGCCTTTCGGGCCATAGACCTTGTGCGCCGAGAACGACATCAGGTCGACTTTCAGCTTTTGCAGGTCGATTTCGACCTTGCCGGCCGATTGGGCGGCGTCGACATGGAACAATACGCCGCGCGAACGGGTCAGTTCACCGATGGCAGCAATGTCGTTGATCGAGCCGACTTCGTTGTTCACATGCATCAGCGAGACCAGGATGGTGTCGTCGCGCAGCACCGCTTCTACCATGGCCGGGGTAACGATGCCGTCTTCGCCTGGCTCCAGGTAAGTGACTTCAAAACCTTCGCGCTCCAGCTGGCGAGCGGTATCCAGGACCGCCTTGTGCTCGATCTTGGAGGTAATGATGTGCTTGCCCTTGGTCTGATAGAAGTGCGCGACACCTTTGAGCGCGAGGTTGTCGGACTCGGTGGCACCGCTGGTCCAGACGATTTCGCGCGGATCGGCGTTGATCAGCTCGGCAACCTGGCGGCGACCGTTCTCCACCGCTTCCTCGGCTTTCCAGCCAAAGACGTGGGAGCGCGAGGCCGGGTTACCGAAGTTCCCGTCGACCAGCAGGCAGTCGGCCATCTTCTGGGCCACGCGTGGGTCGACCGGAGTGGTCGCAGAGTAATCAAGGTAGATCGGCAACTTCATTTGTCTCTCCTATCAGGCGGTGGCGTCGCTCGTCGTCCCAAAGGATCAATCGACGGCAGACGTCTCAATCTTGTCCAGCTGGGCGGTTCGTCCTGCGACACGGCGCAGGTCCTGGCGCTGGGCGACTTCCTGCACATCACGGCGCTTGACGAGGTCGGCCAGGCTTATGCCGCTGAGGAATTCATGGATCTGCTGGCTGAGGTCGCACCACAGGTGGTGGGTCAGGCAGGTATCACCGGCATGGCAGTCCCCGAGCCCCTGGCAACGGGTGGCATCGACCGATTCGTTGACCGCGTCGATGACCTGGGCCACCTGGATGGTTTCCATGCCCCGCGACAGCTGGTAGCCGCCGCCTGGACCGCGCACACTGGAAACCAGGCTGCTGCGACGCAGCTTGGCGAACAGCTGCTCCAGATAAGAGAGGGAAATGCCCTGGCGCTCGGAAATATCGGCCAAAGACACCGGCCCATGCTTCGCGTGCAACGCCAGGTCGAGCATGGCGGTCACGGCGTATCGGCCTTTGGTAGTCAGTCGCATGGCTATTGGGTACCACGGGAGTTTCAGGATGTGTGCGAGTATGCGATTCCCGAGCATTTAAGTCAACTATTAGACCTACTGCTTTAGTCGGGTTTGCATCAGGGAGGCGGGCGCGATTGTAGCAGACGAGGGGCGCGAGCACACGCCCCACATGCCACCATGACTTCAGTGCGGCGCGATCAATGCGGCTGAGTGTCGCGCTGGGCCACCTGGGTAACCTCGGTGAAGTCGTCCTCCGGCAAGGCCGGCAGTTCCTTGGCGCAATAGTCACTGCCCATCTTGGTCAGCGCGCCACACATACCCTCCAACCGTTCGTCGACGGCCTGCAGATGATCGAGCATCTGGCCGATGGCCCGCGCCACCGGATCGGGCATGTCGCCACTGACACCATAGGCGTCAAAGCCGATCTTCTCGGCCATTGCCTTACGCTTGGCTTCGACTTCGGTGTCCTCGCTCTTGACGATGATCCGCCCCGGAATGCCTACCGCCGTAGCCCCGGCCGGCACCGCCTTGGTGACCACCGCATTGGAACCGATCTTGGCCCCGGCGCCGACCGTGAAAGGCCCCAACACCTTGGCACCCGCCCCTACCACCACGCCGTTTTCCAAGGTGGGGTGGCGCTTGCCCTTGTTCCAGCTGGTGCCACCGAGCGTCACCCCCTGGTACAGGGTGACGTCATCACCGATCTCGGCGGTTTCGCCAATGACGATGCCCATACCGTGGTCGATGAAAAAGCGCCGGCCAATGGTGGCGCCAGGGTGGATTTCGATACCGGTCAGCCAGCGACCGAAGTTCGACACCAGCCGGGCCAACCATTTGAAATCACGCCTCCACAGCGCATTGCCCAGGCGGTGCAGCCAGATGGCATGCATGCCGGGGTAGCAAGTGAGCACCTCGAAGGCATTGCGTGCAGCCGGATCACGGTGGAATACGCTTTGAATATCTTCACGCAGACGTTCGAACATCTGTCAGTCCTTCCGTTTATGTGGCTCGCCCCGGACCACTTTCTGGGTCTCGGTGAGGATGCCGCGCAAAATGCTCATTTCCGAACGCTCGACCGCCACCCGTCCATACAGCCGGCGCAAGCGCGGCATCAGGTGCTTGGGCTTTTCGGGGTCGAGGAAGCCGATGCCCACCAGGGTTTTCTCCAGGTGGTCGTAGAACAGCTCCATTTCATCCATGGTCGCCAGCTCAGCGGCGTCAACCTTCTCGACTTTGCCCGGCGCTTCACCGGCAGCCAGCCAGGCCATGCGCACCTCGTAGGAGAGCACCTGCACGGCAGCCGCCAGGTTCAGCGAGCTGAAGTCGGGGTTGGAGGGAATGTGCACGTGGAAGTGACATCGCTGCAGTTCTTCGTTGGTCAGGCCGGCGTGCTCACGCCCGAACACCAGGGCGATTTCCTCGCCGCCATTGGCATGCTCCACCGCCTTGGCACCGCATTCACGCGGGCCGATCAACGGCCAGGGAATGCTGCGCTCGCGGGCGCTGGTGCCCATCACCAGGTTGCAGCCGACCAGCGCCTGTTCGAGGCTGTCGACCACCTGGGCGTTATCCAGCACATCGTCGGCGCCCGAAGCACGGGCACTGGCATCCACGGCGGGGAATTCTTTCGGCTGCACCAGCACCAGACGCGACAAGCCCATGTTTTTCATGGCACGCGCAGCGCCGCCGATGTTGCCGGGGTGGCTGGTATTGACCAGAACAACACGAATATTTTGCAGCAAGGTGTTGTGCTCACAGATGCAGGAATCAGGGCCTTCGATCTTACAGAACCGACAGACGTAACGCCATGAAAGCAAATGTGACACTTCTGCCGCCAAAGTTTTCTGCTAGAATGATCGGCTTTCTTCTTTAACATCTCCAGGTGACCCGCCCATGCAGCCTATGCTGAATATCGCCCTGCGCGCCGCTCGCAGCGCCAGTGAACTGATTTTCCGCTCCATCGAACGCCTGGATAGCATCAAGGTCGATGAGAAAGAGGCCAAGGACTACGTTTCCGAAGTCGATCGCGCAGCCGAGCAGAGCATCGTCAACGCCCTGCGCAAGGCCTACCCGAACCACTCCATCCAGGGCGAGGAAACCGGCCTGCACGCGGGTAGCGGCGAAGAAGGCAAAGATTACCTGTGGATCATCGACCCGCTGGACGGCACCACCAACTTCCTGCGCGGCATCCCGCACTTCGCCGTCAGCATCGCCTGCAAATACCGCGGCCGCCTTGAGCACGCCGTGATCGTCGACCCGGTTCGCCAGGAAGAATTCACCGCCAGCCGTGGCCGTGGCGCCCAACTCAATGGCCGCCGCCTGCGCGTCAGCTCGCGCACAAGCCTGGAAGGCGCCCTGCTGGGCACCGGCTTCCCGTTCCGTGACGGCCAGATGGCGGACATGGACAACTACCTGGGCATGTTCCGCGCCTTGACCGGCCAGACCGCCGGCATCCGCCGCGCCGGCTCCGCCAGCCTGGACCTGGCCTACGTGGCTGCTGGCCGCTTCGACGCCTTCTGGGAGTCGGGCCTGTCCGAATGGGACATGGCAGCTGGCGTACTGCTGATCCAGGAAGCCGGTGGCTTGGTGAGCGACTTCAACGGTGGCCACGACTTCCTCGACAAAGGTCACATCGTTGCAGGCAACATCAAGTGCTTCAAGGCAGTACTGACTGCCATCCAACCGCACCTGCCAGAAAGCATGAAGCGCTAAGCGCAGATTGCTGGCAAACAAAAAGCACCTCTCGAGGTGCTTTTTTTGTGCCTGGTGGTTTTGCGCGGCCTGTGCCGGCCTCTTCGCGGGTAAACCCGCTCCTACAGGGACAATGCGTTCCATGTAGGAGCGGGTTTACCCGCGAAGAGGCCGGCACAGGCCACGCAAATTACTGACCCGCTTCGCTCAGGATCAACTTGCCATTCTTGTCCAGCGGAATGGTCGATCCCGGCTCGCGATCCATCTTCACCTTGCCTACCTGATCACCGATGGAATAGGTCACGTTGTAGCCCACCACCTTCTCGCTGATGTCGTTGACCGTGTTGCAGCGAGTTTGCGTGGTTGTGTAGGTATCACGCTCCTGCATGCCTTCCTGCACCTTGTTACCGGCATAACCACCACCGACCGCACCGGCCACCGTGGCAATCTTCTTGCCGGTGCCACCACCGATCTGGTTACCCAGCAAGCCACCGGCCAGCGCACCCACGACGGTGCCGGCGATCTGATGCTGGTCCTTGACCGGCGCCTGGCGCGTAACGGTAACGTCCTTGCACACTTCGCGCGGGGTTTTCACCTGTTGCTTGATCGGCTGCACGTCGGTGACCTGGGCATACTCAGGCCCCTTGTTGACCAAGCTGTAGGTCGCGACAGCACCTCCGGCAGTCACACCGACAGCACCCAGTACCGCACCCACCAGCATTGATTTGTTCACGTGGACCTCCTGATCGTACCAGCGGGTATCAACCCGCGCTTCTCCCAGCCTTGGAGCAAAAAAAAAGGCGCGAGTTCAATACTCGCGCCTTTTACACCGCCAGGCGGTGATGGACTAGCCCTTACGGACGATCATCCACACCCTCGGCCTTGGTCGGCGGGATCAGGTCTTCGCTGTTCAGGTTCAGCCAGATCAGCACCACGTTGGCGATATAGATCGACGAGTAGGTACCGGCCATGACACCAATGAACAGGGCGAGCGAGAAACCGAACAGGTTGTCACCCCCGAAGAACAGCAGCGCAGCAATGGCCAGCAAGGTCGAAACCGAAGTGGCGACGGTACGCAGCAGGGTCTGGGTGGTGGAAATGTTGATGTTCTCGATCAGCGAGGCCTTGCGCATGACGCGGAAGTTCTCGCGTACCCGGTCGAACACAACAATGGTGTCGTTCAGCGAGTAACCGATGATCGCCAGGACCGCCGCCAGCACCGTCAGGTCGAAGGTGATCTGGAAGAACGACAGGATACCCAGCGTTACCACCACGTCGTGGATCAGCGAGATGATCGCGCCCACGGCGAACTTCCACTGGAAGCGGAAGGCCAGGTAGATGAGGATACCACCCAGGGCCAGGAGCATGCCCATGCCGCCCTGGTCGCGCAGCTCTTCACCGACCTGCGGGCCGACGAACTCGACACGCTTGACCGTGGCCGGGTTGTCACCGCCTGCCTTCTGCAGCGCGGCAGCTACCTTGTTGCCCAACTGCGGGTCATCGCCCGGCATGCGCACCAGCAGGTCGGTGGTGGCGCCGAAGCTCTGCACCACCGCCTCGTGGAAGCCGGAGTTGACCAGCTCGGCACGCACCGCCTTGAGGTCGGCAGGACGCTCGTAGGTCAGCTCGATCAGCGTACCCCCGGTGAAGTCCAGCCCGAAGTTCAGGCCCTTTTGCCACCAGCTGAACAGCGCCAACACGGTGAGGAGCACGGTGACGGCGAACGCGACATTGCGCACGCCCATGAAATTGATGGTTTTCATCGCAGCTCCCTCAAACCCACAGCTTCTTGATGTCACGCCCGCCACAGGTCAGGTTGACCAATGCACGGGTCACCATGACGGCGGTGAACATCGAGGTGAAAATCCCGAGGGACATGGTGACCGCAAAGCCTTTGACCGGGCCGGTACCCATGGCAAACAGGATGCCGCCGACCAACAGGGTGGTCAGGTTGGCGTCGACGATTGCCGAGTAGGCGCGATTGAAGCCTTCGTGGATAGCGCGCTGCACCGACATACCAGCCGCGATTTCTTCGCGAATACGCGAGAAGATCAGCACGTTGGCGTCCACCGCCATACCCATGGTCAACACGATGCCGGCAATACCCGGCAGGGTCAGGGTCGCCCCCAGCAGCGACATCAACGCCAGCAGCAGCACCATGTTGCCCGCCAGGGCGATGGTGGCCAGCACACCGAAGGCGCGGTAGATGGCGATGATGAACAGCGAGACGAACAGCATGCCCCACAGCGAGGCATCGATACCCTTGGTGATGTTGTCAGCACCCAGGCTTGGGCCAATGGTACGTTCTTCAGCGAAGTACATCGGCGCGGCCAGGCCACCGGCACGCAGCAGCAGGGCCAGCTCGGACGATTCGCCCTGGCCGTTCAGGCCGGTGATGCGGAACTGGCTGCCAAGCGGCGACTGGATGGTCGCCAGGCTGATGATTTTTTTCTCTTCGACGAAGCTTTGCACGGCAACGTCCTTCTCGACGCCGCCGACGGTTTGCTTGACGTAGCGGGTAACCGGCTTCTGCTCGATGAAGATCACCGCCATGCTACGGCCGACGTTGCTACGGGTAGCACGGCTCATCAGCTCGCCACCGTGGCCATCCAGGCGAATGTTCACCTGCGGGCGGCCATGCTCGTCGAAGCTGGCCTGGGCGTCGGTAACCTGGTCACCCGTGATGATCAGGCCCCGCTCGACTGCGGCGGAGCGGCCGCCCTCACGGAACTCGAACACCTCGGTAGTGGCCTTGGATGCACCCGGTTCGGCACCGAAGCGGAACTCCAGGTTGGCCGTTTTACCAAGGATACGCTTGGCTTCGGCAGTGTCCTGCACGCCTGGCAGCTCGACCACGATACGGTTGGCGCCCTGGCGCTGTACCAGAGGCTCTGCCACACCCAGCTCGTTCACGCGGTTGCGCACGGTGGTGAGGTTCTGCTTGATCGAGTATTCGCGGATCTCGGCGACTTTCGCCTGGGTCAGCGCCAGACGCAGCACCGCAAGCTCGTTGCGATCGGTGGTGGTCAGGTCGAAATCATTGAAATTCTTGCGGATCAGGGCACGTGCCTGTTCGCGGGTGGCATCGTCAGCGAAGCCCAGCATGATGCCGCCATCCTGCTGAGGCAGGCTGCGGTAGCGGACGCGCTCTTTGCGCAGCAAGGTCTTGACCTCGCCTTCGTAGACTTTCATGCGGGCAGTCATGGCCTTGTCCATGTCCACTTCCAGCAGGAAGTGCACACCACCAGACAGGTCCAGGCCCAGTTTCATCGGGCTTGCGCCCAGGTTGCGCAGCCATTGCGGGGTAGTCTGGGCCAGGTTCAGGGCCACGACGTAATCATCGCCCAGTGCCTTGCGCACTACATCCTTGGCTGGCAGCTGGTCTTCCTGATTGGTCAGGCGGATCAGCCCGCTGCCCTTTTCACCCAGGCTTGCGCCCTTGACAGCGATCTTGGCATCGACCAGCGCCTTGCTGACGCGATCAAGGTCGGCCTGATTCACCTGCAGCGCCGAGCTGGCACCGCTGATCTGTACCGCCGGGTCATCCGGGTAGAGGTTGGGAGCGGAATAAATGAAACCGACCACCAGTACCAGCACGATCAGTGCATATTTCCACAGAGGATATTTGTTCAGCATCACGCCGCCCGTTCAAGACGCGGGGCGCGTTGCGCGCCCCGACTGGAAAATAAAACCGGTAACTCAGATAGCCTTGAGCGTACCTTTTGGCAGGGTCGCAGCAATGGCACCCTTCTGGAACTTCAGCTCGACAGTGTCGGACACTTCCAGCACCACGAAGTCATCGGAAACCTTGACGATCTTGCCGGCGATGCCGCCGTTGGTGACAACTTCGTCACCTTTCTGCAAGTTGCTCAGCAGGTTCTTCTGCTCTTTCGCGCGCTTGGCCTGCGGGCGCCAGATCATCAGGTAGAAGATGACCAGGAAACCGACCAGGAAAATCCACTCGAAGCCGGTACCGGCTGGGCCAGCGGCAGGTGCTGCAGCGTCCGCGTATGCGGCGGGGATGAAGAAGCTCATTGGGCACTCCTAATGTAATTTTCTAATAATGGATGCGGACAGTCAGTCCAAGGGCGGTACAGGAAGCCCGCGCTTGGCGTAGAAGGCGTCGACAAAGGCGGCCAATTTACCCTGTTGAATAGCCTCGCGTAAACCGGCCATCAAGCGCTGATAATGGCGCAAGTTGTGGATGGTATTCAGCATGCTGCTCAGCATTTCGCCGCATTTGTCCAGATGATGGAGATAGGCGCGCGAGA
This sequence comes from Pseudomonas sp. TE3895, assembly GCF_056278855.1. Lineage (NCBI taxonomy): Bacteria > Pseudomonadati > Pseudomonadota > Gammaproteobacteria > Pseudomonadales > Pseudomonadaceae > Pseudomonas > Pseudomonas sp. TE3895. The sequence continues at coordinate 1,863,722 of NZ_JBWBQE010000001.1, read as the reverse complement.
AGTTGGTGCAGGTATAGCAGTCACAGGTCGGATCCAGCGGCGATTCATCGTGACGATGGAACGCATTGCGGATCTTGATCACCCCTGTATCAACGAACAGATGACCGTTGCGCGCGTTACGCGTCGGCATCACGCAGTCGAACATGTCGACGCCGCGGCGCACACCCTCAACGAGATCTTCCGGTTTGCCTACCCCCATAAGGTAACGAGGTTTGTCAGCAGGCATCTGGTCCGGCAGATAATCCAGCACCTTGATCATTTCGTGCTTGGGCTCGCCCACCGACAGGCCGCCAATGGCCAAGCCGTCGAAACCGATGTTTTCCAGGCCTTCCAGCGAGCGCATGCGCAGGTCCTGGTACATGCCACCCTGGACAATGCCGAACAGCGCTGCGGTGTTGTCGGCATGGGCATTCTTCGAGCGCTGGGCCCAGCGCAGCGACAACTCCATGGAAGTGCGTGCCACATCGTGCTCGGCCGGGTACGGGGTGCACTCGTCGAAGATCATTACCACGTCCGAGCCCAGGTCACGCTGAACCTGCATCGACTCTTCCGGGCCCATGAACACCTTGGAACCATCGACCGGCGAAGCGAAGGTCACGCCCTCTTCCTTGATCTTGCGCATGGCACCCAGGCTGAATACCTGGAAACCACCGGAGTCGGTGAGGATCGGGCCTTTCCACTGCATGAAATCGTGCAGGCCGTTGTGCTTCTTGATCACCTCGGTGCCCGGACGCAGCCACAGGTGGAAGGTGTTGCCGAGGATCATCTCGGCGCCGATGGCCTCGATGTCGCGTGGCAGCATGCCCTTGACCGTGCCATAGGTCCCCACTGGCATGAATGCCGGGGTTTCCACGGTGCCACGTGGGAAGGTGATGCGACCCCGACGGGCCTTGCCGTCGGTGGCCAGCAGTTCGAAGGACATTCGACAGGTGCGACTCATGCTTGATCCTCGGGCCCGCGTGGCGCCGGATTGCGGGTGATGAACATGGCATCACCGTAACTGAAGAAGCGGTACCCGTGCTCGACCGCCGCTGCGTAGGCAGCCATGGTCTCGGGGTAGCCGGCGAAAGCCGAGACCAGCATCAGCAGCGTGGACTCCGGCAGATGGAAGTTGGTGACCAGGGCATCGACCACATGGAACGGCCGGCCCGGGTAGATGAAGATGTCGGTGTCGCCACTGAAGGCCTTGAGCACGCCATCACGCGCGGCGCTTTCCAGCGAACGCACACTGGTGGTGCCAACCGCGATCACCCGACCACCACGGGCCCGGCAGGCCTCGATGGCATCGACCACATCCTGGCCCACTTCGAGCCACTCTTTATGCATGTGGTGGTCTTCGATCTTGTCGACCCGCACCGGCTGGAAGGTGCCGGCGCCCACATGCAGGGTGACGAAGGCGCGCTCGACGCCCTTGTCGGCGATCTTTTCCAGCAGCGCCTCGTCGAAGTGCAGGCCTGCGGTAGGCGCGGCAACCGCGCCGGCGCGCTGGGCGTACACGGTCTGGTAGCGCTCACGGTCGGCGCCCTCGTCCGGGCGGTCGATATAGGGCGGCAGCGGCATGTGGCCGACACGGTCGAGCAACGGCAGCACCTCTTCGGTGAAGCGAAGTTCGAACAGCGTGTCATGGCGCGCGACCATTTCGGCCTCGCCACCGCCATCGATGAGGATGACCGCGCCAACCTTGGGCGCCTTGCTGGCGCGCACATGGGCCAGCACCCGGTGGCTGTCGAGCACGCGTTCGACCAGTACCTCCAGCTTGCCGCCGGAGGCTTTCTGGCCGAACAACCGCGCCGGGATCACTCGGGTGTTGTTGAACACCATCAAGTCGCCGGGGCGCAGATAGTCGAGCAAGTCGGGGAATTGCCGGTGCGCCAGCGCGCCGGTAGGCCCATCGAGCACCAGCAGACGGCTGCCATGGCGCTCGGCCAACGGGTGGCGGGCGATCAGGGAATCAGGGAGTTCGAAGGAAAAATCGGCGACGCGCATGATGATGTTCGGTTCGGCAGGGCCGGGAAGTTTAGCCCAATGTGTGAAAATTGACCATGAAAGCCGATTGACCGACCAGCGGCACCTCTTTATACTGCGCGCCACGCCCTGATGGCGGAATTGGTAGACGCGGCGGATTCAAAATCCGTTTTCGAAAGGAGTGGGAGTTCGAGTCTCCCTCGGGGCACCAAATCCGGAAAAACCGACCTTATGGTCGGTTTTTTTTTGCCCGACGATTTTGTCGGGCTGGGCCAAGGTCCTCTCAGGGACGAACCGCTGTCACTTCGATCTCAACCCGCCAGGCAGGGTGCGCCAGGCCTGCAATCTGGAACGCCGAGCGCGCAGGTAGCACCGGCTGCTTGGCGGCTGGCCCGAAGAACTGGGTGTAGCCAGCCATGAAACCGTCGAAATCCATCTTGCCGCCGTTCTCCGGCCCACCCACCAGGAAAACCTGCATCTTCACCACGTCAGTCAGGCCAAGACCCAGCGTTTTCAGCTGCTGCTGGATGCTTTCAAGCACATTGATGGTTTGTGCCTTGGTATCACCGTAGGCTTCCAGCGAATCCTTGGGCGCATCGGGATGGATCACCGACGGGACGGAACCGCTCAGATAGACGACCGACTTCCCGGCAGGAATCTCTACAGCCGACGAGATAGGGAAACTACCTGCGCCATGGCGCACGATATCTTGTGCATGAACGCTGCCACCGGCTATTCCCAACGCCAATGCTGCAACGGTCTTGAAAGCGCATTTCATATTTCTCTCCTGATGGTTACACAAGAATGTACACGCACCGTTTATGCGTGTACGGGTCATTCCATTGCGGTATGCGTACTTAGAATCGATACAAACTGAAGGGTTTCGGGTCCAGCACCGGCGCCTTTCCAAGCAGCAGGTCTGCCGTCAGCTCGGACGACACCGGGCTTTCCGTCATACCCCAACCGGTCGCGGTGTTGATGACCAGGCCTGGGTACTCGTTGACCTGCGAAATGATCGGGTTCTCATCCGGGGCGATGGCCATGGCACCGCTCCACTGATCGATCAACTTCGCATCTTTGAAGGCAGGGAACTCGACTTTGAGCTTTTCCAGAGATGCATCCAGCTCTGGAATATCCGGGGCCGCCGTCATCAGCCTGTTTTTCTCGAAGGGCGATACCTCGTCCAGCCTCCACTGGGTGGGCTGAGTGAACGAATCGATCAGTTGCTTGTTGAGTGAGATGTGCACCGGGAAGTCGGGGATGGCCAGCAATGGCAGGTATTTATAACCATACATGAACGATTCTTTGACCACCGGGGCAACGACGACGCGCGGCGAGGTGGCGTATGTACCGTCGGCCTGCTCACGGAAGTAGATATTCCCTGGCAATGCAACGTTGCCCCCCGGTGCACGGGGCGCCGCGCTGATGATTTGCTGGGACTGGTAGGCCGGCAAGGTAGGCACATCGACGCCCAGGTTCTGCATGAACAGCCTGGACCAGGCGCCGCCTGCCACGACCACGCGAGAAGTCCTGATGGCGCCCTTCTCGGTCACCACATCGGAGATGACGCCCGCCTGGGTTTCCAGGCCCCTTGCGGCGCAGTGGGTGTAGATGCGCACACCCATTTTCTTGGCGTACTCCGCCATGACAAACGATGCGCGCTCGGCGTCCAGGCTACCGGAGTCTTCCTCGAAACCTGCAATTTTCCAGCTCGAGGATGCACCGCGCAGCCGCTGTTCGAGTTCATTCCCCTGAATGATCCGAGTCTTGAAGGGGTTGTCCGCTGCTACTTCCCGGCTTTTGACATCGATCCACTTTCTGACGTTTTCCAGGTCTTCTTCATCGAAAGGAACTTCGACCCGGCCCTGAGTGCGATAGCTGGTATCTGCACCCACTTTGGCATTCATCTCGCGCCACCGTTGTTTGGCAAGATGGTGCAACTGGAACGTCGCATCAGGCATCTTGTAGGTCATGACCTGACCATAGAACCTGCATGACTGCTCGCCGGCAATATCACCTTTTTCAACGACGACTACCGAGAGGCCACGCTCGACAAGATTGATTGCGGTCATGAGCCCCAGAATACCAGCGCCAACAACGACGACGTCTGCCTGTTTGGGAAGCGCACCTTCGCTACCTTCTACAAAACCAAACCGCGGTTTGCCGGGGATCAACCTGCCTTCGCGGGTCAGCAAGGGGGTCAGAATGCCTGCGCCACCTGCAATAGCCACGACGCCGCCGCCGATCAAAAATTTACGCCTCGTCATTCCCATGACACTTTCCTTTCCTGGTAATCGGTGTGGGTTCATCAGCTCAGGCGGCGAGCCACCTACCCGGCCGCCAGCCGCCGCGGCCAACTTTCGGCCACCGCGTCAGGCTGATGTTTAAAATTGAAGGGCGGCTATTTTGTTGATGACCCGCTTCGGGAAAAAGCGCTGTGGGCAAATACTTAGTTCAGCCATTTTGAAACTATCGCGCAAGTGACATAAATAGTTAATATGGCGACACTCAACACTCGAAAGAGGGAAGTTAGTTCGAGCGAAGATGCTGGCTTAGTTCCGAAAGTGCGCGGGGGCAATAAGCGCTGCGGATTCAGTAACTGTGTGGGTGCATAGCGTTATGCGGCAACACTTCATTGCCACATATTCAGTGTGGAGAAAGGCATCAGGATCCGACGGTGGTAGATCTGTCCAATGCACAGGGAGGCATGGAGCGGATCGGCACGGATTAGCAGAGCCTGTTCAGGTTCAGTGAGCACCAGATCCAGATGGATACCCGTTGCGAGACCATCGAGCGCAACCTGGGGTCAATTTTTCGTGTGCCCGCCCGTGGCTCAGGCGCTCTTCACGCCGAGATCTTCAGCAAACCGAAGCAAGTAGCCGTCCGGATCCTGCACCAGGAAATTGCGCTGGCCGACCAGCATGCCGCCCTGGCGGTACCAACACTCTTCAATCGGCTTTCTGATGCTATGCCCCGCAACCCCCAGCGACGCGACCAAGGCCAGTGCATCAGCGCATTCGATCGACAGGTTGATGCCTCGACCATACGGCGGCTCCAGCGGGCCGACCCGCCAGGGTGACTCACTCTGCCAGTCCTGCTCCAGCATCAGCTGGCTGCCACCAAAAGACAGGAAGGCAAAATGCTCTTCTGGCCGGTCGTATTCAATCTTGAAGCCGAGTACGCCGCAGTAAAATGCCAGGCTGCGAGGTAGATCAGAAACAATCAGCTCCGGCACCAGGGGATTTAGCTTAAACAATGTTCTGATTCCTTTCAGGGTAAGTCGACTGGCAACTATGAACAGGTCGCCCTGAAAAAGGTAGCTTGTCAGTGTGGTCGCCCAATGCAGCTCAATGCAGTTCACACCCCTCAGATTCGCCCGAAAAAAAATCCCTTCACTTTGACGCCGCCCCAATGGCTCTGGGACCTGTAGCCATACCTGCATTCTATTGGCCGCCGTCATGACTAACACTTAAGCTGTCATTCGTCGGATATATGCCGAAAGTATTGCTAGCGTAATGGCACTTAGCCATAGTTGCGTTCCCATTTTTCCACGCCCTGTGTGACACATGAAAACAATCGCGCCCTGCATGGCGGCAATGATGCTGCTCGGTGGGTGCAATGGAGTGCCAACGTCGTACGTTTCAGATCCCGTCTACAGTCAGGCTTTCGTGGTCACTTCTGGTGCCCCTCTGCCGATGTTGCTGATGGCCAGCGCCATCCAGTGGAACGAGGATTACGCTGTAACCGCCAAACACACCCCCTTCCTGCGCAACGTGGTCCACGAGGGCCTCGGTGACGTAGTGTTCTTCAAGCACAAAGCCAGCAGCGTGCCGCACTGGCGCCAGTACGTGCCAGGGGAAGCCGTGACGGCGGTGGGCTTCAACAGTTTCATGATGCCGATGCAGGGCAAGGGCCATGCCCTGCCGTCACTGGTACGGCTTGAAGGTACGCCTGGCAGTGTTTTCTACTCGGTGCATGACGGCCCGATCACCAAAGGCATGTCGGGTGGGCCGGTGTTTGCCGATGACGGCAAGGTGGTGGGCATCAACGTGGCCATCATTCCCACCAACGAGATCGATGCGGGCAAGCGCCCGGACCTGGTCGGCAAGGACCGTATCAGCGTGTTCATGTCGTTCAGCGAAATCGACAAGGAATGGCGACGCTATCAGTACCTGCTGGCGCACAAGGCCAAGCCCCAGGCACCAGCTGCGGTCAAAGGCTACGTGGCGGTGGCTGCCAAGCCGTGAATCGGGGCGCGGTGTTGGATGAAAAGCGGCCTATGATGTGAGGCTGATGGCCTCTTCGCGGGTTTACCCGCGAAGAGGCCCTGCCAGCCAACGCGAGAAGGACCTGCCATGCACCTGACCCACCGCCCCATCCGGCCAGAAGACATCCCCGTTATCTGCAGCTTCCCGCAGAGCCCGGACGAACTGTTCTACATGTTCCCCAAAGCCACCTACCCCCTCACCCCCAACCAGCTGAGCGACGCCATAGCCCAACGCAGCGGCTCCACGGTAGTGGAAGATAACGGCGCTGTCCTGGCCTTCGCCAATTTCTACAAAGCCGAACATGGCGGCCTATGTGCCCTGGGCAACGTAGTGGTGGCCCCCAGCGCCCGCGGTCTTGGTGTAGCGCGTTATCTGGTAACGGCAATGATCGACCTCGCCCGCCAGCAGTACAGCGCCCGGGAGGTCTGGGTGTCATGCTTCAATCACAACACCGCAGGCTTGCTGCTTTATCCACAGCTGGGCTTCACACCGTTCGGCATCGAGGAGCGGCAGGCGTGGGACGGCACGCGGGTAGCGTTGGTGCAGATGAAGCAAATACTGACTTAACCGAGCTGGATCAGCGGGTCATTGCATGTGGCTGAACGAGAAGGTCCACCCCCAGAGCACGAATGACCCTCAATACAGTGTCAAAACGAGGCTTCGCGCCAGGGCTCAGCGCCTTGTACAGGCTTTCTCTACCCAGCCCACTCTCCGTAGCAATATGTGTCATGCCCCGTGCACGAGCGATATGGCCAAGTGCTCGAATGATTTCCTCGGTATCGCCATTTGATAGCACCTGGCTAAGGTATTCACTGATTGCCTCATCGCTGCTCAACAAGGCTGCCATATCAAACGGGATCAATTTTTCGCTCATTTCATCTCCTTCAGCAGCTTTCTGGCTTTGAGGATGTCGGCGGCTTGGGTGGACTTGTCGCCGCCGACCAGCAGTAAAACCAACCTCTGCCCCTTTTGCGTGAAATAGACGCGATAACCGGCAGCTACGTCGATGCGAAGCTCACCAATACCGCCTCCAAGCCACTTGAAGTCACCAAGATTGCCCGCCGCTGCTCGCTCCAGCCTACGACCTATCGCCAGCCTGGCCCTCAAATCTCTCAAGCTCGATAGCCAAGCGGCAAAGCTTTCCGTCTGTTCAACGAGAAACATCAAGTGGTCACCCAATCGTATCCTTATGGATACACCCATTCAAGGATTGAAGCGACCCACTCTGTCGTTTTTGAGCTGAATCAGGAATTCAGGCACGTCTGATAGGCTGGTCGGAGTTTTCCCTTCGTTTCAGCTACAAAATCCCTTGCAACATTCAACCCTCGAACCTTCGACGAGCCTCGGCGTCCCATCCTGCATCCCCCGCGTTTCGAGGTACCCCCGCGTGAAAGACGTCATCGCCCGCAAGTACCGCCTGGTGGTGAAGACCATCGGCTATATCGGTTGGTCGCTGTTCTGGCTGCTGATCTGGGATGTGCTGGTCACCATCGATTTCATGCTGTTCTTGAACAGCAAGTTCACCCTGCCACTGATCCCGCTGACCCTGCTGGGCTCAGCCTTGGTGGTGCTGGTAAGTTTTCGCAACAGCAGCGCCTACAACCGCTGGTGGGAGGCTCGCACCCTGTGGGGCGCGCTGGTGAACAGTTCGCGCAGCTTCGCCCGGCAGACGCTGACGCTGATCGATGACCCGGATGACGGCCTGAACCCGGTCAAGGCCACCCTGCTGCGCCGGCATATCGCCTATGTGAACTGCCTGGCGGCGCACCTGAAAGGTGAGCCCTGCCCGGAGGAGCTGATGGCCTTCATCCCGCCAGGTGAGTTCGAACGGCGCAACCGCTCGAACAATTTCGCCAATGACATTCTCGGCGGCTCGGCAGCCTTGCTGGCGCGGGAATACCAGGCCGGGCGACTGGACAGCATTCGCCTGGCGCGGCTGGAGTCAACGCTGGTAGACCTGTCTAACGCCCAGGGCGGCATGGAGCGGATTGCCAATACGCCATTGCCCTACCCCTATGTGTATTTCCCACGGCTGTTCATCACCCTGTTCTGCCTGATCGTGCCGGTGGGGCTGGTGGAGTCGTTGGGCTGGTTCACGCCGCTGGCGTCGACGGTGGTAGGGTTCATGTTGCTGGCCATCGAGCGGATCGGCACGGACTTGCAGAGCCCGTTCAGGTTCAGCGAGCATCAGATCCAGATGGATACCATATGCGAGACGATCGAGCGTAACCTGGAGTCGATGCAGCGGGAGGCGCAGTGTGCCGAGGCTGTAGACGCCTGAGAGATGTCGGGGCTGCTTTGCAGCCCGGGCTTTCCGTCAGGCCCGCACATAGCGCTGACGCAACACATCACTCGACACATCCACCAGCAACACCAACACCAGCATACCGATGATCACCGTGCTGGCCTGGGCCTCCTGGAACAGGCTCAAGGTGGTGTACAGCATCTGCCCCAACCCGCCCGCCCCGACGAACCCGAGCACGCTGGCCATGCGGATGTTGTTCTCCCAGCGGTACAAGCTGTAGGCCAGCAACTGCGGCCACAGGTTGGGCAGGGTACCAAAGCAGAACGCCGCCACTTGGCTGCCCCCCTGCAAACGGATCGCCGCCGCCGGCTCGGGCGGGGCGTTCTCAAGCGCCTCGGCAAACAACCGCCCCAGCACGCCAGCGGTGTGCAACGCCAAAGCCAGGGTACCGGCATTCGGCCCCAGCCCAGCCGCCAGCACAGTCAGCGCTGCCCACACCAGTTCAGGAATGGCACGCAAGGCATTGAGCAGCAAACGCGCGGCCCCTTGCAACGGCCAACCGAAGCGGCCCGCCGCCGGCAGTGCCAGCAACATCCCCAATACCATCGCCAACAAGGTGCCCATGCCAGACATGGCCAGGGTTTCCAGGGCCCCGCGCCACACCGCCTTGAGGTGCCCCGCAGACAGATCCGGCTGCAGGAAGCGCCCGGCGTACTCGCCCATCTGCCCCAGCCCGCCATTGCCGACCAGTGCGTGCAGGTCCAGTTCCAGATACGCGAACGAGGCCACCGCCGCTGCCACCATGGCGCCCAGCAACACCCAATTGATCACCCGGTTCATGCCAGCCTCCAGCGCAGCAGGCGGCTGAGCAGGTCGGCCAGGATCACCAGCAGCAAGAACGTCAACAGCATGCTCGCCACTTGCGCACCCGCAAACATGCGCATCGACAGGTCGATCTGCTGGCCCAGCCCGCCAGCACCGACAAAGCCCATCACCACCGAAGCCCGCACCGCGCACTCCCAGCGGTACACGGTGTACGACACCACTTCGGAGGCAGCATTGGGCAGGATGCCGTAGAAAAACGCCGCCAGCCGGCCACTGCCCACCTGCAACAAGGCATGCGCCGGGCGCTGGTCGACCGACTCGAAGATTTCGGCGTAAACCTTGCCGAGCATGCCACTGTAGGTGATGGCGATAGCCAGTACGCCCGCCGTCGGCCCCAGCCCCACGGCGCGCACGAACAGCAACGCCCAGACGATCTCCGGCACGCTACGCAGGAAAATCAGCAGCCCGCGCACCGGCAGGCGCAACAGTCGCGACCAGAACCCGGCCCGCCCACCGCGTGAAGCAGCACGCAAGGACAAGGCACGGCTGGCCAGCAAGCCAGCCGGGATCGCCAACAACAACGCCAGCGCCATGCCGGCAGTCGCCACGGCCAGCGTCTGCAAGGTGGCTTCATACAGCAGTGCAAGAAAATCGGCATCATGTGCCGGCGGCCAGAAGGCGCTGGTGAAACTGGCAATCTGCTGACGGTTGTCCGCCTGCAACAGCACCCCGGGGTTCAGTTCGCTTGTCTGGATAGCCGGCCACAGTACTGCTACCGCCAACAGGGCCAGCAGCAACCGTGGCAGCAGCGCCGGGTCGCGGGCGTCGGCCTTCAGCATCGCGGAATCTGCACGGTCAGGGTCGGCCCCTGGGTGGGCGGCGGAGCCAGTTGTTCGTTGGCGTATAGCGCGTCCAGCAGTTGCTCGGTGACCGCTTCGGCCGGGCAGTCGAACACAACCTGCCCTTCCCGAATACCAATCACCCGCGGAAAATGCGCCAGCGCCAACTCTACGGCGTGCAGGCTCGCCACCAACGTCACGCCAGTGGCCTGGGCATGGCGATTGAGCAAGGCCAGGCTGTGGTCGGCCAACACCGGGTCCATGGCCGACACCGGTTCGTCGGTCAGCAGCACCTGCGGACGCTGGTACAACGCCCGAGCAATGCCCACCCGCTGCAACTGGCCACCGGACAACTGCCCACACTGCACGAACAGCTTGTCGGCCAGGCCCAGTTCAGCCAACACCTGGCGCGCCCCCGGCACATCGCTGGGATACAGCAGGTTGAGCAAGCCGCGCAGCGTCCCCCACTGCCCCAGGCGACCCGCCAGCACTGCGGTCACCACCCGCTGGCGCGGTGGCAAAGGCGGTGACTGATGCACCAGACCAACCCGCGCACGCAGTCGCTGGCGTGCCCTTGCCGACAGTGCCCAAGGCTGCTCGCCAAGCAACTCCAGGCGCCCACTGCTGGGCTGGATGGCCGTGGCCATCAGGTGCAGCAAGCTGGACTTGCCCGCCCCCGACGGCCCGATGATGGCGACACGCTCGCCCTGCGCGATCCGCAGGCTCACCGCGTCAAGCGCGCGTACCTGGCCATGGCGCAGGCTGGCACCGTGCAGATGGATTGCCGCATTCGAAGCTGTCACTTGAGCAGGCCGGCCTCGCGTGCAGCTTGTTCGGTGCCCTTGTAGTTCTCAGGCTTGGTCTCGATGAAGCGGCTGGCGGCCTGCAGGTCAAGGATCGCCTTGTGCTCCGGGTTGCTCGGGTCGAGGTCCAGGAAGGCTTTCTTGATTTTCTGTTTCAACGCCGGGTCCATGTTGCCGCGCACGGTCCAGTTGTAGTCGAAGTAGGTCGGGGTGGTGGCGAACACCTTCACCTTGGTGGTGTCAACCTTGCCGGCATCCACCAGCTTTTGCCACACGCTGGCGTTCAGCACGCCACCATCGACCTTACCAGCCTGCACCCAGGCCACGGTGGCATCATGGGCGCCAGAATAGGCCACGCGGCTGAAGTACTCTTCAGGCTTGATATTGTCCTGTTTGAGCATGAAGTAACGCGGCATCAGGCTGCCCGAAGTAGACGAAATGGAACCGAAGGCAAACGACTTGCCCTTCAGATCGCTCAGGCTTTTCACGTCGGGGTTGGCGGTGATGAACTTGGAGGTGAACTGTGCGTCCTGCTCACGCTGTACCAGTGGCGTGGCGGTCGGGTCCTTCAGGTGCACCTGAACGAACGTGAAGCCCCCCAGCCAGGCAAGGTCGAGGCGGTCTGCGGCCAGCGACTCGACCACCGCCGGGTAGTCCGCCACGGGTACGAACTTCACTTCCATGCCCAGTTGCTTGGCCAGGTACTCACCCAAAGGCTTGAACTTGCGCTGCAGTTCGGTCGGCGCTTCGTCGGGGATGGCGCTGACCCGCAGGGTTTCTGCGGCCTGAACGACAGCGGCACAGCAAGACAGCACGAGGCCGGCGGCGAGCGCCAGGGGGCGGTTGAGCATGGGTGTTCTCCGGTTCAATAGCGGGGAAGTGCCGACACATTTGCCGACACCGGGAATTATAAGAGGCAAGGGCCTAAAGGCCAGCTTTGCTACAATCGCGCAACAATTTGACCTGCAGAGGTGCATATGAGCGAGCCGATTCGCCTGACCCAGTACAGCCATGGCGCCGGCTGTGGCTGCAAGATCTCCCCCAAGGTGCTGGACGTGATCCTCGCCGAAAGCGGCACCCAGGCCCTGGACCCGAAACTGTGGGTCGGCAATGCCTCGCGCGACGATGCAGCAGTGTACGCGCTGGACGACGAGCGCGGCGTGGTTTCGACCACCGACTTTTTCATGCCGATCGTCGATGACCCTTACGACTTCGGCCGCATTGCCGCCACCAACGCCATCAGCGACATCTATGCCATGGGCGGCGACCCGCTGATGGCCATTGCCATCCTCGGCTGGCCGGTCAACGTGCTGCCGCCGGAAGTCGCCCGCGAAGTCATCCGCGGCGGCCGCGCAGTGTGTGCCGAAGCGGGTATCCCGCTGGCCGGCGGCCACTCGATCGACGCGCCTGAGCCGATCTTTGGCCTGGCCGTCACCGGCGTGGTCAATAAACGCCACCTCAAACGCAACGACACTGCCAACGCGGGCTGCCAGCTGTACCTGACCAAGCCCCTGGGCATCGGCATCCTCACCACCGCCGAAAAGAAGGCCAAGCTGCGCGTGCAAGACCAAGGCCTGGCCCGTGACTGGATGTGCACCCTCAACACGCCCGGCAGCCGCTTCGGCAAGCTGGACGGGGTCAAGGCCATGACCGACGTCACCGGCTTCGGCCTGCTCGGCCACCTGGTCGAGCTGGCCGAAGGCAGCGGCCTCACCGCGCACCTGAACTACGCCGCCGTGCCACGCCTGCCTAGCGTCGACCACTACCTGGCCGAAGGCTGCATCCCCGGTGGAACCCTGCGCAACTACGACAGCTACGGGCACAAGATCGGCGCCCTCAGCGACGACCAGAAGCACCTGCTGTGCGATCCGCAGACCAGCGGTGGCTTGCTGGTTGCTGTTGCCCCGGAGGGTGAAACCGAGTTCCTCGCCGTGGCTGCCGAACTGGGCCTGAAACTGTCTCCGATCGGCAAGCTGGTCGAGCGACAGAGCCATGCGGTCGAGGTAATCTGATGCGCCCCGACTGCACCGACTTCCGTCAGCTGTTCCTCGACGACGTGCCGATGATGGACATGCGCGCCCCCGTCGAATTCGCCAAAGGCGCCTTCCCTGGCGTGGTAAACCTGCCGCTGATGAACGACCAGGAGCGGCAGAAGGTCGGCACCTGCTACAAGCAGCAGGGCCAGGCCGCCGCCATCGCCCTGGGCCACCAGCTGGTCAGTGGCACCACCAAGCAAGCCCGCCTGGAGGCCTGGGCAGCGTTTGCCAAGGCGCACCCTGACGGTTACCTGTACTGCTTCCGTGGCGGCCTGCGTTCGCAGATCGTGCAGGGCTGGCTGCGCGATGAGGCGGGTATTCAGTACCCGCGTGTCAAAGGCGGCTACAAGGCCATGCGTACCTTCCTGCTGGAGACTACCCAGCAAGCGGTGGAGCAATGTGATTTCGTACTGGTCGGTGGACTGACCGGTACCGGCAAGACCGATGTGCTGCACCAGTTGGACAACGTGCTGGACCTTGAGGGCCACGCCAACCATCGCGGCTCCAGTTTCGGCAAGCGCGCCACGGCGCAACCGGCGCAGATCGACTTTGAAAACCAGCTGGCAATCGACGTGCTGAAAAAGCGCGCCCGCGGTATCGGGCAGTTTGTGCTGGAAGATGAAGGCCGCATTGTTGGCAGCTGCACGGTGCCGCTGGAGTTGTACCAAGGCATGCAGCATTACCCGCTGGTGTGGCTTGAAGACAGCTTCACCAACCGCGTGGAGCGCATCCTGCGCGACTACGTGGTCAACCTGAGCGCCGAGTTCAAGGCCGTGCATGGCGAAGAAGACGGCCCCCGGCTGTTTGCCGAGCGCATGCTGCAGAGCATGGCCAACATCTACAAGCGTTTAGGTGGAGAGCGCCATCAGCGCTTGTCCGAGATGCTGCGCGAAGCCTTGGAAGAGCAGCAGCGCAGCGGCGCAGTAGACCTGCACCGGGGCTGGATCGAAGGCTTGCTGAACGAGTACTACGACCCGATGTATGCCTACCAGCGCGCAGCCAAGGCCGAGCGCATCGAGTTTGCCGGGGATGCCGTGGAAGTGCGCGAGTACCTCAAGGCCCGGGCGCTGCGCCAACCGCGTAAATAGAACCAGCACCCTGCAGTGCCCTGTAGGAGCGGGTTCACCCGCGAAGAAGGCAACGCGGAGCATGACACCGGCAAAGCCGGTGTTCGCGGCTGAACCCGCGCCTGCAAATGTGGGCCAATCATGCCTGAACAGGCGCTACTGCCCAGGGCTAAGCACCCGCTCCAGCTCCGCAGCGCGGTCGCGGGTCATGTCCATCATGCAGCTGCCACCTTCCAGCTGCGCCAGGGTTCCACCACTGGCCTGTACATGGAACTGGCAATTGCCATCACGGTAGGCCAGCCACTTGCGCTGCACATCCCGCAGGCTCTTCTGTTGCCCGGCATCCAGCTTGCCCATCAATTGCTTGTACACCCGGTTCAAGCGCTGGTCCTGCACTTGCGTTTCGGCCCCAATGCACGCGCTCATGGCCACGGTGCTGGAGGCCTTGTCCATGCACTGCCCGTAGGCCGCCGTGTAATCGTCCGCCATCGCTACCGGTAGCACGCAGGCCAGTGCCAGGCCTGCCAGGTAATGCTTGATCATGCTAACCCTCCTTGTGGGTATCAAAGCGTCTGCGGCTGCTCCGGAGGCATCAGCACCTTGCCTGGCTCGAAGCGCAGCGAGGGCATTTGCGTCGCTGCATACAACGTTACCCCCAGGGCGGCAATCAAGGCGACATCAAGCCAGTTCCAGCCTGGCATGTCGTCAGCCCTTCGCGCCTTCCAGCAAAACCAGGCTTGCCCCAGGCAAAACACCACCATCGCTACCAGCCACAGGTAGAAGCCAGCACCAAAACCGGTAAGGTCATGAAACTCATAGCTGCGGTTATCCGGCAAGCGGTCGATGCCAAAACTGCTGGCAGCCAGATACGCCGCACCAAGCCCGGCCAGCAAGGCCAGCCAGCGAAACCGCCGATGAGCCAGGATGGCCAGTGCCAGCAGCGGATTGGCAAACCATTGGTACAAGCCGAACGGCATGCCCCATGGCCCGTACAGCAGCATCTGCAGGGCCGGCATATGACGCTCGCCGCTCATCAGCGCACCATCGAAGAACAGGGCGAGCAAATACAGCAGCAGGCTGATACTCAGGTAGAAAGCGGGCAAAGGGGATTCCTGAGAGAAACGGGACAGCCTACGACCTTAACCCAGGCCCTGCCCCGCTTCCAAACCCTCAATAGGTGCCGCGCAGGGTCACCATGAAGTTGCGTGGTTCACCATAGTAGTTGCCATAGGTCGAAGTACCCACAGTTTCGTAGTACTTCTTGTCGAACAGGTTGTTGCCGTTGAGCGTGACGTTCCAGTGATCATCGACACGGTATTCGACCAACGCGTTCCAGATCGCATAGCCGCTCTGGTCGAAGTCGAACGGTACGTTTCGCTCAACCAGCGCGCCGCTGCTGTCGTAGCGATTCACTGTACCGCTCATGTACGTGGCGCTTTGCACCTGCACGCCGCCGCCGACCTTGAAGTCGCTGAGGATACCCGGCAGCTGGTAGGTGCTGTACAGCTTGAACAGGTGCTTTGGCATCACCGTGCTCAGCGGTGCATCGGCGCTGCGGTTACGGTTCAGGTTGAAGGTGTAGCCCCCCACCAGCATCCAGTCCGGCAGCAGCTCGCCAGACAGCTCCATGTCGATGCCCTTGCTCACCACCTTACCGTTGGACACATAGCAGCAGCTGCCCGAGAAGCCGGCGTTGGTGGCCAGGAAGTTCGGGTCTTGCACCGCTTCGTTTTCGCGGGTGCTGTAGTACAGCGCCACGCTGGCGTTGAGTGCGCCGTTGAACAACTCACCCTTGAGGCCGGTTTCGTAGGTTTTGCCGGTCATGGGCTCAAGCGGCGAACCGCTTTGCGCAGGGCCGCTGATTCGGCTGGACTGCGGTTTGTAGATTTCCGAATAGCTGGCGTATGTCGACCATTGATCGTCAAGGTCGTAGACCAGGCCACCGAACGGGGTGACCTTCGTGCCTATACGCTGCTCCGGGCTGGAGATACTTGCTGGCGAGGTCAGGTTGTTGGTGTAGGTCTGCCAAAAGTGGAAACGCTGTGCACGCGCCCCGACAATCAGGTGCAGGGGTTCGGCCAGCTGCAAACGCAGGCTGCCGTACAGGCCGTACTGGCGTTGCGAGTTGGGGCTGTAGTCGCGCTTGTAGTCACGCCCGTTGCCGGGGTCGTCGAACGCCGAGCTGTCGGGGTCGAACACGTTGGCCGGCGCGCCCGAGGCGGCATAAGGCGCAGTGCCCAGCCACCGGCTGTCGATCTTCTGGTAGTCGGCACCGACGACCACTTCATGGTCCAGACCAAAGGCCTGGAAGTTGCCAGAGACGTTACCGTCATACAGGTGCTGCTCGTTCTCCTGGCGGGTCGAGGTGCCGTACCAGGTCGCCCCGGTATTGGTCACCGGGTCTACTGCATTCAGGGTGGTCGCCGTCTTGAACAGCCCAAGGTCCCAAGTGTTGGTGTAGCTGAGGTTGAGCTTCCAGTCGTCGTTGAATCGGTGGTCCACCTTGGCGAAGTACTCGCGCGCGGTGGCGTCGAGGTAGGCCCAATTCTTGGTCAGGCCGGTATGCCGTGGCAGGTTCAGGTCAGCACCATTGCTGTAGCGCGGCACCGCACTGTTGCTGCCAGTTTCGTGGGATTTGTTGTAGCGAGCGCCGAAGGTGAGCATGGTGTCGTCCGTAACGTCCGCCTCCAGCACGCCATACACCAACGGCCGCTCGGTGGCGCGGTTGTCGGTGAAATACTGGCGATCGGTGTTGGACATCACCAGGCGACCGCGCACGCGGCCATCCCAGCCCAGCGGGCCGGACAGGTCGAACTCCTGGCGATAGTTGTCCCAGCTACCGGCCGACAGGGTCAGCTTCAGCTGGTTAAAGGAAGTCGGCCGCTTGCGCACCATGTTGATGATGCCACCCGGGTCACCCGAGCCACCATACAACGCAGCAGTACCACGCAGTACCTCGATGTGGTCGAACTCGGCCAGTTCGAAGATGTTCGACGAATAGAACGAACCCATGGCGGTGCCCAGCGCCTGCGGTGCGGCGCCGTCGATCTGCAGGTTCTGGATACTGAAACCACGCGAGAGGAAGTCCTGGGTGCGGAAGGTGGTGCTCTGGGTGACGATGCCCGGCGTCACTTTCATCGCCTGGTTGATGTCGGTCAGTTGCTGGTCTTCAATCAGCTGGCGAGTCACGGTCGACACCGATTGCGGCGTCTGGCGCAAGCTGGTCGGGGTCTTGGAGCCAACGCTGATCAGGCCCGGTGCGTAGGAGCCGGTGTTCTCGGTACTCTGGCCCATGCCCTGCCCGGCTACTGTGGTCACGCCAAGTTCCATCGCCTCACTGCTCACCGCCGCTTGCGGCTCGGCCACCAGCCGGTAGCCGTTATCGCTACGCTCTACCCGGTAGCCACTGCCGGCCAGCAGCACGGCGAAACCGCTGTCCACCGAATACAGGCCATGCAGGCCGTTGCTTTGCAGGCCGGCCAGTGCTTCAGGGGTGAAGGCCAGCGACACGGCGGCTTGCTGGGCATAGCTACCAAGCGCCTGGGCCAGGTTGCCGGCGGGCACGTCGAAGCTACGGCGGGCGGCCTCCTCGGCGACGGCCGGCAGGGCCGCAACGGATAGGGCCAGCCCGGCGCAGGACAGGCGCAAGGCCAGGGCTAGCGGGCTGAGGACGGGGTGGCCAGGGAATCGGCGCATGGTGGATCGGCTCCTTGTTCTTGATCGGTTGGCCTCTTCTCTGACGGGCCACTGCGCAGAAGCGGAACCACCTGGATCAATTTTCTCGTGAGACGGGCTCGACCGTGGTCCACCAGCGGCCAACGCCGCCGATACGAATCGGCAGCGCCTCGGCCAGCAGGCGCAGGGCTCTTTCGCTGTCATCCAGCGGCAGTACCGCCGACACCTTGATCGCCTGCATTGCCTGGCGGTCGAAGCGCAGCACGCCACGGCGTTGCTCGGCCAAGGCATCGAGCACCTGGTCGAGCGGTACGCCGTTGGCCACCAACTGGTGATGCTGCCAGGCCCGATCGACCCGCGCCGGGTCGATGGCCGGCAACGGGCCAAGCCCGTCACGCGCCACCCATGCCCGCTCGCCCGGGCCCACGACCAACTGATCGCCGGACACGGCAGTGCGCGCCTCGACCCGGGACTCAAGCATGGTCAGCTCGCTGCGAGCGTGGCCTTGGCTGACCACGAAGCGCGTACCCAGGGCCTTGAAGCTGCCTTCGTCGGTCTGTATCACGAAGGGTCGCGTTGGGTCATGGCTGACATCCACCAGCACCTGGCCATGCAGCAGGCGGATGCGCCGCTCGCCAGTGCTGAACTCGACATCCACTGCAGAGTTGCCGGCCAAGGTCAGCTGCGAGCCATCTGCCAGGGTTTGGCTGCGCCACTCCGCCGGCGCGGTATGCAAGTCGGCCAGCCAGTCGCGCGGCGTTCCACCGGAAAGGCTCAGTGTGCCCAGCAAGGAGATTGCCAGGGCCAAACCGAGCAAAGTGCGCCGTGCGCCCGAGCCTGGAGCCGAAACCTGTACGCCGGCGCGCAGCCCCGCGCCCACCGGCCCGCGTTGCTCGCGCAGTGCCTGCACCTGGCTGATCACCCCTTGCATGCGGCGCAAGGTGGCGCCGTGGCGTGGGTCGGCCTGCAGCCAGGCGTCGAACTCACGCGCCTCGTCGGCATCCAGTTCACCCTCGCCCAGGCACAGGGCCCATTCGGCAGCTTCCTGTTCGATACGCGAGGGATTCACGGTTCGGCAATGTCCAGCGTGCGGTGGCAATGGATCAGGGCCTGGGCCAGGTACTTGCGCACCATCCGCGGGGAAATGTGCAGGCGTTTGGCAATCTGAGGCTGGGTCAGGTCGTCCAGGTAGTAACCGACGAAGGCCTCGCGGGCATTCACGTGCAGGCCTTCCAGCAGAAAAGCGATCTGCTCCAGCGCTTCGAGGGTGATGAGGATGCTTTCGGGCGACTGGTGCCCCTCCAGCACCTCGGCAGCCAAGGCAAGTTCGCTGAGGTAGGCCTCTTCGATTTGCTGTCGGCGCACCCGGTCGATCAACAGGCGGCGTGCAGTGGTACTGAGGTAGGCGCGTGGCTCGCGCATGCCCAGCAAGGCATCACGCGAGGCCAGAATGCGCACGAAGGTGTCCTGGGCCAGATCGGCTGCGCTGTGCGAACAACGCAGCTTGCGACGTAGCCAGCTGAAAAGCCAGCCATGGTGCTCGCTGTACAGCTGTTCAAGCGGGTACGGGCTCGGTGAGTCGGCTACGGGCATGGGGCACCGGGACACAAGTGAGAATTGTTCCCGAATAGTAGCTATTCGCCGTAAGACTATGCAACAGGTGGTTCGAGCAACAAGCCGTAGATGCCAGAGTCGGACAGCTCACCCGCCACGCACCAGCGCGCCCGCAAGGTGCCTTCCAGCACAAAACCCTGGCGCTCCAGGGTGCGTGCCGAGCCTTGGTTGCGCGGATCGATTTCGCCTTCCAGACGGCGCATGTGCAGGGTGTGGGCGAGGTAGTCGATGAAGCAGGTGAGTGCTTCGTCCATGTAGCCCCTGCCCTGCACGGCGCTAGCCAGGCAGTAGCCGATTTCGCCACGGCGGGAAATGTCGTCGATGTTGAACAGCTGGACCATGCCGATCAGTTCGCCGTTGTCGCGGCGGTACATGCCGAGCTTGAGTTGGTCGCCATTGGCATAGGCTTCGCGGTCGGCGGCCAGAGCGCTTTCGGCCTCGGCCAGGTCTTGCCAGGGTGCATGGTGCCAATAGCGCATGACCTCGGGGTCGGCCATGATCGCCAGCCACTGCGCGGCATCGGCATGGCGCATGGGGCGCAGTTGCAGGCGTGGGCTGTCGAGGCAGAGGTCACTGGGGAAACTGCGGGGTGGGGTCACGCCGGATCTCCTGTCCATTGCTGGGGAGATGACAGTTTAACGTCAAGTGCAGGGTTCAGGCATCTCGGGCTGCTTTGCAGCCCGTCGCCGGCAGGTTCACCACAGGCCAGGAGCCTTGCACGCTACCTGTGGGAGCGGCCTTGCGTCGCGAAAGGGCTGCAAAGCAGCCCTGGCAATTCTCGCGGTGCCGCTGATGCCTGGGGCCGCTGTGCGGCCCTTTCGCGACGCAAGGCTCCACATCGACCGAGTCAGGCTGATTGATACCTCAGGCCACCTCAGCCCCATCATCCGGCCAATGCGGCTCGTTGGCCTCTGGCGGGGTCAGCGGCGGCAAACCATACGCCGCCCGCGCATCATCACAGCTCGGGTTATGCACCCCACCCTCCCACGACGCATCAAACTCGCGGCACGGGCTGGAACGGTTGGCGTAAATCGTACAAGCCACCTCTTTACCGATCTCGCCCTCAAGGCTGACGCAGCGGCAGGGCTTGGCATCGGTGCCGATCATGGCAACGCGCGTGGGGTTGATCTGTACCACCAGGTCGTCCGGCACTACGCCCCCGGCAGACTGGCATTCGCCCCAGAAGAAGGACACACGGAAGTACCCGCAGCAGGCGCCGCAGTCAAGGCAAGGGTTATATTCAGACATGATGTCACGGAGGGAAGGTGGTTGTTATCGGGGCTGGCCCGCGGCGCCATTTTTAATCCAACCAGGGGCCGCTGGATAGAGGGGGAATGCAAAAAAAATTGCCGCTGATCCGGCCACTGAACAAGGGCGACCAGTGCCTTCACCGGCCGCCCCCTTTCAGCTAGCAGATGGGCTGGTAGGTTTCAGCGTCCCAGCGTTGTAAACCCAGGCCTGCGCTCGGCTTGTAGTTACCTCCCTGTACCTTGCTGAACTGCGTATGCACCTCCCCACAATGCACCAGACGATCATTCTTATCGCCCTCGGTGACTACCGTGTAGGACTTACTGCGCATGGCCTGATACTGCCTGTCGGCAGCCGCCATGACCTGGTGATACTTCATCAACTGGCTGCTGCTCAAGGCCAGACGTTTGTCCAGGCGCACGCCCCAGCGGGTCAGGCAAACCTCGGCAAAGTGGCGAACGATCAGCCCAGGTTCGATCAGCACCTTGCCATCGCCTGCGCCATCAGCCGAGGCGTTGCCCACCAGCGTGGCATGGCGGCCCGGCATCGGGTAAACGCATATCCGTGTCCCTTTGGCGACCGAAGGGATCACGCAGGCAAAACCTTTGGAGCGTTCATCCCTCGAGTAGAAGCCTACGTACTCTTTGACGTTATCCGCCAGCGTTACGCGTTCGGCTTGCACGTTACCGACGCCAGGCACCGGGTCGATGGCAAATATGTTCACCGGTATGCCCCGCAATACCGGGTCTTGCGCCATGGCATTGGCCAGCATGTGGCAGCTGATCCCTCCCCTGCTCCAGCCCACCAGGTTGACCTGGGTTGGCAGGCGCGGTTTGCGGAACATGCTGATGATGCGCTCCTGCAGTTCCTGCGGGGTCGGGTGGCGATCGCCATAGTCGTAGGTTCGCCATAACCATGAGGCGGAGGAAGACACGTCCGGAATGGGCACGCCGGCAGCTTTCAGCCGCTCGTATTCTTGCTCACTGAGTTTGGTGCGCCGCCAACTGCTTTCGCCTTTGATGACCTGCAGCACATGGTTGACGTTCTCCTCCCAGCCGCGACCAAACAGCTGGCCGGTCCAGTTGAAATAGCCGCCGGGTTCGACGAACAGGTTGTCATCCTGAAGGTTGCCGCTGCCTGGGCCGTCGACGGCGATCCAGTGGGCAAATTCCCGGCTCTGGTCGTTGCTGGCCAGGGTCGAGACCAGCTCGCCATTCCAGAAGTTGGGATTGGCGTCGTCGAAACGGTGCGAGCCAGTGCCGCAGAAGTAGGCGGTGAAGACACTCATGGGGGGATCTCTTTGGTGAGAAATGAGTGCTGACGGTAGGCGTAGGGGTAACCAGAAGGCAGGCGGAAAGCTCACCCAAGAGGCAGTTGGGGCTGCTTCGCAGCCCCAATGGGCTTACTTGCGAGCCAAGCCATCAGCCCGGAACATTTGCCGGATCCCGCGGATGGCCTGGCGAATACGGTCCTGGTTCTCGATCAACGCAAAGCGCACATGGTCGTCCCCATAGTCACCAAAACCGATCCCCGGCGACACGCAGACCTTGGCCTCGGCCAACAGCTTCTTGGAGAACTCCAGCGAACCCAGGTGCGCATACTCCGGCGGGATCTTTGCCCACACGTACATCGACGCCTTGGGGTTCTCGACCATCCAGCCCAGTTCGTGCAGCCCTTTGACCAGCAGGTTGCGACGCTGGCGATACTGCTCGGCAATGTCGCGCACGCACTGTTGGTCGCCTTCCAGCGCGGCAATGGCTGCAACCTGTAGCGGGGTGAAGGTGCCATAGTCGTGGTAGCTCTTGATCCGCGCAAGGGCGTTGACCAGCTCGGGGTTGCCGACCATGAAGCCGATGCGCCAGCCGGCCATGTTGTAGCTCTTGGACAGGGTGAAGAACTCCACCGCAATGTCCTTGGCACCCGGCACCTGCATGATCGACGGGGCTTTCCAGCCGTCGTAAACGATATCGGCATAGGCCAGGTCATGCACCACCAGTACGTTGTACTGCTTGGCCAGGGCCACCACGCGCTCGAAGAAGTCCAGCTCCACGCACTGCGCGGTCGGGTTGGACGGGAAGCCCAGGATCATCATCTTCGGCTTGGGGATGGACTCGCGAATGGCCCGCTCAAGCTCGTTGAAGAAGTCCACACCCGGCACCAGCGGCACCGAACGCACCTGGGCACCGGCGATCACTGCGCCGTAGATGTGGATCGGGTAGCTGGGGTTGGGCACCAGCACCGTATCGCCCTGGTCGAGGGTGGCCAGCATCAGGTGGGCCAGGCCCTCTTTCGAGCCGATGGTAACGATGGCTTCGCTTTCCGGGTCGATGTCGACCTCGTAGCGGTCCTTGTACCAGTTGGAGATGGCCCGGCGCAGGCGCGGGATGCCGCGCGAGGTGGAGTAGCCGTGGGTGTCTTCACGCTGGGCGACCTGTACCAGCTTCTCGACGATGTGCGGCGGGGTGGCGCCATCGGGGTTGCCCATGCTCAGGTCGATGATGTCCTCGCCACGACGGCGGGCAGCCATCTTGAGCTCGGCGGTGATGTTGAAGACGTAGGGGGGGAGACGATCGATGCGCGCAAAGCGGCGCGGCGAACCTGGGTTGGCCATGGCTTCCTCTGAGTACGTAAGCGCCCGGAACCGTCCGAGCGACGTTGGCCGATGCGGCGGCCTGGATCAGAAGATAGTGCCGGAACAGGATCCTTGTAAAGGATAATTTCCTGTTTTGTTAGAACTTTTCAGATCTATTGTTTGAAAATCAGAGATTTATATTTTCCTGTGCCGGCCTCTTCGCGGGTAAACCCGCTCCTACAGGAACCTTGCAGGAGCGGGTTTACCCGCGAAGAGGCCGGCACAGGAAAAATACCCAAAAAAAACCCCGGCACAGAGGCCGGGGCTTTCGTGAAACAGGCAGCAGTTTCAGCGTGCGTAGGTCATCAGCACATCCGCAGCAGTCTGGCTGTCCACACCCATCATCACGCTCAGGGCAGTGACGGTGAGGATGGAGAAGCCGAACACCTTGCGGGCCCACTTGCTGTCGTCCTCGGCCTTGTAACCACCCCAGGCCATGTACAGCCAGTACAGGCCCATGGCAGCAGCCACGGCCAGGTAGCCGAGGCCGGCGTAACCGCCGAGGGTAAGCATCAGGGTGGCGAGCACGAAGGCCAGCACGTACAGCACGATCTGCTTTTTCGCCGCGAGGATGCCACGTGCCACCGGCAGGACCGGAATGTTGGCAGCGCTGTAATCCTTGAAGCGGAAGATCGCGATGGCAAAGCTGTGCGGCATCTGCCAAAGGCTGAACATCACCAGCAGGGTTACCGCAGCCAGGTCGAAGCTGTTGCTCACGGCGCAGTAGCCGATCACCGGAGGCATGGCACCCGACAGGCTGCCGACCAAGGTGCCGTGCACCGATTTACGCTTCAGCCACAGGCTGTAGAAGCCGACGTAGACGACAAAGCCAATCAGTGCGCAGAACGCAGACAGCGGGTTGGCCTGGACATACAGCAGGCTGAAACCCGCCACCCCGAGCAGGGTGGCGTAGATCAGCGCGAGGGGCAGCGACATGCCGCCCTGAACCATGACACGGTTCTTGGTGCGCTCCATCTTATGGTCGATGTCACGGTCGATGCAGTTGTTGAACACGCATCCGGACGCAACCACCAGCGAAGTACCGATCACCACCGCCAGGAACAGGGCGAAATCCACATGGCCCTTCGAGGCAAGGAAGAAACCGCCTGCCACGGAAAGCACGTTACCGAAAATGATCCCCGGTTTGGTGATTTGGATAAAGTGCTTAACGGACATGCAGTCTTACCTCACTTGGCCAACATTTCGAAGTGGATGCTGAACATGATCCACAGCGACAGGCCGACAAGCAGAGCGATCACCAGGGTGGTGAACAGGAACGTCGAAACGTTGTTGCGTTGCTCTTTCGAGCGGTCCATGTGCAGGAAGTAAACCAGGTGAACAACTACCTGGATCACGGCCATGGCAACAATGATCAGAACGGTCAGGTTCTTCGGCAGGCTGGCAGTCATGGCCAGGCCGAACGGGATCGCAGTCAGGATGATCGACAGTACAAAACCGATCATGTACGACTTGACGCTGCCGTGATTACCTTCGTGATGAGTGTCGTGTGCGTTAGCCATTACAGAACCCCCAGCAGGTAAACGACGGTGAATACGCAGATCCAGACCACGTCCAGGAAGTGCCAGAACAGGCTCAGGCAGCTCATGCGGGTCTTGGCGGTCGGCGTGATGCCGTGCTTGTTGATCTGGTACATCATGATTGCCATCCAGATCAGACCAGCAGTCACGTGCAGACCGTGGGTACCTACCAGGGCGAAGAAGCCCGACAGGAAGCCACTGCGCTGCGGGCCGAAGCCCTCGCTGATCAGGTGATGGAACTCATAGATTTCCATCGCGATGAAGCCTGCACCGAACAGGAAGGTCACAGCCAACCAGCCCAGTACGCCCGCTTTCTTGCCATCGAACATCTTCAGCATGGCGAAGCCGAAGGTGATCGAGGACAGCAGCAGGAACAGCGTTTCAACAGCTACGAAATCGAGCTGGAAGATGTCATGACCCGACGGGCCGCCGGCAAAACTGCCGGACAGCACCGCGTAGGTGGCGAAGAGCGACGCAAACAGGATGCAGTCGGTCATCAGGTACAGCCAGAAGCCCAGTACGGTCATCTGGCCCGAGTCGTGGTGGTGGTCGTCATGCCCATGGTCGTGACCATGAGCAGCGCCGCCGTGCATTACTTGACTGGACATTGATTACACCCGCTCAAACGATTCGACACGTGCGCCGGCAGGCAGAGCACCTGCTTTGGCCAGCGCTTTCATACGCTCGCCTTCGATGCGCGCCACTTCTTCGGCCGGAACCATGTAGCCCTGGTCGTCACGTGCAGCGTGGCGAACGAAGACAGCGATGGTTGCAACCAGGCTCGCGCCCACCAGCCACCAGATGTGCCAGATGAAGGCGAAGCCGAAGACGGTCAGGAACAGGCCCATGAACAGACCGGTAGCAGTGTTGCTCGGCATGTGGATGGCTTCGTACTTGGCCGGGGCCTTGTACGCAACGCCCGCTTCCTTGGCTTCGTGCCAGCAGTCCAGGCCAACTTTCTCAGGCATGTGAGCGAAGTTGTAGAACGGAGGTGGCGAAGAAGTCGACCATTCCAGGGTACGGCCGCCCCATGGGTCGCCGGTCACGTCCAGGTTCTGGTTGCGGTCGCGGACCGAAACGAAGATCTGGATCAGCTGGCAAGCGATACCGAACAGGATCAGCACGGCGCCGACAACGGCTACGTACAGGTAGGGTTCCCACAGTGGGTTGTCGGAGTGGTTCAGACGACGGGTCATGCCCATGAAGCCCAGGGCGTACAGCGGCATGAACGCAACGTAGAAGCCCGACAGCCAGAACCAGAAGGCAGCTTTGCCCCACTTCTCGTTCAGGGTGAAGCCGAAGGCTTTCGGGAACCAGAAGGCGAAACCGGCGATGTAGCCGAATACCGCGCCACCGATGATCACGTTGTGGAAGTGCGCAATTACGAACAGGCTGTTGTGCAGGACGAAGTCAGCACCCGGAACGGCCAGCAGTACGCCGGTCATGCCACCGATGGAGAAGGTGACCATGAAGCCCAGGGTCCAGAGCATCGGTGCGGTGAAGCGCACACGGCCTTGGTACATGGTGAACAGCCAGTTGAACAGCTTCACACCGGTCGGAATGGAGATCAGCATCGTCGCCAGGCCGAAGAAGGTGTTGACGCTGGCGCCGGCACCCATGGTGAAGAAGTGGTGCAGCCATACAGCAAAGCCGAGGATGGCGATCGCGCCCGATGCGTAAATCATCGAGTGGTGGCCGAACAGGCGTTTGCCAGAGAACGTCGAAGTGACTTCCGAGAACACGCCGAAGGCCGGCAGGATCAGGATGTAAACCTCAGGGTGACCCCACGCCCAGAACAGGTTGACGTACATCATCGGGTTCCCACCAAGCTCGTTGGTGAAGATGTGGAAGTCCAGATAACGGTCAACAGTCAGCAGAGCGAGTGCAGCAGTCAGGATCGGGAACGAAGCGACGATCAGTACGTTGGCCCAGGTGCAGGTCCAGGTGAAGATCGGCATGTCCATCAGTTTCATGCCAGGTGCGCGCATCTTCATCACGGTGACGAGGAAGTTCACGCCGGTAAGCGTCGTACCCAATCCGGATAGCTGTAGCGCCCAGATGTAGTAGTCGACACCCACCCCAGGGCTGTACTGAATGCCCGCGAGCGGCGGATAGGCAACCCAGCCGGTCTTGGCGAATTCACCAACGCCCAGCGAGATGTTGACCAGCAGCACGCCTGCCAGCAGCAGGTAGAAGCTCAGGGAGTTCAGGAACGGGAAGGCAACGTCACGTGCACCGATCTGCAGAGGAACCGCCAGGTTCATCAGGCCGGTGAAGAACGGCATCGCCATGAAGATGATCATGATCACACCGTGAGCGGTGAAGATCTGGTCATAGTGTTCAGGCGGCAGATAGCCTTCGGAGCCGCCGGTTGCGGCAGCCAGCTGGGTACGCATCATGATGGCGTCGGCAAAGCCACGCAGCAGCATGACCATCGCGACGATGATGTACATCACGCCGATCTTTTTGTGGTCGACAGTAGTCAGCCACTCGCTCCACAAGTAGGTCCACTTGCGGAAATAGGTGATAAGACCGACGACAGCGATACCGCCGAGCGCGATCATGGCAAGCGTCACCATGACTATCGGCTCGTGATAGGGTATCGCCTCCAGGCTTAATTTACCGAACATCTCTTACTCCTCTGCACCGGCAGCTGGTTGCATACTCGATTCCACACCCTTGGTTGTGGCCAGATCTTTGCTGCCTGCTTCTTCGTGGCTACGACCGCGGTTCATGCCTTCGTACTTGTCGACGATCAGCTGGAACTGCTCAGGCGAAGCCTCGCTATACAGCGCGACCGGGTTGTTTTCGCTTGGTTTGGCCAAGGCGTCGTATTCGGCCTTGTCCAGCTTCTTCGGCGACTGCTTGACCTCAGCGACCCACTTGTCGAAGTCTTCCTGAGAGGTGGCAGTAGCCTTGAATTTCATGCCGGTGAAGCCAGCACCGCTGTAGTTGGCGCTGATACCGTCGAACTCGCCATTTTCGTTGGCGATCAGGTGCAGCTTGGTGGTCATGCCGGCCATGGCGTAGATCTGGCCGCCCAGGCCCGGGATGAAGAACGAGTTCATCACGGCGTCGGAAGTGACGCGGAAGTTGACCGGAGTGTTAGCCGGGAAGACGATCTTGTTGACCGTGGCAATGCCCTGCTCCGGGTAGATGAACAGCCACTTCCAGTCCAGCGCGACCACGTCGATCTGAATCGGCTTAACGTCCGAATCCAGCGGACGATAAGGGTCCAGCTTGTGGGTGGAGTGGTAGGTGACGTAACCCAGGGCGATGATGATCAGGATCGGGATGATCCATACCGCGGCCTCGATCTTGGTCGAGTGCGACCAGTCAGGGGTGTAAGTGGCTGCCTTGTTGGAAGCACGGTACTTCCAGGCGAACGCCAGGGTCATGATGATCACAGGGATTACCACCAGCAGCATCAGGCCGGTAGCGATCAGGATCAGGTTCTTTTGCTCAATGCCGACCTGGCCCTTCGGGTCGAGCAGGGTCCAGTTGCACCCACTGAGTAAAAGCATGCCTAAAAAGGGCAATATGCCAAACAGTCTGGGGTAACGCTTTTTACTCATCTCACGACCTCTAGATCAGCTTGCTTCAATGCAATTTGTGTTTTGGTAGCCAACACTTCGTCCTGCCAAGTGAGGCATTTCGCGCCCGTACTCGCTCCTGCCTGGGGTCCGACTGCAGGACCTTGGCTTCAAGCGGGTTAGCGGTGCTTATGGTTTCGTAGGCAACAGGCCTGTACTTCAGACCAAGTCCATTTGGTGCGGGAAAACGCGGAGGGGTGTCCGCCCGGTATCGCCGTTGGGCGAAACTTGACGAAGTCAGCAAAAAGGAGCGCTGGGGCTTCCTTCAATCCTGCGACTCGCAAGCAGTGCCGAACGGAAATTGGGGGCGATTGTAGATAGGTCGCCAACCCTTGACTATGACTTATTGAGCAACAGTCTTTTACAGAATCCGTAACAATGCTGCTCAATAATTCAACTTCGCGACAGTTTGTCGCACCCCGCTTGCTAGGCCTCAAAGCCGCATTCTGCAAGGCCTGTGGGTTGATCTGGATCAAGCGGTGCGCAACTTTTCCCTCTTCTCATGCGGTGCAAAAGACCCCATGCAATTCGGGACTTTTGTCTAAGCCTGGCGTCGATTGCGGTAGATACCGAGCGGGACGAGGACGGCGGTCAGCACGAACGCCACAAGTGCCCATTGCGCCAGCGACAGGCCGAGGATCGGCGGATACGGCGTGCTGCAGAAGCCGTCGACCTGAAACGCCAGTGGCCACAGCTTTGCCAGTGGCAGGTCATCCACGATCGGCTGCAGGGTATCGATACCGCAACTGACCATGGGGTTGGCGAGTATATACACATGGTTGCCAGCCGCAACGATTCCGCCAATTGCACTGAGCACCACCAATGCCTCGAAGAAGGTCAGGCTGCGGCGCCCAGGCATCGCCGCAGCGATGAAGGCAAACACGGCAATGAACAGCAACGCATAACGCTGCAGGATGCACAACGGGCAAGGTGCCTCGCCTAGCACCACCTGCATGTAGAGGGCGCCGCCGATCAGTGAAAGGCAGATCAGCCCCAACAGCACCAGAAAGCGCCGTTCCCGATTCAGGCGCGATGTTTGTTCGTTCATTGCCGGTTCCTTCGATGGATAGTGGCAGCGTGGTCCGCCTGCCTGGGCGCAAGTCTACACGCTGGGCATGGCCTGTGAGCATGCCGAGGGAGCGTCGCGGAAGCACTGCGCAGGGCTATCCAGTGTGACTGAGACCGGCCGCAACGACGTCGGTTCAACGCCGGGCGGCAAAAAAACGGCTGCCCAGGTGCCGCGCAGGGGCAAGCCCCTCGACACCCGGGAGTGAAGGATACCGTGATTAAAGGATGATTAAGGATGAAAGCGCAGCGCCCGGTTTCATCTTTCCTTTATATATAGGCAGAAAGGTGTGCTGCAGCGGGGGGACGAGTACTTTATAAGCCTGTACCGGCCCCTTCGCGGGTAAACCCGCTCCTACAGAGACGGCACCCCATTCAAGACCGGTGCAATACCTGTGGGAGCGGGCGTGCCCGCGAAGAGGCCGGCACAGGCGCTATATCACTCCAGCGCTGCCGCCGGCCCGAAGAACTCGTAGCGGCTCTGCTGCTCCGGCACCCCCAGGCCCTTCAGCTGGCGTTTGACCGCCGCCATGAAGCCCTTGGGCCCGAGGAAGTAGGCGTCCACGTCACGCTCCTGCGGCAGCCACTCGGCAAGCAGGTCTTCACTGAGCAAACCCACGGCGTCGGCCGCAGCGCCACCTTCCGGCTCGGCATAGCAGTAGAAGCGCTTGAGCTGTGGATGGCGCGCCGCCAGGCCATCGATCCAGTCCCGGAAGGCATGCACCGCGCCGTTACGCGCACAGTGGATGAAATGCACCTCGCGCCGGGTTTGCAGTGCTGCCTGCAGCATCGCCAGGGTCGGGGTAATGCCCACCCCTCCGCTGATCAGCACCAGCGGCTTGTCGCTGGCTGCCAGGGTGAAGTCACCCGCAGGCGGGAACAGTTTCAGGGTATCGCCCACCACCAGCTCATCGTGCAGGTAGTTGGAGACCTTGCCGCCCGCCTCGCGCTTGACGCTAATGCGGTATTCCTTGCCGTCGCACAGCGCCGACAGGGAATAGTTGCGGCGCTGCTCGGCACCGTCAATGTCAAGTTTCAGACCGATGTACTGGCCAGGTTCTGCCTTGAGCACCGGCATGCCATCCACCGGGGCGAAGTAGAACGAAACGATCTCGCTGCTTTCCTGCTCGCGGCGTACCAGGCGGAATTCACGGGTACCGCGCCAGCCACCCTCGGCCTCTTCCTTCTCTTTATAGAGGTTTTCTTCAGCGCCAATCAGAATGTCGGCCAGCTGGCCATAGGCCGCGCCCCACGCGTCGATCACCGCAGGGGTGGCAATGTCCTTGCCCAGCACTTCCTCGATGGCGCGCAGCAGGCAGCTTCCGACAATCGGGTAGTGCTCCGGCAGAATCTGCAGGGCAACATGCTTGTTGATGATCTGCCCGACCAGGCCGCCCAGTTGCTCCAGCTGGTCGATATGGCGGGCATACATCAACACGCCGTTAGCCAGCGCACGCGGCTGATCGCCACTGGCCTGGTGGGCCTGGTTGAACAGCGGCCGTACCTCGGGGTATTCGCTGAGCATCATCTTGTAGAAGTGGGTGGTCAGCGCTTCGCCGCCGCTTTCCAGCAGAGGTACAGTGGCCTTGATGATTGCACGTTGTTCGGCATTGAGCATTGCAACGACTCCTGAGCCTGTGGCTTCAAATGACTGCCCCTGCCATTACAGCAATCGTGCCAACTTTTATCGCCAGCAAAATCAGGGGTTTGATGCAGGTCATGTCAAAACGACCCACCCCTGCGTATAGTCATATCGACCCATAGGAGTCTATATGACTACAAAACCACTGCTCACCACCCTGCTGCCTCTGGTCAGCGACCTGTCCCGCGATTTGCCCGACCAGGAACGCTACCGCCGCCTGTTGCAAGCCATGCGCGGCCTGCTGCCGTGCGATGCTGCAGCACTGCTGCGACTGGATGGTGAATGGCTGGTGCCGCTGGCAGTGGATGGCCTTAGCCCCGACACCCTCGGCCGGCGCTTTCGGGTCAGCGAGCACCCGCGTTTCCAGATACTGCTCAGCCGCCCGGAACCCACCCGTTTCGCCAGCGACTCCGAACTACCCGACCCCTACGATGGTTTGGTCAATGCCCCCGATGCCGACCTTGAAGTGCACGACTGCATGGGCTGCCCGTTGATGGTCGATGAGCGCCCATGGGGCCTGGTCACCCTCGACGCCCTCACCCCCGGGCAGTTCCAGAGCCTGGAGCTGGATGCCCTGCAGGCCTTTGCCAGCCTGGCTGCCGCCACCGTTACCGTGGCCGAGCGTATCGAGCACCTGGCCCTGCGCGCCGAAGACGAACACCATCGCGCCGAGCTCTACCGTCAGGCCAGCGGCCAGGATAGAGAGCTGATTGGCCAGAGCCCCGCGCACAAACGCCTGGTGGAGGAAATTCGTCTGGTCGGCAGCAGCGACCTGACCGTGCTGATCACCGGCGAAACCGGGGTTGGCAAGGAGCTGGTTGCCCAGGCCCTGCACCAGGCCAGTAACCGCGCCGACAAGCCGCTGGTCAGCCTCAACTGCGCCGCCCTGCCCGACACCTTGGTGGAAAGCGAACTGTTCGGTCATGTGCGCGGCGCCTTCACCGGCGCGCATGGCGAGCGCCGCGGCAAGTTCGAACTGGCCAACGGCGGCACGCTGTTCCTCGACGAAGTGGGCGAACTGCCGCTGACAGTGCAGGCGAAACTGCTACGCGTGCTGCAAAGCGGTCAGCTGCAGCGCCTGGGTTCGGACCGCGAGCACCGGGTGGACGTGCGCCTGATCGCCGCTACCAACCGCGACCTCGCTGCCGAGGTGCGTACGGGCAACTTTCGCGCCGACTTCTATCACCGCCTCAGCGTTTACCCGCTGCACGTGCCACCTTTGCGCGAACGTGGGCGAGACGTGCTGCTATTGGCGGGCTACTTCCTCGAACAGAACCGTTCACGGCTGGGCCTGAACAGCCTGCGCCTGAGCCATGAGGCCCAAGCCGCGTTGATCGCCTACGACTGGCCAGGCAACGTGCGCGAACTGGAACACCTGATCGGCCGCTCGGCACTCAAGGCGCTGGGCCAGCACCCTGATCGGCCACGTATCCTCACCCTCGAAGCCATCGACCTGGACCTGCGTGTGTCGGCAACCACGCCAGGCACGCTGCCCTCCCCTGCTGCACCGCTGCAAGTGGTCACCACGCCTGAAGGCGGCTTGCGTGAAGCCGTCGATATTTACCAGCGACAGGTGATCGAAGCCTGCCTGCAGCGGCATCAGGACAACTGGGCAGCAGCGGCCCGCGAACTCGGTCTGGACCGCGCAAACCTGAGCCGTTTGGCCCGCAGGCTAGGGCTTCGCTGAGGCTTTTCTACCAAAGGATTAACCCAGAAAGCCATCTGGTTGCTTCCCCACCGGCTGCTATATCTCCCTAACCACCCGTTTGTCGACTGCCTGGTCGAAGCTGTGCGTAAAACCCCTGAAAGGGCTCTGTTACGCCGGTTGTGGCCCGAACACTCGGGCTGGGGGATCCGGATATCAGCAGGGAGCATCCATGGACAACATCGTCGTCGCCGATAAGCAATCCGAAGTCGCCACTCAGAGCGCCTGGGGCAATATCAATCTCAAAGCACCAAGCGTCGTGCAGGTACCGGTATCTCCAGACAAAGTGGCCACGGTCACCCAGCGCGGGCAGGACCTGATCATCACCCTGAAGTCAGGCGAAAAGGTCACCATCGGTAACTTCTTCGCCGTAGACCAGGCCGGGGTCGGCAGCGATATGGTCTTCGTTGGCGACGATGGCACCCTGTGGCATGCCCAGTACGATGCAGCAGCGTTCACCGGCTTCACCTTTGAAGACGTGGCCTCGTTGGACGAACTGGTCGCAGGTATTGGCACCGCCGGTAGCGCCATGCCAACGTGGGCGATAGCCGGGCTCAGCCTGCTCGGCGTGGGCGGCGCAGCGGCGGCGGCGAACAACGGCGGCGGCAGCAGCAGCAGCAGCAGCGGCGGTTCCGACCCCGACACCAGCGCACCGGCCACGCCGATCGACCTGCTGGTTTCACCGGATGGCTTGCGTCTGACCGGCCGTGGCGAAGCAGGCACCACGGTGAACATCCGCGACGCCGCCGGCAACCTGATCGGCAGCGGCACAGTGGGTGCCGACGGCAGTTTCAACGTGACGCTGAATGCGCCGCAGATCAACAGCGAAAACCTTGATGTCACCCTGACCGACGCCGCCGGTAATGTCTCGGCGCCTGGCACTGTCACTGCGCCGGACGCAACTGCACCACTGGCGCCGACCGACCTGGCTATCAATGAGCAAGGTAACACCCTCACCGGTCGTGCCGAGCCCGGCTCGACGGTTTCCGTGCGAGGCGCAGGTGGCGTATTGCTGGGCACTGCGGTGGCCGGTGCGGACGGCCAGTTCAGCATCACTCTGCAACCGCCACAAATCGACGGCCAGGCCCTGGAGATCAGCGCCGCAGACGCGGCTGGCAATATCTCGCCAGTTGCTAGCATCACGGCGCCGGACGTCGACAACCCAGATACCACAGCCCCTGAACAACCGACTGACCTGGCCTTGGCCGATGGCGTCACTTTCACCGGACGCGGTGAGCCTGGTGCTACCGTGCAGGTGCACGATGCTGCCGGCAACCTGATTGGCACCGGTGTCGTCGGTGCCGACGGCCTGTTCAGCCTCACCCTGTCGCCTGCCCAGACAAATGGTGAAGCACTCGACGTGCGTCTGGTGGATGCCGCCGGCAACAGTTCGATACCGCTGGAGTTCACAGCCCCGGATATCACACCGCCCGAGGCGGTCACCGACATTCTGGTCGGCCCAGGTGGCACGGCCCTGAGCGGTCGCGGCGAACCAGGTGCCACTGTGGAAGTGCGTGATGCCAATGGCACTGTGATCGGCACAGGTGTGGTCGGTGCCAACGGCACCTTCCTGATCGACCTGAATCCGGCCGCACAGCCAGGCGAGCAGTTGAGCCTGGTGCAGACCGACCCAAGCGGTAATGCTTCGGTGGCTACCGAGTACGACGTACCACTGACCACCGCGCCCGACAGCCCGAGCAATCTGGCCATCAATGCTGATGGCACCACCCTCACCGGTACCGCACCGGCCGGCACCCGTGTGGAGGTGCATGACGCCAACGGCACGCTGATTGGCAGTGCCATTGCCAACGCAGATGGCAGCTTCAGCATCGAACTGAATCCCGCACAAGCCAACGGCGAACTGCTGGACGTGGTGGCCATCGATGACGGCGGCGTTTCCTCGCTGCCCGCACAGATCACCGCACCGGATGTCACCGCCCCTGCCGCACCGACCGAACTGGCCGTGAGCGCGGACGGCAGCGTTGTCACCGGCCGTGCCGAACCGGGCAGCACCGTGCGCATCGTGGCTGCCGATGGCACCGAACTGGGCACTGCCGTGGTCGGCCCGACCGGCGTGTTCAGCCTCAACCTCAACCCGCCACAAGTTGACGGCGAAGTGCTGCAGGCCACCGCGACCGATGCCGCTGGCAACACATCGCCAAGCAGCGCAGTCACCGCACCGGATATCGACGGGATCGATACCACGCCACCCGCAGCCCCGACTGACTTGGTAATCGGTCTTGCCGGTAGCCAGCTCAGCGGTCGAGGCGAAGCCGGCTCTACCGTGCAGGTACGTGACGCGGCAGGCAACATCCTCGCGACTGGCACCGTCGCTGCAGATGGCACCTTCGTCATCGCCCTGGACCCTGCCGTGAACGACGGCAGCACCTTGCAAGTCACCCTCACCGACGCTGCCGGCAACGTATCCCAACCGGGCTCGGTCACCTCGGCCGACTTGCTGCCGCCCGCGCAACCGACTGACCTAGCCTTGGCCGATGGCGTCACCTTCACCGGTCGCGGTGAGCCTGGTGCTACCGTGCAGGTGCGCGATGCTGCCGGCAACCTGATTGGCACTGGCTTGGTCAACGAAGACGGCACCTTCAGCGTCACGCTGCTACCCGCCCAGGCCAATGGTGAAGCCCTGGACATTCGCGTGGTGGATGCCGCCGGCAACGCCTCGGCGCCACTGCAATTCGATGCGCCGGACATCACACCGCCTGAGGCAGTAACCAATATTTCAGTTGGTGCTGACGGCCTGGCCCTGAGCGGTCGCGGCGAACCAGGTGCCACTGTGGAAGTGCGTGATGCCAATGGCACTGTGATCGGCACAGGTGTGGTCGGTGCCAACGGCACCTTCCTGATCGACCTGAATCCGGCCGCACAGCCAGGCGAGCAGTTGAGCCTGGTGCAGACCGACCCAAGCGGTAATGCTTCGGTGGCTACCGAGTACGACGTACCACTGACCACCGCGCCCGACAGCCCGAGCAATCTGGCCATCAATGCTGATGGCACCACCCTCACCGGTACCGCACCTGCCGGCACCCGTGTGGAAGTGCATGATGCCAACGGCACGTTGATTGGCAGTGCCATTGCCAGCGCCGATGGCAGCTTCAGCATCGAACTGAATCCCGCACAAGCCAACGGCGAACTGCTGGACGTGGTGGCCATCGATGACGGCGGCGTTTCCTCGCTGCCCGCACAGATCACCGCACCGGATGTCACCGCCCCTGCCGCACCGACCGAACTGGCCGTGAGCGCGGACGGCAGCGTTATCACCGGCCGCGCCGAGCCGGGCAGCACCGTGCGCATCGTGGCTGCCGACGGCACCGAACTGGGCACTGCCGTGGTCGGCCCGACCGGCGTGTTCAGCCTCAACCTCAACCCGCCACAAGTTGACGGCGAAGTGCTGCAGGCCACCGCGACCGATGCCGCTGGCAACACATCGCCAAGCAGCGCAGTCACCGCACCGGATATCGACGGGATCGATACCACGCCACCCGCAGCCCCGACTGACTTGGTAATCGGTCTTGCCGGTAGCCAGCTCAGCGGTCGAGGCGAAGCCGGCTCCACCGTGCAGGTACGTGACGCGGCAGGCAACATCCTCGCGACCGGCACTGTCGCTGCAGATGGCACCTTCACCGTCACCCTGGACCCTGCCGTGAACGACGGCAGCACCTTGCAAGTCACCCTCACCGATGCCGCCGGCAACGTATCCCAACCGGGCTCGGTCACCTCGGCCGACTTGCTGCCGCCTGCACAACCGACTGACCTGGCCTTGGCCGATGGCGTCACCTTCACCGGTCGCGGCGAGCCCGGCGCTACCGTGCAAGTGCGCGATGCTGCCGGCAACCTGATTGGCACCGGTGTCGTCGGTGCCGACGGCCTGTTCAGCCTCACCCTGTCGCCTGCCCAGACAAATGGTGAAGCACTCGACGTGCGTCTGGTGGATGCCGCCGGCAACAGTTCGATACCGCTGGAGTTCACAGCCCCGGATATCACACCGCCCGAGGCGGTCACCGACATTCTGGTCGGCCCAGGTGGCACGGCCCTGAGCGGTCGCGGCGAACCGGGTGCCACTGTCGAAGTGCGTGATGCCAATGGCACCGTGATCGGCACGGGTGTCGTGGGTGCCAACGGCACCTTCCTGATTGACCTGAATCCGGCCGCTCAGCCAGGCGAGCAGTTGAGCCTGGTGCAGACCGACCCAAGCGGTAATGCTTCGGTGGCTACCGAGTACGACGTACCACTGACCACCGCGCCCGACAGCCCGAGCAATCTGGCCATCAATGCTGATGGCACCACCCTCACCGGTACCGCACCTGCCGGCACCCGTGTGGAAGTGCATGACGCCAACGGCACGCTGATTGGCAGTGCCATTGCCAACGCCGATGGCAGCTTCAGCATCGAACTGAATCCCGCACAAGCCAACGGCGAACTGCTGGACGTGGTCGCCATCGATGACGGCGGCGTTTCCTCGCTGCCCGCACAGATCACCGCCCCCGACATCACCGCCCCTGCCGCCCCAACCGAACTGGCGGTGAGCGCGGACGGCAGCGTTATCACCGGCCGTGCCGAACCGGGCAGTACCGTGCGCATCGTGGCTGCCGACGGCACCGAATTGGGCTCTACCGTGGTCGGCCCGACCGGCGTGTTCAGCCTCAACCTCAATCCGCCACAAGTTGACGGCGAAGTGCTGCAGGCCACGGCGACCGATGCCGCTGGCAACACTTCCGTTACCAGCTCGGTCACCGCACCGGACATCGATGGCGGCGATACCACCCCGCCTGAAGCACCGACCAATCTGGTGATCGGCCTTGCCGGCAGCCAGCTCAGCGGTCGAGGCGAAGCCGGCTCCACCGTGCAGGTACGTGACGCGGCCGGCAACATCCTCGCGACTGGCACCGTCGCTGCAGATGGCACCTTCGTCATCGCCCTGGCCCCTGCCGTGAACGACGGCAGCACCTTGCAAGTCACCCTCACCGATGCCGCCGGCAACGTATCCCAGCCGGGCTCGGTCACTTCGGCCGACTTGCTGCCGCCAGCACAACCGACTGACCTGGCACTGACCGATGGTGTCACCTTCACCGGTCGAGGTGAGCCCGGTGCCACCGTGCAAGTGCGCGATGCTGCCGGCAACCTGATTGGCACCGGTGTCGTCGGTGCCGACGGCCTGTTCAGCCTCACCTTGTCGCCTGCCCAGGCCAATGGTGAAGCGCTCGATGTGCGTCTGGTGGATGCCGCCGGCAACGCCTCGGCGCCACTGCAATTCGATGCGCCGGACATCACCCCACCTGAGGCAGTAACCAATATTACGGTTGGTGCTGACGGCCTGGCCCTGAGCGGTCGCGGCGAGCCGGGTGCCACTGTCGAAGTGCGCGATGCCAATGGCACCGTGATCGGCACGGGTGTGGTCGGTGCCAACGGCACCTTCCTGATCGACCTCGCCCCAGCCGCGCAGCCGGGCGAGCAGTTGAGCCTGGTACAGACCGACCCAAGCGGCAACGCTTCCTCGGCACTGCAATTCGAAGTCCCGGTCACCACTGCGCCTGCCAGCCCCAGCGACCTGGTATTCGCCGAAGACGGCAGCAGCATCAGCGGTACCGCACCTGCCGGCACCCGTGTGGAAGTGCATGACGCCAACGGCACGCTGATTGGCAGTGTGGTGGCGGGCCCCGACGGCAGCTTCACCGTTACCCTCGACCCGGCCCAGGCCAACGGCGAACTGCTGGACGTGGTCGCCATTGATGACAGCGGCGTTTCCTCGCTGCCCGCACAGATCACCGCACCCGACATCACCGCCCCTGCCGCACCAACCGAACTGGCCGTGAGCGCGGACGGCAGCGTTATCACCGGCCGCGCCGAGCCGGGCAGCACCGTGCGCATCGTGGCTGCCGACGGCACCGAACTGGGCACTGCCGTGGTCGGCCCGACCGGCGTGTTCAGCCTCAACCTCAATCCGCCACAAGTTGACGGCGAAGTGCTGCAGGCCACCGCAACCGATGCCGCTGGCAACACTTCCGTTACCAGCTCGGTCACCGCACCGGACATCGATGGCGGCGATACCACCCCGCCTGAAGCACCGACCAATCTGGTGATCGGCCTTGCCGGCAGCCAGCTCAGCGGTCGAGGCGAAGCCGGCTCCACCGTGCAGGTACGTGACGCGGCCGGCAACATCCTCGCGACTGGCACCGTCGCTGCAGATGGCACCTTCACCGTCACCCTGGACCCTGCCGTGAACGACGGCAGCACCTTGCAAGTCACCCTCACCGATGCCGCCGGCAACATATCCCAACCGGGCTCGGTCACCTCGGCCGACTTGCTGCCGCCAGCACAACCGACTGACCTGGCCCTGGCCGATGGCGTCACCTTCACCGGTCGCGGCGAGCCCGGTGCCACCGTGCAGGTGCGCGATGCCGGCGGTACTGTCATCGGTACTGGTGTCGTAGGTGCCGACGGCCTGTTCAGCCTCACCCTGTCGCCGGCCCAAGCCAACGGCGAAGCACTCGACGTGCGCTTGGTGGATGCCGCCGGCAACGTCTCGGCGCCACTGCAATTCGATGCGCCGGACATCACCCCACCTGAGGCAGTAACCAATATTACAGTTGGTGCTGACGGCCTGGCCCTGAGCGGTCGCGGCGAACCCGGTGCTACTGTGGAAGTGCGTGATGCCAGTGACACCGTGATCGGCACGGGTGTGGTCGGTGCCAACGGCACCTTCCTGATCGACCTGAGTCCGGCCGCTCAGCCGGGCGAACAATTGAGCCTGGTACAGACCGACCCAAGCGGCAACGCTTCCTCGGCACTGCAATTCGAAGTCCCGGTCACCACTGCGCCTGCCAGCCCCAGCAACCTGGTGTTCGCCGAAGACGGCAGCAGCATCAGCGGTACCGCACCTGCCGGCACCCGTGTGGAAGTGCATGATGCCAACGGCACCCTGATTGGCAGTGCCATTGCCAACGCCGATGGCAGCTTCAGCATCGAGCTGAATCCCGCACAAGCCAACGGCGAACTGCTGGACGTGGTCGCCATCGATGACGGCGGCATTTCCTCGCTGCCCGCCCAGATCACCGCGCCCGACATCACCGCCCCTGCCGCCCCAACCGAACTGGCGGTCAGCGCGGATGGCAGCGTTGTCACCGGCCGCGCCGAACCGGGCAGCACCGTGCGCATCGTGGCTGCCGACGGCACCGAACTGGGCACTGCCGTGGTCGGCCCGACCGGCGTGTTCAGCCTCAACCTCAACCCGCCACAAGTTGACGGCGAAGTGCTGCAGGCCACGGCGACCGATGCCGCTGGCAACACATCGCCAAGCAGCGCAGTCACCGCACCGGATATCGACGGGATCGATACCACGCCACCGGCAGCCCCGACTGACTTGGTGATCGGCCTTGCCGGCAGCCAGCTCAGTGGTCGAGGCGAAGCCGGCTCCACCGTGCAGGTACGTGACGCGGCCGGCAACATCCTCGCGACTGGCACCGTCGCTGCAGATGGCACCTTCACCGTCACCCTGGACCCTGCCGTGAACGACGGCAGCACCTTGCAAGTCACCCTCACCGATGCCGCCGGCAACATATCCCAACCGGGCTCGGTCACCTCGGCCGACTTGCTGCCGCCAGCACAACCGACTGACCTGGCCCTGGCCGATGGCGTCACCTTCACCGGTCGCGGCGAGCCCGGTGCCACCGTGCAGGTGCGCGATGCCGGCGGTACTGTCATCGGTACTGGTGTCGTAGGTGCCGACGGCCTGTTCAGCCTCACCCTGTCGCCGGCCCAAGCCAACGGCGAAGCACTCGACGTGCGCTTGGTGGATGCCGCCGGCAACGTCTCGGCGCCACTGCAATTCGATGCGCCGGACATCACCCCACCTGAGGCAGTAACCAATATTACAGTTGGTGCTGACGGCCTGGCCCTGAGCGGTCGCGGCGAACCCGGTGCTACTGTGGAAGTGCGTGATGCCAGTGACACCGTGATCGGCACGGGTGTGGTCGGTGCCAACGGCACCTTCCTGATCGACCTGAGTCCGGCCGCTCAGCCGGGCGAACAATTGAGCCTGGTACAGACCGACCCAAGCGGCAACGCTTCCTCGGCACTGCAATTCGAAGTCCCGGTCACCACTGCGCCTGCCAGCCCCAGCAACCTGGTGTTCGCCGAAGACGGCAGCAGCATCAGCGGTACCGCACCTGCCGGCACCCGTGTGGAAGTGCATGATGCCAACGGCACCCTGATTGGCAGTGCCATTGCCAACGCCGATGGCAGCTTCAGCATCGAGCTGAATCCCGCACAAGCCAACGGCGAACTGCTGGACGTGGTCGCCATCGATGACGGCGGCATTTCCTCGCTGCCCGCCCAGATCACCGCGCCCGACATCACCGCCCCTGCCGCCCCAACCGAACTGGCGGTCAGCGCGGATGGCAGCGTTGTCACCGGCCGCGCCGAACCGGGCAGCACCGTGCGCATCGTGGCTGCCGACGGCACCGAACTGGGCACTGCCGTGGTCGGCCCGACCGGCGTGTTCAGCCTCAACCTCAACCCGCCACAAGTTGACGGCGAAGTGCTGCAGGCCACGGCGACCGATGCCGCTGGCAACACATCGCCAAGCAGCGCAGTCACCGCACCGGATATCGACGGGATCGATACCACGCCACCGGCAGCCCCGACTGACTTGGTGATCGGCCTTGCCGGCAGCCAGCTCAGTGGTCGAGGCGAAGCCGGCTCTACCGTGCAGGTACGTGACGCGGCAGGCAACATCCTCGCGACTGGCAACGTCGCTGCAGATGGCACCTTCACCGTCACCCTGGACCCTGCCGTGAACGACGGCAGCACCTTGCAAGTCACCCTCACCGATGCCGCCGGCAACATATCCCAACCGGGCTCGGTCACCTCGGCCGACTTGCTGCCGCCAGCACAACCGACTGACCTGGCCCTGGCCGATGGCGTCACCTTCACCGGTCGCGGCGAGCCCGGTGCCACCGTGCAGGTGCGCGATGCCGGCGGTACTGTCATCGGTACTGGTGTCGTAGGTGCCGACGGCCTGTTCAGCCTCACCCTGTCGCCGGCCCAAGCCAACGGCGAAGCACTCGACGTGCGCTTGGTGGATGCCGCCGGCAACGTCTCGGCGCCACTGCAATTCGATGCGCCGGACATCACCCCACCTGAGGCAGTAACCAATATTACAGTTGGTGCTGACGGCCTGGCCCTGAGCGGTCGTGGCGAGCCGGGGGCCACAGTGGACGTGCGTGATGCCAATGGCACCGTGATCGGCACGGGTGTCGTGGGTGCCAACGGCACCTTCCTGATCGACCTCGCCCCAGCCGCACAGCCGGGCGAGCAGTTGAGCCTGGTGCAGACCGACCCAAGCGGCAATGCTTCGGTGGCTACCGAGTACGACGTACCATTGACCACCGCGCCCGATAGCCCGAGCAATCTGGCCATCAATGCTGATGGCACCACCCTCACCGGTACCGCACCTGCCGGCACCCGTGTGGAAGTACATGACGCCAACGGCACCCTGATTGGCAGTGTGGTGGCTGGCCCCGACGGCAGCTTCACCGTCACCCTCGACCCGCCCCAGGCCAACGGCGAACTGCTGGACGTGATCGCCATTGATGACGGCGGCGTTTCCTCGCTGCCCGCACAGATCACCGCACCCGACATCACCGCCCCTGCCGCACCAACCGAACTGGCCGTGAGCGCGGACGGCAGCGTGATCACCGGCCGTGCCGAACCGGGTAGCACCGTGCGCATCGTGGCTGCCGACGGCACCGAACTGGGCACTGCCGTGGTCGGCCCGACCGGCGTGTTCAGCCTCAACCTCAATCCGCCACAAGTTGACGGCGAAGTGCTGCAGGCCACCGCAACCGATGCGGCTGGCAACACTTCCGTTGCCAACTCGGTCACCGCGCCGGACATTGATGGCGGCGATACCACCCCGCCTGAAGCACCGACCAATCTGGTGATCGGCGTTGCCGGTAGCCAGCTCAGCGGTCGAGGCGAAGCCGGCACTGCCGTGCAGGTGCGTGACGCGGCAGGCAACATCCTCGTGACCGGCACCGTCGCCGCGGATGGCACCTTCACCGTCACCCTGGATCCTGCCGTGAACGACGGCAGCACCTTGCAAGTCACCCTCACCGATGTCGCCGGCAACGTATCCCAGCCGGGCTCGGTCACCTCGGCTGACCTGCTGCCGCCCGCGCAACCGACTGACCTGGCCTTGGCCGATGGCGTCACCTTCACCGGTCGCGGCGAGCCCGGTGCCACCGTGCAAGTGCGCGATGCTGCCGGCAACCTGATTGGCACCGGTGTCGTCGGTGCCGATGGCCTGTTCAGCCTCACCCTGTCACCTGCCCAGGCCAACGGCGAAGCCCTCGACGTACGCTTGGTGGATGCTGACGGCAACGCCTCTGCGCCGCTGCAATTCGATGCGCCGGACATCACCCCACCTGAGGCAGTAACCAATATTACGGTTGGTGCTGACGGCCTGGCCCTGAGCGGTCGCGGCGAGCCGGGTGCCACTGTGGAAGTGCGCGATGCCAATGGCACCGTGATCGGCACGGGTGTGGTCGGTGCCAACGGCACCTTCCTGATCGACCTCGCCCCAGCCGCGCAGCCGGGCGAGCAGTTGAGCCTGGTGCAGACCGACCCAAGCGGCAACGCTTCCTCGGCACTGCAATTCGAAGTCCCGGTCACCACTGCGCCTGCCAGCCCCAGCGACCTGGTATTCGCCGAAGACGGCAGCAGCATCAGCGGTACCGCACCTGCCGGCACCCGTGTGGAAGTGCATGACGCCAACGGCACGCTGATTGGCACTGTGGTGGCGGGCCCCGACGGTAGCTTCACCGTCACCCTCGACCCGGCCCAGGCCAACGGCGAACTGCTGGACGTGGTCGCCATTGATGACAGCGGCGTTTCCTCGCTGCCCGCCCAAATCACCGCACCGGATATCACCGCCCCTGCCGCACCGACCGAACTGGTGATCAATGCCGACGGCAGCGTGGTCACCGGCCGTGCCGAACCGGGCAACACCGTACGCGTGCTGGCCGCCGACGGCACCACTGTGCTGGGTAGCGTGGTAGTTGGCGCTACCGGTAGCTTCAGCATCACCCTCGACCCGCCACAGGTAGACGGCGAAGTGCTGCAAGTGACGGCCACCGATGCGGCAGGCAACGCCTCCACCGCCAGCAACCTTACCGCGCCGGACATCGATGGCGGCGACACAACGCCACCGGAGACCCCGACCAACCTGTTGATCAGTGCTGCCGGCAGCCAACTCAGCGGTCGTGGCGAAGCCGGTACCAGCGTTCAGGTACGCGATGACGCAGGCACCGTAGTTGCCACGGGCACGGTCAATCCGGATGGTACCTTCGCGATCACCTTGAACCCGGCCATCACCGATGGCAGTACGCTGCAAGTCACCCTCACCGACGCCGCTGGCAACGTATCCCAACCGGGCTCGGTCACTTCGGCCGACTTGCTGCCGCCCGCACAACCGACTGACCTGGCCCTGGCCGATGGCGTCACCTTCACCGGTCGCGGCGAGCCTGGTGCTACCGTGCAGGTGCGCGATGCCGGCGGCAACCTGATTGGCACTGGCTTGGTCAACGAAGACGGCACCTTCCGCGTCACGCTGCTCCCCGCCCAGGCCAATGGTGAAGCCTTGGACATTCGCGTGGTGGATGCCGCCGGCAACGCTTCTGCGCCACTGCAATTCGATGCGCCGGACATCACCCCACCTGAGGCAGTAACCAATATTACAGTTGGTGCTGACGGCCTGGCCCTGAGCGGTCGCGGCGAACCAGGTGCCACTGTGGAAGTGCGTGATGCCAATGGCACTGTGATCGGCACAGGTGTGGTCGGTGCCAACGGCACCTTC
The DNA here is from genome assembly GCF_056278855.1 of Pseudomonas sp. TE3895. Classification (NCBI taxonomy): domain Bacteria; kingdom Pseudomonadati; phylum Pseudomonadota; class Gammaproteobacteria; order Pseudomonadales; family Pseudomonadaceae; genus Pseudomonas; species Pseudomonas sp. TE3895. The sequence goes on along the minus strand of NZ_JBWBQE010000001.1, from coordinate 1,819,093 downwards.
CTGATCGACCTGAGTCCGTCCGCACAGCCAGGCGAGCAGTTGAGCCTGGTGCAGACCGACCCAAGCGGCAACGCTTCCTCGGCACTGCAATTCGAAGTCCCGGTCACCACTGCGCCTGCCAGCCCCAGCAACCTGGTGTTCGCCGAAGACGGCAGCAGCATCAGCGGTACCGCACCTGCCGGCACCCGTGTGGAAGTGCATGACGCCAACGGCACGTTGATTGGCACTGTGGTGGCTGGCCCCGACGGCAGCTTCGCCGTCACCCTTGACCCGGCCCAGTCCAATGGCGAACTGCTGGACGTGGTCGCCATCGATGACGGCGGCCTTTCCTCGCTGCCTACCCAGATCACCGCACCTGATATCACCGCCCCTGCCGCACCGACCGAACTGGCCGTGAGCGCGGACGGCAGCGTTGTCACCGGCCGTGCCGAACCGGGCAGCACCGTGCGCATCGTGGCTGCCGACGGTAGCGAACTGGGCACTGCCTTGGTCGGCCCGACCGGCGTGTTCAGCCTCAACCTCAATCCGCCACAAGTTGACGGCGAAGTGCTGCAGGCCACCGCAACCGATGCGGCTGGCAACACTTCCGTTGCCAACTCGGTCACCGCGCCGGACATTGATGGCGGCGATACCACCCCGCCTGAAACACCGACCAATCTGGTGATCGGCGTTGCCGGTAGCCAGCTCAGCGGTCGAGGCGAAGCCGGCACTGCCGTGCAGGTGCGTGACGCGGCAGGCAACATCCTCGCGACCGGCACCGTCGCCGCGGATGGCACCTTCACCGTCACCCTGGATCCTGCCGTGAACGACGGCAGCACCTTGCAAGTCACCCTCACCGATGTCGCCGGCAACATATCCCAGCCGGGCTCGGTCACCTCGGCTGACTTGCTGCCGCCCGCACAACCGACTGACCTGGCCTTGGCCGATGGCGTCACCTTCACCGGTCGCGGCGAGCCCGGCGCTACCGTGCAAGTGCGCGATGCTGCCGGCAACCTAATTGGCACCGGCGTCGTCGGTGCCGACGGCCTGTTCAGCCTCACCCTGTCGCCTGCCCAGACCAATGGTGAAGCACTCGACGTGCGTCTGGTGGATGCCGCCGGCAACAGCTCTGCCCCATTGCAATTCGATGCGCCGGACATCACACCGCCTGACGCAGTAACCAATATTACAGTTGGTGCTGACGGCCTAGCCCTAAGCGGTCGCGGCGAACCAGGTGCCACTGTCGAAGTGCGCGATGCCAATGGCACTGTGATCGGCACGGGTGTCGTGGGTGCCAACGGCACCTTCCTGATCGACCTTGCCCCAGCCGCACAGCCGGGCGAGCAGTTGAGCCTGGTACAGACCGACCCAAGCGGCAATGCTTCGGTGGCTACCGAGTACGACGTACCACTGACCACCGCGCCCGACAGCCCGAGCAATCTGGCCATCGATGCTGATGGCACCACCCTCACCGGTACCGCACCTGCCGGCACCCGTGTGGAAGTGCATGACGCCAACGGCACGCTGATTGGCACTGTGGTGGCGGGCCCCGACGGCAGCTTCACCGTCACCCTTGACCCGGCCCAGTCCAATGGCGAACTGCTGGACGTGGTCGCCATTGATGACAGCGGCGTTTCCTCGCTGCCCGCCCAAATCACCGCACCGGATATCACCGCCCCTGCCGCACCGACCGAACTGGTGATCAATGCCGACGGCAGCGTGGTCACCGGCCGTGCCGAACCGGGCAACACCGTACGCGTGCTGGCCGCCGACGGCACCACTGTGCTGGGTAGCGTGGTAGTTGGCGCTACCGGTAGCTTCAGCATCACCCTCGACCCGCCACAGGTAGACGGCGAAGTGCTGCAAGTGACGGCCACCGATGCGGCAGGCAACGCCTCCACCGCCAGTAACCTTACCGCGCCGGACATCGATGGCGGCGACACAACGCCACCGCAGACCCCGACCAACCTGGTGATCAGTGCTGCCGGCAGCCAACTCAGCGGTCGTGGCGAAGCCGGTACCAGCGTTCAGGTGCGCGATGACGCAGGCACCGTGGTTGCCACGGGCACAGTCAATCCCGATGGTACCTTCGCCATCACCTTGAACCCGGCCATCACCGATGGCAGTACCCTGCAAGTGACCCTGACCGACACTGCCGGCAATGTCTCGCAACCCGGTTCGGTCGCCGCGCCAGACCTGCTGGCCCCAGCGCAGCCAACCGAGCTGGCCTTGGTTGATGGCGTGACCTTTACCGGCCGCGGCGAGCCCGGTGCCACCGTACAGGTGCGCAATGCCACCGGCAGCCTGATCGGCACTGGCTTGGTCAACGAAGACGGCACCTTCAGCGTCACGCTGTTCCCCGCCCAGGCCAATGGTGAGGCCCTGGACATTCGCGTGGTAGACGCCGCCGGCAACAGTTCAACGCCGCTGGCGTTCACTGCACCGGACGTCACGCCGCCAGCTGCCGTCAGCAACGTCGTGGTGGGCGCCGATGGCCTGGTGCTCAGTGGCCGTGGCGAGGCCGGTGCTACCGTACAGGTACGTGATGCCAACGGCTCTGTCATAGGCACCGCCACAGTCGGCGCCAACGGAACCTTCTTGGTCGACCTCACCCCAGCCGCGCAACCGGGCGAGCAATTGAGCCTGGTGCAGACCGATGCGAGCGGCAACGCCTCTGAAGCCCTGCAATATGAAGTCCCGGCAACCACGACCCCAGCCAGCCCAAGCGACCTGGTGGTGGCTGCGAACGGCGCCAGCATCACTGGTACAGCCCCGACGGGCAGCCGTGTGGAAGTACACGATGCCAACGGCACACTGGTCGGCAGTGTGGTGGTAGGTGCCGGTGGCACCTTCACCGTCATCCTCAACCCGGCCCAGGCCAACGGCGAACTGCTGGACGTGGTGGCCATCGATGGCACCGGCGCTTCGTCCCTGCCGGTGCAAATCGCTGCGCCAGACATCACCCCGCCGGTCACCCCGAGCGAGCTGGCGATCAGTGCCAACGGCAGCGAGGTCACCGGCCGCGCCGAAGTGGGCAGCACCGTGCGTGTGCTGGCCGCCGATGGCACCACCGTGCTGGGTAGTGTGGTGGTCGACGCCACTGGCAGTTTCAGCATCACCCTCGACCCGCCGCAGGTGAGTGGAGAGGTACTACAAGTCACCGCCACCGACGCCGCCGGCAACACCTCCACGGCCGGCGACATCACCGCGCCGGACATCGACGGTGGCGACACCACACCACCGGATGCCGCAACCAACTTGGTAGTCGGCCTGGCCGGCGCCCAGCTCAATGGCCGCGGCGAAGCCGGGGCCAGCGTGCAGGTGCGCGATGCCCAGGGCAATGTACTGGCCAACGGCTCGGTCAACCCGGACGGCACCTTCCAGATCACCCTTGACCCACCGGTGAAAGATGGCAGCAACCTGCAAGTGGTGCTGACCGATGCCAGCGGCAATGCTTCTGCCCCGGCGTCGGTGGTTACCCCGGACTTGCAGGCCCCGGCCCAACCGAGCGGCGTGGCCTTGGCCGACGGCGTGACCCTGAGCGGCAACGGCGAGCCAGGCGCGACCGTGCAGGTACGCGATGCCTTGGGCAACTTGCTCGGCACCGGCCTGGTCACTGAAACCGGCAGTTTCAGCATCACCCTGTCGCCGGCCCAGGCCAATGGCGAAATCCTCGACATCCGTCTGATCGATGCCGCCGGCAATGTCTCTTCACCCCTGCAGTTCGAGGCCCCGGACATCACCGTGCCTGCCGTAGTCAGCAACATTGTCGTCGGCGCCGACGGCCTGACCTTGGGCGGTCGCGGCGAAGCCGGTGCTACCGTCGAGGTGCGCGATGTCAATGGCACGCTGATCGGTACCGGCACAGTGACCGCGAACGGTACTTTCCTGATCGACCTCGACCCGGCTGCGCTGCCGGGTGAACGCCTGAGCCTGGTACAGACCGACCCGAGCGGCAACGCCTCTGAAGCGCTGACCTACGACGTGCCACTGGTGGTCACCCCGACCAGCCCGAGCGAACTGGTCGTCGCCGCCGATGGCAGCAGCATCAGCGGTTCTGCTCCTGCTGGTAGCCGCGTGGAAGTGCATGATGCCAACGGCACGCTGGTCGGTAGCATCGTGGTGGGTGCCGAGGGCACCTTCACCGTGGTGCTTATACCGGCCCAGGCCAATGGCGAGTTGCTGGACGTGGTGGCGATCGACAACAACGGCACCTCGTCGTTGCCGGTGCAGGTCGCCGCACCAGACATCACCGCGCCTGTGGCGCCAAGCGATCTGGCAATCAGTGGCGACGGTACCGTTGTCAGCGGCCGCGCCGAAGCAGGCAGCACCGTCCGTGTGCTGGCCGCCGATGGCACCACTGTACTGGGCAGTGTCGTGGTGGGGGCCAGCGGTGCCTTCAGCATCGGCCTCACCCCGCCACAAGTGGCAGGCGAGCAGTTGCAGGTGACGGCCACCGATGTCGCAGGCAACGCCTCCACGGCCGGCAGCGTCACCGCACCGATCGTGGACAACGGCGGCGACACCACACCGCCGGAGCCCGCTACCGAGCTGGCCATCAGTAACGATGGCCGCACAGTCTCCGGGCGCGGCGAAGCGGGCGCCACCGTGGAGGTGCGCAACGATCAGGGGCAGGTGCTGGTGAGCGGCACCGTTCAGCCCGATGGCAGCTTCAATGTGCAACTGCCAACCCCGGTGGTGGATGGCTCGTCCCTGCAAGTGACCCTGACCGATGCCGCCGGCAACGTCTCTACACCTAGCCCGCTGACGGCGCCCGACCAGGTAGCACCGCTGCAACCAACCGACCTGGTGCTGAGTAATGGTGACAGCCTGGTCGGTACTGCAGAAGGGGGCGCACGGATTGAGGTCAAAGATGCCTCGGGCAACCTGATCGGTAGCGTCATTGCCGAGCCGGATGGCAGCTTCAGCCTGACCCTCGACCCGCCCCAGGCCAATGGCGAAACCTTGTCCATCACCGTGACCGATGCGGCAGGCAATACCTCGGTGCCGCTGAGTTACGTGGCCCCGGACATTACCGCACCGGCGATCGTCACTGACGTGCTGGCAGGCGATGGCAGCCTGGCCGTGTCTGGCCGTGGTGAGCCTGGTGCCACAGTCGAAGTGCGTGATGCCCAAGGCGCAGTCATCGGTACTGGCACCGTGGCGCCAAATGGCACCTTCGTGATTGACCTGGAGGCACCGCTGGCCGCAGGTGAGAACCTCGTGCTGGTGCAGACCGATGCCGCTGGCAATACCTCGGCAGGGGTCAGCGTGACCGTTGCCGATACACCGCTGCCCGAAAGCCCGAGCGGCGTGGTGGTGGCCGGTGACGGCTCCAGTGTTTCCGGTACCGCACCGGCAGATACGCAGGTGCAAGTGCGTGACGCGCAGGGCAATGTCCTAGGCAGCACCCAGGCCGGCCCGGATGGCAGCTTCACCATCGGCCTGACCCCGGCACAGGCCAACGGGGAAGCACTGGATGTCGTCGCGGTCGACGAAGCTGGCAACAGTTCGCTGCCGACCCAGATCACCGCGCCCGATATCACCCCGCCCAATGAAGCCAGTGAACTGCAACTGAGTGCCGATGGCGGCCTGCTCACCGGTCGCGGCGAACCGGGCAACACCGTGCAGGTCATCAGCGCCGACGGCACTGTGCTGGGCAACGCCCAGGTCGGTGCCGACGGTGTGATCAGCGTGGTCCTGAACCCAGCGCAGACCGACGGCCAGGAACTGGACGTGGTCCTGCGCGACCCCGCTGGCAACACCTCGACCGCCAACATCGTCGCGCCCGATACCGACGGCCCGCTGCAACCCTCCGGGCTGGCTATCGATACCGCTGGCATTCACCTTACCGGCCAGGGTCAAAGCGGCTCCATCGTCACCGTGCGTGACGCCGACGGCAATGTGCTGGGCACTGCCACCGTGGGCGGCGACGGCCGTTTCGACGTCACCCTCAACGCGCCACAACGCAATGGCGAAAGCCTGACCGTCGAAGCGACCGACAACCTGGGCAACAGCGCAGGGCCCGTGGACTTCACTGCACCCGACTCCACCCCACCGCAAGTGGTCACCAACCCGGCCATCGACGGCACCGGTACCACGATCACCGGCAACGGCGAACCGGGCGCCACCGTGACCGTGCGCGGGCCGGATGGCAGCGTGCTGGGTAGCACGGTGGTCGGCGCGGGTGGCGCTTTCGAAATCACCCTCGACACGCCGCAAACCAACGGCCAGGCACTGACCGTGGAGCAACGCGACGCGGCCGGCAACCTGTCGGCGGCAGTCGACGTGTCGGCACCGGATACCCAGGCACCCGATAGCCCCACCGGTCTGGTCCTGGCTGGCGACGGCAGCAGCCTGAGCGGCAGCGGCGAGCCGGGTGCGCAGGTGACCGTGACCGGCACTGGCGGCACAGTACTGGGCACCGCAACGGTCCAGCCCGATGGCTCCTTCCAGGTGGCCATCGACCCGCCACAGCTCAATGGCCAGACGCTGTCTGTCACTCAGGCGGACAACAGCGGCAACGGCTCGCCCGCAGGCACCGTGACCGCACCTGACTTCGAGGCACCGCTGCCGGCGCAAGGGCTGGGCCTTGATCCTACCGGCACACTGCTCAGCGGGCAGGGCGAGGCAGGCAGCACCGTAGAAGTACGTGATGCCGCAGGCAACCTGCTAGGCACCATCCCGGTGAATGCAGACGGTACGTTCGAAGTGGCACTCTCCCCGGCCCAGACCAACGGTGAAGTGCTGTCGGTGGTGCTGATCGATGGCGGCGGCAATGCCTCGCCGTCGGCCACTTTCACCGCTGACGACAGTACCGCGCCAGCTGCGCCTGCCGGCCTCACGATCACCCCGGGCGGCAGTGCCATCCAGGGTACCGGTGAAGCTGGCGCCACGGTGGAAGTGAAGCTTGCCGACGGCACGTTGGTAGGCACCGTCGTCGTGCCCGCAGGCGGCAGCTTCACGGTCCCACTATCGCCCGCCCAGTTGGACGGCCAGGCTCTGGATGTGACGCTGACCGATGCGGCCGGCAACATTTCGCAGCCCAGCCAGATCCTTGCGCCTGACATCACGCCACCGGCACTGCCCACCGACGTTGCAGTCAGCAGCGATGGCACGGCTGTGACCGGTAACGCACCTGGCGCCAGTTCGGTGACCGTGAGCGATGGGGCCGGCAATGTGATCACTGTTGCGGTCAACCCGGATGGCAGTTTCAGCGTGCCGCTGGATACACCGCAGAACAACGGCCAGACCGTAACCGTGGTAGTGACCGACGCAGCCGGCAACGACTCGGTGCCGGTCTCTGTCACCGCGCCGGACACGACCAACCCGGAACCGGCGACCGGGCTTACCGTAAGCCCGGACGGCAGCACGGTCGGCGGCACAGCCGAGCCTGGCAGCACAGTGGAAGTCCGCAACCCGGATGACACCGTGCGCGGCACTGTAACTGCAGGGCCGGACGGCACCTTCGTGATACCGGTCGCCCCACCGCTGGCATCAGGCGAAACCGTCGATGTGGTGGTGATCGACCCTGCCGGCAACGAATCGCCTGAAATACCGCTGGCTGGCCCGACCGGTACCGAAGTGGCCACGCCTTCGGCCCTTGCCATCAGCGCCGACGGTTTCCTGCTGACCGGCCAGGGTACGGTCGGCTCGCTGATTACCGTGACCTCCGGGGGCACCACGCTGGGCAGCGCCACGGTCGGCAGCGACGGCACCTTCCGGGTGTTCCTCCAGAACGCCCAGCTCAACGCCCAGATCTTGCAGGTCAGTGCCAAGGCTACCGTCGATGGCCAGCCTTCGGTGCCGGCCATTATCGTGGCCAATGACACCACGGCACCGGACGCGCCGACACAGGTAAACCTCAACGCCACCGGCAGTACGCTGACCGGCCAGGGCGAGGTGGGTGCAACCGTGCGCGTGACAGACGTACAAGGCACCTTGCTGGGGACTGCAACCGTCGACAGCAATGGCCTGTTCAGCGTCAGCTTCTCGCCGGCCGTGGCCAATGGGCAGAACCTGATCGTCACCCAGGCTGATGCTGCAGGTAACGTTTCGCTCGCGGCCACCCTGCAAGCGCCTGACCTGCAGGCACCGCTGGCGGCCAGTAACCTCAGCCTCAACAGCGCAGCCACCGTGCTCAGCGGCCAGGGCGAAGCCGGTGCCAGCGTCACCGTGCGCGACGCCAGCGGCGCCATCCTGGCCACCGGCACCGTCAACCAGAGCGGCCAGTTCCAGATCACCCTGCCCAGCGCGCAGGTGACCGGTAGCCCGCTACAGGTCACCCTCAGTGATGCCGCGGGCAATGTGTCCGGCCCGGCCAGCCTGGCCACGCCAGACCACACGCCGCCAGCGGCCATCAGTAACCCGGTGTTGAGCCAGGACGGCCGGCAGCTTTCCGGCAGCGGTGAAGCGGGCGCCACGGTACAGGTACGCAACGCCGCCGGTGCCTTGCTCGGCTCCGCCACGGTGGGCGCTGACGGTCGCTTCACGGTGACATTCGACACACCGCAAACCAACGGCCAGGTCATCGGCGTGACGCAAGTGGATGCCGCCAGCAACACCTCACCGGCAATCAATGTGACAACCCCGGACCTGACTCCACCCGCACCGCTGACCAACGTGGTGCTGAACAACAACGGCCTGACCCTGACCGGCCTGGGCGAAGCCGGTGCCACGGTCACCGTTCACGGCCAGGACGGGACCATCATCGGCACCGGCCTGGTAGCGGCCAATGGCAGCTTTACCCTCACCCTGAACAGCGCCCAGCTCAACGCCCAGCACCTGAGCATTACGCAGACCGACGCGGGCAACAACACCTCCCCCGCCGTGACGGTCACCGCGCCGGACTTCACCCCGCCTACGGCACCGACAGCACTCGTGCTGTCCGGTACCGGCCTGCAACTGACCGGTAACGCCGAAGCCGGCAGCACCGTGACCGTGCGCGATGCCAGCGGTAACGTGCTGGGCACAGCGGTAGCCGGCAGCAACGGCACCTTCCAGGTCACCCTGAACAGTGCCCAGACCAATGGCCAGATGCTGCAGGTGACCGCCACCGACGCAGCCGGCAACGTGTCGCCGGCCGCACCTTATACTGCAGCCGACACCACGCCGCCGGCCGCCGTGACCAACCTGGCTGTCTCCGCCAATGGCGCCACCCTGACAGGCGATGGCGAAGCAGGCGCAACCGTGACCGTACGGGCGCCGGACGGTACCGTGCTGGGCAACGCTGAAGTGGCCGCCGACGGTCACTTCAGCGTATCCCTGTCGCCGGCAGCGATCACGGGTGAAAGCCTGAGCGTGGTCCAGGCCGATGCCGCACAGAACGTCTCCCCTGCACAGAGCGTGACGGCGCCAGGCGCGCTGGCACCGGCCACGCCGGACAACCTGATACTGGCCGCCGACGGCCTGTCGGTGACCGGCACCGCCGAGGCGGGTAGCACAATCAAAGTGTACGGCCCCAACGGCGTATTGCTGGGCAGCAGCCCGGTCGCCAACGACGGCACGTTCACTGTCAATCTCGGCAGTGCGCAGGCCAATGGCGAAGTGCTGCAGGTCAGCGCAACGGGCCCCGATGGCAGCGTATCGCTACCCGCTACCCTGCTGGCACCCGACACCACGGCACCGCAACCACTGACCAACCTGGCGTTGTCCAGCGACGGCCTGGTACTCAGTGGCCGCGGTGAAGCAGGAGCCACCGTTACCGTGCTTGGCGAAGGCGGTATCGACCTGGGCACTGCCGTGGTCGATGCCAATGGCAACTTCAACGTCAACCTGAACACTGCGCAGATTAACGGCGAACAGCTCAGCGCCAGCCAGTCCGATGTGGCCGGCAACGAGTCCAACAGCGTCAGCCTGACAGCCCCTGACCGCGTCGCGCCGGATGCTGCCGGCAACCTGGCCTTCGTCGGGGGTGGCAGCTTGTTGAACGGTACCGGCGAAGCGGGTGCCGCCGTGCGTGTGCTCGCCGCCGATGGTTCGGTGCTGGGCAGCGCCACGGTGCGCGCCGACGGGACTTTCCAGGTCAACCTCGCATCGCCCCAGGCCAACGGCCAACAGGTACAGGTGGTACTGACCGATGCGGCCGGCAACCAGTCTGCCGCCAGCGCCATCACCGCACCCGATACCACACCGCCAGCGGCACCCGGCGAACTGGCCGTTTCCGGTGATGGTGTCACCCTCACCGGCCGCGGCGAAGTGGGCGCGCGGGTGACCGTGACCAACCCGGCAGGCGAGGAAATCGGCAGCGCCACCGTCGATGCCAGTGGCCACTTCACCATCACGCTGAGCCCGGCACTTGGCAACGCCGAGCTGCTCAGCTTCACCCAGGCCGATGCGGCCGGTAACGTGTCGGCAGTGGCAACCCTGCAAACCCCGGACTTCACCCCGCCCGATCCACTCACCCAAGTGGTGATCAACGCCGACGGCAGTGTGGTCAGCGGCCTGGGCGAGGCCGGCGCCACGGTAATCGTCAGTAACGCGGCCGGTACCGTACTGGGCACGGGTATCGTACTGGCTGATGGCAGCTTCAGCGTCGAACTGTCACCCGCACAAATCAACAACCAGACACTGTCGGTACTGCAGGCCGATCCACCCGGCAACGTCAGCCTGCCGGTCAACGTGCAAGCGCCGGACCTCACGCCGCCAGCGGCAGCAACCGAGCTGCGGCTCAATGCGGCAGGTGACGAGTTGGGCGGTGTCGGCGAAGTGGGCGCCACCGTGCGCGTGTACGTCGGTATCACGCAGGTGGGTACCGGCACAGTGGGCGTCGACGGGACCTTCATCGTCGAGCTGGATGCAGCGCAGCTCGATGGCCAGGTGCTGCAGGTCACCCTGACCGATGCAGCTGGCAACATCTCGCCAATCAGTTCGGTCACGGCGGTGGACACCACACCACCGGCCGCCGTGGTCGCCATCATCAACGACAGCGGTACCCAGGTGATCGGTACTGCCGAAGCCGGCACCCGCGTCACGGTGGTCAACAACAACGGCGACCTGCTGGGCCAGGTAACGGTGGAGCCGGACGGCACCTTCGTCCTTGACCTGAACCGCCCGCAAATCAACGGCGAAACGCTGACCATCATCGCCCAGGACGCCACTGGCAACCCGTCGGTACCGCTGGCAGTGACTGCGCCAGACCTGACGCCACCGGTGCAGCCGACCGACCTGCTGCTCAACGCAGCCGGTACGTCGATGACGGGTACGGCCGAAGCCGGCAGCACGATCACGGTGCGCGGCCCGAACAACAACATCGTGGGCACGGTGGAAGTGGGTGAGAACGGCCAGTTCACTGTGCCGATCAGCCCGGCACAGAACAACGGCCAGTTGCTGACGGTGGTGTCCACCGATGATGCCGGCAACGCTTCGGTGGCTGTCCCTTACCAGACCAACGACACCTCGCCACCCGACCTGGTGACCAACCTGGCGATCAACAACACCTTCAACGTGCTGACCGGCAAGGGCGAAGCCAATGCCACGGTTACCGTCAGCCTCGACGGAGACGTGATCGGTACCGGCGTGGTGGATGCCGCTGGCAACTTCCAGATAACGCTGGTGCCGGCGGCGGGCTCGCTCGCAACCCTGGAAGTGACACAGTCCGACGGCATCAATACGTCTGCGGTCGCGACCTACCTCACACCCTTGATCGCACCACCCGTGCCGCCCACCGACGTGACCTTGGGCAGCGACGGCCTGACCCTGACAGGCAGTGCACCCAGCGGTGTGGGCATTCGCGTGTACGACGCTGCAGGCAACCTGATCGGTACAGGGGTCGCAAGCCTGAACGGCTCCTTCACCCTGACGCTGGACGCAGCTCAGCTCAATGGCGAACACATTTCGGTGACAGCGGTGGCGCTGATAGGCGGCGAATCGCAGCCGACCTTCCTGCAAGCGGCCGACATCACGCCACCGACCAACCCGGTGGTCACCAGCCTGTCTGTCAATGGCCTGGTGCTGACCGGCACGGGTGAAGCCGGTGCCACGGTGACAGTGCGTGATGCCGGCAACAACGTGCTCGGCACGGCGGTGGTGAATGGCGGTGGCGTGTTCACCGTCAACCTGAACGCCGCGCAGCTCAACGGCCAGGTACTGGGCGTGAGCCAGGCTGACACTGCAGGCAATGTGTCCGGCAGCACAAGCTACACCGCCGCAGACCTGCAGCCACCTGCTGCCCCCACCAACGTCGCCATCAACGGCACCGGTACCGTGCTTACCGGTAGCGGTGAGGCGGGCGCTACCATTACCGTCCAAGGCCCGAACGGCCAGGTGGGTACCGGTGTGGTACAAGCCAACGGCACCTTCAGCATTACTTTGACCTCGCCACAGAACGACGGGCAACTGCTGGTGGTACGCCAGGCCGATGCTGCCGGCAACCTGTCCGCCAGCACCAGCCTGACTGCGCCGGACACCACCCCGCCAGCCGCTCCGCTGGCCACCATCAACGCCAACGGCACCTCGGTCAGTGGTGCTGGCCAGGTCGGCAGCACGGTCACCGTGCGCAACAGCGCCGGTACCGTACTGGGTACCGCAACGGTGGGCAGCAACGGCCTGTTCGTGGTCAGCCTGGCTGCGGCGCAGATCGACAACCAGGCGCTCAGCGTCACCCTCACCGACAGCGCCGGTAACGTGTCCACAGGCACTGCGCTGACCGCACCGGACCTGACCCCGCCTGCGGCTGCCGGCAACCTGCTGTTCAGTGCCGACGGCAGTACCCTCACCGGTACTGGCGAAGTGGGTGCCACCGTCACCGTACGCAGCGCCGGCGGTACCGTGCTGCAGACCGCGACGGTGCAGGCGGACGGCACCTTCACCGTGACCCTGAGCCCGCCTCAGGACAACGGCCAGATCCTTTCGGTGACCCTCAGCGACCCGCGCGGCAACGTGTCGGGCAACGTCAACGTCACTGCACCGGATGTGGATGCCAACGCGCCGGTCATCGCCAGCGACAACCTGGCCACGGCCACGGTCAACCTGGCAGCGGTCAGCGCCACGAAGACCTACACCGACAGCTTCACCACGCTACTGTCGGGGTTCTCCAAGACCTACACCTGGACGGTGGCAGCAGGCACCACGGCTGACCCTACCCTCACACTGACCACCAACAGCGTGCTGGCATTGCTCAACAACACCAGCTTCACCCTGCAGGTGAAAGACGCCAGCGGCACCTGGGTGACCATCGCCACCGGTAACACTCAGGGCCTGCTCGACCTGATCGTGTTGCCAATCGGCTTGCAGGTGGACATCGGCGTGCTGCAAGCCGGTGATTACCGACTGACCGTGGGCAGTGGCGGCATCGGCCTGATCACCGAAGTGAGCACCACGCTGGACATCGTCTCCACCAGCCTGACCCAATTCACCGGCACCGGCATTGCCACCTCTGGCAACGTCATTACCGACGTGGGTACCGATGGCGCAGTGGATGCCCGTGGCCCGGACAGCGCCGCCGTGCTGCAAGTGCTCAAAGACGGCAGCTACGTCTCGGCCGGGACCGCCACGACGGTTCAGGGTCAGTACGGCACCCTGGTGATCCGTGCGGACGGCAGCTACACCTACACGCCGAACGGTAGCCCGAACAGTGTCGGCAAGGTGGACGTGTTCAGCTATCAACTGGTGCACCCTAACGGCCTGTCCGATGCCGCCAACCTGTACGTGCGCATCGACAGCCCGCAAGCCACGGAGGTCTGGAGCGACACCAACTACGGTGCACCGGCCACGGTGGTCGACGCAGTCAACGACGTTGGTACCAGCCAGGTCACCCTGGACAACCGCGTGGACTCCAGCAGCAGTACGCTGGGCTCGCTGAACCTGCCAGTGATCGGTACCCGCCAGGCCACCTACACCACCACGGTTGCCGCCAATACCACGGCCGACCTGCAGGTGGTGGTCAACTCCACCAACCTGTTGAGCCTGCTCAACGGCACCACCATCGAGCTGCTCAAGCTCAACCCGGCCACCGGCCAGTACGTGCTGGTGCAGTCGGTGCCAGGTGGTTCGCTGGTCAGCATACTGGGCGGCGGCGCCGGGTATACCTTCGAGAACCAGGGCGCCGGTACCTACCACGTACGTGTCACCGCCGGCGGCATCGGCTTGCTCAGCTCCATCACCACCAGCCTGAACACCACTACAACGTACCTGACCGAGTTCGTGGTCAGTGGCGCGACAGCCGCCACCGGCAACCTGCTGGCTGACGACAATGTCGGTTCGGCCTTGACCGTGCTGAGCGTGCTGACAGCGGCCAACACCTACACCATCCCGGGCTACAACGGGGTAAGCGTGGCCGGCACCTACGGCACGTTGCTGGTGCATGCCGACGGCAGCTACACCTACACCCTGAACGCAGGGCTCACCTCGGCGGTGGTGGGCCAGCACGACACCTTCACCTACGAGCTAAGCCACCCGAACGGCACTACCGACACCGCAACCCTCACCATCAACGTGGACAGCGCCGCCGGCCTCACCGCCACCACATCGCTGCTGGCCGATACTGGCAACGAATCCGCGGCACTCGCCAGCCTGGCAGCGGCCACCGATGTGATCGCCGGCACTGACGGCAACGACCACCTCGATGGCAGCCAGGGTGGCCACATCACCCTGCAGGGTGGTGCGGGTGACGACACACTGGTGGTGGTCGACCAGAACTTCGCCAGCGTCGACGGTGGCTCGGGAACCGACACCCTGCTGTGGGGCGGCGGTGATGCCAGCATTGACCTGGGCAACCTGGCCGGGCGCGTACACGACATCGAAATCCTCGACCTCAACGACACCAGTTCGGTGGCGCTCACCCTCAACCTGGCGGATGTGGTGGCCATCACCGAAACCGGTACCGACACACTGATCATCAAGGGGGACGACAAAGACTCGGTTCACATGACGGACAACTGGACGCTGGTCGGGAACCAAACTGCCGACGGCATCGACTATAACCAGTACACGGCCCAGGAGGATCCAAGCCATCACCTGTGGGTACAGAACGGTATCCATGTGGTTTGAGGCCGCTGTAAACCCGTCGGGTGAATACCCGGCGGCATGGACGACCAGCAGTAAGGGAACTATGTGAAGCGAAGCAGTCCGCTGTCACCGCTGTTGCTGGGAGCCTTCGGGCTCCTGGCCCTGAACTTGCACCCGGTTGCCCAGGCAGCCGATGATATAGACCCCCACCTGCGCCAGATCGGGCCGTCGCTGCTACGCGATGCGCCCGAAGCGGTGCCCGCCCGCCCCCCCATCGGCATGGCCCCGGTCGCCAGTGGCGAACGGCTGAGCCTTACCGACGCGGTGCTGCAGGCAGCGCAATGGCACCCGAGCATCGCTGAGGCCATCGGCAACCTTTACAAGCAGGGCGAAGGCATCAACGTCGCCCGTGCGGGCTATTACCCACAGATTTCCGGTGGCCTGCGCACCGGTTATGACACCGGCTATGGCGGCGACCGCAATAGCCAGGCCCTGAACCTGTCGCTCAAGCAAATGCTCTATGACTTCGGCAAGGTCGACAGCGCCGTCAACGCGGCCCAGGCGGCCGCCGCCCGCGCCCAGGCCAATATCCTGCTGGTGGTCGACGACCTGGCCCGCGACACAGCCTATGCCTGGATCGAAACCCGCCGCTACGAGCAACTGATGACGATTGCCCGCGACCAGATTCGCGGCGTGGGCGACATTGCCGGCATGGCGCGCCAGCGCAGCGACATGGGCGCCAGTACCCGTTCCGATGTGGTGCAGGCCGAGTCCCGCGTGGAAAGCGCCCGTGCCACCCTGGAGGAGTACCAGTCGCAGTACGAGCGCTGGCGCTCGACCCTGGCGGCGCTGATGGGCCGCGTTACCCCACCGGCACTGGCCGAAGGCTCACCCGCCGAGCTGAACCAGGCCTGCAAGCGCCCTGCACAGGGTGATGACCGCCTGCCCGCCGTGCTGATGGCCCTGGCCCAGCGCGCACAGGGCCAGGCCGAGCTGGCCCAGGCAAAGGCGGAGGCCTACCCTACCCTGTCGTTGCAACCGCAGGTCAATCATTACCTGGACGACGACTACAACCGCGATAACGCACGGCTGGACCGCACCCAGGCGGGCATCTACCTGAACGTCGAAGTCCCCATCTACCAAGGGGGCTCCATCAGCGCCCGTACCCGCGCCGCCGGCCACGCGCTGACCGCCGCCGACTCCGCCGAAGACGCCGCACGCCTGCAAGCGCGTCGAGGCCTGGCCGAGGCCATGGCGCAAACCTCCGGGCTGGGCCGCCGGCTAACCTCGCTGGAAGCACGCCAGGTCAGCATCCAGGAGGCACGCATGCTCTACGGGCGTCAGTACCTGGACCTGGGCACACGGCCACTGCTCGACCTGCTCAACGCCGAGCAGGAGATCTACCAGTCACGCTTCGAACTTGCCGGCACCCGCTCCGATCTGCTGCGCCTGGATGTCGACTGCCTGTACAACACCGGCGCCCTGCGCACGGCCTTTGGCCTTGAGGGGCGCAACCTGCAAGGTGTGGAGATCCAGCCATGAGTGATTCGATCGATGTGACCCTGCCCAACCAGGCGCCCGCGCCGGAGCAGGCCGCCGCCCACCGGCCAGACCTTGGCCCCTGGCTTGAGGTGATGTTGCAGGTGGCACACCACTACCGCCTGGACGTATCACCCCAGCGTATTCGCCTGGCCGCTGCGGAGGATGCCCGCCCGTTGAATGAAATCCTCCGCCACATGGCACGTCAGGCGGGGCTGGCATTGCGCTTCGTGCACTTCGATGCCAAGGGCCTGCGGCAATGGCGCACGCCGCTGGTGCTGGAGCTGGACGATGGGCAGCTGGCGGTGGTCGAGTCGGTGACCGAAGAGGACGACCTGGCAGTGGTGTTCGCCGGTGACCAGGGCCTGACTTCGCGTCTGCCCCGCGACACCCTGAAAGGCCGTATCAACCGCGTGGCCCTGCTGCGCCCGGCCCGGCCACTGCGCGATGTGCGCACCGACGACTACACCGCGCCTTACGACCGCCACTGGTTCGCCCGCATCGTACTGCGTGACCTGCGCCCTTATGGGCAGGTGATGGTCGCTTCACTGGTGGCCAACGTGCTGGCGCTGGCCGGCGTGCTGTTCTCGATGCAGGTGTACGACCGAGTGATACCGGCTGAATCCCTGCCCACCCTCTACGTCCTGTTTGGCGGTGTGGTGTTGGCACTGGTGTTCGACTTCAGCATGCGCCTGCTGCGGCTAAAGGTGACCGACCTGCTCGGCAAGCGCGCCGACCTGCGGGTGAGCGACCTGGTCTACGGCCATGCCCTGCGCCTGCGCAACTCGGTGCGGCCGAAGTCCACCGGCTCGTTCATCTCGCAGTTGCGCGAGCTGGAGTCGATCCGCGACCTGATCACGTCCAGCACCGCCACGGTGCTGGCCGACCTGCCGTTCTTCCTGCTGTTCCTGTTCGTGTTCTGGCTGATCGGCGGCGTACTGGTGTTCATCCCGCTGGTCGCGCTGCTGGCCATGGTGTTGCCCGGGTTGCTTGCACAACGGCGCCTGGCACGGTTGGCCAATGCCTCGATGCGTGAGTCGGCGCTGCGCAACGCCATGCTGGTGGAAAGTATCCAAGGCCTGGACGAGATCAAGGCACTGCAGGCGGAGGCTCGCTTCGAACGGCAGTGGAACCAGTACAACGCGGCCTGCGCGCACACCAACCTGCGCCTGCGCACCCTCACCAACGGCCTGGTGACCTGGACGCAGAACGTGCAGGGTGCCGTGTTTGCCGTGGTCATCGTGATCGGCGCACCCATGGTCATCGCCGGCGACCTCACCACGGGTAGCCTGGTGGCGGCATCCATGCTTTCGTCGCGGATGATGGCACCGCTCGCCCAGCTGACCCATGTGCTGACCCGCTGGCAGCAGGCCAAGGTCGCGCTGCAAGGCCTGGACAAGCTGATGCAGTCACCAGTCGACCACCCCGAAGGCGAAGCCCGCGTGCACCTGCCAGCCATTCACGGCGAGTACCGCCTGCGCCAGGCCAACTTCCGCTACAGCGAAGACTACCCGCCAGTGCTGAACATTGGCCGGCTGGACATCCAGCCGGGCGAGCGCATTGCCGTGCTGGGCCGCAACGGCGCCGGCAAATCAACCTTGCTGCAGGCGCTGGGTGGGGCCATGGACCTGGTACAGGGCGAGATCAGCCTGGACGGCATCGCCATGGCCCACCTCGACCCTGCTGACCTGCGCCGTGACGTCGGCCTGCTGCCGCAGTACGCGAGGCTGTTCCACGGCACCCTGCGGGAAAACCTCACCCTCGGTGCCGGCCAGGCCAGCGACCAGGAACTGGTGGCCGCGCTGGCCGCCACTGGCGCACTGGACTTCGTCCGCCGCCTGCCCAAGGGCATGGACCACTTGATCCTCGAAGGAGGCCTGGGCTTGTCTGGCGGCCAGCGCCAAGCCCTGGTGCTGTCGCGCCTGCTGGTACGCCAGCCGCAAGTAATGCTGCTGGACGAGCCGACCGCGTCGCTGGACGACATGACCGAGCGCAAGCTGCTGGATAACCTGGAGCGCTTCTGTCAGGGCCGTACACTGGTGATCGCAACCCATCGCCTGAGTGTTCTGCAGCGGGTCGACCGCATCCTGGTGCTGGACGCCGGGCGTATACGTCATCGATGACGCGCGCGACGCCGCGCTGGCCAAACTGCAAGGAGCCCAGGCATGAGCAACCATGAACTCCCGGCCTCCTACCTGGACGGGCAGGACGACCAGGCGGTATTCCGCGCCGGCCGCATCATCACCCTCTGCGCGCTGATGCTGGCGGCGTTCCTGGCCTGGGCGGCCTGGTTCGAGGTGACCGAGGTGTCCACCGGCACAGGCAAGGTCATCCCAAGTTCGCGAGAGCAGGTCATTCAGTCGTTCGAGGGCGGTATCGTCGCGCAGATGAGCGTGGCCGAAGGCGACCTGGTCGAGCGCGGCCAAGTGCTGGCCCAGCTCGATCCGACCAAGACGGCTTCCAGCGTGGGTGAAAGCGAGGCCAAGTACCGGGCTGCCAAAGCCAGTCAGGCTCGCCTGCAGGCAGAGGTGACCGGCAAGCCCCTGACCTTCCCGGCGAGCCTGCGCGACTCTCCCGACCTGATCGATGCCGAAACCGCGTTGTACCAGACCCCGCCGCCGCGGCCTGGAACAGACCCTGGCGGGTATTCAGGACTCGTTGCAGCTGGTGCGCAGCGAGCTGAAAATCACCGAGAACCTGGCAAAGATGGGTGCCTCCAGCCGGGTTGAAGTGATCCGCCTGAACCGCCAGCGTTCCGAGCTGGAACTCAAGGCCAACGAGGCGCGCTCAGACTATCTGGTGCGCGCCCGGGAAGAACTGGCCAAGGCCAGCGCCGAAGCGGACGCCCTGTCGGAAGTGATCCGCGGGCGCAGCGACTCGCTCACCCGCCTGACCCTGCGCTCGCCGGTGCGCGGCATCGTGAAGGACATCGAGGTCAACACCCTGGGTGGCGTGGTGCAGCCCGGTGGCCAGGTGATGAAGATCGTGCCGATGGACGAACGCCTGCTGATCGAAACCCGCATCGCGCCACGGGACATCGCCTTCATTCACCCCGACCAGGCGGCCAAGGTCAAGATCAGTGCCTATGACTACTCGGTGTACGGCGGGCTGGACGGCAAGGTGGTGGGCATTTCGCCGGACACCCTGCAGGACGAGGTCAAACCGGAAATCTACTACTACCGCGTGTTCATCCGCACCGAACAGGACAGCTTGCAAAACAAGGCCGGCAAGCGTTTTGCGATCGTGCCAGGGATGATTGCCACGGTGGATATCCGAACGGGCGAGAAAACCATCCTCGATTACCTGATCAAGCCGCTGAACCGAGCCAAGGAGGCCCTGCGTGAACGCTGATCCAGGCATTCCTGGGTTCTGTGCAAAATGCCTAAAGCCCGACCCAAACAGGCCGATAACCGGTTATCCCCTGCTCCTCACCGAAGGTCACCATGGCCACGCAAAATGCCCGCGCGGATTCGCTATCCCTGCTGCTGTTCACCCTGCGCAGCGGCAAGCTGATGGCAATCAACCTGCTCAAGGTCAGCGAGATCATCCCCTGCCCGCCGCTGACCAAGCTGCCCGAGTCGCACCCCCACGTAAAAGGTGTGGCAACCCTGCGCGGCCACTCGCTGTCGGTCATTGACCTGTCCCGCGCCATTGGCGAACAGCCACTGGTCGACCCGCAGGGTGGCTGCCTGATCGTTACCGAGATCAGCCGCTCGCGCCAAGGCCTGCATGTACAGGCAGTCAGCCGCATCGTGCATTGCCTGAGCACCGACATCAAACCACCGCCCTACGCCTCGGGCACCCGCTCGTTCATTACCGGTGTGACGCGCGTGGACAACACCCTGGTGCAGGTGCTGGACATCGAAAAAGTCATACACGCCATCGCCCCGCCCGTCGCCGAGCCAGCGCACGGCACCTTGAACGAAGAAGACGCCAGCCTGCTGGCCGCCGCCAACATCCTGGTGGTGGACGACAGCCAGGTGGCCCTGCAGCAGTCAGTGCACACCCTGCGCAACCTCGGTATCGAATGCCACACCGCGCGCAGCGCCAAAGACGCCATCAACGTGCTGCTGGAGCTGCAAGGCACCGCGCAGGAGATCAACATCATCGTCTCCGACATCGAAATGAGCGAAATGGACGGCTACGCCTTCACCCGCACGCTGCGTGAAACCCCCGACTTCCAGCACCTGTACGTGCTGCTGCACACCTCGCTGGACAGTGCCATGAGCAGTGAAAAGGCGACCCAGGCCGGGGCCAATGCCATCCTTACCAAGTTCTCCTCGCCAGAGCTGACCGATTGCCTGGTGGTGGCTGCGCGTACCGTGGTGTTCGCCGAGCACTGATATATTCAGCGACAAACTCCCCGGCTTGCCGCCGGGGGTGACTCGGGCATAATTCGCGCCCCTCGCAAGAAAATTGCCGGAATCGCGTATGAAGCTTCTCAGCTCTATCTTGATCAGCTGCGCCCTCTTCAGCGGTATTGCCCAGGCCTCCAGTAGCCAGGCCTGGAACGAGCAGCGCCAGCAGATGCTCAAGGCTTGCCTGACCGCCAGCCAGTTCAAGGACGCCCATGCCCGCGGCAAGCCCGCCGAGTTTGATGACCAGGTCGGCATGAGTGCCCTGCTGATCGAAGGCGTCTACCCACAGAAGCACATGCAGCAGCGCACCGGCACCGAATTGTGCCTGTACGACCGCCAGCACCAGCGTGCTTTCGTCAGTGAATGGAGCCCGGAAGCCAAGTGACCGACCGCTTACGTTTCGGCTGTACCGGCTGCGGCAAATGCTGCACCGGCCACCATGTGCCACTGACGCTGGCCGAAGCGCGTCGCTGGGCGGACGATGCCGGCCAGGTGGTGGTACTGATCGAGGCCTTCGTCGTGGACGGCCCCGGGATGCCGCTGGAGCAGCGTGACCATGTGCTGCGACGCTCCCATCCAGTGGATTGCGGCGAGGGCGAGGCACGCGTCTCGGTGACCTTTGCTGCATTCAACCCCGGACGTTGCCGTAACCTCGACACCAACGACCTCTGCACCATCTATGAGCAGCGCCCGCTGGTGTGTCGCATCTATCCGGTAGAAATCAACCCGCATATCCCGCTGCGGCCAGACAGCAAAGACTGCCCGCCTGAGGCCTGGCAACAGGGGCCGGAGCTGATTCATGGCGCGCAACTGGTCGATGTGGAACTGCAGGCACTGGT
Organism: Pseudomonas sp. TE3895; assembly: GCF_056278855.1. Classification (NCBI taxonomy): domain Bacteria; kingdom Pseudomonadati; phylum Pseudomonadota; class Gammaproteobacteria; order Pseudomonadales; family Pseudomonadaceae; genus Pseudomonas; species Pseudomonas sp. TE3895. The sequence goes on along the minus strand of NZ_JBWBQE010000001.1, from coordinate 1,797,432 downwards.
ACAGGCTTCGCGCCAGGCCGACCGCGATGACATTGCCGCCAAGGTGGCGGTGTGCCAGGCGTTGGGCATGACGACCAGTGCGCTCAAGGGTAACGGTTTTACCGCCTACTTGCCGGATATGGGGGCGTTTGCTGCGGCGCTGGCGCAGGTACAGGGGAATGAAGGGGCGCAGTGGACCTTGCATGTGCAGGATGAAGCACTGACGGCAAGCTTGCAGGCACTGGGTTTGCGCACAACCCATGAAACCCCGGTTTATTACGCCTTTATCGGTTTCTAGCCTGACCATTTTGCCCAAGGCGGCGCCCTGTGCAGGTGCTCTAGCACGGGACTTTCGCCGAAAGTCCTATTGATTTCCGCAAGGATCGTTACCTTTTGCGCAACAGTGCTTATCGCACTTCGCTCTGTTTCGAGTGCACTGAAAGGACTAACTTTACCCCTGTCCTCATTAGCACTTGCACCGCAAGAAGGTAGTTTCAAATGTCCAACAGTATGGGTATTGCCAGCGTCTTCGTCCTGTCTTCCCTGTTGTTGTCGCCCCTGGCCATGGCCGAAGAATCCCCGGCATTCGTTGCCCGTAATGCAGAGATCGCGGCTGTCCATCAAGAGGCCCGTGACGCTGTAGCCGCAAACAAGGCAGATACCGCAAAAGACGCGAAACAGACAGCTTCCAAAGTGACCGTCGATGCCAATGCCGACAGCTGATCAAACGCTGTCGCTGTTCCCTCTTTCCCTTGGCTACGCCATGGGCACCTCCGGTGCCGATATGTTAGCCTTTTAAAGCCGCTGCCGATCAGCGGCTTTTTTTATGTGCTTTAACGCTCAGCCCGGCTGTAACGTGTACCTATAAAAAAGACGCACATTCAAATATAAAAACTGCCCCACCGTCAGACCAAAGGAGCTAGTACCGGTGCCTTCCGCGTTTCGTTTTACCCCGCTTTTCATTGCGTTGACTGCAACGATCCCTTTCGCCGCCCAGGCAGATGAAGACAAGGCTGATGGCTTCATCGAAGGTTCGTCCTTCAACCTGCATTTTCGTAATGCCTACTTCAACCGCGACAACCACAACGCCGGCGTGCGCGACACCCGCGAGTGGGGCCAAGGCGCGGTAGCGCGTTTCGAGTCGGGCTACACCCCAGGTGTGGTCGGCTTTGGCCTGGATGCTCATGCCATGCTGGGCCTGAAACTCGACGGCGGTGGCGGCCATGCCGGCACCAGCATCCTGCCCGAACACATCAAGGACGACGGCGAACTGGGCGCTGCCCCGCATTCGTTCTCCACTGCCGGTGCTGCGGTCAAGCTGAAAGCCTTCGACACCGAACTGAAAGCCGGTGACCTGTTCCTCACCAACCCGGTGATCGCCGGCGGTGAAACGCGCATGCTGCCGCAAACTTTCCGCGGTGTAAGCCTGACCAACACCAGCATTGATGGCCTGTTGCTCGAAGGCGGCCAGGTCAGCTTCACCCACCCGTACAACCAGAGCGGCCACCGCCGCATCGACACCTACTACGGGTCACTGGACGAGCACGACAAGAGCAAGCACCTGAACTGGGCCGGCGCGTCGTGGAGCGGTACCGAGCACATCACCGCCAACCTGTACGCCGCCGAGCTGAAGGACATCTGGAACCAGTACTACGCGGACTTCGACTACACCTATGTGGTCAATGACCTGGTCAGCCTGAACCCAGGCGTGCACTTCTATCACACCCAGGACACCGGTCAGGCCCTGCTAGGCAAGATCGACAACAACACCTACAGCGTGCACTTCACCGTCAACGCTGGCTTCCACAGCGTCACCGCCGCCTACCAGCGAGTGAACGGCAACACGCCATTCGACTACATCAACCTGGGCGACAGCGTGTACCTGGACAACTCGCGCATGTACTCGGACTTCAACGCGCCGAACGAGCGTTCGTGGAAACTGCAGTACGGCTATGACTTCGCCGGTGTCGGCGTGCCTGGTTTGACCACCTCGCTGTCCTACTCGCGCGGCGAGGCTGACCTGACCAAGGCCACTCAGGACACTACTCACTACGACTACTACCGTGAAGATGGCAAGAACGCCATGCACTGGGAGCGTGACCTGGACGTGAAATACGTGTTCCAGGAAGGTGACCTCAAGGACCTGTCGGTGCTGGTACGCTATGCCACCCACCGCGGCAGCCAGGGTTATGCGTCGATCGACAGCAACAGCGACAACGATGAACTGCGGGTAATCGTCGATTACCCACTGAACGTGTTCTGATCTTTTGCTGCCAGTGTAGGAGCGGGTTCACCCGCGAAGAAGGCTTCGCCGGTTTTCGCGGGTAAACCCGCTCCTACAGGGGTACACGGCAAATCGAAAAGAACAGTACACCGTGCTTCCGTCGGACAAATCTTGTCCGACAATCCCTGCTTCCCTAGAATACCGCCGCCGCGAATGGCCCTGCCCACGCAGTAGCGAGCATGCCCACCCAATCCCCGCGTTTCGCAATCTACAGGTCGCACCCCGAGCTGATCCTCAATCTGGGCAGTTGCCTTGCCGTGCTCGCCATCGTGGCCATCGTCAGCTACCTGCTTGCCCGCGAGCGCGAAAGTGTCGAGCAGTCGGCGGTGCGCTCGTCGAACAACATCGTCCAGCTGATCGAAAGCGACATTCTGCGCAACGTCGAACTCTACGACCAATCACTGCAAGGCCTGATCTGGGCCGTCGGGCGCAAGGAACTGCCGGAAATTCCCGGCCCGATACGCCAGCGCCTGCTGTTCAATGAAGCCTTCGTCGACCGCAAGCGCGGTGACGTGCTGTGGCTGGACAAGCAAGGCAATGTCGTCGGCGACTCCACCAGCAACGTGCCACGCAAGGCCAACTTCGGCGACACCGGGGTGTTCAAGGCCCACCAGCACAATGCCAACCTCGGCTTGCTGGTGGGCCCCCCGTTCAAGGCCAAGCTTGGCGACCTGGACTGGTGTATCAGTTTCAGCCGACGCATCTCGGGCCCCAATGGCGAGTTCGCCGGGTTGGCAGCGGGTGCGCTGCGCCTGTCGTACTTCAATAAGTTGTTCCAGCGCCTGGACATTGGCCACGACAGCAGCATCAACCTGTTCAATACCGACGGGCAGTTGCTCGTCCGCCAGCCCTCCCCCGCGCAAGACCCGCTGATTGGCACTTACTACACCGAACGGCCCAATTTCAAGCGCATCCTCAGTGAACAGAGCGGTAGCTTCACCGCCCGCTCCCACAGCAGCGGCAAGCCGCGCATATTCACCTTCGCCCGGGTCGCGCAATTGCCCCTGATCGTACTGGTGGTGCATTCGGCCGACGAGGTGTTTCAGTCCTGGCGCCGCACCGCCATTCTGGTCAGCGTCGCCACCGGCGGTCTGTGCGTGGGCATTCTGTGGCTGACGTTGCTGCTTGGCCGCGAACTGCGCCGCCGCCACGAAGCCGAAGAAAACCTGGCGATGCTCGCTTCCACCGATAGCCTGACTGGCCTGGCTAACCGCCGCAGGCTGGACCATGTGCTGCGCCAGGAATGGGCCCGCGCACAACGCAGCCGTAAGCCGTTGGCGATACTGATGGTGGACGTGGACCACTTCAAGGCATTCAACCAGCGCCATGGCCATGCCGGTGGCGACCATGCCTTGCGCGAAGTGGCGAAGGCCATCGAAGCCTGCATTCGTCGCCCGGCAGACCTGGCTGCGCGCTATGGTGGGGAGGAGTTTCAGGTAGTGCTGCCGGAAACCGATCTGGCCGGGGCCCAGCTACTGGCTGAACGCATCCGCGCCAGCGTCGAGGCGCTGGCACCGTTTGCGGATGACGCCCACGCAGTGACCGTGAGCATCGGTATCGGTCTGTCCGGCACCCAGCACGACCTTGGCAGGGTGCTGGGTGCTGCGGACGAAGCGCTCTACCGCGCCAAGGCCAATGGCCGAAATCGGGTAGAGGGCCCGCTCGATTAGGAGCGGGCGCGGGCAGCGTTGCGCAGGGCCTTGACCTGGTCATGGTTGCGCTGCACGCCTTGCAGCTGCTTTTCCACCAGGCTGTAGGTCATGTCGCTGGCAGTGCGGCCCAGTTTCACCAGCTTTTCGCGGGCTTCCTTGTAGGCCTTGAGGGCGTGGTCCTCGCCACGCTCCACCTCGTTCAGCACGGCTTCTTCGTCCTTGCCGGTGACCATCGACTTGAGGTTGACCCAGCCGCGGTGCAGGTCGCCACTGATGCTGGTAGAGGTTTCCGGATCACCGCCCAGGCGGCGCACTTCGCCCTGCAATTCACTGGCAGCGTTGGCGCACTCGCCCGCACGCTGGACGAAGAACGCTTTCAGTTCGGGGTTCTTTACATCATCGGCCGAGGCCTTGAAACCTTTCTCGCCATCCTTGCTGTACTCGATCAGGTCGTTGAGTACGTCGATCACGTCTTTGTTGGGGTTGCTCATGGTCGAACTCCTTGGCAGGTGATAGTCCTCTAGAGAGTTGCAGTGTTCGTGCCACGCTTTTAAAAAACACAAATTACTTACTATTCAATAACTTATGTATAGATTGGCGACTGCTGGTTACGGCGTTCTGCATGATTGCCGCTTGGGGCTTCGTGCAGATTGCAGTATGGTCGGCGCCTTTCCACAGCCAGGTGCGCGCAGATGAAGCCGGAAACCCTCGAACTACTGGTGACCCGCAGCATGCCGTTCGGCAAGTACCAGGGAAGGATCATTGCCGACCTGCCCGGGGACTACCTGGCGTGGTTTGCGCGCAAGGGCTTCCCGGCAGGGGAACTGGGCGGGTTGCTGGCGTTGATGCATGAGATCGATCACAACGGGCTGGGTGATCTACTGGTGCCGTTGCGGCAGAAGCATCGCCGTTGAAAGGCCAACAAGGGCTCTGTGGGAGCAACTGTCTTGCTCAATTTCTGAAAGCTGGCGCGATCCGTGGACTGCCCCCCAAAAGTTGGACAGTTTTAAGCTGCAGCCTGAGCCCTGTACTCCACAGGGCTCAGGCCATTGAGCCTCAGCTTGATGCGATCATGGTTGTAGTAGTGAATGTACTCATCCAGACCCGCTCTCAGCTCATCAATGCTCTCGAAACGCTTCAGGTAGAAAAACTCAGACTTGAGCGTGCCGAAGAAGCTTTCCATGGCCGCGTTGTCCAGGCAATTGCCTTTTCGAGACATGCTCTGCTTTACCCCACATTCGCTTAGCTTACGGCGGTATTGCGCCTGCTGGTAATGCCATCCCTGATCCGAATGCAGCACGAGCTTCGGTTTCTCTCCCAGGCAATCGAGCGCTTTGCCAAGCATGTTCCCAACCAGGCTATAGCACGGGCGGCTGGCCATTTCGTAGGCCACGATTTCGCCGTTGTACAAATCCATCACGGGCGACAGATAGAGCTTCTGTTGAGCTACTTTGAACTCGGTTACGTCAGTCACCCACTTTTGGTTTGGGCGTTGAGCGATAAAATTTCGCTCCAGTACATTCGCTGCCACTTTACCGACGGTACCTCGATAGGAGCGATATTTCTTGGGGCGCACTACTGATTTCAATCCCTGCTCAGCCATCAGCCGTTCAATGACCTTCTTGTTCACCCGCTTTTCCTTCCTGATTACGAGTGCGATACGGCGATAACCATAAAGCCCTTTCTGCTCGTGGTAGACGCGATGCACCAATGCCTTGAGCTCAGCATGCCGATCTGGCTTCTGCTGAGCTTTGAGCTGGTAGTAGAAGGTGCTGCGCGCCAGCTCGACCAGTTGAAGGAGGTCAGGCAAAGGAAATCTGCGCTTGAGTTTGGAAACGATCAGGACTTTTTCCCGCGTGTTCGTTCCTTTTCCTCGCGCAGAGCCTTGAGCTCCTTTAGGACAGCATTCTCCATGCGCAGGTACTCAAGTTCAGCCATCAGCTGATCTCGAGACTTCTGATCATCATTGGTATCGGTGGGTTTGGCAGGCTTGATCTTCTTCGACACGTCGATTGGCTTTCTTGGCTTGATGGCAGTAGAGGGTGCAGGACTGCCACTGTAGTACTGCCGCTGCCAAATGCCTATCTGAGAGGACTGCCCAAGACCAAAGTGGGCAGCGGTCTGGCGCAGCGAAAGCCGATGCTCGTGCATATAGCTAAGCACCTGCTGTTTGAAATCACTGGTATAGCGCCGCCCATGCGAGCCTGGACCAATGCCATTATTGGCCTGATAACTGGCCACCCAGCGTCGAAGCAGGCTGAAATCGATACCTAAGTGTTGAGCCACCTTTCGGAAACCGTTGCTGCCATCCAGGTAGGCTGTGATCGCTGTGAGCTTGAATTGCTCGGTGTACTTACCCATAGATCCCCCAAGGGTTGGATTGGTGTCCAACTTCTTGGGGGCAGTCCAGAACGAGGTCTGCTCATACACTTTTAGCAGGCGCCACGGCCAACTCCACACCCTCGCTCTTCTTGATAACCGCATACACCACCGCTGTCACCAGGCTACCCGCCACAATCGCCAGCAAATACAGCAACGCATGGTTGATCGCGTTGGGGATCAACAACACGAACAAGCCGCCATGCGGCGCCATCAGCTTGCAGCCAAAATACATCGACAATGCCCCGGTCAACGCACCACCGGCGATACTGGCCGGAATCACCCGTAAAGGGTCCTTGGCGGCAAACGGAATCGCCCCCTCGGAGATGAAGCACAGCCCCAGCGCCAGCGCCGCCTTGCCCGCCTCGCGCTCGCTCTGGGCGAACTTGCGCCTGGCCAGGAAGGTGGCAATACCCAAGCCAATCGGCGGCACCATGCCGGCGGCCATGGTCGCCGCCATTGGCGCGTAGCTCGATGAGGCCAGCAGCCCCACCGAGAACGCATAGGCGGCCTTGTTAATCGGCCCGCCAAGGTCGACGCACATCATGCCGCCCAGCAACAGCCCCAGCAGGATGGCATTGGTGGTGCCCATGCTGTCGAGGAAGTGCGTCAGGCCTTCGAGCATCGCCGCTACCGGCTGGCCGACCACGTAGATCATCACCAGCCCGGTGAACAGACTGGCCAGCAATGGAATGATAAGGATCGGCTTGAGCGCCTCCAGGCTGCTGGGCAAGCGCGCCCATCGGGCAATGGCCTTGGCGCTGTAACCGGCGAGGAAACCGGCGACGATGCCACCGATAAAGCCGGCCCCCAAGGTGCTGGCCAACAGGCCGCCAATCATGCCCGGGGCCAGCCCGGGGCGGTCGGCGATGGACCAGGCGATATAGCCTGCCAGTAGCGGAACCATCAGTTTGAAGGCGGCTTCACCGCCAATCTGCATCAACGCCGCCGGCAAGGTGCCCGCCTCTTTGTAGGCCTCGATACCGAACACGAACGACAGGGCAATCAGCAGACCGCCGGCCACCACCATCGGCAGCATGAACGACACACCGGTCAGCAAGTGCTTGTACACGCCGGTTTTCTCGCCCTTGGCCGGCGTGGTCGCCGCTGCAGCGTCGGCAGCGTTTTCCACCGTGGCCTGCGCCAAGGCTTTGTCCAGGGTAGCGCGGGCCTGCTTGAGGGCAATGCCGGTACCACAACGGTAAATACGTTTACCGGCGAAACGTGCAGTGGGTACTTCAATGTCGGCGGCCAGCAGCACCACGTCGGCCGCTGCGATGGCGTCAGCGGACAAGGGGTTGCGCGCACCGACCGAGCCCTGGGTCTCGACGGTAAGCTGGTAGCCCAGTTGTTGTGCGGCTTGCTGCAAGGCTTCAGCGGCCATGAAGGTATGGGCTACGCCGGTCGGGCATGCCGTGACGGCAACGATGCGGGCGCCAGCACTGCCAACTGCGGCGGGGGTGCCTGTCACCGCGGCCAGCAGTTCGGCGTTGGCCGCCGCTTCGTCGAGAAAGCCTTCGCGATCAGCCAGCGCCTGGGACGGCGTGCTTTGGTACAGGCGCTTGCCGACGAAGCGGGCCAGGTCCACCGGCCCGGTGCTGACCACAAGCACCCAGTCAGCCTCGGCGATCTGTGCAGCGCTCAGTTGCCGCTCGGGGTGTTCAGTATTCTGCACTTCGACGCTGGTGCTCCAGCCGCGCCGCTGGGCAGCGGCGGACAGCAAGCGTGCGCTCAGTACACTCGATACCTGGCCGTTGGGGCAGGCGGTGACTATGGCAATGTTCATCGGCAACCCTCTTGTTGTTCTGTCAGTTGCACGGCCGCTTCCAACTGCGCCAGGTGCTCGCGGTCATGGATGCCGAAGCCAACCTGGGTAACGGCCTGGGCGGCGATGGCAGTGGCCCGGGTCAACGTCTGTGCAGGCGCCTCGGCCAGCAGCAGGCCGTGGACCATGCCGGCCACGAGCGAATCCCCCGCCCCCACCGTGCTGGCCACCCGCACCTTGGGTGGGCGGGCCTGCAGGGCCAGATCGCGACTGAACCAAGTGACGCCCTGCTCGCCCGCAGACACCACCACGTGTTCAACGCCACTGTCCAGCAGGCGCTTGGCGGCGGCGCGCTGTTGCGCCAGGTTATCCACAGCCAGGCCCAGCACTTCGCCCAGTTCTTCGGTATTGGGCTTGACCAACCAGGGCGCGCTTTGCAAGCCGACACGCAGGGCTTCACCACTGCTGTCCAGGACTACCTTGAGGCCTTGGGCCTTCAACCGTTCGAGCAACTGGCGGAACCAGTCGGCACTGATTCCGCGCGGCAGGCTACCGGCCACCACCACGGCATCGTGGCCCGGGGCAATCTGTTCCAGCCTGTGCAGCAAGGCGCTGCGTGCCGCCTCGTCGACCTCCGGGCCCTGCCCGTTGATGTCGGTAACGCGGCCATCGGCCTCGACCAGCTTGATATTGCTGCGGGTTTCGCCCGGCACACGGACAAAGCAGTCGGTAAAACCGCGGCCGTCGATCAGCGCCTCGAAGGGCTGCAGATTGTCGCGCCCGAGGAAACCGCCCACGGTTACGCTGTGCCCCAGGTCGGCCAGTACCTGGGCAACGTTCAGCCCCTTGCCTGCGGCGTGACTTTGCTGCGCCTGGCTACGGTTGACCTGCCCTGGGCGCAGAGTGTCCAGGCCGATGGTGATATCCAGCGCAGGGTTCAGGGTGAGAGTGAGGATCTTGGCCATTCAGTAACGCTCCACCAGCGCGCGAACTGCTGCGGCGCTGTCCTGTTGCAGGGCCTCGCGCGCCAGGGCGCGGGCTGTCTGATGATCGGCCTGGCGAACCAGTGCCTTGACTTCGGCGATGCTGCGCGCGGAGACGCTGAGTTCGTCCACGTCCAGCCCCAGCAGCACGGCCACCGCCTGCGGGTCGGCCGCCAGCTCGCCACACACGCCCACCCACTTGCCGTGGGCATGGGCGGCGCGCACGGTCATGTCGATCAGGCTCAATACCGCAGGGTGCAGGCCATCGGCCTGTGCCGACAGGCTGGGGTGGCCACGGTCGATGGCCAAGGTGTATTGAGTCAGGTCGTTGGTGCCGATGCTGAAGAAGTCCACTTCGCGCGCCAACTGCGCTGCCAGCAGGGCCGCTGAAGGCACCTCGACCATAATGCCCAGTTGCAGGTCGGCTACCGGGATTTCTGCACGCAGGCGCTCCACCATGGCCCGAGCCTCACGCCACTCGTGCACCTGGCCAACCATGGGGAACATGATACGCAACGGGCGCTGGTCGGCGGCCCGCAGCAACGCGCGCAACTGGTCTTCCATCACTTGCGGGCGCTGCAGGGTCAAACGCACGCCGCGCACGCCGAGGAAGGGATTTTCCTCGGCAGCGATCGGCCAGTAAGGCAACGGTTTGTCGCCGCCAACATCCAGGGTGCGCACCACCAGCGGGCGCCCATCGAGGCCATCGAGCACGCGACGGTACTCGGCTTCCTGGGTAGCCACATCCGGCGCTTGAGGGTGGGCCATGAAAATCAGTTCGGTGCGCAGCAGGCCGACACCTTCGGCGCCCTGCTCCACCACCTTGGCGATGCCGTTGCTATCGCCAATGTTGGCAAACACCTCGACGGCATGCCCATCACGGGTGATGGCCGGCTCGAAGCGGTTGGCCCAGGCGGCCTGCAGGCGTTGCTCGCGCAGGTCACGCTCGGCCAGCGCCCGCTGCAGCTCATCCGCTGGCGGGGCGACGCTGACCACACCACGCTGGCCATCGAGCAGCAGCGGCGTACCACTCTCCAACAGCAGTATCGATGCACCCGCGCCGACCACTGCTGGTATGCCCAACGCCCGGGCGACGATGGCACTGTGGGCCGTGGCGCCGCCCTGGGCGGTGACAATGCCGGCAACCCGGTTGGGGTCCAGGCGGGCGACATCGGATGGACCGACTTCGGTCATCACCAGCACATAGGGTTGCTCGGGTTCAACCTGCGCCTGCACACCACACAACTGCGCCAGCACGCGGCGGCCAATATCGCGCAGGTCGGCGGCGCGCTCGGCGAGCAGCGCATCGTGCAACGCCTCTTGCTGACGGGCCGCAGCTTCGATCACGGCCATCCACGCGGCCGCAGCGCTTTCGCCCTGGGCCAGGCGCTGTTCGACATCGTCGGTCAGGGCCGGGTCGGCAAGCATTTCCTGGTGGGTGACGAAAATTTCGCCAATGGCTTTGTCGCTGCGCAGGACCAAAGCCTGCAGTTCGCCATTGACGGTAGCCAAGGCTTCGCGCAGTTTTTGCCGCTCCAGGGCGCAAGATTCACCCCGCAAGGGATAGTCGAACTCACGCTCGACACAGACATGCGCCGGGCCGCTGGCAATGCCAGGGGCGGCGCCCACACCCTGGATACGGCTGCCGGCCGCTGGCGCTTGCAGTACTTCGGGTACGTCATCGGCAATGGGCGCGACGCTCTGCGGTAGCGGTTCCACCTCTTCACCCAAGCCTTGTTCGATAGCTGCCAGCAGCACCGGCAAGGCATCGGCAGCGATGCTCGGTTCGGCGACCAGTTCCAGTGCCTGACCACGGCGTGCGCCGAGGCTGAGCAGCTTGCTCAGGCTCTTCACCGATACGGCTGGCTGCGCGCTATCGACCAGGCGCATACGGATTTCCCCTTCAAAGCCTTTGGCCAGTTGTGCAAGCACCTTGGCCGGTCGCGCATGCAAGCCATGTGGATTGGCCAGCACGACACGTGCGCTAGGCCAGTCCGCCGGCGCTTCACCGCCCAACACTTCCAGTACCGCACGGCTGCTGGTGGCCTGGTAGAGCATCTGCCCGCGGCCTTCGATCAACACTTCGCACAGACGCTCGAGCAGGGCCTCGTGAGCGGCGCCAAGGCTGGCCAGGCAGAACAGACCGTTGAGCGGTTGGTCGCGGTAACGCAGCGGCTGCTGCGGGGTGATGAAGGCGAGGCCCGGCTGACGAACCTGGCGCTCGCTGTGCAGCCACCACAGGCCCTCACCCAGCGGCAGCGGCTCGGCCTGCTGCAGCACGGCGGCAAAGCCACTGTCGACACAGTCGGCACGTTGCAGCAGGCGGGCACCGCGCCAGGCCAGTTCGTCGAAGTCTTCTGCCGGCACGTTCAGGCCGACCAGCTGCGCATCCAGCGCCAGCGCCTGGGGCGCGCCCTGCAGCAGCTTGAGCAACGCTTCGGCAGAGCTGGCACGGCGCAAGGCTTCGGCCAGGTCGGTCTCGCCCAGCGCCCGGGTCAACAGCTGCAGCAGGCGCAGGTGTTCGTCGGAGCGGGCGGCAATACCAATGGCCAGGTAGACCATTTGCCCGTCACCCCAGTCTACCCCCTCGGGGAACTGCAGCAGGCGTACGCCGGTGGCATACACCAGGTCACGTGTTTGCGGCGTACCATGGGGAATGGCGATGCCCTGGCCAAGGAACGTGGAGCCTTGTGCCTCCCGGGCCTGCAGCCCTTGCAGGTAACCCTCGGCGACCAGGCCGTCCGCAACCAGCCGATCCGCCAGAAGGCGCAACGCCTCGGCCTTGTCGGCGGCCTTCTGGCCCATGGCTATCTGCTCATTGGCGAGCTCGAGCATGACCTTCTCCTTTTGCAGTTCCCGTTCGGGTACTGGAGTATTGTTGTGAAATTCACATAAAGGGCCAGTTCAGCAGCCTTGCGCGGGTGGCAGCCGAGGCAGAAAATTCGGCAGCTGAAACGTTTAATCTGACCAGACGGCCACGTTACTCGATAATCTGCCCAGTAAAAAGCCCCATCCTGTCGGACAATTGCGACAATGGTCGTCTGCGCGTGATGCCTGTACCGGGTCAAACTACCCGGTCCGGCCTTACAGCCAGCCCCGGTAATAACAAGGAAAATTCGGTGAAACTCAGCGATATCGCCCGTCTGGCCGGTGTGTCCGTGACCACTGCCAGCTACGTCATCAATGGCAAGGCTGAACAGCAGCGCATCAGTAACAGTACTGTCGAGCGGGTACGCGCGGTGGTCGAAGCCCACGGCTTCACCCCCAACCCGCAGGCTGCTGGGCTGCGCAGCCGGCATACCCGCACCCTGGGCTTCATTCTCCCGGATCTGGAGAACCCCAGCTACGCCCGCATTGCCAAGCAACTGGAGCAAGGCGCACGCGCCCGCGGCTACCAGCTGCTGATCGCCAGCAGCGATGACCAGCCAGACAGCGAGCGCCAACTGCAGCAACTGTTCCGTGCGCGCCGATGCGATGCGCTGTTCGTTGCCAGTTGCCTGCCGCCAGAAGATGACAGCTACCGCGAGCTGCAGGACAAAGGCCTGCCGGTGATTGCCATCGACCGCCGTCTGGACCCCGCACACTTCTGCTCGGTGATCAGCGACGACCGCGATGCCAGCCGCCAGCTGGCCGCCAGCCTGCTCAGCTCGGCCCCACGCAGCATCGCCCTGATAGGCGCACGCCCCGAGCTGTCGGTTAGCCAGGCGCGTGCCGGCGGATTCGACGAAGCCCTGCAAGGCTATTCCGGCGAAGTGCGCCGCTATCAGGGCGAAGCGTTCAGCCGTGAGTGCGGCCAACGCCTGATGCAGCAACTGATCGACGACCTGGGTGGCCTGCCGGATGCTCTGGTGACCACTTCGTACGTGCTGTTGCAGGGCGTGTTCGACACCCTCCAGGCGCGCCCTGTCGACTCGCGCCAACTGCAGCTGGGTACCTTTGGCGACAACCAGTTGCTCGACTTCCTGCCGCTGCCGGTCAATGCCATGGCCCAGCAGCATGGCCAGATTGCCGCCACTGCGCTTGAACTGGCACTGGCCGCCATCGAGGAAAACCGCTATGAACCCGGCGTGCACGCCGTTGGCCGCACCTTCAAGCAACGCATCTCAGCGGCCTGAACATGCGCCTGATCGACACCCACACCCATCTGGACTTCCCCGACTTCGACGCCGACCGCCCGCGCCTGCTGGCCAACGCGGCGGCGCGTGGGCTGGAGCGAATGGTGGTGCTGGGGGTGTACCAGGCGAATTTCCAGCGTGTGTGGGAACTGGCCTGCGCCGAGCCGCGCCTGTTCGCCGCGCTTGGCCTGCACCCGGTCTACCTCGACCAGCATCGCCCTGAGCACCTGGTGCAACTGCGCGAGTGGCTGGAGCGCCTGCGCGACAACCCGCGGCTATGTGCCGTAGGTGAGTTTGGCCTGGACTATTACCTCGCAGACCTTGACAAGACCCGCCAGCAGGCGCTGTTCGAAGCGCAACTGCAGATGGCTTGCGACTTCGAACTACCGGCCCTGCTGCATGTGCGCCGCAGCCATGCCCAGGTGATTGCCACACTCAAGCGCTACAAGCCAGCGCGGGCGGGGGTGATTCATGCGTTTGCCGGCAGCTACGAAGAGGCCCGCGAGTACATCAAGCTGGGCTTCCTGCTGGGGTTGGGCGGTGCGGGTACCTGGCCGCAGGCGCTGCGGCTGCGCAAGACCTTGGCGCGGCTGCCACTGGACAGTGTGGTGCTGGAGACTGACGCACCGGACATGGCACCGGCGATGTACCCGGGGGTACGCAACAGCCCGGAGCATCTGCCGGAAATTGCCACGGCGCTGGCGCACGTGATGGGGCTGGATGTCGAGGTGCTGGCACAGGCCAGCACCCGCAATGCTTGCACGTTGTTCGGCTGGTGAAACTCGGGTGACCGGGATTCGCGTGGGATGCGATTGGCCCCGAATCAGACCAGCACGGTCCACAGCGCGAACCCGGCATACCACAGCACTGCACAGCGCAACAGCAATTCCCACAGGCTGTCCAGCCGCCCCAACCCGCGCTGGCTGTCCTCCTCCTCGGGAATGTCATCGGCAATCCGCCCCACCCGAGCCACCAGGTGCCCGGCGCTGATGTGCCAGTTGAGCACCTCGTGCAGCATCACCCGTGTCACCGCGAGGAAGTTGCCCACCAGGGCAAAGCTCAACGCCAGCGCCCGCACCGGCAACCAGTCCATGATGTGCCGCAACTGCTCGGCACGCGCCTTCAAAGCCGGCTGCTTGCTGTGCTCACTACACAGCGCCAACAATCGATAAGCCAGCGCAGCGCCAGGGCCCAGTACGAAATACCAGAAGATCACCGCAAAAAAGCCCTGGTACACCTGCCACAGCAAGTTACCCTGCACCCGCACCAGCAAGCTGTGCGGTTCATCGGCCACCAGGCCCAGGTCGCGCTCGGCCGCGTGCAGCGCCGCCTGATCGTCCCCCCGCCGCCAGGCATCACGAAACGCCCCCAACGATGCCTTGGCATCGCCGCGGCCCAGGCTGTAGATCAGCACCAGCAGGTGCACCGGCAACGCCAGCAGACCATAGGCCACCGGCTCCAGCACATGCAGCAGCAACACCAGCAGCGCTACCGGCGCCAACACCAGGATGGCCAACGTCCACCATGGGTGCACCTTGCCGTTGCGTTCCAGACGCACCAGTTCGCCAAGAAAGAACCCGTCGCGCTGCACTTGATGGCGCAGGGCCGAAAACTTCTCGACCCACAGCGCCAGCAACAACACCAGAAAACTCATGCCTTGTCCTCGTTGTGCTGCAGCGCCTGGCGGTAGCGCGACCAGTCGAAGGCCGGGCCGGGGTCGGTCTTGCGCTGCGGGGCAATGTCGCTGTGACCCTGAATGCGGTTCAGGTCGATGGCTGGCCAGGCACTGCGGATGTGCCGGGTGAGTTGCTCCAGCACCGCATACTGGGCATCGGTATAGGGCAGGTCGTCGGTGCCTTCCAGCTCGATGCCGATGGAAAAGTCATTACAGCCTTCGCGCCCGTCAAAGCTCGACACACCCGCATGCCAGGCCCGGTCATGCAACGACACGAACTGCGTCACCGCGCCGTCGCGCTCGACGAACAGGTGCGCCGACACGGTCAGGTGGGTGATGCTGGCAAAATACGGGTGTTCATCAGGCGCCAGGCGGTTCTGGAAGAATTGCTGCACCTTGCCCGTGCCGAAACAGGCCGGGGGCAGGCTGATGTTGTGGACCACCAGCAGGGAAATCGATTCGCCTTCGGGGCGCGCATTGAAGTTCGGCGAGGGGCAGTGGGTGATTCCGATTCCGTGGAACCAGCCTGTGGCACGGTCCAATTGCATGGGCAGATCCTGAAAAACGCCGTGAACATGCCCACAGTATGCCCTGCGGCCAACGCCGTGTGCATGTGAATGATTGTAATGCGTCTGCCTATTGCGCCTGCCCTTGCCGCAAGCTTTCAAGTACCGCCTCCAGCGCCCGTTCGAACAACAGGCGATCATCCAGCACGCGCACTTCGTGCCGTTGCAGTGCCTGGGCCAGGCTGGCACTGCTCCACTCGCGCACTTTCATGCCGGTGCGGTTGGCGAACACCAGCCTGTCACTGCTGTCGATGCGCGCGACCAGCTTGCAGCGCAGTGGTTCATCCTCGTCGAGAACCTCGACCCAGGTGCCGATGCGCAGGCGTTGCGCCTGGCGCAGCGCTGCAGCCTGCCCGTCGGCAGCGTGCAGGGGCACGCAGGCGGGCTCTTCGGCAATCGCCAGCACAATCTCTTGGGCCACCCGTACATCGCCCAAGGATTGGCCCTCCCCGCTCGGCAGCGCCTCATTACCTGCGCAGGCGCGTAAGTGCAACTGTTCCAGTTGCAGGAAGAACTCGCGGGTCGCCACCGCGTCCAGGGCTACGCTGGCCAGGCCATCGCGCAGCGCCTTGAGCAGGCCTGGCACCTGCTGCAGCAAGGCTTGCGGCTCATGTGGCGGCGTGATGCTGGCCAGCAGCATGTCCATCGTCTGCACTGCGTCGCGCCAGGCCTGTGAGGCCTCGCCCTGTTTCAGCCAAGCCAACAGCAGTACCTGGCTCCAGGCCTGCACCAGCATTTGCACCACCACCTGCGGCAGTACCCGGCCGCGCAGGCGCTGGTTGAGCACGTGCTGCACCTGCTGCCTGGCCTGCATTGCCCGGGCACGGCCTTCTTCGGCGTCGCGAGTGCGTTGCTCCAGCAACTCGTTACGTCGCCGTTCGTCCTGATTGAATGCCAGGAAGTCGTCGAGCAACTCGGCGAACAGGCTGGCATCGTCGGCAAAATCATTGAGCAAACGCTGGACGATACGCTCTACCCGCACGTGCAAGCTGTCACGCTGGCCTTCGCTGCCGCACTCCCAGCCAATCGCGGCGCCGGCGATTTCGTTGAGCAAACGGCGCGCCGGGTGGCTACTCCGGCTGAACAGCCCCTTGTCCAGTAATGCCACCTTGAGCAGGGGAATATGAAGGCGCGCAATCAGCGCCCGCAGGCTGGCCGGCAGGTTGTCATCGTTGTGGATGAACGCGAACAGCAGGCCAACCAGGTTGATCATGTCTTCATCAGCCACGTGAAGGCGCCGGCGCGTGCCGCTGCGCACACTCACCCGCAACAGCAGTTGCTCAAGTTGTTGGCCGAGCTCGAAGTCATCGGCCTCGTACGTGGCGGGCACATAGCGCTGCAAATGCGACAGTAGCCGGAGCAGGTCGGCGGTACTGATCGGCTGGGCGGCAGCCACCGCGTGCAAGCGCGGAGCGAACTGCCCGCGCACCGGCGCCAGCAGTGCCTGCAACGAGGCAAACAA
This sequence comes from Pseudomonas sp. TE3895, assembly GCF_056278855.1. Lineage (NCBI taxonomy): Bacteria > Pseudomonadati > Pseudomonadota > Gammaproteobacteria > Pseudomonadales > Pseudomonadaceae > Pseudomonas > Pseudomonas sp. TE3895. The sequence continues at coordinate 1,780,572 of NZ_JBWBQE010000001.1, read as the reverse complement.
CGCCTGCCCTGCGGCGTCCGACCCCTCCTCCTGGCCAAGGTTCGCCGGCCCGGGTCGCGCACGCATGCGCCGGTCTTCGGCACGCCGGCGCGGCGCCGGTTGCAGCTCGGGCAGTACGCCGGCAGCGGCCAGCAACTGGTTGGCTTCGCCATAGATCACATCGGCATCACGCAGCACATAACGCTCGAACAGCTTCAGCAGCACCAGCTTGACCCGCAGGCCAACGCCCAGATTACGCCCGGCATCGAGAAAGTAACGACACAGCGCGGCTGGCCCCAATGGGTTGTACGGCTCGTACAGGGGGCGGTCGAGCAATGCCTGCAGACGCAGACCCAGTTGCTGCAGGGCAATGCCATCGCGTGACAGCACCCGCGCCACCATCCCCTCGATGGCGGCGGCCCGCTCCATTTGAGCCTTGCTGCGCGGGTTGCCCGGCTCGACCAGGTTTGCCAGCAAGTCGACCTGGCCGGCTCGGAGGAAAGCATCATGGAACGTATCCAGAAAACCACGCTCGATGCTCTTGCGCTTCAGGCGCAGGTCACGCATGGCCTCGAAGTACAGGTTCTGGTCACCGCGGTCCAAGGCCTTGTCGGCCATTTCGAAGAGCATGTCATCGGCATTGTCGAACAAGTCCTGCAGGCCCTGACGCAACTGCAACGCGGCCTTGTCGCGCACCTGCAGCAACACGACCGGAAGGCAAGGATGAGGCGTGCGCCCCCCTCGGTCGATGGCTGCCGCCAAGGGCACCACCTTGCCTTCTTTTTGCATCCTGGACTCCTTGCAGGGTGTCTTGCCCGAAAGGGCTGGAAAATCGTCAAAGCCATGGCGCCAAATACCAGTCATCATTATCGGTAAAAAATCGCATAGCTACCAGCGCCGTTTCGCTGGCTGGCTAATGACCCTGATCGGCTCCGATTACTCACGACGTCCGACCAAAGGTCAGCGCCAAGGCGGCTGTACACACCGGCCCCCTGCCCTATAATCGCGGGCACCTAGCTTGTGGAGCCGACCATGCCGAACCTACGCCTTGCCGACCTGACCGCTGAAATTGAAGCCAACGTGCGCCGCGCGCTGTTGGAGGACATCGGCAGTGGCGATATCACCGCGCAACTGATTCCGGCCGAGCGCCTGGCCAAAGCGACCATCATCACCCGTGAAAACTGCGTGGTCGCCGGTACCGCTTGGGTCGATGCCGTATTCCGCCAGCTCGACCCGCGCGTTGCTGTGCACTGGCAGGTGGCCGACGGTGAGCAGGCCACTGCCAATCAGCCGTTGTTCCACCTGGAAGGCCCGGCCCGTTCGCTGCTCAGTGGGGAGCGCAGCGCACTGAACTTCCTGCAGATGCTGTCGGGGGTCGCCACCCGTGCGCGCTTCCTCGCCGACTTGGTTGCAGGCACTCAGGTGCGCCTGCTGGACACCCGCAAAACCCTGCCGGGCCTGCGCCTGGCGCAAAAATACGCAGTGACCTGCGGTGGGTGCGACAACCACCGCATAGGCCTGTACGACGCCTTCCTGATCAAGGAAAACCACATCGCCGCCAGCGGCGGCGTAGCCGAGGCGGTGGCCGCAGCACACCGCATTGCGCCGGGCAAGCCGGTGGAAATCGAGGTCGAAAGCCTGGACGAACTGCGCCAGGCGCTGGCCGCTGGCGCGGACATCATCATGCTCGACGAGCTGAGCCTGGACGAAATGCGCGAAGCCGTGCGCATTACCGCTGGCAAAGCCAAACTTGAAGCCAGCGGCGGGGTCAACGAAACGACCCTGCGGGTGATTGCCGAGACGGGGGTGGACTACATCTCGATTGGCGCCATGACCAAGGATGTGAAAGCGGTGGACCTGTCGATGCGACTGAGCCTGTGAGCTGATTGCAGACAATAAAAAACCGGCGCTTGGCCGGTTTTTTATTGGGGGCGCTTTGCACCCCTTTTTCTCAGATCAGGACGAGGCGTTGGCCAAACCGTCCAGGTAGCGCTCGACATCCAGCGCTGCCATGCAGCCCGCACCGGCCGACGTGATGGCCTGGCGGTAAACGTGGTCAGCCACGTCGCCAGCGGCAAACACACCCTCTACGTTGGTCGCGGTGGCGTTGCCTTCGCGGCCGCCGTTGACTACCAGGTAGCCGTCTTTCAGGGTCAGCTGGCCTTCGAACAGCGAAGTGTTCGGGGTGTGGCCAATGGCGATGAACACGCCGTCGACCTTGATTTCGTCGCTGCTGCCGTCGTTGTTCTTCAGGCGCGCACCGGTTACACCCATGTTGTCACCCAGCACTTCGTCCAGGGTGGCGTTGAGCTTGAGCTCGATCTTGCCTTCGGCCACACGGGCGTTCAGCTTGTCGACCAGGATCTTCTCGGCGCGGAAGGTTTCGCGACGGTGTACCAGGGTCACTTTGCTGGCGATGTTGGCCAGGTACAGTGCCTCTTCCACGGCAGTGTTACCACCACCGACCACGGCGACCGGCTTGTTGCGGTAGAAGAAACCGTCACAGGTGGCACAGGCCGAAACACCCTTGCCCATGAAGGTTTCTTCCGACGGCAGGCCCAGGTAGCGAGCGCTGGCGCCAGTGGCGATGATCAGCGCATCACAGGTGTACTTGCCGCTGTCACCCTGCAGGGTGAACGGCTTGTTGGCCAGGTCGACAGCGTTGATGTGGTCGAAGACGATTTCGGTTTCAAAACGCTCGGCGTGCTCTTGCATACGCTGCATCAGAGCCGGGCCGGTCAGGCCGTGGGGGTCGCCCGGCCAGTTGTCGACTTCGGTGGTGGTGGTCAGCTGGCCACCCGCCTGCATGCCGGTGATCAGCAGCGGCTTGAGGTTGGCACGGGCGGCATACACCGCAGCGCTGTAACCGGCAGGGCCGGAACCGAGAATGATGACGCGCGAATGACGTACTTCAGACATGTCGAACTCCTGTCGAGCGGGCCGCAGGGCCGGCATCGGTGTACCGGCTGCGCCAGCCAAGAAATTAAAAAGGACCCACGCAGCACTTGGGGAAGGCTAAAACGCGCAGGCCCGCAAAGCGAAAAGTTGAGCGCACTGTAGCGAGGTCGCAAAGATTTAAGGAAATATCCTTAGACAATCCACCTCATAGGCATCGCCTATGCTGCGATTTCATCGATAAACAAGCCCCGGGCGCTTTTGTTACATCCCGTTTCCCGCCCACGGCGTGCCTTTCGTCGGCGCGGCAAACTCGGTAAGGTCAGCGCGTTTTCCTTCTCTGCGGAGTATCTAGATGCAAGCCCCTGTCCTCTCTGGCCCCCAATACCTGCGCGAAGGCCTGAAACTGGTGCTGAGCCCCAACCTGCGGTTGTTCGTGCTGCTGCCTCTGGCGGTCAACCTGTTGCTGTTCGGTGGCCTGATCTACTTCGCCGGCCACCAGTTCGGCCTGTGGCTCGATGCCCTGATGCCCACGCTGCCTGACTGGCTGAGCTTCCTCAGCTACATCCTCTGGCCGCTGTTCGTTGCCTTGCTGGTGCTGATGGTGTTCTTCACCTTCACCTTGGTGGCCAACATCATTGCCGCGCCGTTCAACGGTTTTCTGGCGGAAAAGGTCGAGGTGGTAGTGCGTGGCGAAGACACCTTCCCAGCCTTCAGCTGGGGCGAGCTGGCAGCCATGGTACCGCGCACCTTCAGCCGCGAAATGCGCAAGCTGGGCTACTTCCTGCCACGCGCCATCGGCCTGTTCATCCTGTCGCTGATCCCGGTAGTCAACGTGGTGGCTGCGCCGCTGTGGCTGATCTTTGGCGTGTGGATGATGGCCATCCAGTACATCGACTACCCGGCGGACAACAACAAGATGAGCTGGCAGGACATGCTCGCCTGGCTGCGGCAGAAGCGCTGGCAGAGCCTGGGCTTTGGCGGCATCACCTACCTGGCGCTGATGATTCCAGGCGTGAACGTGCTGATGATGCCGGCGGCAGTGGCCGGGGCTACGTTGTTCTGGGTGCGGGAAAAGGGCGACATCCGCGTCAGCAAACCGTCCAATCAGAACGCCTGATAACCACGTAAGCGATGCCCTTTCCCAGCCCACTGATACACAAGGCTGGTACACATGGCACTCATAGCTCAACCATTCAGGCACCCTGACTCGGGCATTTATTACCTACGCCGCAGGGTGCCTGATGACCTCAGGCACATCATCGGTAAGACCGAGATTCGCCGCTCACTGAATACTCGACACCACCAGCAAGCGAAGGCTGCATTTGCTCTTGCGTATGAAGAGTCGGAGAGGCTGTTTAATAATGCCCGCCAGGGCCTCTACGTTGAGTCTCCTAAGCCCGAGACGGTAAGCCAGCCTATACCTACGGATACACTGCCTGCCCTCAAAGAAAGCTCCATAAGGCTATCGGAAGCGCTTAGCCGCTACGTCCAGTCCATCTCCATGTCTGATAGGTCTGAGTATGTTTCGCGGCGTCATGCGGTGGACTACAGCCGTGCCGTCAACCGGTTCATCTCGGACATGGGTGATAAGCCAATCGCCTCGATCCAACCTTCAGATATACATAAGTTTGCTGCGAACTTGATCCACCCTGCTGATGGCAGCGTAAAGCCGCTAGCTACCTCGTCCACCCGCCTACTATTGGCCAGACTGTCGTCCGTGATGGCGTTTACTGTTGATTCAGGTCTACTGGAAACCACCCCTGTAACAACATCTCGCATTCACAAGCGACTCGGATCGGGCAAACCGAAACGACGCCTGGACGATAACCGGGGCTATAGCTGGAGCGAGCTAGTCACGCTCTTCAGCCATCCTGAGTTTCAGCGATTGCGAGCCACCGAAGGTCGTTGTAACAGTTGTAAAGTCACATAGCCAGCCACCACAAGGAATAACCACCATGGAAGTCGTCGCCTACTATCGCGTATCGACCAAGGGTCAGGGCGACTCGGGCTTGGGCCTCGAAGCCCAACGCGAATATATCAAGTTCGCTGCTGAGCAGCACAATTGGGTAGTAGTGGCTGAGTTTGAAGATGTAGGCGTATCTGGCTCGGTTCACCCGCTAAAGCGCCCATCAGGGGCTGAGGCATTCGCTAACGGTCGCCCAGTAGTGGTAGCAAAGTTGGACCGCCTAAGCCGCGACGTAGAGCACATAGCCGGCTTGATGAAGCGCCACAAGTTTCGTGTGGCAACCATGCCCACTGCCGACACGTTCCAGCTTCATATCTACGCAGTACTGGCCGAACAGGAACGTACGTTCATCAGCGAACGTACCAAAGCCGCGTTAAAGTCGCTTGAAGCTCGTGCAGCTGCCGGTGACGCTGAGGCAGTGCAAAAAATCGAGAACCGTACACAAGCACTCGCAAAGGGCCGTAGCATGCTGAACAGGAGCAAGGGCCACGCTACCCAGCGCCAGCAGGCAGATGAGCGTGCAGCAATGTTAAAGGACGCCATAGAGCTATGTGTACTTAAAGGTGCCAGCAGCCTACAAGCCGTGGCTGATTGCCTGATCGGACGCAGCATACCTACCGCCCGTGGTGGCCAGTGGTCGCCAACCGCTGTGATGCGAGTGATGCAGCGCCTTGGCTTGGAACTCAATAGAAGTGGCGGATAGCCGTTTTTGATCTTGCGTTTCGTTATCTTTCTTAAAAGGAGAAGACCTATATGGAAGATTGGGGCGCTGCAATATCGGATGCCCTTGAAGCGCTGCTTATGAACCGGCAGGCCTTACGGGCAAGCATTAAAGAACTCGCCCTGTGGTTGCGAGCCAGAGGCTCAGAGAACATGTTTCAAAACGCGATGATGGCTCTTCAGGCATTCGATACGAACGTGAATACCATCACATCAACAATAGACAGCCTACGCTCATAGGCTTTCCAAGCGACTGTTTAGTGCCCTGCCATATTTTGAAAGAATTTTGGCCGGTGACCGAGACAAGGAGCAGAGGTGTTAATGCTCCCCCCCATTCGGCGGGATTTGGCCGATCACCCAGTACCCTTCCGATATTTTGCTCTCAAGAACACAGGCGATGTTTTCGTCGGACCAAGGTGCCGTATAAAAATTAGCACTAGAAATGCGCCCTCTCTGCCCCTTGTCATATCGTCCTGTGAGCTCTTCGGATCATGCATCGCCGCCAGCATAGGGAAATCAACGATGTGGACTGCGGAGCCGCAGCCACCGCTGATATCCTGGAGCTACTCTTGCTCAATCAGCAAGCCCTACGTGCAGGCCTTGAGGAGTATCGCAAACCACCGGCATGCAATTGCTTGATGCCATCTTGGCTGCCCTATTGTGGCTAAGCCGCGAGGTAAAAATCGTAGCGATTACTTGTTACCTGTGTGAGTGGAGCTTTCAGGCCTACACTATGGAGGAATATTCGTTGATAGAGATTTGGCACAGGAATGGCTCTTAGGCTCGACCTCCAGCTGGCCAGCGTTGGCCGATTCTCCGATACCCCATCCTCGATGGTTCGCACCCGGAACACAGGCGGAGCTCACCCCTTGGGCAAGCCGCCGTTGAGAAAACCTAGGAACCACAGACCATGAAAAATCATATAATCAGCCTGAAGCGCCATAGCCAGCAGGGCCTTTAACGAAAGGTCCTAGAAATTTCTGCATCAATTTTAAGTTAAAACAGTTTAGCGATAGAACCGGCAATCGCCTTACCTAACAAAGGTGGAACTGCGTTCCCAATCTGCTTTGTAATCTGTGAGCGATTACCACAAAATACATAGGCGTCATCGAAAGACTGAAGCCTAGCCCCTTCCCGTGGGGTTAACGCTCTATTTTGAACCGGGTGAATGCATCGATTCGAGGCAGGATGTACAAAGTTCACTGTTATAGTTACTGCAGGCTCATCAGCATCAAGGCGCGAATAACAGGAACTAAATCCGCTTGTCACCATTCCTTTAGGGATGCAGTTTATATTCTTCCCTGAATACTTAATGATTTCAAGCATTTTTTTTGAATGAGCCGTAGCCAAATGCAAGCTTAACTCATCCTTTACATCACGACGCATGAGCTTTTGATACTCATTACGAGGAGACTCTGTATAACGCTTAGCCTCTTCGCCAGACTGAACTGGTGGAAGATCAGATATCGCATCCATGACAGAGACAGCGGGCTTCAGTATTTCCTCTTTCATATTAAACAAGTCATATGTAGGAGCATGAACTCGGCGCTTATCCTTGACGCTAATCGTTGCCCCAGAAAAATTGTGGGTCGTATCAGGAAACTCTATTTTTCCTCCACGCTCCACACCAATCATGATTAGACGCTCTCTTTTCTGAGGAACACCATAGTTAGCAGCATTTAAAATACGCCACTGGGTGTCATACCCCAGAGTTTTGAAGCACTCTTCCATCAGAGCAACAGTCGAACCATCCTTATGTGTTGCCAACCCAACTACGTTCTCAAGAACAAAAACAGGAGGGCGAAAGTAGTTTACAAACGAAGCATATTCTTCAAAAAGACTATTGCGTGGATCATCATCGTTGGTTGAACGAAATGGTCTGATAGAAGAAAAGCCTTGGCATGGCGGCCCCCCCACGATCACATCAACCATTCCACGCTTCAGATTCAATCTCTCGCTAAGTTCGGAACGTCTTATCTTCCTAATGTCTGAACAAACGCTTAGTGAGTTAGGTCTATTGGCGTTAAATGTCTGCGTAGCAATTGGAAGCACATCAATTCCAAAAACGGTCTCAAATCCTAACTCAGCGAGCTCAAACCCGTGAGAAAAGCCACCTGTACCACAAAATAGGTCTAAAACTTTCATTAGCAATCTCCAGTTGGGCAGCACCATACCACACGAGCCCGGTGGAGACAATAGTCTCCTACACTGAAAGCATGATTTGGATCAAAATGCCACCACACAAACAGTATGATGGTGGTGGTGCGGCATGGATGAACCAAAGCGCAGTACAGTTGATGTTCTGTTCCGTCTAGTCAAGCAACTACGTGAAGCTAAAGGGTTAAGTTTAGAGGCTCTGGCAGATAGAGCTGGCATACACAGAACTACTCTTGGCCTGCTCGAGCGCGGCGAACGGCAACCTACCCTTAGTATTGCTGCAAACATATCGGAAGCTTTGGATTTCCAACTTTCGGAGCTTTTGCTCAAAGCCGAACTCATCGAAAGTGGCAAATTAAACGAGCACGATGCTTTTTTAGCAATGGCAGTAAGAGCCGAAAAAACGCAATGCCTTAGAAATCTCGACGCCCTAGAATTTTATACCGGCCTAACTGGCTCTATGTTACTGCAAGCGATACATAACACGTACAACACACTCGACACAATCGATGCAGAGTTAGTTGCAAGTGGACTCGTCCCTATTGGCGGACTTGTAGAGCTGGCAAATCTATCCTCAATGGTAGGGAATATAGTGGGCGGCTCAATTGCCGAGGCCTCCGAGGGAATGTACATTCGAAATCGCCCTCATCACTATCCGGATCTTTTACCGCAACGTCAAAATGCAAAGAACCTCGAGCTCAAGATGGCTCTTGAGACCAATCGCCCTAAGGGGCATCTCCCAAAGCCTGGCACTTATATAACTTTCAGATATGTCCTAGGCGATCAACACGGCGCATATAATCGTGGAAAATCCTCTCGTGGGAACACAGTTTGGATATGGGAAGTTAAGGTCGGAGAGGTTGGCATTGATGACTTCGACCTAAGCAATACTCCAGGGGACTCGGGAAAAACGGCCGTAATTAAAACGACTGTTTTTAATGCAATGCCACTCGTTTATTTTGATCCGGCCTACTGCCCGCATCCAATGAGAGCTGGAACATATCCTGCGTTTAACTAGCGAAAGAATCTGTGACATTCACCTGATCGCCAAAGCCACGGGAAAAAATCTTCGCACCTTTGGCGACCTTGGTCCAGAATCAGACATTTTATAAACTCAACAAAAAATAACTGCTACAGTCCTAGCATGATGCTAAGAACATTGAACAAGAAGCTCTGGAAGTTCACAAAGATCTTTTACTTTCTTTGCTACGGGGCCATCTGCCTTACCGAAGGTGTGAAATTTTATATTGGCTACGTTCAGGACGAACCGATTCCAATGTGGTCGATTTATCTTTTTCTGTCGGTAGCCGTGCTGATTCCCGGCTTACTGAACTCTGCCACCAAAAATAAAGGTGCAATGGCAAGATTCCTTTTAGGTTCTGGCAGGCTCTTGGTATCCGCAGCGCTGCTGATTGGCAGCCTTCTCAGCCAGAAGGGCTTGGAGCGTGAAAAAGGTATAACCGTCGCGCAACCTCAAATTGCGTCACAAACTTTCCAAAGCGCCCACCCAGTGGTCGATTCGACACCGCCGAGCGTTATGGAATGCGTAATAAACGGGAAGAAATATCACTCAAATCTACCATTTGACATGATAAAGAATGAAATCAAGAGCAGGTGTTTGAAAAGCGTGTTTGCCTACGGCTCAGACAAACCCTAGCTGGTTCCCTTGCAATCCATGACCGTTGTTAGTCCGTCAACTGCCCTCAATTCATCTGATACCAGAGTTGAAGCGCTTCTTTGAGCACCTCTGCAATTGTGTCACCCAGCCTACCAGAGCCACAACTAGTTCTTGATAGCGGCATGTTCCATTACCACCTGAGTATGAATCATAGACCACCTGCAGCGGGCTGTATCCTAAAGCCTTGAAGCAAGCCCTAGGGTCTTTTCAGAACATCCACTCAGCTGATACATTTCCCGCTCAACCCCTTGGGGAAGGGCCTTGATTTACGTGGTTTGCAGGCGATTTACCTGGCTTTTGCTGTACATCGACTACCCGGCGGACAACAACAAGATGAGCTGGCAGGACATGCTCGCCTGGCTGCGGCAGAAGCGCTGGCAAAGCCTGGGCTTTGGCGGCATCACCTACCTGGCGCTGATGATTCCAGGCGTGAACGTGCTGATGATGCCGGCGGCAGTGGCCGGGGCTACGTTGTTCTGGGTGCGGGAGCGGAGCTGATTCCTGGGCCGTGTGCGATTGACATGAATGGCGCAGGCCCCTGTGGGAGCGGCCTTGTGTCGCGATAGGGCCGCAGAGCGGCCCCAGATTTCAGCGCCATTGCACAGATTGCTGGGGCCGCTTTGCGGCCCTATCGCGACACAAGGCCGCTCCCACAAAAAAGCAGAGCGTGCCTGGCCTGGTTCACTGCCCCACTGGCTGCAAAACTGCCCCACCACATCCACCACCGGCTGCGCCCCGTCCTGAATCCCTATAATCACGCTGCCAGTCTCGTCGGCAAGCGCCAGCCTTTGCTCAGCCTGGCGGTTGACTGCGGCATTAATCTGGCTGCTCGGAAAAGGAGTAAGGTTGAAAATCTGTCAATTGCGCCAGAAAGATCAAGTGTTCAACAGCGCTGACTTTTTTTAGATGTTGCAGGGAATCAGCCCCGCCCAGCATGAGCGCGGGGAAAAAGCCGTACATCTCGTCATGTTTAAGTCTACCCAGTTTTTCCTTGGCGGGATTGAAGAGACCATTGAAATCCATTGACTCCACTTCTCTTGACAAAACAAAGCCTTGAAGCTCCGTATTTAGTTGTTCCTTTGTGAATTCAGTTCGATAAAATATGTACTGAGACCCAACGCTTGTTATTTCCAATGAAAATCCAGTTTTTTCTCCCCAAAGGTACAAGTCTCCGAAGGCACTTCTTGCAACCAAATGATAGCTGTCGTGCGAAGCAAGTGCCGTGCCTGCAATCCAGCAGGAAACTACGGAGTCATATTCTTGCGGATTGACTAGCCAGAATATGCCCTCACCGTAGCCCCCCCACCCATGCTCGGACCAATATTCCAAAAGCTTGGGAGGAAGCTTGTCTCTGTATCTTTCGATTGTGGAGCCAGGTACTTCCCGGCGCTCAATCGGCGGACCGAAATTCTCAATCAAATTGGCAAATACTTTATCCATTTCAACCGTCTCACTTAGCACTTATGTAATTTGACATTCATGCGGATTGAGCCTCTGGACTCCAGGGGTACCCTTTCGGCCGTTTTCTTTAAGTTGGGTATCCTGGTTTTCCATTGGGCGCCTATCACTGAGTTAACCTGGCGGTCCCCAAAGTCCGATATGACGTCTCTACCTCCGGCGACGAGATCCGGATTGTGCAGTGCTGCTGTAATTGACATCCGGTTTCTAGCTTTTTCTATTGCAACCCGTTGCGTTTCAAATGGGCCCATGGTTTTCCTGAGCTCTTTTTCAATCTTCCTTGATAAATTCTTGCTCCTTTTTTCTCGCTCTCTGGGCAAGCCCTCGATGAAGAACTCGGCAATGCAAGCCAGCCCCAGCGCGCCAAGGATCCAACCACTGACCTTGAGGCCCATGGCCGCGCCTGCGCCAGCGAACGGTATGGTTCCGGCGCCGCCGGCGAATGCGCCGCCCCCTGCGCCAAGCAGGCCACCGGTAACGGTGCTGCCGACGACGATCATCGCCATCTGCTGCACGACCCTCAGCAGTTCGTCGACGATGCTGTTGATGTCGAGGTCGGCGAAGCGCTGGCGTAGCAGGTGCGCCGCCTGCCATTCGGCGTGGTAGAAGGCTGTGCGGACAGCTTCGATACGGCGCAGGTTGAGGCCCAGTGAGGCGACCTCTTCATTGAGGCTGGTGCGGAACTGGCCACCGCTTGGGTAGCCCACCATGGCGATGACACGTGACTCGATCTCGTGCCAGGAGGGCACGAGGTAATCCAGGTACATGAGGTGTCTCCCTGACAACGTGTGCAGGGGGAAATCCCATCATGGATTCGGATCGGAGGTTTCTGAGTCAGTTGTAGGAAAATGCGACTTCGTTTCCGGCATGCTCGGCGAAGTTCAGCTGCTCAGTTGTTACCGTGGGTAAGGCTGGAAATTTTTATCGTTCTTGAGATCGAGCGCCGCGCAGGCGAAGCTCGATCCCATGGCCATTACAAACCCCAAGCCATATCAAAGACTCAACCGGCTGGAAAACTGCCCCACTACGTCCACTACCCGCTTCGCCCCGTCCTGGATCTCGACAATCACGCTGCCCGTCTCATCCGCCAGCGCCAGCCCCTGTTCGGCCTGGCGCTTGCTGGTGTCGATGATCGACACTGCCGCCTGCGCCAGTTGTTCGTTCTGCTGTACCACCCGGGCGATTTCTTCGGTGGCGGTGCTGGTGCGAGAGGCCAGTTGGCGCACTTCGTCGGCAACGACGGCAAAGCCCCGCCCTTGCTCACCGGCACGGGCCGCTTCGATGGCCGCGTTAAGGGCCAACAGGTTGGTCTGCCCGGCAATGTCGCTGATGGTCTTGATGATCGAACCGATCACCCGCGACTGGGTATCCAGCGCCTGGATCCCGTCGGCCGCCTCTTGCATCGAAGCCTCCAGTCCACGCATCACGGTGACAGTCTGGGTGACCACCTCGGTGGCCTTGCGAGCACTGACATCGGTACCCAGCGAGGTGTTGTAGGCGACATCTGCCGCCTCGGCCACTGCCAGCTCCTGGTTGACCTGATCGGTGATCACGGTGGCGAACTTGACCACCTTGTACAGCACATCGTGGGCATCGAAGATCGGGTTGTACGAGGCCTCCAGCCAGATCACCCGGCCATGGGCATCGATGCGCTTGAAGCGCTCGGCAACATATTCGCCACGGCGCAGCCGGTCCCAGAACGCTTGGTAGCCGGCCGAGTTGGCCTCCTGCGGTTCGCAGAACATGCGGTGGTGCTTACCGCGAATCTGCTCCAGGCGATAGCCGACGGTGGCCAGGAAACGATCGTTGGCAGTGAGAATGATGCCGTCGAGGTCGAACTCGATCACCGCAGTAGAGCGCATCAGGGCCTTGATCAGGCTTTCGTGCTCGCGTGAGGTCTCGATGGTTCGGGTCAGGTCGCTGGAATGCAGGGTGAAGTACTTGATGCGCCCCTCGCTGTTCTTCACCGGCTGCAGGATCGAGCGCAGCCAGGCTTCCTGACCATTGCCCCGCAGAAGACGGAACGCACCGTTCAGGTGTTCGCCACGGCTGATCGCACTTTTCATGCGCTGGTAGAAGTCCAGCGACTTTACGTGGGCGGGGACGATGTCCTCGATATTGCGTCCAAGCAATTGTTCGGCACGGTAGAGCATCTCGCTCTCGAAGTTGCCGTTGACCATCTCGATCCGTCCCTGAGGGTCGAGCTGCAGCACCAGCATCTCGCTGTCGAGACTACTCTTGACCTGTTCGATGGACATCAGGTCTTCGCGCAGTTGCCGGATTTCTTGCTTGAGCTTGTTGTTGAACATCACCGCTCTCCTGGAGCGCATCACGTAGTCGAATGCATCTTCATCGGCTGCCGGGGACACCTTCTTGAGTGCTGTGCGAGGAAATATTCATGAAGGCAAACGTGCCAGCGGTCAGGCGTCATCTTTACGTCACAAGGCGGTCACATTAGCGCAACCCGGCAGGCGGAAACTTTTTGTCATGAATACACCCGCCCTACGCATTACCTTGGTCAGCGAAACCTTCCCACCCGAGATCAATGGCGTGGCCAACACCCTTGGCCGCCTCAGTGAAGGGTTGCGCCAACGCGGCCATGAGGTCGAGGTGGTGCGCCCACGCCAGGCAGGCGAAGGGCACGCGCACAACGACCCGCACCTGATGCTGTGCCGTGGCTGGGCGCTGCCTGGCTACCCGGGTTTGCAGTGGGGCGAGGTGTCGATGCACAAGCTATTGCGCCGCTGGCGCCGGCAGCGCCCGGATGTACTGTACATCGCCACCGAGGGGCCGCTGGGGCTCAGCGCCCTACGCGCGGCCCGACGCCTGGGGGTGGCAGTGGTCAGTGGCTTTCACACCAACTTCCCGCAGTATTCCGGCCAGTACGGCCTTGGCCTGCTGGCGCGCCTGCTCACTCACTACTTGCGCTGGTTCCATCGGCGCACGGCAATCACCTTGGTGCCGAGTGCCAGCCAGCGCCTGGAGCTGGAGCGTCGCGGCTTCGAACGCCTGGAGCTGCTGGCCCGAGGGGTCGATGCCTGCCTGTTCAATCCAGCCCGGCGCAGCCAGGCCCTGCGCGAAAGCTGGGGGCTAGGCCCGGAGGATATCGCCGTACTGCATGTCGGGCGACTGGCGGCGGAAAAGAACCTAGGCCTCCTAAGGCCTTGCTTTGAGGCATTACGCACGACCTATCCACAGAAGCGCCTGCGCCTGATCATGGTCGGCGACGGGCCTCAGCGCGCCAGGCTTGAACAAGAGATACCGGACGCCGTGTTTTGCGGCGCCCAGCGCGGTGAACGACTGGCCGAGCACTATGCCAGCGGCGACCTGTTCCTGTTCCCGAGCCTGACCGAAACCTTCGGCAATGTGGTGCTCGAGGCCATGGCCTCAGGGTTGGCGGTGGTTGCTTATGACGAGGCGGCCGCAGCGCAGCATATTCGCCATGGCCACAGTGGCGCGCTGGCCATGCCGGGGGACCAGGCGGCGTTTGTCGATGCAGCGTGCTGGTTGCTGGAAGAAGTGGAGACGTTGCGCAGGGTGCGCCTGAATGCGCGACAGCATGCCAGCCGCCAAGGCTGGCCGGCGATTGTCGAGCAGTTCGAGGGGTATCTGGATAGCGCTTGTCGCAATGTCAGTGCTGCGGCTGGGCGTTCGACGCAGTATGTGCAGCGCCTGTGAAAGCGAGCGCCGCGCAGGCGGCGCTCGGCTTCGCAGGTGCCACAATGATCGCGCCCGGCACTATTCAGACCAGTGCTTTTTCAATGGCCTGCACCACTGCTGGGTCATCCGGCGCCGTGCGGGGTGAGAAACGCGCCAGCACCCGGCCATCCTTGCCTACCAGAAACTTCTCGAAATTCCAGGTAATGTCACCGGGGAACTCGGCCCCCTCGCCTGCCAGCAGGCGGTACAACGAATGGCGCTGCGGCCCGTTGACCTCCAGCTTGCCCCCCAGCGGGAAGCTGACCCCGTAGTTGAGGCTGCAGAAGTCCTGGATTTCCTTTTCGCTACCCGGCTCCTGCCCGGCAAACTGGTTGCACGGCAGGCCAAGCACATTGAAGCCCTTGTCCTTGTAGATCTGGTAGAGGTTTTCCAGGGCCTTGTATTGTGGCGTCAGGCCACATTTGGAGGCGACGTTGACCACCAGCACCACTTGGCCCTTGAAGGGTGCGAGGGGCAGCTCTCCGCCGTTCAGCGCTTCCAGTTTCAGGTCGTGAAATGCACTCATGATGAAATCCCCTCTCAGGTTCCCGGTTGCCGTGCAGGCGAATTTCGCCCACTAAAAAGGCGCTCGTCCAAACCGTTCACCTCCCGTAGGAAGGCAAATCGGCTTGCCCGAGCGCCTGGCGACTTTCTGAGCTTAGCGCAGAAAATCAGTGGTGATGGCCACCTTCACCGTGGATGTGACGGTGAGCGATTTCTTCGTCGCTGGCGTCACGCACGTTCACAACCTTGACCTGGAAGGTCAGGCGCTGACCGGCCAGTGGGTGGTTGCCATCAACGGTGACGTCGTCGCCGTCGATGTCGCGGATGGTGACGATCTGCATCTGGCCGTCCGGCGCCGAAGCGTGGAACTGCATGCCCACTTCCAGCTCGTCGACACCTTCGAACAGGCTACGGTTCAGGGTGCTGACCAGTTCGGCCAGGTACTCGCCGTAGGCCTCTTCAGGTTCAATGGAAACGTTCAGCTCGTCACCAGCCTGCTTGCCTTCCAGGGCTTTTTCCAGGCCCGGGATGATGTTGCCGGCACCGTGCAGGTAAACCAGCGGCGCGCCACCGGCGGAGCTGTCGATGGTCTCCCCGGCGTCGTTGGTCAGGGTATAGTCGATGGAGACAGC
Source organism: Pseudomonas sp. TE3895 (assembly GCF_056278855.1). NCBI lineage: Bacteria > Pseudomonadati > Pseudomonadota > Gammaproteobacteria > Pseudomonadales > Pseudomonadaceae > Pseudomonas > Pseudomonas sp. TE3895. The sequence goes on along the minus strand of NZ_JBWBQE010000001.1, from coordinate 1,764,881 downwards.
CTTGTTGGCGGCGATCAGCATGGGGCAAGACCTTTTGCAAAAGAATGTAGAGCGGACAAGTGTAACCTTGCCATCGTCCGATTGCGAACGTGGTGCAGACGAGCAACGGCCCATCAGTCGGATCAACGGCTTTCATCAGGACGAAGAAGGCCACTGGGTGGTGGAACTTTCGTGCGGCCATACCCAGCACCTGCGCCACCAGCCGCCGTGGCAGGCACGCCCTTGGGTGCTCGACCCGGCACAACGTGCGCAGCACATCGGCCAGCCTTTCGCTTGCGGCTGGTGCGCACAAGGGGCCGATAGCGCTACCCTTGACCGTTAATTTCTTGCACCGCTTATTTCGAGAAGCACGCATGCAGACATTTTTCATTGCGCCGACCGACTTTGGTGTCGGCCTGACTTCGATCAGCCTGGGCCTGGTGCGCACCTTGGAGCGTGCCGGCCTGAAGGTCGGCTTCTTCAAGCCTATCGCCCAGCCCCACCCGGGTGACACCGGCCCCGAGCGCTCCACCGAACTGGTCGCCCGCACCCACGGCATCAAGCCACCGGTCCCACTGAGCCTGGCCCACGTCGAGCGCATGCTCGGCGATGGCCAGCTGGACGAGCTGCTTGAAGAAATCATCCGCCTCTACCAGCAAGCCTGCGTCGGCAATGACGTGGTTGTGGTCGAGGGAATGGTGCCCACACGCCACGCCAGCTACGCAGCACGGGTCAACCTGCACCTGGCCAAGAGCCTGGATGCCGAAGTAATCCTGGTATCGGCCCCGGAAAACGAAGTGCTCAGCGAGCTGTCTGGCCGGGTCGAACTGCAGGCCCAACTGTTTGGCGGCCCACGCGACCCGAAAGTGCTCGGGGTGATCCTCAACAAGGTGCGTACCGACGAGAGCATGGCGGACTTCGCCACCCGCCTGCGCGAGCACTCGCCATTGCTGCGTGGCAATGACTTCCGCCTGCTTGGCTGCATCCCCTACCAGCCCGAGCTGAACGCACCGCGGACACGCGATGTGGCCGAGCTGCTCGGCGCCCAGGTGCTCAATGCCGGCGATTACGAGCAGCGGCGCATGAGCAAGATCATCATCTGTGCACGCACGGTGGCCAACACGGTCCCGCTACTGACCTCGGGTACCCTGGTGGTAACCCCCGGCGACCGCGACGACATCATCCTCGCTGTCAGCCTGGCAGCGATCAATGGCGTGCCCCTGGCCGGCTTGCTGCTGACCAGCGACAGCAAGCCTGACGTGCGTATCCTTGGCCTGTGCCGCGGTGCACTGCAGGCCGGCCTGCCGATCCTTTCGGTCAGCACCGGCTCGTACGACACCGCCAACCAGCTCAACTCGCTGAACCGCGAAATCCCGGTGGACGACCGCGAGCGTGCCGAGTTCATCACCGACTTCGTCGCCAGCCACCTCGACGCGGCCTGGCTGCACCAACGCTGCGGCACGCCACGCGAACTGCGCCTGTCGCCGGCAGTGTTCCGCTACCAGCTGATTCAGCGTGCGCAGCAGGCCAACAAGCGCATCGTCCTGCCAGAAGGCGCCGAGCCACTGTTGGTGCAGGCCGCAGCCATCTGCCAGGCCCGCGGCATCGCCCGCTGCGTGCTGCTGGCCAAACCCGAAGACGTCGACGCCGTGGCCCGCGCCCAGGGCATCACGTTGCCGCCGGGGCTGGAGATTCTCGACCCCGAACTGATTCGCGGGCGCTACGTGGAACCCATGGTCGAGCTGCGCAAAAGCAAGAACCTCAACGCACCGATGGCCGAGCAGCAGCTGGAAGACCCGGTGGTGATCGGCACCATGATGCTGGCCCTGGACGAAGTAGACGGCCTGGTCTCGGGCCTGGTGCACTCCACGGCCAACACCATCCGCCCGGCCCTGCAGCTGATCAAGACCGCACCCGGCTCGAGCCTGGTCTCGTCGGTGTTCTTCATGCTGTTCCCCGAGCAGGTACTGGTGTACGGCGACTGCGTGATGAACCCGCACCCAAGCGCTGCCGAGCTGGCGGAGATTGCCCAACAGAGTGCCGAATCGGCGCAGGCCTTCGGCATCGCGCCACGGGTGGCGATGATCAGTTATTCAAGCGATTCGGCCAGCGATGAAGAAGTCGAGAAAGTGCGCGAAGCGACACGCCTGGCACAGGACGCGGCCCAGGCGCTACTGATCGATGGGCCGTTGCAGTATGACGCAGCGGCCAACCCGGCGATCGCCCGAGAGCTGGCGCCGGCTAGCCCGGTGGCCGGGCGCGCCACGGTGTTCGTGTTCCCCGACCTGAATACCGGCAATACGACCCACAAGGCGGTGCAGCGCAGTGCCGACGGGGTCAGCCTGGGGCCGATGCTGCAGGGTTTGCGCAAACCGGTGAACGACTTGCCGCGTGGGGCGCAGGTTGACGATATCGTGCATACCATTGCCCTGACGGCGATTCAGGCCAGCGTGGCGCGCTAAAAGCAGAGGCTTCTTTGCAAGCTTTGTGGGAGCGGGATTGCCCGCTCCCACAGAGCCGCAAAGCAGCCCTGAAGGTCAATCAGGGATACTGCTGAACCTGACCTTGCTGCTCATACTGCTGACCCGGAATCGGCTTCAGGTTCACTTCCACACGGCGGTTCTGCGCACGACCATTGGCGTCAGCATTGCTGGCGATCGGCTGGTCCGGGCCCATGCCACGGACAGAGATACGCGAGGCATCCACACCCTGCGAAGTCAGGTAGGTACTAACCGCCTGCGCACGGCGCTGGGACAGGTCCATGTTGTGCTGGCGGCTGCCCGTGCTGTCGGTGAAGCCAACCACTTCGATGGTGTTCTGGTTGAATTGCTTGAACGAGCCAGCCAGGTTGTTCAGCGGCGAGTAGAAGCTTGGGGCGATGTTGGCCGAGTCGGTGGCGAAGGTGATGTTGCCCGGCATGATCAGCTTGATCTGGTCACCCTGACGCTGCACTTCCACACCTGTGTTGGCCATTTGCGCGCGCAGCTCGGCTTCCTGCTTGTCGGCGTAATAGCCATAACCGGCTGCAGCGGCACCCACAGCGGCAGCACCGATCAGTGCACCCTTGCCACGGTTGTTGTGGTCGATGGCAGCGCCGGCGATGGCACCGGCCAGCGCCCCCAGGCCGCCGTACTTGGCGGTCTTGCTCATCCCTGTGGAGCCCTGCGCCTGACCCTGGTTGTCGTAGGGGTTCTGGCCGGCACAGCCGGTCATCAGTGCAGCGGCGGTTGCGACGATAATCAGACGACGCATGGTGAACATGGACAAGCTCCTACTGAAATTCATAAATGCGGCAGATCCCAAAGGGTTCTATGCCAGCCTTGGAACGCATCGGCAACGAAAAATTCCATGAAAGTGCCTTCATGTGCCATCAGGCACGCACGAATGGGTTTTCCCGCATCTCGTCGCCCAAACGGGTGTCGGGCCCGTGGCCGGTCACCACGATGGCCTCTTCGTCCAGCCGGTACAGCCGCTCCTTGATGGAACGCACGATTGCCCGCTGGTCGCCACCCCACAAATCGGTGCGGCCAATCCCCCGGCGGAACAGGGTGTCACCGGCAATCAACAACTTGGCGTCGGCGAACCAAAAGCTCATCGAGCCCGGGGTATGGCCTGGCGTGTGCAACGCCACACCGCAGCCGCAGGCCAGTTCTTCGTCATCGCCCAGCCAGCGGTCCGGTGCCGGTACCGGGGTGTAAGGTACGCCGAACATCTGGCACTGCATCTCAAGGTTGTCCCACAGCATCTGGTCGTCCTTGTGCAGGTGCAGCGTGGCACCCGTCAGCTCCTTGAGCTTGCCTGACGCGAGGAAGTGGTCGAAGTGCGCATGGGTGTGGATGATGCTCACCAGCGTCAGGCCGTGGACCTGCAGGCGGGCAAGGATCTTGTCCACATCACCACCCGGGTCGACGACCATGGCTTTCTTGGTCAGGGGGTCGCCGATCAGCGTGCAGTTGCACTGCAAGGGGCCGACAGGGAAGGTTTCGCGGATGAGAGCAGGCGGGGCTTGGGTCATGGTGTTCTCGCAGGTGAAGCTGGGTTCTGCTGGGAGCCTGACAGGAAAATGGGGTGGGTGCACGAGGTTCATGTCTTGAGCGAAGTGGCGCCTGTGAGCTCGAGCGCCGCCCGCGCGGCGCATCGCGAGCAAGCTCGCTCCTACATTTGTTTCGGGCCAGTTATTCCTGAGGCGGAGGTGCGCGCCACCTTGGTGCCCACCTCGATATTGCGTGGAACAAACAAGGCGGTCGCGCGCGAGGGTGCAGGCAATACTGACCCGAAACAAATGTAGGAGCGAGCTTGCTCGCGATGCGCCGCGCGGGCGGCGCTCGATCGCCCAGGCACCCAATACCTCAAGGCAAAAACAACCTGAACAACCCGCCCCCAAGCGCCCCGCCGTTGGAGATCTCGATCCGCCCGCGCACCCCGCCGCTTTCATGCAACGCTGCGATCCGCGCCGCAAAATACAACCCAAGGCCGGTACTGCCGCTGGTCGAGTCGATGCCCTGGATGTAATCCTCCTGGCGCTCGAGCATGTGCTTTGGATAACCCGGGCCGTCATCGTTGACGCAAATGGCCAACTGGTTGTCGGCCTCTTCGATGGTGATCAGCAAGGCGTGCCCGGCAAAGCGGGTGGCGTTGGTGATGACGTTGGCGATTACCGAGGCCACCAGTTCGCGGTCGAAGAAACCCAGCGGGTTGTCGGTGTCGATACGCCAGGTGGCGAGAATGTCGTTGTGCTTGAGTACTTCCTCGTGCGCCGCCAGCTGGGCTTCGATGAAATCATCCAGCTCATGGTAGTCCGGGCATACCGGCAACTGGTTCACACCCAGTTTGTACAAGCCCAGCAACTGCACCAGCATGCCGTTGAGGTGACGAAATTCATGCTCCATGATCCCCTGTTCGGCACCGCCGCGCAGTTCCTCGGGCAAGCGTTCCACCCACTGGCTGTGGGACTGGATCAGCGCCGACAACGAACTTTTGAGGTCGTGCACGGTGGAGGCGATCACCGTGGAAAAATCCAGCCCCTGATTGTCTTGATTCATGCGCCGAACACTCGGATGTGCAGTTTGCGGTAACGGTCATAGCGATTGTCGCTGGCAGGGATACCGGCCACGCTGGTCAAGGCGTCGCGGCACTCCTGCATGATCGCAGGCTGAGGGTTGTCACCGCCGATGCGCAGCAGCGCCTGGGCGGTATTGAGGGCGATGCTGATGTTCTTCGGCTGTAAACCCAATGCCTTTCGGAACAGTTGCAACGCCTCGCCAAGCTGCCCTCCCTGGTAACTGCGCACACCCTGCCGATTGAGGGTGACCGCTTCGGTAATGGCGTTGAGCACGCTGGGGTCATCCGTCAGCTTGCCCACTTTCTCCATGACCTTGGGGTCATCGCCATAACTTTCCACGCAGTTCTTCAGCACGCCGATGGCGGCGGCTTCCTGCCCCATCGCCTGCAGTTGCGCAGCGACAGTCAGGGCCGAATCGACAGAGAAGAACTGGTTCATCTTGTCCAGGCGCTGAATCGCCTGTTCTGTCAGCTTGCCGGCCGTTTCCGGGTCGCCGGCCTGCTGCAGGCTGGCAGCCTTCATCATCCGCGCACGTACCTGCAGGCCTTGGTCCTCGGGGTTTTCCTTGGCCACTTCGCTGAGCGTGGTGTTGATCTCGACCCGGGTGCGGGCGTCCAGGCCGAAGCCTGCATTCTTGCTCATCAGCGCCTGCACCAGGCCAAGGTTGTTTTCGGCATCCTTGTAGCGCGAACTCTGCCCCTGGTTCACCGCATGGCGGAACGCCTTCGATGCGCTCTCGAAGTCTTCGTTCTCCAGCGCCAGCTTGCCCAGCGTCGACTGCCGACGCACCGACAAAGGCGACAGGCGCACGGCTTCTTCAAGCAAGTTCTGCGCGCGCCGGGTATCACCCTGCGCCACCAGCACCTCGGCCATGCCATCGTAAAGGCCTGGCATGATCGGGAACGCCTTGAGCGCCTGCTCGTATACACCCTGGGCCTGGGCATTCTGACCACGCTTGTGCATCAGTGCGCCCAACGCGGCATATACCCACGGCTGCGGACGGCTGGCCAGGATGGCCTTGAGGAATTTTTCCAGTTCCTCGAAACGGTTGAGGTTGCGCAGGGCATCGGCCCGATAGCGCAAGCACAAGGGCGCCAGGCGCGGATCCTTCTTGCACAGCTCGGCGCAGGCCGCCAGTACTTCGGCCGGACGGTTGCGGTCCAGCGCCTGCAGGATCGGTTTTAGCAACGTCTTGCGCTGGAACAGTTTCTCGACGCGCTGGGCCAGGCCAACCCGGTTGAACGGTTTGGTCAGGTAGGCATCGGGCTCGTGCTCGATGGCGCTAAGGACAATCGCCTGACTGCTCTCGGCAGTGACCATGATGAACACGCACTCATGGCTGATGTGCTTGTCGATGATCAGGTCTTCAAGCACCTGCTGCCCGTTCTTCTTGCCATCGCCCAGATGGAAGTCCTGCAGGATGAAGTCATAGCGCTTCTGCGCGCACATGCGCAGCGCCTGCTCGCCGCTGTCAGCGGTGTCCACGTCGCGCACGCCCAACTCGCGCAGCATGGAACGGGTCGACGTACGAAAGTCGGTAAAGTCGTCGACGATCAGAAAGCTCTTTTGCCCGTACTGCAGCATCAACACGACCTGCCTTGGAATGATTGAAAAATCGCGCGAGGCGATGCCACCGATCGCTGTATCGGCAGCTGGTCGGGAAAGATGAGGGTAGAGCATTGTCGGCCAGAAATTATGGCGTCAGGCCATCACTTTAACGAGCAATGACCTGCAGGGCCAGTATCACGCCAGCAACCCCAGAGATTTGGCCTTGGCCACCGCCTGGGTGCGCCGCTCCACGCCCAACTTGCTGTTGATGTGGCTGGCGTGGGTCTTCACCGTGTGCAGGGAAATGAACAGCTGCTCGCTGATCTGCTGATTGGAACAACCTTGGGCAATCAGTTCGAGCACAGCCATTTCGCGGCCACTCAGCGCTTCGCCGTTGCCCGTACTGGCGATTGGCACTGGCGGCAGGTGCTTGAGCAGTTCCGCCTGAACCGGGCAAGCGGCACCTGCCTGCAGTTGTTCATGAAGCCATTGCGGGTGTTTTTCCAGCAGTGGCTGCATCGGCTGCATCACGCCGCCATGCGCCGCTTCCAGCAAGCTTGGCAGCAACTGCGCAGCCTGCCCTTCCTTGCCTTCGTCCAACAGCAGGGAAAGCCATTGGCTCAAGGCGCTGACGGCGAGCATCATGCCGCCACTGGCCTGGCCGCGCTTTACCAGGCATGCCAGGCGCTGCACGGCATCGTCGCTACGCAACTGGATGCGATCGAGCGCTGCCTGCTGCAACGCAATGTGCAACGGCAGGAGCGGATGGAATTCCGGTGCCGCCGCCGGCTGCTCGCCGCCATAGGTCTGGCCCAGGCGCTGCAGCCAGGACTCCGCCAGGTCGGTACGCCCCTGGGCCAGCCACAGTTCGCATTTGACCAGGGTAATCATGGCCAGGTAGTAGACCGGGGGCACATCCCAGATGTGCATCAAGCGCTCGGCCTCGGCCAGTTCGGCAAAGGCCTCGGCAAAGTGACCTTCCCGGCCATCGAGCGTGGCAATCACGCAATGACCGATGAGCACACTGATGTCCCGGCACGCTCGCGCCTCACCCAGCCCGGCGCGCAAACGCGCGCGGCCCTGAGCTGGCTGCAGACGCGAGACCAGCAGGTAACCTTCATAAAGCGTCAGCCGCGCACGCACGGCATACAGCCGCTGTGCGGAAAGCCCTTGCAGACGTTGTAGCCCCTGGCGCACTTCGTCCAGCGCGCGCAGCACCTCGCCACGGGCATGCAGCACCCGCGCCCGATCGTAATGCGCCAGCGCCTCGAACAAGGGGTTACCGACCCGCTGGGCCAGCTCCAGGGCCTCGCGGTTCCAGCCTCGGGCCCGCCAGAAGTCGCCATCGGCAATGGCCAGGTTGGACAGCGTCGACAAACACACCAGGCGTTGGCCGTAGCGCTTGCTCGGCAGGCTCTGTAACGCTTCGCCGCAATAGGCCAGGGTGCGCTCGCGGTCGCCACGGCCACGGGCAATGACCCCACTGAGTGCCAGCCATTGGGCCAGCATCGACTTTTGCGCGGTCGCCGAAGGCGCGGGCAGAAAGCGACTGAGGTAGCCGGCCAGTTCCTCGGCAGCATCCAGCTGGCAAGCCAGGCCCAACGCCCAGCTGTACAGCACGATCAGCCGCGGCGTGCTGATCAACAGACTGTCGGGCAGGTCCATCTTCCAACGCAGCAACATGCCGACGTTCTGCTCGGCCAGCAGTTGCTCCTCGGACAGACTTTGCACCAGGTCGGCGGCAACATCGAGGTGGCCGGCACGCAAAGCCTGCTCCACCGCCTCGTCCAGCAGGTCCTGAGCTTCAAACCAGCGGCAGGCCCGCAAATGCAGAGCGACCTGCGATTCGCTCGCCTGTCGGCTACGCAGCAGGTCGGAGAACAAATGGTGATAGCGGAACCAGTGCCCATGCTCGTCCAGCGGCACAAGGAACACCTGATGCGCCTGCAGGAAGCTCAGGACGGCGGCACTGTCGTGGCGGCCACGCATCGCATCGCAAAGCGGAGCGCAGAAACGCTCCTGGCAGGCGGTTTCGTACAAGAAAGCCTGCACGTCTGCAGGTAGCCTATCGATGACTTCTTCAAGCAGGTAGTCGCGGATCAGTCCCTCGCCACCATGCAGCGCCTGGGGCAAGGCTTGCTCGTCGGCGCTGTCGCTGGCCGCCAGCTGCCAGAAACGCAGCCCGGCGACCCAGCCGTCGCTGCGCTGGATCAGGTTGTCCAGTGCCTGGCCGCGCAGGCCGGTAGGCTGGCGACCGATCACTGCCAACGACTCATCCGCAGTGAGGCGCAGGTCCTGTTCGTTAAGCTCGACCAACTGCCGGGACAGGCGCAGCCGCGCCAGGTGCCAGTCTGGCCGCTGGCGGCTGGTCACCAGCAACACCAGGCCGGGTGGCAGATGATTGAGGAAGAACTGCAGGCAACGGTCAAGCACCGGCCCTTGGGCCAGGTGATAGTCGTCCAGTACCAGCAGCAGCGGCGTATCAGCTTGCAGGTACAGCGCCAGCTCATCGAGCAGGCCGTCGAGCCACTCTTCAAAGGCAAACGGCTGATGGCGCTGGCGCATTTTCAGCAGGCCCATGGCCTGGCCGCCCAGTGCCGGGCAGTATTGCTGCAGGCCTTCAAGCAAGCGCTCAAGGAAGCGGCCAGGGTCGGCGTCCCGCTGGCTCAGGCCAAGCCACAGGCTACGCCAGTGCTCGGGCAGTGTTTCGCAAAACTCGATGGCCAGGGAGCTTTTGCCGAAACCTGCCGGGGCATTGACCAGCAGCAGCCGCCCGCCCAAACCGGCTTCCAGCCGCTGGCACAAACGCAGGCGCTGCACATGGCCATCCGGCAGCGGCGGCCGGAAGAAACGCCCGTCCCGCAGGCCAAGGGCCTGACTCGCGAATCCATGCGTACGGGACAGATCTGTCATGGCCGGCTCGTTCTGGTTGGAAGACAACGGCGGTATGGATGTTTGCGAGACTAGCCGTTAACGCTGCGCATTTGAAGATGATGGACGCAATTGGCATGGAAAAGACTGCGACAAAAAGCAACATGGCTGATGGACAGGGGCTGGGGCGGGGGTTTGGGGAGGTATTCAGGAGGTTTATTGCCTTGCCCGGCTCCTTCGCGGGTGAACCCGCTCCTACAGGTTCCGCGGTAGGAGCGGGTTCACCCGCGAAGAGGCCGGTTCAGGAAATAGAAACGCCCCGGCAAGCCGGGGCGTTCTGGGGATCAGACGGCGTTCAGTGATTTCAGCTTAGCGAATACCCGACTGACGCAGCGCTGCAGGCTGGAAATCGGCCTTGCTGGCACTGAAGCCAAAGTCGTAAGCGCGCTTCTCTTCGTTCTTCATGCCCAGGGCCAGGTAACGACCGGACTGCAGGTCGTAGATGGTTTCCAGGGTGTACCAAGGCACTTCCACGTTGTAATAAGGCTGAGCATGGGCCTCGGACACGCGCCACAGTTGGCCACGGCCGTCGTACTGGTCGATCACTGCGGCCTGCCAGGTGTCCTCATCGATGTAGAAGTCCCGCTTGGCGTAGATGTGCCGCTGGCCCGGCTTCAGGGTTGCAACCACGTGCCAGACGCGGCGCAGCTCGTAACGGGACAGGTCCTGGTTGATGTGCCCGGCCTTGATGATGTCGGCGTACTTCAGCTTGGGGTCATCCAGCTTGAAGGCGTTGGAGGCGATGTACATTTCCTTCTTGCCTTCCAGCTTCCAGTCGTAGCGGTCTGGCGCACCGTTGAACATGTCCAGGTTGTCCGACGTACGCAGGCCGTCGGCGGCGGTACCCGGGCCGTCATACGACACTTGCGGCGCCTGGCGCACGCGACGCTGGCCGGCGTTGTAGATCCACGCCTTGCGCGGCTCCTTCACCTGGTCGAGGGTTTCGTGCACCAGCAGCACGGTCCCGGCCAGGCGCGCTGGCGCGGTCACTTCCTGCTTGAAGTAGAACAGGATGTTGCCTGGGTTGTTCGGGTCGTAATCCTTCATCTTGTCGCGGAAGACGAACTGGTCGGAGAAGTAAACCGGGCTGAAAGAGCCGTTCTGCTGCGGCGTGGCCTGGATCACCAGGCGGCTGACACTACCCCCCCGGTAACGGGTGATGTGGTTCCAGATCACTTCCAGGCCGGTTTTCGGGATCGGGAACGGCACCGCCGTGTTGAAGTTGTTCAAACCGTTGCCGCCTTCCGTCAGCGTGGTCTGGGTGGCGTTTTTCTTGATGGCGGCGAACACGTCCGCAGGTACCGTGGAGCCGCGATGGGTTTTGAATACTGGGATCTTGAACGTGTCCGGGTAGCGCTTGAGCATGGCCATCTGGCCCGGCGAAAGCTTGTCCTTGTACTGCTCGGCGTTTTGCGCAGTGATGGTGAACAGCGGCTTTTCACTGCCATACGGGTCGGCCAGGAAACCCTTGCCGTCGACGCTGCCCGCACTCTTCGACAGCGGCTCCCACGGGCCGATCGAGCCATCGGCGTTGCCGGCCTTTTCAGCCCCCATCGGGGTCAGGGTACTGCCCAACTTGGCCGCCTCGTCGGCGGATACCGCAGCCATGACGCTGGTCGCCAGCAGGGACAGGCCCAGTACACCGGCTTGCAGTAGACTTCTGGTCTTGTTCATGTCGTGTCGTCCTGGATCTGTATGCTTAGAAGTTCACGCCGAAGCTGAGGGCGACGAAGTCGCGGTCATCCACGGTGCTGTACTTGCCATCGAAGAAGTTGGTGTACGACAGGCTGGCCGTGTAGGTGTTCTGGTACTCGGCGTCCAGGCCCAGACTGACTGCCTTGCGGCCTTCCTCGAAGTTGGCACCAGGGCCCGGCGAATAGCCGGACACGTCATGCGACCAGGCCACGCTCGGCTTCAGGTTGATACCCGCGAATACGTCGTTGTAGTCCCAGATGACACGGGCGCGGTAACCCCAGGAAGTGCTGGTGGTGTAGCCGTCGTTCTCGCATTTGCGGTTCAGGTTGGTGGTGGATGTCCCCGCACCCGCGCCAGCGATGGTGCTGCCATTGAGCGCCTGGCAGGTATCGGCGCCACCGGTGGATGGCAATGGACCTGGGCCGAACACCGGGTCGCGACCGTAGCGGGTATCGTGGGCATTCTCCAGGCCGCCGACATGGGTGACACCCACTTCACCGACTACAGTCATCCGGCTGGCGCCCATCACCTGGTCGAAGAAATGGGTCAGGGTGGTCTGGAACTGGGTGATCTCCTTACGGCGATACCCATGCAGGTCTTGCCCCGGCGTACCGGTCAGCAACGATGCGTTGCTCAACGCGCCACCAATGGGACGGACACCGGCGAACAGGATATCCGTGGTATTGAGCTGCACTGGCGCATTGGGGCGGTAGCTGACTTCGCCGCTCCAGGCGGTGCCAGTGGGTAACGTGGTGGAGAAGCTCAAGCCATAAAGGCGGATATCCTCGGGGTATTCCACAAAGTACTCGGAATTACCCGCCACGATCAGAGGCGCCAATGCGCGCAGCTGTGCAGGCAGGGCGCTCAGCCCGGCGAACACGGACGGCGGGGCCCCTGTGGCACTGAAGATGGGTGCACGGCTGTGGTAGTTCATGAAGTAGGCGCCGAACTCCGTGTCCAACGGCTCGAACATATAGCGCATGGCCACACCGAACTGGCCGCTGTCACGCGCATCGCGGTCGGCACCACGGCGCACCATCACACCCTCTTCGTTGATATCCACGCCCCGCGTGGCGAGGAACTGCTGCGCAGCGCCCGGCACCGTGCGGCTGCTATTGAGCACGCGCAAGTTGTCGGTACAGCCGTCGGCAATAATGTCCGGCTGGGAGAAGAAGGTGCCGCAGTTGTCGACGACCGTCTGATCCCATTCGAGCTGGTAGAAGGCCTCGGCCGACAGGTTGTCGGTCAGGCTCTGCGAGATGTAGAACATGTTGACGGGAATCAGGCCTTCCTTGATCTCGGCCCCGGGGCGGCGGAACGCCGACACGTCGATGGGGTTGATCGAGTTGATGCCGCCGCCGATGAAGGTACTTTCACCCCAGCTCACTACCTGCTTGCCAAACCGCACCGAGCCAGGCTGATCGCCGATGGAGTAGTTGTGGTAGACAAAGGCGTCGAGCAGCTCGGCGCCGGACGACTTGGCGCCTTCCTTGCGGTTGGAGTCGCTGATGTCCTTGAACTCGCGGTTTTCGTCCTTCAGTTCGAAGTCGTACCAGTACTTGCCGCGCACGAACACACCGGTGTCGCCGTACTTGAGCTCCAGGTCATGAATGCCCTTGAAGATCTTGGAGAAGGTTTCGCCCTTCTTGAAGTTCAGGTGGCCATCGTCGGATGTCTGTGACAGGCCCTTGCCGCCGTTGTTCACCCCTATCAGGTTCTTGTTGGGGTTGGCCGTCGACCAGCTGGCGCCGATGGAGAGCGACGAGTCGAACTGGCCTTCGATTTCACCAATGTTGAAACTGACAGCGAAAGCAGGACTTGCGAGCGTGGAAGCAAGGCTGACGGCCAAGGGCAGCTTGGCCCGGCGCCAGAACAGGTTTGCAGATTTCATCGACGCTACTCCATGTACTTTTTTGTTATGGCAGTGAGTCCTTTCAAGAACGGCCCGAGCGACCGGTTTGCAGGCTTGCACCCGCGGCGACACAGCTTGCGCATGTCGCCCTCCCCCATTCCTGAAAATCCCCTGGCCCCGACTATAGCCAGCAGGCACAGGCGCTTGATCCCTCTAAAGTGTGATTTGCGCTCCATGCCACCAACTCGCTGCAGTTTTGCTCCGGTTGCGGGCTGGCAGTGCTCAAGGATGGCGCATTTCTGTCGTTTGGCAAGGCGGCGGGCTCTCTAGCATGCGGGTCACGCTCTGACGTGCGCGACCCGCACAACGGTTACAACGTGGAAAGGAACGCGCTGTTGCTGGCCTGCCACTGGACGATGTCCTGGCGGATGCGTTTCTTGTCGAGCTTGCCGACACTGGTCTTGGGAATTTCAGTAACAACGGCGATCTGGCTTGGAATCGCCCACTTGTTGATATGACCTTGCTCGACGAACGGCTTGAGGTGTTCCTTCAGTGCCTTGGCGTCGATAGCGTGGCCGTCACGTACCACCAGCAGGGCAAACGGGCGCTCCCCCCACTGCGGGTCGGCCACCCCCACCACCGCCACTTCGCGCACGGCCGGGTGGCGGCTGATCAGGTCTTCCAGGTCGAGCGAGGAAACCCACTCGCCGCCGGTCTTGATCACATCCTTGATGCGGTCGCGGATGTCGATGTAGCTCATGCCGTCGAGGGTGGCGACGTCACCGGTGTGCAGCCAGCCACCCAGCCACAGCTCCTCGCTCTTCTCCGGTTCCTTGAAGTAGCCCATGGTCAGCCACGGCGCACGCAGTACCAACTCACCCTGGGTTTCACCATCAGCGGGCAGGAAGTTGCCTTCGCCGTCGACGATGGCCGCTTCGACCAACGGTACCGGCACACCGGCCTTGATACGGTAGGTGACGCGCTCATCCTCGCTGCCGGCCTGCAGTTCATCGTTCAGGTGTGCTGCGGAGATCAGCGGGCAGGTTTCCGACATGCCATACGCGGCGGTCAGCTGAATGCCGCGCGCCAGGGCGGCCTGGTACAGCGAACGGTTGAGCGAACTGCCGCCGATGATGATCTTCCAGCCGCCGAAGTCCTGCCCCTGTGCATTCGGGCAGTTGAGCAGCATCTGCAGGATGGTCGGTACGCAGTGGGAGAAGGTGACCTTCTCTTCACGCCACAGCTTGACCAGCATGTCCGGCTCGTAGCGGCCCGGGTACACCTGCTTCATGCCAAGCATGGTGGCGGCGTAGGGGATGCCCCAGGCATGCACGTGGAACATCGGGGTGATGGGCATGTACACGTCGTTGCTGCCCAACAGGCGCACGCTGTCGATACTGCCGGTGACCGAGGCCTCGGCCAGCGTGTGCAGCACCAGCTGGCGGTGGCTGAAATACACGCCCTTGGGGTTACCGGTGGTGCCAGTGGTGTAGAAGGTAGTGGCCACCGAGTTCTCGTCGAAGTCCGGGAAGTCGTAGCGGGGGCTGGCCGCCGCCAGCAGCTGCTCATACTCCCCGACCAGGTCGGGCAGGTCGGCAGTCTTGTCCGGGCCATCGGTCAGCAGCAAGGTCTTGTCGACAGTGGTCAGCTGCCCGGCGATGGCCTGGTACAAGCCCACGAAGTCGCTGTTGACCAGCACCACGCGGTCTTCGGCGTGGTTCATGGTGTAGAGGATCTGCTCCGGCGACAGGCGCACGTTGATGGTGTGCACCACAGCGCCGATCATCGGGATGGCGAACATGCATTCCAGGTAGCGATGGCTGTCCCAATCCATCACTGCCACGGTATCACCGGCCTTGACCCCGGCCTCGGTCAGCACATTGGCCAGGCGTGCAATGCGCTCGTTGAGCTGTGGATACGTCAGCCGCATCTGGTCGCGGTAGACGATTTCGCGGGTCTTTTCATAGCGACTGCCGGACATCAGCAGGCGCTTGATCAGCAATGGATAGGCATAGGCGCCCTCGGCGGGCTTGATGATGCGTGTCTGCAACATGGGGATCCCTTTTCTGAAAAGCGGGCCGGACAAGTCTGGGTTTACTGTAGTTCGCCAATGTGACGGCCAAATCAGCCGAAGGAATGATTTGCGTGGCAGAGGTATGAGTGGCGGGCGTTGACGGGCAGCAAGGTTGAGCTAGACACTGCGGCGGCGGCTTCAGGTTTGTGCTGAAGCCGAGGGCCTCTTCGCCGGCAAGCCCGCTCCTGCAAGGGTTGTGGTGACCTTGTGGGTGCGGGCATGCCCGCGAATGGCCACAACACCCTTATCCCCCCTGCCACCGGAGATCTTCATGCCCAGCCCGCGTCGCGCCGTGTTTCTCGATCACCACTCCCTGGACCTTGGCGACCTCGACCTTTCGCCCCTGAAGCAGCAGTTCGACCAGTTCGAACTGTTCGCCGCCACCCGCCCGGACCAGGTCGCGGAACGCTTGCAGGGCGCCGTGGCAGTGGTCAGCAACAAAGTCATGCTCGACGCCGCTACCCTGGCCGCCAACCCGCAACTGAAGCTGATCCTGGTGGCCGCCACCGGCACCAACAATGTCGACCTGGCCGCCGCCCGCGCCCAGGGCATCACCGTGTGTAACTGCCAGGGCTACGGCACGCCGTCTGTCGCCCAGCATACCCTGGCCCTGCTGCTGGCCCTGGCCACCCGGCTGTGCGACTACAACCAGGCGGTGGCCGAAGGCCAGTGGGCCAAGGCCAGTCAGTTCTGCCTGCTGGACTTTCCTATCGTCGAACTGGAGGGCAAAACCCTCGGCCTGCTCGGCCACGGCGAACTGGGCAGCGCAGTGGCGAGGCTGGCCGAGGCCTTCGGCATGCGCGTATTGAGCGGGCAGATCCCTGGCCGCCCGGAGCGCGCCGACCGGCTGCCGCTGGACGAGTTGCTGCCGCAAGTCGATGCCCTGACCCTGCACTGCCCGCTGAACGAGCACACCCGGCACATGCTCGGTGCCCGCGAACTGGCCCTGCTCAAGCCCAACGCGCTGGTGGTCAACACCGCCCGGGGCGGCCTGATCGACGAACAGGCGTTGGCCGATGCCCTGCGCGGTGGTCACTTGGGCGGCGCGGCGACCGACGTGCTGAGCGTGGAGCCGCCGGTCAACGGCAACCCGCTGCTGGAGCCCGGCATCCCGCGCCTGATCATCACCCCGCACAGCGCCTGGGGTGCCGTGGAGTCGCGCCAGCGCATCGTCGGCCAGCTCAGCGAGAACGCCCAGGCCTTCTTCGCCGGGCAGCCACGCCGCGTGGTCAGCTGAGCCAGGCGCCCGCCTCTGCTACACTGCGCCACTTTTTTCCAGGAGACGTCGTCCATGGACCCGCGCAGTGAAGTGTTGCTCCGCCAGGCAGAGCTGTTTCAGGGGCCGCTGCTGATCGCCGGCGCCCCCGCCGACGACCTGCTCGGCCAGTTGCCTCAGGCCCAGGCCTGGACTTGGCATGCCGGCGATCAGGCCATGCTCGAAAGCCGCTTCGCAGGCCGCAGCCATTACGGCGTCGAGGCCCCTGCCGCAGCATTCGAAAGCGCCGTGCTGTTCCTGCCCAAATCCCGCGAGCTGGCCGCCTATCTGCTCAACACCCTGGCGTCGCGCCTGGCTGGCCGCGAGCTGTACCTGGTCGGTGAGAAGCGCGGTGGCATCGAGGGCGCGGCCAAGCAGTTGGCGGCCTTTGGCAAGCCACGCAAGCTCGACAGCGCCCGGCACTGCCAGCTGTGGCAAGTGACCATCGACCAGGCGCCGCAGGCAAAACCGCTGGAAAGCCTGGCCGAGCGCTTCGAGCTGGCCCTGGAAGACGGCCCGCTGCAGGTGGTCAGCCTGCCTGGGGTATTCAGCCATGGCCGACTCGACCGAGGTACGGCCCTGCTCCTGAAGCATCTTGACGGCCTGCCCGGTGGTCACATGCTGGACTTTGGCTGCGGTGCCGGGGTACTGGGGGCCACGCTCAAACGCCGTTACCCACAAAGCCGGGTGACCTTGCTGGACGTGGATGCCTTCGCCGTGGCCGCCAGCCGCCTGACGCTGGCTGCCAACGGCCTGGAAGGCGAAGTGATCAGCGGCGATGGCATCGACGCCGCCCCTACCGAACTGAGCCTTATCCTGAGCAACCCGCCATTCCACACCGGCGTTCATACCAACTATCAGGCTTCGGAAAACTTGCTGAAAAAATCCGCCGTTCATCTGCGAAAAGGTGGCGAAATGCGCTTGGTGGCCAACAGTTTCCTGCGCTACCAGCCACTGATCGAAGGGGCATTGGGCAACTGCCAGGTACGTGACGAGGCCGACGGTTTCCGCATCTACCAGGCAACTCGCGGATAAAAAACAGCGCTTGCCGAAAGCGTTTTGTCTAGGCAGAATCCGCACCGTCCTAGGGGAGTAGTCTCCCGCGAGCACCCAGCTCGCCCGGTACGCGTCAACATACTTGGTCCACAGACCATGGCGCGTGCGACCCACCATGCACGCCTGCATGGCGAGATCCGCATAGACGGATCGAGGGTTTGACAAGACCTATGACACGCACACCTTACCCGGGGCGGGGAGGCTGTACGTGTCATAGCCGTGTCGACCCGCCCCCGTAGGAATCCTGATGCTGGAATCACTGTTGGTCCCCACCGCTATCGTTGCCCTGGCCGAGATCGGCGACAAGACGCAACTGCTCGCACTCATTCTCGCTGCCCGCTTCCGCAAACCCTGGCCGATCATCGCCGGCATCATCGCCGCCACCTTGGCCAACCATGCCGCAGCCGGTGCCGTGGGGGCGTGGGTCGGCAGCTTCTTCAGCGATTCGGCCCTGCACTGGATCCTGGCTGCGAGCTTTACCGCCACCGCACTGTGGACCCTGGTACCGGACAAGATGGATGACGACGAGAACCCGGCTCGCCGTTTCGGGCCATTCCTGACGACACTGATTGCGTTCTTCCTGGCCGAAATCGGTGACAAGACCCAGGTCGCCACCGTGATGCTGGCTGCGCAGTATCCGCACCTGATCATGGTCATTATCGGCACTACCCTGGGTATGTTGATTGCCAACGTGCCGGTGGTACTGGCGGGTAACTTCGCGGCTGACAAACTGCCGTTGACGCTGATTCGCCGCCTGGCGGCAACGGCGTTCTTCGTACTGGCGATCGTGGCCGTCTATTCGGCAATGAAGGCCAGTGGCTGGATTGGATAAAGGGAAAACCGGGGGCTGCCATGCAGCCCCAGGATTCAGGCATTTACTGCTTGGCGGCAGCCTGATACAGCGGCATCACCTTCGGAATCGCCGCCTGCAGCGAAGCAATGCGGCTCGCGGACGCCGGGTGAGTACTCATGAACTCAGGCGGTGCACCTTCGGAAGCCTTGCTCATCTTGTTCCACAAGGTGATCGCTGCATTCGGGTCGTAGCCGGCACGGGCCGAAAGCTCCAGGCCAATCAGGTCGGCCTCGTTTTCGTTGGCCCGGCTGTTGGGCAAGGTCATGGCGTAGTTCACCACCGTGTCGGCCATGGCCATGCTGCTCTGGCCGAGGCCGAAGATGGCACCGGCACCCTGGCGAGCCATTTCCACACCGTATGCCTTGGACATGGCCTCGCGGCTATGCTCGCGCAAGGCGTGGGCAATCTCGTGCCCCACCACTGCGGCAATTTCCGCATCGGTGAGCTTGAGCTGATCGATCAGCCCGGTGTAGACGATGATCTTGCCGCCCGGGCCGCAGTTGGCGTTCAGTTCGTCACTCTTGATCACGTTGACTTGCCAGTCCCACTGCGCGGCATCCGGGCGGAATTTGGGCGCCTGGGCGATCAGGCGGTTGGCAATGGCCTGCACACGCTTGGCATCGGCGCTGGACTTGTCGAGCACACCCTTGCTCGATGCTTCACCCAGGGTCTGCTGATACGACTGCGCGTACATCTGGTTGACCTCATCGGTCGAGAGCATGCTGAACATGTACTGCTGGCGCTCGACGCCAACAGCACCGCCGCTGGTGGTATTCACCGCCTGGCAGCCGGCCAGCAGGATGCCAGCACTCAGTAGGCTGACGACAAAAGACTTACGCATGAAAACACTCCCTATCCACATGCGGCGTATCCTAGGCCGAGTCGCCAGTGGCTGCCATAGCCGCAGGGAAGATTTTCGTCGCCTGTAACGGCCTCTTCGCGGGCAAGCCCGCTCCTACAGGGGTAACACAACCGTGGGTAGGCGCGGGCTTGCCCGCTCCTACCGCAGGGGTAACGCGATCATTGTAGGAGCGGGCTTGCCCGCGAAAGGGCCGGCAAAGGCCCCCATCAAGCCGGGGTAAGACACTCCGGCGCATCCAGCTTCGGGTCATTGACGAAATTGGCCAAGGCCCGCTCACGCAACGTCGCCGGTGGGCTGGCCAGCAGCTCGTGCAAGCGGGTAACCGGCGTGTCCGGGTCGAGCCAGGCCGCCTGCCCCGCTTCGTCGAGGATGAGCGGCCGACGCTGGTTCATGGCCGCCTGGGTCACCACCGCGCAACTCAGCCATACCTGGTCCTGCACCGGGTAGGCCTCCCACACCGCCGCAAAATACAGCGACGCGCCCTCCCCCGGGGTCAACCAGAACGGGCGTTTGCGCACGTTGCCACGCCATTCGTAAAAGCCGTTGGCCGGCATCAGGCAGCGACGCTGGCGAAATGCATCGCGAAACATCGGTTGCTCGGCCAGCGTTTCGGCCCGGGCATGGGCGGGGGTACGGGACAGGTCGGTGAGCCAGGCCGGGGTCAACCCCCAGCGCGCCTTGGCCAGTTGCTGCTGGCCATCAAGCTGGCGCTGGATCAGCACCGACGCCCCTGGCGATATATTCCATTGGGCCGGCTGGCCGACGGGAAAACCCGGCAGACTGGCAAGGGCCTGGGGCCAGCGAAACAGGGCATAACGTCCACACATGGGCGAATTCAGAACCTAGCAGATCAAGGTACCGGGGACATGCTCCGGTTCGTCGCCAACCAGTGGCTGGGCATCATTGTACGCATCGATCAGCTGCCGTGCGCATTCGGCCTGCTCATCAGCCACGATAAGCCCCAGCAGGCCCTGCAAGGGCAGCTCGCCGGCGGCACCGAGCAGGTCACGGCCGACCACGTGTACATCGATCCCCTCGCTGGCAAGCATACCTGCCAGCATTTGCGCCTCGAGCAGGCTTTCCGGTTCGTAGATGCGCTGCATCAGGCGTCGTCCTCGCGGCGGACTTCAAGCATCCATTCGTCACCATGCACCTGCAGAATGCACACCACAGGCTGGCAGCACACCTGACAATCCTCGGTATAAACCTGGTCGCCCGCAGACAGATCGACGGTAGTTTCCACACGTTCGCCACAATAAGGGCAATTATAGAAGTCGGTTTCCAGCATCGCGGCCTCCGCAGTGACTTATGCGTATAATTGCCGGTCTGTTTACAGGGTCTGTGTGCGTCCGAGCCGTTTTTCGGAGCCCGTCCCTACCTTATTACCCTAGCCGTTTCCAACAAGAGAGCATGATGGGCGAATTCGATGCCATCCGACCGTACGACGACGCTGAGGTCCCTGCCGTTCTGGCACGCCTGCTCAGCGACCCGGCATTCCTCGATATCCTCACTCACTTCCGCTTTCCGCGTGCGGCCGGTGCTCTCGGCTGGTTGCTCAAGCCCTTGATCGCACGCCGCCTGCGCAAGGAATTCGCAGGCGTTACCTGTGTCTCGACCCTGCAGGACAAAGTCGAGTACTACGTCGACCAGACCATCGATCGCGCCACCGACGGCGTCACCTATTCGGGTGTGGAACAGCTCAAGGCAGGCACCGCCTACCTGTTCCTGGCCAACCACCGCGATATCGTCATGGACCCGGCCTTCGTCAACTATGCCGTGTACCACGCCGGCCTGCCCACGCCGCGCATCGCCATTGGCGACAACCTGCTGCAAAAGCCCTTTGTCAGCGACATGATGCGCCTGAACAAGAGCTTCATCGTGCACCGTTCGATCAGCGGGCGGCGCGAAAAACTGGCTGCCTACCAACTGCTATCGGCCTACATCAACCACTCGATCCGCAACGATGCCACCTCGATCTGGATTGCCCAGGCCGAAGGTCGGGCCAAGGACGGTGACGACCGTACCGACTCGGCGATCCTCAAGATGTTCCACATGAGCCGCAAGGACGAGCCGTTCGGTGCGGTTATCCAGAGCCTGAACCTGACCCCGGTGTCGATCAGCTACGAATACGACCCGTGCGACCAGGCCAAGGCCCGCGAGCTGTACATCCGCGCCACAACCGGCACCTACAAGAAGGCGCCGGGCGAAGATGACAACAGCATTGCCAAAGGCATTACCGGCTACAAGGGCCGAGTCCACATCAACTTCGCGCCGCCGGTCACCGAGTACCACGAAGACACAAAACAGCTGGCGGCAGAGATCGACCGGCAGATTCTGGGGGGCTACCGACTGTTCCCGGTGCATTACCTGGCGTATGCGATGTGGGAAGGCAAGGACGAAGCCCTGCAGGTGCCAAGCGCCGAGAAGGTGTTCCCGGCGGATGAGCTGGCCAAGGCCAAGGAAGAATGGCAACGGCGTCTGGATGCCTGCCCGCAAGAGCAGCGGCCGTACCTGGTGTTGCAGTATGCGACGCCGGTGCGCAACCAGTATCAGGTCAGGCAGCAGACACCGGTCGCCTGATCGATCCCGGGGGCTGCGTTGCAGCCCAATCGCGACACAAGGCCGCTCCCACAGGGAATTGCGTCCACCCTTGTGGGAGCGGCCTTGTGTCGCGATTGGGCCGCAACGCGGCCCCGATGGTTCTTAGATCCAGGTGCTGAACCAGGACAGCAGCAGCGCCATCGCCAGGCACGAAAAGCCCAGGATGTAGAAGTATTTCGGCACACGAAGCTCGAAGGCGTCCACTACCCCCTCGTCTACTGCCATGTACGCGCGGGTTTCGGCCTCGCGCCGCCGCGCACTGTGCAGCAGCAAACCGCCCGGGCAGGTCAGCAGCAGCGCCAGCAGGTTGATCAGCTTGGTGGGATGGGCGGCCAGGAACCCCCAGAGCACTTGCAAGGACATCACGCAACCTCGGTGTGAGCAGTGGCAAAGGCCAGCATTCTACCCAAGTCGCACCGTGGCGCCCGGCCTTGGCGACAAACTGTCGTTAAATTTCATCTGTCATCCGCTCGTCATCAATACAGGCGACCCTGTCGACCTTTTGATGACCCGGAGCTTTTTCATGTTGCACGCCGAAAACCAGGACCGCCTCTACCTCGTTGCCCAGAGCGATGAACAACAGGCGCTGATCGATGGTTTTGCCATCAATGTGCAGGACCGCCAGTGGCTGGTCTACTGTGCGCTTGGCGGACATGTGCATGAGGACTTGCCCGAAGTGGATGCAGGCACAGGGTTCAGCTTGCTGGATTTCCACATAGAAGCGGCGTAAATCTGTGCCATCCAGACAACAAAAAACCCGCTGCCTGTCACTCAGGCAGCGGGTTTTCTTGCACAACCTGAAGCTTACTGACCCAGCACCTGCCCAATGCTCGGGTCCTTGAACAGGCGGGTCAGGGCATCGCTCAGCACATCGCCCACCAGCTGGGTGTTGGTGTCCTGATTCGGCGCCATGCCGAAACGCTGGTCCAGCGAAGCGCCATAACGGCCGCTGTAACGGCGGCCGCCATTGGTCACATCAGCGCGGAAGGTGGCGCCGATGGTGGCCTCGGTCACGTAAAGGTTGTCTTTCGGCGACTGGTACTTCAGCTCGGCCAGGGTCACGGTCAGCTGCGGCGCATTGTAGGCGTTCGGGGTCGGGGTGAAGCCGAGCAGGCGCACAGCAGCTTCAGCCTGAGCCTGCAGCTTGGGCACCACATCATTACCGCTGACACTGATGGTGCTGGTCTCGGGGTACATGCCACCGCGGGTACCCAGGGACGGCGAAGGCCGGCCATCAACTACCCGGACCACCACCGGCTGGCCATGGCCGACCGGGGCCAGCTGGGCCTTGAGCGTGGGTTGCGGGTTGAGTTGTTGCGGGCTGTGGGCACAACCGACCAGGCTAAGGCTGGCCACGGCGATCAAACCGAACAACAGACGTTGCAACATGCGCGTTTCTCCAGAAAATGCGGCAAAGGCCCACAGTATACCTAGCCAGGCACAGACCAGTCATCGGCCCGGCCCGCTTGTCACAATCGTTTCATCGCCACACCCTTATCCTTGCGCCAAGCCCTAACGCAAAGGACTCGCCGCCATGACCTCGCTCTGGACTCAGCTCTTCCAACGGCCGCGCTACAACGCTTATGCCCGCCTTGACGCGGATGGCAAATGCCTGGCGTTCAAGCAATGCAGCCAGGTACCAAGCGGCATCGACTGGGTGCAGATCAGCGAAATTCAGCTGGCCTGGCTGGGCCGCGAGCTGCCCATCGAAGCCCGGGTTTGCGCCCGCGCAAACCGCCGTTGGCACCAGCGCCTCCTCGCTGCCTGACAAACGCTGCAATAAAAACCACGAATGGCGACATTTCTGCCCGCGACATCGCTATAATCTCCCCCCGATTATAAGGACGTCTCCTGATCGGGCCCCGCATTCGCCGATTGACCCCGGCAACTTCACCGCCTCGCCCACAGAGAGCCTTCCACTCAGGTCTTGCATCGGCTGTCGTGCCTGCTTTTTCCGGCCCTTCACACTGCATGAACCTGCGGGTTGCCATCGCGCAGTCCCCTTTTGAGGTTCACGTCTCCAAAAGAGCGTGAAAAAACGGTTTTCACAACTTCACAAGAGTGTGGCGAGCAAATGAACAGTCTGGCATGTGCAAAAGCGGCAGATGTGTCCCGAACAGCCCTGAACAGGCGGCAGATGCGCTCATCCCGTATGAGTGTCTGAACCGTTCCATAACGCACGCACGACACCTTGACCATAAGTCGAATTGCCGCACCTGTGGCAAACGGCGTTCAATACACGAACCCGAAGACTGATTGGCGGTGTCCGCGGAAGTTGCAAGAACTGCGAAAAGTCGGACATGGCGACCCTGGCAAACCCAGGTCCTATGCTGTCAATTAGGTAGCTGTAGATTGTGGAGACGCGTTAAATGGCGCAGAACGAATCGGTTGATGTGGTACTGGTAGGCGCGGGCATCATGAGTGCCACCCTGGCCGTACTGCTCAAGGAGCTTGACCCGACCCTGAAGCTTGAGGTCGTCGAGGCGATGGACTCCGGGGCCGCGGAAAGCTCCAACCCCTGGAACAACGCAGGCACCGGCCACGCCGGCCTGTGCGAGCTGAACTATACGCCGCAGGCCGCCGATGGCAGCATCGACATCAAGAAGGCCGTGCACATCAACACCCAGTTCGAGGTTTCGCGCCAGTTCTGGGCCTACCTGAGCAAGAAGGGCAACTTCGGCTCGGCGCGTGCCTTCATCAACCCTGTCCCGCACCTGAGCTATGTCGAGGGTGACAAGGGTGTTTCCTTCCTCAAGAAGCGCTTCGAGCTGCTCAAGCAGCACCACGCCTTCGCCGAGATGGAATACACCGAAGACAAGGCCGTGATGAACGACTGGATGCCGCTGATGATGCCTGGCCGCCCGGCCGACCAGCACATCGCCGCTACCCGCGTGGCCAAAGGCACCGACGTCAACTTCGGCGCACTGACCAACAAGCTGCTCAAGCTGCTGGGCGACTCGCCGGACGCGCAGGTCAAGTACAGCAAGAAGGTTGTCGGCCTGCGCCGTAACGGCAGCGGCTGGACCGTGAGCATCAAGGACGTCAACAGCGGCGGCAGCCGTGAAGTCGACGCCCGCTTCGTCTTCCTCGGCGCCGGTGGCGCGGCCCTGCCGCTGCTGCAGTTGTCCGGCATCCCGGAAAGCAAAGGTTTCGGCGGCTTCCCTGTCAGCGGCCAGTGGCTGCGTTGCGACAACCCGGAAATCGTCAAGCAGCACCAGGCCAAGGTCTACAGCCAGGCCGCTGTCGGCGCCCCGCCGATGTCGGTACCGCACCTGGACACCCGCGTCGTGGACGGCAAGACTTCGCTGCTGTTCGGCCCGTACGCCGGTTTCACTACCAAGTTCCTCAAGCACGGCTCGCTGATGGACCTGCCGCTGTCGGTGCGCATGGGCAACATCGGCCCGATGCTGGCCGTGGCCCGCGACAACATGGACCTGACCAAGTACCTGGTCAGCGAAGTGATGCAGTCGATGGAGCAGCGTCTGGAAGCCCTGCGTCGTTTCTATCCGCAGGCCAAGGCCGAAGACTGGCGCCTGGAAGTGGCGGGTCAGCGCGTGCAAATCATCAAGAAAGACCCGAAAAAAGGCGGCGTGCTGCAGTTCGGTACCGAGCTGGTCTCGGCCCAGGACGGCAGCCTGGCTGCACTGCTCGGCGCATCGCCGGGTGCTTCGGTAACCGTATCGATCATGCTGGAACTGATCGAGCGCTGCTTCCCCGAGCAGGCCAAGGGTGCCTGGGCTGCCAAGCTCAAGGAAATCTTCCCGGCTCGCGAGAAGACCCTGGCAACCGATGCTGCGCTGTACCACAAGATCAGTGCCGATAACGACGCGGCTCTGGACCTGGCAGAAAGCAGCCCGGCGGCCAAGCATTACGCCTAAGCCGGCCTGAAACGCAAAAACGCCCCTCGGGGCGTTTTTTTGTGCCTGGGTGTTTGTCAGCCTGCCGTCCCTTTCGCGGGTAAACCCGCTCCTACAAGGACCACATATCCTTTGTAGGCGCGGGTTTACCCGCGAAAGCGCCGGGGCAGGTTACCCATCAGCCACGGGCTTTATCGATGATCTCGATGTACTCAGGGGCATTGCGCTGGTCGGCAATCTGCTCGACGAAGGTCTTTCCGTGCTCGTCCTTGCCATCCAGGTCCAGGCCAGCTTCGACGAAGAAGCCTACAAAGCGCTCGAAGTCGTCCACGCGCAGGCCACGGTAGGCCTTGACCAGCTTGTGCAGCGACGGCGAAGTCACACCATCGGCCGGCTCGAACTGAAGGAACGACTTGATGTAGTCGTCGCTGATTTCGTCACCGATTACCTGTTTCTTGTCTTTACGCATTGCCGACTCCAACTGGACCATCACGGAATTTCGAAGGCCGGCAGTTTACCCCCCGCAGGCTTCGCGCCTCAACGCGTACGTACCGTACCGGTGTGCAAGTCGGCCCAGATGTGGCCGTTGCCGTAGGTCAGAAACTGCACGTACAGGGTTTCGTTACGCAGCAGGTCCATGACCACCCGGTAGTTGCTCACCGGGTAATTCAGGCTCAACGTGCGGGTTTTAGCGTCATACACAGGCTTTTTCAGGCTTTTGGCCGCTTCACCATCGAACGTCAGCAGCACCTGGGCAATGGTCGCGCCCTTGCTCAGCGGCTTGCCCTTCAGGCGCACCTGCAACGACGATGTGATCGGGATCGGCTGCTGATCGGACTGGCGCTGGGCCCCTACGACCACCGAATAGTCAGTCACTTGCAGCAATTGCTGGCTGGTCGGCGCTTCCTGGCGCAGGGACTGGTCATCCGGTGGCAGGAACTGACTGTGCAGCGGTGCGGCAGCGAGCGGCAGGCTGACCGCCAGCAGGAGGGGAAGAATCGCACGCATGTGAGGCTCCTTGTATGAAAGAGCACTCTAGCATGCCGGGTACAGCCGATATCAATCGAACTGCGCGCGCATCCAGGCCTGGTAATCGGCCACGCCGGCTTCACCCTCGCGCGGCGCCCAGTGTGCGTGCTCGCCCTCGCCCACTGGTCGGTATGGCCCAGCCTTGCACTCGAACAGGATGCTGTCGGGCTCCAGCACCACCAAGCCATGGTAGGTACCAGGCGCCAGATCCACACCCAGACAGTCGCCACCGGCCTGCAGCACCCGCTTGTCAGTCACCGCGCCTTGCTCATCGAAGATCAGCAGGCCAAAGCACCCCTTGAGCGCTATCAAGGTTTCAGCCTTGTCGGCGCTCACATGGCGATGCGGCGGAATGTAGGTGCTCGGTTGCAGCCCGACCGCCATGCGGTGGCAGGGCTCTTCCATAGCGTGAAAGTTATGGTGCTGCCGCCCGCGCGGGTTGGCAGCGGCCTTTTCGGCCAGCCCGGCGAACAGCGATTGGTCGATGAACGCAGGCTGGCGCACGGTTACAGCCCCTTTACGGCGAAGATGCCGTTAGCGTTGCGCCAGTACCCTTTGTAGTCCATGCCGTAACCGAAGATATAGCGATCGACACAAGGCAGGCCCACATAGTTGGCCTTGAGGTCAGGGCTTGCCTTGCGGTCGTGATCCTTGTCGATCAGCACAGCGGTGTACACCGAGCGGGCGCCGGCATGCTTGCAAAACTCGATGATGGCGCTGAGGGTGTGGCCTTCGTCGAGGATATCGTCAACGATCAACACGTCACGGTCGATGAACGACACTTCCGGCTTGGCCTTCCAGAAAAGCTCGCCGCCGCTGGTCTGGTTGCGGTAGCGGGTAGCGTGCAGGTAGGAGGCTTCCAGTGGGAACTGCAGGTGGGTCAGCAGTTTGCCGGAGAAGATCAGGCCGCCGTTCATCACGCAGAACACAACCGGGTTCTTGTCGTGCAGGTCCTTGCAGATCTGCTCGCCGACTTTGGCGATGGCCGCTTCGACTTCGGCTTCGGTGTACAGGCAGTCAGCTTCACGCATGACTTGACGGATATGCTCGAGATCGGCGGACATGGCGCTCTCCGGGGGGCATTTTGGAAAAGCGGGCAAAGGTACGCATCCGCTCGTCACAGATCAAGCATTTATGGACTAACGTCCAGAATGACCAGACGACAGCACAGGCTGAATAGATTAATCTAGCGCGGTTTTTTTGCCCGCCTTTCGGAGCCCTCCCCTATGCCCACTCGTGAGATCCGCCATCCGCTGATCCGCCACAAGCTTGGCCTGATGCGCCGTGCCGATATCAGCACCAAAAATTTTCGCGAACTCGCCCAGGAAGTCGGCGCGCTCCTGACGTATGAAGCCACCCAGGACCTGCCCCTCGAAACCTACGAGATCGACGGCTGGTGTGGCAAGGTCTCGGTTGAAAAAATCGCCGGCAAGAAGATCACCGTAGTACCGATCCTGCGCGCCGGCATCGGCATGCTCGACGGCGTGCTCAGCCTGATCCCGGGTGCCAAGGTCAGCGCCGTCGGCGTTGCCCGAAACGAAGAAACCCTCGAAGCCCACACCTACCTGGAAAAGCTCGCGCCGGACATCAACCAGCGCCTGGCCCTGATCATCGACCCGATGCTGGCCACCGGCGGCTCGATGGTTGCCACCATCGACCTGCTGAAAAAGGCCGGCTGCAAAGAGATTCGCGCCATGGTGCTGGTCGCCGCGCCAGAAGGCATCGAGGTGGTGGAAAAAGCCCACCCGGACGTGAAGATCTACACCGCCTCGATCGACCAGCGCCTGAACGAGCACGGCTACATCGTGCCAGGCCTGGGTGATGCCGGTGACAAGATCTTCGGCACCAAGCAAAAGGACGCCTGACCATGCAGGACGGCTTCAACGACCCGCTCTGGCGCCAGGTCGTTTCGGGCGCGCAGATGCTCTTCGTGGCATTCGGCGCGCTGGTGCTGATGCCCCTGATCACCGGCCTCGACCCGAACGTCGCGCTGTTCACCGCCGGCATCGGCACCCTGCTATTCCAGCTGGTCACCGGACGTCAGGTACCGGTGTTCCTGGCCTCGAGCTTTGCCTTCATCACGCCGATCATCCTCGCCAAAGGCCAGTTCGGCCTTGCCGAGACCATGGGTGGCGTAATGGCTGCTGGCTTCGTGTACACCTTCATGGGGCTGATGGTAAAAATCAAAGGCACCGGTTTCATCGACCGCATGCTGCCGCCGGTGGTGATCGGCCCGGTGATCATCTCCATCGGCCTGGCCATGGCACCGATCGCCGCCAACATGGCGATGGGCAAAGGTGGGGACGGTACGGCACTGATGCCGTACAAGACGGCCATGCTGATCTCGATGCCAGCGCTGCTGACAACCTTGATCGTTGCCGTATTCGGCAAGGGCATTTTCCGCCTGGTACCCATCATCTCCGGCGTGCTGGTGGGCTTTGCCCTGTCGTTCGCCTTTGGCGTGGTCGACACCGCCAGGATCGCTGCCGCACCGTGGCTGGAAATCCCCAATTTCACCGCACCTGCGTTCAACTGGCAGGCCATTCTGTTCATCGTTCCGGTTGCGCTGGCGCCGGCGATCGAGCATATCGGCGGGGTGATTGCAGTGGGCAGCGTGACCGGCCGTGACTACCTGAAGAAGCCTGGCCTGCACCGGACGTTGCTGGGCGACGGCCTGGCGACTACTGCAGCCGGCCTGTTCGGCGGCCCGCCCAACACCACCTATGCCGAAGTGACCGGCGCGGTGATGCTGACCAAGAACTACAACCCGAAGATCATGACCTGGGCGGCGGTCTTCGCCATTACCCTGGCGTTCATCGGCAAGTTCGGCGCGCTGCTGCAGAGCATCCCGGTGCCGGTGATGGGCGGCATTCTGTGCCTGCTGTTCGGCTCGATTGCAGCGGTGGGCATGAACACCATGATCCGCCACAAGATTGACCTGGGCGAAGCACGCAACCTGGTGATCGTCTCGGTGACACTGGTGTTCGGTATCGGCGGCGTGCTGATCGGCAGCGGTGACGGCCCGGATGACTGGGGCCTGAAGGGTATTGCCCTGTGCGCCATTGTGGCTATTGCGCTGAACCTGATTCTGCCGGGCAATGACAGCTGGAAGCACAAGAAGCTGGATGTATAAACGGTCGGTAGGGGCCGCAAGGCGGCCCCTTCGATTCAGGCCTTTTCACTCATATCAGCCAACACCCTCACCCACTCCGGGTGATCATTCAGGCACGGCACCAGCACCAGCTCCCGGCCACCCGCCTCGACAAACTGCTCGCTGCCACGCATGCCTATCTCTTCCAGCGTCTCGATGCAATCCGCCACAAACGCCGGGCACATCACCAGCAGCTTCTTCACACCGGCCTTGGCCAGCTCATCCAGCCGCGTCTCGGTGTAGGGTTCGATCCACTTGTCCCGGCCCAGCCGCGACTGGAACGATACCGACCATTTGCCATCAGGTATGCCCATTTTCTGCGCAAAGGCTTTGGCCGTAGCCAGGCATTGCCCGCGATAGCAAACCGAACGTACTTCGGCGGTTGCACCGTGGCAGCAATCGGCAGCGCGCAGGTCGTGCTTGACCCCCTTCGGAAACAGTTTCTTCAGGTGCCGTTCCGGCAAACCATGGAAGCTCAGCAGCAGGTGGTCGTAACCCGTCTCAAGGTACGGCCGGGCACTGGCAGCCAGTGCCTCGATGTACGCCGGATGCTCGTAGAACGGCTGCAGCACACGCATCTGCAACGGCAACTGGCGCTCGCTGACGGTC
Organism: Pseudomonas sp. TE3895; assembly: GCF_056278855.1. Lineage (NCBI taxonomy): Bacteria > Pseudomonadati > Pseudomonadota > Gammaproteobacteria > Pseudomonadales > Pseudomonadaceae > Pseudomonas > Pseudomonas sp. TE3895. The sequence continues at coordinate 1,734,467 of NZ_JBWBQE010000001.1, read as the reverse complement.
TGTTTTGCCAGCTCGACCACCGTGGTCACCGTGCTGTCGGCGAACTGTGGATAAAGCGGCGCCAAAGTCACCTTGCGCACACCTTGGGCGGCCAACCGCTCCAACACATCAGGCAACGCTGGCTGGCCGTAGCGCATGGCAATTTCCACTGGGCCATGGGGCCAGTGCTCGACCATCGCTGCCTGCAGGCGACGGGTCAGCACAACCAGAGGCGAGCCCTCCTCCCACCAGATCGAAGCGTAGGCGTGTGCCGACTGCTCTGGGCGCTTGATCAGGATCAGCGATACCAGCAAGCGCCGCACCGGCCACGGTAGGTCGACCACGTACGGGTCCATGAGGAACTGGTTGAGGTAACGGCGCACATCGGCCACCGAGGTGGAGGCCGGGGAACCCAGGTTGACCAGCAGCAGGGCGTGATCGGTCATGCAGCGTCCTATGTCAGAGGCCACTGGACAGGTTGTCCAGCGCCGATTGCAGATCGTTGAAACGGAAGGTGAAGCCTGCTTCCAGCAAGCGTACCGGGCGCGCCCGCTGGCCTCCCAGCAGCAAGGTGGACATCTCGCCAAGCCCGGCCTTGAGCAGCAGTGCCGGCACTGGCAACAGCGCCGGCCGATGCAGGGCTCGGCCCAGTCGCCTGGCAAACTCACGGTTGCGTACAGGCTCCGGCGCGCAGGCATTATAAGGACCGCTGGCATCCTTGCGCTGCAAGAGAAAATCAATCAGGGCGACCTGGTCGTCTATATGAACCCAGGGCATCCACTGCCGCCCGTCGCCCAAAGGCCCGCCCAGCCCCAGTTTGAAGGGCATGCGCAGGCGCGACAAAAAGCCGCCATCACTGGCCAGCACCAGGCCAGTACGGACCAGTACCACGCGGATCCCCTGGGCTTGCGAACGCTGGGCGGTCTCTTCCCAGGCAATGCACAACTGGCTGGCGAAATCTTCACGCACCGGGGGTGAAGCCTCGGTCAGTTCGCGTTCGCCACCGTCTCCGTACCAACCTACCGCAGAGCCGGAGATCAGCACCTCCGGGCGCTGCTCACGGGTGCCCAACCACGCCAGCAATTGCTCGGTAAGGGTGACACGGCTGGCCCACAGCACGTTGCGCCGGGCGGCCGTCCAGGGCCTGTCGGCAATCGGCGCACCAGCAAGGTTGACCACCGCATCAAGATGATCGTCGGCCTCCAGCTGCTCCAGGCGCGCGATACCACGCACCCCGCTACCACAGATTTTTGCTACCTGTTCAGGACGCCTGCTCCAAACCGTAAGCCGATGCCCTTGGCCCAGCCAGTACTGGCACAGATGCTTGCCAATCAAACCGGTGCCACCTGTCAGCAATATATGCATGGCTGTGTCCTCGCAGAATGCGTCGGTGGTCTATTTTTAACAGCAAGGCACTTTTTTGACCCGACGCTCTCGGATAAACATAGGCCAACCTGCCGCCAACACGGAATAACCTTATACATAATTTTGGCATTGTACAGGTTTGCCTGACAGCGTAGTCTGCTCACAGCAAGGTTTGAAGAGGCCATCATGACAGTACCTATCGCCATCATCGGGGCCGGCATCGCCGGTTTGTCAGCCGCCCAGGCCTTGCAGAAGGCCGGGCAATCCGTGCACTTGTTCGACAAAGGCCACGGCAGTGGCGGGCGCATGGCCAGCAAGCGCAGCGAAGCCGGCGCGCTCGACCTGGGGGCACAGTACTTCACTGCCCGTGACCGACGCTTCGTCGATCAGGTGCAGCAATGGGTGGCCGCCGGCTGGGCCGAGCAGTGGAAGCCTCAACTGTACAACTACCGTGATGGCGAACTTACCCCCTCCCCCGACGAGCAGACGCGTTGGGTGGGCGTGCCACGCATGAGCGCCATTACCCGCGGCTTGCTCAAGGACGTCACCGTCAACTTCGGCTGCCGCATAGCGGAAGTGTTTCGCGGCAAGCAGTACTGGCACCTGCAAGATACCGAAGGTTGCAGCCACGGCCCCTACAGCCGTGTGGTCATCGCCGTCCCGGCACCGCAGGCCACGCCACTTCTGGCCGCCACACCGAAGCTCGCGGCCGTGGCCGCTGGCGTGCAAATGGAACCTACCTGGGCCGTCGCCCTCGCCTTCCAGGCACCGCTGGATACGCCAATGCAAGGCTGCTTCGTGCAGGACAACCCGCTGGACTGGCTGGCCCGCAATCGCAGCAAGCCTGGCCGCGACGAGCACCTGGACACCTGGGTACTGCACGCAACATCAGACTGGAGCCGGCAACACATCGACCTGCCAAAGGATGAAGTAATCGAGCAGCTGTGGGGCGAATTCGCCGAACTGGTCGGCTGCGTGGTCCCCCCGCCCACCTTCGCCCTCGCCCACCGCTGGCTCTATGCCCGCCCCAGTAGCAATCATGAGTGGGGCGCACTGGCCGATGCTGACCAGGGCTTGTACGCCTGTGGGGACTGGTGCCTGTCCGGCCGCGTCGAGGGCGCATGGCTCAGTGGCCAGGAAGCAGCGCGGCGCTTGCTCGAACACCTTGAGTGATGCCGAACTATACAAAAATACTAGTTTGCATAACTTCAGCGCTGTGCTGAAATAAACCTGTACAAGTTTCGAGTCACGTACAGGTTTATTTTCGGAGGCAGCCATGCACGACCCTTCCGCCCACAGCAAGCCGCGTATCGCCATCAGCGCCTGCCTGACCGGGCACAGCGTGCGCTACAACGGCGGCCACAAGGCCTCCGACCTGTGCCGTAAACAGCTGGAACAGCACTTCGACTGGCTACCCGTGTGTCCGGAAGTGGCAATCGGCCTGGGTGTCCCGCGCGACCCGATTCGCCTGGTCGGCAACCCCGAGCAACCCGAAGTGGTAGGCACCCGCGACCCCGGCAAGGACCTGACCGACCCGCTGCGCACCTATGGCGAGCAGATGGCCAACGAGCTTGACGACATCTGCGGCTACATCTTCATGCAGAAGTCACCTTCATGCGGCCTGGAACGGGTAAAGGTTTATCAGGACAACGGCCACCCGGCCGTGCATGGTGGCCGCGGCGTCTATGCCCAGGCTTTCTGCGCATTGCGCCCGGACCTGCCAGTAGAAGAAGAAGGCCGCCTGCATGACCCCGTGCTGCGCGAGAACTTCATAAGCCGCGTTTACGCCTACGCCGACTGGCAGCACCTGCTGGCCGAGGGCCTGAACCGTGGCGCGCTGGTACGCTTTCATTCGCGCTACAAGTATTTGCTGATGGCCAATAACCCCCAGGCCTATCGCACCCTCGGCCGCCTGCTTGGCAGCATGAGCAAGGCTGATGAACCACAGAGCATCGGCCCGCGCTATTTCAGCCAGCTGATGCAAGCCCTGCGCCGCTGCGCGAGCCGCGGCACCCACAGTAACGTGCTGCAGCACCTGAGCGGTTACTTCAAGGATGCCCTGACGCAGCAGGACAAGGCCGAGTTGCAGGCAGTCATCGGCCAATACCAACAAGGCGTGGTACCACTGGTAGTGCCACTGACCTTGCTCAAACACCATTTGCGCAAGCACCCAGACCCCTACCTGCAGCAACAAGCCTACCTGCAGCCGCACCCCGAGAGCCTGGGTTTGCGCAATGCGGTCTGAGGACTTGCTGCCCATCGGCGAACTTGCCCGTCGCACCGGCGTAAACCCGGTCACCCTGCGCGCCTGGGAGCGCCGGTATGGGTTGCTCAAGCCACAGCGCACCGCCAAGGGGCATCGCCTGTACCCACTTGAGCAGGTCGAACGCGTCGAAGCCGTTCTGGCCTGGCTGCAGCGTGGCGCGTCGGTCGGCCAAGTCCGCGAGTTGCTCGACAAACCCGCCAGCACCCCACCGAAGGGGGACTGGCAAGCCAGGCAATTCCAGCTGATCGAAGCCATCGCCGGCCTTTCACAGCGCGCCCTCGACCAGCAACTTAATCAGGCCATGGCGCTGTACCCGGCAGTCACCCTGTGCGAACAACTGCTGCTGCCGCTCCTCGACATGCTCGACCAGCGCTGGCGCAACTACTTCAACGCTCGGCTGGAGCAGGTGTTTTTCCACAGCTGGATGCGCAGCAAGCTCGGTGCCCGCGTGTACCACGACAACCAGCTGCTGCAAGGGCCTGCCGTGTTGCTGGCCGAAGACAGCGAACGCACCTTCAGCCCAGACTTATGGTTGTGCGCCTGGCTGCTCACCAGCAATGGCTTCCCGGTCGAGGTGCTCGAGCAGCCCGTTGCAGGCCCGCAATTGCTAAGCGCCGTCAACGCGCTCAAACCACGCGCCTTACTCCTGCATTTGGGCCCACGCATCGACGACAAGGCGTTGCTGCGCACCCTGCAAGGCTTGCCGATCCCCAAGCTGTTGGGTGGTGCCACGCTGGCGCTGCATGAAGCCCGCTTGAAGGCTTTTGAGCTGCCCGACCTTTTCCTGTTCGACACCCCGCAGGCGGCATTGCGCGTGCTTCAAGCCCATGATCGACAGCCTGTAGAGATCAATCCCCCATGCACCTGACCTGGCTGCGCAGCGACCTGCGTATCGATGACAACACTGCACTCAGCGCCTCCACCGAACGCGGCCCGACCATCGCCCTGTGGCTGGTCAGCCCCGGACAATGGCAAGCCCATGACGATGCCGACTGCAAAGTCGACTTCTGGCTGCGTAACCTGCATGACCTGCGCCAATCACTGGAAAAGCTGAACATACCCCTGCTGATCCGCACAATCGATACCTGGGACCAGGCGCCACAGGCAGTGCTCGATGTCTGCCGCCAACATCAGGTGCAAAGCGTGCACTGGAACGAGGAGTACGGCATCAATGAGCAGCGCCGGGATGATGCCACCCGCGCACTGTTGGAAAAGTCGGCCATCCAGGCGCACAGCTACCTCGACCAGCTGTTCTTCCGTCCAGGCACTCTACTGACTCGCAGTGGCGATTACTTCCAGGTGTTCAGCCAGTTCAAGAAAACCTGCCTGGAGCATCTGCACCGCAGCCTGCCAGCCCTGGCACGGCGGGTGAAGCGCCAAGCCCCGCTGAACATCGGCAGCGACCCGATCCCGCAACATGTCGAGGGCTTCGGAACAACCACGCACGCACTGCGCGACCACTGGCCAGCCGGTGAAGCTGAGGCACAATCCCGCCTGTCATGCTTCCTCGACGAAACCATCGACGACTACCACCACTTGCGCGACTTGCCTGCCAAGCCCGGTACCAGCCAGCTTTCCCCCTACCTGGCCGCTGGCGTGATTTCGCCCCGCCAATGCTTGCACGGTGCACTGGCCGGCAACCGGGGCGAGTTCGACAGTGGCAGCACGGGCGTGCAGACCTGGATAAACGAGCTACTCTGGCGGGAGTTCTACAAGCACATCCTGAGCGGTTATCCACAGGTCTCGCGCCACCGCGCCTTCCGCGCCCAAACCGAAGCCTTGCCCTGGCGTGACGCCCCGGCAGACCTGGAGGCCTGGGAGCAGGGCCGCACCGGCTTCCCGATCATCGATGCCGCCATGCGCCAGTTGCTGCACACCGGGTGGATGCACAACCGCTTGCGCATGATCGTGGCCATGTTCCTCAGCAAGAACCTGCTGATTGACTGGCGCAAGGGCGAGCGACACTTCATGCGAAACCTGATAGACGGCGATCTGGCCGCCAACAACGGGGGTTGGCAGTGGAGTGCGTCCACCGGCACCGATGCGGTGCCCTATTTCCGTATCTTCAACCCGGTTTCGCAGTCGCAGCGCTTCGATCCTCAGGGGCATTTCATTCGCCACTGGGTACCAGAACTACAAGCACTCGATGAAAAAGCCATCCATCAGCCCATTAAATCGACGGACCTTTTCGGTAATACTTCTTACCTAAGTCCAATCGTAGATCTCAGCAGCAGTCGCCAGCGGGCCCTGGAAGCGTTCAAAGGGCTGCCACGCCGGCAGAATTAGGGGATAACGTCTTGATTAACTCACGCAGTTTCTGGGTTACGGGCGCAAGCAACGGACTTGGCTTGGCTTTGGTGGAGCGGATGCTCGATGAAGGACATCGCGTTGCCGCGAGTGGCAAGAATAGCGACGCACTGGATGCTTTGGGGGCACGCTACGGCAGCCAATTGTTGCGGTTGCCGTGGCAGTTGCATGAAGAACAACACGTCAGCCATGCGTGCCAACAAATTTGCCATGCCTGGTGTTCGCTGGACGGGCTGATCCTCAACACCGGCACCACCGATTACCTGCCAGACAATGCCAGTGACAGTGAGCTGATCGAAGCGATCGTCACTACCAACCAGCTGGCCGCAGAGCATTGCCTGAGCAAAGCGCTGCCGTTGCTGGAAAAGGGTCAGTCGCCGCAGGTGATGGCGCTTTTCAACCGCTATTCGGCGTTGCAGCTGTTTGCACCGACACAGGTGACTGCGGGCTGGAACAATTTGCCGCAATGGATGCGTGAGCAACGCAAGGCCCTTGAGGACCAAGGGGTAGCACTGACCATTGTAGGGCCACAATCGTTGAAGGTTACGCTAACGTCGGCACAGGCGATACCGGAGGAGTGGACGCCCGGCAGTGCCGCAGAGGAGTTGCTGCGGCGTTGGCCTCAGAGAGAACCCGAACTGATCCTGGAGACGCTGGACCTCAGTAGCCTGTGGCCGCTGGCGCGTTAACACCTGAAATCAGCATTACCGTCTTCGCGGGCAAGCCCGCTCCTGCAAATTACCCAGACCTTGAGTGCTGTGGTATGCCGGCACGAGCGGGCATTGCCCGCGAAGTGGCGAATGCAGGCGAACTCAGAGCGCCATTCTGTAATGCAGGCTGTAGCTTTCTACACCATCATTGGGCTCTTTGATGCCCGCGTTGGAATAGTGAATCGCCCGCACCCCAATCTCATGCCCGCCGGCAAAGCGCAAACCAAAGCCGATGCGGTCCTCAAACTGGAAAGCCGAACCCAGCTCGTTGCTTTCCAGCTCGGTGCTGGAGAACGCCGCTACCCCTATCCCGGCTTCGATGTAAGGCTTCACCGACTCCCCGGCAAATTCATAGACGAACACGGGCGCGAAGGACAGGCTGTGATTGCTTGCGGTCTCGTCGCCATCCCAGTAGGTGTAGGCCCCATCCCAATAGCCGGTCAGCCGACCAACGCTGGTCTGCCACCAACTCGCATCCCAATTCGATTGCAGCCCTAGCCGGTAAACCATTGTCGAATCGCCGGTCTGCCCCACCGAAAACGAAACATCGGCAGCTTGTGCCGACATCGCTTGCCCCAAAACAAAGGCAGCAGCCGCTGCCAAGCCGAGCAGTTTCCTCATAAGAAACATCCTTCTTTCTGATGCTGTTGTTAGTGTCCGCCTCATCTCAGGCAAAGCGGTAGAAAGCAGAAGTGGAACGATAGTTCAGCCTTTTTTCACGTTTTTTTCACAACGCAAAGCTTTGCACATCGTCAGACTTATGCCACAGCACAGGTAGGATTTTTCTTAAGGCTTCTGGGTCAGCGCTTGTCCAGAAGCGTGCAGCGCCGGCCGGGCCTTCGGCCAATAGATCATTGGCACCCAGCAGCCGTCGCAACTGACGCGCCACGGCCGCGCCGGTGTCGATGATGGCCACGTCATTCGGCACCATGCCGGCCAGCAATGGGCGAAGGAAAGGGTAATGGGTGCAGCCGAGGATCAGCGTATCGCAACCTGCAGCCAGTAGCGGCTGCACATAACCTTGCAGCAGCTGGCGCACCGCTGGGCTTACAAGGTCACCGGCTTCGATCAGCTCGACCAGCCCCGGGCAAGGCTGGGTAATAACCTGTACGTTGTTGGCGAAGCGGTCGAGCAAGGCTGCGAACTTGGCACTCTGCAGGGTACCGGTGGTGGCCAGCACACCGACCACGCCCGAGCGGGTGGCTGCCGCTGCAGGCTTGACGGCCGGTTCCATGCCCACCAACGGCCAGGTCGGATACAACTCACGCAGGTCAGCCACTGCCGCCACCGTGGCAGTGTTGCAGGCCAACACCATGGCCTTTGCGCCTTGTTCATGGAAGAACCCGGCAATGTGCCGGCAGCGCTCGCGGATATAGTCCGGCGACTTCTCACCGTAGGGTATGTGCCCGCAATCGCCCACATACAGCAACGTTTCGTTGGGCAGCAGGCGCTGGATCTCGGCCAGCACCGACAAACCGCCAACCCCCGAGTCCATGACGCCGATCGGCGCCGAGCGCTCAGCCATCGCGCTTACCACAGACCGTGCAAGCCGGGTCACGCTTGACACGAAGCTCGCGGATACGGGTGCCGAGGGCATCGATCAACAGCAAGCGGCCGACCAACGGCTCACCGAAGCCAGCCAGCAACTTCATCGCCTCCAGCGCCTGCAGGCTACCCACCAGCCCCACCAGCGGGCCAATGACGCCAGCTTCGCTGCAGGTCAGTTCGGCTTCGCTACCATGCCCGTACAGGCAGTGGTAGCACGGGCTGTAGTCACGCCGCGGGTCGAACACCGACAGTTGGCCTTCCAGACGGATTGCCGCTCCGCTGACCAGCGGCTTGCCGGCGGCGACACAGGCAGCGTTGACCGCCTCGCGGGTAGAGAAATTGTCGGAGCAGTCCAATACCAGGTCGACTGCCGACACCGCAGCCGCCAGCGAGTCCTCGTCCAGTGCCTGGCGGTGAGCAACCAGGCTGACTTCCGGGTTGATTGCCTGCAAGCGCTGCAAGGCCGAGTCGACCTTGCTCATGCCGACGCTGGCACTGTCGTGGATAACCTGGCGTTGCAGGTTGGTCAGGTCGACGGTGTCGAAGTCGGCCAGGTGCAGCTCACCCACGCCAGCGGCGGCCAGGTACAGGGCGACTGGCGAGCCCAGGCCACCCAGCCCGATGATCAGCGCTTTGCTCTGCTTGAGCCGCAGTTGGCCATCGATGTCGATCTGGGCCAGCAGCACCTGGCGGCTGTAACGCAGCAGTTCCTGATCACTCAGCATGGCAGTCGCCCCAGGGTAATGCGCTCATGGCCGCCCAGGTCCGTGCGGCTGGCCACCTCGATAAAGCCATGTTCAGCCAGCAGAGCACGTACCGCTGCCGCCTGATCGTAGCCATGTTCCAGCAGTAGCCAACCACCTGGCAACAAGTGCGCGGGGGCTTGGGCGGCGATCACGCGAAGATCGTCCAGGCCATCGGCACCGGCCACCAGGGCACTGCTGGGTTCGAAGCGCACGTCGCCGGCCACAAGGTGCGGGTCTTCAGCGGCGATGTAGGGCGGGTTGCTGACAATGAGGTCAAAACGCTCCCCGGCCAGGCTGTCGAACCAGTGGCTTAGCCTTACCCGAGCGTTGGCCAGGCCTAACCGCTGGCGGTTGCGCTCGGCGAGGGCAGCAGCCTCCTCCACCCGGTCAACCGCTGTCACCTGCCAGGCCGGGCGCTCGCTGGCCAGCGCCAGAGCGATAGCCCCCGTACCGGTACCCAGGTCGAGAACCTTGGCTGGCGAAGCGGGTTGCAGTTCAAGCGCCGTCTCGACCAGCAGCTCGGTATCCGGCCGCGGGATCAGGGTATGCGGCGCAACCTCCAGGTCGATCTTCCAGAAGCCCTGCAGCCCAAGGATATAGGCCACTGGCTCGCCGCCACGGCGGCGCTGCAGGTAGCCGGCATAGGTCTCGGCATCTTCGCTGCTGACGATACGCTCGGGCCAGGTATGCAAGTAGCTGCGCGATTTACCGATGGCCGCAGCCAGCAGCAGTTCGGCATCCAGGCGCTCAGTGGGCGATTCAGGCAACTGCGCGTTGCGCAACAGGCTGGCGATGACAGTCATCAGTCCCCCAAGGCGGCCAGTTGATCGGCCTGGTATTCGGCCAGCAGCGGTTCGATCACCGCGTCTACGCCACCGCTGAGGATGTCGTCCAACGAATACAAGGTCAGGTTGATGCGGTGATCGGTCACCCGCCCCTGTGGATAATTGTAGGTGCGGATGCGCTCGGAGCGGTCACCGGACCCCACCAGCAGCTTGCGCTCACTGGCAATGGCGTTCTGCGCGGCACTGGTCTGCATGTCGTTCAGCTTGGCCGACAGCCAGGACATGGCGCGAGCACGGTTCTTGTGCTGCGAGCGCTCCTCCTGGCATTCGACCACGATACCGGTGGGCAAGTGGGTGATACGGATCGCCGAATCGGTCTTGTTGACGTGCTGGCCGCCGGCACCGGAGGCACGGTAGGTATCCACGCGCAAGTCGGCCGGGTTGATTTCGATGGCGGCCTGCTCGTCCGGCTCGGGGAGCACCGCCACCGTGCACGCGGAAGTGTGGACACGGCCTTGGGACTCGGTCTCGGGCACACGCTGAACCCGGTGTGCACCGGACTCGAACTTGAGCTTGCCGTAGACATTCTCGCCCTCGACGCGGGCAATGATTTCCTTGTAGCCGCCGTGCTCGCCTTCGTTCTCGGACAAGATCTCCAGGCGCCAGCCGCGCTTTTCGGCGTAGCGCGAATACATGCGGAACAGGTCACCAGAGAAGATGGCTGCCTCGTCGCCACCCGTACCGGCGCGGATTTCGAGAAACACGTTGCGACCGTCGTTGGGGTCTTTGGGCAGCAGCATGCGCTGCAGCTGCGCCTCCAGCGTCAGCAGTTGCTCCTTGGCTTCACGCACCTCTTCCACGGCCATTTCACGCAGGTCCGGGTCACTGTCCTTGAGCAGCGCCTGGGCGCCTTCGAGGTCGTCCTGGACTTTGCGCCACTCTTTATAAGCAGCGTAGACCGGCTCTACCTCGGCATACTCGCGGGAGTAGGCGCGAAAACGCGTCTGGTCGGAAATAACCTCGGCGTCACCGAGCAGGGCGGTGAGTTCTTCGAAACGGTCCTGGAGGATTTCCAGTTTGTTCAGCAGCGACGCTTTCATTGCGGGGATTTGTCCGTGGAGCCCTCGTTGAGGGCAAAGAGTTCCTGGGCCATGGCCAGCGCATCAAGGCGGCCCTCGGCCGAGAGCTTTTTCAGCTGCACGCTGGGCGCATGCAGGAGTTTGTTGGTCAGGCCCCGGGCCAGCTGGGCCAGCACGTCTTCGGGGTTGCCGCCATTGGCCAGCAGGCGCAGGGCCTTTTGCAGTTCTTCGTCGCGAAGGCGCTCACTTTGCTGGCGATAGGCCCTGAGCACGTCCACCGCAGCCAGTTCGCGCAGGCGCAGCATGAAGTCTTCGGCGCCCACGGATACCAGCTCTTCGGCCGCCTGGGCCGCGCCCTGGCGGCTCTTGAGGTTTTCTGCCACTACATCGTGCAGGTCGTCGACGGTGTACAGGTAGACATCATCCAGCTCGCCGACTTCGGTTTCAATATCGCGAGGGACAGCGATGTCGACCATGAAGATCGGCTTGTGTCGGCGCTGTTTCAGTGCGCTCTCGACCGCGCCCTTGCCAAGGATCGGCAACTGGCTGGCGGTGGAACTGATCACGATGTCACTGTTGGCCAGTTCCTGTGGGATGTCTGCCAGCAGCACGGCATGCGCGCCGAACTGCTCGGCCAGGATGCTGGCGCGCTCCAGGGTGCGGTTGGCCACCACGATACGGCGTACGCCCTGCTCGTGCAGATGGCGGGCGACCAGGGTGATGGTTTCGCCGGCACCGATCAGCAGGGCCTGGCTGCGGCCCAGGTCGGCGAAAATCTGCTTGGCCAGGCTGACCGCGGCGAACGCAACCGAAACCGGGTTTTCACCGATGGCCGTATCGGTACGCACCTGCTTGGCGGCGCTGAAGGTGGCCTGGAACAGGCGCCCAAGCAACGGCCCGACGGTACCGGCTTCGCGGGCCACGGCGTAGGCGGACTTCATCTGGCCCAGGATCTGAGGCTCGCCGAGAACCAGCGAGTCCAGGCCCGAGGCCACGCGCATCATGTGCTTCACGGCCTCGTGCTCTTCATGCACGTAGGCGCTGGCGCGCAACTCGTCGAGGCTGAGGCGGTGATAGTCGGCCAGCCACTGCAGCACGGCGTCGGCGGACAGGTGGTCCTGCTCTATATAGAGCTCACTGCGGTTGCAGGTCGACAGGATCGCCGCCTCGCGGCTGGACGTCAGTCTGCAGAGCTGCTGCAGGGCGTCTACCAGCTGCTCTGGGGTAAACGCCACGCGCTCGCGTACGTCTACCGAGGCAGTCTTATGGTTGATACCAAGTGCAAGAAAGGCCATGCAAGGTCGCTGGTTGTGACGGGAAGCCGATAATTGTCCTCTTTCGCAGGTTTCAGGACAACCACCGTTCGCTATTGTGCTGATAGTCCTGCGGCTATCGCCTTTTCGTAGCCTGCCCTAGCGGTGTTTTCAGGTCTTGCCGGCTTTTGATCTGGCTTTTGATCCTGATCTTGATCTTCGCGACTTCAGGAGGCCGAACGCAGGCCTTGCGCAGGGAGGTGACGGGCATGGATGCCCGTCAAGCGCTGCGCCCCAGGATGGGGCCTGCAGCGCGGTCCTCCCGGGAGCAAGCCCTACGCTCGGCCTCCTGAAGTCGCAATCTGCAGCGCCTGATCAACCGCGCGCTTAGAAGCGACAGTAAGAGCAAAAGCCAGAGCCATCGGCTCGACATCGCCCTAGCCAACTACGCCGACCGGGTCGAGAAGACTTTTGCCATATTTCCAAAGATTTATCCACAGTCTTGTAGTCCATTTCCCAAATACATGCCCAGCTGTTGCCCTACCCTCCTTCCGGACCTAGTCTTGACGCCGCTACATCGATATTCCTCACTGAGACAGCGATACGAGTTGGATAGCATCGAGCTATCAGTCAGTCGGTTTATTTCTATCTATTTATTTTGCCGATGATTAGAATTTTTTGTTGACGAGGATTAGTAGCGGTAATGACGAACTGGAATAATGCACGCTTACTTGGTAACACATCAACAACAAGCATTTTTATATTTCAGTTTTGTTAAGCTTACCTTAAAAATGATTTCCAATGTAGGGTATGCTTCGTGCATGGCAGGAAGCTATATAATAGGCGCGAGCAATGAAAGAATTTGCAGTATCTCGTAGGCACTCAGTGCTTCTTTGGGGCGTTAACTTGTGTGCTATTTCGGCCTCTACGCTGAGCTATATTTATTTTTCCTACTATATTTATGCTCATACTGCTAGCCTAATACTTTCCCAAGTGGTGCTGTTTGCACCAATGGTTCTGCCGGTAATTCTTGTCGTTCCAATTTACCGACTGGCTGACTATCTAGCGCCACGCACCTTGCTGTGGAGTGCCAACTTGCTGTCGCTGGGCTGCGCGGCGGTCACCTACAAGATCCTGCCACATTATGTGGAAGTCGCCGTGTTAGGCGCGGTAGTCATTGGCACCCTGGATGCGCTGCAACGGGTAGGCCGTATTGTTGCCATCAAGTGTTATTTCCCGGGTGCGCAAATCGCCAGCTCAGTGCCTCTGACACTCACCGCACAATTCATTGCCGGAGGCCTGGCAGGCATCAGTTTGCTACTGTTCAAAGCCAACATGACGCCTGGGTTAGCCCTGCTCATTACTGTCAGTCTTTTTTCCATCGCGGCTTTGGCGGCCTATCTACTACCTGCGCCAACAAAGCCTCCGATCACCGTGCAGGTCGCACCAAGACTATTGACTGCCCTTGGTTCGCTTTTGCAGGAGTATCCCGCGCTACGCCTCAGCCTCTATCAGTTCATCGTCTTCGTCAGCCTTTTTCAGGGCTTCTTCAATGTGTCCAGGGTGCTGTTACCGGCCCATGTGCTGGGCTTGGGAGAGGTGTATGTCGGTTTGTTGCAGGCCGTCAATAGTGTGGCAGCTTTGGTGGGCGCAGTACTGTTCTATCGCTTGGGCAAGTGTAATGTGCAACCGCCACCTATGCCGATGGCTGTAGTCAGCGGCCTGTTCATGATGCTCGCAGCGTTCGGCCATGATATTCAGTCCAGTTACATCGCGTATTTTCTCTACATATTTTTTTTCGAACTGGCATTTTTCAAGTTGCAAGCCGATCTTGTCAGGAGCACACCTACCAGCGCCATGCCGTTGATGGCATCTGTCCAGTATGCGGGGGTCTACTTAGGCATGATAATCACCATCTTCGCCGGCTCAATACTGGTTAAGTATGTTGGCCTGTTCAGCACGAGCATTATCTTCGTTGCTTTCTATTTCTTCGCATCCAACGTCCTGCGAACGACAGTTTCGATCAAGGGAAAACAACCTGTCTAAATAATTTCTTCAAGGAGAACAATATGCCCACATTGGCGCGTGTATTTCCGTTCGTCCGTCTTTTGGATTTGGCGAACATATTAACAATGTTCAATATCGGCCTGGCCTTCGGTACTGTTTATTTTGCGTTGCAAAGACGGTTTGTTCTGGCGGCGACGGTGATTTGCCTGGCCGCGATGCTCGATTTCCTTGACGGCCACATAGCCCGGCGCTACCTGGCTGCGAACAGCGCGCAACGGGCCTTCGGCAAGCATCTAGACAGTTTTGCCGACTTGCTCAATTTCAGCATCACGCCAGCCCTTGTCATCCTAATCCTCGACCAGTCTCTTTCGGCCACGCTGGCCGCAGTAACTCTGGTTTTCACGGCCATTTTGCGGCTATCGCTGTTTGGCATGCCCGGCACATCGGCTGGCGGGGGATATCAGGGGCTACCCACCACATATTCAGGATTTGTCTTTGCGCTGGCCCTGATGGGGTTATCGGCCGGGCATTACGGTGCCGGTGTGATCGTCGGCCTAATGGCCCTGGTCGGCATCCTCCAGGTCACCAGCTTGAGAATTCCCAAGTATGGCGCACCTTCGACGGTCGCTTGCTTCGCAATGCTGTTCGGGCTCAGCACTATTTACTTTCATCCCTGGTAATCCGAGGTTCCAATGAAACACGTGGTTTTCGTCGACAGCACCGTAAGCGGCCTGCTGGCTTTTGAGGCAGCCAAACGGCTTGGCTGCCACGTCACCTTCATTCATCAGCGCGACGCCTCGTTCCTGACGATCTCGATCAAGGACGACACCTCTCGTCTCGAGCCTTACCTGCGATATGTGGATGCTTATTTGCGTATCGATAATCTGGAAGGCGGCGAATTCAGCCGGTTGTTGGCCAACCTGCACGCAGAGCGCCCTATTGACGCCCTGATCTCTACCTCTGAAGCAGCCATAGTACCGGTGGCGCGGGAGGCCCAGCGCATCGGCACCCTCTACCCGAGGTACGAAGCTCTGTGCGGGGCGGTATACAAGAGTCGACTGCGCGAAACGCTGCGGGCACACGGACTACGCTCTCCTGATTTTGAAGTACTAAGCGAGGAGCAACTGATCAATGGGGTCGTTCCGAGTTTGTCGCTGCCATTCGTTGTCAAGCCGACCCGAGGATTCGCCAAGCAGTTTTCCGCCATTTGCCATAGCCAGACCGACTTTGACGCCTTTCTCGCCGAGCTGCGCCAGAGTCGCAAGGGTGCTGATCCTATGATCGACCACTTGGTAAGCCGCGACTATCTGGTCGAGCAATACATCGACGGTACATTGCATTCAGCGGAAGTCATCGTCCAGGACACCAAGGTCTCCTGCTTTGCGACCACCATCCGTTTCCGCGCCGACCATAGCGAAATATTAGAAATGACCGCGACCATGCCGTCAGGCCTTGACGCAGCACAGCGCGACGAGATCAAAGCATATGTGCAGGCAGTGTTCAGCGCTCTGGGGCTGGATGTTGGCCTTTATCATGTTGAACTGTTGCGCGATGCCAAAGGGCCCTGTCTAGTGGAGATCAACGCACGCATGATGGGTAGCGTAGCGCCGCAGATGTACCGGATGCTGACCGGCATCGACCCGTTCGAACTGCTAGTCCGTCTGCACCTGGGCGAGCCCATTCTAATTGACGACTCAGTGCTTCAGCGCGCAGGTAGCGTCGTAACTGTCGCCTCCCGCAATGGCGGTCATATCGCCCACGACTACGACCCCGACACCCTACAGCCATTACTGGACAAGTACGCCATCCGGTTTTGCACCGCCCACGTTGCGCCTGGCCAGGCGGTAAACGTCTATAGCGGCAACATCGGCACAATTGGCCACGTCATCGTTGAGGACGACTGCCCCCACTCTGCGGCGAAAAAGGGCAATCGCTTCCTACGCGAGCTGTCCTCACTTTACGGCCTTGAACTCGCGACTTATACCGGCGCCGAATTGGCTTAAACCTGACATGAACTGACAGCCCCCTGCAACGGACTGATTCGACTGATTAGGGAAGACATATGCACTCAGTAAATCCTTCTCCCGTGTTCGCTTTTTCCGGCAAGGCCGATACCCTGCAGCAACTGGCACCACTTCTGAGCACCGGGCAAGTGTTGCCCCTTCATCGATTCACCGTGGCACAGTGGCGGGAGGACTGGCAGGCAGTGATCGCGCACTGTCAGGCGTTCTTTGGCGATGAGCCGCTGATTGTACGATCCAGCTGCCTAGCCGAAGACCGCGACGGCCATTCCGGTGCAGGAATGTACGCGTCAGTTCTAGATGTGTGTGGCGGCCAGGCACTCGGCGAAGCCATCAAGACGGTGATCGCCTCCTACGGCCTAGCTCGCGAGCGCGATGAGGTGCTGGTGCAGCAGATGGCGAGAGGAGTATTGGCCAGCGGAGTGGCGATGACCCGTGATCCAGAGACGGGTTTGCCATATTACGTAGTTGACTATGTACCAGGTGCCAGTACTGACGGTGTCACTACCGGCAACGAGACTGTGCATGCTTTCGTCTCCCTTGGCAGCGAAGCGGCAAGCGAGCCTGCGGAATTACCAGGGCTGTTTGCTTTGCTCGAAGAGGTACAAGTTCTAACCGGGCGCGATGCCTTGGACATAGAGTTCGCGATCACTGGCGATGGCCCTCTGCTATTCCAAGTACGTCCCATGACCGCAGATGGGCCCCGTAATGCCAGCGCACTTGCCGACGCCCAACTACGCAAAGTTTTGGAGCACGAGGTTTCCCAGCTCGAAGAGCTGATCTGCAAGCAACACCATCTGCGTCCTACGTCGACCGCCTTCCTTGGCCTTATGCCGGACTGGAACCCGGCGGAAATGATCGGTACCAAGCCGCGGGCGCTAGCCTACTCGCTATATAAGGAGCTGATCACTGACCTTAATTGGGCCTCTGCCAGATTCCGATACGGCTACCGGGATCTGCGGCGCAAACCGCTGATGTACCAGGTGGGTGGCTCTCCTTTCATCTGCATTGCCCACAGCATCGAGTCATTCATCCCGGCCTCGGTACCTCAAGATGTTGCCGAGCGCGTAGTCGAACAGTGCGGCGAGTACTTGGCCATGCATCCTCATCTGCATGACAAGATCGAGTTCGCGATCATTCCTACTTGCTTCACGCCAGAGCTTACTAGCCCCGATGCCGCTGCCGCGCTGCCGGCGCTCCGGACTCTTAGTACCAAGCAGCACGAATGCTACTTGAACGAGCTACGCCAGTTGACCGAGCACATTATTTCCCCCAGCGGCCCGTTCTTCTCCGACCTGACACGTCTACCGAGTATTACTGACAAGGTGCAGAGTTTAATGGCGAGGCAACCTCGGGGCGAGTCCTTGCAACGTATGAGGAATGCTCTATCGGCGGCCAACGTTGTCGCTGAAGTATTCGCTGGCGCTGCCCGTGCAGCGTTCGTAGGTACCGCAATAATTAAATCGCTGGAAACAGCGGGGGTAGTATCTGCCGGTTTCATCGATCATGTGACCGGAGGGGTCAATAGTATCGGTCGCGAGATGGCCAGCGATTTCCAGACGTTGCATAAGGACGATTTCCTAAAGCTCCACGGTCATGTCCGGCCGGGTACCTACGATATACGTGTGGCGCGCTACGACGAGACTCCGGAGAGTTATTTTGACTGGCAGCGCCCATTACAACGCCCCCCAAAATCTACGAACGGCCTAACTGTATCTCGGGCCCAGGTCAACGCCATGCAGCAAGCTTTCGACCAGTGCGGTCTTAACGTTTCCGCCGAGCAGTTCCTCCAATTTGCTCAAGCCGCTATTGCATCGCGCGAGAAGCTCAAATACCTCTATGCAGCGTTTGTTTCGGATGTTTTGCGCTCACTATGCGATTGGGGTGAGGTACATGGTCTTGACCGCGACCAACTCAGCTTTGCGCAAATCACCGACTTTACCCGCGGTTACGTCGACATTGATCGCAAACGTTTGCACCAAGCGATTGCCCACAACCGCAGCCGCTGGTATGAAACGCAGTTAGTCCGTACGCCAAGCATCATCTGTCAGCCGCAAGATCTATTCGGCCATCGAGTGCACTGGTGCAATCCCAACTTCATCACTCGAAGTGCCACTCATGCGCGGGTGGCCCATGTGCTTCCAGGGCAATTGGCACCGGACATAGAGGGTTGCATTGTCTTAATCGAAAACGCTGATCCGGGTTTTGATTGGATTTTTACCCACCGCATTGCTGGTTTCATCACCGCCTACGGAGGCGAGAACTCGCATATGTCGATCCGAGCCCGAGAGTTCGCCATTCCCGCAGCTATCGGCGTGGGCGATACTCGATTCAAAACCCTATTGGCGGCGACAAGCCTGCTGCTCGACTGCGCCGAGCGGCGTATACAGGTGCTGGCATGATTTTGGTTGGGCTGACCATGCTCAGGCAGTTCAACGCCGAACGCCAGGAATGGCGGGACGCGCTCGACCAGCGCTGGGTTGAATTCTTAGACCAATGTGGGCTGACCCCGCTGTACCTTCCAAACGATCCAAGAGTCAGCATGGCGTTAGTCCAATCATTGCGCCCTCAGGGCCTCCTGCTTACCGGTGGAGGGAGTTGCCAGGCCCTGAGTGGGACAGCCGACACACGCGACGTCACTGAGAGGGTCTTGCTTGATCTTGCGGAAAATCTACGGCTTCCGGTGCTCGGTGTATGCCGCGGCATGCAGGTAATGTTGACGCGAGCTGGTGGCACTTTGGAACGCTTGGCCGGCCATGTAGGTGAGCACATGATCAACATGCAAGAACAACGGCGGCGAGTGAATTCCTATCATGAATACGGCTTTCGCGAGGCGCCCGACGGCTACCGCGTACTAGCCCTGGCCGACGACGGCGTGATCGAGGCTGTGTATGACGACCACCGTCGGCATACCGGGATCATGTGGCACCCCGAGCGAGAACTACCTGCCGATCCATTGGATATTCAACGCGTGCGACATGCCTTCGGAGCTTTTTCATGAAAGCCGTCATTCTTGCTGCTGGTCGCGGGAGCCGCTTACAAGCCCTGACCGATGAACGCCCCAAGGCCTTGGTACCCTTTAACGGTGTGCCACTGCTACAGCGCGCGATTGAAACGCTCCGTCGATGCGATGTCAGCGAGGTTGGCATCGTTGCAGGCTATCGAAGCGAAATGCTTGCACCATTCGCCGACACTTTGTTTCACAACCACCGCTGGCACAGCTCCGGTATTTTCAGCTCTCTAAATTGCGCCAGCGATTGGTTGAGCGCAGAGCCTTGCCTTGTTAGCTACGGAGACATCTTCTACGACAGCACCCTAGTATCCGAGCTAATTAACCATCCAGCCGATATTGTCCTGGGCTACGATCCCGCTGCTGTGCGTCTCTGGCAGCAACGCTTCAACGATCCGCTACCAGATCTGGAGAACTTCCGCTTAGTCGATGGATGGGTGAGCGCTATTGGACAGACCGCTACCAGTCTTGAAATCATTCAGGGCCAGTACATGGGCTTGTTCAAAGTCACGCCAGCGGGTTGGCAGGCGTTGAAAAAGCAATTGCAAGGGCTCACGCCTCAGGCACGCGACCAAGCTGACATGACATCGCTTTTAGGGACACTAGTCAGCGAAGGTTTTCCAGTCGCCGGCGTGGCGACGCACGCTCCCTGGGGAGAAATTGACTGCCCCAGCGACGTGGCACTATACGAGCGGATCTATCCTGACCGGTGATCTCGACAAAATTGTCGGTGCGACTAACCCTGACGGTAGATTCGAGGATCGCGGCGGGTAAATGGCTCAAGGTTTTTCAGGCTGCACCTGGTTGAAAACGCCTTAGCCCGGTTGAAGCACTAGCGGGCGGCCGCATCGCGCTTCGACAAGCTCAAGCGGAATTATGAAAGCGCAGTGGCCATGGCCTGCGCCTTTCTTTGGCTACCCATGTGAAACGGGAACAGCCCCTAACTCCGCACATTACGCTTCTCATGGCGCTTGTGCTCTCCCATTTCCTGCTTCCACGGACGTAAAATATAAAGGCAGGGGCTGGGTCATTGCGTCAGAAGCCCCCTCGAACCTCTCCCCCACCCCGCTGTCCTACTCAGCACCACCCAGCCTGTAAACCACGACCTTCGCAGGTGGGTTTGCCTCCGCGCTTGTGTCATCATGCTCCGACCGCCGGTGAGTCCTCCTAATAAGCCTTTCTATGAACAAACCATACGCATTGCTGCTTGCCTTCGCCCTGCTCCAGGGCTGCCAGAGCCTGGCCCCGCAAAAGGCCGAGCCTCCCGTCGCCGAAGCTGGCAAGGCAGAGGCGGAAAAGCCCGTGGTGTATGGTTCGTTCAAGCAGGACACACTCTATAGCCTGTTGGTGGCAGAGCTGGCCGGCCAGCGCAACCGTTTCGACATCGCCCTGGCCAACTACACCGATCAGGCGGCAAAAACCCAGGACCCAGCAGTTTCCGAGCGCGCCTACCGCATTGCCGAGTACCTCGGCGCCGACGAGCCGTCACTGGAGAATGCACTGGTCTGGGCGCGCAACGACCCGCAGAACCTCGACGCCCAGCGCGCCGCCGCCATCCAGCTGGCCCGCGCCGGCCGCTATGACGAGTCCATGGCCTACATGGAAAAGGTACTGCAGGGCCAGGGCGACACCCACTTCGACTTCCTCGCCCTGTCCGCAGCCGAAACCGACCAGAGCACCCGCGACGGCCTGCTGCAAAGTTTCGAACGCCTGCTGGTGAAATACCCCGACAACGGCCAGCTGATATTCGGCAAGGCCCTGCTGCTGAACCAGGACGGCAAGACCGAAGAAGCCCTGGAACTGCTTGAGTCGCACCCGGCACAAAACGGCGAAGTCGCCCCGATCCTGCTGCGCGCCCGTCTGCTGCAGGCCCTGGACCGTGGTCCAGAGGCCCTGCCACTGCTGCGCGGGGCGATTCGCGACAACCCGGACGACAAACGCCTGCGCCTCACCTACGCTCGCACCCTGGTCGAACAGGACCGTATCGCCGATGCCAAAGGCGAGTTCATCAGTCTGGTCCAGCAATACCCCGATGACGACGAATTGCGCTACTCGCTGGCGCTGGTGTGCCTGGAGAACAAAGACTGGGATGAAGCCGAAGGCTACTTGCAGGAGCTGATCGAGCGCGACAGCTACGTTGACGCCGCGCACCTGAACCTGGGCCGCATCCACGAGGAGCGCCACGACCCTGCTGGCGCTCTGGATGAATACGCCCTGGTCGGCCCAGGCCCAGACTACCTGCCGGCACAGCTGCGTCAGGCCGACATCCTGATCGCCAACGGTCGCGGCAGCGATGCCTCGCGCCTGCTGGCCGAAGCACGCGAAGCCCAGCCAGACTACGCCATCCAGCTATTCCTGATCGAATCGGAAAGCTACAGCAACAACAACAAGGACGCCCAGGCCAATCAGGTGCTGCAGCAAGCCATCCAGCGCTACCCGGACGACCTCAACCTGCTTTACACCCGCGCCATGCTGGCCGAGAAGCGCAACGATTTGACGCAGATGGAAAAAGACCTGCGCGCCATCATCGCCCGCGAGCCAGAAAACGCCATGGCCCTGAACGCCCTGGGCTACACCCTGGCCGACCGCACCACCCGCTATGCCGAAGCCAAGGCACTGATCGACAAGGCCCACCAATTGACCCCCGATGACCCGGCAGTGCTCGACAGCCTGGGTTGGGTCAACTATCGCCTGGGCAACCTCGACGTCGCTGAAACCTACCTGCGCCAGGCCTTTGCCAACTTCCCCGACCACGAAGTGGCCGCCCACCTGGGCGAAGTACTGTGGGCCAACGGCAAGCGCCGCGAAGCTCGCCATGTATGGGCCAAGGGCTTCGAGGCCCAGGCCGACAGCCCTATCCTGCGCAAGACCCTTTTGCGCCTGACCGGATCCGAGACTCTTTAACGCCATGTTCCTGCGCCATTGCATCACCTTTACCATGATCGCCCTGCTGGCCGGCTGTGCCGGCTTCGGTAGCCGCGAGGCCCTGCAGGGCCACGGCGACCCGCAGCAGTGGCGCGCCCACAAAGCGCAGCTGAGCAGCCTCGATGGCTGGCAGATCAACGGCAAGGTCGGTATCCGTGCCCCGCGCGATTCCGGCAGCGGCACGCTGTTCTGGCTGCAACGTCAGGACTATTACGACATTCGCCTGGCCGGCCCGCTGGGCCGTGGCGCCGCACGCCTTACCGGCCGCCCGGGTGGCGTGGTGCTGGAAGTGGCCAACCAGGGCCGCTACGAAGCCACCAGCCCAGAAGCGCTGCTGGAAGAGCAACTGGGCTGGCAACTGCCGGTTTCGCACCTGGTCTGGTGGGTGCGCGGCCTGCCCGCCCCCGACAGCAAGAGCAAGCTGACCCTGGATGGCGACAGCCGCCTGGCCAGCCTCGACCAGGATGGCTGGCAGGTGCAGTACCTGAGCTACACCGAACAGAACGGCTACTGGTTGCCCGAGCGCCTGAAGCTGCACGGCAAAGACCTGGACGTGACCCTGGTGGTCAAGGACTGGCAGCCGCGCCAGCTGGGGCATTGATCGCATGCAAAAGCTCACCCTGCCCGCCCCGGCCAAGCTCAACCTGTGGCTGCACATCATCGGCCGCCGCGCAGACGGTTACCACGAACTGGAAACGGTGTTTCAGTTTCTAGACCATGGCGACGAACTGAGTTTTGCCCTGCGTGACGATGGCGTGATCCGCTTGCACACCGAGATCGAGGCCGTCCCCCACGACAGCAACCTGATCGTACGGGCCGCGCGCATGTTGCAAGCACAATCGGGCACCACGCTTGGCGCCGACATCTGGCTGACCAAGGTACTGCCCATGGGCGGAGGTATCGGCGGTGGCAGCTCAGACGCCGCGACCACCCTGCTGGCCCTGGCCCACCTGTGGCAACTGGACTGGGACGAAGACCGCCTGGCCGCACTGGGCCTGAGCCTGGGCGCCGATGTGCCGGTGTTCGTACGCGGCCACGCAGCATTCGCGCAAGGCGTAGGCGAACAACTGACCCCGGTCGACCCGATCGAACCCTGGTATGTCGTGCTGGTGCCGCAAGTGTCTGTCAGTACAGTAGAAATTTTTTCACATCCACAGTTGACACGTGATTCTCTCCCCCTTAAGATGCGCCCCGTTCCCGAGGGAAACAGTCGAAATGACTGCCAACCGGTGGTAGAGCAGAATTACCCTGAAGTTCGCAATGCGTTGAATTCACTAGGGAAATTCACTGAGGCTCGACTAACCGGCACTGGAAGTTGTGTGTTTGGGGCCTTCCCAAGCAAAGCCGAAGCTGATAAAGTTCTGGCCCTTCTTTCAGCGACCCAAACAGGGTTTGTGGCGAAAGGAAGCAATATTTCGATGTTGCATCGCAAGCTGCAAAGTCTGGTCAAGAAGTCGAGCGCATGAGCGTTCGCAGCAACAGATACAGGGGCGTCGCCAAGCGGTAAGGCAGCAGGTTTTGATCCTGCCATGCGTTGGTTCGAATCCAGCCGCCCCTGCCATTTTCCTTATACTCATCCAGGTATACCCTCAGCCTTCAGGTACTGCGCGTGTCCAAGATGATGGTCTTTACGGGGAACGCTAACCCCGATCTGGCTCGGCGTGTCGTACGTCAGCTGCATATCCCTCTCGGTGACGTCTCTGTCGGTAAATTCTCCGACGGCGAGATCAGTACTGAGATCAATGAAAATGTTCGCGGTAAAGACGTTTTCATTATTCAGCCGACCTGCGCCCCGACCAACGATAACCTGATGGAACTGGTAGTGATGGCCGACGCCTTCCGCCGCTCCTCAGCATCCCGAATCACCGCCGTGATTCCCTACTTCGGATATGCCCGCCAGGACCGCCGTCCGCGTTCGGCACGTGTAGCCATCAGCGCCAAAGTTGTTGCTGACATGCTCACTGTCGTAGGTATCGACCGTGTACTCACCGTCGACCTGCACGCTGACCAGATCCAAGGCTTCTTCGATATCCCCGTCGACAACATCTACGGCTCGCCCGTACTGGTTGACGATATCGAAGACCAGCGTTTCGAGAACCTGATGATCGTCTCCCCGGACATCGGTGGTGTCGTGCGCGCACGCGCTGTCGCCAAGTCCCTGGGCGTCGATCTGGGTATCATCGACAAACGCCGCGAAAAGGCTAACCACTCCGAGGTTATGCACATCATCGGCGACGTCGAAGGGCGCACCTGCATCCTGGTAGACGACATGGTCGACACCGCCGGCACCCTGTGCCACGCGGCCAAAGCCCTGAAAGAACACGGCGCTGCCAAGGTTTACGCCTACTGCACGCACCCTGTCCTGTCGGGCCGCGCCATCGAGAACATCGAGAAGTCGGTACTGGACGAGCTGGTGGTGACCAACACCGTTCCGCTGTCCGCCGCTGCTCAAGCCTGTGATCGTATCCGCCAGCTGGATATCGCACCGGTTGTCGCTGAAGCGGTACGCCGCATCAGCAACGAAGAATCGATCAGCGCGATGTTCCGCTAAGCGGGACACGTGTTGATGTGAAGCGCCCCGCCCCAACCTGTGTTGGGGCGGGGCTTTTTTGCCATCCCCGTTGGCGCTGGTCGCAAACGCCCTCGGGGGGCTATTTTGGAGAAACAAAATGACTGATTTTATTCTGAACGCCCAAGCGCGTACTGACCTGGGGAAAGGTGCGAGCCGCCGCCTGCGTCACTCGCTGAGCATCCCAGCCGTTGTCTACGGTGGTGATAAAGAAGCTCAATCCCTGACCATCCTGGCCAAGGAAATCACCAAGCTGTTCGAAAACGAAGCTGCCTTCAGCCACGTTATCGAACTGAACGTTGACGGTGTTAAGCAGAACGTCATCATCAAGGCCATGCAGCGCCACCCAGCCAAGCAGTTCATCATGCACGCTGACTTCGTTCGCGTCGTTGCTGGCCAGAAGCTGACCGCCAAGGTTCCGGTTCACTTCATCAACGAAGAAGCCCCGGTCAAGAAAGGCGGCGAGATCTCCCACGTTGAGTCCGAGATCGAAGTTTCCTGCGAAGCCAAAGACCTGCCTGAGTTCATCGAAGTTGACCTGGGCAACGCCGAAATCGGCACCATCATCCACCTGTCGGACCTGAAAGCTCCGAAAGGCGTAGAGTTCGTTGCTCTGGCCCACGGTGATGACAAAGCTGTTGCCAACGTTCACGCTCCACGCGTTGCTCCAGAAGCAGAAGGCGCTGCCGAGTAATCCACTCGCACGCCGGCGTTGATCGGGTTACAGTGCCGCGCGCACTGTAACCCACCAACTCCAAGGAAGAGCCCCTGACGTGACCGCCATCCAGTTGATCGTTGGCCTGGGTAACCCCGGCCCCGAATACGAACAGACCCGGCATAACGCAGGGGCTCTTTTCGTTGAACGCCTTGCCAGCGCCCAGCGTGTTTCGCTGACCGCTGACAAAAAGTATTTCGGCCTGACGGCTAAATTCAGCCATCAGGGCAACGACGTTCGTTTGTTGATCCCCACCACCTACATGAACCGCAGCGGCCAGTCCGTAGCGGCCTTGGCCAATTTCTTCCGCATCAAGCCGGAAGCGATACTGGTGGCACACGACGAACTCGATCTGCCCCCGGGCGTTGCCAAGCTCAAGCGCGGCGGCGGCCATGGTGGGCACAACGGCCTGCGCGACATCATCGCGCAGCTCGGCAACCAGAACGACTTCCACCGCCTGCGGCTTGGCATCGGCCACCCGGGTGACGCCAAACTGGTATCCAACTTCGTCCTGGGCCGCGCGCCGCGCGCCGAGCAGGAGAAGCTCGACGCCAGCATCGATTTTGCCCTCGGCGTGCTGCCGGACGTGCTTGCCGGCGATTTCGCCAAGGCGATGCGCGAGCTGCACAGCCAGAAGGCCTGATTTCCTTTAGAGAGGGGAATACCCATGGGTTTCAATTGCGGCATCGTCGGCCTGCCCAACGTCGGCAAGTCCACCCTGTTCAACGCCCTGACCAAGTCTGGCATCGCGGCGGAGAATTTCCCTTTCTGCACCATCGAGCCGAACAGCGGCATCGTGCCTATGCCCGACGCTCGCCTGGCTGCGCTGGCTGAAATCGTCAAGCCAAACCGCATCCTGCCGACCACCATGGAATTCGTCGACATCGCCGGCCTGGTTGCCGGTGCCTCGAAAGGCGAAGGCCTGGGCAACAAGTTCCTCGCCAACATCCGCGAGACCGACGCCATTGCCCACGTGGTGCGCTGCTTCGAAGACGAGAACGTGATCCACGTTTCCAACAGCGTCGACCCCAAGCGTGACATCGAGATCATCGACCTCGAACTGATCTTCGCCGACCTCGACAGCTGCGAAAAGCAACTGCAGAAGGTAGCGCGCAACGCCAAGGGCGGCGACAAGGATGCCTTGGCGCAAAAGGCCATTCTGGAAAAGCTGATCCCGCACTTTACCGAAGGCAAGCCTGCGCGCAGCCTGATGAAGCACATGGCTGACGACGAAAAGGCCGTCATCCGTGGCTTCCACTTGCTGACCAGCAAACCGGTGATGTACATCGCCAACGTGGCCGAAGACGGCTTCGACAACAACCCGCACCTGGACGTGGTCAAGGCCATTGCCGAGGAAGAAGGCGCGGTCGTGGTGCCGGTGTGCAACAAGATCGAAGCAGAAATCGCCGAGCTGGAAGACGGTGAAGAGAAGGACATGTTCCTCGAGGCCCTGGGCCTGGAAGAGCCTGGCCTGAACCGCGTGATCCGCGCCGGTTACGAGCTGCTGAACCTGCAGACCTACTTCACTGCCGGCGTGCAGGAAGTACGCGCCTGGACCGTTCGCGTCGGAGCCACTGCCCCGCAGGCAGCCGGCGTTATCCACACCGACTTCGAAAAAGGCTTCATCCGCGCTGAAGTGGTGGCCTATGACGACTTCATCCAGTTCAAGGGTGAAGCGGGTGCCAAGGAAGCCGGTAAGTGGCGTCTGGAAGGCAAGGATTACATCGTCAAAGACGGCGACGTGATGCACTTCCGCTTCAACGTCTAAGCGTTAGCCTGCTGTAACTACAAACCCTTGAGGTCTGCACCTCAGGGGTTTTGTTTTTCTGGGATGCAGGGTGGGAACATTCGTTCTACCGTATTCCCATGGGTAGCCGCCTGCCCCCAGTCATCAAAGACCGCTGCGACCGATAGAGGCGCCACCATCTACGTAGATTGTCTGCCCGGTAATGAAAGCACTGCGATCCCCGAGCAGGAAGGTCACTGCCGAAGCGACCTCGTGTGGCTGCCCGAGCCGCCCCATCGGCACGCCGTCGATATAGGCGGCTTCGCCTGCACTGCCTACCGGGTTACCACTGCGGAACAGTTCGGTCTCGATCGGCCCTGGAGCAACTGCATTAACCGTGATTCCTGTCTGGGCCAGTTCCAGCGCCCAACTGCGAGTGAAGCTGACCAGCGCTGCCTTTGCAGCGGCGTAAGCAGTGCGCTGGCGAATGCCGAGCACGGTCAGGCTGGAGATATTCACCACGCGGCCCCAGCAGCGCTCGCGCATCCCTGGCAGCAGCGCTTGGGTCGCCTGCAGCGCGGGATGCAGGTTGACCCGCATTACTTCGTCGAAGCTTGCCAGGTCAATTTCGCCCAGTGGCTGGGGACGGACCAGGCCCACATTGTTTACCAAGCCGTCGAATGCATAGCGGTTGGTCAAGTCGGCCAGTGTCGCAATCAAACGCTCTGAGTCGCTCAAGTCGGTGGCGATCAGTTCGCCGGGGAAGCTGGCATCCGCAGCCTGGCGGGCGATACCAACGACTTGATGGCCCTCCTCCACCAGTTGCTCGGAGATTGCCCGGCCGATGCCTTTGCTGGCTCCTGTAACAAGAAAAGTACGTTGCGTCATGGTATGTCTCTACCGTTAGTGTTTCTGCAGACGATGCAATATGGCTTGGCCCACCTGGGCCGCTGACGCCGGGTTCTGCCCAGTGATCAATTCGCGGTCGATGACAACATTAGGCGCCCACGGCGATGGGTTGCTCTGATACTGCCCGCCGGCGCGCTCCAGGGCGGTCTGCGGATAGAACTTCATCTGCCCTCCGCCGAGCAGGCCCTTGGCCTGTTCTTCTTCCTGATTGCTGATGACTGTCATGCGATAGCCGGCATAAATCCAGTCTTCGGGCGTTGCTGTCCGGTTCCCGCTCTCCAGTGCCTGGATCAGCTTCTGCGGCCGTTCCAGCGCCGAGAGCAGAGCAATGGGACCGTGGCAAACCAGCGCGGTGGTTTTACCCTCGGCGTGGAAAGCGCGAAGCAGACGCCCCAGCGCCGGGTCGGCGAGCAGGTCTTGCATCGGGGCGTGGCCGCCAGGCACATAGACTGCATCGAAGTTGCCATAACCAATCTGCTCCACGCGGGACAGGCTGATCACTGGCGAATGCTTCGCAGAAGTAAGCTGCAGCTGATCCAGCAGCGCCTGATATTGCTCCAGTTGCTTCGGATCGTTGCCGAAGTACTGGGCCGCGGCCGAGCTGCGGTCCAACGTCGGCGCGCGACCGAGGGGAGTAGCGAAGGTTACGTGATGGCCTGCGTCCAGCAGCGTTTTGGTTGGTTCCAGCAGTTCGTTGAGGTAGAAACCGGTTGCAAATGCCTTGCCGTCGCGTAGCTCCAGATGGCTCTCGTCAGACAGCACCACAAGGACGTTCGCCGCATGAGCGCCCAGACTCGCGCTGCCTATGACAGCAGCCAGGGTCAGTCGTTGGTAAGTGCGCATAGCATTCCCTCCATTCAGGCACAGGCGGGATGCCGTGCACTGACCGACACTTTATTGGCGATCAGACAAGCGATAAATTGGGCCTGTAGAAAAGCATTTTTGCTTTGGAGAACAAAATGGCGCGACGGTTTGGTCACCTGGGGGATGTCGAGGCGCTGCTGGAAGTGGTCGAACGTGGCTCGCTCAGTGCGGCAGCAGTGGCCTTGGCCACCACCCCGTCGGTGGTTAGTCGGGCCATTTCGCGGCTTGAGTTGCACCTGGGGGTGCAGTTACTACGCCGCACCACGCGTCGCTTGAGCCTCACCGACAGTGGCCTGGAATACGTCGAGCAGGCGCGCGCTGCGTTCCAGCAGATCGCCAGCGCAGAGCAAGCCCTGAGCGGCCATGGCGAAGTACAGGGCCGTGTGCGCCTGAGCGCGCCGACCACTTATGGGCATCACCGATTGCCGGCCATGCTGGCAGCCTTCGCCCTGCGCTATCCGAAAGTGCAGGTCGAATTGAACATCACCAATCGTAATGTCGACCTGGTGGCCGAAGGGTATGACCTGGCTATTCGCCTTGGCGACCTGCCGGACAGTAGCCTGGTGGCGCGTCGGCTAGAGGAGGCTCGACTATGCCTGGTGGCCGCGCCAGCTTACCTCGCGCGTGCCGGCAGGCCGCAATCACTGGCGGAACTGGCCGGACACAACTGCCTGCCTTTCATCATGCCCAGCAATGGCAGGCCAGGCGTTTGGCAGTTCCGTCAAGGAGAGGAGGAACTGCTCTTCGTTCCGCAGGGAAATCCGGTGGTGGCGGACGATGTGCTGGGGTGCATCTCACTGGCCGAGCAAGGTGTCGGGATCTGCCAGACCTACGAGTTCATAGTCGCAGAACGCCTGCAGCGGGGCCGGTTGGTGCGCTTGCTGGAGGATTACGAGGGGGCCCGACGGCCCTTCTCGGTCATCTATCCGCCACATCGCCAGCTGTCGGGGGCCAGCAGGGCATTGATCGATTCTTTGATGACAACGGGCCGCAAAGCGGCACTCGATCCCAGCATCTAAGCTGAGGTTCAGCGCCCTTCTCGCCCAGAGCCGACACCATGCCCCACCCCACTCGTTTCGACTGGCAACGCTGGTTACCCGGCCTGGTCACCCTGCTCCACTACAAGGCAGCCTGGCTACCCAAGGACATCGCCGCCGGCCTGGTGCTCACCACCATGCTGGTGCCTGTGGGCATCGCCTACGCCGAGGCTTCCGGCGTCCCCGGCATCTATGGCCTGTACGCCACCATCATCCCTCTGCTGGCCTATGCCCTGTTCGGTCCCAGCCGTATCCTGGTGCTGGGCCCGGACTCGGCGCTGGCCGCGCCTATCCTGGCGGTGGTGGTGCAATACGCGGCCAGCGACCCGCAGCGGGCGATCGCCATCGCCAGCATGATGGCCCTGGTCGCCGGGGCGTTCTGTGTGATTGCCGGGCTGCTGCGCCTGGGCTTTATCACCGAGTTGCTGTCCAAGCCCATCCGCTATGGGTACATGAACGGCATCGCCCTGACCGTATTGATCAGCCAGTTGCCCAAGCTGTTCGGCATCAAAGTCGACAGCGAAGGGCCCTTGCGCGACCTTTGGTACTTGGGCCAGGCGCTATACGCCGGCCAAGGGCACTGGCCAAGCTTTGTCGTGGGTGCCGGTAGCCTGGCGCTGATTCTGCTGCTCAAACCGTTCAAGCGCCTGCCGGGCATCCTGATCGCCGTGGTACTGGCGACGCTGGCAGTGAGCGTGTTCAACCTCGATCAGATGGGCGTCAAGGTACTCGGGCAATTGCCCCAGGGCCTGCCCGGCTTCGTCTTCCCCTGGGTCAGCGACATTGACCTGGTCGAGGTGCTACTGGGCGGGATCGCAGTGGCGCTGGTGTCGTTCGCCGACACCAGTGTACTGTCACGCTCCTATGCCGCGCGCCTCAAGATGCGGGTAAACCCCAACCAGGAAATGTTCGGCCTGGGCGTGGCCAACCTGGCCTCGGGGCTGTTCCAGGGCATACCGATCAGCAGCAGTTCGTCGCGCACCCCAGTGGCCGAAGCTGCCGGCTCGCAGACCCAGCTCACCGGCATCATCGGCGCCCTGGCGGTAACCCTGTTGCTGCTGGTAGCGCCCAATCTGATGCAGCACCTGCCCAACAGCGCTTTGGCTGCGGTGGTGATTGCCGCTGCACTGGGGCTGTTCGAGTTTGCCGACCTCAAGCGTATCTTCCGCATGCAGCAGTGGGAGTTCTGGCTGTCGTTCACCTGCTTTGTCGGCGTGGCAGTGTTCGGCGCCATTCCCGGTATCTGCATTGCCGTGGTGGTGTCGGTGATCGAGTTCCTGTGGGACGGCTGGCGGCCGCACCACGCGGTGCTTGGCCGGGCGGATGGGCTGCGCGGTTACCATGACATGCAGCGTTATCCACAGGCCCGGCGTATTCCAGGGCTGGTGCTGCTGCGCTGGGACGCGCCGTTGTTCTTTGCCAACGCCGAGCAGTTCCAGAACACAGTGATGGCGGCGGTAGACGCGTCGCCAACGCCGGTACAGCGGGTGGTAATTGCCGCTGAGCCTGTGACCAGTATCGATATCACTTCGGCGGACATGCTGGCCGAGCTGGACCGGGCATTGGAGGCGCGGGGGGTGGAGTTGCAGTTCGCCGAAATGAAGGACCCGGTGAAGGACAAGATGCGGCAGTTCGAGTTGTTCGAGCATATGGGGGAGAAGGCCTTTCATCCAACGGTGGGCGCAGCGGTGGATGCCTATCTGGAAGAGAGTGGGGTTGATTGGCAGCCCTGAATGGCCTGGGGGAGCGGGCTTAACTGCGAAGAAGCCCGCGCCGACTCCGAAGCCGGTCAATCCAGATCAACATGGCGCTGGCATACACCGACACCGCCAGAAACAGCGCCATACGCACCGCAAATGCCTTGTACACATCCTGCCCACCTGCACTGTCCTGCACCGACTGCCCCAGCAAGATCAACAGGGTCGTCAGGCAACTGACCCAGTACGCCGGGCTCTGCCGGCTCGGCACCGCCTGGTACAGGCGCCGAGCCTGCCAAAGGGCGAACAGCAGTACCCACAAGAAGAACATCCACAGGTGAACGAACAGGCTCAGCGCTACCCACAGCGCTATCGCCAACACCCCGGCAAGCAAGGTTGAACCGATCAGCTCCCGGCTGGCGTGCCGCGCGCGGGTTTCGCCTGCTTGTTGCCCCACACTCACGGCCTTCATGATCAACGGCATGTACTGGTCAGGAGCGATCAATGCCAGCAGAAAGGCCGGCATCACGATCAACGTGGCACGCAGCGCCACCCAGCTGACATGCTCGCTGCCCAGCAGCGGCGGCACCGGCGGTGCTGGCGCATTGGCAGGTTCGGGGAACAACCTGTGCGCCACTGACGTGCCCAGCACTGCCAGCAGCATGCCTTTGGCCAGCGCTTCGACCACCGACAATGCCAGGGTGAAGTCACTGGTGCCGGCAGCGGCGATCATGGTCAGGCCGACCACCAGCAGGTTGGCTAGCAGGCCGTTGCCGCCCTTCAGTGCATAGCGCAAGGTCAGGAAAACACCCACCCCGACCAGTAACACCCCGGCCAACGGAGCATGGCGCAACAGCGGAATCAGCAGCAACCCGCTGCCGCAAGCGAGCAGCACCAGTAACGCCAGGGCCGGTGCCGCACGCAGCGGCAATGGCTGACTGCGCATGGCCAGTAACAGCACCGCAAACACCGGCGCCAGGATCGGCACCGGCAAGCCGATACCAAAGCTCACCGCCAGGCACAACGCCACACCCCAGGCCAGGCGCAGCGCCCGCAAGCGGCGCCATTCAATAGGCATACGACAGCCAGCTCATCAGCCACATGAACAACCGGCCCAGCAGGTTCAGTGGGTTGCCTTCGCTGGGCAGGGCCATGACCTCGGCCTGACCACCGACCCGCAGCACGGTCTTGTCCTGAAGCTGGTCGCGCTCCAGCTGGACAATCACCGGAAAGCGCTGCGCCGAACGCAGCCACTCGCGGCTATTCTGCACGGTCGGCAGCGTACCCGGCGGCGTGCTCTGGCCCACGCTCACGCCATAGCCAATGCTGCGGATACGCCCTTTCAACACGGTGCCCGGCAGCGCATCGAGCACCACCAGCACCGGGGTTTCAGGGCGCAAGCGACCGAGGTTGTTCTCGGTCATGTCGGCACTTATCCACACATCATGGATACTGATCAGGGTCATCATCGGGCTGCCCGCCCCGACATAGTGGCCAACGTCTGTGCGCAGGTCGGTGATCAAACCGTTCGCGTCGGCACGCACCACGGTACGGGCAAGGTCCAGGCGGGCCTTTTCCACATTGGCCGCAGCACTGCGCAGCTGGGCGTTGTCTTCCTGTGCCCCGCCCTGCTGCTCACGGGCGCGCTCTACCTCTGCGCGGGCTGCCGCCACTTGGCTGATGGCCTGGTCGCGGGTGGCCTGGGCGCCTTCCAGGCGGCGCACCGACACCGTACCGGGGTCCTCGTCAATCAGCCGTTTGAGGCGCTCGGCGTCCTGCCGCGCCTTGCGTTCGTTGGCCTGGGCTGCCACCAGCGCTGCCTGCGCCGAATCGATGCCGGCGGTACTGGCGCCGATCTGCCGGCGCACGGTATCGAGGTCGGCTTCGGCGCGGGCCAAGGCAATGCGGTACTGCTCCTGATCGAGTTCGAACAGCACATCGCCCTGGCGCACCTCCTGGTTGTTGCCTACGGCCACACGCTTGATCTGCCCGGCCACTTCGGCGGCCACCGGGACCACGTAAGCCTGCAGGCGAGCTTGCTGGGTGTACGGCGTATAGCGGTCAGCCAGCAAGTACCAGAGCAGGCTGACGGCAATCAGCAGCAGCACCCAGCGCATGCCGCGATCCGGGGCTGACGGGGGCGGCGTGGGCGTGGCGTCACTCATTCGGTTTCACCTTGTGCATGCGCGGAGGGGGCTGGCTCGTCGAGCAATTCGCCCCAGTCGGTGCGTTGCTGCATTTGCTGACGGGTGGCCGGGTCGAGCGGCGCGCGGCTGGCGTCCCAACCACCACCCAGGGCCTTGTACAAAATCACCAGGCTGCTGACCGCGTTGCCACGGCTGACCAGGTAACCGTCCTGTTGCTGCAACAGCAGTTGCTGAGCATCGAGCACCCGTTGAAAATCAGCGAAGCCTTCGCGGTATTGCGAGCTGGCCAGATTCAGCGAGCGCTGCGCAGCCTGAGAGGCCTGGTCGCGAATGGTTGCACTCTGCAGCGAACGCACCAGCCCGCTGGCAGCATCGTCGGCCTCACGGGCGGCTTCGCGCACGCCCTGGTGGTACAACTCGATCAGTTGCTGCAAGCGGGCATCTTCCACGCGTACGGTGTTCTTGCGCCGGCCATAGTCGAACGGGTTCCAGATCAGGCTTGGGCCAGCCGCCAGGTCGAAGGTGTCGGGCAGATGATTGGCCGATAAAAAGGTCCAGCCGATACTGCCAAGCAAGCTCAGCTGTGGATAAAGATCGGCCTCGGCCACCCCGACCAGCGCCGACTGCGCCGCCACTGCCTGCTCGGCGGCACGGATGTCCGGGCGGCGCTGCAGCAGGCTGGCCGGTACATCCTGCAACACTGCCCGGTCTGGCAAGGGCAGTTGGCCATGGCCGGCCGCCAGCTGCGGCAGCGGCCCAGGCGGGCGGCCGAGCAGCGAACACAGCACATTGCGCAGGGCATTGAGCTGGTTCTCGAACTCGGGAATGGTGGCCTGGGTCGCCAGGTATTGAGTACGCGCCTGCTGCCAGTCGAGTTCGTCATTTTCACCGTGGCGGAACAACCGCTCGGTGATCTCCAGGCTACGCGCCTGGCGCTTGGCGTTCTCTTGTGCGATCGCCAGCCGCGCCTCGGCGGTACGCAGGGCAAAGTAGGTGTCGGCCACTTGCGCACGCAGCAGCAGCATGGCATCGGCGTAGTTGGCCTGGGAGGCGAAGTAGACGGCATCGGCGCTTTCGATGGCGCGACTGAAGCGGCCCCAGAAGTCAATTTCCCAGCCGATGTCGAAGCCCACGCTGGATTGCCAGAACACCGAATCACGGGCCGAAGGCGTACCAGACTGATTCTGCTTCAGGTACAGGCTCTGCGCACTCAGTTGCTGCAGCTGCGGATAACGCCCGGTCTGCACGATGGCCAACTGGGCACGAGCTTCAGCGATACGCAGGCCAGCCACGCGCAGGTTGGTGTTGTTGGCATCGGCCTCGGCTATCAGCGCGTCCAGGGTCGAGTCGGCAAACACCGCCCACCACTGACGCAGGTCGGGCGCCGCCGCGCTGCGCCCTGCCTGCTCGATCATGGGCGTGCTCCAGCCGTCCAGCCACGGCGCTTGGGGCTTCTCGAAATCCGGACCAACCTGAGTGCAACCGGCCAGCACCATCAGCAGCCCCAGGCCATAGCAGCGGTTGGGCATGGCTCAGGCGGCAGGGGGTGCCGGTTGCTCCGGCACCTGCAGCGCAACCCATTGCCAGAACAGCACGTACGTCACGCCGAGGATTACCGGGCCGATGAACAAGCCGATGATGCCTTTGACCACCATGCCGCCCAATGCCCCGATCAGTACCACCGGCATCGGTACATCAACCCCGCGCCCCAGCAGCAGCGGCTTGAGCACGTTGTCGGCAAGGCCGGCGACGAAGGTGTAAATGGCAAAAATGATGGTCGCCACCGTGAAGCCTTCGGCGTTGAACACATAAATGATCACCGGCAAGGTCACCAGCGTCGCCGGGGCCTGTGCAATGCCCAGTATGAGGATGACGATGGCCAGCATCCCGGCACCGGGAACCCCTTTGACGACAAAGCCGACACCGATCAGCAACATCTGGATGAAGGCAATGCCGATTACCCCTTGCGCCACCGCGCGAATGGTGGCGGTGCACAGCTTGGCCAAGGGTTTACCGCGTTCTTCGCCTGACACCCGTATGGCGATACGCTGGGCGGCGATTTCACCGCGATCACCGAAGGCCATGATGACCCCGCAAATGATGACCGCCCCGATGAACAACAGGAAAGCGCCTCCAACGCTGGCCGCAGCGCCTAACGCCGTGCGCCCGGCGCTCTTGATCTGGGGCATCCACTGGTTCAGCACACTGGCCATGTTCTCGGAGGCCGCCAACCATAGCGCATGTACCTTAGGCCCGATCAGTGGCCAGGCCGCCACGGAGTCAGGGGGTGCCGGCACGCTCCAGGCCCCGCTCTTGAGCAACGTCACCAGGCTGTCTACCGATTCGCCGATGGACATTACCACCAGGTAAATCGGCACCAGCAGCACCACCAGTACCAACAGCACCACCAGCGTCGCCGCATAACCTTGCTTGAGCCCGGTGCGGCGCTGGATGCGGCAATGCAACGGGTACAGGGTGACCGCCAGAATCACCGCCCAGAGCATCAACTCCAGGAACGGCTGGAATACCTGAAAGGCGAAGGTCACCAAGACGGCCACCAGCCCTGCCTTGATGAGCACATCGAGCAGGCCCCGCGACAGGGCGCTGTCCAGCTTGATACCCGGCTGCATGCTTCACCTCCGAACATTCAATGCGCCAGCAAGGCGCAGTTCACTGATCCGTCTCAGAGCTTGCCTGCGTAAGGCTGTCGTCTCGCAGTTGTCGCGCCAAGGCCATCATTACCAGGGGTACCACCGCCATAGACAAAGTGATGGACAGCACCAGCAGGTCGTGTACCTGCTGGGTGAGTACCTGGTGCTCCAGCGCCAGCTTGAACACCACGAAGGCAAACTCGCCACCCGAAGCCAGCACCACGCCCAGGCATAGCGCCTGGGCCTGGTTGAGCCCACCGACCGTATGCCCCAGGCCATATAGCAAGGGCAGCTTGATCGCCACCAGCAGCACGGTCAGGCCCAGCACCATCAGCGGCATGCCGAACAGCAGGCGCAGGTCGGCACTCATACCTACGCCAACGAAGAACAATCCCAGCAGCAGGCCTTTGATCGGCTCGATCTGGGTTTCCAGTTCGTGGCGAAACGGCGACTCGGCCATCAGCACACCGGCCAGAAACGCACCCAGCGCCATCGACACACCCACATGCTCCATCAACCAAGCGGTGCCCAGCACGACCAGCAAGGCCGTGGCGGTCGACAGTTCAGGCAGGCCCGAACCCACCGTCCACTTGAATATCGGGGTCAGCAGATAACGGCCAAAAACAATCAGCACACCAATGCCGACAACCACAGCCAGCAAGGGCCAGGCACCTTCGTCAGCAGTGCTGACATCGCCACCGAGCAGCGGCACCACGGCAATCAAGGGAATGGCGGCAATGTCCTGGAACAGCAGGATGGCAACGGCCAGGCGGCCATGAGGTTTGCCCAGGTCCTTGCGCTCGGCCAGTACCTGCAAGCCAAAGGCGGTGGACGACAGCGCCAGGCCCAGCCCCAGCACGATGGCGGCTGGTTTCGATTGGTCGAACAGCCAGAATGCCAGTAGCCCAAGCAGCACGGCGGTCAGCCCCACTTGCAAACTGCCGACGCCAAATAGCGCCCGGCGCATGGTCCACAGGCGCCTTGGGGACAACTCCAGGCCAATCACGAACAACAGCATGACCACGCCCATTTCCGACAACCGCGCCACGTTGTCCGGGTTGCCGAGCAGGCCAAACACCGACGGACCAATCAGGATACCCGCCAAGAGGTATCCCGGTACTGCGCCCATTTTCAGACGCTGCGCCAGCGGTACCAGAAGCACCACAGCCAGAAGGAATACCACCGTCGCCTGCAACAGGCTGCCGTCATGTGGCATGAGCTCGTACCTTCGCAGCTCCCTGCTGGGAGGGGTTCAGAAGCGTTCTTCGACGAACTTGAACGGGTAGGCGACAGCCTTGTACTTGCCGATCTTGCCGCGTTTGGGCAGCTTCACCTGCTGGTCGCGGGTTATGTCCTTGTAGGGAATACGGCTGAGCAGGTGGCTGATGATATTCAGCCGGGCGCGACGTTTGTCGTTGGAATTGGCCATGAACCACGGTGCCCAAGCGGTATCCGACGCCTGGAACATTTCGTCACGCGCTTGGGTGTATTCATCCCAGCGGCTATACGACTTGAGGTCCATCGGCGACAACTTCCACAGCTTGCGGCCGTCGTTGATGCGATCCTGCAGGCGCCGTGTCTGCTCATCGGCGCTGACTTCAAGCCAGTACTTGATGAGGATGATCCCTGAATCGACCATGACCCTTTCGAACCCGGGTACTCCGGTCAGAAACTTGTCCACTTGCTCGCCAGAGCAAAAGCCCATTACCCGCTCAACGCCCGCACGGTTGTACCAGCTGCGATCGAAGATCACCACTTCACCCGCCGCAGGCAGATGGCCCAGGTAACGCTGCACGTACATCTGGGTCTTTTCCCGCTCGGTCGGTGCGGGCAGCGCCACTACACGAAACACCCGCGGGCTGACACGCTCGGTAATGGCCTTGATGGTGCCACCCTTGCCGGCGCCATCGCGGCCTTCGAAGACAATGCATACCTTCAGGCCCTTGGCGACCACCCACTCCTGTAGCTTCACCAACTCTACATGCAGGTTCTTGAGCGCTTTTTCGTACGCCTTACCGCCCAGCTTTTCTGGCTGTTTTTTGGGGGGCTTCCTGGACGGCTTCGACATGACACGCTCCTGAAGGCGAATGAAGAGTGAGTATGGTCGATTAATGCCAGTTTGCCGCTTCGCTTGCAGATTGATGTGGGGGCTGTCGTGCAGCCCCCAGAAGGCACTATTTGGCCAGCTTGTTGTAACTGGTCATCAGGTTGCGGTAGTCCGGGATATGGTTGGAAAACAGAGTACCCAGCCCTTCGATGTCGTTGCGCCAGTCACGGTGCAGTTCGCAGGCCACGCCGAACCAGGTCATCAGTTGCGCCCCGGCAGCCTCCATGCGTCGCCAGGCCGAGTCACGGGTCAGTTCGTTGAACGTGCCAGAGGCGTCGGTGACGACGAATACCTCGAAGCCCTCCTCCAATGCCGACAGGGCCGGGAAGGCCACGCATACTTCAGTAACCACACCAGCAATCAGCAGCTGCTTCTTGCCGGTGGCTTTTACCGCTTTGACGAAATCTTCGTTGTCCCAGGCGTTGATGTTGCCCGGGCGTGCAATGTAGGGGGCATCAGGGAACTGCTCTTTCAGTTCCGGCACCAGTGGGCCGTTGGGCCCCGTCTCGAAACTGGTGGTAAGGATGGTCGGCAGCTTGAAGTACTTGGCCAGGTCAGACAGGGCCAAGACGTTGTTCTTGAAGCGGTCGGGGTCGATGTCCCTTACCAGCGAGAGCAAGCCGGTCTGGTGGTCGACCAGCAGTACGGCTGCGT
This sequence comes from Pseudomonas sp. TE3895, assembly GCF_056278855.1. Lineage (NCBI taxonomy): Bacteria > Pseudomonadati > Pseudomonadota > Gammaproteobacteria > Pseudomonadales > Pseudomonadaceae > Pseudomonas > Pseudomonas sp. TE3895. The sequence continues at coordinate 1,695,390 of NZ_JBWBQE010000001.1, read as the reverse complement.
TGTTCTTGTCCAGACGCTTGTATTGGAAGGCCACAGTGGATCTCCTTGCTTCAGCGGGTTGGGAGTATCAGCGTAGGCAAGGATGGAGGGTGGGAGAGACCGTCAGTCGGCTTGCCTGTACTGCCATGTGCCCCATCAGTTCACAAATTTCTGAACTGATTATTTGCCGCCAGCGATTTTTCCCCTCGCCCACCGCCACCAGAATCGCTTCACCACAATCACAAAAAAACCGTGAGGCCACTCCCGTGGACCAGACACTTCAAGTGCGGCAAGCCGCCGCCGACCTCGTCGCGGCGTTCGCCAGCAACGACACCGCCCGCTATTTCGCTTGCTTCAGCGAAGACGCCACCTTTCTGTTCCACACCTTGCCGTATCCGCTGCTGTCGCGTCGCGCCTATGAAGAGCTCTGGGCCCAGTGGCAGGCCGAGGGCTTTACCGTGCTTGCCTGCGAATCGGGCAACGCCCATGTAAGCCTGCAAGGCGACGTGGCTGTTTTCATGCACGATGTGGCCACGCGTATCCGCATCGGCGGTGAAGAGCACCCGTTGAGCGAGCGCGAGACCATCGTCTTCCGTCGCCATGGTGACCAGTGGCTGGCCTGCCACGAGCACCTGTCGGTCGTAACGCCGGCCTGATCACCCTTTACGCGGCGCTGCCGCCCTGCCATCGCACCCACAAGAAGGCCCGCGCACTGCGCGGGCTACAACAACCGCGCTGGAGCACCACCATGAGCCACTCGACCGGTATCGAGACCAACGGCGTCGAACAGATCCCCGCCGATCAACGCGACGCCTCCCCGCTAGACCTGTTCCGCCTGATCTTCGGCGGTGCCAATACCTTCGCTACCGCCGTACTGGGCAGCTTCCCGGTGCTTTTCGGGTTGTCATTCCAGGCGGGTGTGTGGGCGATTCTGCTTGGCGTTGGCATCGGCGCGCTGATCCTTGCACCGATGGGGCTGTTTGGCGCGCTTAACGGCACCAACAACGCTGTTTCATCGGGCGCGCACTTTGGCGTACACGGGCGCATCGTCGGCTCGTTCCTGTCGCTGCTTACGGCGGTGGCGTTTTTCTCGCTCTCGGTGTGGAGCTCGGGCGATGCGTTGGTCGGTGGTGCCAAGCGCCTGGCCGGCCTGCCAGAGACCGACCTGACCCTCGGTCTGGCCTATGGTTTGTTCGCGGTGCTGGTCCTGGTGGTATGCATCTTTGGCTTCCGCTTCATGCTGTGGGTCAACAAGATTGCCGTTTGGGCCTCGAGCCTGCTGTTCCTGCTGGGCATCGTCGCCTTTGCCGGGCCCTTCGATGCCGGCTACGCAGGCAGCGTAAACCTTGGCCAGGCAGGCTTCTGGGCTGCGTTCGTCGGCGCGGCGATCCTGGCCATGAGCAACCCGGTATCATTTGGCGCCTTCCTGGGCGACTGGTCGCGCTACATTCCACGCGAAACCCCCAAGGCACGCATCATGCTGGCAGTGATCGCGGCACAGGGGGCGACGCTGATTCCGTTCCTGTTCGGCCTGTGTACGGCCACCCTGGTCGCCACCCAGGCGCCGGACTACATTGCCGCCAACAACTATGTCGGCGGCCTGCTGGCAGTTGCCCCTAGCTGGTTCTTCCTGCCGGTGTGCCTGATTGCGGTGATCGGCGGCATGTCCACCGGCACCACCGCGCTGTATGGCACCGGCCTGGACATGTCCAGCGTGTTCCCGCGCCTGCTCAGCCGTGCTGGCGCTACGCTGCTGATCGGCGTGCTGGCGATTGGCTTCATCTTCATTGGCCGCTTCACCTTCAACCTCGTGCAGAGCGTATCGACCTTTGCCGTGCTGATCATTACCTGCACCAGCCCGTGGATGGTGATCATGATCCTTGGCCTGATTACCCGCCGCGGCTTCTACCACGCCGACGACCTGCAGGTATTCACCCGCGGCCAGCGTGGTGGCCACTACTGGTTCCTGCACGGCTGGAACTGGCGCGGCATGGGGGCGTGGATCCCCAGCGCGGCGGTTGGCCTGTGCTTCGTCAACCTGCCGGGGCAGTTCGTCGGCCCACTGGGTGACCTGGCTGGCGGCATCGACCTGAGCCTGCCGGTCACGCTGGGGCTGGCTGGCGTGCTGTACCTGCTGTTGCTCAACCTGTTCCCTGAACCTGCTGGCGTTTATGGCCCCCTGGGCCCGCGATGGGTGCGTTGCAAAAGCACCGCGCATACGCCTGTGACCACCGCCGAAATGGCCTGACTGGAAACCGACCATGACCACTTCCCACTATATCGCCGGCCATTGGGTCGAAGGCCAAGGCAGCGACTGCATCAGCGTCAACGACCCTGCGCTGGGGCAACCGTTCGCCGAGCTGATGGCCGCCAGCGTGAGCCAGGTCGACCAGGCCGTCGCCGCTGCCCGCAGCGCCCTGCCCGCCTGGAAAAGCACCTGCGCCAGTGAACGTGCCGCCTTCCTGCGTGGTGTTGCCGAACAGCTCGGGCAGCGCCGTGAAGCGCTTGTCACCCTGCAGATGCGCAATAACGGCAAACCGCGTCACGAAGCGGAAATTGACCTGGATGACGCCATCGCCACCTTTGGCTATTACGCCGAGCTGGCCGAGCAACTGCCATCGAAAAACCGCACAGTGCCGCTGGCTGCGCCGGGTTTCACCGCCCGCACCCGCCTTGAACCGGTGGGCGTGGTCGGCCTGATCGTGCCGTGGAACTTCCCGTTGGTAACCAGCGCCTGGAAACTTGCCCCGGCCCTGGCCGCCGGTTGCACCGTGGTGCTCAAGCCTTCAGAGGTCACTCCGCTGATCGAGCAGGCCTACGGCCAGATCGCCGACGCCCTGGGCCTGCCCGCCGGGGTGCTGAACATCGTCAACGGCAAGGCCGAGACCGGCGCCGCACTGAGCAACCACAACGGCCTGGACAAGTTGTCCTTCACCGGTAGCAACAGCGTCGGCAGCCAGGTGATGCGCAGCGCTTCGGCGCAGTGCCGGCCGGTGACGCTGGAACTGGGCGGCAAGTCGGCCATCGTGGTGTTCGATGATTGCGATGTCGATCAAGCGGTGGAGTGGATTGTTGCCGGCATCAGCTGGAACGCCGGCCAGATGTGTTCGGCCACATCGCGGCTGCTGGTGCAGGACGGCATTGCCGATGCACTGCTGCCGCGCTTGCAGGCGGCACTGGAAAACCTGCGGGTGGGTAATCCTTTGACCGAAGAGGTCGACATGGGCCCGCTGACCAGCCAGGCGCAATGGCTGAAGGTGGCCAGCTACTTTGCCACGGCACGGGAAGAAGGTTTGCAGTGCCTGGCTGGCGGCCATGCACTGGACCGTGAAGGCTGGTTCGTCAGCCCGACGCTGTATACCGATGTGCCGAAAGACAGCCGCCTGTGGACCGAGGAAATCTTCGGCCCGGTGCTCTGCGCACGGCGCTTTGCCAGCGAGGAACAGGCCATTGCCGAAGCCAATGACAGCCGCTTCGGGCTGGTGGCTACAGTATGCTCTGCCGACCTGGAACGCGCCGAGCGCGTGGCCGATGCGCTGGAGGTTGGCCATGTGTGGATCAACTCGGTGCAGGCGGTGTTCGTCGAGACGTCCTGGGGGGGCACCAAGGGCAGCGGGATCGGCCGTGAGCTGGGGCCTTGGGGGTTGTCAGCCTATCAGTCGGTCAAGCATGTAACCCGCTGTCTGGGCTGATACCGCAAGGGGCCGGGTTGAAGCTTTTCACCGGTGTCAGTCGACAGGCAGCAACCTGCAGCTTCAACGGCGGCAATGCCTGGAAAGGCTTTGAAATCGAGGTGATTAATCATCAAACCGTGGGGCAAGGCGAAATCTATGGTTTTCCGGCCTCCTCGCGGGTAAGCCCCCACAGGTAATCCACAACACCTCAGCCCTGTGGTCATCTTGTGGGAGCGGGCATGCCCGCGAAGAAAACCAACGCGGTGGATGGCACCGGCTTTGCCGGTGTTCGCGGGTGAACCCGCTCCTACAACGGCCTGTGCTGTGTGTAGGAGCGGGTTTACCCGCGAATACGGTGGCGGCTGCGACGGTGAGCGGCGGGTGGAAATTGGCCAGCAGGGCCGGCCCTTTCGCGGGTGAACCCGCTCCTACAGGCCACCGCGAAGGCTTTTAAAATGTTGAGCGCCCACGAGCAGTTTCACCCGCGAAGAGGCCGGTACAGGTCATACAAACATTCCCCCGCGTGACTTTCTCCATTGCCCGCAAAGTCCCACTTCCTGGTACCCCCATAATCACAACACCAGGCCGGACCACCCATGCACCCTCAACGCACCGCCTTGCACAATGAACTGCACGCCCGTCCGTCACTTTATTTCGACGGCCCGGCGCATGTCTTCCACCTGGCCTTGCTCGGCGGCGATGCTGCCTGTACAGCATTGCTGCAGCGCTGCTGCCCTGATGTTTCGGACACCGGTGCCGCACAAGGCATCACTGCCATGGATGGCCACCCGTTCAAATGGGAGCGGCACACCGAGTTCTTCACGTTGACGCTGGTTGTGCCATGCACCACAGCCGATACCACATGGCAAACCCTGCCGCCGGTGCTGGCCGAGGCGATTGCGCCGCAGGTGGCGCAGGTGATCAATGCAGTGCAGGTGCTGGTACGTCACGAACAGGACCTGAACCTGGCCGATTACGGCTTCAAAGACCCGTGCGGCTCGTGCGTGGGTGGTGGCGATGCGGTGGTGTGGAGCGACTTCCGCCTGACCGAGGATGGCACCAACCGCTTCCTGTTCATCAACAGGCGCCTCAATGCCTACCGCCAGGGCCGCATGATCCGCCGCCTGCTGGAAATCGAGACGTACCGCATGATGGCTTCGCTGACCCTGAGCACGGCCAAGCAACTGAGCCAGGAACTGGATACCTTCGACAAGACCCTGGTCTGCCTCTCCGGGCGCAGTGCCGGGGTCGATGGCCATGATTCCAAGGGGCTGCTGGAAGCCATTGCCCACCTGTCACGTCAGGTTGTAAGCCGCACGGTAAAAACCCGTCACCGCTTTGGCGCCACCCAGGCCTACGCACAGCTGGTGTTCGAACGCCTGGGGGAGTTGCGGGAAAGCCATGTGGGCGACTGCCAGCGCCTTGGGGTATTCATCGAGCGCCGGTTCAAGCCGACCGTGCGTTACTGCGCAGCTACCGAGCAACGGCTGGAGCAGTTGGCGAAGAACGTGGCCAACCTGGGCGATTTGCTGCAGGCGCGGGTGCAAGTTGAGATGGAGGAGCAGAACGCCGAGATCTTGCGCAGCCTCAATGCCCGGGCAGATGCCCAGGTGAAAATCCAGCGAGCGGTGGAGGGGCTGTCGATCATCGCCATCACCTATTACCTGCTGAATCTGTTCAAGCTTTTGTATGGCGGGCTGAATGTACTGGGGTTGGGACTGACGGCGCGCGATGGCTTGATGGCCATGGCGCCGCCAGTACTGCTGGTGCTGCTGGTGATACTGCTGCGTATCAGGCAGGCCAAACAACATTGAGTTGGGGGTGCCTTGCCCCCCGATGCCTACACCGACTCGTCAGCCGGCCGCGTACCTTCCTGCACCAGCACCATGCTCTGCGGCGAAGACAGTGGAATGCCTTCATCACGCAACCGGCCAAGAATGGTGAACAGCAGGTCGCTGCGGGCTCCCGATACCTGCCGCGGCCCGGCCACATAGCCACTCACACCAATCACCATGCCGCTGGCCGTCAGGTCCTTGAACGACACCGAGGTAGCTGGCGCATCCAGAATCGCCTCATGCTCATGGTAAGCCGCCAGCAGCAGCTCACGCACACGGTTGGCATCGGTCTCCAGCGGCAGTGTCAGGGTAATGCTGACCACGCCCAGCGCGTTGCCCATGGTCACGTTGCGCACGTTCTGCGAGATGAACTGCGAATTGGGCACGATCACCGTGGAACGGTCAGACATCTGGATCTCCGTGGCGCGCACGTTGATGCGGCGGATATCACCCTCGACACCCGCCAGGCTGACCCAGTCGCCGACCTTCACCGGGCGCTCGGTCAGCAGGATCAGGCCGGAAATGAAGTTCTGCACGATCTGCTGCAAACCGAAACCGATACCGACCGACAGGGCACTGACCACCCAGGTCAGGCTGGTGAGGTTGATACGCAAGGTCGACATCACCAGCATGGCCAGGAACAGGAAACCCAGGTAACCCACCAGGGTTACCAGCGAGGCCCGCATGCCGGCGTCCATCTCGGTTTCCGGCAGCAGGCGGTCGCTCAGCCAGCGCTTGACCACACGGATGGCGAACAGGCCGCCGAGGAAGATGGCCAAGGCCAGCAGGATGTCCTGCGGCACGATGTTCAGGTTACCGAGCAGCTTGCCGCCGGTCCCATCCCAGTCACCCAGACTCAACAGCAATTCGCTAGGGCTGGTGCCCGACGGCATCAACACCAGCAACAGTGCCAGGAACAGCACGACCGTGCGGCCAATGCCGGCCAGTATGGTACTGGCCTGGGCCTGGTGGCGAGGCGCCAGGCCCAGGGTCGACGCCAGTGCCAGGCCACCGGGCTGGCGGGGTGACAGCAGGGTTTCGCACAGGTCGCCGAAGAAGGTGGTCAGCAAGTAGGCACAGGTGATCACCAGGCTGACCCACAACAGCTTGGCGGTGAGGAAATAGGCGAGTGTCAGGTAGCCGGTGAGCAGTGCCAGCAGGATCAACGTCAGCCAGATGACCATCACGAACGGGATCAGCCCGGCCAGGCCCGTCGGGCGCTCCAGGTCATGCTTGCGCAGGGTGCGGCGGTAACACAGCAGCGCGCCTGCAAAGGTGAGCGCCACCACCAGCGCGGTCAGCCCGTTGACGGCCACCGTCAGCGCCAGGCTGGCGCCGATCACGCTGTTCATGCGCTCCATGGTCATCATGACCATCAGTGCCAATGCCAGCACCTTCGGGAACCAGCCCAGCGCACTGGCGACTTCGTCGTGGATCGCCGGCAACCGCCAGGACGGACGCTGCAGCATCAGCATGGCGCGGCCCAGGCCTGTGATGAAGGCACTGAACACCACCAGGGTGAGAATGTGATTGGTCAGGCTGGCGATATCCGAACCCAATCGTGCATTGCTTTCCAGCCCCCAGCGCAGCAACGACACCGAGCCGGCGATGGTGCCCAGGGTTGCCAGGCTAACGCCCAGAGCCAAGGCGCTGCGGCGCAGGCGGCCCTCCGGCAACCAACGGATCATGGCACTGGCCAGCAAGCGTTCAAGCACGCGCCTTACCAACGTCCACACCAGAATCGCCGCCACCAGGCTGGCAACGAACAGCCAGCGGTTTTCGGCGCTGAAGGCGCTGCTGATGGCATCGGCCGCCTCGCCGCGCAGGTCACGCAGGCGCGCCACGTCGTCCTGGGTGGGGCGGATGATGCTCTGCCAGAACGCCGGGCTCAGCGGCGAGGCTGCACGGCTGGTGATTTGCGAGTTGAACTGGCTGCGGCGCAGGTTGACGATTTGCGTGGACAGGTCACGGGCCGACTGGGTCAGCTTGGTGGCCTGATCCTGCTGGGCTACCAGCGCCTTTTTCTCGGCCTCCAGCGCTTTGCGCTGCTGCGTCAGGGTAGCGGCCTCGTCCGGCTGGGCCGGGCCGATGACCTTCAGCTGGTCGTCGAGTTTTCCCACATCGGCAGTGCGCTGTGTACTCAGTGCATCAGCTTGACGCTGAACCTGCATCGCGCCCAGGCGCAGTTGCGACAGCACGTCGTCGTTGGCCTCGCTGGTGACGCCTTGGCGGATCAGGTCCAAGCGGTCACTCAGCTGTTCGAGGCTGGCGTTTTCGTCCAGTGCGGGCGCTTCGGCAGCCGCCAAGTTGGACAATGGCGTGGCCGGGGCCGACCAGGCCGGGCTGACAAGCAACAGCATCAGGGCCAGCAGGGCAATCAGACCTGGGCAATAACGGGCAAGGCTGACACGCCTCATCGAATATTCCTCTTTGCAATTCGATTTGGCGGGGGATTCTACGCGGCTTCGGGCCGTCAGGAGAGTGCCGTTTCTCGCTTCAGCAATTGCTGTTTGCGCTCCACGCCCCAGCGGTAACCGCTGATGTCGCCATCCCGGCGCACTACGCGGTGGCAAGGGATGGCCACGGCAATACGGTTGGCCGCGCAGGCCATGGCTACCGCCCGCACGGCCTTGGGGGCGCCAATGCGCTCGGCGATGTCGGTATAGCTGACCCGGCTGCCGGCCGGCACCTCACGCAGCGCCTGCCACACCCGCTCCTGAAACGCGGTGCCTTGTACATCCAGCGGCAGGGCCAGGCCCAAGGCGGGCGCTTCGACGAAACCGATCACTTCGGCCACCCTCTGTTCGTAGGCGCTGTCGCCGCCAATCAGGTGGGCCTTGGGGAACTGATCCTGCAGCTCGTGCAACAAGCCCTCGGGGTCGTCGCCCAGCAGAATCGCGCAGATACCCTTGTCGCTCTGGGCGACCAATATTGCACCCAGCGAGCACTGCCCAAGGGCGAAGTGAATGCTTGCCCCGGCACCGCCGGCGCGGTATTGCCGGGGGCGCATGCCCAAGCGCTGGTCGGCGCTTTCGTAGAAGCGGCTGTTGGAGTTGTAGCCGGCGTTGTAAATAGCATCGGTGACCGAGTGCTGGCCGCCTTCCAGGTGCGCACGCAGGCGCCGGGCCCGGAAGGCCGTGGCGTAGGCTTTGGGGGTAACTCCGGTTTCGGCCTTGAACAGCCGATGCAGGTGGAAGGGGCTGACGGCCAGCCGTGCACTGAGTTGGCCGAGGCTTGGCGCGGGGTCGCTGGTTTCGATCAAGCGGCAGGCGTGGGTAACCAGCTGGCTATGGCGGGTGGCGCTGGCCTTGCTGATACAGCGTTTGCAAGCACGGTAGCCGGCAGCCTCGGCAGCCGCGGCAGTGTCGTAGAACTCGACGTTCATGCGCTTGGCCTGGCGTGATTTGCAGCCGGGGTGGCAGTAGACGCCAGTGGTACGTACAGCGTAGACAAAGTGGCCCGTGGCGGCAGCGTCGCGGCTCTCTACGGCTTGCCAGCGTTGATCAGGGGTGGTGTAGAGGTTCATCTTTGTTTCCCGGATATGTTGTTGCCTGTACGGGCGATGCAAAAACCTCAGGCCCGCCACAGGTACCAGGCCGCCACGGTACGAAACGGCCGCCAAGCGCCGCCCAGCGAACGCATTTGCGCCGGTGTCGGCGCCGTCTCCAGCCCTTTGAGCCGCCGATACCCCTCGCGCACGCCAAAATCGTCCACCGGCAGAATGTCAGAACGCCCCAGGCTATAGATCAGCAGCATCTCCACCGTCCACCGCCCTACCCCACGCAGCGCCACCAGGCGTTCGATCAACGCCTCGTCAGCCATGGTTAACGCCTGCTCCCGCGTCGGTACCAAGCCCTCCAGGGTGGCTTGAGCAATGCCCTGGACCGTCACCAGCTTGCTCGCCGAAAAGCCGCAGGCACGCAGGGTTTCCGGGGATACCGCCAGCAACTGCTCTGGCTGCGGAAAATCATCTGCCGGGAACAGCGCCAGCAAACGCCCCAGGATCGCCTCGGCGGCGCGGGCGTGCAGTTGCTGGTAGGCAATCGCCCGCACCAATGCCTCATAAGGCTCACGTCCCGGCGTAGCCTGGTGCAGGCAGGGCCCGATCGCTGCGATATGCCGCGACCAGTCCGGGTCAAGTGCCGCCAGGTGTTGCGTGGCCTCGTGATAGGCCTCAGGCGAAAGGTCGGCCAGCATCATGGCACCTCCATCAAGTCGATTGCAGGTCCAGCTTAGCGCAGCCGTTCATCGGGCAAACGCCGGTTCTTGCGTAGCTAATCTTTGGCATGCCATTGCTCGGCGCCATCTTCCCCGCATAGAATTGAGAACTATTCACAATCGCACACATCACTGGACTGGGCCTTCTCTACGATGCAGATCAACGACACGCTCAAGCCCACCGAGGTCGCTCTGCTCTACCAGTCTCACCATGCCTGGTTGCGTGGCTGGTTACGCAGCCGGGTCGGTTGCAGTGAACATGCCGCAGACCTGGCCCAGGATACCTTCGTGCGGTTGTTGCGCGCCCGCCACGTGTCGCCGCTCAAAGAACCGCGCGCCTACCTCAGCAGCATCGCCCGTGGCTTGATGATCGACCAGTTCCGCCGCCGCGCGCTGGAGCGGGCCTACCAGGAGAGCCTGGCTCACCTGCCCGAAGCAGAAGTGCCCAGCGAAGAGGATAAGCTTGTCATCCTCGATAGCCTGGAACGCCTCGACCGCGCCTTGCACCAGTTGAAACCGCGCGTCCGCCAAGCGTTCCTGCTGGCCCAGCTAGACGGTTTGAGCATCGTGCAGGTTGCCCAACGTCTGGAGGTGTCCAGGGCCACCGTTGAGCGCGATCTGGCCAAGGCCCTGGGCGTCTGCTACCGGTTGCGCTATGCCGATGCCTGATGGTACGCCCGCTCAAACGCAAGTCGATCAGGCGATCGACTGGCTGGTAAAGCTGCGTTTCGACACCCCCAGCCCGCGCACCGAGCAGCAGTTTCAACACTGGCTGGCCAGCCACCCACACAACCGCCTGGCCTGGCAGCGGGTCAGTCATCTGGGCGATGAACTGGCCGGGCTGCCCAAGGACCTGAGCCGGCGCACCCTGGACGCTAGCCAGCACCCCAAAGCCAGCCGCAGGGACCACCTGAAGTTACTGGGGCTGTTGGCCGTGGGCGGCAGCCTGGGCTGGGCCGCGCGCGAACCGCTAGGCCTGCCACAACTGCTGGCCGACACCAGCACCGCCACCGGTGAACGGCGCCAATGGCAAGGCAGTGACGGCAGCCGCATCCAGCTCAACACTGCCAGTGCCATCGACTTGCACTACAGTGCGGACCAACGCCAGCTGAAACTGATCCATGGCGAGGTCAGCCTGGACAGCAACCCCAACGACAACCGCCCATTCCACGTCGCCACCCCTGTCGGCCCGCTGACCACCTTCGATGGCCAGCTGTTGCTGCGCGAAAACAGCCAGGGCCTGCTGCTGTCGGTGCGGCGTGGTGAAGTCACGCTGTTCCCTGCCTCAGCCTCAGCGAGGCAGGTGCTGCCCGGTGAAACCTTGCAAGTCAGAGCCGACGGCAGCATTCAGGCCAGAACACTGCACAACGACCCCTGGGGTTGGACCGAAGGTGTACTCAGCGTGCAGCAGATGCCGCTTGCCGAGTTTGCCAGCGAACTCGGCCGCTACCGACCGGGCCTGTTGCGCTGCGCTCCAGAAGTGGCGGGCTTGAAGGTTTCCGGCACCTATCAGTTGGCTGACACCGGGCAAATCCTGCAACTGCTCACCCGCAGCCTGCCCGTGCGGGTCGAGTACAGGACGCGCTATTGGGTAAGCATCGGCGCGGCGTAAAAGGATATCACTGCGCCACAGCCCGCATCCGCCCACGGCGCCGGTATGACTGCCTGGCAAAGCACACGAACAGCCCGGCCATCAGTGCCAGCGCCATGGGCAAACCATGCGGCGCGACATTCATGGCCGCCCCACTGACCAGCGGCCCGACCAGGCTGCCTACACCCCAGAGCAAGCCCACACTGGCGTTGGCAGTGACCAGGTCCTGGCCCTTGAAGCGCTGCCCGATCAAGACCAGCGCCAAGGTATAGATCCCCCCCGCCACCGCGCCCAGCACCACCAGCAGCGGCCACAGCAGCCAGGTCAGATTCAGCAGCCAAGGCAAACCGATGCCGATCACCATCGCCACCAGCCCGCACGCCAGGTGTAGCCCTGTGCGCTCAACCCGATCGGCCAACCAGCCCAGCGGCAGCTGGAACAGCATGTCGCCGGCAAACACCACCGTCACCATCAACGCCGCCACGCCAACGGCAAAGCCATGGCTGGTGGCGTACACCGGCAGCAGCGACAGCACCACGGCATCGAAGAACGAGAAGAACAGCACCGCCATGCACAACGCCGGTGCCACACGGAAGAACCCGGCCAGGCCGAAGCTTTTTTCGCCCTCTTCGTGCTCGACATGGTCGTTTGGCACCGTCAGCACGATGCACAGCAACGCCAGCCCATAACAGACCGTGACGACACCCGTGATCCACGGGCTATCGGCGCCCAACACTGCCAGCATGGCCGGGCCAAGCACCTGAAAGCCCGTAAAGCTGGTGGCGTACAAGGCCATGATCTTGCCGCGGTTATGTTCGGGGCACAGTTCGTTGACCCACGACTCGCCGAGGATGATGGCGATCCCCATGCCAAGCCCCAGGCCCAGGCGCAGCAACGCCAGCAGCCACAACGAGCCGAACGCGGACTCGAGCAAGGCGATGCTGACCGTGCACAGGCTGAAGCACAGCAGATAGATAGTGCGCCGGGTGAGATGGCGGCAGCAGACGTCGACCAGAAAAGCCGAGAGCATCATGCCGGCGGCAGGGATGGCCGAGATGATGCCGATTTCCAGTGTGCTCGCCCCCGCTTCATGCAGGCGCAACGACACCAGCGGCAAGCTGGCCCCCAAACTGAAACCCACGACAGAAACAGCGAACAATAAGCCCGCCAACAAACGCATGTTCATGTACCACTCCTGGCAAACCGAAAAGACGTGCAGAAACAGGCGCGCACGCCAGAACGGCGAGCGACGCGAAAGCGCAGATCAGTTCAGGCGAGGTGTGGCGAGAAGGTGAAGGCAAACAGCACGCTGCGGCGGCGCTTGAGCACTGTGTCACTCGGCCATGCACGACGCAGTGCCTGGAAGGCAGGCTGGCGGGCGTGTGGGAGGGACTGGGTACGGCGCATTGCTTTGGCTACTACGCAGGTGATTGAAAAAAGAGGCGGCACTCTAGCCACCTCCGGGGGGCTCGTCAATTGCCCAGGGGCCTCTGCCAGGCCCCCGGCGCGTTCAGCGTTTACCTGTATTTGGCAGGAACACCGCCAACAACCCGAACAATGGCAGGAACGAGCACAACCCATACACGTATTCGATACCACGCAGGTCCGCTACGTACCCCAACAGCGCAGCGCCAATGCCGCCAAAACCGAACATCAGGCCGAAGAAGATCCCGGCAATCATGCCCACGCTGCCCGGCACCAGCTCCTGCGCATACACCACGATCGCGGAAAACGCCGAAGCCAGGATAAAGCCGATCACCACGCTCAGCACTGTGGTCCAGAACAAGTCGGCATAGGGCAGCGCCAGCGTGAACGGCGCCACGCCCAGTATCGAAAACCAGATCACAGCCTTGCGCCCGATACGGTCACCGATCGGCCCGCCAAAGAAGGTGCCCGCCGCCACCGCGCCGAGGAACAGGAACAGGTGCAGCTGCGAGCTGGCCACCGACACACCGAACTTCTCGATCAGGTAGAAGGTAAAGTAGCTGGTGAAGCTGGCCATGTAGAAGTACTTGGAGAACACCAGCAAGCCCAGCACGATCAGCGCCGCGATTACCCGATTGCGCGAAATGCCGTGGGTGGCCTGCACCGCCTTGCGCGCCTTGGCCTGATTGAGGTGTTCCTTGTACCAGCCGCGCAACATCAGGGTAACGCCGAGGAAGAACAGCCCGGCCAGGCCGAACCAGGCCACATGGGTCTGGCCGAACGGAATGATGATGGCCGCTGCCAGCAGCGGGCCCAGAGCAGAGCCGGTGTTGCCACCGACCTGGAAGGTCGATTGGGCCAGGCCGAAGCGCCCGCCCGAGGCCAGCCGTGCAATACGCGAGGTTTCCGGGTGGAAGGTCGACGAGCCAATGCCCACCAGCGCCGACGCCAGCAGGATCATCGGGAAACTGCCAACGAAGGCCAGCATCACGATCCCCACCAACGTGCACAGGGTGCCTAGCGGCAACAGATTTGGCGTGGGCCGGCGGTCGGTGAAGAAGCCGACCCAAGGCTGCAACAGCGAGGCGGTGATCTGGAACGTGAGCGTGATCATGCCGATCTGGGCGAAGCTCAGGTCGTAGTTGGCCTTGAGCATCGGGTAGATCGCTGGCAGCACCGACTGGATCAGGTCGTTGATCAAGTGCGCCAAGGCGCAGAAACCGATGATACGCATCACCATCGGCGAGGCTTGGCTTGCCGCTGCCGGGGTGGATGCGGTGGAGGCACTACTGGTGGCCATTTGCCTGAATCTCCGTCCTCTGGTTTGGGATCCGATTATCAGGAATCAAATAGATACATAGCTACCTTTTTTATCCCCCTGTCGCCACGTACTTGAAAATGGTTCTCAATATAATTAGCATCCTCTGCCAATGACTCCTGTCATCGTTAGGCCAAACGGCCCCTATCGTGAGCAGACCGCCCCCATGAGCCCGATGTCCGCCAAGCAGCTGCAGCCCGATCCACAACAGGAAGCGCTGGCGTGGTTTTCGTTGTTGCGCCAGCCCGGTTGCGACGAAACGCAGCGCCAGGCATTTGCAGCCTGGTGCCAGGTACAAGAGAACGCCCACGCCTACGCCGAGCTGGAGACGTTCTGGCAACAGCTGCAACCCACACCTGCCCGCCCTCGCCCACGGCATGTCACTGTCCGTCGCAGTCACCTGGGTAAAGGGTTGGCGCTTGCGTTTTTGCTAGGGTTGGGTGCTGCTGCTTACCTGTACTGGCCGCTGATGCAGCGTCTGGCCAGCGAGCTGCACACCGATGTGGGAGAGCGCCGCAACATACGCTTGGCGGATGGCACGACATTGAACCTGGACAGCGCCAGCGCGATGAACGTCGACCTGCGCGGCCGCACCCGCCAACTGCACCTGGTGCAGGGCCAGGTGCATCTGGAAGTCGTGCTCGACGGGCGCGCCATGGACGTGGAAGTGGGCAACGCACGCATCCAGGTATACGGCACTCGCTTGCAGATAGCCCGCCATGCAGGGCGCGACGAACTCGTGGTATTCAGTGGCAAGGCCATGGTCACCCAGGGGGGTGAGCAGCGGATGGTCTCGGCGGGTGAGCGGGTAACCTTCGATGACACGCGCATCGACCCGGTGCGTAGGACTGATCTGAAAACCGCTGACAGTTGGCGCAATGGCCGCCTGAAAGCCACAGACATGCCATTGAGGCAGGTGCTGGAGCGCCTTGCCGGTTACCAAGGGCAGCGTCTGTGGATGATGGATGAACAAGTGGCTCATCGCCGTGTAAGCGGCGACTTCAACCTCGACCAGCCTGGCCAAAGCCTGCAATCCCTGGCTGCAGCCCAGCAGTTGCAGTTGCTGGGCGTGCTCGGGCACTGGCTTGTGGTGCGCTGAAACCGGGGCTGGCCGCTAAGTTTTTGAAAGCGTGCAAATTTTTTTTGAAATGAGTGTTGACAGAGGGGGCGTTCAAGAGAATAATGCGCGCCATCGGCTACATAGCTCAGTTGGTTAGAGCATAGCATTCATAATGCTGGGGTCCGGGGTTCAAGTCCCTGTGTAGCCACCAAACAAGACGAAGGGCTTACCGCAAGGTAAGCCCTTTTTCTTTGCCTGCGAAAAAGTTGCTGGTGCCCGCGCTAACCCATCCAGCAGCAGCCGGGCTGCCGAATCACAGGTTTCGGCGCTGCTATCGTCGCCTCAACGTATTCCGGTCACCGCCACAGCCAGGCCAAGCCCGATCAATGCCAGACCAATGGCCCGGTCCACCAGCACTTGCCGCTCGATCATCGCCCTGCGCAATGCCGTACTGGAGAAAAATACCGCCACCAGGCTGAACCATAGCCAATGGGCAACGGACATGAACGCACCGTAGGCGAAGTTCAACGCCAGCGGGCTGCCAGGCTGCACCACCTGGGTGAAGGCACTGATGACAAACAACATGGTTTTGGGGTTGAGGGCATTGGTCAAAAAGCCGGTGCGCAGCGCTTGCAGTACGCTGGCAGCAGACTGGCCAACCCCGTCCAGGCTGATGCGTCGGGTGTTGGTCAATGACTTGTACCCGAGGTAAATCAGGTAGCCCGCACCCAGCACTTTCATGACGAAGAACAGCGTCGGGCTCTGGCTGATGATTACGGCAATGCCCAACACCGTGTACAACACATGCACCTGCACCCCCAGGGCGATACCTATGGCGGCAGCCAGCCCGGCCTTGCGGCCCTGCGCATAACTGCTGCGAGTGACCATGGCAAAATCGGCGCCAGGGCTGATGACGGCGAGCAAGGTGAACAGGGCGACGGCGATGAGTTCGGTCATGCTGAGGGCTCTCGATAGGCGATGGAAATGCACAGACCGCCGATTATCGAGCGCTTACAGATGCGGAAAAATCGATTTATGCTGAGATGAATCTGATAGTTTTGCTCACAGATATGTACAGCTTGCCTTGGCCTCTTCGCGGGTAAACCCGTCTCCAGGGAAATATGTGACCATGTAGGAGCGGGTTTACCCGCGAACAGGCCGGCACAGCTGAACAGGGATATCATGAAACTGCCGCCACTCAACGCCTTCCGCTACTTCGACATTGCCGCCCAGACCGAGAGCTTCGTGCGCGCCGCCGAGCACTTGCACGTCACTCACGGCGCGGTCAGCCGCCAAATACGCCTGCTGGAAGAAAGCCTTGGCGTGGAACTGTTCGAACGCCGCAACAGGGCCATTTTCCTCACCCCTGCCGGCCGCGCCCTGCATGGCACCACCCAGGCGATCTTCGAGCAGCTGGAAGGCGCCGTGCAGCGTTTGCAGCACCAGGTCCGCGACAATGTGCTTGTGCTGTCCTGCGAACCGACCATCGCCATGCGCTGGCTGATCCCGCGCCTGCCGCGCTTCCATGCCACCCATCCCGACCTGCAGTTACACTTGGTGGCTGCCGGCGGGCCGCTGGACTTCGCCCGCAGTGGGGTCGACATGGCCATCCGCCGTGACGACTTCCACTGGAATAACCAGCTGTTCAACCAGAAGGTCTGCGATGAATGGATCGGCCCGGTGTGCCACCCCGCCGCCAGCGCCAGACTCGATGGCCAACGGCTGCTGCACAGCACCACACGCCCTGCTGCCTGGCCCACCTGGCTGCGCCTGAGCGGCCAACAGGCGCGGCACTGCGAACGCAGCGACTACGAGCATTTCTACCTGTCGATCCAGGCCGCCAACGCCGGCCTGGGCCTGGCCATGGCCTCAGCCCTGATGGTGTGCGACGAACTCGACAGCGGGCAGTTGCAGGCGCCGTACGGTTTTGTGCGCGATGGCTCGGCCTACCACCTGCTTAGCCCACAGCCTCTGGCCGACAGCAGCAAGTGCCAGCGCTTCGCAGAGTGGCTAATGGACGAATGCCGGGGTTGCCTGGCTCATTTGGGTTTGACGCAAAACGACGACCCTGCACCGCCATCACCACCCCAGGTGCGATAGCCGGCGGTATCCACATGAATGCGGCCTGATGGGTAGCGGCCCAGCCCCATGTTCCAGGCTTGGCCGTGTTGCTGCCAGAAACGGCACAGCGGATTGGGGTCGGCCCAGGCCGGCAGCAGTATATCGACGGCGAAAGCGCGGGTATGCGCACTGTTGGCCGCCCCGCCCGCACAGGCATTCAGGCGCGGCTCACGGTAAGCCGAAACCACCTCGAACTGGCGCAGGATGCCTTGATCGTCGAGTGCCTTGATCAACGCGAGGGTCGAGCGAACAGCGGCCCAATTGCCGGGGGGTGGTACGGCGAAAGGCGATGCGTGGCACAGTTTCCAGTCCGATGCCGAGCGCAGCAACTGGTGAATTGGCACTACACCGTAAAGCCGGGCATCTACCAGCATTTCACGGAAAGGGCGGGTTTGATGATCACCCGCCCACTGGGCGAACATCCACACGTCGCGCTCGTCAGCGTGAGCAGCGCTTGCGATACACAGGCTCGCTGCCAAAAGCAGTTGTCTCATTCTTTATCCGTCCCTGCCGAGAACAAAGCCTGCGCGCCCGGGTACGCCCCTGCAAAGTCAGTCTTCGAACAGGGTACAGGCCATCACCAGGGCGTCTTCACGGCCGCCGGCAATCGGATAATAGTCGCGGCGGCGGCCAATTTCGTTGAAACCGTAACGCTCGTATAAACGATAGGCCGACTGGTTGCTGGCGCGCACTTCCAGAAAGCATTCGCGGCCATTGAGCTGATAGGCCCGGGCCATCAGGTGCTCGAGTAGGCGCAGGCCCAGGCCGCAGCCTTGGTTTTCCGGTTTTACGGTGATGTTGAGCAGGTGCGCTTCGTCGATGATCACGTTGATCACCCCATGGCCCACTTGCTGCTGGCCATCGAACATCAGCCAGACTTCGTACGACTTGAGCGCATCCTGAAAGATTCCACGGGTCCAGGGGTGACTGAATGCGGCATATTCGATCTTAAGTACGGCATCCAGATCCGCCTCGGTCATTGGGCGGAAGCTGATCGAGTCACTCATTCAACGCTCTTCCAGCGCGCCATCAGCTGGCGCATGGCTTTCCAGACGTCCGCCTTGCGTTGCGGCTCGTCCATCAACAGTTCAAGGCCCGGCAATGCCCAGGCGTCGCCCAGGCTGTCGAGCGTCAGGGTTTGGTAATAGGCGTCGGCGTCGACATTGGCGGCAAAACGCAGTGCCGGCAGGCCGACCAGCCACAGACAGGTACACGGGGCGTCTTCCAGGCGCGCCTGAACGAAGCCCTGGACGAAATCGCGCGCAGCCTCCGGCCCCTGGTCCATGTTGCCGCGCACCAGCAGTGGCCAGCGCACCGGCTCGCCGATGATCTGCGGGGCGTCGGGCAGGCCAGCGGCGCGCAGCATGTCCTTGAGCAGCAGATAGGAGGGATCGCGGCTCTGGAACGGCTGACCGGTGGCCAGTTCAACCAGCAGCAGGCAACTGCCGGCGCGCAACAACTGCAGCGAGAAGCGCGGTGGCGGCACCGGCGCCGGGCGCGGAGCAGCGGGCTGCTCTTGTGCCTCGACAGGCTTGACGGCGGGTTTAGGCACACTGCCCGGGCGCGGGATCTCGATTTTCGGCCGCTCGCCGGAGCGAGCCTGGGGGGTGACGGGCGTTTCGTTGGCGGCCGATGCCGGCCTGACCTCGAAATCGATGTCCTCGACCGGCGCAACCGGCAGCAGCAGCTCGGGCCGCGACGGTGCGGCGAACGGCAGCTCGGCGCGCGGCAGCCAGTGCACCACTTGCATGGCGGAAAGGTAGGCGCGGCGACGGGGTTCGGTCAGCAAGGGGCGGATATCCGAGGGGGTGAAGGCAATTGGGCATTCTAACGTGTACGCCGTGGTTTTTGCAGCGCCTATCAGACCGAGCGCCGTCACATGAACAACGCCTTACACCTGCACATCCCATGGTTATCTCTCATTACAGACCAAGGGGTAAAAACCACCCCCGCGAATGCAGTACAATCCCCCCTTTTTCTTGGCAACGAGTCGAAGCCAATGATCGAACCCAAGCGCGTCCTGCGCGCCCTAGCCGAACACTGGGCCCTGATCGAGCCGCTGTGCGAGCGTTTCGACCAGGGCACCCTGAGCCTGGTCGAACTGCGCCAGCATGTGGCCCGCCAGCAGCTCGAAAGCACCCCGCAGGACATCACCCAGCTACTCGACGTCTGGATCCGCCTGGATATCCTGGTCCCGGTGGCCAAGAGCCCGAACCGTTTCGAGCTCAACGCGCAGATCCACGACTTCCTCGCCTACCTGCGCCGCGAACACCGGCTGGGCCTGTGCCTGGAGATCGAAGCCTACTTGCGCCACCTGGAGCGCCTGGCCGGGCACATCCAGGATGCCTTCGACAACCGCGACAGCGACGACCTGGCACGCCAGTTGCGCCTGCTCGACATGCGTGTGCGCGATGTGCTGAAAAAGCTCGACAACGACGAGCAGGCACTGGTGGCCGTGGCCGAACGGGCCAAGACCAGCAACCGCCAGATCCCGCTGCGCCAGCGTTATGCCGAAGTGCTGGCCACCTGGGATGAATACGTCGAGCCGATGATCCAGCTGGTCAACGCCGACGGCGCCTTCGAGCAGGGTGTACGCAAGGTCGAGACCGTGCTGCTGAAACTGCTGGGCGAACAGGCGCGCCTGGGCCACCTGGTCGACGACGACATGCTGCTGCGCACCCACGCGCGCATTCTGGAAATGCAGACCAGCGCCCAGTTGACCCTGCGCCACGCCCGCGAACTGCTGCTGCCGCTGCGCGAAGAAGCCCGCCGCCACAACGCCGTGACCCGCGGCGCTGCACTGGCCCTGTCGGTGATCCGGCGCAAGGGCATCGATGCCGTGCCGCAGGCGGCCATGCCGATGTTCACCCGCCCGCAAAGCACCTTC
Source organism: Pseudomonas sp. TE3895 (assembly GCF_056278855.1). Lineage (NCBI taxonomy): Bacteria > Pseudomonadati > Pseudomonadota > Gammaproteobacteria > Pseudomonadales > Pseudomonadaceae > Pseudomonas > Pseudomonas sp. TE3895. The sequence continues at coordinate 1,675,282 of NZ_JBWBQE010000001.1, read as the reverse complement.
CTTGGCAGTGCCAGCCAGGTCGAGGCCTACGTTTACGCACTGGCCCGCTTCGAGCCCAAACCGGCGCGCTTCCCCAAAGCCCACAAGACCCAGTCCGGCGCCTTGCCCCGTGCCCCGCGCACGGTCAAGGAAATGGCCGAACGCTGCGAACAGGCCCTGCCACTGCCCGACTTGATGGTCTGGCTGCTGGAGCAGGAGCCCGAAGGCGCCACCGACGAGCTGCTGTACTGGTTCTCGCGCCTGTCGCGGGAAAAGCGCTTCAAGCGCGAACGCCTCGACCGCCGCGAATACACCACTCAGGAACATTTGGTCAGCCTGCATTCGTTCGCCCTGACCTCCAGCCGCGAAGACGCCCCTAGCGCGCCTACCGAACCCAACGCGAGCCCAGCCCATGCATCTTGATCTTTCCGAACTGTCCCAGCTCGCGCCGATCTTCCGCGAGCTGTTCAAAGGCTTCCACGTCAGCCGGCGCGACCCTGAGCTGTACGCCCAGCTGTCGAACTTCCAGGACCAGTACCGCACCCTGTTCAAGGCCCTGGGCTTCGAGCTGGTGTGCGATACCCGTGGCTTCTATTACTTCGTGCCCGACATGACCGCCGCGCAGGTCAACAAGACCGCGCAGCGCCTGTCGCTGTTCACCTTCATCCTGGTCGAGCACCTTGCTGACCAGGGCCGCGACCCGATGGCCGTGCTCGATGGCGGCAGCATCGGTCGCGACGAACTGCCCTCGCTGCTGGACAAGTACCGCGACCTGTTCCTGCAGGCCGAAGTGCAGACCGTGGACGAGCTGGAAGAAAAAATCCTGCGCCGCATGACCCAACTCGGCTTCGCCCATGAGGAAGGCGGCATCTACCGCTTCCTGCCGCCCATGCATCGCTTCCTCGATGTGTGCCTTTCGGTGCAGCAGGACCGCGACCTGGCCGCCACCCTGCACAGCGCCCTGCCGCTGCCGACCCCGGTACTGGTCGAGGAAGAAAGCGCCGAAGAACTCAACCGTACCGACGACCCGCTCGACCTCACGCCTTTCCAGGGCGAGGAAAGCGAAGAGGACGCCTTGGCCCGGGCCATCCGCGAAGAGCAACAGGAGATTGACGCATGAGCCAGGAACGCTACGGCATCCGCCGCTTCGCATTGCTCAACACCGCCGGCTACAGCCTTGGCCTGTTCCCGCTGGAGCACCCGCTGTCGGTATACGGCGCCAACAACCTGGGTAAATCGGCTTCGATCAATGCCCTGCAGTTCCCGATCTTGGCACGTATGTCGGACATGAGTTTCGGCAAGTACAGCCTTGAGCAATCGCGCCGCTTCTACTTCGCCAGCGACACGTCGTACATTCTTTGCGAACTGAGCCTGCCCCACGGCACGCACGTGATTGGTGTGGTCGGGCGCGGCCCGGGTGGCGGTTTCGGCCACCAGTTCTTCGCCTACAAGGGCGAACTGGACCTGGCCCACTACCAGAAGAACGACACCTGCCTGCGTCAGAAAGAGCTGTTCACCAACCTTGAACGCCTGGGGATCAAGGCTTACGAACTGAAGCCGGACGAACTGCGCCGGCTGCTGGTGGGCGGACACACTTCGGTGCCGCTGGACCTGACCATGATCCCGCTGCGCTCCACCAGCGAGCAAAGCCTGAAAACCTTCCGCGCGCTGTTCATCAACCTGCTGCACATGCGTGAGATCACCGCCGCCAAGCTCAAGCAGCTGTTCCTCGACGCCTTCGAGCACAGCCTGCGCTCGGGCAGCGTCGACTACATCGCTGCGTGCGAGGAAGCCTTCCGCGACGTACGCCGCATGGAGCAGGACTACAACGCCCTGGTGGCTGCCGGCCCGTTGGTCGAGGCCCTGGCCGGTGGCGTGGCCCAGCGCGACATCCTGCGTGGCAAGCTGCACCGCATTTCGCCTGTGCTCGACACCCTGCTGGGCACCTGGCAGGAATACGCCATGGCGCGCAAGGAAGAGCTGGTCATCCAGTCCGAGCACTACCGTGGCGAGCAGGACCGCCTGCAGAACGACCAGCGCGGCGGCACCCAGGAGCTGATGCGCCTGGAGCGTGAAATTACCGGTATCCAGCGCTGGCTAGGCGAGCTGTCGGTGCTCAAGCACCGCTTTGCGCTGGTCGATGACGTCAAGGTACTGGAGCAGCAACTGCTGGCAGCCAAAGATGCCCACGACGAGCTGGCCGGCGCGCTGGCCCAGTCACGGCAGTTCAGTGCCGAAGACCTCGACGAGCGCGTACGCGACCTGGAAAAACGCCTGAAGCAGGTCAAGCAGCAGCTGGATCACGCTGACAACAACAGCTATGCCCGCCTGCGCGAAGAGTTCTCGCAGCAGGACGTCGACCGCTTGATGCGCCTGTTCAACGGCGCGCTGTTCAGCCTGCCGCTGGGCGACCGCGGTATCGAGCTGGACGACAGCGACCTGTGGGTAAAATCGCTGGAAGCGGTGCTCGACGGCTTCAAGGGCGAGCGCTTCGAGGCCCCGGGCCTGGCCATTGACCTGACCCACATCGACCCACCGGCCCTGCAGGCCCTGGCCGACCGCGCCGCACTGCGCGACCAGAAAGAGCGCCTGGAAAAAGAACTCAAGCAGCTCAAGACCCAGCAGGCCGTGGCCGCCGACCGCTCCGCGTCCAAAGCGCAGACCGAAACCCTGTACCAGGAAGTGCTGGACGCGCAGAAGGCGCTGGAAGACTTCCGCCGTAGCCAAACCCTCACCGCCGAAGAGCCCGAGAAGCTGGAACAGCTCTCGCAGCTGGAAGCGGCCCAGGACGAACTCAAGCGCTCCAGCGACGCCTTCACCGAGCGCGTCCAGCAGCTGTCAGCCAAGTTGCAACTGGTCGGCCGTCAGCTCGGCGACCTCGAGTCCAAGCAGCGCACCCTGGAAGACGCCCTGCGCCGTCGCCAGCTGCTGCCGGCCGACCTGCCCTACGGCACGCCATACATGGAAGCCATCGACGACTCGATGGACAACCTGCTGCCGCTGCTCAATGACTACCAGGACAGCTGGCAAGGCCTGCAGCGGGTGGACAACCAGATCGAGGCGCTGTACGCCCAGGTGCGCCTCAAAGGCGTGGCCAAGTTCGACAGCGAAGACGACATGGAACGCCGCCTGCAACTGCTGGTGAACGCCTACGCGCACCGTACCGACGAAGCCCTGACCTTGGCCAAGGCACGCCGCGCTGCGGTCACCGACATCGCCCGAACCCTGCGCAACATCCGCAGCGACTACGACAGCCTTGAGCACCAGCTGGCCCTGTTCAACCGCGAGATCAACAAGCGCCAGGTGTCCAACCTGGAAAGCTTCCGCGTGGTACTGGCGCCGAACAAGGAAGCGCTCAAGCACATCGACCAGATTATCCACAGTGCCGGCCAGTACGAAGAAGGCGAAACCCTGTCGGTCTTCGATCTGACCCAGAGTGCCGATCAGGACAACAAGAACGAAGAGGCCAAGGAGTACCTGGCACGGCTGGTGGCGGCCAACCACAACCAGCTGGGCCTGAAGGACCTGTTCGAGCTGGCGTTCGAGATCACCAAGGTCAATGGCCAGCCGATCATCCACGCCGACATCGACGGTGCGGCGTCCAACGGCACCACCATGACCATCAAGGCGCTGACCAACATGTACCTGTTGCTGCACCTGATGGACCGTGACCTGGCCGGGCGCATTCGCCTGCCGTACTACCTGGACGAAGCGGCAGACATCGACGAACGCAACCAGGCGGCACTGCTGGAGACCAGCCAGCAACTGGGCTTCGTGCCGATCCTGGCGAGTGTGAAACCACAGGTCTCGGCGCACGTTGCGATCGACCTGGAAGGTGGCAGCGGGCCGAACGGCATCTACATCGACGAGGCGGACTGGAAGTTCATCAGCCGGCTGGATGAAGTGAAGGCGGTTGTGCGTGAGGATCAGGCCGAGGAGCTGGCCTGAGATAGCCGGGGCCGCGTTGCGGCCCTTTCGCGGGTGAACCCGCTCCTACGCCGGCCTGCGCCCAACCACCGATGCGTACGACGGCCTGTGTCCAACCACCGAGCGTATGTAGGAGCGGGCTATCAATGAGCCCAAGGCAGGATCGGAATGGCAGTCACCGCATTCTGCGGGCTGCCTTCGATCATGCGGTCGCTGTACACCAGGTACACCAGCGTGTTGCGCTTCTTGTCGAGAAAACGCACCACCTGCATGGTCTTGAACACCAGCGAGGTGCGCTCCTTGAACACTTCCTCGCCATCTTTGAGCTCACCCTTGAAGTTGATCGGCCCGACCTGACGACAGGCAATCGATGCCTCCGCCCGGTCCTCGGCCAGCCCCAAGCCCCCCTTCACTCCGCCAGTCTTGGCACGTGACAGGTAGCACGTCACGCCCTCAACCTTAGGGTCATCGAACGCCTCGACCACAATGCGATCGTTCGGCCCGAGGAACTTGAACACGGTGGACACCTGGCCGACCTCTTCGGCGCCAGCCAACATCGGCAGCACGCACGCTGCCACCGCGATTACGCTCTTCAGCAGGCTCATACCAGCACCAGGTTGTCGCGGTGTACAAGTTCCGGCTCGGCGCTATAGCCAAGGATCGACTCGATGGCTTCGGACGACTGACCAATGATCTTCTGCGCCTCCAGGGCGCTGTAGTTGGCCAGGCCGCGAGCCACTTCAACACCGTCCGGGCCGACGCACACCACCATTTCGCCACGACGGAAGCTGCCCTGCACTGTCTTCACGCCAACCGGCAGCAAGCTCTTGTTGGCCTGACGCAGCGCTTGCACGGCACCGGCATCCAGCACCAGGGTGCCACGGGTTTGCAGGTGACCGGCCAACCACTGCTTGCGCGCCGCGAGCATGCCGCGCTCGGGCGACAGCAAGGTGCCCAGGCGCTCGCCCGCCTTCAGGCGGTCCAGCACGCGCTCGATGCGGCCACCGATAATGATGGTGTGGGCACCGGAACGGGCAGCCAGGCGCGCCGCACGCAGCTTGGTCTGCATGCCGCCACGGCCCAGGGCACCACCGGTACCACCGGCCACGGCATCCAGCGAGGGGTCGTCGGCACGGGCTTCGTAGATCAACTGCGCTTCGGGGTTGTTGCGCGGGTCGGCATCGAACATACCATCGCGGTCGGTGAGGATCACCAGCAGGTCGGCCTCGACCAGGTTGGCCACCAGCGCCGCCAGGGTGTCGTTGTCGCCGAAGCGGATCTCGTCGGTGACCACGGTGTCGTTTTCGTTGATCACCGGCACCACGCCCAGATCGACCAAGGTGCGCAGGGTGCTGCGGGCATTCAGGTAACGCTTGCGGTCGGACAGGTCGTCATGGGTCAGCAGGATCTGCGCGGTGTGCTTCCCGTGCTCCCCGAAGCTCGACTCCCAGGCCTGCACCAGGCGCATCTGGCCGAGCGAGGCAGCCGCCTGCAGCTCGTTCATCGCACTCGGTCGCTTGGTCCAGCCCAGCTGGCTCATGCCGGCAGCCACGGCCCCGGAGGAGACCAGTACCAACTCCACGCCTGCCTCACGCAGCGCGACCATCTGCTCGACCCAAACGGCCATTGCACCGCGGTCGAGGCCCTTGCCATCGGCGGTCAGCAGAGCACTGCCAATCTTAACGACCCAGCGCTTGGCGCCCGTCACCTTGCTTCGCATCTTCTTCCAACCTATGTCGAATCTGTAGATACCGTGGATACAAAAACGCCGCTCCAGAGAGCGGCGTTTAGTGTACTGCAACCGATCAGTCGCGCACGTAAATGATTTCCGGACCGTCTTCGTCGTCCTCGAAATCATCGTCCCAACCGTCATCGTCGCCGATGTCGTGCACGCTCTTGACGCCGGTACGGCGCAGGGTACGAGCGTCGTCCAGGGCCTGCAGCTGGGCACGGGCTTCGTCTTCGATGCGCTGGTCAAGGTCAGCCAGCTCTTCGGCGTAGGCCGGGTCGTTGGCCAGGCGGTCGGCGCGGTCTTCGAGGTAGCGCATCAGGTCGTGGCTGAGCTTGTCGGTGCCCTGCTTGGAAATAGCCGAGATCACGTAGACCGGGCCTTCCCACTCCAGACGGTCGATCACTTCCTGCACACGCTCGTCGCGCTCGTCGTCCATGACCATATCGGCCTTGTTCAGCACCAGCCAGCGCTCACGCTCGGCCAGCGACGGGCTGAAGCGGGTCAGCTCGTTGACGATGACTTCGGCGGCATCGGCCGGGCTGCTTTCGTCCAGCGGCGCGATGTCCACCAGGTGCAGCAGCACGCGCGTACGCGCCAGGTGCTTGAGGAAGCGGATACCCAGGCCGGCACCTTCGGAAGCGCCTTCGATCAGGCCGGGGATGTCGGCGATGACGAAGCTCTTCCAGCGGTCGACGCTGACCACGCCCAGGTTTGGCACCAGGGTAGTGAACGGGTAGTCGGCGACTTTCGGCTTGGCGGCCGAGACCGAACGGATGAAGGTACTCTTGCCAGCGTTCGGCAAGCCCAGCAGGCCGACGTCGGCCAACACCTTCATTTCCATCTTCAGGTCACGCTGCTCACCCGGTTTGCCTGGGGTGGTCTGGCGCGGTGCACGGTTGGTGCTCGACTTGAAACGGGTGTTGCCCAGCCCGTGCCAGCCACCTTGCGCGACCATCAGCTTCTGGCCGGGGGTGACCAGGTCACCGATCACTTCCTGTGTGGAAGCATCGATCACGGTGGTGCCGACCGGCACGCGCAGGAACAGGTCTTCACCCTTCTTGCCGGTGCAGTCGGTGCTACCGCCGTTGGAGCCACGCTGGGCTTCATGGTGACGGGTGTAGCGGTAGTCGACCAGGGTGTTCAGGTTTTCGTCGGCAATCATGTACACCGAGCCACCGTCACCGCCGTCACCGCCGTTAGGGCCGCCGTTCTCGATGAACTTCTCGCGACGGAAGCTCATGCAACCGTTGCCACCGTCACCGGCCTTGACCCGAATGGATACTTCGTCAACAAACTTCATTAAAACCGCCTCTCGTCGGTAGACGAGCTGAATGACTCAAAAACATGAGGCTCTTGCAAAAATGAGCGCGGCGGCCCCGTACGACCGTAGAAACCAACGCCGGCAACCCAGACAAACAGCTTTGCAAGAGGCTCACCACAAACGAAAAAGCCCCGTCGCATGACGGGGCTTCTGGAGCGACGTCGCGATTAAGCGGCGACGATGCTCACGTAACGGCGCATGAACTCGCCTTTCTTCTCGAACTTGATCACGCCTTCGATCTTGGCGAACAAGGTGTGGTCCTTGCCCATGCCAACGCCGTAGCCAGCGTGGAATTCGGTACCGCGCTGACGGACGATGATGTTGCCTGGCTTGATAACCTGGCCGCCATACATCTTCACGCCAAGGCGTTTAGATTCTGAGTCGCGACCGTTACGAGTACTACCACCAGCCTTCTTGTGAGCCATGGTTCAATTCTCCAAATAAATTCAGGGGATCTAGGGGATTAAGCCTGGATGCCGGTGATTTTGATCTCGGTGAACCACTGGCGGTGGCCCATACGCTTCATGTGGTGCTTACGACGACGGAACTTGATGATGCGAACCTTGTCGTGGCGGCCTTGCGAAACGACTTCGGCCACTACTTTAGCGCCAGCAACAACTGGAGCACCGATGGTGACTTCTTCACCGTTGGCGACCAGCAGAACGCGATCGAAGGTCACGGATTCGCCAGTGGCGACTTCCAGTTTTTCGATCTTGAGGAATTCACCTTCAGCGACTTTGTACTGCTTGCCGCCGGTAACGATTACTGCGTAAGACATGGTATTTCTCCGATAATCCTGCTCACCCCAGCGCTTTATATGATGAGTATTGGCTGGCATGGCTGCACAGGGCTGGAACGGCCCGGCGCAATTGCGTAAGGCAGGTGCTGCCCAGGAAGTTAGGGTGCGCGATTGTACGCAACCGCGGTTTTGCTTGCAAGTGCCGCCCCCGGCCTGCGGGCACCGCGCCTTGACACACCGGGACCTGCGACCTAGCATGCCGCGCAACCTCACTGGAGCAGCCGATGCAACCCCAAACCTTCTACCGCGCGGTGGCTGATGATTTCAGCGCCGTCGACGAGATCATCAAGAAGCAGCTGACCTCGCGCGTGCCGCTGGTATCGAAGATCGGCGACTATATCACGTCCGCCGGTGGCAAGCGCCTGCGTCCCCTGCTGGTACTGCTGTGTGGCAAGGCCCTGGGCCGCGAAGGCGACGACCTGCGCCTGCTGGCCGCCACCATCGAGTTCCTGCACACCGCCACCCTGCTGCACGACGACGTGGTCGACATGTCCGGCATGCGCCGTGGCCGCTCTACTGCCAATGCCCTGTGGGGCAACGCGCCGAGCGTGCTGGTGGGCGACTTCCTTTATTCGCGCTCGTTCGAAATGATGGTCGAACTGGGCTCGATGCCGGTCATGCAGATTCTGTCCAAGGCCACCCGGGTGATTGCCGAAGGTGAAGTGCTGCAACTGTCGCGCGTACGCGACGCCAGCACCACCGAGGAAGTCTACATGGAGGTCATTCGCGGCAAGACGGCGATGCTGTTCGAAGCGTCTACCCACAGTGCTGCGGCACTGGCCCAGGCCACCGACGAGCAGCGCGAAGCCCTGCGTACCTTTGGCGACCATCTGGGCGTGGCCTTCCAACTGGTCGACGACCTGCTGGACTACAAGGGTGACTCGCAGACCCTGGGCAAGAACGTCGGTGACGACCTGGCAGAGGGCAAACCTACCCTGCCACTGATCTACACCATGCGCGAAGGCACTGCCGAACAGGCGGCACTGGTACGCCAGGCGATCCAGAAGGGTGGCCTGGAAGATCTGGAACAGATTCGCGTCGCGGTCGAAGAGTCGGGCGCGCTGCAGTACACCGCCGAGCTGGCGCGCGATTACGTGAAACGCGCCATCGCCTGCCTCGAAGTGCTGCCTGCCAGTGAATACCGGGATGCGCTGGTTGAACTGAGCGAGTTTGCGGTCGCGCGTACGCACTGACAGACCGAGTCGCCTTCATTCGCGGGCAAGCCCGCTCCTACACCATTTGTGGGAGCCGGCTTGCCCGCGATGCTTTTTGTCCGGACATAATCACTTCCGGGAAATTACCTTTTACAATGTGGGCTTTTAACCGCCCGTCTGTTTGTTTGAGGAACCGAAGTGAGCACTCTGCCACCCTGCCCAAAATGCAACTCCGAATACACCTATGAGGATGGCACTCAGCTGATCTGCCCTGAATGCGCCCATGAGTGGTCGGCCAGCGGCGATGCCGAGGCGGCCAGCGACGATGTGGTGAAGAAAGATTCGGTCGGCAACATCCTGCAAGACGGTGACACCGTCACCGTGATCAAGGACCTCAAGGTCAAGGGTTCGTCCCTGGTGGTCAAGGTTGGCACCAAGGTCAAGAACATCCGCCTGTGCGACGGCGACCACGACATCGACTGCAAAATCGACGGCATCGGCGCCATGAAGCTGAAGTCCGAGTTCGTCCGCAAAGTTTGATCAGGCAAAAAAACGCCAATTGGCGCTTGCTATTCTGGTAATAAGAATTATTCTCATTGGAATTGATGTCCAAGGAGAATAGCCATGACTTACCTGATCGACGCCTGGCTGGAACGCCCTCACCCCTACCTGCGCATTCTTCATCGGGAAACCGGCGAAGTGTGCGCGGTGCTTGAAGAAGAAGCCCTCGACGAACTGCGTGACCAGGGTGACCTGGACATGAGCGGGCTGAATTCGAGTGAGCCGGGGGTGCTCAAGGAACTGGTACGGAATCTGTTTCTGTTCTGCTATGCGCGGGCGTTGCGCCCTGGGGGGACAGACTGGAATTGAGGCCGGCAGGGCCGGCCTCTAGGGCATTACAGAACGTCGAGCAACTCGACGTCGAACACCAGTACGCTGTGCGGCGGGATGCTGCCAACGCCTTGGGCGCCGTAAGCCAGCTCGCTTGGCACGTACAGGCGCCATTTGCTGCCAGCGTTCATCAGCTGCAGGGCTTCGGTCCAGCCAGCGATCACGCCGCCTACCGGGAATTCAGCCGGCTGGCCACGCTCGTAGGAGCTGTCGAACACGGTGCCGTCGATCAGGGTGCCGTGGTAGTGCGTACGCACGTTGTCTTCGCGGGTCGGCTTGGCGCCTTCGCCAGCGGTCAGCACTTCGAACTGCAGGCCCGAAGCCAGCGTGGTGATGCCTTCACGCTTGGCGTTCTCGACCAGGAACTCCTTGCCAGCAGCAGCGGCGGCTTCGGCCTTGGCTGCAGCTTCGGCTTGCATCACCTCGCGGATGACCTTGAAGCTGGCCGACAGGTCGGCTTCGCTGACGCGGCTGTCGGCACCGTTGAAGGCGTCGGTCAGGCCGGCCAGGATGGCTTCCAGGTTAACGCCTGGTGGCGGGTTGTCGCGCAGCTGGCCGCCCAGCTGACGGCCGATACCGTAGCTGACGCGCGTTTCGTCGGTAGACAGGTTGAGTTCGGACATTGTCGTGCTCCACTGCAGGGCGCAATGCAGCCGCGCCCTTGATAAAAAGGGCGAGCAGCCTAGCACACTGGTGCGCTGCGAGCAGCTACCAGGCCGAACGCTGGGAAATCGGCACCTTCAGGTCTTCTTCCGGGTGCGTACCCATGCCGCACATTTCGTCCTGCACCGACCAGTGCACCAGGTTCATCGAGACCATGGGGATGGTTTGCAGCAACTTGCGCGCATCCTCCACCGAGTGCACGCGCAAGCGTTCACCACGGGTATCGGACAGGGGGTGAGGATGGCCTTTGACCCGGGCCTCGAGCAGGTAGTCACCGCCTTCGATGGCGATCAGGTTCAGTTCGTCGACATGGCCAGCCCTGGCCTCGGTATTGAGCTGATGCAGGTTCATGAGAGCACCTCGCGATGGGAACCACGCATGAGAGCTCATTTTTTGTACAGACCGGCTAAAAGCACAAGCCAGAAACGACACCGCCCGTCCGTTTGGCAACGGCCGGGCGGTGTAAGCAGCAAGCGGACTCAGTGCTTGGTCAGCTTGTCCAGGTAGCCCATGCAGAACGCCGAGACCACGAAGGTCATGTGGATGATCACGTACCACATCAGGTAATCGGTGGAGATGTTCTGCGCATCCATGAACACCCGCAGCAGGTGAATGGACGAAATCGCCACGATCGACGCGGCAACCTTCATCTTCAGCGACGAGGAGTCCATCTTGCCCAGCCAGTTGAGCTTTTCCTTGCTTTCATCGATGTCCAGCTGCGAGACGAAGTTCTCGTAACCGGAAATCATCACCATCACCAGCAGGCCACCGACCAGCGACATGTCGATCAGCGACAGGATCACCAGGATCAGGTCGGCTTCGCTGAGGGCAAAGACGTTGGGCAGGACGTGGACCACTTCCTGGAAGAATTTCAGCGCCAGGGCCAGCAGGCCGAGGGACAAGCCGAAGTAGATCGGTGCGAGCAGCCAGCGCGAGGCATACATCGCGTTTTCGAGGATACGTTCCATGAAGTTCAGGACTCATCAGGTGACTAAAAAAGCGACGGCGAGTATAGCCAGCCACCTGTTACAGCAAAAGCCCGGGGGCTGCTCCGCAGCCTGATCGCGACACAAGGCCACACTCCCACAGCAAGCCGATGCTGTACCTGTGGGAGCGGCCTTGTGTCGCGATGGGCCGCAAAGCGGCCCCGGCATTCTTTAGGTCTCTGGATGAAACTGGTAATCCCCCAGGTTGCGACACCGCTCACCATTGATCCGCCGCAACTGCGCCTGCAAATGCAGACACCAGATCTGCGGGTCCTCGGCCACTTGGTACCCATGCAGGGTCAGGCTGTCGACGATGGCATTAAGCACCGATTCGGCCACCAGTGGCCCATGAAACGGGCCCTGCGCCTTGATCGCGGAGGGTTGTTCACCGGCCATGCCGGCGGCGAACAGCAACGTCCACATGCCGTTGTCACCGGCCAGCGGGCGGATGCTGCATTCGATACGGGTCACCAGGCCCAGGCACTGGCGTGTGAGGCTGAGGTTGCGCATGGCCGCGTCCCCTCCAATGAGCCTTGTTCAGCCCGAAACCCTCAGGCTGTTTCCATCCTGAACGCTGTACCGTCCTTAAGTTCCAGCATAGAGGAACCGATCAGAAAGATGGAAAACTGGCGCTGAACGGTAGCATATCGCCGCCAGCGCCAGTTTATTGACTCAGGCCGGTTTGGCCTGGGCAATCACCTCTTCCAGGCGTTCCTTTTCTGCCTTCTCGATGTCTTCCTCGCTGATCATCTCGGCAATTTCACGCAGGCGCTCCACCACTCGGGCATTGACGCTGCCCTCAGTGAACAGCCCCTTGTCGTCGAGTACCCCGGCCTCCTCGCCCACCAGCAGGCTCAGCGCCTCATCAGCCTGGCTGACCGCGTAGACGTGGAACATGCCGTTCTCCACCGCCTGCAACACGCGCTCGTCAAGCATCAGGGTGGCGACGTTGGCACGCGGAATGATCACCCCCTGCTCGCCGGTCAGGCCACGCGCCTCGCAGAGGCGGAAGAAGCCCTCGATCTTCTCGTTCACCCCACCCACCGCCTGCACTTCACCGAACTGGTTGATGGAACCTGTGATGGCGAAGCACTGCTTGAGCGGCGTACGCGACAAGGCCGAGATCAGCGTGCAGGCTTCGCCCAGCGAGGCGCTGTCGCCGTCCACGTAGCCGTAGGACTGCTCCAGGGCGATGCTTGCAGAGATCGCCAGCGGGAACTCCTGGGCATAGCGGCTGCCCAGGTAACCGGTGAGGATCATCACCCCTTTGGAGTGGATCGGCTGGCCAAGGTTGACCTCACGCTCGATATCGACAATACCGCTGCCGCCGGGGTAGACGGTGGCCGAAATACGCGCGGGCATGCCGAACGCCGAGTCACCCACTTCCAGCACGGTCAGCCCGTTGCACTTGCCGATGGCCGCGCCTTCTGTGTCAATCAGGATGATGCCGGCGAGCATGTCGTCCAGCACCCGTTGCGACACACGGCCGGTACGGGTGGCCTTGGCCTTGAGCGCACGCTCGATGTGGCCTGCGTCGGTCATTTCGTCACTGGCCAGCTGGCGAATGAAATCAGCCTCGCTGACCAGCTGGAACAGGTCGCCGATACGCGCCGACAGGCGCGACTGGTTTTCGGCCAGACGAGCACTGTAGGTGGCCAGACGCGCCACCGCGTCACTGGTCAGCGGTGCCATGCCCTCTTCGTTGGTGCGGGTGCGCAACAGCTGGGCGAACTGCTCCAGGTTCTCGTCGACCATCGGCATGTCTTCATCGAAGTCCACCAGCACGCGGAACATCTCCTGGAAGTCCGGGTCGTGGTCCTGCAGTGCGTAGTACAGCTGGCGCGAGCCGATGATCACCAGCTTGACGTTCAGCGGAATCACCTGCGGCTGCAGGCTGACAGTGGCAACACGGCCCAGCTCACCGATCGGCGACTCCATCTTCAGCTTGCGCGACTGCAGCGCACGCTTGAGCGCGTCCCATACGAACGGCTCACCCAGCATTTTCTCGGCTTCCAGAATCAGGAAGCCGCCGTTGGCCCGGTGCAGCGCGCCTGGGCGCAATTGGCGATAGGAGGTATACAGCGCACCTTGGTCGGTGCTGTATTCGATACGGCCAAACAGATTGTCGTAGGTCGGGTGCGGCTCGAACACTACCGGCGCACCACCGTCAGCGTGATGGCCCACCACCAGGCTGGGCGCGTACTGCTCTTCGAGCAGCTTGCGGGCCACGGCGTCGGACTTGCTGTCATCGACCAGTTGCTCGACCAACGTACGCAACAGGTTCAACTGCACCGATTGCAGGTAGGCGCAAACCGCCGCGTTTTCGGCGTACTTTTCCGACAGCGGCGCCAGCAACGGCTGCAGCGCCAGGGTGATGGTTTCTTCGTTGAGCTGGCGCAGCTGGTTGTTCGATTCGCGCTTCCATTGCGGCAGGCTGGCCAGCTCTTCGTTAAGGCGCTCCTCAAGCAGGGCAATGTCCTCGTGGAACTGCTCGCGCACCTCTTCCGGCAATTGGGCAAATTCAGCTTCATCCAGCGCCTTGCCATCCGCCATCGGCGTGAAGGCGACGTTGCTGGCATCGCGGTACAAGGCCACGTCCTTTTCCAGCGACGCGCGCTCGATCACATCCAGAGCGCGGTCATAACGCTGGTTGAAAGCGCGGTCGATGGCGCCCTTCTTCTGCTGGTAGGACGGGTGTTCGAACACCGCCGGGAACGTCGACAGCAGGTTGTCGATCAATCCGCCCATGTCGCTGATGAACTCGGCGGCGCTTCCGGACGGCAGCTCCAGTGCGCGTGGTTCACGGGTGTCGTCGAAGTGGTTGACGTAGACCCAGTCGGCCGGGGTCTGCTGGCGCTTGCCCTCGGCCTTGAGGTAGCGCTTGACGAACGAGAAGCGCCCGGTGCCGGGCTCGCCCATCACATACACATTGTAACCAGGACGCGGCATGGCCACGCCAAACTGCAGGGCCTCGACAGCACGTTCCTGGCCCAGAACTCCGCGAAACGGCTCCAGATCGTCGGTATGGGTAAAAGCAAACTGCTCGGGGGAGAAACGCCGGGTCAGGGCTTCAGGCGCAAGACGCAGGCGCGCAGCGACAGGATCGGGCATTGGGTTTCCTTACTTCGGCGGGCAGATACGCAGCATTCTGGCGCTGCCCGCGCGCGCCTTGCAAGGCTCCACAGGACTTTATGTCGCAGCCGGTGCAGTCTTGTGACAGCAAATTTTTCGCAATCAACAACGCAACCTTTAGATCGTGCCTAAACTCCAAGCTGCGCGGGTGGGTGAAACGCTTTCCCGACCTGGCAACCGAGTTGCCAGAAACCCTGACCCTTGGTTAAGACAAAGAGAACAAATGCTATGAAACGGATTCTTCTGGGTACTCTGTTCACCGTGGTCTCGCTGAACGCCATGGCCGAAGCGCCTGGCGGCCCGAACTGCGGCTGGGGCAACATGCTGTTCGAAGGCCAGCGCGGCACGCCGGCACACTTCCTGGCTTCTACCACCAACGGCACCTCCGGTAACGCCACCTTCGGCATGACCTCCGGCACCAACGGCTGCTCGACCAAGGCTTCGCTGACCTACGGCGGCAAGTCCTGGTTCGCCATGAACGGCATGATGAACGAGCTTTCCGAAGACATGGCCATGGGCCAGGGCGAAGCACTGACCACCTATGCCGTCGTTCTCGGCGTAGCACCGGAGGACCGCAGCTACTTCAACTCGGTCACCCACCAGCACTTCAACCAGATCTTCAGCAGCGCCGACGTCACTGCCGAAACTGTCCACAGCAACACCCTGGCCGTTCTGAAGAGCGACCCCCGCCTGGCCAAATACGCTACCGAGGCCTAAGCACAGCTGCTCCCGCCCCACCCGGGGCGGGTTTCGCCTTTTTCGGCATCGTCAAGAAGTAGTTGCCCGATATGCTCAAACGCCTCGCTGCCCTGGCGCTGTGTGCCTGCGCCCCTGTTCATGCCGCCCCCCTGCTGGATCCAGGCCGTCTCCAGCAATTGGCCAATACCCCTTACTGGCTCGCCATTGGACATTACGAAACCGCCAAGCTCGGCGGCTGGCGCAGCTATGTGGACGATGATGCGTTCTTCCTCGCCGAAGATGGCGCGCACCATCCGGACCAGGAACTCAAGGCTACGGTCGCTGCGCTGTATGCCCCGGCCAGCCTCGGTGACAAGCACGCCCAGTGCGTATTCCCCGCGCGCACCCGCTGGCTGCGCGAACAGCTCGACCTGCAAGACTTGCCACAACCGGACTGCCAGGAATTCAAGACCTGGTACCAGTCGATCGACCCGCACAGCGCCGCGTTGATCTTCCCGGCAGCCTATCTGAACAGCCCGTCGTCGATGTTCGGGCACACCCTGCTGCGCATCGACCAGTCCAACACCCGCAGCGACGACACCACGCTGCTGAGCTACGCCATCAACTTCGGTGCCTATATCGAAGGCAGCGACAACAGCATCCTGTACGCCTGGAAAGGCCTGATGGGTGGCTACCCGGGGCTGTTCGCGCTGATGCCCTACCAGGAAAAACTGTCCGAATACCGCAGCCTGGAAAACCGCGACCTGTGGGAATACCAGCTGGACCTGACCCCCGAAGAAACCGGACGTATGGTCGAGCATGTGTGGGAGCTGAAGCAGATCCAGTTCGACTACTTCTTCTTCGACGAAAACTGCTCGTATCGCCTGCTGGAGCTGCTGCAAGTGGCCCGGCCGAGCCTGGACCTGACGTCTCAGTTCCCGCTGACCGCCATTCCCACCGACACGGTGAAAGCCGTGAAGCAGTCCGGCCTGGTCGCCAGCGAAACCTACCGCCCCTCTCGCGAACGTGAATTGCTGGCCAGGGCAGAGCCACTCGACCACAACGAAAAGCGCCAGGTGCTGGCTGTAAGCGCCGACACTGCGCAATTGCAAAGCCCAGAATTCCAGGCCCTGCCTCGCGAACGCCAAGCGTTGGTGCAAGATGCCGCGTATCGCCTTGAGCGGTATCGGGCCAACGGCCAGGAACGCGACCCAGGGCAGGCCAAACGCAGCTTCGAGTTGCTGCGCGCGATCAACAGCAACCCGCCGCCGCCCCTGCAGATCGAGCGCCCCGGCCTGCCCGAAGATGGCCATGACTCGCGCACCTGGCAACTGGGCGTGGGCACCCGTGAAGACCGCGCCTACGCCGAATATGGCTTGCGCATGGCCTACCACGACCTGAATGACAACGCCTATGGCTTCCCGCTGGGTGCACAGATCGAAATCCTGCAATTGAAGCTGCGCCAGTACGAAGGCAACGATTGGCAGGTGCAGCGCCTGGACCTGGCCACCATCCGTTCATTGACACCCCGTAACGAGCTGCTCAAGCCTTGGTCATGGCAAGTGGCTGGCGGGCTGGAGCGGGTGCCGGGCAAGCATGATGACGAAGTGCTGGTGAGCCATGTGAATGGCGGCGCTGGCGGCACCTGGCAGCTGGCCGACGGTTTGCTGGGGTTTGCCTTGGGCACGGTGCGGGTCGAGCATCACAACGACTTCGCTCAGTTCATTGCCCCGGCAGCTGGCTTCAATGGCGGGCTGCTGTGGCGCAACGGGCTGGGCAACATGACGCTGGAGGCCAAGGGCGATTACTTCACCAACGGCGAAGTGCGGCGCAGTGTAAGCCTGAACCAGCAGTGGGAAATCAGCCAGAACCTTGGTCTTCGGTTGAGCGCCTCGCGTGAGTTCAGCCACCTGGCCACGGCACAGAACGAGGTGATGCTCGAGCTGAAGTGGTATCACTACTGACGTGAATTGTGGGAGCCATCCGACTCTTTGACACTGTTTTGACACCTACCCGACAAACCGCCACCTAGACTTCCCATCATCAACTGGAGGGCTTTGTGGCTATGTCGCGGTACTGGTTCGGCGTGTGCATTGCGGTGTTGCTGTCAGGTTGCGAAACCACCCACGAGCAGATGGTCAACCACGGTTACCCGCCCGCCTATGCGGATGGCTTCCAGGACGGCTGCAGCAGTGGCCGCCAGGCGGCCGGGCTGATGGTGGGCAACTTTCGCAAAAACGTACCGCGCTACCTGCACGAGCGTCAGTACGAAACCGGCTGGGACGATGGCTTCCGCCAGTGTCACGCCATGCAGAACAGCGAAGAACAGCGCCAATACCACGAGCGCTTCTGGGACCAGCGCGACCGCGAGTGGGAGCAGGAAAAGGACCGCGGCGCTGCCAAGGCCTATCGCCACAATTGAGTCGCAAACGGACATTCCTTTAAACCGGCGGCCTGCCATGATGGTCTCATGCACAAGGAGGCCCTACATGAGCCGAGCATTCGTCAACGAAGACCAAGCCGCCGACCAGGCCGACCAGCCGGTCGAGCGGCGCATCAGCGAACAGCCCAACTATGTGACGGCCAGCGGCCTGCGCCAGCTGCAGACGCGGGTGGCCGAGCTGAATGCCTTGCGCAGCGAACTGCAGACGCAGGGCGAACGGGGTGACAAGCAACGGCTGGCCGATACCGAGCGGGATCTGCGCTACTTCAGCGCGCGGGTGCAAAGCGCCCAGGTGGTACCCGCGGCGACTTCGCATAGCAAGGTACAGATTGGTAGCCGGGTGCGATTTGTCGACGCGCAGGACCAGGAGCAGGTGGTGCAGCTGGTGGGCGAGGATGAGGCGGATGCCGGGCGTGGCTTGATCAACTGGGGTTCGCCATTGGGGCGGGCTTTGCTCGGGGCTGGGCCGGGGGATGAGGTGGTCTGGCGGCGGCCGGTGGGGGAACAGGTGATAGAGGTGGTTGAGATTCTGGGTGAGGGTTGAGGAACCTGGGGCTGCTTTGCAGCCCATCGCGACGCAAGGCCGCTCCCACAGGGCCTTGACTGCCCCCAAGGGGTGGATTGGTTTCCAACTTCTTGGGGGGCAGCCCAGCCTGTGGGAGCGGCCTTGCGTCGCGATGGGCCGCAAAGCGGCCCCCTACGGTCTCAGATCAGACCACGCCCTGAGCCAGCATCGCATCGGCCACTTTCACGAAGCCCGCGATGTTCGCCCCCTTGACGTAGTTGATACGGCCATCAGCCTCTTCACCGTAGTGCACGCATGCATGGTGAATCGACTGCATGATGTTGTGCAGCTTGCTGTCCACTTCACCGGCCGTCCACAGCAGGCGCATGGCGTTCTGCGACATTTCCAGGCCCGACACGGCTACGCCGCCCGCATTGGAGGCCTTGCCCGGGGCGTACAGAATGCCGGCGTCCAGGAAGATATCCACAGCCTCGAGGGTAGTCGGCATGTTGGCGCCTTCGGCCACACAGATACAGCCGTTACGCAGCAAGGTGCGGGCATCTTCGGCGCCCAGCTCGTTCTGCGTGGCGCATGGCAGGGCGATGTCGCACGGCAGGCTCCACGGGGTCTGGCCCTTGCGGAACTCCAGGCCGAATTGCCCGGCCAGCTCGCTGATACGTCCACGCTTGACGTTTTTCAGCTCCATCAAGGCGTCCCACTGGGCGTCGGTCAGCCCGGCTTCTGCATACAAGGTACCTTCAGAGTCAGACAGCGAGATCACCTTGCCGCCCAGGTCCATGACCTTACGCGCAGCATACTGGGCGACGTTGCCCGAACCAGACACCGCCACGCGGCGGCCGTCGATACGCTTGTCCTGACGCTTGAGCATTTCTTCGGCGAAGTAAACGCAGCCATAGCCGGTGGCTTCCGGGCGGATCAGGCTGCCGCCATAGGTCATGCCCTTGCCGGTCAACACCGAGGTGAACTGGTTGGCCAGGCGCTTGTACTGGCCGAACATGAAGCCGATTTCGCGGGCACCCACGCCGATGTCACCGGCCGGTACGTCGCAGTCAGCGCCAATGTGTCGATACAGCTCGCTCATGAACGCCTGGCAGAAGCGCATCACTTCGGCGTCGCTCTTGCCTTTCGGGTCAAAGTCCGAGCCGCCCTTGCCGCCACCCATGGGCAGCGAGGTCAGCGAGTTCTTGAACACCTGTTCGAACGCCAGGAACTTCAGCACGCTGAGGTTCACCGACGGGTGGAAGCGCAGCCCGCCCTTGTACGGGCCAATGGCACTGCTCATCTGAATGCGGTAACCGCGGTTGACCTGCACCTTGCCCTGGTCGTCGACCCAGGAGACGCGGAACAGTACGGCGCGCTCGGGCTCGACCATGCGCTCGAGGATGCCGGACTGCAGGTAGTGGGGGTTGGCTTCAAGGAATGGCCACAGGGTGCGCAGCACCTCTTCCACCGCCTGGTGGAATTCCGGCTGGCCTGGGTCACGCTGCTTTAGGCGTGCAAGGAAATTGTCGACAGATTCGATCATGGTAGACATCTCACCAAGAGGATTGGACTTATTGGTTTTTTTCAGAAATGTACCAAGAAGCAATCGCACCGGAATAGGGCGAAATGTCGTTTTTTTGAAATTATTTGGTGCGTTTTATGTAAGTGTATACAAAATACACCTTCGCCTCGCCCTTTATAGCGGTCCGCCAGGCACAAAAATGGGGCCACTTGGGGCCCCATTCTTGTGCATCAGAAAACCGGCTTACTGGGCCAGTTTCTTGTGCCGTACACGGTGCGGCTGGGCTGCAGCATCACCCAGACGCTTCTTGCGGTCGGCTTCGTACTCGGTGTAGTTACCTTCGAAGAACACCACATTCGAGTCGTCTTCGTACGCCAGGATGTGAGTAGCCACACGGTCCAGGAACCAACGGTCGTGGGAAATCACGATCGCGGCGCCCGGGAAGTCCAGCAGGGCTTCTTCCAGCGAACGCAAGGTTTCGACGTCGAGGTCGTTGGACGGTTCGTCGAGCAGCAGAACGTTACCGCCTTCCTTCAGGGTCAGGGCCAGGTGCAGGCGGCCACGCTCACCACCGGACAGGTCCTTGACGAACTTCTGCTGATCGCCACCTTTGAAGTTGAAGCGGCCAACGTAGGTACGCGAAGGGATCTCGTAGTTGCCGATGCGGATCTGGTCGGAACCGTCGGAGATCTGCTGGAACACGGTCTTGGCGCCGTCCAGGTCCTCGCGGCTCTGGTCCACACAGGCCAACTGCACGGTTTCACCGATCTCGATGCTGCCCGAGTCCGGCTGCTCCTTGCCCATCAACATGCGGAACAGGGTCGACTTACCGGCACCGTTACCACCGATAACGCCCACGATGGCACCTTTGGGCATGGCGAACGACAGGTTGTCGATCAGCACACGGTCACCGTAGCCCTTGGTGACGTTCTTGAACTCGATAACCTTGTCACCCAGGCGCGGGCCGGCCGGGATGTAGATTTCGTTGGTTTCGCTGCGCTTCTGGAATTCCTGCGACTGCATTTCTTCAAAGCGCTGCAGACGGGCCTTGGATTTGGACTGGCGCGCTTTGGCGCCTTTGCGCACCCACTCCAGTTCCTCTTTCATGGCCTTCTCGTGGGCGCTCTGCTGCTTGGATTCCTGCGCCAGACGCTCCGACTTGGCTTCCAGCCAGCCCGAGTAGTTGCCTTCGTACGGGATGCCGGCGCCGCGGTCCAACTCCAGGATCCAGCCGGCGACGTTGTCGAGGAAGTAACGGTCGTGGGTAATGGCTACCACGGTACCCGGGAAGTCGTGCAGGAAGCGCTCCAGCCAGGCCACCGAGTCGGCGTCCAGGTGGTTGGTGGGTTCGTCGAGCAGCAGCATGTCGGGGGCCGACAGCAGCAGGCGGCACAGGGCCACACGGCGTTTCTCACCACCGGACAGGTGTTCGATGCGCGCATCCCAGGCCGGCAGGCGCAGGGCGTCGGCAGCGACGTCCAGCTGGCGCTCCAGGTTGTGGCCATCGGCGGCCTGCAGGATGGCTTCCAGCTTGGCCTGCTCGGCGGCCAGCTTGTCGAAGTCGGCATCCGGCTCGGCGTAGGCCGCGTAGACCTCGTCCAGGCGGGCCTGGGCGTCCTTGATTACGCTGACCGCTTCCTCGACCACTTCACGCACGGTCTTGGTTGGGTCCAGTTGCGGTTCCTGTGGCAGGTAACCCACGTTGATGTCGGGCATCGGACGGGCTTCGCCGTCGAATTCCTTGTCGACGCCCGCCATGATCCGCAGCAGGGTCGATTTACCGGCGCCGTTCAGGCCAAGTACGCCAATCTTGGCGCCTGGGAAGAACGACAGGGAAATGTTCTTGAGAATTTCCCGCTTCGGCGGCACGACCTTGCTCAGCCGATGCATGGTGTAGACGTATTGAGCCAAAACCAAGCCCTCTAATCAGATAGGTAAAGACATCGCCGATCGCCCCGGCACGCGGTGGCCAGTGGGATGTGTTTACGGGGTGTCATTGAACAAAGTCGACCATTCTACGCCAACGCGCGGCGTTGCATAGGAGGGGCCGATAGTGGGGTGTGATCGGGGTGATCCCTGGGGGGAATCTATTGCCTGTACCGGCCTCTTCGCGGCTAAAGCCGCTCCTACAGGGATCTGACTGCCTTCAAGGGCAATGCAGTACCTGTAGGAGCGGCTTTAGCCGCGAAAGGGCCAGCACAGCAGCCGAAGAGGCTCAGACGTGACGCTGTTTGGCCTTGCCCCGCGGCAGGCGGCAACGGTCGCCCTGCTCGGCCAGGCGCGCGGCCCAGGCGGACTTCACGCTGAAGCCGCCGCTGCGGGCAGGTTGCGGCTCGGCCGCCTTGGCCGGTTTGGCCGGTGCAGGCGCAGTACTGACCACCTTGACTGCCGGCTTGGCCGCCGCCACTGCAACAGCCGGCTCTGCTGCCACCTTGGCGGTCTTGCGCAGTTCAGCCAGCGATGGGGCCTTGCTTTTGGCGGCAGCGGCCGCCTCGGGTTTGCCCAGCGAACGCTGGCAAGACTTGCAGGATACGTCCTCGGTCACGGCAGTGCTGACAAGGGTCTGACTGCTGCGCCCGCAGGCGGAATCGAGGCCATTGGAGGAAAAGTGAGTAACCAAAACCGAACATCTCCGATGCGTTGTCATGTATAGCGGGCGCTATTCTCGCACAGGTTACAGGGGCTTGCCGAACCACCGGGCAGCCACCACCGGTCAACATGGCTGGCACTTCGCCATAATCCGAGGCATGCTAGCCGGTTTCGGGTGTCCGGCCTTATAGTGCGCCACCGCGGTGCGCAAGCCCGGCGCCGGCACGCTCCGTGCACGATCATTCCCTGCCATCGCCAGCCCAATCGCAGGATCAACGCTTGACCAACCTTACTCATCCGTCGTCATTGCGTTCCGCCCCACAAGCACCCGCAACTATCCTGCGCGGGTCGATCAAGGGTGCGCTGGCGCTGCTGGCCCTGATCCTGCTGGGCCTGCTGCTGTGGCAGCTGTTCGCCCAGTTCAATCATACCCAGGCCGAATTGCGCAAACAGAGCCTGGACGCCTCCGCGGAACTGGCCGACCACCTGAGCCTGAACATGGCGCTCAAGGCGCAACAGGCCGTGAACGTGGTGCAACCCTACCTTGATGCACCAACACCTGCCGCCCTGCCCAGCCTGCTCGGTACCCTGCGCGAGCGCCTCCCCGCCCTGCAGAGCATGGCCTGGCTGAACAACACAGGGCAGCTACGCGCCGACAGCCTGGCCGGCAGCCCCGACCGCCAGTCGCTTGACGAGTTGCTCGTGCTGAGCCAGGGACGCCCGTACTTCTTCACCAATTCGGCCGACAACCACATCCTGTACCTGTTGCTGCGCCAGGATGCCTCACAGGGTAGCGGCTACTGGCTACTGCGCCTGTCACCGGACTATTACCGCGAGCTTACCCTCCACCTCGAGGGCAGTGGCCACCCGCAGTGGCTGCTGGAAAACAGCCGCAGCGGCGAGGTGCTGCAGCGCCATACCGCAACCGACACCAGCGACGAGCCGCTGCAAAGCGTGATGCTGGCCTTTATCGAAAACAGCACCTGGCAGCTACGCGGTCTGTTCGACGCCAAACTGGCCCAGCAAAAATTATTGCCGGCGCTGTTAGGCAAGTGCCTGCTGGTGCTGTTCTGCGCCCTGCTGCCGGTGCTGGCGCTGATCAACATGCGTCGCCGCCAGCGGGCGCTGCAGGAAGACCGTCGGCGTTATCAGGAAATTTTTGAAGGCACCGGCGTTGCCCTGTGCGTGCTCGACCTGTCCAGCCTGCCTGGCCAGCTCGATCGCTACCACCTGCGTAACCGGGCCGCACTCAAGCACAGCCTGGCGCTGGACCCGAACCTGCGCCGCTCGCTGCTGCTGGAGCTGAAGATCACCGAGGTCAACCAAGTGGCGCGCCAGCTGCTGAACATCGACTGCCACGAAGGTGCCTGGCAGCGGCTGATCAATGGCACTGGCGACAGCCGAGACAGCGTCGGCATGCAACTGATCGACGCACTGATCGAACAACGCCCGCTGCTGGAGCTGGAAGTGCGCTTGCCGACACCGCAGGGCGACGAGCTGCACCTTTGGCTGATGGCCCGCCTGCCGCTGCAGCGTCGTGATCACCAGGCGGTGATCCTCAGCATCAGCGATATCACCAGCCGCAAACAGGTGGAGCTGTCGCTACTGGAACGCGAAAGCTTCTGGTCGGACGTGGTACGCACCGTACCCGACCAGTTGTATGTGCAGGATGTGCCGAGCCAGCGGATGATCTTCAGCAACCGCCACCTCGGCCAGACCCTGGGCTACGACCGCACCGAGCTGGCACAGATGGGCGACCGCTTCTGGGAGCTGCTGCTGCACCCCGAGGACGCCGCACACTACCAGGCACTGCGCCAGCAACAGCGCGACAGCGGTCATGACCAACCGCTGCACTGCCAGCTGCGCTTCCGCCACCGCGACGGAAGCTGGCGCTGCTACGACATCCGCGAGCAGGTGCTGACCCGCAACGCCGAAGGCCTGGTGACGCGCATCATCGGTGTGGGCAAGGATGTGACCGTTCAGATCGAGGCCAGCCAGTCGCTACGTGACAGCGAGCAACGCTACCGCATGCTCGCCGAAAGCATCAGCGACGTGATCTTTTCCACCGACAACCAGCTCAAGCTCAACTATGTCAGCCCCTCGGTACAGAGCGTGCTGGGCTACCAGGCCGACTGGATCTTCGCCAACGGCTGGCAGTCGATCGTCGCCAACCCGGCCCAGCTCACTGGCATCTACAGCCTGATGGAGCGTGTCAGCAAGGCCATGGGCGATCCGGCGCAGATGGCGCAACTGTGCAGCCAGTTACCCACCCAGCTGTTCCTGTTCGACTGCCTGCGTGCCGATGGCCGCAAGATCCCGATCGAGCTGCGCCTGGTGCTGGTGTGGGACGATGACCAGCGCTTCGAAGGCGTACTCGGGGTGGGCCGCGACATCAGCCAGCAACGTCGTGCCGAAAAAGACCTGCGCATGGCCGCGACCGTATTCGAACATTCCACGTCGGCGATCCTCATCACCGACCCGGCCGGCTATATCGTTCAGGCCAACGAGGCGTTCAGCCGCGTCAGCGGTTACGCCGTCAGTGAAGTGCTCGACCAATTGCCGGGCATGCTCACTGTCGACGAACAGCAGGAAGGCCACCTGCGCTATGTGGTCAAGCAACTGCACCAGCGCGGCAGCTGGGAAGGTGAGGTGTGGCTCAAGCGCCGTGACGGCGACCACTACCCGGCCTGGGTCGGCATCACCGCGGTACTGGACGACGAAGGCGACCTGGCCAGCTACGTGTGCTTCTTCACCGACATCAGCGAACGCAAGGCCAGCGAACAGCGCATCCACCGCCTGGCCTACTACGACGCCCTTACCCACCTGCCCAACCGCACACTGTTCCAGGACCGTTTGTACAACGCCCTGCAGCAGGCCGAGCGGCAGAAGGCCTGGGTGGTGCTGATGTTCCTCGACCTCGACCGCTTCAAACCGATCAACGACTCCCTCGGCCATGCGGCCGGCGACCGCATGCTCAAGGACATGGCCCTGCGCCTGCTGGCCTGCGTGGATGACGACGACACGGTGGCACGCATGGGCGGCGACGAGTTCACCCTGCTGCTGCAACCGCGCCCCACCCGCGAAATGGCCCTGAACCGCGCCATCCACGTGGCCGAGAACATCCTCGGCAGCCTGGTGCGGCCGTTCGTGCTGGAAAACCGCGAGTTCTTCGTCACCGCCAGCATCGGCATCGCCCTCAGCCCGCAGGATGGCAGTGAGCTGAGCCAGTTGATGAAGAACGCCGACACCGCCATGTACCACGCCAAGGAGCGCGGCAAGAACAACTTCCAGTTCTACCAGGCCGAAATGAACGCCAGCGCCCTGGAGCGCCTGGAGCTGGAAAGCGACCTGCGCCATGCCATGGAGCAGAACGAGTTCATCCTCTACTACCAGCCGCAGTTCAGCGGCGACGGCAAGCGCCTGACGGGCGCCGAAGCGCTGCTGCGCTGGCGTCACCCGACCCGTGGCCTGGTGCCGCCGGGTGACTTCATCCCGGTGATCGAAGAACTGGGCCTGGTGGTTGACGTGGGCGACTGGGTGCTGCGCGAGGCCAGCCGCCAGCTCAAGGCCTGGCACAAGGCCAAGGTGCGGGTGCCGAAAGTGTCGGTGAATATTTCGGCGCGGCAGTTCTCCGACGGCCAACTGGGCACGCGGATTGCCAACATCCTGGAAGAAAGCGGCCTGCCGCCGGCGTGCCTGGAACTGGAGTTGACCGAAAGTATCCTGATGCGTGAGGTGAACGAGGCGCTGCAGATTCTTGCCGGCCTGAAGAACCTCGGCCTGAGCATTGCGGTAGACGACTTCGGCACCGGCTACTCGTCGCTCAACTACCTCAAGCAGTTCCCTATCGACGTCCTGAAGATCGACCGGACCTTCGTCGACGGCCTGCCCGAAGGCGAGCAGGACGCCCAGATTGCCCGGGCGATCATCGCCATGGCCCACAGCCTCAACCTGGCAGTCATCGCCGAGGGCGTGGAAACCCACGAACAGCTGGAGTTCCTGCGCGAGCATGGTTGCGACGAGGTGCAGGGCTATCTGTTCGGGCGACCGATGCCGGCGCATCAGTTCGAGGCGCAATTCTCCAACGAGACCTTGTTCATGTTCCATTGACCCGCACGCTGCCTGTTCACAAGGTCCCGGTAGGACCGGGTTTACCCGCGAACACCGGCGAAGCCGCTGCCATGTACCGCGCCGGCTTCTTCGCGGGTAAACCCGCTCCTACACGTACGGTGTCGCGACACAATCCTGCATAAAAAGCGGACTTCCAGGTCAACTCCTGCCCCCGCCCAGCCCAGAAACGGCGCGGGATGCAAGATGAAGCCCATTGGTCTGCGACTTGACGCCACTTCATATGCCAGCCGCGAATCAATCGGTTAGAATGCACACCCAAATTACCCCGATCCTTGAGGACCGCCATGTTCAGCCGTGATTTGACCATTGCCAAGTACGACGCCGAGCTCTTCGAAGCCATGCAGCAAGAAGCTCTGCGCCAGGAAGAGCATATCGAGCTGATCGCTTCGGAAAACTACACCAGCCCGGCAGTCATGGAAGCCCAGGGCTCGGTCCTGACCAACAAGTACGCCGAAGGCTACCCAGGCAAGCGCTACTACGGCGGTTGCGAGTACGTCGACGTCGTCGAGCAACTGGCCATCGACCGTGCCAAGGAGCTGTTCGGCGCCGACTACGCCAACGTACAGCCGCACGCTGGCTCCCAGGCCAACGCTGCCGTCTACCTGGCCCTGCTGTCGGCCGGTGACACCATCCTGGGCATGAGCCTGGCCCACGGTGGCCACCTGACCCACGGTGCTTCGGTAAGCTCCTCGGGCAAGCTGTACAACGCCATCCAGTACGGCATCGACGGCAATGGCCTGATCGACTACGACGAAGTCGAGCGCCTGGCTGTCGAGCACAAGCCCAAGATGATCGTTGCCGGCTTCTCGGCCTACTCGCAGGTTCTGGACTTCGCCCGCTTCCGCGCCATCGCCGACAAGGTCGGTGCCTACCTGTTCGTCGACATGGCCCACGTTGCCGGCCTGGTTGCCGCTGGTGTGTACCCGAACCCTGTTCCGTTCGCCGACGTGGTCACCACCACCACCCACAAGACCCTGCGCGGCCCGCGCGGCGGCCTGATCCTGGCCCGTGCCAACGCCGACATCGAGAAGAAGCTGAACTCCGCCGTCTTCCCGGGCGCCCAGGGCGGCCCGCTGGAGCACGTCATCGCGGCCAAGGCCATCTGCTTCAAGGAAGCCCTGCAGCCAGAGTTCAAGGCTTACCAGCAGCAGGTCGTGAAGAACGCCCAGGCCATGGCCAGCGTGTTCATCGAGCGCGGTTTCGACGTGGTTTCCGGTGGCACCCAGAACCACCTATTCCTGCTGTCGCTGATCAAGCAGGAAATCTCCGGTAAGGACGCTGACGCCGCACTGGGCAAAGCCTTCATCACCGTCAACAAGAACTCGGTACCGAACGACCCGCGTTCGCCGTTCGTCACTTCGGGCCTGCGTTTCGGCACCCCAGCCGTTACCACCCGTGGTTTCAAGGAAGCCGAGTGCAAGGAACTGGCCGGCTGGATCTGCGACATCCTGGCCGACCTGAACAACGAAGCGGTGATCGACGCCGTCCGTGAGAAGGTCAAGGCCATCTGCAAGAAGCTGCCGGTTTACGGCAACTGATTGGCGCTTGCCTGAAGTGAAAAAGCCCGGCCCAGTGCCGGGCTTTTTCGTTTGATTTCGTTTGTTTCACACGCACTGCTGCTCTTTGGAGGAGCAACTGTCTTGCTCAATTTGTAAAAGCTGGCGCGATCCCTGTGGGAGCGGCCTTGCGTCGCGATAGGGCCGCGCAGCGGCCCCAGGATCGCGGCATCATGCATAGATTGCAGGGGCCGCTTTGCGGCCCTATCGCGACGCAAGGCCGCTCCCACAAAGACCGCGTTCCCAGTTCATCACCGCACAGGCCACACCTTGACCAGAGAACAACTCGAGACCCACCAGATCCCGATCTACTTCGCTGCCGTGCTCGCAGCCGTTGCCTTCGGCTTGATGGCCAGCCACAGCGCACGGCATCTGGAAGCCCTGGTCACCCCCGCCATCGCCGTGCTGATGTACGCGATGTTCCTGCAAATACCCTTCCTCGACCTGCGCCAGGGCCTGGGTAACCGCCGCTTCATCACGGCCCTGCTACTGGCCAATTTCATTCTCGTTCCGCTGCTTGTCTGGGCCATCACCCGCGGGCTGGTGGAACACCCGGCGATCCTCGTCGGGGCCTTGCTGGTGCTGCTCACGCCCTGCATCGACTACGTGGTGGTGTTCACCCACATTGGCAAAGGCGACTCACGCCTGACCCTGGCCGCAACCCCCCTGTTATTGCTGGCGCAACTGGTGCTGCTGCCGGTGTACCTGGCCCTGATGCTAGGTGGCAGCAGCCAGGTGGCAATCTCCATCACCCCGTTCGTGGAAGCCTTCGTGCTGTTGATCGTGTTGCCGATGGCCCTCGCGGTGCTCACCAGCGCCGGTGCCCGGCGCTCGCGCGCAGTCGCGACCTGGAACGACGCCTGGGCGTGGTTGCCGGTGCCGGCGATGGCCTTGGTGCTGATGGTGGTGATCGCTTCGCAGATTGCCGTGGTACTGCGTGATTTCGACCGTTTGCTGCCGGTGGTTCCGGTATACATCGGCTTCATGCTGCTGGCGCCGGTGCTCGGTTTCATCTGTGCGCGCCTGCTGCGCCTGCCGGCCAGCGAGGCACGCTCGGTGACCTTCAGCGCAGCCACGCGCAACTCACTGGTGGTGCTGCCGCTGGCGCTGGCGTTGCCAGAAGAGATGCGCGGGTTGGCGGCAGCGGCGGTGATCACACAAACCTTGGTAGAGCTGGTGAGTGAACTGATCTATGTACGGGCAGTTCCACGCCTCGTACGCTGATCGATCAGCACATGCATAAGTTGTAGGGGCCCGGTATCGCGACAGACGGTCAGGCTCTGTATGAAAAGCCTTGAGGTTCGGTGATGCTGCGTTGAAAACAGCCTGACCTTCGTCTCAAGGCTTAATACAGCCCCTAGAACCTGGCCCGCAACGCCACGTTGAAATTGCGCGGCTCGCCATAGAAGTTCCAGTAATTGGGGTTACCCAAGGTCTGGTAGTACTTTTTGTCAAACACGTTGTCCAGGTTGTACTGCACTTCAAGACGCTTGTTGATCTCGTAGATCGCATGCAGGTTCGTCAGGTGGTATGCGTCCTGCTGGATCTTGTAGTCTTCGCCAACCTCGGTCTGGGTCATCTTGCTCTGCGCATAGAAGCTGCCACCCACACGCAGCTGGTTGAGCACGCCTGGCAGGCGGTAGTCGGTCGCAACCTTGAACAGGTGGCGCGGCGAGGCGCCGTTGAAGTCTTCACCTTTCTGCTCGCCACCGATGTACTTGGACTGGGTGTAGGTGTACCCCGCCGATACATTCCAGTTCGCCAGCACCTCACCGGTCAGCTCCAGCTCGATACCTTTGTTGCGCACCTTGTCGGAGGCACGATAGCAAGCCCAAGTCTGCGCACAGGTCACCCGCTCGGCCCGGCCGGTCTGGTCGGCCTGGAACAGCGCGATGGCGGTTTGCAAGCGCTTGTCCAGAAACTCACCCTTCAAACCGATTTCGTAGTTGCTGCCGGTCATCGGCTGGAGCGTGGTGCCCTCCGCATCTTGCGCGCTCTGCGGCTTGAAGATTTCGGTGTAGCTGGCGTATGCCGACCAGTTCTCGTTCAGGTCCTGCACAAGGCCCGCATAAGGTGTGACTTCGCCACTCTTGGAAAAATGCTTATGGTCTGTGGGCTCACGCACGCCATTGGTGTCATCCAGCGAATCGTGGCTGTACCAGCTCAGGCGGCTGCCCAGAATGAACGTGGTGCTGTCGGTAAGGCTGAACCGGCTGGCCACGTACACGCCCTTTTGCTCCTGAGTGCGGTTGTATTGCCACTGGTTGACGTTGAGGGCTGTCGGCTTGGGCGGATCGAACGCTGCCAGGTTGTTCATGTCGACGATGTAGCGGTAGGTGGCATCGCGCCCCCCGTGATAGTCGAAATCGTCCTTGTTCCAGTTGCCACCCACGATCAGCTCATGCTGGCGGCCCAGCAGCTGGAACGGGCCGGTGAAATAGCCGTCGATGCTGGTCTGGGTGTCATCGAAGTGAAAGTGGCGCGGGTTGAGGGTGAACAGGTCGGGGCCGCCACCCGGGTAGGTGTAGTTACCGAGAAAGTCCGACTTGGCCCACATCTGGTTCACGGCCACCACGCCCTTCCAGCCGTTGGCAAAGGTATGCTGGATGTCGGCGAACACGGTGGTATTGCGCTTGTCCAGGTGGTTCCAGTCGCCGGTCAGCGAGGTAGAGCGCGAAACCGGGTAGAACGCGCCGCTCTCCTTGCTGGGGAGGCCCGACCAGTCATAACCGGAGTTGCGTTCCTTCTGGTAGGTAAACCCGAAGGTGGCCAGGGTTGACTCAGCCAGGTCGGCCTCGATGATGCCATAGAACAGTTGGTTCTCTTTCTGGGCAGTGTCCAGGTAGCTGTTGGCATTGTTGTACGTAATGACCGAGCGGCCGCGCAGGGTGCCTGCTTCGTTCAGCGGCGCAGACAGGTCGACCATGGTCTTGTAGTCGTCCCAGGAGCCGACCGATGTTTCGATCAACGCCTGGCGCTCGGCCGTGGGCCGCTTGCGGACCAGGTTGATGGAGGCCGACGGATTACCCGCGCCTTCCATCAGGCCGGTGGCGCCCCGCACCACTTCCACGCGGTCGTAGATGTCGGTGTTGGGCTTGGAAATGGTATCCATCGAATACGGGTTGCCAATGTTGGTCGGCACGCCATCAATCTGCAGGTTGTCGACCGTCTGCCCGCGAGCCTGGTACAGCGAGCGCTCGCTGCCGTTCTTGATGATGGTGACGCCGGTGGCGTTACGCATTACGTCGTCAAGGTTCTTCATATTCTGGTCGTCCATACGCTGACGGGTGACCACCGTGACCGACTGGGGCGTTTCACGCAGGCTCATCGGCAGCTTGGTGGCAGTGGACGAACGGCCCGTCGCATAAGCCCCTGTAGCCTCCGTCACAGCACCCAGGCCCTGGCCCGAGACGGTGGTGGCGCCCAAGGTCACCGCGCCTGCCGCATCTTCGGCCTGGCTCACCAGCTGGAACTCCCGCTCACCCGTGCGCACGGCCGCCACACCGGTGCCGGCCAGCATCTGCGCCAGCGCCACCTCTACGCTCAAGGCGTGCACCGCCTGGCTCTGCTTGTTGACCGTCAGCGCCGCATCACCGCCGATCAACAGCCCGGCCTGGCTGGCCAACAGGTTCAGTTGGCGCGCCAATGGCCCGGCTGGAATGTCGAATACCACGCGTTGGGCTGCAGCACTGCTGTCGGCCTCGGCGACGGCAACGTGGCCGCCAAGGGCTAGGAAAATGGCCAGGGCCAACGGATGACGGTGCGCGGAAGCAGAGTCGCGAAGCAGCATGGAAGAATCCTTTCGCAAAGAGGATGAAGTAGCGTCATCCCACCAAGCGAATGAGCGTCGCAAAACCGGAAAAAGAATTTTGAAAAAACTTCAGACCGCCTCGATGGAGACCCACCAAGGCAAGGTACGCACAACCCGGATGGGCAACGCACGCTCGAGCATGGCCAACGCACGGTCGGTATCGAGCAACGGGAAGGTACCGACCGCACGCAGGCTGCCAATCGCCGGGTCGATGCCCAAGTGGCCATGGCGGTAATCGCGCAGAATGTCGATCATCTGAACCAGCGGCATGTCCTCCGCCACCAACACACCGCGGCTCCAATCCTCGCGCAAGCGTTGTGCAGTTGATGGGGCGCCGACTTGCTGCGCGTCGAACACCATCATTTGCCCGGCTTGCAACGTGGTTTGTCTGCCGCTGCCGGAGCAAGTTGCCTGCACGGCGCCGGCAAATACGCTCAAGGTGGTCTGCAACCCCTGGTCCCGGACACTGAAGCGCGTGCCGAGCGGTTGCACCCGCCCAGCCCTCGTCACCACGGAAAGTGGACGTGGGTCCTTGCCGGACTCGATCAGGATTTCTCCGCGATACAGGCGCAATTGCCTTGAGCCCTCATCGAACTGCACATCCAGCGCCGTCCCGCCGTTCAGCCACAGCTGGCTGCCATCGGCCAGGGTGACCGGCCGCACCTCACCCAGGCCGGTGCGGTAAGTGGCGAACCAGGCACGTGGCGAGTCGACCCAACCGCGCTGCCATCCGCCCCAACCCAACACACCTGCCACACCCGCCACACAGAGGCTACCGAGCACGGCCCTGCGCGAATGCCGGTCACGGCGCACGCTGTCGAACACTTGCCGAGCCTGTTCTGCCTGGCCGCTGAGGCCGCCAAAGCGCTGATTGATGTTCTCTACGTACGACCAGGCCAGGCGATGCCGCGCATCCTCGTTCAGCCAGGCATGCCACTGCGCCTGGATCGCAGCGTCATTGTGCGCCGCGTGCAGCCGTGCGAACCAACCGGCAGCCGCTTGCAGTACGGCATGGTCGAGTGGCGCCCTGCTCATGCCAGCGAGCCATCCAGTTCGGCTTCCAGCAGCAGGCATTGGTACATAGCCTGAGCCAGGTAACTGTTCACACTGCGCTCGCTCACGCCCAACTGCTCGGCGATCTCGCGTTGCTTCATGCCCTGCAACTGCGCCATGGAAAATGCCTCGGCCACGCGCTGGGGCATACGCTCGAACATTGCCTGCAGTTGCTCGAGGGTTTCGAGGATAACGGCCTGATGTTCCAGCGAAGGCGCAAGTTGCTCGGGCTGGGCGGCCAGCACTTCCAGATAAGCCTGCTCCACCCGCCGCCGTCGCCAGAAGTCCACACACGCATTGCGCGACATACGTCCCAGATACGCACGGGCATGCTCGTGGTCATTGAACACACGGGGTTTGGACAACAGCCGCACGAACACATCCTGGGCCAGTTCCGCCGCATCATGGGCATTGCCGAGCTTGCGCTGGAGCCAGTGGCGAATCCAGCCATGGTGGGAACGGTAGAGTTCCTCCAGGTCGAAACCAGGGGCTGGAGCACTGGGAGAGGCATTCATGGGGCAGGCCATTATGCTAATAGGAATTATTCACAATGGTAGCGTGGATGAATGACGCCGGGCAATTGCGATAAGCAACGCTGCCCGGTTTGGTCATGGCTGGGATGTTTTTGCGATCAGGTCGAGGCCTGCCCATATCAAGCAACTGGTCTGCGCTTTCAGCCTGGCGGTCACCGTGAATCCGGGCACCCAGGGCACACAGCGAACACCTGCACCTCTACCAGGTAGCCATCCCCCAGGGCGGCGCCCACGCAGGCCCGCACCGGTTTTGCACAGCCTTGCAACCAGGCGTCGTACACTTCGTTGACCAGGTCGAAGTGGCGGTAGTCGGCAAGCCACATCTGAACCCGCGTCAGCTGCGCCTTGCCGACGTTGGCTTGCACCATCAGGCCGTCGATCACGCTCAGCGCCTGACGCAACTGCCCCTGCACATCCTGTTGCAGGTCATCCGCCACGATGCCTGCCGTTTCAAACAGGCCCCTGTAACTGACCGCCAGTGACATCCGCGCGCTTGATCCGTAGCGAGTGATCATTGAGGTGCCCTCCCCCTCAACCCATCTGGTTGAAGCAGACGACTTTGGGTTGGGTCATGTCCTCGTAGGCGAACCGCACCCCCTCACGCCCAAGACTCCCATACTTGGCACCACCAAATGGCATGGCATCGAAGCGGTAGTCGGAAGAGTCGTTGATCATTACACCGCCGGCCTCGATACGCCGGGCCAGGCTCAACGCCAGCGACAGGTCGCGGGTAAACACACCGGCATGCAAGCTGTACTCCGGGGCATTGGCCAGCGCTATCGCCTGCTCGACAGTCTCGAAGGGCGCCAGCATCACCACCGGTGCAAAAACCTCCTCAAGCCACAGCCGGCTGACGGGGTCAACGCTTTCGAGCACTGTCGGCGCATAGACCGCCCCCTGACGCTGGTGGCCGCAGAGCAGGCGGGCACCGCCCTCAAGCGCCTGGTTGACGCGTGCTTCGATCTGCCGTGCAGCCGCTTCGGTGATCATCGGCCCCATATCGGTTTCGCGCCGGCCCGGATCGCCCCAGACCATCGCCTGGGTCAATGTCACGAAGCGCTCACGAAACGCCTCGTAGATCGAGGCATCCACGAGAATGCGCTGGGTGCCGATGCAGTTCTGCCCGGCCGCCCAAAACGCGCCCGACACACACGACTCGACAGTGGCTTCAAGGTCGCAGTCCTTGAGCACCAGCACCGGGGCGTTGCCGCCAAGGTCCATGGCAAGTTTTTTCAAGCCAGCCCCGTGCGCAATCTTTTCGCCCGTCGCGAAACCGCCCGTAAAGGAAACCATGCGCACCTCACGCACAGCCACCAGCGCCTTGCCCAGTTCGGCGCCCCCTGTGGCTACGGTGACGACGGCCTCCGGCAACCCTGCCTCCACCAGGTACTGCACCAGTTTCAGGGCAGAAAGAGGGGCCAACTCCGACGGTTTTAGTATGACCGCATTGCCCCCTGCAACTGCTGGCCCCAGCTTGTGCGCCACCAGGTTGAGCGGGTCGTTGTACGGGGTAATGGCCAGGATCAACCCCAACGGCTCGCGGGTGAACCAGCCCTGACGCGATTCGGAGCCTTCATAGGCATCGAAAGGCACCACCTCACCGGCGTTGCGCCGCGCCTCTTCGGCAGACAGCTTG
The DNA here is from genome assembly GCF_056278855.1 of Pseudomonas sp. TE3895. Classification (NCBI taxonomy): domain Bacteria; kingdom Pseudomonadati; phylum Pseudomonadota; class Gammaproteobacteria; order Pseudomonadales; family Pseudomonadaceae; genus Pseudomonas; species Pseudomonas sp. TE3895. The sequence continues at coordinate 1,640,238 of NZ_JBWBQE010000001.1, read as the reverse complement.
AGCGTGTTGATGCAGCGTTTGACCTCTTTTTCGGCCTGGCGCAGGGTCTTGCCCGCTTCATCGACGATCAGGCCGGCAAAGTCTGCCGCATCCCGTTCAATGAGCTGAGCGGCGTGCTCCAGAATAGCGGCCCGGCGGTGCCGGGGCAGCGCCGCACTTTCACGCACCCCCTGATGGGCACGGGCGAGCAAGGCAGGCACCGCTTCTGCGCCGAGGTTGTCGACGCTGCCAACCAGGCTGCCATCGAAGGGGTTGTACACATCGATCAAGGCGGGTTGCTGAACAAGCGCCCGCGATACGGAAGTCAGGCTCATGAACGTTGCTCCTCAGGCCGAATGGCCGGCGGTGTGAATGGCGACAATGTCCGACAGCAGGGCAAAAGCCGTTTCAATGCGCCCCGCCCCCGGGCCGGACACGGTTACAGCCCCCAGCAACTCGGTGTCGAACGCCAGCGCATTGGTGGCGCCTGAAATACCTGCCAAGGGGTGATGGCCAGGCAGCAGCTTCGCTTCGACGCTGGCTCGCACCGAACCATCGGCTTCACGGCGGGCACTGCCGATCAGCTTCCAGCGCTCGCCCGCCGCCTGTGCCCGCTCGATAGCTGCGCTGTCGATGGCACTGATACCGCTGCAGGCCACATCACCCACCTGCAGACAGGCGCCGAGCAACTCATTGGCGAGGATCACCACCTTCAGGCGTACGTCATGGCCTTCCACATCGGCGGTCGGGTCAGCCTCGGCAAAGCCCAGCGCTTGTGCCTGGGCCACCGCCTCGTCGAAGCCAAGCCCTTCCTCCATGCGCGTGAGCACATAGTTAGAGGTACCGTTGAGAATGCCCTCGAAACCTACCAGGCCCGCGCCCGCCAGGGTCTGGCGCGCCATGCGCAGCACCGGTGTGCCGCTCATGACGGCGCCTTCGTATTCGAACGACACATTGTTGGCCTTGGCCAAGGCCTTGAGCGCCTGGGCATGCAAGGCAATCGGCCCCTTGTTGGTGGTGACCACGTGCTTGCCCGCCTCCAGCGCCCAGCGGCAGAAGGTTGCTGCCGGCTCACCGTCCTTGGGGTTGGTGAATGTGGCCTCGGCGATGATGTCGGCGCCTGATTGCTTGATCACCGCCTCATTGAACGCCTCGGCCGAACCTTGAGGGATTTGCGCCAGCGCACCCTTCTGGGCCGGCAGCGCGGCCAGCATGGCGGCATCCAGGCCGTCGCGGTCGATCACCGACCCCAGGAACAAGTCGGTGACACCAACGATTTTCAGGCCAAAGCCCAACTCGTGCTGCCAGCGCGCATTGCGTTCGGCGATCAGTTGGGCAAGCGCGCGGTTAACGCCACCAAAGCCAACGAGTGCAATTTTGTATTCGGTCATGGTTTGCTGTCCTGTCCAGGCAGTGGGTCGATGAGGACTAGCGTAAGAGCCGTGCACTGCCAGTTGAATATGGCAATCCGCTGTATTTATTGGCCAATCTGGCCAGTGCAAAGCGCGCACCTGCGCCAGGGCAAAACGCACAACGCCGCCTGGGCGCGAACCCAGGCGGCGTTGTGCTAGCCAATGCAAAGACGCGCTTCAGACCACCGCGGCCAGGACGAACGAAGTCACCGTGTTCTCCACCCCGGGCATGGCAGCGATTTCCTTCCACACATGGTGCACCCGCTCCGGGCTGGAGGCCTCGACGCGCAACATCAGGTCGAACTCGCCGCTGAGCACTTCACACTGGATTACCTCGGGGATCTGGCGCAGCGCATCGAGTACCGCCTCACCGCGCATGCGGTCATAGCGGTAGACGAAGATCACCGCATTGATCAACGACGCCGGCCGTCTGCCCTCACCGATGCGCAGGGTATAACCCTGAATGGCGCCGTCGCGCTCCAGGCGCTCGATGCGCTGGCGTACCGCATTGCGCGACAGGTTCACCTTCAACCCCAATTCGGCGTGGGCGATACGCGCATTGGCGGTGAGCTCGGCGAGAATGCGCTCGTCCAGAGGGTCGAGGATGCGCTTCATCGCCCAGCCTGCAACCGGGTTAACAAGGCATGAACACCGGCCAGGTCGTCAGGTGCCAACAGCGGCCCATCACCCGCTGTGCCGACCGCGCCAGCCGGCACCTCACCGTGCCAGGCCCCCAGCTCCGCCAGCAGCCCGGCAGACTTTTCGGGGGCAAACTGCCCCAGCGTGACGATGGGCGCACCGATGTTGCGCCGGTGCAGGCGCCCGGCGAATACCCCTGTCGCGGCATGAGGGTCTACTGCGCTGCCCGTTTCGTGGAACAGCGTGACAATTTCTTCGCGAATCAGCGCGTCGTCCACGGCATAGGAGTCGAACAGCATGCGCGCATGCAACCACTGGCGGTTGCCGATGCTCAGCTCACCACACGCCTCGAAGTGCTCCATCAGTGCCCGGGTCGCCCCGCCATCGCGGTCATACAGTTCCCAGACGAAGCGCTCCAGGTTGGAGAACAGCGAAAAGTCCATGACCGGTGACAAGGTCTGGCTGGTTGAGCCACGGCTGTAGCGGTTGCAGTGGATGAACCGGTGCAGGGCATCGTTGCGGTTGGTGGAGACGATGATCTGGTTGATCGGCAGGCCCATTTTCTGGGCAATGAACCCCGCGTAGATCTCGGCAAAACTGGCCGTGGGGATGCTGAACCCGACCGGGCGTATCCCGCCACCGAGCTGCAGCGCCGCATGGAAATAGAACACGATCTGCGCCAGCACACCGACCCAGTTGGTGGAGTTGAAGCTGACCGGAATCAGCCCGGGGCATGGCCAGTCACGCAGCAGCGCCGACACCAGCGACTGGCAATCGTCAAAGCTGCCATCCACGGCCACGCAGCTCACGCTGTCGGACGCGGCGCTGCGCATCACTGCCGCGCGGTCGGCGGGCGTGCCTGCGCTGGGGTATAGCGCCAGCAAGCCTGCTGCAGGGCAATGCCGCAACGCTTCGATAGCCGCTACTGCGGTATCGCCGTTGCTGGCACCGACCAGCATGACCCGCTCGCACTCCGCCCCCAGAAAGTGCCGGACAAAACGCGCCTGCAACTGCGCGGCAAAGTCCTTGGAGGACCGGGTAGGCCCATGGAAAAGCTGCAGGATCCATTCGTTATGGCCAAGCTGCTGCAACGGCGCAATGCCGCGGTGGCGGAACCCGCGATAGCTGTCGCTGACCAGCGCCCTGAGGGTAGGCTCGTCGAGGGTATCGCCGACAAACGGTGCCATCACCCCCGCCAGGCCAGTTCGTCGAAGGGCAACCACGACCAGCTGGCAATTTCCTGTGGGCTGAACACCGGCACCGAGGTGGGCACATAAAGCCCGCCATCGTCGGCCAGGCCGGAAAGCAATGCCGTGCGGAAATCGACCCGTGTCTCGTTGCCGCGCGTGGATGTGTACTGCATCGGTGCTCCAGATAGCTACGTAAATTAACGATGCGCCATGGCCACCAGCCAATGGCTGAACGCCTGGGCATCGGGGGACAACGCTTCACCCAGGCCGCGTACCAGGAAAAACGACTCGCTTGCCTCGATACGCTGGGCAAAGGGAGCGACCAGCCGCCCCTCCTGCAGCAGGTCCTCGACCAGCGACGAGCGTGCCAGCGCCACCCCGAGCCCCAGCTCCGCCATGCGCAGGGTCGACACCAGCGTGTCGAACTGCAGGCCACTGGAAGAGTCGACCTGATCGGCGCCGACCCGCTCCAGCCAGTAGCCCCACCCCTCCTCGTAACCCAGCACATGCAGCAACGGCACACGGGCCAGGTCGCGCGGGTCGCGCAGCGGGCAACCGGCCAGCAGCGCGGGTGCGCACACCGGCACCAGCATGTCGCGGGTCAGGCGCTGCGCCTCTACCCCGGCCCACTGCCCGCTGCCCCAGCGGATTTCCAGATCATCTTCGGCATCCAGCTCCTTGACCCACAGGTTGCTGATGTAGCGGATGTCCACCTGCGGGTGCGAACGCCGAAAGTCGGCCAGCCGCGGGGCCAGCCAGAAGTGCAGGAACGACAGGCTGCCCCGAACTTTCAGGGGCCGACGTTGGCGTTGCCCGAAGATTTCATTGGTGCCGACCGCAAGGCGGCTGATGGCGTCCTGCACCACCGGCAGATAGGACTGCCCTTCTTCGGTCAGCCCCAGCCCGCGCGGCAGGCGCTTGAACAGCGCCACACCCAATTGGCTTTCCAGGTGACGAATCTGTTGGCTCACGGCCCCTTGGGTAAGGTGCAGCTCTTCTGCCGCATGGGTGAAGTTCAAGTAACGCGCCGACACTTCGAAGGCTCTCAGCCAGTTCAGGGGGGGCAGGGTTTTCTGAGTCATCGGCGGCTTCTCGTGGCTAGGTTCCGGTGGCCTAGTATCACCTGCTCAGGCGGCCTCGGAACCTGGGGCGACGATTTCCAGCGGGGCCGTACGGCGGCTGCGGTATTTGCACGTCAGCCAATAGGCCAGGTAACACCAGGCAATGAAGGGCAAGCCGAAGTACAAGGCAACACGCTGAGCAGGGTCGAAGGCAATGCCGACGCAGGCCAGTACGCAGCAGAAAATGGCCCCCAGTGGTACGAACGGGTAGCCACGCACCCGGAACTTGAGGTCCTCGAGCTTGCCGCCGCTGGCGATGTAATGACGGCGGAATGCCATTTGGCTGGCTGCGATGCTGATCCACACCACTACCACGGCCAACCCTGAAATCGACACCAGCGCCAGGTAGATGGTGTCGGGGGCGAACACACTGCTCAACAGCGAAGCCATGCCGCCAGCCATGCTCAGCACGATTGCATTGAAGGGTGTGCCGCGGCGCGACAGCGTGGCGTAACGGCGGGGCATGTTGCCTTGATCGCTGAGGGTCCAGAGCATGCGCGAAGCGGCGTAGAGGCCTGAGTTGGCGGCAGACAGCAGCGCGGTGATGATGACGAAGTTCATGATATCGGCCGCATACGGGATACCAATCATCGCAAAGACCATCACGAACGGGCTTTCAATAACCCCGGCCTGTTCACGCGGCAGCAAGGTGGCCAGTACAAAGATGGTGCCGATGAAGAACAGCGCCAGGCGCAGGACCGTGGTGCGAATGGCCTTGGGCACGTTCTTTTCCGGGTCTTTGGTTTCACCGGCAGCGATGCCGATCAGCTCGGTACCCGAGAACGCGAAGGCCACTGCCAGCAGGGTCATGGCAATTGACCAGAAACCGGTGGGGAACAACCCTTCACGGGTGAAATTGCCCAGCCCTGCACTGTGCGCCTGCTGGATCTCGAAGCCACCCAGAATGGCCCCGCCGCCCACCACCAGAAAGGCGATGACGGCCAACACCTTGACCAGTGACAACCAGAATTCGGTTTCGGCGAACGATCGCACCGAAATGATATTGCTGATGAACACCGCAGCGCCGAACAGCGCACTCCACATCCATACCGGCGTGTCGGGGAACCAGCGCACCATCAGGATGCCCGCGGCGGTGAATTCGGAGCCGATGGCCACCGTCCAGGTCAGCCAGTACATCCAGGCCACCATGTAACCGGTGCCCGGGCCGAGGTAACGCGTGGCGTAACTGCTGAACGAGCCGACTTCCGGCATGTGTACCGCCAGCTCGCCCAGGCACATCATGACCAGGTACACCATGATTGCGCCGAGTATGTAGGCGATGACCGCGCCCAACGGGCCGGCCTGGTTAACGGTGTAGCCTGACGTGAGAAACAGGCCGGTGCCTATCACACCGCCCAGTGCCAGCATGACGATGTGGCGGGTTTGCATATCCTGCTTGAAGGTATGCGCCGAGGCATTTCTAGTTGTGGTTGTCTGCACGGACATTGTGGGTTACTCATGAAAGTTGGCGGGCAAGGACGTAGCAACGACCTCGTCTTGGCAGAGCGAATCGAGTTGCCTTGCATATTGTTTTTGTTCGACTTCATGAAGTGGCACCCACCGCACGGGTGAGTGCTACGCGCCAGCCTCAGGCCTGCACCGGGCGCTGGCAGGCGTCTGCGTCAGCGTGCAATTCCTTTGCGACGGCCAGTTCCTCACGCACCGATGCACAGGCCTGTGCCAGGTCCGCCAGCAGGTCATCGGTTTCCTCGATGCCCACTGAAATGCGCACCAGCCCTTCGGAAATGCCCAGCGCCAGGCGCTCTTCCAAAGTGTTCTCGACATGGCTGGTGGTGCGCGCCGGGCCATAGATGGTTTCTACCGCGCCAAGGTTGCCGGCCCGGTGGGCATACTTCAGCCGCGGCAGCAAACGGGCCACGGTCGGCATGCCGCCCTTCAGCACGAAGCTGACAATGGCGCCAAACCCGCGCATTTGCGCCTTGGCAATGGCATGCCCGGCATGCGCCGGCAAACCTGGGTAGTTCACCGCTTCAACCAACGGCTCAGTGCTTAGGTAAAGGGCCAACGCCATGGCACTGGCTTGCTGCTGGCGCAGGCGCACTGCCAGGGTCTTGATACCGCGGATGATCAGGTAGGCCGAGAACGGGTCCAGCGCCGCACCGTTGATTTCCCGGTAGTGCCGCACCTGGGCCATCAACGCCTCCGCGCCACACACCACCCCACCCAGCACGTCACCATGCCCGGACAGAAACTTGGTTGCGCTGTGCACCACCACATCAACGCCCAGCGCCAGCGGGTTCTGGTTCAGTGGCGTGGCAAAGGTGTTGTCGGCCACCACCAGCGCCCCCACCTTGTGCGCAGCGGCGCTCAGCCGACGAATGTCCAGCACCTTCAGCGTCGGGTTGGTGGGGGTTTCCAGGTAAAGCAGGTCGCAACCGGTGGCAATCTCGCGCTCCAGCGCTTCAGTGTCCAAGGTATCGCACAGGCACACTTGCACGCCCATGCGCGGCAGGAACTCTTCGAAGATCTTGTTGGTGCCGCCATAGCTGTCGCGGGTCGACACCACGCGTTTGCCGTTGGACAGGAAGGTGTGCAGCACAGCACTGATGGCCGCCATGCCGCTGCTGAACGCGACTGCCGACTCGGCTTGCTCCAGTTCGGCCAGTTTTGCTTCCAGCGTGGCGACCGTGGGGTTGCTCATGCGGCTGTAGATGAAGCCCGGCTGCTTGCCCTGCGCCACGTCGTACCAGGCATCGATATCGTTGTAGCCATAAGCGGCGCTGACCACGATCGGGGTCTGCGTGGCGTTGTACGGGTGCTGCACCTGCTCCCCGCTCCACACGACCCGCGTCCCCACACCGGCCGCAGCATTGCCCTCGAATTTTTCGTTGTTGTTCATATCCGGTTCCCGCCCAGCTGAGTTGTGTACACCGATGCAGCATCGGCCTTCAGCGGACTATAGGGAGATGGCGGGGGCCTGAAAAACGATGGAATCCGGGTCTGACTGGCGTTTTTTTTAATGGCTGCGGGCCGGGCGCTGCAAAAGCCGCCCGGCCGCGTGGGCGCTTAGGCCAGGTTGCGCTTCAGCTCGGCGATATGCTCCGGGCCGATGCCACAGCAACCGCCGACCATGCTGGCACCCCGCGCACGCCAGTCCTTGGCCCATGCCAGGTAACCCGGCGGATCGAGGTCTTCGCGCAGTTCGTCCAGGCCATCGTTGGCAGTGGCTTCTTTGGGCTGCGGTGGGAAGGCGTTGGCATAGGCACCGATGGCAATCTCGGCGTTGTGTCGCTCGATGACCGAGCGCGCGACATCAATGGCGGCGCCGATCACCTCAGGCTGGCTACAGTTGAACAACACCGCAGCCACCCCCAGGCTGACTGCGGCTTCGATGGCGTCGGCCACCGGTTCACCGGAGCGCAGGCGCGGAACGTCGTCGACGTCCTCGTCCTGCAGGGTGAAGGACACCCAGAACGGCCTGCCGTCTGCCGGCAAATGGCTATGAATGGCCCGCACTTCGGCCACGGAACTCTGGGTTTCGGCCAGCCACAGGTCAACATGCGGGGCCAGGCCCTGGAGCAACGGGGTCAGCACCTCTGCCACACGCTCGGGCTGGAACAGGTCGGGGCGGTAGGACCCGAACAGCGGCGGTAGCGAACCGGCCACCCTGACCGGGTGCGCGCCGCTATCTGCCGCGTGCCGCGCAAGCTGGCCTGCGATATGGGCCAGCTGTCGCCCTTCGGCGGCAAAGCGTTCTTCACCGATGTGGAACGGCACTACTGCATAGCTGTTGCTGGTGATGACCTGCGCACCCGCATCGATGAAGGCTGCATGCACGCCCACGACCGCCTCCGGCGCCTCGCTCAGCGCCAGCGCCGACCACTCGGGCTGGCGAAACGGTGCACCGCTGCGCTGCAGCTCTCGGCCCATGCCACCGTCCAGAATTACCATCGTTCGCTCTGCCATATAACTTCTCTGAAGGTTCTTATGAATAAAATTCATTATGGGGATTAGGGTTATAACTATTAAATACCCTATCACCCATTTGCCCAACATATCAGGTATGTACATGCGATTTTCTTCTCTGCTGGGTGCGGGCCTTGTACTGCTCGCAACTGCCACCCAAGCCTTTGCTGGCGCCACGTTGGAGCGGGTTGAATCGCGCAAGGAAATGGTCAACGTGCTGATGGAAAGCTACCCGCCGTTTTCCTTCCTCAATGACCACAACCAGCTCGACGGTTACGATGTGGACGTGGCCAAGGCAGTGGCCGACAAGCTCGGCGTCAAACTGCGCCTGGAAACACCGTCCTGGGACGTGATTGCCGCTGGCCGCTGGAGCGGGCGCTACGACATCTGCATTTGCTCGATGACCCCGAGCAAGGCGCGCGCCGAAGTGTTCGACTTCCCCGTGGAGTACTACGCATCGCCCGCCGTGATCGTGGTCAATGCCTCGGATGAGCGCATCCATGGCGCCAAAGACCTGGAAGGCCGCAAGGTGGGTTCGATCAGTGCATCGAGCTACGAAAGCTACCTGAACAAGAACCTGGTCATTGAAGGCAAGGAAGACCAGAAGATCGATTACCCGTTCGACTTCGTGCAGGCTGCGCCCTACGACACTGAAAACGTCGCCTTCCAGGACCTGGGCCTGGGCACTGGCGTGCGCCTGGACGCCATCATTACCAACCTGGTGACCGCGCAGCCGCGCCTGCAGCAAGACAAGCGCTTCAAGCTGGCCGGTGCGCCGCTGTATGAAGAGCCCAACGCGGTGGCCATCGAAAAAGGCGACCCCGAGTGGGATGCCAAGGTACGCCAGGTGTTCGCCGAGCTGAAGGCTGATGGCACCCTGGCCAAGCTGTCGCAGAAATGGATTGGCGCCGACATCAGCAAATGAGCACCTTCCCTCCCTCCCCCAAGCCCGTGGCTAAGCCTGCGGGCGCCGGCCTGTTCGGCTTTCGCACCCGGTTACTGCTGACCTGGCTGGCGCTGTTCGGGCTGTTTGTAGCCTTCTTCCTCAGCTTTGACCTGAAGTTCGCCATCATTCTGGAGAAGTTTCCCAACCTGGCCGGTTTCAAGCTGGGGCCCAATGGTTTTCTGCAAGGCGCCGCACTGACCCTGTTCCTGTGCCTGTGCTCGATGGTGGTATCCGTGCTGCTCGGCTTTGCCGCCGCGCTGGCACGGTTATCCAACAGCGCGGTGTTGGTGGGTGTGGCCAGCTTCTACACCTCGTTCTTCCGTGGCACGCCGCTGCTGATCCAGATTCTGCTGATCTACCTGGGGCTGCCGCAGGTGGGCCTGGTACCCGGCGCCATCAGCGCCGGCATCATTGCCTTGTCGCTGAACTACGGTGCCTACCTGAGCGAGATCTTCCGCGCCGGCATCCTCGGCGTCGCCCGTGGGCAACGTGAAGCAGCATTGGCGCTGGGCATGCGCACGCCGCAGATCTTCTGCCACATCATCCTGCCCCAGGCCATGCGGGTGATCATTCCGCCCACCGCCAACCAGTTCATTTCGATGCTCAAGGACTCGTCGCTGATTTCCGTGATGGGGGTTTGGGAGGTGATGTTTCTGGCGCAGTCGTATGGGCGTTCGAGCTATCGCTACCTGGAAATGCTGACCACCGCCGCCGTGATCTACTGGGTGCTGTCGATACTGCTGGAACTGCTGCAGGCACGCCTGGAACGGCATTTTGGCAAGGCTTATCAGCGCTGAGGGCTGCACGGCTCGTGCAAAACCGACAGGCCTGACCGCGCCCCATGCAGGAGCGGCCAGGCTACGCGTAAGTGAAAATAATCAGCGCGGTGGCCAGCAGGATGTGAATGACCAACAGGCTCACCAGCAGTCGTCTCATGCTTGAGGGGAAACGTTTGACTTCATCGAAGTCAATCAACCCCCTGCGCACGAAGAGGCTCGGTATAGCCAGCACCATGGAGATCAAACCCGTACGCATAACCTTGCCCAGAAGGCCTGCATGTTGAAACGTGATTTTATTGCCGGTCACGAAGCTACAGCGCGTTAGCAACGACTCGTAGTACTCAGTGTATTTATGTGCGATGAAACACTGTACGACCATCGCCAGCATCATGGGGGCAAGAATCAAAATCGCAATTAGCCCAGGCTCAACTTCATTCATTCCGATACTTCATTGAGATGCGGGTCCGAGCAGCTGGCTTCCAGCCGCTTGCAACTCGCGCTGTCGATAAACTTGGTGAAGGAGAAGTTAGTCAAGGTGGTACGTCCCTATGTTGCACCGCCGAAAGAGCTTGCGGTTGCCGACATGCTTTGATTGACGCCGAAGTTGTGGCCATTGATCTCGATCCAATTGGTGTACTGCTCATCCAGCGCTTCGCCAGCGATGTCGTCGATTTGGATGAAAGCGTCGAAAGCCATGCCTACCTCTCCTTGGTAATGGTGGGTCTGAACCCCAATGAACGGGTGTGACAGGTACGGAGGCAAAGTGTTCCCCACTGCCCGAGCCGCCACACCCGATGCATGACGCTTCAAGCCCTACAACGCCTTCATCTCTGCAATATCCCGCGCCACCTGATCTGCAGAGTGGTCGAACATCGCCTGTTCCTGCGCATCCAGCGGCAACTCGATAATCCGCGCAAGCCCCTTCTCTGCCAGTACGCAGGGCACACCCATGGCGATATCCGTTCGCCCATACTCGCCCTCGAGAATCGCCACCGCCGGCAAAATACGGTTCCGCCCATTGGCGATCGCATCGACCATCTGCGCAATGGCCACGCCCGGTGCATCGCAGGCGCTCCCCATCTTCTTGAGCCCCAGAATCTCGCCGCCGCCCTTACGGGTGCGCTCGACAATCTGTTCGATCTGCTCGCTGGACAGGAAGTGCGACAGCGGCACCGAGCCGATCTGGCAGTAGCGCATCAGCGGCACCATGCTGTCGCCATGCCCGCCCAGCACCAGCGCCGTGATATCCCGTGCAGAAAACCCGGTTTGCTCAGCGATAAAACACTTCATGCGCGCGGTATCCAGCACCCCCGCCTGCCCAAACACCTTGTCGCGCCCCTGCCCGCTGACGCTCCAGGCGCGATAGGTGAGCACATCGACCGGGTTGGACACCACCAGCACGGTCGCTGTCGGCGCGTGGTGCTTGATATCCGCCATGATGCTGTCGAGGATTGGCAGGTTGGTACTCAATACATCCTGGCGCGACTGGCCGGGCTTGCGCGGCACGCCCGCCGTGATCACCACCAGCTCGGAACCCTCCAGCATCTCGGCCTTGGCCCCGCCGTGAACATGGGTATCGGAACCTGAATCCACAGCCGCCTGCCAAACGTCCAGCGCCTTGCCCTGCGCCAGTTCACCCTGCACGTCCATCAACACCAGCTCACGGCACAACTCATCCCGGGCGATGATCTGCGCCGCCGCCTCGCCGACCAGGCCGGCACCCACAATCGTTAATTTGTTCACCAGACACCTCCCAGCGGCGCGCGCCACCAGGAACACGCCTGCGTATAGAGAGAAGTATTGCCTGCCGGGGCTAAATGGCCACCCAAGATGATGCGACGACCTTCACTTGACAGTATTCCACGGCAGCGCAAATACTTTGGCCAGATTCATATAGATGACCATACAACAAGGTGAATCAATCGATGAACATGCTGCCCATGTGCCCCGTCGCCATACCGCCGCCCACCGGCCTTAGCGCCACGCCCCCCTGCTGCCCGTCTTCCGTTACCAGGCGGCCGCCTGTGAGCGGCAGCTAGCGCAAAGCCGCGTTCCCTTCCTCGAAACCGTAGCAGCAGCCCCAACGGCAGCCACCTGCATGCCCCGTGGAAACGCCCGTCACGCCTTCAAACCCTGAGTGCAGCCGAGCGCCAGCCCAACCGAGACTCCTTGAATGACTCCCTTAGATATACAGCTATTACTGACGGCATTGGCCAGTGTTCTGGTGCTGGTGGCGCTCATCGTTTCGCGCCTGAAGATGCACCCGCTGCTGGCCTTGCTGGTGGTGTCCATTGGCGTGGGCTTCGCGACGCATATGGCGCCAGGCAGCATCGTCGCTCACCTGCTCACCGGTGCCGGCAAGACACTGGGCGCAGTGGGGGTGGTGATTGCGCTGGGTGCAATGCTCGGCAAGATCCTGGCAGACGCAGGCGTCACGGAGCAGGTCGCGGATGTCATCCTCAAGCGCACCTCCGACCGCATGATCCCTTGGGCCATGATGCTGGTTGCCTTCGTCATTGGCATCCCCATGTTTTTCGAAGTCGGCCTGGTGATCATGCTGCCGCTGATATTCAGCGTGGCGCGCAAACTGGAAAGCAAGGCGCGCTTCAAAGGCTCGGCGTATGTGTATGTAGGTGTGCCGGTCATTTCGGCGCTTGCCGCCATGCACGGCATGGTACCGCCGCACCCAGGCCCCCTGACCGCCATTGCCGTGCTCAAGACCTCGGTCGGGCCCACCATGCTCTATGGCTTCCTTGCCGCCATTCCGGCAATGATCCTGGGCGGCCCGCTGTACGGCATGTTCATTTCACCGCGCATGACCACGCGGCCCGATCAGGCCTTGCTGGACCAGTTCACACTGGCTGAAAAAGCCGATGGCCAACCCCGCCCCGGGGTAATGGTCGGCATGCTGGCCGCATTGCTGCCGGCCATCCTGATGCTGGTGCATGCCGTCGCCGAGATGCTGCTGCCCAAAGGCAATACGCTGCTGGAGATGGCCAGCTTCCTGGGCAACCCGCTGATCGCCATGCTGCTGGGCGTGCTGTTCGCCGGCGCCAGCCTGGTGCTTGCGCGCGGCGGCGACGCCGAACAGCTGCGCGATGCACTGGGCAAAAGCCTCAAGCCGATTGCCTCGATCATCATGATCATTGCCGGTGGCGGTGCCTTTCAGGAAATGCTGACCAGCGCCAAGGTTGGCGATGCCATTGTGCACCTGACCCAGCAATCTGCCTTCCCTCCCCTGATTCTGGGGTGGCTGATCGCGATGTTGCTCTCGGTGTCTACCGGTTCCGCCACGGTCGGTATTGTAGGGGCTGCCGGCTTGCTGGCACCGCTGGCAGGTGCAGACCCCAGCCTCAACCTGCCTTTGCTGGCCCTGTCCATCGGCTGCGGTTCGCTGTTCTTCAACTATGCGAACCATGCAGGCTTCTGGATGGTGAAAGAATCCTTTGGCATGACCATGGGCGAAGCCACCAAGACCATCTCGGTGGTGCAATCCATTGTGGCGGTGGTCGGGCTGATGGTGGTGTTGATGTTGAATGCGGCCATCACCATAGGTTGAACTCGAGTCAACGGGGGCTGCGCAGCAGCCCCAATCTGGCCCCACCCTCGAGCAACGATCTGGCCTAACGCTGCAGATCCTGCTCGCTTCGTTCCATTACCTTCCCACACTGCTCACTGGCCAACCGGCTGATGATCCGGATCGCCTGATGGATACCGGCCGTGTTGCGAAAGCTCAGCCGCGGGTTGTGTTCGCACTCGAGCACTTCGTCGTGCTGGACCAGGGCCTCGCCTAGCAGTTCTAGGGTCCAGGCGTAGCTTTGGATGGTGGAGAGGCGTTCTTGGTCAGACATGGCGGGCCTCCGGTTGGGTGGAGACGAAGCGGAGTTGGTTGAGGGTGAAGCAGCTGAGGGCCGTAGCGGAACGGCGGGGGAGAACGGATGCGAGGATCCTGCTTGGACTTGAGATAAGCATGCATGAGGCTCCAAGTTTTAGTTGGAGCTGCCACGATCCTTCCTACGGGATTGGGTGGCAGCTGTGTGCGGGGTAGGAATACCGGGAAACTTGGAAACCCGGCCAGGCCGAAGCCTGCCCACACACAGCCGCCATGACACAGCACGGCAGACGCAAAAAAAGCGCCAGCTGTGGTGCAGGGGCGCCTAGTGCGTGCGCCAAGTTTACCAACGGGTTCCTACGCCCGGTCACGGGATTTACCGTGACGGAGAGATTTAGCCTCACATTGGTTGGTCGGGCAATAGGATAACTTGTAGGAAACGTCTACGAATGACGTATGAATCGCGCCGAATTGGATGACAACCCGTAAAAACCAGCGACTTCTGCGCCTATAGCAATCTGCTAAGGATTATTCGCTAATCTGCCAGAGCAGCCGTGGTTTCGACTTCAACGTAGCTGGACTCTCCACCTCTTAGGGGCCAATACCTCAGCCTTTGATATTACGTGGATCATTACCCGGCTTGATGGTGTCCTTGGCTCGGAATTGTCCGTCGCGCCCTTTAGTCGTCATCTCACCACCACCCTGGTTTTGTAGCATTTCTCGTGCGGCCTGCTGAGCCTCGGCCTGTGTATCGTGGACGCTTGAAGCGCGGTCAGAATCGTTCCGCTTGTTCTCCCACTTTCCATCTGGGCGCTGGGAAATGGTGCGGTCTTGAGGTTTGCTCATGATGAAGCTCCTATGATGGGGTCCTCTCATATAGACCAGAAAATGACCTTTTGCCTGCTCGCTGTACTAAACTTTAGTCGTATAAGTTTTAATCAGCACACTTATTTCTGGTCTCAAGTCCGGAAGTCAGCGGATTGCTGAGCTTTAGCATTCAGACCTAACACTTCACGTAACGACTCATGAATCGCCCCTGGTTTCCTAGACACCTCAGTAACTCAGATTGGCAAAGCTTCCTGAAGGCCAACAATGTGATCAGCAGCATGAGCCACCGAGGAAACTGCCATAATAGTGCCGTAGCCGAGAGCTTTTCCAGCTTTTGAAGCGGGAGCGGATCCGACGAAAGATCTACGCAACACGTGCCGAAGTCCGTAGTGATATTTTCGATTCCATCGAGATGTTTTATAATCCTGAACGCCGACACAGCAGCGCTATGCAGCTGTCGCCAGCAGAGTAGGAGAAACGCCATTTTCTGAGCTTGGAGAGTGCCTAGAAAACCAGGGGCGATTCAAACATGAACTTACTCGCAATAAAATACCACTTATAAAAACCATTAACTGAATACTGATAAGGAAATTAGATATGCTCAGACTCTGTTTGACGCTCTGTTTCACGCTGCTATGTTCATTGACCCATGCCGCTTTGCCAGCCGCTCCCTTGACAATTTCTGGGGCGCAAGAAGTGGCAAACATATTCAGAGCTCATTATGAGGAAGACTTTAAACGTGATATGTCTAAAGTAGCACAATCCGTATTCCCGACACCGGAACAGTCATATGTTTACGCTAAATATATGAACAAAGCTTTCGCAAAAGCCGGCTATAGTTTGGACGAAACTCTATATGCGTATTTCAAATCCGGAGGTCCATCTGGTGGGAGTGCGGGCAAGCCAAATATCTTATTCTCGCAAAAACTAAATCTCACTGTATATGCTGACGGCCTGAAGAATGCTGCTATCGCTGATGCATTCATCAAAGCCAATGCTGTTTCAGAAAGAACAATAGCGTATGCGAAAGATGTTGCCATAGATTTTCCAATAACTAATTTTGACTATGTAATAAACGCAACCCCGGGATATTTGATACCGGGCACAGAGGAATACCGACGAGAGAACGGAAGGTTTATAGGTCAAGTAAAGATAGGTGTCGGACCTTGGAAAGACTGGTTGTATTTTGAATGGGAAGCACGACGAGGCGAACAGTACGGCATCGGAATAGCACAAGTCGCTGGCGTTGACGGTGACGAGGCCGAAACATTCAAAGCACTGAATGGAAAAAGGGTGAAGGTAGAAGGCATTTACTTTATAGCTAAAGGGCAAGTCATCGGCGACCCTAATACAAGAAACATAGTCATTGACCCACTGATTTTTGACCTAAGCCATAAAATGACATTTAAATCCCTATAGTAATTTAAATTCGACCTATACAGCATCTATAAAAAGGAACCTCTGTGAAACTATTTAAATGTCTTACCATCGCGGCAATTTCAAGTTTTTCTACGCTGGCATTTTCCGAGCCGTTCACCTACTTCTCATACCAAGAAGGTGGATACGCCGGGAGAATGCTTGTTGCAAACGAATTTGCACATGGCACCCCAGTACAACCCATCGCAGTCCACATTCAGACCGTAGATACGAGCACTCATCATGAATGTGATGTATGGGCTATGGAAAATACTGTAGCCAGAATCGAATCCAATGGTGAGGTATCCACAACGATGCGAGTGGTAGATGAAAATAAAAAAGTCACTGATGAAACTTTTGATGTCGTGTTTAAAAGGTCAATAGCAGAAATTACGTCGTCCATGCCAAGCGAGTATTGCGGCGTTTCTGCGATGTTCTCCGGGAGTTGGGTACGCACTCAAGATGAAGCTGACGGGGAGAGCCAAGAGCAAAGTGAGCAAGATGCGCTTTGAGTATTGGAAACTCGCCAAAATAGGAAGCCTTCTTCGACCACTTCGCCAAACAAAAAATTGACAGGCACCGCTCTGGATGCTGGAGCGTTTTTTCAAACCCATGAAGCCTAATTAACTATCACCTGCTCCACAGTTTCAGTTTAAACGACACACCGCCACCCGCCTCATGACTGGCCAACTTCAGGTATTGATCACCGCGAAGTGCGGCCATGGTCCTGCTGACGCTGGATAGTCGGTTTGGCGCGGTGCTGACAGCAAGGCCACCGAATCTTCTAAGTCGCGTAGATACGCCGCATAGTCGCTCAACACGGCCTTTTGAGCGCCGTTACCGGTGGGCGGGTGGAGGCTGCATTGGATGACAAGACCTGTGCCGCGAGATTCTGAGGCGGGCGCAAGCAGCAATGCGATGACCGGGGCATGCCTGACTGTCAGTCAGGTGCAATCCATTCCTTGGTCTGCGGCACCATCATCTAGAGCGCTATTGCTGGTGACATCGGCGTTTGTCACGCCGATGTCACGAGGGGAGTTGCCGCAAACCCAAATGCGATAAGGGCTGCAGCAGTGCTAGAAGTGCCCGTCTCTTTCCAGAGAAAGAGACAGGCACAGGTTGGCGCAATAGTCGACCAAGCGAATAGGTTCCTGCAGGGCAGCGAGATACGGTGTGTTTAGCGCACGAGCGCCCATGATCGTTACAAGCATGAAGCCGTCGTGGTTCAGAACCACTGCGAGCAACCAGACTTAATACCGCAACCGATCAGTAAGAGGAAAATGGGATGAGACTTCATTTGCATCCCACATCAATCTCACTGTTCCTGACTGCTTTTCCGTGCCCGTGGCGATGTCGGCCTCGACACTGCCTTCTTCGCTTTGGCTGCCGCAGGGCTTTTCCCTCGTTTCGGTCCGGCCACCACGTAGGAACTGGCCAGCGGCGCGGCCACAGCGTTTGGCCCACCAGCCTTCAACGGACCGACATTGTTGCCGACGAGCGTTGCAGTGGGCTTATCTTTGGCAGTCATCACCATACCCATCCGCACGCCAAAGAGACGCAGCACGGCCTCCAAAGTGCTGAGCTTCGGATTCGACTTCCCGCTTTCCAGTTCGTACAGGCTTTTCGTGGACATCTTGCACATGGCCGCGAAGGTCTTTTGATCAAGCCCGGTGACTTCGAGCCGCAGACGGCGGATGGATGTCCCAATTGGATCGAACCCCGCCGCGTTGCGCTTGACGATATCCTCTACGAGCTGGGCGCGCTCTTCAGGCTGTAGTTTTTTCATCGCAGTCCCCACTCCACGAGTCGTTTATCCAGGTTATTCACAGGTAGAGAGGCTGCATTGCGCATCGATTCAGGCGCATCGGTCAACAGATCGGGCAACGCCCTGAATGCCTCAGCCGCATGCATCAACCGTTGCAGCAGGACATCGGGATCAGTGTAACCAACAAGCTCAGCGCAGTTGTCGCGCCAATTAGAAGACCGCTTGCGCTCCGCCGCCCACTTCGTCGTCCGTGTGATGCCCTCTTCATCCAGGATCGTTGGCGCGAGGTCATAGATTGGCGCCAAACGAAACCTCCCACCCACACGCATGATGCAGGTGTTGCGGCCGTGGTTATCGGTGCTCCCTAGAATGCGGTTCAGCAGATCGCGATGATGTAGTCGTCGTAGGCGACAAGGCAGCTTCCATCAGCAACACGCTCGGGGTTCTCAACCGAGAGTGTCGCTGCCTCGCGCCATGCGCCATCGGAGAAGCCCGGATCGTGAGTCTGAGCGGCATCGCGACACCATTAATCAGCATTTGAATGCCGATTAAACTAGTGCGCACGGCAGGAACCGGCAATATTTTGCCGATTAAAAGCTTAAGTGCGGGCAAACCGGCACCACACTACCGATTATGCATTCACAGCGCGCCGGTGGGTGCTACAGGTCGTTACTGCGCCTGGGAAGCAGGAACTGCATGTGACTCGGCCTTTGGGTTATAGGACTATGTTTAATTGCGCTGGGTAGGTGGTGGATGGCACGGGCTTCGCCCGTGTTCGCGGGTAAACCCGCTCCTACAGGGGGGTGGAACGGCTAAGTCCGAGGTTTGCAGGCCTGATGAGAAAAGACAGGCATAAGAAAGCCCGCATTAGGCTGGCTTACATTGATGGCCCGATAGCAAAAATCACCATCGGCCAAATTGTCTGGTGCGGAGACAGACGGACGGTTGTAGGGCGTCAGGGCCCGGTTTTCACGGGGCTGGAATTTGGTGGATTTATAGACGTACCTCATAGGGTATCTAAAAAAAAATCAGCTATTTATGGCTTTCAGTGGAATCGAATCGGGACTTGCGAAGGATCCAGTGAGAGCTACGACCGCCGTGGCATCAACGTTCACTCCTTGATGAATCCATAGGTCACCCACATCCAAGCGAAGCCAAAGGCCGTCAGCCACGTGGATACCTGTAGAGCCAACTTAAGTTTTGCAGGGAAGTTTTCTAGTTCTTCGATGTCCAGATGCCCTCGGCGCATATGTACGCCAGGCCAAATGAGTATTCCACAAAGAAACGTTATCAGCAGCCACCGAGCGCCAAAGCGCCGCGTGCCCAAAAACAGTTTCATTTGCTCCAGGCCGGGATGACTTTGGATAGCCGAGGTTGCAACAGTGAAATTTCTTGTACCCGCGATGAATGCACTGACCGCACAACCGGCCAACGCGATCACGAACGGACACGCCAGCATTATCCACTTCAGCCACACGGGCCAACTCTCGAACTCAGTCATAATGTGATTCGTAGATCAGCTCGCCCATTTGCTCACCGCCCTCCGCACCGGCGATGCTCCCAGCAAAAGCCCCTCCCCCGACCAGCGCAATGCCACATACCGGCGCCCCGAAACCCGCGGTACCAGCAGAGAACACCCCACATACAGCGAGCGCAGTGATCCCAGCAATCTTGCCACCCACGATCCCTCCCGCCAGCCCCCCAGCGAAAGCACCTGCCTCAGACAAACGAATTTTTTTGCAGACTTCGGTTTCCCCTGCACAGCAGGCCTCTTGGACTTTCAGATAGGAAGATGTACCACCTAAGCCAATTCCGACATGCCCACCATACCGAAGGTACTTACTAAGCTTCGCCACTTTGTCCAAGTATGTGGCGTACCCAGGAATCTGCCCTGGCCCACCGGCTTTTGACCAATGATGCACAAGGCTCTTGGTCGAGATATTCAAGCTTTTCTTCAGCCGCTCGTAGGCCCCAAGATTCAGATGTTTATTTAGAAAAGTCGCCTTCAGCTGACCATCTAGCTGCTCCAATAACAGCCGTCGTTCGGCGAAGAACGATGGACTATTCAGATGGCCATGGCGCAGAAATTCTTGCTGATGCAAACGCTCGATGTTGCCAAGTGTGCTGCGAAGCTGCCGGAGGCCGTGGTCCATCATGTCCTTACCCACACCCATGGAGAGACTGGCGTCACTAAGCAGTCCGGCAATTTCAGCCTGATACTCCATCATGAAATCTGACTCGGCAAAATCGAGTACAGCCAAGGAACGTCGCGCGCGCTCGGCGGCCGCCATGAGTTGGCCCTCCTCCTGGGTGCAGGCATAACCGTTATCCGGATCGCCGATGACGAAGATTTCCCCTGCCTTGAACCCCTGCTCGAAAGTCGGGTTCAGGCGTTGCAGGTACGAAATGGGCAAGGTCGAATCATGGCTAGCCAGCTCCAACAGAATCTGCGGGAACGACATGCTCCGGGGCACCACATAGAATCCCGGCTGCATCTGCCCAGGCAACCCGCCAACCATGGCGGGCGAAGCCCCTGCCAAAGCGCTAGAGCTCCCAGAGCCAGCGGGTTTGAGGCTAGTGCGTACGGCAACCGGCAGCCGCGGCGGGGGCATTTCCCCTAAAGGCGCCACCACCCGGTTGCTACCCTCTGGGCAACCGCAATCAACTAACGCGCCATCCATCGCGACTGGCTGGCCATCCGAGATGAAGTGCCACACCCCTTCGACGACCTTTCCTTCCAGCCCGCAAAGTGGACAAGGTGTGGTGGGATCTCCCATCCTCAGGACCATTCGTCCCTCGTCGAGGTAACCTTCCCCGGTGGCGATGCAAATCGCACCTGTGGTGGTTACATCACCGTCTACTGCTTGGCCAAGCCCATCCAGACTGACGCGCATTTCAGAGTCCCTTGCGAACTGTAGGAGCGAAAGAACCTAACAGCTAAGAAGGGGCAAATGAGGCCTCGAGCAGCTAACGAGACGATTCCTACGAGCAACGCGGATTTAGGACTAGGCACGACCTAACGGTTTGAGAACTAGACTCTGTCTGAAAAAAGCCGTCGTCCCCTTCCAGCCTCAGCCTGCGCAGAAATTCGAGCTCGGCCAGAACGGCAACCAGCGGCGAGTCGAAGGACGGGTTCAGTAGCTGCAGGTCGCGGTGAGAAAACTGGGGCATCTCAAAATTTTCTCTAAACGGGAAAATCATTATCTAGAAAAATTTCGGTTCTCACCCCGTAAACACTGGCCAAAACCTGATCGACAGCTAACCATTATCTAAAAATACGTCCAACCCTAAGTGGAAAACTGCGAACCGTTACGTCAAAAACACGCAGATCCGTGGGAAAAAAAGCGGGAACAAAAAAACCCGCACAAGGCGGGCTTCTATTGGTGCCAAGTAGCGAGAAATCGCCATAGGCCAACTGATTCTGGTGCCGGAGACAGGAATCGAACCTGCGACCTTCGCGTTACGAGTGCGCTGCTCTACCGACTGAGCTACACCGGCGTGTAGCGCAACGTACCACTGCTCACACCCGTAACGCAAACCCCTGTTTCCGCTGGTTTATTGCTCTGCCCTCAAGCCCCCTTGCACCCTTTGGGCGCCAGGTCTTCCTCGATGTCGGTCGTGCACGCCCAGCCGCTGGCCGAACGCGTCAGGGTCAGGGCCTTGCCCAGCGCGTTGGCAGGCGCATCCACCAGGGTGCAGACAATGCTGCCGCTACCATCTGCGGCCTTGCCGCTGGCCGTGATCGCACAATGCGCCGTCGCCGGCTGGCCACCCAGGGCGGCGACATCCGCTACATCCTTTCCATCATTCAGCCGCAGATCCATCGCCGTCTTCAGCGCGCTGATCTCCAGCAACCCGGCCGCGGCCTTGGAGCGTGCCTGGTGGTTGGTGTACATCGGTAAGGCGATGGTCGCCAGAATGCCGATGATCGCGACGACGATCATCAGTTCGATCAGGGTGATACCGCGTTGCCCTTTCATGAACGTAGTTCCTTTTTGATTCGCTTACACATTGAGGTCAGTTGCGCCCCAACCGGCAGCGGCGCAGTAGGCCTGAACAGACACCTTTTGTCACCCCTGCCCGCACGGGCGTCATCTTCGCTGAACTACTCTAGTGAGCATCACGGACGCGTGCCCTTGCATGGACGCGGCAAGCTGTTTCCAGGCTTGTCGCCGGGGCTGAACAAGGACCTTTGCATGACTTCATCTTCACTTCTCTACCGCTGGCACGGCACCGACGCCAATGGCACGCCGGTCAGCGGCCAAACACCCGGGCGCAGCCCGGCTTATGTGCGCGCCGGGCTGATTCGCCAGGGCATCACGGTGGCGAGTTTGCGGCCGGCCAGCGGGCTGGCGTTCAGCTTGCCAAAGCGGCGCGAAAAGGTCGACCCGGCGGGGTTTAGCCGGCAGTTGGCGACGTTGCTCAAGGCCGGCGTGCCGCTGCTGCAAGCGTTCGAGGTGATGGGCCGCAGTGGTTGCGATGCGGCGCAGGCGGCGTTGCTGGAAAGATTGAAACAGGATGTGGCCTCGGGCCTGGGGTTGGCGGATGCGTTGCAGCGTCACCCGGCATGGTTCGATGCGCTGTATTGCAACTTGGTACGGGTGGGCGAGCAGTCCGGTACGCTCGACCGGCAGCTGGAGCAGCTGGCCGGCATGCTGGAACAGCGCCGGGTGCTGCACAAGAAGGTGCGCAAGGCGATGATCTACCCGCTGCTGCTGTTGCTGACCGGGCTGGGGGTGTCGGCGATCTTGTTGCTGGAGGTGATTCCTA
This sequence comes from Pseudomonas sp. TE3895, assembly GCF_056278855.1. Classification (NCBI taxonomy): domain Bacteria; kingdom Pseudomonadati; phylum Pseudomonadota; class Gammaproteobacteria; order Pseudomonadales; family Pseudomonadaceae; genus Pseudomonas; species Pseudomonas sp. TE3895. Next base: position 1,617,634 of record NZ_JBWBQE010000001.1, on the reverse strand, counting down.
AATTCGAGAGCATGTTCTCGGGCATGGGCGCGGCGTTGCCGGCATTTACCCAATGGGTGATCAACTTGTCCACAGGGCTGAGCCGTTTTGCGCCGCTGCTGCTGGTGATGGGCTTAATGCTGGGTGTTGCCGTGCGCCAGCTTTACCGGCAGCACGCGCCAGCGCGCCTGTGGATATCTCGGCGGGTGCTGGGCTTGCCCGTGTTTGGCAAGTTGCTGGGGCAGGCCGCGCTGGCGCGGTTTGCGCGCAGCCTGGCAACGTCCTACGGCGCCGGGGTGCCGCTGCTGGATGCGCTGGGTACGGTGGCGCGGGTAACGGGTGGCGACCTGCACGAGCAGGCGGTGTTGCGGCTACGCCAAGGCATGGCCAATGGGCAAGGGTTGAACCAGGCGATGGCCGGTGAACCGCTGTTTCCCCCCTTGCTGGTGCAGTTGACGGCCATCGGTGAATCCAGCGGCACGCTGGACCAGATGCTGGAAAAAGCCGCCAGCCATTACGAGGAACAGGTCAGCCAGGCGCTGGACCAGTTGACCAGCCTGCTGGAGCCGGCCATCGTGCTGATCCTGGGCTTGCTGGTGGGTGGCCTGGTGGTGGCGATGTACCTGCCGATCTTCCAGTTGGGTAGTTTGATCTGAACATGACTTTATGGGCTTTGCTGGTTGAACAGCCAGCGTATTTCCTCACCCTTGCCACGGTGCTCGGCCTGCTGGTGGGCAGCTTTATCAACGTGCTGGTGTATCGCCTGCCGATCATGCTGGAGCGCCAATGGCAGCGTGAGGCGCAAGAGGTGTTGGGGCTGCCGACCACGCAGCACGCGCGTTTCGACCTGTGCCTGCCCGCCTCCCGGTGCCCACACTGCGCGCACCGGATTCGTGCGTGGGAGAACATTCCGGTCATCAGCTACCTGGCCTTGGGCGGGCGCTGTTCGTCCTGCAAAAACCGCATCAGCCTGCGTTACCCGGTAGTGGAAGTGGCCAGCGCGCTGCTGTCGCTGGTAGTGGCCTGGCGCTTCGGCGCTTCGGTAGAAGCGTTGCTGGCGTTGCCGCTGACCTGGTGCCTGCTGGCGCTGAGCCTGATCGATGCGGACCACCAGTTGCTGCCGGATGTGCTGGTGCTGCCGACCATGTGGCTAGGGCTGATCGTCAATGCCTTTGGCATCCATGTGCCCCTGGCCGATGCCCTGTGGGGCGCAGTGGCCGGGTACCTCAGCCTGTGGACGGTGTACTGGGTGTTCAGGCTGGTCACCGGCAAGGAAGGCATGGGCTATGGCGATTTCAAGCTGATGGCGCTGATCGGGGCGTGGGGGGGGTGGCAGGTGCTGCCGTTGACGCTGCTGTTGTCGTCGGTGGTGGGGGCGCTTGTTGGTCTGTGCCTGCTGCGTTTTCGCCGGCATGCCTTGGGCACGGCAATCCCGTTTGGCCCTTATCTGGCAATTGCGGGGTGGATTGCCGTGCTCTGGGGTGATGAAATATACGCCTCATACATGCAACTGCTTGGATACTGATGACCACTGCGGCCTTTACCCCCTGGATTCTCGGCCTGACCGGCGGCATTGGTAGCGGCAAAAGTGCCGCTGCCGAGCGCTTTGTCGAGCTTGGCGTGCACCTGGTCGATGCCGACCAGGCGGCGCGCTGGGTTGTCGAACCTGGTCGCCCGGCCCTGGCCAGCATCGTCGAGCGCTTCGGCCCGGGCGTGCTGCAGGGCGACGGCCAGCTCGATCGTGCCGCCCTGCGCCAGCTGATATTCGCCGACCCGGCCCAACGCAAATGGCTGGAGCAACTGCTGCACCCGCTGATCGGTCAGGAGATTTTCAGCTATCTGGCCAAGGCGCAGTCGCCTTATGCGGTCTATGTGTCGCCGCTGCTGATCGAATCGGGCCAGCACCACAAGACCCAACGTGTGCTGGTGATCGATGCGCCGCAGGACCTGCAAATAGCCCGAACCCTGGCGCGGGACAACACCAGTGCCGAGCACGTGCAGGCCATTTTGCAGGCGCAGTTGGCCCGTGAGGATCGCCTGCGCCATGCCGATGATGTGGTGGTCAATGACGGCGGCCTGGCCGCGCTGCATGAGCAGATTGACCGCCTGCACCACTTTTACCTGACTTTGAAAGGAGGCCAGCCATGAGCCAGCCATTGACCGTCGATTGCCCGACTTGCGGCGCGCCTGTGGAATGGAGCGAAAAAAACGCGTTCCGACCGTTTTGTTCGGACCGTTGCAAGCTGATCGACCTGGGCGCCTGGGCAGCCGAGGAGCACAAGATTGCGGGGTCGGAAGGGTCCGAAGATGAGCTGTATTCGGGGGACCTGGAGCCGCGGCATTGAGCTGATTGCAGGGCGGCTGTGCCGGCCTGTGGGAGCGGCCTTGTGTCGCGAAAGGGCTGCGAAGCAGCCCCGGCATTTTTTGAGTTACCACCGAATCTGGGGCTGCTTCGCAGCCCTTTCGCGACACAAGGCCGCTCCCACAGAGACCGCGTCAGGTTTTAGATGTGATGGCAGAGCCGCCGCATGATCACCGCTCATCTTCCTTCCAGGGCGCCTGCAAATACCGTGTGCGGTTGAAGGTTTCCAGCCACTCGGGGCAAAACACCACCAGCGCACTGATCACCATGCCGTTGATGAACGCCTCGGGGAACATCATCAGCCACAGGTAGCCCACAAAGTCGCTGAGCCACTCCGGCAGGGCAAAACGCCCGTCCAGCCACAACACCCCTAGCGCTGCGGGGACGCAAATCAGCACGGTCAGCGCTGCCGGGAAGAACCCCGAACAGAAGATATAAACGAACAGGTTTCGCGGCTGGGCGCGCTCGACCACTATCGCGCACACCTCGGTAATCAGCACCGGCAAACCAATCAGCAACAAGCCGTTCACCCCCAACGCCGCCAGATCTTGTCGCCCAAGCGCCAGCAAGCCAAGCTGGGCCATGAAGCCACCCAGCACCGCCAGCGGCCAGTCCAGCAACAGGGTAACCGCCGTCATGCCAATAAAGTGGTACGACACCCCGGTATCAAAGTCGCGCCGCACCAGCCACAGCGCAAACAGGCAGAACACCGTGCCAAACAGCAAATGCTGGCGGCGCCGGTCGGTAAACAGTTCAACCCAGCGAACCCGGCTCACCGCCCAGATCAACAACGGCACATAACCCAGCCAGCCAAGGGTAAGGGTGGTGCCGGATAACACCTGCGCGCTGATCACCTGAAAAATACCCTTTGCGGCCATGTGGATAAAACCGAGTCTACACCCATTCTCCCATTCCTTCGGCTGCGGTAGGCTGACGCTTCCGTTCGATGCAGGAAGCATTGGTCATGCTGGAAGGAACCAACCCCGCCCTGCTACTGGCAGCGGCACTCAACGCCATCATCGGCGTACTTCACCTGGCCATCATCGCCGTGGGGCCGCGTTGGTACCGTTTGTTCGGGGCCGGTGAGCGCATGGCGGTGGCCGCCGAAAAGGGCCGCTGCTACCCGGCGCTGATTACTGCCGCCATCGCCTGCGTGTTGCTGGCCTGGTCGGCCTATGCGCTGTCGGCTGCCGGGGCGATCGGGCGGCTGCCCTTGCTGCTGCCAGTCATTTGCCTGATCACCCTGGTGTACTTGCTACGCGGCCTGCTGGGGCCAGGATTGCTGGCGGGCACCGGGCGTTCGCAGCGTTTTATCGTGGTCAGTTCGCTGATCTGCCTGGGCTTTGGCGTGGTGCATCTGGTCGGGCTGGTGCAGCAGTGGCCGGTGCTGGGCTGATTTTCACGCTTAAACAGCATCTTACCGTCATCGATTAGCGGCTAAGCTTGTCTGCATGGATGACTCAGACTACCTGCGCCTGCTTACCATCCAGGCCGAACAAGCCAATGCCTTTCTCTCCAACGCCCGTAAGTGGGAGCGGGAGCGTTGGGTGTGCCAGCGCCTGTTGCAGGGGCTGAACATTCCCTACCGCAGCGAGGACTTCACCCCGGCGGGGCAGGAGCCACCAGACGTGCTGTTCCGCGACGCCGCCTTCGAGGTGTTTTTCGTGCTCGACGAGGGCCGCCGGCTGAACGATGAATGGCGCGAGGAGCTGCAGCGGCGGCGCAGTGCGTTTTCCCTGGCGCAACTGGTACGCCGCGAAGCACGCCCGCGGCGCATCAGTGCCACCGAACTGCTGGGGCGCCTGGCGCCCACCTTGCGCAAGAAGGCGCACAATTACCGGGAACGCGGGCTGGAGCTGAACGAGCTGGACATCATCGCGTTCTCCAGCCTCAAGCGCGAAGTGCTCGACCTCAACACCCACTTCCCGCCGCCTACCGAATACCTGCGCCAAGGCTGGCGTTCGCTGTCGCTGGTCGGGCCAACCTTTGCCCGGGTACTGTTTGCCCACCCCGATGCGCCGGATTTCCTGCGCGGCAACCTGGGCCGCAGCATCGTCTTCGACGTAGGCATCAGTCTTTGATCCAGTGCAGCGACTGTTTGCGATGGCGTACACTCGGCGCCAGGGATAGAAAGCATTATCATTTGTTTCAAGCGCCTGCGCGAACGCTGTAGCGTTTGCGCAGTCACAAACGTCTACCTGACGAGGCCCACCATGACCAGTCGCCTGAACCCGGAAGATCAGCGTCGTGTCGATGAGTATCTGCGAGCCCCCCAGCACCAAGTCGAGCGCAGGCCCTTCCGGCCGTGGCTGCTCCTTGTGCTGGTGCTGGCCGTGACCATCGGGTTGGGTCTGATCAGCCGCCTGCTGAGTGGACTGGTGCTATGAGCTGCTTCGCGCTCGCCCTCCCCTCGTGCAGTTTGCGGCCGGCCCCCAGGGCCACGAATTCCGTAAACCTTATGAGATATTCCCATGACTCATCGCATCGTGATTGTCGGCGGCGGCGCCGGCGGCCTGGAACTGGCGACCCGCCTGGGTAAAAGCCTGGGCAAGCGCAAGCAGGCCGAAATCACCCTGGTGGACACCAACCTCACGCACATCTGGAAGCCACTGCTGCACGAAGTGGCCGCCGGCTCGCTGAACTCCTCGGAAGACGAACTGAACTACGTGGCTCAGGCCAAGTGGAACCACTTCAATTTCCAGCTGGGGCGCATGAGCGGCCTGGACCGTGAAGGCAAGCAGATTCAACTGGCTGCCACCCTCGACGAAGAGGGCCGCGAGCTGCTGCCTGCGCGCACCCTGGGCTACGACACCCTGGTGATTGCCGTGGGCTCCAACACCAACGACTTCGGCACCCTGGGCGCAGCGCAGCACTGCCTGTTCCTGGATACCCGCAAGCAGGCCGAGCGTTTCCACCAGCAACTGCTGAACCACTACCTGCGTGCCCACGCCGGCGACGTGGCCAGCGAGAAAATCAGCGTAGCCATTGTCGGCGCCGGTGCCACCGGTGTAGAGCTGGCGGCCGAGCTGCACCACGCTGCCCACGAGCTGGCGGCCTATGGCCTGGACCGCATCCAGCCCAAGGACATGCACATCACCCTTATCGAGGCGGGCCCGCGCGTTCTGCCCGCGCTGCCGGAGCGCATCAGCGTACCGGTTCACAAAACCCTGGAAAAACTCGGGGTGAAGGTGATGACCAACGCCGCAGTCAGTGAAGTAACCGAGGACGGCCTGAAAACCAAGGACGGTGAAGTGATCCAGGCCAGCCTGAAAGTGTGGGCAGCCGGTATCCGGGCGCCAGGTTTCCTCAAGGACATCGATGGCCTGGAAACCAACCGCATCAACCAGCTGGTGGTGCGCCCTACCCTGCAAACCACCCGCGACGACAACATCTTCGCCTTCGGTGACTGCGCCGCCTGCCCGCAGCCTGGCAGCGACCGCAACGTGCCGCCGCGCGCACAGGCGGCGCACCAGCAGGCTTCGATGCTGGCGCAAAGCCTGAAGGCGCGCCTGGAGAACAAGGCCCTGCCGACGTACGAGTACAAGGACTATGGCTCGCTGGTGTCGCTGTCGCGCTTCTCGGCGGTGGGCAACCTGATGGGTAACCTGATGGGCAGCGTGAAGCTGGAAGGCTGGCTGGCGCGGATGTTCTATGTGTCGCTGTACCGCATGCACCAGATGGCGCTGTACGGGTTCTTCCGCACGGCGTTGATGATGCTGGGCAGCAAGATTGGCCGGGGTACTGAGCCGCGCCTGAAGTTGCACTAACAGGCGCCCCCATGCCCTGTAGGCGCGGGTTTACCTGTGAATGCGATGGTGGCTGCACTGCCGCATTCGCGGGTGAACCCGCTCCTACAAAGGGGCGGTGTGGCAAATAGATGCAGGTGGGATTTGCACCGATGGGCGCATTATTCGAGGCAAAAGAAAAAGGGCATCTCATGCGAGATGCCCTTTGTTCATGGTGGGTCGTGTAGGATTCGAACCTACGACCAATTGGTTAAAAGCCAACTGCTCTACCAACTGAGCTAACGACCCAAAAATGGTCGGGGTGAGGGGATTCGAACTCCTGACATCCTGCTCCCAAAGCAGGCGCGCTACCGGACTGCGCTACACCCCGAGTGTTTCAAAAAAAAGGGCATCTCTTTGAGATGCCCTTTTCTACATGGTGGGTCGTGTAGGATTCGAACCTACGACCAATTGGTTAAAAGCCAACTGCTCTACCAACTGAGCTAACGACCCGGAAAATGGTCGGGGTGAGGGGATTCGAACTCCTGACATCCTGCTCCCAAAGCAGGCGCGCTACCGGACTGCGCTACACCCCGAGATTGGCTCCGCGACCTGGACTCGAACCAGGGACCCAATGATTAACAGTCATTTGCTCTACCGACTGAGCTATCGCGGAACTGAACTTCGGTACAACTCCGAAGACTGTGTTCGCTTCGGACTCTTTAGCTTCTTCGCTTTCGCGTTGTCGCTGCTGAGGCCGGCTATTCTACATTCTTCGTTTTGCTTGTCAACCACTTTTTTTCATTCAACTTACTGATTTGTAAGTTGTTTTGCGATCACCGATGTTGCTGGTGATTCGCTTAGTGCCTGACAACGCGGCGTATATTAGGGGCACTCTAAATTTGATGCAAGCAAAAATTTCAAAAATTTCAGGCGGTTACCCCGGATTGGCGCAAAGGCCCGAAATAGCTGGGCTGTGCCGGCATTGGCAACGGGTAAAAAAAGCCCCGCAAACGCGGGGCTCATGGTGCAACACAATCAGCCAAAGACGATTTCGTCGCCTTCCACCTTGGCGGTGATCGCCGTGCCGGGCAGGAACTTGCCGGCCAGAATCAGCTGCGCCAGCGGGTTCTCGATCCAGCGCTGGATCGCCCGCTTCAGCGGCCGCGCGCCGTACACCGGGTCGTAACCCACGGCAATCAGCTTGTCCAACGCCTCTGGGCTCAGGCTCAGCGACAGTTCGCGCTCCAGCAGGCGGCTGCGCAGGCGGCCGAGTTGGATTTCGGTAATACCGGCAATCTGCTCGCGGCCCAATGGCTCGAACACCACCACTTCGTCGATGCGGTTGATGAACTCGGGACGGAAGTGCGCCCCCACCGCATCCATCACCGCCGCACGCTGTGCCTCGCGGTCACCCACCAGTTCCTGAATCTGCGCAGAGCCCAGGTTGGAAGTCATCACGATCACGGTGTTGCGGAAGTCCACAGTGCGCCCGTGGCTGTCGGTCAGGCGGCCGTCTTCCAGCACCTGCAACAGCACGTTGAACACATCCGGGTGGGCTTTTTCCACCTCGTCCAGCAGCACCACCGAGTAAGGCTTGCGCCGCACGGCCTCGGTCAGGTAACCGCCCTCTTCATACCCTACATAGCCTGGTGGTGCACCGATCAGGCGCGCTACGGAGTGCTTCTCCATGAATTCGGACATGTCGATGCGCACCATCGCCTCTTCGGTATCGAACAGGAACTCGGCCAGCGCCTTGCACAGTTCGGTCTTGCCCACACCGGTCGGGCCGAGGAACAGGAACGAACCACTTGGCCGGTTCGGGTCGGACAGCCCGGCACGTGAGCGGCGTACGGCGTTGGCTACGGCGGTTACCGCCTCGCTCTGGCCAATCACGCGCTGGTGCAGCAGCTCTTCCATCTTCAGCAGCTTCTCACGCTCGCCTTCGAGCATCTTGGCCACAGGAATGCCGGTCCACTTCGACACCACTTCGGCAATTTCTTCCTCGGTGACCTTGTTGCGCAGCAACTGGTTGTCGGTCTTGCCGTGCTGGTCGACCATCTGCAGGCTGCGCTCCAGGTCCGGGATCACCCCGTACTGCAGTTCGGCCATGCGGTTCAGGTCGCCTTTGCGACGGGCGGCTTCCAGCTCCTGGCGAGACTGCTCGATCTTTTGCTGGATCTGCGCCGAGCCCTGCACTTCAGCTTTCTCCGAAGCCCAGATTTCTTCCAGGTCGGAATACTCACGCTCCAGCCGCTCGATTTCCTCGGTCAGCTTCTCCAAGCGCTTTTTCGCCGCTTCGTCTTCTTCTTTCTTCAGCGCCTGCGACTCCACCTTCAGCTGGATCAGGCGGCGATCAAGGCGGTCGAGCACTTCCGGCTTGGAGTCAATCTCCATGCGGATGCGGCTGGCCGCTTCGTCGATCAGGTCAATGGCCTTGTCCGGCAGCTGGCGGTCGGTGATGTAGCGGTGGCTGAGCTTGGCCGCAGCGATGATTGCACCGTCGGTGATGGCCACCTTGTGGTGCACTTCATAGCGCTCTTTCAGGCCACGCAGGATGGCGATGGTGTCTTCCTCGCTCGGCTCCTCGACCAGCACCTTCTGGAAACGGCGCTCCAGGGCGGCGTCCTTCTCGATGAACTGGCGGTACTCGTTCAGCGTGGTGGCACCTACGCAATGCAGCTCGCCGCGGGCCAGGGCCGGCTTGAGCATGTTGCCGGCGTCCATGGCACCCTCGCCTTTGCCGGCGCCGACCATGGTGTGCAGTTCGTCAATGAACAGGATGATCTGGCCTTCCTGCTTGGACAGTTCGTTCAGCAGGCTTTTCAAGCGCTCTTCGAACTCACCGCGGTACTTGGCACCGGCAATCAGCGCGCCCATGTCCAGCGCCAGCAGCCGCTTGCCTTTGAGGCCGTCGGGCACTTCACCATTGATGATGCGCTGGGCCAGGCCTTCGGCAATGGCGGTTTTACCCACGCCAGGCTCACCGATCAGCACCGGGTTGTTCTTGGTACGGCGTTGCAGCACCTGCACGGTACGGCGGATTTCATCGTCACGGCCAATGACCGGGTCCAGCTTGCCCTCTTCGGCACGCTTGGTCAGGTCGACGGTGTATTTGTCCAGCGCCTGGCGCGATTCCTCGGCGTTGGCGTCATTCACTGCCGCGCCGCCACGCAGGTTGTTGATGGCATTTTCCAGCGCTTTCTTGCTCACGCCTTGGCTCAGCAGCAGCTTGCCGAGCTTGCTGTTTTCGTCCATGGCGGCCAACAGCACAAGCTCGCTGGAAATGAACTGGTCGCCCTTCTGCTGTGCCAGGCGGTCTGCCTGGTTAAGCAGGCGTGCCAAGTCCTGCGACATGTTCACGTCGCCGGTAGGGTTCTGTATTTTTGGCAGTTGGTCGAGCTCTTTCACCAGCCCCTGGCGCAGGCCATTGATGTCGAAGCCTACCTGCATCAGCAGCGGCTTGATGGAACCGCCCTGCTGTTCGAGCAGCGCCTGTAACAGGTGCACGGGCTCGATGGCAGGGTGGTCCATGCCAACGGCCAAAGACTGGGCATCGGATATTGCAAGTTGCAGCTTGCTGGTTAAACGGTCTATTCGCATGGTGTACCTTCCTTTAAAGGGCAGGTCGGAGCGATGGACAGCGCCTGTTTATAAAGAAACCTGCCTGAGATGCCTTTATAGATAAGGCTGATTCTGGAAGATTCAAGCGTAGCGGGGTTGACCAAAGTCAACCTGTTGGATTAACGGGGGCCATTCGCGGGCATGCTCGCCCCCACAGGTACACCACCGGTTTCAACGTTTGCAGAATCTCGGTAGGAGCGGGCGTGCCAGCGAAGAGGCCGGTACAGGCTAGCGCGGGTCCAGCCAGACCAACGATGCAAAACGCCCACCCTGCGGGGTACGGCGATAGGAGAAGAACCGCGCATCACTGACCGTGCACAAACCACCGCCATAAACAGCAGTCACGCCACGGGCAGCCAGGCGAATACGCGCCAGCTCATAGATATCCGCCAACAGCTTGCCTGGCCGTTCGCCGTCGACGAATGCCCGAGCTGCTTGCGAGTGCACGGCGGTAAAGGCATCACGCACTTCCAGCCCCACTTCGAACGCTTGCGGGCCGATGGCAGGCCCCAACCACACCAGCACCTCTTCTGGCGGCAGCGCCAGCCGGTCCAGCGTGGCTTCCAGCACGCCACCCGCCAGCCCGCGCCAGCCCGCATGTGCCGCCGCCACGCGGGTGCCGGCACGGTCGCAGAACAGCGCAGGCAGGCAATCGGCGGTCATCACGGTGCAGGCAATGCCAGGCTGGTGGGTCCAGCTGGCATCGGCCTCGGCGACCACCGCCGGGTCGGCATCTGCCACCACCCGCCCATGCACCTGTTTGAGCCAGGCCGGTTGGATGGTGAACTGTTCGCTCAGGCGGCGGCGGTTCTCGGCGACCGCGGCAGGGTCATCCCCAACATGGTCGCCGAGGTTGAAGGTTTCGTAGGGCGGCAGGCTTACGCCGCCCTGACGGGTGGTGACACAGGCGCGGACCGAAGCCGGGGCCGGCCAGTCGGGGAACAGCAACGCCTGCGTCAGGTCACTCATCCGATGAAGCTCTCGCGGTCCTGGTTCAGCAGCGACAGCAACCAGACGAAGTCATCCGGCAGTGGCGATTCCCACTTCATGACTTCACCGGTAATCGGGTGGGCCAAGGCGAGGAAACGCGCATGCAGCGCCTGGCGCGGGAAGGTCTTGACCGCCTCGACCATGGTCGGGCTGGCAGCGGGCGGAATACGGAAGCGCCCGCCGTATGTCTGGTCGCCAACCAGTGGGAAACCCACGTGGGCCATGTGCACGCGAATCTGGTGGGTACGGCCGGTTTCCAGCTTGACCCGCACATGGGTGTGCGAGCGGAAGCGCTTGAGTACGCGGTAGTGGCTGACCGCCGGCTTGCCGCCGTCGGTTACAGCCATGCGCTGGCGCATGCCGCCGTGACGGCCGATGGGCGCGTCGATCTTGCCACCGGCAGTCACCACGCCAATCACGATGCACTCGTAGATGCGGCTGACCTTGCGGGCCTGCATCTGCTCGACCAGCTTGGTCTGCGCCTGCAGGGTCTTGGCCACCACCATCAGGCCGGTGGTGTCCTTGTCCAGGCGGTGCACGATACCGGCGCGCGGCACGTTGACGATGTCTGGCACATGGTGCAGCAGCGCGTTGAGCAGGGTACCGCTGGCATGCCCGGCCGCCGGGTGCACAACCAGCCCGGCAGGCTTGTTGATCACCAGGATGTGGTCGTCTTCGTAGACGATATCCAGTTCGATATCTTCTGCGATCCACTCGCCCTGGGCCTCTTGTTCGGCCTCCAGGGCAAGCTGAGAGCCACCATGAACAAGGTCTCGAGGGCGCACGACTGCACCATCGACCGTCAGGCGGCCCTCTTTGATCCACGAAGTTAGCCGCGAACGCGAGTACTCGGCGAACAATTGGGCGGCGACCTGGTCGAGGCGTTGGCCGCCCAGTTCGGACGGTACCTCTGCGCTAAGTTGAATGATCTCGGACATGCTCGATTCGGCGGGCGCACAGCCTTTGGTTTCGGCTGCGAGCTTGTGGTTAAATACGGCTTCTTTTGTCCCGGGGTTGGCCGGGGCGCTCATCATAACAGGACGGCACCGCCCAAGACAGCGGCCGTCAAAGGGACGCAAGCCGCCATGCGAGTGAAACACCTGCTGCTGATCGCCATCCTCGGGCTTACCGCGGCCTGTTCCTCTAATAAAGAGGTCATTGACGAGAACCTCAGCGAGGCCGAACTGTACCAGCAGGCCCAGGCTGATCTGGACAACTCCAGCTACACCAGCGCCGTGAACAAGCTCAAGGCCCTGGAGTCGCGCTACCCGTTCGGCCGCTATGCCGATCAGGCGCAGCTCGAGCTGATCTACGCCAACTACAAGAATTCTGAGCCCGAGGCCGCCAAGTCGGCCGCCGAGCGCTTCATCCGCCTGCACCCGCAGCACCCGAACGTCGATTACGCCTACTACCTCAAGGGCCTGACCTCGTTCGACCAGGACCGTGGCCTGCTGGCGCGCTTCCTGCCGCTGGACATGACCAAGCGTGACCCGGGCGCCGCCCGCGACTCGTACAACGAGTTCGCCCAGCTGACCAGCCGCTTCCCCAACAGCCGCTACGCGCCAGACGCCAAGCAGCGCATGATCTACCTGCGCAACCTGCTGGCTTCGTACGAAATCCACGTGGCCGACTACTACCTGAGCCGCCAGGCTTATGTAGCGGCTGCCAACCGTGGCCGCTACGTGGTCGAAAACTTCCAGGAAACCCCGTCCGTCGGTGACGGCCTGGCAGTGATGGTCGAGTCGTACCAGAAGCTGCACCTGGACGAACTGGCCGCCACGAGCCTGGAAACCCTCAAGCTCAACTACCCGGACCACCCGAGCCTGGTCGATGGCGAGTTCCAGCCCAAGCAGACCGAGTCTGACGGCCGCGGCTGGCTGTCCAAGGCCACCTTGGGCCTGATCGAAACCGATACTCCGCTGCCGCCAGGCGAAACCCGCGCCAACCAGGACGTGGTCAAGCAGTTCCAGGACGCGCGCGACGAGATGCCGCGAGAGCTGCTGCCTAAAGACGAGAACGGCGACCCGATCGTGCCGGAAGGCCCGAAAGAAGCCGAGAAAGACCGTTCCTGGTTCAGCTACATGACCTTTGGTCTGTTCGACTGACCTTCAGTGGTGAATGAAAGGGAGGCCTTGGGCCTCCCTTTTTTATTGGCCGCGTCCTAGACTGTTGGCTTCTTCAATCGACAAGCTGGACACCATGGTTCGCCTACTTTTCTGGATCGCCCTGATCGCCGCCGCGTTCTGGCTGTGGCGCAAGTTCAAAGTCAGCCAGCAGTCGCACCCCGAGGCGAAGCTGGATGCGCCGCTGAAGATGGTGCGCTGTGCCCATTGCGGCGTGCACCTGCCCAACGACCGGGCGCTGCAGCAGGGCAATGAGTGGTATTGCAGCCAGGCCCACCTGCAGCAGGGCCCTGTGTAGGAGCGGGTTCACCCGCGAATGCGTCAGCAGCGCCACTGCAGCATTCGCGGCTCCCCCAACCCCTACAGCCCCCTCCCCACATATCCCTCCCCGACCCTTTCACACCATTTACGACCCCTCCCCCCCGCCAGCATTGACCCGCCCGGCCAAAATTCGCTAAATCCTATTTATCCGCATAAATATGAAAAATAGCGAAATGCTCAAACCCAAACGCAAGCGCCAGAAGCTGTCCGATGTGATCGTCGAATCAGTCAAGCGCTCGATCGTCACCGAAGCGCTGCACCCCGGCGACCGCCTGCCCACCGAACGTGAGCTGATGGAGCATTTCGAATGTTCCAAGGGCACCGCCCGCGAAGCGCTCAAGGCGCTCGAAGTCGAAGGCCTGGTCAGCACCCGCACCGGCCCGACCGGGGGCGCCTACCTGAACGAAGTGGGCACCGAGCCAGCCAGCCGCGCGCTGCGCAACTACCTGCATTTCCAGCACCTGGACGGCGAACAGGTGTACCAGCTGCGTAAAGTCATCGAGGTAGAACTGGCGGTGTCGGTGATGGGCAAGCTGAGCGAGGCCGATTATGCCGCGCTGCAGGCCAACATCGACTTCTGCAGCGCGCCGGAAGACAGCGAAGAAGGCCAGCGTGAGCAGCGCTTGGCGGAGCTTGAATTCCACACCCTGCTGGCCGACCGCTGCCCAAACCCGTTGCTGCGTTTCATGGCGGTGTTCCTCAACGACCTGCTGCGCGACCTGGTGGTGCTGAAAAAGGCCTACCTGCCCAAGCGCCAGCAGTTCGCCGCCGCCAACATCGACTACCACAAGCAACTGCTGACCGCCTTGCGCGCCAGCGACGAACCCGCCGTACGCCGGCTGATGCACGAACACATGTGCGACGCCGAGCACCATATGACCGCGCTGGAAGGCGAGGTTGCCCGTAACTTCCTGCTGGAGTTCGATCACCACCACTGATGCGCCTGTAAAGAGGCCTGCACACAGGCCCGGCCGTACCCGCTTTGTCATTGCCACTCCTGCCTAATAACCACAAACAAGGAGTTACTCATGCAAAGACGTACCCTGCTCAAGGCAGGCCTTGCCCTGGGTGCCTTAGGTAGCCTCCCCTTGGGGGCACACCGGGCATTCGCCGACCAACCGCTGACCTTCTATGGGCTCAAGTCCATGTCGGGCGCCTTCGCCAGCTACGGCAAGTACGCCGACATGGGCTCGCGCCTGGCCATCGCCGAGCACCCGCAGTTGCTCGGCCACCCGCTCAAGTACAAAGTCATCGACACCGAAGGCAACGCCGGCAAGGCGGTGCGCAAGGTGCAGGAAGCCATCGGCCAGGATGGTGCACGCTTCTTCCAGGGGTGCACCCTGTCGTCTTCGGCACTGGCGGTGTCCAAGGAAATCCACAAAGCCGGCGGCGTGTTCATGACGCCTGTGGGCGCCGATGAAATCACCGGCAAGGACTGCAATGCCTCAACCTTCCGCTGGTCGGTGCCCACCTATGGTGCCATCCGCGAAACCCTGGTGCCGATGAGCCGCCAGCTGCCCCAGGCCAAGCGCTGGTACACCATCACCCCGCAATACGTATTCGGCGATGCCCTGCTGGACAACGCCCGCAAAGTGTTCGCCGAGCTCGGCGTGGAACACATCGGCAACAGCTACCACTCGTTGCAGGAGCAGGAGTTCTCCGGCTACCTGACCAACGCCATCGCCGCCAAGCCCGACGTGCTGGTGCTGCTCAACTTCGGTAGCCAGGCCTCCAACGCCCTGCGCCAGGCGGTCAACTTCGGCATCAAGGACCGCATGAAAGTGCTGATGGTGTGGTCTGCCGGCCTCGACCAGTTCCAGGAGCTGGGCAGCGACGTGCTCGAGGGCGTGTACCTGGGTGCGCAGTACTGGCACCAGGTCGACACCCCGCTGAACAAACAGTTGGTCGCCGCCACCCGCAAGGCCTATGGCATCAACCCCAACTACCCGCTGGCCGCCGACTACATCGGCACCAAGGTGATGCTCGAGGCCATCGTCAAGGCCGGCAGCCTGGACGGGGCCGCCGTGTCTGCGGCATTGCAGGGCATGCGCTTCCAGGGCCCGACCGGCGAAGAACTGATCCGCCCGGGTGACCACCAGGTGCTCAAGGATTACTACCTGCTGCGCGGCAAGCCCCAGGGGCAGATGCGCGACGAGGACGACCTGGCCGAAGTCATCAGTTCGGGCCGCTCATTCGTCGAGGTCGATCACACCGGTTGCGCCCTGGCCTGAAGCTGCGGCGTTAGTCACAAACACTTGTACAGGCAGCCGCCCGGCGCGCTGTCGAGGGCACGCTCATGCTCGATTTGTACCTGTTCCAACTGCTCAACGGCCTGGGCCTGGGGATGATCTACTTCCTCATCGCCGTGGGCCTGACGATCATTTTCGGCCTGCTCAACTTCGTCAACTTCGCCCACGGCGCGTTTTTCTTGCTGGGCGCCTACCTGTGCTACACCGCCGTGGCCGTCACCGGCAACTTCTGGCTGGCGCTGCTGATTGCGCCACTGGTGGTGGCCGCGCTGGCCTGGGCGGTCGAGCGCCTGTTGATCAAACGCATCTACCACCTGCCGCACACCTTCCAGATCCTCGTCACCCTCGGCATCGCGCTGATCATCCAGGAAGCGTCGGTGCTGATCTGGGGCCCGGTGGGCAAGAACATTGCCGTGCCACCCGAACTGCGCGGGGTGCTGATACTCGGCGACTTCATCTACCCCTACTACCGCTTGTTCCTGATCGGCTTCGCGGCGCTGATCGGTATTGGCCTGTGGCTGCTGCTGGAACGCACCCGTTTCGGCGCACTGGTGCGGGCCGGTAGCGAAAGCACCGAGACCGTGTCGCTGTTGGGCACCAACATTTTCCGCCTGTTCTCCCTGACATTCGCCCTGGGCGTGGGCCTGGCAGGTGTGGCGGGTGTGCTGTTTGCGCCGCTACGGGGCGCCCAGCCCTTCGTCGGCCCGGAAATCCTCGGCATTGCCTTCGTGGTGGTGGTGATTGGCGGCATGGGGTCGTTCGGCGGGGCGCTGGTTGGCGGCCTGCTGGTGGGTGTGGTGCAAAGCATGATGACCAGTCTCTGGCCGCAAGGCGCCAGCCTGATGATCTATGGCGCCATGGCAGCAGTGATTCTGGTCCGTCCCTACGGCCTGTTCGGGAGAGCCTGAGATGAGCGAGAAAAACCCATTGCCAGTCGCCAAGGGCCGCGCCCCGGCGCTGCTGTCGCTGGTAGTTGCCAGCCTGGTGGCGCTGCCGCTGTTGCTGCCCTCGGCCACCCTGGCCACCGAGATCCTGATCTTTGCCATGGCCGCACTGGCCTGCAACCTGCTGCTCGGCTACACCGGACTGCTGTCGTTCGGCCAGGGCATCTTCTTTGGCGTGGGCGCCTATGGCGCAGCGTTGCTGATGATCCACCTGCAGTGGGGCATGTTCGCCGCGCTGCTTGGCGCAGCTGTGTTCGGCGCCTTCCTCGCGCTGCTGGTGGGCGCACTGGCGATCCGTCGCACGGGCATCTACTTCGTCATGCTGACCCTGGCCTTCAGCCAGATGGCCTACTTCCTGGCCTATACCCTCAGCGGCTGGACCGGCGGTGACAACGGCCTGCTTGATGTGCCACGGCCGAATATCGAAATCGCCGGCCATGTGCTGGTCGACCTGGCCGATCCGCGGCACTTCTATGTGTTCGTCGCGGTGCTGTTCCTGTTGATCTTCGCCGCAGCCCTGCGGGTGATCCGTTCGCCATTCGGCAGCACCCTGCTGGCTATCCGTGAGAACGAGACCCGCGCCGCCGCCATCGGCTACGACACCCGCCATTTCAAGATTCTGGTGTTCATGCTGTCGGGCGCCATCACCGGCATCGCCGGGGCGCTCTACGCCATGCTGCTGCACTTTGCGCCGCTGTCGAACATCGACCTGATGATGAGCGAGAACATCCTGATCATGACCATCGTCGGCGGCACCGGCTCACTGTTCGGCTCGCTGCTGGGGGCCGGCGCCATCGTGCTGCTGGGTGACGTGCTGTCGGAACTTTGGCCACGCTGGCTGATGCTGCTGGGGGTGATCCTGATTCTGGTGGTGGTGTTCATGCGTGGCGGCCTGTGGGGGGGCCTGACCGAACTGGGCAAGCGCCTGCTGGCCACCCGCAATGCCGATGACAAACCCCAGGCCAAGACCAAGGAGACCCTGTGATGAGCGACTACCTCCTGGAAACTCGCCAGCTGGAGCTGGCCTACGGGCCGTTCAAGGCGGTCGCGGGCGTTGACCTCAAAGTGCGAGCCGGCACCATCCACACCATTATCGGCCCCAACGGCGCCGGCAAGACCAGCCTGTTCCACTGCCTGACCGGCGAACGTCAGGCCACTGCTGGCAAGATCCTGTTCAACGGCCAGGACATCATCCGCAAGCCATCCCACGGGCGCGTGGCATTGGGCATGGCCCGTTCGTTCCAGCTCACCAGCCTGTTCCAGAACCTGTCAGTGCGCGAAAACCTACGCCTGGCCGCCCAGGGCCGTGATGGCCTGGGCGCGCTGAACTTCTGGCGCAGCGTCGAGCACAAGCGCAGCCACTGGAACACCGCCGACCAGGTGCTGGAGCGCCTGAAACTGAGCGCCCGTGCCGAAACCCTGGCGGGCGAGCTGTCGCACGGCCAGCAAAGGGTGCTGGAAGTGGGCATGTCGATCTGCGCCAAGCCCACCCTGCTGATGCTCGACGAACCCACTTCGGGCATGGGCATCGACGACATCCCGGTGATGACCGACCTGATCAGCGACCTTGGCCGCGACCATACCGTGCTACTGATCGAGCACAACATGAGCATTGTCATGTCGATCAGCCAGCGCATCACGGTGATGAGTCACGGCCAGATCCTGGTCGAGGGTACCCCTGAACAGGTGCGCAACGACGAGCGCGTACGCACCGCCTACCTTGGAGAGGCCGCCTGATGCTCAACGTCGATTCGATCCATTCCTACTACGACAAGAGCCATGTGCTCGAAGGTGTCTCGCTCAAGGTCGAGGCAGGCGAACTGGTAACGCTGCTGGGGCGCAACGGTGCAGGCAAGACCACCACCTTGCGCAGCATCCTCGGCATCGTCCGCCCACGGCAGGGGCAGATCAGCTTCAACGGCCAGCAACTGGTTGGCCGCGAAATTTTCGATATCGCCCGGCTCGGCATTGCTCTGGTGCCGGAACACCGCGGCATTTTCCGCCAGCTCAGCGTGGAGGAGAACCTGAAGATTGCCGTGCGCAAGGCCAGCCGGTGGCAGCTGGAGGACGTGTACAGCATGTTCCCGCGCCTGAAGGAGCGGCGCCGCAACGGTGGTTTCGCCCTGTCCGGTGGCGAGCAGCAAATGTTGGCCATCGCCCGCGCCCTGCTCAACGGCCCCAAGCTGCTGATCCTCGACGAGCCCACCGAAGGCCTGGCCCCGGTGATTGTCGATGAACTGGTGAAGATCCTGCGACGGATCAAGGACGAAGGGCTGTCGATCCTGCTGGTAGAGCAGAACCTGATGGTCTGCGATGCCCTTGCTGATCGCCACTATGTGCTGGAGCAGGGCCGCGTCGCTTACCAGGGCAGTGCGGCGCAGTTCCGCGAGGACCCGAGCATCAAGAACCGTTACCTGGCCCTTAGCGCCTGACCCGACCGTGCTTACCTGTACCGGCCCTTTCGCGGGCAAACCCGCGACTACAAAGGTGTCACCACCCTCAGCCCTGCGAGGCTTTTGTAGGAGCGGGTTCACCCGCGAATAGGCCGGTACAAGCAACCCAGTAATTTCAGGAGAGATGAATCATGAACACCCGCATCGATCCCTCGCAGCACCTGCTCGGCCAAGGCCCGTTGGTCAACCGCGAGCGCCTGTGGCAATCGCTGATGGACCTGGCCCGGCTCGGCGCCACCGCCAAGGGCGGCGTATGCCGCCTGGCCCTGACCGACCTCGACCGCCAGGCTC
The DNA here is from genome assembly GCF_056278855.1 of Pseudomonas sp. TE3895. Classification (NCBI taxonomy): domain Bacteria; kingdom Pseudomonadati; phylum Pseudomonadota; class Gammaproteobacteria; order Pseudomonadales; family Pseudomonadaceae; genus Pseudomonas; species Pseudomonas sp. TE3895. The sequence goes on along the minus strand of NZ_JBWBQE010000001.1, from coordinate 1,598,573 downwards.
GCGACCTGTTCGTACACTGGTGCGAAGAGGCCGGCTGCACGGTCAGCGTCGACGCCATCGGCAACATCTTCGCCCGCCGCCCCGGGCGCAACCCTGCCCTGCCGCCCATCATGACCGGCAGCCACATCGACACCCAACCCACCGGCGGCAAGTTCGATGGCTGCTACGGCGTCATGGCCGGCCTCGAAGTGATGCGCACGCTCAACGACCTGCACCTGACCACCGAAGCCCCGCTGGAAGTGGTGGTATGGACCAACGAAGAAGGTTCGCGCTTCCCGCCCTGCATGATGGGCTCGGGCGTGTTTGCCGGTAAGTTCGGCCTGCAGGAAACCCTGGACAAGGTCGATGACCAAGGTCTGTCGGTCGGCGCTGAGTTGCAGCGCATCGGCTACGCCGGCCCGCGCGTGCCCACCGGGCATGCCGTGGGCGCCTACTTCGAAGCACATATCGAACAAGGCCCGGTGCTGGAAGACCAGCGCACCACCATTGGCGTGGTCCAGGGCTGCCTGGGGCAAAAATGGTTCGACCTGACCCTTACCGGCGTCGAGGCGCATGCAGGCCCCACACCCATGCACCTGCGCAAGGACGCATTGGTCGGCGCTGCCGAGGTGGTGGCTGCGGTCAATCGCGTCGCTCACGCGCACCAGCCACATGCCTGCGGCACGGTCGGCTGCCTGACCTTGCACCCAGGTTCGCGCAACGTCATCCCCGGCCAGGTACACATGACCATCGACCTGCGCCACCTCGACCCTGAGCACCTCGACGCCATGGTCAGCGAAGTGCGCGCAGCCATCGAAACCAGCACGGTGAAACATGGCCTGAGCTATCAGCTGACTCCGACAGCCGACTTCCCGCCGCTATACTTCGCCGAGCAGTGCGTGGATGCCGTGCGCCAAGGGGCGCGTGCGCTGGGCCTGAGCCACATGGATATCGTCAGCGGCGCCGGTCACGATGCAATCTTCCTCGCCGAGCTGGGCCCGGCCGGGATGATCTTCGTGCCATGCGAAGGCGGCATCAGCCACAACGAAATCGAAAATGCCGCGCCCCAGGACCTGGCCGATGGTTGCGACGTCCTGTTGCGCGCCATGTTCCAGGCCGCCAACCCGGGAGCCCGTTGAAATGACCCAGAAAACCGCGATTGGCGAACTCACCGCCGTCGAACTGCTCGAACTGTACCAGCGCCGCCAGTTGTCACCCGTCGAGGTGGTCGACGATGTGCTGGCGCGCATCGACCTGCATAACCCGGCGGTCAACGCCTTCTGCCATGTCGACGGCGAAGGTGCCCGCGCCGCCGCCCGCGCCAGCGAACAGCGCTGGCAACGCGGCGAGCCCTGTGGTCGGCTGGATGGCGTACCCGCCTCGATCAAGGACCTGACCCTGACCCGCGGCATGCCTACCCGCAAAGGCTCGCGTACTACCTCGGGTACCGGGCCGTGGGAAATCGATGCGCCCTTCAGTGCCTTCATGCGTGAAGCCGGTGCAGTGCTGGTGGGCAAGACCACCACGCCAGAGTTCGGCTGGAAAGGCGTGACCGACAACCCGCTTTACGGCATTACCCGCAACCCGTGGGATACCAGGCTGACTGCCGGTGGTTCGTCTGGTGGTGCTGCGGCAGCCGCCGCGCTGAACCTGGGGGTGCTGCATCAGGGCAGCGATGCCGGTGGTTCGATTCGCATCCCTTGCGCCTTTACCGGCACCTTCGGCATCAAACCGACCTTCGGCTATGTGCCGCAATGGCCGGCCAGCGCCATGACCGTGCTGTCGCACCTGGGGCCGATGACGCGTACGGTGGACGACTCGGTGCTGATGCTTGACTGCGTAGCGCGCCCCGATGCCCGCGACGGTTTGGCCGGCGCACCCCGGCAGGCGCCTTGGCTCAGCCAGCAGCAAGATCTGAGTGGGCTACGCATCGCCTACAGCGCCAACTTCGGTTACGTGCAGGTCGCCCCACAGATCCAGGCACTGGTGGCGCAAGCGGTGCAGCGCCTGGCGCGGCTGGGTGCGCAGGTAGAGGAAGTGGACCCGGGCTTCAGCGACCCGCTGGAAACCTTCAATACCCTGTGGTTTGCCGGCGCGGCGCGGTTGGCCAGTGCCTTGAGCGATGAGCAGAAAGCGTTGCTTGACCCGGGGCTACGCTGGATTGCCGAACAAGGTGCACAGATCAGCCTTGGCGAATACACCCAGGCGCTAGAGGCACGGGCAGAATTGATTGCGAAGATGAATGCCTTTCATCAGCGATATGACGTGCTGGTATCGCCGATGCTGCCGTTGGTGGCGTTCGAAGCCGGACACAACGTGCCGCCTGGGTCGGGGATGGCGCAATGGATGGAGTGGACGCCGTTCAGCTATCCCTTCAACCTGACCCAACAGCCGGCGGCCTCGGTACCCTGCGGGTTCACCCGCGAGGGGTTGCCGGTGGGGCTGCAGGTGGTGGCAGGGCGCTTTGCCGATGAGCAAGTGCTGCGGGTGTGCAAGGTGTATGAGCAGCATTATCCGAGCCGGCACTTGCAAGCACCGATTACTGGCTGAAATCTGTATGGGCCTCTGTGGCCCTTTCGCGGGTGAACCCGCTCCTACACGCACCGATTACTGGCTGAAATCTGTATGGGCCTCTGCGGCCCTTTCGCCGGTGAACCCGCTCCTACACGCACCGATTACTGGCTGAAATTTGTATTGGTTTCTGCGGCCCTTTCGCGGGTGAACCCGCTCCTACACGCACCAATTACTGGCTGAAATCTGTGTTGGCTTCTGCGGCCCTTTCGCGGGTGAACCCGCTCGTGTGGGAGCGGGTTTACCCGCGAAGAGGTCCTCAGCCCAAACGCCCTTCTGGCGCATACGGCGCCGGGTCGATAATCGGCTCGGCCCCTGTCAGCAAATCGGTAAACAGTTGGCACGAAGCCGGCGCCAGCACCAGCCCATTGCGATAATGCCCGCAGTTCAGCCACAACCCTTCATGCCCTGGCACAGGCCCAATGTAAGGGATGCCTTCTGGCGACCCCGGCCGCAGTCCCGCCCAGTGCGCCACCACTGTGGCGCCTTCAAGCTCAGGCAACAACTCCACCGCCGATGCCTTCAGGCTATCCAGCGCATCCCCGGTCGGGGTCTTGTCATACCCGGCGTGTTCTAGCGTGCTCCCTACCAGAATGTGCCCGTCACGTCGCGGGATTGCATAACGTCCCTTGGCCAGCACCATGCTCGGCAAGAAGTCTTCAGCACACTTGAACAGGATCATCTGGCCCTTCACCGGCTCCACCGGCAGTTCAAGGCCAAGGGTACGCAACAGGTCGCCACTCCAGGCGCCTGCGCTGAGCACAACCTCATCCGCCGCCAGTACGCCATCAGCCGTCTGTACACCGGTCACGCGCCCCTTTTCCTGCACGAAGCCGGTGATCTGGCAGTGTTCGCGCAAGGTCACGTTCGGCAGCGCCAGCAACGCCGCCTTCAGCGACTTGACCAAGCGCGGGTTGCGCACATTGGCCACGCCAGCCATGTAGATGGCGTGCTTGAAGCCCGGGCCCAGCACCGGCACCGCATCGTAGGCCGCCGAAATATCCACGGCACTCAGCGGCCGCTGCTCGCGCGCGGCCCAGGCCAACGCTTCGGCCTCGTCGTCCAGGTCGAGCCAGTACAGCCCGGTGGTGTGAACTTCGGGGTCGACGCCAGTGCTGGCGAACAGACGCTCGCCCAGCTGTGGATAAAAGTCCTGCGACCAATGCGCCAGAGCGGTCACTGCGGCGCTGTAGCGCCACGGGTACAACGGCGAGACAATGCCTCCGCCAGCCCAGGACGACTCTCGGCCAACCTCACCCTGATCGCACACCACCACCTGGCCGACCTTGGCTGCCAGGTTGAATGCCGTCAGCAGGCCGATCACCCCGCCGCCAACCACCACTACTTGCTTGCTCATCTGTCGATCCAACACCTGAAGTAAAACCGCGATGCACCGGGCATCATTGAACCTTCAACTTCCCCAACAGTGCGTGCTGTGCTCAACGGCGCCCGGATTGTGCTGCACGCCAGCCTGGTCGAGCTGGAAATCGCCACAGCCATCCTGCGCCATCAGCCCATGCGGTAGCCGCCGGGCGCGCAGCGTGAAGGTGTCACTGTCGCGCTGGGCCTGAAGGCTGTAGTAGCGGGTACCTTCGGGCAAGACCAGGTCGCCCTCGGCGTATTGGCCAGTGCGCACGCGGTGGCGCTCCAGGCGCAGGGCGGCATCATGCAGCAGGCCAACCACTTCGCTGCGCGCGGCTCGCCGAAGCTGGTCGCTGTAACTGGGGTAGGCAATGGCTGCCAGAATGCCGGTCACGGCCAGCACAATCAACAACTCGATCAGGCTCAAGCCTTGCTGCATGTCAGTCTCCTCGCAATCTTTGCCGCCAGGTGATGCGTTGGGTTTGATTGCCGGCCACGGCGTAGACCGCTTCCAGCACATGCCGTGAGCGGCTTTGCTTGCTGACGGCGGTAATCCGGAACAGGCTAACCGGCTGCCCTTCGGGCATGTGCGCGGCACGTGTGCTGACACCCAGGTTCTGCAGCTGGAAAAAGCCGGTCTGGGTACTTTGCCACTGCCCCACCAGATCGTGCGGCCTGGGCGGTGGCAGGCACGCGTTACAAGCGTCAGGGGGCGCCCGTTCAAGTTCGCGTACCCCGGCCAGCAAAGTGGCCTCAGCCTCTTCCAGCGCCATCAGGCCATCGCTCAGGTAGCCGGTCATCCGCGTTTCCACCAGCGCGGCGCGCAGGGCAGATGTGGCAAGCAGGCCCAGCAGGACGCTCAGGACCAAGGCCAGTAGAAGAACCACGCCACGCTGGTGAGTCATGAAGCGGGGACCGGGTTGCGGATTGCGACGCTCAACTCATGGCGCTGCTGAACCTTGAGCGTGGGTTCGTAAAGCGTCAGGCTGATATCCACCCGTTCTCCCCCCACCATCTGCACACGCTCCACACGCATCGCCTGCACATTATCAACCAACGGTTGAAATTTGCTGTTTCCGCGTTTGAACCTCAGCTTATCGTCCTGGAGCTGGTAGACATACCTGCTGACCGGGTACACCAGTGGGTCCCCAGCCTTGCGCGCTGCATCGACAGACACTTCGGTCAGGCAATTGGTGTGCAGAAACCAGTCAGGTCGGCCAGCTTGCCCAGGCAACTCCGCCACGATCAGGCTGAGGGTGGACGCTTCGATCACCAGGGGGCGAGCGAAGACCTGCTGTAATGCCGGGTCATCGAAATCGGAAGGTTTCAGGCGCAAACAGCCAAACATGCCGGCCATGCGAATATCCTGGGCCATGCGCAGCAACGCCTGCCGCGCCTCATCCTGCATGCGCAGCGCAGTACTTTGCAGGCGCCAGGCCTGGTGAGCCGATGCAAAGAGCTGACTGGCGGCCGCCAACAGCATCAACCCGATAGTCAGCGCCAACATCAGCTCAACCAAACCAAAACCACGTTGGCCGCGCCTCATCGACGCCCCCGTTCATGCTCGCTGTGCGCCGCCATTGCCGCCTGCCCATTGCGCCGCGCACTGTCCACAGCCTGCAAGGCCTGCAGTTGCAGCCCCGCTGCGGCGAACATACCCACGGCCACGACCACAACCGCCAACAACACTTCCAGAAGCGTCATGCCCCCTTGCCTTGCGTGCATCCCTGCACCTCCTGCGACTTTTCCCGTCATTGCTTTCAACTTGGGCGACTGGACCTCTTGTCCAACCGCCAGGAAGCTATAGCCAAGCACGTCCAGGGAGGAATGCACGGTGAAGCAACGCGGCGTAACACTGATACAAATGATGTCGGCCTTGGCCGTGGCGGTCTTGCTGACCCAACTGGGCATGCCGGCCTACGCCCGAATGAGCGATGACCTGCACCGGGCGGCGGCTGCCCGTGATCTGGCGCAGGCGCTGCGCAGTGCACGCAGCCATGCGCTTTTGCAGGGTCAGCCGGTGCTGGTGCTGGCGCTGGACGGTCATTGGGGGAATGGTTGGCGGGTAGTGCTGGAGCATAACCGGCAGGTGCTGCGCGAACAGCGCCTTTCAAAGCCGCTGAAAATAACCAGCAATCGCGGTGAGCAGTTCAAATTCAGTGCGCTGGGCGTGCCAATGACGTTGGGCAACAGCTGGTTGGGCGCAAAACTGGAAATGTGCGAACGCGCCGCTGCTCGCAGCCGATATCAGGTGGTGCTGGCATCAAGCGGCAGAGTCAGGTTGCTTACGGAGGACCTGAGCAATGACCGCTGCTAGCGCGGTCATGGCAGGAGCGGTCTTGTGTCGCGCAAGGGCTGCAAAGCAGCCCCTGCATTGGCGGCGGTGCTGCCCGTCAGATCAGCGAGCGAACCCGCAGCTCTTTGGGCATTGAAAAGGTGATGTTCTCTTCGCGCCCGTCCAGCTCTTCAGCGCCAGTGGCGCCCCAGGCCTTGAGCTGTTCGATCACGCCACGCACCAGCACTTCGGGCGCAGAAGCACCGGCGGTGATGCCGATCCGCGCGGCCTGGTCAAACCAGCCGCGTTGCAGGTCCTCGGCACCGTCGATCAGGTAGGCCGGGGTGCCCATGCGCTCAGCCAGCTCGCGCAAACGGTTGGAGTTGGAACTGTTCGGGCTGCCGACCACCAGCACCACGTCGCTTTCGCCAGCCAGTTGCTTGACGGCATCCTGGCGGTTCTGGGTGGCGTAGCAGATGTCGTCCTTGCGCGGGCCGCCGATGTTCGGGAAGCGCGCACGCAGCGCATCGATGACGCGGCTGGTGTCGTCCATCGACAGTGTTGTCTGGGTGACGAAAGCCAGGTGGTTGGGGTCGCGCACCTGCAGGTTGGCAACATCTTCCTCGTCTTCGACAAGGTAGATGGCGCCGCCGTTGCTGGCATCGTACTGGCCCATGGTGCCTTCGACTTCCGGGTGCCCTTCGTGGCCGATGAGAATGCACTCACGGCCATCGCGGCTGTACTTGGCCACTTCGATGTGAACCTTGGTCACCAGCGGGCAGGTGGCATCGAACACTTTCAGCCCACGGCCAGCAGCTTCCTGGCGCACAGCCTGGGAAACACCGTGGGCACTGAAGATGACGATGACATCGTCCGGCACCTGGTCCAGCTCTTCGACAAAGATGGCGCCGCGGTTACGCAAGTCTTCCACCACGAACTTGTTGTGCACCACTTCGTGACGCACATAGATCGGCGGGCCGAAGACTTCCAGCGCGCGGTTGACGATCTCGATCGCCCGGTCGACCCCGGCGCAGAAGCCGCGCGGGTTGGCGAGTTTGATTTGCATGCTCGGCTCCAGGCTTACAGGGCCTTCACCTCGAGGATCTCCACCTCGAAGGTCAGGGTCTTGCCAGCCAGTGGGTGATTGAAGTCGATGGTGACCTGGTCGTCATCGAACGCTTTGACCACACCCGGCAGCTCGGTGTTGGCGGCGTCGTTGAAGATGATCAGCAACCCTTCGGACAACTCCATGCCTTCGAAGTTGGACCTCGGCATGACCTGCACGTTCTGCGGGTTAGGCTGGCCGAAGGCGTTCTCCGGGGCCACTGCCACGGTGCGCTTGTCACCGGCCTTGAAGCCGAACAGGGCGCTTTCAAAGCCCGGCAGCAGGTTGCCATCACCCACTTTGAAAGTAGCCGGGGCCTTATCGAACGTGCTGTCGACGGTGTCGCCGTTTTCCAGGTGCAGCGCGAAGTGCAGGGTGACTTCGGTGTTCTGGCCGATACGGGTGTCAGTCATGGACCGGATCCTCGGACTTCTTGCTCTTGAACATATCCAGCGCCAGCATCACCGCACCAACGGTGATGGCGCTGTCGGCCACGTTGAAGGCCGGGAAGTAATGGCGGTTCTGCCAGTGCACCAGGATGAAGTCGACCACATGGCCCAGCACGATGCGGTCGTACAGGTTGCCAATCGCCCCACCCAGCACCAGCGCCAGCGCCACGGCCAGCCAGGTCTCGTTGCGCCCCAGGCGCTTGAGCCAGACGACCAGTACCGCGCTGACCACCACGGCGATCAGGGCGAACAACCAGCGCTGCCAACCCGCTCCGTCAGCCAGGAAGCTGAACGCGGCACCGGTGTTGTAGGCCAGGGTCCAGCTGAAGTAGTCAGGAATGACCACGATCTGCTGGTACATGGTCAGGGCGTTGTTGAAGTACAGCTTGGTGGCCTGGTCGATGACCAGGACCAGCAAGCTCAGCCAAAGCCATGCAAGGCGCCCGAAGCGCCCCGCTGCAGGGTTAGGCATAGTGGCGTACCTCACCCGAGCCGGTCAGGTTGTCGACGCAACGGCCGCAGATTTCCGGGTGCTCCGGATGGCTGCCGACGTCGGCGCGGAAGTGCCAGCAACGGCCGCACTTGGTGTGGCCGGACTTGACCACTTGCAGCTTGAGGCCTTCGACTTCGGTGGCTACCGCTTCGGCCGGCGCCTGTGCGAACGGCACCACGCTGGCGGCCGAGGTGATCAGCACGAAGCGCAGCTCGTCGCCCAGCTTGCCCAGGTCGGCACTCAGGCCTTCGTCGGCGTACAGGGTCACTTCAGCCTGCAGGTTGCCGCCAATGACCTTGGCGGTACGCTGGTTCTCCAGCTCTTTGTTCACCGATGCCTTCACCGCCATCACGCGGTCCCAGTAAGCGCGGCCAAGCTCGGTGCCTTCCGGCAGCTCGCTCAGGCCTTCGTACCAGCCGTTGAGCATGACCGACTCGTTGCGCTCGCCCGGCAGGTACTGCCAGATTTCGTCGGCGGTGAATGCCAGGATCGGCGCGATCCAGCGCACCAGCGCCTCGCTGATGTGGTACAGCGCAGTCTGGCAGGAACGGCGGGCGACACTGTTGGCGCCGGTGGTGTACTGGCGGTCCTTGATGATGTCGAGGTAGAAGCCGCCCAGTTCCTGTACGCAGAAGTTGTGCACTTTGGAGTAGACGTTCCAGAAACGGTACTCGCTGTAGTGCTCTTCCAGCTCGCGTTGCAGCAGCAGGGTACGGTCCACGGCCCAGCGGTCCAGCGCCAGCATGTCTTCCGAGGCCAGCAGGTCGCGGGCCGGGTCGAAGCCGGACAGGTTGGACAGCAGGAAGCGGGCGGTATTGCGGATACGCCGGTAGGCGTCGGCACTGCGCTGCAGGATCTGCTCGGAAACGGCCATTTCACCGGAATAGTCGGTGGCCGAAACCCACAGGCGCAGGATATCGGCACCCAGGGTGTTGTTGACCTTCTCCGGCTCGATGGTGTTACCCAGCGACTTGGACATCTTGCGGCCGTTCTCGTCCACGGTGAAGCCGTGGGTCAGCAGCTCGCGGTACGGCGCGTGGTTGTCGATGGCGCAACCGGTCAGCAAGGACGAGTGGAACCAGCCGCGGTGCTGGTCGGAACCTTCCAGGTACAGGTCAGCGCGCGGGCCGGTGGCGTGGCCGATGTCGTGCGAGCCACGCAATACGTGCCAGTGGGTGGTACCGGAGTCGAACCACACGTCGAGGGTGTCGGCGATCTTGTCGTACTGGTCGGCTTCAGCGCCCAGCAGTTCAGCGGCGTCCAGCTTGAACCAGGCCTCGATGCCTTGCTGCTCGACACGCTTGGCCACTTCTTCCATCAGTTCGACAGTGCGCGGATGCAGCTCGCCGGTCTGCTTGTGCAGGAAGAACGGGATCGGTACGCCCCAGTTGCGTTGACGCGAGATGCACCAGTCCGGGCGGTTGGCGATCATCGAATGCAGGCGCGCCTGGCCCCAGGCCGGGACGAACTTGGTGTCTTCGATGGCTTTCAGCGCACGCTCACGCAGCGGCTCGCCGGTGCTCGGCTGCTTGTCCATGCCCACGAACCATTGCGCGGTGGCGCGGTAGATCAGCGGGGTTTTGTGGCGCCAGCAGTGCATATAGCTGTGGCTGATGGTTTCGGTGTGCATCAGCGCACCGACTTCGCTCAGCTTCTCGACGATGGCCGGGTTGGCCTTCCAGATGAACTGGCCGCCGAAGAATGGCAGCGACTCGACATACACGCCGTTGCTCTGCACCGGGGTAAGGATGTCGTCGTTGACCATGCCGTAGCGCTTGCACGTGACGAAGTCGTCTTCACCGTAGGCTGGCGCGGAGTGCACCACGCCGGTACCGGCGCCCAGCTCGACGTAGTCAGCCAGGTACACCGGCGACAGGCGGTCGTAGAACGGGTGACGGAAGTTGACCAGTTCCAGCGCCGAACCTTGGGCGGTGGCAACGACCGAACCTTCCAGGTTGTAGCGCTTCAGGCACGACTCGACCAGCTCTTCAGCCAGCACCAGCAGGCGCTCGCCGGTGTCGACCAGGGCGTACTTGAATTCCGGGTGGATATTCAGGGCCTGGTTGGCCGGGATGGTCCACGGGGTGGTGGTCCAGATCACGATGGCGGCCGGCTTGGTCAGCGAGGCCAGGCCGAAGGCGGCGGCCAGCTTGGCCTCATCGGCAACCGGGAAGGCCACGTCGATGGTCTGCGACTTCTTGTCGGCGTACTCGACTTCTGCTTCAGCCAGCGCCGAACCGCAATCAAAGCACCAGTTCACCGGCTTCAGGCCCTTGAACACGAAGCCTTGCTTGACCATCTCGGCCAAAGCGCGGATTTCACCGGCCTCGTTGGCGAAGTTCATGGTCTTGTATGGGTTGTCCCAGTCACCCAGCACGCCCAGGCGGATGAACTCGGTCTTCTGCCCTTCGATCTGCTCGGCAGCGTACTCGCGGCACAGCTCGCGGGTACGGTCGGCGGAAAGGTGCTTGCCGTGGGTAACCTCGACCTTGTGTTCGATCGGCAGGCCGTGGCAGTCCCAACCTGGCACGTACGGCGCATCGAAGCCGGCCAGGGTCTTGGAACGGACGATCATGTCCTTGAGGATCTTGTTCAGCGCATGACCGATGTGAATCTTGCCGTTGGCATAGGGCGGGCCGTCGTGCAGGACGAACTTGGGACGATCCTTGCCAATTTCGCGCAGCTTCTGGTACAGGCCAATGCTGTCCCAGCGCTGCAGGATCTGCGGTTCGCGCTGAGGCAGGCCGGCCTTCATGGGGAAGGCGGTGTCCGGAAGGTTAAGCGTGGCTTTGTAGTCGGTCATTTCAGGCTCTTCGTTAGCGGTTGAGCGTGCCAATGTGCACGTGCGGCGGCGATATCCGCATCGATCGCCGACTTCAGCGCCTCCAGGGAGGCGAATCGCTGCTCTTCACGCAGCTTGTGGTGGAACTCCACCGTCAGGCGCCGGCCGTAAAGATCGCCGGCAAAGTCCAGAAGATGAATCTCCAGGTGCGGGCGCCCATCACCGGCAACGGTGGGGCGCACGCCGATATTGCCGACACCCGGCCAAGCTTTGCCGTCGATCACGATGCTGGCCAGGTATACCCCGGACAGCGGCACGCGGCGGCGCTTGAGCTGGATGTTGGCGGTTGGTGTGCCGAGCTGGCGGGCCAGCTTCTGGCCGTGCAGCACGCGGCCTGTAATGCGGTACGGGCGGCCCAGCAAGTGTTCGGCCAGCTCGAAGTTGCCCTCAGACAAGGCCTTGCGCACTTCGGTGCTGCTGACCCGCAGGCCGTCCTGGATGACCGTGTTGGCGGCCTCGACGGTAAAGCCGTACGCCTTGCCGGCCTCGACCAGGAAAGCGAAGTCGCCAGCACGGTCGCAGCCGAAGCGGAAGTCATCGCCCACTTCGAGATGACGCACGCCCAGGCCGTCGACCAGGATGGCCTTGACGAAGGCATCGGCACTGAGCTTGCTCAGACGATGGTTGAACGCCAGGCACAGCACCCGGTCGATGCCTTCGGTCGCCAGCAGCTCGATCTTGTCGCGCAGCCGGGCCAGACGTGCCGGCGCGGTATCGGGTGCGAAGTACTCGCGTGGTTGCGGTTCGAAGATCACCACGCAGGTCGGCAGGCCCAAGGCCTGACCGCGCTCGCGCAGGCGCGCCAGGATTGCCTGGTGGCCACGGTGAACCCCGTCGAAGTTGCCAATGGTGGCGACACAGCCCCGGTGCTCGGGGCGCAGGTTGTGAAGACCTCGAACCAGCTGCATAACGCGCTTCTTGCTCATAAAGTGGCCGATTATAACCACACCCGGGCGCTGGTGACAGGCAGCAGCGCCCAAGGGCGGCGTGGAATGCGAAAAACCGACGCCTGACCCGCCAAAAGCCTCAGTGCAAGGCCTTGCGAGCGAAATGCCGGGGCCGGAAGCCACACAGGTACAGGCAGCCAAAATACGTCACGACGCCCGCCAGGATCAGCGCCCCAAGCCGCAGGAAGCGCTCGAGCATGATGCCCTGCTCCCAGGCCGGCATATAGTGCATGCCCGCCAGCAGTACCGCCGACATCAGCGTCACCGCCAACACAAGCTTGAGCAGGAACACTGCCCAGCCAGGCTGAGGCTCGAACAGCTGCTGACTGCGCAGCTTCCAGAACAGCAAACCGGCATTCAGGCAGGCACCGAGGCTGATCGCCAATGCCAGGCCGGCATGTGCAAGCGGGCCGACCAGGGCAAGGTTGAACAGCTGGGTACAGACCAGGGTGAAGACTGCGATCTTCACCGGCGTGCGGATATTCTGCTGCGCATAGAAGCCAGGTGCCAGTACCTTGATCAGAATGATCGCCAGCAAGCCTACGGAATAGGCGATCAACGCTCGCTGGGTCATCGCTGCATCAAACGCGCTGAACTTGCCATATTGAAACAGCGCAACGGTCAGCGGCTCGGCAAGAATGGCCAACGCCAGGGTGCAGGGCAGCACCAGCAGGAAGCACAGGCGCAGGCCCCAGTCGAGAATCCGTGAGTACTCCTCGCGGTCCTTGTTGGCATAGGTCTTGGCCAGGGTCGGCAGCAGGATGGTGCCCAGGGCAACGCCCAGCACACCGGAAGGCAGCTCCATGAGGCGGTCGGCGTAATACATCCACGACACCGAGCCGGCCACCAGGAAGGAGGCGAAGATGGTGTTGATGATCAGCGAGATCTGGCTCACCGACACCCCCAGGATCGCCGGCAGCATCTGCTTCAGTACCCGCCACACACCCGCGTCCTTGAGGTTCAGGCGCGGCAGCACGAGCATGCCGATCTTCTTCAGCGCTGGCAGCTGGTACAGCAACTGCGCCAGGCCACCCGCCAGCACGCCCCAGGCCAACGCCATGATTGGCGGGTTGAAGTACGGCGTCAGCAACACGGCGAAGGCGATCATCGCCACGTTCAGCAAGGTAGGCGTGAAGGCCGGCACCGAAAAGCGGTTCCAGGTATTGAGGATCGCTCCGGCCAGGGAAGACAGCGAGATCAGGAATATATAAGGAAACGTCACCCGCAACAGGTCGGTGGTCAGCTCGTATTTTTCGGTGCTGTCGACAAAACCCGGGGCCGTCGCCCACACCACCCACGGTGCAGCGAGGATGCCGATGGCGGTCACCAGGGCCAGCACCAGGGTCAGAAGGCCGCTGACATAGGCAATGAAGGTGCGCGTCGCCTCCTCGCCCTGCTGGGTCTTGTACTCGGCCAGAATCGGCACGAAGGCCTGGGAGAATGCACCTTCGGCGAAGATGCGCCGCAACAGGTTGGGCAGTTTGAACGCGATGAAGAAGGCATCGGTAGCGACACCAGCACCAAAGATGCGGGCCAGGATGGTGTCGCGAACAAAGCCCAGCACCCGCGAAATCATGGTGATCGAGCTTACTGCAGCCAGGGATTTGAGCAGGTTCATCGAAAAGATTCACGCCAATGACAGAGGACGCTGCCAGACAGCGTCCGAATGTGCGATACTCCCGCGCCTTCGCAGGGGAGCCAAAAATTCCCGAGTGTACAGGTCGCGCAGCAGAAAGGAATCTTTCCCGCTTGTTGGCGCACCGCTCGGCGGAACCTTGCAGGTGGCCTTGACATCCGCTCGACTGATCGGCATGATTCGCGGCCTATTTTGTTTGCTATTTACCTAAAGTCTTTCGAGGAGCTCGACGGTGGCCAACACACCTTCCGCCAAGAAACGTGCAAAACAGGCTGAGAAGCGTCGCAGCCACAACGCCAGCCTGCGTTCCATGGTCCGCACCTACATCAAGAATGTAGTTAAAGCCATCGACGCAAAAGACGCCGAAAAAGCGCAAGCCGCTTACGTTCTGGCTGTACCTGTAATCGACCGTATGGCCGACAAGGGTATCATCCACAAGAACAAGGCTGCTCGTCACAAAGGCCGTCTGAATGGCCACATCAAGGCGCTGAAAGAAGCTGCAGCTGCCTAAGCGACGCGCTAGTCGAAAAACCGACCCTAGGGTCGGTTTTTTGTTGCCTGCGATTTATGCTTGCGGGCACAGCCCCATGTGGGACTCGATCTGTGGGAGTGGCCTTGTGTCGCGAAAGGGCTGTGGAGCAGCCCCGGCAATCTCAGCTTCTGCGCTGAGACCGAGGGGCCGCTACGCGCCCCTTTCGCGACGCAAGGCCGCTCCCACAAAAAAGCGGGGCCGCGCTTGGCGGCCCTACTTTTACATCACTTGGCGATCTGAATCTTCGGTGCCCACTGCAGCCATTCATCCTCGGCCTTTTCGAACAAGGCAAAGGTCTGCTGCGGCCGTGCCGGGTTACCCATCTGCTCGCCATCTGGCGTTGCGAAGGCGATACCACCATCGATCAGGGTTTCCACCGACTCGGTACGCACTGTAGCGCCCTTGAACAGACCCCAGTCGAAACCGAAACCACTGCTGTTCCAGAAGCGGCTACCGCTGCGCACCAAGGCGGCATAGCGCGGCTCGATGAGGATATGAATCAGCACGCGGTCAGCGCTCTGGCCCAGCTCGAAGCCTGTCACCTTGCCCACCGTAACCTCACGATAGGTAACCGGCACACCCGGCTTGATCGAGCCGCGGCGTGGCGCACTGAGCGTCAATGGCAGGCCGACCTCTGGCCCTGCTACCTCCGGTGCTTCGGCCAGGGCGATGAAATCGCGCTGTGGCCCACGGTTCTTGGCTGCTGGCTGCACTTCCAGGTACTGCCCACCTATCAAGGTGTCCAGGTTTTCAGTGCGCACCAGGCCCAGGGCCGGCTTGACCACCCAGAACTGCGTACCAGCACGGGCAATGCGATCCGCCGATTCGGTAATGCGCGCCCGTAGCAGCACCGCCTGCAGGTCATCGGTGAGGTCGACGCTCTCGATGCTGCCCACATCCAGGCCGCGGAAGCGGATGGCCGTGCCCGGTTTCAGGCCATCGGCACGCTCCACACGGATGGTGATCAACGTACCCGCACGGTTCACCGCTTCCTGGCTGTCATGCAGGCGGAAGCGTGGAATGTGCCGTTTCAGCGGTACATCGGGCCGTGGCGTATCGAACGCAATACCGCCGGCCATCAGTGTTTGCAGCGACTCACTCTTGATCTTGATGCCCGACAGGCCGCCGGTCAGGGTGATCCCACTGACGTTCCAGAAGCGCGACGAACCATTGACCAGCTTCTCGTACTCCTTCTCGATATGCACACCGATCAGGATGCGGTTGCTGTTACGGGCGAACTGATAGCTCTGCACGCTACCCACCTTCACCTGGCGGTACGTCACCGGGCTGCCGATTTCCAGCGAACCCAAAGTGTCGGCGAACAACACCATGTGCAGGCCCGGCGCTTTGAGGTCGAGCGGCGGCGCCTTGGCACGCGCCTCGAACTCACGCTCTGGCCGTGCGCCCTTTTCACCAGGACGAATGGCGATGTAGTTACCTTTGACCAGCGCTTCCAGGCCAGTGATTCCCGCCAAGGAAATCGACGGTTTGACCACCCAGAACTGTGTCCCGTCTACCAGGTAGTCCTCAGTCAGCGGGTCGAGTGTCAGCTCGGCGGAAGCGCTGGCCAGGTTGTCTTCCATCTTCAGGGCTTTCAGCGAGCCCACCTGGATGCCCTTGTACATGACCGGCGTGCGACCCGCCTGCAGGCCTTCATAATCGCTCAGCTTCACTTTTACCCGGATACCCGCCTGGGCGGCATCGAAGTCCTCGTACAGGCGGAACGGCAGGCTCGGATCGGTGGGCGGGCTGTCCTTGCGGTACTCCGGCGTGGCGAAGGCGATACCACCCGCCACAATGCTCGACAACGACTCACTGCGCACCTTCACACCCGAAAGCGAAGCATCGATGCTGACACCGCTGGCGTTCCAGAAACGCGTGTGCTTGCGCACCAGGCTGGCGTAGGCCGGCTCGATGAATACTTTCACCTCTACGGTGCTCTGGTCCTCGGACAGGCGGTAGCTTTTCACCCGGCCAACCTGAATCTGCTTGTAGAACACCGGGCTGTCACGGTTGAGCGAGCCCAGCCTGTCGGCCTTGAGAGTCAGGTGCAGGCCTGGCTCAGAATCCGAGAGCGGTGGCGCCACCTTCAATGCCACAAAGCGTTTGGTACGCTCCCCCTCTCCCGGGCTAACGGCGATGTAGTTACCCGACACCAGTGTTTCAAGGCCAGATATACCGGCCAGGCTGACACTCGGCTTCACCAGCCAGAAACGCGTGCCTTTGGTTAGATGGGGCTCGGCAGCCTTGTTCATCTCGATGGTAGCGATCACCCCCTGCGTGTCGCCCTTGGCGTCGAGCACCAGGCTTTTCACCTTGCCAACCGGCATGCCTTTGTAGATGACCTCGGTCTTGTTGGCGACGATACCCTCTCCCGACTCGAAGCGGACTTCAATTTCCACGCCAGCGTCGCGGTAGGCCTGCCACGCGAGCCAGCCACCGATCATCAGCGCTATCAAAGGCAGGATCCAGATGGCCGACCAGTTCGAGGCTGGGCGGGTTTTAGCCGTTGGCAGGTCACTCATGGTCGTCATCCGACTCCGTGTTATCCCAAATCAGTCGGGGATCGAAAGTTAAAGCGGCAAGCATTGTCAGGATCACCACAGTTGCGAAGGCGACAGCGCCCAGGTTGGCTTCGACACTGGCTATTCGGCCAAAATTCACCACTGCCACCAGGATGGCAATGACGAAGATATCCAGCATGGACCAGCGCCCAATGAATTCGATGAAGCGGTACATCAATATCCGCTGCCGGGCCGAAAGCGGCTGCCGCCGCTGAACGGAGTACAACAGCAAGCCGATGCCCACCAGCTTGAACGTGGGGACCAGGATACTGGCAATGAACACCACAGCCGCAATGGGCACCATGCCGTGCTTGAGCAGGGTGATGACACCGGACATGATGGTGTCCGGGCTGCCCTGACCGAGGGTACTCACGGTCATGATCGGCAGTATGTTGGCCGGGATGTAGAGGATCGACGCCGCAATCAGCAACGCCCAGGTGCGCACGATACTGTTCGGCCGGCGTGCATGCACGATAGCGCCGCAACGTGTGCAGGTTTGCGAAGTGCTGTCTGGCTCTTGCCTGTTCAGCTCGTGACACTCATTGCAGACAACAATGCCTGCGTCAATCGCCCGCATGCAGGTCCTCCCCCGATAGCGCACTCCAGATCTGGTGGGGTGACATCACCACCTCGAGCCACACCTGGATCAACAACAGACTGATGAAACAGAACAGCCCAAGGCCCACGGTCAGTTCGGCCAGGTCCACCAGTTTGACGATGGCCACCAGTACCCCCATGAAATAGACCTCGAGCATGCCCCAGTCACGCAGGTGGTGATAGATGCGGTAGAAGACCAGGCCGTAGTCACGCCCGAAGTTCAAGCGGATGCTCAACAGCACGGCCAGCTGACAGAGCAGCTTCGCCAGCGGAATGACCATGCTACAGAGCAACACCACTACGGCAACACCGCGCATCCCCGAGTTGTACAGGCCTAGCACGCCACTCCAGACCGTATCGTCCGAAGTCTGGCCAAGCAGGTGCAACTGCATGATCGGCAGGAAATTGGCCGGCACGAACAGCAAAAGGGCCGTCAGCACCAAGGCCAGGCTGCGATTGACCACATTGTGCCGGTGGGCATAGAGCTCGTAGCCGCAGCGCGGGCATTGGGCTTTCTCATCATGCTGCAGCACGGGCTTGCGCAGCAGCAGGTCGCATTCATGGCAGGCGACAAGCTCGTCCAACGGCAGCTGGGCCAGGGTTTCAGGTTCGACAGAATTGGACATATGGCGCTTCTGAATAGGTGCGTGGTGGCTATTCTAGTGTTCTGGCTCGAATTGTGGGAGGCGACATTGGCCAGGAGGGTGTGCGCCCCTGCCTGGCGTTGCCCCCTTCCTGTAGGAGCGGGTTTACCCGCGAACACCGGCAACGCCGGTGCCATCTCCGCTCCACAGGGATTCAAACAAGCTCAGTTTTTTTGCCCACAAAGACAAAACCCCTACCTGCATGTGCAGATAGGGGTTTTGCGAAATGAATCTTGACGATGACCTACTCTCACATGGGGAAACCCCACACTACCATCGGCGATGCATCGTTTCACTACTGAGTTCGGGATGGGATCAGGTGGTTCCAATGCTCTATGGTCGTCAAGAAATTCTGTTGCCAGAATGTCCAAATGGACAGCCCAGCGAATTCGGATATGCGATATTTGTGGTCTTACGAATTTTCGGGTCTTTCGTCTTCACCACCACAATCTGCGTAGCAGATTGCTTGGGTGTTATATGGTCAAGCCTCACGGGCAATTAGTATTGGTTAGCTCAACGCCTCACAGCGCTTACACACCCAACCTATCAACGTCGTAGTCTTCGACGGCCCTTTAGGGGATTCAAGATCCCAGTGAGATCTCATCTTGAGGCAAGTTTCCCGCTTAGATGCTTTCAGCGGTTATCTCTTCCGAACATAGCTACCCGGCAATGCCACTGGCGTGACAACCGGAACACCAGAGGTTCGTCCACTCCGGTCCTCTCGTACTAGGAGCAGCCCCTCTCAAATCTCAAACGTCCACGGCAGATAGGGACCGAACTGTCTCACGACGTTCTAAACCCAGCTCGCGTACCACTTTAAATGGCGAACAGCCATACCCTTGGGACCGGCTTCAGCCCCAGGATGTGATGAGCCGACATCGAGGTGCCAAACACCGCCGTCGATATGAACTCTTGGGCGGTATCAGCCTGTTATCCCCGGAGTACCTTTTATCCGTTGAGCGATGGCCCTTCCATACAGAACCACCGGATCACTAAGACCTACTTTCGTACCTGCTCGACGTGTTTGTCTCGCAGTCAAGCGCGCTTTTGCCTTTATACTCTACGACCGATTTCCGACCGGTCTGAGCGCACCTTCGTACTCCTCCGTTACTCTTTGGGAGGAGACCGCCCCAGTCAAACTACCCACCATACACTGTCCTCGATCCGGATAACGGACCTGAGTTAGAACCTCAAAGTTGCCAGGGTGGTATTTCAAGGATGGCTCCATGAGAACTGGCGTCCCCACTTCAAAGCCTCCCACCTATCCTACACAAGCAAATTCAAAGTCCAGTGCAAAGCTATAGTAAAGGTTCACGGGGTCTTTCCGTCTAGCCGCGGATACACTGCATCTTCACAGCGATTTCAATTTCACTGAGTCTCGGGTGGAGACAGCGCCGCCATCGTTACGCCATTCGTGCAGGTCGGAACTTACCCGACAAGGAATTTCGCTACCTTAGGACCGTTATAGTTACGGCCGCCGTTTACCGGGGCTTCGATCAAGAGCTTCGCTTGCGCTAACCCCATCAATTAACCTTCCGGCACCGGGCAGGCGTCACACCCTATACGTCCACTTTCGTGTTTGCAGAGTGCTGTGTTTTTAATAAACAGTCGCAGCGGCCTGGTATCTTCGACCGGCATGGGCTTACGGAGCAAGTCCTTCACCCTCGCCGGCGCACCTTCTCCCGAAGTTACGGTGCCATTTTGCCTAGTTCCTTCACCCGAGTTCTCTCAAGCGCCTTGGTATTCTCTACCTAACCACCTGTGTCGGTTTGGGGTACGGTTCCCAGTTATCTGAAGCTTAGGAGCTTTTCTTGGAAGCATGGTATCAACCACTTCGTCGCCTAAAGGCAACTCGTCATCAGCTCTCGGCCTTGAAATCCCGGATTTGCCTAAGATTTCAGCCTACCACCTTAAACCTGGACAACCAACGCCAGGCTGGCCTAACCTTCTCCGTCC
Source organism: Pseudomonas sp. TE3895 (assembly GCF_056278855.1). Taxonomy (NCBI): domain Bacteria; kingdom Pseudomonadati; phylum Pseudomonadota; class Gammaproteobacteria; order Pseudomonadales; family Pseudomonadaceae; genus Pseudomonas; species Pseudomonas sp. TE3895. Next base: position 1,578,621 of record NZ_JBWBQE010000001.1, on the reverse strand, counting down.
CTCCATCGCAATAACTGGAAGTACAGGAATATTAACCTGTTTTCCATCGACTACGCTTTTCAGCCTCGCCTTAGGGACCGACTAACCCTGCGTCGATTAACGTTGCGCAGGAAACCTTGGTCTTTCGGCGTGCGAGTTTTTCACTCGCATTGTCGTTACTCATGTCAGCATTCGCACTTCTGATACCTCCAGCAAGCTTCTCAACTCACCTTCACAGGCTTACAGAACGCTCCTCTACCGCATCATCATAAGATGATACCCGTAGCTTCGGTGCATGGTTTGAGCCCCGTTACATCTTCCGCGCAGGCCGACTCGACTAGTGAGCTATTACGCTTTCTTTAAAGGGTGGCTGCTTCTAAGCCAACCTCCTAGCTGTCTAAGCCTTCCCACATCGTTTCCCACTTAACCATGACTTTGGGACCTTAGCTGACGGTCTGGGTTGTTTCCCTTTTCACGACGGACGTTAGCACCCGCCGTGTGTCTCCCATGCTCGGCACTTGTAGGTATTCGGAGTTTGCATCGGTTTGGTAAGTCGGGATGACCCCCTAGCCGAAACAGTGCTCTACCCCCTACAGTGATACATGAGGCGCTACCTAAATAGCTTTCGAGGAGAACCAGCTATCTCCGAGCTTGATTAGCCTTTCACTCCGATCCACAGGTCATCCGCTAACTTTTCAACGGTAGTCGGTTCGGTCCTCCAGTCAGTGTTACCTAACCTTCAACCTGCCCATGGATAGATCGCCCGGTTTCGGGTCTATACCCAGCGACTAAACGCCCTATTAAGACTCGCTTTCGCTACGCCTCCCCTATTCGGTTAAGCTCGCCACTGAATATAAGTCGCTGACCCATTATACAAAAGGTACGCAGTCACCTAACAAAGTAGGCTCCCACTGCTTGTACGCATACGGTTTCAGGTTCTATTTCACTCCCCTCTCCGGGGTTCTTTTCGCCTTTCCCTCACGGTACTGGTTCACTATCGGTCAGTCAGTAGTATTTAGCCTTGGAGGATGGTCCCCCCATATTCAGACAAAGTTTCTCGTGCTCCGTCCTACTCGATTTCATTGACAAGAGATTTTCGTGTACGGGGCTATCACCCACTATGGCCGCACTTTCCAGAGCGTTCCACTAATCTCAAATCAACTTAAGGGCTGGTCCCCGTTCGCTCGCCACTACTAAGGGAATCTCGGTTGATTTCTTTTCCTCAGGGTACTTAGATGTTTCAGTTCCCCTGGTTCGCCTCTTGCACCTATGTATTCAGTACAAGATAACCAGCTTATGCTGGCTGGGTTCCCCCATTCAGAGATCTCTGGATCACAGTCTGTTTGCCGACTCCCCAAAGCTTATCGCAGGCTACCACGTCTTTCATCGCCTCTGACTGCCAAGGCATCCACCGTATGCGCTTCTTCACTTGACCATATAACCCCAAGCAATCTGGTTATACTGTGAAGACGACATTCGCCGAAAATTCGTACGTTGCTCTTTCGAGCAGAACTCACAAATTTTACCTTAGCCTGATCCACCAGCAGTGAAACTGGTGTTCAGTCTATATCTATCACATATCCGAATTTTTAAAGAACGATCTGACAAAAGCCAGAAATCAACATTCGATGCGAATGCTCATTTCCAGGTTCTGACCAGGAAAAACCGTCTTCGACAATGAATCAAGCAATTCGTGTGGGAGCTCATCAGTAGGCTGATGTCGTCGATTAAGGAGGTGATCCAGCCGCAGGTTCCCCTACGGCTACCTTGTTACGACTTCACCCCAGTCATGAATCACACCGTGGTAACCGTCCCCCCGAAGGTTAGACTAGCTACTTCTGGTGCAACCCACTCCCATGGTGTGACGGGCGGTGTGTACAAGGCCCGGGAACGTATTCACCGCGACATTCTGATTCGCGATTACTAGCGATTCCGACTTCACGCAGTCGAGTTGCAGACTGCGATCCGGACTACGATCGGTTTTGTGAGATTAGCTCCACCTCGCGGCTTGGCAACCCTCTGTACCGACCATTGTAGCACGTGTGTAGCCCAGGCCGTAAGGGCCATGATGACTTGACGTCATCCCCACCTTCCTCCGGTTTGTCACCGGCAGTCTCCTTAGAGTGCCCACCATAACGTGCTGGTAACTAAGGACAAGGGTTGCGCTCGTTACGGGACTTAACCCAACATCTCACGACACGAGCTGACGACAGCCATGCAGCACCTGTGTCAGAGTTCCCGAAGGCACCAATCCATCTCTGGAAAGTTCTCTGCATGTCAAGGCCTGGTAAGGTTCTTCGCGTTGCTTCGAATTAAACCACATGCTCCACCGCTTGTGCGGGCCCCCGTCAATTCATTTGAGTTTTAACCTTGCGGCCGTACTCCCCAGGCGGTCAACTTAATGCGTTAGCTGCGCCACTAAAATCTCAAGGATTCCAACGGCTAGTTGACATCGTTTACGGCGTGGACTACCAGGGTATCTAATCCTGTTTGCTCCCCACGCTTTCGCACCTCAGTGTCAGTATCAGTCCAGGTGGTCGCCTTCGCCACTGGTGTTCCTTCCTATATCTACGCATTTCACCGCTACACAGGAAATTCCACCACCCTCTACCGTACTCTAGCTTGCCAGTTTTGGATGCAGTTCCCAGGTTGAGCCCGGGGCTTTCACATCCAACTTAACAAACCACCTACGCGCGCTTTACGCCCAGTAATTCCGATTAACGCTTGCACCCTCTGTATTACCGCGGCTGCTGGCACAGAGTTAGCCGGTGCTTATTCTGTCGGTAACGTCAAAACAGCAAGGTATTAGCTTACTGCCCTTCCTCCCAACTTAAAGTGCTTTACAATCCGAAGACCTTCTTCACACACGCGGCATGGCTGGATCAGGCTTTCGCCCATTGTCCAATATTCCCCACTGCTGCCTCCCGTAGGAGTCTGGACCGTGTCTCAGTTCCAGTGTGACTGATCATCCTCTCAGACCAGTTACGGATCGTCGCCTTGGTGAGCCATTACCCCACCAACTAGCTAATCCGACCTAGGCTCATCTGATAGCGCAAGGCCCGAAGGTCCCCTGCTTTCTCCCGTAGGACGTATGCGGTATTAGCGTTCCTTTCGAAACGTTGTCCCCCACTACCAGGCAGATTCCTAGGCATTACTCACCCGTCCGCCGCTGAATCAAGGAGCAAGCTCCCGTCATCCGCTCGACTTGCATGTGTTAGGCCTGCCGCCAGCGTTCAATCTGAGCCATGATCAAACTCTTCAGTTCAATACTGCTTGGGTTTTTAAGAAACCCTAAACTTGGCTCAGCAATCTCAAATGACTATGTGATTTCTCGCATGGCCACTTGTGATGCTGATAATCTTTTTGACTATCAGTCCGTACTCACAAGCACCCACACGAATTGCTTGATTCAATTTGTTAAAGAGCGTTTGGTTAAGAGCTTTTCGTCTCAACCGAGGCGCGCATTCTACGCTTTCCTCAGAGCCTGTCAAGCGTTTATTTTGAAGTTTTTCGCGAGAAACTCGTTTAGCTTCAAACACTTGGCTCGCTGCGATCTCTCGTAGCGGGAGGCGAATCATACAGCACTTGGAAGCGCTGTCAACCACCATTTTAACCGCTTTCGATCATTTGATCGTAGCCCTTCCAGCTTTCGCCTTAACTACTTAACCCATTGAATCTCAAGGAGTTTTTCGTTCCGTTGTCGCTGGAAGTGGGGCGCATTATAAGGGGATTCGAAAGCCCGTCAACCTTTAATTTCAAGAAAGTGAAATATAAGGGGAAAAGACCGTATCGGGGCTGCCAAGTGTTCGCCACGACAGTTTCAGCGCCTGTGAGACCGAGCGCCGCCCGCGCGGCGCTTCGCGGGTAAACCCGCTCCTACGTTTGTTTCGGGCCAATTATGCCTGTGGGATTCGCGCGCGAACGCTTTGGTGCCTGTCTCAATATCGCGTCGAACAAACAAGGCGGTCGCGCGCGCCCGGCACAGGAGAGACTGGCCCGAAACAAACGTAGGAGCGGGTTTACCCGCGAAGCGCCGCGCGGGCGGCGCTCGATCTCATAGGCGGTGAATGTCTCAAGCCGGACGCGCGCGGCGCTCGATCTCACAGGCGCTGCAGGGGTTATGGCAGACACATCTCACCGCCAAAACCACCTCAAGACATACCCACCACACCTCCCCCTACAACAGCAACAACCAACCCCCAAAAACAAAGCGGGGAGGCCTGACGGCCTCCCCGCTTCATCTACTTCCCTTAAAGGCTAGGGAATGCAAACTGCGACGCTTCATGGCTGGCCCGCTGCGGCCAACGCTGGGTAATGGCCTTGCGACGGGTATAGAAGCGCACACCATCCGGGCCATAGGCATGCAGGTCACCAAACAACGAACGCTTCCAGCCACCAAAGCTGTGGTAGGCCACCGGTACCGGCAGCGGTACGTTCACACCCACCATACCCACTTCGATCTCGTCGCAGAACAGACGGGCCGCTTCACCGTCACGCGTAAAGATGCAGGTGCCGTTGCCATACTCGTGATCGTTGATCAGCTGCATGGCCTGCTCCAGGCTATTCACACGGACCACGCACAGCACCGGGCCAAAGATCTCCTCTTTATAGATGCGCATCTCCGGGGTCACCTTGTCGAACAGGGTGCCACCCACAAAGTAGCCATCTTCATTACCCGCCACTCGGAAACCACGGCCATCCACCACCAGCTTGGCACCAGCAGCAACACCGTCATCGATGTAACCCACGACCTTGTCACGCGCTGCCGCAGTCACCAGCGGGCCCATGTCCAGGCCGCACGAGGTGCCGGCACCAATCTTCAGCGCCTTGATCTGTGGCTCCAGCTTGGCAATCAGGGCATCGGCCACTTGGTCGCCCACGCACACCGCTACCGAAATGGCCATGCAACGCTCGCCACACGAACCGTAAGCCGCGCCCATCAGTGCACTGACGGCGTTGTCCAGGTCGGCATCCGGCATCAGCACCGCGTGGTTCTTCGCGCCACCCAGGGCTTGTACACGCTTGCCACGCTTGGTGCCTTCGGCATAGATGTACTCGGCGATCGGGGTCGAGCCCACGAAACTCAGTGCTTTGACTTCCGGCGCTTCGATCAGCGCATCCACCGCTTCCTTGTCACCGTGCACGACGTTGAGGATGCCCTTCGGCAGGCCGGCTTCCAGCAGCAACTGGGCAATGTACAGGGTCGAGCTCGGGTCACGCTCGGAAGGCTTGAGGATGAATGCGTTGCCACAGGCGATGGCCAGCGGGTACATCCACAGCGGCACCATGGCCGGGAAGTTGAATGGGGTGATACCGGCAACCACGCCCAGCGGCTGGAAGTCGGACCAGGCGTCGATGTTCGGACCGACGTTGCGGCTGTACTCGCCCTTCAGCACTTCAGGGGCTGCACACGCGAACTCGACGTTCTCGATACCACGCTTCAGTTCTCCGGCGGCGTCTTCAAGGGTCTTGCCGTGCTCTTCGCTGATCATCTGCGAAATCTTGGCTTCGTTCTGCTCCAGCAGTTGCTTGAAGCGGAACATCACCTGGGCGCGCTTGGCCGGAGGGGTGTTGCGCCAGGCCGGGAAGGCTGCCTTGGCCGAGTCGATCGCTTCCTGCACGGTTGCGCGGCTGGCCAGTTCGACCTTGCGAACGGCCTGGCCAGTGGACGGGTTGAAGACATCGGCGGTGCGCTCACCCTTGGTAACCAGTTCGCCGTGAATCAGGTGCTGAACAATACTCATGCAAAACTCCAGATAAACAAAGGAGAGCCAGGCGCGCGCTGCGGGCATGCGCCTGGCATCAAAATCGGAAAGATCAGTCGATCAGGTTCAGGGTTTCGCCTACAGCATCGAACAGGCGGTCCAGTTCCTGCGGCTTGGTATTGAAGGTTGGGCCGAACTGCAGGGTGTCGCCACCAAAGCGTACATAGAAGCCGGCTTTCCACAGCTTCATGGCCGCTTCGTATGGGCGAACGATGGCATCACCGTCACGGGCGGCGATCTGGATGGCGCCGGCCAGGCCGTAGTTACGGATATCGACGATATTCTTGGTGCCCTTCACGCCGTGCAGCAGCTTCTCGAAATGCGGCGCCAGTTCAGCCGCGGACTGCACCAGGTTTTCCTTCTGCAGCAGTTCCAGCGCGGCGAGACCGGCGGCACAGGCTACCGGGTGCGCCGAGTAGGTGTAGCCGTGTGGGAATTCCACGGCGTATTCCGGGGTCGGCTGGTTCATGAAGGTCTGGTAGATCTCGCTGCTGGCAATCACTGCGCCCATCGGGATGGCGCCGTTGGTCACCTGCTTGGCGATGCACATCAGGTCCGGGGTAACGCCGAAGGCTTCCGAGCCGGTCATCGCGCCCATGCGGCCGAAGCCTGTGATCACTTCGTCGAAGATCAGCAGAATGTTGTGCTGGGTGCAGATTTCACGCAGACGCTTCAGGTAACCCTTCGGCGGCGGCAGCACACCGGCCGAACCGGCCAGCGGCTCGACGATGACTGCTGCGATGTTGGAGGCATCGTGCAGCTCGATCAGCTTGAGCATTTCGTCAGCCAGCGCGATACCGCCCTCTTCCGGCATGCCTTTGGAGAAGGCGTTCACTGGCAACACGGTGTGAGGCAGGTGGTCGACGTCCAGCAGCTGACCAAACATCTTGCGGTTACCGTTGACGCCACCCAGGCTGGTACCGGCGATGTTCACGCCATGGTAACCACGGGCACGGCCGATGATCTTGGTCTTGGTTGCCTGGCCTTTCAGGCGCCAGTAGGCACGCACCATCTTCAGTGCGGTATCGGCGCACTCGGAACCGGAGTTGGTATAGAAGACGTGATTCAGATTGCCCGGAACCAGCTCGGCGATCTTTTCCGCCAGCTGGAACGACAGCGGGTGGCCGAACTGGAACGCTGGGGAGTAGTCCAGCGTACTCAGTTGGCGGGTCACCGCGTCAGCGATTTCCTTGCGAGTGTGCCCTGCGCCGCAGGTCCACAGGCCAGACAGGGCGTCGAAGATCTTGCGCCCGTGGTCATCGACCAGGTAGTTGCCTTCGGCCGCCACGATCAGGCGTGGGTCGCGCTGGAAGTTGCGGTTGGCGGTATAGGGCATCCAGTGGGCGTCCAGCTTGAGCTGGCTGGCGATACCCGTGGGGGCGGTTTCGGGCATGTTCATCGGCGGTTCCTCGGAAGACGATTAGGCAACGATGGATGTTGTTGCAGCTAAGTTGGCACGGCGATAGAGTCTGAAAAAGCCTACATTTCTAACCTTCAGGCAGGCCGAGACTAAACTGATGAGCCGAAGACCCGATCCACTCGCCCAAGTCAGCGATTTCGACATCCGCCTGCTGAAGATCTATCGCAGCGTCGTCGAGTGCGGTGGCTTCTCCGCTGCCGAAAACGTACTGGGCATTGGTCGCTCGGCCATCAGCCAGCAGATGAACGACCTCGAACAACGCCTCGGCCTGCGCCTGTGTCAGCGCGGCCGCGCCGGTTTCTCGCTGACGGAGGAAGGCCGCGAGGTCTACCATTCAGCCCTGCAACTGCTCAGCGCGCTGGAAAGCTTCCGCACCGAGGTCAACGGCCTGCACCAGCATTTGCGCGGCGAGCTGAACATCGGCCTGACCGACAATCTGGTGACCCTGCCGCACATGCGTATCACCCATGCCCTGGCGGAACTCAAGGATCGGGGCCCTGATGTGCGCATCCAGATCCGCATGATCGCCCCCAGCCAGGTCGAGCACGGCGTGCTCGACGGCAGCCTGCACGTTGGCGTCGTCCCACAGACCAGCCCGCTATCGGGGCTTGAGTACCAACCGCTGTACAGCGAACGCTCGCTGCTGTACTGCGCAGTCGGCCACCCGCTGTTCTACGCCGACGACCAGCAGATAGACGACGAACGCCTCAACAGCCAGGAAGCCATCACCCCCACCTTCCGCCTGCCGGCCGACATCCAGGCGCACTACCAGGCGCTGAATTGCACAGCCAGTGCTTCTGACCGCGAGGGCATGGCGTTTCTCATCCTCACCGGGCGTTATATTGGCTATCTGCCCGACCACTACGCCATGTTCTGGGTACAGCAAGGCCGTTTGCGTGCGCTCAAGCCCAAGGAGCGCTTTTATGACCTGAGCCTGAGCTGGGTTACCCGCAAAGGTCGGCGCCCCAACCTGGTGTTGGAAAGCTTCCTCGAAAGCCTGGCTGCGACACGTTGATGCCAGTCTGTGCCGCAAACGCTTGTCACTTCGGCACAGGCAGGTAATCTTGTCCCACAGCCGCAGCCACTGCCCCGTACGGAATCGTCCATGACCCTAGAAGTCCCTGCGCATCGCCTCTCCGCCTCGGGCAAGCCCGCGGGCCGTATCCGCCAGAAGAACGAACAGGCCATTATCCAGGCCGCCGAAGATGAGTTCGCCCGCCATGGTTTCAAGGGCACCAGCATGAACACCATCGCCCTCAAGGCGGGGTTGCCCAAGGCTAACCTGCATTACTACTTCACCAACAAGCTGGGCCTGTACATCGCCGTGCTCAGCAACATCATCGAGTTGTGGGACAGCACCTTCAACGCCTTGAGCGTCGATGACGACCCCGGTGAAGCCCTGAGCCAGTACATCCGCACCAAAATGGAGTTCTCCCGGCGCAACCCGCAAGCTTCGCGCATTTTCGCCATGGAAGTGATCAGCGGTGGCACCTGCCTGACCGAATACTTCAGTGCCGATTACCGCGAATGGTTCCGCGGCCGTGCTGCGGTATTCCAGGCCTGGATCGAAGCAGGCAAAATGGACCCGGTCGACCCGGTGCACCTGATCTTCCTGCTCTGGGGCAGCACCCAGCACTATGCCGACTTCGCCACCCAGATCTGCCAGGTGACTGGCCGCAGCCGCCTGACCAAGCAGGACATGGAAGACGCGAGCAACAACCTTATCCACATCATTTTGAAGGGCTGCGGCATCAAGCCGGCTGCCTGACTGTCCTTTATGCCTTCTACCCTGCTCGACCTCTGCGAATACCGCGAGGAAATCCGCAAAAGCCGCTTCATCACCCTCGCCGGGCCGATCAGCAGCGCCGCCGAAGCGATGAGTTTCATCGAACGCCACAGCGACCTGGCCGCTACCCACAACTGCTGGGCCTGGAAACTCGGCGCGCAGTACCGCAGCAGTGACGACGGCGAACCCGGCGGCACTGCAGGGCGGCCGATCCTGGCGGCCATTGAAGCGCAGGACTGCGACCAGGTGGTGGTGCTGGTGATCCGTTGGTACGGCGGCATCCAGCTGGGTACCGGCGGCCTGGCCAGGGCCTATGGCGGCGGCGCCAACAAGTGCCTGCAACAGGCGCCCAAGCGCCTACTGGTGCAGCGCAGCCACTTCAGCTGCAGTTGCAGTTTCAGCGAACTGGCGCTGGTGAAGTTGCGCCTGGCCGAGATTGACGGCCTGGTCCTGGATGAACAGTTCACCGCCAATGGTGTGGACCTGGTGATTGCCCTCGGTGACGCCCACCTGGCGCCATTGCAACAGCAACTGGCGGACCTGAGCCGCGGGCGTATTTTGCTCGAAGCACGCTGAACATTGCCCACAACAACTGTGGGCCTGCCTGTGGATAAGCTTGGGGCACTCTCTTGCAGGCTAGTGATTTCGAGGCCCCCAGAGCTTTGATCATATTTTGATCACTATTTGATGACAGTCGTAAACTGCTGAATGTGCGCGACTTATCCCCAGCGAACCGCCCATCCAAGCCGCACCCCGCTTGCTCACCTTGCACACAATAACTGTGGACCAGCTTGTGGATAACCCGTGCGCCAACAGGCGAAGCGCCCGGCCCCGCAAGGCCCAGACAAAACTGACCATTTTTTAACCAGACGCAAACCAGGCACGCGTATTCGCCGTGACGTATGCTCAATTCCTTTCTCCTACACCGATAAAGGAATGTTCCTATGGCCAATTCAAGAACTGCCCTCATCATCGGCGCCTCGCGCGGCCTTGGCCTGGGCTTGGTACAACGCCTGCACGAAGACGGTTGGCACATCACTGCCACCGTCCGTAACCCGCAGCAGCCCGGCGCCCTGGCGAACGTGCCCGGCGTGCATATCGAGCAGCTGGAAATGAACGACACCGTTCAGCTCGACAGCCTGAAGCAACGCCTGCAAGGCCAGGTGTTCGACCTGATATTCGTCAACGCCGGAGTCATGGGCCCCCTGCCGCAAGACCTGGAGGCAGTCCACAACAGCGACATTGGCGATCTGTTCATGACCAACGCTGTGGCGCCGATACGCGTGGCTCGCCGCCTGGTGGGTCAAATACGCGAAGGCAGTGGTGTGCTGGCTTTCATGAGCTCGATCCTGGGAAGCGTCACCATCCCAGACGGTGGCGAAATCTGCCTGTACAAGGCCAGCAAGGCGGCACTGAACTCGATGATCAACAGCTTCTTCGTTGAGCAGCAGCGCCCGGACCTGTGCGTGCTGGCCATGCACCCGGGCTGGGTGAAAACTGACATGGGTGGCGAAAACGCCGAAATCGATGTGCTCACCAGCACCCGCGGCATGATCGAACAGATCAAGGCCCAAAGCGGCAAGGGCGGCCTGCGTTTCATCAACTACAAGGGCGAACCCTTGGTCTGGTGATTCACCAGGTCGCAGCCCGGCTGGGCGCATTGCCCAGCCAGCCCCTGTAGAATGGCCGCAACCGTACCTGATTGAGATGACCACTATGTATGACTGGTTGAACGCCCTGCCCAAGGCCGAACTGCACCTGCACCTGGAAGGCTCACTGGAGCCGGAGTTGCTGTTCGCCCTGGCCGAGCGCAACAAGATCGCCTTGCCCTGGGCCGATGTGGAGACCTTGCGCGGTGCCTATGCCTTCAACAACCTGCAGGAGTTCCTCGACCTGTATTACCAGGGCGCAGATGTGCTGCGCACCGAGCAGGACTTCTACGACCTGACCTGGGCCTACCTGCAACGCTGCAAGGCCCAGAACGTGATCCACACCGAACCCTTCTTCGACCCGCAGACCCACACCGACCGCGGCATTGCTTTCGAAGTGGTGCTCAACGGCATCAGCCAGGCGCTCAAGGATGGCCGCGAACAACTGGGCATCAGCAGCGGCCTGATCCTCAGCTTCCTGCGCCACCTCAGCGAGGATGAAGCGCACAAGACCCTCGATCAGGCCTTGCCGTTCCGCGATGCGTTCATTGCCGTAGGCCTGGACAGCTCGGAGATGGGCCACCCGCCCAGCAAGTTCCAGCGGGTGTTCGACCGCGCCCGTAGCGAAGGCTTCGTCGCCGTTGCCCATGCTGGCGAAGAAGGCCCGCCCGAGTACATCTGGGAAGCCCTCGACCTGCTGAAGATCAAACGTATCGACCATGGCGTGCGCGCCATCGAAGACGAGCGCCTGATGCAGCGCATCATCGACGAGCAGATCCCGCTCACGGTGTGCCCGCTGTCCAACACCAAGCTCTGCGTGTTCGACCACATGAGCCAGCACAACATCCTCGACATGCTCGAGCGTGGTGTGAAAGTCACGGTCAACTCGGACGACCCGGCCTACTTCGGTGGCTACGTCACGGAGAACTTCCACGCTCTGCATACCCACTTGGGCATGACCGAAGACCAGGCTCGTCGCCTGGCGCAGAACAGCCTGGACGCACGGCTGGTTTGAGTAGCATGACGACGTTGCGCTCAACCGACCTGCAACGTCGCCACGCGGGCTATGCGATTGATCTGCTGGATACCCAGCGCCGAAATATGCAGTGCCCGTGAGTCCTCTATCTCGCGCATCCAGCCAGATTGCAGGAACAACCTGAACAAGGCCTGACCCAGTACGCCACCCAGATGCGGGCCTTGGTCATTCCATTCGGTGCAGCGGCAGATCACGCAACCTCGTTGCTGGTGTGGCGCCAGGGCATCGATGTACACCCCGACCAAGGCCAACTGCGCCCGCCCCTCGTCACTGACCCTCAAGTGCCGTCCGCTGCCTTCCAACCAGCCAGCCACCACCATGCGATGGTACAGCTCACTGGCCAACTCCCCACCCAGGTGATCGCCACAACGGCGCGCCCGGCGCATCGACAGCGGCAGCGACGATACCGGCGCTTCGGCACGCTCTCCCCTGGCGCTTTCCAGCTGTACGCTGGCCAAGGCCTCTACCGCCGCTCCGACCTGCGGGGTAGCCAGGCAGAAGTAACGTTTGCGGCCCCTGGCTTCATGCCTGAGCAAACCGGCCGACGACAGCAGCGAAAGGTGCGCGCAGGCTGACGATGAAGTCAGGCCAGTCATTATCGCGAGCTCATTGGCCAACCGCGGTGTGCCATCGATCAATGCCCACAACATGGCACTTCGCTTGGGGTCGGCCATCAGGCTGGCGATCTGGCTGATACTGCTGGCTGCGTTCATGTCCTTGTAACTCCCTGCAAGTTCACTGTGGGGATGCGATGGCCAACCCTGCCAGGGAAGCGCCTCTCGCTGGCACTGGCCTGGCTCGCCAGTATAAGCCGCAGAAAACGCCGGTTCAGACGGCCAGGTGCCATCGTACTCATGACGAAAAACCACTGGGTATGCCTACCCATGGCAAGCAGCGAGGCGGCTTCGAAAACGCCCCGGCACCCAGTCAATCAAGGCACCGGTACGCCCACACAAACGCGCTGAAACATCTTGATGAAAACAAACTTGCAGCCATTTCAGATGTGGCCCACAGCAACCTTCCACAAATAGTGCGAAACAAAGCGAAGGTTCTGCGGGTTTGCAGGCATTGCGCCCAAAGTAGGAGACACCGCCAGGAAAATGCACACACTTACCGTCAGTCAGGACGCTGAAGCCGTGTCATGGCAGGCTGGCGGGCCAGCGCTACACTTGAGCGGCTCCCCTTCCTGGAGGTATGCAGCGATGAAAATTATCGTAAGTGCGTCGAGCCGAAACCCCGCCTGCCCTTGGCAAGTCCAGCTCGATCAGCATGTGGTCAGTTTCCGCAGCGAGGCTGAGGCGCGTGCCTTCGTCGCCACGCTGGAAACCCGGCTGCAGGCACCTCACCCGCTCATGCGGGAGCCTTGGCCTGCAAACGCCGGGTCAACAGCGCAACACTGACCACCAGCGCCCCGCACAGGCTGATCACGATTGCCATGGGCACCGCACTGCCATCATGCAGCAGCCCGACCAGCGCCGCAGCACCCGCAGCTACGCTGAACTGCACACAGCCCATCAGTGCCGAGGCGCTGCCGGCACGCGCGCCCTGTCCACTCATGGCGCAGGCCGAAGCATTGGGAATGATGCAACCAAGGCTGGCGATACAGATGAACAGCGGCACCAGTAGCGGCCACAGTTGCGCAGGGCGCAACGCCGCCACGCCCAGCAACACCAGGCCCGCAACCAGATACAGCCACACCGCACGGCCCAGCAGGAAGGCCGGCCCGCGTTTGGCCAGCAGGCGGGCGTTCACCTGCGCCACCAGAATAAAACCTGCGGCGTTGGTGCCGAACAGCCAGCCGTAGTGCTCAGCGGGCACGCCATACAGTTTGATGAACACGAAAGGTGAACCGGCGATATAGGCAAACATGCCGGCAATGGCGATTCCGCCGGTCAGGGCATGGCCGAGGAAAACCCGGTCAGCCAGCAGCCGCAGGTACTGGCGCAAGGCGCCAGACAGCGGTTGCCGGGGTATATGCTCGGGCAGGCTTTCCGGCAGGCCCAGGCTTACCGCCAGCAGGCAGCCGGCACTGAACAGGCTCAGCGCAAGGAAGATCGACTGCCAGCCGGCCAGGTTCACCAGCACCCCACCCAGCATCGGTGCCAGGATCGGCGCCAAGCCCATGACCAGCATCAGTTGCGAAAACACTTTGGCTGAAGCTACCGGGTCGCACTTGTCGCTGACGATGGCCCGCGAAAGCACCATGCCGGCACAACCACCCAGTGCCTGGATGAAACGCGCCACCACCAAGGTATCGAGGTTGGGGGCGTAGGCACAGGCCAGTGATGCCAAGGTGAACAGCGTAACGCCGAACATCAGCGGTTTGCGTCGGCCAAAGCGGTCGGCAACCGGCCCATAGGCCAACTGCCCGATAGACAGGCCCAGGAAGTAGGCGGCCAACGTGGCCTGGACGTGTTTTTCATCGGTGGCGAACGCTTGCGCCATGGCCGGGAAGGCTGGCAGGTAAAAGTCGATCGCCAAGGGCCCGAACGCACTGAGTGCGCCCAGGATGAGCACCATTCGCAGGTTCATCAGGAATCCATAGCAGGCTAAGCAAGTGACTGATTCTACCTGCTGTGGACCCTGTCAATGTGAAAACATTTGCAACACTGTTACCCCCGGTGGGAGCAATCAGGTCTTCAGGCGATTTCGGCCTGATACCCCTCATCGCGAATCGCAGTGAGAATCTGCTCCTGCGCCAACTCGCTCTGCACACGCACCTGTTTACCTGCCAGATCAACTTCCACCCTGGCTGCCGCATCCTGCTCCTGCACCGCGCGGGTCACGGCTTTCACGCAATGGCCGCAGGTCATGCCTTGTACATTGAACACTTGCATGGGGGTTACCTCCTTCAGGTTTTTCACAAGTCTCAAGCTTGCCATCAGGGCAAGGTCAAGCCCTGCCTGCAACACCCGGGGTGGAAATCCGCGTCCGCGTCGGCCAAGCTGCGCCTTTGACGATCAGGCAAGCAGGAGATTTTTCATGTTCAGGGCAGCATTGGGCGTCGTCGGGCTCTTGGGCGCGCTGGCTGTGGTGCCACCGGCATTCGCCGAGGGCAACTCGGCCTACAGCGTACTGATCATTTCCCGGGAGCGCCTGGAAGTGGCCACCAGTTGCGAAATCGGCGTGTACCTCAACGACCAGCTTTCCGGGCGCGTTTTCCAGGAGCAGTCCACCTCGTTCAACCTGCCGCCTGGCACGGTGGATGTTCGCCTGCGCCTGCTGCCTGGGCAAATGCCGGGTTGCGCCCCAGGTATAGAGGACCAGCGCAGCACGCGTTTGAATCTGCAGGCGGGCCAGATCAACAAATACCGCATCGCCATGGGGCAATATGGGCTGGAGTTGAAACGAGCCGACCTGGGCTATTGACCTTGCCTGCGTGGCAAGGTTGATGCTGGAGGCCTGTCCAAGGAGGAGAGCCATGCCCGCATCCACCACATACGACCTGCCGATCTCCGGCATGACCTGCGCCAGCTGTGCTGGCCGGGTCGAGCGCGCCCTGCGCAAGGTCACCGGCGCTGAACAGGTCAGCGTAAACCTCACCACTGAAAAAGCTCGGGTTCTGGCCCCGCCTGCCAGCCTGCCAGCCTTGGTCGAAGCCGTGCGCGAGGCCGGTTACGGGGTACCAACCCGCACCCTCGAACTGCAGATAGGCGGCATGACCTGCGCCAGTTGTGTCGGCCGAGTAGAGCGCGCCCTGGGCAAATTGGCCGGGGTCGAGCGGGTCAGCGTCAACTTGGCCAGCGAACGCGCGCACCTCGAAGTGCTTGCGGCCCTTGATGACAACCTGCTGATCGACGCTGTGCAAAAGGCAGGCTACAGCGCCAGCCTGCCGCAATCGACCAAGGACGACCAAAGCGCTGTCCAGCGCCGCCTGCGCAACGAGCGCCTGGCAGTCGGTGCAGCCTTGCTGTTGGCCCTGCCGCTGGTATTACCCATGCTGGTACAACCGTTCGGCTTGCACTGGATGCTACCCGCCTGGGCGCAGTTCCTGCTGGCCACACCCGTGCAGTTCATTCTCGGTGCCCGCTTCTACATTGCAGCCTGGAAGGCCGTGCGCGCCGGTGCCGGCAACATGGACCTGCTGGTGGCCCTGGGCACCAGCGCTGGCTATGGCCTGAGCCTGTACCAATGGGCACAGGCTCCCGCCGGTATGGCCCCGCACCTGTACTTCGAAGCCTCAGCCGTGGTGATTGCCCTGGTATTGCTGGGCAAGTACCTGGAAAGCCGCGCCAAACGCCAGACCGCCAGTGCCATCCGAGCCCTCGAAGCCCTGCGCCCGGAACGCGCCCTGCGCGTGGTCGACGGCGTGGAAGAGGACGTGGCCATCGCCCACTTGCGCTTGGGCGACCTGGTACTGGTCAAGCCCGGCGAACGCTTCCCGGTCGACGGCGTGGTCGAAGACGGCAGCAGCCATGCCGATGAGGCCCTGATCAGCGGCGAGAGCTTGCCAGTGCCCAAGCAGCCCGGCGACAGCGTCACCGGTGGCGCCATCAATGGTGAAGGCCGGCTGCTGGTGCGTACCCAGGCGCTGGGCACCGAGACCGTGCTGGCGCGCATCATCCGCCTGGTGGAAGACGCCCAGGCCGCCAAAGCGCCGATCCAGAAGCTGGTCGACCGCGTCAGCCAGGTGTTCGTCCCGGCCGTGCTGGTACTGGCGCTGATCACCCTGATTGGCTGGTGGCTGGCTGGGGTACCGCTGGAAACCGCGCTGATCAACGCCGTCGCCGTGCTGGTCATCGCCTGCCCCTGCGCCCTCGGCCTGGCCACGCCCGCCGCGATCATGGCCGGCACCGGGGTCGCCGCCCGCCACGGCATCCTGATCAAGGATGCCGAAGCTCTGGAGCGTGCCCATGCGGTCAACCGCGTAGTGTTCGACAAAACCGGTACCCTCACCTCCGGCAGCCCGCGGGTGGTTCACAGCCAGGCGCTGGACGGCAACAGTGCCGACCTTCACCGCCTGGCCGGCGCCCTGCAGCGCGGGAGTGAACACCCGCTGGCCAAGGCGGTACTGGTGGCCTGTGCAGAGCAAGGGCTGGACGTGCCAACCGTTGCCGACAGCCAGTCACTGACCGGGCGCGGCATTGCCGGGCGCGTTGAAGGCCGTGAACTGGCGCTGGGCAACCGCCGACTGCTTGACGAAAGCGGTCTGCAGCCCGGCGATTTGGCCGCCCAGGCCCAGGCCTGGGAAGCTGAAGGGCGCACACTGTCGTGGCTGATCGAGCGCGGCGCGCAACCGAAAGTGGTGGGCCTGTTCGCCTTTGGTGACAGCCTCAAGCCTGGCGCTGCGCAGGCCATCGAAACCCTGCACGCCCAACACATCAGCAGCCACCTGCTGACGGGTGACAACCGTGGCAGCGCCAACGTGGTTGCCGAGGCCCTGGGCATCGACGATGTGCATGCCGAAGTGCTACCGGCCGACAAGGCCGCGACCGTGGCCGCGCTCAAGCAGGATGGAGTGGTCGCCATGGTTGGCGATGGTATCAACGATGCACCGGCGCTGGCCGCGGCCGACATCGGCATTGCCATGGGTGGCGGTACCGACGTGGCCATGCAGGCCGCCGGCATCACCCTGATGCGTGGCGACCCGCGCCTGGTGCCCGCCGCGCTGGAAATCAGCCGCAAGACCTACGCGAAGATCCGCCAGAACCTGTTCTGGGCCTTCATCTACAACCTGATCGGCATTCCGCTCGCCGCGCTGGGTTACCTCAACCCGGTACTGGCAGGAGCCGCCATGGCCCTGTCCAGTGTCAGCGTCGTCAGCAATGCACTGTGGCTTAAAACGTGGAAACCCACCAGCAGCACCCAGGAGGCGCCATGAATATCGGCCAGGCCGCCCGCCGCAGCGGGCTCAGCACCAAGATGATCCGTTACTACGAGTCCATCGGCCTGCTCAAACCCGCCACTCGCAGCGACAGCGGCTACCGCCTGTACCAGGCGCAAGACTTGCACAACCTGGCCTTCATCAAACGCTCCCGCGACCTGGGCTTTTCCCTCGAAGAGGTCGGCAAATTGCTGACCTTGTGGCAGGACCGCCAACGTGCCAGCGCCGATGTGAAGGCGCTGGCCATGCACCACATCGATGAACTGAACCGGCGCATCGAGGAGCTGGTGAGCCTGCGCGACACCCTCGGCGAGTTGGTTTCGCACTGCCAGGGTGACGACCGTCCGGACTGCCCGATCCTCAAAGACCTGGCCAATGGCGCTGCGGGCAGCTGCTGTCACTGAGCTGCCACGCGCCTTTGGCATGCCATAAATGTCCAAACACGACCGAATAGTCACCAACCACGACTTTATCCAATAAATACGGGCGTTTTGGCTTCATAAAACCCGGATGCTGCCGATGCAGTTGCTACCTGCCTCGTGTGTCGAAAACAAAAATTCCGGGAGCGTCGATGAGCATCAAACAGAAACTGACCTGGGCATTCGCGGTCATCGCCGGCTTGCCCATCGTTCTCGTGGCCACCCTGGTGGTCATCAACCTGCGCGGCGAAGCCCGCGACGGATTCCTCGACAGCAGCAGCCGGGAAATCCGCCAGGTCAGCAACGCGATGAACATCTTCTTCCAGGGGATCAACCAGAACGTCGAGTACATGGCTTCCCAGCCAATGGTTGCCGCCACGGGCAGCGAGCTGAACAAGTACATGAGCGCAACCCCGTCCTACGAACTGGGCGAGCAGGCCAGCAAAATTCTCGACTTCATGACTCGCCTGGCCAACTCACACCCCGCCTACGCCTACCTGTCCTACGGGGTGAATGATGGCGGCTACACTGGCTGGCCGGCCGGCCAGAAGTTTGTCAATTATGACCCACGCACACGCCCCTGGTACCAACTTGCCATGGCCAACCCTGGCAAGACGATGCGTACCGGCGCCTACTACTGGGCCGCCGACGATGCGGTGCTGGTCAGCACCGTGCGCACCGTGGCCAACCAGCTGGGCAACCCCGGCGGCGTGGTCAACATCGACGTGTCGCTCAAGGGCCTGACCGAAATCGTCAAGCAGATCAAACTGGGCGAAAGCGGCTACCTGATGCTGGTGGAAAGCAACGGCAACGTGATGGTCGACCCGCGCGACGCCGCCCACAACTTCAAGCAGCTGGGAAGCTTTGGCGACGGTTACGCCAAGCTGGCCAAAGCCGGCAAAGGCCTGGTCGAGGTCGAACTCAATGGCGTGCACTACATGGCCAACGTCTACCCCGATCAGCAGCTGGGCTGGACCTTCATCGGCCTGATCGAACAAAGCGAAGTGATGCAGACCACCACCCGGCTCACCTGGCTGATCGGTGTCATCGCTGTGGTGTTGGCCGCGCTGTTCGCGGTGGTCGGTGCGGCCTTCGCCAAACTGATCGTGCGCCCGATCAACAGCGTCACCAATGGCCTGGAAGACATTGCCCAAGGTGAGGGTGACCTGACCCGCAACCTGGAAATCCGCGGCCGCGACGAAACCGCGCAACTGGCCAGCTGGTTCAACCAGTTCCTCGGTGCCATTCGCAGCCTGATCCAGCACATCGGTGCTGCCGCCAGCAAGATCCTCAGCACGTCCAGCAGCTCGACCCGCGTCTCCAGCGACATGGCCGAGGCGGCCGGCCGCCAGCGCGAAGCCGTGGACATGGTTTCCACCGCATTCCACGAAATGGTCGCCACCGCCAATGAAGTGGCACGGTCCTGCAGCCAGGCGGCGCAGTCGGCCGACAGCGGCCAGCAGCAGGCCCGCGAAGGCCAGCAGCAGATCGATGCGGCGGTACACAGCGTTGATCGCCTGAGCCACGAAATCGAGCAATCGGCCCAGTCGATTCAACAGCTGGAGCGTGACAGCAACGCCATTCAGTCGATCCTCGGCACCATCCGTTCGATTGCCGAACAAACCAACCTGCTGGCCCTGAACGCCGCCATCGAAGCGGCCCGTGCCGGTGAGCAGGGCCGCGGCTTTGCCGTGGTGGCCGACGAAGTGCGGGCGCTGGCCAAGCGTACTGCCGACTCCACCGCTGAAATCGACGGTTTGCTGGGCAACCTGGCCAGCCGTACCGCCGAAGTGGCCGAGCAGATGCACGCCAGCCTGGAAGTGTCGCAGCAGTCGGTCAGCCGCATTGGTCTGGCCCGCGACAGCTTCGGGCAGATCCGTGAGTCGGTGGACGTGATCCGCGACATGAACACCCAGATCGCCACGGCAGCCGAAGAACAGCATCAGGTGGCTGAGGACATCAACCGGCACATCAGCCAGATTCACGGGGATGCGCAGTTGGTGGCCGAGCTGGCCCAGGCGGCGCGCCAGGACTCCGAGAGCCTGGCCGGGCTGTCCAATGAGCTGGATACGCTGGTGCGCAGGTTCCGCACCTGATGATGCATGGCCTGTGCCGGCCCTTTCGCGGATAACCCCGCGAAAGGGCCGGCACAGGAAACCGAAAATCAGAGCTTCAATTCCCCCGGTGTCGCGCCAAATAGCTGCTTGAATGCCGCAATGTAGGCCGAGGTGGAGTCATACCCACACCCCAGCGCCGCCTCGGTCACATTCTCCCCCGCCTCCAGCAACGCCAGCGACGACAACAACCGCATGCGCTGGCGCCAATTACGAAAGCTCAAGCCGGTCTCCCGTTGAAACAGCCGCATCAGCGTCTTCTCCGAACACCCCAGCTCCCGCGCCCACTGCTGCAAGGTCTGCGGCTGGTCTGGTGCAGCGATCAAGCCATTGCACAGCGCCAGCAAACCAGGGTGGCGGGGCAACGGCAGCGAAAAACCGACTTCCGGCAAGGTGCGCAACTGATCGAGCAGCACTGCCACCAGACGCGATTCGGCGCTGTCGTCCTCTGGGTAATCTGCCGGGAACAGGCAGAACTGCTTTATCAGCTCGCGCGCCAGCGGCGTCACTTCCAGCACTCGGCATTGTTCCGGCGCCCATGGGCAGGCATCGCGGCGCACATACAGGCTGCGCATCTCGGCTTGCATCGAGGTGACCACTTCATGCTCGGCATCGGCGGGGATCCACACCCCCCACTGCGGTGGGGCAAAGTAACTGCCGTCGCGTGTGTACACGCCGAGTACACCGCTGATGGCGTAGGAGAACTGCACCCAGTCGTGCTGGTGGCGAGTGGTCCACGAACCGGCGCCGAGGCTTTCGGCACGGGCGTAGAGCGGTCTGGGCAGGTGTTCCAGCGCGGGGATAGCGCGGGGGTGTCCGATGATCGGCATGGTATTTTCTTTTAGTTCTGACCAGACAAGCCTAACAGCTGGATCATGATCGAGGCACTCGCCGCCTCTGCCGTTACCCTGGAGGTGCTTCAGCGCTCGACGATAACGGTCACCCCCTGCCCGCCTGCCGCACAGATCGAAATCAGCCCGCGCCCCTTACCCGCCGTCGCCAACAGCTTGGCCAGGTGGGCCAATATCCGCCCACCGGTTGCCGCAAACGGGTGCCCGGCTGCCAGCGAACTGCCCTTGACATTGAGTTTGCTGCGGTCGATCGCGCCAAGCGGCGCCTCCAGGCCCAACCGCTCACGGCAGTAATCGGCATCTTCCCAGGCCTTGAGCGTGCACAGCACCTGGGCAGCAAAGGCTTCGTGGATTTCGTAGTAGTCAAAGTCCTGCAGCGTCAGGCCATTGCGTGCCAGCAAGCGCGGCACGGCATACACCGGCGCCATCAACAACCCTTCGCGCCCCGTGACAAAATCCACCGCAGCGGTTTCGCCATCGACCAGATAGGCAAGCACCTGCAACCCCTGCTGCTGCGCCCACGCTTCGCTGCCCAACAGCACCAGCGAAGCACCATCGGTCAACGGCGTGGAATTACCCGCCGTCAACGTGCCCTGCCCGCTGCGGTCAAAGGCTGGTTGGAGCCTGGCCAACTGCTCAAGGCTCAGGTCGGGGCGCAGGTTGTTGTCCCGCACCAGCGAAAGAAACGGCGTCAACAGGTCGTCCTGCCAACCCTCGGCATAGGCAGCGGCCAGCTTTTGATGGCTAAGCAGCGCCAATTCGTCCTGCTCGGCGCGGCCAACGCGCCAAGTGTGGGCCATGCGCTCGCAATGCTCGCCCATCGACAACCCCGTACGCGGCTCGCTATTGCGTGGTAGCTCGGGTTTCAGGTGATGAGGCCGCAGCTTGAGGAAGGGCTGTAACCGTTCGCCAAGGCTTTTGCCACGGTTGGCCTGCAGCAATATATGGCGCAAGCCTTCGTTGACGGCGATCGGCGCATCGGAGGTGCTATCGACACCGCCTGCAATACCGCAGTCGATCTGCCCCAGGGCAATCTTGTTGGCTACCAGCAGCGCAGCCTCCAGCCCGGTACCACAGGCCTGCTGGATGTCATAGGCCGGGGTCTGCGGTGACAGGCGCGAACCCAACACGCACTCGCGGGTCAGGTTCATGTCGCGCGAGTGCTTGAGCACAGCACCGGCCACCACCTCGCCCAACCGCAGCCCGTGCAGGCGATAGCGTTCGATCAAGCCTTCAAGCGCGGCCGTGAGCATCGCCTGGTTGCTGGCCGTGGCGTAGGCGCCATTGGAGCGGGCGAAAGGGATCCGGTTGCCGCCCAGGATCGCGACCCGGCGAGTTGAACGCATGCGCGTGTTCCTCCTGAAACAATTTGTTCGGTACAGCCTAGGTGTTTTTACCGCATTCGAACGACCCTGCCGCAAAGTTGGTCCACACTTTCAAGCTTGCCTTTCGGGAGACCCCTCATGAGCGATCGCTACCTCGGTTTTGCCAACTCCAATCTCGGCCGCCGCCTCGTGGATGCCCTTGGCCTGCCACGCCCGGCGCCACTGGAGCGCTGGCAGGCTGGCCGCCTGCGGCCGGTGGAAGGTGCCCTGGTACTGGGTGGCGGGCCACTGGCGACGCAGGTCGAAGCCATCGCCCCGCGCCTCACTGACGAGGTATACAGCTTCAATGCCGACAACCTGCAGGCTGAAGCCTGGGTGGCCGGCCTGGGGCCGAAAATCAAGGCCGTGGTATTCGATGCCAGTCACTTGTCCGACAGCGATGCACTGAAGCAGTTGCGTGAATTTTTCCAGCCGCTGCTACGCAGCCTGGCCCCATGCGCCCATGTACTGGTGCTGGGCCGTGCACCGGAAGGCCTCGACGACCCACTGGCCAGCGTTGCACAGCGTGCCCTTGAGGGCTTCAGCCGCTCACTGGCCAAGGAACTGCGCAATGGCGCGACTGCCCAGCTGCTGTATGTCACCCCCGGTGCCGAAGATCAGCTGGAAGGCGCCCTGCGCTTCTTCCTCTCGCCGAAGAGTGCCTTCATCTCTGGCCAGGTACTGCGCCTGCAAGCCTGCACCAGCCAGGTGGAGGACTGGACCCGCCCACTCGGCGGCCGCCGTGCGCTGGTCACGGGGGCTGCGCGCGGTATCGGCGCCGCCATTGCGGAAACCTTGGCACGGGACGGCGCCGATGTGCTGCTGCTGGATGTACCGCAGGCCAGCCAGGACCTCGACGCCCTCGCTGCACGCCTCGGCGGCAAGGCACTGCCACTGGATATATGCGCTAGCGATGCGGCAACGCAACTGCTCGCGGCCCTGCCCGACGGCATCGATATCGTGGTGCACAACGCCGGTATCACCCGCGACAAGACACTGGCCAACATGACGCCGGAATACTGGGACGCCGTGCTGGCCGTGAACCTCAAGGCACCGCAAGTGCTCACCCAGGCGTTGTATGACAACGGCGCGCTGGGGGAAAACGCGCGCATCACCCTGCTGGCCTCGGTCAGCGGCATTGCCGGCAACCGCGGGCAGGCCAACTATGCCGCGAGCAAGGCCGGGCTGATCGGCCTGGCCCAGGCCTGGGCGCCACGGCTCGCCGAGCGCGGTGGCAGCATCAACGCCATCGCCCCCGGTTTCATCGAAACCCACATGACTGCAGCCATGCCCATGGGCCTGCGCGAGGCGGGCCGGCGCTTGAGTTCGCTGGGCCAGGGTGGGCGCCCGCAGGATGTCGCCGAAGCCATTGCGTGGCTCAGCCAGCCAGGCTCCGGGTCGGTCAACGGCCAGGTGCTGCGGGTGTGCGGCCAGGCACTGATGGGGGCTTGAACATGAGCCGACAATGGCACGACCTGCACAACCCGGCCGCCCGCGCCAGCCTGTACCTGCGCGCAGCCAGCAAACGCTCCATCAGCGGCGACCGGCTGCCGGACGATGGCCTGCGCTGTTTCATTCGGGTCCAACCGGGCAATCTGGGTGCCTATCGAAGGCTTTGCCACTTTCCCGATGATGGCCGCCTGCCGGGGACCTATCCACATGTGATGGCGTTTGCCCTGCAATTGCAGCTGATGACGGCCGATGATTTCCCCTTCCCGCTGCTGGGTCTGGTACACCTGCACAACCGCATCGAAGTGCTGCGCCCGCTTGGTGCTGTCGAAGGGCTGCGCTTTGCGGTGTACGCGCACAACCTGCAGCGCCATGCCAAAGGGGGCACCTTCGACCTGGTCACCGAGGCTGAAGATGGCCTCGGCCTGCTCTGGCGCGAGACCAGCCGCATGTTGGTGCGTGGCTTGGCCCTGGAAGGCGAGGCAAGTGAGCCCGCCGACCCTGAGCCTGATCCGTTACCCGAGGCCACCCGCTGGTACGCCGACAGTGATATCGGCCGGCGATATGCCAAGGTGTGCGGGGATTACAACCCTATCCACCTCAGTGCGGTCAGTGCGCGGTTATTCGGCTTTCCAACGGCCATTGCCCATGGCATGTGGACCAAGGCCATGGCCTTGGCCGCGCTGCGCGGGCACTTGCCGCACAGTGGCTATGCCTTTGAGGTGGACTTCCGCAAGCCGGTCAGGTTGCCTTCAGAGGTGGTGCTCAGTGCCAGTGAAGCGGGCCCTTCGGGCCAACTGCGCCTGGACGGGCACGGGGACGTGCTGCATATGGTCGGCCGTTGGGAGTGCCTGTAGGGCCGGGCCTGTCCTGGCGGTATACGCTTGCTTTGCATCGGGCCTGGGCAGAAGCTATGCAGCAATAGGAGACCCCCGATGAACCTGCAAGAACTCACCCAACGCCTGCATCAGATCCGCGATACCAATGACTGGCGCGGCTTCCACAGCCCGAAGAACCTGGCCATGGCCGCCAGCGTCGAAATGGCCGAACTGGTAGAAATCTTCCAGTGGCTGAGCGAGGACGAATCGCGCCAGCTGCCTGCCGACAAACTGGCCCACGCCGGCCAGGAAATCGGTGACGTGGTGCTCTACCTGTTGCTGCTGTGCAGCGAACTGGGTCTGGACATGGACCAAGTGGTGCGTGCCAAGCTGGCCGACAGCGAGAGGCGCTTCGCCCGATGAACGACCGTCATTTCGATGAGCTGGCCACCCGCTTTGCCGAAAAGATCTATGGCGGCGCCAAGGGTGCGATCCGCCTGGCCGTGCTGCAGGCCGACCTGGCCGAAGCGCTACCCGACCGCCCGCTACGCATCCTCGACATCGGCGCCGGGTTGGGCCACATGGCCTTGTGGCTGGCCGAGCGTGGCCACCAGCTGACCCTGGCCGAACCTGCGGCGCCCATGCTCGACGGCGCCAGGGCGCGCTTTGCCGAAGCCGGCCAGACCGCGACCTTCATCCAGGCGCCCTGGCAAGACCTGCTCGGTCAGCTGACCGAGCGCTACGACCTGGTGCTCTGCCACGCCGTGCTCGAATGGCTGGCCGAACCCGAGAGCATCCTGCCGGTGCTGCACCAGCTCACGGCCCCCGGCGGTTGGTTATCGCTGGCCTTCTACAACCGCGACGCACTGGTCTATCGCAACCTGCTCAAGGGCCATTTCCGCAAGTTGCGCAGCAACCGGCTGGAAGGTGAAAAGCAGAGCCTGACCCCACAGAAACCGCTTGATCCACGCGAACTCAAGGCGCAACTTGAGCCTATGTGGCAGGTTGAAAGCGAAAGCGGCGTGCGGGTGTTTCACGACTATATGCCCAAGGAATTCCAGGGCAAGGCCGAGCTGCTCGACCTGTTGGAAATGGAGCTGGCCCACCGTCGCCACCCCACCTTCGCCGGGCTTGGCCGCTACCTGCACTGGGTTTGCCGCCCCCGCTAATCCGCCGCGCCAGGAGGAACACATGCCGTACCGTCTGTTGTGCCTGGCCCTGCTGCCCATTGCCCTGGCTGGCTGCCAGGGCAGCAACCCTTATGTGGCCAGCAGCCGCCCGTTACCACCAGCCCCTGCCCAGGCGGCCACCACCTTCGACGCCAGTGCATACCCTGCGCCCGCTCGTGATTATGGGCACTACCGCAGCTGGAGCTGGCGCAACGGCCAGTTGCCCAGCGGCGCTGTCGATGCCGACCCGGCGCAACTGGCCGATGCCGTCAGCGGTGCGCTCGACCAGCATGGCCTGCGCCCCGCTCGCACAGGCCCTGGCGACTTGCTGGTGAGCGCCGATATGCGCCTGGAAAAACGCTTGCGCCAAGTGCGTGACTACGACACCTACGACCCCTACTACGGGCCGTATCCCTATGGGGGGGTCGGCTATGGCGGCTACCGCCACGGTTATGGAGGCTATGCCAGCGTGCCCATCGTGCGTACCTACGAGGTCGAAGTCCTGGTGGTGCGCATCGACTTGTACGACGCCCGCAGCGGCCAGCCGGTCTGGAGCGCCAGCGCCGAAAGCAGCAGCAACAAGGACTCGCCCCGCGAACGCGAAAGTGCCTTGCGCGATTCTGTGCACAAGGCACTCAGCGGCTATCCTCCCAGTTAATAGCTAACGGAGAACCATCATGTTGCGCCGTCTCGTTCTACTGTCATTCGCGTTGTTGCTCGCTGCCTGCTCAAGCAACAACGTCCAGCAGGATTTCGATGCCAGCCGCGATTTTGCCGCCTACCGCAGCTGGGCATGGCAGGAGCCAGGCCTGCAGTACCGCCCGGATGACCCGCGGATCAAGAGCGACCTCACCGAGCAGCGCATTCGCCAGGCGGTGGCAGACCAACTCGACCAGCGCGGCCTGCGTCCGGTACAAGGCGGAGCGCGGCCCGACCTGGCAGTACGCACATACCTGATCGTGGAGCAGCGCCAACAACAGATCACCACCAACTACGGCGGTGGCTGGGGTGGCTACTGGGGCGGCTACTGGGGTGGCCCGATGTACAACGAAACCCGCAGTGTCGACTACAAGGTCGCCACCATCCAGGTCGACATGTTCGATGGGCGTGACGGCAAGCTGGTATGGCGCGGCAGTGCCGAGCAGATCATGAACAACTACCCGCCAAGCCCGGAAGAACGTAACAGCGCAATCCGCAACACCGTGGCCAAGGTGCTGGGCAACTACCCACCGGGCAGCAAAAAATAGCGTTGGAACGCGGCTTTTGCATGCACCGTGGCCCTGCGGGAGCGGGTTTACCCCCGAAGCAATTGGCCCGGTGCATGGCACCGGCTTCGCGGGTGTTCGCGGGTGAACCCACGCCTACATAGGTGGCGATTCCAAGTACGACTGCGTCACCGACCTGGCCTGTGTCAGCTACGACAAAATCCATTCCACGCACGCCTTTTTTCAGATGCCAACCGCACTCCCCCGCACGTTCCCGTCTATCTTCATTTAAGGAAACCTGACTGACCGGGTAGATGTGTTCAACATTTGGGAAAGGCGACCTGCCAATGCAAAGCATTGTTCTCCTGCTGTGGCTTGCCTTGTGCTCCGAACAGGATGTGCGTCAACGCCAGATCTCCAACGTGCTGACCCTGGGAGTGGCTGGCTGCGCCCTGGCCTGGCTGTTCAGCACCGGCCACAGCTGGATAGGCGCCGAAGCCAACGAGGCCGGTTGGGCGCTGGCCATCGTCATGCTGCTGACCCTGCCAGGCTACATGCTCGGCCGCTTCGGCGCCGACGACGTCAAGCTGATGGGCGCCCTGGCCCTGGCCACCAGCCCGCAATATGTGCTCGGCACCTTCATTGGCGCGGGTGTCACTGTACTGGTCTGGCTACTGACCCGCCGCCGCCTGTGGACTCTGCTCAACCCCAAGGTAAAGAAGCGTTTGCAGGCCCTGACCGAGGAAATGGGCGACAAGCAGGCGTTCGTGCCCTATGTGTTATCAGGTTTTCTTCTAACGGCCGTATGGATCCAATAAGCTTTCCAGTGGTCCGATAACCTGTACACGCCTTGTACATATTCGCTGAGTGCGACTACTTTTAAGCTGCCAGAGCGTCTGGCACGGGAGCAGGGCTGTATAAGAACAGGGAGTTGATCGTGTCCAGATCAGTGAGTGAAGTAAAGGTGTTGGTGGTTGATGACCAACCGGTCATTGTCGAACAGCTGAGTGAATTCCTTCAAACCAAGGGCTATACCTGCGTTACAGCCCTCTCAACCGACGAAGCCATCGAGCACTATGTGGCAGACCCGACCATCGGCTTGCTCATCTGTGACCTGCACATGCCAGATCGGGATGGCATCGAGCTGGTGCGCGCCTTGAAGGAAATCAACGGCAGCCAGCGCACGTTCGAAGCCATCATGTTGACTGGGCGGGCCGAGAAACAGGACTTGATCCGGGCGATACGCGAAGGTTTTGCCGATTACTACCAGAAGCCGATGGACCTTGATGAACTGCTGGCAGGCGTACGCCGGCAGGAAGAGGCCTTGCTGGAGCGCCAGCGCAACCTCCGTGATCTGGGTGGGCTGAACCAGCGCTTGCAGGAACTGGCCGAGTCGGTGGACGAACTGTATCAGGACCTGGAAAAAGCCCGTGGCCAAGGCACCCACCGGCGTGCCAGTGATGCAGAAGAAAGCGAAAGCGAGCTGCCAGCAGCGTTCGAGAAACTGTCACCACGCCAGCTGGAAGTGGCGCGCCTGGTTAGCAAGGGCAAGACCAATTACCAGATCGCCTGCGAACTGGGCATTACCGAAAACACCGTGAAGCTGTATGTGTCTCAGGTTTTGCGTTTGACGCATATGCACAACCGCACCCAACTGGCTCTGGCGCTGACCCCCAGCTCGTCGCCCGTGCACCAGCGGTTCACGACCCATTGAGTGAGGGCTCGGCACACCATTCTGGAGCGGCCTTGCGCTGCGAAAGGCTGCTCCTGCAAGCCCATAGTTGCCTGCTACAACTGGATCGCCAGGTTCAACGACAGCCGAGGCCGACGGTCCAGGCTATCCAGCGCCACATCCGCCAACGGCTTGGCCACTTCCAGCGCCACATTGAACATATGCCCACCCCCTAACCGCACACCCAGCGCCACCGAAGCCAGATGGGCGTCCTCCACCGGTCCCCGGTTGTGCCAGGCCTGAGCGGTATCCACCACCGCATAGGGCTGAACCCGCGCAAGCCAGCGACTGCGCACGCTGTAGTTGAGCTCGTAAGCCACACCCCAGCCCTTGTCACCGTCCGCCTGATCGCGCGGGTAACCGCGCCCGAAACTCTGCCCGCCAAACCCCGCACGCTCGCTGTCGGGCAATCGATCATCACTCCAGTACAACGCCCCGGACACCACCCCCTGCCCGTTTTCCAACAGGGTGTCGCTCTGCAAACCGGAAAGCCGCAAGCGCAGGAAGTCGAGATCGTAGTCAGCATCGCTGCGCGCCCCCAGGTAGTCCAGCCCCTGATGGACCCCGGCACTGACGATACGCAAACGCCCCTGCTCCACCTTGCGCCAGTCACCTTCGAATGACAGCGCCCGCACATAGGTGTCGTACTTGCGAGACGATGGCTGCTCGGCCATCCGGTCTTCATCATGCTCACTGACCGAGTACACGTGCCCCTGCACCGCCAGCCACTCATTCGGCCTGACAACCACCGGCTGACGCAGGCCGATCGCATAGCGCTCACTGTCGTGCTCGCGGGTGATATCGCGGCCATCGTTCAAACGTATGCGCGTGCCGGGCTCGCTGCGGTAGCGCGACGCCGACAGCAGCAGTTGGCTACCGGCGGCGTCCAGGTACTGGCTGTAATCGAGACGCTGGTAGTAGACCCGGTCATTGCCAGGGGGCAGCAGCCAGCTGGCCGTGACCAGTTCGCCATGGCGGGTCTGGGCATTGCTGGCTACGGTGATCAGGGCCTGTGCAGCATCACGGCTGGAGTCGGCCACGGTCACAGCGGCGCTGAGCGGCTTGCGCCGTGCATGCACGGTCAGCTGGGCGACACCATCGGCAGCCCGCGCCATTGCCAGTTCGGCCTCTACCACAACCCCTGGCATGCGCGTAGCCAGGCCCAGATAGCGCTCCAGCGTTTCGCGGGTCAGTGGGCGCTCGGCCTCAATGCGCGCCAGCAGCTGCTGCAAATACTCGCTGGCCGGCCCAATATCGCCGTCCACGCGGTAATCACGTACGTAACCTTCGACCAGCACCACGTTGACCCTGCCATCGGCCACATCCTGAGCAGGCAAGTAGGCATACGACAGCAAGTAGCCCTCCTGCCGGTAGCGTTGGGTCAGGCGCTGGGTGTATTGCTGCAATTCACCCAACGTGGTTTCGCGCCCGATCAGCGGCTGATAGTGTTCGCGCAGGTCGCCCAAGGGGAACACCGTGCCGCCCTCGAAGCGCACTTTATGCAGTACCAGCCGGGTGTTGGCCGGGGCCCAGTCGGGGTTGTTGATAGCCGCCCCGGCCAGCCGTATGTGGGGGCTCACAGGGGAGTAGTCCGTCATCGGCAGGTTGGCGCTGGGCAGACGCCGCTCGTACTCATGGCTGTCGAGAAACCCCGGCAACGGCTCGGCGTGGGCAGCAAGTGCCCAAAGCAGCAACATCAGGGGCGCGACCAGAGGACGCATAGGGCACTCCATGTTCCCATGGGTTGTGGGGCACCAGCCGGTCACACCCGTCACTTGCAAGCGTAGGTGCTGGCCCGGCTGTCGTCGAACACCTACTCACTGACCTGGAACGCCACCCGCGCCGTCTGACCGCTTTCGTCCAGCGCGCTGAGTTCGGCCTGCCCGACCTGTGGCAAACGCAGCAACAGGCTGTCCTGCCCCTGGGTTTCACCCAACGGCTGGCCGTTGAGGAACCACCAGCGCCGTCCACCACCACCCAAGGCAGAGACCTGCAATTGCAACGGCTCAGTGCTGGTGGCCGGGCGGCGCAGATTGTCGCCTGGGCGCACGCCGACGATCGACAGCGGTGGTGCACTGGCCGGCGCCTGCGGTGGGCAGGCCGGGTCGATGGCCGGCAAACGCGCCATGCGCCGCTCGACACGGGGTAGCCAAGGCTCCAGCGGCGCCGGCCACAGGGCGATGTCACGCGCCTTGGCGCCCGGGCAGCTACCATCCACCCGCAAGCCCTGCTCGTTGACCCACACTTTTTCGCGCAAGCCCAGGCCCAGCGGCTGGTCGGCTGCCTGCAAGGTTGGCGGCGTGGTGCCGTCCAGGGTCCATGCAAAGCGCTGACGCCGACAGTTGGTGTCCTGCTTGCTCATCGGCTGGCCCAGCGGCCAACAGATCGCCGCAACGCCGATATTCGCAGGTACCGGCGCTACCGGGACGCTGATGCCGCGTTGGCTGTCGCGATTGCTCAACAGATCGTGCACCTGCAACATCAGCGGCGCCGCCGACGCCAGGCCGAACTGCCCAGGCACCGGTGTACCGTCGGGGCGGCCAATCCATACGCCGATCAGGTAACGCGGCCCCACGCCAATCGACCAGGCATCGCGAAAGCCGTAGCTGGTGCCGGTTTTCCAGGCCAGTAGCGGGCGCTGCACCAGTTCGGCGTGCGGGTCGCGGTCCGGGCGCGCCTGGCCGCTGAGGATACGCCGGATGATCCACGCCGCCCCCGGTGACAGCAACCGGTGCTCCACCAAGGGGGCCTGTGGCTGCAAGCGCACCTGCGCACTGTTGCCACCCCGCGCCAGCGCCGCGTAGCCGCCGACCAGGTCCTCCAGCCGGCTGCCGGCACCGCCCAGGATCAACGACAGGTTGGGCTCGGCAAGGGGGGGCAGTATCAACGGCATGCCCGCCATGCGCAGTTGTGCGGCAAAGCGTTTCGGGCCGTAGGCCTCCAGCAATTGCACGGCGGGCAGGTTGAGCGACAGGGCCAGCGCCGAGCTGGCCGACACCGGCCCGCTGAACCCCATGGAGAAGTTGCCAGGGCGATAGTCGCCATAGCGTCGTGGAACATCCTGCAACAGCGATTCGGAATGGATCAGGCCATCGTCCAGCGCCATGCCGTAAAGAAACGGCTTGAGGGTGGAGCCGGGCGAACGTAACGAGCGCACCATGTCGACATGGCCAAAGCGGCGCTCATCAGACAAATCTATCGAGCCCAGGTACGCGCGCACCGCCATGCTCTGCGCTTCGACCACCAGAATGGCGGCCGAGGTACGCTCCGGCAGCCGTGCGCGCCAGCCCAGCAGCAAGTCTTCGAGGCGCCGCTGAAGCGCAGCGTCAAGCGTGGTACGGATCAGCGGCGGGCTGTCAGCGCTGTTCAGGCGCCGGGCCAACAATGGCGCCAGGGCCGGCTCCTGGCGTGGCGCCAACACCAGCGGCTCCTCGGCCGCCTCGCGAATTTGCTGGGCTGGCCATACCTGGTATTCAGCCAGGCGCTGCAGCACCTTGTCCCGGGCACGCTGGGCACGCTCGGGGTGGCGGTCCGGGCGCAGCCGGCTGGGTGCCTGGGGCAGCACGGCCAGCAGTGCCGCTTCGGCAGGTGTCAGGTGCAGGGGCGACTTGCCCAGGTACGCCCAGCTGGCTGCCGCCACGCCCTGAAGCGTGCCGCCGAACGGTGCGCGGTTCAGGTAGATCTGCAGGATGTCGCGCTTGGACAAGTGCCATTCCAGCTGCAAGGTGCGCCATAGCTGGCGCAGTTTGCCGACCAAGGTACGGTCGTGCGGGTCGAGCAGGCGTGCCACCTGCATCGACAATGTGCTGCCGCCCGACACAACACGCCCGCCGCGCAGGTTCAGCCAGGCCGCGCGGGCCAATGCCAGCGGGTTGACCCCTGGGTGGTTGTAGAACCAACGGTCCTCATAAGTCAGCAAAGCCTGCAGGTAAAGCGGCGAAACCTCTTCAGGGCTTACGGGGTAGCGCCACACGCCATCAGCATCGGCAAAGCGCCACAAGGGCGTGCCGTCTTCGGCCAGCACTACCCGGGCCAGGTCATCACCTGGCAGCGGCAGCGGCCAGATGCGATCAGCCAGCCAGAACAGGCCGCCGAGCACCAGCAGACTGATCAGCGCGGCACGCAACAACCTGCCCGCACGGCACCGTGGTCGCGCTAAGCTTGGCATCGGGAACCGACCTGGCCAGGTAATGGCCAAAGGCTTTGGGACGACAACCTCGCCGATTTTTTCATCAGGAAGCAACTATGCATGTAGAAGGTTTTTTCGAGTGGCTGGGCCAGGCACTGGGGTCGTTGATCCGCTTCATCGTCGACGCATTGAGCGGGCTGTTCAACCTGCTGGCCAATGCCGGTGGCAACTTCATCGATGGCCTGTCGCGCACCTTGGGCATGGACACCTCGCTGCTGAGCATCCTGGCCCTGATCATCGGCCTGATGCTGCTGTACTCGGCAATCCGCGCATTCATGCGCGCCTCGATCATCCTCGGAATCATCTGGCTGGTGCTGGGGCTGTGGGTGATGAGCTGGGTGATCCACTGATCTGCGCGGTCTTTGTGGGAGCGGCCTTGCGTCGCGACAGGGCTGCACAGCAGCCCCAGGCTTTCAGCTTCGCCGCTTGAATTGTCGGGGCCGCTTTGCGGCCCTATCGCGACGCAAGGCCGCTCCCACATTGTCCGCGTAGAGCGGGCCTCTAGCGGGCCTTCACCGTCATCTCCCCTTGCCCATCGCCCACGGCCTGCAGGTTCGGCCGATACATCGACTCGACCTGCGGCGGCGGCACGCGGTAGGTGCCCGGGGTCACTGCTCGCGCCAGGTACAGCAGGTGGGTGGTGCCATAGCCGTCAAGCTTGAGCGCGGCAACATAACGGTCATCACGGTACTCCTGATGCACCACGCTGGCATTCTGCATCGACTCGCGCCACGCCTTCACTGCACTGCTGGCGTTGTCCAGGCTGGCGGCGCTTTGAGCCAGGTTCTGGTTTTCCAGCTCCAGGCCGGCCGGCAGCAGGTCTACCACCAACGCATCCGGCACGCGGTCCTCAGCTTTGAGCGCCAGGTGCACCAGCACAAGGTCGCCGCTGCGCAGGTTGTGCAGGTCCAGCGGCTGGCCATTCATGGCCAGGTACTCTCTGTGAATCTGCAGGCCGTTGCCGCCAGCAGCAGGTGCCTGTCGTGGGTAGCCGGACAAGGTCAGCTGCTGGTACAGCGTCTCGTTGCCTTCATTCTGCACGCTCAGAGGCGAGGCCAGTAACGGGCCTTCCAGCTTCATACCGGCCTCGGCATTGTTCAACTCGCGCACTTCACCCGCGCTGTCCAGACGTGCCTGCCACTGGCCTTCCGGCTTGCCCAGCAGGCCACGGCCAGCGAGGAACAGTGCATTGCGCTCTTGGGTCGACAACCAACGGTTGGCCGCCAGTTCATCCGACAGGGCGAACAGGCGCTGATCGACCTGGCTGCTGGCCAGGTTGCTCTCCTGCAGCAGTGCCAGGATCAGTGCCTGGTCACGCAGGGCGCTGCCATAATCGGCCAGCCAGCCTTTGCCACGGCTGATGCCCAAGCCCGCCTGCAAGGCTTGCTTGGCACGCGGTTTGTCGCCCATTTTGTCCAGCGCCACTGCCAGTTGTACCAGCGGCAGACCGGAGCGGGCATCGGCGCGACGTTCGAACAGCCCGCGCAGGGCACCCAACGGCGCCTGCTGGCTGCGCGACAGCACCAGCGCCGCGTAGGCCTGCACCGCAAAGCGCGTGTGGTCGGCATTTTCGCTGTAGTCCACTTCGATCAGGTTGCGTTCCTGCAGGTAACGCAGCAGGCGCTCACTGGCCTTCTTCAATGCCTCGGCGGGTACGCCATACCCTTGGTCACGGGCACGCAGCAGGAAGTCAGTCACATAGGCGGTCAGCCAGTACTCTTCCTCGCTGTCCGAACTCCACAGGCCAAAGCTGCCGTTGTAGCGCTGCATCCCCAGCAGGTGCTCGATGCCCATTTCGATCTTGCGTTTGCGCACATCCGCCGGCTCGCCCTTGATGCCAAGGCGCTTGAGGCTGTCGGCATCGGCGTACAGCGAAGGGTACAGGCCGCTGGTGGTCTGTTCGAGGCAGCCGTAGGGGTAGGCTTGCAGCGCGCGAATCTGCTCGGCAAGGTTCAGCGGCGGCCGGCTCGACAAGGCCAGGCTGGCTTCCAGGCCAGCGGGCTCGAAGGCGGCCAGGTCTGCTTCGGGCAAAGTCCACGGCTGGTCCTTCAAGGCCACGCGGTAGTGCTTGAGCATTGCCGGGTAGGCTGGGCGCACGCCCAGCGTCCACTCACGTTCGAACGCATTGACCGGCTCGTTCGGCAGTTGCAGGCCAGTCACCCGTACATGCACCTTGCCCTGCCCCAGCCCCCCCTGGGCCTGCACCGGAATCATCAGCGTCGAGCGCTGCCCTTCGGCCAGGTTAACGCTCTGCACGGCATTGGCCGCCAGGCTCAGTTGCCCCGCCGTGGTGATTTCGACGCTCAGTTGCTGGGCGCGGCCGGACAGATTGGCCAGGTCCAGTGCCAGGCTGGTACGGTCGCCACCGGCCAGGAAGCGCGGGGCCGAAAGCTCGGCAATCAACGGCGCGGCGACCACGGTCTTGCCTTCGGCCATGCCGAAGTGCTCTTCGGTCCAGGCCTGCGCCATCAGCCGCAGTTCACCGTTGAAGTCGGGGATGTCGACCGTGGCCTGGCCCTCACCCTTGTCGTCCAGCGTCACCGGCAGGCTCTGCTGGGCGACGATGGTTACCGTAGTGTTGGGTCGCTTGCCCCCCTTGGCCATCGCTGCGTCACCACCGAACGCCAGGCTGGCCAGGCGGCCTTGGCCGGCCTCTATCAACTGGCCGTAGATGTCCAGTTGATCGGCACCATAGGCCTTGCGCCCGAACAGGCTGGCGAACGGGTCGGGGGTTTTGAAATCGGTGATGTTGAGGATGCCCACGTCCACCGCCGACAACAACACATGCACCTGCTTGGGCACACTGCCATCGGCGTTGGCGGCCTTTACCTTCACTGTCAAAGGCTGTTTCGGGCGCATTTTTTCCGGCGCCTGCAGGCTCAGCGCAAGCTTGCGCTCGGCGCGGTCCAGCGGCAGGTGCAGCACGCCCACGGCGCGCTTGGGCGTGGCATTGGCCTTGCGCTCACCAGGGCGGATAACCAGCGCGCTGATGTACAGGTCGTGACGGGCCCAGGCCTTGTCCAGTTGCACGTCAAAGGTCTTGCCCTCGGCGGGCACATCGATCTCCTGCCACCACAGCGGGCCATCGCTGGACTCGATCATCAGGTAGCCGCTACCCGCAGCGGGCGGGGTGACGGTGACCTTGGCAGTAGCGCCATCGGTGTAGGAGGGTTTGTCCAGCGCCAGCTTGACCTGGTCCGGCCGCACCGCGCCGCCCTCAGCGTTGTCCTGGGCACGATAGCCGGCCCAGAAGCGCTCACTGGATACCAGACCGGTCTGCGGGTCTTCCACCTCGACGCGGTAAGGGCCCCACTCAACCTGGAAGCTGAGTTTGGCGGTGGAACCTGCCTTGACGCTGATCGTCTCTTCGTTCTGGGTCAGGAATTTCTCGTTGTAGGCGTAGCTCCAGCCGTCGCTTTGCGAGTAATTCCAGTAGTAATCGCGGCGTTCGCGAACAAGGCGCACCTTGAGCGCGTCGGCCGCCAGTTTGTTACCGTCGCGGTCGGCCACCAGGAATTCGAATTCCACGGGCCCGTCGCTATCGGTCTCCTCACCTTCGAACAGGCCTCGCAGGCCCGGCAGGCGCTCAGCCGGCCAGATAGGCTGCTCCAGGCGCCGGGTGATCGGCCGTCCACCCGACTCCTGCAGGCTGGCCTGCACGGTCAGTTGCAGCGGAGAGCGGGCTTCGGCCCAACGGCTTTCGATATCGACCACCGCCTTGCCGGCCTGGTCAAGGGTGACTTCGTCCAGTTCCAGGTCCTGGTTCAGATCGGTTTCGGTGACCGAGCCGAACTGGTAGCCAGGCAACGCCGGTACTGCCTCGCGCAGCGGGCGTACATAGGCCTGACCGCTCAGGCGGTTGCCGGCGGCCGGCGCACCATAGAGGTAACGGCCATTGACCTGGATACGCGCATCTTCATCCGGCGAAAGCGGTGTGCTGCTGCCCTTGAGCTCCAGCGCCAGGCGCTCGGGCAGGAAGTCTTCAACGAGGAATTCATAGACCTGCTTGCGCCCGCCACCCAGGTCGAGCAGCAGTTGCCAACGGCCAGTCGGGGCCTCGGTGGCCAGTTGCAACTGGTATTGGTACAAGCCATTGCTGTCGGCTTCCCAGACGAACTTGCGGCTCACCTGTTCATCCGGGCGACGCACTTCCACGCTCACCGGCTGGGCTTTGACCGGCTTGCCGTCCTGGTCGCGCAGCAGGCCGTTGAGCAGCACCGTCTCACCCGGGCGGTACAGGTCACGCGGGCCGAAGATGAAGAACTGCAGGGGGTTGGCCTGAGGCCCGGTGATGTCGAATTCGGCCAGGTCCAGGGCTGCGGTGTTCAGGCGCAGCAGCGTGGTATGCACGCCCTGGGTGGCGATCAGGGTATCGGCCTTGGGCGTGATCGGCAGCTGGGCATGCCCCTTGCCATCGCTGGTGGCCTGGGCCAGCAGCTTGCCCTTTTCGTCATGGACTTCCAGGTTGACGCCGCTCAGCGCCTTGCCGCCTTCCAGGGCTTGAGCAAACACGTCAATGCGGTCGCGGTAGCGGTGGGCCGACACGCCGATGTCGCTGAGGGTGAACAGGGTTGCCGGCTGAGAATAATCGTAGGTACCCGAGGCGCGCATCACTGCCAGGTACACGCCTGGCGCCTGCAACGGTTTGATGCCGGCAATCGGCAGCAACACGGTCTCGCGCGTGTTGCGCGCCGGGTTTAGATCGAAGCGGCCGCTGTAGACCAGCTCGGCCATGTCCAAGGTTTCCTTGGACTGGTAGTAGTACAGGCTGCTGTTGCGTCCCCAGTTGGCCAGGAAGGTCGAGAGCATGTCTGGCTTGACGCGGAAGAACTCGACATCCACTTTGTCGACGTTCAGGGCAATCACCGGCAGGCCTTCGGCCAGGCGCGTAGGCAACAGCGAGCCGCGGCTGGCAAAGCCGATGGTCGGCTGCATGTCGCGGGTTTCCAGGCGGGTGATCGACTCGCTGTCCAGCTGCTTGCCGTTGACTGCCAGCAGCCCCTTGTCGACGGTCAGCACCAGCTTGCGCTGCGGCTCCAGGTGGCGCAGGCGCAGCTCCATCTGGTTGTCGGAGAGTTCCCAGGCGCCATCTAGCTTACCCTTGACGGTGTCGACCAGGTGCACCTTGGTAGCGAAGTCCTGCTTGGCATCCAGCGGTGCTGAGAAGCTGATCGACAGCGTTGCCGCGCCATCGAGCTGCACTTCCGATACGTCCAGCACCGTGAGTTCGCGGCCCTCGTAGCGCTTGGCGAGCACGGCCGGGTCCTCACGCTTGGGGGCGGGGGTTTCGGCGGGCGCGGGCGCCACGGTTTTCTCGACCGGCGCCGGTTTGCCCGGCGTGGAAGAGTCACAGGCACTGAGCAACGCCAGCGCGCAGGCCAGCAACAATCCTTTGTTGAACATGAGATAGGAACTCTTGGGCAGCGTGTACGTGAGGGCAGCAACTATAGCGCAACGTCAGGTGCAGCACCCGGCGTTGCGCGCCAGGTCAGACCATGGTCGCGCTAAATGGTTGCCTGGTCGTTACACTGTGGCCATTCGTTAAAGGGGCCGCATTGCGTCCCTTCGCGGGCTTGCCCGCTCCCACAGGTTTGGCGCCGGCCGCAAGAGCAACACTTTCCTGTGGGAGCGAGCAAGCTCGCGAAGGGGCACACAGCGGCCCCAAAATCTCATGGAATGCACATGCCCCAACTCGCTGCCGACTGGCGCCACCGCCCCACCCACCGCAAGGTCTGGGCGCTGGCCGCGCCGATGATCCTGTCCAACATCTCGGTACCGCTGGTGGCGCTGGTCGACAGCACGGTCATCGGTCATCTCCCGCACGCCCACCAACTGGGCGCCGTGGCCGTGGGCGCCACCTTGTTCACCTTCATGGTCGGCCTGATGGGCTTCCTGCGCATGGGGTCCACCGGCTTCGCTGCCCAGGCCGCCGGCCGTGGCGACGGTGCAGCGCTACGCCAGGTACTGGTGCAAGGGCTGCTGCTGGCGGTCGGCTTCGCCCTGTTGATCGGCCTGCTGGCCCTGCCCTTCAGCCAGCTGGCACTCCATGCGATGCAACCCAGCGCAGCCCTGCAGCAATCCACCGAAGACTTCTTCCATACCCGCCTGCTTGGCCTGCCTGCGGCGCTGGCCAGTTACGCGCTGGTCGGCTGGTTCCTCGGCACCCAGAACGCCAGGGCGCCACTGGCCATCCTGCTGACCACCAACCTGCTGAACATCACCTTGAACCTGTGGTTCGTGCTGGGCCTGGACTGGGGTGTGCTGGGCTCGGCGCGGGCGTCGGTGATTGCCGAATGGAGTGCCGCCCTGCTCGGTTTGGCCCTGACCCGCCCGGCCCTGCGGGCTTACCCGGGGCAGATCGTGTGGGCAGCGCTCAAGCGCTGGCAGGCCTGGAGGCCACTGCTGGCGGTGAACCGCGACATCTTCCTGCGTAGCCTGGCGCTGCAACTGGTGTTCCTGCTGATCACCGTGCAGGGCGCGCGTCTGGGCGAAGCGACCGTGGCGGCCAACGCCCTGTTGCTCAATGGCCTGCTACTGACGGCCTATGCGCTGGATGGGCTGGCCCATGCGGTGGAGGCCTTGTGCGGCCATGCCATTGGTGCCCGTGACCGCGACACTTTGCGCCGCTCGCTGGTGGTCGCTTGTGGTTGGTCACTGATCACCAGCCTGGGCTTTGCCGGGCTGTTCCTGCTGGGTGGGCACCTGTTCATCGACTTGCAGACTGATATCGACAGTGTGCGGGCGGCGGCTTATCCGTATTTGCCCTACCTGGCGTTGCTGCCGTTGATCGCGGTGTGGAGTTACTTGCTGGATGGCTTGTTCATCGGCGCGACCCGGGCGCGGGAAATGCGTAATGCAATGCTGGTTTCGGTGTTGATTGCGCTGCCGGTGGCACTGGCCATGAGCGGGTTGGGCAACCATGGGTTGTGGATGGCGTTTCTTGGGTTCATGGGGTTGCGGGCGGTGACGTTGGGGTGGGTCGGGTGGCGGTTGCAGCAGAGGGACCTGTGGTTTGGCTGATTGGGGCCGCTTTGCGGCCCATCGCGACGCAAGGCCGCTCCCACATGGGATAGCGGGTCGGCCTGCTTTCGCGGTCCCTGTGGGAGCGGCCTTGTGTCGCGAAATGAGGGCGAAGCCCTCACATGCTCACAGCCATACACAGTCCCAGTGGGGATACTCGCCAGCCCGCCGCACCAGGCCGGCCCGAATGGGGTTGGCGATGATGTAGCGGGCCACCGCTCGCACATCCTCCTCGCGACGCAAAGCCCGGTCATGAAAGCTGGTTTGCCAGATATGCCGTCTTTCAACACCGGCCTTGTACAAGGCACAGCTGCTTCTGGATTTGAATTCGCACATCAGCCTACCCAGGCTCACTGGACCCAGCTCGATGAGCCAGTGAAGGTGATCCGGCATCAACACCCATGCCAGCGATCGACAAGCCTTGCGCTCATCGCTGAACCGCAACTGCTGGATCACGGTCCTGGCGAATCGGAAGTCTTTGAACAACGGCGTTCGGCTGCGGGTAGTTGTAGTCAACAGGTAGAGGCGCCCGGATTCGGACACCCGGCCATTACGTAAACGATGGGAGCCTGGACGTTCCATGTCGTTCTCCTTTGAATTGTGCATTCAAAGTTAGCGCCGCGAATGCGACGGGCGAGGACAGGACCATTACCGGGTATGACACGGTGAGGGCTTCGCCCTCATATCGCGACGCGAGGCCGCGCCCACAAAAACAAGCAAACCGTGCAGTTTTTGCGGGGCGGCCCCGTCAATTACGACGACAGGTACGAAGACCGGGTCAAGCCCAGGCGCAAGGCATCCAGATACTGGGTCCGCTCACGCGCAGTGATCTTGGCGCTGGCGACCTTGTCGCGGTAATGCGTCATCAACTCTTCCGGCGACAGGTGCACGTAGCGCAGCATGTCTTCGATGGTGTCGTGGGTTTCGATACCCGCGTGGTACACGCTGCCGTCGGCATTCTGGTAGATGTTCACCGAGTCGGTGTCACCGAACAGGTTGTGCATGTCACCCAGGATTTCCTGGTAGGCACCCACCAGGAACACGCCCAGCAGGTAATCTTCGCCTTCCTTCACCGCATGCACCGGCATGCTGGTTTCGATGCTCTGCTCGTCAACGTACTGGTTGATCTTGCCGTCGGAATCGCAAGTCAGGTCCTGCAATACCGCACGCCGCATCGGCTCTTCGTCCAGGCGGTGCAGCGGGATGATCGGCAGGACCTGGCCGATGGCCCAGGTGTCTGGCAGGCTCTGGAACACCGAGAAGTTGCAGATGTACTTGTCGGCCA
Organism: Pseudomonas sp. TE3895; assembly: GCF_056278855.1. NCBI lineage: Bacteria > Pseudomonadati > Pseudomonadota > Gammaproteobacteria > Pseudomonadales > Pseudomonadaceae > Pseudomonas > Pseudomonas sp. TE3895. Next base: position 1,537,547 of record NZ_JBWBQE010000001.1, on the reverse strand, counting down.
GCTTGTCGTTCAGCTCGTCCAGCACCTGGCGGTGCGAGCGCTGGCGGGCTTTCAGCGAGTTGTGCAGGCGGCGGCACACGGCGAAATAGCACTGCTCGGCCAAGGCCTTCTCACCCAGGCTGATCTTGCCATCAGCGTACTGCGCGGCCACATCACCCATGTAGTGGGTGGCGCGCCAGTAGGTCTCGGTGACCATCTCGATGTCGGTCGGGCCAAGCAGGTCGACCAGCCACTGCACGGTCTCGGGCAGGGCTTCCTTGTTCTCGATGGTCGGTACGTCGTCATTGTGTTTCTCGACGTCGGTGACCTGGATCACCAGCATGGCGTGGTGCGCGGTCAGCGAACGGCCACTCTCCGAGAAGATGTGCGGGTGCGGCAGGCCCTGTGCGTCGCAGAACTCCTTGAGCATGCCCACCACCACGCCGGCGTAGTCGTCCATGTCGTAGTTGATCGAGCTGGCATTGCGCGAGTGAGTGCCGTCGTAGTCCACACCCAGGCCGCCACCCACGTCGATGTGGTCGACCGGCAGGCCCAGCGCACGCAGTTCGCCGTAATAACGGATGGCTTCCTTGAAACCGTGCTGGTAGTCGGCCAGGTTGGCGATCTGCGAACCCATGTGGAAGTGCAGCAGGCGGATGCCCTGATCCAGGCCCGCATCGCGGAAGCGCTGCACCACCGAAAGCAACTGGGCGGCGGACAAACCGAACTTGGACTTCTCGCCACCGGTGTCGGCCCACTTGCTCGAGGCCAACGACGACAGGCGAACGCGCAGGCCAACCTGTGGTTTCACCTTGAGCTCGGCGGCCTCTTCGATCACCAGGGCCACTTCCGACTCTTTCTCGATGACGATGAACACATTGTGGCCAAGCTTCTGACCCATCAGTGCCAGGCGAATGAACTCACGGTCCTTGTAGCCGTTGCAGACGATGGTGCCGCCCTTCGGCGCCAGCGCCAGCACTGCCAGCAACTCGGGTTTGGAGCCGGCTTCCAGGCCGATGGAAACGTTTTGCGTGGCGATGATGTTTTCCACCACCGCTTCCTGCTGGTTGACCTTGATCGGGTACAGCGCGGTGTACTGGCTCTGGTATTCCAGGCGCGCGATGTTGGCGTCGAAGGCACCGGTCAGCTGGCGCACACGGTCCTGCAGAATGTCAGGGAAGCGCACCAGCAAGGGCAGCGACAAGCCGCTCTGGCGCAGTTCGTCGACCTGTTCGAACAGGTCGATCGGAGCACTTTGAGGGCCGTTGGGGCGTACTTCGACGCGCCCGGCTTCATTGATGGCGAAATAGCCAGCGCCCCAATGGCGGATGCCATAAACGCTGCGGCTGTCGGCCACGGTCCATTGGCTACCATCGTCTTTGCGTGTGCGTCGTACGGACATTCAAGTCCCCTATAAATAAGTCGAAGACACTGCCCGCAGGCAGCGGGGCGAGTGTAAAAGCTGAAAATGACGATTCATCCGTGCTCAGGCATAGACTCTGACCACGGGAACGAGTTTAGAAAGCGCTGGGCAAAAAATCGTGCGATGGCCTCAGCCGCCGGACTTTTTCGCCTTGAAACCCTGTTTGGTCAGCTCGCCGATCAACAGCTCGACATGGTCGCCCTGGATCTCGATAACCCCGTCCTTCAGGGCGCCGCCGGTACCGCAGCGGCGCTTGAGCGTGGTCGCCAGCTCCTTGAGCTGGTCGGGCGGCAGCGGCACGCCGGTGACAGTGGTCACGGTCTTGCCGCCACGGCCTTTGCTTTCGCGGCGCACGCGGGCAATGCCGTCGCCTTCGGGGATGATTTGCTGCTTGCAGGTGCAGGCGTCCACCGGCTGGCCACAGTCGGGGCAGTGCCGACCGGCGTCGGTGGAGTACACGAGACCGCCAAGGGCGGAAAAAGAAGAAGCTTTCTTGGCCACTTTTGTTCCTCGGTGCTGAGGACAAAAACTGGTCGTGCCTTGGGGTTGAGGCCGACCGCGAAGCCCCACTCTGGCAGGGGCGGCGCTACTGCTGCAAGAATTGCGGCAGCCCGAAAAGGGCGCGCAGTGTAACGATAAATACGCCGGTTGTGTAGGAGCGGGTTTACCCGCGAACAAGGGCAAAGCCCTTGCCCTGCGAAACGGGTGTCTGGGCCGGTATTTCGCGGGCAAACCCGAGCCTACAAAGTGGCCTTGTAGCGCTGCAACGCCGCCAACGAGTCCGGGCAATAAGGCTTGCTCAGGCTTTCCTGCTCAGCCTGTTCCAGACCGATGAAGCGCGCCTCGATCACCTCTTCCGGCTGCAACCGCAACGGTGCATCCGACACCGCCGAATACACCGCACACCACAAGCGGTTATCCGGCTGGTCGAAGTAGAACCGCTCGTGAAAGCGCAGCTCGGCGCCCTCGATGCCCAGCTCTTCGGCCAGCTCGCGCGCGGCCGACTCGGCATACGCTTCCCCAGCCGTGACCATGCCGCCCGCCGCCACATCCCAATACCCGGGGTACAGCGCCTTGCTCAGGGTACGCCGGTGTACACACAATTCACCGGCACTGTTGAACAGCAGAATGAACGTGCAGCGACCGATCAGGCCACGCTCGCGCAGCTCGGCACGGGGCAAGGCGCCCAGTACCTGGTCGGTTTCGTCCACCCAGGTGACCAGCTCGCGGTCGGAAGCCGCCCGATGGGCGGCCTCGGTTGGGCCGATAGCCATCATCAACCCTGCGACAGCAGCTGACGCAGATCGATAACCGCAGCGTTGGCCCGGGAAATGTAGTTGGCCATGACCAACGAGTGGTTGGCCCACATGCCGAAGCCACTGCCGTTGAGCACCATCGGGCTCCACAGCGGCTCTTGCGAGGCCTCCAGCTCACGGATGATCTGACGCACGCTGACGGTGGCATTCTTCTTCGCCAGCACGTCGGCGAAGTCCACCTCGATGGCACGCAGCAGGTGCGACAGCGCCCAGGCTTGGCCACGGGCTTCATAGAACACGTTGTCGATCTGCAGCCATGGGGTTTCCACCAGCTCCTCATCCACCTGCGGCGCCTGGCCGGCAACGACCGACTCGGTCTTCAGCGTGGTGTTGAGCTTGACCCGGCCAACGCTGGCCGACAGGCGCTGCGACAGCGAGCCCAGACGGGTGGCCACGTCACCCAGCCAGTTGTTCAGGTTGTCGGCGCGGGTATAGAAGATAGCGCCCTTGTCGCCGGCAGCCAGACGGGTCTGGTAGCGGGTCAGCGACTTGATGCCCTCTTCGAACTCCGACTCGCTCGATGGCAGGATCCAGCTCTTGTTGTCGAAGTTGAAGCGCGGCTCGGCCTTGGCCAGGTCGGCGTCTTCGGTGGACTGCGACTGCGAACGGGCGAAGTCTTTACGCAGGGCACGGGACAGGTCACGGACCTGGACCAGCACGCCATATTCCCAGCTTGGCATGTTGTCCATCCACAGCCCTGGCGGGAAGCGGTCGTTGGAAATGTACCCGCCCGGCTTGTTCAGCAAGGTGCCGGCCACGGACTTGAGGGTTTCGATGGTGGTATAGCCCACCACCATCTGCTGGCCAGCACGTTCGGCTGCGGCCTGGGCGTTTTGCTGCACCGGGAACAGAGCAGGCTCCTGGCTCCAGTACCAGCCCAGGCCGATACACACCAGCAGGTACAACCCGATCAGGGTCCCCAGGGCACGGCTCCAAAGGCCGCCAAGGTAGCTACGGGCGGCAGCGCCGCGCCCGTCGACACGCTCACGGGGCTCGGCTTTGGCCTCGCGGTTTTTCCAGTCCAGCATGGCTTTGTCCTTAATCAGTCACGACGGTTCAGGGGCTTTGACCACAGGCCTGCGCTAGCGTGCCACGGGAAGCCCGAATGGCTGCACTATAAAGCAGACACCACCGTACGCATAAGCGACCATTCAGTCAGCAACTGAATATTCGTTCTGCCCGCTTTGTTGACGCAGGGCACTCACGCACGTGAAAAGAGCTGCTAGCATAGAGCCATCATTGCCCCTGCACATCCCAACCTATAAGTAGCCAGGACATGAGCCAAGCAGTCGAGCCGAGCCCGCAGTGCCCCGTCCAACAGCTGACGCGTAACGGCCTGCGCAAGGACGACCCGCTCGACCCGCTGCTGCTGCCCGTGCGCAAACCGGTGTACATCCTGCTGCAGGACCACGAACGCGCCCAGCGCCTGGCCCAGCAACTGGAATTCTTTGGTCTGGTGGTGCAAGCGTTGCCCAGCACAGCGGCGTTTCTCGCCTCGATCAGCGAGTACCCGCCTTCGGCCATCATCATGGATGTCGACTTCACCGGCGCCGGCCTGGGCTTGCTGCTGGCCGCCCAAGTGCAGCAGGGCCTGGCACGCGCCATTCCGTTGCTGTTCTTCAGCCATCACGAAGCCGACACCCCGACCCGCCTTGCCGCAGTACGCGCCGGTGGTCAGGACTTTCTCACCGGCAGCCTGGAAGCTTCCAGCTTGCTGGAAAAGGTCGAACTGCTGACCAACACCGCCCCGCACGACCCGTTGCGCGTGCTGATCATCGACGACTCGCGCACCCAGGCCCTGTACACCGAGCGTGTACTGGCCGGCGCCGGCATGCTCACCCGCAGCCTGACCGACCCGATCCGCACCATGGCCGAGCTTGCCGACTTCCAGCCCGACCTGATCATCCTCGACCTGTACATGCCGGCCTGCACCGGCCCGGAGCTGGCCAAGGTAATCCGCCACAGTGACCGTTATGTGAGTGTGCCGATCATCTACCTGTCTGCCGAGGACGACCTGGACAAGCAACTGGATGCCATGAGCGAAGGCGGTGATGACTTTTTGACCAAGCCGTTTCGCTCACGCCACCTGATCACTACCGTGCGCAACCGCGCCGCCCGCGCCCGCCATTTGAAGGCACGCATGGTCCGCGACAGCCTGACCGGGCTGTACAACCACACTCATATCCTGCAGCTGCTGGAAGACTGCAGCTTCCGCGCCCGCCGTGAGCAGCAGCCGTTGAGCTTTGCCATGCTCGACATCGATCACTTCAAGAAGATCAACGACCGCCACGGCCACCCCATGGGCGACCGAGTGATCAAGAGCCTTGCCCTATTCCTCAAGCAGCGCTTGCGCAAGACCGACTTCATTGGCCGCTACGGTGGCGAGGAGTTCGCCATCGTCATGCCCAATACCGCGCTGGATGCCGCACACAAGGTGCTGGACGAAATTCGCCGGCGCTTTGCCGAAATTCTCTACCCGGCGCAGCCGCGCGATTTGCAGTGCACCTTCAGTGCAGGGGTGGTGCAACTGGACGAGGGGTTGGATGCACTGACCATGGCCAGTGCAGCGGACGAGGCGCTGTACCGGGCCAAGCATGCGGGGCGTAATTGCGTCGTTCGTGTTGAGCCCTGAGATTCGCACTCACTGTGCCAGCCACACCAATAGAGGCACTGTGCCACTTTTTTTCTGACACCAAGCCCCTGGCGTCATCACCCCGTCACAAAATCGCAATAACTTCAGGCGCCTACCTCTCACCTGCGCAGGAAATTCGCGGCTATGCGCCTGAAGTGGCTGACCAATTTCAACACCCTGTTGCTGGTGACCGTGTGTATCGCCTTGGGCGCCACCCTGTGGTGGTCGCAGCGCGCCCTCGAGCGCCCCTACCAGCTGATGGAGCGCTATCTGGGCCTGTCTCAGCAGTTCCAGAACCAGACGGCGCGCAATATCCAGGCCTACCTGGGCAGTGGCGATGCCCTGCGTCAGGCCGCAGCCATGGAGGCGACCCAGCAGTTGCAGGCCGCACTGACGGATTGGCCCGTAGAGCTGGCCGAGAAGTTGCGCCCCAGCCTGGATAGCCTGCAGGCCTTCACCGCCAACGAACTGCTGGCCGCCGGTAAGCTGGCCGGCGACCCACAAGCCCTGCTGCTGCAAGCCGAGCGGGAGCTGGGGGCGAACTTCGAGCAGATGGCCAGCTATGCCCGCGACAGTGGCAACGCCGAGGCCAATCGCTACTTGCTGCCCTTGCTCGACGCCACCCTGCACCTGGGGCGGCTGTCATTGGCTCGCGACAAGCTGGTCAGCAGCGGCCGCCCGGAGCTGGCCGATGAGGTGGAACGCGAGCTGCAACTGATCCGCGCCCAGGCCCAGACGGTCGACGGCCTGCCACTGCTCGGCGTAACCCGCACGGCCGAATCCGGAGCCGACGACTTCGCTGCGATGATGGGCCTGGAATCCCAGAGCAGCGCCCAGCAGGAAGACATTGCCGTGGGCCTTAAGCGTGAATTGCAAAGCCTGCTCAACCGCTACCCGGCCGAACTGCAACGCACCCGCGAACAGATCGAGCGCCGCGCCGAGCTGGCCGCCACCACCGGCCAGCGCCTGGAAGCCGTACAACAGGCCATCGCCGCGTTGGAACCCGAAGTACGCGGCCAGCATGCGAAAATCGCTGCCGAGGTGCGCATCATCCAAGGCCTGATGATCGGCCTGATCCTGCTGATCGCCCTATTGATCGATACGCTGCAACGGCGCCTGGCGCGTACCCTGACCGGACTGGCCCCGGCCCTGTCACGCTGGGCCGAGGGCGACTTCGCCCAAGCCATCGCCTTGGGCAAGACCAACCGCGAACTGCACGACATCCAGGAGTCGCTCAACCGCCTGCGTCAGTACCTGGTGGAGCTGGTCGGCACCATCCGCCATAACGCCGAGCAGGTGGCCGGCAGCAGCCACGCCCTGGCCGGCATGAGCGCTGCGCTGCACGGCGGCGCCGAGCGCCAGGCCGGCGATACCGGGCAGATCCGCGATGCCTTGGGCGAGCTGGAAGCGACCATTCAACAAGTGGCAGGTGACGCCAGCGCAGCCGCCGAGGCCAGCCGCGATGCCGGGCGTGCGGTGGAACAAGGCCAGGCGGTAATCGGCCAGAGCCTGTCGGGCTTGCGTGAACTGGTCGATGAAGTGCAAGGCAACGCCCGCATGATCGAACAATTGGCGGAAGAGTCGGCCACCATTGGCGGGGTACTGACGGTGATCCGCGCGATTGCCGAGCAGACCAACCTGCTGGCACTGAATGCCGCGATCGAAGCGGCCCGTGCCGGCGAGATGGGCCGTGGCTTTGCCGTGGTCGCCGATGAGGTGCGCTCACTGGCTCAGCGCACCACGGGGGCTACCGGCGAGATCCAGGCGTTGATCGACCGCCTGCAGCAGGCCGCCAGAAGTTCGGTGGCGGGGATGCGCGCGCAACTGGAGCATGCCGAGGCCACGGCCAACCAAGCCCAGGCGGCGGATGGGGCACTGGATGAGATTGTCTGTGCCATTCGCACCATTTCCGATACAGCGGTGCGGATTGCCGATGTCACGGCACAGCAGAGTGGCGCGGTGAGCGAGATTCGTGACCACAGCGAGCGGATTCACGCGTTGGGTGAAGACAACCTGCAGCGCATTGGCGAGGGACGTGAACAAGGTGAACAGCTGCTGAGCCTGGGCGGTGAGCTGAACCGGGCGGTGCGAGCGTTCAGGGTCTGAGATCGAGCGCCGCCCGCGCGGCGCTTCGTGGGTAAACCCGCTCCTACGTTTGTTTCGGGCCAATTATTCCTGCGCATCCGTTATCATGCCGAGCACGTTCCACCTCGCGAGTCCGCCATGCGTCGCCTGTTTTTCATGCTGTTCCTGCTGCTGGCCAGCCCTGCCTTCGCCGCAGGCCTGCTCGACAACCGCCCAAGCGCCACCCTTGGCGCCGCTTCGCTGGCCAACAACGCCGACTTTCTGCCGGTACACGAGGCCTTCAAGCTCAACCTGGTCCAGGCCGATGCGCAAACCATCAAGCTGCGCTTCGTCGCCACCGATGGCTACTACCTCTACCGCCACCGCTTCCAGTTCCACACGGAACCGGCCGACATCACCCTGGGCACGCCGAACATCCCCAAGGGTGAGGCCAAGCACGATGAATTCTTCGGCGATGTCGAGGTGTACCACGGGGTGCTCGATATCGAGTTGCCGCGCAAAGACCCACGCGCCTTCACCCTGCTGGTGGGCTACCAGGGTTGCGCCGACAAGGGCTTGTGCTACCCGCCGGAAACCGCACGCCTGAATATCGATGGCGAAGGCGCTGCAAACACGCCAGCCACCCGCGAACACGGCTGGAACTGGAAGTCGCTGCTGCTGTTCTTCCTCGCTGGGGTCGGCCTGACCTTCACGCCCTGCGTCCTGCCAATGTTACCGATCCTTTCCGGTGTGGTGCTGCGCGGCCAGGTTGGCGGCGTGCGCGGCCTGGCGCTGTCGCTGGCCTACGTGCTACCAATGGCCGCCAGCTTCGCGGTGCTCGGCGCACTGATGGGCCTGTTCGGCGCAAGCCTGAACCTGCAGGCGCGCCTGCAGTCGGCCTGGGTGCTGGTTCCCTTCGCGCTGTTTTTCGTGGTGTTCGCCCTGGCCATGTTCGGCCTCTTCGAACTGAGGCTGCCCCAGGCCCTGAGCAACCGCCTGAACAACGTCGCCAACCACACCCGCGGCGGCTCGCTGCTGGGCGCAGCAGTGCTCGGTGTGCTCTCCAGCTTGCTGGTTTCTCCATGTGTATCGGCGCCCCTGGCCGGTGCCTTGCTCTATATCAGCGCCAGCGGCGATGCCCTGGGCGGCGCGCTCAAGCTGTTCACCCTGGGTTTGGGCATGGGTGCACCGCTGCTGCTGGTGGCCACCGGTGGCGCGGCCTGGCTGCCCAAGAGCGGCCCGTGGATGAATACGGTAAAAAACGCCATTGGCGTACTGCTGCTGGGGCTGGCCATCGGCTTGCTCAGCCGTGTACTGCCAGGCCCTGCGACCTTGCTGCTGGTCGGTTTCCTCGCTGCGGGTGTGGCACTGTTCCTCGGCGCGCTGGAATTCGTCGTCAAGACGGCGGCCCAGCGCCTGGCGCAACTGCTCGGTCTGGCCTTGCTGGTGTACGCGCTGGCTTGCTGGTACGGCGCACTCACTGGCCAGGGCGACCCACTGCGCCCACTGCCGGGTACATCACTGACCGCCAGCGGCAGCCTCCCGACAGCAAAAGCCGATGCCTGGCAGACCATCAGCACACCTGATGCTCTGGACGCAGCCCTGGCGCAGGCCCAGGCCGCCGGCCAGCCAGTGCTGCTGGACTGGTACGCCGACTGGTGCATCAGCTGCAAGGTGATCGAGCATGAGGTGCTCAATGCACCGCAAGTACAAACACAGCTGACCGGCTTCAAACTGCTACGTTTCGACATCACCGACAGTAATGCCGAGCAACGCACGCTGCTCGACCGCTACCAGCTGTTCGGCCCACCCGCCCTGCTGTTTTTTGCTGCGAACGGCAGCGAAATTACCGCTGATCGGGTGATTGGCGAGATAAATGCCGGTGAATTTGCGCAGATTCTGACGCGCGTGCGTGGCAAAGTCGGTCTATAACTTCCCGCGAGCCCGGAAAAATCCTGAAATGAGTGACCGGATTTAATTATTCGGTCACATACTTCGCGCGAACCTCGGACATCGTGCTGGCTATTGCCGGGAACTGGACACTTGCCGTTGCTTTACGGCACACTCGCCGCGCTGTGTCGAATTGCCCTACAAATCCAAGGAATCCGCAGATGGCAACGCTACTGGTGCTCCACGGCCCCAACCTCAACCTGCTCGGTACTCGCGAGCCAGGCCACTACGGCGCCGTGACCCTGGCTCAGATCAACCAGGACCTGGAGCAACGCGCCCGCGCCGCAGGCCACCATCTGCAGTACCTGCAGAGCAATGCCGAATACGAACTGATCGACCGCATTCACGCCGCACGCAACGAGGGTGTGGACTTCATCCTGATCAATCCGGCTGCTTTCACCCACACAAGCGTCGCATTACGTGACGCATTGCTTGCGGTGAGCATCCCATTCATCGAAGTGCACCTGTCCAACGTGCACAAACGCGAACCGTTCCGTCACCACTCCTACTTTTCCGATGTTGCCGTAGGTGTGATCTGCGGTCTGGGCGCCAGCGGTTATCGCCTGGCCCTGGAGTCCGCGCTGGAACAACTGGCTGCCAACGCACAGCCCAAATGATGAAAACCCTGGCCTAAGTGGGCCGGGGTTCGAGAGAAACGTTTCAGATACGTTTTTTTGTATTTCGCCCCCTGACCGAACCTTTGGGAGTTGATGATTAATGGATATCCGTAAAGTCAAGAAACTGATCGAGCTGCTGGAAGAGTCTGGCATCGACGAACTGGAGATCAAGGAAGGCGAAGAGTCGGTCCGTATCAGCCGTCACAGCAAGACCCCAGCTGCCCAGCAGTTCTACGCACCGGCGCCTATGGCCGCCGCCCCTGCCGCTGCGCCGGTTGCCGCTGCTGCGCCAGCCGCCGAAGCCACTGCTGCCGCCCCGGCCCTGAAAGGCACCGTGATCCGTTCGCCAATGGTAGGTACCTTCTACCGCAAGCCTTCGCCGACCTCGCCTAACTTCGCTGAAGTTGGCCAGTCCGTGAAGAAAGGCGACACCCTGTGCATCGTCGAAGCCATGAAGATGATGAACCACATCGAAGCCGATGTTGGCGGTGTCATCGACGCCATCCTGGTAGAAGACGGCCAGCCGGTTGAGTTCGACCAGCCGCTGTTCACCATCGTTTGAATCGCGGAGAGCCAACGATGTCTGGGAAGCTCGAAAAAGTCCTGATCGCCAACCGCGGGGAAATTGCCCTGCGGATCCTGCGTGCCTGCAAAGAGCTGGGCATCAAGACCGTCGCCGTGCACTCCACTGCCGACCGTGAACTGATGCACCTGGGCCTGGCAGACGAGTCGGTCTGCATCGGCCCTGCATCGTCCAAGGATTCCTACCTGCATATCCCGGCGATCATCGCTGCCGCCGAAGTGACTGGCGCCACTGCGATTCACCCGGGTTACGGCTTCTTGGCTGAAAACGCCGATTTCGCCGAGCAGGTGGAAAAATCCGGTTTCGCCTTCATCGGCCCGAAAGCCGACACCATTCGCCTGATGGGCGACAAGGTTTCGGCCAAGGACGCGATGATCAAGTCGGGCGTACCGACCGTACCGGGCTCCGATGGCCCACTGCCGGAAGACGAAGAAGTCGCCCTGGCGATTGCCCGTGACGTCGGCTACCCGGTGATCATCAAGGCCGCCGGTGGCGGTGGTGGTCGCGGCATGCGCGTGGTGCACAAGGAAGAGGACCTGATTTCCTCGGCCAAGCTCACCCGTACCGAAGCCGGTGCTGCCTTCGGCAACCCGATGGTTTACCTGGAGAAGTTCCTGACCAACCCACGTCACGTGGAAGTGCAGGTACTGTCCGACGGCCAGGGCAACGCCATTCACCTGGGCGACCGCGACTGCTCGCTGCAGCGCCGTCACCAGAAAGTACTGGAAGAAGCACCCGCCCCGGGCATCGATGAGAAAGCCCGTCAGGAAGTGTTCAAACGCTGCGTCGATGCGTGCATCGAGATCGGCTACCGTGGTGCCGGTACTTTCGAGTTCCTGTACGAAAACGGCCGCTTCTACTTCATCGAGATGAACACCCGCGTGCAGGTTGAGCACCCGGTGTCGGAGATGGTCACTGGCATCGACATCGTCAAGGAGATGCTGAGCATCGCCGCTGGCAACAAGCTGTCGTTCCGCCAGGAAGACGTGGTGATCCGTGGCCACTCGCTGGAGTGCCGGATCAACGCCGAAGACCCGAAGAAGTTCATCCCGAGCCCAGGCAAGGTGAAGCACTTCCACGCCCCGGGCGGCAACGGCGTACGCGTCGATTCGCACCTGTACAGCGGTTATTCGGTTCCGCCGAACTACGACTCGCTGATCGGCAAGCTGATCACCTACGGCAAGGACCGCGACGAAGCCATGGCGCGCATGCGCAATGCCCTGGACGAGATCGTCGTCGACGGCATCAAGACCAACATCCCGCTGCACCGCGACCTGGTGCGTGATGAAGGCTTCTGCAAAGGCGGCGTCAACATTCACTACCTCGAGCACAAACTGGCCAACCAGGAGTGATCGTGTAGTGTGATGTACCAGAACCCCGGCCCTGTGCCGGGGTTTTTTATTGCCTGCCTGAATCTGGGGCCGCGTTGCGGCCCTATCGCGACACAAGGCCGCTCCCACAGGTTGCGCGCATGCCTCAGGACTGACGCCGTCCTTGTGGCCCCCCGGCTCTGTGCCAGGTTGTTTTATTGCCTGCCTGAAGCTGGGGCCGCGTTGCGCCCCCAGGGCTCTACCCCTTCATCCGCGGCATGTCGATGCGATGCTCATGCACTCGCCGATAAAGCGTCGCCCGCGAAATACCCAAAGCCCGCGCCGCATCAGCCGGCTTCCAGCGATGGCGGATCAGCGCGTCCAGCAACAGCTGCCGGGCCGGGCACGACACCCCGCTTTCAGCCGAACCAACCGCTTCACCGCGCACCTCCTGCGGCAGATCCTGAAGCCGCACCTGCCCGCCTTCACTCACCGCACAGGCATACCGCAACACCTGCCGCAGCTGGCGCAAATTGCCCGGCCAGCGATAAACCAACAGCGCCTGCAGCGCGTCATCCGCCAACACCACCTCCACCCCGCAGGCCGCCGCCTCTTCGGCCAGCAACTGGTGAATCAGCCCCAGCCGGTCATCACGCTCACGCAAGGGGGGTAGCTCGAAACGGGCATTGGCCAGGCGGAAGTACAAGTCTTCACGAAATCGCCCGTCCTCCACCATCGCCGCCAGATCGCGATGGGTCGCACAGATCACCTGAATATCCACCCGCTCCCGCCGCGCCGCGCCCAGCGGCGCCACCTCGCCCTCCGCCAGCACCCGCAGCAGGCGGGTTTGCAGGTTCAGCGGCATGTCCCCGATCTCGTCGAGGAACAGCGTGCCGCCATCGGCCTGCTGCAACAGCCCTTGCATGCCTTTGCTGGAAGCCCCGGTGAAGGCCCCGGCCACATAGCCGAACAACTCGCTCTCGATCAAGGTTTCCGGAATGGCCGCGCAGTTCAGGGTAACGAACGGGCCATCACAGCGCTGGCTTTGCTGGTGCAGCTGGCGGGCGAATACCTCCTTGCCGGCCCCGGTCTCACCCAGTACCAGCACCGCCAGGTTGCAGTCCTTGACCCGCGTGGCCAACCGCAGGTGTTGCTCGATACGGGTGTCCTGGGCCTGGCGCAAAGGCTGCGCACGCTGGCGTTGCTGCGGTGCGCTGACCCGGCCATACAAACCGCCCAGACCAGGCAGGCGCTGAGCGGACGACGCGCTCACCCGGCGCAGTTGGTCGATGTCGAACAGTTCGCCAATATGCTCGGGCAAGCGCCCCAGGCGTTCCACCAACCGTTGCCGCGCCAGGCTGTTGATTGCCTGCAAGCGGCCATCGGCATCCCAGGCCAGCAGGTAATCGGGTTGGCTCTCCACATAGCCCGGCGTGCCATGCGCGCGCATCACCCAGTGGCCCTGGGCGCTGTGCATGAAGAAAGCGTTTTCGATTTCGCGGGCGGTCTGCTCGACCAGTTGGCGGATCAGGTGCTGGCTGCGCCGATCATCCGGCGACTGCAAGGCCGACACATCGACCACGCCCAACAACTCGCCCAACGGGTCGAACACCGGCGCCGCTGTGCAGGTCAGGCCGATGAAGGCGGCGCGAAAGTGATCGCGCTTGTGCACCGTGACCGGGGCCTTGCTGGTCAGCACCGCCGCCACACCGCATGTGCCCTCCTCGCCCTCCGACCAGCAGGTCCCCAGATACAGCCCGGCCTTGCGACAGTCGTTGCGGATGGCCGACTCGACCCGGTAATCGATGGTGCGCCCCTGGGCATCGGTAAGCAGCACGCAGTAGTCAGCGCCGCGCACCCGTTCGTGCAAGCGCGCCACCGCATCGCTGGCGATGCGCAGGAACAGCTCGGCGCGTTCGCGGCATTCGTTGAGCAGGCTTTGGGAAAGGATCCGCGGCCCCTGCTGGGAACCGGGGTCGAGGCGGTACACATCCATGGAGCGGCGCCATGAATCGAGGATCAGCGGTGGTACCGGCGCCTGCGGCAGGCGGTCGGCATTCTTCAACACCCTGCTGACGCAGTCCACATGGGCTCGGGAGTTCGCGGCAAGCATTCAGGCCCTCCGGTTCTCGTTGCTGTTTTTATCGTTGTCCGGCCATTAAGCGCCTCTGGGCATGCCCCGACAAGCACTGTGTGATTACCGGCTGGCTTGAGACGCAGCGTCTCAGCGTCTCGGCAACGCTGGCCCGGCGCTGGCACCCGGCGTCTCGCCGCCACACCCGTGAAGACCTGCCCGAACACGACCAGAACCCTCTAGCCCGGCCACTTCAGCCATCGCGAAGAAAGCTGGCACCCCGCTTGCTCCTGCCCTTGCAAACAAAAATACGAGGTGCGCCATGCCGCTACCCGCCCCGATTGTCGGGATCATTGCCAACCCTGCCTCTGGCCGCGACCTGCGCCGCCTGACCGCCAATGCCGGGCTCTATTCAAGCACCGACAAGGCCTCGGCTATCCAGCGCCTGCTGGCCGCTTTCGGCGCCACCGGCATTGGCCAGGTGTTGTTGCCCAGCGACATGACCGGCATCGCTGCCGCAGTGCTCAAGGCCAGCCAGGGCCCAGGGGCCCGTGACCAGCACTGGCCGGCCATCGAGATCCTCGACCTGCCACTGACCCAGACCGTGGCCGATACCCGCCTGGCAACCCGGCGCATGGTCGAGCGCGGCGTGGCGATGATCGCCGTGCTGGGCGGTGATGGCACCCACAAGGCGGTCGCCGCCGAGGCCGCTGACGTGCCGCTGCTGACCCTGTCCACCGGCACCAACAACGCCTTCCCCGAACTTCGTGAAGCCACCAGCGCGGGCCTGGCCGGTGGCCTGCTTGCCAGTGGCCGGGTACCGGCCAGCATCGGCTTGCGCCGCAACAAACGCTTACTGGTGAACGTGCCTGAACAACAGCTGGCCGAATGGGCCTTGGTCGAGGTGGCCGTGTCGCCGCAGCGCTTCATCGGTGCCCGTGCGCTCAGCCGCAGCGAGGACCTCTGCGAAGTCTTCGCCTGCTTCGCCGAACCCCACGCCATCGGCCTGTCGGCCCTGTGCGGTCTGTGGTGCCCGGTGTCACGGCAAGATCCGCACGGCGCCTGGGTACGCCTGGCCCCCGACGCCGAACAGGCGCTGTTGGCGCCGTTGGCGCCCGGCCTGCTGCAAGCCTGCGGCATCTCCGCCTGCGGTCAGCTGACGCCCGGCGTCGCCCAGCGCCTGAGCCTCGCCAGCGGCACCCTGGCCCTGGACGGCGAACGCGAAATCGAATTTGCCGAGCATGACACCCCCACCATCACCCTCGACCACCAAGGCCCACTCAGTGTGGATGTCGAGGCCGTGCTGGCGCATGCCGCCCGCCACCACCTGCTGGCCGTCCCGCGCGGCCACCGGCTGCACCCTGCAAACCCGTGTTGAGACAACCCCGGAGAACAACAAGATGTCCAATCAACTCAGTACTGATCAACTGCTGCATGCCTATGAAGTCATGCGGACCATCCGCGCCTTCGAAGAACGCCTGCATGTGGAGTTCGCCACCGGCGAAATTCCCGGCTTCGTCCACCTGTATGCCGGCGAAGAAGCCTCTGCAGCCGGGGTCATGGCCCACCTGCGCGACAGCGACTGCATCGCCTCGACCCACCGCGGCCATGGCCATTGCATCGCCAAAGGCGTGGACGTATACGGCATGATGGCCGAGATCTACGGCAAGAAGACCGGCGTGTGCGGTGGTAAAGGCGGCTCGATGCACATTGCCGACCTGGAAAAGGGCATGCTCGGTGCCAACGGTATCGTCGGCGCCGGCGCACCACTGGTGGCCGGGGCGGCGCTGGCGGCCAAGCTCAAGGGCCGCGATGACGTGTCGGTAGCCTTCTTCGGCGATGGGGCATCCAACGAGGGCGCCGTGTTCGAGGCCATGAACATGGCGTCGATCATGAACCTGCCCTGCATCTTCGTGGCCGAGAACAACGGCTACGCCGAGGCCACTGCCTCCAACTGGTCCGTAGCCTGCGACCACATTGCCGACCGCGCTGCCGGCTTCGGCATGCCAGGGGTCACCATCGACGGCTTTGACTTCTTTGCCGTCTACGAGGCCGCCGGCGCTGCCATCGAGCGCGCCCGCTCCGGGCAAGGGCCGTCGCTGATCGAGGTCAAGCTCAGCCGTTACTACGGCCATTTCGAAGGCGATGCGCAAACCTACCGCGCCCCTGATGAAGTGAAGAACCTGCGCGAATCCCGCGACTGCCTCATGCAATTTCGCAACAAGACCACCCGCGCCGGCCTGCTCACGGCCGAGCAACTGGACGCCATCGACGCCCGCGTCGAGGACCTGATCGAAGACGCCGTACGCCGCGCCAAATCCGATCCCAAGCCACAGCCCGCCGACCTGCTCACCGACGTCTACGTCGCCTACCCCTGAGCCGCGGATTACAAGAACAACAGGAGAACCACCATGGCAAGAAAGATCAGCTACCAGCAGGCCATCAACGAAGCCCTGGCCCAGGAAATGCGTCGCGACAGCACAGTGTTCATCATTGGCGAAGACGTCGCCGGCGGCGCCGGTGCGCCCGGCGAGGATGACGCCTGGGGTGGCGTGTTGGGCGTGACCAAAGGCCTGTATCACCAATTCCCCGGCCGCGTGCTTGACGCGCCGCTGTCGGAAATCGGCTACGTCGGCGCGGCCGTCGGTGCCGCCACCCAGGGCCTGCGCCCGGTGTGCGAACTGATGTTCGTCGACTTCGCCGGCTGCTGCCTGGACCAGATCCTCAACCAGGCCGCCAAGTTCCGCTACATGTTCGGCGGCAAGGCAGTGACCCCGCTGGTGATGCGCACCATGTATGGCGCCGGCCTGCGTGCGGCAGCCCAGCACTCGCAGATGCTCACCTCGCTATGGACGCACATCCCCGGCCTGAAGGTGGTGTGCCCATCCTCGCCTTACGATGCCAAGGGCCTGTTGATCCAGGCGATCCGCGACAACGACCCGGTGATCTTCTGCGAACACAAACTGCTGTACAGCATGCAGGGCGAGGTGCCGGAAGAGGTGTACACCGTACCGTTCGGCGAAGCCAACTTCTTGCGCGATGGCGACGACGTGACCCTCGTTACCTACGGGCGCATGGTGCATGTGGCGCTGGAGGCTGCCAACAACCTGGCCCGCCAGGGCATCGACTGCGAGGTACTGGACTTGCGCACTACCAGCCCGCTGGACGAGGACAGCATTCTGGAAAGTGTGGAGAAGACTGGCCGCCTGGTGGTGATCGATGAAGCCAACCCGCGCTGCTCGATGGCTACCGACATCAGCGCGCTGGTGGCACAGAAGGCTTTTGCCGCACTCAAGGGGCCGATCGAAATGGTCACCGCGCCACATACCCCGGTGCCGTTCTCCGACGCCCTGGAAGACCTGTACATCCCTGACGCGGCGAAGATCGAAGCCGCCGTGCGCAAGGTGATCGAAGCCGCAAGGAGTGCCGCATGAGCCAGATCCATACCCTGACCATGCCCAAGTGGGGCCTGTCGATGACCGAGGGCCGGGTGGACACCTGGCTCAAGCAGGAGGGTGACGAAATCAGCAAGGGCGACGAGGTGCTGGACGTCGAGACCGACAAGATCAGCAGCAGCGTCGAAGCGCCGTTCAGCGGCGTGCTGCGCCGCCAGGTGGCCAAGCCGGATGAAACCCTGCCCGTCGGCGCGCTGCTGGCGGTGGTGGTCGAAGGCGAAGCAGAAGAGGCCGAGATCGATGCCGTGGTACAGCGCTTCCAGGCCGAGTTCGTCGCCGAAGGCGGCGCCGACCAGAGCCAAGGGCCGGCCCCTCAGAAGGCGGAAGTCGGCGGGCGCCTGCTGCGCTGGTTCGAGCTGGGTGAAGGCGGCACACCGCTGGTGCTGGTGCACGGGTTTGGCGGTGACCTCAACAACTGGCTGTTCAACCACCCGGCGCTGGCTGCCGAGCGGCGGGTCATCGCCCTCGACCTGCCGGGCCACGGCGAGTCGGCCAAGGCCCTGCAGCGGGGCGACCTGGATGAGTTGAGCGAAACCGTGCTCGCCCTGCTCGACCACCTGGACATCGCCAAGGCCCACCTGGCCGGCCATTCCATGGGCGGTGCCGTCAGCCTCAACGTGGCGCGCCTGGCCCCGCAGCGGGTGGCCAGCCTGAGCCTGGTGGCCAGCGCCGGTCTGGGCGAAGCGATCAACGGGCAGTACTTGCAAGGTTTCGTCACCGCGGCCAACCGCAATGCACTCAAACCGCAGATGGTGCAATTGTTTGCCGACCCGGCGCTGGTCACCCGGCAAATGCTGGAGGACATGCTCAAGTTCAAGCGCCTGGAAGGTGTGGACCAGGCCCTGCAGCAGCTGGCTGGGGCGCTCGCCGACGGCGACCGGCAGCGCCACGACTTGCGCGGGGTCCTTGGCAATCACCCGGCACTGGTGGTGTGGGGTGGCAAGGATGCGATCATCCCGGCCAGCCATGCCGAGGGCCTGGAGGCCGAAGTACTGGTGCTGCCAGAGGCCGGCCACATGGTGCAGATGGAGGCGGCCGAACAGGTCAACCAGCAACTGCTCGCATTCCTGCGCAAGCACTAAGCCCTTTTCGTGAGCCTGGAGAACAACAATGAATGACCTGAGCCACACCCACATGCGCGCGGCCGTCTGGCATGGCCGCAACGATATTCGTGTCGAACAGGTACCTTTGCCGGCCGACCCAGCGCCGGGCTGGGTGCAGATCAAGGTGGACTGGTGCGGCATCTGCGGCTCCGACCTGCACGAATATGTTGCCGGCCCGGTGTTCATCCCGGTAGAGGCCCCGCACCCGCTGACCGGCATTCAGGGCCAGTGCATCCTCGGCCACGAATTCTGCGGCCACATCGCCAAGCTTGGCGAAGGCGTGGAAGGCTATGCCGTAGGCGACCCGGTGGCGGCAGACGCGTGCCAGCATTGTGGTACCTGCTATTACTGCACCCATGGCCTGTACAACATCTGCGAACGCCTGGCGTTCACCGGCCTGATGAACAACGGTGCCTTCGCCGAGCTGGTCAACGTGCCCGCCAACCTGCTCTACCGGCTGCCGCAGGGCTTCCCTGCCGAAGCCGGGGCACTGATCGAACCGCTGGCGGTGGGTATGCACGCGGTGAAAAAGGCCGGCAGCCTGCTTGGGCAAACCGTTGTAGTGGTGGGGGCCGGCACCATCGGCCTTTGCACCATCATGTGCGCCAAAGCCGCGGGCGCAGCGCAGGTTATCGCCCTGGAAATGTCCTCAGCACGCAAAGCCAAGGCCAAAGAGGTAGGCGCCAACGTGGTGCTGGACCCCAGCCAGTGCGATGCCCTGGCGGAAATCCGCGCACTGACTGCAGGGCTGGGCGCCGATGTGAGTTTTGAGTGCATCGGCAACAAACATACGGCCAAGCTGGCCATCGACACCATCCGCAAAGCAGGCAAGTGCGTGCTGGTGGGTATTTTCGAAGAGCCCAGCGAGTTCAACTTCTTCGAGCTGGTGTCCACCGAGAAACAGGTGCTGGGGGCGTTGGCGTACAACGGCGAGTTTGCTGACGTGATTGCCTTCATTGCTGATGGTCGGCTGGATATTCGCCCGCTGGTAACCGGCCGGATCGGATTGGAGCAGATTGTCGAGCTGGGCTTCGAGGAACTGGTGAACAACAAAGAGGAGAACGTGAAGATCATCGTTTCACCAGGTGTGCGCTGATTGCACCTTGAAGGCAACGTGGCACCTGTGGGAGCGGGCGGGCCCGCGAAGAAGCAACACGGTCGAGGGCACCGGCTTCGCCGGTGTTCGCGGCTGAAGCCGCTCCTACAGGGCACGCGCAAGGTTCCAAGGCTGTGCGCCGACACAGGGGCTCGCTGTCTCAGGATCCCATTCTGCGTCATACTCGGCAGACCTATTGCCCGGTCATCGCCATGCGTCCATTGCTCCCCATTACCCTGGTCCTGCTGCTCGCCGCCTGTGGCGATGGCGAATCGCTGCTCCCGCCGGACGCACGGCTGCCTGACGGTGGGCGTTACCGGGGGCAGGTGGTCGATGGCCTGCTGCAGGGTGAGGGCCGGATCGACTACCCCAACGGCAGCTGGTACGCCGGCAGCTTCAAGGACGGCCAGTGGCACGGCCAGGGCGAATGGCATGGCCAGAACGGTGAGGTCTACCGCGGCCAGTTCGCCGAGGGGCTGTTTCAGGGCCTGGGTGACCTGATCACCCCAGGCAGCCACTATAGCGGCACCTTCCGCCACGGCCGCCGCGACGGCGAGGGCACCCTCAAGCAAGCCGACCAGACATACCGCGGTCAGTTCAAGGACGACCTGTACGACGGTGCAGGCCAACTGGAACTGGCCGACGGCAGTCGCTACCAAGGCCTGTTCGCCAAGGGCAAGCCTAACGGCGCCGGGGTGCGCAGCGATGCCAGCGGCAACCAGTTCAGCGGCCACTTCGTCAACGGCCAGCTACAAGGCGCCGGCACCTACGACAGCGTTGATGGCGAGCAGTACATCGGCGAGTTCAAGGACAACCGCCTGGAGGGCCGAGGCCGCTACGAAAATGCCGATGGCGACGTGTGGATCGGTGAATTCAAGGACGGCTCGCTGATCGGCGAAGGCGAGTTGCTGGGCAGCGATGGCAGCCACTACAAGGGTGAGTTCGCCGACTGGCGTCTGTCGGGCCAGGGCAGCCTGCAACTGGCCGACGGCAGCAAGTACATCGGCGGTTTCCTGAACGATGCCTACCATGGCCATGGGCGGCTGATTCTGCCCAGTGGCAAGGTCGAAAGCGGAACATGGGCCAACGGCGTGCGCGTGCGCGACCAGAATGGCAAGCTGCTGCCAGACCCACTGGACCTGGCGTTGCTCAACCAGGGCCGGCTGCTGGACGAGGCGCTGGCTCGGGTACCTCGCTCGGCGCCACCGATCCAGCTGTATAGCCTGGTAGTGGCCGGCGATGGCCAGCAAAGCGTATTCCTGCGCGAAGCCGACTACGTCAGCAACCTGCTAAAGGTGCGCTTTGGCGCCCGTGGCCAAGTGACCCTGGTCAACCACCGCGACCACATGGCCACACGCCCCATGGCCACCCGCGAAAACCTCTCCCGCGCTGCCGCCATCCTGGCAGAGCGCAGCGGCCCCGAAGACCTGGTGTTCATCTACCTCACCAGCCATGGCAGCCAGGACCACCAGCTGGTGCTCGACCAGCCCCGTCTGCAACTGGCCGACCTGGCCGCTGACGAGCTGGCCACTGCCTTGGCGCCGCTGAAGGATCGCGACAAGGTAATCGTCATCTCCGCCTGCTATTCAGGGGGCTATATCGCTCCGCTCAAAGACGAGCGCACGCTCATCATGACCGCTGCCCGGGCCGACCGCGTCTCCTTCGGTTGCTCGGAGGAAGCCGACTTCACCTACTTTGGCGATGCCCTGTTCGCTGAAGCGCTGAACCAGACCGACGACCTGAAACAGGCGTTTGAACTGGCACGTGCCAGCGTTGCCGAAAGAGAACAAAGGGAAGGCTTCGAGGCCTCCGAGCCGCAGCTGTGGGCACCGCCGGCCGTGCTTGAGCACTGGCATCACCTGCGCCAGCAACAAGCCGAAGAAGCATTGCGTAACACCACACAGGCCAACGTGAGGGAACAGGCAAAAATGCCCGGCACTCACTAGACTTGTGTGTAACAAGGGAGAGACATCATGTACTTGACGCCTCAGCATGTCCTGCTTGCCGGAGCCACCGGCCTGACCGGTGAACACCTGCTAGACCGCCTGCTCAACGAGCCCACCATCACCCGTGTCCTGGCGCCTACACGCCGGCCATTGGCCGAGCACCCGCACCTGGAAAACCCGGTGGGCGACCCGGCGGTATTCCTTCCGCAACTGGCCGGGCGGGTCGACATCGCGTACTGCTGCCTGGGCACCACACTGAAGCAGGCGGGTTCCGAATCGGCTTTCCGCGCAGTGGATCTGGACATGGTGGTCGCCTTCAGCAAGCGTGCCCGAGAAATGGGCGCACGGCATCTGCTGGTGGTCAGTGCAGTGGGCGCCGACCCTAAGTCGTCAATTTTCTATAACCGGGTCAAGGGCGAGATGGAAGAAGCGCTCAAGGCTCAGGACTGGCCACAGTTGACCATCGTGCGGCCCTCGTTCCTGCTGGGCGAGCGGCTGGAGCCACGGCTCACTGAACAGCTTGTTGCGCCATTTTCCAGGTTGATACCCGGGAAGTATCGGGGAATCGAGGCTTGTACCCTGGCGCGAGCACTGTGGCGGCTGGCGCTGGAGGAAGAAGACGGCGTGCGGGTTGTGGAGTCGGATGAGTTGCGCAGGTTGGGCAAGATCTAGGCTTCGCTTGTGCTGGCCTCTTCGCGGGCACGCCCGCTCCCACTGGTGAGTAGTCACCGGAAGATTACGGAGATCCTGTGGAAGAGGGCGTGCGCGCGAAGGGCCATCACAGACCGCCGCTAGCCTGGAAGCCTATGCCGGCCGCTGTCAGCAAAGACAACGGCAGCAGCAGGGTATCGAGCAGCATGCTGCCGGGCAGATCCAGGCGCGGATACGCCGGAGCGTCCGCCCCGTAATGATCCCGCGGGCAACACCCGCCATTGATCACATACCAATCCAGCCGGGTACCGGCATACACCACCGGTGCGCCGGGCTTGTTGGCATCCAGCGTGCGCACCGTGGCGCACCCACCCAGCATCACCAGCGCCAGCAATCCCGCCAGTGCTCGCTTCAATCATCCACCCCGAAGTGGTGCTCGCCCCAACGCGGCAACATATCCTGGGGGATGTTCAGCAGGTTGAGGATACGCGCCACGACAAAGTCGACCAGGTCGTCGATGGTCTGCGGCTGGTGATAGAACCCCGGAGCCGCCGGCAAGATCACCGCGCCCATTTGCGACAGCTTGAGCATGTTTTCCAGGTGGATGGTGGAGAACGGCGCTTCGCGTGGCACCAGGATCAGCTGGCGACGCTCCTTGAGGGTGACGTCGGCAGCCCGCTCGATCAGGTTGTTGCAGGCGCCAGTGGCGATGGCCGACAAGGTGCCAGTGGAACAGGGGACCACCACCATTGCCGCCGGGGCGCCAGAACCCGAGGCTACCGGCGACATCCAGTCTTCCTTGCCATACACACGGATCTGCCCATCGGCCGCGCCGGTGTATTCAGTCAGGAAGGCCTGCATCGCCTGGGGCTTGGCCGGCAACACAACATCCGTCTCGGTGGCCATCACCAACTGTGCGGCCTTGGAGATCAGGAAGTGCACCTCGCGGTCTTCGCGTACCAGGCAATCGAGCAGGCGAAGGCCATACTGGGCACCCGAGGCGCCCGTCATGGCCAGGGTGATGCGTTCCGGCCCGTTCACTTCAGCGCCTCGGCCAGCTTGCCGTGCAGGCCGCCGAAGCCGCCGTTGCTCATGATCACCACATGAGTGCCTGGGCGAGCCTGGCCTTTGATCCGCTCGATGATCGCTTCGAGGCTGTCGGCCACCACGCTGGGTACCTTGCACTGCGCAGCGGTGGCGGCCAGGTCCCAGCCGAGGTTGGCCGGTGCATACCAGATCACCTGGTCGGCGTCGTTGACGCTTTCTGGCAGGCCGTCACGATGGGCACCGAGTTTCATCGAGTTGGAGCGAGGCTCGATCACCGCGATCACAGGCGCCTCCCCCACCCGCTTGCGCAGGCCGTCGAGCGTGGTGGCAATGGCGGTCGGATGGTGGGCGAAGTCATCGTAGATGGTCACACCTTGTACTTCGGCAACCTTCTCCATGCGCCGCTTGACGCTCTTGAACGCACTCAGGCCGTCGATACCCATGGCCGGCACCACGCCTACATGACGCGCTGCTGCCAGGGTGGCCAAGGCATTGGCGACGTTGTGCTGGCCGGTCAGCGCCCAGTCCACCACACCCTGCACTTCGCCCTCGAACAGGACTTCAAAGCGCGAGCCATCTGGGCTGAGCAGGCGGGCTTGCCACTGGCCGCCCTCCCCGGTGGTTTGCACAGGGGTCCAGCAGCCCATGCCGATCACACGCTCCAGCGCTTGCTCGGTGGTCGGGTGGATGACCAGGCCTTCGCTGGGGATAGTCCGCACCAGGTGGTGGAACTGCCGCTCGATCGAGGCCAGGTCCGGGAAGATGTCCGCGTGATCGAACTCAAGGTTGTTGAGGATTGCGGTACGCGGGTGATAGTGGACGAACTTCGAGCGCTTGTCGAAGAAGGCGCTGTCGTACTCGTCGGCTTCCACCACAAAGAACGGCGTGTCGCCCAAGCGGGCCGACACCGAGAAGTTCTGCGGCACGCCACCAATCAGGAAGCCCGGGCTCATGCCGGCGTGCTCCAGCACCCAGGCCAGCATGCTGCTGGTGGTGGTCTTGCCGTGAGTACCGGCAACGGCCAGCACCCAGCGGCCTTGCAGCACGTGGTCGGCCAGCCACTGCGGGCCGGAGACGTAGGGCAGGCCCTTGTTCAGCACGTATTCAACCGCTGGGTTGCCGCGCGACATGGCGTTGCCGATGACCACCAGGTCTGGCGCCGGATCCAGCTGGGCCGGGTCATAGCCTTGGGTCAGTTCGATACCCTGGGCTTCGAGCTGGGTGCTCATTGGGGGATAGACGTTGGCGTCGGAGCCAGTGACGCGGTGGCCAAGTTCCTTGGCCAGCACCGCCAGCGAACCCATGAAAGTGCCGCAAATACCGAGAATGTGAATATGCATGGTCGACCTCGCAAAACATCGAGGCAGGGTAGCCCAGGGCGCGACAAATCGCACCCGCTGTTTCGCTCAGTCACCCCTGGTAATGCCGTGTTTGCGCAGTTTTCGATACAAGGTATTGCGGCTGATGCCCAAGTGCTCGGCGACACGGGTGAGATGCCAGTGTTTTGCCTCCAGTACCTCCTTCAGCGCTTGCCGCTCTGCGTCGAGCAGAACCTCGGGCCCTCCAGATTCACCCACAATCTCAGCGGCACCGCCGGACCTGTGTGGGCGGGCTTGCCCGCGAACGAGGGCAACGCCCTCGCCCTCTATTGCCTGGTCGGACATCTTCGCGGGCTCGCCCGCCCCCACGGGAGGTGGGCTGGCGCGAATGACTGCGGGGAGGTCCGTAAAGGTGATGCGGGCATCTTCGCAAAGCGCCACCAGGGTACGCAGCACATTGCGCATCTGCCGCACGTTCCCCGGCCAGTTAAATGCGAGCAGCGCCTGCCGCGCCCTGGGCTCGATGTCTATGCGTTGCCCCTGCGTCTCCTGGCGTAGCAGAAAGTCCAGCAACTGCGCCTTGTCACTGCGTTCGCGCACCGCCGGCAGCGCTACCTCCAGGCCATTGAGGCGGTAATACAGGTCCTCGCGGAAACTGCCCTGTTCAACCCGTTCCAGCAGGTCACGGTGCGTAGCGCTGACGATGCGCACGTCCACCGCCTGTGGCTCTCCCCCGATCGGCACCACCTGGCGCTCCTCCAGTACCCGCAGCAGTCGGGTTTGCAGGGCAAGCGGCATATCGCCGATCTCGTCCAGCAGCAAGGTGCCGCCGTCGGCCTGCAACAGCTTGCCGCGCATGCCCTCCTTGCGCGCGCCGGTAAAACTGCCGCCGCGGTACCCGAACAGCTCACTCTCGATCAGGCTTTCCGGGATAGACGCGCAGTTGATGGCGACAAACGGCTTGCCGCGCCGCTCACTGGCCTGATGCACAGCCTGGGCGAAGGCCTCCTTGCCACAGCCGGTCTCGCCGCGCAGCAGCAATGGTACATCGCGCTCGAACACCCGCACGCTGCGGCGGAAATCATTTTGCAACGCAGGGTCCAGCAGACAGACCAGCGGCTCCACTTCACCTGCGGGCCGCGGCTGGGCGGCCGGCACCGACCACACCGGCGCCCGGGCCTGCCCCCGCAGGCTGGCGAACACCTGGCGACCGTCAAGGGTGCGCAGCGGCCAGGCAGTACTGCCGCCGGGCGTGGCACGGCTGAACATTTCGTCATGGCTGCACGCGAAAAAGCACGCCAACGGTTTGCCCAGCACGCCGCCCCGTACCGTGCCCAGCAGGTTCAGTGCGCTTTGGTTGGCAGCGCAAATGCGCCCATCGCCGTCGAACGCCAGCAAGCCTTCGCTGAACAGGCCGACCGACTCGGCTTGCAGGTGAAAACGCAATAACCATTGCTGCTCGAAATGGCGCAGGAAATAGCAGCTTTCGATCATCTTTGCCGACAGGTTGACCAACGCCATGGTGTGGAACTGGCTTTGCCGCGATACGTCGGGGCGCGCAGAGGACACGTCGAGTACCGCCAGCAGGTCGCCATGCGGGTCGAACACCGGGCTGGCCGAGCAGGTCAGCCCGGTGTGACGGCCACGGAAGTGCTCGTTCTGATGGATGGTCAGCGCCTGGCGCTCGACCAGGCAGGTGCCGATGCCATTGGTGCCCTCGCGCGCCTCGCTCCAGTCAGCGCCCAACCACAGCCCCGCACGCTCGAAGCTGCGCCGCTCGGTGGGGGCACTGACGCAATTGAGGATCACCCCACGAGCGTCGGTCAGCAGCACCGCGTGGCCTGCGCCGGAAAGCTGCTGGTGCAGGCTGTTCATTTCATGGTCGGCAATTTGCAGCACCTGATGCAGGCGCTCGCGGCTTTCCAGCAGGCGCCCATGCTCAAGCACCACCGGCGCTTCGATCACCGCCGGGTCGAGGTGGTAATCCTCCAGGCAGCGCAGCCAGGAGCGGGCGATGGACGGGTCACTGCCGCCCTCCCCGGCCCCACCATGGGCAACGCTATGCACCTGACGGGCATGGCGCGTGAAGTGATTGCTCTGCATTGTTGTAATTCTCCGCAGATAGAGCGTCAGCCCAGCATCCTCCACCCGGGTAGGCTTTGCAATGCACACGCCTGTGATGTGTCGCAAACGGCACAAAATGTCACCCCAGGCGTACCGGCACCGGTACAGCGGCCCTTGATCAGTCCCGTAAAAATGACTCAAGTCATTGATTTGCCTGGCGTGGCCAACACTGGCCCAACCCTTGCTCTATGCTTTCCAACTCCCTAAAAAGCACAATACCAAGGAGACACACCATGCGTTATGCACATCCCGGTACCGAAGGCGCGAAGGTTTCCTTCAAGAGCCGCTACGGCAACTACATCGGTGGTGAGTTCGTTACTCCGGTAAAGGGGCAGTACTTCGAAAATACCTCCCCGGTGAATGGCAAGCTGATCGCTGAATTCCCCCGCTCTACTGCCGAAGACATCGAGAAGGCCCTGGATGCCGCCCATGCTGCGGCCGACGCCTGGGGCCGCACTTCAGTGCAGGATCGCTCCAACGTGCTGCTGAAGATCGCCGACCGTATCGAGCAGAACCTCGAATTGCTGGCCATTACCGAAACCTGGGACAACGGCAAGCCGATCCGCGAAACCCTCAACGCCGACATTCCGCTGGCGGTCGACCACTTCCGCTATTTCGCTGGCTGCATCCGCGCCCAGGAAGGCGGCGCTGCCGAAATCAATGAAGGCACCGTGGCCTACCATATCCACGAGCCACTGGGCGTGGTCGGGCAGATCATCCCCTGGAACTTCCCGATCCTGATGGCTGCCTGGAAGCTTGCCCCGGCACTGGCCGCTGGTAACTGCGTGGTGCTCAAGCCTGCCGAACAGACGCCGCTGGGCATCACCGTGCTGCTCGAAGTCATTGGCGACCTGTTGCCACCTGGCGTGCTCAACGTAGTGCAAGGCTATGGCCGCGAAGCCGGTGAAGCCCTGGCCACCAGCAAACGCATCGCCAAGATCGCCTTCACCGGCTCTACCCCGGTGGGCTCGCACATCATGAAATGCGCCGCCGAGAACATCATCCCGTCCACCGTCGAACTGGGTGGCAAGTCGCCGAACGTGTACTTCGAAGACATCATGCAGGCCGAGCCAAGCTTCATCGAGAAGGCGGCAGAAGGCATGGTGCTGGCGTTCTTCAACCAGGGTGAAGTGTGCACCTGCCCGTCGCGTGCCCTGGTGCAAGAGTCGATCTATCCGCAGTTCATGGAAGTGGTGATGAAGAAGGTGCTGCAGATCAAGCGCGGCGACCCGCTGGACACCGACACCATGGTCGGCGCGCAGGCCTCGCAGCAGCAGTTCGAAAAAATCCTCTCGTACCTGCAGATTGCCCAGGAAGAAGGCGCCGAGCTGCTCACCGGCGGCAAGGTCGAGAAGCTGGAAGGTTCGCTGGCTACCGGTTACTACATCCAGCCGACCCTGCTCAAGGGCAACAACAAGATGCGCGTGTTCCAGGAAGAAATCTTCGGCCCGGTGGTCAGCGTCACCACCTTCAAGGACGAAGCCGAAGCGCTGGCGATTGCCAACGACACCGAGTTCGGCCTGGGCGCCGGCGTGTGGACCCGCGACATCAACCGTGCCTACCGCATGGGCCGCGGCATCAAGGCTGGCCGTGTGTGGACCAACTGCTACCACCTGTACCCGGCGCATGCCGCGTTCGGCGGGTACAAGAAGTCGGGGGTTGGGCGTGAGACGCACAAGATGATGCTGGATCACTATCAGCAGACCAAGAACCTGCTGGTGAGCTACGACATCAATCCGTTGGGCTTCTTCTAGACCGCGTCGCCTTCTTCGCGGGTAAACCCGCTCCTACAGGTCCTGCGCTGGTGTTGAATCTTGCGCAATGCCTGTAGGAGCGGGTTCACCCGCGAAGCGGCCAGGCCGGCATACCTTAAACCCAGGGCGGTAACCGTGCACCAACCGCTCTGGCTCGCTTCCTGCAGCACCCATCACCATCGGCCCGGAACCCTTCCGGCCACCAAGAAAAAAAACAGGTGAATCTATGCCAAGCGAACATTCCGCCGGATCGCCGGTAGGCTCTTCCGTCGACTTCGAGAAAGTCGGCTCTGACTATTTCCAGCAACGTGAACTGAAAAAAGGCGCCGCCGGCTGGGTACTGCTGGTCGGCCTGGGCGTGGCGTACGTCATTTCCGGCGATTACGCCGGCTGGAACTTCGGCCTGGCGCAGGGCGGCTGGGGCGGCATGTTCCTGGCCACCTTGCTGATGGCAACCATGTACCTGTGCATGTGCTTCTCGCTGGCCGAACTGTCGTCGATGATCCCCACCGCTGGCGGCGGCTATGGCTTTGCCCGCAGTGCCTTCGGCCCCTGGGGCGGCTTTTTGACCGGCACGGCGATCCTGATCGAATACGCCATCGCCCCTGCCGCCATCGCGGTGTTCATCGGCGCCTACTGCCAATCGCTGTTCGGTATCGGCGGCTGGATGATCTACCTGGCGTTCTACATCGTGTTCATCAGCATCCACATTTTCGGCGTGGGTGAGGCACTGAAGCTGATGTTCATCATCACCGCCATCGCCGCCATTGCCCTGGCCGTATTCCTGATAGGCATGGTGCCCCATTTTGATGCAGCCAACCTGTTCGACATCGCCAAAACGGACGCCGTCGGCGCCAGCAGCTTCCTGCCGTTTGGCTATGTCGGCGTGTGGGCAGCCATCCCCTACGCCATCTGGTTCTTCCTTGCCGTCGAGGGCGTGCCGCTGGCCGCAGAAGAAACCAAGAACCCCAAGCGTGACCTGCCACGCGGCCTGATCGGCGCCATGCTGGTACTGCTGGCCTTCGCCTTGCTGATCCTGGTGGTCGGCCCAGGCGGCGCAGGCTCCGAGGCGCTGAAGGCCTCCGGTAACCCGCTGGTCGAAGCCCTGTCGAAGGCCTACGGCGGCTCCACCTGGATGGGCGGGTTCGTCAACCTGGTCGGTCTGGCCGGGCTGATCGCCAGCTTCTTCTCGATCATCTATGCCTATTCCCGGCAGATCTTCGCCCTGTCCCGCGCCGGTTACCTGCCGCGCAAACTGTCGGAAACCAACAAGAGCAAGGCCCCGGTACTGGCCTTGGTCATCCCCGGCATCATCGGGTTTGCCCTGTCGCTGACGGGCCAGGGTGACTTGCTGATCCTGGTGGCAGTGTTTGGCGCTACCCTGTCTTACGTGCTGATGATGGCTGCGCACATCACCCTGCGCATCCGCCGGCCAAAGATGGAACGCCCCTACCGCACCCCGGGTGGCATCTTCACATCCGGCCTGGCGCTGGTGCTGGCGTGCATCGCCGTGGTCGCCGGATTCCTGGTTGACCCGCGGGTAGTCATTGGCGCTGCAGTGATCTATGCGGTATTAATTGCCTACTTTGCTTTCTACAGCCGCCACCACCTGGTTGCGGGCACACCGGAAGAGGAATTCGCCGCGATCCAGAAGGCCGAAGAGGCCCTGCACTGATCGCCGCCACCCGCCGCGGGGCAACCCGCGGCTCTGGAGATTCTGTATGGCAAGTTTCGTACACACGGTCGGCCACTTGGTCTACCGCTTCGACAGCCTCAAGGACGTGATGGCCAAGGCCAGCCCGGCACGCTCCGGGGACTGCCTGGCAGGTGTCGCGGCCAGCAACGACGGTGAGCGCGTCGCCGCGCAGATGGCGTTGGCCAATATTCCGCTGACGCACTTTCTCAATGAAGCACTGATCCCTTACGAAGCAGATGAAGTGACCCGCCTGATCATCGACACCCACGATGCCCAGGCCTTCGCCCCGGTCAGCCACCTGACCGTGGGTGGCCTGCGCGACTGGCTGCTGAGCGAGGAAGCCAACGAAGACAGCCTGCGCGCCCTGGCGCCCGGGTTGACCCCGGAAATGGCCGCTGCCGTTTCGAAGATCATGCGCGTGCAGGACCTGGTGCTGGTGGCGCAGAAAATCCGCGTGGTCACCCGGTTCCGCGGCACCATGGGCCTGCGCGGGCGCCTGTCGACCCGGCTGCAACCCAACCACCCGACAGACGAACCGGCCGGTATTGCCGCCAGCATTCTCGACGGCTTGCTGTACGGCAACGGCGACGCCATGATCGGCATCAACCCGGCCACCGACAGCATCGCTTCAATCTGCGCCCTGCTGGAAATGCTCGACGCCATCATCCAGCGCTACGACATCCCCACCCAGTCCTGCGTGCTGACCCACGTCACCACCTCGATTGAAGCAATCAACCGCGGCGTGCCACTGGACCTGGTGTTCCAGTCCATCGCCGGCACAGAGGCGGCCAACGCCGGCTTCGGCATCAACCTGAACGTGTTGCAGGAAGGCTACGAAGCGGGTCTGTCGCTGAAACGCGGCACCCTCGGGCAGAACCTGATGTATTTCGAAACCGGCCAGGGCAGCGCGCTCTCGGCCAACGCCCACCACGGCGTCGACCAGCAGACCTGCGAAACCCGCGCCTATGCCGTGGCCCGTCACTTCAAGCCGTTCCTGGTCAACACCGTGGTCGGTTTCATTGGCCCGGAATACCTCTATAACGGCAAGCAGATCATCCGCGCCGGCCTCGAAGACCATTTCTGCGGCAAGCTGCTGGGCGTGCCGATGGGTTGCGATATCTGCTACACCAACCATGCCGAAGCCGATCAGGACGACATGGACACCTTGCTGACGCTGCTGGGTGTGGCCGGCATCAACTTCATCATGGGCATCCCCGGCTCCGACGACATCATGCTCAACTACCAGACCACCTCGTTCCACGACGCGTTGTACGCGCGCCAGACCCTGGGCCTGAAGCCCGGCCCGGAATTCGAGGCATGGCTGGCCCGCACCGGCATCTTCACCCAGGCCGATGGCCGGGTGCGCTTCGGTGACAACCTGCCGCCGGCTTTCCGCCAGGCCTTGGCACAGCTTGCATAGGGACGACCATGGACCATCGCACGCCTACCCCCGACAACCCTTGGCTGGCCCTGCGCAACCTGACCCCGGCGCGCATCGCCCTGGGCCGCACCGGCACCAGCCTGCCGACCGGGGCGCAGCTGGACTTCCAGTTCGCGCATGCCCAGGCACGAGATGCCGTGCACCTGGCTTTCGACCACGCCGGCCTGGCCAGCCAGCTGAGTGACCGCGGGCGCGAAAGCCTGGTGTTGCACAGCGCTGCCAGCGACCGCCACCAGTACCTGCAGCGCCCGGACCTTGGACGGCGGCTGAACGAAGACTCGATTACGACGCTTCGCCAGCACGCCCAGGCCAACCCCGGCGGCGTCGATCTGGCCATCGTGGTGGCTGACGGCCTCTCGGCACTGGCCGTGCATCGCCACACGCTACCGTTCCTGACCCGCTTCGACGAACAGGCTGCCGCCGACGGCTGGACCAGCGCCCCGGTGGTGCTGGTGCAGCAGGGCCGCGTGGCAGTGGCCGACGAGGTCGGCGAGCTGCTGGGCGCCCGGATGACGGTGATGCTGATCGGCGAGCGCCCGGGGCTGAGCTCGCCCGACAGCCTTGGCCTGTATTTCACTTACGCACCCAAGGTCGGCCTGACCGATGCCTACCGCAACTGCATTTCCAATATCCGCCTGGAGGGGCTGAGCTATGGCATGGCGGCGCACCGCCTGTTGTACTTGATGCGCGAAGCCTGCCGGCGCCAGCTTTCCGGGGTGAATCTGAAGGACGAAGCCGAGGTCCATAGCCTGGAGAATGAAGACAGCGCCAGCCAGAAAGGTAACTTCCTGCTCGGCAAAGAGTAAAAAACCTGTCACGGAAGGCGGATTGCACTTGTGCCGTGCATTGGGCAGCATGCCCTTGAACGCTGCTGGCATTCCGCTGTTTCCCAAATGGACTCTGAGGGCCGCACATGCGCATCATCAAAGCAACCCTGGAACACCTCGACCTGCTCACCCCGTTGTTCGTCAAATACCGTGAGTTCTACGGGCAACTGCCCTACCCCGACAGCTCGCGCAGTTTTTTGGAAAAGCGCCTGAAGCGGGACGAATCGGTGATTTACCTGGCACTTCCGGATGATGACGACGGCAAACTGCTGGGCTTTTGCCAGCTGTACCCGAGCTACTCGTCGCTGTCGTTGAAGCGGGTATGGATTCTCAACGATATCTATGTAGCCGAGGACTCCCGGCGCATGCTGGTCGCCGACCACCTGATTCGCGAAGCGAAGAAAATGGCCAAGGAGACCAATGCCGTGCGCATGCGCGTGTCAACCAGCGCGAACAATGAAGTGGCGCACAAGACTTACGAATCCATCGGGTTTCGTGAGGATACCGAGTTCAAGAGCTACATCCTGCCAATCAGCCAGGATTGACTGGCACCGCCCGCTTCCACAAGCAAGGTAGTGATCCTTGTGGGAGCGGGCGTGCCCGCGAAGCGGTTGGCAAAGGAATACCCCTCTACCGTAACCCCCCGCTACAAACTCTCCGGGCATGTTCCTGACTTAGCCGTATAATGGCTCACCTGTCATGTGTGAAAATTTACCCTCCCCCCGGTAACCAAGCCTACGCCCAAGAACACAGGTGCTGTACATGGATTTCAACCCGCTGGACCTTATCCTGCATCTCGATGCCTACCTCGATCTGCTGGTCACCAATTACGGTCCCTGGATCTACGCCATCCTGTTCACCGTGATCTTCTGCGAAACCGGCCTGGTAGTGATGCCATTCCTGCCGGGCGACTCGTTGCTGTTCATCGCCGGCGCCGTTGCGGCGGGTGGCGGCATGGACCCGGTGCTGCTGGCCGGCCTGCTGATGGCCGCTGCAATCCTGGGCGACAGCACCAATTACGTGATAGGCCGAACAGCCGGTGAGCGTTTGTTCAACAACCCCAACTCCAAGATCTTCCGCCGCGACTACCTGCAGCGTACCCACGATTTCTATGAACGCCATGGCGGCAAGACCGTGACCATGGCGCGCTTCCTGCCCATCTTGCGCACCTTCGCACCGTTCGTCGCGGGCATCGCTCACATGCACTATCCACGCTTCCTCGGCTTCAGCGTTGCCGGTTCGCTGCTTTGGGTCGGCGGCCTGGTCACCTTGGGCTACTTTTTCGGCAACGTGCCGTTCATCAAGCAGCACCTGTCGCTGATGGTGGTGGGCATCATCATCCTGTCGCTGGTGCCGATGATTCTCGGCTTGCTGCGTGGGCGCCTGGGCCGTACGGCCAAGGCTCACTGAACAGGTAAAGAACAAACGGCATGTGGTCATTCAGCGCCTGGCGGCGCAAGCGTACTCTGGCGCGTTACCCGATCACGCCACAGCAATGGCAGGCCGTACGCGAGCGGCTGCCGATGCTGGACGGCATCAGCGACGCTGAAGACCGCTGGCTGCGCGAAGCCTGCATCCTGTTCCTGCTCGACAAGCACCTCACCTGCCTGCCCGGTGTCGAGCTGGACGACGAACAGCGCCTGTTGCTGGCTGCCCAGGCACAGTTACCCCTGCTTCACCTGGGTGAGCTGAACTGGTACCAAGGCTTCCACGAAATCATCCTGTACCCCGACGACTTCAAGAGCCCCCAGCGCCACCGCGATGCCAGTGGCGTGGAGCATGTGTGGGACGGCGAACACAGCGGCGAGGCCTGGCAGCAGGGGCCGATCATCCTGGCCTGGAACGGCGTGCAGGCCAGTGGTGGCTGGGAGGCTTACAACCTGGTCATCCATGAGCTGGCGCACAAGCTCGACATGCTCAACGGCGATGCCAACGGCCTGCCACCGCTGCACAGCGGCATGCCCGTTGATGAGTGGGCAAGCGCCATGCAGCAGGCGTACGACGACCTCAACCAGCAACTGGACGCCAACCCCGACGCCGAAACTGCCATCGACCCCTATGCTGCGGAAAACCCGGCAGAGTTCTTTGCCGTTACCAGCGAGTACTTCTTTAGTGCCCCTGACCTGCTTCATCAGGCTTATCCACAGGTCTACCGCCAGTTGTCGCTGTTCTACCGCCAG
Organism: Pseudomonas sp. TE3895; assembly: GCF_056278855.1. Lineage (NCBI taxonomy): Bacteria > Pseudomonadati > Pseudomonadota > Gammaproteobacteria > Pseudomonadales > Pseudomonadaceae > Pseudomonas > Pseudomonas sp. TE3895. The sequence goes on along the minus strand of NZ_JBWBQE010000001.1, from coordinate 1,502,960 downwards.
GACCCGCTGGCGCGCCTGTGCCAGCTGCAGGCGGAACACCCCGAGTACCGCGAAAGCCACGCCTGACGGGCCCGCACATCAGGCCAAGCGTGGCATGCCCCGGCAGAATGTGCCTATAATCGCCGCCACTTTTTGGTCAAACACGGGGGCACTGCCCAATGAGCTACAGCAAGATTCCGGCGGGCAAAGACCTGCCGAACGACATCTACGTCGCCATCGAGATCCCGGCCAACCACGCGCCGATCAAATACGAAATCGACAAGGACAGCGACACGCTGTTCGTCGACCGTTTCATGGCTACCCCAATGTTCTACCCAGCCAACTATGGCTTCATCCCGAACACCCTGGCTGACGACGGTGACCCGCTGGACGTGCTGGTGGTTACCCCTTACCCAGTGGCCCCAGGCTCGGTTATCCGCGCCCGTCCGGTTGGCGTGCTGAACATGACCGACGACGGTGGCGGCGACGCCAAGGTCATCGCTGTTCCTCACGACAAGCTGTCGCAGCTGTACGTTGACGTCAAGGAATACACCGACCTGCCAGCCCTGCTGATCCAGCAGATCGAGCACTTCTTTGCCAACTACAAAGATCTCGAGAAGGGCAAGTGGGTCAAGATCGAAGGCTGGGAAGGCGCCGACGCCGCCCGTGCCGCGATCACCAAATCGGTCGCTGCCTACAAGGGCTGATTCCGATTGCAGGAGAAACCCCGCTTAGGCGGGGTTTTTTTATGCAGGAATGGGCAGTACGCACATTACTGGTAATAAATCCTACGCCGTCCTACACCAGAGCCTTACAAACAACCACTTTTCATACAAACCCCGTCAACATCCGGTTCATATCCTGTCTGGCAATTCGCCGCTACACTCGCCGCCATGAACACTTCCGGCGACCGCCTCAGGGCCCTGCTCCAAGAATGTGGCCTAACCCCTTCCGATTTCGCCGCCCAGCGCAGCGTCACAGCACAGCACGTCAACAACTGGTTCAAACGCGGTGTACCTTTGGCCCGGCTGGACGAACTGGCCGATCTGTTCTGTGTGCACCGACGTTGGCTGCGCACCGGTGAAGGCCCCAAACACCCCAATCCACTCCTGCGCAACGGCCTTCCACGGCCAGTGCCCGCCAACCCGCTTACCCCGCTGTCGGGCCATCGTGGCCGGTTATTGAAGGTGCCCTACTACGAAGTGAGCAACGGCTTGCTGTCGCCAGTGAGCAGCAAGCACCTGCGCTTGCCGGCAAAAGCCCTGAAGGGTTTGGGTGTGCAAGCCGGCAACGCAATCTGCCTGGCAATGCCGGCCAGCAACATGCTCCCGCTGATTCCCCTGGAAGCTACCCTGGCCATTGATCTGGGCATGACCCGGGTGGTCGAGGGCGAAACCTATGCCCTGCTGCAAAACGGCATGCTCAGGGTAAACAACCTCAGTCTTGGCCCGCACGACACCCTGTACCTGCACAGCCATGACCGGCGCAACTACACGGTCGAACGCTACACCGCTGCCCAGCGTCAGGCGCAGGGCCTGGAAATTCTTGGCTGGGTGTTCCACTGGTCACATTTCCGCCAGCAGCGGCCCAGTTGAAGCGCCCTGGGCAATTTTTTGCTGGGCATCCTGCGCCCGCCCTTGTATGCTACGCCGCACATTAAGCCCCGACCGGCGCGAGCCGCGTTCCAGAGGGCTCGGCGATATCCCACACGGGCATCTGCCATCTCTTTCAGGCCCTTGATGGCCACACAGTTAAGGCGATTGCGACTTACCATAAATTAGTCGGAAGCGTCCCCGAGAAGCCGGCCACAAGCCGGCTTTTTAATTCCTAACCCTCTGAAGTAAAAGAGAATTTGTGCTAGGCCAAGGTCAGCCCATGCTCTGTCAAAGCACATCCCCCGCATCTATCTGTGCCAAGTCGGCATGAGAATGAAGGCAAGCTATTTCTCACTTGGCCTGAAAATCTCGGGATAGCATCGTCGAAGCCATTGACGGCTCAATAGCTTGATCACCCCAGAACTGTCGAGCAGCGTGATACACGACGGAATCGCGTCAGCATTTCATCGTAGTTTGTGAGTGATTGCGTATTGAGGCGCAAGCGAAGTGCTGTTCCTTGGTACGAGGTTACTCGGTCTTCTTTACCCGTTGCGCCAAGGAGAAGCCCTGCCCATTACTCGCAATGAAGAAATTGCCCCCTGCTCTTGGCCCTTTCAGTTTGCAGCAAGTAACGCAACCCACGGGAAGCTGACAGAAAAGTAATGTCGGGCTCAGTTATCTGACAGCATCAGGTAGCTAGATTGTCCTTGAGCATAGCGCCATCAGGCCTGTCCGCTTGATTAGGAAGGCAAGCAAACCGGCACACGAGTTGCTGAGACGCGCTTCCAAAAATGTAATTACCCCAGCATCAAAACGATGGCAGCGTCGAGCTTCTTTCCCCCGTAAAGCTTGTGCTCTTTTGAACGTCGTCGAGGCTGATGGGAGCGCTATTGAAACCGTAGGTTGCTACATCCAGCAGCCTGGACACCAGCAATCCATATGAGTGGGCGCAACGGCATGCAAAGTAAAACCACCAGACGCTCCTTCGTCAAAGGCCTGGCTGCTACCGGAATACTCGGCGGGTTGGGCATGTGGCGCATGCCAGTGTGGGCGTTGACCAGTCCTGGCCAGCCGAATGTGCTGACGGGCACCGACTTTGATCTCTACATCGGTGAACTGCCGGTGAATATCACAGGTGCAAAACGGACAGCCATGGCAATCAATGGTTCTGTACCTGGCCCAACGCTTCGGTGGCGTGAAGGCGATATCGTTACGCTTCGTGTGCGCAACCGCTTGAAACAGGACACCTCGATCCACTGGCACGGCATCATCCTGCCGGCGAACATGGACGGTGTCCCAGGCCTGAGCTTCCATGGCATCGCACCAGATGGCATGTATGAGTACAAGTTCAAACTCCATCAAAACGGCACCTACTGGTACCACAGCCACTCTGGCTTCCAGGAGCAAGTCGGGGTGTATGGCGCACTGGTCATCGACGCGAAAGAACCCGAGCCTTTCGCCTATGACCGGGATTACGTGGTTATGCTAAGCGACTGGACGGATGAGGACCCTGCCCACGTTCTATCCAAGCTTAAGAAGCAGTCTGACTACTACAACTTCCACAAGCGGACCGTGGGTGACTTCGTCAACGACGTAAGCGAAATGGGCTGGTCTGCTGCGATGGCCGATCGCAAGATGTGGGCCGAGATGAAGATGAGCCCCACTGATCTCGCGGATGTGAGCGGGTATACCTACACCTACCTCATGAACGGCCAGGCTCCGGATGGAAATTGGACGGGTGTTTTCAAGCCTGGCGAGAAAATCCGGCTTCGGTTCATCAACGGCTCCGCCATGACTTATTTCGATGTACGCATTCCTGGCCTGAAAATGACAGTGGTTGCAGCAGATGGGCAGTATGTCCATCCGGTCTCGGTCGACGAGTTCCGTATCGCAGTAGCCGAAACCTACGATGTCATTGTTGAGCCAGAAGACGAACAGGCATACACCATCTTCGCTCAATCCATGGACCGTACGGGCTTTTCCAGGGGCACCCTGGCCATCCGTGAAGGCTTGCAAGCTGCTGTTCCAACCGTTGACCCACGCCCCCTCATTTCCATGAATGATATGGGCATGGACCACAGCAGCATGGCCGGCATGGATCACAGCAAAATGGCTGGCATGGACCACAGCAGCATGGCCGGCATGGATCACAGCAAGATGGCTGGCATGGACCACGGCAGCATGGCCGGCATGGATCACAGCAAGATGGCTGGCATGGACCACAGCAGCATGGCCGGCATGGATCACAGCAAAATGGCTGGCATGGATCACAGCAAAATGGCTGGCACGGACCACGGCAGCATGGCCGGCATGGATCACAGCAAGATGGCTGGCATGGACCACGGCAGCATGGCCGGCATGAGTAAGGAAATGCAGAGTCATCCAGACTCAGAGCTCAACAACCCATTGGTCGACATGCAGACGATGACCCCGACGGCAAAATTGGATGACCCGGGCATCGGGCTACGTAACAACGGCCGCCGCGTCCTGACCTATGCAGACCTGCGGAGCACCTTCATCGACCCAGATGGACGAGAGCCTAGCCGGAAAATCGAGCTGCACCTGACGGGTCACATGGAGAAATTCGCCTGGTCCTTCGACGGCATCAAGTTTTCCGATGCCGCCCCCCTGCGCCTCAAGTACGGAGAGCGCCTTCGTATCACCTTGATTAACGACACCATGATGACTCACCCCATCCACCTTCATGGCATGTGGAGCGACCTGGAGGATGAGAACGGCAACTTCATGGTTCGAAAACACACCATCGACATGCCACCAGGCTCAAAACGAAGCTATCGCGTAACTGCGGATGCTTTGGGGCGTTGGGCCTATCACTGTCACCTCATGTTCCATATGGAAACGGGCATGTTCCGAGAAGTCCGTGTGGACGAATGAACGGGAGATCCGAGATGAGCAAACCAATGAAACGAAGCACGTTTTTCCTCTCCGCTGCGATGGCTGGCCTGTTTGCTATTTATGCCCCGTTGTCGTGGTCCAGCGATGACCATGAGCAGCACGCCCAGAAAACTGCCGATGCTACGAAAGGCAAAGGTTCCCAGGGCATGGATCATGGATCCATGATGGGTATGGACCATGACTCGATGAAGGGCATGGATCATGAATCCATGATGGGTATGGACCATGACTCGATGAAGGGCATGGACCACAAAAAAATGATGGAATCACATGGCAGCGACAAAGCTAAGGCAGGGAAAGATGGCCAATAGCCTGGCGCGACCATCGCTGCTGGCCTTGACCCTTTCAGCCGGCATGCTAGGCGCTGTGCCCAGCTTTGCCGCTGACGAAATGGACCATTCGGCAATGGGGCACGGGTCCATGAAAATGGGCAGGGCCCCGTCGCATGACTCGATGCCAGGCATGGACCATGGGGCGATGGATCACTCTACGATGAACCATGGCTCTGGCGAGCCTGCGACCAGCAGCCGTACCCCGATTCCCGAACTAACGGACGCGGACCGCCAAGCGGCCTTCCCCCCACTGGGCGGGCATCAGATGCACGACAGCGCGATCAACAGCTTCTTCTTGCTGGATCAACTGGAGTATCAGGACGCAGACGACGGCAGTGCGCTGTCGTGGGACGCTTCTGGCTGGATAGGCGGCGATATCAACCGGCTCTGGCTCCGCTCCGAAGGTGAACGCACTAACGGCGTCACTGAAGATGCCGAGTTGCAAGTCCTCTATGGCCGTTCTATAAGCCCCTGGTGGGATGTGGTTGCCGGGGTGCGCCAGGACTTCAAACCCGAATCCCCCCAGACCTGGGCGGCGTTCGGTATTCAGGGTATGGCACTTTACGACTTCGAAGCCGAAGCCACTGCATTCATCGGTGAAAACGGTCAGACCGCCGCTCGCCTGGAAGGCGACTACGACATTCTCCTGACTAATCGCCTCGTCCTGCAGCCAACAGTTGAAGCCAATTTCTATGGCAAGAACGATTCCGCGCGCGACGTAGGTTCCGGCCTCGCGAATACCGAAGTCGGACTGCGGCTACGGTATGAAATCGTCCGTCAGTTCGCACCCTACATAGGCGTCACCTGGAGCCGCTCCTACGGCAAGACCGCAGACTTCATCCGCGATGAGGGTGGGGATGTGGATGAAGCGCGTTTCGTTGCCGGTATCCGCATGTGGTTTTGAGAGCCTTACATGAAAAGAACAATTACAACGCTCGTAGTAGCGGGTGCCGCCGCCAGTGCAGGGGTATTGGGTGCAGCTTACCTTGGCCTGGTCAACGTCGGCGCTGACGATCCGCATTTCCCTGCAGTGCATGCATTTCTGGTCATGGCTCGGGATCGCTCCATTGAGGTACGCGCAAGAAACATCGAGGTACCGAACCTCAAGGATGAAAACCTGATTCGTGTCGGCGCCGGCAACTACAACGCCATGTGCATCGGTTGCCATCTTGCCCCTGGCGTCGAGAAAACAGAGCTCAGCCAGGCGCTTTATCCGTCTCCTCCCAACCTTGGCAAGCTTGGGGTCGGTGGTAAACCCGCCGTAGCATTCTGGACCATCAAGCACGGCATCAAAGCCTCTGGCATGCCTGCCTGGGGCAAGAGCATGGGCGATGAGTACATCTGGGGACTCGTTGCATTTCTGGATCAACTACCCCAGATGAACGCCCAACAGTACAACGCGATGGTAGCGATCAGTGGCGGTCACCAGCATGGTGGAGGTGAAAGTGAAATGCACAGCCATGAAGGCCAACACGGCGACAACGTGCCCAATCACCCTGCAGAGGCAGTCTCGGGGAAAGATCATCATGACAGGGGACATGCAGAGGCACACCATCCCGAATCACCATCACCAGAGCCCGCACCTGAACACCACGGCCATGACGAAACCGGCAGTGATCACCACTCAAAGCCGGCTCAGAAGAAGCCTATTCACCGTGATGGTGCGGAGCATACCCATGAAGGCTGATTACGATCCTCCCATGAATCAGCCGTCATAAGTCGCAGAAAAAGCCGGTCAAAAACGACCCAAAAGTGGCGGGTTTCAACGCTTTAAAAAGGTTAAAAACCAATACTAATCATATGAATAGTTTTTAAAAACCAACCATAAGCCGGCTTCTTAATTTAACAAGCCTTTAAAAACAGCAGTCACAATCCGCGGGTATCCACCCCCGACCTACGTGCATAGCACGCAGCCCCTTGCACCTCCTGTTGTGCTCAGCCCCCCGCTGTTCAAGGACAGCACGCAAGCGATCCTGGTGTGCCTGCGTCTTCTTGCAATGCATAGAGACATCAAATTGATATTTCGAAATCTTCCAAGGGGGCGGCTTTTTTGAAGGTGAGCGTTTCGCACTAGACTATAATTAAAAGATTAGATGTAGGCCGACACGTGCAGCTATCCTTGGAGATTGCTTAATAATAATATTTAATCTGTAACGGCTTGGTGTAGTGATGAGGACTTAGCATGAACGCCATGTTGAAAGAGCTGCACGCCTATCATCATGAGGTGGCTACCAAAATTACTCAGATCAAAGAGTTACTGGAGAGGATAAGGCACGGATCCGCGGGTGCCGATGACTGCAAGCTGTTGTTTAAGCAGCTGGAAGCCTTGCATGGTGATGCAGAGCGACACCACCATGAAAATGAAGAGCTTATTCGGCTGGCCTTGCTGGCAACCGACGCACCGATTCACCAACGGGTCATGGCTATCGAGCAAGATCATAAAGCCTTCAAGCGAATTGCCGGACAGCTCAAGATGTTGGAGCAGTCAACGCAAGAAGCGAGAGTAATCGCCGACACGATCGAAGACTTCATCAAGAAATATTATGACCATATGGATGCCGAGGAGAATATTTTCTTTCCGGTGGCAGACAAGTGGTTGTCAGACACCCAATGGCAGGAAATAAAGCATCAATGGCACCCCGCGTAGATTTAATTTTCTTGAATTAAAAGCACGCTACTTATTAACACGCGGCCTCACAACTTTATGGCCCTGATACCCGAGGATGCAGATACGCTCCCACGTTTCTCATCATTCAGCCTGAAGGCCGCGCCCTTTGCCGGCGCGGCCTTGTTTTACGGCGCACCTAGCAGCCACAGACTTCGTCAGAAGTCATACCGCGCCCCAACCATCATGCTGCGCGATGGCCCGTAGAAGTTGAACGTCGAGGTAGACCCCACCCGCGACAGGTAGTCCCGGTCGAACAGGTTGTTGACGTTGAGGGTGGCCGTCAGCTTCGAAGTCACCGGGTAAGACAGCATCGCATCCACCGTGGCATAGCCGGGTGCATCGATACGCACGCCGCCACTCTCGGAATGGAAGTTGCTCATCGCCGATATACCGCCACCCACGGCCAAGCCAGTCAGCGGCCCTTGGCTGATGGTGTACTTGCTCCAAAGCGAAGCCTGGTTGCGCGGCATGATGAAGAACGTGGTTTCGGCGTCCCCCTTGACGGTTTCGGTCTCCATCCACGTGTAGCCAGCCAGCAGTTCCCAGTTTGGCGTCAGCTTGCCGCTCACTTCCACTTCCGCGCCCTTCACGCGGGTCTTACCGGATGCAACGGAGTCGGTGGTGGCCACACCATCAGCATCGTACACGGTGGTAGCGCGGTTCTTGTCGGTCAGGCGGAATACCGAGAAGCGCGTATTCAAGTCGCCGCCAAAGTAGCTGCTCTTGAGGCCGAACTCGTACTGCTCGCCTTCACGCGGTTTCAGCACCCGACCATTGCTGTCGGTGTCGGACTGCGGCTTGAACACCTGCGAATAGCTGGCGTACAGCGCGTGGTTGTCGGTCAGGTCATAGACCAGGCCACCATAAGGGGTGAAGTGGCCGTCGACGCGCTTGCTGTCATTGGTGGTGGCGCCGCTGCTAAGGGTGGTGGTGTAGAAGTCACCGCGATACCAGCTGAAGCGGCCACCGGCAATCAGCGCCAGGCGTTCCACCGGGCGGAAGGTCACTTTGGAGTACAGGCCGTACTCCTCTTCCTGCATGCCGGTCTCGGTGCTGTAGTTGGGCGACGGCTTGGCGAACTGCTTCGGCGAGTAAGTATTCACGTTGATCGCGCCGAGATTGGTGGTGCCGTTGAGGTACTCGGTGTCGTAGTTCTTGTAGTCACTCCCGACCACAAACTCGCTTACCTGCCCGAAGGTCTCGAACGGCTGGCTGTAGCTGGCGTCCAGCGAATAAGTGTCTTGCGTGAAATCACGGGCGCTGGCGCGCTCGGAGTTGGCGCCTGTGGTGGCATTGGTTGCAGTGAAGGCGTACAGATAGTTGGTGTCGCGGTGCGAGCCACGAGCCGCGACACGGCCGTAACCGCCATTGTCGAAGCGGTGTGTCAGCTCGGCGACCAAGTCGGTGGTCTTGCCGTCGAAGTAGTTCCAGTCGGCGCCCAGGAAACGCGAATGGCTGAAGTCGGGCACCTCGCCGGACAACGTGGCCGGGTAGCCGTTGTGCGGGGTGATGTTCTTCACTTCATGCATCAGGCCGAACGACAGAGTGGTGGCGTCGTCCAGGTCGATGTCCAGCGCACCGTAGTAGGTGTTGCTGGTGTTGGCGTTGTAGTCCACTTCACCATTGGTGTCGTCACGGGATGCGATGAAGCGCCCGCGCACGCGACCGGCCTCGTCCAGCGGCCCGCTCAGGTCGATTTCCTCATGATTGGTGTCCCAGGTGCCGTAGCTGCCTTCGATATGCCCCTGAAACTCGGCGGTCGGGCGCTTGCGCACCATGTTGACGATGCCACCCAGCTCGCTGGTACTGCTGAACAGCCCGGCCGGCCCGCGCATGATTTCGACGCGATCGAACGCCGCCAACGACGGGACAGTACCGAAGATGCTGGCCATGGGCGCCGGCAGGCCGTCGATATTGAACTCGCTGTACTCGTAGCCACGGGCGTAGATCGACGAGCGGCCGCTGTCATTGGTCAGGGTGCGCAGGCCAGCGGTGTACTTGGCCAGGTCATCCAGGTGCACGAACTGGCGATCCTTGACGTAGTCCTGGGTGTAGACGGTGATCGACTGCGGGATGTCCTTGAGCGCTGCCGGCGTCTTGGTGCCCACGGTAGCGGCGTCGACGCTGTAACCGCCGGTTTCTTCCGAAGGCAGCATGTCGTACAGGCGGTTGCCTTCGATGGTCAATGCAGGCAGATCAAGCGAGTTGTCTTCGGCCGCCACCTGGGCCGCTACCGTTTCGGCCACTGCCGATAAAGAAAACGGCGCCAGCAACCCCAGCGCCAGCCATCCCCGAACCCGCTGTAAGCTGCCCACACTTTTGAAACCGGTCATGACACACCCTTCGCCCAAATGATATTGAATCGCAAACGAAACAAGTTGCTTTTTGCGAACGATACCGGAGCGAAAACCAGGGTGCAGCAGGATTAACCTTCTTAACACATCAAGCCGTTGCCCTTTCCCTGCAGCCAGTGGGATGATTCGCAACTGATAAAAGTTCTCATCAAGGCTCGCCGTGCCCACCTCACTTCTCCTTGCCGAAGACGACCCACGCCTGCTTCAGGACCTGGACCGTCATTTCCGCAACCGCGGTTTCCAGGTGCACGCCTGCGCCAGCGGCACCCAGGCCCTGAATGCCATACAGCAATCGCAGTTTGAACTGGTGCTGCTGGACATCATGCTGCCAGGCATCGACGGCCTCAGCCTGCTCGACGCCCTGCGCCGCCAGCAGGCCGTGCCGGTCATGCTGATGTCGGCACTAGGGGCCGAGCAGGATCGCATCAGCGGCTTCACCCGTGGTGCAGACGACTACCTGCCCAAGCCCTTCAGCCTGGCAGAGCTGGACGCACGGGTAGATGCCTTGCTGCGTCGCGTGGCATTCGATCGTGGTACGGCGCTGCGTCCCGACGTGGGGGAGGTGATGCTGGACCACGACCGCCAGGACGTTATCCACAACGGCAACGCCGCTGGCCTTACCGCTTCCGAATTCCGCTTGCTGGTCACGCTGCTGGCCCACCCCGACGAAGCGTTGAGCAAGCCCTTCCTGTACCAGACCGTGCTGCACAGGGCCTATACCCGACTGGACCGAGGCCTGGATGTGCATGTGTGCAACCTGCGCCGCAAACTGGCCGACATCAACGCCCAGCACCTGCAGATCCAGGCCGTGCGTGGCCAAGGGTACATCCTGGTCGACACGGAGCAGACCTGATGCGTCGCCACCCGTTGCTGTGGAAACTGGCCTTGCTGCAAGTCAGCTTCTGCCTGTTGCTGATCTGGCTCATCTGGACCTGGGGCCTTTCGGTGGAACGCAGTACCTATTTTCTGTCCCAGGCCGACCAGGACTACCTGGCGCGTTATGCTCAACAGGCCGAACAGGCGTGGGAGCAGGACGGCGCAGCCGGCACCGAAGCCTGGCGCAAGCAGGTGGCACTGGCCGAGGACACCTGGGTGGCCGTGATAGGTCCACACCTTCAGAGCCTTGGCACCACCCCGCTGAGCGCCGAGGAAGCCAGCCACCTGACATTCATGCGCAAGCTCGACTGGCCGATGAGCCGGCGCCTGCAGGATGAATTGCCATACGTCAGCATCGAATTTCCGCAACACCCCGAGCATGGCCGCCTGGTGCTGCAACTGCCCGAACGGCTGCTACCCACAGGCCTGACACCCTGGACCCATGTGGTGACTCATGGCGTTGCCCCCGCGCTGCTGGCCCTGCTGCTGGGCCTTGCGCTATACCGGCACCTTGTCGTGCCGCTGAACCGCCTGCGCGACCGCGCCGACGCCCTGCGGGCCGATGACCTTGACAGCCCCGCCCTGCCCCTGCAGCAACGCCGTGATGAGCTGGGCGAACTGGCTCAGGCCTTCGAGCACATGGCCGGGCGCCTGCGCCAGAGCCTTGAGCAACAGCGCCTGCTGTTGCGCACGCTGTCTCACGAACTGCGCACGCCGCTGGCGCGGCTGCGCATCGCCCATGACAGCGACTTGCCACCGCCGCAGTTGCGCGAGCGCCTGGACCGTGAGGTGGCCGACATGCAGAAGTTGCTGGAAAACACCCTCGACCTGGCGTGGATGGACACCGAACAACCCAGCCTGTCGACCGAGCCGGTATTGGTGCTTTCCGTGTGGGAAGCCCTGTGCGAGGACGTCTGTTTCGAAAGCGGCTGGGACCGTGCGCGCCTGCCGTGTTCACTTGGCACTGACTGCCTGCTGCAGGCCCATCTGGACAGTCTGGCCCAGGCCCTGGAAAACCTGTTGCGCAATGCCATTCGCCACTCGCCGACCGAAGGCCGGGTCAGCCTTGATGGCTGGCGCGAGGGCGCATGCTGGCACCTGCGCCTGAGCGACCAAGGGCCAGGCGTACCGGATACCGACCTTGAGCGCATTTTCAAGCCCTACCAGCGCCTGGCCGACAGTGGCGCAGGCTTCGGCCTGGGCCTGGCTATCGCCCGCCGCGCCATCGAACTGCAAGGCGGGCGGTTGTGGGCCAGCAATGGGCACCCGGGCCTGTGCCTGCACATGACCTTGCCTGCGGCCTGAGACTGTTTAGAAAGTTAATGCGCTTTACGCTCGATCGGGACTGGTTATCATCTGGGCGCTCAAGCCTTGCGCTCCTTGCAAAGCCCTGACGAGACGCCCGATGAGCAAGAAGACCCTGATGCTGGCCTTGGCACTTGCCCTGGCGGCCCCTCTTGTCCTGGCCCAGCCCGAGCATGACCAGAAGATGGACACGTCGGTGTTACAGCGCCAGGACCTGGCCTATCACTTCAGCCAGCTTGATCTGGACTCGGCCGATGGCCTGCGTCACTACCGCCTGTGGGTTGGCAAGCCGAATCGTCCAGCGCCAGCATCGGGGTACCCGGTGCTGTGGATGCTCGATGGGAATGCTGCACTGGGGACGCTGGATCAGCAGCAACTGGACAGGCTCGCCGCGGGCCAGGCGCCCCTGCTGGTGGCGGTGGGTTACCGGACCGAACTGCGCATCGACAGGGCCGGCCGCACGCTGGACTACACCCCGGCGCTGCCGGAGCAGGTGCAGCAGCGTGATCCGCTGACCGGCCAGCCCAGCGGCGGGGTCGATGCGTTCCTGAAGCTTCTGACCGGGCGCATGCGCACGATGGTGTCGGCTGTGGCGCCGATCGATCCGCAACGACAGACGCTGTGGGGGCACTCCTATGGTGGCCTGGCTGTGCTTCACGCACTGTTTACCTGCCCCGGCGAATTCAGCCTTTACGCTGCTGCCAGCCCGTCACTGTGGTGGCGCGATGGTGTGATTGTCCGGGAGGCGCAAGGACTTTCCTCACGCCTGGGGGAGGCGCGCCCGCACCTGTTGCTGATGCGCGGCGGGCAGGAGCCCGCCAGCCCGCATGGTTCGCCGCACGAGAACGACGAGTTGCCTGCGCGCCAACTGGCGGCAGATCTGGCCGCGATCAAAGGCCTCGACGTGCGCTTTGAGCGCTTCGAGGGTCTGGGGCATGGGCCCATGCTGGGCGCCTCCCTGCGCAGGGTGATCGAAGGCATGTCTGGCCAGTGACCAGCCCTGTGCCTGCCCGGCTCAACGTTGCGCGTACTTGAGCACGTACAGGCACAGCTCGCGGTAGACATCGACAGGCAACTGCGACATCAGCCTCTGAGCCTGGCCGGGGGTTTTGCAATTGAGTTCGGCCATCGCCCGACGGTGTTCCGAACCCAGCAGGCCGGCATGCACCACCTGCGCATACTGAATATAGGAACAGGGGAAATCGGCCTGGGGACTGCGCTGGACCTTGAAGTTGATCTTCAGGTCTGCCCCGCGGAAGAATGCTCTGCCCTGGTAGGTCTGCTGGGGCACGAGGAGCCCTTTTTCAGGACAGGTGCTGTGACAGACCGGCAGGCTGTTCTTTTCCGTCTCCAGGCCACGTCGATAGATCACGATTTCGGAACCCGGTACCTCGATACAGGCGTTTTCGAAAGCATCGATGATGGACCTGCCATTGATTTGCGCCTCTTCGATCTGCGTCAGGCTGACCACACGCTCGATCTCATGATTGCCAACGCTGTTGACCACACGGTCCAGGGTCGACCAGTGGCTGAACTCTTTCTGACACGCTATCAGATGGACCTCGCTCTGATAGCCCTGCCGGGCAGCTTCAGGTGGAAAATCAGCGAAATGAGGGCTGTCGAGCGCGGTTTCCATGATGATGTTGTATTTGTTTTCCATCGCATACGTGCAAATCATGGCCCCCAGCCGCCAGATGAACGACTCGGTATGCTCATAGACATGCAGCACGCCTTTGTCTTCCATCGCCCGATAATGAGGGTGCAGTTCACGAAAATGGGTTTCGTAAAGGCGAACATAATTGTCGTAGCGCCCGCTCTTCAGCAGCGTGTTTTCCAGCAAGTACGTCTTACCCGAGCCTTGTGTACCGGCAATGATGAGCATTTTGGGCTTGAGCACGCCGTCGACGTAGTCGCGCTTCTTGTCGAACAAAGTGTCGACGACCTTTCTGAATGCGAGATGGAGATCGGTATCGGTAAAAGGATAGAGAGAGGACATGACGGTTCGTTTCCTAGGTTTGCCAATGTGACCGTCACGAAGGTAAGCGCTGCGGCAAGTGCAAAGGGGTAGATGGTTACTGCTGCAAGTCTCGTCGAAGGTAGTAGAACCGCGGGTTGCCACTGGGGTGGCCCTGTGCTGTATGCTTGGTCGGTCTTCAGGGCGGGGTGTAAGTCCCCACCGGCGGTAAATCGAAAGATGAGCCCGCGAGCGCCCCGACCATGTCGGGGGTCAGCAGATCTGGTGCAACTCCAGAGCCGACGGTCATAGTCCGGATGAAAGAAGGCGTCATGCAGGGGCCATCCGGGCGCCCTTGCGCGCGCATTTTGTTCGCCCCGAGACGTTCATCGATCATTCACGAGGAGCGTTTCATGTTCACCCAGCACCACACGCAATTTCCCACTGTTTCCGCCGCCATCGCCGCCTTCCAGGCCGGGCGCCCTGTACTGTTGCTCGACTATGACGACCGCGAGGACGAAGCGGACATCATTGCCGCCGCCGAGAACATTACGCTGCAGACCATGGCCATGATGATTCGCGATTGCAGCGGCATCGTCTGCCTGTGCCTGGACGAAGCCACCGTCGACGAACTGCAACTGGCGCCCATGGTGCAGAACAACCAGGCCCGCCACGGCACCGGTTTCACCGTCACCATCGAGGCAGCCGAAGGTATCACCACCGGGGTTAGCGCCCAAGACCGCATCACCACCATTGACGCAGCACTGCGTTCCAGCGCCGAACAGCGCCATATCGTCAGCCCGGGGCATGTTTTTCCGCTGCGCGCCCGCAATGGCGGTGTGCTGACCCGCCGTGGGCACACCGAAGGTTCGGTAGACCTGGCGCGCCTGGCCGGCCTGCGCCCGGCGGCGGTGCTGTGCGAGTTGATGAACCCCGATGGCAGCATGGCCCGTGGTGAGCAGGTAGCGGTATATGCACGGCAGTACAATTTGCCGGTGCTGACCATCGAGGAGCTGGCGCGGTACCGTGAGGCGATGCTGGAACGGGAAGCAGAGCCGGCCTGATCCACCGAACCGGGACGCTTTGCGGTCCTTGTGTGAGCGGCCCTTTCGCGACACAGGGCCGCTCCTCCATCGGTCTGCATCAGCCGATGCAGTTGCCGGAAGTTTGCTCCCCCCGCCCCGCTCTGCTAGTGTCGCGCCGTTCTGAATGCCACCGAGACAGTCGCCATGGCCCGCAAAAAAGCCTCCCTCGATTTCGAGCAATCCCTCGCAGACCTGCAAGCACTGGTCGAGCGCCTGGAGAACGGCGAGTTGTCGCTGGAAGAGTCGCTGGCCGCCTTTGAACAAGGCATCGCCCTGACCCGTGACTGCCAGGGCGCCCTGGCCCAGGCCGAACAGAAGGTGCAAATTCTGCTGGAGCGCGACGGTGAACTGGCTGCCCAGCCCTTCGACGCGGAGCCGGAAGCATGATTGGCACCTACCAGGCCAGTTGCCAGGCCCGAGTCGACGCAGCCCTCGAACCGCTGTTCATCGCCCCGAGCAAAGAGCTGGAACGCCTCTACGCCGCCATGCGCTACAGCGTGATGAACGGCGGCAAACGCGTGCGCCCGCTGTTGGCCTATGCGGCCTGCGAAGCCTTGGGCGCCCCGGCCGAACAAGCCAACGGCGCAGCCTGCGCGGTAGAGCTGATCCATGCTTACTCGCTGGTGCATGACGACCTCCCGGCCATGGACGACGACGACCTGCGTCGCGGCCAGCCGACCACCCACAAGGCGTTTGACGAAGCGTGCGCAATCCTCGCGGGCGACGGTTTGCAGAGCCTGGCTTTCAGTGCCCTGCTCGACCCATGCCTGAGCCCTCAGATCGACAGCATTCGCCTGGCCATGGTTCAGGTACTGGCCAAAGCTGCCGGCCCGGCCGGCATGGTTGGCGGCCAGGCGATCGATCTCGGTTCGGTGGGCCAGAAGCTGGACCAGCAGGCGCTGGAGTTCATGCACCGGCACAAGACCGGCGCGCTGATCGAAGCCAGCGTACGCCTCGGCGCCCTGGCCAGTGCCCGTGCCGAACAGGCGCAGCTGGATGCCCTGCAGACTTATGCACAGGCCATTGGCCTTGCATTCCAGGTGCAGGACGACATCCTCGACGTGGAAAGCGACACTGCTACCTTGGGCAAACGCCAAGGTGCAGACATAGCGCGTGACAAACCGACCTACCCGGCCCTGCTGGGCCTGGAAGCCGCCAAAGCCTATGCAATCGAACTGCGCGACCAGGCGCTGGCTGCACTGCAAGGGTTCGGCGAAACGGCCGAACCGCTGCGGGCCTTGGCGCGTTACATCGTCGAACGCCGTAACTAAACAGCTTCACCTATCCCTGTAGGAGCGGGTTACCCGCGAATGCGATCTTGAATTTGCCGACGCATTCACGGGTAAACCCGCCCCCACAGGGGACCGCGTAACCTGTGGTCGAATGGGCACTTTTCCCACAATGGGGTAAACTGCCGCGTCTTCACACACCTATAACGACTCGCCTGATGCCCACGACGTTTCAAGAGATCCCCCGCGAACGCCCGGTCACGCCGTTGCTCGACCGCGCTGACACGCCTGCCGGCCTGCGCCGGTTGGCCGAAGCCGACCTGGAGACGCTGGCCGACGAACTGCGCCAGGAACTGCTCTACACCGTCGGGCAGACCGGTGGGCACTTTGGTGCCGGTCTGGGCGTGATCGAGCTGACCATCGCCCTGCACTACGTGTTCGACACCCCGGACGACCGGCTGGTGTGGGACGTAGGGCACCAGGCCTACCCGCACAAGATCCTCACCGGGCGTCGTAACCGCATGCTCAGCCTGCGCCAGAAGGACGGCATCGCGGCCTTCCCGCGCCGCAGCGAAAGCGAGTACGACACCTTTGGCGTTGGCCACTCCAGCACCTCGATCAGCGCCGCGCTGGGCATGGCCATTGCTGCCCGTCTGCAGAACAGCGCACGCAAGTCGATCGCGGTGATCGGTGATGGCGCGCTGACCGCCGGCATGGCGTTCGAGGCGTTGAACCACGCCCAGGAAGTCAATGCCGACATGCTGGTGATCCTCAACGACAACGACATGTCGATTTCGCGCAACGTCGGCGGCCTGTCCAACTACCTGGCCAAGATCCTCTCCAGCCGCACCTACGCGAGCATGCGCGAAGGCAGCAAGAAAGTGCTGTCGCGACTGCCAGGCGCCTGGGAAATTGCCCGTCGCACCGAGGAATACGCCAAGGGCATGCTGGTGCCAGGCACACTGTTCGAAGAACTGGGCTGGAACTATATCGGCCCGATCGACGGCCACGACCTGCCCACCATGATCGCCACCCTGCGCAACATGCGTGACCTGAAGGGCCCGCAGTTCCTGCATGTGGTGACCAAGAAGGGCAAAGGCTTCGCCCCTGCCGAGATTGACCCGATCGGCTATCACGCCATTACCAAGCTGGAGCCGGCCGACAAGCCAGCTGCGCCGAAGAAAGCCAGCGGTCCGAAATACTCCGCAGTGTTCGGCCAGTGGCTGTGCGACATGGCCGCCGCCGACAACCGCCTGGTGGGCATTACCCCGGCAATGAAGGAAGGCTCGGACCTGGTCGACTTCAGCGAGCGCTACCCTGAGCGCTACTTCGACGTTGCGATCGCAGAGCAGCATGCCGTGACCCTGGCGGCCGGCATGGCCTGCGAGGGCAGCAAGCCGGTGGTGGCGATCTACTCCACCTTCCTGCAGCGCGCCTACGACCAGCTGATCCACGACGTGGCGGTGCAGAACCTCGACGTGCTGTTCGCCATCGACCGCGCCGGCCTGGTCGGCGAGGACGGCCCGACCCACGCCGGCAGCTACGACCTGTCGTACCTGCGCTGCATCCCGGGCATGCTGGTGATGACCCCCAGCGACGAGAACGAACTGCGCAAGATGCTCAGCACCGGCCACCTGTACAACGGTCCGGCCGCTGTACGGTACCCGCGTGGTACCGGCCCGAATGCGCCGATCAGCGGTGACCTGCAACCACTGGAGATCGGCAAGGGTGTGGTCCGCCGCCAAGGCGAGAAAGTGGCCTTGCTGGTGTTCGGCGTACAACTGGCCGAGGCCATGCAAGTGGCCGAACAGATCAACGCCACGGTGGTCGACATGCGCTTCGTCAAGCCGCTGGACGAGGCGCTGGTGCTGGAGCTAGCAGGCAGCCATGAACTGCTGGTAACCATTGAAGAAAACGCCATCATGGGTGGCGCGGGCGCTGCGGTGGGTGAGTTCCTTGCCAGCCAGGCAGTGCTCAAGCCGCTTCTGCACCTGGGGCTGCCGGATATCTATGTCGAGCATGCCAAGCCTGCGCAAATGCTGGCTGAGTGCGGGCTGGATGCGGCCGGGATCGAGGCTTCGGTGAAGGCCCGCATGGCCAGGCTCGGGCTCTAGGGCCCTTTCGCGGGTGAACCCGCTCCTACGACGGCCTGCGCCCGATCACCTATGTGTGCCCACTGTAGGAGCAGGTTTACCCGCGAATACGGTAGCGGCGACAACGGTGAACGACTGGTGAAAATTGGCCAGCAGGACCGGCCCTTTCGCAGGTGAACCCGCTCCTACGACGGACTGCACCCGATCACCGATGTGTGCCCACTGTAGGAGCGGGTTTACCCGCGAATACGGTAGCGGCGGCAACGGTGAACGACTGGTGAAAATTGGCCAGCAGGCCCGGCCCTTTCGCGGGTGAACCCGCTCCTACGATGGCCTGCGCCCAATCACCGATGTGTGCCCACTGTAGGAGCGGGTTTACCCGCGAATACGGTAGCGGCAACAACGGTGAACGGCGGGTGAAAATTGGCCTGCAGGCCCGGCCCTTTCGCGGGTGAACCCGCTCCTACGACGGCCTGCGCCCGATCACCGATGTGTGCTCACTGTAGGAGCGGGTTTACCCGCGAATACGGTAGCGGCAACAACGGTGAACGGCGGGTGAAAATTGGCCTGCAGGCCCGGCCCTTTCGCGGGTAAACCCGCTCCTACGGGGACAGCACAGTGCTGTGGAAATCCTTTGGAACTGCCCATGAAAAAATTAGCCTGTACCACGATTCTCTGTGCCCCTACATTCCTTCTGGCCGCTGAGCGCGACGACGCCCTCAAACTCCCCGACGTGCTGATCAGCGCCAGCCGCCAGGTCGAATCGCGTACAGCCACCAGTGCAGCCAACACGGTTTTCACCCGCACCGACATCGACCGCCTGCAACCCTCCAGCGTCACCGACTTGCTCTCCCGCGTGCCGGGCGTGCAAGTAGCACCTACCGGTGGCCGTGGTAGCCTGCCGGGCATCTTTATCCGTGGCACCAAGGCCGCGCAAAGCCTGGTGCTGGTCGATGGCGTGCGCATCGCCAATGCCACCTCGGGCGACAGCGGCCTGCAGTTTCTGGACATCGACCAGATCGAGCGCATCGAAGTACTGCGCGGCTCGCGCTCAGCGGTGTACGGCAGCGATGCCATTGGCGGGGTGATCCAGATCTTCACCCGACGCAGCAGTGGCCCCGGTCTGCAGCCACGCCTGCGCATGGCCGCCGGCAGCAACCAGACATTCCAACGCAGCCTGGGGCTTTCTGGCGGCAACGACACGACCCGCTTCAACCTTGGCGCCAGCCTGGACGAAACTGCCGGCATCGACTCGACCGGGCCATCCTTCGACAGTGATGGTGACCACGACGCCTACCGCAACAAGGCGTTGAACCTGAGCCTGAGCCACACCTTCGGTGAGCGCTTCGAGGCCGGCTTGAACCTGCTCGACAGCCGTGGGCGCAGCGAGTACGACAACCCGTTCGGCGGCTTCGACCCCGTTACCTTCGAGAGCTTCGGTCAACAACCCTACACCGACTTCAGCGTCAGCAGCCTGGGCAGTTACGTTGACGTTCAGGTCACCGAAACCTGGCATTCACGCCTTGAACTGGCCCATGGCGAGAACCGAGACGACAAACGCGACAAGCTCAGCGCTGAGCGTTTCGTGTTCAACACCTACCGCGATCAGGCCACCTGGCAGAACGACCTGGCCCTCGGCGAACAGCACACCATATTGATCGGTGGCGACTGGTACGAAGACCGCGTACACGGCAGTACCGACTTCACTGAGGACAGCCGCTGGAACCGTGCCGTGTTCGCCCAGCACCGCTACCAGGGCGAGCAGATTTCCACTGAGCTGGGCGTGCGCCATGACCGCAACCAGCAGTTTGGTGGCCAGACCACCTGGAGCGGCAGCCTGACCGTACCGCTGGACGCGCACAACGATGTGCTGCTGTCCTACAGCGAAGGCTTTCGCGCGCCAACGTTCAACGACCTGTATTACCCACAGTTCAGCAACCCGAACCTGGACCCAGAGCACTCCAGAAGCTACGAGCTGCAATGGCGCAGCCAGCTGACTGCAGAGAGCCGGCTGGAGACTTCGCTGTACCGCACCGACCTGCGCGACGCGATCATCTTTGGCCAGGACTCGATACCCCGTAACGTCGCCTCGGCACGAATCAATGGCGTGGAAATGGCGCTGGCGCAGCAATGGGGCGCCTGGCACAGCCAGCTTGGCCTGGCGCTGACCGACCCACGCGACCGCGACACTGGCCACACCCTCGCCCGCCGCGCCCGCCGCACCTTGAGCCTGGACCTGGACCGTGAGTTCGGGCGTTTCAGCGTGGGTGCCAGCTGGCAGGCGGTCAGCAGCAGTTATGACGATGAGGCCAACCGTAACCGCATCGGTGGCTATGGCCTGCTAGGTTTGCGCGGCAGTTGGGCGGCTAACGACGAACTGAAACTCGAAGCCAAGCTGGATAACCTGCTGGACCGCAGCTACAGCCGCGCCCTTTATAGCTACGAGGGTGCGTATCACCCTTACCGCGAAGAGGGCCGCACTGTGCTCTTCAGCATCACCTGGACACCGGCGCTTTAGCGTCCAGCAACGCACACAAGCGGGCGGTGGCTTCGATCATCTGCCCGCTGGGGCGCTCCAGCCCTTTGTCCGGCACCACCAGCAGGCGCCCATCAGCCACCGCTCGAATCTGCGGCCAAGCCTTCCAGCTGGCCAGTTGCGCCTCATCAGCTGCCAGGATGACCTGCGGATTACGCTGCAGCACGGACTCCACATTCACCTGTGGCGCCGGCTGGCCAAGGTCGGCGAACACATTGCGCGCCCCGCACACGGCCAGGGCGTCGGTCACGACCTGTCGGCCACCGAGCGTGTACAACGGCCGATCCCAGACTTGATAAAACACCTGCAAGGGTTCGTCACGCCGATACTGCTGGCGCAGCTGCTGCAGCCGCTCACGCAGGGCTCGTGCGTAGGAATGGCCTTGCTCGGCACGCCCGATACGCCCGGCAATGGCCTCGATCTGCTCGATCAGCTGGCTGATGTCGTGGGGTTCGGCGCTGAAGGTGGCCATACCCAGGCGCTTGAGTTGGTCGCGCTGGGCCGGTGGCACACTGCCTGGCCACAGCAGCAACAGGTCGGGGCGCAGGCTGAGCAGGCGCTCCATGTCCAGTTGCCCTTGGCGCCCGACCGAAGGCAAATGGCGCAGCGCAGCCGGCCGTTCGCCACCGTCGAGCACGCCCACCAGCAGGTCGTCTGCCTGCAGCTCAAGCATGATCTCGCTCATCGAGGGGGCCAGACTGACGACACGCAGCGGTTCTGCAGCCAGTACAGTGCAGGCGAACAACGCCAGCAGGCCAGGTAGCAGTCGCATCAGCCCAGCTGGCGCGGAATGCGATAGAGGTACAGCACTACAACGGTAGACAATGCGAGGAGGATCTGCGGCACTGCCTCCAGACCGACCAGCACCGACAGTGCGGCGACCCAAGCCGGGAAGCAGGCATACAGCATGGCCATGCGCCGCACCCGCGCCAGTTCGATCCAGGCAGCGGCTTCTTCGCCCGTACCGAGCACCTTTGAGGTGGCGATAAGTGCGCGCTTGTAGGCACCGAAGCGCGGCAGGCTGAGGAACATGGTGGCCGCACCGGCGATGAACAGTGGCATGGCCAACACCGGGATCAGTGCATCACCGCCCCCAAAGGCCCAAGCCATGACTGGCAGCGGCACCAGGCCCACCGCCAGGTACTGCCACCAGGCCAGCGCCAGGCGCCGCTTGACCTCGGCGCGAGTCACGCCTGGGGCACCTCGCCCTGGTGTTCGTTGCCCAGCATGTGGCCCAACTTGCCGGCCTTGGTCGCCAGGTAGTAGCGGTTGTGCGGGTTATGCCCGGTGTGCAGCGGCACACGCTCGGCAACCACGATGTTCATGTCGGTCAGGGCTTTGACCTTGCGCGGATTGTTGGTCATCAGGCGCAGCGACTTCACGCCCAGGTGCTCGAGCATCGGCAGGCATATGGCGTAGTCACGCTGGTCGGCAGCGAAGCCCAGGCGTTCGTTGGCTTCGACGGTGTCGGCGCCACCATCCTGCAGCTCGTAGGCGCGGATCTTGTTCAGCAGGCCGATGCCACGGCCTTCCTGACGCAGGTACAACAGCACCCCACGGCCTTCGCGGGCGATGGCCTGCAGCGCGGCTTCCAGCTGCGAGCCGCAGTCGCAGCGCTGGCTGAACAGTGCATCGCCGGTCAGACACTCGGAATGCAGGCGCCCCAGTACCGGCTGGCCGTCCGCGATATCACCCAGGCTGAGCACCACATGCTCACGGCCTGTGGCTTCGTCGAGAAAGCCATGCATGGTGAAGGTCGCGAAGGGCGTCGGGAGTTTAGAGGCGGCAACAAAGACGACGGGCACGTTGTGCTCCTGGAATAAGTAGGAAATTTCTCGTGGGCCGATTGTATCAGCAGGTTGGGGGATGTGGGCTGGCTGTATACGGTGGCTTAAGATCGAAAAGTTCGATACTTATTAAAAAGCCATCGCTCAATCACAAGCCCGCTGCCACAGGGGGCCGCGATGTACCTTGGTGTATTCAGCCTCAGTGCGGGTGACTACCGGCGTTGAACGGATAGGGCTGTTTCCAGTGCTCGAAAATCGGTTTCAGTTCGCCGCTACGCACCAGCTCCTTCATGCGCTTGTCGAACAGGTCGCACAGGGCCTTGGCCTGGTCGTTACGGGCAAAAGCCAGGTACAACGGCAACTCGGCCACGTGGGTACGGCGGAAGCGCTCAGGCTGGGAGGCTTGCCCTAGCACGTAGTCGACCTCGGTCAGTGCGTCGATGTAGTAGTCCACCCGGTCGTGCTCGAGCATCGGCAAAATGCCCTCGCGACGCTGGATTTCGCGGAATTCGTGCACATTGGGCAAGTAGCTGCCGTAATCATAACCACGCACCCAAGCCAACCGGTACTTGCCGATGGTATCCAGGGTAGGCGCAGGTTTGCTGGCCAGCCCCAGGGCATAAATGTGGTCCATGTCGAAGTGCCAGCGCGGGTACAGGTTGTCGTCGTTCTCTTCCTTGTACGAGCCAACCCAGGCATCAGCCTCGCCGCGCTTGACCAGGCCAACCGCCCGGCTGTAGGGCGCGCTCTGGGTAACCACCTCGACGCCGGCCGGCTCGAACACTTTGCGCAGCACATCCCAGGCCACCCCGGTACCGTCGGCATTGGTGTAGTCGAGCCACTCCTCGCTAACCAGATGGATCTGTTTCGGGATACCCTCGGCAGCCGTTACCCACGGGGCAATACTCAGCAGCATTGCCAGCAGTACAGTCCTTACGGCCATTCACGCACTCCCTGTTTCAGGCAACCGCCCACACCAGAACCTGCATGCCCAGCCAGGCAAACACGCCGGCCAGGATATCGTCGAGCATGATGCCGACGCCCCCGTGCACATGACGATCGATCCAGCGGATCGGCCACGGCTTGAGGATGTCGAAGAAGCGGAACATCAGGAACCCTGCCAACAGCCACTGCCAGCCCTCCGGCACCAGCCAGAGGGTGATCCACATGCCGACAATCTCGTCCCAGACAATGCCTTCATGGTCGTGTACACGCAAGTCATTGGCAACTTTGCCGCACAACCAGAAGCCAAACAGCATGCTCACGCCGAGCAACAGCCAGTATCCCCAGTCGGGCAACATCTGCCAAAGCGGGATAAACGGTATGGCCACCAGCGAGCCCCAGGTACCTGGCGCCTTGGGCAAGGTGCCAGAACCGAAGCCAAAAGCGATGAAGTGCCACGGGTTGCGCCAGACCGAAGGCGGAACGAACTCCGCAGGCACCTGGTTGGGGTGATCGGTCACGGTCTCTCCCTAAAGTGTTGATAGCCCCGCTGGACGGGGGTTATGTCCTGGCCCTGCGCGTCGCGCAAGGTCACGCCTTGCCCTTCGAGCACACGACCGACGGTATGCACTTCGATAAAATCGAAGGCTGCCAAGGGCGCCAGCGCCTCGGGTGGCAAGGTGAAGGCCAGTACGTAATCGTCGCCACCGGTAAGCGCCGCCTGCACGGCTGCTTCACGGCCGAGGAAGGCCTCCAGAGCAGGAGACACTGGCACTTGCGCCAGGTTCACCTCCAACGCGACACCGGATGCCTTGGCAATATGCCCACAGTCGGCGAGCAGCCCGTCGGAGATGTCCAGCGCCGCCGTGGCCCGGCCACGCAGCAGGGCACCGAGGGTGAGCTGCGGCATCGGTGACCAGTAATGGGCCAGCAGCGGCTCGGCCTGCGCGGCAGGCGCCTCGCGCTCGCCCAGCACCAAGGGCAAGGCACCGGCGGCCTTGCCCAGCGAACCGCCGACACACAACAGGTCACCCGGCCTTGCACCGCTGCGGCGCAAGGCCTGGCCAGCCGGCACGCGGCCGAACACGGTGACGGTGATACTCAAGGGGCCGCGCGTCGTGTCACCACCGATCAGGCTCATGCGGCAACGGTGGGCCATGCGACCAAGGCCGTCGGCATAGGCCGCCAGCCAGTCAGGGCCAACGTCAGGGAGGGTCAGTGCGAGGGTAAAGCCGATTGCAATCGCGCCCATGGCTGCCAGGTCACTGGCCGCCACAGCCAACGATCGCTGGCCAAGCAGCAACGGATCGCAAACAGCAGGAAAGTGCACCCCGGCGACCAGGGTGTCGGTCGACACCGCCAGTTGCTCACCGGGGGGAAGGTCCAGCAGGGCACAGTCGTCGCCGATACCCAGCGCCACGCCCTCGCCACCCTGCGCACAGGGCGCAGCGGCGAAGTAATGGTTGATCAGCTCGAACTCACCCATGACCAGGCAGCGCCAGGATCAGCGCTTGTTCGCCTTGACTTCTGCTTCACGCAGCGCCGGGGCTAGCTTGTCGAGCACGCCGTTGACGAACTTGTGGCCGTCAGTGGCACCGAAGACCTTGGCCAGCTCCACGCCTTCGTTGATCACGACGCGGTACGGCACGTCGACGCGTTTGATCAGTTCCCAGGTGGACAGACGCAGCACGGCCAGCTCGACCGGGTCGAGCTCTTCCAGTGCGATG
Source organism: Pseudomonas sp. TE3895 (assembly GCF_056278855.1). Lineage (NCBI taxonomy): Bacteria > Pseudomonadati > Pseudomonadota > Gammaproteobacteria > Pseudomonadales > Pseudomonadaceae > Pseudomonas > Pseudomonas sp. TE3895. Next base: position 1,477,582 of record NZ_JBWBQE010000001.1, on the reverse strand, counting down.
GTCATGCAAGGCACCAGCGCTTTGTCGATTTCGCCCTTGATTGCCGGGACCCCATGCAGGATCTCGCGGAAATAGGCACCGTCGACATCGGTGAAATCGTTATCCACCCGGAACTGCGCTTCGATCTCGTTCAGCGAATGCTGGGCCATGTGCCACTGGTAGAGGGCCTGGGTCGCGAGCTTGCGGGCTTCGCGGCGCTTGGCGCTCTTCGAGGGCTTGCCGGCATCCGCAGGTTTTGGATCGCGCGGGTTGAAACGATCGCTTTCGTCGCTAATCACTTGGCCTCCAACTGCGCCAGCAGGCTGACCATTTCCAGTGCGGACAGGGCAGCTTCAGCACCTTTGTTGCCGGCTTTGGTGCCAGAACGCTCGATGGCTTGCTCGATGGAGTCGACGGTCAGTACGCCGAAGGCCACCGGAACACCGAACTCCATGGACACCTGGGCCAGGCCCTTGGTGCACTCGCCCGCCACGTATTCGAAGTGCGGGGTACCGCCACGAATCACGGCGCCCAGGGCGATGATCGCGTCGTAGGCGCCTTGCTGGGCGACCTTCTGTGCTACCAGCGGGATCTCGAATGCACCCGGGGCACGGATGATGGTGATGTCGCTTTCGCTGACACCGTGGCGTACCAGGGCATCAACGGCACCGCTTACCAGGCTTTCGACAACGAAGCTGTTGAAGCGGCCAACCACCAAAGCATAGCGACCTTTGGGGGCGATGAAGGTACCTTCGATGGTCTTCAGGGTCATTCCGATATTCTCATCTTCAAGAGCGAGGCCGCATACAAGCGGCCTCGACAGGGGTCTGGACTCGAGCAGAGGGCGTCAATGCCGCCTCAAGTCACTCGGAGGGCACGTATTCTACAACTTCCAGATCGAATCCGGATATCGCGTTGAACTTCATCGGCGAACTCATCAGGCGCATCTTGCGCACACCGAGGTCGCGCAGGATCTGCGAACCGGCACCCACAGTGCTGTAGGTGGTCGGTGCCTTGGCCGGCGCATCGCCCGCGCTTTCGCGGATGTGCGCAAGCAGCACGTCGCCGTCCAGCGGGTGCCCCAGCAGCAACACCACGCCACTGCCGGCTTCGGCCACTGCGGCCATGGCCGCGCGCAGGCTCCAGCGGCCTGGCTGCTTGACCAGCAGCAGGTCACGCAGTGGGTCCATATTGTGTACCCGTACCAAGGTCGGCTCTTCGGCGCAGATCTTGCCCAGGGTCAAGGCCATGTGCACGTCGCCTTCGACCGCGTCACGGTAGGTGACCAGGTTGAACTCACCCAGCTCGCTCTCCACCGATTGCTCGGAAACACGCTGCACGGTGCGCTCGTGGATCATGCGGTAGTGGATCAGGTCGGCAATGGTGCCGATCTTCAGGCCGTGCTCGGCGGCGAACACTTCCAGTTCGGCGCGGCGCGACATGGTGCCGTCGTCGTTCATCACTTCGCAGATCACGCCACTTGGCTCGAAACCGGCCATGCGCGCCAGGTCACAGGCGGCTTCGGTGTGGCCGGCACGCGCCAGCGTACCGCCTGGCTGGGCCATCAGCGGGAAGATGTGACCAGGGCTGACAATGTCTTCGGCCTTGGCGTCCTTGGCAGCAGCAGCCTGCACAGTGCGGGCGCGGTCGGCGGCGGAAATACCGGTGGTGACGCCCTCGGCGGCCTCGATCGACACGGTGAACTTGGTGCCGAAGCCCGAGCCGTTGCGCGGTGCCATCAACGGCAGCTTCAGCGTTTCGCAACGCTCGCGGGTCATCGGCATGCAGATCAGGCCACGGGCATGCTTGGCCATGAAGTTGATGTGCTCCGGCTGGCAGCATTCGGCCGCCATGATGATGTCGCCTTCGTTCTCGCGGTCTTCGTCATCCATCAGGATGACCATTTTGCCCTGGCGGATGTCTTCGACCAGTTCTTCGATGCTGTTGAGCGCCACGCGGCACCCCCTTCTCAATCAGGATTTCAAGAAGCCATTGGCGGCCAGGAAGCTTTCGGTAATGCCACTGCCCTTGCTCGGTTCGGCGGCCTTGTCACCCAGCAGCAAGCGCTCCAGGTAACGGGCCAGCAGGTCGACCTCAAGGTTTACCCGACGCCCTGCACGGTAATCGGCCATGATGGTTTCGGACAGAGTGTGCGGGACAATGGTCAGCTCGAACTCGGCGCCATTGACCTCATTGACCGTCAGGCTGGTGCCGTCGACGGTGATCGAACCCTTGTGGGCGATGTACTTGGCCAGTTCCTTCGGTGCACGCACGCGGAACTGGATGGCGCGGGCGTTATCGCTGCGCGAAATGATTTCGCCAACCCCGTCGACGTGGCCGCTGACCAGGTGCCCGCCCAGGCGGGTGGTGGGGGTCAGGGCTTTTTCCAGGTTGACCTTGCTGCCGCTCTTGAGGTCGATGAAGGCGGTGCGCTTGAGGGTTTCGACGCTGACATCGGCCCAGAAGCCGTCACCCGGCAGCTCTACGGCCGTGAGGCATACACCGTTGACGGCGATGCTGTCGCCGAGCTTGACGTCCCCCAGGTCGAGCTTGCCGGTTTCTACGTAGACGCGCACGTCACCACCCTTGGGAGTCAGGCTGCGGATGGTGCCGATGGATTCGATGATGCCGGTGAACATGGGGTCTTCCTCAAAAACGGTTTGCGCGGGGCAAGCCCGGCATTATACGCCGGGCGCCGGCAGGGGGATGGCCGTGACCCGCCAGTCATCGCCCACTGCGCGCATTTCGGTAATTTTCAGCCGTGGTGCTTCGCTCATCTTGTCCATCGGCCAGTCCAGCAGCGGCCGGGCCTGAGAGCCGAGGAAGGTGCCAGCGACGAACAGCTGGTACTCGTCGACCAGGCCTTGCCGTGCGAAGGCACCGACCAGGCCGGCACCGGCTTCCAGCAGGATTTCGTTGACGCCGCGGGCAGCCAGGGCGCGAAGCAGCGCCGCCAGGTCGACCTGGCCATTGTCGCCCGGCAAGCTGAGCAATTCGTGGCCGGCAGCGGCATAGCGCGGGTCATCTGCGACAGCAGTCACCACCAGAGCCGGGCCGGCCTGGAAGAATGGCGCCGCCAGTGGCAGGCGCAGACGGCCATCGACCAGCACCCGCAAGGGTGTGCGGCTAAGAGCCAGGGCAGTAGTTTCGGCATCCAGGCCCAGCTCGGCACCACGCACGGTCATGCGTGCGTTGTCTGCCAGCACGCTGGCGGCGCTGGTCAGCACCACGCTGGAGCGGGCGCGCAAGCGCTGCACGGCTGAGCGCGCGGCCGGGCCGGTGATCCATTGGCTTTCACCACTGGCCATGGCGGTGCGGCCGTCCAGGCTCATGGCCAGCTTGGCGCGAACGAACGGCAGGCCGTGCTCCATGCGCTTGAGGAAGCCTGGGTTGAGGGCGCGGGCCTCGGCTTCGAGCACTCCGCTGGCCACTTCGATTCCGGCTTCGGCCAGGCGCCGCAGGCCCTGTCCCGCCACTTGCGGGTTAGGGTCCTGCATGGCTGCGACTACACGCGCCACGCCGGCCTTGACCAGTGCTTCGGCACACGGTGGCGTACGGCCATGGTGGCTGCATGGTTCCAGGGTGACGTAGGCACAAGCACCGCGGGCAAGTTCACCGGCCTGGCGCAGAGCATGCACTTCGGCATGGGGCTCGCCGGCGCGCACGTGCCAGCCTTCACCGACCACTTCGCCATCGCGCACGATCACGCAGCCTACGCGCGGGTTCGGGTGGGTGGTGTACAGGCCTTTACGCGCCAGCTCCAGCGCGCGGGCCATGTAGTGAGCGTCGAGAATGGCAGCTTGGCTGGGCATGTTCACTCTTTAGCTGGCTCACGGGCCAGGCGGTCGATTTCTTCGCGGAACTCGTCGAGGTCCTGGAAGCGCCGGTACACCGAAGCAAAGCGGATATAGGCCACTTCATCGAGTTTGCGCAACTCGGCCATGACCATTTCACCGACCACCAGCGATTTGACTTCGCGCTCGCCTGTGGCACGCAGCCGGCTCTTGATGTGCGCCAGCGCAGCTTCCAGGCGCTCGACGCTGACCGGACGCTTTTCCAGGGCCCGTTGCATACCAGCGCGCAGCTTTTCTTCGTCGAAGGGCTGGCGCGTGCCGTCCTGCTTGATCAGCCGGGGCAGCACCAGCTCGGCGGTTTCGAAGGTGGTGAAGCGCTCGCCGCAGGCCACGCATTCACGGCGGCGGCGCACCTGCTCGCCCTCGGCGACGAGGCGAGAGTCGATGACCTTGGTGTCGTTGGCACCGCAAAAGGGACAGTGCATGGTGGCAGGCAACAAAAAAAGGGAGGGCCATGGTAGCGCATTGCACTGGCAAGACAAGCCAAAGGGGTTAACATCCATGGGAAATATGCCCGTGAAGGACTCCCCCATGCACTACCGAGCGCTCGTCGTGCTGTGCTGCGCCGCTTTGCTTGCCGCCTGCGGCAGCGACAGGCCAAAGACCGACAACCCGGCGCCCGCGCCAGCCCCCTCGGCCAAGGCCGAAGTACTGGGCCCGTTGCCGGCCTACCAGCGCGAGCTGAGCGGCACTTTGCTGGAAATTCCGGCGGGTGCCGAGGTGGAACTGGCCTTGCTGGTGATCGACGAACGCGACCGCCCGCAGCGCCTGCTGGCCAGCAGTAATCTGACCGGTACCGGCCAGGCACTGCCCTACCACCTGCGCTTCAACCCCGAAGCCTTCCCGCCCGGTGCCCGGGTCGAACTGCGTGGCCGCGCCAGCAACTCCGGCCAGCTGATCATGCACCTGCCCCCGGTGCGCATTACCCAGGCACAAACCCAGGCCACCGGCCCGCTGCGTTTCGAGAAGGCGCCTTAAGTGATGCCGCTGGCTCTGCAACAGGCCCTCAGCGGCCTGATCGGCGAAGCGCGCCTGGTCGTCAGCGAACTGCCCGACTGCGACCTGAAGTTGTGGCTGATCGACGACCAGAACATGGACCGCGCCTTCAGCAGCGAAGAAACCCGGCGCATTCTTGAAGACCCGCCTTACTGGAGCTTCTGCTGGGCCAGTGGCCTGGCCATGGCCCGCTACCTGGCCGAGCGCCCGGAATGGGTCGCCGGCAAGCGGGTGCTGGACTTCGGCGCCGGCTCGGGTATCGCCGGCATTGCTGCAGCGCGCGCGGGTGCGTTGGAGGTAGTGGCCTGCGACCTTGACCCACTGGCACTCGATGCCTGTCGTGCGAACGCTGAACTGAACGGTGTGGAACTGAGCTACAGCGAGGATTTCTTCGCCGAAGATGACCGTTTCGACCTGATCCTGGTTGCCGATGTGCTGTACGACCGCGCCAACCTGCCGCTGCTGGATGCCTTTCTTGGCCGTGGGCGCCAGGCGCTGGTGGCCGATTCACGGGTACGCGACTTCCGTCACCCGCTGTACCAGCAACTGGGCGTGCTCGAGGCGCTGACCCTGCCAGACCTGGCCGAGCCGCACGAATTCCGCCGGGTCAGCCTGTACCACGCCAGTCGCGAGCCTTTATAGTGGTGCTATTCACGGATTTGCGAGAGTCGCGATGAGTCAGGAAACGCCGTACATCTTCGATGCCACCGATGCCACCTTCCAACAGCTGGTGATCGAAAACTCCTTCCACAAGCCGGTGCTGGTGGACTTCTGGGCCGAGTGGTGCGCGCCGTGCAAGGCACTGATGCCGTTGCTGGCGAAGATCGCCGAGGGTTACCAGGGCGAGCTGCTGCTGGCCAAGATCAACTGCGACATCGAGCAGCAAGTGGTAGCCCAGTTCGGCATACGCAGCCTGCCGACCGTGGTGCTGTTCAAGGATGGCCAGCCGGTCGACGGTTTTGCCGGAGCACAGCCGGAATCAGCGATCCGCGCCATGCTCGAGCCGCACGTGCAACTGCCCGCCGCCCCCACTGCTTCGCCACTGGAGCAAGCCAAGTCGCTGTTTGCCGAAAGCCGCTTTGCCGAGGCCGAAGCCCTGCTGCAGGCACTGCTGGGTGAAGACAACAACAATGCCGAGGCGCTGATTCTGTACGCCCGCTGCCTGGCCGAGCGTGGGGAGCTGGGCGAAGCCCAAGTGGTGCTGGATGCCGTCAAGACGGATGAGCACAAGGCCGCGCTGGCCGGCGCCAAGGCCCAGCTGACCTTCCTGCGCCAGGCTGCCAGCCTACCGGAAGTGGCCGACCTGAAAAGCCGCCTGGCGCAAAACCCGCAGGATGATGAGGCGACCTATCAGCTGAGCATTCAGCAACTGGCACGCCAGCAGTACGAGCCAGCTCTGGACAGCCTGCTGAAGCTGTTCCAGCGTAATCGAAGCTACGAGAACGGGTTGCCGCAGAAGGCGTTGTTGCAGGTATTCGAATTGCTGGGTAACGATCACCCGCTGGTCAATGCCTACCGCCGCAAGCTGTTCGCTGCAATGTATTGACAACCGACACCGGGGGCGACTGCCTGGCATCAGGCAGCCGCTTCAACGGGTTCTACATGCCTCAGGCAATACCAAAGCTTAAAACAGTCTCCGCATCAACAAGCGGGACGGGTAAGACCAGCACTGCCCAGATATGCTCATTCCGTGTATCGTGCGCCCGTACAATACAATAGGGTTCATCTCCAAAGGGCTCTATCGCGCCGCCGCCAGTGATAAAGCAGTTATGTCCATTCCATGAAATGTTGCTCAAAGGGACTGCAACTTCTTCGTTACCTACTTGATAGCACAATTTCAAACTTATAACGCCCCCCCACAGCGCCGCACGAAAGTAACCGCTCGGCGCGCCTCGCAGGACGACAATCGTGGACGTAAAGTTACTGGATGCCACGCTCGCCTGAACCACGCAATATTCGCAGACCCGCTCGATACCACGGGTTTCCTGCTCCGCAGATTCAGCGTCGTCATGATTGCTGCGTGATAGCCAGTTGCGGGGTATGAACGTGCACGCCCAACCCTCTGGATCTACCCGCCCGTCGTATTGACTCCACCAGAGGGGCGGCTGATCGATGGCACCACTGGGCAAAAGTTTTAGCGTTACTGTGTCACTGCCATTTATTACCCGCACCAAGGGGGTAAGGCCAAAATGCTCACCTTCAACTTCGGGCTGTGCGAGTGTGCGCACATTCGTTTGAGGCTCATAGGCGCTCTTCACGATGGCGCCATCCCACTGCCAGGCCCCACCACGCATTAGCCCCGCTGGGAGCAAAAGGCTGGGGCAGTCATGGATATCTTGCTCGTTCAGTGATGAGTAACGTCTCGAATCAAGGAGGATGGACACCCCTGCCCTTGATTCAGGAATAGGCGGATAGGTATTCGGAAACACACCGCGACCGTTCCGCTCAACCAAAGGATGCAGAGCAATCCACGTCGACTCTGGGTCTACTGAGCGAAGCTGAAAATGCAGGGGCTTGAGTACATTATCGCTCAGTGGATGGATTCGATCCAACTGGATGAATTTATCGGAATCAGCACGCCCCCTGAAATACAGGGCATAGGGCAACGCCCCCAGCTCATCACGGAGCGAGCCGTCATACGTACTGGAAAGATAGAATACGGGGTTGTTAGCCCATCCTAGTGTTACCCCACCCTCACTTTCATATACACCAACGTTGGAATCGATGTCTATTTCCAGGCAAAGCTCAATGCCCTGCTCCTCCAGGATGTGCCGCACTTCGGTAACCATTCTTTTAGGCGCACCTAGTGATCGGTACAGGTGAAGATTTACGCAGGAAAGGATTTTCCGCCTAACCACCAGCCGGGCTGGCCGGCCTTCACCGCCGAGCATCTGCAATCTTGACGGCCCCAAGGCGCAGCGATAGAACTCTGTCGTTTGCGTTGATGTTTTGATTTCAAACTCGATATTCGCTGAGGTGAACCCTAGGCCTTGCGGCGCAAGCACATGAGCATTCCAATATCGATTGAACTCAACCCTATTGAAAAACAGTATGAAAGGCCAGCCGTAGAGGTTGTCTACACCTGAGAGCGTTTCTCCACTTACGACTTCGTTGATATCCACTTTGGCCACCGGTGATATTGACGTGCTGGTAACTTGTACCAGCACGTCAATACTTCGCAACTGGCAAAAATGACAGGTCAGTCGGCCTTGCCTGGGCCAACCCAATGGTAAACCGGCGCATCACCGGCGCTCTCCACCCTCACATCCGGACTATGTCGCAGCCTGACCAACAGTCGTTTACCCGCGCCGACACTACCTACCAGCGCCTCCAGTTGCTCCAGCAACTGGGGGCCTCTGAGATGCCCTGCCTGCTGCAGTAGCTCACGCGCACGTGCCCACTGCCCATCTTCCTGACCAGGCACAGCAGTGATCATCGGGGCTGCTTCTGCAGTCACTTCCTGTCTCGGCACTTCTCGCCCCAGCTGCGCCCACTCTTCAGGCGCCAGCTCAATGGTCAGGTCCACCGGCCAGTCACCAATCTGTCCACGAATTCTCACGATGCATCCTTTGAACAAGGTCAATGCACCCATGCTACAGGAACATGAAACCTGCACCACCCAGGCTGGCAGCCGGCAGAAAATTTGTTATAACATAACTCAATATTACAGCCCGCCTCGGAGTTGTCCATGCGTCGCCTGCTACTCGCCCTGTCCCTCGCCTTGCTGCCACTAGCCGTGGCCCATGCCCACGATGACCATGATCACGATCACGCCCATGGGACTCTTGGCGCCCATGAGCATGGCGTGGCCAAGCTCAACGCCGTGCTCGATGGCAATACCCTGGAGCTGGAACTGGACAGCCCGGCCATGAACCTGGTCGGCTTCGAGCATGCCGCCAGCAGCGATGCCGACAAGGCCAAGGTCGCCGCCGTGCGCCAGCAACTGGAACAACCCCTGAAGCTGTTCGGCCTCGCGGCGGCCGCAGGCTGCAAGGAAGACCAGCAGGAACTGGAAAGCCCGCTGTTCGGTGACGCCGCCAAAGCGGACGACGACGGTGACGAGCATGAGAAAGGCCACGTGCACAGCGACATCAATGCCCACTACCAGCTGACCTGCGCCACCCCGGAAAAACTGGCCCAGATCGACCTCACCCCGCTGTACAAGACCTTCCCGGCCACGCAGAAAATCAATGTGCAACTGATCGGCCCGAATGGCCAGAAAGGCGTCGAGACCTCGCCAGCCAAGGCTGTGGTCGCCTTCTGAAATGAGCCAGGCGTTGATTGAACTGCAGGACTTGGTGTTCGCCTGGCCCCGCCAGGCGCCGCTGCTGGATATTCCGGCGTTCCGCTTGGATGCCGGCGAAGCGGTGTTCCTGAAAGGCCCCAGCGGCAGTGGCAAGACCACGCTGCTAGGTTTGCTGGGCGGGGTAACCGTACCCGATCAGGGCAGCATCCATTTGCTCGGCCAGGATCTTGGCAGCCTTGGCCAAGGCGCCCGTGACCGCTTCCGGGTCGACCACACCGGCTACATCTTCCAGCAGTTCAACCTGCTGCCGTTCCTGTCAGTGCGTGAGAACGTCGAGCTACCCTGCCGTTTCTCGAACAGCCGCAAGGCCCGCGCCGAGCAGCGCCATGGCAGTGTCGACCAGGCCGCCAGCACGTTGTTGGCGCACCTGGGGCTGGGCGATCCGGCGCTGCTCGCGCGCCGCGCCGACAGCCTGTCGATCGGCCAGCAGCAGCGGGTTGCCGCTGCCCGCGCACTGATCGGCCAGCCCGAACTTGTGATTGCCGACGAGCCGACCTCGGCGCTGGATGCCGATACCCGCGAAGCGTTCATCCACCTGCTGTTCGCCGAATGCCGCGCCGCCGGTTCCAGCCTGCTGTTCGTCAGCCACGACCAGAGCCTGGCGCCGCTGTTCGACCGCCACCTGTCCCTGGCTGAACTCAACCGTGCCGTCAAGCCCCGGGAGGCCTGATGTACCTGCTCCGCCTTGCCTTGGCCAGCCTGGCCAATCGCCGCTTTACCGCCTGCCTCACGGCCTTCGCCATCGCCCTGTCGGTGTGCCTGCTGCTGGCTGTGGAGCGGGTTCGTACCGAGGCTCGTGCCAGCTTCGCCAGCACCATCAGTGGTACCGACCTGATCGTCGGTGCGCGCTCTGGCTCGGTGAACCTGTTGCTGTATTCGGTGTTCCGCATCGGCAACGCCACCAACAACATCCGCTGGGACAGCTATGAACAGTACGCCAAGGACCCCCGGGTAAAATGGGCTATTCCGATCTCGCTGGGCGATTCGCACCGCGGTTACCGGGTGATGGGCACCACCACGGTTTATTTCAGCCATTACCAGTACGGCCGACGCCAGCACCTGGAACTGAGCCAAGGTCGGGAGTTTGCTGGCGACCCGTTCGAAGTGGTGCTCGGTGCCGAAGTGGCCGAGGCATTGCACTACAAGTTGGGTGACAAGCTGGTGCTGGCCCACGGCGTAGCTGCAATCAGCCTGGTCAAGCATGACGACAAGCCGTTTACCGTGGTCGGTGTGCTCAAGCGTACCGGCACGCCGGTCGACCGCACCCTGCATATCAGCCTGGCCGGCATGGAGGCGATCCATATTGACTGGCACAACGGTGTACCGGCCCGCGGTGCCGGGCGGATCAGCGCCGATCAGGCGCGTACGATGGACCTGCAACCTGCCGCCATTACCGCGTTCATGCTGGGCCTGAACAACAAGATCGCCACCTTCAGCCTACAACGGGAGATCAACGAGTATCGCAGTGAGCCATTGCTGGCGATCCTGCCTGGCGTGGCCTTGCAGGAGTTGTGGAGCTTGATGGGCACCGCGGAGCAGGCGCTGTTCGTGGTGTCGCTGTTCGTGGTGCTGACGGGCTTGATCGGGATGCTTACGGCGATTCTCACCAGCCTCAATGAGCGCCGCCGGGAGATGGCGATACTGCGTTCGGTCGGGGCACGGCCGTGGCATATCGCCGGGCTGCTGGTACTGGAGGCGCTGTCGCTGGCGGCTGTCGGCATTTTCGCCGGGCTGGGTTTGCTCTATGCAGGGATCGCCCTGGCGCAGGGGTATGTGCAGGCCAACTACGGTTTGTATCTGCCCCTGGCGCTGCCGAGCGCGCATGAGTGGACCTTGCTGGCGATCATCCTGGGGGCCGCGTTGCTGATGGGCAGCGTGCCGGCGTGGCGGGCTTACCGGCAATCGCTGGCTGACGGCCTGTCCATACACCTCTGAGTGCGCGTAATGATCAAACACCTCACCGCCTGCTTCGCAGGCACGCCCGCGAAGAGGCCGGCAATGCACATGCTGCTGGCCCTGCTGTTGCTGGTAGCGATGCCTCTATGGGCCGCCGAACCCAAGGAGCTCGACTGGCCCGCACTGATCCCTGAAGGTGCGCCGGTCGTCCCGCCGCAACTCACCCCGCTGCACGACATGTCACAGCTCAGCAACGCCCTGTCTGCCGAATCCGCACCTCCCGCGCGCCAACAGGCGCCCGACGCGCCAGTGGTAAAAAGCCTCGACGGCCAACAGGTCAAACTTCCCGGCTACATCGTGCCACTGGAGGTCAGCGAAGAAGGCCGCACCACCGAATTCCTGCTGGTCCCTTACTATGGCGCGTGCATCCACGTGCCGCCGCCACCGCCGAACCAGATCGTTCACATTTTCAGCGAGATGGGCGTGCGCGTCGAAGACCTCTACCAGCCCTACTGGATCGAGGGAAAGATGCAGGTTAGAGCTTCCAGCAGCGAGTTGGCCGACGCCGGCTACCAGATGGAAGCCGAGAAAATCTACGCTTATGAGCTGAGATGAGAACTGTTTCGAATTCGTGAAGACGCTTCGTTGAGCTGGGTCAAACTTTCCGTTTAACCAGCTCCGTACCATTGGACTACTCGATTAATAACGTCCTTTGGGAGCTTCCATGAACAAGTCCTTGCTGGGTGCCTCGCTTGTGGCCCTTGCGCTCGCCGCCCCTGCCGCCCACGCCTATCAGGCGGGGGACATGATCCTGCGCGCAGGCGCCATCACCACCGCCCCGAACGAGAGCAGCGGCGACCTCAAGTTCGACGGCAACAAGGTGTCGGGCACCAAGGCGACCCTGGACAGCGATACCCAGTTGGGCCTGACCTTTGCCTACATGCTCACCGACCACATCGGCCTGGAGCTGCTGGCAGCTACCCCGTTCAAGCACACCGTCGGCGTAAAAGGTCTGGGCGGCGGGCTGGACGGCAAGCTGGCGGACATCAAGCAACTGCCGCCAACGCTGTCGCTGCAGTACTACCCAATGGAGCCAAATTCGCGCTTCCAGCCGTACGCTGGCGTCGGTATCAACTACACCCTGTTCTTTGACGAAGACTTGAGCAGCGCACGCAAGGAACAAGGCTTCAGCAACCTCAAGCTGCAGGACTCGGTAGGTATCGCCGGCCAACTGGGCATGGACTACATGCTGACCGACAACCTGCTGGTAAACGCCTCGGTCTGGTACGTCGACATCGACACCAAGGCCAGCCTCAACGGCCCGACCGCCCTTGGCTACAGCAAGACCAAGGTCGACGTCGACGTCGACCCGTGGGTATACATGGTCGGCCTTGGCTACAAGTTCTGACCTGAACATTGCAGGGCGGCCTCGGCCGCCCTCGCGCGTTGCAGCCATAGCCAGTAGCACAGTGCGGCGGCACTGATGCCCATGCCAAGCCCACACACCGCAACCCAGCCCCAGTGTGCAAACACCCAGCTCGCCAACACCGCCCCCAAACCGCTGCCCAGCGAATAGCAACACATGTAAGCGCCGATCAATCGGCTAGCCATCGCACCACGTCCGACCAGCAACAGGCTCTGGTTGGTGACATGCACTGCCTGCACGGCAAAGTCCAGCATCAGCACACCCAGCACGAAGGCCAGCAATGAATGCTCGACGAACGCTGTTGGCAGCCACGACAGCGTCAGCAGGGCCAACGACACCCCGGTCGTACGCTCCCCCCTTCCAAGGTCGGCCAGACGACCGGCATGCGAAGCCGCCAGCGTACCCGCGACACCTGCCAGGCCAAACAGGCCGATCTCGGTATGGCTCAGCGCCAGCGGCGCAGCACTGAGCGGCATGACCATGGCACTCCACAGCACGCTGAATGCGGCGAAGATCAACACACCGAACACGCCGCGCTGGCGCAGCAACCGGTCGTGCCGATACAGGCTGAACTGAGCCATGATCAGCGCCCGGTAACCCGGCCGACTCCTCATCGGCTGCCCGCCGGGCAGACTGCGCCACAGCACCAGCGCCAACAGCATCAAGAGCCCTGCGGCGACCAGGTACACACTTCGCCAACCGGCCAGGTCAGCGAGCCCGCCCGAAGCCAGCCGTGCCAGCAGAATACCCAGCACCACACCACTGGTGACGGTGCCTACCGCCTGCCCTTGCTGGCCAGGTGAGGCCAGGCTCGCGGCATGAGCCACCATCACCTGCACCATGACTGCCATCAACCCGGCGATAGCCAGAGCCAGCAGCAATATTGCCCAGTTCGGCGCCATGCCAACGCCGACCAGCGCAAGCGCCGAGAACAGCAACTGGCCAAGCAACAGACGTTTACGGTCGACCAAGTCCCCGAGCGGCACAATCAGTAGCAGCCCCAGGGCGTAACCCCCCTGGGTCGCGCCAACGACCCAGCCAATCTGCTGCTGCGCCACCCCCAACTCAGCAGCCATCGACTCAAGCAGCGGTTGAGCGAAGTACACCGTCGCCACAGCCATCGCACTGGTGGTGGCAAGCAACAGGGTTATCCAGCGTGTCAGCGAAGGTGTCATCCGGCAAAGCCTCTGGAATCTGGTTTCAATTTGAAACCACATGCTGGCTATTTAGCAAATGTGGTTTTAATCTGCAACCAGATAATCAAGACAGGCTTGCCCCATGCTCGATGAAAACAATGCGCAGTGCCCCGTGGCCCGGGCTCTGGAGGTGCTGGGTGACCGTTGGGCGCTGATGATCCTGCGCGATGCCTTTGACGGCCTACGGCGTTTCAGTGAATTTCAGAAGAACCTGGGGCTGGCGAAGAACATCCTCACCTCGCGGCTAAAGCTGTTGGTGGAAAGTGGGTTGCTGATGACACAGCCGGCGTCGGATGGTAGTGCCTACAAAGAATATGTGCTGACCGATAAAGGGCGGTCGGTGTTTCCAGTGGTGGTTGGTTTGAGGCAGTGGGGGGAGCGGTTTCTGTTCGAGGCGGGAGAAGCGCGTTCGGAGCTGGTGGACGGCGTGACGGGGCAGGCGCTTGAGATATTGCAGGTCCGTGGCCAGGATGGGCGGGTTTTACATCCCGAAGATTGCCAGCGCAGAAGGGTGCGGCATGGGTGATGTCAGGGCTGCTGAGCAGCCCCGAGGGGTTCAGCCTTTACCGAGAAGTTTTGTCAGGCCTTCAACCATCGGCGTCACCTGCGCAAACTCGAACCGCGCCAACAACCGGTGGTTATCCGCTCGCGAATGGCGGATATCACCCGATCGCGCCGCCGCATAGCTGATCGCTGGCAAGCTCCCCACAACCTTCTCCAGCGCGGCCAGCAACTGGTTCAGTGAGGTCGCCTGGTTCAGCCCGATATTCACCGCCCCTTCCTCGACCTGCGGCTGCTCCAGTGCCTGCACCATCACCTGCACCAGGTCGCCCACATAAAGGAAGTCCCGGGTCTGTTCGCCGTCACCGAACACTGTAATCGGCAAGCCCTGCACAGCACGCTCGCAGAAGATGCTGATCACCCCGGAATACGGTGAGGAAGGGTCCTGCCGTGGCCCGAAGATGTTGAAGAAGCGAAACACCACCGGCTCCAGACCATGCTGGCGACGGTAGAAGTCCAGGTACTGCTCACTGGCCAGCTTGTCCACGGCATAAGGGGTCAACGGCGCCTTGGGCGTGTCTTCGGAAATCGACTCCCCTTCACCATTGTTGCCGTACACCGCTGCGCTGGAGGCGAAGAGCACCCGACGCAGGCCATGCACGCGCATGGCTTCGCAAACGTTGAGGGTACCGATGAAGTTACTCTGGTGGGTGCGCACCGGGTCTTCGACCGAGGCCTGAACCGACGCTACTGCTGCCAGATGCACCACAGCACGGCAGCCAGCCGCCGCCTGAGTGACCAGCCCTGCATCGGCAACATCACCTTCGATCAGTTCCAGCCGTGGGTGGTCGACCTGCAGATTGCTTCGCCGGCCGGTGGAGAAATCGTCGAGAATGCGTACGGCGTAGCCTTTGTCCAACAACGCATCGCACAGGTGGGAGCCAATGAAGCCGGCACCGCCGGTGATCAGGATGGGGGCGTCAGCCATGGCGGTAGAACCGGTCCAGTAGAGGTGGCAAGCCAGCGCGCCAGGCACGCGGCTTGATACCGAAGGTATGAAGGATTTTCTTGCAGGCCAGTACCGCGTGCTGTGGCTCTTCGCTGGCATCCGGGCGCGCGGCATGGGCCTGCGGCGTGGGGGCCTGAACGGCCAGCTGGCGGTATTGACCGGCCTCGGCGAGGATCGCCTGGCCCAGCGCCAGCGGCGTGGTCGCCTCATTGCCGGCGTAATGGTAGGTGCCCCACAGCGGCGCATTGCAATCAAGTTGCTTGAGCACCGACAGGATCACTCGGGCAGCATCATCGACCGGCGTCGGGTTGCCACGTCGATCATCGGCCAGCAGCAGCTCCTGTGGTTGCTCGGCACGGGTCAGGAAGCGGCCCAATGCGCCATCGATGCTCTCGTCCAGCAACCAGCCAAAGCGCAGCAACACATGCTGCGGGCAGGCCGCACGCACGCTCTGCTCGATGCGCCATAGGGCCTGGCCACGCAAGCCCAGCGGCACTGGCTCGTCCTTTTCGCTATAGGCCGTGGCCCGCGAACCATCGAACACACGGTAGCTGGATGGCTGCACCAAGGTGATCTGATGGTGCTGACACAGCTCTGCCAACCGCTCCACCGCCCGCTCCTGTTGGGCCAGGCGCTGCTCGCTGACCGACTCGGCCTGGAACCAGTCGAAGTAATAGGCCAGGTTCACCAGCGCGTCGGGGCGATGGTCATCGAGCAACTGAGTGAGGCTTGAGGGCGCCCAGCCGTTCTCGGGCGGGCGCGGTGCCAGGAATGCGATGTCCTCCTCGGCCCCAAGACGAATCAGCGCTTGCCCGAGGGCATTGCCACCACCCAACAGCATTAGGCGCATACGCATAGAGTCAGCAGATCCGGAGAGGTTGATGAGAAAAAAGAGTCATTTTGCGGTTTCCTGCCCGGGAAGTCCAACACCGGCCCCGTTCGATGCCACAGGGCGTGATTCCACAGTTTCACCGCTCAATACCGCCACAGACAGAAATTTCCTACGACACACGAGGAATGGGCTGACTACCACGTCACGGCATAACTGCATTGAATAGTCGACTCCCCACTTGCCAGCCAGGGAGTTTCACACAAAAACGACAAGGAACGTTCGATGCCTCATTCGGAAGCTGCCTATCTGGATTTCTACCCAGAGCAAAGCCAGGCCATAGCCTTTGCAAGCCAAACCCTTGCTGATTTGGGTGGACCGGAGGCTAAAGGAGTAGCACTTCAGGCTCGTATATTCGCCGATCAACTCGAAAAAGCCTTGAGTGAAGAACAGCGTGCGCTCCTACAGCGCTTCAGTGAAGGCCATCTATCTGCCTTGATGTACAGGCACATGTACTGTGCCAACGAGCCAATACCAGAATACCTACCCGACATTACCGCCCTGGCGCAAAGCCCTCGCTGCCAATACCTTGCCTCGCGCAATCAACTCCTGCTGGAGCTCGTACGCCACCGCAGTTTCGCCTTCGATATCGACAACGATGGCAAACAGGTCCGCCTGGTCGGCAACTTCAAGGGCGGTGGCCGCGTCCCACGCCCCGACGAAGATCCCTGCCTGGAGGTTGAAACCAGCTCGCATGCGGGCTTGCGCTTAGGGCCACACACTGAAGCACCTTACAACTGCTCAACAAACGCCAGCAACGCTCACTCCCCTGCGCCCTCAGCACTGATTCTCACTGCGCACTGGAACCCCGCCAATGAACCTACGAATGTCTTCCCGCTCCGGGAAGTCATCGAACGCTTGAGTAGCCTGGACACACTTGCGCTGACTTCAAAGTCTTTCGACTTCACACGCAGTGACTGCTTCGCTCAGGGACAGGGCAGTGCTGGCAAAGCAGTTTCAATGCTGCAGTTCGAGCCCAATGGTGGTTTCTCTGTTCGATACAACAGCTATCGCTTCAGTCTGAATGAACGTGCCTGCAGCGCTGCGGCGCGCGCGTTCAACGCCTTTCAAAAAGCACTGAGCACTGCACAACCGCTGACGTTTGCCCTGCAACCTGACAGCGCATTGTTGATCAACAACAGCCGAGCCTTGCACGGCCGCGACAAGGTCCAGGACAACCGGCGCCTGCTTATCCGTCAATTCGGATACTCCCCCTTCGCCGTACCGTTGGTGCTCGCTGAAGACCCGCTGCTGGTACGTGGTTGAGCACAGGAAAATACCCCATGATCGAAATCGACTTGACGTTTGTTCTGCTACTCGCACTGGTTGCACTGATGGCCGGCTTTTTTGATGCTATCGCCGGCGGCGGTGGCCTTATCACGCTCCCGGTGTTGTTTATTGCCGGTGTAGAACCCTTGGCAGCTATTGCCACTAACAAGTTCCAGGCAGCTTCGGCTACGGTTTCGGCTACGTGCGCCTTCGCCCGCAAAGGCATGATCGACTGGAGACGAGGCAGTCCCATGGCTGTCATGGCGTTTATCGGTGGGGCGTTGGGGGCCTTGTCGATAACTTACGTCCCCAAAAGCGTTTTGCAGGCGTGCGTCCCACCACTGCTGATCCTGATCGCCGCCTACTTTGCCTTCAGTCCAAAGCCGAATGAACAAGCGCGCAAGGCAAAGGTATCGACTAGCCTATTCTGCGTGACGGCTGCACCCATCATTGGCTTTTATGACGGCATCTTCGGCCCCGGAGTCGGCTCGTTCTTCATGCTGGCCTGCGTGGTCCTCTTGGGCCAGCATCTCATTCAAGCCGTATGCACCAGCAAGCTTTTGAACGCAGCCTGTAACCTGGGCGCACTATCAGTCTTTTCTCTCAGCGGGGCGATCATCTGGCCGCTGGCGCTGGCAATGGCGCTCGCCGCCTTTCTGGGCGCACAATTGGGGGCTCGCTGCGCAGTGCGCTTCGGCTCGCGCCTCATAAAACCGCTGCTGGTCAGTGTCTGCTGCATCATGGCACTCAAACTGCTGCTCGATACCGGCAACCCGCTCGGCGAATGGCTCAACCAGTTCTTCTAGAGAGCACCATGCACATTCAAAAGGCTTCCCCGCAGCGCGTGAAGTGGCAGTTTGACGAGCCCGCCCCGGGCAAAGAGCTGTTCATCAATGAAGTCTTTGAAAACTACCAGCAACAGGCGCGATTGCTGGTACCTGATATCGAGCGCGCAGCCCCCGCATTCGTTTTGGGGGGCGCGCGTTCCGACTTTACCCGGCTCAACCCCCTGCTTTATCGCCTGCAAGCCGCAGGCATTGGTTCACTCACTGGCAATCTGTCAGGTCACAGCCTCGCCAGCGAGCCAGGCGCAATGGCGCCGTCACTGGCGACGAACCTTGATGAAGCAAAGCGTTTTCACGCGCATATCGCGCCTCGATGCCGAACGCTCATCGGCCACAGCCTTGGCGCGGCAATTACGCTTAAGCTTGCAGCACAGTTGCCACAAGTGGACAGCATCGTATTGATCTGCCCTGCAGTTTATCCAGACGATGCCCACCAGGCGCCGTTCGGCCCGGCATTCACTGCCGCCATCAACAAGCCTTTCGGTTTTCTGGAGAGCGATAGCTATACCTTCCTCAACCAGTTTCGTGGAAGAGTATTGATGGTGATCGGCGAGTACGACGGGCTCAACTCCCAGCGATTCGGCAAAGGCCCCGGCACCAGCGCTGGCAACCTGTGGCTTGCCGGCACTGAACGCTATAGCCCGATTCCTGAAGAAGTTACCCTCGCCTTGATGCGAGCAGTTCCAGCGTCGCGTTTGCAATGTCTGTTTCTTACCGACTGCGACCATGGCATCGCAGCTCATTTGCGCAGTACTCCCGCAATAGCGGACCAGGTTGCGGACGCAGTAGCAACGTTCATCCTCGACAATGCTTGAGGCATTGAGCATTACTCGATCTCGAACAGACCGTTGCGCAACGGCGCCACACTCAACCGCTCACGCACATCGTCATCTATACGCGGATCATCCGGCCGGTACAGTTTCACCTGCCGATACGCATTGATGCGATTGATCTCCTCGCCCAGGTATTCCCACACCACCCGGGTACAGGCCGGGTTGCGCCGGTCGCCGCTGGATACACCGGCCTTCAGGCCATTCAGCCGGGTAATGCGGCTTTTGAAGCTGGGGATGAGGATGGTCTGGCTCATTTCGTTGAACGTCAGCGACTCGTAGTCGATGAGGAACATCCGGTCCTGCAGCTGGAACGCCGCACCCAAGTAGCGGCAGCGCACCTCGGCATGCTGATCGGTGGCGCTGGAGCGCTCCTGCCGTTCCTGGCGCTCGAACAGAAAACGGCCGCGTTCTTCCCACAGGTGCACCAGCGACACGAGGATCGTGCCCGGCACCGACATGCAGTTGGAGTACTCGAAGTAGTAACCGCAATAGCGCGAAAGGTTGCCGCCATGTTCGTGCAACGGGCGGAACAACTCGCTGATCGGGTCACTGGGCTGCTGGGCCTGGGGCGATACCCGCGCACCGATCAGACGGGCGAACTGCTCGGCGGGCAGGTTCAGTTCGTAATCCTCGACACCGAAGAAGTCGCCGATACGCTTCAGGTTGAAAGCCGTCGGACGGCTTTGCCCGCTCAGGTACTTGTTGAACTGCGCGCGGTTGATCGACAGCTGGCGGCAAACTTCGGAAATAGAGCGGTAGTGGCTGCAGGCAAGTTTGAGGTTTGTAGCGAAGTGATCGCTCATATGCGGAGTCCAGGTGACGCGAATGACGCCATTGTAGCATCAAGTCGCATCAAGTCAGAGCAATCCGCGAAATTGTAACCACTCTTGTCATAGCCAACCATGCGCCCCAACGAATAGCGGTGCGCCTGCCGTCCGCTGGTCTTTCCACACGAAGAATAAGAATCGAGGTCATTTTCCAATGCTCGAAGTAATCAACGATTTCCTTTCGGGGAAACTCCTCATCGTGCTGATCGTAGGGCTGGGTAGCTATTTCACCATTCGCTCCCGGTTCGTCCAGTTCCGCCACTTCACCCATATGTTCAGCGTGTTCAAGGAATCGCTGCGTGGCCAGGCAGGCCAGCTGAGCTCCTTCCAGGCCCTGATGCTGAGCCTGGCCGGCCGCGTGGGCGCCGGCAACATCGCCGGTGTCGGTATCGCAGTGACCCTGGGTGGCCCTGGTGCCGTGTTCTGGATGTGGGTTACCGCACTGGTGGGCATGTCCAGCAGCTTCTTCGAGTGCACCCTGGCCCAGGTGTACAAGCGCGCTGATGGCGACGGCCTGTACCGTGGCGGCCCGGCCTACTACATCCAGCACGGGCTGAAGCGCAAGAGCATGGCCATCGTGTTCTCGATCTTGCTGCTGGTCACCTACGGTTTCGCCTTCATCGGCCTGCAGTCGTACACCGTAACCCACTCGCTGCAGAATGCGTTTGCCTTCGACCCAAGCCACACCGGTATTGTCCTGGCCGTACTGCTGGCCATCACCTTCATCGGCGGCATCAAGCGCATCGCGGCGGTGTCGGACCTGCTGGTACCCGTCAAGACCCTGGCCTACATCGGCGTGACCCTGTACGTAATCGGCACCCAGATCGAACACGTGCCAGCCATGCTGGAAACCATCTTCAAGAGCGCCTTCGGCCTCGACCCGGCGTTTGCCGGCCTGCTCGGCAGCGCCATCGTCATGGGCGTGAAACGTGGCGTGTTCGCCAACGAAGCAGGCCTGGGCAGCGCGCCGAACGTCGCCGCCGTGGCCGCGGTGAAACACCCGGGCGCACAGGGCGTGGTCCAGGCCTTCAGCGTGTTCCTCGACACCTTCGTGATCTGCACCTGCACCGCCTTGCTGATCCTGCTGTCGGGCTTCTACACCCCGGGCTTCGAAGGTGACGGCATCGTCCTGACCCAGAACTCGCTGGCCGCCGTAGTCGGTGACTGGGGTCGCGTGTTCGTCAGCGTGGCGCTGTCGCTGTTTGTCTTTACCTGCATCCTCTACAACTACTACCTCGGCGAGAACAGCCTGCAATTCCTCAGCCGTAACCGCGTAGTGTTGATGGTGTTCCGTGGCCTGGTGCTGGCACTGGTCGTGTGGGGTTCGATGCAAGACCTGTCGACCGTGTTCGCCTTCGCCGACATCACCATGACCTGCCTGGCCTTCGTCAACCTGGTGGCCCTGGCCCTGCTGTTCAAGGTCGGCCTGCGGGTCATGCGCGACTATGACGACCAGCGCAAGGCCGGTGTAAAGCAGCCTGTGTTCGACTCGTCCAAGTTTGCCGACCTGGACCTGGACCGCAATGCCTGGCCTGCCAATCCTCAGGTGGAAACAGCCACTGACAAAGCAGTCGGCCAAGTTCAGACGCAGCGCTGATATCCTCCCCTGCCCAGCCGCCCCTTCCGCGGGCGGCTTTTCTTTGTCCGCTCACCGCTACGGATGCTTTCCATGCGCGCAGTAAAGAATCTTCTCGTTCTCTATACCGGTGGCACCATCGGCATGCTCGAAACCCCGGAAGGCCTGGCACCGGCCGGTGGTTTTGACGCGCGGATGCGTGAACACTTTGCCCAGATGGCCAATGCACCCCAGGTGCAATGGGCGCTGCAAGAGCTGAACCCGCTGCTCGACAGCGCCAATATGCAACAGCACAACTGGCTGGCGATGCGCGATGCCATCGTCGCGGCGGTGGATGTCGCGGGCCACGATGGCGTGCTGGTGCTGCACGGTACCGACAGCATGGCCTACAGCGCTGCTGCGTTGTCGTTCCTGTTGCTGGGCCTGCCAGCACCGGTAGTGCTGACCGGCTCGATGCTGCCGGCAGGTGCCCCGGACAGCGATGCCTGGGACAACCTGTGCGGCGCATTGCGCCAGTTCGAACACGGCCTGGAAGATGGCGTGCAGCTGTACTTCCACGGCCAGCTGCTGCATGGCTGTCGGGCGTCGAAGCTGCGCAGCGAAGCGTTCGATGCCTTTGCTGCGCTGCCACGTCATCGTGACGCTGAGCGGGCCGATGCGATCCCTGCCGAACTGGGCTACAAGCAGCCGCGCAAGCCGGTCAACCTGGCGGTTGTGCCGGTGTTCCCAGGGCTTCAGGCCGGGCATTTGCAGGCCTTGCTCGACAGTGGTGTGCAGGGTTTGCTGCTGGAGTGCTACGGCAGCGGTACAGGGCCGTCGGATGACCAGGCGCTGCTGAATGTGCTGAGCGCAGCGCGCCAGCGCGGCGTGATGTTGGCGGCTATCAGCCAGTGCCCGGAAGGCTCGGTGGTGTTCGACACCTATGCAGCGGGTAACCGCTTGCGCGGGGCCGGGCTGGTCAGTGGCGGTGGCATGACCCGTGAAGCGGCGCTGGGCAAGATGGTGGCGTTACTGGGCGCAGGGTTGGATGCCGACGCAGCTGACCACTGGTTTGTCCTGGATTTGTGTGGCGAGCGGGCTTGATCAGCGCCCTTGAGGGCCCTCTTCGCGGGTAAACCCGCGCCTACGACGATAGCGTTTCCTGTGTAGGAGCGGGTTCACCCGCGAAGAGGCCCTAAAGGGTGAAAAAATGGCGGAAGGCAGCGGGAGTCGAACCTGCCCGGGAACGGCTGCCGTCCCCAACCGGGTTTGAAGCCCGGCCGCGCCACCGGGCGCGATTGCCTTCCTTGAACTCAGTGCCTGGCGTGCTGTAGGGCCAGAGCGCTGTCGGCGCGGATGTGACGCTGGTCGGCCACCCTCCGGGTCAGGCCGATGCGGTCGAAGTATTCCAGAATCTGCACACTGCGCTTGCGACCGATGCCCAACATATCGCGAAACGCGGCAACCTGCACTATCGTCGTTTCGCTGGCCTGCCCCAGCATCAACGCTGCCATGCGCTGTAGCGTCGCCTCGGGGTAGAACAAGTCGCGCACCACCTGATGTACCAGGCCCAGCCGGGCCAACTTGCGCAGTAACAGGCGCACATCGGCTTCGGCATGGTTCTCCTCACTTGCCAGCGTCCTGACCCAGGGTGGGTCAAATTGCCCTGCGATCAACTTCGGCTGCAGACGTGCCCACAATGCACTGTCGGCTTCGCTCAACTGTACCTTGTGATCGGGCAGATGCAGCCATGGCCCGCTGCTGGCGATGGCGCTGTCGTCGAGCAGTTCATCCAGCAAACTGACGAATGCCGGCCGTTCCAGGGGCAAGGCTACAAAGCGCCGCAAGCGATCACGGTCAGGGCCAAGCTGGTCGGGCTCTTGCTCGTGAAAGCGCGCCAGCTGTTCCAGAACCTGCTGCTTGAGCGCCTGCCATTGGGCGTTGGCGAACAGCAGTTGGCCCTGCCGGGTGGCCACCACCCGCACATCGTCCGGTAACTGCCAGGTTTCCCGCAGGCGGTTGAACTGCCGCTCGAGCCGCTGCGGGCTAATGCCGCCCGGTGCACTGGCGAGCAGTGCTGGCAGTGCCTGCTCCAGATCCGCTGCATCGCGCAGCACCTGCAACTGTTGCAGACGGGCATCGCTGCGGCGTTGGCGGCTTGGTGCGAACGGGTCGAGCACCGTGCCGCCGCCCAGTGTGCGCTGGGCGCGCTGATCGCGCAGCACCAGGCGGTCGCCGTGCACGGCCTGCAACGGCGCGTTGAGCAACAACTGGGCAAACATGCGTTGGCCGGCAGCCAGGCTTTCGCCTTCGAGCAAGGCGACTCGGGCCGTTACATCCTGGGTGCCGAGGTGCACATGCACAGCACTGAAATGTTCGAAAGCACGCTTCTCGTCCGGTAACAGGTTCAGCTCGATATCCACCCGAACACTGGGCGCATGCAACCATTCGGGCACCAGCCAGTCGCCCCGGTGCACCTGCTCCACGGCCAGGCGCTCGGCAGCGATGTTCAGCGCCACCCGTTGGCCTGCTTCTGCCACCAATGCGGCCTGGTTCTGTGCATGCAGGCCACGCACGCGTACCACCTTGCCGGCCTTGCCCAGCAACAACGTATCACCCGCACTGACCCGCCCGGCCAGTGCCGTGCCGGTGACCACCACTCCGGCGCCGGTAACCGCAAAGGCACGGTCGACGGCCAGGCGAAAACCACCGAAGACACTACGCTGCCGTGTTCCTGCTTCGGCCTCCAGCAGGGCCTGACGCAACGCGTCCACGCCCTCCCCGCTGATGCTCGACAGCGGAAACTGCCGCGCACCGGCATATGGCCCAGGCGCCAGCAATTCACTGACTTGCATCTGCACCTCGGCCAGACGCGACGGCTCGACCCGGTCGCATTTGCTGATCGCCACCAAAGCGTGGGGAATGCCCAGCAGCTCGATGATCGCCAGGTGTTCACGGGTCTGTGGCATGACACCGTCGTCGGCCGCCACTACCAACAACACCAGGTCGATGCCATGGGCGCCGGCCAGCATGTTGTGGATAAAACGCTCGTGGCCCGGCACATCGATGAAGCCGGTCAGCGGCGCGCCTTCGCTCAGCGCCGCATAGCGATAACCAAGGTCGATGGTCATGCCGCGGGCGCGCTCTTCTTGCCGCTGGTCGCCGGCCTGGCCGGTCAGCGCCAGCAGCAGTGCGGTCTTGCCGTGGTCGATGTGGCCAGCGGTACCAACGATCACTGCACCGGCCCCAGCTGCAGGGCTGGCAACTGGGCCAGCCACTGGGCTTCGTCATCCAGCTGGCGCAGGTCCAGCCACAGGGCATCGTCGTCAATGCGGCCCAGCACCGGCACCGGCAGGTCGCGCAGGGCGCGCTCCAGCACATGCAGGCTACGCCCGCGCAACTTCTTCGACACTTGCGGGCGCAGGCACAGCGCGGCACTGGGCAAGCGCGCAACCGGCTGGCTGCCACTGCCGATCATGCCCAACGCAGGCTCTACACGGATGGCCCATTGCTCGCCGAGGCGCGCTTGGAGCTCAGGCGCCAGGCGCTCAGCCTGGGCCTGGATCTCGGCCTGGCTGCGGGTCAGCAGGTGCAGGCTGGGCAGGCGCTCGGCCAGGCGATCGGGGTTGCGGTACAGCATCAGCACCGCTTCGAGTGCAGCGAGGGTGATCTTGTCCACGCGCAAGGCACGCTTGAGCGGATTTTTCTTGATCCTGGTGATCAAGTCCTTGCGGCCGACGATGATCCCGGCTTGCGGCCCCCCCAGCAGCTTGTCGCCACTGAAGGTGACGATATCGGCACCATCGGCCAGAGCCTGGCGTACCGTGGGTTCGGCGGGCAGGCCCCAGCGGGTAAGGTCGAGCAGGCTGCCGCTGCCCAGGTCTTCAAGCAGTGGCAGTTGATGTTGGTGGGCGATACGTGCCAGCACGGCAGTAGGCACCTGGGTGGTGAAGCCCTGGATGCTGTAATTGCTGCAATGCACCCGCATCAGCAGGCCAGTGCGCGGGCCGATGGCCGCCTCGTAGTCGTGGGCGTGAGTACGGTTGGTAGTGCCAACCTCGTGCAGCTTCACGCCGGCACGGGCCATGATGTCGGGAATACGGAACGCCCCACCGATCTCGATCAGCTCGCCGCGAGAGATGATGCCTTCCTTGCGCGCGCCCAGGCTGTTGAGCGCTAGCAGCACGGCGGCGGCATTGTTGTTGACCACGGTGACGGCTTCGGCGCCGGTCAGCTCGCGGATCAGGCCTTCGATCAGGTCATCACGGTCGCCACGTTTGCCGGTGGCCAGGTCAAATTCCAGGTTGAGCGGGTAACGAGCGGCGGTCTGCATGGCCTCGATGGCTTCTTCCGGTAGCAAGGCGCGGCCCAGGTTGGTGTGCAGCACGGTCCCGGTGAGATTGAACACGCGGCGAACCTGGCTGCGTTGCTGGAGGGCGAGGCGTTCGCCGCTGCGGCCAAGGAGGATTTCCGGAGCCAGTTCGGCGCTGCCGATTTCGCCATGACGGGCGGGCTCGCGCAGGTCGTCGAGCAGCTGGCGCAGGGTATTCAGCACGGCGTCGCGGCCGTGGCGATCGATCAGTGGGAGGCAAGCCGGGTGGCGAAGGAGAGTATCGATGGACGGCAGGCGTGGGGTGTCGCTGGCTAGGCTGTTGGACATGCGGTACTACCTTGGACTGATCCGTTGTCTGTGCTGGCCCATTCGCGGGTGAACCCGCTCCTACAAGTACAGCGTGATCCGGAAGGTTGGCGCAATTACCTGTAGGTACGAAGGCAAGTCGGTGTTTCAGTGTAGACCCTCAGCCACTACCCGGGGCGAGCATCAGGTTGGGCGCCAGGCGATGGAAGCCCTCCCCGTCCAGACGTATATCCAGGGCCAGGCTGGCCAGATCATCGGCCAGCGGCTCGGCCGCCGCATCGTTCTCCAGGTAGTTCTGCTTCAGGTAGCTGTCGCACCCGGGGCAGCATTCCGCGCGCAGCGGCGCTTTGCCTGGCGCATGGCGATCATCCTCAAGGCTGGTGTAACGCAAGTCCTTGCTCGACTCGCAGTACACGCACTTGACCCGCACCACATGCCACTCACAGGCACACAACGAACAGGCCAGGTAACGCAAGCCGTTGTGCTTTCCACGGTTGCGCACCACCCCGGCCATCGCCGGCGAACCACAAGCCGGGCATTGGGCCAGGCTGCCGGCAGGCTCGAGCTGGTGTGCGGGCAGCGCCAGCAACCAGCTGGACCAGGCCGCCTGCAGCGCGGCCCCGAGAAACGGCACCAGTGCTGCAGGCACACCATCGTACTGGCCTGCCAGCAAAGCAATGCCCCAGCCCTTGCGCTGATTGTCATCACTGCCTCGTAGCACCTGCAGCGCCTCACCCAGCGGGCCACTGCGTTCGCCGCTGAGGTGCTCTAGCAGTGCCTGCAACCAGACCAGCCATGGGCCTTCACGCACCAGGCTGTCAGCCGCCAGCGGCGGCAAACCATGATCCATGCACAGGCGCTGACGCTCCTCGGCCACGGGCATGCCGCCGGGCGGGTTATCCACAAGCTGCTGCTGGATGCGGCATAACCGCGCAATCAACCTCAGGTAGTCGCCAAGCGCGTTGCCCTCAGCCAGATACTCCAGGCGCGCGGCACGCAGTTCAAACAGGTTGGCGGGGGGTAGGTGCAGAAATGGCGGCGTGACTGCCGACGCTTCGATCTGCCCGGGTTCAAGTAGGGTGCTCAAGCGCTCATCCTTCTTTTCGTCCGTGATCACCCGGCGTCTTGTCGCCGGTCACTTCGCGGTACCACAACTCATGATGCTTGCGTGCCCAGGCGCGGCTGACCCAGCCATGCAGCATGGCGCCGATCGAGCCCTTGATCCAGATGCCGGCGTAGATGTGCACGATGATGCTGAGAATCAGCACGAAGGCCGCCAGCGCATGCAGCAGCGCAGACAAGCGAATGGCATCGATGCCAAACCAATGGCTGAAGTATGCGCGCCAGATCACCACGCCACTGACCAGCAATACCAGCATGCACACCAGCAGGGTCCAGAACAGCAGCTTCTGCCCGGCATTGTACTTGCCGATCGGCGGTACGCCCTCCTCCTCGTTGCGCATTACCCGGTCCACCCGGCGCAGCCACAGGCGGTCATTGGCGGTGATGAAGTTGGCCCGCCAGAAGCGCAATACCAGGCCGAGGAAAAACACGAACATCGCCACCCCGATGAAGGGATGCAGAATGCGCGTCCACGGCCCGCCGCCGAACAGGTTGCTGAGCCAGAATAGCGCCGGATGGAACAGCGCAAGCCCCGACAGCCCAGCCAGGATGAACAGGATCGCCACCACCCAGTGGTTGCTACGCTCGTTGGCGTTGTAGCGCAGGATGGGTTTGTTGTCGTTCATGGCCGCTGCTCCCCTTGCCCACCGGGCTGCTTCGGATCATAGACATGGACCGACGGGTCCACTTGATGCACGCTTTCGTCCGGCGGTGTCGGGTGTTCCTCCTCCTCGACACGCTGTGGGCCGATCCGCACATAGTGGAAGAACCCCGCCAGCACCGCCGCGCCCATGGCCAACAGCGCCAGCGGCTTGGTGAAGCCCTTCCACAACCCCACCAACGGGCTGATCACTGGCTGGTCCGGCAGGCCGGCATACAGCTTCGGCGTGTCGGCATGGTGCAGCACGTACATCACGTGGGTACCACCGACGCCATCCGGGTCGTACAACCCGGCCTTGTCGTAGCCCCGCGACTTCAGATCGACGATGCGCTCGGCCGCATGCACTTTCATCTCGTCCTTGCTGCCGAACACGATCGCCCCGGTCGGGCAGGTTTTCACGCACGCCGGCTCCAGCCCCACGCTCACGCGATCGGAACACAGGGTGCACTTGTACGCCTTGTGGTCTTTCTGCGAGATGCGCGGGATGTTGAACGGGCAGCCGGTGATGCAGTAGCCGCAGCCGATGCAGTGGTCCTGGTTGAAATCGACGATACCGTTGGCGTGCTTGATGATCGCGCCCGGGCTCGGGCAGGCCTTCAGGCAACCTGGGTCGGCACAGTGCATGCAGCCGTCCTTGCGGATCAGCCACTCCAGGTTGCCGTCGTCGCGCTCGTGCTCGGTAAAGCGCATCAGTGTCCAGGTCTCGGCAGTGAGGTCCTGGGGGTTGTCGTAGGTGCCGTGGTTGTGGCCAACCTCGTCACGCAGTTCATTCCACTCCGAGCACGCCACCTGGCAGGCCTTGCAGCCGATGCACTTGGTAGTGTCGATCAGCTTGGCGACCTCCTCCTGCTGACGCACCGAGGGCGGCACGGTAGTGGTGGCCGAGCGGGCGATGATGTCTTGGCTGGCCATCAGAGTTTCTCCACTTTCACGAGGAACGACTTGGACTCTGGCGTCTGCGTGTTGCCGTCACCGAGGAACGGCACCAAGGTATTGGTCAGGTAGCCATGCCGGGTAGCGCCGGTGAAGCCCCAGTGCAGCGGAATGCCGATCTGGTGCACGGTCTGATTGTTGACCTGCAGCGGGCGAATCCGCTTGGTCACCACCGCCACCGCATCGATATGCCCACGCTTGCTCGACACCCGTACCCGGTCTCCGGCCTTGATGCCTTTCTCGTTGGCCAGCACCTCGCCTATCTCGACGAACTGCTCGGGCTGGGCAATGGCGTTGAGCCGGCAATGCTTGCTCCAGAAGTGGAAATGCTCGGTCAGCCGGTAGGTGGTCGCCGCATAAGGGAACTCGTCATGCGTGCCGAGGGTGTCCCACACAGAATCGAAGATGCGCCCGGCCGGGTTGCTGGTGGCCTTCTTGTTCTGCGGGTGCAGCGGGTTGATGCCGATCGGCGTTTCGAAGGGCTCATAGTGCTCGGGGAACGGGCCTTCGGCCATTTTGTCGATGGCGAAGAAACGCGCCACGCCTTCGGGGTTCATGATGAAGGGGTTCATCCCCGCCTCGGGCGGCGAGTCGACCTTGAAGTCCGGCACGTCGGTGCCGGTCCAGGCCTTTCCGTTCCACCATACCAGGCGCTTTTTCTCCGGGTCCCACGGCTTGCCTTGCGGGTCGCTGGAGGCACGGTTGTAAAGGATGCGGCGGTTGGCCGGCCAGGCCCAGGCCCAGTTCTGCACCTGATGCATGCCATACGGGTCGCTGTTGTCGCGGCGAGCCATCTGGTTGCCCTGTTCGGTCCAGCTACCGGCGAAGATCCAGCAGCCAGACGCGGTGCTACCGTCGTCCTTGAGCTGACCGAAACCCGCCAGTTGCTGGCCCGCCTTGATCACCGCGCCAGTCGGGTCGGTGACATCGGCCACCGCCCAGCCGTTCATCTCCTTGGCCAGCTCCTCCGGGGAGGGCTCTTCAGGGATCTTGTACGGCCAGCTGATATTCCTTATCGCGTCAGGGTAGGCGCCACCTTCGGCCTGGTAACGTTGGCGCAGGCGCAGGAACAGCTCGCTCATGATCTGCACGTCGGTGCGCGTTTCGCCAGGGCCGTCGGCACCCTTCCAGTGCCATTGCAGCCAGCGGCTGCTGTTGACCAGCGAGCCGTCTTCCTCGGCGAAGCAGGTAGTGGGCAAGCGGATCACTTCGGTCTGGATAGAGGCCGTGTCGACATCGTTGAACGGCCCGACGTTACGCCAGAATTCCGAGGTCTCGGTGGCCAAGGGGTCCATGATCACCAGCCACTTGAGCTTGCCCAGTGCCGCAGTGACGCGGTTTTTGTCCGGCAGCGCGGCGATCGGGTTGAAGCCCTGGCACATATAACCATTGACTTTGCCCTGGCCCATCATCTCGAACATGCGCAGCACGTCGTAGGCCGGTACATCGAGTTTGGGCAGCCAGTCATAACCCCAGTTGTTTTCCGCCGTGGCGTTGGCGCCGTACCAGGCCTTCATCAGGCTGACGTGGAACTTGCCGTAGTTCTGCCAGTACGACAACTGCCCAGGCCGCAGCGGCTTGGAAGCGCGCTTGTCGATGTAGGCGGCGTAGTCCTGCTCGGCGTCACCCGCCAGGGTCAGGTAGCCCGGCAGCGAGTTGGACAGCAGGCCGAGGTCGGTCAGGCCCTGGATGTTGGAGTGCCCGCGCAGGGCGTTGACCCCGCCTCCGGGCATGCCGACGTTGCCGAGCAGCAACTGGACCATGGCCGCACTGCGGATAATCTGCGCACCGATCGAATGCTGCGTCCAACCTAGCGCATAAAGGA
This sequence comes from Pseudomonas sp. TE3895, assembly GCF_056278855.1. Classification (NCBI taxonomy): domain Bacteria; kingdom Pseudomonadati; phylum Pseudomonadota; class Gammaproteobacteria; order Pseudomonadales; family Pseudomonadaceae; genus Pseudomonas; species Pseudomonas sp. TE3895. The sequence continues at coordinate 1,447,021 of NZ_JBWBQE010000001.1, read as the reverse complement.
TCGTCATGGTCTTGCCCGGAACCGAGCAGGAGGCGATCTCTTCCCAGACCTTCATCATGGCGTCCTGTGGCATGCCACAGGTCATGCTCGCCAGTTCCGGGGTATAGCGGCTGTAATGCTGCTTCATCAGCTGGAACACGCAGCGAGGGTGCTGCAATGTCGGGTCGACCTTGGCATAGCCGTCCTCACCCAGCTCGTAACCCCAGCCGGACTTGTCGGCGTACACACGCTTGGCCTCGTCGTAGCCGCTGAACAGCCCATCCTCGAAGCCATAGTTCTCTTTGACGATGAACGACACGTCAGTGTAGTTGCGCACGTACTCGTGCTGGATCTTGTCGTTGCTGAGCAGGTAGTTGATCAGCCCGCCCATGAAGGCGATATCGGTGCCGGTACGGATCGGCGCGTAGTAGTCCGCCACCGAAGCGGTACGGGTAAACCGCGGGTCGACCACAATCAGCCGCGCCTTGTTGTGCGCTTTGGCCTCGGTCACCCACTTGAAGCCGCACGGATGCGCTTCTGCTGCGTTGCCACCCATCACCAGGACCAGATTCGCGTTGGCGATATCGGACCAGTGGTTGGTCATGGCGCCACGGCCGTACGTCGGGGCAAGACTTGCCACCGTCGGGCCATGTCAGACACGTGCCTGGTTATCGAACCCCAGCATGCCTGTTGCGCGGATGACCTTGTGGGTCAGGTAGCCAGCCTCGCTGGAAGCAGCGGAAGCGGCAAGAAAACCGGTGGTGAGCCAGCGATTGACCGTTTGGCCTTGGGCATTCTTCTCGATGAAGTTGGCATCGCGGTCCTGCTTCATCAGGTCGGCGACGCGGTCCAGTGCCTCGTCCCAGCTGACCCGCACCCACTCTTTGCTGCCCGGCTTGCGAACCTCGGGGTACTGCAGGCGGCTCGGGCTGTGGATAAAGTCCAGCAAGCCGGCGCCTTTCGGGCAAAGTGTGCCGCGGTTGACCGGGTGGTCGGCGTCCCCTTCGATATGGATGATGTTCTGTTTGACGTTTTTCCCCGCATCACCCTGGCTGTACAGGATCAGGCCGCAGCCGACCGAACAGTAGGGGCAGGTGTTACGGGTTTCTTTGGTATGCGCCAGCTTGAAGTGACGCACCTGCTCGGCGAATGCCGGCGTTGGGGCCATGCCCAACGCCGCAAGGCTCGAGCCTCCAAGGCCGACGGCGGCGACCTTGAAGAACTGCCGACGGTTCAGGTCCATCGTGCACTCCTGATCAGGTGGTGGACGCGCGGAACATTGCCGGCGCCTCTTGGTAGTCACGGTGGCGGCCAATTGATGGCCGCCAAAGGATAAGACTAGTCAAGAATCCAGAAGGTGCGATGACCTGGGTCAGTGGTGTGGCACCGATCAGGCACGTGGCAGGTTGCGCACCACATTCAGCGCCGCACTGCTCTGCGCCACAGGCATGATCTCGATGGTATTGATATTCACGTGCGCCGGCTGCTCGGCAACCCAGGCTACCGTTGCTGCGATGTCCTCCGGCAGGAGGGCCTCTACATCCCGATACAAGGCCTGCACGGCGTCCATGTCGCCATTGAGGCGCACCACCGAGAAGTCCGTGCCTGAGCACAGCCCCGGCTCGATGTTGCTCACCCGCACCCGGGTGCCAGCCAGGTCGGCACGCAGGTTGAGGCTGAACTGGCGGACGAACGCCTTGCTGGCGCCATACACGTTACCGCCCGGGTAGGGGTAAGTGCCGGCGATCGAGCCGATGTTGATGATCATGCCGCTATCGGCTTCCACCATCTGCGGCAGGATCTTGTGGGTGACCATGGCCAGGCCGGTGATGTTGGTGTCGATCATCTGCTGCCAGTTTGCGGCACTGCTGGTTTGGGCACGGTCCACGCCCAGCGCCAGCCCCGCGTTGTTGACCAGCAGATCGATCTGCAGCGACGCCTCACGCATCTGCTCGACCGCCTTCTCGAGCGACACTGAATCAGTGACATCCAGCGCCAGCGGAATGAAATTTACGCCCAGTTCGGCCTCCAGTGCTTTCAGTTTGTCCATGCGCCTGGCTGCACCGATCACACGGTAGCCTTTGCCGATCAGGGTGCAGCAGATGGCGCGGCCAAAGCCTGAGGAAGCACCGGTTACAAATGCGGTTTTCATTCGTTATCTCCTATCAATGGGTCAGGTGAGGTACTTCACGCCCAGGCTGGTGAACAGACAGAGCATCGAGAACACCAACGCCTTGCGCACCACGTCGTTGCCTTTACGCAAGGCCAGGGAACTGCCCAGGTGGTTACCGAGGATGTTGCAGGCCACAAGTGGCAATGCCAGCAGGTAGACGACCTTGCCTGCGCTGACGAACGCCACCAAAGCACCGATGTTGGAAGCGAAGTTGAAGGTTTTGGAGTTGGCTGAACTGGAGACCAGGTCCATGCGCAGCAGGTAATGGAAAGCGATGATGAACATGCTGCCGGTACCGGGGCCGAAGAAGCCGTCATAGAAGCCAATGACCAGGCACGTCAACGGCACTACGGTGTACAGCATTCGCGAAGACAGCTCGCGCTCCTCGACCGGACGATCCTTGGGGGTAAGGAAAATGAGAATGCCGAGGGGGATTAGTGCCAGGATGATCTTGCCCACCGTTTCCTGCGAGATCGATACGATCAGGTGTGCCCCCAGGTAGGCGCCTAATAGCGAAAATGGCACCCCGACCAACGCTACCTGCCAGACCATCTTGCTGTTGGCCAGGAAGTTGCGGATAGCCGCCAGCGTGCCAAGGGTACTGACCAGTTTTTCCTGGCCCAGTGCCACCTGGGGCGGCATGCCAACCAGCAGAAAACCCGGCACCAGGAACAAACCTCCACCACCGGCAATGCTGTCAACGAAGCCCGCAACAAAAGCGATCGCGCCAAGCATGAGGATTGCCAGCAACCAGTGCTCCGCCCAGTAAGAACCCAACATGTCCATAGCAAAGTCCATCCAGTGGAGCGTTATGCCAGGCGCAGCCTGAGAGCGGCTGGCCTGATCGGTGCGATGATTGTAATTTCAAAAATTGAATCGATTCAATCTAAAATAAACTCAACTCAATTTAACCAATTACCATCATTACTTGCATCCGAGCTTTCATGCTAGGCTTTCGCGCTCTTGCAGAGCCTGGTGCCATCTCCATGTGGGTCCCCCAATACAGCCATCAAACACAGCCGGTTTACCTGATGATCGCTGATGCCCTTGAACAGGACATCGAACGTGGTCGGCTTGCAGAAGGCGATCGCTTACCCACGCTCAAGGACCTCGCCGAGGCGCTGAATGTAACCCCCGGCACGATTGGCAGGGCCTACGACGAAGCAGCCAAGCGTGGTTTGGTGGCTGGCGAGGTAGGCCGAGGCACATTTGTCAGGCAGCTGCGGCAGCCATTACCCGCCCCGTCGGTGCCCACACCCGTTGCCGGCGAGAGTAGCCAGATCGACCTCTCGATCATCAAGCCCAACGACGCTCACATGAGCGAGTGGCTAGGCACGGCTATCAGCGAACTGGCCGCCTCATCGGACTTGGGGCAGGTACTCGACTATGTGACAGAAGGTGGCCACACGTCCCACAAACAAGCCGGTGCGACCTGGATACAGCGCTGGCTGCCTGATGCTCGCTGGCAGCAGGTAGTACTGACCGCTGGCGCCCAACATGGGCTGCTGGTGGCCATCAGCAGCCTGTCGAAGAGTGACGATGTGGTGCTGTGCGAGTCGCTCTGCTACCCGGGCATCATATCCCTGGCCCACAGCCTGGGCCGGCGCCTGCGCGGCGTCGCCATGGACGAACACGGGCTCATCCCGGAGGCATTGCGCGCGGCCTGCCTGGAACACCGCCCTTCCCTGCTGGTGTGCGTCACCACGCACCAGAACCCGACCAACTCGATCATGCCCCCAGCAAGGCGCCAGGCTATCGCCGAGATCGCCCGTGAGTTCGACCTGTTCATCGTGGATGACGATATCTACGGTTTTCTCGAGCCCAGCCCGGACTACAAGCCGCTTGCAGCTTATGCGCCTGAACGCTCGGTATACCTCACCAGCCTGTCCAAAAGCGTGCTGCCGGCGCTGCGCATCGGCTACCTGTACGCCCCGCCGCAAACCCTGTCGCGGTTATCATCGATGGTACGCAGCAGCGTGTGGATGCCATCACCTCTGATGGCGCAATTGGCCAGTAACCTGATCAACAGCGGCAAGGCCGACCAGTTGGTGCGTATGCAGCAGCAGGAGGCGGCCGCGCGCCAGCACATGGCCCGGGAGATTCTTGGCCAATACAAGATCCGCAGTCAGCCCCACAGCTTCCATATCTGGCTGGAGCTGCCAGAACCGTGGACCAGCGACGAGTTTGCCAACCTGGCGCGTGACAACGGCGTAACGGTGGTCAGCGGCAGCCAGTTCCTGCCAGAACGCAGCCACGCCACCAGCGGTGTGCGCATCGCCCTGATGGCACCCAGCCGCCAGGCACTGGGCTTTGCCCTGACCAAGCTGGCAAGCCTGCTGGATTCGCCGGAACCTCGGTTGTTCTACTGAAAGCGATGCCAGATACGCGGTGCTGCCCATAAAAAAACCCAGGGCAACTGCCCTGGGTTTCTGGTCTTGCTGAACGCCTTACCGCTCTGATCAGAACGGAATATCGTCATCGAAGCTGTCGAAGTCAGCCGCCGGCTGCGGCGCAGGCTGTTGCGGCGCTGGGCGCTGAGGGGCCTGTTGCGGGCGCTGGGCCTGCTGGCGTGGCGGTGCCTGGTTGTACTGTTGCTGCTGGCCACCACCATAATTGCCGCCACCCTGGTTGTACGGGTCGCCGCCCTGCTGCTGGCCTTGCGGACGACCGCCGAGCAGCTGCATGGTGCCGTTGATGTCGACGATGATCTCGGTGGTGTAGCGCTTGATGCCGTCTTTTTCCCACTCGCGGGTCTGCAGCTTGCCTTCGATGTAGCACTGCGAACCCTTGCGCAGGTATTCGCCAGCGATTTCGGCAACCTTGCCGAACAGCGACACACGGTGCCACTCGGTACGCTCGACCTTCTGGCCCGACTGCTTGTCAGTCCACTGCTCGCTGGTGGCCAGGCTCAGGTTGGTCACGGCGTTACCGTTGGGCAGGTAGCGGACTTCGGGATCCTGGCCACAGGTACCGACCAGAATGACTTTGTTAACCCCACGGGCCATAACGTTCTCCTAGGCTTCGCACGCCGAAGAGGCTGGATTCACCAGTCGCTCGAGGGTCGCACGGTCCAAAATTTTCGTATCCAGTTTGATATAGATGGCGGCTTCTTCTTCCACCACCACAGCGTCGGTCACACCCGGCATGGCCATCAGGCGCTCGGTCAGGCCGGCTTCCCGGACAGCCTCAGGCGTCAGGGGCATGCGCAGGCTGGTCACATATGGCGGCTCGTTCATGCGCAAGGCGACGATCAGCCAGATAGCACACAGCACCGCGCTACCGAGGAACACCGTGTTCAGCCCACCGTGCTGGAACAGCCAGCCGCCAAGAATCCCGCCTAACGCTGCACCGAGGAACTGGCTGGTGGAATACACCCCCATTGCCGTCCCCTTGCCACCGGCAGGCGACACCTTGCTCACCAGAGAAGGCAGCGAAGCCTCCAGCAGGTTGAATGCGGTAAAGAATACCACGGTGCCAATCACCAGTCCGCGCAAACCGTCAGCCCACTCCCAGAAGTATATCTCCGTCAGCAGCAGGACACTGACCGCGCCGGCCAACACACGTTTCATCTTGCGCTTTTTTTCGCCGTAGATGATGAACGGGACCATTGCAAAAAATGAGATGAACAGCGCGGTCAGGTACACCCACCAATGCTGCTCCTTGGGCAGGCCGCCACGCTCGACGAACGCCAGCGGCAGCGCAACGAAGCTGGCCATGAGGATGGCGTGCAGGATGAAAATGCTTACGTCCAGGCGCAGAAGGTCCGGATGGCGCAGGGTCGGGCCGATGGCCTGGCGCGCCACACCCGACTCGCGGTGCTGCAAAATGCTGTGGGTGTTGGGCACGACAAACGCGATCAACAGCATGCCGACCAGGGCAAGCCCAGCCGTGACCAGGAACAAACCTGACAAACCAAAGGCACTTGTCAGCAATGGACCGACGACCATGGCGACAGCAAACGAAAGGCCGATGCTCATGCCGATCATGGCCATGGCCTTGGTCCGGTGTTGTTCGCGGGTGAGGTCCGACAGCAGTGCCATGACCGCAGCAGAAATTGCCCCCGCGCCCTGCAGGATGCGCCCGGCAATCACGCCCCAGATAGAGTCGGCTTGGGCCGCCAGTACACTGCCCAGGGCGAAGATCACCAGCCCCAGATAAATCACCGGCCGACGACCGATGCGGTCGGAAATCATCCCGAACGGGATCTGCAATATCGCCTGGGTTAGGCCATAGGCACCAATGGCCAGGCCGATCAGGGCAGGCGTGGCGCCAGCCAGGTCCATGCCGTAGGTGGCCAGTACCGGCAAGACCATGAACATGCCCAGCATACGAAAGGCAAAGACCAGGGCAAGGCCGCCAGCGGCGCGGGTTTCGCCGCCACTCATGCGCTCGTTGTGGGTGTCGTGCATGGATTAACCTCGTGTGAACCGGCGGCGATTCTATCAGTCCGACAGCTTGACGGCATCTACGCGACGCTTTGCCGCGTCATACTGGCGCGCCGTATACTTCCTTGTTTATGCCCGCCAAGCGAGGCCGCAGTGGACAAGATCCTGATTCGTGGGGCACGTACCCACAACCTGAAGAACATCGACCTGACCCTGCCCCGGGACAAGTTGATCGTGATCACCGGCCTGTCCGGTTCCGGCAAGTCGTCCCTGGCGTTCGATACCTTGTACGCCGAAGGCCAGCGCCGCTATGTGGAATCGCTGTCGGCCTACGCCCGGCAGTTCCTGTCGATGATGGAAAAGCCCGACGTCGACACCATCGAAGGCCTGTCGCCGGCGATTTCGATCGAGCAGAAGTCGACCTCGCACAACCCGCGCTCCACGGTCGGCACCATCACCGAAATCTACGACTATCTGCGCCTGCTGTACGCCCGCGTCGGTACTCCACGCTGCCCGGACCACGATATCCCGCTGGAGGCGCAAACGATCAGCCAGATGGTCGACCTGGTGCTGGAGCGCCCGGAAGGCAGCAAGCTGATGCTGCTCGCGCCGGTGGTGCGCGAGCGGAAGGGCGAGCACCTGGCAGTGTTTGACGAGCTTCGGGCCCAAGGCTTCGTGCGGGCCAGGGTCAACGGCAAGCTCTACGAACTCGATGAGTTGCCCAAGCTGGACAAGCAGAAGAAGCACAGCATCGATGTGGTGGTGGACCGCTTCAAAGTCCGCGCCGACCTGCAACAGCGCCTGGCCGAATCGTTCGAGACCGCGTTGAAGCTGGCCGACGGTATTGCCCTGGTGGCACCGATGGACGACGAACAAGGCGAAGAGACGATCTTCTCCGCCCGCTTCGCCTGTCCGGTGTGCGGCCACGCGATCAGCGAGCTGGAACCGAAGCTGTTCTCCTTCAACAACCCGGCTGGCGCTTGCCCGACTTGCGACGGCCTGGGGGTCAAGCAGTTCTTCGACACCAAACGCCTGGTCAACACCGAACTGACCTTGGCCGAAGGCGCGATCCGCGGCTGGGACCGGCGTAACGTGTACTACTTCCAGATGCTCGGTTCGTTGGCTGCGCACTACGGCTTCAGCCTGGAGGAGCCTTTCGGCGAGCTGTCAGCCGAACACCAGAAAGTGATCCTGCAGGGCAGCGGCAAGCAGACTGTCGATTTCAAGTACCTCAACGACCGAGGCGACATCGTCAAGCGATCGCACCCTTTCGAAGGCATTGTGCCGAACCTTGAGCGCCGCTACCGCGAAACCGAGTCGGCCACCGTGCGTGAAGAACTGGCCAAATTCCTTGGTACGCAACCGTGCCCGGATTGCCGGGGTACGCGCCTGCGCCGCGAGGCGCGCCACGTGTGGGTGGGCGAGAAAACCCTGCCGGCGGTAACCAATTTGCCGATCGGTGAAGCCAGCAACTACTTTGGTCAACTGACCCTTACTGGCCGGCGTGGCGAAATCGCGGCAAAAATCCTCAAGGAAATCTGCGAACGACTTCAGTTCCTGGTAAATGTCGGCCTCGACTACCTGACCCTGGATCGTAGCGCCGACACCCTGTCCGGCGGTGAAGCGCAACGTATCCGACTCGCCAGCCAGATCGGCGCCGGTCTTGTGGGGGTGATGTACATCCTCGATGAACCGTCCATCGGCCTTCATCAACGCGACAACGACCGCCTGTTGGCCACCCTCAACCATTTGCGCGACCTGGGCAACACGGTGATCGTGGTGGAACACGACGAGGACGCCATTCGGCTGGCCGACTACGTGGTGGATATCGGCCCGGGCGCCGGTGTTCACGGTGGGCAGATCGTCGCCGAGGGCTCGCCTCAGGAGGTCATGGACCATCCCGATTCGCTGACTGGCAAGTACCTGTCCGGGCGCAAGAAGATCGTCGTGCCGGCCAAGCGCACACCGCGCAACAAGAAGCTGCAGCTCAAGCTCAAAGGCGCACGTGGCAACAACCTGCAGAACGTCGACCTGGAAGTACCAATCGGCCTGCTGACCTGCGTGACCGGTGTATCCGGCTCGGGCAAATCGACGCTGATCAACAATACCCTTTACCCCTTGGCCGCCACCGCCCTCAATGGCGCAAGCAGCCTGGAAGCCGCACCGCACAGCAGCATGGACGGCCTGCAGCACCTGGACAAGGTGGTGGATATCGACCAGAGCCCGATCGGCCGCACACCACGCTCCAACCCGGCGACCTACACCGGCATCTTCACGCCGATCCGCGAGCTGTTCTCCGGTGTACCGGAGTCACGCTCGCGTGGTTATGGCCCGGGGCGTTTCTCGTTCAACGTCAAGGGGGGGCGTTGCGAGGCCTGCCAGGGCGATGGCCTGATCAAGGTGGAAATGCACTTCCTGCCGGACATCTACGTGCCGTGTGACGTGTGCAAGAGCAAGCGCTACAACCGCGAAACCCTGGAGATCAAGTACAAGGGCAAGAACATCCACGAGGTGCTGGAAATGACCATCGAGGATGCCCGCGAGTTCTTCGATGCGGTGCCGGCGCTGGCGCGCAAGCTGCAAACATTGATGGATGTGGGCCTGTCGTACATCAAACTGGGGCAATCAGCGACCACGTTGTCCGGCGGTGAGGCGCAGCGGGTGAAGCTGTCGCGCGAACTGTCCAAGCGCGATACCGGCAAGACCTTGTACATCCTCGACGAACCTACCACCGGCCTGCACTTTGCCGATATCCAGCAGCTGCTGGACGTATTGCATCGCCTGCGCGACCACGGCAATACCGTGGTGGTGATCGAGCATAACCTGGATGTGATCAAGACCGCCGACTGGCTGGTTGACCTGGGGCCTGAGGGTGGCTCCAAGGGTGGGCAGATCATTGCCTGCGGTACGCCAGAAGAGCTGAGCGAGATGAAGCAGTCATATACCGGCCATTACCTGAAACCATTGCTGGAGCGGGATCGGGCCTGAGTATTACCAGCGCAATGAAAAAGCCCCTGGTACCGAGGGTGCCAGGGGCTTTTACTTGAGTGGATAACTTACATCTGCGACTGCAGGTAGTTTTCCAGCCCGATGGCCTTGATCAGGCCCTGCTGCTTCTCAAGCCAGTAGGTGTGATCTTCTTCGGTGTCGGCCAGCTGCGCACGCAGGATGTCACGACTGACGTAGTCCTTGTGCAGTTCGCACAGCTCGATGCCTTTACAAAGCGCACCGCGCACCTTGTATTCGAGCTTGAGGTCTGCCTCGATCATTTCCGGCACGGTGCTACCAACCTCCAGGTCATCCGCACGCATGTCAGGGGTCCCTTCGAGCATGAGGATACGACGCATCAGGGCATCGGCGTGCTGCGTCTCTTCCTCCATCTCGTGGTTGATGCGCTCGTAGAGCTTGGACAGGCCCCAGTCTTCGTACATGCGCGAATGAATGAAGTACTGGTCGCGTGCCGCCAGTTCGCCCTTCAGCAGCGTGACGAGATAGTTGATTACATCCGGGTGGCCTTGCATCGCCCTGATTCTCCATGTGAAAACGTCTATGCCACATAGTGTGAACCAGCTTTTGCCTATGGTCACTGAAAAACGCGCAATCAGACGCAAAAAATCGGTTAAACAGTAGTGATATTCATTGAAAAACCGCCCAAATGAGGGCGGTTCTTCTTATCACTTCGACTTAGGCGAGATTGATGCCCAAAGCCTTCGCAATCCCTTCGCCATAGGCCGGATCCGCCTTGAAGAAGTACTGTAGCTGACGCTGAATCACGTCTTCGCTGACACCCGCCATGGTACCGGCGATGTTGCTGATCAGCAGGGCTTTCTGCTCATCGCTCATCAAACGGAACAACGCGCCGGCATGACTGAAGTAGTCAGTGTCCTGACGGTGATCGTAGCGATCAGCCGAACCATTCAGGGCCAATGCTGGCTCAGCATGACGTGGCGACTGTTTCGGGGCATCGCTGTAGCTGTTTGGCTCGTAGTTCGGTGCACTACCGTAACTGCCGGTGGCCATCGAGCCGTCGCGCTGATAGCTGTTGACCGGACAACGTGGCGCGTTGACTGGCAATTGCTGGTGGTTGGTGCCAACGCGATAGCGGTGCGCGTCGGCGTAGGCGAATACACGGCCTTGCAGCATGCGGTCCGGTGAAAGACCGACGCCGGGCACCATATTGCTCGGGCCGAACGCGGCCTGCTCGACCTCTGCAAAATAGTTGAGCGGGTTGCGGTTGAGCTCCAGCACACCCACCTCGATGAGCGGATAATCCTTCTGCGACCAGGTCTTGGTCACGTCGAATGGGTTCTCGTCGCGGCTGGCAGCCTCGGCTTCGCTCATCACCTGAATGCAGACAGTCCAGCGCGGGTAGTCGCCACGCTCAATGGCCTCGAAGAGGTCGCGCTGAGCGTAATCCGGGTCGGTACCTGCCAGGCGTGCAGCGTCTGTCGGGGTGAGGTTCTTGATGCCTTGCTGGGTCTTGAAGTGCCACTTGACCCAAGTGCGCTCACCCTTTGCATTGATCAGGCTGTAGGTGTGGCTGCCAAAGCCATGCATGTGGCGATAGCCGTCCGGAATGCCACGATCGGAAAAGAGGATGGTGACCTGGTGCAGCGCTTCTGGGGAATGCGACCAGAAGTCCCACATCATCTGAGCGTTCTTCAGGTTGGACTGCGGGTGGCGCTTCTGGGTGTGGATAAAGTCCGGGAACTTCAATGGGTCGCGAATGAAGAACACTGGCGTGTTGTTACCGACGATGTCCCAGTTGCCTTCCTCGGTGTAGAACTTCACCGCGAAGCCACGCGGGTCACGCTCGGTATCTGCAGAGCCGCGCTCGCCACCAACGGTGGAGAAGCGTAAGAAAGTCTCGGTTTGTTTACCGACCTCTTCGAACAGCTTGGCGCTGGTATAGCCGGTGATATCGTGAGTAACGGTAAAGGTACCGTAGGCGCCCGAGCCTTTGGCATGGACGCGACGCTCAGGAATGTTCTCGCGATTGAAATGGGCGAGCTTCTCGATCAGGTGGAAGTCGTCGAGCAACAGCGGACCGCGCGGGCCGGCGGAGCGGGAGTTCTGGTTGTCGGCTACAGGTGCACCGCTGGCGGTGGTGAGAATCTTGCTCATGGGCTCTCCTTTTCGGTCTTCAAGGGCCGGCTAATCGGCTGTAGAGAGAGTATTGACGAGCAAGATTACAGGAACAAATTCATTACATGACTTACATCAATAGAAATAAACAATAGATGTAAAAACAAAAAACCGGGCACTAGGCCCGGTTTTTTGTAGCAGACAGAACGTCTTACTCAGCAGCTTCTACAGCACCGCCGACCGGACGATCAACCAGCTCGACGTACGCCATAGGCGCGTTGTCGCCAGCGCGGAAACCGCACTTCAGGATGCGCAGGTAGCCGCCCTGACGGGTGGCGTAACGCTTGCCCAGGTCGTTGAACAGTTTGCCAACAGCGGACTTCGAACGGGTACGGTCGAAGGCCAGACGACGGTTAGCAACGCTGTCTTCCTTGGCCAGGGTGATCAGCGGCTCGGCAACGCGGCGCAGTTCCTTGGCTTTCGGCAGGGTGGTTTTGATCAGCTCGTGCTCGATCAGCGACACTGCCATGTTCTGGAACATAGCCTTGCGGTGAGAGCTGGTACGGCTCAGGTGACGTCCACTTTTACGATGACGCATGATTCATTCCTTACCAAACACTACGTTCGGTGATTACGACGATCAGGCGGTCGCCTTGTCGTCTTTCTTAAGACTTGCAGGCGGCCAGTTGTCGAGGCGCATGCCGAGAGACAGACCACGAGAGGCCAGAACGTCCTTGATTTCAGTCAGGGACTTCTTACCCAGGTTAGGAGTCTTCAACAGCTCTACTTCGGTACGCTGAATCAGGTCGCCGATGTAGTAGATGTTCTCCGCCTTGAGGCAGTTGGCCGAACGTACAGTCAGTTCCAGGTCGTCAACCGGACGCAGCAGGATCGGATCGATCTCGTCTTCCTGCTCGACTACGACAGGCTCGCTGTCACCTTTGAGGTCGACGAACGCGGCCAGCTGCTGTTGCAGAATGGTCGCAGCGCGGCGGATAGCCTCTTCAGGATCCAGGGTGCCGTTGGTTTCCAGATCAATGACCAGTTTGTCCAGGTTGGTACGCTGTTCAACACGGGCGTTCTCGACCACATAGGCGATACGACGCACCGGGCTGAAGGAGGCGTCCAACTGCAGACGGCCAATGCTACGGCTTTCGTCTTCGTCGGTTTGACGGGAGTCGGCCGGCTCGTAACCACGACCACGAGCTACAGTGAGCTTCATGTTCAGAGCGCCGTTCGACGCCAGGTTCGCGATTACGTGATCGGGGTTGACGATCTCGACATCGTGATCCAGCTGAATATCGGCAGCGGTAACCACCCCCGAACCCTTTTTCGACAAGGTCAGCGTAACTTCGTCACGACCATGCAGTTTGATAGCGAGACCTTTCAGGTTCAACAGGATTTCAATTACGTCTTCCTGAACACCTTCGATCGCGGAGTACTCATGGAGTACGCCATCGATCTCGGCCTCGACTACTGCACAGCCAGGCATGGAGGACAACAGGATGCGGCGCAGCGCGTTGCCCAGGGTATGGCCGAAACCACGCTCGAGAGGCTCGAGCGTAATTTTGGCGCGGGTCGGACTGACTACCTGCACATCAATGTGGCGGGGAGTCAGGAACTCATTTACCGAAATCTGCATGGATGCACCTATTTTCTAGCCCTTACTTGGAGTAGAGCTCGACAATCAGGTTTTCGTTGATGTCGGCAGACAGGTCGCTGCGAGCAGGAACGTTCTTGAAAACGCCCGACTTTTTAGCAGCATCCACGTCAACCCACTCAACGCGGCCACGCTGGGCGCACAGTTCAAGGGCTTGAACAATGCGCAACTGGCCCAGCGATTTCTCGCGGACTGCGACCACGTCACCCGGACGAACTTGGTAGGATGGAATGTTTACAGTCTTACCGTTGACGCTGATCGCTTTGTGCGAAACCAGCTGACGGGACTCGGAACGAGTCGAGCCGAAGCCCATACGGTAAACGACGTTATCCAGACGGCACTCGAGCAGTTGCAGCAGGTTCTCACCGGTTGCGCCTTTTTTCGAGGCAGCAGCTTGGTAGTAACCGCGGAACTGACGCTCCAGAACACCGTAGATACGACGGACTTTTTGTTTCTCACGCAGCTGGGTGCCGTAGTCGGACTGACGGCCACGGCGCTGGCCGTGGATACCTGGGGCTGCTTCGATATTGCACTTCGATTCCAGAGCGCGAACGCCGCTCTTCAGGAACAGATCGGTGCCTTCACGACGAGACAGTTTGCATTTTGGACCAATGTAACGTGCCATTCTTCTGTCTCCTGATTACACGCGACGCTTCTTCGGCGGACGGCACCCGTTGTGCGGGATTGGCGTCACGTCGGTGATGCTGGCGATCTTGTAGCCGCAGCTGTTCAATGCACGAACGGCGGACTCACGACCTGGACCTGGACCCTTGACGTTAACGTCGAGGTTCTTCAGACCGTATTCCAGCGCAGCTTGACCAGCACGCTCAGCAGCGATCTGAGCTGCGAACGGGGTGGATTTGCGCGAACCACGGAAACCCGAACCACCGGAGGTCGCCCAGGACAAAGCATTGCCCTGACGGTCGGTGATGGTCACGATGGTGTTGTTGAAAGAAGCATGGATGTGGGCGATGCCATCAACCACTGTCTTTTTGACTTTCTTACGAGGACGAGCAGCAGGTTTTGCCATGTCTATATTCCTGGGCGATTACTTGCGGATCGGCTTACGCGGGCCCTTACGGGTGCGTGCGTTGGTCTTGGTGCGCTGACCGCGAACCGGCAGACCTTTACGATGACGCAGGCCGCGGTAGCAACCCAGGTCCATCAAGCGCTTGATCTTCATGTTGATGTCACGACGCAGGTCACCTTCGGTGGTGAACTTCGCGACTTCGCCACGCAGGGTTTCGATTTGCTCGTCGCTCAGATCCTTGATCTTAGCGGCTGGGTTTACACCAGCGTCTGCACAAATCTTCTGTGCAGTTGTGCGACCGACACCATAGATGTAGGTCAGCGAGATAACAGTATGCTTGTTATCTGGAATGTTGACGCCTGCAATACGGGCCATTCAGTGGGACTCCAATTGACAGCTACCTACGCCCCGGAAGCCAAGAAATAGGGCGCGAGATAATATCGCTGTAGAAACGAATAATCAACCCAGCAGCACACTAGCTGCTGGGTTTGAAGCGCAGATCACACTCAGCCTTGGCGCTGTTTGTGACGCGGTTCCGCGCTGCAGATCACTCGTACGACGCCTTCGCGACGGATGATCTTGCAGTTACGGCACAGCTTTTTCACCGATGCACGAACTTTCATTACCGACTCCTCGAACCTTAGGGGCGTATCAGCGCAGCAAACCGCTGCCACCGTAGCCTTTCAGGTTGGCTTTCTTCATCAGGGATTCGTACTGGTGCGAAACGAGGTGCGATTGTACTTGGGACATGAAGTCCATCACAACCACTACCACAATCAGCAACGAGGTCCCGCCAAGGTAGAACGGCACATTTGCTGCCACCACCAGGAACTGGGGCAGAAGGCAGACGGCCATCATGTAAAGAGCACCGAACATGGTCAAACGGGTCAGAACGCCATCAATGTAGCGCGCCGACTGCTCACCAGGACGGATACCCGGAATAAAGGCACCGGACTTCTTCAGGTTTTCCGCTACGTCTTTCGGGTTGAACATCAACGCTGTGTAGAAGAAGCAGAAGAAAATGATCCCTGCACTAAACAGCAGAATGTTCAACGGCTGACCAGGAGCGATCGACTGCGAGATGTCCTGCAGCCAGCCCATACCTTCGGACTGACCAAACCAGGCACCCAGCGAAGCCGGGAACAGCAAAATGCTGCTCGCGAAAATGGCCGGGATAACCCCCGCCATGTTCACCTTCAGCGGCAAGTGGCTAGTCTGCGCAGCGAAGACCTTGCGGCCCTGCTGACGCTTGGCGTAATGAACGGCGATACGACGCTGACCACGCTCAATGAACACCACAAAACCGATAATCGCTACTGCCAGCAAACCGATGGCGACCAGGGCGAAAATGTTGATATCGCCTGTGCGTGCAGACTCGAAAGACTGCCCGATTGCTCTCGGAAGACCGGCAACGATACCCGCGAAAATCAACATCGAGATACCGTTGCCCACACCGCGCTCGGTGATCTGCTCGCCCAGCCACATCATGAACATCGCGCCTGCCACGAAAGTGGAAACAGCGACGACATGGAAGCCCAGGCCTACAGAAAACGCCACGCCCTGGTTGGCCAGGCCAATGGACATGCCAATGGCTTGGACCAGTGCCAGGATAACGGTGCCGTAGCGGGTGTACTGGCTGATCTTGCGACGGCCAGCTTCACCTTCCTTCTTCAACTGCTCCAGTTGCGGGCTGACCGCCGTCATCAACTGCATGATGATCGATGCCGAAATGTACGGCATGATCCCCAGTGCAAAGATGCTCATGCGCTCGAGCGCGCCACCGGAAAACATGTTGAACAAGCTAAGAATGGTCCCCTCATTCTGCCGAAACAGATCCGCCAGACGGTCCGGATTGATGCCGGGAACCGGGATATGCGCACCTATCCGATAGACGATGATCGCCATGAACAGAAAGCGCAGACGAGCCCAGAGTTCCGACATCCCGCCCTTACCGAGCGAAGAGAGAGCACCTTGCTTAGCCATTTATTCCTCGAATTTGCCGCCAGCTGCTTCGATAGCCGCACGCGCACCCTTGGTGGCTGCGATACCCTTGATGGTGACTGCGCGAGTAACTTCGCCAGACAGCATGATTTTCACACGCTGAATGTGCTGGTTGATCACGTTGGCATCCTTCAGGGATTGCACGGAGATCACGTCGCCTTCCACTTTGGCCAACTCGGACAGACGCACTTCAGCGCGGTCCATGGCTTTCAGGGAAACGAAGCCGAACTTCGGCAGGCGACGGTGCAGCGGCTGTTGACCGCCTTCGAAGCCAGGAGCGATCGAACCACCCGAACGGGAAGTCTGACCTTTGTGGCCACGGCCGCCGGTCTTACCCAGACCGCTACCGATACCACGACCTGGACGATGCTTCTCGCGACGGGAACCCGGCGCTGGACTCAGATCATTGAGTTTCATCGATTAGCCCTCGACCTTCAGCATGTAGTAAGCCTTGTTGATCATCCCGCGGTTCTCGGGAGTATCCTGGACTTCTACAGTGTGACCGATGCGACGCAGACCCAGGCCTTTAACACACAGCTTGTGGTTAGGCAGACGGCCCGAGACGCTCTTGATCAGCGTTACTTTTACGGTTGCCATGATCAGAAGATCTCCTCGACGCTCTTGCCACGCTTGGCGGCAATGGATTCAGGAGATTGCATGGCTTTCAGACCCTTGAAGGTGGCGTAAACCACGTTCACTGGGTTGGTCGAACCGTAGCACTTGGCCAGAACGTTCTGAACACCAGCAACTTCCAGGACAGCACGCATTGCGCCACCGGCGATGATACCGGTACCTTCCGAGGCAGGCTGCATGTAAACCTTCGAGGCGCCGTGGGCAGCCTTGGTGGCGTACTGCAGGGTGGTGCCCTTCAGGTCAACCTGGATCATGTTGCGGCGAGCAGCTTCCATGGCCTTCTGGATCGCGGCTGGTACTTCGCGCGACTTGCCACGGCCGAAGCCAACACGACCTTTACCATCACCAACCACGGTCAGCGCGGTGAAGGTGAAGATACGGCCGCCTTTTACGGTTTTGGCAACGCGGTTAACTTGAACCAGCTTCTCGATGTAGCCTTCGTCGCGCTTTTGATCGTTATTTGCCATAACTTAGAACTCCAGCCCGCCTTCACGAGCAGCATCAGCCAGCGCTTTGACGCGGCCATGGTACTTGAAGCCGGAACGGTCAAAGGCAACTTGAGATACACCGGCGGCTTTCGCACGCTCAGCTACCAGCTTGCCAACCTTAGTGGCCGCGTCGATGTTGCCAGTGGCGCCATCACGCAGGTCTTTGTCCAAGGTCGAGGCGCTTGCCAGAACCTTGCTGCCGTCGGCCGAAATGACCTGGGCGTAGATGTGCTGCGAGGAGCGGAACACGCACAGGCGCACGACTTCGAGTTCGTGCATCTTGAGACGTGCTTTGCGAGCGCGACGCAGTCGAATAACTTTTTTGTCGGTCATTTACTAGGCCCTACTTCTTCTTGGCTTCTTTACGACGGACTACTTCGTCCGCGTAACGCACACCTTTACCTTTGTAAGGCTCTGGCGGACGGAAGTCGCGGATTTCAGCGGCCACCTGACCTACCAGCTGCTTGTCGATACCCTTGATCAGGATGTCGGTCTGGCTAGGTGTTTCAGCGGTGATACCGGCTGGCAGTTCGTAGTCCACTGGGTGAGAGAAGCCCAGGGCCAGGTTCAGGACGGTGCCTTTAGCCTGTGCCTTGTAACCAACACCGACCAGCTGGAGCTTGCGCTCGAAGCCTTGGCTCACGCCTTGGACCATGTTGTTGACCAGAGCGCGGGTGGTACCGGCCATGGCACGAGCTTGCTGGTCACCATTGCGAGCGACGAAACGCAGCTCACCAGACTCTTCGGTAACTTCAACAGACGAGTGAACGTTCAGTTCGAGAGTACCTTTGGCACCCTTCACCGAAAGCTGCTGACCGGCGAATTTGACTTCGACACCGGATGGCAGCTTAACGGGGTTCTTAGCGACGCGAGACATGTCTATCCCCCCTTAGAACACTGTGCACAGAACTTCGCCGCCGACACCGGCAGCGCGCGCAGCGCGATCAGTCATCACACCTTTGTTGGTGGAGACGATAGACACGCCCAGACCGCCACGTACTTTCGGCAGATCGGTGACGGCCTTGTACTGGCGCAGGCCTGGACGGCTGGAGCGCTTCAGTTCCTCGATGACCGGACGGCCTTCGAAGTACTTCAGTTCGATCGACAGGGAAGGCTTGGCCTCACCAGTTACCTGGTAGCCAGCGATGTAACCTTCGTCCTTCAGAACTTTGGCAACCGCGACCTTCAGGGTAGAGGAAGGCATGCTTACGACGGACTTTTCAGCCATCTGGGCATTACGGATGCGAGTTAGCATGTCCGCTAACGGGTCCTGCATACTCATGGGCTAGATGCTCCTGATACAAGAATTATTAGCCTTGCGGCTATGACAACCACCCGAACGGTTTGGGCAAAAACCCAGGCTCAGGTGAGCCGGTCATTCTAGACACAAGGCAGAAACGAAACAAGCCCCATATAGGGGCTTGTTTGTTGGCAAGGTCACCGGCGGTCGGAAGATTGCTCCCCTTCCACCCGTGCCTTCCCTGCAGCGATTACCAGGAGGCCTTGACCAGGCCTGGTACGTCACCGCGCATTGCAGCTTGACGCAGCATGTTACGGCCCAGGCCGAACTTACGGTATACACCGTGAGGACGACCGGTCAGGCGGCAACGGTTGCGCAGGCGCGAGGCGCTAGCGTCGCGTGGCTGCTTCTGCAGAGCGACAACGGCAGCGAAACGCTCTTCTGGAGAGGCGTTCAGGTTGACGATGGTCGCTTTCAGCTCAGCACGCTTCTTAGCGAACTTTGCTACCGTGAGCTGACGCTTCAGCTCGCGGTTTTTCATGCTCTTCTTGGCCATTTTCCTACTCCAATCAGTTGCGGAACGGGAACTTGAAAGCACGCAGCAGAGCGCGGCCTTCGTCGTCCGAACGAGCAGTGGTGGTCAGGGTGATGTCCAAACCGCGCAGAGCATCGATCTTGTCGTAGTCGATTTCCGGGAAGATGATCTGCTCTTTCACGCCCATGCTGTAGTTGCCACGACCATCGAAGGACTTGGCATTCAGGCCGCGGAAGTCGCGAACCCGAGGCAGGGAGATCGCCAGCAGGCGGTCCAGGAATTCGTACATCTTGTCGCTACGCAGGGTCACCTTGACGCCGATCGGCCAGCCTTCGCGGACTTTGAAGCCAGCGATGGATTTGCGAGCGAAAGTCACGACCGGCTTTTGACCGGTGATCTTTTCCAGGTCGGCAACAGCGTGCTCGATGACTTTCTTGTCGCCGATCGCTTCGCCCAGACCCATGTTCAGGGTGATCTTGGTAACGCGCGGAACTTCCATAACGTTCGACAGCTTAAGTTCTTCCTTAAGCTTAGGAGCGATTTCGTTCCGGTAAATCTCTTTCAGTCGTGCCATGGTCTTCTACCTAGCAGTGTTCAAGCATCAACCGCTTTTTGGGTCGACTTGAAGACACGAATTTTTTTACCGTCTTCTACTTTGAAACCAACGCGGTCAGCCTTGTTGGTTTCACCGTTGAAGATGGCAACGTTGGAAGCGTGCAGAGGCGCTTCTTTCTCGACGATACCGCCCTGTACGCCCGCCATCGGGTTAGGCTTGGTATGACGCTTGACCAGGTTCACGCCACCGATAACCAGACGGTCATCAGCCAGAACCTTCAGCACCTTACCGCGCTTACCTTTGTCTTTGCCGGCGATCACGATGATCTCGTCGTCACGACGAATCTTTTGCATGTCGGATCTCCTTACAGCACTTCAGGGGCGAGCGAGACGATCTTCATGAACTTCTCAGTACGAAGTTCACGGGTCACTGGCCCGAAGATGCGAGTGCCGATCGGCTCTTGCTTGTTGTTCAGCAGAACAGCAGCGTTGCCGTCGAAACGAATGATGGAACCGTCAGCGCGACGAACACCATGACGGGTACGTACGACGACAGCGGTCATCACCTGGCCTTTTTTGACCTTACCGCGCGGAATTGCTTCCTTGACGGTTACTTTGATGATGTCACCGATACCGGCGTAACGGCGGTGCGAACCGCCGAGTACCTTGATGCACATGACGCGACGAGCGCCGCTGTTATCGGCCACATCGAGCATGGATTGAGTCTGAATCATAAAATTTCTCCGACCCCTAGCCCTTAGACTTCAACAGCGCGTTCGAGGACTTCAACCAGTGCCCAGGACTTGGTCTTGGCCAGCGGACGGGTTTCACGGATGGAAACCTTGTCGCCGATCTTGCACTGGTTGGCTTCGTCGTGCGCGTGCAGCTTAGTCGAACGCTTAACGTATTTACCGTAGATCGGGTGCTTTACGCGACGCTCGATCAGAACGGTGATGGTCTTGTCCATTTTGTCGCTGACGACACGGCCAGTCAGCGTACGGACGGTTTTTTCAGCTTCAGCCATGATCACTTACCTGCCTGCTGGTTGAGCACAGTTTTCACGCGAGCGATGTCACGCTTAACTTGCGAGAGCAGGTGCGACTGCCCCAACTGGCCAGTTGCTTTCTGCATACGCAGATTGAACTGGTCGCGCAGCAAGCCGAGCAGTTGCTCGTTCAGTTGCTGTGCCGATTTTTCACGAAGTTCATTCGCTTTCATCACATCACCGTCCGCTTAACAAAGGAGGTGGCGAGAGGCAGCTTTGCAGCAGCCAGGGCGAAAGCTTCGCGCGCCAGCTCTTCAGAAACACCCTCGATCTCGTACAGGACTTTGCCTGGCTGGATCTGGGCAACCCAGTATTCCACGGAGCCCTTACCTTTACCCATACGAACCTCAAGAGGTTTTTTGGAGATCGGCTTGTCCGGGAACACACGGATCCAGATCTTACCGCCACGCTTAACGTGACGGGTCAGCGCACGACGTGCGGACTCGATCTGGCGAGCGGTGAGGCGACCGCGAGCAACAGCTTTCAGGGCGAATTCGCCGAAGCTGACTTTGCTACCGCGCAGTGCCAGACCACGGTTGTGGCCAGTCATCTGCTTGCGGAATTTTGTACGCTTTGGTTGCAACATTTGGCGTACCCCTTACTTAGCAGCTTTTTTACGAGGCGCTGGTGCTTGTGGTTTCAGTTCTTCTTGGCGACCACCAATAACTTCGCCTTTGAAGATCCAAACCTTCACACCGATCACACCGTAAGTGGTGTGAGCTTCGTAGGTGTTGTAGTCGATATCGGCACGCAGGGTGTGCAGAGGCACACGACCTTCGCGATACCACTCGGTACGAGCAATCTCAGCACCGCCGAGACGACCGCTCACCTGGATCTTGATGCCCTTGGCACCAATACGCATGGCGTTCTGTACCGCGCGCTTCATGGCGCGACGGAACATTACACGGCGTTCCAGCTGCTGAGCTACGCTCTGCGCAACCAGCATAGCGTCGAGTTCCGGCTTGCGGATCTCTTCGATGTTGATGTGCACAGGCACACCCATCTGCTTGGTCAGGTCCTGACGCAGCTTCTCGACATCTTCACCTTTCTTACCGATAACGATACCGGGACGAGCGGTGTGGATGGTGATGCGTGCAGTTTGAGCCGGACGATGAATATCGATACGGCTTACGGACGCGCTTTTTAGTTTGTCTTGGAGGTACTCACGCGTTTTCAGATCCTTCAACAGGTAATCTGCGTAAGTAGCACCGTCTGCGTACCAGACGGAGGTGTGCTCCTTGACGATTCCCAGGCGAATGCCAGTGGGATGTACTTTCTGACCCATCTGATCGACTCCGTTACTTGTCCGCAACCTTGACAGTGATATGGCAAGACCGCTTGACGATGCGATCAGCACGGCCTTTGGCACGTGGCATGATGCGCTTCAGCGAACGCCCTTCGTTGACGAAGACGGTGGAGACCTTCAGGTCATCAACGTCTGCGCCTTCGTTGTGTTCGGCGTTGGCTACGGCCGACTCGAGGACTTTCTTCATGATTTCAGCGGCTTTTTTGCTGCTGAAGGCCAACAGGTTGAGCGCTTCGCCCACCTTCTTCCCGCGGATCTGGTCGGCGACCAAGCGGGCTTTCTGGGCGGAGATGCGAGCGCCCGACAACTTAGCGGCTACTTCCATTTCCTTACCCCTTAACGCTTGGCTTTCTTGTCAGCCACGTGCCCGCGATAGGTGCGGGTACCGGCGAACTCGCCCAGTTTGTGGCCGACCATGTCTTCGTTCACGAGAACTGGAACATGCTGGCGACCGTTGTGAACCGCGATGGTCAGACCGACCATTTGTGGCAGGATCATCGAACGGCGCGACCAGGTTTTAACTGGCTTGCGATCGTTCTTCTCCACCGCCACTTCGACCTTCTTCAACAGGTGAAGATCGATAAAAGGACCTTTTTTCAGAGAACGTGGCACTGTCGTATCCCTCTAGTTACTTGCGACGACGGACGATCATGTTGTCGGTACGCTTATTACCACGGGTTTTAGCACCCTTGGTTGGGAAGCCCCATGGCGATACCGGATGACGACCACCGGAGGTACGACCTTCACCACCACCGTGTGGGTGGTCAACCGGGTTCATGGCAACACCACGAACGGTTGGGCGAACGCCGCGCCAGCGTTTGGCACCAGCTTTACCCAGCGAACGCAGGCTGTGCTCGGAGTTCGAGACTTCGCCCAGGGTCGCACGGCACTCAGCCAGGACTTTACGCATTTCACCAGAGCGCAGACGCAGGGTCACGTAGACACCTTCGCGAGCGATCAGCTGAGCCGAAGCACCAGCGGAACGAGCGATCTGAGCACCTTTACCCGGCTTCAGTTCGATGCCGTGAATGGTGCTACCTACTGGAATGTTGCGCAGCTGCAGGGAGTTACCGGCCTTGATTGGGGCCAGGGCACCTGCGATCAGCTGGTCGCCAGCGCTCACGCCTTTAGGCGCGATGATGTAGCGACGCTCACCGTCTGCGTAGCACAGCAGGGCGATGTGAGCAGTACGGTTTGGATCGTATTCGATACGCTCGACAGTGGCTGGAATGCCATCTTTGTCGTTGCGACGGAAGTCGACCAGACGGTAATGCTGCTTGTGACCACCACCAACGTGACGAGTGGTAATGCGGCCATTGTTGTTACGACCACCAGACTTCGATTTTTTCTCGATCAGCGGTGCGTGAGGAGCGCCTTTGTGCAGCTCCTTGTTGACCACCTTGACCACGAAACGGCGGCCAGGGGAAGTCGGTTTGCATTTAACGATTGCCATGATGCACCCCTTCCTTACTCAGCACTGCTGCTGAAATCGAGATCTTGGCCTGGCTGAAGGGAGACGATCGCCTTCTTCCAGTCATTACGCTTGCCCAGACCACGTGCGGTACGCTTGGTTTTACCCAGAACGTTAACAGTCGACACGTTTTCAACTTTTACGTTGAACAGGCCTTCGACAGCTTTCTTGATTTCCAGCTTGGTTGCATCAGTAGCAACCTTGAATACGAACTGGCCTTTTTTCTCAGCCAGAACGGTAGCCTTCTCGGAAACGTGCGGGCCAAGGAGGACTTTGAATACGCGTTCCTGGTTCATCCCAGCAGCTCCTCGAATTTCTTCACGGCCGAGACAGTGATCAACACTTTCTCGTATGCGATCAGACTGACCGGGTCGGAACCTTGTACGTCACGTACATCGACGTGCGGCAGGTTACGAGCAGCCAGGTACAGGTTCTGATCAACAGCGTCGGAAACGATCAATACGTCGCTCAGACCCATGCCGTTCAGCTTGTTCAGCAGATCTTTGGTTTTCGGTGCTTCAACAGCGAAGTCCTGAACCACGACCAGACGGTCGCTACGCACCAGCTCAGCGAGGATGGAGCGCAGTGCTGCGCGATACATCTTCTTGTTGAGCTTTTGCGAGTGATCTTGAGGGCGAGCTGCGAAGGTTACACCACCGCCACGCCAGATCGGACCACGAGTGGTACCAGCACGAGCACGGCCAGTACCCTTCTGACGCCATGGGCGCTTACCGCCACCAGCCACGTCGGAACGGGTCTTCTGCTGCTTGGTACCCTGACGGCCGCCAGCCATGTAGGCCACGACTGCTTGGTGAACCAGCGTCTCGTTGAATTCGCCACCGAAAGTCAGTTCGGAAACTTCGATCGCCTGAGCGTCATTTACATTAAGTTGCATGTCAGTTTCCCCTTAACCGCGAGCCTTGACAGCTGGACGTACAACCACGTCGCCGCCAGTAGCGCCAGGTACGGCACCCTTGATCAGCAGCAGGTTGCGTTCAGCGTCTACGCGAACTACTTCCAGGGACTGAACAGTCACGCGCTCGGCGCCCATGTGACCGGACATTTTCTTGCCCTTGAACACACGACCAGGAGTCTGGCACTGGCCGATGGAACCAGGAACACGGTGCGACACGGAGTTACCGTGGGTGTTGTCCTGACCACGGAAGTTCCAGCGCTTGATGGTACCGGCGAAGCCTTTACCTTTGGACTGACCAGTAACGTCAACCAGCTGGCCTGCAGTGAAGAGTTCAGCTTTGATCAGATCGCCAGCCTGGAAATCGCCTTCTTCAAGACGGAACTCCCAAACACCGCGACCAGCGGCAACGTTGGCCTTGGCGAAGTGGCCTGCCTGAGCGGCAGTCACACGCGAAGCACGACGCTCGCCGACAGTGACTTGCACTGCACGGTAGCCATCGGTTTCTTCAGTTTTGAACTGGGTGACGCGATTCGGCTCGATCTCAATGACCGTGACCGGAATGGAGACACCTTCTTCGGTGAAAATGCGGGTCATACCGCACTTGCGACCGATTACACCAATAGTCATGTTGTAAACCTCATGAGTGTACGGGGCTTTCACCCGCTATGGCCGCCCATTTCAGAGCGTTACACGACTAGACCGAAGTCTTAGCCGAGGCTGATCTGTACTTCCACACCTGCCGCCAGATCAAGCTTCATCAGCGCGTCAACGGTTTTATCCGTTGGCTGGACGATGTCCAGAACACGCTTATGAGTGCGAATCTCGTACTGATCACGCGCGTCTTTGTTGACGTGCGGGGAGACCAGAACGGTGAAACGCTCTTTGCGGGTAGGCAGTGGAATTGGACCACGCACTTGTGCACCAGTACGTTTCGCGGTTTCCACGATTTCCTGGGTGGATTGGTCGATCAGGCGATGGTCGAAAGCCTTCAACCTGATACGGATTTGCTGATTTTGCATTGGATTTCAGACTCCAGGCTGTTCCCAACGGACGCACTACGCCCGCTAAAAGGAGGCGTGATTCTATAGACGCCCCCAATTAGTGTCAACCCAATAAAAAAAACCCCCGCTGAGCGGGGGTTTTTTCAATCGGTCGAGTGATTACTCGATGATTTTGGCCACAACGCCGGCGCCGACGGTACGACCGCCTTCACGGATAGCGAAGCGCAGACCGTCTTCCATTGCGATGGTCTTGATCAGGGTAACAGTCATCTGAATGTTGTCACCTGGCATTACCATTTCAACGCCTTCCGGCAGTTCGCAGTTACCGGTCACGTCAGTGGTACGGAAGTAGAACTGTGGACGGTAGCCTTTGAAGAACGGAGTGTGACGGCCGCCTTCTTCCTTCGACAGGACGTAGACTTCTGCGGTGAACTTGGTGTGCGGCTTGACCGAACCTGGCTTGACCAGAACCTGACCACGCTCAACGTCGTCACGCTTGGTGCCACGCAGCAGAACGCCGCAGTTCTCGCCAGCACGACCTTCGTCCAGCAGCTTGCGGAACATCTCAACACCGGTGCAGGTGGTGGTGGTGGTGTCACGCAGACCAACGATTTCCAGCGGATCCTGAACGCGGACGATACCACGCTCGATACGACCGGTAACAACGGTACCACGACCCGAGATCGAGAATACGTCTTCGATCGGCATCAGGAACGGCTGGTCGATGGCACGAACTGGCTCAGGAATGTAGCTGTCCAGAGTTTCTACCAGCTTCTTAACAGCGGTAGTGCCCATTTCGTTGTCGTCTTTGCCTTCCAGCGCCATACGAGCCGAACCGATGATGATCGGGGTGTCGTCGCCTGGGAAGTCATAGGTGGACAGCAGGTCGCGAACTTCCATCTCGACCAGTTCCAGCAGTTCAGCGTCGTCTACCAGGTCAGCCTTGTTCAGGAAGACCACGATGTACGGAACGCCTACCTGACGGGACAGCAGGATGTGCTCACGGGTTTGTGGCATCGGACCATCGGCGGCCGAGCAAACCAGGATCGCGCCGTCCATCTGGGCAGCACCGGTGATCATGTTCTTCACGTAGTCAGCGTGACCTGGGCAGTCAACGTGAGCGTAGTGACGAATGGTCGAGTTGTACTCAACGTGAGCGGTGTTGATGGTGATACCGCGCGCTTTTTCTTCCGGAGCCGAGTCGATCTTGTCGAACTCAACGATTGCCGAACCGAAAACTTCGGAGCAAACGCGAGTCAGAGCTGCGGTCAGAGTGGTCTTACCGTGGTCAACGTGGCCGATGGTGCCGACGTTAACGTGGGGAAGGGAACGATCAAATTTTTCTTTAGCCACGACAGTGAACCTCTTGCCTAAAGGGGATTAGCCTTGTTTTTTAACGAGTGCTTCGACGATGTTCGACGGAGCTTCGGCGTATTTGGAGAATTCCATGGAGTAGCTTGCGCGACCCTGAGACATGGAACGAACGTCGGTTGCGTAACCGAACATTTCTCCGAGCGGTACTTCAGCACGGACGACACGGCCAGAGACCGACTCATCCATACCCTGGACCAGACCACGACGACGGTTCAGGTCACCCATCACGTCACCCAGGTAGTCTTCCGGGGTTACAACTTCGACTTTCATGATCGGCTCGAGAACCACGCCACCGCCCTTCTGGGCCAGTTGCTTGGTCGCCATCGAAGCAGCGATTTTGAACGCCATTTCGTTGGAGTCGACGTCGTGGTACGAACCGTCGAATACCGCGGCCTTCAGGCCGATCAGAGGATAACCGGCAACAACGCCGTTTTTCATCTGCTCTTCGATACCCTTCTGGATCGCAGGGATGTATTCCTTAGGAATCACACCACCAACGACTTCGTTGGAGAACACCAGACCTTCAGTGATGTTGCCCTTGTCGTCCACGTCCGGCTCGGAGAAGCGAACCCAGCAGTGACCGAACTGACCACGACCACCCGACTGACGAACGAACTTGCCTTCGATCTCGACGTTGGATTTGGTGATCTTCTCGCGGTACGAAACCTGCGGCTTGCCGATGTTGGCTTCGACGTTGAATTCGCGCTTCATGCGGTCAACGAGGATATCCAGGTGCAGCTCACCCATACCGGAGATGATGGTCTGACCGGTTTCTTCATCGGTCTTGACGCGGAACGATGGGTCTTCCTGAGCCAGCTTGCCCAGTGCGATACCCATCTTCTCCTGGTCCTGCTTGGTTTTCGGCTCTACAGAGAGCGAAATCACAGGCTCAGGGAAGTCCATACGCTCAAGGATGATCGGCTTGTCGGCGTTGCACAGGGTATCACCAGTGGTGACGTCCTTCATGCCGATCAGAGCAGCGATGTCGCCTGCACGTACTTCTTTGATCTCTTCACGCTGGTTGGCGTGCATCTGGACCATACGACCAACGCGCTCTTTCTTGCCTTTGACCGAGTTGATGACGGAGTCACCGGAGGTCAGGAAGCCCGAGTAAACGCGAACGAAGGTCAGAGTACCAACGAACGGGTCGGTGGCAATCTTGAAGGCCAGGGCCGAGAACGGCTCGTCGTCGTCAGCATGACGCTCGTCGAACTGCTCTGGCTTGACTTCGTCCTTAGGCACGTCGATCAGGTCAGGGTGGATACCCTTGATCGCAGGGATCTCGGTCGGAGCTGGCAGGAAGTCGATAACGGCATCGAGAACCAGGGGAACACCCTTGTTCTTGAACGACGAACCGCAGACAGCCGGAACGATCTCGCTGGCCAGGGTGCGCGCGCGCAGGCCTGCCTTGATCTCTTCGACGGACAGCTCACCTTCTTCAAGGTACTTGTTCATCAGCTCTTCGGTGGCTTCGGCGGCGGCTTCAACCATGTTGTTGCGCCATTCGTTAGCCAGCTCGACCATATCCGCAGGAATTTCTTCCTCGCGGTAGGTAGTACCCTTGTCGTCGTCGTTCCAGTAGATAGCCTTCATCTTGATCAGGTCAACCTGACCCTGGAAGTTATCTTCCGAACCGATGGCCAGCTGAACAGGAACCGGAGTGTGACCCAGACGGTTCTTGATCTGACCTACGACGCGCAGGAAGTTTGCACCAGCACGGTCCATCTTGTTCACGTAAACAACACGCGGAACGCCGTACTTGTTGGCCTGACGCCATACGGTTTCGGACTGCGGCTCAACGCCGGAGGTGCCACAGAACACAACGACCGCGCCGTCGAGTACACGCAGCGAACGCTCTACTTCAATGGTGAAGTCAACGTGGCCAGGGGTATCGATGACGTTTACGCGGTAGTTGTCATACTGACCACGGGAACCCTTCCAGAAGGTGGTAACGGCAGCGGAGGTAATGGTGATACCCCGCTCCTGCTCCTGCACCATCCAGTCGGTGGTCGCGGCGCCGTCATGCACCTCGCCCATTTTGTGGCTCAGACCTGTGTAGAACAGGATCCGCTCGGTAGTGGTGGTCTTGCCCGCGTCAACGTGGGCACAGATACCAATGTTACGGTAGCGGTTAATTGCTGTAGTACGAGCCATAAAGCCCTCGCAAAAAGATTGATGCTTGAATTAGAAGCGGTAGTGCGAGAACGCTTTGTTGGCTTCAGCCATACGGTGAACGTCTTCACGCTTCTTGACTGCAGCACCCTTGCCTTCGGCAGCATCCAGCAGCTCGCCGGCCAGACGCAGAGCCATCGACTTCTCGCCGCGCTTGCGGGCGTAGTCTACGAGCCAGCGCATTGCCAGAGCGTTACGACGGGATGGACGAACTTCAACCGGAACCTGGTAAGTGGCACCGCCGACACGACGGGACTTTACTTCGACCAGCGGAGCGATGGCGTCGAGAGCTTTCTCGAAGATTTCCAGGGGGTCGCTGTTCTTGCGTGCTTTGACGGTATCCAGGGCACCGTAAACGATGCGCTCGGCTACGGCCTTCTTGCCGCTTTCCATCACGTGGTTCATGAACTTCGCGAGGATCTGGGATCCGTACTTCGGATCGTCAAGGATCTCACGTTTTGCTGCTACACGACGTCTTGGCATGATAAGCCCTCAAACGGTCTTCAGGTTAGCCCGGGACCAGGTCATTCGACCCACGCCCGACCTTACTCTTATCGACTCAAAAAAATGGATGTCTGCAAACGACCGATTACTTCGGACGCTTGGTACCGTACTTCGAACGACCCTGGTTACGGCCTTTAACGCCCGAAGTATCCAGAGAGCCGCGAACGGTGTGGTAACGAACACCTGGCAAGTCTTTTACACGGCCGCCACGAATCAGGACGACGCTGTGCTCTTGCAGGTTGTGGCCTTCACCACCGATGTACGAGGAAACCTCGAAACCGTTGGTCAGACGCACACGGCATACTTTACGCAGTGCCGAGTTAGGTTTTTTCGGCGTGGTGGTGTACACACGGGTGCACACGCCACGACGCTGCGGGCAGTTCTGCAGCGCAGGAACGTCGGACTTCTCGACCGAACGCTTACGCGGCTGACGTACCAGCTGGT
Source organism: Pseudomonas sp. TE3895 (assembly GCF_056278855.1). Classification (NCBI taxonomy): domain Bacteria; kingdom Pseudomonadati; phylum Pseudomonadota; class Gammaproteobacteria; order Pseudomonadales; family Pseudomonadaceae; genus Pseudomonas; species Pseudomonas sp. TE3895. Next base: position 1,417,024 of record NZ_JBWBQE010000001.1, on the reverse strand, counting down.
TGATAGTTGCCATCTACTAGCTCCACTGATTGTCTTGCGACTCTATTGTCTTGCAAGAAAGCCAAAAATTGGCGAGACGGAGCCTCACCAAATTTAAGGGTACAAAAGTCTAAAGAGGATCTTGCACCCAGTCAAGACGAGGCCCCGGCCCTCCCCGCCCGATCATCGGCAACATTTCATGTCGCCGATGCTCGCCCGAGGCTTGCCGGGGCCTTGCCCTGTACTTAGTTACCGCTGGAATTCAGCGCTTCGGTCAGTGCAGCTTCCACTTCACTGGCGCTTACACGCAGCGGTTTGTCGGCATCACGGCGACGCTTACGCTCGCTGTGGTAGGCCAGACCAGTACCAGCCGGGATCAGACGACCCACGACCACGTTCTCTTTCAGGCCGCGCAGGTAGTCGCGCTTGCCGGTTACAGCCGCTTCGGTCAGTACGCGGGTGGTTTCCTGGAAGGAAGCCGCGGAGATGAACGACTCGGTGGACAGCGAGGCCTTGGTGATACCCAGCAGCACACGGGTGAACTTGGAGATGAACTTGTCCTCGCCAGCGAGACGCTCGTTCTCTACCAGCACCTGAGTCAGTTCCATCTGGTCGCCCTTGATGAAGCTGGAATCGCCCGACTCGGAGATCTCGACCTTGCGCAGCATCTGACGCAGGATGGTCTCGATGTGCTTGTCGTTGATCTTCACGCCTTGCAGACGGTAAACATCCTGGATCTCGTTGACGATGTACTTCGCCAGCGCGCTCACACCCAGCAGACGCAGGATGTCATGCGGATCGCTCGGGCCGTCGGAGATAACTTCGCCGCGGTTTACCTGTTCACCTTCGAAGACGTTCAGGTGGCGCCACTTCGGAATCAGCTCTTCGTACGGATCGCTACCGTCGGTCGGAGTGATTACCAGGCGACGCTTGCCCTTGGTCTCTTTACCGAATGCGATGGTGCCGCTGACTTCAGCCAGAATCGAGGCTTCTTTCGGACGACGCGCTTCGAACAGGTCGGCAACACGCGGCAGACCACCGGTAATGTCACGGGTCTTCGACGTTTCTTGCGGGATACGCGCGATAACGTCACCAACACCGATCTGCGCACCGTCAGCCACACCGACAAGGGCGTTGGCTGGCAGGAAGTACTGGGCAGGTACGTCGGTACCTGGCAGGTACAGGTCCTTGCCTGAGGCATCGACCATCTTGATTGCTGGACGGATTTCCTTGCCTGCGGCAGGGCGATCCTTGACGTCCAGTACTTCAATGTTGGTCAAGCCAGTCAGTTCATCGGTCTGACGCTTGATGGTGATGTTTTCTTCCATGCCCACGAAGGTCACGGTACCTTTCAGCTCGGTAACGATCGGGTGAGTGTGCGGGTCCCACTTGGCAACGATGGCGCCAGCTTCGACCTTTTCACCTTCCTTGACCGAAATCACCGCACCGTAAGGCAGCTTGTAGCGCTCACGCTCACGACCGAACTCGTCGGCAATCGCCAACTCACCCGAACGCGATACGGCAACCAGGTTACCGTCGGCACGCTCAACCTGCTTCAGGTTGTGCAGACGCACCATACCGCCATTCTTCACCTGGACGCTGTCGGCAGCCGAAGTACGGCTTGCGGCACCACCGATGTGGAACGTACGCATGGTCAGCTGGGTACCCGGCTCACCGATCGACTGGGCAGCGATAACGCCGACAGCTTCACCGATGTTCACCTGATGACCGCGAGCCAGGTCACGACCGTAGCACTTGGCGCAGATGCCGTAGCGGGTTTCGCAGTTGATCGGCGAACGCACGATCACTTCGTCGATGCTGTTCAGCTCGATGAACTCAACCCACTGCTCGTCGACCAAGGTACCGGCCGGAACGATAACGTCCTCGGTGCCTGGCTTGAACACGTCACGGGCGATGACACGACCCAATACACGCTCACCCAGCGGCTCTACAACGTCGCCGCCTTCGATGTGTGGCGTCATCACCAGGCCCTGATCGGTGCCGCAGTCGATCTCGGTCACAACCAGATCCTGGGCAACGTCCACCAGACGACGAGTCAGGTAACCGGAGTTAGCGGTTTTCAGTGCGGTATCCGCCAGACCCTTACGAGCACCGTGAGTCGAGATGAAGTACTGAAGTACGCTCAGACCTTCACGGAAGTTCGCAGTGATCGGCGTCTCGATGATGGAGCCGTCCGGCTTGGCCATCAGACCACGCATACCGGCCAGCTGACGGATCTGGGCTGCGGAACCCCGCGCACCCGAGTCAGCCATCATGTACATCGAGTTGAAGGACTCTTGCTCGACTTCCTTGCCTTCGCGGTCGATGACCTTCTCTTTCGAGAGGTTGGCCATCATCGCCTTGGACACTTCGTCGTTCGCCTTCGACCACAAGTCGATGACCTTGTTGTACTTCTCGCCCTGGGTTACCAGACCGGAGGCGTACTGGCTCTCGATTTCCTTCACTTCGTCGGTAGCGTTACCGATGATGCGGGCTTTCTCGTCTGGGATAACGAAGTCGTTAACACCGATGGAAACGCCAGAAATGGTCGAGTAAGCGAAACCGGTATACATCAGCTGGTCGGCGAAGATAACGGTCTCTTTCAGACCAACCACGCGATAGCACTGGTTGATCAGCTTGGAGATCGCCTTTTTCTTCATCGGCTGGTTGACCACGTCGTACGGCAGACCTGCTGGCACAACCTGGAACAGCAGCGCACGGCCGACGGTGGTGTCGACGATGCGGGTGTTCTTGACCACCGAGCCATCACGCTCTTTCACGGTTTCGTTGATACGAACCTTGATTTTCGCGTGCAGGGCGGCTTCGCCGGCGCGGAATACGCGGTCGACTTCCTGCAGGTCGGCGAACACGCGACCCTCGCCCTTGGCATTGATCGCTTCACGGGTCATGTAATACAGACCCAGTACAACGTCCTGCGACGGAACGATGATTGGCTCACCGTTGGCTGGCGACAGGATGTTGTTGGTCGACATCATCAGCGCACGCGCTTCGAGCTGGGCTTCCAGGGTCAGCGGCACGTGAACGGCCATCTGGTCGCCGTCGAAGTCGGCGTTGTACGCAGCACAGACCAGCGGGTGCAGCTGGATAGCCTTACCTTCGATCAGTACGGGTTCAAACGCCTGGATACCCAGACGGTGAAGAGTCGGTGCACGGTTGAGCAGTACGGGGTGTTCGCGAATCACTTCGGCGAGAACGTCCCACACCTCTGGCAGCTCGCGCTCGACCATCTTCTTGGCAGCCTTGATGGTGGTCGCCAGACCACGCATTTCCAGCTTGCCGAAAATGAACGGCTTGAACAGCTCGAGGGCCATCTTCTTCGGCAGACCGCACTGGTGCAGACGCAGGGTCGGACCTACGGTAATTACCGAACGGCCCGAGTAGTCAACACGCTTACCGAGCAAGTTCTGACGGAAGCGACCTTGCTTACCTTTGATCATGTCGGCCAGGGACTTCAGCGGACGCTTGTTCGAGCCAGTGATGGCGCGACCACGACGGCCGTTGTCCAGCAGGGCGTCGACCGCTTCCTGCAGCATGCGCTTTTCGTTGCGCACGATGATGTCCGGCGCCGACAGATCCAGCAGGCGCTTCAGACGGTTGTTACGGTTGATCACCCGACGATACAGGTCGTTCAGGTCGGAGGTCGCAAAACGGCCACCATCCAGCGGAACCAGCGGACGCAGGTCCGGCGGCAGCACTGGCAGGACGGTCAGGACCATCCACTCAGGCAGGTTGCCCGAGCCCTGGAAAGCTTCCATCAGCTTCAGACGCTTGGAAAGCTTCTTGATCTTGGTTTCCGAGTTGGTCTGCGGAATTTCTTCGCGCAGGCGGCCGATCTCGTGCTCCAGGTCGATAGCGTGCAGCAGCTCGCGGACAGCCTCGGCACCCATGCGGGCGTCAAAGTCGTCACCGAACTCTTCCAGCGCTTCGAAGTACTGCTCGTCGTTCAGCAGCTGGCCCTTTTCCAGGGTAGTCATGCCCGGGTCGATAACGACATAGCTCTCGAAGTAGAGCACGCGCTCGATATCACGCAGGGTCATGTCCATCAGCAGGCCGATACGGGACGGCAGCGACTTCAGGAACCAGATGTGGGCAACCGGCGAGGCCAGCTCGATGTGCGCCATGCGCTCACGACGAACCTTCGCCAGGGCAACTTCAACGCCGCACTTCTCGCAGATTACGCCGCGGTGCTTGAGGCGCTTGTACTTGCCGCACAGGCACTCGTAGTCCTTGACTGGGCCAAAGATCTTGGCGCAGAACAGGCCGTCACGCTCAGGCTTGAACGTACGGTAGTTGATGGTTTCCGGCTTCTTAACTTCACCGAACGACCACGAACGGATCATTTCAGGCGACGCCAGACCGATGCGGATGGCGTCGAACTCTTCGACTTGACCCTGGTTTTTCAGCAAATTCAGTAGGTCTTTCAAGGCCTTTCCTCCTGGCGGAGCAGGGAGCGGGCATTACCTGCCCCACTCCCCTTCGCGTCACGTGTTATTCGGTTTCCAGATCGATATCGATACCGAGCGAACGGATCTCTTTGATCAACACGTTGAAGGACTCGGGCATGCCCGGCTCCATACGGTGATCGCCATCCACGATGTTCTTGTACATCTTGGTACGGCCGTTCACGTCGTCCGACTTCACTGTGAGCATTTCTTGCAGGGTGTATGCCGCGCCGTATGCTTCCAGCGCCCACACTTCCATCTCCCCGAAACGCTGACCACCGAACTGCGCCTTACCACCCAGCGGCTGCTGGGTAACCAGGCTGTAGGAACCAGTGGAACGCGCGTGCATCTTGTCGTCCACCAAGTGGTTCAGCTTGAGCATGTACATGTAACCAACGGTCACAGGACGCTCGAACTTGTTGCCGGTACGGCCGTCGAACAGCACCATCTGGCCGCTCTCTGGCAGGTCGGCCAGCTTCAGCATGGCCTTGATCTCGCGCTCCTTGGCACCATCGAAGACCGGGGTAGCCATCGGCACGCCTTTCTTCAGGTTGTTAGCCAGGGCCAGGATCTCTTCGTCGGTGAACTCGTCGAGGTTTTCCTGACGACCGCCGATCTCGTTGTAGACCTCGGTCAGGAACACGCGCAGCTCAGCAGCTTTACGCTGCTCTTCGAGCATGCGGTCGATCTTCTCGCCCAGACCCTTGGCCGCGAGGCCCAGGTGGGTTTCAAGGATCTGACCAACGTTCATACGCGAAGGTACACCCAGCGGGTTCAGTACGACGTCAACCGGAGTACCGTTGGCATCGTGCGGCATGTCTTCAACCGGCATGATGACCGAGACAACACCCTTGTTACCGTGACGACCGGCCATCTTGTCACCCGGCTGGATGCGACGGCGGATTGCCAGGTAAACCTTGACGATCTTCAGTACGCCCGGTGCCAGGTCATCGCCCTGCTGCAGCTTGCGCTTCTTGTCTTCGAACTTGTCGTCCAGCAGACGGCGACGGTCGACGATGTACTGCTGAGCCTTTTCCAGCTGCTCGTTCAGTGCATCTTCAGCCATGCGCAGTTTGAACCACTGGCCGTGCTCCAGACCGTCCAGCACCTCGTCAGTGATCACGGTGCCTTTCTTCAGGCCCGCACCACCATCAACCACCTGGCCGTTCAGGGCAGAACGCAGACGCTCGAAGGTTGCACCTTCAACAATGCGGAACTCTTCGTTGAGGTCCTTGCGGATCTCGTCGAGCTGCATCTTCTCGATGGCCAGCGCGCGGCTATCGCGCTCCACGCCATCACGGGTGAAGACCTGTACATCGATGACAGTACCCTTGGTGCCGGTTGGCACACGCAGGGAGGTGTCCTTAACGTCGCTGGCCTTCTCACCGAAGATTGCGCGCAGCAGTTTTTCTTCCGGAGTCAGCTGGGTTTCGCCTTTTGGCGTGACCTTGCCAACCAGGATGTCGCCAGCGCCAACTTCAGCACCTACGTAAACGATACCGGCTTCGTCCAGCTTGTTCAGTGCGGCTTCACCCACGTTCGGGATGTCCGCAGTGATTTCCTCTGGGCCGAGCTTGGTGTCACGCGCCACACAGGTCAGTTCCTGAATGTGGATGGTGGTGAAGCGATCTTCCTGAACCACACGCTCGGACAGGCAGATGGAGTCTTCGAAGTTGAAGCCGTTCCACGCCATGAACGCGATGCGCATGTTCTGACCCAGAGCCAGCTCACCCATGTCGGTGGACGGGCCGTCGGCCATGATGTCACCACGCTGAACCTTGTCACCTTTGCTCACCAGCGGACGCTGGTTGATGCAGGTGTTCTGGTTCGAACGGGTGTACTTGGTCAGGTTGTAGATATCCACACCTGCTTCGCCGGTTTCCACTTCGTCGTCGGCAACGCGAACAACGATACGGCTAGCGTCGACCGAGTCGATCACACCACCGCGGCGAGCAACCACACAGACACCGGAGTCACGGGCAACGTTGCGCTCCATGCCGGTACCTACCAGCGGCTTGTCGGCACGCAGGGTTGGTACAGCCTGACGCTGCATGTTCGAACCCATCAACGCACGGTTGGCGTCGTCGTGCTCGAGGAACGGAATCAGCGACGCTGCAACGGAAACAACCTGCTTCGGCGAAACGTCCATCAGGGTGACGTCTTCCGGCGCCTTGACGGTGAATTCGTTCAGGTGACGAACTGCTACCAGCTCATCGATCAGTTGCTTCTTGTCGTTCATCGCGGCCGAAGCCTGTGCGATGACGTGATCCGCCTCTTCGATTGCCGACAGGAACACGATGTCGTCACTGACAACGCCTTCCTTAACCACGCGGTACGGGCTTTCCAGGAAGCCGTACTGGTTGGTGCGGGCGTAGGCCGCCAAGGAGTTGATCAGACCGATGTTCGGACCTTCAGGGGTCTCGATCGGGCACACACGGCCATAGTGGGTCGGGTGTACGTCACGGACTTCGAAGCCGGCACGCTCACGGGTCAGACCGCCAGGGCCGAGTGCAGAGACGCGGCGCTTGTGGGTAATCTCCGAGAGAGGGTTGTTCTGGTCCATGAACTGGGACAGCTGGCTGGAGCCAAAGAACTCTTTCACCGCCGCCGCTACCGGCTTGGCGTTGATCAGGTCTTGCGGCATCAGGCCTTCGCTTTCCGCCATCGACAGGCGTTCCTTGACCGCGCGCTCGACACGCACCAGGCCAACACGGAACTGGTTCTCGGCCATCTCGCCGACGCAACGTACGCGGCGGTTACCCAGGTGGTCGATGTCGTCGACGATACCTTTGCCGTTACGGATATCGACCAAGGTCTTCAGAACCTCGACGATGTCTTCCTTGCTCAGCACGCCCGAACCCTCGATCTCGGTACGACCGATACGACGGTTGAACTTCATGCGGCCTACGGCGGACAGATCGTAACGCTCGGCACTGAAGAACAGGTTGTTGAACAGGGTCTCGGCTGCATCCTTGGTTGGCGGCTCGCCTGGACGCATCATGCGGTAGATCTCGACCAGAGCTTCCAGCTGGTTGCTGGTGGTATCGATCTTCAGAGTGTCAGAGATGAACGGACCGCAATCGATGTCGTTGGTGTACAGGGTCTCGATACGGACAACCTGCGCCTTGGCGACCTTGATCAGCAGCTCGGTGGTCATCTCGGTGTTGCATTCGGCGAGGATTTCGCCGGTAGCCGGATGCACGATAGCCTTGGCGGTAGTGCGACCCAGGACGTATTCCATTGGAACGTCCAGTTGCTTGACGCCGGCCTTCTCGAGCTGGTTGATGTGGCGCGCGGTAATACGGCGGCCTTGCTCGACGATGACTTTGCCGGTTTCGTCATGGATGTCCATGACCGCAACTTCACCACGCAGACGCTGTGGCACCAGTTCCAGGCTGAGTTTTTCGCCGGAAATGTGGAACACGTTGGTGGTGTAGAAGGTATTCAGCACTTCTTCAGTGCTGTAACCCAGGGCGCGCAGCAGCACCGAGGCCGGCAGTTTGCGGCGACGGTCGATACGCACGAACACGCAGTCCTTCGGGTCGAACTCGAAGTCCAGCCAGGAACCGCGGTAAGGGATGATGCGAGCGGAGTACAGCAGCTTGCCCGAGCTGTGGGTCTTGCCACGGTCGTGGTCGAAGAACACACCAGGCGAACGGTGCAGCTGGGAAACGATCACACGCTCGGTACCGTTGATAACGAAGGTACCGTTCTCAGTCATCAGGGGGATTTCACCCATGTAGACTTCTTGCTCTTTGATGTCCTTGATCGCTTTGTTCGACGATTCCTTGTCGAAGATGATCAGGCGCACCTTGACCCGCAGTGGGACCGCGAAGGTCACGCCACGCAGGACACATTCCTTCACATCGAAGGCGGGTTCGCCCAGGCGATAGCCTACGTACTCCAGGGCAGCATTGCCGGAGTAGCTGATGATCGGGAATACCGATTTGAAGGCCGCGTGCAGGCCGACGTCGCGGAAGTGATCCTTGGATGCTCCCGCTTGCAGGAATTCGCGATACGAATCCAGCTGGATGGCCAGGAGGTAAGGCACATCCATGACGTCCGGCAACTTGCTAAAGTCCTTGCGGATACGTTTTTTCTCAGTGTATGAGTAAGCCATCAGCGTTCCCCAGCTTGGTCACCTGCTTGTTTGGCTTCTCCCGGCGGGAGCAGCCAGAAAATCGTGCAAACCCCTTGGTTTGCGCCACCCACATGGGTGTCTTGCAGCTCGTTATCGGGACCGGCCTGACCGGCCACCAATAACGGAAAAAGGCCGGTGGCATAAGCCACCAGCCATCAGCCTTTCGCTCAACGCTCAGGCTGGCATCGCAAGGTCGAGATTACTTCAGCTCGACTTTAGCGCCTGCTTCTTCCAGCTTCTTCTTAGCGTCTTCAGCGGCTTCTTTCGAAACGCCTTCAGCTACAACCTGAGGAGCGCCATCGACTTTCTCTTTGGCTTCTTTCAGGCCCAGACCGGTCAGTTCGCGAACGGCTTTGATCACGTTCACTTTCTTGTCGCCGGCTTCAACCAGAACAACGTTGAACTCGGTCTGCTCTTCAACAACGGCAGCAGCAGCAGCTGGGCCAGCAGCGGCAACAGCAGCGGTAACGCCGAAGGTTTCTTCCATTGCTTTGATCAGCTCAACAACTTCCAGAACGGTTTTCTGGCCGATTGCTTCGATGATTTGTTCGTTAGTCAGAGACATGACTCAATCCTGTATTGGGGTGACAGCCTACGCAGCCATCAAATTAAACGTATGATTTTGAAAGAGTTCGCACGCCTTAGGCGGCGGTAGCTTCTTTCTGGTCGCGAATGGCTGCCAGAGTACGAGCCAGCTTGCTGGTGGCGCCTTGAATAACGCTCATCAGTCGTGCAATAGCTTCGTCGCGGGTCGGCAGGGTAGCCAACACGTCGATCTGGTTCGCTGCAATGAAATTGCCGTCAAACGCAGCTGCCTTGATCTCGAACTTGTCCTGACCCTTGGCGAACTCTTTGAACAGACGAGCAGCAGCGCCCGGGTGTTCGTTGGAGAAAGCAATCAGGGTCGGGCCTTTGAACGCGTCGTTGAGGATCGAGAATTCGGTGCCTTCAACAGCGCGCTTGAGCAGGGTATTACGCACTACACGTACGTATACGCCAGCTTCGCGGGCCTCTTTACGGAGTCCGGTCATTGCGCTTACAGTCACACCACGGGCATCAGCCACGACAGCGGACAGAGCGACTTTGGCAGCCTCGTTGACTTCAGCGACGATGGCCTTCTTGTCTTCGAGTTTAATTGCCACGGGTTTACTCCTGGTTTTTACCGTTTCATCTGGCCGAGGCCGGATGTCGTTTTGGTGTCTGATTCGGTAACGAATCGGGAGCACCATCTGCGTGGGCTGATATTTTAAGGCTTGCGCCGCCTACGGTCTTGGATAGCCCCCGCCAGGCAGGGACCCCAATTTTTGCTGGCGGCGCGACTGGTCGCGCCGCCATGTTCTTACACGTTCAGCGAGCTCTGATCGATGACCAGACCTGGGCCCATGGTGGTGCTCAGGGTAACGCGCTTAACGTAGATACCTTTCGAGGAAGCTGGCTTGATACGCTTCAGGTCAGCGATCAGGGCTTCAACGTTTTCCTTCAGCTTGTCAGCTTCAAAGCCGATCTTGCCAACGGAGGTGTGGATGATACCGTTTTTGTCGGTACGGTAGCGAACCTGACCAGCCTTGGCGTTTTTCACGGCGGTGGCTACGTCTGGGGTCACGGTACCAACTTTCGGGTTAGGCATCAGGCCGCGAGGACCCAGAACCTGACCCAGCTGACCTACAACGCGCATGGCATCAGGCGATGCGATAACGACGTCATAGTTCAGGTCGCCGCCTTTCATTTCGGCAGCCAGATCGTCCATACCTACGCGATCAGCGCCGGCAGCCAGAGCAGCTTCAGCAGCTGGACCCTGGGTGAAGACAGCAACGCGAACGGTCTTGCCAGTGCCGTGTGGCAGCACGGTAGCGCTACGTACGACCTGGTCGGATTTACGCGGGTCAACACCGAGGTTAACAGCGATGTCGTAGGACTCGACGAACTTGGCAGCAGGCAGCGAGGCCAGCAGAGTTGCCGCTTCTTCGAAGTTGTAGGCCTTGCCTGCTTCGATTTTCTCGGCGATTGCCTTTTGGCGTTTGGTCAGCTTAGCCATTACACACCCTCCACGTTCAGGCCCATGCTGCGGGCAGAGCCAGCGATGGTGCGTACAGCAGCGTCCAGGTCAGCGGCAGTCAGGTCAGCCTGTTTGGCTTTCGCGATGTCTTCCAGCTGAGCACGGGTAACGGTACCGACTTTAACGGTGTTCGGGCGAGCCGAACCACTGGTCAGGCCAGCAGCTTTCTTCAGCAGAACCGAGGCAGGGGTGCTCTTGGTCTCGAAGGTGAAGCTACGGTCGCTGTAGACAGTGATGATCACTGGAGTCGGCAGGCCGGCTTCTTGACCCTGGGTACGGGCGTTGAAGGCCTTGCAGAATTCCATGATGTTCACACCATGTTGACCCAGAGCTGGACCAACGGGTGGGCTTGGGTTGGCCTGGCCGGCCTTAACTTGCAGCTTGATGTAAGCCTGAATCTTCTTAGCCATGAGCTACTCCAAAATCGGGTACGAACGCCTGATGGCTCCCCGGATGACTTGCGTTTTATCCCAGTGACGACAAAACCCCGCAGCACACAGGGCTGCGGGGTATGGGATGCTTCGTCCGCCTAGACCTTTTCGACCTGGCTGAACTCGAGCTCCACCGGAGTAGAGCGACCGAAAATGAGCACCGCAACCTGCAGGCGACTCTTTTCGTAGTTAACTTCTTCGACACTACCATTGAAGTCAGCGAACGGACCATCAATGACTCGAACCACTTCACCTGGCTCGAACAGCGTCTTGGGCTTCGGCTTATCGCTACCGTCGGCAACGCGACGCAGGATGGCCTCAGCTTCTTTATCGGTAATCGGCGCAGGCTTGTCAGCAGTACCGCCGATAAAGCCCATCACGCGAGGGGTGTCCTTGACCAAGTGCCAAGTCCCTTCATTCATCTCCATCTGGACCAGTACATAGCCAGGGAAGAATTTACGCTCACTCTTGCGCTTCTGGCCATTGCGCATTTCGACGACTTCTTCGGTCGGGACCAAGATCTCGCCGAAACCGTCTTCCATGCCAGCCAGCTTGACGCGCTCGATGAGGGAGCGCATTACATGCTTCTCGTAACCCGAGTAAGCATGCACAACATACCAACGCTTAGCCACGGGACACCTTTAGCCAACGATCAAGGAGACCGCCCAGCCGAGCAGGGAGTCGAGCCCCCACAGCAGCAGTGCCATAACCAGCACGACAGCCACGACAATCAGCGTGGTCTGGGTGGTTTCCTGGCGGGTCGGCCACACGACTTTACGAATCTCGGTACGAGCTTCCTTCGCCAACGCAAAGAACGACTTGCCCTTCGCAGTCTGCAGAGCCACAAAGCCCGCGACAGCAGCAAGGACGAGAAGCACAAGAACGCGATACAGGATTGGAGAGGCGGAGTAATATTGATTACCCACGACACCAACAACCACCAAAGCCACTACAGCCAGCCACTTGAACAGATCAAAACGCGATTCTTGGGCTTCAGTTTTGGGGGTCATCGAGGAGGATCCTGTAAGAAGAAAGCCATCACACCGAGGTGAAATGGCAGGTCAGGAGGGAATCGAACCCCCAACCTACGGTTTTGGAGACCGTCGCTCTGCCAATTGAGCTACTGACCTGTAACGCTGTATCAGGCCGGCCATTATACCGGCCTGATCAAGTAAATCAACTACTTATTCAATAATTTTTGCTACGACACCGGCGCCGACGGTACGACCGCCTTCACGGATAGCGAAGCGCAGACCGTCTTCCATTGCGATGGTCTTGATCAGGGTAACAGTCATCTGAATGTTGTCACCTGGCATTACCATTTCAACGCCTTCCGGCAGCTCGCAGTTACCGGTCACGTCAGTGGTACGGAAGTAGAACTGTGGACGGTAGCCTTTGAAGAACGGAGTGTGACGGCCGCCTTCTTCCTTCGACAGGACGTAGACTTCTGCGGTGAACTTGGTGTGCGGCTTGACCGAACCTGGCTTGACCAGAACCTGACCACGCTCAACGTCGTCACGCTTGGTGCCACGCAGCAGAACGCCGCAGTTCTCGCCAGCACGACCTTCGTCCAGCAGCTTGCGGAACATCTCAACACCGGTGCAGGTGGTGGTGGTGGTGTCACGCAGACCAACGATTTCCAGCGGATCCTGAACGCGGACGATACCACGCTCGATACGACCGGTAACAACGGTACCACGACCCGAGATCGAGAATACGTCTTCGATCGGCATCAGGAACGGCTGGTCGATGGCACGAACTGGCTCAGGAATGTAGCTGTCCAGAGTTTCTACCAGCTTCTTAACAGCGGTAGTGCCCATTTCGTTGTCGTCTTTGCCTTCCAGCGCCATACGAGCCGAACCGATGATGATCGGGGTGTCGTCGCCTGGGAAGTCATAGGTGGACAGCAGGTCGCGAACTTCCATCTCGACCAGTTCCAGCAGTTCAGCGTCGTCTACCAGGTCAGCCTTGTTCAGGAAGACCACGATGTACGGAACGCCTACCTGACGGGACAGCAGGATGTGCTCACGGGTTTGTGGCATCGGACCATCGGCGGCCGAGCAAACCAGGATCGCGCCGTCCATCTGGGCAGCACCGGTGATCATGTTCTTCACGTAGTCAGCGTGACCTGGGCAGTCAACGTGAGCGTAGTGACGAATGGTCGAGTTGTACTCAACGTGAGCGGTGTTGATGGTGATACCGCGCGCTTTTTCTTCCGGAGCCGAGTCGATCTTGTCGAACTCAACGATTGCCGAACCGAAAACTTCGGAGCAAACGCGAGTCAGAGCTGCGGTCAGAGTGGTCTTACCGTGGTCAACGTGGCCGATAGTGCCGACGTTAACGTGGGGAAGGGAACGATCAAACTTTTCCTTAGCCATCGATACAATCCTCCGCAGAAGAAATAGTCTTGCGCTGATAAAACAAAGGCAGATATTTTCATATCTGCCTTGTTTATATGGAGCTCTTGAGCGGACTTGAACCGCTGACCTCACCCTTACCAAGGGTGTGCTCTACCAACTGAGCTACAAGAGCGAAACACTTTGTGCAAAATCCAGCAAACTTGGAGCGGGTAGCGGGAATCGAACCCGCATCATCAGCTTGGAAGGCTGAGGTTCTACCACTAAACTATACCCGCGGAGCTTGCGGCTCTCGCTAAAACTGGTGGAGGGAGAAGGATTCGAACCTTCGAAGCTCTCGCAACGGATTTACAGTCCGTCCCCTTTGACCGCTCGGGAATCCCTCCAGATGTGGCCGGCATTCTATTTGTCTGCCGCCCTAGTGTCAAGCGTTTTTTCAAATTTTTTCAATCAAATCTGAAACTTAGCTGCTTTGACACCGCTTCCAGCTCTACCACCTGAGTGGTGTTCCCTGTGAAGCGGGCGCCATTCTATCAAGCTATTCGCCAGTTGCAATACCCTGGCAGAAAATAATTTTATGTTTTAAGTCTTTGAAATCATTGGAAAGAGCCAAGAGCACCGTTTGGTCCAACAAACGCTCGCTTTCTGGAGCAACCTTGAGCCAGCGACCATCCGCCCCAGGCAGCTGTCCTGCAACCGGCGAGGTGGCAATATCCAGACTCAGCAGGCGTTGACGCAGCGCATCCAACTGCTCCTGCCCCTTCACGCCTCCGACTACCAGGCATTCATCACGACGCTTGGGCGGTGCCGACACACCTGTCTCACGCAACAGACGGATTTCTTGCTGATTCCCCTTGTACAGCGACAATGGGGCGACTTCCTTGACCTTCAGCGGGGCTTCCTGCTGATGCCATACGTAGTAAAAGACGTTGAGCACCAGTAACAGCAGAAACAACCAGCGCATAGGCACCTCAATCCAATGGGCAGGCCATTGCCAGGCCAACGAAAACCAGGTCAGGCACGACCCGCGCCTGTGGCAGGGCCGCCCTCACCAGCGGCGCATCACCGCCAGTGAGGAACACGGTGAACTCCTCACCCCATAGCACACGAGCCTGCTCAAGCTGGGTGTAGGCAAAGCCCTGGAGCATCAATACGCAACCGCGCTCCACCGCTTCGACAGTCGAGCGACCTGGTGACAAGCTGTTCAATGCGCGCTCCGCAGAGGCATCGTCATAGCGGATACGACGGGTGTGAGTGCGCAACTGGCTACGCATCAATGGCATACCCGGGCAGATGTAGCCCCCCAGATGCTCGCCATCTGCAGACACGAAGTCCGCTTTGGCCGCGGTACCCAGGTCAATCACCAGGCACGCGCCCTTGGCCAGGTGAAATGCCCCCAGCGCCGCCAGCCAACGATCCATACCCAGACGCTGATAGTCGTCATAGCCATTGCGCACACCTGCCATTTCACGGACAGGGTGGGCAACTCTTGCCTGCACGGCAAATGCCTGAGCAATCAACGCGCAAAGCGCATCGGTTTCTTCTTCGCTGCGCACACTGACAATACGGCATCCCGTGAGGCGTACTGAAGCGAGCGCAGCCACTTCGGCCACCAGCGCCTGGTCGGAATCGACGATCCCGCCACCTTCAATCACAGCATCGGCGACATGGATCACCCGCCACTTGATGAAGCTGTTACCGCAATCGAGCTCAAGAATCATCACGCAACCTCAAACTGAGCTCACCACCACTGAAGCTCTTTTCCATCCCGTCCACCTCAAGGCGCAAACCACCCTGCCCGTCGACGCCAAGAACCACGCCATCAATACGTGTACTACCAGCAACAAGCGATACATTGCGCCCCTGCCACAAGTGTGCCTGCTCCCACTCCTCCTGGAATGCAGCAAAGCCGTAGCGGCGATGGCGCGCCAATTCGTGCTGTAGCTGCTGACTGAGCAGCGCTACCAAGTGATTGCGATCTATGGCTGCTCCAACCTCACGCCGCATAGAGGTCCACTGCTGATCGACCTGTTCGTTTACCTGCATGTTTACATTGACACCAATGCCTAGCACTACATGACAGACATCTGCAGGATCGCCCACCAACTCCAGGAGAATCCCGGTGATCTTCTGCCCACGCACCAGCACATCGTTAGGCCATTTGAGCCCGACATCCTTTACACCGAACGCCTGCAAGGTGCGCATTACCGCCAACCCCACTACCAAGCTCAACCCCTCGAGCTGACGCATGCCTCCATCGACGCGCAGCACCAGGCTGTAATAGAGATTTTCAGCAAATGGACTGACCCACTGCCGGCCGCGCCGACCGCGTCCGGCGCTCTGGCGCTCAGCCAGAACCAGGAATGGAGCCGCCTGCCCTTCACTGGCAAGGCGCAAGCCTTCGGCATTGGTCGAATCGATGGTTTCGTGGATGAATACCGGCCACTGTTCGCCCACGGCGAACTCGGCGATTGCCTGGGCCTCAAGCAAAGCCAGTGGCGCGGCCAACTGGTAACCGCGCCCACGAACCTTGTGAATGGTGAGGTTCAGCTCACTTTCCAGATGCTGCAGCTGCTTCCAAACTGCGCTGCGACTCACCCCTAGGGCTGCCCCCAGAGCTTCTCCGGAATGGAACCGACCGTCCTTGAGGAGATTCAACAACTTCAGCATGCCAGTCTCGACTTGGAATAAGGGAGGCATGATAGCCATGGGCTGTTGGCTTGCATAGGAAAAGGGCCTGCAGGAGAGGCCTTGTATCGCAATCACAGAGAGAAGCAGTGGCAGGCCAGGCTTTTTTGCCCAAAAAGACAAAACCCCTACCTGCATGCGCAGATAGGGGTTTTGCGAAATGAATCTTGACGATGACCTACTCTCACATGGGGAAACCCCACACTACCATCGGCGATGCATCGTTTCACTACTGAGTTCGGGATGGGATCAGGTGGTTCCAATGCTCTATGGTCGTCAAGAAATTCTGTTGCCAGAATGTCCAGATGGACAGCCCAGCGAATCCGGATATGCGATATTTGTGGTCTTACGAATTTTCGGGTCTTTCGTCTTCACCACCGCAATCTGCGTCAGCAAATTGCTTGGGTGTTATATGGTCAAGCCTCACGGGCAATTAGTATTGGTTAGCTCAACGCCTCACAGCGCTTACACACCCAACCTATCAACGTCGTAGTCTTCGACGGCCCTTTAGGGGATTCAAGATCCCAGTGAGATCTCATCTTGAGGCAAGTTTCCCGCTTAGATGCTTTCAGCGGTTATCTCTTCCGAACATAGCTACCCGGCAATGCCACTGGCGTGACAACCGGAACACCAGAGGTTCGTCCACTCCGGTCCTCTCGTACTAGGAGCAGCCCCTCTCAAATCTCAAACGTCCACGGCAGATAGGGACCGAACTGTCTCACGACGTTCTAAACCCAGCTCGCGTACCACTTTAAATGGCGAACAGCCATACCCTTGGGACCGGCTTCAGCCCCAGGATGTGATGAGCCGACATCGAGGTGCCAAACACCGCCGTCGATATGAACTCTTGGGCGGTATCAGCCTGTTATCCCCGGAGTACCTTTTATCCGTTGAGCGATGGCCCTTCCA
>NZ_JBWBQE010000001.1:1032500-1395000 GCF_056278855.1 Pseudomonas sp. TE3895 | reverse complement strand
GCCAAACGACTTCTTGCCCGCCTGGCACACATGCGTAGCACCAAGGACAAATATGAAGTCCTTGTCGACCACTGCACCATCAACCTTCACCGCGCCGCCACTCAGCAAATCTCGCGCCTGAGCCGAGTTCTTGACCAGACCAGCCCGATTCAACACCGCAGCAATTGGCAGGTCTTCCGCCGCAGCCACTTCGATCTCCGGCAAGTCTTCCGGCAGCTCGCCTTCCTTCATACGGTTACCGGCAGCACGGTGAGCATTGGCCGCAGCCTCCTCACCGTGGAAGCGCGCCACAATTTCTTCCGCCAGCTTGATCTTGATGTCACGTGGGTTGGCGCCATTGGCAACATCGGCCCGGAACTGCTCGATTTCTTCCATCGAACGGAAGCTCAGCAGCTCGAAGTAACGCCACATCAGGGTATCCGGGATCGACACCAGCTTGCTGTACATCACCCCTGGCGCTTCCTGGATGCCGACATAGTTGCCCAGCGACTTCGACATCTTCTTCACACCGTCGAGCCCTTCGAGCAGTGGCATGGTCACGATGTTCTGCGCTTCCTGCCCATAAGACCGCTGCAGTTCACGCCCCATCAGCAGGTTGAACTTCTGGTCGGTACCACCCAGCTCAACATCCGCCTTCAGCGCCACCGAGTCATAGCCTTGCACCAGCGGGTAGAGGAACTCGTGGATGGCAATCGGCTGATTGGAGGTGTAACGCTTGTCGAAGTCATCACGCTCCAGCATGCGCGCGACGGTGTACTGCGAAGCCAGGCGAATGAAGTCGGCAGGGGTCAGCTTGTCCATCCACGTGGAGTTGAACGCGACTTCAGTCTTGGCCGGGTCAAGAATCTTGAACACCTGCTGCTTGTAAGTCTCGGCGTTCTCCAGCACCTGTTCGCGGGTCAGCGGCGGGCGCGTGGCGCTCTTGCCACTCGGGTCACCGATCATGCCGGTGAAGTCACCGATCAGGAAGATGACCTGGTGGCCCAGATCCTGGAACTGGCGCAGCTTGTTGATCAGCACCGTGTGACCCAGGTGCAGGTCCGGAGCGGTCGGGTCGAAGCCGGCCTTGATGCGCAGAGGTTGGCCGCGCTTGAGCTTCTCCACCAGTTCCGACTCGACCAGTACTTCTTCCGCACCGCGCTTGATAAGCGCCAGCTGCTCTTCAACCGACTTCATAGACAAACCCGCAAGGCTCAGATTCAGGGGGAGCCAACCATACAAGATCGGCCGTCAAATACAAGTTTCGCAAAGGAATGTGACCCGAACACAGGCTTGCGGCGTCTACGCGCCCTTGCGTGAAAATGGATTTGGTTATATTTTATACAGTTATTTCATCTTCATCATGTCATTCATCTTTTCCATTTCACCTTTTTCAAAGTCACCTTGCCCATGACCAACGAACCGCCTAAAGCGCCCCCGCTTTATCCGAAGAGCCATCTGTTGGCCGCCAGCGGCATCGCCGCCCTGCTCAGCCTGGCTTTGCTGGTATTTCCTTCCAGCGAAGTGGAAGCCAAGAAAACTACCCTCAACCTCGAGCTCGAAAGCCCTGCCGAGCAGCTGAAAGACGAATCCCGCGCTGCGCCCCTGGTGCAAAGCGAAGGTGAGCAAGGCTCGCCTTTCGCCCAGATCGAAGAGGCTACCCCCGAAACCCAGAAGGCCGATCAACAGGCCCCGGCTGCCGAACCGGTTGCCGAGGCCGCCAAGGAGCCTGGCCACCGCGAAGTCACCGTGGCCCGCGGCGATACCCTGTCCACCCTGTTCGCCAAGGTCGGCCTGCCCGCCAATGCTGTGCATGACTTGCTGGCCAGCAACAAGCAGGCCAAGCAATTCAGCCAGCTCAAGCACGGCCAGGTCTTGCAGTTCGAGCTCGACAAGGATGGCCAGCTGGCCAGCCTGCACAGCAAAGTCAGCAACCTCGAAACCATTCGCCTGACCAAAACCGCCAAGGGCTACACATTCAACCGTGAAATCAGCAAGCCGGTGATACGCACCGCCTATGCCCACGGCGTGATCAAGAGCTCGCTGTCAGCTTCCGCCCAGCGCGCCGGCCTGTCCCACAGCATGACCATGGACATGGCCCGCGTGCTGGGTTACGACATCGACTTCGCCCAGGATATTCGCCCAGGGGACGAGTTCGACGTGGTCTACGAACAGAAGGTGATGGACGGCAAGGTCGTCGGCACCGGTAACATCCTCTCTGCGCGCTTCACCAACCGCGGCAAAACCTACACTGCCGTGCGCTACACCAACAAGCAGGGCAACACTACCTACTACACCGCCGACGGCAACAGCCTGCGCAAGGCATTCATCCGCACCCCGGTGGACTTCGCCCGCATCAGCTCGCGCTTTTCCGCCGGTCGCAAGCACCCCATCCTGAACAAGATCCGCGCCCACAAAGGCGTCGACTACGCGGCCCCACGAGGTACGCCGATCAAGGCAGCCGGTGACGGTCGCATCGAACTGGCCGGGCGCCGTGGTGGCTACGGCAATACCGTGATCATTCAGCATGGCAACCGCTACAAGACGCTGTATGGCCACATGCAGGGCTTTGCCAAAGGCATCAAGACCGGCAGTACGGTCAAACAGGGCCAGATCATTGGCTACATCGGCACTACCGGCCTGTCCACCGGCCCACACCTGCACTACGAGTTCCAGGTCAACGGCGTGCACGTCGACCCGCTGAGCCAGAAGGTGCCAATGGCTGACCCGATTGCCAAGAACGAGCGTCAGCGCTTCCTGCAGCAGAGCCAGCCGCTGATTGCCCGCATGGATCAGGAAAAGGCCACCCTGCTCGCAGCGAACAAGCGCTAACCCATGGCGCTCTACCTGGGGGTGATGTCCGGTACCAGCCTCGATGGCCTGGATATCGCCCTGATCGAACAAGGCGAGCAGCTTGAACTGCTCGCCACCCACTACCTGCCCATGCCCCCGGACCTGCGCAAGGACCTGCTGGCCCTGTGCAGCAGCGGCACTGACGAGATTGCCCGTGCCGCACTGGCGGAAAACCGCTGGGCCAGCCTGGCCGGCGAAGGTATCCACCAACTGCTGGCTCGCCAGGGACTGAAGCCCGAAGCCATTCGCGCCATCGGCAGCCACGGCCAGACCATTCGCCATGAACCGTCCCGCGGCTTTACTGTGCAGATCGGTAACCCCGCACTGCTCGCCGAGCTGACAGGCATCAGCGTGGTCGCCGACTTCCGCCGTCGCGATGTGGCTGCCGGAGGCCAGGGCGCGCCACTGGTACCGGCCTTCCACGAAACCCTGTTCAGCCAGCTTGGCCGACGCCTGGCAATCCTCAACGTAGGCGGTTTCAGCAACCTCAGCCTGATCGAGCAGGACAAGCCAGTTCATGGGTTCGATTGCGGCCCGGGGAACGTGCTGCTGGATGCCTGGATCGAGCGCGAGCACGGCCACGCCTACGATGCAGATGGCGCCTGGGCTGCCTCGGGTGTGGTTCAGCACGGGTTGCTCAGCGCACTGATGGCTGACCCGTTCTTTGCCGGCAGCGGCCCCAAGAGTACCGGCCGCGAGGTGTTCAACCTGCCTTGGCTGGATCGCCACCTGGCCAACCTGCCGGCATACCGGGCCCAGGACGTGCAGGCGACACTGCTGGAGCTGACCGCACGCAGCATCATCGATTCGCTTGGCAAAGCCCAGCAAAGCACCGAAGCGCTGTTGGTCTGTGGTGGGGGCGCCCGCAACGGCGCGCTGATGGCCCGTCTTGGCCAGCTGCTACCGGCGGCCCGTGTTGCAAGCACTGGCGCCTATGGCGTAGACCCGGACTGGGTCGAAGCCATGGCCTTCGCCTGGCTGGCTCACTGCTGCCTGGAGGGTATCGCCGCCAACCGCCCCAGCGTCACTGCCGCCAAGGGCCTACGCGTACTGGGCGCGATCTACCCGGCATAGCCACTACGCCAAAAAGCAAAACGCCGCGCAATTGCGCGGCGTTTTCGTATGCCCAGCCCTTAGATCGAGAACGACGATCCGCAACCGCAGGTGGTCGCGGCATTCGGGTTCTTGATCACAAAGCGCGAGCCTTCCAGGCCTTCCTGATAGTCCACCTCGGCACCCGCCAGGTACTGGAAGCTCATCGGGTCGACCACCAGGGAAACGCCCTCGCGCTCGACAATGGTGTCATCTTCGGCCACGTCTTCATCGAAGGTGAAGCCGTACTGGAAGCCCGAGCAACCGCCACCGGTAACGAACACTCGCAGCTTCAGACGCTCATTGCCTTCCTCATTGACCAGGTTCTTCACCTTCTGGGCTGCCCCGTGGGTAAACTCCAGACCGGTAGGGGTGAAGGTTTCGACGCTCATGTTGATTCTCCCGGCGCGGTAGCCGCCATAAAACTCGATGACGCGTATTATCCGCTTTCCCGAGAAAATCGGTCAAGAATTGTGCGGCTTTAGTCGCGACCTGCAAAAAGGCCCGCACGACGCGGGCCTTTTCCAATGCTGGCGGCCTTACGGCAGCAAGCCGGCATGGGACAGGCCCATGCGTTCATCCAGCCCGAACAGGATGTTGAGGTTCTGCACCGCCTGGCCGGAGGCGCCCTTGACCAGGTTGTCGATCACCGACAGCACCACCACCAGGTCACCACCCTGCGGGCGATGAACGGCAATGCGGCAGACGTTGGCACCACGCACGCTGCGGGTTTCCGGATGGCTGCCTGCTGGCATCACGTCGACGAACGGTTCATCGGCGTAGCGTTTCTCGAACAGCGCCTGCAGGTCGACCGAGGTATCGACCACGTTTGCGTACAGGGTGGCGTGGATACCACGGATCATAGGCGTCAGGTGCGGCACGAACGTCAGGCCAATATCCTTGCCTGCGGCCAGGCGCAAACCCTGACTGATTTCTGGCAGGTGACGATGCCCCTTGACTGCATAGGCCTTCATGCTCTCGCCGGCTTCGCAGAACAGCGAACCGACCGCGGCGCCACGGCCAGCACCGCTGACACCCGACTTGCAGTCGGCGATCAGGCGCGACGCGTCGGCCAGGCCCGCTTCCAGCAGCGGCAGGAAGCCCAGCTGGGTGGCAGTCGGGTAGCAACCCGGCACAGCGATCAGACGCGCCTGGCGGATCTTCTCGCGGTTCACTTCTGGCAGGCCGTATACCGCGTCCTTGAGCAGCTCAGGCGCGCCATGCGGCTGACCGTACCACTTGCCCCACTCGGCGGCATCCTGCAGGCGGAAGTCGGCAGACAGGTCGATCACCTTGGTGCCGGCCGCCAGCAGCTCACCGGCCAGGGCGTGTGCAACACCATGCGGGGTGGCGAAGAACACCACATCACAGGCCCCCAGAGCCTTGCTGTCCGGCACGCTGAACGCCAACCCGTCATAGTGGCCGCGCAGGTTCGGGTACATGTCCGCCACCGCCACGCCCGCCTCGGAGCGCGAAGTAATGACCGCCACTTCGGCCTGTGGATGCTGTGCCAGCAGACGCAACAGTTCGACGCCGGTGTAACCCGTGCCGCCGACGATACCGACCTTGATCATAACGCTTGCCCCTTATCAACGAGCCGTCTGGAAAGCGCACGATAATAGGGGCGCAGGGCGCCTGTAACAACTCTTCGGGTGACCCTTCGGGCGCTTGACCACTACTATCTGACGACCGTGATTACCTGAAGGAACTCCCTCCATGCTTTACCTATGGATCAAAGCGCTGCATATCGTCAGCGTGGTCTGCTGGTTCGCCGGCCTGTTCTACCTGCCCAGGCTGTTCGTCTACCACGCCCAGAGCCAGGACAGCATCAGCCAGGAACGCTTTGCGACCATGGAGCGCAAGCTGTACCGCGGCATCATGAATCCGGCGATGATCGCCACCTACGTTTTTGGCGCCTGGATGCTGTACCTCAATCCCGGCTGGCTGAGCCAGGGGTGGCTGCATGCCAAGCTCACCCTGGTGATCCTGCTGACCGGCTACCATCACGTGTGCGGTGCCCAGCGCAAACGCTTCGCCAATGGCACCAACACCCGCAGCCACGTCTACTATCGCTGGTTCAACGAAGTGCCCGTGCTGATCCTGCTGGGTATCGTCATTCTGGTGGTGGTGAAACCGTTCTGACATAGCCACCCGCTCAAGGAGCCTTGCCATGTCGCTACCTGCCTCGCTCGAACAACGCCTGCGGCTGCCCGTGGTTGCCGCACCGATGTTCCTCATCTCCAACCCCCAATTGGTGCTGGCCTGCTGCGCCAGCGGCGTGGTTGGCAGTTTCCCGGCCCTGAACCAACGCGACAGCGCTGGCTTCAAGGCTTGGCTGGAAGAGATCGAGGCAGGCCTGGCTCAACTGCAGGCGCCAGCGCCCTACGCCGTCAACCTGATCGTCCACCCGACCAACCCGCGCCTGCAGGCCGACTTGGCCTTGTGCGTCGAACACCGTGTACCAATCGTTATCACCAGCCTGGGGGCAGTAAAGGAAGTGGTCGATGCCGTACACGGCTACGGCGGCCTGGTGCTCCACGATGTCATCACCCGCCGGCATGCCGAAAAAGCCGCCGAAGCGGGTGTCGATGGCCTTATCGCCGTCGCCGCAGGCGCAGGCGGCCATGCCGGCACCTGGAGCCCGTTCGCCCTGGCCGCAGAAATTCGCCAGTTCTTCGACAAGACCCTGCTGCTGGCTGGTTGCATTAACCACGGCCACGAAATCCTGGCCGCACAACTGCTGGGGGCGGACCTGGCGTACATGGGCACGCGCTTCATCGCCACCACAGAAAGCCAGGCTCAGGGCGCCTACAAACAGATGCTGCTGAACGCCCATGCCGCCGACATCATCCACACACCCGTGGTGTCCGGCATCCCCGCCAGCTTCCTGCGCCAGAGCCTGGAGCAGGCCGGCTACGACATGAACGCCCTCAAAGGCGGGCAGGTGCAAGGCAAGCTCAAGCCGATCGATGACGAAGCCAAGGCCTGGAAGACCGTATGGTCAGCGGGCCAGGGCGTCGGTGCAATCCATGACCTGCCCAGCGCCAGCGCATTGATCGAGCGCCTGCATGGCGAGTACCGACAAGCCCTGGAACGCTGCCAGGTTTTGCGCGCCCGCGCCTTGTAGCAAAAGGCAACACCTTGCACGGGCAAGTTGTACACTAGGCGCCCTCTTCCGCCCCCAGGAGCCTTGCATGACCCGTTACGCCATGATCACTGGTGCTTCCAGCGGCCTGGGCCTGGCCTTGGCGGAAGCGCTGGCACGGCGCGGGCGCAATCTGATCCTGGTGGCACGCCAACGAGAAACGCTGGAGCCTGTCGCCATCGAGCTGACCCAGCGTTTCGGTGTCGAGGTGCTGTTCCGCGCCTGCGACCTCAGTCAGCCGTTGCGCCTTTCAGGCTTCGTGCTCGAGCTGGAAGAAGGTGAGCGGCGTATCGATTTGCTGGTCAACTGCGCGGGCTTGCGCACCTATGGGCCGTTCCTGGCCCATGAATGGGCCGACGAACAGGATCTGCTGGAAGTCAACGTGCTGGCCCTGAGCCGCCTGTGTCACGCCATCGGTAACCTGATGGCTGTGCAGGGTGGCGGGCAGATTCTCAACGTCGCCGGCCTGGCCGGGGTGGCGCCTGGCCCATGGATGGCCGCCTATGCCGCCAGCAAGGCCTATGTGCTGAGCTTTTCACAGGCCCTGCGCGAAGAACTCAAGCGCACCGGCATCAAGGTCTCTGTACTGTGCCCTGGCCCGGTACGTTCCGCACGCCGGCGCATTGCGCGGCTCGATGGCAAGCCGCGCTGTCTCAGCCCCGAGGAAGTGGCGCTGTACACCGTGCGGGCACTGGACAAGAACCGCGCACTGATCATGCCTGGCCGGCGCAACCGCTGGCTGGCGTTCGCACCGCGGCTATTGCCGCGCTGGCTGGTGCGCAAGCTGGCCGGGGCCATCCACCGCCGCTATTGCCCCTTAGGCATGGAATAGCCACTGGGCGAGCGGCGCCCGGCTGAGTACACTCGGCCCGACCCTCACCATGGAGCAAGTGCTGTGGACGATCTATTCCTCAAAATCATCAACCGGGAAATCCCGGCAGATATCATCTATGAAGACGACCAGATCCTGGCCTTCAAGGACATTGCACCCGCGGCACCGGTACATTTTCTGGTCATCCCGAAAAAGCACATTCGCACCCTCAATGACCTGACCGAAGAAGACAAGGCCCTGGCTGGCCACATCCTGTTCACCGCCCAGCGCCTGGCTGTCGAACAAGGCTGCGAGGAAGGTTTCCGCGTGGTCATGAACTGCAACCCCAAAGGCGGCCAGACTGTCTACCACATCCATATGCACGTGCTTGGCCAGCGCCAGATGAACTGGCCACCGGGCTGACCCACGGCAAGCGACCCCGCCGCTATTGCGGTAAACTGTCGGGCACATTCTTGCGGAGGTGCCCGATGGCTACCGAACGTCACTACTCGCCGCTCGACCGCTTGTTGCTGCAGGCCGATACCGCCATGCGCACCTTGCTGCCTTTCAGCGGCCAACCCGCCCGGCCATCGCCGGCCATCGTCCAGCCAGACGTTGACCTGGACGAGCAACAGGCCCGCCATATTGCCGGGCTGATGCGCATCAACCATACCGGTGAAGTCTGCGCCCAGGCGTTGTACCAAGGCCAGGCCCTGACCGCCAAGCTGCCCGAAGTGCGCAAGGCCATGGAGCATGCCGCTGAGGAAGAAATCGACCACCTGGCCTGGTGCGAGCAGCGCATTCGCCAGCTGAACAGCCACCCGAGCGTGCTCAACCCTCTGTTCTACGGCATGTCGTTCGGCATTGGCGCACTGGCCGGGCTGGTCAGCGACAAGGTCAGCCTGGGCTTCGTCGCCGCTACCGAACATCAGGTGTGCAAGCACCTCGACGAGCACCTGGAGCAACTCCCGCACGAAGATGAAAAATCCCGGGCCATTCTCGAGCAGATGCGCATAGACGAAGAGCAGCACGCCGAGTCTGCACTGGAAGCCGGTGGTTATCGCTTCCCGGCCCCCGTCCGCTTTGGCATGAGCTTGCTGGCCAAGGTCATGACCAAGAGCACATACCGCATCTGAAGGCATCACCATGACGGATCGATTCGACGCCAAGGACCTGGCGCGCGCCGTGCAAGCAGGCATTCTCCAACCAGGCCAGGACCAAAGCCTGTTGGCATTCCTGCGCCAGCAACCCGCACCACGTGGCAGCTTTCAGCTGGCCCATGTTGCCTTCTACTTTGGCGCCATGCTGATCATGGCGGCAATGGGCTGGTTGCTCACCGAGGCCTGGATGAGCCTCGGTGACGGCGCGCTGTTGATCATCGCCAGCCTCTATATCCTGCTGATCACCTTGTTCGCCCTCAATCTGCAACGCCGCGCCCAGCCCGTCGCCGCTGGCGTGCTGGCAGCAGTAGCCGTCAGCATCGTGCCGCTGGCGGTATTCGCTATCGAGCGCATGCTCGGCTGGTGGCCATTGGACGATGCGCAGGCTGACTACCACCAGTACTACACCTACGTGCAAGGCGGCTGGCTGGCGATGGAAGCAGCCACGGTGCTTGCCGGGCTGCTAATGCTTCGGCTGATCCCCTACCCGTTCGTCGTCATGCCAATGGCCGTGGCCTTGTGGTTCATGTCGATGGACCTTAGCGAGTGGTTCTTCGGCTCACCGTTCAGCTGGGAGCAGCGTCGCCACGTCTCCCTGTGGTTTGGGCTGGGCTTGCTGGTGGTGTTCCTCGTGATAGACGGCCGCACGCGTGAAGACTACGCCCGCTGGGGTTACCTCGCCGGGCTGGCAGCATTCTGGGGCGGGTTGACGCTGCTGGACAGCGGCAGTGAGTTGGGCAAGGCCATGTACTGCCTGATCAACATTGCGCTGATGGGCATGGCGGTGCTGCTGCGTCGGCCGGTGTTCATGGTGTTTGGTGCGCTGGGGGTGGCGGCTTATCTGGGATATCTGTCGTACGAGGTGTTTGCCCAGTCGTTGCTGTTCCCGGTGGTGCTGACCATGATCGGGCTGGGGGTTATCTGGCTTGGCCTGGTTTACCAAAAGCGCCGGGAGCGGTTGAGCCAGGCGCTAAGAAGCCGTCTTCCGCAATGGTTGCGGATGGCCCTTCCGGCCCTGCGCGACTGAAGCTCGCCCGGGCCGCAGGTGGGAGCGGGTTCACCCGCTTCCACAAGGGCTGCAAAGCGGCCCCGGAATCTCAGCCTTAACCCAGCTCTACGATTTCATACCCATGGGTAATCTCAACCCCGGCACGCTCGAGCATGATC
This sequence comes from Pseudomonas sp. TE3895, assembly GCF_056278855.1. Taxonomy (NCBI): domain Bacteria; kingdom Pseudomonadati; phylum Pseudomonadota; class Gammaproteobacteria; order Pseudomonadales; family Pseudomonadaceae; genus Pseudomonas; species Pseudomonas sp. TE3895. The sequence continues at coordinate 1,384,793 of NZ_JBWBQE010000001.1, read as the reverse complement.
GAAGCCGAGCAATACTTTTCCGCCGACAGCTCCACCGCCCGCTTGACCTGCGCTTCTTTCAGCCCACGCCCCTTCACCACGAAGTTCATGTGAATCTTGGTGAACACCTTGGGGTCTTCGCTGGCGCGCTCTGCCTCCAGAAATGCCTCGCAGCTTTCCACCGCCTGGCGCGACTTCTTCAGGATGCTGACCACGTCAAAGCTGCTGCAGCCACCCAGGCCCAACAGCAGCATTTCCATCGGGCGCACACCCAGGTTGCGGCCACCGGCCTCGGGCGGGCCATCCATCACGACGACATGGCCGCTCCCCGATTCGCCGAGGAACATCGCCTCACCGGCCCACTGGATACGTGCCTTCATCTACCTGGACTCCTGATTTTCGGAAAAGGGTGTCAGCTTAGACCTTGTGCGGCTGTGGGAAAAGTACGTGACGTGTCGGTTTACTACCGAAACATACCGTAGTGTCTGATAAGCTGGCGCCAAATGACTGGCGCTTTCCGCCAGCCAGCCTCTATAAAAAGCCTATGCCTCGTATCGAACAGGATTTCGTGATGGTCGCCTCTGCCCTACCCGCTAAGATCAAGAACATCGACAAACTGCTGGTGCATTGCCAGCGCCGCCGCTACACCGCCAAAAGCAACATCATCTGCGCCGGCGACCGGGCCGAGACACTGTCGTTCATCATCAAGGGTTCGGTAACCATCATCATTGAGGACGACGACGGCCATGAAATGATCATTGCCTACCTCAACAATGGCGATTTCTTTGGCGAGCTAGGCCTGTTCGAGCCCGTTGATGGCGAGCAGCAGCGCAGTGCCTGGGTACGCGCCAAGACCGAATGCGAAGTGGCCGAAATCAGCTACGAAAAGTTTCGCGAACTGGCGCGCCAGGACCCTGAAATCCTCTACGCCCTGGGTAGTCAAATGGCCCAGCGCCTGCGCAACACTACGCGCAAGGTTGGCGATTTGGCATTTTTCGACGTGACCGGGCGAGTTGCCCGCTGCCTGCTGGAACTGTGCAAGCAGCCCGACGCCATGACTCACCCCGATGGCATGCAAATCAAGATTACCCGTCAGGAAATCGGCCGAATCGTCGGTTGCTCTCGGGAAATGGTCGGCCGCGTTCTCAAGGACCTCGAGGAACGCAGCCTGGTGCAGGTCAAGGGCAAGACCATGGTGGTCTACGGTACCCGCTAGTCCTTGGGCAACTCGGCCAGCACCTTGGCGTAGGCCTGCGAAAGGCGCTCGAACCAGGGCGCTGCCGGCGCCACTTCGTGCAAGGCGATGTGCGCATCGGCGCGACAGCGTTGCTCCAGCTCACAGCACTCGTTGAAGCGGTTGACCGCCGCCACCATCGACTCACGCTCGTTGTCCAGCAGCAGCGCACCGTGCACCAGCACCACAGGGCGCTTGCCACCCAGGCCCTGACGCCAGCGCTGGGCGGTACCCACCAATTTGCGGCCATTGAGGTTGACGTTGTAGCGGCCATCGCAGAAGGCCCCGTCGATTTCCCCGACTGACGCCACCCCGCCCCACTCGCGCAGCACATCGCACAGCGGCAGACACAGGCGCTCGTAGGCATTTTCGATACGGCCGTGGTCGCCTTCACTGCGCGGCGCGGCGTAGACCAGTGCAACGTTCACCGTCGAATGCGACTGAGGCACCGGCTCACCGCCAGTTTCTCGCAGCAGCACCGGCCAGCCAGCAATAGCCAATTCCGCGCAGGCGACCTCGAAGTTGCCCAGCCGGCTCATGCGTCGAGGCATGACCAGCGCGTGGTCGGTGGGGCGCCAGAACAGCACACCACTTTCGCGTTCGCCTCGGCAGACGGCGGCCAGCAGTTCCTGCTCGGCGTGCAGGCCTTGTTCGACGCTCAGGGCCAGGGGTTGATCGGTCATTGATCCACCTATGATGTTGATTTCACTGGCCTCTTCGCGGGTAAACCCGCTCCTACGACAGGGCGCGTACCCGTGTAGGGGCGGGCTTGCCCGCGAAGAGGCCATTAGAGGTACAAAAAAGCCGGCAAAAACGCCGGCTTCATTTGATCAGTCCAGTTGCTGAACAGTCTTCTTCACCTGCTCGGGGAAGAACAGCCGCTGTAATTCCAGGCCAGGCTGCTCGGCGCGCATGAACGCCTCTCCCACCAGGAACGAGTAAACCTCGTTGATTGCCATCAGCTCCACATCGGCCCGGTTGAGAATACCGCTTTCGGTAATCGCCAGACGGTCACGCGGAATGCGCGGCAGCAGGTCAAGGGTGGTTTCCAGGCTGACCTCGAAGGTGTGCAGGTTGCGGTTGTTCACCCCAACCAGCGGTGTATCCAGGGTTTTAAGCGCGCGCTCCAGTTCATCGCCATCGTGCACTTCTACCAGCACGTCGAGGCCGACGTCCTTGGCGGTGGCCGCCAGTTCAGCCATCTTCACGTCATCCAGCGCCGACACGATCAGCAGTACGCAATCTGCGCCCAGGGCCCGGGCTTCGACGATCTGGTAAGGGTCGACCATGAAGTCCTTGCGGATCACCGGCAGCGAAACCGCCGCGCGGGCCTGCTGCAAGTACTCATCGGCACCCTGGAAATAATCGACATCGGTCAACACCGACAGGCAGGTGGCCCCGCCCTTCTCGTAGCTGACCGCGATTTCCGCTGGCACGAAGTGCTCGCGGATCACGCCCTTGCTTGGCGAAGCTTTCTTGATTTCGGCAATCACCGCGGGCTGCTTGCGCTTGGCCTGCTCGATCAGCGCGTTGGCGAAGCCTCGCGGGGCGTCAGCGGCCTTGGCCAGGCCCTCCAGTTCGGCGAAGCTGACGCGCGCACTGCGCTCGGCCACTTCCTGAAACTTGCGGGCAATGATCCTTTCCAGCACCGTCGGCACACTCATGCTTCGTTCTCCACCTTGAATACTGCAGTAAAGGCACCCAATTCCTGCAGCTTTTCCCAGGCCAAGCCGGTGTGCAGTACATCATGGGCCAGTTCTACACCGGCTTTCAGGCTCATAGCATGGTCAGCGGCATACAGCGCCGCGCCAGCATTAAGCACGATCATCTCGGCGGCCTTCTGACCGTTCTCGGTCTTGCGCCGGCCCAGCGCATCGCGGATCAACTCCAGCGAAGCCTGAGGGCTCTCGACAGCCAGGCCATGAAGACTCTGGCTCTTCATGCCGAGGTCTTCCGGCTCTACCCAATATTCAGTGATTTCGCCGTTTTTCAGTTCGGCAACGAAGGTGGGTGCAGCCAGGCTGAACTCGTCCAGACCATCCTTCGAGTGTACGACCAGCACATGCTTGCTCCCCAGGCGCTGCAGCACCTCAGCCAGCGGGCGGCAAAGGGTTTGCGCGAACACACCGACCACCTGGTGCTTCACTCCGGCCGGATTCGTAAGCGGGCCGAGCATATTGAACAGGGTGCGCAACCCCAGTTCTCGACGTGGGCCAGCGGCATGTTTCATGGCCGAGTGGTGACTTTGCGCGAACATGAAGCCGATGCCCAGGCTGTCGATGCAGCGTGCCACTTGAGTCGGCGTCAGGTTCAGGTAGATGCCGGCAGCTTCCAGCAGGTCGGCACTGCCGCTCTTGCCCGATACTGCGCGGTTACCATGTTTGGCCACCGGGCAACCCGCCGCCGCCAGGACGAAGGACGAAGCGGTGGACACGTTGAAGATGTTGGCGCCATCACCGCCGGTCCCGACAATATCGACGACACCATCGAGGCTTTGCAGCTCGACCTTTTCGGCCAGCTCACGCATCACCGACACCGCACCGACGATTTCGTCGATGCTTTCGCTTTTCATGCGCATGCCCATCAGGAAAGCGCCTATCTGCGCCTCGCTGCACTGACCGGTCATGATCTGGCGCATGACCTCGCGCATTTCTTCGGTAGTAAGGTCCAACTGGCCGACGATACGGCTCAACGCACTCTTGATATCCATGTTCGATCCTTAACGGCGGCCGCCGGTCTGCTTGAGGAAGTTGGCGAACAGTTCGTGGCCCTGCTCGGTCAGGATCGACTCAGGGTGGAATTGCACCCCTTCGATATTCAGCGTCTTGTGGCGCAGGCCCATGATCTCATCGACCGAACCGTCGGCATGGGAGGTCCAGGCGGTCACTTCCAGGCAGTCGGGCAAGGTTTCACGCTTTACCACCAGCGAGTGGTAACGGGTCACGGTCAGCGGGTTGTTAAGGCTGGCGAACACGCCCAGGTCGCGGTGATATACCGGGCTGGTCTTGCCGTGCATGACCTGGCGTGCACGTACAACGTCGCCGCCAAAGGCCTGCCCGATTGACTGGTGGCCCAGGCATACGCCGAGGATTGGCAACTTCCCGGCGAAATGCAGGATGGCCTCGATGGACACGCCCGCCTCGCTTGGGGTGCATGGGCCCGGGGATACGACGATGCGCTCAGGGTTGAGGGCCTCGATCTGAGCGATGGTCAATTCGTCATTGCGAATGACCTTGACCTCGGCACCCAGCTCGCCAAGGTACTGAACGACGTTGTAAGTGAATGAGTCGTAATTGTCGATCATCAGTAACATGGTGTTAAACCTCTTGAATCTACTGACTTCATGATTCGAACCTTCCTGCACCAGCCACAGGCGCGGCTTTGCCACAACAGGCGGTAAACGAGAAGGCAAACGGGGGCGGGCCGGGCGGGCCGGCAGGAGATAAAGTCAGGCGCGCCAACGCCAACGGGCGTGGGCCTTGATTACGCGCATCAAGAGTTTGCTGACGATCAACACAGGATAGGTCTCGCTCATACGTCCCGGCACAGTAGCCTACCGGGGCGACGGGCGCAATATGCCTGTAAACACGGGGAAACGAATGGACTTGGGAGCGAAGCACTACGATTTGCTAAGGTCGATGGGGTTGTCCTGATAAAAACAAAGAAAAGGATGTTCCCTGATGCGAAAAGCCCCGTTATTGCGCTTTACCCTCGCTTCACTGGCCTTGGCCTGTAGCCAGGCGTTGGCCGGCCCTTCGCCCTATTCAACCCTCATCGTGTTTGGCGACAGCCTCGCCGATGCAGGGCAGTTTCCCGACCTGAGCGGCGGTACCCCAGGCGCGCGTTTCACCAACCGCGATGCCGACGGCAACTTCGCTCCGGTGTCACCGATGATCCTCGGTGGCCGCCTGGGCGTCGCGCCTGGCGACCTGAACCCGTCGACATCCATAGGCATCCAGCCCGATGGTAATAACTGGGCAGTTGGCGGGTACACCACCCAACAGATCCTGGACTCGATCACGACAACGTCCGAGACCGTCATCCCACCAGGAAACCCCAATGCCGGGTTGGTGCTGCGCGAGCGCCCCGGCTACCTGGCCAACGGCCTGCGCGCCGACCCAAATGCCTTGTATTACCTGACAGGTGGCGGTAACGACTTCCTGCAGGGCCTGGTGAATAGCCCGGCCGACGCCGTAGCCGCCGGCGCCCGCCTGGCTGCCAGCGCCCAAGCCCTTCAGCAAGGAGGCGCGCGCTACATCATGGTCTGGCTGCTACCTGACCTCGGCCAAACGCCCAATTTCAGCGGCACGCCACAGCAAAACCCACTGTCACTGCTCTCCGCTGCGTTCAACCAGTCACTGATCAGCCAGCTAGGGCAGATCGATGCCCAGATCATTCCACTGAACATCCCTGTGCTGTTGAGCGAGGCGCTGTCCAGCCCCAGTCAGTACGGCCTGGCCAGCGACCAGAACCTGGTCGGTACCTGCTACAGCGGTGATAGCTGCGTGGAAAACCCGGTGTACGGTATCAACGGCACAACGCCAGACCCGACCAAACTGCTGTTCAACGACTCGGTCCACCCGACCATCACGGGTCAGCAGCTGATTGCCGATTACGCCTACTCGATCCTCGCAGCCCCCTGGGAACTGACTCTGCTACCGGAAATGGCCCACGCCAGCCTGCGGGCTCATCAGGATGAGTTGCGCAATCAGTGGCAGACGCCTTGGCAAGCCGTTGGCCAATGGCAAGCCTTTGTCGCCAGTGGCGCTCAGGACCTGGACTTCGACGGCCAGCGCAGCGCGGCCAGCGGTGACGGCCGCGGCTACAACCTGACCGTGGGCGGCAGCTATCGCCTGAACGACGCCTGGCGCCTGGGCCTGGCCGGCGGTGCGTACCGGCAGAAGCTGGAAGCTGGCGAACAGGATTCGGACTACAAGCTGAACAGCTATATGGCCAGCGCCTTTGCCCAATACCGTCAGGATCGCTGGTGGGCCGACGCGGCGCTGACCGCCGGGCACTTGGACTACAGCGACCTCAAGCGTACCTTCGCCCTGGGCGTGAATGACCGCAGTGAAAAAGGCGACACCGACGGCGAGGCCTGGGCAATGTCCGGGCGGCTGGGCTACAACCTGGCGGCCGACACCAGCAACTGGCAGTTGGCACCTTTCATCAGTGCCGACTATGCGCGGGTGAAGGTGGATGGCTACGAAGAGAAGAGCGGGCGCTCGACGGCGCTTGGCTTCGATGACCAGGAGCGCACGTCACGTCGCCTGGGCGTGGGGCTGTTGGGCAGTGTGCAGGTACAGCCAAATACCCGGCTTTTTGCCGAGGTGGCGCAGGAGCATGAGTTCGAGGACGACCAGCAGGATGTGACAATGCACCTGACCAGCTTGCCAGCGAATGATTTCACCCTGACCGGGTATACGCCGCACAGCGACCTGACCCGGGCGAGCCTGGGTGTGAGCCATGAACTGGTGGCAGGGGTGCATTTGCGCGGGAACTACAATTGGCGCAAGAGTGATGAGTTGACGCAGCAGGGCGTTAGCGTGGGGGTTAGCGTGGACTTTTGAATTGCTGGGGGCCGCTTTGCGGCCCATTCGCGGGTGAACCCGCTCCTACGACGGCCCCGTGTACCTGAGGCTTGCGCAACCCTTGTAGGAGCGGGTTTACCCGCGAATACGGTGGCGGCGGCAACGGTGAACCGCGGGTGGAGATTGGCCAGCAGGCCCGGCCCATTCGCGGGTGAACCCGCTCCTACGACGGCCTCGTATACCTGAGGCTTGCGCATCCCTTGTAGGAGCGGGTTTACCCGCGAATACGATAGCGGCGGCAACGGTGAACGGCAGGTAGAAATTGGCCAGCAGGCCCGGCCCTTTCGCGGGTGAACCCGCTCCTACACAACCTTGTAGGAGCGGGTTTACCCGCGAATGGGCTGCGCAGCAGCCCCAATCAATTTATCTGGCGGAAGTCTGCTCGGCCAACGCCACCGCACGGAACATCGCCCGGCGCTTGTTGATGGTTTCTTCCCATTCCAGCGCCGGCACCGAGTCGGCAACGATGCCGCCACCGGCCTGCACATGCAGCTCGCCATCCTTGATCACCGCAGTACGAATGGCAATTGCGGTATCCATGTTGCCGTTCCAGGCAAAATAGCCGACAGCACCGCCGTAAACCCCACGCTTGACCGGTTCCAGCTCGTCGATAATCTCCATCGCGCGGATCTTGGGCGCACCCGACAAGGTGCCAGCCGGCAGAATCGCCCGCAGTGCATCCATCGCCGTCAGGCCTTCACGCAGCTGGCCGGTAACGTTGGAAACAATGTGCATCACGTTGGAGTAACGCTCGATCACCATCTTCTCGGTCAGGCGCACACTGCCGGTCGAAGACACACGGCCGACATCGTTGCGGCCCAGATCGATCAGCATCAGGTGCTCGGCAATTTCCTTGTCGTCCGACAGCAGGTCGTCTTCCAGCGCACGATCGGCCTCTTCGGTCGCACCACGCGGGCGGGTACCGGCAATCGGGCGCACGGTGACCAGGTTGTCCTCGACACGTACCAGCACTTCGGGCGAGCTGCCGACCACATGGAAGTCACCGAAGTTGAAGAAGTACATATATGGCGTCGGGTTGAAGCAGCGTAGCGCGCGATACAGGTCGATAGGCGCAGCCTTGAAGTCGATCGACATGCGCTGCGACGGCACCACCTGCATACAGTCCCCGGCCAGGATGTATTCCTTGATACGACCGACGGCGTTTTCGTAATCCTCGCGGGTGTAGCTGGAGCGGAACGCCGGCTCGGCCGCCTGCGGGCCGCTCAGGTCCAGGCCGCGGCGTGGGGTGATTGGCTGGCGCAAGGTTTCCAACAAGCCTTGCAGACGTGCCTGGCCCTGTTCGAAGGCCTGATCTTCAGCGGGGTCGACCAACACGATGGCGTGCATCTTGCCCGCCAGGTTGTCGAACACCACCACCGCGTCGGACACCATCAGCAGGATATCCGGTACGCCCAGCGGGTCCGGGTTGGGGCTGGCGCCCAGACGCTTTTCTACATAACGAACGCAGTCGTAGCCAAAGTAGCCAACCAGGCCGCCATTGAAACGCGGCAGGCCGGGGATATCGGCAACTTTGTAGCGGTCCTTGAAGGTTTCAACGAATGCCAGCGGGTCTTCGACCTCGCAGCTTTCCACCTCGACGCCATCGTGCAGGATGCTGACATGGTAGCCATGCACACGCATCACGGTGCGCGATGGCAAGCCGATCATCGAGTAACGGCCCCACTTCTCGCCGCCCTGCACCGATTCGAGCAGGTACGAGTTGGGCTGGTCAGCCAGTTTCAGGTAGATCGACAGCGGCGTGTCGAAGTCGGCCAAGGTTTCACAGGCCAAGGGAATACGGTTGTAGCCGGCAGCGGCCAGGCGCAGGAATTCTTCGCGGTTCATGAGTGGTCTCGTGGCAAGCAGCAATAGGTCAGGCAAACGGACGGGCCGGCACACGCCGGCAGGCTGAAGTCAGGCGCGCCAACGCCAACGGGCCAAGGCCTTGATGACTTTCATCCAGAATTTGCCAGTAACCGCCACGGTGGACTCTCTGTCTTGTGAGGCTTGAAGGTCCGCCAACGTTATCCCAGTGGCCGGGTCTGCGCAACCGGGCAGCAATGCGCGCAGGTCGTCGATTACCAGGCTGGGGGATTCGTCGTCGATCGGCCGGCCATGGTTATAGCCGTAGGTCAGGCCCACGCATTGCACGCCAGCCGCCTTGGCCGCCTGCACGTCACTGCGCGAATCACCGACAAACAGGGACTGCTGCGGGGTGACACCGGCCATCTGCATGACAAACAGCAACGCCGCCGGGTCGGGCTTTTTCTGCGGCAGGGTGTCGCCACCAATGATCCAGCGGAAGAAATTACCGATCTTCATCTGGTCCAACAGTGGGCCAACAAAGCGCTCAGGCTTGTTGGTAATCAGCGCCATCTCCACGCCCTGCTTGCGCAGCCAGCGCAGGGTGTCGCGCACGCCAGGATAGACCACGGTAAGTTCATGGCTTTCGGCATAAGCGTCCATGAACAGCGCCAGCGCCTGTTCTGCCAGCGCATCGTCCACGTCGGCATGGTCGATGCCGCCCGCCAACGCGCGGCGCACCAGCACCTGGGCGCCATTGCCAACCCAATGGCGCACTGCCTCAAGGCCAGCAGGCGGGCGCCCCAGTTCGAGCAGCATGCGGTCCACAGCGGCGGCCAGGTCAGGCACGGAATCGATCAGGGTACCGTCCAGATCGAACATTACCAGCCTTGGCAGCGCCCCCGGGAACAGCTGCTCGAAGCCACTCATGGGCGGGCCAGGGCCAGTTCGGCGCGCATCTTGGCGATCACTTCCTGGTAGTCCGGGGCGTTGAAGATCGCCGAGCCGGCCACGAAGGTATCGGCGCCAGCGGCAGCGATCTCGCGGATGTTGTTGACGTTCACGCCACCATCGATCTCCAGACGGATATCACGGCCACTGGCGTCGATCAGCGCACGCGCTTCGCGCAGCTTGTCGAGGGTGCCGGGGATGAACTTCTGCCCGCCGAAGCCTGGGTTGACGCTCATCAGCAGCACCATGTCGATCTTGTCCATCACATACTTCAGGGCGTCCAGGCTGGTGGCCGGGTTGAACACCAGGCCGGCCTTGCAACCACCATCCTTGATCAGCTGAAGCGAACGGTCGATGTGCTGCGTGGCTTCAGGGTGGAAGGTGATGTAGGTGGCACCCGCTTCGATAAAGTCGCCAATGATGCGGTCAACCGGGCTGACCATCAGGTGCACGTCGATCGGCGCAGTAACGCCGTACTTGCGCAGAGCGGTGCAAACCATCGGACCGATGGTCAGGTTGGGGACATAGTGATTGTCCATGACATCGAAGTGGACGATGTCTGCACCCGCAGCCAATACCTTGTCGACGTCCTCACCCAGGCGGGCAAAATCGGCAGAGAGAATGGAGGGGGCAATAGCGTAGGGCTGCATGGCGCACCTGTTGGCAGAGTCACGGTGGCGCGCATTGTAACTCAGGGAAAGCGATGAAGGCTGATTGGTATCAATTGGTGTCGACCAGCGCAACCTGTGCCGGCCTCCGCGACTTTAGCCGCGAAGAGGCCGGCACAGGCAACCCATCATCAAGCCGGCTGTTGAGTCCTCAGCTTCTCACTACGCCCACGCAACCATTCCAGGGTCAGCAGCAACAACACCGAGAACGCAATCAGCAAGGTCGCCGCCGCGGCAATGGTCGGGCTCAGGTTCTCGCGAATACCACTGAACATCTGCCGCGGCAGAGTTGCCTGTTCCGGCCCGGCGAGGAACAGCGTCACCACCACCTCGTCAAACGAGGTGGCAAAGGCAAACAGGGCGCCCGAGATGACACCGGGCGCGATCAGCGGCAGGGTCACCCGACGGAAAGCCAGCAGAGGCGAGGCTCCCAGGCTGGCCGCCGCACGCACCAGATTGTAGTTGAACCCCTGTAGCGTCGCCGACACGGTAATGATGACGAACGGCACACCCAGTACCGCATGCACCAGAATCAGCGAGGTGAAACTGTTGCCCATGCCCAGAGGGGCGAAGAACAGGTAACTGGCCACCCCGATGATCACTACCGGCACCACCATGGGCGAGATCACCAGCGCCATCACCAGCGACTTGCCGGGGAAATCGCCACGGGTCAGGCCGATGGCCGCCAAAGTGCCGAACACCATGGCCAGCACCGTGGCCGCTGGGGCAACGATGATGCTGTTTTTCAACGCCCGCATCCATTCGGCCGAGCCGAAGAAGTCCTGATACCACTGCAGCGAGAAGCCCTGCAGCGGGTACACCAGGAAGCTGCCACTGTTGAACGACAGCGGCACGATCACCAGCACTGGCAAGATCAGGAACAGCAGGATCAAGCCGCAGAGAATACGCAGGCTGTAGAACCAGACCCGCTCCACGGGCGACATGTATGGGCTCAGCATGACAGGCTCCTCAGCTCAGGCGCAGACGGCTGGCGCCGACCAGCCAGCTATAGATCAGGTACAACAGCACGGTCGCCAGCAGCAACAGCCCGCCCAGTGCGGTGGCCATGCCCCAGTTGATGCTGGTGTTGGTGTAGAAGGCGACGAAGTAGCTGACCATCTGGTCGTTCGGACTACCCAGCAGCGCCGGGGTGATGTAGTAACCGATGGCAAGGATGAACACCAGCAGGCAACCGGCGCCAACACCGGCGTAAGTCTGCGGGAAGTACACCCGCCAGAAACTGGCGAACGGGTGGCAGCCCAGCGAGATCGCCGCACGCATGTAGCTCGGGGAAATACCCTTCATCACGCTGTACAGCGGCAGGATCATGAACGGCAGCAGGATGTGCACCATCGAGATGTAGACACCTGTGCGGTTGAACACCAGCTCCAGCGGCTGGTCGATGATGCCCATGGCCATCAGCGCGCTGTTGATCAGCCCGCCCGACTGCAGCAGCACGATCCAGGCCGCCACCCGCACCAGGATCGATGTCCAGAAAGGCAACAGCACCAGAATCATCAGCAGGTTGCTCTGCCGGGTCGGCAGGTTGGCCAACAAGTAGGCCAGTGGGTAGGCCAGTACCAGGCAGATAGTGGTAATCACCACCCCCATCCACAGGGTACGGACAAAAATGTCCAGGTAAATGGCCTGGTCCGGGGTGGCCTTGGCCAGCTCACCAAGGTCATCGATGCGATGGTCCACCGAGGCCAACAGGTAGAAAGAAGTCACCGAACTGGTATTGCGGCGGATCGCCTGCCAATAAGCCGGGTCACCCCAACGCTCGTCGACAGCCTGCAACGCATCCTTATAAGAGGCAGGCTCAGCCTTGAAGGGCAGTGCACGGGCAGTCTTGGTCAACAAGCTGCGGTAACCGGCCAGCTCCATGTTCAAGCGTTTGGAAAGGTCACCAAGGGTCTGGTTCTTGCGCGACTCGGCCAAATCCTGGCTCAGCGCCTTGTAAACGTCCTCGCCTGGCAGGCTTTTGCCATCCCACTGGCTGATGACTTCCACCGTGCGCGGCAGGCCGCCGACCACTTCAGGGTTGCCGACGCTCTTGTACAGCAGCGCCGCAATCGGCACCAGGAACACCAGCAGAAGAAACAGCGCCAGCGGCGCGATCAACGCCTGCGCCTTCCAGCGGTTGACCCGCTCGGCGTGTTTGAGGCGCTGCTTGAGACTTGAACCTGCGCCTTCGTTGAGGGGCACTGCAATGGCCATGGCGAACTCCGCAATACAGGCTGAATTGGGGGCCGCTTTGCGGCCCCACACACTGGACGTTTACTTCTTCGCCGCCCAGGCGTTGAAGCGTTGCTCCAGCTGCTCGCTGTTGTCGGCCCAGAACGCCACGTCGATCTGCACCTGGTTGGCAATGTTCTCAGGCGTGGTCGGCATGTCTTTCTTCACGTCGTCCGACAGCAGGCTCACGGCCTTGGAGTTGGCCGGGCCATAGGCGATGTTTTCGGAGTAGATCTTCTGCTGCTCGGGCTTGACGCTGTAGGCGATGAACTTCTTCGCCTCTTCGACGTTTTTGGCGCCTTTAGGAATTGCCCATGCATCGAAGTCGTAGATGCCGCCGTTCCACACCACCTTGAGGTTGCTTTCTTTCTGCACAGCGGCAATACGGCCGTTGTAGGCAGAGCTCATGACCACGTCGCCAGAGGCCAGGAACTGCGGTGGCTGTGCACCCGCTTCCCACCACTGGATGCTGGGCTTGAGTTCGTCGAGTTTCTTGAAGGCGCGGTCCTGGCCTTCCTTGGTTGCCAGCACTTTGTAGACGTCCTTGGGCGCAACGCCGTCGGCCATCAGTGCAAATTCCATTGTGTACTTGGCGCCCTTGCGCAGGCCGCGCTTGCCCGGGAACTGCTTGGTGTCCCAGAAATCGGCCCAGCTGGTGGGGGCGGTCTTGAGCTTGTCGGCGTTGTAGGCCATGACCGTGGACCAGACGAAGAAGCCCACGCCGCAAGGCTGAATGGCACCAGGCACGTAGTCGGCCTCATTGCCGAACAGGGCTGGGTCGAGCTCTTCGAACATGCCCTCGTCGCAGCCGCGCGCCAGCTCTGGCGACTCAACCTCTACCAGGTTCCACGACACACTCTTGGTGTCGACCATCGCCTTGACCTTGGCCATTTCGCCGTTGTACTCACCCGCGACAATCTTGCCATTACCCGCTTTTTCCCAGGGTTCGTAGAACGCTTTGACCTGGGCAGCCTTGTTGGCGCCCCCGAACGAGATCACGGTGAGGTCTGCGGCCATGGCCTGGCCAGCGGTGAACAGCCCCAAAGCCAGGGCGGTCAGTTTCAACTGCTTGCGCATTATTATTCTCTCCACAGTACAGGGTTGGTGAAGCAATCCATCAATGGGCTTCGGCAATCGGATCGAGCGCGCGGGCGTGCTCCACCTCCCAGCCCAGCGGTACCACATCGCCCACGGCCAACGCCGGGTCGAGCTCGGCAATGGGCTGCTTCACGAAGAAGTCGCCTTTGCCGCAAACCTCCAGACGCACCCGCACGTGGTCGCCCAGGTAAATGAATTCGGCCACCCGGCCAGAGAACCGGTTCACGCAGCTTTCACTGTGGCCGTTCAGACGCACGCGTTCCGGGCGTATCGACAGGGTCACCGGCTCGCCGGCCTGGCCGACATTCACCGCCAGCGCCTCGACCCGTTCACCGCGAGGCAACTGCACCTGGCAACGTTTGCCATCGCTGGCCAGCAGGGTGCCGCTAATGCGGTTGTTCTCGCCGATGAAGTTGGCGACGAAGGTGTTGCAGGGCTCTTCGTACAGCGTGCGCGGGTCGGCGATCTGCTGGATTTCGCCCTGGTGGAACACCGCCACGCGGTCAGACATGGTCAGCGCTTCGCCCTGGTCGTGGGTCACGTACACCACGGTCACACCCAGGCGCTGGTGAATGTGCTTGATCTCCATCTGCATGTGTTCGCGCAGCTGCTTGTCCAGCGCGCCAAGTGGCTCGTCCATCAGCACCAGTTGCGGCTCGAACACCAATGCCCGGGCCAGCGCCACACGCTGCTGCTGGCCGCCAGACAGCTGGCCGGGGTAGCGTTTGGCGAAAGCGTCGAGCTGGACCATGTTCAGCACACGCTTAACCCGCTCGCTGATGTCGGTCTTGCTCAGGTTGCGCACGGTCAGCGGAAAGGCCAGGTTCTCGGCCACGGTCATGTGCGGAAACAGCGCGTAGTTCTGGAACACCATGCCGATATCACGCTTGTGCGGCGGCACGTTGTTGATCGAGCGGCCGCCAAGCTGGATTTCACCGGCGGTGGGGGTCTCGAAGCCCGCCAGCATCATCAGGCTGGTGGTCTTGCCCGAGCCGGACGGGCCAAGCAGGGTGAGGAACTCGCCCTTGCGGATATCCAGGTTGAGGTCTTTGACGATCAGCGACTCGCCGTCGTAGCTCTTCTGCACACCACGGAAGCTGACCAGCGTTTCGCCGGTTGCAGCGTTCGACTTCGCCTCGCTCATGCCTGCACCTTCTTGTTGGATGACTGCGTAGGCAAAAGAGTAGAAGAGACGCAAGCGCCCGAAAATCGGGGGCACTGAGAGAATGCCATCATCCGGATGGAAGATTTGTTGTAGGGATCGCCCTACAAGGATGGCGGGTTTTGAACACTCACCTCAGCGCTGCATCGCCCCCTTGTAGGAGCGGGTTCACCCGCGAATAGGCCGGTTCAGGCACCGCAGATGGCAGGCCAGACTTCCTCGCGGGTAAACCCGACCCTACAACAGAGAGCGGCGTAGTCATCAAAACGGCATGTCGCAATCAGACCAGCTTGTGCTCCATGGCGTACTTCACCAGCTCCGCCAGCGAGTTCACTTTCAACTTCTGCATCAGGCGCGCCTTGTGGGTGCTGATGGTCTTGCTCGACAGCGCCAACTGCTGGGCGATGTCGTTGACGTTGGCGCCTTGGGCCAGGCGCTCGAACACCGAAAACTCCCGCTCCGAGAGCAGTGTGTGCAACGGCCGGGATTCGGTGAGGCCTACTTCGAACACCATGCGGTCGGCCAGCGACGGGTCGATATAAC
Source organism: Pseudomonas sp. TE3895 (assembly GCF_056278855.1). NCBI lineage: Bacteria > Pseudomonadati > Pseudomonadota > Gammaproteobacteria > Pseudomonadales > Pseudomonadaceae > Pseudomonas > Pseudomonas sp. TE3895. The sequence continues at coordinate 1,369,529 of NZ_JBWBQE010000001.1, read as the reverse complement.
GCCCGCCACCGGCCACCCGACGAATCGCCGTCAACAACAGCGCCGGGTCACTGTCTTTGGTGGCATAGCCCGCAGCACCGGCCTTCAGCGCCCGCGCCGCCATCTGTGCCTCGTCATGCATCGACAACATCAGGATCGCTGGAGCATCGTGCAGCGCACGGATACGCGGGATCGCCTCCAGGCCGTTCACACCCGGCATCGAGATATCCAGCAGTACCACCTCGCACGGTGTGTGGCGCAGGGTTTCGAGCAACTGCTCGCCATTACCGGCCTCCCCCGCCACTTGCATGTCCTTGGCCAGGCCAATCAACTGCTTGATGCCTTCACGGACAATGGTGTGGTCTTCGGCCACCAGTACTCGAATCACGATTGCTCTCCTACTCCAACGGAATGGCCACACTCAGGCTGGTGCCTTCGCCCGGCTCGCTTTCCAGCGTCATGCTCCCCCCCAGCATCAGCACCCGCTCGCGCACACCCACCAGGCCAAACGAGGTAGGCCGGGTCTGCTCGCGGCAAAAGCCTTGGCCATCATCACTGACCGTCATGCGCAACTGTCCGCCCTCACGTACCAGCTCAATCTCTACGCTGTGCGCCTGGGCGTGACGCATCACATTGGTCAGCGCCTCCTGGAGGATACGAAACAGCCCGGTGGCCTTGGCATCACTCAATGCTGGCAGATTATCGGGCACTTGCACCAGACAGGGGATTTGCGTACGTGCCTCGAAACGCCGCGCCTGCCATTCGATGGCCGAGGCAATGCCGGCATCGAGGATCGGCGGACGCAAGGCAGTGGCGACATCGCGCACCAACTGGAACAACTGGGCAATCAGGCGTTTCATGCTCGCCAGGCGATCATTCAGGCCAGGGTCCAGCTCGGCATAGGCCAGCTCGCACATCGACACTTCCAGCTTGAGCACGGTCAGCATCTGCCCCAGCTCATCATGCACTTCCCGGGCGATACGGGCTTTTTCTTCTTCACGCACGCTCTCCAGGTGGGCCGAGAGTTCGCGCAGCTGCTCCTGGGACTTTGCCAGCGCCAGCTCGGCCCGCTTGCCCTGTGTGATGTCCCAGACTACACCGTCCCACACCACCTGGCCGTTGCCCAGATGCCGGGCGCTGGCCTTGATATCGGCCCAGCGCTGTTCGCCCTGCCGGGTGAGGATGCGCCCCTGCCAGGACCAGTCCTGGTCGCTGGCCAGGGCCAGGTCCTGCACCTTGTGATAATCAGCACGGTCCTCGGGGTGCACCAGGTTGCGCAGGCCCATCTGCGGGTGCTGGATCTCGCTGGGTGCATAACCCACCAATGCCTCGCTACCCTCACTGATATAGGGGAACTCCAGATCGCCCTCGGCCGGGTCACGTTCCAGGCGAAACACCAACCCTGGTACGTTGCCAGCAATGCCCTTGAGCCGCGCCTCGCTTTCGCGAAGGGCCGCCAAGGCACGGTGGCGCTCAGTGACATCGGCGAGGTAGACCACCAGATATTCGGAATCACGAAAGCGCAGAAAGCTCAGTGACAGCTCCACGGGTAGCAAGCTTTGATCAGCCCGCCGGCATTGCGTCTCAAACTGACCGACACCCCCCGCCCCTGTCCGCGCCCCTTTCCACAGCTCCAGCCAACGGTCCATGTTCAGGCTCGGCTCGAAGTCGCTCAGCGGCCGCTCCAGCAACGCCCCTTCGCTGTAGCCCAACATGCGCTCGGCGGCATGGTTGGCGTAACGCACATGGCTGTCCCAGTTGACCCAGAGGATACCCACGGTGCTCTGATCGATGGCGAACTGGCTCAGGCGCAACGCCTCTTCGCGCACCTGGCGTTCAACAAGGCTCTCCCGCGCGGCCAACAGGCTGCGCTCCAGCTGGCGCTGCTGACGGCGTTGCCACACCAGCGTGGCCAAGGCACACAACAGCAACAGACCGAACAGCAAGGCCATGTTCTGCCAGAAGCCCGGCGACTCGCTCAGGCGCGGGTACTTCGGCTGCAACCAGCGCTGATGCAGTTGTTCCAGCTCCTTGGCCGGCACTGCCTGCAAGCCACGTTCAAGTACATCGGCCAGCAGCGGCCAGTCGCGCCGCGAACCGATACGCAACAGCTGCGGCAGGCCAATATCGCCGACCACCGCCAGCTCACCGAACTCGCTCTCGCGCGACAGGCGGCTGAGCTGCGCTTCATCCAGCACGGCGAAACTGGCCTGGCCACCTACCACCAGTTGCAAGGCCTCACGATCGTCGGGCACCCCCTGCAGGTTGAGGTTGCCGTAGTTGCCGCGCAGGTAATCCGCCAGCGGGCTGGGCATGCGCACCGCGACGCGTTGCTCGGCTTCAAGCTTTTCCAGCTCCACGGCCATGGCCCCGGTGCGCGGCCCCACCACCAGCTGTGGCACGCGCATGTATGGGTCGCTAAATAGCCACAGGCGCAGGCTGGCTGGCGTCTGGGTAAGGCCAGGGGCGAAGTCGATTTCGCCGCTCTGCAGGGCATGTTCCAAACTGGCCTGGTCACTGAAGTTACGCCAGGTGAGGTCCAGCCGCAGCGCCTGCGCCAGGCTGTTCACCAGCTCCACATTGGCCCCATACAGTTGCTGCAGACGCCGGTCGAACTGGGCGTAGGGCGCCTGCAACACCAGGCCGACACGCAGGCTGCGGTGGGTGTCCAGCCACTGCTGCTGGTCAGGCTCCAGCACCACAGAGGGCAGCGCCTCGGGCTTGGCCCAGGCAATCAAGGGCAGCCACAAGCAGCCGATAACCAACAGGCGACGCACTCGCTTCATCTATACGCTCGACTTGGTAAAGACGGCCATGCAGCATGGCCGTCACGGGCAAATACTATTAGGCTGCCGGTTTCATTCTGGCCTTGGGTTGACTCATGTCCACACTTTATCGCACGACGCTGGCAATGTGCTGCCTGGCCTCGGTCCTTCCACTCGGCGCCCTGGCCGCCGATGCCGAAAAACCACCTGCAAATACCATGGCACCGGCTGCCGAGGCCCCACGCCCACCCTTGCTGGAACGCAGCCAGGAGGATGCACTGGCGCTGGAGCGGCTGCTGCCCAAGGCTGAGCAGCAGACCCTGCAGGCCGGTGCCGACAGCTTCCTGGCCCTGTGGAAGCCGGCCAACGACAACGATCCGCAAGGGGCGGTGATCATTGTCCCCGGTGCAGGCGAAACGGCCGACTGGCCAAATGCAGTCGGCCCACTGCGGCAAAAATTCCCGGATATCGGCTGGCACAGCCTCAGCGTAAGCCTGCCCGACCTGCTCGCAGACAGCCCGCAAGCACGGGTCGAAGCCACACCACCGGTAGCGCCTGCGCCAGACAAAGGCGAAAGCGCACCGGTCAAGGACGTACCGGCCGACGCCAACGCCAACGTGGCCCAAGCCACCGCGGCCGATGCCGACACAGCAGAAAGCACCGATGCCGAACAAGCCAGCGAGCAGGCCGACCCGGCAGATGCCGAACGCATCTTCGCCCGCCTGGATGCCGCCGTGGCGTTCGCCCAACAACACAATGCCCGCAGCATCGTACTGATCGGCCATGGTAGCGGTGCATATTGGGCGGCGCGCTACCTGAGCGAGAAGCAGCCACCGCAGGTACAAAAACTGGTGATGGTCGCTGCACAGACCCCTGCACGGGTGGAGCAGGACCTGGAAAGCCTGGCCCCAACCTTGAAGGTACCCACGGCCGATATCTACTACGCCACCCGCAGCGCTGACCGCAACGCAGCCCAGCAACGGCTGCAGGCCAGCAAGCGGCAGAAGGATAGCCAGTACCGACAATTGTCATTGATTGCCATGCCAGCAAACAAAGCGGCGGAACAAGAGCAATTGTTCCGCCGGGTGCGGGGGTGGATGAGCCCTCAGGGCTGAGTTCGGCTTGATCCTTGTGGCGGGGCGTCAAAGGCCGCGCCGCTTGCGGATCATGGCATAGGCCTGGTGCAACTCACGGGTGCGTGCGGTCGCTTCACGCACCTGCGCCTCGCTGGCACCAGTACCCGCCAGCTTGTCCGGGTGATGCCGACTGACAAGCCGACGATACGCCTGCTTGACCTTATCGGTGTCGGTGTCTGCGTCCACCGCCAGCAAGCGCAACGCTGCCGCGTAGGTCATGGGCACGCTTTCTGCGCCCGTGGCCTTGCGCGGCTCGTACTCCAGCGACATGGCCTGCACCTGGCGTCGGCTCATGCCCAGCTTCTGCCCCCAGTCGAGCAGCAGCTCACGCTCCTTGTTGCCCATCTTGCCGTCAGCCCAGACCATGCGCCAACAGGCCCGCAAGGTACCTTCCGCCGCGTGGGGCTGCTGACTGATGCGCCGCAGGTGCCCGCCAAGCCGGTCCTTGCCCGCCTTGCCACGGTTGAACGCATTGATGGCGCGCAGCCGGGCTGCCTCGGCCAGGTCCAGGCGCACCATCTCCTGACGCGCCTGCTCGATATGCTGCTCGGCTACCCGGCCATCGCACTTGGCCAGACGCCCGAGCATCACGAACAACAACTCGTCATCGCGTAATGCGGGGCGCCCACCCAGGCGTTCGCGCATGTCTTCCCAGCCTTGCAAGCGCAGCCGGCGGTCAATGGCCTGCCCAAGCAACGCACCGAGCAAGGCACCCGGTATGCTCGCAACGGCAAAGCCGGCACCCACACCTATCACCGTGCCTGGCCACCACATGTCAGGCGCGCTCGCCAATCAGAGACTCAGCCTCGGCCAGGCGTTCAAGCGTGCCAACATCCACCCAGTGCCCACGGTAGTGTTCGCCAGATACCTTGCCGGCCGCCATCGCCTGGCGCAGCAACGGTGCCAGCTTGAAGGCACCCGCCTGGCAACCTTCGAACAGCGCCGGGTGCAGCACAGAAATGCCGCTGAAGGTCAGCGTGCCTGGCGCGTCATCGCCGTCAACGACCTGCTCGCCCATCAGGCGGAAGTCACCGCGGCCGTGATGGCCAGGGTTGTCGACCAGCACCAGGTGAGCCAGGCCTTGCAGGGGAGCCTGCAAACGCGCGAAGTCGTAGTCGGTCCACACATCGCCATTCACCAGCAGGAACGGCGCCTCACCCAACAAAGGCAGGGCCTTGAAGATGCCGCCGCCGGTTTCCAGCGGTTCACCTTCAGGTGAATAGCGGATGCTCAGGCCGAAGCGGCTACCGTCGCCCAGATGGTCCTCGATCTGCTGGCCAAGCCAGGCATGGTTGATCACCACTTCGGTCACGCCCGCTGCCGCCAGGGCGCGCAGGTGGTACTCGATCAGCGGCTGGCCGGCGACCGGGACCAACGGTTTTGGGGTGTGCAGGGTCAGCGGGCGCATGCGCTCGCCCTTCCCCGCAGCCAGGATCATGGCCTTCATGCACGCGCTCCGGCCTGCAACTCGGCAATCAGCTCACCCAGCTCCGCCAATTCGGGCCGGCGACCGATCACTTCATTTATATAGGCGAAGAAACGCGGCACGTCGCCCAGGTAACGCGGCTTACCGTCGCGGTGGCAGATACGGGCGAAGATGCCGATCACCTTCAGGTGCCGCTGCACGCCCATCAGGTCACTGGCGCGGTGGAAGGCTTCGAACTCGGCGTGCACCGGGATGCCAGCCGCCTGTGCCCGCTGCCAGTAGTCGCTCAGCCAGCCTTCGACCCGCGCCTGCGGCCAGCTGACAAAGGCGTCCTTGAACAGGCAGGTAATGTCGTAGGTGACCGGGCCGTATACCGCATCCTGAAAGTCCAGCACACCAGGGTTGGGGGTGCTCTGCATCAGGTTGCGCGGCATGTAGTCACGGTGTACCAGCACCTTGGGTTGCGCCAGGGCGCTGTCGATCAGCAACTGGCTGACGCGCTGCCAGGTGGCCTTCTGTGCATCGGTGAAGGTCAGGCCCAGCTCACGCCCAACGTACCATTCGGGGAACAGTTCCACTTCACGGCGCAGCAGGGCGTCATCGTAGCTGGGCAGCGGCGCGTCCATCGGCAAACGCTGGAACTTCAGAAGGGCATCGATGGCGTCGGCGAACAGGCCATCGGCGTTGTCGGCATTGATGATGTCAAGGTATGTCTGAGTGCCCAGATCTCCAAGCAACAAAAAGCCGCGTTCCAGGTCCTGGGCGTGGATCAGCGGCACATGGACGTCAGCGCTGGCCAGCAGGTGGTCGATGGCGACGAACGGTCGGCAGTTCTCCTGCGGGGGGGGCGCATCCATGATCACGAAACTGTGGCCAGCGCCCTGCCAGCGGAAATAGCGGCGGAAGCTGGCGTCGCTGCTGGCAGCGGTCAAGCTGCCTGCAGGCACCTCGCCCCAGGCGTTGTCACGGAAAAGATCATTGAGCTGTTCATCGAGCCAGACCGTCAGTTGTTGCAGGCGTACATCGTGTTCAGGCATTGCAAGGGTCTCCGACGGCCCTAGCCGTCAAGCGGGTCATGCTTTATTATCCAGCATCTTTTTCAGACCATCGAGAGGCGTGCGGCCCCACACGCGGGCAGATGGCACGCAGGAAGCCCGGACTAATAAGATGGCATTGAAATCCCCCGCGTTTCGTAGAAAAGTTTCCGTTGCTGGTAACCGGCGGTCTGCTGGCCCTGCAACCTCTGGCCACCTCATACGTAGTGGCAGCCGAACAGTTCGACTGCCAAGTGTCCGCCGCCGGTGGTTGGGACTGCAAGCCCAAAACCCCAGTCAACAACTTGCCACCGCGCCCGGTGCACGAAGGTGCAGCCGTCAGCTCCGGTACCGAAGCGGCGGGCGAAGCCGAAACTGCGGACCGGCCCGTGCTGGTTACCGAGGCCAAGGGCCGTGGTCTGAAGTCGCGCAGCGAAGACTACAGCCACCTGGACTGGGTTCCGCGTGAAAAGCTCACCGCCGCGCAGCTGGCTGAAACCGGCCCGTACTGCGGTGGCGCGTATATCGAGCCAACCCGCCCGGGCATGGCCGACACCACGCCGAAGGACGAGTCGCCAACCTACATCAATGCCAAGGTATCCAAGTACCAGCAGGAGCAGCAGGTCGCTACCCTCGCCGGTGACGTGGTAATGCGCCAGGGCAGCATGCAGGCCGAAGCCGACGAGGCCAACCTCTACCAGGCCGAAAACCGTGGCGAGCTCAAGGGCAACGTCAAGATCCGTGACAACGGTTCGCTGGTGGTCGGTGACGAGGCCCAGATCCAGCTCGACACTGGCGAAGCCCAGGTCGACAACGCCGAATACGTGATGCACAAGTCGCACATCCGCGGCAGTGCCCTGTACGCCAAGCGTGGCGAAAACGCCATCATCCGCCTCAAAGACGGTACGTACACCACCTGCGAACCGGGCAGCAACGCCTGGCAGCTGAAGGGCAACAACATCACCCTGAACCCGGCCACCGGTTTCGGTACTGCGACCAACGTTACGCTACGGGTCAAGGATTTCCCGGTGTTCTATACACCGTACATCTACTTCCCGATTGACGACCGTCGCCAGTCCGGTTTCCTGCCGCCGTCGTTCAGCACCAGCAGCGACACCGGCTTCATGCTGGTCACGCCGTACTACTTCAACCTGGCGCCTAACTACGACGCCACGTTGTACCCGCGTTACATGGCCAAGCGCGGCCTGCTGATGGAAGGCGAGTTCCGCTACCTGACACCTTCCAGCGAAGGCCAGTTCGGCGGCGCCTACCTGAACGACAAGAACGACGACCGCAAAGATCAGACGGATTACAAAGATCAGCGCTGGATGGTCAACTGGCAGCACAAGGGTGGCCTGGACGAACGCCTGATGACCGAGGTGGACTACACCGACATCAGCGACCCGTTCTACTTCCAGGACCTGGAATCTGACCAGATTGGCGTGGAAAGCCGCGACTTCCTGAATCAGCAGGGTGCATTGACCTACCGGGGCGATAGCTACACCGCGCGGCTGAACGTACATGCCTATGAGGCGGCGACCATTTCGCAGATCACGCCTTATGATCGACTGCCGCAGATTACCCTCAATGGCGTACTGCCTTCTCAGCCAGGGGGGTTGAACTTCGCTTACGAAACCGAGGCCGCGCGCTTCGAACGTGACTTGAAGAACGACACTGTGTTCGACAAGGACGGCAACCTGGACCTCACAGCGGGGCCCGATGGTCGTCGGCTTGACGAAAATATTCAAGGTATCGAGCGGGCCAACGGCACGCGCCTGAATGTCGCGCCGTCAATCAGCTATCCAATGACAGCCAGCTATGGGTTCCTCACACCCAAGCTGAAATATGCCTACACCCAGTACGATCTTGATCTGGACAGCAAAGGCAAAGCCGATGCAATCGCCTTGCAAACCGCCAATCCAGACGCGTACGGAAGCTACGACAGCTCTGTTAGCCGCGACGTGCCAATCTTCAGCGTCGACAGCGGCCTGTACTTCGACCGCAACACCTCGCTGTTTGGCAACAATTACCGTCAAACCCTCGAACCGCGCATGTTCTACCTCTATGTTCCGTACAAGGACCAGAAGGACATCCCGCTGTTCGATACGGGTGAAACCCTGTTCAGCTACGACTCGCTGTTCCGCGACAACCGCTTCAGCGGCACTGACCGTATCGGCGACGAAAACAAACTGTCGCTGGGCGTGACCACACGCTGGATCGAAGACAACGGCTTCGAGCGCCAGAACTTCAGCATCGGCCAGGCCTACTACTTCAAAGACCGCAAGGTCCAGCTGCCAGGCATCGACTACCGCACCCGCAAGGACGCGCAGTCCGATGTATCGCCATACGCCCTGGTGTACAACTACTACTTCAACCGCGACTGGCGCCTCAATTCGGACTTCAACTGGGACCCGGACAGCCGCAGCACCCGCTCGGGCAGCGCGATGTTCCACTACCAGCCTGAAGACAACCCGAACAAGATCGTCAACCTCGGTTATCGCTACCGTAACGACACCATTGCCTACGACTCGACCACGGGTACCTGGAAAGTGGGCGGCGGTGACTATGGCACCCCGGGCGATCCGAACTACATCAAGGATTACTACAAGATCCAGCAGCACGACTTCTCGGTCATCTGGCCGATCGTGCCGCAATGGAACGTTATCGCTCGCTGGCAGCATGACTACAACCGCAACCGTACCCTGGAAGCCATGGGTGGTTTCGAATACGACAACTGCTGCTGGAAGCTGCGCCTGATCAACCGTTACTGGATCGACTACGACGATTTCAGCCAGGCCCTTCCACAGAACGAAAAAGGCGACCACGGTGTCTTCCTTCAGATCGTCCTGAAAGGCCTCGGCGGCGTAGTTGGCAACAAGGTCGAGTCTTTCCTCGACCAAGGCATTCAAGGTTACCGTGAACGTGAAGACCAAGCTTATTGATCGTCTGCGCCCAGTGTTGCTGGGCGTCGCTTTGCTGAGTGGCGCGGTGCATGCCGCGGTGCAACCTCTTGATCGCGTGGTGGCTATCGTCGACAACGACGTGGTCATGCAAAGCCAGCTGGACCAGCGTGTCCATGAGGTCCAGCAAACCATCGCCAAGCGCGGCGGCGGCGTGCCGCCGACCAGCGCCCTGGAACAGCAGGTACTGGAACGCCTGATCGTCGAGAACCTGCAGTTGCAGATCGGCGAGCGCTCTGGCATCCGCATCACCGACGAAGAGCTGAACCAGGCCATTGGCACCATTGCCCAGCGCAATGGTATGTCGCTGGACCAGTTCCGCGCGGCACTGGCCCATGACGGCCTGTCGTTCGACGACGCTCGCGAGCAGGTCAAGCGCGAGATGATCATCAGCCGCGTGCGCCAACGCCGCGTTGCCGAACGCATTCAGGTGTCCGAGCAGGAAGTGAAGAACTTCCTGGCCTCGGACCTGGGCAAGATGCAGATGTCGGAAGAGTACCGCCTGGCCAACATCCTTATCCCGACCCCGGAAGCCGCCAACTCGGACGATATCCAGAAGGCTGCGCGCAAGGTCGGTGACGTTTACCAGCAACTGCGCCAGGGTGCTGACTTCGGCCAGATGGCGATTGCCAACTCGGCCAGCGAAAACGCCCTGGAAGGCGGCGAGATGGGCTGGCGTAAAGCCGGTCAGCTACCACCCGACTTCGCCAAGATGCTCAGCAGCATGCCGGTGGGCGAAATTACCCAGCCTATTCGCATCCCCAACGGCTTCATCATCCTCAAGCTCGAGGAGAAGCGCGGCGGCAGCGAGAACGTACTGCGTGACGAAGTGCATGTACGCCACATCCTGATCAAGCCAAGCGAGATCCGCAGCGAGGCGGCCACCCAGCAGCTGGCCGAGCGCCTGTACGATCGGATCAAGAACGGCGAAGACTTCGGCGAACTGGCCAAGAGCTTCTCGGAAGACCCGGGTTCGGCACTCAACGGCGGCGACCTCAACTGGGTCGATCCGAACAGCCTGGTACCGGAGTTCCGTGAACAGATGGCCAATGCCCAGCAAGGCGTAGTGACCAAACCGTTCAAGACCCAGTACGGCTGGCACGTTCTGGAAGTGCTGGGCCGCCGCGCCACCGACAGCACCGAGCAGGCTCGCGAACAGCAGGCCCTGAGCGTACTGCGCAACCGCAAGTACGACGAAGAGCTGCAAACCTGGCTGCGCCAGATCCGCGACGAAGCCTACGTTGAAATCAAGCTGCCTGGCGCTGACCAGGCCGCCCAGTGAAGCCCCTGCGCTTCGCCGTCACCCCCGGCGAGCCGGCCGGCATAGGCCCCGACCTGTGCCTGCTGCTCGCCGCAGACGCCCAGCCCCACCCCCTGATCGCCATCACCAGCCGTGACCTGCTCGCCGAGCGGGCCACGCAGCTGGGGCTGGCCGTCAGCCTGCTGCCGGTAGCCCCGGGCCAATGGCCTGACCTCCCGGCACCCGCAGGTAGCCTGTACGTCTGGGATACCCCCTTGGCGGCTCCGGTGGTGCCAGGCCAGCTGGACAAGGCCAACGCAGCGTTCGTGCTGGAAACCCTGACCCGCGCTGGGCAAGGCTGCCTGGACGGGCACTTCGCCGGGATGATCACGGCCCCGGTTCACAAGGGAGTGATCAACGAAAGCGGTATCGCCTTTTCCGGGCATACCGAATTCCTTGCCGAACTGACCCGCACCGCACAAGTGGTAATGATGCTGGCCACCCGCGGCCTGCGCGTGGCCCTGGTGACCACGCACCTGCCACTGCGTGATGTTGCCGACGCTATCACTGCAGAGCGCGTCGAACGTGTAACCCGCATCCTGCATGCCGACATGCGCGACAAGTTCGGCATTGCCAACCCGCGTATCCTGGTGTGTGGCCTCAACCCGCACGCGGGCGAGGGCGGCCACCTGGGCCGCGAAGAAATCGACATCATCGAGCCGACCCTGGCCCGCCTGCGCACCGAAGGCATGGACCTGCGCGGGCCGCTGCCGGCCGATACCCTGTTTACCCCCAAATATCTGGAGCACTGCGATGCGGTGCTGGCGATGTACCACGACCAGGGCCTTCCCGTACTCAAGTACAAAGGCTTCGGCGCAGCAGTGAACGTGACCTTGGGCCTGCCAATCATCCGCACGTCGGTTGACCACGGCACCGCCCTGGACCTGGCCGGCACTGGCAAAGTCGACACCGGCAGCCTGCGCGTCGCACTGGAAACCGCCTACCAGATGGCCGAGAACCGACCATGAACGAGCAATACCAACACCGGGCGCGCAAGCGCTTCGGCCAGAACTTCCTGCACGACGCCGGTATCATCGACCGCATCCTGCGTGCCATCAACGCCAAGGCCGGCGAACACCTGCTGGAAATCGGCCCGGGCCAAGGCGCCCTGACCGAAGGCCTGCTGGGCAGTGGCGCACAGCTGGACGTGGTGGAGCTGGACAAAGACCTGGTGCCGATCCTGCAGCACAAGTTCGCTGATCGCAGCAACTTCCGCCTGCACCAGGGCGACGCCCTGAAGTTCGACTTCAACCAGCTGGGCGTGCCGCCGCGCAGCCTCAAGGTGGTTGGCAACCTGCCCTACAACATCTCCACCCCGCTGATCTTCCACCTGCTCAGCCACGCCGGGCTGATCCGCGACATGCATTTCATGCTGCAGAAGGAAGTGGTCGAGCGCATGGCCGCCGGCCCTGGCGGCGGTGACTGGGGGCGCTTGTCGATCATGGTGCAGTACCACTGCCGCGTGGAGCACCTGTTCAATGTCGGCCCTGGTGCCTTCAACCCACCCCCGAAAGTGGATTCGGCAATCGTCCGCCTGGTGCCGCACGAAGTGCTGCCGTTCCCGGCCAAGGACCACCTGCTGCTGGAGCGTGTCGTTCGCGAAGCGTTCAACCAGCGCCGCAAGACGCTGCGCAACACCATGAAAGGCCTGCTGGACAGCGCCGCCATCGAGGCTGCCGGCGTTGATGGCAGCCTGCGCCCTGAACAGCTCGACCTGGCAGCCTTCGTGCGCCTGGCTGACCAGCTGGCTGATCAGCAACAAGCCTGATTTAGCCCGTTCCGGCCTCTTCGCGGGCCACAAGGGATCGCACAACCCTCAAATCCTGTGCGACCCCTTGTAGGAGCGGGTTTACCCGCGAAGAGGCCGGCACAGACAACACACCCCCCAAGCCCGATCACCGCTGGCCCTCCCCCCTCCCAATGGCCTAGACTGCATTATTGCGTCAGTTCGCCCAAGGCCCTTGCATGTCCGACCCCCGCTATCAAATCGACGTCAGCGTCGTGACCCGCTACCTGAAAGAACAATCCGACCCCGAAAACAGTCGCTTCGCTTTCGCCTACACCATTACCGTGCAGAACAACGGCTCGCTCAGCGCCAAGTTGCTGTCGCGCCACTGGCTGATCACCAACGGTGACGGCGAGGTAGAGGAAGTCCGCGGCGCCGGTGTGGTCGGCCAGCAACCCAACATCGACCCAGGCCAGAGCCACACTTACAGCAGTGGTGCCGTCATCAGCACCCGCGTTGGCACCATGCAGGGCAGCTACCAGATGTTCGCCGAAGACGGTAAGCGCTTCGACGCCGAGATTGCCCCCTTTCGGCTGGCAGTGCCCGGAGCGCTGCACTGATGGCCACCTACGCCGTCGGTGACCTGCAGGGCTGCCTGCAGCCACTCAAATGCCTGCTCGATCGCGTCAGTTTCAACCCCGCCGTCGACCGCCTGTGGCTGGTCGGCGACCTGGTCAACCGCGGCCCCGAGTCACTGGAAACCCTGCGCTTCCTGTATTCGATCCGTCATTCACTGGTCTGCGTGCTGGGCAACCATGACCTGCACCTGCTGGCCGCCTGGCACAACGTCGAGCGCCTCAAGAAAAGCGACACACTGCGCGAGATCATCGAAGCGCCGGACGCCGACCAGCTGTTCGACTGGCTGCGCCAGCAGAAGCTGCTGCATTACGACGAGCCCCGCGGCATCGCCCTGGTTCATGCCGGCATACCGCCACAATGGACCCTTGGCAAAGCCCTGGAGCTCGCTGCCGAGGTCGAGGAAGTGCTGCGTGACGACACCCGCCTGCAGCTGTACCTCGACGGCATGTATGGCAACGAGCCGAACAAGTGGAGCAAGAACCTCGCCGGCGTCGAACGCCTGCGGGTCATCACCAACTACTTCACCCGCATGCGCTTCTGCACGGCCGATGGCAAACTCGACCTCAAGAGCAAGGAAGGCCTGGGTAGCGCGCCCAAAGGCTACAAAGCCTGGTACGCGCACAAGGACCGCCGCTCACGCCACGTGAAGATCATCTTTGGCCATTGGGCCGCTCTGCAGGGTGAGGTCACCGAGCCCGACGTCATCGCCCTGGACACTGGCTGCGTATGGGGCGGCGCCATGACCCTGTACAACGTCGACAGCGGCGAATACCACCGCTGCGACTGCGCCGACGACGGCACCCTGCGCCAGCCGGCACAACCCACTACACTCAACGACCACACCTGAAGGAAGTAGTACCCATGAGCGAATTCAAGCGCATCCCTCCTGAGCAGGCCTTGGAGCTTCGCAAGAAAGAAGGTGCGGTCGTCGTCGACATTCGCGACCCGCAGGCCTTCGCCGCCGGCCACATCACCGGCGCCCGGCACCTGGATAACCACTCGGTCGCCGATTTCATCCGCAACGCCGACCTCGACGCGCCAACCCTGGTGGTCTGCTATCACGGCAATTCCAGCCAAAGTGCTGCTGCCTACCTGGTAGGCCAGGGTTTCTCCGACGTTTACAGCGTGGACGGCGGCTTCGAACTGTGGCGCGCGACCTACCCGGCCGAGACCGCCCAGGGCAAGGCTGAATAATTTTTTATTTTCCCCTGCAGCCCGTGCCCCGCGCGGGCTTGCGGCTTATCTGACGAACGGTCGTTCGTAACTTCTGCCTTTCTCGCCCCTTTACCTTGCAGATAACCAACTACGCTTAAGCTCAGGCCATCCAAAAAGGGGAGAGCCGGTACACCGGCGTGCGGGTCATCGGTAGCGTTACAGGGTGTTCTGGGGGGTATACAGCAATCGGCCAACCCGGTTGCATGCCAGCATCAGCTGACTGATCCGGCGTCGTCTCCACGTATCGAGCGAGGTGACGTCATGAGTATTTTTAGCCACTTCCAACAACGTTTCGAGTCTACGCGCCAGGAAGAACTCTCGCTGCAGGAGTACCTCGAGCTGTGCAAAGAGGATCGCAGTGCCTACGCATCGGCGGCCGAACGGCTGTTGCTGGCCATCGGTGAGCCAGAGCTGATCGACACCTCTACCAACTCCAGGCTGTCGCGCATCTTCTCCAACAAGGTTATCCGCCGCTATCCGGCCTTTGCCGACTTCCATGGCATGGAAGAGTGCATCGACCAGATCGTGTCGTACTTCCGCCACGCCGCCCAAGGCCTGGAAGAGAAGAAACAGATCCTCTATCTGCTGGGCCCGGTAGGCGGCGGCAAGTCCTCGCTGGCGGAAAAACTCAAGCAGCTGATGGAAAAGGTGCCGTTCTACGCGATCAAGGGCTCGCCGGTATTCGAGTCACCTCTGGGCTTGTTCAATGCCACCGAAGATGGGGCCATTCTCGAGGAAGAGTTCGGCATCCCACGGCGCTACCTCAATACCATCATGTCGCCTTGGGCCACCAAGCGCCTGCAGGAGTTTGGCGGGGACATCTCCAAGTTCAAGGTGGTGAAGCTGTACCCGTCGATTCTTAACCAGATCGCCATTGCCAAGACCGAACCCGGCGATGAAAACAACCAGGACATCTCGGCCCTGGTCGGCAAGGTCGATATCCGCAAACTTGAGGAATACCCACAGAACGACGCCGATGCTTATAGCTACTCGGGCGCGCTGTGCCGGGCCAACCAGGGCCTGATGGAATTCGTCGAAATGTTCAAGGCGCCGATCAAGGTCCTGCACCCCTTGCTCACCGCCACCCAGGAAGGCAACTACAACAGTACTGAAGGCCTTGGGGCGATTCCCTATACCGGGATTCTGCTGGCGCACTCCAACGAATCGGAGTGGCACACCTTCCGTAACAACAAGAACAACGAAGCGTTCATCGACAGGATCTATATCGTCAAGGTGCCGTACTGCCTGCGGGTCAGCGATGAAATAAAGATCTACGACAAACTGCTGGTCAACAGCTCGCTGTCCAAGGCCCACTGTGCGCCAGATACGCTCAAGATGCTGGCTCAGTTCACGGTGCTTTCCCGCCTGAAAGAGCCAGAGAACTCCAATATCTATTCCAAGATGCGCGTTTACGACGGGGAAAACCTCAAGGACACCGATCCAAAGGCCAAGTCGATCCAGGAATACCGGGACTCTGCGGGTGTCGACGAAGGCATGAACGGCCTGTCGACGCGCTTCGCCTTCAAGATCCTGTCCAAGGTGTTCAACTTCGACCCACACGAAATTGCCGCCAACCCGGTGCACCTGCTGTATGTCCTCGAACAGCAGATCGAACAGGAACAATTCCCGGCTGAAGTGCGCGAACGCTATCTGCGCTACCTGAAGGAATACCTGGCACCGCGCTACATCGAGTTTATCGGCAAGGAAATCCAGACCGCCTACCTGGAGTCCTACAGCGAATACGGCCAGAACATCTTCGACCGCTACGTGTTGTATGCAGACTTCTGGATCCAGGATCAGGAATACCGCGACCCGGAAACCGGCGAAATTCTCAACCGCATTGCGCTCAACGAGGAACTGGAAAAGATCGAGAAACCGGCTGGCATCAGCAACCCGAAAGACTTCCGCAACGAGATCGTCAACTTCGTACTGCGCGCACGCGCTAACAACAATGGCAAGAATCCAAGCTGGCTGAGTTATGAAAAGCTGCGGGTCGTAATCGAGAAGAAAATGTTCTCCAACACCGAAGACCTGCTGCCGGTCATCAGCTTCAACGCCAAGGCCAGCAAAGAGGACCAGAAGAAACACAACGACTTCGTCACCCGGATGGTGGAGCGTGGCTATACCGACAAACAGGTGCGCCTGCTGTCGGAATGGTACCTGCGGGTCAGGAAATCGCAATAAAGCGGCAAGCTACGAGCCGCAAGCTGCAAGCTGCCTGGCGTTGGCATTGCTGCCCGCGTCACAGCTTGCAGCGGCGGTGGCTGCTCTTTCTTGCAGCTTGAAGCTTGTGGCTTGCAGCTTGTGGGTTGCAGCTGCATCCAGTCACCGGAGGGACCATGAGCTACGTTATAGACCGACGCCTGAACGGCAAGAACAAGAGCACGGTCAACCGCCAGCGCTTCCTGCGGCGGTACCGCGAACATATCAAGAAGGCCGTCGAAGAGGCGGTGAGCCGCCGTTCCATCATGGATATGGAACACGGCGAGCAGATCAGTATTCCCGGGCGCGACATCGACGAACCCGTCTTGCATCATGGTCGTGGGGGCAAACAGACCATCGTGCATCCTGGCAACAAAGAGTTCACTGCCGGTGAACACATCCCACGGCCGCAAGGCGGTGGAGGCGGTGGCGGTCGCGGCAAGGCCGGCAATTCCGGCGAGGGCATGGACGAGTTCGTCTTCCAGATCACCCAGGAAGAATTTCTCGAATTCATGTTCGAAGACCTTGAGCTACCCAACCTGGTCAAACGTCACCTGACTGGCGCCGATACCTTCAAGACTGTTCGCGCCGGCATCGCCAACGAAGGCAACCCGTCACGCATCAACATCGTGCGCACCCTGCGCTCGGCCCATGCCCGGCGTATCGCCCTGACCGGCAGCAGCCGCGCCCTGCTGCGCGAAGCACAAAAGGAACTCGATCGCCTGCGGGTCGAAGAGCCAGACAATTTCACCGATATCCAGGAAGTCGAACAGGAAATCGAGCGCCTGAAGGCACGTATCAACCGCCTGCCCTTCCTCGACACCTTCGACCTCAAGTACAACCTGCTGGTCAAGCAACCCAACCCCAGCTCGAAGGCAGTGATGTTCTGCCTGATGGACGTATCCGGCTCGATGACCCAGGCCACCAAGGACATCGCAAAGCGCTTCTTCATCCTGCTGTACCTGTTCCTCAAGCGTAACTACGAGCGCATCGAAGTCGTGTTCATTCGCCACCACACCAGTGCCCGGGAAGTCGATGAAGAAGAGTTCTTCTACTCGCGGGAAACCGGCGGCACCATCGTCTCCAGTGCCCTCAAGCTGATGCAGGAGATCATGGCCGAGCGTTACCCGGCCAGCGACTGGAACATCTATGCCGCGCAGGCTTCTGATGGCGACAACTGGAACGACGACTCGCCCATCTGCCGCGACATCCTCTCCAAACAGATCATGCCGCATGTGCAGTACTACACTTACGTTGAGATCACCCCCCGTGAACACCAGGCGCTGTGGTATGAATACGAGCGTATCGGAGATGCTTTCCCCGACACGTTCGCCCAGCAGCAGTTGGTATCGGCCGGCGATATCTACCCGGTCTTCCGTGAACTCTTCCAGCGCAGGTTAGCCACATGACCGCCAGAGCACAGAGACGCCAACCCATTTCCACTGGGTCCGAGTGGACGTTCGAGCTGATCCAGACCTACGACCGGGAAATCAGCCGCCTGGCCGAGCGTTACGCCCTGGACACCTACCCCAACCAGATCGAGGTCATCACTGCCGAACAGATGATGGACGCCTACGCCTCGGTCGGCATGCCGCTGGGCTACCACCACTGGTCCTACGGCAAGCAGTTCCTCAGTACGGAAAAGTCCTACAGCCGCGGCCAGATGGGCCTGGCCTACGAGATCGTGATCAACTCCGACCCTTGTATCGCCTACCTGATGGAAGAAAACACCATGTGCATGCAGGCACTGGTGATTGCGCACGCGTGCTACGGCCATAACAGTTTTTTCAAAGGCAATTACCTGTTCCGTACCTGGACTGACGCCAGTTCGATCATCGACTATCTGGTGTTCGCCAAGCAGTACATCGCCCAGTGCGAGGAGCGCCACGGTATCGATGCTGTGGAGGACTTGATCGACTCCTGCCATGCCCTGATGAACTACGGTGTCGACCGCTACAAGCGGCCTTACCCTATTTCTGCCGAAGAAGAGCGGCGCCGGCAACAGGAGCGCGAAGAGCACCTTCAGCGTCAGATCAACGACCTTTGGCGGACAATTCCGAAAAACGCCGAAAAGGGCAACGACCGCGATGAGGGGCGCTTCCCCGCCGAACCGCAGGAAAACATCCTGTATTTCATCGAGAAGAACGCCCCGCTGCTTGAACCCTGGCAGCGTGAAGTAGTGCGCATCGTGCGCAAGATCGCCCAGTACTTCTACCCGCAGCGCCAGACCCAGGTCATGAACGAAGGCTGGGCAACCTTCTGGCACTACACCCTGATGAACGACCTGTACGACGAGGGGCTGATTACCGAAGGCTTCATGATGGAGTTCTTGCAGTCGCACACCAGCGTGGTGTTCCAGCCCGGCTTCGACAGCCCGTACTACAGCGGCATCAACCCCTACGCGCTGGGGTTTGCGATGTACACCGACATCCGCCGCATGTGCGAAAACCCCACCGAAGAAGATCGCCACTGGTTCCCCGACATTGCCGGCAGTGACTGGCTTTCTACCATCAAGTTCGCCATGAGCAGCTTCAAGGACGAGAGCTTCATCCTGCAGTATCTGTCGCCCAAGGTGATGCGCGACCTCAAGTTGTTCAGCATCCTCGATGACGACCAGCGCGACGACCTGCTGGTGCCCGCCATCCATGATGAGGCCGGTTACCGGGTGATTCGGGAGCAGCTGGCAGCGCAGTACAACCTGGGCAACCGTGAACCGAACGTACAGATCTGGAGCGTCGACCGCCGCGGAGACCGCTCGCTGACCCTGCGACACCAGCAACACAACCGCAAACCGCTGGGCGACTCGACCGACGAAGTGCTCAAGCACCTGCATCGCCTGTGGGGCTTCGATATCCACCTGGAGACCGTGCAAGGCGAGCAAGTGATGAGTACTCACCACATGCCGCCGCGCGGCGAGCATAGCGAAAGCGCCGACTACGGCCGCATGGACCTGGCTGTTATCCACCACCTCTGATGCAACCCCATGACCGCCGACGGGTTATCCTGTCGGCAGTTATGGAGAGCTGCACATGCACATCTACAAAGTTGGCGGCGCCGTGCGCGACCGCCTGCTCGGCCGCCCTGTCAGCGATATCGACTGGCTGGTGGTGGGCGCCACCGTCGAAGAAATGCTCGCCAAGGGCTATCGGCCGGTGGGTGCCGATTTTCCGGTGTTCCTGCACCCGAAAACCGGTGAGGAATACGCCCTGGCGCGCACCGAGCGCAAGAGTGGCCGAGGCTACGGCGGGTTCACTTTTCACGCCAGCCCCGACGTAACCCTGGAAGAGGACCTGATCCGTCGCGACCTCACCATCAATGCGATGGCCGAGGATGAGGCCGGCACGGTATATGACCCCTACCAAGGCAAGCAAGACCTGGATAAACGCCTGCTACGCCACGTTTCCCCGGCATTCGCCGAAGATCCTTTGCGCGTGCTGCGTGTTGCACGCTTTGCTGCCCGTTACGCACCACTGGGGTTCCGGGTTGCCGATGAAACCTTGGCGCTGATGCGCCAGATCAGTGCCTCGGGCGAACTGCAGGCACTCACTGCCGAGCGCAGCTGGAAGGAAATCGAGCGCGCGCTGATGGAGGTGCAACCGCAGGTATTCTTCAAGGTGCTGAGCGCGTGTGGGGCCCTGCAGGAGCTGCTGCCTGAGCTCGATGACAGCTCCCGGACATTGGCGGCGCTGGAGCAGGCAGCGGTGCACGAACAACCGCTGCACGTGCGCTGGGCCTGCCTGTTGCGGGGGTTGGCACCGACATCGATCAAAGCCGTCAACCAGCGCCTGAAGGCACCGCGTGAGTGCCAGGAACTGGCCATGCTGACAGGGGAATGCCTGGCGCAGGGCAATCAGGCGCTCGAACTGCCTGCCACGGCACTGCTGGAGCTGTTGCAGAAGTTCGATGTTTACCGACGGCCGCAGCGATTTGAGGATTTTCTGACCGTTTGTGAGATGGCGGCGCGGGGCGATGGCGAGCAGGGTTACCCACAGGCCGATTACCTGCGAGGCGCAGCAGCGGCGGCGCGAGCGGTGGATGTGAAACCGTTGGTGCAAGCCGGGCTCACGGGGCAGGCACTGGGCGAAGCACTCAAAGGTGAACGGCTGAAAGCGCTCGAAGCTTACCAGCGCGGTTAGACCTACCGGCCTCTTCGCGGGTAAACCCGCTCCTACAGGGGCACACATCAAGGGCTGGGCACAGCCCGCTGTAGGAGCGGGTTTACCCGCGAAAGGGCCGGGCCTGCTGGCCAATTTCCACCCGCTGTTCACCGTCGCAGCCGCCACCGTATTCGCGGGTAAACCCGCTCCTACAGGGGGCACACATCAGAGGTTGGGCTCAGCCCGTTGTAGGAGCGGGTTTACCCGCGAAGAGGCCGATACAGGCTTAAGCGGGCGTCAACTGCAACCCGCGCCACTCAAAGGCGACCGGGGCCAGTACCTGATCGATCTGCGCTTCCTGCCACAGCTGCGCCATGCACTTGCCCACCCCCGGATGCACCAGGTCGGGTGCCAGCAACGACAGCGGCCACAGCACAAAAGCGTTCTTCAGGATCTCGGCACGGGGCAATACCAGCCCATCGAAGGTACCGTGCAAATCGTCATACATCAGCACGTCGATATCCAGCGGCAACCCTTTGCGGTCCGGGGCATAGCGGCCATTGTCGGCCTCGATGAACTTCAGCCGGCGGTCCAGCTCGATCAACGGCAACGCGGTTTGCCCGGTCACCACGAAGTTGATGAACGGCCCGCTCTTGATGCCCACCGCCTGGCTTTCGAATGCCGGCGAACAGCGCATGTCGGTCAGGATGCCAGCCAACGCATCGAGCCCGGCGCACAAATGCGCCTCACGGTCGATATTGCTGCCCAAGCCCAGGTAAACCGTGCTCAAAGACATCCGCGCTCGATCTCCACGCCTACACCACCACGGGCCGCCGGCACCGCGCCCGGCTTGGTCAGCTTCAAGCGCACCCAAGGGATGTGGAACTCGTCCATCAGGGTGGCCACCAGGCGCTCGGCAAATGTTTCAACCAGTTCGAAACGGGCCTGTTCGGCAAACGCCTGGATGCGCGCCGACACACTGGCGTAATCCAGCGCCAGGCTCAGGTCGTCTCCGGCGGCGGCCGGGCGGTTGTCCCAGGCAAAGCTCAGGTCCAGGCGCAAGCACTGGCGAATATCCCGCTCCCAGTCATAGGCACCGATAACGGTATCGACTTCCAGGCCTTCGATGAACACTCTGTCCAAGCACTTCTCTCCACAGCACGACAAGGGCGACTGGCGCCGTTAGAATCAGGGCGTCCTCGCCCGGAATAGTTAGCATGTTTTGGTTACTGGCGTTGCTCGCCTACCTGCTCGGCTCGCTGTCCTTCGCCATTGTTCTCAGCCGCCTCTCGGGCAGCCCGGACCCGCGTTCCAGCGGCTCAGGCAATGCCGGCGCCACCAACATGCTACGCCTGGCAGGCCGTAAACTGGCGATCCTGACCCTGCTAGGCGACCTGTGCAAGGGCCTTTTGCCGGTATTGCTCGCCCGCGCTGCCGGGCTGGACCTGCATGCGCAGGCCTGGGTGGGCATATGCGCGGTGCTGGGCCACCTGTTCCCCCTGTACTTCCGTTTCAAGGGCGGCAAGGGCGTGGCGACGGCTGCCGGCATGCTCATGGGCCTGTATTTCCCGGCCGCGCTGCTGGCCATCGGCGCCTGGCTGCTGACCTTCTACCTCACGCGCACCAGCTCACTGGCCGCACTGATTGCCACGCCACTCACCTTGCCATTGCTGGCCTGGCGCGAGCCCGAAGCCCTGCTGCCGATCAGCGTACTGACAGTGATGATCGTGTGGCGCCACCGCAACAACCTGCGCGACTTGTTTGCAGGGCGCGAACGGCATTTCTGAACCTTCGACACGCTACCTTACAGCGGCGGCAACTGTTCCATCGGCCAGCGTGCCTGCACGCTGATCGCCAGGTCTTGCTGCTGCCCGGCCAGTAGGCGCTGGCAACCGGCGTAGGCGATCATCGCACCATTGTCGGTACAGAATTGCGGGCGCGCGTAGTACACGTTGCCCTTGATGCTACCGAGCATGTCCTCCAGGGACGCGCGCAGGGCCTTGTTGGCACTCACGCCACCCGCGATGACCAGCCGCTTGAGGCCGGTCTGCTTGAGCGCCCGCTTGCACTTGATGGTCAAAGTCTCCACCACCGCCTGCTGGAATGCCAGGGACAGGTCGCAACGGGTTTGCTCACTGTCGTCGCCAGCATTCTTGCATTGCTGCCAGGTGTTCAGGGCAAAGGTCTTGAGGCCACTAAAACTGAATTCCAGGCCTGGACGATCGGTCATTGGCCGCGGGAACACGAAGCGCCCGGCCACACCTTGTTCGGCCAGACGCGCGATTTCCGGACCACCCGGGTAATTGAGGCCGATCAGCTTGGCGGTCTTGTCGAACGCTTCACCGGCAGCATCGTCCAGGCTCTCGCCCAACAGTTCGTACTGACCGATGCCATCGACCCGAACCAGCTGGGTATGGCCACCGGAAACCAACAAAGCGACGAACGGAAACTCTGGCGGGTTTTCTTCCAGCATGGGTGCCAGCAGGTGACCCTCCATGTGATGCACACCGATCGCCGGGATGTCCCAGGCAAAGGCCAGCGCCTGGGCGCAGGAAGCGCCCACCAGCAAGGCGCCGACCAGGCCGGGGCCCGCGGTGTAGGCGATGGCGTCGATTTCGGTGGCAACGCAACCTGCCTCGTCCAGCACCTGGCGGATGAGCGGCAGCATGCGCTTGACGTGATCACGCGAGGCAAGCTCGGGCACCACGCCGCCGAAGACGCGGTGCAGGTCGATCTGGCTGAACAGTGCGTCGGCCAACAAACCGCGTTCACTGTCGTATAATGCGACGCCGGTTTCGTCGCAGGATGTTTCCAATCCCAGTACTAGCATGGGCTCGTCCCTTGTGGGGGCTGAATTCGAAGCCGCGCATGATAGTCCCCGTGTCGGGTGCCGACCAGCGGTTTTCGATCAGAGGCTTTGCATTCCGGCTTGCTAAGGGTTAACATCCGCAACCCTTGAAAACCGACGTTCTCCAGCACACCTTTGTTTTGCCAGGAGCACGTCTACCCCGGTAATGAATTAAGGTAGCCCTGGATGCCAGCCGTCAAAGTTAAAGAGAACGAACCCTTCGACGTAGCTCTGCGTCGTTTCAAGCGCTCCTGCGAAAAAGCCGGTGTACTGGCTGAAGTTCGTAGCCGCGAGTTTTACGAGAAGCCGACCGCAGAGCGTAAGCGCAAAGCAGCTGCTGCTGTTAAGCGTCACGCCAAGAAAGTTCAGCGCGAACAGCGCCGCGCCGTTCGTCTGTACTAATACAGGCGTTCAACGCAAAGCTTCTGCCCTGCCCGGCTAACCCCCGGGCGATGGCAGTGGTCGTTTCAAACTTGAGCAGCTAGCTCAAGGCCCTGCACAAGCTTCATGCGAACTGCATCATGGGCAACCTGCCTGAAACGTCAGAGCTGGTCCTCCTTGCTGTATGACCAGACGTGCACGTCCGACTGACGAGCCCTTAGGGGCTGGCGACGAGCACACATTCCCTCGCACTTCCCCAAGCAGCACTCGCCCCCTTCGGCGCGTGAGCGATTAGACTTGCCAGTTGCCAGATAACGAGACTGCCATGGCCGGGCTGATTCCCCAGAGTTTCATTGACGACCTGATCAACCGCCTCGACATCGTCGACGTGGTGAGTTCGCGCGTCCAGCTGAAAAAAACCGGCAAGAACTACTCGGCCTGCTGCCCGTTCCACAAAGAAAAAACCCCGTCCTTCACGGTCAGCCCCGACAAGCAGTTCTACTACTGCTTCGGCTGTGGCGCCGGTGGCAACGCCTTGGGCTTTGTCATGGACCACGACAACCTGGACTTCCCCCAGGCCGTCGAAGAACTGGCCCGCGCCGCCGGCATGGAAGTGCCCCGCGAGCAAGGCCGCCGCGACCAGAAGCCGCGCCAGCCCACTGACTCGCCACTGTACCCGCTTCTGGACGCCGCCTCGGAGTTCTACCGCCAGGCCCTGCGCAGCCACCCGTCCCGCAAGGCAGCGGTGGACTACCTCAAGGGCCGCGGCCTGTCCGGGGAAATTGCCCGCGACTTCGGCCTGGGCTTTGCCCCGCCCGGCTGGGACAACCTGCTCAAGCACCTGGGTGCCGACACCCTGCAACAGAAGGTGATGATCGATGCCGGCCTGCTGATCGAGAACGCCGAGAGCGGCAAGCGCTACGACCGCTTCCGCGACCGGGTGATGTTCCCGATACGTGACAGCCGCGGGCGCATCATCGCCTTCGGTGGCCGGGTGCTCGGCGACGACAAGCCCAAGTACCTGAACTCCCCGGAAACCCCGGTGTTCCACAAGGGGCAGGAGCTGTACGGGCTGTACGAGGCGCGCAAGCACAACCGCAACCTCGACGAGATCATCGTCGTCGAGGGCTACATGGACGTCATCGCCCTGGCCCAGCAAGGCCTGCGCAATGCCGTGGCCACCCTTGGCACCGCCACCAGCGAAGAGCACCTCAAGCGCCTGTTCCGCGTGGTGCCCAGCGTGCTGTTCTGTTTTGACGGCGACCAGGCCGGGCGCAAGGCCGCCTGGCGCGCACTGGAATCGACATTGTCGAACCTGCAGGACGGCCGTCGCGCGCGCTTCCTGTTCCTGCCCGAAGGCGAAGACCCGGACAGCCTGGTGCGCGCCGAAGGTACCGACGCCTTCATGGCCCGTATCAACCAGCATTCCCAACCGCTGGCCGACTACTTCTTCGAGCAACTTGGCGTAGAAGCCGACCCGCGCTCGCTGGAAGGCAAGGCGCATATGGCGACCTTGGCCGCACCGTTGATCGAAAAGATCCCCGGCGCCAACCTGCGTCAGCTGATGCGCAACCGCCTGAAGGAAATCACCGGCCTCGACCCGCAGCAGGTCGAGCAGTTGGCGCAGCAAGCGCCGGCGACCAGCAGCATGCCGGACTACGACCCTGGCTACGATTACGACGCCATGGCCAGCTACACCCCCGACTATGGCGACATGCCGCAGCACGACTATGCCCCCGTTCATCAGGAGCAGGCATGGAAACCCAACAAGGGGGGCAGCAAGAAGCCGTGGAGCGACAAACCCTGGGACAAGAACCGCAAGGGCGGCAAGCCCTGGCAGCAACGCGACGAAGCACCTCCCCGCGTGCCAGCACCGGTCGAGCCGCCCACCCTGGCCGCCCTGCGCACCCTGCTGCACCACCCACTGCTGGCCGGCAAGGTGGAAGATGCCAGCCACTTCGCCGACGAAGAACACCTGTACAGCCAGCTGCTGGTGGCGTTGATCGAAGCCGCGCAGAAAAATCCTGGGCTAAGCTCAATGCAGTTGATCGCACGTTGGCATGGCACCGAACAGGGCCGCCTGCTGCGGGCCCTGGCGGAAAAGGAATGGCTTATCGTGGCCGACAACCTTGAACAACAGTTTTTCGACACTATAACTAGCTTGTCCGCCCGCCAACGCGAGCGCAGCCTGGAACAACTGCTCAGGAAATCACGTCAAAGCGAATTGACCAGCGAGGAAAAAACCCAGCTCCTCGCCCTGCTGAGCCGAAATGTTCCCGCACAAACGCCGACCTCATCTGGCGCGTGAGGCCCATGCTCGGGTATAATCCTCGGCTTGTTTTTTGCCCGCCAAGACCTTCAGTGGATAGGGTGTTATGTCCGGAAAAGCGCAACAGCAGTCTCGTATCAAAGAGTTGATCACCCGCGGTCGTGAGCAGGGCTACCTGACTTACGCGGAGGTCAACGACCACCTGCCTGAGGATATTTCAGATCCGGAACAGGTGGAAGACATCATCCGCATGATCAACGACATGGGGATCAACGTATTCGAGAGTGCTCCGGATGCGGATGCCCTTCTGTTGGCGGAAGCCGACACCGATGAAGCCGCGGCCGAAGAAGCCGCTGCTGCATTGGCGGCAGTTGAAACCGATATCGGCCGCACGACCGACCCGGTGCGCATGTACATGCGCGAAATGGGTACTGTCGAGCTGCTGACCCGCGAAGGCGAGATCGAAATCGCCAAGCGTATCGAGGAAGGCATTCGTGAAGTCATGGGCGCCATCGCCCACTTCCCGGGCACTGTCGACTACATTCTCGGCGAATATGATCGCGTCACCACCGAGGGTGGCCGCCTGTCGGACGTTCTCAGCGGTTACATCGACCCTGACGACAACATTGCCGCGCCAACCGAAGAAGTGCCGATCCCAGGTGCCAAGGCCGCTGCGGCGAAGGAAGAGTCCGACGACGACGAAGAAGAATCCGAAAGCGGTGACGACGAGGAAGAGGCCGAGAGCGGCCCGGATCCGGTCGTCGCAGCCCAACGCTTCGGTGCGGTATCCGATCAACTTCAGGCAACCTCCAAGGTCCTGAAGAAAAATGGTCGCAACCACAAGGAAAGCATCGAGGCCCTGCAGGCCCTGGCTGACCTGTTCATGCCGATCAAGCTGGTACCGAAGCAGTTCGAGGTACTGGTCGAGCGTGTACGTGATGCCCTGAACCGTCTGCGGCAGCAAGAACGCGCCATCATGCAGCTGTGCGTACGTGACGCCCGCATGCCGCGAGCCGACTTCCTGCGCATGTTCCCAAGCAACGAAACCGACCAGACCTGGAGCGGTGACCTGGCCAAGC
Source organism: Pseudomonas sp. TE3895 (assembly GCF_056278855.1). Classification (NCBI taxonomy): domain Bacteria; kingdom Pseudomonadati; phylum Pseudomonadota; class Gammaproteobacteria; order Pseudomonadales; family Pseudomonadaceae; genus Pseudomonas; species Pseudomonas sp. TE3895. Next base: position 1,342,473 of record NZ_JBWBQE010000001.1, on the reverse strand, counting down.
GCAACACCAAGTGGGCTGCCGCCCTGGGTGAAAAGAACGCTGCCATCGTCGCTTGCCAACAGAAGCTGATCGACCTTGAGACCGAAACCGGCCTGACCGTTGCCGAGATCAAGGAAATCAACCGTCGCATGTCGATCGGTGAAGCCAAGGCCCGCCGCGCCAAGAAAGAAATGGTCGAGGCGAACCTGCGTCTGGTGATTTCCATCGCCAAGAAGTACACCAACCGTGGCCTGCAGTTCCTCGACCTGATCCAGGAAGGCAACATCGGTCTGATGAAGGCGGTGGACAAGTTCGAATACCGTCGTGGCTACAAGTTCTCGACCTATGCCACCTGGTGGATCCGTCAGGCGATCACCCGTTCGATCGCCGACCAGGCACGCACCATCCGCATTCCGGTGCACATGATCGAGACGATCAACAAGCTCAACCGTATTTCCCGCCAGATGCTGCAGGAAATGGGTCGCGAACCGACTCCGGAAGAGCTGGGCGAGCGCATGGAAATGCCTGAGGACAAAATCCGCAAGGTACTGAAGATCGCCAAAGAGCCGATCTCCATGGAAACCCCGATCGGTGACGACGAAGATTCGCACCTGGGCGACTTCATCGAGGACTCGACCATGCAGTCCCCGATAGACGTGGCCACGGTCGAAAGCCTCAAGGAAGCCACCCGTGACGTGCTCTCGGGCCTGACCGCACGTGAAGCCAAGGTGCTGCGCATGCGTTTCGGTATCGACATGAACACCGACCACACCCTCGAAGAGGTGGGTAAGCAGTTTGACGTAACGCGTGAGCGGATCCGTCAGATCGAAGCGAAGGCGTTGCGCAAGCTGCGCCACCCGACTCGCAGCGAGCACCTACGCTCCTTCCTCGACGAGTGATGACAAAACCCCGGCCCAGGCCGGGGTTTTTCTTTAGTGGCCCGTGACATAAAGCCCGCCTTCCGTTGCACACCTGCGGCAATGCCCGTCTACACTCGACTGCAGACCACCTGAGTGCGAGGCTGCCATGTCCTTGAAGCCGGCCATTCTGTTGCTGATCCTGATTTTGTGGAACACAACGGCCGGCGCCCTGACCCTGACAGATGAGGAGAACGCCTGGCTGGCTGCCCACCCGCAGCTGAAACTGGGCGTAGACGCCTCTTGGCCACCGTTCGAGTTTCGCGACCAGGAGGGCCGGTACCAGGGATTGGCCGCCGACTACATCGCCATGATCCAGCAGCGCCTGGGCGTGACGTTCAAACCGGTCGAACCCAGCAGCTGGACCGAGGTGCTGGCGCAGGCGCGGGAAAGCCGTATCGACCTGCTGCCCGGCATCATGTCCACCCCCGAACGCCAGGGCTTCCTGGCTTTCACTCGCCCGTACCTCGACTTCCCCATTGTCATCCTCGCGCACAAAGGCGGCGCACAACCGCGCAAGCTGGCTGACCTGTACGGCCTGAAAATTGCCGTGGTCGAGAACTACGCCCCGCACGAGTTGCTGCGTACCCACCACCCGGACCTCAACCTGGTTGCCCTGCCAAACGTCAGCTCCACGCTGCAAGCCCTGGCCACCGACCAAGTGGATGCCGTGGTCGGCGACCTCGCTTCCAGTATCTGGAGCCTGCGCCAACTCAAGCTTGACGGCCTATACGTCAGCGGCGAAACGCCCTACCGCTACCAGTTGGCGATGGGCGTTCCCCGCGACAAGAGCGTGCTGGTCGGCATCCTCGACAAAGTGATGGCCGACATGAGCAGCAGCGAAATCAGCCAGATCCAGCAGCACTGGGTGGGCAATGTGGTCGACCAGCGGATGTTCTGGTCCGACCTGCTGGTGTATGGCCTGCCAACGGTGCTGTTGCTGATGGCTGTGCTGGCAGTGGTCATTCGCATCAACCGCCGGCTCAGCTCGGAAATTTCCCGGCGCATCGCCCTTGAGCAAGAACTGCGCAGCAGCGAGTACCACTACCGCGGCCTGGTCGAGAGCCTGTCAGCCATCGCCTGGGAAGCCGATGCCAACGACTTCACCTACAGCTACGTTTCACCCCATGCCGAAGACCTGCTTGGCTACCCATTGAGCGACTGGCTCAGGCCCGGTTTCTGGCGCAGCATCCTGCACCCGGAGGACGCGCTCTGGGCTCAGGCCTACTGCGACAGCGAGACCGCAGCGGGGCGCGACCACAGCCTGGACTACCGGGTGATCCGGGCTGACGGTCAGCCCCTCTGGATACGCAACATCGTCAGTATGATCGAGCACGGCCACCAGCCAGTGATGCGCGGGCTGATGATCGACATCAGCGAAACCAAGCGCACGGAGGACGCCCTGCGGCTGTCCGAACAGAAGTTTGCCTCGGTATTCCAGCAGTGCCCCGATATATTGCTGATCGCCCGCCACAGCGATGGCTGCCTGCTGGAGGTGAACGAGGCTTTCGAAGAGCAGATCGGGCTGCCCCCAGACCAGGTCATAGGCCGCACCGCCACCGACCTTGACCTGTGGGGCGTAGAGGGTAGTGGCCCGCTCCTGCTTCAAAGGTTGCACCAAGGTGGTATCCGTAACCTGGAAATGAGCTTCCGCCGCAGCAACGGCCAACTGTTCACTGGCCTGACTTCGGCTGAAACCTTCGAACTGGACGGCACACCCGCGCTGGTAGTGGCAGTACGCGACATCAGCCAGCTCAAGGAGACCCAGCAGCAGCTGCAAACTTCGGAAGAAAAGTTCGCAAAGGCCTTCCACGCTTCGCCCGACGGCCTGCTGCTGTCGCGCCAGAGCGACGGTTTGCTGCTGGAGGTGAACGAAGGCTTCTGCCGCCTCACCGGCTACGACCTCAACCCAACCATCGACCAGACCTCGCTGGACCTGGGTATCTGGGTCGACCTCAACGAGCGCAAACGCCTGGTCGACCAGCTCAACCGCGACGGCTTCGTGCGCGACTTCACCTGCCATATCCGCCGCAGCGACGGGCAGATCCGACTGTGCGAGCTGTCCGCCCGGCCCCTGCCGATTACCGGCGTCGACTGCATGCTGACCATCGCCCGCGACATCACCGAGCGTCACCTGATGCAAGAAAAACTGCAGCTGGCCGCCACTGTGTTCGAGAACACTGCCGAAGGGGTGCTGATTACCGACATTGACCAGCGCATCAGTGCCGTCAACCGCGCCTTCAGCGAAATCACCGGCTACAGCGAGATCGAGGCCCTCGGCCAGACCCCGCGCCTGCTCGCCTCTGGCCAGCACGACAGCGCTTTCTATCTGGCCATGTGGCACCAGCTTACCGCCGAGGGCCACTGGCAGGGCGAAATCTACAACAAGCGCAAGAACGGCGAACTTTACCCAAGCTGGCTGACCATCAGTGCCGTGCGCAACAGCGACCGCGAGATCACCCACTTCGTGGCGGTTTTTGCAGACATCTCCAGCATCAAGCACGCCCAGGCCAAACTCGACTATCAGGCCCACCACGACCCGCTGACCGGCCTGCCCAATCGCACCTTGTTCGAAAACCGGCTGCAGGGCGTACTTACCTGCGCGCAGGTGTCCAACCGCCAGGGCGCAGTGCTGTTCCTGGACCTCGACCGCTTCAAGCACATCAACGACAGCCTTGGCCACCCGGTCGGCGACCTGCTGCTCAAGGGCATCGCCCAGCGCCTGAAAGAGCAGGTACGCGACGTTGACACCGTAGCCCGCCTGGGTGGCGACGAATTCATCATTCTGCTGCCCGGCTTGCACAAGCCCAGTGACGCCAGCACTATCGCCAACAAACTACTGGCCTGCTTCAACGCACCGTTCCAAGCCGGCGAGCATGAGTTTTTCACCAGCGCCAGCATCGGCATCAGTCTTTACCCACAGGATGGCACTGACGTCTCCACACTGATCCGCAACGCCGACGCCGCCATGTACCGCTCCAAGGCCAAAGGCCGCAACCGCGTCGAAGCCTACACCCGCGACCTCACCGCCCAGGCCAGCGAGCGCATCGCCCTGGAGCATGAGCTGCGCCGGGCCGTCGAACGCAACGAAATGAGCCTGTGCTTCCAGCCCAAGCTCAGCCTGAAGACCCAGAGCCTGGTGGGTGCCGAAGCGCTGATCCGCTGGAGCCACCCGACCTTTGGTGAGGTACCGCCGGAACACTTCATCCACTTGGCGGAAGAAAATGGCACCATCCTGCAGCTCGGCGACTGGGTACTGGAGCAAGCCTGCCGGCAGATGCAAGCCTGGAAGCAGCACTACGAACCCTTCGGCCCGCTGTCGATCAACCTTGCCGGCGCCCAGCTGCGCCACCCACACCTGGCACGGCGCATCGAACAACTGCTCAAGCACTACCAGCTGAGGGCCGGTGACCTGCAGCTGGAAATCACCGAGAACTTCATCATGAGCCAGGCAGAGGAGGCCTTGGCCGTGCTGTACCAACTGAAAAAACTGGGTGTACAGCTAGCCATCGACGACTTTGGCACCGGCTATTCCTCGCTGAGCTACCTGAAGCGCCTGCCGCTGGACATCCTCAAGATCGACAAGTCGTTCATCCGCGGCCTGCCCGACGATCCACACGACGCCGCCATTGCCCGGGCGATCATTGCCCTGGGCCGCAGCATGCAGTTGACCATCATTGCCGAAGGCGTGGAGAACCAGGCCCAGCAACGTTTTCTGGCAGCCGAAGGCTGCGAGCAGATCCAGGGCTACATCGTCAGCCTCCCGCTACCACCAGAGGAATTCGCGGCCGCGTTTCTTCGCATAGCACTATCGGATCTTTCAGATGGCACAGGTGCGAAACCCTCGTTATAATCCGCCCACTTACTGAGGGCCTATAGCTCAGTCGGTTAGAGCAGAGGACTCATAATCCTTTGGTCCACGGTTCGAGTCCGTGTGGGCCCACCAACCTTGAAGCCGCGTATTACGCGGCTTTCGGCTTTTTAGGTTTGTGGCAGGCGGATCAGTCCTATGGTCCGAAGGTACAAATTAGGTACAGTGCGGCTTCGCTTGCACGCCTTTGGAGTCCTTCAGATGGCCACAATCGTCAAAACCCCTGCCGGCACCTGGAAGGCCGTTATCCGCAAGACCGGATGGCCGACCAACGCCAAAACCTTCCGCACCAAACGCGACGCCGAGGATTGGTCGCGGCGCACCGAAGATGAAATGGTGCGGGGTGTCTATATCCAGCGCAGCGGGTCCGAGCGACTGACACTCGAAAATGCGCTGCAGCGATATCTGCGCGAAGTTAGCCCTACCAAGAAGCCCACCACGCAGAAGGCCGAGGCGACCAAGGCTCAGCAGCTGATCCAGCACCTGGGAAAGTATTCGCTTGCAGCTCTGTCATCCGAGGTGATCGCCAACTATCGCGATACACGTCTGGGCTCGCTGACCAACCGCGGCCAACCCACGAGTAATAACACTGTGCGGCTGGAGCTTGCCCTACTCAGCCACCTGTTCACAGTCGCAATTCAGGAGTGGGGACTTGGCCTCACCTTTAACCCCGTGCTCAACATTCGAAAACCGAGCCCCGGTGAAGGTCGTAACAGGCGCCTGATGGCTGATGAGGAAAAGCGCCTTATGGCCGCTGTGGGCAAGCACAGCAATCCAATGCTGGGCTGGATCGTCCAGATAGCCTTGGCAACGGGTATGCGCGCATCAGAGATCGCAGGCCTGCGGCGATCACAGGTGGATGTCCAAAAACGGATCGTCCGGCTGTCGGATACAAAAAATGATAGTGCTCGCACGGTTCCGTTGACGAAGCTCGCTACCGAGGTTTTCCGCGTCGCCTTGGCGAATCCCGTGCGGCCAATTGACTGCGATCTGGTTTTTTTCGGTGAGCCTGGGCGTGATGGAAAGCGTCGCCCCTATGCGTTCACCAAGATCTGGGCCGCCATCAAGAAAAAGGCTGGCGTGCCGGACTTCCGTTTTCACGATCTGCGGCACGAAGCCGTGAGTAGACTGGTTGAGGGCGGTCTTTCCGATCAAGAAGTTTCGGCAATCAGCGGGCATAAATCGATGCAGATGCTCAAGCGTTACACTCATCTGCGGGCTGAAGATTTAGTTCATAAGCTAGATAGACTAGGAACTAAATAACCGCCATTTTGTTTTCCTCTTGTTTTCTTTTCTGTTGCCATGTTGTTTTCAACGTGTTTTCAACACTGTTTTCCAGCAGATCTTAGAACGAGGCTTGGTGACAACTCAACGACACTCCACTGTCTTTACTGTCACCAAACTTAATTGATAGCTTCACTCCGAACTTACAAAGATACGTAATTCAACGTAAGCAAGGAGAAAGTCCATGACTGCTGAAGAGTACCTTCTAGACCGATTCGGCCCTTTGATGAGCATGGCACAGGTTGCAAGCCTGTTGGACAGATCGCCAGATGGCTTCAGAGTCGCCATGTACAGCGATTCAGAGCTTTCACGAAAGCTGAAGCCTACCGTAGTACGCGTGGGGCGGCGAGTGTATTTCCGCACGCTACAAGTCAACCAGGCACTATCTCTCGACGTACCTGCTTTGCGAGCTTAACTATGAGCTACAGCACAATTGACTGGGTGTACAACCAGAATCTGCCTGCGCAGGAGAAGCTGATATTGGTATACATTGCAAAGTGCGAAAACCCGAACGAGCCCTGTTTTGCAAGTGTAAAGCACCTAGCCAATAAGTGCGGGGTATCCACGCGCACCATTCAGAGAGTTCTTAAAAAATTGTGCAGTGCCGGATACGTCACTTCCACGCCGCGCTTCAGGAGCGACGGCTCGCAAACGAGTAATTTCTACACAGTCAACGTGGTAGAGAACGACACAGCTGTGTCCCCCCCCCCATGACATCAATGTGGCAGGGGGGAGTGGCAGCATAGGGTCACCACCCACTGTCGCCAAGGTGACGGACCAAGAACTACCAAAGAAAACAAAATCAAAGACACCACTACGGGAAGCGCTAGCAAACGTCTTGCAGTTGGCCTATCCCGGTGGGTTGTCTATGCACTCGAAAAGCTCGGTTGACCGGATACTCCAGGGCATTTCGCTTGATGATGCGCAAATGCTCCTCGATGAACTGGCAGGAGCTATGGCCAACGGCCTCATCAGGAAAGCTCCCGAGTATTGGCTTTCAGGAGTCGCGATGAAGTACCGGGCGGGGCAGTTCAGAGCAAACCTGGGACTCGAAATCGCCAGGGAAAGAAAACGAAAATCCGCGATGCCTGCCCAAGAACGCCAGAACGCGCAAGTGCTCGAAATCAATCGTGAGATTGGAAACAAGTTCCTCGCCAAGCTGCAGCGAAACCGTCCTAACCAATGAGAACATCATGGTTCCGAACACTCCGCGCTTCGCTTGGGCAACCCCTTCGGTTGCATCCCGCGTCCTATCCTTGCCGGACGGGCGGCAGGGGCAGGTCCGGCGGCTTCGCCTTGTTCCTCCCCCTGTCGCTAGGCTTGGTCGCTTACAGCTGCATCAAGGGTACGGCTACGCCCATCATCCTCACCCGTTCGGTGCTCGCCCTCCGGGCTGCGCTCCGTTGCGGCTTGCGGTGATGCCCTTGACCCAGCTTCCAGCTATTCGTGGATGCTGGCTGAAACAAATTCGGTCAAGGTGAGCTTCCCGTCCACAAAAGCTTGAGCGCGTCGCTTTTCTTCAACGCTCATTACAAAGCCCTCGAGCCCGATTGACGCGCAAGCATACTCGACAGCCTTCCGACGCCGCTCCCGCTCAGCACTCGTGGTGATGATGCTCTCCGAAGTATTCACGGGCTTTCCCCTCGTGTCGGTGACTAAAGCAAGACAATTTCAGCGCTGAACAGATAAACGAGGGTCAAGGGCGTCACCGGAGGCCGCAGCCCGTGAAACGGGACCGGGCGAGGATGACGGCGAAGCGAACCCTTGACGCTGCGCACCTCCAATCCTACATGCGGGGGCTGCTGGATGCCTTTCCCTGCGGCCCCTGCTACCGGCGAGGGCGGGAAGTCCAGAGGGGCAGAGCCCCTTTGGGTAAGCCCGCCAGGGCGCGCAGCATGCTCCACGGCACCAATAAACCTTTAACTGCCGACCTTCCCTCCTCTCGCCCTACCCCAGTTCTTGCCCAGGTTCTGCATGACATGCTGCCGGTAGGCGGGATTCCAAACACTGTTCCCTGCGATCACATGATTCAAACCTCTCGCAGTCGTCATCATGCCCGACTGCAGGTCACGACGCGTTGACATCGGATTAACTGTGTTGAAGACCGCCTTGGCTGGGTTTACCGCAGCCTGAGCCATCTGCCGCAGTGTGATCGCACTGGACGACAGACCACCTGCAAGCTGACCTCCCAATGAGTAAGCCTGATAAACCATATAGAGCACGATCCCACTCAACGCGAGGATCTCCAGCATGTCGGTCGCTGGGCCGTTTCCAGCGGTGGGCTGCACATCGGCCAGCATTGTCGAAAAGAACTTCATTCCCGGCGTAAGCACTGAGGTGATCGCTGCGCATTGAATGATGTAGGTCATCACCTGGGCGAACCATTGATCGAACCACTTGCTGGTCATCTGCCCAAACAGCAGCAGTGCGATGAACAGTGGTCCGCACCCCAGCAAAAACGCCAACAGCACCTTGGCCGTGATGATCATCGCTCCAGCGGGCAGCGTAATCAGGAATGTTGCGATGATCATCGTTCCTGCAATAAGCCAGTCATAAAGAATCATGCCTATCTCGGTCATGCCACGACGTCCGGCGCGAGCAATCAGATCGGAAGCGATATCAAATCCATCGGTCATGGCTCTATCAATCACCTGATACACCGATGTGGCAGCCACACCTTTGCCATTTGGCGAGAACGCATCTGCCAAGCCAACCTCCAGGCCGCGAATCGCTTCCACGACCCAACCAAGGTACGTATCAGCATTGAGTGCCAATGCGCCGATGAATACCCATTTCAACATGAGCTTGAAGACATGCGGGAGAGGATGCTCGATGAAGCCACCGACGGACAGAAGGCCTAGGATCATGAAGAAAAGGCCGCCGCCAGCAACGAACAAGCCCGAGGAGTTATCAATGACACTATGTGCCATGAGTTGCACGTAGCCGTTCAACACCGAGTCGATTGAGCCACCTACCCATTCGTAAAAATTGGACTCCATGGTCATTGCCCCTCCAAATTCAGCATTTCGCGCTTCCGATAGCCGCGCTGATCAAGCTGCTGCTCATTCCTGGCCTGCTTGGCATTAACGCAGTTCGGCAAAAGGGCCAGAGTCCCGGCATGTCGCTCGCACTCCGATATTTGGATATCCCTTTCCGAGCTGTGGGCTTTGTACCAATCGACAGAATGGATCGGTTCATCCGCCCCGCAGCCCGTGAGCAGAAACAAAACAACAATTGGGAAACGAGAGGCTGTCATTTCCGGCCCTCCCGATTCTGATCCGCCCCATTCACTTCACGAGGCGGCAGATGCTCCGCCTCCGTACGGAATTCCCCAGCAAATTTTAGCGAATAGGCCAGCTCAGCAGCGTTGATAATCTGAAGTGCTGCAAGCGTTCTCAACGCGCTTTCCCTTGTCCCTGCCCAACTACCCGCGATGCGGTATTCAGACCTCGAAATCAATAGCGACGAACCCAGTGCACATGCGAACGAGATCAAAACTGCGAGCGTTGACGAAATTGGCCCAGTTGCTCGGGGCGGCACTATCTGCAACCAATCGGCAAGCGCCAGTACAAAAGGCATGATCGCGGCCGACGCCGCCAGGAGATCGCTCTGGATCAACTCAGGTGCACGTCTTGACACCTCTTTCAAAGCCCCGAACCGGCCAATGCAAATCCAGAATCGTCGTAAGGAAGTGAGGATGAAGAAGCACACGACCAAGGGGAGGATATGAGCGTACGAGATCATTTCAGTTGCCTCCCAGGTTCAGCACTTCGCGATTCTTGTAGCCTCTCTTGTCGAGCACCTGGGCGTTCAATTCCCGTTGTCGCTGCTCCTGAATCTTACCCTCAGCCTCAGCGACCATTTGGAACATCTGCAATTTGGTCTGCTCGTTCTGGATCATCGCTTGCTCTGCCGCGATGCGACCTTGCAGCTCTGCGATCCCTTTGGGATCTTGCGTTTGATTGATCTGCCCCATGAGCTGGTCAATCTGGCGTAGTCGGGCTTCGGCCTGGTCATAGGCTTCCAGCGCAAACGCTTTATCTTGCGAAGGTTTCACCGCCTGTGCTCGGCAAGCATCGCGCTGCTGATCCTGAACCAGGCTTCCGCAAGCATCGAACACCTTGTTATCCGCATAGATCGAACCAGCACGACCATTCAGGCCTGAATAGCCGCCACGCTTCACTGCGTCATACACAGCCTGCCAATCTTGTGGCAGATAATCTCGCAGCTGCGGGTCATCGAATACTCGACCGAGTCCACGCGACCCTGTGAGCGCACCGTACTGCTGCTTCATCTGATCAATCTGAGATGTCATCTGCTGAACCTGCTGGGCCCAGCGAGTCGTGTTAGCTGCGAACTCTGCGACTGTCATGGGGGAATCCGTCACTTGGGTAGTAACGGTTACCGGGATTTGCGCATATCCCTGCTGCGAGCCCAGCATCAACGCGAGTGTTGTCGCAAAACTAAATGGTCGGACGCCTTTGAAGGCGAAACGCTTGAACAGATCCATAGTCACCTCTCCATTGGACATGGTGAACGCTGGACCGTCTGTCCGGCCTGTCGATCTGTTCAGGAATCGCACCCGGTACGGCTATACCGTTCTTGGGATGACTATGCGCCAGTCTTACCCGGTGTAGGCCCCGTCTTTTAAGGGCCGCGCCCATAATGCAATAAGCATCAGCGAGGCGGTTACAGCGCTCGAAGAATTGAACCAAAACACTGTATTTTGGCGACAACTATTATCTCACTTTGGCTAATTATTAAAAAGTACCATACATCCCAAATTTTTCGTCATGACGAAATCACGATCGCTAGGAAGGACTACTGCAGGATAGGCTAATCGCCGGTAGTATGTGCGCACACTAGATTCAGCCCAGATGTTCCCATCCACCCAAATTCAGGAGGTGCAGCTGTGGCAAACGGCGGTCGCTCTATTAATGTTCATCTCGGAGTGGAGTTGAAATTGCGCTGGATCAGCTATTGCAGCCATTTAGGCAAGACACCGGGCGCTGCGTTGAAGGAAGCAATCGAGCACCAGCTTGAGAATATAGGCACCGTTCAACTGCCCAGATCCTACACGCAGACGGAAAACATTCAGGACCCAAAGGAACGGTTTGAAATACTGCTAACGAAATCCGAAAAGGAAGCTATCAAGGAACGCGCCGATTTTGAGCGCTGTTCTTCAAGACGCTGGATCGTAGATGCCATCCGTGTGGGACTCACGCGTGAGTCCCAATTCAGCATGCCTGAAATTGAGGCCTTGGGTGAGTCAAATTATCAGTTGCTGGCGCTAGGCAGGAACCTTAATCAAATTGCTCGGAGCTTGAATGAGGGACGTTACGAACCGGTAACCATTGAGCGAATCGAAGCACTTAGTCAATTAATAAGAATGCATACAGAGGTTGTAAGTAGCGCGATTCGGGCTAGCTTGGAGAGATGGAGCATTACCCATGAGGCTTGACATAGTCTTCACACAAACCCTCCAGCATTTCTCACGCTTCGAAGGCACCGCGGGCGCGCCTAGCAGCCAGATCGTAGTGAAATATTGCCACTCAAACCCATTGCGCCAAAATTCCATATCCTTACAATGGAGGATTTTTGGATTGTGGGCCATCAATGCTTCAAGTGACCCCTGAAAATGCTGATGGCCGGCTGCTGCAGCCTGGCGTCGAGCAGCGTGAACCTTCCGGAGCGACAGGCGCCGTGGAGCCATCCGTCGTGAAATGCGTTGATTTATTCGCCGGCGCGGGCGGTTTTTCGCTGGGTGCTATCCGGGCTGGCATAGACGTAGTCGGCGCCCTTGAGATCAAAGAAAAGGCTGCAAAAACATATTCGGACAACATACCGAAATATGCCGGAAAGAACGTTCCTGTCATCAATGGAGACATACTTCCGCTTGATCCTGAAGAAGCACTTAAACAGTGGGGAATCGAGCCAGGAGTATGCGACTTTATAATTGGTGGGCCTCCGTGCCAAGGGTTTTCTAGCCACCGCATCAAAGACAAAGGCGTGGGGGACCCTCGAAATGCTCTATTATGTAGGTATTTCGACTACGTAAAAACGATTAGACCGAGAGTTTTCTTAGTAGAAAATGTCCCTGGCTTACTCTGGCCGAGGCACAAGGAATATCTTCAACGCTTCTACGAGATGGGGCGCGAAGCGGAGTACAATTTATTTCCCCCGGCTGTTCTAAATGCCTGCGATTTTGGCGTACCACAAAATCGAAAGAGAGTATTTATACTAGGAGTAGACTCCAGAAGGCCGTTAGACATCCAATGGCCACCACGCCCGACCCATGTGTCTCCAAACACGCCCGAACCTTGTCGAGACAGCAGACCTGTTTGGAAAAATGCTTCAGTGGCATTCTATCCCTCTGAGGAAAACGATCCAAATAACATTCACATGAATCATTCCCCTGAAATGGTCGAATTATTCAGATGCACTCCTATTAATGGAGGAAGTCGCTCTCAGTCTGGACGCACTCTAAAATGTCACGAAGGACACGGTGGCCATAATGATGTATATGGCCGCATCAATCCTTCTAAACCAGCGCCAACCATGACAACCGCTTGCATAAACCCTTCAAAGGGGCGTTTTGTACACCCGACTGAAAATCATGGAATTACACTACGCCAAGCAGCACGATTCCAAACATTCCCTGATGATTTTGTCTTCGGCGGCGGATTGATGGCCGCCGGAGAGCAAATTGGTAATGCTGTACCAGTAGAACTGGCGAAAGCGATTATTGAAGAAATTTACAAAGCTTTAACACAACAAGCCGGCTAGCCGGCCTGTTTAGGGATAGGCACAAAATCAACTCCTATGCGTGCACGCTGATAGCCAGACTCCGCCAAAAACTTATTAGCGTAGTCGGACCGCAATAGAGCTACAGACTGGAACTCCACAGAAATAACCCCCGGACTCTTTTTATCATCAAGCGCAATGATAAGACCAGTAAAGCTCGAGGAGTTGATAGCCCCACCATCAGCCAAAAGTAAAGTTTCCATTTTCATCTGACGGGTTATGCTATCTGCGACCTCCAACACTAACGCAACTCCGTCCACATACAAGAATATATCCCTGCCATTTGTTGCACTTTCTAGTCTTTTCCTTATAGCACTGACCGGCGTAAGCCTTACAGCGTTAATTGGCCGATAAGGATGCAAGTCGCCATCCCAGCCATTGGCATTTTGGCCTACGACTAAATCACAAGCCGGAGAAGCGCATAGCCAGTAGCTAAAATCATTTCCGCGCTTGCATCTAAATACGACTCCGGTCGTTATGACCCCGTCCGTGTAGGAGTCCGAACAAAGATGCTCATTGAGAGCATGGTAAATTTCTTCATCCGTCACCGTTGTGGCTTTGGCCATTTCCTTGGCAATAGCCGCAGGGCGCTCTGTAAATTCCTCGAACAATTTCCAGCCGAAACCTATCACAACATCATCAACATGTTTAACTAGGCGTTCAAACAAACGACCATATAGTTCATGAATGTGCCGCTTTCTCTCGACGGCATCAGTAGCCGTAAGAATCCTCAAGAGCCACCCTGCCTGGCGACGTGGGGTATCCAGAACCTTCAAGTCGACGGTAGTTCCTGCTTTCTCTAGCGCCGCGCGGGCCTGGATCATCATGAGTTTAAGCGGTGAAGGGTTCCACGAGACCAAGGCACTCTTTAATCTTTCCAGCAGAACATCTACCGCTTCCTGCTTGTTAACAACGACGGCGAATAAGTTCCCCTCTGCCACCCACACAGGCCCATCAGCCGAAAAACTGACCTCCACATTTGCAGATGCTTTACGGCGGCCTGTAACTATCCCCGAGAGACTTTCTTTCAGTTGCTCCATACAAATATATGCCACAGCACTCCCAATAAGGTTCTGATCTATCCCAGCATCACGAAGTGCTTGTATTAAAGCGCGGGCGCTGCCGTTTGGCCGCTTAGAAGCCAAGAAGTTCTGTATAACTTCTGCATTCGAGCAATCTAAAATACCCTCATACACATCAGGGTCAATGCCTTCGATAAAATCCGAAACATTATCAGAATTCTCTTGAGAAATACTTACTCCACCGCCCAAGCTAAATGCAACATCTCGCACGACATCCAATGGCGGAGCTGCCGTGTAGATAATAACTAAGTTAAAGTGATCAGATGCGGCTAAAGACTGAAGCACACCTAACGCCCGGGTGGGGTCTTCGGGCTTATCAGATTCGAGATGAAAATCGAGTATCAAGAGATCAGACTGATTCAGGTGCTTATCTCGTTCAAACTCTTCCGCGACTCGAACGGCATTATCTACATCACAAAGCCAGCCCTGCCTACGACAGAACCCAAACAAACTTTCAGCACGAGCAGCATCATAGCTCTCAAGCTCCTGGCGAGCCATTTGCGAGTAGGTTGGAAATTCGTCATCCACCACTAGCGCGAAACGGATTGGATCAATAAAGGCTTCTTTCAACAACTCGGGAGATATATTAGGCATCGAATCCGTTCCGCAAATTTATTACAAAGCATGCACCCGACAGCTGCTTCCAAGGCTTGTCTTCGGTGTAATTGATAGTGTGTCCACCTGCAGCCAATGTTTGCCTGCAAAGGTACAACCCAACACCTCGCCCCCTTATTCGCCTTGTAAAGAACAGCTCAAATAAGTTATCTACATCGTCGGGATCGATACCAGGCCCTGAATCACAAATAACTATCGAACCCTCGACAATGTCGATCTGGATTGTTCTTTCCCCCACAGAGGGAAGCCAATAGAGAGAGTTATTAATCAAGTTGATAAAAACGGGGAAAATCCGAGATGGAAACTCGTAGAAAGCCACCCGTTTGAACACATCAGAAGTCTTAATAACAGCACTTTTTTCAGAAAGCGAATTCCCGAAGAACGCTCTCAGATACTCATCTATATCTGAACCCGTTATCCTCTGACGCACGTCGCTTCCCGATATTTGCATCTGCGACAAGAATCTAAGCCTTTCCACTAACTCTTGACGTGCCCAATTAGCTTCTGCAAACTCTTTCGTTTTTTTAATTTCGCCAGGAAGATTGTCTAAACTCGTCTGAAGCCGCCTGTCAAGGGAATGCAGTTCATGGCTTAAAATCTCTACACTAATACCGACCTGGGCTAAGCTTTGTAACTTCTCTAACCGCCCTTCAAGCGTTTCACTTCTAGCGCCGGCGTACGCAAAGGCACCATCTAGGTCCACCCCATTTGCGAGCTGTTGCAAGCTACGTTTATACGACTCGTATTTTGATGAAAACTGATCATTCAGTGTTTGCCTAGTTTCATCTAGCTCCGACAAGGCGGCTGTCAGCGCCACCCTTTCGTTTTCGACCTCAAAAAGCAAGGGCGAAACCTGCTTATAATATTCTTTTTGATCATCTTGAACTGAGTTAATTATGCGAGCCTGCTCTGTTGTCAAAATATCGACAACTGCCCTCCGCCAACGAGATAATTGATCACTCAAAGCACTCTGGTGACTGGCCAATCGAGACTTTACGACATCAATTGCAGGCTTGGCCTTCAGTCGCTCCGTCTCAACCGCCCATCTTTGCCGGACGTCTTCAATGACATCTACCAAGATAGCATATTGATCCCTATATTCTCTGTAACGCTCTTCAAACTTCCCTAAAACTTTGGGTTTTGGGGGAAGCCGTAATTCGGACCTTGAGTCTTGCAAGTCGCTTACAGCAGTAGACAACTTCCACAACTCATCCAACTCATTTCCATCCAAAACCGAGTTAAGGTGGATTTCGAGCGATTTTGCTTTCGAGAGAGCAATTTTCAGGTCGGGCAGTTGATTTTTGACCGAGGATTTGAAATTTGCAAGTTGACCGCTTCGCGCCTGCTTTGCATTCTTTGCAGCCGCGTCATTTTCCGCTTCCACACCTGGCAAGAGCTCCTTTCGGACAGGAGCATCTGTGCCAAAATATCTACGAGCAGTTACCTTAAGTAAGTCAACAACCAATGCCTGTATCGCGCGACTCGCTCCGTTATCAATCAGCCCCTCACGGCCGGCCTTATCTCTCAAGTTAGGGTTATCTGATCGAGTAATGCCAATACGGCCAAAAATCCGCCGACTTGCCCAAAATTCTCGTCCGGCGTGAAACTGTCTTCGCTCTTCAATTTTGAAAAAGTCGCTTTCTGGGCGTCCATAGGGCATTACCCTTAAGCCATCCCGATAAATATTCAAACCTGAGTGGGTTTCAGCCCTCTCCACAACCTTAGCGTGCACTGCCTCAGTTAGAGAACTCGAACGTGGGATAGGCTCAAACGCTCCCAAGCAAAGAAGAAAATTACCTATCCTATCTTTATTTGACGTAGGTATCGGGTGTGAAGGCACGATCTCGACATTTCCGATATCTTTCCCGAAGACTTTCACCCTCCCCCGGAATACCCCGTACTCATCTATTTCACCTATTAGGCTATGATCGAGACTTTCCAGATATTCAAGGCCAAAGCCATCTTCTCGACCAACAACAGTCTTACTTCCAGAACGATTATGGACAACAACCCGATAATCTAAGGCCTCATCATTTTCAACATATGGATCAGAGAACCCTGAAAGAGTACGAACCATTGAGGCTTTGATTGCCTCTACCTCGTCTGAATTAACATCTTCCCCGTCTGCAATCCATGCCAAAAGCGCCGAGTTGAGCTCGGTAATAATTACTGCCGTACCAGATTCCTTCTGTCCCGTCCAAACCGGCCACGAGTTAAGGAGTGTATTCAGATCCAACTCATAGGATGCAGAATTTTTGATCTGAGTAGAAACTGATTGCTCCGTTTCATCACGCTCTTTTATGAGTTGATCAAAGTCTCTCCAAGCGGATGATAGCCTTGAAGCACGTCCATCATCTCCATCAGCTCCGGTCAAATTCTCTAGAAGAGAGCTACGCATCTCTGGGATGAGTACTGCAAGCTCCGCTGCTTCAGAAAATTCTCTGACAGGCAGCTTAATATCTTGGAGCAAGATATAAGGATTCTCGAACAGCCTCCAATCTATCAAGCATGCTACGAACTTTTCCTGTGCCTGCTTAGAAACGATCAAGGCCGTAGATCCCAAGGCGGCGACCGAGAGCCTTCCGATGCCTTTTTGACCCTGCTTGGGTCTCTCGGACAAGCCATTTCTAAGCGCTTTGGGAACTGAATCGTTGCCAGCCTTCGACTCGGTACCAACCACCAGCCATTTTTCCAAAAACTGCTTACGGGTCATGCCATGACCATCATCCATTACCACGGCAGCAGGCTGATCAGCGCTGTGGATCTGTAGTGAAACCTCATGCGCGTAAGCATCGTAAGCATTTTTCCAGAGCTCACTCACGGCAGTCGGCACATCGGCGATCTGCTCTCTGCCGAGGTGGTCAATCGTTCGCGCTCTCGTCTGGAACGCTACGGCGTCATTCATACATGCTCTCGAAATTATCCATTATCCTGGAGTTGGCGCTGACAGCAGGTGATGCGCTCCTTTCTGCTGTTCGCCCGACCTACGCAGGCCCGAGCTAGTCCACGACCGGAATTCTATGACTATGAGGTACGATAGTCCGCACCACCTCTAGCTTGATGCTGAAGCTACCAAATCTGGTGAAGAAAGGTACACTAGCGGTACACAGCAAAGCTTCTCGCTGCATCGGTAGATTACGTTAATCTACTGATTTTATTAGGCTTTCAGCGATGCATCTTTACGGTACATTTCGCTCAGCAAACGCTGACTTCTACAGACTGTCATGCTCGCTTGCGAACTCATAATCCTTTGGTCCACGGTTCGAGTCCGTGTGGGCCCACCAGCTTACAAGCCGCGCACTGCGCGGCTTTTTCATGCCCGCAAGAAATAAATGTTCGGGGCGTGTACATCCAGCGCAGCGGCGCCGAGCGCATGACCTTGGAAGTGGCGCTGAAACACCATCTCAGCGAAATCAGCCCCACCAAGAAGCCGACCACCCAGCGCGCCGAAGCCACCAAAGCCCAGCAGCTAATCAGCCACTTGGGCAAATACAACAATCTATCCCGAACCACCGCAAATTCCCGCCCAACCGACAACCCTGACCAAGCGCACTCTTCCAGCCAAGCACCCTAGCGTGAGGATTAGACAATGAGCCGAATAGCCAGCATTATCAGCTCACATAATGAGCCGAATAGGCTCGCTAATCGGCTCACAAATGAGCAAGCCTATGAATGAACCCTACTGGATCTGGCAGCAGTCCAACTGGCCACACTTCACCTGGCAAGCCGAACCGCTTGCCCAGCTGCTGCGCGCCTGCAATCAGGCCCAGGGGCGCTTGCTTGGCATGCTCGGCGCTGTCGGTAGCGATACCGAGGCGCAGAGCAGCCTGGATGCCCTGCTACAGAACATCGTCACCTCATCAGCTATCGAGGGTGAGCAGCTGAATGTCGGCTCAGTGCGTTCATCACTGGCGCGGCGCCTGGGGATAAACGAAGAAGGCCGCACCACTGCACGCTCGGAAGGCTTGGCAGCGTTACTGCTCGATGCCATCCGCGCGCACCAGCAACCTTTGGATCTGGAGCGACTGTACGGCTGGCACTGCTGGCTGTTCCCCAGTGGCGACAACCTGCTGGCACGCCCGCTACGTATTGGCACACTGCGGGGCGAGGAGCCCATGCAGGTCGTTTCAGGCCGCGTTGACCGTCCTACCGTGCATTTCGAAGCTCCACCCCGTGCCGGGCTGGAAACTCAATTGGCCGAGTTCCTCGCCTGGTTCGAGAGCAGCCGCAGCGATGCCAGCCTCGACCCATTGCTACGCGCCGGCATCGCCCACTTCTGGTTTGTCACCCTGCACCCCTTCGATGACGGCAACGGCCGTCTTACTCGCGCCATCACAGACTTGGCGCTGGCCCAAGGCGAACAGCAAGCCATCCGTTTTTACGCCATGTCCGCAAGCATCCTCAACGACCGAGCCGGCTATTACCGCATCCTCGAAGCGAGCCAGAAAAGCACGCTGGATATCACTGCCTGGCTGCAGTGGTTTCTCGGCACATTGCTCAAAAGTCTGGAGCAGGCACTTGCCCGTATCGACCGCGTACTGGCCAAAGCGCGCTTTTGGCAGGCACATCGCACAGACTCTCTTGCCCCCGAGCAGATCAAAGTACTCAATCGGCTGCTTGACGGCGGCGAGAAAGGCTTTGAGGCAGGCATAAGTGCTTCGCAGTACCAATCTGTGGCACAGGTCTCCAAGGCCACCGCAACTCGGCACTTAAGCGACCTGCTGGAGAAAGGCTGCTTGCGGCGACTGCCCGGCGGAGGGCGCAGTACCCGTTATCAGATCAACCAGCCCGAACGTCCCTACCAGGCCACGAACCCGAGTACGTCATGACCAACAACGATATCGTCCAGAGGGTAGCGGCGGAAAAGGTATCAATAAGCCATCGCCAGCGTCCGCAAAAATGTAACTCTGTTGGTTAATCCCCTCCCGGACGCATCTCGACCTGTCGTGGGTTGTAGAAGGTCATGCCAGACGGAATATCCCGCGTAACCAACGACATCGCGCCGATCACTACGTCATCCCCAATGTCGATGCGATCAGCAACGATGCAACTGTTGGCGCCCATGCTCACGTTGTCACCAATGCGCAGTGCGTACTCCTGCAACCCCAGGGTCTTGATGCCGATCGAGCAGTTCTGCCGGATGAAAAAGTTGCGCCCGATGCTCACATACCGGGTAATCACTACCCCAGGCAGGTGCGCGATGCGCAGGCCGGGGGCAATCTGGGCGCCGATGTCGATGTCCACCCCATACTTGAGGTTGAGCCGCTGTTGCATGCGCCGGGCGTGACGCCGGGCAAGGCCGCCGCGGGCGTCGAGGTACTGGGCCAGGCGATAGGCGAAGAGGAAACGCAGTTTGTTGTCCTTGCGTGCGCGGCGCAGCACGTTGAACAGCAGGCTGATAGGGCGCCCGGGCCTTTTCTTGTTAGAGACTTCCAGTCGCCAGCATTCGAGCAGGTGGTCAAGGTTCACGCTGAGGTTCCCGTTGGACTAGCGCTTCATCATGCCGAATTAGTGCCGAAGACGCAGCCTTCGGACATGCGCGGCCGTTCTCACCCAAAGTGCCAAGCCGACGCCGTCAACGGTGATCGACTGTACCTGGCCTTGCCCTGATTGGCACAGGCTGGCTAGGCTAGCGGGCCAACCGTAGAGACTCGCCATGTCGGATGCCCGCTCCATCACGCTGGATGAAATCGATCGCCAGCTGATCGCCCTGCTGCAGATCAACGCCCGCGAAAGCGTCGCCACCCTCGCCCGCCAGCTGGGCATCGCCCGCACCACCGTCAATTCGCGCCTGGAGCGTCTGGAGAAGAACAAGGTTATCTCCGGCTATGGCGTACGCCTGGGCCAGAGTGTGATAGGCGGCGGGTTGCAGGCGTATGTCGGGATCAAGGTGCAGCCACGCTCCGGCAAGGACGTGGTGCGGCGCCTGAGTGCCATGGGCCAGGTGCAGCAGCTGTGTGCGGTAAGCGGCGAATTCGACTATGTGGCCTGGCTGCGTACGGACTCGCCCGAGCAGCTGGATCAGTTGCTCGACCAGATTGGCAGTGTCGACGGGGTGGAGAAAACCACCACGTCGATCATTCTCAGCAGCAAGGTGGACCGTGGACAGCCGCTTTGAACGGACTGGCGCTCGGGTGGGGTTATCGATGAGGCCGGTTGTAGGAGCGGGTTTACCCGCGAATAGGGCAGAGAATCTACCGACGCATTCGCGGGTGAACCCGCTCCTACAAAGGGCCAGGGCGGTTTGTGAACTACCTCGACCGCCTGCCTCGTCTTAATGAACATAAGCTTAATCATTACGACGAAACTAACTACATTCAGACAACACTCTGCACCTTAATAACGAACACCTCACTCCCTAAAATGACCCCCAGGCATCTCCTATACTCAGGCTCCGCTCCTCGCGCAGCCTCTCTGGCAAGGTCATTTCATGAACAAGAAGAACCGCCACCCCGCCGACGGCAAGAAGCCGATCACCATTTTCGGCCCGGACTTCCCTTTTGCGTTCGACGACTGGCTGGAACACCCGGCAGGCCTGGGCAGCATTCCGGCTGAGCGCCATGGGGAAGAGGTGGCCATTGTCGGTGCCGGTATCGCCGGCCTGGTAGCGGCCTACGAGCTGATGAAGCTGGGCCTCAAGCCGGTGGTGTACGAGGCTTCCAAGCTGGGCGGCCGGCTGCGCTCGCAAGCCTTCAATGGCACTGACGGGATCGTTGCCGAGCTGGGTGGCATGCGCTTCCCGGTGTCGTCCACCGCCTTCTACCACTACGTCGACAAGCTGGGCCTGGAAACCAAGCCCTTCCCCAACCCGCTGACCCCAGCTTCGGGCAGCACGGTGATCGACCTGGAAGGCCAGACCTACTACGCCGAGAAGCCCACCGACCTGCCGCAACTGTTTCATGAGGTAGCCGACGCCTGGGCCGATGCGCTGGAGAGTGGTGCGCAGTTCGCCGATATCCAGCAGGCCATCCGCGACCGTGATGTACCGCGCCTGAAGGAACTTTGGAACAAGCTGGTGCCGCTGTGGGACGACCGCACCTTCTACGACTTCGTCGCCACCTCGCGCTCTTTTGCCAAGCTGAGCTTCCAGCACCGCGAAGTGTTCGGCCAGGTCGGTTTCGGCACCGGCGGTTGGGACTCGGACTTCCCCAACTCGATGCTGGAAATCTTCCGCGTGGTGATGACCAACTGCGACGACCACCAGCACCTGGTGGTCGGGGGCGTGGAACAAGTGCCACAAGGCATCTGGCGCCACGTACCGGAACGCTGCGTGCATTGGCCAGAGGGCACCAGCCTGAGCACGCTGCATGGCGGCGCACCGCGTACCGGGGTCAAGCGCATTGCCCGCGCCGCCGATGGCCGCCTGGCGGTCACCGACAACTGGGGCGATACCCGCCACTACAGCGCAGTACTCGCCACCTGCCAGACCTGGTTGCTGACCACCCAGATCGACTGCGAAGAATCGCTGTTCTCGCAAAAGATGTGGATGGCCCTGGACCGTACCCGCTACATGCAATCGTCGAAAACCTTCGTCATGGTCGACCGCCCGTTCTGGAAGGACAAGGACCCGGAAACCGGCCGTGACCTGCTGAGCATGACCCTCACCGATCGCCTCACCCGCGGCACTTACCTGTTCGACAACGGCAACGACAAGCCCGGGGTGATCTGCCTGTCATACTCGTGGATGAGCGACGCGCTGAAGATGCTGCCGCACCCGGTGGAGAAGCGCGTACAACTGGCCTTGGATGCGCTGAAGAAGATCTACCCGAAGACCGATATCGCCGGCCACATCATCGGCGACCCGATCACGGTTTCCTGGGAGGCCGACCCGTACTTCCTCGGCGCCTTCAAAGGCGCGCTTCCGGGCCATTACCGCTACAACCAGCGCATGTACGCGCACTTCATGCAGCAGGACATGCCGGCGGAGCAGCGCGGTATCTTCATTGCCGGTGACGACGTGTCATGGACCCCCGCCTGGGTTGAAGGCGCGGTGCAGACGTCGCTGAATGCGGTGTGGGGTATCATGAACCACTTTGGTGGCCACACCCACCCCGACAACCCCGGCCCGGGCGATGTGTTCAACGAAATCGGCCCGATCGCCCTGGCGGATTGAGACAAGGAGGCACCATGCGCATCGCTCTGTACCAGGGCGCACCCAAGCCACTGGATGTCCCCGGCAACCTGCAACGGCTGCGCCACCAGGCGCAGTTGGCAGCCGAACGCGGCGCACAGTTGCTGGTGTGCCCGGAGATGTTCCTGACCGGCTACAACATCGGCCTGGCCCAGGTCGAGCGCCTGGCCGAGGCCGCCGATGGCCCGGCAGCCATGACCGTGGTAGAGATCGCCCAGGCGCACCGTATCGCCATTGTCTATGGCTACCCGGAGCGCGGCGATGACGGGGCGATCTACAACAGCGTGCAGTTGATCGATGCGCATGGCCGCAGCCTGAGCAATTACCGCAAGACGCACCTGTTCGGTGAACTGGACCGCTCGATGTTCAGCCCAGGTGCCGACCACTTCCCGGTGGTGGAACTGGAAGGCTGGAAGGTTGGCCTGCTGATCTGCTACGACATCGAGTTCCCGGAGAACGCCCGACGCCTGGCGCTGGATGGCGCCGAGCTGATCCTGGTGCCGACGGCGAACATGACGCCGTACGACTTTACCTGCCAGGTGACCGTGAGAGCGCGGGCACAGGAAAACCAGTGCTACCTGGTATATGCCAACTACTGCGGTGCGGAAGACGAGATCGAGTATTGCGGGCAGAGCAGCATCATCGGCCCGGATGGCAGCTTGCTGGCCATGGCCGGGCGGGATGAGTGCCAGTTGTTGGCAGAGCTTGAACATGAGCGGGTGGTGCAGGGGCGCACGGCGTTTCCCTACCTGACCGATTTGCGCCAGGAGCTGCACCTGCGTAAAGGCTGACAAGGGCCGCTATGCGGCCCATTCGCGGGCACGCCCGCTCCCACGGGGTCTGCGCTGCCTTTCATACCGGCGCCCTACCCGCGAAAAGGCCGGGCCTACGAACAAATCGGTTAGCATGGAGCGCAGCCACCGGAGCCCCCATGCTTGACGCCATCCGCCAACTTACCCTCGCCAACGGCTTGCAACTGACCCTGCGCCACGCCCCGCGCCTCAAGCGCTCGGCCGCCGCACTGCGGGTGCACGCGGGCAGCCACGACGCGCCTGCCAAATGGCCCGGTCTGGCGCACTTCCTCGAACACCTGTTCTTCCTCGGTACCCCGCGCTTCCCGCTGGAAGACGGCCTGATGCGCTACGTGCAAGCCCTGGGCGGCCAGGTCAACGCCAGCACCCGGGAACGCGCCACCGACTTTTTCTTCGAGGTGCCCCCCAACACGCTCGGTGGCGGTCTCGAGCGCCTGTGCCAAATGCTGGCAGAACCGGATCTGGGCATCGAACGCCAACGCCGTGAACGCGAAGTGATCCATGCCGAATTCATCGCCTGGTCGCGCAATCCATCGGCCCAACAGCAGTTCGCCTTGCTGCAGTCAGTGTCAGCCAAGCATCCACTGGGCGCTTTTCATGCTGGCAATCGATACACCCTGGCCTTGCACGATGCGGCCTTCCAGCAAGCGCTTGCGGGCTTTCATCAGCGCTTCTACCAAGGCGGCCAGATCTGCCTGAGCCTTTGCGGTCCGCAGCCGCTGGATGAACTTGAACACCTTGCCCGGCAGCATGCCGAACTGTTCGCCGCAGGTGAGCGCGTGCCGCAAATGCCGCCGCCGCCACTGCCAGCAATCGCTAGCTCCCTGACCTTCACTCACCAAGGCCTCCCCAGCGGCGCCGAGCACGCCCTGGAACTGCTGATCGCTTACCTGGAGGACAGCCGCCCAGGTACCTGGCTGGGCGCGCTTCGCGAGCGTGACTGGCTACAACGTTTCACGGCCGAAAGGCTGTATGCGTTCGCCGGTCAGCTGCTGTGGCACCTTGACCTGAAGCTCAGTGCCGACGCTTGCCCGGACGAAGCCAGCGCCCTGCTGCAAGGTTGGTTCAGGTTCATCCGCCAGGCCGACCGCGAACAGTTGAACCACCAATTCGGCCTGTTGCAGCACAGCCGTGCGCACAGTGCCAGCGCGCTCGAGCTGGCACGCCGGGACAGCACAGGCCAGCCGTTCGCCAGGCTGGATGCCCAAGGGTTGCAGGCGCTTGGCGCCCTGCTGGAAAGCCTGCCAGGTGGCGACCATGGCGATTGGCAGCTTTTGCCAGTCGATCCATTGCTGAAGGCTGACCTGCCCCATGCCAAGGCGCAGCCGCTGCCGGCAGCGCTGAAGATCAGTGACCAGCTCCCGCCCGCGCGCCAATACGCTGCGCTGTACCTGCGCTGGTATGTACCTTCGCCTTTGCGCCAGCAGCTACAGCGTGTGCTGGAACTGGCCCTGGCACCACTGCAGGAACGCTGTGACCGCGCCTCCGTGCAACTGCAGTACAGCAGCGCCGGAGAATACTGGCAGTTGCGCTGCGCCGGCCTGCCAGCAGCAGTGCTGCGGGCAGTGGAACAAGCCTTGGCCTTGATGCTCAAGCCACCTGCCAGTTGCTGGCTGCCCTGCACGGCGCTGCCCCCGGCCCTGATCCCCATCAGGGCCCTGCTCAAGCAACTGCCAGACGCGGTACGGGGTAGCCTGCCCGCAGTGGTGCCTGCCTGCACGCTTACCCAGCAGCAACTTGACACCCTGTGGCTGAACACCGAGTGGCATGGCATGGCTGCAGGCTTCGAGGATACCGCGCTAAACGCCTTGGGCACCGCGCTGTTGCAGTGCCCTGGGCAAGGCTCGCGGCCTGGCCCCCTGCCGTCATGGGCCAACCACCGCTGGCAGCATGCCCAAGTGCCAGGCAGCGAACATGCCCTGCTGCTGTTCTGCCCGTTGCCGGCGGCAAAAGAGGCCGCGGGCCGCCTGTTAGCCCAATTGCTGCAAGGGCCGGTTTACCAGCGCCTGCGGGTAGACTTGCAACTCGGCTACGCGGTGTTCAGCGCCTTTCGTCAGGTCGAGGGGGTCGGTGGGCTGTTGTTCGGCGTGCAATCCCCCCACACCGGTCAGGCACAGGTGCTCGACCACCTGCTCAGCCTGCTGCGCCATGGCGTCACCCTTGACCCGGCCGCTAGCCAGGCGTTGGCTGGGCAATTCGACGAACCCGCCATGGCCAATGCCGATGTCGCCGAATGGGCGTGGCAGACACACTTGGCCACACAAGCCGATCGGCTGGATGTGCTGCGCAGGTCTATCCTGACTACGCGGCAGACGGATCTGGACCACCTGCTGAGCGACCTGCTCAACCCAGGTTCCGCTTGGCTATGTTTGGCCAACGCTGCCGCGCCAGACACTTCCTGGCAGGGCGAAAATCGATGATTATTACGCGAACTGCAACGGCGCTTCTCGAATAATTAACCTTCCGGTTCAAATTTTTCTTGTAAGATAGCGCAATCCCGTTTTCACGGAACTGCCAACGCATGGCGGTACCCAAGTAGTAGCTGAACAACCCAACCCTCATTCGGAAGGAGTAATTCCATGTGGACCAAACCTGCATACACTGACCTGCGTATCGGCTTCGAAGTCACCATGTACTTCGCTAACCGCTAAGCCAGGCTTAGGGTTTCACGCCTCGGCCTGCCGGGGCGTTTTCGTTTTTCCGATCCGGTTTCTGCATAGAGAGTGGCCATGTACATCCAGGTTCTCGGCTCCGCCGCCGGTGGCGGGTTCCCGCAGTGGAACTGCAACTGCGTCAACTGCAAGGGCTACCGTGATGGCACCCTGAAAGCCACGGCGCGCACCCAGTCATCCATCGCCCTGTCCGACGACGGTGTGCACTGGATATTGTGCAATGCCTCGCCCGACATCCGCGCCCAACTGCAGGCCTTTGCGCCGATGCAGCCGGCCCGGGCACTGCGCGACACCGGTATCAACGCCATCGTCCTGCTGGACAGCCAGATCGACCACACCACCGGCCTGCTCAGCCTGCGCGAAGGCTGCCCGCATCAGGTGTGGTGCACGGACATGGTCCACCAGGACCTGACCACCGGTTTCCCGCTGTTCAACATGCTCAGCCACTGGAACGGTGGCCTGCAGTGGAACCGTATCGAGCTGGAAGGCAGCTTCGTGATCGACGCCTGCCCCAACCTCAAGTTCACCCCCTTCCCCCTGCGCAGCGCCGCGCCGCCTTATTCGCCACACCGCTTCGACCCGCACCCGGGCGATAACCTGGGTTTGATGGTCGAAGACACCCGCACCGGCGGCAAGCTGTTCTACGCCCCGGGCCTGGGCCAGGTAGACGAAAAGCTGCTGGCGATGATGCACGGTGCCGACTGCCTGCTGGTCGACGGCACCCTGTGGGAAGACGACGAAATGCAGCGCCGTGGCGTGGGCACCCGCACCGGCCGCGAGATGGGTCACCTGGCCCAGAACGGCCCTGGCGGCATGCTGGAAGTGCTCGACGGCTTCCCGCGCCAGCGCAAGGTACTTATCCACATCAACAACACCAACCCGATTCTCGACGAAGACTCACCCGAGCGCGCCGAAGTCCTGCGCCGAGGCGTCGAAGTTGCCTTCGATGGCATGAGCATCGCGTTGTAAAACAGTCTGTGAGGCGACACCAGACCCTGTGGGAGCGGGCATGCCCGCGAAAAAGCCAACACGGTCCATGGCACCGGCTTCGCCGGTGTTCGCGGGCACGCCCGCTCCCACAAGGGAGAGGGATGTGCCCGGCCAGATAATCGTTCTACAGGAGCCAGCCGAATGAGCGACGCACTGCCAATGTCCCCTGCCGAATTCGAGCAGGCCCTGCGCGCCAAGGGCGCCTATTACCACATCCATCACCCGTACCACGTGGCGATGTACCAGGGGCGCGCCACCCGCGAGCAGATCCAGGGCTGGGTAGCCAACCGCTTCTACTACCAGGTCAACATCCCGATGAAGGATGCCGCGATCCTGGCCAACTGCCCGGACCGCGAAGTGCGCCGCGAGTGGATCCAGCGCCTGCTCGACCACGATGGTGCTCCCGGCGAGGATGGCGGCATCGAAGCCTGGCTGCGCCTGGGCCAGGCTGTCGGGCTGGACCCGGACCAATTGCGCTCGCAAGAACTGGTATTGCCAGGCGTGCGCTTTGCCGTGGACGCCTACGTCAACTTCGCCCGCCGCGCCAGCTGGCAGGAAGCCGCCAGCAGCTCGCTGACCGAGCTGTTCGCCCCACAAATCCACCAGTCACGCCTGGACAGCTGGCCGCAACACTACCCGTGGATCGACCCCGCCGGCTATGAGTATTTCCGTACCCGCCTGGGCCAGGCGCGACGCGATGTGGAACACGGCCTGGCGATTACCCTGCAGCACTACACCACCCGTGCGGGCCAGGAGCGTATGCTGGAGATACTGCAGTTCAAGCTGGATATCCTCTGGAGTATGCTCGATGCCATGAGCATGGCCTACGAACTGAACCGCCCACCCTATCACTCCGTCACCCAGGAACGGGTGTGGCACAAGGGAATCACCCTATGAGTTTCGACCGTAACCAGGTACCCAACTGGCGCCCCGGCTACCGCTTCCAGTACGAGCCGGCGCAAAAGGGCCATGTGTTGCTGTACCCCGAAGGCATGATCAAGCTCAACGACAGCGCGAGCCTGATCGGTGGCCTGATCGACGGCCAGCGTGACGTGGCAGCGATCATCAGCGAACTCGAACAGCAATTCCCCGGTGTCCCGGAAGTGGCCGATGACATCGAGCAGTTCATGGAGGTGGCCCGTGCCGAACACTGGATCGTCCTCGCCTGAGTTGCCGCCCACGCCCGAGGTCGGCCTGCCGCTGTGGCTGCTGGCCGAACTGACCTACCGCTGCCCGCTGCAGTGCCCTTACTGCTCCAACCCACTGGACTTCGCCGCCCAGGGCCAGGAGCTGAGCACCGAACAGTGGTTCAAGGTCATGGCTGAAGCGCGGGAAATGGGCGCCGCACAAATCGGTTTTTCCGGCGGCGAACCGCTGGTACGCCAGGACCTTGCCCAGCTGATCGCAGAGGCCCGCCGCCTGGGTTACTACACCAACCTGATCACCTCGGGCATTGGCCTGACCGAGGCGCGCATCGCCGACTTCAAGAAGGCCGGCCTGGACCATATCCAGATCAGCTTCCAGGCCAGCGACGAGCAGGTGAACAACCTGCTGGCCGGCTCGAAAAAGGCTTTTGCACAGAAGCTGGAAATGGCCCGCGCGGTAAAAGCCCATGGCTACCCGATGGTGCTCAACTTCGTCACCCATCGGCACAACATCGACAAGATCGACCGCATCATCGAGTTGTGCATTGCCCTGGAGGCCGACTTTGTCGAGCTCGCCACGTGCCAGTTCTATGGCTGGGCGCACCTCAACCGCCTTGGGCTGCTGCCAACCCGCGCGCAGCTCGAGCGGGCAGAACGTATCACCAACGAATACCGGGACAAGCTCAAGGCCGAGGGCAACCCGTGCAAGCTGATTTTCGTTACCCCTGACTACTACGAAGAGCGCCCCAAGGCCTGCATGAACGGCTGGGGCAACCTGTTCCTCACCATCACCCCGGACGGTACCGCCTTGCCCTGCCACGGCGCCCGCCAGCTGCCCGTGCAGTTTCCGAATGTACGCGACCACGACTTGCACCATATCTGGTATGAGTCGTTCGGTTTCAACCGCTTCCGTGGCTATGAGTGGATGCGCGAACCTTGCCGCTCCTGCGACGAGAAAGAAAAGGACTTCGGCGGCTGTCGCTGCCAGGCCTTCATGCTGACCGGCGATGCCAGCAACGCAGACCCGGTGTGCGCCAAATCGACCGAGCACGGCATCATCCTCAAGGCCCGCGAGGAGGCAGAAACCGCCCAGCTCGCGATCGAACAGATGACCTTCCGCAATGATCGAAACTCCCGTGTCATCGCCCGCGGCTGAGTTCAGCGCGGCCCAGGCGGTTGCCGCCGGCACCGACTTCGCCGAACTCAAGGTCAGTGCCGACGGGCTGTTCTGGAACGAATTCCGCCCGGCCGATGGAGCGTGCCGTATCTGGCACTGGCTGCACTACCAGGCCCGCTGCCTGACTCCGGACGGCTTCAGCGTACGCAGCCGGGTCTATGAGTACGGCGGCGGCAGCTTCTGCCTGGGTGGCGACGGGCTGGTGTTCGTCAACGAAAAGGACCAGCAGGTCTACACCCAGCCGCTGGACGATTCGCTACCGCGTGCGCTGACTCAGGATGTCAGCTGCCGCTACGGCGATGTGCAGTGGCACGACGGCCAGGTGCTGGCCGTCGAAGAGCGCCATGCCGAGCAGGTAGAGCACCGCCTGGTCGCTCTGGGTAACAGCAGCCGCCAGGTGCTCGCCGAGGGCGCCGACTTCTACGCCTCGCCTGCCGTCAGTGCCGATGGCCAGCGCCTGGCGTGGATCGAATGGGACCGCCCGGCGCAGCCCTGGACCGTCACCCGGCTGATGTATCGCGCGCGCGATGCCAGCGGCCACTGGGGGCCGGCGCAATGTGTAGCCGCCGCAGAAGAATCGCTGCAACAACCACGCTTCGATGCCGAAGGTCGGCTCTACTGCCTGTCCGACCGCAATGGTTTCTGGCAACCCTGGGGTGAGGTCGATGGCCAATGGCAGGCGTTGCCTGCCGCACCGGCAGACCATGCTGCTGCGCCTTGGCAATTGGGCACCTGTACCTGGTTGGCACTGGGCCCGCAAAGCTACCTGGCCAGCTGGTTCGAAGACGGCTTCGGGCAATTGGGGCTGCGTGGTGAAGATGGCCGTATGGAGCGTTTCGCCAGTGCCTACACACGCTTTCGCAGCCTGGCCATGGACAGCGAACACCTGTATGCCATCGCCGCGTCGCCCATCAGCCCCCCGGCAGTCATTGCCATTGACCGCAGCAACCATGAAGTACGCGTGCTGGCCGGTGGTGCCGAAATGCTGCCGGCAGGGCAAATCAGCCTGCCGCAGCCGATCCATTACGACAGTGGCGGCGAGCAGGCCCATGGTTTCTTCTACCCGCCAGCGCAGCCGCAAGGCGCCGCACCGCTGGTGGTGTTCATCCACGGCGGGCCAACCTCAGCCTGTTATCCCGTGCTCGACCCGCGTATCCAGTATTGGACCCAGCGCGGCTTTGCCGTGGCCGACCTCAACTACCGGGGCAGCACCGGCTATGGTCGGGAATACCGCCAGGCACTGCACCAGCGCTGGGGCGAGAGCGATGTGGCCGATGCCTGCGCGGTAGTCGAATACCTGGCGGCTCAGGGCGTGGTCGACAAACGCAAGGCGTTCATCCGCGGCGGCAGCGCCGGGGGCTACACCACCCTGTGCGCTTTGGCGTTCCAAGACGTGTTTCGCGCCGGCGCCAGCCTGTACGGGGTCAGCGACCCGATAGCCCTGGGCCGTGCCACCCACAAGTTCGAGGGCGATTACCTGGACTGGCTGATCGGCGACCCGCAGCGCGACACTGAACGCTATCGCCAGCGCACGCCGCTGCTGCATGCGCAGCGCATCAAGGTGCCGGTGATTTTCTTCCAGGGTGAGCTGGATGCGGTGGTAGTGCCGGAGCAGACACGCGCCATGTTGGCGGCGCTACAGGCCAACGGGATCGACGCTGAAGGGCATTTTTATGCGCAGGAGCGGCACGGGTTCCGCAAGGCGGAGAACCTGGCGCATGCCTTGGAAGAAGAGTGGAAATTCTATTGCCGGGTGTTGGCGCAATAGTTCCAGGCGCCCCGAGCAGGAGCGACCTTGCGCTGCTCCTGCAGGGGCGAGTCTCTGCCTGTGTCAGCGCTTGGCGATGATGTATACCGCATGCACGATCCCCGGAATGTACCCCAGCAAGGTCAGCAGAATATTCAGCCAGAACGCCCCGCCAAACCCCACCTGCAGAAACACGCCCAGCGGTGGCAGAAGAATGGCGATGATGATGCGAATAAAGTCCATGCGAGTCTCTCCTGAAGGGTTACATCAAAGACTAGCTCCCAGCCGTAGAGGTTCCACAGGCAAAAAAAAACGCCCCGGGCCGAATGAAACAGGCCAGGGGCGATGCGCAGGAACGCCAGACGGTTCGTTGAATTCTTTGCCAGGCCGCTACGCCGGCATTTCGCGACGGGCCTGCTGCTGGGCATGCAGGCGGGCGAAAGCGCGCGCCAGGCGCAGCAGCATTTCGTCGATGTTGCCTTTGCTCACAGTCAGCGCCGGTGAAAAGCGCACTACATCCGCTTGCGGCGCGTTGAGCAGCAGGCCTTCGTGCAGGGCCGCAGCCACCAGTTCGCGAGCCAGGTTTTCTTTCAGTTGCAGGGCCCATAGCAGCCCGTGACCGCGCACTTCACCCTGACCATAGCGCCCGGTCAGGCGGCTAAGGCCTTCACGCAGGTGACGACCGTTGTCCTGTACCTGGGCCAGAAAGCCAGGTTCCAGCACGCTGTCCAGCACCGCCAGGCCGGCGGCGCACATCAGCGCGTTGCCGTGATGGCTGCCTTCCAGCTCACCAGGCTCGGCGCAGCATGCCTTGCCCCTCGCCAACAAGGCGGCCAGCGGCACGCCGCCCCCCAGGCCCTTGCCCAAGGTGATGATGTCGGCACGCACGCCATAGAGCTCCTCGGCCAGCAGCGCACCACAGCGACCAATACCGGTCTGCACCTCATCAAGGATCAGCAGGATGCCCAGTTCGCGGCAGAGCGTTTCCACACCCTTGAGGTATTCCTGAGTAGCGGGAATAACGCCCGCCTCGCCCTGTATCGGCTCGAGCATGATTGCCACGGTGCGTGAATCCACCTCGGCGTGCAGCGCCGCCAGGTCATTGAACGGCACCTTGCTGAAACCCGGCAGGCCAGGTTCGCAGCGATTGCACGGCAACGGGTCGGACGCTGACAGCGCGCCCAGGCTACGGCCATGGCAGGCTTGGCTGGCAGTAATGATGTGATAGGCGCCATTGCGGTGCAGCTGGCCCCACTTACGCGCCAGCTTGATCGCCCCTTCACAGGCCTCGGCACCGCTGTTGAGCAGGTAGGCCTGGTCACTGCCGGTACTCTGACACAGCCGGTTGACCAGCCCCAGCAGGCCACGGTTGTGGAAGCCCGAGCCTGGGTTGATCAACGCCTGAGCCTGGTTGCCCAACGCTTTGACCAGCACGCTGGGGCTGTGGCCCAAGCTGTTGACCGCACCGCCCTGAGTGAAGTCCAGGTAGGCATGCCCTTCGTTGTCCCACAACCACGAGCCCTGGCCACGCACGAATACCTGCGCTGCACGTTCGGCGCCGGGCATCAGGCGCTCAGGCGACAGCTCAGACGCGTGCGGCACGATCACCGGCGCACGCTTGGGCTCGGCGGCGGCGGCAGGAGCCGAGCGGCGCAGGTTGAACAGGTTCATCAAGGGCTCCAACCAATCACGGTAAAGGGCAGCCACGGTGCGGTCTTGGTGCCGGCACTCGATATTTTGCCTTTCCTATCAAAAGTGTTTTTCATCCGGGGTAACAATCGACCGAATCATCGCTGTAACCCTTTGGAATACGGCGATAGACTAGGCTTCAGCAGGGTTTTCGACCATTTCGTTTTTCCAGCATTTTTGATAAGTGTTGCTTATGGATTTCCGCCAACTGCGTTATTTCGTCGCGGTGTACGAAGAAGGCCACGTAGGCCGTGCCGCCGAACGCCTGTCGCTGTCACAGCCGGCGCTTTCCCAGCAGATTCGCCAATTGGAGCACAGCCTCGACCTGAGCCTGTTCGAGCGCAGCAACAAACGCTTGCTGCCGACCCTGGCCGCCCACACCTTGTACAACCATGCCCTGCCGTTGCTCGACGGCCTGCAGCGCGCCCACGAGGCTATGCGCAACTTCAAGGGCCAGTCGCTGCGCACCTTGGCTATCGGTGTATTGCAGACCGTGCGGCCAAGCCTGATACCGCAGCTGCTTGAACGGCTGCGCAAGGCTCAACCTCACCTGGTCGTGCAGATTTACGAGTTGTCGGGGATGGAGATCGAACGGCGCCTGCTCAACGGCAACCTGGACATCGGCATCAGCTACTTGCCGCCGCGCCAGCCAGGGCTGCATGGCCTGCTGTTGTACGAAGATGAGCTGCAACTGGTCATACCCGATACCCACCCGCTGAAGGACTTCAAGAAGGTGTCCATCCGTCAGGCCGCCGAGTTGCCCATGCTGATGCTGGGCGAAGAGTTCCAGATCCGCCAGATCTGGCAGGCGCAGCTGGCCAGCCAAGGCCGACGGCCGCAGGTGCAGGCAGAGATGAACAATATGGCAGGGATTCTCGATAGCCTCGCGCACACGGCGCTGGCTACCATTCTGCCGGGGCGCGCCAAGGAGGCCGCCGAAGATGATCAGGGGCTGCTGTGGAAGCCGTTGAGCGAGCCGCGCGTGCCATTGAAGGTTGGCCTGGTATTTCGCGATGCCCAGCGCCAGCAGGCCTCTGTAGAGCTGCTGCGCACATTGCTTGAGGAAGAGACGGACGCCCGCCTGCTGGGGGCATCACCGCTGGATGTGCTGGCCTAAAACACGCACATAAAGAAAACCCCGCCGAAGCGGGGTTTTCCAGACTGTTTCCCTGTGACATCCGTATCGCCCCGCCATCCTGGCAGGTGGTCCTTCGTCGTCATCCTTGATCTGTCCTATGCGCTTCCTGCGCAACGTCCATGTGGTAAAGATTAACCGTGGATCCAATCTTAGAACAGTGGTGAAAAGTCACCGCGTCGTGTAGGAAAAAGCTTACACAGGGAGTTCATTCACAGATATGCGATGGCTGAGGCCGCTTTGCGGCCCAATCGCGACGCAAGGCCCACATATCCAAACTTAGGCGATACCTGTGGGAGCGGCCTTGCGTCGCGATTGGGCTGCGCAGCAGCCCCAGAAATCGATCAGAACTGCTCGGCATCCAGCAGGTACAGCGACTCACTTCCCGCCTTCACCGAAGCCACCAGCGAATCCACCCGTGGCAGCAACCGCGCGAAGTAGAACCGCGCCGTACCCAGCTTGCCCGAATAGAACGGCGCATCCCCCTCGCCCGCCTGGGCCGCCCGCGCCATCAGTGCCCACATGTAGCCATAGGCAACATAGCCAAAGGCATGCAGGTACTCGACCGAAGCCGCGCCAATTTCATTCGGGTTGCCCTTGGCCTGTTGCAGTACCCACTCGGTCAACCCGTCGAGCTGGTCGAGCGAAGCGCCCAGTGGCTTGGCGAATTCGTCCAGTTCGCTGCCTGCACCGGTAATGAACTGACGAATCTCGTCAGAGAACAGCTTGTAGTATGCCCCGCCGCTGGCCACCACTTTACGCCCCATCAGGTCGAGGGCCTGGATGCCATTGGTACCTTCGTAGATCTGGGTAATGCGCACGTCGCGCACCAACTGCTCCTGCCCCCACTCACGAATGTAACCATGCCCGCCAAATACCTGCTGGCCGTGCACTGCGCACTCCAGGCCCAGGTCGGTGAGGAAGGCCTTCGCCACCGGCGTCAACAGTGCCACCAGCTCTTCGCTGCGTTTGCGCACGCTGGCGTCTTCGCTGTACTTGGCACTGTCCAGTTGCATGGCCACATAAGTGGAGAATGCGCGGCCACCTTCGATCAGCGCCTTCATGGTCAACAGCATGCGACGCACGTCCGGGTGGACGATGATCGGGTCGGCAGCCTTGTCCTTGGCTTGTGGGCCGGCCGGGGCACGGCTTTGCAGGCGATCGCGGGCGTACTCCACGGCGTTCTGGTAGGAGCGCTCGGCCGACGCCAGGCCTTGAATGCCAACGCCCAGGCGCTCGTAGTTCATCATGGTGAACATGGCCGCCAGGCCTTTGTTCGGCTCACCGACGATGTAGCCGACAGCTTCGTCGAAGTTCATCACACAGGTAGCCGAAGCCTGGATGCCCATTTTGTGCTCGATCGAGCCGCAGGTGGCCGGGTTCCGCGCGCCGAGGCTACCGTCTTCATTGACCAGGAATTTCGGCACCAGGAACAGCGAAATACCTTTCGGCCCCGCCGGTGCATCCGGCAACTTGGCCAGCACCAGATGGATGATGTTCTCGGTCAGGTCGTGTTCGCCACCCGTGATGAAAATCTTGGTACCGCTGACCTTGTAGCTGCCATCAGACTGGGGCTCGGCCTTGGTGCGGATGATGCCCAGGTCAGTACCGGCATGCGGCTCGGTCAGGCACATGGAGCCGGCCCAAACGCCGGCATACATGTTCGGAAGGTATTTTTCCTTCAAGGCCTCGCTGGCGTGGGCGTTGATCGATAGGCAGGCGCCGGCGGTCAGCATCGGGTACAGGCCGAAAGCCAGGCTGGACGCGTTGACCATTTCCTCGACCTGGGCCGAGATGGCCTTGGGCATACCCATACCGCCGAACAGCGGGTCGCCGCCCACGCCCACCCAGCCGCCTTCGGCGTAGGTGTTGTAGGCCTCGATGAAACCGGCTGGGGTGCGTACCGCGCCGTTGTCCCAGTGGCAGCCCTCTTCGTCGGCGGCGCGGCTGAGCGGCGCAATGGTCCTGGCGGTGACCTTGCCGGCTTCTTCCAGCACGGCCATGGCCGTGTCGGCATCGACAACCTCGGCCAGCCCGGGCAACTGCGTCCACTGCTCGGCCACGTTGAAGACTTCATTCAGTACGAAGCGCATGTCGCGCAGCGGCGCTTTATAGTCAGCCATGACAACCTCTCGCTAGTCGGGTCGGGGCGGTCTCGGGGAACCGCGACACTGGGGTTACTGGCAGTGTAACCGAACAACTTTTGCGAGACATAGGGTCATCAATCGACTGCATAGTCTCGACTGGTCACGCCGTGCGCACTGCCCCACGCTGTGATTGTCGCCCATGCACCATGACACAATTTCGCCCCGCGCCTTTGGCACTGTAAAGCGCCTGGTCGGCGGATTTCAGCACCGCCTCGGGGTTTCGATGATCGGCCTGGCGCTCGGCCACGCCGATACTGATGGTGACCGAGACCGTGCCGCCGGCGCTGCCCGCCCGGCGCTGGCGCCCGGCGGTATCGTCCTGCGGGCGGTTGTGCTGATCGCGCAGGTGCATCACGTAATTGGCGATCACTTCACGCACGGCTTCCACATGCGGCACGCATTCCGCGGCAGTCTTGCCGGCGAACACCAGGGCGAACTCCTCCCCGCCATAACGGTAGGCGCGGCCACCGCCGGTGACCTTGGACAAGCGGCTGGCGACCAACCGCAGCACCTGGTCACCGACATCGTGGCCGTGGGTGTCGTTGAATTTCTTGAAGTGGTCGACATCGGTCATGGCGATCACATAGTTACGCCCCAGGCGCTGCATGCGCTCGTTCAGCGCACGACGCCCCGGCAGGCCAGTCAGCTCGTCACGGAAGGCCATCTGATAAGCCTCGTGCGCCACGGCTGCGGCGATCATCAACATTACCTGGCTGCACATGATGTTCAAGGTAAACGGCAGGATGAAGGTTTGCGGCAGCATCCAGAAAATGCCCAGCAGGCCGATCAACTGCGCAGCGTGCAGCGGCCGGGGTGCACGCAGGTACTGCACCACCAGCAGAATGAACACACCCAGGAACAGTGGGTAGACCATCTGGATCAGGCTCATCCAGTGGCCATGCAAAGCCGGCCAGCGGATCTCCGCCAACCAGGTCAGCAACGCCTCGGGGTAGCTTTGCTGGAGGGCCACCGCCACACTGCCCACGGCAAACAGTACGGCACCGCGGGCGACCAGGTCCTGCAGCAGGTGCGTGCGCTCCTGCCAGGCGCCGTACAGCCCGAACAGCGCCGGCAGCAACAGGCAGACCAGGTGGAAGATCACCGCGGCGTCCTCACGCACGCGGCCATGGTCACGGTAGAAGTCGGTCTGGGTATCGAGCAGGAAGTAGGCGATGTACACCGTCAGCATCAGGAACAGCTCACGCTGGCGGCGATAAACCGCGCAGTAGGCGCCGCCCAGTAGTAGAACCAAGGTAGGCAGGACATTGAACAGCGATGTGAAAAAGACGCTGAGGTCTCTCACATAGGCTGCGGCGAGCCCTGCCAGCAACAAGAACAGCGACGGCAGGAAGTGGCTTGCGCGAACAGCGTTAAAACGAAACAAGGGTAATCTCCAACCCGGCAGATTCATAATGGCATTGTGCCCTCACTTCATCGGCAGTGCACTGGAACAGTTGAATTTGCGGTTGGATGAACGAACTTCCGGCCGCCACGCGAGCCTTGTAGGAGCGGGTTTACCCGCGAATACGGTAGCGCCGGCAACGGTGAACGGCTGATGGAGATTGGCCAGCAGGCACGGCCTCTTCGCGGGTGAACCCGCTCCTACACGACGGCCTGTGTCCAACCCCTGATGTGTGTCCACCACCGTGGTAGGAGCGGGTTTACCCGCGAATACGGTAGCGCCGGCAACGGTGAACGGCTGATCGAGATTGGTCAGCAGGGCCGGCCCTTTCGCGGGTAAACCCGCTCCTACGAGGGACCACGCTGAACCTGAAGACAAAAAAACCCGCCTGCCGGTCAGGGCAGGCG
This sequence comes from Pseudomonas sp. TE3895, assembly GCF_056278855.1. NCBI lineage: Bacteria > Pseudomonadati > Pseudomonadota > Gammaproteobacteria > Pseudomonadales > Pseudomonadaceae > Pseudomonas > Pseudomonas sp. TE3895. The sequence goes on along the minus strand of NZ_JBWBQE010000001.1, from coordinate 1,304,467 downwards.
GGTTTTGGCTACAGCGCCAGTATCAGTACGACAGGCCGAAGTGCTCTTCGTCCATCGCCATCAGGTTGTTGGCGCCCGACAGCATGGTCGCCACATGGGTACGGGTACGTGGCAGGATGCGCTGGAAGTAGAAGCGGGCAGTCTGCAGCTTGGCGGTGTAGAACGCCTCCTCGCTGGTACCGGCTGCCAGTTTCTCGGCGGCCAGACGGGCGATGTCGGCCCAGAAGTAAGCCAGGCAGGCATAGCCGGAGTACATCAGGTAATCGACCGAAGCCGCACCCACTTCTTCACGGTCCTTCATGGCAGCCATGCCCACTTTCATGGTCAGCTCGCCCCACTCCTTGTTGATGGCCGCCAGCGGTTCGACGAACTCCTTGACCGCTTCGTTACCTTCCTGCGCCTGGCAGAACTTGTGCACGATCTTGGTGAAGCCCTTCAGTGCTTCGCCCTGAGTCATCAGCACTTTGCGACCGAGCAGGTCGAGGGCCTGAATACCGGTAGTGCCTTCGTACAGCATGGAGATACGGCTGTCGCGCACATTCTGCTCCATGCCCCATTCGGCGATGAAGCCATGGCCACCGTAGATCTGTACGCCGTGGTTGGCGGCTTCGAAACCGACTTCGGTCATGAATGCCTTGGCGATCGGGGTCAGGAACGCCAGCAGGGCATCAGCCTTCTTGCGCTCTTCTTCGTCCTGGCTGTACTTGACGATGTCCACCTGCTTGGCAGTGAAGTACACCATCGCGCGATTGCCTTCGGCGAAGGCCTTCATGGTCAGCAGCATGCGGCGCACGTCGGGATGGACGATGATCGGGTCAGCGGCCTTGTCCGGTGCTTTCGGACCGGTCAGGGAACGCATCTGCAGGCGCTCACGGGCGTACTTCAGGCCACCCTGGAACGCCACCTCGGCGTGGGCCAGGCCTTGCAGCGCGGTACCCAGGCGAGCAGTGTTCATGAAGGTGAACATGCAGTTCAGGCCTTTGTTGGCTGGGCCGATCAGGTAGCCGGTGGCAGCATCGAAGTTCATGACGCAGGTAGCGTTACCGTGGATGCCCATCTTGTGTTCGATCGAGCCGCAGCTCACGCCGTTGCGCTCGCCCACGCCTCCCTCGGCGTTGGGCAGGAACTTCGGCACGATGAACAGCGAAATCCCCTTGGTACCGGCCGGTGCGTCCGGCAGGCGGGCCAGGACGATATGGACAATGTTGTCGGCCATGTCGTGCTCACCGGCCGAAATGAAGATCTTGGTGCCCGACACTTTGTAGCTGCCGTCGGCCTGTGGCTCGGCCTTGGTGCGCAGCATGCCCAGGTCGGTACCGCAGTGCGGTTCGGTCAGGCACATGGTGCCGGTCCACTCGCCGGACACCAGCTTGGTCAGGTAGGTGTGCTGCTGCTCGGCAGTGCCATGCGCAGAAATAGTGTTCATCGCGCCATGCGACAGGCCTGGGTACATACCCCACGACCAGTTCGAGCCACCGACCATTTCGCTCAGGGCCAGGCCCAGCGACTCTGGCAGGCCTTGGCCGCCATGCTCGACGTCATGTGCCAGGCTCGGCCAGCCGCCTTCGACGAACTGCTGGTAGGCTTCCTTGAAGCCGGTTGGGGTTTTCACCCCCGATTCGCTCCAGGTGCAGCCTTCCTGGTCACCCACGCGGTTCAACGGCGACAACACCTGCTCACAGAACTTCGCGCCTTCTTCAAGGATCGCGTCGACCATGTCGGGCGTGGCGTCCTGGCAGCCCGGCAGGCTCTGATAGTGCGCCTCATAGCCAAGCAGCTCGTCGCGAACGAAGCGGATATCACGCAAGGGGGCTTTGTAGTCAGGCATTGCGATGAACCTCTAGGTGAGTTCTGTGGGGTGACCCGCGCTTGGCGGAAGCCGATCAAACAGTTGTTTGAAACTTACGTTTAGCTCAGCTTTCTGTCAAGGATGGACTATGGTGCCATTTACGCCACGAAAAATGGCAAATCAGTCATGCCATGGCACAAACCCTTGTAGGAGCGGGCTTGCCCGCGAAGAGGCCCGACCAGACAAAATTGTTGTCTGATCGGACGCATTCGCGGGCAAGCCCGCTCCTACAAGGGCAGGCGCTGAAATAGGGGATGACGCAAGTGTTCAGGCGTAGGTGTCGATGATCCGGCCAAGCATTTCGTCGGATGCCTTGGCGACCTTCGCGCCAAGCTCGACTTCGGTCTTGCCCACCGCCTGTTGCACGACACTGGTGGCCAGGTCCATCTGCTGGCTGCGGTCGACCGCGCGCAGGCGTTCGGCCTGAAAATCGCTGGACTGGCTAGTGGCGGTACGTTCGGCAGTGGTGTTGGCGATCTGGCTGGCGGCCTGATCGACGCGGTTCTGGCCGGTCTGGATTGCGCTCAGGCCCGCGTAGTAGGCGGAGCTACCGGTGATTTCCATGTCAGGACTCCATTGACGCTGGATGACGAACAGCCCCAATTAAAACAGGCTAGGGGCGAAAAGGCCCGTTTAAATCCCTAATGGCTCAATGCCAGTTGATAGGCCTTGGGTATTCCTGCACTGGCCGCCTCGCGGGTAAACCCGCGCCCACAACGGTATGCGTCCCCTCGTAGGAGCGGGTTTACCCGCGAAGAGGCCGGGCCTGCATCACACTAATCCAGCAGATCCAGCTGCAGATGCTCAGCCACCATGTCGGCACTGGCCTGCTTGAGCTTGGGCACCCGCCCCAGGCAAGGCGCCGGCAAGCGCTCTGCAAGGCTGGCCAGGTTCTCTTCCAGGCGTGAGGTGCGCGGCTCGATGATGTTTGCCACCCAACCCGCCAACTGCAGCCCATCACGCTCGATCGCTTCGGCGCTGAGCAAGGCATGGCTGATGCAACCCAACCGCACGCCTACCACCAGAATCACCGGCAACCGCAGGGCAACGGCAAGGTCGGACAGGTTCTCCAGGCCCGACAGCGGTACGCGCCAGCCACCGGCCCCCTCTATCAGGGTGAAGTCGGCATTTTGTTGCAGCACATTGCGCATCGCCGCGAGCAGTTCTGGCACAGCCAGCGTCACCCCTGCCTCGCGCGCCGCCACATGCGGGGCAATAGCAGGCTCGAAGGCAAACGGATTGACCTGCTCATAGGGCAGCTTGACCGTGCTTTCGTCGATCAGCGCCAGGGCATCGCTATTGCGCAAACCTTTCGGCGTCATGGTGCAGCCCGAGGCAACCGGCTTGGCACCCAGTGTGCTCATGCCCTGCAAACGCGCCGCATGCAACAGGCCAGCGGCGATGGTGGTCTTGCCGACATCGGTATCGGTACCCGCAATGAAAAAGGCCTGGCTCATCGTGCTCCCCTTACGCCAGTGGCTTGCGCAACACACCATAGACCACTTGATAGGTGGCTGGCAGCCCCGCGGGTTGGCGAAATGCCTCATAGGCCTGCAACAGGCCCTGCATTCGCGCCCGGCCGGTGAGGCCGGAAGGTCGCCCAGGGTTCAGATTGTGCGCCCCCAACGCCTTCAGTTCGTGGGTCAGGCTGCGCACATCCGGGTAGTGCAGCACATGCGGGCACCGCTCCAGCTCAAGCTGCTCAAAACCGCTGGCTGCGCACAGGCGCTGATAGTCTTCGAAACGGCGGAAGCGGTTTACATGCACCAGGCCATCCACCGCCTGCCAGCTGGCGCGCAGTTCGTCGAGGGTGCCCACGCACAGGCTGCTGAAGGCCAGTACTCCACCTGGGCGCAGCACCCGCTGCGCCTCGGCCAGCACACTGGCGAACTGATCGCACCACTGCACCGCCAGGCTGGAAAACACCAGGTCGACGCTGCCATCGCACAGCGGCAAACGCTCGGCGTCGCCAACCACGTGATACTGCGCTCCACCCTTTACATGACGGGCATGAAGCAACATGCCTTCGGCTATATCCACCGCCACGCCGCTGGCCTGGGCGAAACGCTCGGCCAGCATGCGGCTGAAATGGCCGGTGCCGCTGCCCAGGTCCAGCCAGTGTGACGGCTTCAGGCCTGCCGGCAACTGCTCCAGCAGGCTCAAGCCTACAGCACGCTGAAGGGCCGCCACGCTGTCGTAGCTGGCCGCGGCGCGGGAGAACGAGGCCGCCACCTGGCGCTTGTCGGGCAATGCGCCGGGCAGGGTCGGACGGGAAAGGTCAGTCATCGCCACTCTCATGCAGAAAACTCTTGATGCCCGCCGCCAGCTCCTGCGGGTACTCCAGCAGGAACGCGTGGGAACTGTCTTCGACCAGGCCCACTTCTACATCGGGCAACAGCTCGCTCAACGCCTTTGCCGCCTCTGCCGGCACTAGCGCATCGCTGCCAGCGAACAGGTGCAGTTGCGGGCCACCATAGGCCTGCAAGGCTTCACGGGTGTCCAGCTTGGCCAGCACTTCAAGGCCAGTAGCCAGGTACAACGGGTCGGTATCCGGCACGCCGACACCCAGCTGGCGCAACAAGGTGCGCGGCTGCAGGGCGCCGTCGCTGCACAAGGTACGGAAGCGCTTGAGGGTGACCTGGGTGTGGTTGCGGCAGCCGTCGAGGAAGGTGCCGAAGGTGTCTTCGGCCATGCCATGGGGCCAATCTGGCCGGGCCAGGAAGCTGGGGTTGCTGGCCAAGGTCAGCAGCCCGCAGCAGTGGTCGCCACGCTTGTGCGCCAGCGCGCTGGCCAACATGCCACCCAGTGACCAGCCACCCAGCCAGACATTGTTGGGCAGCTTGCGGTCCAGATGGTCGATCCAGGCCTGCACATCGCTGTGGGCCAGTTCTGGCAGGGGCATCAGCTCTACCTGCAGGCGGGCATCCTGGGCACGCAGGCTAGCGGCCAGCGGCTCCAGCGCAGCAGTTCCCAAGCCCCAGCCGGGCAATAGAACAAGTCGATTACGCATCGGCGTTCTCCAACTGTGGATAACACTCGGCCAATGCATTCAACAATAGCTGCACCTGCGCCTCGCTGTGTGCGGCGCTCAGGGTTACCCGCAGGCGTGCGCTGCCAGCCGGCACGGTGGGTGGACGGATGGCCGTCACCAGCAAGCCGCGCTCACGCAGCAGGCGTGACAGGCGCAACGCCTGCGCACTGTCGCCGATGACGATGGGCTGGATCGGCGTCGGACTATCCATCAATTGCAGCCCCATCTGCTGCGCGCCTTCTCGGAACTGGCGAATCAAGGCTGCCAGGTGCTCACGACGCCAGGTTTCGCGGCGCAGCAGCTCCAGGCTCTTGAGTGTGGCGCAGGCCAGCGCCGGTGGCTGGCTGGTGGTGTAGATATAGGGGCGGGCGAACTGTACCAACGCCTCGATCAGCGCTTCGCTGCCAGCAACAAAGGCGCCCGCAGTGCCGCAAGCCTTGCCCAGCGTGCCGATCAGCACCGGTACGTCATCCACGCCCAGGCCAAAGTGCTCGACGATGCCGCCGCCCTGTGCGCCCAAGGTACCCAGGCCATGGGCATCGTCAACCATCAGCCAGGCTCCGCGGGCACGGGCGACATCGGCCAGCGCCGGAAGGTTGGCGAGGTCACCGTCCATGCTGAATACGCCATCGGTCACCACCAGGGTATTGCCGACTGCCTTGTCCAGGCGGCTGGCCAGGCTGGCCGGGTCGTTATGCAGGTAGCGGTTGAAGCGGGCACCACTGAGCAGCCCGCCATCCAGCAGCGAGGCATGGTTGAGGCGGTCTTGCAGTACCGTGTCGCCGTGCCCCACCAGCGCGGTGATGGCGCCCAGATTGGCCATATAGCCGGTGGAGAACAACAGGGCGCGCGGGCGGCCGGTGAGTTCAGCCAGTGCCTCTTCAGCCTGATGGTGCGGGGTGCTGTGGCCAACCACCAGGTGCGAGGCACCACCACCCACACCCCAGCGCTCGGCGCCGGCCTGCCAGGCGGCGATCACCTCGGGGTGGTTGGCCAGGCCCAGGTAGTCATTGCTGCAGAAGGCCAGCAACCGCTGGCCGTCGACCACCACTTCCGGCCCTTGCGGGCTTTCCAGCAATGGCCGCTGCCGATACAGGTCTGCGGCGCGCCGTTCGGCCAGGCGCGCTGCCAGGTCGAAAGCCATATCAGGCTGTCGCGGCGTCGTAGAACATCTCGCTGCTGCGCTGCTCGACCAGCGCTTGCTCGATGGCTGCCTGGTGCACTTCGTCGGCGTGCTCTTCACGCGCTTCGGGCTTGATGCCCAGGCGTGCGAACAGCTGCATGTCCTTGTCGGCCTGGGGGTTGGCAGTGGTCAGCAGCTTTTCGCCGTAGAAGATCGAGTTGGCGCCCGCCATGAAGGCCAGGGCCTGCATCTGCTCGTTCATCTGCTCGCGGCCGGCGGACAGGCGCACGTGAGACTTGGGCATGAGGATACGGGCCACGGCCAGCATACGGATAAAGTCGAACGGGTCGACGTCCTCTTCCTCAGCCAGCGGCGTGCCGGCCACCTTGACCAGCATGTTGATCGGCACCGACTCCGGGTGTTCCGGCAGGTTGGCCAGCTGGATCAGCAGGCCGGCGCGGTCATCCAGCGATTCACCCATGCCCAGAATGCCACCAGAGCAGATTTTCATCCCGGCATCGCGTACGTAGGCCAGGGTCTGCAGGCGCTCGCTGTAGGTACGTGTGGTGATGATACTGCCGTAGAACTCCGGCGAGGTGTCGAGGTTGTGGTTGTAGTAGTCCAGACCAGCGTGGGCCAGGGCCTTGGTCTGCTCCTGGTCGAGTTTGCCGAGGGTCATGCAGGTTTCCAGGCCCATGGCCTTGACGCCTTTGACCATCTCCAGCACGTAGGGCATGTCTTTGGCCGACGGGTGCTTCCACGCCGCCCCCATGCAGAAACGGGTAGAACCGATGGCTTTGGCGCGGGCAGCTTCTTCCAGCACCTTCTGCACTTCCATCAGCTTCTGTTTCTCCAGCCCGGTGTTGTAGTGGCCGGACTGCGGACAATATTTGCAATCTTCCGGGCAGGCGCCGGTCTTGATCGACAGCAAGGTCGAAACCTGCACGCGGTTGGGGTCGAAGTGCGCGCGGTGCACGGTCTGCGCCTGGAACAGCAAATCATTGAACGGTTGCTGGAACAGCGCCTTGACCTCGGCCAGGGCCCAATCGTGACGTGTTGTTGCAGTTGTGCTGGCGCTCATCGGCGTTTCCTTGTTTAGGCTGTAGCTGGCGCCGGGACAGGAAAGCCCGCCAGCGCATCACGGATAGCTCGCATAGTCATGGAAGGCCTATGAACTGTCAACTGCACTGGAAGCGACTGGTTTACAAGTGCTCACTTATTAATCAGAAGTGCTTGTTATGCGATGAGCCTGCCGAGCAGCCTTACCCGCTGTGCGTTACCTGCGAACAGGCGCTGCCCTGGCTGGGTGATCAGTGCCGGCATTGCGCCCTGCCCTTGCCCATGGCCGGCTTGACCTGCGCCCCGTGTGGCCGCTGCTTGCCGGCCTTCGATCAGGTCATTGCCCTGTGGCATTTCGGTTTTCCGGTGGACACGTTGATTAGCCGTTTCAAGCACAATCGCCAATGGCCTTTGGGACGCCTGATGGCTGAGCTGCTGGGGCAGGGGCTGCTGTATCGCTATGCCGAAGGGTTGCCTCGCCCTGACCTGCTGTTGCCTGTGCCTTTGGCCAGGCGTCGACTACGCGAGCGGGGGTTCAATCAGGCGGGGATGCTTGGGCGGTGGTTGTCGTCGCACGTCGGGGTAACCTGCAACGAGCGTTTGCTGGTCCGCACACGCGAGACACCGGCACAGCAACATCTGGGCGCCAAGGCACGGCAGCGCAATTTGCGCCAGGCGTTCGCGGTCATGGGCAAACTGGAAGGCAAGCATGTCGCCATCGTCGATGATGTGTTGACCACCGGTGCCACTGCGCAGGCTATCGCCCAGGCACTGCGCAAGGCAGGTGCGCGGCGGGTGGATGTGTATTGCCTGGCACGTACGCCCAAACCGGGGTATGTATGACCAGGCGCGACCTGCCCCTTTGTAAAGCACCCTTGTATACGGAATACCCATGTCCCTACCCCCCGTTCTCACCCAGCACATCGCCCGCCGCCCACAGCGCATCGCGCTGCTGCAGCACATTGCCGAACAAGGCTCGATCACCCGCGCCGCCAAGGCCGCAGGTATCAGCTACAAGGCGGCCTGGGATGCCATCGACGAGCTCAACAACCTGGCCAGCCAGCCCTTGGTCAAGCGCAGCACCGGTGGCCGCGGCGGTGGCGGTGCGCACTTGTCGCCGGAAGGCGAGCGGGTGTTGCGCCTGTACCAAAGGCTGCAGGCCCTGCAGGCACAAATCCTTGAAGCCGCCGAAGAATCCAGCGACCTCGACCTGCTCGGGCGCCTGATGCTGCGCACCAGTGCGCGCAACCAGTTGCAGGGCCAGGTCAGCGGCCTGCGCCCTGAAGGCCGGTATGACCGCGTCAGCCTGGCATTGGGTGGCGGGCTGGAGATCGATGCGCTGATCACCCACGACAGCACGGCGCGCCTGGAGCTGACACCGGGAACGATGGTGGTGGCACTGCTAAAGGCCGGGTGGGTGCGTTTACTGGCGCAAGAGGAAGAAGCCGAGAGGGGCAGTAACTGTTTGAGCGCGACGGTGGAAGAAGTGCTGGCCGAGGATGACGGCCCCAGCGAGGTCAGGCTGGCGCTGGGGAATGGCCAGACGTTGTGTGCCATTGCAGAGGCGCAGTGGTTGGCTGGGCAGCAGGTGGCGGCCGGCAGTTCGGTGCGGGTGCAGTTCCATCCGTCCTATGTGCTGATCGGGATACCGGCATAGCCTGGCCACGCGGTGAGCAGATTGTGGGCCTGCCTGTGAAGAAGCCGGCACAGGCATAACGCGCTACCATGGCCCCACGCCGCTTACCCTCCGGAGCCACCATGTCCCACCCCTTCGACACCCTCACCCCCGACCTGGTCCTGGACGCAGTGGAAAGCCTGGGCTTTCTCAGCGATGCGCGGGTGCTGGCGCTGAACAGCTACGAGAACCGCGTGTACCAGGTGGGCATCGAAGACGCGCAGCCGCTGATTGCCAAGTTCTACCGCCCAGGCCGCTGGAGCGATGCAGCCATCCTCGAAGAACACGCCTTCACGGCCGAACTCGCCGACTGCGAAGTCCCGGTGGTTGCGCCCCTGCAGCACGATGACCGCACCTTGTTCGAACACAAGGGCTTCCGCTTCACGCTGTTCCCCCGTCGCGGCGGCCACGCCCCCGAGCCTGGCAACCTCGACCAGTTGTATCGCCTGGGTCAGTTACTTGGCCGCCTGCATGCCGTGGGCGCCAGCAAGCCGTTCAAGCACCGCGAGGCACTGGCTGTGGACAACTTTGGCCACGCCTCGCTGAACACCTTGCTGGAGGGTAATTTTGTCCCGCGTGAACTGCTGCCGGCGTTCGAGTCCGTGGCCCGCGATCTGCTCAAGCGGGTGGAGGACATCTACGCTCGCACACCACACCAGCTCATTCGCCTGCACGGCGACCTGCACCCCGGCAACCTGATGCACCGTGACGAGGTGTACCACGTGGTCGACCTCGACGATTGCCGCATGGGCCCAGCGGTGCAAGACCTGTGGATGATGCTGGCCGGCAACCGCGAGGAGCGCCTGGGGCAACTGGCCGAGCTGATCGACGGCTACAACGAGTTCCACGACTTCGACCCGCGCGAACTGGCCCTGATCGAGCCCCTGCGCGCCCTGCGGCAACTGCACTATAGCGCCTGGCTGGCAAGGCGCTGGGACGACCCCGCGTTCCCGCCCAGCTTCCCTTGGTTTGGCCAGCCACGCTACTGGGGCGACCAGATTCTCGCCTTGCGCGAACAGATGGCTGCGCTGGATGAAGCACCGCTGAAATTGTTCTAGAAGCACGCCCGCCTCTGTCTACAATAGGCGTCGCTTTATTTAGCAACCTAAGCAAGGATTCTGCATGCACGCCGCAAACCCGCGTCGCGGATACATACTGGGCTTGAGCGCCTACATCATCTGGGGCCTTTTCCCCCTCTACTTCAAGGCAATCCAGAGCGTCCCGGCGGTGGAAATCATTGTCCACCGGGTGCTCTGGTCAGCACTGTTCGGCTCGCTGCTGCTACTGGTGTGGAAACACCCCGGCTGGTGGCGGGAACTGCGCAACAACCCGCGCCGGCTGGGCATCCTGGCACTGAGCGGGGCACTGATCGCCGGTAACTGGCTGACCTACGTGTGGTCGGTGAACAACGGCCGTATGCTCGAGGCCAGCCTGGGCTATTACATCAACCCACTGATCAACGTACTGCTGGGCATGCTGATTCTTGGCGAGCGCCTGCGCCGCCTGCAATGGCTGGCGGTGGGCATGGCTGCCGTGGGTGTGGCGCAGCAGGTGTGGCAAGTGGGCAGCCTGCCGTGGGTGTCACTGGTGCTGGCGTTGAGCTTCGGCTTCTATGGGCTGATCCGTAAGCAGGCGCCGGTGGCGGCACTGCCCGGCCTGGTGGTGGAAACCTGGATGCTGGTGCCGCTGGCCCTTGGCTGGCTGCTGCTGCACCCGGCCGCGATGAGTGCCCAGGGCGCGTTCTATACCAGCAGCGAGGCGCTGTGGCTGATGGCGGCCGGGCCGGTGACGCTGGTGCCGCTGGTATGCTTCAACGCCGCCGCACGGCACCTGCCGTACACCACGCTGGGCTTCCTGCAGTACCTGGCACCGACCTTGGTGCTGTTGCAGGCTGTAGTGCTGTTCGATGAGCATTTGTCGTCGAGCACCCTGGCGGCCTTCATGTTCATCTGGGCAGGTTTGGCGATTTACAGCGTCGATGCATGGCTGAACTTGCGCAAACGTAGCTGATCAGAAAACGATCAAAGATCTGCAGGCCATGTAGCGCCTGGCCTGCAGAGACATCTCCATAGGTTATCCACACCCTCGTCCCCGCGCTTTGTGCACAAGCTGCTGATAATTGAGCATTTTTTGAGCAAAACAGTACAAGGCACGTGATACCTGGGCTGGAGAGGTACACCCCCAGGTTATCCACAGGGCCTTCCCCGTGATATCGGGATAACCGCAGATGGCCGCTTCGCAACACAAGGCCGCCCCACATTTGTCCGGTGTACGCAGGACCGTGTGGGAGCGGGCTTGTGTCGCGATAGGGCCGCAAAGCGGCCCCGGCAATCGCTGATCAATCCTCTGCCCGCAGCTTCAACTCCACCATCAAGTCATCCGCCAGGCTCTCCAGCCGCTGCTGCAGTTCTTCCAGCGGCAAGGTCAACGGCAACGCCAGCAATGCGTCGGCGTGGAACAACGGCTCACTGCTCATCGGCGCCGGCTGCACGTCTGTGGAAAACCGCTCGACGTTTACCTGCAACTCGGCCAGCAAGCGGGTAATGTCCCGCACGATCCCCGGCCGGTCGTTACCCACCAGCTCCATGGCAATTGGCTTCCAGGTGCACGACGGCTCGATCCCACTCTCGGCAATCAGCACGCGAATGTCATACCTGGCCAGCCCCTGCAGCGAGGCCACAAGCTCGGCGTAATTCTCTGCCGGCACCGCCACCCGCAGAATGCCAGCAAACTGCCCGGCCATACGCGACATGCGGCTTTCCAGCCAGTTACCACTGTGGTCGGCGATGCACTGGGCAATACGTTCGACCTGGCCGGCCTTGTCAGGGGCAATTACAGTCAGTACAAGATGATCCACAAGCCCTTCCTCGTGTCGGACCGCGCCGGGCGGCAGAAAATCGGGGGATCGAGTCAGTATAGGCAAGGCGCGGCAACCTGCCGCAGGGCAATCTGCACAGCCAATCGTGTACTGTTTCAAGATTTATCTGGAACAATCCACCTGTTTTTTGCGAACATACCCTCTCCCAGCGTGACCATACGCGACCAACGGGTCGCATAACGGCGCTTTTAGTCTGATTTTGCCCCGCCTACTGCTTCATGTAGTATCCCGTGGCGCGGACTACAAAACGTCGTTTGGATGTCTGCCAAGGCGCCTGTGAAAATACGCACACTGCCCGCCAGCCTGTCTGGCAGGCCGCACCCAGCCGCCCCCGAGCAAAACCGGGAGCATGCACTGGTGCCGTGTTTAGAGAAGCGCTACAGGCTTAATACAGAAGAGCGAAATAGCTGAGCAGAGTGAGGCAAGCAATGACTGGATACGTTCAAGTCGGTGGCCTTCAGGTCGCCAAGGTCCTGTACGACTTCGTGAACAACGAAGCCATCCCCGGGACCGGCATCGTCGCCGAGCAGTTCTGGGCGGGTGCAGAGAAGATCATCAATGACCTCGCTCCAAAGAACAAAGCCCTGCTCGCCAAGCGCGACGAGCTGCAAGCCAAGATCGACGCCTGGCACCAGGCACGCAAAGGCCAGGCCCACGACGCCGCAGCCTACAAAGCATTCCTCCAGGAAATCGGCTACCTGCTGCCACAAGCCGACGATTTCCAGGCCACCACCCAGAACGTGGACGAAGAAATCGCCCACATGGCCGGCCCACAACTGGTCGTTCCGGTGATGAACGCCCGCTTCGCCCTGAACGCCGCCAACGCCCGCTGGGGTTCGCTGTACGACGCCCTTTACGGCACCGACGCCATCAGCGATGAAGGCGGCGCCGAAAAAGGCCAGGGTTACAACAAGGTACGCGGCGACAAGGTCATCGCCTTCGCCCGCGCCTTCCTCGACGAAGCCGCGCCACTGGCCGCCGGCTCGCACGTTGACTCCACGGGCTACCGCATCGAAGGCGGCAAGCTGGTTGTTGCCTTGAAAGGCGGCAGCAACAGCGGCCTGCGCGACGATGCGCAACTGATCGGCTTCCACGGCGACGCCGCCGCGCCGACTGCCGTGCTGCTCAAGCACAACGGCCTGCACTTCGAAATCCAGGTCGATGCCAGCACCCCCGTCGGCAGCACCGACGCCGCTGGCGTCAAAGACATCCTGATGGAGTCGGCACTGACCACCATCATGGACTGCGAAGACTCGGTTGCAGCCGTAGACGCTGACGACAAAGTCATCGTCTACCGCAACTGGCTGGGCTTGATGAAAGGCGACCTGGCCGAAAGCGTGAGCAAGGGTGGCAAAACCTTCACCCGCACCATGAACCCGGACCGCGAGTACGCAGCGCCTAACGGCGGCAGCGTGACCCTGCACGGTCGTTCGTTGCTGTTCGTGCGCAACGTTGGCCACCTGATGACCAACCCGGCGATCCTCGATGCCCAAGGCAACGAAATCCCCGAAGGTATCCAGGACGGGCTGTTCACCAACCTGATCGCCCTGCACAACCTCAACGGCAACACCAGCCGCAAGAATACCCGCAGCGGCAGCGTGTACATCGTCAAGCCGAAGATGCACGGCCCTGAGGAAGTGGCCTTCGCCGCCGAGATCTTCAGCCAGGTCGAAGACCTGCTGGGCATGCCGCGCAACACCGTCAAGGTCGGCATCATGGACGAGGAACGCCGTACCACGGTCAACCTCAAGTCCTGCATCAAGGCAGCCGCCGAGCGCGTGGCGTTCATCAACACCGGTTTCCTTGACCGCACTGGCGATGAAATCCACACCTCGATGGAAGCCGGCGCCGTGGTGCGCAAAGGTGCCATGAAGAACGAGAAGTGGATCGGCGCCTACGAAAACAACAACGTCGACGTTGGCCTGGCCACCGGCCTGCAAGGCCGTGCGCAGATCGGCAAAGGCATGTGGGCCATGCCTGACCTGATGGCCGCCATGCTCGAGCAGAAGATCGCCCACCCACTGGCCGGTGCCAACACCGCCTGGGTACCGTCGCCAACTGCCGCCACCCTGCACGCCCTGCACTACCACAAGGTGGACGTACAGGCGCGCCAGCGTGAACTGGCTTCACGTACCCCGGCGTCGGTGGACGACATTCTGGCCATTCCGCTGGCTGCCGACACCAACTGGTCGGCCGAAGAGATCCGCAACGAGCTGGACAACAACGCCCAGGGCATTCTCGGCTACGTGGTGCGTTGGATCGACCAGGGCGTGGGTTGCTCGAAGGTGCCGGACATCAACAACGTCGGCCTGATGGAAGACCGTGCCACCCTGCGCATCTCTGCCCAGCTGCTGGCCAACTGGCTGCGCCACGGCGTGGTCAGCCAGGAGCAGGTGCTGGAAAGCCTCAAGCGCATGGCCGTGGTGGTCGATCAGCAGAACGCTGGCGACGCCCTGTACCGCCCGATGGCGCCGAACTTCGACGACAACGTGGCGTTCCAGGCGGCTGTAGAACTGGTAGTGGAAGGTGGCAAGCAACCGAACGGTTATACCGAGCCGGTACTGCACCGCCGTCGCCGCGAGTTCAAGGCGCGTAACGGGTTGTAAGTAACATCTGCGCCAGGGGGCCGTTTTGCGGCCCCCTCGGCGCATCAACCCATTTTCAGTTCTTTCCTCACCAGCTCCAACAGCTTGCCCAAATCCACCGGCTTGAGCAGGAAGTCCACCACCCCTAGGTGCATCACATCCACTGCTTCTTCCACATCGGTGTCACCCGACACCACAATGATCGACAACGCCGCCCGCTCCGACGCGCGAATTGTCCTGATCAAGTCCAGTCCACTTTCAGGCTGCATGCGCAAATCGGTAATCATCAACCCGATACGCTTCTGGTAGTGCAGGTACAACCTGGCTTCCTCGGCCCCATCCGCCCCCACCGCATCGATGCCCCGGCTTTTCAGGTACAGGATCAGCGCCTCGCGGTTAACCGCGTTGTCATCCACCACAAGCACCAACGGTCTAGCTGCCACAGGCGCACTTTGGTTTATCACGGCCAAGGCCTCGCGCTCGGCGTCGCTCAGGATGTCGGTGTGCTCGGGCATGCTTGTCTCGTCAAAATAATTCCGCTTCAGCATTAGGACCGCATTACTTGCGTAACCCGTTTCGCCTTTCGTCGGGTCTTTGACAAGGGCGCTCATAGACTTACGTCCAATGGGCACCACCCCGCCGCAAGCCGACCATGGAGGCAGAGAACAACATGGCCGGTACCTATATATAGATATATATAGTTCGGCATAGCGATACGGTCAGTTTCATGAGCAAAAAGGACGCCTACAGCCAGGCGGGCAAGACAGCGGTACTGCAAAACATCCAAGGCACATTGCAGTTCCTGCAGCGCTTTCCGCCGTTCAATCAGATGGAGCACAGCCACCTGGCCTTCTTGGTCGAGCAGTGCCAGCTGCGCTTCTACGCCTGCGGTGAAAGCATCGTCAAACCTGCCGACGGGCCGGTCGAGCACTTCTACATCGTCAAGCAGGGCCGCGTGGTTGGCGAGCGCCAGCACCTGGCCAAACCGGGTGTCGAAACCACGTTCGAGATCACCAGCGGGGAGTGCTTCCCGCTGGCAGCCCTGCTGGGTGAGCGGGCAACCCGCACCGAGCACCTGGCCGGGGAAGACACCTTCTGCCTGCAACTGAACAAGGCCGCATTCATCCGCGTGTTCTCGATGTCTGAAGTGTTTCGGGATTTTGCCCTGCGCGGTGTCAGCAGCCTGCTTGATCAGGTCAATCAGCAAGTACGCCAGCGCGCTGTGGAAACCCTCGGCACCCAATACTCGCTGAACACCCCCCTGGGTGAACTGGCCATGCGTCATCCGGTGGTCTGCAGCGCCCATACGCCCCTGCGCGAAGCCGTGCGGCTGATGCACGAGCAACAGGTGGGCAGCATCGTGGTGGTCGACCCGCAGCGCTACCCCATCGGTATCTTCACCTTGCGCGACCTGCGCCAGGTGGTGGCGACAGTAGATGCCGACCTGGGCGCCGCCATCGACCAGCACATGACCGCCAAACCGTTCTACCTCCCACCCCAGGCCAGCGCCTTCGATGCCGCCATGGCCATGACCGAGCGGCATATTGCCCATGTCTGCCTGGTGGAAAACGGACGCTTGTGCGGCGTGGTTTCCGAGCGCGACCTGTTCTCCCTGCAACGGGTCGATCTGGTTCACCTGGCGCGCACCATACGCCATGCACCACGCCTGGATACGCTGGTTTCGCTGCGCGGCGAAATCAGCCAGCTTGTAGAACGCATGCTGGCCCATGGCGCATCGTCGACGCAGATCACCCAGATCATTACCTTGCTCAACGACCATACCGTGTGCCGGGTCATCGAACTGGCCCTGGCCGAACGTGGCGACCCGGGCGTGCCGTTCAGCTGGCTGTGCTTTGGCAGCGAAGGGCGACGTGAGCAGACCCTGCACACTGACCAGGACAACGGCATCCTCTTCGAAGCAGTCGACAGCGCCGAGGCCGACGCCATCCGCGCTCGCCTGCTGCCGCTGGCGCAATACATCAACCAATGCCTGGCCCAGTGCGGTTTCACCCTGTGCATGGGTAACGTCATGGCCGGCAACCCCGAACTGTGCCTGTCGCGCAGCGAGTGGGCGCGACGCTTTGCCGGGTTTGTTCGCGAAGCCAGCCCGGAGAACCTGTTGGGCTCGAGCATCTACTTCGACCTGCGGGTGGTGTGGGGCGACGAGCAAGGCTGCGAGCAGCTGCGCCAAGGCCTGCTGGCACAGGTAGCCGACAACCGCATCTTCCAGCGCATGATGGCTGACAACGCCCTGCGCCAACGCCCGCCGGTGGGCCGGTTGCGCGAGTTCGTGCTGACACGCCAGGGCAACGACAAGGCGGCGACCCTCGACCTCAAGGTCCAGGGCCTGACGCCCTTCGTGGATGGTGCCCGTTTGCTGGCCCTGGCCAATGGCATAGCAGCCTGCAATACCCTGGAGCGCCTACGCCAACTGGTGGCCAAGGGCGTGATCGAGCCGTTGGACGGCGCCGCCTATGAAGAGGCCTACCACTTCATCCAGCAAACCCGCATGCAGCAGCACCAGCGCCAGATACGCGACAACCTGCCTTACTCCAACCGGGTCGACCCGGACAGCCTCAACCACCTGGACCGGCGCATCCTGCGCGAGTCGCTGCGCCAGGCCCAGCGCCTGCAAAGCAGCCTGGCCTTGAGGTACCAGTTGTGAGCCTGTTCGCCTGGCTGCGCCCCAGCGCGCCCGAGCTGGACCACGCCAAGCGCCAGCGCCTGGCCCGGTTGCCCAAGCCCGTGCCGCTGGGGGTATGTACCCTGCGTGAGCAGCGCTGGGTGGTGCTGGACCTGGAAACCAGCGGGCTCAACCCCAACCGTGATCAGGTACTGTCGATTGGGGCGGTGGCCATCGAGGACGGTGCCATCGACTTTGCCCAGCAGTTCGAACGCACATTGCACCGGCCTTTGCAGAAGACCAACGCCAGCGTACTGATCCACGGCTTGGGCCCCAGCGCATTGGCTGCCGGTTGCGACCCAGCCGAGGCCTTGCTGGATTTACTCGATTTCATTGGCAACAGCCCGGTGCTGGCGTTTCACGCGCCATTCGACCAGCGCATGCTGGCCCGTGCGCTGAAAGAGACCCTTGGGCATCGCTTGCAGTCAATGTTCCTCGACGTTGCCGAACTGGCACCGATGCTCAACCCAGACACGGTACTGCGCGAGGCCGGGCTGGATGACTGGGTGGCACGGTTTGGCTTGCAGGTTGAAGAACGCCATCATGCCAGTGCCGATGCCCAGGTGACCGCAGAGCTTGCGCTGATCCTGTTCAGCCAGGCCCGGCGCCAGCAGCTGGACAGCCCGCTGCAGCTGGAGCAACGGTTGCGCGGGTGGCGACGGCGCAAGATGCAGAGTCATGGTTTGTAAGGCGTGGGATTTGCAGCGCCGGTGAGATTGAGCGCCGCCCGCGCGGCGTATCGCGAGCAAGCTCGATCCCACCGGCGCCACATAACTCAAACCAAGCCCCATGATGGCAATCCGATAAGCGTCCATTGCACCCACCCCCTCCCCTCTGCAACAATCGAGAATAATTATCGTTAGTTAATGCATTCGTTCCGGGGGGACGCTGCTTGTCTTCTGCACAAAGCCCACACGCCGATCTGGTCGGTGCGCTGTACCGCGACCACCGCGGCTGGCTGCTCGCCTGGCTGCAACGCAGCATGGCCTGCCGCCAACGTGCCGAAGACCTGAGCCAGGACACCTTCGTGCGCCTGCTTGGTCGTGAGCAACTGGAGACACCCCGCGAACCCCGCGCGTTTCTGGCCGCCGTGGCCAAGGGGCTGATGTTCGACCACTTCCGTCGCACCGCGCTGGAACAAGCCTACCTGGCCGAGCTGGCATTGATCCCTGAAGCCGAACAGCCGTCGCCAGAAATGCAGCACCTGATCCTTGAAGACCTCAAAGCCATCGACCGCCTGCTCGGCAAGCTGTCGAGCAAGGCTCGCGCTGCGTTTCTGCACAGCCGCCTGGACGGCATGGGCCATGCCGAGATTGCCGAGCGCCTTGGCGTTTCGGTGTCGCGGGTGCGCCAGTACATCGCCCAAGGGATGCGCCAGTGCTATGTAGCCCTGTATGGGGAGCCGACGTGAGCAACGTCCCGGTTTCGTCCCGGGTCCTGGAAGCCGCGATTGCCTGGAAACTCAGCCTCGGCGACAGCAGCAGCACGCCTGATGAGCGCAATGAATTCATGCGCTGGCATGCCGCCAGCGAAGAGCACGCACGTGCCTGGCGCCAGCTCGGCGCCATGGACCAACGCGTTAGCGCGGCGGCTGGCCCGGCACGCCAAGCGCTGCTGCAATCACGCGCCAGCCTGCGGCGACGCATTGGCAAGGTTGGCGGCGGGCTGGCTGGCACGTTTCTGCTCGGCGCGCTGCTGGCATGGGGCGGCGCCCCGTCGCTGGCACCCAGCTACTGGCTGGCTGACCAGCGCACCGCCACGGGAGAGTTGCGTACCTTGCGCCTGGAAGACGGCACACTGCTGAGCCTGAACACCCACACCGCCGTGGACATCGACTACGCCGGCGCGCAACGGGTGATCGTGCTGCACCAAGGCGAAATCTCGGTCGAAACCGGCCACCAGGACTCGCGCCCGCTGCTGGTACGCACTGAAGACGGTCGCTTGCGGCCACTGGGCACGCGCTTCCTGGTGCGCCGCGAAGCCGGCGGTACGCGCCTGGAAGTGCTGCAAGCCTCGGTCGCCGCCATGCCGCATAACAGCGGCGACGAACAGGTGCTGCGCGAAGGCCAGCAGGTGTTGATGAACGCCAACGGCCTCGGCGAGGTTGGCACGGTGCCTGCCGGTGCCGATGCCTGGACCCGCGGCATGCTGGTGGTCGACAACGTACGCCTGGGCGACCTGCTCGCCACACTGGGCCAGTACCGCAGCGGCTACCTCGGGGTGGATGCCAAGGTCGCCGACCTGCGTGTGACCGGCAGCTTCCCGCTGACCAACACCGACCTGGCGCTGGCCTCGCTGGTGCCGGCGTTGCCGGTGAAGATCGAGCGCCATACGCAGTGGTGGGTGAACGTCACGTCCAAATAGGCCGGGCCTGCTGGCCAATTTCCACCCGCCGTTCACCATTGCCGCCACCACCGTATTCGCGGGTAAACCCGCTCCTACCACGGTGGTGGGCACACATCACGGTCGTCGTAGGAGCGGGTTCACCCGCGAAGAGGCCAGGCCTGCTGACCAAATTCCACCCGCCGTTCACCGTTGCCGCCACCACCGTATTCGCGGGTAAACCCGCTCCTACCACGGTGGTGGACACACATCACGGTCGTCGTAGGAGCGGGTTCACCCGCGAAGAGGCCGGGCCTGCTGGCCAAATTCCACCCGCCGTTCACCGTTGCCGCCACCACCGTATTCGCGGGTAAACCCGCTCCTACCACGGTGGTGGGCACACATCACGGTCGTCGTAGGAGCGGGTTCACCCGCGAAGAGGCCAGGCCTGCTGACCAAATTCCACCCGCCGTTCACCGTTGCCGCCACCACCGTATTCGCGGGTAAACCCGCTCCTACCACGGTGGTGGGCACACATCACGGTCGTCGTAGGAGCGGGTTCACCCGCGAAGAGGCCGGGCCTGCTGGCCAAATTCCACCCGCCGTTCACCGTTGCCGCCACCACCGTATTCGCGGGTAAACCCGCTCCTACCACGGTGGTGGGCACACATCACGGTCGTCGTAGGAGCGGGTTCACCCGCGAAGAGGCCGGGCCTGCTGGCCAATTTCCACCCGCCGTTCACCGTTGCCGCCACCACCGTATTCGCGGGTAAACCCGCTCCTACCACGGTGGTGGGCACACATCACGGTCGTCGTAGGAGCGGGTTCACCCGCGAAGAGGCCGGTGCTGGCAAACCCTCTTTTAAATAATTCTCAATATTTTTCAGATTCACCCTGTCACTTTTCAGATCTCGCTCGGCAAGGAAGCAGCAAGCACTTACCCGTCGAGGAACCGCCGCATGTCCCGTGCCGTTGATCATATTCTGCGCCCCAGCCTGATGGCCCTGGCCATCGGCCTGGCTGCCCCGCTGACCAGCCCTGCCTTGTTCGCCGCCGAGCAATCCATGTCGCGCGCCTACAACCTGCCCAGCGCGCCACTGGCCACCACCCTCAACCAGATCGCCAGCCAGGCCGGCATTGCCTTGGCCATCGACCCGGCACTGGTCAGCGGACGCACCTCGGCCCCGGTAAGCGGCCAATACGACGGCCTGGGCGCCCTGCAAGCCGCCCTGAGCGGTACCGGCCTGCAGTTGCAGCAGAGCAGTGCGGGCAGCTACAGCCTGGTGGCCGTGCCGGATGGCACACTGGCCTTGCCGGAAACCACCGTGAATGCCACCAGCGCCAGCGAAAGCGCCTGGGGCCCGGTTGAAGGCTACGTGGCCAAGCGCACTGCTGCTGGCACCAAGACTGACACGGCACTTGTGGAGGTCCCCCGCTCCATCTCTGTGGCCACCCGCGAGCAAATGAAAGACCGCGGTGTACACAGCCTGGATGATGCAGTGCGCTATATGCCAGGTATCGTCTCCGCCAGCTTCGGCAGCGATACGCGGTATGACTGGATGCGCGTGCGCGGCTTCGAACCAACGCAATTCCTCGATGGGCTGCCGCTGCCACGCGGCGTGTACGCCAACCCGAAAGCCGAAACCTGGAACCTCGACCGCCTCGCCCTGCTGCGCGGCCCGGCCTCTTCGATCTACGGCCAGACCCCACCTGGCGGCCTGCTGGACATGGTCAGCCGCCGTCCGCAAGCGGAAAGCGCTCACGAAATCGAGCTTCAATACGGCAGCGACAACCATCGCCAGATCAACTTCGCCAGCACCGGCAAGATCGACGATGAAGGTCGCTTTCTCTATGGCGTCAGTGGCGTTATCCGTGACAGTGGCACCCAGATCGACCACATCGACAACAAGCGCTACAACATTGCCCCAAGCCTGACCTGGAACATTGACGAAGACACGACGCTGACCTTCCTGACCCAGTTCACCCGTGACGATACCGGTGCCACCAGCCAATTCCGGCCCATCCAGGGCACCAAGATCGACATGCCGTTCGGCAAGATCTCGCACCACAAAAACCTGGGTGACCCGGATTACGAGTTCTACGACCGTACTTACTACGCGCTGGGTTACGCCTTCGAACACCGCATCAATGACGTCTGGCAGTTCCGCCAGAACCTGCGCTACACCAAGTCAGACCTGTCGTTCCAGACCATCACCCCTGGCAGTTACTACGAGCCCGGCGGCCCGGTCAAAGACGATGGCACTGTCAGCCGCATGTCCACCAACACCGATGAAGACATCAGCCAGTTCGCGGTGGACAACAACTTCCAGGCGGACTTCGCTACCGGGGACATCAACCACACGCTGTTGATCGGTCTGGACCACCAGCGCATCAACACCAACTACCTGTCGATCTTCGACTTCACCGTGCCGGACAGCAACGTCAACAATCCGGTCTACGGGCTGCCGATCACTCGCCCTGATCGCTCGACCGCGTTTTACGACTACAACCAGAAAACCCGTCAGACTGGCCTGTATGTGCAGGACCAGATGGCGCTTGGTAACTGGCGCCTGACCCTGGGCGGTCGTGAAGACTGGGTGCACACCGGCACCAAGTTCTTCAACCAGGGCGATGCCACCAATACCCAGCGGGACAAGAAGTTCAGCGGCAACGCAGCCATCAGCTACGTGTTCGACTCGGGCTTCGTGCCGTACCTGTCCTATGCCGAGTCGTTCCAGCCGTCCAGCAATGCCAGTGTGTCGGCCTCGGACTCGTTCAAGCCCACCGAAGGCAAGCAGTGGGAGCTGGGCGTGAAGTATCAGCCACCGGGGTCCAACACCCTGTTGTCGGCAGCCGTGTACGACCTGACTCAGAAAAACGTCTCGGTCACCAACACGGTCGGTGGTGTGACCATCACCAGCCAGACCGGTGAAGTGAAAGTCCGCGGCCTTGAGCTGGAAGCGGTTTCCGATGTGACCGACAACCTGAAGGTGATTGCCGCCTACACCCTGGCCAAGTCCGAGGTGCAGGATGGCGATTTCAAAGGTAACCGCCTGCAACTGATGCCTAACCAGCAAGCGTCCATCTGGGGCGACTACACCTGGCACTCAGGCGTACTCGACGGCTTCGGCATCGGGCTGGGCGCGCGTTATACCGGTAATACCTACGGCGACCAAGGCAATACCTACCTGGGCAAGGCCAAGGCCTACACCGTCTTCGACGGGTCGGTGCATTACGACCTGGGTCGCCTGAACGGCAGCCTGAAGGGCGCGTCGGTCGCGGTCACCGCCACCAACCTGCTGAACAAGGACTACCTCTCTACTTGTGACGCGTACTACTGCTACTACGGCGATGAGCGCAGCGTTGTCGCCAGCGCCACTTACAAGTTCTGAGTGAGCTGGGGCCGCCTTGCGGCCCCGGGTTCCAACCGACAACAATCGGTACCGTGATGAAGAGCCCCACCATCCGCCGCTGGTCCTTGATCCACACCTGGAGCAGCCTGGTCTGTACCCTGTTCCTGCTGTTGCTGGCAGTCACCGGCCTGCCGCTGATCTTCCACCACGAACTCGAACACCTGCTAGGCGACGCCCCTGAACTGCGTGAAATGCCGGCAGGCACCCCGCACCTCGACCTGCAGCAACTGGTGCTCAAGGCCGAACAACATCGCCCCGGCGAGGTCATGCAGTACTTCGGCTACGATGAAGACGAGCCCAACGGCGTGGTCGCCATTACCGCCGCCACCGCCGGCACCGACCCCAACCTGTCGCACACCTTCATGCTCGATGCACGCACCGGCGAGGCGGTGGCCATGCCGGCCGCCAACGGCGGTTTCATGATGGTGATGCTGCGCCTGCATGTGGACATGTTCGCAGGCCTGCCGGGCAAGCTGCTGCTGGCCTTCATGGGCGTATTGTTCATTGTCGCGATTGTCTCCGGCACCGTGCTCTATGCGCCGTTCATGCGCCGCCTGGAATTCGGCACCGTACGCCACAAGAAGTCCCGCCGCCTGCGCTGGCTCGACCTGCACAACCTGATCGGCGTGGTCACCCTGGCCTGGGCATTGACGGTGAGCGTGACCGGGGTAATCAGTGCCCTGTCCGACCTGGTCATCGCAGCCTGGCGCAACGACAGCCTGGCTGCGATGGTTGCCCCCTACCGCGACGCCCCGCCGCTCGTCGAGCGCGCCCCAGCCTCTCGCCTGCTGGAAATTGCCGAGCGGGCCGCACCCGGCATGCGCACCGGACTTCATCGCGTTTCCTGGCACGCGTTTCTCCAGCGAGCACCACTATGCGGTGTTCATGAACGGTGCCACCCACCTGAGTTCGCACCTGTTCACGCCAGTACTGATCGATGCTCGCACCCTTGAAGTGACTGCCGTCGGCAACCGTCCCTGGTACATGGATGCCATGGGCCTGTCGCAGCCACTGCATTTCGGCGATTACGGCGGGCGACCGATGCAGATCCTTTGGGCGTTACTGGACGTGCTGACAATCATCGTGCTCGGCAGCGGCCTCTACCTGTGGTGGGGCAAGCAGCGCAAACCCAGGGAGGCACGCGCATGAGCCACAGGTCGCAACCCACTGCGCGCCTCTTCGCCTGGCCAGCGTTGATTGCCCTGCTTGGCTTTCTGGGCCTGTTCGCCGCACTGCTCGGCGACGGTGGCTGGGACGTTCTGGCATGGGCCGGCCTGGGCCTGCCGGCCCTGCTGAGCCTGCGCGGGCTGCTCTGGCGTCGGGGGCGCTAGCCCGCTACCACCCCGCAACCGCAGGTATTGCCAAGCATGGGGTTTTCCTCAACCAAGGAACCGCCCCATGCGCCCCCTCGAACAACTGGAACAGATCGACCGACAAATCGGTGACTTGCTCGACGGCCTTCCGACCCTCGACCTTCAACACCCCATCAACCCCGACACGCGCACCTGGCTGCACGGCGAACTGGCCAGCTTCTGGACCACGGCCGATGAGCAAGGCGAAACCCCCAGACAAAAGCTGCTGGCACTGCGCAAGGCGCTGATGCTGGCCGAGGTTGAACTGCGCCTGGGCGACGAGACCTTGGGCTACCGCTCAGCCGATCAACTATGGGCCTGCCTGCAACAGCCACTACCCTCCCAGCGCAGGCATATGCCCCTGGCCAAAAGGCCACAGGTCTACCGCGTTCTGCTGGAAGGCCTACGGCCCAACTGGCGAAGCTACCTGCCAGGCACACTGATCATCGTTGCCGGTACCGCCGAAGGCCCTATGCTCACGCCTCAGGATGCCGCAGGCGCTGCTTTGCTGTGCAGCCTGTCACAAGGCATCGAGGCTTTCGACTCCTTGGGCGCACTGCACCAGGAGCTTTGCGAACGCCTGGAAGACCCACTCCAGAGCAGACCGCTGCTGCATCTGTACACTGACACGCAGGCGGACCGCGCTCGCCGGTCACAGCGCCTGCGCTATGACTGGTACGCCGACAGCCTGCTGGAGGCCCAGATCGACAGTGTGATAGAAGCCCAACGCCAACGCCTGAGTGACACCGGCTTGTGGAGCAACGGCTCACCCGACCAGCACACCCGAATACATAAAGCCCTGGCGCTATGGCCCGAAGTCGGCGCCAAACCCATCCTGCAAACACGCTACTCTCAATTGCTTGAGAAGAATCTGCCCAACTGGCTGCGCAATACATCTGCGCAAGGCCTGAGCCATATGATGCAGGCCATGCAAACGCTGGTGGCAATCGCCGAGCAGGCTGCTGCCCCGGGAGTGCTGAGCCTTAACGACTTCAAGCAACGCAATAGCCTGTTGGCCTGGGCCAACGCACGCCTTCGCGAGCGCCTGAGCCATGACCTGGGATACGACACAGATCCTCGCGAGATCAAGATCATCGTCGTGCGCGCCCGCCGCACGGGCGCCATCATGCATCCCTTCGCCCTCTCATCCTATGTCACCTATGTAGGCATGCGACGCGTGGGCCACGAGATGGTGGAAATGGTCGAGGAAATCAACACCCTCGAAGAGATCGCCCTCAAGAACTTGCCGTGGTTCGACAGCGATTACTGGCTGACTGCCCGGGTAATCCATGCCCACGGCAAAGCCATGCCCGCCGGGCTCACGCCGCAGTATGTCAAGCACATGGTCCGGGAACTGAACGTGGGTGACAGCTACGCAAAGTACCTGCACACCCAGCTCATCAGTTCCAGAGCGGGCAAATGGCGCCTGACTGCGCACAGCAAGGTCAACCGTGCACGCATGCACGCTGAAGCCGTGAAGGCGCGCTACGCCGGACACTTTGGCGAAGACCCTTTCGAACATGGCTACAACTGGGTGCGCGCAGTGCTGGACCAACCACACAATGCCTTGCGTGCGCCAGTAGCAGGCTACCCGGTCACTGTTCGGCAGTTGAACATCATGGGCCATACCCTGCAGGGCGTGCTTCTGCTCAACAGCCTCCCCTACAAGTCTCCGGCATGCGTGCTGTACACCCCGGATGCCCCGGACCGCAGGGCCTGGCGCCGTTTTCGAACAACCCGCGAACTGCTTCGCACATTGCGCCAACAGCCCACGTTGAGAGCATACGTAGCCCAGCGTCTGCCATTGCTGCCAGCCGTCACGGTGCAGCGGCTGCTGGAGAAGGGTCGCATGAGCACACATTTGACGACACCCGAGATCCAGGACGACCTGTTCTTCGTCTACTACATGGCCGAGGCCCGAGCATTGATTGCCCAAGCCGACGCCGACAGCATGACGACCAGGGAAGTGAATACGGAATCGGTCATGGCGTTGAGCTGGCGCTTGCTGGACTTCATCAGCCTGCTGCTGCCGAACCGTGCGCTGCTGGTGCTGTCGATCAGCCGCATGGCAATCGACATCTGGGACGGCGCCGAGGCCTTCAAGCAAGAGGATGTCGAAGGGGTGATGCGGCATGCCTATCAGGCGCTTAGCCACCTCAACGATGCGGGTACCAGTTTTCTGGGTTCCAGAGTGCTACGCCGATCCCTGCGCGGGATCCCCAAACCACCGCCACTGCCGCTGCCCGCACGCCTCCAGGTACAATCGGGCAGCAGCAGCCTGCGCTATCGCATAGACGGTATCTACGGTGAAGGTGTCTACGAGCAAAGCTCGGCGTTTGGTGGGCAATCACTGTACTTCGTCAAGGACAACGACAACCGCTATTACCGGGTCAGCTTCGACGGCTACCGCTGGCGAGCCATCGACCCTGACCAGCCAGATGCCTATCTGCAGCAACCGCTCAAGCGCAAAGCCGACGGGCAGTGGGTCATCGACTCACCGGTGCTCTGGTACGACGGGCTGCCCGACCTGACACAATTACTGCAGGACTGCTATCTGCAAACGCCTGTGGACGGCCTGCCGGTAAACATCGAACAAGGGCTTTTTCAAGCTGACGATCAGCTGTACCTGGCGCTCAAGGACGGGCAGTTGCCTGTGCGCCGCCACTTGCTGCCGGATCATTACCACTTGCAGCTTGCCATCGCCAGCAACGCCGGCGTGGTGCCGTGGGCGGTGCTGCGCCACGAAAACGGCCAGTGGCTGATACGCGTTCGTCAGGCAGGGCGCAGCAGTGACTGGCTGACATTGCCAGATCAACCACCGCCGGCCCACTGACAGCCGGAACCGGCGGCCTCAGTCGACCAGTTTTGGCAACAGCCGGTCCAGCCGCTGATGCAAGGCACTCCCATTGGGCCAGTTGCGCAGCAGCCGCGCCCGGTCACGGGCATAGGCCGGTGCGAAGCTGAGCTGGGTGGCGTGCTGGCACATGGCATCGAGGTCGATCAACGACCATTGGCCGTTGTGCCAGAACAGGTTATGGCCTTTGAAGTCGCCGTGGCTGATGCGCTCGCGAATCAGCTGCTGCATCACGTGCACCAAGGCATCCACCTGCTCCTCGGGCGCATCGCCGCTTTCGACGTAGGGCGCGAAGCATGCCGTCAGGTCCGGGCCGTCGACATACTCGGTGACCAGGTAAGCACGGCTGCGCAGGCCCAGCACCCGCTGCTCCAGCACCGCGAGGGGGCGTGGCGTGGCGATGTCGAGGAATTCCAGGCGGTGACCTTCAATCCAGGAATGCCAGGCCCGGCTCGGGCGCCAGAAGCGCTTGAACCAATGTGCGGTGTTCTTGATGTTGTAGCGCTTGATCACCAACGGGCGACCATTGACCTCGATGCGCGCCACGCTGGCAGCGCCACCGGTCTTGTACAAATGGCCCTTGTCGAT
Organism: Pseudomonas sp. TE3895; assembly: GCF_056278855.1. Lineage (NCBI taxonomy): Bacteria > Pseudomonadati > Pseudomonadota > Gammaproteobacteria > Pseudomonadales > Pseudomonadaceae > Pseudomonas > Pseudomonas sp. TE3895. The sequence continues at coordinate 1,277,055 of NZ_JBWBQE010000001.1, read as the reverse complement.
CAGCGCATCGGCCTGCTCCAGTACTGGCTGCATGGCCTGGACCTCACTGCGGCGGATCGCCTGCAAGCCCGAGAGGGTGCGCTGGACGCTGAACAGGCTGCACTCGCGGCCAGCCTTGTCCAGATAGTCCTTCTGCCGCCAGTGGCGCACCTTGTCCACCTGTTTCTGCAGGGCTTCCAGCGGCAACGCATGCTCGGCATTGGCCAGCAGGTAATGCACCAGCAGCTCTTCGATGAACGGCTCCAGGCGCTTGGGCAACTGGGCGAAGAACACCCCGAGGTTTTCCAGCACGCGTGGACGCGACAACTGCTGACCGGGTGTTTCCGCCCTGATGCCCGCACCGTCGATCAGGTACAGCTTGCCGGCATGGCGCAGCAGGTTGTCCAGGTGCAGGTCTTCCTGCCAAAGGCCTTGGGCGTGCATGTGCGCCACAGCCGTGAGCGCTTCGCCCAGTACCAGGTGCTGCTCGTCCGCCAGCACTGGCAGGTTTTCCACTGCGGCCCAGGCATCGGCCAGGCTTTGGGCACCGTCAAGGAACTCGAACAGCAGCCAGCCGCCCTCGCCTTCCTTGAGGCCGTCGGCCAGTAGCGTCGGTGTGGTCAGGCCTTGTTCGGCCAGCAACTTCACACCCTGCAGTTCGCGCTGGAAATGCCGCGCGGCGTTACCACCGACCAGCAGCTTCGCCAGCACCGGTGTGCCACGCCAGACACCAGCGCCCACATAACGCTGGCCCGGCAGCACACGCAGCAGGGTGAGCAGTTGCAAGTCGGCACTGCCGGCGGCATCAACCAACGTGATACTCAGGGGCAGCGTCGGGCTGCGCCCGGCATCCTTCAGTTCAGACAAACGCATCAGCGAGCCTCTTTTTCACGACGGCGTTGCGTCAGCCGTTGCAGCCAGGTGTCGACCAGCGCGCCGTCAGCCGGCTGCCCCAGGTAGGTCGCCAGCAAAGTACGTACATCCGGCACGCGCCAGGCTTGCGCGCGGCGCAGCAGCGGCTCCAGGTCCTTGAGGCGGTCACGCATGCCGAACAGCAGCGGCCTGGTCTTTTCCAGGTCGATCAATTGCGCGTCCCAACCCTCACGGCGTTGACGCAGGAAAATGTGCTTGGGGTAGAAGCAACCATGCACCTGGCCGGCGCTGTGCAGGGTGCGTGCCAGCTGACCGCAGGCCTGCAGGATGCCAGTGCGCTCGGCTTCACCCAACCGCGGCCACTGCGCCAGCAGGCTGTCGAGGTCGGCCCATTCGTCCAGAGCGCGGGTCATCAGGATAGCCCGGTGCTTGCCGCCCTGCTTGCGCTCGCCGTAGAACACCGCCTGCAATGCCGGAATGCGCAGCTTCTGGTAGCGACTGATGTTGCGGAATTCGCGGGCGAAGGTGGGCTCGCCGAACGGCCGGTGCAAGGTACGGGTCAGGTAGTCGCTCTGGCGCTTGAGGTAGTAGCCCTTGCCTTCGAGTTCCAGACGGAAGACGCTGCTCCAGCCACCACGGCCGGTGTTGGGTTCGTCCACAGCATCAAGTTGCAGCGCCCACAGTGCCTCGAAGTTGTCCAGGCCATGGCGCTTGAGCAGCGCGAGGTCCGCGCTGGCCAGGTAATCGGTCATTCCCTTCCCTCGAAAAAGCCCAGTACCCGATGAATGCGCTTCTTGTCACGCACATTCAGCCGGTCGCGGCCACGGTATTGCAGGTAGAAGCGCAGGCGCTGGGTAGCTGACAGGTGGTATTTGGCCACTTTGTCCAGGCATGCCAGGTCCTTGATCATCCGGTGGCGCCACATGAAACCGCGCCAGAAGTCGCCGGTAGGGCAGTCGATGAAGAATAGCGTGCCTTGGTCATCGACCAGCAGGTTGCGCCACTTCAGGTCGTTATGGGCAAAGCGGTGTTGGTGCATGACCCGGGTATGGCGCGCCAGTTGACGGCTGACATGGTCGACCCAGCTGCGGTCGGCCAAGCGCGCATCGTTGTTATCGGCCAGGGCCGACAGGTCTTCGGTGTGCGGCAGCTCACGGGTGATCATAGCGCCACGGCCAAAGGCCAGGCCGTTGCGCTCCAGGCCCCAGGCCACGACTTCGGCAGTGGGAATACCCCATTTGGCGAACTGCTTGAGGTTTTGCCATTCGGCCTTGATGCGTGGCCGCCCCAGGTACCGGCGCATGTGCTTGCCGGCCCCGGTGTAGCGCTTGACGTAGTAGTTGATCCCGTCACGCTCGATGCGTACCACCTCACTGAGCGGGTCGCGGGTCAGCCGTTCGCCCTGGAGGGCGAACACCGCGTCGAGGCTGCCGAAGTCCGCCGCCAGGTGTTCGTACCCCGGCGCCAGTGTCCAACTCGCCATCAGAGTGCGTCCCCATAGCGTTGCTTGCGATCGTAGAGTTTCTGGGCCTTGCGCTCCAACCAGGCGAGCAGCGCGGCTTCGTCCTTCAGCACCTGCCGCAGCGGACGCTGGAAGTAACCGCGCAGGAAGCGCAGCTTGTCGCGTTGGGTCAGGCCAATGTCCAGGGCCGAAAAGTACAGCGCAGCCAGGTCTTTGTCGCGCCAGCGGCGGCTGATTCTGGCACGGGTTTGCGCGCGGTGCAGGTCGATCACCGACAGTTTGAAGTCATCTGCCGTCACCGGTCGGTCGGTGTGCAGCAGAAAATGGCAGATGTAGCAATCGCGGTGGTTGACCCCGGCGCGGTGCATCCCGCCGGTCATCTTCGCCACCTCGGCGATCAGTGCACGCTTCAGGCGCGGCTCAGGCGGCTGCTTGACCCAGTCGATGCTGAAGTCTTCCAGGCTGATGGTCGGCGCCAGCTCTTCAGTGATGATGAACGAGTGCTGCGCTGCCGGGTTGCTGCCACGCTCGCCATAGGCAACTGCGGTCATGGTAGGCACACCCACCTCATGCAGGCGCTGGATGGCCTTCCACTCCTGGCCGGCACCGAGCACCGGCAGCTTGGCGGTGAACAGGTTCTTGAAGATCTCGCCCCAGCCGATGCCACGGTGGATCTTGACGAAAAAGCCCTCGCCAGCCACTTCGGTGCGCAGCGTGCGGCGCCCTTCCAGCTCGCGATAGACCTCGCCTTGCAGCGCCTCCACGGCGTCGAAGGCATCACGCCCGGCCCACAGGCGTTTGAAGGGTTCGGCCAATATCAGCTTCATGCGGTTTTTTGCCCCAGGATCACGTCGGCAGCATGCTGCGGCATGCTGTACAGATCGGCGCTATCAGCAAATGCCAGGCCATTGCGCGACCAGCTGGCACGCGCCTGCGGGTCTTCGAGCATGCGCTGCAGATAGCCGTTGAGCTGATCTTGTTCGAACGGCTCGTCCAGCACCAGGCCGCTGTCGGCCTCGGCAATGTAGTGGGCATAACCGCACACCTTGGACACCAGCACCGGCAAGCCGGCGACCAACGCTTCGAGCAGCACCGTACCGGTATTCTCGTTGTACGCCGGGTGAATCAGCAGGTCGGCGCCCAGCAGGAAGCGCGGGATATCGCTGCGGCCCTTGAGGAACTGCACCTGGTCGCCCAGGCCCAGGGTAGCGCTTTGCAGCTGGAATACCTTGGGGTCGTCCTGGCCGATCACCATCAGCCTGGTGCGTTTGCGCAGGGCCGACGGCAGCGCGGCCAGTGCCTTGAGGCTGCGGTCCACGCCTTTGGTCTTGAAGCCTGAGCCAATCTGCACCAGCAGCAGGTCGTCATCCCCCAGGTTGAATTCCTTGCGGAACTCGGCGCGGATCTCGGCGGCATTGGCCGGCGCACGGCGATCCTGGGAAATACCTGGCGGCAGCAGGTGGAAGCGTTCTACCGGGGTGCCGTAATGCTTGATGAACAGCGGCTGCTGCACTTCGGAAATCATCAGCACTTCGGTATGGGCGTCCTTGGCAAACACCGCACGCTCGTACTCGGCAAAGTGCCGGTAGCGGCCCCAGCGGCGGTACAGGCCACCGCGCAAGGTCTGCGCCTTGTCCTCGAAGCAGCCGTCGGCGGCGTAGTACACGTCCAGCCCCGGCATCTTGTTGAAGCCGATCAGGCGGTCGACCGGGCGCTTGGCCAGGTCGGCGGCCATCCAGGCGCTGAGCTTCTCGTTGCGGCGGTGGTTGAAGATCGCCTTCACCGGCGCCACCAGCACTTCGAAGCCCGGCGGAATGTCACCCTCCCAGATCAGCGTATACACACGGATCTGGTGGCCCCGCTTCTGGCATTCCAGGGCAATGCGCATGAAATCGCGCTGCAGCCCGCCGAAGGGGAAATATTTGTAAAGCACGAAAGCCAGTTGCATCAACGGACATCCTCAGCCAGCAGCAACGCGCTCAAGCGGCTCGCCACATGCTCGGGATTCAGGCGAGTGAAGCACAGGGGCCACTCGCGTTTCAGATCGAACCGGGCCAGGTCATCGGCGCTCGGTTTGTAGGTGCACTTCTTCTGCAGGCAGGGAGCGCAAGGCCAGTCACTGGCCTGGTGAATCTGGGTCCGTCCGTAGGCGCCAGTCAGGCCCGGGTTGGTTGGGCCAAACAGCGAAAGGGTGGGCACATCGAGTGCCGCCGCCAGGTGGCCAAGGCCGGTATCGACCGCCACGCAGGCCTTTGCCGCCGCCAGAACACGAGCGACGCCGGCAAGGTTCAATTTGGGGAGCACCTGGCAGTTGTTCAAGCCTTGGGCAATTCGCTCGGCCCGCGCCTTCTCAGCCGGATTACCCCAAGGCAGGCGCACTTCCAGCTTGCGCCGGCCCATGCGCTCGGCCAGTTCGCGCCAGTAGGCTTCGGGCCAATGCTTGGTCGCCCAGGTGGTGCCATGCAGGAACACCACATAGGGCGCAGCCGGGGGCAGTTGCAGGCGGTCGAGGTCCAGGCCGTAGTTGCCGATGCCTTCTGGCAGGTCATAGGCCAGGGCCATGGCAAACAGTTGGCGTACCCGCTCCACTGCGTGCTGGCCGGTAGCGACCGACAGAGGCCGGTCGTAGAAGCGGCTGGCCCAGCCTTCGCGCGCCGAGTAGCGGTCCAGGCCGGCTACGGGTGCCTTCACGTAACGGGTCAACCAGGCCGACTTGACCAGGCCCTGGGCGTCGATCACAAGGTCGTACTTGCGCTCGCGCACGCGCTGCTTGAACGCCTTCCACTCGCCACTCTTGATGGTTTGCCAAAGGTTCTTGCGCCAGCGACGGATCGCCACCGGGATGACCTGGTCGACCGCGGGGTGCCAACTGGGGATTTCGGCGAAGCCTTCTTCCACCACCCAATCGAAACGGATGCCGGGAATGGCATGGGCGGCATCGGTAAGCGCCGGCAGGGTGTGGATGACATCCCCCAGCGACGAGGTCTTGATGATCAGTACCCGCACTTAGTCGACCTCGGCCACGGTATCGATCAGGTCCGGTCCGCTGAGGCTGTGCAGGGCGGCAATCACTTTGCCCGGTTCCAGCAGACGCAGGCAATTGTAATGGCCGAAGCGACAGGTGCGGTCAAAGCACGGGCTGCACTCGATACCGGTGCGCACCACTTCCACCTGTTCGGCCAGCGGTGGGGTGAAGCCGGGTGAAGTCGAGCCGTACACCGCCACCAACGGACGGTTCAGCGCAGCGGCCACGTGCATCAGGCCGGAATCGTTGGACACCACGGCATGGGCGCAGGACATCAGGTCGATGGCCTCGGCCAGCGAGGTCTCACCGGCCAGGTTGGACGACTCTTCACGGAACCCCGGAATCAGCCGGTCGCGGATCTGCTCACCGACCGGGTGATCGTTCTTCGAGCCGAACAGCCACACTTGCCAGCCTTGGCGAATCATCGCATCGGCCACAGCGGCATAGTGCTCTGCCGGCCAGCGCTTGGCTTCGCCAAACTCGGCGCCAGGGCACAGCGCCAGTACCGGACGGTCCAGTTCCAGGCCGAACTTGGCCAGGGCGGCGTCACGGCTTTGCGCTTCGATCTGCAGGTTGGGGCGCGGGTATGGCTGCGGCAGCTCGGCGCCGGGTGCGTAAGCCAGGGCCATGAAGCGCTCGATCATCAGCGGATAGCGGGCCTTGTCCAGCTTGCGCACATCGTTCAGCAGGCCGAAGCGCATTTCACCGCGCCAGCCGGTGCGTTTGGGAATGCCGGCAAAAAAGGGCACCAGCGCCGACTTGAGCGAGTTGGGCAGCAGGATAGCCTGGTCGTACTGGCCGGCCAGGGACTTGCCGATGCGCCGACGTGTGGCCAGCTCCAGCGCGCCGTGACCGAGCGGGAAGCTCAAGGCCTGACGCACTTCAGGCATGCGTTCGAGGATCGGCCGGCTCCATTCAGGGGCCAGCACGTCGATCACGCAGTCGGGGTGCTGCTGTTTCAGGCACTGGAACAGGGTCTGCGCCATCACCATGTCGCCGACCCAGCTGGGGCCAATGATCAGTATTCTCATGCTTAGTCCAGAAACGCTCGGGGAGGCTACAGACTGCGGTACAGCCTGGCCTCCCCTCTTTATATTCAGGCTATGTGGCCGACAGTGTAACACCGGTGGTGAGGCATGAGCCTTTGGGGCTGCTTTGCAGCCCTTTCGCGACACAAGGCCGCTCCCACAAAAGGTACTGCATACGCCGGCCAATGGTGTGAGCGGCCTTGTGTCGCGAAAGGGCCGCACAGCGGCCCCAACAATCTCAAGTCAGCCCCAGTTCACCCCAGATCCGCCGCACTTCACGGCGTTCATCGGCAAACTGTGCCGCATCGATCACCCCGGCCTGCTTCTGCAGGGCCTGGCGGTGGGAGGCCGAGCGGAACGCCTTGTACACTTCACGCAACAGCACCGCGTCACTGGCCGGCATCAGGTTCGCCTGCTCCAGCTCTTCCAGAATGCGGATGTTATCGGTCCATCGAAGTATGGCCGGATGGTCATGGGACCAGGCCAAAGCGGCGTATTGCACCATAAATTCGATATCGACGATACCGCCGGCATCCTGCTTGATATCGAAGGGTACGCCGGCGTCGAAGGCGTTCGCCGCGGTACCGGCAGCCGTAGCCTTGGTACCGAGGTTGTCACGCATCTTGGCGCGCATTTCACTCACCTCGCCGCGTAGTTTTTCCAGGTCGCGGGCCTGGCCCAGTACCTTGGCACGCACACCTTCGAATGCCGTACCCACCTGCTTGCAACCCACCAGCACACGGGCCCGTACCAGCGCCTGGTGTTCCCAGGTCCAGGCTTCGTGCTGCTGGTAGCGCTCGAAGGCACCCAGCGAGCTGACCAGCAGGCCCGAGGCGCCGGACGGGCGCAGGCGCATATCCACGTCGTACAGTTGGCCCGAGTTGGTCTGGGTGGTCAGCAGGTGGATGATGCGCTGCCCCAGACGCGTGAAGAACTGCGCGCTGTCGATAGGCTTCGCACCGTCGGTTTCCGCCTGCGGATCGCCGTCATGGATGAAGACCAGGTCCAGGTCCGAACCGTGGCCTAGCTCCAGGCCGCCCATCTTGCCGTAACCGATGATGATGAAACCCGGGTCGCACAGGCTGCCGTCGCTGCGCTTGGGTTGGCCGTGGCGGGCCACGGTCTGGCGCCAGGCCAAGGCCAGCACCTGGTCGAGGATGGCTTCAGCCAGCCAGGTCAGGTAGTCGCTGACTTTCATCAACGGCAAGTTGCCGCTGATTTCCGAGGCGGCCACGCGCAGGCTGTGGGCCAGCTTGAAATGGCGCAGCGCCTCCATCTGCTGCTCCAGGTCATCCTCGGGGATGCGCGTCAGGCGCTCGCGCAGCTCGCTGGCCAGTTCTGGCGCCAAGGGCGGGCTGAACAAGCGGCCCTCATTGAGCAGTTCGTCGAGCAGCAGCGGGTAAAGGGCAATCTGCTCGGCAATCCACGGGCTGGCGGCGCACAGCGTCAGCAAACGGCGCAAGGCACCGGGGTTTTCGGTCAGCAGTACCAGGTAGGCAGAACGCCTTGCCACAGCCTCGACCAATGGCAGCACCCGCTCAAGCACCAAGTCAGGGTTGTCATGCTCCACCGCCTGGGCAAGCAGCCGTGGGATGAATGCGTCAAGTCGCTCACGGCCGATGCGCTGCATCGAGCGCAACTGCGGGCTGGAACGCAGCCCGGCAAGGCGCCTCAAGGCTTCGGCGGGTTGCTTGAAGCCAGCCTCTTGCAATTGCCGGCCAGCGGCTTCTTCATCCTGCGCCTGCTCCCACAACGGCGACCACTCACCACCCACCACCAGTTCGCCTTCGCCGTCTTCATCATCCGGGTCGGCAATGACCTGGCGGAAATGCCAGTCGATACGACCACGCCAGTACATCAACTGGTCGTGGAAGCTCTGCCAGTCGGCAAAACCGAGCACATAGGCCACGCGTGCCTGATCAGTCTCACCTTCCGGCAACATTTGCGTCTGGCGGTCGGCAATGGCCTGGATGGCGTGCTCGGTGTACCGCAGGAACTCATAGCCCTCGCGCAACTCGGCCACCACTGCTGGCGGCAGGTAGCCTTGGCCTTCCAGGGTGGCCAGCACCTTGAGCAACGGCCGCTGCTGCAGGCTGAGGTCACGCCCGCCGTGGATCAGCTGGAAAGCCTGGGCAATGAACTCCACTTCGCGAATACCACCGGCACCCAGCTTGATGTTCTCGGCCATGCCCTTGCGCCGCACTTCCTGCTGGATCAGCTGCTTCATGGTGCGCAGCGCTTCGATTGCGGAAAAGTCCAGGTAGCGGCGGTACACGAACGGGCGCAGCATCTCCTGCAGCTGCGCGCCGGCCGCCTGGTCGCCGGCCACCACCCGCGCCTTGATCATCGCGTAGCGTTCCCAGTCACGGCCCTGGTCCTGGTAGTACTGCTCCAGTGCATTGAAGCTGAGCACCAGGGCACCCGCCGAACCATAGGGACGCAGGCGCATGTCAACGCGGAATACAAAGCCGTCGACGGTAACCGGGTCCAGCGCCTTGATCAGCCTTTGGCCCAGGCGCGTGAAGAACTCCTGGTTATCCAGCGAGCGCTTCACCCCTTCGGTTTCACCGCCCTCGGGGAAACCGAAGATCAGGTCGATGTCCGACGACAGGTTAAGCTCTACCGCTCCCAGCTTGCCCATGCCCAGCACCACCATGTGCTGCGGCTGGCCGCTGCGGTTGCCGATGGGCGTCCCGAATTGCTGGCAATGGCGCGGGTACAGCCATTGGTAGGCTTCGTCGATGGCCGCATCGGCAAGGTCCGACAGGTCGCGGCAGGTTTCGCCAAGTTCCGCCTGACGGGTAATGTCGCGCCAGATAATGCGCAACTGCTGGCGGTTGCGCGCGCGGCGCAGATTGCGCGCCAGCTCGTCCTCGCTCTGTGCCGCCTGGGCTGTTGCGGCGATTTGCCCGCGCAGCTCACCCGGGGCGTATCGCCGCTCCAGCTCGCCACTGGCCAGCAGGGCGAACAGCATGGCGGGCTCGCGCTGGGCCAAACTGAGCACGAATTCACTGGCAGCAGCCACCTGGTCGAACTGCTGCCGGTGCAGCGGGCTCCAGGCCTGCAGGTCGAGTTCGGGGTGGCCGGCCACGGCATCGCTGATGAACTGCTGGTTGCGAGTGACCAGCGGCTGCAAGGTGGCAGGCAGATCGGAGGGCAAAGGTAGGCGCATGGTCTATCCTTGATCGGCGTGAAATAGAGGGGAAAAAGCGGCCAAGGGGAAGCCGGACCACGGTTGGACTGTCGTACAAAAGTTGGAAATAGCTGAAAAAAACGAAAACTTGGCAACAAACATCAAGAACCACCCGTTCGCGACACAATGCCAACCAACATGAACGTTTTTCCTCACAAGCCAAGGTGCGACCAAACGTCGCACAAATGTAGTTTTACTACTACTCGTGTCGTGTAAAAGCATGAAATGCGAAAGCAAATGTAGTAAAACTACAACGCGCCGGAAGACACCCCGGTAATCCAAGAATTCACGACGTCTGCCCATAAGGCCAGTCGCAATCTCAGGCAATCGATTCTGGTTGCCTTTCCGCCCTGGAGCAAGCCATGCAAGACCTCGATCCAATCGAAACCCAGGAATGGCTGGATGCCCTGGAGTCGGTCCTCGACAAAGAAGGCGAAGACCGCGCTCATTACCTGATGACCCGTATGGGCGAGCTGGCCACCCGTAGTGGCTCCCAGCTGCCGTATGCGATCACCACGCCATACCGCAACACCATCCCTGTCACCCACGAAGCACGCATGCCTGGCGACCTGTTCATGGAACGCCGCATTCGCTCGATGGTGCGTTGGAACGCGCTGGCCATGGTCATGCGTACCAACCTGAAAGACTCGGACCTGGGCGGACACATCTCTAGCTTCGCCTCCAGTGCCACCCTGTACGACATCGGCTTCAACTACTTCTTCCAGGCCCCTACCGAAGAACACGGCGGCGACCTGGTCTTCTTCCAGGGCCACGCTTCGCCTGGCGTCTACGCCCGTGCCTTCATGGAAGGCCGTATCAGCGAAGACCAGATGAACAACTTCCGTCAGGAAGTGGACGGCAACGGCCTGTCTTCGTACCCGCACCCATGGTTGATGCCTGACTTCTGGCAGTTCCCGACCGTTTCGATGGGTCTGGGCCCGATCCAGGCGATCTACCAGGCACGCTTCATGAAGTACCTGGAAGCCCGTGGCTTCATCCCGGCCGGCAAGCAGAAGGTCTGGTGCTTCATGGGCGACGGTGAGTGCGACGAGCCGGAATCCCTGGGTGCAATCGCCCTGGCCGGCCGCGAGAAGCTGGACAACCTGATCTTCGTCATCAACTGCAACCTGCAGCGCCTCGACGGCCCGGTTCGCGGCAACGGCAAGATCATCCAGGAACTCGAAGGCGTGTTCCGTGGCGGTGGCTGGAACGTCAACAAAGTCGTCTGGGGCCGTTTCTGGGACCCACTGCTGGCCAAGGACACCAACGGTGCCCTGCAGCGCCGCATGGACGAAGTCATCGACGGCGAATACCAGAACTACAAAGCCAAAGACGGCGCGTATGTTCGCGAGCACTTCTTCAACACCCCGGAACTCAAGGCCATGGTCGAAGACCTGTCCGACGAAGAGATCTGGAAGCTCAACCGTGGCGGTCACGACCCGTACAAGGTCTACGCGGCGTATCACCAGGCTGTGAACCACAAAGAGCAGCCGACCGTCATCCTGGCCAAGACCATCAAGGGTTACGGCACCGGTGCTGGCGAAGCCAAGAACACCGCGCACAACACCAAGAAGGTCGACGTCGACAGCCTGCGTCACTTCCGTGACCGCTTCGACATCCCGGTCAAGGATGCCGACCTGGAGAACCTGCCGTTCTTCAAGCCGGAAGAAGGTTCTGCCGAAGCCAAGTACCTGGCCGAGCGCCGCGCAGCCCTGGGTGGCTTCGTACCGCAGCGCCGTGCCAAGAGCTTCAGCGTGCCGACCCCGCCACTGGAAACGCTAAAAGCGATCCTGGACGGCTCGGGCGACCGCGAAATCTCCACCACCATGGCCTTCGTGCGTATTCTGGCGCAGCTGGTCAAGGACAAGGACATTGGCCAGCGCATCGTCCCGATCATCCCGGACGAAGCCCGTACCTTCGGTATGGAAGGCATGTTCCGCCAGTTGGGCATCTACTCGTCGGTCGGCCAGCTCTACGAGCCAGTCGATAAAGACCAGGTGATGTTCTACCGCGAAGACAAGAAGGGCCAGATCCTCGAGGAAGGCATCAACGAAGCCGGCGCCATGTCGTCGTTCATCGCTGCCGGTACCTCGTACAGCTGCCACAACCAGCCGATGCTGCCGTTCTACATCTTCTACTCGATGTTCGGTTTCCAGCGTATTGGCGACCTGGCCTGGGCCGCTGGCGACAGCCGCACCCGTGGTTTCCTGATCGGCGGTACCGCCGGCCGTACCACCCTCAACGGTGAAGGCCTGCAGCACGAAGACGGTCACAGCCACATGATGGCGGGCACCATCCCGAACTGCCGCACCTACGATCCGACCTACGGCTACGAGCTGGCGGTGATCATCCAGGACGGCATGAAGAAGATGACCGAAGAGCAACAGGACATCTTCTACTACATCACCGTGATGAACGAATCCTACCAGCAGCCAGCCATGCCGGCCGGTGTCGAGGAAGGCATCATCAAGGGCATGTACCTGCTGGAAGAGGACACCCGCGAAGCCGCACACCACGTACAGCTGATGGGCTCCGGCACCATCCTGCGCGAAGTCCGCGAAGCCGCGAAGATCCTGCGTGAAGAGTTCAACGTCGGTGCCGACGTGTGGAGCGTCACCAGCTTCAACGAACTGCGCCGCGACGGCCTGGCCGTGGAACGCGCCAACCGCCTGAAGCCTGGCCAGAAGCCACAGCAGACCTACGTCGAGCAGTGCCTGAACGGTCGCAAAGGCCCGGTTATCGCCTCTACCGACTACATGAAGCTGTTCGCCGAGCAGATTCGCCAGTGGGTACCGAGCAAAGAGTTCAAAGTCCTGGGTACCGACGGTTACGGTCGCAGCGACAGCCGCAAGAAGCTGCGTCACTTCTTCGAAGTCGACCGCCACTTCGTGGTGCTGGCTGCCCTGGAAGCCCTGGCTGACCGTGGCGAGATCGAACCCAAGGTTGTTGCAGACGCTATCGTCAAGTTCGGTATCGACCCGGACAAGCGCAACCCACTGGACTGCTGAGGAGTATTTTTAAGTGAGCGAACTCATTCGCGTACCTGACATCGGCAGCGGTGAAGGTGAAATCATCGAGCTGTTCGTCAAGGTCGGTGATCGTATCGAGGCTGACCAGAGCCTGCTGACCCTGGAGTCCGACAAGGCCTCCATGGAAATTCCGGCGCCCAAGGCCGGCGTCATCAAGGAACTGAAGGTCAAGCTGGGCGACCGCCTGAAAGAAGGCGACGAGCTGCTGGTCCTGGAAGCCGAGGGCGCCGCTGCTGCGGCCCCTGAGGCTCCGGCCGCTGCCGCTGCTCCGGCTGCGGCGCCAGCGCCAGCCGCTGAAGCCGCTCCGGCTGCTCCGGCCGCAGCCCCGGCTGCTGCCAGCGTGCAGGACATCCACGTGCCGGACATCGGTTCGTCGGGCAAGGCCAAGATCATCGAAGTGCTGGTCAAAGTCGGCGACACCGTCGAAGCCGACCAGTCGCTGATTACCCTGGAGTCCGACAAGGCTTCCATGGAAATCCCGTCGCCGGCCGCCGGCGTGGTCGAAGAAGTGCTGTGCAAGCTGGAAGACGAAGTCGGCACTGGCGACCTGATCTTCAAGCTGAAAGTGGCGGGTGCCGCCCCGGCTGCCGCGCCGGCACCGGCTGCTGCTCCTGCACCAGCCAAGGCTGAGGCTGCTCCGGCTGCCGCACCTGCCGCTGCAGCCCCGGCTGCTGCCCCTGCACCGGCTGCTACCGCACCGGCCGCTGGCAGCAATGCCAAGGTTCACGCAGGCCCTGCTGTTCGTCAGCTGGCCCGTGAATTCGGTGTCGAGCTGGGTGCAGTTGCTGCCACCGGCCCGCACGGTCGCATCCTGAAAGAAGACGTGCAGGTCTACGTCAAGGCCATGATGCAGAAGGCCAAGGAAGCGCCGGCAGCCGCCGGTGCGACCGGTGGTGCTGGCATCCCGCCGATCCCTGCCGTGGACTTCAGCAAGTTCGGTGAAGTGGAAGAAGTGGCCCTGACCCGCCTGATGCAGGTCGGTGCTGCCAACCTGCACCGCAGCTGGCTCAACGTGCCGCACGTGACCCAGTTCGACTCTGCCGACATCACCGAGCTGGAAGCCTTCCGCGTTGCGCAGAAGGCCGTGGCCGAGAAAGCTGGCGTGAAGCTGACCGTGCTGCCTCTGCTGCTCAAGGCCTGCGCCTTCCTGCTCAAGGAACTGCCGGACTTCAACAGCTCGCTGGCGCCAAGCGGCAAGGCCATCATCCGCAAGAAGTACGTGCACATCGGCTTTGCCGTGGACACCCCGGACGGCCTGCTGGTCCCTGTGATCAAGAACGTCGACCAGAAGAGCCTGCTGCAACTGGCTGCCGAAGCCGCTGCACTGGCCGAGAAGGCGCGCACCAAGAAGCTGTCGGCCGACGAGATGCAAGGCGCTTGCTTCACCATCTCCAGCCTCGGCCACATTGGCGGCACCGGCTTCACGCCGATCGTCAACGCGCCGGAAGTGGCTATCCTGGGCGTCTCCAAGGCGACCATGCAGCCAGTCTGGGATGGCAAGGCCTTCCAGCCAAAGCTGATGCTGCCGCTGTCGCTGTCCTACGATCACCGTGTGATCAACGGCGCTGCCGCCGCGCGCTTCACCAAGCGCCTGGGCGACGTGCTGGGCGATATCCGCACCATGCTGCTGTAAGCCAGCACACTGCCCCTCCTTGCGAGGGGCAGTACCCTTTTCGAGCTGCCACGCTCGTACCTCAACCCCGTCGATTGGCGGGGCTTTTTTTTGCCTGGAAAAAGCTGGGAGGGCTTCGCCCTCCTTTCGCGACACAAGGCCGCTCCCACAGGCAATCGCAGTCCACATTGTGGGAGCAACTGTCTTGCTCAATTTCTAAAAGCTGGCGCGATCCGTGTGGGAGCGGCCTTGTGTCGCGATGGGCCGCAAAGCGGCCCCAAAATCTCCAGCCAAACTGCAGAATCGGCCACGTCAGCCGATAACCTGTCCACAGCATCAAGCATGGCCGCTTGCCAGCCCTCGGGACATGATGCAACCTTGCCAAATCCGCCGCAGCCACAAGGCAGCGTTCCCTCTTCAAGCGAGTCTTCGATGAAAAGCCAACCCGATGCCGCCAGCCGTGTGGCGGCCGAGGTCGTGACACAGTTACCCGTGCCCTCGCGGCTCGGCATGCTGCGTTTCGAAAGGCTCAACGAAGCCACCTGGGCCATGCTCTACCTTGACCCAGCCTGTGAGCGCCAGTTCGGCCTGAAAACCGGCGAGTTGTGTGCCCTGATTGACGCGCCCTACGCCAGCCTGATGGAACCCGAAGCACGCTACCGGCTGCACGACGAAATCCAGTTGCAACTGGCGCAGCGCGGCTACTATCGCGTGCGCTACACCCTGCACACGCCGAGCACCTCGCTGCGCCTGCTGGAAGCGGGTGAAGCCTACAAGCAACACAACCGCCAGCTGTTGCGCGGCTACCTGAGCGTGCTCGACGACCAGCAGGAAGAGACCGGCGAACCCGGCGCCAGCGACCTGGAGTCACGCAACAACCGCCTGCAACTGGCCCTGCAGCTGAACCAGCGCACGCAGCAAGAACAACTGGAGCACCTGGAGCGGGTGCGCGGCCAGCAGGACCTTATCCTGCGCCTTGCCCGCCATCGCTACAGCGCGGGCAACTCGCTGCTCGAAGCGGCCCAGCTAATCACCCAGAGCGCCTGCGAAATCTACAAGGTCGACAGCGCCAGCATCTGGCACCTGGAAGACCAACGCCTGGAACCGATCATCGCCTGGTACCGCGACGCACAGGAGCACCGCCAGCCCGAAGCCATCGATGCCAGCCGCTTCCCCGACTACCTGGATGCACTGCACGCAAGCCGCGCCATCGACGCTCACAACGCCGGCCACGACCCGCGCACCCGCGCCCTGGCGCAAAGCATGCGCCCGGAAAACAAGGCCATGCTCGACGCCAGCATCCGTGTCGATGGCCAGGTGATTGGCGTGCTGTGCCTGGAGCAAACCGGCCAGCCACGGGCCTGGCAGTCGGACGAGATTGCCTTTGCCGGCGAGCTGGCCGACCAGTTCGCCCAAGTTATCACAAACCACAAACGACGGGCCGCGGCCAGCGCCCTGCACCTGTTCCAGCGTGCGGTCGAGCAGAGCGCCAGCGCCTTTCTGCTGGTGAACCGCGACGGCCGGGTGGAGTACGTCAACCCCAGCTTCACCGCCATCACCCAGTACAGTACCGACGAAGTGCAGGGCCGCCAGCTGGGCGAGCTACCGGCCCTGGAGAACCTCAGCGAACTGCTGTTCGACTCGCCGTCGAGCCTGGCCATGGGCAACAGTTGGCAGGGCGAGTTCAAGAGCCGGCGCAAAAACCTGGAGCCGTACTGGGGCCAGTTGTCGATTTCCAAGGTGTACGGTGACAACCGTGAGCTGACCCACTACATCGGCATCTACGAAGACGTCACCCAGACCAAGCTGGCCCAGCAACGCATCGAACGCCTGGCTTACACCGACAACCTCACCAACCTGGGCAACCGCCCGGCGTTCATCCGCAGCCTGGACGAGCGCTTCGCCCGCGATGGCGAAAGCTCGATGTGCCTGCTGCTGGTGGACATCGACAACTTCAAGCGCATCAACGACAGCCTAGGCCACCAGACCGGCGACAAGCTGCTGATCAGCCTGGCCAGGCGTTTGCGCAACAGCCTGCACAGCGGTGGCATCCTGGCGCGCTTTGCCAGTAACGAGTTCGCCGTGCTGCTCGACCACACCAGCCTTGAAGATGGCCAAGGCGTCGCCCAGCAGTTGCTGTGCACCCTCGACAAGCCGATGTTCGTCGACAACCAGCTGATCAACGTCACCGCCTCGGTAGGCCTGGCCTGTGCACCGTTGCACGGCGTCGACCCGGCCAGCCTGATGAAGAATGCCGGCCTTGCATTGCACAAGGCCAAGGCCAACGGTAAACACCAGGTACAGGTGTTTACCGAAGTGCTCAACGCCGAAGCCAGCTACAAGCTGTTCGTCGAGAACAACCTGCGCCGTGCCCTGACCCAGAATGAGCTGGACGTGTTCTACCAGCCCAAACTGTGCCTGCGCAGCGGTCGCCTGCTGGGCCTGGAAGCGCTGCTGCGCTGGAACCACCCCGAACGCGGCATGATCCGCCCGGACCAGTTCATCAGCGTGGCCGAGGAAACCGGCCTGATCATCCCTATCGGCAAATGGGTGGTGCGCCAGGCGTGCTGCATGAGCCAGCAACTGCGCAAGGCCGGCCTGGGCAACTTGCATGTAGCCATCAACCTGTCGCCCAAACAGTTCTCCGACCCGGACCTGGTGGCGTCGATCAGCACCATCCTCAAGGAAGAAGCCCTGCCCCCGCACCTGCTGGAGCTGGAATTGACCGAAGGCCTGCTGCTGGAAGCCAGCGAAGACACCCACCGCCAGCTGGACGAGCTGAAGGCCCTGGGCCTGACCTTGGCCATGGACGACTTCGGCACCGGTTATTCGTCGCTGAGCTACCTGAAGAAGTTTCCGATCGACATCCTCAAGATCGATCGCAGCTTCATCAACGAAATCCCCGACAACCAGGACGACATGGAAATCACCTCGGCGGTGGTGGCCATGGCCCACAACCTGAAGCTGAAGGTGGTGGCCGAAGGGATCGAGACGCCGGAGCAGCTGGCGTTCCTGCGCCGTCACCGCTGCGACGTGGGCCAAGGTTACCTGTTCGACCGGCCGATTCCCGGGCGCGAGCTGGCCGAGCGGCTGAAGCGCTATCCGCGTGGCCCGGTGGCCTGACAGCTGCGTAATCCTCGGGCACTATAGAAGCCATTCGGGCCCTTTCGCGGGCACGCCCGCTCCCACAGAAACACCACAACCTTTGAAACCTGTGCTGTACCTGTGGGAGCGGGCATGCCCGCGAAGGCCCAAACCCCTACCCCACTGAATAAACACAGAGGAACGGCCATGGTCCTGCGTTCGGAAATCCTGGTGAACAAAAACGTCATGCCAACTGCGGAACAGGCCCTGCCTGGCCGCGACACGCCAATGAGCCTGCCCGAGTTCCACTACGTCTTCAAAGACACCCCGCTGCTCGGCCCGTTCTTCGAAGGCGCCATCGACTTCGCCATCTTCGGCCTGGGTTGCTTCTGGGGCGCGGAGCGCCGCTTCTGGCAGCGTGAAGGTGTGGTCAGCACCGTGGTCGGCTACGCCGGCGGCTTCACACCACACCCTACCTACGAAGAAGTCTGCTCGGGCCTGACCGGCCACACCGAAGTGGTGCTGGTGGTGTTCGACAAGGACAAGGTCAGCTACCGCGAACTGCTGGCAATGTTCTGGGAGCTGCACAACCCGACCCAAGGCATGCGCCAAGGCAACGACATCGGCACCCAGTACCGCTCGGCCATCTACTGCACCAGCCCGGAACAGCTGGAACAGGCCAAGGCCAGCCGCGACGCCTTCCAGGCCGAGCTGAGCAAGGCCGGCTTCGGCGAGATCACCACCGAAATCGACCAGGCACCGACCGTCTATTTCGCCGAGGCCTACCACCAGCAGTACCTGGCCAAGAACCCGGACGGCTACTGCGGCATCGGCGGCACCGGCGTGTGCCTGCCACCCAGCCTGCAAGGTAACTGAAGCATGAGCACGATGACCCTGTTCCACTCGCCATTGTCGCCTTTCGTGCGCAAGGTCATGGTGGTGTTGCACGAAACCGGCCAGCTTGAGCGTGTGCAGCTGCAGCCGGTGAACATCAGCCCGGTGAGCGGCGACCCGCAGCTCAACCTGGACAACCCGATCGGCAAGATCCCGGCCCTGCGCCTGGAAGACGGCACCGTGCTGCATGACAGCCGGGTAATCTGCGAGTACCTCGACATGCAGCACGTAGGCCTGCCGCTGCTGCCGCGAGAAGGCTCGGCGCGCTGGCGGCGCATGACCTTGGTATCACAGGCCGATGCGATCATGGATGCGGCGGTGTCGAGCCGGTATGAGAGCTTCCTGCGGCCAGAAGACAAGCGCTGGGATGGCTGGCTGCAAGCGCAGGGTGACAAGATCCGCCGTAGCCTGGCCAACCTGGAGCAGGAGCACTTGCCGGAGCTGATCTCCGGCTTCGACCTGGCGGCGATTGGTGTGGCCTGTGCGCTGGGCTATCTGGATTTGCGTCAGCCCGGGTTTGGCTGGCGTGAGCGCCAGCCTGGGTTGGCGGCGTGGTATGCCGAGGTGGTCAAGCGGCCATCGATGGTCGCTACAGCGCCAGTGGCCTGAGGGCCCCTTCGCGGGTAAACCCGCTCCTACAAGGTTTTCCACAGTGTGCGCTATCTGTGGTTGGCTTGTGGGAGCGGGCGTGCCCGCGAAGGCCTCACCTCGGTATCACAGGAAACAACAGCCCGATCCTGAGCGCCAACCAGCGCCCGATCTCTCTATCCTCCCTCATGCCGCCCTCCCCACACGCGCCCAGTCCAGCCGCCGGGTCAGCACCATGAACACCCCAAGCAAGCCGAAACACAACAGCGACCCCATCAGCAGCGCATAGTCTTCGGCACTCAGCAGCCCGAAGAGCAGCGCGTACAACGCCGCCAAACCCGCTGCAAAACCCACCCCTCGCCACAGGCTGCGCAACACATGGCTCAGGTAGAAGCCGATCAGCATCACACAGGCTGAAGCCGACAGCCCATACGCCAGACCAAAGCCAATGTGCTCGGACAACGACAGCAGCAGCAGATAGAAGAACGCCAGCGCCACGCCCACCAGGATGTACTGCACGGGGTGCACGCTCAGGTTCTTCATTACCTCGAACAGGAAGAAGCCGGCAAAGGTCAGGGCAATGAACAACAACGCGTATTTGATTGCCCGCTCGCTTTTCAGGTACTGGTCCACCGGGTCTATAAAACTCACGCCAAAGCTGCGCTCACTGAAATCCGTACACTGCCCGGCGTTAGCACACTGGCGGATGGCATCCTCAAGGTTGGTGGCAAAGAACGAGGTTTGCCAATGGGCACTGAAGCCTTGAGCATCGATTTCGCGGCGGTTGGGCAAGTAGTTGCCGACGAAGCTCGGGTGCGGCCAGTTGGCGCGCATGTCCACGCTGCTGGTACGGCCCACGGGGACCACGTGCAATTGGCCGGTACCTTGCAGCGCCAGGTCAAAGCCATAACTGAACGCTCGCGCCTGTAGCCCGTCCAGCCCCGGCAGGCTGGCGTGCACGCCGCCGCGCATCCAGTCGAGCTGGGTGCCGGGCTCGAACGGCACTTTTTGCTCGTCCATGCTCAGCTCCAGAGCACTTTCGATACCGCGGATATCACTGATGCCCACCACCAGGAACGGCGTGTCGAAGCGGTAGTCGTCAAAGTCCTTGTCGATGCCCCAATGCGCCGGGAGCTTGAAGCGGCCGCTGATACGGCCTTTGGTGTGAAACAACCGGGCCTGGTAGATGCCGCGGGCGCGCAGTTCGGTGTCCACACCCAGGTCGGCGTCGAAGGTTTCCGGCAGGAAGTACAGGTGGCCGGCGATGGTGCTGGTTTCCTGGGTACGCTCACCGTCCTTTTCGATCCAGCGGCGCTGGTACTTGCGGTACGGCACCACCAGCAGCGGGCCGCTGAGTTGCTGGTCGAAGCTGGTGCTCTGGGCAATATCGCGCAGCACGCCGTCGCGCATGGCCTGGCGTTCGTCGATCAGGCCGTTGATCAGCAGTAGCGGGATGAGCAACAGCAACATCAGCATGGCGATCATGCCGAGTTTGAAACCGAGGGTCTTGTTCATGTGGCCTCCTGTGGCAGTGGGCGCAGTGTCTGCGCCTTGCGTGGAGGCTTTGTGGAGAGACTGTGTGATTTGAGTGTATTTGGGGCTGCTGTGCAGCCCCGGCTGTCTCAGCTGATGCGCCGAACCGGCAGCCACAACCGCACGCGCACCCCGCCATCGACGTTGTCCACCGCCAATGCCCCGCCATGCAACTGCATCACCTCGGCCACGAAGTTCAGCCCCAGCCCGGTGCTCTTGCGCCCGCTCCCGGGTCGCGGCAGCGAGTAGAACCGCTCGCTGACCCGCCCGATGGCGTAGGCCGGTATCGCTTGCCCCTGGTTGAACAAGCTCAACGCCACCCGTTCGCCATCGCGCTCCAGGTCGAACAGCAGCGTGCCCCCTTCCGGGGTGAAGTCCAGTGCGTTGTCGAGCAGGTTGGCCAACGCCTGGCGCATCAGAAACGGATCGCAGAGCAAGCGCAAAGTGGCAGGCACCCGCTGACGTACCTGCAAACGGGCGCCTTCGATACGCGCTGCATGGGCCAGCAGCAACTCATCGACCAACGCCGCCAGCGCCACCTGCTGCTCGTCCTCCAGCGCCTGCATCTGCTCGACCCTGGCCAGGTTGAGCAGCCGCTCGATCATCTGCTGCAAACGCTCGCTCTCGCGCTCGATATTGCCGGCAAAGCGCGCCCGCTGATCAGCGGGCATGTCCTCGCCCTGCAACAGCTCGGAAGCACCACGGATGGCCGCCAGCGGGCTCTTCAGCTCGTGAGTCAGGGTGTGCACGTAGCGCTCGACATAGGCCTTGCCTTCCAGCTGTGTGCGCATGCGTTCCACTGCCTGTGCCAGGTTCGCCAGCTCGCCGCCCTTGTAATGCGGAAGCTCCGCACGTTCCCCTTCGCTGACCGCCTGCGCATAACCTGCCAACTTGCGCAGCGAGCGCGCAAGCCACCACGACAGAGCCGCGCCGATCAACAAGCCCAGGCCGATCAGCCCTAGCCCCAGGGTGAGCAGGCGCCGCTCGGAGCGGTCGATGTAGGGTTGCAATGAGCTATTGGGCTTGGCGACGGTGACAACGCCGATGATCTTGCCGTTGTCGATGATCGGCGCGCCAACGTGCATCACCGAGGTGCTTTCGTCGTTGGGGTCGCTGCGGGTGGAGCGGGCGCCATACTGGCCACGCAGGGTCAGCAGCACGTCATTCCACTGCGAGTAATCCTTGCCCAGGGCCTCGCCACTGGAGTCCAGCAACACGATGCCCTTGGCGTCAGTGACGTAGATGCGGTGGCTGACCTGGTTCTTGGCCAGCCCCCAGATCTGTGCGCCCGGGCTGCGCGAGCCGTAGGCCTCGAGCACCTCGGGCAGGCGGCCCTGGTTCAGGGTGCCGGCCTTGACGTCATCCCGCAGGATTTCTGCCAGCAGGTTGGCAGTGTCTACCAAGGTTTCTTCGGAGGATTGGCGCACCACCGGGCGAATCTGTTCGCGTACGGTATTGAGCAAGAAGTAACCGGCCAAGCCGACGAACAGGAAGTACACCAGAAAGATGCGAATGCCCAACCGCATCAGGCGTGCTCCGGGCTATAGCTGTAACCGAGGCCGCGATGGGTCTGGATCGGCTCGGCGTCACCCGCTACCTGGCGCAGCTTGGCGCGCAGGCTCTTGATATGGCTGTCGATGGTGCGCTCATAGCCCACGTCGGAGGCCACGCCCAAAGCGTCGAGCAGCTGTTCGCGGCTGAACACCCGCTGCGGTTGTTCGAGCAGGCATTGCAGCAAGCGGAACTCATGCCGGGTCAGCGTGAGCGGCTGGCTGCGGTAGGTAATCTGCATGCGCAAGGTGTCGAGCTGGAACAAGGTGGTTTCGCCGACAACCTCGGCCCTCGGGGCCATGCGTTTGAGGATCGCCCGAACGCGCGCGGCCACTTCACGAGGGCTGAATGGTTTTACCACGTAGTCGTCGGCACCGATTTCCAGGCCCACGACGCGGTCGATTTCACCGTCCCGCGCGCTGAGAAACATCACCGGCACCTCGGTGAACCGACGCAGCTGGCGACAGGTTTCGAAGCCACTGATGTCGGGCAGGCCGATGTCGAGGATGACCAGGTCGGCCGGGCGCTGGCGCTGCTGCTCGAGGGCGGCACTGCCCAGGGTTACCCACTCGGTGCTGTGACCGTCGGCCTGCAGGGCGTAGACCAGGGTGTCGGCGATGGCGGCTTCGTCTTCGACGATGAGGATATGGGGCATGGCGTCCGGCCTTGCGGTTTTGAAGGTTGGCACATTTCAGTGTAGGAGCGGGCTTGCCCGCGAACACCGGCGAAGCCGGTGCCTGACACCCCATTATGTGTGTTCGCGGGCAAGCCCGCTCCTACATTGTATGGCGCACGCTTCAGATCAGCAGCCTGGCTTGCCAGCAGTGAACTTCTTCGCCGGGTTGACCGCCGCCTTGAACTCGCGCAGCGCCTTGGAACCCACCAGCAGCGGGTAGTTGAAGTTGCTGCGGTCCACCAGATTCACCTCGACGGTGCGCTTCACATCCCCCAGGCACAACTCCAGGTCGACCACCGGGCGCTTGGAGATCTCTGGCGCATCCCCTTCGTCCTCTTCATCGGCACGGCCCTTGATCTTGCTGATGCGCGAGACCTTGTGCTCGTACACCTTGCCGTCCGATTCCTTGGTCGCCAGGCGGAAGCGCACCCACTCGTCCCCATCGCGGGTGAACAGCTCGATATCCTTGGCCGACAGCGACGCGGTGAAGGCGCCAGTGTCCATCTTGGCTTTCAGGGTTTCGCCCAGTTCAGGCAGGGCAATATTCTCGTAACGGCCGTAGATAGTGGGTTCGGCGGCCATCACCGGCAGCGCCAACAGCGACAACATGGCTAAAAGAGATTTCACAAGCAGGCTTCCTTGAGAGGGTCAATGCTTAGACTGCACTGGGCAGATAGGTTCGCTGTCACGAGCCTAACCAACATAATGTGAAACATTTGTCCCCGCCGTCGGGCATTGGACATTTGGCGTAGGCCACCGCCCTGCTTATCATTGCCAACCGTTTATCTCCCACAACAAGAGTCTCTTTATGCGTCGCCTGCTGACCGGCATTCTCACTACCACCCTGCTGCTGCTCAACACCGTGGTGTTGATCTGCCCGCTGCTGGTCTTCGCCCTGCTCAAGCTGGTGCTGCCAGGCCGTGGGCGTGACTATGCCTCGTGGGCAGTGATGTGGGTGGCCGAAACCTGGTCGGAAATCGACAAAGCCATCTTCGCCCTGTGCATCCCTACTCAGTGGGACATCCGCGGTGTGGAAAACCTGCGCAAGGACACCTCGTACCTGGCCGTGAGCAACCACCAGACCTGGGTCGACATCCCGGCGCTGATCGAAAGCCTCAACCGCCGGACACCGTTCTTCAAGTTCTTCCTGAAAAAGGAGCTGATCTGGGTGCCGTTGCTTGGCCTGGCCTGGTGGGGGCTGGATTACCCGTTCATGAAGCGCTACAGCAAGGCGTTTCTGGAAAAGCACCCGGAGCTCAAGGGCAAGGACCTGGAAATCACCAAGGCGGCCTGCGAGCTGTTCAAGCGCCAGCCAGTGACCGTGGTCAACTACCTGGAAGGCACCCGGTTTACCGAAGCCAAGCGCCAGGAGCAGCAGTCGCCGTATCGCTACCTGCTCAAGCCCAAGGCGGGCGGTGTGGCGTTTGTGCTCGCCGCATTGGGCGAGCAGCTGGATGCCCTGTTGGACGTGACCATCGTGTACCCCGGCAACAAGGCGCCGGGGTTTTGGGACTTGCTCAATGGCAGCATCAGCCGGGTGATTATCGACATTCAGGTGCGTGAGCTGGACCCGGCGTTGTGGGCGGGGGATTACGAGAATGATCCCGAGTTTCGGCAAACGGTGCAGGCCTGGGTCAACCAGGTGTGGGTGGCCAAGGACCAGCGGATCGAGCAGCTACGGCAGGAAATGAGCTGATATTTTCTAAGTGTCTGCCCGGGCCTCTTCGCGGGTACCCTGCGAAGAGGCCCGGGCAGACTGCGCAAGAATCCTCACCCGACCTTCAGACCGAGGGCTGAGCCAACGGCGCCGGTGTGGCCCACAAACTCCCCAGATTCTGCAACAACGCCCCGGCAATCCCCTGTTGCCCCAGGTACTGCAGCAGCAACGGCGCAAACTGCCCGATCATCCCGGTGTCCATGCCCAGCGCCTTGAACGCACTGTCCAGGTCGCTGCGGTTTTCCACGTTGTTGCCCAGCGCATTGCTCAAGGCCGACTGGCTTTCGCTGTTCTTGCCCAGCAAATCACTCAACCCACTTAACCCGCCCAGCGCATTTGCACCGGCCAGCAGGTCCAGCCCTGGCACCGCCTTGGTCAGTTGCCCGTAGTCATCGCTGCTAAGGTTGTTGCGCGCCAGCCCCAGCATGGCTCCTGCTCCGCCTACCGCCTGTTCGGGGGTGATGTTCAGCTGGCTGCCCAGGGTGTTGAGCAGATTGGCCTGCGCTTCCGGTGCCTGTATCTGGCCTTGTTGTTGCTGGTTCTGCATGGCGGACACGGCGTTGGCGGCGTCGCTGAGGTTGAAGGCGAACACCGGGCTTGCGGCCAGGGTCATCAGGGTTGCCAGGGTGATTGCTTTCATCGGGAGGGACCTCGTGGACCAGGTTGGCCGGGGAAACGTGTGTTGGACTCTAGGTTTAGGGGTTTGTTCCAAATGCCCAACCACCTGATAATTATGCTAGTTGTGCTGGCAAATTAGGGCATGCAAAGTAAACACTCTAGATACATCTCCGAAGGCAACAAGCCATGACCGACAATCCAGTATCTCAGATTTTAGAACACGCCGATGTCGCAACGGTGCCCCCCGAAAAATCGGCAACTCCAGATATAATGCACTTTTACCAAAATGGGCACCTAGCATCTGAAATATCAGCTCAGGGACATCGGCAAATTCTATGGGCGCAAGAAATACCAGCTGCACAGCTCGCACAATCCAAACAAGTAAATCTACTGTCAATTGATCGTGCTAATTCAGTTCTCGGAATACTGCACGAGGCTGTGTCACTATCACCTTATGGATATCTCCCCCCCCAAGCTATCAAGACACTAATCCTATTCAATGGGCAATGGCGCGACCCATTTAGCCAAATGGACATTTTAGGTAACGGACACCGTCCATTTAATACTACACTCAGACGTTTTTGTGCCCCGGATTTACTTCAGAGCCCATTTGGCGATGGTGGCGTAAACTCCTACGCTTACTGCGAGAATGATCCGATCAACAAAATCGATTCCTCTGGACAAGCGTCAACCTTGATTATCAGAGCGCTGAAGGGGCTGGGGAACGCAGTGGGGTTCAGAACTCCCTCTCGTAACCGTCCTACTGCTCCCAACAGGCCCGCCACCCAAGTTTCCAACAACTATTCAGCGGCTCCACGACGCCGTCCGAATGAAGGTAGACCACTGCCCCCCCCTCCAGCCGGAGCCAGACTTGCAGAATCGCGCAGCAACAATCAATTCGGTATTGGATACTCTTCCCCAAATGATGCAAGGCAAGCGATGTATCTACAAACCAAATTGACAAGCAGCGAGAATCGCTTACTCGCTCTAGGAGAAAAAAGAAGTAATCTTGTCTCGACAATAAACAGGCAAATCAGTGTCGGCAATAAGCCTAATCACGAGAGGAACTTACTCTCACAAATCGAACAAGATATCAGCCATGAAACCACCAAGTACCATACAATTGAAAATCAAATCGAGGCACTGAGATCAGGGCAAACCAACTTACAAAATGCCCGATAGTTGAACACAGCTGTAAAAAAAGCCCCTCGAATCGAGGGGCTATTTTTATTCAGCACTAATCACGCCGCGCCCCACATCTTATGCGGGTCAATCACAAACTTCTTCGGCACACCCGCATCAAACTCGCCATACCCTTCCGGCGCCTGATCCAGGTTGATCACCTGCACACCCACCACTTCAGCAATGTTGATGCGGTCCCACATGATCGCCTGCATCAGCTGGCGGTTGTACTTCATGGTCGGGGTCTGGCCGGTGTGGAAGCTGTGCGATTTCGCCCAGCCCAGGCCGAAGCGGATGCTCAGCGCGCCGATCTTGGCAGCGGCATCCACTGCGCCTGGGTCTTCGGTTACATACAGGCCCGGGATACCGATGTTGCCGGCCACGCGGGTCACTTGCATCAGCGAGTTCAACACGGTGGCCGGGGCCTCGTGTTTGGCACCTTCGTGCCCGTGACCACGGGCCTCGAAGCCGACGGCGTCGACAGCGCAGTCCACTTCCGGCTCGCCGAGGATGTCGACGATCTGCTCGTGCAGCGGGGTGTCCTTGGACAGGTCGACCACTTCGAAGCCCTGCGACTTGGCGTGTGCCAGTCGGGCCGGGTTGAGGTCACCGACGATTACGCAGGCGGCGCCCAGCAAGCGCGCCGAGGCAGCGGCGGCCAGGCCGACCGGGCCGGCACCAGCAACATAGACAGTGCTGCCTGGACCAACGCCAGCAGTCACGGCACCGTGGTAGCCGGTGGGCAGGATGTCGGACAGGCAGGTCAGGTCACGGATCTTTTCCATGGCCTTATCGCGCTCAGGCAGCTTCAGCAGGTTGAAGTCGGCGTACGGCACCAGCACGTATTCGGCCTGGCCACCGGTCCAGTCGCCCATGTCAACGTAGCCGTAGGCACCGCCGGCGCGGGCCGGGTTGACGGTGAGGCAGACACCGGTGTGCATCTCTTTGCAGGAGCGGCAGCGGCCGCAGGCGACGTTGAACGGGACCGATACCAGGTCGCCGATCTGCATGCGCTCGACATCGCGGCCCTTCTCGACGATTTCACCGGTGATTTCGTGGCCCAGGACCAGGCCGACCTGGGCAGTGGTGCGGCCACGGACCATGTGCTGGTCAGAACCGCAGATGTTGGTGGAGACCACCTTCAGGATGACGCCGTGTTCGATTTTCTTGCCGCGCGGGTCCTGCATTTTCGGGTAGTCGATCTTCTGTACTTCGACCTTGCCAGCGCCGAGATACACCACTCCACGATTGCCAGACATGCTCTTACCTCGCTTGATTTTTATTTATGCAGCGGTGGTTGAACGCGCCGCCATCCGTGGGCGGCATGTGTTTCTGGAATGAGGGAATTGTGGGCCGGATGGGGAGATCTGCGCTGACTGGGAGCGACAGAGAGATGCCTTTTAGCGGCAGGAGTGTCGTTGGGGAATATGGGCAAACAGAGGGGCGGCCGGTGCGCGGGCCTCTTCGCGGCTAAAGCCGCTCCTACGGGGACCGCACCAACCCGAGGGCTGTGCAGTACCTGTAGGAGCGGCTTTAGCCGCGAAGAGGCTGGTACCGGTTATTACAGAACGACAGTCCGGTTGGCGTTCAGGAACACCCGCCGCTCGATGTGATAACCCACCGCCCGCGCCAATGTCAGGCATTCGATATCCCGTCCTTTGGCAATCAGGTCTTCGGGATAGTGACTGTGATCCACCACCTCGACGCCCTGGGCAATGATCGGCCCTTCGTCCAGGTCGTTGTTGATGTAGTGCGCCGTGGCACCGACCATTTTCACGCCCTTGTTGTAGGCCTGGTGATAAGGCTTGGCGCCTTTGAAACCCGGCAACAGCGAGTGGTGAATATTGATCGCCCAACCATCCAGACGGCGGCAAAGCTCGGGCGACAGTACCTGCATATAGCGGGCAAGAATAACCAGCTCAGCACCGGTCTCCTCGATCACCTGCAGCACCTTGCGCTCTTGCCCAGGCTTGTCCTTGGGGTCGAGGGCGAAGTGGTAATAAGGAATCTTGTGCCAATGCGCCAAGGGTTCTAGGTCAGGATGGTTCGACACCACGGCCACCACATCCATACCCAGTTGGCCAATGCGCTGGCGATACAGCAGGTCATTCAGGCAATGGTCAGCCTTGGACACCATGATCACCACCTTGGGGCGGTGGTTGGGTGCGGTCAGCTCGAAAGCCATGCCGAACGCTTCGCTGCGCTCTGCGAGGCCGGCCCGGAAGCCCGCCTCGTCAAAATCGTCCGGCTGACGGAACTCGACGCGAATGAAGAAGCGTCCCGACTGCCGGTCATCGAAGGAGTGATGCTCCGTCACGTAGCAGCGCTGCTCGAAGAGGTAACGCGTCACCACGTCGACGGTGCCGAGCATGCTCGGGCAGTCGGCGGTGAGAATCCAGGTATCCGGTGCCCGACTCATGTTCTTGCTCCTTAGGCTTCGATGCTCAGGCCGTATTCGGCAGAAGCGTCCTGCAGCCACAGCCACCAGTAATCGGCGAAGCTGCGGCGAATTACCAGCTCCCAGGTGTCTTCTGCAGTGCGGCGGATCACCAGTTGCGACTTGGCGAACACGGTGCCCACGGCCTTGCCCACCGGGAAGTTGTTCGGGTGAACATCATAGCTGGTGGACTTCATCAGCACGTCGCGCACGTTCGGGCCACGCAGTTCCAGCAGGCTTTGCCCGCCACTGACATTGACGACCTGAATGTGCTGGCCTTCAAGGGCCGCGCGCAGCTTTTGCTCGACTGCCAGCTCCTGACCGCCGGGTACGATCAGCAACCACTCGTCGGGGCCGACCCATTGCAGCGACATGTCCTTGTTGGCGACCACGGTCAGCGCCACGGGCAGCTCCAGGCCAAGGGCCTTGTGCACGCCGGCGGCGAATTCCGGGTTGTGGCCATCACCACGCAGGGTGAGGTGACCGAGGAACTTGCGTTCACGCAGGGTCACGCCTGCGTTCTTGCGGCCTTTGCCTACCAGGCTGGCCAGGTCGGCATGGTGCAGTGGCGACTGGGCTTTGGCCTCGGCGCCGGGGTTTTGCTGGAAGACGTTGATAGCGCTCATTTCTTACCTGCCTTGAATTCTTGTTCGTCAGGGCAACGCAGCCGTGCAATCAGGCTGCGCCGCCATCCGGGGCCTTAGACGTTCTGCCGCTCACCCTTCGGATCGAAGAACACCGAAGACACGATTTCCGCCTCGATCACGCTGCCATCTGCCTGCGGCGAGTAGACACGCTCGCCCATGCGCTTGAGGCCGCCTTTGACCACACCCATGGCGAACGAGTAGCCCAGGGAGTTGGACGCGTAGCTGGAGGTGACGTGGCCGACCATGTCCATCGGGATCGGCTGTTTCGGGTCGAACACCAGCTGGGCGCCTTCCGGCAGCCACTTGGTCGGGTCGACCGGCTTCAGGCCCACCAGCTGCTTGCGGTTCTCACGTACGCAGTCTTCGCGGTTCATGCCACGCAGGCCGATCCACGAGAACGGCTTGTTGCGGCCAACGCACCAGCTCATGTTCAGGTCGTCCGGGTTCATCGAACCATCGGTGTCCTGGCCAACGATGATGAAGCCCTTCTCTGCACGCAGTACGTGCATGGTCTCGGTGCCGTACGGGGTCAGGTTGTATTTCTTACCAGCCTCGATGATCTGTTCCAGCACGCCCATCGCGTAGTTGGCCTGCACGTTCACTTCGTACGACAGCTCGCCGGTGAACGAGATACGGAACACGCGGGCCGGCACGCCACCGACGTTGCCTTCCTTCCAGGTCATGAACGGGAAGGCTTCCTTGTCCATGTCGATGTCGGTCAGCTCGCTCAGCAGCTTGCGGCTGTTAGGGCCGGACAGGGTCATGGTGGCCCAGTGGTCGGTGACCGAAGTGAAGTACACCTTCAGCTCTGGCCATTCGGTCTGGTGATACAGCTCCATCCACTGCAGCACGCGGGCAGCGCCGCCGGTGGTGGTGGTCATGATGAAGTGGTTGTCGCCGACGCAGGCGGTTACGCCGTCGTCGAAGACCATGCCGTCTTCCTTGCACATCAGGCCGTAGCGGGCCTTGCCCACGTCGAGCTTGGTCCAGGCGTTGGTGTAGATGCGGTTGAGGAATTCGCGCGCGTCCGGGCCCTGGATGTCGATCTTGCCCAGGGTCGAGGCGTCCAGCAGGCCCACGCTGTCGCGCACGGCCTTGCATTCACGCGTGACGGCAGCATGGATGTCTTCGCCGGCTTTCGGGAAGTACCACGGGCGCTTCCACTGGCCGACGTCTTCGAACTCGGCGCCGTTCTTCACGTGCCAGGCATGCAGGGCAGTGAAGCGCACGGGCTCGAACAGGTGACCACAGTGACGGCCCGCTACCGCGCCGAAAGTGACCGGCGTGTAGTTGGGGCGGAACATGGTGGTGCCCATTTCCGGGATGGTGATGCCGATCGAACGGGCGGCGATGGCCAGGCCGTTGATGTTGCCCAATTTGCCCTGGTCGGTACCGAAGCCCAGCGCGGTGTAGCGCTTCACGTGTTCGACCGACTCAAAGCCTTCACGGGTGGCCAGCTCGATGCCGGCGGCGGTCACGTCGTTCTGCTGGTCGACGAACTGCTTCGGCCCCTTGGTGCCTTTGTCGTGCGGCACCAGGAACAGTGCCACGGTGGCCTCTTCCTTGCGCGCCACGGTTTTTGGCAAGGTGCCGACAGTGGCCTTGAAACCGGCCTCGCTGGCTGCGCGGACGCCGCCTTCGAAGCCATCGGCAATCACATCGCCCAAGGCATACACGCCGTTGACACCACCGACGCACTCGCGCTTCTGCGGGGCATCGCCCGGCACGAAGCCAAGGATATCGTCACGCCATACCGGGCGACCGCCCAGGTGCGAAGCCAGGTGCACGATCGGGCTGTAACCGCCCGAGGACGCGACCAGGTCGCACTCGAGGATTTCGCCTGGGCTGGTGACTTTGTGCGCCTGCACATCGATCGCCGCCACACGGGCGCCGGTGACGTGCTTGCTGCCTTTGGCCTCGATCACGGCGCTGGAGGTGAGGATGCGAATGCCTTTGGCACGCGCCTCTTCAACCAGCGAGCCACGTGGGTTGTGGCGGGCGTCGGCGATGGCGACCACTTGCAGGCCTGCGTCGTGCCAGTCCAGCGCGGCGCGATAAGCGTGGTCGTTGTTGGTCGACAGTACCAACTTGCGACCCGGCGCCACGCCATAGCGGCGAACATAGGTGGAAACAGCACCGGCCAGCATGTTGCCCGGCACGTCGTTGTTGCCGTACACCAGCGGGCGCTCGTGGGCGCCGGCAGCCAGTACCACGCGCTTGGCGCGAACGCGGTGCACGCGGTGGCGAACCTGGCCGATCGGGGCGCGGTCGCCGAGGTGGTCGGTGAGGCGCTCGTGAATGGTCAGGAAGTTATGGTCGTGGTAGCCGTTGACCGTGGCACGTGGCAGCAGGGTCACTTCCGGCAGGCCTTCCAGCTCTTTGACCACGGCGTTGACCCACTCGGCAGCAGGCTTGCCGTCGAGGGTTTCGCGGGTGTCGAGCAGGCTGCCGCCGAACTCTTCCTGCTCGTCAGCCAGGATCACGCGGGCACCGCTGCGCGCAGCGGCCAGTGCGGCAGCCAGGCCAGCAGGGCCGGCGCCGACGATCAGCACGTCGCAGTGCCGGTTCATGTAGTCGTAGCTGTCAGGGTCGTTCTGCAGCGGCGCACGGCCCAGGCCGGCGGCTTTACGGATGTACTTCTCGTAAGTCATCCAGAACGATTTGGGGTACATGAAGGTTTTGTAGTAGAAGCCCGGCGGCATCATGCTGCCGCCAACCTTGCCGAGGATGCCCATGACGTCGTTGTTGACGTTCGGCCAGCCGTTGGTGCTGGTGGCGACAAGGCCCGCGTACAGTGCCTGTTGGGTGGCGCGCACGTTGGGGATCTGGGTAGCTTCGCTGGAGCCGATCTGCAGGATGGCGTTCGGCTCTTCGGTACCGGCGGCGATGATGCCGCGCGGGCGCGAGTACTTGAAGCTGCGGCCGACAATGTCGACGCCGTTGGCCAGCAACGCGGCGGCCAGGCTGTCACCGGCATAACCCTGGTAGGTCTTGCCGTTGAAGGTGAAGTTCAGGACCTTGCTGCGGTCGATACGGCCGCCGCTGGCGAGGCGATAGGTCTGGCTCATACTTTTTCCCCTTGGCCTTTGACGGTCGACGTGGCGCTGGCGGCTTTGCCATTGGCGGTCACTTGCGGCTTCTCGCCAATCTTGTAGGTTTCCAGAATTTCGTAGGTCACGGTGTCACGGGTGACGTTGAAGTACTGGCGGCAGCCGGCAACGTGGTCCCACAGTTCATGGTGAATACCGCGTGGGTTGTCACGGTAGAACATGTAGGTACCCCACTCCTCGTCGGAGCAGGCGTTAGGGTCCAGCGGGCGGGCGATGTGTGCCTGGCCAGAGGCGTGGAACTCTTCTTCGGAGCGCAGCTCGCCGCAGTGGGGACAGAAAATATGCAACATGACGGTGTCTCCGGTTAGTGGGCGACGGCGGCGGCGCCGTGTTCGTCGATCAGTGCGCCGTTGTAGAAACGGTCCATGGAGAACGGCGCGGCCAGTGGGTGCATTTCGCCCTTGGCCAGGCTCGCGGCGAAGACGTTGCCCGAACCGGGGGTCGCCTTGAAGCCGCCAGTACCCCAACCGCAGTTGAAGAACATGTTCTTGACCGGGGTTTTGGTGATGATCGGGCAGGCGTCCGGCGAGGTGTCTACGATGCCGCCCCACTGGCGGTTCATGCGAACACGCGACAGGTTGGGGAACATCTCGACGATGGCCTGCAGGGTGTGCTCGATCACCGGGTACGAACCGCGCTGGCCGTAGCCGACCCAGCCGTCGATACCGGCACCGATCACCAGGTCGCCCTTGTCGGACTGGCTGATGTAGCCATGTACGGCGTTGGACATGATCACGCTGTCGATGATCGGCTTGATCGGCTCGGATACCAGCGCTTGCAGCGGGTGCGATTCCAGCGGCAGGCGGAAGCCGGCCAGCTTGGCCATGTGCCCGGAGTTACCGGCGGTGACCACGCCGACGCGCTTGGCGCCGATGAAGCCTTTGTTGGTTTCAACACCGATGACCGCGCCGTTTTCCTTGCGGAAGCCGATCACTTCGGTTTGCTGGATCAGGTCGACGCCCAGGGCGTCGGCAGCGCGGGCGAAGCCCCAGGCCACGGCATCGTGACGGGCAACGCCGCCACGGCGCTGTACGGTGGCGCCGAGGATCGGGTAGCGGGTGTTCTTCGAGCAGTCCAGGTACGGGATTTCGGCCGCAACCTGGGCAGTGTTCAGCAGCTCGCCATCCACGCCGTTGAGGCGGTTGGCGCTGACCCGACGCTCGGAGTCACGCATGTCCTGCAGGGTGTGGCACAGGTTGTAAACGCCGCGCTGGGAGAACATCACGTTGTAGTTCAGGTCCTGGGACAGGCCCTCCCACAGCTTCATGGCGTGCTCGTACAGGTGCGCCGACTCGTCCCACAGGTAGTTGGAACGCACGATGGTGGTGTTACGGGCGGTGTTGCCGCCGCCCAGGTAGCCCTTCTCGATCACGGCAACGTTGGTGATGCCGTGCTCTTTGGCCAGGTAGTAGGCCGTGGCCAGGCCATGGCCGCCACCGCCGACAATGACCACGTCGTAAACCTTTTTAGGGGTTGGCGTGCGCCACATGCGCTGCCAGTTTTCGTGGTGGCTGAGGGAGTGCTTGAAAAGGCCGAAGCCCGAGTAACGTTGCATGGTGTGTGACTCCACTCAGCGGTAGACAGGGAAATCTGCGCACAGCGCCGCGACGTTCTTCGCCACATCGGCTTCGACGTCTGCGTCACCGAGGTTGTCGAGGATGTCGCAAATCCAGCCAGCCAGGGCCACGCACTGGGCGACCTTGAAGCCGCGGGTGGTGACGGCCGGGGTGCCGATACGCAGGCCCGACGTGACGAACGGCGACTGTGGGTCGTTCGGCACGGCGTTCTTGTTGACGGTGATATGCGCACGCCCCAGGGCGGCGTCGGCGTCTTTGCCAGTCAGGCCCTGACGGATCAGGCTGACCAGGAACAGGTGGTTGTCGGTGCCACCGGAAACCACATCGTAGCCACGGTCGATGAACACCTGGGCCATGGCCTGGGCGTTTTCGATCACTTGCTGCTGGTAGGCCTTGAATCCAGGCTCCAGCGCTTCCTTGAAGCACACTGCCTTGGCAGCGATCACGTGCATCAGCGGGCCACCCTGGGCACCCGGGAATACAGCGGCGTTCAGCTTTTTCTCGATCTCTTCGTTCGACTTGGCCAGGATCAGGCCGCCACGCGGACCGCGCAGGGTCTTGTGGGTGGTGGTGGTGACCACATCGGCGAACGGGATCGGGTTCGGGTACAGGCCAGCGGCAACCAGGCCGGCAACGTGGGCCATGTCGACGAACAGCAGTGCGCCCACTTTGTCGGCGATGGCGCGGAAGCGTGGGAAGTCGAGGGTCTTGGAGTAGGCCGAGAAACCGGCAACGATCATTTTCGGCTTGTGCTCGACCGCCAGGCGCTCGACTTCGTCATAGTCGATCAGGCCGGTGTTGGTGTCGATGCCGTACTGGACAGCGTTGTACAGCTTGCCCGAGGACGACACTTTGGCGCCGTGGGTCAGGTGGCCACCGTGGGCCAGGCTCATGCCCAGGATGGTGTCACCGGCTTGCAGCAGGGCCAGGTAGACCGCGCCGTTGGCCGACGAGCCGGAGTGCGGCTGGACGTTTGCGTAATCGGCACCGAACAGCTGCTTGGCGCGCTCGATGGCCAGGGCTTCTACCTTGTCTACGTGCTCGCAGCCACCGTAGTAACGCTTGCCCGGGTAGCCTTCGGCGTACTTGTTGGTCAGGCCGCTGCCTTGGGCCTGCATGACGCGCTTGCTGGTGTAGTTCTCCGAGGCGATCAGCTCGATGTGATCTTCCTGGCGCTGTTCTTCGGCATTCATCGCCGCCAGCAGTGCATCGTCGTAACCCTGGATCTGGTCTTGCTTGCTGAACATTGTGTATCTCCCGGCAGCGATCGTTTTTTGTCGTGGGGCACTGTGGCCCTTTGTGGCGATGTTATGACTGGCGGGGTCGGGTCAGATGCCTGCGCACGCCTTGCAATGGCGCGTTTACGACATTCGCTGTTGTGCTGTTTGTGCTGGCCCTTTCGCGGGTGAACCCGCTCCTACAGGTACGGCGGCGCTCTGAAGGCTTACGACGCCCTGTGGGAGCGGGTTCACCCGCGAAAGGGCCAGCCCGGACAACACAGAAATCAGCCGATGCACGGGTTGTATAGGCAAGTGCTGAATCGATGGTTTAGAGTGCTGATCTGCGTCGTTCACAGGACCGTGCCATGACAGACAAGAGCCAACAATTCGCCAGCGACAACTATTCCGGCATCTGCCCCGAAGCCTGGGCGGCGATGGAAAAAGCCAACCACGGCCACGACCGCGCCTACGGCGACGACCAGTGGACAGAGCGTGCTTCGGAGTATTTCCGCAAGTTGTTCGAAACCGACTGCGAGGTGTTCTTCGCTTTCAACGGCACCGCGGCCAACTCCCTGGCCCTGGCGTCGCTGTGCCAGAGCTATCACAGCGTGATCTGCTCCGAGACCGCCCACGTCGAAACCGACGAATGCGGTGCGCCGGAGTTTTTCTCCAACGGCTCCAAGCTGCTGACAGCGGCCAGCGTCAACGGCAAGCTGACGCCACAGTCTATTCGTGAAGTGGCGCTCAAACGCCAGGATATCCACTACCCCAAGCCGCGCGTGGTGACCATTACCCAGGCCACCGAAGTCGGCACGGTGTACCGCCCCGACGAGCTGAAGGCGATCAGCGCCACCTGCAAGGAGCTGGGCCTGAACCTGCACATGGACGGCGCACGCTTTACCAACGCCTGTGCTTTCCTGGGCTGCAGCCCGGCCGAACTGACCTGGAAGGCCGGTGTGGATGTGCTGTGCTTTGGCGGCACCAAGAACGGCATGGCGGTGGGCGAGGCGATTCTGTTCTTCAACCGCCAGTTGGCCGAAGACTTCGATTATCGCTGCAAGCAGGCCGGGCAACTGGCGTCGAAGATGCGCTTCTTGTCGGCGCCATGGGTCGGGCTGCTGGAAGGTGGCGCCTGGTTACGCCATGGCAACCACGCCAATCATTGCGCGCAGCTGCTGGCATCGTTGGTCAGTGACCTGCCGGGGGTAGAGCTGATGTTCCCGGTAGAGGCCAACGGGGTGTTCCTGCAGATGCCGGAGCACGCCATCGAGGCGCTGCGGGGCAAGGGCTGGCGCTTCTATACCTTCATTGGCAACGGTGGCGCGCGCTTCATGTGCTCGTGGGATACCGAAGAAGCGCGGGTGCGTGAGCTGGCGGCGGATATCCGCGCGATCATTGGTGACTGAGCGAGAGTCGGGGCCGCCTTGCGGCCCCCGCGATCTAGAGCCTGAACCCACCCATCTGCCGCGCCAGGTCATCAGCCAACCCACGCAACGCCTGACACTCCTCGCGGCACCCTTGCACCTCCGCCGCCGTCTCACGCGCCAAATCGGAAATCCCCTGCACCGTCCGGTTGATTTCCTCGGTCACCGCCGACTGCTCCTCGGTAGCCGTGGCCACCTGGTGGTTCATGTCACTGATGTGCTCAACCTGGTCGGTAATCGCGCTCAACGATGCCCCGGTGCGCTGGCTCGATTCCACGCCACTGCCGGTCGCCTGCTGCCCTGCCTGCATTGAACTCACCGCCGAACCTGCACCCAGCTTCAGGCGCTGGATCATCTGCTGCACTTCATCGGTGGACAGCTGTGTGCGCCTGGCCAGCGTACGTACTTCATCGGCCACCACAGCGAACCCCCGCCCCATCTCCCCTGCCCGCGCGGCCTCGATGGCAGCGTTCAGCGCGAGCAGGTTGGTCTGCTCGGAAATGCTGCGGATTACCGCGAGCACTTCATCGACCGAGGCGACTTCGTCGGCCAGCTGGCTGACCGCATCGGCCGCCTTGCCGATGTCGCCTGACATGCCCTCAATGCCCCGAATGGATCGTTGCACCACCTCGCGGGCCTGCAGCGCCTCGTCTCGTGCCGACTGCGACGCCTGGGCCGCATCGCCGGCATTGCGGGCGATGTCCTGCACGGTCAGGCCCATCTCGTGTACAGCAGTGGCGACCATTTCGGTCATCTCCTGCTGGCGCCCGGAGCGCTCGGCGGTGTTGTCCACCACCTGGGTTACCTGCTCCACGGCCCGCCGCAGCCGCTCGGAGGTACTCAACACCTCGCCGATCAGGCTGCGCTGGCTGTCCAGGAAGCGGTTGAAACCACGGGCCAGGTCACCCAGCTCATCCTGACGCGAATCGTCCAGCCGATGGCTGAGATCACCCGCTCCCCCGCCAATCTGAACCAATGCGGCGGTAACGCGGCGGATCGGCCGCACCAGGCCACGCGCCAGCAGTACCACCAACAGCAGCGACACCAACGCGACGGCGCCACCGATCAGGCTGGTCAGCCAGACGGCCTGATGCATTTGCGCGTAAATTTCCGACTCTGGCACTTCGGCCACAAGGGTCCAGTTGAGGTCGCGCAGCGGCAGGCCCAGCGCCAGGTAGCGCTCACCGTCACGGCTGAAGCGGCTGCTACGCAGGCTCTCGCCTCCGGTCATGACGCCTTTGGCTGCGTCCGCGCCAAGCTGTTCGGCAAGCTGGCGCTTGCCACTGAAGGCAGCATCGGGATGCACCTGGATCAGGCCATCGTTGCGCACCAGGAACACCTTGCCGTGCTCGCCAAAGCTGAAGTCGTGGATCAGCTTCGATAATTCGGTCATGCGCAAGCCCATGCCGGCCACACCCACCAGCTTGCCTTCCTTTTCCACGCGATAGTCGATGAACAGAGCCAGTTCGCCGGTGGCACCATCGATGTCGATGTTGATGAACCGCTCGGCGCCGCTGTCGATGTAACCGTAAAACCACTTGTCCTTGGGGTTGCTGCGGCTGAGGATGCGGTCCAGGCCGTTCTCGTTGTAGTAGTGGCCGGTTTCAGTCGAGGCGAACAGCGTAGTGAAGGCGTGGTTGCGCTGTTTGGCGGCGGCCAGGTATTCGATGAATTGGGGTGCCTGCGCGGGATCTTCACCGGCAGCAAGCCAGTCGCGCAGCAGGGTGTTACCGGCAATGTCCGCGGCAGCAACCAACGGTTGGCCCAGCATGCGCTCGATGTCGTTGCGGATTGCTTCGATGCTGGCTGGCAGGGCAGTGTCGACCAGGTAGCGGTCGGTGAGGCGGTTGAGCGCCACGGTGAAGATAATGACCACCACCAGGATGCTCGCCAGCAGGGCAGCGCCCATGCTGGTGATCAATTGCCACTGGATGCTCTTGCGCCAGATACCCATGCCCTACCCCCCGCAACATTATTGTTTTGCGGAAAGTGTATACACTTGCGTATCCAGTTAATCCAGTGATCTGAAGCAATCAGATGCACCCTGTAGGAGCGGGCTTACCCGCGAATGCGATGTTGAAGCCATTGACGCTTTCGCGGGTAAACCCGCTCCTACACGGGACGGTGTGCGGTCTTATTGCTCTGCAATGGTCCGCACGATGGCATCCACCGTGGCATCGATCTGCGCTTGGGTGCGCGCCAGCGTCTGCTGATGTTCCTTCTGCAGCTCAACCTGCTTGGAGCAAAGGTTGAGGGCAGCCAGCACCAGCAACTTGTCACCGATCAAGGTCGGGTACTGGCGCTTGGTCTCGTTCAGGGCAGTGTTGAGCATCCGTACCGCCTGGGCCAGGGTTTCTTCCTGGCCTTCGGGCGCCTTGATCGAATAGTCGATGCCGAGAATCGACACGACATTGATCGGCTGCTCTTGCAGTCTCATGCGCCGACAACGCCCGCGCTGGCGCGATCAACCAAGGCCTGGATGCGCGCTGCGGTAGCGCCGTTCTTCTCTTCCTGCTCCATCAGCGAGAGCTGCAGGGTTTCGTTTTCTTCCTTGGCCTGGGCCAGTTCCTGGCCGAGGGCGGTGTTCTGCTCGGTGAGTTGAGCGTTCTTCTGCATCAGGTCGCTGACCAGTTGCTCGATTTGATTCAGGGAAGCTTCCAGCATGGGTCTATCTCAGGTTGTTGCGAGGGGCGCACACGATAAAGAAAAGTGCGGCCCATCGCCATTAAAAATCGGATTCACAAGGTGTCTGGCCCGCAGATTGACAGGGTAATCACCCCCTTGTTCCGACCTGGGTCAACCGCCGGTCAGGAAATGGTTAGCTACCTCACAATTTTGACAGCAGGTACTCAAGACTGGCCGGTCACGACCGATAGCCCGGCAAGTCCCATTTCGTCGCACTTCACTCACGTTCTTTTCCCTGCCTGGATCCCTTCTTCAATGTCTCTACGCAACATGAATATTGCCCCCCGCGCGCTACTCGGATTCGCGCTTATCGGCCTGCTGATGCTCGGCCTTGGTATCTTCTCGCTGGTGCAGATGGGCAACATCCGCCAGGCCGGCGTGGTTATCGAGCAGGTCAGCGTGCCAAGTATCAAGATCCTCGACGAGCTCACCGCGCTTAACCTGCGCATGCGCACCCTCTCCTACCGCCTGCTGCTCAACCGCGAACCGGAAACCCTGCGCGACACCCTTGCCTTGCTGGACCAGCGTAACGCCCAGATCGACCGCGCACGCCAGGCCTACCTGCCGATGATCGGCGCCGCTGACGAACAGGCTGCATTCGACCAGTACGGCCAGTTGCTCAACCAGTACCGCCAGCTGGAATCGCGCATGCGCAGCCTCAGCCAGGCCGACCGTACTGCCGAATTGCGCGACCTGCTCAACCGCGACCTGCTGGCCAACTCCGAGCAGGTCAACAAGGTGATGGACACTTTGGTGCGCATCAACACCGACCAGACTCGCGCCACCAACGAAAAGGCCGCCAGCCAGTACGCGGCCGCCTTCGCCCTGGTGATCGGCCTGCTGGTCGCGGCCACCGTGCTGACTTTCCTCTGCGCGTTCCTGCTGACCCGCAGCATCGTCAAGCCCATCGAAGAAGCGCTCAAGAGTGCCGAGCAGGTCGCCGACGGTGACCTGACCCACGTCATCCGCGCCGAAGGCACTGATGAAGCGGCCCGCTTGTTGCGCGCCATGGCGCGCATGCAGGACAAGCTGCGTGACACCCTGCAACAGATCGCCGGCTCCGCCACCCAATTGGCCTCGGCGGCCGAAGAGCTGAATGCGGTCACCGACGAAAGTGCCCGCGGCCTGCAGCAACAGAACAACGAAATCGAACAAGCCGCCACGGCCGTTACGGAAATGACCAGTGCTGTGGAAGAAGTGGCGCGCAATGCCGTGAGCACTTCCGAAGCGTCCAGCGAGGCCAGCCGCTCGACCGGCGATGGTCGCGACCTGGTAATGGAAACGGTCGGCGCCATCGAGCGCATGAGCGGTGATGTGCAGGCTACGGCGAAACTGATCACCCACCTGGCCGAGCAATCGCGTGATATCGGCAAAGTGCTGGATGTGATTCGAGGGCTGGCCGACCAGACCAACCTGTTGGCGCTGAACGCTGCCATCGAAGCGGCGCGTGCCGGTGAAGCGGGCCGTGGCTTTGCCGTAGTCGCCGATGAAGTGCGCGCGCTCGCCCATCGTACCCAGCAGTCGACCAGTGAAATCGAGCGGATGATCGGCAGCATCCAGGGGGGTACCGAAGAAGCGGTTGAGTCGATGCGCACCAGCACCGAACGCGCCGAATCGACGCTGAACATCGCCCGCGGTGCGGGCATGGCGCTGGATACGATTGCCGGGGCGGTAGCCCAGATCAACGAGCGTAACCTGGTGATTGCCAGCGCGGCGGAAGAGCAGGCACAGGTGGCGCGGGAAGTGGACCGCAATCTGGTGAACATCAATGACTTGTCGGTGCAGAGCGCTACCGGTGCCCATCAGACCAGTGCGGCGAGTGCAGAGCTGTCGCGGTTGGCGGTGGACCTTAATAGTTTGGTGGC
The DNA here is from genome assembly GCF_056278855.1 of Pseudomonas sp. TE3895. Classification (NCBI taxonomy): domain Bacteria; kingdom Pseudomonadati; phylum Pseudomonadota; class Gammaproteobacteria; order Pseudomonadales; family Pseudomonadaceae; genus Pseudomonas; species Pseudomonas sp. TE3895. The sequence continues at coordinate 1,236,046 of NZ_JBWBQE010000001.1, read as the reverse complement.
GCGGTTCCGCACCTGAGCCTAAAAGGCACTGCTATGCCGCCTTGATGAGTGCCCCTCTCGAACTTGCGTGACCTGCGACACAGGAGGGGCACTATTGACATGCGAGAGCCCATTGGGCGGTAGGATCCCCGCTATCATGGGCCTGACTTTATGCATGACAAAATAGTCAACAGCCTTACGGCCAAAGAAGAAGCCGATATCAACTGTCGCGCTTCCCATTTTTACAGCAAAGCTTGCCGCGTTGACCCAGTTAGCACCCGGCACTCCCGCCGCAACCATCACTACGCCGACCTTCTTTACCCACTTGTTCCTATCGTCTAGCCGCTTCAGCCCCTTAAGATTGGACATAGACGCTTTGACACGTTTTCCAAGCCAAACAGTGTTCGCAATGACCTTGGGGACGCTGTATTGGCCAGTGGGGTCCACTCGGTTGACAGGATTCCCATGGCAGTAAGCGTATGCATTGATTCCTCCCCGCGAGAAGGGACTTAGCCGATCCGCGCTGAGAAATCGCATTAATGCTGGGCTGTACATACGCCTGCCTTTTCCGAGCAGATAATTACTGGTAGCGCTGTCACGCAGTTCAGCATTGAATGCGATCATGGCAGCGCCATTGTCATGAACTACACCATAAGGGCTATATGCGCAGACCCTACGGCCAGCATTGGGCAGGAATGAGCTGGATAAATGGAGATGCAATATTCCTTCGTCCACCATGCCCCCCCCTGTTTTGTAGAGCATATTCTATAGCCAACGGCCCCTCATGATTACTGACAGAAATGACAGGGCGCAAAGGGGTTAGCGAGGTACCTGTCGGGGCCCCGCTATCTGGAATCAGTAATCGATCCGCACATCCCCTTTCGGCACGCTGCAGCACGACAGGATGTAGCCCTCGGCTTCATCCTCTTCGGTAATGCCGCCGTTGTGCTCCATTTCTACTTCGCCGCCCAGTTTGAGCACCTTGCAGGTGCCGCAGATGCCCATGCCGCAAGCTTTGGGGATCATCAGGCCAACTTTGGCTGCAGCAGCATGCACGGTCTCGCCCGGGGCAACGCGGATGCTCTTCTCGCTGCCGATGAACTCCACCAGGTTGAGGTCGGAAACATCCAGCTCAGGTGCATCGGCTGCCTGCTCGGCGTGCTCCACCGCATCAGCCTTGGCCTCTGGAGGTGTGGCACCGAACGACTCCTCGTGATAGTTCTTCATGTCGAAGCCGACCGCTTCCAGCATGCGCTTGACCGCCGTCATGTACGGCGTCGGGCCACAGCAGAACACAACGCGCTCCATGTAGTCGGGCGCAATCAACTCCATCAGCCGCTGGTTCAGGTAACCGCGGTAACCCGCCCACGGCTCACCCAGCCCGTGCTTCTCGCAAATGATGTGCAGGCTGAAGTTGGGGATGCGCGACGCCATCTGTTCCAGCTCGCGGTGGTAAATGATGTCTTTCGGCGAACGGGCGCTGTGAACGAACACCATGTCGACGTTGGCATTGGTGTCGTAGAACCAGCGCGCCATCGACATTACCGGGGTAATACCGACACCGCCCGACAGGTACAGCACCTTGCCAGCAGGGAAGTCGATGGCGTTGAACAGCCCCACCGGGCCGTGCACCGGCAGCTCGGCGCCTTCGTGCATGGTGTCGTGGAGGAAGTTCGACACCAGGCCACCCGGCACACGCTTGACGGTGATCGAGAAGCTGTACGGCACCGATGGCGAGCTGGAAATGGTGTATGAACGCATTACCGGCTTGCCTTCGATCTCCAGCTCCAGGGTGACGAACTGCCCTGGTTTGAAGAAGAACAAGATTGGCTGGTCGGCCATGAAGCAGAAGGTGCGCACGTCCCAGGTCTCCTGGATGACCTTGACGCAGCGCACGATGTGGCGGCCGTTGGCCCAGGTCTGGGTAGTGACCGGATTGAGGAAGGTATCGGACATGTTCATCTCCAGCAGCCGACTATCGGGCTTTATATGGCTTGGATAATGCGCAAGCTGAGAGCGACGTACATTCCTGCCAGCGACATCGGCGTGCTTATCGCGACCAGCCCCGCGATACAAGGGCTGGCGCGTCGTTATTCAAATCGGCCATGTCGCCCATGGATACGGTTCGCGACGTCTTCGGACGCACACTCCACGGCAAAACAACATGCTGTTTTCTGACAAGCAGCCTTGCGGCACCACAACAACGATTAGCCACCTTTTGCCGGCCGCATACGGCCCCGAGGAATACACGATGGACGTCACCGCAACCCTGAGCCTGGGCGATCCACTGGAACCTGCACGCAAGGCCACCGCCGAGATGCTGCAGACCCGCGAGCGAACCTACTCGCTGCCCCAGCCTTTCTACACCGACGAGCGTCTGTTCCAGATCGACATGCAGGAGATCTTCCACAAAGAATGGCTGATCGCCGGCATGACCTGCGAGATCCCGGCGAAAGGCAACTACATCACCCTGCAGATCGGCAAGAACCCGATCATCGTTATCCGGGGTGCCGAAGGTAAGGTGCACGCCTTCCACAACGTCTGCCGTCACCGCGGTTCACGCCTGTGCGTCAGCGACAAAGGCAAGGTGGCCAAGCTGGTCTGCCACTACCACCAGTGGACCTACGAACTGGACGGTCGCCTGCTGTTCGCCGGTACCGAGATGGGCGCCGACTTCGACATGAAGGAATATGGCCTGAAGCCAGTGAACGTGAAGGTGGCCGGCGGCTACATCTTCATCAGCCTGGCGGAAAACCCGCCCGCCATCGACGAGTTCCTGGCCACGCTCGAGCACTACATGGAACCGTACGACATGGAGAACACCAAGGTGGCGGTGCAGACCACCTTGATGGAAAAGGCCAACTGGAAACTGGTGCTGGAAAACAACCGCGAGTGCTACCACTGCTCCGGTTCGCACCCGGAACTGCTGCAAACCCTGCTGGAATGGGACGACACCAACGACCCGCGTGCCAGCCAGGAATTCAAGGACCACGTGGCCGCCTCCGCCGCTGCCTGGGAAGCCGAGAAGATCCCTTACCTGCACAAGAGCCACGGCCTGCGTAACCGCATCGTGCGCATGCCGCTGCTCAAGGGCACCGTGTCGATGACCATGGACGGCAAGCAGGCCTGCCAGAAGCTGATGGGTCGCATCAAGAACCCGGACCTTGGCTCGATGCGCATCCTGCACCTGCCGCACTCGTGGAACCACTGCATGGGCGACCACATGATCGTGTTCACCGTGTGGCCGATCAGCGCCCAGGAAACCATGGTCACCACCAAGTGGCTGGTGCACAAGGATGCCGTGGAAGGCGTGGACTACAACCCCGAGAACATGCGCAAGGTGTGGGACGCCACCAACGACCAGGACCGCCGTCTGGCGGAAGAGAACCAGCGTGGGATCAACTCCACCGCGTACCAACCCGGCCCGTATTCGAAGACTTACGAGTTTGGTGTGGTGAACTTCATTGACTGGTACAGCGGGCGGATGCTCAACAACCTGGGAGCAGAGCCGGCGGCCTACCTGAAAGAAGTGCAGGCTCAGTAAACAAAAACGCCCTGCCGCAAAAAATGCACTTTGCGGCAGGGCGTAACCTCATAGCAGTTGGCTCACTGTGACTGACTACGCGGTCGCCGTATATCCAACGCTTGTGAAGGCGGCGAAGCACCCGCAATTCCCCGCAGCCGTATTCTTCCATTGATGTCATACACGACATTCTGATTCGAAGGGGTCACGGGTGGCCTACCAGTTGGAGTGACAACTTCCAGCACGAACTCGTGCGGCATTGGCGCCTCGGATAAGCCTCCTGTCATCAAATTCCAATTCGTCTTGATCTGATTCAATGGGCGGCTCCCCGGCCCAATCGCTGCGTTGATCGCTCGCGTGAGCGTTGCTGCAGCACTGATTGCCGTACCCACGTTCGCGCCAAAAATAGCGCTCGGCACCCCTGCGTACAATGCCGCGGAGCTTCCTAAGCTCAGTATGGAACCGAAGGTGCTCACTCGTGTGGCATTAAGGCCTATCCAGGTTTCAGGCGTAGGTCCGAGAAAGTTATAAGCAATCGTCGCTCCGTTCGACAGCATACCTAAACCACGCAGCAGCAAGCCCCCAACATCAAAACTATGGCCACTGGGATCGACTCGGTTAACCGGATCGCCAGCGCAATATGCATAACCGTTCAACCCCCCTGCCCCAAAAGGACTGAAGGAGTCTTGGGCTTGAAACCGCATCAATGCCGGATTGTAGGCACGATAACCGTTACCCAAGTGATAGCAACCCGTGAACGGGTCTCGCCGCTCGCCGTTGAACGCAAGTACACAAGCTCCGCGATGCGTTCGATAGCCATAGGGTGAGTATCCGTTGACAACTGCTGGCATGAGGGTCATGTGGATAACTCCTGGAATGGTTCTATGGAGGATATCCAGCCGCCGCGTACTCAAACACTGGCAATTCTGTCAGTGCCCACAGGTATCAATCGGATTCAAGCAGATGATCAATTTTTGATCAAAACAACGGAGCCCTTGTTTTTAAAGGGCTACAGTGCACTCCGTACAACTTGTCCACAGAGACACTAACAGACTTTGTGAGCAAAACACGGAGCCGACAACTGTAGTTCTGTGGATAAGCGGTTCAAAGCTCTGATAATCAAGAATTCGAGACTTCTGACCCACCTTGATCGTTTTTTAATCATTTCTTCGCAAGCCACGCCCTACGCGTACTCCAGCTAGTGCCCAACAGATTATCCACAGAGCAGCTAACAGCGATTGTGGGCAATACGAGCTGGAGGCATGCATATCCGTGCCTGACGAGCAGTGTGATGGGTCCGGCAGGGACTTATGCACAGATAGAATGTGCGTCTGGCAGATCGGGACGCCCTTGTGGAAGCGGGCTTGTCCCGTGGAGCAGGAGACCCAGTGCCTGGCACCGGCTGCGCCGGTGTTGGCGGGGCATGCCCGCCCGCACTCGGTCACTGGAAAATCAGTAATTTAGCGTTGCTCCAGGAGAACGCCTTGCCGGGGAGTGCATGAGCCTTTAGCGCAGCACGCCCTCTTCCACCAACAGCTTGAGGATCGCCTCAGCGCCTTCCTGCGGCGAAACGTCCTTCAGCACCTTGCCACCACCGCCACTGGCCTTGGCCGTCGCGGCCTTCATGCGGTCGGCGCCACTCTTGGCCTTGATCACCTTCAAGCGCTTGGGCCTTGGACGGGCCGGTTGCAACTCGGCTTCAGCCAACAGTTCATCTTCGACAATGGCCACATTACGCGCCGCCAATACCCCCCGGCGCGCAGGCCCAAAAGCGCTCTGGCGCGGCTTGGGCGCAGCGTTATCCACAGTCGCCAGCAATGGCAAACGCACCTTCAAGCGACGCCGCTGACCACGCGGCAAAGCCTGCAATACCTGCGCGGTGCCGTTGTCGATCGACTCCACCTCAGCCAGCCCGACAATCAGCGGCCAGCCGAGCTTTTCGGCCAGCAGGAACGGCAACATGCCCGAACCCTCGCCAGTCTCGGCCTGGCTGCCGGTCAGCACCAACTGGGCCCCGGCGTCGCGCAAATAATCGCCCAGCACGCCCAGCACATCGGCCCCGGCCGGTTGCTCCAGCACGTCGAGGTGGTCCAGGCCCATGCCCAGGTAAGCGCGCAAGGCCTCTTCCTGTGGATTGCCCGCATGCACCACCTGCAAGTTATCCCCAGCCAGCTGCAAACCCAGCTCCACGGCACGGGCATCCTGCTCGGCGCGGCGGGCGCGGCCAGAGCTGGGGTGGGCACCAATGGAAACCAGGCTGATCACTTTCGTACTCATGCTCGTGCCCTTATGCCGCGTCGCGCTGGCCGCCGCTGCGGTAGTTGTCCACAGCCTCGATCAGCGCCTTGAGAATCGCCGAGCTGTCGCCAATCACCGACAGGTCAGCCCGTTTGATCATGTCGCAGCCTGGATCCATATTGATCGCCACCACCTTGTCGCAGGCACCGATACCCTGCAGGTGCTGGATCGCGCCCGAGATACCCACAGCCACGTAGACACGCGCGGTAACCCAGGTGCCGGTAGCCCCCACCTGGCGGTTACGCGGCATGAAGCCGTCGTCCACCGCCACCCGCGAGGCACCTTCGGTAGCGCCGAGGGCTGCGGTGGCCTTGTGGTACAGGTCCCAGTCCTTGACACCGTTGCCGCCCGAAACGATGAACTCCGCTTCGGCCATGGCAATGGTGGCCGGGTCGACAGCCACCGAGCCAAGGTCTTCGATGCGCGGCAGGCTGCGTACCACGCTTGTGGACAACTCCACCGGCAGCGCTTCGTGACGGGTTTCGCTGACCGGCTCGGCGCACTCGGCCGCCGCCAGGATCAGGCGCGGCACGGTGCGTTGCAGGTCTTGCTGGCCGGCGCCGGCGCGGCCGATGCACTGGCCGTCCTTGACCTGCCATACCCGCGTTGCCGGGCGCTCGCCCAGCGCGGCGCCCAGGCGCCGACCCAGTTCGCCGCCACCGGTGCGGCTGTCAGGCAGCAGCCAGTGGCGCGGCGCGAACTGGTTATCCACAGCCCGCAGGCCTTGCACCAGTTGCTCCGGTGCATAACCTTCAAAGGCCTCGCCTTCGATAACCAGGAGGCGATCGACACCGGCTGTGGAAAAGTTGCTTTCCTTGTGCTCGTTGAACACCACGGCCAGCACCGCCCCGTCGCTGCCGGCCAGGCTGTGGGCCAGGCCAAGCAGGTCGCGGTCGTGGCTGCTCAGGCGGCCGCCAACCATGTCCGGCACAACGGCAATGTAGAACGCCGGCGCCGCCACCTGGTGCAGTGGCAACTTGACCTCGACTGCTGCCGTGCGCCGCCCGCCCGCGCCGGTGCCCTGCTGGGCGCCGCTGCGGTCGATACGCTTGATGCCGGCCGGGCCGACAAAGCCTGCGGCAATCGCATGTGGGTTCTTGCGGATGATGCCGTTAGGCCCCATCCAGCTGGTCTGCTGCGTCTGCATCGCGGCATGCAGCGGGTGCAGTCGGTTACGGGCGATCCACTCGGCGCGTGGGTCGCGGCGGATAATGTCGCTCATCAGTGCACCTCCGCAGGTTCACGTTTAGCCGTTTGCGGCTTTGGGACAGTGGATGCGTCCTCCTCGATCAGCACGTCGGCCACCAGTTCGGCCAAGTCCTTGATCTGTGGGCGCGGCTCGACCACGCCTTCAAGCATGGCGGTGCACTGCGGGCAACCCACGGCTACCAGCTCGGCCTCGGTCTCACGAATGTCGTCCATGCGCATATCGGGAATACGCTGCTTGCCAGGGATGTCAGTGATCGGCGCACCGCCACCACCACCGCAGCAACGGGAACGGAAGCCCGAGCGTTGCATCTCGCGCACCTCAATACCCAGCGCCTTGAGCACTTCGCGCGGGGCTTCGTACTCGCCGTTGTAGCGGCCCAGGTAGCACGGATCGTGGTAGGTGACGCTGCCGCCCTTGTGTTGGCCCAGGTTGAGCTTCTTGGCCGCGATCAGTTCGGCGATGTAGGTGCTGTGGTGCTGCACCTGGTAGTCACCGCCCAGGGCGCCGTATTCGTTCTTCAGCACATGGAAGCTGTGCGGATCGCAGGTGACGATGCGCTGGAACTTGTACTTGGCCAAGGTCTGGATGTTGCGCTTGGCCAGTTGCTGGAAGGTCGCCTCATCGCCCAGACGACGCGCCACGTCGCCGCTGTCGCGCTCTTCCAGGCCGAGTACGGCGAAGTCCACACCCGAGGCTTTCAATACTTTGACAAACGAACGCAAAGTGCGTTGGTTACGCATGTCGAAGGCACCATCACCGACCCAGAACAACACTTCGGTCGCTTTCACTTCAGACAGCAGCCGCAGATTAAGGTCGGCAGCCCAGTTCATGCGCCCGCCGGGGGCGAAGCCGCCGGGGTTGTCGGTGGCGATCAGGTTGTCCAGCACCTCGGCGCCCTTGTTCGGGGTTGCGCCCTTTTCCAGGGTGAGGTGGCGGCGCATGTCGACGATGGCATCGACGTGCTCGATCATCATCGGGCACTCCTCGACGCAGGCACGGCAGGTGGTGCAGGACCACAGCGTTTCGGCGTCGACCAGGCCATTGACGATCGGCTGGTGTGGATTGCCACCGTGTTCGCCGATTGGTTTGCCAGGGTATGGGCTACCGGCAAATTGCGCGTCAGTGCCACCGGCAAGGCCGATGACCATGTCCTGGATGAGTTTTTTCGGGTTCAGCGGCTGGCCAGCGGCAAAGGCCGGGCACATGGCTTCACATTTACCGCACTGCACGCAGGCATCGAAGCCCAGCAGCTGGTTCCAGGTGAAGTCCACCGGCTTTTCCACGCCAAGGGGTGCGTTCGGGTCTTCCAGGTCCAACGGCTTGAGGCCGGTGGAGCGGCCGCCGCCGAAGCGATCGGCACGGCGGTGCCAGGCCAGGTGCAAGGCACCGGCGAAGGCGTGCTTCATCGGGCCGCCCCAGGTCATGCCAAAGAACAGCTCCGACACACCCCACAGCACGCCCAGGCCCAGAACGGCGACCATCACCCAACCACCCGTGTTGGCCGGCAGGATACCGGCGACCGGCAGGGTGGCAATGAAGAAGCTCACGGCGAACGCCAGCAAACTCTTCGGCAGGCGCATCCACGGGCCCTTGGACAGACGAGAGGGCGGGTTCAGGCGGCGTTTGAAGACAAAGATGGCACCGGTGAACATGATCACCGTGGCTACCAGCAGTGCATAGCCGAGGATCTTGCTCTGCAGGCCAAAACCATGCACCAGAATGGCCAGCACAGCAGACAGCACAAAGCCGCCCGCAGTGGCCACGTGGGTCTTGGACATGTATTTGTCGCGCTCAACCACATGGTGCAGGTCCACCAGGTAGCGGCGCGGCATGGCCAGCAGGCCGCCGATCAGGTTGACCTTGGACGGCCGGCCACGGCGCCACATGCGCACCCGGCGCAAGGCACCGAGCACTGCCAGGCCAAGGGCAGCGAACAGCAGGATGGGTAGAAGGGTGTTCAACATGGGAGACTCCCACAAACAGCTGGATTCTTGCGCCGACCAGAGGGCGGGACTGGCCCCATGTAGGAGCAGGCTCACCCGCGAATGCGTCCGGTCAGGCAACAGTGTTGTCAGTGCTGACGCATTCGCGGGTAAACCCGCTCCTACAGGGATCGCGCCCGATGGCGGCGACTGTTAACGATCAGAAGTCCTTGCACAGGCGCAAGGCGTCGTAGATCGCCGCATGCACGTTGCGCTGGGCCACGCAGTCGCCGATGCGGTACAGCAGGTAGCCTTCGCCCGGCTGGCTCAGGATCGGCTGTGGCTTGATGGCGAACAGCGCCTCCACGTCGATCTGGCCCTTGTTGCGCGAACCTTCCTTGAGCGCGTAGTACAGCTCTTCGTCAGGGCGCACGCCGTTTTCAACCACGACTTGATCGACCACGCGCTCTTCCTTGGCGCCGGTGTATTCGTTCTCCAGTACCGCCACCAGCTTGTCGCCTTCGCGGTAGACCTTTTCCAGCATCATGTCGCCGGTCATGATCACTTCTTTGGGGTACATGCTGCGGTAGTAGGTGGGGAAGGTGGTACCGCCCATGGCCACGCCTGGCTTGATGTCGTCGGTTACGATCTCGACCTGGCTGCCCTTGTCGGCGATGAAGTCGGCGACCGACATACCGGTGAATTCGCAGATGGTGTCGTACACCAGCACGTTCTTGCCCGGCGCTACCTTGCCATCGAGCACATCCCAGCTGCTGACCACCAGCCCTTCAGCAGCGCCCCAGTGCTCGTTCTGCTCCAGGAACGAGTGCCCACCTACGGCCAGCACGATGACGTCCGGGCGCAGGTCCTGGATGGCGGCCACATCAGCGGCAGTGCCCAGGCGCAAGTCGACTTTCAGGCGAGCCAGCTCAAGCTGGTACCAGCGGGTGATACCGGCAATCTGGTCACGCTGCGGGGCCTTGGCGGCAATGGTGATCTGCCCGCCAATCTGGTCCCTCTTCTCGAACAGGGTCACGTCGTGGCCGCGTTCAGCAGCCACGCGGGCCGCTTCCATGCCGGCAGGGCCTGCGCCAACCACCACCACCTTGCGCTTGACGCCGGTGGTCTTCTCGATGATGTGCGGCACACCCATGTACTCACGGGAGGTCGCGGCGTTCTGGATGCACAGCACATCCAGGCCTTGGTACTGGCGGTCGATGCAGTAGTTGGCACCGACGCACTGCTTGATCTGGTCGATCTGGCCCATCTTGATCTTGGCGATCAGGTGCGGGTCGGCCATGTGCGCACGGGTCATGCCGACCATGTCCACGTAGCCGCCTTCAAGGATGCGCGTGGCCTGGTTCGGGTCTTTGATGTTCTGCGCATGCAGCACCGGGACCTTGACCACTTCCTTGATACCGGCTGCCAGGTGCAGGAACGGCTCCGGCGGGTAGCTCATGTTGGGGATGACGTTGGCCAGGGTGTTGTGGGTATCGCAACCCGAGCCGACCACGCCGATGAAGTCGAGCATGCCGGTGGCGTCGTAGTAGGCAGCGATCTGCTTCATGTCCTCGTGGCTGAGGCCATCAGGGTGGAACTCGTCACCACAGATACGCATGCCCACGCAGAAGTCGTCACCCACTTCGGCGCGCACAGCTTTCAGTACTTCCAGGCCGAATTTCATGCGGCCTTCAAAGGTACCGCCCCATTCGTCGGTACGTTTGTTGACCCGTGGGCTCCAGAACTGGTCGATCATGTGCTGGTGCACTGCCGACAGCTCCACGCCGTCCAGGCCGCCCTCTTTGGCACGCCGCGCAGCCTGCGCGTAGTTGCCGATCACCCGCCAGATCTCTTCCACCTCGATGGTTTTGCAGGTGGCGCGGTGCACGGGTTCGCGAATGCCCGATGGCGACATCAGCGTCGGCCAGTTGAAGCCGTCCCAGCGCGAGCGGCGGCCCATGTGGGTAATCTGGATCATGATCTTGGCGCCATGCTTGTGCATGGCGTCGGCAAGGTTCTGGAAGTGCGGGATGATGCGGTCGGTCGACAAGTTGACCGATGCCCACCATTCCTGCGGGCTGTCGATGGCAACCACCGACGAGCCGCCACAGATGGCCAGGCCGATGCCGCCCTTGGCCTTCTCTTCGTAGTACTTCACATAGCGGTCGGTCGTCATGCCGCCGTCAGTGGCGTAGACCTCGGCGTGCGCGGTGCTGAGCACACGGTTGCGGATGGTCAGTTTGCCGATCTGGATCGGCTGGAACATTGCTTCGAATGCCATGACGCTATCTCCGGCTTACAACGGCTTTGTAACGAACAGGCCATCTTCGTGGCCTTCTTCCGACCCGCCATAGACCTGTTCGGCCACGGTGCGGATCTTGCTGCCGCGGGCAGCGAGAATCTGGTCCATCGCGCCAGCGAACCAGCCGGTGAACATGTAGTCGACCTTGCGGCCGCACTTGCCATAGACGTACACGAACGCAGAGTGCTTGAGCTTGACGCTGCAGGTACCTTTATCCAGGTCGATATCCTGGATCTCGAACAGGCCCCAGCCACGCTGGCTCAGGCGCTTCATGTAGTGCTCGAACACCGCGACGCCTTCCAGGCCATGGCACTCGGCCTCTTTTTCACACCAGTGCCAGGCGGACTTGTAGCCAGCCTTGTAGAGGATTTCGGCATAGGCGTCGGCGCCCAGCACTTCCTCGATGCCCATATGGTTATTGACGAAGAAATGACGAGGCACATACAGCATCGGCAAGGCGTCGCTGGTCCAGACACCGGTCTCGCTGTCGACTTCGATTGGCAATTGCGGGGCGATTTTGGCCATGGAAACTCAACTCCATAAAATTTTTTTGTGGGTGCCCCGGCGTTGCTGGCAGGGGCTATCAGGCTTGGAGAGCGGCTTACTCGCCCCAGACATCCTTGAGGACGTTTACCCAGTTCTCGCCCATGATCTTGCGCACCACGCGCTCGGAATGGCCGCGTTTGAGCAAGGTCTCGGTGAGGTTGGGGAATTCGCCGACAGTGCGAATGCCCAGCGGGTTGATGATCTTGCCGAAGTTGGTCAGGCGGCGGGCGTAGCCCTTGTCATGGGTCAGGTATTCGAAGAAGTCCTGGCCGTGCCCCTGGGTGAAGTCGGTACCGATACCGATGGCGTCTTCACCGACGATATTCATGGTGTACTCGATGGCCTCGGCGTAGTCATCGATGGTCGAGTCAATGCCTTTGGCCAGGAACGGCGCGAACATGGTGACGCCAACGAAACCGCCGTGATCGGCGATGAACTTCAGCTCTTCGTCCGACTTGTTGCGCGGGTGCTCTTTCAGGCCCGAGGGCAGGCAGTGCGAGTAGCACACCGGCTTTTTCGATTCGAGGATGACTTCTTCGGAAGTCTTGGAGCCAACGTGGGACAGGTCGCACATGATGCCGACACGGTTCATCTCGGCAACGATCTCGCGACCGAAGCCGGACAGCCCGCCGTCACGCTCGTAGCAGCCGGTGCCCACCAGGTTCTGGGTGTTGTAGCACATCTGCACGATGCCCACGCCCAGCTGCTTGAACACGTCCACATAAGCGATCTGGTCCTCGAACGCATGGGCGTTCTGGAAGCCGAAGAGGATGCCGGTCTTGCCCAGCTCCTTGGCCTTGCGGATGTCGGCGGTGGTGCGCACCGGCATCACCAGGTCGCTGTTGTCGCGGATCAGCTTCTGGCTGGACGCGATGTTGTCGACGGTAGCCTTGAACCCTTCCCAGACCGACACCGTGCAGTTGGCCGCAGTGAGGCCGCCTTTGCGCATGTCTTCGAACAGCTCGCGGTTCCATTTGGCGATGATCAGGCCATCGATGACGATGCTGTCGGCGTGTAATTCGGCTGGGCTCATCAGGCTGTCCCCTTTTATAGAGTTGGGTCGCGCCAAACCTTCTGCCGGCGCTTTGAGGCCAGCATATGCCTGTGCCCCGAGGCGCCCCGGTGCAAAAACGACAGGGGGTTTGCCGAAAGCGTCAATGCGCGACAAGAGCGCGTCTGGCGCGTGTTCCGGGGATGAGAGACAGTCTCGATAACGACATTTGCGGCCGGTACATGAACATTTGGTCAGGGAGCTACCACCTGGCCTCTGGCTGAGCGAGAATCCCTGCGATTCGACAGCCTGTTGAGGAGAAAACGGATGAAATCAATGGCATGGCTGGTGCTGCTGGCCATCGTGAGCGGGGCCCAGGCCAGTGAGGACGAAAGCACACCTTGCGACAATGTGGAGACCGACCAGCAAACCTTCGCCTGTGCAGCATTCAACAAGCAGGTCGCCGAGCGTGAGCTGCAGTCGGCCTATGACGACCTGGTCGCGCGCATGCGTGATCAGTTCGGCGACGAGGCAGGCCTGATGTCGCGAATAGAGGCAGCCGAGAAAGTCTGGAGCCAACTGCGCGATGCAGACTGCAAGGTCGAAACCCATGCTGAACAACCCGGCAGCAAGGCCTACCAGATCGCCTGGAACAGCTGCATTGCACAGCGCAGCGATGAGCGAGCCGAGTATTTGCGCAGCCTGGGCGCGCAAAACAGTGACGAGCCGGCGCCCGAAGATTGATCAGCACGCGCGAGTGAAGGATCAACTCCAGAGGAACAACATGCCGCTGATGCCCCCTGCGTAATTGCTCGATAGTGCCCCCAGACCACGTGCTCACCATGTGTGTCTTGGAACTCACAACTATCAAGGAATTACAAAGTGGCTGACATCAAAGTTGAAATGGAAAAAATCCGCAAAGAGGGTCAAGAGCGCGTAGCCGCTACCGGCCAGACCATCTGCATCTTCGCTGACAATGTCCCTGCCAACATTGCAGAAGACATCCTGGCCGGCATGCGCTTGATGACCGAACTGGCCAACAAGAAGTTCGACAAGGAGACCCAGCAGCGCGAGTGGTACAACTTCTACAACGATGGCCTGATCAAGTTTGGCTGGACCATGACGGGCGCAGCACATGCCGAAGATGCCATTGATGAGGACAACCTGACCCTGGCACAGCTGATTACCAAGTCCGTCACCATCAGCGTCTCCGCGGACCCTCGTCGCGCCGCCTGCGCCAGGCGTGTTCTGCAAATTGTCGTGCAGAAGCCGGAAGTCAAGGCGCACCTGGAAAAGCACAGCCATAGCGAAACCGGCAAATCGAGCAACTTCGTGGTCGCCCAGTGCGAAATGACGCCACAAGGCCTGCCCGCGATGCACATGACCAGCTTCCAGGCCAGCTACGACTCGAAAGTCGAGCGTGAAGGCGCCCTGACCCGCAAGGTCGACAAAACCTCTACCCGCGTCTATCGCGCTTCGCAACAGGGCACGTTCAGCGTTCGTCACTTCGACGCTGCACGTGACCTTGTGAATGAGAAGATCAAAGGCGACCTCGGCGCGTTTCTCGCTATCTGATTAGCGAGGCCGGGTACCAGAGCGCGCTGGTACCCGGTTCTGGTCATCTGCATCCATCAAGGAGCAATGCCACATGGACGATACGAGCCTGGACACCCGAATATTCGAGGAGCGGCTAAGCATCAAGCCTGCGCCCTGGCTGACACTCGATACATGGGAAGATTTGCAGCTATGCCTGCGTTATTCACAAGCAGTGGCCAATGAAAAATACTCGATGGAAACCCAGCCTCAGCAATGGTTCACTGTCGCTATCGCCACCTTGCAATCATTGAAATTCACCCTGCTCGAACATACACATAAAACCATTGTGTATGAGCCGCACTTGCTTGCATTAAGCGATGTGTACAGTGGCTTTCTACCCCCACCGCGCGAAAAAGGGCCTTGGTTCAAGAGCCTCGACGAAAATGTTCAAGCCGCTCTGCAGTCGGCAGGTACGTGTACCTTCACCGTCATGAACGCCTCTTCACATCTCAGTATCGAAATGGACCATGAAGGGGACCAAGTCCCGGTTGCGATCCTGTTTTATGCCTACTGCATTACCGACCCGGTCGAGCCAACCAGAAAGTTGAACCTGGTATTCGACCACCTGGGTGCACGCTTCAATGCAGCGGATTTCGCCCCGCTTCGCAAAGATCTGCAAACAAGGAATCGCGAAAAGCTAAGGGCCATCCTCGAGCGTGAACTGGATTGAAGCTCATTTTGTACCGCTGGGCCGTCGCTCCTCCCGCGGGCACCGTCCAAACCTCAGCTTGTAGCGCCGCGTGAAATAGGATGGCAGTTCAAACCCGCACGCAAGGCTGACTTCAGTCACCGACATGTCGGTCTGGGCCAACAGCTGGCGCGCCTTGTCCAGCCGTAACCCGAGATAGAAACCGCTCGGGGTTGCATCAAGGTGCATGCGAAACAAACGCTCCAGTTGACGCCGTGTCACCTTGATCGCGGCAGCCAGTTCCAGCGTACTCAACGGTGGCTCGATGTGTTTTTCCATTTCGCCAATGGCATGGACCAGCTTCTTGTTGCTGATGCCATAACGCGCACCGATCTGCATGCGCTGGTGGTCCTGGCGCTGACGGATACGACCCAGCACGAACTGCTCCGACACCTTGACCGCCAGTTCGCTGCCGTGAGACTGGGCAATCAGGTGCAGCATCAAATCGATCGAGGCGGTTCCGCCGGCACAGGTGATACGGCTGCGGTCAATCTCGAACAGCTCCTGGGTGGCTTGAAGGCCTGGATAGCGTTCCTTGAATGCCTCAAGCGCCTCCCAATGCAATGTCGCCCGGTAGCCCTCGAGCAGCCCTGCCTCGGCCAGCACCATTGCGCCCGTGTCGATGCCACCGAGCATGACAGCTTCGTGGTTGAGCCGGCGCAGCGCATGCAGCAGTTTGGGTGCGACATTGGCCAGTGGCTCAAAGCCCGCAACCACCAGCAGGATGTTGGCCGGCTCTCCTTCCCCCAGGGCGGCATCGGCATTGATCGACATGCCATTGCTCGCCAGCACCGCCTCACCGTCCAGGCTAAGCACCTGCCACCGGTACAACTGCCCGCCAAAACGATTGGCCACCCGCAGTGGCTCCACCGCCGAAATGAACCCCATGGCAGAAAAGCCGGGCACCAACAGAAAGGCAATCGTCTCCATCATCCCCTCCTCCACAGAAACTGGTCGCCCCGGTGCTAATTCCTGTCGCTAGCGTGCGCTTGGGCAAGGTAGCGCCAGCGTAGCGTATTCACACGGTCCGCAGAGGCCGCCCTCAATAACAATATGCACTGCCGATGGAGAGCCACCATGCACAGCTTGATCCGCCGCAGCCTGTTGCCCCTTGCCCTGAGCAGCATCGTCGCCACCCCGCTTTTCGCCGCCGAGCCCGCCGCCTGCAAAAACGTGCGCCTGGGCGTGGTCAACTGGACCGACGTCATTGCCACCAGCGCCATGGCCCAGGTACTGCTCGACGGCCTGGGGTACCAGACCAAACAGACCAGTGCCTCGCAACAGATCATCTTCGCCGGCATACGCGACAAACGCCTGGACATGTTCCTGGGTTACTGGAACCCGATCATGACCCAGACCATTACCCCGTTCGTCGATGCCAACCAGGTCAAGGTGCTGGACAAGCCAAGCCTGGAGGACGCGCGCGCCACCTTGGCCGTGCCGAAATACCTCTACGACAAGGGCCTGAAGACGTTCGCCGACATCCACAAGTTCGAGAAAGAGCTGGGCGGCAAGATCTATGGCATCGAACCGGGTTCCGGCGCCAATACCCAGATCAAGGCGATGATCACCAAGAACCAGTTCGACCTGGGCAAGTTCCAGCTGGTCGAGTCCAGCGAGGCCGGCATGCTCGCCGCCGTCGACCGCGCCGTGCGGCGCAAGGAGGCCGTGGTGTTCTTCGGCTGGGCGCCACACCCGATGAACGTGAACATCGACATGGCCTACCTGGGTGACAGCCAGGATGCACTCGGCCCTGACGAAGGCCGCGCGACGGTCTGGACGGTGACGGCGCCGGACTATGCCGAACGCTGCCCCAATGCCCACCGCCTGCTGGCCAACCTGAAGTTCAGCGCCGAGGACGAGAGCCGCATGATGCAGCCACTGCTCGACCACAAGGACGCGCTGGAATCAGCCCGCCAGTGGCTCAAGGACCACCCCGAGGACAAGGCCCGCTGGCTTGAGGGTGTGACCACCTTCGATGGCAAGCCGGCTGCGGACAACCTCAAGCTTACCGCCAACTGACAGGGCCCTTTCGCGGGCACGCCCGCTCCCACAGGTAACGCGCTCGCCAGGGCCATCACGGCTCCCTGTAGGAGCGGGCTTGCCCGCGAAGAGGCCAGCATTGACCATACAAGGAACCCGCCATGAACCACGACGTCATCATCACCTGCGCCCTCACCGGTGCCGGCGACACCGCCTCGAAAAGCCACCTGGTCCCGGTCACCCCCAAACAGATCGCCGAATCCGCCGTAGAGGCCGCCAAGGCCGGCGCCACCGTGGTCCACTGCCACGTCCGCGACCCGCAGACCGGCCGTTTCAGCCGAGATGTAAACCTCTACCGCGAAGTCATGGAGCGTATCCGCGAAGCCGACGTGGACATCATCGTCAACCTCACCGCCGGCATGGGCGGCGACCTGGAAATCGGCCCGGGTGAAACGCCGCTGGCGTTCGGCCCGGGCACCGACCTGATCGGCCCGCTGGAGCGCCTTGCCCATGTCGAAGCACTGTTGCCGGAAATCTGCACCCTCGACTGCGGCACCCTCAACTTCGGCGATGGCAACTCGATCTACGTGTCCACCCCGGCCCAACTGCGCGCCGGTGCCAAGCGCATTACCGAACTGGGGGTGAAGGCCGAGCTGGAAATCTTCGACACCGGCCACCTGTGGTTCGCCAAGCAAATGATGAAGGAAGGCCTGCTCGAAGACCCGTTGTTCCAGCTGTGCCTGGGCATCCCGTGGGGCGCACCGGCCGACACCACCACCATGAAGGCCATGGTCGACAACCTGCCTGCCAACGTCACCTGGGCCGGCTTCGGCATCGGCCGCATGCAGATGCCCATGGCCGCGCAGGCCGTGTTGCTCGGCGGCAATGTGCGGGTGGGCCTGGAAGACAACTTGTATCTGGACCGTGGCGTGCTGGCCAGCAATGGCCAACTGGTGGAACGCGCAAGCGAGATCATCACCCGCATGGGTGGCCGCGTGCTCAGCCCGGCAGAAGGCCGGGAAAAAATGAACCTCAAGCGCCGCTGATCCTTTCAGGAGATCGATATGCCCTTCATTACCGAGATCAAAACCTTCGCCGCCCTGGGTAGCGGCGTGATCGGCAGCGGCTGGGTCGCCCGCGCCCTGGCCCATGGCCTGGATGTGGTGGCCTGGGACCCGGCGCCCGGCGCCGAACAGGCACTGCGCAAACGTGTCGCCAACGCCTGGCCGGCACTGGAAAAACAAGGCCTGGCCCCTGGCGCATCGCAAGACCGCCTGAAGTTCGTGACAACCATTGAGGAATGCGTGCACAACGCCGATTTCATCCAGGAAAGCGCACCAGAGCGCCTGGACCTCAAGCTCGGCCTGCACGCCAAAATCAGCGCCGCAGCCAAGCCTGACGCAATCATCGGCTCAAGCACTTCGGGCCTGCTGCCCAGCGAGTTCTACGAGTCGTCCACTCACCCTGAGCGCTGCGTCGTCGGCCACCCGTTCAACCCGGTGTACCTGCTGCCGCTGGTCGAGATCGTCGGCGGCAGCCGCACCTCACCCGAGGCCATTGAAGCTGCCAAAACCATCTACACCACACTCGGCATGCGCCCACTGCATGTGCGCAAGGAAGTGCCAGGCTTCATCGCCGACCGCCTGCTAGAAGCGCTCTGGCGCGAGGCCTTGCACCTGGTCAACGACGGCGTTGCCACCACGGGCGAAATCGACGACGCGATCCGCTTCGGCGCAGGCTTGCGCTGGTCGTTCATGGGCACATTCCTTACCTATACCCTGGCCGGTGGCGATGCCGGCATGCGCCACTTCATGTCACAGTTCGGCCCTGCCCTGAAGCTGCCCTGGACGTACCTGCCAGCACCGGAACTGACCGACAAGCTGATCGACGATGTGGTGAGCGGCACTTCCGAGCAACAGGGCGAGCGCAGCATCGCTGCACTGGAGCGCTACCGTGACGACACCCTGCTGGCGGTACTGGAAGCGGTGAAGTCCAGCAAGGCCAGCCACGGCATGTCGTTCAGCGATTAAGGAGGCCAAGATGCCCGCTCTGATCACCTACCGCACCACGGTCCAGGAGGACTGGGTCGATTACAACGGGCACCTGCGGGATGCCTTCTACCTGCTGATCTTCAGCTACGCGACCGATGCCCTGATGGAGCGCATTGGCCTGGACGCCGACAGCCGCGGGCAAAGCGGTAATTCACTGTTCACGCTGGAGGCGCATATCAATTATCTGCACGAGGTGAAGCTGGGCACCGAGGTGTGGGTGCAGACGCAGATCATCGGTTTTGATCGCAAGCGTCTTCACGTGTATCACAGCCTGCACCGGGCAGGGTTCGACGAGGTCCTGGCGGCGAGCGAGCAGATGTTACTGCACGTGGACCTGGCGGGGCCGAAGTCAGCGCCTTTTGGGCACACGACTGTTTGCCAATTGAACCACTTGGTAGAGCAACAGGAGGGGGCGCCGGCGCCGCAATACATGGGGCGTACCATAAAACTTCCCTCTTGAGTGATCAGAGAGCGGGCGCCAGGGTTTCCAAATCTAGGAAGCGCCATGGCGCCTTGAAAGTTCGCGCCACATCATTCTTATCCGCCGTACCTATCGGAACCCCTTGATTCTGCAGCTGCGGGTTGAGTGATAGGGTATGGCGCACTGCAACGTCCGCATCTGCGTATGGAAATTTGGCGCTATATGCTTGGATCCTCGTCGCTATGCGAGGTCCCCATGTTATGCCCTAATTCGTGGGTTAACGCACCAAAGCAACTAATGGCCGAGAAAGCCGTCTCCAGGGACGCTGGCGTTTTCGCGATACCACAGTAAATTCTAAACGTCGAAAACATTGTTACCAGGTCGGCTCGCGCACCTTCTGACGTTCGAAAGGAACCTTAGCCCCTAGTGGCATCGACACGAATATCCCCAACAGTCTGTGTGCTCCGAGGCTGTGCACCTTACAAAAATAAACACTGCATCCAATAAGCCAAACTTTGATTTTTCCAGTCTATATGCATCGATTCTCAACAACTGACATAAATAACAGTTGCAAAAAAATAACCCCGGAAAGCCGTGAGCTACCGGGGCCAAGAGCGAGCAACATCCACTGTGCGTGAGCGAGGGTGACCAAACCCTCTGTACCGTGAATGGCTTCAGTGTGCGTGCTTGCCTGGCAGGGGATTTAGTCGTAAACGACCTGTTCTTAGCCAAAGCAGCCATGGCGACATTCTGTCCTTGCGAGGCTGTCGCGCACGTCACAGAATCGGTCGTAAATCACAGCAGCACTCTCTTAGCGATAAAAGGGACAACAGCCATGATGCATGCGGATTTGATTGATCAGGACGACCTCGCCGGCCACCTGCGCGCGCGCGGTTTCGATATTCCGGCCGGGGCCAGTGCCGAACAGGCGTGTGAAGCGGTGGTTCGTGGGCTGACCGAGCCCAATGCGCGGGCGCTGAAGGGGATGGTGGAGCAAATGTACACCGGTAGTGCGACGATCCTGCCGGCAGTGCGCCAAGCCATCGACAAGCAGCTGTTGCCGGCGCTGGCGCAGTTCAACAAACGCGCGTAATTCATTTACCCAGGACCGGCCCCTTCGCGGGACAAGCCCGCTCCCACAGGTCACCGCTGACTCAGTTCAGCGGGTGACCTGTGGGAGCGGGCTTGTCCCGCGAAAAAGTCGACTCGGTATTAGAGCCTTACACTGGCAAATGTCGACTCGTTGCGCGCTTGGCTCAGGGCCGCCATCGGCCCACTGTGCGGCGACAGGGTCATGGCCTGAGGAATCGGCATCATGGCCACCTGCTGCGCGGTGTTGGAGCCCACGCGCTCGTCACGCGGCGGAATGCCAAAGTACTCGCGATAGCACTTGGAGAAGTGCGGGGTCGACACGAAGCCGCACACCGATGCCACTTCGATGATCGACATCGGCGTCTGCTTCAGCAGCTGTCGCGCACGGATCAGGCGCAACTTCAGATAGTAGCGCGAAGGTGAGCAGTGCAGGTACTTCTGGAACAGGCGCTCCAGCTGACGCCGCGAAACCGCCACATAGACCGCCAGTTCGTCCAGGTCGATCGGTTCCTCCAGATTGGCCTCCATCAACGCGACGATTTCCTGCAACTTCGGCTGGTTGGTGCCAAGCATGTGCTTGAGCGGCACACGCTGGTGGTCCTGCTCGTTGCGAATACGCTCGTAGACGAACATCTCGGAGATCGCTGCCGACAACTCGCGGCCGTGATCACGGCTGATCAGGTGCAGCATCATGTCCAGCGGCGCGGTGCCACCGGAGCTGGTGAAGCGGTTGCGGTCAAGGGTGAACAGGCGGGTACTCATGTTCACCCGCGGGAAGGCTTCCTGCATCGCGGCCAGGCATTCCCAGTGCACGCTGCAATCGAAGCCGTCGAGCAGGCCAGCGCAGGCCAGTGCCCAACTGCCGGTGCACACGGCGCCCAGCCTGCGCGACTGACGGGCCTGGGCTTGCAGCCAGGTGACGTGTTCACGGGTGACGGAACGCTGGATGCCAACACCACCACAGACAATCACGGTGTCGATAGGCGGAGCATTGCTGATGGCAGCATCCGGTGTGATTTGCAGACCATCGCTGGCCCACACCTGGCCGCCATCGATGGTCAGCGTGTGCCAGCGATACAGCTCACGACCAGACAGCTGGTTGGCCATGCGCAGCGGCTCGACCGCCGATGCCAGGGAAATCAGGGTGAAATTGTCCAATAGAAGAAACCCGATGGACTGGGGTGCTGTGCGGTTCTGGGTTGGATTCCCGGAGGTGTACGACGTCATCGCGATTTCTCCTCACACAAATGCAGGGTGTGCCTCAGGCGGGCACTTACTTCTTGTTATGACCCCTCGGTCATTTTCCGGGGGTAGGCTTGCCAATCTCAACGCAAACGCCGTGCCTAAACTTGAACGGCCATCCAAAAAAACCTGAAAACGACGCCTTTATGGGGCAATTCAAGTGCTTGCATCGTGTTGGCCAGTCGTCCAGAACAGGCGAGCTAGCGCGTCGCCTGTAACGGTTGAGCAGTTTAGTGACACGCGCCGCGTGGGTTTCCCAGAAGCGACACCTTTAAGTGTCACCGACAACCCTCACACTGATCGCGACATCCGACGATCGGTAGCGTGGCGCCGCACCATAAAGAGGCATTGGCGGTTGTGTTGCACCTGCATCAGCCTCAAGGGCCTCTTCGCGGGCAAGCCCGCTCCTACAGGGATTTCACAGTTCCTGTAGGAGCGGGCTTGCCCGCGAAGAGGCGGCCCTGGAGGTCACGTCAGGAAATCAACATTCGATAGCGCTGACCGCCAAGCCGCCGCGCGAGGTCTCTTTGTACTTGTCGTGCATATCGGCCCCGGTATCGCGCATGGTGCGGATTACCTGGTCGAGGGAAATGAAGTGCTCACCATCGCCGCGCAACGCCATCTGCACCGCGTTGATAGCCTTCACCGCAGCAATCGCGTTGCGCTCGATGCAGGGCACTTGCACCAACCCGCCAACCGGGTCGCAGGTCAGGCCGAGGTTGTGTTCCAGGGCAATTTCAGCGGCGTTCTCAACCTGTGGCGGGGTGGCGCCGAGCACTTCGGCAAGCCCCGCTGCGGCCATCGCGCAGGCCGAGCCGACTTCCCCCTGGCAACCCACTTCGGCACCGGAGATCGAAGCGTTCTTCTTGCACAGGATGCCCACAGCGGCGGCAGCCAGGAAGTAATCGACAACGCTGGACTCATCCACCGCATCGCTGAATCGCATGTAGTAATGCAGCACCGCCGGGATGATGCCTGCCGCGCCGTTGGTAGGCGCGGTCACCATGCGCCCGCCGGCGGCGTTTTCTTCATTGACCGCCAAGGCGAACAGGTTGACCCATTCCATGGCACTCATGGTCGAGCCGATCACGTTGGGCTTGCCGATTTCCTGCAGGCTGCGGTGCAGCTTGGCGGCACGGCGGCGCACGTTCAGCCCGCCGGGTAGCGTGCCCTCGTACTTGAGGCCGTTGTTGACGCATTCCTGCATGGCTTCCCAGAGCTTGTGCAGGCCAGCGCGGATGTCTTCCTCGCTGCGCCAGACCTTCTCGTTGGCCATCATCAATTGCGACACGCTGAGGTCGTTTTGCTTGCACAGGCGCAGCAGTTCGGCGGCGCTGTTGAAGTCGTACGGCAACACTGTCTGGTCAGCATCCAGCACACCGCTGGCGGCTTGGGCTGCATCGACCACAAAGCCGCCGCCCACCGAGTAATAGGTGTCGCGGTGCAACTCGCCCTGCTCGCCTTCGGCAATCAGGGTCATGGCGTTGGGGTGATAGGGCAGGTTCTCGTCCAGCAGCAGCATGTCGCGGGCCCAGACAAACTCGATGGGCAAGCGGCTATCCAGCTGCAGGGTGTTGGTTTCGCGCAGGTCGGCGATACGCGGCACGATCTGGGTCGGGTCAATGGCGTCAGGCCACTCGCCCATCAGGCCCATGATGGTGGCGTTGTCGGTGCCATGGCCGATACCGGTGGCCGACAGCGAGCCATACAGGCGCACTTCGATCCGTTTTACACGCTCCAGCTCACCGCGTTCGCGCAGGCCCTGAACGAACAGGGCGCCAGCACGCATGGGGCCGACGGTGTGGGAGCTGGAGGGCCCGACACCGATCTTGAACAGGTCGAACACGCTGATGGCCATTGTCGAATCACCTCTTGCTGGGCTTGTCTCTGCGCGCCATGCGCAGGGCGGGGTAGCTGCTAGGCTCAAACAGCGGGCCGCCTTGAATGCCAGCATCATCGGGCTTTTACCGCCCACCTCGCCGTCTGCAACCGACGTACTTTTGTCCAGCAGCGCCGCGCTGTTCTCAACCAGAAACTGCGCCCACCGCGCCGTTTTCCAGCGGCCTGGTGACGCAAAAATGCGCGCGAGGGGGTGGAAAAATCCATAAGCGACATCGCCCATACTGGATACGACCCGTTCCGTACTGGATACGACCCAACCAGTAGGCGATTGCCCGGAGCTGGAGGATTATCGAAAGCGACTCGTAAAGCACGGCCACGCATCCTGCCCTCTGCAGGCCTGGTCGACCGGACCCTCAGAAAGCCCGGCGACCCACGCGAACCCGAAGACAATATCTCAGGAGTCCATCCATGAAAGGTTCACCCTCGCTGTTACTGGTTGCGTTGCTGTCCGCGCCATTGCTGGCCCAAGCAGCCGAACCCGAGCAATGTCAGACTGTACGCTTCTCCGATGTCGGCTGGACCGACATCACAGTCACGACCGCGACCACCAGCGTTGTGCTCGAAGCCCTGGGTTACAAGACCCACACCACCATGATCTCGGTACCGGTGACCTACAAGTCGCTGGCCACCGGCAAGGACCTGGACGTGTTTCTCGGCAACTGGATGCCGACCATGGAGAACGACATCAAGCAGTACCGCGACGCCGGCACGGTAGAAACCGTGCGCGCCAACCTGGAGAACGCCAAGTACACCCTGGCAGTCCCCCAGGCGCTGTACGACAAGGGCCTGAAGGATTTCAGCGACATTCCCAAGTTCAAGAAGGAACTGGACGGCAAGATCTACGGCATCGAACCGGGTAACGACGGTAACCGCACCATCCAGAGCATGATCGACAAGAACGCCTTTGGCTTGAAGGACGCAGGTTTCAAGATCGTCCAGTCCAGCGAGGCGGGCATGCTGTCGCAAGTTGACCGCGCGCAGAAACGCGGCGAGGCAATGGTGTTTCTGGGCTGGGAGCCACACCCGATGAACACCCGCTTCAAGATGCAGTACCTGACCGGCGGGGACGACTTCTTCGGCCCCGACTTCGGCAAGGCGACCGTGCTGACAAACACCCGCAAAGGATACACGCAGGAATGCAGCAACGTTGGCCAACTGCTTAAGAACCTGTCGTTCGAGCTCAAGGATGAAAGCACCATGATGGGCTATGTCCTGGACGACAAGATGAAACCCGAGGCCGCCGCCAAGAAATGGATCAAGGACAACCCAGGCAAGCTGGATGCCTGGCTGGCCGGCGTTACCACCGTTGATGGCAAGCCTGGCCTGGAGGCGGTCAAGGCCAAGCTTACGCAATAACGAACTACGCAGTAGCGCTACCTCGGGGCAGGACCGTGCCTGCCCCGGGTTGATTTCAATCTATGCAGGTGGAAGCTCGCTATCATGCTTATCGATCAGAAAATACCTCTGGGCCAGTACATCGCGTCGTTCGTCGAATGGCTGACCCAGAACGGCGCGAATTACTTCGACGCCATCGCGCAAGGCCTGGAGTTCATGATCCATGGCGTCACCAGCGCCCTGACTTTCTTCAACCCGTTCGTACTTATCGCCCTGTTCGCCGCCCTGGCGCACTTCATCCAGCGCAAGTGGGCCCTGACCGCATTTGTCGCCCTGTCGTTCCTGCTGATCCTCAACCTGGGATACTGGCAGGAAACCATGGAAACCCTGGCGCAGGTCACCTTCGCCACGGTGGTATGTGTGGTGATCGGCGTGCCACTGGGCATCCTCGCCGCGCACAAGCCGATGTTCTATACCGCCATGCGCCCGGTGCTCGACCTGATGCAGACGGTGCCCACCTTCGTCTACCTGATCCCTACCCTGACCCTGTTCGGCCTGGGCGTGGTGCCGGGGCTGATCTCCACCGTGGTGTTCGCCATTGCCGCGCCCATTCGCCTGACCTACCTGGGCATCTGCGACGTGCCGCAAGAGTTGATGGACGCCGGCAAGGCCTTTGGCTGCTCGCGTCGTCAACTGCTTACCCGTATCGAACTGCCGCACGCGATGCCAAGCATCGCCGCCGGTGTCACTCAATGCATCATGCTGTCGCTGTCGATGGTGGTGATTGCCGCTCTGGTTGGCGCTGACGGCCTGGGCAAACCTGTGGTCAACGCACTGAACACCGCCGATATCTCCCTGGGCTTCGAAGCGGGCCTGGCGATCGTGCTGCTGGCAATCATGCTCGACCGTATCTGCAAGCAACCGGAACTGCCGGTAAGGGGTGAGGCATGAGCATCATTCGTTTCGAAGACGTCGACGTCATCTTCTCCAACAAGCCGCGCGAGGCACTGGCGCTGCTGGACCAAGGCCAGACCCGCGAGCAGATCCTCAAGCAGACCGGCCTGGTGGTGGGTGTCGAAAAGGCCAACCTCGATATCAACAAAGGCGAGATCTGCGTACTGATGGGCTTGTCTGGCTCGGGCAAGTCGAGCCTGCTGCGCTGCATCAACGGCCTCAACACCGTCAGCCGTGGCAAGTTGTTCGTCGAGCACGAAGGCAAGCACATCGACATTGCCAACTGCTCCGCGGCCGAGCTGAAGATGATGCGCACCAAGCGCATTGCCATGGTGTTCCAGAAGTTTGCCCTGATGCCTTGGCTGACGGTGCGCGAGAACATCAGCTTTGGCCTGGAAATGCAGGGTCGCCCGGAAAAGGAACGGCGCAAGCTGGTCGACGAGAAGCTTGAGCTGGTGGGCCTGACCCAGTGGCGCAACAAGAAGCCGGATGAGCTGTCTGGCGGCATGCAGCAGCGCGTGGGCCTGGCCCGGGCGCTGGCGATGGATGCCGACATCTTGCTGATGGACGAACCGTTCTCGGCACTGGATCCACTGATCCGCCAGGGCCTGCAAGATGAGCTGCTTGGCCTACAGGCCAAGTTGAGCAAAACCATCGTGTTCGTCAGCCACGACCTGGACGAGGCGCTGAAACTGGGTACCCGGATCGCGATCATGAAGGACGGGCGGATCATCCAGTACAGCAAGCCGGAGGAGATCGTGCTGAACCCGGCCGACGAATACGTGCGCACTTTCGTCGCCCATACCAACCCGCTGAACGTGCTGTGCGGGCGCAGCCTGATGCGCAGCCTGGACAATTGCAAACGGGTCAATGGCTCGGTGTGCCTGGACCCAGGTATCGATTCGTGGCTGGACCTTGGCGAAGGCGGCGCGCTCAAGCGTGCACGCCAGGGCCAGAACGGGCTGGATATGCAGAGATGGGCACCGGGGCAAGATGTGGAGCTGCTGGAGCGCAGGCCGACCGTGGTGCACGCTGACATCGGCATGCGTGAGGCACTGCAGATTCGTTATCAAACCGGCAACAAGCTGGTGCTGCAGGATAACGACAGGGTGGTGGGGATACTCGGGGATACCGAGCTTTACCACGCGCTGCTCGGCAAGAACCACGGGTGAGGCCTTTGGGGCCGCTTCGCGGCCCTTTCGCGGGCACGCCCGCTCCCACAGGTTTGTGGACTGCCCCCAAGAAGTTGGACACCAATCCAACTCTTGGGGGCAGTCCAGGTTTGCTGAGATCTCTGTGGGAGCGGGCGTGCCCGCGAAGGGCTGCAAAGCAGCCCCGATCAATGGATCAGCGAACGACGATCCCGCGCGAAGCCATGTAAGCCTTGGCTTCAGGCACTGTGTACTCGCCAAAGTGGAAGATGCTGGCCGCCAGCACCGCGCTGGCATGCCCTTCCAGAATGCCGTCAGCCAAGTGCTGCAGGTTACCCACACCCCCCGAGGCAATCACCGGAATCCCCAGCGCATCACTGATAGCGCGGGTAACGCCCAGGTCGAAGCCGTTCTTCATGCCGTCCTGGTCCATGCTGGTCAGCAAGATCTCGCCAGCGCCCAGGCCTTCCATCTTCTTCGCCCACTCGACTGCATCCAGCCCGGTCGGCTTGCGCCCGCCGTGAGTGAAAATCTCCCAGCGCGGCGCTTCACCTGGCCCGGACACCTTCTTGGCATCGATGGCGACAACGATGCACTGCGAACCGAAACGGTCCGCCGCCTCACCGACAAACTCTGGGTTGAACACCGCGGCGGTGTTGATCGAGACCTTGTCGGCACCGGCGTTGAGCAGGTTGCGGATGTCCTGCACGGTCCGCACGCCACCCCCTACCGTCAGCGGGATGAACACCTGGCTGGCCATGCGCTCGACGGTATGCAGCGTGGTGTCGCGCCCATCGACGCTGGCGGTGATGTCGAGAAAGGTGATTTCGTCGGCACCTTGCTCGTCGTAGCGACGGGCGATTTCCACCGGGTCGCCGGCATCACGGATGTTCTCGAACTTGACGCCCTTGACCACCCGGCCGTTGTCCACGTCCAGGCAAGGGATAATGCGCTTGGCCAGTGCCATGGTTCAGTCCTCAGCCTTGGTAGTTGTCACAGAAGGCCTGGGCCTCAGCGACATCCAGGGTGCCTTCGTAGATGGCACGGCCGGTGATGGCGCCGATGATGCCCGGGGCCTTGGCGTCCAGCAGCGCCTTGATGTCGCCCAGGTTGTGAATGCCGCCCGAGGCGATCACCGGGATACGGGTGGCTTCAGCCAGTGCCTTGGTGAAGGGCACGTTGCAGCCCTGCATCATGCCGTCCTTTGCGATGTCGGTGTAGACGATTGCCGAGACGCCATCGGCCTCGAAACGCTTGGCCAGGTCGATGACCTGCACCGAGCTCACTTCGGCCCAACCGTCGGTGGCGACGAAACCGTCCTTGGCGTCCAGGCCGACGATGACCTTGCCCGGGAAGGCTTTGCACGCTTCAGCGACGAACTCGGGCTGCTTGACGGCCTTGGTGCCGATGATCACGTAGCTGACGCCAGCCTTGACGTAGTGTTCGATGGTTTCCAGCGAACGGATACCGCCGCCGATCTGGATCGGCAGGTTCGGGTAGCGCTTGGCGATGGCGGTAACCACTTCACCATTGACCGGCTGGCCTTCGAAGGCGCCGTTGAGGTCGACCAGGTGCAGGCGGCGGCAGCCACCCTCGACCCACTTGGCGGCCATGCTCACCGGGTCGTCGGAAAATACCGTAGAGTCTTCCATGCGGCCCTGGCGCAGGCGCACGCAAGCACCGTCCTTCAGATCGATAGCGGGGATAATCAGCATCTTGGGAACCTGTCTATTTGTTGGGTTTCAGGGCTTCTCGAGTGCCCACAGGTCGCTTTCGATGCTCTCGAACCGCTCCTTGAGGTGCAGCTGAACATCGGCAATCGCCCTGTTGTAGTAATGGGGTGCAATCTCTTTGCTGAACAGCTCGAGGACCTCGGCCACCTCGAACGACCCCAACTGCAGCTCGAAGCGGTCTTCGAGAAAACGCTTCAAGGTATCGAGCGCTTCGCGCTCCTGCTCGGGGGCCAGGGTGATGGTCGGGGCCTTGGTCTTCGACCTGCTCATTTACCAGCGCCCGTCCCAGGCGATGAAGTTCTGCAGCAGCTGCAGGCCATGGGTATGGCTCTTCTCCGGGTGGAACTGCACGGCAAAACGCGAACCGTCGGCCAGCGCTGCGGCGAAGTCGACGCCATAGTGACCGCGTCCCACCACTTGGCCAGGCTTGCCGGCATTGATGTAGTAGCTGTGCACGAAGTAGAAACGTGCGCGGTCAGGGATGTCGTGCCACAGCGGGTGGTCGATGGTCTGGCTGACTTCGTTCCAGCCCATGTGCGGCACCTTCAGGTGCTCGCCCTCTTCTTGCAGGTCTTTGCCGAAAAAGCGCACCTGGCCAGGGAACAGGCCAATGCAGTCGACGCCGTTGTTTTCCTCACTGTGCTCGAGCAGCGCCTGCATTCCGACGCAGATGCCGAGGAACGGGCGGTCCTGGCTGACTTCGCGCACCAGGCTGTCGAAGCCCAGGCGGCGGATTTCGGCCATGCAGTCGCGAATCGCGCCCACGCCCGGGAACACCACACGGTCGGCCTCGCGGATCACTGAGGCATCGCTGGTCACCAGCACTTTACCGGCACCTACGTGCTCAAGCGCCTTGGCCACCGAGTGCAGGTTACCCATGCCATAGTCGATTACGGCTACCGTTTGCATTTACAGGCACCCTTTGGTGGAAGGCATCTGCCCGGCCATACGCTCGTCGAGGGTGATGGCCATGCGCAGGGCACGGCCGAAAGCCTTGAATACGGTTTCGATCTGGTGGTGGGTGTTGTGGCCACGCAGGTTGTCGATGTGCAGGGTTACCAGGGCGTGGTTGACGAAGCCCTGGAAAAACTCCTGAAACAGGTCGACATCGAAACCGCCAACGCTTGCACGGGTATACGGCACGTGCATCTGCAGGCCTGGGCGGCCAGAGAAGTCGATGACCACGCGTGACAGCGCTTCGTCCAGCGGCACGTAGGCGTGGCCGTAGCGGAAGATACCTTTCTTGTCACCGATAGCTTGGGCGAATGCCATGCCCAGGGTGATGCCGACGTCTTCGACGGTATGGTGATCGTCGATATGCGTGTCACCCTTGCACTCGATATCCAGATCAATCAGCCCATGGCGGGCGATCTGGTCCAGCATGTGTTCAAGGAAAGGCACACCGATATCGAATCGGGCCTTGCCACTGCCATCGAGGTTGATCGAGCACTTGACCTGGGTTTCCAGGGTATTGCGCTCGACGGAAGCCTTACGTTCGACCATCACCAGCTCCGCAAAATCATTGGGCGAAAAGGGTTTCATTATAGGCCCAGAACGCGCCAGCTTGAAACGCGGATGACATATGGCAAAGCCAGGTTTTACGCGGGCTGGATGCTGCTACAGGTCTATACAACCACAGCAGCCCGCTCCTGCAGCGGCGAAAGGGGCGCAACACGCGCCCCCCCCTGATCAATGGAACAGCACAGCGGTCTTTTGCAAGGTCACCCAGACACCCCAGGCCAACGGCACAACCACCACCGCCCAGGCCAGCAGCACCAGTGGCAGGCTGCCTGGCGCCGCCTTCCACTCCAGCGACCGCGCCCCATCGGCGCCCTTGTCATGGCTCAACGCGCGCTCGGCCGCCAGTTCGGCATCACTCATGAAGTGCTTGTCGGCCACCGGGCGCACCAGCATGTTGCAGATAAAGCCCAGCACCAGCAGACCCGCGAGAATGTACAAGGTCATGTCATAAGCCGCCGCCCGCTCCACGCCTGCTGCCAGTTGATACTCGCGCAGGTAGGTGATCAGCACCGGCCCCAGCACCCCCGCTGCCGCCCAGGCGGTCAGCAGGCGGCCATGGATGGCACCCACCATCTGCGTACCAAACAGGTCGGCCAGGTAGGCCGGCACCGTTGCAAAACCACCGCCATACATCGACAGAATGATGCAGAACGCTGCCACGAAAAGCGCCACGTTGCCCAGGTGCCCCATGTTCGGCACCAGGCTGTACAAGCCCACGCCCAAGGCGAAGAAGGCAAAGTAGGTGTTCTTGCGGCCGATGTAGTCGGAGAACGATGCCCAGAAGAACCGGCCGCCAATGTTGAACAGGCTCAGCAGGCCGGTAAAGCCGGCGGCGATCGCGGCAATCTGCGCCAACTGCGCAGTGCTCAGCTGGCTGAAGGTCAGTTCGTTGCCCAGTAATTTACCGGCGAACACTTCCTGAAGCAGCGGTGACGCCATGCCCAAAATGCCGATGCCCGCCGACACGTTCAGGCACAGCACCAGCCAGATCAGCGCAAACTGCGGGGTCTTCCAGGCCACACTGACGTGCACGTGGCGGTCGGTGACCATGGCGTTACTGGCATTTTTGAACGGCGCAGCCCAGCCTTCAGGCTTCCAGCCGGTCGGTGGTACGCGATACGCCAGGGCGCCAGCGGTCATGAACACAAAGTAGATCGCCGCCATGGCGACAAAGCTCTGCCATACGCCAACTTCGTGCTCATTGCCAAAATGCCCCATAAGCGCGGTGGCCAGCGGCGCCCCGACCATGGCCCCGCCGCCGAAGCCCATGATCGCCATACCGGTGGCCATGCCGCGTTTGTCCGGGAACCACTTGATCAAGGTCGACACGGGTGAGATGTAGCCCAGGCCCAGGCCGATACCGCCAATCACGCCGGAGCCAAGCCACATCAGCCACAATTGATGGGTTTTCACACCTATCGCCGAAAGCAGCATGCCACCGCACCAGCACAAGGCCGACACCAGGCCAGCCTTGCGCGGGCCGGCGTGCTCCAGCCAGCCGCCCAGCACCGCCGCCGAGCAACCGAGGAAGACGAAGAACAGGGTGTAGATCCAGCTCAGCATCGAGATTGGCCAGTCGCATTCGGCGCTGAACATCCGGGCCATGAAGCCCATGTCTGCCGCACAGGCGACGGGGGCGGTGATCCCCAGGGCTTGCGACAAGGGCAGCCAGAATACCGAGAAGCCGTAGGCCATACCGATGCACAGGTGAATGGCCAAGGCAGCTGGCGGGACCAGCCAGCGGTTGAAGCCCGGGCGGGCGATTATGCGTTCCTTCGACAGGAAGCCTGGCTCACTGGCCGAGCTTCCCGTCGCGACGGTACTGGTCATGAATCTGATCCTTGTTATAGGGAGGGTGCTCGCGAAGCGGCGCAAGGGTAGCAGCATCAAGCAGCATGAAAGCAATCTGCCATCGTCCATTTTTGCCTAACTGAATCGGTCATGTCCCCGGCAAAAGCTCAGTATTAAGCTGTCGAAAGCCGTACCCTCTGATGCAGGCGTAGGAATTTTCTACATCTCTAGTCGTACAAGCAGGGGTAACCGCTACAGCGTTATACTCTGCCGCCTGAACTCACTAACGGACTAAAAGGACTCGCCCATGAAAGCGTTCGGCAAAATCCTGGGGCTGGGGCTTCTCGGGTTACTGCTGATCATCGTGGCGCTGGGCTTCGCCCTGACCCACCTCTTTGATCCCAACAACTACAAAGACGAGATTCGCCAGCTGGCACGCGACAAGGCTCACGTCGAACTGACCCTCAACGGTGACATCGGCTGGAGCCTGTTCCCGTGGCTGGGTCTGGAGCTGCATGAAGCCAGCATCGCTACCTTGAACAAACCCAAGGAACCGTTCGCCGACCTGCAGATGCTTGGCCTTTCAGTCCGTGTGCTGCCGCTGCTGCGCCGCGAAGTGCAAATGAGCGACGTACGTGTCGAGGGCCTGAACCTGACCCTGGCGCGTGACGAACAGGGCCATGGCAACTGGGAGGACATCGGCAAGCCGCTGCCCGCGCAGAATGGCGCAGGCACCGATGCACCCGCACAGGCACAGGCACCTGCCGAGCAGACGCCTGCGACCACCGACAGCAACGACCGCGCCATCAAGCTGGACATCGACAGCCTGACCGTGAACAACGCCCGCGTGCAGTACACCGATGCCAAGACCGGCCAAAACTACAGCGCCGAAAGCATCCAGCTGAGCACCGGCCCGGTCCATGAAGGCGCAAACATCCCGCTCAAGGCCAGCGCCTTCATCAGCGCCAGCCAGCCGAGCATCAAGGCCCGTACCGAGCTGGCCGGCGAATTGCGCTTCGACCGCAAGCTCAAGCGCTACAACTTCGAAGACATGCGCCTGTCGGGCGAGACCTCGGGTGAGCCTACCGGCGGCAAGACCGTGACCTTCGCCGCCCAGGGCCAACTGCTGGTCGACCTGGCCGCCAATGTCGCCTCGTGGAACGGCCTGAAAGTTTCGGCCAACCAACTGCGCGCCCTCGGTGAGCTGAACCTGCGTGATCTGGACAAGGCACCCCAGCTGAGCGGCGGCCTGTCCATCGCCCAGTTCAACCTGCGCGCCTTCCTTGAAAGCATTGGCCACCCGCTGCCGGCCACCAACGACCCGGCCGCCTTCGCCAAGCTGGAGCTGGTGACTCGCCTGCAGGGCACGCCCAGCAGCCTGGCCCTGGAAGACCTGGCGGTGAAGCTGGACGACAGCACCTTCAGCGGCCGCGTGGCCGTCGAAGATTTCGCCAAACAAGCCCTGCGCCTGCAACTTAAGGGCGACACCTTCGACGCCGACCGCTACCTGCCGGCCAAGAGCGAAGAAGCCAAGGGCGCCACCGCTGCGCGCCAGGCCGAGGTCAAGCAACAAGAGGCCAGCGCCGTAGCCGGTGCCGGCACCACACCACTGCCCAACGCCCCAACGCAAGTGGCATGGAGCGACGACAAGCTGCTGCCGGTCGACCGTCTGCGCGCCCTCGACCTGCAGGCCGACCTGGCCTTCGGCTCGTTGACCCTGGATAAGCTGCCGATCGAGAGCGCCCAGCTCAAGGCCGTTGGCCAAGGCGGCCTGCTGACCCTGCAAACCCTGCGCGGAGAGCTGTACAACGGCACCTTCGAAGCCAAGGGCACGGTCGACGTGCGCCCTGCCGTGCCACAGCTGGGTGTGAACACCAATATCCAGCGGGTGCCGGTGGAACACTTCATCAAGACCGAAGGCAAGGAACAGACGCCGCCGGTCAAGGGCCTGCTGACCCTGACCAGTGATCTGACAGCCACCGGTAACAGCCAGAAAGCACTGGTCGACACCCTGAACGGCAGCGCAAACTTCGCCATCAACGATGGCGTGCTGGTCAATGCCAACCTGGAACAGCAGCTGTGCCAGGCCATCGCCACGCTCAATCGCAAGACGCTGAGCAGCGAACCACGCGGCAAGGACACCCCGTTCCAGGAACTGCGCGGCAGCCTGGTGGTACGCAATGGCGTCGCCAGCAACCCGGACCTCAAGGCGCGCATCCCGGGCCTGACCGTCAATGGCCATGGTGACCTCGACCTGCGCGTGCTAGGCATGGACTACAACATCGGCATAGTCGTCGAAGGCGACCAGCGTGCCATGCCGGACCCGGCCTGCCAGGTCAACGAACGTTATGTGGGTGTTGAAGTACCCCTGCGCTGCCGTGGTCCGCTGGAACTCGGCGCAAAGGCCTGCCGCCTGGACCAGAACGGCCTGGGCAAGGTTGCCGCCAAGCTGGCCGGCAACCGCCTGAAAGACAAGATCGATGAAAAACTTGACGAAAAACTTGGAGACAAAGTGAGCCCGGAACTCAAAGACGCGCTCAAGGGGCTGTTCAACCGATGAGCCCCGAGCAGTTCTCCAGCGCAGTGCTGGACTGGTATGACGAGCACGGCCGGCACGACCTGCCCTGGCAACAGGGCATCACGCCGTACCGGGTGTGGGTGTCGGAAATCATGTTGCAGCAGACCCAGGTCAGCACCGTACTCAACTACTTCGACCGCTTCATGCAGGCCCTGCCAACCGTGCAAGCCCTGGCCGAGGCACCGGAGGACGAAGTGCTGCACCTGTGGACGGGCCTGGGTTACTACACCCGCGCACGTAACCTGCAAAAGGCCGCCAAGGTCGTCGTCGAGCAACATGGCGGCGAATTCCCGCGCAGCGTCGAGCAGCTTACCGAGCTGCCCGGCATTGGCCGCTCCACTGCCGGCGCCATCGCCAGCATCAGCATGGGCATCCGCGCACCGATCCTCGACGGCAACGTCAAGCGCGTGCTGGCACGCTACACCGCCCAGGCCGGCTACCCCGGCGAACCCAAGGTTGCCAACCAGCTATGGGCCACTGCCGAGCGCTTTACCCCGCAACAACGCGCCAACCACTACACCCAGGCGATGATGGACATGGGCGCCACGCTGTGCACGCGCAGCAAGCCCAGTTGCCTGATCTGCCCGTTGCAGCGCGGCTGCGAAGCGCACCTGCACGGCGAAGAAACCCGCTACCCCGAGCCCAAACCGCGTAAGGCGCTGCCGCAACGGCGCACACTGATGCCACTGCTGGCCAACCACGAAGGCGCCATCCTGCTTTACCGCCGCCCTTCCAGCGGCCTGTGGGGTGGTTTGTGGAGCCTCCCGGAGCTGGACGACATCGCCCAGCTCGACGACCTGGCCTACCAGCACGGCCTGCGCCTGGCTGGCCGCCACGCCATGGACGGCCTGACCCACACCTTCAGCCACTTCCAGCTGGCGATTGAGCCCTGGCTCGTGCGCGTCGACCCGGTCGGCGAGCACGTGGTCGAGGCCGACTGGCTCTGGTATAACCTCGCCACCCCGCCGCGCCTGGGCCTCGCCGCCCCGGTGAAAAAGCTGCTTGAACGCGCGACCGACGAACTGATTGCAGGAGACGCCCGATGACCCGCACCGTGATGTGCCGCAAATACCAAGAAGAACTGCCAGGCCTGGAACGCCCGCCCTATCCCGGTGCCAAGGGCCAGGACATCTTCGAACACATCTCGCAGAAAGCCTGGGCCGACTGGCAGAAGCACCAGACCATGCTGATCAACGAGAAGCGCCTGAACATGATGAACGCCGAGGACCGCAAATTCCTCCAGGCTGAGATGGACAAGTTTTTCGCCGGCGAAGAATACGCCCAGGCCGAAGGCTACGTTCCACCGGCCGAATGACCCCAAAAATCGTAAGCGACGGAATTAATTTAAAATTTTTTCAAAAAGTCGTTGACGAGCGGTCCGGAAATCTATTTAATTCACCTCGTCGCCCAGATAGCTCAGTCGGTAGAGCAGAGGATTGAAAATCCTCGTGTCGGCGGTTCGACTCCGTCTCTGGGCACCACCTTCAAGCTTCTGGTGGTTGCAAAGTTACCCGAAGCGACAACAAGAAACCCGCCTAGTGCGGGTTTTTTGTTGCCTGTGATTTTTAACTTCATGCGGCTTCGAAGAACACCAGATTTCACAACGCAACCTGAAGGCTCGCCATGCAATCGAGAAACCCGCAGCCATAAGCAGACTGCGGGCCAAACCTTACTCGTCCGACATGGAACGAAGATGATTGAATGCGTCCTCGGTCATGTGCCCCATGTAGGAGATGCTGTGCAACTGAAGGTGGCCGTGTTGCTTGCCTTTTTCGATAATGGCGGCGATGTCAGCCTTTGTAATCCTTTGCTCGTCGCAATCGGCGAAACCGGTTGGATAGTAAACCCTGCCATCGTCCGTGTAGCCGTACAGGGTGACCAGATAAAAGTGCTTCATGACTCCTCCTTTGTAGCGCAAACGTGCGCATCACTCACAGACGCCGAATTGGCGCAGTGACAGGCTGCCAGCCAGCATGGCTGGCAACAGGAGAGAAGCTACGCAGGGCCCACGGTTCGCATAATCTGGATATGTATCCCACAGACATCTCAAGCTGCAGCGCCCAGGCGCACGGCTTGGGTTTATCGGGCAATTGCGCTTCAATACGCGCACTTTCAGACACACCCAAGGATTTCCCCATGGCCACCCCTACCAAGCAACAGAAACGCGCCAAGCGCGCCGCCAGCAAGGCCAAGCAGAACCGCATGGTACGCAGCGGCCAAGCGGTCAAGGCCAGCGCCGGCGACAGCGCCAGCGTCGAGCAGGTGTACAACAAGGCCATGGAGTCGGGCAGCTACGACGCGATGTTCAACAAGATGAAGGAAGCCCAGGAAGGCGGCCTGGTGCCAATGATCTCGGTGTTCCTGGTGGATCCGCTGCTCGCCCTGGTGCTCAAGGGGCACAAGGAAGAACACGCCACCGACTACATCGTGCTGGTGTTCAACGCCTACCGCAAATGGCTGGACGGCGCTGACGAAGAGACCACCATGGCCTGGCTGGAGAGTGATGAGTTCCAGGACGCCTATATCGCTGCTTCCGAACTCGTGGCCAAGCAACAGCAGAAGCAGTTTGGCTGACAGGGCCATGTAACCCGTTGTGGCCTCCGCGCGGCCCCTGTAGGAGCGGGTTCACCCGCGAATACGATGGCGGCTGCGACGGTGATTAGCCAGGGAAATTGGCCAGCAGGCCCGGCCCTTTCGCGGGTAAACCCGCTCCTACGGGCCTGTGGCGAACCTGCGGGCTTGCCCACGAAAGGGCCATCACAGGCAACAAAAAAAGGCCGCACCCTTCACAGGGCGCGGCCTTCTCATTTCAGCCAGCGCGGATCAGCTGTCCAGCGCCGCCCGCCCGGCAGCCTCGCGCTTGCGGTGCACCAGCAAGCCAGCCGCCACCACACCAATACTCAGCAACGCAGTCGCAATGATCTCCGCACGGTGATCCTCACGCAGCGCCATGACCACCAGAATGACAACGATGAAGGCAATGGTCGCCCAGGTCAGGCCCGGGAACAGCCACATCTTGAAGGTGATCTTCTCGCCGCGGGCTTCACGCTGGGCGCGCATGCGCAGCTGCGACACGGCAATCACCAGGTACACCAGCAGCGCGATGGCGCCAGAGCTGGCCAGCAGGAACTCGAACACCTGGGCCGGTGCCACGAAGTTGGCGAACACGCAGAGAAACGCAGCCGCGGTGGACAGCAGTACCGCCACGTGCGGGGTCGCCGCCTTGGTGGTGCGCTGGGCGATGGCCGGAGCGTCGCCACGCTTGCTCAGCGAGAACAACATGCGCGAAGAAGTGTACAGCGCCGAGTTCAGGCAGCTGGTCACGGCAATCAGCACAACAATGTCGACGATCAGCTTGGCATTCGGCACACCAATACGGCTCAGCACGGTCTGGTAGGAGCCCGTCTCGGCCAAGGCCGGGTCGTTCCACGGCACCAGGGCCACGACCAGGAAGATCGACACCAGGTAAAACAGGCAGATACGCCAGATTACCGAGTTGGTGGCACGGCTGATCTGTTTGCCCGGGTCCTTCGACTCGGCAGCGGCGATGGTGACGATTTCGGTACCCATGAACGAGAACATGGTGGTCAGCATGGCTGCCAGCACTGCGCCCAGGCCGTTGGGCATGAAGCCCTGGGTATCGAACAGGTGGCTGGCACCGCTCACCTGGCTGCTCGGTACAAAGCCGAACAAGGCAGCACAGCCCACAGCGATGAAGCCGATGATCGCCAGCACTTTGAGCAGGGCAAACCAGAACTCGAACTCACCGTAGTTCTTCACGCTGCACAGGTTGGTAAGTGTCAGTGCCAGGGTAATGATGAGGGAGAACGCCCACAGGTCAACCGCCGGGAACCAGGCATGCAGAATGGCCGCGGCGGCGTTGGCCTCCAGCGGAATTACCAACACCCAGAACCACCAGTACAGCCAGCCAATGGTGAAACCGGCCCAGCGCCCGATGGCACGGTCGGCATACGTAGAGAACGAACCGGTGTCAGGCGAGGCGACTGCCATTTCACCCAGCATACGCATGACCAGCACGACCAGCGTACCGGCGGCAGCGTAAGCCAGCAGCACGGCAGGGCCGGCAGCTGCGATGGCGTGGCCGGAGCCTACGAACAGGCCGGCACCGATGACGCCAGCGATGGACAGCATGGTCACATGCCGTTGTTTGAGCCCCTGAGCGAGGTCATTGGAATTGTTACCGCTCATTGAAACTACCTTTGTAAGGAGTGGACCACGCCGACTGCGGGTACAGAGCGCGCCAGGGGATGACCTAGGCGTCGCTGCAATCGGCGGTTTCCAACTGGCAATAAGCGCGCCACATGCCGAATACACCCGTCAGAAAATTCTGCAGGCCTTTGAGGATGCGGCTTGGAGGGCTTTCGGCCATTGCATGACCGAAAGGGCATCAAATCATCGGATTACTGAAATACCCACTTACAAATGCACCAAAGGTGCTCCTCGGTAACACCTGTGCACCACCGCAATGCCAAAAAGTGCAACCCATAGGTACAACCTTGTGACATCAACATGGCATTCGTGGGTGAACCCGTTTGCACTGGCAAAAGGTCGGGTTTACCCCTCCAATGGGTCAAAACAGCTTCCATGAGCCGGCCAAAGCTGGCACCATCGCGCCTTTTTTCATCAAGGCTCTGGTGCTGGGCGACACCTTCGCGGACATCTGCGCGACGTTACGCTGTAGCGATGCGACAAACTGCCCCACCAGCGCCCCCAGTCCCCGGCGACCCTGTTGGCCGTCATAATGCCGCTATGCTAGCTTGGCGCACGCCAGGAAGGCCGCCAACAGCTGGGAACGCACCCGAACACATGAGGACCGCACATGGCTCAGGCCACGCCCGCGCTGGAAATCCGCAATTTGCACAAACGCTACGGCGAGCAGGAAATTCTAAAGGGCATTTCGCTGACCGCTCGCGACGGTGACGTGATCTCCATCCTGGGGTCGTCCGGCTCCGGCAAGTCCACCCTGCTGCGCTGCATCAACCTGCTCGAGAACCCGCACCAGGGCGAAATCCTGGTCGCCGGCGAAGCCCTCAAGCTCAAGGCCGCCAAGAATGGCGACCTGATCGCAGCCGACAACCGCCAGATCAATCGCCTGCGCAGCGAAATCGGCTTTGTCTTCCAGAATTTCAACCTGTGGCCGCACATGTCGATCCTCGACAACATCATCGAGGCGCCACGCCGCGTGCTCGGCCAAAGCAAGGCCGAAGCCATCGAAGCCGCCGAAGCGCTGCTGAACAAGGTCGGCATCTACGACAAACGCCACAGCTACCCCGCCCAGCTTTCCGGTGGCCAGCAACAGCGCGCCGCCATTGCCCGTACCCTGGCCATGAAGCCCAAGGTCATCCTGTTCGACGAGCCCACTTCGGCCCTCGATCCGGAAATGGTCCAGGAAGTGCTTAACGTTATCCGCGCATTGGCCGAAGAAGGCCGTACCATGCTGCTGGTAACGCACGAGATGAGCTTTGCCCGCCATGTGTCCAGTGAAGTCGTCTTCCTGCACCAGGGCCTGGTCGAAGAGCAGGGATCGCCGCAGCAGGTCTTCGAAAACCCGACCTCGGCGCGTTGCAAGCAATTCATGTCCAGCCACCGCTAACGGAGCAATACATGCACACCTACAAGAAGTTTCTCCTGGCAGCTGCTGCCACGCTGGTGATGTCGGCAAACGCCATGGCCGCAGAAAAACTGCGCATGGGCATCGAAGCCGCCTACCCACCGTTCAACAACAAGGATGCCAGCGGTAACGTGGTTGGCTTCGACAAAGACATTGGCGACGCCCTGTGCGCCAAGATGAAAGTCGAGTGCTCGGTCGTTACCTCCGACTGGGACGGCATCATCCCGGCCCTGAACGCCAAGAAGTTCGACTTCCTGGTGTCGTCGCTGTCGATCACCGACGAACGCAAGCAGGCTGTGGACTTCACCAATCCGTACTACTCCAACAAGCTGCAGTTCATCGCGCCGAAAAACGTCGACTTCAAGACCGACAAAGCGTCGCTGAAGGGCAAGGTCATCGGCACCCAGCGCGCCACTCTGGCCGGCACCTACCTTGAAGACAACTACCCGGATGTTGATATCAAACTGTACGACACCCAGGAAAACGCCTACCTGGACCTGGTGTCCGGCCGTATCGACGGCATCCTCGCCGACAAGTACGTGCAGTACGAGTGGCTGAAGAGCAAAGACGGCTCGAACTTCGAGTTCAAGGGCGAGCCGGTGATGGACAGCGACAAGATCGGTATTGCCGTGCGCAAAGGTGATACCAAGCTGCGCGACGACCTGAACAAAGCCCTGGCAGAGATCAAGGCCGACGGCACGTACAAGAAGATCAACGACAAGTACTTCCCGTTCAGTATCGAATGACCCGCCCTGACCGGCGCGCCCAAGTGGCGCGCCAGTCCCTAAAATGACCTGCCCATGAATATCGACCTGCACGGATTCGGTCCGGCCATGATGGCCGGCACCCTGATGACCGTAAAACTGGCGCTTTGCGCCTTGCTGCTGGGGCTGGTCCTGGGCCTGCTCGGCGCCCTGGCCAAGACCTCCCCGCTCAAGCCGCTGCAATGGCTTGGCGGCTTCTACTCGACCCTGGTTCGCGGCGTGCCCGAACTGCTGTGGGTACTGCTTATCTATTTCGGCACCGTCGGGCTCATGAACAGCCTCGGCGAAGCCCTGAACATGCCGGGCCTTGAGCTAAGCGCC
Source organism: Pseudomonas sp. TE3895 (assembly GCF_056278855.1). Lineage (NCBI taxonomy): Bacteria > Pseudomonadati > Pseudomonadota > Gammaproteobacteria > Pseudomonadales > Pseudomonadaceae > Pseudomonas > Pseudomonas sp. TE3895. The sequence goes on along the minus strand of NZ_JBWBQE010000001.1, from coordinate 1,194,520 downwards.
TTCGCCGCGGGCGTGATCGCCCTGGGCCTGTGCTTTGGCGCCTACGCCACCGAAGTGTTCCGTGGCGCTATCCTGGCGATCCCCAAAGGCCACCGCGAAGCTGGCCTGGCGCTGGGCTTGTCCAAGGGCCGCATCCTCTCGCGCATCATCCTGCCGCAGATGTGGCGCATCGCCCTGCCCGGCCTTGGCAACCTGTTCATGATCCTGATGAAGGACACCGCCCTGGTATCGGTAATCGGCCTTGAAGAAATCATGCGTCATTCGCAGATCGGCGTGACCGTGACCAAAGAGCCGTTCACCTTCTACATGGTCGCAGCCTGCATCTACCTGGGCCTGACCGTGCTTGCCATGACCGGTATGCATTTCATGGAAAAACGCGCCGCTCGCGGCTTTGCGAGGGCTGAATAATGAATTGGGAAGTCATCTTCAAATGGCTGCCACGCCTGGCCGAGGGTGCGGTCCTGACCCTGGAGCTGGTGGCCATTGCCGTGGTTGCCGGGTTGATCCTGGCCATCCCGCTGGGCATCGCCCGTTCCTCGCGCCACTGGTACGTGCGCGCGGTGCCGTTCAGCTACATCTTCTTCTTCCGTGGCACGCCGCTGCTGGTGCAGTTGTTCCTGGTCTATTACGGCCTGGCGCAGTTCGATGCGGTGCGCTCCAGTTCGCTGTGGCCGTACCTGCGCGATCCGTTCTGGTGCACGGTGCTGACCATGACCCTGCACACCGCTGCGTACATTGCCGAGATCCTGCGTGGCGCGCTGCAGGCGATTCCTAAAGGTGAGATCGAAGCGGCACGGGCGCTGGGCATGTCGCGTGGCAAAGCGCTGTTCTACATCATGCTGCCACGCGCTGCGCGCATCGGCCTGCCGGCGTACAGCAACGAAGTGATCCTGATGCTCAAGGCCAGTGCCCTGGCCAGTACCGTGACCCTGCTGGAGCTGACCGGCATGGCCCGTACCATCATCGCCCGCACCTACCTGCCGGTGGAGATCTTCTTCGCCGCAGGCGTGTTCTACCTGGTGATCTCGTTCATGCTGGTGCAAGGCTTCAAGCTGCTGGAGCGCTGGTTGCGCGTGGATGCCTGCCAAGGCCGCTAACATCTCCTAGCCTTCTTCGCGGGCACGCCCGCTCCTACAACAGGCCTATGCTGAACCTTCGTAGGAGCGGGTTTACCCGCGAACAGGCCCTCAACCCCAACACACATCCCCATGCCCAGTCCCCTCCACAGCCACCACCTAAGCACCCGCTTCCAGGCCCTCGACCAGTTCCTGATCGAGCACCAACAGCTGTGGAAACCCCGCCCCTTCACCACCCTGCAACTGGCCTGGGAAACCACCCACCCAGAGCTTGCCGCCCACCTGCGCAAATGTTCACTGGCAGACGCCGAAGCCGACAGCGCCGCTGACCGCTTGCCTGCCCCATTTCCGCAACTGGCCGAGCAAGCCCGACAGCTCGCCACGCTCGGCAGCCTTGCGCAAACCAATCTACCGCCTGCCGCCCACCGCCTGGACGTCGCCGTCCCCGGCCGCAAATGGCAGCAGATCGAAGCCTTCGCCAGCCACCTAGCCTTCCGCGAGCAGCCCCGGCACTGGCTGGACTGGTGTTCTGGCAAAGGCCACCTCGGCCGTCGCCTGCTGCAACCCGGGCAACACCTGACCTGCCTGGAGTACGACGCCGACCTGGTCGCTGCCGGTCAGGCCCTGAGTGCACACCACCACTTGCAAGCACAGCACGTACATCAGGATGTGATGGCCAGCGACAGCGCTCGCCACCTGGCTGACGACAAAAGCGTGGTTGCCCTGCATGCCTGTGGCGATCTGCATGTACGCCTGATGCAACTGGCCAGCCAGCAAGGTTGCCGGCAACTGGCCGTAGCCCCCTGCTGCTACAACCGCATCGCCGCGCAGCAATACCAGGCGTTATCCACAGCCGCGCAGGCGTCGAGCCTGCAGCTGTCGCTTGACGACCTGGGCCTGCCCTTGAGCGAAACCGTCACTGCCGGCGCCCGCGTGCGGCGCCAGCGCGACACCTCGATGGCCCGGCGCCTGGGCTTCGACCTGCTGCAACGCCAGCAGCGCCAGAGCGATGAATACCTGCCGACACCTTCCCTGCCGGTGGCCTGGCTGGAGAAGCCCTTCGAGCAATACTGCCGTGACCTGGCTGAACTGAAGCAATTGCCAGTGAGCGGCAACCCGGACTGGGCAATGCTGGAAGCTGCGGGCTGGCAACGCCTGGCCGAGGTCCGGAACCTGGAACGCGTACGCAACCTGTTCCGTCGGCCACTGGAGCTGTGGCTGGTACTCGATCGCGCCCTGTTCCTCGAAGAACAAGGCTATGACGTGCGCCTGGGCCTGTTCTGCGATTACCCACTGACCCCGCGCAACCTGCTCATTCTCGCGGAACGCGACGGTTAGCCGCAGCACAACCTGTGGATAAGTCTGTGAACAAGCTTGTGATTACCTGTTGGATCCAAGCGCTATTTCAAGCGCTTGGCTTATTCCTGCTTGCGGCTACAGCCCAGTAAAAACAGGCGTTTGCGCAAAGACAAGCGGCGTAGCGATCCGGCATGCCTTTCGCTCAGGTCCCAAATGCCACTTGTGCATAAACATTTCTTGTGGTTAGCGCAAGCGGCTTTTGTGGGAGCGGCCTTGCGTCGCGAAAGGGCTGCAAAGCAGCCCCGGCGATTTCAGAGATTGTGCCGAAAACGGGGGCCGCTTTGCGGCCCTTTCGCGACGCAAGGCCGCTCCCACAAATGACCGCGTCAATGCCTAATGCGCCTTGCCCTTGGCAATCTCGATATCGTTCATCAGCGCCTTGGCCATGTCGCACAGGTAATCGGCTGCACCCAGGAATTTATGGTCGTCCTCCATATCCCCCTCGCGCACCAGGTGCTTGATGTAGCCCATCAGGATCGAGACATGCTCGTAGGCCGCGTCGACGGGGACGCCGGGCTCTACGCGTAGCAGATTGAGGGATGGGTTACCGGCTGCGAGGAAGGTTTCCACGCCTGCGGTTGTGATTGGCTCAGAAACATCTTTTTTCATGGCAAATCCTTATTCACGGAAGGAGACTGCCAAAAATCTTTCTCACGGATTTGGGGCGGCAGCCGTACGCAGGGTGAGAAACCGAGTGAATAAGGAAGCCCGGCCAGACCGAGGTCTGCCCACGTACGACCACCATGGCGGGTAACGCTTATTCAAGTCGGGTTCTCACACCCAGTCGCCAGAGCGACCCGAAAACGGTATCCGTGAGCCACTTCCCCGACAACAGCGTTACTTCGGCGGCGCGCGTAGGATACTTCCGAAGCATCCAAACCCTGAAGCTTTTGACCCCATGGTTCAGAATTCCCTTACACAGATAACCCGGCTTACCCGCCCCCTTGTAGGAGCGGGTTCACCCGCGAAGAGGCCATACCAGACAACACAAGGCTAATGCTCCACCCCCGCAACGGTGTATCATCCGCCCCCCAAATCATTAAAAAGTGACGTCGCGCGCTGCCCGCCAGCCCCGCGACCTTCTGGCGTTGCGCCAGAACCGACAATGGACCACCGGACCTGAGCATCGTGACCCGAGCCACCCCCCTCGCCCTGCTGACCTTCGCCCTGGCCCTGACCGGCTGCGCCGGCGGCACCTCGCCCCACCCCAACAGCAACCTGGGCTGGAACCACCCCGGCATGCAGCTGGGCGGCGACAAAGGCCTGCCCCTGCGCACAGAAGCCCCATGCCGCAAGCGCGGCTGCGACAACGACAAGCTGTTTTTCAACCCGGGCAAAAGCGAGCCTAGCGTCACCACCATGCACCGCGGCTGGTAGGAAAATTCTTCTTTTAGGCCGGTGACTTAGGTCTTTTGCGAACATTCGCAAGGAAGTGGTTTACAGGCGCCAAACGATCGCTATAATGACGCCCCATTGCCGGTATAGCTCAGATGGTAGAGCAACTGACTTGTAATCAGTAGGTCCCGGGTTCGATTCCTGGTGCCGGCACCATACGCAGTACCAAAAAAGGCTCACCGAAAGGTGGGCCTTTTTTGTTTTCCCCCCGCAGCCCCCAATCCCCTGCCTTACGGATGCCCTGAGTAAGCGTCCGGCGAATTCACCTTCCGAACTCCAGCTTTAAGGGCGATGGTGTCCGCGTATTTTTAAGCGGACGCAATCACCCTTATCGCCAGGATTTCCATGCGCCAACGAAGCTCTTATCCGAAACCCTTCAAAGCCCAGGTCGTTCAGGAATGCCTGCAACCTGGGGCGACCGTATCCAGTGTCGCCATCAGCCACGGCATCAACGCCAATGTCATCCGCAAATGGATGCCGCTCTATCGAGACCAGCCTGCAACAACCTCGCTGCCAGCCTTCGTCCCGTTAAAAGCCGCACCTAAACGGCCAGCCGAAGCGTCAGCGATCATCGAGTTGCCCATGGCCGGGCTAGTGATGACCGTCAAATGGCCAACCTCAGATCCCGAGGGCTGCGCGCAATTTATCCGGGCTGTCGCTCGATGATCCGCATCGATGCGATCTGGCTGGCCACCGAGCCGATGGACATGCGCGCCGGCACCGAAACGGCATTGGCCCGGGTGATTGCGGTGTTCGGTGCGGCGAAGCCGCACTGCGCTTATCTGTTCGCCAATCGCCGGGCTAACCGGATGAAAGTGCTGGTGCACGATGGCGTCGGCGTCTGGCTTGCCGCGCGTCGACTGAATCAAGGCAAGTTTCACTGGCCCAGCATTCGCCATGGTTGCGAAGTCGAACTCGACAGTGAACAACTCCAGGCGTTGGTACTAGGCCTGCCGTGGCAACGAGTCGGCGCAGGTGGTGTGATCAGCATGCTGTAATCGCCGGCCATTTGACTGGTCTGCTTGTCGTCGTCCTGCGCCTGCTCTGGCACAATCGGCAGCATGACTTTCTCGCCCAATCTCGATCAGATGACCCCGGAACAGCTTCGTGCCTTGGCGGCACAGGCGTTGCAGTTGCAGTCTCAGGTCGAGGCGATGAGCAGGAAGATCCAGAACGATGAAATCCTCATCGAACAGTTCAAGTTCGAAATCGCCCTGCTCAAACGCCACAAGTTTGCCAAGCGCAGCGAGCAAATCAGCCCGGCACAAGGCAGCTTGCTGGATGACCTGCTCGATACAGACCTTGAAGCTATCGAGGCAGAACTAAAACAGCTTCTTCCCGCTTCGTCACAGGCCGAGCCACGGCAATCACCCAAACGTGCACTATTGCCGCCGCAATTTCCGCGTACCGTGATTCGCCACGAGCCAGAAAACACTCTGTGCGCCTGTGGCTGCCAACTTCAGCGTATTGGGGAAGACGTCAGCGAGAAGCTGGATTACACGCCGGGCGTGTTTGCCGTCGAGCAACATGTGCGTGGCAAATGGGCCTGCCGTCAGTGCGAAACTCTGATTCAGGCGCCGGTGCCCGCGCAGGTCATCGACAAAGGTATTCCAACCGCAGGCCTGTTGGCCCATGTGATGGTGGCCAAGTTTTCCGATCACTTGCCGCTCTACCGACAGGAGAAAATCTTTGGCCGCGCCGGGCTGGCGATTGCTCGCTCGACTTTGGCCCAGTGGGTTGGACAGACCGGCGTGCGACTCCAGCCGCTGGTCGATGCGCTGCGTGAAGCTGTGCTGAAACAGGGTGTGATTCACGCTGACGAAACACCGGTGCAAATGCTTGCGCCGGGCGAGAAGAAAACCCACCGGGCTTACGTCTGGGCCTACAGCACTACGCCGTTTTCGGCACTCAAAGCTGTGGTTTACGATTTCAGCCCCAGTCGTGCAGGCGAACATGCGCGCAACTTCCTGGGCGACTGGAACGGCAAGTTGGTCTGCGATGACTTCGCTGGCTACAAAGCTGGTTTTGAGCAAGGCATCACTGAAATCGGCTGCATGGCCCACGCCCGTCGCAAGTTTTTCGATCTGCATGTTGCGAACAAAAGCCAGTTGGCCGAACAAGCGCTGCACTCGATCAGCGGCTTGTACGAGATCGAACGCCAGGCGCGGGACATGAGTGATGAAGATCGCTGGCGAATACGTCAGGAACTGGCGGTACCGATCAGCAAAACACTGCATGACTGGATGTTGGCCCAGCGCGACCTGGTGCCCAACGGATCAGCCACAGCTAAAGCCCTCGATTACAGCCTGAAACGCTGGGTAGCGCTGACGCGCTACCTGGACGATGGGGCTGTGCCCATCGACAACAACCAGGTGGAGAACCAGATACGGCCGTGGGCACTCGGACGCTCGAACTGGCTGTTTGCCGGGTCACTGCGCAGTGGCAAGCGGGCGGCTGCAATCATGAGCCTGATCCAGTCAGCGCGCATGAATGGGCATGATCCGTATGCCTACCTTAAAGATGTGCTGACGCGGTTGCCGACGCAACGGGCCAGTGAGATCGGGCAGCTACTGCCGCATCAGTGGGTATCGGCCTAGCTGCAACAAGGTGATTTCTGAGTGGACAATAGTTCGAAAATCCAAGCGATTATCTCAGATGACCCCATTCGGTGGCGGTTACTCGAAATAGTGCGCTCCTTGGGATTGCCAGACTGCTGGATCGGAGCAGGCTTTGTACGAAACGCGGTTTGGGATTATCTGCACGGGCGCGATTCATCCCCGATTTCAACAGACGTTGATGTCATCTGGTTTGATGCACAACGCTGCACACCAGAGCAAGATGAAGCCCTGGAAGCAGTTCTCAGAGGTCTAGAGCCGAACGTATTATGGTCTGTGAAAAATCAAGCGAGAATGCATGCTCAGAACGGCGATAAGCCATATCTCTCAGCGACCGACGCAATGCGCTACTGGCCAGAAACCGCAACGGCGGTAGCCGTAGCACTGCGAGAGAAAGGCTCATGCGAGGTCGCGGCGCCCTTGGGGCTTGATGATCTTTTTGACTTGATTATCAGGCCAGCGGGGAGGTTCGCCACGGAGAAAACTGCGATCTATCAAAGCCGCCTCAAGTCCAAAAATTGGGTGAAAATCTGGCCGCAGCTCAAGCTTGCGCTCGTAGCGGTACCTCCCATCCCTCCGACAAAGTAACTTAGCCGGACGCATATCTTTTAGGAGAGAACCATCAAGGCTTTATCAATTGTACGGCCCAGTGGCAGTCGAATCGCTTCTGGCCAGAAAACACTCGAAGTCCGTCGTTGGCATCCAGACTTACAACCTACCGAGGATCTTCTGATTGTCGAAAATGGGCGTTTTCTTCATGCCGACGGGGAGGAAGATGATGACGGTATTGCGGTCGCGATTGTGCGCGTAAAAGCCGTGCGTCCGTTCATCCTGGCTGACATGGAAGCAGCCTGCGCAAGTTATTTTGAAGACGGCTGGCTCGCATGGGAGTTGAGTGACATAAGACCAATATCCCCTGTTACCATCCGCGCGGCGCGGGGTATCTACGAGGTAGATTTCCTGCATACAGAAGAACCCTGAACATTGAGCAAGATGTGTTGGGCAGACGCTTACTGCCCTGAAGCCACCGCGATCGGTGTAGGAGCTGGCTTGCCTGCGATGGGCTGCGCAGCAGCCCCAACACCCCGATAATCACAACCTGATGGAGCCGGTTTCTGGAGGCAAACCGCGATGAGCATGTGTGACGCAGAATCAGTTCGCGAACCAGGCGCCTGAGAACCTCACGCGCCTCAGCAGTGCCATGCGAACCGAGTAGCCCGCCGCATTCTTTCTCAAGCTCGCTATGAAGTTATCCACCGATCGCACTAGGCCCCGCGGCTTCATTGGAACGGGCTACAGCTGCCCCGCTCCCATGCACCTAACCTTATTAAAAGCCAATGGCACAGTGATCCTGATGATCACGCTGAGCGCAATTGGCCAGAAACCGCCAGTCGCAGCAGAAGCCTGATCTAGCCTGGACTGGTGCCGAAGCGACGCAGATCTATCGTCCAGAACCACAACCGTGGCTTACCTGTGCTAGTTTAACCCCTTTATAAGGTATCACTTCATGACACCTTAACGCCTATAAGGTACTACTTAATGAACTCTTAACTCCCTGCAAAATTCTCTTAGTGTGCGATTGGTAGTACCTTATCCTCAATGCATTTGGCTGGGGCTGAGCTGGATGCGGCGGTGGATGCAACAAGCTGCGAGAGACTGCTGGCTTAGGGGCGGGCTGCGAAGGCCACTCCCGAAAGCTTGGTGCTTGCTTTCGATCCAGCAGCCCCCTCTCAAACCCTCCGCAACCCCCGCCGCACCTCTTTATCGGCATACATCAACTGATCCGCCGCTTTAAGCGCGGCCTGCAGCGAAGTCGCAGCGGGATCAACACTCGTAATACCAAAACTCGCACCCGCGTAATCGAACCGGCAGTCGTCAAACTCGTAGCTACCAATCAGCAGCGGCACCAGCCGTCTGCGCATCGCTGCGGCAGTTTTGGCCATTTCGTCCGGGTGGATCGAAGCGGTCAAGCCGATCACAACGAACTCGTCACCACCCCAGCGCCCAAGTTCATCCGTTGCCCGCAACCCGCCCTGCAAGCGCCGGCTGCCTTCGATCAGGAACTTGTCCCCCACCTCGTGCCCGTAGGTGTCGTTGATCGCCTTGAATTCGTCGAGGTCGATAAACGCCACCAGCACCCCCTGCCCCGTTCGCTTCGCCAACGCGAAATGCCGATGCAAGGCAGCCAGGATCGCGCGCCGGTTCTTCAACCCGGTCAGCGCGTCATAGTTGGCTGCATAGCGTTCTTCCTGGCGGCGCAATAGCATCTGCCCGGCCACACGGCTGGAGAGCAAGATCAAGATCAACCCGAGCGCTGCCACAGAGGCTCCGGTCCAGTAGTACTGCTGACGCATCGGCTGCAGGTGATCAAGCTTTGCCAGCGTCAGCAGCTGATATTGCGCGTCGTTCAGAGGCTGGCGATGCACCAGATAAGGGTGCCCGTCAATGAGCCATTGATTGGCCTGACCCGCGTCTGCCACAGCGCGGATATCCATGGGCTCGCCCGGCTCTTCGTCGCCATCCAGAGGCCTGCGAATATCGGGCGGGAGCAGTGTCACCACGTTACGCAGCATGAAAAGTTCGCTGGACGCGGTGGTCACACGGCCCTGACGGTTCACTATCAAGGCAATGTGACGCCCTGTCAGGTAGAGGGCTATGTCCGGGGCATCGAACTTGACCGTGACAGAGCCAAGTGGCTTGCCGTCAGCATCGTCGATGCGGCTGGCGACGAAATAGGAGGGGGTTTTGTTCAAGCGGGCGATGCCGAACATCTCACCACTGCCGGTGCGCAATGCGTCGATGAGGTAGGCCCTGCCCGTATAGATCTGGCCAACGATGCTGAATGACTCCGCCCAGTTGCTGGCCGTCACCGTATCGTCTGAGAGATTGTTCATGTAGATACGGCCATAGTGGAGATCGCTGGCCAATCTATCCATGAAATCACCCACGCTTCGCACCAGCGGGTCACGGGTGAACTTCGAAGCGCGCTCCTCACGCGTGAGTGCGGCGAAGCCGGGCGGATCGTGGCGATATCGGGCAGCGAGTTGGATCACTTCGCTTTGACGGGCCACCATGTTGGCCACGCTGGCCATTTCGGTGAACAGGCGGTCTACGATTCGCCCCGTAATCTGGGCTTCGTATTCGGCGCCTGCCGCCAGGTTGTCGAGTTCTTCTGCCGTAAGGCGCTGTGTTATCCAGCCGCCAAGGCTTGCCACAAGTGCCAACCAGACGACCACAACGCCCATCGTCACCCGGCGCACGATGGAAGGGATGTCCCTGCGTTGCCGCCGTTGCGGCGGATCGTAACTCACGCCGCGCTTGCCGGTTGAATGGTGCTCCAAAGCAACTCCTTTTGCGATAAAGCAAAGTGCATCATCGACCCTGCGATACCCCACCACCGCGGGGCTCGCAAGATTGTAAAACACTCACCTCAGTGTATTGACAGAACGTCTACACCAATACAGCCACCATGGCTATGGCTGGTCCGGCAACCCTGCACAAATTGAGAGGTTTTTCATGCCTGGTCGCTTCATATGGAGCATTCGGTCAAGCAAAGGCTTTGATTTCAAACCACCCCATGCATGAAGAACTCAACCGGTACGCTGAAAAACTCAGCAAAGCCCTTTATCTGGGCAACCGTCATCTTCCGCTTGTTGTTCAGAATCTCGGATACCGCGCTCTGGGTCGCTATCGCCGACAGGTCCTTCTGCTTCACGCCCCTGTCCGACAGCAGAAAGGCCAACGCTTCGGCCTGGCTCGCGAACGGCACCAATACAGACTCACTCTCATACTCGTAGACGCGGTCCGCAACCATCTCGGCAAAGCGTGCCGCAGCGTGGCCTTCGCTGTCCGCATGGGAGTAGAGCTCGTCGATCAATGCCATGCGTGCCTCAAGCTCGGCATCGTCCTTGATGGGGTCATGGCAGGCGGCTAGAAGCTGGGCCATGGTTGCCATCTGAGTGTTCAGGCCATCGAGCATGGGTGAAATATTAGCGATGAATGCATCTAGTCCATTGGCTTCGATTTTATCCCGCTTCATGTTGTCACCTGTCGAATTGAAATATCGCGCGGCCCAGGTTGCTACCTGATATCGCTTCTGCACCATTTGTCGTACTCGGCGTGCGACAGAATGGCCTTGATGTAGAGAGTGCCCGTTCGCGCATTGAGCCACGCGATCAGGCGGCATTCGTTTTTCTTGATATCGAACACGTAGATATCAAGCGGCCCTTTGCGGCTGGCGGGCCTAAGTTTTGAGTGGGGGATGCGATCAACATTCCAGCCAGACACAGTGACCCACGTCTGCCTCAACTGTTCAAAAGATTCAAACCGCAGCGTCGCCCTGTCGAAGGTCGTCAGCCACAGGCTTAGGGGCGCTTTCCACTGGCCGTGGGCTTCAATCGCCTTGGTTACCGCCGCTTTCGTTATGACCCGCATTGTGTTGTCCCGGCGCACCAACATAGGGTGGAAAATATCTCTGATCCAGATATCTGTCAACCAGATATCTGGATGCGCGATGTACGGTGACCTGGCGATCGCCAATGGATTGATGCCCGTCAAACGACGGGCTGGGCGAGGGGTTTACGTTCAGATCAGGTAGCCCTGAGGGAGGTTGAGCATGGCCAAGAGATTCCCCACAAACCCTCGCCACCCCGAGCGTATCTGCTGGGGTTGCGACCTTTACTGCCCTGCCAAGGCGCTAGCCTGTGGCAATGGCGCAGACCGGACCATGCATCCGGTGGAGCTGTTTGGCAAGGATTGGGATAGCTTCGAGGGCCAGTTGGAGAAGCCGGTTGATCCAGGGCAAGCGGTAGAGCCCAGGTAAGAAAGGGCCGCTTGGCGGCCCAGCGCAGGCCTTGAACCCAGCGCTGCTTCTGTGGGAGCGGGCGATGCGCGTGCAGGCACCGGCTTCGCCGGTGTTCGCGGGTGAACCCGCTCCCACAGGTACAGCGCCAGGCCCTGTGGAAGGGCTTGATCAGAACGCGGTGCTTACCGTCAACGACAGGTTACGCGGGTCGCCGTAGATGGCCCCGGCATAGAACCCGTATTGGGTGTAGTAGTGCTTGTCGAACAGGTTGTTGGCGTTGAGGCTGACACTGGTGTCGTCGGTCAGCTGGTACTTGGCCATGGCATTCCAGATGGCATAACCGGACCAGTTCACGTCAGTGGCACCATTGCTCACACCGTTCGTAGGCTGGCCAGCCGGGCTGGAGATGGCGCGGATGTTGGTCTGCGCAGTCACGCCGGCGCCCAGGGTCAGGCGGTCGAGCGGGCCGCTCAAGCGGTAGGTGGTGGAGGCCTTGAACAGGTGCGACGGGTCGCTGCGGCCGTCGCTGTCGACGCGGCGGAAGTGCAGATAGGTGTAGCCGGCGTAGACGTTCCAGTTGGGGGTCAGGGCGCCTGCGACTTCCAGGTCGATACCGTCGGTTTCCTGCCCGGAGCCGGCCTTGTAGGCGCTGCCGCCAGTCGGAGTGGTCAGGTCGCCGTCCAACACGGCCTTGTTTTCCTGCTTGGTGCGGAAGTACGCCGCCGAGGCGTTCAGGCGGCCATCGAACCACTCACCCTTGATACCTGTCTCGTAGCTTTGCCCACGAATCGGCTCGACCTTGCTGCCACTGCTGGTTTCAGAGGTTTGCGGGGTGAAGATGTCGGTGTAGCTGGCGTATACCGAGTAGTTGTCGTTGAGGTCATACACCGCGCCCAGGTAGGGGGTGACGATGCCGTTTTCTTCCTGGCTGCTGCGCTCGCCGGCCACGCTGCGGGTGACCGAGGAATAGTTGCTGGTGCGCACGCCAACGATCACCGACAACGGGTCGGTGATGCTCAGGCGGGTGGCGGCGTACATGCCCTGCAGGCGAGTGGTGGTCTTGCTGTGAAGGCCGGTGCGCGAGGCGATGAGGTCGTAGTCGTCATCCACGCCATTGTGCCAGTCGGTGACCGGGAAGCCGTTGTTGGCGCGGAACTGGCAACCCAGTGCAGGCGCGCTGGTCATGCCGTCGCCGACCATGGTGCAGGTGTACTGAGGCGACCAGCCGACGGTGCGGCTGTCGTTGTAGCCGACCATGGCCTGGTGGGTGCGGCCGAACAGCTGGAATGGGCCGGACAGGTCGATTTGCGCGGACTGCTGGGTGGTGTCGCTGGAGCTGTGCAAACCGTTCAGCACGGCGCCGCTGCCGTCCTGGTCCCAATAGCCACCGTAGCTGCCGCGCCCAGCTGAGTTCACCTTGGCAAGGCCGCGATGGTTCAGGGCTTCGGTGGTGGCTTGGGCGGCTTTCAGGTCCAGGGTCCAGTCGTTGTCGAAGCGGTGCTCGAGCGAACCGAACGCAGTGCGGGTGGTGTACTCGCCAAAGCTCCAGCTGGGCACCACGTTGGTGCTGCGCGGCAAGTCGGTCTTGCTGCCATCGCGGTACCAGATCGGGATGTTCGCGCCCCAGCCGCCGCCCACGACCTTGTTGTATTCATACTGGTAACCGGCGCCCAGGGTGGTGGCGTCGTCCAGGTCGAACTCGAAATTGGCCAACGCGGCGCGGGAACGTTCGGACTGGTTGTCGCGGAAGGAGTTGGCATCCTGCTGGGTCATCACGAAGCGCGAACGCAGGCGGCCATCTTCGGACAGAGGCAGGTTCAAGTCAGCACCCAGACGACGCTTGTCCCAGCTGCCGTAAGTGGCATAGGCACTGCCGCCGAAGGTTTTGGTGGGTGCCTTGCGGATCAGGTTGACGGTAGCCGAGGGGTCGCCGGTGCCGCCCAGCAGGCCGTTGGCGCCGCGCACGATGTCGATGCGTTCGTACAGGTCCATGTTCAGCGCATTGCCGCTGCCACTGAAATCGGAGCCGCCCTGGGTCTGCAGGCCATCAACCTTCCAGTTGCTGATCGAGTAACCACGCGCGCGGTAGTCGGTGCGCCCACCCACCTCGGACTTGTTGGCCGTTACGCCTGGGGCGGCTTCCAATGCCTGCTCGATGGTGTGGATGTCGCGGTCATCCATCTGCTGGCGGGTGATGGTGGTAACCGATTGCGGTGTCTGCCGTGGTGTCAGTGCCAGGCCAGTGGAGCTGCGGGTGCTCTCGACCGTATAGCCCAACTGGCCGGCCTCGTCGGCAGGCTGTAATGCGCTGTCTTCGATCTGTGTGGCGTCGAGTTCAAGGGGTTTGCCGTCGGCAGCCACTGCACCACCGCTGATGGCGACGGCGACGCAGAAGGCCAGCGGCTTGAGGCAATTGCCGCTTTGACTGAAGGGGGTGAACACTGGCGTGATGCTTTGGGGATTCATTTGGGAAGGCTTCGTATTTGCAGATGATTTTTTGTTAGGATTCTAGGGATCAGCCCTCCGGGCTCCAGACCCGACATGTACGGGGATGTAATTGAACGTAACGAGCGCCACCGGCCCTCAACGAACAGGTGTTTTTCTGCATGAGCACGACCCTGCTGGTTGTCGATGATGACGACGAGATCCGCGAACTTCTTTGTGATTACCTGACCGATGCCGGCTACAACGTACTGGCGGCAGCCGACGGTCAACAGATGCGCGACCAGCTGGCCCGGCACAAAGTGGAGCTGGTGGTGCTCGACCTGATGCTGCCGGGCGAGGACGGCCTTAGCCTGTGCAGGCAGTTGCAGGCCACACCTGGGTTGGCAGTGATCATGCTGTCAGCCAAGGGCAGTACGCTGGACCGCATCATCGGCCTGGAAGTAGGCGCCGACGACTATCTGGCCAAGCCCTTCGAACCACGCGAACTGATCGCCCGGATCAAAGCCGTACTGCGTCGTCCGCAACGCCTGGGCACCTCTGCCGAAGAACCCGTGGTGGACGCCCAGCTGTTCGCAGGCTTTCGCCTGGAACACGTCAAGCGCCTGCTCACCCGCCCGGATGGCGAGACCCTGACCCTGCCGCGCTCCGACTACCGCGTGCTGCGCGAACTGCTGGAAGCCAACAACCGAGTGGTCTCCCGTGACCAACTGACCCGCAGCGCGTTCGGCCGCGACCACCTGCCCGACGACCGCTCGGTGGACATGTGTGTCAGCCGCCTGCGCCAGCAGCTGCGCCGGGCGCCGGCGGGGACCGCGCAAATCCTGACCATCCGCAACGAAGGCTACCTGCTGAGTCTCGCCCCCCTCGCGGCCGGTGCCTGACATGCGCTGGTTTCACCGGCTATGGCCTCGCACCTTGTTTGGTCAGCTGCTGCTGATCATGGTCAGTGGCACGCTGGTGATCCAGTTGATGTCGAGCAGCATCTGGTTCGATGTGCGTTTCGCTCAGGCGCTAGAGGTGCCCGTGCGACTGGTTGCTGCACGCAGCGCACCCCTGATTACCCAGGCCGACTGCCACGGCGGTACGCTGCAGGCGCCAGCCCACTACCAGCTTCACTGCGTCGAAAGCCCGCCTGCGCAAGAGCATGACGAGCGCCGCGGGCACAGGCGGGTCGAGCTGTTGTTGCAGCAGGCCCTGAAGTACGAGCTGGGGCATGCCCAGGACGTGCGCCTGATGAACGTGCAACTCACCGACGAACTGGGCCAGCCGATCGTCTGGCGCAGCCTGTTCGGCCTGCGCACGGCCCAGGCGCATATCCAGTTCGCGGTGCCGCTGGCCGATGGCCACTGGCTGACCGTTGCGGGCCAGGAACTGCAGGGCTGGAGCGGCGAGTCGGCCTGGGTGCTGATCAGCGATTACCTGCTGCGGGTGTATGCGCTGCGCATCGTCGCGGTGTTGCTGGTATGCCTGGTTGCCGTGCGCCTGTGCCTGCGCCCGTTGCGGCGCCTGGCCGATGCCGCACGCGGCCTGGGCAGCAACCTCGAGCAGCCTCCCCTGGCGCTGGATGGCCCAGAGGAAGTGCGCCAGGCGGCGCAGGCGTTCAACGCGATGCAGCAGCGGCTGATTGCCATGGTCAACGACAAGGCCTACTTCCTGGCCGCCGTGTCTCATGACCTGCGCACCCCACTGACCCGCATGCGCCTGCGACTGGAGCGCTTACCCGATGACGAACACCGTCAGCGCCTGCGGCAGAACATCACGCAGATGGACAATATGATCGGTCAGGTTCTGGATTACCTGCGTGCCGGAGAGCAGCAGAATTTGCAGCAGGTGGACCTGGACCGATTGGTTGCGCGCCAGTGTGCGGACCTGGCCACTGCCGCAGAACCACTTCCGGTGCACGGCAAGGCGGGCAACTTGCTGGTAGATGCCTTGCTGTTGCAGCGCTGCCTGCAAAACTTGTTGGTCAACGCGTTGCGCTACGCCAAGAACATTTCGGTCACGTTGGAACGGGCCACCACAGGTGTATTGATCCATATCGACGACTGCGGGCCAGGGATTGCCCCGGGCCTGCTGGCGACCATTACCGACCCCTTCGTGCGCGGTGACGGGTCGCGTAACCAGGCGTCCGGCGGATATGGGTTGGGGTTGAGCATTGCCCAGCGGATCGCCACCAGCCATGGGGGTGAGCTGATGCTGTCTAACCGTGAGAGCGGTGGGTTGCGGGTCAGCATACTGCTGCCTGGCTAACGCGATCTTCTGTGGGAGCCTTGTGTCGCGATGGGCTGTGCAGCAGCCCCGACGATTAGTGCCGTGACACCAATATCTGGGGCAGCTGCGCAGCCCATCGCGACACAAGGCCCACAACATAGGGCTGCGCAGGCCTGGGAATTCGCAATCAGGTAACAGTCTTTTACCGATTACCCAGGTTTTCCGTCCCCTGCGTTTGCCTATCCTATGCCCGGTCATCCTGCCTGCGATGGACCCATGAAACACTCTCTTCCCAGCCGCTACGCCTGCCTCGTACTCTGCCTTGTCTTCACTTTCGCCAGCCTGCCCCTGCTGGCCCAACATGCCTGGCTGTGGCCGGTAACGCTGATCACCGCGCTGCTCAGCCTGGTCGGCCTGAATGACCTGCGCCAAAGCCACCATGCGGTGCGACGCAACTACCCGATCCTGGGCAATATCCGTTACCTGATCGAAACCATCCGCCCGGAAATCCGCCAGTACCTGATCGAAGGTGACGACGACAAGCTGCCGTTCTCCCGCTCGCAACGCTCGCTGGTCTACGCCCGCGCCAAGAACGAAAGCGCCGAGAAAGCGTTCGGCACGCTCAACGACGCCTACAAACCTGGTTTCGAGTTCATCAGCCATTCCATGCTACCGGTGGCCACGCCAGACCCTGCCTCGTTCCGCATTGCCATCGGCGGGCCGCAGTGCCGAATGCCCTACTCGGCCTCGATCTTCAACATCTCGGCGATGAGTTTCGGCGCCCTCAGCGCCAACGCCATCGCTGCGCTCAACCGCGGCGCGCGCATGGGCCGGTTTGCCCATGACACCGGCGAAGGCAGTATCAGCCCGTACCACCGTGAACACGGCGGCGACCTGATCTGGGAAATTGGCAGCGGCTACTTCGGCTGCCGCACCGAGGACGGTCGTTTCGACCCACAGCGCTTCGCCGAACAGGCCCGCTCGGCACAGGTGAAGATGATCGAGATCAAGCTCAGCCAGGGCGCCAAGCCTGGCCACGGCGGCATTTTACCGGGGCACAAGGTCAGCCCCGAAATTGCCGAGACCCGTGGCGTACGTGTAGGCGAGGATTGCATCTCGCCGGCGGCGCACAGCGCCTTCCGCACACCGGTCGAGCTGCTGCAGTTCGTAGCCGGCCTGCGCGAGCTTTCGGGCGGCAAGCCCGTTGGCTTCAAGTTCTGCCTGGGCCACCCTTGGGAATTCATGGGCATTGCCAAGGCCATGCTCGCCACCGGCATCACCCCTGACTTCATCGTTGTCGACGGCAAGGAAGGCGGCACCGGCGCGGCACCTCGCGAGTTCAGCGACAACATGGGCGTGCCAATGCGCGAAGGCCTGATGTTCGTGCACAACACGTTGGTCGGCCTGAACCTGCGCTCCAGCATCCGCATTGGTGCGGCGGGCAAGATCGTCAGCGCCTTCGACATTGCCAGCGTATTGGCCATCGGCGCTGACTGGGTCAACTCGGCACGCGGCTTCATGTTTGCCATTGGCTGCATTCAGTCGCAGAGCTGCCACACCAACAAATGCCCGACCGGCGTGGCGACCCAAGATCCTCTGCGCCAGCGCGCCCTGGTGGTGCCAGACAAGGCCGAGCGGGTGGCCAGCTTCCACCGCAACACACTGCACGCACTGGCCGAGATGTTGGCTGCCGCAGGCCTGGAGCACCCTTCGGAGCTCAAGCCCAAGCACCTGGCACGGCGCATCAGCCCCAGCGAAATCGGGTTGTTTTCGGACTTGCACACATTCCTCAAGCCGGGCGAATTACTCAGTGGCTCGATCGAAAGCGAGTTTTATGCGCGGATGTGGCGGATGGCGCGTAGCGACAGTTTTGCGCCGGAGACCGTAAGCCCAGCGCCGGCTCAACCAGTAACCGTTCGCCGAAAAGAGACAGCCCCGGCATAGGCCGGGGCTGTTCGATACATCAGATCAGAATCAGAAGATGCTGATCGGGTACTCGACGAATACGCGGACTTCGTTGCCGTCGTCGTTGTAACCGTTCTGCTGCACGGCGTTGTTGGTACGCAAGAACGAGCTACGCAGTTTGATCGACAGGTCCTTGGCCGGGCCATCCTGCACCACGTAACGGATCTGGTTGAAGATCTCGCGCTCTTTACCTTCGCCGAAGCCTTGCGGGTTGGCGACGTTACGGGTGTTGATGTTGTCACCCACCACGTAAGCCAGCTTGTAGGTCAGGCCCGGAATGCCGTAGGCACCGAAGTCCAGGCCGTAGCCCAGCTGCCAGGAGCGCTCGTCTTCGGCGTTGAAGTCGGACCAGTACGAGTTGGCCAGGTAGATGGTGGAACCACCGTCACCCACGCCGCCGGCGTTCTGGTAGAAGCCGTAGTTGTAGCCAGTGCTGCCGGTGCTGCGCTGGTGAGCGAGGGTGAACGAGTGCGCACCGTACGCGTAGGTGGCTGCAAGGCTCCAGATGGTGTTGGAGTCGCCGTTCAGGCCTGCGGCTTTTACGTACTTGTTGTTGATGTCCGACTTGTAGCCGTTGAAGTCCAGGGTCAGGGACTGGTCGCTGGCGATCGGGAAGACGTAGTTCAAGCCCAGGTAGTGCTTCTTCATCACATCTTCGTTGTCGGCGGTGTACAGCGAAGCGGTGAAGTTGTCGGTGAACTTGTAGCTGCCACCTAAGACGTTGATCGACTTCAGGCCACCACCATCACGGCGCTCGGCGCTCTTGCGCGCTTCCTGGGTGAAGCGGCCGGCGTTCAGTTCCAGGCCCTGGATCTCTTTGGAGGTGATCAGGGTGCCGGTGAAGCTTTCTGGCAGCAGACGTGCATCGTCGTACTGCAGCACTGGCAGTGCTGGCATCTGGTCACCGTACTTCAGCACGGTGTTGGAAATGCGGAACTTCACAGCAGCACCACCACGCGCCAGGTTGTGCGGCGAGCTGGCGTTGCCTTCGGCATTGGTGGTTTCGTGCGGTTTGAAGAAGTCGACGCCGCCACCACCGTTGTGGCCTTTGCCGCCATCCAGGCGCACGGCGTACAGGCCGAATGCGTCAACACCGACGCCAACGGTGCCCTGGGTGAAACCGGAGGAGAAGTTGGCGATGAACGCCTGGCCCCATTCGATCTGGTCGTCGGTGCCATGCTTCTTGTCGCGGTTGATGTAGGCGTTGCGCAGAAGGACGTTGGCGTGACTGTCCTCGATGAAGCCCTTGCTGTCAGCCTGGTCATTGGCCTGAGCCTGGGTCGCGGCGATCATCGCCAGGGCGACCAGGCTGATCCTGGTTTTCAACATGTTGTTTTCCTTATTTCTTAATCAAAAACGCTCTGCAATATGACGCCAGGAACCAACGCCCCTTCGTAGGTTCGACGCTATGCGGATCCAGCCGGGCGGGCCGACCGGTAAGTTCACGGCGGCCCTTGGCAGCAGCTTGGCCAATACCATGGCCAGCTGGCGTTGGCCGAATCCTAGCCGTGTGCGATTACAAATGTCAAAAAGTCGTGAAATGCAGGTTGATATAACCGAAATTACCGGCCTGTCTGGTGCATTTCCATGCAGGTTTGCGCTATCAGCGGGCAATTTATCTTGTGTAGGAAATTGCCTTTTGATCGAGCGGACAATTTCCTGAAAGTAGGCAAAGCGTGGCCTTAGAGGCAGTTACAAACTGACACATATGTAAAGACAACCCTTTACAAATAGCCGAGCAAGAGCAAATAACAAGCATTACCATCCGCACTTTATTTTCAACTGCCCGCTCCGGATGTGCCCATGCTTGTACCCTGCCGCCTTTCACCCCTGACGCTCGGCCTGTCGCTGCTGTTCAGCGCCAGCCTGGCCAGCGCCGCCACCACCACACTGCCGGAGTCGTCGGTTACCGCCGACAGCGAGCGCGAGAAGGACAACCCGCGGGTCAAGGAGGTGAGCACCGCAACCCGCACCTCGACGCCCGTGCGTTATGTGCCGCAGGCCATCGATACGGTGAAAACCGCCAATGTGCTGGATTACGGCAGCAACACGCTGGGCAAGGCGCTGGAGGGTATCCCAAACGTCAGCAGCGGCGCCGACACCCGTTTTGACAGCGTACGCATCCGCGGCTTCGAGGCCAGCAACGACTTTTATCTGGACGGTATCCGCGACGACAGCCAATACATCCGCGACCTGCACAACATCGAGCGGGTCGAAGTGCTGAAGGGGCCTGCAGCGGTACTGTATGGCCGTGGCAGCCAGGGCGGCATCGTCAACAGGGTCAGCAAGGCACCAGAGCCGGGTCGCCGCTCGACCATCGAAGCGCAGGCCGGCAGCGAAGACCTGCGCAGCCTGTATGCCGACCTCAGCGCAGACCCCAGCGACACGGTCAGCCTGCGCCTGAACATGGGCAACCAGGACAACAACAGCTTTCGCGATGGTATCGACGGCAGCCGCCAACTGTTCGCCCCATCGATCAGCTGGCAGATCACCCCCGACCTGAACTGGCTGGTGCAGTATGAATACAGCCGCTACAACCGCACACCAGACCGCGGCATCCCGAGCGTCAACGGCCGCCCGGCAGACGTCAGCCGCAGCGCCACCTACGGCGACCATCGCGACTACATTGACGACCGCGCCCAATCGCTGCGCTCGCGCCTGAACTACCAGTTGAACGAAACCTGGCAGCTGCGCCACACCCTGGGCCTGTTCAAACTCGACAGCGAGTTCGACAACACCTATGTCACGGGCTACAACGCCGGCACCAATACCTTGACCCGCCAACGCTGGCAGCAGGACCTGAACACCCGCAACCTGTTCAACAACCTGGAGGCCGAGGGCGACTTCGACACCTTGGGCCTTGAACACAAGCTGCTGCTGGGCCTGGAGTTCGGCAACCAGCGGCGCGACCCGCTGCTATACAGCGCCGGCAGCCAGAACCTGCCAGGCCTGGGCAAACCCAGCCAGCCGCACAATGGTACGTTGGCGGTATCGAGCAACAACCACACCGTGGTCGACAGCCGCGGGGTTTATCTGCAGGACCAGATTCGCCTGAACGATCAGTGGCAGGTTCTCGCCGGCGTGCGCTTTGACCAGTTCGAAGTGGAAACCACCAACAAGGATGGCTTGCGCGAACCGCAGGACAGCAACAGCACCAGCCCACGCCTGGGCGTGGTTTACACGCCATGGCGCGACCATTCGTTCTACGCCTCGTGGAGCAAGACCTTCTCGCCAGTGGGCGGAGGCTTGATCGGCATCACCCCGGGGGCGCCGGGCAATACCAACGACACCCGTCCGGAGCAGACCCGGCAGAAGGAAATCGGGGTGAAAAGTGACTGGCTCGACCAGCGCCTGACCACCACCCTGGCCATCTACGAGCTGGAACTTTACAACCGCCGCACCCGCGACCCGAACGACCCGAACATCATCTTGCTCAGCGGCATGCAGCGTTCGCGCGGCATCGAACTGACGGCCACCGGCAACATCGTCGGCAACTGGTATGTACGCGGCGGCATTGGCCTGCAGGATGCGATCATCGTCAAGGACAATAACGGCCAGGAAGGCAACCGCATCAATGACGTGGCCAAGCGCAATGGCAGCCTGTTCGTGACCTGGAAGCCAGAATTGGGGTGGTACGCCGAAACCGGGCTGACACTGGTGGGCGAACGTTATGCGGACAACCAGAACACCACGGTATTGCCAGGGTATGGCCGTTGGGATGCACTGGCGGGGTATCGGACCCATGACTGGGATGTGCGGGCGGCATTGAGCAACATTGCTGACAAGACCTACTACAGCTCGGCGACCAGTGCGGCGCAGATCCAGGTGGGCGATCCGCGTAGCCTTGTGGTGACGGGTAGCTACAGTTTCTGATCTTAGTTGCCTGTACCTGCCTCTTCGCGAGCATGCCCGCGAAGAGGCAGGTACAGGTGCAATCGATCAGTGCCACACCGCCATCAGCGCCTGCATCTCTGCTTCGCTGATCAACCCTTGGGGGTATCGCCCGGCAAGCAGACGTCGTGGGTCGGTCGAGTCGGTCGTCCTGACCCTGATGCTTCCATGGTGTTTCAACCGCTTCGCCAAAAGCCTGAGCGATTGGCGATCAACTGCCGATGGGCGCAAAGCCGACTCACTTGCTGCGTTCATGTCCACACGTACTCCCTGGCCCGTGAGCGGCTAATTTACGTAGGTATTGTTACAGATCAGAGGCGCGGCCTGACCGTGCCATCTCGCTATCTGCTTGAAAAACAATACAAAACGTATGCCAGCTCGGCCTCCGGGCGTCGCCCGCGCAGAAAAGAGGCCCATCACATGACGGGCCTCTTCATTCATTACGCGCTCAGCGCTTGACCGGCGCCGGCTGCTGTTGGGTCAGGCAGTGAATGTTGCCGCCACCCAAGAGCAGCTCGCGGCCCGGGATCATCACCACCTCATGGTCGGGGAAGATCCTTGCCAGGATCGCTCTGGCTTCGGCATCTGCCGGGTCGTCGAAGCTTGGGGCAATGATGCCACCGTTGACGATCAGGAAGTTCACGTACGAACCCGCCAGGCGCACCGACGGGTCACGCTCCTGGCTGCCGGCGACCTGGTCGACACCGGCGCACTCTTCGGCAGTGGCGAACAGCGGGCCCGGGATCGGCATCTTGTGCACGATGAACTCGCGGCCCTTGGCGTCGCGGGTGTTCTTCAGCACATCCATGGCCGCGTGGCAGCGCGCATAGTTGGGGTCGTTGGAATCATCGGTCCAGGCCAGTAACACTTCGCCCGGGCGCACGTAACAGCAGAAGTTGTCGACGTGGCCGTCGGTTTCGTCGTTGTACAGGCCATCGGGCAGCCATACCACGGTGTCGACCGCCAAGTGATCGCGCAGCACCGCTTCGATCTGCTCGCGGCTCAGGTGCGGGTTGCGGTTGCGGTTGAGCAGGCATTCCTCAGTGGTGATCACGGTGCCTTCACCGTCTACGTGGATCGAACCACCTTCAAGCACAAAACCTTCGGTCTGGTAGCGCTGGCAGCGCTCCATTTCCAGCACCTTGGCGGCCAGTTCCTCGTCGCGGTTCCAGGGTGCGTACAGGCCGCCATCGAAGCCGCCCCAGGCATTGAAGCCCCAATCTACGCCGCGCACTTCGCCATGGTCGTTGATGACGAAGGTAGGGCCGGTGTCACGCACCCAGGCATCGTCGTTGCTGATTTCAACCACACGAATGTTCGGCTGGTCGAGTTGGCGCCGGGCGTTTTCGTACTGGCCGGCGGAGGCCGCAACGGTCACAGGTTCGAAGCGGGCAATGGCTTTGGCCAGGGTTACGTGGGCAGCCTGCGCCGGCTTGCCGCCCAGGCGCCAGTTGTCCGGGCGCTCCGGCCAGACCATCCACACCTGAGTCTGCGGGGCCCACTCGGCGGGCATGTGGAAACCATCGGCACGGGGCGTGGAGTTGAGGGTTTTCATGGGTGACCTCTGTGATGGCCCTGAGCCGGGTGTGCTGGGGCGTTTGTCAATTTATAACCGATATATATCGATAATTGAAGCCTGAAAATCGAAGAATGCCGCGCCACTCGGCGAATTTAAATCGATAACAATCGACACATATCAGAGCTGGTCTGTTGAAAGGAACGGCCTGCCGTCCACCATAGCCACACCTTATGCATCCTGTTACAGCTACGCGCGGAAAATTTCGGCAAGGCCGACTAGTGTCAATACTTGAACGACGGACCAGCGAGCCGCTATGAACATCATCCCTACAGCAATCCCTGAAGTACTGATCATCGAGCCAAAGGTGTTCGCTGACAGCCGTGGTTTTTTCTTCGAGGCATTCAACGCCCGTGAGTTCTCAAAGCAAACCGGCGTGAAGATGGAGTTCGTCCAGGACAACCACTCGCGCTCCATCAAGGGCGTGCTCCGTGGGCTGCACTACCAGGTGGCAAACACCCAGGGCAAGCTGGTGCGCGTGGTGCACGGGGAGATCCGCGATATCGCCGTGGACGTGCGCAAAAGCTCGCCAACATTCGGCAAATGGGTCGCGGTGCACCTGTCGGCCGACAACCATCGCCAGCTGTGGATTCCGCCTGGCTTCGCCCACGGGTTTGCGGTGATGAGTGAATCGGCCGAGTTCCTCTACAAGACCACCGACTACTACAACCCGGGCGCCGACCGCTGCATCCGCTGGGATGACCCGCAACTGGCCATCGACTGGGGGCTGCAGCAGCCTCCGCTGTTGTCGGACAAGGACAAGGTGGGCCTGCCATTGGCAGAGGCGGAACTGCTGCCTTAACTAGCGCATAATTGCGTCAGACTTTTCTGGCGCATTTACCTGATGATTGCAAAGCCCACGCCCCCACGCCGTCCCCGCTGGCGCAGCCTGGCCCTGCTGGCGCTGATCTTGGCCCCATTACTGTGGCCCCTGCATCACTTGGCCGAACGCTATTACCAGGAAGAACTGGCCTCGCAGAACCGCCAGACCCTCGACCTGTATGTGGCCAACCTGCTCGGCACCCTGCACCGCTACGAGACCTTGCCGCAAATTCTCGGCGACTTGCCGGCGCTGCGTGGCGTGCTGGCCGACCCTTTCCGCCTGGAAGCGGTGACCAACGCCAACCGCCTGCTCAAGGATATCGTGCAGCAGACCGGTGCCGAGGTGATGTACCTGATGGACGTCAGCGGCAACACCTTGGCCGCCTCGAACTGGGACAAGCACGACAGCTTCGTCGGCCGAAACTTCGCCTTCCGCCCCTACTTCAACGAAGCCATGGCTGGCCACCTGGGCCGTTTCTTCGGCCAAGGCACCACCTCGGCCAAGCGCGGCTACTTCTTTGCCGCGGCCGTGCGCGACCGCGAGCGGATCGTCGGCGTGCTGGTGGTCAAAGTCGATCTCGACCACACCGAAACCCTGTGGGGCCGTACGCCCGAGCAGCTGTTGCTGACCGATCACAATGGCGTGGTCATCCTGACTTCGCGGCCCGACTGGCGCTTCCGTGCTACCCGCACGCTGACCGACGCCGAGCGCCAGGCCATTATCGCCATCCAGCCCTATCCGACCCAGGCCCCACAGCCGCTGGTTCTCAACCCGCAGGCCTGGATCACCCAGACCCGCGACATCAAGGAAACTGGCTGGCAAGTCAGCATCCTCGCCCCACGCACGCTGGTTGATCGCTCGGTGCAGACGGTAATGGCCATCGGTGCCGGAACGCTGCTGGTACTGATATTACTGGCAGGCTTGGTGATGCAACGGCGGCGCCATTACATCGACCGCATCGACTTCGAAGCCCGTGGCCGCCAGGAACTGGAAAAGCGCGTGGCCGAACGCACCGCCGACCTTGAAGGCCTGAATACCCGCCTGAAAAATGCCGTGCTGGAGCGCGAAAACGCTCAGCAGGAGGCAGTGCGTGCGCAGGACGAACTGGTGCAGGCCGGCAAGCTGTCGGTGCTCGGCACCATGTCGGCCAGTATCAGCCATGAGTTGAACCAGCCCCTGGCCGCCATCCGCAGCTACGCAGAAAACGCCGAGATCCTGCTCGACCACCAACGTACCGAAGACGCCCGCGGCAACCTCAAGCTGATCGGCGAGCTGACCGGGCGCATGGCCTCGATCATTGCCCACCTGCGTGCCTTCGCACGTCGTGACCGCCATGCCCCGGAGAGCGTTGCCCTGCAGCCGGCCCTGGACGATGCCCTGGCGCTGCTGGCCAAGCGCCGCCGGGCGATGGCCGTAGAGCTGATCCGCGACCTGCCGGAAGCCACCTTGTGGGTACAGGCCGGCGAAACCCGCCTGCGCCAGGTGCTAGGCAACCTGCTGGCCAATGCCCTCGACGCCCTGACCGAAAAAGCCAACCCGCGCCGCCTGTGGCTAAGTGCCGAGCAGCGTGATGACTGCGTCTACCTGTACATCCGTGACAACGGCCCCGGCTTCAGCCGCCAGGCCCTGGAGCACGCCAAGGAGCCGTTCTTCACCACCAAGACCCGTACCCAGGGCTTGGGCCTGGGGCTGGCCATCTGTGAAAGCCTGATGCGCGCCCTGGGCGGTGAACTGCTGCTGGCCAACCACCCGGAAGGTGGTGCAATGCTGACCCTCCAGCTGCGTGTGGCCGCATCTGGCGCTACTTTGCCCAATTCGGAGGACCCCTCGGCATGACCACCGAGACACTGATCGACAGCCGAGCCCAGGTCATCCTGGTCGACGATGACCCCCACCTGCGCCAAGCCTTGAGCCAGACCCTGGACCTGGCCGGGCTCAAGGTAGTCGCCCTGCCCGAAGCCCAAGGCCTGGCCGAACGTATCGAGGCCGACTGGCCAGGCGTGGTGGTCAGCGACATCCGCATGCCGGGCATCGATGGCCTGCAGTTGCTGGAACAACTGCACGGCCGCGACAGCGAACTGCCGGTGCTGCTGATAACCGGCCATGGCGATGTGCCGCTGGCGGTGCAGGCGATGCGTGCCGGGGCTTATGACTTCCTGGAAAAACCCTTTGCCACAGACGCCCTGCTCGACAGCGTACGCCGCGCCCTGGCCTTGCGCCGACTGGTGCTGGACAACCGTAGCCTGCGCCTGGCACTGAGCGACCGCCAGCAACTGGCAACCCGCCTGGTCGGCCATTCACCGGCCATGCTGCGCCTGCGCGAGCAGATCGGCGCCTTGGCCGGCACCCGCGCCGACGTGTTGATTCTGGGTGAGACGGGCGCTGGCAAAGAGGTGGTGGCCCGCGCGCTGCACGACCTGTCCAGCCGCAGCGAAGGGCCGTTCGTGGCGATCAACGCCGGCGCGCTGGCCGAGTCGGTGGTCGAAAGCGAACTGTTCGGCCACGAGCCCGGTGCGTTCACCGGCGCGCAGAAACGCCGTATCGGCAAGTTCGAATTTGCCAACGGCGGCACGCTGTTCCTCGACGAAATCGAGAGCATGAGCCTGGATGTACAGGTGAAGCTACTGCGCATGCTGCAGGAGCGGGTGGTCGAACGCCTGGGCGGCAACCAGTTGATCCCGCTGGACATCCGCATCATAGCCGCCACCAAGGAAGACCTGCGTCAGGCTGCCGACCAAGGGCGTTTCCGCGCGGACCTGTATTACCGCCTGAACGTGGCGCCGCTGCGTATTCCGCCACTGCGTGAACGCGGCGACGACATATTGGTGTTGTTCCAGCATTTCGCCGATGCTGCCAGCCAACGTCATGGCCTGTCGCCGCATGCGCTGCAACCCGCGCAACGCGCCCTGCTGCTGCGTCATGACTGGCCAGGCAACGTCCGCGAGCTACAGAACGCCGCCGAGCGTTTCGCCCTTGGCCTGGAACTGGCACTGGATGGCCAGGCACCCTCGGCAGCAGCGCCGGCAGCGCCCATGCTCAGCGGCAACCTCAGCGAACAGGTCGAGCAGTTCGAACGTTCGCTGATCGCCGCCGAACTGGCCCAGCCACACGGCTCCATGCGGAGCCTGGCCGAAGCACTGGGTATCCCCCGCAAAACCCTGCATGACAAGCTGCGCAAGCATGGCTTGAACTTCGACGGCGGCAGCGGCGGGCATGACGATCAAGAGGACAACCGTTAATGAGCACCAATAGCCAGTACCTGCAGTCCGTACTGCACAGCGACATCCCCCTGACACGCGAGATGGGCCTGGAAGTGATCGATTGGCAGCAGCACACCCTGCGCCTGCAGCTGCCGCTGGCGGCCAACGTCAATCACAAAAGCACCATGTTCGGCGGCAGCCTGTACTGCGCAGCAGTGCTGGTGGGTTGGGGCTGGCTGCACCTACGCCTGCGTGAACTGGGGATCGATGACGGGCATATCGTCATCCAGGAAGGGCAGATCAGCTACCCGTTGCCAGTGACCGGCACGGCAGTGGCGCGTTGTGCGGCGCCGGACGAGAAAACCTGGGAGCGGTTCCTGACCCTGTACCAGCGCCGTGGGCGGGCGCGGTTGACGTTGGAAACCACCGTGAGCAATGCCGGAAGTGACGAGCCTGCAGTGAAATTCAGCGGCCAGTACGTTCTGCACCGCTAGTACGACTAACGCGGCCTTTGTGGGAGCGGCCTTGCGTCGCGATAGGGCCGCAAGGCCGCTCCCACAGGATCGTGCCAGGCAGTTAGATGAGGTTCAGGAAGGCCTGGCGCCATGCAGCATTGGCAGGCAATGCCAGGAAATGCGGATTGAGCAGCGACTCGCGTGGCGGATACCGGAAGGGCAAGCCATCCAGCCCGATCACTTCGCCACCGGCCCCCTCCACCACACCCTGCGCCGCAGCAGTGTCCCACTGCGAAGTCGGCGCCAGGCGCGGATAACAATCGGCGCTGCCCTCGGCCAGCAGGCAGAACTTCAACGAGCTGCCGATATTGGCCAGCTCCAGCTCGCCCACCGCAGCCCCAAGGCCGGCCAACAGCGCTTCCTGCTCCGGGCTGGAATGCCGACGGCTGGCCACCACGGTAAAACGCTCGCCCTGCGCGGGTGCGTTGCGTACTTGGATCAGCTGGGCTGCCTCACCGGCATCTGCACGCCAGGCCCCCATGCCGCGCCCACCAAAATAGCAGCGCCCATTGGTGGGCATCGACACCACGCCAAACACCACCTCGCCGTTCTCGATCAGGGCGATGTTGACCGTGAACTCTTCACTGCCGGCAATGAATTCCTTGGTGCCATCCAGCGGATCGACCAGCCACCAGCGGCTCCAGCTTTGCCGCTCGGCCAGCGCAATATTGCAGTCCTCTTCGGACAGCACCGGAATCTGCGGCGCCAGCGCCAGCAGACCATCGGCAATTACCCGGTGCGCGGCCAGGTCGGCGGCGGTAACCGGCGAATCGTCGGCCTTGTTGGTTACCGCGACATCGGCGCGCCAGAATGGCAGGATCGCCTCGCCTGCCGTCAGCGCCAGCTTGACCACTTCGTGCATCAGTTGCAGGTCGTTCATAGCTCCAGCAGCCCCCGCTGAATCAGCAGGTCACGGGCCAGGTACAGCGCCGCCAGGGCGCGGCCCTCGGTGAACTGCGGATGCATGGCCAAGGCCGACAACTCACGCAGGTTGACCTTGTCGACCCGCATCGGCTCGGGCTCGTCGCCTTCCAGGCGCTCTTCGTACAGGTCGCTGGCCAGCACCACCTGAATCTTCTGGCTCATGTAGCCCGGCGACAGCGACAGTTCCGTCAGGTGCTCCAGCTGGCGTGCGCCAAAACCGGCTTCTTCCTTGAGCTCCCGGTCGGCTGCCGCCAGCACGTCTTCGCCCGGCTCAATCAGGCCCTTGGGCAACGACAGCTCGTATTCATCGGAGCCACCGCAGTATTCCTCCACCAGCACGGCGTGCTCGGCATCGAGCATGGCCACGATCATCACCGCGCCGTAGCCGTTACCCCGGCCCACCAGGCGCTCATAGGTGCGCTCGGCGCCATTGCTGAAGCGCAGCTGTACGGCTTCGACGCGGAACAGGCGGCTACTGGCGACAATTTCGCGGCTGAGTACGGTGGGTTTCTGGCGCATGGGGCGGCTCCTTGGCGTGAACGGGTTACTATACCGTGGCTTGCCGACTGATCGAGAGTTTCCCATGCCTGTTCTTCCCTGGTCTGCCATCGATACCGTCCTGCTGGACATGGATGGCACCCTGCTCGACCTGCATTACGACAACCGCTTCTGGCTGGACCACCTGCCCCAGCGCTATGCCGAGCTGCACGGTGTTAGCCGGGCCATGGCGGAAATGGAGCTGCAACCGCTGTTCGAACGCAATGCCGGCACATTGAACTGGTACTGCCTGGATTTCTGGAGCCGCGAGCTACGCCTGCCCATTCGCGAGCTGAAGCGGGAAATTGCCGACCTGATTGCCCTGCGCCCGGATGCCGATACCTTCCTGGCGGCGATTCGCCAGGCCGGCAAGCGTGTCGTGATGATCACCAATGCCCACCGTGACTCGCTGTCGCTGAAGCTGGAACGGGTGGAGCTGGCACCGTACTTCGAGCGGCTGATCAGCTCGCACGACTATGGCTACCCGAAGGAAAGCCCGCAGTTCTGGGATGCCCTGCAGGCGGATATCGGCTTCGAACCAGAACGCAGCCTGTTCATTGATGACACGCTGGCGATTCTGCGCAGTGCGCGGCGGTTTGGTGTGGGGCACTTGCTGGCGGTGCGCCAGCCAGATAGCAAAGCAGGGCCGCGGGATACTGAAGAGTTTGCGGCGGTCGAGGATTACCGGGAGTTACTGGTAGGCCTATGAGGCCCTCTTCGCGGGTGAACCCGCTCCTACAGATACTGCGCCAGCCGTGAGAGGGCGCTCAACCTGTGGGAGCGGGCATGCCTGCGAAGAGGCCGGCACAGACTTCAGCGATCAGTCAGGAATACGCAGCACCTGCCCCGGATAGATCTTGTCCGGGTGCTTGAGCATCGGCTTGTTGGCCTCGAAAATCTTGTTGTACTGGTTGGCACTGCCATACACGACCACGGCAATGGCTGAAAGTGTGTCGCCCGATTTCACAGTGACGAACCTTGCCGCCTGGACTACCGGCCCGGTCACGGTGATCTGGTCCTCGACACTGGCCACGCCGCTGATGTTGCCCGCCGCCAGGATGATCTTCTCCTTCTCTTCCTGGCTGGCCACTTCACCCTTGAGGATGATCTTGTCTCCTTCTACAGTGGCCGTGATGTTGGGGTTGCCCAGGCCAACAGCTTCCACGTGTTTCTTAAGCTGCTCTTCGGCATTGGCGTTGCCAGGGGTCAGCAGGTCGATCAACTTCTCGCCGGCTTCCTTCACGAAACTGAACAGGCTCATTGCGCTCTCCTTGTTGACGAAACCTTGGACACAGGAGTCTAGGCCAGCTTTACCACTCCCGCCCTGCGCGACCAATCGACGCGGTCTATCAAGGCATAGACCCTAGCGATTAGACGCCGCCGGCCCGCACGCCTAGGCTTGTGCTATCAGAAAGCCGCCGGTATTCAGCGCCCCGATGAACAGCAAGCCTCCGGTCTGCGCGGCCTCATCGCCCTTGTCCATGCCCGCCGCCAGCAACACCTACGATTACGTCCAGCTCAGCGACGCCAAACGCGACAGCACCCCGCTGGCCGAGGAAGTGGCCCTGGCCATTGTCTATAACGGCCTCAACCAGGCGGTGATGCTGGTCAGCCCTACCGATCTGGAAGACTTCGCGGTCGGTTTCAGCGTCGGCAGCGGCATTGTCGAAGGCACCGCAGAAATCTACGACCTCAAGCTCTCCGGCAGCGGCTCGGCAATGTACGCCGACCTGGAAATCTCCAGCCGGGCGTTCTGGAACCTGAAAAACCAGCGCCGCCAACTGGCCGGCACCAGTGGTTGCGGCCTGTGTGGGGTCGAGGCCCTGGAGCAGGCGCTGCCGAATCTGGCCGTGTTGCCGGGTGCGCCCCTGCCCCCGGCCCAGTGGCTGGTCGGCCTGCGCGAGCGCATCGACGCCTTCCAGCCACTGGGCCAGCATTGCGGTGCCGTGCATGCAGCACTGTTCATGGACCGCCAAGGCGAACTGCTGCTTGGCCGCGAAGATATCGGCCGGCACAACGCCCTCGACAAACTGATCGGCGCCCTGCTGCGACAACGCATCGACACCCAGGGTGGCCTGGCCATCGTCACCAGCCGCTGCAGCCTGGAGCTGATCCAGAAAGTACTGCGTGCCGGCATCCAGACCCTGGTCAGCCTGTCGGCGCCCACCGGCCTTGCCCTGCAATGGGCACGCAAGCACAACCTCAACCTTATCCATTTGCCCAAGCACAGCGCACCGCGGGTCTACAGCCCAGCGGCGGAGTCGTAACAGTCGTGACCTCGTACCAACCTCTTCCGGACAACGCCCCAGCCTCCCCTCCTCGCTACAAGCCCTACCACGGCCCCGCCGGCGGTTGGGGCGCACTGCGTAGCGTGGCCAAGGCATGGGTCGGCAGCGATAACGCGCTGAAGAACATTCGCGCCCTGCTCAAGACCAACCAGAACGGCGGTTTCGACTGCCCCGGCTGCGCCTGGGGGGATTCGCCGGAAAGCGGCATGGTCAAGTTCTGCGAGAACGGCGCCAAGGCGGTGAACTGGGAAGCTACCAAGCGCCGTGTCGATGCTGCCTTCTTCGCCCGTTACAGCGTCACCTCGCTGCTACAGCAGAGCGACTACTGGTTGGAGTACCAAGGGCGTCTGACCGAACCGATGGTCTACGACGCACCCAGCGACCGTTACCTGCCGATCAGCTGGGATGCCGCCTTCGCCCTGATCGCCCGCGAACTGAACAAGCTGGCCAACCCTGACCAGGCCGAATTCTATACCTCGGGACGTGCCAGCAACGAAGCGGCGTACCTGTACCAACTGTTCGTGCGCGCCTACGGCACCAACAACTTCCCTGACTGCTCGAACATGTGCCATGAGGCCAGCGGCGTGGCATTGGGGCAAAGCGTCGGGGTCGGCAAGGGTACAGTCACCTTCGACGACTTCGAGCACGCCGACTCTATTTTTGTCTGGGGCCAGAACCCCGGCACCAATCACCCGCGCATGCTCGACCCACTGCGCGATGCGGTAAAACGTGGCGCCCAGGTGGTGTGCATCAACCCGCTCAAGGAGCGTGGTCTGGAGCGCTTCCAGCACCCCCAGAACCCACTGGAAATGCTGACCAACAGTGACCGTCCGACCAACACCGCCTTCTTCCGCCCGGCCCTGGGTGGCGACATGGCGATGCTGCGCGGCATGGCCAAGTTCGTCCTGCAATGGGAACGAGAAGCCCAGGCCAACGGCGAACCGGCCGTGTTCGATCACGCCTTCATCGCCGAACATGGTCATGGTGTCGACGAGTACCTGGCCGTGGTGGACGCCACGCCGTGGTCGCACATCCAGGCACAGTCCGGCCTGACCTTGGCCGATATCGAACTGGCCGCGCGCATGTACTGCCGCGGCAAGCGGGTGATCATGTGCTGGGCGATGGGCATCACCCAACACCGTCATTCGGTGCCGACCATTCAGGAAATCGTCAACCTGCAGATGCTGCGTGGCAACATCGGCGTGCCCGGCGCCGGCCTGTGCCCGGTGCGTGGCCACAGCAACGTGCAGGGTGACCGCACCATGGGCATCAACGAGCGCCCGCCAGAGGCGCTGCTGGATGCCATCGAAAAGCGCTTTGGCTTCCCCGTGCCACGGCGCAATGGCCATAACACCGTCGAAGCCATTCACGCGATGCTCGATGGCCGGGCCAAGGTTTTCATCGGCTTGGGCGGCAACTTCGCCCAAGCCACACCCGACACTGAGCGTACCGCCCAGGCGCTGCGCAACTGCGAGCTGACCGTGCACATCAGCACCAAGCTCAACCGTAGCCACCTGGTCCATGGCAAGCAGGCACTGATCCTGCCGTGCCTGGGCCGCACCGACATCGACCTGCAGGCCGACGGGCCGCAGGCAGTCACGGTGGAAGACTCGTTCAGCATGGTCCACGCTTCCAACGGCCAGCTGAAGCCGCTGTCGACGCAAATGCGCTCGGAACCTGCAGTGATCGCTGGCATCGCCGCCGCCACGCTGGGCAAGCAACCGGTGGACTGGCACTGGCTGGTGGCTGACTACGACCGCATTCGCGATCTGATCGGCGACACCATTGCCGGTTTCAGCGGCTTTAACCAGCGCCTGCGTAATCCGGGTGGCTTCTATCTGGGCAACAGCGCGGCCAGCCGCGAATGGGCGACCAGCACCGGCCGCGCCAACTTCAAGGCCAACCTGCTGCCCGACACGCTGCTTGACGAACGCGTACGGGCCAGCGGCCAGTTGCCAGACTTGATCATGCAATCGATGCGCTCGCACGATCAGTACAACACCACTATCTACGGCCTGGACGACCGCTACCGCGGTGTGCGCGGCCAACGCGAGGTGCTGTTCGCCAACGAAGCCGACATCATCCGCCTGGGCTTCCAGCCGGGGCAGAAGGTCGACATCGTTTCGCTGTGGGGGGATGAACATGTGCGCCGGGTGCAAGGCTTTACCCTGCTGGCCTTCGACATACCTGCCGGGCAGGCGGCGGCGTATTACCCGGAGGTGAACCCGCTGGTGCCACTGGAGAGCATTGGTGTTGGTAGCCATACGCCAACATCGAAGTTCATTGCCATCAAGCTGGAGCGTGCGCGCGAGGACGGGCGTATCCTGTAAAAATGAAAAAAGCCCTGTTCCGTGGCGGCTCAGGGCTTTGTCATAAAGGTCTCAGACAGCCTAAAAACGATAAAGTTTCATAGTAAATACAGCAAGTTAGAGAATTGTGTACAACTCGTGTTACTCGTCGGATTTCCGTTGCCAGCCACGTCTCTTAGCCTCAAATTCGCCTCGTCATCCCTATGAGGCTCTCTTGATGAAGAAGTACTCCTCGATTCTGTTGTTGTCTTTCAGCTTGCTCAGCGGCGTTGCCATGGCAGGCGGCACCACCGAGGCCGGCATTGGCGGCGCATTGGGTGGGGTACTGGGCTCTGTCGTGGGCAACTCCATCGGTGGCAGCACCGGCGGCGCCATTGGTGCCGGTCTGGGCGGTGCGGCAGGTGGCGCCCTGGGCGCAGACAAACGCCAGCGTGGTGAGGCCGCTATCGGCGGCGCGCTGGGCGCTGCAGGTGGTAACGTGGTCGGTCGCTCCGTGGGCGGCACCACGGGTAGCTACATTGGCGCGGCAGCCGGCGGTGGTGCCGGTGGTGCGCTGGGTAACTACCTGGGCAAAGAGGCCGACGAAGACGATTACCGCGATGGCCGCCGCTATCGTCGCGGCTACGACGACGACCGTCGTCACTGGGACCGTGGTCACCACTATGGCCACCGCAAGCACAAGCGCCACTGGCGCGACTAACGCCTGAGGGCCCTGCCCCCGGCAACAAAAGCCCCGCCCCTGCCAGCGGGGCTTTTTTATGCCTGCCGCTCCAGCACGAGGCCGGACAGAATCACCTGCAGCGCCTCTGGCAACGCCACAGGCCGGCCACTGTCGCGCTCGATGAACACCTGCACTACCGTGCCTGCTGCGCACGCCTCCGGTTCGCCCGGGCGATACAGCGCCAGCCGGTACTCTACCGTGCTGCCCGCCAGTCGCGTCACTCCCAACCCCACCTCCAACAAATCCGGGAAGCCCGGTAGCGCGTAGAAATCCGCAGCCGAACTGACCACGAAGGCGGCCAGTTCACCGTGCCGCAGGTCCAGTTCCGCCTGCTCGACGAGAAACGCCTGTATCGCGGTTTCGAAAAAACCGTGCACCGTTGCACCGGCGATGTGGCCGTTCAGGTCGTTGTCCTGGGGGCGGGTGAGGATCGGGTGGAAGTGGGAGAAGGCAGTGCGCTGAGGGGCTTCGGTCATCTGGCTGGCTCTTGTCTTCGCTATGGATGCCGACAGTGAAACAGAAAAAACAGACTTTCGCTGCCTATGCGGGCCCCTTCGCGGGCAAGCCCGCTCCTACAACGGCCTGCGCTCACCACCGATCAGTGTGTAGGAGCGGGTTTACCCGCGAATACGATGGCGGCTGCGACGGTGAACCACGGGTGGAAATTGGCCAGCAGGTCCGGCCCTTTCGCGGGTAAACCCGCTCCTACACGACGGCCTGCGCCCACCACCAATCAGTATGTAGGAGCGGGTTTACCCGCGAATACGATGGCGGCTGCGACGGTGAACCACGGGTGGAAATTGGTCAGCAGGTCCGGCCCTTTCGCGGGCAAGCCCGCTCCTACACGACGGCCTGCGCCCACCACCGATCAGTGTGTAGGAGCGGGTTTACCCGCGAATACGATGGCGGCTGCGACGGTGAACCACGGGTGGAAATTGGCCAGCAGGCCCGGCCCTTTCGCGGGTAAACCCGCTCCTACACGACGGCCTGCGCCCACCACCGATCAGTATGTAGGAGCGGGTTTACCCGCGAATACGATGGCGGCTGCGACGGTGAACCACGGGTGGAAATTGGCCAGCAGGCCCGGCCCTTTCGCGGGCAAGCCCGCACCCACAAAAAAGCCGCCCCTGGGGGCGGCTTTCTCGTTGCGGCTGAGCTCGGCTTACAGCTGCGGGCCAGCGGCCTTGATGGCGTCGGAAACTTCGAACTTCTTGAAGTTTTCGATGAACAGCTTGGCCAGACCTTTGGCAGCCTCGTCGTAGGCCGCTTTGTCAGCCCAGTTGGTGCGCGGGTTGAGCAGTTCGGTTTCAACGCCCGGAACGGCCTTCGGCACGTCCAGGTTGATGATGTCCAGGTGCTCGGTTTCGGCACCGACCAATGCGCCGCTCTGGATGGCAGCGATCACGGCACGGGTAGTGGGGATGCTGAAGCGCTTGCCAACGCCGTAGCCACCACCAGTCCAGCCGGTGTTGACCAGGTAGACCTTGGAGTTGAAACCATTGATACGCTTGATCAGCAGCTCAGCGTACTCGCCAGCCGGACGCGGGAAGAACGGTGCGCCGAAGCAGGTGGAGAAGGTCGACTTGATGCCGCCGCCCGAGCCCATTTCAGTGGAACCGACCAGCGCGGTGTAGCCGGACAGGAAGTGGTAGGCCGCCTGCTCGTTGTTCAGGATCGAAACCGGAGGCAGAACACCTGTCAGGTCGCAGGTGAGGAAGATCACTGCGTTAGGCTCGCCGCCCAGGTTCGCTTCCGAACGCTTGGCAACGTGCTCCAGCGGGTAGGCCGCACGGCTGTTCTGAGTCAGGCTGACGTCGGTGTAGTCGGCGTGCTTGTTGGCGTCGAGAACGACGTTTTCCAGTACTGCGCCGTGCTTGATGGCTTTCCAGATGACCGGCTCGTTCTTTTCGGACAAGTCGATGCACTTGGCGTAGCAGCCGCCTTCCATGTTGAAGACAACGCCTTCGCCCCAACCGTGCTCGTCGTCACCGATCAGGTAACGGCTTTCGTCAGCCGAAAGGGTGGTCTTGCCAGTGCCGGACAGGCCGAAGAACAAGGTCACATCGCCTTCTTCGCCGATGTTGGCTGCGCAGTGCATTGGCAGTACGTCGGCAGCCGGCAGCAGGAAGTTCTGCACCGAGAACATGGCTTTCTTCATTTCGCCGGCGTAGCGCATGCCAGCGATCAGCACTTTCTTCTGGGCGAAGTTGATGATCACGCAACCGTCGGAGTTGGTGCCGTCACGCTCAGGCTCGCACACGAAGTTGGCGACGTTGAGGATCTGCCACTGGTCGCGGCCAGCCGGGTTGAACTGCTCCGGGTTGATGAACAGGCAACGACCGAACAGGTTCTGCCAGGCAGTCTGGGTGGTCATCTTCACCGGCAGGTAGTGCTCGGCTGCGGCCCCTACGTGAACATAGGAAACGAAGTGATCCTGGGCGTTGTTGAACGCCTCGACGCGAGCCCACAGGGCATCGAACTTGTCGGCCGGGAACTTGCGGTTGATCGGGCCCCAGGAAATGGCGTCCTGGGTGGAAGGTTCTTCGACGATGAAACGGTCAGCCGGCGAGCGGCCAGTACGGTGACCAGTCTCCACGACCAGTGCGCCAGTATCGGCTAGTACGCCTTCACCGCGTTGCAGCGCTTCTTTTACCAGCTCATCGACGCTCAGGTCGGTGTACACGGTGTTGTTGGCTTGCGTCATGAGATACCCCATCCGGCCCGAGGCCGAGTGCTCCAAACGTTTTGTAGTTGTCTTGAAAAAACTACTACAGCGAAAAAAGTGGCCGGATTATGCCAGAAACGCCCAAAAAAAGTAGGCCCCTCCTGTCAGAACTGCGCTTTTGCGCAATTCGACAGGAGATTATCCTGTGATTTAACGTTTCAGTGACGAGTTTCTGAGGCCACGTCAGTACCGCCACCCGCAAACAGTTGCGCCACATCGCTGGCATCGAAGAAGTAGCGCTCGTTGCAGAACTGGCAATCGATCTCTACCGTCCCGCCACATTCGTCCACCAGCGCCTTGGCGTCGTGTTCGCCCAGACTGACCAGCGCATTGCCGGAGCGTTCCCGCGAACAGCTGCAATTGAAGCGCAGTGGCTGGATATCGAACAGGCGCACGGCGTCTTCGTGGTACAGGCGGTGCAGCAGGGTTTCGTTGCCCTCTGTCCACTCTTCAGGCTTGAGCGTCTTGGCCAGGGCCACCACGTGCTGCCAGCTGTCTTCGCGCTCTTCATCATCCGGCTGGCGATCACGCGGCAGTTGCTGCAGCAACAGCCCACGGGCCTTGCCGCCTGCGGCATTGAGCCAGAAACGGGTATTGAGCTGCTGCGACTGGACGAAGTAGCTGGTGAAACATTCCGACAGGTTGGCGCCATCGAGGTCGACGGTCCCCTGATAGCGCTGGCCCTTGACCGGGTCGATGGTCAGGGTCAGGTGGCCGTCGGGCATCAGCTGCGACAGGGTGGCATCAGCCGAAATCTGGTCCGCTTCGTAGCGGGCCATGCCGCGGATCTCGCGGTCGCTGGAGCATTCCACCATCAGCAGCGGAATCGGCCCAGCCGAACGCGCCTGCAGAATCAGCAAGCCATCGAACTTCATCGCACCCACCAGCAAGGCGGTGGCGGCCATCAACTCACCGAGCAGCACCCTGACCGGCTGGGGGTACTCATGACGCGCCAACACTGCGGCGTAGCTGTCATCGAGAGACACCCACTCGCCGCGCACATCGCGCTCGTCGAAGAGGAAACGTTGGGTGAAATCTGTATCAGGCAAATCGCTCATAGGTTTCGGCTATCTAAAAAATGATGACAAAATGGTTACAAGGGTTGTCGAGAATCGGCGAGAACCCGTGACAGAGCGCTCACAAGGCGCTCCGATTCCTGTTTGCAATAGAGGTATTTTATGGACAATCGACCACTGTTCCAAGCAAGGTGGTCCTGGGGACCATTGGCAGCCTGTACGCTGCTTCCCATCGCTCTACTGTGTTTCTGGTTATGGCCTTTTGGCCAGATCCTGTGCCTGACTTTCGACGAGTGGCTGTTCCGCAGCCTGAACGCGCCGCTGGCCGATAGCACCACCTGGCGCTACATCTGGACCATCGGCAGCCTACGCCCGTTCGACATCGTCGTCGGCCTGATCCTGCTCGCTGTGCTCATTCGTGGTGACTGGGTGTTCAAGGCCGCTCAGGTTCGCCAGGCATTTTTCGGCTTTCTGGTCACGCTACTCCTCTTAGTGGTGATTCGCGCGCTGTTTTCCAAGTGGGTGGATGCAGCCGGGTGGCAACACAAGAGTCCATCGATGATCTTCGACGACGTCGTGCACCTGAGTGACTATTACCCGAACCTGGAGGCTGCCTGGGAACTCAAGGACCGCTCCAGCAAGAGTTTCCCGGGTGATCATGCCTCGGTGCTGCTGATCTGGGCGCTGTTCATGAGCGTGTTCAGCCGCGGCCTTGCGCAGTACCTGGTGGTCTGGGGGCTCGCAGCGCTGTTCATGCTGCCGCGCCTGGTGGCCGGTGCCCACTGGGGGCAGGACGACTACATCGGCGGCTTGCTGATGGCCGTACTGGCGCTGGGCTGGAGCTACTACACGCCGCTGGCGGCCAAAGGCAGCGAGGCGTTGATGCGCTGGACAGCGCCCTTGTTCAAGCTGCTGTCCACGTTACCGTTGGTCGGACGAATGGCGGTGTTGCGCTAGATTCCTGGGGCTGCGCAGCAGCCCCATTCAATCGTAACTTCCATGCAGCTGGTGAATCTGCCGCCGCTGCTTCTTGGTCGGCCGGCCATCGGTGGTCACGCCCATGGCCCCGGCCTTACGCATCTCTGCCGCCTGTTCACGGCGACGCACACTTTCTTCGGTTTCCTCGTACAACGCTTGCGCCTCTGGGGCACCACGACGCACCACCGACAGCGCCTTCACCACCACCGTGCGCTCATCGAAGCCGGTACGCAGCACGAACTCGTCGCCCACCCGCGGTTCCTTGCCCGGCTTGCATCGCTCGCCCCGGCAATGCACCTTGCCACTCTCGATCGCCGCCTTGGCCAGCGCTCGCGTCTTGTAGAAGCGCGCCGCCCACAGCCATTTGTCCAGGCGAACCTTGTCGTCGTCTTCGGCTTTTTGTGCCATCCCGTTACCTCGGATTCTGTCTTTCATCGAACTGTACTACCTTCACATACGGATGCAAAAAGTCCCCGCCGTGCTTAAAGTTCACCACCTCATTCGCAGGGTGCGCTTCGTGAAGACATTTGACCATTTGACTGTGATCGGCCTGCGCGAGTGGGTCGCCCTGCCTGACCTCGGCGTGGCCGGGCTGCGCGCCAAGATCGACACCGGTGCCAGCACGTCGAGCCTGCATGCCACCGAGGTGGAACCCTTCGAGCGCGACGGCCAGCCCTGGGTTCGCTTCACTGCGCACCTAGGCTCGGTGGTGCAGTTGCGCCACCGCCGCTGCGAGGCACCGTTGGTGACGATGAAAACCATCAAGAGCTCCAACGGCCACGCCCAGACCCGCTACGTCATCCGCACGTCACTGGCGCTGGGTGATGGTGTGTGGGAGGTGGAATTCACCCTGGCCTGCCGCAAGAACATGCGCTACCGCCTGTTGCTTGGCTCCAAGGCCCTGATACACGGCCAGCTGGTGGTGAACCCAGGCCTGAAATACGTACAAGACAAACCGGCCTTCCCGGCCACCCTTTCCCCTGTCACAGGTGCTGCATGAAGATCGCTGTGCTGTCGCGCAATCCGCGTCTGTATTCCACCCGCCGCCTGGTCGAAGCCGGTACCCAGCGTGGCCACGAAATGGTGGTGATCGATACCCTGCGGGCCTACATGAACATTGCCAGCCACAAGCCGCAGATCCACTACCGCGGCAAGCCGCTGGAAGGCTTCGATGCAGTGATCCCGCGCATAGGTGCTTCGGTTACGTTCTATGGCTGCGCGGTGCTGCGCCAATTCGAAATGATGGGCGTATACCCGCTCAACGAGTCGGTAGCCATTGCCCGCTCGCGCGACAAGCTGCGCTCGTTGCAGCTGTTGTCGCGGCGCGGCATCGGCCTGCCGATCACCGGTTTCGCCCACTCGCCGGACGACATCCCCGACCTGATCCAGATGGTCAACGGTGCCCCGCTGGTGATCAAGGTACTGGAAGGCACCCAGGGCATTGGCGTGGTGCTGTGTGAAACCCCCCAGGCGGCCGAGTCGGTAATCGAAGCGTTCATGGGCCTCAAGCAGAACATCATGGTGCAGGAGTACATCAAGGAGGCCGGTGGCGCAGATATCCGATGCTTCGTGGTAGGCGACAAAGTGATTGCCTCGATGAAGCGTCAGGCCAAACCGGGCGAGTTCCGCTCCAACCTGCACCGGGGTGGCGTCGCCAGCCTGATAAAAATCACCCCTGAAGAGCGCATCACCGCCATTCGGGCGGCCAAGGTGATGGGGTTGAGCGTGGCGGGTGTGGATATCCTGCGCTCCAACCACGGGCCGTTGGTGATGGAGGTAAACTCGTCGCCAGGGCTGGAGGGCATCGAAGTCACCACCGGCAAGAACGTCGCCGGGATGATCATCGAGCACCTGGAGAAGAATGGCGGGCCCAATCAGACCCGGACCAAGGGCAAAGGCTGACTCAAGCCTGTACCCGCCGCTTCGCGGCTAAGCCGCTGCCACAGGTACTGCGCAATCCCTGTAGGTGCGGCTTTAGCCGTGAAGAGGCCAGTGAGCCTCACACAGCATTACGCGGCAGCAGCAGCCCCAGCGGTAACCTGACCCGCGCCTCGATCCCGCCGCCAGACCGGTTACGCAACTCCACGTTCCCGCCATGTTGCGCAGCAATCCGCTTGACGATCGCCAGCCCCAACCCGGTGCCCTTGCCGCCCCGCGCCCGGTCACCGCGAATGAACGGGTTGAAGATAGTTTCCAGCTCCGACTCGTCAATACCGGTGCCCCGGTCCAGCACACTGAGCACCACATACGGCGCACTCTCGTCGCCTGACACATAGGCAGCCACCTCGACCCCCTTGCCAGCATGGTGCAGGGCGTTGCCGATCAGGTTGCCCAGCATGCGCTTGAGCGAAACCCGACGCAGCGGGAACGGTGGAATCGGCTCCAGGCACAGGCGCACACGCTCTACCGGCTGGTTGTACGGAGCCACCACCTCACGCACCAGGTCAGCAAGGTCGACCTCTTCCACCGGCTCGTCACGGCCATCGCGGATGAAGGCCAGGAACTGATCGAGAATCGCGTCCATGTCCTCGATGTCGCGAACCATGTCATCGCTCAGCTCGTTGTCGCTGTTCAGCAAGGACAGCGACAGACGCAGGCGCGTCAGTGGCGTGCGCAAGTCGTGGGAAACCCCGGCCAGCATCAACTCGCGCTCGCGCCCGGCCTGCTCGACATCCTCGGCCATCTGGTTGAACGCCTTGTACACCTCGGTCATCTCGCTGGGGGTATCGCTGATCGGCAGGCGCACACTGCGCCCCTGGCCAAGCTGGCGGGCGGCGAACACCAAGCGTTTGAGCGGCTGGTTGAGCTGACGCACAAAAATCCACGCCGATGCTGTGGACAACAAGCCAATGGCCAGGAACCAGCCCAGCACGTTCCAGATCTTCTGCCCACGCAATGGGTGCGGGTACAGCGGCACTTTCAGCCAACCCGGACCCAGGCTTGGCGCATTGACCCACAACGCGGGCGGTGCATGAATGCGCAGCCGCACTTCGGTGTCGTCACCCAGCTCGGCCTGCATCTGCCGTTGGTAGATTTCACTGTAGGGCCAATGCTGCTCGCCTTCGGGCACACCCGAGCCGGTCACCCGGATAAGACCTGCCGCCTCGGCGATCTTGTCGCGGTTTTCTTCGTCGGCGGCCCAATAGGCGCGCAAGGTCAGCGCTACACCATGGCTGTACTGACGGTCGACCAGCACGTCCTCGTTCATCAGCAGGTAGACCAGGGTCAGCGCCTTGGAGAACAGAACGACGATCAACACCAGCCACAGGGTGCGGGCGAAGAAACTTTGC
The DNA here is from genome assembly GCF_056278855.1 of Pseudomonas sp. TE3895. Taxonomy (NCBI): domain Bacteria; kingdom Pseudomonadati; phylum Pseudomonadota; class Gammaproteobacteria; order Pseudomonadales; family Pseudomonadaceae; genus Pseudomonas; species Pseudomonas sp. TE3895. The sequence continues at coordinate 1,151,857 of NZ_JBWBQE010000001.1, read as the reverse complement.
GGAAACCAGAGCGGTGTTTTCATCGACGTTCAGGCATCATTTTCCGGCGTTTCCGTCCGGTACGAACACGTAGCCGACGCCCCAGACGGTCTGGATGTAACGCGGCTTGGACGGGTCCGGCTCGATCATGCGACGCAGGCGTGAGATCTGCACGTCGATGGAGCGCTCCAGCGCATCCCATTCGCGGCCGCGCGCCAGGTTCATCAGCTTGTCGCGGGTCAACGGCTCGCGGGCGTGCATCACCAGAGCCTTGAGCACAGCGAACTCGCCGGTGGTGAGCATGTGCACTTCGTTGCCACGCTTGAGCTCGCGGGTGGCCAGCGACAGCTCATAGTCGCCGAAGGTGACCGACTCGTCCTCGCTGCCCGGCGCACCCGGCACGCTCGGCGCCTGGCGACGCAGCACCGCCTTGACCCGGGCCATCAGTTCGTCCGGGTTGAACGGTTTGCCCAGGTAGTCGTCGGCGCCCAGCTCCAGGCCCTTGATGCGGCTGAGCTCGTCGCCCTTGGCGGTCAGCATGATGATCGGGATCTGGTTGTTCTGCTGGCGCAGGCGCTTGCAGGCGGACAGACCATCCTCGCCTGGCAGCATCAGGTCGAGCACCACCAGGTTGAACACCTCGCGCTGCAGCAGGCGATCCATCTGCTCGGTGTTGGGCACTGCACGGGCACGGTAGCCCTTGCTGGTGAAGAAACGTTCCAGCAGGCTGCTAAGCCCCGGATCGTCGTCGACGATGAGAATCTTGTCACCTTCAGCGGTGTTTGGCGTGCCGGTCATGAATAACTCCTCTGATATCGCCGCGCATTATGGCGTAGCCATTGCTGCACGTTGCGTGAGCATTGTTAGCAGATTTTTCCCCCGGCGCCAGTTCCGGCTGGCCGGGCGCCATCACCGCAAGCCGTTTGCGATGGGTATAATGCGCGGCTTTCATCCAGCGCCGCCGGGCAAAAAGCCCACAGGCGACCCCCGTATTCACAAATGTCAGGTGGTTTACATGGACAGCATCAACAGCCGTATCGCCGAGGAACTGGGCGTACGCCCGCAGCAGGTCGAGGCGGCCGTGAGCCTGTTGGACGAAGGCTCGACCGTGCCCTTCATCGCCCGCTACCGCAAGGAAGTGACCGGTAGCCTTGACGACACTCAGTTGCGCCACCTGGAAGAGCGCCTGCGCTACCTGCGCGAACTCGACGAGCGCCGCGCCAGCATCCTTTCCAGCATCGAGGAACAGGGCAAGCTGACCCCGGAACTGGCCCGCGAGATCAAGCTGGCCGACACCAAGACCCGCCTCGAAGACCTGTACCTGCCCTACAAGCAGAAACGCCGCACCAAGGGCCAGATCGCCCTGGAAGCCGGCCTCGGCGAACTGGCCGATGGCCTGTTCAACGACCCGACCCTGGCCCCGGAAAGCGAAGCCGCACGCTTCGTCAACGTCGAAAAGGGCGTGGCCGACGTCAAGGCCGCGCTGGAAGGCGCCAAATACATCCTGATGGAGCGCTTTGCCGAAGACGCCGCCCTGCTCGACAAGCTGCGCAGCTATCTCAAGCAGGAAGCCGTGCTCAGCGCCCGCGTCGTGGCTGGCAAGGAAGAAGAAGGCGCCAAGTTCCGCGACTACTTCGCTCATGACGAGCTGCTGCGTACTGCGCCATCGCACCGTGCCCTGGCGATCTTCCGCGGGCGCAACGAAGGCGTGTTGAGCGTCTCGCTGAAGGTCGGCGAAGAACTGCCCGGCACCCTGCACCCGTGCGAACTGATGATCGGCAACCACGTCGGCATCGAAAACCGCAGCCGACCCGCCGACAAGTGGCTGGGAGAAGTGGTGCGCTGGACCTGGAAGGTCAAGCTGTACACCCACCTGGAGACCGACCTGTTCGGCGAGCTGCGTGACAATGCCGAAGGCGAGGCGATCAACGTGTTCGCCCACAACCTGCACGATCTGCTGCTGGCCGCCCCGGCCGGCCCCCGCGCCACCCTGGGCTTCGACCCAGGCCTGCGTACGGGCTGCAAGATCGCCGTGGTCGACGCAACCGGCAAACTGCTGGACCACACCACGGTCTACCCGCACGCGCCGAAGAACGACTGGGACCGCACCATTTCCATCATGGCCGCACTGTGCGCCAAACACTCGGTGGAGCTGATCGCCATCGGCAACGGTACCGCCAGCCGCGAAAGCGACAAGCTGGTGGCCGAGCTGGTCAAGAAATATCCAGCCCTGAAAATCACCAAGATCATGGTCTCCGAAGCCGGTGCTTCGGTGTACTCGGCATCGGAACTGGCCGCCCGCGAGTTCCCGGACCTGGACGTGTCGATCCGCGGCGCCGTGTCGATCGCCCGCCGCCTGCAGGATCCGCTGGCCGAACTGGTGAAGATCGATCCGAAATCCATCGGTGTCGGCCAGTACCAGCACGACGTGTCCCAGCTGAAACTGGCACGTGGCCTGGACGCGGTGGTCGAGGACTGTGTGAACGCCGTGGGCGTGGACGTGAACACCGCTTCGGTGGCGCTGCTGACGCGCATCTCCGGCCTCAATGCCACGCTGGCACAGAACATCGTCGCCCACCGCGATGCCAATGGTCCGTTTGCCACCCGTGCAGCGCTGAAAAAGGTTAGCCGCCTGGGTGAGAAAACCTTCGAGCAGGCCGCCGGCTTCCTGCGTGTGATGAACGGCGACAACCCGCTGGACGCCTCTGCGGTGCACCCTGAGGCTTACCCGCTGGTGCAGCGCATTGCTGCCGATACCGACCGCGACATCCGCTCGCTGATTGGTGACAGCAGCTTCCTCAAGCGCCTGGACCCGAAAAAGTTCACCGACGAAACCTTCGGCCTGCCAACTGTCACCGACATCCTGCAAGAGCTGGACAAGCCCGGCCGCGACCCGCGTCCGGAGTTCAAGACCGCCACCTTCCAGGACGGCGTCGAAGACCTCAAGGACCTGGAACCGGGCATGATCCTCGAAGGCGTGGTGACCAACGTTACCAACTTCGGCGCCTTCGTCGACATCGGCGTGCACCAGGATGGCCTGGTGCATATCTCGGCGCTGTCGGAGAAGTTCGTCAAAGACCCGCGTGAAGCGGTCAAGGCCGGCGATGTGGTCAAGGTCAAGGTCATGGAAGTGGACATCCCGCGCAAACGCGTCGGCCTGTCCATGCGCATGAGCGACACCCCGGGCGAGAAGGTCGAAGGCAACCGCGGTGGTAACCGCGGCAATGGTGGCAGCCGCCAGCAGCAGGCACCGCGCCAGCGTGAAACCGCCACGGCTGCGCCGGCCAACAACGCCATGGCCTCGCTGTTCGCCAACGCCAAGCAATTGAAGAAGAAGTAATGGACGTACCACGCGAATACGTCGAAAGCGCCTTCAGCCAACTGCTGGGCTGCCGCCTGCAACACCTGGACACAGGTGTTGCCGAGGTAGCCCTGGCGCTGGAGCCCCAGTTGCGCAACCGTGGCCAGAAGCTGCACGGCGGGGCGATCTTCAGCCTGGTGGATATCGCCATGGGCCTGGCCTGCTCGGCCAGCCATGGCTTTGACCAGCAAAGCGTCACCATCGAGTGCAAGATCAACTACATGCGTGCCGTCAGCGACGGCGAAGTGCTGTGCACCGCCCGCGTGCTGCACGCCGGGCGGCGCACCCTGGTGGTCGACGCTGACGTAGTTCAGGGCGACAAGCTGGTGGCCAAAGCGCAAGGAACCTTCGCGGTTCTCTAGCTCACCAAGCAATATCTGCGGTATTTTCAGCAGTGCGCTGGCACTGCTGGAACCGCGTAAACCAGGCGACAACGCCAGTTCCTTTCTTCCTACCCTTGTAGACCGTTATCTCTACCCCCATATTGGGGCGACTGACGCGTGAAGGAATACATCTTGAGCGAACTCCTCAACCGCCGCCTGAGCCTGCTCGGCGCCAATCTCCCCCTGCTCAAGCAGTGCCTGCACGGTATTGAGCGCGAATGCCTGCGCGTGACCGATGAAGGTCGCCTGGCCCAGACCCCGCATCCGGAAGCACTGGGATCGGCGCTGACCAACGAGCAGATCACCACCGACTATTCCGAGTCGCTGCTGGAGTTCATCACCCCGGCCCTGGCCGATCCGGCCAAGGTGCTCGAAAGCCTCGAAGAGACCCACCGTTTCGTCTACAGCAAGCTGGGCGACGAATACCTGTGGAGCCCGTCGATGCCGTGCACGCTGCCGGCCGAGGAGGACATCCCGATCGCCGAGTACGGCAGCTCGAATATCGGCAAGCTCAAACACGTCTACCGCAAGGGCCTGGCCCTGCGTTACGGCCGCACCATGCAGTGCATCGCCGGTATTCATTACAACTTCTCGCTGCCCGAAGCGCTTTGGCCACTGCTGCGCGAAGCCGAAGGCAGTACGGAAAATGACCGCGACTACCAGTCGTCGGCCTACATCGCGCTGATTCGTAACTTCCGCCGCTACAGCTGGCTGCTGATGTACCTGTTCGGCGCCTCGCCGGCCCTGGACAAAGGCTTCCTGCGTGGCCGCCCGCACCAGCTCGAAGAGCTGGATGCCGAAACCCTGTTCCTGCCTTATGCCACCAGCCTGCGCATGAGCGACCTGGGTTACCAGAGCAACGCCCAGGCCGGCCTGACGCCCTGCTACAACAACCTGGCCAGCTACACCGACAGCCTGCGCAAGGCCGTTGGCACGCCCTACCCGCCTTACGTTGAAATCGGCACGCATGTGGATGGCGAGTGGGTTCAGCTGAACACCAACATTCTGCAGATCGAAAACGAGTACTACTCGAACATCCGCCCCAAGCGCGTCACCTACACCGGCGAGCGGCCGATCCAGGCCCTGACCTCGCGGGGCGTGCAGTATGTGGAAGTGCGTTGCCTGGACATCAACCCGTTCCTGCCGGTCGGTATCGACCTGACCGAGGCGCGCTTCCTCGACGCATTCCTGCTGTTCTGCGCCTTGGAAGACAGCCCGCAACTGGACAACGGTGAGTGCGGCCAGTGCACCAGCAACTTCCTGACCGTGGTCAAGGAAGGTCGTCGTCCGGGCCTGGAGTTGCACCGCAATGGCCAGCCGATCAGCCTGAAAGACTGGGCCAGCGAGCTGATCGAGCGTATCCGCCAATTGGCCAATCTGCTCGACCAGGCGCAAGGTTCTGATGAGCACGCCAAGGCCCTGGATGCGCAGCAGGCCAAGGTCGACGACACCTCGCTGACCCCGTCGGCCCAGGTGCTGGCACGCATGACCGAGCATGACGAGAGTTTCGTCCAGTTCTCGCTGCGCCAGAGCCGTGTGCACGCCGAGACTTTCCGCGAGCAACCGCTGAGCAACGAAAAGCAGCAAGCATTCGAGACGCTGGCCCGAGAGTCGCTCGCCAGGCAGTCCGAGCTGGAGCGAGACGAAGTCGGTGATTTCGACCTGTTCGTCGGCGCCTACCAGGCCAGCATCCTGGCAATCAGCAGCTGATGAACCGCACCACCACCCCGCGCAAACCGCGCGCCAGCAGCCAGGCCAGGATCGAGGCGATCCTGGCGGCTGCGCGTGAGCTGTTGGCCGAGCAAGGGGTGGCAGCACTGTCTATCTACAGCGTGGCCGAGCGGGCGCAGATTCCGCCTTCGTCGGTGTATCACTTTTTCGCCAGCGTGCCGGCCTTGCTGGAGGCACTTACTGCAGATGTGCACCGGGCGTTTCGCGAAGCCCTGAGCGCTCCGATCGACAGCAGCGCGTTCAGCACCTGGCACGAACTGTCACGCCTGATCGAACAACGCATGCTTGATATCTATAACGAGGATGCAGCGGCGCGGCAGTTGATCCTGGCGCAGCATGGGCTGAGCGAGGTGGTGCAGGCCGACCGGCAGCACGACATGGAACTGGGCGACTTGATGCACACGTTGTTCGACCAGCATTTTTACCTGCCGGTGATGCCACCGGATGTGGATGTGTTTGCCCTAGCCATGGAGTTGAGCGACCGGGTGTATGCACGGTCGGTGCAGTTGCACGAGGCGATCACCCCGCGCATGGCCGAGGAAGGCAAGCGGGTATTCGAAGCGTATCTGGGGTTGTATCTGCCGCCGTTTCTGGCCAAGCGTTCCCGCTGAATCGTGGGGCCGCGTTGCGCGCCCTTCGCGGGTGAACCCGCTCCTACGTCGATCGCGCACCACCAAATCTCAGGGTTAACGCGGGGAAGTGTAGGAGCGGGTTCACCCGCGAAGGGCTGCAAAGCAGCCCCAATATCGACCCGCCGCATCACAGCTTGGCGATAGACACTTCAGTCGACTTCACAAAGGCAATCACTTCACTGCCCACCTGCAACTCCAGCTCACGCACGGAACGGGTGGTAATCACCGAAGTGACGATACCCGAAGCCGTCTGCACGTCGATTTCCGACAGTACCGGGCCTTCGAGGATTTCTTTCACAGTACCTTTGAACTGGTTGCGAACATTGATGGCTTTGATAGTCATGGTTTGCTTCCTTTTGGCTTTTGGGATTCAGTGTGCCCAGCGCAGTTGCGTGGGCAGAGGGGCTACAGGATCCGGCTCGGGCGCAGTGCCCGGGGTGGACAGAACACGGTTGAGCACTTCGCTTTCCAGCACGGCCAGACGGTGCGAACCACGCGCCCGGGGCCGTGCCAGGTCAACAGTGAGGTCGAGCCCGACCTCGCCGTCCTCAATCAGGATCACCCGGTCAGCCACGGCAACCGCCTCGCTGACGTCGTGGGTCACCAGCAGCACAGTGAAGCCGTGCTGACGCCACAGGCGTTCGATCAGTTGCTGCATCTCGATGCGGGTCAATGCATCCAGCGCCCCCAGTGGCTCGTCCAGCAGCAGTAGGCGGGGCTGGTGAATCAAGGCTCGGGCCAAAGCCACGCGCTGCTTCTGGCCTCCCGAGAGCGCTGCCGGCCATTCGTTGGCGCGGTCGGCCAGGCCAACCGCATCCAAGGCCTCCAGTGCACGCTGTCGCCAGTCACCAGACAGCCCAAGGCCAACGTTGTCGATCACCTTTTTCCACGGCAGCAGCCGCGCGTCCTGGAACATCAGGCGGGTTTCTTCACGGGCCTCTTCCAGCGGCGCGGCACCAGCCAGTAGTTGCCCGGCGGTGGGCTGGTCCAGCCCGGCCAGCAGCCGCAGCAAAGTGCTCTTGCCGCAGCCGCTGCGGCCGACGATGGCCACGAACTGGCCGGCCGGAATGTGCAGGTCGATACCCTTCAGAACTTCGCGTTGACCAAAAGTCTTGCGCAGGCCCTTGGAGGCCAGCGGGGTGCCACGCAGCAGGCGTGGTGGCTGTTCCTTGAGCACGGTCATGCGCCCTCCTTCCTGGCAACTTGATAGGCCGGGTGCCAGCGCAGCCACACGCGCTCCAGGCCCCGGGCCGCAAGGTCGGCAAGCTTGCCGAGTACGGCATACAGGACGATGGCCAGCACTACCACGTCGGTTTGAAGAAATTCGCGAGCATTCATTGCCAGGTAACCGATGCCAGCGTTGGCCGAAATGGTTTCGGCAACAATCAGCGTCAGCCACATGAAGCCCAAGGCGAAACGCACGCCCACCAGGATCGAAGGCAGCGCCCCCGGCAGGATCACCTGGCGGAACAGGCCGAAGCCGGACAAGCCGTAACTGCGCGCCATTTCCACCAACGCTGGGTCAACGTTGCGAATGCCGTGGTAGGTGTTCAGGTAGATCGGGAACAACGTGCCCAGCGCGACCAGAAAGATCTTTGCCGACTCGTCGATACCGAACCACAGAATCACCAGCGGTATGAGCGCAAGGTGCGGCACGTTGCGGATCATCTGTACCGAGCTGTCGAGCAGGCGTTCACCCCAATTCGACAAGCCGGTGATGAAGCCCAGTACCAGGCCGATGCTGCCGCCGATGACAAAGCCCAGGCCTGCACGCCAGCCGCTGATGGCCAGGTGGGTCCAGATTTCGCCGCTGCGCACCAGTTCGACGCCCGCGCTTACCACTGCGCTAGGTGCCGGCAGGATACGCGTCGACAGCCAGCCAGCGCTGACGGCCAGTTGCCATATGGCCAACAGCAGCACCGGCAGCGCCCACGGCGCCAGGCGCTGGGTCAGGTTGGAGGAAGTTGCACGACTCATGGCCAGGCCCTCAGCTCTGCGACACAGATTTGGGCAGGATGTCGTTGGCCACCATCTCGCCGAACGGGCTTACATAACCTCCGGTTTTCGGCTGCTCTGGGCGCTGCACATCAAGGTGCGGGAACAGCAGCTCCGCCACGCGGTAAGACTCTTCCAGGTGTGGATAACCCGAGAAGATGAAGGTATCGATACCCAAGTCGGCATATTCCTTAACCCGTGCTGCCACGGTGGGGCCATCGCCCACCAGTGCGGTGCCCGCCCCGCCACGTACCAGGCCAACACCTGCCCACAGGTTGGGGCTGACTTCCAGGTTGTCGCGGTTGCCGCCGTGCAGGGCAGCCATGCGTTGCTGGCCCACCGAATCGAAACGCGCCAGCGAGGCCTGGGCGCGGGAGATGGTCTCATCGTCCAGGTGCGAGATCAGGCGCTCGGCGGCGGCCCAAGCCTCTTCGTTGGTTTCCCGCACGATCACGTGCAGGCGGATACCGAAGCGTACTTCGCGCCCTTGAGCAGCCGCTTTTTCGCGCACCTGTGCGATCTTCTCGGCAACGGCTGCCGGTGGCTCGCCCCAGGTCAGGTACAGCTCGACCTGTTCGGCCGCCAGGTCCTGGGCGGCCTCGGACGAGCCGCCGAAATACAGCGGTGGGCGTGGTTGCTGAATCGGCGGGTAGAGCAGCTTGGCGCCCTTTACCTGGATGTGCTTACCGTCGTAATCGACGTTTTCGCCTTCCAGCACCTTGCGCCAGATACGGGTGAACTCGACCGAGGCTTCGTAGCGCTCCTGGTGGTTCAGGTGCAGGCCGTCACCCGCCAGCTCGTCCGGATCACCACCGGTCACCAGGTTGAATAGCGCACGGCCATTGGACAAGCGATCGAGGGTGGCCGCCTGACGTGCTGCCACGGTCGGCGAAATGATGCCCGGGCGCAGGGCTACAAGGAACTTCAGGCGCTGGGTCACGGGGATCAGCGACGCGGCCACCAGCCAGGAGTCCTCGCAGGAACGCCCGGTCGGGATCAGCACCCCACCAAAACCAAGGCGGTCAGCAGCCTGCGCGATCTGCTGCAGGTAACCGTGGTCGACCGCACGTGCGCCTTCGGAAGTGCCCAGGTACTTGCCGTCACCGTGGGTGGGGAGGAACCAGAAAATGTTAAGGCTCATTGGAGTCGTCTCCTCAAGGGTGGCTCTAGCCGGAGCGGCGCCCCGGCACTGGCAGTCAATCAAGGCGCGCTAGCGACTTTGGCAGGGGGTGTCCAGATCACGTCCTTGATGCTCAGCGGCTTGGGAATAAGCTTCAGCGCCTGGAACGTGTCGGCGATCTTCTGCTGCGCGGCCACCACGTCCGGGGTCAGCGGCGCAGCGCCGTAGCCTTGGCGTTTGACAGAGGTCAGGGTGATGCCGGCAGGCAGGCCGAGCAGCGGGGCAACCTGGTCGGTCACCTCTTGCGGGTTGGCCTGGGACCATTCACCCACGGCGCGCACTTCCTCGATCACGGTGTTGATCACCGCTGGGTGCTGTGTCGCATAGTTGCGGGTGGCGAGGTAGAACTGGTGGTTGTCGACCAGGCCCTTGCCGTCACGCAGGGTGCGCGCTTGCAGCTGCTGCTCGGCGGCGGCCTGGTAAGGGTCCCAGATCACCCAGGCATCCACGCTGCCGCGCTCGAAGGCGGCGCGGGCGTCGGCTGGCGGCAGGTAGACAGGCTGGATGTCGCTGTACTTGAGGCCGGCGTCTTCCAGGGCGCGGACCAGCAGGTAGTGCACGTTGGAGCCTTTGTTGAGGACGACCTTTTTACCCTTGAGGTTCTTCACCGACTGGATCGGCGAGCCCTTGGGCACCAGGATCGCTTCGCTGTGCGGCGCTGGCGGCTCGTAGGCCACGTAGAGCAGGTCGGCGCCAGCGGCCTGAGCAAACACAGGAGGAGTCTCGCCGGTTACACCAAAATCGATGGAACCGACGTTCAGCCCTTCAAGCAGCTGCGGGCCGCCGGGGAATTCGGTCCATTGCACCTGTACACCCTGCTCGGCCAGGCGCTTCTCCAGCGTGCCCTTGGCCTTGAGCAGCACCAAGGTGCCGTATTTCTGGTAACCGATACGCAAGCTCTCGGCCTGGGCTTGGGTAATGGCGCCGAAGGACACAGCCGCCGCAAACAGGGCGACCAGACCACGACGCAAGAAGACTGTGCGCATGGCGCTCTCCTGTGCGAATGGGGTTCGGGTTGCACCTGCTTGCCTCGTTAACGGGCGAGTAAGGTGGTGAAGCGGGTAATGCCGTTCAGATGCTCCAGCGAGCGCTGATCAGACGTTCGTTCAGTACGCCGGGGGCCACGGGGCGCGGCCGACGGGCCAGGGCGACGTGGAAGGTTTCCAGCGAGTCGTGCAGGCGTTCTTCCAGCGCCTGTACCAACTGCGCGGGCTTTGTGCCTTCTGCGTAAGCCACCTGGCTGTCGTCGGCAAAGATCCCTTGCAGGGTCTCTTGTGCCTTGAGTGCCGACAGCACCGGCTTCAATGCGTAATCCACCGCCAGCATGTGGGCGATGCTGCCGCCAGTGGCGATGGGCAACACGATCTTGTGGGCCAGGGCGCGCTCGGGCAGCAGGTCAAGCAAGGTTTTCAGGGCACCGGAAAACGAAGCCTTGTACACCGGGGTGGAGACGATCAGGCCATCGGCCTGGGCCACCAGCTGCTGAAAGTGTTGCACATGCGGGCTGTCGAAACGGGCATGCAGCAGGTCTTCGGCGGGAAAGTCACGCACTTGGAATGTCACCACTTCAACGCCGCGATCCTGCAGCCACTGGCGCGAACGCTCGAGCAGCACGCCGGAGCGTGAACGGAGACTTGGGCTACCACCGATTGAGACGACCAGCATTGCTGCGCTTCCTTGTGTTCTGTTGGAGGTGACATTAACAGCTGCTACATATATCTAGAAATCATATTTTTTTATTTGTTTATTCCATTATTGTCTTTACCCATAAGGGCCTCCTCGCGGGCGCGCCCGCTCCCACAGGTTTTTTACAGGCATAAAAAAGGGCCGTCGAAACGGCCCGAAAATCCCTGCTTGGCTAAGAGCAATGCAACGAGGAATCCATTAACGATTGGGTTGAGGGGTCAGGCGCAGATAGGGTTTGACCGCCCGGTAACCTTTGGGGAAGCGCTGCTTGATCTCCTCCTCGTCTTTGAGCGAAGGCACGATCACCACTTCATCGCCGTCCTGCCAGTTACCCGGTGTGGCGACCTTGTGGTTGTCGGTCAGCTGCAGCGAGTCGATCACCCGCAGAATTTCGTTGAAGTTGCGCCCGGTACTGGCCGGGTAGGTAATGGTCAGGCGCACCTTTTTATTCGGGTCGATGATGAACAGCGAGCGCACGGTCAGGGTGTCGCTGGCGTTCGGGTGGATCAGGTCGTAAAGGTCGGACACTTTGCGGTCAGCGTCAGCAATGATCGGGAAGTTGACCACGGTATTCTGTGTTTCGTTGATGTCATCGATCCACTTGTGATGCGAGTCGACCGGGTCCACCGACAGGGCGATGGCCTTGACCCCGCGCTTGGCAAACTCGTCCTTCAGCTTGGCGGTCAGGCCCAACTCGGTGGTGCACACCGGGGTGAAGTCGGCCGGGTGAGAGAACAACACCCCCCAGCTGTTGCCCAGCCACTCGTGGAAGCGGATCTTGCCTTCGCTGGAATCCTGTTCGAAATCGGGGGCGATATCGCCGAGTTTGAGGCTCATGGGCTGCGGCTCCTGGGCTGGGTTCTGTACCGTATGGGTTCAATGTGCCTGCATTCAGTTAAAAACAAAAAGAATAAATAACGATTTATTTATAACCATAACGCATACAAATTAGCAGGCACAAAAAAGCCTCGCACTAGGCGAGGCTTTCTTTGTGGCTACGACTTACAGGAAGCTGTAAGTGTAGTTCACGATGAAGCGAGCCTGATCCTGGTCGGCACTGCTCTCGCCGGCACCACGGTACACGCCTTGGCGCAGGCTGAAGCCCAAGCCTTTGAGGGCACCTTCCTGGAGGGTGTAGTCGATGCGCGCATCGCGTTCCCATTCATTGTAGGTGCCGCTGCCCGACTTGTTGCGGATATCGTCACCACGCAGGTAAGCAACCGATGCCTTCAGGCCTGGCACACCCAGCGCCGCGAAGTCATAGGAGTACTGACCGAAGGTGGTGTTTTCGCCAGCACGTGCGAACTGGTTGATCATGCTGTCGGTGAACAGGTAGAAGCTGGAGCCGCCAGCACCTTCCGAGGTGCCGCTGTCGTTGCTCAGGCTGCCCTGGTTCAACCATACGAAGCCACCATCGTCACCCACTTGCTGGTGACCGAGCATCAGCGCGTGGCCACCCAAGGTATAGGTGAACATGGCGGACCAGGTCTTGTTGTCGATCTCGCCGGTGTTTTTGGCGTAGCCACCGTTGTTGTTGAAGTTGTAAGCGCTGTCGTTGCCATTCTTGCCGTCGCTGCTGCTGTCGAAGTAGCGCAGGTCGGTCTTGAACGACTGGTCGTCAGCGATCTTGAACACGTGGGTCGCGCCCAGGAAGTGCTGCTTGTAGAAGTCTTCCAGGTTCGAGTAGTAGTACTGCAGGGTCAGGTCTGGAGTGAGCTTGTAGTCCAGGCCACCATAGCGGAACTTGTTGCTCTCGGCATTGGAACCGGCGACAGACAGACCGGTACGGTTGCTCGAAGCACGGCCCATGGCGTGGGTCAGCTGACCCGCGTTGATGGTCAGGTTGTCGATTTCCTTCGACTGGATGGTGCCACCCTCGAAGGTTTGTGGCAGCAGACGACCATCGTTGGAAACCAGGATCGGCAGGTTCGGTGCGAGCGCGCTACCGAAATGCGCTTCGGTCTTGGAGAAGCGCGCCTTGGCATTGGCACCGAAACGAGCCCACTGGGCTGCAGAACCTTTGCCGTCATCCGGGAAGAAGCCGGACTTGTGGTAACCCTCGCCACCATCCAGGTGAATACCCCACAGCGCTTGGGCATCAACACCAAAGCCTACGGTGCCTTGGGTAAAGCCCGAGATGTAGTCGAGCTTGAAGCCCTGGCCCGACTCACGCTGATCCGGGCGCTCCGCACCCGGTTTTGCGTGATCTTCACGGTTGTCGTTGTTGAAGTACATGGTGCGCGAGCTGAGCGACAGTTTGCTGTCCTCAACGAAACCGGCAGCGCCTGCTTGTTGGGCGAGAACCCCCAGTGCCACGGCCAGAGCCAGGCTGGACTTGTACATGTTTTGCTCCTCTACGTTCTAATTTTTGTGTATCTCTGGCGGAGGGGTCTGATGCCCCGCTCACCGGGATGGGCGATTTAGTCCCAAAGCGTGACTGTTAAGTCAATCGTTTCTAAACGTTTCGCGACTTTGGTCTAAGACGCCACCTGCGCTACAGGATAATGACAATCCTATAAATCCAAAATGACTGTTTTATGAATTTGTAAGACTTTTAAGGAATATATTAGGAACCTTTACTGCCATTCGTTGTAGCTGCGACTCATTTAATAACTTTTGGTTATTTGCAAACGTTTGCTCATAACCTAATGCCAAATCGTTCTATAGGGTCTTGCAGCCACCTCTGGCTTCGTCACGGGTCATGGCTTTAAAGCGTTTGGCTCCTAAGCTAATGCAAAAAAGTTATTTATTTTAATTTTCTTAGATCATTTAGCCTTCTCGTCATCCAACCCGACTTGCCTGACGAGAGGTTCAACCATGATCCCGCACGCTCCGCTGCGCCTGTTCGCCGCCCTGACCCTCGCCAGCACCAGCTGGTTGGCCCAGGCAGCCGACCTGACAGTGGCCTACCAGACCACTGTCGACCCGGCCAAAGTGGCACAGGTCGATGGCGACTACGAAAAAGCCAGCAAGGCCAGCATCGACTGGCGCAAATTTGATAACGGCGCAGACGTGATCACTGCCGTGGCCAGCGGCGACGTGCAGATCGGCTACCTGGGCTCCAGCCCGCTGGCCGCTGCCGCCACCCGCAAGCTGCCGGTTGAAACCTTCCTCATCGCCACCCAGATTGGCGCGGGTGAAGCGTTGGTGGCCCGTGACAGCATCAAGTCGCCGCAAGACCTGATCGGCAAGAAGGTCGCCGTCCCGTTCGTGTCCACCGGGCATTACAGCCTGCTTGCGGCACTGAAAAGCTGGAATATCGACCCTTCCAAGGTACAGATTCTCAACCTGGCGCCGCCGGCCATCATTGCCGCCTGGAAGCGCGGCGACATCGATGCGACCTACGTGTGGGACCCGGCCCTGGGCGTGGCCAAGGAAAACGGCAAGGTCCTGATCACCTCCGGCGAACTGGCCCAGAAAGGCGCGCCTACCTTCGATGCCTGGATCGTGCGCAAGGACTTCGCCGAGAAACACCCTGATGTGGTCAAGGCCTTTGCCAAAGTCACCCTTGATGCCTACGCCGACTACCGCAAAGACCCGAAAGCCTGGCTGGCCGACAAGGGCAACGTAGACAAGCTGGTGAAGCTGTCCGGTGCCAAGGCCAGCGACATCCCGGTGCTGCTGGAGGGCAACGTCTACCCGCTGGCCGCTGACCAGGCCAACGCCCTGGGCGCGCCGACCACCCAAGCGCTGACGGACACCGCCAACTTCCTCAAGCAGCAAGGCAAAGTCGAAGCAGTGCTGCCGGACTACTCGCCGTACGTCAGCGCCAAGTTCCTTCCAAACTGATCCGGAGCCCGTCATGGCCTTGCTCGAGCTGGAGCGCATCAGCGCACAGTACCCAGGCGCCAGCACCCCGGTGCTGGCCGACATCAACCTGAGCCTGGGACCACGCCAACTGCTGGTGGCCCTGGGGCCTTCCGGCAGCGGCAAGACCTCACTGCTCAACCTGATCGCCGGCTTCGTCGCCCCCAGTGGCGGTCACATCACCCTCGATGGTGTGCCGGTGCAGGGCCCCGGTGCAGAACGCGGCGTGGTGTTCCAGGACGATGCCCTGCTGCCATGGCAGAACGTGCTGGGCAACGTCGCCTTCGGCCTCGAACTGGCCGGCGTACCCCGCGCCCAGCGTGAGGCCAAGGCCCGCGAAATGCTCACCCTGGTCGACCTCGATGGCTTCGGCGAACGGCGTATCTGGCAATTGTCCGGTGGCCAGAAGCAGCGCGTGGGCCTTGCCCGGGCGCTGGCGGCTGACCCTCGGGTACTGCTGATGGATGAACCGTTCGGTGCCCTCGATGCCTTCACCCGTGAGCAGATGCAAGAGCTGCTATTGCAAGTTTGGCAACGCACCGCCAAGCCGGTGTTCCTGATTACCCACGACATCGAAGAAGCGGTGTTCCTCGCCAGCGAACTGGTACTGCTGGCGCCCAACCCGGGACGCGTAGTGGAACGCCTGCAGCTGAACTTCGGCCAGCGCTATGCCGCTGGCGAATCGGCCCGGGCCATCAAGTCCGATCCAGCCTTCATCGAAACCCGCGAGCATGTGCTGGCGCGGGTGTTTTCCCAACGCCAAAGCCTGCAGGAGCGCGCATGAGCAGCCTGGACCTGCCGGTCGCCGGCAAACACAACACCCAAACCCGGCCAGCCGCCACGCTACGCCGCCCACTGTCCACCCGCTGGATCAGCACCCTGACCCTGGCCAGCCTGCTACTGGTCTGGTGGCTGGTGACGGCTGCCGGTTGGGTAGAGCCCCTGTTCCTGCCCTCGCCCGGTGACATCCTGGCCAAGGCATGGGCCTTGCTGACCCAAGGCTACATGGATGCCAGCCTGTGGCAGCACCTGGGCGCAAGCCTGGGCCGCATCGGCCTGGCGCTGGTGGCTGCGACCCTGACCGCAATACCAGTCGGCATCGCTATCGGCTACAACCGCGTAGCCCGCGGCATTCTCGACCCGCTGATCGAGTTCTACCGGCCCATCCCGCCGCTGGCCTACCTGCCGCTGATCGTCATCTGGTGCGGTATCGGCGAGTTGTCGAAAGTGCTGCTGATCTACCTGGCAATCTTCGCCCCCATCGCCATTGCCACAGCCACCGGTGTGCGCACGGTAGATCCGGCCAAGCTGCGCGCGGCGCAGTCGCTGGGCGCAACCAAGGCCCAACTGATCCGCCACGTCATTTTGCCCAGTGCATTGCCTGACATCCTTACCGGCATCCGCATTGGCCTGGGGGTCGGCTGGTCGACCCTGGTGGCCGCTGAACTGATCGCCGCCACCAGCGGCCTGGGCTTCATGGTGCAATCGGCGGCGCAGTTTCTGGTCACCGACGTGGTGGTGCTGGGCATCCTGCTGATCGCCCTGATCGCCTTCGCTCTGGAAATGAGCCTGCGTGCCCTGCAACGCAAGCTGGTGCCCTGGCATGGGCAGATTCACTGAATTCCATTGTCCACGCCAGCACACTGGCGCCCGATTGAAGAGACCGACATGAGCCTGACCATCACTCCCCTAAGCCCAGCACTCGGCGCCCAGATCAGCGGCGTGGACATCAGCCGCGATATCAGCGCAGAAGAGCGCGATGCCATCGAACAGGCACTGCTCCAGCACCAGGTGCTGTTCCTCCGTGACCAGCCGATCAACCCGGAACAGCAGGCGCGCTTTGCCGCACGCTTCGGCGACCTGCACATCCACCCGATTTACCCCAACGTGCCGGACACCCCGCAGGTGCTGGTGCTCGACACGGCGGTTACCGATGTGCGCGACAACGCCGTGTGGCACACCGACGTGACCTTTTTGCCGACCCCGGCACTGGGCGCGGTACTCAGCGCCAAGCAATTGCCTGCTTACGGTGGCGATACCCTTTGGGCCAGCGGCATTGCGGCCTTCGAGGCTTTGTCGGCGCCGCTGCGTGAAATGCTGGACGGGCTGACCGCTACCCACGACTTCACCAAGTCGTTCCCGCTGGAGCGCTTTGGCACCACGCCGGAAGACCTGACGCGCTGGGAGGCCACCCGGCGCAACAACCCACCGCTGTCGCACCCGGTGGTGCGCACGCATCCGGTGAGCGGGCGCAAGGCGTTGTTCGTCAATGAAGGGTTCACTACACGCATCAATGAACTGAGCGAACTGGAAAGCGATGCGCTGCTGAGGCTGCTGTTCGCCCATGCGACGCGACCGGAGTTCAGCATTCGCTGGCGTTGGCAGGAGCATGACGTGGCGTTCTGGGACAACCGCGTGACCCAGCATTTTGCGGTGGATGATTACCGGCCGAACCGGCGGGTGATGCACCGGGCGACCATCCTTGGGGATGCACCCTACTAGCGGTTGCCTGTCCTGGGCTCTTCGCGGGCTTGCCTGCGAAGAGCCCAGGCCAGGAGAGCTTGGTCAGCGCACCAGGTGCAGGTACTGCATGTGCCGCTCGTACTGGTCGAGGATGTCGTTGATGATCTGCTCCTTGCTGTAGCCCACCAGGTCATAGTTCTGGCTGCCTTCGCTCAGGTGCACCTCCGCCCGGTAATAGCGGCGGTTCTTCAACTCCTGCGTACCCAGCCCCCCCAAGGCGAACGATGGTGTGAAATAGCCACGCATCTGCACTTGGTAAATGAACGGCTGTTCCTCGCCATGGCCAATCTTCAGGCTGACGTTGTCATGGCTAGGGTCGTCCTGGGTAATCAGCACCAGGCCTTTCTGCTCGAACACTTCACGCACATCGGCAATCGCCGGGCGCACCACATCATCCATGAAACGGTACACCTCATCACGTGACGGGAAGTGCACCGCCTGGCTCAGGCGCTGGCGCCAGCCGCCACGGCCGCGACGTGACTGGGCGAACGGGGCCAGCGAGTGCATCTGCGCGATCTGCCGCTGCGACTCCAGGTAGAACGCCTTGTGCAGCCCCCACATCATGCACAGCAGAATGAGCGAGAACGGCAGCGACGTCAGCACCACTGCCGACTTCAGCGAATCGATGCTGCCAGCGAACAACAGCGCACTGGTGATCAGTGCAGTCATCGCCCCCCAAAAGATACGCAGCCAGTTCGGCCCATCCTCATCAGCGTCACCGCCCTTGGCCGACAAGGTCGACAGCACCACGGTGCCCGAGTCGGCCGAGGTGACGAAGAACACGAAGCTGATGAACACCGTGGTGGCGATGACTGCCTTGCTCCAGGGGTAGGTTTCCAGCAGCAGGTACAGGCTCATCGACGGGTTGTCCAGCGCCGACTGGCCCAGTGCGGTCATGCCGTGGTTGATCACCTGGTCCAAGGCACTGTTGCCGAAGATCGACATCCACGCCAGGGTGAAGCCCAGCGGAATCAGCAGCACGCCAAAGACGAACTCGCGGATGGTACGGCCACGGGAGATGCGGGCGATGAACAGGCCCACGAACGGCGCCCAGGCAATCCACCAGGCCCAGTAGAACACTGTCCAGCCGCCCAGCCAGCCACGGTTTTCACCATAGGCATACACGTCGAAGCTCTTGCGCGGCAACGCACCCAGGTAGTCGCCCAGGTTCTGGATCAGTGTGTTGAACAGGTGCTGGGTAGGCCCGGCGAACAGCACGAACAGCAGCAGCGCACAGGCCAGGAACAGGTTGATGTCGCTCATCACCCGCACCCCCTTCTCCACCCCGGCCACGGCTACGGCCACAGCCGCGCCCATCATCAGGGTGATGAGGATCACCTGCACCCACTGGCTGTGGCTGATGCCGAACAGGTAGTCCAGGCCCGCGTTCAGATGCAGCACCCCAAAGCCCATGTCGGCGCCCAGGCCGAACACCGTGGCGATGATGCCGAAGCCATCCACCGCATAACCGATCGGGCCGTTGATGCGCTTGCCAATCAGCGGGTACAGCGCCGAACGCAGGGCCAGCGGCAGGTTGTGTCGGTAGGCGAAATAGGCCAATGCCATGCCGACGAAGGCGAACACCCCCCAGCCATGCAGGCCCCAGTGCAGGAACAGGATCTGCATCGCCTGGCGCCCGGCCTCGACCGTGCCGGCTTCGCCTTGGGGCGGTTGCAGCATGTGGGTCAGCGGTTCGGAGACACAGAAGAAGAACAGCGTGATGCTGATGCCGGCGGCGAACAGCATGCCGGCCCACGACAGGTAGCTGAACTCGGGTTCGTCGTGGTCGGCACCGAGTTTGATCTTGCCGTAGCCAGACAAGGCGGTGACCACCACGAAGACCAGGTACAGCGTCATCGCCAGCATGTAGTACCAGCCGACCGTGTTGGCCGCCCAGTTCTGCGCCGCCAGCAACCAGTCACCTGCGGCTTGCGGGTTGGAGATGACTACCAGGCCAAAGATGAGGATGAAACTCGCCGCAAAGTAGAACACCGGGGGGTTCATGCGGATTTTGCCGTTGGCAGCGGAAGGGTTCGGTGCACTCATAGGGCGTGCACCTCGTCGAATGACGTGAGGTTCGGAATGAACGGGTTCAGCAAAGGAATCCTCCTGTTGAACACCGGCAGCGGACCAGCGTTTTTCATTGAACAAGCGTTCAAGTTAAACATGGATCGGATTTCAATGCGAATTGGGGCGCCGATTGGTGTCGTCCTGTTCCGGCCTCTTGCGGGTAAACCCGCACCTACATCTGGTACGTCCGTCGTAGGCGCGGGCTTGCCCGCGAAGAGGCCAGCAAGGCAATCGCAATGCGGGATCAGTTCTTGTCCTGGCAATCCAGTTGCAGGTTGGCCTGAGTAATGTTGCTTTCAGCCGGCACACTGCGCGTCAGCCACACATTACCGCCAATGGTCGAACCCTTACCGATGGTAATACGCCCCAGCACCGTGGCCCCGGCATAGATCACCACATCGTCCTCGACGATCGGGTGGCGTGGCAGGCCTTTATGCAGCGTACCCGACTCATCGCTGGGGAAACGCTTGGCGCCCAGGGTCACCGCCTGGTAGATGCGCACGCGCTCGCCGATGATCGCGGTTTCACCAATGACCACACCCGTACCATGATCGATGAAGAAGCTCGGGCCGATCTGCGCCCCCGGGTGAATGTCGATACCGGTGGCCGAATGCGCCAGCTCCGAACTGATCCGCGCCAGCAGCGGCAGCCCAGCCTTGTACAGGTGGTGTGCCAGCCGGTGATGGATGATCGCCAGGATGCCCGGGTAGCACAGCAGCACTTCATCGACGCTGCGCGCTGCCGGGTCGCCGTGGTAGGCGGCCAGCACATCGGTGTCGAGCAGAACGCGCAGTTCCGGTAGCGCAGCTGCAAAGCCCTGGATCAGGCTCAGCGCACGGGCGTCGACGCCCGCCAGCTCAGCCTTGCTTTGCCGTGCCGCGTAGCGAAGTTCAAGACGAGCCTGGGCCAGCAAGGCGGTCAGCGCGGCATCCAGGGTATGGCCGACGTAGAAGTCTTCACTTTCTTCGCGCAGGTCGACTGGCCCCAGGCGCATGGGGAACAGCGCCCCGCACAGTTGCTCCAGAATCTGTCGCATCGCTTCACGCGACGGCAGCTCGCGCCCGCCCTGCTCGCCAATACTGCGGCCATTACGGGTGCGCCATTGCTCACGGGCCCCGCGCAGGCCAGTGACAATGCTCTGCAACTGCCAATGCGCGGATGAAGGTTGTTCGCTCACGGTGTTCTCCTGCCGTATAGGCCATCTGATTTTGTTGCCAGGCCCGCGAAAAGGCTGAACCTGCCTGCTGCAACCCACTTTACGGCAAATCTGAGGCTTGGAAAAAACAACGCTTTATTCCATCCTGCACTAAGTCAGGCATAAGCCGCGATGACGGAGTGGGTATCGTCGCCTACCCTCAAAGCAGCCAGCACCTGGCGCAAATCAAAAAAGGAATATTAAAGTTATTTTTTAGTATTTCCCGGCCTAATCAGCCAACCCTATAGTCGCCACCTCACTACCTAGACAACAAGCGCGGGGCTCTGACATGTCGAAATTCGCCAAACCGCTACTCAACGCCAGCCTGGCCCTCCTGCTGGGTGCCGGCCTGCTCAGCCAGGCTTTCGCCGGCGAGCAATTGAAGACCATTCAGGAAAAAGGCGTCATCAACGTCGGCCTCGAGGGCACCTACCCGCCATTCAGCTTCCAGGACGAAAACGGCAAACTGACCGGCTTCGAAGTGGAGCTGTCTGAGCTGCTGGCCAAGGAGCTGGGGGTCAAGGCCAAGATCCAGCCGACCAAGTGGGACGGTATCCTCGCCGCGCTGGAATCCAAACGCCTGGATGTAGTGGTCAATCAGGTGACCATTTCCGAGGAGCGCAAGAAAAAGTACGACTTCTCCGAGCCCTACACTGTCTCCGGCATCCAGGCACTGATCCTGAAGAAGAAAGCCGAGCAGCTGAACATCAAGGGCGCACAGGACCTGGCCGGCAAAAAGGTCGGCGTAGGCCTTGGCACCAACTACGAACAGTGGGTGAAAAAAGACGTGCCGCAAGCCGATGTGCGCACCTATGAAGACGACCCAAGCAAGTTCGCTGACCTGCGCAACGGCCGTATCGACGCCATCCTGATCGACCGCCTGGCGGCGCTGGAATACGCGCAAAAAGCCAAGGACACCCAACTTGCTGGCGATGCCTTCTCGCGCCTGGAAAGCGGCGTGGCCCTGCGCAAAGGTGAGCCGGAACTGTTGGCAGCTATCAACAAGGCCATCGACAAGCTAAAAGCTGACGGCACGCTGGCCAAGCTGTCCGAGAAGTACTTCGGTGCCGATGTCACCAAATGATCGCTGAAAGCCTGCAACTCGTTGTCGATTCCGCGCCCTTCCTGCTGAAGGGCGCGGGTTATACGGTGCTGCTCAGTGTCGGCGGCATGTTCTTCGGTCTGGTGCTGGGCTTTGCCCTGGCGCTGATGCGGCTGTCGAAGATTCTGCCGCTGAACTGGCTGGCGCGGGTCTACGTGTCGTTCTTCCGCGGCACGCCGCTGCTGGTGCAGCTGTTCGTCATCTATTTCGGCATGCCGCAAATCGGCATCGAGCTCGACCCGATCCCCGCTTCGCTGATCGGCCTGTCGCTGAACATGGCGGCCTACATCTGCGAGATCCTGCGCGCAGCCATTTCCTCGATCGACCGGGGCCAGTGGGAAGCAGCCGCCAGCATCGGCATGACCCGCGTGCAAGCCATGCGCCGGGCGATCCTGCCACAGGCCTTGCGCACCGCGCTGCCACCGCTGGGCAACAGCTTCATCTCGCTGGTAAAGGACACTGCCCTGGCGGCAACCATCCAGGTGCCCGAGCTGTTCCGCCAAGCCCAGCTGATTACTGCGCGCACGTTCGAAGTGTTCACCATGTACGTGGCGGTCGCGGTCATCTACTGGGTGCTGTGCAGCGTCCTTGCGCACTTCCAGAACCGCATGGAAGCGCGGGTCAACCAGCATGACCAGGAGCATTGAGCATGATTGAAGTCAAAGGCCTGACCAAGCGGTTCAAGGGCCAGACCGTGCTCAACGGTATCGACCTGACCGTGCAGCCCGGTGAAGTGGTGGCCATCATCGGCCCCAGTGGCTCGGGCAAAACCACCTTCTTGCGCTGCCTTAACCTGCTGGAAACCCCCGATGCCGGGCAGATCCAGATCGGCGCCATCAGCATCGATGCCAACCGCCCTTTGGGCGGGCAGCAGGGTGCGATTCGCCGTTTGCGCCAGCAGGCCGGGTTCGTGTTCCAGAACTTCAACCTGTTCCCCCATCGCACTGCCCTGGAGAACGTGATCGAGGGGCCGGTGATCGTCAAGAAGACGCCTCGCGAACAGGCCATTGAGCTTGGCCGGCGCCTGCTGGCCAAAGTCGGCCTGGCGGGCAAGGAAGACGCCTACCCACGGCGCCTGTCCGGCGGCCAGCAGCAACGCGTGGCCATCGCCCGTGCCCTGGCCATGGAACCAGAGGTAATCCTGTTCGACGAACCGACCTCGGCGCTGGACCCGGAGCTGGTCGGTGAAGTGTTGGCGACCATCCGCGGCCTGGCCGAGGAAAAGCGCACCATGATCATCGTCACCCACGAGATGAGCTTTGCCCGGGACGTGGCGAACCGGGTGATCTTCTTCGACAAGGGCGTGATCGTGGAGCAGGGCGAGGCCAAGGCGCTGTTCGCGGCGCCGAAGGAAGAACGTACCCGGCAGTTCTTGCGCAAGTTCCTCGGGACTGCGGCCTCCGAGTAAACCTGTTCCGGCCCTTTCGCGGGTAAACCCGCTCCTACAGCGAATGCACAGATCTTGAGGCATGTGTAGGAGCGGGTTTACCCGCGAAGAGGCCAGCACGCCCATAACAAATCCCCCCTTCTATAAATATTCCAAAAAGTTAGTTCATAAAATTTTTATAAATCATTAGGGTATATAAACCGGACCACCGGACCAGCACACATCTGTCGCGATCAGCTGTAGCGACATAACTATTTTGTGAGGTCAGGAATGGTCAGGATCACAATCACCCCAGTGCGTAACGCCAGGGCATTGAGTGCAGCCAAGGAGCGGCACTGATGCCCAGCCAAGCCAACACCCAATTCCATAGCGATCTCGACAGCTCGCCCCCGCTGCTGCCGGCCAAGGTACTGCGCAACGACGCCGAAGCCCTGCAAGCGGCCCGCGAACTGGCCAAGGTCGCCCGTGAGCAAGCTGCCCGGCGCGACCAGCAACGCAAACTGCCCTGGGCCGAAATCGAACTGTTTACCCGCAGCGGTCTTGGCAGCATCAGCGTACCCAAGGCCTACGGTGGCCCCGACGTATCGTTCGCAACCGTCGCCGAAGTGTTCCGCCTGATCAGCGCCGCCGACCCCGCCCTGGGGCAGATCCCGCAGAACCAGTTCGGCATGCTGCAACTGCTGCGCCTGACGGCCAGCGAGGCGCAGCAAGCGCTGATCTTCCGCAGCGTGCTCGACGGCTGGCGCATCGGCAATGCCGGGCCTGAACGTGGCACCAGGGATACCCTCACCCTCAAGGCCCGAATCACGCGCGCCGGCGACAGCTACCGCATAAGTGGCGAAAAGTTCTACTCCACCGGTGCCTTGTTCGCCCACTGGGTGGCGGTAAAAGCCCTCGACGACGAAGGCCGCCAGCGCCTGGCATTCGTGCGCCGGGGAAGCCCGGGCTTGCGCATTGTCGATGACTGGTCCGGGTTCGGCCAGCGCACCACCGCCAGCGGTACTGTGCTGCTGGACCAGGTGCCGGTAGACGCGGAACTGGTAATCGACAACTGGCGCCAGCGCGATATCCCCAACATTCAGGGCGCCGCTTCGCAGCTGATCCAGGCGGCGATCGACGCTGGCATCGCCGAAGCAGCTATCGATGATGCGATCACCTTCGTGCGCGAAAAGTCCCGGCCGTGGATTGAAGCCAACGTCGACCGTGCCAGTGACGACCCTTATGTAATTGCCGACATCGGCCGCCTGAAACTCGAGCTGCACGCCGCCGAAGCGCTGCTGCGCAAAGCCGCTCGGGTACTCGACGAGGTCAATGCTGCGCCTATCGACGCAGCCAGTGCGGCACGTGCCTCGATTGCGGTGGCCGAGGCCAAGGTGCTGACTACCGAAATTGCCCTGCAGGCCAGCGAAAAGCTGTTCGAGCTGGCCGGCAGCCGCGCCACCCTTGCCGAGTTCAACCTCGACCGCCACTGGCGAAACGCTCGGGTGCACACCCTGCACGACCCGGTGCGCTGGAAGTACCACGCGGTGGGCGCTTACCACCTTAACGGCACACTGCCTGCACGGCATTCCTGGATCTGATTTGCTGCCTTTGGGGCTGCTGCGCAGCCCTTCGCGGGCTTGCCCGCTCCCACAGGATTGCCACCGCCTGAACGGGCATCACTTCACCTGTGGGAGCGGGTAAGCCCGCGAAGGGCCACAAAGCGGCCCCCGGAGAACTCCATGACAATCGCTATCATCACCAACGACGCCCAAGCCCTGGCCGTCGCCGAAGACATCGCCCAGCAACTGCGCCGCGACAGCGCCTTGCGCGACCGCGAGCGCCGCCTGCCGCTGGCCGAACTCGAGCTGTTCACCCGCTCCGGCCTGTGGGCCATCAGCGTGCCCAAAGCCTTCGGCGGTGCCGGCGTATCCAACGTCACCCTGGCCAAGGTCATCGCCCGTATCGCGCAGGCCGACGGTTCGCTCGGGCAGATTCCGCAGAATCATTTCTACGGTCTGGAAGTGCTGCGGGTAAACGGCAGCCCCGAACAGCAACAGCGCCTGTACACCGAGGTACTGGCCGGCCGCCGTTTCGGCAATGCCCTGGCCGAGCTGGGCACCAAGACCGCCCACGAGCGCACCACCCGCCTGAGCCGTGACGGCGACGGTTTCCGCATCAACGGGCGCAAGTTCTATTCCACAGGCGCCATCTATGCCCAACGCATTCCAACCTCGGTCGTGGATGAACAAGGCATACAACAGTTGGCCTTCGTCCCGGCCGACAGCCAGGGGCTGCAGGTGATCGACGACTGGAGCGGCTTCGGCCAGCGCACCACCGGCAGCGGTTCGGTGGTGTTCGATAACGTGTACGTCAGCGCAGCGGACGTGGTGCCGTTCCAGAGCGCCTTCGAGCGCCCCACCCCGGTTGGCCCGCTGGCGCAGATCCTCCATGCCGCCATCGACACCGGCATTGCCCGCGCCGCCTATGAAGACGCCCTGCACTTCGTGCGCACCCGCAGCCGTCCGTGGGTCGACTCCGGCCTGGACAAGGCCACGGATGACCCGCTGACGCTGAAAAGTTTCGGCCATCTGGCGATCCGCTTGCACGCGGCCGAAGCCCTGCTGGAGCGCGCAGGCGAATACCTCGACCGCGCACGCGACGACAGCACTGCCGACAACGTTGCCGCCGCCTCCATTGCCGTGGCCGAAGCACGCGCCATCAGCACCGAAGTTTCCCTCACCGCCGGTACCACCCTGTTCGAACTGGGCGGCAGCCAGGCAACATTGGCCGAACACAACCTCGACCGCCACTGGCGCAACGCTCGCGTGCACACCCTGCACGACCCGGTGCGCTGGAAGTACCACGCCATCGGCAACTACTACCTCAACGATGCCAACCCGCCACGCCGGGGGACCATCTGATGGCCAAGCAGATTCTGCTCAATGCCTTCAACATGAACTGCATCGGGCACATCAACCACGGACTGTGGACCCACCCACGGGACACTTCAACCCAGTACAAGACCCTGGACTACTGGACCAACCTGGCACGCCTGCTGGAGCGGGGTCTGTTCGACGGGCTTTTCATTGCCGACATCGTCGGCACCTACGACATCTACGGCCAGTCTCTGGACGTCACCCTCAAGGAGTCGATCCAGCTGCCTGTCAACGACCCGCTGCTGCTGGTCTCCGCCATGGCTGCAGTCACTCGTCACCTGGGTTTTGGCCTTACCGCCAACCTCACCTACGAGGCGCCGTACCTGTTCGCCCGGCGACTTTCCACACTCGACCACCTGAGCAATGGCCGGGTGGGCTGGAACATTGTCACCGGCTACCTCGACAGCGCTGCCCGGGCCATGGGCCTGGCGCAGCAACCGGCGCATGATCGCCGCTACGATCAGGCCGATGAATACCTGCAGGTGTTGTACAAGCTGCTGGAAGGCAGTTGGGCCGATGACGCAGTGGTCGCCGACCGCGAGCATCGCGTCTATGCCACGCCCGACAAGGTGCGCAAGGTTCAGCACCAGGGCGAGTTCTACAAGGTCGAAGGCTACCACCTGTGCGAGCCCTCACCGCAGCGCACCCCGGTGCTGTTCCAGGCCGGCAGCTCGCCGCGTGGCTTGGCCTTCGCCGGCAACCATGCCGAATGCGTGTTCATCAGTGGCCAAGACAAGGCAGCCACCCGCGCCCAGGTCGACAAGGTTCGCGCGGCCGCCCAGGCCGCCGGCCGCGACCCGCAGGCAGTCAAAGTGTTCATGGGCATCACGGTGATCGTTGCGGCCACCGAGCAACTGGCCCAGGCCAAACACGCCGAGTACCTGCGCCACGCCAGCGCCGAAGCGGGCGTCGCGCACTTCGCCGCGTCCACTGGCATCGACTTCGCCGCCTATGAATTGGACGAACCCATTGCCTTCAACCAGGGCAACGCCATCCAGTCAGCCACGCGCCAGTTGCAAGACAACGCCTGGACCCGCCGGCGCCTGTTGCAACAGCACGCCCTGGGCGGCCGCTACGTAACCCTGGTCGGCGCGCCTGAACAGGTGGCCGAGCAGTTGATCGCGTGGATCGATGAAACCGGCCTGGACGGTTTCAACCTGACCCGCACCGTCACCCCGGAAAGCTTCGAGGACTTCGTCGAGCTGGTCATCCCGCAACTTCAGCAGCGTGGCCGCTACAAGACTGCCTACACCGAAGGCACCCTGCGCGAAAAACTGTTCCATACCGACCACCCGCACTTACCCGCCGACCACCCTGGCTCGGCTTACCGCTTTACCCCTACCCCGACTGGAGCCCTGCACCATGCTTGAGAAACTGTTCCGGCCCGTCGCGGCCATTGCCATCACCCTCGGCCTGTGCGCCGGTACCCTTGCTGCCGAGCCGTTGAAGATCGGCACCACCTCGGCCTTTGCCATTCCGCTGGAAGCCGCGGTTGAAGAAGCCCACAAGCAAGGCCTGGAAGTGAAGCTGATCGAGTTCAGCGACTGGATTGCGCCCAATGTCAGCCTCAACAGCGGCGACATCGACGCGAACTACTTCCAGCACATCCCTTTCCTGGAAAACGCCAAGGCTGCTGCAGGCTTCAACCTCGTGCCTTACGCCCCGGGCATCATCAACAACGTTGGCCTGTACTCGAAAAAGTACAAAAGCTTTGCCGAGCTGCCTGAAGGCGCCAGCGTGGCCATCGCCAACGACCCGATCAACAGCGGCCGTGGCCTGCTGCTGCTGGCCAAGGCCGGGTTGATCACCCTGAAGCCCGGCGTGGGCTACAAGGCCACCGAGGATGACATCGTCGCCAACCCTAAAAAGCTGAAGATCCTTCAGGTCGAGGCGGTGCAACTGGTACGTGCCTACGACGACGCCGACCTGGTGCAGGGTTACCCGGCCTACATCCGCCTGGCCAACACCTTCGATGCCACCTCGGCGTTGCTGTTCGATGGGCTGGAAAACAAGGAATACGTGATCCAGTTCGTCATTCGCCCGCAAAGCAAGGACGATCCACGCCTGGCCAAGTTCGTCGACATCTACCAGCATTCGCCAGCGGTGCGCGCTGCGTTGAACAAAGCTCACGGCAAGCTCTACCAAGCCGGCTGGGAAGGCTGAAATGAGCCAGGCCAGCGCGCTCAGGGCGCCTACACCCCAAGCACTGCCGCCAATGGCCAGGGAACAGGCCCTGCGCCCCGAGGTCAATGAAGCCCACGTGCGCTTCATCGGCCTGGGCAAGACCTACCCGGGCCAGGCGCAGCCGGCGTTGCAAGGCATCGACTTGAACATCCGCCATGGCGAGATCTTCGGCATCATCGGCCGCAGCGGCGCCGGTAAGTCATCACTGCTGCGCACCATCAACCGCCTGGAGCAACCCAGCCAGGGCCGCGTATTGATCGACCAGGTGGATATCGCGCCTTTCAATGAGGACCAGCTTGTGGCCCTGCGCCGGCGCATCGGCATGATCTTCCAGCACTTCAACCTGATGTCGGCCAAGACCGTGTGGCAGAACGTCGAGTTGCCGTTGAAAGTCGCCGGCGTGGCAAAAGCCGAACGCCAGCGCAAGGTGCGCGAGTTGCTGGAACTGGTCGGCCTGCAGGAAAAACATCACGTGTACCCGGCGCAACTGTCCGGCGGGCAGAAACAGCGCGTGGGCATTGCCCGGGCACTGGTGCACACCCCCGAGATCCTGCTGTGCGACGAGGCCACCTCGGCGCTGGACCCGGAAACCACCGCCTCGATCCTGGAGCTGCTGCGCGATATCAACCAGCGCCTGGGCCTGACCATCGTGCTGATCACCCACGAAATGGCGGTGATTCGCGACATCTGCCACCGGGTTGTGGTGCTGGAACGCGGCGCAGTGGTCGAGCAGGGCGAGGTCTGGCGGGTGTTTGGTTCACCTCGTCACGAGGTTACCCGCACCCTGCTCGCCCCTTTGCAGGCCAAGCTACCCGCCGCACTGCAAGCCAGCCTCCAGGCCCACCCGGCGAGCGGCAACAGCGCCGTAGTGCTGAAACTGACGGTGCTTGGCGAGCCAGAGCTGTCTGCCCTGTTCAACGACCTGGGCGGGCGTGTGCGTCTGCTGCAGGGCGGCGTGGAAACCATCGGCGAACATGCCTTGGGGCAACTCATCCTCTCGGTGCAACACTCGCCGCACGACACCCATCAATTGCTGGAACGTGCCCGCCGTTGGGCCGAGGACGTGGAGGTATTGGGCCATGTGGTTTGATCGCCTGCTGGAAGGCTTGCTTGATACGCTGCTGATGGTTGGGGTTTCGTCACTGATCGCCCTGCTGGTGGGTGTACCCATGGCGGTGCTGCTGGTCACCAGCGACAAGGGTGGGATCTTCGAGGCGCGGCCGCTGAACCGGGTGCTGGGCGCCTTCGTCAACCTGTTCCGCTCGATTCCGTTTCTGATCCTGATGGTTGCGCTGATTCCTTTCACCCGCCTGGTGGTGGGTACCACTTATGGTGTGTGGGCGGCAGTGGTGCCGCTGACCATTGCCGCCACACCGTTCTTTGCGCGGATTGCCGAGGTCAGCCTGCGTGAGGTCGACCATGGTCTGGTGGAAGCCGCACAGGCCATGGGCTGCCGGCGCTGGCACATCGTCTGGCATGTACTGTTGCCCGAGGCGCTGCCGGGGATCGTCGGGGGCTTCACCATTACCTTGGTGACCTTGATCAACTCGTCGGCGATGGCCGGGGCGATTGGTGCCGGCGGGCTGGGGGATATCGCCTATCGGTATGGCTACCAGCGTTTCGACAGCCAGATCATGCTGACCGTGATCGCCATGCTGGTAGCGTTAGTGGCGTTGATCCAGCTGGTAGGGGACCGCCTGGCGAAGGGTTTGAACAAGCGTTGAAATCTGAGGGCTGCTTTGCAGCCCGGTCTCAATCCCAGCGAAGATCCGCAGCCGGCACTGGCCGCCCGAACCAGTACCCTTGCCCCAACTGGCACTCCTCCTGCAACAGGAAGCTGGCCTGTTCCGCCTGCTCGATGCCCTCGGCATGCACCTGCATACCCATGCTACGGGCCAAGGCGATGATCACCCGCACAATGGCGATGTCGTCCTCATCCACTGGCAACCCAGCCACAAACCCTTGGTCGATTTTCAACTTCTGCACCGGCAAACGCTTGAGCCGCAGCAGTGACGAATACCCGGTGCCAAAGTCGTCGATGGCCAGGGTCACCCCCAGTTCGCGCAAGCGGTGCAGTTGCTCCAGCGCCACCTCAGGGTCTTCCATCACCGCGCTTTCGGTCACTTCCAGCTCCAGCAAGGCCGGGGCCAGGCCGGTGTCGTGCAGCACTTCGGCTACCTGCCGATACAGCTCATGCTGGCCAAACAGGCGACTGGAGATGTTCACCCCAACAAATGCCAGCTGCCGGCCTTCAGCCTGCCACTGCACCATTTGCCGACAGGCCTGTTGCAGCACCCAGGTATCGATCTCGGCAATCAGGCCGGTGCGTTCGGCAATCGGGATGAACTCACTCGGCGGTACCAGGCCGCGCCCGGGGTGCTGCCAGCGCACCAACGCCTCGACCCCGACCTGCCGGCCCGTCGCCAAGTCGTGTACCGGCTGAAAGTACACCCGCAGTTCATCCTGCTCCAGGGCCCGACGCAATTCGGCGGCGGTCTCGACCCGATGCTGGGCGTGGGCGGTCAGCTCTTCGGTGTACAGCGCATAACAGGCCCGACCGTTGCTTTTGGCCTTGTACAACGCCGAGTCGGCATTGCGCAGCAACTGCTCGGCACTCAAGGCATCGCTGGGGAACAGGCTGATTCCGACGCTGGCGCTGATGAACAGACGATTGCCCTCGAACTGAAACGGCTCACGCATGCGCTCGATGATGCATTGCGCCAGCTTGCCCGCCTGGCCAACCTGCTGGCAGTTTTCGGCCAGCACGCCGAACTCGTCGCCGCCCAGACGCGCCAGGGTCATGCCGTTACCCAACACCTCTCCCAGACGCTCACCTACCAGCTTCAGCAACTGGTCGCCAATGGTATGGCCCAGGCCGTCGTTTATGCTCTGGAAATGGTCCAGGTCCAGCAGCAACAGGGCGCAACCGCGCTTGTTGGCCTGCGCCGCCGCCAATGCCTGCTCCACCCGGTCGGTAAACAGCAGGCGGTTGGGCAGGCCGGTCAGCGGGTCGTGGTGGGCGAGGTAGGCAAGCTCTTGTTCCGAATGCTTGATGGCGCTGATGTCACTGAACACCGCCACGTAATGGCTGAGCTCACCTTCGTCATCACGAATGGCGCAAATGGTCTGCCACTGCGGGTAGATTTCCCCGCTTTTGCGCCGGTTCCAGATTTCACCACTCCACTCGCCCTTCTCGGCCAGGGTGGCAAAAATTTCCTGGTAGAAGGCCAGGCCATGGCGGCCCGACTTGAACTTGCTCGGGCGCTGGCCGATGACCTCATCCTGCTGGTAGCCGGTGATGCGCATGAAGGCACGATTGACGTGCACGATCAGGCCTTGGCGGTCGGTCACCAGCACACCCTCGAGGGTACTGTCGAACACCGCGGCAGCCATGCGCAGCC
Organism: Pseudomonas sp. TE3895; assembly: GCF_056278855.1. Classification (NCBI taxonomy): domain Bacteria; kingdom Pseudomonadati; phylum Pseudomonadota; class Gammaproteobacteria; order Pseudomonadales; family Pseudomonadaceae; genus Pseudomonas; species Pseudomonas sp. TE3895. The sequence continues at coordinate 1,120,323 of NZ_JBWBQE010000001.1, read as the reverse complement.
GTTCACGGTCTTCGCAACGCAAACGCGCGCCATGGCCGATGAAATTGAGCAGGCGCACGCGCGACACGTAGATCAGCAAGGCACTGAGCAGCACCCAGACCACCACGTTGATCTGCCGCCCCACAGTCAGTGCCAAGGGGTCGTCAGTCATGCTGTGCAGCATCACCTCCGCCAGCGCAAGCCAGAGGATCGAGAGCACCACATACAGCGCAGCCATGCGCAAGGCGTCGCGAACGGAAACAGACATGTCGGGTGGGAAAGGCCATCAAAAAGGAGCGGGCATTATAAAGGCTGAAACATGTCGTGACCTCCTATCTCAACGGTTGACTGGTTTTATTTCCCCGCCAAGGGATAATCAGCCCTTCCCCCTGCATTTCGAGGGTATTTGCACCTATGTGGTATAACGGCCTGCTCGACCTGTCGGCCTGGCAACTGGTCGGCATCACTCTGTTGATGACCCACGTGACCATTGTCAGCGTCACGGTCTACCTGCATCGCTACTCCGCGCACCGGGCCCTGGAGCTCAACGGCGCGCTCAAGCACTTCTTCCGCTTCTGGCTGTGGCTGACCACGGCGCAGAACACCCGTGAGTGGACCGCCGTCCACCGCAAGCACCACGCCAAGTGCGAAACCCCCGACGACCCGCACAGCCCGGTGTACAAGGGCCTGGGCACGGTGCTGCGTAAAGGTGCCGAGCTGTACCGTGAAGAGGCACGCAACCCCGAAACCCTGCGTATCTATGGCAAGAACTGCCCGGATGACTGGATCGAGCGCAACCTGTACTCGCGTTACAAACTGGGCGGTATCGCACTGATGGCGGTGGTCGACCTGCTGCTGTTCGGCACCCTGGGCATCACCATCTGGGCAGTGCAGATGATGTGGATTCCGTTCTGGGCCGCCGGTGTGGTCAACGGCCTGGGCCATGCCCTGGGCTATCGCAACTTCGAATGCCGCGACGCCGCCACCAACCTGGTGCCCTGGGGCATCATCATCGGCGGTGAAGAACTGCACAATAACCACCACACCTACCCCAACTCGGCCAAGCTCTCGGTCAAACGCTGGGAGTTCGACATGGGCTGGGCGTGGATCCGCCTGTTCTGCCTGCTGCGTCTGGCCAAGGTGCAGCGCGTGGCGCCCATCGCCCACCGGGTGGCCGGCAAGGCCAGCCTGGACATGGACACCGCCATGGCCATCCTCAACAACCGCTTCCAGATCATGGCCCAGTACCGCAAGCTGGTGATCGGCCCGCTGGTGAAACAGGAACTGGCCCGTGTCGACGCCTCGGTGCGTCACCGCTTCCGCCGTGCCAAACGGCTGCTCTCGCGCGAAACCAGCCTGCTGGAAGACCGCCACCACGTGCGCATCGAGTCCATGCTCGCGCACAGCCAGGCACTGAAAACCATCTACGAAAAACGCCTGGCCCTGCAGCAGATTTGGGCGCGCACCAGTGCCAACGGCCACGACATGCTGGCTGCCATGAAAGACTGGGTACACGAGGCCGAAACCAGCGGCATCCAGGCACTGCGCGACTTCGCAGCACAACTCAAGACTTACTCGCTGCGCCCGACCGGCGCCTGACCGCCGTTGATCGGCACGCCCCGCAACGGGGCGTGCCGTTCGGAACTTCGCCCCCGCCTCTCCACTCGAATCCGGAATATCGCCTGCGTGGCGGGCCGGATGTTGGCCGCACGCTTTCACGTTGAGACCTGCTCCGTGCACATGGCCAAGAACATTCCAACGATTTTCCCCGGCACCCCTCCTCCCGAAGCTGCCCAGACTTTACTGGCGTTGCTCCACGCCCAAGGTGAGGTTGCCCGCCTGAGTGAGCGTGATCAGCTGTTCAGCTCGTTGCTCGACAGCGTCAACGCAGTGCTTTGGGCCTTCGACTGGGAAACCCGTCAGGTGCTGTACGTGAGCCCAGCCTACGAGCGCATCTTCGGCCGCCCGGTCAGCCTGGTGCTGGCTGACTACAACGAATGGCGTGACAGCATCTACCCCGACGACCTCGAGTTCGCCGAGCGTAGCCTGGCCCAGGTACTGCTCAAGGGCGCGGTGGAAGACCGCGAGTACCGCATCCTCAATGCCGATGGGCAACTGCGCTGGCTGAGCGACAAGTGCTACATCAACCAGCAGCACGATGGCGACCGGGTAATCATTGTCGGTATCGCCGAAGACATCACCGAGAAGAAGCAGCTTGAAGGCGAACTGCAGCGCCTGGCCACCACCGACGTGCTGACCCAGAGCAGTAACCGCAGGCACTTTTTCGAATGTGCTCAGCAAGCCTTCGACAGTGCACGCGAGGACGGCACACCGCTGGCTTTCCTGCTGTTGGATATCGACGACTTCAAACGCATCAATGACAGCTATGGCCACCAGGAAGGCGACCAGGTGCTGCAACACATCGCCGACAGCGGCAAGGCAGTGCTACGCCGGGGCGACCTGTTCGGACGCATTGGCGGCGAAGAATTTGCGGCGGTGTTTCCGGGCTGCAACGCCCAGGTCGCGGAGCAGATTGCCGAGCGCTTGCAACGGCAGATTCAGCACTTGAGCTTCAGCCATGGCCAGCAGACGTACGGGGTGACGGTGAGCCAGGGGCTGACCGAGCTGACCGATGAGGATGTGGCGCTGGACAGCCTGTATGCGCGGGCCGATGCGGCAATGTACCAGGCCAAGCGGCAGGGCAAGAACCAGATAGTCCGCGGCTGATCAGGCGGCAAGGGCACCGGCTTTGGCCGGTATTCGCGGGCCCGGCGCCACACCTGTGGCAGCGGGCAAGCCCGCGAAGGGCCGCAATGCGGCCCCCGAATCTCAGCTGGAAACCTCGGCCCCAGCCACCGGCGGTTCTTCCTGCGGTTTTACTTCCGGGTTCTCCTCTTTGCGCAACCGCCTCAGCTCCGGCAGGCCAAGCTTGAGCAGGCGCGCCGTCTTGCCGCTGGCCACCTTCTCCAGCCCCTGCCCAGCCGGCAGCCGCGACAACTGCCCAGCCAGGTTCATGGCCAGGATCTCCCGCGAGTAAACGCCACCGCCCAACTGGTAGATCGCAGCGATCAACTCGCGCAGTGCCAGCGGCAAACGCCAGCGGGTACGCAGCGCCGAGCCGAACGCCGCACCAAACTCTTCCAGCGATTGCTGCACATTGCGCTCGTCCAGGTCTCCCCCGGCCAACCGCCACTCTTGCAGGCAGCGCAACACCGCCAGGTCGCCCAGGCAATGCAGCAAGCCCGCGCAATAACAACGGCCCTCGTCCAGTTCGAGCATGCGCGCCAAGGTGCGGCCATATTCGGCAGTGTGCAGTGACAGGTCCCAGTAACGGGCGGCGTGCTCTGCCAACAGTGGGTCGCTGAGGCGTGCGCTGCGCTTGAGGGTCATGCCCAGGATCAGGTTCATGCTTTGGGTACTGCCAAGCTTGTTCAGGGCCTGCAGCAACGTCTGCACCGGGGCTTCACGGTGCAATGCCGCACTATTGGCGGCAGCGATCAGCACCGCCGTCACCTGCGGGTCGTTACGCACCTCCTCTTCGAGCACCCTGAGGTTCAGGCCCTGAGGGTTTAGCGCTCGATTGATCGCTACCTGCACATCGGCCAGCAGCGGCCCGCCATCGGCGGTAGCGCGGCGCTGCTCAAGGTAGGCTGGCAGGCTGGCTCCCGCCTGCAACGCCGGTACCGGGCAGGCAATCTCCTCGCCAACGGCCAGCAGCAACTCTTGCAGGCGCTTGCGCAGGTTATCCAGGTTCAGTGGCTTGCTCAGGTAAGCCGTGGGGTGCAGGGGCAGCGCTTCGCGCACACTGGCGCTGTCATTGCGGTTACTCATGAGAATGAACGGCACCCCTGGCCCTTTGGCGCGCACCTTGCGCAGCAGGTCGAGGCCGTCGATACCGGCCAGCTCGCGGGCAGCGATGATCAGGTCCGGCTTGCTGGACAAGGCACTGAGCGCCTGCGCGCCGTCAGCGCATACCTGCAGGCGGGCGTCACAGCGCACGCTGAGCAGCATCTCGCTGAGCATGTCCCGTACCCAAGGATCGCCTTCGACAATCAGTACGCTTGGTGGGGTGGGGGCTGCAGCGCTCATCACCAACTACTCCTGAATACCCTGACACACAGTCCGTCGCAGCTTCCAAAGCCAGTCCTCCGATAACCATAGCGCCACATGGCTTATCTGGGCATAAAAAAACCCGCCGAGGCGGGTTTTTTCTGAAGCGCGTCACATCAGGCGATTTCAGCGAAGCACTCTTCGATGATGGCCAGGCCTTTGTCCAGCAGCGCGTCTTCGGCGGTCAGCGGAACCAGGATACGCAGGACGTTGCCGTAGGTGCCGCAAGACAGCAGGATCAGACCCTTTTCACGAGCCTTGGCGACAACCTGGCCAACAGCAGCAGCGTTCGGGGTGTGAGTGCCTTTCTCGAAGACTTCGACGGCAATCATCGAGCCCAGACCACGGACGTCGCCGATGATCGGGTACTTCTTCTGGATTTCGCGCAGGCCGGCGGTCAGGCGCTCACCCACAGCCTTGCTGCGGTCCAGCAGTTTTTCTTCTTCGAACACTTCGATCACGGCCAGGGCCGCGGCGCAAGCGATCGGCGAACCGGCGTAGGTACCGCCCAGGCCGCCAGGCGCGATGGCGTCCATGTATTCGGCCTTGCCGCACACACCGGCCAGCGGGAAGCCGCCAGCGATGGATTTGGCGAAGGTGGTCAGGTCAGGCGCAACGCCCATCTGTTCCATGGCGAAGAAGGTGCCGGTACGGCCAGCGCCAGTTTGTACTTCGTCGGCGATCAGCAGGATGCCGTGCTGGTCGCACAGGGCGCGCAGGCGTTTCATCAGCTCTTTCGGCGCTGGCAGGAAGCCGCCTTCGCCTTGTACTGGCTCGAGGATGATCGCGGCGATGTCGCGCGGCTCGGCGTCGTTCTTGAAGATGCGCTCGACCGAGGCGATGGCGTCGTCAACGCTGATACCGTGCAGTTCGCTCGGGAACAGGGCGCGGAAGATGCCGCCTGGCATCAGGCCCATGCCAGCGGAGTACGGCACGACCTTGCCGGTCAGGCCCAGGGTCATCATGGTACGGCCGTGATAACCGCCGGTGAAGGCGATGACGCCAGCGCGGCCAGTGGCAGCACGGGCGATCTTGACGGCGTTTTCAACGGCTTCGGAGCCGGTGGTGACCAGCAGGGTCTTCTTGTCGAAGTCGCCTGGGACCAGCTTGTTGATCTTTTCGCACAGCTCTACGTAGGGTTCGTAAGCCAGCACCTGGAAGCAGGTGTGGCTGACCTTGGTCAGCTGCTCTTGCACGGCTGCAACCACTTTCGGGTGCAGGTGGCCGGTGTTCAGTACTGCGATGCCGCCGGCGAAGTCGATCAGTTCGCGGCCTTCAACGTCGATCACGGTCGAGTTCTTCGCGGTGTCGACGAAGATCGGGTGGATCTGGCCGACGCCACGTGGGACGGCAGCTACACGACGTTGCATCAAGGATTCGTTGGTTTTGCTCATAATGCCCTCATTGCGCCGACAGGAATGGCGCTTTTATTCGGGGGCGGCTGGGAGTGCTCGCGAACAGTATTCGTTGATCGACTGTCGTGAACGCCCTGGCCACCAGGTACTGCAATGTAAAAAAGGCCAGCGAGACGTCGCTCTCGCGCCCCGCTGGCAGAGGTAAAGCCTTTACCGTGCTATCAGACGCTGATGCACAGGTATTTGATTTCGAGGTAGTCCTCGATACCGTACTTGGAACCTTCGCGGCCCAGGCCCGAAGCCTTGATACCACCGAACGGCGCCACTTCGTTGGAGATCAGGCCGGTGTTGATACCCACCATGCCGTACTCCAGGGCTTCGGCGACACGGAACACACGGCTCATGTCGCGGGCGTAGAAGTACGAGGCCAGGCCGAACTCGGTGTCGTTGGACATGGCGATGACTTCGGCTTCGTCTTTGAAGCGGAACAGCGGCGCCAGTGGGCCGAACGTCTCTTCCTTGGCGACAGCAGCGGTCTTCGGTACGTCAACCAGGATGGTCGGCTCGAAGAAGTTGCCTTCGATCAGCTTGCCACCGGACAGCACTTTGGCGCCTTTGCTGACGGCGTCCTCGATGTGTTCCTGGACCTTGGCGACAGCCTTGCCATCGATCAGCGGGCCAGTGGTGGTGCCTTCTTCCAGGCCGTTACCGATCTTCAGCTTGGCAACTGCAGCGGCCAGCTTCTCGGCGAACGCGTCGTAGACGCCGTCCTGCACGTAGATACGGTTGGCGCAGACGCAGGTCTGGCCGTTGTTACGGTACTTGGAGATGATCGCGCCCTCGACCGCCTTGTCCAGGTCGGCGTCGTCGAACACGATGAACGGGGCGTTGCCACCCAGCTCCAGGGAAACCTTCTTGATGTCCTTGGCGCATTCTTCCATCAGCTGGCGACCGATTTCGGTCGAGCCGGTGAAGGACAGCTTGCGTACCAGGGAGTTGCCGGTCAGTTCGCCGCCAACTTCGCCGGCGCTGCCGGTAACCACACTCAGCACGCCAGCCGGGATGCCGGCACGGTGGGCCAGCTCGACCAGGGCCAGAGCGGAGTATGGGGTTTGCGAAGCCGGCTTGAGGACCATGGTGCAGCCAGCGGCCAGGGCCGGGCCGGCTTTACGGGTGATCATGGCGGCCGGGAAGTTCCACGGGGTGATGGCCGCGGTAACGCCGATTGGCTGCTTGATGACAATCAGGCGCTTGTCTGGCTGGTGGCCTGGGATGGTGTCACCGTAGATGCGCTTGGCTTCTTCGGCAAACCACTCGATGAACGAGGCCGCGTAGGCGATTTCGCCCTTGGCTTCGGCCAGCGGCTTGCCCTGTTCGGTGGTCATCAAGCGAGCCAGGTCGTCCTGGTTCTCGATCATCAGTTCGAACCAGCGACGCAGCTTGGCCGAGCGCTCTTTCGCAGTCAGGGCACGCCAGGCCGGCAGGGCCTTGTCGGCGGCTTCGATGGCACGGCGGGTTTCCGCGGTGCCCATCTTCGGCACGGTACCGATGACTTCGCCGGTGGCCGGGTTGGTCACCTTGATGGTCTGGCCGTTGTCCGCATCCAGCCACTCACCATTGATATAGGCTTGCTGGCGGAACAACTGAGCGTCTTTGAGCTGCATGTCGGCTTCCCGAATTGTTGATTGTTGAAAAGCGCCCAAGGCAGGGCATCGAGCGTTTGAAATCTCAAACGAATGCTAAGCGGCTGCTGGGGTGTTGGACAATAGGCTGTTCGAAAAAAAGAACGAATGGTTGAACAGCCCATCTGAAATCGCCCGCAGAATGGCCGCTGAAGGGTAGACGATGCTGCGGCCGGACGTGGGGCGAAGCCAAAATTCGTTTTACTGCTTGTCACGGCCAATTTCCCCCCGCCCTGATGCTGGGCTGAAACGATGATGCTGTCGTCATCGGCGCCGTAATCGATGGCATTGGCGTGCGCCCAGTTACGGCCGGTACCCCCCGGGCCACCGTTGTTCATTTCCGATCTGTATTGTCGTGTATCCGCCCCACAGGGATCTGCACAGCCAACACGGTAAAAACAGCTACAGATCAAGGCGATGGACGTCAACGACACAGATGGGTATCATGCGTGCGCGTTGCACTCGTAGCTCAGCTGGATAGAGTACTGCCCTCCGAAGGCAGGGGTCGTGGGTTCGAATCCCGCCGAGTGCGCCATATCAAGAAAGCCCTGGGCCTGAGCCCGGGGCTTTTTCGTTTGTGCGACATGTCACCTTTCTGGTACTCCCGTACCACGGGTCATTGGTGTTAGCGTGGGCGTCTTCCCGTTTCCCGAACGGGTAACCCTGAACAATGATTGGCAAAGGAATGCGCACAACCATGCAGTTGAAAAAACTCACCGCCACCACCCTGCTGCTGGCCGGCATCGGCCTGTTTACCCTGCCTGCTCAAGCCAACCTCACCCAGCAGCAGTCCGCAGCCATCATCAAAGCCTTCGACGGCAGCGACCCAAGCGACTTCAGGCAATTCCTCGGCAAGCTCAAAGGCAGCGACCAGGGCAAGGCCGACAACCTTGAGGCAACCGTCGACGCCTACCTGGCCAACAAGCCATTGGCCGCCGGGCAACAAGACGAGATCAACCGCCTGCTCGGCCTGTATACCCGCATCAAGTACGGCAAAGCCGCTACCGAAACCCTGCGTGAACTGGTAGCCATCCCCACCTTCAACGTCGAGGGTACACCGCAGTACGAAAACCCTGAATTCCTCAAGATCGCCGACAAGATCAAGGCCTTGGCCGACCGCTTCGGCCTGGCCTTCCGCAACATCGACAACCGGGTGTACGAGATCTCGCTGGGCAGCGGGAAGGAAGTGATCGGCATCCATGCCCACGCTGACGTCGTGCCGGTCAACCCGGACAACTGGAAGCTGGCCGACGGTACGCGCCTGGACCCGTTCAAGGTCACCCTGGTGGGTGACCGCATGTACGGCCGCGGCACCGAAGACGACAAGAACGGCATCGTGGTGGCGATGTACGCACTGAAAGTGGCCAAGGACGAAAACCTGCCGCTCGCCCGGCAGTTCAAGCTGCTGATCGACACCACCGAAGAAACCAGCGGTGATGCCATCCCCTACTACTTTGAGCGCAACCCTACGCCCGATTACAACCTGGCCCTCGACGGCGGCTACCCCGTAGTGATTGCCGAGAAAGGCTACGGCACGGTCATGGCCAGCTTCACCAAACGCCCAGCCAGCGGCAAGGGTGCCGAGATCGTCAACCTGACCGGTGGCCTGGCCACCAACCAGATCCCGACAACTTCGGTTGCGACCCTGATTTCTGACAACCCGGCACAGCTGGTCAAGCACCTGCAGCAAGCCGGTGCCAGATATGTGAAGCAGCATGGAAGCGACTTCAGCATCGACGCCAAGGCCGACGGCAAGCAAGTCTTGCTCACCGTGACCGGTGTTTCCGCACACTCTTCGGAGCCGGAATCCGGCATCAACCCGGTGGCGCGTATGCTCGACTTCATCAATGGCCTCGGCCAGCAGGTGTCGCTCAAGCACAACCACTTTACCGACGCGGCCCGCTACGCCGCCGAAAACTGGGGCCTGGACTACCTGGGCAACAAGCTAGGCGTGGCCTTCAAGGACCCGTTCATGGGCCCGCTGACCACCTCGCTGACTTTTGTCGGGGTGGATGACAAAGGCTTGAAACTTGCGGTGAATCTGCGCATTCCCAAGGGGAAGCCGATCGCCACGATCAAGGACGAACTGGCCGACAAACTGGGCAAATGGACCCGGCAAAGCAACACCTCGGTGGCGTTCGACTTCAGCCTGGACGAGCCGATGTACCGCAACCCTGAAGGCGAATGGGTCAAGGCCCTGCTCGCTGTGGCCACCGAGAACCTGGGTATGAAGCATGAGTTCGGTACCTCGGCCGGCGCGACTTCGGTGCACGATCTTCCCAACGGTGTGCAATTTGGCCTGGCCATGCCGGACGTGAAATACACCGGGCACAACGACAATGAGTTCAAGACCGTGGAGCAGTTCATGCTGGACTTGCAGGTGGTGAGCGAAATGGTGGCGCGGATCGGGCAGATGCCGAAGCTTTGATGCGCAGTACCGGCCTCTTCGCGGCTTTAGCCGCGAAAAGGCCGCTACAAGCGAACAGCCATGACGTTTTTCAATCGCCTCCATGCCGTTTCCTGCATTGCCGTGCAGAGCGCCGTACCGGATGCTTTAGTTACTCCGAGACAGTGCTTTTTTCACCCGCAGAGGCCCGTATGAAGACCGTCGAACAAATCCTCAAGACCAAGTCCCAGCACCAGACCGTGTACACCATCGGCCCGGATGACTCGGTGCTCGACGCCCTGAAACTGCTGGCGGAGAAAAACATCGGTGCGCTGCCCGTGGTCGAGGGTGACCAGGTAGTGGGTATCGTCAGTGAACGGGACTATGCGCGCAAGCTGGTCCTCAAGGGCCGCTCTTCCGCCGCCACGCCGGTACGCGAAATCATGAGCGCACCGGTGGTCACCGTGGAGCCCAAGCAAAAGCTCGATTTCTGCATGAACCTGATGACCGACCGGCACCTGCGTCACCTGCCGGTGGTCGACAACGGCAGATTGCTCGGCCTTTTGTCGATCGGCGACCTGGTCAAGGAAACCATTGACGAACAGGCGAGCCTGATCAAGCAAATGGAGCAGTACATCCGCGGCGAATGAAACGCCTCAATGGTAGGCGCGCTCCAGTTCGTCCAGCTGATGGTCGAAGCTACGCAGGCGCGCCGACCAGGTGTATACCAGCACTTCCAGGTCACGGTTGAGCACTGCCGTATTGCCGTGGCCGCTGTGCGTGGGCTCGCCGAGGTCCAGTTGGTAGCGTTCGCGGGCCATCGCCTGGGCCACGCTGGACAGGTCGCGAGCGTTGGCCAGCCAGTGGTGATGGCGGTCATGGATTTCGCGGTCGAGCACCCGGCACTGGCGCTTCAGCGCATCCAGGCTCTGCTCCAGCGGAGTGCCCCTGAGCTCGCCCATGACCTCTTCGAAGGTACGCCCCGAATGCCAGTAGCTGCCCCAGAAATAACGGTCGAAAACCGTCTCGACGCGGCGTAGCGCAACCTTGGTGTTCCAGATGGTCAGCAACGTTCGCCCCTGCACCACTTCGCGCTTGTTCAGGCGCAACTGCTGCCAGGCGATCCATGTCAGCGCCACCAGTGCAACCGCTACAGTGACTGCGGCAGCGGCATACAGGAAATGCACGGCCTGGTTCATCTGTTGCGTCTGCCTGATGCCATAGAAGTAACTGGCCGTCAGGGTGCCCAGGATCGTCACGGAACACCAGAAACCTGGTGCGTAGGGATCTTTCATCGCGCTATCCCCTTATTGTTTTCCTGAGCATAGCAACGGCCGATCACTCGTCAGGTGCCGCTCGGCGCTTTATTTTCGGGGGCGGCGCAAGGCTTCGTTGAGTTGATCGAAGGGCACGGCCCAATCGGAATCTTCAATGATGATGTCCTGGAGAAATGCACGCTGTGAGTCGGTCCAGAACGGCGCATCCACCAGCTTTATTTCGTTCTTCAGCGGGGAATGGCTGGTGATGAACTGATCGATACTCTTGGGATCGTCGGGCAAGCCCAACTGCTTGAACAGTTCGGCAAAGGGATGGATCGGCGCTTCCATGGTTCCTCCTTAGCGCCAGGCAAGCCGTCCACGACGCCCGCCTGGCATTGGTTTGAAAACATCAGCACAGCTCGCGCACTTCGGCGTGCGGCACCAGTTTCATGTACTGCTCCATGCTCATGTGAATCAGGTGATCGTGGTCACCCGCCTCCAGGTAGACATCGCCTTGGCGGGTAAGACTCGGGTCGAGCAGCATTTTTATCTGGTAAGCATCGCCAAGGGCCGGCACGGCACCGCGTTCGCAGTCATTGAACAGGCTCGGCAGACCACTTTCACGGGTCAGATGCCAGGCCCCGGACATACGCACCTTGGTCATGTCCAGGTGCCGGTTGGCCGGTAGCACGGCCATGATGTAGTTGCCATGACGGTCATCGAGCATCACCGACTTGGCGACCCGCTCGGCGGGCACGCCGGCCGTTCGGGCCGACTCCAGGCTGGTGGCCGAATGTGGGTGGGGAATGATGTCGTAGTCGCAGTTGGCCTTGTCCAGGCGGGCCTGCAGGGTCTTTGCCATACGCATGATGCACCTCCGGTTTCGCCCCCCAATCTTCAATTTTAGGCCGGGTACGGGTGGGCGGGGCTAAACTTGTGTAATACGCGCAAATGAGGTGACGACAGGTGATCGCCCGCTGCTGGCGTTGGCTGTTGCTGCTGTTGTTGCTTGGCATCACGCCAGGTGGCCAGGCAGCGCCCGGCGCGGTGTGGGTGCTGGGCATTGACGACGCCATCGGCCCGGCCAGCGCCGACTACCTGGTGCGCAGCCTCGGCCAGGCCCAGGCGCAAGGCGCGCAACTGGTGGTTATCCGCATGGATACCCCGGGCGGGCTGGACAGTGCCATGCGCCAGATGATCAAGGCGATTCTCGCCAGCTCCGTACCCGTCGCCAGCTACGTTGCCCCCAGCGGCGCCCGTGCCGCCAGCGCCGGCACCTATATTCTCTACGCCAGCCATGTCGCGGCGATGGCGCCCGGGACCAACCTGGGTGCTGCCACGCCAGTGCGGATCGGCGGCCCGCCTGGCACGCCCAGTGACGACAAAGCCAAAGGCGGCGACGATGAAACCCTCGCACGCAAACAGGTCAACGACGCAGCCGCCTACATCCGTGGCCTGGCGCAGATGCGCGGCCGCAACGCCGACTGGGCGGAGAAGGCCGTGCGCGAGGCGGTCAGCCTGTCCGCCAGCGAGGCCTTGCGCCTGAACGTGATCGACCAGGTGGCCGATGACCTGTCTGACCTGCTGCGCAAGCTCGACGGCAAAACGCTTCAGGTGGCCGGCCAGACACGCCAGTTGCAGACCGCAGGTGCCAGCGTGGTCGAGCACCTGCCGGACTGGCGCACACGGGTTCTGGCGGTAATCACCAACCCCAGCGTAGCGCTGATCCTGATCATGATCGGCGTTTACGGCCTGTTGTTCGAATTCATGAACCCCGGCTCTGCGGTGGGCGGTGTGGTCGGTGGTATCTGCCTGCTGCTGGCGCTGTATGCGCTGCAGCTATTGCCGGTGAGTTTTGCCGGGGTGGCGCTGATCCTGCTTGGCATCACCTTCATGATCGCCGAAGCCTTCTTGCCCAGTTTCGGCGTGGTCGGCTTCGGCGGCATCGTTGCCTTTGTGGTCGGCGCGTTGATCCTGATCGACACCGACGCCCCCGGTTTCGGCATCCCGCTGGCCTTGATCGGCACCTTGGCGCTGCTCTCGGCACTCCTGATCGGTGGCGTGCTGGGCATGGCCCTCAAGGCCCGCCGACGGGCACTGGTCAGCGGCGACGCCGGCCTGGTCGGCAGCCTGGTTACCGTCACCCAGGTGATGGCAAGCGACCCCTTCTGTGGTGTTGTGCTGGCTCAGGGCGAGCAATGGCAAGTGCAGTGCGCAACGCCGCTGCAAACTGGCCAGAACGTACGGGTGACCGCGCGCCATGGCGTGATGCTGGAAGTGAGCGCCGCCGCCCCAGCGACGCAAGGAGAATGACCATGTTCATGCAAGTCGGTTTCGGCGCCGTTCTGATTGTGCTGGCCATGCTGGTGCTGTCGGCGTTTCGCATCCTGCGCGAATACGAGCGCGGCGTGGTGTTCCAACTGGGGCGCTTCTGGCAGGTCAAAGGGCCGGGGCTGATCCTGTTGATCCCGGTGATCCAGCAAATGGTACGGGTCGACCTGCGTACAGTGGTACTGGATGTGCCGCCGCAGGATGTGATCACCCGAGACAACGTTTCGGTCAAGGTCAACGCAGTGTTGTACTTTCGCGTGCTCGACCCGCAGAAAGCGATCATTCAGGTCGAGGATTTTCTGGTAGCGACCAGCCAGCTGGCCCAAACAACCCTGCGGGCGGTGCTGGGCAAACACGAGCTGGATGAGCTGTTGGCAGAACGCGAGCAACTGAACATGGACATCCGCCAGGTGCTGGACGCGCAGACGGATGCCTGGGGCATCAAGGTGGCCAACGTCGAGATCAAGCACGTTGACCTGAACGAGTCGATGGTACGCGCCATCGCCCGCCAGGCCGAGGCCGAGCGCGAACGTCGGGCCAAGGTGATTCATGCCGAGGGTGAACTGCAGGCGTCGGAGAAACTGATGCAAGCCGCGCAAATGCTGAGCAAGGAGCCGGGGGCGATGCAGTTGCGCTATATGCAGACGCTGGGGACGATTGCCGGGGACAAGAGCTCGACCATCGTCTTCCCGCTGCCGATAGATCTGCTGAAGGGGTTGGTGGACAAGGAGAAATAGTGATGGGCCAATCGCGGGTTTGCCCGCGAATGGCCTGTATGCGGTCTGTCAGACCGGCGCGCGGCGCAAGGTCGCCAGGAAGGTGGCTGCACCAATGAACAACCCGGCAAAGGTGCGGTTCAAACGCTTTTGCTGTTTGGGCGTGCGCAACATGCGCAACACATGCGAAGCCAACCCGGTGTACCCCGCCATCACCAGCAGGTCGACAGTGACCATGGTCACGGTGATCGCCACATATTGCGGCAGCAGCGGCGCATGGGGATTGAGAAACTGCGGCAGCACCGCCAGCATGAACACCAGCGCCTTGGGGTTGCTGATGTTGACCAGAAAACCACGGAACACCAGACTCAGCGGCTTGCCGATCAGGCGCACGCCTGATTCATCGCTCATGTCCATCGGCAGGGCACGCCACTGCTTGTAGGCCAGGTACACAAGGTAGGCGACGCCAAACCACTTGATGACCTGGAACGCCGTGGCCGAGGCGGCCAGGACGGCACCGACGCCGGCGGCGATGATGGCGATCTGCATGATCAGGCCCAGCTGCAGGCCCAGGGCGTTCCAGTAACCACGCCAGAAGCCGTATTGCAGGCCGCTGGACATCGAGGCAATCGCCCCGGCACCGGGTGAAAGGCTGATCACCCAGCAGGCGGCAAAAAAGCCTAACCATACTTCCATCGACATCACACACCTCGCTCGAACATTTGTTGCAAAACGTTAAGCTAAGGTTTTGGCGAAAAAATAACCAGTGATTTCTGATGGATTTGTGGGGCCAGTGCAGGCTCAGTCCGCTTCGGCAGCTGTTTCTTTGTGCAGGGCCTGTACCTCGGCCCCGCGCCAGCGCCGCACCGACTTCTGGAAGAACTGACTATTGGGCACCTGCACCAGCGCCCCGCCCGCTTCGGGCACTTCCAGCAGGGTGGTAAACAGCAGGTTGATAGCGATCACCCGGCCTTTCACGCCTGGCTTGTCGAGGGTGTCGACCAGCTCGACCACATCGCCGATGCGAAACGGCCCGACCGTGAAGATCAACACCGCGCACAACAGGTTGGACAGCACGCTCCACATGGCGAAGAAGGCCACCGCCGCTACCGCTACGAAGCCGGAAAGTGCTGTCCACAACACGGTCGCCGAAACACCCATGCGCTCCAGCACGAACAGCAGCGCGCTGCCCATGATCAGCCAGCGCAGCCCACCGCGCACAGGCACCAGCAACTCCGGCGGCAACGGGTAACGCTGGCCCAGGCGGCTCAACCCGCGAGCAATGATGCGCTGCAGGACGAACGCCGCGGCCAGGATCAAGAGGATCTGCAAACCCAGCCAGAAGGTGTCCATCCATTGCCCTGGCAGCAGCGAACGCAGTTCCTCCATCAGGACAACGCCTCGAGTTCGGCCTGCATGCTTTCTAGGGTTTCCAGCGCTTCCATCCAGGCCTCTTCCAGCTCGCCTTCGCGTTGCTTGAGCTTGGTCTGGCGCGCCAGCAGGTCGCGCAACTCGTCCTTGCGCGCCGCCTCGTAAAGGCCACCATCACCCAGCGCGGTCTCGATCTCGGCCAATTGCGCGTGCACCTGGTTGAGCTCGGTTTCCAGCTTGTCGGCAGCCTTCTTGTGCGGTGCCAACTGCTGACGCAAGGCTGCGGCAGCCTGGCGCTGGGCTTTCTTGTCGGTCTTGTCCGGGTTGGCCGGTGCAGTACTGGCCGGCGCACTGCGCTGGCGGTACTCGACCAGCCAGCGGCTGTAGTCCTCCAGGTCACCGTCGAAGGTGTCGACCTTGCCGTCGGCCACCAGCAGGAAGTCGTCCGTGGTGCTCTTGAGCAAATGACGGTCGTGGGACACCACCACCACTGCACCGGCAAACTCCTGCAAGGCCATGGTCAGTGCCAGACGCATTTCCAGGTCCAGGTGGTTGGTCGGTTCGTCAAGCAGCAGCAGGTTTGGCCGCTCCCAGGCAATCAGCGCAAGTGCCAGGCGAGCCTTTTCGCCACCGGAGAAGTTAACCACTGGCTCGTCGCAGCGGGCACCGTGGAAGTCGAAGCCGCCGAGGAAGTCGCGCAGCGTCTGCTCACGCTCGGTAGGGGCGATGCGCTGCAGGTGCAGCAGCGGGCTGGCCTTGTCGTCCAGCGAGTCCAACTGGTGCTGAGCAAAGTAGCCTACAGCCAGGTTCTCGCCACGAACCAGACGGCCCGACAACGGCTCCAGCTCACCTGCAAGGTTCTTGATCAGGGTCGACTTGCCGGCGCCGTTGGGCCCAAGCAGACCAATACGAGCGCCTGGGGTGAGCTGCAGTTTGACCTTGTCGAGGATGGCCTTGTCGCCATAACCCAGGCTACCTTCGGAAAGGCTCAGCAATGGGCTGGAAATTTTCTGCGATTCACGGAAGACAAAGTCGAACGGCGAATCGACATGCGCCGCCGACAGCTCTTCCATGCGCTCCAGGGCCTTGATTCGGCTTTGCGCCTGGCGGGCCTTGGTGGCTTGCGCCTTGAAGCGGGCAATGTACTTCTCCATGTGCGCGCGCTGCGCCTGCTGCTTCTCGTAGGCCTGCTGCTGCTGCGCCAGGCGCTCGGCACGGGTGCGCTCAAAGGCGGTGTAGCCGCCTTTGTACAAGTTGAGCTTGCGTTGCTCGACGTGCAGCACATGGTCGACCACGGCATCGAGGAAGTCACGGTCGTGGGAGATCAGCAACAACGTGCCGGGGTAGCCCTTGAGCCAGTCTTCCAGCCACAGGATCGCGTCGAGGTCGAGGTGGTTGGTGGGCTCGTCGAGCAGCAACAGGTCGGACGGGCACATCAGTGCCTGGGCCAGGTTCAGGCGCATCCGCCAGCCACCAGAGAAATCGCCGACACGGCGGTCCATCTGTTCGTTGGTGAAGCCCAGCCCAGCCAGCAACTTGCGCGCACGGGCATCGGCGGTATAGCCGTCGGCGCTTTCCAGCTCACTGTGCAGGCGCGCCAGGGCGGTGCCGTCGTGGGCGTGCTCGGCCGCGGCCAGTTCGGCCTGGACCTTGCGCAGGCGCACGTCGCCGTCAAGCACATAGTCCACAGCCAGGCGGTCGAGGGTGTCGACCTCTTGGCGCATGTGGGCGATGCGCCAGTCGCCGGGCAGTTGGCAGTCACCGGCATCGGGCGACAGCTCACCACGCAGCAAGGCGAACAGGCTGGATTTTCCGGCGCCGTTGGCGCCGATCAGGCCGGCCTTGTGACCGGCGTGCAGGGTCATCTCGGCGCCTTCTAGCAAGCGCTGCGGACCACGCTGTAAAGTGAGGTTGGATAGTCTGATCATGATGGTCGCGGAGTCTACCAGCTTCCTCGGCCCATAGCGCGAGTGGAACCATGCACACCGACCTGTGGAATTACGCCCTGGCCCTGTATGCCAGGCCCGGCGTGGAAGCCGCCTGCCTTGAATTGCAGGCACTGGGTGGCGATGTCTGCCTGCTGCTGTGCGCGACCTGGCTGCAAGCACGTGGTGTGGCCGTACTGGGCGAACGCGCGCAAGCACTGCAAGAACTTGCCGAGCCCTGGCAGCGTGACGTGGTCACTCCGCTACGCAGCCTGCGCCAGCAATGGCGAGCCACAGCATCGGGTGATACACAACTGGCGGCATTACGTGAGCAGGTGAAGGGGTTGGAGTTGCGGGCTGAAAAAGCCTTGCTGGAGCGCTTGCAGGAACGCTCACAACAGTGGCCCGTGGGCTCCCATGAGCCCGCGGACGACTGGCTGGCCCGGCTGGCACCGGACCAGGCTCTGCATCATGACGCGCTAGTTCAGTTGCGCGTCGCAGCGGCTGCGCTTCAGGACGCCGAAGGTGCCTGAGCCGGAGTACTCACAGGTGCCGACGGTGCAGCAGCAGGCGGGCTCACCGAGTTGGTTGTGGCCGCCGGTGGTGTAGCGGGCTTGGCTTCAGCAGGCTTAGCAGCGGGTTTGGCGGCCGTGCGTGCAGGTGCCTTGGCGGCAGCTGGTTTTGCGGCCGGCTTGGCAGCAGGGGCTTTGGCAGCTGGCTTGGCCGCAGGTTTGGCTGCAGGCTTGGCAGCAGCGGTCGCCTTAGCAGCCGGTTTGGCTGCAGGCTTGGCAGCAGCGGTCGCCTTGGCAGCCGGTTTGGCCGCAGGCTTGGCGGCAGCGGTCGCCCTGGCAGCCGGTTTGGCTGCAGGCTTGGCGGCAGCGGTCGCCTTGGCAGCTGGTTTGGCTGCAGGCTTGGCGGCAGCGGTCGCCTTGGCAGCTGGTTTGGCCGCAGGCTTGGCGGCAGCGGTCGCCCTGGCGGCTGGTTTGGCCGCAGGCTTGGCGGCAGCGGTCGCCTTGGCAGCTGGTTTGGCCGCAGGCTTGGCGGCAGCGGTCGCCCTGGCGGCTGGTTTGGCCGCAGGCTTGGCGGCAGCGGTCGCCTTGGCAGCTGGTTTGGCCGCAGGCTTGGCAGCAGCGGTCGCCCTGGCGGCTGGTTTGGCCGCAGGCTTGGCGGCAGCGGTCGCCTTGGCAGCTGGTTTGGCCGCAGGCTTGGCAGCAGCGGGCTTGGTGGGTTTAGCCGCACGCAGATCAAGGGCCTTGGCTGCAGCTTCGCGTACCTTGCCTACACCCTGAGCCAGCTTGAGGCTGTCCTGAGCATCGCGTTTGAGTTGCTGAATGTAAGAGCGAGTCTGGGTTTGACGTTCCTTTAGAGACTCGAGCAGTTCTTCAAGTTCACCGATGGCTTTTTGCGCCTTGCTTTGCGCCTTGGCTTTACCTGCCTTGGCCGCGTCTTGCAGTTTCAGGCGACCGTTGTGCAGTTTTTCCTGCGCCTTGCCACGCTGCTTTTCCAACTTCGCCAGCAGTTTTTCCGCATCAGCCAGCGCTTGCGAGCAGGCCTCTTCCAAGTGTTCGAGCAAGCTGCCCGAAAGTTGCTGGAGCAGGTGTAACGGCGTACTTACTGGCTTCTTTTTGGCCGACATGGTTTACCTCCTGGCTGACGAGATTGCGGCTCATACTATGCTTCTGCTGCTACCGCCGCTAGGGCATGTTGACCGTAATGTTTACGCCGCGTTGCATGCCTGGGCAAAGTTGTTATCTTGCAGCTGCGTGAAAGTGTAGTTGCTGAATTAATCATTGCTGGTATTTGGGAGTCAGGCGTTGCCTCGATATCTTGTTTTGGGTTTATGCCTGATGGCACCGCTCGCCTTGGCCGACAACGACGAACACGATTTGGCCTACAGCCTGGGTGCCAGCCTGGGTGAACGCCTGCGCCAGGAGATGCCGGGCTTGCAGCTGGATGCACTGGTCGAAGGCCTGAAGCAGTCTTATCAGGGGCAACCCCTGAAACTCGACAAGGCACGCATGCACGCGGTGCTGCAGCAGCATGAAGCCCAGGAAGGCGACGCCGCTGTGCAAAAGCTGCAGGCCGCCGAAACGCGTTTCATGGCTAATGAACGTGGGCGTTATGGGGTGCACGAACTAACGGAAGGTGTGCTGTACAGCGAATTGCAGGCAGGCACGGGTGCACAGCCAAAAGCGGGCGGCAAAGTGCAGGTGCGCTATGTGGGCAGATTGCCGGATGGCTCAGTATTCGACCAAAACCAGACCCCCCAATGGTTCAACCTGGATTCGGTTATCGAAGGCTGGCAGGTCGCCTTGCCGAAAATGCACACCGGCGCCAAGTGGCGCCTGGTAATTCCTTCAGCGCAAGCCTATGGCGCCGAGGGGGCGGGAGACCTGATTGCACCCTACACCCCCTTGGTATTCGAGATCGAACTGCTGGCGGTTGGCGACTGACGCCAACCTCAGGCCTGCACTGCACCCTCTTCTTTGTGTGCGTTGTGCAGCACTTCGATCAGGCAGTCTTCAAGCTCGAAGCGCTCATGCAACAACCCGCCCAATTTGGCCAGCTTCTCGGCAAAGCGTTCGGTGTCCTTGCACTCCCCCTTGGTGCAATGGTCATTGAAGGCCAGTGCGATCTGAGTACTGTCGTTGATCCGTGGGTTGATCTCTTCGGCCAGCTTCAGCGCCTTCTTGTCTCCGAACGCCTTGGCCTCGCTGACCAGTTGCTCGCAGACTTCGAAGTGCCACGCCGAAACGTAGTCGACCAGAAGGGCGCAAAAGTCCCCGTTGGTGTCCTTGTCGGCGAAGGCTGGCCTCACATCGCGCAGGGCGCGAAAAGCCTGCACCAGTTCCTGGCGCTCCTCCAGCCAACGGTCGATCAGCTTGTGAACCCCACCCCAGCGTTCCTGGGCGTTCTGACAACTATCGAGCATGGCGATCTCTTCCCTTCTGGGTAGATGCCGCTGCACCTCGCACCACGACCGCGCAGCACAAAGGTGACATCAGCAGGACGGCATCGAGCAGTTGTTTTTCCGGTATGCGTGCTGGGAGATTATTCCCGCGCGTGCTGCCCTTCAAGGTACGCAGCACACAAAGTTCATACAAGTGTTTAATACCCTGTTACATCACCATTGGTCGCGCTAATGGCACAACCTTGCGCCAGGTCATGTTCTTGCCAGGGTGCGGAAACGATACGCCAGCAGGCAACTCAAGGGCACCACCGCCAGCAGCAGGAAGGCTAACAGGCTCCATTCCGGCAGTGTCAGATCGAGAAAGCTCCAGGCAAGCGAACGACAATCCGGGCCACCCAGCAACAGTTGCCGTGCCGCCTCACCCCAGGATTGCTCGAACACTCGCCCGATCGGCACCGGGCATACCTCATTGACCCCCTCAGCCCCCTGCAACCAGACATGCCGTGCTGCCAGCAATGCGCCGGCCAGCGAGCAGCCCAGCACCAGGCGAGCATAACGAAGGATGCCCCGCGTGCCCGGCGCCTGCAGCACGGCTGCGAAGCACAGCAGCGCGTACACGCCAAGCAGCAACCGTTGGCTGAGGCACAACGGGCACGGCATCAGCCCCACTGTGTTTTCCAGACGGAAAGACGCAACCAGTACCGCCAGTGCAACCAGGCAGGCAGGAAGAAAAAAGGTGCGCAAACGGGCCGGCAGCATGGGCGGTGAAGGTCCCGGGGAAGAAGTAGTGGCTTGAAACGGTAGAGGAAAGACACGCTTTGTTTCAAGGCACGACAGCAACGACAAGTCACTGAATCGCGTAGGAAATTTCCAGATACGCCGTAGGAGGCGACGGAAGAAATGGACTTCAGATCAAACTGACAGCGAAAGATAAATTACCTGCCCCCAAAGCCCGCACCTTTGCGCGGGCCTTGGGGTAGGTCAGGCGCGTACGCCTTCTGGCAAAGGCAGCGCCAGCAGGCGCTCGTCCAGCAGGCCAAGGCCCTCCTGGAACAGCTGGTTGCTGCGCTCGGTCTCGCCCAGCCCCGCGAGCAGGCGGGCCAGCTCTGCACAGGCCTCGGGGTTGCGCTCCATGCGCAGGCTGCTTTCCAGGTAGTCACGCGCCTTGCCCCACAAGCGGTTTTGCAGGCTTAGACGGCCCAGGGTCAGCAGCAGGCTGGCGTCTTGCGGGTGAGCCTTGAGCCAACCTTCAGCGGTTTGCAGCTGACGCGCCGGGTCATCACCACGCACCAGGCCGTAAAGACGGGCCAGGTGGCTTTCGTAGTCGCGCTTGAGGGCCGTGCGCAGCACCTGTTCGGCCTCGTTCTGGGCACCTACCTGGCGCAATTGCTCGGCGTACGCCAGCACCAGTTGCGGCTCCTGGCGCTGGGCTGCGGTCAACTGCTGCCAGGCACGCTCCAAGGATTGGCGTGCACTGTGCGCATCTTCGCCACGGGTGGTCGCCAGGCTCAGGTTCTGGCCCCAGGCGCGTTGTTCCAGAGCAGCCAGCTCGGCGGCGGGCAGCACTTTACCCTTGCGCAGGTCGGGCATCAGGCGGATCAGTGCAGACCAGTCGCCGCGCTCCACGTAAAGGCGTTGCAGCAAGCGCAGCACCTGGCCGTTGTGCGGGTGGCGTTCCTGCATGGCCAGCAGGGTTTCCAGGGCCCCATCGTTTTCGCCACGGTCCATTTGCAACTGGGCATGGGTCAGGGCAATGGCCAGCTCCGCTTGCGGCTGGCGCTCCAGGGCACGCTCCAGCAGGTTGTCGCTGTCTTCGGTACGACCTTGCTCGTTGGCAGCACGCGCGGCACCAAGGTAGTACAGCAACGGTTGGCGCTCAGCCTCGGCGGCACGGTGCAAGTGCCGTTGGGCACTGGCCCAGCGGCCTTCGGCAAGATCAAGCTGGCCCTGTTCGATCGCCAGGCGGATACGTCGGCTGCGGTTACGCCGTGACCACGGGTTGACCACACCACTGGAAGTCAGCACCAGGCCGACCAGATAGCGCAGCAACCACAGCAGCAGGACGACCGCCAAAATACCCGCCAAGGCTGCCCACAGCCCCGACTGATAACGGAAGCCACCATAGGAAATCAGTACATAGCCGCTGTGCTTGGCGACCGCGATGCCCAGTGCCGCAGCAACCACGATCGCAAGCACGGCCAACAGGTAGACACGCTTCATGGCTTGCCCCCTTCAGCCTCGGCCGGCAGGTGACGGCGCTGAATATAGGCCTGCACTGCCGCCAGGCTTTCACTAAGGTCAGGGGTAACCACCGACACCGGCTGATCGGCCAACGCATTGAGGCTGTCGAGCATGGCCTTGCTTTGCGGGTTGTCTGCATTGAAGTTGGCCAGCAGTACGCTGCGGGCGTCGTCCAGCGCCTGCGTGTAAACCTTGGCATCACCATTGAGCGCCGCCCACTGGGCCTGCTCGATAGTCAGGCTCAGGGCCAGGCGCAGCTGGTTCAGTTGCTGCCCGGCCAGCAACGGACGCACGTTTTCATCAGCGTTGAAGTCGATCTGGAAGTACTTGGATATTTCTGCCCACCACTGCGACAGCCTGCTGGCACCATCACCGTCGGCGGTCAGGGCGCCAAGCGCATCGGCGTTACTGTCAAACTCGGGGGACTGGGCGCTCAACTGCTGTACCAGCTCACGCTGCGCAGCCAGCTTCAAGAACAGGCCTGTGCGGTCCGGTTGCTGAGTGCTGTTGAGCGTGGCCAGGCTGCGTGCCAGTTGCTCGCGGGCGGCGAAGGCACCCGGGTCGCTCTGCTCGCGCAGGATCTCGTCGGCGCCTTCGACCAAGGCTTTGGCACTGGTGATGTCCTGCAACGCGGAAAGGCGCAGGGTAGCCAAGCGCAGGAGGTGCTCGGCTTCGGCCAGGCGCCACTCTTTGCGGCTTTCTCCCAGCACGGTTTCCAGGCGCTGACTGAGCCGCTGCTGGTCGCCCTGCAGTTGGGCTACCAAACGCCGGCGGTCTTCCAGCTCGCTGGCGGCTGGCAGACTGGCCAGTTGCGCACTGATCTGCTGTTCACGTTGCTGCAACGCCTCGGCGCGCTGGGTCAGCGCCTCGATGTGCTGGCCCTGGTTGAACTCACTGCCCTGCAGTTGACGCACCTGCCAGACACCCCAGCCACCTACCGCCACCCCGGCCGCACCCAGCAGCAAGGCCAACGCTGCCAGGCCACTGCCGGAGCGCTTGGCAGGTGGGGTGGTAACGGGTTCCGCAGGCGCCTGTGCCGACGGTTGATCGTTATTGGACAAGACAGTCTCGCTCACGTATCCATCCTTTGCATGGGGGCGCACCGCATTCAGCTTAGCGCCTTAAGAGGCAGGTGCAGCGCTACGCTGCACGGCTGCCAGCAAGGCCGTGGCACTGGCGCCACGGCAATCCACAACCTGTTGGGCCCCGGCGGCCTTGGCCTGCTCGGCGACCCGCGGGCTGGGCACGAACAGCGGCAACTGGGCCAGCCGCAGCCAATCGGCACCGGCCATCTGCTGCAAATGTTCAAAACCCTGCCCACTGCTGACCACCAGGCCATTGAGGCGTTCCGCTTCAATGCGGCGCATCAGCGTACCCGCCGGGTAGGCTGGCAGGCAGCGACGATACAGTTCCAGATATTCGACACTAGCACCTTGCTCTGCAAGACGCTCTGCCAGCAGTTCGCGACCTCCGACGCCGCGAACGATCAAGACACGCGGTGCCGGCTCGGTAAGTGCCTGGCGCAGGGCCGGCAATGCCAGCAAGGCTTCGCTGTCATCGCCACGCGGCGGAAAGCTTACCTCCAGCCCTGCACCCTGCAGCACCCCAGCGGTTGCCTCACCTACGGTGAACCAGCCTCGCTGCGGAGGCTGGATGCTGGTCTCGGCCAGATGCTCAAGCAACAGCCGGGCGGCCGGCTTGCTGACCACAATGATCGCCTGGAAGTCATGCAAGCCCTCCAGCGACAGTCGCTGTGGGGCTTGCACGGTAATAGGTTCAATTTCCAGCAGTGGCAGGCAACTGCTGCCCACTCCCGCTGCCGCCAGGCTTTGCGCCAGCGCCGCGCAGTCCTCGGCAGGCCGGGTCAGCAACAGGCGCCATTGGCTCACGGGTGACCGGCCTCGCCGTAGACTTCCTTCAGAATGGCCTCGGCGCCCTGCCCCAGCAGGTCTTCGGCCACCTGTACGCCCAGGGCCTCGGCAGCGGCACGGGGTGCACGGGCATCGGCCACCAGCAAGGTCCCGCCGCTAGGCTGGCCGACCAGGCCGCGCAGCCACAGCTGGTCACCTTCAAGTACCGCGTAGCAGGCGATCGGCACTTGGCAGCCACCATTCAGGCGTTTGTTCAGCGCGCGCTCGGCGATCACCCGGTCAGCGGTGTCGACATGGTGCAGTGGCGCCAGCAGTGCATGGATCTCAACGTCGGCACTGCGGCACTCGATGCCCACCGCGCCCTGACCACCTGCCGGCAGGCTGTCATCGACGCTGATGGTGGAGGTGATGCGGTCCTCGAAGCCCAGACGGATCAGGCCCGCCGCGGCGAGGATGATGGCGTCGTACTCGCCGGCATCCAGCTTCGCCAGGCGGGTGTTGACGTTGCCGCGCAGAAAACGGATTTGCAGGTCCGGGCGGCGCGCCAGTAACTGGGCCTGACGGCGCAGGCTTGAGGTACCGACGATACTGCCGGCGGGCAGCGCTTCGAGGCTGTCAAAGGTATTGGAAACGAAGGCATCACGCGGGTCTTCACGCTCGCAGATGCAGTACAGGCCCAGGCCCTCGGGGAAGTCCATGGGCACGTCTTTCATCGAGTGCACGGCGATGTCGGCTTCGTTGTCCAACAGCGCGGTTTCCAGTTCCTTGACGAACAGCCCCTTGCCGCCGATTTTTGCCAGCGGCGCGTCAAGCAACTTGTCACCGCGGCTGACCATGGGCACCAGGGTCACCTGCAGACCGGTGTGGGCCTGCTCGAGGCGGGCCTTGACGTATTCGGCCTGCCACAGGGCCAAAGCACTTTTACGGGTGGCAATGCGGATTTCGCGAGTGGACATGAAACGCCCCGATCCAGAGAAATACCGCCGATCATAACAGCATCGCCGGTATCGCTTGCAGATACGGATCAACAGGCCACACACAGTCAGGTGCAGGAGCGGCCCGAGTCCAAGGGCCTCAGAGGGTCTGCATCATCTTGCGCACACCGGCCACATGGCGACGGCTGACGGTCAAGGCATCGCCGTCCAGGCCTTTCAGATACAGCTGAAAGTGCCCCAGCGGGGTGCGCTGCAAGCGTTCGATGCGCTCGCGGGCGACCAACGCATTGCGATGGATGCGCACGAAGCGTTCGCCGAATTCGTCTTCCAGGGCTTTGAGTGGCTCGTCAAGCAGCACCTCCCCGGTTTCGTGACGCAAGGTCACATACTTGTGGTCGGCAATGAAATAGATCACCTGGGATAAAGGGATCAGTTCGATGCCTTTACGCGTGCGGGCACTTATATGGCTGCGAGGGCCGCCGCCTTCATTGGCCGGCCGGGTAAGCGCCGCCAATTGGGCGCGGTTGGGTTTTTCGGCCTTGCGCAAGGCATCGCGCAAGGCCTGGGCCTGGAAGGGCTTGGTCACATGGCTGAGGGTACTGTCCTTGAATGCCTCTGCACCGTATTCATCATCCCCGGAGCAAAACACCACCGCCGGCGGCGCCTCGCGTTCGCACAGGCGAGCGGCAACCTGCAGGCCATCCAGGCCTGGCATGCCGATGTCCAGCAGGACCACATCGGGCTTGAGGCTTTCAATCAGCGCCAAGGCCTCATCGCCGTTGGTGGCGCTGGGCTCCAGCACAGTGTAACCCTCCAGTTCGCCGAGCAGCCGGCTGAGGCGTTCACGGCCTTGGGGTTCGTCATCAACGATCAGGACATTCATAATTGCGCTGGATTCCTGAATGAGTCTCGCACAGGTATAGCGTAGACAGGTGTGGTTCGAGCGACACTGCGGTCACGCTCTAGACCGGTGCGATGGCCAAAGATTCACTCGGCCCGGCAGATTCACTGCCAGTCCTTTGTCCAACTGTAGACGGTCCGTGGAACACTGCCGTTCATTCCTTGAAATCCTTCTATGCGATTTTCCGGGCATTTCTCTCGACCGGCGCCCTGCGGCAGCCAGCCCAACCCTGCTATCATCGACGCCACTTTTTCGTTCACGCCTGCAATGAGTGAATCCATGAGCACCGACAAGACCAATCAGTCCTGGGGCGGCCGCTTCAGTGAGCCCGTCGACGCCTTCGTCGCCCGTTTCACCGCCTCGGTAGATTTCGACAAGCGCCTGTACCGTCACGACATCATGGGTTCGATTGCCCATGCCACCATGCTGGCGCAGGTCGGCGTGCTCAGTGATGCCGAGCGCGACACCATCATCGATGGCCTGAAAACCATCCAGGGCGAGATTGAAGCCGGCAACTTCGACTGGCGTGTCGACCTTGAAGACGTGCACATGAACATCGAAGCACGCCTGACCGACCGCATCGGCATCACCGGCAAGAAGCTGCACACCGGCCGTAGCCGCAACGACCAGGTGGCCACCGACATCCGCCTTTGGCTGCGCGACGAAATCGACCTGATCCTGGGCGAAATCACCCGCCTGCAGCAGGGCCTGCTGGAGCAGGCAGAGCGTGAAGCCGAAACCATCATGCCTGGTTTCACCCACCTGCAGACGGCGCAGCCGGTCACCTTTGGCCACCACCTGCTGGCGTGGTTCGAAATGCTCAGCCGCGACTATGAGCGCCTGGTCGACTGCCGCAAGCGCACCAACCGCATGCCACTGGGCAGCGCCGCGCTGGCCGGCACCACCTACCCGATCGACCGTGAACTGACCTGCAAGCTGCTGGGCTTTGAAGCCGTGGCCGGCAACTCGCTGGATGGCGTGTCGGACCGTGATTTCGCCATCGAATTCTGCGCCGCTGCCAGCGTGGCGATGATGCACCTTTCGCGCTTCTCCGAAGAGCTGGTGCTGTGGACCAGCGCGCAGTTCCAGTTCATCGACCTTCCGGACCGCTTCTGCACCGGCAGCTCGATCATGCCGCAGAAAAAGAACCCGGACGTGCCAGAGCTGGTACGTGGCAAGAGCGGCCGCGTGTTCGGCGCCCTGACCGGCCTGCTGACCCTGATGAAAGGCCAACCACTGGCCTACAACAAGGACAACCAGGAAGACAAGGAACCGCTGTTCGACGCCGCCGATACACTGCGCGACTCGCTGCGGGCCTTCGCTGACATGATCCCGGCGATCAAGCCCAAGCACGCCATCATGCGTGAAGCGGCCCTGCGCGGCTTCTCCACCGCGACCGACCTGGCCGACTACCTGGTTCGCCGTGGCCTGCCGTTCCGTGACTGCCACGAGATCGTTGGCCACGCGGTGAAGTATGGTGTGGACACTGGCAAGGACCTGGCCGAGATGAGCCTGGACGAACTGCGCCAGTTCAGCGACCAGATCGAGCAGGACGTGTTTGCCGTGCTGACTCTGGAAGGCTCGGTGAATGCGCGTGACCACATTGGTGGTACGGCGCCGGCGCAGGTGCGTGCTGCCGTGGTTCGTGGCAAGGCCCTGTTGGCGTCTCGCTAACTCCCGGGGCGAGGCCTTCGCCCTCGTTCGCGGGTAAACCCGCTCCTACAACGGTTGTACCTGTAGGGGCGGGTTTACCCGCGAATGACCCAACACAGATCCTAGCGCTTGCCGCTGCGGATCATCTCCATGAAGGCCGGCATCGACGCTTCCTTGTCCGCCAAGATCCGCGGCATGTGCGGGTTCTCCCCCATCAGTTGCAGCAACGCCTTGGCCTGCGGGAAGTCCGCCAGGAAGTCGATGTTCAGCACCTTCTTGCCCACCGCGTTGGCCAGGTCGACCGAGAAGCAGAACATCAGGTCTGCCAGCGTCAGTTGCTCGCCCGCAACATAGGGGGCAAAGCGCCCGTTGCGCTTGAGCGTGGCAAACCCGGCCAGCAGGTCCGCACGCGCTTTCTCTTTGATCAGCGGGTCGACCGACATGCCAAAGAACGACTCGGCATAACAGGTACGCGCAGGCAGCTCGATGTACAACTCGATTTCCTTGAGCAGCTCCCGCACCTTGGCTTGGCCGAACGGGTCGGCTGGCAGCAGCGCCTTGCCGCCTTGGGTCTGCTCGATATAGTCGAGGATCACACTGGTTTCGCTGAGGAAGCCATGCTCGGTTTCAAGCACCGGCACCTTGCCCCGCGGGCTCACTTCCAGCGCCTTTGGCGCCTGGCCGCCATAGAAGGTGACTTCTTCGAAAGGCAGGCCTTTTTCGAGCAGGGCCAGCTTGACCATGTTGTAGTAGTTGCTGACCGAGAATCCATAAAGCTTGAGCATGACGAAACAGCCTCCAGGCCGTAAGGGGTTGGCGTGGCCTTTATAGACTGAACACCTGCCCCTGACCAGCGTCATGCACCCCGTCAATGCCCGGGCATTGCCGCCATAGGCATGGCACACTGTTGCATCCCATCCTAGGAGTACCGCGATGAGCGAGCCCACCGACATCGACAATGACGACGACGAAGCCTTCGCCGAGGCAACGCTGACCCAGGCCATCGAAAACCAGATCGAAAGCGGCGAGCCGCCTGCAGCAAAGGCCACTTTCAACAAGCTGACGCTGGTCGGCTATGAGCGTGAAGACATTCTGAACCTGATGGCCCATGTGCTGGCCTTCGAGATCGACAACATGCTGGTAGAGGACCGTGCGTTCAACGGCGAGTGGTATGAGAACGCTCTGCGGGCACTGCCGGAGCTGCCGCCTGAGATGGATCAAGGCGACGACGAATAACCCGGCTACACTCGAAGATCAGGCACCGTAGAAAGTGCCGCAATCCTTGTCTGGAAGTCAGGAGTCGCCATGCCTTTTACCCCCGATTTGATCGACGAAATGGAAGTACTCGCGCTGTTCAAACACGACAGCAGCCAGGAAGGCATCAAGATAACCAGCACCGCATCCCCTGCCCTGATCGCGGCTGCGCAACGCCTGCATGAGAAGGGGCTGACCGATCAGCCGGATGGCGGCTACCTGACCAGCCTGGGTCATGACGCCGTTGAAAGTGTCCAATTGCTACAGAACATTCTCAAGGCGCCACAGCCGGCCTGAGCATCAGGCTTGCGCAAGATCTGAGACCTTGCGCGGTCCCTGCAGGACCGCGCAGGCTCCAGTCAGTTGGCCGCAGTACTGCGCTTTTCCGCCAGCCACGAGCGGCCGTAAAGGAACACGATGGCCAGCAAGGCCACCGCTTGCGCCGACAGCGAGTAGGCATCGGCATGAATCCCCAGCCAGTCGAACTCAAAGAACGCCACTGGCCGTGTGCCCAGCACACCGGCCTCTTGCAGCGCCTTCACGCCATGCCCGGCGAATACTACCGACAGCGCGCACAGCAGTGCGGCGTTGATGCTGAAGAACAGCGATAGCGGCAACTTGGCCGAGCCCCGCAGAATCACCCAGGCCAGGCCCACCAGCAGCAACAATGCCGTCGCGCCACCCGCCAGCACCGCCTGATGCCCGGCAGGGCCTGCCTGCAGCCACAGGGTCTCGTAGAACAGGATCACTTCGAACAATTCGCGGTATACCGAGAAGAATGCCAGCACAGCAAAGCCGAAGCGCCCGCCACCGCTGACCAGGCTGCTCTTGATGTAGTCCTTCCAGGCGGCGGCGTGGCGGCGGTCATGCATCCACACACCCAGCCATAGCACCATCACAGCAGCGAACAGTGCTGTGCAGCCTTCCAGGAGCTCGCGCTGAGCGCCCCCCACATCGATCACATAGGCCGCCAGCGCCCAGGTGGCGAAGCCGGCAACCAGCGCCAGGCCCCAACCAGTGTTGACGCTACGCACTGCCGACTGCTGCCCGGTATTGCGCAGGAAGGCCAGGATCGCCGCCAGCACCAGAATCGCCTCGAGGCCTTCACGCAGCAGGATCAGCAAACCGGAGATATAGCTCAGCGTCCAGCTCAGGCCATCGCTGCCCAGCAGCTCGGCCGCCTGCTCGAGCTTGGTTTTGGCGTCGGCCAGACGCTGTTCGGCCTGGGCCACGGGCAAGCCGTCCTGCAAGGACTGGCGGTAGGCCATCAACGTTTTTTCGGTGTCCTTGCGCGCCTGGGTGTCGATGTTGTCCAGCGAGCTTTCCACCAGCTCGAAACCCTCCAGGTAGGCCGCCACCGACAGGTCATAAGCCTGATCGTGGTCGCCTGCGCGGTAGGCCGCCAGGCTCTTGTCCAGTGTGCTGGCCGTGTATTCGAGCAATTGCGCCGGGCCGCGCTTTACTTGCGGCGGTTGGGCACGCTGGGCACGGAATGCCTCGACGGCCGCAGTGCCTTCGTTGGCGGCGACTTCGGCCGGCGTCTGGCGAGCCAGGTCGGCGAGGTTCCAGGTCTTGTCACCCTTGCCCGCTTCCGGCTTGGCGGTGAAGCTGGCGATGTACGCGGCCACGTCCCAGCGCTGGCGGTCGTCCAGCTGGTCGGCAAACGACGGCATTTCGGTGCCGTCGATACCCAGGGCCAGCGTGTTGTAGAGGTCGAACAGGCTCAACTGGTCCAGGCGTGAGGCATCACGCAGGTTGGCGGGTGCAGGCTCCAGGCCCACGCCAGCCGGGCCATCGCCGGCGCCGGTGTCGCCGTGGCAGATCGAGCAGTTCTGTGCGTACAGCGCAGCGCCGCGGGCGGGGTCCGGGGTAATCACCGGAGCCTGGCTGACCTCGTAGGCCACCGCCAGTCGCGCACCCAGCTGCCGGGCCTGCTTGGCGACCGCGGTACCTTCCTGACGCTGGTCGATGGCCTGGCGCAGCGCCTGGACGCCCTGCTCCAAAGCCGCTTGTTCAGTATTTGCGGGCAGGCCTTTGACCAGGTCAGCCAATACCGCGCTGAACTCCTGTTGCTCGCGGTATTCGCCCTCGTCGATCACCTTGCCGTCCTGCACGGTCGGCGGGTAGTCGGCGCCAATGTAGTCCAGCAGGTGCTGTGCTTTGGCAGCCTCGGCGGGGGACTCGGCCAGCGCCAAGGTGCTGCACAGCGCCAGCAACGGGCCGAGCAATGCAGCCGGCAGCCAGGCAAGCAGGCGGGAACGGGTTTTCATGGCCAGTCTCGAAGGAAATGCGAAAGAGAACATTGTTCACTTCCACTTTGCTTCACTCAAGGGTGCTGGGCAGATTTCATGAAAAATCTTGCTACAAATCAGATGAAGTGGAGGGCATAGAGGAACAGCCCTCAAGGATCGCATCAGCGGTTGGCGGTGCCCTTCCAACCACCACCCAACGCCAGGAACACGGCAATTTGCCCCTGCGCCACTTGACTATTGGCTGCAGCCAACTGCGCACGCATATCGGTATAGGTCCGCGTGGCCTGCAAATCCGCCAGGAACGACTCACGCCCTGCCTGGTAATACCGGTGCGTCTGGTCCGCGGCTTCCTTCGCCGACTTCTCCGCCTCGGCCAGCGCATCGCGCCGATCGAGCAAGGCGCTGTACTGTGCCAGGCGGGTCTGGGTCTCGCGAATGGCGTTCAGCACCACGCCATCGAAGTGCGCCAGTGCCGCCTGGGTCGAGGCCTCGGCCATGCGAATGCGGGCACGGGTGCCGTTGGTGGGGATGCTCCAGCTGATCTGCGGGCCAAAACCCCAGCGGTTGGTCGAAGGCTCACCAAGGTTCTCCAGGATACCGATGGTGCCAACCTGGGCGCCAATGCTGATGTCCGGGTACAAGGCGCCAGTGGCCACGCCAATATAGGCGGTGGCGGCAGCCAGCTGGCGTTCGGCCTGGCGCACGTCGGGGCGGCGCTTGAGCAAGGCCGCGCCATCGCCCACTGGGACCAGCTGGTTCAGGTGCGGCAGCTCGGCGCAATCGGCGGTACCGGCAGGCAACTGGTCGACCGGCTTGGCCAGCAGCGCAGCCAGGGTGTACATGCCCGTCTCGCGTTCGGCCTTGAAGCGTGGCAGTTCGGCACGCAACGATTTGAACTGGGTCTGCGAGCGGGTGACCTGGGTTTCATCGCCACGCCCAGCATCGCGCAGGCGCTGGTTGAGTTTCACGCTTTGCTCCTGCAAATCGAGGGACTCACGGGCAATGTGGTATTCCTCGTTGGCCGAGCACACCTGGGTATAAGCCTTGACCACGTCCGCCACAAGCGTGATGCGGGCAGTGTCGGCAGCGGCCTGCACCGCGTCGGCATTTGCCTTGGCAGCCTCGGTACCACGCTTGAAGGTGCCCCACAGGTCGAACTGGTACGAGGCACTGATGATGGCCTCACCGATATTGGCTACCGGCACCTTCTCAGGCTGCAGGAAAGCTTCGCCCGACTCCTGCAACCGCTGAGCGCCGAGTTTGACGCCACCGTTGAAGCCGCCTTGCGATTCAGCCACCTCCACCTGGGCGCGAGCTTTGGCGATGTTGGCCGCCGCCACGCGCAGTTCGGTGTTGGCACTCAGCGCCTGACGCACCAGCTCGTTCAGCCGCTGATCCTGATACAGCTGCCACCAGTCCTCGGGGACCGGTGCCGATACGACGCTGTCGGCATCCTGGCGCAGCGGGCCGTTCAGGTCATTGCGTTGCACGGCCGCATCCCCAGGCACCTCATAGTCGGGGCCCACCATCATGCAGGCCCCCAGCGACAGGCACAGGCCAGCCAGGATCAGCTGTTTCATGGGCGCTGGCCCTCGATGATCGACACCGTGGCAGTGCGCCCGGCGATCATGCGGAAGTCTTGCGGCACTTCGTCAAAGGCGATGCGCACCGGAATGCGCTGGGCCAGGCGTACCCAGCTGAACGCCGGGTTGACGTTGGGCAGCAAGTTGGCGCCACTGCTGCGGTCGCGGTCTTCGATGCCAGCGGCGAAGCTCTGCACATGGCCACGCAGGCGGGTGTTGTCGCCCATCACGCGGATATCCACGGCGTCACCAATATGGATACCCCCCAGCTTGGTTTCCTCGAAGTAGCCGTCGACGTGGTAGGAGGCACTGTCGACCACCGAAAGCACCGGGCGGCCAGCAGTGACGAACTCGTGGTTACGCGGCGCGCGGTCGTTGAGGTAGCCGTCTACCGGGCTGCGCACCACCGAGCGGTCAAGGTTGAGCTGGGCAGTATCGACAGCCACTTGTGCCTCGCTGACAGCCGAACGGGCACGGGCCTCGCGGGACTGGCTTTCTTCCAGTTGCTCGGCGGCCACCAGGTTGCCCAGCTTGCGGTTGCGCTGCGCTTCGCGGGAAGCCTGGGCCAGGGTCTCCTGGCGCTCGCCAAGGGTTGCCTTGGCTTGACGCAGGGCCAAGGTGAAGCGGTCCTGGTCGATGGTGAACAGCACGTCGCCACGTTTGACGGTCTGGTTGTCGCGCACCTCGACCTTCTGGATCAGTCCCGACACATCGGGGGCGATCTGGATCACGTCGGCGCGTATGTGGCCGTCACGGGTCCAGGGGGCAAATATGTAGTAGACCACCATCTGCCACACGAGCACGGCGGCGAAGGTCACTACCAGCAAGGTCAGGACCACACGGCCCAAGGTCAGCATAGGTTTTTTCATGGCAGCATCAGGTTTCGGCAAAAGTGGTCCACCGCACCAAGCAGCACGGCATACAGAGCAACGTTGAACAACGCCCGGTGCCAGACCAGGCGGTAGAAATGCAGGCGCACCAGCACCGCGTGCACCCCAAGGAACAGCAGGTAGGTGCCAAACATCATCACCAGCAGCGTGGGCAGGAACACCCCGCTGATATCCAGTTCACCAATCACAGGGGTGCTCCGTCGAGGCCGGGGGGCAGTTGCGGTTGTTCGGCGGGTTC
This sequence comes from Pseudomonas sp. TE3895, assembly GCF_056278855.1. Taxonomy (NCBI): domain Bacteria; kingdom Pseudomonadati; phylum Pseudomonadota; class Gammaproteobacteria; order Pseudomonadales; family Pseudomonadaceae; genus Pseudomonas; species Pseudomonas sp. TE3895. The sequence continues at coordinate 1,086,480 of NZ_JBWBQE010000001.1, read as the reverse complement.
GAGCATCACCTCCACACCAGGCAACAGCGCCAGGCGCAGGCCGCTCAGGGCATGCAGCAGGTGGGTGCGGGCATCACCGCGCTCGTACAGCTCGTCCAGGTTCAGCGCCAGGCGAGCGCGTTCCATGTTGCGTAACAGTGCGGCCGGGGCATGCAGGCGGTCGCCAGCACGCAGGCAGGCGGCGTAGTGCGCACCGACTTCCTCGACCACAGTGTTCAGGCGCTCGCGAGCCTGCTGGCCGGCGCGCGGCATGTACGCCAGCAGGTCGAGCAGGTTCAACCCTACGCGCAGGTCGCGCAGTGCCACGCCACTGTCCTGGCCGGTTTGCGACAGGCGTGGCAGGTGCTGCATCAGGCGGTCGAGCATCTGTACGCCAACCTGGCGGTGCTCGGCCAAGGTCGCAGGCTCGGTCATTTCGACGATGTCGCGCCAGGCGAAGCGGGTCATGCGCTTGGCCGCCAGCTCCACGCCGAACGGGCGCATCACCAGGGTCCAGATAAAGGCGAACAGAAGGCCCGCGGGGCCGGCAAGGTTGGAGTTGAGGAAGGTGAAGAAGTCGGCGTCGTAGGCGCCCTGGATGCTGATGAAGGTCGACGTGTTGACGATGGTCAGCAAGGTGCCCAGGTAGAAGCGCGGCTGTACGGTCAGGGTGCCTATGCAGATGAACGGCACGGCAAAGGCCAGCACCAGCATCGGGAAGTCGTGCAGGTTGGGCAGTACCAAAAACAGGTACAGACTGGAGAAGATGACCGACATCAGCGTCCAGAAAAAGAACCGGTAGATCTGCGGTGCCGGGTCGTCCATGGCGGCGAAGAAGCTGCACGCAACTGCCGCGAGGATTACCGCACTGGCGCCGTCGTTCCAGCCCAGTCCGATCCACAGGCCGCAGGCGACCACGATCGCCAGGACCGTGGAGGCTACCGAGTACAGCATCAGGCCACGATCGAAAAACGCTGTCAGGCGGCCCAGCCGCCAGTGGCGATACACCGCACGCCAAGGCTTGGCATCATCGGTACGCAGGGCATGCTGCAGGGTGCAGCAGTCCTGCCACAGGTCGGCCCATTCGGTCAGGCGGTACAGGGCGTTGGACAACAGCAGCTCGGCGCGCTGGTCGAGGGCGGCTGTAGCGGGCTGCAAGCGGCCGATCTGCTCGTGCAACGTAGCCCAGTGCGCTACCGAAGCGCTGTCGGCAGTGCCTTTGAGCCATTCACGAGCCGCTTCAAGCACGGGTTGAAGCTGGGCGAACTGGGCCGGGGCGCGGCCTTCCAGGGCAACCAGTGCATCGTCGAGGGCGTCGATCACCGGCAGCAGATGGATCATCCGCCCGCGCAATTCGCGGGCGTTCTTCAGGGTATGCGGGCCGGCACCTTCGTGGGCGAGCTGACCGATCATCAGCTCCAGCGAGTTGAAGGTGGTGACCATCGCCCCGCGCATACCACCGACCTTGTCAGCGCTGGCATCGCGGGCCAGGTAGGTGTCGCTGTAGCGAATCGCCTCGGTGAACCAGTTTCCGGTGGCACCGACTACCACCGGCGCCAGCCGTCGTGGCCAGAAGATAGCCCCGACGACTGCCGCGCAGACAATTCCCAAACAGATTTCCTGCGCGCGAGAAGAGGCCACATCGAACACTGCCAGCGGATTATCCACCACGGCCAAGGCAATCATCGGCAGGGTATAACCGGCCAGCATCAGCACGTAGTTGTTGGCCGTGCGCAGGTTCAGCGAAAGGAACAGCAAGGTGCCGGTCCACAGGGCAACGGCGATGCTCAGAAGCAACGGTGACTGCACCAGCGGCGGCACCAGGAAGATTGCCCCGCCAGCGCCGAGCAACGTGCCGACGGCACGGTACAACGCCTTGGAGCTGGTCGGGCCGACGAAGGGGCTGGAGACGATGTACACCGTCGCCATGGCCCAGTAGGGACGCGGCAGTTGCATGAGCAGAGCAATGTACAGGGCAATCATGGACGCGCCGAAGGTGCGCACGCCGTAGAACCAGTCACGGGCCGGAGGGACAGAGCTGAAGAAACCGTTCATGCCACCCCGCCTGCGCTGCCCAGACCGGCAGCCTCGAAGGCACGAAGCACACGCAAGGCAGCTTCCAGGTCGGCCTGATCGATACCGCCGAGCACATCGCGGCGCAAGCGCACCAGTTCGGCTTCAATGGCTTCGGCCAGGGCACGGCCTTCGGCAGTCAGGCTCAGTGCCTTGGCGCGGCGATCCAGTGGGTCCTCGCTGCGGCACACCAGGCCAGCTTTGCACAGTTGGTCAAGCAGGCGTACCAGCGACGGGCTTTCCAGGCCGGCGGCCTGGGCCACAGCCACCTGGTGCACGCCGTCGCCCAGGCGCACGATCATCAGCAGCGGCGCAGCGCAGGCCTCGGAAATGCCGTAACCGGTCAAGGCGGTATGACAGATGCGCCGCCAGTGGCGGGCAGCAACTACCAGGCCACTGCTGACTTGCAGGCGCAGGAAATCAAGGGACATGAAGAGAACCAAGTATATTCATAGTTTGCTAACTATCAATATACGCCCCGACATCCCCCTGTCGTCAACAGGGGGCGACGGATAGCCGGGGTGAAATGTTGTTCATTTTTCAGCCAGTGCTGGCGCGCTTCGCGGGTAAACCCGCACACAGGGGCTGCACCGGGTTCGGGATCTACGCAATCCCTGTGCAGCACTGGAGAGAAATACTCAGGGCTGGATCTGGTCTTCCAGCTTCATGGTCAAGGCCAATGTGCTGCCCATTTGCACCGCCCGGTCCCGCCACTCCTGATACCGCACCGCATCACGGCTGCTGAAATGCACCGCCAGCTCCTCTGCCGCTTGCACCACCCCCGCCGCTGCTGCCAGCTCAAGCCAGTACAGCGCTGCCTTGAGGTTGGCCTCTACGTGCAGCCCATGCATCAACCGGTAGCCCACTTCAAAACGACAACGCGCCTCGCCCTGTTCGGCGCCACGCATGAACCACTGGTAGGCCTGCACCAGGTCAACCTGCCACTCCAGGTCACCGTCGCACACCTCCTCCTCGTACAGGTCACCCAGTGCGGCGGCGGCATGCAGCATGCCGCGGTCGAAGGCCTGCCGGTAACACTCCGCCGCCTGCACATAGGAAGGGTCGATGCCTTTGCCGAAGTAGTGCTGCTGGCCAAGGTTGAACCAGGCAGCAGCATTGCCCTGCAGGGCCGCCATGCGCAACAGGTGCCCGGCCAGCACGGTATCGGCCCGCCAGTACTTGCCGTTGAGCCAGATCCAGCCGAGGTCGTTCAATGCGGACACGCTGCCTTGCAATGCCTGGCGGCGCAGGTCGACATACACCGCCTGCAGGTCGTTGGCCTCATCCAGGCGGTTGACCAGCAGCGACCGCTGGCTGGGCAAGCCCACACCGGAGAACAGCCGCTGTCGCTTTCCTACAGGAGCCGGAGGGGCGATGACCCGCTCGGGCAGAAGGCGGGCAAGTAGCGAATGGATATTGCTGGCAACAGACATGTTCATCCTCATTGAACGACGCACAACCCCAACCTTCGGCTGTGATGAGGCGTGATTCTGCGTGATGTCACGTCAAAACCTGTCGCGAACGAACCGGCACGAGGCAACCAAATGCGACTTCCTTGATCTGAGCAGGCTGTGGCCAATTGCCATGCCCCTCGCATGCCGCCATCCTATTGCGGCAAGCCTAGACAAGGACGTTATCTTTTGCCGTTCGCCACCACTCGCGCCACCCTTAGCCGACAGTGGGCGCTGCTGCGCCAGTTGCCCAGCCGTTCCCCAGGCATAACCAGCGCCGAGCTGGTCTGGCGCCTGCGTGACGTGGGGTTCACGGTCAGCAAACGCACTGTCGAGCGTGACCTCAACGAGCTTTCGCTGATATTCCCGCTGGAGCGCAATGACAAGAGCATTCCGTTCGGTTGGCACTGGTCGGCCAGTGCCGTGGGCGAATTGCGCGGTAATTTCGACTTGCTGACACATCTGCGAGGGGATGCGTTGCAGCCATCGCAGGGTGAGGGCGTGGAGCTGGTGGCGCGAATCAGCGATGCACTGGCGCGGCAGTTGCGGGATGCGCCATTGAGCAGCGACATGCAACTGACGGCGCTGGAGCATGGGCATCGGTTACGCGGCACGGTAAGTGACGGTTGGCCATTACGCTGGTGGCTGTTGAGCCATGGGGACAGGGTGGTGGTAGAGCAGCCTGCCGGCTTGCGGGAGGAGATTGGCAGGATTCTGAGCAATGCGGCAGCTCAGTATCAGAATTTGTAGCCAGTACAGGGTCTTTCGCGGCGGTTCTGCGCCTCGCCCCTCTTTCAAGGACGAAGATCCCGCAGACGCGGATTCTAGCGTCAATCTGCCGCGAAAAGGCCGGTACTGGCTTACCGGCTAGCGCTGCATCCCCCATCGCCGAACAGTCAACCGCTCCAGCGTATTGAACACCAGCCCTTCCACCAGCAGACCGATCAGGATCACCACCGCCAACCCGGCAAAGACCTTGTCGGTATACAGTTCGTTGCGGTTCTGGAAGATGTACCAACCCAACCCGCCTTTGCCACTGCTGGCACCAAACACCAATTCAGCGGCGATCAGGGTACGCCAGGCAAACGCCCAGCCGATCTTCAACCCCGACAAGATCGACGGCAGGGCTGCTGGCACGAGGATGTGCAATACCAGCCGCAGGCCCTTCAGACCATAGTTGCGGCCCGCCATGCGAAGCGTCTCCGACACACCGAGGAAGCCGGCATAAGTATTCAGCGCCAACGCCCATAGCACCGAATGCACCAGCACGAAGATCAGGCTGTTGTCACCCAGCCCGAACCACAGCAAGGCCAGCGGCAGCAGGGCAATGGCCGGCAACGGGTTGAACATCGAGGTCAGCGTGCCCAGTAAGTCTCGGCCCAATTGGGTCGACACCGCCAGGCTGGTCAGGCCAAAGGCCAGGACGATACCCAGCACATAGCCTTTGAGCAGTATTACCAGCGAAACACCGACCTTGGCGGGCAGTTCGCCACTGACCATGCCGTCCCATAGCGCCGCAGCGGTTTGCAGAAAGCTTGGCAGCAGCAGGTCATTGTCCTGGTAGCGGGCAACGGCTTCCCATAGCACAGCGATCACCAGCAATATGACCGCCTTTCTCAACCAGCCTTGTTGCCACAGGCGTTGGGCCAAGGGGAGTTGTCGTTCTACAGGCACACTGAGCAGGGGCTCCAGCTGCACCTCGTATTCCTGGCGTACAGGTGTAGTGGTCATGGCTGAGGCTCCTGTCAGTAGGCGATACGAATATCGTTGAACCCAAGGTTGTCAGGCTGTTCCGGGATATCGGCTTCATCGAACAGCAAACGGTGGATACGCCGGGCACTGGCCTGGAAGTCGCTGCCACCCAGGCTGCCCAAGCCGTATTGATGGCTGTGCACTTCGGCGCGCACCCGCCCCGGGTGGGGCGACAACAACAGGATGCGGTTGCCGACCACCAGCGCTTCTTCGATGGAGTGGGTGACGAACAACAGGGTGAACCGCACTTCCTCCCACAGCAGCAGCAGCTCTTCCTGCATCTTGCGCCGGGTCAGCGCATCCAGGGCGGCGAACGGCTCATCCATCAACAGGATCTTGGGCTGGGTGGCCAAGGCCCGGGCAATTGCCACACGTGCCTTCATACCACCGGACAACGTGTGTGGATAAGCATCGGCAAAGGCGGCCAGACCGACCTTCTCCAGATAATGCAGCGCCCGTTCCTCAGCCTCCGCACGCTTGAGTTGGCCAGACACCAGCAGCGGAAAAATGACGTTCTGCTTCACCGTTTTCCACGGCGGCAACTGGTCAAACTCCTGGAACACCACGATGCGGTCGGGGCCTGGGCCACGAACTGTCTGGCCCTGCAGCAGAATCTGGCCTTCTTGCGGCTGGATAAAACCGGCCACGGCTTTGAGCAGGGTGGACTTGCCACAGCCGGAGGGGCCGAGCAGTACAAAACGATCAGTGCGGTCGACTTCGAAGCTGACCTGATGGGTGGCCCGCACCACGCGTTGCGCAGTACGGTATTCGAGGCTGAGGTTATCCACCTTGAGCAAAGGCGGCGTTGTAACACGGCTCAGGTTGCTGGCCGTGTGGCCTGGCAATGGGGCGGTCATGATCGGTCAGCTCCCCTGCAGCGGGCGTTCATCCTGGAAGAAGTAATCCTTCCACGATTGCGGCTTGTGCTTGATGGCGCCTACCCGATAGAGAAAATCGGCCAGCTTGTAGGTGTTCTTGGGCGTAACGGTAAATTCGTACTGCGGGTTGTCGATCAGCTTGATCAGCGCGTCGCGGTCGATCTTGGCCTTGGTTACGCGGATATAGGTGTCGGCGGCAGCGGCCTTGTCTTTCTGGGCGAAGTCTGCGGCTTCGGCCAGGGCATCGACGAAGGCCTTGTAGGTCTTGGGGTTGTCCTTGCGGAACTTCTCGGTAGCAAACAGCAAGGTCGGCGAGTTGGGGCCGAGCAGGTCGTAGCTGTTGAGCACCACGTGCACATCCTTGTTGGCCAGCACCTGGTCCTGGAACGGCGGGTTGGAGAAGTGCCCGTTCAGCTCGGTGCCGCCCGCCAACAGTGCGGCGGTGGCGTCCGGGTGCGGCACGGCCAAGGTGTATTTGTCGAGGCGGTTGTATTCCTTGTCGCCCCACTGCTGGGCAGCGGCGTACTGCAGGAAGCGCGACTGCACCGAAACACCCACCGCCGGAACGGCGATACGGTCTTTGTCGGAGATGTCGGCGATGGTCTTCACGTTGGGGTTGCTGCTGACCAGGTAGTACGGAAAGTTGCCCAGCGAAGCCACGGCCTTCACGTTCTGCCGGCCCTTGGTGCGGTCCCAGACGGTCAACAGCGGCCCGACACCGGCGCCGGCGATGTCCACCGAACCGGACAACAATGCGTCGTTGATGGCCGAGCCACCCGACAGCTGCGCCCAATCGACTTCGATGTCGATGCCCTGCTCCTTGCCGTGCTTCTCAATCAGGTGCTGGTCACGCACCACGTTCAGCAGCAGGTAGACGATGCCGAATTGTTCGGCAATACGGATCTTGCCTTCGGCCTGGGCCACGGCGGGGGCGGCTAGGCTGCCGACGACCAGGCTTGCGCCCAGGCCGATGCTTGCCGCCAGGCGGCTGATGGATTTGCGCATGATGGTTTCCTCAGTCGTCAGAACGGGGCATCGCCCTGGATGGTGGTGCGGTACAGCTTGCGCCGCAGGTGCGCGGGGCAGCCGGTGGCCAAGTGGATCAGCGAGCGGTTGTCCCAGAACACCAGGTCATGGGGCTGCCACTGGTGGCGGTAAATGTTCTGCTCCAGCACGCTAAGGGCATACAGCTGCTGCAGCACGTCGCGGCTTTCATCATCAGGCAGGCCGACAATGCGGGTGGTGAAGCCTTCACTGACGAACAGGGCCTTGCGGCCGTTTTCCGGGTGGGTGCGGACTACCGGGTGAATGACCTCCTTTACCTGCGCCAGTTGCTCGGCAGTCAGGGTCGGGCGCCAGTTGCCTTCGAATTTGGTTTCAGCGTAACGGGCGGTATAGGAGTGAGCGGCACTGCGGCCCTCGACAACTTTGCGCAGGGTGTCAGGTACAGCGTCCCAGGCTTTATGCATGTCGGCGAACAAGGTGTCACCGCCTTCACTGGGCAGTTCCTGGGCATGCAGCATGGAACCGAGGCTTGGCAGCTCTTTGTACGACAGGTCCGAGTGCCAGAATTTGCCGGCATCACCCAGGCCGATGTTCTGGCCATTTTCGATGATGTTGGAAACGATCAGGATCTCGGGGTGGCCAGTCAGCAGGAACTGCTTGAGCACATGGATCTGTAACTCACCGAAGCGGCGGCTGAAGGCGATCTGCTGTTCCGGGTTGATACGCTGGTCGCGGAACACCAGCACATGGTGGTCGAGGTGGGCGCGATGGATACGGGTGAAATCCTCGGCGCTGACCGGTTTGGCCAGGTCCAGGCCTAAGATCTCGGCGCCGACGGCACCCGAGAAGGGGCGAACTTCAAAAACTTGCGGCTGGGCGCTGTCGATGGACGACAAGGCGTTCAAGGCGGCTGACATTTTTCACTCCCACGCAATGCGCGACCTCAATGGCGCGCAACGATCAGAAACGCACGGGGATTTCCCGTGTGGGTTCAAGTCGTGCGGCGCATCGATTGGTCGACGGGTACGCAGTGAAAGTGACTATAAAGTCATAAAGTCAATATTTTAAATACCATTAAGGAATAACAATATCACTGTCGCAGGAACGTCCGGCAGTCAGATCAGCCCGCCCTGCTCTTCTTCGTCAATCAGGTTATTGAGGCTGCTGAGCGCCTTGCGCGCCGTGGAACGGTTGAGCAGCTTGGCCTGCGCGCCGGCGGGCAGGTCGGTGATCTTGAACACGCCCTTGGCGGTCAGCACGTCGATCAGGTCCTCAAGCACGCGGATCATGTCCAGGTCGCTTTGTTTGAGCTGGTTGAGGCTGTTTTCCACGACATCATCGGCAAACCATTCCTGGATATCGGCATGGTCTGAAGGGAGCATTTCGGTGAACTGATCAAACGCGGCTGCTTCCACCCGCAGCAACTGGCCGGCGGCGTTGCGTTGCACGTAGAACATGGCGATGTCCCTCGTCACGTTGGTTCCTTGTTGGTAGACAGCAGCATAGGCAAAGATCGCCGGGCGCGCAGGCCCGGCGCCAGAGTATGCGCTGTTGGCGGGTGGCAGGAAAGAGCCGGGGCCGCTGTGCGGCCCCGGTGGTCTGTCAGCTGTCCTTGTTGTGGATGATGATGGTCGGATCGGCACCGCTGATCAACGAGTTGATCGTCTGGTTGGACCAGTTGACGCCTTCCAGCTTGATGGTCACGTCGGCGTTGGCGATACCACCTTCGGCGTTGAGCTTGCCTTCGCTGCTGACTTGCAACGTGGTCGTACCCTCCACCGTGGTGAGCTTCAGGTAGTTGTCGATGGTGCTGCCCTTCTCGCCCTGCAGCAGGTCCTTCAGGTCGATACGGTCACCCTCGGCCTTGTTGAAGTCCTTGATCACGTCGTTACCGATGTCGCCAGCCTTCCATACGAAGGTGTCGGCACCGCTGCCACCGATCAGGATATCGTTGCCCTGGCCACCGATCAGGGAGTCATTGCCGGTACCGCCCAGCAGGATGTCGTTACCTTTGCCACCATCGAGCGTGTCGCTACCACCTTGGCCGAAGAGGATGTCATTGCCATTGCCGCCCGACAGGATGTCGTTGCCGTCCTTGGCACCGGAGATATCGAACTCGGTGTAGTGCTCGGTGATGTACTGGTGAACATTGCTGGTAGTGACAGCACTGACTTCAACACCGCTCTTCTGTGCAACGTACGTCTGCAGGGCCTGGTAGCCCTCGCTGACAACACCGTTGAGGGTGATCAGGTCACCGAAGATGATGTCGTTGCCGTTACCACTATCAATGGTGTCGGCACCTGGCACCGTTGCTTCGGAGTGACCGAGAATCGCCTTGGCCAAATCGGACGGGTCGATATTGGTCTGTGGCTTGCCGGCACTGTCGTAAGGTTTCAGATCGTTCAGCGTGACATCGCTGTTCAGGCCGATAGCCTGGACTTTGCTCAAGCCATTGGTGCCGCCCAATACTGCGAAACTTTCAGTAGAACCTGCGGCCGAGTAGACGTAGTTCCAGTAATCCGCGTAGCCGGTACCGTCCAGGCTGGAGAGTTCATAGGTACCATCACCTTGTGCGTGAAGGGTGCCGACCGTCTTGGTGGAGTCAAGCACCAACTCACCGCGGCGGTTCTCGGTATAGGTCAGCACTTTGACCACACCATTGCTGCTGATCTCGACCTTGTGAGTCGCATCGGCCCAGGCGCTGAACGTGTCACCCATCTTGTAATTGTTGACGTTGACTACATCATCCAGGCTCTTGCCATTCTTCCACAGGCTAGGGTTGGTGGACTCACCGCTCTGATAATAGGTTGGCTTACCGTCGGTAATGAAGTAAGTCAGGTTCTCCGCACCTTTGTTGCCGGTGGCCATGGTGCTGTTGAAGAAGTTGGACGTGGTCTTGAACGCGTCTTCATAGTTGGTACCGCCACCGTAGTAGCCGCCCACCATCGAGTTCAATACCGCCTGCAACTTGCTCAAAGCATCCGGGTCGGCAAGGTTCACTGCCACGTTCTTGTTTACCTGGGTATCGAAGTCGACCAGGAAGATGTTTACGGTACCCGAGGTGTCCGAGCCCAGGCTGGCCTTGAGCGTGTTGAACACCGAGGCCAACTGCGTCTTGGCGTCGGCAATCGACTTGTCGCTCATACTGCCCGAGCTGTCGACCATGAAGGCGATGTTGTAGTTCTTGCCCTGAACCACGTTGAGCCCGGATACGTCAGCGACGATGATGTCGTTGCCTTCACTACCGGTCATCGTGTCATTGCCCGAGGTACCCACACTGGCCTTGTAGGTCGCAGCGTACACCGTCACCGGGATATTGCCGGTGGTGATGGCCGAGCCGCCCAGGCTTTCGGTGGCAGTCGAGGTAACCGTGATGTCGAACGAGCCTTTGTAATAGGCCGGCGGGGTCAGCGTCAGGCTGCTGAGTTTCCAGCCTGTCACATCGACCGGGGCAGTACCAACCGTGACCGTGTGGCCTGCACCATCGCTCAACACGGTACCTTTCGGGATACCGCTGAGTGTCACGTTCAGGCTTTCGGAGCCGTCAGTGTCGGTCAGGGCGGTGGAAATACCGACCAGTTTCACCGAGCCACCCTCAGGCCCTTCGTTGAGCTTGTAGCCGTCGTAGTAGCTCTGACCATTCACGGTGTGCAGGTCGGACACGCCCAGGCCTGCGTTCGCCATCTCGGTAACGTTCTGGTACATCTTGACGTTCGAGCTGCTCAGGTCGGTAACGGCACCGGAGCCTACCTGGATGTTCAGGTCATAGCTGCCTGGACCGGACTGGTTGGCATGGTAGACCTCGATCGGGTAGTAGCCGCTGGTATTTGGGGTAAAGGTACCCGACACCCCGCCACCGGCTCCCCAGGTAGCCGTGACTACAGTCTTGCCACCGATGGTGACCACGAAGCTGTCGTCGGCCAAACCACTGAAGGTATAGACCTTGCCGGCTTCCAGGTAGATCAGGCCCGACGTTTTCGAACCGGTGCCAGCGGTGACGCTGCCATCGGACTGCACGTTGGTTGTGGTGCTGCTGGAGTTCGCGCTGCCGGAGTTGGCAAAGACCGTCTTCAGATCCTCGCCGGTAATGCCGTTGCCGCCAGTACCCAGGCCTTTGAGGCTGGTCCAGACTTCCTTGGTCAGCCCTTTGGACTCGATATCGGCGCTGCCGAAGCTCAGGGTCGGTTTGTCGGCAACCGGGCTGATATCGACCTTCATGGTCACTTCGCTGCCCAAGTTGGTGCCATCGTTCGGCTTGAACTTGAACTGGGCGTAGTCAGCCTTCTGGTTACCCACGCCATTACCACCGTAGTTGTCCGTACCCGACTGGTTGAGGGCCGGAACGAACTTCAGGTTCTTGGCAGTGATATCAGCCTGGCTGACCACCTGGCCAACGGCCACATTTACCCATGCAGTACCGTTGAAGAACTGCAGGTTGCCGGCGGCCGGAAGCGAGGTAATGGTCACGGATAGATCAGTGTTGCCATCGGCATCAGTGACTTTGAAATCACTCCAGGCAAACACGTAATCGGTGTCCTCCACGCCAAATACTGCGCCGCCAGGCGAAACCGGCAGGTGGTCATTGTCGAGAATGGTGGTCGTCACGCTCGATTTGCTGCTATCAACCTGCAGGTTCTCGAAGTTACCACCCGTGGCGGCTTCGATCTTCACGACGAAGTTCTCGGTACCTTCGACCAGTTTGTCATCGATGGTAGCGATGTTGAACGTCGTGCCTGTGCTGTTGGCCGGAATCTTCACGGTCGCAACACCGGTGAAGTCATCACCGTTTTTGGCGGTACCGCTGTAGCTAAGGGTGATAGTGACTTCGGACTTGGACGCGTTGCTCAGGGTCAGCGTGTACTGGCCGGTTTCACCTTCGGTCAGAGAAGACGTGCCGGTAATACCAACGGTGGTGACGTCACCCTGGTTGCCGGTGCCCGGCGTTCCCGTACCTGGTTCGTCGGTCACAGCGGTGCTGACCGGGGTTTTGTCCAGCGTCAGTTGCTCGAATTTGCCGACATCCGCACCTTCAACGGTTGCGATCGATTTGATCACAGGGTCGTTGGTGCCAACGTAGACGTTGTCCGGGGCAGTCACGGTAGCAGTACCCACGGTACCGTTGGCCGGCACGGTGATGACGGTTTTGCCGTCGCTCAGCGTGAAGGTCAATGCACTGTGGTTGTTGATCGGCAAGCCGTCTTTGTTGGTCAGCGTGATGGTGTAGGTGATCTCGCCGCCTTCGGTGACCGAAGGGGTCGCGGTCAGCTTGGCCACCACTTCGTCGGTGGTGTCGGTAACCTGAACGGTAGCCGCACCGCCCAGTTGCAGGTTCTCGAACTTAGCGCCAGTGACGTCTACCGCCGAATTGATACCCAGGCTGATCTGGCCAGCATCGTTGTAGACGTCATCGCCTTGCGCAGCGTGGGTGTACGGCGCGCTGGTTTCGCCGGCCTTGATGGTGACCTGGGCGTTGTTGTTCAGGGTCACGACCAGGTCGTGGGCCAGGGCGGTGTTGATGTGCACGGTGAAGGTCGGCTTGACGTTCTCGGCCACCGAGGTCTGGTCAGCCGTGATGGTGACCTTGACCAGGTCGCCCTCGTTGCCTGGGGTACCCGGCTCGTCGGTGACGGTAGTGCTGACCGGGGTCTTGTCGAGTGTCAGTTGTTCGAACTTGCCGACATCTGCGCCTTCAACGGTTGCGATCGATTTGATCACAGGGTCGTTGGTGCCAACGTAGACGTTGTCCGGGGCAGTCACGGTAGCAGTACCCACGGTACCGTTGGCCGGCACGGTGATGACGGTTTTGCCGTCGCTCAGCGTGAAGGTCAATGCACTGTGGTTGTTGATCGGCAAGCCGTCTTTGTTGGTCAGCGTGATGGTGTAGGTGATCTCGCCGCCTTCGGTGACCGACGGGGTCGCGGTCAACTTGGCCACCACTTCGTCGGTGGTATCGGTCACTTGGACCGAAGCAGCACCGCCCAACTCGAGGTTCTCGAACGCAGCGCCAGTGGCGTCTACTGCCGAGTTGATACCCAGGCTGATCTGGCCAGCGTCCTGATAGACGTCATCGCCCTGCGCGTCGTGGGTGTACGGTGCGCTGGTTTCGCCAGCCTTGATGGTGACCTGGGCATTGTTGCTCAGGGTCACGACCAGGTCGTGAGCCAGGGCGGTGTTGACGTGCACGGTGAACGTCGGTTTGACGTTCTCGGCCACCGAAGTCTGGTCAGCCGTAATGGTGACTTTGACCAGGTCGCCTTCGTTGCCCGGCGTACCTGGCTCGTCGGTAACCGACGTGCTGACCGGGGTTTTGTCGAGGGTCAGTTGCTCGAACTTGCCGACATCCGCACCTTCAACGGTTGCGATCGATTTGATCACAGGGTCGTTGGTACCGACGTAGACGTTGTCCGGGGCAGTGACGGTGGCAGTGCCCACGGTGCCGTTGGCCGGCACAGTGATGACGGTTTTGCCGTCGCTCAGCGTGAAGGTCAATGCACTGTGGTTGTTGATCGGCAAGCCGTCTTTGTTGGTCAGCGTGATGGTGTAAGTGATCTCACCGCCTTCGGTCACCGACGGGGTCGCGGTCAACTTGGCCACTACTTCATCGGTGGTGTCGGTCACTTGGACCGAAGCCGCACCGCCCAGCTCGAGGTTCTCGAAGGTCGCACCAGTGGCGTCCACTGCCGAGGTGATACCCAGGCTGATCTGGCCGGCGTCGTTGTAGACGTCATCGCCCTGAGCAGCGTGGGTGTACGGCGCGCTGGTTTCGCCAGCCTTGATGGTGACCTGGGCGTTGTTGCTCAGGGTCACGACCAGGTCGTGGGCCAGGGCGGTGTTGATGTGCACGGTGAAGGTCGGCTTGACGTTCTCGGCCACCGAGGTCTGGTCAGCCGTGATGGTGACCTTGACCAGGTCGCCTTCGTTGCTGCCGCCCGGGTTGCCTGGGGTACCAGGCTCGTCGGTGACGGTAGTGCTGACCGGCGTCTTGTCGAGGGTCAGTTGCTCGAACTTGCCGACATCCGCACCTTCAACGGTTGCGATCGATTTGATCACAGGGTCGTTGGTGCCAACGTAGACGTTGTCCGGGGCAGTCACGGTAGCAGTACCCACGGTACCGTTGGCCGGCACGGTGATGACGGTTTTGCCGTCGCTCAGCGTGAAGGTCAATGCACTGTGGTTGTTGATCGGCAAGCCGTCTTTGTTGGTCAGCGTGATGGTGTAGGTGATCTCGCCGCCTTCGGTGACCGAAGGGGTCGCGGTCAGCTTGGCCACCACTTCGTCGGTGGTGTCGGTAACCTGAACGGTAGCCGCACCGCCCAGTTGCAGGTTCTCGAACTTAGCGCCAGTGACGTCTACCGCCGAATTGATACCCAGGCTGATCTGGCCAGCATCGTTGTAGACGTCATCGCCTTGCGCAGCGTGGGTGTACGGCGCGCTGGTTTCGCCGGCCTTGATGGTGACCTGGGCGTTGTTGTTCAGGGTCACGACCAGGTCGTGGGCCAGGGCGGTGTTGATGTGCACGGTGAAGGTCGGCTTGACGTTCTCGGCCACCGAGGTCTGGTCAGCCGTGATGGTGACCTTGACCAGGTCGCCCTCGTTGCCTGGGGTACCCGGCTCGTCGGTGACGGTAGTGCTGACCGGGGTCTTGTCGAGTGTCAGTTGTTCGAACTTGCCGACATCTGCGCCTTCAACGGTTGCGATCGATTTGATCACAGGGTCGTTGGTGCCAACGTAGACGTTGTCCGGGGCAGTCACGGTAGCAGTACCCACGGTACCGTTGGCCGGCACGGTGATGACGGTTTTGCCGTCGCTCAGCGTGAAGGTCAATGCACTGTGGTTGTTGATCGGCAAGCCGTCTTTGTTGGTCAGCGTGATGGTGTAGGTGATCTCGCCGCCTTCGGTGACCGACGGGGTCGCGGTCAACTTGGCCACCACTTCGTCGGTGGTATCGGTCACTTGGACCGAAGCAGCACCGCCCAACTCGAGGTTCTCGAACGCAGCGCCAGTGGCGTCTACTGCCGAGTTGATACCCAGGCTGATCTGGCCAGCGTCCTGATAGACGTCATCGCCCTGCGCGTCGTGGGTGTACGGTGCGCTGGTTTCGCCAGCCTTGATGGTGACCTGGGCATTGTTGCTCAGGGTCACGACCAGGTCGTGAGCCAGGGCGGTGTTGACGTGCACGGTGAACGTCGGTTTGACGTTCTCGGCCACCGAAGTCTGGTCAGCCGTAATGGTGACTTTGACCAGGTCGCCTTCGTTGCCCGGCGTACCTGGCTCGTCGGTAACCGACGTGCTGACCGGGGTTTTGTCGAGGGTCAGTTGCTCGAACTTGCCGACATCCGCACCTTCAACGGTTGCGATCGATTTGATCACAGGGTCGTTGGTACCGACGTAGACGTTGTCCGGGGCAGTGACGGTGGCAGTGCCCACGGTGCCGTTGGCCGGCACAGTGATGACGGTTTTGCCGTCGCTCAGCGTGAAGGTCAATGCACTGTGGTTGTTGATCGGCAAGCCGTCTTTGTTGGTCAGCGTGATGGTGTAAGTGATCTCACCGCCTTCGGTCACCGACGGGGTCGCGGTCAACTTGGCCACTACTTCATCGGTGGTGTCGGTCACTTGGACCGAAGCCGCACCGCCCAGCTCGAGGTTCTCGAAGGTCGCACCAGTGGCGTCCACTGCCGAGGTGATACCCAGGCTGATCTGGCCGGCGTCGTTGTAGACGTCATCGCCCTGAGCAGCGTGGGTGTACGGCGCGCTGGTTTCGCCAGCCTTGATGGTGACCTGGGCGTTGTTGCTCAGGGTCACGACCAGGTCGTGGGCCAGGGCGGTGTTGATGTGCACGGTGAAGGTCGGCTTGACGTTCTCGGCCACCGAGGTCTGGTCAGCCGTGATGGTGACCTTGACCAGGTCGCCTTCGTTGCTGCCGCCCGGGTTGCCTGGGGTACCAGGCTCGTCGGTGACGGTAGTGCTGACCGGCGTCTTGTCGAGGGTCAGTTGCTCGAACTTGCCGACATCCGCACCTTCAACGGTTGCGATCGATTTGATCACAGGGTCGTTGGTGCCAACGTAGACGTTGTCCGGGGCAGTCACGGTAGCAGTACCCACGGTACCGTTGGCCGGCACGGTGATGACGGTTTTGCCGTCGCTCAGCGTGAAGGTCAATGCACTGTGGTTGTTGATCGGCAGGCCGTCTTTGTTGGTCAGGGTAATGGTGTAGGTGATCTCGCCGCCTTCGGTCACCGACGGGGTAGCAGTCAGCTTGGCCACCACTTCGTCGGTGGTGTCGGTCACTTGAACCGAAGCCGCACCGCCCAACTCGAGGTTCTCGAAGGTCGCACCAGTGGCGTCCACCGCCGAGGTGATGCCCAGGCTGATCTGGCCAGCGTCGTTGTAAACGTCATCACCCTGCGCAGCGTGGGTGTACGGCGCGCTGGTTTCGCCGGCCTTGATGGTGACCTGAGCGTTGTTGCTCAGGGTCACGACCAGGTCGTGAGCCAGGGCGGTGTTGATGTGCACGGTGAAGGTCGGCTTGACGTTCTCAGCTACCGAGGTCTGGTCGGCGGTGATGGTGACCTTAACCAGATCGCCTTCGTTGCCTGGGGTGCCTGGCTCGTCGGTGACCGACGTGCTGACCGGGGTCTTGTCCAGCGTCAGCTGTTCGAACTTACCGACATCCGCGCCTCCAACGGTTGCGATCGACATCACGACAGGGTCGTTGGTGCCGACGTAGACGTTGTCCGGGGCAGTGACGGTGGCAGTGCCCACGGTGCCGTTGGCCGGCACGGTGATGACGGTTTTGCCGTCGCTCAGCGTGAAGGTCAATGCACTGTGGTTGTTGATCGGCAGACCATCTTTGTTGGTCAGCGTGATGGTGTAAGTGATCTCACCGCCTTCGGTCACCGAAGGCGTCGCGGTCAGCTTGGCCACTACTTCATCGGTGGTGTCGGTCACTTGGACCGAAGCCGCACCGCCCAGCTCGAGGTTCTCGAAGGTCGCACCAGTGGCGTCCACTGCCGAGGTGATACCCAGGCTGATCTGGCCGGCGTCGTTGTAGACGTCATCGCCCTGAGCAGCGTGGGTGTACGGCGCGCTGGTTTCGCCAGCCTTGATGGTGACCTGGGCGTTGTTGCTCAGGGTCACGACCAGGTCGTGGGCCAGGGCGGTGTTGACGTGGACGGTGAAGGTCGGTTTGACGTTCTCGGCTACCGAGGTCTGGTCGGCGGTGATGGTGACCTTAACCAGATCGCCTTCGTTGCCTGGGGTACCCGGCTCGTCGGTGACGGTAGTGCTGACCGGGGTTTTGTCCAGTGTCAGTTGCTCGAACTTACCGACATCCGCGCCTCCAACGGTTGCGATCGACATCACGACAGGGTCGTTGGTGCCGACGTAGACGTTGTCCGGGGCAGTGACGGTGGCAGTGCCCACGGTGCCGTTGGCCGGCACGGTGATGACGGTTTTGCCGTCGCTCAGCGTGAAGGTCAATGCACTGTGGTTGTTGATCGGCAGACCATCTTTGTTGGTCAGCGTGATGGTGTAGGTGATCTCGCCGCCTTCGGTGACCGACGGGGTCGCAGTCAGCTTGGCCACCACTTCGTCGAGGGTGTCGGTCACTTGAACCGAAGCAGCACCGCCCAACTCGAGGTTCTCGAACGCAGCGCCGGTGGCGTCTACTGCCGAGTTGATACCCAGGCTGATCTGGCCAGCGTCCTGATAGACGTCATCGCCCTGCGCGTCGTGGGTGTACGGTGCGCTGGTTTCGCCAGCCTTGATGGTGACCTGGGCATTGTTGCTCAGGGTCACGACCAGGTCGTGGGCCAGGGCGGTGTTGATGTGTACGGTGAAGGTCGGTTTGACGTTCTCGGCCACCGAGGTCTGGTCAGCCGTGATGGTGACTTTGACCAGATCGCCTTCGTTGCCCGGCGTACCTGGCTCGTCGGTGACGGTAGTGCTGACCGGCGTCTTGTCGAGGGTCAGTTGCTCGAACTTGCCGACATCTGCGCCTTCAACGGTTGCGATCGACATCACGACAGGGTCGTTGGTGCCGACGTAGACGTTGTCCGGGGCAGTGACAGTGGCAGTGCCCACGGTGCCGTTGGCCGGCACGGTGATGACGGTTTTGCCGTCGCTCAGCGTGAAGGTCAATGCACTGTGGTTGTTGATCGGCAGACCATCTTTGTTGGTCAGCGTGATGGTGTAAGTGATCTCACCGCCTTCGGTCACCGACGGGGTCGCGGTCAACTTGGCCACCACTTCGTCGGTGGTGTCAGTCACTTGAACCGAAGCGTTGCCGCCCAGTTGCAGGTTCTCGAAGGTGCGACCGTCTACATCCACAGCAGACGTGATGCCCAAGCTGATCTGGCCAGCGTCGTTGTAGACGTCATCGCCTTGCGCAGCGTGGGTGTATGGCGCGCTAGTTTCGCCGGCCTTGATGGTGACCTGGGCATTGTTGCTCAGGGTCACGACCAGGTCGTGAGCCAGGGCGGTGTTGATGTGCACGGTGAAGGTCGGCTTGACGTTCTCGGCCACCGAAGTCTGGTCGGCCGTGATGGTGACTTTGACCAGGTCGCCTTCGTTGCCCGGCGTACCTGGCTCGTCGGTAACCGACGTGCTGACCGGGGTCTTGTCCAGTGTCAGTTGTTCGAACTTGCCGACATCTGCGCCTTCAACGGTAGCGATCGATTTGATCACAGGGTCGTTGGTGCCAACGTAGACGTTGTCCGGGGCAGTGACAGTGGCAGTACCCACGGTGCCGTTGGCCGGCACGGTGATGACGGTTTTGCCGTCGCTCAGCGTGAAGGTCAATGCACTGTGGTTGTTGATCGGCAAGCCGTCTTTGTTGGTCAGCGTGATGGTGTAAGTGATCTCGCCGCCTTCGGTGACCGAAGGGGTCGCGGTCAGCTTGGCCACGACTTCGTCGGTGGTGTCGGTGACATCCACCTTCGCGGCACCGCCCAGCTCCAGGTTTTCGAAGGTGCGACCGTCTACATCCACAGCAGACGTGATGCCCAGGCTGATCTGGCCAGCGTCGTTGTAGACGTCATCGCCTTGCGCAGCGTGGGTGTATGGCGCGCTAGTTTCGCCGGCCTTGATGGTGACCTGGGCATTGTTGCTCAGGGTCACGACCAGGTCGTGGGCCAGCGGCTGGTTGACGTGCACGGTGAACGTCGGTTTGACGTTCTCGGCCACCGAGGTCTGGTCGGCCGTGATGGTGACCTTGACCAGATCGCCTTCGTTGCTGCCGCCCGGGTTGCCTGAGGTGCCAGGCTCGTCGGTGACGGTAGTGCTGACCGGGGTCTTGTCCAGTGTCAGTTGCTCGAACTTACCGACGTCCGCACCTCCGACGGTTGCGATCGACATCACGACAGGGTCGTTGGTACCGACGTAGACGTTGTCCGGGGCAGTGACGGTGGCAGTGCCCACGGTGCCGTTGGCCGGCACGGTGATGACGGTTTTGCCGTCGCTCAGCGTGAAGGTCAATGCACTGTGGTTGTTGATCGGCAGACCATCTTTGTTGGTCAGCGTGATGGTGTAGGTGATCTCGCCACCTTCGGTCACCGAAGGCGTCGCGGTCAGCTTGGCCACCACTTCGTCGGTGGTGTCGGTTACTTGGACCGAAGCGGCACCGCCCAGTTGCAGGTTCTCGAAGGTGCGACCGTCTACATCCACAGCAGACGTGATGCCCAGGCTGATCTGGCCAGCGTCGTTGTAGACGTCATCGCCTTGCGCAGCGTGGGTGTATGGCGCGCTAGTTTCGCCGGCCTTGATGGTGACCTGGGCATTGTTGCTCAGGGTCACGACCAGGTCGTGAGCCAGGGCGGTGTTGATGTGCACGGTGAAGGTCGGCTTGACGTTCTCGGCCACCGAAGTCTGGTCGGCCGTGATGGTGACCTTGACCAGATCGCCTTCGTTGCCTGGGGTGCCCGGCTCGTCGGTAACCGACGTGCTGACCGGGGTCTTGTCCAGTGTCAGTTGTTCGAACTTGCCGACATCTGCGCCTTCAACGGTAGCGATCGATTTGATCACAGGGTCGTTGGTGCCAACGTAGACGTTGTCCGGGGCAGTCACGGTAGCAGTGCCCACGGTGCCGTTGGCCGGCACGGTGATGACGGTTTTGCCGTCGCTCAGCGTGAAGGTCAATGCACTGTGGTTGTTGATCGGCAGGCCGTCTTTGTTGGTCAGCGTGATGGTGTAGGTGATCTCGCCGCCTTCGGTCACCGAAGGAGTCGCGGTGAGCTTGGCCACCACTTCGTCGGTGGTGTCGGTCACTTGAACCGAAGCGTTGCCGCCCAGTTGCAGGTTCTCGAAGGTGCGACCGTCTACATCCACAGCAGACGTGATGCCCAGGCTGATCTGGCCAGCGTCGTTGTAAACGTCATCGCCTTGCGCAGCGTGGGAGTACGGCGCGCTGGTCTCGCCGGCCTTGATGGTGACCTGGGCGTTGTTGCTCAGGGTCACGACCAGGTCGTGGGCCAGCGGCTGGTTGACGTGAACAGTGAAGGTCGGCTTGACGTTCTCGGCCACCGAAGTCTGGTCGGCCGTGATGGTGACCTTGACCAGATCGCCTTCGTTGCCTGGGGTGCCCGGCTCGTCGGTGACGGTAGTGCTGACCGGCGTCTTGTCCAGCGTCAGTTGCTCGAACTTGCCGACATCCGCGCCTTCAACGGTTGCGATCGACTTCACGACAGGGTCGTTAGCGCCGACGTAGACGTTGTCCGGGGCAGTCACGGTAGCAGTACCCACGGTGCCGTTGGCCGGCACAGTGATGACGGTTTTGCCGTCGCTCAGCGTGAAGGTCAATGCACTGTGGTTGTTGATCGGCAAGCCGTCTTTGTTGGTCAGCGTGATGGTGTAAGTGATCTCGCCGCCTTCGGTGACCGACGGGGTGGCAGTCAGCTTGGCCACGACTTCGTCGGTGGTGTCGGTGACATCTACCTTCGCGGCACCGCCCAACTCGAGGTTCTCGAAGGTCGCACCAGTGGCGTCCACCGCCGAGGTGATACCCAGGCTGATCTGGCCAGCATCGTTGTAGACGTCATCGCCTTGCGCAGCGTGGGTGTATGGCGCGCTGGTCTCGCCGGCCTTGATGGTGACTTGGGCATTGTTGCTCAGAGTCACGACCAGGTCGTGAGCCAGCGGCTGGTTGACGTGCACGGTGAACGTCGGTTTGACGTTCTCGGCCACCGAGGTCTGGTCGGCTGTGATGGTGACCTTAACCAGATCGCCTTCGTTGCCTGGGGTACCTGGCTCGTCGGTAACCGACGTGCTGACCGGGGTCTTGTCCAGTGTCAGTTGCTCGAACTTACCGACGTCCGCACCTCCGACGGTTGCGATCGACATCACGACAGGGTCGTTGGTGCCGACGTAGACGTTGTCCGGGGCAATGACAGTGGCAGTGCCCACAGTGCCATTAGCCGGCACGGTGATGACGGTTTTGCCGTCGCTCAGCGTGAAGGTCAATGCACTGTGGTTGTTGATCGGCAGGCCGTCTTTGTTGGTCAGCGTGATGGTGTAGGTGATCTCACCACCTTCGGTGACCGAAGGGGTGGCAGTCAGCTTGGCCACTACTTCGTCGGTGGTGTCGGTCACTTGAACCGAAGCCGCACCGCCCAACTCGAGGTTCTCGAAGGTCGCACCAGTGGCGTCCACCGCCGAGGTGATACCCAGGCTGATCTGGCCAGCATCGTTGTAGACGTCATCACCCTGCGCAGCGTGGGTGTACGGCGCGCTGGTCTCGCCAGCCTTGATGGTGACCTGGGCATTGTTGCTCAGGGTCACGACCAGGTCGTGGGCCAGCGGCTGGTTGACGTGGACGGTGAAGGTCGGTTTGACGTTCTCGGCTACCGAGGTCTGGTCAGCTGTAATGGTGACCTTAACCAGATCGCCTTCGTTGCCTGGGGTACCCGGCTCGTCGGTGACCGACGTGCTGACCGGGGTCTTGTCCAGCGTCAGCTGTTCGAACTTACCGACATCCGCGCCTCCAACGGTTGCGATCGACATCACGACAGGGTCGTTGGTGCCGACGTAGACGTTGTCCGGGGCAGTGACAGTGGCAGTGCCCACGGTGCCGTTGGCCGGCACGGTGATGACGGTTTTGCCGTCGCTCAGCGTGAAGGTCAATGCACTGTGGTTGTTGATCGGCAGACCATCTTTGTTGGTCAGCGTGATGGTGTAAGTGATCTCACCGCCTTCGGTCACCGACGGGGTCGCGGTCAACTTGGCCACCACTTCGTCGGTGGTGTCAGTCACTTGAACCGAAGCGTTGCCGCCCAGTTGCAGGTTCTCGAAGGTGCGACCGTCTACATCCACAGCAGACGTGATGCCCAAGCTGATCTGGCCAGCATCGTTGTAGACGTCATCGCCCTGCGCAGCGTGGGTGTACGGCGCGCTGGTTTCGCCAGCCTTGATGGTGACCTGGGCGTTGTTGCTCAGGGTCACGACCAGGTCGTGGGCCAGGGCGGTGTTGATGTGTACGGTGAAGGTCGGTTTGACGTTCTCGGCCACCGAGGTCTGGTCGGCCGTGATGGTGACCTTGACCAGGTCGCCTTCGTTGCCTGGGGTACCCGGCTCGTCGGTGACCGACGTGCTGACCGGGGTCTTGTCCAGCGTCAGCTGTTCGAACTTACCGACATCCGCGCCTCCAACGGTTGCGATCGACATCACGACAGGGTCGTTGGTGCCGACGTAGACGTTGTCCGGGGCAGTGACGGTGGCAGTGCCCACGGTGCCGTTGGCCGGCACGGTGATGACGGTTTTGCCGTCGCTCAGCGTGAAGGTCAATGCACTGTGGTTGTTGATCGGCAGACCATCTTTGTTGGTCAGCGTGATGGTGTAGGTGATCTCGCCGCCTTCGGTGACCGACGGGGTCGCAGTCAGCTTGGCCACCACTTCGTCGAGGGTGTCGGTCACTTGAACCGAAGCAGCACCGCCCAACTCGAGGTTCTCGAACGCAGCGCCGGTGGCGTCTACTGCCGAGTTGATACCCAGGCTGATCTGGCCAGCGTCCTGATAGACGTCATCGCCCTGCGCGTCGTGGGTGTACGGTGCGCTGGTTTCGCCAGCCTTGATGGTGACCTGGGCGTTGTTGCTCAGGGTCACGACCAGGTCGTGAGCCAGGGCGGTGTTGATGTGCACGGTGAACGTCGGCTTGACGTTCTCGGCCACCGAGGTCTGGTCGGCCGTGATGGTGACCTTGACCAGGTCGCCCTCGTTGCCTGGGGTACCCGGCTCGTCGGTGACGGTAGTGCTGACCGGGGTCTTGTCGAGTGTCAGTTGTTCGAACTTGCCGACATCTGCGCCTTCAACGGTAGCGATCGATTTGATCACAGGGTCGTTGGTACCGACGTAGACGTTGTCCGGGGCAGTCACGGTAGCAGTACCCACGGTGCCGTTGGCCGGCACAGTGATGACGGTTTTGCCGTCGCTCAGCGTGAAAGTCAATGCACTGTGGTTGTTGATCGGCAAGCCGTCTTTGTTGGTCAGCGTGATGGTGTAAGTGATCTCACCGCCTTCGGTCACCGAAGGCGTCGCGGTCAGCTTGGCCACTACTTCATCGGTGGTGTCGGTCACTTGGACCGAAGCCGCACCGCCCAGCTCGAGGTTCTCGAAGGTCGCACCAGTGGCGTCCACTGCCGAGGTGATACCCAGGCTGATCTGGCCGGCGTCGTTGTAGACGTCATCGCCCTGAGCAGCGTGGGTGTACGGCGCGCTGGTTTCGCCAGCCTTGATGGTGACCTGGGCGTTGTTGCTCAGGGTCACGACCAGGTCGTGGGCCAGGGCGGTGTTGATGTGTACGGTGAACGTCGGTTTGACGTTCTCAGCTACCGAGGTCTGGTCGGCGGTGATGGTGACCTTAACCAGATCGCCTTCGTTGCCTGGGGTGCCCGGCTCGTCGGTGACCGACGTGCTGACCGGGGTTTTGTCGAGGGTCAGTTGCTCGAACTTGCCGACATCCGCACCTTCAACGGTTGCGATCGATTTGATCACAGGGTCGTTGGTACCGACGTAGACGTTGTCCGGGGCAGTCACGGTAGCAGTACCCACGGTGCCGTTGGCCGGCACAGTGATGACGGTTTTGCCGTCGCTCAGCGTGAAGGTCAATGCACTGTGGTTGTTGATCGGCAGGCCGTCTTTGTTGGTCAGGGTAATGGTGTAAGTGATCTCACCGCCTTCGGTCACCGACGGGGTCGCGGTCAACTTGGCCACTACTTCATCGGTGGTGTCGGTCACTTGGACCGAAGCCGCACCGCCCAACTCGAGGTTCTCGAAGGTCGCACCAGTGGCGTCCACTGCCGAGGTGATACCCAGGCTGATCTGGCCGGCGTCGTTGTAGACGTCATCACCCTGAGCAGCGTGGGTGTACGGCGCGCTGGTTTCGCCGGCCTTGATGGTGACCTGGGCGTTGTTGCTCAGGGTCACGACCAGGTCGTGAGCCAGCGGCTGGTTGACGTAAACAGTGAAGGTCGGTTTGACGTTCTCGGCCACCGAGGTCTGGTCGGCCGTGATGGTGACCTTGACCAGGTCGCCTTCGTTGCCCGGCGTACCTGGCTCGTCGGTAACCGACGTGCTGACCGGGGTCTTGTCCAGTGTCAGTTGTTCGAACTTGCCGACATCTGCGCCTCCAACGGTTGCGATCGACATCACGACAGGGTCGTTGGTACCGACGTAGACGTTGTCCGGGGCAGTCACGGTGGCAGTGCCCACGGTGCCATTAGCCGGCACGGTGATGACGGTTTTGCCGTCGCTCAGCGTGAAGGTCAATGCACTGTGGTTGTTGATCGGCAGACCATCTTTGTTGGTCAGCGTGATGGTGTAGGTGATCTCGCCGCCTTCGGTCACCGAAGGAGTCGCGGTCAGCTTGGCCACCACTTCGTCGGTGGTGTCGGTCACTTGAACCGAAGCGTTGCCGCCCAGTTCCAGGTTCTCGAACGCAGCACCAGTGGCGTCCACCGCCGAGTTGATGCCCAGGCTGATCTGGCCAGCGTCCTGATAGACGTCATCGCCCTGCGCGTCGTGGGTGTACGGTGCGCTGGTTTCGCCAGCCTTGATGGTGACCTGGGCATTGTTGCTCAGGGTCACGACCAGGTCGTGAGCCAAGGCGGTGTTGATGTGTACGGTGAACGTCGGTTTGACGTTCTCGGCCACCGAAGTCTGGTCAGCCGTGATGGTGACCTTGACGATGTCGCCTTCGCTGCCTGGGGTACCTGGCTCGTCGGTGACCTCGGTGCTGACCGGGGTCTTGTCCAGGTTCAGGTTTTCAAACTTCCACGCATCTGCGCCGCTGACCGCCTCGATGGCATTGACCACCG
Source organism: Pseudomonas sp. TE3895 (assembly GCF_056278855.1). Lineage (NCBI taxonomy): Bacteria > Pseudomonadati > Pseudomonadota > Gammaproteobacteria > Pseudomonadales > Pseudomonadaceae > Pseudomonas > Pseudomonas sp. TE3895. The sequence continues at coordinate 1,061,040 of NZ_JBWBQE010000001.1, read as the reverse complement.
GCTGGTTAGTGCCGACATAGACGTTGTCTGGGGCGGTTGCAGTGGCCGAACCGGTGGTGCTGTTGGCTGCCACGACGACAGTGGTGCCGTCGGTCAGCTTGAAGTACAGCTCCGAGTGGTTGTTGATCGGCAGACCGTCTTTGTTGGTCAGGGTGATGGTGTAGGTGATCTCGCCGCCTTCGGTCACCGAAGGGGTCGCGGTCAACTTGGCCACGACTTCGTCGAGGGTGTCGGTCACTTGAACCGAAGCGTTGCCGCCCAGTTCCAGGTTCTCGAACGCAGCACCAGTGGCGTCCACCGCCGAGTTGATGCCCAGGCTGATCTGGCCAGCGTCCTGATAGACGTCATCGCCCTGCGCGTCGTGGGTGTACGGTGCGCTGGTTTCGCCAGCCTTGATGGTGACCTGGGCATTGTTGCTCAGGGTCACGACCAGGTCGTGAGCCAAGGCGGTGTTGATGTGTACGGTGAACGTCGGTTTGACGTTCTCGGCCACCGAAGTCTGGTCAGCCGTGATGGTGACCTTGACGATGTCGCCTTCGCTGCCTGGGGTACCTGGCTCGTCGGTGACCTCGGTGCTGACCGGGGTCTTGTCCAGGTTCAGGTTTTCAAACTTCCACGCATCTGCGCCGCTGACCGCCTCGATGGCATTGACCACCGGCTGGTTAGTGCCGACATAGACGTTGTCTGGGGCGGTTGCAGTGGCCGAACCGGTGGTGCTGTTGGCTGCCACGACGACAGTGGTGCCGTCGGTCAGCTTGAAGTACAGCTCCGAGTGGTTGTTGATCGGCAGACCGTCTTTGTTGGTCAGGGTGATGGTGTAGGTGATCTCGCCGCCTTCGGTCACCGAAGGGGTCGCGGTCAACTTGGCCACGACTTCGTCGAGGGTGTCAGTCACTTGAACCGAAGCGTTGCCGCCCAGTTCCAGGTTCTCGAACGCAGCACCAGTGGCGTCCACCGCCGAGTTGATGCCCAGGCTGATCTGGCCAGCGTCCTGATAGACGTCATCGCCCTGTGCGTCGTGGGTGTACGGTGCGCTGGTCTCGCCAGCCTTGATGGTGACCTGGGCGTTGTTGCTCAGGGTCACGACCAGGTCGTGGGCCAGGGCGGTGTTGATGTGTACGGTGAACGTCGGTTTGACGTTCTCGGCCACCGAAGTCTGGTCAGCCGTGATGGTGACCTTGACGATGTCGCCTTCGCTGCCTGGGGTACCTGGCTCGTCGGTGACCTCGGTGCTGACCGGGGTCTTGTCCAGGTTCAGGTTTTCAAACTTCCACGCATCTGCGCCGCTGACCGCCTCGATGGCATTGACCACCGGCTGGTTAGTGCCGACATAGACGTTGTCTGGGGCGGTTGCAGTGGCCGAACCGGTGGTGCTGTTGGCTGCCACGACGACGGTGGTGCCGTCGGTCAGCTTGAAGTACAGCTCCGAGTGGTTGTTGATCGGCAGACCGTCTTTGTTGGTCAGCGTGATGGTGTAGGTGATCTCGCCGCCTTCGGTCACCGAAGGGGTCGCAGTCAGCTTGGCCACCACTTCGTCGAGGGTGTCGGTGACATCCACTTTCGCGGCACCGCCCAACTCGAGGTTTTCGAACGCAGCGCCGGTGGCGTCCACCGCCGAGTTGATGCCCAGGCTGATCTGGCCCGCATCCTGATAGACGTCATCGCCTTGCGCATCGTGGGTGTACGGCGCGCTGGTCTCGCCAGCCTTGATGGTGACCTGGGCATTGTTGCTCAGGGTCACGACCAGGTCGTGGGCCAGCGGCTGGTTGACGTGCACGGTGAAGGTCGGTTTGACGTTCTCGGCCACCGAGGTCTGGTCAGCAGTAATAGTGACCTTGACCAGGTCGCCTTCGCTGCCTGGGGTACCTGGCTCGTCGGTGACCTCGGTGCTGACCGGGGTCTTGTCCAGGTTCAGGTTTTCGAACTTCCACGCATCTGCGCCGCTGACCGCGTCGATGGCATTGACCACCGGCGCGTTGGTGCCGACATAGACGTTGTCCGGGGCGGTTGCAGTGGCCGAACCGGTGGTGCTGTTCGCTGCCACGACGACGGTGGTGCCGTCGGTCAGCTTGAAGTACAGCTCCGAGTGGTTGTTGATCGGCAGACCGTCTTTGTTGGTCAGCGTGATGGTGTAGGTGATCTCGCCGCCTTCGGTCACCGAAGGGGTCGCGGTCAGCTTGGCCACCACTTCGTCGAGGGTGTCAGTCACTTGAACCGAAGCGTTGCCGCCCAGTTGCAGGTTCTCGAAGGTGTGACCGTCTACATCCACAGCGGACGTGATGCCCAGACTGATCTGGCCAGCGTCCTGATAGACGTCATCGCCCTGCGCGTCGTGAGTGTACGGCGCGCTGGTCTCACCGGCCTTGATGATGACCTGAGCGTTGTTGCTCAGGGTCACGACCAGGTCGTGGGCCAGGGCGGTGTTGATGTGTACGGTGAACGTCGGTTTGACGTTCTCGGCCACCGAAGTCTGGTCAGCCGTGATGGTGACCTTGACGATGTCGCCTTCGCTGCCTGGGGTACCTGGCTCGTCGGTGACCTCGGTGCTGACCGGGGTCTTGTCCAGGTTCAGGTTTTCAAACTTCCACGCATCTGCGCCGCTGACCGCCTCGATGGCATTGACCACCGGCTGGTTAGTGCCGACATAGACGTTGTCTGGGGCGGTTGCAGTGGCCGAACCGGTGGTGCTGTTGGCTGCCACGACGACAGTGGTGCCGTCGGTCAGCTTGAAGTACAGCTCCGAGTGGTTGTTGATCGGCAGACCGTCTTTGTTGGTCAGGGTGATGGTGTAGGTGATCTCGCCGCCTTCGGTCACCGAAGGGGTCGCAGTCAGCTTGGCCACCACTTCGTCGAGGGTGTCGGTGACATCCACTTTCGCGGCACCGCCCAACTCGAGGTTTTCGAACGCAGCGCCGGTGGCGTCCACCGCCGAGTTGATGCCCAGGCTGATCTGGCCCGCATCCTGATAGACGTCATCGCCTTGCGCATCGTGGGTGTACGGCGCGCTGGTCTCGCCAGCCTTGATGGTGACCTGGGCATTGTTGCTCAGGGTCACGACCAGGTCGTGGGCCAGCGGCTGGTTGACGTGCACGGTGAAGGTCGGTTTGACGTTCTCGGCCACCGAGGTCTGGTCAGCAGTAATAGTGACCTTGACCAGGTCGCCTTCGCTGCCTGGGGTACCTGGCTCGTCGGTGACCTCGGTGCTGACCGGGGTCTTGTCCAGGTTCAGGTTTTCGAACTTCCACGCATCTGCGCCGCTGACCGCGTCGATGGCATTGACCACCGGCGCGTTGGTGCCGACATAGACGTTGTCCGGGGCGGTTGCAGTGGCCGAACCGGTGGTGCTGTTCGCTGCCACGACGACGGTGGTGCCGTCGGTCAGCTTGAAGTACAGCTCCGAGTGGTTGTTGATCGGCAGACCGTCTTTGTTGGTCAGCGTGATGGTGTAGGTGATCTCGCCGCCTTCGGTCACCGAAGGGGTCGCGGTCAGCTTGGCCACCACTTCGTCGAGGGTGTCAGTCACTTGAACCGAAGCGTTGCCGCCCAGTTGCAGGTTCTCGAAGGTGTGACCGTCTACATCCACAGCGGACGTGATGCCCAGACTGATCTGGCCAGCGTCCTGATAGACGTCATCGCCCTGCGCGTCGTGAGTGTACGGCGCGCTGGTCTCACCGGCCTTGATGATGACCTGAGCGTTGTTGCTCAGGGTCACGACCAGGTCGTGGGCCAGGGCGGTGTTGATGTGTACGGTGAAGGTCGGTTTGACGTTCTCGGCCACCGAGGTCTGGTCGGCCGTGATGGTGACCTTGACGATGTCGCCTTCGTTGCCTGGGGTACCTGGCTCGTCGGTCACCTCGGTGCTGACCGGGGTCTTGTCCAGGTTCAGGTTTTCGAACTTCCACGCATCTGCGCCGCTGACCGCGTCGATGGCATTGACCACCGGCGCGTTGGTGCCGACATAGACGTTGTCTGGTGCGGTTGCAGTGGCCGAACCGGTGGTGCTGTTCGCTGCCACGACGACGGTGGTGCCGTCGGTCAGCTTGAAGTACAGCTCCGAGTGGTTGTTGATCGGCAGACCGTCTTTGTTGGTCAGCGTGATGGTGTAGGTGATCTCGCCGCCTTCGGTCACCGACGGAGTGGCAGTCAGCTTGGCCACCACTTCGTCGAGGGTGTCGGTGACATCCACTTTCGCGGCACCGCCCAACTCGAGGTTTTCGAACGCAGCGCCAGTGGCGTCTACTGCCGAGTTGATGCCCAAGCTGATCTGGCCCGCATCCTGATAGACGTCATCGCCTTGCGCATCGTGGGTGTACGGCGCGCTGGTCTCGCCAGCCTTGATGGTGACCTGGGCATTGTTGCTCAGGGTCACGACCAGGTCGTGAGCCAAGGCGGTGTTGATGTGTACGGTGAACGTCGGTTTGACGTTCTCGGCCACCGAAGTCTGGTCAGCCGTGATGGTGACCTTGACGATGTCGCCTTCGCTGCCTGGGGTACCTGGCTCGTCGGTGACCTCGGTGCTGACCGGGGTCTTGTCCAGGTTCAGGTTTTCGAACTTCCACGCATCTGCGCCGCTGACCGCGTCGATGGCATTGACCACCGGCGCGTTGGTGCCGACATAGACGTTGTCCGGGGCGGTTGCAGTGGCCGAACCGGTGGTGCTGTTGGCTGCCACGACGACGGTGGTGCCGTCGGTCAGCTTGAAGTACAGCTCCGAGTGGTTGTTGATCGGCAGACCGTCTTTGTTGGTCAGCGTGATGGTGTAGGTGATCTCGCCGCCTTCGGTCACCGACGGAGTGGCAGTCAGCTTGGCCACCACTTCGTCGAGGGTGTCGGTGACATCCACTTTCGCGGCACCGCCCAACTCGAGGTTTTCGAACGCAGCGCCAGTGGCGTCTACTGCCGAGTTGATGCCCAAGCTGATCTGGCCCGCATCCTGATAGACGTCATCGCCTTGCGCATCGTGGGTGTACGGCGCGCTGGTCTCACCGGCCTTGATGGTGACCTGAGCGTTGTTGCTCAGGGTCACGACCAGGTCGTGAGCCAGGGCGGTGTTGATGTGTACGGTGAACGTCGGTTTGACGTTCTCGGCCACCGAAGTCTGGTCAGCCGTGATGGTGACCTTGACGATGTCGCCTTCGCTGCCTGGGGTGCCTGGCTCGTCGGTGACCTCGGTGCTGACCGGGGTCTTGTCCAGGTTCAGGTTTTCGAACTTCCACGCATCTGCGCCGCTGACCGCGTCGATGGCATTGACCACCGGCGCGTTGGTGCCGACATAGACGTTGTCCGGGGCGGTTGCAGTGGCCGAACCCGTGGTGCTGTTGGCTGCCACGACGACAGTGGTGCCGTCGGTCAGCTTGAAGTACAGCTCCGAGTGGTTGTTGATCGGCAGACCGTCTTTGTTGGTCAGCGTGATGGTGTAGGTGATCTCGCCGCCTTCGGCAACCGAAGGGGTGGCAGTCAGCTTGGCCACGACTTCGTCGAGGGTGTCGGTCACTTGAACCGAAGCAGCACCGCCCAACTCGAGGTTCTCGAACGCAGCGCCGGTGGCGTCCACCGCCGAGTTGATGCCCAGGCTGATCTGGCCAGCATCCTGATAGACGTCATCGCCTTGCGCATCGTGGGTGTACGGCGCGCTGGTCTCGCCAGCCTTGATGGTGACCTGGGCATTGTTGCTCAGGGTCACGACCAGGTCGTGAGCCAAGGCGGTGTTGATGTGTACGGTGAACGTCGGTTTGACGTTCTCGGCCACCGAAGTCTGGTCAGCCGTGATGGTGACCTTGACGATGTCGCCTTCGCTGCCTGGGGTACCTGGCTCGTCGGTGACCTCGGTGCTGACCGGGGTCTTGTCCAGGTTCAGGTTTTCGAACTTCCACGCATCTGCGCCGCTGACCGCGTCGATGGCATTGACCACCGGCGCGTTGGTGCCGACATAGACGTTGTCCGGGGCGGTTGCAGTGGCCGAACCCGTGGTGCTGTTGGCTGCCACGACGACAGTGGTGCCGTCGGTCAGCTTGAAGTACAGCTCCGAGTGGTTGTTGATCGGCAGGCCGTCTTTGTTGGTCAGCGTAATCGTGTAAGTGATCTCACCGCCTTCGGTCACCGAAGGGGTCGCAGTCAGCTTGGCCACCACTTCGTCGAGGGTGTCGGTCACTTGAACCGAAGCAGCACCGCCCAACTCGAGGTTCTCGAACGCAGCGCCGGTGGCGTCCACCGCCGAGTTGATGCCCAGGCTGATCTGGCCAGCGTCCTGATAGACGTCATCGCCCTGTGCGTCGTGGGTGTACGGTGCGCTGGTTTCGCCAGCCTTGATGGTGACCTGGGCGTTGTTGCTCAGGGTCACGACCAGGTCGTGAGCCAGCGGCTGGTTGACGTGCACGGTGAAGGTCGGTTTGACGTTCTCGGCTACCGAGGTCTGGTCAGCCGTGATGGTGACCTTGACGATGTCGCCTTCGTTACCTGGGGTGCCTGGCTCGTCGGTGACCTCGGTGCTGACGGGGGTCTTGTCCAGGTTCAGGTTTTCAAACTTCCACGCATCTGCGCCGCTGACCGCCTCGATGGCATTGACCACCGGCTGGTTAGTGCCGACATAGACGTTGTCTGGGGCGGTTGCAGTGGCCGAACCGGTGGTGCTGTTGGCTGCCACGACGACGGTGGTGCCGTCGGTCAGCTTGAAGTACAGCTCCGAGTGGTTGTTGATCGGCAGACCGTCTTTGTTGGTCAGGGTGATGGTGTAGGTGATCTCGCCGCCTTCGGTCACCGAAGGGGTCGCAGTCAGCTTGGCCACCACTTCGTCGAGGGTGTCGGTGACATCCACTTTCGCGGCACCGCCCAACTCGAGGTTTTCGAACGCAGCGCCGGTGGCGTCCACCGCCGAGTTGATGCCCAGGCTGATCTGGCCAGCGTCCTGATAGACGTCATCGCCCTGCGCGTCGTGAGTGTACGGCGCGCTGGTCTCACCGGCCTTGATGATGACCTGAGCGTTGTTGCTCAGGGTCACGACCAGGTCGTGGGCCAGGGCGGTGTTGATGTGTACGGTGAAGGTCGGTTTGACGTTCTCGGCCACCGAAGTCTGGTCGGCCGTGATGGTGACCTTGACGATGTCGCCTTCGTTGCCTGGGGTACCTGGCTCGTCGGTCACCTCGGTGCTGACCGGGGTCTTGTCCAGGTTCAGGTTTTCGAACTTCCACGCATCTGCGCCGCTGACCGCGTCGATGGCATTGACCACCGGCGCGTTGGTGCCGACATAGACGTTGTCCGGGGCGGTTGCAGTGGCCGAACCCGTGGTGCTGTTGGCTGCCACGACGACAGTGGTGCCGTCGGTCAGCTTGAAGTACAGCTCCGAGTGGTTGTTGATCGGCAGGCCGTCTTTGTTGGTCAGCGTAATCGTGTAAGTGATCTCACCGCCTTCGGTCACCGAAGGGGTCGCAGTCAGCTTGGCCACCACTTCGTCGAGGGTGTCGGTCACTTGAACCGAAGCAGCACCGCCCAACTCGAGGTTCTCGAACGCAGCGCCGGTGGCGTCCACCGCCGAGTTGATGCCCAGGCTGATCTGGCCAGCGTCCTGATAGACGTCATCGCCCTGTGCGTCGTGGGTGTACGGTGCGCTGGTTTCGCCAGCCTTGATGGTGACCTGGGCGTTGTTGCTCAGGGTCACGACCAGGTCGTGAGCCAGCGGCTGGTTGACGTGCACGGTGAAGGTCGGTTTGACGTTCTCGGCTACCGAGGTCTGGTCAGCCGTGATGGTGACCTTGACGATGTCGCCTTCGTTACCTGGGGTGCCTGGCTCGTCGGTGACCTCGGTGCTGACGGGGGTCTTGTCCAGGTTCAGGTTTTCAAACTTCCACGCATCTGCGCCGCTGACCGCCTCGATGGCATTGACCACCGGCTGGTTAGTGCCGACATAGACGTTGTCTGGGGCGGTTGCAGTGGCCGAACCGGTGGTGCTGTTGGCTGCCACGACGACGGTGGTGCCGTCGGTCAGCTTGAAGTACAGCTCCGAGTGGTTGTTGATCGGCAGACCGTCTTTGTTGGTCAGGGTGATGGTGTAGGTGATCTCGCCGCCTTCGGTCACCGAAGGGGTCGCAGTCAGCTTGGCCACCACTTCGTCGAGGGTGTCGGTGACATCCACTTTCGCGGCACCGCCCAACTCGAGGTTTTCGAACGCAGCGCCGGTGGCGTCCACCGCCGAGTTGATGCCCAGGCTGATCTGGCCAGCGTCCTGATAGACGTCATCGCCCTGCGCGTCGTGAGTGTACGGCGCGCTGGTCTCACCGGCCTTGATGATGACCTGAGCGTTGTTGCTCAGGGTCACGACCAGGTCGTGGGCCAGGGCGGTGTTGATGTGTACGGTGAAGGTCGGTTTGACGTTCTCGGCCACCGAAGTCTGGTCGGCCGTGATGGTGACCTTGACGATGTCGCCTTCGTTGCCTGGGGTACCTGGCTCGTCGGTCACCTCGGTGCTGACCGGGGTCTTGTCCAGGTTCAGGTTTTCGAACTTCCACGCATCTGCGCCGCTGACCGCGTCGATGGCATTGACCACCGGCGCGTTGGTGCCGACATAGACGTTGTCCGGGGCGGTTGCAGTGGCCGAACCGGTGGTGCTGTTGGCTGCCACGACGACAGTGGTGCCGTCGGTCAGCTTGAAGTACAGCTCCGAGTGGTTGTTGATCGGCAGACCGTCTTTGTTGGTCAGGGTGATGGTGTAGGTGATCTCGCCGCCCTCGGTCACCGAAGGGCTGGCAGTCAGCTTGGCCACGACTTCGTCGAGGGTGTCGGTCACTTGAACCGAAGCAGCACCGCCCAACTCAAGGTTCTCGAACGCAGCGCCGGTGGCGTCCACCGCCGAGTTGATGCCCAGGCTGATCTGGCCCGCATCGTTGTAGACGTCATCGCCTTGCGCGTCGTGGGTGTACGGCGCGCTGGTCTCACCGGCCTTGATGGTGACCTGAGCGTTGTTGCTCAGGGTCACGACCAGGTCGTGAGCCAGGGCGGTGTTGATGTGTACGGTGAACGTCGGTTTGACGTTCTCGGCCACCGAAGTCTGGTCAGCCGTGATGGTGACCTTGACGATGTCGCCTTCGCTGCCTGGGGTGCCTGGCTCGTCGGTGACCTCGGTGCTGACCGGGGTCTTGTCCAGGTTCAGGTTTTCGAACTTCCACGCATCTGCGCCGCTGACCGCGTCGATGGCATTGACCACCGGCGCGTTGGTGCCGACATAGACGTTGTCCGGGGCGGTTGCAGTGGCCGAACCGGTGGTGCTGTTCGCTGCCACGACGACGGTGGTGCCGTCGGTCAGCTTGAAGTACAGCTCCGAGTGGTTGTTGATCGGCAGACCGTCTTTGTTGGTCAGGGTGATGGTGTAGGTGATCTCGCCGCCTTCGGTCACCGAAGGGCTGGCGGTCAGTTTGGCCACCACTTCACTGATAGTGTCCGAGATCTCAACGGTAGCCGGGCCACCCAAGGCCAGCTTCTCGAAGGTGGCACCCGGAACTGTAGCGTCGGTAACACTGAGCGTGATGGAGCCTGCATCAAGATAGACGTCATCGCCTTGAACCGAGGTCTTGTACTCGACTTCGGTCTTACCGGCTTCGATCGTCACGGTGTCGCCGTTCGACAGGGTTACGGTCAACGGACGGTCCAGCGCCTGGCTAACTTTCACAGTAAAGGAAGGTTGCTGGTCTTCGGTCACATTTCCATTGCTGACAATGCTTACGGTGACGGCATCGATGCTGTCATTGATGACAGTCGAGGCAGGGGTCGGGTTCGGGGTCAGTTGCTCGAAGTTGCCACCCGTGGCGTTCTCGATGGTGACGCTGACGGTCGAGCCGTTGTTGTAGACGTCATTGGCCGGGGTCTGGAAATCAACGCTGCCCTGGGTTTTGCCGGCCTCAACGGTGATGGTTTGGCCGTTGGACAGGGTCACGGTCACCGGCGTCTGGGCAGGATTGCTCAGGGTCACGGTGTAGGTGATCACGCCGCCTTCGGTCACGCTTGGCGAGGCGGTCAGGGTCGCGGTGGTGGCATCGACCGAGTCGTTGATCGCGGTCTGAGCCGGCGTCGGGTTCGGGGTCAGTTGCTCGAAATTACCGCCCGTGGCGTTCTCGATGGTGACGCTGACAGTCGAACCGTTGTTGTAGACGTCATTGGCCGGGGTCTGGAAGTCGACGCTGCCCTGGGTTTTGCCGGCTTCAACGGTGATGACCTGGCCGTTGGACAAGGTCACGGTCACCGGCGTCTGGGCAGGGTTGCTCAGGGTCACGGTGTAAGTGATCACGCCACCTTCGGTGACCGACGGGCTCGCCGTCAGGGTCGCGGTGGTGGTGTCGACCGAGTCGTTGATCGTGGTCTGAGCCGGCGTCGGGTTCGGGGTCAGTTGCTCGAAGTTGCCACCCGTGGCGTTCTCGATGGTGACGCTGACGGTCGAACCGTTGTTGTAGACGTCATTGGCCGGGGTCTGGAAGTCGACGCTGCCCTGGGTTTTGCCGGCTTCAACGGTGATGACCTGGCCGTTGGACAGGGTCACGGTCACCGGCGTCTGGGCAGGGTTGCTCAGGGTCACGGTGTAGGTGATCACGCCGCCTTCGGTGACCGACGGGCTCGCCGTCAGGGTCGCGGTGGTGGTGTCGACCGAGTCGTTGATCGTGGTCTGAGCCGGCGTCGGGTTCGGGGTCAGTTGCTCGAAGTTGCCGCCCGTGGCGTTCTCGATAGTGACGCTGACAGTCGAACCGTTGTTGTAGACGTCATTGGCCGGGGTCTGGAAATCAACGCTGCCCTGGGTTTTGCCGGCCTCAACGGTGATGGTTTGGCCGTTGGACAGGGTCACGGTCACCGGCGTCTGGGCAGGATTGCTCAGGGTCACGGTGTAGGTGATCACGCCGCCTTCGGTCACGCTTGGCGAGGCGGTCAGGGTCGCAGTGGTGGTGTCGGCCGAGTCGTTGATCGCGGTCTGAGCCGGCGTCGGGTTCGGGGTCAGCTGCTCGAAGTTGCCGCCCGTGGCGTTCTCGATGGTGACGCTGACGGTCGAACCGTTGTTGTAGACGTCATTCGCCGGGGTCTGGAAATCAACGCTGCCCTGGGTTTTGCCGGCCTCAACGGTGATGGTTTGGCCGTTGGACAGGGTCACGGTCACCGGCGTCTGGGCAGGATTGCTCAGGGTCACGGTGTAGGTGATCACGCCGCCTTCGGTCACGCTTGGCGAGGCGGTCAGGGTCGCAGTGGTGGTGTCGGCCGAGTCGTTGATCGCGGTCTGAGCCGGCGTCGGGTTCGGGGTCAGCTGCTCGAAGTTGCCGCCCGTGGCGTTCTCGATGGTGACGCTGACGGTCGAACCGTTGTTGTAGACGTCATTCGCCGGGGTCTGGAAATCAACGCTGCCCTGGGTTTTGCCGGCCTCAACGGTGATGGTTTGGCCGTTGGACAGGGTCACGGTCACCGGCGTCTGGGCAGGATTGCTCAGGGTCACGGTGTAGGTGATCACGCCGCCTTCGGTCACGCTTGGCGAGGCGGTCAGGGTCGCGGTGGTGGCATCGACCGAGTCGTTGATCGCGGTCTGAGCCGGCGTCGGGTTCGGGGTCAGTTGCTCGAAATTACCGCCCGTGGCGTTCTCGATGGTGACGCTGACAGTCGAACCGTTGTTGTAGACGTCATTGGCCGGGGTCTGGAAATCAACGCTGCCCTGGGTTTTACCGGCCTCAACGGTGATGGTCTGGCCGTTGGACAGGGTCACGGTTACCGGCGTCTGGGCAGGGTTGCTCAGGGTCACGGTGTAGGTGATCACGCCGCCTTCGGTGACCGACGGGCTCGCCGTCAGGGTCGCGGTGGTGGTGTCGACCGAGTCGTTGATCGCGGTCTGAGCCGGGGTCGGATTCGGGGTCAGTTGCTCGAAGTTGCCACCCGTGGCGTTCTCGATAGTGACGCTGACAGTCGAACCGTTGGTGTAGACGTCATTGGCAGGGGTCTGGAAGTCGACGCTGCCCTGGGTTTTGCCGGCTTCAACGGTGATGACCTGGCCGTTGGACAGGGTCACGGTTACCGGAGTCTGGGCAGGGTTGCTCAGGGTCACGGTGTAGGTGATCACGCCGCCTTCGGTGACCGACGGGCTAGCTGTCAGGGTCGCGGTGGTGGTGTCGACCGAGTCGTTGATCGTGGTCTGAGCTGGCGTCGGGTTCGGGGTCAGCTGTTCGAAGTTGCCGCCCGTGGCGTTCTCGATGGTGACGCTGACGGTCGAACCGTTGTTGTAGACATCATTGGCCGGGGTCTGGAAATCAACGCTGCCCTGGGTTTTGCCGGCTTCAACGGTGATGACCTGGCCGTTGGACAGGGTCACGGTTACCGGCGTCTGGGCAGGGTTGCTCAGGGTCACGGTGTAGGTGATCACGCCGCCTTCGGTGACCGACGGGCTCGCCGTCAGGGTCGCGGTGGTGGTGTCGACCGAGTCGTTGATCGTGGTCTGAGCCGGCGTCGGGTTCGGGGTCAGCTGTTCGAAGTTGCCGCCCGTGGCGTTCTCGATGATGACGCTGACGGTCGAACCGTTGTTGTAGACATCATTGGCCGGGGTCTGGAAATCGACGCTGCCCTGGGTTTTGCCAGCCTCAACGGTGATGGTCTGGCCGTTAGACAGGGTCACGGTCACCGGCGTCTGGGCAGGGTTGCTCAGGGTCACGGTGTAGGTGATCACGCCGCCTTCGGTCACGCTTGGCGAGGCGGTCAGGGTTGCAGTGGTGGTATCGACCGAGTCGTTGATCGTGGTCTGAGCCGGCGTCGGGTTCGGGGTCAGTTGCTCGAAATTACCGCCCGTGGCGTTCTCGATGGTGACGCTGACGGTCGAGCCGTTGTTGTAGACGTCATTGGCCGGGGTCTGGAAGTCGACGCTGCCCTGGGTTTTGCCGGCCTCAACGGTGATGGTTTGGCCGTTGGACAGGGTCACGGTCACCGGCGTCTGGGCAGGGTTGCTCAGGGTCACGGTGTAGGTGATCACGCCGCCTTCGGTCACGCTTGGCGAGGCGGTGAGGGTCGCGGTTGTAGTGTCGATTGTATCGGTCACTTGGGTAACCGCTGGCGTTTGCGGCAATGTCACCGTCAGCCCGCCACCCCCGGAACTGCCGGTCACGGTCGCCGAAATCTGGCCCCCGTCGATGTAGGGCGTGTCGTTTGCCGGAACTACGACGTTGACACTACCACTGGTCTGCCCAGCCGGAATAACGATCACGGCACCGTTGGACAGCGTAATTACCAGGTTGGTGGTCGGCGCCTGACCAACGGTGGCGGTATAAACGATTACGCCACCCGCTTCACTGATAGAAGGGGTTGCGCCAAGCGTCAGCTCAGTAGCAACGTTGGTATCCGTCGGTGTGGTCACCAGGTTGTTGCCGTTAGTGTCCAGCAGGCCCACTTCTTCGTTATCGAGCACGCCCGCAAAGCCCAGCCCGTCAGTCGGGAAACCAACCGTCGGGTCAACACGGCCAGCCGTTTCTTCGAGCATCACGAAGCTGTGGCCACCGCCCAGCGCACCACCACCCGCTGATGACGGGCCAGCGGCGGTAGCTTCAAGCTCAGTAGTCGGGTCAACACCAGCAGCAATAGCCTGCTGCAGCTCTTCCACCGAAGGCGCGGCCTGGGCTGCCGCCTGGCTCAGGTCGGTGCTGCTGTCAGGCGCATCGGCGCTCCATTGGCTGTCACGGCCCAGATCGAGCGTACGGCCATCAGCCAGCTCCAGAGTAACTGCGCCACCAGGACCGGTGAGCACTTCCTCACCGGTCAACAGGCGGTCACCTTCGATAAGTACACGCCGGATGCCCTCTGGGGATACCGCAATAACCTGGCCGACAATGCTTTTGACGATGGCTACAACGCTGCTCATTGGACTCTCCGTGTGACCCGATGGGTACTTCCCTGCCAGAGCGGCGCTTGCTAGCCACTTCAGGCGGAACTATGTCGATGATCTCTTGACGATTTTTGACGTCAATATTCCGTCTATAACTTTTTGGAATTGCCTAACTGCCAAACTATTGACCTTATACATGCCATCCTAAACAATCGGCAATGTAATGTCACATTGATATTTGTACCTTAGCCAAGCGTTTCCTTAGGACAAATGTCTTACATCATCTAAAGGGTGTTAAGCCGTCAGCTCCAGCACTTTTTCATACACCTCAACACCCGTAAATCATGCGGCGAGACTGTCCTCCTTCGGCAATGTCAGCATTACTGGCGTCAATATCCAGATCACTGTCAAATGCCCGGACACTGATTGCCGAATAAGCACAAACCTTGCCGGAATGCGGCCAGGCAGAGGTCGATAACCAGCCTGACCCGGGAGCGCTTGCTCGCTCGAGGCACACCAGGCTTTCAACGCTGCGCAAGCCACAAGCAGCGATTTGTCGCAAATCAAAGACATGGCGTACGAGTGCGCAAATACTGGCCTCCCTATCATGGGAAATCGCTTGCGAATATTGAATGCAAGAAAGCAAAGGATCTGCTTTCTATAGATGAATTTTGACTAACAAGCCACGGATATGCGCCAACAAACCAGCGCCTGTTTACTGACAATGACTAAGCTGGAACCCACAGCCCTTGCTTCCCTTGGCTGAGTGGCAGGCTATGCTGCAACAAGCCGGATGATGGCTGGATCAAAAATGAAACAATCATTGCCCCGCTAAGTCTGGTGAAAATGAAGCACGTAGAATTGTTTACTCAACACCGATTCAAGGCGAACATTGGCCAGCTGCTCAAGCACCGGGGCGTGATAACCCTAATCAGCACAGCTTTGCCGTACCAATAGAGAGCCAGGGTGAGCCGACCCGACCTTAACGACGGCACACCCACCCCACCCACCACAAGGATGAAGAGAGCGCCGCGTGGAATCCGAAGTCAGTCGAGTCCAACTCAGCCACGATCCACGCAGTCAGCATGACGATCCCCTGCTGGATAGTCTGCTGAGCCTGTGTGTCCTGCACCAGAAGCCCGCCAGCCGGGTCATGCTGACAACAGGTCTACCGCTACCCGCCCAGCGCCTGAGCCCTGAACTGCTGCCCCGCGCTGCAGCCCGGGCAGGCCTGCAGGGGCGCCTGCTTCAGCGAAAGCTGGAGCAGATCCCAAGTATCGCCATGCCGGCCATGCTGCTGCTCAAGGAGGGCCGCAGCGCCGTCCTGCTCGGCTGGGAGAACGATGACACCGCGCGCCTGCTACTCAGCGAGAGCGACGGTGGCGAGGTGCACGTCAGCCGCGAAGCACTGCTAAGCGACTACAGCGGCCGCGTGTTCTTCGCGCAGCCGCAGCACAAGTTCGATGTCAACCACGGCAACCTCATCCCACGCGCGAAGTCGTGGTTCCGCGACACCCTGCTGCGCAGCAAGTGGTTGTATATCGACGCTATCGCCGCCAGCCTGGTGATCAACCTGATCGCCTTGGCCGCGCCGCTGTTCGTGATGAACGTGTATGACCGGGTGGTGCCAAACCAGGCCACCTCGACGCTCTGGGTACTGGCCATCGGTATCGCCGGCGCGTACATCTTCGACCTGATCCTCAAAGGCCTTCGCGGCCTGTGCCTGGACCTGGCCGGCAAGAAGACCGACCTGATCATCTCGGCAACGCTGTTTGAACGTATCGTCGGCATGTCGATGAAGTACCGGCCGGCGCGGGTCGGCAGCTTTGCCCAGAACATTCACGAGTTCCAGGGCCTGCGCGACTTCCTCGCCTCGCTGACCCTGACCAGCCTGATCGACCTGCCCTTTACCATCCTGATTTTGATCGTCATCGCCATCATTGGCGGGCACCTGGTGTGGATACCGATCATCGCTTTCCCGCTGGCTCTGGGCATCGGCTACGCCCTGCAGCGGCCACTGATGGCGACCATGGAGCGGACCATGGCTTTGGCATCAGAGCGCCAGTCCAGCCTGATCGAAACCCTGGCGGGTCTGGATGCGGTAAAGGTCAACAACGCCGAAAGCGAACGCCAGTATATGTGGGAGCAAACCCTCGGCACCCTGAGCCGGCTGGAACTGCGCGTGAAAGTGCTGTCGAGCCTGGCGATGAACATCACCCTGCTGATCCAGCAACTGGCAGGCGTGGCAATGATCTGCGTCGGCGTGTACCTGATCATCGACGGCAACCTGAGCATGGGCGGCCTGGTGGCTTGCTACATGCTCAGCGGCCGCGCCCTCGGCCCGTTGGGCCAACTCAACGGCCTGCTCGCCCGCTACCAGCAAGCCAAGGTGACCATGGTCTCCACCGACCACATGATGGATCTGCCGCAAGAGCGCAACTTCGAAGAGCGCCCGCTGAGCCGCAAGGTGCTACAGGGCAGCGTCGAGTTCCGCGGTGTCGACTTCACTTATCCGAACCAGCAGAACCTGGCCCTGAAGAATATCAACCTGACCATCCGCCCTGGCGAGAAGGTCGGCATCATCGGTCGCAGCGGCTCGGGCAAGAGCTCGCTGGCCAAGCTCATTGTCGGCCTGTACGAGGCCGATGGTGGCTCGCTGCTGGTCGATGGCGTCGACATTCGCCAGATCGATGTCAGCGAACTGCGCCACAACATCGGCTACGTCCCACAGGACATCCAGCTGCTGGCCGGCACCTTGCGTGACAACCTGGTCAGCGGCGCCCGCTACATCGAGGACGAATTGATCCTGCAGGCCGCTGAACTGGCGGGCGTACATGAATTCGCCCGGCTGCACCCCGACGGCTACGAGCTGCAAGTGGGTGAACGCGGGCAGAACCTGTCCGGCGGCCAGCGGCAGAACGTCGCCTTGGGCCGTGCGCTGCTTCTCAACCCGCAGATCCTGCTGCTGGACGAGCCGACCAGCGCCATGGACAACACCGGTGAAGAACGCCTCAAGCAGCGCCTGCAGGCGGTGGTGGAGGGCAAGACGGTACTGCTGGTCACGCACCGTGCCTCGTTGCTGTCACTGGTAGACCGGCTGATCGTGATCGATCGCGGGCAGATTGTCGCCGACGGCCCGAAAGCCGCGGTCATGGATGCACTGAAGAAGGGGCAGATCAGTGTTGCATAAGCTGGATATGGGGCAGTTCAAGGACGGCCTGCGGCGCTATTTCAAAGGCAGCGACTCGCTTGGCGGCCAGCCGCTGCCCGAGGTAAACAAAGCCCTGATCGAAGATGCACCGCGGGTGGTGCGGCTGACCATCTGGGGCGTGATCCTGTTCTTCGTGTTCTTGATTGTATGGGCCAGCGTTGCGCCCATCGACGAAGTTACGCGGGGTGAAGGCAAGGCCATTCCCTCTTCCAAGGTACAGAAGATCCAGAACCTGGAGGGCGGCATCGTCGCCGAAATCTTCGCCAAGGAGGGGCAGATCGTCGAAGTGGGCCAGCCATTGCTGCGCCTGGATGAAACCCGCTTCGCCTCCAACGTTGGTGAAACCGAGGCTGACCGCCTGGCCATGGCCCTGCGGGTCGAACGTTTGAGTGCCGAGGTACAGGACAGCCCGCTGATAATCGACGAAAAGCTGCGTAAAGCCGCGCCAAACCAGGCGGCCAGTGAGGAGTCGCTGTACCAGAGCCGGCGCCAGCAACTGCAGGACGAAATTGGCGGCCTGCAACAGCAGTTGGTCCAACGCCAGCAGGAACTGCGCGAATACAGCTCCAAGCGCACCCAGTACGCCAACAGCCTTGAGCTGCTGCGCAAGGAAATCAGTATGTCCGAACCGCTGGTGGCAACCGGCGCGATTTCCCAGGTTGAAGTGCTGCGCCTGCGCCGTGCTGAAGTGGAAAACCGCGGTCAGCTGGACTCCACTGCGCTGGCGATCCCACGCGCAGAGGCGGCCATCCGCGAGGTGCAAAGCAAGATCGAAGAGACGCGTGGCAAGTTCCGAAGTGAAGCGCTGACCCAGCTGAACGAGGCACGCACCGAACTGAACAAGGCTACCGCCACCAGCAAGGCGCTGGACGACCGGGTGCACCGCACACTGGTCACTTCGCCAGTACGCGGTATCGTCAAGCAACTGCTGGTGAACACCATTGGCGGGGTAATCCAGCCAGGCAGCGATATCATCGAAGTCGTGCCACTGGACGACACGCTGGTCATCGAGGCAAAGATCCTGCCCAAAGACATCGCCTTCCTGCACCCTGGCCAGGAAGCGACGGTCAAGTTCAGCGCGTATGACTACACCATCTACGGTGGGCTCAAGGCCAAGCTGGAGCAGATTGGCGCCGACACCATTACCGATGAAGACAAGAAGACTACGTATTACCTGATCAAGCTGCGCACCGATCGCAGTCACCTAGGGACCGACGAGAAGCCACTGCTGATCATTCCGGGGATGGTGGCGACGGTGGATATCATGACAGGCAAGAAAACCATCATGAGCTACCTGCTCAAGCCGATCATGAAGGCGCGCTCGGAAGCGCTGCGCGAGCGGTGATAGCCGACCTGCTGGTTTCGCCATTGCTGTAGGAGCGGCCTCGTGTCGCGACAAGGCTGTACAAGCAGCCCTGCACATCGCTACGTGAACCTGGGGCCGCTATGCGGCCCTTTTGCGACTCTAGGCTGTTCCTACAGCGGCGCGCGAGAGGCCATTCAGCGCCAAGGCGCAGGCTCACCCACCAGTTGCCCCTGAATCCCGCCTACTCCCATCTCCAGCAACACCAACCGCTCCCCTTCCGTCTCGACTCGCTCAGCAATCAGCGGCAGGTCGATGCTATGCGCCGCACGCTGGATCGCTTCGATGAACAGCCGCTTGTGCTGCTCATGATCGATGTTGCGGATGTAACTGCCGTCAATCTTCAGGTACGCCAGGCCCAAGTGCGCCAGGTTGCCAATCATACTGAAGCGCCCACCGAAGCGTTGCAAAGCCAACCCGAAACCAAGCCCATGCAGGCGCCGGGTGAGTTGCTCCAATGCTGCCTGCTCAGGCAACTGCTCCTCGCCAATTTCAAAAACCAGCCGCGGGCCGAGCGCCGCATTCTGGCCCAGCAGCTCGAAAATGCGTTGAAGGGCCTTGGGGTCGGCCAGGGTGGCGGCGGACAGGTTCAACGCCAGCACCTGGTCATGCCCTCGCAGGTGCGCCAACACTTTCTCCAGCACCAGCACATCCAGCCGCGGCATCCAGCCGAAGCGCTCCAGCCAAGGCAGGAAGCGGCCCGCCGGCAAGGCCTCGCCCTGGCCATCGCGCAAACGCGAAATAACTTTGTGGTGCAGTACCCGTTGCGAGGAAGCGCACTCCATCACTGGCTGGAAGAACAACTCGAAATGCCCATTGATAAACGCCTGGTCGAGCCGTTCGTGCCAGGCATGCTGGCTATCTGCGGCAACCGCAGCAACACCTTGCTCAAGGCATACCCAGCCCGGCGTTGGCTGGTTCTCAGCGCGGGCCAGAGCCTCGTCGGCGAGCTTCAGCAATGCCTGGGGTGAATCACCAGGGCTGAACGGCGCCAGGCCTATACAAGCCACCGGGTCGATATCACTGGCCCCCGTTTCGTGCAGGCTCTGCAACGTTGCCTCCAGAGCCTGGGCAAGGTGTACTGCCTCCTCATGCACCATGCCCGGTGCCAGCACTGCAAATTCGCCGCCGCGGCTGCGGGAAATGAGGTCGTTGGTTTCCGGGTAGCTGGCACAAGTACGACGCAGCTGTTCACCTACCGCTTGCAGCAACTGGTCGGTACGCTGGCCGCCAAGGCGGGCGTTCAAGCCAGCCAGGCCCTGAACCCGCAGCAACAGCAGGTAGCCGGCGCGCGCGTCTTCCAGGTTGCTTACCCGATTGTTCAGCTGCATTTCAAAATAGCGGCGGTTCGACAGCCCGGTCAGGCTGTCCTGGTAGGACTCCGCACGCAGCCGCTCACTGCGCTCGGCCTGCTCGGTGAACAGGGCTTTGAGTTTCTCGACCATCTGGTTCATCGCTTGCACTACGCGGCGTAGCTCCGGCGTGCGTGGCAACTCTGGCAGGCTGAGGAATTCGCGGCGAGCAATAGCGTGGGATTGCTCGACCATGTAGTCCAGCGGCCTCAACTGGCGGCGCAACAGCAAAGCACCGAGCACGGCACTGGCCGCACCGCACAACAGCAACCAACCCAGGCTGCCCAAGGCACTTTGCCAAAGCTTGGCAATGGCGAACATCGGGTGGCTGATCACTTCAACGCGCGCGGCCTGCTGCCAGCCACGACTGACGATTGCATCGCCGCCGGCGGCCTCAAGGCCGATCAGGCGCACGAACCAAAGCGGCACACCGCCAGGGTCTGGCTCGGCGTGACGCTCCACCAGCACGGCATTGGAACCCAGGTCGACGACCTTGATGCTTGCATAGTAACCACTGTCGAAAATCGAGCTGACCATCAGCTCGACCATCGCTGGGTCGTCGATATTCGGCGTCAGCGAAAGCGCCAGCGCGGTGGCCGCATCCTGGGCGTGCGAGCGCAGCTGGTTGACGTATTGGCTGCGCGAGCTTTCCAGGCTGACCATGAAACTGCCACTGAAGGCGACCACCAGGAACAGGCAAATGGCCAACAGCAATTGTTTGAACAGTGACATCTGTGCTCCTTCAGTAAACCGGCTCGGCCGGGAACCCTTCGGCCTGCATTTTCTTCAACAAATCCTGCCAGCGTGACAGCCGCTTGGTATCACCAACCTTCTTGTTCCCTGCGGCGCCCGTCAGCCACAACCCCTCGCCATTGAAGGCGTACACCGGCAGCAGGTCGGTACGCTGGCTTGCCGGCTTTATGGCATCCATCAGACTGTCCAGCACCAAAGGCTGGGCCTGTGGGCTTGAATAATAGGTCAGGACCATGTGTGCCCGGTTCTGCCGCAGCGCCTTGACGTAGGTGATGCGCAGTTTTTCGCTGGGGATTCCCATGCGCCGTAGACTGAAATATTTGGCGATGGCGTAATCCTCGCAGTCCCCTGCACCTTTGATCAGTGCCTGCACAGGTGTGGCCCAGTAGTCGACCTCATGCCACAGATCGATATCCTCGACATAACGCAATTGCTGGTTGAAGAAGCGGTTGACCACTTGCAACCGTTCAAGCTCGGTACCCTGCTTCTGCGTGGCCATCAGGCTCTGCCAGGCATCGATGCGCCCCTGCCCGGCACCTAGTGGGCCGTACAGAGCCTGCGACTTGCGGCTGATCTGGGAGAAATCCCAATCCGCGTGCAAGCCGCCCAGCAGAAGACTGCCCAGCAGCGCGGCAAAGCCGACATATCGCACTACGGTTTTGAGCAACCAGGATATCGCCACTGCGAAGCCCTGTTCAGACCAGTCGAAAGCAGCGATGGTGGGGCTTGCCACCGCAAAAGACAATGGCACCCTGCAATCACGCACCCGGCTGTCAGCCCGCCTATACTTTCTGCTTACATCTTTCTATAGGCAGCTTCCTTTGACGTGCGACTTCCTCCACCATAGCCGCGCTTTTGGGGCGCCCGTACCAGTGTGGGTGCAGGTTTGACACCCTCACAAGCTGTTACTAGTGTCATTGGATCCAATACAGTCATCGTTGAGGCAGGCGTCGCGTGGCCAAGAAAATCAAATTGAGCAATGTGCTGGCCAGCGAGCAGTTGTTGCCGCATCAGGCCCGTGCCGTGATCGAAGAACGCCTGCGCAGCGCCATTCTCGATGGTCGCTTGCCCCCTGGTACTGCAGTTCGCCAACAAGAGCTCGCCACCTTGTACGGCGTCAGTCGCATGCCCGTGCGCGAAGCCCTGCGCCAGCTCGAAGCGCAATCCCTGTTGAAAGTGGAGATGCACAAGGGCGCCGTCGTTGCACCGCTGATCGGCGAGGATGCAGTGGACACCTATGCCCTTCGCGTATTGCTCGAGAGCGAGGCGCTGCGCCAGTCTATCCCGCTGCTTGATGCCAGCGACATCGCCAGCGCCCGCGGGTATATCCAGCAACTGGAGAACGAGACCAGCCACACCGAAATTGGCCGCCTCAACCGCCTGCTCCACATGGCGCTGTACAGCAAGGCGCCGAACAAGAAACTACTGCGCCTTATCGAGAACGAACTGAACGAGGAAGAACGCTTCCTGCGTTTCCATCTTTCGTCCATGGGCCTGGGCAAGCTCACTCAGGACGATCACAACGCACTGGTAGATGCAGCCAGCGACAAGCTGGTGGACGAAGCGGTAGCGGTGCTGGAACGGCACCTCAATGGCGGGGCGCGGGTGATCCGCAATTACCTGGATACGCAATTGGGGCGTTAGCCCATCACCAGCTTTACGCGGTAATTGATGGGTTGCAAATTAATCTTGCTCCGCCAACAATGAGACTAATTATCATTAACGTCCATTGATGCCGGCGCCCTCCTCCATGCCCAGCAACGATTCCGTGCAAACGCTCTACAGTGACCACCACGGCTGGTTGCATACCTGGCTGCGTAGCAAGCTCGGCAACGCAGCCGATGCGGCTGACCTCGCCCAAGATACCTTCGTCCGCTTGCTACAGCGTCGTGAACAATTGCAGCTGAATGCTCCCAGGGCCTTCCTGCGCACGGTAGCGCGTGGGCTGGTGATCGATCATTGGCGCCGCGAGGAACTGCACAGGGCCTACCTGGAGGCTTTGGCCCATGTGCCGGAAGCACTGGCCCCCTCAGTCGAGACCCGCGAGCTGCTGCTGGAATTGCTTGAGCGTATTGCACGCATGCTCGACGGCCTCAAACCCAAGGTCCGTCGCGCATTCCTGCTGGCTCAATGCGAGGGGCTGAAGCATCAGGCCATCGCCGAACAGATGGGGATCTCCGTGCGCACCGTTGAGCGCTACATCGCCGATGCGCTCTATCACTGCTACGTGCTGCGCTATGAAGACGACTGCTGAATCCATGACCGTCGCACGCCCTGATACAAAAACGGTCAGGCAGGCCATTCAGTGGATGCTGCGGCTGCGTGAAAGCGGGCACGATCCAGCTCTGCAACAACAGTGCGCGCATTGGCGCAGCAGCCACCACGAAAACGAACAGGCCTGGCAGCGTGTGGTTCACCTTCATCAGGACCTTGACCTGCGCGCTATTCCCGGTGCCGGGCTGGCATTGCAGACACTGGAAACCAGCCAGCAGCGCCTGCGCCGCCGACAGGCGCTGAAGCTGCTTGGCGGCGTTGTCATGGCAGGATCTGCGAGCTGGCTGGCCAAAGACCTCGATACTGTGAGTGCCTGGACGTCAGACTATGCCACCGGCACGGGCGAGCGACGCGTCTTCACCCTGCCCGATGGCTCACTGATGCAACTCAATACCTGCAGTGCCGTGGACCTGGCCTTCCATGATCAACAGCGTCTGGTCCGCTTGAAGCATGGGGAATTGATGATCAACTGCAACCCCCGGCATCCCCTGCTGGTACAAACCCGCGACGCGCTGCTGGAAGGCTTCGAAGGACGCTTTGTGGCCTATCAGGATAGCGACTGCACACGTGTCAGCGTCAGCCACGGCAAAGTGGCGATACACCGGCCTGGTACTGGCCAACTTCAGTGGATCGAAGGTGGCCAGAACTGGCGCCTGGATGCTCAAGGTGCGCACCGGCTCGCGCACATGGAGATGGATGCGATGGCCTGGACTGAAGGGTTGATCGTCACTCAGGACATGCTCCTCTCCAACTTCCTCGCGCAGGTCAGCCGCTATCGCCATGGTTACCTGGGCTGCAGCAATGAGATTGCCGACCTGCGCCTGTCGGGGGTGTTCCGCCTCGAAGACCCGGAACAACTGCTTCGGCTGCTACCGCAGACGTTGCCCGTACGACTTCGTCGACGTACACGCTGGTGGGTGCATGTAGAGAGCATGACCTGATAAGGCGTTATCGATTTCTGGCGGGTTTTGAATCCAGGTCCGGCTAGGACAGTAAGCAACACTTTCTGCCCTCGACACTTTAACGGACCCTTCATGCCTACCAACCCGGTGTTAACCCACACTTTCAGCCCGAATGATATTCGTCCAGTCCTGCAATCAGCTCACTTGCGCCACGCCATCCGGGCTGTTCTGTTTGGTACCGCCCTGGGCCTGGCAACTGCTCCGCAACTTTCCGTAGCGGCCGACACAGCCGAAGTGAGCCATGACTATGCAATACCGGCTGGCCAACTGACCGATGTGCTCAACAAGATCGCTCGTCAGGCCGGCATCACCCTATCGAGCACGCCTCAGCTGACCGATGGCCTGCATTCCAACGGACTGCAGGGGAAGTTCACTACCGATCAAGCGCTGCGCCAGTTGCTAAATGGCAGCGGACTGGAAGCCGTCAGCCAGGGGGGACGTAACTATGTGCTGCAGGCACAGCGTCAGAACGCCGCCCTGGCGTTACCAGACACCGACATCCGTAGTTTCTCCCTCGGCAACGCACTGGGCAGCATGGAGGGTTACAACGCCACGCACAGCCAGGTGGCGACCAAGACCAGCATGCCCTTGGTGGAGACATCCCAATCGGTCTCGGTAGTTACTCGACAGCAAATGGACGATCAGGGCTCTCAGACCGTTGCCCAAGCCATGCGCTACACGCCTGGAGTACTGACCAACCCGTACGGTGCCACTCATCGCTATGACTATGTAGCCATGCGCGGCTTCAACGACGGTTCGGTGGACAACATCTACGTCGATGGGCTCAAGTCAATGGGAGACAACGGCACCTACAGCACAATGCAGGTAGACCCATACTTTCTTGAGCGCATCGACATTCTCAAGGGACCGTCTTCGGTACTGTACGGGCGAAGCTCGCCGGGTGGCCTGGTAGCCCTGACCACCAAGAAGCCACTCTTTGCCCCTTACCATCAGGTTCAGGCCACGGTAGGTACTCAGGGCCAGCGTGGCGTGGGCTTCGACTTCAGTGGTCCTGTGGATGACGACAAACGCATTGCGTATCGCCTGACGGGTTTGGCGGATGCTTCCGACACTCAGTTCGACCACAACAAGGAAGAACGTTACGCCATCGCCCCTGCTATCAGTGTCGACTTCACCGAAGACACCTCACTCACGCTGCAGGCCTATTTGCAGCACGACCCTGACGGTGGGTACCACGGCGGTAACCCTGCTGATGGCATGCTGCACAAGCGCAACGGTTTGCGCCTGTCAGACCATTTCTTCGAAGGCGAGCCGAGCATCGACAACTACGAGCGCACGCAGCAATCCTTCAGCTACCAGTTTGAGCATCGCTTCAATGATGTGTTCACAGCGCGGCAGAACTTCCGTTATCAGGATTCCGACGTGTCGATGGACCAGGTGTACTCCGCCGGCTGGGCAGATGTTGACAGCAACATGTTAAATCGCGCCTATACCGGCGGCGACGAGCGTCTGCATTCGTACATCATTGATAACATGCTGCAGGCAGAATTCTTTACCGGGGCGGCCAAACACACCTTGCTACTGGGGGCTGACTACCAGCGGCGCAAAGCCGACGTGGCATGGCGCTATGGCACCGTCGGCCCACTGGATGCCGGCAATCCACAGTACGGCAATGGCAATCTTCAGGTACTGGGCGAGAACCGCTACCAGCGGCGCTTGCAACAAACGGGTGTGTACCTGCAGGATCTGGTGGAGCTGGACCAGTGGCGCTTTTCATTGGGGCTGCGCCAGGACTGGGTGAAGGTGTCCGAAGAGAACCGTGACAGCGACAGCAAGGTCAGTGATCAACGCTCCAGGTTCACCTCCCGGGCAGGGGTGCTCTACCTGTTCGAGAACGGCATTGCGCCCTACATCAGCTACTCGGAGTCGTTCAACCCGAACACCGTGTCCGACCAGCAAGGCCGGCCGCTGGCACCGACGGAGGGCACTCAGTGGGAAGCCGGCATCAAATATCAGCCACCAGGGAGCGACAACCTGTTCACCGCATCGGTGTTCCGCATCGAGCAGGAGAATTTGGCGTCTAAACAGCCTGACGAAGACTTCTATCGCCCTGTCGGTGAAGTCCGCTCGCAAGGGCTGGAGCTTGAGGCCCATGTACAGCTGACCGACAGCCTCAAACTGCTGAGTGGCTATACCTTCACCGATATCGAGTATTCGAAGTCAATGCCGAGCCTTGTCTCAGGCAACGTGGACAACAAGGGTAATTCGCCGACTCAGGCGCCGAAACAGATGCTCTCGCTGTGGGCCGACTATATCTTCCGCCAGGGGGCACTGGATGGCCTGCGGCTGGGCGGTGGGGTGCGATATGTGGGGTACAGCTGGGTCGATGCGGAAAACAGCATGAAGGTGCCTTCCTACACCCTGTTCGACGCCTCGATCGGCTATGACCTGGGCAAGGTCGGCCTGACGGGTGTGGATGTGCGCTTGAACGCCAACAACCTTACCAATGAAAGCTACATCACCTCATGTGCCAGCCTGAACTACTGCTACATGGGTGAAGAGCGCAATGTGAGCGCCACGGTCAGCTATCAGTTCTAACCGATATTGAAACCCGTAAAAGACAAAGCCCCTGTCTGCATCGCAGACAGGGGCTTTGGGTTTGAATCTTGACGATGACCTACTCTCACATGGGGAAACCCCACACTACCATCGGCGATGCATCGTTTCACTGCTGAGTTCGGGATGGGATCAGGTGGTTCCAATGCTCTATGGTCGTCAAGAAATTCTGTGTGCTGGCCCGTCCCTAGGACGTGCCTGCGAATCTCTGTAGTTCCTACTTAAAGACAAAACCCCTACCTGCATGTGCAGATAGGGGTTTTGCGAAATGAATCTTGACGATGACCTACTCTCACATGGGGAAACCCCACACTACCATCGGCGATGCATCGTTTCACTACTGAGTTCGGGATGGGATCAGGTGGTTCCAATGCTCTATGGTCGTCAAGAAATTCTGTTGCCAGAATGTCCAGATGGACAGCCCAGCGAATTCGGATATGCGATATTTGTGGTCTTACGAATTTTCGGGTCTTTCGTCTTCACCACCACAATCTGCGTAGCAGATTGCTTGGGTGTTATATGGTCAAGCCTCACGGGCAATTAGTATTGGTTAGCTCAACGCCTCACAGCGCTTACACACCCAACCTATCAACGTCGTAGTCTTCGACGGCCCTTTAGGGGATTCAAGATCCCAGTGAGATCTCATCTTGAGGCAAGTTTCCCGCTTAGATGCTTTCAGCGGTTATCTCTTCCGAACATAGCTACCCGGCAATGCCACTGGCGTGACAACCGGAACACCAGAGGTTCGTCCACTCCGGTCCTCTCGTACTAGGAGCAGCCCCTCTCAAATCTCAAACGTCCACGGCAGATAGGGACCGAACTGTCTCACGACGTTCTAAACCCAGCTCGCGTACCACTTTAAATGGCGAACAGCCATACCCTTGGGACCGGCTTCAGCCCCAGGATGTGATGAGCCGACATCGAGGTGCCAAACACCGCCGTCGATATGAACTCTTGGGCGGTATCAGCCTGTTATCCCCGGAGTACCTTTTATCCGTTGAGCGATGGCCCTTCCATACAGAACCACCGGATCACTAAGACCTACTTTCGTACCTGCTCGACGTGTTTGTCTCGCAGTCAAGCGCGCTTTTGCCTTTATACTCTACGACCGATTTCCGACCGGTCTGAGCGCACCTTCGTACTCCTCCGTTACTCTTTGGGAGGAGACCGCCCCAGTCAAACTACCCACCATACACTGTCCTCGATCCGGATAACGGACCTGAGTTAGAACCTCAAAGTTGCCAGGGTGGTATTTCAAGGATGGCTCCATGAGAACTGGCGTCCCCACTTCAAAGCCTCCCACCTATCCTACACAAGCAAATTCAAAGTCCAGTGCAAAGCTATAGTAAAGGTTCACGGGGTCTTTCCGTCTAGCCGCGGATACACTGCATCTTCACAGCGATTTCAATTTCACTGAGTCTCGGGTGGAGACAGCGCCGCCATCGTTACGCCATTCGTGCAGGTCGGAACTTACCCGACAAGGAATTTCGCTACCTTAGGACCGTTATAGTTACGGCCGCCGTTTACCGGGGCTTCGATCAAGAGCTTCGCTTGCGCTAACCCCATCAATTAACCTTCCGGCACCGGGCAGGCGTCACACCCTATACGTCCACTTTCGTGTTTGCAGAGTGCTGTGTTTTTAATAAACAGTCGCAGCGGCCTGGTATCTTCGACCGGCATGGGCTTACGGAGCAAGTCCTTCACCCTCGCCGGCGCACCTTCTCCCGAAGTTACGGTGCCATTTTGCCTAGTTCCTTCACCCGAGTTCTCTCAAGCGCCTTGGTATTCTCTACCTAACCACCTGTGTCGGTTTGGGGTACGGTTCCCAGTTATCTGAAGCTTAGGAGCTTTTCTTGGAAGCATGGTATCAACCACTTCGTCGCCTAAAGGCAACTCGTCATCAGCTCTCGGCCTTGAAATCCCGGATTTGCCTAAGATTTCAGCCTACCACCTTAAACCTGGACAACCAACGCCAGGCTGGCCTAACCTTCTCCGTCCCTCCATCGCAATAACTGGAAGTACAGGAATATTAACCTGTTTTCCATCGACTACGCTTTTCAGCCTCGCCTTAGGGACCGACTAACCCTGCGTCGATTAACGTTGCGCAGGAAACCTTGGTCTTTCGGCGTGCGAGTTTTTCACTCGCATTGTCGTTACTCATGTCAGCATTCGCACTTCTGATACCTCCAGCAAGCTTCTCAACTCACCTTCACAGGCTTACAGAACGCT
>NZ_JBWBQE010000001.1:0-1030000 GCF_056278855.1 Pseudomonas sp. TE3895 | reverse complement strand
CGCCTTCGCCACTGGTGTTCCTTCCTATATCTACGCATTTCACCGCTACACAGGAAATTCCACCACCCTCTACCGTACTCTAGCTTGCCAGTTTTGGATGCAGTTCCCAGGTTGAGCCCGGGGCTTTCACATCCAACTTAACAAACCACCTACGCGCGCTTTACGCCCAGTAATTCCGATTAACGCTTGCACCCTCTGTATTACCGCGGCTGCTGGCACAGAGTTAGCCGGTGCTTATTCTGTCGGTAACGTCAAAACAGCAAGGTATTAGCTTACTGCCCTTCCTCCCAACTTAAAGTGCTTTACAATCCGAAGACCTTCTTCACACACGCGGCATGGCTGGATCAGGCTTTCGCCCATTGTCCAATATTCCCCACTGCTGCCTCCCGTAGGAGTCTGGACCGTGTCTCAGTTCCAGTGTGACTGATCATCCTCTCAGACCAGTTACGGATCGTCGCCTTGGTGAGCCATTACCCCACCAACTAGCTAATCCGACCTAGGCTCATCTGATAGCGCAAGGCCCGAAGGTCCCCTGCTTTCTCCCGTAGGACGTATGCGGTATTAGCGTTCCTTTCGAAACGTTGTCCCCCACTACCAGGCAGATTCCTAGGCATTACTCACCCGTCCGCCGCTGAATCAAGGAGCAAGCTCCCGTCATCCGCTCGACTTGCATGTGTTAGGCCTGCCGCCAGCGTTCAATCTGAGCCATGATCAAACTCTTCAGTTCAATACTGCTTGGGTTTTTAAGAAACCCTAAACTTGGCTCAGCAATCTCAAATGACTATGTGATTTCTCGCATGGTCACTTGTGATGCTGATAATCTTTTTGACTATCAGTCCATACTCACAAGCACCCACACGAATTGCTTGATTCAATTTGTTAAAGAGCGTTTGGTTAAGAGCTTTTCGTCTCAACCGAGGCGCGCATTCTACGCTTTCCTCAGAGTCTGTCAAGTGTTTATTTTGAAGTTTTTCGAGAAACTCGTTTAACTTCAGACACTTGGCTCGCTTCGATCTCTCGTCGCGGGAGGTGAATAATACAGCATCCAAAAACGCTGTCAACCACCTTTTTACCACCACCAGCTGGCTGTTCAGCCTACCAGGAGAAGCGATAGCTTCTACTTAAAGACAAAACCCCTACCTGCATGCGCAGATAGGGGTTTTGCGAAATGAATCTTGACGATGACCTACTCTCACATGGGGAAACCCCACACTACCATCGGCGATGCATCGTTTCACTACTGAGTTCGGGATGGGATCAGGTGGTTCCAATGCTCTATGGTCGTCAAGAAATTCTGTTGCCAGAATGTCCAGATGGACAGCCCAGCGAATCCGGATATGTGATGTTTGTGGTCTTACGAATTTTCGGGTCTTTCGTCTTCACCACCGCAATCTGCGTCAGCAAATTGCTTGGGTGTTATATGGTCAAGCCTCACGGGCAATTAGTATTGGTTAGCTCAACGCCTCACAGCGCTTACACACCCAACCTATCAACGTCGTAGTCTTCGACGGCCCTTTAGGGGATTCAAGATCCCAGTGAGATCTCATCTTGAGGCAAGTTTCCCGCTTAGATGCTTTCAGCGGTTATCTCTTCCGAACATAGCTACCCGGCAATGCCACTGGCGTGACAACCGGAACACCAGAGGTTCGTCCACTCCGGTCCTCTCGTACTAGGAGCAGCCCCTCTCAAATCTCAAACGTCCACGGCAGATAGGGACCGAACTGTCTCACGACGTTCTAAACCCAGCTCGCGTACCACTTTAAATGGCGAACAGCCATACCCTTGGGACCGGCTTCAGCCCCAGGATGTGATGAGCCGACATCGAGGTGCCAAACACCGCCGTCGATATGAACTCTTGGGCGGTATCAGCCTGTTATCCCCGGAGTACCTTTTATCCGTTGAGCGATGGCCCTTCCATACAGAACCACCGGATCACTAAGACCTACTTTCGTACCTGCTCGACGTGTTTGTCTCGCAGTCAAGCGCGCTTTTGCCTTTATACTCTACGACCGATTTCCGACCGGTCTGAGCGCACCTTCGTACTCCTCCGTTACTCTTTGGGAGGAGACCGCCCCAGTCAAACTACCCACCATACACTGTCCTCGATCCGGATAACGGACCTGAGTTAGAACCTCAAAGTTGCCAGGGTGGTATTTCAAGGATGGCTCCATGAGAACTGGCGTCCCCACTTCAAAGCCTCCCACCTATCCTACACAAGCAAATTCAAAGTCCAGTGCAAAGCTATAGTAAAGGTTCACGGGGTCTTTCCGTCTAGCCGCGGATACACTGCATCTTCACAGCGATTTCAATTTCACTGAGTCTCGGGTGGAGACAGCGCCGCCATCGTTACGCCATTCGTGCAGGTCGGAACTTACCCGACAAGGAATTTCGCTACCTTAGGACCGTTATAGTTACGGCCGCCGTTTACCGGGGCTTCGATCAAGAGCTTCGCTTGCGCTAACCCCATCAATTAACCTTCCGGCACCGGGCAGGCGTCACACCCTATACGTCCACTTTCGTGTTTGCAGAGTGCTGTGTTTTTAATAAACAGTCGCAGCGGCCTGGTATCTTCGACCGGCATGGGCTTACGGAGCAAGTCCTTCACCCTCGCCGGCGCACCTTCTCCCGAAGTTACGGTGCCATTTTGCCTAGTTCCTTCACCCGAGTTCTCTCAAGCGCCTTGGTATTCTCTACCTAACCACCTGTGTCGGTTTGGGGTACGGTTCCCAGTTATCTGAAGCTTAGGAGCTTTTCTTGGAAGCATGGTATCAACCACTTCGTCGCCTAAAGGCAACTCGTCATCAGCTCTCGGCCTTGAAATCCCGGATTTGCCTAAGATTTCAGCCTACCACCTTAAACCTGGACAACCAACGCCAGGCTGGCCTAACCTTCTCCGTCCCTCCATCGCAATAACTGGAAGTACAGGAATATTAACCTGTTTTCCATCGACTACGCTTTTCAGCCTCGCCTTAGGGACCGACTAACCCTGCGTCGATTAACGTTGCGCAGGAAACCTTGGTCTTTCGGCGTGCGAGTTTTTCACTCGCATTGTCGTTACTCATGTCAGCATTCGCACTTCTGATACCTCCAGCAAGCTTCTCAACTCACCTTCACAGGCTTACAGAACGCTCCTCTACCGCATCATCATACGATGATACCCGTAGCTTCGGTGCATGGTTTGAGCCCCGTTACATCTTCCGCGCAGGCCGACTCGACTAGTGAGCTATTACGCTTTCTTTAAAGGGTGGCTGCTTCTAAGCCAACCTCCTAGCTGTCTAAGCCTTCCCACATCGTTTCCCACTTAACCATGACTTTGGGACCTTAGCTGACGGTCTGGGTTGTTTCCCTTTTCACGACGGACGTTAGCACCCGCCGTGTGTCTCCCATGCTCGGCACTTGTAGGTATTCGGAGTTTGCATCGGTTTGGTAAGTCGGGATGACCCCCTAGCCGAAACAGTGCTCTACCCCCTACAGTGATACATGAGGCGCTACCTAAATAGCTTTCGAGGAGAACCAGCTATCTCCGAGCTTGATTAGCCTTTCACTCCGATCCACAGGTCATCCGCTAACTTTTCAACGGTAGTCGGTTCGGTCCTCCAGTCAGTGTTACCTAACCTTCAACCTGCCCATGGATAGATCGCCCGGTTTCGGGTCTATACCCAGCGACTAAACGCCCTATTAAGACTCGCTTTCGCTACGCCTCCCCTATTCGGTTAAGCTCGCCACTGAATATAAGTCGCTGACCCATTATACAAAAGGTACGCAGTCACCTAACAAAGTAGGCTCCCACTGCTTGTACGCATACGGTTTCAGGTTCTATTTCACTCCCCTCTCCGGGGTTCTTTTCGCCTTTCCCTCACGGTACTGGTTCACTATCGGTCAGTCAGTAGTATTTAGCCTTGGAGGATGGTCCCCCCATATTCAGACAAAGTTTCTCGTGCTCCGTCCTACTCGATTTCATTGATAAGAGATTTTCGTGTACGGGGCTATCACCCACTATGGCCGCACTTTCCAGAGCGTTCCACTAATCTCAAACCAACTTAAGGGCTGGTCCCCGTTCGCTCGCCACTACTAAGGGAATCTCGGTTGATTTCTTTTCCTCAGGGTACTTAGATGTTTCAGTTCCCCTGGTTCGCCTCTTGCACCTATGTATTCAGTACAAGATAACCAGCTTGTGCTGGCTGGGTTCCCCCATTCAGAGATCTCTGGATCACAGTCTGTTTGCCGACTCCCCAAAGCTTATCGCAGGCTACCACGTCTTTCATCGCCTCTGACTGCCAAGGCATCCACCGTATGCGCTTCTTCACTTGACCATATAACCCCAAGCAATCTGGTTATACTGTGAAGACGACATTCGCCGAAAATTCGTACGTTGCTCTTTCGAGCAGAACTCACAAATTTTACCTTAGCCTGATCCACCAGCAGTGAAACTGGTGTTCAGTCTATATCTATCACATATCCGAATTTTTAAAGAACGATCTGACAAAAGCCAGAAATCAACATTCGATGCGAATGCTCATTTCCAGGCTCTGACCAGGAAAAACGTCTTCGACAATGAATCAAGCAATTCGTGTGGGAGCTCATCAGCAGGCTGATGTCGTCGATTAAGGAGGTGATCCAGCCGCAGGTTCCCCTACGGCTACCTTGTTACGACTTCACCCCAGTCATGAATCACACCGTGGTAACCGTCCCCCCGAAGGTTAGACTAGCTACTTCTGGTGCAACCCACTCCCATGGTGTGACGGGCGGTGTGTACAAGGCCCGGGAACGTATTCACCGCGACATTCTGATTCGCGATTACTAGCGATTCCGACTTCACGCAGTCGAGTTGCAGACTGCGATCCGGACTACGATCGGTTTTGTGAGATTAGCTCCACCTCGCGGCTTGGCAACCCTCTGTACCGACCATTGTAGCACGTGTGTAGCCCAGGCCGTAAGGGCCATGATGACTTGACGTCATCCCCACCTTCCTCCGGTTTGTCACCGGCAGTCTCCTTAGAGTGCCCACCATAACGTGCTGGTAACTAAGGACAAGGGTTGCGCTCGTTACGGGACTTAACCCAACATCTCACGACACGAGCTGACGACAGCCATGCAGCACCTGTGTCAGAGTTCCCGAAGGCACCAATCCATCTCTGGAAAGTTCTCTGCATGTCAAGGCCTGGTAAGGTTCTTCGCGTTGCTTCGAATTAAACCACATGCTCCACCGCTTGTGCGGGCCCCCGTCAATTCATTTGAGTTTTAACCTTGCGGCCGTACTCCCCAGGCGGTCAACTTAATGCGTTAGCTGCGCCACTAAAATCTCAAGGATTCCAACGGCTAGTTGACATCGTTTACGGCGTGGACTACCAGGGTATCTAATCCTGTTTGCTCCCCACGCTTTCGCACCTCAGTGTCAGTATCAGTCCAGGTGGTCGCCTTCGCCACTGGTGTTCCTTCCTATATCTACGCATTTCACCGCTACACAGGAAATTCCACCACCCTCTACCGTACTCTAGCTTGCCAGTTTTGGATGCAGTTCCCAGGTTGAGCCCGGGGCTTTCACATCCAACTTAACAAACCACCTACGCGCGCTTTACGCCCAGTAATTCCGATTAACGCTTGCACCCTCTGTATTACCGCGGCTGCTGGCACAGAGTTAGCCGGTGCTTATTCTGTCGGTAACGTCAAAACAGCAAGGTATTAGCTTACTGCCCTTCCTCCCAACTTAAAGTGCTTTACAATCCGAAGACCTTCTTCACACACGCGGCATGGCTGGATCAGGCTTTCGCCCATTGTCCAATATTCCCCACTGCTGCCTCCCGTAGGAGTCTGGACCGTGTCTCAGTTCCAGTGTGACTGATCATCCTCTCAGACCAGTTACGGATCGTCGCCTTGGTGAGCCATTACCCCACCAACTAGCTAATCCGACCTAGGCTCATCTGATAGCGCAAGGCCCGAAGGTCCCCTGCTTTCTCCCGTAGGACGTATGCGGTATTAGCGTTCCTTTCGAAACGTTGTCCCCCACTACCAGGCAGATTCCTAGGCATTACTCACCCGTCCGCCGCTGAATCAAGGAGCAAGCTCCCGTCATCCGCTCGACTTGCATGTGTTAGGCCTGCCGCCAGCGTTCAATCTGAGCCATGATCAAACTCTTCAGTTCAATACTGCTTGGGTTTTTAAGAAACCCTAAACTTGGCTCAGCAATCTCAAATGACTATGTGATTTCTCGCATGGTCACTTGTGATGCTGATAATCTTTTTGACTATCAGTCCGCACTCACAAGCACCCACACGAATTGCTTGATTCGATTTGTTAAAGAGCGTTTGGTTAAGAGCTTTTCGTCTCAACCGAGGCGCGCATTCTACGCTTTCCTCAGAGCCTGTCAAGCGTTTATTTTGAAGTTTTTGCGAGAAACTCGTTTAGCTTCAAACACTTGGCTCGCTGCGATCTCTCGTAGCGGGAGGCGAATCATACAGCACTTGAAAGCGCTGTCAACCACCATTTCAACCGCTTTCGATCATTCGATCGTAGCCCTTCCAGCTTTCGTCTTAACTACTTAACTCTTTGAATCTCAAGGAGTTTTTCGTTCCGATGTCGCTGGAAGTGGGGCGCATTATAAGGGGATTCGAAAGCGCGTCAACCTTTAATTTCAATAATCTTTGATAGCGCAGAAAAACAAAGCGGGGAGGCCTGACGGCCTCCCCGCTTTTCATCTAGAGCACACCAGCACCACGCAGACGCTGTACCTCGCCGGCATCCAGCCCCAACACTTCCCCCAGCACCACTTCGGTATGCTCGCCCAGCAGTGGTGGCGCCCGGCGATACTCCACTGGCGTCTCCGACAACCGTATCGGGCTCGCAACTTGCGGCACACTACCCGCCAATGGATGCGGGATATTCAACGCCAACCCGCGCGCCAGCACCTGGGGGTCCTGGAACATCTGCGCCAGGTTATTGATAGGCCCACATGGCACTCCTGCAGCCTCCAACTGGGCCACCCACTCAGCTGTGGTCTTGAACACCGTAGCCTGGCGAATTAGTGGTATCAGCTCAGCCCGGTTGGCCACCCGCAGCTTATTGGTAACGAACCGAGGGTCCTCCGCCCATTGCGGGTGCCCGGCCACCTCAGCGAATTTACGGAACTGGCTGTCATTACCGACGGTAAGAATGAAATCGCCATCTGCCGTCGGAAAGTCCTGGTAAGGGACTATATTAGGATGCGCATTACCCAGCCGACGAGGAGGGGTGCCCGTGGTCAGGTAGTTCATTGCCTGGTTCGCTAGGCAGGCCACCTGCACATCGAGCAATGCCATGTCGACATGCTGACCGACCCCGGCCTGATCCCGGTGGGCGAGGGCAGCCAGCATGGCGACCGTGGAATACAACCCGGTCAGAATGTCGGTAAGCGCCACCCCCACCTTGACCGGCCCGGCGCCCTCTTCACCCTCCGGACGACCAGTCAGGCTCATCAGCCCACCCAACCCCTGGATCATGAAGTCATAGCCAGCGCGCTTGGCATAGGGCCCGGTCTGACCGAAGCCGGTAATGGAGCAATAGATGAGCTGCGGGTTTATCGCCTTCAGGCTCTGGTAGTCCAGGCCATAGGCAGCCAGCCCACCTACCTTGAAGTTCTCTATGACGATATCGCACTTCGCCGCCAGTTCACGCACCAGCCGCTGCCCCTCCGGCTGGGTAAAGTCGATGGTCACCGAGCGCTTGTTGCGGTTGGCCGACAGGTAATAGGCCGCCTCACTGGTGTCCTCACCTTCGACATCCTTGAGGAAAGGCGGCCCCCATGAGCGGGTATCGTCGCCACTGCCTGGGCGCTCGACCTTGATCACGTCGGCGCCAAGGTCAGCCAGAATCTGACCAGACCACGGGCCGGCCAACACGCGCGAAAGGTCTAGCACCCGCAGATGTGATAGCGCGCCCATGGCTTGCTCCTTATTAATAGAACGCCTGGATACCAGTCTGCGCACGCCCCAGGATAAGTGCATGCACGTCGTGGGTACCTTCATAGGTGTTGACCACCTCCAGGTTAACCAGGTGGCGGGCCACACCAAACTCGTCGGAGATGCCGTTGCCGCCCAGCATGTCACGCGCCATACGGGCGATATCCAGCGCCTTGCCGCAGGAATTGCGCTTCATGATGGAGGTGATTTCCACCGCAGCCGTCCCTTCATCCTTCATGCGACCCAGACGCAGGCAGCCCTGCAGCGCCAGGGTGATTTCTGTCTGCATGTCGGCAAGCTTCTTCTGTATCAACTGGTTGGCGGCCAGTGGACGACCAAACTGCTGACGATCCAGAGTGTATTGGCGGGCGGTGTGCCAGCAGGCTTCAGCGGCACCCAGCGCACCCCACGAAATACCATAGCGAGCCGAGTTCAGACAGGTGAACGGGCCCTTGAGGCCACGCACGTCCGGGAAGATGTTCTCTTCTGGCACGAACACATTGTCCATGACGATTTCACCAGTGATCGACGCGCGCAGGCCAACCTTGCCATGGATTGCCGGGGCACTGAGGCCTTGCCAGCCTTTTTCCAGTACGAAGCCACGAATATCGCCCGCATCATCCTTGGCCCACACCACGAACACATCGGCGATGGGACTGTTGGTGATCCACATTTTACTGCCGGTCAGCCGGTAGCCACCGTCGACCTTCCTCGCGCGCGTAATCATCGAACCAGGATCGGAGCCATGGTTAGGCTCGGTCAGACCGAAGCAACCGATCCACTCGCCACTGGCCAACTTGGGGAGGTACTTCTGCTTTTGAGCTTCGGTGCCAAATTCGTTGATCGGCACCATCACCAGCGACGACTGCACACTCATCATCGAGCGGTAACCTGAGTCGATACGTTCCACTTCGCGAGCAATAAGGCCATAGCACACATAATTCAGGCCACTGCCACCGTATTGCTCGGGAATGGTTGCACCCAACAGGCCTACTTCACCCATCTCGCGGAAGATCGCCGGATCGGTCTGCTCATGGCGGAAGGCCTCAAGCACACGCGGGGCCAGCTTGTCCTGGGCGAACTGATAAGCGCTGTCACGCACCATGCGCTCTTCTTCAGTGAGCTGCTGATCCAGCAGCAACGGGTCGATCCAGTTGAAGCTTGCTTTACCGGCCATGAGCGAATCCTCGAAATAGGGGTCAGTTTCTTGTGCCTTTGAGCCTAGGCCTGATCGGCCGCCGGGACAAACGAGGATTGCGCACCAATTAGTGATATTTTGTCACTCCGTAAATCGGCAAAACGCCTTATTGACAGCCTTACAAGTGAGGTTGACGTACATGCGCCGTAAGATCCCCAGTACCGCCGCCCTGATTTGCTTCGAGGCGGCAGCCCGTAACGAGAGCTTTACCAAGGCTGCCCAGGAACTCGCGCTGACCCAGGGTGCCGTCTGTCGGCAGATCGGTGGCCTGGAAGCCTTCCTTAATGTGGAACTGTTCCGTCGCTCGCGCCGCGGCGTAAGGCTGACCGAAGCCGGCCTGTCCTACAGTCGCCAGGTGGCGGCCCAACTGGACGCCGTGGAGCGCGATACCTTGTCGGTCATGCGCCAGCAAGGCGCCAATGTGATCGAGCTGGCGGTAGTGCCGACGTTTGGCACTCAATGGCTCCTGCCACGGCTCAAGGACTTCCAGCAGCGCCACCCGGAGGTCACAGTCAACCTCACCAACCGCACCCGGCCATTCCTGTTCGCCGACACTACCTTCGATGCCGCCATCTATTTTGGTGATGCGGACTGGTCAGGCACCCAGTCGCACCAACTGATGGGTGAAAACCCAGTACCCGTGTGCAGCCCGGCACTGCTGAACGGCCAGGGCATGCTCGAGGCACGCCACATCGCGCAGCTACCACTGCTGCAGCAGAGCACGCGCCCGTATGCCTGGCGGCAATGGTTCGGCAGTGTGGGCATGAATGTGGAGCGCGACATGACAGGCCCGCGCTATGAACTATTCTCGATGCTCGCCCAGGCGGCCATGCACGACATGGGCATTGCCCTGATACCACCGTTCCTGATCCAGCGGGAGTTGGAGGAGGGAAGGCTGGTGGTCGCTAACAGGCATGCCCTGAGTAGCGACAAGGCCTACTATCTGATGATTCCAGAGCGCAAGGTGGAGTCGGCGTCGCTACGCGCCTTTCGCGACTGGCTGGTAAGCCAGGCTCAGGCCTACCTGAATAGATCAGGGGCAAGCGCGACAAATTGACCCTGTAGTCAATTATTTTAAACACCTACAGATATATGTATATGTCGCATATTCGCAAACTGTAACGCAAGCATAAAAACACCCTTTAACCGTGCTCAGTACGCGGCTTTGCGGGTTATTTTGCGACATCCAACTAGTCGTAAGCGAATTGGCCGCTTTTTTTTTGATTTTTTCTCCTAATCTGCCAATGGCGCATGTTTGAGGGGCTGCAACCCTATTGCTGCGACAAGCGGTCACAGGGTGACTTGTAGTTTTGACTTCGTTTCGCTTCAGAACCGGTTGAAGGCCTTCGGGTTCGTCTGCAAAATGCTTCGCCCCGCCCGGGATCCGGCGGGTTGGCGCTCCACAGCCGCCCCAGCGCACCATCCGAAGTGTGCTGGCTTCTACAAAGACAAAAGGTCACCGCAGGAGAAATAGTCGTGCACATTGGTGTTCCTCTCGAGACGCAGACCGGTGAGACAAGGGTCGCTGCGACCCCCGAAACCATCAAGAAACTGATTGGCCAGGGCCATCAGGTCACCGTTCAACGGGGGGCAGGGCTCAACGCCGCCATTCCGGACAGTGCCTATGAAGCCGTGGGTGCTTCCCTTGGAAGCGCCGCCGATGCCTACGGCGCCCAATTGGTACTCAAAGTGGTCGCCCCCAACGACCAGGAACTGGCCCTGATCAACAGCGGCAGCCTTCTGGTGGGCATGCTCAACCCCTTCAACGGTGAACTGATCGGCAAGATGGCCGAACGCGGTATTACCGCCTTCGCCCTGGAAGCCGCGCCGCGAACCTCGCGGGCGCAGAGCCTGGACGTGCTGTCGTCGCAGGCCAACATCGCCGGCTACAAGGCCGTGTTGCTGGCAGCCCATCACTACCCACGCTTCATGCCAATGCTGATGACCGCTGCCGGTACCGTTAAGGCCGCACGCGTCTTGGTACTGGGCGCTGGCGTTGCCGGCTTGCAGGCTATCGCCACCGCCAAGCGCCTGGGTGCGGTGATCGAAGCATCCGACGTTCGCCCGGCGGTGAAAGAGCAGATCGAATCACTGGGTGCAAAATTCATCGACGTGCCCTACGAGACCGACGAGGAGCGAGAATGCGCCGAAGGTGTTGGCGGCTATGCCCGACCAATGCCGGCCAGTTGGATGCAGCGCCAGGCGCAGGCCGTGCACGAGCGCGCCAAGCAGGCCGATATCGTCATCACCACCGCGCTGATCCCCGGGCGCAAGGCGCCAAC
This sequence comes from Pseudomonas sp. TE3895, assembly GCF_056278855.1. Taxonomy (NCBI): domain Bacteria; kingdom Pseudomonadati; phylum Pseudomonadota; class Gammaproteobacteria; order Pseudomonadales; family Pseudomonadaceae; genus Pseudomonas; species Pseudomonas sp. TE3895. The sequence continues at coordinate 1,018,586 of NZ_JBWBQE010000001.1, read as the reverse complement.
CCTGCTGAGCGCCGAAACCGTGGCGCAGATGAAGCCTGGCTCGGTGGTCATCGACCTGGCTGCAGCCCAAGGCGGCAACTGCCCACTGACCGTCGCAGACCAGGTGGTGCAGGAGAACGGCGTGACCATCGTCGGCCCGACCAACCTGCCGGCCCAGGTGAGTGCCGATGCCTCGGCACTGTATGCACGCAACCTGCTGGACTTCATGAAGCTGCTGTTCGACAAGGATGGCGCGCTGATCATCAACCTCGAAGACGACATCGTCGCGGCCTGCCTGATGTGCCGTGATGGTCAGATCGTCCGCAAGAACGGCTAAGGAGCACGACAATGGAAGACATGCTGATTTCCCACGGCATCTACAACCTGATCATTTTCGTGCTGGCCATCTATGTGGGCTACCACGTGGTGTGGAACGTCACCCCGGCGCTGCACACCCCACTGATGGCGGTCACCAATGCCATCTCGGCAATCGTCATCGTCGGCGCCATGCTGGCCGCGGCCCTGACCGTGACCCCGGCCGGCAAGCTGATGGGCACCCTGGCCGTGGCCCTTGCCGCAGTCAACGTGTTCGGTGGCTTCCTGGTCACCCGCCGCATGCTTGAAATGTTCAAGAAGAAAACCAAGAACGAGGCGAAGAAGTAAGCATGAGCATGAATCTGGTAACGCTCCTCTACCTCGTCGCCTCGGTGTGCTTCATCCAGGCGCTCAAGGGCCTGTCGCACCCGACTACCTCGCGGCGCGGCAATCTGTTCGGCATGATCGGCATGGGGCTCGCCATCCTCACGACGGTCGGCCTCATTTATAAGCTTGGGGCTGAACTTGCCACTGCCGGTATCGGCTATGTCATCGTCGGCCTGCTGGTCGGTGGCACCGCCGGTTCGATCATGGCCAAGCGCGTCGAAATGACCAAGATGCCCGAACTGGTCGCTTTCATGCACAGCATGATCGGCCTGGCCGCGGTGTTCATTGCCATCGCCGCCGTGCTGGAGCCACAGTCGATGGGCATTGTGGCTGCCATCAGCGATCCGATCCCCACCGGCAACCGCCTGGAGCTGTTCCTCGGTGCTGCCATCGGTGCCATTACCTTCTCCGGTTCGGTGATCGCCTTTGGCAAATTGTCGGGCAAGTACAAGTTCCGCCTCTTCCAAGGCGCACCGGTACAGTTCGCTGGCCAGCACAAACTGAACCTGATCCTTGGCCTGACCACCATCGCCCTTGGCCTGCTGTTCACTTTCACTGGCCACTACAGTGCCTTCACCCTGATGCTGGTCCTGGCCTTCATCATGGGTGTGCTGATCATTATTCCGATCGGCGGCGCCGACATGCCAGTGGTGGTGTCGATGCTCAACAGCTACTCGGGGTGGGCAGCGGCCGGCATCGGCTTCTCGCTGAACAACTCGATGCTGATCATCGCCGGTTCCCTGGTAGGTTCGTCCGGTGCCATCCTCTCGTACATCATGTGCAAGGCGATGAACCGCTCGTTCTTCAACGTCATCCTTGGCGGCTTCGGTGGCGATACCGACACTGGCGCGGCGCAAGGTTCGCAAGAACAGCGGCCGGTGAAGTCCGGTTCGGCTGACGATGCCACCTTCCTGCTCAGCAATGCCGACAGCGTGATCATCGTTCCGGGCTACGGCCTGGCGGTGGCCCGCGCACAACACGCACTGAAAGAGCTGACCGAGAAGCTGACCCACAACGGCGTGACCGTGAAGTATGCGATTCACCCGGTGGCGGGCCGCATGCCCGGGCACATGAACGTACTGCTGGCCGAGGCTGAAGTGCCGTACGATCAGGTATTCGAGATGGAAGACATCAACGCCGAGTTCGGCCAGGCCGACGTGGTGCTGGTGCTGGGCGCCAACGACGTGGTCAACCCGGCGGCGAAGAACGATCCCAAGTCGCCAATCGCCGGCATGCCGATCCTCGAGGCGTTCAAAGCCAAGACCATCATCGTCAACAAACGCTCGATGGCCAGCGGCTATGCCGGCCTGGACAACGAACTGTTCTATCTGGACAAGACCATGATGGTGTTCGGTGACGCCAAGAAGGTCATCGAGGACATGGTCAAGGCAGTGGAGTGACACCAGCCGCTGCAAACCAGCTGATATAAAGGAAGCCCCGGTCAGAATCTGCCGGGGCTTTTCTTTTATTGATCCGGATCAACGGCTCAAATACAAGGCTTCTCATACGACCATGGTCGTGGGACGGCAATGGGCGAAATCTCTAGACTGCGCTGCAGTAGTTTCAGTAGCCCGAGATAACAATCCATGTACCGTGATCGTATCCGCTTGTCCTCCCTGCACAGCAAGGTAATGAGTGCGGCTGATGCCGCTGGTCTGATCGAGGACGGCATGACTGTCGGCATGAGCGGCTTCACCCGCGCCGGCGAAGCCAAGGCCGTACCGCATGCACTGGCCGAACGTGCCAAGCAATCGCCACTGAAAATCAGCCTGATGACCGGCGCCAGCCTGGGCAATGACCTGGACAAACAACTGACCGAGGCCGGTGTGTTGGCCCGCCGCATGCCGTTCCAGGTCGACAGCACCCTGCGCAAAGCCATCAATGACGGCCAGGTGATGTTCATTGACCAGCACCTGTCGGAAACCGTCGAGCAACTGCGCAACCAGCAGCTGAAGCTGCCGGACATCGCGGTCATCGAAGCCGTGGCCATCACCGAGCAAGGCCACATCGTGCCAACCACGTCGGTGGGCAACTCGGCCAGCTTCGCGATCTTCGCCAAGCAGGTGATTGTAGAGATCAACCTCTCGCACAACACCAACCTCGAAGGCCTGCACGACATCTATATCCCAACCTACCGCCCGACTCGCACGCCAATCCCGCTGGTCAAGGTAGACGACCGTATCGGCAGCACCGCGATCCCGATCGACCCGGCCAAGATCGTCGGTATCGTCATCAGCGACCAGCCAGACTCGCCGTCCACTGTGCTGCCGCCAGATGATGAAACACAGGGCATCGCCGACCACCTGATCAACTTCCTCAAGAAGGAAGTGGATGCAGGCCGTATGACCAACAAGCTCGGCCCGCTGCAAGCCGGCATTGGCAGCATTGCCAACGCGGTGATGTGCGGCCTGATCGAGTCGCCGTTCGAAGACCTGACCATGTACTCCGAAGTGCTGCAGGACTCCACCTTCGACCTGATCGACGCCGGCAAGCTTAGCTTCGCATCGGGCAGCTCGATCACCCTGTCGACGCGCCGCAATGCCGATGTGTTCGGCAACCTGGAACGCTACAAGGACAAGCTGGTGCTACGCCCGCAGGAAATCTCCAACCACCCGGAAGTGGTACGTCGCCTGGGCATCATCGGTATCAACACCGCACTGGAGTTCGATATCTACGGCAACGTCAACTCCACCCACGTCTGTGGTACCAGGATGATGAACGGCATCGGTGGCTCCGGCGACTTCGCCCGTAACGCCCACCTGGCGGTGTTCGTCACCAAGTCGATTGCCAAAGGCGGGGCGATTTCCAGCGTGGTGCCAATGGTCAGCCATGTCGACCACACCGAGCACGACGTGGACATCCTGGTCACCGAGCAGGGCCTGGCGGACCTGCGTGGCCTGGCGCCGCGCGAACGGGCGCGAGCAATTATCGACAACTGTGTTCACCCAGACTACCGCGCTGCGCTGAACGACTACTTCGACCGCGCCTGCCAGCGTGGCGGCCATACCCCGCACATCCTGCGTGAAGCCCTGAGCTGGCACGAAAACCTGGAAGAAACCGGGCGCATGCTGGCTAGCTAATCCCGATGTGGTACGGAACGGCGGCCCTGCCTCCGCTGTTCCGGCCTGTTCGCGGGCTTGCCCGCGAATGGGCATAACAGTCAAACCCTTCTATCACTACGCCACCCCTCTACTAGCAGCATAATCTGTACTACTGTACTGGTTATTTCAGACCTTCCTGACTGACAAATCCCCTTCTTCGAATCAAAACGCACTAAATAAGTGCGGACCAGTACAGTTGCGCCTATTTCGAGTGCAACAGTAGGGTTACACAGTTAACTGAGCCATCGTCTTTCAACTGAACTGTATCTACTGTTATGGACGACAGAGGAGGATCATTGGCATCAGTTAAATCACTACCTAATGCCGCCATAAGCGGAAGGATGAAGCATCATGGAACGTACCCTCAGTTCCGGTCTGGTTTTTGAAAGCAACGCCCAGCAATCCAACACCTCGCTGCCACTGCGCGCATTGTCGACCCTGCTGCTGTGGCAGCGCCGTATGACCAGCCGTCGTCAACTGGCTCGCCTGGACTCCCGCCTGCTGGCAGACGCCGGTATCAGCGAGTCGCAGCGTTACGAAGAGCTGAGCAAGCCTTTCTGGCGCTAAGCTCCCGGCTTGCCGGCTTCGGCCGGCACCGTGAATTCCCCAAACCCGTTGCAGGTAACTGCAGCGGGTTTTTTATTGCCCGAGAGATGCGCTGTAGAGCACTTGAGATCACGACCAGTACAGTTTTACAGATACAAAAAAACACCTTAACAGTTGCCTGGCGTAGCACTCGTTATCATCCCTACGCAGCACTGCGTGATACGCTTGGCATAACCGTCTGCTGGAACCCGTTGTTGAAACGTACCGTGACGATCCTGCAAACGTCCGATAAAGCAGAACCAACCTGACCCTACCCCAGGAGTCCACGATCATGTCCCGTAAACACCTGCTTGGCGCCGCCCTGCTGCTTGGCCTGGCTGGCACTGCCAATGCCACCAGTTTCGTTGTCACCACCGACGCGGTAGTGGGCGCCGTTGCTGCCTCCACCGACGCCACATCCGACGTGAGTTCTTCGTTCCGTGACGACAAGATCGTCCAGGCAGCCCGCGATGACGCAGCCAGCTTCGTCGGCACCCAGGGCGCTATCCGCGGCGCCCGACTGGAAAGCGCCTTTGTACACATCCGTTCGAACATGCCGGCCCTGCAAGCCAGCGATGCACAGCTGGCCCAGGCCATCCTGGCACTCTGATACGCGCCATGCACAACAGGTGCGTTGGCTTCGGCCCTCGCACCTGAGGTAGGCTTCGCCGTTCATTTTTCCAGCCTTCAAGAAAGCTCATGCGTTATCTGTTGCCGTTGCTGTTCGCCGCCGCAGGCATGGCCAGCGCCCATGCCATGGACACGACCACACAAAGCCTGGTCATCACCGGCTATGTCACCAGCCAGGTCACAGCCGCACCCTTCGACCGCAAACTGGTCAGACAGGCCCGCGACGATGCCGCCGCATTCGTTGCCAGCGACGGCCTGATCCGTGGTGCACGCCTGGAAGCCGCCCTTGAATCATTACGCCACAATTGCGCACGGCACGCCGTCGGCGATCTGGAACTGGCGCAGGCAATTCTCGTCCAATAACTACATCTGACTCCCTGTATTTTTCGGAGATGCTCCATGCGTAAACCGCTGATTGCCGCTTCCCTCGGCATGCTGCTGCTGGCCGACCTGGCCCAGGCACAGACCCTGGTGGCCACCAGCAACATCATCGTGCGTGCCTTTGGCCGTTCGATCGACTTCACCTCAGACACCACCACATCGATCCGCGACTCCAAAGTGGTGCGCGAAGCCCACGACGACGCTGCAAGCTTTGTCGCCAGCAACGGTGACATCCGCGGCGTCCAACTTGAGGCAGCCTTCAATACCCTGCGCGAGCGCGTACCGGAAGCGCGAGGCGCCAGCGACCAGGTATTGGCTGAAGCCATACTCGCACTGTGAAGCGCGTGCGTGCCTGGCTGCTCGGCTGCGCCCTGACGCTGCTCGGCACGCCCGCCTTGGCCGACCTGCAGCTTGAGCTGCAGGCGTCCGGCCTCGACCCACAACAAACACAAGCCTCCCAAGCCCTGCTCGACGAGGCCATGGGCAAGCTGCCACCGCGCTTCAAGCAACAGCTGGACCGTCGAGTGCGGGTCAGCTGGAGCGACAACATGCCTGCCGACGCCTATGGGCAGGCATCACTGATATCCACCCTCGAGCTCAACCGCCGCTTGCTGCCCAGCCTCACCGATGGCAGCGCCGCCAATGAGCGCACCGACCGCCCACATGGCACGGTGCGTGAAGAGCTGCTGGCCACCGTGCTGCACGAGCTCACCCATCTCTACGACCGTGCCCGCTTGTGGCCCAGCGTCGAGAATTCGCTGATTGCACGCTGCAAGCGCCAGCAAGGCACGCTGGGCAAGGTCGGCCTGCCGGAAGAATGCCGCGGCCAGGCCGAGCGCCGCTTCACCCTGAGCGACGACCCACGCCTGCTCGACCTGGCCGGGTGGCAGCAGTACGTGGGCCGACGAGGCGAGCGCGAACAGCAAAATGGCCAATTCGTGCGCAGCCCCGACAGCTATGAGTTGAGCAGCCCCAAGGAATACATCGCGGTCAACATGGAGTATTTCCTCCTCGACCCAAGCTACAGCTGCCGTCGCCCGGCGCTGTATCAGTACCTTCGCGAACACTTCGGCTGGGCACCCCAACAGGACACCTGTGCCAAGGGCCTGCCATTCATCAATGCCGGCAGCGACTTCGCCCGCCAGCCGCTAGGTGAAATCGACCCAGAGCGGGTCTACGAAGTGGACTATCTGCTGGCTGAAGCCAATCAGAACCTGGTCAGCCGCTGGGGGCACAGCATGCTGCGCCTGGTGATCTGCAAGCCGGGCCGCCCACGCGGGCCAGACTGCCGCCTGGACCTCGATCAAAGCCTGGTGCTGTCGTACCGCGCCTTCGTCAACGACGTGCAACTGTCCAGCTGGGACGGCCTGGTCGGCAACTACCCGTCGCGGCTATTCGTGCTTCCGCTGGGCCAGGTGATCGACGAATACACCAAGACCGAGCTGCGCAGCCTGGCCTCGGTGCCCTTGAAGCTCAACCGCGACGAAATCGAGAACCTGGTGCGCCAGGCCGCCGAGATGCACTGGAGTTATGACGGCAACTACTGGTTCCTGTCCAACAACTGTGCAGTGGAGTCGTTGAAGCTGCTGCGCAGCGGCACCGCCAATCCACGCCTCAACGACCTGGACAGCATCATGCCCAACGGTTTGCTGGCCGTGCTCAAGGGCAGGGGGCTGGCAGATACCAGCGTGCTTGATAACCCGCGCGAAGCGTTACGCCTGGGCTACCGCTTCGATTCTTACCGCGACCGGTACCAGGCCATGTTCGAAGTGCTGAGAAAACAGTTGCCAATCAAGCAAGCTCTGGTTGAAGACTGGCTGGCCCTCAATGCCGAGCAGCGCCGTAGCTGGTTCACCAAGGCTGACCTGCGCACCAGCGCGGCGCTGCTTCTGCTTGAGCAGGCCAGCCTGCGCCGGCAGCTTCTGCTGGCCCAGGACGAGGTCAAGCAGCGTTACCTGAATGCCGCAGCCTTGAAGGATGGCAGCATCAACAAAGCCGATGCCACGCTCAAGCAAATGCTTGCCAACAGCGGCTTTCTCAGCCGCCCGGCAGAGTTGCTCGATTCCAAAGGCTACGGGCTGCCGCAGCCAGAAGAGCGCAAGCACCTGGAGCAGGTGAGCAGAGAGCGGCAGGCACAGCTGTTGCGCTTGAGCACCAGCCTGGACAAAGAGGTGAGGGCGCTGCTGGAACCGTCGCGAGCCAAGGAAATTGCAGCGGTCGAGGCCAACGTGAAGCAGATCGGCGAGCACTTGCGGGCGTTGCACAAGGCTGCTGGTGGCCTGCAGTTGTGATGGATGACGGGCTGGCCCTTTCGCGGGCAAGCCCGCGCCTACAGGCGCTCCTCATCTTCCGAGGGCAAATCCTCATCCAGATGCAACCAGGGCAACCGGCTGCCCACCCAGATATGCCGGTTGGCTCGTACCCGCTCAGGGTGATCCAGCGTCGCCACCGTCACATCAATCGTCTGCGGGCTATGCGTGGTCACCAGCGCCACATGCGCCCCACACTGCCCACAGAAGTAACGGCTGCAACTGGCAGGCGCCACATAGCAGTTCGGCTCGCCCGTTAACCACTGGAACCCAGAACGGGGCAGGGTAAGCCAGGTGACCACCAGTCCACCGCTGACCCGCCTGCAGATCGAACAATGACAGTGGGCAATGTCCGTCAGGTTGCCCTCCAGCCGATAACGCAGGGCACCACAATGGCAGCCACCTTCGGTTACATCCGGCATCACCTACCTCTCGTCACCTTTGCTTCAGCGAAAGCTGGCTGAAAGCTTGCCCTTTTAGGATAGCGCCCACTACCGGCACAAGACCGGTCAGCCAGGGCACCCGGTCAATACCGCGCCCGGCCCAATCAACAACAACAATGGTGATTCTGATGTATTCCTGTGCCCGCCTTTTCGTAGTCCCCCTCCGCATGCTCCCCGCACAGCGCCCTACGCGCTGATACGCCCGAATCGACTGTCCTTTCGCCGCGCCACGCCTGGAGTATTGCCATGCTGACCTTCCTCGGCTTTGCCATGGTCATCACGTTCATGTACCTGATCATGACCAAGCGCCTTTCGGCCTTGATCGCGCTGATTCTGGTACCGATCCTGTTCGCCCTGTTCGGTGGTTTTTCCGCCAAGATCGGCCCCATGATGCTAGAGGGCATCAGCAAGCTCGCACCTACCGGCGTGATGCTGATGTTCGCCATCCTCTATTTCGCCCTGATGATCGATTCCGGCCTGTTCGACCCGGCCGTTCGCAAGATCCTCAAACTGGTCAAGGGCGATCCGCTGAAAGTCTCGGTCGGCACCGCTGCACTGGCCCTGGTGGTCTCGCTCGACGGTGACGGTGCCACCACCTACATGATCTGCTGCGCCGCCATGCTGCCGATGTACAGCCGCCTGGGCATGAGCCCGCGGATCATGGCCGGCCTGATCATCCTCGCCGGCGGCGTAATGAACATGACCCCATGGGGTGGGCCGACCGCGCGTGCTGCCAGCGCCCTGCACGTAGACCCGTCAGACATTTTTGTGCCGATGATCCCGGCCATGCTGTTCGGTGTGCTGGCGATCCTGGCCATTGCCTACATGTATGGCAAGCGTGAACGTGCCCGCCTGGGCGAACTGCATCTGCCTACCGACGACATCGACCACAGCGAAATCACCGTCTCGCAGTACCCGGACGCACGCCGGCCCAAGCTGCTGTACTTCAACGGTGCCCTGACCGCCGCCCTGATGGTCGCGTTGATCGCCGGCGTGCTGCCGCTGCCAGTGCTGTTCATGATTGCCTTCAGTATCGCCATGATCGTCAACTACCCGTGCCTGCAACAGCAGAAGGACCGCATCGCCGCCCACGCCGGCAGCGTGCTGGCCGTAACCGGGCTGATCTTCGCCGCCGGCATCTTCACCGGCATCCTGTCCGGCACCGGCATGGTCGACGCCATGTCCAAGAGCCTGCTGGCGGTCATCCCCGAGGCGCTGGGCCCATACTTGGCCGTAATCACCGCGATCGTGAGCATGCCGTTCACCTTCTTCATGTCCAACGACGCGTTCTACTACGGCGTGCTGCCGGTGCTGGCCGAGGCCGCTAGCCACTATGGCATCACCCCGGTGGAAATGGCCCGTGCGTCGATCGTCGGGCAGCCGGTACACCTGCTCAGCCCGCTGGTACCCTCCACCTACCTGCTGGTGGCCCTGGCCGGTATCGAGTTCGGCGATCATCAGCGTTTCACACTCAAGTGGGCAGTGCTGGTATGCCTGTGCATAATGCTCGGCGCACTGCTGATGGGGATTTTCCCGCTGTTCAGTAGTCTTTAATACATCCGTATCACGTACGCGACGCGCCCTGACCGGGGCGCGTTGCCATTACCGCTCGAAGGAAAATACATGGAATGGCTGACCAGCCCGGAAATCTGGGTTGCCTTTTTCACCCTTACCGCGCTTGAGATCGTCCTCGGTATCGACAACATCATCATGATCTCGATTCTGGTCAGCCGCATGCCCAAGCACATGCAGCCACGCACCCGGATCTTCGGCCTGGCCCTGGCCATGGTCACCCGTATCATGCTGCTACTGTCGATTACCTGGGTCATGCGCCTCACCGCCGACCTGTTCGTGGTCTTTGGCCAAGGCATCTCCGGGCGTGACCTGATCCTGTTCTTCGGTGGCCTGTTCCTGCTGTGGAAGAGCTCGCAAGAGATCTACCACGGCCTGGAAGGCGAGGACGAGAACGCAGAGGAGCCCAAAGGCGCAGGTGGCAAGTTCTTCTACACCATCATCCAGATCGCCATCATCGACATCGTGTTCTCGCTGGACTCGGTGATCACCGCTGTGGGCATGGTTTCCCACGTACCGGTGATGATCGCCGCCATCGTCGTGGCCGTGCTGGTGATGATGCTGTGCGCCGGCGCCATCAGCAATTTCATCGACAAGCACCCGTCGCTGAAGATGCTCGCGCTGTCGTTCCTGATCGTGGTCGGTACTGTACTGATCGCTGAAGCGTTCGATGTGCATGTGCCGAAGGGCTATGTCTACTTCGCCATGGCCTTCTCGCTGGGGGTGGAAGCCATCAACATACGCATGCGCACCGCCATGGCCCGCAAGGAAGGCAAAGATCATGAACCGGTGAAACTGCGCAAGGACATTCCGGGTCAATAAGGCCAAGGAAGTGCTACACAACAAGGGCCCTTCGCAGGGCCCTTTTTCATGCCTTTTTTCTGTGCGTTTTTTCCTGCGCGTTGTCACTGTGGAGGCTTGCCCGCGAAGCAGCCCCGACAGGCCGTCATTCGTTTCAAGATCTGTTTCAAATAAATGACTGCCATGCGAAGCTGGCGACAGCTTGGCAAAACAGCTAAAGCTTTGAGTGAGCACCGAAAATTCTTCAAACGCTCACGTTTCTTTTCTTGGCCCGATGGGCCTATGCAACAGGGGGCCTTCGCCATGCTGACCCTGCTCAACCTGCTCTCGGCCGTGACGCTTCTGGTCTGGGGTACCCACATTGTGCGTACCGGCATCCTTCGGGTATTCGGCTCGAACCTGCGACGCATCATCAGCCAGAACATGGACAAGCGCCCGCTGGCATTCATCGCCGGTATTCTGGTCACGGCCATGGTTCAAAGCAGTAACGCCACGGCCATGCTGGTCACCTCTTTCGTCGGCCAAGGCCTGATGGCCATGACCCCGGCCTTGGCGATCATGCTGGGTGCCGACGTGGGCACCGCACTGATGGCCCGGGTACTGACCTTCGACCTGTCCTGGCTGTCGCCGCTGCTGATCTTCCTTGGCGTGATCTTCTTTCTTTCGCGCAAGCAGACACGGGCCGGCCAACTGGGCCGAGTAGGCATCGGGCTTGGCCTGATCATCCTGGCACTTGAGCTTATCGTGCAGGCAGCTGCGCCGATCACCCATGCCCAGGGCGTGAAAGTGCTGTTTGCCTCACTGACCGGCGACATCATGCTCGACGCTCTGGTCGGGGCAATGTTCGCCATGATTTCCTATTCCAGCCTGGCCGCCGTTCTGCTCACAGCGACACTGGCCGGCGCCGAACTGATCAGCTTGCCGGTAGCCATCGGGCTGGTGGTCGGCGCCAACATCGGCAGCGGGCTGCTGGCCTTCATCAGTACCAGCATGCAGAACGCCGCCGGGCGTCGGGTGGCCTTGGGCAGCCTGCTGTACAAGCTGATCGGCCTGGTGCTGATCATCCCTGTGCTGCACCCGCTGGTGGCATGGATGGACTCGCTGAGTTTCAGCCCTCAGGAGCTGGTCATCGGCTTTCACCTGCTCTACAACACGCTGCGCTGTCTGATCATGCTGCCCACGGTCAAACCGATGGGTCGGCTGTGCAACGTCCTGCTGCCTGAACGGGAAACCGGCAATGGTCAGGTCCGCCCCCGTCACCTTGATGCCTCGGCCCTGGAAACGCCCAGCCTGGCGCTGGCCAACGCCGCCCGCGAAACGCTGCGCCTGGGGGATATCGTCGACAGCCTGCTCGAAGCGATGCTTGGAGCCCTGCGTGGCACCCAGACCGCGTTGCCACAGCAAGTTCGCGCCTTGGGCGAAGACGCCGAAGCCCTGTACAGCGCAATCAAGCTGTACCTGGCGCAGATGTCACGGGAAGACCTCAGCGAACAGGACAACCGCCGTTGGGCCGAAATCATCGAGCTGGCAATTAACCTCAAACTCGCCTGTGACCTGATCGAACGCATGCTGCGCAAGGTTCAGCAGCAGAAAACCAGCCAGCGTCGGGAATTTTCCCAGGTAGGCCTGGAAGAGCTGACCGGCCTGCAGGAGCAATTGCTGGCCAACCTGCGCCTGGGCCTCTCGGTGTTCCTCAGTGCCGACCCGGAAAGCGCCCGCTTGCTGCTGCGGGAAAAACGCCGGTTCCGTGCCCAGGAACGGCGCCTCGCACACGCCCATGTCAGCCGCCTGCAGCGCAAGGTCGTGCAAAGTATCGAGACCAGTTCGCTACACTTGGAGCTGATCGCCGACATGAAGCGGTTGAACTCTTTGTTCTGTAGCAGTGCCTATGTGGTACTGGGCGGCTCGGACACCGGAGGGCTGATGCTCGACAGTGTGCCCGATGAAGCCCGCCAGCCGTGATTTCTCCTAGCTGAGGACCCTCGCTCGCCCATGCGTTGCCTGATGTTCGTTTGCCTGCTGATCTGCAGCCTGCCCTCGTTCGCCCTCGACCGCTCGCGGGTTGAAGGCTACCTGTTGCCTAATGGTCTGCAGGTCATCCTGAAAAACGGCTACGAACGTGACCATGTGGCGATTCGTCTAGTGGTCGGCGTGGGCCTGGATGATTTCGACTGCGAGCAGAAAGAGCTGCCACACCTGCTTGAGCACCTGTTGTTCAGTGGCATCGACGAAACAGGCGAAGGCGGGCTGGAAGAGCGCCTGCAAGCGCTCGGCGGCGAGTGGAACGCCTATACCAGCAGTGCCGACACCACCTTTGTCATCGAGGCCCCGGCGCGCAACCAGCGCAAGGTCCTCGACCTGCTGTTGGCAGTCATCCGCGATACCACCATCGACGCCAAGGCCTTGGCCACCGCCAAGCGCATCATAGAGCGCGAGGATGGCGGCCACTATGGCCACCTGCAGCGCTGGCTCGACCGCCAGGATATCGGCCACCCCGCCAACGACCAGCTGGCCACCGAGCTGGGTCTGAAATGCCCGGAGCGCTCCAACCTCGACGACATGACCTTGGAGCAAGTTCAGGCGTTGCGTGACCGCTGGTACGCGGCCAACAACATGACCCTGATCATGGTCGGAGGCCTCGATCGCCTGCTTCCGGCTTATCTGGAGCGGTCGTTCGGCGAACTGCCCGCCACTGAACCCGAAGAGCGCCGCAACCTTGAAAGCATCAGCCAACAGGCCGAACAGCGTCGCAACCTGACCCGCGGCTGGCTGGGTGATAGCGTCAAATTGCACTGGCTGTTCATCGAGCCGGTGCTGGACAACGACCATCAAGCCACCCTCGACCTGCTTTCGCGCTACCTGGACTGGGCGCTGTACGACCAGCTACGTCTGCGCAACGGGCTGTCCTACGGCCCCTCCGTGCAACGTGAAAGCTTTGGCGACACCGGCCTGCTCAGCCTCAATGCGGACCTTGAGCGCGATGACATCGACAAGGCTGTCAAGGTGATGCAGGCCCTGTTCGACCACCTGCGCAAGGAAGGCCTGGACCCGGACACCTTCGCCCGCATCAAGGAAGCCAGCATCGCCAAGGAAAGCTGGAGTACCCAAGGCAACAGCGCCTTGGCCGACTACTACTGGGGGGCGCTGAACGACTATACCGACGGGCGCTTTGCCAGCCCGGTGCGCAAGCTGCGCCAGGTCAGCCTGGAACAGGCCAACGAGGCACTGAAGGATCTGCTCAAGGAAGATGGCTATGTGCGCATCGAAAAGCCGTTGCTTGGCTATGACGAGCTTTACGGGCTGATGGCCTTGCTTGTGGGGCTGTGCCTGGCGGCGGGGCTGTTGCGCTGGCGGCGGCATGGGCCTGAACGGCCCAGTGGTGCTACACGGCAGCGGTAAATCGGCGGTATCCTTTTGCCAGTACCGACCCTTTCGCAGGCTTGCCCGCGAAGAGGCTGGCACAGCCACCTCACTTTTCCGTTGTAGCCCCCAATGCCCCAAATCCCCCATATCGTCCAGCGCGTCATCGAACTCCTCAAGCGCTACCCCGGCATCATTGCGCTCGGCGGTTTCCTCTCCGGTATCGGCAGCTTCATCCTGGTCGACCGCCAGGCTGGCCTGGCCAGCTGGGTCGCCGTGCTCATGCTGGTCAGCTGGGTCTGGCTGATGCTGGAGAACACCCTCACCGGGCTGTTCGCGCGCACGTTCAACCGCGAGATCCCTCAGCCGCTGCTGCGCTATGCAACGCAGATGATCCACCAGGAAACGCTGTTCTTCGTGCTGCCGTTCTTTTTCATCACCACCACCTGGAACAGCGGTCAGCTGGTCTTCACCGGCTTGCTCGGCGCCGCCGGCCTGGTTTCGATCACCGACCCGCTGTACTACAAGTGGCTGGCACCACGGCGCTGGCTGTTCCTGGCGCTGCATACCCTGACGTTGTTTGCCGCTCTGCTGACCGCGCTACCGATCATCCTGCACCTGACCACCGCACAAAGCTTCAAGCTGGCCCTGATCGCGGCCATGGCCCTGTCATTCCCCAGCCTGGCCAGCAGCTTCCCGATCAACAACTGGCGCCGCGCCGTGGCACTGGTGCTGGTTACCCTGTCGGTCGGTGCCGGTGGCTGGCTGCTGCGCTCCTGGGTACCGCCGGCAACCCTATGGATGACCGAGGTGGCGGTGAGTACCGAAGTAATGAACCGCCAACCGGGCGACTCGCTGGACGAAATTGCCGCCAGCCGCATACGCAGCAGTGGCCTGTATGCCTACACCGCCATCAACGCGCCACGCGGCCTGAACGAGCGGATCTACCACGTGTGGCAAAAGGACGGCCAAGAGGTCGACCGCATTGCCCTGGACATCCACGGCGGGCGCAAGGAAGGCTATCGGGCCTGGACCCACAAGCAGAACTTCCCACCCAACCCGGTAGGCAAGTGGCAGGTGAGGGTGCTGACCGAGGATGGGCAAGTGATTGGCGTGCTGCGCTTCAAGGTGGTCAATGATGCACCCGCGGGTAGTTGACCCCCTGCCTTGCGCATGAGCAGCCTTGTGCTGCGAAAGGGCCGGTACAGCACACCACTTCGATGGGCGCTTACGACCTATTCGCAGCACAAGCCTGCTCCAAGGCACTGCTGCCAAGCGCACACACAGCACATAATCACCAAACAGCCCATGCCCCCTGCGCTATGATCAGCCCCTAAGCCTTAGCGCCGAGTCAATTGCATGGAGCCTATGACCACCCCCAGCGCCACCCTGGACACCAGCTGCCAACCGGCCTGCCTGCGTATTACCGGTGACTGGACCCTGGCACACTACGCCAGCCTCAAGCGCGAGAGCGAGCGCCTGCGCACGCAGTGCGCTGCCAACACGATCGCCGACCTCAGCCAGCTGGGCCGCCTGGACACCGCCGGCGCTTCGCTGCTGGCCGAACTGCTAGGCGCCGAGCGCCTGTCGCGCTGTACCCACGCGCTGCCTGAAGCCAGCCAGGCGCTGCTGAAGAATGTCTACTGTTCAGTCCAGGATTACTGCATCCCGGTCAAGGAGCCCGAGCGCAATGTGCTGTTGCTGCTGCTGGAGCGTATCGGCCGCGCCGTCGGCACGCTGTGGCAGGACAGCATGCAACTGCTTGGTTTCGTCGGTGTGATTCTGGAAACCTTGCTGCGCCGCGCCTTCCAGCCACATCGCTGGCGCTTCACTCCTGTGGTGGCACATATTGAGCAGACCGGGCTGGACGCCGCGCCCATCGTGGCGTTGCTGACCTTTCTGGTGGGCGCCGTAGTCGCATTTCTCGGTGCCACGGTGTTGGCCGACTTCGGTGCGACCATTTTCACCGTCGACCTGGTTGCATTCTCGTTCCTGCGCGAGTTCGCCGTGCTGCTGACAGCCATTCTCATGGCCGGCCGCACTGCCAGCGCGTTCACCGCGCAGATCGGCTCGATGAAGGCCAACGAAGAAATTGACGCCATCCGCACGCTGGGCCTCAACCCCATGGAACTGCTGGTGGTGCCGCGGGTACTGGCCCTGCTGATTTCGCTGCCGTTGCTCACCTTTGTCGCGATGATCTGCGGCATCGTTGGCGGTGCGGTGGTATGCGCCCTGACACTGGATATTTCGCCGGCCATGTTCCTGTCGCTGCTGCAAAGCGACATTGGCGTGCAGCACTTCCTGGTAGGCCTGGCCAAGGCACCGTTCTTCGCCTTCCTGATCGCCGCCATCGGCTGCCTGGAAGGCTTCAAGGTCAGCGGCAGCGCCGAGTCGGTGGGGGCACACACCACCTCGGCAGTGGTGCAGTCGATTTTTGTGGTCATCGTGCTGGATGCGGTGGCAGCGCTGTTCTTCATGGAGATGGGCTGGTGAGTGGCCAGGATTGCGTAATCGAAGCCCGCGGCATCTGCAACCGCTTCGGCCGCCAGGTGGTACATGAAAACCTTGACCTTGACCTGTACCGCGGCGAAATCCTCGCCGTAGTAGGCGGCTCAGGCAGCGGCAAGTCGGTGCTTCTGCGCAGCATCATTGGCCTGCGCCGGCCCAATGAAGGGCAGATCAAGGTGTTCGGCCAGGACCTGACCGGCCTGCGCGAAGAACAGCGTTCACTGGTCGAGCGGCGCTTTGGCGTGCTGTTCCAGAAGGGGGCGCTGTTCTCTTCGCTGACGGTGACCGAAAACGTGGCCTTGCCGCTGATCGAGCACGCCGGGCTGTCGCGCAATGATGCCGAGCACTTGGCCGGGGTGAAATTGGCCCTTGCCGGGTTGCCGATCTCGGCTGCCGACAAGTACCCGGCCTCGTTGTCGGGGGGCATGATCAAGCGCGCAGCGCTGGCCCGCGCCCTGGCCCTGGACCCGGACATCCTGTTCCTCGACGAACCCACGGCTGGCCTGGACCCGATCGGTGCCGCGGCATTTGACCAGTTGATCCTTACCCTGCGCGATGCTCTGGGGCTGTCGGTGTTCCTGATCACCCACGACCTCGACACCCTGTACACCATCACCGACCGCATCGCGGTGCTGTCGCAAAAGAAAGTCCTGGTGGCCGGCCCGCTGGCCGAGGTCGAGAAGACCAACGACACCTGGATCCAAGAATACTTTCACGGCCCTCGCGGGCGCGCCGCCGAACAGGCTGCCACCCGTGCCGGGCAGGAGCGCTGAGCAATGGAAACCCGAGCCCATCACGTCCTCATCGGCCTGGTCACCGTTCTGGTGGTGGCCGGGGCCATGCTGTTCGGCCTGTGGCTGGCCAAGTCCAGTGTCGACGACGCCTTCAAGGATTACGAAGTAGTGTTCAACGAAGCCGTGTCTGGCCTTTCCCGAGGCAGCACGGTGCAGTACAACGGCATCAAGGTGGGCGACGTGTCGACCCTGCGTCTGGACCCGAAAGACCCGCGCCGGGTATTGGCACGGGTGCGCCTGAGCGCCGATACCCCGGTGAAGGAAGACACCCAGGCCAAGCTGACCCTGGCCGGCGTCACCGGCAACTCATTCATCCAGCTCAGTGGCGGCACGCCGCAAAGCCCCGAGCTTAAAGGCAAGGATGGCAAGCTGCCGGTGATCATCGCTTCGCCATCGCCAATCTCGCGCCTGCTCAACGACAGCAGCGACCTGGTGACCAACATCAACATGCTGCTCCATAACGCCAACCAGATGTTCTCTGAGGACAACATAGGCCACCTCAGCAACACGCTGGCCAACCTCGACAAGACCACCGGCGCCTTTGCCGGCCAGCACGGCAGCATCGCCGAGGCCATCGAACAGCTGGTAAAGGTGGGTAATCAGGCCAGCGCCACCCTGGCCGAAACCCAGGCGCTGATGCGCAATGCCAACGGCCTGCTGGGTAGCGAAGGCAAACAGGCGATCGGTAGCGCCGAACAGGCCATGCAGTCACTGGCCCAAAGCACGGCAACCATCAATAGCCTGCTCAAGAACAACAGCGAGGCTATCGGTGACGGCGCCCAGAGCCTGAACCAGCTCGCCCCGGCCATTCGTGAACTGCGCGAAACCCTTAACGCGCTCAAAGGCATTTCCCGGCAACTGGAGGCCGACCCGAGCGGCTACCTGCTTGGCCGCGACAACAACAAGGAGTTCCAGCCATGAATCTGTCGCTGCGCCTGCTGACCCTGGCGGCCTCGCTGAGCCTGGTCAGTGCCTGCTCGATCCTGCCGAAGAGCGAACCTGTGGACCTTTATCGCCTGCCGGTGAACCAGCCCAGCCGCACAGCGCCGCCGCTGGAGTGGTCATTGCGCCTGAACAAGCCGCTGGCCAGTGAAGTGTTGGCTGGGCCGCGCATTGCCGTCATTCCCCAAGGCGATGTGATAAGCAGCTACAAGGGCGCACGCTGGAGCGATGCGGCTCCGGTGCTGCTGCGCAACCGCCTGCTTGATGGATTCCAGCGTGACGGCCAAGTGCAGCGCCTGAGCGCTGACGACAGCAACCTGCAAGCCGACTACGAGCTGGCTGGCGAGCTGCAGGCGTTTCAGAGTGAGTACCGCCCGGGCGGGGCGGTGGAGGTGGTGATCCGCTACGATGCGCGTCTGGTTAAGGGGCGCGACCAGCGCATCCAGGCCAGCAAGCGCTTCGAAATTCGCCAGCCGCTTGCCGACAAGCAAGTGTCAGCGGTAGTCGCCGGCTTTGGTCAGGCCAGCGACCAGCTGGTGGGGCAGGTGGTGAGCTGGACCATCACCCAGGCCAATCAGGCACAACAGAAGCTTCAGGCAAAGAACCAGTAGCAGACGAAGATCGCCGCGACCACCCCTGAAAACTCGGCCAGCAGTGCGCAACCGACCGCATGGCGCACGCGCTGGATGCCCACGGCACCAAAGTACACGGCCAGTACGTAGAAGGTGGTTTCGGTGCTGCCCTGAATCGTCGCCGCCACCAAGGCAGGGAAACTGTCCACGCCTTGGGTCTGCATGGTCTCGATCAGCATTGCCCGCGCTGCGCTGCCAGAGAACGGCTTGACCAGCGCGGTGGGCAGGCCCTCGACGAAGCGCGTGTCCAGGCCCATCCAGTTCACCGCATGGCGGATACCGTCCAGGGCCAGCTCCAGGGCACCAGAGGCGCGCAGCACACCCACCGCCACCAGCATCGCCACCAGATAGGGCAGCAGGCTCTTGGCCACATCGAAGCCTTCCGTGGCGCCTTCGACAAAGGCTTCATACACCTTCACCCGTTTCAGGGCGCCCACCACCAGGAACAGCATGATCACGCCAAACAGCGTGAGGTTGCCCATCAGCGACGACAGGCTGGCCAGCGCGGCGGCCGACAGGGTGCCAAGAAAAGCCATGAAGCCTCCCAGCAGCAAAGCGCCGGGGATGAAGTAGGCAAGCACCACCGGGTCCCACAGACGCAAACGCTGCATCACTGCCACCGACAGCAGGCCTACCAGGGTCGAGACGCTGGTCGCTAGCAGGATTGGCAGAAACACCATGGTCGGGTCTGGTGCGCCTTGCTGCGCCCGGTACATGAAGACGGTTACCGGCAGCAGGGTCAGCGAAGAGGCGTTGAGCACCAGGAACAGGATCTGCGCGTTGCTCGCGGTGGTACTGCCGGGGTTCAGCTCCTGCAGCGCGCGCATGGCCTTCAGGCCAATCGGCGTAGCGGCGTTGTCGAGTCCCAGGCCGTTGGCGGCGAAGTTCATGGTAATCAGGCCCAGGGCCGGGTGGCCGGGCGGCACCTCCGGCATCAGGCGGGCGAACAGAGGGCCTAGCACCTTGGCCAGCCACTCGACGATACCGGCCTTCTCGGCGATCTTGAGAAAGCCCAGCCACAGTGTCAGCGTGCCGAACAGCAACACCATTACTTCGACCGACAGCTTGGCCATGGCGAAGATGCTTTCGACCATTGCAGCGAAGATGCCAGCGTTGCCACCTACCAGCCATTGGGCCATGGCGGACACCGCCGCCACCAGGAAAAAGCCGAGCCAAAGGCCGTTGAGCATCCGTATGTTCCCCCTGAAAAGTGCCCGAATAATAGCGTATCGCAGCCTGTGACTGGCGATCGCGAGCCTTTGTAGGCGCGGCTCAAGATCTCGCAGATAACAAAAAGCCCCGACAAGTCGGGGCTCTTGGTCAAACAGCCATCAGGCTCAGCGCTTGGCGGTTTCGCCAACCACTGCAGCTTCCTGCTTCTCGGCCAGCAGCGAGGCGTAGTACTGCTCGCCCTTGACCGCGTCGTACATGCCTTCCCAGCGAGCAATGACCAATGCAGCCAAGGCGTTGCCCACAACGTTCAGCGCAGTTCGGGCCATGTCCATGATGCGGTCCACGCCCGCGATGAAGGCCAGGCCTTCCAGCGGAATGCCCACGCTGCCCAAGGTGGCCAGCAGTACCACGAACGATACGCCCGGCACACCCGCGATACCTTTGGAAGTGACCATCAGGGTCAGTACCAGCAGCAGCTGCTGGCTCCACGACAGGTCGATACCGTACAACTGGGCAATGAAGATCGCCGCGATGCTCTGGTACAGGGTCGAACCGTCGAGGTTGAACGAATAGCCGGTCGGTACCACGAACGAGCAGATCGACTTCGGCGCGCCGTACTTCTCCATCTTCTCGATCACCCGCGGCAGCACGGTTTCCGAACTGGAGGTGGAGTAGGCCAGGATCAGCTCATCTTTCATGATGCGCATGATCTTGATCACCGAGAAGCCGAACAGGCGGGCAACCAGGCCCAGTACCATGAAGGCGAAGAAGGCGATGGCGAAGTACACCAGCACAACCAGCTTGGCCAGCGGCAGCAGCGAGCTGAAACCGAAGTTGGCCACGGTCACCGCAATCAGGGCGAACACGCCGATCGGGGCGTAGTTCATGATCATGTGGGTGACCTTGAACATGGTCTCCGAAACAGCCTGGAAGGTACGCACCAGCGGGTCACGCAGCTCTGCCTGCAGGCTCGACAGACCCAGGCCGAACATCACCGAGAAGAAGATGATCGGCAGCATTTCGCCACGCATCAGCGCTGCGAAGATGTTCGACGGAATCAGGTTGAGCAGGGTTTCGATGAACGCGTGCTCATGTTGCACTTCGGCCGCTGTCGCCTGGTACTTGGAGATGTCCACCGTGCCCAGGGTGCTCATGTCGATGCCGGCACCCGGATGGAACAAGTTGGCCAGCACCAGGCCTACGACGATGGCGATCGTGGTCACCACTTCGAAGTAGATGATGGTCTTCAGGCCGATGCTGCCCAGTTTCTTCGCGTCGCCAACACCGGCGATGCCCACGATCAGCGACGAAATCACGATCGGGACGACGATCATCTTGATCAGGCGGATGAAGATGTCACCAGCGGGCTGAAGGACGTTGCTGATCCACCATGCCTTTTCTGCACTGAAATGATTCAGTAGCGCGCCGATTGCAACACCCAGGACCAGACCGATGACGATCTGCCAGGCGAGGCTCAGTTTTGCCTTCTTCATGTCTTTACCCTTTGTTTTAGTGGTCATGGCACCTGGCGGAAACACGCGTAACAGCGCCATAGGCAAGGTCACGGGCAGTAGGGGCTTCCGTCAGGCGACGTCATGTAAGGACACCGCAGGCGAGCGACAGGGCGCTCTGGCCAGCGAAAAAGGCGGCAACTATTGCGACGGCAAGGGGCGAAAGCTAATGCCTGAAACGCATAGCCCATGCCGTTTATGCATACTGTTTTCGACCTAGCCGGCAGCTTCGCAAGTGCTTGATTTATAACATTCGGAATCCCGAACAAGACCAAACCGCCATATTTCGGCAGATTTGGCGGGACAGATAGGACACGAAAGATGGCCTGTTCGACAATCCGAATGGCGGAAATGCCACTTGTAGCAGCACCAGGAAGGTCGAAAAAAATTTGATGTACGGTCGAGACAAAATGTGTCCCAAGGGAAAAACGCGCAAGGGAGGCGACGTTTCCTACATGGCTCCTCGGAAGTCAGGTCTGGCAAGGCATCCCTGTGACACCGCCGACCTGAGACTTCCGATTCCGCCTTTCCTGACCCGGCCCATTACTGGAGGCACTCCCTGTACCCCTAGGCCACTCCGATCCTGAAACAATCAGAGCAGCCCGACCCCTTGGTCATGTGCTACCCCTCCTCGGGGCGGCGCATCATAGAAGGCTGAACTATAGAAAGCTTCAGCTTCTATTACGTGACAGTGAGTGACCTTTCATCCGTACCGGCAACAATGCTCAGTACCAGTTCGGGTCACGCTTGAGCTGCTCCTGCAGCATTGCCTTCATGCCGTCGTCAGGTTCGCCCAGCCAGCGGTACTGCGCATGACGGGTAGGCGACTTGTCGCTCGGCAAACCTTCGGGCACCTCGACGAGCATCCCGTAGGCATCATCCTTGTCCCAACTGAACGCCACGATCAGCCGCTTGTAGGTGCAATTGTCCTGTTTTTCGCACAGCGGGCCGACCAGGTACTTGTCGCCGTCTTCCGTAACGGCAGACATCTGCTGCTGGGCACTGCCGGTCAGATTGACCACCCAATCGGGCAGGCGTTCCTCGCCTTCGAGGGTGTCCTGCCAGGTTTCCCGGTACTCCGGGTCCGAGCCGAGCAGTTGGTCGACCCGAACCTGGCCGTCATTGGCCGCCATGGCCGCCGCGCTGCCGCCCAGCAACAGGGCGGCGACCACGGCTGAACGAAGCTTCCTGCTCATCTTCAACCTCGTCCGCGTCCAAAGAAGAAGGAGGCTACAAACAACACCAGGAAGACAATGAACAGGATCTTGGCGATACCTGTAGCAGCGCCCGCGATACCACCGAAGCCCAATACGGCGGCGACAATGGCGATGATGAGGAAAGTGATAGCCCAACTCAGCATGGTAGTTCTCCTTTCTTTTTGCGGAATCGATCCGGCCGCCTGGTCAGAAAACCCAGCGTTCCTGGGGAACAACTTTTTCCACAGTGGCCGGTGAGGCAATGGCCTGGCCAGCGGGCTGCCAGTCGGCGGCCTTGACCAAGGTGTTGGCACGAGTGGCCTGAATCTGCGTCAACAGGGCAGTCTGAGCCGCCACCTGCTCAGCCAGACGCGCCGTCTGCAAGCTGTAGTAGAAGAGGCCAGCGGCCAAGGTCAGCAGCATCGCCATGCCGAGTGTCAGCATCTGGCGCAAAGGCAGTGCGGCGCTCTGCGAGCGGTTGACGGATTGGCGGTTCATGCTGGCTCTCCTGCTGTAATTTTTGTTCAACCTGAACAGGTAATTGCAGCCTGCATGCCAGCCTTTTGATTTAAATAAAATCTTTATAAATCAATGACTTAACCAATACACGAATGCATCGTGAGGACGTATCCTGCACGATGGCGCCTGTACGGTCGTGCGAATTGCACGATCAGCCTTCAACCTTGGTCGCCACCTTCAGCAGGTCAGCAT
The DNA here is from genome assembly GCF_056278855.1 of Pseudomonas sp. TE3895. NCBI lineage: Bacteria > Pseudomonadati > Pseudomonadota > Gammaproteobacteria > Pseudomonadales > Pseudomonadaceae > Pseudomonas > Pseudomonas sp. TE3895. The sequence continues at coordinate 995,256 of NZ_JBWBQE010000001.1, read as the reverse complement.
CCACGCCCCGTACGCCGATGATCTGCCGGGCGATCTCCACGGCGATGGTTTTCTGCTCCGCGCTAACCACTTCGCCCGAAAGCCGAACCATGCCTGCTTCGCTGGCCACCTTCAGGTTCAGGCCATCGAGGTTGCGACTGAAGCGATAGCTGCTCTGGATCTTGTCGACGATCCAGCTGTCGCTTGGCTGCAGCCCGGTTGGCGCACCCGCTGGTGTTTCCCGCGCTTTGGCCATGGCAGCGGTATCGAGGCTGACCAGGTTGTTGACCAGGTACACGCCGTCGGTGGTACGCGCTACCACGCCCGCCAGCTCCTTGGCTTCGGCACTGTCGACCTTGCCACGCAACGTCACCACACCCTCGCTGCTCTGTACTTCTATAGGTGCCTTTTCGGTGGTACGGCTCCACAACAGCCGAGCACGGATCACCGCCGCCAGGGTCACATCCTCCAGGCGCTGGGCGTAGGCACGCAGCTCCAGTGGACGCTCCACCAGTTGGGTATTGAGCTGCAGCAGGTTCTCCACCTGTTCGATGCCCCGGGTAGCACGGGCCACGTCCTCGGCCAGCTGCCGCTCGACCTCGTTCTCCACCTCACCGGAAAGCCGCGCCTGCTTGCCGTCCACTTCAACCTTGATACGAAATGAATCAAGCATGCGGTTCAGTGACAAAGCGGTTTGCAGGGCGCCTTCCAGGCGCGCGTCCTGCACAGGGTCGGCGAATGCGGGGGTAAAGATTGGCAGCAGGGTGGCGGCCAAAACGGCTGTACGCAGGGAAAAGGGCATGACAGCGCCTCCTTCGTGGGCAAAATCTGAAAATCATCGCAACCAATGTGCCAGCGCGTGCCTCTAAGCAAATCATTGAAGAATCACGGCTTGTAGACATCGTTTGGCCACTGGCTAGCATGCAAAGGACAGAATCCTTCAGAATTGACCATGCAACTTGCCCGATTTTTCCCACACTAAATAAAGATCTTTCCCTAAGGAGCACAGGAAATGGAATCAGCCCAGGACAACCAAGGCCGAATTCTGCTGGTGGATGACGAGTCCGCGATCCTGCGCACGTTCCGCTACTGCCTCGAAGACGAGGGCTACAGCGTGGCCACGGCCAACAGCGCCGCCCAGGCAGAAACCCTGCTGCAGCGCCAGGTGTTCGACCTATGCTTCCTCGATTTGCGCCTGGGGGAAGACAACGGCCTCGACGTGCTGGCACAGATGCGTATCCAGGCCCCGTGGATGCGGGTGGTGATCGTCACCGCGCACTCGGCGATCGACACCGCAGTAGATGCCATCCAGGCCGGCGCTGCCGACTACTTGGTCAAGCCATGCAGCCCCGACCAGTTGCGCCTGGCCACTGCCAAGCAACTGGAGGTGCGCCAGCTTTCTGCGCGCCTGGAAGCGCTGGAAGGTGAAATACGCAAACCCAAGGACGGCCTCGACTCCCATAGCCCGGCCATGATGGCGGTGCTTGAAACCGCCCGCCAAGTCGCCATCACTGACGCCAACATCCTCATCCTTGGCGAATCTGGTACCGGCAAGGGCGAGCTGGCACGGGCCATCCATGGTTGGAGCAAGCGTGCACGCAAAGCCTGCGTGACCATCAACTGCCCGTCGCTTAACGCCGAGCTGATGGAAAGCGAGCTATTCGGCCACACCCGCGGCGCCTTCACCGGCGCCAGCGAAAGCACCCTGGGGCGGGTCAGCCAGGCTGACGGGGGCACGCTATTCCTCGACGAGATCGGCGATTTCCCGCTGACCTTGCAGCCCAAACTGTTGCGTTTCATCCAGGACAAGGAATATGAACGCGTCGGCGACCCGGTTACCCGGCGTGCCGATGTACGTATCCTGGCTGCCACCAACCTCAACCTTGAAGAGATGGTGCGCGAAAGCCGCTTTCGCGAAGACCTGCTGTATCGCTTGAACGTGATTACCCTGCACCTGCCCCCGCTGCGCGAGCGCAGTGAAGACATCCTTATACTGGCCGACCGCTTCCTTGCCCGCTTCGTCAAGGAATACTCCCGCCCCGCCCGCGGTTTCAGTGACGAGGCGCGCACCGCCCTGCTCAACTACCGCTGGCCTGGCAACATTCGCGAACTGCGCAACGTAGTGGAACGGGCCAGCATCATCTGCCCGCAGGAGCGCGTGGAAATCAGCCATCTGGGCATGGGTGAACAACCCGCCGGCAATGCGCCACGCGTAGGTGCCGCGCTTAGCCTGGATGAACTGGAACGTGCCCATATCGGTGCCGTACTGGCCGCCAGTGATACCCTCGACCAAGCCGCCAAGACCTTGGGCATCGATGCTTCTACCCTGTACCGCAAGCGCAAGCAGTACAACCTATGAAATGGCCGCCCATGAAGCTGCGTACGCGGCTTTTCCTCAGCATCTCGACGCTCGTCACCGTGGCGTTGCTGGGGCTGCTGCTGGGTCTGGTCAGCATGCTGCAGATGGCTACAGTGCAACAGCAACTGGTGCGCGATACCACCCATGTCCTGGAAGTGGGGCTGAAGTTGCGCCAGAACCTGGGCGAACAGCTGATGCTGATTCTCGATGAAGACACCGCCCCGGAAAGCCTGCGGCTGCTGCAGGAAAACTTCCAGGACCTGCTCAACCAAGGGCTGGAGCAAGGCGGTGAGCGCACCGGTTTCAGCAAGGCCAGCAGCAACTACCAGGCCTTCCTCCAGACCTATCGCGACAGCGCCACACCCGCTCGCAGCATGGGTGCCGATCAGCCGCTTGGGGCCGCGTTCAATCAGGTGCGCACCGACCTCATCGATTCTCACAAGCAGGCATTGGACCTGATTACCCGTAGCGAGGAGCGCACCCGTGACCGCGCCTTGCTGGTCAGTGGTGTACTCGGCCTGATGGGGTTGGTGGTGTTGGTACTGGGCTTTATCACCGCGCACAACATCGCCCGGCGTTTCGGCCAGCCGATCGAAGCCTTGGCCAAGGCGGCCGACCAGCTAGGCAAGGGCAATTTCGACGTTACGTTGCCGGTTACCCAGGCCGCCGAGCTTAACCAGCTGACCCGCCGTTTTGGTCTGATGGCCGATGCCTTGCGCAAGCACCAGGCCACCAACGTCGACGAGCTGCTGGCCGGCCAGCAGCGTTTACAGGCCGTACTCGACAGCATCGACGACGGCCTGCTGATCATCGACCGCCAGGGCCGCCTCGAGCACCTCAACCCGGTGGCGCAGCGCCAGCTGGGCTGGAACGATAGCCGCGTGGGCAGCAGCCTGGTCGAAGCCCTGCAGCGACCCGAGCTTGAGCAACAACTGCGCCAGGTTCTGCGCGGGGGCAGCCTCGACCGCCCACCAGACGACCTGAACATGGAGGTCGATGAAGAATCACGTCTGCTCACCTACAGCCTGACCCCGGTCAGCCACCCGCAGGGACCAATCCTCGGCGCGGTGATGGTGCTGCACGATGTGACCGAGCAAAGGGCCTTCGAGCGGGTGCGCAGCGAATTCGTGCTGCGCGCCTCCCACGAACTGCGTACCCCGGTGACCGGCATGCACATGGCCTTCGGCCTGCTGCGCGAGCGGGTCAAGTTCCCGCCCGAAGCCCGCGAGAACGACCTGCTGGAAACCATCGGCGAAGAAATGCAGCGTCTTACCCAACTGATCAACGACCTGCTCAACTTCTCCCGTTATCAGAGCGGTTTGCAAAAGCTCGAGCTGGCCCCCTGTGCCATCGACGACCTGCTGGAGCACGCGCAATCGCGCTTTGCCGAACAGGCCGCGCACAAGCAGATCGAGTTGATCAAGGAACTGGACCCGCCGCTACCGCGCATCCAGGCCGACGTCGCCCAGTTGGACCGGGTGCTGGACAACCTGCTGCACAACGCCATCCGCCATACCGCCAACGGCGGGCGCATCCGCCTGCATGCCAGACGGCATGCAGAACGGGTGATCATCAGCGTCGAGGACAACGGAGAGGGCATTTCCTATGGGCAACAAGCGCGCATCTTCGAGCCTTTCGTGCAAGTAGGTCGCAAGAAAGGCGGCGCTGGGCTGGGGCTCGCGCTGTGCAAGGAAATTGTGCAGCTGCACGGAGGGCGCATGGGCGTGTTTTCCCGACCGGGGCAGGGGACCCAGTTCTACATGGCGTTGCCGGTCTGATTGCTTCAACGCGCCTACACCCGCCGCGGCAGGTGCCCACGAGTCACCAACTCGGCAAACTGCCGGGCGTTCAGCGGCCGGGCAAACAACCAGCCCTGGCCATAATTGACCCCCTCGCTGTTCAGCAGCACTGCCTGGTCCTCGAACTCGATACCTTCGGCAATTACCCGCAAGTGCAAGTCATGGGCCATGCGGATGATATGCGGGGCCACGCCGCTACTGGCGGCATCGTGGCCCAGAGCGTCGATGAATGCCTTGTCGATCTTCAGGCAGTCCACCGGCAGGGTTTGCAGGTAGGCCAGGCTGCAATAACCGGTACCAAAGTCGTCGATCAGCACCTGGTGCCCCACGGCGCGTAGCGCCTGCAGATTGTCACGGGCGACCACCACGTCGATCAGGCCGCGCTCGGTCACCTCGAAGGCAATCTGGCTGGGCGCCACTCGATGCAAGGCCAACAAGCGCGCCGCCACCCGGCCAATACGTGGCACCATCACATCGCAGGCCGCCAGGTTTATCGATATGTATAGCTTGGGGTGCGAGCGCAGTAGCTGACCTAGCTGTTCAAGCACACGCTGCAGGACAAAGTCGGTGATCTGGCGAATCTGCCCGGTATTCTCCGCCAGCGGAATGAAAAGGTCCGGGCTGGTCAGGGTGCCGTCCGGGCGGCGCCAGCGCACCAAGGCCTCGGCGCCCACACAGCGCCGGCTGTCGAGCTCGATGATTGGCTGGTAGAGCACCTGCAGCTCTCCACGACGCAAGGCATTCTGCAACTCTGAACTCATCGACCGTCGTTGCAGAATCAACTGCAGTACCAACCAACCGATGCAGCAGGCCGCCAGCACGCTGCCGGGGAACAGCAACCAGAGCATGCCGTTCATCTTCAGCGGCAGACTGGCCCTCGGGGCAATCAGCACCAACTGGTAATCCGGCGACTTGGTCGGCATTCGGTAGATCAGCCGATCACTGAGTTCCAGCAGCGACTTGTGGCTGGTCGACCAGGCCGAGGGCGGTGGCCATACCTGTGGCGGGCCGAGCACCGGAATGGCCCGGGCGCCGTTGTCCAGCACCACCACCAGGCTGCCACCTGGGGGCAGGTCCACCACATCGGTCAAATGCCCACGGGAGGTGGAAACCAGAAACTTGCCCCGGCCCAGCATCAGTGCTGCCAGGTTCTCGTTCGGCTCGGTGGTGGTGTTAAGCCAGTAGCTGTACGTCGGCCCCTGGATATCTGGCGCCCGCAAGGGAACGAACGCTCGCTCATCACCGCGGTTGGAGCAGGCAACATTGCCATCTACATAAGCAGCTTCATAGATGAACCGCGAGTTCAGGCCAACCTGCTGCAAGGCTGCCAGCATTGCCGGGCTGCAGCCGCGCAAGGGTTGGGCCTGCAGCAGGTCGACCCCTTCGCGCAATTGGCCGAACACCTGTTCTAGCCGTTCCAGAAAACGCTCGCCCTGGGCATTCATCTGTTCGCTTTCGCTTTGCTTCATTTGTTGCAGGGCAATGCCAATGCTGGCAGAGAGCAACACCGCGGCGCTGGCCAGCGCTGCCAAAGTGGCCAGCATCCAGGGACGGTAAAAAATTTGGCGCAGCAAGGCAATGAAGGCTGACATCGAAGGCATCCAGTTGATAACCAAGGTATAGCAACGGAATCAATAATCACCCTCACCGTTTGGCGCTTCGCTGCAATCCAGCCACGCTCTTTGTAGAAGCAGCCTTGTGGCTGCGATGAGACCGTTAAAGTCGATACAACCGCGTCGACCCAACTCGCCTCTTCGCAGCGCAAGGCTTGCAACAAGGCCCCCGCCCGCCGTGACTCAACGCATGCGGTTAAGTACCTGCAGCATCGCTGCTGTCTGCGCATCCGGCATGCCGTCGAAGCGCTGCGGGCGGAAGCGCATCTGGAAGGCGGCGATCACATGACGTGTGGCAACATCCAGCACGCCGGTCTGCTCGATCTGATAGCCAAACCGTGCCAGCTCCTGCTGGTACCAGCCAACGCTTGGCGGGTTGACGCTGAAGTAGGCTTGCTGCCGTGCCACGGCGTTGGCATCCGGCCAGATACCCAGCCCGGCGTCGGCCAGGCGCTTCCACGGGAACAATGGCCCCGGGTCCAGCTTGCGCAGCGGAGCGATGTCACTGTGGCCGATGATATGGCGTGGTTCGATGTTGTTGCGTTTGACAATGTCCTTGAGCAGCGCGATCAGCGACTGGATCTGCGCCTCGCTGTAAGGGTGCCAGACCCGGCCGTTCGGGGTGTCGGTAAAGCCCGGGTTGACGATCTCGATACCAATGGACGAGGAGTTCAGCCAGGTGCGCCCCTGCCACTGGCTATCACCGGCATGCCAGGCACGACGGTTTTCATCCACCAGCTGATACACCGTTGCCGGGCCATCGCCGATCAGGTAATGGCTGCTGACCTCACCCTGGGTAAGCAGCGCCAGCGAGCGCTCCAGCGAAGCATTGGTGTAATGCAGGACAACGAACTGGATGCGGTTGTCCTGATTGGCCGAAGGGTGACTGCGGTCGATGCGCAGGCCCGTCGAGCAACCGGCGACAGACAACAGCAAAAAGGAAATCAGGGTTTTTTTAAGCGTGGAAAGCACGTCAGTGGCCTCAGCGTATGAGCGCTACAGTATAACGTGCTCACCTGCGCTGTGCCTGCCGAGGAAACGGTGGCTGGCTAACCATGCTCGACGCGATTACGCCCCTGCTCCTTTGCCCGGTACAGCGCTGCATCGGCCCGTTTGAGCACCTGGTCGCTGCGTTCGCCAGAACGGAATGCACCCAGGCCGATGGAGGTGGTGATCACCACCCGTTCACCCTTGAAGTGGAATGGGCAGGCTTCGACTGTGGCGCGCAACACCTCGGCCATTTGCGCAGCGACTGCGGGCGTAGTCTGCGGCAGCAGCAAGACGAATTCCTCGCCGCCAAAACGGGCGATGAAATCCCGGCCCCGCAGACGCTTGCGCAACTGGTCGGCCACGATCTTGAGGACCTTGTCCCCAGCCAGATGACCATAGTTGTCGTTGATGCGTTTGAAATGGTCCAGGTCAAGAATCGCCATCGCCAGATGGCCGCCGTTTTCCTGCCAGTCAAGCATTTCGCGTTCGACTTGCTCGCTCCAGGCCGCACGGTTGGGCAGGCCGGTGAGCGGGTCCAGCAGCGCTTTCTGGCGCTGTTCTTCCAGGTGCTCGCGATAGCCAAGCGCCTCATGCTCCATGCTCGCCACCCGCTCCGACAAGCCTTGCAGGCGACCGGCCAGTTCCTGCTCGCGGCGATCACGCTCGTGCTTGTGCTCGTCCATGGTCATCAGCAAGCCTTCCAGGCGGTTTTCCAGAATGTGCTTGAGGCTGTCTACATCGGCGGCACCTTGCACGCTGCTCTGCAGGCCGTCGACGTGCTCACGCAGTTGGCTATCCAGCTCGCGGGCAGCGGTGCTGTTGTCCGCGTGACCGGCGCTGGCCTCGTGCAGGTGGCTCTGGAAACCTTCCAGGCGTTCATTGAGCTGCTGCAGGTAGGTTTCGAATTCGTGCTGGCCGCTGTCGGTGATCGCCAGCATGAGTACTGCCAAGTCATCCAGCACCGGGATCAGCTCATACCAGTTCAAGCCGCGAGCAACCCGCTCGCGCATTTCCAGCGCCTGAGCCTTGTGTCGCTCGGGCAGGCTGAGGTCATCGAGCAGACCGATCAGGGTCTGCTCGATGTGCGCGGCAACCTGGCTGTAAGGCGGCTCCACTGCGTAGGGCAGGGCATAGGGGCCGTCTTCACCAAAGGTTTCTTCAAGGGCTTGTAAGGGTTCTGCCTCAGCCAACGGCTCGCTGGCGGAAACTGCAGCTTCCGGCAATGGCGCCTTGTCCTTTGGCAACGGGGCTGGCGCCATTTCCGCCGTTTCGATCAGCGCCGGGCCAAATGCCTCCAGCTCAAGCTCGGGCGCTTCGGCCACCTCGGCAGTCGGAGCAGCAGGGGCCGGCAACGGTTGTAGCGCATCGACATCATCGGGCCGCGAGGGCTCGGCACTGCCGGCTGCCTGGGGCACAACCTCGGCAGCAGGCAACGCCACCGGCGCAAGCTCTGCTCCTGCCTGTGCATCTTCCTCACGGCTTCCGAACAACCGCTGCAGAAACCCGGGTCGGGCTTCTTCACCCGGCTTGCCAAGGGCCGAAAGCGCGCGCCCCTGCAAGCCGCTCAACTCGCCCAACAGCGGCGGCAGCTCGCGTGACTGGGCAACCCCGCCGTCGAGCTTCTTCGCCAGTTTTTTCAATGGCCGCGAGATTTCACTGGGCAGGGGCAGGCCTTGCAGTTGGCCAACCAGTGCGGTCAGCGCATCGCTGACTTGGTTCATGCGGGTTTCGCGACGCTGTTCGGAATCCAGTACCGCTTTCTCAAGGCGCGGAATCAAGCCGGCGAGGCCGGCGTCCATGTTGTCGCTGCGAATGACATCGCGCATTTCCTTCATGCACTCGTCTACCACCTTGTCACTGCCTTCAGCAGCCAGGGTGCTGCGCACCAGGCCTCGACGCAGCAGGTCAAGACGGGCATCCCAACGGCGTTCGAGCTTTTCTTGCTGCTCGATGCTTTTAAGGTATTTTTCTTTCCAGCGCTCAGCGTCTTCAGTCATGCCCGGGTCCGCAAACGGTGATGGCAATTAGCTCAAAACCGGCAGCGTATCCACAGTCAATGCATCAGGCAATCGAATCTCGACAGCAACGGGAAGGTGGTCCGAAATTGGCTGCGCCAGCACCTCGACACGCTCCAGCGTGAGGCTTGAACTGAGCAAAATATGATCAAGGCAACGCTGCGGTCGCCAGCTGGGGAAGGTGGCCTCGACTTGTGGGGCGACCAGGCCCAAATCGCGCAGCGGCGAATGCTCAAGCAGGTCGGTGGCATGGGTGTTCATGTCGCCCATCAGCACCTGGTGACGGTAACCGCCTATCAGCTCGCGGATATAACCCAGCTGCAGGGCGCGGGTCTTGGCCCCCAATGCCAGGTGCATCATCACCACTATCAGCGCATCTTCGCCTTCGCCAAACCGCACCAGAATCGCACCACGCCCGGCCGGGCCAGGCAACGGATGGTCTTCGAGCAGTTGCGGCTTCAGGCGGCTGAGCACACCGTTGCTGTGCTGGGCAAAACGCCCAAGGTTGCGGTTGAGCTGCTGGTACCAATAGGGGAAGGCCCCCAAGTGGGCCAGGTGTTCGACCTGGTTGACGTAGCCCGAGCGCAGGCTGCCACCATCGGCTTCCTGCAGGGCCACCAGGTCGAAGTCGCCCAGCAACCTGCCGATCTTCTGCAGGTTACCGGCACGGCCGTTATGCGGCAGCAGGTGCTGCCAGCTACGCGTCAGGTAATGGCGGTAGCGCTCGGTGCTTATGCCCACCTGGATGTTGAAACTGAGCAGCCGCAGACGACCATCCTCGGGCAGGCCCGGGGCCTGCAGGTGATGCTCGTTGACCTGCGGCTCGTGCAGGCCAATGCCACGCGTAGCTCTGAAGCGGGGCATGGGTGACGCCGCCTACTTGGCAGCGCGCTCCTTGTCGATCAGCTGGTCGGCGACATTCAGCACGCCTTCCGGTCCGCCGGCAGTCCCCAGGTCGAAGCGGTACTTGCCGTTGACGACCATGCTCGGTACGCCGGTGATTTCATACTTCTTCGCCAATTCCTTGGCCTGTTTGACCTGGCCCTTGATGGCGAACGAGTCGAAGGTGGCGAGGAACTTGTCCTTGTCCACACCTTGAGTGGCGAGGAAGTCGGCCATGTCGTTCTTGTCGGTCAGGCGCTTGTGCTGGTTCTGAATGGCATCGAACACCGCCGCGTGCACCTTGTGCTCGACGCCCATGGCTTCGAGGGTCAGGAACATCTGGCCGTGTGCATCCCACGGGCCACCGAACATGGCCGGTACGCGCTTGAAGTTGACGTCCTTGGGCAGCTTTTCAGCCCAAGGGTTGATGGTCGGCTCGAAGTGGTAGCAATGTGGGCAGCCGTACCAGAACAGCTCGACGACTTCGATCTTGCCAGGCACGGAAACCGGAACAGGGTTGCTCAGCTCGATGTATTCCTTGCCGGCGACAGGCTCGGCGGCCTGAACGGCAGTCATACCGAATACGCTGGCGGCGACCAGCGCAGCGCTGAGAATCAGTTTACGCATGCTTTACTCCTGAGCAGTCATGGGTCGCCACGACGCGACCTGCACTGAGACAGGCCGGGAAGGGCTCGAGTTCTGTAGTGTAACGGCTGCGGGCAGAAAAAAGGGCAGCCCGGCCGCCCTTTCATCATTGGCCTACAACATTAACCGAAAGTTAATGCAGGCCCTGGATGTAGCTGGCCAACGCTTCGATGTCATGGTTGCTCAGCTTGCCAGCGATGGTGCGCATGGTCATGGCATCGCCATCGTTGGTGCGGTTGCCTTCGCGGAAATCAGTGAGCTGCTTGGCCACGTACTGCGAGTGCTGCCCGCCCAGGTGCGGGAAGCCGGCCAAGGCGATGCCCGCGCCGTTAGGCGAGTGGCAGCCAGTGCAGGCCGGCATGCCCTTTTCCAGGTCGCCACCATTGAACAGCGCACGGCCGCGCTCGACCAACTTGGGATCGGCGGCACCCACGCTGCCTTTCTGGCTGGAGAAGTAGGCGGCGATATCGGCCAGATCCTGGTCGCTGAATGCGGCCAGCATGCCGGTCATTTCCAGCACGGTACGCTTGCCCGACTTGATATCGTGCAGTTGTTTTTCGAGATAGCGCTGGCCTTGGCCGGCCAGTTTCGGGAAGTTCGGTGCCAGGCTGTTGCCGTCAGGATTGTGGCAGGCGCCACAGACGGCGGTCTTGGCCTGGCCAGCGGCGGCATCGCCTTTGATAGGTTGCGCAGCAGTGGCCGCACCAGCGACACCCAAGGTCAACAGCAGACTCACGACTAGTTTGTTCATCAGCTAATCCAACACGGCTAAGGGTGAAATGTTATGTATCGGGACTGCCGCTCATCCAAAGGATGACCAAACGGTAGTCCTCGGCACTGCAGTCCATGCACAATCCACGCGGCGGCATAGCCTTGAAACCCTGGGTCACGTGCTTCACCAGTACATCCATGCCTTGCGCCAGCCTTGGCTCCCATGCTGCCCGGTCACCCCGTCTGGGTGCCTGTGGCAACTGCCCGGTGTGGCAGGCCGCACACGTGCGGTTGTACAACACCTCGGGATCCTGTGTAGCCTGTGCGCTGAAAAACGGCAGGAACATACCGACAGCAAGCAGCCATTTCGCCATGCGGAACGACCTTCAGGGTTGGGGGCCGCGCTGCGTTCTGTTGCGCGAGCTATTGTTCGACACCCCATGCCCGTTCTCCTTCGCTGGGAGAATGAGCACACAAAAACTGGGGCATTATATACTTCCGCCATCCAAACGGAAACGACACCGCTTGCCAGGCTTGGCTCTACAAAGTCAGGCAACACCCACATCGGATATCCCATGCAAGTCAAGAACCCCATCCTCGGCCTCTGCCAGAAAGCCAAATTCGCCCTCAGCGCAGCCAAGGTCGAACAATGCCCGGACGACCAGGGTTACGAGGTGGCTTTTGCCGGCCGTTCCAACGCCGGCAAATCCAGCGCCCTCAATACCCTGACCCATGCCAGCCTGGCGCGTACCTCGAAGACTCCCGGGCGCACCCAGCTGTTGAATTTCTTCAGTCTGGACGATGAACGGCGTTTGGTCGACCTGCCGGGCTATGGTTATGCAAAAGTCCCGATTCCGCTCAAGCAGCACTGGCAGAAACACCTGGAAGCCTACCTGGGCAGCCGTGAGTGCCTGCGTGGCGTGATCCTGATGATGGACGTGCGTCACCCGATGACCGACTTCGACAAGATGATGCTCGACTGGGCCAAGGCCAGCAGCATGCCGATGCATATCCTGCTGACCAAGGCCGACAAGCTGACCCACGGCGCGGGCAAGAACACACTGCTGAAAGTACAGTCGGAAATCCGCAAGGGCTGGGGGGATGGCGTGACCATCCAGCTGTTCTCGGCACCCAAGCGCCTGGGCGTGGAAGACGCCTACCGAGTGCTGGCGGACTGGATGGAACTGGAAGACAAGCCGGTCGTTTAATGCTTTGCGCCTGACTCGTAGGAGCGGGTTTACCCGCGAAAGGGCCGGGCCTGCTCTCCACCCGCCGTTCACCGTTGCCGCCACTACCGTATTCGCGGGTAAACCCGCTCCTACACCTGATCGGGGTTGGACACGCTTTGGTGATTGGGCGCAGGCCCTTGTAGGCGCGGGTTTACCAGCGAATGCAGCGGTGAATTCGACATCGCATTCGCGGGTAAACCCGCTCCTACGGGGGCTCAGTACAAGCCATCCGGCAAATTCCGGGCAAAAAAAACCCCGGACTTCGTATGGGGAGGGGGAAGTTCGGGGTCCAAGTCCGGACCGCTAGGGCGGGGTCCAGATATCTGCCAACACTTAACACAACATAGGAGCATCGAAGGGCTTCACCAGCCATTCAGTTACTCTGAGTTCCGCTTCACCGGTTTAGTTCCGAAGCCCACAAAACTATTTGCGATAGTTTCATGAAACTTAAGCACCCACAGCACTGAGCGGTGCTCGGATCCGCGTCACTACGCCGCAGATCCTACACAGTTTTACCTGCTCAATCAGTGAGCTTCGTCCCAATTCGCACCAACGCCTGCTTCGACAAGCAGCGGCACATCCAGCTGCGCGGCCTGGCTCATGTGCTGGCGAATTTCATCTTTCACCTGCTCCACCAGGTCCTCGCGTACCTCAAGCACCAGTTCGTCGTGCACCTGAAGGATCACCCGGGCATCCAGCCCGCTCTCGCTCAACCAGTTATCTACTTTGACCATGGCCCGCTTGATGATGTCGGCCGCAGTACCCTGCATCGGGGCGTTGATCGCCGTGCGCTCGGCGCCCTTGCGCAGGGCAGGGTTCTTGGCATTGATGTCTGGCAAGTACAGCCGGCGGCCAAACAGGGTTTCGACAAAGCCTTGCTCGGCCGCCTGGGCGCGGGTGCGCTCCATATAGGCCAGCACGCCCGGGTAGCGGGCAAAATAACGGTCGATGTAGTCCTGTGACTGCTTGCGGTCGACGCCGATCTGCTTGGCCAGGCCAAAGGCGCTCATGCCGTAAATCAGGCCGAAGTTGATGGCCTTGGCGCTGCGGCGCTGGTCGGTGGTCACGTCTTCCAGAGCCACACCGAACACTTCGGCTGCCGTGGCGCGGTGCACGTCCAGGTCATTGCGGAAGGCATGCAGCAAGCCTTCGTCCTTGGCCAGGTGGGCCATGATGCGCAGCTCGATCTGTGAATAGTCCGCCGCCAGAAGCTTGTAGCCCGGACTGGCGATGAACGCCTGGCGAATACGCCGCCCTTCAGCGGTGCGGATCGGAATGTTCTGCAGGTTCGGGTCGCTCGACGACAACCGGCCGGTGGCCGCCACCGCCTGCTGGTAGGACGTGTGGATGCGCCCGGTGCGCGGGTTGATCTGCCCCGGTAACTTGTCGGTGTAGGTGCTCTTGAGCTTACTCAGGCTGCGGTACTGCATCAGCACCTCTGGCAGCGGGTAGCCTTGTTCGGCCAGTTCGTCGAGCACTGCTTCGGCGGTGGATGGCTGGCCCTTGGCGGTCTTGCTCAGCACCGGCATGCCCAGCTTGTCGTAAAGAATCGTGCCCAGCTGCTTGGGCGAGCCGAGGTTGAACGTCTCACCGGCGAGCTCGTAGGCACGCAGCTCCAGCTCAGCCATCTTCACGCCCAGCTCACCGCTCTGTACCTTCAACAGCTCGGCATCGACCAGCGCACCCTGGCGCTCGATCCTGGCCAGCACCGGCACCAGCGGCATCTCGATATCCATCAGCACCGGTTGCACGCTCGGCGTCTGTGCCAGGCGGGCCTGCAATGCATGGTGCAGGCGCAGGGTGATGTCGGCGTCTTCGGCGGCGTAGGGGCCGGCCTTGTCCAGGGTGATCTGGTTGAAGGTAAGCTGCTTGGCACCCTTGCCGGCGATGTCCTCGAAGGCGATCGTGGTGTGGTCGAGGTACTTCTGCGCCAGGCTGTCCATGTCATGACGGGTGGCGGTGGAGTTCAGCACGTACGACTCGAGCATGGTGTCATAGGCCACGCCGCGCATCTCGATGGCGGGGGAGCCATTGGCGAGGATGTTGATGTCGTACTTGGCGTTCTGCCCGACCTTGGCCTTGGCCGGGTCCTCCAGCAAGGGCTTCAGCGCCAACAGCACGGCCTCGCGATCCAGCTGGACCGGCGCGCCTTCATAATCGTGGGCCAGCGGCACATAGGCCGCTTCGTGCGGCTCGACAGCGAAGGACAGGCCGACCAACTGCGCCTGCTGGGCGTCCAGGCCGGTGGTCTCGGTGTCGAAGGCGAACAGCGGTGCCTGGCGCAGCTTTTCCAGCCAGGCGTCGAAACGGGCCTGGTCGAGGATGGTTTCGTATTTGGGCTCGACCTTGGCCGCAGGCTCCACAGCCGGGGCGACATCATCACCAGCCTTGGCCGCATCGCGCTGCACTTCGGCAACCCAGCTCTTGAACTCCATCTCGGTGTACAACGCCAGCAACGCCTCGCGGTCAGGTTCACCGCACACCAGCGCCTCGACCTCCACATCCAGCGGCACGTCAACCTTGATGGTGGCCAGCTCGTAGGACAGGAAAGCCGCGTCGCGGTGCTCCTCCAGCTTGGCCGGCAAGGTCTTGGCGCCGCGAATGGCCAGCGTTGGCACCTTGTCCAGGTTGGCGTAAAGGTCGCTGAGACCGCCGCCGATGCCGGTCAGCAGCCCCACCGCCGTTTTTTCGCCCACGCCCGGCACGCCCGGGATGTTGTCGACCTTGTCACCCATCAGGGCCAGGAAGTCGATGATGTGTTCCGGGCCGACGCCGAACTTCTCGTGCACGCCAGCCACGTCCAGCACGCTTCCGGTCATGGTGTTGACCAAGGTAATGTGCCCGTTCACCAGTTGCGCCATGTCCTTGTCACCGGTCGAGATGATCACCGGGCGACCCAAGGCGGCACTACTGCGCGCCAGGGTGCCGATCACGTCGTCAGCCTCGACACCCTCCACGCACAGCAGCGGGTAGCCCAGCGCCTTGACGCTGGCGTGCAGCGGCTCGATCTGTACCCGCAGGTCATCCGGCATGCTGGGGCGGTTGGCCTTGTACTCAGCGAACATGGCATCGCGGAAAGTGCCGCCCTTGGCGTCGAACACCACGGCGAACAGGCTGTCGGGATATTGCTTGCGCAGGCTCTTGAGCATGTTCAGCACACCCTTCACCGCACCGGTCGGCATGCCCTTGGACGTGGTCAGCGGTGGCAGCGCGTGGAAGGCGCGATAAAGGTAGGAGGAACCGTCCACCAGGACGAGGGGCGCTTGGCTCATGAGCAGAATCAACCTTTTCGACGGGTCCGGCGCTAGAATAGCCAGAATCATTGACGACAAAGGGACTAGGTTATCATGCGCACACTCAATCGCCTGTTACTGCTCGGCCTGTTGGCAACCACGCCTGTCGTCACCCTGGCGGCGGACGACGCCCCCTCGGCCGATCCCGAGGTGACCATTCGCACGGAAGGCGATAAAACCATCCAGGAATACCGGCAAAACGGCTTCCTGTATGCGATCAAGATCACGCCGAAAAACGGCAAGCCTTACTTTCTGGTACGCGCTGATGGCACTGATGCCAATTTCATTCGATCCGACCAGCCGGACATGCTGATTCCGTCCTGGAAGATCTTCGAGTGGTAAGCTGACGCGCACCGTTCACATCAACCCGGCACTTCCCGGCGGAAGTGCCCGTATGGGCAATTTTTCATCATGTCAGTCTTCACCCCCGTGACCCGGCCTGAGCTGGAAACCTTTCTGGCGCCGTACGAGCTGGGCCGTCTGCTCGACTTCCAGGGCATTGCCGCCGGTACCGAGAACAGCAATTTCTTCGTCAGCCTCGAACAGGGGGAGTTCGTCCTGACGCTGATCGAGCGTGGGCCCAGCGAGGACATGCCGTTCTTCATCGAGCTGCTCGATACCCTGCACGGTGCCGACATGCCGGTGCCCTATGCCATTCGTGATCGCGACGGCAACGGCCTGCGCGAGCTGTGCGGCAAGCCGGCATTGCTGCAGCCCAGGCTGTCGGGCAAACACATCAAGGCACCCAACAACCAGCACTGCGCCCAGGTCGGCGAGCTACTGGCACACATTCACCTGGCCACCCGAGAGCACATCATCGAGCGCCGCACCGACCGCGGCCTGGACTGGATGCTGGCCTCGGGTGCCGAGCTACTGCCACGCCTGACTGCGGAGCAAGCCGCATTGCTGCAGCCGGCGCTGGACGAAATCAGCGCACACAAGGCGCAGATCCTGGCCTTGCCGCGGGCCAACCTGCATGCCGACCTGTTCCGCGACAACGTGATGTTCGAAGGCACCCACCTGACCGGTGTAATCGACTTCTACAATGCCTGCTCCGGGCCGATGCTGTATGACATTGCCATCACCGTAAACGACTGGTGCCTGGATGAGCAGGAAGCGGTGGATGTACCACGCGCCCAGGCACTGCTGGCAGCCTATGCGGCGCTGCGGCCGTTCACTGCAGCCGAAGCCGAGCTGTGGCCGGAAATGTTGAGGGTAGGCTGCGTACGTTTCTGGCTGTCGCGCCTGATTGCCGCCGAATCGTTTGCCGGGATGGATGTGATGATCCACGATCCGAGCGAGTTTGAAGTACGTCTGGCGCAGCGCCAGCAGGTGGCTTTGCACCTGCCGTTCGCTCTGTAGACCACGTCTGCTTCTTCGCGGGTGAACCCGCTCCCACAGGGATAGCGACAGCCTTGAGGCCTGCGCAGTACCTGTGGGCACGGATTCACCCGCGAAGGGGCCGGTACAGGCTTACAACTGTTCCAGGCAGCCTGCCAGGTCACCGCCCAGCTTCTCCAGCAAGCGTTCATACCCTTTGCCATCCACCGGATCGGTGCCACCCAAGGCATCCAGCTCGGCCAGGCGCACCGGCAACCCGGCAGTCAGCGTCTCGGCCAATCGCGGCCGCAGTGGCGGCTCGCTGAACACGCAGGTCTTGCCCACTTCCTGAAGACGCTTGCGCATGGCCGCCACATGTTGCGCCCCAGGCTGCACCTCGGATGCCACGCTGAACACGCCCGCGTGCTTCAAGCCATATTCAGCTTCAAAATAGTCGAAGGCTTCGTGGAAGACGAAGTACGGCTTGCCGGCAATACCGGCCACACGCGCCTTGATACGCCCATCCAACGCATCCAGGCGTTCATCGAAGGCCTTCAGGTTGCTCTGATAGCGAGCCGCATTCGCCGGGTCGATCTGGGCCAGGTCAGCTGCCATTTTTGCCGCGATTACTCGCGCATTGACCGACGATAGCCACAAATGCGCATCCAGGCTACCTGGGCGGTGGTCGTGGTCATGATCGTCATGGTCTTCTTCCTCGTGGGAATGGCTGTCCTCGCCAAAGTGGCGCAGCTTCATGCCCGGCAGCGACTGCACAGCCACTGTGGCCTTGCTACGGCTTCCCAGTACGCGCGCAAGGAAGTTCTCCATGTCCGGGCCGATCCAGTACAACAGGTCGGCATCGCCTACCCGCCGAACGTCCGAGGGGCGCAGCGCATAGTGGTGGGGGGAAGCGCCGGGCGGCAGCAGCACGTCAGGGCTGCCAACACCCTCCTGCACGGCAGCGGCAATCTGCTGCAGGGGCTTGATACTGGTGAGCACACGCACGTCGGCCTGCGCGGATAATGCGATGAAAGCGACAAACAGAGCCAGGAATCGGGACACGGTGGATACTCGAATCTTCAGAAACAGGTAACATAATAACGTCTCTGTCCAGAACCGTCGCTGCCCATGTCCATCACACCGCTGGCCAACCGTCCTCACGACCACTCCCATTGCGTACACAGCGCACTGGCTGAAGCCGACGCCTTGTGCACCCGCCAGGGCCTGCGCCTGACAGCCCTGCGCCGCCGTGTGCTGGAGCTGGTGTGGCAGAGCCACAAGCCACTGGGCGCCTACGACATCCTCGCTGTGCTCAGTGAGCAGGACGGCCGCCGCGCCGCGCCGCCCACGGTGTACCGTGCGCTGGACTTCCTGCTGGAAAACGGCCTGGTGCATCGCATCGCATCGCTCAACGCCTTCATCGGCTGCAGCCACCCCGAGCACGTGCACCAAGGCCAGTTCCTGATCTGTCGGGCCTGCCATGTGGCCATCGAGCTCGAGCAGAGCAGCATCAGCGAGGCCATCATCAACAGCGCCAAAGGCGTGGGTTTCACGGTCGAGACCCAGACCGTGGAAGTGGTCGGCCTGTGCGGTAACTGCCGGAGCGCGGCATGAGCGACGCCCTGATTCGCCTGGAGCAGGTCGGCGTCACCTTTGGCGGTGAGGCAGTGCTCGACAGCATCGACCTGTCGGTCGCCCCAGGCCAGATCGTCACCCTGATTGGCCCCAACGGGGCGGGCAAGACGACCCTGGTGCGCGCCGTACTTGGCCTGCTCAAGCCACATCGCGGCAAGGTATGGCGCAAACCCAAGCTGCGCATTGGCTACATGCCGCAGAAGATTCAGGTTGATGCCACGCTGCCGCTGTCGGTGCTGCGCTTCCTGCGCCTGGTGCCCGGCGTAGACCGCGCGGCAGCCTTGTCGGCGCTGCAGGAAGTGGGCGCCGAGCAGGTCATCGACAGCCCGATCCAGACTATTTCCGGCGGCGAAATGCAACGCGTGCTGCTGGCCCGCGCCTTGCTGCGCGAACCCCAGTTGCTGGTGCTCGACGAACCGGTACAAGGTGTGGACGTGGTCGGCCAGACCGAGCTTTACAACCTCATCACCCGCCTGCGCGACCGCCACGGCTGCGGCGTACTGATGGTGTCCCACGACCTGCACCTGGTCATGAGCGCCACCGACCAGGTGGTGTGCCTGAACCGCCACGTGTGCTGCTCGGGCCACCCAGAGCAAGTCAGCGGTGACCCGGCGTTCGTCGAGCTGTTCGGCAAGACCGCACCGAGCCTGGCCATCTACCACCACCATCACGACCACAGCCACGACCTGCATGGCTCGGTGGTCGCCCCTGGCACCCATGTTCACGGAGAGCACTGCAAGCATGGCTGATTTTCTTCTCTACGCCTTGCTTGCCGGCTTGTCCCTGGCACTGGTTGCAGGCCCACTGGGCTCCTTCGTGGTATGGCGGCGCATGGCCTATTTTGGCGACACCCTGTCTCACGCCGCGCTGCTCGGTGTGGCCCTGGGCTTTGCCCTGGATGTCAGCCCGGCACTGGCGGTAACCGTGGGCTGCCTGTTGCTGGCGATCCTGCTGGTGACATTGCAGCAACGCCAGCCGCTGGCCTCCGACACCCTCCTGGGTATCCTGGCCCCCAGCACCTTGTCGCTGGGCTTGGTGGTGCTGAGCTTCATGCACGATGTGCGCATCGACCTGATGGCTTACCTGTTCGGCGATCTGCTGGCCATTAGCACCACCGACCTGGCCTGGATCCTCGGTGGCAGTGCGCTGGTCCTGCTGCTGCTCGCTGCGCTGTGGCGGCCGCTGCTGGCGGTTACCGTGCACGAAGAACTGGCCATGGTTGAAGGCCTGCCCGTGGCCGGCTTGCGCATGGCGCTGATGCTGCTGATCGCGGTGGTGATTGCGGTTGCCATGAAAATCGTTGGCGTGTTGCTGATTACCTCACTGCTGATCATTCCTGCCGCTGCGGCACAGCGCCACGCCCGCTCACCAGAGCAGATGGCCCTGGGTGCCAGCCTGCTGGGTGTCACCGCGGTCTGCGGCGGCCTGGCCATGTCCTGGTTCAAGGACACCCCCGCCGGGCCCTCGATCGTGGTCTGCGCCGCAGTGCTATTCTTGCTGAGCCTGGCCCTGCCAAAACGCTGAAAAGCAAGGCGTGTGCAGGCACGCCTTGAAACCTTCGGCCCGTAAAGGGTCTGTAAGGCCTATTTTCGAGCGTGCGCACCTGGGTGTAGACTTGCTCGCTTTTTGCGCAAATAGAGAGTCGCAGGAATGAAGCCGTTCGCCTCCCGTTATCTGCTTGTTGCCGCGTTTTCCCTGATCCTGGCTGCCTGTTCCAATGCGCCGGTCGAACAGGCCACCGCACCTGCTCAAGCAGATGCCTGGCAGCAGTTGCAACAGAACATCGCCAGCAACGAGCTGGCTACCGCCGAAGACCAGCTTGCAGCTCTGCAGGCCCAGTCGCCGGATGATGCACGCCTGGAACAATACCAGCGCCAACTGGCCGAAGCTTACCTGCAACGTAGCCAGATCGTCCTGCAGAAGGGCGATGTGAACGCGGCAGCTACCGCGCTGGCCCGTGCCCGGGCACTGATGCCGCAGGCGCCAGCGGTGACCGGCGGGGATGCCGTGACCCAGGCCCGCAAGGCCGAGCTGGAAAAGGCTGAAGCTGCGCTGAAAGCCGCCGAAGCCAAGCCCAAGGCACGCATCATCGACCCGACAGCGCCAAGTACCGTGGTGGCCTTGAAGACCACTGACAGCCGCGCGCTGCGCCGCCAACTGGACGACATTGCCGCCGATGTGGTGAGTTACCAGTGTGAAGTGGTATTCCAGGTACCGCGCACCGAGGATGCACCTTGGCTGAAGACCTTGCTGGAAAAGCGCGTGCGCAAGATTGACAGTGGGTTTGAGCTGAAGCAGAAGCATCAGATCCAGCGCTCGCTGCCGGCGCAGGTGGTGCTGGTCCCGCATCAGCAGTAAAAGCTTCGCGGGTAAACCCGCTCCTACACGGCCGATGCAGGAGCGGGTTTACCCGCGAAGCGGCGTTATCAGGCAGGAACAGCTTCAGCCGCCGCCTCCCGCTCCCACACCCGGTGGCCTTCTACCGCTTTGACAAAGGCATCCACTGCCTTCTGCTCATCCCCGAGCAACAGCCCCTTGTCCTCCTTGAGCCCCAACGCTTTCGCCAATTCCTTGGTCAGCACCAGCGCCTTCAGGTGCTTGTAACCCTCCAGCACGAAGTGCTTGGCCAATCCGCTAGCCGCCAGCGCATCCGTAGAGGCCTTGCCCGCTGGCACGACAATCCCGTCGAACATGATCGAAGGCATCCCCTCCATCGACGCAGCTACCGGCAGTTGCTTGCCATCCGCCGCCTTCACCGGCGCCGAGGTCGGCCCCAAAAGCATCGGCCGGGCACTGTGCGCTTCCAGGGCCTTGACCAGTTTGTCCACGCTGGCAGCGTCCACGCCATCTGCCACCAGCACAGCAATCTTGCGCCCCTTGATACCCACCGAACCTGGGTGGTTCATCTGGCTCAACGCAGGCGATTGCGCCAGCTGGCTACCCTTCACCTTCACCGTACCCGCTTTCGGCCCAGGAAGGCCCAGGTTGGCCGCAACTGCCGCTGCCAGCTTCAGGTCGATGTTGGCGAGAATTTCATTCACTTCCCGGGCGCGGATATGTTCACGCTCCACTTTGCCCAACTCGAAGCTGTAAGCCTTGATGATGTGCTGTTGCTCGGTCGGGCTCATGCTCTGGAAGAACAGCCGGGCCTGCGAGAAGTGATCGCCGAACGACTCACTGCGCTGGCGAATCTTGTGCGCATCGATACGCTCCTGATAGCTCTCGAAGCCGCCGTCTTGCGCCGCAGGCGGGGTTTCCTTCGGCCAGCCGCCGTCAATCGAGTTGGGCTCGTAGGAAGCCCGGCCCTTGTGCACGACGTGCTGGTGCAGCGCATCACGCTGGTTGTTGTGGTTCGGCGCTACCGGCCGGTTGATCGGGATCTGGTGGAAGTTCGGCCCACCCAGTCGGCTGATCTGGGTATCGGTGTACGAGAACAGCCGGCCCTGCAGCAGCGGGTCGTTGGTAAAGTCGATACCTGGCACGATATGGCCTGGGCAGAACGCCACCTGTTCGACCTCGGCAAAGAAA
The DNA here is from genome assembly GCF_056278855.1 of Pseudomonas sp. TE3895. Lineage (NCBI taxonomy): Bacteria > Pseudomonadati > Pseudomonadota > Gammaproteobacteria > Pseudomonadales > Pseudomonadaceae > Pseudomonas > Pseudomonas sp. TE3895. The sequence continues at coordinate 973,258 of NZ_JBWBQE010000001.1, read as the reverse complement.
TTGTCCGGGTTGCGGTTGAGCACCATCTTGCCCAGCGGCGTGACGGGTACCAGTTCCTCCGGGATAATCTTGGTCGGGTCCAACAGGTCGAAGTCGAATTTGTGTTCGTCTGCCTCAGGCACAATCTGCACGCCCAGTTCCCATTCGGGGTAGTCACCGGTTTCGATGGCTTCCCATAGGTCACGGCGCTGGAAGTCGGTGTCCTTGCCCGCCAGTTTCTGGGCTTCGTCCCACAGCAGGGAATGCACGCCCTGGCGTGGTTTCCAATGAAACTTGACGAAGCTGGCCACGCCCTCGGCATTGATCAGGCGGAAGGTATGCACGCCAAAGCCTTCCATCATTCGAAGGCTGCGCGGGATGGCGCGGTCAGACATGGCCCACATGACCATATGGGCCGACTCCGGCACCAGCGAGACGAAATCCCAGAAGGTGTCATGAGCCGAACCGCCGGTCGGTATCTCGTTGTGGGGCTCTGGCTTCACCGCGTGGACAAAATCGGGGAACTTGATGGCATCCTGGATGAAAAACACCGGCATGTTGTTGCCGACCAAGTCGAAATTGCCTTCATCTGTATAGAACTTGACGGCAAAGCCCCGCACATCTCGCACCGTGTCGCCAGAACCGCGTGGGCCCTGAACCGTCGAGAAGCGGACAAAAACCGGGGTGATCTTTTCCGGATCTTGCAGGAAACCGGCCTTGGTCAGCTCAGCGTGGTCGCCATAGCTCTGGAAGAACCCATGTGCCCCGGTACCGCGGGCGTGCACGATGCGCTCGGGGATACGCTCATGGTCAAAGTGGGTGATTTTCTCGCGCATGATGAAGTCTTCAAGTAGCGAAGGCCCGCGATCACCCGCCTTGAGGGAGTTCTGGTTGTCAGCAATGCGCACGCCTTGGTTGGTCCGCAGCGCATGCCCGGTCGCATCGCTGCGGTCGGCCTCCAGGCTCTGCAGCTTGGCATTGGTGTTGGCCCTGTCAGGGGTCTGGGTACCGGCGGCCTCACTGTGCTTGGGCGCATCCGTTTTCTTGCTGGGCATGATCGGCTCTCCTCATCAGTCTTAAGGCGTGCCCGTTCAGGGCTTGTGCAAGTAGTGACTGGAGGGCGTTGCCGAGCGTTCAATCAGGATTACCGGTTGTCGCGATATGCCCGATGGATTGGTGCATGACGAAATAAATGCTAAGAACAGCTATGGGAAAAGGCTAAAATGCGCGACCCCAGCTAACCGCTGACCCAAATTTCAATGCGCCCCACAAGGTTCGCTACGTGATCGAGTTCCAACAGGTACATAAAACCTACCGCGTTGCCGGTAGGGAAATCCCCGCACTGAATCCGACCAGCCTGACCATCGAAGATGGCCAGGTGTTCGGCCTGATCGGCCATTCCGGCGCTGGCAAAAGCACCATGCTGCGCCTGATCAACCGCCTGGAGGAACCCTCCGGCGGCACGATCATCGTCGACGGCGAAGACGTCACCGCGTTCAATGCCAGCCAGTTGCGCGGCTTCCGCCAGCAGGTCGGGATGATTTTCCAGCACTTCAACCTGCTGGCCTCCAAGACCGTCGCCGACAACGTCGCCCTGCCACTGGCCCTGGCCGGTGAGCTGTCGCGCAGCGAAATCGACAAGCGTGTCACCGAGCTACTGGCTCGCGTTGGCCTGTCAGACCACGCCAAGAAGTACCCGGCGCAGCTGTCCGGCGGCCAGAAGCAGCGCGTCGGCATCGCCCGCGCCCTGTCCACCAACCCAAAGATTCTGCTATGCGACGAGGCCACCAGTGCCCTCGACCCGCAAACCACGGCCTCGGTCCTGCAACTGCTGGCCGAGATCAACCGTGAACTGAAGCTGACCATCGTGCTGATTACCCACGAGATGGACGTGATCCGCCGTGTCTGCGACCGCGTGGCCGTGATGGACGCCGGTCAGATCGTCGAGCAAGGCTCGGTGGCCGAGGTGTTTCTGCACCCGCAGCACCCCACCACCAAGCGCTTCGTCCAGGAAGACGAGCAGGTCGACGAAGGCGAGCAGCGCGACGACTTTGCCCACGTGCCAGGCCGCATCGTACGCCTGACCTTCCAGGGCGACGCCACCTACGCGCCGCTGCTGGGCACCGTGGCCCGCGAAACCGGTGTCGACTACAGCATCCTCGCCGGGCGTATCGACCGCATCAAGGATGTCCCCTATGGCCAGCTCACTCTCGCCCTGATCGGCGGAGACATGGAAGCGGCGTTCGCCCGCTTCAAGGCAGCTGACGTACATATGGAGGTACTGCGTTGATGGACGCCCTGAATTTCTTTGCCAACGTCGACTGGGCCGAAATCTGGCTGGCCACCGTCGATACCATGATCATGCTGTTCGGCTCGCTGTTCTTCACCGTGCTGCTGGGCCTGCCACTGGGCGTGTTGCTGTTCCTCTGCGGGCCAAAGCAGATGTTCGAACAGAAAGGCGTCTATGCGCTGCTGTCGCTGGTGGTCAACATCCTGCGCTCGCTGCCATTCATCATTTTGCTGATCGTGATGATCCCGTTCACCGTGCTGATCACCGGTACCTCGCTGGGCGTTGCAGGCGCCATCCCGCCGCTGGTAGTGGGTGCCACGCCGTTCTTTGCACGCCTGGTTGAAACCGCCTTGCGTGAAGTGGACCGCGGCATCATCGAAGCCACCCAGTCGATGGGCGCCACCACCCGCCAGATCATCACCAGTGCGCTGCTGCCGGAAGCCCGTCCGGGCATCTTCGCGGCCATTACCGTAACCGCCATCACCCTGGTTTCTTACACCGCCATGGCCGGTGTGGTGGGTGCCGGTGGCCTTGGTGACCTGGCTATCCGCTTCGGTTACCAGCGTTTCCAGACCGATGTGATGGTAGTGACTGTGGTACTGCTGCTGATACTGGTTCAAGTACTGCAGAGCGTGGGCGACAAACTGGTCGTGCATTTTTCCCGTAAATAACCCCAATGGGGTCGGCCAGGCCGACCCGTTCGGGGGCCGTCGCGGCCCTCACAAGGAGTGATCAATGAAGAAGCTGCTTGCTGTCGCTGCCGCTGTCGCGGCCTTCTCGGCCCAGGCCGATACCCTGACCGTCGCCGCCACCCCGGTGCCGCACGCCGAGATCCTCAACTTCGTCAAACCACAACTGGCGAAAGAAGGCGTAGAGCTGAAGGTCAAGGAATTCACCGACTACATCCAGCCGAACGTGCAGGTGGCCGAAAAGCGCCTGGACGCCAACTTCTTCCAGCACCAGCCTTACCTGGATGAGTTCAACAAGGCCAAGGGTACCCAGCTGGTGAGCGTGGCAGGCGTGCACATCGAGCCACTGGGCGTGTATTCGTCCAAGATCAAGAAGCTGGACGAGCTGTCCTCCGGCGCCACCGTGGTCATCCCCAACGACGCCACCAACGGCGGCCGCGCCTTGCTGCTGCTGGACAAGGCTGGCGTAATCAAGCTCAAGGACAACAAGAACATCCTGTCGACCGTGAAGGATGTTGCCGAGAACCCGAAAAACGTGAAGTTCCGTGAGCTGGAAGCCGCCACCATCCCGCGTGTGCTGACCCAGGTAGATGCTGCCCTGATCAACACCAACTACGCGCTGGAAGCCAAGCTGAACCCGGAAAAAGACGCGCTGGCCATCGAGGGCAGCGACTCGCCTTACGTGAACATCCTGGTTGCCCGCCCGGACAACAAGGACTCGGACGACATGAAGAAACTGGCGGCTGCACTGCACTCGCCTGAGGTGAAGCAGTTCATCATCGAGAAGTACAAAGGCGCTGTGGTTCCGGCGTTCTGAGCCAACATCCCCGGGGCCGCTTTGCGGCCCTTTCGCGACGCAAGGCCGCTCCCACAAAGTAAGGCGTACGCCGATCCGTGGCCTTGTGTCGCGAAAGGCCTGCGCAGCAGGCCCAGCACTCTCAATCCCGCTTGACCAGCCCCGGCAACTGCGCCCCCAGCTTCTGGTTGTTGAACGGCGCCCGAATGAACCCACGCTGTCGCCCATCCGGCCCGACAATCGCCAGGTTACCGCTGTGATCCACGGTATACCCCGGCTTGCTGGTATCCGCCGGAATGAACGGAATGCTCAAGGCATTGGCCAGCTTCTGGGTATCCTCGATCGACCCCGCCACGCCGACAAATTCCTTGTCGAAATAGCCCAGATACTGCTTCAGCTGGTTCGGCGTGTCGCGGTTAGGGTCCACGCTCACCAACACCACCTGCAGCCGGTCGACGGCATCCTTGGGCAGCTCGCTCTTCACCTGGCGCAGCTGGGCCAGGGTGGTCGGGCAGATGTCCGGGCAGTAGGTGTAGCCAAAGAACAGCAGCGACCATTTGCCCTTGAGGTCATCCATCTGCACCGGCTGGCCGTCCTGGTTGGTCATGGTGACATCAGCCACGGCTCGGCTCTGCGGCAGCAGGATGATGCCCGCATCGATCAGCTCGGCAGGGTTGGGCTGGTCACGACCATTAAGCACCTTGTTGACGGTCAGGCCCAGGATCAACGCGACCAGGGCAACGAGGATGAAGACGGTTTTCTGGGTTCGGGTCATAGGTTCAGCAACAGGTAGTGGTCAAGAAGCAACGCAATGAACAGCGCGAACAGGTAGCCGATAGAGTACTTGAAGGTGCCGATCGCCGCGTGCGGCCGGCTGCTACGGTACAACACCCAGGCCCAATGCAGGAAGCGCAGGCCCAAGCCCAGGGCACAGGCCAGGTACAGCGGGCCACTCATGTGGATGGCATACGGGAGCAGGCTCACCGCCAGCAGGATCAGGGTGTACAGCAGGATATGCAGTTTGGTGTAGCGCTCGCCGTGGGTCACCGGCAACATCGGGATATCGGCCTTGGCGTATTCCTCCTTGCGGTGGATGGCCAGCGCCCAGAAATGCGGCGGGGTCCAGGCGAAAATGATCAGCACAAGCAGCAAGGGTTCGGCGCTGACATGGCCACTTACCGCCACCCAGCCGAGCAACGGCGGAGCGGCCCCGGCCAGGCCACCGATGACGATGTTCTGTGGCGTGGCGCGCTTGAGAAAGCCGGTGTAGAGCACCGCATAACCGAGTAATGAGGCCAGGGTCAGCCAGGCGGTGAGGGCGTTGGTGAACACCAGCAGCAGGACCATGCCCAGCAGCGCCAGGGCCAAGGCGAACAACAGCGCCGGCAGAGGCTCGACTCGGCCTTGAGCCAAAGGCCGTTTGTGGGTGCGTGCCATCAGCGCATCGATGCGCCGATCCACCACATGATTGACCACCGCTGCGCCACCCGCGCACAGACCGATGCCCAGGTTGCCGAACAACAGCACGCTCCAGCTGACGCCCGCCCGGGTGGCCAGGAACATGCCCGCCAGCGAGGTGATCAGCATCAGCACCACCACCTTGGGCTTGGTCAGCTCAAGGTAATCGCGCCAGCGGGCCCGTCGTACGCTTAGAAGCGTCGCCACGAGTCGTTCCTCATATGATGGGAAATGCCCACCCCGACCACCGGCCGCAGACGCCAACCATGGCCGACACCCATACGAACCTTGTCGACCACTCGAATGCGGTAGTTCACCAGCACCATGCTCAGCAGCAGCATCGCCCCGCCGGCATTGTGCGCAACAGCCACCGCCAGCGGCAGGTGGAACACCACGTTGCTGATGCCCAGGCCCACTTGCAGGGCCAGCGCCAGCAGCACCAGCCGCGCCAGGCCGGGGAGGCCACAGCGGTGCAGCTTCCAGCTGAGCATCAACAGCACGCAGGTCACCAGCAACGCGCCCAGCCTGTGGCTGATGTGGATGGCCGTGCGCGCATCACTGTCCAACTGCCCGCCAAGGTAATTGGGGCCGACGTGCTGGGTAAGGTGGAAGCCGTTGCTGAAGTCCGCCGCTGGCCACCACTGGCCATGGCAGGTCGGCAGGTCGATGCAGGCCACGGCTGCGTAGTTGGCGCTGACCCAACCGCCCAGGGCGATCTGGCCGATTACCACCAGCAGCGCCAGCGCAGCGATCCGGCGCAGGCTCAGCGGCAGTTTCGGCAAGGGCGCAAAGGCCCGGGACAGACGCAGAGACAACAGGAACAGCAAGCTCAACGTGGTAAAGCCACCCAGCAAGTGCGCCGTGACCACCTGCGGCCATAGCTTCAGGGTAACCGTCCACATACCGAAGGCTGCCTGGGCCAGCACCACACCCAGTAGCAGCATCGGCAGGCGATAAGGCTGCCCATCGCGGGCATGCCGGCGCATTGCCTGGAACGCGAGCAGGGCGATCACCACGGCCAGGCTACCGGCAAAGTAGCGGTGGACCATCTCGGCCCAGCCCTTGGCAGCTTCCACCGGGTGCTCAGGAAAGTACAGCTCGGCATGGGCCAACTGCGCGTCACTCTTTGGCACGCTGATAAAGCCATAGCACCCGGGCCAGTCGGGGCAACCGAGGCCGGCGTGGGTCAGGCGGGTATAGGCACCGAGCAGGACGACCAGCAGTGCCAGCAGGGTGGCGAACACAGCAAGGCGAAATCCAGGTCTGGCCATGGCAGGCTCCTAGCCGATATTGGACAGCTTGAGCAGGTGGCGCAGGTCATCCAGCACATGCTTGCCGTTGACCTTGCCGTCGTAGCGCAGCACCAGGTTGCCGTGCGGGTCGACGATCCACAGCTGCGGGCCGGGCTCGACAACCTTCTGCTGATAACGTTGCGCATCCAGCGGGTAGCGCTGCAACTGCGGGTACTCGCGGCCGAGCAGTGCCTGGTAGTCGGCACTCAGCGGCTGGGCAGCGGCCAGCGCATGGCTGGCGCGGCTGGCATCACGCCCCAGCCCGACCTGAATCTGCCGAGCCAGGTACACCAGGCGCTGACAGTCTTCGGTGCAGGCCTGGGGTGCGCTGACCAGCAACTGCCAGCGATCGTCCTGCCCCCCCACGCCGAGATCGGCACGGCTTTCCCCATTGCCAATCATGGCGCCATGGTAGCTGCGGCCTTCCGGTACCCAGAATTTGAGTTTGTACATGCTGGTGGCCAGAACCATCGGCCCAAGCACCACCAGCAGGATCAGCAACAGCTGCAAACGCCCGCGGGCTCTGGGCTTGCTACGTTCAGGCACGTCCAGTGGAGTGGCGGTGGCCATGGCGTTTCTCCTTTGTTTGGTGCCAGCCGAAGTAGAGGTAGAGCAGAACCAGAGCGGTAGCCAGGGCAAACCACTGCACGGCGTAGCCCACGTGTTTTTCGGGGCTCATGGCGACAACCGGCCAGTCCAGGCGATAGCTCGCAGGACCCGCCTCAAGGCGCAATTCCTGGGCGAAGCCTTCGCGATCAAGCTGTTGCCATAGCTGCGCGGCATCGATAGCGGTCAACAGATGCGGCCATTGCCCGCCGATGGGGTCCGGGTGCAGCTGGAAGGTGCTACCGGGCGCGACATACACAGAGGCATCCAGCGCCAAGGCCTGGGCAGGGGTTTCGAAGTGCACCGGCACCCGGCGGTCCAGCCATGGCAGCCAGCCACGATTGATCAGCAACCACAGGCCGCTGGCTTGGTCGTGGAAAGGCTGCAGCAGCTCGACACCGGCTTTGCCGTCGCGCATGCGGTTGTCCAGCAGCACGCTATGCTCGGCGTCGAAGCGGCCATACAGGTGCACGCGGCGGAAGGCGTTGTCTTCTTTCGAGAGGAGCTGGGCGGTGGCGATCGGCGCTTCAATTCGCCGTTCTGCATAGGTGGCCAGCAGCACGCGCTTTTCCTCGGCACGGCCGAGTTGCCAGCAACCAAGCGCAATCAGCCCCGGCAGCAGTGCAAGCACCACCAGCGTCGGTACCCAGCCTGGGCGAAACGGCCTCACGGGCGCCTCGCTATACTTATCCACATCACCGCATCCCCCCGGAGTAACGCCATGCTCAAGGCCGCGATTGTCCTGATGCTGTTGGCCACGATTGCCAGCCTGTTCAGTGGCCTGGTGTTTCTGGTCAAGGATGATGAAAACTCGACCCGTCTGCTCAAGGCCCTGACCGTACGGGTCACCCTGGCAGCCTTGACCATAGGCCTGGTCGCCTGGGGCTTGATCAGCGGTCAGCTGGTCTCCCACGCCCCTTTCTGAAGCGCTCACCCGCCCCTACAGGGTTTTCGTATTCACAACACATAGACAAAGATGAACAACCCCACCCACACCACATCGACGAAGTGCCAGTACCAACTGGCTGCCTCGAAGCCGAAGTGTTTTTCCGGGTTGAAATGCCCGCGTAGAATGCGCACGAACATCACGATCAGAATGATCGTGCCCAATGTCACGTGGGCGCCGTGAAACCCGGTAAGCATGAAAAACGTCGCACCGTAGATCCCTGAACCCAGTGTCAGCCCCAGCTTGGTATAGGCCTCGTGGTACTCGAAGGCCTGCAGTGCGATAAAGCTGATGCCCAGGACAATGGTCAGCGCCATCCAGAATTTCAGCGGGCCGCGGTGGTCACGGCGCAAGGCGTGGTGGGCAATGGTGATTGTCACACTGGAACTGACCAGCAGGATGGTGTTGATCAGCGGCAGGTGCCACGGGTCGATCACTTCCTTGGGGGGTGGGAACAGCTTGGGATCGGGGGTGTGCAGTAGCGGCCAGGTGAATTCGAAGGTTGGCCACAGCATGTGCGCAACACCTTTGGCCCCTTCGCCTCCCAGCCACGGCCCCGCCAGTACGCGGACATAGAACAGCGCGCCGAAGAACGCCAGGAAGAACATCACTTCAGAGAAGATGAACCAGCTCATGCCCCAGCGGAACGAGCGATCCAGCTGCGGGCTGTACAACCCGGCGCGGCTCTCCTTGACCACTGACCCAAACCAGCCGAACAGCATGTAGGCCAGAAACAACGCACCCACGAAGAAGATCAGCGGCCCGTGCGAATCCGGGTGGCCCGCCTTCATGTCGTTGAACCAGGTGCCCAGGCCGAATACCGTGATGAACATGCCGATGGTGGCGATGATCGGCCATTTGCTCTGCGCCGGAACGTAGTAGTGCTCATGACTTGCCATTGCTGTTCTCCTTCCCTTAACGGGCGCCCTGGACGTCCTGCGCCGCAACGTGCGCGACCGGCGGGTGGCGAGCGGTGATGTCGAACAAGGTGTAGGCCAGTGTCAGGTGCTTCACGCTGGCCGGCAGGTCGCGGTCGACGATGAAGCGCACCGGCATCTCGATGCGTTCGCCGGGCTGCAGCACCTGCTGGGTAAAGCAGAAGCACTCGGTCTTGTGGAAGTAGGCCGCGGCCTCGGCCGGGGTAATGCTGGGTATTGCCTGCGCACTCATCGGCCGGTTGGTCGGGTTGTGGGCAATGAAGATCATCTGGTTCACCGCCCCCGGGTTGACCTCCAGCTGGTCGGCAGTGGAGTAGAAGTCCCAGACCATGTCGCTGGCATTGGTCGACATGAACTGCACCCGCACAGCACGCGTCGGGTCACTGACCTGGCTACCTTCGTATTGGCCGCCGGTCTTGCCGTTGATACCGAACGCTTTGCACATGACGTCGTAGATCGGCACCAGCGCGAAGCCGAAGGCGAACATCACCACCGTCAGCATCAACAGGCGCGTTACCAGGCGTTTCACCGACAGGCCGTTCATGGCGGGTTCCTATTTCACTTCCGGGGGTGTCTGGAAGGTGTGGTAGGGCGCAGGCGAGGGTATCGACCACTCAAGGCCCTCGGCGCCATCCCAGGGTTTGGCCGGTGCCGGCGCGCCACCGCGGATGCACTTGATGACAATGAACAGGAAGAAGATCTGCGTGGCGCCGAACATGAACGCGCCGATCGACGACACCATGTTGAAATCGGCGAACTGCAGGTTGTAGTCGGGGATGCGCCGTGGCATGCCGGCCAAGCCTACGAAGTGCATGGGGAAGAAGGCCATGTTCATGCCGACGAACGACAGCCAGAAGTGCAGTTTGCCGAGGGTTTCGTCGTACATGTGGCCGGTCCATTTCGGCAGCCAGTAGTAGGCCGAGGCAAAGATGCCGAAAATTGCACCAGGCACCAGTACGTAATGGAAATGCGCCACCACGAAGTAAGTGTCGTGGTACTGGAAGTCCGCCGGGGCGATCGCCAGCATCAACCCGGAGAAACCACCGATGGTGAACAGGATGACAAAGGCGATGGCGAACAGCATCGGCGTTTCGAAGGTGAGCGAACCTTCCCACATGGTGCTGACCCAGTTGAATACCTTCACCCCGGTGGGCACGGCAATCAGCATGGTGGCGTACATGAAGAACAGCTCGCCGACCACCGGGATGCCGACCACGAACATATGGTGGGCCCAGACGATGAATGAGAGGAAGGCAATGGCGCCGGTGGCATACACCATCGAGGTATAACCGAACAGCGGCTTGCGCGAGAACGCCGGGATGATCGAGCTGACCGCACCGAAAGCGGGCAGGATCATGATGTACACCTCAGGGTGACCGAAGAACCAGAACACATGCTGGAACAGCACCGGGTCACCGCCACCTGCGGCACTGAAAAAGCTGGTACCGAAGTGGATATCCATCAGCATCATGGTTACCACGCCGGCCAGTACTGGCATCACCGCAATCAGCAGGAACGCGGTAATCAGCCAGGTCCAGACGAACAGCGGCATTTTCATCAGCGTCATGCCGGGGGCACGCAGGTTGAGGATGGTGGCAATCACGTTGATCGCCCCCATGATCGAGCTGATACCCATCAGGTGGATGGCGAAGATGAAGAAAGTGACGCTGGCTGGCGCATAGGTGGTGGAAAGCGGTGCGTAGAACGTCCAGCCAAAGTTCGGCCCTCCGCCCGGGCTGAACAGGGTCGATACCAGCAGCAGGAAGGCCGCCGGCAGCAGCCAGAAGCTGAAGTTGTTCATCCGTGGCAGTGCCATGTCGGGCGCACCGATCATCAGCGGAATCATCCAGTTGGCCAGGCCGACGAAGGCCGGCATCACCGCGCCGAACACCATGATCAGGCCATGCATGGTGGTCATCTGGTTGAAGAATTCCGGCTCCACGATCTGCAAACCCGGCTGGAACAGCTCAGCGCGGATCACCATGGCAAACGAGCCACCCAGCAGGAACATGATGAAACTGAACCACAGGTACATCGTGCCGATGTCTTTATGGTTGGTGGTCAGCACCCAGCGCATCAGGCCCCTGGCCGGGCCGTGCGCATGGTCGTGGCCGTGGGCGTGGTCGTCGATCACTGCACTCATGTCCTGTCTCCTGCAATCCATTGATTGCCGCGAGTAACCCGGTTCACTTGGCTTCTGCCTGCTTCAGCGCCAGCACGTCCTTCGGCGTCACCATGTCGCCTTTGTTGTTGCCCCAGGCATTGCGCTCGTAGGTGACCACAGCAGCGATGTCGACTTCCGACAGCTGCTTGCCGAAAGCGGCCATGGCCGTGCCGGGCTTGCCATGGAAGACAATGCTCAGGTGGCCTTCCTTCGGCCCGGTGGCAATCTTCGAGCCCTTGAGCGCCGGGAACATTGGCGGCAGGCCCTGGCCTTCGGCCTGGTGACAGGCCACGCAGGCGGTGTGGTAGACCTTGTCGCCGCGCTCCACCAGCTCTTCCAGGGTCCATTCCTTGCTGGTCAGCTCCTTGAGCTTGGCGGCTTCAGCCTTGCGCTCGCCCAGCCAGGTGTCGTAATCGGCCTTGGACTTGACCTCGACCACCACCGGCATGAAGCCGTGGTCCTTGCCGCACAGCTCGGTGCACTGGCCGCGGTAGATGCCTGGCTTTTCGATACGGGTCCAGGCTTCGTTGACAAAGCCTGGGATGGCGTCGCGCTTGACCGCGAAGGCCGGCACCCACCAGGAGTGGATCACATCGGCAGCAGTGACCAGGAAGCGCACTTTCGCGCCCACCGGCAGCACCAGCGGCTGGTCGACTTCCAGCAGGTAATGCTCATCCTTCGGCGCCTTGTTGTGGATCTGGTCGGTGGGGGTGGCCAGATTGCTGAAGAACTCCACGTCCTGGCCCAGGTATTTGTAGTGCCATTTCCACTGGTAGCCGGTGACCTGGACGTCGATGTCCGACTCGCTGGCGTCATAGATGTCGATCAAGGTCTTGGTAGCCGGAATGGCCATCACCACCAGAATCAGGAAGGGCACCACCGTCCAGAGAATTTCCACCCACGTGTGCTCGTGGAAATGCGCGGCCTGCTGGCCAGTGGAGCGGCGGTGGATGACCATCGACCAGAACATCGCGCCAAACACCACGATGCCGATGATCACGCAGATCCAGAAGATGGTCATGTGCAGGTCGAAGACGGCGTTGGAGACTTCCGTCGCCCCTGGGTGCATGTTCACGGTCCAGGCGGCGTTTGCCTGGCCAAAAACCGACCACAACAGGAGGCCCATCCAGACATGTGGATGTCGCATCATTGCGGGTTCCCCTTCTAATTCTTGTTGTCCCGGAGGCGTGGCCTGCGGCAAGAGGGAACGGCGGTCAAGACTGCATGGCTTCGACGACCGAGCCCCTGCTAAAAGCAGTCGGGCCTCATCAACGAATCACGTTCACCGGGAGTATAGACAGCGACCAATGGCACGCAATGAAGCCTGTGAAATGAACTTCATGAAATGGCCGAATGGCCGGAAAACCGCGTGCTTGACAGGGCATGGCGTAATAATGGCACGTCGATATGCCTGATAGCGCACACGTTTGCGAGGCTTATAACAAATACGTCTTAGGTATTCTGTATACCGAGCTAATTTAGTGTCTTCCGTTTGAAACGTAATGTCCCTGGAGTTGTCATGAACATCGCTGCTGTACGCGAGCAGGTAAGCCAAGCCCATCAACATGAAGGCCAGACCGGCCAATTGAAACAGCGTCTCGAGCTGCAACTGCCCCACCTGCACCCCTCGATCCAACTGCCTGAGCAGGACGCCCAGGGTACTTTGGCGCGCTTCGTCAGCGCCTACATCGATCAGGTTCCGGAATTGCTGGAGGCCGCCCACGAGGTCGCCCGCGAAGCCGGGATCGAATCGCAGATCAAACCTGTACTGAAAATTGCCGAAGCCTACTTCCTGCAGCCGCCCAGCGTGATGCAAGGGCATGTAGGCCTGGACTGCCTTCTGGATGAAGCGTACCTGGCGCACCGCCTGGTGGAAGAGGTGAATGACTTGTACATTCGCCACTTCCAGCAGCCGTTGATCCCGGTCGACACCACGGTCGCCAACCTGATTGCCCACCAGTTGATTGGCGAAAGCTTTGCCAACCAGCTGGATGAAGTGGTGCACCACTCGGTCGACGAAATGCTCAACGACGAGAGCTTTGCGGTTGAATCGGTGGAGGCTTATCGAGAGAAGCTGAGCAGCCCGGCAACTGGCGCGGCGTGGAAGCGCTGGCCGTGCCTGTCGCGCCAACTGGGTGTCGAGCTGGGTCAGCCGGCCTGATAGACCTGTCACGGCCTAGGTGCATCGGTGGTTCGGCGCAGGCCATCGTAGGAGCGGGTTCACCCGCGAAAGGGCCGGCCCTGCTGGCCAATCTCCACCTGCCGATCACCGTTGCCGCCGCCATCGATTACACGCATCGGTGGTTCGGCACAGGCCATCGTAGGAGCGGGTTTACCCGCGAAAGGGCCGGCCCTGCTGGCCAATCTCCACCCGCCGATCACCGTTGCCGCCGCCATCGATTACACGCATCGGTGGTTCGGCACAGGCCATCGTAGGAGCGGGTTCACCCGCGAAAGGGCCGGCCCTGCTGGCCAATCTCCACCCGCCGATCACCGTTGCCGCCGCTACCGTATTCGCGGGTAAACCCGCTCCTACGCCCCAACCCCCGCCGTAGTCCGCAACCGCCCCTCGATCCGACGCTTCAGGCGCCGCTGCTCTATCAGCAACCGTGACCCATTGGCAGAATTGCTGCGGCTCCAGTCCTCCAGCAACTCAAGGCACGAGTGGTCGATATAGCTCAGGTTCCCCAGCGGCACATGCAGCGTGGTGCCCGCCGGTACGGTATCCAGCACCTGGGTCAGCGCCGGCACCTTCAGGAAGGTCGCCGCGCCACTGAGGCGCAGCTCCATGTGCCCATCCTTGGCCAGGCTCACCAGGTTGATCTTCAGCCGCGCCGCCTTGAACGCCAGCTTCAGCAAGGTCAGGGCAAAGCCCAGCAGCACACCGGTCAGCAGGTCGGTAAAGATGATCGCCAGCGCAGTCGCCGCGTAGGTGAACATCGGCATGCGCCCATAACGGCCCAGCCCGCGAAACGCCTTGAAGTCGACCAGTTTGACCCCGGTAAACACCAACACCCCCGCCAAGCTCGCCACCGGGATCTGCTGCAGCACGCTGCTCAGCGCCACCACGAAGGCCAGCAACCACAAGCCATGGAAGATTGCCGAGGCCCGGGTTTGCGCCCCGGCCTGGACGTTGGCCGAGCTGCGCACGATTACCCCGGTCATCGGCAGGGCACCCAGCACCCCGCACAGCATGTTGCCGATGCCCTGAGCCGACAGTTCGCGGTCGAAGTCCGAGCGCTGGCCGCTGTGCATGCGGTCCACTGCTGCGGCCGACAGCAAGGTTTCGGCGCTGGCAATGAACGCCAGGGCAAAAGCGGCGACCAACAGGGCAGGGTCGGCCAGCTGCATCAGGTCCGCCGGACGAAGCCAGTCGATGGCCTCGGACAGGTCGGCCGGGACTTGCACGCGGTTCACCGGCAAGGCCAGCCACAGGCTGATAGCGGTCATGCTGGCCACGCCGAGTAATGCACCCGGCACGAAACGCAGCCGCTGCGGCCGCAAGCGCTCCCAGCCCCACATGATGGCGATGGTCCCCAGGCCCAGCGCACCGGCCATCCAGCCGGCGCCGGTGCTCTCCTGTGGCAGGGCTGCCGACAACGTTGCCGGGAACGCCAGCAGGTTCTGCAGGCCCGACGGTTGCGGCGCGGTGTCGAACATCACATGCACCTGCGAAAGCACGATCAACACGCCAATCCCGGCGAGCATGCCGTAAACCACCGCCGGCGCGGTCACGCGGAACCAGCAGCCCAGGCGCAAGCGACCGGCCAGCAACTGCAACAGGCCGGCCAGCAACAGGATTGGCCCGAGCATGGCCATGCCGTGCTGGCGTACCAGCTCGAACACCAGTACCGCCAGACCGGCAGCGGGGCCGCTGACCTGTAACGGCGACCCAGCAAGGAAACCGACGACAATGCCGCCGATAATCCCAGTAATCAGGCCTTTTGCCGGCGGCATGCCAGAAGCGATCGCAATGCCCATGCACAACGGCAGGGCCACCAGGAAGACCACCACCGACGCCAGCAACTCACGCGGCAGGGCCGCTTTCAACTGTGTAATGTTCACCGTGTTTCTCCTTTCTCTAGTCGCACGGCCATTCCCCTGGCCGTGGGCACGTTTGCCCCTGACAAGCGCGCAGGCGCGGGCCGCCAGCGAGCACGCCGGCAGGTTAGTCAGGGAATTCAAGGCAGCCGAATGCCGTGCCACACCCCTGCAGGGTGCAGCCGGCTATCAAGGTTCTAGCGGCGGACGGGTCGCTTAGTAGCGGCCTCTCGGAGTGGCGCAGGGAACGGGTTCACCCGCGGCCAAGGGCAGGAAGCTGTCGCTGGCGGCGTCGTAGGCTTCGATCTTGCTGGTCTCGATGTCGTACACCCAACCATGAATGAACAGCTCACCGGCTGCCAGGCGCGAAGCCACCGAAGGATGGGTGCGCAAGTGATGCAGCTGGGCGATGACGTTCTCTTTGGTCAGCACTTGCATCGTCTCGTGTTCGCTGCCGCAGGAGCAGTTGTTCTCGACCACGGTGCGGGCCACTTCAGCGTGGCGCAACCAGGCGCCAACGGTAGGCATCTTGGTCAGCGACTGCGGGTTGAGTACCGCACGCATGGCACCACAGTCGGAGTGGCCACAGATGATGATGTGGTGAACTTTAAGCGCCATTACGGCGTACTCGATGGCGCTGGAAACGCCGCCGTTCATCTGGCCATAAGGCGGTACCACGTTACCCACGTTACGGGTCACGAACAGGTCGCCTGGCGAGCTCTGGGTGATCAGCTCGGGAACGATGCGCGAATCGGCACAGGTGATGAACATCGCGCGTGGTGTTTGCGCGGTGGCGAGCTTCTTGAACAGCTCTTGCTGATCAGGGAAAACATCATGGTGAAAGCGCAGGAAGCCGTCGACGATGTGCTTAAGGGCAGCATCGGCGCTTTCCGCGGGGACCTGCGGTACGACCTTGGATGGGTCCTTGACGGGCATGATTCATCCTCTTGACGGTGTGTAGGTAAATCCATTTTACCGGTGAAAGATTCAGGCTATGCAGGGTTTTAGATGACACGCACGGGCCGTAGATCACAGTCGCTGTGGACTTATTACCTACGCTAGCGGGGAAAACTTAACTGAAACTTAATTCGAAGGCTCTAGAACGGCCGTTCTAGATGAAAAAGGCGGGAACTGGATAATAGCAAAAAAACATCAGCTGCCAATATGTATTAGCGCAATTATTGGTTGTTATTAGTTGTGTTGTGAGCAATGCGCAGCCCCCTGTGGGGGGGTGGGTTCATGTCAGAACAGCGCCATCTGCCCACCCGGCGGGCAGAACGCCGAGCAATCCAGCGCCTGCGCATCGCGCCCTTCGAAGTCCAGCCGTTTCATTGCCTTGGCAAAGCGCTGCGCCAGCAACTCGGCAAACACCCCTTCACCACGCATACGCACACCGAACCGACTGTCATACAGCTCGCCACCACGGCTCTGGCGGATCAGGCTCAACACATGCGCTGCCCGCTGCGGGTAATGATCCTGCAACCACTGCTCAAACAACGGCGCCACTTCCAGCGGCAGGCGCAACATCATGTAGGCCGCACTCTGTGCGCCAGCCTCCTTGGCCGCCTCCAACAGGCGTTCCAGCTCACTGTCGTTGATCATCGGAATCATCGGCGAACACAAAACACCCACCGGTACGCCCGCTTCACGCAATACCCGGATGGCCCTCAACCTCGCACCGGGTGAGGCCGCTCGGGGTTCGAGCACGCGCTTGAGGCCGTCGTCCAGCGTGGTCAGGCTGATCATCACTCGTGCCAGGCGCTGGCGGGCCATCTCGGCCAGCAGGTCGAGGTCGCGCAGCACCAGTGAACCCTTGGTGACAATGGTCACCGGGTGACGAAAACGCAGTAACACTTCGAGCAAGCGCCGGGTCAGTAACTGTTCCCGCTCAATCGGCTGGTACGGGTCGGTGTTGGAGCCCAGATTGATCGGCGCGCACACGTAGCCCGGTTTGCTCAATTGCTGTGCCAGCACCTCTGCGGCGTTGGTCTTGGCAATCAGTTTGGTCTCGAAATCCAGGCCGGGAGAAAGGTCCCAGTAGGCGTGTGAGGGGCGGGCATAGCAGTAGATGCAGCCATGCTCGCAGCCACGGTAAGGGTTGATGGAACGATCGAAAGGCAGGTCGGGTGAAGTGTTGCGGCTGATCACCGACTTGGCTGTCTCGATCCGCACCTCGGTGCCCTGGGTTTGCGGCACTTCCTGGTACCAGCCATCATCCTCCGCCACCGAATGACCAGGGGCAAAGCGGTTGTGTGGATTGTGCGCCGTGCCACGGCCCTTTTGCGGTGCTGGAGGAATCATGGCTCACCTGAATACTGTATTCATATACAGTATCGCGCATGCCGGTATCTTTCCAGCACCTCTGGTCTGACTACTTCAGGCCATGCCAGCTGAGATACGCTGCCTGGCTCGATTGCCGCCCAAGAAACGCCTCGATGCCTTCACGCAATGGGCGCGATGCTCCTGGGGCGAACAGTGCTTCCTGCAGTGCCCGCCCCGTGGCTCCGCTCAACAGGCCCTCGGCTTCGAAGCGGGTGAACACATCGAAGGCATGCACATCCGACCACAGGTAGGCGTAGTAACCCGCATCGTAGCCGTTCACAAGGTGGTCGAAGGCATGCGCTGGATGTTCAAAGTCAGCGAGTGGCCAGTAACCGCAACGCGCGCGGGCATCACCCAGTCGCTGTTCAAAGGTCCTGCCATCGTTTGGTGTGCCATGCAGGTCCATGTCGAACAGCGCCAGGCATAGATCACCCGCGATCTCCTCCACGCCCTGCTGCCGTAGCTGCCGCAGGCACTCATCAGCTTGCTCGCGGGATAGTTGGTGGCCGTCGTGCGTGCGCGCCGAGATCGCCACCAGGTAGTCCGCGTCCCAGACCCAACGTTCGAACAGCTTGCCGAACAACTCCACACCATCGGTGCCCAGCTCGGTCACATTGGACATGACGTGGTTCGTCGTACGTACCAGCAGGTGGTGCAGGGCATGGCCGAATTCATGGAACAGCTTGCGCAGTGACAAATGATCGAGCAACGGCTGCGAACCTGACAGCGCTTGCGGCACATCACTGAACACCACCACCGAGGCTGCCTGGCAGATACCCTCTGCATCGACCCGGCGATTCCTTACATAGGTGGTGAACACCGCGTCTGGCTGCTTGCCTGCGTGTTGCACGGCATCCAGATACAGAAAGCCAATGAAAGCGCTGTCCTGCCACACCTCGAACGGCTGCACGCTGTCATCCCAGACAGGCAGCGCTTTGGGCTGCAGCACTGCACCAAACAACGTCTGCGCCAATTGCTGCAACGCACTGACAACGGTATTCAGCGGGAAAAAATCGCGCAGCGCTTCGGCAGGAAACTCGCTGCGCGAAGCACACCGCAGGTACTCGAAATCCCAGGGTTGGGGTTTGCCCAGGCCCTGCTCGGCAGCCCAACACTCCACCTGCGAACGCCACCGCAACATGGCAGGTCGCACATGATCGGCCAGATCGTGGAGAAAGCCGCGCACCTGGTCTACCGAACCGGCACTTTTCACCTGCAGGCTCTGCTCCAGATGGCCGGAATAACCGAGCAGGAGGGCCTTCTCCTCAAGCAATTGCGCCTGTTGCTGCAGATACGTGCGGTTGTCCTGTTGCCGATCATGGCTGACGCCACGGGCGTGAAAAGCCCGGTACACACGCTCACGGAGCTGTCGGTTGGCAGCATGTTTGAGCACCTCACGCGTAGTCACCGTGTCACACGCAATCAACCAGCCCTGCTTACCTGCTTGCTGTGCGCTTGCAGCCAATTCGTCACGTACCCGCTGCGGGATGCCGCTCAGCTCCGCTTCATCGGTGATATTCAACCCAGGCCGGTCGATGTTGCTGCGGAACGCCTCGCGTGCAGTGCCAATCTGCGCTTGAAGGTCTGCCAGATGCGCTTTGCCTGCGGTGTCGAGTAACGCCCCGCTAGCGGCGAACTTGTCCAGGTGCCAACGCAAAGTGGCACGCTTCCCGACATCCAGTTGCTTGCCGATGTCACTGCCGGCCAAGCGTGCATACAGGTCATGCAAAACCGTGTTGGCGAATTTTTGCTCGAAGCGCGCCGTCACTTTCCCGTAGAAATCAATGATGGCGTTGGCCCACGCCGTATCCCGGCCGACCAGTGGTGAGGCGGCATACAACACTGCCAGCAGCCGGCTATCCAGCCCATCCACCGCCAGCACCATGTCATCCCAGGTGGGCATGGTTCGTTGATCACGGATGATGCGCTCGACACCGTTCTCGTGTGCCTGCAGCACGTGAGCGAATGCCGCCTGCATGTTTTCGAGGGTGATGGAAGAGTAATCGACGGGGATATGGCTATCTTGCAGAAGAGGGTTGGCCATGGTGCATCACCTTGCTGATAGAAATGAGCAAGAGAGCTTGCATGGCCAGCATGCGCCAGGTGGCCTGACTATCTAACACCTGTCCATGCCTGCCCGGGCATTGCACCCGGGCGGCATGACAGGATTACTCAGCCGGCTTTTTCAGCTTCGGATTTGGGAAGAACTGCACGGTCTGCACCTTGGCCGGCGCGGCTTTCGGCGCCAGGTGGTTGACCCGCGTGCCCAGTTCCTTCGGCACCGACAAGCCCTGCTCGTTGAGGGTGTCGGTAAAGCCGCAAGCCACGCACTCGCGGTGCGGTACGCCGTCGTCGTTCCACATCATCAGCTTGTCGGGCTCGCTGCACGCCGGGCACACGGCACCGGCAATGAAGCGCTTCTTGGTCTTGTTCACAGCTACCTCACTCATGCTGCAGCGTCCTCGGTGAGACCACTGTGGCGCAGCAATGCATCGATGGAAGGCTCACGGCCACGGAAGTCGACGAACAGCTCCATCGGCTCGCGCGAACCACCACGGGCCAGGATCGCCTCGCGGAAGGCGCGGCCGGTCTCGGCGTTCAGCACGCCTTCCTCCTCGAAGCGCGAGAAGGCGTCAGCGGACAGCACTTCGGCCCACTTGTAGCTGTAGTAGCCGGCCGCGTAACCGCCCGCGAAAATGTGCGCAAAGCTGTTGGGGAAGCGGTTGTAAGCCGGCGGGCGCATGACCGACACCTCGTCACGCACACCTTCGAGCACCTGCAATACGCTGCGGCCGTCGCCATGGCTGGCGTGCAGCTCGAAATCGAACAGCGAGAACTCCAACTGGCGCACCATCATCATGCCCGACTGGAAGTTTTTCGCGGCCAGCATCTTGTCCAGCAGGTCCTGGGGCAGGGCGGCGCCGGTTTCGTAGTGACCAGAAATCAGTGCCAGGCCTTCCGGCTCCCAGCACCAGTTTTCCATGAACTGGCTTGGCAGCTCGACCGCATCCCAGGCCACGCCGTTGATGCCGGACACGCCGGCATGCTCGATGCGGGTCAGCATGTGGTGCAGGCCGTGACCAAATTCGTGGAACAGGGTGGTGACTTCATCATGGGTCAGCAAGGCGGGCTTGCCGGGCGCGGCCGGGGTGAAGTTGCACACCAGGTTGGCCACCGGGCTCTGCAGCTGGCCACCGGCAGTGCGGCGACGGTCACGGGCGCCGTCCATCCAGGCGCCGCCACGCTTGTTGGCGCGGGCGTACAGGTCGAAGAAGAAACGGCCAACGTGCTGACCGTTCTCCTTGATCTCGAACAGGCGTACGTCTGGGTGCCAGCTGTCGAAGCCCTTGAGCTCGGCGATTTCGATGCCGTACAGGCGCTGCACGATGCTGAACAGGCCGCCCAGCACCTTGTCGATCGGGAAGTAGGCGCGCAGGGCTTCCTGCGACACACTGTAGCGCTGCTCGCGCAGCTTCTCGCCAAAGTAGCCGGCGTCCCAGCTGGCCAGCTCGGGGCAGCCTTGTTCGGCAGCGTAGGCCTTGAGCTGTTGCAGGTCCTGGGCGGCGAACGGCTTGGAACGCTTGGCCAAGTCACGCAGGAAGCTCAGCACCTGGTCGCTGGACTCGGCCATCTTGGTGGCCAGGCTCAGCTCGGCGTAGTTCTTGTAGCCCAGCAGTTCGGCCAGTTCCTGGCGCAGGTCGAGGATTTCGCGCATCACCGGGCCATTGTCGAACTGGCCGGCATTCGGGCCCTGGTCGGAGGCGCGGGTGCAGTAGGCGGCGTATAGCTCTTCGCGCAGGGCGCGGTCACTGGCGTAGGTCATCACCGCGTAGTAGCTGGGGAATTCAAGGGTGATCAACCAGCCGTCCAGGCCCTTGGCCTGGGCTGCAGCGGCCATCTGCGCCTTGGCCGAATCGGTCAGGCCGGCCAGCGCAGCTTCGTCGGTAACATGCTTGGTCCATGCCTGGGTGGCGTCGAGCAGCTGATTGGAGAAACGGCTGCCCAGCTCGCTGAGCTTGCTCTGCACTTCGGCGTAACGCTGCTGCTTGTCCGCCGGCAGGTCGATACCCGACAGGCGGAAGTCACGCAGGGCGTGCTCGAGGATAGTCTTCTGCGCCACGTCGAAGCCGGCAGCCTCAGGGCTGTCGATCAGCGCCTGGTAGGCTTCGAACAGCGCGCGGTTCTGGCCCAGTTCGGTAGAGTAGGCGCTCAACGCCGGCAGGCACGACTCGTAGGCCTCACGCAACTCGGCACTGTTGCACACCGCATTGAGGTGGCTGACCGGGCTCCAGGCAGCGCCCAGGCGGTCGTTCAGTTCGTCCATGGCCAGCACCAGGCCGGCCCATGTAGGGTTCTTGCCCTGCTTTTCGAGGATCTCGGCAATGGCTTTACGGTTGTCGGCCAGGATCGCTTCGATCGCCGGCAACACGTGTTCGGCACGAATTTGCGAGAAGGGCGGCAGATCGTGGGATTGCAGAAGCGGGTTGTTCGCAGTCACGGTTTGGATACCTTGGCAGAAGAAACACTGCCCCATCTTAATTACAATCGACGCCGACCGCAGCAGGCAGCCTGCCTATCGGCACAGATGAGAGACGCTATCATGGCCATTCGCAGCTTCCAGCAACACACTCCGAAAGTTGGGCCCAGGGCCTTCGTCGACCGTTCGGCGGTGGTGCTGGGCGACGTGGAGATCGGTGAAGACAGTTCGGTCTGGCCGTTGACCGTGGTGCGCGGCGATATGCACCGCATCCGCATTGGCGCGCGCACCAGCGTGCAGGACGGCAGCGTGCTGCACATTACCCACGCCGGGCCTTTCAACCCGGACGGTTTCCCGCTGATCATCGGCGACGAAGTGACCATCGGGCACAAGGTGATGCTGCATGGCTGCACCCTGGGCAACCGTATCCTGGTGGGTATGGGCAGCACCATCATGGATGGTGCCATCGTCGAGGACGAAGTGATCATTGGCGCCGGCAGCCTGGTGCCGCCGGGCAAACGCCTGGTCAGTGGCTACCTGTACATGGGCAGCCCGGTAAAACAGGCCCGGCTGCTGAACGACAAGGAGCGCGCATTTTTCTCCTACAGCGCCGGCAACTACGTGAAGCTCAAGGACCAGCACCTGGCCGAAGGCTACGATCAACCAGAATGACCGCATTCACGGGCACGCCCGCGAAGAAGGCCACGCAGCACTCAAGTGGAACCCTGTACATGCACCAGCAAAACATCCTCTTCGACCTCGACGGCACCCTGACCGACCCACGCCTGGGCATCACTCGCTCGATCCAGTACGCCCTGGCCAAGCTGGGCATCGACGAACCGGACCTGGCCCGCCTCGAACACTTCATCGGCCCACCCCTGCTGCAGGCTTTCATGCAGTTCTACAGCTTCGATGAAGCCAAGGCCTGGGATGCGGTGAACTTCTACCGCGAGCGCTTCCGCGTGACCGGTCTTTACGAAAACCTCGTGTTCGAAGGTGTGCCGGAGTTGCTTGAGGCCCTGAACGGGCAGGGCCGCACGCTGTACATTGCCACCTCCAAACCATGGGAGTTCGCCCGCGAAATCGCTCGGCACTTTGCTTTCGATCATCACTTCAAGGTGATCTACGGCAGTGAGCTGGACGGCACGCGCACCAACAAGGTCGAGCTGATTCGCCATTTGCTGGATGAAGAAGGGCTGGACCCGGCGCACACCCTGATGATCGGAGACCGCAAGCATGACCTGATCGGCGCGCGCAGCAACGGGCTGCAGGCCGTCGCGGTGGGGTACGGGTTTGGCAGCCGGGAAGAGCTGATGGCAGAAGAACCCGCTTTCCACTTCGCCACGGTAGCCGATTTGCACCAGGCTTTTAGCAAGGCTTGAGGGCCAGCAGGGCTGCTTTGCAGCCGGCCCTCCCACATCGATCGGCGTACGCAGGGCCTTTGTGGGCCTTGTGGCGCGATGGGCCGCAAAAGCGGCCCCAAAATCTCAAAAGCTAACCATCAGACGCTGCAGCGCCGCTTTCCTTTCTTCAATCGGCAACCGCCCCAAATGCTCGACCCGCGCGTAAAACCGAACCCAATCCCCACCCACCTCACGAAACAGCGACGCAAACGCCGGCACCCACTGGTCATATAGCCCGAACGGCAACAACTTGGCATTACTCATCGGCCCATACATCCAGGCGTCATAGCGCTTGTCACCGCCCCACTGGCCATCACGCACCTGCCGGTATTCACGCCTCAAACGCTCAAACTCGGCCTGCTTGGCCCGGCGCTTGTGTGCATCATCCAACGGCCCCGCATAAATCGCCTGCAATCGCTCACGGCTGGCCAACACCAGGCGGATAAACTGGTCGCGCTGCTTTCCCTGATCCCCGCCAACCGCCGCCAGCCCACGCGCCGCACGCCATTGCCGCGTGCCTTCCTGCTCGACGAACGAGGCAAACGACTCATTGAACTCGGTATCGTCCTGCACATAGAAGCGCTGGTGGGCCAGTTCATGAAAGATCAACGTAGCCAGGCGCTCATCGCCCCAGCCCACCATCGACGACAAAATCGGGTCATCGAACCAACCCAGGGTCGAATAAGCTTCCACGCCGCCCACGTACACATCCAGGCCATCCTGACGCATCAACGCCGCCGCGCCTCGCGCCGCGCCTTGCTGGTAGTAGCCGCGGTACGCCACGCACCCGGCAATCGGAAAGCAGTGCGTTACCGGTTGCAACGACAACTCGGGCGTGGCGAACACATTCCACACCACGTAGGGGCGGCCAAGGTCGGCGTATACCCGGTAGCTGCGGTTGTTTGGCAGTTTCAATTGCTGGCTGGCAAACAGCCGCGCCTTTTCGGCCTGCTGCAGGTGCGCGCGCAAGGGTGCAGGGGTAGCAGGGTCGGCCAATACCTGCTCTACAGGCTGCCGCGCCCGCAGCAACTGCCACTGGCCCTGCGCCAGCTGCCCATAGTAGGCAGCATTGCTACAACCGTTCAGCAGGAGCGCCGCAAGCAGCGGAACCAAACGGGTGAAAATGCGGTCGAGTGCCCCAGGGCCTGAGCGCTGCATAAGAAAAAGTCGAAGCATCCGGGACTGTCTGACTCGCTCAAGACCATTTCGCTCCAAGACTATCTCGCCAAGGGGGAGTTTCGCCATGCGTGCATTATTGGTCGCCGGCTCAGTGTTGTTGATCTCTGCCTGTTCAACATTGCCAGACCCAGACCCGAACCAGGCCTGGATCGACCTCACCCGCTACGACAATACTTCGCTAGACGCCGTGCAGGTCGATGAGCGTGACTGGGCTGACAGCCGCTATTTCGAGGTTCAACCCGGCAGCCACGAACTGACCGTGCGCTATCAGTTTCCGGTTAACCCCAGCAATATCGGCCCCGTCGAGGAGCCATTGTGGCGCGATTGCCAGGTCAAGCTGACCTTCAAGGACTTCAGCGCCGGGCAGCGTTATCAGCTGCAAGCCGGCAGTATTGGCTTCCGCCCTTGGATCAAACTCTACGACCACCAGCAAAAACTGCTGGGTCAAGGGCTGCCGGCGGGTTGTCAACGCACCTGAACCGCACAAACGGCGCTATGCTTGTTACTTGTAAATCGCAAGTGGGAGTTTTGCCATGCGCCAGCCCATGATGCTGATCGCCCTCAGTGCACTGGGGGCTTGCGCCAGCCCCTTGCCGCCCGTCGACCCCAAGCAGGCCTGGGTCGATCTGTACACCATGACCCCCGGCCGGGTGATCATGGCCGACCGCCTCGACGGCAAGCGTCTGGACGATGGCCGATATTTTCAGGTGACGCCGGGCAAGCACGAACTGGTGGTGCGCTTCGATTATGAAATCTACTCGGGCGGCATCATGTCCGAGCCCAGGGACCGAACCTGCTACCTGACCGTACGCTTTGACAACTTCAAGGCCGGCGAACGCTATCGCCTGGAAGCGCGGGCGCCGGTAATGGAGCCGCAGGTGCTGCTGTATGACGCCAACCGCAAGGTGGTGGTGAACGAGCCTAGCGAAGTGTTCTGCATACCGTGAATGTGGGGCTGCCTTGCAGCCCCGGGCCTTGGTGCTTATCGATCATTCTTTTGATAAATGATCTTCTTCGTCCCGCCATCGCAGGTCCCGACGACCATGTTCTGGTCCTTGACCTCGCTGTTGGGCACGATCTCCAGCGTATAGGACGAAACCCCTTGGGCCTGGATCTTGGCCTCGATCTCGGTTTTCAGCTCCTCGCAAGGCTTGACGGCCGCCAGCGCAGACGTGGCGACAAGGGAAGCCAACACAGCGATAGCTACGCGAATCATGGAACGGCTCCTGGAAAGGGCAGTGGCGCTGCCGACGTTCTTTAGACTACAGCAAACCACCACCGTTGCACCGTTTCACCCCACCAACGCCGCATCCAGGCTGATCTTCGCATTCAAAACCTTGGACACTGGGCAGCCTTCCTTCGCCTTGTTGGCAATCTCCAGGAATTGAGCCTCGCTGGCCCCCGGTACCTTGGCCCTGAGCACCAAGTGCACAGCGGTAATGGCAAAACCGTCAGCTTGCTTGTCGAGCGTCACCTCTGCAGCCGTGTCGATCCGCTCCGCAGTAAGCCCCGCCTCGCCGAGCATCATGGATAGCGCCATCGAGAAACAACCGGCATGGGCCGCGCCAATCAGCTCCTCCGGGTTGGTGCCGGGCGTGCCCTCGAAACGTGTGTTGAAGCCATAAGGGTTCTGCTTGAGTGCGCCGCTTTCGGTAGAAAGCAGACCTTTTCCATCCTTCAGGCCACCTTGCCAGATCGCCGATGCTGTCTTTTTCATGATGCCTCCTGGTCACTGGGTTGCTTACCTAGGGTTCAGAGGCCTGCCACCTGCCGCAAGTTCAGAGCAATATGCTTGCAGGCATTGAATCCAACGAACGCGCCCATACAGAATCAAAAAGGCCTCTGGCCAATCACTTTTGCGGAGGCTCCATGACGCAGCTGCGTGACCTGAAGATTTCCACCCTGGACCTGGTGCCCGTACGCGCCGACGCTGGCCCCGCGCAATCGCTGCGCAACTCGCTGGACCTGGCGCAGCATGTCGAGCGCTTTGGCTATAACCGCTTCTGGGTGGCCGAGCACCACAACATGGACGGCATCGCCAGTTCGGCGACGTCGGTGCTGATCGGCTACCTGGCCGGTGGCACCTCACGTATTCGCGTGGGCTCTGGCGGGGTGATGCTGCCCAACCATGCGCCACTGGTGATCGCCGAGCAGTTCGGCACCTTGGCCAGCCTTTATCCGGGGCGTATCGACCTTGGCCTGGGCCGTGCGCCGGGTTCGGACCAGATGACGGCCTATGCCCTGCGACGCGACCGCGCTGGCGGCCCGGACGACTTCCCGGACGATGTCGAGGAGCTTTCGCGCTACCTCGGGCCACGCACTGATGATCAAAAAGTGATCGCCGTACCGGGGCACGACACCGACGTGCCGATGTGGTTGCTGGGATCCAGCCTGTTCAGTGCCCAGCTGGCGGGCATGCGCGGCATGCCCTATGCCTTCGCCTCGCATTTCGCGCCACGCTACATGCACGAGGCCATTCGCGTGTACCGCAACCATTTCAAGCCCTCGATCACGCTGGACAAGCCGTATGTGATGCTGGGCATTCCCATGGTGGTGGCGCAGACCGACGAGAAGGCCGAATACCTGGCCACCTCGGTCTACCAGCGCATCCTGGCGCTGATTCGTGGACAGAGCCTGATGCAGAAGCCCCCCGTGGAAAGCATGGATGGGCTGTGGTTGCCCCATGAGCGGGAGACAGTGGGCAGCTTCCTGGGGCTGGCCATGATCGGCAGCCCGCAGAAGGTAAAGGCCAAGGTAGAAGTGCTGCTGGAACAGACGGGTGCGGATGAGCTGATCTTTACCTGTGACCTGTATGAGCATGCGGACCGCATTCGGTCATATGAGCTGATGGCGCAGGCCCTCAAGACCGAGTGACTCTCGACACGGGCTCGCCCGCTCCCATAGGTTGACTGTGGAAGCGGGCAACTCCGCGAAAGGGCAAACGCATCAGCCGCGGCGGTAAACAATCTCCTTGGTACCGGCCTCGCAGCTACCAATCACCTTGCCCGCCGGGTCGCCTTTATTGACGATCTCCAGCTTGTAGCCAGTGACGCCCTTGGCATCCAGCTTGGCCGCAATTTCCGCCTTCAGTTCCTCGCACGGTTTGCCCGCTGCCAGCGCACCACCGGCCAGGGTCATCAGGCCCAGCGCCAGAATCAGTTTGTTCATCACTCGCGTTCCTTGTGCAGATGAAATCAGAAGGGGCCCCACCAAGGCGCCCCTTTTCTGAATACCTCATCACGCCGGGATCATACAACCCAACGTTGTTTCAGCTATTGGCGATACGGAAGCCGACCTTCAGCGTGACCTGGAAATGCGCCGCTTTGTTGTCGCGGATATGGCCGCGGGTATCGACCACTTCGAACCATTCCAGGTGCTTGATGCTTTTACCGGCTTCGGCCAAAGCATTGTTGATCGCCTCTTCGATACTGGTGGGCGAAGACCCGACCAGTTCGATTTTCTTGTAGGTGTGATGATCGGTCATGAGTGCTCTCCATGGGTGACAGTGAGATTCAGCCTAGCAGCGCAGGCCTAGTTTACCTGCGAGCGGTCACTGTCAGCGAAAGTTCGATCGCACTTTCACGCAGCCCAAGGGTCGCAATCCTTACAGCCCATACTGCAAAGGAGAGTCAACATGCACCGCAACTCGCTGCGTAAAACGTCCCTGGAAAGCATGGAAGCGGAGATCGAGAGCCTTCTGAAAAGCTTGGAACACCTCAAGCATGATGCGTCGGAAGAGTCCCAGAAGTCGGTGAAGGCAATCCGCAGCAACGCTGAAAGCGCACTGCGTCATTCGCGCAGCCTACTGAGCGATGCGTACGAGGAAGTGAAGCAGCGCACCCGCCAGACCGGCAAAGCCACCCGGGATTACGCCCAGGAACACCCCTACACCACCGCCGGTGTGGCCATTGGTGCGCTGGGCCTGCTGGCGGCCTACCTGATATGCAAGCGAAACTAAGCGCTCTGCCGCGCAAGTTCCGCCCGTAACCACTGCGCCAACTGCTCGGCGCGCCCGTCTGCGGCGCGCCGTGGCACCCACAATGCCAGCGCCGCCTGGGTAGGTGAAAAGCCCCAAGGCGCACTCAAACGGCCCGCCCGCAGGTCATCAGCGACCAGTGGCTGCGGTGCTATCGCCACGCCCAATCCGGCCACGGCAGCTTCCAGCAGGTAATACAGGTGCTCGAAAGCCTGGCCATAGTGAATGGCCGCCGGGTCCAGGCCCTGTTGCACCGCCCAGGTCGGCCAGGCTTGCGGGCGTGAAGTGGTGTGCAGCAAGGCTTCACCCAGCAGTGCCTTGGCGGGCGCACCCTGCAAGCGCTGGAAGCCTGCGAAATGCGGGCTGAGCACCGGCCCGATGCATTCCTCGGCCAGCACATGCACCTGCATGTCCGCCGGCCAAGGTGGCTCGGCATACACCAGCAACGCATCCAGCCCAGGCCGCCGCGGGTCAAGGTCGCCCTCACCCGCCGACAGGTGCAAGCGCAGCTCAGGCAAATCCGCCTGCAACCGGCCCAGCCGCGGGATAAACCACCGCGCCAGCAGGCTGCCCGAGCAGCCCAGCACGAATGGCGCCTCGCTCACATCACGGCTGAGCTCGGAACACACGCTGCGCAGCCGGTCGAAGGCCTCACCGCTGGCATCGCGCAGACGCACACCGGCATCTGTGAGTTTGATGCCACGCCCGTCCTTGACGAACAGGGCTACGCCCAGATGCTCCTCAAGCACCTTGATCTGCCGGCTGACAGCGCCGTGGGTGACGTGCAGCGCTTCCGCCGCCTGGCTGACACTGTTCAGCCTGGCTGCAGCCTCGAAGGCGCGCAGGGCATTGAGGGGAGGGAGGTCGTGGGCCATTTTACCTGTGAGTTTTTCTGACAAGTTTACGCAATCTTATCGGTTTTCAGCCGAGCTTGCCGTGGTTAGAGTAAAGCCCATCACTCATTCACTACGCCTTGGAGCGCCCCATGACCCAGTCCCAATACCGCCCCGGCCCCGACGCCAATGGCCTGTTCGGCTCGTTCGGCGGCCGCTACGTGGCCGAAACCCTGATGCCACTGGTGCTGGACCTGGCCCGCGAATACGAA
Source organism: Pseudomonas sp. TE3895 (assembly GCF_056278855.1). Classification (NCBI taxonomy): domain Bacteria; kingdom Pseudomonadati; phylum Pseudomonadota; class Gammaproteobacteria; order Pseudomonadales; family Pseudomonadaceae; genus Pseudomonas; species Pseudomonas sp. TE3895. The sequence goes on along the minus strand of NZ_JBWBQE010000001.1, from coordinate 943,597 downwards.
GCGGCCAAGGCAGACCCCAAGTTCCTTGAAGAGCTGGCTTATTTTCAGCGCGACTACATCGGCCGCCCCAACCCGCTGTACTTCGCCGAGCGCCTGACCGAGCATTGCGGCGGGGCGAAGATTTTCTTCAAGCGTGAAGAGCTCAACCATACCGGCGCGCACAAGGTGAACAACTGCATCGGCCAAGTGCTGCTGGCCAAGCGCATGGGCAAAAAGCGCCTGATCGCCGAAACCGGCGCCGGCATGCACGGTGTCGCCACCGCCACAGTCGCCGCGCGCTTCGGCCTGCCTTGCGTGATCTACATGGGCGCCACCGACATCGAGCGCCAGCAGGCGAACGTGTTCCGCATGAAGCTGCTGGGCGCCGAGATCGTGCCGGTTACCGCCGGCACCGGCACCCTGAAAGACGCCATGAACGAAGCCCTGCGTGACTGGGTTACCAACGTCGAAGACACCTTCTACCTGATCGGCACCGTGGCTGGCCCACACCCGTACCCCGCCATGGTCCGCGATTTCCAGTCGATCATCGGCAAAGAGACCCGTGCCCAGTTGCAAGAGAAGGAAGGCCGTCTGCCAGACAGCCTGGTTGCCTGCGTCGGCGGCGGCTCCAATGCCATGGGCCTGTTCCATGAATTCCTCGAAGAGCCGAGCGTGCAGATCATCGGCGTTGAAGCCGGTGGCCACGGCGTACACACCGACAAGCATGCCGCCAGCCTGAACGGCGGCGTACCGGGCGTGTTGCACGGCAACCGCACCTACCTGCTGCAGGACCAAGACGGCCAGATCACCGATGCCCACTCGATTTCCGCAGGCCTGGACTACCCGGGCATCGGCCCGGAGCACGCCTATCTGCATGAGGTGAAGCGCGTCGAGTACGTCAGCATCACCGATGACGAAGCATTGGATGCGTTCCACGCAACCTGCCGTCTGGAAGGCATCATTCCAGCCCTGGAAAGCTCCCACGCCTTGGCCGAAGCGATCAAGCGCGCACCGAAGCTGCCCAAGGACCACCTGATGGTCGTGTGCCTGTCGGGCCGCGGCGACAAAGACATGCAAACCGTCATGAACCACATGGCCGCCCAGGAGAAACACGCATGAGCCGTCTTGAACAACGCTTCGCCGAGCTGAAGGCCGAAGGCCGCTCGGCACTGGTCACCTTCGTCACAGCTGGCGACCCGGGCTACGACGCCTCGTTGCAGATCCTCAAGGGCCTGCCGGCTGCTGGCGCCGACGTGATCGAGCTGGGCATGCCGTTCACCGACCCGATGGCCGATGGCGTGGCCATCCAGCTGGCCACCCTGCGCGCCCTTGAGGCTGGTCAGACCTTGGCCAAGACCCTGCAGATGGTTCGCGAATTCCGTGTGGATAACCAAACCACGCCGATCGTGCTGATGGGCTACTACAACCCTATCCACCGCTTTGGTGTGGACACGTTCGTGGCTGAAGCCAAGGCCGCGGGCGTCGATGGCCTGATCATCGTCGACCTTCCGCCAGAGCACGACGCCGAACTGGCTACCCCGGCCCAGGCTGCAGGCATCGACTTCATCCGCCTGACCACCCCGACCACCGACGACGCGCGCCTGCCGCGCGTGCTGGAGCGCAGCTCCGGGTTCGTCTACTACGTGTCGGTGGCTGGTGTAACCGGTGCAGGTTCGGCGACCACCGAGCATGTGACCGAAGCCATTGCCCGCCTGCGCCGGCATACCGATCTGCCGATCAGCGTTGGCTTCGGCATTCGCACGCCGGAACAGGCTGCGAACATTGCCCGCCTGGCCGATGGCGTGGTGGTGGGCTCGGCACTGGTCGACAAGATCGCCCAAGCCCAAAGCGCCGATCAGGCGGTGACCGATGTATTGAGCCTGTGCTCGGCATTGGCTGAAGGGGTGCGTGGCGCACGCCGCTAAACCGCGTCGTCTGCTTCGCGGGTAAACCCGCTCCTACGGGGCCAGCGCCACCCTCTGGCTCTGCGCTATCGTTGTAGGAGCGGGTTCACCCACGAAGAGGCCAGCACAGGCTACCCCCGCCTAGCCCCCAAAAATCGACAGATTCAAGGGCCGCACGGCCCCCATCCAGATCGCATGATCCCGGTGATCCGCCAGTTCATCCCCGGTTTCCGGATGCATGAATACCACCAGGCCCTTGCGGTACAGCGCCAACCAAGGCAATACCACCCCCACCACTTCGGGCCCGAACGCCAGCTGGCAACTCCAGTCCGGATGCGGCCCAACCGGTTTCTGGTGCATGCGCCCCATGGTCACGGGGAACAGCCGCGCCGCCTCCTCGCACAGTTCGCGGGCCTGCTCCATGGTGGCTGCGTCGTAATAAACGTGGGCGTGGTAACCCTTGATCCTCTGCACGATAGCTCCTGATTGCGGTCCAACCATCACCACCTGCAACAGGAGTGATGCAGTGAAAAACGCCGAAACCCCAGTGTTCAAACTGGTCCTGTTCGGGCCTGAAAGCAGCCTGGGCAATGCCCTGATGGTCGAGCTGCTGTCGCGCCAGCACGAAGTCATCGCCGTGGTCGACGACCTCAACCGCCATTCGCCGCGCCCGGGCCTGCACTTCAAGATAGGGGGGCTGGGTGATGCCCACCAGGCGGAGCAGGGCGCAGCGGGCGGCTCGGCGGTGATCGCCCTGTTACCAGCGCTGGCGCCGGGTGACCTGCCGGGGCAGGCACGCTTGAGCGAGGCGCTGGTGGCGGGGCTTGCGCATACGACTATACGCCGGCTGCTGCTTGTGGGCGATTTCGATGTGCTGGATGAGCCGAGCAAGTACAGCGAGATGGAGCGGGATTGCGTGGCCAAAGTGGTTGATGGGTTGCAGCGCAGTGCGTTGCACTGGACGCTGATCAATGCACCGCAGGAACTGGCCGGGTTGGGCATGGAGCATTTTCGCAATACCGAAGGGACGCTGGAGCCTGGGCTGGCTGAGCCGTTGCGGCGCTTGGCCAGGATCGCAGCGGGGATGGTGGACATGCTGGAGCTGGACTTGCACCGGGGCGAGCATCTGAACTTCGTGGTCTAGATTGCCGGGGGCTGCTGCGCAGCCCATCGCGACGCAAGGCCGCTCCCACATGGGCCTGCGTGTGCAGTGTCTTTCTGGGAGCGGCCTTGTGTCGCGATGGCCCGCAAAGCGGCCCCAAAATCTCAAAGGCTGCGCTCCTGCTCCAACCAATCGACGAACCGCTCGATCAACGCTCCCCGCCGCTTGCGCGGCGGCAAAACTGCGTAATAGCCGCGTTCCGAGCGCAAACTCCCCTCCAGCGGCCGACACAGCAACCCCCACATGGGCCGGCGTGCGCAGTGCAACTGTGGGAGCGGCCTTGTGTCGCGATGGGCCGCAAAGCGGCCCCAAAATCTCAAAGGCTGCGCTCCTGCTCCAACCAATCCACGAACCGCTCGATCAACGCCCCACGCCGCTTGCGCGGCGGCAAAACTACGTAATAGCCGCGTTCCGAGCGCAAGCTCCCCTCCAGCGGCCGACACAGCAACCCTTGCTCCACCAATCCATCCACCAGGTGAGCCCAGCCAATCGCCACCCCTTGCCCGGCAATCGCTGCCTGAATCAGCAAGGTATAGTTATCAAACCGCAACTGCCCCGCCGGCGGTGGGCTGTCCACACCAAACCCACGAAATACCCCCGCCCAGTCAAACCAGCGGCTGGCCTGCTCGCCCTTCAGATGCAGCAGCGGCAATCGTTGCAAAGCCACAGCTGACAAGGCTTTGCCATGAATCAGATGGGGGCTGCACACCGGGAACACTTCCTCATCGAATAGCCAGCGGCTTTCTCCTTGGTGAAAGCGTCCATCGCCAAACAGCACCGCCACATCGATGTCCGGGCGCAACATGCCCTGGCTGCGCTCACCCGTCACCAGGCTCACATCCACCTGTGGATAAGCCTGATGAAAGCGCTGCAGCCTTGGCATCAGCCAGAACGCCGCAAAGGCAAAGTCGGTGGCGACCTGCAGCACTTCGCGCTGGCCGCGCCCGCTGGCCTGGGAAATACCGTCATCCATGGCCTGCAGCCCCTGATGCACCTGTTCGAACAGCACCTGGCCAGCCTCGGTCAGCTCGATACCCCGGTAAATGCGGTCAAACAGGCGCGTGCCCAACTGTGCCTCCAGGCGCTTCACCTGCTGGCTCACTGCCGGCTGCGTGGTACCCAACTCCAGCGCCGCAGCGGTAAAGCCACGCAGGCGCGCAGCAGCCTCGAATACGCGCAAGGTATCCAGCGACAACCCGGCAAGGTGCTCAAACATAAGCTTGGCTAATCCCAGTCATTGCCCGCCATGGGCTTTACCCATGTTATCCACAGTCGCATCTTGGTAGGCAAGCAGTTCGCATAACCCTCAACGATGGAAGCCACCATGACGCGTCCGAATATCCTGTTCATCATGGCCGACCAGATGGCCGCGCCCTTGCTGCCCATCTACGGCCCTTCGCCCATCAAGATGCCGCACCTCGGCCGCCTGGCCGAGCAAGCCGTGGTGTTCGACTCGGCCTACTGCAACAGCCCACTGTGCGCGCCATCACGCTTCACCCTGGTCAGCGGTCAGTTGCCAAGCCGCATTGGCGCCTACGACAACGCGGCCGACTTCCCTGCCGATGTGCCGACCTACGCCCATTACCTGCGTCGCCTGGGCTACCGCACCGCGCTGTCGGGCAAGATGCACTTCTGCGGCCCGGACCAGTTGCACGGCTATGAAGAACGCCTGACCAGCGACATCTACCCGGCCGACTACGGTTGGGCGGTGAACTGGGACGAACCCGATGTGCGTCCAAGCTGGTACCACAACATGTCCTCGGTGCTGCAGGCCGGTCCATGCGTGCGCACCAATCAGCTGGATTTCGACGAGGAGGTGGTGTTCAAGGCGCGCCAGTACCTGTACGACCATGTGCGCGAAAACGATGGCCGGCCATTTTGCCTGACCGTTTCAATGACGCACCCGCACGACCCCTACACCATTGCCAAACGCTACTGGGACCGCTACGAAGGTGTGGATATCCCCATGCCCCGTGCCGAGTTCAGCCAGGCAGCACTCGACCCGCACTCCCAGCGCCTGCTGAAAGTCTACGACCTGTGGAACAAGCCACTGCCTGTGGACAAGGTCCGCGACGCCCGCCGCGCCTACTTCGGCGCTTGCAGCTATATCGATGACAACATTGGCCAATTGCTGCAGACCCTGGAGGAATGCAACCTGGCCGATGACACACTGATCGTGTTTTCCGGCGACCACGGCGACATGCTTGGCGAGCGTGGCCTCTGGTACAAAATGCACTGGTTTGAAATGTCGGCGCGGGTGCCGCTGCTGATCCATGCGCCGAAGCGCTTTGCAGCGGGCCGGGTCACTGCTTCAGTGTCGACCTGCGACCTGTTGCCAACCTTGGTCGAACTGGCTGGCGGCGCTGTGGATAAAGACCTGCATCTGGACGGCCGCTCACTGCTGGGCCACCTGCAAGGGCAGGGCGGTCACGACGAGGTGATCGGCGAGTATATGGCCGAAGGCACCGTCGGCCCGCTGATGATGATCCGCCGCGGGCCCTACAAGTTCGTGTACAGCGAAGACGACCCATGCCTACTCTATGACCTGAGCCGCGACCCGCACGAGCGGGAGAACCTCACCGGCAGCCCGGACCACCAGGTGCTGCTGCAGGCATTTGTCGATGAAGCGCAACAGCGCTGGGACATCCCCAGCCTGCGCCAGCAGGTGCTGGCCAGCCAGCGCCGCCGCCGGCTGGTGGCCGAAGCGCTGGCCATCGGCAAGCTGAAAAGCTGGGATCACCAACCACTGGTGGACGCCAGCCAACAGTACATGCGCAACCACATCGATCTCGATGACCTCGAGCGCAAGGCACGTTATCCACAGCCCGCCCCCCTGGATTGAGAAGAGAGGCCGCCATGCACAAGTTCTCCGCCGCCGTGTTCGTCCTGGCCCTGAGCGCCACCACGGCCCACGCCGCAGACAGCGATGCGCAATGCAGTACCGTGAAAATGGCCGACCCCGGCTGGAGTGATATTGCCTCGACCAATGCCGTGGCACGCCTGTTACTGGAAAGCCTGGGTTACCAGGTGAAGATCGACAGCCTGGCCGTACCGATCATCTACGGCGGCCTCAAGGACGGCCAGGTCGACGCCTTCCTCGGCAACTGGATGCCGGCGCAGCAAGGCTTCCATGACAAGTTCATCGCCAACGGCGATGTGCAGCAGCTGTCGCGCAACCTGGAGGGAACCGAGTTCACCCTCGCAGTGCCCGACTATGTGTGGAATGCCGGGGTGAAGGACTTCGCTGACCTGCAGAAACACGCCGGGCAGTTCGACAAAAAGCTGTACGGAATCGGCTCCGGCGCCCCGGCCAACCTATCGCTCAAGGCAATCATCGACAAGAATGAATTCAACCTCGGCCAGTGGAAGCTGGTGGAGTCCAGCGAGCAGGCGATGCTGGCCCAGGTCGACCGGGCGGTGAAGAAGCAGCAATTCATCACCTTCCTTGGCTGGACCCCGCACCCGATGAACGTGAAGCTGAAAATGCATTACCTGACCGGTGGGGAAAAATGGTTCGGCAGCAAGGGGGAGGTTTACACGCTGACGCGCAAGGGTTATCCACAAGCCTGCCCGAATGCCGCGAAGCTGCTGGGTAACCTTAAGTTCACACTGGACATGGAAAACAGCATCATGGCAGAGGTTGTGGACAAGAAGATCAGCTTCGATGAAGCGGTCAAGGCTTGGGTGAAAGCGCATCCTGAACGGCTGGATGGGTGGTTGGCCGGGGTTACCACCAAGGCCGATGGGGATGCCCTGGAGGCCGTCAAAGCCAAGCTGTAATCTCAGACACGACGCGCCCCTTGTAGGAGCGGGTTTACCCGCGAATGCTGCAGTGAATGTACCGCCGTATTCGCGGGTAAACCCGCGCCTACAAGGGGACAGTGGACCTTCGGAAATGTGAATATCTCATGCATCGCATCATCCACCTGCTGCCCTTCCTCAGCTGGCTTCCCCGCCAATCGGGCCGCAGCCTGCGCCAGGACCTGCTGGTAGGCCTGAGCGGCGCCATCCTCGCCCTGCCGCAATCCATCGCCTACGCCCTGATCGCCGGCCTGCCCGCCGAATACGGGCTTTACGCCGCCATCGTGCCGGTACTGATCGCCTGCCTGTGGGGCTCTTCCTGGCACCTGATCTGCGGCCCGACCGCTGCCATTTCCATCGTGCTCTACGCCAGCATCAGCCCGCTGGCCGTGGCCGGCAGCGCTGACTACATCACGCTGGTGTTGCTGCTGACCTTCCTCGGCGGCATTTTCCAGCTGCTGCTCGGGCTGTTGCGCTTCGGCGCGCTGGTCAACTTCGTCTCCCATTCCGTGGTGCTCGGCTTCACGCTGGGTGCCGCCATCGTCATTGCCTTGGGCCAGCTACCCAACCTGCTGGGCATGGCCCTGCCCAGCCAGGCCACCGCGCTGAAGACCGTGCAAGACCTGGCCAGCCACGCAGGCGAGGTCGACCTGCCTTCCTTGCTGCTGGGCCTGGCCACCGTAGTGATCGGCGTGGCCTTCAAGCTTTGGCGCCCACGCTGGCCGAGCCTGTTGATAAGCCTGATCCTGGTCAGCTTGCTGGCCTGGCTGTTGCCGGGCTTCTTTGGCCATGTGCCGCGGGTGGCAGCGTTCACCGGGCAACTCCCGCCTTTCAGCCCGCTGCCTTTGCTAGACGTGGAGCTTATGTTGCGTCTGCTGCCCAGCGCCGTTGCGGTAGGCATGCTGGGGTTGGTCACCAGCCTGTCGATTGCCCGCTCGCTATCGGCACGTTCAGAACAACTGATCGACCCGGACCAGGAAATACGCGCACAGGGCCTGTCGAACATTGCCGGTGCATTTTTCTCTGGTTACCTGTCTGCCGGCTCCTTCACCCGCTCGGGCCTGAGCTACGAGGCGGGCGCCCGCTCACCGATGGCCGGGGTGTTTTCTGCGCTGTGGGTGGCGTTGTTCGCCGTGACCGGCGCCAGCCTGATCGCGCACCTGCCGATACCGGCCATGGCCGGCAGCATTTTGCTGATCTGCTGGGGGTTGGTGGACCACCGAGGGATCCGTGCATTGTTCCGGGTCAGCCGCTCGGAGTTTCTGGTGATGGCGCTGACGGCTGCAGCGACATTGCTGCTGGAGCTGCAGACGGCCATCTATGCCGGGGTGCTGGCTTCGCTGTTCTTCTATTTGAAGCGCACCTCACGACCACGGATCCAACAAAGCCGTGAAGGGGACGCGGATGTCTTGCGGGTAGGTGGGTCGATTTTCTTTGGTGCGGCGCATTACCTGCAGGTGCGCTTGCAGCGCTGCCAAGGGCCGCATGTAGTGATCGATGCCCGGCAGGTGAATTTCATCGATTACTCGGGTGTGGATATGTTGCACCGTGAGGCACGAAGGTTGCGGCGATTGGGGGGGAGTTTGACCTTGCACCGGGCCAGGCCCCAAGTGATCGAGGAGTTGCAGAAGCTGGAAGGGGTGGAGTTGTGCCCGATCCGGTTTGAGGAATGAGATTGGGATTCTGGGGCTGCTTTGCAGCCCATCGCGACACGAGGCCGCTCCCACAGAGGATCGGCGTACGACGTACTTTGTGGGAGCGGCCTCGTGTCGCGATAGGGCCGCAAAGCGGCCCCGGCCATCTCAGCCCCGAGCGAGTTGCCGGCGCAGTTCAGCCAACACCGGCGCCGTATCCGGCCTCACGCCACGCCAGATAAAGAAGGCTTCAGCCGCCTGCTCAGCCAGCATCCCCAACCCATCCAGTACCTTGGCAGCCCCCAGCTTGGTAGCCCACTGGCAAAACGGCGTCGGCTCCTTGCCATACATCATGTCGTAGCAAACCGTACGACCCGCCTCGACCAAGCTGTCGGCAATCGGTGGTAATTCCCCGGCCAGGCTCGCCGAGGTGGCGTTGATGATGACATCCACAGGTTCCTGCAACCAGGCAAACCCGCTGGCCACTACCGGCCCCAGTTCATCGAACTCGCGCGCCAGCTGCTCGGCCTTTTCCACGGTACGGTTGGCAATCACCAGCGACTGCGGCTTGTGCGCCAGAATAGGCTCCAGCACGCCGCGCACGGCGCCACCGGCACCGAGGATGAGAATGCGCTTGCCAGCCAGCTCGACCCCGGCATTCACCGTCAGGTCGCGCACCAGGCCAGCGCCGTCGGTGTTGTCGCCCTGCAGGGTGCCATCAGCCAGCTTGCTCAGCGTGTTCACTGCGCCTGCGCGCCGGGCACGTGGGGTCAGGCTGTCGCACAGGCGGAAGGCCTCTTCCTTGAACGGCACGGTGACATTGCCGCCACTGCCTTGCTTGAAGAAGCCGCGCGCGCAGTCGCTGAACTCGTCCAGTGGCGCCAGCAGCGTGGCATATTCCAGGTCCTGACCGGTCTGCTCGGCGAACAGGCGGTGGATCAGCGGCGACTTGCTGTGGCCGATGGGGTTACCAAAAACGACGTACTGGTCCATGACGGCTCCTTGGTTATCCACAGGCTTACTGGCCGAGCCAGTCGCGGTCCTGCAGGAAGTACTCGGTCAGGCGCGCTTCTTCACTGCCGGGTGCAGCCTTCCAGTCGTAGCCCCAGCGCACCTGAGGCGGCAGCGACATGAGGATGGACTCGGTGCGGCCACCGGATTGCAGGCCGAACAGGGTGCCACGATCGTAGACCAGATTGAACTCCACGTAGCGGCCGCGGCGGTATTCCTGGAACTCGCGCTGTTGCGGGGTGTAAGGCGTGTCTTTGCGGCGCTGGACGATCGGCAAGTAGGCGTTGATGTAGGCATCGCCGATGGCGCGGATGAAAGCGAAGCAGGTGTCGAAGTCCCACTCGTTCAGGTCGTCGAAGAACAGGCCGCCGATGCCGCGTGGCTCGCCACGGTGCTTGAGGTGGAAGTAGCGGTCGCACCAGGCCTTGTAACGCGGATACACGTCGGCGCCGAACGGTGCGCAGGCCTGTTCGGCCACGCGGTGCCAGTGGATGCAGTCTTCTTCGTTGCCATAGTATGGCGTCAGGTCAAAGCCGCCGCCGAACCACCATACGGCCTCTTCACCTTCCTTTTCGGCGATGAAGAAGCGAACGTTGGCGTGGGAAGTGGGCACATGCGGGTTGTGCGGGTGTATAACCAGCGACACGCCCAAGGCTTCGAAGCCACGGCCTGCCAGTTCGGGGCGGTGGGCACTGGCCGACGGCGGCAGGCCGCTACCAAACACATGGGAGAAGTTGACCCCGCCTTTTTCGATCACGTTGCCCTCACCGATAACCCGCGTGCGGCCCCCGCCACCGGCTTCGCGCACCCAGGCGTCCTCGACGAAGCGGGCACCGCCGTCTTCTGTTTCGAGGGCAGAGCAGATGCGGTCTTGCAGGTCGAGCAGGTAGGCTTTCACGGCCTCGGTGCGGCTAGTCATCGGGTCACCAGGAAGGAGCGAGGAAAATTCGCCACGTAGCATAACACCGGCCGACGCCGCGTCGTAGTTAACGATGGTCAAGCAAAGAGGGCATTGAGTTATCTTGAGGCACACTAAACTCAAAATGATGTCATTTTGCTTATGGGTACATGCTTACCGATCCGATCATTACGACCCAAGCTCTGTATGAAACGTCTTGAGACGCCGCTCAGGCATGGCGAAAACAGCCGAGGAAGCGGAGTTTTACTGGAGTAAATGAGTATTCCTAAGCTATTTTCAACACAGCATGACTAAGTGTAAAGGCGTTTAGTACAGAGCCTAAAGTTTCTAACGCCGTGAATATATCGAAAAACATTGCATCTAACAAAAAAATCTGGAAATTAAGAAGATGTAGCCTTTCCAAACTTCCAGATCAATGCAAAAACAGCCGTTGATTTAGAAATATGATTTTTTTGAATCTTGGTCGGGAACTGAAATCAGCAGATGAGCTATCTCCCCACGGAAATCTTTGTAAATAAGTTTTCCAGTTTGATAATAATTATTGGTTGTCCAAACATGGGTGCCTATTTCCATATGCTCAAAAATGTATTTCAATTGTTCTTGCGGTAGGTACACCCTCTCAGGTTCACCGTTTTCTAGGATCATAGTCATAGTATACTCAATATCCATTTTCAACTCCCTCTTAATTAGTTGTCTTGCGAATAAGATCTTGAACCTTCATTTTTCTTATAACAACTGACAGAAAACTCAGTTGACTACAACCAAACAGCTGTGTTAAGGGGCTACTATTTAGTATCTACAGATTTCGATCCAACTAAAGGAGCGTGTGATGGCAAAGCGTATCCAGTTCACTCAGCATGGCGGCCCGGAAGTATTGCAGCTGGTGGAATTCGCCCCGACCCCGCTCGGCCCACAGCAGGTGCGTGTGCGTAACCATGCAATCGGCTTGAACTTCATCGATACCTACTTCCGCAGCGGGCTGTATGCGCCGCCGTCCCTGCCTTCTGGCCTGGGTACTGAAGCTGCGGGCGTGGTCGAGGCGGTGGGCGAGGGTGTGACCCGGCTCAAGGTCGGCGACCGCGTGGCCCATGCCGGGGGCCCGCTGGGGGCGTACAGCGAAGTGCATACGCTGCCGGAGGCCAACCTGGTCAAGCTGCCCGACAACATCAGTTTCGAGCAAGCGGCGGCGGTGATGCTCAAGGGTTTGACCGTGCAGTATCTGCTGAAGCAGACCTATGAGGTGAAACCGGGTGATGTGATTCTGTTCCACGCGGCGGCTGGCGGCGTGGGTTCGCTGGCGTGCCAGTGGGCCAAGGCCTTGGGCGCCAAGCTGATCGGTACCGTGAGTTCTGCCGAAAAGGCCGAGCGGGCTAAGGCGCTGGGGGCTTGGGCGACCATCGACTACAGCCATGAGGATGTAGCCAAGCGCGTACTGGAGCTGACCGACGGCAAGAAATGCCCGGTGGTGTATGACGGCGTGGGTGCCGACACCTGGCTGACCTCGCTGGACTGCCTGCGCCCGCGTGGGTTGATGGTGAGCTTTGGCAACGCTTCCGGTGCGGTGAGCGGGGTGAACCTGGGGATCCTGGCGCAGAAGGGCTCGCTGTATGTCACCCGGCCGACCTTGGCCACCTATGCCAACAATGCCGAGAACACCCAGGCCATGGCCGATGACCTGTTTGCGATGATTGCGAGCGGGAAGCTGGTTGTGGATATCCAGCAGCGGTATCCACTGAGCGAGGCGGCCAAGGCGCAGGCAGAGCTGTCGGCGCGGCGGACTGTAGGATCGACTGTACTAATCCCCTGAGCCACACACATTCCCTGTAGGAGCGGGTTTACCCGCGAAGAAGCCACCGCAATGGATGGCACCGGCTTTGCCGGTGTTCGCGGGCAAGCCCGCTCCCACAGGTACTGCGTCGGCCTCGATAGCAGCACTATGCCTTGGAGCCTGGGCGTGACGGCGATGGCGTCGACTCGATGCCATCGAGTATCGCCTCGATCACACCCTCTGCCATCTCAATCGCATGCAGGTTCGACCAGAACATGCCACGGCCTTCTTCACGCATGTAGTCCAAAGCTTTGTAGCCGGTTTCGTAAGCGCTGCGCAGGTACAGGGCTACGTGGACCAGAGCGTCCTCGGCAGAAATGTTTGGGTTGACGGTGAAGAGTGGATCGTGGCCGGCATCGCAGCGGCCGAAGGGGCGGGTGGAGGTGCATGGGAGAGGTGGATCGGGGACTATTTTCTTCATCATTGGAAAATGCTCCTCAAGGCCGCCAACCCTCACTACCACGTGAATGGGTGGCGACTGTACGCGAGGTGGTAGACCCGGGCATTTTCCAATCCAGGCAGGCTCGAAAGCCTCCCACGCACAGCCACCATAGACTGTCATGGAAAAAATGCGTCCGGGCTACCACACCCGATCGCCAAGTTATTCGGCGACGGATAGAGCCTAGAGGCAGAGGTTCCCACTTAGAAGGTGATGGAAGGAGACGCGATTCGTAGGATATTTCCGAAGTGCCCAGCTGGACAGACATTTTGGTAAAAATCAGAAAACCCTGCGGTGGATTTGGCCCTAACCTGTGGGCATGCCCACAGGGGCCCGAGTCCCGAGCCAGGCCTGTGGATAGGTATCAACCCGGGCGAACGACTTCGCCGGTTGCCAGGTCGCGAATCACACTCGGGTTTTTCCGCCCGCCCAGCGCACCGCCAAGCACCAGGTCCAACTGGCCATGGAAGTACTGCTCAACCCGCAAGCGGGTCTTCGCCGCCGGGCGCCCGCCAGGGTTGCACGAGGTGGAAATCAGCGGCCCCACCAGCGCGCACAGCTCACGCACCACCGGGTGATCACTGACCCGCAGCGCCACCGTGTCATGCTGCCCGGTCACCCATTCGGGCAACAGGTCCTGGTGCGGCACCAGCCAGGTGTTCGGCCCCGGCCAGGTGCTGCCCATGCGGTCGATCCAGTCTTCGGGGAAGTCCTCGAACAGGAAGTCGAACTGACGGATATTGTCAGCGATCAGAATCAGCCCTTTATCCACAGGACGCGACTTCAGCGCCAGCAGGCGATACACCGCGTCCTCGTTCCATGGGTCGCAGCCCAGGCCCCAGACCGCTTCCGTCGGGTAGGCGATCACCGCGCCCGCCCGGATCTCACGTGCGGCTTGTTGCACACGAAAACTGCTCACCATTGCTGTTTCTCCGCCTGAATACCTTGCTTGTGCGCAGTGTACTTAGCCCGCGCGGGCAAACCAACGCCCGGCTTCATTGCTGACCCGGCCTTCCAGCTCCAGCTCGGTCAACTGCGCCAGCACGTCGGCCAGCGGCTGCTCGCTGCAGTGGGCCAGGCTTTCACTGGTCTGGGGTGCGGCATGCAGCAGGGCGAGCAGGGGGTGGTCGAACCTGTCCACAACCGCAGGCGGCAGGTTCTGCCAACCCTGCAAGCTTTCCAGGATCTGCTCCACAGTTTCCACCAGCAGCGCCCCATCACGAATCAGCTGGTGGCAGCCCTTGGCCCCCGGGTGATGAATGGAGCCCGGAATGGCGTACACCTCACGGCCTTGCTCTGCGGCCAGGCGCGCCGTGATCAGCGAGCCACTGGCGAGGCTCGCCTCAACCACCAGTACACCTAGCGACAGGCCACTGATGATGCGGTTGCGCCGTGGGAAGTTGCCAGGCAGCGGCCCGGCATCCAGGGGATACTCGGAAACCAGCGCGCTGCCGTTGTCGATCATCGCCTGCGCAAGGTCCCGATGGCGCTGTGGATAAAGTTTTTGCAACCCCGTACCGAGCACGGCAATCGTGCCGCCGCCAGCCTGCAACGCGGCCCGATGAGCGGCACCGTCGACACCTACCGCCAGCCCGCTGGTAATGGTGAAACCAGCCTGCGCGAGGTAGCGGGAAAATGCCCGGGCGGTGTCGAGCGCCGGGGGTGTGGCACGTCTGCTGCCCACGATCGCCAGCTGAGGACGATCGAGCAAGGCAGGTTCGCCAGCGACAAAAAGCAGCGGCGGAGCATCGTCGATTTCTGCCAGCAAGGCTGGGTAGTCTGGGCCGTCCCACATCAGCAAATGCTGGCCAGGGCGCTCTAACCAGGCCATTGCGGCGAGCGCGCCCTCGCGTACCTCGGCACTGCGCCGGGCATCGATGGTGGCTTGGGGGATGCCCAACGCTCGCCAGGCCGAACCGGGAGCGCTAAGCGCACTAGAGGCGCTGCCGAACGCATCCAGCAAGGTGCGAAAACGTCGCAATCCTGTCTCGGGCAAGCGATGCAGGCGTAATCGGGCCTCCAGTTCAGCAGGCGGGCAGAGCGACGAATGGTAACTGGGCATGGGGATCGTCCTTGATCGAAACAGGGCCATCTACGTGGCACAACCTGTGGATAACTCTGTGAGTAACACTTTGAAAAGCTGTCCATTGATTGGGGGCTATCAAGCCCATAGTCACCCTAGACGAGCTTGCCAGGTGCCGAAATCCCCGTTTCCCTTTATTATGTGTGCTCAGTTTTCAACCGAACGCACAGTGACTGCCTGACCTTATGGCCATCTTGAACATTCTCGAATTCCCGGACCCGCGCCTGCGCACCCTCGCCAAACCGGTGACGGAGTTCGACGACGCCCTGCGTCAGCTGATCGACGACATGTTTGAAACCATGTACGAAGCCCCTGGCATCGGCCTGGCCGCTACCCAGGTGAACGTGCACAAGCAGGTTGTGGTCATGGACCTCAGCGAAGACCGCAGCGAACCGCGCGTCTTCATCAACCCGTCGGTCGAAGAGCTGACCCATGACATGGGCCAGTACCAGGAGGGCTGCCTGTCGGTACCGGGCTTCTACGAGAACGTCGACCGTCCGCTGCGTGTCCGGGTCAAGGCCCAGGACCGCGACGGCAAGCCGTTCGAACTGGAATGCGAAGGCCTGCTGGCGGTGTGCGTACAGCACGAATTCGATCACCTCAACGGCAAGCTGTTCGTCGACTACCTGTCGCAGCTCAAGCGCGACCGGATCAAGAAGAAGCTGGAAAAGCAGCATCGCCAGCAAGCCTGATCCCCACCTTCCTGAAGGCTTGCTCCGGCAAGCCTTTTTCTTTTTTGAAGCGAGAACTCCATGCGCATCGTCTTTGCAGGCACTCCAGAGTTTGCCGCCGAACACCTCAAGGCCCTGCTCGACAGCCCCTACGAGATCGTGGCCGTCTACACCCAGCCCGACCGCCCGGCCGGCCGTGGCCAAAAGCTGATGCCAAGTGCGGTCAAGGCACTGGCCGTGGCCCATGACATCCCGGTGTTCCAGCCGCAGACCCTGCGCAATGCCGATGCCCAGGCCGAACTGGCCGCACTGAAACCAGACCTGATGGTAGTGGTCGCCTACGGCCTGATCCTGCCGCAGGTGGTGCTGGATATCCCGCGCCTGGGTTGCATCAACAGCCACGCTTCCCTGCTGCCACGCTGGCGCGGTGCCGCGCCGATCCAGCGTGCCGTGGAAGCCGGCGACGCCGAAAGCGGCGTGACCGTGATGCGCATGGAGGCCGGCCTGGACACCGGGCCGATGCTGCTCAAGGTCGTCACCCCGATCAGCGCCGAGGACACCGGCGGCACCTTGCACGATCGCCTGGCCGAAATGGGCCCGCCCGCAGTCGTTCAGGCCATCGCCGGCCTGGCTGACGGTTCGCTGCAAGGCGAAATACAGGACGATGCCCTGGCCACCTACGCGCACAAACTGAACAAGGACGAAGCGCGTATCGACTGGACCCGCCCGGCCGTCGAGCTGGAACGCCTGATCCGCGCCTTCAACCCATGGCCGGTGTGCCACAGCATGCTGGACGGTGAAAGCGTCAAGGTGCTGGCCGCCAACCTGTCCACAGGCCAAGGCGCCCCGGGCGAGATACTTTCCGCCAGCAAGGACGGCCTCGTCGTTGCGTGCGGTGACCAAGCCCTGAGCCTGACCCGCCTGCAACTGCCTGGCGGCAAGGCATTGAGCTTCAGTGACCTGTTCAACAGCCGCCGCGAGAAGTTCGCCGCCGGCAAGGTGCTGGGCCAATGAACCCACGCCTCGCCGCCGCCCGTGCGCTTGCTGCTGTGCTCAGCGGCAAGGCTTCGCTGAACAGCTCGCTGCCGGCGCAACTGGACAAGGTAGATGAACGCGACCGCGGCCTGACCCAAGACCTGGCGTTCGGCACCGCACGCTGGCAGCCACGCCTCGACCTGCTGGCCGCACAGCTGCTGCAAAAACCCTTCAAAGCAGCCGATGCCGATGTTCAGGCGCTGCTGCTGGTCGGCCTGTACCAGCTGTTCTACACGCGCATTCCGGCCCATGCCGCCATCGGCGAGACCGTGGGCTGTGCCGACAAACTGAAGAAGCCGTGGGCCAAGGGCCTGCTCAATGCCGTACTGCGCCGTGCGCAGCGCGAAGGCGAGGAGCTGCTCGCCGGCATGGAGCGCGACCCGGTGGTGCGTACCGCGCACCCGCGCTGGCTGCAAAAAGCGCTGAAAGCTTTCTGGCCAGAGCAGTGGGAAGCCATCTGCGCCGCCAACAATGCCCACCCACCGATGATTCTGCGGGTCAATCGCCGTCACCATAGCCGCGATGCCTACCTGGCACTGCTGGCCGAAGCCGGCATCGGCGCCAGCGCATGCCAGTACAGCCGGGATGGCATCGTGCTGGCCGAAGCCTGCGACGTGCGCGGCCTGCCAGGCTTCGCCGAAGGCTGGGTGAGCGTGCAGGACGAAGCTGCGCAGCTATCTGCCGACCTGCTGGAACTGGCCCCCGGCCAACGCGTGCTCGATGCTTGCTGCGCACCGGG
Organism: Pseudomonas sp. TE3895; assembly: GCF_056278855.1. Lineage (NCBI taxonomy): Bacteria > Pseudomonadati > Pseudomonadota > Gammaproteobacteria > Pseudomonadales > Pseudomonadaceae > Pseudomonas > Pseudomonas sp. TE3895. Next base: position 926,392 of record NZ_JBWBQE010000001.1, on the reverse strand, counting down.
CGGCAAAACCTGCCACCTGCTGGAGGCCGAGGCTGGCCTGGCGCACATGGTGGCCATCGATCTCGAAGCCAAGCGGCTGACCCGCGTGCGAGAAAACCTCGACCGCCTGCAGCTGGACGCCGAGCTGATCGCCTGCGATGCCCGCGACACTGCCAGCTGGTGGGACGGCAAGCCATTCCAGCGCATTCTGCTCGACGCGCCGTGCTCGGCCACCGGCGTGATTCGCCGCCACCCGGACATCAAGCTGACCCGCCAAGCCGACGACATCCCGGCTTTGGCCACGCTGCAAGGCGAGCTGCTCGATGCCCTGTGGCCGACCTTGGAAGTGGGCGGCATGCTGCTATACGCCACCTGCTCCAGCTTGCCGACCGAAAACACTGAAGTGATCAAAGCCTTCCTCGCCCGCACCCCGGGCGCCCGTGAGCTGGACCTGGCGACCGAAGCCGGCCTGCGCCAGCCCCACGGCCGTCAGCTGCTGGCCCAGGAAGGCGGTCACGACGGTTTCTACTATGCCAAGCTGATCAAGATCGCCGCCTCGCGCGGATAAGAACAAAGGATAGGGAGTAGCGCATGAAGATCATCATCCTCGGCGCAGGGCAGGTAGGCGGTACGCTGGCTGAACACCTGGCCAGCGAAGCCAACGACATTACCGTGGTCGACACCGACGGCGACCGCCTGCGCGACCTCGGCGACCGCCTGGACATCCGCACCGTCCAGGGCCGCGGCTCACTGCCGACGGTGCTGCGTCAGGCCGGTGCCGACGACGCCGACATGCTGGTGGCGGTAACCAACAGTGACGAGACCAACATGGTTGCCTGCCAGGTGGCCTATTCGCTGTTCCATACCCCGACCAAGATTGCACGGGTGCGCGAATCGTCCTACCTGACCCGCGAAGAGCTGTTCGACAACGACCATATCCCGGTCGACGTTCTGATCAGCCCCGAGCAGGTGGTGACCAATTACATCAAGCGCCTGATCGAACACCCAGGCTCGCTGCAGGTGATCGACTTCGCCGAGGGCAAGGCCCAGCTCGTGGCAGTGAAGGCCTACTATGGCGGCCCGCTGGTCGGCCAGCAATTGCGCCAGATCCGTGCGCATATGCCCAACGTCGACACCCGCGTGGCAGCCATCTTCCGTCGCGACCGGCCGATCACCCCGCGTGGCGACACGGTGATCGAAGCCGACGACGAGGTGTTCTTCATTGCCGCGAAGAAGGATATCCGTGCGGTGATGGGCGAACTGCGCCGCATCGACGAAACCAATAAACGCATTGTCATCGCCGGCGGCGGGCAGATCGGCGAGCGCCTGGCGGAAGCCATCGAAAGCCGATATCAGGTGAAGATCATCGAGATGAGCCCGGCGCGTTGTCGGCACCTCTCCGATACCCTCGAAAGCACGGTGGTGCTGCAGGGCAGCGCTTCGGACAAAGACCTGATGCTCGAAGAGAACATCGCCGACGCCGATATTTTCCTGGCCCTGACCAACGATGACGAAGCCAACATCATGTCGTCGCTGCTGGCCAAGCGCCTGGGCGCAGGCAAGGTGATGACCATCATCAACAACCCGGCTTATGTCGACCTGGTGCAGGGCGGTGATATCGACATTGCCATCAGCCCGCAGCTGGCCACCATCGGTACCCTGCTGGCGCACGTGCGCCGGGGCGACATTGTCAGCGTGCACTCGCTGCGCCGCGGTGCGGCCGAAGCGATCGAGGCGGTGGCACATGGCGATTCGAAGTCGAGCAAGGTGGTCGGCAAGGCGATCGAGAACATTGCCCTGCCACCGGGAACCACCATCGGCGCGATCATCCGTGACGAAGAGGTGATGATTGCCCACGACGACACCGTGATCGAATCGGGTGACCATGTGATCCTGTTCGTTGTGGATAAAAAGCACATTCGTGATGTGGAGAAGCTGTTCCACGTCGGCTTGAGTTTCTTCTAGGAGAAGAGGGCATGCGCGAATCGCTGGAGAAGATGCTGGCCAAAGGTGTGGATAACCCGCTGCTGAGGTTTGGCCTGGGCAAGGCCTGGCTGGATGAATGCAACGGCGCTGAAGCAGCGGTGCACCTGGCGCGCTGCGTAGAGCAGGATCCGAAATACTCGGCAGCGTGGAAGCTGCTGGGCAAGGCCTATCAGTTGCAGGGCGACCTGCCGGCGGCGCGCAAGGCGTGGGAAGACGGGATCGTGGCGGCGCAGGCCCATGGTGACAAGCAGGCCGAAAAAGAAATGACCGTATTCCTGAAGAAGCTCAACAGAGCAGCGGGTTGACGCGGCCCCTGTAGGAGCGGGTTTACCCGCGAATGCGTCGGTGAATCCAACATCGCATTCGCGGGTAAACCCGCTCCTACCAGAGGGCGGTGAATGGCTTAATACCAGCGCGGCTCGCCAGCCGGGCGCTTCTTGAAGCGCTTCATGCTCCACATGTACTGGCTCGGGTACTCGCGCACATAACGCTCGACCACTTTGCTCATCGCCGCCGCCGACACATTAACGTCGGTGCTGTACATCTCCTCTGGCGCCGCCTCCAGGAACACCTTGAAGCCCGAGCCATCCGGCAACCGCAGCGCATGCAGGAACACACCTACCGCCTTGCCACCGGCCAGCATGTTCGGCACGAACTTGCTGGTCAGCGCCTGGGTGCCGAGGAACGGCACGAACACGCCCGCCGATTCCGCCGGCTCCGGGTCGGCAGGAATACCCACCTGGCCACCACGGCGCACTTCCTTGATCACGCTGAGGATGCCTTCCTTGGTCGACGGTGCCACGCGATTGCCCATCTGCACGCGCTGCTCGCGCAGCAGATCATCCACCGCCTTCAGCTTCGGCGGGCGGTAGAAGATGATCGGTTTGCACTGGTTGCAGTAGAAGTGGTTCAACACTTCCCAGTTGCCCAGGTGGCTGGTGATGCCGACCACCCCTTTACCTGAGGCCAAAGCCTGCTCCAGCACTTCCAGGCCATGCACTTCCTTGACCAGCTCCAGCGAGCGTTGTGGCGGCCAGATCCAGGCACAGGCACTTTCGACAAAGGATTTACCGATATCCCGCAGCGCCTGGCCCACCAGTTGCTCACGGGCAACCGGGTCCATCTCCGGGAAGCACTTGGCCAGGTTGATCCGTACCACGTTGCGCGAACTGTTGGGGATTTTCCACATCAGCCAGCCAATACCGGCGCCGACACGCTGCACAGCGCCCCAGGGCAGCTTGGCAAACAGGCGCAGCACCCCGACCATCAGGGCGCCCTTGAACTTTTCCACAGGCGAATTCCTTATTTCAGCAAGGCGCGCATTGTAACCCCTCAGCGCAACAAGGCGGCGTAGCGATCGCAGTCGGTGGTGTGGTCCATGACCATGCCGGTGGCCTGCATGAAGGCGTAGCAGATGGTCGGACCGACGAACGTGAAGCCAGCTTTCTGCAAGGCCTTGCTCATTGCCTTGGCTTCATCGGTAACAGCTGGCACGTCGCCGCGCGCCTTGAAGTGGTTGATCTTCGGCGAGCCGCCGACGAACGACCACAGCCATTCGGCGGGGTTATCCACAGCCAGCCAGGCCTGGGCGTTGCGCCGCGCAGCCTTGAGCTTGAGGCGATTGCGGATGATGCCTGCATCCTGCATCAATTCTTCGATGCGTTCGTCGCCCATGGCCGCCAGCTTTACGGGGTCGAAGCCGTACATCACCTGGCGATAACGCTCGCGTTTGCGCAAAACGGTAATCCATGAAAGCCCTGCCTGGAACCCTTCGAGCAAAAGCATCTCGAAGAGCAACGCCGGGTCGCGCTGTGGCATCCCCCATTCCTGGTCGTGGTAGGCCTGGTACAACGGATCGTCGGTACACCAAAAGCAGCGTGGCATAAGGCTCCAATGAGTAGAGGGCGAGGCGAATCAGGTTATACTCCCGCTCTTTACATCCGCATCCCCAGATACAGGTGAATTTCGTGAGCCAGCCTACGCCAGCCGTGCGTACCTTCCAAGACCTGATCCTTGCCCTGCAGAACTACTGGGCAGCTCAAGGTTGTGTGGTACTTCAGCCCTACGATATGGAAGTAGGCGCCGGCACTTTCCACACCGCTACATTCCTGCGCGCCGTGGGTCCAGAAACCTGGAACGCCGCCTATGTGCAGCCGAGCCGTCGTCCTGCCGACGGGCGGTATGGCGAAAACCCCAACCGCCTGCAGCACTACTACCAGTTCCAGGTGGTGCTCAAACCGAACCCGGCCAACTTCCAGGAGCTGTACCTCGGCTCGCTGAAAGCCATCGGCCTGGATCCGTTGGTGCACGACATTCGTTTCGTCGAAGACAACTGGGAATCGCCGACCCTCGGCGCCTGGGGTCTGGGCTGGGAAATCTGGCTCAACGGCATGGAAGTGACCCAGTTCACCTACTTCCAGCAGGTTGGCGGCATCGAGTGCTACCCGGTCACCGGTGAAATCACCTACGGCCTGGAGCGCCTGGCCATGTACATCCAGGGCGTCGATTCGGTGTACGACCTGGTGTGGGCCGACGGCCCGTTCGGCAAGGTCACCTATGGCGACGTGTTCCACCAGAACGAGGTGGAGCAGTCGACCTACAACTTTGAACATGCAAACGTCGACAAACTGTTCGAACTGTTCGATTTCTACGAAAGCGAAGCCAACCGCCTGATCAAGCTGGAGCTGCCGCTGCCGACCTATGAAATGGTCCTGAAGGCATCGCATACCTTCAACCTGCTGGACGCCCGCCGCGCCATCTCGGTAACCGAGCGCCAGCGTTACATCCTGCGTGTACGTACCCTGGCCCGGGACGTGGCGCAAAGCTATCTGCAAGCCCGCGCACGCCTGGGCTTCCCGATGGCCACCCCTGAACTGCGTGACGAAGTGTTGGCTAAGCTGGAGGCTGCACAATGAGTGCTCAAGATTTCCTGGTAGAACTGGGCACCGAAGAGCTGCCACCCAAGGCCCTCGCCAGCCTCGGCGACGCCTTCCTGGCCGGTATCGAAAAAGGCCTGCAGGCTGCTGGCCTGAACTACGCCGGCAAGCAGGTGTACGCCGCGCCGCGTCGTCTGGCCGTGCTGATTCGCCAACTGGACGTGCAGCAGCCTGACCGCAGCATCAACATCGACGGCCCGCCCCTGCAGGCTGCCTTCAACGCCGAAGGCGAGCCGACCCAGGCTGCGCTGGGCTTCGCCAAGAAGTGCGGTGTGGAACTGGCCGAAATCGACCAGAGCGGCCCCAAGCTGCGCTTCTCCCAGCACATCCCGGGCAAGGCCACCACTGACCTGCTGCCGACCATCGTCGAAGATTCGCTGAACGACCTGCCGATCCCCAAGCGCATGCGCTGGGCGGCCAGCCGTGAAGAGTTCGTGCGCCCGACCCAATGGCTGGTAATGCTGCTGGGCGACCAGGTGGTCGACTGCACCATTCTGTCGCAGAAGGCCGGCCGTGAATCCCGTGGCCACCGCTTCCATCATCCGGAAACCGTGGTCATCACTACCCCGGCCAACTATGTCGAAGACCTGCGTAAAGCTCACGTGCTGGCCGACTTCGCCGAACGCCGCGAGCTGATCAGCAAGCGTACCGCCGAGCTGGCCATGCAGCAGGAAGGCACGGCCATCGTGCCACCGGCGCTGCTGGACGAAGTGACCGCACTGGTCGAGTGGCCCGTGCCGCTGGTGTGCTCGTTCGAGGAGCGTTTCCTCGAGGTGCCGCAAGAAGCCCTGATCACCACCATGCAGGACAACCAGAAGTACTTCTGCCTGCTGGACAGCGAAGGCAAGCTGCTGCCGCGCTTCATTACCGTAGCCAACGTCGAAAGCCGCGACCCGAAGCAGATCGTGCAAGGCAACGAAAAAGTCGTGCGCCCGCGCCTGACCGACGCCGAGTTCTTCTTCAAGCAGGACAAGAAGCAGCCACTGGAAACCTTCAACGAGCGCCTCAAGAACGTGGTGTTCCAGGCTCAGCTCGGCACCGTGTACGACAAGGCCGAACGTGTTTCCAGGCTGGCCGCCTTCATTGCTCCGCTGATCGGCGGCGACGCCCAGCGCGCTGGCCGTGCCGGCCTGCTGTCGAAGTGCGACCTGGCCACCGAGATGGTCGGCGAATTCCCTGAAATGCAGGGTGTTGCCGGTTACTACTACGCGCTCAACGACGGTGAGCCGGAAGACGTAGCCCTGGCCCTGAACGAGCAGTACATGCCGCGCGGTGCTGGTGCCGAGCTGCCGCAGACCCTCACCGGTGCTGCCGTGGCCATCGCCGACAAGCTCGACACCCTGGTGGGCATCTTCGGCATCGGCATGCTGCCTACCGGCAGCAAGGACCCGTACGCCCTGCGCCGTGCGGCTCTAGGCGTGCTGCGTATCCTGATCGAGAAGCAACTGGACCTGGACCTGACCGGTGCGGTCGAGTTTGCGGTCAAGCAGTTCGGCGCCAAGGTCAAGGCCCCCGGCCTGGCCGAGCAAGTACTGGAGTTCATTTTCGACCGCCTGCGCGCGCGTTACGAAGACGAAGGCATCGACGTGGCCACGTACCTGTCGGTACGCGCACTGCAGCCAGGCTCCGCCCTGGACTTCGACCAGCGCGTACAAGCCGTACAGGCGTTCCGCAAACTGCCGGAAGCCGAGGCCCTGGCCGCGGTGAACAAGCGCGTGTCGAACCTGCTGAGCAAGGCCGAAGGTGCCATCGCCGAGCAGGTCGAGCCGAAGTACTTCGACAATGCCAACGAGTTCTCCCTGTACTCTGCCATCCAGCAGGCCGACCAGGCCGTGCAACCGATGGCTGCTGCACGTCAGTACAGCGAGTCGCTGGCCCGCCTGGCGGCCCTGCGTGACCCGGTCGATGCCTTCTTCGAGGCGGTCATGGTCAACGCCGAAGACGCCAAGGTACGTGCCAACCGTTATGCCCTGCTCAGCCGTCTGCGCGGCCTGTTCCTGGGCGTGGCTGACATTTCGCTGCTGGGGTAAGCCTTGAAACTGCTGATTCTCGACCGTGACGGGGTGATCAACTACGACTCCGATGCGTACATCAAGACGCTGGAAGAATGGGTGCCGATCCCCGGTTCGGTCGATGCGATCGCGCAGTTGAGCAAGGCGGGCTGGACGGTGGCCGTGGCCACCAACCAGTCCGGCATTGCCCGTGGCTACTACCCGCTGGCAACCCTTGAGGCCATGCACGCGCGCCTGCGCGCGCTGGTGGCCGAGCAGGGCGGCGAGGTAGGCCACATCGTGTATTGCCCGCATGGGCCGGACGAAGGGTGCGATTGCCGCAAGCCCAAGCCCGGCATGCTGCGGGCGATCGCCGAGCATTACCAGATTGGCCTTGAAGGCGTCTGGTTCGTCGGCGACAGCAAAGGTGACCTGGAGGCCGCCCTGGCCGTCGGTGCACAACCCGTGCTGGTGAAGACCGGCAAGGGCGAGCGGACCCTGGAAAAAGGCGTCCCGGAAACTACACTGATTTTCGACGATCTGGCGGCTATCGCCAGAGAACTAATTTAAACAGTGCGCCTTTTGGCGCATTTTTCTTCAGGCGGGCATGCCCCGCAATGGTACAAGCCACTATGTCGATCCTGCAGGCGATCAGAATCTTTCTTTTTTACCTGCTGCTGGGCACCAGTTCGCTGCTGTGGTGCTCGCTGAGCTTCTTCGTCGCGCCGTTCCTGTCGTTCCCCAAGCGCTACAAGTTCATCAACGTGTACTGGTGCCGCTGCGCGCTGTTTCTGGTGCGCACCATCCTGGGCATCGACTACAAGATCACTGGCGCCGAAAACGTGCCAGCTGAGCCTTGCGTGATTCTGTCCAATCACCAGAGCACCTGGGAAACCTTCTTCCTGTCCCAGTACTTCTCGCCGCTTAGCCAGGTACTCAAGCGTGAGCTGCTGTATGTACCGTTCTTCGGCTGGGCCATGGCCATGCTCCGGCCCATCGCGATCAACCGCGACAACCCCAAGGAAGCGTTGCGCCAGGTGGCGAGCAAGGGTGACGAACTGCTCAAGCAGAAGACGTGGGTGCTGATTTTCCCAGAAGGCACCCGTGTGCCGTTCGGCACCATCGGTAAGTTTTCCCGCGGCGGTACGGCACTGGCCGTGAATGCCGGGCTGCCGGTGCTGCCGATTGCCCACAACGCTGGCAAGTTCTGGCCCAAGACCGGTTGGGGCAAGCGTGCCGGTACAATCGAAGTGGTAATTGGCGAGCCGATGTACGCCAACGGCACGGGGCCACGTGCCATCGCCGAACTCAACGACCGCGCTGCAGCTTGGAACGAAGCGACCCAGCGGGCCATGGGATCGCTACCGCCAGCTGCGGAAAAACCTCAGGAGCAGATGGCTTGACCTTCTGTGGATAACTTGTGTGCAGTTTTTGGATTAAATGCTTTAATTGATACCTAAGTGTATGAATTTTATAGTTATTTCTTTGTATGAATTTTTTCTGAAAATCGTGCATAAGTTTTTTTGAAGCATAAGAAAACCGGCTTTTACAGCCGGTTTTTTTATGGCATGTGGACATCAGACTTTGTCGATATCTACATCCTTGGTTTCTCTCAGACAGAAGATCCCTACCACCAGGCTGATCCCGGTCACCAGCACCGGGTACCACAGCCCGTAGAAGATATCCCCGGTATAGACCACCAGCGCGAACGATACGGTAGGCAGGAAACCACCGAACCAGCCATTACCAATGTGGTAGGGCAGCGACATCGAGGTGTAGCGGATGCGGGTCGGGAACAGCTCGACCATCACCGCCGCCAACGGACCATAGGTCATGGTCGCGATCAGGATCATCGCCACGATCAGCACCACCACAATTACCTGGTTAACCTGCGCAGGGTCGGCCTTGGCCGGATAACCAGCCTGCTCGATTGCAGCACGCATGGCGGTTTCGTCAAAGCCGTTGATGGTCTTGTCACCGATGTTCACCACCACTTCACTGCCGGCCACGCTTACCGAGCTGTACGGCAGGCCCTGCTTGACCAGGAAGGTCTTGACCTTGTCGCACGGGCTGTCAAAACGAGCCTTGCCCACTGGGTCGAACTGGAATGTGCAGCCTTGCGGGTCGGCGGTGACCACGATCGGCGCCTGACGGCTGGCAGCGTCGATCTGCGGGTTGGCGTAGTGGCTCAGCGCCTTGAACAGTGGGAAGTACAGTACCGTGGCCAGCAACAGGCCGAGCATCAGGATCGGCTTGCGGCCGATACGGTCGGACAACCAGCCAAAAAACACGAAGAACGGCGCACCAATCACAACGCTGATGATGAGCAGGGTGTTGGCCTGAGCCGAGTCCATTTTCAGCATCTGGGTCATGAAGAACAGAACGTAGAACTGCGCCGTGTAGAAGGTCACAGCCTGCCCCGCGTTGATGCTGAACAGGGCGGTAAGCACCACTTTCAGGTTTGGCCAGGAGGTGAATGACTCACGGATGGGCGACTTGCTGACCTTGCCCTGAGCCTTCATTTTCACAAAGGCCGGCGACTCGTGCATGCTCATGCGAATCCAGGTGGAGATCGCCAGCAGCACAATCGACAGCAGGAACGGCAAGCGCCAGCCCCAGGTTTCGAACTGGTCGCCACTGATATACCGGCTACCCAGCACCACCAAGAGCGACAACAACAGGCCCAGCGTTGCGGTGGACTGGATGAAACCAGTGTGCAAGCCACGCTTGCCGGGCGGCGCATGCTCGGCCACGTAAGTGGCTGCACCGCCATACTCGCCGCCCAGCGCCAGCCCCTGAAGCATGCGCAGGATCACCAGGATGATCGGTGCGGCGATGCCGATGCTGGCGTAGGTGGGCAACAACCCCACAGCGAAAGTGGACAGGCCCATCAGCACGATGGTGACCAGGAAGGTGTACTTGCGCCCGATCATGTCACCCAGGCGGCCGAACACCAGCGCGCCAAACGGCCGCACCAGAAAGCCCGCAGCAAAGGCCATCAGGGCGAAGATGAAAGCGGTGGTATCGTTCACGCCAGCGAAGAACTGCTTGCTGATGACCGCTGCCAGCGCACCATAGAGAAAAAAGTCATACCACTCGAAAACCGTCCCGAGGGATGACGCGAAAATGATCTTGCGTTCTTCACGGCGGCTGGAGCTGCTGGCCGCCGCACCCTGCTCTTGGATGTAATCCGACATCGTTGCTGTCCTCGGCCCTTAGGCCACAGTGATTATTCTTGTTGTTCCACTGTCGGCGACTTCTGACCGCAAGCCGCCGGTACTGCACGCACCCGGGTCAGGGCGTCGGTAACGCGTCTTCGTTCAGGTAGGTCTGGGTAGCCGCTCCTTTGAGGATCAGTTGCGCCGCCTTTTCGGCGATCATCAGGGTGGGGGAACAGGTATTGCCGGACGTTATCTGCGGCATGATCGAAGCATCAGCGACACGAAGACCGGGGATGCCATGCACGCGCAGCTGGTTATCCACAACGTCCATGGCACCGTTGCCCATGCGGCAGGTACCGACCGGGTGGAAGATGGTGGTGCCGATCTTGCCAGCGGCCTCGAACAGTTCTTCCTCGCTTTGCAGCGCTGGGCCCGGCAAATATTCCTTGGGCTCGAAAGCGGCGAGGGCAGGGGCCTGGACGATGCGCCGGGTAAGGCGAATGGCATCGGCAGCAACCCGCAAGTCCTGCGGAGCACTGAGGTAATTGGGGTCGATCAGCGGCGTGCTGTTCATGTCGGTGCTGCAGATGTCGATGCGCCCGCGGCTGGCCGGGCGCAGGTTGCACACCGAGGCAGTAAAGGCCGGGAACTGATGCAACGGCTCACCGAAGCGTTCCAGTGACAGCGGCTGCACGTGATACTGAAGGTTGGCGGTGGCCTGTTCGGGGCTTGAACGCACGAACGCGCCTAATTGGCTCGGCGCCATGGCCAGCGGCCCGCTACGGTCGTAGAGGTAACGCAGGCCCATACCCATCTTGCCCCACAGGCTGTTGGCCATCTGGTTCAAGGTACGGGTGTTGCGGATCTGGTAGATCAGGCGCAGTTGCAGGTGGTCCTGCAAGTTGCCACCAACGCCTGGCATATCGTGGCGAACACCAATACCCAAGCTTTCCAGCAACTGACGCGGGCCGATGCCGGAGCGCTGGAGGATGCCCGGTGAACCAACTGCCCCAGCACAGAGAATGATCTCGCGGCGCGCCGCAAACTCATGCCAGGCCCCTTGCCAGAGCGCCTTCACTGCCCTTGCGCGGGTGTTGTCGAGCAGTACCTGGTCAACCTGCACGCCGGTCAGCACAGTGAGGTTGGCGCGATCCTTGATCGGCCGCAGGAAAGCTTTGGAAGCGTTCCAGCGCACACCACTGCGCTGGTTGACCTGAAAATATCCACAACCCTGGTTGTCGCCGGTGTTGAAATCGTCGACCTTGCCAATACCACTCTGCTCGGCGGCATCACGGAAAGCATCAAGGATCGGCCAGCTGTAGCGTTGGCGCTCGACCCGCCATTCGCCCTCCGCGCCGTGGTGCTCGCTGGCGCCGGCAAAGTGGTTTTCGCTGGCCTTGAACAGCGGTAACACATCTTTCCACGCCCAGCCGTCGTTGCCTTGCGCGGCCCAATGGTCATAGTCGGCGGCTTGGCCCCGCATGTAGATCATGCCGTTGATCGACGAACAGCCACCTAGCACCTTGCCCCTTGGATAACCCAAAGCGCGACCGCCGAGGCCAGGCTGTGCCTCGGTCTTGAAGCACCAGTCCGTGCGCGGGTTGCCGATGCAGTAGAGGTAACCAACGGGGATGTGGATCCAAGGATAATTGTCGCGGCCACCCGCCTCCAGCAGCAGCACGCGGCAGGAAGGGTCGGCGGACAAACGATTGGCCAGCAGGCATCCGGCAGGACCGGCCCCTACGACCACGTAGTCGAAGACAGAATCGGCTGATGGCATGTGCAACCTCGCGCCTGTTTTTTATTCTTGTCCCGATCCATCTTAGTGAGTAATTTCGTGGATGAAACACGAGATTTCGCGCAGCCGCTGTGCGTTTTAGCACAGTGGCAAGCCTGTACCGACCTTTTCGCGGGCTCGCCCGCACCTCAGGGATCACGTTACCTTCAGGGTGTTCACCGCACCTGTGGGGCATGCCCGTGAAGAGGCCGGAACGAACTGCCATAAAGGACAAGCATGTTCGACTGGAATGATCTGCGGTTTTTCCTCGAGTTGCAGCGCAGCGGCCGCCTGCTGACCGCCGCCAAGCGCCTGAACACTACCCACAGCACCGTGGCCCGGCATATCGAGAGCATCGAGCAGAGCCTGGGAACCGCGCTGTTCGTGCAACATGCCCAGGGGTACGAGCTGACCCCCTCGGGCCAAGCCCTGCTCAAGCATGCCGAAGCCATGGAAAACGTCGCCCTGCTGGCGCAGGAGGAAATCACCCAGGCCATCACCCCGCTGGGCAAGATTCGCCTGGGGGTAACCGAAGGCATTGGCATCATGTTCTTCACCCCGCGCATGAACGCGTTGTTCGAGCGCTACCCCGGCCTGGAGGTGGAACTGGTAGCGGTGCCGCGTTTCGTCAGCATCCTCAACCGCGAGGCAGAAATCAGCATCCATCTGGAGCGACCCAACGCCGACCTGCTGATCACCCGCAAACTCACCGACTACCGCCTGGCGCTATACGCCAGCCAGGACTACCTGGACCGCGCGCCACCACTGCGCCACCGCGAAGACCTGGCCCGGCACAGCTGGATCGGCTACGTTGACGATTTGCTGTTCAGCCAGGAACTGCTGTTTCTCAACAGTTTCTGCCGAGCACCCAACGTGGTGTTTCGCAGCACCAGCGTGATCGCCCAGCAAGCCGCCGCCCGCGCCGGGCTGGGCATCGCCGTGCTGCCCAACTACATGGCCCGCCACGACCCGACACTGGTGCGCGTGCTGCCGGGAGAAACCATCCAGCGCAGCTACTGGATCTGCACCCGCCGCGAGCTGCACAAGTCTGTGCGCCTGCGGGTGGTGTGGGACTACCTGCTGGCGTTGTGCGCGGCCGAACAAAGCGAGTTGCTAGCCGAGTAGTGCCTTGCCGGCCAACAACAGGGCAGCGGCCCAACCTGCCACGGCAAACATCTGCTGCAGACGCGGCCCGGCCAACCTGGCTGCCAAGGGTCGCGCCAGCAGCAGACCGAGCACCGCGCCGACGGCAAACGGGGCGCCAACCTGCCAGTGCATGACGCCCGCAAGGCTGGCGCTGACCACACTGCCGGTAGAGACCAAGGCAATCACCGCCAGCGAAGTGGAAACGATGCTGGCCATGCGCAGGTTGGTGTAGCGGTTCAGGGCAGGGATGATGACGAACCCCCCACCCACGCCGAGCAGGCCGGACAACAACCCGGACAAGGCACCCGTGAATGCCAATGCGCGCGCGCAGGGTAGGGTCCAGCGCAAACGCCCCTGCAACGGGTTCAGCACACACGGCTCGATAAAGCGATGAGCGTCATTGGCTTCGCCACGCAGTTCTTTGGCCGCCTTGCGCCATATGCGCAGGCAGGCATAAACCAGCACGCCAGCGAATACCACCTGCAACGGTGCATTCGGCAGGCGGTGCGCCAGCATCAGCCCGAACGGCGCTGCTGCCACACCAACCAACGCAATGAACAGCGCAGCCCGATAACGCACCAGCCCTTGACGCAAGCCCAGCACGGCACCAACCGCTGCAGCCAAACCTACAGCCAACAGGCCCACCGGTGCCGCTTCGACCATCGATAGCCCCAGGCCGAACACCAGCAAGGGTACTGCAAGAATGCCACCGCCTGCGCCGGTCAGCGCCAGCACTGCGCCGATGATTGCGCCCAGGCCCGCCCCTAACAGTTGATGCTCGATCACTGCCCACCCTCGGCTACCAGCTGCGGGCGTGCCAACCACTCGCGCCCCTTGAGCATGCCTTGCCAGTACAGCGGTGGCAGCGCCTGTGCCTTGAGCAGCCAGGCCAGACGTGTCGGCTTGCGGCCATCCAGTAACCAGTTAGGGAAGCTCGGTGCCAGCTTGCCGCCATAGGTGAACTCGGCCAGGACGATCTTGCCGCGCTCGACGGTAAGCGGGCACGAGCCATAGCCGTCGTACTGAGCCAGGGTCGCCAGCCTGCCCAGCGCCACCAGCACATTGTTGGCGACCACCGGTGCCTGCTTGCGCGCCGCAGCGGCGGTCTTGGCATTGCTGGTGTTAGCCACGTCACCCAAGGCATGAACGTTGGTGTATTTGCGATGGCGCAGGGTATGCGGATCGACGTCAACCCAGCCGGAGCTATCAGCCAAGGGGCTTTCGCGAATGAAGTCTGGCGCCACCTGTGGCGGTACCACGTGCAGCATGTCGAAGGCCTCGATGCGCGTTTCGCTGCTGCCATCGGGCAGGGTACGCAAGAATGTAGCGCGCTTTCCCGGGCCGTCTACGGCAACCAACCTGTGGGAGAAGTTGAGGTCGACGGCGTATTTTTCGATGTACTTCATCAGCGCGGGCACGTAATCCGCGACACCGAACAGTACGGCACCCGCATTGTAGAAGCTGGCTTTCACCGCCCCCAAATGGCCATGGCGCAGCCAGTGGTCGCAAGACAGATACAGCGCCTTCTGTGGTGCACCGGCGCACTTGATCGGCATGGGCGGCTGGCTGAACACCGCGCGTCCTTGCTTGAGCTTTTGCACCAGTTCCCAGGTATAGGGTGCCAGGTCGTAGCGGTAGTTGGAGGTGACACCGTTGCGGCCCAGGGTCTCGCTGAGCCCATCGATGGCCGCCCAGTCCAGCTTGAGGCCGGGGCAGACGATCAGCTGTTCATAGCTGATGGCGCGAGCATCATCGAGGATGACCAACTGGCCCAACGGGTCGAATCCTTTTACCCGCGCCTTGACCCAGCGCACACCGCGAGGAATGGTCGACGCCATGGTGCGAGCAGTGCTGGGTGCCTTGAACACACCGGCACCGACCATGGTCCAGCCGGGTTGGTAGTAGTGCACTTCGGCAGGGTCGATCAAGGCGACGTCCAACGATGGGTCGCGGCTGATCAGGCTGGAAGCAGTGGCGATCCCGGCGGCACCGGCACCGACGATGACCACCTTGTGGTGGTCGGTATTGGTAGGGGACAACAAGGCAGGCATGGCGGTAAATCCTGGAAATCTGATTATGGGGGCAGGGCGCTTACAGCTTGTTCAGCGGGATCTTCAGATAGCTCACGCCGTTCGCCTCCGGAGGAGGTAGCTGGCCGCTACGCATGTTCACCTGCACCGAAGGCAGGATCAGCACGGGCATTTCGAGCGTCTTGTCGCGGGCTTCGCGCATGGCAACGAAGCTGTCCTCATCGATACCCTGATGGATGTGAATGTTGTGGGCGCGCTGCTCGGCGACAGTAGTGACGTACTGCATGTCGCGGCCACCCGGCAGGTAGTCGTGGCACATGAACAACCGAGTCTGGTCGGGGAAAGCCAGCAGGCGACGGATTGAGCGGTACAAGGTGCGGGCATCGGCCCCGGGGAAGTCGCAGCGCGCGGTGCCATAGTCGGGCATGAACAAGGTGTCTCCAACGAACACCGCGATCTCGCCGGCATCTTCGATCATGAAACTCATGCACGCGGGTGTGTGCCCAGGCGTGTGCAACGCACGGGCCTGAAGGTTGCCAATACGGAAACCTTCCTCGTCTTCGAGCAGTACATCGAACTGGCTGCCATCACGGGCGAAGCCGGGCTCTGCGTTGAACAAGGCGCCAAACACTTTCTGCACCTGGGTAATGTGCGCGCCAATTGCGGTATGGCCGCCCAGCTTTTCTTTCAGGTAGGCAGCGGCTGAAAGGTGGTCAGCGTGCACATGGGTTTCCAACACCCACCGCACGCTGGCATTCAGCTCGTTCACACGCTCGATCAGGCGATCAGCCGAAGCGCTGCAGGTGCGCCCGGACTTGGGGTCGTAATCCAGCACGCTGTCGATCAATGCGCATTGTCGGGTTTCACGGTCCATGACCAGGTAGCTGATGGTCGAGGTCGCCTCGTCGTAGAAGGCGTCCACGTGAAGGTTGTTGCCGATGATCATCACGTTCTCCAATTTATCCGCCCCGCCTTGTACAGGCGTAGGCAGTGACAGGAGCTTTATCAAGATGCATGCCAGGCTTTTTGCCACTCACTGGCCAGTAAAACCGGCCAGTTGCAGACAGCTGCGGGCAAAACTGGCAGCCCAGGTGGCAGTCGACTGACAGCCAATGGCAGTGTTTGGCAGTCCTTGTTACCCTGCGTCGGTCATCCATACGGTGCCGACATGCCTGAAGCCCATCCCCTCATCCTAGCTCTGGTTTCCTACCTCGAGCACGATGCCCTTCCGACCATCGTGTTGGACACCGACTACAACATCCTCGCCGCCAATGCGGCCTATCGCCGTCAGTTTGGCCAGCATGATCAGGCCCCACTGGGCGAGAAGTGCCACAGGGTTTCGCACCACTACGCTGTGCCGTGCGACCAGGCTGGCGAACATTGCCCGATGCGCAAGGCGTGGGACAGCAAGGTACCGGAGCGGGTATTGCACATTCATCACACACCACGCGGCCCGGAGCATGTGGATGTGGAGTTGCGGCCGATCCTGGATGAGCAGGGCAAGGTAGTTGCCTTTGTCGAACGCCTCACCACCATCACCCTCGCTTCGGCGCAGCCACAGGAGCAAGGGTTGGTCGGCCGCGCGCCAACCTTCAAGGCCGCGCTGGCCAGCCTGCAGCGTGCGGCACCGGCGCAGATCCCGGTGTTGTTGCAGGGGGAGTCGGGGACCGGCAAGGAGCTGTTCGCCCGCGCAGTGCACATGGGCAGCCCCAGGGCCAACGGCCCACTGGTGGTGGTCGACTGCACCGGCCTGACCGAGTCGTTGTTCGAGAGTGAACTGTTCGGCTATGAGAAGGGCGCGTTCACCGGGGCGAATCAGCGCAAGATCGGCTTGGCCGAGGCGGCGCATGGCGGCACCCTGTTCCTCGATGAAATTGGTGAAGTGCCGCTGGCGATGCAGGTGAAGTTGCTGCGCCTGATAGAGTCCGGGAGTTTCCGTCCCGTGGGCAGCCTGCGCACTGTGCATTCGGATTTCCGCCTGATATCGGCCACCCATAAACCACTTAAACAAATGGTCGCGGATGGCTCCTTCCGGGAAGACCTGTATTACCGCATCAGCGGCTTCCCGATTCGTCTGCCTGCATTGCGCGAACGGGTGGAAGATCTGCCGCTGCTCGCACAGAGCCTGCTGCAGCGCATGGCCGGCCAGCCGACGCCCAGGCTGAGTGAAGACGCCTTGCAGCAACTTGCGTTGCATCCGTTTCCGGGCAATATCCGCGAACTGCGCAACATTCTTGAACGCGCGCGTTTGTTTGCCGATGACGGTGTGATCAGGCCAGAGCATTTACCGGAAGACACCGGGCTGACTGGCGCGGCTAAAGGAAGCGGCCGTCGCAATGACTTGGGTGAGCTGGCGCAGGCGCTGGAGCAGTTCAAAGGCTCGCGCAGTGAACTGGCCAGTCATCTTGGCATGAGTGAACGCACGCTGTATCGCCGCTTGAAAGCGCTCGGGCTGAACTGAAAGAACGCCAGACTTTACCGGACCTTTACCTGCGCCCTGACATTGAAAGGGAAAAATCGTGGTCTGATCAGTTAACCGAACCTGGCAATCATTACTTGCCAGGCGATTACAGGCAGAGGACCGCATCAAATGAAGAAAACCCTAACCGTGATCTGCGCCGCGCTCATGTTCAGCACACCGCTGGCAAGCTTCGCGCAACCGGGCCCGCCTGATCGGCATGATGGCGGCCCATCGCACCAAGGCAACCCGCCACAGGGTCAACCACAGCACCAGGGCCGACATGACAATGGCCGCGGTCCTGCTTACCGTGATCCAAACTTCCGCCCACAACAAGGCATGCCGATACCTCATAAGCAGTGGCAGCGGGGTCATGCCGTTGATCCACATTACCGTGGAGACCGTTACTGGGTAACTGACTGGAAAGCGCGCCACCTGTATGCGCCACCTCGTGATCATCGTTGGCTGTATGTGAATGGCGACTATGTGCTGGTGGCCATTGCCAGCGGTGTGATCGTGAACATTCTCACCGGCTACTGATTTTTTGCAGGCACTAAAAAGCCCGCATCAGCGGGCTTCTTAGTGTCTGGCGAATTACACCTGATCAGAAGTCCAGGTTCGACACCGACAGCGCGTTACTTTCGATGAAGTCACGACGCGGCTCGACCGCATCACCCATCAGGGTGTTGAAGATCTGGTCAGCTGCGATGGCATCTTCGATAGTGACCTTGAGCATACGGCGAACGGTCGGGTCCATGGTGGTTTCCCACAGTTGGTCCGGGTTCATTTCACCCAGCCCTTTGTATCGCTGAATCGTATGGCGCTTGGTGGTCTCGTTCATCAGCCAATCCAGGCCCTCTTTGAACTCGACGATTGCCTTGCGGCGTTCACCGCGCTGCACGTACGCACCTTCACCCAACAGGCTCGAAAGCTTGGCACCAATGTTGACTACGGTACGGTAGTCATTGCTGCCGAAGAAATCGCGGTTGAAGGTGATGTAGCTGGCCAGACCGTGAGAGGTAATTTCCACTTCAGGCAGCCATACGTTGCGCTCTTTGTCTTCACGCAGGCTGGCGTTGTAAGCCAGGCCAGACTTCTGGCTGGAGTTCAGACGCGCCTGGAACTGGGCCAGCCAGGCCTGCATCACTGCGTGGTCACCCAACTGCTCCAGGGTCACCTCAGGCAGGTAGACGAAGTGCTCAGTCAGCTCTTCCGGGTACAAGCGCGACAGGCGCTTGAGAGTCTTCATGACACTACGGAACTCATTCACCAGCGCTTCCAGCTGCACACCGGAAACTGCTGGCGCCGATTCGTCCAGGTGCAGGCTGGCATCTTCCAGAGCCGACTGGGTCATGTACTCTTCCATGGCCTCATCGTCCTTGATGTACTGCTCCTGCTTGCCTCGTTTCACCTTGTACAGCGGCGGCTGGGCAATATAGATGTAGCCACGCTCGACCAGCTCCGGCAGCTGACGGAAGAAGAAGGTCAGCAGCAGCGTACGGATGTGCGAACCGTCAACGTCAGCATCGGTCATGATGATGATGTTGTGATAACGCAGTTTGTCGATGTTGTACTCTTCACGGCCGATACCACAGCCCAGCGCAGTGATCAGCGTGCCCACTTCCTGGGACGAAATCATCTTGTCGAAGCGCGCTTTCTCAACGTTGAGGATTTTACCCTTCAGCGGCAAGATCGCCTGGGTACGACGGTTGCGGCCTTGCTTGGCCGAGCCACCCGCAGAGTCACCCTCCACCAGGTACAGTTCGGAGAGAGCAGGATCCTTCTCTTGGCAGTCGGCCAGTTTGCCCGGCAGACCCGCGATATCCAGCGCACCTTTACGGCGGGTCATTTCACGGGCTTTACGGGCGGCTTCACGGGCGCGAGCCGCGTCGATCATCTTGCCAACGACGGCCTTCGCCTCGTTCGGGTTTTCCAAGAGGAAATCGGCGAAGTACTTGTTCATCTCCTGTTCCACGGCGGTTTTCACCTCCGAGGAGACCAGCTTGTCCTTGGTCTGCGAGCTGAACTTCGGGTCCGGTACCTTCACCGAGATGATTGCGGTCAGGCCTTCACGGGCGTCGTCGCCAGTGGTTGCCACCTTGTTCTTCTTGGCCAGGCCTTCCTGCTCAATGTAGCTGTTAAGGCTACGGGTCAGCGAGGAACGGAAGCCCACCAGGTGGGTGCCGCCATCTCGCTGCGGAATATTGTTGGTAAAGCACAGCAGGTTTTCGTTGAAGCTGTCGTTCCATTGCAGGGCGACTTCAACACCCACGCCATCGTCACGCTGAACGTTGAAGTGAAAAACCTGAGAGTTGACCGGCGTCTTGTTGGTGTTCAAGTACTCGACGAACGCACGCAGACCGCCTTCGTACTTGAAGAACTCTTCCTTACCGCTGCGCTCATCCTTCAGCAGAATGCCAACGCCCGAGTTGAGGAACGACAGCTCGCGGATGCGCTTGGCCAGGATGTCCCAGCTGAAGTGAATGTTCTTGAAGGTTTCAGCCGATGGCTTGAAGTGGATGTGGGTACCCGTGGATTCACTGTCACCGACAACCGCCATGGGCGCTTGTGGAACACCGTGAACGTAAGTCTGTTCCCAGATCTTGCCGCTACGGCGAACGGTCAGAACCAGCTTCTCGGACAGGGCGTTCACAACCGACACACCTACACCGTGCAGACCGCCGGATACTTTGTAGGAGTTGTCGTCGAACTTACCGCCGGCGTGCAGCACAGTCATGATGACCTCGGCTGCGGAAACGCCTTCTTCCTTATGCACATCGACCGGAATGCCGCGACCGTTGTCGCGCACACTGATAGATTCGTCCGGATGGATGATGACAGTGATGTCATCGCAGTGACCGGCGAGGGCTTCGTCGATCGAGTTGTCGACCACCTCGAAGACCATGTGGTGCAGGCCACTACCATCATCGGTGTCGCCAATGTACATGCCGGGACGCTTGCGTACGGCATCCAAACCTTTCAGCACCTTGATGCTGGAGGAGTCGTACGTTTGATTTTCGCTCATGCCTTCACTCCCGATGGTCGTGGGTCTGGGTGATACGGCCTTGTTCCACGTGGAACAAAGCAACTGGCGTTTCCGTCTGCCAGCCTTCCCTCAGTAATTCGTGATCTACACAGGTGATGAACACCTGGCAGCGTAATTCTTCAAGCAAGCGGCACAGTGCGCGGCGATGCTGGTCATCCAGTTCGGACGGCAAGTCATCCACGAGATAAATACAGTGACCGCGGCGAGCCTGACTAACGAGGTGGCCTTGGGCAATGCGCAATGCGCATACCACCAACTTTTGCTGACCACGCGACAGGATGTCGGCTGCGTTGTTGCCAGCCAACCGCAAACGCAGATCAGCACGCTGCGGACCGGCTTGGGTATGGCCCATCTGCTGATCGCGAAGGAGGGAGGAGGCGAGCACTTCTTGCAGTTCCCGGTCCTTGTCCCAGCCTCGGTAGTAGCTCAGGGTCAACCCGTCCAGCTCGACCAGTTCGCTCAGGGTTCGCTCGAAGACGGGCTTCAAGGCCTTGATGTAGTTGCGACGGTATTCATCTATTTCCGCGCTAGCCAGGCACAATTCCCGGTCCCAGGCGGCTTGCGAAGCTGGGTCAAGTGTACCATGACGCAACCATGAGTTCCGCTGCCGCAGCGCCTTCTGAAGGCGTTGCCAGGCTGGCAGAAAACGAGGTTCCACGTGGAACACCCCCCAGTCCAGAAACTGGCGGCGTATTTTTGGGGCACCTTCAAGCAGCCGGAAACTGTCTGGGTTGATGAGCTGGAGCGGCAGTAACTCAGCCAATTGCGCGGCGCTGCGCGCATTCTGCCCATCGATGCGGATAGTAAACTCCCCTTGTCGCTCACGGGACACACCCAGGTTGCTCGTACCACCCTCCGTCAGCTGAACCTCGCCGAAAACAGTACAGGCAGCCTGTTCGTACTGAATAACCGGATTCAGGCGGGTGCTGCGAAATGAACGGGCCAGGCCGAGCAAATGCACGGCTTCGAGCACGCTGGTCTTGCCGCTGCCGTTGGAGCCGTAAAGGATGTTGATGCGGGGGGAGGGTAAGAGTGTCACCGGGTGCAAGTTGCGCACCGCGGTGACCATGATACGTCGAAGGGACATTTCGCCTGCTACAGGTTACAGGCGCATCGGCATGACAACGTAGGAAGAATCGTCATTGCCAGCTTCCTGCAGCAGCGCACTGCTGTTTGAATCGGACAGGATCAGACGAACTTGCTCAGTAGTCATCACGCCCAGCACGTCCAGCAAATAGCTGACGTTGAAACCGATCTCCAGTGAGCTACCTTCGTAGTCCACGCTGATTTCTTCTTCAGCTTCTTCCTGCTCGGGGTTGTTAGCCTGGATCTTCAGTTGACCGGCAGCCAGCTGCAGGCGAATACCGCGGTACTTTTCGTTGGAAAGAATTGCAGTACGGCTGAAGGCTTCACGCAGCGCCTGACGGTCTCCGACGACCAGCTTGTCACCGCCTTTGGGCAGTACGCGCTCGTAGTCCGGGAACTTGCCGTCCACCAGCTTGGAGGTAAAGGTGAACTCGCCGGTAGTGGCGCGGATGTGATGCTGGCCCAGCACGATGCTGACCATACCTTCAGGATCGGTCAGCAGGCGCGCCAACTCCAGGATACCTTTACGCGGCACGATGACCTGGTGTCGATCCTCCTGCTCGATCGGCGCGCTCATCGAGCAAAGCGCCAGGCGGTGACCGTCGGTGGATACGGCGCGCAACGTGTTGCGGGAAACCTCAAGCAGCATGCCGTTGAGGTAATAGCGCACATCCTGCTGGGCCATGGCGAAGCTGGTTCGCTCGATCAGGCGGCGCAGCTTGCTCTGCTCCAGGTTGCAGGTCAGCGAACCCGGGCCTTCTTCCACAGTCGGGAAGTCATTGGCAGGCAGGGTCGACAGGGTGAAGCGGCTGCGGCCGGCCTTTACCAACAATTTCTGCTCATCGACCTTGATATCGATCAGGGCGTCGTTAGGCAGGCTTTTGCAGATGTCCATCAGCTTGCGCGCCGGAACAGTGATCTCGCCAGGCTCGGCCGGCTCTTCCAGTTGCACGCGGCCTACCAGCTCGACTTCCAGGTCGGTACCGGTCAACGACAGTTGCTGGCCTTGTACGACCAGCAATACGTTGGACAGGACCGGCAAGGTCTGACGGCGCTCGACGACACCGGCGACCAGTTGCAGGGGTTTCAACAGGGCTTCGCGTTGAATGGTGAAATGCATGGTCTAGTCCCTTGCCTTCAATTAGCTGCGCAGACGGCCATCAGGTCGTCAGCGTCCGCAGCAGGTTCTTGTAGTCCTCGCGGATGTCCGCGTCGGATTCCTTCAGTTCATTGATTTTGCGGCAGGCGTGCAGCACGGTCGTATGGTCGCGACCACCGAACATGTCGCCGATTTCCGGCAGACTGTGGTTGGTCAACTCCTTGGACAGGGCCATGGCTACCTGACGCGGGCGCGCGACAGAACGCGAACGACGCTTGGACAACAGATCGGAGATCTTGATCTTGTAGTACTCAGCGACGGTACGCTGAATGTTATCCACACTGACCAGTTTGTCTTGCAGCGCCAACAGATCCTTGAGCGATTCACGAATCAGCTCGATGGTGATGTCACGCCCCATGAAGTGCGAGTGAGCAATAACCCGCTTCAGTGCACCTTCCAGCTCACGGACGTTGGACCGGATGCGCTGAGCGATGAAAAAGGCTGCGTCATGGGGGAGCTCGACTTTGGCCTGGTCGGCCTTCTTCATCAGGATCGCTACGCGGGTCTCCAGCTCTGGCGGCTCGACAGCCACCGTCAGGCCCCAACCAAAGCGCGACTTCAGACGCTCTTCCAGGCCTTCGATTTCCTTGGGATAGCGGTCAGAGGTAAGGATTACCTGCTGGCCACCCTCAAGCAAGGCGTTGAAGGTGTGGAAAAACTCTTCTTGCGAGCGCTCTTTGCGAGCGAAGAACTGGATATCGTCGATCAGCAAAGCGTCCACCGAGCGGTAGAAGCGCTTGAATTCGTTGATGGCATTGAGTTGCAACGCTTTGACCATGTCCGCGACGAAACGCTCCGAATGCAGGTACACCACCTTGGCGTTCGGATTCTTCTTCAGCAGATGGTTACCCACAGCATGCATAAGGTGGGTTTTACCCAAACCCACACCGCCATAAAGGAACAGTGGGTTGTAGCCATGCTTAGGGTTGTCCGCAACCTGCCAGGCAGCCGCGCGGGCGAGCTGGTTCGACTTACCTTCGACGAAAGTGTCAAAGGTAAAGGTCCGGTTCAGGTAACTGGTGTGCTTGAGCGCACCTTCAACCTGCACGGTGCGCTGTTCAGCCCGGCCACCACTGGGCGGCGCAGCAGCAGGCTCGGCCATGGCATCAAAGCTGTCACGCGAAGACGTCTCGACCAGTACAGGCTCGGCCGCAGCCACGGCAACGGGTTCAACCGCTGCTGCCGGAGCCGTCTTGTGTGCCTGAGTCTGCGCCAGCGAAGCCGCAACGGCAGCGCTGACCGGCGCGTTGGGCGCAGCCCTTGGGGCCGAGCTGCGACGGCTACCTATTAATAAGGAAAGGGCTGGTGCAATGCCGCTACCGTTCTCACCCAACAGCTCGAGCAAACGACCCAGGTACTTTTCATTGACCCAATCGAGAACGAAACGGTTAGGCGCATAGACGCGCAACTCGTCGCCTTCGGCTTCGACCTGTAGCGGACGGATCCAGGTGTTGAATTGCTGGGCAGGCAGTTCATCGCGCAGAAGCTCCACGCACTGCTGCCAAAGTTCCACTGACACGGATATCCCCTGAGTTTGAAAGCCGGATGAGGCAAAAACAAACCGCCATTGTACCGGTCGAGCGTTCAGTTATCCACATGTGGACACGTTAGGAACCACGACAAAACAGCCATTTATCGACCAAAACGACTTTTCGCCTCTGTGAATAAGCCCTGTGGATAAACGCCCATGAGGGCTATGCACAACCCCAGCCCTTAGCCTGTTGATAACTCCGCTGTGGATAACAGGTGTTTTCATCCACAGCTTTCGCTCACGATGGGAACAAGCGCAGCACGGGTTCAGAACAAAGTTGTAAAACTCTGTACACCCCGTAATTCATGGGCTAGCGCAGGTTATCCACAGAAGGTTATCCACTTAAGAGTTATAAGTTCTTCAAAAAAGCTTTTTATATGTCTCTTCTTTTTTTTCATGTTGTCCCCGATCCGTGTGTCCGATCAAGCACCCCTTGGGCACTGATCAACAGGCACCGTCCATCACATGCTCTATATGGAAAGACTGGTTGGAAATTGACCTATGGGCTTGCTTTCTCTAGAATCGCCGGTCTCTTAAAAAGGGGGCCATCCCGGCCCGTCGTCGACAAACCAGGTAACACGCCATGAAACGTACTTTCCAACCAAGCACCATCAAGCGCGCCCGCACCCACGGTTTCCGTGCCCGTATGGCTACCAAGAACGGCCGTGCTGTTCTGTCGCGTCGTCGTGCCAAAGGCCGTAAGCGTCTGGCCATTTGATTTTTCGGCACAGGTGGTGAGTCAGGACTTCAGTCGGGAAAAGCGACTGCTTACACCCCGGCATTTCAAAGCGGTCTTCGACTCCCCAACCGGCAAGGTTCCAGGGAAAAACCTGCTGATCCTTGCTCGCGAGAACGGCCTCGATCACCCACGCCTTGGCTTGGTAATCGGCAAGAAGAGTGTCAAGCTCGCC
The DNA here is from genome assembly GCF_056278855.1 of Pseudomonas sp. TE3895. NCBI lineage: Bacteria > Pseudomonadati > Pseudomonadota > Gammaproteobacteria > Pseudomonadales > Pseudomonadaceae > Pseudomonas > Pseudomonas sp. TE3895. The sequence continues at coordinate 901,195 of NZ_JBWBQE010000001.1, read as the reverse complement.
GTTCAACGCAACCGCCTCAAGCGCTTGATGCGCGATTCCTTTCGTCTGAACCAGCAATTGCTTGCCGGCCTGGACATCGTGATCGTCGCGCGCAAGGGATTGGGTGAGATAGAAAACCCGGAATTGCACCAACACTTTGGCAAACTCTGGAAACGCCTGGCGCGCAGCCGGCCGACACCAGCAGTCACCGCCAATTCCGCAGGGGTAGACAGCCAAGATGCGTAAACTGGCACTCGTTCCGATCCAGTTTTACCGTTACGCCATTAGTCCTCTGATGGCCAATCACTGTCGGTTTTTCCCCAGTTGCTCCTGTTACGCGTATGAAGCCATCGAAAACCATGGCATCTGGCGTGGTGGGTGGCTGGCCGTTCGTCGCCTGGGGCGTTGTCATCCGTGGAATGACGGCGGTTTCGACCCCGTTCCACCCGCTCCTTCCTCCCGAACTTCTTCGATAGCCGAGTAATCATGGATATTAAACGCACGATCCTGATCGCCGCGCTGGCAGTCGTGTCCTACGTCATGGTCCTGAAGTGGAACGATGACTACGGCCAGGCTGCCCTGCCGACTCAGAATACTGCTGCCAGCACTGTTGCTCCGGGCTTGCCCGATGGCGTGCCGGCCGGTAACAACGGTGCCAGCGCCGATGTACCGAGCGCCAACGCCGAATCGAGCCCTGCCGAACTGGCACCGGTCGCACTCAGCAAGGACCTGATCCGAGTCAAGACCGACGTTCTGGAACTGGCTATCGATCCGGTCGGTGGTGACATCGTCCAGCTGAACCTGCCGAAGTACCCACGCCGTCAAGACCACCCGAACATTCCATTCCAGTTGTTCGACAACGGTGGTGAGCGTGTTTACCTGGCACAAAGCGGTCTGACCGGCACCGACGGCCCGGATGCCCGCGCCAGCGGCCGTCCCCTGTATGCCGCCGAGCAGAAGAGCTACCAGCTGGCCGACGGCCAGGAACAACTGGTGGTCGACCTGAAGTTCAGTGACAACGGTGTCAACTACATCAAGCGTTTCAGCTTCAAGCGCGGTGAGTACGACCTGAATGTCAGCTACCTGATCGACAACCAGAGCGGCCAGGCCTGGAGCGGCAACATGTTTGCCCAGCTCAAGCGTGATGCCAGCGGCGATCCGTCCTCCAGTACTGCCACCGGCACCGCTACCTACCTGGGCGCTGCCCTGTGGACAGCATCTGAGCCTTACAAAAAGGTCTCGATGAAGGACATCGACAAAGGTAGTTTGAAAGAAAATGTGTCCGGCGGTTGGGTTGCCTGGCTGCAGCACTACTTCGTGACCGCCTGGATTCCGGCCAAGTCGGACAACAACGTTGTCCAGACCCGCAAGGATAGCCAGGGCAACTACATCATCGGCTACACCGGCCCGGTTATCAGCGTACCGGCTGGCGGCAAGGTCGAAACCAGTGCCCTGCTGTACGCCGGCCCGAAAATCCAGTCCAAGCTGAAAGAGTTGTCCCCAGGCCTGGAATTGACCGTCGACTACGGCTTCCTGTGGTTCATCGCTCAGCCGATCTTCTGGCTGCTGCAACATATCCACAGCCTGCTGGGTAACTGGGGCTGGTCGATCATCGTGCTGACCATGTTGATCAAAGGCCTGTTCTTCCCACTGTCGGCTGCCAGCTACCGCTCCATGGCGCGTATGCGAGCCGTTGCACCTAAGCTCGCCGCACTCAAGGAACGCTTCGGTGACGATCGCCAGAAGATGTCCCAGGCGATGATGGAGCTTTACAAGAAAGAGAAGATCAACCCACTGGGCGGCTGCCTGCCGATACTGGTGCAGATGCCGGTATTCCTGGCCCTGTACTGGGTATTGCTGGAAAGCGTGGAAATGCGCCAGGCCCCATGGATCCTGTGGATTACCGACCTGTCGATCAAGGATCCGTTCTTCATCCTGCCGATCATCATGGGCGCCACCATGTTCATCCAGCAGCGCCTGAACCCGACACCGCCGGATCCGATGCAGGCCAAGGTGATGAAAATGATGCCAATCATCTTCACCTTCTTCTTCCTGTGGTTCCCTGCCGGTCTGGTGCTGTACTGGGTTGTGAACAACTGCCTGTCGATTTCGCAGCAGTGGTACATCACTCGCCGTATCGAAGCAGCTACCAAAAAAGCTGCTGCTTGACGGGCTAATACGCTAGCCTGTGAATAAAAAACGCCCCCTAGTGGGGCGTTTTTGCTATCTGTCGTTTTTGTCGTAGAGGCTTTCGAGCATGAACACTGTGCGTGAAACCATCGCCGCCATCGCCACGGCCCAAGGCCGGGGCGGTGTGGGAATTGTCAGGTTGTCCGGCCCTCTGGCTGCCAAGGCCGGCCTGTTGATCACTGGCCGCACCCTGACCCCGCGGCATGCCCATTACGGTCCGTTCCGCGACGATGAAGGGCTGGTGCTGGACGAAGGGATTGCTCTGTTCTTTCCCGGGCCTAATTCGTTCACTGGTGAGGACGTGCTTGAACTGCAGGGACACGGCGGCCCGGTGGTTTTGGACATGCTGCTGCAGCGCTGTGTACAAGTCGGCTGTCGTCTGGCTCGCCCGGGCGAGTTCAGCGAGCGCGCCTTCCTCAACGACAAGCTCGACCTGGCGCAGGCCGAAGCCATCGCCGACCTGATCGAGGCCAGTTCCAGCCAGGCAGCGCGCAACGCCCTGCGCTCGCTGCAAGGGGAATTCTCCAAGCGTGTGCACAGCCTCACCGAGGCGTTGATTGCCTTGCGTATTTACGTCGAGGCGGCGATCGACTTTCCTGAGGAAGAGATCGACTTCCTCGCCGATGGCCACGTGCTGTCGATGCTTGATGCCGTGCGCAGCGAGTTATCCACTGTGCAGCGCGAGGCCGGGCAGGGCGCCTTGCTGCGTGACGGCATGACGGTAGTCATTGCCGGCCGGCCGAATGCTGGTAAGTCGAGCTTGCTGAACCAGCTGGCCGGGCGGGAAGCTGCCATCGTCACTGACATCGCCGGCACCACGCGGGATATCCTGCGCGAACATATCCACATCGACGGCATGCCGCTGCACGTTGTCGATACCGCTGGCTTGCGCGATACCGATGACCATGTGGAAAAGATCGGTGTGGAACGCGCCCTGAAGGCCATTGGCGAGGCAGACCGCGTTCTGCTGGTAGTCGACTCCACTGCGCCCGAGGCCAGCGATCCGTTCGCTTTGTGGCCGGAGTTTCTCGCTCAGCGGCCGGACCCGGCCAAGGTCACGTTGATTCGCAACAAGGCCGACCTGAGTGGTGAGCGGGTAGCGCTGGAACAGTGCGATGACGGCCATGTGACCATTACCCTGAGCGCCAAGGGCGACGACACAGGGCTGCAACTGCTCCGCGACCATCTGAAGGGCTGTATGGGTTACGAGCAGACTGCAGAGAGTGGCTTCAGCGCCCGCCGGCGCCATCTGGATGCCTTGCGCCAGGCCAGCGAGCACCTGGAGCACGGCCGTGCCCAATTGACCTTGGCGGGCGCGGGAGAGCTTCTGGCTGAGGACTTACGCCAGGCACAGCATGCGCTGGGGGAGATCACAGGAGCATTCAGCTCGGATGACCTGCTTGGGCGGATTTTCTCCAGCTTCTGCATCGGCAAGTAATCCACAGCCAGGCAAGGCCAAGCGCCGCTCCTTAGGGAGCGGCTTTTTTTTGCCTGAAATTCGTTGCAGAAGATGAATGCAGGCCGATGACCCAAACACCTGTGGGGGCGGGCGGGTCCGCGAAGAAGCCCTTACAAGCTCCAGATCCCTGTGGATGTACCGACCCTTTCGCGGGCTCGACCGCTCCAACCTGACCATGTCTGGCCGCCAGCGCGATGAATTTTCCATGCTCGGCTTGAAAACTGTGCTCAGGAGCCCTGTGGAAAAGTCGCCTTCAGCTCAGTTGATAAGCGGGCTTTTTTTCTGAGGAAAAACCCGCCTGTGGGTAAACAGCCATTTAATCCACAGGCTAAAAGACGTTATCCATAGGCCTCATGGCACTCCAGACACAGGGTTTAATTTCTCTCTACATAGCGCCATTATTGGGATATAGGACTTTATCCACAGATATCGCTGTGCATAAGAATAAACATAAAAACAAAGCTTTTTAAATTTCTTCTCTTTGATTTCTGTTGTTTGCCACTCATCCACAGACTGGTCAAAATTTGCTCAGACGGTTTCTTTAGTGGGGGTGAAGTCCCTATACTTGTCCGCTTACCTTCTCTATTCGCAAAAACAGGCACGAGGTGCGTGGTGGATTTCCCTTCCCGTTTTGACGTGATCGTCATCGGCGGCGGCCATGCCGGTACCGAGGCTGCGCTTGCGTCTGCACGCATGGGTGTGAAAACCCTGCTGCTGACCCATAACGTGGAAACCCTCGGTCACATGAGCTGCAACCCCGCCATCGGCGGTATTGGCAAAAGCCATCTGGTCAAAGAGATCGATGCGCTCGGCGGCGCCATGGCGCTGGCCACCGACAAGAGCGGCATCCAGTTCCGCGTTCTGAACAACCGCAAGGGCCCGGCCGTACGTGCCACCCGTGCACAAGCCGACCGCGCCATCTACAAGGCAGTGGTACGTGAAATCCTGGAAAACCAGCCAAACCTGTGGATATTCCAGCAGTCCTGCGACGACCTGATTGTCGAACAGGACCAGGTCAAAGGCGTGGTGACCCAGATGGGCCTGCGTTTCTTTGCCGAATCTGTGGTGCTGACTACCGGTACCTTCCTCGGCGGCCTTATCCACATTGGTCTGCAAAACCATTCCGGTGGTCGCGCCGGTGATCCACCTTCGATTGCCCTGGCCCACCGCATGCGTGAACTGCCGCTGCGCGTCGGCCGCCTGAAAACCGGTACCCCGCCACGCATTGACGGCCGCTCGGTGGACTTCTCGGTAATGACCGAACAGCCAGGCGATACGCCGATCCCGGTGATGTCGTTCATGGGCAATGCCGAAATGCACCCGCGTCAGGTGAGCTGCTGGATTACCCACACCAATGCGCGCACCCACGAGATCATTGCGTCGAACCTCGACCGTTCACCGATGTACTCAGGCGTGATCGAAGGTGTCGGTCCGCGCTACTGTCCGTCGATCGAAGACAAGATCCACCGCTTCGCCGACAAGGAAAGCCACCAGGTGTTCATTGAGCCGGAAGGCTTGAACACCCATGAGTTGTATCCCAACGGTATTTCCACTTCGCTGCCGTTCGACGTGCAGCTGGAGCTGGTCCGTTCGATCCGCGGCATGGAAAACGCCCACATCGTGCGCCCGGGCTATGCCATCGAGTACGACTACTTCGATCCCCGTGACCTCAAGTACAGCCTCGAGACCAAAGTCATCGGCGGCCTGTTCTTCGCCGGGCAGATCAACGGCACCACCGGGTACGAAGAAGCCGGCGCCCAGGGCCTGCTGGCCGGGACTAACGCCGCACTTCGGGCGCAGGGCCGTGACAGCTGGTGCCCGCGCCGCGACGAGGCATACATCGGCGTACTGGTGGACGACCTGATTACCTTGGGTACTCAGGAGCCGTACCGCATGTTTACCTCGCGTGCCGAGTACCGGCTGATACTGCGCGAAGACAACGCCGACCTGCGCCTGACCGAAAAGGGCCGTGAACTGGGCCTGATCGATGACCAGCGCTGGGCCGCGTTCTGCGCCAAGCGCGACGGTATCGAGCGTGAGGAACAGCGCCTGAAATCGACCTGGGTTCGGCCGAATACCGAGCAAGGCCAGGCCGTTGTGGATAAATTCGGCACTCCGCTGAGCCACGAGTACAGCTTGCTCAACCTGCTGGCGCGTCCCGAAATCGACTACGCCGGCCTGATCGAAGCGACTGGCGGTGAAGCAATCGATCCACAGGTTGCCGAGCAGGTCGAGATCCGCACCAAGTACGCCGGCTACATCGACCGTCAGCAGGATGAAATTGCCCGACTGCGCGCCAGCGAAGACACACGCCTGCCTGTGGATATCGACTACACGACGATTTCCGGCCTGTCCAAGGAGATACAGGGCAAGCTGAGCCAGACCCGTCCGGAGACGCTGGGCCAGGCTTCGCGTATCCCGGGTGTGACCCCGGCGGCGATTTCCCTGTTGCTGATTCACTTGAAAAAACGCGGCGCTGGCCGCGAATTGGAGCAAAGCGCTTGAGTTCCCTGGTCACCCCTCAACACGCTGAAGAGTTATCCACAGGTGCGCGCCAGCTTGGCGTCGAGCTGACTGCCGAGCAGCACGAGAAGCTGCTTGGCTACCTGGCTCTGTTGATCAAATGGAACAAAGCCTACAACCTGACTGCTGTGCGCGATCCGGACGAGATGGTTTCGCGTCACCTGCTCGACAGCCTTAGCGTCATGTCTTTTATCCACAACGATCGTGATAACTGGCTGGATGTTGGCAGCGGCGGTGGCATGCCCGGCATCCCGCTGGCTATCCTGCATCCACACAAGCGCGTCACCGTGCTGGACGCCAATGGCAAGAAAACCCGTTTCCTGACTCAGGTGAAAATGGAACTCAAGCTGGACAACCTCACGGTTATCCACAGCCGGGTCGAGGCCTTCCAGCCGGCACAACCGTTCGACGGAATCATCTCCCGCGCCTTCAGCAGCATGGAGAACTTCACCAACTGGACCCGCCACTTGGGCGACACCGGGACGCAATGGCTTGCAATGAAGGGGCTGCATCCTGCCGATGAACTGGTAGCATTGCCCGCAGACTTCACAGTGGAAAGCGAACAGGCCCTGACCGTTCCGGGTTGCCAGGGCCAGCGCCATCTGCTGATACTGCGCCGCAAGGCATGACTGGGAACACTCGCAACAATGGCTAAGGTATTCGCAATCGCGAACCAGAAAGGTGGTGTGGGCAAGACAACCACCTGTATCAATCTCGCCGCCTCGCTGGCTGCGACCAAGCGTCGTGTCCTGCTGATCGACCTCGATCCGCAGGGCAACGCCACCATGGGCAGCGGTGTGGACAAGCACGAGCTCGAGCATTCGGTCTACGACCTGCTGATCGGGGAGTGCGACTTGGCCCAGGCTATGCACTACTCCGAGCACGGAGGCTTCCAGTTGCTGCCGGCCAACCGTGACCTGACCGCCGCTGAGGTGGTGCTGCTGGAAATGCAGGTCAAGGAAAGCCGTCTGCGCAACGCCCTGGCGCCTATTCGCGATAACTACGACTACATCCTCATCGACTGCCCGCCGTCGCTGTCGATGCTCACGCTGAATGCTCTGGTCGCTTCCGATGGCGTGATTATCCCCATGCAGTGTGAGTACTACGCACTGGAAGGTCTCAGCGACCTTGTGGATAACATCAAGCGTATCGCCGCCCGGTTGAACCCGGAGTTGAAGATCGAGGGCCTGCTGCGGACCATGTACGATCCGCGTCTGAGCCTGAACAACGATGTTTCGGCACAGTTGAAGGAGCACTTTGGCCCTCAGCTGTACGACACGGTCATTCCGCGCAACATTCGCTTGGCCGAGGCCCCCAGCTTCGGCATGCCAGCCCTTGCTTACGACAAGCAATCGCGGGGCGCGCTGGCTTACCTGGCCCTGGCTGGGGAACTGGTACGCCGTCAACGCCGTCCATCACGCACTGCACAAACAACTTAAGGAATCCGTATGGCCGTCAAGAAACGGGGTCTCGGACGTGGGTTGGATGCACTGCTCAGTGGTCCTTCCGTCAGCGCGCTCGAAGAGCAGGCTGTGAAGATCGACCAGAAAGAACTGCAACACCTGCCGGTCGAGCTGGTCCAGCGCGGCAAGTATCAGCCTCGCCGGGACATGGACCCGGAGGCGCTGGAAGAGCTTGCGCACTCGATTCGCAACCATGGTGTGATGCAACCGATCGTGGTACGCCCGATTGGCGACAACCGATACGAGATCATCGCCGGTGAGCGCCGTTGGCGCGCTACCCAGCAGGCCGGCCTGGACACGATCCCGGCAATGGTCCGCGAAGTGCCCGACGAAGCCGCCATCGCCATGGCATTGATCGAGAACATCCAGCGTGAAGACCTCAACCCGCTGGAAGAGGCCATGGCCCTCCAGCGCCTGCAACAGGAATTCGAGCTCACCCAGCAGCAGGTGGCTGACGCTGTGGGCAAGTCGCGGGTGACTGTGGCCAACCTGCTGCGCCTCATTACCTTGCCCGATGCGATCAAGACCATGCTCGCCCACGGTGATCTGGAGATGGGGCACGCCCGTGCATTGCTCGGCCTGGATGAAAATCGTCAGGAGGAGGGGGCGCGTCATGTTGTCGCACGTGGCCTCACCGTGCGCCAAACCGAGGCACTGGTCCGTCAGTGGCTCAGCGACAAGCCTGATCCGGTCGAACCGAGCAAACCTGATCCGGATATCGCACGCCTTGAACAGCGGCTCGCAGAGCGCCTGGGCTCGGCCGTGCAGATCCGTCATGGCAACAAGGGCAAAGGCCAGTTGGTTATTCGCTACAACTCGCTTGATGAGTTGCAAGGCGTGCTCGCTCACATCCGCTGAAACAATTCCTGTTGTAGCGTGAAGTCGGAAATCACTACCGAAGAGTTGAATAGGGGTTAATCCACCCCTATACTCTGCGCGCATTTTGTCGGCACAAATTATGCCAAGTCATAGCTGACTTGTTGGTCGACTTCCGAGGAGCAGTTGTGATGGAAATACGCACGCCAAACCGCCTGCCTTTCCATCGCTGGGCGGTTTTTCCGGTACTGCTGGCTCAATTTGTCGTACTGCTGCTGGCAACCTTGGTGGTGTGGCAGTGGAAAGGGTCGGTCAGTGGATATTCAGGCCTTTGCGGAGGTTTGATTGCCTGGCTGCCCAATGTGTATTTCGCCTGGAAGGCTTTTCGCTTCAGCGGAGCTCGGGCGGCACAAGCTATCGTCAAGTCGTTTTACGCTGGCGAGGCAGGCAAGATGATTTTGACGGCAGTGCTTTTTGCACTGACCTTTGCAGGAGTGAAGCCACTGGCGCCGCTAGCAGTATTCGGCGTCTTCGTGTTGACCCTTTTGGTCAGCTGGTTCGCGCCCCTGCTGATGAATAAAAGACTTTCGAGACCTTAGGGCGTTTGAGGCAACCATGGCAGCAGAAACCGCTTCGGGCTATATCCAGCACCACTTGCAGAACCTGACCTACGGTCAACTACCAGACGGCAGCTGGGGCTTCGCCCATTCGGCTGCAGAAGCCAAGGCAATGGGCTTCTGGGCGTTCCACCTGGACACCCTGGGTTGGTCCGTCGCGCTGGGTCTGATCTTCCTGTTGATCTTCCGCATGGCGGCCAAGAAGGCGACTTCCGGCCAACCTGGCGGTCTGCAGAACTTCGTTGAGGTGATGGTCGACTTCGTCAACGGCAGCGTGAAGGACTCCTTCCACGGCCGTAGCCCGGTAATCGCACCACTGGCGCTGACCATTTTCGTCTGGGTATTCCTGATGAACGCCGTTGACCTGGTACCGGTCGACTGGATTCCTCAGCTGGCCATCCTGATTTCCGGTGACCCGCACATTCCGTTCCGCGCCGTGTCGACCACCGACCCGAACGCGACCCTGGCCATGGCCTTCTGCGTCTTCGCCCTGATCATCTTCTACAGCATCAAGGTCAAGGGACTGGGCGGCTTCATCGGTGAGCTGACCCTGCACCCGTTTGGCAGCAAGAATATCTTCGTGCAGATCCTGCTGATTCCGGTCAACTTCCTGCTGGAATTCGTCACCCTGATCGCCAAACCGATCTCGCTGGCACTGCGTCTGTTCGGCAACATGTATGCTGGCGAGCTGGTGTTCATCCTGATCGCTGTAATGTTCGGCTCCGGCCTGCTGTGGCTCAGCGGCCTGGGTGTGGTGCTGCAATGGGCGTGGGCTGTGTTCCACATCCTGATCATCACCCTGCAAGCTTTCATCTTCATGATGCTGACCATCGTCTACCTGTCGATGGCTCACGAAGATAACCATTAAGACCGCCTGGCGTGTCTGATAGCCTTCCCTGCCTGTACGGGGGGAGGGCTTAAAAAGTCCGCAAGGGCATGCTGTACCAAACGATTTGTTTTACCGCTTCAAACTAAAAACCTAACCAATACGACGTAAAAGTCGGGAGGAAAGATGGAAACTGTAGTTGGTCTGACCGCTATCGCTGTTGCTCTGCTGATCGGCCTGGGTGCTCTGGGTACCGCCATTGGTTTCGGCCTGCTGGGTGGCAAATTCCTGGAAGGCGCTGCTCGTCAGCCAGAAATGGTTCCGATGCTGCAGGTCAAAATGTTCATCGTTGCCGGTCTGCTCGACGCCGTAACCATGATCGGTGTTGGTATCGCTCTGTTCTTCACCTTCGCGAATCCGTTCGTTGGTCAGATCGCCGGCTAATCACTCGTCACCACGAGTTGATGGCTGTATGAATTAAGACCGAGCGAGGTGTTGGCGTGAACATTAATGCAACCCTGATTGGCCAATCCGTTGCTTTCCTGATTTTTGTACTCTTCTGCATGAAGTATGTATGGCCTCCGGTCATCACTGCTCTGCAAGAGCGCCAAAAGAAGATTGCCGACGGCTTGGACGCTGCCAACCGCGCAGCTCGCGACCTGGAGCTGGCCCAAGAGAAAGCGGGTCAGCAACTGCGTGAAGCTAAAGCACAAGCAGCCGAAATCATCGAGCAAAGCAAGAAACGCGCTGCTCAGCTTGTCGAGGAAGCCCGTGAACAGGCCCGCGTCGAAGCTGACCGTGTGAAGGCTCAGGCTCTGGCCGAGATCGAACAGGAACTGAACAGCGCTAAAGACGCCCTGCGTGCCCAAGTGGGTGCTCTGGCCGTTGGTGGTGCTGAAAAGATCCTTGGCGCCACAATCGATCAAAACGCGCATGCGGAGCTGGTTAACAAACTGGCCGCTGAAATTTAAGCGAGGGCGATCATGGCAGAACTGACCACGTTGGCCCGACCTTACGCTAAGGCTGCCTTTGAGCATGCCCAGGCCCATCAGCAACTGGCCAATTGGTCAGCCATGCTCGGCCTGGCTGCTGCGGTGTCGCAAGACGACACCATGCAGCGCCTGCTCAAGGCCCCGCGACTGACGAGCGCAGAAAAGGCCGCCACGTTCATTGACGTGTGCGGTGACAAGTTCAATGCACAGGCACAGAATTTCATTCATGTTGCCGCGGAAAACGACCGTCTCCTGCTTCTGCCGGAGATTGCCGCCCTGTTCGACCTGTACAAGGCCGAGCAAGAGAAATCCGTGGACGTGGAAGTCACCAGTGCCTTCGCGTTGAACCAAGAACAGCAAGACAAACTCGCCAAGGTTCTCAGTGCACGGTTAGGCCAGGAAGTGCGCCTGCACGCGTCGGAGGATGCCAGCCTGATTGGCGGCGTCGTCATCCGCGCTGGTGACCTGGTAATCGATGGCTCTGTTCGCGGCAAAATCGCGAAACTGGCCGAAGCATTGAAATCTTGAGTTTGAAGGGGCAGCAGAGCAATGCAGCAACTCAATCCTTCCGAAATTAGTGAAATCATCAAGGGCCGCATCGATAACCTCGATGTGAGCTCCCAAGCCCGTAACGAAGGTACCGTCGTTTCGGTATCCGACGGTATCGTGCGGATCCACGGTCTGGCCGACGTCATGTACGGCGAAATGATCGAGTTCCCTGGCGGCGTCTACGGCATGGCCCTGAACCTGGAGCAAGACTCCGTAGGTGCAGTGATCCTGGGTGCATACGACACCCTCGCCGAAGGCATGAGCGCCAAGTGCACCGGCCGCATCCTGGAAGTTCCGGTTGGTAAGGAACTGCTGGGTCGCGTCGTCGACGCACTGGGCAACCCGATCGACGGCAAAGGTCCTCTGGGCAACACCCAGACCGACGCTGTCGAGAAAGTTGCTCCAGGCGTGATCTGGCGTAAGTCGGTAGACCAGCCTGTACAGACTGGTTACAAATCCGTCGACGCCATGATCCCTGTCGGCCGTGGCCAGCGTGAGCTGATCATTGGCGACCGTCAGATCGGCAAGACCGCCATGGCCATCGACGCCATCATCAACCAGAAAGACTCCGGTATTTTCTGCGTTTATGTTGCTGTCGGCCAGAAGCGTTCCACCGTTGCCAACATCGTTCGCAAGCTGGAAGAAAACGGCGCCCTGGCCAACACCATCGTGGTTGTTGCCAGTGCTTCGGAATCCGCCGCACTGCAATTCCTGGCGCCATACGCCGGTTGCACCATGGGCGAGTTCTTCCGCGACCGCGGTGAAGACGCACTGATCGTTTACGATGACCTGTCCAAGCAGGCCGTTGCCTACCGTCAGATCTCCCTGCTGCTGCGCCGTCCACCAGGACGCGAAGCATACCCAGGCGACGTGTTCTATCTCCACTCCCGTCTGCTGGAGCGTGCATCGCGCGTTTCGGAAGAGTACGTCGAGAAGTTCACCAACGGTGCTGTCACTGGCAAAACCGGTTCCCTGACCGCTCTGCCGATCATCGAAACCCAGGCTGGCGACGTTTCTGCGTTCGTTCCGACCAACGTGATTTCCATCACCGACGGTCAGATCTTCCTGGAATCGGCCATGTTCAACTCGGGCATCCGCCCTGCAGTGAACGCCGGTGTTTCGGTATCCCGCGTAGGTGGTGCCGCTCAGACCAAGATCATCAAGAAGCTGTCCGGTGGTATTCGTACTGCTCTGGCTCAGTACCGTGAACTGGCTGCATTTGCCCAGTTCGCGTCCGATCTGGACGAAGCGACCCGCAAGCAGCTGGAGCATGGTCAGCGCGTTACCGAGCTGATGAAGCAGAAGCAGTACGCGCCGATGTCCATCGCGGACATGGCTCTGTCGCTGTACGCCGCTGAGCGTGGCTTCCTGATCGACGTAGAAGTCTCCAAGATCGGCAGCTTCGAGCAAGCTCTGATCGCCTTCTTCAACCGTGATCACGCTGAACTGATGGCGAAGATCAACGTGAAGGGTGACTTCAACGACGAAATCGACGCAGGCCTGAAAGCCGGTATCGAGAAGTTCAAGGCCACCCAGACCTGGTAAGCCGCAGCGGGGGCTCAGGCCCCCGCTTGCTAACCTGATAGGTGATACATGGCAGGCGCAAAAGAGATTCGCAGTAAGATTGCGAGCATCAAAAGCACGCAAAAAATTACCAGCGCCATGGAGAAAGTGGCGGTCAGCAAGATGCGCAAGGCACAAATGCGCATGGCTGCTAGCCGTCCTTACGCGGAACGTATCCGCCAGGTGATCGGTCATCTGGCCAACGCCAACCCGGAATACCGCCACCCGTTCATGATCGAGCGCCCTGTAAAGCGCGCTGGTTATATCGTGGTGAGCAGTGACCGTGGTCTGTGCGGTGGCTTGAACACCAACCTGTTCAAGGCCCTGGTCAAGGACATGAGCGCAAACCGCGAACAGGGCGTGGAAATCGACCTGTGCGTGATCGGCAGCAAGGGTGCGACTTTCTTCCGCATCTTTGGCGGCAACGTCGTAGCAGCGATCAGCCACTTGGGCGAAGAGCCATCGATCAACGATCTGATCGGCTCCGTCAAAGTGATGCTGGACGCCTACCTGGACGGCCGTATCGATCGCCTCTCGGTGGTTTCGAACAAGTTCATCAATACCATGACCCAGAAGCCGACGGTCGAGCAATTGGTACCGTTGGTGGCAACCCCGGATCAGGATCTCAAGCATCACTGGGACTACCTGTACGAACCCGACGCAAAAGAGCTGCTGGACGGCTTGATGGTGCGCTACGTGGAGTCGCAGGTATACCAGGCGGTGGTCGAGAACAACGCTGCTGAACAAGCGGCCCGGATGATCGCCATGAAGAACGCCACAGACAACGCCGGTGATTTGATCAAAGAGCTTCAGTTGATCTACAACAAGGCGCGTCAGGCTGCGATCACCCAGGAGATCTCGGAAATCGTCGGCGGCGCTGCCGCGGTTTAACGGTTCACATATTCAGAGGATCCAGCTATGAGTAGCGGACGTATCGTTCAAATCATCGGCGCCGTCATCGACGTGGAATTCCCACGTGACGTCGTGCCGAGTGTATACAACGCGCTTAAAGTACAAGGCGCGGAAACCACCCTGGAAGTTCAGCAGCAGCTGGGCGACGGCGTGGTTCGTACCATTGCGATGGGCTCGACCGAAGGCCTGAAGCGCGGTCTGGATGTCGTCGACACCGGCGCTGCCATTTCCGTTCCAGTTGGTAAGGCCACCCTGGGCCGTATCATGGACGTACTGGGCAACCCGATCGACGAAGCCGGCCCGATCGGCGAAGAAGAGCGTCGCGGTATCCACCAGCCAGCGCCTTCGTTCGCTGACCAGGCAGGCGGCAACGACCTGCTGGAAACCGGCATCAAGGTTATCGACCTGGTTTGCCCGTTCGCCAAGGGTGGTAAAGTTGGTCTGTTCGGTGGTGCCGGTGTCGGCAAGACCGTAAACATGATGGAACTGATCCGTAACATCGCCATGGAACACAGCGGTTACTCCGTGTTCGCTGGTGTGGGTGAGCGTACTCGTGAGGGTAACGACTTCTACCACGAGATGAAGGACTCCAACGTTCTCGACAAAGTAGCGCTGGTCTACGGTCAGATGAACGAGCCACCAGGAAACCGTCTGCGTGTAGCGCTGACCGGCCTGACCATGGCCGAGAAGTTCCGTGACGAAGGTAACGACGTTCTGCTGTTCGTCGACAACATCTATCGTTACACCCTGGCCGGTACCGAAGTATCCGCACTGCTGGGCCGTATGCCTTCTGCAGTAGGTTACCAGCCGACCCTGGCTGAAGAGATGGGCGTTCTGCAAGAGCGCATCACCTCCACCAAGGAAGGTTCGATCACCTCCGTACAGGCCGTATACGTACCTGCGGACGACTTGACCGACCCGTCGCCAGCGACCACCTTCGCCCACTTGGACGCCACCGTCGTTCTGTCCCGTGACATCGCCTCCCTGGGTATCTACCCAGCGGTCGACCCACTGGACTCGACTTCGCGCCAGCTGGACCCGAACGTGATCGGCAACGAGCACTACGAGACCGCTCGTGGCGTTCAGTATGTTCTGCAGCGCTACAAAGAGCTGAAGGACATCATTGCGATCCTGGGTATGGACGAACTGTCCGAAGCCGACAAGCAACTGGTAGCCCGCGCTCGTAAGATCCAGCGCTTCCTGTCGCAGCCGTTCTTCGTGGCAGAAGTCTTCACCGGTTCGCCAGGCAAGTACGTTTCTCTGAAAGACACCATCGCTGGCTTCAGCGGCATCCCTCAAAGGTGACTACGACCACCTGCCAGAACAAGCGTTCTACATGGTCGGCAGCATCGACGAAGCGATCGAGAAAGCCAAGAAACTGTAATTCCTGCGCCCCGCAAGGGGCGCTATCAGGTTGAGGCAAGCAGATGGCTATGACAGTCCATTGCGATATCGTCAGCGCGGAAGGAGAGATCTTCTCCGGCCTGGTCGAGATGGTGGTTGCGCACGGTAACCTGGGTGATCTTGGTATCGCTCCAGGCCATGCGCCGCTGATTACCAATCTCAAGCCTGGTCCGATCACGCTGACCAAGCAGGGTGGCGCACAAGAGGTGTTCTACATCTCTGGTGGTTTCCTCGAGGTTCAGCCGAACATGGTCAAGGTGCTTGCCGATACCGTGCAACGTGCTACAGACCTGGATGAAGCTCAGGCTCAGGAGGCCCTCAAGGCTGCCGAGAACGCCCTGAATCTGAAAGGCGCGGACTTCGACTACAGTGCCGCCGCCGCACGTCTGGCCGAGGCCGCAGCCCAGCTGCGTACCGTCCAGCAAATGCGCAAAGGCAAGTAATCGGCCCCGGCTGATAACTTCTGTTGCGATTGAGTAAAAGGGTAGCCTCGGCTACCCTTTTTCTTTTTCTGTTTTCTCCCCCCGGTCTTTCACTGACCGCCCAGGATTGGTAGCCAGTAATGTCACTCGATATCGTTATTCTCGCCGCCGGCCAAGGCACCCGCATGCGCTCGGCGCTGCCCAAAGTGTTGCACCCGGTAGCTGGCAATTCCATGCTCGGCCATGTTATCCACAGCGCGCGCCAACTTCAGCCGCAAGGTATTCATGTGGTCATTGGCCATGGTGCCGAGCTGGTTCGCGAGCGCCTGGCCGCTGACGACCTGAATTTCGTCATGCAGGATAAACAGCTGGGTACCGGTCATGCTGTTGCCCAGGCACTGCCAGCGCTGACCGCTGATACCGTGCTGGTGTTGTACGGCGACGTGCCGTTGATCGAAGTGGAGACCCTGCAGCGTCTGTTGGCGAAGGCCAACGATCAGCAGCTGGGACTGCTGACAGTCACCCTCGACGATCCGACCGGTTATGGCCGGATCGTGCGTGACGAGCAGGGCAGGGTAACTGCCATCGTTGAGCACAAGGACGCCAACGACGCGCAAAAAGCGATCAAGGAAGGCAACACCGGAATTCTGGCGCTGCCAGCCGCGCGTCTGGCTGACTGGATGGGCCGGCTGTCGAACAACAACGCCCAGGGCGAGTATTACCTGACCGACGTAATTGCCATGGCAGTGGCCGATGGCTTGGTGGTGGCAACTGAACAGCCACACGACGCTATGGAAGTGCAGGGCGCCAACGACCGCCGCCAGCTCTCCGAGCTGGAGCGTCACTACCAGTTGCGTGAAGGCCGCCGTCTGATGGCTCAGGGGGTTACCCTGCGTGACCCGGCACGCTTCGATGTTCGGGGTGAAGTCAGCGTTGGTCGTGATGTGCTGATCGACATCAACGTGATTCTCGAAGGCAAGGTGGTCATCGAAGACGATGTGCAGATCGGCCCTAACTGCGTGATCAAGAACACGACCCTGCGCAAAGGCGCGGTGGTCAAGGCCAACAGCCACCTCGAAGGCGCTGTGATGGGCGAAGGCAGCGATGCTGGCCCGTTCGCCCGCCTGCGTCCGGGCAGCGTACTGGACGCCAAGGCCCATGTGGGTAACTTCGTCGAACTGAAAAACGCCCACCTGGGTGAGGGGGCCAAGGCTGGTCACCTGACCTACCTGGGGGATGCCGAAATCGGTGCGCGTACCAATATCGGCGCCGGCACCATCACCTGCAACTACGATGGCGCCAACAAGTTCAAGACCGTGATGGGTGAAGACGTGTTCATCGGTTCGAACAACTCGCTGGTGGCGCCTGTGGAAATCAAGGCCGGCGCGACCACCGCAGCCGGCTCGACCATCACCCAGGCCGTAGAAGCGGGTGACCTGGCTGTAGCCCGTGCGCGCCAGCGCAACATTTCGGGCTGGAAGCGCCCGGAGAAGATCAAGAAGAGCTGAGTTATTCACAGCCGTTTCGATCGAAAGCCGACTTATGTGAATAAGTCGGCTTTTTTATTGGCGCTGCCGCGCCAAAAGGACCGCGTCAAAGCAGAAGCAAACAATCCACAGGTCAGCGACAGCTTGACGAATCGCGCGTCTTAGGTTTTGATTGCAACCACTAACTTTCGAATCGAAACTTAAACGCACATGTCGAAACGAAACACACCACAACGGCGACACAATATTCTGGCTTTGCTCAGCGAGCAGGGTGAGGTAAGTGTGGACGCGTTGGCCAAGCGTTTCGCCACCTCGGAAGTGACCATTCGCAAAGACCTCGCCGCCTTGGAAACCAACGGCTTGTTGTTACGCCGCTACGGTGGTGCGGTGCCGGTGCCGCAAGAGTTGCTCGGTGAACCGGCACAACCCGTCTCTTCCTATAAAAAGGCCATTGCGCGTGCTGCTGTGGGGCGTATCCGCGAACATGCGCGCATTATCATCGACAGCGGCAGCACTACGGCGGCAATGATCCCCGAACTGGGGCGCCAGCCAGGCCTGGTGGTGATGACCAATTCGCTGAATGTGGCCCGTGCAATCTGCGACCTCGAACACGAGCCGGTGCTGCTGATGACCGGTGGCACGTGGGACCCGCATTCCGAATCGTTTCAGGGCCAGGTCGCGGAGCAGGTACTGCGCTCCTACGATTTCGACCAATTATTCATCGGTGCCGATGGCATCGACCTCGGCCGGGGTACCACCACCTTCAACGAGCTGCTTGGGCTGAGCCGGGTCATGGCCGAAGTTGCCCGTGAAGTAATCGTGATGGTCGAGTCGGACAAGGTGGGGCGCAAGATCCCTAACCTCGAGCTGCCCTGGGGCAGTGTGCACACCCTTATTACAGATGAACGCCTGCCAGCAGCAGCGCGCGAACAAATTCAAGCCCGCGGCATCAACCTGATCTGCGCCGCGATCAGCCAGGAGCAATAAAACATGTGTGGAATCGTTGGTGCTGTCGCCGAGCGTAATATCACAGCCATCCTGATCGAAGGCCTCAAGCGTCTTGAATACCGCGGTTACGACAGCGCCGGTTTGGCTGTACTCACCCAGAACGGTGAACTGCAGCGCCGCCGGCGCATTGGTAAGGTCAGTGAGCTGGAGGTTGCTGTTGCTGATGACCCACTGGCAGGCCAGCTGGGTATTGCCCACACCCGCTGGGCTACCCACGGCGCGCCGACTGAAGGCAACGCCCACCCGCACTTCTCGGGCAATGACGTGGCCGTGGTGCACAACGGCATCATCGAGAACCACGAGGAGCTGCGCGAAGAGCTGAAGGGCCTGGGCTATGTCTTCACTTCGCAGACCGATACCGAAGTCATCGTCCACCTGATCCACCACACCCTGAAGAGCATTCCAGACCTGACCGACGCCCTTAAGGCGGCGGTGAAGCGCCTGCACGGCGCTTACGGCCTCGCGCTGATCAGTGCCAAGCAGCCGGACCGCCTGGTGGCCGCGCGCAGTGGTAGCCCGCTGGTTATCGGTCTGGGCCTTGGCGAGAACTTCCTGGCGTCCGACCAGCTGGCGCTGCGTCAGGTTACTGACCGCTTCATGTACCTGGAAGAAGGCGACATCGCTGAAATCCGCCGTGATCAGGTCTCTATCTGGGACCAGCAGGGCAACAAGGTCCAGCGCGAAACCGTGCAATATCACGAAGGTGCCGAGGCTGCCGACAAGGGCGCTTACCGCCACTTCATGCTCAAGGAAATTCACGAGCAGCCAAGCGTTGTTCAGCGCACGCTTGAAGGCCGCCTGGGCAAGGACAACGTGCTGGTCCAGGCCTTTGGCCCGCAAGCTGCCGACCTGTTTGCCAAGGTGCGCAACGTGCAGATCGTTGCCTGTGGCACCAGCTACCACGCCGGTATGGTTGCGCGTTACTGGCTGGAAAGCCTGGCCGGCATCCCTTGCCAGGTGGAAGTGGCCAGCGAGTTCCGCTACCGCAAGGTGGTGGTGCAGGCGGACACGCTGTTCGTTTCCATCTCGCAGTCCGGCGAAACCGCCGATACCTTGGCCGCACTGCGCAACGCCAAGGAGTTGGGTTTCCTTGGCAGCCTGGCGATCTGCAACGTGGGTATCAGCTCGCTGGTACGCGAGTCGGACTTGACCCTGCTGACCTTGGCCGGCCCTGAAATCGGCGTGGCTTCGACCAAAGCGTTCACCACCCAGCTGGTTTCGCTGATGCTGCTGACCCTGGCCCTTGGTCAGGTGCGCGGTACGCTGGAAGCCGGTGTCGAAGCTGAGCTGGTTGAAGAGCTGCGTCGCCTGCCGACCCGCCTGGGCGAAGCCCTGGCCATGGATGCCACCGTCGAGAAAATTGCCGAGCTGTTCGCCGACAAGCACCATACCCTGTTCCTCGGCCGCGGCGCGCAGTACCCGGTGGCGATGGAAGGTGCTCTCAAGCTTAAGGAAATCTCCTACATCCACGCCGAAGCGTATCCTGCAGGCGAGTTGAAGCACGGCCCGCTGGCGTTGGTGGACAACGACATGCCGGTGGTTACCGTTGCACCAAACAACGAACTGCTGGAGAAGCTGAAGTCCAACCTGCAGGAAGTGCGTGCCCGTGGTGGCGAGCTGGTCGTGTTCGCCGACGAGCACGCTGGCATGACCAATGGTGAAGGCACCCACGTGATCAAGGTGCCGCACATTGCCGATGCCCTGGCGCCAATCCTGTACACCATTCCGCTGCAGTTGCTGTCTTATTACGTGGCCGTGCTAAAGGGGACCGACGTTGACCAGCCGCGTAATCTGGCCAAGTCGGTGACTGTCGAGTAACGGGTAGTCAGGTGTTGATCAACTTGGTTTCGTTGAATTAAAACAGTCGTCGAACAATTAAAACTGTCGCCGGTAGAGGGGAAGCGCTCGTTTCCCTTCATCGGACGGTTTCAACCGTCTCCCTCGCGTCCCGTCTCCCCCTTGGTCTGGCGTTCGCTTATGCCCCTTCCAATTCAGACTTATGAACCTTTTCTGTCATTACATGAGAAGGAATTTGCTGCTCTCCTGGGTTGATCCCAAGGCAGCAACCTTCGAAATCCTGGCCCCAAGCCATGTGATCAAGAGCTCCGAGTTCCGCATGCTCGCTGCTGAATTCGGGTGACCAGGGTGCTATGGCTTCAATCGGCTTGTTCACTGTCACACAATGCACGCCGCGTTCAATGTCATTAAAAGTGATTGGGATATTGCCTATTCAGGGAACGAATATCTTTCTGCGAATGTGCAGTATAGTAAACCGGTTGCTTCGTTCTGCCCTGAATGCGTTAGGGAGGAAACCGCCACTCCAGTGAGCGGATGATAATAAAAATGAGTGGAACTCCTGCCTGTGAAAATCCAGCCTCTTCCGCCGCTCAACAGTCTTCATGCGTTTGAGTCTGCGGCACGCCACTTGAGCTTTACCCTTGCCGCCAAGGAATTGAATGTTACCCAGGGTGCAATTAGCCGTCAGGTTCGCCTTCTTGAGGACTACCTGGGCAAGGCACTATTCACCCGTACCACCCGTAGCATGTCCCTGACCCCCACCGGCGCGCAGTATTACGAAACGGTGCGTGAATGCATGCTTCACCTGGCCCGCGCCACCGGCGATATACGCCAGTGGCAAGGCAACCAACAAGTCACCGTTGCCACCAGTACCGCCATGGCGTCGCTGTGGTTACTGCCCAAGGTGTCGGAATTCCAGAGTGCCCATGAAAACATCGACCTGCGGATCATCGCCCACGATCATGTGAAGGATTACGCCAGGCTCGACAGCGACCTGGCGCTTTACTACTGCAACCCACCGCCCAAGGACATGGCTGTCACGCCGCTGTTCTCGGAAGAAATCTTCCTGGTGTGCAGCCCGACCTATCTGGCCAGGCATCCGCAACTGAGCAGCATCGAAGGGTTGTCGTCGTGTACCTGGCTCTGGCTTGAAGACTCCCAGCGCGACTGGGTAGGTTGGCCCGAATGGTTCAAGCGCCTGGGATACGAGCCCATGACCCCCAAGCATCGCGTCAATATCAACAGCTACGGTATGCTGATCCAGTCGGCGATCAGTGGCCAGGGCGTGGCCCTGGCCTGGGGCAACCTGGTGGACGATGCGTTGAGCACCGGTGCGCTGGTAAAGCCCAACGATGTGGTACTCCAAACCGACGCCAAGTTCTGCCTGCTGGAGTCGTCCACCGAGCGTGGTCCTCGTGAAAGCGTGCGGCTGTTCCGGGACTGGTTGATGGCCCTGCCTTCGGTGCAGAAATAGCCTGCCCAAAACACAAGACCGACAGCTGATGGCTGTCGGTCTTGTCTCTTCCAGGGTGGCTTTAGGTTAGCTGGCTTTCTTCGCTGTCAGCCCCATATCAAGCCCCTCGCAGGCCAAGGGCCCAGCCACCGGCGTGATGCCTTGCGGGTGAATCCCAGGTATAGGCAGGCGCCCACCCGGCGGCGTATCAAGCAGGCCGTCAGCCATCTCCTGGCGCAAGCTGCGCATCAGGGTGTAACTAATCAGCAGGATGAACCCCGCAATCGGCAATCCCGCCGCAATGCTCGCCATCTGGATCGCCTTGAGCCCCCCCGCCATCAGCAGAGCCATGGCTATAGCACCTTCCAGGATGCACCAGAGCAGGCGGATACTCTGCGGCGGGTTGGCGCTGCCCATGGAGTTCAACGTACACAGCACCTGGGTGCCGGAGTCGGCCGAGGTGATGAAGTACGTCGCCAGCAGGATACAGACCAGCACGCTCAGCACCTTGCCCAACGTACCGGCGTCGATCTTGTGCAGCAGGGTGAACATGGCAGCGGTGGTTTCCTGCTTGGTCGCCAGCAATACCGTGCCACCTTCGAACTTGGCCTTGCCGCCCTGCAGCTCACCACTGGCAACCAGTTCTGCGTGCTGCTGACGATCGAGCTGCTCAGCCTTGAGCGCGGTACCACCGAACACCGACATCCAGATGATCGTCACCAGGGTGGGTACCAACAGCGCGCCGGCGATCAGTTCACGGATGCTGCGGCCTTTGGAAATTCGCGCAATGAACAGACCGACAAACGGGCCCCAGGTCATCCACCACGGCCAGTAGAACGCCGTCCACCAGTTCTGCCAGCCGCTGTCCTTCTGGGTATCGCTCCAAAAGCTCAGACCCACTACATGGCTGGCGTAGTCGCCGGTGCTCTCCAACATCAGGTTGATGATGTAGCGGGTTGGCCCCAGCAGCAGGATCAACACCACCAGCACCACCGACAACAGCATATTCCATTCCGAAAGGCGCTTCATGCCACGCGACACGCCGGCCATCACCGATACGGTAGTAACCAGGGTAATGAGCACGATCAGGGTGATCTGCACCCCCAGGCTGATGGGCAGGTCAAACACCTGGCTCAGCCCGGTGTTCATTTGCACCACGCCCAGGCCCAGCGACTGGGATACACCGAACGCGGTAATCACCACGGCAAGGATGTCCACCACATGTCCGATGGGCCCATAGATGCGCTCACCAATCAGCGGGTAAAGGATCGAGCGCATGCTCAGCGGCAAGCCCTTGCGATAGGCAAAGTAAGCAAGGCCCAGGCCAACGATGGTGAAAATAGCCCAGGGATGCAAGCCCCAGTGGAATAGGGTAATTCGCATAGCTGTGGTGGCGGCTTCGTCGGTGAGGCCGGTGGCGAACGGGTTGCCCGCGTAATGCCACATGGGTTCGGCAACCGACCAGAAGATCAGTCCGATGCCCATGCCGCCACTGAACAACATGGCGATCCAGGAGCCGAAGCTGAACTCGGGTTTGTCGTCGTCTCGCCCAAGCTTCATAGACCCAAACTTGCTGCACATCAGATAGATCAGTAGCCCCAGCACACCCGTGACGGAAATCAGGTAGAACCATTTGAAATTCTGCAGGATGAAGTCGGATGCACGTTGAAAAACCGCTGCTGCATGTTCGGCAAACAGGGCGCAAAACAGCACAAAGGCTACTACGGCCAGTAACGACCAGATCGTCACGGTGGGATTGAGGCCTTTGAGCAGGCCAGATTCGGCACGCATTGGTTATCCCCTATTGTTTTTGTTCAAGGGTTTGATGTCACGGTTTGGGTAGAGCCGCTGCCACAGGCAGGTGCCGGATCCCTGGCGGCGGTCTTCCCGCAGGCCCAAGGCGCGGTACGCTCTCTCGGGCCCTATCAAAATGGGAGAATTACCCGCTCTTCGACAAACCATTTCTAGTCATTAATTGATTACCAAAAGTCATTAATATGAAAAGTCCAGAGCCTGGCAGTTCATCAATGATTATCTACCACTACCGTCATCGACGAATAAATCATTAATGATAAAAACTGATAAATAGCGTTGAAATAAATCGTTTGTCGCGCCCTTCTTCTCTTGCTGAAACTGGCACCAGGCATCAAGGCATTGCCTGCCGTGCATCTAACAAGAGAAAACAAAAAATGACCGTATCGACTGACTCCCGCCTTATTCCCGTCCACGTCTTGGAAACCGTTCTGGCGCCTATCCATGAAGCTCATGGCCTGACCAACGAGTTCTACACCGACCAGCGCTATTTCGAACTCGAGCGCGACGAAGTGCTGGGGCGTAACTGGGCGTGTATAGGTTTTGCCAGCGACTTGCCGACCAACAGCTACGTCAAGCCGGTCGATTTCATGGGCCTGCCGCTGCTGATGATGCGCAACCGTGAAGGCCTGGTGCAGGTGTTTCACAACGTCTGCAGCCACCGCGGCGTGAAACTGGTTCAACAGGCGGGTGAAGTGCAGGGTGTGATCCGCTGCCCCTACCACTCCTGGACCTACGACCTGAACGGAGGTCTCAAAGGCACTCCGCACATTGGCGGGATCAACCAGCACAAAGACGAACGTTTCGCATGCGAGAAACACGGCCTGAAGGCGCTGCGCACCACGATCTGGATGGACATGGTGTTCATCAACCTGTCTGGCGAGGCACCGGCGCTTGAAGAGCAACTGCAGCCGTTGACCGAACGCTGGACTCAGTTCCTGGGCAATGACGGCATGAGTCTGCTGCGTCGTGAAGCGAACGGTGGTGCTATGAGCATCGAGGTCAACTGCAACTGGAAGCTAGCAGTCGAGAACTACTGTGAGGCCTATCACCTGCCGTGGGTGCACCCGAGCCTGAACAGCTACTCGCGCCTGGAAGACCACTACAACATCATGTTCGAGGAATTCGCTGGCCAAGGCAGCCACGCCTACAACCTCTCGGCCGTTGCCGGTACCCATTTGCCGATCTTCCCATCCTGGCCACAGGACCGCCTGCGCACTGCTGAGTACGTGGCGTTCTTCCCCAATGTGCTGCTGGGCATCCAGGCCGACCATGCGTTCGCCATGATGCTCGAGCCTGTGGCGCCGGGTAAAACCATCGAGCACCTGCGCCTGTTCTACGTGGGTGACGAAGCGCTCGACAGCCGTTACGACGCCTCGCGCAAAGCGGTAATGGAATCCTGGCGCGTAGTGTTCGCCGAAGACATCGCCTCGGTCGAAGGCATGCAGAAGGGCCGCTCCTCGCCTGGTTACAGCGGCGGTGCGTTCTCGCCGGAAATGGATCTGCCGACTCACTACTTCCACAAGTGGGCTGCCCGCCAGTTGCTTGACTGTGCTCAACGCGCCTGAGGTGATCATCATGCATCCGATAGCTCCGCACTGGCTGAACTTCATCGACGGCCAGTGGACCGACAGTGAGCAGTACCTGAGCATCCACAACCCTGGCACCACGGACCTTGTGGCGACCATCGCCCAAGCCAGTGTGGCCGACGCCGAATGCGCCCTGCAGGCGGCTCGGCGCTGTGCTGACAGCAACGCTCTGAACCGTGTGCGTCCTGCGCAGCGGGTGACCTGGTTGCTTGAGGTTGCCGCGCAGATTCGTGCGATCACCGACGAAGGGGCGTGGGTGCTTTGCCAGGAAAACGGCAAGAGCCTGCGTGATGCCCGTGACGAATTCATCGAGGCCGCGCGCTACTTCGAATACTACGCCGGCATGGCCGACAAGATCGAAGGGAAGTCGATTCCGCTGGGCGACGGCTACATAGATTTCACCGTCTACGACCCCTTGGGCGTGTCGCTGCAGATCGTGCCGTGGAATTTCCCGGTATCCATCTGCGCCCGCTCCCTGGCCCCTGCCTTGGCGGCCGGCAACGCGGTAGTGATCAAGTCGCCGGAACTGTCGCCACTGGGCCTGTGCGTGCTGATGCAGGCCATCGAGCGTGCCGGCCTGCCACAGGGGGCCGTCAATCTGATCTGCGGCCGTGGTCGTGAAGTGGGTGCCTACCTGGCCGGCCATCGCGATGTCGACCAGATCGTCTTCACAGGTTCCGTCGGCACCGGCCAGAGCATTCTGCGCAGTGCCGCCGAACACGCGATTCCCAGCGTCATGGAGCTGGGCGGGAAGTCGGCGGCCCTAGTGTTCCCGGATGCCGATCGTGAGCAACTGATCAGTAGCGTTAAAAGCGGCATCTTCTTCAATGCCGGCCAGGTGTGCTCTGCCATGTCGCGCTTGCTGGTACATCGCTCTATCTACGACGAGGTTGTAGCTGACGTGGTAGCGATGGCCGAGGGGCTGACCGTGGGCCTGGGCCAGGACAACCCTGACCACACCCCCGTGATTTCTGCTGCTCAGCTCGAAGGCATCGAGGCCTTGTGCCGACGTGCCCAGCAGCAAGGCGCGGTGGTCGCAACCGGCGGCGAGGCCATCAGCGGCCTGAGCGGGCATTACATGGCGCCAACCGTATTGCGCGATGTGACTGCGCAGATGGAGATAGCCCAGACTGAAGTCTTCGGCCCTGTGCTGGCAGTAATTCCCTTCGACAGCGAAGAGGAGGCCCTCGCCATTGCCAACGGCACCGTGTTCGGTCTGGTGGCCGGCGTATTCACCCAGGACCTCAATCGCGCCCTGCGCTGTGCCCGGCGACTGTGCACCGGCCAGGTGTTCGTCAACGAATGGTATGCCGGTGGCATCGAAACGCCGTTCGGCGGCGTCGGGCTCTCGGGCTTCGGACGGGAAAAAGGCCAGGAGGCGCTCTACAGCTACGTCAGGACCAAGAACCTGGCCGTGCGTATCAAGGGCGAGTGAGGAGGCAGCATGATGAAAACCTGGCTCTGCATCATCTGTGGTCTGATCTACGACGAAGCCAAAGGTTGGCCCGACGACGGCATTGCCCCCGGTACCCGCTGGGAGGACGTGCCCGAAGACTGGCTATGCCCTGAGTGCAAGGTCGGCAAAGCCGACTTTGAAATGATCGAACTCAGCACCCCGATCGCAGCAGTGGCTACCGCGCCGGTTATCCAGGCGCAACCACTGGTTACCGCTCGTCCCGCCCAACCGGTGGTCATCATCGGTAGCGGCCATGCCGGCTACGGCCTGGCACAGGCCCTGCGCAAGGCCGCCCCGCAGTTGGAGATTCGCGTACTGACCCAGGAGTCGGGCCATCTTTATTCCAAGCCCGCGCTATCCATCGCCCTGGCTCAGGGGCGCACCGCCGCAGCCCTGGCCACCGAAACGCCGCTGGCGATCGAACAGAGGCTTGGCATTCGTATCTATACCGGCTGCAAAGTCGAACGCATCGATGCCCAGGCGCAGCGCTTGTACACCAGCCTCGGCGAAATGGACTACGGCCAACTGGTGCTAGCCAGTGGTGCCTCTCCCGTGCGGTTGCCTATCGAGGGCCGCGCCGAGGCACTGCTCAGTGTCAACAACCTGCAGGATTACCAGGCGTTCCGCCAACGCCTTGATGGCGTGCGCAGAGTGGCCATTCTGGGCGACGGTTTGATCGGCTGCGAGTTTGCCAACGACCTTGCGAGCAATGGCTATCAGGTTCGGGTAATCGGCCTGGGTGCCTGGCCCATGGAACGCCTGCTGCCCGAGGCGGCAGGCCAGCACTTGCAGCAAGCGCTATCGGGGTTGGGGGTGCAATGGAGCCTGCGTACCACCTTGCAGTGCATCGAGCCGGACGGCGAAGGCTACCGACTGACCCTTGCCGACGGTCAGGTCGTCGGTGCAGACCTGGTGCTCAGTGCAGTGGGCTTGCGCCCCAACCTTGAGCTGGCGCTGGAAGCCGGCCTGGACTGTGGCCGCGGGATCAAGGTCGACGCACAACTACAGACCTCACAACCGGGCATCTATGCCTTGGGCGATTGCGTCGAGATCAACGGCCAGTTGCTGCCTTACCTCGCGCCGATCAACGAAGGCATTCGTGCCCTCGCCAAGACCTTGCTGGGCCAACCGACCGCCGCCCACTACCCATTGGCGCCCGTGACGGTGAAAACCCCGGTCGCCCCTCTGTGCCTGCTGACACCTCCCGGTGGTTGCGAGGGCCAATGGCGCTGCGATGCGACCAGCGATGGATTGAGCGCTGCGTTTCATGACCACGCAGGTGCCCTGCGCGGGTTCGTGCTGCTCGGCCGTCAGGCACAAATGCAACGAAATACCTGGCTGCAAAACTGCCAGGACACCCAACAAAATGTGGCCTGAGGCTGAACCATGAACAGTATCGTCAATCTGCCTCACGATGACCGCAATTGCGGCTGGTATGCCGCGCTGCCTGAACAGGCGCCGAGCAAGCGCCTAAGTGGCGAACATAACGCCGATTATGTGGTGATCGGTGCTGGCTTTGCTGGGCTTGCCGCCGCACGGCGCCTGGCCGAGCACCTGCCGCAGTCGCGCATTGTTTTGGTAGATGCCCAGCGAATCGCCTACGGCGCCTCCGGGCGCAACTCGGGTTTCGTCATCGACCTGCCGCACAAATTCGCCCTCGAACATCCCGATCCTCAGCATAAACAACGGCTCTTGGGCCTAAACCGCTCAGCCATCGATCAACTGCAAACATTGATCGGCCGTCACGGCATCGAATGCCAGTGGTCCCATGCGGGAAAATACCAGGGCGCGGTGGGAGAACGTGGCCAGGGTTATCTGGATCACTTTGAAAAACTGATGGCCGACCTGGGTGAGCCCTATCGCGTGGTCGGGCGTGACGAACTAGCCGGTGTACTCGGTAGCCGCTACTACAGCCGCGCCATCTACACCCCCGGTTGCTACCTGATGCAGCCTGCTGCCCTGGTACGTGGCCTGGGTAATTCGCTTCCCGGCAACGTCGAAGTGCTTGAAGAGTCGCCAATCCGCACACTCCAGAAAGACCCCTGCGGCACGTGGCTGGTGCGGGGCGACAACGGGCTGATCCGGAGCCCGCAGGTATTGCTGGGCACGAGCATCTTCACCCAGGAGTTCGGCTACTTGCGCAACCGACTCCTGCCGGTGATGACCTTCGCCAGTTGGACGCGACCACTGAGCGACGTCGAGATGGCGACGGTTGGTGCCCAGGCCGACTGGGGCCTCACCCCTGCCGACCACGCCGGTACCACCGTACGAATGACCCAGGACCGGCGCCTGATCATCCGCAATACCTACAAGCATGTCCCTCGCTACGGTCGCAGCGTAACCGATGCTACCCGCAACAAGATTCGCGATGACCATCGCAAGGCCTTCGAGGCGCGCTATCCGCAACTGGCCCAAGTGCCGTTTACCCATACCTGGGGTGGGGTCTATGCGATCTCACGCAACTTTACCAACTATTTCGGCCAACTCGATCAGGGTGTTTACGCCACCGCCTGCGACAACGGCGTGGGCGCGGCCTGGGGCACCATTTCCGGAACGCTCCTGGCAGACATGGCGGTGGGGGCGGACTCCCAGCAATTGAGTGACATCCGCGCAGTGACTGGCCTGCCCTCCCTTAACCCGCCTGAGCCGTTCTTGGGTATGGGGGTGCGGGCCCGGATCCGCTGGGCCGCGTTCAACAGTAGGAGCGAAGTATGACCCGCACACTCAGCGGAAAAGGCCCGGTGCGTCTAGTCGACCACCGGAACCTGGACTTTGTCCACCGGGGCGGGCCGCCTGGCGGCGCCTCGGTAGCGCGTGCTGTCAGTAATGAGGTGTCGCCCAACCTGGGTATCGGCTTTGCCCGCTGGGAAGGTGCTGAAGTGGCCTGGACGGTGCTCTATGACGAAGTGATTTTTGTCATTGAGGGCTGTTTTGAACTCCAGGCCAACGGCGAGGTGTACCGCGTGTCGCCAGGTCAGGTGCTGTGGATTCCCGAAGGCACGGAGCTGGTGTACGCAGGCCACGCGCTGTTCGGTTATGTGGTGTACCCGGGTGATTGGAAACAGCGCCACGGCCTTGCCTGACTACCGACCACCCTGGTCTGGGGAATCCAATTGTTCGCATTATCCAAACGGTTCGGCACGATTTATGTCGCTACCTTGTTGATGCAGCTGGGTTCCAGCCTGCTGATGACCTACCTGGCCCTGCGCCTGAATGCTTCCGGTGTGGCGCAGGTATGGGGTGGTGCGCTTATGGCCGCCAACGCGCTGGGCATGGTGTTGGGAGCCCGCTCCGGTTATTGGCTGATTGGCCTGGTCGGCCATGCTCGGGCCTTTGTGGTGAGCGCCGGGGTGATTGTCACTGCGGTGCTCTCGCACCAGCTCAGTGATGGCTTACTGCTGTGGCTTGCCCTGCGATTTGTCGTTGGTGCGGCAATGATGGGCCAATTGATGGTCATCGAGAGCTGGCTCAACGACTGCGCACCGGTCAGCCGGCGAGGCGGCGCCATGTCGCTGTACATGGTGGCCAGCTATGTCGGCATGATGCTAGGGCAATTGATGCTCAGTCTGGGAGATGGGCTGCACACCTTGGCGTTGACGGGCGTGGCCATGGCTTTTGCCATTGGTTTGATCCCCGTGGCTCTGCACAACGGTACCCAGCCGAGCAACATCAACCAGGCCCGGATCAAACCCTTGCTGTACCTGCGTAGACTTCCTCAATCGTTGTTCACGATTCTTGCCTCGGGATTGCTGAACGGTTGCCTGTATGGGCTGACGCCGATCTTTGCTGCACAACTGGGCTTTAGTCCGGCGCAGGTCGGGCAGTTCATGGCTGTCAGCATTGCCGCCGGGCTTCTAGCGCAACTACCGCTGGGTAAACTGTCGGATCATATTTCCCGCATCACCTTGATCCGCGCTACCGCTGCATTGCTGTGCATAGCCTATTTGCCGCTGGCCTTCGGGCTGGCATCAGGGCAGCTGTGGATCATGTTGGCCGGGGCTGCCATCGGCTTCTTGCAGTTCTGTTTGTATCCGCTGGGCGTTGCCCATGCCAATGACAACCTAGAGCCGGAACTGCGTGTATCGCTGGCCGGAGTGCTGCTGATGACCTTTGGTATCGGCGCGACCATCGGCCCGCTGGTTGCAGGGGCGATGATGGAGCATGCCGGTCCACAAGCACTGTATCTGTTCGGCATTGGTGTAACGGCTATGGTTGTTTGCTTTATAAGGAATAAATCCGGCGTTGATGTGTCATTGGCAAGGTTGTCATGAAACGTCGGAGCCCAGGGATATGTCCGCCTCACTCCATTTGATGTCCGAACCAGTTAATTGAGCCCTGTTTTCGCTCTCTATGGTTAAGCGGTGAAGTGCCCCTGGCACTGCACCCTACCCATAACAAGAGCAAAAGCAGGGACCATAATGACTATGACGACGTCTGGGAAAGCCAGCGATCAGTTGGCTCAGGGATTCAAGCCTCGACATGTGACCATGTTGTCGATTGCCGGTGTGATCGGCGCGGATTTGTTCGTAGGGTCCGAACAAGCGATCGCTGCGGCAGGTCCGGCAGCAATCATTGCCTATGCGCTTGCTGGCGCTCTGGTGGTGCTGGTAATGCGAATGCTTGGCGAGATGGCAGTGTCACTGCCGAAAACCATTCGATCATCGGCGGCCTGGGCGAAGCGGTGGCGGGCCTGCTGCTGCGCAACGGGGTAACGCCGACATTCCGCCAGATCGCCTTGCCCGATGCCTTCCTCGATGCCGGCGCTCTGCCGACGCTGCATGACCGCTACGGTATCTCCACCGATGCAGTGAGCGCGCAGATCAAGGCTTGGCTGTGACTTGATACCTGAAGATAGAGCCGGCCGGAATTGAAGGCGGCTCTATCCCTGTATGCCCGCCAAGCGAATGCCGAAGGCAAGGGCATGGCCTGACGCAGCGAATGGGGCTCGTCAGATTTGCATGGCCATGCCATCCACATTCATCGCCGCCTGGCGCAGGGCCTCGGAGCGCGTCGGGTGAGGGTGGCAGGTGAGGGCGATATCTTCTGCCGAGGCCGAGAACTCCATAGCCACGCAGAACTCACCAATCATCTCGCTGACGCTTGGGCCCACCAGGTGCACACCCAGTACTTCATCGGTTTCGGCATCGGCGATGACCTTGGCGAAGCCTTCGGTCTCGTGGTTGATCTTGGCACGGCTGTTGGCGGTGAAGGGGAACTTGCCAACCTTGTAGGCACGCCCTTCGGCCTTGAGCTGCTCTTCAGTCTTGCCCACAGTGGCCATCTCCGGGCGGGTATAGATCACCCCAGGGATGAGGTTGTAGTTGACCTCGTGGGGCTTGCCGGCGATGCGTTCGATACAGGCCACCGCTTCGTCTTCGGCCTTGTGCGCCAGCATCGGGCCCGAAGTGACGTCGCCAATCACCCAGACACCCGGCACTGAGGTACGGTGGTGCTCGTTGCCGAGCATGCCGCGCTTGTCGGCTTCCAGGCCCACGCTTTCCAGGTTCAGCCCTTTGGTATAAGGGCGGCGGCCGATAGCCACTAGCACGTAGTCGGCTTGCAGCGATTCTGCGGTACCCCCGGCGGCAGGCTCCAGCGTCAGGCTGACGCCATCGGCACCTGCGGTAGCCTGAGTCACTTTGCTGCCCAGCTTGAACACCATGCCTTGCTTGGCGAGAGCCTTCTGCAGGGCCTTGGCCGTTTCCGTATCAGTGCCGGGGCAGATGCGGTCCAGGTATTCGATGACAGTGACCTGGCTACCCAGGCGGCGCCAGACCGAACCCAGCTCAAGACCGATCACGCCAGCACCGATGACGACCAGGTGCTTGGGCACTTGCGGCAGCGACAGCGCGCCGGTCGAGTCGATGATGCGCTGGTTGTCGACGGTCACACCTGGCAGAGGGGTGGGCTCAGAGCCGGTGGCAATGACGATGTCCTTGGCCTGCAACGCGGTTTCGCTACCGTCTTCGGCCTTGACCACGACCTTGCCGATGCCATCCAGGCGGCCCCAGCCTTTGATCCACTCGACCTTGTTCTTGCGAAACAGGTATTCGATGCCCTTGGTCAGGCCTGTCACGCTCTCATCCTTCTGTTTCATCATCTGGGCGAGGTTGAGGGTGGGCTTTACTTCGATACCGAGGTGGGCGAACTCGTCACCGCTGGCAGCTTCGTAAAGCTCCGAAGCATGCAGCAGTGCCTTGGATGGCATGCAGCCGACGTTCAGGCAGGTACCGCCCAAGGTCGAGCGGCCTTCCACGCAGGCAACGCTCAGGCCCAACTGGCCAGCGCGGATGGCTGCGTTATAGCCACCAGGGCCACCGCCGATGATCACCACGTCATAGGATTTCATGGGTTCAACTCCAGGATGTAGAAGCGCG
The DNA here is from genome assembly GCF_056278855.1 of Pseudomonas sp. TE3895. Classification (NCBI taxonomy): domain Bacteria; kingdom Pseudomonadati; phylum Pseudomonadota; class Gammaproteobacteria; order Pseudomonadales; family Pseudomonadaceae; genus Pseudomonas; species Pseudomonas sp. TE3895. Next base: position 868,501 of record NZ_JBWBQE010000001.1, on the reverse strand, counting down.
AGAGGGCACAAGGTTAAGCTGAGATGCAGAGATTGTATACAATCTGCTGTATGGATAAGATCAGTTGGTTCTAGACCATGGTCTTGTTTAGAGGAAACATCCCACAGATGAACTACTCTGATCCGGCGACGTTCGAAATATTAGGCGTCGTGGCTAATTACGGACAGGAGGGGTGTTTCATGCTTGCTCAACTTCCACCTGCATTGCAGAGCTTGCATCTGCCGCTGAGGCTGAAGCTGTGGGACGGTAACCAGATTGATCTTGGGCCTAGTCCTCAGGTCACCATTCTGGTGAAGGAACCGCAGCTGATCAGCCAGTTGACCCACCCAAGCATGGACCAACTGGGCACCGCATTCGTCGAAGGCAAGCTGGAGCTGGAAGGCGATATCGGTGAGGCTATCCGCGTGTGCGACGAGCTGAGCGAAGCGCTGCTGGCGGATGAGGATGAAACGCCGCCGCCCCGTTTGTCTCATGACAAGAGCACCGACGCCAAAGCCATCTCCTACCACTATGACGTGTCCAACGCGTTCTACCAGCTTTGGCTGGACCAGGACATGGCCTATTCTTGCGCCTACTTCCGTGAGCCGGACAATACGCTCGACCAGGCGCAGCAGGACAAGTTTGACCACCTGTGCCGCAAGCTGCGACTGGATGCCGGTGACTACCTGCTCGATGTTGGCTGTGGCTGGGGCGGGCTGGCGCGGTTCGCTGCCCGTGAATATGGCGCCAAGGTGTTCGGTATTACCCTGAGCAAGGAGCAATTGAAGCTCGGCCGCAAGCGTGTGCAAGCGGAAGGGCTTGCCGACAAGGTCGACCTGCAGATTCTCGATTACCGCGATCTACCCCAGGATGGTCGCTTCGACAAGGTTGTCAGCGTGGGTATGTTCGAGCATGTCGGGCATGCCAACCTGGCGCTGTATTGCCAGAAGCTGTTCGGGGCGGTGAGGGAAGGGGGGCTGGTGATGAACCACGGCATCACTGCCAAGCACGTCGATGGCCGACCGGTCGGGCGTGGGGCGGGTGAGTTCATCGATCGCTATGTATTCCCCCACGGCGAGCTGCCGCACCTGTCGATGATCAGCGCCAGTATCTGTGAAGCCGGGCTGGAGGTGGTGGACGTGGAGAGCCTGCGCCTGCACTACGCTAAAACCTTGCACCACTGGAGCGAGAACCTGGAGAACCAATTGCACAAGGCGGCAGCGCTGGTGCCTGAGAAGACCCTGCGGATCTGGCGTTTGTACTTGGCCGGGTGTGCCTACGCCTTTCAGAAGGGCTGGATCAACCTGCACCAGATATTGGCCGTGAAGCCATACGCCGACGGGCATCATGACCTGCCTTGGACGCGGGAAGACCTGTACCGCTGACATCGTAAGTGTCACAGCGCTGATATGGCTTTGCAGGAGTGGCCTTGTGTTGCGAAAGGGCCGCAATGCGGCCACTGCATTTCATCTGTGCAGCCTATATTGCTGGGGCCGCGTTACGGCCCTTTCGCGGTAAAGGTCGCTCTCACAACGGGCGTGCTCACCTTAAAGAATCGGCGATATCAGCCGCGCAATCCGCATCCCCAACTGCTGTAGTCGATGGGTGTCTTGGGTGTCTTCTGCAGTAATTTCCCGCGCGTGTTCGAAGTCTTCGTGGAGCATGTGCTCGACCTGGTCGGCGAAGCCGCGATCGACTGTCAGCAGGGTAATCTCGAAGTTCAGACGGAACGAGCGGTTGTCCAGGTTGGCACTCCCAATCGCGCTGACGTCATCATCCACCAGCACCACCTTCTGATGCAGAAACCCGGGTTGGTAACGGAACATACGTACCCCCGCGCGCACCGCTTCGAAGGCAAACAGGCTGGAGGCGGCGTAGACGATGCGGTGGTCCGGCCGTGACGGGATGAGCACCCGCACATCGACTCCTCGTAGTACCGCCAGCCGCAAGGCGGCGAACACGGCCTCGTCAGGGATGAAGTAGGGGCTGGTGATCCACACCCTGCGGGTGGCCGAATGAATCGCCTCAAGGAAGAACAGCGAGCAGGTTTCTTGTGGGTCTGCCGGGCCGCTGGCCAAGGCCTGACACAGCACACCGTTGTCCGGGTACGTATCGGGCAGGATCAGCGGCGGTAGCTGGCGCGTGGCCCAATACCAGTCCTCGGCGAACGACTCTTGCAGGCAGGCCAGTACCGGCCCGCTGATCTGTACGTGGGTGTCACGCCAGGGTGAAAGCTGTGGGTGTTCACCCAAATACTCGTCTCCCACGTTGTGACCGCCAATGAAGCCGAGCAAGCCATCCACCACCACAATCTTGCGATGGTTGCGGAAGTTCACCTGGAAGCGGTTGAACCAGCCGCGACGGGTGGCGAATGCATGGATCCGCACGCCGCCGTCACGCAGCATCTGGCTGTAGCTGGCCGGCAAGGCGTGGCTGCCGACACGGTCATACAGCACGAACACCTGCACGCCTTCGGCGGCTTTGCGTAGCAAAAGTTGCTGCAGTGCCTTGCCGAGGGTGTCGTCATGAATGATGAAGAACTGGACCAATACCACATCGCGTGCTTTTTCGATGGCTGCGAAGATGGCATCGAAGGTGGCCTTGCCATTGATCAGCAGTTTTACCTGGTTATTTGCCAGGCATGGCATGCGACCCAGCTTGGGCATCGCCCGCAACGCTGCGTAGCTTTCGGACTCGCGGGCGGTAAGGGCTTCTTCAACCCAAGGTCGCCAGTTGAGGTTGGCCATGGCCACGTGCATTTCTTGGTTGGCCTGACGCCGAGCCTTGATGTAGGCGTAGAACGAGCGGGCGCCGAAGATCAGGTAGGGGATCAAGGTGAGGTAGGGGATGAAGAGCAAGGGCATCGCCCACGCAATGGCACCCTGAGCTGTCCGCACGGTGAACAGCGCATGCAGTGCGGCGACTATACCCAGCAGATGGATCAGGCCGAGTAGGTAACCAAAGAAGTAGGGGCTGTGGTAATCCATATGCATCCTGCTTGCCGAGTACACTTGAGGTAACAGAACACGTTCCCGGTCCGCCTGCAACCCGCAGGCGGATTTGGCGTCTAAGGCTCAGTCCGGCCCGTTTGACCGGTTTTTTTCCAGGAGCGTTCGTCCATGAAGATTCGTCTGCCACTGTTGGCGTTGGCCCTAGGCATGAGCAGTCCGCTGGTGCAAGCCCAGATGCTGCAACCGGGGTTGTGGGAGCTGACCACCAGCAACATGCAGGTCGATGGCAAGCCGCTACCCGACATGGAATTCATGCTTGGCCAGTTGAAGAACCTGCCGCCAGAGCAGCGCGCAATGATGGAGGGGGTGTTGGCCAAACAAGGGGTCAGTGTAGGTGGCAAGGGTGTGCGTTCGTGCCTGACACCAGAACAGGTGGCAACGAATGACATTCCGCTGCAGGACCCGAAATCGGGCTGCACGCAGAAGATTACCGACCGTACCGGTAACGTGTGGAAATTCCAGTTCAGCTGCCCGAAGGCACAGGGTAGTGGCCAGGCTACATTCCTCAGTGATCGGGAATTCACCACCCAGGTCAGTGGCACGTTCAACGCATCGGGTGTGCAGCAGCAAGGCAGCATGAACACGCGTGCGGTGTGGCTAGGCAATGACTGCGGGACAGTCAAACCGCGCAGCTGAAGTTCCATTGCCACTGGCTGGTGGCAACCGCGTCGTGGGCATGCAGCCTCTGTTGCCGTTCGAGCAGCCGAGCATGGCCAGTTCCAGAAGTCGGTAGGGAAACGAATAGTTCCACGTGGAACATTTCGTTTTCAATCCTTGCCTCGACGCGGTTAAGGCATAGCTTTTCGGCCTGAGAACGGCTGATCAAGGCAGGCGTTTTCAGCTAGCGCTCGAAGCTGATGTGCAAATAGGCGGCAGTAGAGGCAAAGCCTTCAAAACAAAAGAAGGCATCAACGGCAGCCCTCGATCAAGCTGCAATGCAGCTTGAAGCGCTCCCCACTGGAACTCGATACGCGGTTCAAGGTGGTCCAGCCTACTCGGCGGCTGTAACCCACCCAGGCCTCACCATTGCTGGCCAGGCCGGTAAAAAAAGTCAACGTGCCATAGCGGCTGTTGGTTTGTGCCCATAGTCGGCGGCTGCTGAAGTCATAGCCGCGAAGGTAGAACGTGCTGCCTTCGGTGCGCACGCTGTAGTAGTTGCCTTTGCCGTCCTGGCAAGCGAGCAGCGTCGCGCTTCGCGTACAAAGGGCCAATGCACCGTTTTGCGGCATGGCCAACAGCGAGGCAGGCATGGTGAGCACCAGCAATGCCATGACGCGTGGCAGATTCATTTTTCATCCCCTGTGAGCACTCGTCCGTCGAGAACCACTTGGCGAAATTGTATTGTTACTTTATAACATTGTGCAATGCATCGTTTCGAATGCGTCTGCCTGAAGGGGTTCGCCATGTCCAATCGTCTTCCCGTCACCGTGCTGTCCGGCTTTTTGGGCGCCGGCAAGAGCACGCTGCTCAACCATGTGCTGCGCAACCGCGACAACCTGCGGGTGGCGGTAATCGTCAACGATATGAGTGAAATCAACATCGATGCCAGTGAGGTGCAGCGCAATGTCAGCCTCAACCGCGCTGAGGAGAAACTGGTCGAGATGAGCAACGGCTGCATTTGCTGCACGTTGCGCGAAGACCTGCTTGAGGAGGTTGCACGGCTGGCCGAAGAGGGACGTTTCGATTATTTGTTGATCGAATCCACCGGTATCTCTGAGCCACTGCCAGTGGCTGAGACCTTCACTTTCCGTGACGAGCTGGGTCGCAGTCTGTCCGATATGGCGCGACTGGACACCATGGTCACCGTGGTCGATGGCTTGAACTTCCTGCGCGACTATCAAGCAGCAGAGAGCCTGGCCAGCCGTGGTGAAACGTTGGGCGAAGAAGACGAGCGGTCGATCAGTGATTTGCTGATCGAACAGGTCGAGTTCGCAGATGTACTGCTGCTGAGCAAGATCGACCTGATCAGCCAACATGAGCGCGAAGAACTCATCGCCATTTTGCGCAGCCTCAATGCCCGGGCGCAGATCGTACCCATGGTCATGGGCCAAGTGCCGCTGGCACGGATCCTCAACACCGGGCTGTTCGACTTCGATCAAGCGGCCCAGGCACCAGGCTGGTTGCAGGAGCTGCGCGGTGAACATGTACCAGAAACCGAAGAGTACGGTATCGCGGCCATGACCTGGCAGGCTCGACGCCCGCTTCATCCACAGCGCTTTTACGACTTTATCCACAAGGACTGGGAAAACGGAAGGCTGCTGCGTTCCAAAGGGTTTTTCTGGTTGGCCAGCAAATATCAGGAAGCTGGCAGCTGGTCGCAAGCGGGCGGCATGATGCGCCATGGTCTGGCTGGCCGCTGGTGGCGCTTCGTGCCACGCGAGCAGTGGCCACAGGATGTGGATAACACGAATGCGATCTTGAAACACTGGACCGCCGACACCGGTGACTGCCGGCAGGAGTTGGTGTTTATTGGGCAGAATATCGACGTCGAAAAATTATCCACAGCCCTGGATGCATGCCTGTTGACGGATCAAGAAATGGGCTTGGGTCACATGGGCTGGCTGCGTTTACCTGACCCATTTGGCCCATGGCATGAGGAAGCGGCAGCATGAACCTGGCTCACCGACCTGTGGATATCTTTCAGGTGTTTGGCGAGACACCTCAAGTGCTGGCCGAAGTGCTGCAGGATGGCGTGAACCTGGCCGTCTGGCGGCGGCGCTTGCCGGCACAACTGGAGGACTTTGCCGCACTGGTGATCAGCCTTGGCCAGCCCTTGGCTGATCAGCGGGTGATTGATGTGAACGAGGAGCAGAAGCCGGTATTGCCAGATCTGCTGCGTGAAGCGGCGGATTTGCATGGGTATGAAGCTTTCGTTGCTGATGTGACGTGGTTGGTGGCGGCTTATACCTGTCTGGTTGGCGCACGACGGGTCGGTTTGCGCTTGCGCGTGTTGAACGCTCCGATGTGCCCACGCTTCCATGTGGATAACGTACCGTTGCGCTTGCTCACCACTTACGTCGGCCCAGGTAGTGAGTGGTTGCAAGAGCGGGATAGCTGTCGTGGAGAGTTACACACAGCTCAGCCACCTGTGGATAACATCCAACACCTGCAGGCCGCCGAGGTTGCGGTACTTAAAGGCGAAAAATGGCAGGGTAACGAAGGGGCAGGCCTGGTGCATCGGTCCCCTTCTACGCAGCGGGGGCGTTTGCTGCTCAGCCTTGACTGGCTGGCCTGACGGCGCATAGTGAGGCATCACCGCCGCCTGAAGCCACCCCATGCTGCAGAACATTCCCACCCATGTAATTGCCGGCCCGCTTGGTGCTGGCAAGACCACGCTGATCCGTCACTTGCTGGCTCAGCGCCCAGCCAACGAGCGCTGGGCGGTATTGATCAACGAGTTCGGCCTTGTCGGCCTGGATGCGGCCTTACTCAGCCGTGACGAAGACGGCATCGCCATCGGCGAGGTCGCAGGCGGCTGCCTGTGCTGCGTCAACGGCATGCCGTTCCAGGTGGGCCTGGGACGACTGCTGCGCAAATCGCGGCCTGACCGGCTGTTTATCGAACCTTCCGGCCTGGGCCATCCCTTGCAGCTGCTGGCTCAGCTGCAACAAGCGCCTTGGGTTGGAGTGCTGACAATTCAGCCACTCATCATGGTTGTGGATGCCCAGGCCATGGCTCGAAACGAGCCTCTTCCAGAGTCTCAACAGCAGGCTTTCAACGCCTCTGAAAGCGTGGTTTTCAATAAGTCAGAGGCTGTGGATGAAATACATAAGTTGTTGATAAGTAATAAATTTAAAGAAAAGAAGATCATGTGGACCGTGCAGGGGCAGTTGCCTTTGTCCGGCCTCCCGACGGTATCTCCACAGATTGTTGACAGCCCATTCTTGAAAAACAGGATTGTCGACAATCCTGGAATCGCTCCAGCAGCACTGTGGGCTGACCCGAGTCAACCGATTTGCCTTGCCCAGCAAGGGGAGGGCGGTTGGAGTATTGGCTGGCGGTGGCACCCTGGCCAAGAGTTTTATCCACAGCGGCTAAAGGCTTTCTTGTGTGCTTGGCCATGGCGACGGGCCAAGGGAGTTATCCACAGCATGGAGGGCTGGTGGTCATTCAATGGGCTGAATGGGGATATGCCCGCTTGGCAGCCCAGCGACTGGCGGAAGGACACGCGTATCGAGCTGATTTTCGATCAGCCGCAACCGCAACCCGCATTGCAAGCCGGGTTGGATGAATGTCGCGTCAGTTGATCAGTTGCGCCAGCGGTTATGCTCCTGGCGCCATTGCTGCATCTCTATGACGTTGTCGGCGCGCGGTGGGGTCTTGATTTCGAACGGGTAGGGCGCCAGCTCGATCTGCACACTGTGGGCGCCGAACTGGGTCGCGGTGCCGGGGTGACGTTGCTCACCCGTGACGGTGAATTCGAAGGCATAGACGCGTGCCAGGCGCTTGCGGCCATTGGCATCCCGGACAAAGGCGATGCGCTTGAGCGCTACGGCATCGTCAAGCAACTCCAGGTCGAGTTTGGCGCAATGCTGTTTGACCCGTTCCAGGGCCTTTTCACGCAACCCATGGTTATGCCACAACCAGGCGCCTGCCGTGGCTACCAGCATCAGGACGAAGAGGTTCTCCAGGGTCAACATTTGCATATGCTCCAAACAGGTAGATCCAGCTTAACTGCGTTCCTGGCCTGTCGTACAGGTAGCAATCGAGTTCATACTGCGCTGCGCACAATCCTAGAAACAGCTTTGGAAACCTCCCGCATGAAACGTACCCCGCACCTGCTCGCCATTCAGTCCCACGTGGTGTTCGGCCACGCCGGCAACAGCGCCGCGGTATTCCCCATGCAGCGTATTGGGGTCAATGCCTGGCCGCTCAATACCGTGCAGTTCTCCAATCACACACAGTATGGCCAGTGGGCGGGTGAAGTGCTTGCTCCAGCGCAAATTCCTGCGTTGGTGGAAGGCATTTCCAACATCGGCGAGCTGGGCCACTGCGATGCGGTGCTTTCCGGCTACCTGGGCAGTGCCGAACAAGGGCGAGCGATCCTGGCCGGTGTCGAGCGGATCAAGGCGGTAAACCCAAAAGCGTTATACCTGTGCGACCCGGTCATGGGGCACCCGGAAAAGGGCTGCATCGTGCCGCCCGAAGTCAGTGAGTTCCTGCTTGACGAGGCGGCAGCCACGGCGGACATCCTGTGCCCCAACCAGCTGGAGCTGGACAGCTTCTGTGGGCGCCGCGCCCAGTCGCTGGAGGATTGCGTGAACATGGCGCGCAGCCTGCTGCAGCGTGGGCCGCAGGTTGTACTGGTCAAGCACCTGGCGTACCCCGGGCGGGCCGAAGAACAGTTCGAAATGCTGCTGGTGACCGCCGAGCACAGCTGGCACTTGCGCCGCCCACTGCTGGCGTTTCCGCGTCAGCCGGTGGGGGTGGGTGACCTGACCTCAGGCTTGTTCCTGGCGCGTGTGCTGCTGGGCGACAGCTGGGTGCAGGCATTCGAATTCACGGCTGCGGCAGTGCATGAAGTGTTGCTGGAAACCCAGGCCTGCGCCAGCTACGAATTGCAGTTGGTACGGGCCCAGGACCGCATTGCGCACCCACGGGTGCGCTTCGAAGCGCAGTTACTGGCGCTTTAAATGGCGTCGGTTTTCAAGTCCTGATAGCGCTTTTCCAGTTCCTGGCGGATCTGCCGGCGCTGCTGGCCTTGCAGGAAGCGGCGCTTTTCTTCGCTGCTGTGCGGCTGGCGTGGTGGCACCGGCACCGGGCGGCGGTTGTCGTCGACCGCGACCATGGTGAAGAAGCAACTGTTGGAATGGCGCACCGAGCGCTCGCGAATGTTCTCGGTCACCACTTTGATGCCAACTTCCATCGAAGTGTTGCCGGTGTAGTTGACCGACGCCAGGAAGGTTACCAGTTCACCCACGTGCACGGGTTCACGGAAGATCACCTGATCGACCGACAGGGTTACCACATAACTGCCGGCATAACGGCTGGCGCATGCATAAGCCACTTCGTCGAGGTACTTGAGCAGGGTGCCGCCATGTACGTTGCCAGAAAAGTTGGCCATGTCCGGGGTCATCAGGACGGTCATGCTCAGCTGGGCGTTTCCAGGTTCCATAGTGTGCTCACGGTGAGGTTGCGCTGAATCGGGCGAATGGAGGGCGTTATCTGCTGACACTGCTGTTCCCCTCTTTTGAATGTGCCTTGCTGATACGGGACGTTGGCTGGCGCATCATCGTCACGCTGATCATGCCATCAGCGGCGCTTTTCCAGCCGATCTGTTTCTGCATATTGCACTGGCTTTTAGCGGCGGAGCGCGATGTTAACCTGAGTACGCCCATGCAACATGGGTGTTCCCGGATTCAATACAGTATGTACTTGCTGCTCGCTCAGGTTTGCCTCGGCAGAGGAGCGGTCTGCCCAGGCATTCACAAGACGAGAAAAGGAGTATCACGCCATGCATGCCATCAGCTTCATCCAGGACCTGGCAGTCATCATGCTGGTCGCTGGCGTGGTCACCATTCTTTTTCACCGTTTCAAGCAGCCGGTGGTGCTGGGCTACATTGTCGCCGGCTTCATCATTGGCCCGCACACTCCGCCGTTCGGCCTGATTCATGACGAAGACACCATCAAGACCCTCGCCGAACTGGGGGTGATCTTCCTGATGTTCTGCCTGGGGCTCGAGTTCAGCTTGCGCAAGCTGTTCAAGGTCGGTGCCACGGCATTTATCGCAGCGTTCCTGGAAATCGTCCTGATGATCTGGATCGGTTTCGAGATTGGCCGCTGGTTTGGCTGGAGCACCATGGATTCACTGTTCCTGGGCGCCATCCTGGCCATTTCCTCCACCACCATCATCGTCAAGGCGCTCAACGACTTGAAGATGAAGAACGAGCGCTTTGCCCAGCTGATCTTCGGCGTGCTGATCGTCGAGGACATTCTGGGTATCGGTATCATTGCCCTGCTGTCGGGCATCGCGGTCAGCGGCACGGTCAGCTCGGGCGAAGTGTTCTCCACTGTCGGCAAGCTGTCGCTGTTCATGATCGTCGCCTTGGTCATCGGTATTTTGCTGGTACCGCGGTTACTGGCCTATGTCGCCAAGTTCGAAAGCAACGAAATGTTGCTGATCACTGTTCTGGGCCTGTGTTTCGGCTTCTGCCTGCTGGTTGTGAAGCTGGAGTACAGCATGGTGCTAGGCGCTTTCCTGATTGGCGCAATCATGGCCGAATCACGCCAGTTGCTGAAGATCGAACGTCTGATCGAGCCTGTACGCGACCTGTTCAGTGCCATCTTCTTCGTCGCCATCGGCCTGATGATCGACCCTCAGGTACTGATCGACTATGCCTGGCCTATCGTTGTCATCACCCTGGCGGTGGTGCTGGGCAAAATGCTGTCTTGTGGCATGGGGGCGTTCATTGCCGGCAATGACGGGCGTACGTCTTTGCGTGTGGGCATGGGGCTTTCGCAGATCGGCGAGTTCTCCTTCATCATTGCCGCGCTGGGCATGACCCTGCAGGTGACCAGCGACTTCCTTTACCCGGTGGCGGTCGCAGTATCGGCAATCACTACGCTGCTGACGCCCTACCTCATCCGCGCGGCTGACCCGTTGTCGCAGAAACTGGGCAATGTGGTGCCCGCCCGCCTCGCACGCGTGTTGTCGTTGTATGGCGAGTGGTTACGCAACATCCAGCCCCAGGGCGAGAGTGCCATGCTGGCGGCGATGATCCGGCGCATCCTGTTGCAGGTGGGGGTGAACCTGGCGCTGGTGATCGCCATTTTCTTCAGTGGCGGCTACTTTGCAGGGCGTATCGGCAATTGGCTCAGCGAGTGGGTCAGCGATGTCAGCCAGCAGAAGGCCGTCATTTGGGGGGCAGCGTTGTTGCTGTCACTGCCATTCCTGATCGCCGCGTACCGCAAGCTAAAAGCACTCTCGATGCTGCTGGCAGAGATGGGCGTGAAGCCGGAAATGGCCGGGCGACATACCCAGCGCGTGCGCCGTGTGATCGCCGAAGTGATCCCGCTATTGTCGCTGCTGGTGATTTTCCTGCTGCTGTCGGCATTGTCCGCCAGCATTCTGCCCACCAGCGAATTGCTGCTGGTGATTGCCGTGGTAGCTGCGGTGGTGGTGGCGTTGTTGTGGCGCTGGTTTATCCGCGTGCACACGCGCATGCAGATCGCGTTGCTGGAGACGCTGGAGAACAGTCGCGAGAACTCGCACTGAGGGGGTTACGCCCTGGGCAAGGTATCTCGCCCGCCCGAGGAGATGGGATTATAGCGATGTCGCCAGGCGCAAAAAGCCTGGCGATTTTAACGACCTTGAGGCGCTGAGACGTCATTGTTACTGACTCAGATCGCGAGCTTCTCTATAGGTGCTAGCGATCAGCTCTCCAGCCAAACATCTCGCGCCCAGTGCCACACCGATTCCCAACTGTCTTCGCCGACAATTTCCTCTTCGGCATCCCACAGCACCACGGTGCCGTCCTCTTCGACGCAATAGTAATTGTCGCCGTCCTGGCACAGCGGAATCAGGTCACGCGGTACGCCGGCATCCCAGGCGTTGGAGGCCACATCTGGCAGGTAGGTGTGCGACTGCGGATCAGTGACGGTAACAGGCTCAAGGGAGCCGTAAACCACATCACTTACGGTCAGCAGAAACTCTTTGAACACGAATGGAATATTGATGAACAGCTGTTCTTCGATCTCTACCAGCTGGTCTTCATCGGGAAGCTCCAGGGGCACTGGTACTGGCTCATTCGCTTCACGGAGTTGTTCGATCACTTCTTCCACGGTTCACTTCCTCTGACCTAGATGACAACGCTGCGCCTTATACCCTAGTAGCCCACTTTGGCAAAAGCAAAAACCCCGGGCAAGCCCGGGGTTCTCTGTTTAGCACGCAGCGATTAGCCGTTTTGACGGATACCGGCTACCAGCCAAGGCTGGTTCTCGCCTTGGGCGCGAACCATGTGCCAGCTTTCGCTGAACACTTCGCCCTGGTCGAAGCGCGAATTCTTCGACACGCCACGGAAGGTCAGGGTCGCGTCGGTGCGGTCGGCGCGGTCATCGACACCGTCCAGTTGCACTTCCAGGTTATCGATGTAGGTGGACTGGAAGCCATCACCCAGTTCAGCACGCTCACGCTTGAGGAACTCAAGCATTTGCGGGGTAACGAACTCGCTGATCTTGTCCATTTCATTGGCATCCCAGTGCTGCTGCAGCGACTGGAAGTGGTTACGGGCTGCCGCCAGGAAGCTCTGCTCGTTGAACCAGGCCGGGGCGTTGATCACCGGTGCGGCTGCGGCAGCAGGTGCGGCCGAACCACCGAAAATCGAAGGCTGGGCAGGCTGCGCGTGAGCCTCACGCTGCATCGGCGCATGGCCTGGCATGGCCATTTGTGGCTGCTGCTGGCGGCGGCGCGCGGCGATGAAGCGGAACACGAGGAAGGCGATGAGCGCCACGATCAGGAAGTCCATGATCTGGAAGCCTTCGAAACCGTCGCCCATGAACATGGAAGCCAGCAGGCCACCGGCGGCGAGGCCGGCCAGTGGGCCCAACCAGCGCGAAGCACCGCTGGCGGCAGCCGGTGCACGGCCAGGTGCGGTCGGCGCGGCAGCAGGCGTGGTTGGCGTAGCCTGGCGGGTCTGGTGGATAGGCGCGGAGCCCGAGCTCTTGCCGCCGCCGAAACGCTTGGCGCTGGCGTCCAGGCTCAGCGTCAGGCCGACGCAGAGCGCCAGTGCGATGCTAAGAAAACGTTGCATAAGTGGGATATCCCCTGTTGTGGATTGCACGCGCGTCATGGTGCACAGGTTCCCGGGCACATGACCAGCGACATAGTGTTTCGAGCTTTTGCCTGATGTTACAAAGTTGGCAGGCCCGACCCTTGTGGGCTTAGACAGCCTCGAGCTTGGCATACCCCAGCATCAGCCATTTGCTACCTTCGGCAAAATTCACCTGCACCCGCGCCTGAGCGCCAGAACCCTCGAAGTTGAGGATTACGCCTTCGCCGAATACCGCATGCTGCACACGCTGGCCAAGGTTGAACGCGGTCTGCGGAATGCTGGCATTGGCGAACAGGTTGCTGTTGGTGGCCGTCTTGGCCCCGCCGAACGGGCGGCTGACACTGTTGGACAGGCGTACTTCCTGAACCAGGCCGGCCGGAATTTCACGCACGAAACGTGACACCTTGTTATACGTCTCGCTGCCATAAAGGCGGCGTGTTTCGGCGTAGGTCATGACCAGCTGGCGCATGGCGCGGGTGATGCCTACATAGGCCAGGCGTCGTTCCTCTTCCAGGCGGCCGGGTTCTTCCAGGCTCATCTTGTGCGGGAACAAGCCTTCTTCCATGCCCACCAGGAACACATAGGGGAACTCCAGGCCTTTGGCGCTGTGCAGGGTCATCAGCTGGATGCTGTCTTCATGCTCGTCAGCCTGAGTATCGCCAGCTTCGAGTGAGGCGTGGCCAAGGAAGGCCGAGAGCGGAGACAGGTCGGCGTCTTCGTCGGTGGACTCGAAGTTGCGTGCCGCACTGACCAGTTCCTCAAGGTTTTCTACCCGTGCCTGGCCCTTTTCACCTTTTTCTTCCTGGTGATAGGTGATCAGGCCGGACTGTTCGATGGTGGTCTGGGTCATGGTATGCAGCGGCATGTCCACAACCTTGGCGGCCAGCCCCTCGATCAGCTCGATAAAGGCCCCCAGGGCACTGGCGGCGCGGCCCTTCAGGGCCTTGGCGGCGAGCAGCTGGCACATGGCCTCCCACATGGACAGCTGGCTGTGACGGGCGTGCTCGCGGATGGCTTCGACGGTTTTTTCGCCAATACCGCGCGGCGGCACGTTGATCACCCGCTCCAGAGCGGCATCGTTGCCACGCCCTTCGATCAGGCGCAGGTAAGCCATGGCATTCTTGATTTCGGCGCGCTCGAAGAAGCGCTGGCCGCCATAGATGCGGTAGGGGATGCGCTCGCGCAGCAGGGCCTCTTCCAGCACGCGCGACTGGGCGTTGGAGCGGTACAGGATGGCAATCTCGTTGCGCGCATTGCCCTGCTTGACCAGGCTCTCGATGGTTTCCACGACATAGCGCGCTTCGTCGTGCTCGTTGTAGGCCGCGTACAGGGTCAGTGGTTCGCCTTCGCCCATGTCGGTCCACAGTTCCTTGCCCAGGCGCCCGCTGTTGTTGGCGATCAGCGCGTTGGCCGCCTTGAGGATGCCGCCTGTGGAGCGGTAGTTCTGCTCCAGGCGGATCATTTCGGCGTCGGGGAAATCGGCGGTGTACTGGTGGATGTTTTCGATCTTGGCGCCGCGCCAGCCGTAGATCGACTGGTCGTCATCGCCTACCGCCATCAGGCTGTCGCCACCGCGTGCCAGCAGGCGCAACCAGGCGTACTGCACGGCGTTGGTATCCTGGAACTCGTCCACCAGCACGTGGCGGAAGCGTCGTTGATAGTGCTCCAGCAGGCCCGGATGGTCACGCCACAGGTCCAGGGCGCGAAGCAGCAGCTCGGAGAAATCGATGACACCGGCGCGCTCGCACGCCTGCTCGTAGGCCGTATAGACCTCGCGCATGGTCGCCAGGAACAGGTCGCCCCCCGCCTGGATATGCTGCGGGCGCAGGCCTTCGTCTTTCTGCCCATTGATGAACCACTGGGCCTGGCGTGCCGGCCACTTCTGCTCGTCCAGGCCCAACTCGCGCATGACCCGCTTGATCAGGCGCTGCTGGTCGTCGCTGTCGAGGATCTGGAAGTTCTGCACCAGCCGCGCTTCCTGCCAGTGGGCCCGCAACAGGCGATGGGCCAGGCCGTGGAAGGTGCCGACCCACATGCCTGCCGGGTTGATGCCCAACAGTTGCTCGATCCGCTGGCGCATTTCTGCTGCGGCCTTGTTGGTGAACGTCACCGACAGGATCGAGTGCGGTGATGCCTGCTCGACCTGGATCAGCCAGGCGATGCGGTGTACCAGCACGCGGGTTTTACCGGAACCGGCGCCGGCAAGCACCAGTTGACGCCCGAGCGTGGCCGCTACGGCCTGGCGTTGGGCATCGTTGAGGGAATTCAGCAGGAGAGAGAGGTCGTCTGTGCGCATCGGGCCATTCTAGGGCGATGCCGGGTAAGGGGCAAATATCTACTGTATGAATATTCACCTGGCGGCATCCCGCTCATCGGTCCGGGGCCAGGTCACGGCCTGCGCAAGCTGGCTGAGGCATCGTTAGTCGAAGGCCTTCCCGTTATGGATTTCGCACCTTCGAATTTCATCTGCTGCTGTTTCAGATTAAAGGTCGCGCCATCGCGCAGGTCATTCAGCCATGCCAGTGCCTGCCATGCCTGGCGAGCAGGCTGTTGGCTTGCTCGGGCCCGAAACTGCCAGCCGGGTAGGGGCGGGGCGCCTGGAAGTGCTCTTCACAGCCCTTGATGATTGGATCTACCCAGGCCCAGGCTGCTTCCACTTCATCGCGGCGCATGAACAGCGTCGAATCACCTTCGAGCACATCCAGCAGCAGACGCTCGTAGGCTTCCCAGCGGCGAGTCTGGCTGAACACCTGGGCCAGATTAAGGTCCAGGTCCACGGGTTCCAGGCGCATGCCTTTGCCTGGGCTCTTGGTCATCATGCGAAGGCTGATGCGTTCGTCCGGTTGCAGCTGTATCAGTAATTGGTTGACCTGGCCGCCGCTGAACAGTTCGTGAGGCACTGGCTTGAACTGGATGACGATCTGCGAAGCGCGCCGCGCCATGCGTTTGCCGGTGCGCAGATAGAAAGGCACGCCCGCCCAGCGCCAGTTGTCGATGTGCGCCTCGATGGCAACGAAAGTTTCGGTATCGCTGTCGTTGTCGACGTCCTTTTCAAAGTAGTAGGCCGGCACTTCCTGGCCGCCGATACGCCCGGCACCATACTGGCCACGTACCGTCTTGTCCTGCACATCCTGGCCGGTGATCGGCTTGAGGGCGCGCAGGATTTTCACCTTTTCGTCGCGTACCGCTTCTGCCTCGAATTGCGCGGGTGGCTCCATGGCCACCAGGCACAGCAGTTGCAGCAGGTGGTTCTGCAGCATGTCGCGAATAGCCCCGGCGCGATCGTAGTAGGCACCGCGGTTTTCTACGCCCAGTGTCTCGCAAACGCTGATCTGGACATGGTCGACCTGGTTGTTGCGCCACACCGGCTCCAGCAGGGCATTGGCAAAACGCAGGGCCATCAGGTTCTGCACGGTTTCCTTGCCCAGGTAGTGGTCGATGCGGAATACCTGTCTTTCTTCGAACACCGTGCCAATGGCTTCATTGATGGCTGTGGCCGATCCCAGCGAATGGCCGATCGGTTTTTCCAGCACGATGCGCGCTTCGGTGTCGGCCAGTCCGGCAATGCGCAGGTGGTTGGCAATCGGCACGAACAGGTTGGGAGCGGTGGCCAGGTAGAAGATGCGCGTCAGCCCACCGGGTTCGCCCAGGTAGCGTGCCAGGCGGCCGAAGTCGGCGCTCTGTGAAGCATCCATCGGGAAGTAGTCGACCCGTGCGGAAAACCGCCGCCATACCTCTTCGTCGAAGTCGCTGCGGGCAATCTGTGCCCGACAATGGCGTTCGGCGAGCTTCAGATAGTCGATGCGTGGCAGGTTGCGTCTGGCCAGTGCGATGACCCGCACGGCAGGGTTCAGACGGGCCTCGCGAAACAGGTGGTAGAGCGCCGGAAGCAATTTGTGCAGGGCAAGATCACCGGTGCCGCCGAAGACCAGAATGTCGCAAGGAATAGTCAAACCACCACTCTCCACGTTCGTTTAACTGGGCGGGTTGGCGTCCATGTAGTATAACTACAAGAAAGCTACAACCCGGCAAGCCGATCATAACCGAGTCCCGCCTGTGAATCTGTTGCAACATATCGCCCAATCGCGCCACCTGCTGCGCAAATCGGAACTGAAAGTGGCCGACCACGTGCTGCTCGACCCGGCTGCCGTCATGCACAGCTCCATGGCCGATTTGGCGCACAGCGTGGGTATCAGTGAGCCGACCATCGTGCGTTTCTGCCGGGCCATTGGCTGCTCGGGCTTCCAGGACCTGAAGCTGAAGCTGGCGCAAAGCCTGGCTGCCGGGGCCAGCTTCGGTCAGTTCGCCATCCACGAAGACGATTCGGTCGCCGACTACAGTCTGAAGATCTTCGACACCACCCTGCACACCCTGATGGAAGTGCGTGAGCACCTTGATCCGCAGGCACTGCAACAAGCCGTGAGCGCCATGGCCCAGGCGCAACGGGTAGAGTTTTATGGCTTTGGCGCGTCCGGTGCCGTTGCGGCCGATGCCCAGCACAAGTTCTTCCGCCTGCTGCTCAGCGCGGCAGCGTATTCCGACCCGCACATGCAAGCGATGTCGGCGGTTACCCTGAAACCGGGTGATGTGGCGGTGTGTATTTCCCAGTCGGGGCGTTCCAAGGACCTGCTGATCACTGCCAACCTGGTCCGTGAGAGCGGCGCCAACCTGATTACACTGTGCCCCAGCCAGACGCCGCTGGCCGAGCTATCGACGGTCAACCTGGCGATCGACGTGCATGAAGACACCGAGATCTACACCCCACTGACTTCGCGTATTGCCCACCTGGTGGTGATTGACGTGCTGGCCATGGGCGTTGCCATGGCGCGCGGGCCTAGCCTGGTCAACCACCTGAAGAGCGTGAAACGCAGCCTGCGCAGCTTGCGTCTGTCGCCCAAGTCGATCAAGGCTACCGACGACTGAATTCAACCTGCACTGGCCTCTT
Source organism: Pseudomonas sp. TE3895 (assembly GCF_056278855.1). NCBI lineage: Bacteria > Pseudomonadati > Pseudomonadota > Gammaproteobacteria > Pseudomonadales > Pseudomonadaceae > Pseudomonas > Pseudomonas sp. TE3895. The sequence continues at coordinate 850,796 of NZ_JBWBQE010000001.1, read as the reverse complement.
CGCGGGCTTGCCCGCTCCCACAGGTACTGTGCTCCTCTATAAATCGGTGCAATTCCTGTGGGAGCGGGTAAGCCTGCGAAGAGGCCGGTACAGGCAGTGAAAATTCACGATTCTGTCACCATTCCACCGCCAAACGGTAAACCATCAAGGCCAGTCTGAAACTCCCGCATACTATCTGGGAGACAGGCAATGGCTCGTGACTTCGACGGTACGTACCAACCCAACGCCAAGGCTCGCAAGCAGCAGGAAAAAGATCAGCGTCGCATGGAATACCGCCGCGCGATCGAGAGCTATTGCGACCAACGTCAACTGCTCCGCGACCTGGCGGACTACCCCGAGCTGCAAGCACTCACGGTATGGCAGTCGTCGGCGGCAGTTTCCCCGAAAAACGTTCAACAAGCGCGCTGATCAATGCACGTTCACCGCGGATGAATGCAAGAAACGCCAAGGCCACCGGCGACTGCCGCTTGGCCTTGGCCTGCACCACGCACCAGCTACGGTACAGCGGTAGCTCCTCGACCGGTAATTCCTTCAGCATCCCGGTAGCCAGCTCCAGGTTGACTGCGTGACGGGTCAACAGGGCGATCCCCAGCCCGGCGATCACGCATTCGCGCTGGGCGTCGGCCGAGGCTACTTCAAGCGTTTGGGCGAAATGCACACGCTTGTCCTTGAAGTACTCTTCGCAAGCCTTGCGTGTTCCCGAACCTTGCTCGCGGACCAGCAGCGTATGAGGCTCCAGGTCCTGCATGCGCAACTGGTCCAGCTTGCACAGCGGGTGCTGTGGCGGCGCAACCGCAACGATCGGGTTGTTGAGGAACGGCAGAAACTCCAGGCCCATGTCTTGCGGCACCATCGACATGATGATCAGGTCGTCGCGGTTATCGGAAAGGCGGCGGATGGCTTGGGCACGGTTGACTACCGTCAGGGTCAGGTTGACTTCCGGGTGACGCTGCTTGAAGGCGGCGAACAGGTGTGGCACGAAGTACTTGGCACTGGACTCGATCGCCAGTTTCAGCTGACCCTGCAGTGAGCCCTGCATGTCCGACAGCTGCATGTCCAGGCTCTCCAGGCGCCCGAAGATATCGTGGCTGGCGCGCTGCAGGGCCTCGGCCGCCTCGGTCAGGTAGAGCTTCTTGCCCACGTACTCGAACAATGGCTGACCGATCAGCTCTTCAAGCTGACGGATCTGTAGACTAACGGCGGGTTGCGTCAGCGCCATCTCCTCCGCAGCACGGCTGTACGACCGCAAATCGCACACCTCATTGAAGATCTGGAGTTGACGCAATGTCATACGCATCAAGGACTTACGCATTTTAATCTGCTCTTCGGCAACACCTTGTTACCCAACTATAAGCTTTTGCTAATACAGCCTCTAACAAATATTGATTTTTGTTTATCGACCTACAGCGCTAGGGTGAATACGCGACTGGCCAGCATCGTCTGGTCACGCGCCGACCGGTAGAACCGGCTCGACTGTTCCTACGGCTTTGGGAAGACTCCAGTGATAAAAAAAATCCTGATCGCCAACCGAGGTGAAATCGCAGTTCGGATCGTGCGTGCTTGCGCCGAGATGGGCATTCGCTCGGTAGCGATCTTTTCCGACGCCGACCGGCATGCCTTGCACGTCAAGCGCGCTGACGAAGCACACAGCATCGGTGCCGAGCCGCTGGCCGGTTACCTGAACCCGCGCAAGCTGGTGAACCTGGCTGTGGAAACCGGCTGTGATGCCCTGCACCCAGGCTATGGTTTCCTTTCGGAAAACGCTGAACTGGCAGAGATTTGCGCCGAGCGCGGGATCAAGTTCATCGGCCCGGCCGCCGACGTGATTCGCCGTATGGGCGACAAGACCGAAGCGCGCCGCACCATGATCGCCGCCGGTGTGCCGGTAACCCCGGGCACCGAAGGTAACGTTGCCGATATTCATGAAGCCCTGAGCGAAGGTGACCGCATCGGTTATCCGGTGATGCTCAAGGCCACCTCCGGTGGTGGCGGCCGCGGTATTCGCCGTTGCAATAGCCGCGAAGAACTGGAACAGAACTTCCCACGGGTCATTTCCGAGGCGACCAAGGCATTCGGTTCGGCCGAAGTGTTCCTGGAGAAATGCATCGTCAACCCGAAGCACATCGAGGCGCAAATTCTCGGTGACAGCTTCGGCAACGTAGTGCACCTGTTCGAGCGCGACTGCTCTATCCAGCGCCGTAACCAGAAGCTCATCGAAATTGCCCCGAGCCCACAGCTCACTCCTGAGCAACGCGCCTACATCGGCGACCTGGCGGTGCGTGCGGCCAAAGCGGTGAATTACGAGAACGCCGGTACCGTGGAGTTCCTGCTCGCCGATGGCGAAGTGTACTTCATGGAAATGAACACCCGGGTGCAGGTGGAACACACCATTACCGAGGAAATCACCGGTATCGACATCGTTCGTGAGCAGATCCGCATCGCCTCGGGGCTGCCACTGTCGGTCAAGCAGGAAGACATTCAGCACCGCGGCTACGCCCTGCAGTTCCGTATCAATGCTGAAGACCCGAAAAACAACTTCCTGCCCAGCTTCGGCAAGATCACCCGTTACTACGCCCCCGGCGGCCCGGGCGTGCGCACCGACACGGCGATCTACACCGGCTATACCATTCCACCGTTCTACGACTCCATGTGCCTGAAACTGGTGGTGTGGGCGTTGACCTGGGAAGAAGCCATGGACCGCGGCCTGCGGGCCCTGGACGACATGCGCGTGCAAGGGGTGAAGACCACCGCCGCGTACTACCAGGAAATCCTGCGCAATCCGGAATTCCGTAGCGGCCAGTTCAATACCAGCTTTGTCGAAAGCCACCCTGAATTGACCAACTACTCGATCAAGCGCAAACCCGAAGAGCTGGCCTTGGCCATCGCCGCCGCCATCGCCGCCCACGCAGGCCTGTGAGGAACCCCATAATGTCCAAGAAAATTCACGTAACCGACACGATCCTGCGCGACGCTCACCAGTCCCTGCTGGCTACCCGCATGCGTACCGAAGACATGCTGCCGATCTGCGACAAGCTCGACAAGGTTGGCTACTGGTCGCTGGAAGTCTGGGGTGGTGCCACCTTCGACGCCTGCGTGCGCTTCCTCAAGGAAGACCCGTGGGAGCGCCTGCGCAAGCTGCGCGCAGCGCTGCCAAACACCCGCCTGCAAATGCTGCTGCGCGGCCAGAACCTGTTGGGCTACCGCCACTACAGCGACGACGTGGTCAAGGCCTTCGTCGCCAAGGCGGCGGTCAACGGCATCGATGTGTTCCGCATTTTCGACGCCATGAACGACGTGCGTAACCTGCGCGTGGCCATCGAAGCGGTCAAGGCCGCCGGCAAGCACGCCCAGGGCACTATCGCTTACACCACCAGCCCGGTACACACCATCGAAGCCTTCGTGAACCAGGCCAAGCAGATGGAAGCCATGGGTTGCGACTCGGTGGCGATCAAGGACATGGCTGGCCTGTTGACCCCGTTCGCCACTGGCGAGCTGGTCAAGGCGCTGAAGGCTGAACAGTCGCTGCCAGTGTTCATCCACTCTCACGATACCGCCGGCCTGGCAGCCATGTGCCAGCTCAAGGCTGTGGAAAATGGCGCGGACCACATCGACACCGCCATCTCCAGCTTCGCCTGGGGCACCAGCCATCCGGGTACCGAGTCGATGGTTGCTGCGCTCAAGGGCAGCGAGTTCGACACCGGCCTGGACCTGGAGCTTCTGCAGGAGATCGGCTTGTACTTCTACGCCGTGCGCAAGAAGTACCACCAGTTCGAAAGCGAGTTCACCGCGGTAGACACCCGGGTGCAGGTCAACCAGGTACCGGGCGGCATGATTTCCAACCTGGCCAACCAGCTCAAGGAGCAGGGCGCCCTCAACCGCATGAACGAAGTGCTGGCCGAAATCCCGCGTGTGCGTGAAGACCTCGGCTTCCCGCCGCTGGTCACCCCGACCTCGCAGATCGTCGGCACCCAGGCGTTCTTCAACGTGCTGGCGGGTGAGCGCTACAAGACCATCACCAATGAGGTGAAGCTGTACCTGCAAGGTGGTTATGGCAAGGCCCCGGGTGTGGTCAACGAGCAACTGCGTCGCCAGGCTATCGGCAGTGAAGAAGTGATCGATGTGCGCCCGGCTGACCTGCTGAAGCCGGAAATGGCCAAGTTGCGTAGCGACATCGGTGCCCTGGCCCGTTGCGAAGAAGACGTGCTGACCTTCGCCATGTTCCCGGACATTGGCCGCAAGTTCCTCGAAGAACGCGAAGCTGGCACCTTGACGCCTGAAGTTCTGCTGCCGATTCCGGAAGCCGGTGCCGTGGCTGCACCTGGCGGTGAAGGCGTGCCGACCGAGTTCGTCATCGACGTACACGGCGAAACCTACCGCGTCGACATCACCGGTGTGGGCGTTAAGGCCGAAGGCAAGCGTCACTTCTATCTGTCGATCGACGGCATGCCGGAGGAAGTGGTATTCGAGCCACTCAACGAGTTCGTCAGCGGTGGCGGCAGCAAGCGCAAGCAAGCGACCGACCCTGGCCACGTAAGCACCACCATGCCGGGGAACATCGTTGATGTGCTGGTCAAGGAAGGTGACATGGTCAAGGCCGGCCAGGCGGTCTTGATCACCGAAGCCATGAAGATGGAAACCGAAGTGCAGGCGGCCATCGCCGGTAAGGTCGTGGCCATCCATGTGGCCAAGGGTGATCGCGTGACGCCGGGTGAAATCCTGATCGAGATCGAGGGCTGATTTAAGCCCTCATCTACAAGTGGTTAACCTCTGGGGAGCGGATGCTCCCCTTTTTTTGTGCCGGATTCACCCGCACCTCTCAACGCGCATCCCTTGTAGGAGACCTGATTCAGCATACCGCTCAACCTTTGCGGCACACCTCAAGGCTTTCCACCTGGCCACCCGGCTGCTGGTTCTCTTCACTCAACCACCGCTCAAACCCGGCAGCCACCGCCGGCCATTCATCATCGGTAATCGAATACCACGCCGTATCGCGGTTGTGGTCCTTCACCACCAGGTGCTTGCGGAACACCCCTTCGTAGACGAAGCCGAATCGCTCTGCCGCACGTTTGGAGCGGGCATTGGCGTTATTGCACTTCCACTCCAGCCGTCGATTACCCAGCGCGAAGCCCAACTTGCCCAGCAGGTACACCGCCTCGGTACCCTTGGGCGTGCGCTGCATGGCGGCGCCGAAGGCAATGTGGCCGATCTCGATCCGGCCGTGGTCAGGCACGATCGACATCAGGCTGAGGATGCCTTGGGCCTGGCCACTGGCGCGGTCGATGACGGTGTAGAAAAGCGGGTCGCGGCCAGCAGCGTTGCCTTCCAGCCAGCGGTCAAAGGCGGCACGTTCGGCGAACGGGCCGTACGGCAGGTAGTCCCACAGCACCGGATCTGAGGCCGGACCCTGCAGTGCCTCCCAGAGGTCTTCGCCATGGCGACCTGGATCGAGCTTCTCCAGGCGGATGAAGCGGCCTTCAATGGGCTCGGCCTTGGGGGTTGCGGCGGGTTTCCAGTTCAATGCGTCTGTCATGTGCGGCCTACAAGCCTTTGCGGAATTGGATGAAGCCCGAGCGCTCGGCAACCTGCTGGTACAGGCTGATGGCGGTGGCGTTGGTTTCGTGGGTCAGCCAGTGCACCTTGATGCAGTTGTCGGCCTTGGCAGTGGTGTAGACGTGCTCGATCAACTGTCGACCAATGCCCAGGCCACGTTGCGTGCTGTCCACATACAGGTCCTGCAGGTAGCAGGAATTCTCGATGCTCCAGTTGGAACGATGGTAGATGAAGTTGACCATCCCCACCGCCTTGCCGTCGACCCAGGCCAGTGTCGAATGGGTTGGCTCGCTGGGGTCGAGCAGGCGTTGCCAGGTGCTCAGGCTGACGGCATCGGCCAGCTCGGTCTCGTAGAAGTGCAAGTAGGCTTGCCACAGGGCGTGCCAGGCCGCGTGATCTTGGGCAGTGACAGGGCGCAGGGTAAGGTTGGGCATGGGCTATTCCTTCAGAGTTGGCGCATGTGCGCCGCGAGTTGATTGTCCCGGTGATCGGGGCTGGCGCTCAGGCCTTCGCGCACACCAGCGATGTCTTGCCCGGAGCGGTTCTGGCTGAGCTTGCGTGCACCTTGCAGGCGCGCGATGGGCAGACGGATACCGACGATGGCGCGGAGCATGCCCTCGATGTAGTCGGCAGGGGCATCGGTGACTTTCCAGGGTTCGCTGCGACCCTGTTCGTGGCGGTCGGTCAGGCGGCTTACGATAGCCAGTAGCGGCTCGGCCTCATGGATAACTTCGGCCGGGCCATAAGCGTGCACCGCCAGGTAGTTCCAGGTCGGCACCACCTTTGGGTTTTCGGCCTTGCTTGGGTAAAAACCGGGGCTGACATAGGCATCGGCGCCGGGGAATACCAACAGTGCTTCGCCGCCGTGTTGAAGGTCTTGCCATTGGCGGTTGGCCCGGGCCAGGTGGGCATACACAGTGCCGAAATCGCCCTCGGCGGTATCGACCAGCACCGGTAGGTGCGTGGCCAGAAGGCCCTGTTCGCCTTGGCTGACCAGAACGGCCAGGCGGGTGTCTAGCATGTGCTGGTGTAAGCGGGTGAGGTCGTGTTCCTGGTGCGGCTTACTGTTGTACATGGCGGGATCCTTGTCGAATGGTTCCATCCTAGGCAGGCTATTGGTTCTGGGTAAGATCCATTAATGCCTGTTTTCATAGGTCCAATATCATGCGCGAGTCGCCCCTCATCTTGCCTTTCGACCCTGCCGGGATCGCTCTGGATCGCAGCCGCGGGCTTAGCCAGCAGCTATATCAGGCGTTGCGAGCGCGGGTACTGGATGGGCGCCTGAGCAGTGGTACTCGCTTGCCGGCTACGCGCGACCTGGCTGCCATGTTGGCGCTTTCACGCAACAGCGTGGTGCGCGCCTACGATCAACTGTATGCCGAGGGCTTCATCGAAAGCCGGGTCGGCGATGGCACCTACGTTAGCCGGCTGCCAAAACTGTCCACACAAGTATCCACAGGGTTATCCCTGGGCTTATCAACAGGGTTATCCACATTTCGTGAAGAAAATACTGAGGATTTATCCAGCGGGAGGCTTTTCAACGCGCCTCTGCAGCGCCTGAAAAACAACCATTTGCCACCGCCCAGAAGCGGTGCGCCGCGTGCTTTTCGCGTTGGCATTCCGGCGTTCGACCTGTTCCCGTTTGACGTCTGGGCCAAGCTACAGGCGGGTTTCTGGCGTAACCCGTCGCCTGCGCAACTGGGCTATGGTGACCCCGCTGGCGAGCCGGCTTTGCGCGATCTGATAGCGGCCTATCTACGCCGCTCGCGGGGGCTGAGCTGTACGGCTGAACAAATTGTGATCACAAGCGGTGCGCAGCAGGCCATCAGCCTTTGTGCACAGTTGCTGCTGCAACCGGGCGACGGTGTGGCTGTGGAAAACCCAGGCTATCGGGCGGCCGCTCATGCCTTCACGCTTGCGGGCGGCCGGGTGTGTGGCGTGCCTGTGGATGAGGACGGGCTGGACTGCGGCCGCCTGGAACATTTGACCGATTGCCGACTGACCTATGTCACGCCTGCACACCAATACCCGACCGGGGTGACCATGAGCCTTGCACGTCGCCTGGCATTGCTGGCCTGGGCTGAACGCAGTGACGGCTGGATCATCGAGGACGACTACGACGGCGAATATCGCTACAGCGGTGCGCCGCTGGCCCCGCTGGCAGCGCTCGACCGGCACGGGCGGGTGCTGTATGTCGGCACCTTCGGCAAGATCGCCTTCCCGGCGTTGCGTCTAGGCTACCTGGTGCTTCCGTCGAAGCTGGTGCAGGCTTTCAGCCAAGGCAAAGCGTTGGCGGTGCGGCATTCGGAGGTCAGCAGCCAGTGCGTGATGGCCGAGTTCATGGCCCGTGGCCATTTTCAGCGGCATATCCGCCGTATGCGCAAGGCGGCATTGAAGCGGCGCGATGTGCTCAAGGCCGGTTGGCCTGTGGATATTCCGGGGTTGGGCGCAATGCCGGAAGTGGCGGCTGGGCTGCATGTGAAGGTCGATGTGGATAACTTTGCTCGGGAGCAGGAGTTGGTGGCCAAGGCTGAGGCGGTGGGGGTGGAAGTGACACCACTGAGCAATTTCTGGTTGGCGGACTGCGAGGTGCCTGTGGATAAGCGGGCAGGGCTGGTGCTGGGCTTTGCGGCAGTGCCGGAGGGCGAGATTGCCGAGGCCTTGATGAAACTACGCAAAGTCTGGAAAAAATGAGTGGGGCTGCAAAGCAGCCCCCGGTTCAACATCAGGTACCGGACTTTATCCGCGTCCAGGCGCGGGTCCTGGCTCGTTCGGCATCTCGCGTCAAAGGCTTGAGGGTATACAGCTTGGCCATCGCCTCTGCTGTCGGATACAGGTTGGGGTTGTTGCGAATCGTCGGATTCACCTTGTCGGTCGCATCCTTGTTCGGGTTCGGATACCCCACGAAGTCGCTGATCGGCGCAATCACCTCTGGCCGCAGCAGGTAATTGATGAACGTATGCGCATCCTCCGGGTTTGCTGCGCCCTTTGGAATCGCCAGCATGTCGAACCAGATCGGCGCGCCTTCCTTGGGCAGGCGCATGTCCACCACCACGCCGTTGTTCGCCTCACGGGCGCGGTTGGCTGCCTGCGAGAAGCTGCCGCTGTAGCCCACTGCCACACAGATGTCGCCATTGGCGATGTCTGCCATGTACTTCGAGGAGTGGAAGTAGGTGATATGCGGACGAATCTTCAGCATCAGCTCCTCGGCCTTCTTGTAGTCAGCCGGTTTGTCGCTGTTCGGCGGCAAGCCCAAGTACTGCAGGGCCAGCGGTAGAATCTCCGACGGCGAGTCGAGCAGGGCCACGCCGCACTGCTTGAGCTTGGCGATGTTCTCTTCCTTGAAGATCAGGTCCCAGCTGTCCACCGGCGCGTTGTCGCCGAGTGCAGCCTTGACCTTGGCCGGGTTGAAGCCGATCAGCACGGTGCCGTACATATACGGCACGGCAAACTTGTTGCCCGGGTCGTTAGCTTCGATCAGCTTCATCAGTGCCGGGTCCAGGTGTTGCCAGTTCGACAGCTTGCTGCGATCCAGCGGCTGGAACACCCCGGCTTCGATCTGCTTGGCGAGGAACACGTTGGACGGTACTACCACGTCATAGCCGGAGTTGCCGGTTAGCAGCTTGGCTTCCAGCGCCTCATTGGTGTCGAAGATGTCGTACACCAGCTTCACGCCGCTGTCCTTCTGGAAGGCAGTCAAGGTCTGCGGGGTGATGTAATCGAACCAGTTATATACACGCAGGGTTCGCTGCTCAGCTTGCGCATGCAGGGCGCCCGCAAACAGGGTGGCAGCGATAAACGGGGCGAGCAGACGTTTGAGTCGGACCATTATCGGGCTCCTGGCAGGGCGCGCTGGAAGCCTTCCAGCACATTGACCGCGTTGATGCCGATTTCCTCCACAGCGTAACCGCCTTCCATCACGAACAGGGTCGGCTTGCCGAGTTGGCCGATGCGCTTGCCCATTTCCAGGTAGTCCGGGCTGTCCAGCTTGAACTGCGAGATGGGGTCGTCCTTGAAGGTGTCCACACCCAGTGAGATGACCAGCACGTCGGCGTCATAGCTGGCGATGCGCTTGCAGGCATCCTCCAGGGCTGCGCTCCAGGCGGCCCAGTCGCTACCGGCCGGCAAGGGGTAGTTGATGTTGTAGCCCTGGCCTGCGCCTTCGCCTGTTTCATCGGCATAGCCGAGGAAGAACGGGAATTCGTCCTGCGGGTCGCCGTGGATCGAGGCGAAGAACACGTCATCGCGGCTGTAGAAGATGTCCTGGGTACCGTTGCCGTGGTGGTAGTCGACGTCAAGGATGGCGACCTTGCGTCGGCCTTGGTCGAGGAAGGCCTGGGCAGCGATGGCGGCGTTATTCAGATAGCAGTAGCCGCCCATCACTTCGCCGGCAGCGTGGTGCCCTGGCGGACGGCAAAGGGCGAACGCCGCATGGGCGCCTTGCTGAATCGCTGCCTGGGCGGTCAGGGCAACTTGTGCAGCACTATAGGCCGCCTGCCAGGTACCCGCGGTGATGGGGGCGCCGGCATCGAAGCTGTAGTAACCCAGTTCGCCATGCAGGCCGGTCGGCTTGACCTGGCGCAGTGTGCGGGCTGGCCAGGTGAAGGGCAGCAGGTCACCCTCTTGGCCCAGTGCAGCCCAGCGCGCCCAGGCGCCTTCGAAGAAATCCAGGTAATCGGCGCTGTGGACGCGCAACAGCGGCGCACGGCCGAAGTCGGTCGGGCCCTGGATTTCGCCGAGGTTGCGTTTCTTCACTTGGTCGAGCACATGGTCGGCGCGCGAAGGCATTTCGAAACAGGGCATCAGCTTGCCATCGATCAGCTCGCAGCGGCCGTGGTGTAGGCGGTGGTCATCGGAATAGATCGTCAGCATTGTTGTTCTCCGGTGGGACTGGCGTGGGTCCATTGTCATGGGCTGATCAGCAGGGGAGAACGACGCAAACGGCCAAAAGGGGATCGATATGGCCAAGGTCTTTGGCCAGATGGGTGGTGACCTATCCCAGCCTCGTCGCGGGTAAGGCAGCGGCGGCAACGGTGAACGGCCTTTGGACATTGGCCGGCAGGCCCGGCCCTTTCGCGGGTGAACCCGCTCCTACAATGGCCACCAGGGCGTCAGGGGTTGTGACGCCCCTGTAGGAGCGGGTTTACCCGCGAAGAGGCCAGAACAGGTCAACCACGAAAATGGCTGGGCGCCACGCCACTCCAGCGCTGGAAGGCATGCCGAAAACTGGCTGTCTCACTGAACCCCAAAGTCTCCGCAATCCGGTAGATCGGCATCTGTTCATCGGCCAGTAACTGCTTGGCCCGCTCGAACCTCAGCTCGTCCAGCAGCTGTTGATAACTGCTGCCCAACGCCTGCAAATGCCGGCGGAGGGTGCGCGACGAGCAGTTCATCTGCCGCGCAAGCCCTTCCAGCCCAGGTGCTGCGTCCAGTTGCTGCGCCAGCAGCTGGCGAATCCGTCCCAGCCATGCCTGGCGACCGGTGAATTCAAGGTTCAGGCGCCGGCAGCGCTCGCTCATGGCTTTGTGAGTAATCGGGTCGGCCAGCGGCAGCGGCATATCCAGCCATCGCCGTTCGAAGGCAAAGGCATTGTCCTCGGCGGCGAAACCGATCGGGCATTGAAACGCTTCGGCATAGAGCGCGTGGTAACCAGGGCGAGGGTGTTCGAAGCGTGCGCCAAGCAGCGGCAACGGCCGGCCAAGCAGGTCGTCACAGATGACTTTCAGCGACACCAGGCAGAACTCGGCGTTGAAAGCGCTCAGCGCCGGGCTGTCCTGGTAATCGCTGGCGCTGAACCAGACACGTTGGCCGTCGTCGAGCAAGCGCAGCTTGAAGACTGTTCCCAGCAGTGCCGGATACTGCAGCGCCAGGCGTAAGGCGTCACCCAAAGTGGCACTGGAGAGCAGCGCGTAACCGAGCATGCCGTAGCACGACACACGCATGCGCTGGCCCAGTTCCAGGCCAATGTCCTCGCGCCGGGCCACAGCATTGGCGCAAACCTGCAGCTCCTGCTGGGTGGTGATGCGCGCATCGGCATGCCCCAGGTCTGCCGGGCCAATGCCGCTGCCGGCCAGCAACGCCGACGCCTCGCAACCGTCTGCCTGGAAGACGTTGAGGATCAGCGAAACTGCGTTGAGGGTGGTCAGGTGGCTGTGCAGCATGCTGGGTAATCCCGTTGGGCTGGGACGCATTATGGAGCAAGTTGTGTGCCGATATCCGGGGCTGCAGGCAAACCACATACCCTGCCGGCGCGGCCGGGTGTCGCGAAGGCCTGCATAGCGGCCTCCAAAACCTTCAGGCAAAAAAAAGGCCCGAAGCAAGCGCTCGGGCCTTGGAAAGGTTGAGAGGTGTCTAGTCCCTCGACCTGGTGAGACTGTTTACAGCGGCCTGATTACGCCTTCAGCGGAACCAGACGTGGAGCGATCATGTTTTCCGGACGCAGGATGTCGTCGAGCATCGCGTCGTCCAGCAGCTTCTCTTCGCGCACCAGTTCCAGTACGCCGCGGCCGCTTTCCAGGGCAACGCGGGCGATACGGGTGGCGTTCTCGTAGCCGATGTACGGGTTCAGTGCGGTAACCAGGCCGATCGAGTGCTCGACCAGTTCACGGCAGCGCTGTTCGTTGGCGGTGATGCCGACGATGCAGTGCTCGCGCAGCATGTCCATGGCGCGTTGCAGCAGGCGGATCGAGTCGAAGATCTTGTACGCGATCAGCGGCTCCATCACGTTCAGCTGCAGCTGACCACCTTCGGCGGCGACGGTCAGGGCCAGGTCGTTGCCCATGATGGCGAAGGCCACCTGGTTCACAGCTTCTGGAATAACCGGGTTGACCTTGCCTGGCATGATCGAGCTGCCTGGCTGACGCGCTGGCAGGTTGATCTCGTTGATGCCGGTACGCGGGCCGCTGGACAGCAGGCGCAGGTCGTTGCAGATCTTCGACAGCTTGACCGCGGTGCGCTTGAGCATGCCGGAGAACAGCACGAAGGCGCCCATGTCGGAGGTGGCTTCGATCAGGTCGGCAGCGGGTACCAGCGGATGGCCGCTGATGGTGGCCAGGCGCTGTACGGCCAAGGCCTGGTAGCCAGGGTCGGCGTTGATGCCAGTACCGATGGCGGTGCCGCCCAGGTTGATTTCGGTCAGCAGTTCCGGAGCCAGCGAGCGCAGGCGCTGCAGGTCTTCAGTCATGGTGGTGGCGAAGGCGCGGAATTCCTGGCCCAGGGTCATCGGGACGGCGTCCTGCAGCTGGGTACGGCCCATCTTCAGTACGTGGTCGAATTCTTTACCCTTGGCAGCGAAGGCCTGGATCAGGCTATCAAGGCTGGCCAGCAGCGCGTCGTGACCCAGCAACAGGCCCAGGCGGATTGCGGTCGGGTAGGCGTCGTTGGTCGACTGCGCCATGTTCACGTCGTTGTTAGGGTGCAGGTACTTGTACTCACCCTTCTGGTGGCCCATGGCCTCCAGCGCAACGTTGGCAATGACTTCGTTGGCGTTCATGTTGGTAGAAGTACCAGCGCCGCCCTGGATCATGTCAACCACGAACTGGTCGTGGAAATCGCCTTTGATCAGGCGGGCGCAGGCTGCGGAAATGGCAGCGTGCTTGGCATCGCTCAGGTGACCCAGCTCACGGTTGGCGTCGGCAGCGGCCTGCTTGACCATGGCCAGGGCCACGACCAGCTTCGGGTAGTGCGACAGCGGAACACCGGAGAGGTGGAAGTTGTTGGCAGCGCGCAGGGTCTGGATGCCGTAGTAGGCATCTGCAGGAACTTCAAGGGTACCCAACAAGTCTTTTTCGACGCGGAACGATGCAGCAGAGGACATGATGTATATCATCTCGATTTTGACCCGGCACATGCCGGAATGGCGCCAATCCTAGGCCTGAAGGTGTTTTTGCGGCCAATGCTATTGCACGCTAACCTATGCACAAACGGCATAGTGTTTCATGTGACGCCAATTGATATTCGAGCGTGTTCCATTTTGGTGCGCGCCGGGAGATGTGCTTCGTGAACCTTGAAAGCAAATGGCTGGAAGACTTCAGTGCTCTGGCCGCTACCCGCAGTTTTTCCCAGGCCGCAGAGCGGCGTTTCGTGACCCAACCGGCCTTCAGCCGGCGCATTCGCAGCCTTGAGGCGGCGTTAGGCCTGCAACTGGTGAACCGCTCTCGCACACCCATCGAGCTGACCGAGGCGGGTCAGCTATTTCTCGTCACAGCGCGTACTGTTGTCGACCAGTTGAGCGAAATTCTCCGCCATTTGCATCACTTGGAAGGCGGGCAGGGCGAAGTGGTGCAGGTAGCTGCGGCACACTCCTTGGCGTCGGGTTTCTTCCCCCGTTGGGTGGCCCAGCTGCGCAACGACGGTTTGAACATCGCCACCCGCCTGGTTGCGACTAACGTCGGAGATGCTGTGCATGCACTGCGCGAAGGCGGCTGCGACCTGATGCTGGCGTTCTATGACCCGGACGCGGCCTTGCAGATGGATGCCGAGATCTTCCCGTCGCTGCACATGGGCACCACTGAAATGCTGCCGGTGTGCGCCGTGGATGCCGATGGCAAGCCCTTGTTCGACCTGGAGGGCGAGGGCAGTGTGCCGTTGCTAGCCTACACCGCCGGCGCATTCCTCGGCCGCTCGGTCAACTTGCTGTTGCGCCAGCGCAACCTGCGTTATACCACCGTCTACGAAACCGCCATGGCCGACAGCCTCAAGAGCATGGCCCTGGAGGGGATGGGCATCGCTTGGGTGCCGCGCCTGTCGATGCGTGGCGAGCTCGAACGCGGTGAACTGGCGATCTGCGGCGGTAGCCAATGGCATGTGCCGCTGGAAATCCGCCTGTACCGCTGTGCTTTGGTGCGTAAGGCTAACGTCCGCTTGCTATGGCGCAAGCTGGAGTCGTCTGGCGCACAAGGTGAAGCGTCAATTTGAGTTGTATGTCAGGTAATCAGTGATATTTGCACGATTCCTGTCGCTGTAGCGGTAGCAGTTGGATCGTGCCGGTACACGGGGGTGCGTGTACGTTTCGCACACCCAGCCATTGAACTTCAGTTCGGCGTCTTCATGCGTGGCGCCTAGCAGATGGCCAATTTCATGAGCGGCAGCACCGTATGCGGCCACAGAGGCAATGGCCGTTTTCTGCTTGAAATAGGCCAAGCCGGCGTTGTAGTTCAGGCCGCTATGATCGTAGCTGTTGCGAGTGAGCAGGAGATGTTTGTCCATGAGAGAGTAGAGCCGGTGTCGCTGTTGTGCATACACCTGCTGGCTGAAAGCTTCCAGGAGCTTTTCGGACGGCATTCCTGCATAAGCAATATCGGTTATGTGTTTTACATTGCGTTGAAATATCACTTCGATGGGATGTTGGCTGAAACGGCGCATTTCGTTCAGCCAATGCTGGAAGAAGTCTTCGTTCAATTGCCCGTCGTGCATATCGGCCAGGTCGTCGTGCACATAGACGGTGACGGTGAGCGAGTGGGCCGCCGAAGCACTTGGCAATTGCAAGCTGAGTACCAGGCCAAACGAAAGTGCGAAAAAGCATGGAGTTTTCATGTAGACGTACCAAAGTGCGCGAGTTAAGGGCTGCGAGCGTGCAGCACTCGTCGACCCCGAGGCAGCAGGAAAAAGTTGTCCCACGAGACAGCTTGCCCTTTGATCCGGCATGTGCTTGTAGGGGTGGGCGGCCAGCCTTTAAATACGTTACAATCCCGCGCCTTCGGCCGACCTGGTCGATTCAGAATCCGTATGACAAGCCACGCCGGCCCACCTGCGTGGCTTGTTGCTTTTAGCGCGCCAGAAGGCGCTTGCAGGAGAGGCTCGACGATGAGTGCACTGGTTGGCGTGATCATGGGCTCCAAGTCCGATTGGTCCACCCTTAGCCACACCGCCGATATGCTGGAAAAACTCGGCATTCCCTACGAAGTGAAGGTGGTTTCCGCCCACCGCACCCCGGATCTGCTGTTCCAGTATGCCGAGGAGGCTGAGGGCCGTGGCATCGAGGTGATCATCGCCGGTGCCGGTGGCGCAGCCCACCTGCCAGGCATGTGCGCCGCCAAGACCCACCTGCCGGTGCTGGGCGTGCCGGTGCAGTCGTCGATGCTGTCGGGCGTCGATTCGCTGCTGTCGATCGTGCAGATGCCAGCCGGTGTGCCGGTTGCCACCCTGGCCATCGGCCGTGCCGGTGCGGTCAACGCTGCCCTGTTGTCGGCCAGCATTCTGGGCGCCAAGTACCCGCAGTACCACGCGGCGTTGAAGCAGTTCCGCACGGAACAGACCGACACCGTGCTGGACAACCCAGACCCGCGCCAGGCTTGAGGCTCAACCCATGAAGATCGGTGTAATCGGTGGCGGCCAGCTGGGCCGCATGCTGGCCTTGGCGGGTACCCCGCTGGGCATGAACTTCGCCTTCCTCGACCCGGCACCGGACGCCTGCGCTGCGCCCTTGGGCGAACACCTGCGTGCCGACTACGGCGATCAGGACCACCTGCGTCAGCTGGCCGACGAAGTCGACCTGGTCACCTTCGAGTTCGAAAGCGTCCCGGCCGAGACCGTGGCCTTCCTCTCGCAGTTCGTGCCCGTGTACCCCAGCGCCGAATCGCTGCGCATCGCCCGTGACCGCCTGTTCGAAAAGAGCATGTTCCGCGACCTGGGCATCCCCACCCCGGCCTTCGCCGACATCCTCTCGCAGGCAGATCTGGACGCCGCGGTGGCCAGCATCGGCCTGCCGGCCGTGCTGAAAACCCGCACGCTGGGTTACGACGGCAAGGGCCAGAAGGTGCTGCGCACGCCAGAAGACGTGGTGGGTACCTTCGCCGAGCTGGGCAGCGTGCCATGCCTGCTGGAGGGCTTCGTGCCGTTCACCGGCGAGGTGTCGCTGGTGGCCGTGCGTGGCCGCGATGGTGAAACCCGCTTCTACCCGCTGGTGCACAATACCCACGAGAGCGGCATTCTGCGCTTGTCGGTAGCCAGCCAGGGACACCCGCTGCAGGCTCTGGCCGAAGATTACGTCGGCCGCGTGTTGCAGAAGCTGGATTACGTTGGCGTGATGGCCTTCGAGTTCTTCGAGGTTGACGGTGGCTTGAAGGCCAACGAAATCGCCCCGCGCGTGCACAACTCCGGGCACTGGACCATCGAAGGCGCCGAGTGCAGCCAGTTCGAGAACCATCTGCGTGCCGTTGCCGGCCTGCCACTTGGCTCGACCGCCAAGGTGGGCGAGAGCGCGATGCTCAACTTCATCGGTGAAGTGCCGGCCGTGGACAAGGTTGTCGCCATCGGCGACTGTCACCTGCACCACTACGGCAAGGCCTTCAAGGTTGGCCGCAAGGTAGGACACGCCACCCTGCGCTGCCCTGACATGGCCACCCTCGAGCGCAAGATTGCCGAAGTAGAGGCGCTGATCAGCAACTGATCGGGCTTCGAATCGAACTTCCGCAAGCGGCATGCCCTCTGAATATGGCAACAAGCCGAAGCCCGTCTAGGCTTTGGCTTGTTCCAACTTCACTGCAGAGGGATTGCCATGGGTATCATTGGAACCATCTTCATCGGCCTCATCGTCGGCCTGCTGGCCCGCTTCATCAAACCGGGCGATGACAGCATGGGCTGGATCATGACCATCCTGCTGGGTATTGCCGGCTCCTTGTTGGCTACCTATGGCGGCCAGGCACTGGGTATATACCAGGCTGGGCAAGCGGCAGGCTTCCTTGGCGCGCTGGTCGGTGCCGTGGTGCTGCTGGTGATCTACGGATTCATCAAGAAACGCTGATTACTGGTTAGAATGCTCGGCAATTCATTCGAGTTGCCGAGCATTTCCATGCGTGCCTTTTTCCTTGTCCCCTTGCTGTTGGCCAGTACCCTGGCCCATGCCGAACTGCCCGAAACCGACTGGCTGGCGCTGATGCCCAGGTCGGACCAGAAGGCGCTGGAACAAATGCCTGAAATCGACCACAACTCACCGGAAGCCATGGGCACCTTTACCGCCAAGGGTGGCCTCAAGCAGAGCAAGGGCCTGCCTGCGGTGATGTACTCGACCAAGACCGTTGCGGCCATGAATGGCAAGGACATCCGCCTAGGTGGCTACCCTGTGCCGCTGGAGAGTGACGCCAAGGGCAACAGTACGTTGTTCTTCCTGGTGCCGTACCCGGGGGCGTGCATCCATGTGCCGCCACCGCCGCCGAACCAGCTGGTGCTTGTGCGCTACCCGAAAGGGTTGAAGATCGACGACATCTACACACCGCTGTGGGTCAGCGGCAAGCTGAAGGTGGAGAAGGTCAGCAATGACCTGGCCGACGCGGCCTATGCGCTGGATGCGGGGAAGGTGAGGGTGGTGGAGGATGCTGATCTCTGAACGGCTGTGCTGGCCTCTTCGCGGGTAAACCCGCTCCTACCGGGCGTTAGGCAGGCCTCGCATGCCGCGGGGTATCTGTAGGAGCGGGTTTACCCGCGAAGAGGCCGGCACAGGCACCGTAAAACTCAGATCATTTCGCTGACAATCCTGACTTCCAGCGAACTGCTGTGCCCGGGCTTCAACTCCACCAGGTCATCCCACACATTCGCCGTCTCGATGCACAGCATTCGCTGCCATCCATCGTCAGCCATGTCCGCCAGCTCCTTGGCCCGCTCGGTCCACGGGTTCCAGATCACCGCCGAGCGCGAGCCGCTGCTGGTCAAGGTAATCCGCCGATTCCAATGCGGGTCGACGATGCTGAGGGTCTGCGGGGTGTTCAGGTAGATCCGGTCCGTCTCCCCGGCAAACGTCAGTGCCTCCTGCTGCTGGCGCTGTTCCCAGCCCGCCAGGGTTTCGATATAACCCAGCCCATCGACGCCCTCGACCCGCGTCTGGCGCACATCGCTGACCGCGAAGTAGCTATGCAGGGCCTGGCTGATGGTCACGGGGGTATTGCCCATGTTGCGGCTGGTCAGGCTCAGTGTCAGGTCTGCGCCCATCTCCACCACCAGTTTCAGCTCGACATCATGGGGCCAACCGGGCAGGTCGCCCCGCGCTTCAGGCAGTTCGAACTCGATCCGCAGGGTCTCGCCCACTTCTTTGATACCCAGCAATTTCCAGTCACGCGTGCGCGCAAGCCCGTGGGCAGGCGCCGGTGTTCCCTGGTACATGGCCTGGACGGCCTCAGGGTTGCGCTGCAGGTTGCCAAACCATGGCCAGCACACCGGTACCCCGGCGCGTACCGACTTGCCCTGGCGGAAGATGGCCTGGTCGCTCAGCCACAGCAGCGGCGGTTCGCCTACCTGCTGGTAGCTGAGGACCTGTGCGCCCTGCTGGGCGATCAGGAGTTCGGCACGGTCACTGCTGATACGCCAGCAGTTGAGTTCGCCATGTTGCTCGGTTACGACCTGAAAGGTAGCCATTGCGTTCTTCTCATTGATTCCCAGTGGGCCTTGGACCCGGGCAGATGCAATGAGTTTACCGCCAGCGTGGCTCAGCGACGAGGCACCGAGCGGGTACGACCACTGCCGTCGATGGCGACGAAGACGAATACCGCTTCGGTGACCTTGCGCCATTCGCTGGACAGCGGGTCGTCGCTCCACACCTCGACCATCATCTGGATCGAGCTGCGGCCGATTTCCAGGGTCTGGGTATAGAAAGACAGCTGTGCGCCGACCGCGACGGGCACCAGGAAGGCCATGCGGTCGATGGCGACGGTGGCTACGCGGCCGCCGGCTACACGGCTGGCCATGGCCGTGCCTGCCAGGTCCATCTGGGCAACCAGCCAACCGCCGAAGATATCGCCGAAACCGTTGGTTTCTCTCGGCAGTGCTGTGATCTGCAAGGCCAGGTCGCCTTGCGGGATTGGATCTTCTTGTTCGAGCTCAATCATGCGATGGGGCCTCTGACCCGTGACGCTTTTCGTTGGTGTGGCGCAAAGGCCGGGTAAACGATTCAGCTTGAAACATACTACGCCGATTTCGTTTCACTGGGCGGCCGTAGGGAAACTCTGCGAAACCGCCTGACAATAGTGACCGGCGTTTTCGCACAACATCCCACGTTAGGAGCAACATAATCCTACGAAATGCCAGTATATAGGGCATAACGGCCAGCGACGACCGCGCATTCACGAATATCTGTGTGGATTTTGTATCGCTTTCGGCGTAGCTCGGCAATTTGCTATCTTCGCCTGTCTCCAATCCAGAAGCCGCGCGCCAAGCGGCCTGCATGCCCTACAAAGAGAACAACGAGCGATGACTTCCGTGCCCAGCAGTATCGAGCAGCCCTCGCGGCCGCTGACCCGCAGCGACTACAAGACCCTCTCACTGTCCGCCCTGGGCGGCGCGCTGGAGTTCTACGATTTCATCATCTTCGTGTTCTTCGCCACGGTGGTGGGCAAGTTGTTCTTCCCGGCCGACATGCCCGAGTGGCTGCGGCTGATGCAAACGTTCGGCATCTTCGCCGCCGGCTACCTGGCGCGGCCGCTGGGCGGCATCATCATGGCCCACTTCGGCGACTTGCTGGGGCGCAAGAAGATGTTCACCCTGAGCATCTTCATGATGGCCCTGCCGACCCTGATCATGGGCCTGCTGCCGACGTATGCGCAGATCGGCATGTGGGCACCGATCCTGCTGTTGCTGATGCGCGTGATCCAGGGCGCGGCAATCGGCGGCGAAGTACCGGGCGCATGGGTGTTCGTCTCTGAACACGTGCCGGCTCGCAACACCGGCTATGCCTGCGGCACCCTGACCGCCGGCCTGACTGCCGGCATTCTGCTGGGCTCGCTGGTAGCGACCTTGATCAACAGCGTGTACAGCGCGGAAGAAGTGGCTGACTACGCCTGGCGTATCCCGTTCCTGCTTGGCGGTGTGTTCGGCCTGTTCTCGGTGTACCTGCGCCGTTGGCTGCACGAAACCCCGGTGTTCGCCGAAATGCAGCAACGCAAGGCACTGGCCGAGGAGTTGCCTCTGCGCGCCGTGCTGCGTGACCACCGTGGTCCGATCATCCTGTCGATGCTGCTGACCTGGATGCTTTCGGCCGGCATCGTGGTGGTCATCCTGATGACCCCGGCGCTGCTGCAGAGCTTCTACCACATCAGCCCGACCGACTCGCTCAAAGCCAACAGCCTGGCCATCGTGTTGCTCAGCTTCGGCTGTATTGGTGCCGGCAGCCTGGCCGACCGCTATGGTGCGGGCCGGGTATTCGTGATCGGTAGCCTGCTTTTGCTGGCCAGCTCCTGGAGCTTCTACCACAGCCTGCCGACCCGCCCCGAGTTGCTGTTCCCACTGTATGCCGTGACCGGCCTGTGCGTGGGTGTGATTGGCGCGGTGCCTTATGTGATGGTCAAGGCATTCCCGGCGGTGGTGCGTTTCAGCGGGTTGTCGTTCTCGTACAACGTGGCCTACGCCATCTTTGGCGGCCTGACGCCGATGGTGGTGACCGCACTGCTGAAGGTGAGCCCGATGGCGCCTGCCTACTACGTGGCAGGCCTGTGCGCCGTCGGTCTGGCCGTGGGCCTGTACCTGCTCGCCAACAAGCGCTGATCTGCGCTACGGCTACTGGCCTCTTCGCGGCTAAAGCCGCTCCTACAGGGTTTGGCACAGGCCTCAAGGCCGACACCGAACCTGTAGGAGCGGCTTTAGCCGCGAAGAGGCCACACCTGCTTTCAGTGATGGCCTTTCATCCAATTGTCATAATGAAGTCATATCGTGTTCATGCGGCCTGCCGATACTTGGGCCCGTTCCATCCAACACCCCAATATTCCTGCTAGGAGCAAGGCATGAAACTGAAGCGTTTGATGGCGGCCCTAACCTTTGCCGCCGCTGGCGTTGCAACCGCCAACGCGGTAGCCGCTGTCGATCCTGCGATCCCGACCTACACCAAGACCACTGGTGTTTCGGGCAACCTCTCCAGCGTTGGTTCCGACACCCTCGCGAACCTCATGACTCTGTGGGCCGAGGCCTACAAGAAGGAATATCCGAACGTAAACATCCAGATCCAGGCTGCCGGCTCCTCTACCGCGCCACCCGCGCTGACCGAAGGCACCGCCAACCTCGGCCCGATGAGCCGCAAGATGAAGGACGTCGAGCTGCAAGCCTTCGAGCAGAAGTACGGCTACAAGCCGACCGCCATCCCGGTCGCCGTCGACGCCCTGGCCGTGTTCGTGCACAAGGACAACCCAATCAAGGGCCTGACCATGGCTCAGGTTGACGCCATCTTCTCCTCCACTCGCCTGTGCGGTGGCAAGGCCGAGATCAAGACTTGGGGCGACGTCGGTGTGACCGGCGACCTGGCCAACAAGCCAATCCAGCTGTTCGGCCGCAACTCGGTATCGGGCACCTACGGCTACTTCAAGGAAGAAGCCCTGTGCAAAGGCGACTTCAAGCCTAACGTCAACGAACAGCCTGGCTCGGCTTCGGTCGTGCAGTCGATCAGCTCCTCGCTGAACGGCATCGGCTACTCGGGTATTGGTTACAAGACCGCCAGCGTCAAGACCGTAGCCCTGGCCAAGAAAGAAGGCGGCGAGTTTGTTGAAGACAACGAAGCCAACGCCCTGAACGGCACCTACCCGCTGTCGCGCTTCCTGTACGTCTACGTCAACAAGGCGCCGAACAAGCCTCTGGCTCCGCTGGAAGCCGAGTTCGTCAAGCTGGTGCTGTCGCAAGCGGGCCAGCAGGTGGTGGTGAAGGATGGCTACATCCCGCTGCCGGCCAAAGTCGTCGACAAGACCCTGGCTGACCTGGGCCTGTCGCACGCCGGTAACGTTGCAAAGAAGTAAGTAATTAAGAGGAGGCCGGTGCCACAGCCCGGCCTCTTCCACGAATTTCCAGTCCGAAGCCAGGTTCCCTGTGCGGCGGGCTTTCGCGCGTCACCACTTTGTAATGTTTTTGTCACACGGGACCGCTAGGGTGTGCGCATGAATGATCTGGCCAATTCCAACATGACCCAAAACTCCCAGCCCGTGCGCATTGATTTCAATACGCCCGAGTTGCAACGCAAGCGCCGCATGCGCGCGCTCAAGGACCGCCTGACCCGCTGGTATGTGCTGGTAGGCGGGCTTGCCGTATTGGCGGCAATCACGTTGATCTTCTTCTACCTGGCTTATGTGGTGTTGCCACTGTTCCAGGGCGCCGAGCTGACCAGCAAGAAAGCCCTGGAGCCGACATGGCTGCAGCAGGATGCCGGTAAGCCACTGATGATCGCGCTTGAAGAGCAGAATCAGGTGGGGATGCGTGTTTCGGACAAGGGCCAGGCATTGTTCTTCGATACCAAGACCGGTAACGAGCTCAAGCGTGTCGAGCTACCCGTGCCGGCAGACACCCAAGTCACGTCCATCAGTACTGACCAGCCGGGCAGCGCGCTGGTGGTGCTGGGCCTGTCCAATGGCCAGGCGCTGGTTTTCCAGCACACCTACAAGATCACCTACCCGGACAACAAGAAAACCATCACCCCTGGCATCGACTACCCGTACGGCGAGCAATCGTTCGTGCTCGACGAGCAGGGGCGTGCGCTGGACCACGTCAGCGTCAACGTCAACGGCGACACCCTGCTGCTGGCCGGTTCTACCGGTGCTCACCTGCAGGTGGTCGAGCTGACCCGCACGGAAAACATGATGACCGAAGAGGTCACCACCGAGCAGAACCGCATCGAACTGCCGCAAATGACCGAGACGGTGAAGAATATCTTCATCGACCCACGCCAGCACTGGCTGTACGTGATCAACGGCCGCGCCACGGCCGACGTGTTCAGCCTGCGCGACAAGAGCCTCAACGGCCGTTACAAGTTGTCTGATAGCGCCGACACCGAAATTACTGCCACGGCCCAGCTGGTTGGCGGCATTTCGCTGATCATCGGTGACTCCAAGGGCGGGCTGGCCCAGTGGTTCATGGCCCGCGACCCGGATGGCGAATCGCGCTTCAAGCAGATCCGTACCTTCCAGATGGGCAAGGCGCCGATCGTGCAGATCGACGCCGAAGAGCGCCGCAAGGGCTTCATCGCCCTGGACGCCGAAGGCAAACTGGGCGTGTTCCATAGCACTGCACACCGAACCCTGCTGGTAGAGCCTGCTGCCGAAGGCCCTGGCACGCTGGCCCTGTCGCCACGCGCCAACCGCATCATCATCGAAGAAGGCGGCAAGTTGTTGCCGTTGAGCCTGCGCAACCCGCACCCGGAAGTTTCGTTCAGCGCGCTGTGGGGCAAGGTGTGGTACGAGAACTACGACGAGCCGAAATACGTCTGGCAATCGACCGCGTCAAACACTGACTTCGAGCCTAAACTGAGCCTGTCGCCGCTGACCTTCGGAACCCTGAAGGCCGCGTTCTACGCCATGATCCTGGCCGCCCCGCTGGCCATTGCCGCAGCCATCTACACCGCCTACTTCATGGCCCCGCGCATGCGCCGCAAGGTCAAGCCGGTGATCGAGCTGATGGAAGCGATGCCGACGGTGATCCTCGGCTTCTTCGCCGGCCTGTTCCTGGCCCCGTACCTGGAAGGCCACCTGCCCGGTGTGTTCAGCCTGTTCCTGCTGATGCCGATCGGTATCCTGCTGGCCGGCTTTTTCTGGAGCCGGCTGCCGGAGTCGATCCGCCTGCGTGTACCGGATGGTTGGGAAGCGGCGATCCTGATTCCGGTCATCCTGTTCACCGGCTGGTTCGCCCTGACCATGAGCCCGCATCTGGAAAGCTGGTTCTTCGGCGGCGACATGCGCCTGTGGATCACTAACGATTTAGGCATCACCTACGACCAGCGCAACGCCCTGGTAGTCGGTATCGCCATGGGCTTCGCGGTCATCCCGAACATCTACTCGATTGCCGAAGATGCCGTGTTCAGTGTGCCGCGCAGTCTGACCCTGGGCTCGCTGGCACTGGGCGCGACGCCTTGGCAGACCCTGACTCGCGTGGTCATCCTCACTGCCAGCCCGGGCATCTTCTCGGCGTTGATGATCGGCTTGGGCCGTGCGGTAGGCGAGACCATGATCGTGCTGATGGCTACCGGCAACACGCCGGTGATGGAGATGAACCTGTTCGAGGGCATGCGCACCCTGGCCGCCAACGTGGCTGTGGAAATGCCGGAATCGGAAGTCGGTGGCAGCCACTATCGCGTGCTGTTCCTGGCCGCCCTGGTGCTGCTGATGTTCACCTTCATCATGAACACCTTGGCCGAGCTGATTCGCCAGCGTCTGCGCAAGAAATACTCGTCGCTTTGATAGAAAGGTAGCGATCCGTGAAAAAGGATTCCCTCAAAGGCTGGTTCAAGAGCGGCGCCCCAGGCGTCTGGATGAGCGGCGGCGCGGTGGCCATGGCCGTGATCATGACCGTCGGCCTGCTGGCGGTGATCGCCGTGCGCGGCCTGGGCCACTTCTGGCCAGCCGATCTTGTCCAGGCCACCTACAAGGTGCCAGGCCAGGCCGATCACGTCGTCATTGGCGAAGTGGTGCAGAAGGAGGAAGTACCCCGAGCTCGTCTGAAGGGTGCTGGCCTACCGGTACCGGACCAGGGCCCGGAGTTCATGACCCGGGAGCTGATCAAGGTGGGTAACCGCGACCTCAACGGCAGCGACTTTACCTGGGTGGTCGGCGACTGGCTGGTCGACGAACAGCGCCCGGCGGACCTGATGGCCCTTGAGCGCCGCGAGTGGGGCAACTTCTATGGCTACCTGGTCAGCGTCAAGGAACAAGGCCGTGTGGTTGCCGAAGGCCCCGCTGCCTGGAACGAACTACAGGCCCGCCTCAAGCGTGCCAACCAGCTCAACAGCGAGCTGCAGCAGCTGGAGAAGAAGGACATCGGTGCCATCAACCATGGCCTTGAGCGCCTGCGCCTGCAAGCGCGCAAGCTGGAGCTGGACGGCAAGCTGGACGCCGCTGCCCAGGCCGACATGGACGCCGACCGTGCCGAACTGAACAGCCGCTACAAGGCTATCGAAGACCGCCTGACCGGCCTGCACCAGGCTTTCTCCCGCGACAGCCTGGTGGCCCGGGATGGCAACGGCCGTGAAGTGGAAATCAACCTGAGCAAGGTGGTGCATGCCGTTCAGCCGAACGGCATGTCGGCGTTCACCAAGTTGGGCACCTACTTCGGCAAGGTCTGGGAGTTCCTCAGCGACGACCCGCGTGAAGCCAACACCGAGGGCGGTATCTTCCCGGCCATCTTCGGTACCGTGATGATGACCCTGATCATGGCCGTGATCGTTACCCCGTTCGGCGTGCTGGCTGCCGTGTACCTGCGTGAATACGCCAGGCAGGGCCCGGTCACCCGGCTTATCCGCATTGCGGTGAACAACCTGGCCGGTGTTCCTGCGATCGTCTACGGTGTGTTCGGTCTGGGCTTCTTCGTCTATGTGCTGGGCGGCTCGATCGACCGCCTGTTCTTCCCCGAAGCGTTGCCGGCGCCGACCCTCGGTACCCCGGGCCTGCTGTGGGCATCGCTGACCCTGGCATTGCTGGCGGTGCCGGTGGTGATCGTGGCCACCGAAGAAGGCCTGGCGCGAATCCCGCGCACCGTGCGTGAAGGCTCGCTGGCGTTGGGCGCAACCAAGGCCGAGACCCTGTGGAAAATCGTCCTGCCCATGGCCAGCCCGGCCATGATGACCGGCATGATCCTCGCCGTGGCCCGTGCCGCCGGCGAAGTCGCGCCGCTGATGCTGGTAGGTGTGGTGAAGCTGGCGCCGTCGCTGCCGGTGGATGGAAACTACCCGTACCTGCACCTGGACCAGAAGATCATGCACCTGGGCTTCCACATCTATGACGTCGGCTTCCAGAGCCCGAACGTCGAAGCCGCGCGGCCGCTGGTATATGCCACTGCGCTGCTGCTGGTGCTGGTGATCGCGACCCTCAACCTCTCTGCCGTGTGGATTCGCAACCACCTGCGCGAGAAGTACAAGGCGCTGGACGGCTGACCCTGATTACAAGCGTGCCGCCCGTAAGCCGGGCGGCCCTTTGAAACGACTTGATAGCGTATGGAGTTGACCATGCAGCAAGATTCCCACACCCATGGCATCGACATGTCTGCCCTGGGCCGCAACAAGCAAAGCCTGCGAATGGCTGAAGAAACCGTGGCCATCGAAGTGCCGGGCCTGAGCCTGTTCTATGGCGACAAGCAAGCGCTGTTCGACGTGCAGATGAACATCCCGAAGCAGCGTGTGACCGCCTTCATCGGCCCATCCGGCTGCGGCAAGTCGACCCTGCTGCGCACCTTCAACCGGATGAACGACCTGGTTGACGGTTGCCGTGTGGAAGGTGCCATCAACCTGTACGGCAACAACATCTACCGCAAGGGCGAAGACGTTGCCGAACTGCGCCGGCGTGTGGGCATGGTGTTCCAGAAGCCGAACCCGTTCCCCAAGACCATCTACGAGAACGTGGTCTACGGCCTGCGCATCCAGGGCATCAACAAGAAGCGCGTGCTTGATGAAGCCGTCGAGTGGGCGTTGAAGGGCGCGGCCT
The DNA here is from genome assembly GCF_056278855.1 of Pseudomonas sp. TE3895. Lineage (NCBI taxonomy): Bacteria > Pseudomonadati > Pseudomonadota > Gammaproteobacteria > Pseudomonadales > Pseudomonadaceae > Pseudomonas > Pseudomonas sp. TE3895. The sequence continues at coordinate 823,881 of NZ_JBWBQE010000001.1, read as the reverse complement.
TGTGGGACGAGGTCAAGGACCGCCTGCACGAGTCGGCGCTGGGCCTGTCCGGTGGCCAGCAGCAGCGTCTGGTCATCGCCCGCACCATTGCCGTGGAGCCGGAGGTGCTGCTGCTTGACGAACCGTGCTCGGCGCTGGACCCGATCTCGACCTTGAAGGTCGAAGAACTGATCTATGAATTGAAATCCAAGTACACCATCGTCATCGTGACCCACAACATGCAGCAAGCGGCGCGTGTTTCGGATTACACCGCGTTCATGTACATGGGCAAACTGGTCGAATTCGGGGATACCGATACCCTGTTCACCAACCCGGCGAAGAAGCAGACCGAAGACTACATCACCGGTCGCTACGGCTAAGCGCCGCTCGCGAAACAGGCACCTCGGTGTCTGGCACCGGCGTTGCCGGTGTTCGCGGGTGAACCCGCTCCTACAGGGCCGCGCTACCAAAGGACAAAACGATGATCAACAAAGAAAGCCTTACCCATCACATTTCCCAGCAGTTCAACGCCGAGCTGGAAGAGGTGCGCAGCCACCTGCTGGCCATGGGCGGGCTGGTGGAAAAGCAGGTCAACGACGCGGTTACCGCGCTGATCGAAGCCGACTCTGGTCTGGCCCAGCAGGTGCGCGAGGTTGACGAGCAGATCAACCAGATGGAGCGCAACATCGACGAGGAGTGCTTGCGCATCCTCGCCCGCCGCCAGCCAGCGGCCTCGGACCTGCGCCTGATCATCAGCATTTCCAAGTCGGTGATTGACCTGGAACGCATCGGTGACGAGTCGACCAAGATCGCTCGCCGCGCCATCCAGCTGTGCGAAGAGGGCGAGTCGCCGCGTGGTTATGTCGAGGTGCGCCACATTGGCGACCAGGGTGCGCAACATGGTCCGGGATGCGCTGGACGCCTTTGCCCGCTTTGACGCTGACCTGGCGCTGTCGGTGGCCCAGTACGACAAGACCATCGACCGCGAATACAAGACAGCGCTGCGTGAGCTGGTGACCTACATGATGGAAGACCCGCGCTCTATCTCGCGGGTGCTGAGCGTGATCTGGGTGCTGCGCTCGCTGGAGCGTATTGGCGACCATGCGCGCAACATCTCCGAACTGGTGATCTACCTGGTGCGCGGCACCGACGTGCGCCACATGGGCCTCAAGCGCATGACGGCAGAAGTGCAGGGCACTGCTGTCGCTAACGGCGAAAAGGCTAATGTTCCGGGTGAATCTGACGATAAGTAAGGTTGCTCCCGAGCATCGACGCCCGGCCTTGGCCGGGCGTTTTCGTTTGCGGTCGAGAGCCGGCAGGCACCCGCGAACGATGTGAAGAAGTCCCGGCGTGACCAGGTTGTAGCAAATGGCCATCATTTGGCAGTAGGCTAGTCGGGATTCATAAGGAGTATCGATGAGTAAAGTGAATGTGCTGGTCGTGGATGACGCCCCGTTTATCCGTGATCTGGTCCGCAAGTGTCTGCGCAACGCCTTCCCGGGTATGGCCATCGACGACGCGGTCAACGGTCGCAAGGCCATGGCCATGCTCGGCAAGGAAGCGTTCGATCTGGTCCTCTGCGACTGGGAAATGCCGGAAATGTCAGGCCTGGAACTGCTGACCTGGTGCCGTCAGCAGCCTGCACTGAAGAACCTGCAGTTCATCATGGTGACCAGCCGTGGCGACAAGGAAAACGTCATTCAGGCGATCCAGGCGGGCGTTTCCGATTTTGTAGGCAAGCCGTTCACCAACGAGCAACTGCTGACCAAGGTAAAAAAAGCCCTGACCAAGATCGGTAAGCTCGACAGCCTGATGGCCACCGGCCCGGCGCGAGCCAACCCGGCGTTTGCCAACGATTCGTTGAACGCGCTGACTGCGGGCAAGCCCGAAGCGGTCAAGGTGGCGGCGCCGACACCGGCACCGGTCAAGCCTTTGGTCGCGGCGCCCGCACCTGCCGCCCCCGCGCCGAGCGGCCGTGGCCAGGGCCAGCTGCGCCTGGCCAGTGGCATGCAGCCATGCGTGATCAAGGCGTTGAGCCTGAAAGAGGCACTGCTGGTGGTACGCCGCAACGAAGCGCTGCCACAGGTGCTGGAAGGTGCGGTGCTGGACCTGGAGCAGGGCGAAAGTGCCGAAGTCGCTCGCCTGAACGGCTACCTGCATGCTGTCGCGGCGCTGGAGTCAAAACCTGACAGTGACTGGTTGCAGTTGACGTTCAAGTTTGTCGACCAGGATGCCCAGAAGCTCGACTACCTGTCTCGATTGATTGCCCGCGGCACAGCGCAGAAGCACTTCACCCCCGGTGCCTGACCCCGGCCCCGCGCCATGCTTTGGGCAGGAGCAGCACACGGCTGCTTCTGCCCAAGCCCAAGTTGCCCCATCCGACCAACTGCAATACCTACCGTAAAACCCGCTGCTAGGCTTCGACAGATCATAACTGTCAAAAAGCCACTATCATGCCCGCGCGCCTGCTGCTGTTCTGTGCATTGCTCATGGCCTCGGCGTCGAGCCAGGGCGTGACCCTCTACAAGATCACCGACGATTCCGGTGTCATCTCCTATTCCGACCGCCCTGGCCCCGGCGCCAAGCCCTTGGTGTTGCTCGAGCCCATGGTCGAAACGCTCGAAGGCCAGGTACTGCTGAACGCGAAAACCTTCGACGGTGGCGTGAGCTTTTCGGCACGAAACGAGCTGCATGTGCCGGTAGAGGTAGAGTTGCGGCTGGACAACCTGGTCAACGCACAAGGCGGTGACGCCCCGCGTATCGTGCGCCGGCTGCTGCCGCCGCGTACCACGCAGATGCTCAGTGTGCTCAGGGGGCGGCCCGGGCTGCTGCTGAACTACCGTTCGACCCTGCTGCAGGCCATGGGTGACCCGGGCAAACGGCCCCAGGGCTTCCGCTATGCGTTCCCGTGGATTGGCGGGCCGTTCCGCGTCACTCAGGGCCCCAATGGCCGTGTCAGTCATTTTGGGCCCCGAGGGCGCTACGCCATGGATATCGCCATGCCCGAAGGCACACCCATCATCGCGGCGCGGGAAGGGGTGGTGGTGAAGACGCAGAACAGCCAGAGCGGGCGCGGCCCCAACCCCTCGGGTAACTTTGTCAGGATTTTGCACCCGGATGGCACCATGGGCGTATACCTCCACCTGATGCGTGGTTCGGTGATGGTGGCGGAGGGGCAGCGGGTACGGCAGGGCCAGATGCTGGCCAAGTCGGGCAATACCGGCAACAGCACTGGGCCGCACCTGCATTTTGTGGTGCAGCGCAATGTGGGGTTGGCGCTGGAGTCGATACCTTACCGCTTCGACAGGCCGATCAGCGGGATGCCGGATTTCACTGCCGGCAACCCCTGACCGATTGGGCCATCAATCCAGCTTCAGCACCTTGGCCAGTACGATCTTGGGCCCTTTCATCTTCTTGATGATGATGCGCAGCCCTTCGACTTCCAGCACTTCCTCTTCTTCCGGCACGCGCTTGAGCGTCTCGTAGATCAACCCGGCCAGGGTTTCGGCCTCGATGTGGTCAAGGTCGATACCCAGCAGGCGTTCGACCTTGAACAGTGGGGTGTCGCCACGCACCAGCAGCTTGCCCGGCTGGTAGGCAAGAATGCCACGCTCGGTCTTGCGGTGCTCGTCCTGGATGTCGCCTACCAGCACTTCCAGCACGTCTTCCATGGTCAGGTAGCCGATCACCTTGCCATCGGCTTCCTCGACCAGCACGAAGTGCGCGCCGCCCTTACGGAACTGCTCCAGCAACTGGGCCAGCGGCATGTGCCGCGACACGCGTTCGAGTGGCCGGGCAAGGTCCTCCAGGTCGATGGTCTCTGGCAAGTGCTCCAGCTCAGCCAGCTCCAGCAGCAAGTCCTTGATGTGCAGCAGGCCGGTGAATTCTTCGCGCTCGGCGTCGTACACCGGGTAGCGGCTGAACTTGTGGCGGCGCACCAGGCCCAGGATCTGCTTCAAAGGCGCATGGGCGTCGATGCTGATCATGTCCTCACGCGAGTTGGCCCAGTCGACCACTTCCAGCTCGCCCATTTCCACGGCCGAGGCCAGCACGCGCATGCCTTGGTCGCTTGGGTCCTGACCACGGCTGGAGTGCAGGATCAGCTTGAGTTCTTCGCGGCTGTAGTGGTGCTCGTGGTGCGGGCCAGGCTCGCCCTGGCCAGCAATGCGCAGGATGGTGTTGGCGCTGGCATTGAGCAGGTAGATGGCCGGGTACATCGCCCAGTAGAACAGGTAAAGCGGCACGGCGGTCCACAGCGACAGCAGCTCTGGCTTGCGGATAGCCCAGGACTTGGGGGCCAGCTCGCCGACCACGATGTGCAGGTACGAGATGACGAAGAAGGCGACGAAGAACGAGATCGCCTTGACCAGCTCGGCGCTGTCCACGCCGAAATAGGCCAGCAATGGTTCCAGCAGGTGGGCGAAGGCGGGCTCACCCACCCAGCCCAGGCCTAGCGAGGCGAGGGTAATGCCCAATTGGCAGGCCGACAGGTAGGCGTCGAGCTGGTTGTGAACCTTGCGCAGGATGTTGCCACGCCAGCCGTGCTTTTCGGCGATGGCCTCTACGCGTGTAGCGCGCAGCTTGACCATGGCGAACTCCGCGGCAACGAAGAAGCCGTTGAGCAGCACCAGCAGGAAGGCAAAGATGATCATGCCGAAGTCGGCGAATAACGAGGTGAGGCTAATACCAGAGGAAGGGTCCATGATGGAGTTTTTACGGGGTCCGTCTTTGAGATAGAGAGAAAAAAAGTGCCAGCTTTTGCTGGCACAGGGGATCCAATGTAGCGGCTGGGGCCGTAAAAGCAAAGGGCAGCGGACTCATTGCAGTCCCTGTGGGAGCAGGCATGCCCGCGAAGGCCCGCGCAGCAGCCTCAATCTCAAGCCTTTTCGTTGGCCAATTGTGCTGGCGCAAAGTGACAGGTAAAGGTGCTGCCATGCCCCGGTACACTGCTGATTTCCAGCTTGCCCCGGTGGCGCATCAGCACATGCTTGACGATTGCGAGCCCCAGCCCGGTACCGCCGGTATTCGATGCACGGCTGGAGTCTACGCGGTAGAAGCGCTCGGTCAGGCGTGGCAAATGCTTGGCATCGATGCCCACCCCCGAGTCCTGCACCGACAGGTGTGCGCCCTGGGCATCGGCCCACCAGCGGATGCGGATGTTGCCTTCGTCCTGGGTGTACTTGACTGCATTGAACACCAGATTGGAAAAGGCACTGCGCAGTTCCGACTCGCTGCCCTTCAGCTTGATGCCAGGCGCAGCTTCCAGGCTGATGCGCTGGTTGCGCGGCCCGGACAGGGCCTGGGCGTCGTTCTTGATGGCGGCGAGCAGGGCATCGACCGCCACCGGCTGGTTGTCCGATGGGTAATCGGTGGCTTCCAGTTTGGCCAGTAGCAACAAATCGTTGAGCAGGGTTTGCATGCGCGAGCCTTGCTGACTCATCTGCTGCAGGGCGCGGCTCCACCGCGGGTTCACGTCCTCGACGTTGTCCAGCAGGGTTTCCAGGTAGCCGGTGATTACTGTCAGCGGCGTGCGCAGCTCGTGGGACACGTTGGCGACGAAGTCCTTGCGCATCTGTTCCAGCTGGTGAATGCGGGTGACATCGCGCACCAGCATCAGGTGTTCATTGTTGCCGTAGCGGGTGATGTGCAACTGCACACGCATGCGGTCATTGATCGGCGAAGGGATTTCCAGCGGTTCGAGGTAGTTTTCTGCCTCGAAGTACTCTTTGAAGAGCGGGTGGCGCACCAGATTGGTCACTTGCTGGCCGCCGTCCTGTGGGGTCTTGAAGCCCAGCAGGGTCTCGGCGGCGCGGTTCCACCATTCCAGGTTGCCGTCGCTGTCGAGCATGATCACCGCGTCACGCAGCGCAGCGGTGGACTCCTGCACCCGGTCGATCACTGCCTGCAGGCGGCCCCGTACGCGCTGGTCGCGGCGTTGCAGGTGGTAGATGCTATCGAATACCTCGCCCCACAGGCCGTAGCCATCGGGCGGTGCTTCGTCGGGTTGGTGATTGCGCAGCCAGTCGTGCAAGCGCAGCAGTTGCTTGAGGGTCCAGCCCAGATAGAGCGCCAGGCCAATGGCCAGGCTCCAGCCGTAGTAGCCGCTGATCAGCCCGCCGATCAGGCAGACGGTAATCAGCAACAGCAGATGGCGAATCAGGGTTGCGTGCCAGTTCTGGTTCAATTGACGGTCCTTGTACAACGACGTGCAGCTTGGCGCTCGGGAACTCGATCAGCTCTTGGTCGAGAAACGGTAGCCAGTGCCCCGGACGGTTTGTACCAGATTCTCGTAAGCTTCACCCAGTGCCTTGCGCAGGCGACGGATGTGCACGTCGACGGTACGTTCCTCGACGTAGACGTTGCCGCCCCACACCTGGTCCAGCAGTTGGCCGCGAGTATAGGCGCGCTCCTGGTGGGTCATGAAAAACTGCAGCAGGCGGTATTCGGTAGGGCCCATCTCGGCCGGCTTGCCGTCGATGGTCACACGGTGGCTGATCGGGTCGAGCAGCAGGCCGCCGACCTCGATCGGCGCCTCGCTGTCGCTCGGACCCGTGCGGCGCAGCACGGCTTTCAGTCGCGCTACCAGTTCACGCGGCGAGAACGGCTTGGTGATGTAGTCGTCGGCGCCCACTTCCAGGCCCTGGATCTTGTTGTCCTCTTCACCCTTGGCGGTGAGCATGATGATCGGGATATCGCCGGTCAGTTCGTCGCGCTTCAGGCGGCGGGCCAGCTCGATGCCGGAGGTGCCCGGCAGCATCCAGTCGAGCAGGATCAGGTCCGGTTTGCGGTCGACGATGATCGCGTGGGCCTGTTGGGAGTTTTCCGCTTCCAGGCAGTCATAGCCGGCCATTTCCAGGGCAACGGCGATCATCTCGCGAATGGGTGCTTCGTCGTCGACGATCAGAATGTTCCTGCCTACCATGCTCAAAACCTCTCCTGGATTCGGTGTCTTGGCCCGCATTAGATAACGGAATTATTGCAGCTGTGTGACAGGGTGTTGGCCGTTCTGGCGACATTCCATGACTGAACTAGGCTACAGAGGGCCGCTTTAATGGCAACCCGAACCCATTTCCCCCCGAAACAATGGTGAATCCAATGACACGACATACGCTGAGCTGGATGGCCCTTTTCACTGCGTTGGCGCTCCCGGGGGTGGCGTTGGCCCACCATGCCATGGAGAAGGATGGCAAGTGGGTCGATGATGACGGCATGACCCTGTACACCTTTGACAAGGATGCGGGTGGCAAGTCGATGTGCAATGGCGAGTGCGCCAAGAACTGGCCACCGTTGATGGTCAAGAAAGAAGACGAAGCACCGAAGGATAAATGGACCCATGTAGAGCGTGACGACGGTTCGATGCAGTGGGCTTACGACGGCAAGCCGCTGTATACCTTCATCAAGGACAAGAAGGCCGGTGACATGACCGGTGACGGCATGAAAGACGTCTGGCACGTTGCCAAGCCTTGAGATAGCCGGGGCCGCTGTGCGGCCCATCGCGTCACATTGATCGGCGTGCGCAGGACCATGTGGGGCCTTGTGTCGCGATGGGCTGCGCAGCAGCCCCAAACTACTCAGCGCAACGCGTAATCCAGCACCACCCCGATAAACACCAGCATCCCCGCCCAGTGGTTGTGCAGAAACGCCTTGAAGCACGATTCCCGGTCCAGCTTGCGTGTTGACCAGTATTCCCAGGCAAAGCACGCCGCCGCACCCAGCAACCCAAGGTGGAACCAGCCACCCAGGTCGAAGCGGCTACCGGCCAGCAACAGGCAGCCCAGCGACAGCAACTGCAGGGTCAGGATGATGCTGCGATCAGCGTCGCCGAACAGGATCGCAGTGGATTTCACACCAATTTTCAGGTCGTCATCGCGGTCGACCATGGCGTAATAGGTGTCATAACCCACCGTCCACAGCAGGTTGGCGATATACAGCAGCCAGGCGCCGGCCGGCAATTCACCGCCAGCGGCTGTGAAAGCCATGGGAATGCCCCACGAATACGCCGCCCCCAGCACCACCTGCGGGTAGTAGGTGTAGCGCTTCATGAACGGGTAGCAGAACGCCAAGGCCACCGCTCCGAACGACAGCCAGACGGTGCGGCTGTTGGTGCACAGCACCAGCAGGAAACTCACCCCGACCAGAATCGCGAACAGTGTCAGCGCCTCGCGTGGCCGCACCCGGCCACTGGCCAGGGGGCGGTCGGCGGTCCGCTTGACGTGGCCGTCAACCTTGCGGTCGGCAAAGTCGTTGATGCAGCAGCCGGCCGCGCGCATCAGCACCACACCAAGGCCGAAGATGAGCACATTGGCCAGGGTGGGTGACCCATTGCCGGCAATCCACACTGCCGACAGGGTCGGCCACAACAGCAGGTAGATGCCTATCGGCCGGTCCATACGGCTGAGCTGGACGAAGTCCCAGGCCCGTGGGTGCAGGCGGTTGAGCGACTTGAGCAGTTGCAGGTACATCAGCGGTTTTCCTCCTTGGCCGCTTGCCACAATGCCGGCAGAAACACTTCTGCCACCAGCAGGTCCAGACCGTTGCGCTCGAAGCGCGAGCGGCGGCCCCAAAGCGCCGCATGTGCAGCTTCGGACGGCAGCCATGCCTGTGGGTAAGTACACACTTCGAGCGGATGACGGATGAACGCCTGGTCGCAGAACAGCAGCTCGCCCAGCGAGCGGCTGCCCAAGGATTCCAGGTCCAGGCCACCACGTTCCAGTGCGCTACGGCTGGCCACGCTGCGGGCGAACACCCAAGGTTGGCCATGGCCGCGCAGGTACACTTCGCGCACCCAGCCTTCGGCGCCAGCAGCGATGCCCAGCGCTTGGCATTCGTCATCGCGCAGCGGCTGCCAGCCCTCGAACAACGGGGTGACGGAAAAGTGATCGATGGACAGACGGGTCAGGCGGCGGGTCAGCGAGCCCTCGTCGAACAGCCAGTCAAGGGTGGGCTGGTCGATGTCGGTCGCCAGCTGTGAATACGGCAGCCACGCGACAGCGGCTGCTTGCGGGGATTCGTACGACACGTCGATATGCTTTGTTACAGCCAGAGAGGCGGCGAGCTTAGCATGATTGCCCCAACTGCTTGCATACTGCCGGCAGGGCCGCTACAAAGCCCCCACGCATTGCGCGCTGGCCCTGTTCGCGGGCAAGCCCGCCAGGCCTGCGCGGTCACTGTAGGCGCGGGCTTGCCCGCCAAGAGGCCATCAGCAGCAACACAAGCCCCAGCCTGAACCGAGGAAATAGACCTGATGAAAAAGTGGCAATGTATTGTCTGTGGCCTGATCTACGACGAAGCCGAAGGCTGGCCCGACGACGGCATCGCCCCCGGCACCCGTTGGGAGGATGTGCCTGAAGACTGGCTGTGCCCCGACTGCGGTGTCGGCAAAAGCGACTTTGAAATGATCTCCATCGGTTAATCGAGGAAAGCACGACATGACGTCCCCTGTGGTAATCATCGGTACCGGCCTTGCGGGCTACAACCTGGCCCGTGAATTTCGCAAGCTCGATGCGCAGACGCCGCTGTTGCTGATCACCGCCGACGATGGTCGTTCGTACTCCAAGCCGATGCTTTCCATGGGCTTTGCCAAGCAGAAGGACGCCGACGGCCTGTGCATGGCCGAGGCGGGCGCCATGGCCGAGCAATTGAACGCCGAGGTCCGCACCCATACCCGCATCAGCGGCATCGACCCGGGCCACAAGCGCCTGTGGATCGGCGAAGAAGCCGTGGAATACCGCGATCTGGTGCTGGCCTGGGGGGCGCAGACCGTGCAGGTGCCGATCGAGGGTGATGGCGGCCATCTGGTATTCCCGATCAACGATCTGGAGGACTACGCACGCTTCCGTGCTGCCGCCGCTGGCAAGCAGCGAGTCCTGATCCTCGGCGCCGGCCTGATCGGCTGCGAATTCGCAAACGACATGAGCCTGGGCGGTTTCAAGGTCGACGTTGTGGCTCCGTGTGAACAGGTCATGCCGACCCTGCTGCACCCGGCCGCTGCGGCGGCTGTACAGGGTGGGCTGGAGGGGCTGGGAGTACGCTTTCACTTGGGGCCGGTGCTGACCCGCCTGCAGCAGGTGACCCAAGGCCTGGAGGCGCACCTGTCGGATGGCAGCGTGATTGCCTGCGACCTGGTGGTTTCGGCCATCGGCCTGCGCCCACGTACCGACCTGGCTGCCGCAGCTGGGCTGCAGACCAATCGAGGTGTAAGCGTAGACCGCGAGCTACGTACATCACACGCCAACATCTTCGCCCTTGGCGACTGTGCCGAAGTTGATGGCATCAACCTGCTGTACGTGATGCCGCTGATGAGCTGTGCCCGGGCGCTGGCGCAAACCCTGGCCGGCAAGCCGACGGCAGTTTCCTACGGGCCGATGCCTATCACCGTTAAAACCCCGGCCTGTCCGCTGGTCGTCTCGCCAGCGCCACAGGGTTGCGAAGGCACCTGGCAGGTAGAGGGGCAGGGCAGTGACCTCAAGGTGCTCTGCCTTGATGCCGACGGCAAGTTGCTGGGCTACGCCCTGACCGGAGCGGCGGTGATGGAGAAGCTGGCGCTGAATCGTCAGTTACCAGCGGTTATGGCGTAAATAGCGGCTGTTCTGTCGGATTTATCCTGTTGTTGCCTGCACAATGGCCGCCCAGATACTGGCGCGGCCCCTGAGCTCGTGCCATTCTCACTCCCGTCTGCCGCAGATTAGAGCCTGCGGTGCCTTGAGCGCTGCTCCCAGAGGCAGCACGGCATAACAACAAGAATTCCGTCAAAGAGGCTTCACTATGCGCAAACCAGAACTCGCCGCCGTCATCGCCGATAAGGCTGATCTGACCAAGGAAAAGGCCAATCAGGTTTTGAACGCGATTCTCGACAGCATCACCGGTGCCCTGGACAAGGACACCGTGACCCTGGTCGGTTTCGGCACCTTCGAAAAACGTCATCGCGGCGCGCGTACCGGCAAGAACCCGCAAACTGGGGAACCGGTCAAGATCAAGGCCAGCAATACTGTGGCCTTCAAGCCTGGCAAGAACCTGCGCGACAGCGTTAACGCCCCCGCCAAGCCAGCCAAGAAAGGCAAGTGATTGCTCCCTGACAACCCCAGTGTCGGCCAAGCGGGCGCCCCAAGGCGCCCGTTGTGCTTTCTGCAGGTAAAATGTTTCGAACTTGCATAAATAGTTCTGGAAAAGGATAAACTGCGCGCCTTAGTCACTTTTCATTCGAGGCGCGTTGATGAAGTTCCGCTTTCTTCTCTGGGCCATGGGGCTGTTGATGGCCAGGGCCAGCCGTAATAACCCCGCATTCCAGCAGCAGCTCAAGGGCAAGGACCTGGTGTTCCAGATGCAGACCCTGGACGGCAAGGTCGCCCGACACTTCATCGTCAACAACGAACGCATTCGCAGCAAGGGCGGCGCGCACCCACAGCCGGCATTCGCCATTGCCTTCAAGGACGCCGCCTATGGCTTCGCCACCATGCAGGCGGGTAACAAGCAGCTGGCGTTCATGCAGGGGATTCAGGAAAAGCACATCCAGATCAAGGGCAATCCGGCGCTGGTGATGTGGTTCCAGGGGTTGATGAAATACCTGAAACCGAAGAAGAAAGGCTGAAACCCGACGGGGATGATGACGCTTTACCTGTGGGAGCGGGCGTGCCCGCGAAACAAGCGACGCGGTGCATGGCACCGGCTTTGCCGGTGTTCGCGGGCATGCCCGCACAGGCTATGTGTTAATGCTTAATGCGGTGCATGGAACTGCGAAGCCAGCTCACGCAGCAGGTTCTCGGCTTCGAGCACCTTGTTCACCACATCCTCGGCCTTGTCCCGGGTAATGCTCAGGCGTTCCAGCAGTTCGTCAGGTATCTCTTCCTGCGGCCCTGAGCCTATACCTCGCGAGCGCAGCAGGCGGGTGGCCAGGCACACCAAGTTGGGGAACGCGAAGTACTCGCCGTCGTAGGCCGGATCGTGCTGAAAGCGCAAGGCAGTCGACAGCTCTTCTGGCATGTCCCACAGCTTCATCAGCCAGGCACCGATCTGTTCGCGGCTGATGCCCAGCAAGTGTTGCTCCACATAGGTGTGGTTCAAATGCGGGTTGACCTCAAGGTGGCGGCAAATCAGCGAGAAGTGCGGCGGGAACACGTGCGCCAGCAGCAGGTAGCCGAAGTTGTGCAGTAGCCCGGCCAGGTAGGTCAGCCCGGCCTCGGGGCGTTCTGCACGAGGCATGGCGCGGGTCAGGCCTTCGATGATCGCGGCGGTGTAGATCGATTGTTGCCAGTAGGGCGTGGCCTGCTGCGGTTGGTCTTTGGGTAGGCTCAAGGTCTTGCCCAGCGCCAGGCCCAGGGCCAGGTTGATCACCAGGTCGAAACCCAGCACACGCACGATGGCGTCTTCCACCGAGCGGATCTTGCCCGGCGAACCATAGTAGGGCGATGCAGCCCAACTCACCACCTGTGCCGCCAGCGCCGGGTCGGTTTCGACCACGCCGGTGATGTCGTCGATGCTGGCGTTGGGATCTACCCGCAGCTTGATGATCTTCTGCGCAGTGTCGGCGAGCGGTGGTATTTCGATGGTTTCTTCCAGGCGTTTCTGAATGCGTCGGGCAGTGAAGGCCTGGACCGCATCGGTGATTTCCCGGGTGTCGTCATCGGGGCGGTCGAGATTGGGGCTGATCGCTTCGACTTGCTGGCCGAAGCTGCTGGCGCTGGCCTTGGCCAGCATGCGCTTGAAGTATGCACGTTCGATTTCCAGCAACAGGCCGGCTTCGCCTGACTGGATAAAGACAGTTTCGGCGTCGAGCAGGCTCTTTTCGTACTGACATGGCGAGCTGGTCAGCGCCGGAATGCCCGGCAGGGCCTTGAGGTGGTGCTTGTCGAGCATCTGCTTCAGGCGCGGCACCGACACCGCGGTCAGCTTGCGCCCGGTCAGCTCGGCCAGGCGGTTGAGGTCCAGCAGGTGGCTCTGCGGGAACAGCACCATGAGGGCGCCGACCTCGTCGTCGAGAAGGACAGCCTGCACCCGCGAAGCCGCAGGCAGGTGCGAGTGTTCGACCACCTGGCGGTAGGGCACGCCGAGCTTGTCGAGCAGCAGCCTGATGACGGAGGGGGCGTGTGGGGTTGCGGTGTCCAGGGCAACTTCAGTCATGGTCCGTATCCACTGTTTCTTTTAAACGCGAAGTATAACCAGCCTGCGAGCAAATCTGGATCCATTCTGGGACTGGCGTCACACTTGGCCATATTGTTGGCCGTGGCGCAGCCAGCGGTCCAGCAGCGGGCTGACGTGTTCCGGCCAGCGTGATACCAAGGCCTGGGCCGCGTCGCGCACGGCCGGCAGCAGGTCGGCGTCGCGCATCAGGTCGGCGACCTTGAACTGCAGCAGACCGGTCTGGCGGGTGCCGAGCATCTCACCCGGGCCCCGCAGTTCAAGGTCTTTTTCGGCGATGATGAAGCCGTCGTTGGTCTCGCGCATGATCCCCAAGCGCTCGCGGCCGATCTGCGACAGCGGCGGGTGGTACAGCAGCACGCAATGGCTCACGGCACTGCCTCGGCCTACCCGGCCGCGCAGCTGGTGCAACTGTGCAAGGCCCAGGCGCTCGGGGTTCTCGATGATCATCAGGCTGGCGTTGGGCACGTCCACGCCCACCTCGATGACCGTGGTGGCGACCAGAAGCTGCAGGTTGCCAGCCTTGAACTCGGCCATGATCTCGGCTTTTTCCGCCGGTTTCATGCGCCCGTGGATCAACCCCACCCTCAGCTCGCCTAGCGCGCTGCCAAGCTCCTCGTAGGTGCTTTCGGCGGCCTGGCAGGTGAGTTCTTCGGACTCTTCGATCAGCGTGCATACCCAATAGGCCTGGCGCCCCTCGGCGCAGGCGGCGCGTACCCGCTCGACCACTTCGAAGCGGCGGCTGTCGGCCACCAGCACGGTGTTCACCGGCGTACGGCCTGGCGGCAACTCGTCGAGCACCGAGGTGTCCAGGTCGGCGTAGGCGCTCATGGCCAGCGTGCGCGGAATAGGCGTGGCGGTCATGATCAACTGGTGCGGGCACAGCTCGCCGGCCACGCCCTTCTTGCGCAGGGCCAGGCGTTGTTGCACGCCGAACCTGTGCTGTTCGTCGATGATCGCAAGGGCCAGGTGCTTGAACCTTACCTCTTCCTGGAACAGCGCGTGGGTGCCGACCACCATGGGTGCGCCGTTGGCGATCTGCTCCAGGGAGGCGGCCCGGGCCTTGCCCTTGAGTTTGCCGGCTAGCCAGGCGACTTCGATGCCCAGCGGTTCCAGCCAGCGCTTGAAGGTAATGTAGTGCTGCTCGGCGAGGATCTCGGTGGGTGCCATCAATGCCACCTGGTAGCCAGCCTCCAGCGCCTGCAGCGCCGCCAGTGCAGCGACCACGGTCTTGCCGGCACCCACGTCGCCCTGCACCAGGCGCATCATCGGTTCGTGTTGGCTAAGGTCGTAGGCAATTTCGTTGGCTACCCGCTGCTGCGCGCCGGTCGGCTGGAAGCCCAGGTTAGCCAGGTATTGCGCCTGCAGGCGCGTGGCCTTGGGCAGTACCGGCGCACGCAGGCTGCGCAGGCTTTCGCGCAGGCGTTGCTGCGACAGCTGATGGGTCAGCAACTCTTCGAAGGCCAGGCGGTGTTGAGCCCAGTGCTGGCCTTCGGCGAGCTCGTCGAGGTCAGCGTCGGCCGGCGGGTTGTGCAGGTAGCGGATGGCTTCGTCCAAGGGTGCCAGCTGGTAGTCCCGGGCAAGTTCGTCAGGCAGCCAGTCGGGCAGGCTACGCGGGCCAAGCAGCGCAAGGCTCTGCTGGCACAACAGGCGCAGGCGTTGCTGGGTAAGGCCTTCGGTGGACGGGTAGATCGGCGTCAGGGTCTGCTCCACCGGTGGTGGTGGCTCGTTGCCGTTCAGCGCACGGTACTCTGGGTGGTAGATTTCCAGGCCCGAAGCGCCGGGGCGGGCTTCTCCGTAGCAGCGCAGGTGGGTGCCCCGCTTCAGGCCCTCCTTCTGCGCGTTGCTGAAGTGGTAGAAGCGCAATGTCAGCACACCGCTCCCGTCGCCCAGGCGCACCACCAGGCTGCGGCGCTTGCCCATGGTCACATCGGCACCACTGACCACGCCCTCGATAACCGCGTCCTGGCCGGGACGCAGTTGGCCGATTGGCACCACGCGCGTACGGTCCTGGTAGCGCAGGGGCAGGTGGAACAACACGTCCTGCAGGTTTTCCAGGCCGACCTTGGCGAGTTTCTCCGCCATAGCCTCGCCCACGCCTTTCAGTACTGTGACCGGGACCTTCGACAGCTCACTCATGACTCAGGCCGGTTGTTCCGCAGGGTTTTTGGCGACCGAGCACAGGCGGATCGAATCGGCGAGGATCTCGATGGCCTTTGGCCGCGGGAAGCTGGCGCGCCAGGCGATGGCGACCGTGCGGAACGGTGCCGGTGCCGTCAGCGGGCGCACTTCGATGACGCCGGGGGCATAGTGATGGCTGTGCACTGCCGACAGCGGCAAGATCGATACGCCAAGGCCGGAAGCCACCATGTGACGGATGGTTTCCAGCGAGCTGGACTCAACCGTGGTGTGCCGTGAGCCTTCACCCCCCTTGTTCAGGGTAGGGCAGGCTTCCAGTACCTGGTCACGGAAGCAGTGGCCCTCACCAAGCAGCAGCAGGCTCTTGTCGTTGAGCATGGCGGTGTCGATGGTCTTCTTCGCCGTCCATGGGTGGTCGGCAGGCATCAGGGCGCAGAACGGTTCGTCGTATAGCGGTAGCGTCAGCACGTCGGCTTCGTTGAACGGCAGGGCGATGATCACCGCGTCCAGTTCACCATTGCGCAGCTTTTCGCGCAGTACGTGGGTGAAGTTTTCTTCGATGTACAGCGGCATTTGCGGCGCTACGCGGTGCAGCTGCGGGATCAGGTGCGGGAACAGGTAGGGGCCGACGGTGTAGATAGCGCCGACCTTAAGCGGAGCGGTCAGCTGATTTTTGCCGGCCTGGGCCAGCTCGCGAATGCCTTGGGCCTGCTCCAGTACCTTCTGCGCTTGGGCGACGATGTTTTCGCCGACCGGGGTCAGACGTACTGCGCTTTTGCTGCGCTCGAAGATCAGAACGCCAAGCTCGTCCTCGAGCTTCTTCACACCGACCGACAGGGTGGGTTGGCTCACATGACAGCGCTCGGCGGCATGGCCGAAGTGCTGTTCCTGGGCGAGTGTGACGATGTAGCGTAATTCTGTGAGGGTCATAACGTGCGTCCATGAAGTTGCGAGCCCAGCATAGCGGCTGCAATTGATAGACGCACGTTATCAGACTTGCCGAATTGTGACAGAAACAAAAGTCTTAGCGGCGGTCCAGTGAGTAGACGAACGGTGCCACGACTTCAATCGTGCCATTGTTCAGCAACTCGGGTGGCGGCTTGGGTACCGTGCCGGCCCGACGGATCATTTCCAGGGTCGCCCGGTCCAGTGCGGCACTGCCCGAGCCACCGGCCATGGAGTACGACACGACCTTGCCTTCGGCGTCGACCACGAAGCGCAAGCGGTTCATGCCTTGCAGGCCGCGACGGCGCGCGTCTTCCGGGTAACGCTTGTACTTGGCAAGGTGGCGCAGCAGGTCGCTCTGCCAGGTTGGCAAGGCGTTGCTGTTGGACGCAATGCTCGGTGCCGGTGCCGCAGACTTCTGCGGTGGCGAGTTGCTGGGTGGTGCGTCCACCGTTTGCTCGGTGGGCGGTGCTTCCTTCGGCGGCTCAGGCTTTTTCTCGGGCTTGGGCGGCTGGGGCTTGGCCTTCGGCTTGGGCGGCTTGGGGATGGCGATCTTGGGCTTGGGCGCTTCTGCCAGCTTCGGCAACGGTGGTTCCTCGACCGGGGCCGGTGGCTGCGGAGCTGCCTTTGGGGGTGGTGGTGGCGCAGGCTCCGGCAACGGTGCCAGTTCGACCATCATCGCTGCCGGGGGCAGCTCGATGGCCTGTGGCACCGACCAGTTGAGCGTCAGCAGCACGGCGACTACGTGCACACCCAGCACGATCGCCAGGCTGCCACCGTAGCGCGCCATGTTAGAGCGCGTTTTCATCATTTCTTGGCTGCCGTCTCGAGACCTACCAGACCGACTTTCAGGTAGCCGGCCGCGCGCATGTTGTTCATCACCTCCATCAGGTCGCCGTAATCCACGCCTTTGTCAGCCTGGAAGAAGATGGTGGTTTCCTTGTCACCCTTGGTCTTGGCGTCGAGCATCGGGCCAAGCTGGTCGGGTGCAGCAACCTGATCGTCGCCGACATACAGCTTCTGGTCGGCCTTGACGCTGACGAACACCGGTTTCTCTGGCCTTGGCGCCGGTTTGGCGGTTGAGGCCGGCAGGTCGACCTTGATGTCGACCGTGGCCAAGGGGGCGGCGACCATGAAGATGATCAGCAGCACCAGCATCACGTCGATGAACGGTGTAACGTTGATTTCGTGGTTTTCGGCGAGGTCGTCGCCACCTTCGTTGAGATGCAGGCCCATGGCTTACCCCACTTTCACCATGTGCGGGGCGGCGCGTTCGCTACCCTGGTGGTCCAGATCACGGCTGACCAGCAGCAGTACCTGAGCGGAGGCATCGGACACCTGCGCCTTGTAACCGGCAATGGAGCGGGCGAAGACGTTGTAGATGACCACGGCCGGGATTGCCGCGACCAGGCCCAGAGCAGTGGCCAGCAGCGCTTCAGCGATACCTGGGGCAACGACGGCCAGGTTGGTGGTCTGGGTCTTGGCGATGCCGATGAAGCTGTTCATGATGCCCCATACGGTACCGAACAGGCCAACGAACGGTGCGGTGGAGCCGATGGTTGCGAGGACGCCGGTGCCGCTGCTCATGGTACGGCCGCTGGCATGCACCAGGCGCTCCAGACGGAAGCTGACGCGCTCCTTGATGCCTTCTTTTTCGCGGGCGTTAGTCGAAAGGCGCATCTCTTCGAGGGCATCGTGGACCAGGGTATGGGCCAGGGTGCCTTCCTTGTTGGAGACTTCGCTGGCTTCCTTCAGGGTGGTGGACTTCTTCAACTGGGCGATTTCACCCCGCAGGCGGCGCTTGGCGCCCATCAGCTCGAAGCCTTTGGCAATCCAGATGGTCCAGGTGATGATGGAGGCGATGGCCAGGCCGATCATGACGATCTTCACCACGATGTCGGCGTTCTTGTACATGCCCCATGGGGACAGGTCATGGGCCATGCCCAGCGAGGTGTCTTCGACCAGGGCTTGAACGCTTGGGTCTGCTGCGGCCGGTGTATCTGCCGGGTTGGTGGCAGTGGCACCAGGCGCCGGCGCATCGACCGGGGCAGCAGCGGGTGCGGCCGGGGCAGAAGCAGCCGCAGGTGTGGCTGCGTTGGTGGTTGGCTCATCGGCCATGGCCACCGGGGCCAGCACCAGGCTGAGTGTCAGCGCGGCGATGGCGCGCCAGGCGCGCGACGGGGTTGGCGAAGCGGAAGGTTGAGTACGTGTCATGCTGGCCGGACCTGATGAAGAAAAAGTGAACGTTCTCCAAGGCCTCGATGTAGGCCGAGAACAATTTGGCGGCCATTATTGCAAGTAATTCTTGTTAACAAAAGTAATATTGTAGCTTTTTTCGCCTATGGTCTAGCCGCCCATCGTGTAGCGTGGCCAGGCTGATCAATTGGTCTAGGGAGTTTAGAGATGTCAGACCTTTCCGTGATGGTGGTGGGTTGTGGTGATGTGGGTGGGCGTCTGGCCAAGCAGATGTTGGCTAAAGGCTGGCAGGTGAGCGGCCTGCGCCGTTCTGTTGGTCAGCTGCCCGCAGGGGTTCAGCCGGTTGCCGCAGATTTGGCCGAACCGTCGATACCGCAGTCCTGGCCACAGGGCCCGCTGGACTACCTGGTGTACTGCGTGGCGGCCAGCCAGCACGATGAGGCGGGTTACCAAGCAGCCTATGTCGATGGTTTGCGCCATGTGTTGGCCTGGTTGGCCGAGCGTGGCCAGCGCCCGCGTCGGCTGCTGTTCATCTCAAGCAGCAGTGTGTATGCGCAGAAAGGCGGCGAGTGGATAGAGGAGGGCGCTGCCACCGAGCCTGAGGGCTATTCCGGGCGTGTGATGCTGGAGGCTGAACGGTTGGCACTGGCCAGCGGGATCCCGGCGAGCGTGGTCCGCCTGACCGGTATCTATGGCCCAGGGCGTGAGTGGTTGCTGAGCCAGGTGCGTCAGGGTTACCGCGTTGCCGAGGAGCCACCGCTGTATGGCAATCGCATTCATGCCGAAGATGCCGCCAGCCTGCTGGCGTTTCTGCTGCAGGCCGATGCTGATGGCAAGGCTCTGGACGACTGCTACATTGGCGTCGATGACGACCCGGCGCCGCTGGCCGATGTGGTGGCCTGGCTGCGGGCGTATATGGGCGTTACCGAATGGTCCGATGAGCAGCGGGTGCGGCGTACTGGCAGCAAGCGCTGCAGCAATGCCCGGGCGCGGGCGCTCGGCTGGGCGCCTGAGTATCCGAGCTACAAGGAAGGCTACGCCGCGATTCTGGCAGGAAAAGCCTAGCTGGCAGGTGGCGCGGTCCCTTGTGGGAGCAACTGTCTTGCTCAATTTCTAAAAGCTGGCGCGATCCCTGTGGGAGCGGGCTTGCCCGCGAACACGGGCGAAGCCCGTGCCATCCACCGCGGTGTCTTCTTCGCGGGTAACCCCGCTCCTACAGGAACCGCGCATCATCTCAGCTGCGCTCCAGCGCCCATTGACGCTTGCCCGCTGCCAGCTCTGGCATTTCATCCGGCTGGGCACGGTTCACTGCCTGGAAAATCTCCAGCTTGTCACCATCGCGCTTGATGATGAACGGTGCGCCACGCTGGTTGCGCTCCAGCCACAGGCTGTCATTGTTGCCACCCATGGTCGCGCAATCACCTGCCAGGCACAGGGCGAAGCGGTCCGGCCCCGGTAGGCCGGTGACGTTGCCGGTATCGCTGAAGCGTACACTGGCACCTTTGCCTTGGCCGTCGACGATCTTCCAGTCACCACCCAGGTAGGCCTGGTAAAGCGCCTTCTCGAAGCTGCTGCCCAGTGGTGCATTGGCTGCCGCCGGTGTCTTGGCGCGCACGAAGGTTTGCTTGGTGCCGTTCTGGTCGACGGCCAGCAGCTCGTCGCCATCGAGCGAAAGCTGCTCGGTCTGGCCGCCTTGGAAACGGGCCTGCCATTGCTTTTCATTGGCGCTCAGCTGGCCGTCAGCGGCCTCGAAACCATTGCTATAGCTAGCTTGCTGATTGGCCACGTCGAGCTTCCACTCGAACACTGGGCCGTGCTCATTCAGCGCCTGGCGCAGGCTGCCGGCTTTGACCGCCGCAGTGATGGCTTCCTGGTTGATCCAGATGCCGTTGAAATCTTCGGGTTTGTGGCTGGTGCAGCCGCCCAGTAGCAGGGCTGCCAGCGCGAAGGGCAGTGCTTGACGCATGACGGGGTAACCTTGCAGAGGAAGGAGGGTGACGGGCAGGGCCCGTCACCAGGGCATCATTCGATGACCAGGATGGCGTCCATTTCGACCTGGGCGCCTTTCGGCAGCGCGGCAACGCCGATGGCGGCGCGGGCCGGGTAGGGCTGTTCGAAGTAGCGGCCCATCACCTCATTTACCTTGGCGAAGTGGCTCAGGTCTGTGAGGAAGATGTTCAGTTTCACGATGTCCTTGAACGAACCGCCAGCAGCTGCAGCCACGGCCTTGAGGTTCTCGAACACCTGCACGGTCTGGGCTTCGAAGCCTTCGACCAGTTCCATGGTCTTCGGGTCCAGAGGGATTTGGCCCGACATGTACACGGTGTTGCCGGCCTTGATCGCCTGCGAGTAGGTGCCGATGGCGGCAGGGGCCTTGTCGCTGTTGATGACGGTTTTGCTCATGATGACTCCTTGCGGTTGGCGGACTACGTACGCATGCGGGTGATGCGGACCACACCGGTCAGGGTACGCAGCTTCTTGATCACACGCGCCAGGTGCACGCGGTCGTGCACGCTGACCACCAGTTGGACCACGCTGATACGGCCGTCGCGTTCGTCCATGCTGATCTTCTCAATGTTGCCGTCGGCGGCGTTGACGCTGCTGGCCAGCAGGGCGATCAGCCCCCGCTGGTGTTCCAGTTCGACACGCAGTTCGACATTGAACTCGCCAGTGATGTCCTTGGCCCAGGAGAGTTGCACGCACTTTTCGGGGTTGTGGCGGATTTCACTGATGTTGCGGCAGTTTTCCAGGTGCACGACCATGCCTTTGCCGGCCGACAGGTGGCCGACAATCGGGTCACCCGGGATCGGCGTGCAGCACTTGGCGTAGCTCAGCACCAGGCCTTCGGTACCGCGGATCGCCAGCGGGCCTTCTGGCGCCGGCAACTGTTCGCCTTCGGCCGACAGCAGGCGGCGCGCGACCACGTAGGCCATGCGGTTGCCCAGGCCGATGTCTTCGAGCAGGTCTTCTATCAGCTCCAGGCGGTACTCGGCGAGAATAGACTCGATGCGTTCCTGGGGGATTTTCTCCAGGCTGCTGTCAAAGCCAGTGAGCACCTTGTTCAGCAGGCGCTCGCCCAGGCTGATGGATTCGGAACGGCGCTGTTGCTTGAGCGCGTGCCGGATATTCGTGCGTGCCTTGCCTGAGACCACAAAGTTGAGCCAGGCCGGGTTTGGCCGAGCGCCCGGGGCGCTGACGATTTCCACTGTCGAGCCGCTTTGCAGCGGTTCGGACAGCGGCGCCAGGCGGCGGTTGATGCGGCACGCGATGCAACTGTTGCCAACGTCGGTGTGCACCGCGTAGGCGAAGTCGACGGCCGTGGAGCCTTTGGGCAACTCCATGATCCGGCCTTTGGGCGTGAACACGTAGACCTCGTCCGGGAAAAGGTCGATCTTCACGCTCTCGATGAATTCCAGGGAGTTGCCGGCACGTTGCTGCAGTTCGAGGATACCCTTGACCCACTGGCGGGCACGCGCGTGGCTGCCCTTGGGCTGCTCGTCGTCGTTTGACTTGTACAGCCAGTGCGCGGCGATGCCGTTGTTGGCCATCTCTTCCATTTCGCGGGTGCGGATCTGGATTTCGATGGGCACGCCGTGCATGCCGAACAGGGTCGTGTGCAACGACTGGTAGCCGTTGGCCTTGGGGATCGCGATGTAATCCTTGAAGCGTCCGGGCAGCGGCTTGTACAGGTTGTGCACGGCGCCGAGCACGCGGTAGCAGGTGTCAACCTTGTCGACAATGATGCGGAAGGCATACACGTCCATGATCTCGTTGAAGGCACGGCGCTTGCCGCGCATCTTCTTGTAGATGCCATAGAGGTGTTTCTGCCGACCGCTGACCTCGCCCTCGATGCCGTCGGCGGACAGGCAGTTGGCCAGCGAGTGCTCGATCTTGGCGACGATTTCTTTGCGGTTGCCGCGTGCGCTCTTCACTGCTCGATGAATCAGCGACGAGCGCATCGGGTGCATGGCCTTGAAGCCAAGGTCTTCGAACTCCACGCGCACGGTGTGCATCCCCAGGCGGTTGGCGATGGGGGCGTAGATCTCGAGGGTTTCCTTGGCGATGCGCCGGCGTTTTTCGCCAGACAGCACTTCCAGGGTGCGCATGTTGTGCAGGCGGTCGGCCAACTTGACCAGGATCACGCGGATATCGCGGGCCATGGCCATGGCCATCTTCTGGAAGTTTTCCGCCTGTGCCTCGGCCTTGGTCTCGAAATTCATCTGGGTCAGCTTGCTGACCCCATCGACCAGTTCGGCCACTGTCTCGCCAAACTGCTGGCTGAGGGCTTCCTTGGCGATGCCGGTGTCTTCGATCACATCGTGCAGCATGGCCGCCATCAGGCTCTGATGGTCCATGTGCATGTCGGCGAGGATGCTGGCCACGGCCAGGGGGTGGGTCACGTAGGGCTCGCCACTGCGGCGGCGTTGCCCATCGTGAGCCTGTTCGGCGTAGAAATAGGCACGCCGAACCAGGTTGACCTGTTCGGGGCCAAGATAGGTCGACAGCCGTTCGGCCAAGGCTTCTATACCCGGCATGGGTTCACCTCCTGCCGAGGAAGAGGGCCTTGCGCCGTACGACGTCGACCTGGCATCAATCAGACAGCCTCGTTGTTCTCGTCCTCGAACGCGGCGAACACCGGATCCTCGGTGACGATCTCTTCAGCGGCGATGAACTCGTTGGTGACGATGCCTTCGGCAATTTCACGCAGGGCAACAACGGTTGGCTTGTCGTTTTCCCACGCAACGCGTGGCTCTTTGCCGCCGGTCGCCAGCTGGCGAGCGCGCTTGGTCGAGAGCATGACCAGCTCAAAGCGGTTATCCACGTGTTCCAGGCAGTCTTCAACAGTTACGCGGGCCATGGTCTTCCTCAGTAGCAATTGCGGTGGGCGTGCAGCCCATTAATGGGCAGGCGGACTCGATAGTATAAAAATTCACCAGCCAATAGGGAAGCGCTGTTTTGCCGGGCGGTACCTGCAAACCCTGCGATGCCTTCTTCGCGGGTGAACCGGCTCCTACAGGGACCGTGTTGCTTGTAGCGGCGGGTTTACCCGCGAAAGAGCCGGAACAGACACCCTCAGTGCATGAGCTTGACGATAACCTCAGAGCATCGCGTCACGCAACCGCGGGGTCAGCTCTTCGAACAAGGTCTGCACCGAGCGCAACGCCCGGCAATCCGGCCGGGTCAGCAACCACAGCTGAGTGTCGCAGCCGGGCAGGGGACCGCTGAGAGCATCCACCCCAGGCAGCGCATGCACCATATAGTCCGGCAGTGCTGCCACGCCCAGGCCGGCCATTACCAACTGGGCGATGGTCGACATGCTGCTGCACTGGTAGCGCGGGCTCAGGCCCGGGTGTTGTTGGTTGCGCCAGACCACCGTAGGGTGGTCCTGCATCGAGTCGTCTGGTGCGATCCACGGCACGCTGGCGGGGGACTCGCTCAGGCGCTCGCGCCACTGTGGCTGGCCGCAGACTACATAGGAGGTCGAACCCAGGTTGCGGCCAACCAGGTGCTCCGGAGGTGTGTTGGTCAGGCGCAGGGCGATGTCGGCGTCGCGCCGGCTGAGGTTGGCGAAGGTATTGGAGGTGCCCATCTCCAGCGACAAAGCCGGGTAGTTGGACATGAACTCGGCCAGCGCCGGCAGCAACAGGCTGTGCATCACCGCCTCTGTGCAGGTCAGGCGCACCGTGCCGCTGACCACCTGCTCGCCACTGGTCATGGCAATGCGCGCCGCTTCCAGCGCCTGCTCGGCACGTTCGGCCTGCTCGGCCAAGGCCTGTGCGGTGTCAGTCGGCAGATAGCCCTTTCGGCTCTTGACGAACAAAGCAGTGCCCAGCGCTGACTCCAATCGGCGGATCGAGCGGAATACGGTCGAAACGTCGACTTTGAGCAGTTCGGCGGCTTTGGCCAGCGAGCGGCCACGTTCCAGTGCCAGGACCAGAGAGAGGTCTGCGTGGGTTATCTGATATTGCATTGATGCACGCTCTGCTTGCCAAATTGCCAATGTCTGTTGCGTCTGGGCCATTTTATAGTGAAACGGCCCCCCGGAATCAATGCGCCCGGTCGGGTAACCAGTCCCCACGATGGGAAAGTGAAAAGAACAACAGCTGCAACCATCGTCGCCCGTGAGGCGCCAGCCGTATCCCCACATCGCCGCAGCACATCAAAGGATGTACACCATGACGTCGGTAACCCCGTGCGCCAGTTCTTCCAGCGAGATGAATGACTTCCTCCAGGCCCATCCGGACACGCAGTACGTAGACCTGCTGATCTCCGACATGAATGGCGTGGTACGTGGCAAGCGCATCGAGCGGGCCAGCCTGCACAAGGTGTACGAGAAGGGCATCAACCTGCCCGCATCGCTGTTCGCCCTTGATATCAACGGTTCCACTGTCGAAAGCACCGGCCTTGGCCTGGACATCGGCGACGCCGACCGTATCTGTTTCCCGATCCCCGGCACGCTGTCGGACGAGCCGTGGCAGAAGCGCCCCACCGCCCAGCTGCTGATGACCATGCACGAGCTGGATGGCCAGCCGTTCTTCGCCGACCCGCGTGAAGTGCTGCGCCAGGTGGTGAGCAAGTTCGACGACCTGGGCCTGGATATTTGCGCCGCGTTCGAGCTGGAGTTCTACCTGATCGACCAGGACAACCTCAACGGCCGCCCGCAGCCGCCGCGCTCGCCGATCTCCGGCAAGCGCCCGCAGTCGACCCAGGTGTACCTGATCGACGACCTCGACGAGTACGCCGACTGCTTGCAGGACATGCTCGAAGCAGCCAAGGAACAGGGCCTGCCTGCCGACGCCATCGTCAAGGAAAGCGCCCCGGCGCAGTTCGAGGTCAACTTGCACCACGTGGCGGATCCGCTGAAGGCCTGCGACTATGCGATCCTGCTCAAGCGCCTGATCAAGAACGTCGCCTACGACCATGAAATGGACACCACCTTCATGGCCAAGCCCTACCCGGGCCAGGCAGGCAACGGCCTGCATGTGCACATTTCATTGCTGGACAAGAAAACCGGCAAGAACATCTTCGCCAGTGACGATCCGCTGCAAAGCGATACGCTGCGCCACGCCATTGGTGGCGTGCTGGAAACCATGCCGGCGTCGATGGCCTTCCTGTGCCCCAACATCAACTCCTACCGCCGCTTCGGTGCGCAGTTCTACGTGCCCAATGCGCCGAGCTGGGGCCTGGACAACCGCACCGTGGCCGTACGCGTGCCCACCGACAGCAGCGACAATGTGCGCCTTGAGCACCGTGTAGCCGGCGCCGATGCCAACCCGTACCTGATGCTCGCGGCGATCCTTGCCGGCGTTCACCATGGCCTGACCAACAAGGTCGAGCCCGAGGCGCCGATCGAAGGCAACTCCTACGAGCAGCTGGAGCAAAGCCTGCCGAACAACCTGCGCGATGCCCTGCGCGCGCTGGATGACAGCGAAGTCCTCAACCAATACATCAGCCCGGACTACATCGATATCTTCGTGGCCTGCAAGGAAAGCGAACTGGCCGAGTTCGAAGTGTCGATTTCCGACCTCGAGTACAACTGGTACCTGCACACGGTGTAAGCCCATGAGCGCAAATGCGGTCCCTTTGATCGGTGTCAGCGCCTGCCGTCAGCAGGTAGGGAAAAACTCCTCGCACACGGTCGGCGACAAGTATGTCGAGGCCGCCGGCTTTGCCGGCTTGCCACTGATCTTGCCGGCCCGTGATGGCGGCAGCGACACGCAAGCGCTGCTGGCCCGCTTGCACGGCATTGTTTTTACCGGCTCGCCTTCAAATATCGAGCCGCATCATTACAATGGCGCCCCCAGTGTGGCGGGTACCCGGCATGATCTGGCGCGTGATCGCCTGACCCTGCCGCTGCTGCAGGCAGCCATTGCCGTCGGTGTGCCCGTATTCTGCATCTGCCGAGGCTACCAGGAGCTGAACGTGGCCCTTGGCGGCAGCCTGCACCAGCGTGTGCAGGAGCTGCCAGGCTACCTTGACCACCGCGAACCCGAGGATGCCCCCCTGGAGGTGCAATACAGCCCTCGTCACTCGGTCAGTATCGAGCCTGGCGGGTTGTTCGAGCGCCTGGGCCTGGCGGCGCAGTTCGAGGTCAATTCGCTGCACAGCCAGGGCATCGACCGTCTGGCCCCAGGCCTGCGCGTCGAGGCACGGGCCCCGGATGGCCTGATCGAGGCGGTGTCCATGCCTGCGGCACCGGGCTTTGTGCTCGGGGTGCAGTGGCACCCGGAGTGGCGCTTCAACGAAAACCCGGTTTCGCTGCGTCTGTTTCAGGCGTTTCGCGAGGCCTGCAATGCCTACGCAGCACGGGAGGGCTCACGGCAGGAATGATTCTGGCGTCAGCCGAAGGTCTCGGATGACTCGTCCCCGATAGCAAGCTTTCAATGAGTGAAAGCGAGCCTTGTACCCAAGGCTTGTTAAAACAATTCCAAAATTTACGGCAAATACTCATGAGCAATTACACAGAAGCCGGCCGCCCACCCGATGTGGCGGCCGACGCGGGCAACACTCAGCGCAGCAAAGGCCTGGCCAAGGGCCGCTTGGGCCTGCTGGCCAGCGTGGTGCTGGGCATTTCCACCATCGCCCCGGTCTATACCCTGACCGGGGCCCTTGGCCCGACCGTGCGTGAGGTGGGCGCCCACCTGCCGGCCGTGTTCATCGTGGGCTTCCTGCCGATGCTGCTGGTTGCCCTGGGCTATCGCGAGCTGAACTCGGCGGAGCCGGACAGCGGGACTTCGTTTACCTGGTCGGCGCGTGCATTCGGCCCGATGATCGGCTGGATCGGCGGCTGGGGACTGGTGGTTGCCACCACGATCGTGCTGTCGAACCTGGCAGGTGTGGCGGTGGACTTCTTCTACCTGTTCCTTGGCCAGATCACCGGCAAGCATGAGCTGGCAGCGTTGGCCGACAACCTGTTGATCAACATCGTTACCTGTTGCGTGTTCATTGGTTTGGCAGTGTGGATCTGCTGTCGGGGTATCGCCACCACAATGACTGTGCAGTACGGCTTGGTGGCCCTGCAGTTGCTGGTGTTGATCGGCTTTGCTTTCGCCGCTTTCGGCGGCACCACCGCGCCGCCACCGCTGGCGTTCGATTTCGCCTGGTTCAACCCGTTCGGTGTCGAGTCGTTCTCGGCCTTTGCCGCTGGCCTGTCACTGTCGATCTTCATCTTCTGGGGCTGGGACACTTGCTTGACCGTCAGTGAAGAATCGGTGGGTAGCGAAGAGGTGCCGGGCAAGGCCGCTACCTGGACCGTGATGTTGATTCTCGGCCTGTACCTGTTCACCGCCATCGCGACCCTGCAGTTTGCCGGTATCAGTGAAACGGGTCTGGGCCTGAACAACCCGCGCATCCAGGAGAACGTCTTTGCCCACCTGGCCGGCCCGGTCATGGGGCCGCTGGCGATCCTGATGTCCATCGCTGTGCTGGCCAGTACGGCGGCGTCGCTGCAGTCCACCTTCGTGGCGCCGGCGCGCACCCTGTTGGCCATGGGTTATTACGGTGCGGTACCGCAGAAGTTCGCCAGCGTCTGCCCGCGCTCGCAAACGCCGCGCTATGCCACCATCTGCGCCGGCCTGGCCGCAGGCCTGTTCTACGTGACCATGCGTACGCTGAGCGAGAACGTGCTGGCAGATACCATCACGGCATTGGGCATGATGATCTGCTTCTACTATTCGCTGACCGCGTTTGCCTGCGTCTGGTATTTCCGCGGCAGCTTGTTCGACAGCCTGCGCCATTTCATCATGCGCGGCCTGTGCCCGCTGGTGGGTGGGGTGATCTTGTCGGTGATCTTCGTGCGTACCGCCATCGACAGTGCGTCGCCGGACTTCGGCAGCGGCTCGCATGTGGGCGGTCTGGGGCTGGTGTTCGTGATTGCCGCGATCATCTCGGTGCTTGGTATCGGCCTGATGATGCTGTCGCGCATGCGTGCGCCGGCGTACTTCCTCGGGGCTACCCTGCGTCAGCAGGCTACCTTGCCACTGCAGGAATAAACCAATGGGGCCGCTCTGCGGCCCCATCGATCTTTAGCCGATCATTTGCTTCAGCAGCGCCGCATGACGCTGCTGCTGCTTCTTCAACAGCAGCCGATTCGAGCGGAACACCGCTTTCAAGTCTGCCAGCGCCGCGTCGAAATCATCATTGATGATCACGTAGTCATACTCGTCGTAGTGCACCATCTCGCTGACCGCTTCCTTCATGCGCCCGGCAATGATCTCTTCGCTGTCCTGCCCGCGTCCGTCCAGGCGGTGACGAAGCGCCTCCTGGCTTGGAGGCAGGATGAACACCGACAGCGCCTGTGGCATCAGCTTGCGCACCTGCTGGGCACCTTGCCAGTCGATTTCCAGGATCAGGTCGTAGCCTTGGTCCAGGGTGTGCTGCAGCGCGCTGCGCGAAGTACCGTAGAAGTTGCCGAACACTTCGGCATGCTCCAGAAAGTCTCCTTGCGCGATCAGCGTCTTGAACTCCTCGTGGACGACGAAGTGATAGTTCACCCCGTGCTGCTCGCCCGGGCGCATGGCGCGGGTAGTGTGCGAGACCGAGACGCGAATCTGCTGGTCGTCTTTGGTCAGGGCGGTGACCAGGCTGGTCTTGCCGGCACCCGAGGGGGCCGAAACGATGTAGAGGGTGCCGCTGCTGTGGTTCATGGTAGGGGTGGCCTTACTCGATGTTCTGTACTTGTTCACGCATCTGTTCGATCAGTACCTTCAGGTTGACCGCCGCTTGCGTGCTGCGTGGGTCGAAGGCCTTGGAGCCAAGGGTGTTGGCCTCGCGGTTGAGCTCCTGCATCAGGAAGTCCAGGCGCCGGCCAGCGGCGCCGCCACCCTTGAGCACGCGGCGCACTTCGGTGACGTGGGTGCTGAGGCGGTCGAGCTCCTCTGCCACGTCGCTTTTCTGGGCCAGCAGTACCATCTCCTGCTCCAGGCGCTGTGGGTCCAGCTCGGCTTGCATGTCGCCGAAGCGGTCGAGAATCTTCTGCCGCTGCGCCGCCAGCATCTGCGGCACCAGGGCGCGCAGGGTCGTGACTTCGCTGGCCATGTTGTCCAGGCGTTCGTTGATCAGCCGCGCCAGTTCCTGGCCTTCGCGCTGGCGCCCGGCCTTGAGTTCGGCCAACGCTTCGTCGAACAGCGCCATGGCTTCGGCGTTCAGTGCCTGTGGGTCGCTGGTGTCGGCCACCAGCACGCCTGGCCATGACAGCACTTCCAGCGGGTTCAGGGGGGCAGGCTGCTTGATCAGGCTCGCCACTTCTTCGGCGGCGGCAACCAGTTGCTTGGCGCGCTCATGGTCCACTTTCAGCGGTTTGCCATTACTGTCTTCGTTGAGGCGCAAGGTGCATTCCACCTTGCCGCGTGACAGGCCCTGGCGCAGGCCTTCACGTACACCGCCTTCGAGGTCGCGCAGGGCCTCGGGCAGGCGCAGGTGCGGCTCCAGGTAACGGTGGTTGACCGAACGCAGCTCCCAGACCAGGGTGCCTTGGCTGCCGGCGCGCTCGACACGAGCAAAAGCGGTCATGCTGTGCACCATGGGGAGTACCTCGCGTAGATGAATGAACGGTGGGAGCCTCTCGGCTGCAAGGCGCAGGATTGTAGCGCAGTGTCGCCGTGGCGCCCAATCCACCTATGTTACCGACGGGTGGCTACTGCGGTAGGAAAAGGCGACGGGCTGTGCCGGGCACGACAATAGGCATGTCTTCCCCGGGCTGCGGGCTCTATAATGCTCGGCAGATTCAAAGTCCCAGTACAGGTATCCCAGATGAAACGTCCAAGTGGTCGCGTTGCCGATCAGCTCCGCTCGATCCGCATCACCCGCAACTACACCAAGCACGCCGAAGGGTCGGTACTGGTCGAGTTCGGTGACACCAAAGTCATCTGCACGGTCAGCGTTGAAAACGGTGTACCGCGCTTCCTCAAAGGCCAGGGCCAAGGCTGGCTGACCGCCGAGTATGGCATGCTGCCGCGCTCCACCGGCGAACGTAACCAGCGCGAAGCCAGCCGTGGCAAGCAGGGTGGCCGCACCCTGGAAATCCAGCGCCTGATCGGCCGTTCGCTGCGCGCCGCGCTGGACATGAGCAAGCTCGGTGACATCACCCTGTACGTCGATTGCGACGTGATCCAGGCCGATGGCGGTACCCGTACCGCGTCCATCACCGGCGCCATGGTTGCCTTGTGCGATGCTTTGGCAGTGATCAAGAAGCGCGGCGGCCTCAAGGGCGGCAACCCGCTCAAGCACATGATCGCTGCCGTGTCGGTAGGCATGTACCAGGGCGAAGCGGTGCTCGACCTGGACTACCTGGAAGACTCCGCAGCCGAAACCGACCTGAATGTGGTCATGACCAGCGCTGGTGGTTTCATCGAAGTGCAGGGTACTGCCGAAGGCGCACCGTTCCAGCCGGAAGATTTCAACGCCATGCTCGCCCTGGCGCAGAAGGGCATGAACGAGATTTTCGAGCTGCAGCAGGCGGCACTGGCTGACTGAAGCCAGCCAAGGAGGTGCGGGGCATGAGCGATTCGAACCTGTCGATCACCCCGCCCAATGCCGAAATCCGGCAATGGGCGATGTTCTGCCACCTCTCCGCGCTGTTGGGCCTGGTAGTGCCGCTTGGGCACCTGCTGGGCCCGCTGGTGCTATGGCACCTCAAGCGTGAGCAAGACCCTTTTATCGACGCCCAGGGCAAAGAGGCGCTGAACTTTCAAATCAGCGTGACCATTGCCGGGTTCATCTGCTTCCTGCTGATGTTCGTGGTTATCGGGCTGGTGCTGTTTGCCATGCTCACGGTGGCAGTGATGATATTGATCATCATTGCGGCGGTGCGGGCGAATGAGGGCAAGCCTTATCGCTACCCGATGATCTGGCGGCCGATCAAATAACCATTGGGGCTGCAACGCAGCCCCAATGGCCTTTTAGATGGTCAGCGTCCAGTCATAGTCGACGATCAGCGGTGCATGCTGGGAGAAGCGTGGCTGACGCGGCAGGCGAGCGTTGCGCACGAAGCGGCGCAGGCCCGGGGTGAGAATCTGGTAGTCGAACCGGTAGCCCAGGTTGAGCATCTCGGCCTGCTCGTTGTCTGGCCACCAGCTGTACTGGTCGCCTTCACGGCTGACTTCGCGCAAGGCATCTACATACCCCATCTCGCCAGTGATGGCATCCATCCAGGCGCGTTCTGGCGCCAGGAAGCCTGGCGACTGCTGGCTGTCACGCCAGTTTTTGATGTCGAGCTTCTGCTGCGCCACGTAGAACGAGCCGCAATAGATGTATTCGCGACGCTTGCGACGCTGCTTGTCCAGGTACTTGGCGAAGTCGTCCATCAACTTGAACTTCTGGTTCAAGTCTTCGTCGCCGTTCATGCCCGAAGGCAGCAGCAGGCTGGCAATACTGACTTTGTCGAAATCTGCTTGCAGGTAACGCCCGTAGCGGTCGGCTGTCTCGAAGCCCAGGCCGGTGATGACTGCCTTGGGCTGCATGCGCGAGTAAAGGGCCACACCACCTTGGGCAGGCACCTCCGCGTCGCAGGCATAAAGGAAATAGCCATCGAGCTGGAAAGCTGGGTCGTCGAGTTCAAAGGCCGAGGCGCGGGTATCCTGAAGGCAGATGACGTCGGCATTCTGGGCTTGCAGCCAGCTGAGCAAACCACGCTCGGCCGCAGCCTGAATGCCATTTACGTTCACACTGATGATCCGCATAAATGGCCCCATAAATCTCGTGCGTGTATGATACCCGAGCTCAACCCATTTAGCTAAATCCGTGGTGTCCGGGACTATTCATGCAGCCGTATCAGCGCGACTTTATCCGTTTTGCCATCGATCGCGGGGTACTGCGTTTCGGTGAATTCACCCTGAAATCGGGGCGTACCAGCCCGTATTTCTTCAATGCCGGCCTGTTCAACACCGGTTCCGCCCTGGCTGAACTGGGCCGTTGCTACGCCGCCGCCATCGTCGACAGCAAAATCCCCTTCGATGTGCTGTTCGGCCCGGCCTACAAGGGTATCCCTTTGGCGGCGACTACCGCCGTGGCCCTTGCCGACCAGCATCAGCTCGACGTGCCATGGTGCTTCAACCGCAAGGAAGCCAAGGACCACGGCGAAGGTGGCAGCCTGGTCGGCGCGCCGCTGGCCGGTGACGTGCTGATCATCGACGACGTGATTACTGCCGGTACCGCCATTCGTGAGGTCATGCAGATCATCAACGCCCAGCAGGCCAAGGCCGCTGGTGTACTGATCGCGCTGAACCGGGAAGAGCGCGGCAATGGCGAACTGTCGGCGATCCAGGAAGTGGAACGCGACTTCGGTATCCCGGTGGTCAGCATTGTTTCGCTGACCCAGGTGCTGGAGTTCCTGGCTGACGATCCACAGTTGAAGCAGCACCTGCCGGCTGTGGAGGCCTATCGGGCGCAGTACGGGATCTGATCCTGGCCTAGGAATGAAAAAGGCGACCTTCTTCAGAGGGTCGCCTTTTTTTGTGCCGCCTGATCTGGCCCTTTCGCGGGTAAACCCGCTCCTACACGGGGATTTCCTTTGTAGGAGCGGGTTTACCCGCGAAGAGGCCAGTGCAGGCT
Organism: Pseudomonas sp. TE3895; assembly: GCF_056278855.1. Classification (NCBI taxonomy): domain Bacteria; kingdom Pseudomonadati; phylum Pseudomonadota; class Gammaproteobacteria; order Pseudomonadales; family Pseudomonadaceae; genus Pseudomonas; species Pseudomonas sp. TE3895. Next base: position 790,938 of record NZ_JBWBQE010000001.1, on the reverse strand, counting down.
AACCGATCAATCAGCGCGGCTTGCGGTTGGTAATCAGGGTGCCCACGCCGCTGTCGGTGAAGATCTCCAGCAGCACTGCATTCGGCACGCGGCCATCAATGATGTGCGAGCTGTTCACGCCGCCCTGCACCGCATCCAGCGCGCACTTGATCTTCGGCAGCATGCCGCCATAAATGGTGCCGTCAGCGATCAGTTCGTTGACCTGCTCGGTGGTCAGGCCGGTCAGGACCTGGCCCTGCTTGTCCATCAGGCCGGCGATGTTGGTCAGCAGCATCAGCTTCTCGGCTTTCAGCGCCTCGGCCACCTTGCCCGCCACCAGGTCGGCGTTGATGTTGTACGACTCACCGTTGGCACCCACGCCGATTGGCGCGATGACCGGGATGAAGTCGCCCTTCACCAGCATGTTCAACAGGTCGGTGTTCACGCTCACCACTTCACCGACGTGACCGATGTCGATGATTTCCGGAGTGGTCATCTCGGGCGTCTGGCGGCTGACAGTCAGCTTGCGGGCGCGAATCAGCTCCGCGTCCTTGCCGGTCAGGCCGATGGCGCTGCCGCCGTGGCGGTTGATCAGGTTGACGATGTCCTTGTTGACCTGGCCACCCAGCACCATCTCCACCACGTCCATGGTCGCCGAGTCGGTGACGCGCATGCCGTCGATGAAGTGGCTCTCGATCGACAAGCGCTTGAGCAGGTCGCCGATCTGCGGGCCACCGCCGTGGACCACCACCGGGTTGATGCCCACAGCCTTCATCAGCACGATGTCACGGGCGAAGCCCGTCTTGAGCTCCTCGCTCTCCATCGCGTTGCCGCCGTACTTGATCACCAGGGTCTTGCCGACAAAGCGGCGGATGTAAGGCAGTGCTTCGGACAAAACCTCGGCTACATGGGAAGCGGCATCGCGATCGAGGGTCATGCAGGGCTCCTGTAAGGAACAGATAGTCGGTCAGAACGGCAGTTGCAGCTCAGGCTCTACCCGCAGCAACTGGGTGCGGAAAACATCCTTGATACGTTGCAACTCGGCGTCGCTGTCGGCCTCGAAGCGCAGCACCAGCACCGGGGTGGTGTTGGAGGCGCGAACCAGGCCCCAGCCATTGGCGTAGTCGACCCGCACACCGTCGATGGTGGTCAGGTTGGCTTCGCCCCAGTCGGCGTCGCGTTGCAGTGCATCAATGATGCTGAATTTACCCTCGTCGGTCACATCAATATTGATTTCCGGCGTGGAAATATCGTTCGGGAAGGCGGCAAACAGGTCTTCGGCGCTCTGCTGGGTCTTGCTGAGGATCTCCAACAGGCGCGCGGCGCTGTAGATACCGTCGTCAAAACCGTACCAACGTTCCTTGATGAAGATGTGACCGCTCATCTCGCCTGCCAGCAGCGAACCGGTCTGCTTCATCTTCTTCTTGATCAGCGAATGGCCGGTTTTCCACATCAAGGCGCTGCCACCGTGCTGTTCGATCAGCGGGGTCAGGCGGCGGGTGCATTTGACGTCGAAGATGATCTCGGCACCTGGGTTGCGCGACAGCACGTCCTGGGCAAACAGCATCAGCAGGCGGTCGGGGTAGACGATGCTGCCGGTGTTGGTCACCACGCCGACACGGTCGCCGTCACCGTCGAAGGCCAGGCCGATATCGGCACCGGTTTCCTTGACCTTGGCGATCAGGTCTTCGAGGTTCTCCGGCTTGCCCGGGTCCGGGTGGTGGTTGGGGAAGTTGCCGTCGACCTCGCAGAACAGCGGGATCACTTCGCAGCCCAGGGCTTCGATCAGTTGCGGTGCAACCACGCCAGCGGCGCCGTTGCCGCAGTCCACCACCACCTTGAGCTTTTTCGCCAGCTTTACGTCGCCGACGATCTGCTGGAAGTAGCGGTCGAGGATCTCGACCTTTTCCACGCGGCCTTGGGCCAGGGTCAGGTCGTTGGTTTTCAGGCGGGTCAGCAGGGCCTGGATCTGTTCGTTGGCCAAGGTGTCACCGGCGATGACGATCTTGAAACCGTTGTAGTCCGACGGGTTGTGGCTGCCGGTCAGCATCACACCGGACTTGCCGGCCAGCACGTTGGCTGCGTAGTACAGCGCCGGGGTAGGCACCAGGCCGACGTCGCTGACGTGGCAGCCCGCATCGACCAGGCCCTTGATCAGCTGTTCCACCAGCATCGGGCCCGACAGGCGGCCATCGCGCCCTACCGAAACCTGCGGTTCGCCCTGGGCCAGGCTTTGCGCGCCGATGGCGCGGCCGATCCAGTAGGCGGTTTCGGCGTGAAGGGTCTTGCCGACCACGCCGCGTATGTCATATGCGCGGAAAATGCTGTCGGGCAATGCGGCGGGGACCAGGTGGGCCATGTCGTTCATCTCTGGAAGCTCCATTAGTCAAAGGCTTTCTGGGCAGGCGCAAACTGAACGCTTGGACGGTGGTTTCGCCAGAGAGTTCGCCATCCTTGGCCTGAACGGTCATTTGCCGGCTCAGTGGCTGCCGGAGTGACCGAAGCCGCCAGCGCCACGCTGGCTTTCGTCGAATGCTTCGACGATGTCGAAGTGAGCCTGCACCACCGGTACCAGCACCAGCTGGGCGATGCGCTCGCCCACCGCGATGGTGAACGGCGTGTTGCCGCGGTTCCAGCACGACACCATCAGCTCGCCCTGGTAGTCCGAATCGATCAGGCCGACCAGGTTGCCCAGCACGATGCCATGCTTATGGCCCAGGCCCGAGCGCGGCAGGATGACTGCCGCCAGGCCCGGGTCGCCGATGTAGATCGACAGGCCGGTAGGAATCAGAATGGTCTGGCCCGGCTCGAGGAGGGTGTCTTCCTTGAGCAGGGCGCGCAGGTCGAGGCCGGCGGAGCCGGGGGTGGCGTACGCGGGTAGCGGGAATTCGCTGCCCAGGCGTGGGTCGAGGATCTTGGCTTGAAGAGCGTGCATGTAACTTATTGAACCTGGTTGAGCCGTTCGGCGATGAAGGCGACCAGTTGCCGGGCAATCTTGCCCTTGCTGGTCTGCGCGAAGAGGGTCTGGTGCTGCTGGCGGTCGATCACGGTCAAGGCATTTTCTTCGCTGTTGAAGCCGATGCTGGGGTTGGCCACATCATTGGCGACGATCAGGTCGAGGTTCTTGTCCTTGAGCTTGCGCGTGGCGTAATCGAGCAGGTGCTCGGTTTCGGCGGCAAAGCCGACGCTGAACGGGCGGTCGGCGCGGCCAGCAATGGTGGCAAGGATATCGGGATTACGCACCATCTGCAGCAGCATGCCGTCGCCGGTCGTAGGATCTTTCTTCAGTTTTTGTGTGGCAACCACTTCGGGGCGGTAGTCCGCAACCGCTGCCGAGGCAATGAACAGGTCGCACGGCATGGCCGCTTCACAGGCCGCGAGCATGTCTCGCGCGCTGACGACGTCGATGCGGCTGACCCGGTCAGGGGTTGGCAAGTGCACAGGGCCCGTGACGAGGGTCACCCGAGCCCCTGCTTCGGCGGCCGCTTCGGCCAGGGCGAAGCCCATCTTGCCGGAGCTATGATTGGTGATGTAGCGCACCGGGTCGATGTTTTCCTGGGTCGGCCCGGCGGTGATCAGCACGTGCTTGCCGGTCAGTGCCTGGCGCTTGAAGCTTTCCGCGGCGCACCAGGCCAGGTCGGTGGCTTCTAGCATGCGCCCCAGGCCGACGTCGCCACAGGCCTGGCTGCCGGATGCCGGGCCGAACACCTGAATGCCACGGCTCTTGAGCAGCTCGAGGTTGGCCTGGGTGGCCGGGTCGCGCCACATGGCCTGGTTCATCGCCGGCGCCACGGCGACGGTGGCGTCAGTGGCCAGCACCAGCGTGGTCAGCAGGTCGTCTGCCATGCCCTGGGCCATGCGTGCCATGAGGTCGGCGGTAGCTGGGGCGATCAGCACCAGGTCCGCCCACTTGGCCAGTTCGATATGGCCCATGGCAGCTTCGGCGGCCGGGTCGAGCAGGTCCATGTGTACGGGGTGGCCCGACAGCGCCTGCAGGGTCAGCGGGGTGATGAATTCTGCACCACCCCGGGTCATGACGACGCGCACCTGCGCGCCGTGCTCCAGGAGACGGCGAATCAGCTCGGCGCTTTTGTAGGCGGCAATGCCGCCACCCACGCCGAGAACGATGCGCTTGCGATACAGCCGCTGCATAGGCTTGCCTTTTTCCAGTGAGAGCGGGCGACGACGTTTGAAATGCCTGCGGCGGAACGTCGCATGTACGAGGCGAAATAGATTAACACAGGGCCGAAATGGGCCGCAGCAAAGGCAGGGGTGGAATGAACATCAGGGAGTGGCCGGCGCAAGAACGGCCTAGGGAGAAGTTGTTGCAGCGAGGGGCAGGGAGCCTGACAGATACGGAGCTGCTGGCCGTTTTTCTCGGCTCAGGCGTACGTGGGCGTAATGTCGTGGAGCTTTCGCGAGGCTTGTTGGTGAAGTTCGGCAGCTTGCGCCGGTTGCTGGAGGCCGACCGCGAGGCCTTCGTCGGCGAGCTTGGGTTGGGCCCGGTGAGGTACAGCCAGCTGCAGGCACTGCTTGAGATCGGCCGCAGGCACCTTGCAACGTCGATTGAGCGCGAGTCTGCCATGGACAGCCCGGCAGCGGTGCGACGCTACTTGAAAGCCATGCTCAGGCATGAGGCCAGCGAGGTGTTCGGGTGTCTGTTTCTCGATACCAAGCACCGGCCACTGGCATTTGAGATCCTGTTCAGGGGCACGATAGATCGGGCGAGTGTCTATCCGCGAGAGGTGGTGCGGCGGGCGTTGGTGCACAACGCTGCGGCATTGATCCTGTGCCACAACCATCCTTCAGGGATCAGTGAACCGAGTCAGGACGATGTGCATTTGACCCTGTCGTTGAAGCGGGGGCTGGCGTTGATTGATGTGCGGGTGCTGGATCACATCATCATTGGTGATGGGGAGCCGTTGTCGATGGTCGAGCATGGGTGGATTGTGGCCTGAGGGACTACTGAGAGCCTTATAGGGTCAGTACGGGCCCTTTCGCGGGTAAACCCGCTCCTACAGGGGTAGCGTCAACTGCCAGGCTGGCGCTGTCCTGTAGGAGCGGGTTTACCCGCGAAGAGGCCGGTACAGGCTTATTTGGTCACCGTCACCTTGCTGAAATCCAGCCGTCCGAACGGGCTCACCTGGTACCCCTCGACGCCTTGGCGCAGCAAGGTCGCCGCCGTCGGGTGCGCCAGTGGCACCCACAGCGCCTGCTGCTGGATCAGTGTCTGCGCCTGTTGGTACAGCCGGCTGCGCACGCTCTGGTCGTTGGTGGTGCGCCCGGCGCTGATCAGCTGGTCGAGGCGGCTGTCGCAGAAGCGTGCGAAGTTGGTCCCTGACTCTACCGCCGCACAGGAAAACTGCGGGCTGAGGAAGTTGTCCGGGTCGCCGTTGTCGCCCGCCCAGCCCATGAACAGCAAGTCATGCTCGCCGGCCTTGGCGCGGCGTATCAGTTCGCCCCACTCGATCACGCGGATCTCCGCTTTCACGCCAATCTTCGCCAGGTCGGCTTGCAGCATCTGCGCGCCAAGGCTGGGGTTGGGGTTGAGCAGGCTACCCGAGGGCCGGGTCCAGATGGTGGTACTGAAGCCTTCGGCCAGCCCGGCCTTGGCCAGCAGGGCTTTGGCTTTCTTCAGGTCCAGCGGGTAGCCGGGCAGGTCCTTGGCGTAGCTCCAGGTGTTAGGCGGGTAGGGGCCGTTGGCAGCCACCGCAGAGTCTTCGAACACGGCCTTGAGGTAGGCCTGCCTGTCGAAGGCCAGGTTGATCGCCTGGCGCACTTCCGGCTTGTCCAGCGGCGGGTGCTGGCTGTTGATGGCGACGAAGGCAGTCATGAATGCCGGGGTGGTGGCCACCTTGAGGTTACCGTCCTTGCCCGCTTCGGCAATGTCCAACGGCTTGGGCGACAGGGCAACCTGGCACTCGCCACGCTTGAGCTTCTGCAGGCGCACGTTGGCATCGGTGGTGATGGCGAAGATCAGCGGGTCGACCGCCGGCTTGCCGGCGAAGTAGTCCGGGTTGGCGCGGTAGCGCACCACGGCGTCTTTCTGGAAACGCTGGAACACGAACGGCCCGGTGCCGATCGGTTGGTTGTTGAGCTTTTCCGGTGTGCCGGCCTTGAGCAGCTTGTCGGCGTATTCGGCGGAGTAGATCGAGGCGAAGCCCATGCTCAGGGTGGCCAGGAAGGTGGCGTCCGGGTGGCTGAGGGTGAAGCGCACGGTGTTCGGCGACGGTGCCTCGATCGCTTTGATCAGGCTGCCCAGCTGCAGCGATTGGGCATGCGGGTAGCCGCCCGGTGCAGTCTTGTGCCAGGCATGGGCCGGGTAGAGCATGCGCTGGAAGCTGAACAGCACGTCGTCGGCATTCAGCTTGCGGCCTGGCTTGAAGTAGGGGGTGCTGTGAAACTTGACGTCATCGCGCAGGGTGAAGTCATACACCAGGCCGTCGGCCGATACCGTCCAGCTGGTCGCCAGGCTCGGCACCACCTTGCCTTGCGCCGCATCGAACTCCACCAGGCGGTTCATCAGCACGTCGGCGGTGGCGTTGGTGGTGGTGAGCGAATTGTACTGCACCACGTCGAAACCTTCGGGGCTGGCCTCGCTGCAAACGCTCAGCGGAGCGGCCTGGGCAACGCCGGCGGCGAACAGGGAGGTGAACAATAAGGAAAGTGCGGCGGCACGCATGGTGGCTCCTTGGCTGTCAGTGGCCCATCTGCCAGTGCAGTCTGTAAAAGGCCTACCCTAGTGCGCCCGCCGGCAAATGACCACACCCTTTTTTGCAAATCTTGCGACGAGCGGTCGACGACTGGCGGGGCCTGCCGCTATGCTGGCCCGGCGCGTTCTGGCTAGCGGTAATGTGCATCTACTGTTGTTGCAGCCAAGTCTTTCTGGTATAAAGCAGCGCTCTTTTCTAGGGGCTCGGCCTGTCGCATCAGCGGATCCGGTCGATAAGGCCTCCAGAATCACGGCGCCCAGGCGCCAAAGACTGAGAGATTAAGCGGCCAACCCATGCCGGGTTGGGCATGTGGTTTTAGAGGGCTGAGTCATGTCGAGAGTCTGTCAAGTTACTGGTAAGGGTCCAGTAACCGGGAACAACATTTCCCACGCAAACAACAAAACCCGTCGTCGTTTCCTGCCGAACCTGCAGCACCACCGTTTCTGGGTTGAATCCGAGAAGCGTTTCGTGCGTCTGCGCGTTTCCGCCAAAGGCATGCGTATCATCGACAAGCGCGGCATCGACGCCGTTCTGGTTGACATCCGTAAAGCTGGCGCCAAGGTTTAAGGGAGAGCATCATGCGTGAATTGATCCGTCTGGTTTCGAGTGCCGGTACCGGCCACTTCTACACCACCGACAAGAACAAGCGCACCACCCCGGACAAAATCGAGATCAAGAAATATGATCCGGTTGTTCGCAAGCACGTGGTGTACAAGGAAGCCAAGATCAAGTAATTGATCGGCGACCTGAAAAAAAACCCGCATCCGAAAGGACGCGGGTTTTTTTTGGGCTGCAGCAGGGTCAGTTGAAGGCGAAACTCTGGATCATCAGGTCGGCGTCGGCCTTGATCTGGATGCGCGCTGCGTCGTAGTCGCGGGTGGACATCTCGTTGGGGCCAACCACGCGAGTGCGCCCGGTGAGGGCGCAGATGGTGCCTTTCAGCTCCGGCACGTAGCGGGTGCCGACCAGGTGAGCGAGGGTTTGCAGAACTTCTTCGTTGGTCATGCTGATTTTCCTTGTGAGGCTGAATGGCCCGAAACGGGCAGGGTCATCCTCACGCATGCCTGCAAACTCCCTGCGCTACATAATTATTTCTGCTCGAACATCACATAGATCTTGCGGCACGGCTCCAGCACCTCCCAAGTGCCTTTGAAGCCGGCGGGGATGACAAACCGATCGCCGGCACGCAGGGTTTTAGCCCCACCGTCCTGGTCGCGCAGCACCGAAACGCCCTGGACGATCTCGCAGTATTCGTGCTCCGTGTAGTTCACTGTCCACTGGCCCACCTCACCTTCCCATACGCCAGCGGCAAACTGCCCACACGGGCTGGAATAATGGTTGTAGACCGCCTGGTCCGGTTCGCCCTTGAGAATTTTCTCTGCAGCCGGGCGGTAGCGTTCGGCTTCGGTGAGGACCTGCGCGAAGTCGATGATGCTATCGATACTCATGGTTCGGCTCCTGTTGTTGTTTAATAAAATGAACATCAGTAGGCTTTTGAGCCTCTCGTGTCAAATATATTGATAGTTTACACCGGCTGGTTTAGGGTATCGCTTGCCAGTGTGCGCTTGGCGCCCGGCCAGAATTCTGACAACGCCTGTGAGTCCTCAGTGCGGCGTTGCACCTAAACAAGAGGAGGAGTTTCGTATGACCACCCTGACCCGTGCGGACTGGGAACAACGTGCCCAGCAACTGAAGATCGAAGGCCGTGCCTTCATCAACGGCGAATACACCGATGCCGCATCCGGTGAAACCTTCGAGTGCCTGAGCCCGGTCGACGGACGCTTCCTGGCCAAGGTTGCCAGCTGCGACCTGGCCGATGCCAACCGCGCTGTTGAAAACGCCCGTGCCACCTTCAACTCCGGCGTGTGGTCGCAGCTGGCCCCGGCCAAGCGCAAGGCCAAGCTGATCCGTTTCGCCGACCTGCTGCGCAAGAACGTCGAAGAGCTGGCGCTGCTGGAAACGCTGGACATGGGCAAGCCGATTGGCGACTCCTCCAGTATCGACATCCCAGGTGCGGCCCAAGCCATCCACTGGACTGCCGAAGCCATCGACAAGGTCTACGACGAAGTTGCCCCGACCCCGCATGATCAGCTTGGCCTGGTTACCCGCGAGCCGGTAGGTGTGGTCGGTGCCATCGTACCTTGGAACTTCCCGCTGCTGATGGCCTGCTGGAAGCTCGGCCCGGCGTTGGCCACCGGTAACTCGGTCGTGCTCAAGCCGTCCGAAAAATCGCCGCTGACTGCCATCCGCATCGCCCAACTGGCGATCGAAGCCGGTATCCCGGCTGGCGTGCTGAACGTGCTGCCAGGCTATGGCCACACCGTGGGCAAGGCACTGGCCCTGCACATGGACGTCGATACCCTGGTGTTCACCGGTTCGACCAAGATCGCCAAGCAGCTGATGGTTTACGCGGGCGAGTCGAACATGAAGCGCATCTGGCTGGAAGCCGGTGGCAAGAGCCCGAACATCGTCTTTGCCGACGCCCCGGACCTGCAAGCTGCCGCCGAAGCCGCCGCCAGCGCCATCGCCTTCAACCAGGGCGAAGTGTGCACTGCAGGTTCCCGACTGCTGGTCGAGCGTTCGATCAAGGACAAGTTCCTGCCGATGGTGGTAGAAGCCCTGAAAGGCTGGAAGCCAGGCAACCCGCTGGACCCGCAGACCACTGTCGGTGCCTTGGTCGATACCCAGCAGATGAACACCGTACTGTCGTACATCGAGGCTGGCCACAAGGACGGCGCCAAGCTGCTGGCCGGCGGCAAGCGCACCCTGGAAGAGACCGGCGGCACCTACGTCGAGCCGACCATCTTCGACGGCGTGACTAATGCCATGCGCATTGCCCAGGAAGAAATCTTCGGCCCGGTGCTGTCGGTGATTGCCTTCGACACCGCCGAAGAAGCCGTGGCCATTGCCAACGACACCCCGTATGGCCTGGCAGCGGGTATCTGGACCTCGGACATTTCCAAGGCCCACAAAACCGCCCGTGCCGTGCGTGCGGGCAGCGTCTGGGTCAACCAGTACGATGGTGGCGACATGACCGCGCCGTTCGGTGGCTTCAAACAGTCGGGCAACGGCCGTGACAAGTCGCTGCACGCACTGGAGAAGTACACCGAGCTGAAGGCGACCTGGATCAAGCTGTAACCCGGTAGGTCCTTTTCGCGGGCAAGCCCGCTCCTGCAGGTCTTCGCGACCGATGCAGGAGCGGGCTTGCCCGCAAATGGGCCCCTGGAAATATTGGCTGGGAGGCTGCAATGCGTTGGGGTACCTACTTCGCCGTACTGGCATCGGTGCTCAGTGTCGGGCTGGCGCTCGGCGTGAGCATGCCGCTGGTGTCCCTGCGCCTGGAGGCCTGGGGCTACGGCAGCTTCGCCATCGGCGTGATGGCGGCAATGCCGGCTTTGGGCGTACTGGCCGGCGCCAGCCTGGCCAGCCGCCTGGCAGGTTGGGTTGGCGTACCTTCGGCGATGCGCCTGTGCCTGTGGGGCGGGGCGCTGTCGATTGGCCTGCTCGCGTTGCTGCCTAGTTACCCGTTATGGCTGCTGCTGCGGCTGATGATCGGCATGTCCCTGACCGTGGTGTTCATCCTCGGCGAAAGCTGGATCAACCAACTGGTGGTCGAACAGTGGCGTGGCCGGTTGGTGGCGCTGTATGGCAGCAGCTACGCCTTGAGCCAGTTGGCCGGGCCGTTGGTGCTGGGTTTCCTTGGCTCTGATGACGACTTCGGCTTCTGGGCGGCGACCGGCCTGCTGCTGGCCGCGCCGCTGGTTCTGCTGGGGCGTGGTGGGGCGCCGAGCACGGAAGCCTGCAGTGTCACCTTTGGCGACCTGTTCGCCTTCTGCCGACGCTTGCCGGTAATTGCCTGGGCCATTGCCCTGTTCGCCTCGTTCGAGGCGATGATCCTCACGTTGCTGCCGGTGTATTGCCTGCAGCAGGGTTTCAGCACCGAAATCGCCTTGTTCATGGTGAGTACCGTGGTGGTGGGTGATGCGGTGCTGCAGTTGCCCATCGGCGCGCTGGCCGACCATATGTCGCGACGTACCTTGTTCACTGGCTGTGCGGTGACCCTGCTGGTGTCCAGCTTGGCGATCCCGCTGCTGTTGCACACACCGGTTATCTGGCCATTGTGGGTGTTGTTCGGCGCCAGTGCCGGCGGCCTGTTCACCTTGTCGCTGGTGCTGATCGGTGAGCGCTACCGCGATGATGAGTTGGTACGGGCCAATGCCCACGTGGCTCAGCTGTGGGGTATTGGCTGTTTGCTCGGGCCGTTGTTGGCGGGGGCGGGGAGCCAGTGGATCAGCGGGCATGCGTTGCTGTTCCTGATGGCGGCCGGGGCTGCGGGGTTGGTGGTATTGACCCGGCGGCGCGGAGCCTTTGAGCCGGTTTCTGCCTGATGATTGTTGGGGGCCGCAAGGCCCCCGGAATCGCAGCTACAGCATTTTCTCCAAGCCAACCGCCTTGCTGATCCAGGCATTGAGCCGCCGCCAGACCCCACCCGGCTCAGACGTCAGCACGTGCCGTTGGCCATTGTCCTCGGTCGCCCATACCAGCTTGTTACCTATCAGTTTCACCTGATAGCTCAGCGCAGGTGCCATACCCTGCTGGGCCAGCTCGCGGGTGTATTCGGCCAGCTCCGGGCTGTCCACCAGTACCCCGACCTCGGTGTTCCACAATACTGAGCGCGGGTCGAAGTTGAACGAGCCGATGAAGGTCTTGCGCCGGTCGAACACGATCGCCTTGGTGTGCAGGCTCGAATCCGAGCTGCCACGGAAACTCAGTCGCCCCGCGCTGGGGTCGCCTGGCTGGCGGCGAAGCTCGTAAAGCTGCACCCCGTGCTCAAGCAAGGCACGACGATAGGGTGCATAGCCTCCATGCACTGCCGGCACGTCGGTGGCTTCCAGCGAGTTGGTCAGCAGCTTCACCGAAACGCCAGCGTCGGCGCGGCCGGTCAGGTACAGCAGCCCCGGTTCGCCCGGTACAAAGTAGGCCGATGCCAGGACCAACTCGCGGTGCACGTTAGCCAGGTCCGGTGCCAGTTGCTGGCTCAGCAGTAATTGCGGGTCCGGTTCGTCTTCGGCCAACACCTTGCTGGGCGCATCCCATAGCGCCTGGGCGTGAGCCCAGATCAGCTCGTTGCGCCACACATCCAGGCGCGGCTGCGACTGGTAGGCCATCAAGCGGTCGTACAGGGCCTTGCGCTGGGTCCTGGCTTTGGCCAGCGACACTTCCAGGCGCTGGCGGCTGGCCCGCAGGTCATTGGCATCCGGGTCATGCCAGAGGAAGTCGGTGATCGGCCGGCTGAGGGCGCTGTTCCAGTACTGGTCGAAGCTGTGCCCCAGTTGCTCGGCTACCGGGCCCACGCCCAGCAGGTCGATGTCGGTGAAGTTGAGGTTGGGCTCGGCATCGAAATACTCGTCGCCCAGGTTGCGCCCGCCGACGATGGCCATGCTGTTGTCCACCAGGAACAGCTTGTTGTGCATGCGCCGGTGCTGGCGCGACAAGTTGAACAGCCGGCCCACGGCGCGCGTAACGCCGGTACTGCGCCCCAGATGCAGTGGGTTGAACACACGAATCTGGATGTTCGGGTGGGCATTAAGGGTGCCCATGACGGTGTCCAGGCCGTCGCTGGTGGTGTCGTCGAGCAGGATGCGCACGCGCACGCCACGGTCGGCAGCGCGCAGCAGTTCATGCACAAGGGCGCGGGTACTGAGGCCGTCGTGGACGATGTAGTACTGCAGGTCGATGCTCGCCTGGGCGTTGCGTATCAGTTCGGCGCGGGCGCGAAATGCCTCGTTGCTGTTGGGCAGCAGGCGAAAGCCCGAGCGGCCGCCATAGGGCGCGGCCTGGCGCAGCACCGAGCGGCCAAAGGCCGATTCGTGGGCCGGCAACGCCTGGCTGGTTTCGCGGGGCGCGCTGATGCTTGTGCAACCGGCAAGGCCGAGCAACAACACCAGCAGCAGAGGCAAGGCTCGCTGGAGTCTCAAGGGTGGACCGTCCTGTGCAGCAAGGGCTTTAGGGGTTTGACCGTGACGGGCGGCGCAAAGTTACGCGTCGGCGCTTTCGTCATCCAGTAGACGAAGGGCGGTTTCACCAACCTTGCGCACGGAGGCTTCGATTTGCGGCGTTGGCCTGGCGGCGAAATTCATGCGCAGGCAGTGGCGAAACTTGCCCGAGGCCGAAAAGATGCTGCCCACGGCAACCTGCACGCCCTGCTCCAGTAAAGCGCGGTTCAGCCGAAGCGTATCGAGATGTTCGGGTAATTCCACCCACAGCATGAAGCCGCCCTGGGGCCGGCTCACCCGGGTGCCCGCCGGGAAGTAGCGGGTCACCCAGTCGCCCATCAGGTCGCGGCCACGCTGGTACTGGCTGCGCATGCGCCGCACATGGGGCTGGTAGTGGCCGCCGGCGATGAAGTCAGCGATGGCCAGCTGAGGCTGGCTGGCGGTGCTGCCGGTGCTGATGTACTTCATGTGCAGCACACGCTCCAGGTAGCGCCCGGGCGCCACCCAGCCGATCCGCAGGCCGGGCGCGAGGGTTTTGGAGAACGAACTGCAGAGCAGCACGCGGCCATCGTCGTCGAACGACTTCAGGGTGCGTGGGCGTGGGTAGGTATAGGCCAGGTCGCCGTACACATCGTCTTCCAGAATTGCCACGTCATAGCGTTGGGCGAGGCTCAACAGGGCCTTCTTGCGTGCCTCGGGCATGATGTAGCCCAGCGGGTTGTTGCAGTTGGGGGTGATCTGGATGAGCTTGATCGGCCACTGCTCCAGGGCCAGTTCCAGCGCCTCCAGGCTGATGCCGGTGACCGGGTCCGTGGGGATTTCCAGCGCTTTCATGCCCAAGCCTTTGAGGGTTTGCATGGCGCCGTGGAAGCTGGGCGAGTCGACCGCGACGATGTCGCCTGGCTCGCAGACCGCGCGGATGCTGCATGACAGCGCTTCATGGCAGCCGGTGGTGATCACCAGGTCGGCCGGCCCCAGGCGGCAGCCGGAGTCGAGCATCAGCCGGGCCACCTGTTCGCGCAGGGCCAGGTTACCGTGGATGTTGTCGTAGTACAGGCCAGGCATGTCCTGGCGCCGGCTCAACTGGGCAAGGCTGCGCAGCAGCGGCTTCAGGGTAGGGCTGTCGATGTCGGGCATGCCGCGGCCGAGTTGCACCACATCCTGGCGCGGCGTACTGCGCACCAGCTCCAGCACGTGTTCCCACTGCGAGATGTCCACCGGGCGCTGGGCCGGGCGGCTAACTGCGGGCAGTGCCGGCAACTGCCGTTGGTCGCTGACGAAGTAGCCGGACTTGGGCCGCGGCGAGACCATACCGCTGTCTTCGAGTATGCGATAGGCCTGCTGCACGGTGCTCAGGCTGACCCCGTGCTCCTCACTCAGTGCGCGCACGGACGGCAGGCGCTGGCCGGGGCGATAGAGCCCCTGCTCGATGCGGGCGCCGAGTATTTCGGCGAGATTCAGGTAGAGGGTCACGGCATACTCCTGCGCTGCATTGGCATAGCGACCGGTACAGTTGGCCCGAAAATACAGCATTCAGTCGGCCAGCGGCCAATTCTGTATGGGAATAATAAGGCTGTATTGGATCTGTATTGTCGAGGGTGCCGACGCGCATGCTTTCTCCACGGTAACCACTGAACGGGAGGATGCGGTGATGGGTGGCATGAGCGATGTGCGCTTGCAACTGTTGGCCAAGGAACTGGAAGCCGGGCAGCAGGCCAAGGTGTTCAACGCGCCAGAGGGTTTGGGGCGTTGGGGGCTGATGCTGCATCGCTGGCATACCCGCAGGGCGTTGCTGCAGCTGACCGATGACGAGTTGCGCGATGTCGGGCTGAGCTGGGAGCAGGCCCGGATCGAAGGGCGGAAACCCTTCTGGAAGGACTGACACGGTTACCCTGGGTTTGCCCATGTGAAACGCCCTGAGGTTGGATTTTTGTCCAACGTCAGGGCGCAGTTCAGGGGCCGCACAGCACTCAAGTCAGCTCTTTGAGGCGATGCCACAGCATCCCCAGCGCCAGCAGTGGCGAGCGCAGGTGCTTGCCGCCAGGGAAGGTGATGTGCGGCACCTTGTTGAAAAGGTCGAAGCGCCCGCTTTCCTGGCCACTGATGGCTTCACCCAGCAGGCGCGCAGCCAGGTGGGTGGCGTTGAGCCCATGGCCCGAGTAGGCCTGGGCGTAATACACGTTCGGCTGGCTGGCCAGGCGGCCAACCTGCGGCAGGCGATTGGCACCAATGCCGATCATGCCGCCCCACTGGTAGTCGATGCGCACGTCGGCAAGCTGCGGGAACACCTTGAGCATCTTCGGCCGCATATAGGCGGCGATGTCCTTCGGGTCGCGGCCTGAATAGTGGCAGGCACCGCCAAACAGCAGGCGGTGATCGGCGGACAGGCGGTAGTAGTCCAGCGCCACGCGCTGGTCACACACCGCCATATTCTGCGGCAGCAATGTGCGTGCGCGTTCTTCGCCCAGCGGCTCGGTGGCGATGATGTAGCTGCCGGCCGGCAGCACCTTGCCGCCCAGCTCGCGATTGAGGTCGTTGTGGTAGGCGTTGCAGCACAGTACCAGGGTCTTGGCGCGTACCCGGCCTTGGGCAGTATGCACCTGCACTTCAGTGCCGTAGTCGATGCGGGTGACTTCGGATTGCTCGAACAACTTCACGCCCAGGCGGGCGGCTGCGGCGGCTTCACCCAGTGCCAGATTGAGCGGATGCAGATGCCCGGAGCCCATGTCGACCAACCCGCCCACGTAGCAATCGGCACCGACCACGCTGTGGATATCGTCCTTGCCGACCAGCCGCAGCTCATGTGCATAGCCCAGGCTGCGCAGTTCCTCAGCGTCTTGGGCAAAGCCCAGAAGCTCGGCGGGTTTGTTGGCCAGGTCGCAGTAGCCCCAGGCCAGGTCGCAGGCGATGGCATGCTTTTCTACCCGCTCGCGCACGATCTGTACGGCCTCCAGGCCCATCAGTTTCATGGTGCGCACGCCTTCTTCTCCGATGACCGGGAGGAACTGCTCCAGACCATGACCGACCCCTCGGATCAGTTGCCCGCCATTGCGCCCACTGGCGCCCCAGCCAAGTTTGCGCGCTTCCAGCAGGATGACCGAGAAACCACGCTCGGCCAGCTCGATGGCGGTGTTCAGGCCCGAGTAGCCGCCGCCGATGATGCACACGTCGGCGTTGTGTTCGCCTTGCAGGTAGGCGTGGTCGGGGTGTGGCGCGCTGCTGGCGGCGTAATAGGAGGCGGCGTGCTGCGCGCTGTGGATCATTGGGGCGGCCCTGAAAAATGGAGGGGGGACGAGGATAAGCTGTGCCATCGCGGCCGGGCAACCAGCGAGGGCTTCATACTCGTTCGCGGGTGAACCCGCGAATAAGCCTATAATCCAATCACTTTGTCAGCTTGTATCCCGTCATGTCCTGTAACCGCCACAAGATCCACTTCCTGCGCGAACTCATCCCCTCTTTCGAGTGCGAGCCCGGCTGCCACGACTGCTGCGGCCCGGTCACCACCTCGGCGGAGGAAATGGCCCGCCTGCCGCGCAAGTCCCAGGCCGAGCAGGACGCTGCTCTGGAGCGTCTGGACTGCGTGCACCTGGGGCCCAACGGCTGCACGGTGTATGAAGAGCGGCCGATGATCTGCCGGCTGTTCGGTACCACCCCGCGCATGGCCTGCCCGCGGGGTCGTGGCCCTGAACCGATGATCGACCCCGCCGCTGAACAGTTGGTCCACCAGTTCATTGCCACCACCCGCCAGGTGCTGGTCTAGCCTCAGTCCGGGATCGGCAGGCAGAGGCTCTCCTTCACCTCTTCCATCACGATGTAGCTCTTCGACTCGCGCACGTGCGGCAGTTTCAGCAGGATGTCCCCGAGCAGCTTGCGGTACGAGGCCATTTCCGAAATACGCGCTTTCACCAAGTAGTCGAAGTCGCCCGACACCAGGTGGCATTCCAGCACGTGGGGCAGCTTCAAGACCGCGCGGCGGAACTCCTCGAAGGTATCGCCTGACTTGTAGTCCAGGCTGATTTCCACGAACACCAGCAGGCTGCCCTTGAGGTGCTGCGGGTTCAGGCGGGCGTTGTAGCCCATGATGATGCCCTCGCGCTCGAGGCGGCGAACCCGCTCGGTACAAGGGGTGGTGGACAGCCCAACTTTCTCGCCCAGTTCGGTGAAGGAAATACGCCCGTCATTCTGCAGGATACGCAGGATGTTGCGGTCGATCTTGTCCAGTTCACGCTTGGTCTGGTGCTGGGTTCTCATAGGGGATGCCCCTCCGTGAAAGGCGATTTTGCCGAGAATTCTCGCCAATAATAGGCTTTTATATAGTGAATTGCACTGGTCTCAAATTCCTATACTGCGCCCATTCATGCCATTTCAATAAAAGTGTGCGGCGCGCCGCGTGTGAGGGATAAAACGATGCGAGTTCTGGTACTTGGTAGCGGTGTAATCGGAACCGCCAGTGCCTACTACCTGGCCCGGCAAGGTTTCGAAGTCACGGTGGTCGACCGCCAGCCGGCGGTGGCCATGGAAACCAGCTTTGCCAACGCCGGCCAGATCTCGCCCGGCTATGCCTCACCCTGGGCTGCCCCTGGTGTACCGCTCAAAGCAATCAAATGGCTGCTGGAGCGTCACGCCCCCTTGGCCATCAAGCTCACGGGCGACGTCGACCAGTACCTGTGGATGGCACAGATGCTGCGCAACTGCACTGCCAGCCGCTACGCGGTGAACAAGGAGCGCATGGTGCGCCTGTCCGAGTACAGCCGTGACTGCCTCGACGAGCTGCGCGCCGAAACCGGCATCAACTACGAAAACCGCAGCCTGGGCACCACCCAGCTGTTCCGCACCCAGGCCCAGGTCGATGCTGCGGCCAAGGACATTGCCGTACTCGAACAGTCCGGTGTGCCCTACGAGCTGCTCGACCGCGACGGCATTGCCCGCGTCGAACCCGCCCTGGCCGGCGTGAAAGATATCCTGGCCGGCGCCCTGCGCCTGCCGAACGACCAGACTGGCGACTGCCAGCTGTTTACCACCAAGCTCGCCGACATGGCGTTGAAGCTGGGCGTGGAGTTCCGCTTCGGCCAGGACATCCAGCGCCTGGACTTCGCCGGTGACCGCATCAATGGCGTGTGGATCGACGGCAAGCTGGAGACGGCAGACCGCTACGTGCTGGCGCTGGGCAGCTACTCGCCACAGATGCTCAAGCCGCTGGGCATCAAGGCTCCGGTGTACCCGCTGAAAGGTTATTCGCTGACCGTGCCGATCACCAACGCCGACATGGCTCCGACCTCGACCATTCTCGACGAGACCTACAAGGTTGCGATCACCCGTTTCGATAACCGCATCCGCGTTGGCGGGATGGCTGAAATCGCCGGCTTTGACCTGTCGCTGAACCCGCGCCGGCGCGAAACACTGGAGATGATCGTCAACGACCTTTATCCTCGCGGCGGTGACTTGAGCCAGGCCAGCTTCTGGACCGGCTTGCGCCCGGCGACCCCGGACGGCACGCCGATCGTGGGTGCCACGGGGTTCCGCAACCTGTTCCTGAACACCGGTCACGGTACCTTGGGCTGGACTATGGCGTGCGGTTCCGGTCGCTTGCTGGCCGACCTGATTGCGCGCAAGAAGCCGCAGATCAGTGCCGAAGGCCTGGATATCTCCCGGTATGGCAACAGCCGGGAAGTGGCCAAGCACGGGCAAAGCGCGCCGGTTCACCAGCAGTAATAGCCTGTGCAGGCCCATTCGCGGGCTTGCCCGCTCCCACAGGAACACCACAGCTTTTGAACGCTGTGCGCTACCTGTGGGAGCGGGCAAGCCCGCGAAGAATCCACCACCGATTTCAACCCGAACCACCATAAGGCAGCCGCCATGCGTCCCGCCCGCGCCCTGATCGACCTCCAGGCCCTGCGCCACAACTACCGTCTGGCCCGTGAACTGACGGGTGCCAAAGCCCTCGCCGTGATCAAGGCCGATGCCTACGGCCACGGCGCCGTGCGCTGCGCCCTGGCCCTGGAGGCCGAGGCCGACGGCTTTGCGGTGGCCTGCATCGAGGAGGCACTGGAACTGCGCGCCGCCGGTATCAAAGCCCCGGTGCTGCTGCTGGAAGGTTTTTTCGAAGCCAGCGAACTGGCACTGATCGCCGAGCACGACCTGTGGTGCGTGGTGCACTCGCTGTGGCAGCTGGAAGCCATCGAGAAAACCCCGCTGCACAAACCGCTCACCGTCTGGCTGAAGCTGGACAGTGGCATGCACCGCGTTGGCCTGCACCCCAAGGACTACCACGATGCCTACCAGCGACTGCTGGCCAGTGGCATGGTTTCGCGCATCGTGTTGATGAGCCACTTCGCTCGCGCCGACGAACTGGACGCTGACGCTACCGCCCAGCAAATTGCCGTGTTCGAAGCTGCCCGACAGGGCCTGGCCGCCGAATGCAGCCTGCGTAACTCACCCGGCGTGCTGGGCTGGCCGCAAGCGCCCAGCGACTGGGTACGCCCAGGCCTGATGCTGTACGGCGCCACGCCGTTCGAAGTGGCGCAGGCCGAGGCCGCACGCCTGCAACCGGTGATGACCCTGCAATCGCGGGTGATCAGCGTGCGCGAGCTGCCTGCCGGCGAGCCGGTGGGCTATGGTGCCAAGTTCGTCAGCCCTCGGCCGACCCGCGTGGGTGTGGTCGCCATGGGCTATGCCGATGGCTACCCGCGCCAGGCGCCCAACGGCACCCCGGTGCTGGTCGCTGGCAAGCGCACCCAGCTGATCGGCCGGGTGTCGATGGACATGCTCAGCATCGACCTCACCGACGTACCGCAAGCCACTGTCGGCAGCCCGGTCGAACTATGGGGCAAGCAGGTGCTGGCCAGTGAAGTGGCCGCGCATGCGGGCACTATTCCCTACCAGATCTTCTGTAACCTTAAGCGGGTACCACGGGACTACATCGGCGAATGAGACGCTGAAGCGGACAGGTTGGGGGCGGTGTGTTGTAAATACTGAACGGCATTGCCATGATATCGTTCACATCCACCCCCTTCCCACTGTTTCAGGAGGCTCCAGCTTTGGACGTCGGCGAACGACTGCAAGCCATCCGCAAGCTCAAGGGCCTGTCGCAGCGCGAACTCGCCAAGCGTGCTGGCGTGACCAACAGCACCATCTCGATGATCGAGAAGAACAGCGTAAGCCCCTCTATCAGCTCGCTGCGCAAAGTGCTGAGCGGCATTCCCATGTCCATGGTCGAATTCTTTTCGGTCGAGCTGGAGCCGCAAAGCCCGACTCAGATCGTCTACAAGGCCCACGAGCTGATCGATATCTCGGACGGTGCGGTGACCATGAAGCTGGTGGGCAAGTCGCACCCCAACCGTGCCATCGCTTTTCTGACCGAGGTGTACCCGCCAGGTGCGGACACCGGTGCCGAGATGCTGACCCACGACGGCGAGGAGACCGGTATCCTGCTTGAAGGCCGCCTGGAACTGGTGGTCGGCAACGAGATTTTCGTTCTCGAAGAAGGCGACAGCTACTACTTCGAAAGCACCCGCCCGCACCGCTTCCGCAACCCATTCGACCAGCCGGCGCGGCTGATCAGTGCGGCGACGCCTTCAAACTTTTGATCCAGCGCAGTGCATTGATTCGGCAATACCCCTTTCCTGTGTGGGGTCGTTTCACGGCCTCTGGGTTCCCGCTATACTTTTCAACGCTCGCCGATCCGTGGCCGCGAGCGTGATTAGCCACCATGAGGGTGTTCGCGTGAATCAAATCAAGAAGATGCTGGCCGTACCAGCAGCCGTATTCGCCCTCTGGGCAATGAGCGCAACCGCTGCGACCAATGACGACATCGCCAAACGCCTGGAGCCGGTTGGCCAGGTGTGTGTCCAGGGCCAGGAGTGCAAAGGCATGGAAGTGGCCGCTGCAGCGGGTGGCGGGGGAGCCAAGACGCCGGATGAAATCATCGCCAAGCACTGCAATGCCTGCCATGGCAGCGGCTTGCTCGGCGCGCCTAAAATTGGTGACACCGCCGCGTGGAAAGAACGCGCCGACCACCAAGGCGGTCTGGATGGCATCCTGGCCAAGGCCATTACCGGCATCAACGCCATGCCGCCGAAGGGCACCTGTGCAGACTGCTCGGATGAAGACCTGAAAGGGGCAATCAAGAAAATGTCCGGGTTGTGATTTACAGCTGAATTGCATGAGGCCCGCCGTTGATGGCGGGCTTTGTTTTTTTGTTGCCTGGGCCGGCCTCTTCGCGGGCTTGCCCGCGAAAGGGCCGGTACAGGCAACCAATTACTTCAGCCCTATGTCCAACTCCTGAACCCATGGATGTTTCAGGAGGCCCAGATGCACCTCTGCTCCATCGACCAGGCTGTCGAGCAGGTCTTGTCCCGGCTGCCAGCCCATATCCACATGGGCCTGCCTTTGGGCCTGGGCAAACCCAATGCCTTCGTCAACGCACTTTACGCCCGCGTACGCGAGCTGCCCGAACGTCGCCTGACCATCTATACCGCACTTTCCCTTGGCCGCCCGCCACTGGGCGATGGCCTGCAGCGGCGCTTTCTCGAACCCTTCGTCGAGCGTGTCTTCGCTGACTACGAAGAGCTCAGTTACCTCGCAGACCTGCGCAACGACAGCCTGCCGCCGAACATCCGAGTCGAACAGTTCTTCATGCAGCCCGGTAGCCTGCTGCACAGCGAATCGGCGCAGCAGGACTACGTCAGCAGCAACTACAGCCACGCCGCACGGGATATCAACGCCAAGGGCCTGAACCTGATCGCCCAGTTGGTGGCCGCCACCCCCGAAAAGCCCGTGCACTTGAGCCTGGCCTGCAACCCAGACATCACCCTCGACCTGCTGCCGATGATCGCCAAGCGCCGCGCGGCTGGCGAAACCATCCTCATGCTGGGCCAGGTGCATGCCGAACTGCCCTACATGCCGGGTGATGCAGAGCTGCCCATCGATGCGTTCGACCTGCTGCTCGACGAAGCCGAGCAACGTCGGCTGTTTTCCACGCCAAACATGCCGGTCGGCATCCAGGACCACTGCATCGGCCTGCACGCCAGCAGCCTGGTACGCGATGGCGGTACGCTGCAGATCGGCATTGGTGCCATGGGCGATGCGGTTGCCGCGGCATTGCTGGCACGTCAGGGCGACAACGCCGGTTACCGTGAGGTGCTCAAGGCGCTGGATGTCGGACCGTGGCAGACATTGATCGAGCGAGAAGGGGGCCTGGACACCTTTGCCCACGGCTTGTACGGCTGCAGCGAGATGTTCGTCAACGGCCTGCTGGTGCTGGCCGAAGCAGGGTTGCTACGACGCCCGGCGGACGAGCAGGGCGCAATACTGCATGGCGGCTTTTTCCTCGGCCCGCAAGCGTTCTACCAGCGCTTGCGCGAGATGCCGCTGGAGCAGCGCGCGCAGTTTGCCATGACCCGTATCAGCTTCATCAACGAGCTCTATGGGCAGGAGGCACTCAAGCGCCGACAACGTCGTGATGCGCGCTTCATCAACACCGCGTTTGGCATGACCCTGCTCGGCGCCGGGGTGGCCGACCAGCTTGAAGACGGCCGCGTGCTCAGTGGCGTGGGCGGGCAGTACAACTTCGTTGCCCAGGGCCATGCGCTGGAGGGCGGGCGTTCGACCCTGCTACTGCGCAGCTGGCGCGAGGCAGGCGGGGAGGTGACCTCGAACCTGTTCTGGACCTATGGCCACTGCACCATTCCCCGGCACCTGCGCGATATCGTGGTGACCGAGTACGGCATTGCGGACTTGCGTGGGCAGACTGACAGCGAAGTGATTGCGCGGTTGTTGGCGGTGAGCGATTCGCGGTTCCAGCCGGGCCTGATCAAGCAGGCAAAAGAAGCTGGAAAGCTTGCCGACGACTTTCAGCTGGAGGCGCGCTTTACCGACAATACCCCGCAACGCCTGGAGGCGATCAGGGCACAGCATGCGCGGCTGTTCCCGGAGTATCCGATGGGCACGGACTTTACGGCCGAGGAGCGGGATCTGTTGCGGGCGCTGAACTGGTTGAAGAGCAAGTTCAAGCTGAGCGAGGTGTTGGAGCTGGGCAAGGCAGCGTTGGATGCACCGGGCCCGGAAGGGTATGAGCGGCATCTGGCGCGGATGGGGCTGGAGGTTCCGCAAGGGTTGAAAGAGGAGCTTTATCAGCGGCTACTGCTGGCAGGGTTACAGGCGACAGGATAATCGTTTGCGCACACATGGCCCCATGTAGGAGCGGGTTTACCCGCGAATGCGATATTGAATCTGCCATCGCATTCGCAGGTAAACCCGTTCCTACGCCGGGGCGGTGAGGCCTTATTCGATGAAGCTGACCACACCACCTTCCAGCGACTTCACCCGGGCCAGCGATTCAACGCGGTAACCCTGGCTGTCCAGTTCGGCACGGCCGCCCTGGAACGACTTCTCGATCACGATACCCAGGCCCGCCACGGTGGCACCTGCCTGCTTGATGATCGAGATCAGCGCCTGCGAGGCTTTGCCGTTGGCCAGGAAGTCGTCGATCACCAGCACGCGGTCGCTGCTGTTGAGGTGACGCGGCGAAATGGCCACGGTGTTCTCGGTCTGCTTGGTGAAGGAATACACCGAGGCGGTCAGCAGGTTTTCGGTCAGGGTCAGCGACTGGTGCTTGCGAGCGAAGATGACCGGCACACCCAGTTTCAGACCGGTCATCACCGCCGGGGCAATGCCCGAGGCTTCGATGGTGACGATCTTGGTCACGCCGGCATCGGCGAACAGGCGGGCAAACTCGTCACCGATCAGCTGCATCAGCGCCGGATCGATCTGGTGGTTGAGAAACGCGTCGACTTTGAGAACCTGATCGGAAAGCACGATGCCTTCTTCGCGAATCTTCTGATGCAGTGCTTCCACTGTGATTTCCTCGATGTAGATAGTGGGCTGTATGGCCGATCTGTGAGCTCAAATCGGCCATACAAACCACCGTGGCCGCTAAAAGCGGCAAAGTTAAAGAGTAATGGTTGATCAGCGTTTGAGCATTGCCCGGATATCGGCCAGGGCGTTGTTGCCGCGAGCGGCCTTCACCTCGACCGGCGCATCGTCAAGGCCCTCCCAGGCCAGGTCGTCCGGTGGCAGTTCGTCGAGGAACCGACTGGGCGTGCAGTCGATGATTTCACCGTACTGCTTGCGCTTGGCGGCGAAGGTGAAGGCCAGGGTCTGGCGCGCACGGGTGATACCCACGTAGGCCAGGCGGCGTTCCTCTTCGATGGTGTCGGCCTCGATGCTGGAGCGGTGCGGGAGGATTTCCTCTTCCATGCCCATGATGAACACGTAGGGGAATTCCAGGCCCTTGGAAGCATGCAGGGTCATCATCTGCACACCTTCGGCGTTCTCTTCTTCTTCCTGCTGGCGCTCGAGCATGTCGCGCAGCACCAACTTGCCGATGGCGTCCTCAATGGTCATGTCACCCTCTTCGTCCTTCTCGAGGGTGTTCTTCAGCGCTTCGACCAGGAACCAGACGTTGCTGATGCGGAACTCGGCAGCTTTGTCGCTGGCGGTCTGCTGGCGGATCCAGTTCTCGTAGTCGATGTCGCGGATCATCTCGTGCAGTGCGGCAATCGGGTCTTCCAGGGCAACCTTGTGGCGCACCCCGTCCAGCCAGTGCTTGAAACGCTGCAAGCGCTCGGTGTAGCGCGCGTCAAGGTGCTCGCCCAGGCCCAGCTCTTCGCTGGCGGCGTACATCGAAATGCCGCGCTCGGTGGCGTAGTTGCCGAGCTTTTCCAGGGTGGTGGAGCCGATCTCGCGGCGCGGCACGTTGATTACCCGCAGGTAGGCGTTGTCATCGTCCGGGTTCACCAGCAGGCGCAGGTAGGCCATCAGGTCCTTGACCTCCTGGCGGCCGAAGAAGCTGTTACCGCCCGACAGGCGATACGGCACCTGGTGGTGCTGCAGCTTCAGTTCGATCAGCTTGGCCTGGTAGTTGCCGCGGTAAAGGATGGCAAAGTCGCTGTACGGGCGGTTGGTGCGCAGGTGCAAGGTGAGGATTTCCATGGCCACGCGTTCGGCCTCGGCTTCCTCGTTCTTGCAGCGGATCACGCGGATCTCGTCGCCCACGCCCATTTCGCTCCACAGCTGCTTTTCGAACGCATGCGGATTGTTGGCGATCAACACGTTGGCGCAGCGCAGGATGCGGCTGGTGGAGCGGTAGTTCTGTTCGAGCATGACGATCTTCAGGGAGGGGTAGTCCTCCTTGAGCAGCATCAGGTTCTCGGGGCGCGCACCACGCCAGGCGTAGATCGACTGGTCGTCGTCGCCCACCACGGTGAACTGGTTGCGCATGCCGATCAGCATTTTCACCAGCAGGTACTGGCTGGCGTTGGTGTCCTGGTATTCGTCCACCAGCAGGTAACGCACGCGGTTCTGCCAGCGCTCCAGCACCTCGGGGTGCTCCTGGAACAGCTTGACCGGCTGCAGGATCAGGTCGTCGAAGTCCACCGCGTTGAACGCCTTGAGCGTGCGCTGATAGTGGGTGTAGACGATGGCGGCGGTCTGCTCGCGCGGGTTGCGCGCCTTTTCCAGGGCTTCTGGCGGCAGGACCAGGTCGTTCTTCCAGGCACCGATCATGTTCTTGATCTCGTCGATGCCGTCGTCGCCGGAGTATTCCTTCTGCATGATGTCCGACAGCAACGCCTTGATGTCGGACTCGTCGAAGATCGAGAAACCCGGTTTGTAGCCCAGGCGCTCGTGTTCCTTACGGATGATGTTCAGGCCCAGGTTGTGGAACGTACACACGGTCAGGCCACGGCCTTCGCCCGGGCGCAGCAAGGTGGCGACCCGCTCCTTCATCTCGCGCGCGGCCTTGTTGGTGAAGGTCATCGCCACGATGTACTGGGCGCGGATGCCGCAGTTCTGGATGAGGTGGGCAATCTTGCGCGTGATTACGCTGGTCTTGCCCGAACCTGCACCGGCGAGCACCAAAAGAGGGCCGCCGACATAGTCACGGGCTTCCTGCTGCCGGGGATTGAGTCGGGACATGCTAGAAACCGGGGGTCGCCAGAAAATAGCCGCGCATTCTAACAGGCATGGGGCCGTTGTGGCGCGACCGTCTGACGTCTGAGTCAGACTTTTGTCCGCCTAATTATTAGTGTCACTAATGCTAGTAGCTGAAAAAATCATATTTGCCGGTTTGACTCGTTTCGCGCAGGATGCACGACAAAATACGTCGGAATGCTACGCTCGAAAAAACCATGTATAAAAGTGAAAATCATTTTCATTGAATGCAGTAGCATCCCCTCCAGATCTCGTTGCACCGTCAAGCCCTAAGGAGCCCGCTTGTCCACGCCTGTCGAACCTTTGCGTTTGCTGCTGTTGGCCGATGAGCCGGAATGGGCTGCCTCGTTGCACGCGTGCATGCCCGCACTGGGTGGCAGCGCCGTGTTACTGACTGCGCCAAACTGGGAGGCGGTCGACAGCCTGTTCAGCCATGATCGTCAGGCCGTCGTGCTGGCAACACCCGCCTTGCAGCCCGCCCCCGGGCGTTGCGAGCTGCCGACTATTCTGCTGCTTGAACACGAGCCTGAGGCAGCGCCCAGCGCTGTCAGTGACTGGCTGGTGCGCGACCAGCTCAACGCCGATACCCTGCGCCGCTCACTGCGCCATGTGCGAGAGCGAGGGGTGCTGGTCGCCACCTTGCAGCGCCTTGCCGAGCAGGACCCGCTGACCGGCATCGCCAACCGCCAGGGCTTCCAGGCTTTGCTTAATGCACGCCTGGCCGAAAACGAAGGCCGTGGTGTCGCGCTTGGCCACCTGGACCTGGACAACTTCCGCCACGTCAACGACGCCCTGGGCCACCAGAGCGGTGACCGGTTGATCCTGCAGGTGGTGGCACGGCTGAAGCATCAGCTGGAGGCGGGCGACCAGCTGGCACGTCTGGGTAGCGACGAGTTCGCCCTGCTGATCGACACCCGTCGCGATGCCAACCGCGCCGAATGGATTGCCGAACGCATCGTCGAGGCCTTGGCAGAGCCCTACTGGATCGACGGCGAAAGCCTGCTGCTGGGCTGCAGCCTGGGCATTGCACATGCTCGCGCGCAGAGCGGCGCCGATCCGCTGATGTGGCACGCGCACATCGCCATGCGTCAGGCCAAGGGCAGCCAGGGCTGCACCTTCCATGTGTTCAACGAACGCATCAACCGCAACGCCCGCAGCCTTGCCGACCTGGAAAGCGAGTTGCGCCGCGCCCTGCGCCGCGACGAACTGGAGCTGCACTATCAGCCCCGCCTGAACCTGGCTGACGGGCGCATTGTTGGCCTGGAGGCGCTGGTGCGCTGGCGCCATGCCGAGCGCGGGCTGCTGCCACCCAGTGAGTTCGTGCCACTGGCCGAGCAGAGCGGCCTGATCGTGCCCTTGGGTTATTGGGTTATTTCCCGTGCCCTGCGTGACATGCAGGCATTGTGCGAGCGTGGCCTGGAACCGCTGCACATGGCGGTCAACCTGAGTTTCCGCCAGTTCCAGGATAGCCAGCTACTGGCCACGTTGAGTCGCCTGATCCTCGAGCACGGTGTGGATGCCCGCTGGCTTGAGTTCGAGCTGACCGAGACGGCGGTGATGCGCCGCAACGAGGTGGTGCGCCAGACCATGGACGCGCTGGGCCGCCTGGGCGTGCGCTTCTCGCTCGATGATTTCGGCACCGGGTTTTCTTCGTTCGTGCACCTCAACAGCCTGCCGATCACCTTGCTCAAGGTGGACCGCAGCTTTGTTGCGGAAATGGAAATGCGTGAAGAGAACCGCAAGCTGGTACACGCCATGATCAACCTGGCGCACAACCTCAACCTCGAGGTGGTGGCCGAGGGTGTGGAGAGTGAAGAGCAACTGGCGTTGCTGCGTGGGTTTGGTTGCGACCAGGTGCAGGGGTTCCTGGTCAGCAAGCCGCTACCGATAGGGGAATTGATGGCGTATTTGCTGCAGGCGCCCGGACGCCAGTTGGAGGCTGTCCTGTAGGAGCGGGTTTACCCGCGAATGGGCCGGGCCTGCTGGCCAATCTCCACCAGACGTTCACCGTTGCCGCCACCACCGTATTCGCGGGTAAACCCGCTCCTACACACTGATCTGCGGTGGACACACACACCGGGGTTGGACACAGGCCGTTGTAGGAGCGGGTTTACCCGCGAAGAGGCCCCCACGTCAGGCCGAAGCCGTCGCCTTCCCGGCAGCCCAAGCCTTCCCCAACAACCGCTTCATCCGCCACTCAAAGCCAAAGGTCAGCGCCACCGCCGCACATGCCAGCCCCAGCGCCAGCCCCCACCAGATCCCTACTGCACCACCGCCCAGCGTAAAGGTGAACAGCCAGGCACTCGGCGCCCCCACCAGCCAATAGCACACCAGCCCGATCAGGAAGGTGGTTTTGGCATCTTTCAACCCACGGATCGAGCCCATGGCAATCGTCTGCATGCCGTCGAACAGTTCGAACCACGCCGCCACCATCAACAACTGCACGGCCACCTGGAAGATCGCGGTAAAGGCCGGGTCATTACGGTCGATGAACAGCCCTACCAGTGCTTCGGGCAGCAGCAGGAACAGCGCGGCGAAGGCAAACATGATCATGGCCCCGAACCCGATGCCCACCCGCCCGGCGCTGCGCGCCGCCAGCAGGTTGCCAGCGCCGTAGTACAGGCCGACGCGCATGGTCACCGCATAGGACAAGCCCGTCGGCACCATGAATGCCGTGGACACGATCTGCAGGGCAATCTGGTGCGCCGCCAGCTCGGTGCTGCCCAGCACGCCCATGCACAGCGCGGCGAAGGCGAACAGGCCCACTTCCACCATGTAGGTACCGCCAATCGGCAGGCCCAGCCGCCACAGCTCGCGCAGGGCCGCCAGTGATGGGCGTGACAGGCCCTTGCGCAGCGGGTAGGCGGCATAGGCCGAATGCCAGCGGATATACAACGCCAAGGCAGCGGCCATGCCCATCGACACCACTGCAGTGACCAGGCCGATACCCATCAGGCCCAGCTTGGGCAGGCCGAACATGCCTTCGATCAGTGCCACGTTGAACAGGTAGTTGAGCACTGTGCCGAACAAACTGATGACCATCACCGGGGTCGAGCGGCCCAGCGCGCTGGTGAAGCCACGCAAGGCCATGAAGGTCAGATAGCCGGGCAGGGCCAGTGGCAGCAGGGTGAGAAATTCGGCGGCCGAGGCCACGTTCTCGGGCTTTTGCCCGAAAAGCAGCAGCACAGGTTCAAGGTTCCACAGCACCAGCGCGGCGAACAGCGCCAAGGCCCAGGCCAGCCACAGGCCGTTCTGCGCCAGCCGGGTGGCGCCCTCGATGTCGTTGGCACCCTTGCGAATGGCCACCAGCGTGCCGACTGCGGCGATCACGCCCAGGCAGAAGATCGATACGAACGAATAGCTGGCTGCCCCCAGGCCACCCCCCGCCAAGGCCTGAGGGCTGATGCGGGCCATCATCAGGGTGTCGGTCAGCACCATCAGCATGTGCGCCAACTGCGAGGCAATCAGCGGCCCGGCCAGGCGCAGCAAAGCCTTGAGTTCTGTGGTGGGCGCGACGTGCATGGGGGCAGTCCTTCATTCTGGGGTGATCAACGAAGGGCGATTCTGAGGCTTCGGTCAACTTTGCACAAAAGGATAAAAGCGATAGTTGGCATGAGTTGAACTCATGTATATAGGCTTCTCGGTGATTTGCCTCACACGCCCATATTGCAGGTGCCTCATGCCACGCCAGCTACCACCGCTGTATGCCCTGCGCGCATTCGAAGCTGCCGCGCGGCTAAGCTCCTTCACCCGTGCGGGCGAAGAGCTTTCTATCACCCAAAGCGCCATCAGCCGGCATATCCGTACGCTGGAGGAGCATTTTGCCTGCCGCCTGTTCGTGCGCAGTGGCCGCAGCCTGCAACTTACCGAAGCGGGGCGGGTACTGCTGCCGGGCGTGCGCGAGGGCTTCGCGGCATTTGAGCGGGCCTGTGAAACCTTGTGCGGTGAAGACGACATATTGCGCATGAAAGCCCCCTCGACCCTGACCATGCGCTGGTTGCTGGCGTGCCTTAGCCGCTTTCGCCACCTGCAGCCGGGCAATGAGGTGCAACTGACCAGTGCCTGGATGGATGTCGACCATGTGGATTTCAACCAGGAGCCGTTCGATTGCGCGGTGTTGCTCAGTGATGGGGTGTTCCCGGCGGAGTGGGAGGTGCGCAAGCTGTTCCCTGAGTTACTGATCCCAGTCGGTGCGCCGGACCTACTCGACGAGGAACCTTGGGATGTACGTAGGCTGGCCTCTATCGAGCTGCTGCACCCTACGGTGGACAAGCGTGACTGGCGGGAATGGCTGGAGCGTATGGGGCTTGGCGACGAGGTGTCGCTCAAGGGCGGCCAGGTGTTCGATACCCTTGAGCTGGGCATGATTGCCGCGGCGCGTGGCTATGGAATATCCATGGGCGATTTGCTGATGGTGGCCGAAGATGTGGCGCAGAAGCGCTTGAGCCTGCCATGGCCGACGGCGGTGCCCAGCGGCATGGATTACTACCTGGTGTGGCCGCGCACCCGGCGAGGCGGCGAGCGGTTGCGGCGGTTGAGTGCGTTCCTGGAAGGCGAGGTGGCGGCAATGGATTTGCCGGATGTGGAAATCCTGCCGCCTCTTTGATCACCTGCACCGGCCTCTTCGCGGGCTCGCCCGCGAAGAGGCCGGTGCAGATTTACATCGAGCCCAGGTTCAACGCCTGTGCGCAGGCCTGCAGCGACCGGCGCTCGCTTTGCGCATACAGCGCCAGCTCATCCTGTACCTGCAACCCCAGCGCCGCTTCGAACGCTTCGCGGTTGGCGTTGCTGCCGTATTCGGCCTGCGCATCGTCACCCAGGTTGGACTGGAAGATCCCCGCCGCACTCACCGGCAGGAAGTCCTCGTACACCAGCGCCTCGAAGTGCACGTGGCCCGCGTCGATCAAGCCTTGCAGGGTGGTCGGGCGGCCTTCCTGGTCGCGTGCGGCCAGGCCTTTCTCGGTGGCGAAGTAGCGGAAGTACGCCAAGCCCTGTTCACGCATCTGCGCCAGGTCATCCGGGAATTCGGCAAAGTTTGCCTGCAGCAGCGCCATGTAACGCTCGGCATTGGCTTCGGCCGGAGCGCCACCCAGCGCAGCGCGGGTAGCGTCGAGCAACTTGTCGTAAAGCTGGCGACCTTTCGGCGTCAGCGCCGCGCCGCGTTGCTCGATTTCGCCAAAGCGCGCGGTGTGGCTGCCTTCGCGGCCTTGCTGGTCGCGGAAGGCGACCGTTTCCTGCAGGGCCTTGAAACTGGTCTGGCGCAGCAGGATCGGGTGGCGGCGGGTGGGCGGGCCTTCAACCACGGCCTTCGGCGGGATGCCCTTGGCAGGCATGCCGAGCTGGATTGCATCGATATCCAGGGTACGCGGGGTCAGGTGGTTGATGTGCGGGCCCTTGAAGGCCACCACATCGGCGATCAGGCGGTGTTGGTCGTGCAGCTGCTGGTACTGCTCGGCCGTAACGGTAGCGTCCTGGTGCCAGCGGAAGGTGTGCAGCGCCTCCTGCACGAACGTCTCTGCATCCGCGGCGTCAAGGCCACCCTCGCGCTCACACTGGGCGATCAGTTCGAGGGCGCGGGAGGTGAAGATCTGGCGCTTGGCCAGGATGCTCTGTGCCAGCTCGCGCAACTGCGGGTTGTCGATCAGCTCCAGGCGCAGCAGCGAGGTGAACACACGGAACGGGCTGACATGCAGCGATTGCTCGTGCACCGCGCGGAAGGCAGTGGAATGCACCGGTACGCCAGCGGAGCTGAGGTCATAGTAGCCGACCGGCTGCATGCCCATGACAGCGAACAGGCGGGCGATGGTGGCCAGTTCTTCGGCGGTGCCGACGCGGATGGCGCCGTGACGTTCCTGGTCCAGGCGCTCGATTTCGCCGGTCCAGCGCAGGGCCTCGGCCACTTCGGGTTGCTGGGCCATGACCTGCTGGTTGATTTCGCTCACCAGCTCCAGCAGCGTGCCGTACAGCGGCACTTCCTGTTTGTACATGAGCGACATGGCGGCAGAGAACTGCGCGCGGATGCTGTCTGGGCTGACGAAATCGTTGGCGGGCATCGCTAGCTTCCTGGTTGGGTTCGGACGCTTACATGAAAGCTGGGAATGCACTTTGCTCACAAGCGAAAAAAAGTGAGTGTGTCATTCCTTTTTTGATCGACCTCGACGGCCCTTTCGCGGCTAAAGCCGCTCCTACAGGGACCGTGCAAGGTTGGGGTCTTGCGCAGGGCCCCGTAGGAGCGGCTTTAGCCGCGAAGAGGCCCTCAAGCCTGAAGCTGTTCGTGGATCCACTCCACCAGCGCCCGCACCTTGGGCACCTCCGCCGCATGTTCAGCGTACGCCAGATAGTGCGCCCCGGCACTGCGCATCGCATGGTTCCACGGCACCACCAGGCTACCGTCGGCCAGTTCCTTCGCCGCCAGGTAGCGCGGCACCAGCGCTACCCCGCACCCGGCCTGTGCTGCGCTCAACGCCATATAGAACGTATCGAAGCGCGGCCCGTGGTAGGCGCTGACGCTCTGCAGGTCCTGCTCCAGGAACCACTCATGCCAGGCCTCCGGGCGCGAGGTGCTTTGCAGCAGCACCAGCTCGGCCAGCTCCTCGGCACCGGCCAGCTTGCGCCCGGCCAGCAGCTCTGGCGCACACACCGGCACCACCTCTTCGCGAAACAACTCCACGCAAGTGGCCCCCGGCCAGGTCCCCTGGCCATAGAAGAACACCACGTCAGCCGAGCCTTGCAGCAGGGCGAACGGCTCCATTTCGTTGCGAATGTCCAGGTGGATATTGCTGTGCCGTTTGCCAAACCCCTTCAGGTGCGGGATCAACCAGCGCACGCCAAAACTCGGTTGAGTGGCTACCTTCAATATCTCGGTCTGCTCGCCGTAGGTGAGTACGTAGCGGCTGGACATGTCCACCTGGGTCAGGATTTTGTTGACCTCGGCCAGGTACAGGCTGCCGGCTGGCGTAAGCTGCAAGCGCCGGCGAATGCGCAGGAACAGGTGGTGGCGCAGCATGTCTTCCAGCTGTGCCACCTGCTTGCTGACCGCGCTCTGGGTCAGGTGCAGTTCCTCAGCGGCACGGGTAAAACTCAGATGGCGGGCTGCAGCTTCAAAGCACTGCAGGGCGGTCATGGAGGGTACTAGGCGTTTTGACATAGCGGTCTCTGCGGCTCAAATCATTACCTGACGGAATGATATGCGGAATAAAGGTCGTTTGTTGTACCTATGTGATCGGATTAATACTGATCCACATCATTTTTCCACCCCATCACCGATGTAGGAGATGCACAAATGGTTGCTGGATTGCTCGAGCGCCTTGGCGTTGCCGCCGAGGCTTACACCCAGGGCGACTACCCTGTTCACACGCCGATCGACGGCAGCCAGATCGCCTCGGTGAAACTGCTCGGCAAGGCCGAGACCATCGCCCGCATCGATCAGGCCCAGAGCGCTTTCGAAGCCTGGCGCAGTGTGCCTGCTCCGCGCCGTGGCGAACTGGTGCGCCTGTTCGGCGAAGTGCTGCGTGAGCACAAGGCCGACCTCGGCGAGCTGGTCTCGATCGAAGCCGGCAAGATCACCCAGGAAGGCCTGGGTGAAGTGCAGGAAATGATCGACATCTGCGACTTCGCCGTTGGCCTGTCGCGCCAGCTGTACGGCCTGACCATCGCTTCCGAGCGCCCGGGCCACCACATGCGTGAAACCTGGCACCCGCTGGGTGTGGTCGGCGTGATCAGCGCCTTCAACTTCCCGGTTGCCGTGTGGGCCTGGAACACCGCCCTGGCCCTGGTGGCCGGCAACTCGGTGGTATGGAAACCGTCCGAGAAGACTCCGCTGACCGCCCTGGCCTGCCAGGCGTTGTTCGAAAAAGCCCTGAAAGCCTTCGGCGATGCTCCGGCTGGCTTGGCACAACTGGTGATCGGCGGCCGTGAAGCTGGCGAAGCCATGGTCGACGACCCGCGCGTACCGCTGGTCAGCGCCACCGGCAGCACCCGCATGGGTCGCGAAGTCGGCCCACGCGTTGCTGCCCGCTTCGGCCGCAGCATCCTGGAACTGGGCGGCAACAACGCCATGATCCTGGCCCCGAGCGCCGACCTGGACCTGGCCGTGCGCGGCATCCTGTTCTCGGCTGTCGGCACTGCCGGCCAGCGTTGCACCACCCTGCGCCGCCTGATCGTGCACCGCTCGATCAAGGACGAAGTGGTTGCCCGCGTCAAAGCCGCCTACGGCAAAGTGCGTATCGGCGACCCACGTAAAGACAACCTGGTCGGCCCGCTGATCGACAAGCAGTCGTTCGACGCCATGCAGGGTGCACTGGCCAAGGCCCGTGACGAAGGTGGCCAGGTATTTGGTGGCGAGCGTCAGCTGGCCGACCAGTACCCGAACGCCTACTACGTTTCGCCAGCCATTGCTGAAATGCCGGCGCAAAGTGACGTGGTGCGCCACGAAACCTTCGCACCGATCCTGTACGTGCTGGCCTACGACGACTTCGAGGAGGCCCTGCGCCTGAACAACGAAGTGCCACAAGGCCTGTCGTCGTGCATTTTCACCACCGACATCCGTGAAGCCGAGCGCTTCCAGAGCGCCTCGGGCAGCGACTGCGGCATCGCCAACGTCAACATCGGTACCAGCGGCGCCGAGATTGGCGGTGCGTTTGGTGGCGAGAAGGAAACCGGCGGTGGCCGTGAGTCGGGCTCGGATGCCTGGAAAGGCTACATGCGTCGCCAGACCAATACCGTGAACTACTCGCGCGAGCTGCCGCTGGCGCAGGGTATCGTGTTCGACTGATGTATTGATGCTGCATGGCCGGGGGCCTGGCCCCCGGTTCGCGGGTAGACCCGCTCCTACAGGGTTCGTCCAAGCGACACCGACCCCTGTAGGAGCGGGTTTACCCGCGAATGGGCCGCCCTGCGGCCCCAACAAGAACAAATTGCTGGAGCCGGCCATGTCCGAACTGCGTCAACAATGCTTGTGGGAACACGTCAGCAAACCGACCGTCGCCGCCCAGGCCCTGGCCGGTGAGCACAAGGCCGATGTCTGTGTGATCGGCGGCGGTATTACCGGCCTGTCGGCGGCCATCCACCTGCTCGAACAGGGCAAGTCGGTGATCGTGCTGGAGGCCTGGAAGATCGGCCACGGTGGCTCCGGGCGCAACGTCGGCTTGGTCAACGCCGGTACCTGGATCCGCCCCGACGACGTCGAGGCCACCCTTGGCCAGAAGCAGGGCAGCCGCCTGAACAAGGTGCTTGGCGAAGCCCCGGCTGAAGTGTTCGCCATGATCGAGCGCCTCGGCATCGACTGCCAGGCCCAGCACAAAGGCACGCTGCACATGGCGCACAACGCCACCGGTATCGCCGACCTCGAAGCGCGTCACGAACAATGGCGCCGCCGAGGTGCCGACGTCGAGCTGCTGACCGGTGCCCAGTGCCAGGAATACTGCGGTACCGACAAGATTTCCGCTGCGCTGCTTGATCGCCGTGCTGGCACCATCAACCCCATGGGCTACACCCAGGGCCTGGCGGCTGCTGTAACGCGCCTGGGCGGCAAGATTTTCCAGCAGTCTTCGGTCGAAGGCCTGGAGCGTGAAGGTGATGGCTGGCGGGTGAAGACTGCGCGTGGCGCTGTGCGCGCCGAAAAGGTGGTGATTTCCACCGGCGCCTACACCGAAGGCGACTGGAGCAACCTGCAGAAGCAGTTCTTCCGCGGTTATTACTATCAGGTAGCCTCCAAACCGCTGCAGGGCACCGCAGCCGACAAGGTGCTGCCACATGGCCAAGGTTCGTGGGACACCCGCACCGTGCTCAGCAGCATCCGCCGCGACGATCAGGGCCGCCTGCTGCTCGGCAGCCTGGGCCGGGTCGACAACAAGCCGGCGTGGTTCGTGCGCAGCTGGGCCGACCGCATCCAGGGCCATTACTACCCGGAGCTGGGCAAGGTCGAGTGGGAAATGCACTGGACCGGCTGCATCGACTTCACGCCTGACCACCTGATGCGCCTGTTCGAGCCGGCGCCTGGGTTGGTGGCGGTGACCGGGTACAACGGGCGCGGTAATACCACCGGCACCGTGATTGGCCGGGCGTTTGCCGAGTTCCTGCTCAAGGGCGAGGCGGACAGCCTGCCGATTCCGTTTTCGCCGATGAGCGGTGTGAGCGCGCCTTCGCTGCGGACGGCGTTCTACGAGTCCGGCTTCTCGCTGTACCACGCGGGGCAGTGCCTGAGGGTTGTGTTGTAAGTACTGGCCTATTCGCGGGTAAACCCGCTCCTACAAATTGTTCACCGCCTGAGAGGGCTGTGGTGAACCTGTAGGCGCGGGTTTACCCGCGAAGAGGCCAGCACAGGCTTACTTGTGCAGCCAGCTGAGGAAGCCACCTTTCTTGATCAGGGCCGGCTTTTGCAGCAACAACGACTCCCGGCTCTGCCGCCGGAACCGCTGCAACTTGCTCAACGCCGTCTGCACTTCGCCACGCTGCTGCAAACAGCTCTTCACCTGTTCCTTGTCGATCCGGTACAGCACGCAACTGGTCAGCGTGCGGAATTCGGCCAGCGAGTCTTCGTCGTCGATGATCCCCTCGATCCCAAGCACCTCTCCCGGCCCCATGCGCCCGGCCTCCAGCCGCTTGTCTCCGTCGCGCACCGAGGCCGACACCACACCGCTGCCAATCACCAGCAGATGATCGGAATGCTCGCCCACCTCCAGGATCACCTGGTCCGCCAGGTACTCGACTGCAGTCATGCGCTGGCTCAACGCATCGCGCTCTTCGTCACTTAGCGAGCGGAACACTCGCACCTCATCCAGCACCTCGCGCTGGCGGCTGCGCGGCGGCACAGCCAGGTCGACGTTCCACATCACCCCGCTGGCCTCCAGGTGCCGGTGCGCCAGGTCGAACAGCTGGTTACGTGCATCGCCCTTGGCGCCCGCATCGGCCACGAAGCCGCTGGCCTCGTACTCCACCGACTCCAGTGTCGAGGCCTTTACCGTCACCTTCGGCTTCGGGGTCGCAAGGATGGCACTGACGCCCTGCAAGGCTTTTTCCAGCGCATCGAACACACGCTTGGGCCGCACCTTGGCCGGGACCACCACGCTGATCGATACCCCGTGCACATCGGCCGGGCGACTGTGGTTGAGCAGCCGCGCCTTGGCCGCCACCGAGTTGGGGATTACCGCCAGGCTGCCGGTACCGGTCAGCAGGCGCGTGGCGCGCCAGTCGATGTCCAGGACCTTGCCTTCGGTGCCGTCGATGGAGATTGAGTCGCCAATCTGATAGGGCCGCGTGGTGTTCAGCACGATGCCGCTGAAGACGTCAGCCAGTGTGCTCTGCAGCGCCAGGCCGATGACGATGGCCATTACCCCGGAGGTGGCCAGCAGGCCCTTCACCGGCAGTTGCAGCACGTAGCCTGCGGCCGCGACCACGGCGGCGAGGAAGATCAACGCCCCCAGCACATCCTGCAGCAAGCGCCCGCCATGGCTGCCACGGGCCACCAGCAACAGGCCGAACACCACGGTCACCGTGCGCGCACCGAACAGCCACCAGCCGATGGCCAATACCGTGGCCATCAGGTTGCGCGAAAGATCGTCGGGCCACGGCGGTGGTTGCAGCGGGCTCATGCCGGCGGCCATCAGCACCGCGCTGAACAGCAGGAAGATCACCAGACGCGCGCTGATGCGCCAGGCATGGCGCTGGATGGGGATCAGTTGCCAAAGCACGAGGTCGAGCAGGATCAGGGCGCAACCGAGCAACAACGGGGACGACTGGATGAACGCCAGCATGGTGGTCTCGGGGGTGAGGGGAGGGCTGTGGGTAGTAATAGAGCAGGTTTGCCGGGCAGGCAATGCAAGCCTGTGCTGGCCCCTTCGCGGGTTTGCCCGCTCCCACAGGTAAAGCGCTGGTTTTGAACCTTGTGCGATCCCTGTGGGAGCGGGCGAGCCCGCGAAGAGGCCAGCAAAACCAACGCCAATCTATCGTTCCTAAAACAGAACGCTAAAGGCAAAAACCGCTATCTACCGCTCCAAAGGTGGTGGTTTTAATCTTCTCCCATCAACGCGAAACACCCAACTTACTGAACATCAAAACCCTTAGGAGCTATCCCCATGACCCACTTCAAATACAACCGCCTGAACAAAGACGACGCCGCCGTACTGCTGGTCGATCACCAGGCTGGCCTGCTGTCCCTGG
This sequence comes from Pseudomonas sp. TE3895, assembly GCF_056278855.1. Lineage (NCBI taxonomy): Bacteria > Pseudomonadati > Pseudomonadota > Gammaproteobacteria > Pseudomonadales > Pseudomonadaceae > Pseudomonas > Pseudomonas sp. TE3895. The sequence continues at coordinate 753,101 of NZ_JBWBQE010000001.1, read as the reverse complement.
TCCGCGACATCGAGCCGGACGCGTTCAAGAACAACGTGCTGGCCCTGGCCGACCTGGCCAAGTTCTTCAACCTGCCGACCATCCTCACCACCAGCTTCGAGCAAGGCCCCAACGGCCCACTGGTGCCAGAACTGAAAGCCCTGTTCCCGGACGCGCCGTACATTGCCCGCCCTGGCCAGATCAACGCCTGGGACAACGAAGACTTCGTCAAGGCCGTGAAGGCCACTGGCAAGAAGCAACTGATCATCGCCGGCGTTGTGACTGAAGTGTGCGTAGCTTTCCCGGCCCTGTCTGCCTTGGAAGAAGAGTTCGACGTGTTCGTGGTCACTGATGCTTCCGGCACCTTCAACGCCATGACCCGCGACGCCGCCCACGACCGCATGAGCCAGGCGGGTGCGCAATTGATGACCTGGTTCGGCGTGGCCTGCGAGCTGCACCGTGACTGGCGCAACGACATCGAAGGCCTGGCCGCGCTGTGCTCCAACCACATCCCGGACTACCGCAACCTGATGACCAGCTACAACGCCTTCAACGCCAACAAGTAAGCGCAAACGCCGCGGGCACCGCCAATCGGTGCCCGCCCAGGGCAGCACACCTATCCAATCCAGCGCCCGTCCGCCGTTGCACAGTGGATGCGGGCAAGCTCATCCCAAGGAACGCCGATGAACACCGCACTCCATGACAACCGCGAAGTGGTGACCGTATGCCTGCAACACAAGGTGCTTGATAGCTCGCCGGGCACCCCGGCAGCGCAACCGCCGCGCTGGAAACAGGCGCTGCTGACCTACCTGGTGATCTGCCCGATGACCATGGTCATCCCGCAACTGCTGGCGCCGCTGTTTGCACGCTTCCCGCAGCTGGGCGGCGTGATCACCGGCAACCTGATCGTCAACCTGTTCGTCATCCTGCCCGTGGTGTTCTACATCATGCCTTGGGTAACCCGCCGCTGCGCCAACTGGCTGCGCGGCTGAGCCGACGCCTTCACCTCGAAACGTTCAAGGAGATACCGCTATGAGCACGTTCGTTACCCGCGATGGCACTTCGATCTATTTCAAGGACTGGGGCAGCGGCAAGCCCGTGCTGTTCAGCCACGGCTGGCCGCTGGATGCCGACATGTGGGATTCGCAGATGGAGTTCCTGGCCAGCCGCGGTTACCGCGCCATCGCCTTCGACCGCCGGGGTTTCGGCCGCTCGAGCCAGCCGTGGAACGGTTACGACTACGACACCTTCGCCGATGACATTGCCCAGCTGATCGAGCACCTCGACCTGCGCGACGTCACCCTGGTGGGCTTCTCGATGGGGGGCGGTGATGTCAGCCGCTACATCGCCCGCCACGGCAGCGAGCGGGTGGCCGGGCTGGTGTTGCTGGGCGCGGTGACGCCAGTATTCGGCAAGCGTGAGGACAACCCTGACGGTGTCGACCTGTCGGTGTTCGAGGGCATCCAGGCCGGCCTGCGTGCCGACCGCGCGCAGTTCATCGCCGATTTCGCCACGCCGTTCTACGGCCTGAACCATGGGCAGCAGGTGTCCCAGGGTGTGCAGACGCAGACCCTGAACATTGCGCTGATGGCGTCCATCAAAGGCACCCTGGATTGTGTGACGGCCTTCTCGGAGACCGATTTCCGTCCCGACATGGCCAAGGTCGATGTGCCGACGTTGGTGATCCATGGCGATGACGACCAGATCGTGCCGTTCGAGACCACTGGCAAGCAGGCGGCGGAGCTGATTCGCGGTGCCGAGCTGAAGGTGTATGCCGGGGCGCCGCACGGGTTTGCGGTGACCCATGCGCAGCAGCTGAATGAGGACTTGCTGGCGTTCCTTCAGCGGTAATTGTGGGAAACATTCGCGGGTAAACCCGCCCCTACAGACGTTGTAGGAGCGGGTTTACCCGCGAAGAGGCCGGCCCAGGCAGCAAAAAGCTTGACCAGGGCTAACCTTCTTCAACCCACCGCACATCCATTCAAGCCCAGGCCTTGCATCAACCGGCATGCTTCGCAGTCCCCCTGCCGGCCCCTAGTCGGAGAAGCCCATGTCCCAGGATCGCAACGACAAGACCCGTCGCCAGTTCCTCGCCACCAGCACTGTGCTCGGTGCCGCTGGCGCGCTCTGGTCCGCATTGCCTTTTACCGGCCAAGCCGGTTCCGCTCACGCATCCACGCAAGGAGGTTCCATGACCGCCGACCTGATTCTGTTCAACGGCAAACTGCACACCGTTGACCGCGAAAAGCCCACCGCGACCGCCGTCGCCATCAAGGACGGCCGCTTCGTCGCCGTGGGCAACGACGCCGAGGCCATGGCCCACAAGGGCGCCGCCACGCAAATCATCGACCTCAAGCAGCGCACGGTGATCCCGGGCCTCAATGACTCGCACCTGCACCTGATCCGCGGTGGCCTGAACTACAACCTCGAGCTACGTTGGGAAGGGGTACCGTCGGTGGCCGATGCCCTGCGCATGCTCAAGGACCAGGCTGCGCGCACGCCAACCCCGCAGTGGGTGCGGGTAGTCGGTGGCTGGAACGAATTCCAGTTCGCCGAAAAACGCATGCCCACCCTGGAAGAAATCAACCAGGCTGCGCCCGATACCCCGGTATTCCTGTTGCACCTGTATGACCGCGCGCTGCTCAACCGCGCTGCGCTCAAGGCCGTCGGCTACGACAAGAGCACCCCGAACCCGCCAGGTGGCGAAATCCAGCGTGACAAGTTCGGCAACCCGACCGGCATGCTGATCGCCCGCCCGAACGCGATGATCCTCTACGCCACGCTGGCCAAGGGGCCTAAGCTGCCGCTGGAGTATCAGGTCAACTCCACTCGCCAGTTCATGCGTGAGCTCAACCGGCTGGGCCTGACCAGCGCCATCGACGCCGGCGGCGGCTACCAGAACTTCCCCGACGACTACTCCGTGATCCAGGAGCTGGCCGACAACAACCAGCTGACCGTGCGCATCGCCTACAACCTGTTCACCCAGAAGCCCAAGGAAGAACTGGACGACTTCAAGAAGTGGACCTCCAGCGTCAAGCTGCACAGCGGCACCGATTTCTTGCGCCACAATGGCGCGGGCGAAATGCTGGTGTTCTCTGCCGCCGACTTCGAGGACTTCCTCGAGCCGCGCCCGGACCTGCCGCAGACCATGGAAGAAGAACTGGAGCCGGTGGTGCGCCACCTGGTCGAGCAGCGCTGGCCGTTCCGCCTGCACGCCACCTACAACGAGTCGATCACGCGCATGCTCGACGTGTTCGAAAAGGTCAACCGGGACATCCCGTTCAATGGCTTGCCGTGGTTCTTCGACCACGCCGAAACCATCACCCCCCAGAACATCGAGCGCGTGCGGGCGCTGGGTGGCGGTATTGCCATTCAGGATCGCATGGCCTTCCAGGGTGAGTACTTCGTCGATCGTTACGGCGCCAAGGCTGCCGAACAGACCCCGCCGATCAAACGCATGCTCGAGATGGGCGTGCCGGTGGGCGCGGGTACCGATGCCACTCGGGTGTCTAGCTACAACCCATGGACCTCATTGTACTGGCTGGTCAGCGGCAAGACGGTCGGTGGCATGGAGCTGTACCCGGAAGGCCTGAGCCGTGACACCGCGCTGCAACTGTTCACCCAGGGCAGCGCCTGGTTCTCCAGCGAGCAAGGCAAGAAGGGCCAGATCAAGGTGGGCCAGCTGGCTGACCTGGCAGCATTGTCGCTGGACTTCTTCAGTGTCGATGAAGAGGCGATCAAGGGCATCGAGTCGGTGCTGACCATCGTTGATGGCAAGGTGGTGTACGGTGCTGGCGAGTTCGACAAGCTTGGCCCGCCGCAGGTGCCGGTGCTGCCAGAGTGGTCGCCGGTGACCAAGGTGCCGGGGCACTGGCGCGTCGGTACGCCATCGTTGGCAGCCACCGTGCACCAGTGCAGCGGGCCTTGTGGTGTGCATGCGCACAGCCACGAAAAGGCGCGGCATTCGAGCGTGCCGGTAAATGACTTCCAGGGCTTCTGGGGGGCGCTGGGCTGTTCGTGCTTCGCTTTCTAAGCTGAGCTGATGTGACGAACGGGGGCCAATAACTGGCCCCTTTCTTGTGTCTTCAGTGCCGGCCCTTTCGCGGGTAAACCCGCTCCTACAACGGCCTGTTTCCAACGTCCGGTGTGTGTCTACCGCAGATCATGTGTAGGAGCGGGTTCACCCGCGAATGGGCCGTAAGGGCCGGCATCAATGGTGTGCCTTATGCTCCCCGCCAGCCAACAAATGCCGAATCCGCACTTCAACCCCATCGGTCTGCAGCATCCTGACCCGCGCCTCGATCTTCAGTTCACCACGGGTCACCCGGTGGTGATGCCGCAGATGCTCCAGCCACGATTCCTCGAAGAAGAACTCCAGCCACAACGCCGGATCAGCACTGTCCCGCATCAACCCCCACGACAATGCGCCATTGCGCTTGCGCATCGCTTCCAGCTCCCGCGCCGCCTGCTGGAAGGCCTCGGCCTTGGTGGGGGCGATGTGGTACTCGATGGTGACCATCACCGGTCCGGCGTCCTTGTCCATGTCATCGCTCAACACCGGCACCGGCCAATGCAGCGACGGCGTCAGCTCCTCTGCTTCGGTTTCCGGCAGCGCCACCTTGCAGGTCAGCAAGGTACCCAACGCCAGGCCGCCTGCGGCCACCAGCAGGCTGAAGGTGAGCGTTGCATGGCTGGCCAGCGTGCCCCACAGCAGGCCACCACAGGCCATGGCGCCGAAGAAAATCAGAATGTATACCGACAAAGCCCGCGCCCTTACCCAGGCGGGCACCGAAGTCTGCGCAGCCACCTGCAGGTTGGACAGCACCGCGATCCACGCCGCGCCGCTGAGCAGCATCGCTGGCAGCAGCGCATAGAAATTGCGCACCAACGCCAGGGCCAGCAGGAACAGGGCATACAGCAGGCTGGCCAGTAACACCAGCCGGTCACGGCTGATGCGCTCACGCAGGCGCGGCAGCAAGGTGGCACCCGCCACTGCGCCAATACCGATGGCCGCCAGCAGCAGGCCGAAGTCCGCTGCGGTGCCGCGCATCTCGCCACGCACGATCAGCGGCAGCAGCGAAGTGCCGGCGCTGGCGCAGAAAAAGAACGCCAACGCGCGTAGCATCACGGCCTGCAAAGGCTTGGCGCTGCGGGCAAAGCGCAGCCCAGTGCGCATGGCGCCAACGAAGCGTTCGGCCGGCAGCAGTGGTTCCTTCACCTCGCGCTTCCACAGGAACAACACCAGGATCACACCCGCGAACGAGATGGCATTCAGGGCAAAGGTCAGCCACGGGCCGACCATGCTCACCACCACCCCCGCCAGTGCCGGGCCGATGGCCCGTGACACGTTGATGCCGACACTGGAAAGCGCCACCGCGTTGGCCAGGTCCTCCTTGCCCACCAGTTCCGGTGTCAGTGCGCTCCACGCCGGCATCATCAGCGCTGTACCAATGCCCAGTGCCAGGGTCAGCACCAGCAGCAAGGTGACGTTCATCATCCCGAGCAACGTCAGGGCCGCCAGCACAACCGCTACGCAAGACATCCACAGCTGCACCAGCAACAGGTAGCGGCGTTTGTCGACGATGTCCGCCGCTGCGCCAGCCGGCAGGGCCAGGAAGAACATCGGCAGCGAGCCTGCTACCTGGATCAACGCCACGTGCAGCGGGCTGGCCGACAGTGTGGTCATCAGCCAGCCGGCGCCCACCTCGTGCATCCAGGTGCCGATATTGGAGGCGATGGTGGCGATCCACAGCATGCGGAAGGTGGTGTTACGCAACGGGCTCCAGGCACCTGAAGGTGATGTGCTCATGTCAGAAGCTGCCTTTGAGTGGGTATTCGATGATCAGGTAGATGCGGTCGATATCATTGCCCGCCTGGGCCTGGTTGGCGCGGTGGCTGACGTGGGAGAACGACAGGCTCAGGTCCTTGGCAGCCCCCGACTGCACCACGTATTTCAGGTCGATGTCGCGTTCCCAGTGCTTGCCGCCGTCGCCGTACTGGTTCACATAGGCGCTGCCCGCAGGCGCATGGCTGCCGTCGATGCCGCGGCCGCTGACATAGCGGCCCATCAGGCTCAGGCCAGGTGCGCCGAGGGTGGCGAAATTCAGGTCATAGCGCAGTTGCCACGAGTGCTCGCCCGGGCCGTTGAAGTCGGCGTACTTGATCGCGTTGGCCAGGTAGATGGAGTCGCCGCCGACGAAGTCGAACGGGGTGTCGCCCTCGACCTTCTGGTAGGCCAGGCTCAGCGCCTGGGCGCCGAAGCTGTACCTGGCCAGCAGGCTGTAGGCGAGGGTGTCGATCGCCCCGGCGCTGGCGTTGCCGGTGTCGCGGGTTTTGTACAGATTGCCGTCCAGGCGCCAGTTGCCCTCGGCCACGTTCAGGTTGAGGTAGGCCTGGCGCCAGGTGTTTTCCAGCTGCCCGGCATACACTGCGGCGCCGAACGGCCCGTTGGGTGCGAAGGTGGCACCGGCCAGGCTGATGGCCCGGTTGTGGGTGGTCGCGCCGTAGCCGCTGAAGTCGTCGTGGGTGGAGCTGTCGTCCTGGTTGTTGAAGGCAGTGAAACGCCCGGCCTGCAGGCGCCAGTCGGGCTGGTCGGTGTTTTCCACCCACCAGCCGGTGGCGTATTCCGGGTGCAGGCGTTTGTCACCGGTGTCGAATACCGGGGTTTCCACCATCATCTCGCCATAGCGCAGTTGGGTGTTGCCTAACTGCATTTTGAGCGCGGCACCGGCACTGGAGTACTCGGGCTCGGCGCGGCTGTCGCTGTCGCGTGGCAGCAGGCCGGTGCCGCTGTGGCCGCGGCCGCCGTCGAGCTTGAGGCCAAGAAAGCCATGGGCATCGATGCCGACGCCGACAGTGCCTTCGGTGAAACCGGAACGCACCTCGCCGATGAAGCCTTGGGCCCATTCCTGGCGGTAGTTCTGGCCGCTGCCGGAGGGCGAGCGGAAGTCACTGTGCAGGAAATAGTTGCGGCTGAGCAGCGACCAGCCGGGCGCTTCGGCGTGGCTCAGCGCCGGCCAGAGGGCGAGGGTGGCGAGCAGGGCGCGGCCTGGTCCGTGTGTGGCGCGGATCATGGGGAGCTCCGGGGGATGATCCGGGACTGTGGAGCAAGGATAGGCCAGGGGTCTTGTAAGGGTGTGCTGGGGGAGCGGTTTACCTATGCCGGCCTTTTCGCGGGTGCGCCCGTTCCCACGGGTTTGCCACTGGCCCCGAGCCTTGTGCAATACCTGTGGGAGCGGGCATGCCCGCGAAGAGGCCGGCTCAGCCAGCCAGGCACTCAAGCCATGTCGCTGATGGCGAACTCCTCAGCCAGATGATCGATCAGCGCTCGCACCGAAGGCAGCAACCCACGTCGCGATGGGAAGATCGCATGCACGATGCCGCAACGCGGGTGCCAGTCCGGAATCAGCTCAACCAGACGTCCCGCCGCCAGGTCCTCACGCACCGCCACCCGCGGCAAGTGTGCGATCCCCACTCCAGCTACCACGAAGTGGCGCAAGGCAAACAGGTCATCAGTCACCATGCGTGGTGTATGCGGGATGACGATGCTGCGGCTGTTGTCCTCACCCTGGAACAGTTCCCATTGGTACTCGCGCTGGGCACTGCCCCAATGCACGCTGGGTAGCGTGCCCAGTAGCTGCGGATCAAAGCCTTTGGGCAGTTGCGCCAGGTATTGAGGCTGGCCGACCAGGCACTGGGTGCTGTTGCTCAGCACCTTCATCACCATGTCAGTGTTCTCCAGCGGCGGAAAGCGCACCCGCAGAGCAATATCGAAGCCCTCGTGCAACAGGTCGACACGGCGGTTGGTACTTTCGATGAACAGCTCCACCTGCGGGTACTTGAGCATGTAGCGGGTCAGCATCGGCCCGACCCAGGAGTTGAGCAGGGTGGTCGGGCAACTGATGCGCACCAGGCCGCGCGGTTCGCTGCGGTTGCGCTCGATGATTTCCGCCGCGCCCTCGGCCTCCACGCGCATGGCCAGGCAGCGGTTGTAATAGGCCTGGCCGATTTCGGTCAGCGAGCAGTGGCGGCTGGTGCGGTTCAACAGCCGCACACCCAGGCGGTCTTCAAGGTCGGCGATTCGCCGGCTGAGCTTCGACTTGGGCATGTCCAGCGCCCGCCCGGCCGGGGCGAAGCCGCCATGTTCGACGACCTGGGTGAAGTAGTAGAGGGAGTTGAGGTCTTCCAATGGTCGGTCTCCGGGTATTTGGTTGCCTGTGCCGGCCTCTTCGCTTGTAGGAGCGGCTTTAGCCGCGAAGAGGCCGGCACAGCCCCTACAAATCCATCGTTCATAAATCAGAACGCTAAAGCCAGATTCTGCTAACTACCGCCGCAAAGGTGATGATTTTAATCTGTGCCCATCAACGCGAAACACCCCGGATTGCTGAAAAATTCATAACCCTTAGGAGCACAGACCATGAGCAAATTCACCTACAACCGCCTGAACAAAGACGACGCTGCCGTACTGCTGGTCGACCACCAGGCTGGCCTGCTGTCCCTGGTGCGCGATATCGAGCCGGACAAGTTCAAGAACAACGTGCTGGCGCTGGCTGACCTGGCCAAGTTCTTCAACCTGCCGACCATCCTCACCACCAGCTTCGAGCAAGGCCCCAACGGCCCGCTGGTGCCGGAACTGAAAGCCCTGTTCCCGGATGCGCCGTACATTGCCCGCCCTGGCCAGATCAACGCCTGGGACAACGAGGATTTCGTCAAGGCGGTGAAGGCGACCGGCAAGAAGCAGCTGATCATTGCAGGTGTTGTGACCGAGGTTTGCGTGGCGTTCCCGGCGCTGTCGGCCTTGGAGGAAGAATTTGAGGTGTTCGTGGTGACCGATGCTTCCGGCACCTTCAATGAAATGACCCGTGATGCCGCGCATGACCGCATGAGCCAGGCGGGCGCCCAACTGATGACCTGGTTCGGCGTGGCCTGCGAGCTGCACCGCGACTGGCGCAACGATGTCGAAGGGCTGGCTGCACTCTGCTCCAACCACATTCCGGATTATCGCAACCTGATGACCAGCTATAACGCGCTGACTGCGGGTAAGTAATCAAGCATCAGCAACGCGCACAAAGGCCGGCTCTCTCTGTAGGGAGCCGGTTTTTTTGTTGCGCTTTGTTCCAGTCGTTGACCTGTATTGGCGGCATTGTTAGCGTTTCACCCGAGCGCGAAGCCAGTTGTCATTCAGCGGCAGTAACTGGATCAGGAACCCCATCGATGGCTGAATCATCAGTGTAGGGTGAGACCTCCACACCCCGGCTTGAGGTGTGCATATGAATATCGAGCATCTGATGGGCCACTGGAAACAGTGGCCCTTTTCTGTGGTTGGTACTGACACCCGTGTCGACGAGGACTCTGTGGGAGCGGGTTCACCCGCGAAGAGGCCGATACAGGCGACTCAGTTCATGGGCTGTGACTCAATCCCATCCAGCAATGCCTCAACCAACCCTTCTGCCATTTCGAGTGCGTTCAGGTTGCTCCAGAACAGGCTCTTGCCTGTGTCATCCAGATGCTCCAAGGCTTTGTAGCCACAGTCATAGGCACCGCGCAGGTATTGGGCGACATGCACCAGGGCATCGTGGGCGGAAACGCCGGGGTTTACGGTGAACAATGGGGGATGGCCGGCATCGCAGCGGCTGAAAGAGCGTTGTGTGGTGTTGGGGAGGGGTGGATCGGGGACGATTCTTTTCATGGCAATTCCTTCTCCAGGATTGAACTGCAACCACCCGTTTCCACGCAGAAGGCGGCAGTTGTGCGCGGGGTGGAAAACCGGTGAGAAGGCAAGCCGGTAGGCCAAACGGCCTCACGCGCACAACTGCCATAACGGCAGCCCTTCATCACATCCGGGTTTCCACACCCGATCGCTGAACCGACAGCGACCCGGTTAGCCTAGAGAGCAGGCCTTCCCTGGACAATCAGACGGGCGTCGACACGGTGTGTAGGATAATTCCTTGGGATTGGCGTGAACGTAGGAAATGGTTCGCGGGGAAGTAGGACCCAGCTGAGAATTAGACGATTTTGTGATGGCTTTTGTGTGTTCGCGTAATGGCGGCGAGGTGATCGTCAGGAAATTGCAGGATGGCTTCCAGGTGCCTGGCGATAGTTTTTGGGCGCCCATGAGATCGAGCGCCGCCCGCGCGGCGCTTCGCGGGTAAACCCGCTCCTACGTTTGTTTCGGGCCAGTCCCTCCTGTGCCAGGCGCGCGCGACCGCCTTGTTTGTACGACGCGATATCGAGGCGTGCGCCAGGGGGGCTCGCGTGCGCGTCCCACAGGAATAACTGGCCCGAAACAAACGTAGGAGCGGGTTTACCCGCGAAGCGCCGCGCGGGCGGCGCCCGATCTCACAGGCACTACAACCCTCAAGGCACGCGCCAAAAGGCCTCAATCCGCATCCGAATCAAACAACCTTTCCAACTCCACCCGCGCCTCCTTGGCCGTCTGCATCACCTTGGCCCGGTCATCACGCACTTGCCCCTGGGCCTCCAGCACCTCTTCGTCATGTTGAGTAAACCGTGCAATGCGGTCCGCCGCCTGTTCATCGCTCAGGCCCAACCCCACCAGTGCCCGGCGGGTCATTTCCAGGCTGGAGTAGAACGTCTCGCGAATCGGCTCGGCGCCCACATCCGCCAGTTTGTGCACATGCTGGCGGTTGCGCGCCCGGGCCAGCACCTTCAGGTGTGGGTACAGGCGCTTCACCCGTGCGGCGGTATGAATGGCGGCTTCAGGGTCATCAATGGTGATGATGAAATACTCCGCTTCACCCACCTTGGCGGCGTGCAACACCTCCGGGCGCAGCGGGTCGCCGTAGAACACCGGTACCTGTTCGAACATGCGGGTCATCTCGATGGTGTCCACCGAGGTTTCCAGGGCAATGAACGGGATCTTCTGCGCCCGCAGGATGCGCGCGACGATCTGGCCCATGCGGCCCATGCCGACGATCACCACCCGCGGCGTATCAGTCTGGATCTGCTTGTACTGCTCGGGCACTTCACGCGCCGGCTGCGGGCGCTTGAGGACGCGGGCGCAACCCAGCATCAGCAGCGGGGTGATGGCCATCGACAGGGTAATGGTCATCAGCAGCAGGTCGTAGGTCTGGGTATCGAACAGGCCTTGGTCCTTGCCCAGCTTGAACACCACGAAGGCGAACTCGCCACCGGCCGCCAATACCATGCCCAGGCGCAGGGCGCTGGCGCTGTTCAGGCCACCGACCAGGCGGCCGACGCCTATCAGCAACAGCAGCTTAACGGCCACCAGCAACAGGGTCAGGCCCAGCACCACCAGCGGCATTTCCAGTAACAGGTGCAGGTTGGCGCCCATGCCCACGCTGATGAAGAACAGCCCCAGCAGCAGGCCCTTGAAGGGTTCGATCTGCGATTCCAGCTCGTGACGGTATTCCGAGTCGGCCAGCAGCAGGCCGGCGAGGAAAGCGCCAAGGGCCATGGAGATACCCGCTTCTTCCATCAGCCAGGCGGTGCCGATCACCACCAGCAGTGCGGTGGCAGTAGACACTTCCGGCAGGCCGGTGCGAGCCACGGTGCGGAACACTGGGCGCAACAGGTAGCGACCGCCGATGATCACCACGGCGATGCTGGCGAATACCTTCAGGCCGTGTTTGCAGGCTGTCGCCTTGGCTGGTGTCCGGGCCACTGGCGGCCAGCAGCGGTACCAAGGCGATCAGCGGGATCGCGGCGATGTCCTGGAACAACAGGATGGCGAACGCCAGACGGCCGTGCGGTGCATTGAGCTGCTTGCTCTCGGCCAGGCTCTGCAGGCCAAGGGCGGTGGACGAAAGCGCCAGGCCCAGGCCGAGCACGATGGCTGCAGGTAGCGTCTGGCTGAAGCCGAACAGGGCGATGGCGCCGATGACTGCGCCGGTCAGCACCACTTGGGCAGTGCCGACACCAAACACCGACTTGCGCATCAGCCACAAGCGTTTGGGCGACAGTTCCAGGCCGATGATGAACAGCAGCAAGACCACGCCCAGTTCGGAAATGTGCGCCACGCTTTCTGTGTCGCGGATCAGGCCAAGTGCTTGCGGGCCGATGACCACACCGGCGAGCAGGTAGCCGAGCACGGCACCCAGTTGCAGGCGCTTGGCCAGGGGGACGGCGAGGACGGCGGCAAGCAGGAAGATCACCGCGGTTTGCAGAAGGCTGCCTTCGTGTGGCATTGGCTCGTACTCCATGAGCTGCCGGGGCAGCGTTCGAACAGTTTGACGGACAATTCTGAGGGGTAGGGAGGGGGCAAACAATCATCTGACGGGAAGAAACATTGTCCTGTTCAAAGTGACAATCGGTGCCAGCGCTTACCTGGGCTCAAGGCCTGTGCTGTCTCTGTGGGAGCGGGCGCGCCCGCGAGGAAGGCAGCGCTAATCCGACTGTTCACCGCCACCAAACTGTGCCCGATACTGCGCCGGCGTCATGCCAATTCGCTCAAAGAATACCTTGCGCATGTGTCGGTCACTGCCAAACCCGCACTGCGCCGCCACCACCTTCATCGGCAGGTCACCGCATTCGAGCAGCTTGCGCGCACGATCGATGCGCGCATTCTGCAGGTACTGCAGCGGCGTAATGCCCACCTCACGCTGAAACGTCCGGGCAAAGTTGCGCCCGCTCATGGCCACCAGTTCGGCCATTTTCTGCACGGTGAACGCCTGCTCGATGTGGTCGACGATATAGGCCTGTACCCGGGCAATCGGCGAGTCATCGCGTGGTACCGCAGCCAGCAACGGCCCGTAGGGTGTCTGCCCGCCCTGACGGTGGCGGGCAACCAGCAGTACCTTGGCCACTTCCAGGGCCAGCGCCTTGCCATGGTCCTCGGCGACCACCGCCAGTGCCAGGTCGATCCCTGCAGTGATACCGCCCGAAGTGATCAGGCAGCGGTCCATCACGTAGATCTGCTCGGTCTCCACCTTGGCCTCGGGGAACGCCTGTGCCAGGCGCTCCACGTAGTTCCAGTGGGTGGTACAGCGATAGCCATTCAGTAACCCGGCCCGCCCCAGCAGGAACACCCCGGTACAGATGGCGCCGAAGCGCTTCGCCTGGCGTACGGCCTTGGGCAGCCAGCGCTCGATCCCTGGCAGGGCGGTGTCATAGGCCCCTGGGCCGCCCGGCACCAGCAACAGGTCGACGGCCTCCGGCAAGTCCTCCAGGCGCTGGTCTGCCACCACCTTCAGGCCGCATGAGCCGCGCACCACTGCTTGCCCCTCGGCCAAGGTCAGCAGCCGATATTGCCGTGCTGCAGGCAAGAACCGGTTGGCGATGGCGAATGCATCCATGGGGCCGGTGACATCCAGCAGTAGCACATCGTTGAACAGCACCATGGCCACGGTGCGGTGGGCGGGTTTTTCCTGCATGCCTCTGTCGCCTTGAATGCCGGCCGCAGGTAGCGGCCAGAAGCTGAATACGAAACGCATCTTAAGATATCGGCAAAACGCCCAGGGCCAGCAGCGCACAATTAACAACAATTCAGGTTTGGCTCAGGACTTCGTCATGTGCCGGGGGCGAGACTTTCTGCATTGAACAGGAGAGTCGCCATGTACCCTGGGACGCCCGAAGCGCCGCTGCAAACCCCCGGCGCACTCACGCCCGCGCGGCTGCGCCGGGCCAAGGAGCTGATGTTGCACAGCCCGTTGTCGATCATTGAGATCGCTGCGGTATGCAACCTCACACGCAGCCACTTTTCCCGCGCCTTCAAAGTCAACACCGGCCTTTCGCCGCAGGCCTGGCGCCTGCTGGCGCGCATGGAAAAGGCCAAGCGCTTGCTCGCCACCGAGGCGCCTATCACCCATGTGAGCCTGGAATGCGGTTTTTGCGACCAGGCCCATTTCACCCGCGCTTTCAGCCGCCTGGTCGGCCAGCCACCCAAGGCCTGGCGGCAGGCGCAGGTACTTTCATAAGCCGAAGCTATCCACCGGTATAACCCCCTGCGGACAGTGCCGGCCCGTTATCCCAACCCAAGGAGTCACCCCCATGAGCCAACCCGATTACAAGCGCCTGAACAAAGACGACGCCGTGGTGCTGCTGGTCGACCACCAGACCGGTCTGATCTCGCTGGTGCAGGATTTTTCGCCCAACGAATTCAAGAACAACGTGCTGGCCTTGGGCGACCTGGCCAAGTTCTTTGGCCTGCCGACCATCCTCACCACCAGCTTCGAGCAAGGCCCGAATGGCCCGCTGGTGCCCGAGCTGAAAGAAATGTTTCCGGATGCGCCGTACATTGCCCGTCCGGGCCAGATCAACGCCTGGGACAACGAAGACTTCGTCAAGGCAATCAAGGCCACGGGCCGCAAGCAACTGATCATCGCCGGTGTGGTGACCGATGTGTGCGTGGCATTCCCGACCCTGTCGGCGCTGGCGGAAGGCTTTGAAGTGTTCGTGGTGACCGATGCCTCGGGCACCTTCAACGAAACCGTGCAGCAAGCGGCTTGGGTGCGCATGACCCAGGCGGGTGCGCAGATGATGAACTGGTTCTCGGTGGCCTGCGAACTGCACCGCGACTGGCGCAACGACATCGAAGGGCTGGGCAACCTGCTGTCGCAGCGTATTCCCAACTACCGCAACCTGATGAACAGCTACGCGGCGCTGGCCTCGCGTTGATGTAATCCTGAATCGGCCTCTTCGCGGGTAAACCCGCGAAGAGGCCGGCACAGGCTATGCGTGACGCACAGGCAGACTGAAACGAATCCGGCATCCACCCAACTGCGACACCAGCGCCTGCAACTGCCCACCGTGGGCCTGGGCCACCGAACTGCAGATCGCCAAGCCCATCCCCATGCCACCGGTCTTGGTGGAGTGAAAGGCATCGAATACACGCTCCCGCTCGTCCGCCGCGATACCCGGCCCGTTGTCGTCCACGCAGACCTCCACCCCATCCTCGACCACCGCCGACGCAATCTTCAGCACCCCGTCACTGCGATACCCCGACAACGCTTCCAGGGCATTGGTAATCAGGTTGAACACCAACTGCTGCAACTGCACCGGGTCGGCTGTCACGCACACCCCGGCCTTCAGCTGCGTCTGCACATCCACCTTGCCCTTGGCGGCGTCGGCCGAGGTCAGGCGCACCACCTCGCGGATCAATTCGTCCAGCTTCACCGCCTTGAGTTGCATCGGTGACTGCTTGGCCAGGGACCGCAGCGCCCGCACGATGTTGCCGGCCCGTTCGCTGTCGTTGCGGATGTCTTCCAGGCCGGCAATTGCTTCTTCCAGGTCGGGATTGGGGCGTTTCAACCAGCGCAGGCTGGCCGCGGCATTGGAGGCGATGCCCAGTAGCGGTTGGCTGATCTCGTGGGCGATGGACGCTGACAGCTCATTCATCGCCTGCAAGTGCGCACTGCGCGCCAGTTCCGCACGCGAGCGGCGCAACTCAGCCTCCATCTGTGCGCGGATCTGGTTTTCTTCGGCCAGGCGTGTGTAGAACTTGGCCGTTTGTAGCGACACCGCTGCCTGTGAGGCGAGGATTTCCAGCATGGCCAGGCGCTGACCGCCGAACAGGTTGGGCACAAGGCGGTTTTCCAGGTACACCAGGCCGATCAGCACGCCCTGGATCACCAGCGGCAGGCACAGCACCGAGCGGGCGTTGCGTGCTTGCAGCTGTTGGCGGAAGGCCTCCGGGCACTCACTGAGGGCATCGTTGAGCACCAGCGGTTTGCGGGTGCGCATGGTGGTGTTGATGACTGACAGCGGTGCCTGGGTCATGAACTTCTGGCAGTTGTCCATGCTCACGTGCAGCCCGGCATCGTCGATGTAGGCCAGGGCGGCCATCTGGAATTCGGCGCCGCTTACAATCAGCAGCGCGCCATGGTCGGCACCGGAGTGCTGGGTCAGGTGGCCCATCAGGGTTTCGATCAGGCCTTCGAGCAGCACTTCTTCGGACAGCGCCCGCGCGGCTTCGATGCCGGCTTCGAGGTCCAGCCTGGCCTGGTGGGTGGCCCGATAGGTCTCCTGAATCGGCTGGGTGCGCAGAAACGGATGCAACGTCTCAAGCTGGTGCACCTTGCCGGTCGCGCCCCAGATATGGAAGCAGTCGCGGGCGATACGCAGGTGCAGGTTGGCGCCGGAAATCAGGCCGCTGGGGATGCACACCTCGGCCAGCTGTTCATGGGCCAGTGCCTGCTCGTGGATGAAACCGGCAGCGGTGGCGGCGATTTGCGCCTGGTCGAAGCAGCGGATCGCGGCCAGGCCGTTGCCTTCGAGCTTGGCGATGACGCCCTCGATCAGCAACTGCTTGCTGCGGAAGGTGGCCGGGTTGAAGCCGGCCCAGCGGCTGAAGCGCTCGCGCAGGGCCTGCAACTGGCGCAGCTTGTCGGCAAGACTGCCCGGGGCCTCGGGGCTGCCCAGGGCCAGGCCGCGGAACAGATGATAGTCAGCCAGGTTGATGTGCGCCGGTGCCGCCCAGCTGTTGTCACCGGCCAATGCCAGGTCGCGCATGGCCTTCGGGATATTGCCCATGTAGAAGGCGCACATGGCGGCGAACAGGTGCTGGAAGAACCGCGTGGTGGGCGATCTCGAGGCAGTGGCCGGGGCGGGGCAGGGCGTGCCGCTCAGGTTGGCGACGAACGCTTGCTGGGCCAGCAGGATCTGCTCGATATCGCCGTAGCCGTGGCGACGCACAGTGGCCAGGCCTTGCGCCACTTCCTCGACCACGTCCGGCAGGTAGCGGCCCATGAACAGCGAATCTGAAACCAGGTGGTTGCAGGCATAGCAGCTCATCGCCAGGTCACCGCTCAGGCGCGCCGAGTCGACCGCGTCCAGCGCGGTACGTCGGGCGAATTCCATGGGCGAGGTCCAGGCGCTGACCTGGTCCAGGGCCAGCAACGCGCTGGTCAGATCAGCGTCGAAACCGTGCCGCTCGATCAGCTTGAGCGCGGCCAGGCAACAGGCATGGCCATCATGGTAAGCGCCAAAACGCTCGGCAATCATCACGCCGTACCAGGCCATGCCGTAGGTGCTGCCAGGGGCAACGCCGTGCAGTAGCGACATCTCCATGAGCTTGGCCAGGTGCAGGAAGCAGATGTCGTCCTTCACGAAGAAGGATGATGACAGAGTGGCCAGCAGGCTGATGGCAACCGTCACTTCCTCCGAATCGGTGCGCGGCAGTGACTCCAGGCAATGCCGGTCCTTCTGTTCGATCAACGCCTGCACATGGGCATGACTGGCCTCGACCTCTTGCCAGTCGACGCCCCGCACGGGGCTTATGCCCAGCAAGTCCAGGCCGTCCAGGGCGCTGTCGATAGCCGCCTGATAGTCACCGTGCAAGGTGTACAGCAGTGCCTGCAGCCGGCACGCCCGCGCCTGGTCCAACACCGAGCGGGCACGCTGGCGGCATTCAGTGAGGCGGGCCTGCGCTGCGATCGTTCGCGACAGTTGCATGTCGCACTCCGTCGCCATGCAGGCGACGGCAAAGCCATGCGTGGCGCGGCTTTCCAGCGTGGCGCTGTGGTGCAGCAACTGCTCGGCGGTGTGCAGGTAGCCAGCGGCCTGTTCGAAGGCGCCGGTGTCGCGTGCGCGGGATGCGGCTTCGCGTAAAAGCTGCAGGAACGCTTCGCAGTCATCCGCTGCAAACCCGCATGGGCTGGCGCGTTGCAGCTGGCTGGCGAGCTCGAACAACACCTCGTGCGTTCGCCCTGGCCAAGCCTGGCGCATGGCCAGGGCGATGCGTGCATGCAGCGAGGCGCGCTCGTGCACGGGCGTGAGTGCATAAGCGGCCTCCATCACCCGGTCATGAGTGCAGCCTAAGCCATTCTGGCCCGGTTGCAGGAAACCGGCGCGAATCAAGGCTTTCAACGGTTCGCCCGGCGGTTGGGCGAGTACCTGCCGAAGCAGGCGTTCATCGCAGTGGCTGCCCGCCGCGCTGACGACCCGCAACAGGTCGCGTTGCGGTGCCGTCAGGCGCTCCAGGCGGTGGACCATCAAGTCGGCGACATTGTCGGAATAGCAGTGCCGGGCCACGGCCTGCAGGCACCATGACCAGCGCATGGCCTGGGTGTCGAAGATGAACAGCTGGTCTTCGACCATGGCCCTGAGGATCTGGTTGATGAAAAACGGGTTGCCCGCCGTCTTGCCGTGCACCCGTTCGGCCAGCTGATATGCGTCTTCAGGGGCAACATGGAAGCGCTCGCCAATCAGCTCGGTCACTGCCCCCACGGCCAGTGGCCGCAGGTTCAGCGTGGTGCTTCGCACCGTTGCGGGTATGGCCAACGGTGCGCTGGTGGTGGGCGTATCGTTGCACTGGGTGACAATCAGTAGCAGGTTAGCCGGCACGTTAGCCAGCAGTTGGGCCAGCAGTTGCCGGGTGGCGTCGTCGGCCCATTGCAAGTCGTCGAAGAACAGCACCAGCGGTTGGCCAGGCCGGCTGAAAACCTGCAGGAATTCAATGATCGCGTGCAGTTCCTTGTGCAACGCAAGGCGCGTGGGCTTGGCGGGTAATTGGGGCAAGGGGCCGAGAATCAGTTGCAGGTCCGGGGCCAGCTTGCCAAGCAGACGGCCATGACTTTTGATGCGGCGCTGGATTTCGCGACGCAGGGTGACGAGGTCCTGACTGTTCTTGGCCAGCAACTGGGTAGTCAGGGCACCGAGTACTTCGATCCAGGGCGTGTAGGGCACTGCTTGGGCGTGGCTGTTGCACGTGCCGACGGCCCAGTAACCTTCGGCGTTGGCCTTGAGAGCTGCTTTGACCAGGCTCGACTTGCCCATGCCAGCAGCGCCGTAAATGACCAGGGCTTGTGGTTTGCTGTCGCGATGCAAGGCCTTGAGCAGCAGGGCGATAGCCTTTTGCTCGGCGCTGCGGCCATACAGGCGTGCGTGGTCGGGCGCTACCGGGTCGGCGCAGCCTGGGGTGAAGGGTGCCATGGTTTTGTGGGCGGCCCACTGCCGCTGGCAGTGAGCCAAGTCCACTGCAAAGGCGCGCGCGCTCTGGTAGCGGGCGTCCGGCTCTTTGGCCAAGGCCTTTGCCAGGACCAGGCTGAGGGGGGGCGGCACCTTGCTGTCCACTTCGCTGGCCGCCCGCGGCTGCACACCAGCATGCAGCTGTCGCCAGTGCTGGGTGTCGCGCCCGGCCAGCGGCAGTTCGCCTACCAGTAACTGGTAGAGGATTGCCCCCAGGGCATAGATATCACTGCGTCGGTCGCTGCTGCTTCCGTGCGGGCAAACCTGCTCCGGCGCCAGGTAGGCCCAGTTGCCGAGCGGGGTGCCCTGTTCGCTGATCCGTTCTGCTGGGTCGGCGCGAAAGAAGCCCAGGCGCACCCGCTGGTGGGCGCGCAGGTACACATGTTCGGGCTGCAATGTACCGTGCAGCGCATTGCGTTCGTGCGCTTGCGCCAACGCATGGGCAGCGTTCACCGCGATGTCTAGAAACGGCTCCAGCGCCGCAGGGCCTTCAGCGATCAGGTCGGCGACTGAGAGGCCGGCCGGGTACACCAGCAAGGGGCCTTCGGCCGAGCGCACGAACGCCGAGGGGATCACCGCCCACTGCGGGTCCAGTTGCAGGCGGTAGTCACGCTCCAGGCGCTGACAGGCGGAAGGTGCCTCGAGCGGCGCGCGCACGGCGATCCAGGCTTGATGTGAAGCGGGGTCGCGCAGGCGGAAATAGCTGAGCTCACCTTCCTGGCCCAGCGCGCTGATCTCGCACCGGTTCAGCCAGCCCTCGTCGATTGACTGGTCGTAATCGATGGGCCTGTGGGCAAGGCGTTCATCGAGCATAAAGCACCCCCGCTAGCGACATCCTGAGGCGCGAGTATACGCAGCGGGCCCAGCGTGGATGCGGGTTACAGCCTGCTTGGCAGGAACGGGCACGCTGTTGTCCGTTATCGTCCCCTGAGGGCTGGCGGGCTTTTGTATAGTCCTTTGGCCAACCTATCCCTCGGGATAATTGTCTGAACGCGTACGCTGGCCTAGGCTGCCCCGGACAGCGAAAACGCCTGTGCCCGCGCGAGGAAGCCATGATCCGAATAGGCAATGCCCAGGTGTCGCTGGAGCGGCGCGAAGTCTTTGTCGACGGCGAGCCGATCCTGTTGGGTGGGCGCGCTTTCGACGTGCTGGCCACGCTGATCAGGGCCAAGGGCCGCGTGGTCGGCAAGGACGAGTTGTTCAGCCAGGTGTGGTCCGGCACGGTGGTCGAGGACAATAACTTGCAGGTGCAGGTGTCCTTGCTGCGCAAGGCCTTTGGCGACCGTAGCCTGATCCAGACCGTGCCGCGCCGGGGCTATCGCCTGGCCGCGCAGATCAGCCTCGAAGTGCCTGGTCAGGCACTGGGCCGGTCATTGCTGCGCAGCCTTGCCGAGACTGTCGAGCCGCTCGATGAGCGCGTGAATGTGCCGGTGCTGGTGGTGGATGACGACCCGTCAGTGCGCACCGCTTTGGGCCGGCTGTTGCGCTCGCAGGACATCCCGCACCACTTGTTTGCCAGTGCCGAGGCGCTGTTCGAGGCCCGCCTGGAAACCCCCTGTGCCTGCCTGCTGCTGGACATGCACTTGCCGGGTACAAGCGGCCTGGAGGTACAGGATGCGCTGTGCCGGCTGGCGCTGCCCTGGCC
This sequence comes from Pseudomonas sp. TE3895, assembly GCF_056278855.1. NCBI lineage: Bacteria > Pseudomonadati > Pseudomonadota > Gammaproteobacteria > Pseudomonadales > Pseudomonadaceae > Pseudomonas > Pseudomonas sp. TE3895. Next base: position 732,592 of record NZ_JBWBQE010000001.1, on the reverse strand, counting down.
GATCGTGTTCATGACTGGCTTCGGCACCATCCCGATGACCGTCCAGGCCATGCGCGCCGGGGCGGTGGAGTTTCTGACCAAGCCGTTCGATGAAGACCAGTTGCTGACCCTGTTGCAGGCAGTGCGCGCCCGGGCCGTGGGCGAAGGCCGCAAGTGGCTGCAGGCGCGGCAGGTCGAGGAAAAGTACCAGCGCCTGACTCAGCGTGAGCGCCAGGTCTTCTCGCTGGTGGTCGGCGGCTTGTCGCACAAGCAGATCGCCAGGCAGATCGGCACCAGCGAGGTGACGACCAAGGTGCACAAGAAGAACATCATGAACAAGATGCAGTCCCGCTCGCTGCTGGAGCTTGCGGCCATGCACAACCTCCTCGGAGCGCGGTCTGCGAGCCTGGGCGGCGCATGAGCAGAGGGGTGTGCATCGTCGACGACGATGCCTCGGTGCGCAAAAGCCTGGCTAACCTGCTGCGCTCGGCGGGGTTCGAGACCTTGTCGTTTTCCGCCGGGCACGCATTCCTGGCCTCGCCACTGGCGGGCGAGGCGGGCTGTGTGTTGCTGGACCTCAAAATGCCGGGGATGAGCGGGCTGGAGGTACAGCGTGAGCTGGCACAGCGGGGGAGGCGCTTGCCGGTGATCTGCATGTCGGCACATTGGGACGATGGCTCGGTGCGGGCAGCGATGGGCCTTGGGGCACTGGCCTGCCTGGGCAAGCCGTTTTCTGAAGAGGTGCTGCTGAAGGTGGTTGAAGAGGCTTTGGCTGGCGGTCAGTGAGGTACGGCTGTGCCGGCCTCTTCGCGGGTAAACCCGCGCCTGCAGGGGGCATCACAGCCCTGGCAATCTAACTGCTCCCCGGCCGGTACTGCAGGGCCTCGGCCAGGTGCGTCCGGCCAATCTTCTCGCATCCCTCCAGGTCCGCCAACGTCCGCGCCACCTTCAACAACCGGTGCGCCGCCCGTAGCGACAAGGTCAGCCGTTCGCAGGCCCCTTCCAGCCAGACTTGGTCCGCCGCTACCAACCCACAGTGATGCCTTAAACCTTCAAGGTCGAGAAATGCATTCGCACAACCTTGTCGCCTGTGCTGCAGCTCCCGCGCTTCAGCCACCCTGACGGCGACATCGGCACTGGTTTCACCGCAAGGCTGGTTGTTCAATGTAGTGCTCTCGCGAGCCACGGTCAGGTGCAGGTCGATGCGGTCCAGCAGTGGCCCGGACAGCTTGTTGCGATAGCGCGCGATCTGCTCGGTGCTGCAGCGGCAGCGGCCAGTGGGGTCGCCCAGGTAGCCGCAAGGGCAGGGGTTCATCGCCGCCACCAGCTGGAAGCGCGCGGGGAAACGCACTTTGTCGCGGGCACGGGCAATCACGATTTCACCTGACTCCAGTGGCTCGCGAAGCACTTCCAGTACGCGCCGCTCAAACTCCGGAAGTTCGTCGAGAAACAACACGCCGTGATGGGCGAGCGTGATTTCACCTGGTTGCGGTCGGCTACCGCCACCGACCAGCGCCGGGCCGGACGCAGAGTGATGGGGATGGCGAAAGGGGCGCTGTGGCCAGCTGTTCAGCGGCGCTTTCCCGCTGACCGACTGGATTGCCGCCACTTCCAGCGCTTCGTGCTCGTCCAGCGGTGGCAGCAGCCCAGGAAGGCGGCTGGCGAGCAAGGTCTTGCCGGTTCCAGGCGGCCCGGTGAACAACAGGTTGTGCGCCCCGGCCGCAGCCAGCAGCAAGGCGCGCTTGGCTGCCAGTTGGCCCTGCACTTCGCTCAGGTCCGGGTAGGGGCGTTGCTGCAGGATCAGGCCGTTGGCTGCGTAGGGCGGCAGCGGCACCTGGCCGTTCAGGTGGGCGACCAACTCCAGCAGGTGGCCCACCGCATACACCACCAACCCGCCGGCCAGGCTGGCTTCCTCGGCGTTTTCCCGTGGTACCACCAGCGCCCGGCCTGCTTCGCGTGCCGCCAGTGCCGCCGGCAGCACGCCCTGCACCGGGCGCAATTTTCCCGACAGCGCCAGTTCGCCCAGGCATTCCATATCGGCCAGGGTGGCAATCGGCACCTGGCCGTCGGCGGCGAGGATGCCCAGGGCGATGGCCAGGTCATATCGGCCGCCATCCTTGGGCAGGTCGGCGGGGGCGAGGTTCTGGGTAATGCGCCGCTGCGGGTACTTCAGCCCGGAGTTGACGATGGCGCTGCGCACCCGGTCCTTGCTTTCCTTGACTGTGGTTTCCGGCAGGCCGACCAGGGTGAGATGAGGCAGGCCGTTGGCCAGGTGGGTTTCGACGCTGACCGCCGGTGCCTGCACGCCTACCTGGGCGCGGCTGTGGACGAGGGCTAGGGACATGAACACTCCGTTGTTGCTGGAAAATGCCGCTTCCTGCGGCTGGGCAAAGAATAGCCAGTGCTGCCATGGCAGGTGCAACAAGTGTGCGTCGTGGTTTTTCAGGGCAGGGGTTTTCCTTGAGCTTTCATGCGCTTCGGCAAAAATGGATCCAATAGATTTTACGCAGGTACCAGCTATGGCTTAGTTTTATGGGCAAATTGCCTTGCGCCGGAGCTTGCGGTGTTCGGCACACCTGTAGCGGTTGAGAAAGGAAATCTGGAACGTGATCTGCTTGATGATATACGCCGTTGTGCCCCGGCCATTTCATCGTGTTAGCGCCGGAGGTTGACGAACGAATGAGCTCATTACGGCTTGGCCGCACCGAACACCGCGCTCATCTGGTTAATGCGTTTCGGTACCGGAGCACAGCCCCATCAGTCGCAAGCTAGCTTCTGCTATGGCACTCGTGCTCAAGTCTGATGATAAAAATTCGGCCCTTTTCTGTGGAGAGCCACTCCGAGGCACTTAACTGCAAAATATCTTATAGATGTTTTGCAGGTCTTCGTATGGCCCGCTTATACGCATCGTATCTTTGCCAGGTTCAATATGTATAATTTCACTTTTGCATTGATGGAGCATGCTGAATTTATTTTCCTTTCTCGAGAATCCTCCGCTCTTATTTTTACAAAAACCCATTTTTAACAGGCCGCTCTCTATCGAGCTAAGTTCTATTTCGGCTGGCAATTCAAGTTTTGAAAATGCATTGTCGTAATACATTTTTCTTCATGGCCACTGCTAAGAAACCCAAAGTCCCACTGCCTGCGGCTCCAAATAAGAGATCGCGGACAAGACCGAAAATTTCTAATAAATAAAAAAATACTAGTATCGTCAAAAAAGCCACGATTAGTTTCTCACAAAGGGCTAAGGCCTTCATCGGGTCATACTTGAGCTGGGCTAGCAATTTCAGCCTACTTAACGTGGTGGTCATATTGTCTATTTCCATGGTGCGTTAATCGTAAATTTATAGGCGTAATTCTTCAGGCTCACATTTTTTGCCAATTCTGCACGTCGTGACACATTGAATGGCTATGTGATTTTTCGATAAATATAACTACCTAATAGTGGCGCTAGGCTCAAGAAGCTTGCGCCACAGATCGACCAGACTACTCAGCTACCATTGGTTTGCGGAAAGAATGATGTTCCAGAAAATCCGGAAGGATCCCAAGCATTGGCAGCATCCTTGACAGCATTGTAAGCCGTTCCACCTCCTATAGCGCCTAAGCCACTACCTACTGCAGCACCACCCGTTGCACCAATTGGCGTTCTCGATCCGATGGCTGCACCTAAGGCTCCTCCCAGCGTCGCACCGACATTTTCAAAAAATGTATCGCCCTTGTCGCCTCCGGAAATCTGAGACAGCTCTTTTTCTGATAGGTCTCGCATTCTTTAATAGCCTCCCATTGAAAATGGTGATTTTAGATTAATGTTCACACAGGAATTGTATTTTGCATTTCAATTTGATTTGCAGACCAGCGAGCAACTATTTTACTTTTATAAGGTGGCAAAGCATGTTGCATAATTCATGTTAATTATTTCAGTGCATGTCAGTAACAGTTCGATAGAAACCGGCGGCCGCAATCCTTGAAAGTTTTATTAGCCTCAATTCAGCTGTCCTATTCGACGAGCAAAGCAAGCCTTTAACAGAGTGCTTACGGTGGATAGAGTGTACGGCGGTAAGGTTACTATCGCGCTTCGCGACATTGACTAGCTCAATGGCTTTCTGTCGGTGTGACATAGCATGATCGTATCGCCGACCAATATGAACAGTGCAAGCAGGCTAACACGCCAGTAGTACCTAGCCGAAAGGGGGGTATGGTGAAATGACGCAAATAAACCGCCAAAGGGCATTAAGCATTGAGAGCTCATTGAATGTCATTTTGTCTTTTCAATGAATACAGAGTCACACCTTCACTGCGATTCCATGGTGTCATCTTGGACCGCGCGCCCACTGGTCCTGCAATATTGAAACCACTGACTTTCCTGATGGAGTAATCAATTCGCCGCCGTGCCCAGAAGACGCTTTTGATGCCGCTCTCGAGGAAAAATATTTTTAACATGGCCAACGATTCCCTGATGGCGCCACAAGGAAAGCAGAAGTCAATGATCCAAGTCCGTCCTCCTTCATTCCATTCTGATGGATGTAATAAAAAAGCGGGGTCGTAGAGCAATCGGTGTTCACTGTCGGGAGCCAAGTGGGCCCATATCACGAAACCTATCGGAATGGACGTCCGATCGTATAAGAATAGTATTTGTTCGTGCTCGATTGCAGGTGCCAGCCAGTACTGGAGCGTCCGTATTTGAAAACTGGAGGAACGATGGCATCTGGACATTATCATCACTGCGTATCCCAATGCAGAAGCTCTGTCCTTCAATTTTTGATTTAGACAAGCTTTCCTCAATTCATAGTGTTTCTTCATGTATTTCATTCCAGGCCCCGCGGTAGAAGTCGAGCGCTTTACGAATATTAATCTGTCTGTTAGACAGCGCCAATAATTCATATGCCGTTAATGCTCCTGCCGCTGCTCCCTCCAGCATGAATATACCGGTCAGTGGATCGAACCAGATCGATTGTTGTTCGCATAGCCAGAACGGAACGGATAAACTGTGTTCATTACCCAGATTAAACCTGGCTGCAAGAACAGCATCATCATTCAACCGCTGAAAAGCCGATTTTTTTTCACTCTCTTCATAGCAATCGATAGCTTCAATGAGGGGCTTTAGGTCATGCATCATCTGGTGGCTATGGTTCAGCCGGGTAACATTGAACACCATGCAACGATAAAGGTTCTGACTGCTTATCCCTCGTGCGCACGCGGCCTGTGAAATTTTTTCGAAGAGTTGGCGATAACACATGCGTAACATGTCAACTTCTGGTTCACCCAAATCTAGCCATAACAATTCAGCTTCCGCTGAATCCCTAGAGCACCCGTTCAGAAGTTCCAGATACAGTCGAAACGTCCAGCGCACGTAGCCCTCCCACCCGCTTTCATGGGAAATGGGAGTAACACTAAAATTATCAAGCTGTAGCACGATGTCAAGGCATCGGCTAAACTCCTGAAATTCAGTGGTGTTCTCTAAACAGATCAATAGCCACAGAGGGAAGCCCGCTTGGGAGGCTTGGTAAAGACGCAAGTGACGTGTGTACATATCCCTAAAATGTACTGCGGCAGCCTCCCATAGTGCTAAGGATGTATCGGCACTTACCACAGCATATTTGCTAAGGTAGTAGCATAGGCTGTGAATGCTTTGCAGAGCAGGCTGATACTCTCTATTGAACCGATCGAGGCTCAACCGATCGCCGTTGATGAAATCAGTGAAAAGACAGACGCCACTAAGATCCAGCCATCCGCCCTGTATCGAGACATTTGAGGCACTGACATTGTAGTGAATTATGTGCTTGGCCCTCGCTGCAGCAAATTGCTTGGCATATCGGCCCGCGAGTTCAATCAGCCCATTTTTTAGCCGTTTTGGCAAACTTTCGGCTTGGTCCAAGTTTATAGGGTCGGGCAGGAAGTCAACAAGTTTATTTATTGCCTCCTTAACCCGCTGTGCATCCTCCCCAAGAGTATCCCGGCGTTTCTGCTTGAAGTAGATGGATCGAATGAAGTGTGCCGGTCGTACTACCGGTTCGCGCACGAGCAAGGCACGCTTTTGCGGACCCTGCATAGTCTCGTACTTTAGCCCGGTGTCGAGAATAGCGACGGATCTTGCAGCGCCATAGGGCAGCACTGCTTGAATGATTTCGGCCCATATCGTCTCATAAAATGCGGTGACGAGCGATAAATTGCCGTCGCCATGGCCAGCGTCGACGTCGTGTCCAACTAAAGGATTGGCCCCTAGGCCTTTGAGTTGCCAAATCCCGTCGAAGCCGCAACGCGCACCACCACCATTGTTCAGAATGCCATCGCCACCATAGCGCTCTGCCTTGAATATCTTGGCTGGTCCACTATTACCGTCGCGCTGTCCAGAAGGCTTTATCATATAGCTGTAAGCCTCACACAAAGTCGCCATGCAACCCGGACCGGGCAGTGATGGATTGAGAAATACTACCTTGCAGCCTGCGACTGGCTGACATTCGAAATCCAGGAAAATTTCGTGCAGGTCGGCAAGTACCTTGCGAGTTGAAATAGTCATGTATAAAGTGACGGTCGTAATTGTTATTAGTCTGCACCAAACCAAGGTGCAATGAAAAACCGTTTGACGGAAGTCATCTTCTTTAAAGCTACAGCTAAACCGCATCGTATTGGTACCCTACAGGCGTAGGGGTTGCCAAAATTTATTCTTTTGGCAGAATTGGTTCGGTTGCTGCTAATTTTGCATGCGCTGGCTGTTGGATGGCTGATGTAGCTAGGAGAATCGCAAGTTCGGTTCTGCTCTTCACGTTCAGCTTTTTGAATAACGAAGAAACATGGTCTCTTACCGTGTTGTGGCTAATGCCTAAATCAAGACCTATCTGTTTGTTGGTTTTGCCTTGGCCTACTAGGAGCATGACGTCGCGCTCTCTCTCTGTAATATTCAAAATATGTCCTTGCGTGTGCTGAAAATGGCTAGTGCGCTAGCCGCCGAAGGCTATCGGCGCCCATCCATGCTTGCATGGAAACCAATGAATCCAACAAGAATTTGAATATAAATTGTATTGCAGTGTGTTAGAGAGGCTTCCCAAAGGTGGAGGTGCGTGAGTGACAGACAAGGCGTCTTTGTTTCGGCCCGAAGCGATCTCCGCACGGGGAATAAACTGGCTCGGTGAGATTGTGCTGATTCGTCCTGTTTCGTTCAGCCTGCTTACTTTTATTGCGATGCTGCTCGCTACGATGGTAGTGGTCTTCTTCATTTATGGAAGCTATACCAAACGAAGTACAGTAGCGGGGCAGCTTGTCCCTTCTTCCGGGTTGATCAGGGTCCACTCCCCACAATATGGTGTTGTGCTCGAGCGCTTTGTCGAAGAAGGACAGAAGGTTGATCGAGGTGCGCCACTGTTCAGATTATCCAGCGAACGCTTCAGCGATTCCGGCCTAGTGCAGGCCAGTGTCAGCGAGAAACTTTCACAACGTCGTCGCTCGTTGAACGAGGAGCTCATCAAGCAAGAGCAGCTGCAGGCCGAGGATAGACTAAGCCTGCAGAGCAAGTTGGCAAGCCTGCACCAGGAGCGAACTACACTAGCGCACCAATTAAGCAATCAGGAACAACTCGTCGTCTTGGCCGGCAATGCGGCTGAGCGTTATCAAGGATTGATGGACAAAGGCTACATTTCGATGGATCAGCTGCAACAACGCCAGGCGCAGTTGCTTGGTGAACGGCAGGCCCTGCAAGGCCTGATACGCGAGATGACATTGCTGCGCCAGCAGTTGGTCGAGCGGCAGAATGAGCTCTCTGGGTTACCGGCATTGCATGAAAATCAACTGTCTAGTATTCGTCGTGTATTATTCTCCGTAGAACAGGAACTCATCGAAAGCGAAGCAAAGCGCTCAGTGCTCATTACTGCTCCTGAATCAGGAGTCGCTACTTCTATCCTCGCCGATCCTGGTCAGACTGTTGACAGCACTCGCTTGCTAATGGGCCTCGTACCCAACGACTCCATCTTGCAAGCGGAACTCTATGTGCCAAGTAGAGCCATCGGGTTTATCCGAACGGGCGACACAGTGTTACTTCGCTACGAAGCCTACCCCTATCAGAAGTTTGGTCAATACCAAGGGCATGTTCGATCAATCTCCCGCTCTACACTTTCAGTCACCGAACTCAGCAGCATGACTGGAAGTGTGCCGGGGCTTGGGGCTGATGGTGAGCAGATATATCGCATTCGCGTAGATATCGATAAGCAGTCAGTGGTTGCCTATGGGGAGCACCACCCATTGCAGTCGGGCATGTTGGTTAAGGCGGATGTTCTCCAAGAGAAACGTCAGCTTTACGAGTGGGTGCTCGAGCCGCTTTACACCGTGGCTGGCAAACTGTAGGTCCAATAGAAATGAGCTATCTCGACGCAATTAGCCTACGCCTTGGGCGACGTTTATCACTGGTCCTGCAGACGGAAGCGACTGAATGCGGATTGGCTTGCCTGGCGATGATTGCCAACTACCACGGCTATCACACCACACTTATGGAATTACGTCGTCGGTATAGCGTGTCGCTCAAGGGGTCGACCCTCAAACATCTGATTCAGACCGCTGACCGACTGAAGTTTGGAACGCGAGCAGTTAGAGTTGAATTGAATGAACTTGACAAACTAAAACTACCTTGTGTGCTGCACTGGAATTTCAACCATTTCGTAGTATTGAAGGCTGTCGATGGTCAGCGCTTAACTCTGCACGACCCCGCCCAAGGTGTTCGTCAACTGAGTCTGAACGAGGTTAGTAAGGGATTCACAGGTGTTGCCATGGAGGTCTGGCCCGAAAGTGACTTTCAGCAGCAATCGCCGCCGACCCGGATCGGGTTGATACACATGATGGGCCATGTTAGTGGGCTTTATCGGGCGCTAGGGCAAGTGCTACTTCTGGCTCTTGCGCTCGAGGTTTTCTCGCTGGTCAGCCCCCTTTTACTACAGTGGACTATCGACAATGTGCTCGTAACTTTGGATCGTGACCTTTTAGCCACTCTCATGATCGGCTTCGCCCTGCTCTTGCTGATGAAGCAGGTCGTCAGCCTTGTCCGGGATTGGGTAACAATATATATCAGCACTCTTTTAGGCGTGCAATGGCAGGCAAACGTCTTTAGTCACTTGTTGCGTCTGCCCATCCACTACTTTGAAAAACGTCACTTAGGGATTCTCCGATCAAGTCAGCACAGCCCATCTGACCTGTGCTGAAATAGCCCTCCGTCCAACTGCCTTCTACAAGTCCGCCATCCCATGAGCCAGATGAGCTTTTCCGATTTCGAGTACGCCGGTAAGCGCAAGCAAACCCGTCGCGAGCGTTTCCTGGCCGAGATGGAACAGGTGGTTCCGTGGAGTGGACTGGTGGCGTTGATCGAGCCTCACTACCCAAAGGCTGGCGGTGGCCGCAAGCCTTATCCTCTGGAAACCATGCTACGCATTCACCTGCTGCAGAATTGGTTCTCTTTGAGCGATCCCGCCATGGAAGAGGCGCTGTACGAGATCACTTCGATGCGCCAGTTCGCTCGTCTGACGCTCAGCGCTCCGATCCCCGAAGACACGACGATCATGAACTTCCGGCACCTGCTGGAGAAGCATCAGTTGGCGGCCGGCATTCTGGAAACCATCAACAATTACCTGCAAGACAAGGGCCTGTCGTTGCGCCAGGGCACCATTGTCGACGCTACCATCATCCACGCGCCCAGTTCGACCAAGAACAAGGAAGGCAAGCGCGATCCTGAAATGCATCAAACGAAGAAGGGCAACCAGTACTATTTCGGCATGAAGGCCCACATCGGCGCGGATGCTGAATCGGGTCTGGTGCATCACGTTCATGGTACCGCCGCGAACGTAGCTGACGTGACGGAGGTCGCTCAGCTATTGCATGGCGAAGAGAATGTCGTGTGTGCGGATGCGGGTTACACAGGCTTGGAAAAGCGGCCAGAACACGAGGGACGGCAGGTGATATGGCAGGTCGCTGCCCGCCGCAGCACCTACAAGCACTTGAGCAAACGCAGCGTGCTCTACCAAGCCAAGCGCAAGATCGAAAAGGCCAAGGCGCAAGTGCGTGCGAAGGTGGAGCACCCGTTCCGGGTGGTCAAACGCCAGTTCGGCTATGTGAAGACTCGTTTTCGTGGCTTGGCCAAGAACACGGCGCAACTGACCACGCTGTTTGCCCTGTCGAATCTGTGGATGGTGCGCCGGCAATTATTGCCTGCTGCGGGAGAGGTGCGCCCGTGAGTCCAGATAACCAAGGCTTTGCCTTGGTTATCCAATAATCAGCGACTGAAAATCGGGCTTTTCGGCATCCCTAAGCTGCCCATTTTCGACTGATGAGCGACTTGTTCGGAGTTTCCTTAGGGGATGTAGTCTCGCGTTTCGGCTCAGTGGGTAAAATACAACAGACCCTGACGGCTACCTTCTTTTCCACAATCCTCGATGGGCTAATGAGCCTAGCTACCCTGATCCTGATGTTAGTCTACAGCCCGCTGCTAGCCATGATCGCGGTGCTAGCGATGGCACTATACATTTTAATACGCTGGGTCTGGTACCAACCCCTTCGGCGGGCTAGCGAGGAGCAAATCGTCCATGCCGCACGAGTAGACAGCCATTTTCTGGAAACGCTGCGGGGCATGCGTACGCTGAAGTTGTTTCAGCGTCAGAACGAGCGTCGTGCGACCTGGCTCGGCCTGTTGGTGACGCAGATCAACGCGGGATTGCGCACCCAGAAGCTGCAGTTGCTTTACGCCCAATTCAACAGTTTGATCTTCGGCCTTGAAAACCTTCTTGCCATCGGATTTGGCGCCTCCTTGGTTTTGGACAACAAGTTCAGTGTCGGCGTGCTGATGGCCTTCATGGCTTACAAAGGACAGTTCGTCGGCCGCGTGGCCAGTCTTGTGGATCACTTGTTCGAGTTGCACATGCTGCGTCTCCAAGGCGAGCGCTTGGCTGACATCGTACTGCATCCCCCCGAGGAGACGCACAATAGTCTGGCTATGACTGCTTGGACACCGACTGCGCTCGATATCAGCATCCAAGGTTTGCGATATCGCTATTCGGATCAAGAACCTTGGGTGCTCGATGGAGTCGACCTGAATATCTCTCCAGGACAATCCATCGCAATCACTGGTGCTTCGGGATGCGGAAAGAGCACGCTGGTCAACCTGATGCTTGGGATACTGCAACCTACAATGGGGCATATCTACATGGGCGAGAGCGACCAGCGTCACCTCCATATTGATATCTGGCGCAGCAGGATCGGCACGGTACTGCAGGATGATTGCCTTTTCGCCGGCTCGCTGATGGAAAACATCACCTTCTTCGAGCCTAGTCCTGATCTGAACTGGGCCATGGAGTGCGCCAGAAATGCTTCAATGCATGAGGACATATTGGCGATGTCGATGGGCTACAACACGCTTGTAGGCGATATGGGCACCGTTTTGTCCGGTGGGCAGAAACAACGCTTGCTACTAGCAAGAGCCCTGTACAAACGCCCCGACATACTGATTCTCGATGAGGCTACCAGCCATTTAGATTCAGGCTGCGAGGAACGCGTAAATTTAGCGATAAAAGCCTTGGATGTGACTCGGATCATCATCGCTCACCGAGCGGAGACGATCGCTTCAGCGGACCGTGTGATTCGTCTCGAAGGGGGGCGGATTGTTCAGGACTGTAGGGTAATGGAAAAGCAGCCTACCGACGAAGTAGGCGCAGCATGATTCGTGCAGCTATTGCCGGTGTGCTGCTGACGTTGGCCTGTGTCTGGGCTGGTGGTGCGATCGCAAGGGATGTCCTGCGGAGCAAACAAGGAGATTTTGCTGACTGGCTTCCTGAAGGCCATCTCACGTCTAGACCATGCAATGAAATCCCGACTCGTCCGCCGTTGAGCCTAGGAGTAGTGATCGAGGAGGTTCTTTGTCACGACCCGCTAACACGACAGGCATGGGCTGAGGCGAGGGCTCTCGCTGCACAGGTAGGAGTGGCCCGGTCAGCGTACTTGCCTAGGCTTGGTGCCAGTTCGGCGATCACTTTTGCACGCAATCACACCAATTATAAACAGATGGAGGATTACTCCACCGAAGGGTACCAGCGGCGGCTTGAGAATCGTCTGAACCTGAGTTGGGTATTGTTCGACTTTGGCCGGCGAGAGGCGACCCTGCGCAATGCCCATCAGCTGTTGGTCGCCGCTAATGCTTCCAAAGACAGCCAACTGCAACAGACATTCATGCAAGTAGCCCAACTGTATTACTACACCCTGGCAGCACAGGATAGCCAACGCGCGGCGCAACAGGTTACTGCGCTCGCGGCAGAAAATCTGAAAGACGCCAGCGCCAAATATGAAGCCGGGGCGGCGGCTTTGTCCGATTGCCTGCAGGCGCAAACAGCGTATACCCAAGCCATGCTGAGCGAAGTCCGTGAGCAAGGGGTGGTGCGCAGTGCTCAAGGGCAGATTGCGCTGCGCATGGGCTTGCCACCGGAAACACCGATTACTTTGACCGCTGGTCTGGCGAGGGTTCCTGATAGGAACTTTGTCGATGACGTCGAAGCGTTGCTTGCGCAGGCTAGCGAGGGACATCCGTTACTTATCGCTGCCAGAGCCAAGCTGGAAGCGGCTAAAGCGACGGTCAAGCAGCAGGAAGCTGCGGGTCGTCCCAGTATTTCTTTTGTTGCGTCTGTTTCGTATGCGCAGGCCCAACAGTCCGCAGCTTACTACGGAGATAGCCGCATTCGCGATAACAGTGTCGGATTGCAAATCGATATCCCCTTGTTCGAAGGGTTCGAGCGCACTTACCAAGTACGTAGCGCCCGAGCCCGAGTCGATGCCAGCAAAGCGGAGCTGGCGGAAGTCGAGCAGCGCATTGCCTTGGAACTATGGGCCAGCTATCAGGCTTTGGTCGTTGAGACGCAAGCACTTGAAACCACCAAAAAGTGGGTAGAGCAAGCTGTCCAAGCATTACAAGTTGTGCAGGGTCGATACCGGTCGGGCGTAGGAAGCATGACCGAACTACTTAATGCCACAACTGCCTATGCAAGCGCCGAACAGCAAAACATCAGGACCTTAAATAATTGGCATGTGGCTCGATTGAGGCTGGCAGCAAGTCTGGGGCGGCTTGGCTTCTGGACGTTATGAAATACATCTTAGAGCGCGCAATTTAAGTACTATAAAAATGGCCGAATAAATAAGATAAACTGCGAGGTCCTGATGAGTGCGAACATGCCGGACAAGGAGCAGGAAGTCCTTGGTATCCCTTCGTTTTATCACAAAACGTTCTACGTGCTATCGCTGTATTGGCGGGGCGAGGAGAAAACATTTGCTTGGTGCTCGTTAATAGTATTGTTTATCCTTTCTCTGCTCGCCGTGGCGACTTCTCTAGCAATAAACGAATGGTACAAGCATTTCTACAACGCGATTCAGGAACTCGACTCACAGCGATTCTACGTTCTGGTGCTAGTGTTTCTCGGGATCATTCTGTTCTCCGTCGTCCGCTCTGTAGTTATCACATATCTAGTTGACGTGTTCGCCCTCCGCTGGCGACGCTGGCTGACTAACTACTACCTCTCGGCATGGATCGTTGAATCCGAGCGACCGAAGCATGTTGAACACCGCGTGGATAACCCTGACCAGCGGATTGCAGAGGACATCAACAAATTTACATTCGAGACCATCGATCTTGCCTGTGGTCTGCTCTACACATTAGTCAGCGTTGTGTCCTTCAGCATCGTGCTGATTGGCATCTCTGGCGACGCGCTGTTGTGGGGCGTGGATATTCCAGCCTACATGTTCTGGGCTGCCATAATATATGCCCTGCTGGGAACTTATATCAGTCAAAAAATTGGTTTCAAGCTGGTGTCATTGAGCAACAACCAGCAGCGTTCCGAAGCCGATCTTCGCTATTTTCTTTTCCGCTTTCGTGACGGCTCCTTCGTCCAGGGAGATTCTATAGGCCGAAACTGCGAGAAGGAGCGCATTAGCGAAAAACTCGATGTGAGCCTAGCAAACATGCGCCGCACCATCCGAGTGAAGATGCGCCTCTCTCTCTTTACCGAGAGTTACAGCCAGCTTTCATTGATTCTCAGCAGCCTGCTGGCAGTGCCGAGGTTCTTCTCCGGGGCCATTATGTTCGGTGATGTTATGCAGATTAACTCGGCATTCGGAAATTTGTGTGGAAACCTTAGTTGGTTCATCAATGCGTATCACCGTCTGGCCGACTGGAAGGCTACGACAGATCGCTTAAATTCATTTGACGGCGCGCTCGCGGCGCTGTCCCGAACTGACACATCTGATCTTTGCCATCCAACGATATTTGTCAAATGATCAGGCAAGCCACAATCAGTCTAAATTTTTTGGTTTATTGAAGAGTTTCTATTCATTAAAAGTATCGGGGCGTTTGATAGATGAGAATCTACCTTTGGCAATCTCGTGCTCAGCGGTTACCTCTGTGGAGGATTTGGTGGAGCAGGCGGATCCTAAAGTTATAGGCCGCTAGCTTTTTGCCTGACTGCCATTTTTAAAATGGTCAAGGTGGTATTCAGCTTGATGTGGATGTTGCAGCGTTCTAACTAGTCGTATCTAGTCCGAATTTTTGCAGCTATTTCGAAAACCTGCTGCCGCCGCCGCTCTGCACCGGGCGCAACTTCCCCGACAGGCCGTTGGCCAGGTGGGTTTCGACGCTGACCGCCGGTGCCTGCACGCCTACCTGGGCGCGGCTGTGGACGAGAGCTAGAGACATGAACACTCCGTTGTTGCTGGAAAATGCCGCTTCCTGCGGCTGGGCAAAGAATAGCCAGTGCTGCCATGGCAGGCGCAACAAGTGTGCGTCGTGGTTTTTCAGGGCAGGGGTTTTCCCTGCGCTTTCATGCGCTTCGGCAAAAATGGATCCAATAGGCTTTGCGCAGTCGTCAGGTATGACTTAGTGTTGTTGGGCAACCGCAGTTGCCATGGGATGGCACTGCGTCTTCTTTCAAATGGACTTGAGGTATTGCACCGTGCAAATGCTCACCCGCACGCACCAGGCAATTCGCGAACTGGTGCAGGCCAGTGCATTCGTTGAACTCAACCGCTTTTTCGACAGGCTTGAGGCTCAATGGCGCCAAGCCCCGCCCGGCGAGTTCCCGGCCTACCTGGCGGCCATTGAAGGGCACATGCTGCTCGACCAGGAAAACCAGGGCGACAGGGCCCTGAGCCAAGTGCTCAGAGCCTGGATTGACGCGTGCCCCAGGGCTTACCACCCACAAGTGGTAATGGGTATGCACTGCTTCCACCGGGCCTGCCAGGTGCAGGTTGATGGCCCACGCAACGCTGCACGCTTGCTGGCGGTCGCGCAAATTTGTGAATCCGCCACCGCGCACCTGTTGCGTGCAATGGACCGCTCTGCGCACCCCGTGGCAGCGGCCATTGGCATGCTGCGCATCAGTGCGCAGCTCCATGAGCCTGGTTGGTTGCTCCAACTGTTCCAGGGGGAGCCTGCACGCTTCAGGCCCAGTGCCCATGCCGATGTAGAGGTACAGGAAACTGCAGCGCCGTTGCTGGTGAGGCATGGGTTGTTGCCCTTGGCCGAGCTGCCACAGGCGCTGCCGCACTACCT
The DNA here is from genome assembly GCF_056278855.1 of Pseudomonas sp. TE3895. Lineage (NCBI taxonomy): Bacteria > Pseudomonadati > Pseudomonadota > Gammaproteobacteria > Pseudomonadales > Pseudomonadaceae > Pseudomonas > Pseudomonas sp. TE3895. The sequence continues at coordinate 717,060 of NZ_JBWBQE010000001.1, read as the reverse complement.
GGGCAAGCGGGTCGACCATGAAAACGAGGACCCTCGCTATTACTGGCTGCGCCATGCGCTGATCGCCCGCCCCGGTTGCTTCGAAGCGATCCAGGCCCTTGCTGTGTACCTGCTGCCCCGCTGGGGCGGCAGCCTCGATGCGTTCGAGCTGTTGGTCAATGGCCCGCTGTGCGCAACCTGGGACGAGCGTTTGCGTAATGCGCTGCGCTGGATGGCTGTCGAAGGCCGGCTGAAGCTGCCACAGGCTGACAAGGTGCAGGCCGTCGCCGACTGGCAGCACGTGTTCGAAGACTGGTCACAACGCCCGTTGAGGCCCAGGGAACGTGCTGTCGTTCTGGCATGGCGGGGGGCGCTGCACAGCAGGGCATTGGGCGACCATGCTGGCGCTATGCGCGACTTTGCCGCGAGCGTGGCGTGCAATGCCGATCTTGGCGCCATCCGCGCCATGGGCGTGCCGTTTCGCTGTTTGGTCGAGCTGATACTGCGCGATGGCATGGTAGATGAGAGGCAACTGCTACACGGCGCTATTGAGCGCCTGTGTGACGGCCGTTCACATGCTGCTGCCTGTGCATTACGCGCGGCCGGGCACCGTTTTGGGCTGTGGGCGCTGCCACGCTCGGCCGAGCAGGCAAGGCTATGGTTGCAACGGGCGGTGAATCGCCAGTGCGCGGGCCAGGCACCGGGGTTCGAAGTGCTTGAAGTGGCACGGGTGCTGTGGGCAGCCAACCGGCATGAAGTGGCCTGCTACCTGTACGAACGCTTCGCCGAACTGAACCTGCCGGGTGCTGCCCTGGCCTTGTACGAGCTGCACCATGGCTGTCTGGCCAACACCCCGGCGCATTACCTGGATGACGAGGCCGCCGGGTACTGGCTGCAGCGTGCGGTGGAGGCGGGCAGCAGGCAGGCCAAATACAACCTGGCCTGCCTGCGCATGGACGGCGATGAGGATTTGAACGAGCGCAGTGCCATGCTGGCGGTCAGGCGCCTGCTTGTCGACGCGCTGGGCAACCCGCAGATCAACGCGCGTGCGCGTTTGCATCTGGGGATTTTGTTACGCCGGTTTGGTGAGGCGCAGGAGCGGACCGAGGCGGTTGCTTACCTGCTGAGCCTGGTCGAGCACCCGGACCCGTGGCTTGCAGGGCGTGCCAGCGCCGAACTGGGGCTGGCCTGGATGCAGGGGCGTGGCACCCGCAAGCAAAGCCGCTTTGCCGCCATCGAATGGGTCAACCGAGCGGCCAGCTTGCAACCAAGGGATACGGCCATTGGTGATATCCAGGCCCAGATCCTCAATTCGCACAACCGGGTGAAGACGTTGTTTACTCAGTGCGGGGCGGCGTTGTTCCGTGGCACCTTGCATGCAAGCGAGCTACCACCGAAACAGGCCTTTACCCACGCCGAGTCGTTACGGGTTCAACCTGCATCGGAGGGGCTCAGGCGCGCACATAAACCCAGGCTGTCAGGCCCGATGCGAGGGTGACGGCGACACGCTTGTAGTCGGCAACTTCATAGCGGTCCGCCGCTGCCAGTTCGTCTTCGCTGATCTGGAAGACCATACCGGCCACGCTGTCGTTGGCCTGGCTGCTGGGGGAAACGATGGGATGATGGGACTTGCCGCTGGTCGCCAGTACGTCCGGGTCAGTGATCTCGACCCAGTCCAGGCGGTAGCCCGGCATACGGTCGGCCTGGCCGTTCAGCTCACGGCCAAAGTTGGCCAGTTGCACGGCTTTATCCTGCAAGGTGCCGTAGGAAAACAACAGTACCGGGTATGCGCTGGAGGGCTGCATTCACTCATCCTGTGAAGTTGGGTTCAGCCGCGCTTCCAGCTCGGCTACCTGTTTTTCCAAGGCCTCGAGGCGTGCGCGGGTGCGCGCCAGTACGACCATCTGGCTGTCGAACTCATCGCGGCTGACCAGGTCCAGCTTGCTGAAGGCACCTTGCATCAACACTTTGAACTGGCTTTCCAGTTCCGCACGGGGCTGGGCGGCATCGCTGCTGAACAGGCGCGAGGCCTGGTCGCTCAGGGCATCGAGAAGGGCTTTGGGCGCGAGCATGGGGCTGTCCACTGAAACGGAGAAATGGCCGCCAGTGTAGCACGCACAAACCTGGCGCCTGAGTGCACATTGGCCTTTGTGGGAATGGCCTTGCGTGGCGATTGGGCTGCACAGCGGCCCCGGCAATATCGGCACCAAGGCACAAATCGTAGGGGCGCTTCGCAGCCCCATCGCGACGCAAGGCCGCCCCCACAAAGAGCGCGTGCGGTTTTCAATCAGTTGCACATTTTTCGCGCAGCTTGCCCCGCCTCGGCGCACCGAAATTGTGCATGTTTCCAATGCTGGCGACTGGCCAATCCCGACCAAATCACATAACGCTCTGTTTTTCGGCGCTTTGTCCGAACTGGCAAGGTTTCTGCAAAGACCTGTACGAGCCATGCACTGAAGCAGTTCCTTGTGACCAGGCAGTGCGCACGCGGAGCCGGATGCCGACGACGCGTTACAAAGCCAACCGCTGCGCTTAGACTTGAGACGGGTTTGTTTTCCTGGGGCAAGTCCACCAAATCGGGAGAGAGTTTCATGAAGCTAGTCACAGCCATCATCAAGCCGTTCAAGCTGGACGACGTGCGCGAGTCGTTGTCGGAAATCGGCGTGCAGGGCATCACCGTCACCGAAGTCAAAGGTTTCGGTCGGCAGAAGGGCCATACCGAGCTGTATCGCGGTGCTGAATATGTGGTCGATTTCCTGCCCAAGGTGAAGATCGATGTCGCCATCGATGACAAGGACCTTGATCGGGTAATCGAAGCCATCACCAAGGCAGCCAACACCGGCAAGATTGGTGACGGCAAGATTTTCGTGGTGAATCTGGAGCAGGCAATCCGCATCCGTACCGGCGAAACCGATACCGACGCGATTTAAGCAGCAACAAAGCCTCACCAAACCCAACGCCCCAGGAGAAAACAACATGACTCTGCGTAAGATCGCAGGGCTAGGAGCCCTATTGTCCCTCGTAATGCCCGGGCTTGCCCTGGCAGAGGAAGCTGCCCCAGCGCTGAACTCCGGCGACACCGCCTGGATGCTGACCGCAACGGCGCTGGTGCTGTTCATGACCATTCCAGGCCTGGCCCTGTTCTATGGCGGCATGGTGCGTTCCAAGAACGTGCTGTCGGTGATGATGCAGTGCTTTGCAATTACCGGCCTGATGAGCATTCTCTGGGTCGTCTACGGCTACAGCATGGCCTTCGATACCGCCGGTATGGAAAAGGGCGTGCTCAACTTCAACTCTTTCGTTGGCGGCTTCTCCAAGGCCTTCCTCAGCGGCGTCACGCCCAACAGCCTGACCTCGGCCACCGCGCTGTTCCCTGAAGCGGTGTTCATCACCTTCCAGATGACGTTCGCCATCATCACCCCGGCCTTGATCGTCGGCGCCTTTGCCGAGCGCATGAAGTTCTCGGCGATGCTGGTATTCATGGGCATCTGGTTCACCCTGGTGTATGCGCCGATCGCACACATGGTGTGGAGCGGTGACGGTGCCCTGATGTGGGACTGGGGCGTACTGGACTTCGCTGGCGGCACCGTGGTGCACATCAACGCCGGTATCGCAGGCCTGGTCTGCTGCCTGGTACTGGGCAAGCGCAAGGGCTACCCGACCACGCCGATGGCCCCGCACAACCTCGGCTATACCCTGATGGGCGCAGCGATGCTGTGGATCGGCTGGTTCGGTTTCAACGCAGGCTCTGCTGCTGCCGCCAACGGTACTGCCGGCATGGCCATGCTGGTCACTCAGATCGCGACCGCCGCCGCCGCCCTGGGCTGGATGTTCGCCGAGTGGGTCGGTCACGGTAAGCCAAGTGCTCTGGGCATCGCTTCGGGCGTGGTTGCTGGCCTGGTTGCCATCACCCCGGCTGCGGGCACCGTCGGGCCGATTGGTGCGCTGATTATCGGCCTGGTATCGGGTGTGCTCTGCTACTTCTGCGCCACCACGCTCAAGCGCAAACTCGGCTATGACGATTCCCTGGATGCCTTCGGCGTGCACGGTGTTGGCGGCATCATCGGTGCCATCCTCACGGGGGTGTTCGCGGCCCCGGCGCTGGGCGGCTTCGGTACCGTCACCGACATCGGCATGCAAGTCTGGATCCAGGCCAAAGGTGTGATTTTCACCGTGGTCTACACCGCCATCGTCACCTACGTGATTCTCAAGGTGCTGGATGTGGTGATGGGCCTGCGGGTCAACGAAGAAGAAGAGTCGGTCGGCCTTGACCTGGCTCAGCACAACGAGCGCGGCTACAACCTGTAACTGCGACGCGGTAAAAAATTGCCCGGCTTGCCGGGCATTTTTTTGCCAGTTTTTCAGCATTTCCCGCACGGCAAACGGTTTATTCGGCACGTTCGTGACGTAGGTAAAAAACTTACAAGCCACAGGGCGTTTATGGTGCTTTGCTTTTTCCACGGGCGCGCTAGAATGCGCGCCGAAGGGTGTTTGACGAGTAGTCCACACACTTCGCCAGCCTTTGCTAGGCTTGCCAATAGCGTGTGGCCAGCAGGGGCTAATGGATTTGTCAGGTCCTGCCAGGAGCAGGGCCTGCTGGGTGCCGCCTCCCATCAGGAGTGCCGACCCAAGGGCAGTGGCCTAACCCACGGCCAGTTGAATTTTCACTGGTGGCTGCCGGTCTACGGCTGCACTGGTCTATAACCAACCTGCTTTTCGCAAGTCATGAGGTAGAACATGAGCGACGACGATCTGGAAAATGATGACCTCGAAGTAGGCGACGAAGACGAGGGTGATGAGGTCCTTGAAGGGGCGGCTGACGACGGCGTGGAAGACGCTGGCGATGACGACAGCAGCCCGGCACCCGTTGCCAAGGGCAAATCCAAGGCAGCAGTCTCGGTAGACGAGATGCCGAGCATGGAAGCCAAGCAGAAAGAGCGTGATGCACTGGCCAAGGCGATGGAAGAATTCCTTTCTCGTGGTGGCAAGGTGCAGGAAGTCGAGGCCAACGTGGTCGCTGACCCGCCCAAGAAGCCGGACAACAAGTACGGCAGCCGCCCTATCTGAGTGGCTGATCGCAAAAAAGCCCGCCGTCGCTGCGGGCTTTTTTACGCCTGTGGGTTTTGTGTTGCCCGTGCCGGCCTCTTCGCGGGCATGCCCGCTCCCACAGGTTCACCACAGGGTTCAGGACCTGCGCGGTCCCTGTGGGAGCGGGCGTGCCCGCGAATGGGCCGCAAAGCGGCCCCGTCAGCGCCAGCGTGCAAGCACGTCAGGTAGTTGCGACAGGCGCTGGATCTCGGCGTCCGGCGCCTGATCGCCAGCCCAGGCCTTGCCTTGCGGGTTGAACCACACCGCCCGCAACCCGGCGCGCTGGGCACCGGCAATGTCATCGCCAGGGTGATCGCCGATGTGCACTGCCGCACCCGCGTCCACCTCGCCGCGGCGCAACGCTTCAAGGAATGGTGCAGGGTCTGGTTTGCCGATGCCCAGGTCCTCGGCGCACAGGGCAAAGCGGAAGTAATCCGCCAGCCCTAGCCGGCTGACGTCGGCATTGCCGTTGGTGACCACGCCCAGGATGTATTGATGGCGCAAGATTTCAAGCACCGGCTGCACCTCTGGGAAGATCTCCACCTGGTGGCGGGCATGCAGGAACACTTCGAAGCCTTCGTTGGCCAGCGCCTGGGCGTGCTGCTCGCTGTAGCCGACCTCTTCCAGGGCATGAAACAGCACGCGCCTGCGCAGGGCACTGATGCGGTGCTTGAGGCCGGGCTCTGCTTGCACCAGGCGCTCGCGGATGGCGAACAGGTGTTCCACCGGCACGCTGCCGAGGGTGGGTGCGTTGGCCTCGAGCCAGTCGCGCAGCACGACTTCCGCGGTGGCAATCACCGGCGCGGTGTCCCACAGGGTATCGTCGAGGTCGAAGGTGATCAGCTTGATGCTCATGAGTCTGTGCCTTTGCTGCGTTTGGCCCGAGGGTGGGCGCTGTCGTACACCGCGGCCAGGTGCTGGAAGTCCAGGTGGGTGTAGATTTGCGTCGTGCTGATGTCGGCGTGGCCGAGCATCTCCTGCACCGCGCGCAGGTCCTGGGATGATTCCAGCACATGGCTGGCGAAGGAATGGCGAAGCATGTGCGGGTGCAGGTGTTGGCCCAGCTCACGCTCACCGGCGGCCTTTACCCGCAGCCGAACTGCCTGGGGGCTGATGCGATTGCCCTGGCGGGTGATGAACACTGCACGGTCGCGTGGGTTGCCGATGCCGCGCAAGCGGTACCAGGCCTGCAACGCCTCGCGAGCCTTGCGCCCCACCGGCAGTACGCGGGCTTTTCCACCCTTGCCCAGTACCTGCACCAGGCCAGCGGCGAGGTCGAGGTGATCAAGGTCGAGGTTGGTCAGTTCCGATAGGCGTAGGCCTGAGGAATAGAACAGCTCGAGGATCGCCTGGTCACGCCGGGCAATGAAGTCGTCGTCGACGCCACCATCGAGCAGCTGCAGTGCGCGATCGGTATCCAGTACCTTGGGCAGCCGACGCTCACCTTTGGGCGCGCTCAGGCCGGTGGCCGGGTCGTGCTGGCACAGGCCTTCGCGGTTGAGGTAGCGGTACAGGCCGCGCACTGCCGACAGCAGGCGTGCCAGGCTGCGCGGGGACTGGCCATGGTGGTGCAAGCGGGCGATCAGCTGGCGCAGTTGCTGGATTTGCAGCGCCTGCCACTCGGCAATGCCGTGTTCTTTGCAGTAGGCGATGACTTTTTCCAGGTCGCGACGGTAGCCCAGCAAGGTGTGCTCCGACACCTGGCGCTCGTTGCGCAGGTGTGCGCAATAAGCCTCCAGCTGGCGTTTCATCAGCGTACCGAGCGCAGGGTCTGGGTAACGCGTGGCACAACGCGGCCGAGCACTTCGGCGATATAGCCGAGGAAAAGGGTGCCGACGCTGCTCTTGTAGTGTTGCGGGTCGCGGCTGCCGATGGCCAGAACCCCATGCAGCCCTTGGTACTCAAGAGCTGCCACGGCGCTGGAGCCTACTTCCCGGCGCTGTTCTTCACCGAACAGGAAAGCCAGCTCGTGCTCGCGCAGGTTGCCACTGACGGTCTTGCCACCGCCCAGCAGGGCACCGATGGCTTGCTGCGCCTCGGCATTGCTGACCCAGCGCCCCACCGGCGCGACGTTGTCGCCGAACAGGATCAGGCTGACGAAGGGCACCTGGAATTCCTGGCGCAGGCTGTCTTCGACCGCCATTACCACTTCTTCCAGGCTGCCGGCATCGAGCAGGTCAAGGATCAGCCGGCGGGTCTTGTCGAACAGCCGGTCGTTGTCGCGGGCCACGTCCATCAGTTGCGACAGGCGATGGCGCATTTCGATGTTGCGGTCACGCAGCAGCTTGAGCTGGCGTTCCACCAGCGACACGCTGTCTCCTCGCTGGTGCGGGATGTGCTGTTCGATCAGCAGCTCGTCGTGCTCGGCGAAGAAGGTGGGGTGGGCGCGCAGGTAGGCGACCACCGCTTCGGCATCGAGCTCGGCGGACTGCTTGGGTACAACCTTGGGCTGATCGGTCATGGCGGTTACTCGTTTAGAGACGAACCTGTCCTTCGTAGACGCGTACGGCCGGGCCGGTCATCATCACGGGCTTGCCGGGGCCGGCCCATTCGATGTGCAGGCGACCACCGGGCAGGTCGAGGGACACCGGGGAATCCATCCAGCCCTGGCTGATCGCCGCCACGGCTGCGGCGCAGGCGCCGGTGCCGCAAGCCTGGGTTTCGCCGGCGCCGCGTTCCCACACGCGCAGGTTGGCGCGGTGGCGGTCGATGACTTGAATGAAGCCGGCATTCACCCGCTGTGGGAAGCGTGGGTGGTTTTCGATCTTCGGGCCCAGCTCATGCACAGGCGCAGTAAACACGTCGTCGACACGCAGCACGGCGTGCGGGTTACCCATGGACACGGCGGCTATCGAGTACAACTGGCCGTCAACTTCCAGCGGGTAGCTTGGCGCCTGTGCGTCGGCGACAAAGGGAATTTCGGCAGGGATGAAGCGCGGCGGGCCCATGTTGACACTCACCTGGCCGTCGTTCTGCACGTCCAGCACGATGATGCCGCTCTTGGTTTCCACGCGGATGCGCTTTTTCGCGGTCAGGCGCTTGTCCAGCACAAAGCGGGCAAAGCAGCGCGCACCGTTGCCGCATTGCTCGACCTCGGAGCCGTCGGCGTTGAAGATGCGGTAGCGGAAGTCCACTTCCGGGTTGTTCGGCGCCTCGACGATCAGCAACTGGTCAAAGCCGATGCCGGTGTGGCGGTCACCCCATTGCTTGGCGTGCTTGGGCTGAATGTGCGCGTGCTGGCTGACCAGGTCCAGGACCATGAAGTCGTTGCCCAGCCCATGCATCTTGGTAAAACGCAGCAGCATGGGCTTACTCCGGCAGCAGGCTTTCGCCAGCATACAGTTCGGCGACGGTCTCGCGGCGGCGTACTTCGAACGCCTGGTCGCCGTCGACCAGGATTTCAGCGCAACGGCCGCGGGTGTTGTAGTTGGAGCTCATGACAAAACCATAGGCGCCCGCGGACTCTACGGCCAGCAGGTCACCTTCGGCCAGGTTGAGTACGCGGTCCTTGCCGAGGAAGTCGCCAGTCTCGCAGATAGGGCCGACCAGGTCATAGGCACGGCCTTCGCCTGCACGTGGCTTGACCGCGCTGACACCCATCCAGGCCTGGTACAGGGCCGGGCGGATCAGGTCGTTCATCGCTGCATCGATGATCGCGAAGTCCTTGTGTTCGGTGTGCTTGAGGTATTCCACGCGGGTCAGCAGCACGCCAGCGTTGGCGACGATGTAGCGGCCAGGCTCGAACACCAGGGCCAGGTCGCGCTCGCCCACGCGTTCGCGGATGGCCTTGATGTAGTCGGCCACCTGTGGTGGCTGTTCGTCGCGGTAGCGCACGCCGACACCGCCACCCAGGTCCAGGTGGCGCAGGTGTATGCCGCACTCGGCCAGGCGGTCGACCAGCACCAGCAGGCGGTCGAGGGCGTCGAGGAATGGCTCGACGGTGGTCAGTTGCGAGCCGATGTGACAGTCGACACCGACCACTTCCAGGTTCGGTAGCTGTGCGGCGCGTACGTAGATGGCCTCGGCATCGGCAATGGCGATGCCGAACTTGTTTTCTTTAAGGCCGGTGGAGATGTACGGGTGAGTACCGGCATCGACGTCCGGGTTGACCCGCAGCGACACCGGGGCAACCTTGCCCATTTCGGCGGCGACTACTTGCAGGCGCTCCAGCTCGTCGGTGGATTCGACGTTGAAGCAGTGCACGCCAACTTCCAGGGCACGGCGCATGTCTTCACGGGTTTTGCCAACGCCGGAGAACACCACGCGGTCGGCACGCCCGCCAGCGGCCAGTACACGCTCCAGTTCACCACCGGAAACAATGTCAAAGCCTGCGCCCAGGCGCGCCAGCACGTTCAGCACGCCAAGGTTGGAGTTGGCCTTGACCGCGAAGCACACCAGGTGCTCGGTGCCTTGCAGGGCGTCTGCGTAGCTACGGTACTGGGCCTCGATGTGGGCGCGCGAGTACACATAGGTGGGGGTGCCGTAACGTTCAGCAATGGCCGACAGGGCCACGCCTTCCGCGAACAGCTCACCGTCGCGGTAGTTGAAAGCGTTCATCTGGTTTCCTTACTGCGCTGGCGACTGCTCGGACTCGGACTCGGACTGCAGCTCGGGCTGCTGTTCTTGTGCCGGGGCCGGCTTGGCTTTTGGCTGGTGCTGGTGCGACGTGTGCGCTTTGCCGTTATCGCCATCTTCAGGCAGATACAGCGGGCCTTTCTGGCCACAGGCCGAAACGAGGCAGGCAACAGCGACCAGCGCCGCGAAGGAGGAAATCAGGCGCTTCATGGGTGAAATCCTTAGAAAAATGCAGTATTGCGCCCGAGTATACCGAGCGACCGGCGGCTTGCCTATGCAAGGACCGGTCCGCCGGGCGGGCTATGCTTAGCCTCTGCGCAGCCCCCCGTAGGAGCGGGCTCGCCCGCGAAGAGGCCGGTGAACGCAACGGCTAAACCTTTGCATTCGGCGGCAAGCGCCCGTATCTTGCCCGGCTTGCCTGTAACGCAGCCAATTTCGAGGTTCCTGCAATGAGTTTGAGTGAAGCGCGTTTCCATGATCTGGTCGACGCGACCCAACAGGCCCTGGAAGATCTGTTCGACGAGAGCGGTCTGGACCTGGACATGGAGAACTCCGCCGGTGTCCTGACCGTCAAGTTCGAGGGCGGCGCCCAGCTGATCTTCAGCCGTCAGGAGCCACTGCGCCAGCTGTGGCTTGCCGACCGCTCCGGTGGTTTCCACTTCGATTACGACGAAGACAGCGGCAAGTGGGTGTGCGAAAAGAGCGAAGAGTTGCTGGGTGAAATGCTCGAGCGTATCGTCTGGGAGCGGGCCGGCGAGAAGCTGGACTTCGACGAAATCTGACATGAGTAGCGCCCAGGCCCGGCCGCCCAAGCCGCTTTACAGCAACGTCAGCCCTGCAGTGCCGTCACCGTGCATCAGCGTATGCCGGCTGGACGAACAGCGGGTGTGCACCGGTTGCCATCGGCATGTCGAGCACATTCGCGAATGGCGCTCGGCCGATGACGAACGGCGCCGGCAGATCTGCCGCGAGGCCCAGGTCTTGCGCGAGCAGGCTAAGGCACACTGAGCGCAGGGGCTTGAGTATTTGCCCGGCTGTGGTAGTGTCGGGTTCTGCGTCGGTGACGCCAAAGCCTTCTCAAACCCCGCCCTTGGGCGGGGTTTTGCTTTATTTGCACATTGAAAACTGCCTGTTCAAAGGAGTCTGACTGGATCATGAGCACCAAGCCTTCCCTCATCCTCACCCGATTGGACGTACAACGTCTGGAGCGTCTGATCGACAGCCTCGACGAGAGTACGCCGGGTGTGCTCGCCCTGCAGGACGAGCTTGACCGCGCCGAGCAGGTGGTCGGTCACGAGGAAGTGCCGGCGGGCGTGGTGACCATGAACTCGCGGGTGCACTGCCGTGAGGAAGCCAGCGGCAAGGACTACCACCTGACACTGGTGTACCCCAAGGATGCCGGGCCGGAAGGCAAGGTCTCGATCCTGGCGCCGATTGGCTGCGCTTTGCTGGGGCTGTCGGTGGGCGAGCAGATCGACTGGCCGGCACCGGGGGGCAAGACCCTCAAGCTGAAGCTGCTGGAAGTGGAGTACCAGCCGGAGGCGGCGGGCGATTACGACCTGTAAGGGCCAGGGGGCCGTTTCGCGGCCCGTTTGCAGCGCAAGGCTATTGCTACAGAGAGATGCACTCTTTTGTCGCCGCCTTGTGCTGCGAGTTCAGGCGCCCTCCGCCAAAACCTGCTCCAACCCCTCATTCAAAGCCTGCTCCAGCACCCGCTTGTAGCTCAGGTAGGCCTGCGTTGCCCCCAGCCGGTCATCCAGCAACTCGGACAAATCCAGGTCGGTGATATAGCACCGGTACTGCGCTGTGCCACGGCGCTGACCGATGATCTGCCTGGCCACCACCGCATACAGCTGCTCACCATGTTCCAGCTCGGAAAACTCCTGCTGGTCGCAGTACAGCGTCACATGCGCCACGCCCGCTACACCCGCCTGGATAATCGCCTGTACCTCATAGTAAGGCTGGTCGCTGCCCTCGGCCGGGGCCAGGCGCGGCTCGATGTTGCGTGCCTTGCCTGGGCCGGTGGGCAGCAGCTGCGCGTAGTGGATATCCAGCGAGGCGGGTCGCAGGCTATCGAGGGGCAGGCGGGCATCGCGGCGCATCACCACCGAGCGCAGAAAACGTTGCAGTGGCAACAGCAGATGCGCTTCGTCATGCAGCGGCAGGCGTTGTTGCCACAATGCGTTGTATTCATCCAGCACATACACATCGGCCAAGCCGCCCTGCAGGCGGTAGAACACCTGAATGCAGGCTGGCCGGCCTTGCTCCAGCACCAGGCGCAGGTCGTGGTCCTGCAGCGCATTGGCATCCAGGTACAGCGGGCTGTAGGTGCCTCGCTCTTCGCCCAGGTAGGCCAGTAGCGCCTCATGCTCGGCCAGGGTTGTCAGGCTGACATGCTCGGGCAACAGCTCCAGCACATGGGTGTGGTGGGCCACTTGCAGCAGGTAGCGGTGGTGGAGCCCTTGATCCCGCAGCAGCTGGGCGGTGTCGAAAATTTCCTCTACGCGCTGGCCGATCGGCTGGGCGCGGCTTTGGCAGAAGCAGCGTACTCGCACCCTTGGCCGGTGGCCGCGCTGCGCCGGGCTGTTGAGGAAGTCGCGCAGGCAGCGCACCAGCGCGTGTTCGCCGTCATAGCGCTGGACCAGCACCTCGTTCCAGCTGTTGACGGTGACCTGGTCCAGGGTCAGCACCAGGTTTTCGCGCACGCCAGCGTAGCTCAACGCGTCGGTGCGCTCTGTGGTCATCAAAACGTTCAGCTCGCGGTGGTGGCGCAGCGGGTCGACGCCGACGTTGATCAGCAACAACACCTCATCGGCAACGCTGGGCTGCAAAAGGCGCACTTCGCTGACGGTCGGCAAGGGCAGGTGGATACTTTGCCGCAGACAGCCCAGCAGGTTGAACAGCTCGAATTCCCCAAGGTCGCTGGCCCCTGGATGCAGCGCCATGCGGGTGCTGCTGTCGATCACTCCGTTGCGATGGGCCCAGGTCAGCAGTTCGAGTAGCTCGCGGCAGCGTTTGATCGGGCTGAAGTGCTGCACCTCATGGGTGCTCAGGTTGCCGCTGTACAGCTCCCAGTGGTAGCTGCCCGGCTCCTTGCGGTTGGGTGCCTGGACCAGCGTCAGGGTGCCTTCGGCGAGGTCAGGGGCGATGCCGGGGTTAATCACTTCGACCTTGCCGGCGCGGCGCTCGAAGGCTGCGTACAGGCGCCGGCCCAGCACATTGAGGTCACGCTGGTCGGCGCGGCTGCTGGCGTTCTGGGTGCGAGCGAACTGGCTGAGGAAGCGATAACTGAGGTTAAGCTCGGCCACCAGCTCACGCCGCTCGACGGCAACCTGCTGCACTTTCCATTGGCTGCGGCTGTCCAGCAGGGCCAACTGGCGCTGGTCCCAGCCCCACTCGTCGGCCAGGCGCTGCAGCAGCCGGCGTTGCCAGCCATGGCTGCGGCCCTGGTCGCTGAGCTTCTTGTTCACCTTCAGGTACAGGCTGCGCCTTACCAGCTCCAGGCGCGCGGTTTCGCCGCGTTGCAGCAGGTAACGTTCGATGCGCCGGTAGACCATCACGTAGGGGTCCAGCTCGTCGAGGTCGAGCTGGTTGGCAAACACTGCCTGCTTGTAGTCCAGGCTCAGGCAGCGCACCGCAGGGTGTTCGCCGGCGTAGGCTTCGGTCAGCAGCAGTTTGAGCAGCGATTTGTAGGGCGAGTCGATGCCTTTGAACAATTGCCACAGGCCAGCGCCGACGAACTCACCGGGCGGAATGTGCGCCAGGTTGCCGAGGTCAAGGGCTTCCTGGCTGCGGATAAAGCGCTTGGACAGCAACGTCTGGGTGTAGCTGTAGTAGTTGTGTTCCTCGTACACCGGTACCAGCCACCACAGCGGCGTACGCCCGGCCAGCCACAGGGTGGTGCGGTAGAACTCGTCCAGCAGCAGGTAGTGCTGGGTGGTGCCGCAGTCGTCGGAGCCGAGCTGGCCATCGCGCTGACCCTGGGCGAAGCCCTGTGTGTCGATCAGGAAAAAGTGTGCTTCGGCGCCCAGGCTTGCCGCCCAGGCCTCCAGCAGCTGGCACTTGCGGCGCAGCTCACCCAGCAGCTGTTCGGGCAAGCCGGGTGCATGGCACACCCACAGGTCCATGTCGCTGTGCTCGGCCTGCGCCAGCGAGCCCAGGCTGCCCATCAGGAACAGGCCGTGGATCGGGCGTGGCGGGTTGCCATGCTGGGCCTTGTAGGTGAACGAGCGGGCCAGGCGTTGGGCATCTGCCACCAGCTCGGCGCTTGGCTCGTAAGCCGATACGCCCGCGGGGGTGCTGCCGGAGACGTAACCCGGCAATAGCGGGTGGTTCACGTGAAACAGCAGTGGCAGCAATGACAGTACCTGTTGTTGGCGCGTTGACAGGCCTTCCTTTGCCCGCTGCAGTCGGCCCTGGTTGAGATGCAGGAAGCGCGCACGCAATGTCGCCAGGACCTTGCGGTCGATGCCTTCGTCCAGGTCAGGGCGGATTTCGTGAGGGTGGTTCATTGCGCGCTCGGGCAGGCCATTGAAGCTGTGGCGAGTTTAGCCTGAGTGGCAGGGTCGGATAAGCGGTAATTGAAATTTTGGCGCCATTTTTCCAGCGCTGGTCTGCTCCAGCTTTCGCTGCGCTTCAGGCATGATGGGCGCATTGAGTTCATGTAGAGAGTGTCCAATGCGTGTATGGATCGATGCCGACGCCTGCCCCAAGGCGGCCAAGGATCTGATCGTCAAGTTCGCCCTCAAGCGCAAGTTCGAGGTGGTGATGGTGGCGGGGCAGGCTGTGGCCAAGCCGGCGTTTGCGATCGTGCGTCTGATCGTGGTACCCAGCGGCATGGATGCGGCCGACGATTACATTGTGGAGCACGCCGTGCCTGGCGAGCTGGTCATCTGCAGTGATGTGCCGCTGGCCGACCGCCTGGTGAAAAAGGGCGTGGCCGCACTGGACCCGCGTGGGCGTGAGTTCGACGAGCGCAACATGGGCGACCGTTTGGCGGCACGCAACCTGTTCACCGAGCTGCGTGAGCAGGGCCAGGTGGGGGGCGGGCAGGCGGCCTATGGCGAACGCGAGAAACAGGCGTTTGCCAATGCACTGGACCGGATCATTGCCCGGCTCTCGAAAGGCTGACAGATTCCTGTAGGCGACAGCCCAGGCTGGCGCGGTGGATGGCACCGGCTCTGCCGGTGTTCGCGGGTAAACCCGCTCCTACAGGCGATCGCGCAGTTGCCCCACAGGTACCGCGTGGCCTTGAAGCCTGCGCTGGGCCTGTGGGAGCGGGCATGCCCGCGAAGAAGCCAACGCAGTAATTTACTCGTGCGTCAGCTCCAGCACTCGGTCCACCAGCTTGTAGATCCCGCCCGCCGCCTCGCTGATCGACTTGGCCTCCATGTACGCCGGGGTAGTCACGAGCTTGCGCTGGGTGTCTTCGACAATGTCGTGTACATCGCACGCTTCATGGGTGCCGCCCATCTTCTCGATAGCCGCTGCAGTGCCGGCATCGCTCCCGATGGTGCAGACCACGCCCGGCCCGTAGATCTTCGCCGCCAGCGCCGGCGAGATGCAGATCAGGCCAACGGGTTTGCAGGCGTCGGCAAAGGCTTCGGCCAAGGCCAGCACGTCTGGGTTCACGCTGCAGTTGGCGCCTTCCACGGCAAAGTTGGAGAGGTTTTTTGCTGCCCCGAAACCGCCCGGCACGATCAGCGCATCGAAGTCTGCGGCCTTGGCCTCACGGATATCCTTGACCTCGCCGCGGGCGATGCGCGCCGACTCCACCAGCACATTGCGCGATTCGGGCATTTCTTCGCCGGTCAGATGGTTGATTACATGCATCTGTGCGATGTTCGGCGCGAAGCACTGCACCTGCGCACCGCGCTGGTCGAGGCGCAGCAGCGTGATCACGCTTTCGTGGATTTCGGCGCCGTCATACACGCCACAGCCGGAAAGAATCACCGCTACTTTTTTTGTCATGCTCATTACTCCAGTGTCGAGGCGCTAAATGTCCTCTAGTTTGGCAGATGTCGCCATAGGGATTCCTGCGGGGGCGGCCTAATCTTGGTGGATAACGCCTGAGGTCGCGCCCATGGACCTGATACTGCTGGCCGTGCCGTTCTTTTTTGTGCTGATAGCCGTAGAGCTGGTCGCCGACCGCGTGCGCGGCCAGCACAATTTCACCCTGGCCGACTCGATCAACAGCCTGAGTACCGGCGCACTGTCGACCAGTACCGGCCTGCTGACCAAAGGCGTAGGGCTGGTCACCTATGCCCTGGCCTTCGAGCACCTGGCGCTGCTGCAATTGCCGGCGCAGGCAGGGTGGGTCTGGTTGCTCGCCTTTGTCCTGTACGACTTCTGCTACTACTGGCTGCACCGCCTGGGGCATGAGCGCAACGTGCTGTGGGCTGCGCACTCGGTGCATCACCAGAGCGAGGAGTACAACCTCACCACGGCGCTGCGCCAGACCAGTAGCGGGTTCATCTTCTCGTGGCTGTTCTACCTGCCGCTGGCGCTGCTGGGCGTGCCGCCACTGGTGTTCATTACCGTGGCCTCGCTCAACCTGCTGTATCAGTTCTGGGTACATACCCGGCATATTCCCAAGCTTGGCTGGCTGGAGTGGGTGTTGATCACGCCGTCCAATCATCGCGTCCACCATGCGCAAAACCCTGCTTACTTGGATCGCAATTACGGTGGTGTGTTCATTCTCTGGGACCGTCTGTTCGGCACTTTCAAGGAGGAGGACCCGGCCGAGCCGGTGGTGTTCGGGGTGACCACGCCGCTGGCCAGCTGGAACCCGCTATGGGCCAACCTGCAGTTCTATGCCCAGCTCTGGCACGACGCCCGGCGCACCACCAGCCTGTGGGACAAGCTGCGTATCTGGTTCATGCCTACCGGCTGGCGCCCGGCCGATGTGGCCGCACGCTACCCACAGGCCAAGCAGGACCTGGCGCTGTTTCGCAAGTTCGAGATTGCCCTGGGGCGCGGGCAACAAGCCTATGTGGCGGCGCAGTTCGTGGTTTATGTGGCCTTGGGCAGCTACCTGATGGACGTGGCCGACCGGGTGTCGGCCGCCGCGCTGGTGCTCGGCTGGTCACTGATGGCGTTTGGTTTGTTCGTGCTGGGCGCGTTGCTGGAGAACCGGCCCTGGTCTGCACGCCTGGAGCTGGCGCGGTTGTGTCTGAATGCGCCGGCATTGTACCTGGCCGGCGCCTTGGGCTTAGCGGTGGTCGCGCCGTTGGCCTGGTTTCTGCTCGTGGCTTACAGCCTGCTCAGCCTCTGGGGGCTGGGCCTGGCTCGCCGCCCTGCGCTCCGCGCGCAAAGTACGGAAGCGCCGGCGCAGCCACAGCAGGCCGCCCAGCGCCACCAGGCCGCCAAGCACCCATAGCTCGTAACGTTTGACGTTGCCCAGCAAGCCTTCGAGGATGGCGCCGAAGTGGTAGGCGGCGGCGCCCAAGGCCACTGCCCAGATGCCCGCGCCAATCCCGTTCAGCAGAAGGTAGCGGCGAGGCGGGTAACCCGACAGGCCGATGGCCACCGGCATGACCGTGCGCAAACCATAGACAAAGCGGAAGCTCAGCACCCAGATATCGGGGTGGCGGCGGATGTGGTCCAGCGCCCGGTCACCCATTGCCTGCCAGCGCGGCTTGCGCGCCAGGATCCTGCGCCCGTGGCGTCGGCCCATGAAGTACCACAACTGGTCGCCCGCGTAGCTGCCGAAGAAGGCCACCAGGCATACCAGATTGATATCCATGTAACCGCGGAACGCAAGGAATCCCGCAAGCACCAGAATGGTCTCGCCTTCAAAGAAGGTGCCTAGAAAAAGGGCGAAGTAGCCGAAATCCTGCAGGAATTGTTGAAGCATTTTCTGAGGTGCTGGCGAAATGAACGCGCAGCCTACCCCTTCGCGCGCGTTCGTGAAAGTGTCCAAATGTGTCTCGACGTGAACATTTCCAGCGCAGACAATGCCAGAGGCCACTTGCCACGGCTTGCCCATGTGTGTAACACGGGCGTCATAATGGGCGCTTATCTTGCCGCTCAATAGATGATAGGGCGTTAACGTCCTCAGGAACGCCAGATGAATAATGAAGTGCTAAGCCCTGTCGCGATCAAGGATGCTCAGGAGCTTCCAGAAGAGATGCTGCAGACCCCGCCAGACCTGCCTCCGGTGGCCGAGCCTGTAGCGGAACAGGTGGTCGAGCCTGTGGCTCCGGTGCCCGCGCCGCCGCCGGCCATCGCCGTCCCTGGCCTGGACGACAGCAGCCTGTACATTCATCGCGAACTCTCGCAACTGCAGTTCAATATCCGGGTGCTGGAGCAGGCACTGGACGAGAACTACCCGCTGCTGGAACGCCTCAAGTTCCTGTTGATCTTCTCCAGCAACCTCGACGAGTTCTTTGAGATTCGCGTCGCCGGCCTGAAAAAGCAGATCAACTTCGCCCGTGAACAGGCCGGCGCCGATGGCCTGCAGCCGCACCAGGCGCTGGCGCGTATCAGCGAACTGGTGCACTCCGAGGTAGAGCGCCAGTACGCGATCCTCAACGACGTGCTGCTGCCTGAGCTGGAAAAGCACCAGATCCGCTTCATCCGCCGCCGCTACTGGACACCCAAGCTCAAGACCTGGGTGCGCCGCTACTTCCGCGACGAAATTGCCCCGATCATTACCCCGATTGGCCTCGACCCGACTCACCCGTTCCCGCTGCTGGTGAACAAGAGCCTCAACTTCATAGTCGAGCTCGAGGGGGTGGACGCCTTCGGTCGCGACTCGGGTCTGGCGATCATTCCGGCACCACGCCTGCTGCCGCGGGTTATTCGCGTGCCGGAAGAGGTGGGCGGCCCGGGCGCAAACTACGTGTTCCTGTCGTCGATGATCCACGCGCACGCTGACGACCTGTTCCAGGGCATGAAGGTGAAGGGCTGCTACCAGTTCCGTCTGACGCGCAACGCCGACCTGGCGCTGGACTCTGAAGAGGTCGACGACCTGGCCCGCGCGCTGCGCGGCGAGCTGTTCTCGCGCCGCTACGGTGACGCCGTGCGCCTGGAGGTGGCCGACACCTGTCCGAAACATCTGTCGGACTACCTGTTGAAGCAGTTCAGCCTCAGCGAAAGCGAGCTGTACCAGGTCAATGGCCCGGTCAACCTCACCCGCCTGTTCAGCATCACCGGCCTGGATAGCCACCCGGAACTGCAATACACACCGTTCACCCCGGCGATCCCCAAGCTGCTGGCGAACGCTGACAACATTTTCAGTGTGATCAGCAAGCAGGACATCCTGCTGATGCACCCGTTCGAGTCCTTCACGCCAGTGGTCGACCTGTTGCGCCAGGCCGCCAAGGACCCGCACGTGCTCGCCGTGCGCCAGACCCTGTACCGCTCGGGGGCTAACTCGGAAATCGTCGACGCCCTGGTGGACGCGGCGCGTAACGGCAAGGAGGTCACTGCGGTGATCGAGTTGCGTGCGCGTTTTGACGAAGAGTCCAACCTGCAGATGGCCAGCCGCCTGCAAGCGGCCGGTGCAGTAGTGATCTACGGTGTGGTCGGCTTCAAGACCCACGCCAAGATGATGCTGATTCTTCGCCGCGAGCAGGGCGAGATCGTGCGTTACGCGCACCTGGGCACCGGCAACTACCACGCCGGCAACGCCCGCCTGTACACCGACTACAGCCTGCTGACTTCTGACGATGCGCTCACCGAAGACGTCGGCAAGCTGTTCAGCCAGTTGATCGGCATGGGCAAGACCTTGCGCATGAAGAAGCTGCTGCATGCGCCGTTCACCCTGAAAAAGGGCATGCTCGACATGATCGCGCGGGAAACCCAGTTTGCCCTCGAAGGCAAACCGGCGCACATCATCGCCAAGTTCAACTCGCTGACCGACGCCAAAGTCATCAAGGCGCTGTACAAGGCCAGCCAGTCAGGCGTGAAAATCGACTTGGTGGTGCGTGGCATGTGCTGCCTGCGCCCGGGCATTCCGGGGGTTTCGCACAACATCCAGGTGCGCTCGATCATTGGCCGCTTCCTCGAGCACACGCGGGTGTTCTACTTCCTCAATGGCGGCGAAGAGCAGATCTACCTGTCCAGCGCCGACTGGATGGAGCGCAACCTCGACAAGCGTGTCGAGACCTGCTTCCCGGTGGAAGGCAAGAAACTGTTGCTGCGGGTGAAGAAGGAGCTGGAAGGCTACCTGACCGACAATACCCACGCCTGGACCTTGCAGCCAGACGGGCGCTACGTGCGCAGCACCCCGACCGGCAACCAGAACCCGCGCAGCGTTCAGGCGACCTTGCTGGAGCGCCTGAGCAACCCGGTCCTCAACGTACGCTGAGGACGAAGCCGACCCGGGCCAGCCACTCCGCCTCGTTGGCGAAGTCGGCCTGGGTCAGCTGGTTCTGCTCCAGCCAACCGTCAGGGAAGGCTACATCCAGGCTGTTGTCCCCGCCGTGCAGTTCTACCTTTGGCATTTGCTGAGTGCCGCGGATGTGGTGGAACAGGATGGCAAAGCGCAGCAGCACGCACAGGCGCAGCAGCTTGACCCCTTCATCACCCAGTTCGGCGTAACGGTCCTTGGGGATGTTGCGGCGGTGGCCGCGTACCAGCAGGGCCATCATCTGCTGATCTTCCCGGGAAAAGCCTGCCAGGTCCGAGTGCTCGATCAGATAGGCGCCGTGCTTGTGGTAGTGATAATGGGCAATGTCCAGCCCGATTTCGTGCACTTTCGCGGCCCAGCCCAGTAGATCGCGCCAGTTTCCGTCTTTCAGGTTCCAAGCGTCGGCCACCTGGTCGAATGCGTGCAACGCCTTGCGCTCGACGCGCGCAGCCTGGCCCTGGTCCACGTGATAGCGCTCCATCAGCGAGTTCAGGGTGCGTTCGCGCACGTCTTCGTGGTGGTGGCGGCCAAGCAGATCGAACAGCACACCTTCGCGCAGGGCGCCGTCGCAGTGGTCCATGCGGTTCAGTTCAAGGGCATCGAAGATGGCTTCGAGAATCGCCAAGCCCGCCGGGAAGATAGTGCGGCGGTCTGGCTTGACGCCGTCGAAGTCGATCTTGTCGACCTCGCCCAGCTTGAACAGCTTGCGTTTGACCCAGGCCAGGCCTTCGGCGTTGACCTCGCCATTGCCCAGGCCGCCGGCCTTGATGGCCGCGCCGATGGCGCGAATGGTGCCGGATGAGCCAATGGCCTCATCCCAGGTCAGGCGGTGCAGGGCATTTTCGATGCTCATCAGTTCCAGACGCGCGGCAGTGTAGGCCTGGGCATAGCGGGCCGGGGTGATCTTGCCGTCGCGGAAGTAGCGCTGGGTAAAGCTCACGCAACCCATCTGCAGGCTTTCGCGCAGCAGCGGCTCGAAGCGCTGGCCGATGATGAACTCGGTACTGCCGCCGCCGATGTCGGCCACCAGGCGCTTGCCGGGGGTGTCGGCCAGGGTGTGCGACACGCCCAGGTAGATCAGGCGCGCCTCTTCACGGCCAGAGATGACCTCCACCGGGTGGCCGAGGATGGCTTCGGCGCGCTGGATGAATTCGTTACGGTTGCGCGCTTCGCGCAAGGCGTTGGTGCCGACGATACGCACGGCGCCTGCCGGCATGCCGTTGATCAGCTGGGAAAAGCGCTTGAGGCAATCCAGGCCCCTTTCCATTGCTTCTTCACTGAGCATGCGCTCTTCGTCGATGCCTGCGGCCAGTTGAACCTTCTCGCCGAGCCGCTCAAGGATGCGGATTTCGGTATGGTGGGCCTTGGCCACGACCATGTGAAAACTGTTGGAGCCAAGGTCGATGGCGGCGATCAGGGACAGGTTCTTCGCGATGGTATGCGGCATGATCTGGTTGTTCTCGGTCGTTAACCTGGCAATCGTGCCACGATAGCAGGCTATCGCCAACGCGTGACACTCAGCCGTTGTACTGGCCTTGATGCAAGGCAATGTGCCATTCGATTCTATGACGGCCATATGACAGTTTCGATTCGCGGCGTCTTGCGCAACTATAGTTACACTCAATCGTCCGTGGCTTCCTGTCCGGCGTAGGTGCGGCTATCATGGGCCACGTTTTTTGCTTACGACCCTGGAGATATCCATGAGCAGCGATCTGATCAAACATGTCACCGACGCCTCCTTCGAAGCCGATGTCCTGAAGGCCGAAGGCGCGGTACTGGTCGACTACTGGGCTGAATGGTGCGGTCCATGCAAGATGATCGCTCCGGTTCTGGACGACATCGCTTCCACCTACGAGGGCAAACTGACCGTCGCCAAGCTGAACATCGACGAGAACCAGGAAACCCCGGCCAAGCACGGTGTGCGTGGTATCCCGACGCTGATGCTGTTCAAGAACGGCAACGTCGAAGCCACCAAGGTTGGTGCACTGTCCAAATCGCAGCTGGCCGCATTCCTCGACGCCCACCTGTGATGTGAAAAGGCCCCGCAAATGCGGGGCTTTTCTTTTTCAGAGCACTAGACGCAGAAAAAAGCAAGTGTTACATTCGGCCTCGCACTGCTTTTCCAGTGCCCTCTACATGCCGTCGCCGAAGCATCCCTAATTCGAATCAGTACGCGATCCTGTCGCCATCCAGCGGCGCGGCCTCATTAAGCCAGAAGCTTAATTCTCCCTTCTTACATGATTACGTCATTCCCCTTATGAACCTGACTGAACTCAAGCAAAAGCCGATTACCGATCTTTTGGAAATGGCCGAACAGATGGGCATCGAAAACATGGCCCGTTCGCGCAAACAGGACGTGATTTTCGCCCTGCTGAAGAAGCATGCGAAAAGCGGCGAAGAGATCTCGGGTGACGGCGTGCTGGAGATTCTCCAGGATGGTTTCGGTTTCCTGCGTTCGGCTGATGCGTCCTACCTGGCCGGCCCAGACGACATCTATGTCTCGCCCAGCCAGATCCGCCGTTTCAACCTGCGTACCGGCGACACCATCGTCGGCAAGATCCGCCCACCGAAGGAAGGGGAGCGTTACTTCGCCCTGCTGAAGGTCGATACCATCAACTTCGACCGCCCGGAAAACGCGAAGAACAAGATCCTGTTCGAAAACCTGACGCCGCTGTTCCCGAACAAGCGCCTGAAGATGGAGGCCGGTAACGGCTCCACCGAAGACTTGACCGGTCGCGTCATCGACCTGTGCGCCCCGATTGGCAAAGGCCAGCGCGGCCTGATCGTTGCCCCGCCGAAAGCCGGTAAGACGATCATGCTGCAGAACATTGCGGCCAACATCACCCGCAACAACCCCGAGTGCCACCTGATCGTCCTGCTGATCGACGAGCGCCCGGAAGAAGTGACCGAAATGCAGCGCACCGTGCGTGGCGAAGTGGTTGCTTCCACCTTCGACGAGCCGCCAACCCGCCACGTGCAGGTTGCCGAGATGGTGATCGAGAAGGCCAAGCGCCTGGTCGAGCACAAGAAAGATGTGGTTATCCTGCTGGACTCGATCACTCGACTGGCACGTGCCTACAACACCGTGATCCCGAGCTCCGGCAAGGTGCTGACCGGTGGTGTCGACGCCCACGCCCTCGAGAAGCCCAAGCGCTTCTTCGGTGCTGCGCGTAACATCGAGGAAGGCGGTTCGCTGACCATTATCGCCACTGCGCTGGTTGAAACCGGCTCGAAGATGGACGAAGTGATCTACGAAGAGTTCAAGGGTACCGGCAACATGGAGCTGCCGCTGGACCGCCGCATCGCTGAGAAGCGTGTGTTCCCGGCCATCAACATCAACCGCTCCGGCACCCGCCGCGAAGAGTTGCTGACCGCTGACGACGAGCTGCAGCGTATGTGGATTCTGCGCAAGCTGCTGCACCCGATGGACGAAATCGCTGCCATCGAGTTCCTGGTCGACAAGCTCAAGCAGACCAAGACCAACGATGAGTTCTTCCTGTCGATGAAGCGCAAGTAAGCGAGCGTTTCAGGCTGGATTGATTGGGGCCGCCTTGCGGCCCTTCGCGGGCAAGCCCGCTCCTACACAGGTCATTGCGGCCCTTGTAGGAGCGGGTTTGCTCGCGAAGGGGTGCAAAGCGGCCCCAATGCATTTTCACCCCCAAACAAGGCCCGAACGGCGCTACACTCTGCACCCCGACCGATACGGCCAACACGAGGCTCCTGCATGCAGTATCGCGACTTGCGCGACTTCATCCGTGGCCTGGAACAGCGCGGCGAGCTCAAGCGCATCCAGGTACCGATCTCCCCCGTCCTGGAAATGACCGAGGTCTGCGACCGCACCCTGCGCGCCAAGGGCCCGGCATTGCTGTTCGAAAAGCCCACCGGCTTCGACATCCCCGTGCTGGGCAACCTGTTCGGTACTCCGGAGCGGGTGGCCATGGGCATGGGCGCCGAGTCGGTCAGCGAACTGCGGGAAATCGGCAAGCTGCTGGCCTTCCTCAAGGAGCCCGAGCCGCCCAAGGGCCTGAAGGACGCCTGGTCGAAGCTGCCGATCTTCAAGAAGGTCGTGTCGATGGCGCCAAAAGTGGTCAAGGACGCGGTGTGCCAGGAAGTGGTGGTCGAGGGTGACGATGTCGACCTTGGCACGCTGCCGATTCAGCACTGCTGGCCTGGCGACGTGGCGCCGCTGATTACCTGGGGCCTCACCGTGACCCGTGGCCCGAACAAGGACCGCCAGAACCTGGGCATCTATCGCCAGCAGGTGATCGGCCGCAACAAGGTGATCATGCGCTGGCTCAGCCACCGTGGCGGCGCCCTCGACTACCGAGAGTGGTGCGAGAAGAACCCCGGCCAGCCGTTTCCGGTCGCCGTGGCGCTGGGCGCTGACCCGGCGACCATTCTCGGCGCCGTGACCCCGGTACCGGACACTCTTTCTGAGTACGCCTTCGCCGGCCTGCTGCGAGGCAATCGCACCGAGCTGGTCAAGTGCCGTGGCAGCAACCTGCAGGTACCGGCAACCGCCGAGATCATTCTGGAAGGGGTGATCCACCCGGGCGAAATGGCCCCGGAAGGCCCGTACGGCGATCACACGGGCTACTACAACGAAGTGGACAGTTTCCCGGTGTTCACCGTCGAGCGCATCACCCACCGGCAAAAACCGATCTACCACAGCACCTACACCGGCCGGCCGCCAGATGAGCCGGCCATTCTCGGCGTGGCATTGAACGAAGTTTTCGTGCCGATCCTGCAGAAGCAGTTCCCGGAAATCACCGACTTCTACCTGCCGCCGGAAGGCTGCTCGTACCGCATGGCGGTGGTGACCATGAAGAAACAGTACCCAGGCCACGCCAAGCGCGTAATGCTGGGTGTGTGGTCGTTCCTGCGACAGTTCATGTACACCAAGTTCGTTATTGTCACCGATGACGATATCAACGCTCGTGACTGGAACGATGTGATCTGGGCCATTACCACGCGCATGGACCCCAAGCGTGATACGGTAATGATTGACAATACCCCGATCGACTACCTGGACTTTGCGTCACCGGTGTCGGGGCGTGGGTTCGAAGATGGGCCTGGACGCTACTCACAAGTGGCCGGGCGAGACTACACGCGAATGGGGCCGGGTCATCGTCAAGGATGAGGCCGTCACCCGCCGTATCGATGAGCTGTGGGATCAGTTGGGAATAGATTGATGCAGGTAACGTTGCAGCCGTCCGGGGCGGTGCTGGCGCTTGAACCCGGGGAAAGGATCCTGGATGGAGCACGGCGGCTGGGCTATGACTGCCCAAACAGCTGCCGCAATGGCAATTGCCATGTTTGCGCCGCGTTGTTGGTTGAAGGACGGGTTCGCCAGGATGGCGAAGTCCGCGACCATGGTGAGTTGTTCACCTGCATTGCCGAACCGCTGGAGGACTGCGTGTTGCTCTGGGACGGTGTGCTTGCCTTGGGCGAGCTGCCAGTGCGCAAGCTGGCGTGCAGCGTCAGTGAGTGCGTCGACGTCGGCGGCGACGTCTGGCGGGTGCGCCTGCGTGCGCCTGCCGGTAAACCTCTGCGTTATCACGCGGGGCAATACCTGATGATCGAACGTGAGGGCGGCAAGCAGGCAGCTTTCTCGCTGGCGTCCGCGCCACATGCCGGGCGTGAACTGGAGCTGCATGTGCTGGCGCGTGAGCCCAGTGCGGTGCAACTGATCGACCAGCTGAGGCGAGATGGCCTGGCGCGCATTGAAATGCCGTTTGGCGACACCCACCTGGCCGAGCTGCCTGACGGGCCGCTGGTGCTGATTGCCGCTGGCACCGGCATGGGCCAGATGCACAGCCTGGTCGAGCACTGCCGGGCTCAGGGCTTCAAGCACCCGGTACACCTGTACTGGGGGGTGCGCCGGCCGGAGGATTTCTATCAGATCGAGCACTGGGACGAATGGCAGCGTCTGCCTAACCTGTTCCTGCATCAAGTGGTCAGCGACCTGTGTGGCTGGGAAGGCCGCTGCGGCATGCTGCATGAAGCGGTCTGCGACGACATTGCCGACCTCAATAGCGTGCATGTGTATGCCAGCGGCTCACCGAACATGATCTATGCCACGCTCGACGCCTTGGTCGAAGCCGGTATGGATGCGCACCGCATGCGTGCTGATGTGTTTGCCTACGCGCCGCGCGGTTAATAACCGAAGTTTGAAAGTGTCGGTATAAGGCGGTAATTGTTACCGCCTTGGCCAATAACTTTCACCGCTGCTGAAACAGTACTTCCCAGTCGTCGGAGCCGTGTATGAAACGCGTGCTCAAGGGCTTGAGTATTCCTGCAATTCTGGCCTATGGTTACTGCAAGCGCCCTTGGTAAAGCGGCCTGGGGCCGCAGCGTAATCGAATCTCGCTACATCCGTAGTTCACAGGAATAATGGCGGCAGCTTATGTCGGCACTTGAAAGTATGTCTTGGGAAGTTTCATACCCTCCGGCACTTGATTTCGGTCAGCAACATACTCGCGAACAGTTGTTCAGCTCCATGAAAACAACCATGTCCAGGCATCAGGGTGGGCCGGTGTGGCTGTTTGCCTATGGTTCGTTGATCTGGCGCCCGGAGTGCAATTCGGTGGAGCGCCAGCGCGCGCGGGTACATGGTTATCACCGTGGCTTGTACCTGTGGTCGCATGAACATCGCGGTACCCCGGAAACGCCCGGGCTGGTGTTTGGCCTGGACCGCGGTGGCTCCTGCAGCGGCTTTGCCTACCGGCTGGATGAACGCAACCTGGACGACTCACTGATGGCCCTGTGGCAACGCGAGATGCCCTATCCGGCATACCGGCCGCACTGGCTCAACTGTCGCCTGGGCGATGGTAGCAAGGTGCAGGCCTTGGGCTTTGTACTGGAGCGGCATCTGCCGTGCTATGCCGGTAACTTGCCGGATACCTTGCTCAGCCAGATCCTGGCCAGTGCCAAGGGGCGTTATGGCACCACGCGTGACTATGTCGAGCAGACCTTGAATGCACTGCGCAGTCACCAGATGCCCGATCGCAACCTGGAAGCGCGATTCAGGCGTTGCCACAATCTGCGCGAAGTGTGAGCAACCTGTTCCGGCCTCTTCGCGGGTAATCCCTGTAGGCGCGGGTTTACCCGCGAATACGGTGGTGGCGACAACGGTGAACGGCGGGTGGAATTGGCCGGCAGGCCCGGCCCTTTCGCGGGTAAACCCGCTCCTACAGGCGACCGCGAAGAGGCCGGTACTGCCTTACCTGGCCAGCACCACCAACTTACCCACAGCCTGCCGTTGCCCCAGCTTCTCGATAGCAGCCCCGGCTTCTGCCAGTGGATAAGTCTGCGACACCAGCGGCTTCAACTTGCCCTCGGCATGCCAGGCAAATAGCTGGTGGAAGTTGGCCGCGTTGTCCTCCGGCTGGCGCTGGGCAAATGCCCCCCAGAACACGCCCAGTACCGCCGCGCCCTTGAGCAGCACCAGGTTGGCCGCCAGCTGTGGAATGCTGCCACTGGCAAAACCCACCACCAGCAGCCTGCCATTCCAGGCCAACCCGCGCACCGCTTGTTCGAACAGCTCGCCACCGACCGGGTCATAGATCACGTCCACGCCCTGGCCACCGGTCAGGCGTTTAATTTCTTCGCGCAGGTTGGCCTGGCTGTAGTCGATCAGCTCATCCGCCCCGGCAGCCTTGGCCACGGCCAGTTTCTCGGCACTGCTGGCCGCCGCGATCACCCGCGCGCCCATGGCCTTGCCGATCTCCACCGCCGCCAGGCCCACCCCGCCGGAAGCGCCCAGTACCAGCAGGGTCTCGCCGGCTTGCAACTGGCCACGCTGGCGCAGAGCGTGCATCGAGGTACCGTAGGTCATGCCGAAGGCCGCAGCGGTGGTGAAGTCCATGCTCGCCGGGATCGGCAGAACGTTATAGAACGGCACCGCCACTTGCTCGGCGAACGCACCCCAGCCGGTGAGCGCCATGACCCGGTCGCCGACCTTGAACGCGCCGGCCTTTTCGCCGACGGCGGCCACCACGCCTGCTGCCTCGCCACCTGGAGAGAACGGCAGCGGTGGCTGGAACTGGTACTTGCCTTCGATGATCAAGGTGTCGGGGAAGTTGACCCCGGCAGCCTGCACGTCCAGCAGGATCTCGTTCTTCTTCGGCAGTGGGCTGGCCACCTCTTCCAGCACCAGGTTGCGCGCCGGACCCAGGGTTTTGCACAACACAGCTTTCATCGGGGCTATTCCTTTGCGGGTAGTGGCCGATAAGTGTAGGAGGGCCGCTTGGCAGGTCAACGAGCATGGCCCGCCCTGATGGGCCGGCATAAGCCCGGGCTTGGGTTTGAGCGGTGTGCTGGGTAAGCTGGCGCCAACTGTATTGAGGAGCGAATTCGTGAAAGCGTGGATCTTGATGGTGCTGGCGCTGCTGCCGGCTGCGGCCATGGCCGAGGAAGCCAAGGAAGGGGTGCCCAAGGTCGCCTACATCAGTCTGAGCCCGCCCTTCGTTGGCAACTATGCGCTCGACGGCAGCCCGCGGCTGCGCGTGTACAAGGCTGACGTGGCCCTGCGCGTGACGGGCGACGAAGCGGCCAAGACGGTAAAGCACCACGAACCGCTGATCCGTAACCAGCTGGTGGCACTGTTCACCCAGCAGACGGTGGACAGCATGAGCAACGTCGAGGCCAAGGAGCATCTTCGCCAAGAGGCGCTGAAACAGGTGCAGCAGGTGCTGGAGGCGGAAGAGGGTAAGCCGATCGTTGAAGACTTGCTGTTCAACAACCTGATCGTGCAATAACCGCTGATAGTTGCCAGTCCGGCCCCGTGGGGATTGCGCAGGCCCTCGTCCTTGCTCAGGACGTCAGGGTACGGCGGAACCGCGCGAGGGCCACGCTGAAGAACACCAGGCCGATCAGGCCCAGCGCCAGGATATCCGGCCATACCACCGCCCACCCGGCATCCCGGAACAGGATTGCGGCACTCAGGCTGACAAAGTGCGTTGAGGGTGACCCTTGCATCACCCACTGCAGCCACTGCGGCATGCTGTCCAGAGGTGTGCTGCCGCCGGACAGCAACAGCATCGGGATGATCACCGGGATCGCCAGCAGGCCGAACTGCGGCGTCGAGCGCGCCAGGGTGGCGAGGAAAATGCCCAGCGATGTACTGGCGAACAGGTACAGCGCGGTCACGGCCAGGAACAGCCCCATCGAGCCAGACAGCGGCACGCCCAGTGCACCTTTGACGACTACCACCAAAGAAATCCAGGTGCAGATCACTACCACCAGCGCGTTGCTGCCGATCTTGGCCAGCATGATCTCCAGCGCGGTCAACGGCAGCACCAGCAGGTGGTCGAGGGTACCATGCTCACGCTCGCGCAGCAGCGCGGTCCCGGTGAGGATGATCGCCAGGATGGTGATGTTGTTGACGATCTGGATCACGGCCAGAAACCAGCCCCCCTCCAGGTTGGGGTTGAACAGCGCCTTGGGGTTGATCAGCACCGGGCTTTGCTCGTTACCACGCTGGCTGTAGTCGAGCAGCTCGCGCTCGAAGATGCGGCCGATGTAGCCGGCGCCCATGAACGCTTGGCTCATGGCTGTAGCATCGACGTTGATCTGCAGCTCCGGCGAGCGCCCGGCCAGCAGGTCGCTCTGGAAGTTCACCGGTATGTTGATGACGAAGGTGTACTGGCCGCTGTCCATGGCCTGGTCCAGGCGCTGCGGAGGCAGCGGCACGGCTGGCTGGAACTCGGGCGGTTGCAGGGCTTCGCTGAGCTTGCGCGAGAGCAGGCTATGGTCTTCATCCACCACCGCCACGCTGGCGTTGTGTACGCCGATCACCGAGCCGGCTGCCGGCATGTAGATCGCCACGCTGAAGGCATATAGCAGGAACAGCAGCAGGACGCTGTCATGGCGCAGGCTGGTCAGTTCTTTCAGGCCCAGGCGCAGGGTGTGGTTCAGGCGCGACATGTCAGGCCTCCTGCTTTTTCAGCATTGCCAGGCTCAGGCCGGTGAATGCGGCAAAGAAGCTCAGCAGGATCAGGCACTGCGGCCACAACTCGCGCAGGCCTAAGGCCTTGGTGAAGGTGCCGACTGCGATGTCGAGGAAGTAGCCCGCCGGGAACAACTGGCCCATCACCGCTGCCGCGCCGTCCAGCGACGAGCGTGGCACGATCAGCCCGGAAAACTGGATGGTCGGCAGGCTGGTAATGATCATGGTGCCAAGAATGGCGGCGATCTGGGTGCGGGTGAATGCCGAAATCAGCAGGCCCAGGCTGGTGGTTGCCAGCAGGTAGGCCACGCCGCCACATGCCAAAGCCAGTACGCTGCCCTTGAGCGGTACGGCGAACAGCCAGCGGTTCATCGCCACCAGCAGCGCCAGGTTGACCAGGCTCACAGCCAGGTAGGGCATCTGCTTGCCAAGCAGGAATTCCAGGCGGGTGAGGGGTGTGGCGTAGAAGTTGGTGATGGAGCCGAGCTCCTTCTCGCGCACGATGCCCAGTGCCGTGAGCATGGCCGGAATGAAGGCTAGTATCAGTGCCATCACGCCCGGGCCGATGGCGTTCACGCTGACCACATCCTGGTTGTAGCGGAAACGCGTTTCCAGGCGCACCAGCTCCTGGCGCGGCTGCGGTCGTGGGCTGGCCTTTGCCAGTTGCTCCAGGTTGGCCTGGTGCACGGCTTCCACGTAGTTGCGGCTGGTTTCTGCGCGGAACGGCATGCCACCGTCGAGCCAGGCAGCCACCACCGGCTGGCGTCCTGCGTACAGGTCGCGGCCAAAGCCTGGCGGAATCTCCAGTGCCAGTTTGATTTCCGAGCGTTGCAGGCGCTGGTGCAGCTCGCTGCTGTCGCGGATCGGTGCCTGTTCGGCAAAGTAGCGTGAGCCACGGAAGGCTTCGAGGTAGGCACGACTTTGCGGGCTCTGGTCCTGATCGTGCACGGCAAAGGCGAGGTTTTCCACATCCAGTGAAATGCCGTAGCCGAAGATCACCATCATGAACACTGCACCCAGTAAGGCGAAGGCCAGGCGCACCTTGTCGCGCAGCAGCTCCTTGCCCTCACGGCCGGCCACTGCCAGCAGGCGGCGCAGGCTGAAGCCCTGGCGCAGCGGTAGGGTGGGGGTGGACGCCTGTTCCAGCACGCTGCTGTCGGTGGCGGCTGGCGCCAGTTCCTGGGCCTGTTCCAGGCAGCGGACGAACGCGTCTTCCAGCGTGTCGCCCTGGTACTGGTGCTGCAGGGCATCGGGCGTGTCGCAGGCCAGCACCCGCCCGGCGTGCATCAGCGAAATACGATCGCAGCGCTGGGCCTCGTTCATGAAGTGGGTGGAGAGGAAAATGGTCACGCCCTGCTCGCGGGACAGCTCTACCAGCAGGCGCCAGAAGTCGTCGCGGGCGGCCGGGTCGACGCCGGAGGTCGGTTCGTCGAGGATCAAGACTTCCGGGCGATGCAGAACCGCCACTGCCAGCGACAGGCGCTGGCGCAAACCAAGGGGCAGGGCGCCAGACGGTTGGTCGGCGATAGCGGCGAGGTCGAAGCGCGCGATCAGCTCATCGATGCGCTGGGCGCTCTCGGCTTTGGGCAAGTCGAACAGGCGGGCATGCAGGGCCAGGTTCTGCCGGGTGCTGAGCTCGCCATACAGAGAGAAACTCTGCGACATGAAGCCGACCCGCTTGCGTGTGGCCAGGTCGCTGGCGTCCACCGAGCGACCCAGCAGGCTGGCGCTGCCCTCGCTGGCCGGCATCAGGCCGGTAAGCACTTTCATGGTGGTGGTCTTGCCGCAACCGTTGGAACCCAGGAAGCCGAAGATCTCCCCGCGGCCAATGGCGAAACTGACCTTGTTCACCGCTGTGAAGTCGCCAAAGCGCAGGGTCAGGTCATGTGCCTCGATGGCGACCGGGCCGTCCGTGGCTTGGCGCGGCGGGATTGCCAGTGGTTGATGCTGCGCCTTGCCCGCGCCCTGGTAATGGGTAAAGGCGTCATCCAGTTTGCCGCTTGGGGTGACTGCAGCCAGTTCGTGGCTAGGGCCGGCGGCCAGCAGCCGGCCGCCATCGAGCATCAGGCAATGCTCGAACTGTTCGGCTTCTTCCATGTAGGCGGTAGCCACCAGCAGGGTCAGTTGCGGGCGTTGTGCGCGAACCTGTTCAACCAGCTCCCAGAAGCGCCGCCGCGACAGTGGGTCGACGCCGGTGGTCGGCTCGTCCAGGATAAGCAGGTCTGGCTCGTGGATCAGCGCGCAGCAAAGGCCCAGCTTCTGCTTCATGCCACCCGACAGCTTGCCGGCCGGGCGCTGGGCAAAGCGCTGCAGGTCGGTGGCCTGCAACAGATTGGCCATGCGCTGCTCACTCTCGCGGCGGCCCAGCCCGAACAGGGTGGCGAAAAAACGGATGTTCTCGCTGATCGACAGTTCCGGGTACAGGTTGTTGCCCAGCCCCTGCGGCATGAACGCCACTTTGGGGTAGAGCGCCGTGCGATGGCGGCGTTGGCGGATCGAGCCGCCCAGCACCTGCAGCTCTCCCTGCTGTAGGCGTTTCACGCCGGCGATCAGCCCCAGCAGGGTCGATTTGCCAGCCCCGTCAGGGCCGATCAGCGCGCATCGGGTACCCACAGGAAGGCTGAAGCCTAGTGGGTGGAGGGCTATCAGGTCGCCGTAACGGTGGCTGATGCCTTCGGCCAGCAGCGCCGGGGCGTTCATTGCAGGTTGGCCGGCCAGTCCACCTCAGCCGTGCGTACATAGCCGGCGCCTGGCATGCCTGGTTTGGCTTGCGGTACGGCGCCCGGGTCGCTCAGGCGCAGTTTGACCCGGAACACCAGCTTTTGCCGTTCGTCGCGGGTTTCCACCTGTTTGGGGGTGAACTGGGCCTTGGCTGCGACAAAGGCCACCTTGGCCGGCAGCGCGCGCTCGGGCAGGGCGTCGAGCACGATGCGCGCCTGGTCGCCTACGGTCAGCCGGCCGCTGGTGGACGCCGGCAGGTACAGGTTCATGTACTGGTCGCTGGGGTCGATCAGCATCAGCACACGGCCGCCGGCACCCAGCACTTCACCTGGTTCGGCCAGGCGCAGCTGGATGATGCCGTTGATGGGCGCACGCAGGCTGCTGTCGTCGATTTCGCTGGTGAGCTGCGCCACTTGGGCTTCGGCGGCGCCAATGGCGGCCTTGATCGCTGCCAGTTGGGCGCGGGCAGCGACTACTGCTGCGTTGGCCGTGTCAAAGCGCGCCTGCTGTTGGTCGAGCAACTGCTGGCTGGCGAACTTGCGCTGGAAGATTTCGCGTACGCGCTTGAGCTCCTGGCTGGCCAACAGCAGTTCACTCTGGCGCAGTTGCACGGTGGCCTGTGCGGCGGCGTAGTTTTCCCGGGCGCGCAGCACTTCGGCTTCGGCCTGGCTGCGCTGGGCTTCCATGGTGCGTGTGTCGATGCGTGCCAGTAGCTGGCCACGGGTCACGTTGTCGCCTTCATCGACCAGTACTTCGGCCAGGCGACCGGGGATCTTGCTGGCGATCTGCACTTCGGTGGCTTCAAGGCGGCCGTTGCCCATGCTCAGGCCTTCGGGCAACTGGTCGTGGAGCGACTTCCAGTACCCCAGCCCGCCGGCTGCAGCGAGCAGTGCGATCAGTGCAGTGGCGAAGATTCTAGGGGCGTATCGGTTCATCGTTCTGCATCCTTGCGGTCATGCACGGTACATCATGCCTGGCGGCCATGTGTGGCGTGTTGATATCGGTCAAGCCCTTGACCTTAGCTGCGCATTCAGCGCAACGCGACAATCACCGCCCATTGCTCGGGCGTTACCGGCATGACCGACAGGCGGCTGCCTTTTTGCACCAGCGGCAACTCGACCAGACCGGCCTGCTGTTTCAGCCGCCCCAGTTCCAGCACCCTTGGGAAGGTTTGTACGTGGGCCACATCCACCGCGCTCCACGGGTTCTTGTCGGTCGTGGCCTTGGCATCGTGATAATGGCTTTCCGGGTCCAGCGCGGTCGGGTCGGGGTAGGCCGCGCGGGTGATTCTGGCAATGCCGGCGATGCCGGGTTGCGGGCAGCTGGAGTGGTAGAAGAAGAATTCGTCACCCACGCTCATGGCCCGCAAAAAATTACGCGCCTGATAGTTACGCACGCCGTCCCAGCGTGCTTCGCCCAAGCGTGCGAGGGCTTCGATGGAGAGCTCGTCGGGCTCGGATTTCATCAGCCAATAAGCCATGGATGCTGTTCCTGAAAAGGTTTGAAATAACCTGTTGCACGAAACCGACAGCCGGTTGGCGTCAAGGTTTGCGTGCGGACGCATGTTGTCGGAAAATGCGCCCCGTTTAAAGCGCGTGCGCCGGCGGTACCCAGAATATCGCCGAGTACTGAACAGTTTGCCTGGGGGGCAATCTTCGATGAATCAACGTAAAAAGCCGGATCTGCTGTGGATCCTGGTGTTCATTTTTGGCCTGGGTGTGGTCACTACCGGTTATGCGCAAGGGTTCTGGGAGCGCAAGCTGGACAACGCCTATCAGATGCCGGTCGACGCCAGCCAGCCACAACGTTGATACCCCCCGCTGGCGCCGCTCAACGTGGCGCCAGGTACCAGCCACGGTCCGAGACCGTGCCCTGCAGCG
This sequence comes from Pseudomonas sp. TE3895, assembly GCF_056278855.1. NCBI lineage: Bacteria > Pseudomonadati > Pseudomonadota > Gammaproteobacteria > Pseudomonadales > Pseudomonadaceae > Pseudomonas > Pseudomonas sp. TE3895. Next base: position 682,514 of record NZ_JBWBQE010000001.1, on the reverse strand, counting down.
GAACATCCCAACTGGCCTGCGCCAGCCGCTCGACCTTCTGGCATTCATGCGCCAGCCCCAGCAGCAACGGTTTTTTCCAGGTTTGCCGACGCGCCTGGTAGGCCAGGCTGCGATCATAGAAGCCACCGCCCATACCCAAGCGGCCGCCCACTTCGTCAAAACCGACCAGCGGTAGCAGAATCAGATCCAGCGCCCAGATTGGCCGCTGGCGTTTGCGATCGATAATCGGCTCTGGAATACGAAAGCGGTTGGGCTTGAGCTTCTCACCCTGCTCAAAACGCTGGAACACCATGCGCGTGCGCGGCCAGGCATGCAGCACCGGCAGGTAGATGCACTTGCCGCGACGCTGGGCTTCGCGCATCAGCAGGCGAGGGTCGATTTCACCGTCGTTGGGCAGGTACAGGGCAATGTGGCGGGCGCGGCGGAACAAGGGGTGTTGCGCCAGCTGGCGGTACAGGCCGAGGGTGGCCTGGCGTTGCTGGGCAGGGGTAAGGGCGCGGCGGGCATTGCGAAGCAGGCGACGTAGCTGGGGGCGGGTGAGCGGCACGTTTTCGGTCATGGCACGGGCAATCCCAGATGTGCTGGCTTTGTACGAACAGTGCCTGCGCGGTGAATCGTCGTACAAAGCTTGAAAAAAGTCGGCCAAAACGAATTGCCCGCCTTGGGGGCGGGCAAGAAAATTCAGGCTCCCCGATAAGACCGCTATCGGTGTAGCCCTTGAACCCGAAAGTTCAAGGTGGAGATTGCAGGGGGCGTTAAGGCTTTCCGTCGGGCGGACATGCACACCGGCCCCAGCGTGCAACCCCCGTGGTTGTGCGTATCGGCTCAGGGACATAACCGACTGGCGCATCCCCCAGGGAGTGGCGCCAGTATACCAATCTCAGCCGATTTTGGTATCCGTGTCGTCGGACAAAGCCTTATCTACCCGATCCAGCAGGTCGCGGACCTGTTCGCGGTTCGTGCCGCTGACCGGCGCATCGTTGCGGTCTTCCTGGCGGTGCAGCATTTCGTGGGTAATGTTCAACGCCGCCATCACCGCGATGCGGTCGGCACCGATCACCTTGCCGCTGCTGCGGATCTCGCGCATCTTGCCGTCCAGGTAGCGCGCAGCGCTGACCAGGTTGTTGCGCTCTTCCGGCGGGCAGATGATCGAGTATTCCTTGTCGAGGATCTGCACGGTGACGCTATTGCTTGAACTCATGAGTCTTGCTCCAGAGCCTTGAGGCGTAAAATCATCGACTCGACTTTGCGCTTGGCGATCTCGTTCTTTTCGATGAGGTGGGCGCGCTCTTCGCGCCAGGATTTTTCCTGAGCTACTAGGAGTGCATTTTGCCGTTTTAGTTGCTCGACGCGTTCGATCAGCAACTCGAATCGGCTCATCAGTGCCTGCAGGTCGTTCTCTTGCGTGGGTTGCACTCGATTCGCTCCGTCGTTGACTCACCTGGCGATGATGCCTCTCCCTGGGCGGCAACGGCCAGTGCCGATGGTCTTGGCGCGCCTGCCGGTGCTAGGATACAAGGTCTTCATTCTAGACATTGCGCCGTCTGGCGCCTAGCTGCCCATGCCCAATACTCAATCGCCCTACAACGCTTTCGCCATGCTGCTCTCGAGCAATGGCCATCCTGTCACCCCGGCCGAACTGCACGGCCTGCTGATTGGCCGCAGCTGCGCCGGCGCCGGCTTCGATGCCGATGCCTGGTTGGCCGATGCCGCCCAACTGCTGGAAATCGAGCCTGGTGACAGTGTCCGCAATGCCTTGGTCGGCTTGCAGGAAATGGTCAAGGGCGAGCTGACCAGCGACGACATGGCGATCGTCCTGCTGCTGCCTTCCGATGATGCTGCACTGAGCGATCGCGCCACCGCTCTGGGCCAGTGGTGCCAAGGCTTCGTGACCGGTTTCGGCCTGAACGCTGGCGGTAAGGACTTGTCCGATGAGGCCAAGGAAGTGCTGCAGGACCTGGTGGCCATTTCGCAGGTCCAGGAAGCGCTCGAAGAGTCCGAAGACGGCGAGAGCGACTACATGGAAGTCATGGAATACCTGCGTGTGGCGCCCCTGCTGCTGTTCTCCGAACTGGCCAAGCCGGCCGCACCCGCACCCAAGCCCTCGCTGCACTGATCAACCAGGGGTAGTCTGCCCATGAGCCACATTCCCAAGGCCGAGTATGCCCGTCGGCGCAAGGCGCTGATGGCGCAGATGGTCCCCAACAGCATCGCCATTCTGCCCGCCGCTGCGGTTGCCATCCGCAACCGCGACGTCGAGCACGTGTACCGCCAGGACAGCGACTTCCAGTACCTCAGCGGCTTCCCGGAGCCCGAGGCGGTGATTGCTTTGATTCCAGGGCGCGAGCATGGCGAGTACGTGCTGTTCTGCCGTGAACGCAACCCCGAGCGCGAGCTGTGGGACGGCCTGCGGGCCGGCCAGGAAGGGGCGGTGCGCGATTTCGGCGCTGACGATGCTTTCCCCATCACGGATATCGACGAGATCCTGCCTGGCCTGATCGAAGGCCGCGAGCGGGTCTACAGCGCCATGGGCAGCAACCCGGAGTTCGACCGCCGGCTGATGGACTGGATCAACGTGATCCGCTCCAAGGCACGCCTGGGCGCCCAGCCACCGAACGAGTTCGTTGCGCTGGATCATCTGCTGCATGATATGCGCCTGTATAAATCGGCGGCGGAAGTGAAGGTGATGCGTGCTGCTGCAGACATTTCTGCGCGGGCCCATGTGCGGGCCATGCAGGCCTGCCGCGCCGGGCTGCACGAGTACAGCCTGGAAGCCGAGCTGGACTACGAATTCCGCAAGGGCGGGGCGAAGATGCCGGCCTACGGCTCGATCGTTGCGGCCGGGCGCAATGGCTGCATCCTGCACTATCAACAGAACGATGCGCCGCTCAAGGATGGCGACCTGGTGCTGATCGACGCCGGCTGCGAAATCGACTGCTATGCCAGCGACATCACCCGCACCTTCCCGGTCAGTGGGCGGTTTTCACCCGAGCAGAAGGCCATCTACGAGCTGGTGCTCAAGGCTCAGGCGGCGGCGTTTGCCGAAATAGCCCCTGGCAAACACTGGAACCACGCCCATGAGGCGACCGTGCGGGTCATCACCGCGGGCCTGGTGGAGCTGGGTTTGCTCGAAGGTGATGTGCAGGCGCTGATCGACAGCGAAGCCTATCGCGCCTTCTACATGCACCGCGCCGGGCACTGGCTGGGCATGGATGTGCACGACGTGGGCGAGTACAAGGTGGGCGGCGAGTGGCGGGTACTGGAACCCGGCATGGCGCTGACCGTGGAGCCGGGTATCTACATTGGCGCCGACAATCAGGCCGTGGCCAAAAAGTGGCGCGGCATTGGGGTAAGGATCGAGGACGACGTGGTAGTGACCAGGCAAGGTTGTGAAATCCTGACTTCGGGCGTGCCGCGTACGGTCGCCGAGATCGAGGCGCTGATGCAGGCTGCCCGCAAGGCCGTGGCATGAGCCGGGTAAACCTGGCGATCATCGGCGGTGGCCTGGTTGGCGCAAGCCTGGCGTTGGCCCTGCAGGCCGGCGCCAAGGCGCGCGGCTGGAAGATCCTTCTGATCGAGCCGTTCGCCCCCGGCGACAGCTACCAGCCCAGCTACGATGCGCGCTCGTCGGCCTTGTCCTTCGGCACCCAGCAGATTTATCAGCAACTGGGCCTGTGGCAGGCCATCGGCCGCCGCGCCGAGCCTATTCGCCAGATTCACGTGTCCGACCGTGGTCGCTTTGGCGCCACCCGCCTGGATGCCCTGGAAGAGGGCGTGCCGGCGCTGGGTTATGTGGTGGAAAACGCCTGGCTCGGCCAGTGCCTGTGGCAAGGGCTGGACAGCGAGGTGGTGAGCTGGCGCTGCCCGGCCGAAGTGACCTCGATGCAGGCCATCGAACGCGGTTACCGCCTGCTGCTGAACGACGACACCCAGCTGGAATGTGATCTGGCGGTACTGGCCGATGGTGGCCGCTCTGGCCTGCGCGAGCAGTTGGGTATCCATGTGCGCCACACGCCGTACCAGCAGAGCGCGTTGATCGCCAACATCACCCCGGGTGAGGCCCACGGCGGCCAGGCTTTCGAACGCTTCACCGAAGAGGGCCCCATGGCCTTGCTGCCGTTGCCGGAAAACCGCTGCGCACTGGTGTGGACCCGTCAGGGCATGGATGCGCGACGCCTGGCCGACATCGACGAGCGCAGCTTCCTGCGCGAACTGCAGGGTGTGTTCGGGTACCGCCTGGGCGCGCTGCGGCAGGTAGGCGCACGGCACCTCTATCCGCTGTCCTTGATCGAGGCCCAGGAGCAGGTGCGGCCGCACCTGGTGGTGCTGGGTAACGCAGCACACAGCCTGCACCCCATCGCGGGCCAGGGTTTCAATCTGTCGTTGCGTGACGTGCAGGCCCTGGCCGAGGCGCTGCTGGCGGGGCCACAGCAGCCTGGCGACCTGACCACGCTGCAGGCCTATCATCAGCGCCAGCGCCTGGACCAGGCGATGACCATCGGCTTCTCTGACCAGGTCACCCGCCTGTTTGGCAGCAATCAGCCGTTGCTGGCTGCCGGGCGCAACCTTGGCCTGCTTGGGCTCGACCTGCTGCCACCGGCAAAAAGCTGGTTCGCCCGCCAGGCCATGGGCCTGGGCACCCGCCCTGATCCGCGGGGCCAGGCATGAGCAACCCGCGTAAACTGGCGCGCCGGGCGCGCATGCTGCGCTGGATGCTGAACCTCTACCCACCGTACCTGGGTGCCGGTATTCGTGTGCAGCACATCAGCCCGGACCTGCGTAGCGTCAAGGTGGCGATGAAACTGACTCGCTGGAACCGCAATTACGTCGGTACCCAGTTCGGTGGCAGCCTGTATGCCATGGTCGATCCGTTCTACATGCTGCTGTTGATCGAGCAGCTGGGGCGTGACTACATCGTCTGGGACAAGGCCGCCAGCATCGATTTCATCTCGCCGGGCAAAGGCCCGGTGTATGCCGAATTCCACGTCGATGATGCGCTGCTGGACGAAATCCGCCAGCAGGCCGCCACCGGCAAGAAATGCCTGCCGCGTTTGCAGGTCGATATCCGCGATGGCGCCGGCGAGTTGGTGGCGCGGGTCGATAAAACCCTATACGTGCGGCTCAAGCCGCAAGCGAGGCTGGCGTAAGGCATGGAAATGCGCGCAGATCTGTTGATTGTCGGTGCCGGTATGGTCGGCAGCGCCCTGGCCTTGGCGTTGCGCCACAGTGGCCTGCAAATTTTGTTGCTCGACGGTGGCCCGCTGACGGTCGTACCTTTCGATGCCCAGGCCCCGTTCGAGCCGCGTGTCAGCGCGCTATCGGCGGCCAGCCAGCGCATCCTCGAGCGCCTTGGCGCTTGGGACGGCATTGCCCAGCGACGCGCCACGCCGTATTCCGACATGCATGTGTGGGATGGCAGCGGCACCGGGCAGATTCACTTCTCGGCGGCCAGTGTGCATGCCCAGGTGCTCGGCCATATCGTCGAGAACCGGGTGGTGCAGGACGGCCTGCTGGAGCGCCTGCACGACAGCGACATCGGCCTGCTGGCCAATGCGCGGCTGGAGCAATTGCGTCGCTCCGGCGATGAGTGGCTACTGACCCTGGCGGATGGCCGGCAACTGCGTGCGCCATTGGTGATCGCTGCCGACGGTGCCAATTCGGCGGTGCGGCGTCTGGCCGGCTGCGAAACCCGCGAATGGGACTACCTGCACCATGCCATTGTCACCAGCGTGCGTTGCAGCGCCGGGCACCAGGCCACGGCCTGGCAGCGCTTCACTGACGAAGGGCCATTGGCCTTTTTGCCCTTGAGCCGCGATGGCCAGCAAGACTGGTGCTCAATCGTATGGTCGACCACTCCGGAGCATGCCGAGCAGCTGATGGCGATGGATGAAGCGGCCTTCCTGCAAGCCCTCGGGCGTGCCTTCGAGGGCCGCCTGGGCGACGTGTTGCAGGCCGACCCAAGGGTATGCGTGCCGCTGCGTCAGCGCCACGCCAAGCGCTATGTGGGTGAAGGCCTGGCATTGATTGGCGATGCCGCGCACACCATCCACCCGCTGGCCGGGCAGGGTGTGAACCTCGGCTTCCTCGACGCGGCGGTGCTGGCCGAGGTGCTGGTCAATGCTTGCGAGCGCGGCGAGAGACTGGCCGATGTGAAGGTGTTGAGCCGTTACGAGCGCCGGCGCATGCCACACAACCTGGCGTTGATGGCGGCGATGGAGGGCTTCGAGAGGTTGTTCCAGGCCGATCCGCTGCCGTTGCGCTGGTTGCGCAACAGCGGGTTGAAACTGGTGGAGCAGATGCCGGAGGCCAAGGCGCTGTTTGTGCGCCAGGCGTTGGGTTTGAGTGGTGACCTGCCAGATCTGGCCAAGGCTTGAGAGTGCCGGGGCCGCTCTGCGGCCCTTTCGCGACACTAGGCCGCTCCCACAGTGTGGCGCAATCACCTGTGGCAGCCCTTTGCAACATCCGGTAACGGCTAGGTAGGTGAGCCAGAAAATGGGATTCACTACCATTCGCACCTCTCATACGATCGAGGAGTGCATTTCATGTTGCCACGCAAGCCCCTACTGGCCGCCTTGGCCCTGACCCTGTTCGGCGGCACTGCCCAGGCAGCGGACGAAGTGGTGGTGTACTCCTCGCGCATCGACGAGCTGATCAAGCCGGTGTTCGATGCCTATACCGCCAAGACCGGGGTCAAGATCAAGTTCATCACCGACAAGGAAGCCCCGCTGATGCAGCGCATCAAGGCCGAGGGCGACAACGGCGTGGCCGACCTGCTGCTGACCGTCGATGCAGGCAACCTGTGGCAGGCCGAGCAGATGGGCATCCTGCAGCCGATCAAGTCCGACGTCATCGACCAGAACATCCCGTCGCAGTACCGCGCCTCGTCCCATGACTGGACCGGCCTGAGCCTGCGTGCCCGCACCATCATCTACTCCACCGAGCGGGTCAAACCCGAGGAGTTGAGCACCTACGAAGCCCTGGCTGACAAACAGTGGGAAGGCCGTCTGTGCCTGCGTACGGCCAAGAAGGTGTACAACCAGTCGCTGACCGCCACCCTGATCGAAACCCACGGTGAGGCCAAGACCGAGCAAATCGTCAAAGGGTGGGTCAACAACCTGTCCACCGATGTGTTCTCCGACGACAACGCGGTGATCCAGGCCATCGAGGCCGGGCAGTGTGATGTGGGCGTGGTCAACACCTACTACTACGGCCGTCTGCACAAGCAGAACCCGAACCTGCCGGTGAAGATCTTCTGGCCCAACCAGGGTGACCGTGGTGTGCACGTGAACCTGTCGGGTATTGGCCTGACCAAGCATGCGCCACACCCGGAGGCCGCGAAGAAACTGGTGGAATGGATGACCGGCGAAGAAGCGCAAAAGCTGTTTGCTGATATCAACCAGGAGTTCCCGGCCAACCCGAAGGTGAAGCCATCGGAGGAAGTGGCGGCGTGGGGCAGCTTCAAGGCCGACAGCATTCCGGTGGAAATTGCCGGCAAGCGCCAGGCTGAAGCCATTCGCCTGATGGATCGGGCTGGCTACAACTAAGCGCCAGGCCTTATCCTCTTTGGGCCCGTTAGGGCCCTTTCGCGGGTAAACCCGCTCCTACGGGATCTGCACTGCCTTGCGCGGTCCCCGTAGGAGCGGGTTTACCCGCGAACGACCGCGCAGCGGTCGCAATCGCACTCGAGATTTCAGCCTTGCCCCACACCCCCCAACGCCGCTGGTACCTCCCGGTCTCCCTGATCGCCGCCTTGGTGCTGCTGCCCCTGAGCGTGCTGCTGTTGTCCTGGCAATCCATCGACCTGCAGATCTGGTCCCACCTGCTCGACACCCAGATGGGGCGCCTGCTCGGCAATACCCTGACCCTGGTGGTGGGTGTGGGTGTGGGTGTCACCGTGCTGGGCGTCAGCCTGGCCTGGCTCACCAGCCTCTGCGACTTCCCCGGTCGACGCTGGCTGGACTGGGCGCTGATGCTACCGTTCGCCATCCCGGCCTACGTGCTGGCATTCGTCTTCGTCGGCCTGCTGGACTTTGCCGGCCCGGTGCAAAGCGCCCTGCGCGAGGTGTTCGGGCCAATGCGCCTGCCTCGTGTGCGTTCCACTGGTGGGGTAATCACCGTCCTGGTGCTGGTCTTCTATCCCTATGTCTACTTGTTGGCGCGCACGGCTTTTCTGGCTCAGGGCAAGGGCCTGATGGAGGCGGCGCGGGTACTTGGGTTATCGCCCCTGCAGGCTTTCTGGCGGGTGGCCTTACCCATGGCTCGGCCGGCGATCGGTGCCGGTATCGCCCTGGCGCTGATGGAAACCCTGGCCGACTTCGGTGCAGTGGCCGTATTCAACTTCGACACCTTCACCACGGCCATCTACAAGACCTGGTACGGCTTTTTCAGCTTGTCCAGTGCGGCCCAGTTGGCCAGCCTGCTGCTGCTGGCGGTGATGCTGGTGCTGTACGGCGAGCGCCGCGCCCGCGGTGCCAGCCGAAGCGGCAACGAACGGCCGCGCGCGCAGGCGCTGTATCACCTGCGCGGCCTCAAGGCGCTGCTGGCCAGTGGCTGGTGCCTGCTGGTGTTTGCCTGCGCTTTCGTCATCCCGCTGCTGCAGTTGCTGGCGTGGTTCTGGCAACGCGGCCGGCATGACCTGGACGAGCGTTATATCGGCCTGGTGCTGCACACCCTGTACCTGGGCAGCATGGCGGCGCTGGTCACGGTATGCGTGGCGCTGCTGCTGGCCTTCGCCCGGCGCCAGGCACCGACGGGCGGAATCCGCGCCGGGGTTGGCCTGGCCAATCTGGGGTATGCCCTGCCCGGTTCGGTGTTGGCGGTATCGATCATGCTGGCCTTCAGTTACCTCGACAACCACCTGGTCATCCCGCTGTCCAGCTGGATGGGCGGCGCCGGCAAGCCGCTGCTGCTAGGCAGCCTCTCGGCGTTGCTGCTGGCCTACCTGGTGCGCTTCATCGCGGTGGCCTACGGGCCGCTGGAGAGCAGCCTGGAGCGCATCCGCCCGTCACTCCCTGAAGCCTCGCGCAGCCTGGGTGTTGGCGGCGCAAGATTGTTTTTCAAGGTGTATCTGCCGCTGCTGGTGCCGGGGGCACTTAGCGCCGCGCTGCTGGTGTTCGTCGATGTGCTCAAGGAAATGCCCGCCACCTTGCTGATGCGGCCGTTCGGCTGGGACACCCTCGCCGTGCGGGTGTTCGAGATGACCAGCGAAGGCGAGTGGGCGCGCGCCTCGCTGCCGGCATTGACCTTGGTATTGGTGGGGCTGCTGCCGGTCATCGGCCTGATTCGCCGTTCGGCACGTCGACCCGGTCACAGTCACTGAGGATGTCAGTTTGCGACCTTGCGGCTACAATGCGCGGCATTCGCGCGGCGGGTGTGAGTAACAAGAAAAGCTGACGACCCAACGTCATCGACCGCCGCCGCTTCGCCACGCCCGGAAGGAGAAACCCATGGGACAGCGCACGCTTTTGTATGACCTGCACCTGGCGCTAGGCGCCAAGACGGTCGATTTCGGTGGCTGGGACATGCCCCTGCACTATGGCTCGCAGGTCGAGGAGCACCACCAGGTGCGCAGCGATTGCGGCGTCTTCGATGTCTCCCATATGACCGTGATCGATGTCGACGGCACTGATGCCACTGTTTGGCTGCAGCGCTTGCTGGCCAACGATGTGGCCCGCCTCGACGACACCGGCAAGGCGCTGTATAGCCCACTGCTGAACGAACAGGGCGGTGTAATCGATGATCTGATCGTCTACCGCACGGAAACCGGCTATCGCCTGGTCAACAACGCCGCCACCCGTGCCAAGGTGCTCGATTGGCTGCAATCGCAGCGTGCCGGGTTTTCCGTGGACTTCCAGGTCCGCCCTGATCTGGCCATCCTTGCCATCCAGGGGCCGCGGGCCCGCGAAAAGGTCGCGGCCCTGCTCAGCCCCGCGCGCGCTGCACTCATCCGCGAACTGCGCCCGTTCGAGGGCGTTGCTGACGGCGACTGGTTCATTGCCCGCACCGGCTATACCGGTGAGGACGGCTTGGAGATCATCTTCCCGGGCGATCAGGCGGTGGCCTTCTTCAACGACCTGGTCGGCGCCGGTATCGCCCCAAGCGGCCTGGGCGCCCGCGATACCCTGCGCCTGGAAGCCGGCATGAACCTGTACGGCCAGGACATCGACGAAAACCACACCCCGCTCACCTCCAACCTGGGCTGGAGCATCGCCTGGGAACCGGCCGAGCGCGACTTCATCGGCCGTGTCGGCCTGCTTGCGGAAATCGAGCACGGCGTGCAGGAAAAACTGGTGGGTCTGGTGCTGGAAGAGCGCGGTGTACTGCGCGCCCATCAGGTCGTGCGTGTTGCCGGCATTGGCGAAGGGGAGATCACCAGTGGTAGTTTCTCGCCTACGCTGAGCAAGTCCATTGCATTGGCGCGCGTGCCTATGGCTACCGGTGATCGGGCCGAGGTGGAAATTCGCGGCAAGTGGTACCCGGTGCGGGTGGTCAAACCGACCTTCGTGCGCCACGGCAAGATCCTGATCTGAACAATTTATAACCGGCGGGCGTACCGCTGAGCCAATCGAGGAATTCAAGACATGAGCAATATCCCCGCCGAACTGCGTTTTGCCGAAAGCCATGAGTGGGCTCGCCTGGAAGCCGACGGCAGTGTGACCGTGGGTATCAGCGATCACGCCCAGCAAGCCTTGGGTGATGTGGTGTTCGTCGAACTGGCTGAAGTCGGCAAAGTGTTTGGCGCTGGCGACGCTGCAGGTGTGGTGGAGTCGGTCAAGGCCGCTTCGGACATCTATGCCCCGATCGGTGGCGAAGTGATTGCGGTCAACGAAGAGCTGGCCGATAGCCCGGAACTGCTCAACGAAGAGCCTTACGGTTCGTGGATCTTCAAATTGAAGCCAAGCAACCCGGCCGAGCTGGACAAGTTGCTGGATGCGGCTGGCTACCAGGCGCTGATTGGCGAGTAAGACCGCGTCGCTTGCTTCGCGGCTAAAGCCGCTCCTACACAGGTACAGCGCTGCATTCGAGACGGGTGCAGCCCCTGTGGGAGCGGCTTCAGCCGCGAAGAGGCCGGGCCTGCAGACAAGTTTCCCCGCACAATCGGCAATCCCTTCCTAGACTTGTAAGTCTCCATGAGGCCTGGTCTAGGAAGAGAGCGTCGTCATGTCCCAGTCGCCATCCCTGCATCAACTGCAAGAGCTCAACCCATTTCTGCGCCGCCACCTGGGCCCCGATGCCACAGAGCAGCAGGCCATGCTCAACGCGCTGGGTATCGCCAGCCGCAACGAGCTGATCGAGCAGACCGTTCCCCCAGACATCCGCCTCAATCGCCCCCTCGACCTCCCAGCGGCACTGGACGAGCAAGCCGCCTTGGCCAAGCTGGCCGGTTATGCCGAACAGAACCAGGTCTGGACCAGCCTTATCGGCATGGGCTACCACGGCACCATCACCCCCACGGTCATCCTGCGCAACGTGCTGGAAAACCCCGGTTGGTACACCGCCTACACGCCCTACCAACCCGAAATTGCCCAAGGCCGGCTGGAGGCGCTGCTGAACTTCCAGCAAATGGTCATCGACCTCACCGGCCTGCCTCTGGCCAATGCCTCGCTGCTTGATGAAGCCACCGCTGCCGCCGAAGCCATGGCCCTGGCCAAGCGGGTGGCACGCAACAAGAGCAACGCCTTCTTCGCCGACGAGCACTGCCACCCGCAGACCCTTTCGGTACTCAAGACCCGCGCCGAGGGGTTCGGCTTCGAGCTGATCGTCGATTCTGTGGATAACCTTGCCAAACACTCGGTGTTCGGCGCTTTGCTGCAGTACCCCGACACCCACGGCGAAGTGCGCGATTTGCGCCCGCTGATCGACCATTTGCACGGCCAACAGGCCTTGGCCTGCGTAGCCGCTGACCTGCTGAGCCTGGTGGTGCTGGCACCGCCCGGAGAGCTGGGCGCCGATGTGGTGCTGGGCTCGACCCAGCGCTTTGGTGTACCGATGGGCTACGGCGGGCCTCACGCGGCCTATTTCGCCTGTCGCGACGACTACAAGCGGGCCATGCCGGGGCGCATCATCGGCGTATCGCGCGATGCCCGTGGCAACACTGCATTACGGATGGCCCTGCAAACCCGCGAGCAGCATATTCGCCGCGAAAAGGCCAACTCCAACATCTGCACGGCCCAGGTGCTGCTGGCCAACATCGCCGGCTTCTACGCGGTGTACCACGGCCCGGAAGGCCTGCAACGCATCGCGCAGCGCGTGCACCGGCTGACCTTCATCCTGGCTGCCGGCCTTGAGGCCAAAGGCATCAAACGCCTCAATCAGCACTTCTTCGACACCCTTACCCTGAATGTTGGTGGTGCCCAGGCTGCCATCATTGAAAGCGCCGAGGCCGCGCACATCAATTTGCGCATTCTCGGTCGCGGGCACCTGGGCGTGAGCCTGGACGAAACCTGCAACGAACAGACGGTGCTGCGCCTGCTCGACATCTTCCTGGGGGTGGATCATGGCCTGGAAATCACCGCCCTCGACCAGCTGGCCCTGCCTGAAGGCATCCCCGCCAGCCTGGTGCGACGCACGCCATTCCTCGCCCACCCCGTGTTCAACCTGCATCACAGCGAAACAGAGATGCTGCGCTACCTCAAGCAGCTAGAGAACAAGGACCTGGCGCTGAACCAGTCGATGATTCCGCTGGGCTCGTGCACCATGAAGCTCAACGCCACCAGTGAGATGATCCCCATCACCTGGCCCGGTTTTGCCCAGCTGCACCCGTTCGCTCCGGCGGCCCAGGCGGCAGGCTACAAGGCGATGATCGACGAACTGGAAAGCTGGCTGTGCGCGATCACCGGCTTCGATGCGATCTGCATGCAGCCCAACTCCGGTGCTCAGGGTGAATACGCCGGCCTGATGGCCATTACGCGCTATCACCGCAGCCGCCATCAGCCGATGCGCACGTTGTGCCTGATCCCGTCGTCGGCCCACGGCACCAACCCAGCGTCGGCACAGATGGCCGGCATGGACGTGGTGATCGTCGATTGCGACAACGATGGCAACGTCGACCTGGCTGACCTCAAAGCCAAGGCGCACGCGGCCGGGGAGCGTCTGTCGTGCCTGATGATTACCTACCCCTCGACCCACGGCGTGTACGAAGAGGGGATACGCGAAATCTGCGATGTGGTGCACCAGCACGGCGGCCAGGTTTACATGGACGGTGCCAACCTCAACGCCCAGGTGGGCCTGGCGCGCCCCGCAGACATTGGGGCCGATGTTTCACACATGAACCTGCACAAGACGTTCTGCATTCCCCACGGCGGCGGCGGCCCGGGTATGGGGCCGATCGGTATCCGCGCGCACCTCAAGCCGTTCGTCGCCAGCCACCCGGTGGTGCCGGTGCCTGGGCTGGACCCGAACAACAGCGCGGTCAGCGCCGCGCCCTGGGGCAGCGCAAGCATCTTGCCGATCAGCTGGATGTATATCGCCATGATGGGCCCGCAGCTGGCCGACGCCAGCGAGGTGGCTATCCTTTCGGCCAACTACCTGGCCAGCCAGTTGGGCGCGGCGTTCCCGGTGCTCTACCGCGGGCGCAACCAGCGCGTGGCGCATGAATGCATCCTCGACCTGCGGCCGTTGAAAGCGCTGACAGGCATCAGCGAAGAGGACGTGGCCAAGCGCCTGATGGACTATGGCTTCCACGCACCGACCATGTCGTTCCCGGTGCCGGGCACGCTGATGGTGGAGCCGACCGAGAGTGAATCGAAGGCCGAGCTGGACCGGTTCGTCGAGGCGATGCTGGCGATTCGGGCGGAAATTGACGAAGTACAGCAGGGCAACTGGCCAGCGGAGAACAACCCGCTGAAACATGCACCGCATACCTTGGCTGATGTGCTGGGGGTGTGGGACAGGCCGTATAGCCTGGAGCAGGCGGTGGCCCCCAGTGCTCACGTGCGCCAGCACAAATACTGGCCGGCGGTGAACCGGGTAGACAACGTGTATGGGGACAGGAACCTGTTCTGTTCGTGTGTGCCGGTGGAGGCTTATCGCTGAGGTTGATGTTGGATGCTTCGCGGGTGCCTGTAGGAGCGGGTTTACCCGCGAAGCAGGCGACGCGGTTACTCGGCTACTGCATTTTTGGCCAGGATGGCATTGGCCAACTCCATGTCGGAAGCCTGCATCCCTGGGTTCTCTGCCCGTGCCTCGCGCATGGCCGCTTCCAGGAACGGCCCGCGGATCGCGCCTTCGCTGGCGACGAAGCTGCTGGCGTCATCCTGTGCGGCCACTACCAGCTTGTGATCCCGCGAGGTCAGGTAGCTCGATGCCGTGGTAGCACCGGAAGTCATCACGTTACGCCAGAAGGTATCGGCCATGGCCGAGCCAAGAGGCAGCGAAAGCAAGGTAGCGGCGGCAATGGCGGTTTTGAGACGCATGTTGAAACACCTCGAAGGGTGATGGTTGAAGATGCGCGCTTGGATCTTTTCGGGCGAGGCAAGTTCCTTGAATACAAAGGACTTTTCGTCAGTTGCAGACACGCAGCACTTCCTCGGCACGGGTCTGCCCAGCGGCCACTTTGGCCTCGCCGCAATGGCGCAGGTCAACCAGGCCATCGGCCAGTGCCTGTTGCCGCAAACGGGTCAGGTCGGCATCAGGGCCGATCAATGCGCGCAAGGTGTCGCTGGGCTCGAGCAGTTCGAACAATCCTGTGCGCCCCTGAAAGCCGGTGCCGCGGCAGGCGCGGCAGGTGGCTGATGAACCTGCCTGGCAGTCGGTGCACACGGTCCGCACCAGGCGCTGGGCCATCACCCCGATAAGCGTTGCCTTGATCAGGTAGTCGGCCACACCCAGCTCTTGCAAGCGGGTGATTGCTGCACAGGCGTCGTTGGTATGCAGGGTCGACAGTACCAGGTGCCCGGTCAGCGCTGCCTGAACTGCCACCAGGGCGGTTTCGCGGTCGCGAATTTCGCCGATCATGATGATATCGGGATCTTGGCGCAGCATAGCCCTGACCGCGTTGGCAAACCCCAGGTCCAGCGCGGGCTGCACCTGCAGCTGGTTGAAGGCAGGCTCCAGGCGCTCGATCGGGTCTTCGATGGTGCACAGGTTGACCTGTGGGGTGGCCAGCAGTTTGAGGCTGGTGTACAGCGTGCTGGTTTTGCCGGAGCCGGTGGGGCCGGTGACCAGGATGATGCCTTGGCGCTGACGTAGCAGGCGCTGCCATTGGGCCAGTTGCTGGCCTTGCAGGCCAAGGCGGTCGAAGCCCTCTTGCAACTGGTGCGGGTCGAACAGGCGCAGCACCAGTTTCTCGCCAAATGGGGTGGGTAGGGTCGAAAGCCGCAGCTCCACTTCGCCACCACCGGGTAGGCGGCTTTGCAGCCGGCCGTCCTGCGGCCGTCGCTTCTCTGCAACGTCCATGCGGCCCAGGTGTTTCAGGCGGCTGACGAGGGCCAGGGTGACCCCGGCGGGGAAGGCATAGACGGTGTGCAGCAGGCCATCGATGCGGTAGCGCAGCTGGCCCTGTTCGCGGCGTGGTTCCAGGTGGATATCGCTGGCGCGTTGCTCGATGGCGTACTGCAGCAGCCAGTCGACGATATGCACAATGTGTGCGTCGTCTGCGCTGGCCTCGGCCTGGCGTTTGCCCAGCTCAAGCAATTGCTCAAGTTCCCCCAGGCTGGCCGACTGCTGATATTGCGCGCCTTTTACCGACTGGGCCAGGCGGTGGAACGACTGCGCTGACTGACGGATCTGCTGCGGGCTGGCCAGTACGCGACGGATCGACCGGCCGAGGCTACGGGCCAGGTCGGCCTGCCAGTCATCCTGGAAAGGCTGGGCGCTGGCGACGGTGACGCTGGAGGCATCGGCGGCGACGATGAGGATGCCGTGGCGCTGGGCGAAGGCTGGGGAGATCAGGCCGGAGACCTGGGGCAGGTCGAGTTGCATGGGGTCGATGCGCAGGTAGGGTTGGCCGACCTTGTCGGCCAGCCACTGGCAAAGGTGCTCCAAGTCCAGGGGCTGGCCGGGGTGCTGGCGGCTTTCCAGGCTGCAGGCGGCGATGTGCTCCAGCGGGTGGCTAGCGGGGTGGGCAGCGGCGTGTTCGAGTACTTGCAGGGTATCGCTGGCGTGCAGGTGCTGGTCAGCGAGCAGGGCCTGGAGCACGCGCTTGAGGTCGAGTGCGGGGTTGTCGGGGGTGTGCATGGTTGGCGTCCGTGCCTGATCGGGTAGTGCTGATCAAGGCTAGCCGGGCGGCGGGAGGCTATCGGAGGTGAAAGGTTTCGGGATTTTGCTGCGCCTGTACCGGACGCTTCGCGGGTGAACCCGCTCCTACAGGGATCGCACGGGCCTTGAGTGCTATGCGGTACCGGCCCGGCAGAGAGGATGGTTCAGACCACTGCCAACGCCACTCGCTGCAAGTTGGTCAGGCTCACCTCACCCACACACACCAGGTTACGCAGTTTCTGTGCAATTACCTCGGCCCGGTGCCAGCTCAACCCGCCAATGCCGATTTCGATATCCAGCCAGTCATCCTGCTGGCTGACCTGCACGCTATGCGGGGTCAGGAACTGCAAGGCGAACAGGTTGAGCACCCGGCACAGGCTATCGGGCTCGGCCTCGGCCTGCAGGCGATAGTGCACGGTGCTGTGGGCGTTGGTGGCGGCCCAGGCGTCGGTACGGGGCTGTGCGTTCATGCTGGTCTCCGCAAATGAGGGAGAAATTCTTGCACGTTGGTGGCGGTTTTTTTTCGCTATGATTGGGTGATTTCGCCTTATTGGTGAATTCTTTTATTCAAAAAAATCTGATGTGGAGAATAAACAATGCACAGCGAGCTGGACGCCTACGACCGTCGCATCCTCGAACTGCTGCAGGAGGACGCTTCGCTGTCCAGTGCACAGATCGCCGAGCGCGTCGGGCTGTCGCAATCGCCGTGCTGGCGGCGCATTCAGCGCTTGAAGGAAGAGGGGGTGATTCGGGGGCAGGTGACCTTGCTGGACCGCAAGAAGGTCGGCCTGAACACGCAGATTTTCGCCGAAGTGAAACTGAACGCCCACGGGCGCTCCAACTTCACCGAGTTCACCGAGGCGATCCGCGGGTTCCCTGAGGTGCTGGAGTGTTATGTGCTGATGGGGGCTGTGGATTTTCTGCTGCGAATCGTCACGTCGGACATCGAGGCCTACGAGCGGTTCTTCTTCGAAAAACTGTCGAACGTGCCGGGGATTCAGGAGGTGAATTCGATTGTGGCGCTTTCCGAGATCAAGTCCACCACTAGCCTGCCGCTATCGCGTTGATGCCATTCGCGGGTAAACCCGCTCCTACACCGATGTGGTCATTCGCGGGTAAACCCGCTCCTACACCGGCCTCACGCCTGGCGCGAACCCTTTGTAGGAGCGGGTTTACCCGCGAAGCAGGCGACGCGGTATCACGCCTTGAGCAGGTGCTTCCAGCCGCGGCTCTGGTCCACCGCCCGAGCCTGTTCGATACGCGCTTCCAGCACTTCATCGCTGATGGGCTGCTCGGCCAGCTCGTGCAGCTTTTTCAGGTCGCCGTACAAGCGGTCCATTTGCGGCGCTTCCAGCACCTGGCGGGCGTGGTGCAGCCAAGCCAGAAGTTGCTCGATACGTGGCAGCTGCTCAGCCAGGTCTTCCGGGCGCTGGGTGTACAGCGGCAGCTTCAGCGCGCGGCCTTCCTCACCCAGCAGGTGACCCAGCCAGCTGGCCAACTGCGCCTTGCCCTGGCGTTCGCCGCGGCCCTTGCGCTCAGCGGTCCAGGTCCGGGCCATCAGCCAGCGTGAGGTTTCCAGCGAGAACTGGCCCCAGCGTACGTCTTCCAGCTCTTCGGCGAACTGCTCGGGCGCGGCGCGACGGATGTCTTCGTCATCGTTGCCGGCCTGAACCAGCGGGCGCCAGTCTTCAAGCAAGGCATCAAGGCTGGCGCGCAGGTCGCGGGTGGTGGCGCGCGGTGCTGCCTGGCCCAGGCTGGCGGTGAGTGCGCGCAGCTCGCTCAGGCACTCGACCCAGTCCTGGAGCAGGCGCCAGTGGCCGTTGTGGCGGTACTGCTCGGCCAGGCGCTGGCTGCTGCCCAGCAGTTGCCAGGCGAGGGCGGCATAGGCGTCGTCCAAGGCCATTTCGGCTTCCAGCGCGGTGTGCGGCAGGTCCAGCTCGTAGCTGTCCGGTTCCAGCAGGCGGTAACCGCGCTCAGCCTTGCTGATGTCGCACGGCATCAGCGGCAGGCTGGCGGCCAGTTCTGCAGCCAGTTCCAGCAGTGCTTGCGGTTCACCTTCACGCAGCTCCAGCTCCAGCTCGCAGATCTCTTCCTTGCGCTTGCCGGCGATCACGAAGCCTTGGTCCAGCGCGGCCTCGATCACCACCTTGCTCTTGCCGCGGCCCCAGGCGATTTCGGCGTATTCACGGCTGAAGTCGGTGGTGAACAGCGGCTTGATGGTTTTCTTGTCCAGGTTGGCCAGTTGCTCGGGCCAGCAGGTGGCGTCCAGCTTCTTCAGGTCGAGCTTGACCTTGTCCAGGTTCCATTCGTACTCGTTGCGCTCTGACAGGCCAGCCACGCTCTGGCCGCGGCACTTGAGGGTTTGGATGACAGCGTCGCCATCGCGGCGCAGGCGCAGGGCGACACGGGCGGCGGACAGCTCACGCTCGGGGGTGTCGAAGTACTGGTTGAGCAGTTCACGGGTCTGCCAGCCGGACTTGTTGCGCTTTTTCAGCAGAGGGTGCTCGCGCAGGGCGGCAAGGGTCTCGCGGCTGGCGCGGAGCTTCAGTTCGGTTTCTTTGTGCATCACAGACTCGAAAGAGGGGGCGTGGTTGGCAGAGAGTCTACAGCAGTCAGCCCTCAACGGTTTATTCCAGACAGCGGATAGTCCTATGATGGGCAACGTTTCCGAGGAGTACGCGCATGCCGTTGCCGACGCTGAAAGACCAGTTTGCCGCCTTGATCGCCGCGCCTTCGGTCAGCTGTACCCAACCTGCGCTGGACCAGTCCAACCGCCAGGTTATCGACCTGCTGGCCGGTTGGCTGGGCGACCTGGGTTTCAAGTGCGATATCCAGCAGGTCAGCCCCGGCAAGTTCAACCTGCTGGCCAGCCGTGGCACCGGCCCGGGAGGGCTGGTGCTGGCCGGGCACAGCGATACCGTGCCCTATGACGAACAGCTGTGGGCCAGCGACCCGCTGAAGCTGACCGAGACCGATGGCCGTTGGGTCGGCCTGGGCAGCTGCGACATGAAGGGCTTTTTCGCCCTGGTCATCGAAGCGGTCATCCCGCTGCTGGAGCACGACTTCAAGGAACCGCTGCTGATCCTTGCCACCTGCGACGAAGAAAGCTCCATGTCCGGCGCCCGTGCCCTGGCCGAGGCCGGCCAGCCACTGGGCCGTGCAGCGATAATCGGTGAGCCTACCGGGCTGCGGCCGATCCGCATGCACAAAGGCATCCTCATGGACCGCATCGACATCCTCGGTCGCAGCGGCCATTCGTCGGACCCAAGCCTGGGCCGCAGCGCCATGGAGGCCATGCATGCGGTCATGGGCGAGCTGATGGGCCTGCGCCAGCAGTGGCAACAAACCTATAGCAACCCGCAATTCACCGTGCCGACCCCGACCATGAACTTCGGCTGCATCCACGGCGGCGACAACCCCAACCGTATCTGCGGCCAGTGCGCCCTGGAGTTCGACCTGCGGCCGCTGCCGGGCATGGACGTGGACCAGCTGCGCGCGGCCATTCGCGAAAAGCTGGTACCCGTGGCCGAGCGCCATGAGGTGCGCATCGACTATGCGCCGCTGTTCCCGGAGGTGCCGCCGTTCGAGCAGGCTGCCGATGTCGAACTGGTACAGGTCGCGGAGCGCCTGACCGGCCATCGCGCTGAAGCGGTGGCGTTCGGCACCGAAGCACCTTATCTTCAGCAGCTGGGCTGCCAGACCATCGTGCTGGGCCCTGGCGACATTGCCTGTGCCCACCAGCCCGGCGAATACCTTGAAATGTCACGAATCGAGCCTACCGTGCGTCTATTGCGTGACCTGATCCGGCACTATTGCCTGCACTAAACGTCAATCGAACTGATTCGTTCCTGCCTAGAGGAGACCGCGCGTGACCGCAAGCCTGTTCCGACGATGATCCTGAACGCCCCCTGCATCGCCGTTCTCCGTCCACTTATCCACAGGCCCTGTCATGCCCGATTACGTCAACTGGCTGCGTCATGCATCCCCCTATATCAATGCCCATCGCGACTGCACCTTCGTGGTCATGCTCCCTGGCGATGGGGTGGAACACCCTAATTTCGGCAACATCGTCCACGACCTGGTGCTGTTGCACAGCCTGGGCGTGCGGCTGGTGCTGGTGCATGGCTCGCGCCCGCAGATCGAAAGCCGGCTGGCCGATCGCGGCCTGACCCCGCACTACCACCGGGGTATGCGTATTACTGATGCGGCCACCCTGGACTGCGTGATCGATGCCGTCGGCGCCCTGCGCCTGGCCATTGAAGCGCGGCTGTCGATGGACATCGCCGCTTCGCCGATGCAGGGCTCGCGCCTGCGCGTGGCCTCCGGCAACCTGGTCACCGCGCGGCCGATCGGCGTGCTCGAAGGCGTGGACTACCACCACACTGGCGAAGTGCGCCGCGTCGACCGCAAGGGCATCAGCCGCCTGCTCGACGAGCGCTCCATCGTGCTGTTGTCGCCCTTGGGCTACTCGCCTACCGGGGAAATCTTCAACCTGGCCTGCGAAGACGTGGCTACCCGCGCGGCCATCGAACTGGGCGCCGACAAGTTGCTGCTGTTCGGCGCCGAGCCGGGCCTGTTGGACGCTGACGGTAGGCTGGTGCGTGAACTGCGCCCGCAGCAGGTTGCTCCGCATCTGCAGCGTCTAGGCAGCGACTACCAGGGCGAACTGCTGGATGCTGCGGCCGAGGCTTGCAAAGGCGGTGTGGCGCGCAGCCACATCGTCAGCTATGCCGAGGACGGCGCGCTGCTCACCGAGCTGTTCACCCGGGGCGGTGGCGGTACGCTGGTGTCGCAGGAGCAGTTCGAAGTGGTGCGCGAGGCGACCATCGAGGACGTCGGTGGCCTGCTGGAGTTGATCAGCCCGCTGGAAGAGCAGGGCATCCTGGTGCGCCGTTCGCGCGAAGTGCTGGAGCGAGAGATCGAGCAGTTCAGCGTGGTCGAGCGCGAGGGCATGATCATCGCCTGTGCGGCGCTGTACCCGATTGCCGATTCCGAGGCCGGGGAGCTGGCTTGCCTGGCGGTGAACCCAGAGTACCGCCATGGCGGACGTGGCGATGAGCTGCTGGAACGCATCGAGAGCCGGGCACGGCAGATGGGTTTGAGTACTTTGTTCGTGCTGACTACGCGCACTGCGCACTGGTTTCGCGAGCGCGGCTTTGCGCCCAGTGGCGTGGAGCGGCTGCCGGCGGCGCGGGCTTCGCTGTACAACTACCAGCGCAATTCGAAGATTTTCGAGAAGCCCTTGTAAGCCTGTACCGCAGCTCATGTGGGAGCGGCCTTGCGTCGCGAAAGGGCCGCAAAGCGGCCCCCGACATTATCAGCTTGATGCGCAAATATTGGGGGCACTTTCGCCCCTATCGCGACGCCGCTCCCACAATGGGGGGCGGCGTTTTCGTTTACACGGTATGCAGGTACCAGTTGTACTCGAGGTCGGAGATCGAGTGCTCGAACTCTTCCAGCTCGCTTTCCTTGCACGCGACAAAGATGTCGATGTACTTCGGATCGATGTACTTGTTCAGGATTTCGCTGTCGTCCAGCTCGCGCAGGGCATCGCGCAGGTTGTTCGGCAGGCTCTGCTCCAGCTGCTCGTACGAGTTGCCTTCGATCGGCTCGCCCGGCTCGATCTTGTTGGTCAGGCCGTGGTGCACGCCCGCCAGCACCGCAGCCATCATCAGGTACGGGTTGGCGTCGGCACCGGCCACGCGGTGCTCGATGCGCACGGCGTCCGGCGAGCCGGTCGGTACGCGCAGGGCCACGGTGCGGTTGTCCAGGCCCCAGCTTGGCGCGTTCGGTACGTAGAACTGCGCGCCGAAGCGGCGGTACGAGTTGACGTTCGGGCAGAGGAACGCCATGGACGCGGGCAGGGTCTCGAGCACACCGCCGACAGCGTGACGTAGCGCGGCGTTCTGCTCGGGATCCTCGCTGGTGAAGATGTTGTTGCCATCTTTGTCCAGCACGGAAATGTGTACATGCAGGCCGTTACCAGCCTGGCCCGGGTAGGGCTTGGCCATGAAAGTGGTGTCCATTTCATGGTCGTAGGCGATGTTCTTGATCAACCGCTTGAGCAGTACCGCGTAATCGCAGGCCTTGAGCGGGTCGGGCACGTGGTGCAGGTTGACTTCGAACTGCGCCGGGGCGCTTTCCTTGACGATGGCGTCGGCCGGGATGCCTTGCTCCTTCGCGCCTTCGAGGATGTCCTGCAGGCAGTCGGCATACTCGTCGAGGTCGTCGATCAGGTACACCTGGGTCGACTGCGGGCGCTTGCCCGAGATTGGCGAGCGCGGCGGCTGCGGGCGGCCATTCACGTTCTCCTGGTCGATCAGGTAGAACTCCAGCTCGAATGCGGCGCAGATGGTCAGGCCCATATCGGTGAACTTGCTCACCACCTGGCGCAGCACTTCACGCGGGTCGGCGAAGAACGGCTCGCCTTCCAGCTCGTGCATGGTCATCAGCAGCTGGGCGGTAGGGCGTTTTTGCCACGGCTCATTACAGAGCGTGTCGGGGATTGGATAGCAGATGCGGTCAGCATCGCCGATGTCCAGGCCCAGCCCGGTGCTTTCGACGGTGGAACCGTTGATGTCCAGGGCAAAGAGGGAGGCCGGCAGATTGATGCCTTTCTCGTAAACCTTGTGGAGGCTGGTGCGCTCTATGCGCTTGCCACGCACCACACCATTCATATCTGCAATCAGAAGGTCAACGTAGAGAACCTCAGGATGTTCCTTAAGGAACGCGTTCGCTTCGTTAAGCTGAACGGCACGCGGGGGTACCGACATGATGCAACACCTTTGTTGTTAAAAATATCAATCAAGGGGGGCTTGCAGGACCAGTCAACCGAAAAGCCATACTGATGTCAAGCCAACCCCATGACGCCCTGAAATGGCACATCTACGGCAGATTTGCTGCATATCGGGGCAGGCCATTATCCGCTATTTCTGCCTGAAAGGGTGATCTCAAACGTGCCGTGTTTTATTTTTTACGGAAGTGTTGTGTAAAAAAATGAACAAGGCTAAGCTCGGTCACAACCCAGAACACAATAATACGAGGGTCACATGGTCCGCTTGCCGCGACCTGAAAGTACTGCGTGCGCAGTGCAATCGGGTACTTCCGTCGTTTTTGCAAGCTTCGTCAATGGCGTGGTCGCCCTGGCCGCAATAATTGACGTTTGGCGTTCCCGGACCCGTCCTCGTAGCGGCTTGCCGCCCTTCGCTTCGTCTTCCTGCCTTTTGAACTCATTACGGACACAGCTGATTTCAGTGTATCCACTGTGGCTCTGCGCGTGGGTTTTTGCTTTAGCAATCGACTCCATCCAGAATCAAGTCGCGGACCACCTTACCTCCTGAGGTATTTATGAGTAACAACCTCGACCAGCTCACCGATTGGTTGAAAGAGCACAAGATCACCGAAGTCGAATGCATGATCAGCGACCTGACCGGCATCACGCGCGGCAAGATTTCGCCAACCAACAAATTCATCGCTGAAAAAGGCATGCGGCTGCCCGAAAGCGTGCTGCTGCAGACCGTGACCGGCGATTACGTCGACGACGACATCTATTACGAACTGCTCGACCCTGCAGACATCGACATGATCTGCCGCCCTGACGAGAACGCCGTGTTCCTCGTGCCGTGGGCCATCGAGCCAACCGCACAGGTCATCCACGACACCTACGACAAGAAGGGCAACCCGGTCGAACTGTCGCCGCGCAACGTGCTGAAGAAAGTGCTCAAGCTATACGCTGACAAGGGCTGGCAGCCGATCGTCGCACCGGAGATGGAGTTCTACCTGACCAAGCGCAGCGAAGACCCGGACTTCCCGCTGCAGCCCCCGGTAGGCCGTTCCGGTCGCCCGGAAACCGGCCGTCAGTCGTTCTCGATCGAAGCTGCCAACGAATTCGACCCGCTGTTCGAAGACGTCTACGACTGGTGCGAGCTGCAGCAGCTGGACCTCGACACGCTGATCCACGAAGACGGCACGGCGCAGATGGAAATCAACTTCCGTCACGGCGACGCTCTGCACCTGGCCGACCAGATCCTGGTGTTCAAGCGCACCATGCGCGAGGCGGCGCTCAAGCACAACGTGGCTGCCACTTTCATGGCCAAACCGATGACCGGCGAGCCGGGCAGTGCCATGCACCTGCACCAGAGTGTGGTCGACGTGGCCACCGGCAAGAACATCTTCAGCAATGAAGATGGCAGCATGAGCGAGCTGTTCCTCAACCACATTGGTGGCCTGCAGAAGTTCATCCCCGAGGCGCTGCCGCTGTTCGCGCCCAACGTCAACTCGTTCCGCCGCTTCCTGCCCGACACTTCGGCGCCGGTAAACGTGGAGTGGGGCGAAGAAAACCGCACCGTCGGCCTGCGTGTACCGGATGCCGGCCCGCAAAGCCGGCGCGTCGAAAACCGCCTGCCGGGCGCCGACGCCAACCCATACCTGGCCATCGCCGCCAGCCTGCTGTGTGGCTACATCGGCATGGTCGAAGGCATCGAGGCCAGCGCGCCAGTGCAGGGCCGTGGTTACGAACGCCGCAACCTGCGCCTGCCCCTGACCATCGAAGATGCCTTGGAACGCATGGAAAACAGCCGTGCGCTGGTGCAGTACCTGGGCAAGAAATTCATTACCGGGTATGTCGCGACCAAGCGCGCCGAGCACGAAAACTTCAAACGTGTCATCAGTTCGTGGGAGCGTGAGTTCCTGCTGTTCGCTGTCTGATCAACCCTGGTGCCGCAGGAGCGCGGCGGTCCAATAACGGAGAAGCACATGAGCGTCAACAACCCGCAAACCCGTGAATGGCAAACCCTGAGCGGGGAGCATCACCTCGCACCTTTCAGTGACTACAAGCAACTGAAGGAGAAGGGGCCGCGCATCATCACCAAGGCCCAGGGTGTGCATTTGTGGGATAGCGAGGGGCACAAGATTCTCGACGGCATGGCCGGTCTGTGGTGTGTGGCGGTCGGCTACGGCCGTGAAGAGCTGGTGCAGGCGGCGGAAAAACAGATGCGCGAGCTGCCGTACTACAACCTGTTCTTCCAGACCGCTCACCCGCCTGCGCTCGAGCTGGCCAAGGCGATCACCGACGTGGCGCCGAAAGGTATGACCCATGTGTTCTTCACCGGCTCCGGCTCCGAAGGCAACGACACAGTGCTGCGCATGGTGCGCCACTACTGGGCGCTGAAGGGCAAACCGCACAAGCAGACCATCATCGGCCGCATCAACGGTTACCACGGCTCCACCTTCGCCGGTGCTTGCCTGGGCGGCATGAGCGGCATGCACGAGCAGGGTGGCCTGCCGATTCCGGGCATCGTACACATCCCTCAGCCGTACTGGTTCGGCGAGGGTGGCGACATGACCCCTGACGAATTCGGTGTCTGGGCCGCCGAGCAGTTGGAGAAGAAGATCCTCGAAGTCGGCGAAGACAACGTCGCTGCCTTCATCGCCGAGCCGATCCAGGGCGCAGGTGGCGTGATCATCCCGCCGCAAACCTACTGGCCGAAGGTGAAGGAGATCCTCGCCAGGTACGACATTCTGTTCGTCGCCGACGAGGTGATCTGCGGTTTCGGCCGTACCGGCGAGTGGTTTGGTTCTGATTACTACGACCTCAAGCCCGACCTGATGACCATCGCGAAAGGCCTGACCTCCGGTTACATCCCCATGGGCGGTGTGATTGTGCGTGACACCGTGGCCAAGGTGATCAGCGAAGGCGGCGACTTCAACCACGGTTTCACCTACTCCGGTCACCCGGTGGCGGCCGCGGTGGGCCTGGAAAACCTGCGCATCCTGCGTGACGAGAAAATTGTCGAGAAGGCGCGCACGGAAGCGGCACCGTATTTGCAAAAGCGTTTGCGTGAGCTGCAGGACCATCCACTGGTGGGTGAAGTGCGCGGCCTGGGCATGCTGGGTGCGATCGAGCTGGTCAAGGACAAGGCCACCCGCAGCCGTTACGAGGGCAAGGGCGTGGGCATGATCTGCCGCACCTTCTGCTTTGAGAACGGGCTCATCATGCGTGCGGTGGGTGACACCATGATCATCGCGCCGCCGCTGGTAATCAGCCATGCGGAGATCGACGAACTGGTGGAAAAGGCGCGCAAGTGCCTGGACCTGACCCTTGAGGCGATTCGATAAGCGTTTGCTAGGCTAGCGTTGTGACATTAAGTCGTTACATGGCCCTGCTTTCCTTGATACAGGGCCTTGTAACTTGCCAGACTAGCGACTGTTTCAGTCGCCGCGCGCTCTGCACCGTGGGTTCTGGCTGCTGGACAGTTGCTAAATAAAAATTCTGGAGCATTACGCATGAATAAAATGGGCAAGACGTTGCTGGCCGCCGCCCTGATGGGTGCCATGGCCTCCGCTGTTCAGGCTGAAGACAAAGTGTTGAACGTCTATAACTGGTCGGACTACATCGCTCCGGACACCATCGCCAAGTTCGAGAAGCAGACAGGGATCAAGGTCAAGTACGACGTCTTCGACAGCAACGAAACCCTGGAAGCCAAGCTGCTGGCAGGCAAGTCGGGCTACGACATCGTCGTGCCTTCGAACAATTTCCTGGCCAAGCAGATCAAGGCGGGCGTGTACGAGGAGCTGGACCGGTCCAAGCTGCCGAACTGGAAGAACCTCGACCCCGACCTGCTCAAGGCCGTTGGCGATGCCAGCGACAAGGACAACAAGCATGCCTTCCCTTACATGTGGGGCTCGATCGGCATCGGCTACAACCCGGAAAAGGTCAAGGCTGCCCTGGGCGTGGACAAGATCGATTCGTGGGATGTGGTGTTCAAGCCTGAGAACATCGCCAAGCTCAAGAGCTGCGGCGTGAGCTTCCTCGACGCCCCGACCGAAATGCTCCCGGCTGCGCTGCACTACCTCGGCAAGCCGACCGACAGCACCAAGAAAGAAGACCTGAAGGCCGCCGAGGACCTGTTCCTCAAGATCCGTCCTTCGATCACCTATTTCCACTCGTCCAAGTACATCGGCGACATGGCCAACGGCAACATCTGTGTAGCCGTCGGTTACTCGGGTGACCTGGAGCAGTCCAAGGCCCGTGCCCATGAAGCGGGCGACAAGGTCAAAGTGGACTACGTCATTCCGAAGGAAGGTGCCGGTACTTTCTACGACATGGTTGCCATCCCGAAAGATGCCGAGCATAAAGACGCGGCCTACGAGTTCATGAACTTCCTGATGCAGCCGGAAATCATGGCTGAAATCACCAACGCCGTGCGCTTCCCGAACGGTAACGCTGCTGCCACCCCGTTCGTGGACAAAGACATCACCAGCGACCCAAGCATCTACCCGCCTGCCGAAGTGAAGAAGCAGCTGTACGCGATCGCTGCGCCTGACGCTTCTGTGCAGCGAGTGATCACCCGCAGCTGGACGAAGATCAAGTCGGGCAAGTAAGCCCGATGCGGCAGCTCTGGGCCGGGTTTTCCGGCCCAGAGCCATTGAAAGGTAATTGATGATTGCGGCATCGAGGCTGCGAAGTTAAGTTGCGCGCCGGTTTTGCGTGTGCGGCAGCATTGTCGCTACCCAGGCACTGATTGTGAGGACCCCCACTTGTCTATTTCTGTATTCCGCAAGGCCTTGATGGCCGGCGCGGGCCTGACGCTGGCATGCAGCGTCCAAGCGGCGCCGACGGTGCACTTCTACAACTGGTCCGACTACATCGGCCCGACCACACTCGCGGATTTCGAGAAAGCCACGGGCATCAAGCCTGTGCAAGACGTGTTCGACTCCAACGAAACCCTGGAAGGCAAGTTGCTGGCCGGCAACACCGGCTATGACGTGGTGGTGCCGTCCAACCATTTCCTGGGCAAGCAGATCAAGGCGGGCGCCTTCCAGAAGCTCGACAAGAACCTGCTGCCCAACTATTCCAACCTCGACCCGGCGTTGATGAAGCGCCTGGAAAAGAACGACCCGGGCAACGAGTACGCGGTGCCTTACCTGTGGGGTACCAATGGCATCGGTTACAACGTCGACAAGGTCAAGGCCGCGCTGGGCGTGGACACCATCGACTCCTGGGCCGTGCTGTTCGAACCCGAAAACATGAAGAAGCTCTCCAAATGCGGTGTGGCCTTCCTCGACTCGGCGGACGAAATGCTCCCCGCAGTGCTCAACTACATGGGCCTGAACCCCAACAGCACCGACCCCAAGGATTACGCCAAGGCCGAGCAGAAACTGCTGGCGGTGCGCCCTTACGTGACCTACTTCCATTCGTCCAAGTACATCACCGACCTGGCCAATGGCGACATCTGCGTCGCGGCAGGTTTCTCGGGTGATGTGTTCCAGGCCAAGGCCCGCGCTGAAGAAGCGAAGAAGGGCGTGAACCTGGCCTACGCCATTCCCAAGGAAGGCGGCAACCTCTGGTTCGACGTGCTGGCGATCCCCAAGGACGCCAAGAACGTCAAAGAGGCGCATGCCTTCATCAACTATTTGCTGAAACCTGAGGTTATCGCCCAGGTCAGTGATTACGTCGGTTACGCCAACCCGAACCCCAAGGCTGGCGCCCTGATGGACCAGGCCGTAAGGACTGACGCCGCGGTTTACCCACCGCAGGAAGTGCTGGACAAGATGTTCGTGAACTCAGAGTTGCCACCCAAGGTGCAACGGCTGATGACCCGCAGCTGGACCAAGGTCAAGTCGGGCAAGTAAAAATCCAGACCCGCGACGGCACCGTAGAACAGGCCACGCGGGCACAAAAATCTTGTTGGGAGTTTCACTCATGGCAGTTGCCTCCGGTGCCTATAAAAAAGCCCTCGAGGGTGGCCAGCAACCCAAGCAGGTGCTGGTCAAGATCGACCGGGTCACGAAAAAGTTCGACGAAACGGTAGCCGTGGACGATGTGTCCCTGGAAATCCGCAAGGGCGAGATCTTCGCCCTGCTGGGCGGCTCCGGTTCCGGCAAGTCCACCTTGCTGCGCATGCTGGCCGGCTTCGAGCGCCCGTCCGAAGGGCGGATCTTCCTCGATGGCGTCGACATCACCGACATGCCGCCGTACGAGCGGCCGATCAACATGATGTTCCAGTCCTACGCGCTGTTCCCGCACATGACCGTGGCGCAGAACATCGCCTTCGGCCTGCAGCAGGACAAGATGCCCAAGGCCGAGATCGATGCCCGCGTGGCCGAGATGCTCAAGCTGGTGCACATGACCCAGTACGCCAAGCGCAAGCCGCACCAGTTGTCGGGCGGCCAGCGTCAGCGTGTGGCGTTGGCCCGCTCGCTGGCCAAGCGCCCCAAACTGCTGCTGCTCGACGAGCCGATGGGTGCACTGGACAAGAAACTGCGTTCGCAGATGCAGCTGGAGCTGGTCGAGATCATCGAGCGCGTGGGAGTAACCTGCGTGATGGTGACCCACGATCAGGAAGAGGCCATGACCATGGCCCAGCGCATCGCGATCATGCACCTGGGCTGGATCGCCCAGATCGGCTCGCCAGTGGACATCTACGAGACACCTACCAGCCGCCTGGTGTGCGAGTTCATCGGTAACGTCAACCTGTTCGAAGGTGACGTGGTCGACGACGCCGAAGGCTACGCGATCATTGCCAGCCCGGAGCTGGAGCGCAAGATCTACGTGGGCCACGGCATCACCACCTCGGTGGAAGACAAGCACATCACCTACGCCCTGCGCCCGGAAAAGATGCTGGTCACCACCCAGCAGCCAACCTGCGAGCACAACTGGTCGCGCGGCAAGATCCACGACATCGCCTACCTGGGTGGCCACTCGGTATTCTATGTGGAGCTGCCGAGTGGCAAGATCGTGCAGTCGTTCGTTGCCAACGCCGAGCGCCAAGGTACCCGTCCTACCTGGGGCGATGAAGTGTACGTATGGTGGGAAGACGACAGCGGCGTGGTACTGCGGTCATGAAACTGCGCAAGCTCAAGCGAGCCTTCCAGCGTCTGGTCCCGGAGGGGCGGCACTTGGTGATCGGCGTGCCGTTCATCTGGCTGTTCCTGTTCTTCATGCTGCCGTTCTTCATCGTCCTGAAGATCAGTTTTGCCGAAGCTGACGTGGCAATTCCGCCGTATACCGAGATCTACACCTACGTCGAAGACAAGATCCAGCTGGTCCTCAACCTGGCCAACTACGGGCTGTTGACCGAGGATGAGCTGTACCTCTCGGCCTACCTGGGTTCGTTGAAGATGGCGTTCTTCAGCACCCTGCTGTGCCTGCTGATCGGCTTCCCGATGGCCTACGCCATTGCCAACGCCAAGAAGGAGACCCAGACGGTCCTGCTGTTGCTGATCATGATGCCAACCTGGACCGCGATCCTGATCCGCGTCTATGCCTGGATGGGTATCCTCAGCAACAACGGCCTGCTCAACGGTTTCCTCCTGTGGACCGGGTTGATCGACCAGCCGTTGCAGATCCTCAACACCAACCTGGCGGTCTACATCGGCGTGGTCTATTCGTACCTGCCGTTCATGATCCTGCCGCTGTTCGCCAACCTGGTGAAGCATGATCCGAGCCTGCTCGAAGCTGCCTCCGACCTGGGTTCGAGCACCTTCAACAGCTTCTGGAAGATCACGGTACCGTTGTCGAAAAACGGCATCATCGCCGGCTGCATGCTGGTGTTCATCCCGGTGGTGGGCGAGTTCGTGATCCCGGAACTGCTCGGCGGCCCGGAAACCCTGATGATCGGTAAAGTGCTGTGGCAGGAGTTCTTCAACAACCGTGACTGGCCGGTGGCATCCGCCCTGGCGGTGGTGATGCTGGCGATCCTGATCGTGCCGATCCTGCTGTTCAACCGTAGCCAGGCCAAAGAGATGGAGGGCCGCGCATGAAACGCTTCAGTTTCTCCAAGCTGATGCTGGTGCTCGGCTTGCTGTTCATCTACCTGCCGATGCTGATCCTGGTGATCTACTCGTTCAACGCCTCCAAGCTGGTGACGGTGTGGGGCGGCTGGTCGATCAAATGGTACGTCGGCCTGCTCGACAACACCCAGCTGATGGGTTCGGTGATGCGCTCGCTGGAAATCGCCTGCTACACGGCGGTGGCGGCAGTGGCGCTGGGTACCCTGGCGGCCTTCGTGCTGACCCGCGTCA
The DNA here is from genome assembly GCF_056278855.1 of Pseudomonas sp. TE3895. NCBI lineage: Bacteria > Pseudomonadati > Pseudomonadota > Gammaproteobacteria > Pseudomonadales > Pseudomonadaceae > Pseudomonas > Pseudomonas sp. TE3895. The sequence continues at coordinate 651,293 of NZ_JBWBQE010000001.1, read as the reverse complement.
CCCGCTTCAAGGGCCGCACGCTGTTCGGTGGCCTGGTCACTGCGCCGCTGGTAATGCCCGAAGTGATTACCGGTCTGTCGCTGTTGCTGCTGTTCGTGGCCATGGCGCAGATGATCGGCTGGCCGCAGGAGCGGGGTATCGTCACCATCTGGATCGCCCATACAACGTTCTGTGCGGCGTATGTGGCGGTGGTGGTGTCGGCTCGCCTGCGTGAGCTGGACCTGTCGATCGAGGAAGCGGCGATGGACCTGGGTGCCAAGCCGTGGAAGGTGTTCTTCCTGATCACCATCCCGATGATCGCGCCATCGCTGGCGGCGGGCGGCATGATGTCGTTCGCCCTGTCGCTGGACGACCTGGTATTGGCCAGCTTCGTCTCTGGGCCTGGCTCGACCACCTTGCCGATGGAAGTGTTCTCGGCGGTGCGTCTGGGTGTGAAACCGGAGATCAACGCCGTGGCCAGCCTGATCTTGCTGTCGGTATCGCTGGTGACCTTCTTCGTCTGGTACTTCAGCCGCCAGGCCGAAGAGCGTCGTCGCAAGGCGATTCAGCAGGCGATCGAAGAGGGTGCTGCAGCCAACGCTTCGCAGCCGCAGGTCAAGCGCCCGAGCCAGCTCACGGCTTCAGCCTGATATAGAGCCTGTTCGCGGCGAGCCAGTGCCGCGAACAGGCTCGTACAAGCTCCGAAATTGCCTGGCTGATATTCACCAGATTTTCTTAGCTCAGTCGGCATATCATGATTATTGGCGTAGATTGCCCATGCTGATCTGGGTGGCAAATGCGCTTGTACTGCCGTTGTTGTTAACAGGCCCGCTGGACGTACCTGCATTAGGGTTAAGGGCTCGAGCAGCCGCTGCATGAGCCGCTTCCAAGGCTGCTGTAGCTTCACTGTAAGAAGGTGGTGGGGGCTCTGTAGGGACACTAGGCCTTGCGCGATTTATAGCTTGACTGTGAGAAGGTGGTAAATTTTCAGGGAGAGGGGCCGACCGAGCAGCGTTAATGGTGCGCATTTTTAGCATGGCAAGTTGCCCGGCACCTATAATCAGTAGGGTTACTAAGGAAAGAAATCCTCCAGCCATTTCTAGTTTTTTGGACTTTGTAATCATTCCAGCGATCGCCAGCCCGCTTCCCACAAGCCCGGTGGCGAGTGCAGTATAATGAAGCCCCGCCCCAATGATACCGAAACTTAAGTGCCCTGTGGGATCAACGCGATTTACCGGGTCACCCGCACAATACATATAAGCGTTCAATCCACCTTTCCCGAATGGGCTAATATTATCTGGGCTGCAGAACCTCTCGAGCGTGGGATTATACATACGATACCCATTACCGAGCGCATAGCAGCCTGTTGCTGAGTCCAGCGGCTCGCCGTTGAATGCCAAGAGGGTATTCGATTCGCTACGGGCGTTGCAGTGGCCATAAGGGCTGTAGGGATACGCCTTCAGCGCGGCATGCCCTAACTCGGTCATGACGGTGTCAGTATTGCTAACGCCCATGAGTAAGTGACCTTCGTCAGCAACTGAGGCGCGTTGCGCTAAAAGACCACCCGCATGCCGGAAGACCGAATGTGTCAGAGAGCCTTTGACTTCGGTAGAAACACGGCTGTTCTGATAGAAGCGCAGTGTTTGTGTTGGAGCGGCCACGAAACCTCCAGGGCGTCGAAGTTGAGCATAGCGCTACCTGGCTATTGCTCGCATAGGTGGAAACATCAGGTTGAGCACAGTGTGCGGTGGGGTTGAATGCCCGGCAACTGGTAGAAATGTCAGGTCATCAAGTGTGCTGAACCTGCCGCGTATCGCATGCCTTGGGATTGTTTTATCTGCCAGGCGGCTGCTTCGACCTGCACCGGCCGCTTTCGCGGGTATCCTCAGTGGATTCTTTGATTATTCACGCTGGCCGGAGGTCCTTACGGTGTCGCGCATAGATGAAGTTGAATGAGCGGCTTGCACCACTTCTTGGTACGTCGGTGGAGGTTCGTCAATTACTTGTTGGTAAGTTGGCGGAGGTTCCTGCACTACCTGGTGGAAAGTCGGTAGAGGTAAAATTTCAGGATGTCGTCGAGACGTTTGCGCATTAGCCGGTTGACGTGCCGGCATACTATCAGTGAAAACTCGTGGGGGGGCGAAGGCTGGAACTCGCTGATCGTTTGTCGACCTAGGCATAGAATTAAGGCTGCGGCGAGGGGGCTGCGTTGGCCTGGCAGAGTAATGGGGGAGGATTCTGTGCAATATAGAATCCCCAGCACCCATCATCGTTAGGCCTAATCCGAAAACTGCTCCTCCAGCCCACATTAGTTTTTTGTCTTTTATCGCTGCCCCAGTGATCGTCATCCCGACTCCAGCAACCATGGCAGCGAGTCCGGTTAATTGAAGCCCCGACAAAATGACGCCGTAACTTAAGTGCCCTGTGGGATCAACGCGATTTACCGGGTCACCCGCACAATACATATAAGCGTTCAACCCACCTTTCCCGAATGGGCTAAGATTATCTGGGCTGTAGAACCTCTCGAGCGTGGGATTATACAGACGATACCCATTACCGAGCGCATAGCAGCCGGTTGCCAAGTCCAGCGGCTCGCCGTTGAATGCCAAGAGGGTATTCGATTCGCTACGGGCGGGGCAGTGGCCATAAGGGCTGTAGGGATACGTCTTCAGCGCGGCATGCCCTAACTCGGTCATGACGGTGTCAGTATTGCTAACGCCCATAAGTAAGTGACCTTCGTCAGCAACTGAGGCGCGTTGCGCTAAAAGACCACCCGCATGCCGGAAGACCGAATGTGTCAGAGCGTCTTTGACTTCGGTAGCAATACGGCTGTTCTGATAAAAGCGCAGTGTTTTTTTTGCAGCGGCCACGGGGCCTCCTGGGATTCGACATTGAGCCGAGCGCTGTCTGGTTATTGCTCGCACAGGTGAAAACATCAGTTTGAACACAGTGTGCAGTGGCGGGGAGTGCCCGGCTACTGGTAGAAATGTCAGGTCATCAGTAAGCCATCTTGCTGAATCCGAGCCCTATTGCAGGCCCCGGATTTTTCCTTTCCGAGGCGGCTGCTTCGGCTCGGCTCGGCCCTTTCGCCATGAAACCGCCGGGGCCGGCAACAAAAATGCCAGCATGGCCCCCGCCAGTGATGTTTATCGAACCCTGAACTACGCTCACAGTCGCATCCCACAAATCATTTGTGCGCAAGCAAGGAGCCAGCATGGCGTTGATGCGTCCGCTGTCGGTCATCTGTCTGGGGTTGTTGTACATGCTCACCGGCTGTAGCAAGGAAGAGGTCCCCAAGACGCTGCCTCGGGTGGGTGTGCAGCAGGTACAACCCACCGATTTCGCTGCCAGGGTCACTTTGACCGGTGACGTGCAGGCGCGGGTGCAGACCGATTTGTCATTCCGCGTCGGCGGCAAGATCATTTCGCGTAGCGTCGACGTGGGCGATCACGTCAAGGCCAACCAGGTGCTCGCCCGGCTTGACCCGAAAGACCTGCAGAACAATGTCGACTCGGCCAAGGCCGAGGTATTCGCCGCGCAGGCGCGGGTCACCCAGACCAGTGCGGCCTTCGTGCGCCAGCAAAAACTGCTGCCCAAGGGCTACACCAGCCAGAGCGAGTACGATGCTGCCGAGGCCGCGCTGCGCAGCAATCAGAGCGCACTCAAGGCCGCCCAGGCGCAACTGGCCAATGCCAACGAGCAACTCAGCTACACCGCACTGGTCTCCGAGGCTGCCGGGGTGATCACCGAGCGTCAGGCCGAGGTCGGCCAGGTGGTGCAGGCGACCATGCCGATCTTCAGCCTGGCCGTCGATGGCGACCGCGATGCGGTGTTCAACGTCTACGAGTCGCTGCTGGTGGCGCCGCCCAGCGATGCCGGGGTAGTCGTGAGCCTGCTGGACGATCCCAAGGTCCAGGCCCGTGGCTTCGTGCGCGAAATAACCCCCACCGTGTCGGCGCAAAGCGGCACCGTGCAGGTCAAGGTGGGGCTCAAGGACGTGCCGCCCGGGATGCAATTGGGGGCACCGGTTACTGCCACCACCAATGCCCAGGGCCGGCCCAGCATCGAGCTGCCGTGGTCCGCGCTGACCAAGGCCTTGCATGAGCCTGCCGTGTGGGTGGTGGGCGAGGGCGACAAGGTGGAACTGCGCAAAGTCAAAATCCGCCGTTACCTCACCGGCAAGATCGTGGTCGCCAGCGGCCTGAAAGCCGGCGAGACCGTAGTGGTCAATGGCGGCCAGTTGCTGCACCCCGGCATGCAGGTACAGAAGGTCGACGCCAAGGGCCCAGGGGGTGAGCTATGAAGCGTCTGCTGCTGATGCTGTCGGCCGGGGTGCTGCTGGTCGGTTGCAGTAGCGAAGAAGAGGCACCAGAGGCGATCCGGCCAGTGCTGTCGGTCAAGGTCGAACCCCAGGTGCAGTCGCAGCTGGGCCGCTTCGCCGGCAGTATCCAGGCGCGCTTCGAAAGCACCTTGGGCTTCCGGGTTTCCGGGCGCATTGCCCGGCGCTGGCTGGACGTGGGCGCCCAGGTGAAACCGGGTGACACCTTGGCCACCCTGGACCCCACCGACCAGCAGAACCAGCTGCGCGCCGCCGAAGGCGATCTGGCCAAGGTGCAGGCACAGTGGATCAACGCCCAGGCCGATGCCCGTCGCCAGCAGCAGCTGTATGACCGTGGGGTAGGCGCCCAGGCACAGCTGGATATTGCCCAGACCAACCTGAAAACCACCAGCGCGGCGTTGGAGCAGGCGCGCTCCGCCGTCAGCCAGGCCCGCGACCAGCTCGACTACAGCACCCTGCGTACCGACCACGCTGCCGTGATTACCGCGTGGCAGGCCGAAGCCGGGCAAACCGTTACCGCCGGGCAAGCCGTGGTGACCCTGGCCCGGCCGGACGTGAAGGAAGCGGTAATCGACCTGCCGATCGATCTGGCCGAGCAGTTGAGCAAAGGCCTGACCTTCACCGTTGCTTCGCAACTGGACCCGACCATCAACACCACGGCCAGCCTGCGCGAACTGGAGCCCCAGGCCGATGCCACCACCCGGACCCGCCGTGCTCGCCTGACCCTGGCCAGCACACCGGCGGCCTTTCACCTTGGCACCGCCATCAGTGTGACCCTTAGCTCGGAAGTGTCCCCGCGCAGCGAACTGCCCTTGAGTGCCTTGCTCGAGCGCGACGGCAAGACCCAGGTGTGGGTGATCGATACGCAGCACAAGACCGTGGCCACCCGTGACGTGGCGCTGATCGACCGCACCGATGACAGCATCGTACTGAGCGCCGGCGTGCAGCCCGGTGAGCGTGTGGTCACTGCCGGCGTCAACAGCCTCAAGCCTGGCCAGAAGGTCATCTTCGACGAGGATGCGCAATGAAAGGAAGCTTCAACCTGTCCGACTGGGCGCTCAAGCATCAATCGTTCGTCTGGTACCTGATGTTCGTTGGCCTGTTGATGGGGATTTTTTCCTACTTCAACCTGGGCCGTGAGGAAGACCCGTCGTTCACCATCAAGACCATGGTCATCCAGACCCGCTGGCCCGGTGCAACCCAGGACGAAACCCTCTACCAGGTCACCGACCGTATCGAGAAGAAGCTCGAGGAACTCGATTCACTCGACTACACCAAAAGCTACACCCGCCCCGGCGAGTCCACGGTCTACGTGTACCTTCGCGACACCACCAAGGCCAAGGACATCCCGGAAATCTGGTACCAGGTGCGCAAGAAAATCCAGGACATTCGTGGCGAATTTCCCGCCGGTATCCAGGGGCCGGGCTTCAACGACGAATTCGGTGATGTATTCGGTTCGATCTATGCCTTTACCGCTGACGGCCTGACCCTGCGCCAACTGCGGGACTACGTGGAACAGGCAAGGGCCGAGGTCCGCGATGTACCCAACATCGGCAAGATCGAGCTGGTCGGCACCCAGGACGAAGTGCTGTACCTGAACTTCTCCACCCGCAAGCTGGCTGCCCTGGGCATTGACCAGCGCCAGGTAATGCAGGCACTTCAAGCGCAGAATGCGGTGACGCCGGCCGGCATGATCGAGGCCGGCCCGGAGCGCATCTCGGTGCGCACGTCCGGGCAGTTTGCCTCGGAAAAAGACCTGCAATCCGTCAACTTGAGGATCAACGACCGCTTCTTCCGCCTGGCTGATATCGCCGACATCGAGCGCGGCTATGTCGACCCACCCTCGCCAATGTTCCGTTACAACGGCCAGACAGCCCTTGGCCTGGCCATCGGCATGAAGGCCGGCGGCAACATCCAGGTGTTCGGTGCGGCGTTGAAAAAGCGCATGGACCAGGTGGTCCAGGACCTGCCGGTGGGTGTCGGTGTACACACCGTTTCTGACCAGGCCGTGGTGGTCAAGCAGGCGGTCGGCGGTTTCACCAGCGCGCTGTTCGAGGCGGTGGTGATCGTGCTGGCCGTGAGCTTTGTCAGTCTTGGCGTGCGCGCCGGGCTGGTGGTGGCCTGCTCGATCCCGCTGGTGCTGGCCATGGTGTTCGTGTTCATGGAGTACAGCGGCATCACCATGCAGCGTATTTCGCTGGGGGCGCTGATCATTGCGCTTGGCCTGCTGGTGGACGATGCGATGATTACCGTGGAGGTGATGGTCACGCGGCTGGAAATGGGTGAAAGCAAGGAGCAGGCGGCGACGTTCGCCTACACCTCCACAGCCTTCCCCATGCTTACCGGCACCTTGGTGACCGTGGCCGGGTTCGTGCCTATCGGCCTCAACGCCAGCTCTGCGGGTGAATACACCTTCACCCTGTTCGCGGTGATTGCCGTGGCCCTGATCGTGTCGTGGGTGGTGGCTGTGTTCTTCGCGCCGGTGCTTGGCGTGCATATTCTCAAAGGCGACAAGCTCAAGGCTCACGAGGCTGAGCCTGGCCGGGTCGGGCGGGCATTTGAAGGCGGGTTGCTGTGGTGCATGCGCAACCGCTGGTTGACCATCATCGGCACCGTGGTGCTGTTTGCCCTGGCGATCTTCTGCATGCGTTTTGTGCAGAACCAGTTTTTCCCGTCCTCGGACCGCCCGGAAATTCTCGTCGACCTCAACCTGCCGCAGAACGCCTCGATCGAGGAGACGCGCAAGGTGGTCGACCGCTTCGAGGCACGGATCAAGGACGACCCGGACCTGGTGCATTGGAGTACCTACATCGGCCAGGGCGCGATCCGCTTCTACCTGCCCCTCGATCAGCAGTTGCAGAACCCTTACTACGCGCAGCTGGTGATTGTCAGCAAGGGCTTCGAAGAGCGTGAGGCCATGATGGACCGCCTGCAGAAGATCCTGCACGAAGAGTTCGTCGGCGTCGGCACCAACGTGCAATCGCTGGAGATGGGGCCGCCGGTAGGCCGGCCGATCCAGTACCGGGTCAGCGGTGCCGACATCGACCAGGTGCGCAAACACGCCATCGAGCTGGCCACCTTGCTCGACCAGAACGAGCACATCGGCGAGATGATCTACGACTGGAACGAGCCGGGTAAGGTGCTGCGCGTGGAAATTGCCCAGGACAAGGCACGCCAGCTGGGGCTGTCGTCCGAAGATGTTGCCAATGTGATGAACAGCATCGTCAGTGGCGTGCAGATCACCCAGGTCAACGACAACATCTACCTGGTCGATGTGGTCGCGCGCGCCGAAGACAGCGAGCGTGGCTCGCCTGATACCCTGCAGAACCTGCAAATTCTCACCCCTAACGGCACGTCGATCCCGCTGCTGTCGTTCGCCACCGTGCGCTACGAACTGGAACAGCCGCTGGTGTGGCGCCGCGACCGCAAGCCGACCATCACCATCAAGGCCTCAGTCAATGGCGAGATCCAGCCCACTGACCTGGTGGCCCAGCTGAAGCCAAAAATTGACGAGTTCGCCAGCAAGCTGCCGGTCGGTTACGAAGTGGCCACGGGGGGTACGGTTGAAGAAAGCAGCAAGGCCCAGGGGCCGATCGCCAAGGTCATCCCACTGATGCTGTTCCTCATGGCGACCTTCCTGATGATCCAGTTGCACAGCGTGCAGAAGCTGTTCCTGGTGGTCAGCGTGGCGCCGCTGGGGCTGATTGGCGTGGTGTTGGCGCTGGTGCCTACGGGTACGCCGATGGGCTTTGTGGCGATCCTCGGCATCCTTGCGCTGGCGGGCATCATCATTCGTAACTCGGTGATCCTGGTGACCCAGATCGACGAGTTCGAAGCCCAGGGCCTGTCGCCGTGGGATGCGGTGGTGGAGGCCACCAACCATCGGCGCCGGCCGATCCTGCTGACCGCGGCGGCGGCGAGCCTGGGCATGATCCCGATTGCACGCGAGGTGTTCTGGGGCCCCATGGCCTACGCCATGATTGGCGGGATCATCGTGGCGACCTTGCTGACGCTGCTGTTCCTGCCGGCGCTGTACGTGGCCTGGTACAAGATCCGCGAGCCGCAGAAACACGCCTGAAGGCCCATATGGCCCCTTGTAGGAGCGGGTTTACCCGCGAATGCGATGGTGCATCGACCACCGTATTCGCGGGTAAACCCGCTCCTACAAGGGGCGTGTGCTTTTAAATGGTTATATAAAAATTCTTAAACAGTATTTTTAAGAATAATCCCGCCTCACTACTATTGCCCTCAAGCCAGGCGCAAATCCCCTTCAAACCTCTGCCCGGCGCCCTCACTCCAAGGAGAACGAGCATGAGTGCATCTCTGCGTAGCATCGACGGTCAGGACGAAGCCACCATCTTGCGTGAAATCCAGAGCGCCTTGCGCGACCTGCGTTTCGGTGCGGTGGAGATCACCGTGCACAACGCTCAGGTCGTACAGATCGAGCGCAAGGAGAAGTTCCGCCTGCAACAGCCCGGCAACAAGCCCGGCTGATCGGCGCCACAACATCCAAAACTAGAAAAATGCCAATCGGGAGCTTCACCATGTCCATCCGCCGTTATGCGCTCGCCGCTCTGGCCAGTGCTGTTTTTGCCGGTTCCGCCATCGCCAAGGACTACGAACTGCTCAACGTGTCCTACGACCCGACCCGTGAGCTGTACCAGCAGTACAACGCTGAGTTCATCAAACACTGGCAACAGGCCCATCCGGGTGACAAGGTGAAAATCCAGCAATCCCATGGGGGGTCGGGCAAGCAGGCCCGTGCGGTGATCGACGGCCTGCGCGCTGACGTGGTGACCCTGGCCCTGGCCGGTGACATCGACGAAGTGGCCAAGCTTGGCAAGACACTGCCCGAGAACTGGCAGACCCGCCTGCCTGACGCCAGCACCCCGTACACCTCGACCATCGTGTTCCTGGTGCGCAAGGGCAACCCGAAAGGCATCAAGGACTGGGGCGACCTGATCAAGAAGGACGTGTCGGTCATCACCCCGAACCCGAAAACCTCCGGCGGTGCGCGCTGGAACTTCCTCGCAGCGTGGGCGTACGGCCTGAAGGCCGGCGGTAGCGAAGAGAAGGCCAAGGCCTATGTGCAGGAGCTGTTCAAGCATGTACCGGTGTTGGATACCGGCGCCCGTGGTTCGACCATCACCTTCGTCAACAATGGCCAGGGCGACGTGTTGCTGGCCTGGGAAAACGAGGCCTTCCTGGCCCTGAAGGAAGACGGGGGTGCCGACAAGTTCGACATCGTCGTGCCGTCGCTGTCGATCCTGGCCGAGCCGCCAGTGGCCGTGGTCGACAAGAACGCCGAGAAGAAGGGCAATACCGAGATTGCCACCGAATACCTCAAGCACCTGTACAGCCCGGCCGGGCAGAAGATTGCCGCCGAGAACTTCTACCGCCCGCGTGACGAGAAAGTCGCTGCGGAGTTCGGCAAGCAGTTCCCGAAACTGGACCTGGTGACCATCGACAAGGACTTTGGTGGGTGGAAGACTGCACAACCGAAATTCTTCAATGATGGCGGTGTGTTCGACCAGATCTATCAGGCACAGTAAGGGCCAAAGGAAAGCGGGGCCGCGTTGCGGGCCATTCGCGGCACAAGGCCGCTCCCACAAGGAACCATGATCCCCTGTGGGAGCGGCCTTGTGTCGCGAATGGGCTGCCAAGCAGCCCCAGGATTCAAAAGCTTGCACCGGCCCGGGATTGTTTCCGGGCTTAGTGCGTTCAACCAGGGATATTTATGTCGCGTCGTATCTCCCCCGTCATACCCGGCTTCGGGCTGACGCTGGGCTACACCTTGGTGTACCTCAGCCTGATCGTGCTGATACCGCTGGCGGCCATGTTCATCCATGCCTCGCAGCTGACCTTCGAGCAGTTCTGGACCATCATCAGTGCGCCGCGGGTGATCGCTGCGCTCAAGCTGAGCTTCGGCACCGCCCTGTTCGCCGCCATCATCAACGGTGTGATCGGTACCCTGCTGGCCTGGGTGCTGGTGCGTTACACCTTCCCCGGGCGCAAGATCATCGATGCGATGATCGACCTGCCGTTCGCCTTGCCCACCGCAGTTGCCGGTATCGCCCTGACTGCCCTGTACGCGCCGCAGGGCTGGGTCGGCCAGTTCGCTACCGACCTGGGCTTCAAGATCGCCTACACCCCGCTGGGCATCACCCTGGCACTGACCTTCGTGACCCTGCCGTTCGTGGTGCGTACGGTGCAGCCGGTACTGGCCGACATCCCACGTGAAGTGGAAGAGGCCGCAGCCTGCCTGGGGGCCAAGCCACTGCAGGTGTTCCGCCACATCCTGGCGCCGGCCCTGTTGCCGGCATGGCTCACCGGCTTTGCCCTGGCCTTCGCCCGTGGCGTGGGCGAATATGGTTCGGTGATCTTCATTGCTGGCAACATGCCGATGAAGACCGAGATCCTGCCGCTGCTGATCATGGTCAAGCTCGACCAGTACGACTACACCGGCGCGACCGCCATCGGCGTGTTGATGCTGGTGGTTTCCTTCATCCTGCTGCTGCTGATCAACCTGCTGCAGCGCCGCATCGAAACCCCTTGAAGGAGGCCGGCATGTCCAGTTCATCCCTGAGTGCAAGTGCCGCAGCCAACGCCGCCCGCCGTGGCAGCGCCACGTCACGGCGTATCCTGATCGGCCTTGGCTGGCTGGTGTTCGCCCTGTTCCTGCTGCTGCCGCTGGTGATCGTGGTATCGCAGGCGCTGAAGAACGGTTTTGGCACCTTCTTCGAGGCGATCTTCGAACCCGATGCGTTGTCGGCGCTGAAGCTGACCCTGCTCGCCGTGGTTATCTCGGTGCCGCTGAACCTGGTATTTGGCGTAAGCGCCGCCTGGTGCGTCAGCAAGTACACCTTCCGTGGCAAGAGCATTCTGGTCACCCTGATCGACCTGCCGTTCTCGGTGTCGCCCGTGATCGCCGGCCTGGTCTACGTGCTGATGTTCGGCGCGCAAGGCCTGCTCGGGCCGTGGCTGCAGGACCACGATATCCAGATCGTGTTCGCCCTGCCGGGCATTGTCCTGGCGACCATTTTCGTTACCGTACCGTTCGTGGCCCGTGAGCTGATCCCGCTGATGCAGGAGCAAGGCACGCAAGAGGAGGAGGCTGCACGGCTGCTCGGTGCCAACGGCTGGCAGATGTTCTGGCACGTGACCCTGCCGAACATCAAATGGGGCCTGATTTACGGCGTGGTGCTGTGTACCGCGCGGGCCATGGGCGAGTTCGGCGCGGTGTCGGTGGTGTCGGGCCACATCCGTGGCGTGACCAACACCTTGCCGCTGCATGTGGAGATCCTCTACAACGAGTACAACCACGTCGCGGCCTTCAGCGTGGCCAGCCTGTTGCTGATCCTGGCGCTCTTCATCCTGCTGCTCAAGCAGTGGAGCGAGAACCGTATTAACCGCCTGCGCCACAGCGCCGCGGAGGAATGATTCATGTCGATCGAAGTTCGTAACGTCAGCAAGCGCTTCAACAGCTTCCAGGCCCTGAACGCTATCAACCTGGACATCAACAGCGGCGAGCTGGTGGCTTTGCTCGGCCCGTCCGGCTGCGGCAAGACCACCCTGCTGCGCATCATTGCCGGCCTGGAAACCCCGGACCAGGGCAATATCGTGTTCCATGGCGAGGACGTTTCCGGCCATGACGTGCGTGACCGTAACGTCGGGTTCGTGTTCCAGCACTACGCGCTGTTCCGCCACATGAGCGTATTCGACAACGTTGCCTTCGGCCTGCGCATGAAGCCCAAGGGCGAGCGCCCGAGCGAGAGCAAGATTGCCGAGAAGGTGCATGAGCTGCTGAACATGGTGCAACTGGACTGGCTGTCCGACCGCTACCCCGAGCAGCTTTCCGGTGGCCAGCGTCAGCGTATCGCCCTGGCCCGTGCCCTGGCGGTGGAGCCGAAGGTGCTGCTGCTGGACGAGCCGTTCGGTGCGCTGGATGCCAAGGTGCGAAAAGAGCTGCGGCGCTGGCTGGCGCGGCTGCACGAGGATATCAACCTGACGTCGGTGTTCGTTACCCACGACCAGGAAGAAGCCATGGAAGTAGCCGACCGCATCGTGGTCATGAACAAGGGCGTGATCGAGCAGATCGGCTCGCCGGGTGAGGTGTACGATCAGCCGGCCAACGATTTCGTCTATCACTTCCTCGGTGACTCCAACCGCCTGGCCTTGAGCGAAGGGCATCACGTGCTGTTTCGCCCGCACGAGGTGTCGCTGTCGCGGCATGAGACCGAAGGGCACCATGCGGCCGAGGTGCGCGACATTCGGCCGTTGGGCGCGACCACGCGGGTGACCTTGAAGGTGGAAGGGCAGAGCGAGCTGATCGAGGCCGAGGTGGTGAAAGACCATGACAGCCTGACCGGGTTGGCGCGGGGAGAGACGTTGTTCTTCCGGCCGAAGGTTTGGCAGAAGGTGGCGGATATCTGAGTCGCACAAGGAAAAGAGAGCCCGGGCATGGTCCCGGGTTTTTCTTGCCTGAACGTTTGACAGGGCAGCTTTACAGCCTTTTACAAGCGAGTGGCGGTAGCACACTTGTTATTCCCTATGGGTATTAATAAATATCTTCTTATTCCTTTACGAATATTTCGCCCTCCCTATACTTGTCTCCAAGCACGCAAACTTACTGGAGGCGTCCCCATGCGCAATGAGTCGATTCGCTACCTGATTGTGCCGGGTTGGCAAGGATCGCCAGACAACCATTGGCAGAGTCACTGGCAGCGCACCCTGCCCAACAGTGCTCGGGTTGAACAGCAAGACTGGCTCACCCCGCAGCGGCAGGACTGGGTGCACGCGCTGGAGCAGGCGATTGCCGCCGAGCGCTCGCCGGTGATCCTGATTGCCCACAGCCTTGGTTGCATCACTGTCGCCCATTGGGCATCGCAGGCAAGCCCAGCCTTGCTGCGGCAGGTGCGTGGTGCACTGCTGGTGGCGCCGGCAGATGTCGAACGGCCCACTTGTGCACCCGTGCTGCGCAACTTTGCGCCGATCCCTACCGAGGTGCTGCCGTTCCCTAGCCAGGTCGTCAGCTCGGACAACGACCCGGCCGTGAACGTGCCACGGGCGCTGTACCTGGCCCAGGCATGGGGCGCCGAAGCGGGTTTGCTGAGCAATGCCGGGCACATCAACGTCAAGTCCGGTCATGAGCGCTGGGAACAAGGCTTCGCCTACCTGTATCGCTTGCAGAGCCGGATCGAGCAGCGTGCACTGCGCCGCGCCTGATCGCCCTTACTGTTCACCCTTTGCCTGACGCCTGGCCATTACGGGCCTGGGGCGGGAGTTCGTCATGACGTTTCAAAACCCGTTCGGCCAGCCGCTGCTGACCTTCCCCGAGCTGGACAAGAGCCCGCTGAGCATTCGTGCCAAGGCGCTGGTGTTCATCGACCCGCGCTCGCAGCAGCTGCGCGAGGACCTTGAGCGCCTGGCGCCACAACCTTTGCCGGTGCTGATCCGAGGCGAGACCGGCACCGGCAAGGAGCTGCTGGCTCGGCAGATCCACCGTACCAGCGACCGTGGAGGGCTGTTCGTGTCGGTCAACTGCGCGGCCATCAGCCCCACCTACGCCGATGCCGAGCTGTTTGGCTATAGCGCGGGCACCCATGGCGGTACGGCCAGCAGCCGCGCCGGCTGGTTCGGTTCGGCCAGCGGCGGCACCTTGTACCTGGATGAGATTGCCGACTTGCCGTTGGCCATCCAGGGCAAGCTGCTGGCGGCCCTGGAAAACCGCGAGGTCACTCGGGTGGGCGCGCAGCAGCCACAGCCGGTGGATGTGCGTCTGGTAGCCGCCACCAGCATCGACCTGGCCCGTGTAGTACGTGCAGGGCGCTTCAACGAGCGCCTGTACCAGTATCTGCGCGAGGGCGCGCTGGAACTGCCGCCGCTGCGCGAGCGGCCGGGCGATATCCTGCCGCTGGCCGAGTACTTCGTGGGCATCTACAGCGTGCGCCTGCAACGGCCTGTGCCCTTGGTGAGCGAGGCGGCGCAGCGGGTGCTGGAGGCGCATTTCTGGCCGGGCAATACCCGCGAACTGGAGAACGTCATCCACTTTGCCTTGCTGGTCAATGACGGCGAAGAGATCCTGCCAGAAGACCTCGAACTGCCTGACCCCGCGCGTTAGACATCGCTCATGGGTAAAGAGGCTGATGGTATTGTGTTCTTGGAATAAGCAGCTAAGTAAAAGATATTGTTGCGGAATAAAAAATTTGGGTATCGTCCGCCTCAAGCCCACTGGTGAACCGGTTGGGCACCCGATTTGCCATCGTCGATGGCCCAGATTCAGAACAAGGACCACCATGAAGAAGACCCTGCTGACCACTGCCCTGGCTGCTGCCCTGTCGTTCTCCGGCCTGGCCGCTGCTGCCGAGAAACTGGTGGTTGCCGCTACCCCGGTACCGCACGCCGAAATTCTCGAACTGATCAAGCCGACCCTGGCAAAAGAAGGCGTGGACCTTCAGATCAAGGTCTTCACCGATTACGTACAGCCGAACGTGCAGGTGGACCAGAAGCGCCTGGACGCCAACTACTTCCAGACCCTGCCGTACTTGAAGAGCTTCAACGAAGGCAAGGGCACCCACCTGGAAACCGTGATCGGTGTGCACGTCGAGCCGTTCGGTGGTTACTCGAAGAAGATCAAGAACCTGTCCGAGCTGAAGGAGGGCGCCACCGTTGCCATCCCTAACGAAGGCAGCAACAGCGGCCGCGCCCTGATTCTGCTGCAGAAGGCTGGCCTGATCACCCTGAAAGACCCGAAAAACGCCCTGGCCACGCCAAAGGACATTGCCGAGAACCCGAAGAAGCTGAAGTTCCGCGAGCTTGAATCGGCCATGCTGCCGCGTGTGCTGGACCAGGTCGACCTGGACATGATTAACACCAACTACGCCCTGGAAGCCGGCCTGAACCCGGCCAAGGACGCGCTGGTGATCGAAGGTGCCGACTCGCCGTACGTGAACTTCCTGGTTGCCCGCCCGGACAACAAGGACAGCGAAGCCATCCAGAAACTGGCCAAGGCCCTGACCAGCCCTGAAGTGAAGGCATTCATTGCCAAGAAGTACCAAGGTGCCGTACTGCCGGCGTTCTGATTTCGCTTGCAACCCCGGTATGCGCCAACGCCGACACCTTATAGTGTCGGCGTTTTTTTTTGCCCTGCACGGGCAGGCACACGCAGCATCTGTAGAGACAGCCTTGTGCTGCGAACGGGCTGCAAAGCAGCCCCTTACCTTGGGGGTACCAGCCGTAAGGTAGTCTGCGCCGGGATTACCCCCATCTGCGCCCGCTGATACTGCCCCTGCACATACCCCTCAGCCTGGTCCGCGTAATGCCGGTCAAACGGCACGCCACTCTGCCCGACCGGGTTGATGGTCAGGGCCTGTCCGGCATCGGCAAAGTCGATCAGTCGCCGCGTCGACGGCCCATAGGTTACCGGCCATGGCGCAGCGCTGATCTTCGCCGAAAGGTTGTTAGGCACTTCGTGGGTACCAGGTGCGGCGAACGGCCCAACGTTGAACAGCAGGTTCAGCGGCTTTTTCACCCCAAGCGGATGGTTGTGGGTCAGGGTATGGGCCTTGCCCCATTGCCAGCTGGCCGGATCACTGCCCAGGGTGTCGCGCAGGTGCTTCAAGCTGCTTTGCCACGCTGTGCGCACGACGGTGGTACGGTCCGTTCGCTGGCTGCCACCACGGGTGTTCCACCAGGGTGAATCGGCTTGCGCTGCCAGGCGTGGCAGGGCGGCGTCGATGGCGCGGGTGCTGATCAGCACCGGGAACCAGGTATCGCCCAGCTCGTCATGCAGGGCCGCGAATGCCAGTTCATAAAGGAATTGGTTGAACAGCGTGGCGCTGGTCGAGTCGAGCGGGTAGTCCCCAGCCCAAGCCGCCAGTTGCTCGACCAGCTCTTGCTCTTCATCACCTTCTGCCACCGCCCGCAGGGTTGCCAGAAGCGGGGCAAGCGTGCGCGGGCCATAGTCACTGGCGGTGTCCAACTGCAGTGCCTGGCTGTTTTGGGTGTCCCATTTCACCTCTGGGTTGGTCAGGTGGCGATCGAGCTGGCGGCCACGGTCGGGCAGGTTGTAGTAACCCGGTATCGGCACCGCCGCCGGTGGCTGGTAGTTGGCCGAGACGATATAGCCGCGGGCCGGGTTTTCCTGCTGTGGGTTGACGCTGAAGGGGTAGAAACCGAGCTTGTCGGCCTGGGCGCTGGTGCCGTCGAGGATGAACGCCGGGTCGACCCCGTCGGGGCGGATTGGCAGCTTTGCCGCCGCCCACCAGCCGATGTCGCCACGGGCATTGGCCCAGACAAGGTTGAGCCCCGGCGCGTGAGCCTTGGCGGCGGCCTCGCGCATCTTGCCCAGGGTGTCGGCGCGGTTGAGCTGGTAGAAGCCGTCGAGGATCGGGTTTTCGGTTTCCAGGAATGCCCACCACATGGCGATTGGCGTGGGGCCAGTGGTGCTGCCCAGTACGTCGTTGACGATCGGGCCATGGGGCGAGCGGCGCAGGCTGATGGTGACAGGCTGCTCGCCTTTGACGGCAATCGTCTGCTCGGTCTTTTCCAGTGTGCGCCACTGGCCATCGACCATCACCTGATCGGCGTTGGCAGGGTTGGTCTTTTCGGCGATCAGGTCGACGTCATCGTTCTGGAACATGGTCAGGCTCCAGCCAAAATCACGGTTGTGGCCGAGCAGAGCGAACGGGTTGAGTGCCTGGAAATAGCCGTAGAGATTGAAACCGGGCGCTGACAGTTCGGCCTCGTACCACACCGCAGGTACGGCGAAGCTGATGTGCGGGTCGCCAGCCAGCAACGGCTTGCCACTGCGGGTGCGGCTACCCGCGACCGCCCAGGCGTTGCTGCCTTCGAACTGCGGGATGCCGGCGTCGCCCAGTGCCTCATTGCTTAAGCGCGCAAGTGCTTCCAGGCTTTGCCAGTCGGCAGCGGCCAGTGGCGTGCCCAGTGCGCCCTCGGGTTGCCAGCCAAGGTCGAATATTTTCAGGTAGTCAGGCCCCAGCTGGTCGCGGATGTAGGTCAGCGCTGGCTCGGTGCGGAACGCGGCGGCAAAACTGTAGGCCAGGTAGCCGGCGATGCTCAGCGTGTCCTCGGCGGTGAACGGGCGCGGGGTGATGCCGAGCAGGTCGAATTCCGTGGGCTTGGGGTGGCTGGCCTGCCAACTGTTGACCCCCTCGAGGTAGGCTTGCAGGGCCTGCCATGCCGGCGCCTGCGGATCCTGCCGCTTGGCCATCAGCGCGGCCTGCTCGCGTATGCGCAGGCTGCGGAACAGGGTATCGGTGGGCAGCAGCTTGTCGCCGAGCACCTCAGCCAGTTCGCCACGGGCCAGGCGGCGCAAAATCTCCATCTGGAACAGCCGGTCCTGGGCATGCACGTAGCCCAGTGCACGGTAAAGGTCCGGCTCGCTCTGTGCCTGCAGGTGTGGCACGCCGCGGGCGTCGTAGCGCACGCTGACCGGCGCTTGCAGGCCGGTAATGGCGACCTCGCCCTCGCGCTGCGGCAGCTTCCCCTGCACGTACCAGTAACCGGCGGCGCCAGCGGAAACGGTGACTACCACCGCCAGCAGGGTCAGGCTGCGCTTCATTCAGACTCCTTGTGCATTCAAACGAAAAATGTGGTCCGATCATCGGCGGATTCGCGAACAGAGCATAGCCCCAGGAAGGAGTTTCCATGTCCCTCAGCGAAAAACACAAAATGCTCACCGGCCAGCTCTACCATGCTGGCTGCCCTGAACTGCAGGCCGAGCAGATCGCCAACAAGCACTGGATGCACCGCTACAACAACAGTGTCGAACTGCTCAACGACGCACGCCACGGGCTGCTTGTGGAGCACTTTGGCCAGGTTGGCGAAGGCGCGGTGATTCGCCCGCCGTTCTATTGCGACTACGGCTACAACATCAGCGTTGGCCGTAATACGTTCATGAACTTCAACTGCGTGATCCTCGACGTGGTGCCGGTGCGTATCGGCGACGACTGTCAGATCGGCCCCAACGTGCAGATCTACACCGCCGACCATCCGCTCGATCCTGAAGTGCGGCGCAGCGGGCTGGAGAGTGGGCGGCCGGTGACCATCGGCGACAACGTGTGGATCGGCGGTGCGGCGATCATCCTGCCGGGGGTGACCATCGGTGATAACGCCATCGTCGGCGCCGGCAGTGTGGTGACCCGGGATGTGCCCGCGGGCGCTACGGTGGTGGGTAACCCGGCGAGGGTCCGTCAGCCCGACCAAGGGCAGTAGCAGCCTACCGCCAGGGTATTGGAGGCGTTGACCTGGCGGCCGTCGAGCAAAGCCTTGAGGATTGGCTCGATGAAGCTGTTGTTGGCGTTGCACACGGCGCCTTCGCTGTAGGGGCCAAAATAAGCCAGTCGGCCTTGCCGGTCCCAGATGGCCACGGCCGGGGACGCAGGCAGGTGCTCGCTGCCGGGCAGGTGGGTGATGGGTTGCAAGCTACCGATATAGGCCGGTAGCTGGCCGTGGCTGCCGGGCTTTTGCAGCACATGGAAGGTAACGTCGTGGCCAGCGAACTGGCTGATAAGGTCGCCCAGGTGCTGTTGGTTGCCAACGTTGCATGGGCAGGCCGGGTCCCAGAAATGCACGACGCGGATCGGGCCAGCACCGGCCAGCTCGGCAGGTAACTGTAACTGGCTGCCGTCGAACAGCGTGGCCTGGTTGTCGAACGGACGCAGGTAGCGAGCCTGAAAGGCGCTGTAGGCCTGCCAGAGAATTACGGCGCCGACCAACAAGGCGATGACCGTGCACAGCGGTTTGATGATTCGGCTATTCATGAAGAGTCGGTGGCCCTTGTGGTAGCAACTGTCTTGCTCAATTTCTAAAAGCTGGCGCGATCCCTGTGGGAGCGGCCTTGCGTCGCGAAAGGGCCGCGCAGCGGCCCCAGGATCTCGGCATCATGCATAGATCGCTGGGGCCGCTTTGCGGCCCGCTCGCGACACAAGGCCGCTCCCACAATTAGTTCGGTGCTGGTTGTTCGAGGTGAGCAAGCTTGCCATGGCGCCGGCCAGAGCTGAAGATTCCAGATCAATACTTGCATCAATGTGGATGTACCCGATGCCCCCTGCCTTTCACCCCGACCGCCTGCGCACCAGCCTGGCGCCGTTCACCACTCGCCAGCCACTGTCGGCACAAGCGCAGGACTACCAGCGCTTCTATGGCCTGAACCTGCCGGCACACAGCTGGCTGGGCAGCTTTCAGGCAGCGGGGTTCGACCTGGTCGGGCAGGCATGGCTGCCCGAGCAGCCAAGCGCGACGCTGTTCCTGCTGCACGGCTATTACGACCATATGGGCCTCTACCGACATGTGATCGAGTGGGCACTCAAGCAGGGTTTCGCCGTGATCAGCTGTGACCTGCCCGGCCACGGCCTGTCCAGCGGTGAGCGGGCCAGCATCAATGATTTTGCGGTGTACCAGCAGGTGCTGGAGGCCTTGTTCGAACAGGCGCACACGCTGCAACTGCCGCACCCGTGGCACCTTTGTGGGCAGAGCACGGGGGGGGCGATTGCCGTGGACCATCTGCTGCACCAGGGCGCACGCAGCCCCGTCGATGGCCAGGTCATCCTGCTGGCCCCGCTGGTGCGGCCATGTTCCTGGCGCTGGTCGAAGTTCAGTTATTGCGTGCTGCGCCACTTCGTCAATGGCATCGAACGGCGCTTCAGTGAGAACACCAACGACCCGGCCTTCCTGCCGTTCCTGGAGGCCGACCCGCTGCAACCGCGTCGCCTGCCAACGGCCTGGGTGGGCGCACTGATCGCCTGGGTCAAACGCATCGAGGCCGCGCCGCGCAGTGCGCGTCGGCCATTGATCGTGCAGGGGGAGGCGGATGGCACGGTGGACTGGCCCTACAACCTCGAAGTGCTCAAGGCCAAGTTTGCCGAGCCGCAGATCCTGATGCTGCCCGAGGCCCGTCACCACCTGGCCAACGAGTTGCCGGGTATCCGCCAGCGCTACTTCGACTTCATCGACCAGCGCCTGGGCTGATCACTTCAGGTCGTTGGTGCTTTGGCCAACCGCCAGGCCGGCGCGTACAGCGGCCAGGGCCGCCTGGTAGTAAGCCTTGCCCTCGGGCGACTCGGCAAAGGTGGCGAACGCTTCCAGCTCGGCATCGGACAGGTCGCGGTAGACGTACAGCAGGGTGTTGTTCAGGTCTTCGCCAATCTGCCCCATCAACCGCTGGCGCTGGCCATCCAGCAGGCTCTGGGCCTGGCCGCCGCCGAACAGGCCGGGGATCATCGAGCTGAGGCTGTCGGCGGCTACACCGGCGATGGCAAGGCTCACTTCGGCGCCGGCTTCACGCGCAGGCAGGGCTTGGGCCAGGTGGCCGATGACCAGCAGGCGATCGTCGCTGGCCTGGATCTTGGGCAGGCCTTTGGCGTTCTTGGCCAGTTCGTCCTTGCGGGTGGCCTTGAGCTCGGCCGCCACCACTTTGCGCCCTAGCGGTGACTGGAAGAAGGCCAGGGCCGGTGCCGGGTTGGCCAGGGTGGCGCGCAGCTTTGCCTGGGCGCGACGGTCCACCGCCTGGGCCTGGAAGCGCTGGTTGCTGTTGTTGACCAGCGCCTGGTAGACGGCGGGTGGCAAACTGTTGCGGTAGCGCTCCTGGGCAGCGGTCAGGGCATCGTTGAAGTGGGCGCGCTGGTCGGGCCAGCCGGCGGCCTTGTACAGTTGATCCAGGTTGTCTGCCCAGACAGGCATGGTGCAGATCATCAGCAGAATCAGGGAAAACAGACGGCGCATTCAGGACTCCTGTCGGCAGGTGGCTATTGTCCTTGGCCCGGCGCCGGTTTGTCGAGATACCCGCGTGTTTCTCGGCCAAGTGGCGCTGTGCGGCGACAGGGCGAATGGATATGATGCGCGCCATGCACATATCCCCTGAACACCCGATGCTTGCGGCCGTCGTCGACGATCTGGCCACCCATGGCTGGTCCCAGCAGGCGCACTTTCTGCCTGCCGACCTGGTACGCGCGCTGGCAGCCGAGTGCCGGCGGCGTGATGCCGAAGGCGAACTGAACCCCGCAGGGGTTGGGCGGGGTGCTACCCAGGAGGTGCGCGAAGCCATTCGCGGTGACCAGATCCAGTGGATCGACCCGGGGCAGGCCGAGGCCTGCGACCAGTACCTGGCGGCCATGGATCAGCTGCGCCTGGCAATCAACCAAGGCCTTTTCCTGGGCCTGGAAGACTTTGAGTGCCACTTTGCCCTGTACCCACCGGGGGCGTTCTATCGCCGGCACCTGGACCGCTTCCGCGACGATGACCGTCGCATGGTCTCGGCGGTGCTTTACCTCAATGAAGGTTGGCAATCGCATGACGGTGGCCAGTTGCGTATGTTCCTGGCCGACGGTGTCGAGCACGATGTCGAGCCAGTGGCCGGTTGCCTGGTGGTATTCCTGTCGGGCGAAGTGCCTCACGAAGTCCTGCCGGCCGGGCGTGAGCGGTTGTCGTTGACCGGCTGGTTCAGGCGGCGTGGCAATGACCCGTTCTGAGAGGCCCAAGGTGCTGGTGAGCGCCTGCCTGTTGGGGCAGCCAGTACGCTATGACGGCCGGGCAAGCGGTCATCCTGATTTGTTGCAGCAGTGGCAGGCCGAAGGGCGCGTAGTGCCGTTGTGCCCGGAGGTAGCCGGCGGCTTGCCGACACCGCGGCCACCAGCGGAGATCCCGGGAGGGCAGGGCAGCGCAGTGCTCGATGGCGACACGCAGGTGCTGACGGTGACGGGTGAAGATGTCAGTGCCGCGTTTCTGGCGGGTGCGCGGTTGGCGCTGGAGCTGGTACGGCGGCATGGCATTCGTGTAGCGGTGCTGAAGTCTGGCAGCCCTTCGTGTGGCAACCGGTTGACCTATGATGGCACCTTCAGGGGTGTGAAAGTGGCGGGGGAAGGGGTAACCACGGCGCTGTTGCGGCGGGCGGGGGTGCAGGTGTTCAGCGAGCTGGAACTGGACCAGGCGCAGCGGGCTTTGGCTGATATATCTGCTTGAACCTGTGCCGGCCCTTTCGCGGGTAAACTCGCTGGTGGACACACATCGAGGGTTGGACCCAGGCCGCCGTAGGAGCGGGTTTACCCGCGAAGAGGCCGGCCCTGCTGGCCAACCTCCCCCTGCCGTTCACCGTGGCACTGTGATGCCTCGGCGGGGGCGAGTCCATCGATTACACACATTGGTGGTGGACAAACATCGAGGGTTGGACCCAGGCCGTTGTAGGAGCGGGTTTACCCGCGAAGAGGCCAGCACAGGTTGCAAACAAGACCTCACTGCCCGTCTGCAGTCTCCTGCACACCCTTGAACCACTTCTGCTCAAGTTCGGCAGTCCGGCCACTGTCTTTCAAACGTTGCAACGCGTTGTTTACGGCACTTTCAAAAGCCGGGTTGTCCTTCTGGAACGGGATCACCAGCTTCTTCTCGCCAATCGGCAGGCTCACATCGAGCGGGCCGTCGCCTGTAAGCGATTCACTCGACGGGGTGAATGCGATGTCGTACTTGCCACTCTCGACACCCGCCAGCACTTCGGCAGACGGGGCTTCGACGAACTCGGCGCGCAAATCCAGTTCCTTGGCCAGGGCCTGGCCAAATTCGATGTCGAAACCTGTCAGGTGGTCGTCTTGTTTGAAGGCGTATGGCGAGTTCTCGGCCTGTACGGCAATGCGCAGTTCGCCCCGGTCGGCGATTTCGTCGATCAGCTCTGCCTGAGCCAATGGACTGATCAGTACTGCCAGCAGTACCCCTATGGTCGAACGCATGTATGCCCCTTTTCTTTTAGCAGTTTGAAATCGATCGCCACGGCTTTCTTCCTCGCCGTAATCGAGCGCAGCCTATGACCTTCAAGCCTCGGCATTGTTTAACCCTGACTGAAATATTTCTGCCAGGCAATGTGAACACCTTGGCGGTTATTTCAACTAAGGTGAACTACCGCCGCGTTTGGATGACAGGCTGCGGTCAATAAGTGAACCACAGGAGAAGTGAATGAACAGCCTATTTTCGCGTGCTGCCGTTGCCGGTCTGCTGATGGGAGCGTCGGTGTTCGCCAGTGCCGCAGACGCCCTGAAGAGCCAGGAGCCGCCCAAGGAGGCGAAGGTCTTCATCGTTTCCCCCGCCGATGGTGCCACGGTCGACAAGACCTTCACCGTCAAGTTCGGTATCGAGGGTATGGGCCTCAAACCTGCGGGTGACCAAACCCCGCACACCGGGCACCACCATCTGCTGGTGGATGTCGACAAAGAGCCGGTGGCTGACATGCCGCTGCCGACCAGCCTGATGCCAGAGGCCGGCGTCGCACTGCCGAAGGGGCCGCAAGTGCTGCACTTCGGCAAGGCACAGACCGAAACCAGCATTACCCTGACCCCGGGCAAGCACACCCTGCAACTGATTCTGGGTGACCAGTATCATGTGCCGTTCAAGCCTAGCGTCGAGTCGACGAAGATCACGGTTGAAGTGAAATAAAAAAAGGGAGGCCACCAGGGCCTCCCTTTTTCATACCGCCAGCGACCTTAGAACAGGACGCGCGAACGGATGGTGCCTTTGACCTGTTGCAGTTTTTCCTGCGCCAGGTCCGAGTACTCGGCGTCAACGTCGATTACCACGTAACCGACTTTCTCGTTGGTCTGCAGGAACTGACCGGAGATGTTGATACCGTTCTCGGCGAAGACCTTGTTGATCTCGCTGAGCACGCCCGGGATGTTTTCGTGGATGTGCAGCAGACGGTGCTTGCCTGGGTGAGCCGGCAGGGCCACTTCTGGGAAGTTGACCGAGGACACCGAAGTACCGTTGTCGCTGTACTTGACCAGTTTCTCGGCCACTTCCAGGCCGATGTTGGCCTGGGCTTCGGCGGTGGAACCACCGATGTGCGGGGTCAGGATCACGTTGTCGAGGCCGCGCAGCGGGCTCTCGAACTCTTCGTCGTTGGAGCGTGGCTCGACCGGGAACACGTCGATGGCGGCGCCGATCAGGTGCTTGTCCTTGATGGCAGCGGCCAGGTGGTCTAGTTCGACCACGGTGCCACGGGCGGCGTTGATCAGGATCGCGCCCTTCTTCATCGAGCGGATTTCCTTCTCGCCGATCATCCACTGGGTGGAGGGCAGCTCAGGCACGTGCAGCGAGACGATGTCAGCCAGGCCCAGCAGCTCGTTCAGGCTGGTGACCTGCACGGCGTTGCCCAGTGGCAGCTTGGTCAGCGGGTCGAAGAAGTACACCTGCATGCCCATGTTCTCAGCCAGTACCGAAAGCTGGGTACCAATCGAGCCGTAGCCGACGATGCCCAGTTTCTTGCCGCGGATTTCGAACGAGTTGGCCGCGCTCTTGATCCAGCCACCACGGTGGCAGGAGGCGTTCTTCTCAGGGATGCCGCGCAGCAGCAGGATGGCTTCGGCCAGCACCAGCTCGGCCACCGAACGGGTGTTGGAGTACGGTGCGTTGAACACGGCGATACCGCGCGCGCGGGCAGCTTCCAGGTCAACCTGGTTGGTACCGATGCAGAAGCAGCCAACAGCGACCAGTTTCTTGGCGCAGTCGAAGATCTCTTCAGTGAGCTGGGTACGCGAACGGATGCCGATGAAGTGGGCATCAGCGATCTTTTCCTTCAGCTCGGCTTCCGGCAACGAACCAGTGAGGTATTCGATGTTGGTGTAGCCGGCGGCCTTGAGAGTATCGACCGCGTTCTGGTGCACACCTTCAAGAAGAAGGAACCGGATCTTGCTCTTGTCGAGAGAAGTCTTGCTCATCTGCGTAAACCTGTATCCCGGAGATAAATTGGCGAGGGGTGATGCCAGGCGCGAGGGCAGCCTTAGCATGAACAGCGGGAGGGCTATGCTAGCATACGCGACACAATCTGAGCTTATCCCGACAGGTGAAGAGTGCTCAGGGTGACCATGAATAAGTCGAGAGTTCCAGCGATGACCCACCCCGCTGTTATTGAAGAACTGATGACCCTTGTCGACCCTGGCAAGGTCCTGACTGACCCGGTTTCCCTCGAAGCGTATGGCAAGGACTGGACCAAGCATTACCCGCCAGCGCCCAGCGCCATCGTCTTTCCCAAAACGATAGAACAGGTGCAAGCCATTGTGCACTGGGCCAATGCGCACAAGGTGGCGCTGGTGCCCTCTGGTGGGCGCACCGGGCTTTCTGCCGGCGCCGTGGCGGCCAATGGCGAGGTTGTCGTCGCCTTCGACTACATGAACCAGATCCTTGGCTTCAATGCTTTCGACCGTACTGTGGTTTGCCAGCCAGGGGTCGTCACCCGCCAGCTGCAAACCTACGCCGAAGAGCAAGGTCTCTATTACCCGGTGGACTTCGCTTCCAGCGGTTCCAGCCAGATTGGCGGCAATATCGGCACCAATGCCGGCGGGATCAAGGTGATTCGTTACGGTATGACCCGCAACTGGGTGGCCGGGCTGAAAGTGGTCACCGGCAAGGGCGAGTTGCTGGAGCTGAACAAAGACCTGATCAAGAACGCCACCGGCTACGACCTGCGCCAGCTGTTCATTGGTGCCGAGGGTACGCTGGGCTTCGTGGTCGAGGCCACCATGCGCCTGGACCGCGCACCGCGCAACCTCACCGCCATGGTGCTGGGCACACCGGACTTCGACGCTATCATGCCGGTGCTGCACGCCTTCCAGGGCAAGCTGGACCTGACCGCTTTCGAGTTCTTCTCCGACAAGGGGTTGGCCAAGATCCTCGCCCGCGGCGATGTGCCTGCGCCATTCGCGACGGATTGCCCGTTCTATGCGCTGCTGGAGTTCGAGGCCAGCACTGAAGAGGTTGCCAATGAAGCATTGGCTACCTTCGAGCACTGCGTCGAGCAGGGTTGGGTGCTGGATGGGGTGATGAGCCAGAGCGAAAGCCAGCTGAGAAACCTGTGGAAGCTGCGCGAGTACCTGTCGGAAACCATCTCGCACTGGACACCGTACAAGAACGACATTTCCGTCACCGTCTCGAAAGTGCCTGCGTTCCTGCGCGATATCGACGCCATCGTCTCAGCGCATTACCCGGACTATGAAGTGGTGTGGTACGGCCATATTGGTGACGGCAACCTGCACCTGAACATCCTCAAGCCTGAGCATATGAGCAAGGACGACTTCTTCGCTTCGTGTGCCAAGGTCAACAAGTGGGTGTTCGAGATCGTCGAGCGTTACAACGGGTCGATTTCTGCCGAGCATGGCGTGGGCATGACCAAGCGTGACTACCTGGGCTACAGCCGCTCCCCCGAAGAAATCGCCTGCATGAAGGCAATAAAGGCCGTGTTCGACCCTAACGGCATCATGAATCCGGGTAAGATCTTCGCACCTGAATAAAAAGCAGTATCCAGAAGGAGTCGGCCATGAGTTACCAGCACCAGTACGTAGACGGCACGCGCATTCACTTCCCCCTGGGCAAGGTGGTGTGCATCGGCCGTAACTATGCCGAGCATGCCAAGGAACTGGACAACCCGATCCCCACCGAGCCGCTGCTGTTCATCAAGCCAGGCAGCTGCGTGGTGCCGGCCGAAGGTGGCTTCAAGATCCCGGCCGAGCGTGGCTCGGTGCACTATGAGGTTGAAATTGCCGTGCTGCTGGGCAAGCCGCTGTCGACCCACCCGAGCGAGGAAGAGGTGCTGGACGCCATTTCCGGTTACGCACCGGCGCTGGACCTGACCCTGCGCGACGTGCAGGCCAAACTGAAGGAAAAGGGGCTGCCTTGGGAGCTGGCCAAGTGCTTTGACGGCGCTTGCGTGCTGCCACCGTTCGTCTCGTCCGCCAGCTTTGAGGACGTGACAGACATCCCGGTGCGCCTGACCGTGAACGGCGAAGTGCGCCAGGAGGGTAACAGCGCGATGATGCTGAACCCGATCGTGCCGATGATCCAGTACATGGCAGCGCATTTCTCGCTACAAGCGGGGGATGTAATCCTCACCGGTACCCCGGCGGGTGTTGGGCCGTTCAATGTCGGTGACGAGCTGGTGCTGGAACTGCCGGGTGTGAGCCGCTTCGAAAGCCGGGTGCTTTAACTCGAAACCGCGTCGCCTTTTTCGCGGGTAAACCCGCTCCTACAGGGAACGCGTCGCCTTCTTCGCGGGTAAACCCGCTCCTACAGGGATTGCAGCACCTTGGGAGCGGGCATGTCCGCGAAGAGGCAGGCACTGTTTACCGATTTTTCACACCCAATCCGGATAATGCGCGTACCTACGCCCATTTCCCCAGGATCACCGCATGCCGTCTTCCTCCAGCGCCCCGGTAACCCCCAAGCGTCGTTTCTACCTGCGCTGGCCCTTCGGCCTGGCCGTGGCGGCGGTGATCGGCTATGGCGTGGCCGTGGCCATGCACTGGGATGACCGCGGTGCACTGTGGGTAAAAGAAGGCTTCGAAAGCACCGCCGAGCGCAGCGAAAGCGTGTGGCTGCCGGATTACCAGGTGGACATCGACGCCAAGCCGTTGCCAGGCATGGAGGATGACGAAGCCTCGGACGTTGCCTTCAACCCGCAAACCCGTACCCTGTTCGCGGTCATGGGCAAGAACCCGATCCTGGTCGAGCTGAGCCTGGAGGGCGATGTACTGCGCAAGATCCCGCTCAACGGCTGGAACAACCCCGAAGGCATCGCGGTGCTGGAAGACGGCAACCTGGCCATCACCGACGAGCGCCTGCATGACCTGACCGTGGTCAAGGTGAACGCGCAGACCACCGCGCTGAACCACGATGACTTCCCGAGCCATGACCTGGGCCCTTCGGCCAAGAGCAACAAGGGCTTCGAGGCCATCGCCTGGGACCCGCTGCGCCAGCGCCTGATCATTGGTGAGGAGCGCCCGCCCAAGCTGTACACCTGGAACACCGATGGCCGCAGCCCGCTCAAGGGTGAGAAGCAGCCGTTGCCTAGCGATGAGCTCGACTTGCGCAACCTGTCTGCGCTGGGTGTCGACCCGCGTACTGGCCACCTGCTGGTGCTTTCGGCCGACTCCAACATGCTGCTGGAGCTGGACGAGCAGGGCCAGCAAGTCAGCTTCATGACGCTGCTGGGCGGCTTCAACGGGCTTGAAGGCACCATTCCGCGGGCTGAAGGGGTGGCCATGGACGACAAGGGCACCTTGTACATGGTCAGCGAGCCGGCGCTTTTCTATCGATTCAAAAAGAACTGACAACATCATCAGAATTGCCTGACGCTTGCATTAAGCTTTGCTTCAGCCATTCATGATTAGATTCGCCACCCCTGTGTCGAGTCTGTCCCTATGCGTCGTTTTGTTCGCCTGTTCCTTGTTCTGGCTGCCCTTGGTCTGCTCCTGCTTGGCTGGGCAGGGCAGGAGTTTCGCCTGTTCGAGCGTGGCTGGTTCAATCTGAAGACCTGGTGGCAGCCTATGGAGCGCAGCATTGGTCTGGATCGCTACCGGGTGGTGCTGGAGGCGCAGCCGATCGAAGGGCTGGATGATGACATTTCGGCGCTGACCTACGACCCCGACCGCAAAACCCTCTTCACGGTCACCAACGCCCGTTCGGAGCTGATCGAGCTGTCGCTGGATGGCCGTATCCTGCGGCGTGTGCCGCTGACTGGCTTCGGCGACCCGGAGGCTGTGGAGTACGTTGGGCCTAACAGCTATGTGATCACCGACGAGCGTCAGCAACGGCTGATTCGCGTACGGCTGGAAGACGACACGATGTTTCTCGATGCCGGTGATGCCGAACAGCTGACATTGGGTATTGGTCTCAATGGCAACAAAGGCTTCGAGGGCCTGGCCTACGATTCGGCGGGCAAGCGCCTGTTCGTGGCGAAAGAGCGTGACCCGATGCTGATCTATGAGGTGCATGGCTTCCCGCATGACAATCCGGAAAAGCCCTACGCCGTGCATGTGGTGCAGGACCGCAAGCGCGATTCACGGTTGTTTGTACGGGATTTGTCGAGTTTGCAGTTCGATGAACGCAGCGGGCATTTGCTGGCATTGTCGGACGAGTCGCGGTTGGTGCTGGAGCTGGATGTACAGGGCCAGCCGCTGAGTACCTTGTCGTTGCGCAAGGGCTTCCAGGGGTTGCAGGCGACGGTGCCGCAGGCGGAGGGGATTGCGATGGATGACGCGGGGACCATTTACCTGGTCAGTGAGCCGAACCTGTTCTATGTGTTCAAGCAGCCGACTGACTGATCGCCTGTCAGGGCCTGTTCGCGGGTAAACCCGCTCCTACAGGGATCGCCACGGCTCCAGGCCGGTGGGGTACCTTGTAGGAGCGGGTTTACCCGCGAAGGGTTTTACTCGGCCTTCAGGCTCTTCACGCCTTCAGCGGTACCCAGCAGCAGCAGATCCGCCGGCCGCGCCGCGAACAGACCATTGGTGACCACGCCGACGATGGCGTTGATTTGCGCTTCCAGTTCCACCGGGTTGGTGATCTGCAGGTTGTACACATCCAGGATCACGTTGCCGTTGTCGGTGACCACGCCTTCACGGTACACCGGATCGCCACCCAGCTTCACCAGCTGACGTGCCACGTGGCTGCGGGCCATGGGGATCACTTCGACCGGCAGCGGGAAGGCCCCCAGTACCGGCACCAGCTTGCTGCCGTCGGCGATGCAGATGAAGGTCTTGGCCACGGCCGCGACGATCTTTTCGCGGGTCAGGGCTGCGCCGCCGCCCTTGATCAGGTGCAGGTGTGCGTCGCTCTCGTCAGCACCGTCCACGTAAAACTCAAGCTCGCTGACGCTGTTCAGTTCGTAGACCGGGATGCCATGGCCCTTCAGGCGCTGGGCAGTGGCTTCGGAGCTGGCGACTGCGCCGTCGAACGCGGTCTTGTGCTGAGCCAGGGCATCGATGAAGAAGTTGGCGGTCGAACCGGTACCGACGCCTACGACGCTCTTTTCATCCAGCTTGGGCAGAATGAAGTCGACAGCGGCCTGGGCGACGGCCTGTTTGAGTTGGTCCTGGGTCATGCGGGCTCCGGAAGGGGCAGGGCGGTTTCAAAGTTGCCTAGTATAACGGCTCGCACGGCTTTGCTGTGGTCGCCCGACGTAGCGCTGGGGTAGACTCCCAGCCCTCGTCCCGCGGCCCAGTGATGCTTTCCCGATGCTCGAACAGTACGTCAAGAAGATCCTCACCTCGCGCGTCTATGACGTTGCCGTCGAAACCCCGTTGCAGAGCGCCGGGCAGCTGAGCAAGCGCCTGGGCAACCAGATTCTGCTCAAGCGCGAAGACCTGCAGCCAGTATTCTCGTTCAAGATCCGCGGCGCCTATAACAAATTGGCCCAGCTGAGCCCGGAAGAACTGGCCCGTGGCGTGGTCACCGCCTCGGCCGGCAACCACGCCCAAGGCTTGGCCCTGGCCGCGCGCGAAATGGGCATCAAGGCCACCATCGTGATGCCCAAGACTACTCCGGAGATCAAGGTCGAAGGCGTGCGCTCGCGCGGTGGCAAGGTGGTGCTGCATGGCGACTCGTTCCCTGAGGCACTGGCCTACTCGCTGAAACTGGTCGATGAAAAGGGCTTCGTCTACGTTCACCCTTACGACGATCCGCACACCATCGCCGGGCAGGGCACCGTCGCCATGGAAATCCTGCGCCAACACCCTGGCCAGCTGGATGCGATCTTCGTGCCGGTGGGCGGTGGCGGCTTGATCGCTGGCATTGCTGCCTACGTGAAGTACCTGCGCCCGGAAATCAAGGTAATCGGTGTCGAGCCGGACGATTCCAATTGCCTGCAGGCGGCCATGGCTGCCGGTGAGCGCGTGGTGCTGCCGCAGGTCGGGCTGTTCGCCGATGGCGTGGCGGTGGCGCAGATTGGCCAGCACACGTTCGATATATGCCGCCACCATGTGGACGAAGTCGTCACTGTCAGTACCGATGAGATCTGTGCAGCAATCAAGGATATCTACGACGATACCCGCTCGATCACCGAGCCTGCTGGCGCGCTGGGTGTGGCGGGCATCAAGAAGTACGTCGAGCTATACGGCGTCAGCGGCCAGACCCTGGTGGCCATCGACTCCGGTGCCAACGTCAATTTCGATCGCCTGCGCCATGTGGCCGAGCGTGCCGAGCTGGGTGAGAAGCGCGAGGCGATCATCGCCGTGACCATCCCTGAGCGCCCGGGTAGCTTCAAGGCCTTCTGCGAGGCTATCGGCAAGCGTCAGATCACCGAGTTCAACTACCGCAAGCACACCTCTGACGAAGCGCATATCTTCGTTGGGGTGCAGACCCACCCGGAAAACGACCCCCGCGCAGCGCTGGTGCAGCAACTGACCGAGCAGGGCTTCCCGGTTACCGATCTGACCGACAACGAACTGGCCAAGCTGCATATTCGTCATATGGTCGGCGGCCACTCGGCCGGTGCCAGCGACGAAATGGTGCTGCGCTTCGAATTCCCCGAGCGGCCGGGGGCGCTGTTCAACTTCCTCAACAAGCTGGGCGGGCGCTGGAACATCTCGATGTTCCACTACCGCAACCATGGCGCGGCTGACGGGCGCGTGGTGGCGGGGCTGCAGGTGCCGGAGGACGAACGTCACCTGGTGCCGGCAGCGCTGGCCAAGATTGGTTACCCGTACTGGGACGAGACCGAAAACCCGGCCTACAAACTGTTCCTGGGCTGAGCGGCTAAGCTAGGGCTGATGGCCTGTTTAAGGACGACCGAGACATGGAACACCTGACCACGCTCAAGACCCTGCACATCATCGCCACCGCGCTGCTGCTTCTGGGCGCCCTGGGCCTGGCGATCTGGACCTGGCGCGCCCGCCGCCAGGGCGATGCCGAAGCCTACGCCAAGCTGCTACGCCGGCCGTTGGTGTTCGTCTGGCTGATGATGGGCCTGTGCCTGGTGAGCATGCCGTTCACCGGCTGGTGGCTGGTACACCTGGTGGGCTGGCCACTGGGGCAGACCTGGGTGTTGGCATCCAGTGTCATCTATACCTTCGGTGCGTTTGCCGTGTGGTGGCTGCTGGTGCGGCTGAACCGGCTGCGCAAGGCCGAGGTAGTGGGGTTGCGGTTTACCTTGGCGCTGGCGGTGTTCAGTGGGGTTTGCTTCCTGTCCATTGCCGGGCTGATGGGGGCCAAGCCGGTCTGACAGCCTTGTGCTGATTGTGCCGGCCTATTCGCGGGTGAACCCGCTCCTACAGGTACAGCGCAGCCCTCAAGGCCTGTGGTGATTCCTGTGGGAGCGGGCGTGCCCGCGAAAAGACCGGCACGGAAAACCTCAATCCCGCAGCGAGATCACCGGCCATCCACGCTTATCCGCCTCGGCCCGCAGGTCCGGGGCCGGGTCCACTGCCACTGCATGCGTCACCCGCTGCAACAACGGCAGGTCATTCATCGAGTCGCTATAGAAGTAGCTGTCCTCAAGATCAAAGCCGTTCTCCAGCATCCAGCGTTCCAGCCGCGTCACTTTGCCTTCACGGAAACACGGTATATCGGTACTACGCCCGGTGTAGCGGCCGTCGCGCACCTCGCATTCGGTTGCCAGCAACACCCGCACCCCCAGGCGCCGGGCGATCGGTGCGGTGACGAAGCGGTTGGTAGCGGTGATGATCACCAGCTGGTCACCCGCCTCGCGGTGCTGCTGCAGCAAGGCCAGGGCCTTGGGCAGGACGATGGGCTCGATGCAGTCGCGCATGAAGTCGCGGTGCCATTCGTCGAGCTGGGGCATGGGTGTTGCCGCCAGGATTTCCATTGAAAAGGCCAGGTAGGCCTGCAGGTCCAGGGTGCCATTGAGGTAATCCTGGTAGAAGCTGTCGTTGCGTTGCTTGTAGGCGACCGGGTCGAGAATGCCGCGCTCGCAAAGATAGTCACCCCAGGCATGGTCGCTGTCGCCACCGAGGAGGGTATTGTCCAGGTCGAATAAAGCCAGGCGCATCGCGGTCACTCGCATCAGCCACAGGGTAGGCCCGCAGAATACGGAGTTTTCACGCAGCTGCACATAAGCTTGGCGGGCGCGTTGCTGCGCTCGCAAGCTTTGTGGAACAATGCGTTGACATGCGTTTGCGAGGTTGCTGCCGTGATCGACCCGGATGGTTTTCGCCCCAATGTCGGGATCATTCTCACGAATGATGCCGGGCAGGTGCTATGGGCTCGACGGATCAACCAGGATGCCTGGCAATTCCCCCAGGGTGGTATCAACCCTGACGAGACGCCGGAAGACGCCCTGTACCGCGAGCTGAACGAAGAAGTTGGCCTTGAACGCGACGATGTAGAAATTCTTGCCTGCACCCGTGGCTGGTTGCGTTATCGTTTACCCCAGCGATTGGTACGTACCCACAGCCAGCCGCTGTGCATCGGCCAGAAGCAGAAGTGGTTCCTGCTGCGCCTGGTGAGCAACGAACAACGGGTGCGGATGGACCTGACCGGCAAGCCGGAATTCGACGGCTGGCGCTGGGTGAGCTATTGGTATCCGCTGGGCCAGGTTGTGACATTCAAGCGCGAGGTGTACCGGCGCGCCCTGAAAGAGCTAGCACCGCGTCTGTTGACGCGCGACTGACGACGGAGTTCGACCCCGAGCCATGCTCAATACGCTGCGCAAGATCGTCCAGGAAGTAAACTCCGCCAAAGATCTCAAGTCGGCGTTGGGGATCATTGTCTTGCGCGTCAAGGAAGCCATGGGCAGCCAGGTCTGCTCGGTCTACCTGCTCGACCCGGAAACCAACCGCTTCGTGCTGATGGCGACCGAAGGCCTGAACAAGCGCTCCATCGGCAAGGTCAGCATGGCCCCCAACGAAGGCCTGGTTGGCCTGGTCGGTACCCGGGAAGAGCCGCTGAACCTGGAAAACGCCGCCGACCACCCGCGTTACCGCTACTTTGCCGAAACCGGCGAAGAGAAATTCGCCTCCTTCCTGGGGGCGCCGATCATCCACCACCGCCGTGTGGTCGGGGTATTGGTCATCCAGCAAAAGGAGCGCCGCCAGTTCGACGAGGGCGAGGAAGCCTTCCTGGTCACCATGAGCGCCCAGCTTGCCGGGGTTATCGCCCACGCCGAGGCTACCGGCTCGATCCGTGGCCTGGGCCGTCAGGGCAAAGGTATTCAGGAAGCGCGCTTCGTGGGTGTGCCGGGTTCGCCTGGTGCCGCGGTGGGGCGTGCGGTGGTGATGTTGCCGCCGGCCGACCTGGAAGTGGTCCCGGACAAGACCGTCGATGACATCGACGCCGAACTCAAGCTGTTCCAGAACGCCCTGGAAGGTGTGCGCGACGACA
The DNA here is from genome assembly GCF_056278855.1 of Pseudomonas sp. TE3895. Classification (NCBI taxonomy): domain Bacteria; kingdom Pseudomonadati; phylum Pseudomonadota; class Gammaproteobacteria; order Pseudomonadales; family Pseudomonadaceae; genus Pseudomonas; species Pseudomonas sp. TE3895. Next base: position 616,870 of record NZ_JBWBQE010000001.1, on the reverse strand, counting down.
TGCGCAAGCTGTCGGCCAAACTGGCCACCCAGCTGCGCCCGGAAGAACGTGCGCTGTTCGATGTCTATCTGATGATGCTTGAAGACGCAGCCCTGGGCGGTGAGGTGACCGAGGTCATCAAGACCGGCCAATGGGCCCAGGGCGCCCTGCGCCAGGTGGTTGGTGAGCACGTCAACCGCTTTGAGCTGATGGACGACGACTACCTGCGTGAGCGTGCCTCCGACGTCAAGGACCTGGGGCGCCGCCTTTTGGCCTACCTGCAGGAAGCGCGCTCGCAGTCGCTGGTGTATGCCGACAACACCATCCTGGTCAGTGAGGAACTGACACCGGCCATGCTCGGTGAAGTGCCGGAAGGCAAGCTGGTCGGCCTGGTCTCGGTACTCGGCTCGGGCAACTCCCACGTCGCCATCCTCGCGCGGGCCATGGGTATCCCCACGGTGATGGGCCTGGTCGACCTGCCATACTCCAAGGTCGACGGTATTGAACTGATCGTCGACGGCTACAAGGGCGAGGTGTTCACCAACCCCAGTGAAGTGCTGCGCAAGCAGTACAGCGAAGTGGTCGAGGAGGAACGCCAGCTGGCCCAAGGGCTGGATGCACTGCGCGAACTTCCGTGCGTCACCCCCGACGGCCATCGCATGCCCCTGTGGGTCAACACCGGCCTGCTCGCTGACGTGGCCCGTGCCCAGCAGCGCGGTGCCGAAGGGGTAGGCCTGTACCGCACTGAAGTGCCGTTCATGATCAACCAGCGCTTCCCCAGTGAGAAAGAGCAGCTGGCCATCTACCGTGAGCAGCTGGCGGCCTTCCACCCGCTGCCGGTGACCATGCGTACCCTCGACATCGGTGGCGACAAGGCACTGTCGTACTTCCCCATCAAGGAAGAAAACCCGTTCCTCGGCTGGCGCGGCATCCGCGTCACCCTCGACCACCCGGAAATCTTCCTGGTACAGACCCGCGCCATGCTCAAGGCCAGCGAGGGCCTGAACAACCTGCGCATCCTGCTGCCGATGATTTCCGGCATTCACGAGCTGGAAGAGGCGCTGCACCTGATCCACCGTGCCTGGGGTGAAGTGCGTGACGAAGGTACCGATGTACCGATGCCGCCCGTGGGGGTGATGGTGGAAATTCCGGCGGCGGTGTACCAGACCAAGGAGCTGGCGCGGCAGGTGGACTTCCTGTCGGTAGGCTCCAACGACCTGACCCAGTACCTGTTGGCGGTGGACCGCAACAACCCGCGGGTCGCCGACCTGTACGATTACCTGCACCCGGCGGTACTGCAGGCGCTGAACACGGTGGTGCGCGACGCCCATGGCGAAGGCAAGCCGGTGAGCATCTGCGGCGAGATGGCCGGTGACCCGGCGGCGGCGGTCCTGTTGATGGCCATGGGCTTCGACAGCCTGTCGATGAACGCCACCAACCTGCCGAAGGTCAAGTGGATGCTGCGCCAGATCAATATGGGCAAGGCCAAGGAACTGCTGGCCGAGGCCTTGAGCCATGACAACCCGCAGGTTATCCACAGCTCGCTGCAGCTGGCCCTGAAGAACCTTGGGTTGGCGCGGATGATTGGGCCTGGGGCTAATAAAACCTTGTGAGGGTGATGTGGTCTGTCCCGGCCTCTTCGCGGGTGAACCCGCTCCTACAACCGGCCTGCGCCTAAACCCCCGATGTGTGTCACCCGATTATTGTAGGAGCGGGTTTACCCGCGAATACGATGGCGGCGGCAACGGTGAACGGGTGGTGGAGATTGGCCAGCAGGTCCGGCCTCTTCGCGGGTGAACCCGCTCCTACAACGGATTTGGACACACTCTGGGGTTGGACACAGGCCGCTGTAGGAGCGGGTTTACCCGCGAAGAGGCCCGAACAGACAACATCAAATGCTCAGGCCAACAACTCAATTTCCCCCAAATGCCCGCCAAAAGGCCCGAAACTGCGCTCAACCAGCCGCCTTTGCCCCTGATCATCCACAATCAGCACTGTGCTCGCCCGGGTCCCGTAATTCTGGCTGGCGATAAAGACGCTCGACAGCAACTTCTCGGTCGCCAACCCCACGCCTGTCTCGGGTAGGTCGCCATCAGCCGCGGGCTCGTTATCCGCGAGTAGAGCCAGCAGCCTGTGCGGCTCCGGCGTGTCCAGCAGGTTTTCCAGCCCGGCACGTGCCTTCACCAGCTTCGGCCACGGTGTATCCAGCCCGGCGTTCGAAAGCCCGTAGACCCCAGCCTTCAGCAGGCGCGGCGTGGCCTCACGGGCATGCAGATAACCCAGTCGCTGCCCATCACCCACCAGCAGGTTGAACCCCGAGTACTGCCCGCTACGGCTGGCCACCTGGTCCAGGTAAGCCTCGACCCCTAGCTCGCCCTGCAGAAACGCTGCCACCAGCTCACCCCGCGAGCGAGGCCCCTGCGCCTGGCCCGGGTCGCGGATGTTGGTCAGCGCGGCAAAGCGCCCCTGTGGGCCTACGCCCAGCCAGGTACCGCCTGCCTCCAGGTCGCGCCCGGCATGCACCCCAGGTGCATCCTCCCAGGCCGCCAGGGGCTGAGTGGGGCGGGCATAGAATTCGTCGCGGTTGGCCGCCACGATCAGCGGCAGGGCGTGCCCCGGCCGCCAGGCAAATACGATCAGGCACATAGGTTGGGCCTCTGTGTTTTTTGGTCACTGTACCCACAGGAACGATGCGGATCCATCCTGACACAGAGTTCACTAGAGCCCCGAGCCCGGCTTCCGTTACCATGCCGGATTGATTTCTAGGGGACGCCGAATGGAATTCGTGCTCTATCTGTTGTTGGGCGCCTGTGCCGGTGTGCTGGCCGGGCTGTTCGGCGTGGGCGGCGGCATCATCATCGTGCCGGTGCTGGTGTTCAGCTTTACCCTGCAGGGTTTTGACGCTTCGGTGCTGACCCACCTGGCCGTCGGCACGTCACTGGCCACCATCGTCTTCACCTCGATCAACGCCGTGCGGGAGCACCACCGCAAGCGCGCGGTGCAATGGCCGATCTTCGTCTGGATGACCATCGGCATCCTCCTGGGGGCCGGTGTCGGTGCCAAGACCGCTTCGCTGATCCAGGGCCCACTGCTGCAGAAGATCATCGGTGTGTTCGCCTTGGTCATCGCCGCGCAGATGGCCCTTGACCTCAAACCCAAGGCCAGCCGTGGCGTCCCCGGTAAACCTGGGCTGATCGGTGCAGGTGGCGTGATTGGCTGGGCCTCGGCCATTTTCGGCATTGGCGGTGGTTCGCTGACGGTGCCGTTCCTCACCTGGCGTAGCCTGCCCATGCAGCAGGCAGTGGCCACGTCATCGGCCTGTGGCCTGCCGATTGCTGTGGCCAGTGCCCTGAGCTTCATGCTGCTGGGTTGGCACGAGGAGCACCTGCCGCCCCACAGCCTGGGTTACGTGTACCTTCCGGCGCTGGTCGGCATTGCCGTGACCAGCATGTTCTTCGCCCGCTTCGGCGCGCGCCTGGCGCACAAGCTGTCGCCACGTTTGTTGAAACGCCTGTTCGCAGCCCTGCTGTTCTGTGTCGGCCTCAGCTTTTTGATTTGAATCGAGAGGAAGTTCCATGCTGCCTTACCCGCAGATAGACCCCGTGGCCTTGGCCATCGGGCCGCTGAAAATCCATTGGTACGGCCTGATGTACCTGATCGGCATCGGCGGTGCCTGGTTGCTGGCCTCACGCCGGCTCAACCGCTTCGACCCCACCTGGAGCCGCGAGAAGCTGTCCGACCTGGTGTTCTGGCTGTCGATGGGGGTGATTGTCGGCGGGCGCCTGGGTTATGTGCTGTTCTACGACTTGCACGCCTACCTGGCCAACCCGACGCTGATCTTCGAGGTGTGGAAAGGCGGTATGTCGTTCCACGGCGGCTTCATCGGCGTGATGCTGGCGGCCTTGTGGTTCGGCAAGCGCAACAACAAGTCGTTCTTCGAGCTGATGGACTTCGTCGCCCCGCTGGTACCGATTGGCCTGGGTGCCGGGCGTATCGGCAACTTCATCAACGCCGAACTGTGGGGCAAACCCACCGACGTACCATGGGCGATGATCTTCCCGCCGTTCAGCGACCCGGCCCAGTTGCCGCGCCACCCGTCGCAGCTCTACCAGTTCGCCCTTGAGGGCGTGGCGTTGTTCGTCATCCTGTGGCTGTTCTCGCGCAAGCCACGGCCGACCATGGCGGTGTCAGGCATGTTCGCGCTGTTCTACGGTATCTTCCGCTTCATCGTCGAATTCGTGCGGGTGCCGGATGCCCAATTGGGTTACATCGCCTGGGGCTGGCTGACCATGGGTCAGATTCTCTGTGTGCCGATGATCCTGGCTGGCCTCGGTCTGATCTGGTGGGCTTATAATCGCAAGCCCACGGCGAAACCCGCCTGATTAATCCCACGGCAGGGGCGATCCCCCTGCCGTTTTTGCTACAGGTAAGCCATGAAACAGTATCTGGACCTGGTCCGCGACGTCATTGATAACGGCACGTTGCAGGGAAACCGCACCGGCATCCGCACCATCAGCCTGCCGGGCGCGATGCTGCGTTTCGACCTGCAGAAGGGCTTTCCGGCCATTACCACGCGCAAGCTGGCGTTCAAGTCGGCGATCGGTGAAATGGTCGGTTTCCTGCGTGGCGTGAAGAACGCCGGTGAGTTCCGCGAGCTGGGCTGCAAGGTCTGGGACCAGAACGCCAACGAAAACGCCCAGTGGCTGGCCAACCCGTTCCGTCAGGGCCATGACGACCTGGGCGAGATCTATGGCGTGCAATGGCGCCAGTGGCCGGGCTACAAGCGCATCCCGCTGAGCAACCCGGCGGCCATCGAAATGGCCGAGCAAGCCGGTTTCCGCCGCATTGCCCAGGACGAAGAGGACGGCGTCGCGTTCGTCATCCTGTACAAGGCGATCGACCAGGTGCGCCAGTGCCTGGACACCATCGCCAACGACCCGGGTAGCCGCCGCATCCTGTTCCACGGCTGGAACTGCGCGCAACTGGACGAAATGGCACTGCCACCGTGTCACTTGCTGTACCAGTTCCACCCGAATGTCGAGACCAGGGAAATTTCCCTGACCCTCTACATCCGCTCGAACGACCTGGGGCTGGGCACGCCGTTCAACCTCACCGAAGGCGCGGCGCTGCTGTCGCTGTTTGGCCGCCTGACCGGCTATACACCGCGCTGGTTCACCTACTTCATCGGCGATGCCCATGTGTATGAGAACCACCTGGACATGCTGAACGAGCAGCTCAAGCGCGAGCCGTTGGAAGCGCCGAAGCTGGTGATCAGCGACCGTGTTCCGGCATTTGCCGAAACTGGCAAGTATGAGCCGGAGTGGCTGGAGAAGATTGAGCCGAGTGATTTCTGGCTGGAAGGCTATGAGCACCATGCGCCGATGACAGCGCCGATGGCGGTCTGATAGATCTCTATTGTTAGAACTGACCTCTTCGCGGGTGAACCCGCTCCCACAGGGTACTGCACAGGCGCTAAGTCGTGCGCGGTCCCTGGGGGAGCGGGTTCACCCGCGAAGCTTTTGGCTCAATGCCCGTGACTCCGCCCCACATGCGAATGTTCGGTATCCGGTACCGATACCGCCCCGTTTGTCTCCAGTTGCTGCAAGATCGCGCATTCACTCCCCTGCGCGTTGCAGCGCCGCCGCAGCTCCACCAGCTGCTCTTGCAATGCCACCAAGCCATCGATCCGCGCCTGAACATGCTCGATATGCTCGTCGATCAGCGCATTGACGCTGCCGCACGCGTCGTCGGGGCTGTCGCGCAGGCGTAGCAGGCTGCGAATTTCGTCCAGGGTCATGTCCAGCGTGCGGCAGTTGCGGATGAAGGTCAGCCGCTCCACATGGGCCTGGGTGTACAACCGGTAGTTGCCCTCGCTGCGCGCCGGCTCTGGCAGCAGGTTTTCACGCTCGTAGTAGCGGATGGTTTCCACCGCGCAGTCGGTGGCTTTGGCCAGTTCTCCGATCTTCATCACTAAATCTCCAGCAAGTGGCTTGACCCTATAGTGGCTACAGGGTGTTCACTTGGCAACAGGCTCAATTTAAGGATGACCCCATGAACCAGCCTGTCAGCCACGAACACAAGCATCCGCACGATCACGCTCATGGTGATGACGACCATGGCCATGCTGCCCACGGCCACAGCTGCTGCGGCGCCAAAACCGCGCCGCCGCTGGTGCAACTGAGCGAAACGGCCAGTGCCCAGGCACAACTCAGTCGTTTCCGCATCGATGCCATGGACTGCCCCACCGAGCAGACCCTGATTCAGGACAAACTGAGCAAGCTGGCCGGTATCGAACAGCTGGAATTCAACCTGATCAACCGCGTGCTTGGCGTGCGCCATACCTTGGACGGCACCGCCGATATCGAGCGGGCTATCGACAGCCTGGGCATGAAGGCCGAGCCGATTGCCGCCCAGGACGACGGCAGCGCCAGCGTGCCACAACCGGCCAAGGCCCGCTGGTGGCCACTGGCATTGTCGGGCGTCGCCGCGATCGCCGCCGAAATCGTGCACTTTGCTGCACTGGCCCCTGAGTGGGTGGTAGCGGGACTGGCGCTTGCCGCGATCCTCGGTTGCGGCCTGGGTACCTACAAGAAGGGCTGGATTGCCCTGAAAAACCGTAACCTCAACATCAATGCGCTGATGAGTATCGCCGTGACGGGGGCCGTATTGATCGGCCAGTGGCCGGAAGCGGCTATGGTGATGGTGCTGTTCACCGTTGCCGAACTGATCGAAGCGCGCTCGCTGGACCGTGCGCGCAATGCCATCGGCGGGTTGATGCAGCTGACCCCGGACATGGCTACGGTGCAGCAGGCCGATGGCCAGTGGCGCGAGCTGGAAGTGCGTGAGGTGGCCATCGGCGCACTGGTGCGGGTGCGCCCCGGTGAGCGCATCGGCCTGGACGGTGAAGTGACCAGCGGGCAATCCAGCGTCGATCAGGCGCCGATTACCGGCGAAAGCCTGCCTGTGGAGAAGGGGGTGGGCGACAAGCTGTTCGCTGGCACCATCAACCAGGCGGGGGCGCTGGAGTTTCGCGTCACCGCCGCTGCCGGGCAGTCGACCCTGGCGCGGATCATCAAGGCTGTGGAGGAAGCGCAGGGCGCGCGGGCGCCTACCCAACGCTTCGTCGACCGTTTCTCGCGTATCTACACCCCGGTGGTATTCGCCATTGCCCTGGCCGTGGCGCTGTTACCCCCGCTGTTCATGGCTGGCGCCTGGTTCGACTGGGTTTACCGCGCCTTGGTGCTGCTGGTGGTGGCCTGCCCCTGCGCGCTGGTGATCTCGACCCCGGTGACCATCGTCAGTGGCCTGGCCGCCGCTGCGCGCAAAGGCATCCTGATCAAGGGTGGCGTGTACCTGGAGGGTGGCCGCCACCTGGATTTCCTGGCCCTGGACAAGACCGGCACCATCACCCATGGCAAGCCGGTGCAGACCGACGCCAAGGTGCTGGCGCCGCTGTTCGAAGACCGTGCGCAAGCCTTGGCGGCCAGCCTGGGCGAGCGTTCGGACCACCCGGTGTCCCGCGCCATTGCCGAGTTCGGCAAGCAGCAAGGCCTGGCCTTGAGCGAGGTCAGTGACTTCGTTGCACTGGCCGGGCGTGGCGTGCGTGGTGTCATTGCCGGTGAGGTCTACCACTTGGGCAACCACCGCCTGGTCGAGGAGCTGGGGCTGTGTTCGCCAGCGCTGGAGGCCCAACTGGATGCGCTGGAGCGCCAGGGCAAGACCGTGGTCCTGCTGCTTGACCGCTCCGGGCCACTGGCACTGTTCGCCGTGGCCGACACGGTCAAGGACAGCAGCCGTCAGGCGATCGCCGAATTGCATCAACTGGGTATCAAGACTGTCATGCTGACCGGTGACAATCCGCATACTGCGCAGGCCATTGCCGCCGTGGTGGGGATCGACCGCGCCGAGGGCAACCTGTTGCCGGCCGACAAGCTGAAAACCATTGAGGCGTTGTACGCACAAGGCCATCGGGTGGGCATGGTCGGTGACGGCATCAACGACGCCCCGGCGCTGGCCCGCGCCGAAATCGGTTTTGCCATGGCTGCTGCCGGCACCGACACCGCCATCGAGACGGCCGATGTGGCGCTGATGGACGATGACTTGCGCAAAATCCCGGCCTTCGTCAGGCTGTCGCGCCAAAGTGCGGCGATCCTCATGCAGAACATCGTGCTGGCGTTGGGCATCAAGGCGATATTTCTGGCGATCACCTTTGCCGGCATGGCCACGATGTGGATGGCGGTGTTCGCTGATATGGGCGTGAGCTTGCTGGTGGTGTTCAACGGCTTGCGCCTTTTGCGCAAATAGAGGACGTGCATGCTGAGTTCCGAGCTGAAGGCCTTCTACATGGTGGCCCGTCTGGGCAGCATTACCCAGGCGGCGAAGAAGCTAGGCCTCAGCCAGCCCACGGTGACCACGCAGATCCGCAGCCTGGAAGGCCAGTACGCCGTGGAGTTGTTCTACCGCGGCGGGCGGCGCCTGGTGTTGAGCGAGGAGGGCTTACGCCTGCTGCCGATGGTCAAGGCGCTGCTGCAGCAGGAAGCCGACATCGAGTTCGAGCTGCGCAACAGTGGTCAGGCCCAGGGCAGCCTGCGCATTGCGGCCACTGCGCCTTACTACATCCTCGACCTGGTCAAGATCTATCGCGAACGCTTGCCGCAGGTTGAAGTGGCGGTGGAGATCGGCAACTCGCAGCAGGTGCTGGAAATGCTCGAGGATTACCGGGTGGATATTGCCGCGTCGTCGCAATGGGTGGAGGACGCGCGGTTGGTGCGGCGGATACTGGGCACTGACCCCTTGGTGGTGGCGGTGCACCGCAACCACCCTCTGGCCCAACGCCAGACGGTGTCGATCGAGGTGGTGTCGGGGCATTGCCTGCTGATGCGCGAGAAGGGCTCGACCACACGCAAGCTGACCGAGCAGATGATGCAGGAGGCCGGGGTCAAGGCCGGCGCCCTGATGGAGATCGGCAGTCGCGAGTCGATCCGCGAAGCGGTGCTGCGCAATATCGGCATCAGCGTGATTGCCCGTCATGAGGTGCCGCACAACCCCGAACTCCGGGTGCTGGCGCTGGAGAATGCGCCGGTGATGCACGAGTACCTGTATTGCCTGAAGGAACGGCGCCAGGCCCGGTTGCCGGCGGCATTCCTGGGGGTGGCGCAGGAAGTGGCCGGTTCGCAGTTCTAGATTTTTGCTGGCTTCTTCGCGGGTAAACCCGCTCCTACATTTCAGCGTACCCGCGTGCCTGCATTTTCCGCGAACATGCATGCCGTTGTAGGAGCGGGTTTACCCGCGAAGAGGCCGGCACAGGCCACTACTAAATCTGCCTATACCACTATCACCGGCTTTTGCCTTAAAGCCACAGAACCTTCGCACAGCCTGCCTAGCATGGCCCCATCTCTTCGATGAGGCCATGCCATGAACCACACCACCCCCGGCGCACAGATAAAAGTGTGCAACATCCACAAGCGCTTCGGTGCCTTTACGGCGCTCAACGATGTCTCGCTGGACATCGCCGCGGGCGAACTGGTGTGCCTGCTCGGCCCGTCCGGTTGTGGCAAGACCACGCTGCTGCGCTGCATTGCCGGCCTGGAGCGCCAGGACCGCGGTACGCTGTACATCGGCGAACGCGATATCTCCAAGCTGTCACCCCAGGCGCGGGACTACGGCATCCTGTTCCAGTCCTATGCGCTGTTTCCCAACCTTACCGTCGAAGCCAATATCGCCTATGGCCTGACGGGCAGTGGTCGCGAGCAGGCCCGTCAGCGGGTGGCCGAAATGCTCGAACTGGTTGGTCTGTCTGGCAGCGAGAAGAAGTACCCAGGCCAGCTCTCCGGTGGCCAGCAGCAACGTGTGGCCCTGGCCCGCGCGCTGGCACCGTCGCCATCGCTGCTGCTGCTCGATGAGCCGATGTCGGCGCTGGACGCCCGGGTGCGCGAGCACTTGTGCACCGAACTGCGTCAGCTGCAGCGCCAACTGGGCATCACCACGTTGATGGTTACCCACAACCAAGACGAGGCCATGTTGATGGCCGACCGCATCGCGGTGATGAACAACGGCCAGGTCGAGCAGTACGCCACCCCGCAGGAAATCTATGACCACCCGGCCACGCCGTTCGTGGCCGAGTTCGTCGGCCAGGGCAACTGGCTGCCGTTCCAGCGCAGCAGCGACAGCCATGCCCAGGTCGGCGACATGAACATGCGCCTGGCGCCGGGTTCAGCCCAGGCCAGCAGTGGCCGGCTGTTCTGCCGCCCGGAAGCGATCACGGTCAACCCGGTGGTGCACGAAGAGAACCTGTTCCCGGCCATGGTCCGCGAAATCACCTTCCTCGGTAACCGCTGCCGCATGAGCTTTGAACTCAAGGCCCTGCCAGGCCATGCCCTGCTGGCCGAGCTGGCCCCTGAGGCCATGCCGCGCCTGGGCTCGCAGGACATCTGGGTGGCGTTGCCGCCGCAGAGCCTGCAGGTGTTTGCCTGAGATGGCCGCGCCAATGTCCCTGCCGTTGAGCCAGGCCAAAGCCGCGCCGCGTGCTGGCATCGCCCTGGGTGACCGGCTGTTCGTCGTCGGCGGCAAGAGCCTGCTGCTGATCCTGTTGGTGCTGGCCGTGCTGATGCCGTTGCTGGCGATCTTCTGGCGTGGTTTCAGCGGTGAAGCGGGCCAGGGCGGTGGCTTGCTGGCGGCCCGTGAACTGTTCACCAGCGCCAGCTTCCATTGGTTGCTTGGCAACAGCCTGTCGGTGGCCTTCACTGTCGCGGCCATTGTGGTACCGCTGGCCTATTTGTTCGCCTTTGCCCTGCAACGCACGTTGATTCCGGCCAAGGGCCTGTGGCGGGGGATTTCGCTGCTGCCATTGCTGGCACCGTCGATGCTGCCGGCCATCGCCCTGGTCTATCTGTTTGGCAACCAGGGCCTGCTGCGCGGGTTGCTCAGCGACAATATCTACGGCTTCTGGGGCATCGTGCTGGGCGAGGCCATCTATACCTTCCCGCATGCGCTGATGATTCTGCTGTCGGCACTGTCACTGGCCGATGCTCGCCTGTTCGATGCGGCCTCCAGCATGGGGGCAGGCTCGTGGCGTGCGTTCACCAGCATCACCTGGCCGGCCTCGCGCCAGGCGGTATTCGCGGCGTTTTGCCTGGTATTCACGCTGACTATCACAGACTTCGGTGTACCGGTCGTGGTGGGGGGCGACTATCAAGTGCTGGCGCTGGAAGCCTACAAGGCGGTGGTGGGCCAGCAACAGTTCGGCCGTGGCGCGCTGATCGGCATGGTGCTGCTGTTGCCGGCCCTGTTCAGCTTTACCGTCGACGCCTGGCTGCGTAGACGCCAGGGCGAGGCCATGGGTGGCCGTGCCCAGGTGTTCGAACCCAAGCCATCACGCGGCCGCGATGCCTGCTTCCTGACCATTGTGCTGCTGGTGTGCGCGGCGTTGCTGGTGGTGATCGGTATGGCGGTGTACTCCTCGCTGGTCACTTTCTGGCCCTACAACCTGTCGTTGTCGCTGCGCCACTACCTGTTCGAAGACACTGCCGGTGGCGGCTGGCTGGCCTACCGCAATAGCGTGACCATGGCCATTGGCACCGCACTGATCGGCAGCATCGTGATCTTTACCGGCGCCTACCTGATGGAGAAGACCCAGGGCCAACGCCTGCTCAACCATGCGCTGCGCCTGCTCAGCTTCATCCCCATGGCCGTGCCGGGCCTGGTACTGGGCCTGGGCTACGTATTCTTCTTCAACCTGAACGGTAACCCGCTGCATGTGCTGTACGGCGGCATGGGGTTGCTGGTGGTGTGCACCATTGCCCATTACCTGACCACCGCGCAGATGACCGCGACCACCGCCCTGCGCCAGCTCGACGGCGAGTTCGAGGCTGCCGCGATGTCGCTGAAAGCGCCGCTGTACAGGCACTTCCTGCGCGTGACCGTGCCGATCTGCCTGCCGGCACTGCTGGATATCATCCGCTACCTGTTCGTATCGGCAATGACCACCGTGTCGGCAGCGATTTTCCTGTACAGCCCCGACACCCTCCTGGCTGCCGTTGCCGTGCTGAACATGGACGACGCCGGCAACGTTGGCGGGGCCGCTGCCATGTCCACCTTGAACCTGCTGACCAGTGCCGGCGCTTCACTGTTGCTGGCTGCAGCCTCGCGCGGCCTGCTGCGCCGCTCCCAAGCCTGGCGCCAACGCGCCGCGACCGTCTGACCTGAAAGGAACCTACCCATGCACAAGCACCTTGCCCTTGCCGCTGCCGTTTCCGCTGTGTTCAGCCTGCAGGCTTCGGCCGCTGCTACCCAGCTGACGGTCTACACCGCTCTGGAAGCCGAGCAGCTGAAAACCTACAAACAGGCCTTCGAGAAAGCCAACCCGGATATCGAGATCAAGTGGGTGCGTGATTCCACCGGCATCATCACTGCCAAGCTGCTGGCGGAGAAAGAGCGCCCGCAAGCCGACGCTGTGTGGGGGCTGGCGGCATCGAGCCTGGCCATCCTCGATCAGAACGGCATGCTCGAAGCTTATGCGCCCAAGGACCTGGGCAAGATTTCCGGCAATTATCGTGACGCCGCCAACCCGCCAGCCTGGGTCGGCATGGACGTGTGGGCCGCCACCATTTGCTTCAACACCATCGAGGCCGAGAAACAGGGCCTGAGCAAACCGGTGAGCTGGCAGGACCTGACCAAGCCTGAGTACAAAGGCAAGATTGTCATGCCCAACCCGGCCTCGTCCGGCACCGGCTTCCTGGATGTCAGTGCCTGGTTGCAAACCTTTGGCGAGCCGCAGGGCTGGGCCTACATGGATGCGCTGCACCAGAACATCGGGCAGTACGTCCATTCCGGCTCCAAACCGTGCAAGCTGGCGGCGGCGGGCGAGTTCCCGATCGGTATTTCGTTCGAATACCCGGCCGTTCAGCTCAAGCGCCAAGGCGCGCCGTTGGACATCGTGCTGCCAAAGGAGGGTTTGGGCTGGGAGATCGAGGCAACCGCAGTGATCAAAGGCTCGCCCAAGGCCGATGCGGCCAAGCGCCTGGCCGATTTCTCGGCCAGCCCGGCGGCCATGGAGCTGTACAAGGAAAACTTCGCCGTACTGGCCGCGCCGGGCATCGCCAAGCCGCAAACCGAGCTGCCGGCGGATTATGAGCAGCGGTTGATCAAGAACGACTTTGTCTGGGCTTCTAAAAACCGTGACCAGATTCTGGCCGAATGGCGCAAGCGCTATGACGGCAAGTCGGAGAAGGTGGCCCAGCAGTAACGCTTCACTATTGCAGGGTCGGCCTCTTCGCGGGTAAACCCGCTCCTACACAGATTGGTGGGCACACATCGGGGGTTGGACACAGGCCGCCGTGTAGGTGCGGGTTCACCCGCGAAGAGGCCGGCCCTGCTGGCCAATCTCCACCCGCCGTTCACCGTTGCCGCCGCCACCGTATTCGCGGGTAAACCCGCTCCTACGCAGATTGGTGGTGGGCACACTACACAGGCCGCCGTAGGAGCGGGTTTACCCGCGAAAGGGCCGACCCTGCTGGCTCAAATCTGTGAAACCAGCGCCTCCAGCTGTTCCTGCCGCTCAGCCTGATTCAGCTTCGCCCCGGGATTCAGGGTGGACCATTGCGGGTGCGCCCGCGCCTTGACCAGCGCCTCCGGCAACTTGCCCTCACGCCAGGCCTTTTCATCCAGCTCACCCAGCCTGATGCTGTCCTGCGCCGCATGCCCGCGGTTATCCAGCGCCACCATCAACTGCTGCTGACGCAAGGCCAGCAAACGCAATACAGTGTCGTCCACGGTCAGCTCGCGCTTGCCCTTGAGCTTGCCCATCAACCGTGCCCCATAGTTGCGCGCCGTCTGCAGCGCGCCACCGGCAATCGCCCCGGCCAGCGCCGCCGCGCCGAGGGTAAGGCCACCAACCAGCAAATCGACCCCGGCCCCCGCTGCTGCCCCCGCCGCCACGCCGCTGCCCAGGCGCACGCCCAGCAGTTTCAACGTCTCCGGATTGAACAAGTCATCGCCCCAGCGGCCGTCCAGCAACGGCAGGTCGCTGGCATGGGCGTCCTCGCGGCGGAAGGCATACAGCTTGAGCAAGGCTTCGACGCAGCGTTGTTCTCGTTGGCGTATGTCCTGGCGCAGCGCTTCGATGGCCCGAGCTTCTGCCGCTGGTTCGGCCTCGACACTGCGCCGGCATGCAGCGCAATCGAGCAGCAGTTCGGCGATCAGGCGCTTGCCGCTGTGCCGGCGTGCCAAACGTTGTGCCTGCTGGTCGTCGATCAGCCGTTGCAGCGCCGGGCGGGCGTTTTCCAGCAGCAGCGCCAGGCTTTCATACAAACGGCGCTCGCCATCCTCTGGCGGGGCCACGCTGTCGAACCGGACCAATGCGTGAAGCCCAAGCCGGGCAAGGGCTTCACGCCATTCCGGTTCGCGGTGCTGGCTGCTGGCGACGAAGTTGAGCACCGGCAGCAACGGCTTGCCGCAGTTGGCCAGTACTTCCAGTTCGTCGCGGTACTTGGCCAGCACCGGCTCGCGCGCATCAATCACATACAGCCCGGCATTACTGGCCAGCAATTGGCGCAATACCTTGGCCTCCTGCTCGAAACGTTGGCGCGCTTCGCTGCCCTGCAGAAAACGCTCCAGCCGGGCCGGGCCGTCCAGGCGCTCGCCCGGGCGTTCCAGCCGTTCAAGGTAGTCGAGCAGGGCGATGGCATCTTCCAGGCCCGGCGTGTCGTACAGCTCCAGCAAGGGTTCACCGTCCACAGACAGCCGCGCACCTTCCACATGGCGGGTAGTGCTGGGGCGGTGGGACACTTCGCCAAAACCGACGTCGCGGGTCAGGGTGCGCAGTAGCGAGGTTTTGCCGACATTGGTATGGCCGACCACGGCCAGTTTCAGTGGCTCAGTCATGGCCATGCTCCAGCCAGGTCAGCGGTGAGGTGTCGGCATGTTGCAGGCCAAGGCGGTCAAGGGCTTCGTGCCAATCGCCCAGGCGCTCGGCATCGAGGGGCTGGCCCGGTGCAGCCTGCAGCAGCCAGATACGGGTTGCGCCGGCATTGCGCGCCAGTTCGGCGAGCAGCGCCAAGCTGCCGCGGTCGGGCGAGCGGCGTGGGTCGCAGGCGATGGCCAGGCGTGCCGGTGGGAAGCGGCTGAGCTGCTCCAACAGCCGGTTGCGTGATTCGCGGCTGTCGAGCACGCCGGCATCGGTCACGCTTTTGGGCAGGGCCGGTGGCCAAGGGCGCTGGTCGTCCAGCTCCAGGCCCACCAGCAGGGCACCGCTGCTGCCGCTTTCCAGCTGCCCGGCGGCAAACTGTGGCAAGGCTTGCGGGGCAGCATCCTGCACGCCGATGCGCTCGCTGCGCGGCATCAGTGCCTCGCGCAGTTGCGCGTAGCCGGGCAGGCCCAGGTCCAGCGTCAGGCGTTCACGGCCCTGGCGCCAGCGCCACAGGCATAGCCCGGCCAGCAGAAGGCGGGGCAGCAGGCCGTATACCAGCACCACGCCGAGCAGCCAGCTGGCCCAGGCCTGGCGTGCCATGTCCAGGGCCGGCAGGCTGTCGCCGCTGGCGCGGATCATGGCTTCGTCGGGCACGGCGAAGCCTAGCAACGAGGGCAGGGCGCCCAGTGCTTGGGTCAGGTGGATGAACGGCTCGGCGGCGAGCAAGGTGGTTTCCCAGACAAAGCCATAGCGCCGGGTCGCCAGCAAGACCAGTAGCATGCCCAGCGCGGTGAGCATCGCCAGCAGCCACAGGCCGTGTACCAACAGGCCGAGCAGCCACCGGTTGAGGCGTTGACGTTGCAGCAGCACCAGCAGCGCTGGCGCCAGGTGCGCTGCCTTGGCATCGCGGGCAAAGCGTTCGCTTAGCCACAGCCACAAGCGGCCCAGCCCTGCGCCATGCTCGCCGCTCAGGGCAAAACCCATGCCCCAGCCAAGTAGCATCAGCAGATTCAGCCCGAGCAGGCTGCCCAGCGCCCAGAACACATTCACCGGGCGCTGCCCGTCACCGAGGGCGGCCAGCCCCAGGCCCGCGCCGCTGAGCACGGCCATCAGCAACAAGGCCAGCAGCGCCAGGCGCGCGCCCTGCTTCCAATGGCGCAGGGCGCCGGTCATGTCATCGCGCTCGGCCAGGAACAGCGCACGTGTTTCGATGCGCGTGGCCAGGTCGCCACCTAGCTGGCGGGCGTAGCGGTTGGCTTCCTGGTCTTCCAGCGGGCCGGCATGTTCTTCGCGCAGGCGTACCGCTTCGGTGAGCCAGCGCTTGTCCAGTGGCGTGGGTGCAGTCACAAGGTCTTCCATTGCACAGGTCAAGGCAGAAGCATAACCCACACGCCCGGTGCTATCCTCGCTGGCATGAATACATCACTCCCCCTCAGCCTGATCGCGGCTTATGCCGAGAACCGCGTGATCGGCATCGACAACTCCATGCCCTGGCATTTGCCGGGGGACTTCAAGTACTTCAAGGCCACCACCCTGGGCAAGCCGATCATCATGGGGCGCAAGACCTGGGACTCGCTGGGGCGGCCGCTGCCTGGGCGGCTGAACATCGTGGTCAGCCGCCAGCCGGGGCTTGAACTGGCGGGTGCCGAAGTGTTCGCCTCGCTTGAAGAGGCGTTGGTGCGGGCCGAGCAGTGGGCGCGCGAGCAGGGCGTCGGTGAGCTGATGCTGATTGGGGGCGCGCAGCTGTATGGGCAGGCGCTGGAGAAGGGGCTGGTCAGCCGCATGTACCTGACGCGGGTTGAGTTGGCGCCAGAGGGGGATGCGTGGTTCCCGGCGTTTGATGAAGGGCAGTGGAGGCTGACTTCTAGCGAGGCACAGGCTGAGGAAGGTAAGCCGGTGTATCACTTCGAGGTTTGGGATAAGGGTTGAGATTGTTGGGGGCTGCTTTGCAGCCCTTCGCGGGTGAACCCGCTCCTACAGCGGCCTGTGTCCAACCCCCGATGTGTATCCACCACCCTGTAGGAGCGGGTTTACCCGCGAATACGGTAGCGGCGGCAACGGTGAACGGCGGGTGGAAATTGGCCAGCAGGGCCGGCCCTTTCGCGGGTGAACCCGCTCCTACGGGGGGGGGCGCAGGGGGTTTAGGTTTTGAGCAAGACACGAGCGGCCTTGTCGCGAGAGGGGCGCAATGCGCCCCGGCGATCTGTCAGGTGTGGCTCAGCTCGGCATGTTCATCACCGGCCAGCACTGCCTTGTCAGTCTCTTTCAACAGCTGGCTGGTGACAACGCCCGCCGTCATCGAACCGTTCACGTTCAACGCCGTACGCCCCATGTCGATCAGCGGCTCCACCGAAATCAGCAACGCCACCAGTTCCACCGGCAAGCCCATGGCTGGCAGCACGATCAGCGCGGCAAAGGTGGCACCGCCGCCCACGCCGGCAACCCCTGCAGAGCTCAGCGTGACGATGGCCACCAGGGTGGCGATCCACAGCGGGTCGAAGGTGTCGATGCCTACCGCTGGCGCGACCATCACCGCCAGCATGGCAGGATAGAGCCCGGCGCAGCCGTTCTGGCCAATGGTGGTGCCGAACGATGCGCTGAAGCTGGCGATCGATTGCGGCACGCCCAGACGGCGGGTTTGTGCTTCGATGTTCAGCGGAATGCTGGCGGCGCTGGAGCGGCTGGTGAAGGCGAAGGTCAGCACCGGCCACACCTTGCGGAAGAAGCGCAGCGGGCTCACGCCGGTGGCGGCGAGGATGATGCCGTGCACCACGAACATCAACCCCAGGCCCAGGTACGACACCACCACGAAGCTGCCCAGCTTGAGGATGTCCTCCGTGTTGGAGCTGGCCACTACTTTGGTCATCAACGCCAGCACGCCATAGGGGGTCAGCTTCATCACCACCCGTACCAGGCGCATTACCCAGGCCTGCAGGGTGTCGATGGCCGACAGGGCGCGCTCGCCCTTCTCGGCGTCGTCCTTGATCAACTGGAGCGCGGCCAGGCCGAGGAACACGGCAAAGATCACCACGCTGATGATCGAGGTCGGCTTGGCCCGCGCCAGGTCGCCTACCGGGTTGCTGGGGATGAACGACAGCAGCAGTTGCGGGATGTTGAGGTCGGCAACCTTGCCCGCGTAGTCACTGTGGATAACCTGCATGCGTGCGCTTTCCTGGGCGCCGGCCACCAGGCCCTCGGCGCTGAGGCCGAACAGGTTGGTCAACACAATGCCGATCAGGGCGGCAATGGCCGTGGTCAGCAGCAGGGTGCCGATGCTCAGCACGCTGATGCGGCCCAGCGAAGAGGCAGTGTGCAAACGTGCCACGGCACTGAGGATCGAGGCGAAGATCAGCGGCATGACGATCATCTGCAGCAGGCCGACATAGCCGTTGCCGACCAGGTCGAGCCAGGCGATGGTCGCCTTGAGCACGGGGTGGCCAGCGCCATAGATCGTGTGCAGCACAAGGCCGAAGACCACGCCCAGCACCAGGCCAAGCAGTACCTTCTTGGCCAGGCTCCAGTCGGTGCGGCGGGTTTGTGCCAGGCCCAGCAACAGGGCCAGGAACGCCAGCAGGTTGAGTGACAGCGGCAGATTCATTGAAGCTCCAGCAGAAAAAAGCAGAAGTGGCATCGCCTCTGTGAGCGATTGCGAACGGAAATGCTAACAGCCTGAAAACAAACGAATTTATACCCAAATGGAATTTGCATAGTCGTTTATGGAATAACGGGATGTCGCAGATTGCAATGAACAAGGCGTTTGCGGCTGCCTGGAGGTCGTTATCGGGGGCTTGCAGTGGGGAATGTTGCACTAGCGTTTCTGGGTCATTTCAGGAGATTCGTACATGAAAGTCGCTGTGAAAGCCGCCGCCATTGGCCTGTCCCTGCTGTTCAGTATCGAAACCTTCGCCACGGAGCTCAAACACTGGCCTGCCGACGCGGCCAAACAGCTCGACAGCATGATCGCCGCCAATGCCAACAAGGGTAACTACGCGGTGTTCGACATGGACAACACCAGTTACCGCTATGACCTGGAAGAAGCCTTGCTTCCATTCATGGAAAACAAGGGCCTGCTAAGCCGCGACAAGCTCGACCCTTCGTTGAAGCTGATGCCGTTCAAGGACACTGCCGAGCACAAGGAAAGCCTGTTCAGTTACTACTACCGGCTGTGTGAAATCGATGACATGGTCTGCTACCCGTGGGTAGCCCAGGTGTTCTCCGGCTTTACCTTGCAGGAGCTGAAGGTGCAGGTGGATGAGCTGATGGCTTCGACCAAGCCGATCCCCAGCACCTATTACGAAGGCGACCAGGTCAAGGCCATCGAGGTTCAGCCGCCCAAGGTCTTCAAGGGCCAGGCCGAGCTGTACAACAAGCTGATGGAGAACGGCATCGAGGTCTATGTGATTTCGGCGGCCTCCGAAGAGCTGGTGCGCATGGTCGCCTCGGACCCCAAGTATGGTTACAACGTGAAGCCCCAGAACGTGATTGGCGTGAGCCTGCTGCTCAAGGACCGCGCCAGCGGACAGCTGACCACTGCGCGCAAGCAGATCAGCGCCGGGCACTACGATGCCAAGGCTAACGAGGGCCTGGAGCTGACCCCTTACCTGTGGACCCCGGCCACCTGGATGGCGGGCAAGCAGGCGGCGATCCTTACCTACATCGATGAGTGGAAGAAACCGGTGCTGGTGGGCGGCGACACGCCGACCAGCGATGGCTACATGCAGTTCCACGGGGTGGATGTAGGCAAAGGCGGTATCCACCTGTGGATAAACCGCAAGGCCAAGTACATGGACCAGCTCAACGGGATGATTGCCAAAAATGCAGCGGCGCAGGCCAAGGAAGGGTTGCCGGTGACGGCCGACAAGAACTGGGTGATCGTCACGCCGGAGCAGATCCAGTAACGGGAATATCAACCATCGCGGCCCACAATGAGGGTCTGGGCCGCTTTCTGGTCAATGTTCTGTGCCAACAGGGTCACTTTGTTCAATGGCACTTTCACGAATCCTGGCGCCCTCAGGGCCGAGGGTCTGTTCGACCACTACACTGTGCGCCTGGTTAATCCCAACGAAGCGAAACCATGTGTCGATGAAGGTTTTTTCCAGGCCAAAAAACTGGTCGGGTGTCTGTGAGGTGGGCCCGTACCCCAAACCACGGGTGTAGATGGCAACCGCTCGACGCCCGCCAAGCATGCCGTTCAGCCCGTGTTCATCGAAGGTGAACAGCACGTCTTTGTGCGAAATTGCGTCGATCAGGTGCTTGAGCTTGTACGGAATGCCGAAATTCCACAACGGTACGCTGAACACCAAGGTATCGGCCCGGTGGAACCGTTGAGCGAGGGTCTTGATCCGATCCCATGCAGCGGCCTGTGCGGTTGACAGCGGGGCATCGCCAAGCCCTGCGTATTTCGCCGCGAGCAAGGCGCCATCTACTTCAGGCAGGTCGCATTCCCAAGGATTCAGGTGGTCGATTTCCACCGCTTTGCGCTCGGCCAATGCCGCCAGGAATGCGTCGGTAATCTGAGCGGAAACGGACCGCTCTCCTCTGGGTGAGGCGCAGACATACAAGATACGTTCAACCACGGGGCTTCTCCCAGGTAGTGTTGATGAGCCTTGCCTGACGCTTCACCGCCCAGGCGTTCGGCGCACAGTCTGATTCAGGGCGATTCATTATAGAAATGACGTATGCTCGCGAGATTGAGTGAGATAGGTGATGAATCTGTGTTCGATACTGTGCTTTTGCGGAGCTTGATTGCCGTTGCCGACACCGGTGGTTTCACCCGCGCTGCGCACAGGCTGCACCTTACGCAGTCGGCGATCAGCGCTCATATTCGGCGGCTTGAACGCGAAGCTGGACAAAAATTGCTGGAGCGTACGACCCGCTCGGTCAGCCTGACACCTGCAGGCGCTCGGTTGGCAGGCTATGCCCGCACCATCCTGGCGTTGCACGATGATGCCCGCGCAAGCCTTGGAGCAGGGCGGCGGGTGTCAGGCACGGTGTACGTGGGGTTGAGCGAGGAAATGGTGAAAGCCCCGATCATCGATTGCATGCGTCGTTTTTCGGTGGCACATCCCGATGCAGAGGTGTCCCTGACTGTCGGCCTGACTGGGGAGTTGCTCTCGCTCGTCCACTCGGGTGGGCTGGATATCGTATTGGGCAGCCGCTGCAGCGATGAAGAACGGGGCGAGGTGCTTTGGTCCGAGCCATTGGTGTGGGCGAGAGGGCCGATTGCGCTGGGCAGCGATGAGGTCACCACGCCTGTGCCCTTGGCGGTATTTTCTGATCAATGCCCTTATCGGGCCGCAGCTATCGAGGCCTTGGTACGCGCCGGGCGGCAATGGCGCATCGTTTGCCAGAGCCCAAGTGTCGGCGGGCTGATGACCGCCGTAAGTGGCGGGCTTGGGGTAACGCCTGTCACGCGATCGTCTGCTCTGGCTGCCGGCCTGGTGGAAGTGTCGACGTTGCCAACCTTGCCTCAAGCGCAGTTCGTGCTGACGTCGGCGGCGACACCGAAGCGCTCTGCTGCCCTGCTGCTGGCGCAATTACGCCAATGTGTCGCGAAGGGAGAGCTTTGATCCGGCCTTTATCCACAGGCAAAAAAAACCGGCGTACGAGACGCCGGTTGTGCCAATGCCAGAAAAGCCCTTACAGCCCTTCGAGCATTGCCTTGTTACGCACTGCGCCTTTGTCGGCACTGGTGGCCAGCAGGGCATAGGCCTTGAGCGCGGTGGTCACCTTGCGTGGACGGACCTCGGCTGGCTTCCAGCCCTTCTTGTCCTGTTCGACACGGCGTTCCGCCAGCTCTTCATCGCTGACCAGCAGGTTGATCGAACGGTTAGGGATGTCGATCAGTACCTTGTCGCCGTCGCGCACCAGGCCGATGGCGCCGCCCGCCGCGGCCTCTGGCGAGGCGTGGCCGATCGACAGGCCCGAGGTACCGCCCGAGAAGCGACCGTCGGTGAGCAGGGCGCAGGCCTTGCCCAGGCCTTTGGACTTGAGGTACGAGGTCGGGTAGAGCATTTCTTGCATGCCCGGGCCACCTTTCGGGCCTTCGTAGCGGATGATCACGATGTCGCCGGCTTTCACCTCGTCGGCGAGGATGCCGCGCACGGCGTTGTCCTGGCTTTCGAAGATCTTCGCGGTGCCCTCGAACACGTGGATCGATTCGTCCACACCGGCCGTTTTGACCACGCAGCCATCCAGTGCGATGTTGCCGTACAGCACGGCCAGGCCGCCCTCTTGCGAGTAGGCGTGTTCGAAGCTGCGGATGCAGCCGTTTTCACGGTCGTCGTCGAGGGTTTCCCAACGGGTCGACTGGCTGAATGCGGTCTGGGTCGGGATACCGGCCGGGCCGGCCTTGAAGAAGGTGTGCACCGCTTCGTCATCGGTCTGGGTGATGTCCCATTTGGCGATGGCTTCTTCCATGCTGCGGCTGTGCACGGTCGGCAGGTCGGTGTGCAGCAGGCCACCACGGGCCAGCGAACCGAGGATGCTGAAGATGCCGCCGGCGCGGTGGACGTCTTCCATGTGGTACTTCTGGATGTTTGGCGCCACTTTGCACAGCTGCGGCACTTTGCGTGACAGGCGGTCGATGTCGCGCAGGTCGAACGCCACTTCACCTTCCTGTGCTGCGGCCAGCAGGTGCAGGATGGTGTTGGTCGAACCGCCCATGGCGATGTCCAGCATCATGGCGTTTTCGAACGCTTTGAAGTTGGCGATGCTGCGTGGCAGGACCGACTCGTCATTCTCGCCGTAGTAGCGCTTGCACAGCTCGACGATGGTGCGGCCGGCCGTGAGGAACAGCTGCTCGCGGTCGGAGTGGGTGGCCAGGGTCGAACCGTTGCCCGGCAGGGCCAGGCCCAGGGCTTCGGTCAGGCAGTTCATCGAGTTGGCGGTGAACATGCCGGAGCACGAACCGCAGGTCGGGCAGGCGCTGCGCTCGTATTCGGCGACTTTTTCGTCGGAGGCCGTGGAGTCGGCCGCGATGACCATGGCATCGACCAGGTCCAGGCCGTGGCTGGCCAGCTTGGTCTTGCCGGCTTCCATCGGGCCGCCGGAAACGAAGATCACCGGGATGTTCAGGCGCAGGGCGGCCATCAGCATGCCGGGGGTGATCTTGTCGCAGTTGGAGATGCAGACGATGGCGTCAGCGCAGTGCGCATTGACCATGTACTCCACCGCGTCGGCAATGATTTCGCGGCTTGGCAGCGAGTACAGCATGCCGTCGTGGCCCATGGCGATGCCGTCATCGACCGCGATGGTGTTGAATTCCTTGGCCACGCCACCGGCGCGTTCGATTTCGCGAGCCACCAGCTGGCCCAGGTCCTTCAGGTGCACGTGGCCCGGAACGAACTGGGTGAATGAGTTGGCGATGGCGATGATCGGTTTCTTGAAGTCTTCGTCCTTCATCCCGGTGGCGCGCCACAGGGCACGGGCGCCGGCCATGTTGCGGCCTTGGGTGGAAGTCTTGGAACGATAATCAGGCATGAAACACTCCTGGCGGCTTAATCAGGTCACAAATAGGGGAGTGAGCTTCTCTTGTCCTTTGCGCCGCAGGCCGGTTGCCACTGGCACGGATGGGGCCAAGACCGCGCGGGATCGCCGCGTGCTTGACCAGAGCTCATAAACCCGCCGGGGATGACTGGCGATGAATAGGCCGATTCTACACCGCTGGCGCGGTGAGGGAATGCAGATGTGGATGGTTGGCGGGGGGATTGCGGCAGGAAAGGGCCGCTGGGCGGCCCTTTTTGGCAGATATCAGCTGTTTGGCAGTAACCGGCAGGTGATGCTTTTGATGTAGCGGGTTTCGGCGATGGCCGGGTGTACCGGGTGATCCGGGCCCTGACCGCCTCGCTCGAGCAGCTGCATGTTGCGGTCCAGGTGGCGGGCGCTGGTCAGCAGGATGTTGTTCAGGTCGTCCTCGGGCAGGTGCATCGAGCACGAGGCGCTGACGAGGATGCCGTCTTTGTTCAACATGCGCATGGCCTGTTCGTTCAGGCGGCGGTAGGCCGCTTCGCCGTTTTTCAGGTCCTTCTTGCGCTTGATGAAGGCAGGTGGGTCGGCAATGATCACGTCGAAGCGTTCTTCGGCCGCCTTGAGCTCGCGCAGGGCTTCGAACACGTCGCCTTCGATGCAGGTCAGCTTCTCGCTGATGCCGTTCAGTGCAGCGTTACGCTCCACGCCGTCCAGGGCAAAGCCCGAGGCATCGACACAGAACACTTCGCTGGCGCCGAAGGCACCGGCCTGTACGCCCCAGCCACCGATATAGCTGAACAGGTCGAGTACACGCTTGCCCTTCACGTACGGTGCCAGGCGGGCGCGGTTCATGCGGTGGTCGTAGAACCAGCCCGTCTTCTGGCCTTCGCGCACCGGGGCTTCGAACTTGACGCCGTTCTCTTCCAGCGGCACCCAGTCCGGTACTTCGCCGTAGACGGTCTCGACATAGCGCTGCAGGCCTTCGGCGTCGCGCGCGGCCGAATCGTTCTTGAACAGGATGCCGCTGGGCTTGAGCACCTGCACCAGTGCGGCGATCACATCATCCTTGTGCGCTTCCATGGTGGCCGAGGCCAACTGCACCACGAGGATATCGAAGAAACGGTCGACCACCAGGCCTGGGAGCAGGTCGGAGTCACCGTAGACCAGGCGGTAGCACGGCTGGTCGAACAGGCGCTCGCGCAGCGACAGGGCGACGTTCAGGCGGTGTACCAGCAGCGACTTGTCCAGCGGCAGCTTGATGTCGCGTGACAGCAGGCGGGCGCAGATCAGGTTGTTCGGGCTCAGTGCGACGATGCCCAGCGGCTTGCCGTTGGCTGCCTCGAGAATGGCCTGCTGACCCGCCTGGAAGCCTTGCAAAGGGGTCGCGCTGACATCGACTTCGTTGCTGTAGACCCACAGGTGGCCGGCGCGCAGGCGGCGGTCGGCATTGGCTTTGAGGCGAAGGCTGGGCAGGGACATGACGTCGCTCCGGGAAAAAGAGCGGGATTATAGCGTGTCTGCAGTGCTTTAGCTTTTACAGGTGTGGTGCCCGGGGGCGCTTAGAGGGTTAAAATCCCCCGTCCTAAACGAGTGTGTACGTATGTCCCAAGAACTCAGCGCCGAACAGATCCAGCAAGCCTTGCAAGGCATCACCATCCCGCCTCAACCGCAGATCATGGTCGATCTGCAGTTCGAGCAGTACATGCCTGACCCAGACCTGGAAACCATCGCCAAGCTGATTTCCCAGGACCCGGGCCTCTCTGGCGCCTTGCTCAAGCTGGTCAACTCTCCGCACTTCGGCTTGTCCAACAAGATCGGTTCGATCCAGCGTGCGGTGAACCTGCTGGGGAGCCGTTCGATCATCAACCTGATCAACGCCCAGTCGATCAAGGGCGAGATGAGTGACGAGACCATCGTTACCCTCAACCGCTTCTGGGATACCGCCCAGGACGTCGCGATGACCTGCCTGACGCTGGCCAAGCGTACCGGCATACAGGCGGCGGACGAGGCCTATACCCTTGGCCTCTTCCATGACTGTGGCGTGCCGTTGATGCTCAAGCGCTTCCCCAATTACATGGACGTGCTGGAAGAGGCATACGCCAAGGCCGACGAAGAAACACGCGTGGTCGATACCGAAAACCGCACGTTCAACACCAACCATTCAGTGGTCGGCTACTTCACAGCCAAGTCCTGGCGCTTGCCCGAGCACCTCAGTGCGGCCATCGCCAACCACCACAATGCCTTGGCCGTGTTCCGCGACGATACCTCGCGCAATACCCAGAGCCAGCTGAAAAACCTGCTGGCGGTGCTGAAGATGGCCGAGCATATCTGCGCGTCCTACCGTGTGCTGGGCAACCAGGCGGTGGACCACGAATGGAATGTGGTCGGCCCGTTGGTGCTCGATTACATTGGTTTGTCGGAATACGATTTCGAAAACCTCAAGCAGAACATTCGCGAGTTGGGCGGACACTGACACATGCCGGAATTGCCAGAAGTAGAAACCACCCGGCGCGGTATTGCGCCACACCTGGAAGGCCAGCGCGTCAGCCGTGTGGTGGTACGCGACCGGCGTCTGCGCTGGCCGATTCCGGAAGACCTCGATGTGCGCCTGTCAGGGCAGCGCATCGTCAGCGTGGAGCGACGTGCCAAGTACCTGTTGATCAATGCCGAAGTGGGTACGCTGATCAGCCACTTGGGCATGTCGGGCAACCTGCGGCTGGTCGAGCTGGGCTTGCCGGCGGCCAAGCATGAGCATGTCGACATCGAGCTGGAGTCCGGGCTGATGCTGCGCTACACCGACCCGCGCCGCTTTGGTGCCATGCTGTGGAGCCTGGACCCTCTGAACCATGAGCTACTGCTGCGCCTGGGGCCTGAGCCGCTGACCGACCTGTTCGATGGTGAACGGCTGTTCCAGCTGTCCCGCGGGCGGTCGATGGCGGTCAAGCCGTTCATCATGGACAACGCGGTGGTGGTAGGGGTGGGCAACATCTACGCCACCGAGGCGTTGTTTGCCGCCGGTATCGACCCACGCCGGGAGGCGGGCGGGATTTCCCGGGCGCGCTACCTGAAGCTGGCGACCGAGATCAAACGGGTGCTGGCGGCGGCCATCGAGCAGGGCGGTACCACCCTGCGCGACTTTATCGGTGGCGACGGGCAGCCGGGGTACTTCCAGCAGGAACTGTTTGTGTACGGGCGTGGCGGGCAGCCGTGCAAGGTATGCGGCACTGAGTTGCGCGAAGTGAAGCTGGGGCAGAGGGCGAGCGTGTACTGCCCGCGCTGCCAACGATGAAGCGTTCGCTGCGAACCTGTTGAAGCGAAACCTGAACTGTGGGAGCGGGCATGCCCGCTCTCACAGGGACCGTGCAGGGAAGGGCAGTGATCAGCCCTTGCCAGTGATCCGGCGATACTTGGCCATCAGCTGTTCTTCGGTTTCCGGGTGCGCTTCATCCAGCGGGATGCAGTCGACCGGGCAGACCTGCTGGCACTGCGGCTCGTCGTAATGGCCTACGCACTGGGTGCACAGGTTAGGGTCGATCACGTAGATCTCTTCGCCTTGGGAGATAGCCTCGTTCGGGCACTCGGGTTCGCAGACGTCGCAATTGATGCAATCGTCGGTGATGATCAGGGACATGGGGACTCCGGCCGGGGCTCACAGCCCGGGCATGTTCAACGCAATGGGCACAATTGTGCCGCATTCGCGCCCGCAGTGCACGCGGGCGCGACAATCAGGCGTCAGGCTTACTTCTTGAAGCGTTCAGTCAGTGCCTCGGCCACCACCGGGTGGACGAACTTGCTGATATCACCGCCCAGCGCAGCAATCTCCCGGACCAGGGTCGAGGAAATGAACGAATAGCGCTCCGACGGCGTCAGGAACAGGCTCTCGACATCGGGTGCCAGTTGCCGGTTCATGTTCGCCAGTTGGAACTCGTACTCGAAGTCGGACACCGCACGCAGGCCACGCAGGAAGACGTTGGCGCCCTGTTCCTTGGCGAAATGCGCCAACAGGGAAGAGAAGCCGATGACTTCGACATTGGGCAGGTGCTTGGTGACCTCACGGGCGAGCTCAACCCGTTGTTCCAGTGGGAACAAGGGGTTTTTCTTGGGGCTGGCCGCCACCGCGATGATCACGTGGTCGAATAGCCGCGAAGCGCGCTCGACCAGATCGCCATGGCCTTTGGTAATGGGGTCGAAAGTACCCGGGTACAACACTCGGTTCATCGCGTCATCCTGGCTGGAGTGCGTTGGGGAGTCGGATGGTAGCGCAGCGACGGCGCCCCGGCCAAGTCATGCGGCCGACTGATGGCACTATAGACAGGGGCCATGTTCGTTGTCATGCGCTGTGTGCCAGGCGGCTGACCAGTGCTTCGCTGAGCCTGGCGCTGATGGCATACACCGACAATTGCGGGTTGGCGCCGATGCTGGTGGGGAACAGCGAGCCGTCGTGAATCGACAGGTTTTCCAGCTGGTGATGGCGCCCCAGGCTGTCGCACACCGCCTGACGCGGATCTTCGCCGAGGGCGCAGCCGCCCATCACATGGGCACTGCCCAAGCGCGTGCGGAAGGGCTCCAGGCGCAGTTTGTCGATCATGGTCAGGGCCTGTTCCAGGCGAGAGGCGGCGCTGGCGTCGCTGTGCACTGGGGTTACCTGGGTGGCGCCAGCGGCGAACTGTATGTGCGCCATGCTGCGGTAGGCGCGCCGCAGGCCATCCCGCAGGTAGTCGGTGACCGGGTAATCGAGCACGGGTGAACCATCGCCGCGCAGTTCCACGGCCCCGCCCTGGCTTTCGGGGTGAAAACCATCGCGTAGCAGCGCCAGCATCACATGGGTATGTGGCAGCTCGGCCATGCGCTGGGCACTCTCGTGGCCGTGCCCGCCCAGCAGGGTGCTGGCCAGGGCCGGATGCAGCGGCGGTACTTCCAGCTTGTAGCCAGCCGGGCCGTCTACGCCGCCTTGCCACTGAAAGTGATCGCTGTAGATCGATTGCGGGGCGCCATGGTAGGGGTCGATACGCTCGCTGAAGCGTGCCGCACTGAAGTTGACCAGGTGCAGGAAGGTTCGCTTGCCCAGGCGACCATGCGGGTCGGGCGCGGCAGAGCGCAGCAGCAGGGCCGGGCTGTTGATACCGCCACCGGCCAGGAGGTAATGACGTGCCCGCACGCCGACCTGCCGGCCAGTAGGGTGTATGCCCTGGGCGTCCAGAGCCTGGCATGTCAGGCTCTGAATGCGTTCGCCGTTGTGGGTGAATCGCTCGGCCCGCGCCAGGTACAGCAGTTCGCCGCCTTGCTCGAGGGTGGCAGGTATACGGGTCACCAGCATCGATTGTTTGGCATTCACCGGGCAGCCCATGCCGCAGTAGCCCAGGTTCCAGCAGCCGCGCACATTGCGCGGGATCACCCCCCAGCGGTAGCCCAGCTGTTCGCAGCCCCGGCGCAGCACCTCGTTGTTGGCATTCGGCGGCAAGGCCCAAGGGCTGATGCCCAGTTCCTGCTCCATGCGCTCGAACCAGGGGCGCAGTTCATCCTCGCCCAAACCGTTCACGCCATGGACCGACGCCCAGTGCGCCAGGGTTTGCGGCGGGGTACGAAAGCTCGAGGTCCAGTTCACCAGCGTGGTGCCACCCACGGCGCGGCCCTGCAGGATGGTAATGGCGCCATCCTTGCTCATGCGTCCCAGGCCTTCCTGGTACAGGCTTGCGTAGGCTTCGCTCTCCAGCAGGTGGAAATCGCCACTGGTTTTCAGGGGGCCTTCTTCGATCAGCAATACCTTGAAACCGGCAGCGCTGAGCATCTGCGCGCTGGTGGCGCCGCCGGCACCACTGCCGATCACGGCAATGTCGGCCTCCAGAAACAGGTCGTGCTCCAGGCGCGAGGCGTCGTGGGTGATCCAGCCGCGTTCGAGGCCTTGGCGAAACGGGTCGGGGACAGGCATTGGCGATGCTCTTGTTGTTTTCAGATTTTCGGTGGGCCCGGGTAACCGCAGTCTGCCCAGGATTCGGGGCGTTCGTACCAGGCCATTTGCAGCAGTTGCAGCAACGAGGCGTGCCCCATGCGTAGCAGGTTCAGCGAGCTGTCCTGCCAGCGTTGCAGGAACGCCGTGACTTGTGTGGCGCCAGCTTGGCCCCAGCTGCCCCAGACGCCGGTCAGCGGGCCGCGAGTCAGCGGCAGGCTGAGCACGTCGAACAATTGCCGGGTGAGCTTGAGCATTTCCGGCGACAACGCCGCCAGCTTGTTGTCGAGGCTGCGCAACACCGGCGCCTCGGTGGCCTGTGTACCGGCCAGGACCACCGGGATCAGCGCACGCAGCAGTGGCAGGTCGTCGTCACGGAGTACCTGATAGCCGGTCGCGGCTGTTTGCACGCTGCACCCCAACAGGCTGGCACCCGCCAGAAAAGCACTGGCGCCGAGGCTGAAACGCAGCAGGTCGCGGCGGTGCATGGTGCGATCCTCAGCGGATGAACAGTTTGTAGACCAAGCGCTGCAAGGCTTTGCCATAAGGCGGGTAGATCAGCCGTGCGGCGTTGAAGCGTTGTTTGGCAAGTACCGCCTTGGCCTTGCTGAAGGTGAGGAAGCCGTCATGACCATGGTAGTGGCCCATGCCTGAAGGGCCGATGCCGCCGAAGGGCAGATCGTCCTGGGCAACATGCAGCAAGGTGTCGTTCAGGCACACACCGCCGGAGTGGGTGTGACGCAGCACATGCTCCTGGGTGCGGCGGTCATAGCCAAAGAAGTACAGCGCCAGTGGGCGTGGGCGCTGGTTGATGTAGGCCAAGGCCTGGTCGAGGCCGTCATAAGGCACTAACGGCAATAGCGGGCCGAAGATTTCGTCTTGCATCACCTGCATGCTGTCGTTCACGTCCAGCAGCAAGTGTGGTGGCAGGCGCCGGCCCTGAGGGGCTTCGCCTGGGTACAAGTCGAGTACTTGCGCGCCTTTGGCGCGGGCATCGTCCAGCAGGTGCTGCAAGCGCTGCAACTGGCGCGGGTTGATGATGGCGGTGTAGTCGGGGTTGTCGGCAATACGCGGGTACAGGCGGTGCACGGCGCGCTGGTAGGCGTCGCTGAAGGCGGGCAGCCGTTCGCGCGGCACCAGTACGTAGTCGGGGGCGACACAGGTTTGGCCGGCGTTGAGGGTCTTGCCGAAGGCGATGCGCTCGGCGGCGCTGTCCAGCGGCACATCCTCAGAAACAATAGCGGGGGATTTGCCACCCAGCTCCAGGGTGACCGGGGTCAGGTTGTGTGCGGCAGCCTGCATCACCTGGCGGCCCACGCTGGTGGCACCGGTGAACAGCAGGTGGTCGAAGGGCAGGCGGGCGAAGGCCTGGCCCACCTCGACCTCACCGAGCACAACGCTGACCAGGTCTGTGGGGAACACACGCTCGAGCAGTTGCTGTAGGGCCAGGCCAGTCGCGGGCGTGGCCTCGCTAAGCTTGAGCATGACCCGGTTGCCGGCGGCCAGGGCGCAGGTCAACGGGCCGATGGCGAGGAACAGCGGGTAGTTCCACGGCACGATGATGCCGACCACGCCCAAGGGTTGATAGCGCACCTGTGCGCTGGCCGGCTGGAACGCCAGGCCGACGCGGCGTCGGCGGGTGCGCATCCAGCGTTGCAAGTGCTTTTCGGCGTGGCGCAGGCCTTGCACTGACGGTAGCAGTTCGGCCAGCAAGGTCTCGTCGGCGCTGCGCCCGGCAAAATCCTGGCTGATGGCTTCGATCAGTTCTGCCTGGCTGCTCAGCAAGGCTTCACGCAGGCTCTTCAGCCACTGGCGCCGCTGCGCCGCTGGTGGCAGCGGGTTACCGGCAAAGGCCAGGCGCTGGGCCGCGAACGTCGTTGCGAGGTCGAGGTCGAATTGCACAGGGGGCAAGGCACTGGGCGAGTTCATGGTGGTGTCGAGTCCGGGCCGGGGTTGCCTAGAGCCTATACTCTAATTTGCACCATGGTACGAATTTTTCCATGCCGCTCAACGGTGCATTCCATCTGTAATACGCCGTAAGATAAACCTTTGATGAAGGCCCGCAGACTGGGAGCTGAGCATGGCCCCGCGCATGAAGACCCGAGAGCGCATCGTGCAGAACAGCCTGGAGCTGTTCAACCAGCAGGGCGAACGCAGCGTCAGCACCAACCACATTGCCGCGCACATGGAAATCTCGCCCGGCAACCTGTATTACCACTTCCCCAACAAGCAGGCGATCATTGCCCTGTTGTTCAGCCAGTACGAAGCGCTGGTGGACAGTTTTCTGCGCCCGCCGCAGGGCCGCGCGGCAACCGTGGAAGACAAGCGCTTCTACCTCAAGGCCTTGCTGGCGGCGATGTGGAACTACCGCTTCCTGCACCGTGACCTGGAGCATCTGCTGGACAGCGACGCCGAACTGGCCGCCCGTTACCGGCGTTTTTCCGAACGCTGCCTGCGCCAGGGCCAGGCGATCTACCGCGGCTTTGTCGAGGCTGGGATCCTGGCTATGGTGCCGGCGCAGATCGAATCGCTGACCATCAATGCCTGGATCGTGCTGACATCATGGGTACGTTTTCTCAGCACCACGCGTGAACATTCCGCGCACTTGGGTGAAGAAGCCTTCAAGCGCGGCGTCTATCAGGTGTTGGTGCTGGAGCTCGGTTTCGTCACCGACAATGCCCGTCCTGCCGTGGACGCGCTGTGTCAGGAATTCCATGTACCGTTCAACCAGGCCCTGGAGCACTAGCCCAGGGCCCTAGTGCTATCGATCAGGAGATTGTCATGCCCCTTGCGCAATTGATCACCCCGCAGCAGTTGGCCGAGCGTCTGGGCTCGCCCAAGTTGGTGATCCTCGACTGCCGCTTTGCCCTCGAGGATGTGGACTATGGCCAGCGCAGCTATGCCCAGGGGCATATTGAGGGGGCGCATTTTGCCGACCTGGACCGGGATCTCAGCGGACCGGTGAGCAAGGGGCGCACCGGGCGCCACCCGCTGCCCGATGCCCAGCGGCTGGTCGAGCGCCTGCGAGAGTGGGGCCTGAACAACGACAGCGAGGTGGTGCTGTACGACGACGGCCCCGGCGCCTTTGCCGCCCGCGCCTGGTGGCTGCTGGTCTGGCTGGGCAAGCGCAGCGGTGTGGCGATTCTGGACGGTGGCCTGAAGGCCTGGCACGCGGCGCACCTGCCGTTGAGCCTGGACCCGCCGCCCAAACGTGAGGGCACTTTCAGTGGTGAACCTGACGCGAAGCTGCTGATCGATGCCGACCATCTGGGCAAGCGCCTTGGTAGTGCAGACCTGACCTTGATCGATGCGCGTGCCTTGCCGCGTTTTCGCGGTGAAGTGGAGCCGATTGACCCGGTGGCAGGGCATATTCCCGGGGCCCAGTGCGCGGCGTTTACCGACAACCTGGGGGCTGACGGGCGTTTTTTGCCGGCGGATCAGCTAAAGCAGCGTTTTGCCGAAAAGCTGGGTGGACGGGCGCCGGAGCAGTTGGTGTCTTATTGCGGGTCTGGGGTAACCGCTTGCCATAACCTGTTTGCAATGGCCCTGGCGGGGTACCCGCTGGGCAAGCTGTATGCGGGGTCGTGGAGCGAGTGGATCAACAACCCGCAGCATGCTGTGGCCACCGGCGAGTAAGCAGATCGGGTTAAATCTCTGTGGGAGCGCGCAGCCTTTACGCATTCGAGCGCTAGCTACCGTCCACCAGCCACTGCGGAATCCGTCGTTCCAGGTAGTACCCCGGATTTCGCAGGCTGCCATCGACAAAGCCCACATGCCCACCGCGGTCATGCAGTTCGAAGCGGGTTTGTGGTGACAGTTCACGGGCCGTCGGCAGGCTGTGGCTGGACACGAAGGGGTCATCGCTGGAATGGATGATCAGCGTTGGCGTGCGGTTCTGGCCAAGGAAGAAGTGGCTGGATGAGCGACGATAGTAGTCGTGCGCATCGCGAAAGCCATTGAGCGGTGCAGTGACTTTACCGTCGAAGTCCCAGAATGTGCGCAAGTTGGTGAGTTGGCCCAGGCGCTCCAGTGTCGCCAGCTGTTCATGCTGGCCCTGGTCGTGGAAGTGCCGCTGCTTGAGCTGAACATACGCCAGCATCTCGCGCATGAAATGCGCCTGATACACCTTGGAGAACCCTTGGCCGATACGGTCGGCACAGTGGTCCAGGCGAAAGGGTACCGAAACTGCAGCCGCTGCCTCCAGTTGGCTGGCGACGCCGCTCTCACCCAAGTACTTCAACAATACATTGCCACCCAGCGAATAACCCACTGCATACAGCGGCGCCAGCGGGCGCTGGGCGCGAAGATGGCTGACAATTTCCGCCAGGTCTTCGCTGGCGCCGGAATGGTAGCTGCGCGGCAACAGGTTGGGCTCGCCTGAACAACCCCGCCAGTTCACTGCCACGCTGGCCCAGCCGCGACCTTGCAGCGCTTGCTGCAAGCCTTTCACGTAGGGCGAGTGAGACGAGCCGGTCAGCCCATGCAGCACCAGTACCAGTGGCGCATGGGGTTGGTGCGGGCCATGCCAGTCCAGGTCGATGAAGTCGCCGTCAGCCAGCCACAGTCGTTCGCGGTCACGCTGCAGCTCAGGCAGCTTGCGCCAGAGTGGCCCCCACAAGGTCTGCAGGTGGGGATTGGACAGGCCGATGGCCGGACGGAATGTGGCGTTGGGGCTGGGCATGCTGGGTGGCTCATGATGTGCCTTGCTAGCTTGCCACGAAACAGCGCCGCAGTACCTGCGCCATTGGTGGGAGTGAAGGTGCAGCTCCAAGCATGGCACAGGTGGGGTGTGGCAACCCATTACACCCCACCCGGCGGGTAATCAGCCCCGCTGCCAGAGTGCGTAGTGCACCTGGCCGGTCTTCTTCTCGCGGTGTAGGCGCCAGTTGCCTGGCAGTTGCAAGGTCGAGGGTGCCGCTTCGCTTTCGGTGTAGACCCAAGCCTGCTCGCTCAGCCACTGATGCTGCTCCAGCATGTTGCAGGTGTTGGCCAGCAGGTCCTGGTGGAACGGCGGGTCGAGGAACACGACATCGAACTGCTGCTTGGCCGGGCCTTGCAGGTAGCGCAGGGCGTCGGTTTGCAGAATTTGCCCGCGGGGACAGCGCAGGATTTCGAGGTTGTTCTTCAGGTTGGCGATGGCCGCAGGGTTGCTGTCCAGCGCCACGGCATCCTCGGCCCCACGGGACAGGGCTTCGAGCACCAAGGCACCGCTGCCGGTGAAGGCGTCCAACACGCGGGCGCCCTCGATGTAGGGTGCCAGCCAGTTGAATACGGTTTCCCGTACGCGGTCAGGCGTTGGCCGCAGGCCTTCGCCTTCCGGCACCGCCAGGCGGCGGCTGCGCCACTCGCCGGCGATGATGCGCAGGTGGCCCTGGCCCTTGCTTTGGCCCGCTTGCGGGCGGGCGGGAGGGGTGGATCTTGGCATTAGTGCTCCGGTACCCCGAGCGGTTGCTCGGAGGGCTTGTCAGTGGGTGCTGGCAGCGGTTTTTGTGGCACTTTCGGGCCAACGGTGACGATCACCAGTTTATCGGCTGACAGGTGTTTGTTCATGGCTGCCTTGACCTGTTCGACGGTAAGGGCCTGGGACTGTTGCATGAAGTCCTCTAGCCAGGTCAGTGGCAAGTTGTAGAAGCCGATCGCGCCCAATTGGCCGACGATGCTGGCATTGCTGGCATTGGACAGCGGGAAGCTGCCGGCCAGCTCGCGCTTGGCATCGTCCAGTTCCTGTTGGGTAGGGCCCGTCTTCAGGTAGTCGGCGAGAATGCCTTGCACCAGCTTGAGCGTACCTTCGCTGAGCTCGGCTCGGGTTTGCAGGTTGATCATGAACGGGCCGCGTACCTGCATCGGGCTGAATACCGAGTAAACGCCGTAGGTCAGGCCGCGCTTCTCTCGCACCTCGCTCATCAGCCGGGTACCGAAGGCGCCACCGCCAAGGATCTGGTTGCCCAGCGACAGGGCTGGCCAGTCCGGGTCCTGGCGGTCGATCCCCAGTTCGGCCAGCATCAGGTGGGTCTGCTTGGACGGGAAGTCGATGTGGGTCAGGCCGGCCTTGGCGTCTGTGGGTTGGGCCGGTGCGGCCAGCGCAGGGCCCTTGGGCAGGCCAGCCGACACCTGGGCGGCGATGGCTTCGGCCTCTGCACGGCTGAGGTCGCCGACCAGGGCGATTACCGCATTGCCGCCGGTATAGGCCTTGGCGTGGAACGCGCGCAGCTGGGCAAGGCTTATGCCCGTGATGCTCTCTGCGGTGCCGTCGCTTGGGTGGGCGTAGGGGTGGTCGCCATAGAGCTTGCCGAAAAGGGCCTTGCCGGCGATCTTGCCGGGGTTTTGCTTCTCATATTCGAAGCCAGCCAGCATCTGGTTCTTGATGCGCTTGAGGGCATCCTCGGGGAATGTTGGCTTGCCCGCCACCTCTGTAAACAGTTTGAGGGCCGGTTCGCGCTTGTCCTTGGTACTGAGGCTGCGCAGCGATGCGACGGCCATGTCGCGGTAGGAACCGTTGCCAAAGTCTGCGCCCAGGCCTTCGAAGCCCTCGGCGATGGCGGTGACGTCCTTGCCGGCCACGCCCTCGTTGAGCATGGCGTTGGTCAGAGCGGCCAGGCCTGGCGTGCCGCCGTCCTGGCTGCTGCCGGCAGCGAAGGTGACGCGCAGGTCGAACATGGGCAGTTCGCGGGCCTCGACGAACAGCACCCGGGCACCTTCGGCGGTGTTCCAGTGCTGGATGTTCAGCTGACGCCGGCTGGGTGCCTTGCCATTCAGTTCGGCCAGCGACTGCAAGGTGTTGGCCGGGCGGGCTGCGCTGCTGTCGGCCTTGGCAGCGTTATCGGCCATGGCCGGAGCGGCCAGCACTGCCGCCAGCGCCAGGGCACGAATGCCCGTGACCAGCAGGGTTGGGCGTGGTGCGCGGCGATCACTCATGGGCGGACTCCTCGGGCAGTACATGGGCAACGCTCAGGCGTTCGCGGGTGAAGTAGGTGCGCGCGGCGTTCTGGATGTCCTGCGGGGTGACGCGCTTGAGCTCGTCCAGTTCGCTGTCGATCAGCTTCCAGGACAGGCCGACGGTTTCCAGCTGGCCGATGGTGGTGGCCTGGCTGCTGATGGAGTCGCGGTCGTAGACCAGGCCGGCGATGACCTGGGCGCGTACGCGTTCCAGCTCTTCGGCGCTGGGCGGCGTGCTCTTGAGTTCTTCAAGCAGCTGCCAGATGCCTTTCTCGACGTCGGCGAGGGTTTTCTGCTTCTGCACATTCGGCGTCGCCGAGATCAGGAACAGGCTGTCGCCGCGGGTGAAGGCGTTGTAGCTGGACGACGCGCCGGCCACCAGTTCCTGGCCACGCTCCAGGCGGGCCGGCATGCGGGCGCTGTAGCCGCCGTCGAGCAGTGCCGAGATCAGGCGCAGGGCATGTACCGTCCGAGGGTCCTTGGCGGTGGGCAGACCGGGCACGTTGAAGCCGTAGATCAGGCTTGGCAGCTGGGTTCGCACGTGCAGGGTCAACTGGCGCCAACCAGGTTCGGCCAGCTCCAGAGGCAGCTTGGCTGGCGGTACGGCGCGTTTGGGAATATTGCCGAAATACTTCTGCGCCAGGCCTTTGACCTCGGCGGCGGTGACATCACCGACCACCACCAGGGTGGCGTTATTGGGGGCGTACCAGGACTCGTACCAGTGGCGCAGTTCCTCAACTTTCATGCGCTCCAGGTCGGCCATCCAGCCAATGGTCGGCGTGTGGTAGCCGCTGGCCGGGTAGGCCATGGCGCGGAACAGCTCGAATGCCTTGGCATTGGGCTGGTCGTCGGTGCGCAGGCGGCGTTCTTCCTTGATGACCTCGATTTCGCGGCTGAACTCGTCGGCAGGCAGGCGCAGGCTGGCAAGGCGGTCCGCCTCCAGTTCCAGGGCTACTGGCAGGCGGTCGCGGGCCAGCACTTGGTAATAGGCGGTGTAGTCGTCGCTGGTGAAGGCGTTTTCATCGGCGCCGAGGTCACGCAGAATGCGCGAGGCCTCGCCGGGGCCGACCTTGGCGCTGCCCTTGAACATCATGTGTTCCAGCGCATGGGACAAGCCGGTCTGGCCCGGGGTCTCGTAGCTGGAGCCGACCTTGTACCAAATCTGCGAGACCACCACCGGGGCGCGATGGTCTTCGCGGACCACGACCTTCAGGCCATTGTCGAGGATGAATTCGTGGGTGGGTTGCACATCGGCGGCAAAGGCCGCGAGCGGCAGGCAGAGCGTGCCGAGCAACAGGCCAGCGGCGCGGCGGGCTAGAGCGTTCATACGGTGTTTAACCTGTTCGGCGGCCCGCTGGGTTTAGCGTCGGCGGGCCAGGAGGTGCTAGGATACTGATCCGGTTGCCTGGCGACCATGCCTGTCGCCGTTCTGGCCCACAGGACACTAAGTCAAAACGTTGCGCATGAACCAGCCGGCTTCAAGATAGTCTGTTCTGCGTAGAGAGAATTCCCGATTGGCCATAGCTGGCCTATCGCTACCCTGAGATAGCCGTCTTCCATGTTTGGTTCCAACGACGACAAAAAAGCGCCGGCCGAGGCTGGTGAGAAGAAAGGCCTGTTCAGCTGGTTTCGCAAGAAGCCGCAGCCACCTGCGGGAGCGGGCGTGCCCGCGCATGAGCCCCCCGTTGTCGAGCAGTCTGCAGCCGCTCCGGTCGAGGGATCTGCCGCCGAAGCGCCACAGGCCCCCGAACCCGTTCAGGCCCCTGCTGCCCCACAGCTGGCTGAGTCGCAGCCGGTCGCCGCACCCCCCCGGCCCCCGGTAGTCGAGGCCCCCGTCCCTGAACCGGTTGCGTCGCAGCCGTTGCAGGCGCCTGAGCCAGAGCCGGTCGCATCCCAGCCGCTGGTGGCACCTGCACCGCAGCCGGTTGCGTCCATGCCCTTGCAGGCGGCCCCTGTGGAGTCTGCCCCTGTCGAGGCCGCAGCGCCGGTCAGCAACCTGGTGCTACCGGTTGCCGAAGAGCCCGTGGCCCTGGTGCCGGACCTGGAGCCGAAGGCACCGCCCGCAATCCCGGAACGCGCGGCACCCGCCCCTGTTGCTGCACCCGTCGAACAGGCCAAGCCCGGCTTCTTCGCGCGCCTCAAGCAAGGCCTGTCCAAGACCAGTGCCAGCATCGGCGAGGGCATGGCCAGCCTGTTCCTCGGCAAGAAGGTCATCGACGACGACCTGCTCGACGAAATCGAGACGCGCCTGCTGACTGCCGACGTGGGTGTGGAGGCTACCTCGGCCATTGTCCAGAACCTGACTCAGAAGGTCGCGCGCAAGCAGTTGGCCGATGCCGATGCCCTGTACAAATCGTTGCAGGAAGAACTGGCTGCGCTGCTGCGCCCGGTCGAGCAGCCACTGAACGTACAGGCCCAGAACAAACCCTATGTGATCCTTGTGGTTGGCGTGAACGGCGCCGGCAAGACCACCACCATTGGCAAGCTGGCGAAAAAGCTGCAACTGGAAGGCAAGAAGGTCATGCTGGCTGCCGGTGATACCTTCCGCGCCGCCGCGGTCGAGCAGTTGCAGGTGTGGGGCGAGCGTAACCAGATTCCGGTGATCGCCCAGCACACGGGTGCCGACTCTGCTTCGGTCATCTTCGATGCCGTGCAGGCCGCCAAGGCCCGTGGCGTCGACGTGCTGATCGCCGACACTGCCGGCCGCCTGCACACCAAAGACAACCTGATGGAAGAGCTGAAGAAGGTCCGCCGGGTCATCGGCAAGCTCGACGTTGAGGCGCCGCACGAGGTGCTGCTGGTGCTTGACGCCGGCACCGGCCAGAACGCCATCAGTCAGGCCAAGTACTTCAACCAGAGCGTCGAGCTGACCGGCCTGGCCCTGACCAAGCTGGACGGCACTGCCAAGGGCGGGGTGATCTTCGCCCTGGCCAAGCAGTTCAACATCCCGATCCGTTTCATCGGCGTCGGTGAAGGCATCGACGACCTGCGTACCTTCGAAGCCGAGCCGTTCGTCAAGGCTCTGTTCGCCGAGCGAGATTGACCATGATCCGATTCGAGCAGGTTGCCAAGCGCTATCCCAACGGTCATGTGGGGTTGCATGAGCTGAGTTTCCGGGCGCGCCGGGGCGAATTCCTGTTCGTCACCGGCCACTCGGGCGCAGGCAAGAGCACCCTGCTGCGCCTGTTGCTGGCCATGGAGCGCCCGACCAGCGGCAAGCTGATGCTGGCAGGGCAGGACCTGGGCCAGATCAGCAATGCGCAAATCCCATTCCTGCGCCGGCAAATCGGCGTGGTGTTCCAGAACCACCAGTTGTTGTTCGACCGCACCGTTTTCAACAACATTGCCTTGCCGCTGCAGATTCTCGGCCTGTCCAAGGTCGAGATCGCCAAGCGCGTGGACTCGGCGCTGGAGCGCGTGTCGCTGTCCGACAAGGGCGAGCTGTTCCCGGCCGACCTTTCCACCGGGCAGCAACAGCGGGTGGGTATCGCCCGCGCCATTGTTCACCAGCCGGCTCTGCTGCTGGCCGACGAACCCACCGGTAACCTCGACCCGCGCCTGGCTGCAGAGATCATGGGCGTGTTCGAGGACATCAACCGCCTGGGCACGACGGTATTGATCGCCAGCCACGACCTGGCACTGATCGCGCGCATGCGCCACCGCATGCTGACCTTGCAACGCGGCCGCTTGATCGGCGATGGGGAGGCCGGGCAATGAACACTACACGCACGCCGAAGGTTTCCGAGCGGGTCGCACCGAAACCGGCCGATCCGCAACCTGCGAAGAAAAAGCGCGGTGAAGACGATGATGGCCCGGACTTCCGCACCCTGCTGCATGCCTGGCTGGAAAGCCACCGTGCCAGCTTGGCCGACAGCCTGCGCCGCCTGGGCAAGCAGCCGATCGGCAGCTTCTTCACTTGCCTGGTCATGGCAGTGGCGCTGAGCATGCCGATGGGCCTGTCCTTGTTGCTGAAGAACGTCGAGCAGCTGGGCGGTTCGTGGCAGCGCGCTGCGCAGATTTCGCTGTACCTCAAGCTTGATGCCGGCAGCCGCGATGGCGAAGCGCTGCGCGACGAGATCAAGGGCATGCCTGGCGTGGCGGACGCCCAGTATGTCAGCCGCGAGCAGGCCCTGGAGGAGTTCCAGCAGCAGTCCGGACTGGGCGAGGCCTTGCGCGAACTGCCAGACAACCCACTGCCGGGTGTGGTGGTGGTAACCCCGACCGAGGTCGACAAGCCGGCCCTGGACGCCTTGCGTCAGCGCCTGGCGGAGCTGCCGCGGGTGGACGTGGCGCAACTGGACCTGGTCTGGGTCGAGCGCCTGGCAGCCATCCTCAAGCTGGGTGACCGCTTCGTCTTCGGCCTGGCCGTGATGCTGATTTCTGCCCTGCTGTTAGTAATCGGTAACACAATTCGTCTACACATTGAAAACCGTCGTATCGAGATCGAAGTGATCAAGCTGGTCGGCGGCACCGACGCCTACGTGCGCCGGCCGTTCCTGTACATGGGCGCCCTGTATGGCCTGGGCGCAGGCCTGCTGGCGTGGGGTATCCTGGCGTTTGGCCTGAACTGGCTGAACGAGGCGGTGGTAGGGCTTTCCGGGCTGTATGGCAGTGACTTCGCCCTGGGCGGCGTTCCGGCTTCCGATGGTCTGTCGCTCTTGATCGGAGCAGTGTTGTTGGGGTATATCGGTGCATGGATTGCAGTCGCCCGCCACTTGAACGAGCTGGCGCCGCGATAGTTTTTACGTGCCAGCATTGACATTTTCTTCACTGCGGAACTTGTACCGTCGTTCCAGGTCAATGTTGGCAGCGCCCACAAGGTGCGAGTTTTGTAAGTCGGAGGTTCTTGAATGACCACATCGTTGCAACCTGCCTATGCCCTGGTACCCGGTGCAAACCTGGAAGCCTATGTGCACACGGTCAACAGCATCCCGCTGCTGACGGTCGAGCAGGAGCGTGATCTGGGCGAGCGTCTCTATTATGAGCAGGATGTCGAGGCCGCTCGTCAGATGGTGATGGCCCACCTGCGTTTCGTCGTACATATCGCCCGTAGTTATGCCGGCTACGGGTTGGCCCAGGCTGACCTGATCCAGGAAGGCAATGTCGGCCTGATGAAAGCCGTCAAGCGCTTCAACCCTGAAATGGGCGTGCGCCTGGTGTCGTTCGCTGTGCACTGGATCAAGGCAGAGATCCACGAGTTCATTCTGCGCAACTGGCGCATCGTCAAAGTGGCTACCACCAAGGCTCAGCGCAAGCTGTTCTTCAACCTGCGTAGCCAGAAGAAGCGCCTGGCGTGGCTGAACAACGACGAAGTGCATCGCGTGGCGGAAAGCCTTGGCGTCGAGCCGCGCGAAGTGCGCGAGATGGAAAGCCGCCTCAGCGGCCAGGACATGGCCTTCGATCCGGCAGCGGAAGCTGACGACGACAGCGCCTTCCAGTCGCCTGCGCATTACCTGGAAGACCACCGTTACGATCCGGCGGTGCAGTTGGAGGATGCCGACTGGAGTGACAATTCCACCAGCAACCTGCACGAAGCGCTGCAGGGTCTGGACGAGCGTAGCCGCGACATTCTCTATCAGCGTTGGCTGGCGGAAGAGAAGGCCACGCTGCATGAACTGGCAGACAAGTACAGCGTATCGGCTGAGCGTATTCGCCAGCTGGAGAAGAATGCGATGAACAAGGTCAAGGCACTGATCGCTGCCTGATCGAGTCTGGGTTGTAAAGAAAAGCCGCTGGCCCTATGGGGTGAGCGGCTTTTTTGTTTGTGCTGGCTTTGCCGGCCTCTTCGCGGGTAAACCCGCTCCTACAGGGGATGCGGTTGCCTGTAGGCGCGGGTTTGCCCGCGAGGAGGCTGGGGATGCGGTTGCCCGTAGGAGCGGGTTTACCCGCGAGGAGGCTGGGGATGCGGTTGCCCGTAGGAGCGGGTTTACCCGCGAAAGGGCCGGGCCTGCATTCAAAGCTTTCTGGATGAGTCCAGCTGCATCAGGTAGCTGGGCCCGCCCAGCTGGCTCATCTGCCGGCGAATCCAGCCGGCCCGGCTGGCCACGTAGGCACTCGGCCGGCTGGCACTCCATTTGATGGGGCTAGGCAGCACCGCAGCCAGCTGCGCCGCCTGCTGGCGGCTGAGCCGGCTGGCGTCGACACCAAAGTGATAACGCGCCGCCGCCTGGGCACCAAACACGCCCTTGCCCCACTCGGCGCTGTTCAAATAGACCTCGAGAATCCGCTCCTTCGACCAGAACAGCTCAATCAGTGCGGTGAACCAGGCCTCCAGCCCCTTGCGAAACCAGCTGCGGCCTGACCACAGAAACAGGTTCTTGGCCACTTGTTGGGTCAGGGTGCTGGCGCCGCGAATGTTGCCACCGCGCTCGTTGTGGGCCAACGCCGCCTGAATGGCCGGGAGGTCGAAGCCCCAGTGGTTGGCGAACTTCTGGTCCTCGCCAGCAATGACTGCAACCTTGAGCTCATCGGAGATGTTCTCCCATGGCTCCCAGTCGCGCTGCAGGTCGATCGGTTCACCATTCACCCAAGACTGTACCTTGCGCTCGACCATCAGCGCCGTGCCGGGCGGTGGTACCCAGCGGAACACCAGCACCAGCACGATGCTGCCGGCAACGAACCAGAGCAGGGCGCGGGAGAGGCGACGGATAAGCGTTGACAGCATGTCGATGGCTTGGCCCTAAGGGTGGAAGGGGCCATTATACAGACCCGATACAAGGAGTCGTCCCATGCTTCGCAGCTTCCTGATGCTTGCCGCCTTTTTTGGCTTTACCGGTGTCGCCCTGGGCGCCTTCGCCGCTCATGGCCTGAAAAACCGGCTGACGGCTGACTACCTGGCGATCTTCCATACCGGCGTGACTTACCAACTGGTCCATGCCTTGGCGATCTTCGGCGTTGCGGCGCTCTCGGCGCACCTGCCCGGGCGCCTGGTCGGGTGGGCTGGCGGCCTGTTTGCGTTGGGCATCGTGCTGTTCTCCGGCAGCCTGTACCTGCTGACCCTCAGTGGCCTTGGCAAGCTTGGCATCATCACCCCGATTGGTGGCTTGTGCTTCCTTGTCGGCTGGCTGTGCCTGGGCCTGGCAGCCTGGCGGCTGGGCTGACCGAGTGGTCCACAATCACGACTAATGGCGCGCACCGCCCTTGGGTTGCAGGGCGGTTCGGCGCTAGAATGCTGGCCCCAAAGAACAATGGTGGCCGTGCGCATGCGCATTAAATTGAACGGTGAACCTTACGAACTGCCTGCCGGCGAAAGCGTTGCAGCCCTGCTGGCGCGCCTGGAACTGACCGGGCGCCGTGTTGCAGTGGAACTGAACCTGGATATCGTGCCGCGTAGCCAGCACGACAGCACGCTGCTGAATGACGGCGACCAGGTCGAAGTGGTCCACGCCATCGGTGGCGGCTGACAGCAGCCCGGCGGTTCACAAGCAAGCCCTGCAACCTTTTCCCGAGGAACAACGATGAGCAACGTTCGTAGCGACAAGCCCTTCACCCTGGCCGGGCGTACTTTCCAGTCGCGCCTGCTGGTCGGTACCGGCAAGTACCGTGACATGGAAGAAACCCGCCTGGCCACCGAGGCCTCGGGTGCCGAAATCGTCACTGTCGCTGTGCGCCGCACCAACCTTGGCCAGAACGCGGGCGAGCCGAACCTGCTCGATGTACTGTCGCCCGACAAGTACACCATCCTGCCGAACACTGCAGGCTGCTTTGACGCGGTGGAAGCGGTACGCACTTGCCGTCTGGCCCGCGAACTGCTCGATGGGCGCAAATCGCACGAGTCCCGGACGCTGGTGAAGCTGGAAGTGCTGGCCGACCAGAAAACCCTGTTCCCCAACGTGATCGAAACCCTCAAGGCCGCCGAAGTGCTGGTCAAGGAAGGTTTCGATGTCATGGTCTACACCAGCGACGACCCGATCATCGCCCGTCAGCTGGCCGAAGTCGGCTGTATTGCTGTCATGCCGTTGGCTGGCCTGATTGGCACCGGCCTGGGTATCTGCAACCCCTACAACCTGCAGATCATCCTGGAAGAATCCAAGGTGCCGGTGCTGGTCGATGCTGGCGTGGGTACCGCATCCGACGCCACCATCGCCATGGAAATGGGCTGTGAGGCAGTGCTGATGAACTCGGCCATCGCCCACGCCCAGCAGCCGGTGCTGATGGCTGAGGCCATGAAACACGCCATTGTCGCGGGTCGCATGGCCTACCTGGCCGGCCGTATGCCGAAGAAACTCTATGCCAGCGCCTCTTCGCCGCTGGATGGTCTGATCAAGTAAGAGCAACTGATGACTGAATCGCACGATACGCCGATCACCCCCGACGGCGAAGCCCGCCCACACCGCCGCATCAAGAGCTTCGTGATGCGTGCCGGGCGCATGACCGAAGGCCAGCAACGCGGTCTGGATCAAGGCGGCCCGCTGTACATCCTGCCACTGGCTGACAGCCCGGTGGACTACGACCAGGTGTTCGGCCGTTCGGCCCCGCGCACCTTGGAGATCGGCTTCGGCATGGGCCATTCCCTGCTGGAAATGGCCGCTGCCGCACCTGAGCAGGATTTCATTGGTGTGGA
The DNA here is from genome assembly GCF_056278855.1 of Pseudomonas sp. TE3895. Classification (NCBI taxonomy): domain Bacteria; kingdom Pseudomonadati; phylum Pseudomonadota; class Gammaproteobacteria; order Pseudomonadales; family Pseudomonadaceae; genus Pseudomonas; species Pseudomonas sp. TE3895. The sequence continues at coordinate 572,071 of NZ_JBWBQE010000001.1, read as the reverse complement.
AGTGCACCGCCCGGGTGTTGGCGCGCTGCTCAATGGCGTGCTGACCCAGGGGCTGAAAAACCTGCGGGTGTATGACTGCGATGCTATCGAAGTGCTGAACCGCTGCGTGGCGGATAACAGCCTTGATCGCCTGATGCTGTTCTTCCCAGACCCATGGCACAAGGCGCGTCACCACAAGCGCCGCATCGTCCAGCTGGAGTTCGCCGAGCTGGTACGTCGCAAGCTCAAGCCTGGTGGTGTGTTCCACATGGCCACCGATTGGGAGCCGTATGCCGAGTACATGCTGGAAGTGATGAGCGCAGCTCCTGGCTATCGCAACCGTGCGGCAGACGGCACCTATGTGCCGCGCCCCGAAGAGCGCCCGATCACCAAGTTCGAACGCCGCGGTGAGCGGCTGGGGCACGGGGTGTGGGACTTGAAGTTCGAGAAGGTCGATTGAGCGGCTGATACGGCTTCTCGATGTGCCGATGCTTGCAGGAATGCAGGCGAAAAAAACCGCCTTGAGAAGGGCGGTTTTTTTTCGGTAATACACAACACCTCAGGGCATGCCCGCGAAGAGAACAACGCGGTGGATGGCACCGGCTTTGCCGGTGTTCGCGGGCGGCTGCGACGGTGAGTGGCGGGTGGAAATTGGCCAGCAGGGCCGGCCCTTTCGCGGGTAAACCCGCTCCTACGGCGGCCTGTGTCCAACCCCCGAGGTGTGTCCACCACCAATCTGTGTAGGAGCGGGTTTACCCGCGAATACGGTGGCGGCGGCAACGGTGAACGGCGGGTGGAAATTGGCCAGCAGGGCCGGCCCTTTCGCGGGTAAACCCGCTCCTACAGTGGGCTGTGTCCAACCCCCGAGGTGTGTCCACCACCAATCTGTGTAGGAGCAGTTTTACCCGCGAATACGGTGGCGGCGGCAACGGTGAACGGCAGGTGGAAATTGGCCAGCAGGGCCGGCCTCTTCGCGGGTAAACCCGCTCCTACAGGCGGCCGCGCAGGTCTTTCAAATGTTGAGCAAGATAGTTGACCCAGGGGCCATTCGATCAGCCTCGGCGATCCGCCACCACGCCAATCAATACCAGCACCACCAGCAACACAGGCGCCAACGCATAGTTGTTGAACTGGCTGAGCCCCTTCACCACCCACGGTGTGGCATAGATCAGCGCAGCACCGCTGCCGATCATGACCATCAGCGCCATGAACGGCACGCGCAGGGCGCCCGCGAGGCCGCCCAGGCGCTGCTCGGCCCAGGCTTTGACATCGGTGCCGAACAGCACCAGCAGGCAGCCTACCAAGGCCAGTGAAATCTCCGACAGGTTGCTGCGGCTCCAGCGGGAAACCGTCGCGAGCAGATCAAGTACCAGATCCATGGGTCATCCTTAGGTCAAGAAATACTGCAGCAGGTCATTGAGGAACAACTGGCCCCTCGGCGTGGCTACCAGTCGATCCGGTTCGACCTGCAAAAGGCCCTTTTGTTCGGCTGCACGGCGTGCTTCCTGCAGCTGTGACAGTGGCAAGCCGGTGCGTTGGGTGAACAGTTCGGCTTCCACGCCATCGGTCAGGCGCAGGGCGTTCATCAGGAACTCGAACGGCAGTTCATCGACTGGCAGCAGCTTCTCGCCGGCCTTGAACGGCTTGGCCAGGTTCAGGTAATCCTTGGGCAGGCGGGTCTTCCAGGTACGCAGGATGCGCCCGTCGGCAAAGGTGAGCTTGCCGTGAGCGCCAGCGCCAATGCCGATGAAGTCACCGAAGCGCCAGTAGTTGAGGTTGTGGCGGGCGGCGCGGCCTGCCTGGGCGTAGGCCGATACCTCGTACTGGCGGTAGCCGTGCTCGGCCATCAGCGCTTGGCCGGCTTCCTGAATATCCCAGAGGATGTCGTCTTCGGGCAGCTCTGGCGGCTGGTTCCAGAACACCGTGTTCGGCTCCACGGTCAGCTGATACCACGACAGGTGTGTCGGCCCCAGATCGATGGCCTGGCGCAGGTCACCCAGCGCGTCGTCCAGCGACTGGTCGGGCAGGCCGTGCATCAGGTCCATGTTGAAATTGTCGAAACCGGCCGCGCGCGCCATGTCGGCGGCCCGCACCGCTTCGTCGCCATTATGGATGCGCCCCAGTGCCTCCAGCTTGGCTGGCTGGAAGCTCTGCACGCCGATCGAAAGACGGTTGATACCGGTCTGCCGGTAGGCCTTGAACTTGTCCTGCTCGAAGGTGCCCGGGTTGGCTTCGAGGGTGATCTCGATGTCTGGCGCGAACGGAATACGTTGCTCTATGCCACGCAGTAGCCGGCCAAGGGCGTTGGCACTGAACAGGCTTGGCGTACCGCCACCGAAGAAGATCGAGCTGATCGGGCGACCTTGTACGGCAGCCAGTTCCTGGTCGAGGTCGTCGAGCAGGGCTGTGACGTAGGCATCTTCCGGTAGTTCAGGCCCGGCTGCGTGGGAGTTGAAGTCGCAATAAGGGCATTTGCGTACGCACCACGGAATGTGGATGTACAGCGCCAGCGGCGGCAGGCTGCTAAGGCCTGCCGCGCCGGGGGGCGACAGCATTTCGATCATGCCAGGCCCAGACGTTTGCGCAGCAGGGCCATGGCACGGGCGCGGTGGCTGAGCTGGTTCTTGTCTGCTGGGGCTAGATCGGCGCTGGAGCAGTTGCGCTCCGGTACCCAGAACAGCGGGTCGTAGCCAAAGCCCTGCTCGCCGCTGGCCTCGAACAGGATGCGCCCGTGCCACAGGCCTTCGCACAGGATCGGCAATGGGTCGTCGGCGTGGCGCACCAGCGCCAGAACGCAGACGAACTGTGCACTGCGCTCAGCTTCAGGCACGTCTTTCAAGGCTTCGAGCAGCTTGGCGTTGTTTGCCGCGTCACCTTTGCCGTCGGCATAGCGCGCCGAGTAGATGCCCGGCGCGCCGCCGAGGAAGTCCACTGCCAGGCCAGAGTCATCGGCCAGGGCCGGCAGGCCGGAAATGCGGGCGGCGTTGCGCGCCTTGAGGATGGCGTTCTCGACGAACGACAGGCCGGTTTCTTCCGGCTCCACCTGGCTGAACTCACCAATCGAGTGCAGTTGCACGGAATGGCCGAGCATGGCCTGGAGTTCCTTCAGTTTGCCGGCATTGTGGCTGGCCAATACGAGTTGCTGGAAATTCATCATTCGCCTGGGAACACTTCCTGGTTGAAGCTGAGAGAGTTGCTGATGCCGCCGGTTTCGATGTTCAGGTCGAAGGTGACGGTTTCTGGCTGGTCGATCTTGAACTGGGCGATGTAGTACACCGCGCCCTGTTCGGTAATCTGCTTGAACGACAGCGGGCTGCTGCGCCCGGTCAGGTCCTTGACCGTGCCGCTGATCACCGCCGTGGCAGGTTTGCTGGCCTTGAGTACGGTAATGTTGAGCACGCCCTGGTTCTTGCTGCGAACCAGGCCGGTGGCCGCGGCCACCTCGGGTGTGAGCATGCTCGAGGTGAATGCGCTGTAGTGCACCGTCACGTCGCCAAATACCTCCTTGCGCTCGGGGCGTGCGGCATCGGCAGCCAGTACTGGCAGGGCCAGGCACAGGCTGATCAGGAACAGGGCTAGGCGACGCATGGTGCGATTCCTCCGGTGGGCGTCAGACCGCGAGCTGATGCTCTTGCAGGCCCGGACTGCTGACGCGGTAGATGCCGATCTCACCTAGAAGATTAGGCCATAGCCGGCCACCCCACCCATTGCGGTGCAAGTGGTCGACCGCCAGGCGGTCCAGTACCTTGGCTCGGCGTTCGTGCACAAGTTCTTCGAAGTCGGCGAAGGTGCAGAAGTGGATGTTCGGCGTGTTGTACCAGGTATACGGCATGAAGTCCGATACCGGCATGCGGCCTTTGGTCGCCAGGTACCAGCGGCAGCGCCAGTGGCCGAAGTTTGGGAAGGTGATGATGCACTGACGGCCCACTCGCAGCATTTCGTCGAGGATGCGGTCGGGGTATTCCACGGCCTGCAGGGCTTGGGTCATGATCACCACGTCGAAGCTGTTGCTGGCGAAGTTGCCCAGGCCTTTGTCCAGGTCTTGTTCGATGACGTTGACGCCTTTGGCCACGCAGGCGGCGATATTGTCGGCGTCGATTTCCAGGCCGTAGCCGGTGACCTGTTTGCGGTCACGCAGCGAGGCCAGCAGTTCGCCGCTACCGCAGCCCAGGTCGAGTACCCGGCTGCCGGCGGGGATCCAGTCGTGGATGATTTCCAGATCGGCTCTCATGCTGTCCTCAGATGGCAATGCGGTTCATGTAGTTCGAGAAACCCTGCATGTAGCGAGGTGTGGGGATCAGGAAGGCATCGTGCCCGTAGGGCGAATCGATCTCCAGGTAGCAGACGTTCTTGCGCGCGGCCATCAGCGCGTCGACGATCTCGCGCGAACGGGCCGGAGAGAAGCGCCAGTCGGTGGTGAACGACATGATGCAGTAGTCTGCCTTGACGTGGGCCAGGGTGGCGGCCAGATCACCACCGTGCGTGGCGGCCGGGTCGAAATAGTCCAGTGCCTTGGTCATCAGAAGATAGGTGTTGGCGTCGAAACGGCCGGAAAACTCCTCGCCCTGATAGCGCAGGTAGCTTTCGACCTGGAACTCGACGCTGTGGAAGTCGTAGTTGAGCTTGTCGCTTTTCAGCTCTCGGCCGAATTTTTCACCCATCGAATCATCGGACAGATAGGTAATGTGGCCGACCATGCGTGCCAGCATCAGGCCGCGCTTGGGGATCACGCCCTGGTCCTGGAACGAGCCTCCATGGAACTCAGGGTCGGTAAGAATGGCCTGACGCGCCACCTCGTTGAAGGCGATGTTCTGCGCCGACAGCTTGGGTGCCGAGGCAATGTCGACGCAGTGGCGTACGCGCTCGGGGTAGGTCATCGTCCATTGCAGCGCCTGCATGCCACCCAGGCTACCGCCGACGATAGCTGCCCACTGCTGGATGCCCAGGCGGTCGGCCAGCCGTGCCTGGCTGTGCACCCAGTCTTCCACGGTCAATACCGGGAACTCGGCGCCATACGGTTTACCGGTGGCCGGGTTGACACTGCTGGGGCCGGTGCTGCCGTTGCAGCCGCCGAGGTTGTTCAGGCTGACCACGAAGAAGCGGTTGGTATCGATCGGTTTACCCGGGCCGATGCAGCTGTCCCACCAGCCCGGCTTGCGGTCGGTGGCGGCATGGTAGCCAGCGGCATGGTGGTGGCCGGACAGGGCATGGCAGATCAGCACGGCATTGCTCGCGCTGGCGTTCAGGGTGCCATAGGTCTCGTAGACCAGTTCGTAACTGGCCAGTGAACGGCCACAGGCCAGTGCCAGCGGTTCATCGAACCGGGCGGTTTGCGGTACTACCAGACCGACGGAATCTTCGGGAAAGACAGTTGACATCGACCCTGCTCACGCTTGACGGAGGCGTAAGTCTAAAGAGCGCTACCCCCAGCGGCAAGCAAAGGCTTGCGACTGGGGGCACGCTGGCTCTGGCGAGCCTCAGATCATTCGCCACAGCTCTTGAGGCATGCCCGCGTAGGCGGCCAGCGGAGGCATGACAAACGACTGGATCACCTGGATCGCCAGGAAGGCGAAGATCGGCGAGATGTCCATGCCGCCCAGGTTTGGCACCAGGCGGCGGAACGGCGCCAGCACTGGCTCGCTGATCTGATAGGCCAGTTCGGCCGCCGGGTTGTGGCTGTTGGGTGCAACCCAGGAAACGATCACCATGACGATCATCGCCACCCAGAAAATCTTCAGGAACAGCGAGGTGATGCCGATGATCGCCCACATCAGCAGGTGCAGGACGTCGCCGAAGGTACCGTAGGTGACCATCAGCACAAAGCCCATCAGCAAGGCCTGGATGACCACCGCCAGCAGTAGCGACGAGGTATCCAGCCCGCCAACGCTAGGGATGATCCGGCGGATCGGCTTGAGCAGCGGTTGGGTGGCACGAACGGCGAACTGGCACAGCGGGTTGTAGAAGTTGGCCTTGACCAGTTGCAGCACGAAGCGCAGCAGGACGATTACCAGGTAAAGGCTGACCAGGGTTTGCACCACGAAAATCGCGGCGCCTGACAGTGCATTCATCTAAAGCTCCTTATTTGCCCAGTTGTTCGGCCAGCTCGGCAGAGCGCGTGGCTGCAGCCTGCAGCGCCTGCTCGACGATGGCTTCGAAGCCGCTGGCCTGGAACGACTTGATCGCCGCTTCTGTTGTGCCGGCGGGCGAAGTGACGCGGCGGCGCAGTTCAGCGGCATCGACGTCGCTTGCAACTGCCATGCGCGCGGCGCCCAGGGCCGTCTGCAAGGTCAGTTGGGAGGCCGTTTCGCGTGGCAGGCCGAGTTTTTCGCCTGCCGCGGTCATGGCCTCGATCAGCAGGAAGAAGTACGCCGGGCCACTGCCGGACACAGCTGTCACGGCGTCCAGTTGCTGTTCCTGCTCCAGCCACAGGGCGGTGCCCACGGCCGACAGCAGTTGTTCGGCCTGCTGACGCTGTTCGCCGGACACTTCAGCGGTAGCGTACAGGCCGCTCACGCCTTGGCGCAGCAATGCCGGAGTGTTGGGCATGCAGCGCACCACCGGGCGAGCGCCCACCCAGCTTTGCAGGCTGGCGCACGTGATGCCGGCGGCGATGGAAACGATCAGCTGGCCATCCTGCAGGTTGGGTTGCAGTGCCTGACATACGGTTTTCATGACTTGTGGCTTGACCGCCAGCACGATGACGTCAGCGCCATCGATGGCCTGGGCGTTGTCCTCGAAGGCTTCAATGCCGTGCTCGGCCTGGATGCGACTGCGGGTCTCGGCGCCCGGGTCGCTGGCGCGGATCTGCGAGGCGTCCAGGCCCTGGGCACGCAGACCACCGATCAGGCTGGCGGCCATGTTGCCGGCGCCGATAAAGGCAATACGTGTCTTGCTCATGTCAGGTCCTTGTGGAAAAGAGTGAGTGAAGCATGGAATCAGGTGTTGCCGTAGTCGCGGGCTCCGAACAGGGCCGTGCCAATCCGTACCCACGTCGCGCCCTGGGCGATAGCCGCTTCCAGGTCGTGGCTCATGCCCATGGACAGGGTGTCCAGGCCAAACCCCAGGCCTTCCTGCAACTTGCGCAGGCTGGCGAAGGCGGCCTCTTGGGTGGCGCGGTCTTCAGTGGGTTCCGGGATTGCCATCAGCCCGCGCAGGCGCAGGTTGGGCAGTGCGGCTACGGCTTTGGCCAACGCGGGTAGGTCGGCCGGGGTGCAGCCGGATTTACTGTCTTCGCCGCTGACGTTTACCTGCAGGCAGATGTTCAGCGGCGCCAACCCGGCGGGGCGCTGTTCCGACAGGCGTTGGGCAATTTTCAGGCGGTCCACGGAATGCACCCAGTCGAAATGCTCGGCGATGGCTTTGGTCTTGTTCGACTGAATGGGGCCGATGAAGTGCCAGATCAAGGGCAAGTCGCTGAGGGCCTGCTGCTTTGTCAGTGCTTCCTGTAGGTAATTCTCCCCGAAGTCGCGCACACCGGCGGCATGGATCTCGCGGATAGCGCTGGCGGGCTTGGTCTTGCTCACGGCCAGCAACTGGACGCTGGCCGGATCACGCCCGACTGCCTGGGCAGCACTGGCGATACGGGCGGAAATCGCGGAAAGGTTGTCTGCTAGGGTGGACATGGATCGATGCCGGCAGCTGTAGGGTCTGCGGCATTCTACCTGCTTGAAGGCCTTTGGGGAGTCTCATGGATGTGACCGAGCTGTTGGCCCGAGCTGTGGATGCGGGGGCTTCAGACCTGCACCTGGCGACGGGCCAGATTCCGATGCTGCGCCTGGATGGCGAGTTGCAGCGTATGGGCTTGCCGCCCTTGAGCCAGGGTGCCTTGATCGAGGGCATGGCGAGCGTGCTGGATGACGATCAGCGCCGGCAGTGGGCCCAAGGCGATGAAATGGACCTTGCGCTGGAGTTGCCGGCGCTTGGGCGCTTTCGGCTGAACCTGTTTCGCCAGTTGAATGGCCCGGCGGTTACCTTTCGGTTGATTCCGGGGCGCATTGCGACGGTGAGTGAGCTGGACCTTGCGGATGTGTTTCAAGCTGTTGCGCAATGCCGGGATGGCTTGATCCTCGTGGGCGGGCCGACCGGCAGTGGCAAGTCCAGTACCCTGGCAACGCTGCTCGACCAGCTGAACCGCGAGCGGGCGCTGCACATCATTACCCTGGAAGACCCTGTCGAGGTCATCCATGCCAGCCAGCGCAGCCTGGTCAACCAGCGTGAGATGGGGCGCCATAGTCGCGGCTTTGCTCAGGGGCTGCGCAGTGCGCTGCGCCAGGACCCGGACGTGATCATGATCGGCGAGTTGCGCGACCTGGAAACCATTCGTCTGGCCCTGCGCGCGGCCGAAACCGGGCACCTGGTGCTGGCAACCGTGCATGCGCGTTCGGCGACCAGCAGCATCGACAGGTTGGTGGAGGTTTTTGCTGCCGAGGAAAAGCCGTTGGTGCGGGCGATGCTGGCCGAGTCGCTGCGCCTGGTGGTCGCGCAGGTGCTGGTCAGGCGCGTGGGGGGCGGGCGGGTGGCGGCGCGGGAAGTGCTGGTGGCGACGCCGGCGGTGCGTAACCTGGTTCGGGAGGGGCGCTTGGCGCAGTTGTTTTCGGTGATGCAGGGCGGGGCGGCGGAGGGGATGCGGACGATGGAGGGGGCGTTGCGGAGGCTGAGGGAGAAGGGTTTGATCGGTGATCTCTAGTGCCTGTCAGGGCTTTTTCGCGGGTAAACCCGCTCCCACAGGTGCGGCACAGGTTTTAAAGGCTGTGCTGTCTGTGGGAGCGGGCTTGCCCGCGAAGAGGCCGGACCTGTTAGCGCTTGGCCAGGTTCAGCTGCTGCTGTTCCTTCGGCAGTACCCGCTTGGCCACCACGTAGTGCTTCTGCCAGTAAGGCTTGCTCAAGGTGTCGATACTCACCCGCTTGCCACGGCGTGGAGCGTGGATGAAGCGGTCGTTACCCAGGTAGATGGCTACGTGATTGACCCGACGGCTCTTGATGTTGAAGAAGATCAGGTCGCCAGGCTTCAGATCACCCTTGGCCACCTTCACCCCGTGGCCCTGGGCCATGGCATTGGAGGTGCGCGGCAGGTCGACGTCGGCGACGTCGTTGAAGGCGTATTTGACCAGCCCGCTGCAGTCAAAGCCTTTTTTCGGGCTGCTGCCGCCCCAAACATAAGGAGTACCGAGCACATTTACCGCACGGCTCAGCACATCGCTGCTTTGCTTAGGCGACATGGCGGCGACATTCGCACCGCGGCTGCTGGCAGCATTGCTTGGGCGGGCGCGTAGCGCGGTCTGTTTGACTGGTGCGCGTTTTACCGAGGCGTTGGTCGTGTAGCCGGTGAAACCATTGGGAAGACGTTGCTCACGATTGGTGGCGTGGGCGGCCAGGGGCAATAATAGGCAGAGGGTCAGCCATGTCTTGATCAAAGGCGGCATAGATGAAGCTCTTATGAATAGTTATGTGTTGGGCGCGCAACTTTATAACAGCTTTTTGATCAGTTATTGATCCGTTGGTCGATTGCCCAGGTGCCGTATGTCGGCTTGCGACGAGAAAGTCACATTTTTTCTTAGAAAATTTTCGGATAACCCACGGGGGCTATGAATGAACAGTTATCAACAGGGGGTGCCCTTTCACGACACCCACAGCAAAACCATTGGCTACCTGCTGTGGATTTTCGGCTTCACCGGCTCCCATCGTTTCTATTACGGCAAGCCGATTACCGGGACCATCTGGTTCTTCACCTTGGGCTTGCTGGGCATTGGCTGGTTGATCGACCTGTTCCTGATCCCGTCCATGGACCGTGAAGCCGACCTGAGGTTTCAGTCCGGGCGTATCGACTACAACATCGCCTGGATCCTGCTGACCTTCCTGGGGGTGTTTGGCCTGCACCGGCTGTATCAGGGCAAGTGGATCACCGCGATCATCTACTTCTTTACCGGCGGGTTGTTCCTGGTGGGGGTGCTGTATGACTTCTGGACGTTGAACAGCCAGGTGTCCGAAAGGAATGCGGGGCGTGGCTGACGGTACCGGGGCTGCTTAAGGCCCCTTCACGGGCAATGCTGTCCATATAAAGAAAGAAGGCCTTGTCGCACCGCTGCGGCAAGGCCTTCTTCGTTACTGACGGGTCTGCCGCTGTTGCAGCAACAGGTTGCTGAACCCGGCCCCAGCCAGCTGCTTCTGTGCGCCGGTCAACTGCTCGCGGTTGCTGAACGGCCCGACCAGCACGCGGTACCAGGTTTCATCCTTGACCGTGCCCGACTCCACTTTCACGGACTGGCCCAGCAGGATGATCTGTGCCCGTACCTTGTCGGCATCGGCCTGCTTGCGGAACGAGCCGGCCTGAAGGAAGTACTGCGTGGTCGCCGCCGGCTTGATCACGGGTGGTGGCGGTGGTGGGGTCTGGCCGAGCAGCGCCGCCTGCGCCCTCGCCGTGTCGATTTTCGCCGCTTCTGCTGGTGTCACCGGGGTTACCGGCTGAGCCGGCACCGGTGGCGTTTTCTCTGGTACGGCTTCCGGCGGCACAATCACCTCAGACTCCGGCAGCAGGGTGTAGAAGTCGTACTTCGGCTTCACCGGCTGTTGCGGGGTAGCTTGCGCGGGCTTGCCGGCTTCGGCCGCTTTCGCCGGTTTCTCCTGCTCGGGCTTGGTGCGCTTGATGTCATCGCCACCGGGTTCGAGCTTCATCAGGAACACGATGAACGCGCCTACGGTCAGGCCGACCGCCAGCCATACCCAGCCGGGGATCGGCTGTTTGGCCGGTGCCGTCTGGCGGCTGGCGCCGCGTTTCGGGGCAGGTTTTTTCTTGGCAGCCAACTTACATGCGCTCCAGGGTTTCCAGGCCGAGCAGTTCCAGACCTTGTTTGAGGGTGCGGCCAGTCAGGGCGGCCAGGCGCAGCCGGCTCTGCTGCTGCGAAGGGGTTTCGGCAGCGAGGATCGGGCAGTTCTCGTAGAAGCTGGAGAACAGGCCGGCCAAGTCGTACAGGTAGCTGCACAGCACGTGCGGCGTGCCTTTTTCGGCGACGTTGTTAAGGATTTCGCCAAACTGCGCCAGGCGCGCGGCCAAGTCCTGCTCGTGGGCAGCGTGCAGCACGATTTTGCCGTCGACTTCGTCAAAGCCTTTGCCCAGCTTGCGGAACACGCCGGCTACGCGGGTGTAAGCGTACAGCAGGTAAGGTGCGGTGTTGCCTTCGAAGTTGAGCATCAGCTCGAAGTTGAAGCTGTAGTCGCTGGTGCGGTGTTTGGACAGGTCGGCGTATTTCACCGCGCCAATGCCCACCACCTCGCCGATGTGGCGCAGTTCGTCGTCGGCCAGGCTCGGGTTTTTTTCCTTGACCAGCGCGTAGGCGCGCTCCTTGGCCTCGGTGAGCAGGTCGATCAGCTTCACGGTGCCGCCGTCACGGGTCTTGAACGGGCGGCCGTCGGCGCCGTTCATGGTGCCGAAGCCCATGTGCTCCATTTGCATCGGGTGGCCGACGAAGCCAGCGCGGCGGGCCACTTCGAACACCTGATTGAAGTGCAGCGCCTGGCGCTGGTCGACGAAGTACAGTGCGCGGTCAGCCTTCAACACGTTGCTGCGGTAACGCACGGCAGCCAGGTCGGTGGTGGCGTACAGATAGCCGCCGTCAGCCTTCTGCACGATCACCGGCAGGGGGTCGCCTTCGCTGTTCTTGAACTCGTCGAGGAACACGCATTGGGCGCCCTGGTCTTCGACCAGCAGGCCCTTGGCCTTGAGGTCGGCCACCACGTTGGCCAAGTCGTCGTTGTAGGCGCTTTCGCCCATCACGTCGGCCATGGTCAGCTTGACGTTGAGCAGCTCGTAGGTCTTCTGGCAGTGCGACAGCGAGATGTCCTTGAAGCGTGTCCAAAGGGCCAGGCACTCGGGGTCACCGGCTTGCAGCTTGACCACCAGGCCGCGAGCGCGAGTGGCGAACTCTTCCGATTCATCGAAGCGTTTCTTCGCCGCGCGGTAGAAGTTTTCCAGGTCCGACAGCTCGTCGCTGGTGATCGGGTTTTCCTGCAGGTAGGCCATCAGCATGCCGAACTGGGTACCCCAGTCGCCGACGTGGTTCTGGCGGATGACGTTGTCGCCCAGGAACTCCAGCACGCGCGCAACGCTGTCACCGATGATGGTCGAGCGCAGGTGGCCGACGTGCATTTCCTTGGCCAGGTTGGGTGCCGACATGTCGATCACCACCTTTTGCGCCGGGCCGGCTTTTCGCGCACCCAGGTGGGCGTCGGCCAGGGCGGCATCCAGGCGGTTGGCCAGGGCGTCGGTGTTCTGGAAGAAGTTGAGGAAGCCGGGGCCTGCAATCTCCACCTTGCTGATGTCGGCGCTGGCCGGCAGGGCGTTGATCAGTTTTTCGGCGAGGTCGCGCGGCTTCATGCCGGCCGGCTTGGCCAGCATCATGGCGATGTTGCTGGCGAAGTCGCCGTGGGTCTTGTCCCGGGCGTTTTCCACCTGGATCGCCGGCGACAGCCCTTCAGGCAGCACACCGTCGGTGACGAGTTGGGTGAGGGCTTGCTGGATCAGCTGGCGAATGGTGTCTTTCATGGGGATCTCTTTTCGACCGCAAGCGCGGTGAGCGCCTGGATGCGCAGGTGGAAAAACTGGGCATTATCCGTTGCCGGGAGCAGGTTGCCAACCTTTGGGCGGCAAGCTGGGGGCCACAAGCGGCAAGAAAAAGCGGCATCGCACCCGCCCGGCGCTTGCTTGCCGCTGGTAACTCGCAGCTTGTAGATCAATACAGGTCTACCGGGTCGACATCCAGCGACCAGCGCACCTGACGCCCGCTCGGCAACTGTTCCAACACTAGCAACCAGGCGCTGATCAGTCGATGCAACGGCGCCCGGGTATTGGCCTGTATCAACAATTGTGCGCGGAATCGTCCGGCGCGGCGCTCCATGGGCGCCGGTACCGGGCCCAGCAGTTCGATGCCCGGCAGGTGCTGTTCGGCCACCAGGCGCTCGGCGGCGGCACAGGCTTCGTCGAGGAAACCTTCGGCCTGCCCCGGCTTGTGTGCTTCGGCACGCAGCAAGGCCAGATGCGAGTAGGGCGGCAGCCCGGCGGCTCGGCGTTCGTCCAGGGCCTGTTCGGCGAAGGCGAAGTAGCCTTGCTCGGTTAGCTGGACCAGCAGTGGGTGGTCGGCCAGGTGGGTCTGGATGATGACCTTGCCGGGCTCTTCGGCCCGCCCGGCCCGCCCGGCCACCTGTACGATAAGTTGTGCCATGCGTTCGCTGGCGCGGAAATCACCGGAAAACAGCCCGCCATCGGCATCAAGGATGGCCACCAGGGTCACCCGCGGGAAGTGGTGGCCCTTGGCGAGCATCTGGGTGCCGACGAGGATGCTTGGCTGGCCGCGCTGGATGGTGCTGAACAGGTTGTGCATGGCGTCCTTGCGCGCCGTGCTGTCGCGGTCCACGCGAAGGATCGGGTAATCCGGGAACAGCACCTTCAGGCGCTCTTCGGCGCGCTCGGTACCGGCACCGACCGGGCGCAGGTCGACGTGGTTGCATTGCGGGCACTGGTGAGGCAGGCGTTCGTCATAGCCACAGTGGTGGCAGCGCAGCACGCCGGAGCGCTGGTGCACGGTCATGCGCGCATCGCAGCGTGGGCATTCGGACAGCCAGCCGCAATCGTGGCACAGCAAGGTTGGGGCAAAGCCGCGGCGGTTGAGGAACACCAGCACTTGTTGGCCAGCTTCCAGGGTCTGTCGGATAGCCTGCTGCAGCGGGCCACTGATGCCGCTGTCCAGTGGCAGGCTCTTCACATCAAGGCGCAGCATGCGCGGCGGGCGGGCCCCCCCTGCGCGTTGGTTCATACGCAGCAGGCGGTAGCGGCCGGTCAGGGCGTTATGCAGGGTTTCCAGCGACGGTGTGGCGGAGCCGAGCAGGATCGGGATGTTCTCCTGGTGAGCGCGTACCAGTGCCAGGTCGCGGGCGTGGTACCGCAGGCCTTCCTGCTGTTTATAGGAGCCGTCGTGCTCTTCGTCGATGATGATCAGGCCGGGGTTTTTCATCGGCGTGAACAATGCCGAGCGGGTGCCGATGATGATATCGGCCTCGCCGTCCCGTGCCGCCAGCCAGGCATCCAGGCGTTCGCGGTCGTTCACCGCAGAGTGCAGCAGGGCAATGCGCGCGTTGAAGCGTTGCTCGAAGCGCGCCAGGGTTTGCGGGCCGAGGTTGATCTCCGGGATCAGCACCAGCGCCTGCTTGCCGGCTTCCAGGGTTTCGCGGATCAGTTGCAGGTAGACCTCGGTCTTGCCACTGCCGGTGACGCCGGCCAGCAAGAACGCGCCGAAACCGCCAAAGCCCTCGCACACGGCGTCGAAGGCATCGCGTTGCTCTTCGTTGAGGGGGAGTTCCGGCTGTGCCAGCCAGTGCTCATGGCGCAGGGCCGGCAAGTGGCGGCGCGTCTCGATCTGCACCAGATCCTTGGCCAGCAGCAGGTCGAGGCTGTCCTTGTTCAGGTTGAGTTTGGCCAGCAGGCTGTGGGCCACGCCGTGCGGGTGCTGGGCCAGGGTCTTGAGGGCGTCGCGCTGGCGCGGCGCGCGGGCGATGCGCGGGTCCTCCAGGCGGGCGCCAGGGGCTATGTGCCAGAAGCGTTCCTGGCGCATTTCGGCAGCTTCGCCCTGGCGCAGTAGCGTGGGCAGCGCCCAGCTCAGGGTATCGCCCAGGCTGTGCTGGTAGTACTGGGCGGTCCACAGGCACAGCTTGAACAGCGACGCGGGGATGGGGGACACCGGGTCGAGCAGGGCAGTGGCCGGCTTCAGTTTGTCGGCGGGCACTTCGCTCTGCGTGCACACCTCTATCAGCACACCGATCATTTCGCGGCGGCCAAAGGGCACGCGGATGCGCATGCCAGGGGTCAAGGTCTGGCGCGCCATGCTCGCCGGCGCCTTGTAGTCGAACAGGCGCCGCAGCGGAGAGGGCAGGGCAAGGCGCAGGATGACGTCGGACACGCGGAAAGTCTCGGAGGGCGTTACAAGGACTGGCGAGCCTAGCAGACGACGGTCGGTGCAAGCGACATCTTGCGCTGACGGTGTGCTCTGGTATTATTCGCCGCCTAATTACGTGCGGTATTCAACAATTGGTGTTGGGTGGCGGCACGCAGCTCGAGGAAGTGACCATGAAAGAAGGTATCCACCCGAACTACGAAGTAGTTGCAGTCACCTGCAGCTGCGGTAACAAGTTCGAAACTCGTTCGACCCTGGGCAACGTCCTGTCGATCGACGTTTGCAACCTGTGCCACCCGTTCTACACCGGTAAGCAGAAAGTTCTGGACACCGGTGGTCGCGTACAGAAGTTCGCCGATCGCTTCGGCATGTTCGGTGCCAAGAAGTAATCATGCGCAGGGCGAATCCTTCGGGCTTCGCATTGTTGCTGAAGAAGGCGTCCCTTGTGGGCGCCTTTTTTGTGGGCGTTATCTGGCATTTCCCGGTCCTGGCGTTCTGCCCACAGCCGGATAAGCCCCAATGGGTAGCGGTACGACAGGTGGTTGATGGCGACACCTTGCGTCTGGTCGATGGCCGCAGTGTGCGGCTGATCGGTATCAATGCCCCGGAAATAGGCCGCAAGGGGCGTACCAGTGAGCCCTATGCCGAAGCTGCCAGGCGGCGATTGCAGGCCTTGGTAAAGGCCAATGACGATCGTGTCGGGCTGGTGCCTGGTGTTGAAGGTAAGGACAAGTACGGTCGCACACTGGCGCACATCTACAGCCGCAATGGCGACAATCTGGAAGCACAATTGCTTAGCGAGGGCTTGGGCTACCGCGTGGCCATTGCCCCTAATGTGCGTTTCAGTGGTTGCCAGCAGCTTGCCGAACAAGTAGCGCGCCAGGCTGGCGTTGGCCTGTGGCGGCGTTCGCCCGTAGTGGCTGCAAGCGATGTCAGGCAGTCAGGTTTCGCTGTTGTGCGTGGTCGTATCGAAGGCATCGAGCGAAATCGTGGTGGGGTCTGGCTTACCCTGGGCGGTACCCTGGTACTGCAGGTTCCCGCTCGTCTGCAGCGCAACTTCCCCGCCAGCTTCTTCGATAATCTCAAGGGACGCCAGGTCGAAGCGCGCGGCTGGGTGCTGGATCGTTCCCGCAGGGGTGGCCTCAAGCCCGGGCAGCGACGTTGGGTGTTGCCATTGACCGATCCAAGCATGTTGGAGCGCATTTCAGGTTAAAAGATGTAGACATTTCGCTACGAGATTGTACACACTGTTGGTCGTATGCCCCGTGGGTTGTAGCGTAAAGTCGTAGGCTAAAGGCCTTGACACAAGTGACCGGCCAGTCTTGTGGCTCCCCGGCTCTTTGCGTATCCTCGGCGGTCCGTCAGAACAGTAAATAGCGGAATGCCCACCATGTCAGACCTGAAAACCGCCGCTCTCGAATATCACGCTCAACCTCGTCCGGGGAAACTGAGCGTTGAACTCTCCAAGCCCACTGCCACCGCCCGTGACCTCGCCCTGGCCTACAGCCCAGGTGTTGCAGAGCCGGTGCGCGAAATTGGCCGTGATCCAGAGCTGGCTTACAAATACACCGGCAAAGGCAACCTGGTTGCGGTGATTTCCGATGGCACTGCCATCCTCGGTCTGGGTGACCTCGGCCCACTGGCTTCCAAGCCGGTCATGGAAGGCAAGGGTGTTCTGTTCAAGCGTTTCGCCGGTATCGATGTGTTCGACATCGAAGTCGAATCGGAAAGCCCGCAAGCGTTCATCGACACCGTTCGCCGCATTTCGATCACCTTCGGTGGCATCAACCTTGAAGACATCAAGGCGCCTGAGTGCTTTGAAATCGAACGTACCCTGATCGAACAGTGCGACATCCCGGTGTTCCACGATGACCAGCACGGTACTGCCATCGTGACTGCCGCC
The DNA here is from genome assembly GCF_056278855.1 of Pseudomonas sp. TE3895. Classification (NCBI taxonomy): domain Bacteria; kingdom Pseudomonadati; phylum Pseudomonadota; class Gammaproteobacteria; order Pseudomonadales; family Pseudomonadaceae; genus Pseudomonas; species Pseudomonas sp. TE3895. Next base: position 555,250 of record NZ_JBWBQE010000001.1, on the reverse strand, counting down.
GGCATGATCAACGCCCTGGAAATCGCTGGCAAGAAACTGGAAGAAGCCAAGATCGTCTGCCTGGGCGCCGGCGCTGCTGCCATTTCCTGCATGAAGCTGCTGGTAAGCATGGGTGCGAAGGTCGAGAACATCTTCATGATCGACCGTAGTGGCGTGATCCACGCTGGCCGTGACGACCTGAACCAGTACAAGGCGCAGTTCGCCCACGCGACCGACAAGCGTACTCTGGCCGACGCCCTTGACGGTGCCGACGTGTTCGTAGGTCTGTCTGGCCCGAACCTGCTGAGCCCAGAAGGCCTGAAGTCGATGGCTGCCAACCCGATCGTGTTCGCCTGCTCGAACCCGGACCCGGAAATCTCGCCAGAGCTGGCGCACGCCACTCGCAACGACGTGATCATGGCGACCGGTCGTTCCGACTACCCGAACCAGGTCAACAACGTACTGGGCTTCCCGTTCATCTTCCGTGGTGCTCTGGACGTTCGCGCCAAGCGTATCAACGAAGAGATGAAGATCGCTGCCGCTATCGCCTTGAAAGACCTGGCCAAGCTGCCAGTGCCGAAGGAAGTTTGCGAAGCCTATGGCGTTGAAGGCCTGGAGTTTGGCCGTGAGTACATCATTCCGAAGCCGCTGGATGCACGCTTGATCACCGTCGTTTCCGATGCTGTGGCCAAGGCTGCCATCGAATCCGGCGTGGCTACCCTGCCATATCCGAAGCACTACCCGCTGACCAGCGTGGATGAAGTGTTCAACGGCTGATTGCCGCAAGCGACATAAAAAAGCCCCGGCTCGCATGAGCCGGGGCTTTTTGTTGGGGCTTGGGAATGTGTCAGGGCTGCAAGGTGTTCGTCAGGGCACTTGTGGCGCCTATCAGATCGAGCGCCGCCCGCGCGGCGCATCGCGACGCAAGGCCGCTCCCACATTTGTTGCAACGTGGCCATGCCTGTGCGGCCATGGTTGTCAGCCTTGCTGGCATGACTGGATTTGGAGGTGGGCATTGATGCCGCCCCGCCTGTCTCAAGGCATGCACCCAGGCGGGCAACCATGGCCTGGCAGGTTCGGCACGTTGCAGCAGATATGGGAGCGGCCTTGCGTCGCGATGCGCCGCGCGGGCGGCGCTCGATTCACGCGCCCACGCAAAACCTGAGTCAGGCGCCCTGCCTTAGAACAGATCCATTGGCGTCGCTTCATCGGCTGGCAGCGGGCTGCCCGGTGCCGCGCCATTGCCCAGCTCGTCCACCGACGGCGGCGAATCTTCGGCTTTGAACAGCTCGAAGTAGGCATTCGGTGTGCTCGGCGATGCCGCGCGCCCGCTGACCGGGTCGACGCGCAAGCTGAGAATGCCCTCCGGCTCTGCCGGGGCATGCGCAGGCTTGTCCTTGAGCGCCGCGCCCATGAAGTTCATCCAGATCGGCAGTGCCGCAGTCCCGCCATATTCGCGGCGGCCGAGGGTTTCCGGTTGGTCGAAGCCGACCCAAACGGTAGTCACGTAATCGGCGTTGTAACCGGAGAACCAGGCGTCCTTGGATTCGTTGGTCGTACCCGTCTTGCCCGCCAGGTCGGTGCGGCCCAAGGCCAGCGCCCGGCGGCCGGTGCCGCGCTTGATCACGTCCTGCAGCATGCTAGTGAGGATGTAGGTGGTACGCCCGTCGATGATTTGTTCAGCCACTGCCGGCACTTGCGGTGCCGCGGCCACCTGGCTGAAGGCAGAAGGTGCCTCGCCTGGCATGGCGGCAGTGCTGATTGGCTGCTCGGGTGCGGCCAGGCCCGCCTGGTCTTCGGCACCTTGCGGTACGCGGGCCGGGTTGGCGGTGAACAGTGTCTCGCCGCTGCGGCTCTCGATGCGCTCGATTAGGTACGGGGTGATCTTGTACCCACCGTTGGCAAAGGTGCTCCAGCCGGTGGCGATTTCCATCGGGGTCAGGGTGGCGGTGCCCAGGGCCAGCGACAGGTTGCGCGGCAGGTCCTGCTTGTTGAAGCCGAACTTGGCGATGTAGTCGATGGTGCGGTCCACGCCCATGGCTTGCAGCAGGCGGATCGACACCAGGTTGCGTGACTTGTACAGCGCCTCACGCATGCGGATAGGGCCGAGGAAGGTGTTGGTATCGTTCTTCGGTCGCCACACTTTATCCACCGACTCGTCAACGAACACGATCGGCGCATCGTTGACCAGGCTGGAAGCGGTGTAGCCGCTGTCCAGCGCGGCGCTGTAGATGAATGGTTTGAAACTTGAGCCCGGTTGGCGCTTGGCCTGCACGGCGCGGTTGTAGTTGCTCTGCTCGAACGAGAAACCGCCGACCAGGGCGCGGATGGCGCCGCTGTTCGGGTCGAGGGTGACCAGGGCGCTCTGCGCAACGGGCACCTGGCTGAACTTCAATGTGCCATCGTCAAGGCGTTGCAGGCGCACCAGGTCACCGACCTGGGCCACGTCGGCCGGCGACTGCGGTGAACGGCCCTGGGCGTTGTTGTTGATGAACGGGCGCGCCCATTTCATGGTGTCCCAGGCAACCTGCGCCTCTTGGCCGTCACGGGTCAGCACCTTGAGGCCGGTGTGTTCCACCTGGGTGACAATGGCTGGCTCCAGGCCGCCAAGGGTGCGTTGCTTGCCCAGCTCCTGCAGCCACGCTGCCTGGGTGCGGCCCGGGAAGCGTGCTTCAGGGCCACGGTAGCCGTGGCGCTCATCGTAATCGGAGAGGCCCTTGAGGACGGCCTTGTTGGCCATTTCCTGCATGTCGCTAGGCACGGTGGTCGTGACGCGGAAGCCTTCGGTGTAGGCGTCGCTGCCGTAACGGCCGACCATTTCCGCGCGGGCCATTTCGGCGATGTACGGGGCATTCACCTCAGGCGTCGGCACGTGATAGCTGGCGTTGAGCGGCTCGGCCAGGGCGGCCTCGTAGCTGGCCTGGTCGATCTTGCCTAGCTTGTACATGCGCCCAAGGATCCAGTCGCGGCGCTCTTTGGCGCGCACCGGGTTGGCCAGCGGGTTGAAGCGCGACGGTGCCTTGGGCAGGCCGGCGATCATCGCCATCTGCGCCAGGCTCACGTCACGGATGGACTTGCCGTAATACACCTGTGCTGCTGCATCGATACCGTAGGCGCGGTTGCCCAGGTAGATCTTGTTCACGTACAGCTCAAGGATTTCGTCCTTGGTCAGCTCACGCTCGATCTGCAGGGCCAGCAGGATTTCGTTGGTCTTGCGTGAGAAGCTGCGTTCGCTGGTGAGGAAGAAGTTTTTCGCCACCTGCATGGTGATGGTGCTGCCGCCGGTCTGGATATGACCGGTTTTCACCAGCTGGGTCGCGGCGCGCATCAGGCTGCTGGGGTCGACACCGTAGTGGTTGAGGAAATTGTCGTCCTCGGCTGACAGCAACGCCTGAATGAATTGTGGGGGGATTTCCGCGAAGCGGATCGGCGAGCGGCGCATTTCGCCGAATTCGGCAATCAGCTTGCCATCGCTGCTGTACACCCGGAGGGGGATCTGCAACTGGATGCTTCTGAGGGACTCGACCGAGGGCAGGCTGGGGCTAAGATACAGAAACGCACCGCTCACACCGAGTACGAGCGCGCAGATGACTGCGACGGAAGACCACCAGAAGAACTTCAGCAGACGTATCAAGGCTTTTCGGTGTCCAGGTTGGGAGTGGATTGCACGCAGGTCCGGTGGACCAAAAAACGCTGGGCATTATAAGCATTTTTCGCCTCTCCGGGTGACCGGCCAGGCTACCCGTCGACTCGATGAGTAGCCCCGGCCCAGTGTTGCCGCGGGGTTGCGACAGGTGGCTGCGCTTGGCAGCTGCAACAGACAGCAAAGGAGTCGCGATGTTTGGACGCTTCGGCAAGGATGCCGGTTCACTGGTGGGGGTGGAAATCACGCCCGACGCCGTTCGGATCATGCAACTGCAGCAGCGCAATCGACGCTGGCGTGTGATGGGGGCGGCACAAGAGCTGTTTCAGGCGCCGCTGGCCAATGACTGGGCTGAGGCGCCTGGGGTGGTGGTGGCTGCGCTGCAGCGGGCTTACCGGCGCAGCGGCCTCAGGCAGCGCCGGGTAGCGCTGGCACTGCCGGCCAGTCAGGTTATCTGCAAGTTGTGCCATCTGCCGGTGGAGCAGAGCGGGGCGCAGTTGGAGGCACAACTGCTTGCCGATGCAGAGCGGCTGTTTCCGTTTCCGCTGGAAGACCTGGCCTTGGATTTTCAGGTCATGGGGGCTTCCCATGACCAGCCAGGTTGCTCAGAGGTAATGGTTGCTGCCTGTCGACAGAGTGCGCTGGCGTCACTCGAAGCCGTCGTCGAGGAGGCGGGCTTGCAGTTGGAAGCCGTCGAGGTCGACAACATTGCCTTGTGCCGCATGTTGCCACAGGGTGGCCTTGAGGGAGCAGCACTGCTGCGTGTCGAAACCCGCAGCGTAACGCTTCATGACTGGCAGCCGGGCAGGGTGTACCAGCGCTGTGAACTACAAACGACTGGCCCGGATATGAACGGGCAATGGTCAGAGCGCCTGCAGGCTTTACTTGCCAGGCAGAGCCTGCCTGCGGGGTTGTGGGTTGCCAGCAGCTCATCGATCAATCCGGGCTGGCTGCAAGGCCTTGGCAGCCGGCTGAATGTGCGGTGCACGTACCTGCCTGGGCTGGCAGGGCTTGAGCATGTTGATGGGGCGATGCTCCTGGCCTGCGCCTTGGCCTTGGGAGGTTTGCGCCCATGATGCGACTGAACCTTCTACCCTGGCGCGAACGGCAGCGTCAGGCGGCGCTGCGGCGCTTTCGAGGCCAGCTGGTGGGTGGTGCACTCTTGGCTTTGTGCGCCGTGATGCTGGTCGATCAGCTGGCCCGCCAACGCGGGCATCAGCAGGTGCTGGCCAATACCCAGCGCCAAGCGACCCTTGATGCACAGGATGAGCAGTTGCAGTCGCTGGCCGACGTGCGTGCGCAGCATGAAGCGCTACTTGCCCGTGCGGTGGCCCTGGAAGGCCTGCGCGCCCATCAGGGTGTATTGGCCGGTGTCTTCGCCGACCTTGAAGGGGCGTTGCCTGAAGGTGTGCAGCTACTTGACCTGAGCCTTGATAGTGGCCGCTTGCAGATGACAGGGGTGGCTGCGTCCGGTGCTGTGGTTGCTCAGTTCATGCGCGACTTGAACCGCTCGAGCGTTTTGCTCGATCTGGAACTCAAACGCATCAAGAGCCTGCCGGACGGCGATGAGTTTCTGCTGACCGCTCGCGTTGCGGCGTTCTGGTCGTGAGTACCGCGAAGATGCTCGCTTGGCTGGCGGTGGTCGAGGGCTCAGGCCGCTTCCGACGGCTGGCGCCAGTGCTGATCGCTGTTGTGTTGTTCAGCCTGGGCTGCGCGATGCGCCTGCCCGCCCTGTTACAGCAGCAGGCGCGGGAGGATGCCAGGCATGTCGAGTTGAACCAGCTGCAGGCAGCCAGTGCAGCGCAGTTGGCCGAACTGGAGCGGCTGAAGGCTCTAACGGTGATTGCCGAACAGCGGTTGCAAGCGGCGCACTGGTACCTGGCGGCCGGGGAGAGCATGAGCGACCTGCTTGAGCGTCTGGCAGTGTCGGGGCATGCGCACGGCTTGCTTGTCGAGCGACTCGATGTAGGTGAGGGCGAGCAACAGGCCGGATTCAGTAAGGTACCGCTGGTGGTGCAAGTGGTAGGGCGTTACTCGGCCTTGCGACTGTGGCTGGGCGACTGGTTAGGGCAGGCACGGATTCTGCGCAGCGGTGACATGAGCCTGGCAACCGTTGATCGCCAGCCTGGACTGTTGCGCCTGCAGTTGCGGGTTGATGCCTATCACGCGGCTACGCCCATGAAGGCACCTGTAATGCTGGCGCACCTGCCGGCAAGGACCGCAATGGCTGCACCTGAAGTGGACCCGTTTGCGCCCGCTGCGGCGCGAGTGGCCAGCGCCGGGCTGGTCGGCGTGCCGTTGGCGCAGCTGGAAATGGTCGGCAGCCTGGCGCGCGGGGCGGCACACGAGGCTCTGCTGATGGCGGCTGGCAAGCTCTATCGCGTACGCCCGGGCGACCGGGTAGGGCGTGATCGGGGGGTAGTGATGCATGTAGACCAACGTCAGGTCGAAGTGCGTGAGCGGCTGTTCATGGCGGGGGTATGGCACGAGCGCACGGCGTTCATCACCCTCACCAAGCGCCTGGGCAAGGAGGCCTCGGACCCGAATGAAAACGTGGATGAACTACCTGTTGGCAACCCTGCTGTCGATCCCGCTGGCTTCGGCGACGCCTTACCAGGGTGAACCCCTGTCGCTGAACTTCCAGGATGTTGAGGTGCGTGCGGTGCTGCAGGTGCTGGCTGACTACGCCGGCGTCAACCTGGTCGCCAGTGATGCGGTACAAGGCAGTGTCACTTTGCGTTTGCAGGACGTGCCGTGGGATCAGGCGCTTGACCTGGTGCTGCGTAGCAAGGGCCTGTCCCGGCGCCAGGAGGGCAATGTGCTGTTGGTGGCACCTGCAGCCGAGTTTGCCGCGCAATCAGCAGACGCCCGGGTGAGTCAGGCGCTGGATGCGCACCTGCAGCCATTGCGTCGGGAGCTGCTGCCCATTCACCACGCCAAGGCCGCCGATCTGGCGCAGTTGCTGCTGGCAGGCCTGGAGGGTGACGGCATCCCTCCGGCTAGCTTGAGTGTCGATGAGCGCACCAATACGCTGGTGGTGTACCTGCCCGCTGACCGCCTGGCCGAGTTACGCCAGCTGGTGGCGCAGTTGGATGTGCCGGTGCGCCAGGTAGCGATCGAGGCGCGTATCGTCGAGGCCAACGTCGATTATGAGAAAAGCCTGGGGGTACGCTGGGGTGGGCCGCTGTACGGCGAGAAACTGCGCCCCGGCAAGGAGCTGTTCGTCGACCTCGGTCTGGAGCGAGCCGGCAGCAGTATCGGCCTGGGTTTGTTGCGCGGTGACGTGTTGCTGGACCTGGAGCTCAGTGCCATGGAAAAAAGCGGCAACGGCGAGATCATTTCGCAGCCCAAGGTGGTCACGGCTGACAAGGAAACGGCGAGGATCCTCAAGGGTACCGAGGTGCCTTACCAGGAAACGAGCCAAAGCGGCGCTACTTCGGTATCGTTTCGCGAAGCCTCGCTGTCGCTGGAAGTAACGCCACAGATCACCCCGGACAACAAGGTGATCATGACCGTCCGGGTGACCAAGGACGAGCCGGATTACGTCAATGCCTTGAACAACGTACCGCCGATCCGCAAGAACGAGGTCAATGCCAAGGTTCGTGTGGCTGACGGCGAAACGATCGTGATTGGTGGCGTCTACTCGACTTCGCAAAACAATGTGGTCGACAAGGTGCCATTTTTCGGCGATCTGCCGTATGTTGGGCGGCTGTTTCGACGCGATGCATTACAAGAGAAAAAATCCGAGCTGCTGGTCTTCCTGACTCCGCGTATCATGAGTGACCAGGCGATTGCTGTGAGTCGTTGATTCTGTGCGAAATTTGATACTTGTGGGGCCCATGGGCGCTGGTAAAAGCACCATCGGACGCCTGTTGGCCAAAGAGCTGCGCCTGCTGTTCAAGGATTCCGACAAGGAAATCGAACTGCGATGCGGCGCAAACATCCCGTGGATATTCGACAAGGAAGGCGAGCCGGGTTTCCGTGATCGCGAGCAAGCGATGATTGCCGAGTTGTGCGCGCTCGACGGTGTGGTGCTGGCCACCGGCGGTGGCGCGGTGATGCGCGAAGCCAACCGGCAGGCGCTGCATCAGGGTGGCCGGGTGATCTACCTGCATGCTTCGGTCGAGCAGCAAGTCGGTCGCACCGCGCGCGACCGCAATCGCCCGCTGCTGCGCACGGCCAATCCCGAGGCGACCTTGCGCACCTTGCTGGAAACCCGCGACCCGCTCTACCGCGAGATCGCCGACCTGGTGGTTGAAACCGACGAGCGGCCACCACGCATGGTGGTGATCGATATTCTCGAGCGCTTGCAGCAGTTGCCGCCCCGTTAACCCGGGACTATTCTCGGCCTCCAGCGCCGAGGCGAGGCTCAACGTTACCGCGCAGGTCGCCGGATGGCGCCGCGCCCAAGTACATTGTGGGGATACATGCAGACACTAAAGGTCGACCTGGGCGAGCGTAGCTACCCGATCTACATTGGCGAAGGCCTGCTGGACCAGCCTGAGCTGCTGGCGCCGCACATTGCGGGTCGGCAGGTTGCCATCGTTTCCAACGAGACCGTCGCGCCGCTGTATCTCGAACGCCTGAGCAAGGCCCTCGGAGCCTACTCGGTACTGCCCGTGGTGTTGCCCGATGGGGAAGCCCACAAGAACTGGGAAACATTGCAGCTGATCTTCGATGGCCTGCTGACAGCTCGGCATGATCGTCGTACTACTGTGGTCGCGCTGGGTGGTGGCGTGATTGGTGACATGGCTGGTTTCGCAGCTGCCTGCTACCAGCGCGGCGTCGATTTCATCCAGGTGCCGACTACCCTGTTGTCCCAGGTCGACTCTTCCGTAGGTGGCAAGACCGGCATCAATCATCCGCTGGGCAAGAACATGGTCGGTGCGTTCTATCAGCCCAAGGCGGTGCTGATCGATACCACCAGCCTCAAGACCCTGCCAGCGCGCGAGCTGTCTGCAGGTCTGGCCGAAGTGATCAAGTACGGCCTGATTTGCGACAAGCCATTCCTCGCCTGGCTCGAAGACAATATGAAGGCACTGCGTGCCCTCGATTCGGCAGCCCTGACCGAGGCGATCCGCCGCTCTTGCGCGGCCAAGGCCGCAGTGGTGGGTGCTGACGAGCGCGAGTCGGGCGTACGGGCCACGCTGAACCTGGGGCATACCTTCGGGCATGCTATCGAAACCCACATGGGCTATGGCGTGTGGCTGCACGGCGAGGCTGTCGCGGCGGGCACAGTGATGGCCCTGGAAATGTCCATGCGCCTTGGCTGGATCGACCAGGCTGAGCGCGATCGTGGAATCCGCCTGTTGCAGGACGCAGGTTTGCCGGTGGTGCCACCACAGGAAATGACCCCGGCGCATTTCATGGAGCACATGGCGGTCGACAAGAAGGTGCTCGACGGTCGTTTGCGTTTGGTGCTGCTGCGCCAGATGGGCGAGGCCGTGGTGACCGACGACTATTCGAAAGAGATTCTTCAGGCCACGCTGTCGGCGGATTACCGCGCGATCGTGGCCCAGCTTTGAGGTTGTGACAGCGCAATGACAAGTTTGCATGCCGATGAGGCCTTTCTCGACCATTACCAGTTGAGCCATGATCCGTTCGCGCCCCGCGTACCTGGCTTCAAGTTCTTCCCGGCCCAGCGCAAACCGGTGCTTGGCCAACTGCACCACCTGGCGCGCTATAGCCAGTTGATGCTGGTGGTCAGCGGCCCGTTGGGCAGCGGCAAGTCGCTACTTCGCCAGGCCCTGGTGGCCAGCACCAACAAGCAGACTGTGCAAAGTGTGGTGGTGTCGGCCCGCAGCGCCAGCGATGCCTCCAGTATGCTCGCGCAGGTCGCGCAGGAGCTGGGTGTGGCCCAGCCCGAGGTGCAGGCGATCCTGTCGAAGGTGGTGCAGCTGGCACTGACCGGGCAGGAAGTGTATTTGCTGGTGGACGATGCGGAACAACTCGACGAGTCGGCACTCCAAGCGTTGCTGGAGTTGGCGGCGGGGGTTCCTGAAGGGCGTCCGCACGTGTTTCTGTTCGGTGAGCCATCGCTGATTGCCGGGCTGGATGAGCTCAATGTCGAGGAAGAACGTTTCCACATCATCGAGCTTGCGCCCTACAGTGAAGAAGAAACCCGCGAGTACCTGGAACAGCGCCTGGAAGGGGCTGGTCGGGGCATCGAGGTGTTCAGCCGTGAACAGATCGCCGATATCCATGAAAACTCCGACGGCTGGCCTGGCAACATCAATCAGGTCGCCCGTGACACTTTGATCGAAGCCATGATCGCCAGCCGCTCGACGGCCAAGCGACCAACCATGGGGTTCAAGATGCCTAAAAAACATGTGCTCGCACTGTCCGCTGTGGTCGTGGTTGCCGTTGCGGCCGCGGTATTGATGCCCAAGAAAGGCGACAAGGCCCCTGCCGAAGCGCCGGCCGCCCAGGCCCAGTTGCCGCTGGGTGACGGCAAGCAGGGTGCTGCCATCGAGTTCTCTGGCTCGTCCCAGCCAATGCCGCTGCCACTGGTTGGCCAGTCGCAGCCGGTGATGCGCGAGCCGCTGGCCCAAGCCGCAGGCATGGGCGAGGGTGAAGAGGGAGGCCCGGCTGTCGACACCGCGCTGCAGCCTGGCAACCCGCCACCCACCGTGACCACCATCGCTCCGCCACAAGGTGTGCCAGCTGGCCCGGCGCCTGCGCCGGCCCAGCCAGTTCAGTCGGTTGCGCCTGCGCCCAAGCCTGTTGCAACCCAGCCCGCGAAACCGGTTGCACCGGCCAAGCCAGCACCAGCGCCGACCCAGGTCGCCGTGGCCAAGCCGGCCGCCAAAGCTGCCGAAAAACCAGCCGAAAAACCAGCCCCCGCTAGCGCTGGCAACAGCGGCTGGTATGCCGGACAGAAGCCGGGCAATTACGTGGTGCAGATCCTCGGTACCAGCTCCGAGGCGTCGGCCCAGGCTTACGTCAAGGCCCAGGGTGGCGACTATCGCTACTTCAAGAAAAACCTGCAGGGCAAACCCTTGTACGTCGTGACTTACGGCAGTTTCGCCAACCGCGACGCAGCGGTAGCGGCAATCAAGAACTTGCCAGCGAAGGTCCAGGCTGGTAAACCTTGGCCACGTACCGTCGGCAGCGTCCAACAAGAGCTGGCCACGGCCCGCTGATACCTTCCGGGCGGCATCACCCCGCCGCCCAGTAGCTAAGCGAATTCTAGCTTTCGACTAGCCTGCTGCGCCCGAGCGCGGCAGGCTTTTCTGTCCCGGACTGCCGGCCACAAGCCCCTAGTTGCAGTCATGGCTGAAACGCTTCAGACTCGAGCCAAGCCGCTATCACGGCGCATGGCGCAAAAACATTCAAAATTGCGACATAAATTTTCAATGATGAGACATGAAAATTTGTGGGCGTCGCTGTCGCTGTGCAACAATGGTTTTCCATGACCACCGCAAAAAAGCTGGCGTTTGATCGGCGTGGATGGTAAGTGGTTGTTAAAAAAGAGATTTACCTCCGTTGAGAGGTGAACCTGGTGAGAATGTGTCTATGAAAACAGGTCTGTACCATCCCGAAGAATTCAAGGACAACTGTGGTTTTGGCCTGATCGCCCATATGACGGGTGAGCCGAGCCACCACCTTCTGCAAACCGCCATGCAGGCGCTGACGTGCATGACCCACCGCGGCGGCATCAATGCCGACGGCAAGACCGGTGACGGTTGCGGTCTGCTCATGCAGAAGCCCGATCAATTCCTGCGTGCCATGGCCCAGGAGCACTTCGCGGTCGAGCTGCCCAAGCAGTACGCTGTCGGCATGGTGTTCTTCAACCAGGACCCGGTCAAAGCCGAAGCTGCCCGCGCCAACATGGACCGCGAGATCGTCGCCGCTGGCCTGAAACTGGTCGGCTGGCGCAAGGTGCCGATCGACACCAGCGTACTCGGCCGCCTGGCCCTCGAGCGCCTGCCGCAGATCGAGCAGGTGTTCATTGGCGGTGAAGGCCTGAGCGACCAGGAATTTGCCATCAAGCTGTTCAGTGCCCGTCGTCGTTCGTCGGTGGCCAACGCCCACGACGCCGACCACTACATCTGCAGCTTCTCGCACAAGACCATCATCTACAAAGGCCTGATGATGCCGCGCGATCTCGCGGCGTTTTATCCAGACCTGGGTGACGAGCGCCTGCAAACCGCGATCTGCGTGTTCCACCAGCGCTTCTCCACCAACACCCTGCCGAAATGGCCGCTGGCGCAGCCGTTCCGCTTCCTCGCCCATAACGGCGAGATCAACACCATCACCGGCAACCGTAACTGGGCCGTTGCTCGTCGCACCAAGTTCGCCAATGACCAGATCCCCGACCTCGAAGAGCTCGGCCCGCTGGTCAATCGCGTCGGCTCCGACTCGTCCAGCATGGACAACATGCTGGAACTGATGGTCACCGGTGGCATCGACCTGTTCCGCGGCGTGCGCATGCTGGTACCGCCAGCGTGGCAGAACGTCGAGACCATGGACGCCGACCTGCGCGCCTTCTACGAATACAACTCCATGCACATGGAGCCGTGGGATGGCCCGGCCGGTATCGTCATGACCGAAGGCCGCCACGCGGTGTGCCTGCTCGACCGCAACGGCCTGCGCCCGGCGCGTTGGGTCACCACCACCAATGGCTACATCACCATCGCCTCGGAAATCGGCGTATGGGGTTACCAGCCTGAGGAAGTATTGGCCAAGGGCCGGGTCGGCCCAGGTCAGATCCTTGCCGTGGACACCGAAACCGGCCAGATCCTCGACACCGATGCCATCGACAACCGCCTGAAGTCGCGCCACCCGTACAAGCGCTGGCTGCGTCAGCACGCCACCCGCATCCAGGCGACGCTGACCGACGACCAGGGTGTGGCCAGCTACGACGCTGACCAGCTCAAGCAATACATGAAGATGTTCCAGGTCACCTTCGAAGAGCGTGACCAGGTACTGCGCCCGTTGGGTGAGCAGGGCCAGGAAGCCGTTGGCTCGATGGGTGACGACACGCCGATGGCCGTGCTGTCGCAGCGCGTGCGTTCGCCGTACGACTTCTTCCGCCAGCAGTTCGCTCAGGTAACCAACCCGCCGATCGACCCGCTGCGCGAAGCGATCGTGATGTCGCTGGAAATCTGCCTGGGTGCAGAGCGCAACATCTTCCAGGAGTCCCCGGAGCACGCTTCGCGGGTCATCCTCAGCTCGCCGGTCATCTCGCCCGCCAAGTGGCGTTCGCTGATGAGCCTGGAGCGCGAAGGCTTCGACCGCCAGCTGATCGACCTCAACTATGAGCAGAGCGTGGGCCTGGAAGCGGCCATCCGCAACATTGCCGACCAGGCCGAAGAAGCTGTGCGTGGGGGCAAGACCCAGCTGGTGCTGAGCGATCGTTATATCGCCCCGGGCAAGCTGCCGGTGCATGCTTCGCTGGCCGTTGGTGCAGTGCACCACCGCCTGACCGAACAGGGCCTGCGTTGCGACAGCAACATCCTGGTGGAAACCGCTACCGCCCGTGATCCGCATCACTTCGCCGTGCTGCTGGGCTTCGGTGCCTCGGCCGTTTACCCGTACCTGGCGTATGAAGTACTGGCTGACCTGATCCGTACCGGTGAAGTGCTGGGCGACCTGGACGAAGTGTTCAAGTACTACCGCAAAGGTATCTCCAAGGGCCTGCTGAAGATCCTGTCCAAGATGGGTATCTCCACCATCGCCTCGTACCGCGGTGCACAGCTGTTCGAAGCCATTGGCCTGGCCGAGGAAGTGGTCGGCCTGAGCTTCAAGGGCGTGTCCAGCCGCATCAAGGGTGCGCGCTTCGAAGACCTGGAGAACGACCAGAAGCTGCTGGCGGCCGAAGCCTGGAGCGCGCGTAAGCCGATCCAGCAAGGTGGCCTGCTGAAGTTCGTCCACGGTGGCGAATACCACGCTTACAACCCGGATGTGGTCAACACCCTGCAAGCCGCCGTGCAGCAGGGCGACTACGCCAAGTTCAAGGAATACACCACGCTGGTGGACCAGCGCCCGGTGTCGATGATTCGTGACTTGCTCAAGGTGAAAGTGGCCGACCAACCGCTGGCGCTGGAGCAGATCGAGCCGCTGGAGGCGATTCTCAAGCGTTTCGACTCGGCGGGTATCTCGCTGGGTGCACTGTCGCCGGAAGCCCACGAAGCGCTGGCCGAGGCCATGAACCGCCTGGGCGCACGCTCCAACTCGGGTGAAGGCGGCGAAGACCCGTCGCGCTATGGCACCATCAAGAGCTCGAAGATCAAGCAGGTGGCCACCGGCCGTTTTGGTGTGACCCCGGAGTATCTGGTCAACGCCGAAGTACTGCAGATCAAGGTTGCCCAGGGCGCCAAGCCGGGTGAGGGCGGCCAGTTGCCGGGCGGAAAGGTCAACGGCCTGATCGCCAAGCTGCGTTATGCGGTACCGGGCGTGACCCTGATCTCGCCACCGCCACACCATGACATCTACTCGATCGAAGATCTGGCCCAGCTGATCTACGACCTCAAGCAGGTCAACCCACAGGCGCTGGTATCGGTCAAGTTGGTAGCCGAAGCGGGCGTGGGCACCATTGCCGCGGGTGTGGCCAAGGCCTATGCCGACCTGATCACCATCTCCGGTTACGACGGTGGTACCGGTGCTTCGCCGCTGACGCTCGATCAAATACGCCGGCGCCCCTTGGGAGCTGGGCCTTGCGGAAACCCACCAGACCCTGCGTGGCAACGACCTGCGTGGCAAGGTGCGGGTGCAGACCGACGGCGGCCTGAAAACCGGCCTGGACGTGATCAAGGCGGCCATCCTCGGTGCCGAAAGCTTCGGCTTTGGTACCGCGCCAATGATTGCCCTGGGCTGCAAGTACCTGCGCATCTGCCACCTGAACAACTGCGCCACCGGCGTGGCCACCCAGAACGACAAGCTGCGCAAGGACCACTACATCGGCACCGTCGACATGGTGATCAACTTCTTCACCTTTGTTGCCGAAGAAACCCGAGAGTGGTTGGCCAAGCTGGGTGTGCACAGCCTTGGCGAGCTGATCGGCCGTACCGACCTGCTCGAAGTGCTGCCAGGCGACACCGAACGCCAGCAGTACCTGGACCTGTCGCCGCTGCTGGGCAGCTCGCACATTCCGGCGGACAAACCGCAGTTCTGCGAAGAGTCGACAAGAACCCGCCGTTCGACCTGGGCGAGTTGGCCGAGAAGATGGTTGATATGGCCATGCCGGCCATCCGCGACCAAGCGGGTGGCGAGTTCAGCCTCGACATCTGCAACTGCGACCGCTCCATTGGTGCGCGTGTGTCGGGCGAAATCGCCCGCCTGCACGGCAACCAGGGCATGGCCGCGGCGCCGATCACCTTCCGCTTCAAGGGGACTGCGGGCCAGAGCTTTGGTGTGTGGAACGCCGGTGGCCTTAACCTGCACCTGGAAGGCGACGCCAACGATTACGTCGGCAAAGGCATGACCGGTGGCAAGGTCACCATCGTGCCGCCAGCCGGCAGCCCGTTCGAAACCCAGCACAGCGCCATCGTCGGCAACACCTGCCTGTACGGTGCCACTGGCGGCAAGCTGTTTGCCGCAGGTACTGCGGGCGAGCGCTTCGCTGTGCGTAACTCCGGCGCCCATGCTGTTGTCGAGGGCACTGGCGATCACTGCTGTGAATACATGACCGGCGGCTTTGTCTGCGTTCTGGGCAAGACCGGTTACAACTTCGGTTCTGGCATGACTGGCGGCTTTGCCTACGTGCTCGACATGGACAATAGCTTCGTCGACAAGCTCAACCACGAGCTGGTGGAAATCCAGCGTATCAGTGGCGAAGCGATGGAGGCCTACCGTAGCCACCTGGCGCGTGTCCTTGCCGAGTATGTGGATGAGACCGGCAGCGAGTGGGGGCGTGAGCTCTCGGAGAACCTGGACGACTACGTGCGGCGCTTCTGGCTGGTCAAGCCGAAGGCAGCCAACCTGAAGCAGCTGCTGTCCAGCACCCGTGCCAACCCGCAGTAAAAACAGCTGCAAGTGGCAAGCCTCGAGCTGCACGTAATGGCAGTGAGAGGTTTGCCCGGCTTAAGTGATCGTCTTGCGGCTTGCAGCGTGTAGCTTGCAGCTGCTGTAAAGAGGTTTTGAAAAATGGCTGAACGTCTGAACAACGACTTCCAGTTCATCGAAGTGGGCCGAAAGGACCCGAAGAAAAAGCTGCTGCGCCAGCGCAAGAAGGAGTTCGTGGAAATCTACGAACCTTTCAAGCCGCAGCAGTCCGTGGAGCAGGCGCACCGCTGCCTGGGCTGCGGTAACCCGTATTGCGAGTGGAAGTGCCCGGTACACAACTTCATCCCCAACTGGTTGAAGCTGGTCTCCGAAGGCAACATCCTGGCTGCGGCGGAACTGTCGCACCAGACCAACACCCTGCCGGAAGTATGCGGCCGTGTTTGCCCGCAAGACCGCCTGTGCGAGGGTGCCTGCACCCTGAACGACGGTTTCGGCGCGGTGACCATCGGCTCGGTGGAGAAGTACATCACCGACACCGCCTTCGCCATGGGCTGGCGTCCGGACATGTCCAAGGTCAAGCCAACCGGCAAGCGCGTTGCCATCATCGGCGCCGGCCCGGCGGGCCTGGGCTGCGCCGACGTGCTGGTGCGCGCCGGGGTAACCCCGGTGGTGTTCGACAAAAACCCTGAGATCGGTGGCCTGCTGACCTTCGGTATCCCCGAGTTCAAGCTGGAAAAGACCGTGCTCAGCAACCGCCGTGAAGTGTTCACCGGCATGGGCATCGAGTTCCGCCTGAACACCGAGGTGGGCAAGGACGTGACCATGGAACAGCTGCTCGCCGAGTACGACGCGGTGTTCATGGGCATGGGTACCTACACCTACATGAAGGGCGGCTTCCCGGGTGAAGACCTGCCGGGCGTGCATGACGCACTGGACTTCCTGATCGCCAACGTCAACCGCAACCTGGGCTTCGAGAAGTCGCCGGAAGACTTCGTCGACATGCAGGGCAAGAAAGTGGTGGTGCTGGGTGGTGGTGACACCGCGATGGACTGCAACCGTACCTCGATCCGTCAGGGTGCCAAGGCAGTGACCTGTGCTTATCGTCGTGACGAAGCCAACATGCCGGGTTCGCGCAAAGAGGTGAAGAACGCCAAGGAAGAGGGTGTGAAGTTCCTCTACAACCGCCAGCCCATCGCCATTGTGGGTGAGGACAAGGTCGAAGGCGTCAAAGTGGTCGAGACTCGCCTGGGCGAGCCTGATGCCCGTGGGCGCCGCAGCCCTGAGCCAATCCCGGGCTCCGAAGAGATCCTGCCGGCAGACGCCGTGGTAATCGCCTTCGGCTTCCGCCCGAGCCCGGCGCCGTGGTTTGAGCAGCATGGCATTCAGCTGGACAGCCAGGGCCGTGTGGTTGCCCCGGAGAAGGGCAAGTTCAAGCACCAGACCAGCAACCCGAAAGTGTTTGCCGGTGGCGACATGGTGCGCGGTTCGGACCTGGTGGTGACTGCGATCTTCGAAGGGCGTACGGCCGCCGAGGGTATCCTGGACTACCTCGAAGTCTGATTTTCGGCCTGTTCGCGGGCATGCCCGCTCCCACAGGGTTAAGCGTAGAACCCGTGGTAGCGGGCATGCCCGCGAAGCTTTTGTATACAAAAACGCTTGATCTGTGGCATCCAATAGACAAAACACATGGTCATGGCCGTGCCTTTTGCGCTGGTGTCTGAGAAAATGCCCGCACTATTTTTCCGGATGCCGACATGACTGCCCTGAAGAACGATCGTTTCCTGCGTGCACTGCTCAAGCAACCCGTAGACGTCACCCCGGTGTGGATGATGCGCCAGGCCGGCCGCTACCTGCCGGAGTACCGCGCCAGCCGCGCCAAGGCCGGTGACTTCATGAGCCTGTGCATGAACCCGCAGTTCGCCTGCGAGGTCACCCTGCAGCCGCTGGACCGCTACCCGCTGGACGCAGCGATCCTGTTCTCGGACATCCTTACCATTCCCGATGCCATGGGCCTGGGCCTGTACTTCGAAACCGGCGAAGGCCCGCGTTTCAAGAAGGTCATCAGCACCCCCGCCGACATCGAAGCGCTGCCAGTCCCGGACCCACAGAAAGACCTCGGCTACGTGATGGACGCGGTCAGCACCATTCGCCGTGAGCTCAATGGCCGTGTGCCGTTGATCGGCTTCTCCGGCAGCCCGTGGACCCTGGCCACCTACATGGTCGAAGGCGGCTCGTCGAAGGACTTCCGCAAGACCAAGGCCATGGCCTACGACAATCCGCAAGCCCTGCACCTGCTGCTGGACAAGCTGGCCCAGTCGGTCACCAGCTACCTTAACGGTCAGATCCTGGCCGGCGCCCAGGCCGTGCAGATCTTCGACACCTGGGGCGGCAACCTGTCGGCGGCGGCCTACCAGGAGTTCTCACTGGCCTACATGCGCAAGATCGTCAGCGGCCTGATCCGCGAGCACGAGGGGCGCAAGGTGCCGGTGATCCTGTTCACCAAGAATGGTGGTTTGTGGCTGGAAAGCATCGCCGACGCAGGTGCCGACGCACTGGGCCTGGACTGGACCTGCGAAATTGGCGACGCCCGCCGCCGCGTGGGGGACAAAGTAGCCTTGCAAGGCAACATGGATCCGACCGTGCTTTACGCCAAGCCCGAGGCCATTCGCAAGGAAGTGGCGCGCATCCTGGCCAGCTATGGCCACGGCACCGGTCATGTGTTCAACCTTGGCCACGGCATTACCCCGGAAGTCGACCCGGAGCATGCCGGCGTGTTCATCAACGCCGTGCACGAGCTGTCGGCGCAGTATCACCAGTGAGGTGACACGCGGAAACCATAAGCCCGGTCATGTGCCGGGCTTTTATTTTGCATTAAGTTTTAATTCAGCGATCGTCGTTAATCTGGTCCCATCGAAACCGAAACAGGACCCGATCCTCATGAAAATCCGTTATCTTGCCCTCATCCTCGCCCCCTTGTTCAGCGCTGGCGCATTTGCCGCTGGCTACACCGGCCCTGGCGCCCAGTCGGTAACCACGGTTGCCGCCGCCAACGACGCCGCCGATGACACTCCGGTTGTGCTGCAAGGCTTCGTGACCAAGAAGATCAACAACGACGACAAGTACGAGTTCAAGGACAACACCGGCACCATCACTGTCGAGATCGACGATGAGGACCTGCCGCCGACGCCGTTCAACGACAAGACCAAGGTGAAGCTGACCGGTGAGGTTGAAAAGCACCTGATGAGCCGGGAAGTGGATGTGGATATTGTCGAGATCATCAACTGATCTGATGGCCTCTTCGTGGTCACGCCCGCTCCCACAGGTTGTGGGTGCGGGCGTGCCCACGAATGCATCACACCGTTTTGGGTGGCAACTTGCTCAGGTGCAACGCCACCAGCAATGCCACCGCCAGCAAGCTGCCAATGAACAGCCCGATCCCGTTCCAGCCCCACTGGTGCCAGAACACCCCGCCCGCCGTACCGGCCACGCTGGAGCCAGCGTAGTAGCAGAACAGGTACAGCGACGACGCCTGCCCCTTGGCCTTCAGCGCCCGGCGGCCGATCCAGCTGCTGGCCACCGAGTGCGCACCAAAGAAGCCGAAGGTGAACACCAGCATGCCCACGATCACCATCACCAGCGGACTGGCCAGTGTCATCAGCAAGCCACCCGCCATTACCACGATACTGGCCCAGAACACCTTGCGCCGGCCCAGTTTGTCCGCCAGCGCGCCGACCTGTGCCGAACTGTAGATACCCGACAGGTAAACCACCGACAGCAAGCCGACCAGCGCCTGGTTCATGTGGTAGGGCTCGGCCAGCAGGCGGTAGCCGATGTAGTTGAACAGGGTGACGAAGGCGCCCATCAGCAAGAAGGCTTCAAGAAACAGCCAGGGCAGGCCTGCATCTTTGAAGTGCATGACAAAACCGTCCAGCAGGCTGCGTGGGTTCATCGTCTGTGCGCGGAAATTGCGTGATTCCGGCAGCACCTTCCAGAACACCAGCGCGGCCACCAGGGCCAGGCCGCCAATGGTCAGCATCGCCGTGTGCCAGCTGACGAAGTCGATCAGTACGCCAGTGATGAGCCGCCCGCTCATGCCGCCAATCGCGTTGCCGCCGATGTAAAGGCCCATGGCCAGACCAATGTGTTGCGGGTGGATCTCTTCGCTCAGGTAGGTCATCGCCACTGCCGCCAGGCCGCTCAGCGACAGGCCGACCAATGCGCGGGTGGCCAGTACCAGCTCCCAGCTGGGCATCACTGCGCTGGCCAAGGTGGACAGTGCGGCGCAGACCAGCGCGAACACCATCACGGGCTTGCGTCCGATGCGGTCAGAAATGGGGCCGGTGATCAGCAGGCCGAACGCCAGCATGGCGGTGGACACCGACAGCACCAGGCTGCTCTGCGCCGCATTGATGGCAAACTCCCTGGATAGCAGAGGCATCATCGGCTGTACGCAGTACAGCAAGGCGAAGGTGGCGAAACCGCCGCTGAACAAGGCCAGCACGGTTTTCATGAAGGCGGGTGTGCCTTTTTCGATCCACATTTCGGTCAGGATGGCAGGTTTTGGCTCAAGGAGGAGGGGGGCTACTGCAGTTTTCACGGGCGGGTACCTCTGGCGCAATGAAAAAAGCATATAGCTGGCTAACGATTAGATCCAATATATTGTTCGACCTATTTGAGATGTTTGGCGACTTGTTTGGAGCGGATCATGGAACTGCGTCATCTGCGTTACTTCATTGCTGTGGCCGAAGAGCTGCACTTTGGCCGCGCCGCCCAGCAGCTGGGTATTTCCCAGCCGCCCTTGAGTCAGCAGATCCAGGCCCTGGAGCAGGAGTTGGGGGCCCGGCTGTTCGACCGGACCAACCGTCGTGTCGAACTGAGCGAGGCCGGGCGATTGTTCCTCGAGGAAGCGCGCCAGGTATTGGCGCAGGTGGAGAAGGCCGCGGATGTCGCCCGGCGTGCGCAGTTGGGCGAGCTGGGGGAGATGAAAATCGGTTTCACCTCCTCGGCCCCGTTCACCTCGAAAATCCCCAAGGCCATTCACGCCTTCCGTCAGCGCTTTCCGGCGGTGCACCTGAACCTCAAGGAAATGAGCAGCCGTGATGTTGCCGAAGGGGTATTCGACGAGTCCATCGAGGTGGGGTTGATGCGGCCGATGCCGCTGCCGGAAGGGTTGGTGGCCACCGAGTTGTTCCGAGAACCGTTGGTGGCGGTGATCAATGCCTCGCATCCGCTGGCCGAGGGCACTGAGCAAGGCGTCTACATGGCGGCGTTGGCCCCTGAGCCCTTCGTGTTCTTCCCGCGCAGTTATGGCAGCGGCTTGCATGCACAATTGCTGAGCCTGGCGCGGCATGCGGGTTTCAGCCCCCATTTTGCGCAAGAGGCAGGGGAAGCGATGACCATCATCGGCCTGGTCTCGGCGGGGCTGGGGGTGTCGGTGCTGCCGGCGTCGTTCCAGCGCATGCGTATAGAAGGGGTGGTGTACCGCACCTTGCTCGATGAAGAGGCGATGTCGGCGGTGTGGCTGGTGCAGCGTGAGCGCGGCCATTCGGTGATGGCCAAGGCATTTGCCGAGTTGTTGACAGGGCAGGTGGTCGGTCAGGCGTGATGCTGGTCAAATGGCACTGGTCATTGCCCCACTGCCGCCACATACTCGGGCATTCGTTGATACACGGAGGTCAATCATGCGGCGCGTGGTGTTCAATCAGAAAGGTGGCGTGGGCAAGTCGAGCATTGCCTGCAACCTGGCGGCGGTCAGTGCCAATGAAGGCTACCGGACCTTGTTGATCGACCTGGATGCCCAGGCGAACTCGACCCAATACCTCACCGGCCTGACCGGCGAGGACATCCCCATGGGCATCGCCGACTTCTTCAAGCAAAGCCTTTCCAGCGGGCCGTTCAGCAAGAAGAACAAGGTCGATATCTACGAAACCCCATTCGACAATCTGCATGTGGTCACCGCCACTGCCGAGCTGGCCGACCTGCAGCCAAAGCTGGAGGCAAAACACAAGATCAACAAGCTGCGCAAGTTGCTCGACGAGCTGGACGAGGATTACGAGCGTATCTACATCGATACCCCGCCGGCGCTTAATTTCTATGCGGTTTCTGCGCTGATCGCTGCCGATCGCGTGCTGATCCCCTTCGACTGCGACAGCTTTTCGCGCCAGGCCCTGTATGGCCTGCTGGCCGAGATCGAAGACCTCAAGGAAGACCACAACGAAGACCTGGTGGTCGAAGGCATCGTGGTCAACCAGTTCCAGTCACGTGCCAGCCTGCCACAGCAGATGCTCGACGAACTGCTGGCCGAAGGGTTACCGGTGCTGCCGGTGTACTTGGGCAGCTCGGTGAAAATGCGCGAATCGCACCACGCCAGCCTGCCGCTGATTCACCTGGAGCCGCGGCACAAGCTGACTCTGCAGTTTGTCGAGTTGCATTCGCTGCTTGAGGAGAATGCTTAAACCCCGTGGTTACGCAGCCACTCCAGCAGGGACTGGAGTGGAAACGCCCCGGCCTGGCGGCTGACTTCGCGGCCGTTCTTGAACAGCAGCAGGCTGGGGATCGAGCGTATGCCCAGTTGCCCTGCGAGGTTACGGTTGGCTTCGCTGTCGAGCTTGGCCAGGCGGCAGCGGCCAGCAAGCTTCCGGGCGGCCTCTTCGAAGGTGGGGGCAAATGACTTGCACGGGCCGCACCAGTCGGCCCAGATGTCGACCAGCAGCGGCAGGTCGCCTTTGATCTGGCTGGCATAGCTGGCTTCGGTGAGCTCGAAAGGGGTGCTCAACAGCACGTCCTGTTTGCAGCGACCGCATTTCGGCGCATCGCCCAGGCGGTCGGCGGGCAGGCGGTTGAGGCCGTTGCAGTGGGGGCAGGGGATTACCAGTGGGTCGGTCATTTCATCTCCAGTAGGTCTATCGCGGTTCCCTGTAGGAGCGGGTTCACCCGCGAAGAATGCGACGCGGTGCATGGCACCGGCTTCGCCGGTAAAACCGCTCAGGATTCGGCGCTAATCAGGAAGAGCAGCTGATTTCCAGGTGCTTGCCCCACTCCGGCGGTCGCTCGGCGTAGGCCTGCATCCCGGGCTGTTCCTCGAACGGCCTGGTCAGGACTTGGTGCAGCCGTCGAACTTCACTGTAGTCCCCCGTCTCGGCCGCTTCGATGGCTTTCTGCGCCAGGTAGTTGCGCAACACGTACAGCGGGTTTACCGCATGCATCCGTTCACGGCGGCCTTCGGCATTGCCGGGCTCACGCCCACAGCGGGCCAGGTAGTCTGCGCCCCAGGCATCGAAGCCGGCCAGGTCGATAAAGTCATCGCGCGCCACCTTCAGCGCCTCGGCCACCGGCTGCTCACCCAGTTTGCGGAAGAACAGGCTGTAGTCCACGCCACCGCGTTGCATGCACTGCAGCAGGCGCTCGACCAGCGCCATGTCATCATCTTCGGCGGTGGTCAGCCCCAGGCGCCGGCGCATCAGGTCCAGGTAATGGGCCTGGTACAGCGGCAGGAACAGGCCCAACGCTTCCTTCAGCGGCTCAACTTCGATCACGGTGGTCAGTGCCTGGGCCAGCGCGCTGAGGTTCCAGTGGGCGATGGGCACCTGGTTGGCGTAGCTGTAGCGGCCTCGATCGTCGGAGTGGTTGCAGATGAAGTTGGCGTCGAAGTCATCCAGGAACGCGTAGGGGCCAAAATCGAAGGTGATGCCGAGGATCGACATGTTGTCGGTGTTCATCACGCCGTGGCAGAAGCCATACGCCTGCCAGCGGGCGATCAGTTCGGCATTGCGCTCGACGATGGTGCGGAACATGGCCAGGTAAGGCTGCTCGGCGTCACGGCATTCGGGATAGTGCTGTTCCAGCACGTGGTCGATCAACACGCGCTGCTGCTCGGGCTGCTTGGTGTAGTAGAAGTACTCGAAATGACCGAAACGCACATGGCTCTGCGCCAGGCGCGTCAGCATGGCCGCGCTTTCACGGGTTTCGCGCCACACCGGGGTGCTGGAACCGATTACGCACAGTGCCCGGCTGGTAGCGATACCCAGGGCGTGCAGGGCCTCGGAGGCGAGAAACTCGCGAATCGACGAGCGCAGTACGGCGCGGCCGTCACCCATGCGGGAGTAGGGTGTCTGGCCGGCGCCCTTGAGGTGCAGGTCCCAGTGTTCGCCTGCGTCGTTGAGCACTTCGGCCAGCAGCAGGCCACGGCCGTCGCCCAGACGCGGGTTGTACGAGCCGAACTGGTGGCCGGAATAAACCATCGCCCGAGGGTCGGCCTCTTCCCACAGTTTGTGGCCGCTGAACAGTTCGGCGAACACCGGCAGCTCGGCCTGGGCGGGGTCGAGGTCGAGCAAGGCCATGGCCGACTCGCTCGCTACCACCAGGCGCGGGTCTGCAATGGGCTCGGGCAGCACCTGGGTGGAGAACGCATCGCCCAGGCGGGCGAAGCGGTTGTCGAAGGTGAGTTGGTCGAGGGCTTTCACGGGACTGCTCCTTGGAATCGGTGCCTATGGGGCCGCTTGGCGGCCCTTCGCGGGTGAACCCGCCCCTACAAAGAACATGCAGCGCCTGAAAGCCGTGCGGTCCCTGTGTAGGAGCGGGTTCACCCGCGAACGAGGGCGAAGCCCTCGCAGCCATTTTGCACACAATAAAGTATTCGAGCCCATTCAGGCCGAAGCAGTGCCATCCGATTTCGGCTGTTCCATCGGAATCAATTGCTGTTTGCCGCCCTTCGCGTCCATCAGGAATACCTCTACCTGGCGTACCGAGATCTTGATGTTGTGGGCCTTGAACTCGCGGTTGATGTAGCGGTTGATCTCGTCCAGCGTCGGGTTGCGGTCGCCCAGGTCACGGACGTGCATGCGCAGTTCGTGGTCCAGCGAGCTTTCGCCGAAGTTGAGGAAGTACACGATCGGTTCCGGGTCCTTGAGCACGCGTGGGTTCTCATGCGCGCCCTTGAGCAGCAGGTCGCGCACCAGGTCGAGGTCTGAGCCATAGTCGATGCCCAGCTTCAGCGTCACCCGGGTGACCGTATCGGTCAGCGACCAGTTGATCAGTTGGCCAGTGATGAAGGTCTTGTTGGGGACGATGATGTCCTTGCGGTCGAAGTCGGTGATGGTGGTGGCACGGATGCGGATCTTGCTTACCGTGCCCGACAGGTTGCCGATGGTGATGGTGTCGCCAATCCGTACCGGGCGCTCGAACAGGATCATGATGCCGGAGATGAAGTTGGCGAAGATTTCCTGCATGCCGAAGCCAAGCCCTACTGACAGCGCGGCCACCAGCCATTGCAGCTTGTCCCAGCTCACCCCCAGGGTCGACAGGGTGCTGACGATGCCGATGCCGACGATGGTGTACGACAACAGCGTGGTGGTGGCGTAGGCACTGCCCTGGGCCAGGTTCAGGCGAGACAGCACCAGTACCTCCAGCAGGCCCGGCAAGTTGCCGGCCAGGGCGAAGGTGATGCCGACGATCACCAGCGCGCCGAGCAGGTCGCCGAGGCTGATCGGTACCATGCTGGCGGCGGCGCCGGTGCCGCTGGTGTATTCGTAGAGGACGAAATTGTTGAGGTAGGCGAACACCGAGATCAGGTCGGCCCATACCCAGTACAGGCCGGCGATGAAGCCGCCGAGCAGGGCCAGGCGGATCAGGCGTAGCGACTGCTGGTTGACCTGTTCGATATCCAGCGTTGGCTCCTCGGTGATGACTTCGCCATCCAGCCCTTCCTTGGCTGCCGCACGCTTGGTCAACGCACGCTGGTAGGCCAGGCGTCGTGCAGCCACCGACAGACCGCGCACAAAAGCGGCCTCGATCACCAACCAGAACAGCAGCAGGTACAGGGTGTAGATGAGTCGGTCGGTAAGCTTCAGTGCCGTGTAGTAGTAGCCGAAGCACACGGCGACGAACAGGGCGATGGGCAGGGCGGTGAATGCTACCCCCACCGCCCTGCGGAACAGCGAGGTGTCACGGTGTGCCGGGCTGCTGAGCAGCAGACGGCTGAGCAGCCAGGCCATCAGCGCATAGCAGGTCAGCACCACGCCGATGCCCAACACGTCGTCTGCCAGTGCCGAAGGTTGGTGCTCGGCCACCGCCACCACGCCGACCAGTGCCAGCACCACGGTGCCCAGGCGGCGAACCCAGCCGCGCAGGAACTCGACCTGTGGTTTGTGCCAGCGGAAGTGGACTTCCGCCACGCCACCGGGTGCGAGGATACGGTAGGCGGTGTAGAACACCAGCCAGGCCTGGGCCAGCTGCCAGAGTGCGGCGCCCAGGTTGGCGTTTTGCCCGCGGGCGTCGATCTGCAAGGCGTAGCTGCACAGCGCCAGACCAAGGCTGACCGGCATCGCCAGCAGAATGTTGATAAGGATTGCCTGGGGCGTGTGCCATTGGCTGTCACGGCGGAAGTGGCCGATATCCTGGTGCACTTTGCCTAACCGTTGGTAAAGGTATTTGCGCCGCCACAACAGCGCGCCGATCACCAACAGCAGCGGCAGGAACAGCAACGGGCGCTGGCTCAGGCCATCGGCCAGCTCTTTCAGGCTGGAGCCCCATGGCAGGTTGGCGACCTGGTCGGCCAGGCGCTCTGGCACGTATTGCAGCCAGTCCCAGTCCAGCGGCTTGTTGCTGGGGATCCAGAACATTTGCTCGTCGAGGGTGGTGCGCAGGCTCTGCGCGGTGCCCAGCAGCTGCTTCTGGTTGAGCTGCAGGGTGATCGATTCGTTGAGCAGCGCCGACAGCTCGCGGTTCAGCCGCTCCAACAGGTCGCTGCGGGTGATGGCCACTTCCAGCAGGGCCTTGCGCAGCTGCGGTGTCACAGCTTCCTGCGGTTGCGCCGCCAGCAGCTTGTCGACGTAGGTGACCGGGCTGCTCATCTGCTCGCGTTGCTGGTTGACTTCGAACTGGTACAGGCGGGTGTCGGCGATCTGGTCGGCCAGGTCGCGGTCGACCTTCAGGTGCGGCAGTGTCTGTTTCTGTTTATAGAGAATCTTCGACAGCAGCAGGCTTCCCTTGAGCACGTTGATCTGCTCGTCAAGCGCCTGGTCGGCCTGGGTCAGGCTGTCGAGCTGCTGCTTGGTGCGCAGGTTCTGCTGGGTCAGTTCGTTAAGGCGATCGGTGCTCTTGAGCAGGTAGTCGGAAAGCTTGAGGTTGATCGCGCTTTCAGTGGCCAGCAGGCTGCTGCCGCCGGCCTTCTGAGCCTCGATCGACTGCTGGGTGACGGCTTCCTGGGACTGGGCCAGGCGTTTGGCGTTGATCAGCGTCTGCAGGTCCTGGATTTCCTGCTCCAGGCGGGCAGCGCGCTCGACCAGCAGGTCGTGACGCGCATTGCCGAGGTCTTGCAGCAGGCTGTTGCCGGCCAGTTCCTGGCGGCGCAGAAGGGTCAGCGCGTTGAGCGAGGCCAGCTCGGCGTTGAGCTGGTTGCGCTGGTCGGCATTGATGGCTTTGCCACCGTCCTTGCCGGTTTTGAGGATGTTGTTGATCTGCTGGGTGCGGGTCTGGCTGCTGCTGATCTCGGCCTGGGCGCGCTCGGGGCGGGTTTGCGAGTTGATGATCAGGCTGTTGGCTTCAGACAGCGCCTTTTGCAGCTCGCCCTGCTGCGTGTTGCGTTCGCTGAGCATCTGCTCAAGCTGTGGCACGGTGAGGTTGGCGTAGCGCTGTGCCACCGGTTGTGCCTTGGTTTCCTTGAGCTTGGCCAACTCCTTCTGGCTGTCGCTGGTCTCCTTGGGGGCACTGCTCAGCTGCTGCTTCAGTGCAGCCAGTTTCTTTTCGTTGTCTTCCTTGGCAGCAAGCAGGCTCAACGTTTGTTCGAGCACCTGCTGCAGCGCCTTCTGGTCTGCCTCGGGCAGCTTGCGCTCGGCGATCTTGTCGAGGCTGTTCTGGATACTGGCGGTGGTCGGGACTTCTGCCGCGCCAGCCGCAAAAGAAAGGGACAGGCACAACCCGAGCAGGGCTGTGCGAAGGTACACGCGCAGGGACATAGGCAGACTACTTGTGGATCCGGCTGAAACGAAGTTTAGAGGAACAATCCTGGTCCGGGTCGCGTTCCTTCGGGGAATCTGACGCCTACTTTCTGGATCTTGTTCCCGTCCATGGTTGCCACGGTCCAGATCGTGCCATGCCATTCGACCTGGTCCCCTACTACTGGAGCGCCTCCGACCTTCTGTCGGATGAACTGCGCCAGCGGCATTTTCGCGTCGAGGCCATCGAGCTTCAGGCCATACAACGCTGCCACCGCACCCAGTTCGGCATCGCCTTCGAGCACGAAGTCGCCGAAGAAACGCAGGTCCAGGCCACGCTGTGGCGCTTGGCTGAACAATTTGCCGAGGGCCGGCAGGTTGTGCTCGTGGCCGATCACGCAGAGCATGTCGCCCACTTCCAGCACGGTGCTGCCCGACGGGTGCAGCAGTTGCTCGCCACGGAACAGCGCGGCAATCCGTGTGCCTTCGGGCATTTTCAGCTCGCGCAGGGCGGCACCGATGCACCACTTTTCGGCGCCCAGGCGGTAGACGAACATTTCCCACTCGCTGGTGATGTGCACTTCCAGGGCGGAGCGGGAAATCGGCGCCGGGTCTGGCGGTACGGTCACTTTCAGCAGCTTGGCCATCCACGGCAGGCTGGTGCCCTGCACCAGCAGTGACACCAGCACGATGAAGAACGCCAGGTTGAAGAACAGCTGGGCGTCTGGCAGGCCCGCCATCAGCGGGAACACCGCCAGAATGATCGGTACCGCGCCGCGCAGGCCGACCCACGAAATGAAGCCCTTTTCGCGGCCGTGAAAAGCCTTGAACGGCAGCAGGGCCGCGACCACCGACAGTGGCCGCGCCACCAGGATCATCCACAGCGCCAGGCCCAGTGCCGGCAGGGCGATGGGCAGCAGGTCGTGCGGCGTGACCAGCAACCCCAGCACCAGGAACATGCCGATCTGGGCCAGCCAGGCCATGCCGTCGAGCATATGCAGGATGCCATGGCGGCTACGGATCGGCTTGTTGCCCAGCACCAGGCCGCACAGGTAGACGGCGAGGAAGCCGC
Source organism: Pseudomonas sp. TE3895 (assembly GCF_056278855.1). Taxonomy (NCBI): domain Bacteria; kingdom Pseudomonadati; phylum Pseudomonadota; class Gammaproteobacteria; order Pseudomonadales; family Pseudomonadaceae; genus Pseudomonas; species Pseudomonas sp. TE3895. The sequence goes on along the minus strand of NZ_JBWBQE010000001.1, from coordinate 526,677 downwards.
TACCATGCAGGGCGTTGGTCAGCGAGAACATTACCAGGCCGCCGGCCACTACCAGAATGGGGTACAGGCCGCCGGCCAGATTGATACGGTTGACCAGTTGCAGCATCAGCCAGCCGCCACCCAGGCCCAGCAGCGCGCCGATACCGAACTCACGCAGCAAGTGGCCCAGCAGGCTCCAGTGCAGGCCGGTCTCGCCGCTGGCGATCATGTCGATCAAGGTGACAGTGAGGAACACCGCCATCGGGTCGTTGCTGCCCGACTCGATCTCGAGGGTAGCGGAAACCCGCTCGTTCAGGCCTTTGCCGCCAAGCAGTGAGAACACTGCAGCGGCGTCGGTGGAGCCGACGATGGCGCCGATCAGCAGGCCCTGGATCAGGCTCAGGTTGAACAGCCAGGCGGCGATCAGGCCGGTGAGGGCGGTGGTGATCATCACCCCGACCGTGGCCAGCGACAGCGCCGGCCACAGCGCCACGCGGAAGCTTGCCACCCGCGTACGCAGGCCACCGTCAAGCAGGATGACGGCCAGTGCCAGGTTGCCCACCAGGTAGGCGGTTGGGTAATTGTTGAAGATGATGCCGCCACCATCGACACCGGCGAGCATGCCGACGGCGAGGATGATGACCAGAATAGGGATGCCCAGGCGCGACGATAGCGAGCTGACCAGGATACTTGCACCCACCAGCAATGCGCCGATCAGGAACAGGCTGTTGATGGTGCTTGCATCCAAAGGCAGGTACTCCGAGACAGCGGGGAAGGGACGTGGTAGCGCATTTTCCAGCAAAAGCTAGCAGGTCGCGTGCCAATCGATTCTAACCTGAGGCCGACGCAGGCTGTAAAGCGATACCGCATCGTCGCTGCGGCTTGCGGCTGTAATGGTTCGCCCACTGTCAGGCAGCCAAGTGACATGAATGTCAAAGAAACCACTTCTCTCGCCCAGGTGGCCCAGCGCCTGCTCGGGCAATTTCCTGATTTGCACAATCTGGCGCGCCAGGCGGCGGGCCACGTGCTTCACCGCCAACTGGGGTACTGGGTGGATCCGGACGGGCTCTATTGGCACGAGTTCCAGTCGGCGGCCAGCAGTTCGTTGAGCTTCACCGGCTGGCGTCACAATGGGCCGCCACTGCGGTCTTTGAGCCTTACCGAACTGGTTATCCAGCGATTCAGCCCGCAGCAGCAGGCCAGTGCTGACGAGTTGAGTATTTACGGTGGCTTCTACCGGGTGGATGCCAGCCACGCAGTTTACGACGAGCGCAACGAAGTGCGGCTCGACCCTCAGCAAGTACTGAAGGCGTTCTGGCGGTTGGACTTTGCAGGGCGCTACACCGAGGCGCTGGGCACGTTTCGAGCACGGCATGGCGAAGACTACTGTGTGCTGGCCCGTGCCCGCTTCATGGCTGCTGTGGGCCAATCTGGGTTGAGCGAACATGAGCGCCAGGAGCTAATGGGGGTGACGCTCGCTGCACCCGCACTGCCGACTACCGTAAAAGCCTTGCGACTCGCCCGGCAAGCGAGTGCTCAATCTGGGTGGAACGCGCTTGTCATTGGCAGTATCAGCGCCAAGCTGATGTTCTTGCGCAAGCTGAAGACTGGCAGGCTGTGCCTCTATCTTGCCGATGTTCAGGCTGTGGTGCAGGTGTTCGACGATCGTCATGCGTTTCAGGAGTGGATGGCTTGACCAGGCCGCCACGACGGTGGGGCGAGAGCGGCTGGTCAGGCTGTTCGTCGGGGACGGGGTACTGGCGCAGTCGCTACGCCCGCGACTACGCAATTACTTCAAGTTGCTCGCTCAGTCGCGAGGTGACACCGCCATCTTGGGGCAGTCCATTGAAGGGGACCTGTTCGTTCGTCTACGTGATGCGGTGATGGATGATCTGACCAGCGACGCTCACGAACGGCTGACCACCAACGCACAGTTGCGCAAGGCCGATTGGCTGTCGGGCTTGCAAGCAGCGAGTTTTATAATTGCGCCGATGGCGCCGCTTGGCTGGCCAGTGATATTGGCATCGCTCGGTCTGGGCACCGCAAGCCTGGCTCTGCACCTGGACCGGGCAATCAATGGCAAGCAGGCCTGGCGCACAGCAGCATGGTGGTCAGTACTGACGGATATCCTGTTCATCCTGCTTGATATAGCCATGCTGCGAGCCAGCGAGCTGTTTACCGATGGCCACGTCCCCCCGCGGGTGGCTGGTCAGGCGCAAGCCTCTGCCGCCAAGGTCGACTGGGGGCTTTACATGGCCCCGGCGGCGGATGAATTGCTGGCGGTGTCGGATCAGGCGCTGGCCCGCCAGCAAGCTCTGTTGGGCGCGGTACCGTGGGCTGATCTCGATGCCTTGGGGCCCAATGGCGAGTATCTGGATGCCTTCAGTGAACCCTACCCCGTCTTTCGCGATGAGCACGGCTTTGGCTCGCCCGCCATTGCCGAGTACACCAGCTCGCCGGAGCGTTACAACAACCTGTGGCGGGGTATGCCGCTAGAGGGCACGCGCGCCGCGCATATCCAGCGCAGCCATGCGCTTTCTCACGCACTTGGGCAAATCGGCGTGACTAATCAAGTGAGGCTGTATCGGGCTGCCTCCAGCCTGCGGGGCACGGGTTTTCAGGCAGTTGGTGAGGGTGCCATGGAAGTGGGTGATGTGCTGGTGACCACCGACTTCACGTCATTCACGGAAAATCCCTATGCCCTCTGGGAGGTTTTCAACGACCCGCAGGCTCAAATCAGTGGCAGGGATGTTTTTGATGAAAACGCGTTGGTTTATGTGTTGGAGCCGGGCGAGGATATGCAGGCGACGCCTATCGGGCCCTTCTCAAGGCGACCGGATGAGGCGGAGTCTTTGATGATGCCCGGGCGCTACCTGCAAGTGGAAAAGGTGACGGCCGTTCAAGGGCACAATTATCGCTTTACCGAGGTGTGCCTGAAGGCGCTGGCGCAGGCGCCAAGCGGCAAGGCAGTGCGTGATATGCGCACAGGCAAGCTGTTCGATCGCCAGGCACTGGCGATGCGGCTGGGCACGGAGGATGATTCGTTGATGCGCACATTCTTTGCGCTGCCCTCCTGAGCGCACGTGAAAGGGGCCGCTGAGCGGCCCCTGATCAAGGCCTCAGCCCTGCTTCACTTCACGCATCGGCTTGCCTTTCACTGGCGCATCGCCCGCCACGTAGTACTTGGCGGTGCTGCGCGGCAGTGGCTTGCGGCCACGGATCTTGTCCGAAATCTTCTCGGCGATCATGATCGTGGTGGCGTTGAGGTTGCCGGTGATGATCAGCGGCATGATCGAGGCATCGACCACGCGCAGGCCCTTCATGCCGTGCACGCGGCCTTCGCCGTCGACCACCGCCATGTCGTCGGTGCCCATCTTGCACGAGCAGGACGGGTGGAAGGCAGTTTCGGCGTGCTCGCGGATGAACTTGTCCAGCTGCTCGTCGGTTTGCACGTCGGCGCCCGGGCTGATTTCGCGGCCACGGTACGGGTCCAGCGCCGGCTGGGCCATGATTTCACGGGTCAGGCGAATGCCGTCACGGAATTCCTGCCAGTCCTGCTCGGTGGACATGTAGTTGAACAGGATGCTCGGGTGCTGGCGCGGGTCTTTCGACTTGGCCTGGATGCGGCCACGGGCAGGCGAGCGCATGGAGCCCATGTGCGCCTGGAAGCCATGTTCCTTCACGCCATTGGAGCCGTTGTAGTTAATCGCAACCGGCAGGAAGTGGTACTGGATGTTCGGCCACTTGAACTCAGGGCGGGTACGAATGAAACCACCGGCCTCGAACTGGTTGCTGGCGCCGATGCCGGTGCCATTGAACAGCCACTCGGCACCGATGGCCGGCTGGTTCCACCACAGCAGCGATGGGTACAGCGATACCGGCTGGGTGCAGGCGTACTGCAGGTACAGTTCCAGGTGGTCCTGAAGGTTTTCACCAACGCCCGGAAGGTCGTGCACAACCGGGATGTCGAGGCTTTCCAGCAGGGCGCGCGGGCCGACGCCGGAGCGCTGCAGCAGCTGCGGCGAAGCGATGGCGCCAGAGCTGACGATCACTTCCTTGCGGGCGCGGGCTTCAACGCGTTCTTCGCTGTCGCCGACCAGGTAGGTCACGCCTACGGCGCGCTTGCCGTCGAACAGCACGCGGTCGCTCAGGGCGTGGGTGACGATGGTCAGGTTCGGGCGTTTCTTGGCCTGGTCCAGGTAGCCACGGGCGGTGCTGGAGCGGCGGCCGTTCTTGGTCACCGAACGGTCCATCGGGCCGAAGCCTTCCTGTTGATAGCCATTGAGGTCTTCGGTGCGCGGGTAACCGGCTTGCACACCTGCTTCAACCATGGCGTGGAACAGCGGGTTGTTGCCAGCCTTTGGCGTGGCGACACTGACCGGGCCATCACCGCCGTGGTAATCGTTAGGGCCGATATCACGGGTTTCGGCTTTGCGGAAGTACGGCAGGCAGTCGAGGTAGGTCCAGTCTTCCAGGCCTGGCAGTTCTGCCCAGCCGTCGAAGTCCATGGCGTTGCCGCGGATGTAGCACATGCCGTTGATCAGCGACGAGCCACCCAGGCCCTTGCCACGGCCACATTCCATGCGGCGGCCGTCCATGTACGGCTCCGGGTCGGTCTCGTAGGCCCAGTTGTAGCGGCGGCCTTGCAGCGGGAAGGCCAGGGCGGCTGGCATCTGGGTGCGGAAGTCGAAGCGGTAGTCGGGGCCACCGGCTTCCAGCAGCAATACGGTGACGCCGGCGTCTTCGGTCAGGCGGGTCGCCAGGGTGTTACCGGCCGAGCCGGCACCGACGATGATGTAATCGAATTCTTGGGACATGAAAGTACCCTCGTGTTGGCGGTGATCGGGGAGCGGGTACGCCCGTGCGCGGTGGCACGGGCGGGGCTAGACAGGGTTCAGAAAACCGAGTTGTAGCCGCCCAGCTCGACCTGGACCGACTTGATGCGAGTGTATTGAGCCAGCGAGCTGACGCCGTTTTCACGGCCGACGCCCGACTGCTTGTAGCCACCTACCGGCATTTCGGCCGGCGATTCACCCCAGGCGTTGATCCAGCAGATACCGGCTTCGAGCTTGTGGATGATGCGGTGGGCGCGGGTGATGTCGTTGGTGCAGACGCCGGCGGCCAGGCCGTAGTCGGTGTCGTTGGCACGGCGGATCACTTCTTCTTCGGTTTCGTAGGTGAGGATGCTCATCACCGGGCCGAAGATCTCTTCCTTGACGATGGTCATGTCGTCGGTGCAGTCGGTGAACACTGTCGGCGCAACGAAGGCACCTTTGGCGAAGTCACCGGCAGTCAGACGCTCGCCGCCGCACAGCACGCGGGCACCTTCTTCCTTGCCTTTGGCGATGTAGCCCAGCACGCTTTCCATGTGCTGGAAGCTGACCAGCGGGCCGAAGTTGGTGTTTTCGTCTTCCGGGTTGCCAACGCGGATGCGGGCAACGCGCTCGGCGATCTTGGCTTCGAAGGCCGCCTTCATTTCAGCCGGGATGAACACGCGGGTGCCGTTGGTGCACACCTGGCCCGAGCTGTAGAAGTTGGCCATCATGGCGATGTCAGCGGCCTTGTCCAGATCGGCGTCGGCACAGATGATCAGAGGCGACTTGCCGCCCAGTTCCATGGTCACTTCCTTCAGCGAAGAGCTGGAGGCGCTGGCCATGACTTTCTTGCCGGTGGTGGTACCGCCGGTGAAAGACACTTTCTCGATGCGCGGGTGCTCGGTCAGCCAGGTGCCGACTTCGCGGCCGCTGCCGGTCAGAACGTTGAACACGCCGTTTGGCAGGCCGGCTTCGGTGTAGATCTCGGCCAGTTTCAGGGTGGTCAGCGAGGTGACTTCCGACGGTTTGAAGATCATCGCGTTGCCAGCGGCCAGGGCCGGGGCAGATTTCCACAGGGCGATCTGGATCGGGTAGTTCCAGGCACCGATACCCACGGTTACGCCCAGCGGCTCGCGGCGGGTGTAGACGAAGGACGATTCGCGCAGCGGGATCTGCTCGCCTTCGATGGCCGGTACCAGGCCTGCGTAGTACTCCAGCACGTCGGCACCGGTGACGATGTCGACGTAGCGGGTTTCGGAGTACGACTTGCCGGTGTCCAAGGTTTCCAGCATGGCCAGCTCGTCGTTGCGCTCGCGCAGGATGTCGACGGCGCGGCGCAGGATGCGCGAACGCTGCATGGCAGTCATCGCAGCCCAGACTTTCTGGCCACGCTCGGCGCTTTCCACGGCCTTCTCGACGTCAGCCTCGGTAGCACGTTGCACGTGGGCGAGGACTTCGCCGGTGGCCGGGTTGATGGCCTCGAAAGTGGCATCGCTGCCAGCGTCGACGTAAGCGCCATCAATGTAGAGTTTTTGCGTTCCGAAACGGGCCATAGTGTCCTCGCAAGTGCAGTGTGTGGTTTGGCTTGCGCGTCACGCTCCTGCCGGGTTGGCAAGTGCCGTGCGCGCTTGTTCAGCGGCCTGGTCGTTGGTGCCCAGGGTGTGCTGCTTAGCCAGTTGTAGATCCATGTATTCGTAAGCAATCCGTATCGCCTGGTCGGTGTCGAATGCATCACCCGACAGGGCACCACGCAGCCACAAACCGTCGATCAGGGCTGCCAGGCCGCGGGCTGCCTTACGCGCATGGTAAAGCGGCAGGGCGCGGCGGAACTGGCAGCACAGGTTGGAATACAAGCGGTGGTCGTTGATCCGCTGCAACCTGTGCAAATCGGGCTGGTGCATGCTGGAAGCCCAGAAGGCCAACCAGGTTTTCATTGCCGGGCCGTTTACCTGGCTGGCATCGAAGTTGCCCTCGATGATCACTTTCAGGTGAGCGCGCGGGCTGTCGTCTTTCAGGGCCTGGCGACGTGCTCTGACGCCTTCGTTGAGCATGCTCATGATGTAACCCATCGTCGCTGCGATCAGGCCGTTCTTGTCCCGAAAGTAGTGACTGATGATGCCGTTCGACACACCGGCCAAACGGGCAATCAGCGCAATGCTGGCGTCCCCCAGTCCGACCTGATCGACCGCCTGCAATGTGGCTTCGATCAACTGCTGGCGCCGGATGGGTTGCATACCGACCTTGGGCATCTTGCTATCTCCTCAGGCCTGCGAGCAGACGACAGGCGGCTGACTCGGCGAAGGCCAGTCTATTTTGTTTTGATTGAACGTTCAATCAATAAAGAATAAGCTCTGCGACAATTTGTGCCATTGACAGTTTTTCAGGCGGTCGAGACGGCACGGATTGACACCCCAGGAAATCGCGTAACCCCCGGAATACAAGGTGTTGACGGGCATGAGCGATGCGAAATGCAGATTCTGCCGTACGGCCATTGGCCCTGCGACAGGCCCTTGGAGCGGGCGGGGTGATCTGTGACGAATGCGCGCACCTCCGTTGAGGCGTGGCATTTTCAGCAGGCCACCTGTCTGTTTTTGGCAACGTATCGATTCGGGATCACGGTTTCCAGGGTTCTTTTATAACACCTGATGCAGTGGGGATATTCCACCAATTGCTCGGGAAAGACTGATTAGCCTCCACAGCCGCACTGCCCGGAGCATTCGTGCAATGAGTTCTGCCTCACTTACCAAGCCCCCCGCCGAGAGGGTACGGGTCAACCGCGTGGTGTTCTTCACCTCCGCGCTGATGATCCTTGTTCTGACTGCCTTGCTGATCGCTGTACCCGAAACTGCCGGCCAGGTGCTGGGCGTGGCCCAGAAGTGGCTGACGCGCACCTTTGGCTGGTACTACATGCTGGTCATCTGCGGATACCTGCTGTTCGTCGTCTACCTGGCTTTCTCCGACTACGGCAGCCTCAAGCTGGGTGGCAAGGACGACCAGCCTGACTTCAGCTACGGCGCCTGGGCCGGCATGCTGTTCTCGTCCGGTATCGGTATTTCGCTGCTGTACTTCGGCGCCTCCGAGCCCCTGGACCACTACTTCAACCCACCGGAGGGCACTCCTGCCAGCCTCGAGGCCGCGCGCCAGGGCCTGCAGCTGACCTTCCTGCACTGGGGCCTGCACGGCTGGGCGATCTATGCCCTGGTGGGCCTGGCCGTGGGTTACTTTGCCTACCGTCACAACCAGCCGCTGGCACTGCGTTCGGCGCTGTACCCGCTGGTGGGCGAGCGTTGGGTCAAGGGCGCTGCCGGCAACGCCGTCGACATCTTCGGCATGTTCGTCACCCTGCTGGGCCTGGTGACCAACTTGGGCATCGGCGCGATGCAGGTGTCGTCCGGCCTGGAATACCTGTTCGGCATGGACCACAGCAAGACCAACCTGCTGGTGGTGATCCTGGTCATGGCTGGCGTGGCTACCGTGGCAGCGGTATCGGGTGTGGAAAACGGCATTCGCCGCCTGTCCAACCTGAACATCATGCTGTTCAGTGGCCTGTTGATCTTCGTGCTGCTGGGCGGCGAGACCCTGCACCTGCTCAACGGCTTCGTGCAGAACGTTGGCGACTACCTCAACGGCATCGTGCTGAAAACCTTCGACCTCTATGTGTATGAAGGCGAAGCCGGCAAGTCGGAGCGCTGGCTGGGCCTGTGGACCGTGTTCTACTGGGCCTGGTGGATCTCCTGGGGCCCGTTCGTCGGCATGTTCATTGCGCGTATTTCCAAGGGCCGCACCGTGCGCCAACTGGTGATGGGTGTGCTGCTGATCCCGCTGGGCTTCACCCTGGCTTGGCTGTCGATCTTCGGCAACACCGCACTGGACCTGGTGATCAACCAGGGCGCCGTGGAGCTGGGCAAGACTGCGCTGGAACAGCCATCGATGTCGATCTACCAGTTGCTGGAATACTTCCCGGCAGCCAAGATCGTCATTGGTGTGGCAGTGTTCGTCGGTTTCGTGCTGTTCCTCACCCCGGCCGACTCCGGCGCGGTGATGATGGCCAACCTGTCGTGCACAGGCGGCAAGGTCGACGAGGATGCCCCGCACTGGATGGTGGTGTTCTGGTCCGTGGTGATCACTCTGGTCACGATCGGCCTGCTGTTTGCCGGTAACTTCGAAGCCATGCAGACCATGGTTGTGCTGGCGGGCCTGCCGTTCTCGGTGGTGCTGGTGCTGTTCATGTTCGGCCTGTACAAGGCCATGAAGCAGGACGTGGTGATCGAGCAGGAGCGCGCCGAACTGGCCGCCCGTGGCCGTCGCGGCTTTAGCGAGCGCCTGACCCAGCTGGAACTGCAGCCGACCCAGGCCGTGGTGCAGCGTTTCATGGACAAGCAGGTCAGCCCGGCGTTGAAAGAAGCCGCTGCACAGCTGCAGACGCAGGGCTTCGAGGTGGAAACCCGCGTTGGCCAGTCGCGCAACCTGATGGGCTTGCGGGTAATGATGGAAGAAGGCAACCCTTTCGTCTACGAAGTGAGCCTTGACGGCTATATGGCCGCGCCGAGCGAGGCGCCGGTCGAGGGTGAGCCTGAACTGCGCCAGCGCTTCTACCGCGCCGAGGTCTACCTGCATGACGGCAGTCAGGAGTACGACCTGATGGGCTTTGCCCCAGACCAGATCGTGCGTGATGTGCTCGATCAGTTCGAGAGCCATCGCCAGGTGCTTGGCCGCGTCTATAGCTGACTTCCCGGCAGGCCGCCGCACTGCCAGGTGTCGCGGCTTGCCAGCAGCAATATGTAGCACCTCATTCGATAACATCTCCAGGACGCTTTGTGGTTCATTCCACAACGAGTCCTGGTCATGCCCGCCACTCACGCGCACAACCTCAATCACGCAGTCGCCGCCCAGTTCGCCAGCCGTCCTACATTCCGGCAGGTCGCAGGTGAACAGATCATGAAGGTGATTCTGGAGCACTATCCTCTGGTTGGCGTGCATCGCCCTGAAATGACCTCGGCTGCACCGCTATACCTGATGTCCCTGCAGCCGGATGGTGTCTGGCACCCTCAGCCGCTGGTGGATGTTGTGCTGCAGGCCCTGCTTGCGGCTAAACCACTGGACCTCACCCCAGCAAGTGACTACCGCCTTAGCCTGAACCCGCCCCGGCGCTTTTTCGCCATCGAGTCGAGCTTCGAAACTGCTGAGGGCGATTTGATCGAGCCCGCGCGCCTGACCGATGGCCTCAACGCGTTGCTGCCGATACTGCTTTGGCACTTCCAGCAAGCGCAGATCGGCTATTGGAACGGCGACGCCACGATCGACCGGGACCTGTGGTTGCAGCAGTTGTTGCGCGCCAACCTGCTCGATGGCCTGAAGGACGAAGCGCTGGATGACGAACAACGCAAGCTGCTGCGTGACCTGATGATGGGCAACCGTACCGGGCTCGATGTGCAGCTGGTGCGGGTAGCGTTACGTGAGGGCGAAGACACTTTCCATGAACTGTTGCCCGGTTTGCTGATTACCGCCTCCAGTGAAGTTCGCGAACTGACACTCTGGTGTTCTCCCGAAGGCCTGGTCCGCAGTTTCGACGCCCAGGTTGCGTTCGGCTCGGCGTTGCAAATGCAGATGGCGGGACGTTACCGGTTTGATGAGTTGAGCTGGCAAGGCCTGACGGTGGAAGGCGACGCTTTCGCCCTGTACAGCGCCTTGTTGCTGGAAATCTTGCTCGAGCGCGTGGCCCGCCTGCGCTGGAGTGCGATCGACAGCGTCGACCAACTGGAGCATTACTGCCATTTGGCCTGCGACCCCGCGTCCTTTTTTGCCGAGTTCAGTGACTATGGCTCCGGTGGGCTGGGCTTGGCGCTCCCCAAGGGCCTGTCGCGAGCCGATACGGATAGCCAGACCGCCTACCTACAAGCCATGCTCGACTTGTCGCTACTGCAACAGCGCACCCCAGCCCAGGGCATTCAGGACGGTCTGCCGGACTTGCACACCTATGCGGCGACGCGCCTGCGCGAGGAGATGCTGCATGACCACCCGGTAGACGCCAATTACTTTCCTGATGACCTTATCCTCACTGTCGAGCGCTTTGTCAGTGACGGTCACGGGCTGGGCTTCGGCCAGAAGACCGGCGACAAGAAGCTGACTTTGACGCAGTTGGCGATCGGCCGCCTGGATGCCACCGCAGGAGGGGTGGTGACACACATCGCGCACCGTGAAAACCAGCTGATCATGAAGTGGATGACCATTGATTACGTCCGTGAGCTGGTACAGCGAGTCGACATCGGCGGCAGTTATCCACGTCATGTACAGTCGATGATCGATCGCTCGGCGAGCCGGGCCGAACACATCTCGGCATTTGCCATACGCTGGCGTATCACCCTGATGTTCGATGCTGCGCGGGCGCGTGCCGTCAAACGGCTCGACAAGTTCGCCTACGGCGCCCTGGCAGAATTCTGCCGTAGCGGACAAGAAGGGGCAGCCGCTGTGCGGATCGCACCGCTGGCGTTCAAACGCTCGCCGACATCAGAGAGGGTCGACGTGGCGCATGGTTTCTACGTGATCGAAATCATCGAGTTGGGTGTTCATCTGTTGTACTGCCCGCTGTACACCGAAAAGGCGCTGATTCAGTTCGGCAGCGCTCAGGCACTGTTGGATGCGATCAGCCGCCCGGGGGCGTTGCAGGACAGTGTGCTGCTGTGGATCGAGCAAGCTCAGCGCGCGGTCTACGATAATGGCGGCTTCCGGGAGCCGCACCTGCCCCAATGGCTGCTCGACCCTTACACCCTCCCGGAGAAACCGCAGCCTGTTCAGTTGGCGCTGCAATTCTGGGCGCGGGACGTGGATCGGCAGATGTTCGAAGCCAAGGGCCGGATGTTGCTGGAGCTGGCGGATCGCAGCGCCATGAGCAACAGCGAGGTGCGCTGGCGGCTGGTCACGGCATTTTCCTGGGAACTGCTGAATGTCGTGTTTCCGGTGTTACCGGGGCCGCTCACCTCGGTTGCCTGGCTCTACATCGGCATGCGCAGCTTGATCAACGATGTGCATGGCCTGGCCAGTTCGCATTTCGACGAGCGCATCCAGGCGATGGTCGATGTGCTGAACAACACCTTGCTGGCACTGATACACCTGCAGACGCCGAAACTGGCAGCGCCGCCCGTCTCTGGCGACCTGCCGCCATCGCTGCTCCAGGGGCCAGCTGCAGGCAATGGGATCGAGTTGGCGAACCTTTCCACCGCGACGCGGGAGCCCAGCGTCTCGGTCGACAGCCTGCAGGCGATGGCCAACACCCACCTCGACTTTTCCTGGCGTGGGGCTGGGGGGCTCAACGGCCTGTCGAGTGCCCAGCGCGGCCAAATGCGGGCGTTGGCGGCCAGCGTTTCGCTGGAGGGGCGTAAACCGCAGACGCAGGGCGTGGCTGCGGGGCTGGTGCGGATTGGGGATGATTTCTATGTGTCTCTGGGCGGTAATGTCTACCGAGTCAGCCTTGATAACGCAGCGTTTCGCATCATCGGTCCGGACGGAACGGTTGGGCCCTACCTGATGCGCGACGGCGATGTCTGGCACCTCAATAATTCGCGCTTGCACGGTGGCAATGATCGCTCCGGCGAGTTGGCCCGCGAGCGACTGCGCAAGAAGCTTAGCGGGCCGATCGCCAAGGCTCAGGCCGAGATAGAGCGGCTTATCCTGGCAGCAGAGGCTGCCACGAAGGATTTCAACGCGTTGAGCGAGCAGATTGTCGGTCTGCGTGATCCGGTAAGAAAAGTCGAGGATCGGTTGCAAAAGGCGCCACCCACCGACCCAGACGAACGTGCGCAATTCGAGCAGGCTACCGCGTTGTTCAAGCTCAAGTTCCAGCAGTTGCAAGAGCAGACGAATACGCTGCGCAACCAGCGCCTGCCCTTGAACGAGAGATTGTTCCTTGGTTATCTCGAGGCCGAACGCAACATTACCTACGTGCTTGACAAGTCGAGCGCCTCGACGCACGTCGGCAGCGTGAGAGATCAACGGATACTCTTGGGCCAGGTCCGCAAGAACCTGATCAGCTTTGGCATGTTCTTCATTGATGAGCTCCTGGCCTTGGGTGGGTTCAGGGAATACGACCAACTCACCAATGCGCTCAATGACGCACCGCCAGAGAAACAGGCCGAGTTGTATGTCAGGTTCCGGACGATGTTGGAGAAGTTGCTTGAAGAGCAGCCCAGGATCATCAATGTCTCCAGCCAGCTGGATCGCCTGTTGGCCATCACCGATATCGACATGCAAGTGCCTTACGTCAATACCACGCTGACCGTCTCGAGCATTATCGCGAGCCGTAAGACGACCACGATCAACATCCGGTTTTTCCAGGCCATGGGCCTGGTCGAGCTGGCCCTGCAGTGGCACAAAGGCACGCCTACCCAGCACTACATGATCTTCCGCCATGCGCTCGCCAGTCAGCGTCTGCGGGTAGCCGCACAAACGCATCATCTGCTGATGTTCTGTGACTTGCCTGTCGCCGAACGAATCGAGGTGCTGCAAAGTGCGTGGGACGAATACCTCGCGGCGATTCTCAACGCCGAACGGATCAAGACACTCGGCAGCAAGCTCATCGATGTCCAGCGCCTTGAGGCCTACAAGCAACAGATGGTGGAACTGAAAACCATAGCCGGTGAGGCGTTGGTCGAGGCCATGCGCGAGCAGGCGGACGGGCAGGTCCGTGGCACACGTCGTGCGGTTTATTCACGAAAGAGCCTGCAGGTGGCCCATACGCGGGCTGGTCAGATAGTCATTGGCAGCGAATCGGTGGTCGAGGGGCAGGCTGTGCTGCAAGTTGTAGCGGCTTTCAACAAGAGCGCGCTGCATCGCTTCCAGAAACAGGGAAACACCTGGGTTGAAGAGGTAGCCTCGGGCGAACCGGAACAGCCATCGCGGACTTCTACGCCGGAGTCCGAAAGGAACAACCGGGAGCTGGCCGAGGCCATGCTGGCACAGAACGAAAATGTCATCGCTCAAGCCAGAGCCCTGGTTGCCAAGGATGCTGACGACATGGGCCTGATGTCGATGCTGGACGGCCAGATCAACGAAGTGGCCGAGCTGCGTGAACAGCTCAGCGATGCCGACGCCGAGCACGCGCTGCTGGCGGGCATGGACGATGCGTTGATTCAGTTGCGTCAGGCCCGCCGCGACTGTTTGGTAGCGCTTTACAGCAAGACGCGCTATCCAGGTTCCAGAGGGCTCAATTTTCTCCATCAACAGGGGTTGCTCGCCGTGGAATATGTCGGGCCTCGGCAGGTGGTCTCCGATGGCTATCTGGACGAGTACCGGATCAGCCTGTTGCGTGCTCCCGGTGAGGGTCGAGGTAAACCCTTGTGGGCCGCACATTTCCATTTTGCCGACTCGCAGGCGGCGCCGACGGCGTTTGGCAAAGGTCATCTCAAGCTGTGGAGCCAGCGCAAGATGGGGTATCGCGAGCAAATGAAGGCGGCGAGCGAGGGGCAGGTACTGAGCATTTATCGGGGTAACCTGACCTACGCACAGGCCAAGGATGTCATTCCGTTCAACCTCTGAACCTTCGCCCGGGTGGCCCAGCGCCGCGATCAGCGAATGTTAGCGGTTGCTGTAACGGCCATGCTTGCCGTGTGCAGGCATGGCCTGGTTGCCACGTGTGGCGATCATCTGTGGCAGCGTGACCAGTTCGATCCCCAATTGCTTGAGCCGTGGAATTTGACTTTCCAGTACCGCTAGCGTCTGCGGGTAGGGGTGGCCGATCAATACGGCCGAGCCTTGCTTGCGGGCCAGTGCAATACCCTGTTGCAGCTGAGCGTCGATGGCTTCCGGCGTGCGCACGTCATCCAGAAATACATCCCGTGACACATGCGCGACATCGTGTGCTTGAGCCTCGGCTGCGGCGACCGTGGCGGCACTGGTGCGGCTGTCGACAAAGAACAGATGGCGCCGCTGCAGCTCACCCATCAACCACGCCATGGGTTCACGCTGTGCGGTCATGCGGCTGCCCATGTGGTTGTTGATGCCGGCGGCGTAGGGCACCTTGACCAATGCTGCGTCCAGGCGCCGCGCCAGCTCTTCGATGGCGATGCCCGGGTGCCAGGCATAGGGCCCGGTGGCCGGGTCCATGGGCATGTGCAGGATCACCGTCTTGCCGGCCTTGTGCGCCTGGCGGGCAAAGTCGGTGGCATGCGGGGTGTCGGGCATGATCGCCATGGTCACCGGCCCGGGCAGGGCCAGGGTACGGCTGTCGCGCTCGGGGCTCTGGCCCAGGTCGTCGATGATGATGCTCATGTAGGCCTTGTTGGCCGGCGCCGCTTGCGCGATTCCGGCCATCAGGCAAAACAACAGACACAGCAGAAAACGCATAGGGTGGCTCAGTCGCCCTTGGTGATGTTCAGGCCCTTGAGCAGGCTCAGTGCCTGGCTCAGCTGGAAGTCGTCATCCTGCGGGCGCTCCTTGCGCTTGCTGCTGCCGGTCGGGCGGTCGGCGCCGCCGTTGCCGTTGCCCAGGTGGCCCTGCAGGTCGGCTTCCTTGAAGTTTTCGGTGTCGGCTTCGGCGGTGAGCTTGGCCGGGCGCACCTCGATGTCCGGGACAATGCCCTGAGCCTGGATCGAGCGGCCGTTGGGGGTGTAGTACAGCGCAGTGGTGAGCTTCAGGGCGCGGTCGTTGGCCAGTGGCAGCACGGTCTGCACCGAGCCTTTGCCGAAACTGTCGGTGCCCATCAGCACGGCGCGCTTCTGGTCCTGCAGGGCGCCGGCGACAATTTCCGATGCCGATGCACTGCCACCGTTGATCAGTACCACCAGCGGCACGCCTGCGCTGGCATCGGCCGGGTCGGCCGAGAAGCGCAGCTCGGAGTTGGCGATGCGGCCCTTGGTGTAGACGATCAGACCTTTGGTCAGGAAGTGGTCGGCCACTTCCACTGCCGACTGCAACACGCCGCCTGGGTTGTTGCGCAGGTCCAGCACCACCCCGCGCAGCTTCTTGCCGTTGTCCTTGCGCAGCTTGGCCAGGGCCTTGCCCACTTCGTCACCGGTCTTGACCTGGAACTGGGTGATACGGATGTAGCCGTAATCGTTCTCCAGCAGCTGGCTCTTCACGCTCTTGACCTGAATGACTGCACGGGTCAGGGTCACGTCGAACGGGTTGCCGCCGTCGCGTACCAAGGTCAGGGTGATTTTCTCGCCGACCTTGCCGCGCATCTTGTCGACCGCTTCGGTCATGGTCTGGCCGCGGGTCGGGGCGCCGTTGATCTTGACGATCAAGTCACCAGCCTGCACGCCGGCCCGCGAGGCTGGGGTGTCGTCGATTGGCGAAACCACCTTGATGAAGCCGTCTTCCTGGCCTACTTCAATACCCAGCCCGCCGAACTCGCCGCTGGTGCTTTCCTGCAGCTCCTGGAAGTCCTCGGGGCCAAGGTAGGCCGAATGCGGGTCAAGGTTGCTGAGCATGCCCTTGATGGCGTTTTCCAGCAGGGTCTTGTCGTCTACCGGTTCGACGTAGGCGGCCTTGATGCGGTCCAGGACCTCGGCGAAGGTGCGCAGTTCTTCCAGCGGCAGTGGCGCCTTGGCGGTCACCTCGGTGGCTGGCACTGCGGCGGCCTTGGCCGGCTCTGCGGCGGTGGCCAGGGGCGCGCCGACCGCCAGGGCGATGGACAGGGCCAGCTGGGTGAGACGAGGCGAGTGCAGCATGTCGAACGAACTCCTGATCCTGTAAGCGCTCCCTGGGGAGCATCGGCGCAGCACTCAGGCTGCGCCGTAGAAATGTGACTAGCCACGGCACCACTGCGAAGGGTCGGCAGGCCGGCCTTGCTGGCGGATAGCGAAATACAAGCCTGCCGCGTCCTGGCCACCGCTGTCGCCAACGGTGGAAATGGCTTCACCGGCCTTGACGATATCACCGGCATTCTTGAGCAGGCTCTGGTTGTGGCCGTACAGGCTCAGGTAACCGTTGCCATGGTCGAGAATGACCAGAAGCCCGGCGCCGCGCAACCAGTCCGCGAATACCACACGCCCGCCGTGCACGGCACGTACCTGGGTGCCTGGGTTGGCGCTGATCATAACCCCGTCCCACTTGGCACGGGCGTCGCTACCGCGGGCATCACCGAAGCGTGCCAGCAATCGACCATTGACTGGCCATGGAAGTTTGCCCCGCGCAGCAGAAAATGCGCCGCCGTAGTTCGCGCCATCGCTGGAAACCATCGGCCCGAGGGTGGTGCGGGCCTTTTTCGGCGGTTCCACTGGCTCTGCGGGCTCACGGGCCCGGTCGCGGGCAGCGGCGGCGGCCAGCGCTTCCTGCTGGCGGCGTTTTTCTGCTTCCTGCTGTGCCAGCAGGGCCTTCTTGCGTGCCTCTTCAGCTTCACGCGCCTGGCGGGCGAGGGTTTCCTCGATGGTCTTCAGGACTTTGGCCAGGTCGGCCTGGTCCTGTTCGCGCGCTTGCAGCTTCTGATCGCGGTCTTTTACATCGCTGTTGAGCTTTGCCAGTACCTGCTGGCGCTTGGCGCGCTCGGTTTCCAGGGCCTGGCGGCGGCTATCGAGGTCGGTGCGCTGGGCCAGCAGTTGTTGTTGCTGGCTGGAAATTTCCTGTTCGACGTTGGCCAGTTGGCGCAAGGTCTCGTTGAAGGTGCGCAATTGCTCCAGGCGCGCCTTGCTCAGGTAGTCGTAATAGGTGAGGGTGCGGGCGAATTTCTCGGGGTTCTGCTGGTTGAGCAGCAGCTTGAGGTATTCCTCGCGACCGTTGTTCTGGTAAGCCGAACGGGCCTGAATGGCGATCAGTCGTTGTTGTTCAACGCGGGCGCTCTGGAGTTTTTTTTTCTCGGTATCAAGGCGCTCCAGCTCGCCTTCAGTCTTTTTTAGTTCTTGCTGCAGGGCCTCCACCTGCTTTTCGAGGTTGCCGATGTCGGTTTCGGTGGCTTTGAGGTCTTTTTGCACACCGGCCTTTTCTTCCTGGAGCTTGCCCAGCGTTTTCTTGAGCTCGGCAATGTCCTGGCGGGTGGCATCCAGTTGCTGCTGGGTCTGCGCACGCTCATCGGCGAAGGCCGGGCTGAGCAGGCAAGACAGGGCTAGGAGGATCAGGGCGCGAAGCATGGGGTTTGGCGTACCAAGGATGGAGACTGGCCTAGTATGCCCGCCTGGGCAGGCAAAAAAAACGCCTCGCTGCGGATGCAGGGGGGCGTTTGTCTGGAATTCATGTGCAATTGGGGCTGCAACGCAGCCCCTTTTGACATTCAGGCGTCGACCAGAATTGAGGTACCGGTCATTTCCACCGGCTTTTCCATCCCCAGCAGCTTCAGCATGGTTGGCGCCACGTCGGCCAGCACGCCGCCCTCGCGCACTTTCACGTTGCGCTTGCCCACATAGATGAACGGTACCGGCTCGGTCGTGTGCGCGGTGTGCGCCTGGCCGGTGCACTCGTCTTCCATCTGCTCGACGTTGCCGTGGTCAGCGGTGATCAGCGCCTCGCCGCCGACCTTGTCCAGTGCCTCGACAATGCGCCCTACACAGGTATCCAGTGCTTCGACGGCCTTGACCGCTGCCTCGAACACGCCGGTGTGGCCGACCATGTCGCCGTTGGCGTAGTTGACCACGATGACGTCGAAGCGCTGCTGTTCGATGGCTTCGACGATGCGATCGGTCACTTCCGGCGCGCTCATTTCCGGTTGCAGGTCATAGGTGGCGACCTTCGGCGACGGGATCAGGATGCGTTCTTCGCCTTCGAACGGCTCTTCGCGGCCACCCGAGAAGAAGAAGGTGACGTGGGCGTATTTCTCGGTTTCGGCGATGCGCAGCTGGGTCTTGCCGTTTTTTGCAAGGTATTCGCCCAGCACGTTGTTCAGGCTGGACGGGGCAAAGGCTGCCGGTGCCGGGATCTTCGCCGAATACTGGGTCAGACCGATGTACGCCGCCATCTTCGGCAGGCGCGCACGGGCGAATTCCGTGAAGTCTGGCTCTACAAATGCACGCGACAGTTCGCGAGCGCGGTCGGCGCGGAAGTTCATGAAAATCACGGCATCGCCATCTTCGACCTTGACGGCTTCGCCAATGCGCGTGGCCTTGACGAATTCGTCGCTTTCGTCGCGGGCGTAAGCTGCTTCAAGGCCTGCCAGGGCTGTGTCAGCGGTGTACTCGGCAGCGCTGTCGACGATGAGGTTGTAGGCGGCGCTGACGCGGTCCCAGCGGTTGTCGCGGTCCATGGCGTAGTAGCGGCCGATCAGGCTGGCAATGCGGCCCTTGCCCAGTTTGGCGAAGGTGGCGTCGAGCAGTTCGATGGACGACTGCGCGCTGCGTGGCGGGGTGTCCCGGCCATCGAGGAAGGCGTGCAGGTAGATCTTTTCAGCGCCACGCTGGGCGGCCAGTTCGGCCATGGCCACCAAGTGCTCCTGGTGGCTGTGTACGCCACCATCGGACAGCAGGCCGAGGATGTGCACGGCCTTGCCAGCACCGACTGCCTTGTCCACAGCACCTGTCAGTACCGGGTTTTCGAAGAACTCGCCGTCGCGGATGGCCTTGGTCACCCGGGTGAAGTCCTGATAGACGACACGACCTGCGCCGAGGTTCATATGACCGACTTCGGAGTTGCCCATCTGCCCGTCCGGCAGGCCGACATCCATGCCCGAGCCGGAAATGAGGCCATGCGGCTGGGTGGCGCACAGGCGGTCATAGACCGGTTTATTGGCGGCAAAGATGGCGTTGTGTTCGGGGATATCACTATGGCCGAAGCCATCCAGGATAATCAGGACCAGGGGTTTGGGCGTGCTCGTCATCAATCAAACTCACGGTTGTTCAAAGATGATAAAGACACGCATTTTAGGGCAAATACGCCACCTGCGGCGAATATTCGTCCCATTCCACCGACCGGCGCACCTGTGGTAGCAACATGAAGGTGGTTTTGTGGCCGGCCCGTCGGGCTTTGGTGGCACCAAGGGGCTGTGTATACTGGCCGGCATTTTCAATCGCCTGGAACACCGCTGATGGTTGCTCACCTGATTCAATTCGCGACAGATCACTACATCCTGGTTGCGATCTTCCTCATTCTGCTGGTCC
Organism: Pseudomonas sp. TE3895; assembly: GCF_056278855.1. NCBI lineage: Bacteria > Pseudomonadati > Pseudomonadota > Gammaproteobacteria > Pseudomonadales > Pseudomonadaceae > Pseudomonas > Pseudomonas sp. TE3895. The sequence goes on along the minus strand of NZ_JBWBQE010000001.1, from coordinate 506,870 downwards.
TGCTGCTCGTCAATGAAATCCGTCGTGGTGGCCAGAGCCTGACTAATGGCCAACTGACAGCCCTGGTCAATGCTGAGAAGGCCCTGGTGATCGATATTCGCCCGGCCAAGGAATACTCCGCCGGTCACATCGTCGGCGCGGTGAACATACCGCAGGACAAGCTGGCCAACCGCATGACCGAGCTGGACAAGCATAAAGAAAAGACCTTGATCGTCGTCGACGCGATGGGCCAGCAGTCCGGCACCATTTGCCGCGAGCTGCTCAAAGCTGGTTACAACGCCGCCAAACTGAGCGGTGGCGTTTCCAGCTGGAAAGCCGATAACCTGCCCCTGGTGAAGTGATATGAAGCCTGTCATCGTCTATTCCAGCGACTACTGCCCCTACTGCATGCGTGCCAAGTACCTGCTCGAGAGCAAGGGCGTGGCCTTCGAGGAAATCAAGGTCGACGGCAAACCGCAGGTTCGCGCCGAGATGAGTCAGAAAGCCGGCCGTACGTCGGTGCCGCAGATCTGGATCGGCAGTACCCATGTCGGTGGATGCGATGACCTCTATGCCCTGGAGCGCGCGGGCAAGCTCGACGCGTTGCTGGCGGCCTGATTTGCACTGCATTCAAAAACATTAGGATAAGGATCTGACATGACTGACCAACAGACCAACGGCGCTGCTGCAGAAGACAACAGCCCTCAGTTCTCCCTGCAACGCATCTATGTGCGTGACCTGTCGTTCGAGGCCCCGAAAAGCCCACAGATCTTCCGTCAGACCTGGGAACCGAGCGTTGCCCTTGACCTGAACACCAAGCAGAAATCCCTGGAAGGTGACTTCCACGAGGTCGTGCTGACCCTGTCGGTTACCGTCAAGAACGGTGATGAAGTGGCCTTCATTGCTGAAGTGCAGCAGGCCGGTATCTTCCTGATCGCCAACCTCGATGCGCCTTCGATGAGCCACACCCTGGGTGCGTTCTGCCCGAACATCCTGTTCCCTTATGCCCGTGAGGCCCTGGACAGCCTGGTGACCCGCGGTTCGTTCCCGGCGCTGATGCTGTCGCCGGTCAACTTCGACGCCCTGTACGCGCAAGAAATGCAGCGTATGCAGGAAGCGGGTGAAGCGCCTACTGTGCAGTAATTACTGCCGGTATCAAGAAAGCGCCTCTCGGGGCGCTTTTTTGTTGCCTGTGCGGGCCTCTTCGCGGGTAAACCCGCTCCTACAGGGGATTGCGCCGTTCTCTCGGCCTGCGTAGGAGCGGGTTTACCCGCGAAGAGGCCCGCACAGGCAACACATCAGCTGCCGGCAAACCCGTTCTGCCGCCACGCCTCATACACCGTCACCGCCACGGTATTGGACAGGTTCAGGCTACGGCACCCTGGCCGCATCGGCAGGCGCAGGCGATGCTCGGCCGGCAGGCTGTCCAGCACCTCGGCCGGCAACCCGCGGCTCTCTGGCCCGAACAGGAAGGCGTCGCCCGGCTGGAAGGCCACTTCGTGGAACGGGTGCGAGCCCTTGGTGGTAAAGGCGAACAACCGTGGGTTGCCAAGGCTTTCCAGGCATCCGGCCAGGCTCTCGTGGCGCTTGAGCGTGGCATACTCGTGGTAGTCCAGCCCTGCGCGGCGCAGGCGCTTGTCATCCAGTTCGAAGCTGATGGGTTCGATCAGGTGCAGGGCACAGCCGCTGTTGGCGCATAGACGAATGATGTTGCCGGTATTCGGCGGAATTTCTGGTTGAAAAAGGATGACGTGAAACATGCACGGCTCCAAACGTGAAGATGACGGGCATTCTACCCCTGAACCGGACGTGCGTTCGAAGGCCTTCCCACGGGTGATGCTGTCATTGGCGATCGTTGGCTTGATGGTAGGGCTGATGATCGGTCGCCTGACTACGCCGGACGAGCGTGAGCTGCAGCAGGTGCAAGCGACGCAGGATGGCCTGGAGCTGTGGTTCAACGAAGAGCCCAAGCTGCATGGCGAGAACGTGGAAGGGACGGTGGCGTTGCTGTTTCAGGCCCAGGGCAAGGCTCAGCAAGGGCAGCTCAGCCTGCAGGGCAAGCCGGTGAGCTGGCGGGTACAGCACAGCAAGGAAGGTTTGTTGCTGACGGTGGTGGCCGCGCGCCCCCTGCACGGCGAATGGGCCGGTGCAGAGGACGCTGGGCGCTGGCGGGTGCAAGTGAAACTGCACGAATAAAAGAGGGGATATCCCGGCCTGCCTGTACCAGGGTCCCCAAAAGGGGTACTGCGTATAAAGGGGGGATGCCCGGCCTGCCTGTACCGAGGTCCCCAAAAGCGGCGGTGCTGCAAATAAAAGAGGGGTTCACCCGGCCTGCCTGTACCAGGGCCCCCGAAACTGGAGATGTATTGCTTATTGCAGGGGGCGTGCCAGTTTTGCAAAACCCATGAATACTGGGCTTTGCGGGTGATTTGGCCGGATTTTGAGGGGATTTGTGCCTTCGAGAGGTGCAGTCGGCACAGGAACGGTGCATTCAGAAGGCTGAAATGGCTGGGGCCGCTTTGCGCCCCATCGCGACACAAGGCCGCTCCCACAGGATCGTGGTAGGAGCGGGTTTACCCGCGAATACGATGGCGGCGGCAACGCTGAACGGCAGGTGGAGATTGGCCAGCAGGCCCGGCCTCTTCGCGGGTGAACCCGCTCCTACGACGACCCCGATGTGTGCCCACCGTCGTGGTAGGAGCGGGTTTACCCGCGAATACGGTGGCGGCGGCAACGCTGAACGGCAGGTGGAGATTGGCCAGCAGGCCCGGCCTCTTCGCGGGTGAACCCGCTCCTACGACGACCGCGATGTGTGTCCATCGCATCAGCCTTGGGGGCAGAGGTGATCCCGTGGGAGCGGCCTTGTGTCGCGATGGGCTGCAAAGCAGCCCCAGCAATCTAAAAAGCTAATTCAGCGCTCAGTGGTCATCACCTTCCTCATCATCCCCACCAGCCACATTCATCCCCAGCTCCTTGATCTTGCGTGTCAGGGTGTTACGCCCCCAACCCAGCAACAGCGCGGCATCGCGACGGCGGCCGGCGGTGTGCTTGAGTGCCGTCTCGATCATGATCCGTTCAAAGCTCGGCACTGCGCTGTCCAGCAGGCTGGTCTGCCCGCGCGCCAAGGCCTGGTCGGCCCACTGGCGCAGGGCCTGCTCCCAGTTGGTCACCGGCGCGGCATCGTGTGGCAGGTTCAGCAGTTCGGGTGGCAGGTCGCCGATCAGCACTTCGCGGCTGGAGGCCATCACGGTGATCCAGCGGCAGGTGTTCTCCATCTGCCGCACATTGCCCGGCCATGGCAGGTTGCGGATGAACTCTTCAGTCTCCGGCTTGAGGATCTTCGGCTCGACTGCCAGCTCCTGGGCCGCCCGGGCAAGGAAGTGGCGGGCGAGGGCGGGGATATCCTCGCGGCGGTCGGCCAGGCGCGGAATATGGATGCGGATCACGTTCAGGCGGTGGAACAAGTCCTCACGGAACTTGCCGGCCTGCACCAGTGACTCCAGGTTCTGGTGGGTGGCGGCGATGATGCGCACGTCGACCTTGACCGGCACATGGCCGCCCACGCGGTAGAACTCGCCATCGGCCAGCACACGCAGCAGGCGGGTCTGGGTGTCGGCAGGCATGTCCCCGATTTCGTCGAGGAACAGCGTGCCACCATCGGCCTGCTCGAAACGGCCGCGACGCAAGTTCGCAGCACCTGTGAAGGCGCCTTTCTCATGGCCGAACAGCTCCGACTCCATCAAGTCCTTGGGGATGGCGGCCATGTTCAGGGCAATGAACGGCGATGCTGCGCGCGGGCTGTGCCGGTGCAGGGCATGGGCCACCAGTTCTTTGCCGGTGCCGGACTCGCCGTTGATCAGCACGGTGATGTTGGAGTGGCTGAGGCGGCCGATGGCGCGGAACACCTCCTGCATCGCCGGGGCTTCACCAATGATTTCCGGGGTGCGCGCCAGGTTCTGTGGCACATCCAGGCCTTGCTGCTCCTGGGCGTGCTGGTTGGCGCGCTTGACCAGCGATACCGCTTCGTCGACGTCGAATGGCTTGGGCAGGTACTCGAAGGCACCGCCTTGGTACGAGGCCACGGCGCTGTCCAGGTCGGAGTGGGCGGTCATGATGATGACCGGCAGGCGCGGGTGTTGCTCGCGGATCTGCGCCAGCAGGTCGAGGCCGCTGGTGCCAGGCATGCGAATGTCGGAAATGATCACGTCGGGTTGCTGGCGTGCCAGGCGTCCCATGACACCGTCTGCGCTGTCGAAGCTCTGGGTGGTCATGCCTTCCTGTTGCAGGGCTTTTTCCAGGACCCAGCGGATGGAGCGATCATCGTCGACGATCCATACGGTTTCACTTCGGCTCATGAGGCGGTGGCTCCTTGTTCCAGAGGCAGGTAAATCGAGAAGGCGGTATGGCCAGCGTGGCTTTCACACTCGATCAGGCCCTGGTGCTGGCTGATGATGTTCTGGGTAATGGCCAGGCCCAGCCCGGTACCGTCCGGGCGGCCACTGACCATGGGATAGAAGAGGGTGTCCTGCAGTTCTGGCGGGATGCCCGGGCCGTTGTCGATGATTTCTACCCGCGCTACCAGGCGGTGACGCACGTGGCCGATGGTGAACTGGCGCAGGGCACGGCTGCGCAAGGTGATGCGACCCAGGCGCAGCTCATTCTGCGAGCTGATCGCCTGCATGGCGTTGCGCACGATGTTAAGTACGGCCTGAATCATCTGTTCTCGGTCGATCAGCACGTCCGGCAGGCTTGGGTCGTAATCGCGCACCAAAGTGATGCACCCCTGGCTTTCGGCATCGACCAGGCTGCACACCCGCTCCAGCACTTCGTGAATATTGGTCATGGCCAGCGACGGCAGCTTGTTCGAGCCGAGCATGCGGTCGACCAGGTTACGCAAGCGGTCGGCCTCTTCGATGATCACATTGGTGTAGTCGCGCAGCCCTTCCTCGGGCAGTTCGCGGGCCAGTAGCTGGGCCGCTCCGCGGATGCCGCCAAGGGGGTTCTTGATTTCGTGGGCCAGGCCGCGCACCAGCATCTTGGTGGTTTCCTGCTTGCTCAGTTGGGCCTCTTCCTTGGTGATGCGCAGCAACCGGTCACGCGGGTGCACCTCGAGCAACAGCAGGGTCTGGCCTTGATGCAGTATCGGCGTTACCGCGTAGTCGACGGTGATGGTCTGCCCGGTCAGCGATGTAAGCTGCGCTTCACGCTTGGTGAACGGGTGCGCCTGCTCGACCGCCTGGCGCAGCGAACTGAGCGCCTCGGTCGATTCGGTGAACAGCTCGCTGATGAACTGCCCATGGCTGCGCTGGCCACTGACGGCCAGCAGCATTTCTGCGGCCGGGTTCATGTACTCCAGGCGCAGCTCGGCGTTGAGCAGCAACGTGGCGGTGGTCAGGTTGTCCAGAAGCAGACGGTGCTGTGCATCGCTGATGGTCATAAGGCGTCGTTGACCTCGTTTGGCGCTTGCCTGGCACGTGGGGCCAGATCCGGGCGTGCTGTGGATCCGCTGATGCGAGACTCTCTTCCTGCAAAAAATGCAAGAAACAAACCAAGGCTCCGAAAAGAAGCGGAAATAGCTGAGAAAGGCCTGGATTTGCGCTCAATCGGATCAAAATTTGCTGAGCGGGCGCTCCGCGCGACCTGTTTTGGGGTGCATGGCGGAGCGTTCGGCGTTGTTATGCACCAATATAGAGCATTGACGCGTCTAGTGTTTCGGACACAGCTGTGCGGTTGCGCGGACCAGGGCAAGGTGGCGTATCGGGTCATTGGTGCGGGCATGCAGGGCGTTGGCGAGTTTACGCGCGCAGTCCTCTGGAGGGTGCCGGTCGAAGCGCCCCAACTCGAATAGAAGCGTTGCCTGAAGCTTGTCCAGACGAGGTCGCAGTTGGTCGACCAAATCAAGGACGGCTGCTGATGGCCTCTGCTCTAGCGTGACCCAGCGATCGAGCAAGGTGTACTGCATCAGCTTGTTGGCCTCGATCTGGTCGCTGAAGAAAGCTGCGGCGCGTTCAGGGCTGAGGTCATGGTCGGCGGCCTGCTGGCGCACCAGGGCAAGGACTTCGCGCTCGCGCTCGGGCGCTGCTACGGCAAGGTTGTGTTCCCACTTGTGCAGTGCAACCGAGCTGGCCAGGTCCAGTCGGTACTCGATGTTGGATAGGAGTGGGTTGAATTCAGGCTGGGAGGCTTCAGGAGCGATGCAGCCGATCAAGGCAAACGGCAAGCAAAGTGACGTGATGGCCAGGCGCATGGTGTTCTCCATACAGAGGGAGAATGGATTGTGCGCAGTTGACCAACTGCTGCTTGTAGGGGCGTTCTGATTCGCATGTATGAAAACAAAAACGGCCTCCCGAGGGAGGCCGTTTTGATCATGTCATCGGCGCGAGGCGCCAATCAGATCAGCAGCTGTAGTACAGCTCGTATTCCAGCGGGTGTACGAAGGTACGAACCTTGATTTCTTCTTCGCTCTTCAGCTCGATGAAGGCATCGATGAAGTCGTCGGAGAACACGCCGCCCTTGGTCAGGAACGCACGGCCTTTATCCAGCTCTTCCAGAGCTTCTTTCAGGCTGCCGCACACTTGCGGGATGTTCTTGGCTTCTTCTGGCGGCAGGTCGTACAGGTTCTTGTCGGCCGCGTCGCCTGGGTGGATCTTGTTCTGGATGCCGTCCAGGCCAGCCATCAGCAGGGCCGCGAACGCCAGGTACGGGTTGGCCGATGGGTCCGGGAAGCGTGCTTCGATACGGCGGGCTTTCGGGCTGCCAACGTAAGGAATACGGATCGAGGCGGAACGGTTGCGAGCCGAGTAGGCCAGCATTACCGGGGCTTCGAAGCCTGGGACCAGACGCTTGTACGAGTTGGTCGACGGGTTGGTGAAGCCGTTCAGGGCCTTACCGTGCTTGATGATACCGCCGATGAAGTACAGGGCGGTGTCGGACAGGCCGGCATAGCCTTCACCCGAGAAGGTGTTCTTGCCGTCTTTCCAGATCGACATGTGCACGTGCATGCCCGAGCCGTTGTCGCCGTACAGTGGCTTCGGCATGAAGGTGGCGGTACGGCCGTAAGCGTCGGCAACGTTGTGCACGACGTATTTCAGCGCCTGTACTTCGTCAGCCTTCTTCACCAGGGTGTTGAACTTGACGCCGATTTCGTTCTGGCCGGCAGTCGCCACTTCGTGGTGGTGAACTTCAACGGTCTGGCCCATTTCTTCCAGGGCGTTGCACATGGCAGTACGGATTTCGTGGTCGTGGTCGAACGGCGGGACCGGGAAGTAGCCGCCTTTCACGCCTGGACGGTGGCCTTTGTTGCCGCCTTCCACGTCAGCGCCGGTCATCCACGAGCCCTGCTCGGAGAAGATCTTGAACATCGAACCGGAGATGTCCGAGTGGAACTTCACTTCGTCGAAGATGAAGAACTCAGGCTCTGGGCCGGCGAATACGGTGTCACCGATGCCGGTGCTCTTCAGGTACTCTTCAGCGCGCTTGGCGATGGCGCGTGGGTCGCGATCGTAGCCCTGCATGCTCGACGGGTCGACGATGTCGCAGGTGATGATCAGGGTTGGTTCTTCGGTGAACGGGTCCAGAACGGCGGTTTCGTCGACCGGCATCAGGATCATGTCGGAAGCTTCGATGCCTTTCCAGCCAGCGATGGAGGAACCGTCGAACATCTTGCCGACTTCGAAGAAGTCTTCGTCCAGCGCATCACGCGACGGCATGGTCACGTGGTGCTGAATGCCTTTGGTGTCCGTGAAACGCAGATCAATCCACTTGACGTCATGATCTTTGATGAGTTGAACCGACTTCGACATGTTGTCCTCCGGATGGTCTAGAGCGCGGTGGGCCGCTGCCCTGGAAAAAGGGTGTTGCCGGGCGCGGATAGTCGGCCAAGCTTACCTGCCTCACAAGGGAGCAAATTGCATGCCAGTGCCCGAAAATGGCGAGGGTGGGATAAAAGGGGGCGTTTGCGGGCATTTGGCGTTGGGTTAGCGGGTAAAAGTGCACCCTTACGATGCGTTTTTTGATCGTATCGCACCAATAGGGTGCGTTGCGTGAGTGGTGTGCCAGGTTCTAGGGCCTCTTCGCGGGTAAACCCGCTCCTACGGGCTTTGCACCGCCTGTAGGCGCGGGTTTACCCGCGAAAGGGCCGTAACAGGCACTGCAAAACCTGGCCTCTGCATTTATCTCAAAGCTTCTGATCAAAAGTTGGTCAAATCCTGAGCAATTTCCGATATAATTCGCGCCCCTCATTTTCGGCAGGCCCTGCGCGCGCTGTTAACCAATGAAACTTATCGTCAAAGTCTTCCCAGAAATCACCATCAAAAGCCGGCCGGTGCGCAAGCGCTTCATCCGCCAGCTTGGCAAGAACATCCGCAACGTGCTCAAGGATCTCGACCCTGAGCTCGCGGTCGATGGTGTCTGGGACAATCTCGAGGTGGTCACCCGCGTCGAAGACGAAAAAGTCCAGCGCGAGATGATCGAACGCCTCACCTGCACCCCGGGTATCACCCACTTCCTGCAGGTAGAGGAATACCCGCTGGGTGACTTCGACGACATCGTCGCCAAGTGCAAGCACCACTTCGGCCACCTGTTGGCCGGCAAGCACTTCGCCGTGCGCTGCAAGCGCGGTGGCCACCATGACTTCACCTCGATGGACGTCGACCGTTACGTCGGCAGCCAGCTGCGCCAGCAGTGTGGCGCCGCCGGGATCGAGCTGAAAAAGCCTGAAGTGCTGGTGCGCATCGAAATCCGCGACCAGCGCCTGTACGTGATCCACAACCAGCACAACGGCATCGGCGGTTATCCGCTGGGTGCCCTGGAGCAGACCCTGGTGCTGATGTCCGGTGGTTTCGACTCCACCGTTGCGGCCTACCAGATGATGCGCCGCGGCCTTATGACACACTTCTGCTTCTTCAACCTCGGCGGCCGTGCCCACGAACTGGGCGTGATGGAAGTGGCCCACTACCTGTGGAAAAAGTACGGCAGCAGCCAGCGCGTACTGTTCATCAGCGTGCCGTTCGAAGAAGTGGTTGGCGAGATCCTCAACAAGGTCGACAACAGCTACATGGGCGTGACCCTCAAGCGCATGATGCTGCGCGGCGCCGCCCATATGGCCGACCGCCTGCAGATCGACGCGCTGGTGACCGGCGAAGCGATTTCCCAGGTGTCCAGCCAGACCCTGCCGAACCTGTCGATCATCGACTCGGCCACCGACAAGCTGGTGCTGCGCCCGCTGCTGGCCAGCCACAAGCAGGACATCATCGACCAGGCCACCGAAATCGGCACCGCGGACTTTGCCAAGCACATGCCGGAATACTGCGGCGTGATCTCGGTAAACCCGACCACCCATGCCAAGCGTCACCGCATGGAGCACGAAGAAAAGCAGTTCGACATGGCCGTGCTGGAGCGCGCGCTCGAGCGCGCCAAGTTCATTTCCATCGACCATGTGATCGATGAGCTGGGCAAGGACATCGAAATCGAGGAAGTGGCCGAGGCGCTGCCAGGCCAGATCGTCATCGACATTCGCCACCCCGATGCCCAGGAAGACGAACCTCTGGTGCTGGAAGGTATCGAAGTCCAGGCCATGCCGTTCTACGCCATCAACAGCAAGTTCAAGCACCTGGACCCCACGCGCCAGTACTTGCTGTATTGCGACAAGGGTGTGATGAGCCGTTTGCACGCACACCACCTGCTCAGTGAGGGACATGCCAATGTGCGTGTTTATCGTCCGACATAAGACGCCGGGGCTGTATGGCGGCAGTATCCGCCATCGCCCTCCCGACCGCCGGGCCCGCTGAGCCTTAAACAGTACATATTGGCCGCCTACACTGGGCGGCAACCGAATCCTCTGATCGAGATACACTTGTGATCGAAAATCTGCGTAACATCGCCATCATCGCCCACGTTGACCATGGTAAAACCACTCTGGTCGACAAACTCCTGCGTCAGTCCGGCACTCTGGAGCGTAACGAGCTCAACGACGAGCGCGTCATGGACTCCAACGACCAGGAAAAAGAGCGCGGTATTACCATTCTGGCGAAAAACACCGCCATCAACTGGAACGGCTACCACATCAACATCGTCGACACCCCCGGCCACGCCGACTTCGGTGGCGAGGTTGAGCGTGTAATGTCGATGGTCGACTCCGTGCTGCTGCTGGTCGACGCCCAAGACGGCCCGATGCCGCAAACCCGCTTCGTGACCAAGAAGGCTTTCGAAGCTGGCCTGAAGCCAATCGTCGTGATCAACAAGGTTGACCGTCCGGGCGCGCGTCCTGACTGGGTTCTGGACCAGATCTTCGACCTGTTCGACAACCTCGGTGCCACCGACGAACAGCTGGACTTCAAAGTGGTCTACGCCTCGGCCCTGAACGGCATTGCCGGCCTGGACCACACTGCCATGGCCGAAGACATGACCCCGCTGTACCAGTCGATCATCGACAACGTACCAGCACCGTCTGTTGACCGCGACGGCCCGTTCCAGATGCAGATCTCCGCACTGGACTACAACAGCTTCCTCGGCGTGATCGGTGTTGGCCGCATCGCCCGTGGCCGCGTCAAGCCGAACACCCCGGTTGTCGCCATCGACACCAACGGCAAGAAGCGCAACGGCCGTATCCTGAAGCTGATGGGTCACCACGGTCTGCACCGCGTTGACGTCGAAGAAGCCCAGGCTGGCGATATCGTCTGCATCAGCGGTTTCGATGAGCTGTTCATCTCCGACACCCTGTGCGCCCCGGATGCGGTAGAAGCGATGAAGCCGCTGACCGTTGACGAGCCGACCGTTTCGATGACCTTCCAGGTCAACGACTCGCCGTTCTGCGGTAAAGAAGGCAAGTTCGTCACCAGCCGTAACATCAAGGACCGTCTGGACAAGGAGCTGCTGTACAACGTTGCCCTGCGCGTTCAGGAGACCGACTCCCCAGACAAGTTCAAGGTTTCGGGCCGTGGTGAGCTGCACCTGTCGGTGCTGATCGAAACCATGCGTCGTGAAGGCTTCGAAATGGCCGTGGGCCGTCCTGAAGTGATCATCCGCGAAGTCGACGGCGTGAAGCAGGAGCCGTTCGAGAACGTCACCATCGACATCCCTGAAGAATCCCAGGGCAAGGTCATGGAAGAGATGGGTCTGCGTAAAGGCGACCTGACCAACATGGTTCCGGATGGCAAGGGCCGTGTTCGTCTGGAGTACAACATTCCAGCCCGTGGTCTGATCGGTTTCCGTAACCAGTTCCTGACCCTGACCAACGGTGCAGGCATCCTGACCTCGATCTTCGATCGCTACGACACCATGAAGTCGGGCCAGATGTCCGGCCGCCTCAACGGTGTACTGGTTTCGGTCGAGACCGGCAAGGCACTGACCTACTCGCTGGAAACCCTGCAGGCTCGCGGCAAGCTGTTCGTTGAACACGGCCAGGAGATCTACAACGGTCAGATCATCGGCCTGAACAGCCGTGACAACGACCTGGGCGTGAACCCGACCAAAGGCAAGAAGCTCGACAACATGCGTGCTTCGGGCAAAGACGAAGTCATCGCCCTGGTACCACCAGTTCGCCACACCCTCGAGCAGGCCCTGGAATTCATCCAGGACGACGAGCTGTGCGAAGTGACGCCTAAGTCGATCCGTCTGCGCAAGAAGATCCTGGACGAAGGCGAGCGTACCCGCGCAGCCAAGAAAGCCAAGAACTGAGTTAGCTCAGGCTGAATGAAAACGCCCCCGGTCGAAAGGCCGGGGGCGTTTTTGTTTGTCTGGGTTTTTTGTGCTGGTAGTACCGGCCTCTTCGCGGGTAAACCCGCTCCTACAGGATATCCACAAAGGTCAAGACCTGTAGGAGCGGGTTTACCCGTGAAGAGGCCGCTGCAGGCAATAGATCAGCGCCCAACCACCTTGGGCTTGTAGGCGCAATACCCCGGCCGCGGCCCGACCTTGGGGTGGTTGCGGCAGGTATCCGGGCGCTTGTCATAAATGGTGCACAGCCGGCTTTTACGATCCAGGTACATGCAGTCGTCGTTGCTCATCCGGGTCAGGGTGAAGATCCCGGACTTCTGGTTGAAGCGCTCGATGATGCCTTCTTTTTGCAGGCGCTTGGCCACGTTCTTGGGGGGTTCGTCTTTTTCGAACTCGTCGACCACGCCGATACGGATCAGATCCTTGATCTTCACCTCCACCGGCAGGGTGCAGCAGGTCGAATGGCAGCCATGGCACATGTTGCTGGTGTAGCGCTGCCAGGTCTCCAGGCGGTCGACTTCGGCCGCGGCGATCAGGGTCGTTTTCATCTTTATAGGGTGGATCACGGTCTTGGGGCGCGCGATGATACCGGAATTGTTCAATTTATGAACAACCTTTTGCCGGAATCGCAGAGTGGGCATGAAAACTGCGAACCGTAACTGTCGCTCTCTGTCGAAGGGTCTAGTCTCAACACTCTCCCTCCGCTTTCGTCAACTTGCCCGAGGATGCCGCATGTCCCAGGAACCCAAAGCACGTGACGCCGAAGTCGCGGATTTTCGCGCTGCTGTACTGAACAAGCTGACCTACGCGGTCGGCAAGGACCCCGAGCACGCCTTCGACCATGACTGGTTCGAAGCCATTGCCCTGGCTGCGCGCGATCACATGGTCGACCACTGGATGGATCACACCCGGCAGGCCTATCGGCGCAGCCAGAAGCGTGTCTACTACCTTTCCCTGGAGTTTCTCATCGGCCGCTTGCTGTACGACAGCCTGAGCAACCTGGGCCTGCTGGACGTCGCCCGCGATGCGCTGGAAGGGCTGAATGTGGACCTCGAACGCATTCGCCTGCTCGAGCCGGACGCCGCGCTGGGCAATGGTGGCCTTGGCCGTCTGGCTGCGTGCTTCATGGAGAGCATGTCTACCCTGGGTATCGCTGCCCATGGTTACGGCATCCGCTACGAGCACGGGCTGTTCCGTCAGGCCGTGGTCGATGGCTGGCAGCAGGAACAGACCGAGAACTGGCTGGATTTCGGCAACCCCTGGGAGTTCGAGCGCGCCGAGGTGATCTACCCGATCAGCTTTGGCGGCAGTGTCGAAACGGTGCACGATGCAAGCGGTAGCCAGCGCCAGGTATGGTGGCCTGGCGAGACGGTGCGGGCGGTGGCCTACGACACGCCGGTAGTCGGCTGGCGCGGATCCAGCGTCAACACCCTGCGCCTGTGGCGCGCGCGCGCGCTGGAAGAGTTGCACCTGGAGCGCTTCAACGCCGGTGACCATTTGGGGGCTGTGGCTGAAGTGGCGCGTGCCGAGAGCATTTCGCGTGTGCTGTACCCAGCCGACAGTACCGAGGCCGGCCAGGAACTGCGCCTTCGCCAGGAGTACTTTTTCGTCTCGGCTTCGCTGCAGGACTTGCTGCGGCGCCACCTGAACATGCACAAGGACCTGCTCAACCTGCCTGATGCAGCGGCCATCCAGCTAAACGACACCCATCCCTCGATTGCGGTGGCGGAGCTGATGCGGTTGCTGGTGGATCAGCACGAAGTGCCTTGGGAAAAGGCCTGGGAGCTGACCGTCGGCACGCTCGCCTACACCAACCATACCCTGTTGCCAGAAGCCCTGGAAACCTGGCCGGTAGCGCTGATGGAGCGCATGCTGCCGCGGCACATGCAGATTATCTACCTGATCAATGCCTACCATATCGATGCGTTGCGGGCCAAAGGCCTGCACGACTTCGACGTGCTGCGCGCGGTTTCGCTGATTGAGGAAGACAACGGCCGACGGGTGCGCATGGGCAACCTGGCGTTTCTCGGCTCGCACAGCGTCAACGGCGTGTCGGCGCTGCACAGCAAGTTGATGAAAAGCACGGTGTTCTCCGAACTGCACAAGCTCTACCCGCAACGGATCAACAACAAGACCAACGGCATTACCTTCCGCCGCTGGTTGTACCAGTCCAACCCTCAACTGACCGAGATGCTGGTCGAGGCGCTTGGGCCGGAACTCAAGGACGACCCACAGACGCGTCTGGCGGGCCTGGTGCCGTTCGCCGAAAAAGCCGGTTTCCGCAAGCAGTTCGCTGCCCAGCGGCTGCACAGCAAGCGCGCCCTGGCCAGCATCATTCAGGATCGTATCGGCGTCACGGTCAACCCCGAGGCGCTATTCGACGTTCAGGTCAAACGTATTCACGAATACAAGCGCCAGTTGCTCAACCTGCTGCACACCGTTGCACTGTACCAGGCCATACGCAACGACCCTGGCACCAACTGGGTGCCGCGGGTGAAGATCTTCGCTGGCAAGGCTGCGGCCAGTTACCACCAGGCCAAACTGATCATCAAGCTGGCCAACGACATCGCCCGGGTGGTGAACAACGACCCGACAGTGCGCGGCCTGCTGAAGGTGGTGTTCCTGCCCAACTACAACGTCAGCCTGGCCGAGAGCATCATCCCGGCGGCGGACCTTTCCGAGCAGATATCCACCGCAGGTTACGAAGCTTCCGGTACCAGTAACATGAAGTTCGGCCTCAATGGTGCGCTGACCATCGGCACCCTGGATGGCGCCAACGTGGAGATGTGCGAACAGGTGGGGGCCGACAACATGTTCATCTTTGGCCTGACCGCGCAGCAGGTTGAAGCGCGCAAGCGTGCCGGTGATTTTGGCGCCAATGCCGCCATCGCTGCTTCCAACCGCTTGACCGATGTGTTGCAGGCCATCCGCAGTGGTGTGTTCTCGCCAGACGACCCTTCTCGGTACACCGGGTTGATCGACGGCCTGGTGGCCTACGATCGCTTCCTGGTGTGTGCCGATTTCGATGCCTACTGGGATGCCCAACGGCGGGTCGAGGATCTGTGGCACACACCGCAGGAGTGGTGGCGCAAGGCGGTGCTCAATACCGCGCGGATGGGCTGGTTCTCCTCGGATCGGACCATTCGCGAGTATGCGACCGAGATCTGGAAGGCGCTGGACTGAGGCGGGCCTGTGCTGGCTTGTTCGCGGGTAAACCCGCGCCTACAGGGCCCTTATCCACCTGTAGGCGCGGGCGCGTCCGCGAATGGCCCCACAACCAGACCACCGGCCTGGCGAAGGCTGAACTACCGACCTATTGTGCCGTCTGAGAGCCGTGGCGAGTCTCATCACTCGCTAGCCCGTCACTCTCCCTGTAAACTGCGGGGGTTTTTCATCCCCCCCAATCCGTTCGGAGCCATACATGTCCCGCGTTACCCTGAGTCGCTATCTGATTGAGCAGACCCGCAGCAACAATACCCCTGCCGATCTGCGCTTCCTGATCGAAGTGGTAGCGCGTGCGTGCAAGGAAATCAGCCATCACGTGTCCAAAGGCGCCCTCGGTGGTGTGCTGGGCAGCATGGGCACTGAAAACGTGCAGGGCGAGGTCCAGAAGAAACTGGACGTGATTTCCAACGATATCCTGCTGGAAGCCAACGAGTGGGGCGGTCACCTGGCTGGCATGGCTTCCGAAGAAATGGACAACGCGTACCAGATCCCGGGCAAGTACCCGAAAGGCGCCTACCTGCTGGTCTTCGACCCGCTGGACGGTTCGTCGAACATCGACGTCAACGTGTCGGTCGGTACCATCTTCTCGGTTCTGCGTTGCCCTAACCAATACCTGAGCCAGAACGAAAGCCTCAACGAAGAAGCGTTCCTGCAGCCAGGTACCGAGCAGGTTGCTGCCGGTTATGCCATCTACGGCCCGCAGACCATGCTGATCCTGACCCTGGGCAACGGCGTCAAGGGCTTCACCCTGGATCGCGAACTGGGCAGCTTCGTGCTGACTCACGAAAACATCCGCGTACCGGAGACCACCGCCGAGTTCGCCATCAACATGTCCAACCAGCGCCACTGGGAAGCCCCGGTACAGCGCTATGTGGGCGAACTGCTGGCAGGCGAGACCGGCCCGCTGAAGAAGAACTACAACATGCGCTGGATCGCCTCGATGGTGGCCGACGTGCACCGCATCCTGACCCGTGGCGGCCTGTTCATGTACCCACGTGACGCCCGCGAACCAAGCAAGCCGGGCAAGCTGCGCCTGATGTACGAAGCCAACCCGATGTCGTTCATCATCGAACAGGCCGGTGGCGCTTCCACCAACGGTTACGACCGCATCCTCGACATCAAGCCAGAAAGCCTGCACCAGCGTGTGTCGGTAATTCTCGGCTCGAAGGAAGAGGTCGAGCGCGTCACCGCTTACCACAAGGAGTAAGTCATGCTCGCACCTTGGCAGCCGTTGCTGGAGTGGTGGTTCGGTTGGGGCACCAGTGCCCAGGCCGTGGCTGACGAGAAGAGCACGCTGTGGTTCGGCAAACATTACGATGCCGAGGCCCATGCGCTGTTTGGCGACCTGGTCGAGCATGCCCTGGCGGGTGGGCTCGAAGAGTGGCAGCAAAGCCCGCAGGGCTGGCTGGGCCTGCTGATTTTGCTCGACCAGCTGCCACGCATGATCTACCGCGACACGCAGCGTGCCTTCGAGGGCGACCGGCGTGCCCAGGTGGTGGCCATGCAGGGCCTGCAGAAGGGCTGGGATTACCAGTTGCTGCCGATCCAGCGCGTGTTCGTGCTGCTGGTACTGGAGCATGCCGAAGTGCTGGACTGGCAGAACCTGTGCGTGGAGCGTTATCGAATGTTGCTGGATGAACAGCCCGAGGCCAACCGCCGGCTGTTTGAAGGCTTCCTCGACTATGCCGAGCAGCACCAGCGGGTAATTGCCCGTTTCGGGCGCTTCCCGCACCGCAACCTGGTGCTGGAGCGGCCGAGCACCAGCGAAGAGATGGACTTTTTGCTGGAGCCTGGGTCCCGGTTCTGAGGCCCAAGGGGCCTGCTGTGCAGGCATCGCGACGCAAGGCCGCTCCCATTGGGGGCGGCCTTTTTTATTGGGTGCATGATTAATGCTTTGTGATTAATCGCACAGTAGTGGCCATCCGACCAATGGTGTAGGGACATAGGGGGTGGGGCAGGGAACCTGGGAGGGATTTTCACGTCGAAGGTCACTGCAGGCCACTCGCCTGTATCATCTTTCAGGAGTGTCCCTTCATGTCGTTGCGTTCCCTCGCCCTGTTGTCGCTGTGCGTCGTGCTGACTGCCTGCAGCAAGATCAATCAGGAAAACTATTCCAAGATCAAGGCCGGTATGAACAAGGCCGAGGTCGAGCAGTTGCTCGGCACGCCGACCGAATGTTCTGGCGCGTTGGGCATGAGCAGCTGCACTTGGGGGGACGAGAAGAGCTTCATCAGCGTGCAGTACGCAGCTGACAAAGTGCTGATGTATTCCGGGCAGGGCCTCAAATGAGGCGTGCGTACCTGCTGATGGGCGTATGCCTGGCGTTGCTGCTGGGCGGTTGTGCAGGTTCCGTGCACGACCCGCTGGCGCCGAAAACCGCCGGAAATGTCGACCTCAAGCGCTACCAGGGCAAATGGTACGAGCTGGCGCGCCTGCCCATGCGCTTCCAGGAAGGCTGCGAGCAGTCCGAGGCCCATTACAACCTCAGGCCTGATGGCAGTTATGGCGTGCTCAACCGCTGTCGCACCATGGGTGATGAATGGCTTCGCGCCGAAGGGCATGCGAATATCCAGGAGCCGGGGCACACCGACAAGCTATGGGTCGAGTTCGATAACTGGTTCACCAGGCTGGTGCCAGGCGTGGCGCGGGGTGAGTACTGGATTCTTTATGTGGACGACCACTACCGTACGGCCATCGTCGGCAGCCCGGACCGCAAATACCTTTGGATTCTGTCGCGCACGCCGACACTGCCGGCCTGGGAGCGTGAGAACCTGCTGTCCAGGGCGCGGCAGCAGGGGTATGACACCAGCCGCTTGATCTGGCGGGCGTCCGATCAGCAAATAGTAAAAATGCACTGAGTTTTTTGGGGTTGCGTTGCAACCCTTCGCGGGCAAACCCCACAGGTTCTGCACTGAACCCTGGGCTGCCCCCAAGACATTTTGTGGGTCAGTCCAACCTGTGGGAGCGCGCTTGCCCGCGAAGGGCTGCAACGCAGCCCCGGTACACTCAGCCCAAAAGCTGGCGCAACACCTCGGCAAACGCCCGCCCGCTTTCTTCTTCTTGCGCATGCCGCCCCTGGCGCACCACCCACTGCCCATTCACCATGACATCGCGCACCTGGCGATCGCCGCCGGCAAACAGCCAACGGTTGAGAATGGCATCACCCTCCGCCATGGCGATGTAGGGGTCCTGCCCATCGAGCACCAGCCAGTCGGCACGCTTGCCCACCGCCAACTCGCCGACCGCCTGCCCCAGCGCCTGCGCACCACCGGCCAGCGCCGCGTCATACAGCGTGCGCCCGACCATCGGTTGGTCGCCGCGATACAGGCGGTTGCGCCGCTGGTCCCGCAGGCGCTGGCCATATTCCAGCCAGCGCAACTCCTCCACCACGCTTAACGACACATGGCTGTCCGAGCCAATGCCCATGCGCCCGCCCTGTGCCAGGAAATCCACTGCCGGGAAGATCCCATCGCCCAGGTTGGCTTCGGTGGTCAGGCACAACCCGGCCACCGCGCCGCTGCGGGCCATGGCGGTCACTTCGTCTGGTTCGGCATGGGTAGCGTGTACCAGGCACCAGCGGCGGTCCACGTCCACGTGCTCGTACAGCCACTGCAGCGGGCGCAGGCCGCTCCAGGCCAGGCAGTCGTCGACTTCCTTCTGCTGTTCGGCGATGTGGATATGCACTGGGCACTGCCTGTCGCTGGCCGCCAGCACTTCGGCGATCTGCCCAGGCGTTACCGCCCGCAGCGAGTGGAAGCACAGGCCCAGTTGCTGCGCCGGTTGCGCGGCCAGCAGCGGGGCGAGCTGGGCTTGCAGCTGCAGGTACTGCCCGGTGGAGTTGATGAAGCGCCGCTGCCCGTCGTTCGGCGCCTGGCCGCCAAAGCCTGCATGGCTGTACAGCACCGGCAGCAAGGTCAGGCCGATGCCGCTGTCGGCTGCGGCCGCGCTGATGCGTCGCGACAGCTCGGCGGGGTCGGCGTAGGGCTTGCCGGCCTGGTCGTGGTGCACGTAGTGGAACTCCGCCACCGAGGTATAACCGGCCTTGAGCATCTCGATGTACAGCTGGCGGGCGATGACCTGAAGCTGCTCTGGGCTGATCTGCCCGACCAGGCGGTACATCAGGTCTCGCCAGGTCCAGAAACTGTCGTTGGGGTTGCCGGCAAATTCCGCCAGGCCTGCCATGGCGCGCTGGAAAGCGTGCGAGTGCAGGTTGGGCATGCCGGGCAGTAGCGGGCCGGCCAGGCGCTCGGCGTCTTCGGCCGAAGCGCCAGGCTCGATGCTGGCCACACGGCCATCGCTGGCGACCTCGATACGCACATGGCTGGCCCAGCCCGTAGGTAGCAGGGCGCGTTCGGCGAAGTAGGCTGACATCGGTGGAATCCTGTTATTGTTAACTTGTATATACATATACAGGCGTTTGCCTGCCGGGTAAACTGCGGCAAGCTACCGCTCATTTCATTTGCACAAGGATCCATCGCCGTGCCGACACCTCCTGTCTCCGTGCTGGTTGCCCAGATGGGCGAGGGCCCGGCGCCGCTCTACGCCCGGGTCAAACAGATGATCATCCAGCAGATCGACAACGGCAGCTGGCCACCGCATCACCGGGTACCCTCCGAGAGCGAGCTGGTCAACGAGCTGGGCTTCAGCCGCATGACCATCAACCGCGCCCTGCGTGAACTCACCGCCGAAGGCCTGCTGGTGCGCATGCAAGGGGTCGGCACCTTCGTGGCCGAGCCCAAGGGCCGTTCGGCGCTGTTCGAGGTCAACAACATTGCCGACGAAATCGCCGCGCGCGGGCACCAGCATAGCTGCCAGGTGATCACGCTTGCCGAAGAAGCGGCCGGCTCCGAGCGGGCGCTGGCTCTGGACATGCGTGAAGGTCAGCGGGTGTTCCATTCGCTGATCGTGCATTTTGAGAACGGTGTGCCGGTGCAGATCGAGGACCGTTACGTCAACGCGGCCATTGCGCCCGATTACCTCAAGCAGGATTTCACCCGGCAGACGCCTTACGCCTACCTGTCCCAGGTGGCGCCGTTGACCGAAGGTGAGCATGTGGTCGAGGCGATCCTGGCCGAGCCGGAAGAATGCCGCCTGTTGCAGATCGAGCGGGGCGAGCCTTGCCTGCTGATTCGTCGTCGCACCTGGTCCGGCCGCCAGCCGGTGACCGCTGCACGGCTGATCCACCCCGGTTCCCGTCATCGCCTGGAAGGACGTTTCAGCAAATGAGTCAGCTGCAGTTGTTGCGTGCGCATGATTACCCGCGCATGCCTTGGAAGAACGGTGGCGGTTTCACCGAAGAGATCACCCGCGACAGTGGCGAGGGCCTGGACGGTTTTGGCTGGCGTCTGTCGATTGCCGACATCGAAGAGTCGGGCGGCTTTTCCACCTTCGCCGGCTACCAGCGGATCATCACCGTGCTGCAGGGCGACGGCATGCGCCTGCTGGTCGACGGCCAGGCCAGTCGGCCATTGCTGGCGTTCGATGCGTTTGCGTTCAGCGGCGAGAGCCAGGTCAGCTGCAAGTTGCTGGGCGGGGCGATCCGCGATTTCAACCTGATCTATGCACCGCAGCGATATCGGGCGCGGCTGCAGTGGCTGGATGGCACCAGCCGGGTGTATAGCTCGGCGTCGACGGTGTTGTTGTTTGCTGCCAGCAGCCTGGTCGAAGTCACTATTGCCGGGCGCGAGACGCAGCGGTTGGGGTTGTTCGACTGCTTGCGTCTGGAGGGCAATGATGAATTGCTGGGGTTGGAGGTTCAGGGGCGGTTCTGCCTGATCGAACTGGTTGAGTGCTGAGGGCCTGGCTGTAGGTTTTTGTCGCCTGTGAGATCGAGCGCCGCCAGGTGTCCGCCTCGACACATTCTGCGCCTGTGAGATCGAGCGCCGCCCGCGCGGCGCTTCGCGGGTAAACCCGCTCCTACGTTTGTTTCAGGCCAATTATGCCTGTGGGATTTGCGCGCGAACGCCTTGGTGCATGCCTCGATATCGCGTCGTACCAACAAGGCGGTCGCGCGCGCCAGGCACAGGATGGACTGGCCCGAAACAAACGTAGGAGCGGGTTTACCCGCGAAGCGCCGCGCGGGCGGCGCTCGATCTATACCCCAACATAAATCTCAAGCCAGGAACGGCAAGGTCCAATTATTTTGGTTGTCCATGCTTGTACATACAAGTAAAGGTGTGTTTGTATATTGACCACGACATACCCGCCCGCGGACGACCGCAGAGGACCTTTCCCGTGACCGACAACAACAAATACCGTGACGTTGAAATCCGTGCCCCACGTGGCAACAAGCTGACCGCCAAAAGCTGGCTGACCGAAGCGCCACTGCGCATGCTGATGAACAACCTCGATCCACAGGTCGCGGAAAACCCGAAAGAGCTGGTGGTATACGGCGGTATCGGCCGCGCCGCGCGCAACTGGGCCTGCTACGACAAGATCGTCGAAACCCTGACCCGCCTGGAAGACGACGAAACCCTGCTGGTGCAGTCGGGCAAGCCGGTCGGTGTGTTCAAGACCCACAGCAACGCACCGCGCGTGCTGATCGCCAACTCCAACCTGGTGCCACACTGGGCCAATTGGGAACACTTCAACGAACTGGACGCCAAAGGCCTGGCCATGTACGGCCAGATGACCGCCGGCAGCTGGATCTACATCGGCAGCCAGGGCATCGTCCAGGGCACCTATGAAACCTTCGTCGAAGCCGGTCGCCAGCACTACGGCGGCAGCCTGAAAGGCAAGTGGGTACTCACCGCTGGCCTGGGCGGCATGGGCGGCGCCCAGCCACTGGCCGCGACCCTGGCCGGTGCTTGCTCGCTGAACATCGAATGCCAGCAGAGCCGTATCGACTTCCGCCTGGAAACCCGCTACGTCGACGAGCAGGCCACTGACCTCGACGACGCCCTGGCACGCATCGCCAAGTACACCGCCGAAGGCAAGGCCATCTCCATCGCCCTGCATGGCAACGCCGCCGAAATCCTCCCAGAGCTGGTCAAACGTGGCGTGCGCCCGGACATGGTCACCGACCAGACCAGCGCCCACGACCCACTGAACGGCTACCTGCCTGCCGGCTGGACCTGGGAACAGTACCGCGACCGTGCGCAGACCGAACCGGCTGCAGTGGTCAAGGCTGCCAAGCAGTCGATGGCCGTGCACGTGCAGGCCATGCTGGACTTCCAGAAGCAGGGCATCCCGACCTTCGACTACGGCAACAACATCCGCCAGATGGCCAAGGAAGAGGGCGTGGCCAATGCCTTCGACTTCCCAGGCTTCGTCCCGGCCTACATCCGCCCACTGTTCTGCCGTGGGGTCGGCCCGTTCCGCTGGGCGGCGCTGTCCGGTGAAGCCGAGGACATCTACAAGACCGACGCCAAGGTCAAGGAACTGATCCCCGACGATGCCCACCTGCACCGTTGGCTGGACATGGCCCGCGAGCGCATCAGCTTCCAGGGCCTGCCGGCACGTATCTGCTGGGTGGGGCTGGGCCTTCGCGCCAAGCTGGGCCTGGCTTTCAACGAAATGGTCCGCAGCGGCGAGCTGTCGGCACCGGTGGTGATCGGCCGTGACCACCTCGACTCCGGCTCGGTATCCAGCCCGAACCGCGAAACCGAGGCCATGCGTGATGGTTCGGACGCTGTTTCCGACTGGCCGCTGCTCAACGCCCTG
Organism: Pseudomonas sp. TE3895; assembly: GCF_056278855.1. Lineage (NCBI taxonomy): Bacteria > Pseudomonadati > Pseudomonadota > Gammaproteobacteria > Pseudomonadales > Pseudomonadaceae > Pseudomonas > Pseudomonas sp. TE3895. The sequence continues at coordinate 484,289 of NZ_JBWBQE010000001.1, read as the reverse complement.
CTGAACACCGCAGGCGGCGCCACCTGGGTCTCGCTGCACCATGGCGGTGGCGTGGGCATGGGCTTCTCGCAGCACTCGGGCATGGTCATCGTCTGCGACGGTACCGATGAGGCCGCCGAGCGCATCGCCCGGGTACTGACCAACGACCCAGGGACTGGCGTCATGCGTCACGCCGATGCCGGTTATGACATCGCCATCGACTGCGCCAAGGAGCAGGGCCTGGACCTGCCGATGATCACTGGCTGATCACCACGCTTTGGATCGCACCCTGCAAGGGGTGATACTGAACAACAAGAAGGAGCGCGCAGGCACCCACAAGCGGGCCTGCGGCTCCACGCGATTTGGAGTAGTAACGTGACCGAACTCACCCTCAAGCCTGGCACCCTGACCCTGGCCCAGCTGCGCGCGATCCATGCCGCGCCTGTGCGCCTGCAACTGGATGCCAGCGCCGCACCGGCCATCGACGCCAGCGTCGCCTGTGTCGAGCAGATCATTGCCGAAGACCGTACTGCCTACGGCATCAACACCGGTTTCGGCCTACTGGCCTCGACCCGCATCGCCAGCCATGACCTGGAGAACCTGCAGCGTTCGCTGGTGCTGTCCCACGCCGCCGGTATCGGCGCGCCGCTGGATGACGACCTGGTGCGGTTGATCATGGTACTGAAGATCAACAGCCTCAGCCGTGGCTTCTCCGGCATCCGCCGCAAAGTCATCGACGCGCTGATTGCCCTGGTCAACGCCGAAGTCTACCCGCACATCCCGCTGAAAGGCTCGGTAGGCGCATCTGGTGACCTTGCGCCGCTAGCGCATATGTCGCTGGTGCTGCTGGGCGAAGGCAAGGCCCGCTACAAGGGCCAGTGGCTGCCGGCCACCGAAGCCTTGGCGATTGCCGGCCTCGAACCGCTGACCCTGGCCGCCAAAGAGGGCCTGGCCTTGCTCAACGGTACCCAGGCCTCCACCGCCTATGCCTTGCGTGGCCTGTTCCAGGGCGAAGACCTGTATGCCGCTGCCATCGCCTGCGGTGGGCTGAGCGTCGAAGCTGCGCTGGGCTCGCGTTCTCCGTTCGATGCGCGTATCCACGAAGTGCGTGGCCAACGCGGCCAGATCGACACCGCGGCCTGCTTCCGCGACCTGCTGGGCGACTCCAGCGAAGTGTCGCTGTCGCACAAGAACTGCGACAAGGTCCAGGACCCGTACTCGCTGCGCTGCCAGCCGCAGGTCATGGGTGCCTGCCTGACCCAGCTGCGCCAGGCCGCCGAGGTACTGGGCATCGAAGCCAACGCCGTGTCGGACAACCCGCTGGTGTTCGCTGCCGAAGGTGATGTGATCTCCGGCGGCAACTTCCACGCCGAACCGGTGGCCATGGCCGCCGACAACCTGGCCCTGGCCATCGCCGAAATCGGTTCGCTCAGCGAGCGCCGCATCTCGCTGATGATGGACAAGCACATGTCCCAATTGCCGCCGTTCCTGGTGGAAAACGGCGGGGTCAACTCTGGCTTCATGATCGCCCAGGTCACCGCTGCCGCCCTGGCAAGCGAGAACAAAGCGCTGTCGCACCCGCACAGCGTCGACAGCCTGCCAACTTCGGCCAACCAGGAAGACCACGTTTCGATGGCCCCGGCCGCCGGCAAGCGCCTGTGGGAAATGGCCGAAAACACCCGTGGCGTGCTGGCCATCGAATGGCTGGGCGCGTGCCAGGGCCTGGACCTGCGCAAAGGCCTGAAGACTTCGGCCAAGCTGGAGCAGGCGCGCCAGGCGCTGCGCAGCGAGGTGCCGCATTACGACCGTGACCGTTTCTTCGCGCCGGATATCGAAAAGGCCGTGGACCTGTTGGCCAAGGGTAGTCTGACCGGCTTGCTGCCGGCGGGTGTGCTGCCAAGCCTGTAATGCCCCTTGGGGCCGCTTGGCGGCCCTTCGCGGTCAAGCCCGCTCCTACACAGATTGCGATCTGCAAACGCTATCCATGTAGGAGCGGGCTTGCCCGCGAAGGGGCTGCGCAGCAGCCGCTCAATCTCACGACCACAAAAACAATTCAAGGACGTGACATGCAACAAGCTCAAGGTCTCAAGCGCGGGCTAAGTGCCCGCCACATCCGTTTCATGGCCCTCGGCTCCGCCATCGGCACCGGCCTGTTCTACGGTTCTGCCTCGGCCATCCAGATGGCAGGCCCGGCCGTGCTGCTGGCCTACCTGATCGGCGGCGCCGCCGTGTTCATGGTCATGCGCGCCCTTGGCGAAATGGCCGTGCACAACCCGGTGGCCGGCTCCTTCGGCCACTACGCCACGACCTACCTCGGCCCAATGGCCGGTTTCATCCTTGGCTGGACCTACGCTTTCGAGATGGTCATCGTCGCCATCGCCGACGTCACCGCGTTCGGTATCTACATGGGCTTCTGGTTCCCGGAGGTAGCCCGCTGGATCTGGGTGCTGGGCATCGTTTTCCTGATCGGCGGCCTCAACCTGTGCAACGTCAAGGTATTCGGCGAAATGGAATTCTGGCTGTCGCTGCTCAAGGTCGGCGCCATCGTGGCGATGATCCTGGCCGGCCTCGGCATCATGGCCTTCGGTTTCAGCCAGGTGGGTACCGGGCATGCCGTAGGCATGAGCAACCTGTTCGACCACGGCGGCTTCATGCCTAACGGCGTGGGGGGCTTGATTGCGTCGTTTGCCGTGGTGATGTTCGCCTTCGGCGGTATCGAGATCATCGGCGTCACCGCCGGTGAGGCAAAAGACCCGCAGCGCGTCATTCCCAAAGCGATCAACGCGGTGCCACTGCGTATCCTGCTGTTCTACGTGCTCACCCTGTTCGTGCTGATGTGCCTGTACCCATGGCCGCAGATCGGTAGCCAGGGCAGCCCGTTCGTGCAGATCTTCAGCAACCTGGGCATTGGCTCTGCCGCTGCTGTGCTGAACGTCGTGGTGATTTCCGCTGCCATCTCTGCCATCAACAGCGACATCTTTGGCGCTGGCCGCATGATGTATGGCCTGGCCCAGCAAGGCCACGCCCCGCGCGGCTTCAGCAAGTTGTCGAAACATGGCGTACCGTGGATGACCGTCGTGGTGATGGGGGCTGCGCTGCTGATCGGCGTATTGCTCAACTACCTGATCCCGGAAAATGTGTTCCTGCTGATTGCCTCGATCGCCACCTTCGCCACGGTGTGGGTGTGGCTGATGATCCTGCTCACCCAGGTAGCCATGCGCCGCAGCATGAGCCGCGAGCAAGTGGCCCAGCTCAAGTTCCCGGTACCGTTCTGGCCATACGGCCCGGCCATGGCCATTGCGTTCATGGTGTTCATCTTTGGCGTGCTCGGTTACTTCCCGGACACCCAGGCGGCATTGATCGTCGGCGTGATCTGGGTGGTGTTCCTGGTGGCGTCCTACCTGCTGTGGTGCAAGCCGCGCGCAGGGCAGGGCCAGCCGGTAGCGGAGCCGGCCGAGCTGCACCGCTAGCAAAGGAGATTGTGCATGAGAACCCTCTGGCAGCATTGCCATGTTGCAACCATGGCCGATGGCCGTTACTCGGCCATCGAGGACGCGGCGATCGTCACCAGCGCCGGGCTGATCGAGTGGATAGGCCCACGCGCCGAGCTGGCGCCGGTCGAAGCTGACCGCACGGTTGACCTGGGTGGTGCCTGGGTCACCCCCGGGCTGATCGACTGCCACACCCATGCGGTGTTCGGTGGCAACCGCAGCGGCGAGTTCGAGCAGCGCCTGCAGGGCGTGAGCTATGCCGAAATCGCCGCGCAGGGTGGGGGTATCGCGAGTACCGTGCGGGCTACCCGGGCGGCCAGCGAAGACGAGCTGTTCGCCAGTGCTCGCCAGCGCGTTCAGGCACTGATGCGCGATGGCGTGACCACCCTCGAGGTCAAGTCCGGCTACGGCCTGGACTTGGCCAATGAGCGCAAGATGCTGCGAGTGGCCCGGCGCCTGGCCGACGAGCTGCCGCTGACGGTGCGTGCCACGTGCCTGGCAGCGCACGCTTTGCCCCCGGAGTACGCAGGCCGGGCCGATGACTACATCGCGCACATCTGCGATGAAATGTTGCCGGCCCTGGCCGCCGAAGGCCTGGTAGATGCGGTGGATGCCTTCTGCGAACACCTCGCGTTCTCGCCGGCCCAGGTCGAGCGGCTGTTCATCAAGGCGCGCGAACTGGGCCTGCCGGTCAAGCTGCATGCCGAACAGCTGTCATCGTTGCACGGCTCAAGCCTGGCCGCGCGTTACCAGGCACTGTCGGCTGACCACCTGGAGTTCATGACAGAGGAAGACGCCGTGGCAATGGCAAACGCCGGCACGGTCGCCGTGCTGCTACCGGGTGCGTTCTACTTCCTGCGTGAAACCCAGCTGCCGCCAATGGATGCATTGCGCCGCCACGGGGTAAAGATTGCCCTGGCCAGCGACCTCAACCCCGGCACCTCGCCAGGGTTGTCGCTGCGGTTGATGCTGAACATGGGCTGCACCTGCTTCCGCATGACGCCGGAAGAGGCCCTGGCAGGCGTTACGGTGCACGCCGCCACGGCGCTGGGCCTGGGTGACAGCCACGGCTCGCTGCAAGTGGGCAAGGTGGCCGACTTCGTTGCCTGGCAAATCGAACGCCCCGCCGACCTGGCCTACTGGCTGGGTGGCGACCTGCCCAAGCGCGTAGTGCGCATGGGCCACGAAATCTCCAACTGAGCGAGGCACGATGGACAAGGTATTGAGTTTTCACCAAGGTCGCCTGCCGCTGCTGATCAGCATGCCGCACGCTGGCTTGCGTCTGACCGACGCCGTGCGCGACGGCCTGGTCGACCAGGCGCAAAGCTTGCCGGACACCGACTGGCACATCCCGCAGTTGTACGACTTTGCCCGTGACTTGGGTGCCAGCGTGGTGGCCGCAGAGTACTCACGCTTCGTCATCGACCTGAACCGTCCGGACGACGACAAGCCGCTGTACGCCGGCGCCACCACGGGCTTGTACCCGGCGACCTTGTTCGGCGGCGAACCCCTCTTCAAAGACGGGCTGGCGCCGTCTGGCGAAGAGCGCAAACGCTATCTGGAGCAAATCTGGCGCCCTTATCACGCGACCATTCGTCGTGAACTGGACCGCTTGCGTGAGCAGTTTGGCTATGCGCTGCTGTGGGATGCCCATTCGATCCGTTCGCTGATCCCGCACCTGTTCGACGGCAAGCTACCGGACTTCAACCTGGGTACTTTCAACGGCGCCAGTTGCGATCCGGCACTGGCTGAGCGGCTGCAGGGTGTGTGCGCCGAGGTGCAAGGTTACAGCCACGTGCTTAATGGTCGGTTCAAAGGCGGTCACATCACCCGGCATTATGGCGACCCGGCCAACCATATCCATGCTGTGCAACTGGAGCTGGCGCAAAGCACCTATATGGAGGAAGTCGAGCCGTTTGCCTACCGGGAAGACTTGGCGCAGCCGACGCAAGCGGTATTGAGGCAGCTACTGCAAGCGCTGCTGGCCTGGGGCGACGCGCGTTACAAGCGTTGAGTGGAGGCGGCGACGCTATCGGCGTCGCCAGGCACCGTGGGAGGCAGTTGCCGGAATTCTGCGCAAGGGTCAATTCGCGCCGTTCGAACGCGTCAGCAAGGACGGTGCTGAAAGCGCAATTCAGGTTTATGATGGCCCACGGCCGAATAATCCTCACACGGAGTGCGCAATGCAGACCCTCTACCCGCAGATCAAACCCTACGCCAGGCACGATCTGGCCGTGGAAGCGCCGCATGTGCTTTATGTCGACGAAAGCGGCTCGCCGGAAGGTCTGCCCGTGGTGTTCATCCACGGAGGCCCTGGCGCTGGCTGCGACGCCCAGAGCCGCTGCTACTTTGATCCCAACCTGTACCGCATCATCACCTTCGACCAGCGCGGCTGTGGCCGCTCCACGCCCCATGCGAGCCTGGAGAACAACACCACCTGGCACCTGGTCGAAGACCTGGAGCGCATTCGCGAACACCTTGGCATAGACAAGTGGGTGCTGTTTGGTGGCTCTTGGGGCTCGACCCTGGCCCTGGCCTACGCTCAGGCTCACCCAGAACGCGTGCACGGCCTGATCCTGCGCGGCATCTTCCTGTGCCGGCCGCAGGAAATCGAGTGGTTCTACCAGGAAGGCGCCAGCCGCCTGTTCCCCGACTACTGGCAGGACTACATCGCACCGATTCCACCGGAGGAACGCGGCGATCTGGTCAGGGCCTTCCACAAGCGCCTGACCGGTAACGACCAGATCGCCCAGATGCACGCCGCCAAGGCGTGGTCCACCTGGGAAGGCCGTACCGCCACCCTGCGCCCCAACCCGCTGGTGGTCGACCGCTTTTCCGAACCGCAGCGGGCGCTGTCGATCGCCCGCATCGAATGCCACTACTTCATGAACAACGCCTTCCTCGAACCGGACCAGCTGATCCGCGATCTGCCCAAAATCGCCCACCTGCCGGCGGTGATCGTGCATGGGCGCTACGATGTGATCTGCCCCTTGGACAACGCCTGGGCGTTGCACCAGGCCTGGCCGAACAGTGAGTTGAAAGTGATCCGTGACGCCGGTCACGCCGCTTCCGAGCCTGGCATCACCGATGCCTTGGTGCGTGCCGCCGACCAGATGGCCCGGCGCCTGCTCGACCTGCCCCTGGAAGAAGCATGAGGGGCCTGCTGCAGCGCGTGCGCGGTGCGCGGGTTGAAGTGGCGGGGGAGGTGGTCGGCGCCATCGACCAAGGGTTGCTGGTGCTGGTCGCGGTCGAGCCTGAAGATTCCCGTGAACAGGCCGATAAGCTGTTGCACAAGCTGCTGAACTACCGTGTGTTCAGTGACGAGCAGGGCAAGATGAACCTGTCGCTCAAGGATGTCGGGGGTGGCCTGCTACTGGTGTCACAGTTCACCTTGGCGGCCGACACCCGCAATGGCATGCGTCCAAGCTTCTCGACCGCAGCGCCACCGGCCCTCGGCGCCGAGTTGTTCGACTATCTTTTGCAACAGGCAAAAGCTCAGTACGCCGACGTAGCCAGCGGCCGTTTTGGTGCGGATATGCAGGTGCACCTGGTCAATGATGGCCCGGTAACATTTATGTTACAAATATGAGGTCAAAAAACCCTTTGTTCACAGGAAAACAAGGGGTTTTGTACGATAAATAGTTGCTCCAGCCTGATGCGTTGTCACGCAACCTGCTGGATAATCGCGCGCTGCATGGACCTGCGTTCGTAGGTCCGTTTCACTCTGACTCGAGCATTGTCTGGATCCGTTTGGGGAATCATTACGCCCTCGCGGGGTCCGAACAGTGCTCGCCAACCCGGCATTTGTCGCTGGCCGTTGGTTTCATGATCTGTTTTCGGCGAGGGTTGCTCGTGATTGTTAGTCCCCAAAAAGCATCAAGAATCCCCAGCGTCGGGCTACGCAAGGCGCTGATGGCCAGTGTGGCTCTGGTCGGCCTGATGAGTGCGGGCCAGCTGTGGGCATTCAATCTTGACGATGTTGCTGCCAAGGCAAAGGATCTGGCCGGCCAGAAGTACGACGCGCCAAAAAGCAACCTGCCGGCTGTGTTCCGCGACATGAAGTTCGCGGACTACCAGAAAATCCGTTTCCTGCAGGAAAAGGCCGAGTGGGCCAAGGACAAGACCCCGTTCAAGCTGTCGTTCTATCATCAGGGCATGCACTTCGACACCCCGGTGAAAATCAACGAGGTCACCGCCACCAAGGTCGAGGAAATCAAGTACGACCCGGACCGCTTCGAGTTCGGTGACGTGCCGCACGACCCGGAAACCACCAAAAACCTCGGTTATGCCGGTTTCCGCGTGCTGTACCCGATCAACAAGGCCGACAAGCAGGACGAGATCATGACCCTGCTTGGCGCCAGCTATTTCCGCGTAGTCGGCAAGGGCCACGTGTACGGCCTGTCTGCCCGTGGCCTGGCCATCGACACCGCCCTGCCGTCGGGCGAAGAATTCCCGCGCTTCACCGAGTTCTGGGTTGAAAAGCCCAAGCCAGCCGACAAGCACCTGGTGATCTACGCGCTGCTGGATTCGCCGCGCTCTACCGGCGCCTACAAGCTGACCCTGCGTCCTGGCAACGACACCGTGGTCGACGTGCAGTCCCGCGTGTTCCTGCGTGACCATGTCAGCCGCCTGGGCATTGCGCCGCTGACCAGCATGTACCTGTTCGGCCCCAACCAGCCGTCCAAGGTGCTCAACTACCGCCCGGCCCTGCACGACTCCGAAGGCCTGTCGATCCATGCCGGCAACGGCGAGTGGCTGTGGCGTCCGCTGAACAACCCGAAACACCTGGCCGTGAGCAACTTCAGCGTCGAGAACCCGCGTGGTTTCGGCCTGATGCAGCGTCAGCGCGCCTTCAGCGACTACGAAGACCTCGACGACAACTACCAGAAGCGCCCAAGCGCCTGGATCGAGCCGAAGGGTGACTGGGGCAAGGGTAGCGTCGACCTGGTCGAAATCCCGACCGCCGACGAGACCAACGACAATATCGTGGCCTTCTGGAGCCCGGAGAAACTGCCGGAGCCAGGTAAGCCGTTCGAGTACGCCTACCGCCTGCACTGGACCATCGACGAGCCGAAGTTCCAGGCCCCTGACCTGGGCTCGGTCAAGCAGACCCTGCGTTCCACGGGTGACGTCAAGCAGTCCAACCTGATCCGCCAGCCAGATGGCAGCGTGGCATTCCTGGTCGACTTCGCCGGCCCGGCGCTTGCCGCCCTGCCGGAAGACACCGCCGTGCGCAGCCAGATCAGCGTGGGCGACAACGCCGAGGTGGTCGAGAACAATCTGCGCTATAACCCTGAGACCAAGGGCTGGCGCCTGACCCTGCGCCTGAAGGTCAAGGAAGCCAACAAGTCGACCGAAATGCGCGCCGCACTGGTGCGTGATGTACCGGTCGAGCCCGCCAAGCCTGCCCAGGACGCCAAGCAGGACAAGGCCGCAGCCAAGCATGCCAAGGCCGAGAAAGCCGTCAAGGCTGAGCAATCTGCCAAGGCCGAACAACCTGCCGCCGATGCGGCGCCCACCAACGGGGCCCCGGCCACCACCGAGAAGGTGCTGACCGAGACCTGGAGCTATCAGTTGCCTGCCGATGAGTAACTCAAGCGCAAGGCCGGAATCGCTTGGCGAGTACCTGGCCCACCTACCACTGAGCGACGAGCAGCGGGCTGAACTTGCCAGCTGCACCTCGTTCAGTGAGCTACACCAACGCTTGGCGGCCAACCCGGCCGCCAGCTCTGCCGAGGCCGTGCAGGCCTCGGTGGGCCCGCGCCTGACCGTGGGCAGCGCCGCCGAGCTGGAAGATGCTGAAATGCTCGGCGTCGACGGCAGCGGTCGCCTGTGCCTGAAGATCGCCCCGCCGATCAAGCGCACCAAGGTCGTGCCCGAGCCATGGCGCACCAATGTGCTGATCCGCATGTGGCGACGCATGACCGGCCGCCCCAACGCCCCGCAGCCGCCCAAGCGCGAGCTGCCGCCGGCCCGCTGGCGCACGGTTGGCTCGATCCGCCGTTACATCCTGCTGACGCTCATGATCGGCCAGACCATCGTCGCTGGCTGGTACATGAAAGGCATCCTGCCGTACCAGGGCTGGTCGTTCGTGGACTTTGACGAAATCGTCAACCAGCCGCTGTGGGACACGGTGGTGCAGGTGTGGCCGTATGCCCTGCAAACTTCCATCCTGATCCTCTTCGGCATCCTGTTCTGCTGGGTGTCGGCGGGCTTCTGGACCGCGCTGATGGGCTTCCTCGAGCTGCTCACCGGGCGTGACAAATACAAGATTTCCGGTAGCAGCGCAGGCAACGAGCCGATCGCGCCCGAGGCGCGTACCGCGCTGGTGATGCCGATCTGCAACGAAGACGTGCCGCGGGTGTTCGCCGGTCTGCGCGCAACGTTCGAGTCGGTGGCCGCCAGCGGCAACCTCGACCGGTTCGACTTCTTTGTGCTCAGCGACACCAACGACACCGACATTGCCGTGGCCGAGCAACAGGCCTGGCTGGATGTGTGCCGTGAAACCAAAGGCTTTGGCCGCATCTTCTACCGCCGCCGTCGGCGCCGTGTGAAGCGCAAGAGCGGCAACCTCGACGACTTCTGCCGTCGCTGGGGTGGCGAGTACAAGTACATGGTTGTGCTCGACGCCGACAGCGTCATGAGTGGCGAGTGCCTGAGCAGCCTGGTGCGCCTGATGGAGGCCAACCCGGACGCCGGCATCATCCAGACCGGGCCGAAAGCCTCGGGCATGGACACCCTGTATGCACGCATGCAGCAGTTCGCTACCCGCGTGTACGGCCCACTGTTCACTGCCGGTTTGCACTTCTGGCAGTTGGGTGAGTCGCACTACTGGGGCCACAACGCGATCATCCGCATGAAGCCGTTCATCGAGCACTGCGCCCTGGCGCCGTTGCCGGGCAAGGGCGCGTTCGCCGGTGCCATCCTTTCCCACGACTTCGTCGAAGCCGCGCTGATGCGCCGTGCCGGCTGGGGTGTGTGGATTGCCTACGACTTGCCGGGCAGCTACGAAGAACTGCCGCCAAACCTGCTCGACGAGCTCAAGCGCGACCGCCGCTGGTGCCACGGCAACCTGATGAACTTCCGCCTGTTCCTGGTCAAGGGCATGCACCCGGTTCACCGTGCGGTGTTCCTCACCGGGGTGATGTCTTACCTGTCGGCGCCGCTGTGGTTCCTGTTCCTGGTGCTGTCGACCGCGCTGCTGGCGACCAACACGCTGATGGAGCCGCAGTATTTCATCGAGCCGTACCAGCTTTACCCGCTGTGGCCGCAGTGGCACCCGGAAAAGGCTGTGGCGCTGTTCTCCACCACCATTGTGCTGCTGTTCCTGCCCAAGCTGCTCAGCGTCATCCTGATCTGGGCCAAGGGCGCCGTCGAGTACGGTGGACGCGTCAAGGTCACCTTGTCGATGCTGATGGAGATGCTGTTCTCCATGTTGCTGGCACCGGTACGCATGATCTTCCACACCCGCTTCGTGCTGGCCGCGTTCCTCGGCTGGGCTGCGACCTGGAACTCGCCGCAGCGTGACGACGACTCCACGCCGTGGGGCGAAGCCGTGCGCCGGCATGGCCCGCAGACGCTGCTGGGCGTTGCCTGGGCCGCACTGGTGGCGTGGTTGAACCCGAGCTTCCTGTGGTGGCTGGCGCCTATCGTCGGTTCGCTGGTGCTGTCGATCCCGGTATCGGTGATTTCGAGCCGCACCCGCCTGGGCCTGGCGGCCAAGGACGAGAAGCTGTTCCTCATCCCAGAGGAATACGCCACCCCACAAGAGCTGCTGGCTACCGACCAGTACACCCACGAAAACCGCTGGCATGCCCTGCATGATGGCTTCGTGCGGGCCGTGGTCGACCCGCGGCAGAATGCCCTGGCCTGTGCCATGGCCACTGCCCGCCATGGCCAGGCGGCACCGATCGAAGCGTTGCGTGCCGAGCGCGTTGCCAAGGCGATTGAAGTCGGGCCGAAAGGCCTGGACCTCAATACTCGCCTGGCCCTGCTCAGCGACCCGGTGGCACTGAGCCGCCTGCACGAGCAGGTGTGGGCCGAGCACAATGCGGCATGGATCGATGTGTGGCGTGCGTCGATCAACAATGACCCGCATTCGCCGCTGTTGCCGTTGCACCCGGAAAACGCAGGCCAACCGGCACTCGTCGGCGCCTGATCGGGCCTGTTCGCGGCGGTTCGGCGCCCCGATGAACCCGCTCCTGCGGGGCGCCTGGCCGGGGCTCTTCGCGGGTGAACCCGCTCCTACCAGGGATACACATTCCCTTGTAGGAGCGGGTTCACCCGCGAAGCTTTTTGGCCTAACCCCCTCATTTTGGCCAACAAAGTCCCCCCGCGGCTCTAGGTCCTCGGGCCGCCATGCGTTAGCATCCCTCTCCGATACGACGCTTCGGCCAGTACGGCCGTGCCAACACAATAAGATTCGCTACTTTTCTTGCTAGGGGACTTGGTGATGATCAAGAAATACCTTTCGCGACTGCTGGTCGGTGTGACCGCCCTGGTCGCCGTGACCGCGGCTCAGGCGGGCGCCATCGATGACGCGGTCAAGCGCGGCACCTTGCGGGTGGGCATGGACCCAACCTACATGCCGTTCCAGATGACCAACAAACGTGGCGAGATCATCGGCTTCGAAGTCGATATCCTCAAAGCCATGGCCAAGTCCATGGGCGTGAAGTTCGAGGCCGTGTCCACCGCCTATGACGGCATCATCCCGGCCCTGCTGACCGACAAGTTCGACATGATCGGCAGCGGCATGACCCTGACCCAGGAGCGCAACCTGCGTCTGAACTTCAGCGAACCCTTCATCGTGGTTGGCCAGACCCTGCTGATCCGCAAGGAACTGGCTGGCGAGATCAAGTCGTACAAAGACCTGAACAACGAGAAGTACCGCCTGACCTCCAAGCTTGGCACCACCGGCGAAATGGTCTCCAAGAAGCTGATCAGCAAAGCCAAGTACCACGGCTACGACAACGAACAGGAAGCGGTCATGGACGTGGTCAACGGCAAGGCTGACGCCTTTGTCTATGACGCGCCGTACAACGTGGTGGCGGTGGATAAAGCCGGTGCCGGCAAGCTGCTGTTCCTCGAAGAACCCTTCACCTACGAGCCGCTGGCCTTCGGCCTGAAGAAAGGCGACTACGACAGCATCAACTTCATCAACAACTTCCTGCACCAGATCAAGCACGACGGGACCTACGATCGTATTCACGACAAGTGGTTCAAGAACAAGGACTGGCTGAAGGAAATGGAATAAGGCTCAGGCCACAAGCCCGGCTTTATGACCCCGACGCGCAGGCAAACCCTGCGCGTTCGCATTTACGGAAGTACCCCACGTGATCAAACACAAGAAAGCCCAGTGGCCTTGGCATGGGTTGACTGCCCTGGTCCTGATAGGCCTGGCGCTCAGCCTTTACATGGCCACCTCGATGATTTCCTACGAGTGGCGCTGGAACCGCGTACCGCAGTACTTCGCCTACAAGGCCGAGGAAACACAACGCGCTGCCGGCTACGGCACTGTGCAGGAAATCGTCATCTCCGGTGACAACGCCCGCGTCACGCTGAAGGACGAAAGTGGTGCCGAGCAAGTGCTCGATGTGGCCAAGGACAGCCTGCAACTGAGCCGCGGCGACGATGTTGCCGAAGGCGACCAGATTGGGGTAACCCGCCACTGGGCCGCTGGCCCGCTGGCATGGGGCCTGTGGACCACCTTGTGGATCTCGGTGGTGTCCGGGGCGCTGGGCCTGGTGATCGGCCTGTTCGCCGGATTGTGCCGGTTGTCGAACAACCCGACCCTGCGCGACCTGTCGACCGTCTATGTCGAGCTGGTGCGCGGCACGCCGCTGCTGGTGCAGATCTTCATCTTCTACTTCTTCATCGGCACCGTGCTCAACCTGTCCCGCGAGTTTGCCGGGGTAGCGGCGCTGGCATTGTTTACTGGTGCTTACGTGGCCGAAATCGTCCGTGCAGGCGTGCAGTCGATCGCCAAGGGCCAGAACGAGGCTGCCCGGTCGCTGGGCCTGAACGCTGGCCAGTCGATGCGCCATGTGATCTTGCCGCAGGCGTTCAAGCGCGTGCTTCCGCCCCTGGCCGGCCAGTTCATCAGCCTGGTCAAGGACACCTCGCTGGTGTCGGTGATCGCCATCACCGAGCTGACCAAGAGTGGCCGTGAGGCCATCACCACCTCGTTCTCTACTTTCGAGATCTGGTTCTGCGTGGCAGGCCTGTACCTGCTGATCAACCTGCCGCTGTCGCACATCGCCAGCCGGCTCGAGCGGAGGCTTGCGCAAAGTGATTGAAGTCCGTGACCTGCTGAAAGTCTTCGACACCCGTGGCCAGGTAGTAAGGGCTGTGGATAACGTCACCACTCAGGTCGCCAAGGGCGAAGTGGTGGTCGTGCTCGGCCCGTCGGGGTCTGGCAAGTCGACGTTCCTGCGCTGCCTCAACGGCCTGGAGCATTTCGACCAAGGCCATGTGGCCATCGATGGCCTGCAACTGGCCGACCCCAAGACCGACATCAATGCCTACCGCCGCGAAGTCGGCATGGTGTTCCAGCACTTCAACCTGTTCCCGCACATGACTGTGCTGGAAAACCTGTGCCTGGCGCAGAAGGTGGTGCGCAAGCGCAACAAGGCTGACCGCGAAGCCAAGGCCCGGGCGCTGCTGGAAAAGGTCGGTATCGCGCAAAAGGCCAACGAATTCCCGTCACGGCTTTCTGGCGGCCAGCAGCAGCGGGTAGCGATTGCCCGGGCCCTGGCGATGGATCCGAAAGTGATGCTGTTCGACGAGCCCACCTCGGCGCTCGACCCGGAAATGGTCGGTGAGGTGCTGGACGTGATGAAGACCCTGGCCCAGGAAGGCATGACCATGGTTTGCGTCACCCACGAAATGGGCTTTGCCCGCGAAGTGGCTGACCGCGTGCTGTTCTTCGACCACGGCAAACTGCTGGAAGATTCGGCCCCGGCCGCGTTCTTCGCTGCGCCGAAAGACCCGCGTGCGCAGGCATTCCTGCGCCAGGTATTGTGAAACTTGGTGGGCGGTAGAGCGTAGCCAACCCCCGAAGCTCGCTTTCTGCGGGTTGGCTATTTCACTCATCCGTTGATTTGGAATACAGCTGGCAAATGAATAATTGCGTGGCATGTGGCTTAAGTGATTTTTCTAATTGCTTTTGAAACTACATGAGGATATTTATTCGTTAGGTAATTTAGACGGCTGCGCGCGGCCTGAATTGCTATTTTGTTCTGTTCAACTCGCCACTTTGCTGCCTCAACTCTCGACTTTGTTTGCTCTAGTTCAAGGCGCTTTGTAGTCAACTGATCATGCTTGGCTGTAAGCTTACTCAATCCGGACGCTTTATCGGCGTAACCTGCGTATAAGTAATTTGCCTTTACGCCGTGCTTGCTATTTTCGTATATGACTGTGCCGTCCATTTTGCTCATGTCGTCCATGAGCGCTAACATTTCCTTATTTATTTCTTGGAGTTTGGTATCGGTCGTTTGAATATCTTGCTGTATCTGAGCGTATTTTCTTTCTTCGTTTCTGACGTTAAACTTTAAGTTTTCAGTGCTGTCTATGTGATGTTTCAAATTTTTTGAGGCTTTGACTAGAGACTTTTCAGCTTTCCAATCCTTGTAGCTCGCTATAAGTCCACGGGCATTTCCTGAAGGATCATTATAATTAATCGGATCTCCCGCAGTGTAAGCATATGCATTAAGATTTCCGGCCAAGAATATGCTGGCACGATCGGCAGAAATAAATCGCCTAAGACGGGGGCTGTATCCACGTTCTCCGCGGCCTAACAAGTACACGCCGAAAGCTTCCACATACTCTCCGTTGAAGCCTAGTATTACAGGTAAAGGCCCAGTGCCGTTATTTCCATAAGCACAGTATGTCACGCTGTTGATGGCAGAACTCTGGGTCGAAACCAACACAGACTTTGCTCTGTCCACAGCAATCAGGTTGGTCTCGGTAAAGGGTGAACCCCCTAGCTGGCAAAGCGGAGTGCCGGCCGCGTTCATCACTCTTATTGAACTACCGGGCACTCCAATAGATGCGAGCCGATCATGCTCATAAAAGCGTAACTGACGATTGGCCATGAGAAGATTCCCTGTTGAATCATGCCTCAAGGATGCGGGCAGCAAGGTAGCCCCGACAACTGGCAAAAATGCCAGGTTGGTGCGCTCCGGTAATTCTTCATGCCTAAGCCCGGGTTGAACGGTCGAGGGGCTGCAAAGCAGCCCCGCTAACCTCAGATGCTGAACCGCCCCACCATCCCCCGCAATTGCTGCCCCAGATGCTCCAGTTCTCCACTCGAGGCTGCCGTCTGCTCACTGGCCGCGCTGGTCTGATCCGAAACATCCCGCACATTGATCACACTTCGGTTGATCTGCTCGGCCACCACGCTCTGCTCTTCACTGGCGGTGGCGATCTGCTGGTTCATGCCCTGAATGCTCGACACCGTGTCGGTGATCTGGCTCAGTGCGTGCCCGGCCCTGCGGCTCAGCTCCACACTCTGTTCGGTCAGGCTCTTGCTGCTGTCCAGCAAGCGGGTCACTTCGTCGGTACCGTTGTGCAGGCTGTCGATCAGTTGGCCGATCTCTTCGGTCGCCGTCGACGTGCGCTGTGCCAGGCCACGCACCTCATCGGCCACCACGGCAAAGCCGCGCCCGGCTTCACCGGCCCGTGCCGCTTCGATCGCTGCGTTCAGCGCCAGCAGGTTGGTCTGTTCGGACACCGACTTGATCACATCGAGAATGCTGCCAATCCGCTGGCTCTCGCCTGCCAGGTGCTGCATGGCCGCCAGGCAATGGTCCATCTGCCCGGCCAGCTGTTCGATACGGCCGATGGCTTCGGCAACGACCTGGTCACCCACCTGGGCCTGCTGGTCAGCGCTGGTCGCGGCCAGCGAGGCTTGCTCGGCGTTCTGTGCCACTTCCTGCACGGTGGCGCTCATCTGGTTCATGGCAGTCGCCACCTGGTCAGTTTCCTCGCGCTGCTGATTGATGCGCAGCTTGGTGTCTTCGCTACTGGCCGCCAACTGCGTCGCGGCCTGTGACAGCTGGCCGACACCCTGATCAATGCCACCGATCAGCTCGCGCAGGCTCAAGGTCATCTCGCGCATGCTGGTTTGCAGCTGGCCCATTTCGTCGCGACGTTGCACGGTGTCGACCTGGCTCAGGTCACCCTTGGCGATGCGGGCAGCCACGGCCAGTGTCTGGCGCAACGGCTGGGTGATCTGCAAGGTGATCAGCCAGGCGGCCAGCGCCCCTACCACCATGGCCAGCAGCGCCACACTGGTCAGCAGCGACCGGGCGGCCAAGGCCTCTCTGTCGCGTTGTTCGACCTTGCGTTTGCCCAGTTCGAGGCTCACCGTTCGCAGCTCGTTGCCCATGTTTTCCATGTTGTTCTGCAACTGCTCCACACGTACGGCGGCGCGGCGGTACTGATCCAGGCTGGTGCGGTACTTGCTCAGCTCGACACCGGGTTGCTCACTGATGGCGCGTGGCAAGCCCAGCGGCGCAAGGCCTTCAAGCAGTTGCGCAAGGCTATTGTCGGCGGCATCCAGGGCGTTATCACCGACTTTGGCAAAATCCTCGACCGGGGCGAAGGTGTAGGCTGGAACCAGGCTTTGCTGGTTGGCACCTTCGACATGTCGGCTGAGGGTATCCATCAGGCCCAGCACACCACTTTGCTGACTGTTGTCAGGCATTTTCAGCAAGGCCTGGGTCTGCAGTTGGTCAATCGCCTCGCTGAGTGCATGCTCCTGTGACTGAAGGGCTTCGCGCAGGGCTACACGGCTGGCGACGCTGCGCTGCAGTTCGCTGAAGGTGTCGCGCAGGCTCTGCAACAATGCCATTTTTTCTGTCAGCAACTGCCGTGACTCATCGACGTTGCTGCGTTGTTGCAGGGTGGTCAGCATGCTGTTGAGCTGGTCGAGGATGTTGCTGATGCGTGCTCTGCTGGCATCGTCGTTGAGCACGCGGTAGGTGATGCGTTCCGCGCGCAGGTCTTTTGTCAGGTCGTTGATCAGGCCTATTTCGCTGAGTTGCTGTGAGCGCACGATGGCACCATCCAGGGCACGCCAGCCGCTGATGGTGGTGGCCAGGGTGAGCAGCAGGACCACGGCGAAGCCGAGGGCCAGCTTGGCGGCGACACTGATGTTGCCGAGCTTGCGGTTGAGGGAGCCAAGCATGGGGAATCTCCGAGCGAGTGAGAGAAAGGATGCAGGCGCATGGCTGGCATCACATCTCTGCCCATCGGCAGCGGAGCTGTAGGACTTGACCTGATAAACAGGTAGGAAAGTTCGCCGCGAACAGTAGGATATATTTCGTCCTGTGCCGTCCTCTTCGCGGGTAAACCCGCTCCTACGACGGCCTGTGCGTGTGTGTAGGCGCGGGTTTACCCGCGAATACGGTGGTGCCGGCAACGGTGAACGGCGGGTGGAAATTGGCCAGCAGGGCCGGCCCATTCGCGGGTGAACCCGCTCCTACGACGGCCTGTGCATGCGTGTAGGAGCGGGTTTACCCGCGAATACGGTGGCGGCGGCAACGGTGAACGGCGGGTGGAGATTGGCCAGCAGGGCCGGCCCATTCGCGGGTGAGCCCGCTCCTACGACGGCCTGTGCGTGTGTGTAGGAGCGGGTTTACCCGCGAATACGGTGGTGCCGGCAACGGTGAACGGCGGGTGGAAATTGGCCAGCAGGGCCGGCCCATTCGCGGGTGAACCCGCTCCTACGACGGCCTGTGCATGTGTGTAGGCGCGGGTTTACCCGCGAATACGGTGGCGGCGGCAACGGTGAACGGCGGGTGGAAATTGGCCAGCCGGCCTGGCCCATTCGCGGGTGAACCCGCTCCTACGACGGCCTGTGCATGTGTGTAGGCGCGGGTTTACCCGCGAAGAGGCCCGACCGGGCGACCGCTGGTTCAGATCACAGCCGGAACCGCCCAACCAGCCCTTGCAAATGGGTACCCAACCGCGCCAGTTCCACGCTGGAGCTGGCCGTCTCCTCACTCGCCGCCGAGGTCTGGTCGGAAATATCACGCACATTCATCACGCTGCGGTTGATTTCT
This sequence comes from Pseudomonas sp. TE3895, assembly GCF_056278855.1. Classification (NCBI taxonomy): domain Bacteria; kingdom Pseudomonadati; phylum Pseudomonadota; class Gammaproteobacteria; order Pseudomonadales; family Pseudomonadaceae; genus Pseudomonas; species Pseudomonas sp. TE3895. The sequence continues at coordinate 465,754 of NZ_JBWBQE010000001.1, read as the reverse complement.
TCGGCCACCGCCGTCTGCTCCTCGGCCGCCGTGGCAATCTGCTGGTTCATTGCCTGGATCGACGACACCGTGCGGGTGATGGTTTCCAGCGAACTGCCAGCGCGGCGGGTCAGCTCGACGCTGCTGTCGGTCAGTTGGCGGCTGTTGTCCATCACGCTGGCCACCCGTTGGGTGCCGCTTTGCAGGCCGGCAATCAACTCTTCGATCTCTTCAGTCGACTGCTGTGTGCGTTGGGCCAAGCTGCGCACTTCGTCGGCAACCACGGCAAAGCCACGCCCGGCCTCTCCGGCGCGGGCGGCTTCGATTGCCGCGTTGAGGGCCAGCAGGTTGGTTTGCTGGGCCACCGATTTGATTACGTCGAGTACGCTGCCGATCTTGTCGCTTTCGGTCTTGAGCAGGTTCATCGCTTCGCTGGAGTTGATCACTTCGCTTGCCAGGCGCTCGATCTGTGCCACTGCCTCGCCCACCACGCGATCGCCCTCGCGGGCCTGCTGGTCGGCCATCAAGGCGGCTTCCGAAGCCTGTTCGGCATTGCGTGCCACTTCGTGCACGGTGGCAGTCATCTGGTTCATCGCGGTCGCCACCTGGTCGGTTTCGACCTTCTGGTTGTTGACCCCGGCGCTGGTCTGTTCTGTCACCGCCGACAGCTCCTCGGCAGCGCTGGCGATCTGCGTCACGCCATCGCCAATGCCGCCGATCAGTTCACGCAAACCTTGGGTCATGCGATGCATGCTGGCCTGCAATTGGCCCAGTTCGTCGCGGCGTTGTACCTGCAGGCTCTGGGTCAGGTCACCGCTGGCCACACGCTCTGCGGCGCGCAGTGTTTGGCGCAGCGGAATGATGATCTGTCGGGTAATGGCCCAGGCGGCCAGCAGGCCAAGGGCCAGTGCCAGCACGGTGGCAACTGCGAGCAGTGTTTTGGCCTGCGCGGCAGCGGCATCGCGCACCTCGGTTTGCGAGGTGGTCATCATCTGGCTGGCCTGCAGCAGTACCGTGCCTTGTTCAACCATGCGTTGCAGCGCTTGCTCGCTGGCGAGCTGGGCATTGCCGAACTGGGTCACCGCATCGCGGTAGCCGCCCATGGCCGTGGCGGCATCATCCAGGCTGGCAGCATGTTCGGCTGGCACTTTGGCCGGCAGTGCACGCAGCTCGGCCAAGGCTTGGTCGATGGCCTTCAGTGCCGTTTGCTGGTAATCGGCATTGCCGCTGTAGGTGTAGCCACGCACCTGGAAACGCGCTTGTTGCAGCAGGGCGCTGACGTCCACCGCGTGCTGGTACTGGTTGATGTTTGCGCCTTGCAGCAGGCTGCGCTGTACACGGCCTATCAACTCCACGGCTTTATCGGCGCTGCTACCCAGTACATCACGGCTGGCTTCGCGGCGTTGGTCAGCTTGCTTAAGCTCGTTGAATGCCTGCTGGTAGGTGCGCACTGCCTCGCGTTGCTGTTCGAGGCGTTGGCGGTCGGCGGGTTGTTCGATCTGGCCAAGCATCCGCTGCACCTGGCGGTCGAGGTTGCTCAGGGCTTTTTCCAGTTCTGCCAGCGAAGCGTCGTCGCGGCGGCGATCGTAATGCTGGCGGGCGATACGCAATTCCTGGGTGTATTGCTGGATAACAGAGATGTTTCCCAGCTTGTCGCCACGGTCGATGATGCTGTCCATGCCGTGCCAGCCGGTCAGGGTAATCGCCAGGGTAAACAGCAGCACCAGGCCGAAACCCAGCCCCAGTTTGCGATTGACGCTCACATCGCCCAGCGATTGGGCTAACCATTGATACATGTTCGACTCCCCGGCGGCTTGGCAGCACAAATAATTGTATTGTTGCCAAGGCCATCGGCCCGGGAGAGGGAAACTTGATGGGCGAAAAAGTGGTGTTTGTGTCAGAAAATACGCGAAAGCAGCGCAGTAACGGCGGTCTCCACCCGCAAGATGCGATCACCCAGCTGTACCGGCGCCAGGCCTGCCTTGCCCAGCAGGTCGATCTCGTAGGGGATCCAGCCACCCTCGGGGCCAATGGCCAGGGTAACGGTTTGTTCTACGGCGCGCGGACAGGCTGGGTAGGGGCCGGGATGGCCGACCAGGCCCAGGGTGCCGGCGGCGATGGTGGGCAGGCGGTCTTCGACAAAAGGCTTGAAGCGTTTTTCAATGATCACCTCGGGCAGCACGGTGTCGCGTGCCTGTTCCAGGCCCAGGATCAGGTTTTCGCGAATGCTCTCGGGCTGTAGAAAAGGTGTTTGCCAGAAGCTTTTCTCGACCTTGTAGCTGTTCAGCAGGATCAGCCGCGGCACGCCCAATGTGGCCACGGTCTGGAACAGCCGTCGCAGCATTTTTGGTCGAGGCACTGCCAGCACCAGGGTCAGCGGCAGCTTGGCCGGTGGCTGCTGGTCGAAGGCCACTTCAAGTTCGGCTTCGTGCTTTTCCAGGCGCAGCACCGTGGCCTTGCCCATCAGGCCATTGATACGGCCCACGCGCAGGTTGTCGCCCACTGCCACGCGGTGGATATCCTGCATATGGGTGAAGCGCCGATCAGCAAGAACGACGCGGTTGGCCGAGACGAAGTCGGCCTCTTCAAGAAGCAGCAGGTTCACGGTTGGGTCGCTGGTGGCTGGTCGTTATGGTCGTCGGCGGTTTCGTCGTGGGCGCTGCGCTTGCGGATCAGGCTGCCGCACAGCACGCCGATCTCGAACAGCAGCCACATGGGCACGGCCAGCAGGGTCTGGGAGAAGATGTCCGGTGGGGTGAGAACCATGCCGACCACGAAACAGCCGATGATCACATACGGGCGGACTTTCTTCAGGTACTTCACGTCGACCACGCCGATCCACACCAGCAGTACGACCGCCACCGGGATTTCGAAGGCCACGCCAAAGGCGAAGAACAGCGTCATCACGAAGTCGAGGTAGCTTGCGATGTCGGTCATCATCGAAACGCCTTCTGGCGTGGCGCTGGCGAAGAAACCGAAGATCAGCGGGAATACAAGGAAGTAGGCGAATGCCATGCCGGCATAGAACAGGAAGATGCTCGACACCAACAGTGGAATGGCGATGCGCTTTTCATGGCGGTACAGCCCTGGCGCGATAAACCCCCAGATCTGCTGAAGGATGAACGGGATGGCCAGGAACAGCGAGACGATCATGGTCAGCTTGAACGGCGTGAGGAACGGCGAGGCCACATCGGTGGCGATCATCGTTGCGTTGGCCGGCAAGTGCTCGCGCAGCGGCGCGGAAACCAGTGTGTAGATCTGCTGGGCGAAGGAGAACAGCCCGGCAAAGATCAGGAAAATGACGGCAACACAGCGCAGCAGGCGGGTGCGCAGTTCGGTCAGGTGCGAAACCAGCGGCATCGGCTGGTCGTGTTCCGGATTCTCGCTCATGGGGCTCGCGGCGGTTGAGGCGGTTCAGAAGAAGCGGCCGGGGTGGCAGCTGGCTCGACAACCGGCCTGGTTTCGAGCCCGGCAGGTGGCTGCACACTGGCCGTGGTCACTGGCGGCTGTGCGGGTGGCGCTAGCGGGTTGAGGATGCGCTTGGCTTCCTCTTCCATCTGCAGGATGTGCTCATTGTGCAGCTGGCGGCGGATGTCGTCGGCGCCTATTTCGCGCTCCACTTCCATCTTGATGCTGTTGAAGCTGCGCTTGAGCCGGCCGATCCACAGGCCTGCCGTGCGCGCGGCACCCGGCAGGCGCTCGGGGCCGAGCACCAGCAGGGCGACCAGGCCGACGAGCAGGAGCTCGCTGAAACTGATGCCGAACATGGGTCAGTCTTTCCGCTGCGGCTCTTGGACCGGGTGGGCCTGGCCTTCGATGGTGTGGCCTTGCTGCGGCTGCGCGGTGCTTTGCACCGGTGGCACAGGTTGGGCAGGCGGCGGAGTCTGCTCGGCCGGCTTGCTCTCTTCTTCGTTCATGGCCTTGCGGAAGCCCTTGATCGACTCGCCCAGGTCGCTGCCGAAGTTCTTCAGCTTCTTGGTGCCGAACACCAGGACCACGACGACCAGCAGGACGATCCAGTGTTTCCAGTCAAAGATACCCATTTCGTACTCCTGAAAATTGTGTGTACAGCATATCGATGCGGCAACCCGGCGCCTGTGGGAGCGGGCGTCCTCGATAAAACATCAGGCAGATGGCTGGCGTGCGGCCTTTTCATCATGCCCGGAAAGCCCGAAGCGGCGTTCCAGTTCATCCAGCACGGCTTGCGGATGCTGGCCCAGCGCACTGAGCATCACCAGGCTATGAAACCACAGGTCGGCGGTTTCGTAGATGACATCGCTGTAATCCTTGCTGATCTGGGCATCCTTGGCAGCAATGATCGTTTCGACCGACTCTTCGCCGAGCTTTTCAAGGATCTTGTTCAGACCCTTGTGGTACAGGCTGGCCACGTAAGAGCTGTCAGGCGCCGCTTGCTTGCGTTCTTCAAGCACTTCGGCCAGGCGGTTGAGGGTGTCGCTCATGTCAGTGTCCTGCGCTGTAGATGGCATCCGGGTCCTTCAGGACCGGGTCGACGATTTTCCACTGGCCGTCTTCATAGACGCGGTAGAAGCAGCTTTCACGACCGGTATGGCAGGCGATATGGCCCAGTTGCTCGACCATCAGGATGATCACGTCGGCGTCACAGTCCAGGCGCAACTCATGCAGTTTTTGCACATGCCCGGACTCCTCGCCTTTACGCCACAGCTTGCCACGCGAACGCGACCAGTAGATGGCACGCTGCTCGGCGGCGGTCAGGGCCAGCGATTCACGGTTCATCCAGGCCATCATCAGCACGCGTCCGGTCTTGTGGTCCTGGGCGATCGCCGGTACCAGGCCATCGCTGTTCCACTTGATCTCGTCCAGCCAGTCTTTCATCGTCGACTCCAAAGCGGGCCCGCTCCTGTGCCGGGCCCTTTGCGCTAGTGTGCCAGCCACAGGCGCGGCTGGCTATTGGCGCACGATCAGGTAAAGGCCCGCAGCCAGCATCAGCCAGGCGGGCCAGGCGGCCGGGGCGGCCAGGCTGGCGGTTTCGGCAGCGCCTGCGGCCAAGACTGCGCCACCGCCGAGCAGGCCGGCGCCCAGCAGGCGCAGCGCCCAGCGGTCGCCCTGGCGGCGCCGCTCCGGCAATTGTGGATCGTGCAGGTGAGGCTGCGACAGGCGTTCGAGCAGGTCGCGGGTCATGCCGGCCAGGTGCGGCAGTTGCTCTACCTGGCTGTGCAGGTTGCCGAATACGGCCTTGGGGCTATAGCGGTCGCGCATCCAGCGTTCGAGGTACGGCTTGGCGGTGCTCCACAGGTCCAGCTCGGGGTACAGCTGACGGCCCAGGCCTTCGATGTTGAGCAGGGTTTTCTGCAGCAATACCAACTGTGGCTGCACTTCCATGTTGAAGCGCCGTGCAGTCTGGAACAGGCGCATCAGCACCTGGCCGAAGGAAATATCTTTTAACGGTTTCTCGAAGATCGGCTCGCACACGGTGCGAATCGCTGCTTCGAACTCGTTGACCTTGGTGTTTGCCGGCACCCAGCCCGAGTCGATGTGCAACTGGGCGACGCGGCGGTAGTCACGCTTGAAGAAAGCAAACAGGTTGCGCGCCAGGTAGTCCTGGTCCTCGGCGGTGAGGCTGCCGACGATGCCGCAGTCGATGGCAATGTACTGCGGGCTCCACGGTTTGACCGTGCTGACGAAGATGTTGCCGGGGTGCATGTCGGCATGGAAGAAGCTGTCGCGGAACACCTGGGTGAAGAACACTTCCACGCCGCGCTCGGCCAGCAGCTTCATGTCGGTGCGCTGGTCGGCCAAGGTGGCCATGTCGGTCACCGGTACGCCGTAGATGCGCTCCATCACCAGCACCTTGGGGCGGCACAGGTCCCAGTACACCTGGGGCACGTACATCAGCTCGGAGTCTTCGAAGTTGCGCCGCAGCTGGCTGGCGTTGGCAGCCTCGCGCAGCAGGTCGAGCTCGTCGTAGATGGTTTTTTCGTAGTCGCCGACGATTTCCACCGGGTGCAGGCGACGGGCATCCGCCGAGGCGCGTTCGGCGGCCTTGGCGATCAGGAACAGCCAGGCCAGGTCCTGGGCGATGACCGGCTTCAGGCCCGGGCGCACCACCTTGACCACCACCTCTTCGCCGGTTTTCAGGCGTGCGGCGTGCACCTGGGCCACCGAGGCCGAGGCCAGAGGCTCGACGTCGAAGCGGCTGAACACCTCGCCGACCTTCGCACCGAGCTGTTCCTCGATCAAGGCCACGGCTTGTTTCGGGTCGAACGGTGGCACACGGTCCTGCAACAGCATCAGCTCGTCGGCGATGTCGGGGGGCAGCAGGTCGCGGCGGGTGGACAGCAGCTGGCCGAACTTGATGAAGATCGGCCCCAGGTCTTGCAGTGCCAGGCGCAGGCGCGCGCCACGGCTGAGTTCGGTGGGCTTGCGTGGCAGCCAGCGCCACGGCATCAACAGGCGCAGGCTGGCCAGCCACCAGGGCAGCAAGGGCTGGTCGAACAGCAGGTCATCGAGGCGGTAGCGGATTACCACACGCTGGATGCGAAAAAGACGTCGGACGGCGAGCAGCTTCATGCGTTATCGCTGGTATCAAGGGATCGGGAGAGGCGCCTGAGGCGCGCTTCGAGGCGTTCTGTATCAAGCTTCAAGGCATCGAGCTCGCTGAAGGCGGCTTCGGCCTCGCGCTTGCCGACCAGGGTACGGGATTCTTCGGCCAGGTATTCGGACAGGTTCTGGCTGAAACGTGCCAGGCCTTGGCGAGTCCAGCGAGCGCGCAGGCGGATATGACCGGCCAGCATTGCCGTGGCGACCGGGCCAAGCCAGCGTTGCAGCTCGTGCTCCCAGTCCAGCTCCAGGTCCTGCAGCACACCGAACAGGTCGAGCAGTACGGCGCTGTCGCCGTGCAGCTCGACCTGCGGGCTGTGCAGCACAGCGGTCTTGTCCTTGGCCAGGGCCAGTTGTGCCAGGCTACCGGCGGGGGCGCGCAGGCTGCAGTCGACCTCGCCCTGCCAATGGGCGGCGAGCATCAGGCCCTCTTCATCGGGCAGGATGAACACCTGCAGGGCCGGTTGGCGGCAGTCGATCTCGATGACCTTGCCTTCCAGCGCGGCCAGCCGCGGCAGGGCCGTGCTGTCCAGGCGCAGGATGCGGTTCAGGCCATGTTCGACGCTGGCGAGCAGCCCGGCCAGCAACATCAGGGCTTGATTCCCCGGTGCACGGCAACGATGCCGCTGGTCATGTTGTGGTAGGTGACGCGGTCGAAACCGGCCTCGACCATCATGCTCTTCAGGGTTTCCTGGTCAGGGTGCATGCGGATCGACTCGGCGAGGTAACGGTAGCTCTCGGCGTCATTGGTGATCAGCTTGCCAGCCAGCGGCATGAAGGCGAACGAGTAGGCGTCGTAGGCCTTGGACATCAGCTTGTTGGTCGGCTTGGAGAACTCCAGGATCAACAAGCGGCCACCGGGCTTGAGCACGCGCAGCATCGAACGGATGGCGGCGTCCTTGTGGGTAACGTTGCGCAGGCCGAAAGCGATGGTCACGCAGTCGAAGTGGTTGTCCGGGAACGGCAGCTTTTCAGCGTCGGCCTGGACGAACTCGATGTTGCCGGCCACGCCACGGTCAAGCAGGCGGTCACGGCCAACCTTGAGCATCGAATCGTTGATGTCGGCCAGCACCACTTGCCCGGTCGGCCCGACAAGACGCGAGAACTTGGCCGCCAGGTCACCGGTACCGCCGGCGATGTCCAGCACGCGGTTGCCGCTGCGCACGCCCGACAGCTCGATGGTAAAGCGCTTCCACAGGCGGTGCATGCCGCCGGAAAGCACGTCGTTCATCAGGTCGTACTTGGCTGCTACCGAGTGGAACACTTCGGCGACTTTTTTCGCCTTCTGGCTTTCAGGCACGTCCTGGTAGCCGAAATGGGTGGTGGGTTCGGCGTGGTCGCCTTTGCGCTGGTCGTTCATATCGCTTCACCGGAAAAAATTACCGCCATTCTAGGGCGAACGGGCGGATTTGTCTTGGCGGGGTGTGCCAGTCGGCAGGGGCGGGCATAATGCTCATTATGTCTACATCTTCAGGAACGCCCGCATGACCCAGATCAGCGTCGAACGCAAACACTCCCTCGGCCGTGATGCCGCCCGCGCCAAGGCCGAAGCGCTGGTCGACAAGCTCAGCCGCGAGTACGACCTCAAGGCCACCTGGAACGGTGACCGCGTGGACGTTGCGCGCAGTGGCGCCAATGGCAGTGTGCACATTGGCGACGACAGCATCCGTGTCGAATTGAAGCTGGGCATGATGCTGTCGATGATGAGCGGCACCATCAAGGGTGAGATCGAGCGGGCGCTGGACAAGGCCCTGGCCTGAGCCAGGGCCGCTCTCTGGCTACTGCGGCGCGTCCGCCGGGAAGGGAATGATGCCAATCACCTGCTCCAGGCGCAGATCGCCGCGGTAGATCGCGATGCGCTCCCGTGCGCTTGCGGCTTGCTCGAGCAGGGCCTTGCGGCCCCTTACGCCTGCATCCCAGAATTTGAGGTGGCCCTTGACGAAGTCATGCCCCCTCGCTTCGAGGTTGGGATAGTGAAAATGTGCCTCCCACAGTACCCGCTGTGGCGCTTGCACATCGCGAATCTCGTAGACGTCGAGGTAATCATTGGCGTGACGTAGCTGCCGGCGAATCACGGTCTGCCTGATCCGAATCCGCTTCTGCTCAGCCAGGAAGCGAAGGGCCTTGCCGTCGGGATGGCGGGTGTTCAGATACGCGTCGGTGAGCAGCCGAAGCCTTTCGTGATGGACGCGGTCTACCGCTGCCCGAAGGAGATCGACCAAGCTGGCATCCAGTGGATTGTTCAGCTCGGTCAGTTGCTGCTGCACGTCGCGCATGTCACCTGCTGGCCATTCCAGAAAGTCGGCCAGGCTGTTGGGCTCATCGGCATAGTGCGCGGCGAAGGCAATTTTCCCATCCACCTCTGCCAGCAGGCGGCTTGCTCGCTGGCGCAGCTGTGCCCGGTCGTGCTGGGCCGGCCGCGCTTGCTCAGGCACGGCATGCCACACCCCGTCGCGTTGCGCAAAACTGCCTGCAGGCTCCTGGTTGAATGCACTGCGCTGGATGGCCCGATTGCCCATTTGGTCGATTTCCACCAGCAGCGGTCGACCTCGGTCAACACGGATGACCCGGCGCCTGATCGTTGCGGGGCGATGGTAGGGCGCTGGCGAGGGGGGACTGATGCCGCTGTCGAGGTTGGTCAGGGTCGCGCTCAGTTGCTGCTCCGTGATCTGGGTAATGCTGGACAGTTCGCGTATGTATTCGTCCAGCACGTCAGCGACCAGCGCAGGCGAGTCCAGTGTCCTCATGTATTGGGCGCGATCCAGCACGGTACGGTATTTCTGAAGGATATCCTCAAGCAGTTCGGCTTTGACCTGGGCCGTCTCTTCGGTCGCGGCCAGCCCGTCGTGGCTCCAAACCGTTCGGCTGAATTCGATGCCGCTGAGCGGCGCGCGCATCGCAAGCAAATGCTCGGCCGTGTCCGCAGAGAGCCGGGTCTTGTCCACGGCGAGGTAGGCCAGGTCACTGAGCAACTGGGCCCGAATGACCAGTGTCGAATACGTCCTGCGTCGAATGGTCTGGGCGAGTTTCGTGGCTTTATTGGCAAAATCGATCTTGGGGTCCTGCAGTGCTTGCGCCAGGGTCCGGTCCAGTCGCTGGCTGACGACAAGCAGGCGGCGGCTGGCCTGGCTAGAATCGCGGACCCGTTCGCGATAATCGAGGTATTGCTGTATCTGCTCGGCAGTCTCTGGAACGCGGGGCAGCCCGATGGACTGTGCGCTCAGCGCCTGGTGGTCGACCTGCTCCAGCAAGCGGCGGCACAGCAGCATGTCGTTTTCGATGGCTGCACCGTACCAATTGCCGTATCGGCGTCGGTTCGGGGCTCGGGTGTCGAATTTGCTGAACCGAGGTTCGGCCATCTCCTTGAATACTTCGATATTCCCGTGCAGCAGCGTGCTCTGCCGTTCCAGGTACAGCGCGGATGCCCTGATTTCCGGTAAGTGGCGTAGGCGCTGGGCTTTGAGTGCCTGCATCTGAAGCTGCAAGGCTGGCGGCGGTGTAGCGCGCTCATGTGCAGGTAATGCATCGATAGCAAGGCTGTATTCCAGCGCGAGGTCGTCATAAGCCTGCAGTTGTACTTGGCTGCGTTCCATCAGTGGTGCCATCTGATTCAGCGCGTGTTGGTTAGCCGTGGCGGTTGCGCTCAACGTGTCGAACCGCTGGCGGTTTTCCGCGTTGATGGATTGCCTGTTCCTTGGCATGCCGCCAAAGAGGGTCAGATTCAAAGTCCATTGGCCATGCCAGCGCGTCAACCAGGGGCCTTTTTGGCGTTCACGACCAACGATATGGTAGCCGTCCGGGGCACCATCCCAATGGGACACCCATTCGCTGCTGCTCGGCTCTGGGCCGATGATCTGCATGCCGTTCCAGGTCTCGATGACCTCATAGACGTCATCGCCCAGCTTGACGTAGTAACGGCCGGCGATATTGAACAACCCACGCAAACGGCCCCTTGTCAGTGGCGCGTGCCCTTCGAGTGGCTGCGAGGCTTGCAGTTGGGCCAGTGACTGGCGTTCCTGTACCGACAGGTTGCTCAGGCGCTGTTCGTCATGCCAGCTTTCTACACGCACGCGCGTGGGCTGCGGCGCCTCGACGGGGGCCTGCCACGGTTTCTCCTGTGGCTGCTCGAACGCTGGGGGCGGGGATTCTTCCTTCGGTGCAGGGCCTGAAAAACGCAACGTAACGGCCGCTTCGCTGTTGGCAGGTGGCGTTGCGGGGCGGTGGGCAAGGAGCAAGGCCAGGTTGGTGAGCAGGTCTATGGCGGCGACGATCTTATCGTCACCGCTGCGCTTGATCAGCGCTTCCACGTCTTCCTTGGCCGCCGACAGCGCCACGACCAGCCACACCAGGGTGGTCACCGGGCCATGCCAAAGCTGGGTGACGGTATTGAAGATCGCCCAGGCAGCCTCCTTCACCAAAGCCCGCACTTCCTGGGCATTGGAAACGCTGTTGCTGGCCGAGGCCAATAACATGGTCTCGATGCGGGCGTTGAACAGGTGAGTGTCCAGATCATCCGTCCAGGCCTGGAACGAGGCCTGAACCGGGCGTCTTAGGCGTTGCAAAAGACCGTCCAGCAGCTCGACCGGCACATTGAGCAGGTGCGTCAGCGCGGTAATGTTCGGGTGCAGGTGCGGGTGCTTGAACCCGTCGTTCTGGTAAATCGGACGCGCGTCATCGTCGAGCCAGGCCAATACGCTCTCTTGCAGTTCGCCCCTGCTGCGGATTGCGTCCATCAGCAATTCGAGGGTCGGAAATTCCTGCAACGTTCTGTCGGCATAGAAGGGGCGGTACAAGACCCAGCTGCCGCTTGCCGGTATTTCGATGATGAACATCCCGTGCGCCACATCGCTTGCCGAAGCGCCAGGCGCGCAAAGGAACGCCAGGGGGGCGACGCGCAGAAGGTCCGCGCGATTGTCCATGCCCTGGCAGAAGCTGAGCATTGCCTGGCTTGCCGTTTCGCCAAGCTGTCGCTCGATCTTGGCCTTCAGGGTGCTGAACCGAAGGGCGTAACGCCACTCCCTGGCATGTTGCCTGATTCGTTCGGACCTGCGCGGTTCGGTTCTGACTTGATCTTGCAGGTAAGTGGGGTAGTGACCGCCGATATCGACCTGATGAATCAGCGCCCTGATCTGCTCGATGCTTAGCCAGTCCTTCACGGGCGAGCCATCCTCGAAACTGAGCCCGGTCATCACCTCGCCAGCCTCAAGGCGCAGGCGGGAGATCGCCAGGTCGGTCAGGGGCACCGCGTGCAAGAACAGTGACTGCCCTTGTGTGCCGGCGCCGATGATGGCCTGGGAAATGCGGATGTGCACCTTGTTCGGGTCGAGTACCGCCTTGTCTGGGTAGCGGGTCTGCAGGGTCTCACGCAAGCGGCGAGCGGCGTAATCACGGATATCTTCGACATCGCCCAGCGATGTGCAGCCCTTCGACCGACCTTGGTTCGCCGCCAGATCGAGCAGTGCAGTGTGATAGGCGTAGCGGTCCTCAGCGCTGGCATTGAGCAGCCATCGCGGTGGGCTGACAGCGGGTGCAGTTCGTTCCTGCGAAGGCAGGTCGAAGAAGTAAGCTGACGGGTCGCTCACCTGGCGCAGTTGTCGCTCCAGCTCGTCGACGGTTGCCAGGCCACCAAGACGCAGGCGTCCGATGTCGTCAAGGATATCGTTCAGCAGCTGCCTGGCCTGGAAGGCGAAAGGGCGTCCGATCACCGGTGTGTGCGCCCAAGACAACGCTTCGAAGCGATAGCGTTGCGCTAGCTGCCGTTGCAGCGCGGTGGCAAAGCTGGGCAGGTCGACATGGCGGTGAACCGAACCGCAGGGTTTGCATTGCAGAACCAGGTTGCGGGTGCCACTTGTGGTAATGAGCAACAGATCCGGTAGGGTGACGGTGCGTGCCTCGCCATCGGTTCCGAGCGTGACTTGTATCGCCTCGACAGCCAGGCTGTCGAACACCCCGTCGAGCAGGGCGTACATTGCAGCTTTTTCATCATCTGCCAGGCCTTGGCCAGGGAGGTTCTCGAGCAATGCGGCCTTGATGGTGTGTTCCAGCCAGAGCATGCGCGAGACTTGGCTGTCTTCGTCGAGCCCGTTCCAGAAGCCGATCTGGGCTTGCTGAAAGGCGGGTATCAACGCACCAAGCACTGTATCGAAGTCATCGTTGAGCTTCGTCAGGTCCGGGATGATTTCGGGTTGGCGGAGGTTGTCCGGGCCTTGCTCCTGAATTTGAAACACATGGGGCGGGCTGATGCTCAGCCTGTCTGCGGCGCCCAGTTGCATACGTTCCTTGGCCAGAAAATGCCTGAGAAGCTCGTCCACCAGCCCGCTCTGACGTGAGAGATCACCCGTGCTGGCCGGTGCATGCAGGATGACGAAAGGATCGAGCGATGTGATGTGAGGGTGGTTGCGGTGCACCCATGGATACCGGTCGCTGAAAGTCTGGAATGCTTCTTTTGATAAAACGTCCCGCAGGTTGGGCCGTTTGGAAAAACAGGCTGCCACGCGTTGCTTGAACGTCAGCCTGGGTGGGTTTGCTACAGCAGTCATGGCGTCGATGTCCGTGAGGTGAAGCCTGCGACGCTAGCGCTATGGTCAACGGGGCTTGCGGTATATAGATGCGACAACGACGACCTTAGGGTGAGGTTTCTAATTTTCTTCCCTACCTTATGCTCAAGCCCAGCCTCCATGGGCGGTTTTCCACCACTCATGAGCATGAGGTACACAGCATGGCCAAAGTGATTGTGAAGAAAAAAGACGAAGCCCTGGGCACGCTTGGCGAGGTGCGCGGCTATGCGCGCAAGATCTGGCTGGCCGGTATCGGCGCCTACGCCCGCGTCGGTCAGGAAGGCTCTGACTACTTCAAAGAGCTGGTCAGGGCGGGTGAAGGTGTCGAGACGCGCGGCAAGAAGCGCATCGACAAAGAGCTCGATGCCGCCAACCACCAGCTTGACGAAGTCGGTGAAGAAGTGAGCCGCGTACGCGGCAAGGTAGAAATTCAACTCGACAAGATCGAAAAAGCTTTCGACGCACGGGTCGGTCGCGCCTTGAATCGCTTGGGTATTCCGTCTAAACATGACGTTGAGGCGTTGTCGATCAAGCTTGAACAGTTGCATGAGCTGCTTGAGCGCGTCGCGCACAAACCATAAGGAGAGCAGGATGGCTGGCAAGAAGAACACCGAAAAAGAAGGCAGCTCCTGGGTCGGCGGGATCGAGAAATACTCCCGCAAGATCTGGCTGGCGGGGCTGGGTATCTATTCGAAGATCGACCAGGACGGCCCGAAGCTGTTCGACTCGCTGGTGAAGGATGGCGAGAAGGCCGAGAAGCAGGCGAAAAAGACGGCTGAAGATGTTGCCGAGACTGCCAAGTCTTCGACCACTTCGCGGGTGTCGGGCGTGAAGGACCGTGCGCTGGGCAAGTGGAGCGAACTTGAAGAAGCCTTCGACAAGCGCCTTAACAGCGCCATCTCGCGCCTTGGTGTGCCGAGCCGCAACGAGATCAAGGCACTGCACCAGCAGGTGGACAGCCTGACCAAGCAGATCGAGAAGCTGACCGGTGCTTCGGTTACGCCGATTTCGTCGCGCACTGCAGCAACCAAGCCGGCTGCGAGCAAGGCTGCGGCCAAGCCACTGGCCAAGGCAGCAGCCAAGCCTGCAGCGAAAACGGCGGCGGCCAAACCTGCTGGCAAAACCGCAGCGGCCAAACCCGCAGCCAAAACCGCAGCGGAAAAACCTGCAGCCAAGCCCGCGGCAGCCAAGCCTGCGGCGAAGCCGGCAGCGGCCAAAAAACCTGCGGTGAAGAAGGCTCCGGCCAAACCGGCAGCCGCCAAGCCAGCCGCCCCAGCGGCCAGCGCTGCGCCTGCTGCGACCGCGGCACCTGCACCTGCACCTGCCGCCACTCCGGCCAGCAGCACGTCATCGGCACCAACCGGCACCGGTACCCTGATCTGATACCACGTCGCCTTCTTCGCGGGTAAACCCGCTCCCACAAGATGCGCCAAACCTTGTAGGAGCGGGTTTACCCGCGAATGCGTCGGCTGCAACACTACATCTCCAGCAGGCCTACCCCTCCAGGTACTTCACTGCCAGCTGCTCTGCCGCCGCCCGGGCCTGGGCCTGTAGATGCGGGGCCACCAGCATCATCACCTGATACACCACGATCCCCACATCCCCCTCGCGCCCCAGCACACGCTGGTAATCCAGCGAGAACATCAGCGTCAGTGTGATCTGCTCAACCAGTTGCCCCAGCGCCTGGGTATCACTCTCCACCAGCCCTTGGCTCTTGAGGCTTGCCAACAGCGCCGCCAGCGTGCGTTTGATTGCATTGATCAGGCTGCGCATGCCTCGGGCGAGCTTGGGCAGGCGCCCGGTCAGGTTGGACAGGTCCTGGAACAGGAAGCGGTACTGAGCCATGCGCTCGACGATCAAGTGCAGAAACAGCCAGTAATCCTCTGCGTCCAGCCGCACCTCCAGCGGTGGGTCCAGCAACGGCATCAACGCTTCTTCAAAACGCTCGAACAAGCCCAGTACCAAGGGCTCCTTGCCATGGAAGTGGTAGTACAGGTTGCCTGGGCTGATGCCGAGTTCGTTGGCAATTTCCAGGGTGGATACGTTGGGTTCGCCCTGCTGGTTGAACAACTGCAGGGCGCATTCAAGGATACGGTCGCGGGTTTTCATCCAGTCAGCAGCTCATCGGGTCAGCACGTAGGTGCCTGGCGCGGGGCCTAGCGGTGGGTAAGTGGCGTTGCCCAGTTCAGTGCGCGGCGCCTTGAGCAGGCCGGAGCGTGCGGTGATCCACTCCAGCCACAACGGCCACCAGCTGCCTTCACTGCGCTTGGCGTCATGGAACCAGGCGCGTGGGTCGCTGCTCAGCTTGGGGTTGGCCAGGTAGTAGGCCTTGGGGTTGCCTGGCGGGTTGATGATGCTCTGGATATGCCCGCTGTTGGCCAGCACGAAGCGCCGCTCGCCACCCAGCAGCAAGGCCGAGCGGTACACCGCGTCCCATGGCGTGATGTGGTCGTTGCTGCCGGCCACGGTAAAGCTGTCGATATTGACCTGCTGCAGGTCGATTGGCGTACCGCACACCTCCAGCCCGGACGCGTAGGTCAAGGGGTTGAGCTTGAAAAACTCCAGCAGGTCGCCATGCAGCGCGGCGGGCAGGCGCGTGCTGTCGGCATTCCAGTACAGGATGTCGAACGCCGGCGGTGTCTTGCCGAGCAGGTAGTTGTTGACCCAGTAGTTCCAGATCAGGTCGTTGGGCCGCATCCAGGCGAAGATCCGCGCCACTTCGCCACCGTCCAGCACGCCGCGCTGATAAGAGCGGCGCTTGGCCGCTTCGATGGTCTGTTCATCGGCGAACAGGCTGGCCGGGCTTTCGAACTTGCTGTCCAGCAAGCTGACCAGATAGGTGGCACTGCGTACCCGGCGCAATTGCTGCTTGGCTTGCAGGTGGCCTTGCAGTGCGGCCATGGTCAGGCCGCCGGCACAGGCGCCCATCAGGTTGGGGTCGCGGTTGCCGCTGATACTGCGGCAGGCATTGAGCGCTTCCTCCAGGGCTTGCACGTAGCTGGAAAGGCCCCATTCACGGTGGCGTGGGTCGGGGTTGCGCCAGCTGACCATGAACACCTGCAAGCCGCTTTTGAGCATGTACTGGACAAAGCTGTTGGTAGCGCTGAGGTCGAAGATGTAGAACTTGTTGATCTGAGGCGGCACGACCAGCAGTGGGCGTGCGTGCTGCTTTTCGCTCATCGGCGAGTACTGGATCAGCTCCAGCAGCTCGTTGCGAAATACCACTGCGCCAGGGGTCGCAGCCAGGTTGGCGCCTACTTCGAAGGCGCGCTCGTCCACCTGACGCGGCAGCCCATCGTTGTGACGCAGGTCGTCGAGCAGGTGGGCCACGCCGCGTACCAGGCTCTGGCCGCCGGTGTTGAACAGCTCCTTGACCGCCAGCGGATTGAGCAGCGAGTTGCTGGGCGCCAGCGCATCGTTGATCAGGTTGAACAGGAAGTGGGCGCGGGCTCGATCATCGTCGTTCAAGTGGCTTTCATCGATCCACTGGCGTGTCTGCTTCTGCCAGGCGAGATAGGCCTGCAGGCCGCGGCGATAGAACGGGTTCTGGCTCCAGGTCGGGTCACTGAAGCGTGCGTCACGCGGGTTCGGCTGGTAGGGCGTGTCCCCCAGCATCACCCGCCCCAACTGCCCGCCAAGCGCCAGCAGATGATGCGCGGTATGCAGCGGGTGGCGCAGGCCGTGGCGGCCGACGTTGCGCAGCGTGGAAAGCAGGTCGCGGCCGCGCAGGCCGAGGATGGCGTTCTGCACGTTCATGCGGGTGGCGGGGAGCGTTGTCGATCCTTTGGCCGGTTTGTCTTTCATGGCAACACTCCCTCGTCTGATCCATTTCCCCTGTCAGGCCGCAGCTGTTTCACCCCCCCGAGGCCGGACGGGGATGCATGACCGCACGCTGACGTTCTTCCTGCAGGAACTTCATGATGATCGGGGCGACGGCTTCGGCACGGGTGATCAGGAACAGATGGCCGTCGTCGATAATGTGTAGCTGGGCATTGGGAATCCGCCAGGCCAGCAGGCGCATGTTGATCAGCGGGATCAACGGGTCGTCGTCACCGGCCAGTACCAGGGTGGGCTGCTGGATCTTGTGCAGCCAGTGGATGCTGGTCCAGCCGAGCCCTGCGAACAGCTGCCAGTAGTAGCCCAGCTTGCCGCCGGAGCGCACTTTGGCAGCATGGTGCATGGCCAGGTCGGGGTCACGTCGGAAGCCGCCGCCATAGATCATCGGTGCAATGCGGATGACATGCGATGGCTGCACGTAACGCCGGGGGCTGGCCATCATCCACAGCACCTTGGGCTTGCCTGGCACCATTACCGCGCCAGCAGCGGTGGCGGCCAGCACCAGCTTCTTGCAGCGCTCGGGGTAATCGTGAGCAAACTGCTGGGCCAGGGCGCCGCCCCAGGACACGCCGATGACGTTGACCTGGCCGTAGTCGAGGTAGTCGAGCATCCGCGCGGTCAGCTTGGCCAGCCCAGGGAAGCGGTACGGGTTGCGTGGCGTAGACGAGCCGCCGACCCCGGGCACATCGAAGGCGATGACTTCCAGGTCCGGGTCAAGTGCATCGATGAACGGGAACACCAGCTCGAGGTTGGCGCCGATGCCGTTGAAGATCAGCAACGGCGTCAAGTGCGGCTTGCCGGGGCGAACAGCGGTGCGGATGGACTGGTGGTCCAGCTCGACGGTCCTGAAAATATAGGGTTGCGGCATGCACGTGACTCTTGGGTGAAGTAAACACCGTGGCGCCCCGCAGGCCGCCACGGCGCTGTAACTCAACGCTCGTGAACGTAGGTGCCTGGGGAGGCTTCGCCGGCCGCGTAGGCACGGTTGCCCAGGCGGGTCGGTGCCTTTTTCAGCGCGCCGGCACGCTCGCCCAGCCAACTTTGCCAGTGCAACCACCAGGAGTCTGCATGCTTGGTGGCGTTTTCCTGCCAGGCCACCGGGTCCCCCGGGCGGTCGGCACCGGTCATGAAGCGTGCCTTCGGGTTGCCCGGCGGGTTGAGGATGCTCTGGATATGCCCGCTGTTGGACAGTACGAATTCGATCTTGCCACCGAACAGATGTGCCGAGCGGTAGCATGACGGCCATGGGGTGATGTGGTCGTTGGTGCCGGCGAGGCTGTAGATGTCGCATTTGACCTGTTTCAGGTCGATCGCGGTGCCGCACACTTCCAGGGCATCGGGGCGGGTCAGCGGGTTGCTCTTGAACATTTCGATCAGGTCGCCGTGGAAGGCGGCCGGCAGGCGCGTGGTGTCGTTGTTCCAGAACAGGATGTCGAACACGGGGGGCTCATTGCCCAGCAGGTAGTTGTTAACCCAGTAATTCCAGATCAGGTCGTTGGGGCGCATCCAGGCGAACACCTTGGCCATTTCGCTGCCTTCCAGCACGCCCGCCTGATAAGAGTGGCGCTTGGCGGCCTCCAAGGTCTGCTCGTCGACAAACAATGCAACCTGGTTGTCCATGGTGGTGTCCAGCACGCTGACCAGCAGGGTCAGGGCGTTGACCTTGTTCTCGCCAATGGCGGCATAGTGGCCGACCAGAGCGGTACAGGTGATGCCGCCGGAGCAGGCGCCGAGCATGTTCAAGTCCTTGCTGCCGGTAATCGCCAGCACCGCGTCGACGGCTTCTTTCAGCGCATCGATGTAGGTGGACAGGCCCCACTCGCGCTGGGCCTTGGTCGGGTTGCGCCAGCTGATGATGAAGGTCTGCTGCTGCGAGCGCAGGCAGAAGCGCGCCAGGCTCTTTTCCGGGCTGAGGTCGAACACGTAGAACTTGTTGATCTGCGGTGGCACCACCAGCAGCGGGCGGGCGTGCACCTGTTCGGTGATGGGGCTGTACTGGATCAGTTCCAGCACATCGTTGCGGTACACCACCGCGCCTTCGCTGGTGCCCAGGTTCTTGCCCACTTCGAAGGCATCCATGTTCACCTGGCTTGGCATGCCGCCGTTATTGACCATGTCCTTGGCCAGGTTGGACAGGCCATCGAGCAGGCTCTTGCCGCCGGTTTCGAAGAAGCGTTTGACCGCAGCCGGGTTGGACAGGGTATTGGTCGGCGCCATGGCCTCGGTCATCAGGTTGATGACGAACTGGCCGCGGCTGATGTCCTGGGGGGACAGGTCGCTGCTGCTCACCCAGTCCTGCAGCTCCTTGCGCCAGGCCAGGTAGGTTTGCAGGTAGCGGCGGTACAGCGGGTTGTTGCTCCAGGCCGGGTCATTGAAGCGACGGTCGTCGCTGTCCGGGGCCAGGCTGGATTTGCCCAGCAACACGTTCTTCAGCTCCAGGCCAAAGTGAGCCACATGCTTGGCGCTGTGCAGCGGTTGGCGCACGGCCTGGCGCAGCACGGTGCGTGCCGAGCTCAACAGGTCCTTGCGGCGGATGCCGATGACCGGGTTCAGCCCCAGGGTGTTTTCCGAGGCCTGCCGCTGCAGCTCATCGTTGTTCTTGTTACTCATCTACGACGCTCCGTTGTCCTGAGACGAGTACCGGTTGCTGTGGCGGGTGCACAGCCCTGAGCCCGGTACTGCTACTCGGGTGACCAGTGATAAGGAACAGCGGTGCTGCGTGGGTTCTGCCGACCTGCAAAGTGATGCAGGGAACTTGCCACACCCATTGGTTACCCGACTTTCGTGTAATGCGCAAGACAGCCCTTCACTGGGCTGTCTGCAAGTCATTCAAACAGATGAATTTAGAAAATGCGCTCTAAACCCCTCAGGCCTTGCGCTAGAGCATGAGCTTGACCACAGATTCGGCTGGGTCGCGGGATTTGCCGGCCTTGTGCAACTCGTCGAGGTATTCCGCCCACAGTTGTTCCTGGCGCAGGCACAGTTGCTCAAGGTATTCCCAGGTGAACAAGCCGCTGTCATGGCCGTCGTCGAAGGTCAGTTTCAGTGCATATTGGCCGGCAGGTTCCAGGCCACTGAGGCCGACGTTGATCTTGCCGAACTGCAGGATGGGGTTGCCGTGGCCCTGGACCTCGGCGGAGGGAGAGTGCACGCGCAGGAACTCGGCGGGCAGGTGGTAGACCTCGCCGGGCGCGTAGGTGAGGCTGAGGGTTTTGGAGGCTTTGTGCAGGTTGATGGCGGTAGGCAGGCGGGCCATGGGCAGAATCTCTCGGGAGCTGATGAAGCACAGCTTCCAGCTTATGGGGGAGGGATTCAAGGGCCTCTTCGCGGGCAAGCCCGCCCCTGCACGGATCACCACAGGCCCAAGGGATGGGGTGACATGTGCAGGAGCGGGCTTGCCCGCGAAACTGTCGAAACCGGTCTTACAGGATGTAACGCGACAGGTCTTCGTTCTGTGCCAGCTCACCCAGGTGGCTGTTCACATACGCCGCGTCGATCTGGATCGGCGCTTCGTCATGGGTGCTGGCCAGGTCGCCCGCACTGAACGACACTTCTTCGAGCAAGCGCTCGAGCAGGGTGTGCAGGCGGCGGGCACCGATGTTTTCGGTCTTCTCGTTGACCTGGTAGGCAATCTCGGCCAGGCGCTTGATGCCGTCGGCGAGGAACTCGATGTTCAGGCCTTCGGTCTTCAGCAATGCCTGGTACTGCTCGGTCAGCGACGCGTGCGGCTCCTGCAGGATGCGCTCGAAGTCTTCCGGGGTCAGTGCCTTCAGCTCGACACGAATCGGCAGGCGGCCTTGCAGCTCGGGCACCAGGTCGCTCGGCTTGCTCAGGTGGAATGCACCCGAGGCAATGAACAGAATGTGGTCGGTCTTGACCATGCCCAGCTTGGTGTTGACGGTGCAGCCTTCGATCAGCGGCAGCAGATCGCGCTGCACGCCTTCACGGGACACATCGGCGCCGCCAACGTTGCCGCGCTTGGCAACCTTGTCGATTTCGTCGATGAACACGATGCCGTGCTGTTCGACCGCTTCCAGGGCCTTGGCCTTGAGTTCTTCCTCGTTGACCAGGCGGCTCGCTTCTTCATCGCGAACCATCTTCAGCGCTTCTTTCACCTTCAGCTTGCGCGCTTTGCGCTTGCCCTTGCCCATGTTGGCAAACAGGCTTTGCAGCTGGTTGGTCATTTCTTCCATGCCGGGCGGCGCAGCAATTTCGACACCTACGGCATCGGCCACTTCAATCTCGATTTCCTTGTCGTCCAGCTGGCCTTCGCGCAGGCGCTTGCGGAACAGCTGGCGGGTGTTGGAGTCGCTGCTGGTCTGTGCGGCTTCTTCGCTGAAGCTGGTGACGCGTGCCTGGGGCAGCAGGGCGTCGAGGATGCGGTCTTCGGCGGCGTCTTCGGCGCGGTGGCGCACGCGGATGATTTCCTGCTCGCGCAGCATCTTCAGCGCGGCATCGGCCAGGTCACGGATGATCGATTCGACGTCGCGGCCCACGTAGCCCACTTCGGTGAACTTGGTGGCTTCGACCTTGAGGAACGGCGCGTTGGCCAGTTTGGCCAGCCGGCGGGCGATTTCGGTCTTGCCGACGCCGGTAGGGCCGATCATCAGGATGTTCTTGGGGGTGACTTCGGCACGCAGCTCGGCAGGGAGCTGCATGCGCCGCCAGCGGTTGCGCAGGGCAATGGCCACGGCGCGCTTGGCGTCGTCCTGGCCGATGATGTGGCGGTTGAGTTCGTGGACGATCTCGCGGGGGGTCATGGACATGATCAATACGGTCCTTGGGCAGGTGAGTCAGCGTGGAAAAGCCCCTTCACCGGGAAGGGGCGCCAGAACAGCTGAATCAGTCGGCCAGGTCCTGCTCCTCGATGGTCAGGTTGTGGTTGGTGAACACGCAGATGTCGCCGGCGATGTTCAGGGCGGTCTCGGCGATTTCGCGGGCCGAGAGGTCGGTCTTGTTCAGCAGGGCACGGGCTGCGGCCTGGGCATAGGCGCCGCCGGAACCCATGGCGATCAGGCCATCTTCGGGTTCGACCACGTCACCGTTGCCGGTGATGATCAGGGATGCATCCTTGTTGGCCACGGCCAGCATGGCTTCCAGGCGGCTCAGGGAGCGGTCGGTACGCCATTCCTTGGCCAGCTCGACGGCGGCGCGTACCAGGTGACCCTGGTGTTTCTCCAGCTGACCTTCAAAGCGCTCGAACAGGGTGAAGGCGTCGGCAGTGGCGCCGGCGAAGCCCGCGATGACCTGGCCGTGGTACAGGCGGCGCACCTTCTTGGCGTTGCCTTTCATCACGGTGTTGCCAAGGGATACCTGGCCGTCGCCGCCCATGACGACTTTGCCGTTACGGCGGACAGAAACGATTGTGGTCAAGGGGAGAGTCTCCACGCAGCGGGGCGAAAGTGCCTGATGCAGACTCATATGGGGGTGGGGGGAAGGATTTCAACCGGGGGGGATGAATGGTTGGTGCAGGCTAAAGGTTGCAGGTGGTCAATGTGTGAGCGGCCTTGCGTCGCGAAAGGGCCGCGCAGCGGCCCCAGGATCTCGGCATCATGCATAGATTGCTGGGGCCGCTATGCGGCCCTATCGCGACACAAGGCCGCTCCCACAGACGTTACTCACGCCTCGTGGCAGACGTGGCCATCGACCAAGGTATAACGCACTGCACCTGGCAGGCAGTGGCCGATGAACGGGCAGTTCTCGCCACGGGAGAACCATTGTTCGCCAGCAACGGTGGACGCTTGCGGGTCGAACAGCACCAGGTCGGCCGCGCCACCCACTTTCAGTTCCCCAGCCGGCAGGCGCAGGGCGGCAGCCGGGCCGCTGCTCAGGCGGGCCAGCAAGGTTGGCAGGTCGAGCAGGCCGTCTTGCACCAGGGTCATGGCCAGTGGCAGCAGCAACTCGACGCTGCTGATACCCGGCTCGGTGGCGCCGAACGGGGCCAGCTTGGCGTCGCGCTCGTGCGGCTGGTGGTGGCTGGAGATGGCCTGGATCACCCCCGACTTCACCGCCTCACGCAATCCGTCACGGTCGGCAGCGGTGCGCAGCGGCGGCTGCACGTGATACAGGCTGGAGAACTCGCGCAGCGACTCGTCCGTGAGGATCAGCTGGTACAGCGCTACATCGGCGGTCACAGGCAGGCCCAAGGCCTGGGCCTGGGCGATCAGCCGCGCGCCACGGGCGCTGGTGATCTGGCTGAAGTGCGCACGCACGCCGCTCTGTTCCACCAGCAGCAGGTTGCGCGCCAGGGCCACGGTTTCGGCGCTTTCCGGGATGCCCGGCAGGCCGAGGAAGCTGGCCATGGCACCTTCGTGGGCCAGGCCGCCCTGGGCCAGGTCGCGGTCCTGGGAGTGGAACACCACCGTCAGGTCGAAGGTGGCGGCATACTCCAGGGCGCGGGCCAGGGTACGGTTGTTGGGGATTTCCTTCAGGCCGTTGCCAAACGCTACGCAACCGGTGTCACGCAGGGCCACCAGTTCGGCCAGTTGCTCGCCCTCCAGGCCCTTGGTCAGGGCGCCGACCGGGTAGACCTTGCTGTTGGCGGCTTCGCGGGCGCGGTCAAGGATAAGTTCGGCTACCGCCGAGGTGTCCAGCACCGGCTTGGTCTGTGGCGGGCAGCACAGGCTGGTGACACCGCCGGCAACGGCAGCGCGGGTTTCACTGGCGATGTTGCCTTTGCGGCTGTAACCCGGCTCGCGCAGGGACACGCCCAGGTCGACCAGGCCGGGCGCAGCGACCAGGCCATCAGCCTGGATCGTGCGACTGGCGCTGAAACCGGCCGGTGCGGCGCCGATGGCGACAATGCGGCCGCCGTCCAGGTGCAGGTCGGTGACCTGGTCCAGGCCGCTGTTGGGGTCGATCACCCGGGCGCCAAGAATACTGATGGTCACTGGGCGTTCTCCTGGTCCAATTGACGTTGCGCGTTCTGCCCGCTCATGGCCATGGACAGCACGGCCATGCGCACGGCGATACCGTAGGTGACCTGGTTGAGGATCACCGAGTGCTTGCCATCGGCTACCGCCGACTCGATTTCTACGCCACGGTTGATCGGGCCCGGGTGCATGACGATGGCGTCAGGCTTGGCCCCGGCCAGGCGTGCGGTCGTCAGGCCGAACAGGCGGTAGAACTCGCCTTCACTGGGCAGCAGGCCACCGGCCATGCGCTCACGCTGCAGGCGCAGCATGATCACCACGTCGACGTCTTTCAGGCCTTCGGCGAGGTCGGTGTAGACCTTTACGCCGTACTGCTCGATACCGATCGGGATCAGGGTTTTCGGCCCGATCACACGGATGTCCGGGCAACCCAGCGCTTTGAGCGCGAGCATGTCGGAACGGGCCACACGCGAGTGCAGGATGTCGCCGACGATCGCCACGGACAGGTTTTCGAAGCTGCCTTTGTGACGGCGGATGGTGAGCATGTCGAGCATGCCCTGGGTAGGGTGCGCGTGGCGGCCGTCACCGCCGTTGATCACGGCCACTTCCGGGCACACGTGCTCGGCGATGAAGTGCGCGGCGCCGGAGTCGGAGTGGCGTACGACGAACATGTCGGCGGCCATGGCTTCGAGGTTGCGCAGGGTGTCGAACAGGGTTTCGCCCTTGCTGGTCGAAGAGGTCGACACGTTCAGGCTGATCACGTCGGCCGACAGGCGCTGGGCTGCCAGTTCGAAGGTGGTACGGGTACGGGTCGAGTTCTCGAAGAACACGTTGCACACAGTCTTGCCGCGCAGCAACGGGACTTTTTTCACAGCCCGGGCACCGACTTCCAGGAAGGAGTCGGCGGTGTCGAGGATCTCGGTGAGCAGTTCGCGAGGCAAACCGTCAAGCGAGAGGAAGTGGCGCAGCTGGCCCTGATCATTGAGCTGCAGCGGGCGCTTGGCGTCGATTGGCGTCATCGCGGGGGACTCTTAAAGGGCGGAAGCGGAGGCGAGGTCCTGGCGCTCGAGGGCGAGCGGTGCGGGTCCGGTCAATTTTACCCGTTCATGGGCGCCCAGCGACAGGGTGGCGCCGAGCACGTTCGGGCGAATCGGCAGTTCGCCGGCATCCAGGTCCAGCAGGCAGACCAGGGTGACGCTGGCCGGGCGGCCGTAATCGAACAGTTCGTTGAGCGCCGCGCGGATGGTACGACCGCTCATCAGCACGTCATCCACCAGCACCAGGTGCTGGCCCTCGACCTCGAACGGCAACTCGGACGGGCGCACTTGTGGGTGCAGGCCGTTCTGGCTGAAGTCGTCGCGGTAGAACGACACGTCCAGGGTGCCCATTGGGCTGGTGTCGCCCACGGCATCCTGCAGGGCCTGGGCAACCCAGACGCCGCCGGTGCGGATACCGATAAAACGGGGCTCGGTGATTGCCCGGCGCGCCAGGTGGGCACGAAGGTCGACAGCCATCTGCCGGATCAGCTCGGCGGGATTGGGTAGGCTCATTGCGGGCTCCTTGGAAGGGTGCGCCGGGTGGGCCCGGCGGCAAAGATGATCAGGTATTGGCCTCCAGCCAGCCTTGCAGCAGCAAGGCAGCGGCAATGGCATCGACCGGATTGTCGCGGTAGCTGCCACGCTGGCCGCCACGGGCCATACGCTCGCCTTTGGCCTCGAAGGTGGTCAGGCGCTCGTCGTGCGTGTGCACGGGCAGGTTGAAACGGCCGTTCAGGCGGCGGGCGAACTTTTCGGCGCGGGCGCTCATTTCGCTGGGCGTGCCGTCCATGTTCAGCGGCAGGCCGACGACAATGGCATCTGGCTTCCATTCGGCAATCAGCTTTTCCACCTGGGCCCAGTCCGGTACGCCGTTCTGCGCCTTCAGGGTGCACAGTTCGCGGGCCTGGCCGGTAATCACCTGGCCGACGGCCACGCCGATCTGTTTGCTGCCATAGTCGAAGCCCAGCAGCAGGCGTAGCTCAGCCATCAGGCGTGGCCCGCCTGGCTGGTCAGCAGGTGCAGGTTAATCCCCAGGCTGGCGGCAGCAGCCTCCAGGCGCAGGTCGCTGGCCATGCCGAAGACGATTTCCGGGTCGAACGGGCAGTTCAGCCAGGCGTTGTCGGCCAGTTCCGCTTCCAGTTGGCCCGCTTCCCAACCGGCATAGCCCAAGGTGATCAGGCTCTGCTTCGGGCCCACCCCGGCGGCGATAGCCAGCAATATGTCCTGTGACGTGGTCAGCGACAGCCCTTCCAGCGCCACGCTGGCCTGGAAACTGCACTCGCTGCTGTGCAGCACGAAGCCGCGGTCGGTTTGTACCGGGCCACCCTGGTAGATCGGCACCTGCAAGGTGCTGGCCGGCGGCGTTTCGTCCGGGCGCAGTTGCTCGAGGATGTCGGCCAGGCTCAGTTCCTGTGGTCGGTTGACCACCAGGCCCATGGCGCCATGCTCATTGTGCTCGACGATATACGTGAGGGTCTGGGCGAAGTTCGGATCGGCCATGTGCGGCATGGCGATCAGGAACTGGTGCTTGAGGTAGCTGGGTGCGAGGGTTTTCATGGGGGATAGTGTGGCGCCAGGTGGCGAGACTGACAAGGTGCGGATTTGTGTCGTCTGGTTGGCGCTTGGCTTGAGGTTTTTGGCGCTTTTGAGAGCGAGCGCCGCCCGCGCGGCGCTCGATATCCGCGCTAGCACACACCGAAAGCCCTACACCAAGGCTGAACTCAATTACTGGACAAACGGTCCCCACGGGCAAAGCGCCAGGTGCGGATGATCTCCAGCCGGTCGAACTCGGCCATATCCCCGGTAAACGGTGCAAACGGCGCGGCCAGCCGCACGATGCGTTGCGCCGCCTGGTCCAGCACGGGCTGCCCGGATGATTCCAGTACCAGCACCTCGTACAGCGAGCCATCGCGGTTGATCGACACCATCATGCGCAAGTTGCCGTAGATTTGCTGTCGGCGTGCTTCATCGGGGTAGTTGAGGTTACCCACGCGCTCGACCTTCTTGCGCCACTCTTCCTTGTACCAGGCACCCTTGTCGCGCATGGTCGACGCGGCGTTCAGGCGATGGATGCGCGGGCGCTTGGCGTACATCTGCTGCTCGTTGGACAGCTCCGCCTCCAGGCTGGCGATCTGGCTGGACAGCTGCGAGCTGTCGAAGTCCGGCGCCGGCGCGGCTGGCTTGGGCTGCGCCTTGCTTTCCTTGGGTTTGGGTTCGACCTTGTGCGGCTTGGGCGCAGTAGTCACCACCGCCGACTTTTTCGGGGGAGGGGGTGGGACCACCTCGGGCCTGGCCGCAGGCGGTGGGGTGATCTTGTTGATCTTGCTGTCCTGGAACGGCGCCAGCTCGGTGGTCTTGGGCACCGCTTTCTTGTCCAGGGTGCCGCTGCCTTGCTGGTTGTCCTGGGCCTGGAAGTCAGCCTTCTCGGGCGGTTTCTCGCTCTTGAAGGTGGCCAGGGTGATGTCCATGGTGTGGCGGATTTCGGCAGGCTTGACCACGGTGAAGCCGACGCCAAGGATCAGCGCCAGGTGCACCAGCGCAGCCAGGAACAGGGTGAAGCCAAGCCGGTCCGCAGGGCGAACACGGGGAGGCAGCAGGTCGGCAGGGACGTCAGCGGGGTGCGTCATCAGGTATCCAGCAACCGCAGGGCGGGGCAGCAGCTCAGTCGAATAGGACCGGCATCATACCCCACTCTACGGCTTTACTTCGCGTTGGCTGTCAGCGTGCCTTTAGCTTGCGATCAATGGCATCCATCAGCTTGCCACCGATATCGGTGTTGTAGGCGGCATCGATTTCGCGGATACAGGTGGGGCTGGTGACGTTGATTTCGGTGAGGTAGTCGCCGATCACGTCCAGGCCAACGAACAGCAGGCCCTTCTCGCGCAGCGTCGGGCCGACCTGAGCGGCGATCCAGCGGTCGCGCTCGGTCAGTGGGCGGGCTTCGCCACGCCCGCCCGCGGCCAGGTTGCCACGGGTTTCGCCGCTGGCCGGAATGCGTGCCAGGCAATAGTCCACTGGCTCGCCATCGATCATCAGGATGCGCTTGTCGCCGTCCTTGATTGCCGGCAGGTAGGCCTGGGCCATGATCTGCTGGGTGCCCAGTGCGGTCAGGGTTTCCAGGATCACCGACAGGTTGGGGTCGCCCGCTCGGTGACGGAAGATCGACGTACCGCCCATGCCATCCAGTGGCTTGAGGATCACGTCGGCATGCTTGGCGGTGAATTCGCGAATGATGTCCGGGCGGCGGCTGACCAGGGTCGGGGTGGTGCATTGCGGGAACAGCGTGGCGAACATCTTCTCGTTGCAGTCGCGCAGGCTTTGCGGGCGGTTTACCACCAGTACGCCGTCGTTCTCAGCTTGTTCCAGCAGGTAAGTGCTATAGACGAACTCCATGTCGAAGGGCGGGTCCTTGCGCATCAGGATCACGTCCAGCTCGGCCAGCGGGCTGTCCTGCTCCTCGCCCAGTTCGAACCAGCGTGCAGGGTCGGCAAACACCGTCAGCGGGCGCATGCGGGCGCGGGCCTTGCCTTCGCCCTGGTACAGGTCTTGCTGTTCCATGTAGAACAAGCTCCAGCCGCGTGCCTGGGCGGCCAGCAGCATGGCCAGCGAGCTGTCCTTCTTGTAGGAGATGGACGCGATGGGGTCCATCACAATGCCGAGGCGAACGCTCATGGTGGGTCCTCTTGGCGGCAGGTGGCCGCGGTGGATCGAAAGAAAAGTGGCTCAGGGTGGCGCCGCGAACGCCGACGGTCAAGGGGCGCGGCAGATGGAATGGCCATCCGGAGTATGCTAAAAATGCAGCTGCAAGCCTTGAGCTACAAGCCTCAAGAAAAGAGCATCCATGCGCCGAGCTGCTTTCTTGCAGCTTGCCGCTTGCAACTTGCGGCTTCAATCCTACTGGTAGGCGTCTATGGAACAACCCCTGAAGGTGATGGTGATCGACGATTCCCGCACGATCCGCCGCACCGCGCAGATGTTGCTCGGTGAAGCGGGCTGCGAGGTAATCACCGCCAGCGATGGCTTCGATGCCCTGGCCAAGATCGTCGACCATCAGCCCAGTATCATTTTCGTCGATGTGCTGATGCCACGCCTGGACGGCTACCAGACCTGCGCGGTAATCAAGCACAACAGTGCCTTCAAGGACACCCCGGTTATCCTGCTGTCGTCCCGCGATGGCCTGTTCGACAAGGCCCGCGGCCGGGTGGTCGGTTCCGATCAGTTCCTGACCAAACCGTTCAGCAAGGAAGAACTGCTCGACGCGATCCGCGCCCATGTGCCCGGGTTTGCCGCACCTCAACAACACGCACCCTGACCGAGCCCCGCCATGGCGCGGTCCTACTTTCCTGATGGGGAAACAGCATGGCCCGAGTTCTGATTGTCGACGACTCGCCGACAGAGATGTACAGATTGACCGAATGGCTGGAAAAGCACGGCTACCAGGTGCTCAAGGCCAGCAACGGTGCCGACGGCGTGGCCCTGGCCCGGCAGGACAAGCCCGACGCGGTGCTGATGGACATTGTCATGCCTGGCATGAACGGCTTCCAGGCCACCCGCCAGCTCAGCAAGGACCCGGAAACCAGCGCTATTCCAGTGATCGTGGTAACCACCAAGGACCAGGAAACCGACCGTATCTGGGCCACGCGCCAGGGTGCCCGTGACTTCCTGACCAAACCGGTGGAAGAGGAGGCGCTGATCGCCAAGCTCAAAGAAGTGCTGGGGGCTTGACCACCCGCCCGCAAGGCGCGTCGCTGACCGCCTTTGAGTTATTGCTGGACATCGACCGGCGCTGCCGCCTGCTGGTCGCCGACCAGCCGCCGCAGGACAACCGCGTGCAGCAGTGGAGCGGCATTGGCTTTCGCATTGCCGGGCAGTGGTTCGTCGCGCCCATGGGCGAAGTGGCCGAGGTGCTGCGCGAACCGCGCAGTAGCCGCGTCCCCGGCGTGCAGCCGTGGGTGTGCGGGGTGGCCAACCTGCGTGGCCGGTTGTTGCCGGTGATGGACCTGAGCTGCTTCTTCGGCCTTGGCCACGCCGCACCGGGCAAGCAGCGGCGAGTGCTGGTGCTGGATCACGACGACCTGTTCGTCGGTTTGCTGGTCGACGAGGTGCTGGGCCTTCAGCACTTTGCCCTCGACAGCCTGCAGCTGTCGCCGCCGCAGCCTCTGATCCTTGCCGCTGCGCGCTTTGTGCAGGGGTATTTTCCGCGTGAACGTAACTGGGCGATCTTCAGCCCCTTTGCCTTGGCCCAGGCGCCAGGCTTTCTCGATGTGGCGTTATAGGACCTGCGAACGTGAACAAGCCTGCCACCCCCGTCACTGCCACCACCGTGAGCCCACGTACCCGCAGCATCGCGCAGATCACCGTGCTGTTCCTGATCCTGATCCTTTCGATCATCTTGCTGTTCGCCAACTTTGCTTACCTGAATACCCAATCCAACTACGACAAGCAGTACATCGGCCATGCCGGCGAGCTGCGCGTGCTGTCGCAGCGTATCGCCAAGAACGCCACCGAGGCGGCCACCGGCAAGGCCCTGGCTTTCAAGCTGCTGTCGGATGCACGCAATGATTTCGAACGACGCTGGGGCTACCTGCGCCAGGGTGACAAGTCCACTGGCCTGCCGCCTGCGCCACCTTCGGTGCGTGACGAGATGGAATCGGTACGCCGCGACTGGGAAAACCTGCGCAAGAACACCGACATCATCCTGGCCAGCGAGCAGACCGTGCTGTCGCTGCACCAGGTGGCAGCGACCCTGGCCGAGACCGTGCCGCAGTTGCAGGTGGAATACGAAAAAGTGGTCGAGATCCTGCTGCAGAGCGGTGCCCCGGCCAATCAGGTTGCGGTGGCCCAGCGCCAGCTGTTGCTGGCCGAACGTATCCTTGGCTCGGTCAACACCGTGCTGGCCGGTGACGACAGCGCCGCCCAGGCGGCCGATGCCTTCGGCCGTGACGCCGGGCGCTTTGGCCAGGTGCTGGAGGGCATGCTCAATGGCAATGCGACAATCCAGATAACCCGCGTCGAGGACGCCGACGCGCGTGCGCGGCTGGCCGAAATCGCCGAGTTGTTCCAGTTCGTTGCCGGTTCGGTGGATGAAATCCTTGAAACCTCGCCCGAACTGTTCCGTGTGCGGGAGGCTGCGGGCAACATCTTCAGCCTTTCGCAAACCCTGCTCGACGAAGCGTCGCACCTGGCGAACGGTTTCGAGAACCTGGCTGGCGGGCGCACCCTCGACACCGTTGGCGGCTATGCCCTGGGGCTGCTGGCGCTGGCCTCGATCATCCTCATCGGCCTGGTCATGGTGCGCACCACCAACCGCCAACTGCGCGAGACCGCAGAAAAGAACGAACGCAACCAGCAGGCCATCATGCGCCTGCTCGACGAAATCGAAGAGCTGGCAGATGGCGACCTGACGGTGACCGTATCGGTGACTGAAGACTTTACCGGCGCCATTGCCGACTCGATCAACTATTCCGTGGACCAGTTGCGCGACCTGGTCGCCACCATCAACCACAGTGCAATGCAGGTCGCTGCCGCCGTGCAGGACACGCAGAACACTGCGCGGCAGCTGGCCAAGGCCTCCGAGCACCAGGCTGCACAGATCAGCGAGGCGTCCGAGGCGGTGGGCGACATGGTCGAGTCGATCGATCGGGTTTCGGCGCATGCTTACGAATCGGCCAAGGTGGCCGAGCGTTCGGTGGCCATCGCCAACAAGGGCAACGAGGTGGTGCACAACACCATCAACGGCATGGACAACATTCGCGAGCAGATCCAGGACACCGCCAAGCGGATCAAGCGCCTGGGCGAGTCCTCACAGGAAATCGGCGACATCGTCAGCCTGATCGACGACATTGCCGACCAGACCAACATTCTTGCCCTGAACGCCGCTATCCAGGCCTCGCTGGCCGGTGAGGCCGGCCGCGGATTTGCCGTGGTTGCCGACGAGGTGCAGCGCCTGGCTGAGCGCTCATCGTCTGCCACCCGCCAGATCGAGGCGCTGGTGCGTACCATCCAGGCCGATACCAACGAAGCGGTGATCTCCATGGAGCAGACCACCGCCGAAGTGGTGCGTGGTGCACGCCTGGCCCAGGATGCCGGGGTGGCGCTGGCCGAGATCGAAGGGGTATCGCAGAACCTCGCCGACCTTATCCACAGCATCTCCGACGCTGCCCAGTTGCAGACCTCGTCGGCCGGGCAGATCTCCCACACCATGGCGGTGATCCAGCAGATTACCGCGCAAACCTCTGCCGGCTCCGGTGCCACCGCCGACAGCATCCGCCACTTGGCCCGCATGGCCAGCGAGATGCGCCGTTCGGTGTCCGGTTTCACCCTGCCACCACCGACCGAGCCGCGTTAAGGAATAGTGACCATGGCTTCTGCAGTAAGCCCCGAGCGTCACGAAACAGTGGCGCTGGCCTGGACAAAGGCCGCCATCCTCGATTGCCTGGGCCAGGCACGGCAGGCGCTGGAGCGCTTTGCCGGCGAGACGGGTGACCTGTCGATGATGGCTTTTGTGGTCGATAACCTGCACCAGGTGCACGGCTGCCTGCGCATGCTCGAACTGCGCGGCGCCACGCGCCTGGCCGAGGAGCTGGAGCTGTTCGCCAAGGCATTGGCCGACGGTCAGGTCAGCCCCCGGGGTGATTGCCTGGGCGCATTGTTCCGCGGCCTGGAGCAGTTGCCCTCGTACCTGGAGCGGTTGCGCGGTGCCCGTCACGACCTGCCACTGGTAATGCTGCCGTTGCTCAACCAGCTGCGTGCCTGCCGTGGGGAGGAACCGCTGGCCCAGGCCAGCCTGATGACCGGTGCCGCCCAACGCTTTGCGGGTGACGATGACCTTGCCAACCTCGACCTGTCGCTGGGCAACTGGCGTGACCAGCTGCAGGCCGGGTCGGGGCGCGATGCGCTGCGTTCGGTGGTGACTGCACTGTGCGATGACTTGATGCGCATCAAGGAGCGCCTGGACCAGTTCGGGCGCGGCGACCGTCAGCACCGCGAACAGCTCGATGCGCTGTTGGCGCCGTTGCGCCACGTGGCTGACACCCTGGCGGTACTGGGCTTTCAGCAACCGCGGCGGGTGATCATCGACCAGGTGCTGGCGTTGCAGGCATTGGCTCAGGGCGAGCGGGCGGTGGACGACGCGGTGTTGATGGATGTGGCGGGGGCCCTGCTGTACGTGGAGGCCTCCCTGAACGGCATGGTCGGCCCTTTGGAGGAAAACGGCCAAGGCAGCCTGCCGGGCTCGGACCTGGCCGAGATACGCCAGCTGGTGCTGCATGAAGCGCTGAACGTGTTGCAGCAGGCCAAGGATCTGATCGGCGATTACCTGGAGTCCGACTGGCCCCGGCAACGCCTGCAACCCTTGCCGGGGCTGTTGCAGCAGATCCGCGGGGCACTGGCCATGTTGATGCTGCCCGCCGTGGCCGAGCTGTTTGTCGGCTGCGCAAGCTATGTGCAGCGTTGGTTGCAGCACCTGGAGGAAGAGCCGCCGGTTGATGAGCTGACGCACTTGGCCGAGGCGCTGAGCGCTGCCGAATGCTACCTGCAATGGCGGGCGGCCGACCCGCTGGCCGATGGCCAACCCTTTATCGAGATGGCACGGGCCAGCTTGGCGGCGCTGGGTGTGCAGTGCGCGGTGGTCGGGGCCAGCGCAGACCTGGACGGCAGTGGCGACGGCATCGATGACGAGCTTCGCGAGGTGTTCCTTGATGAAGCGGGTGAGCTGCTGCCGGAAATCGAGCGCCACTGGCTGCGCTGGCGTGCCGACAACCAGCAGCGCGAGGCGCTGGGCGAAGTGCGTCGCGCGCTGCATACACTCAAAGGCAGTGGCCGCATGGTGCATGCCGAGGCGGTGGCTGAACTGGCCTGGGGCGCCGAGCACCTGCTGAACCGGGTGCTCGAGGGCCGCAGCGTGCTCACCCCGGAAGGGGTTGTAGCGCTGCAGCAGGTGTTCGTTCACCTGCCTGACTTGCTGGCCGACTTTGCCGCCGGCCAGTTGCCGCAACTGACTGAAATCGAGCAATTGGCCGGGCACCTGCACAGCCTGGCCGAAAACGATGCCCCGGCGGCTGCCGGTGTCGATGGCCTCGATCCGCAGTTGCTGGGCATTTTTCGTACCGAGGCGCAGGGCCATCTGGCCAGCCTTGAGGTTTATCTGCAAAGCGCCGGTGGCCACGACACGCCGGTCAGTGATGACTTGCAGCGTGCCTTGCACACGCTCAAAGGCAGTGCCGCCATGGCCGGGGTGATGCCGGTCGCCGAACTGGCCACCGCCTTCGACCGCCTGGCCCGTGAATACAAGGGTCATCAACTGCCACTGCAAATGGCCGAGATGGAGTGGCTGGAAGCTGCGCGGTCGTTGTTCCATCTGGGCTTGGCGCAACTCGATAGCACACCGCTGGCCGCCATTCCCGGCGCCGCGGAACTGATCGAGCAGGTGGGCCAGGCCGTGGACGGCCGCCTGGCCAGTCTGCATGAAGACTCGCACCCTGCCGGCCGCAGCAAGCGTGATCCGCAGTTGGTCGCCAGCTTCCTGGCGCAGGCCATGGACATTCTGCTCGATGCAGAGACGTTGTTGTCGCGCTGGCAGCAACAGCCCGCCCAGCGTGACGCACTGGATAACCTGCTCGACCAGATGACCACCCTGGGGCACGCTGCGCACCTGGCCGACCTGTGGCAGATGGATGAGGTGTGCGAGGCGTTGCTGGACCTGTATGGCGCGGTGGAGGAGGGCAGCCTGCCTGCCGATGCCCGCTTCTTCAGCCAGGCCCAGCGGGCCCATGAGGCCTTGCTGGACATGCTGGACGAAGTGGCGGCCGGGCAGGATATTCCACCGCGCCCGGAGCTG
Organism: Pseudomonas sp. TE3895; assembly: GCF_056278855.1. Classification (NCBI taxonomy): domain Bacteria; kingdom Pseudomonadati; phylum Pseudomonadota; class Gammaproteobacteria; order Pseudomonadales; family Pseudomonadaceae; genus Pseudomonas; species Pseudomonas sp. TE3895. The sequence goes on along the minus strand of NZ_JBWBQE010000001.1, from coordinate 431,055 downwards.
GTCGACAGCCTGCGCAACCTGCTGGACCAGGCCCTGGCGCCGGATGCCACCGGCCTGGTGGGCATCGATACGGTCACACCGCTGCACCCGGACATGGACCTGGCCGATACCTTGGGGCTGCCACACCCGCCGTTGCAGCCGCAGGTGGCAGAGCCGCTTGCCGAGGAGCCGGAAAGCCCCGGCGAAGAGCTGCTGGAAGTGTTCCTGGAAGAAAGCTCGGACATCGTCGAGAGCGCCGCAGCGGCCCTGGCGCGCTGGCAGGCCGACCCGCGCAGCAGCGTCGAGGTGGACAACCTGATGCGCGACCTGCACACCCTCAAAGGCGTGGCGCGCATGGTCGAAATCACCCCGATCGGCGACCTGGCCCACGAACTGGAGTTCCTCTACGAGCTGTTGGCTGCGGGTAGATTGCCGCCAAGCGCGCCACTGTTCGCACTGCTGCAGAACTGCCACGACCGGCTGGCGCATATGCTTGACGCTGTGCGCCTGGGGCAGCCGCTGCATGCCGCCACGGCGCTGATCGACTACATTCGCAACTTCAGCAGCGCCGCACTGACAGACACTGCCGCAGGCCAGGGGCCGCCAGAAGCTGCAACCGCCGAAGTTCCGGCAGCAGCACCAGAGCGGGCACCGGGTGACATGGTCAAGGTCGACGCCGAGCTGCTCGACGACCTGGGTAACCTGGCCGGCGAGCACTCGATCATCCGGGGGCGCATCGAGCAGCAGGTCAACGACGCGCAGTTCGCCCTCAACGAGATGGAAACCACACTCGAGCGCATGCGTGATCAGTTGCTGCGTCTGGATGTCGAGACCCAGGGGCGAATCTCCAGCCGGCAGCAGTTCGAAGGCGATGCCTATGACGACTTCGACCCGCTGGAAATGGACCGCCACTCCCAGCTGCAGCAGCTGTCACGGGCCCTCTTCGAGTCTGCCTCGGACCTGCTCGACCTGAAGGAAACCCTGGCTCAGCGTGCTCAGGAGGCCTACAGCCTGCTGCAACAGCAGGCGCGGGTGAACAGCCAGTTGCAGGAGGGCCTGACTGCCACCCTGATGGTGCCGTTCGAGCGCCTGGTGCCGCGCTTGCAGCGCGTGGTGCGGCAGGTGGCCAGCGAGCTGGGCAAGCAGGTGGAACTGGTGGTTGGCAATGCCGAGGGCGAACTGGACCGCAGCGTGCTGGAACGTATGGTGGCGCCGCTGGAGCATATGCTGCGCAACGCCGTTGACCACGGCCTGGAAAGCCGCGCAATGCGCCTGGCCGCCGGCAAGCCGGAGCAGGGCACCATTCACCTGAATTTGCTGCATGAGGGCGCCGATATCGTCATCGAAATGACGGATGATGGTGCTGGTGTGCCACTGGAAGCGGTGCGGCGCAAGGCCATCAAGCGCGGCCTATTGGACCCGCAGGCGCAGTTGAGTGATCACGAAATCCTGCAGTTCATCCTGCGGCCAGGCTTTTCCACCGCCGAAAAGATTACCCAGATTTCCGGGCGCGGGCTGGGCATGGATGTGGTGCACGAGGAGGTCAAGCAACTGGGTGGCTCGATGAGTATCGAGTCGGCGCAGGGCAAGGGGGCGCGTTTCCTGATCCGCCTGCCGTTCACCGTGTCGATCAACCGTGCGCTGATGGTGCACCTGGGCGAAGAGCAATACGCCATTCCGCTCAATACCATCGAGGGCATCGTCCGCGTGCCACCTGCCGAGCTTGCGGCGTGCTACCAGCTGGACTCGCCGCGCTATGTCTATGCCGGCCACGAATACGAGCTGCGCTACCTGGGCGAGTTGCTGCAAGGCCTGCCGCGCCCGGCGCTGCTGGGGCAAAGTGTGCCGTTGCCGGTGCTGCTGGTGCATTCCAAGGAGCAGTCGTTCGCCATCCAGGCCGACAACCTGTCGCCCAGCCGTGAGATCGTGGTGAAAAGCCTGGGGCCGCAGTTTGCCGCGGTTGCCGGGTTATCGGGGGCGACACTGCTGGGCGATGGCCGGGTGGTACTGATTCTTGACCTGCTGGGCCAGCTGCGCGGCCAGCAGCGACGGCTGGCCCGCCTGCCCGGAGGCGGTAGCCAACGCCAGTTGCTTGGCCCGGCACCGCGCCGTGCCTTGCTGGTGATGGTGGTGGACGATTCGGTAACCGTACGCAAGGTGACCAGCCGCCTGCTGGAGCGCCACGGCATGAGCGTGCTCACGGCCAAGGATGGCGTCGATGCCATGGCCCTGCTGGAAGAGCACCGGCCCGACGTGTTGTTGCTGGACATCGAAATGCCGCGCATGGACGGCTTCGAGGTGGCCACACGCATCCGCCGTGACGCACGGTTGAAAGACTTGCCGATCATCATGATCACCTCGCGTACCGGGCAGAAGCACCGGGACCGCGCCATGGCCATCGGCGTCAACGAATACCTGGGCAAGCCGTACCAGGAGTCGCTGCTGTTGCAGAGCATCGCCCATTGGAGCCAGGCCCATGCTTGAACTGATTTCCGGCCAGCGCAGCAGCCTGACCGGGCTGTTGCTACCGTTGGGGGACCGCACGCTGGTGTTGCCCAACGTGGCGGTGGCCGAGTTGAGCGGGCAGCGTAACCTGGTGTGCCAGCATGGCGACCCCGCCTGGCACCTGGGGTGGATTGACTGGCGTCAGCAACGCCTGCCGTTGATCGGTTTCGAGGCCGCGTGCGGTGGTGAGACGCCGTGCGGCGAGCGGGCTCGCGTGGTGGTGCTCAATGCTTTGGGCGATACCGGTTTGCGGTACCTGGCGCTGTTGCTGCAGGACATTCCGCGCTCGTGCAAGCTCGACAGCCAGCTGAACTACGTGGATGTGGCGCTGGGCAGGTTGGAGCTGGCGGCGGTGCAGGTGGGTGAGCAGGTGGCGCGGGTACCGGACCTGGTCGCCTTGGAAAGGCTGGTGCGTGACGCGGATCTGCAACCTGACCTTGGTTAGGATGTGAGGCGCAGGGCCTCTTCGCGGGTAAACCCGCTCCTACAATGGCTGCGCGCTCAGTTGTAGGAGCGGGTTTACCCGCGAAGGGGTCATCAACATTACAACAGGAACCCAGCCCACCTCAGGAGGTCTGTGTTTGCATGTATTACGGTGAACGCTTCAACGCCTGGACCCACCTGGTCGGTGCCGTCCTCGCTGCTATTGGTGCCATCTGGCTGATTGTGGTCGCGGGCCTGCAAGGCGACCCGTGGAAGATCGTCAGCTTCTCCATCTACGGCGGCACGCTGCTGTTGCTGTACAGCATCTCCACCCTGTACCACAGCACCCGTGGGCGGGCGAAAGTGATCATGCGCAAGCTCGACCACCTGTCGATCTATCTGTTGATTGCCGGCAGCTATACGCCGTTTTGCCTGGTCAGCCTGCGCGGCCCTTGGGGATGGAGCCTGTTCGGCGTGGTCTGGGGGCTGGCGATCATCGGCATGTTGCAAGAGATCAAGCCGCGCTCCGAGGCGCGGATCCTCTCGATCATCATCTATGCGGTAATGGGCTGGATCGTGCTGGTGGCAGTCAAACCACTGCTGAACTCGCTGGGCACTGCCGGCTTCGCCTGGTTGGCTGCCGGCGGCGTGTTCTACACCGTCGGCATCATTTTCTTCGCCTTCGACAGCCGCTTCCGTCACTGGCATGGCATCTGGCACCTGTTCGTCATCGCTGGCAGCCTGATGCACTTCGTGGCGGTGTCGCTCTACGTGCGCTAGTTAAAAGTCGCCCCACAACTGCTGTGCCACCGACAGCGCCACCACCGGCGCGGTCTCGGTGCGCAGCACGCGCGGGCCAAGGCGTGCTGCGTGGAAGCCGGCGGCTTTGGCCTGCTCGACTTCGGCTTCGCTCAGGCCGCCTTCGGGGCCGATCACAAAGGCCAGGGTTGCGGGCTTTGCATGGCTGGTGAGCGGCTCGGCCACCGGGTGCAGGACCAGTTTCAGGTCAGCCTCGGTGCTGCTCAACCATTCGGCCAGGGTCACAGGTGGGTGGATGACGGGCAAGGTAGAACGCCCGCATTGTTCACAGGCGCTGATCGCCACTTGGCGCCAGTGGGCCAGGCGCTTGTCGGCGCGTTCATCTTTCAGGCGCACTTCGCAGCGTTCGCTGACGATCGGGGTGATTTCGTTGGCACCAAGCTCGGTGGCCTTCTGGATGGCCCAGTCCATGCGCTCGCCACGGGAAAGGCCCTGGCCCAGGTGCACATGCAGCGGTGAATCGGCCTGGCCGGCAAAGGCCTGGTCAAGGCTGACGCGGACAGTTTTCTTGCCCACCTCGAGCAACTGACCACGGTATTCCTGGCCGCTGCCATCGAACAGCTGCACGGCGTCGCCGGGGGCCATGCGCAGCACGCGGCCAATGTAATGGGCCTGGGCCTCGGGCAGGTCGTGCTCGCCAAGGCTCAGGGGGGCGTCGATGAAGAAGCGGGACAGTCTCATGGTTCAGCTCGAACGGAAAGGGATCATGTGCCCCTTGTAGGAGCGGGTTTACCCGCGAATGCGTCGGTAATCCCACCATCGCATGCGCGGGTAAACCCGCGCCTACAAGGGCTCGGCGGCGGGTTTTCGGGCCTAGCCCGGGTCGCGGAAGTCGGGGTGGAAGTTGGCCGGTACTGCGACACTGACGCTGTCGCGGGTGGCGATATCGATGCCTTCGCTGGCCACTTCGGCAAGGAAATCGATCTGCTCGGGGGTGATCACGTAAGGCGGCAGGAAATACACCACGCTGCCCAGCGGTCGCAGCAGGGCGCCGCGGGTCAGGGCGTGCTCGAACACCTTCAGGCCACGGCGCTCCTGCCAGGGGTAGGCAACCTTGCCTGCCTTGTCTTGAACCATTTCGATGGCCAGGGCCATGCCAGTCTGGCGTATTTCGGCAACATGAGCATGATCGGCCAAATGTGCAGTGGCTGTGGCCATGCGCGTGGCCAGGGCCTTGTTGGCCTCGATCACGTTGTCCTGCTCGAAGATATCCAGGGTCGCCAGCGCTGCAGCGCACGCCAGCGGGTTGCCGGTATAGCTGTGCGAGTGCAGGAACGCGCGCAGTGTCGGGTAGTCGTCGTAGAACGCCTGGTACACCTTGTCGGTGGTCAGGCAGGCGGCCAGCGGCAGGTAGCCGCCGGTCAGGGCCTTGGACAGGCACAGGAAATCCGGGCGGATGCCGGCTTGCTCGCAGGCGAACATCGTGCCGGTGCGGCCGAAGCCCACGGCGATCTCGTCATGGATCAGATGCACGTCGTAGCGGTCACAGGCCTCGCGCAACAACTTGAGGTACACCGGGTGGTACATGCGCATGCCACCGGCACCCTGTATCAGCGGCTCGACGATCACGGCGCTGATCGAGGCGTGGTGTTCGGCCAGGGTCTGCTCCATGGCCTGGAACATGTTGCGCGAGTGCTCCTCCCAGCTCATGCCCTCGGGGCGCAGGTAGCAGTCAGGGCTTGGCACCTTGAGGGTGTCGAGCAGCAGCGCCTTGTAGGTTTCGGTGAACAGCGGCACATCACCCACCGACATGGCGGCAATGGTTTCGCCGTGGTAGCTGTTGGTCAGGGTGACGAAGCGCTTCTTGTCCGGTTTGCCGATGTTCTGCCAGTAGTGGAAGCTCATCTTCAGCGCCACTTCGATGCACGACGAGCCATTGTCGGCATAGAACACCCGGTCGAGACCGGCCGGGGTCATGGCGACCAGGCGCTCGGACAGCTCGATCACTGGCTGATGACTGAAACCGGCCAGGATCACGTGCTCGAGCTGGTCGACCTGGTCCTTGATGCGCTGGTTGATGCGCGGGTTGGCATGGCCGAACACGTTGACCCACCAGCTGCTCACCGCATCCAGGTAGCGTTTGCCCTCGAAGTCTTCCAGCCACACGCCTTCGCCGCGCTTGATCGGGATCAGCGGCAGCTGCTCGTGGTCTTTCATCTGGGTACAGGGGTGCCACAGGACCTTGAGGTCGCGTTGCATCCACTGATCATTGAGGCCCATGGGCACTTCTCCTGGCTTTGCGGCGTGGTTCGTCCGCGTAAGCCTAAGCAATGCCGCAGGGCAGGACAACCGCTGCCATTCAATGGCGGTGGGTGCCGGTCCATTCCAGCTTGCGGATATGCACGGTGCCGGCGTGCGAGGTGGAGATGGTCAGGCGCCGAAAGGGGCCGTCAATTACCTGGTAGTAGGGGTGTGTAGCGATCGGGCCCGGGCGAGCGTCCCGGAAGCCGCTACCTTCGAGGGTGAGCCAGTAAAAAATGCGAGGGGATGGCGCAACCAGGTCATAGTCGATGTTCTCGGCATCGAACAACATGTGCAGGTCTTCGCTCAGAAAGTCGCTGACTACGTAGTATTCCAGCCGCAGGGACTCGACCTCTTGAGCGAACGCAATCGAAATTTCGCTGTGTTCACCAATGACCAGCTCGGTACCGTCCTCGCCCTTGAAGGCTTCGTGAAAGCCGATCCAGGACGTGCTGCTGGCGTGGAAGCTCAGGCCTGAGGCTGTGCGAAGCGTCTGCTTGTGTAACAGAAGCTGCCGCTCCACTTGGTTGAAACGCTCCTCGAAGATCATGCGCAGCCCCCCTGGCGGGCTTTTGGCCATCTTCGCCAGCTTCGCCTACCACCCTGTGACATGGCTACTGGCAAAAATGTCAGTTGCCAAAAGGACTTGATGTCACTGCGCTGGCAGGGTGACCGGACCTGACGTATTCTTAACGCATCTTCCCGGGGCATTCCTGCCTCTCCCCGTTTCTGTAACCTCTGACTCGGAGTTCGCCGACATGGCTGCTGCTTGGGTGCGCCTGTGCGCGTTGGTATTGATTGGTGTGTCCAGCGGCGCTGCGCTGGCAAAAGACAAGACGCCCACGGCGATTGTCGTGGGGGGTGGCCTGGCAGGCCTGACGGCGGCCTACGAGCTGCAGAACAAAGGCTGGCAGGTGACCCTGCTGGAGGCCAAGGCGGGCATGGGCGGGCGTTCGGGCCTGGCCACCAGCGAGTGGATCGGCAACGCCAAGGCACAGCCGGTGCTCAACCAGTACCTCGACCGTTTCAAGCTTGAAACACTGCCGGCGCCCGAGTTCGTGCGTACCCCGGGTTACTTGATCGACGGCGAGTACTTCAGCGCCAGCGACCTGGCCACCAAGCAACCGGCCACTGCCGAGGCGCTCAAGCGTTACGAGAAAACCCTTGATGACCTGGCCCGTTCGATCGATGACCCGCTGAACCCGCAGGCAACCAGCACGCTGTTCGCCCTTGACCAGATCAACGTCTCCACCTGGCTGGACAAACTGCAACTGCCGGCCACCGCCCGTCAGTTGATCAATCAGCAGATCCGCACCCGCTACGATGAACCGTCGCGCCTGTCGCTGCTGTACTTCGCCCAGCAGAACCGCGTGTACCGCGGCGTCAGCGACCGCGACCTGCGCGCCGCGCGCCTGCCCGGTGGCAGCCCGGTGCTGGCCCAGGCTTTCGTCAAGCAGTTGAAAACCATCAAGACCAGCTCGCCGGTTACCGCCATTGTCCAGGACAAGGATGGTGTCACGGTAAAAGTCGGCAGCGTCGGCTACAAGGCGGATTATCTGGTCATGGCTGTGCCCCTGCGCGCGCTGGCCAAGATTCAGATGACCCCTGGCCTGGACAGCCAACACCTGGCGGCGCTCAAGGGCACCAACTATGGTTGGCGCGACCAGATCATGCTCAAGTTCAAGAAACCCGTATGGGAAAGCCGCGCACGCATGTCGGGCGAAATCTTCAGTAACGCCGGCCTCGGCATGCTGTGGGTCGAACCGGCGCTCAAGGGTGGTGCCAATGTGGTGATCAACCTGTCCGGCGATAACGCTCGCCTGCTGCAGGCGTTTGGTGAAAAGCAGATGGTCGACCAGGTGTTGATCCGTCTGCATGCGTTCTACCCACAGGCCCGTGGTGCTTTCACCGGTTACGAGGTCAAGCGATACAGCGCGGACGCTGGCACGGGTGGTGCCTACCTGGCCTACGGTCCGGGGCAGATCAGCAAATACTGGCGCCTGTGGGAACGTCCGGTGCAGCGCATTACCTTTGCCGGTGAGCACACGGATGCCCTGTATCCGGGCACTCTGGAAGGCGCCCTGCGCAGTGGCCAGCGTGCGGCCAGCCAGGCACAGGACCTGTTGGCCGGCAAGTCGTTCGACCCGGCCAAGGCGCTGCCGGTTGCGGCGGCGGCAGGTGCGGTGGCCGCCAAGGAGAGCAAGGGCGGATTCTTCTCCAATATGTTCGGCGGTTCGTCCGACAAGGGCGACAAAGCTGACAAGGCGCCGGCCAAAGCTGAGCCTAAGCAGGCCGAAGAGGCCAAGCAGGACAAGCCAGGCTTCTTCAAGCGCCTGTTTGGTGGGGCGCAAACGCCAGAGATGAAGGCTGAGCCAATAGCCAAGGCTGAGGAAGTGGCGCCTGCACCTGCGCCCGCTCCACAGGCGGCTCCGGCTCCTGCCGCGCCTGCGCCTGTAGCCAAGGAAGCGGCCGCCAAGCCTGCGGCAACCAAAGCCGCTCCTGCCAAGCATGCGCCCGCGCACAAGCCAGCCCACAAGCCTGCCGAGACGAAGAAGGCGACAGCCAAGTCGGAGCCTGCGAAGAAGGCTGTAACCAATACCCAGGCCAAGGCGGGCTGATCGATCGACAGTGTCGGCCTGTTCGCAGCCTGAGGGCCGGCACTGCAACCCCAACTCTCCGACTATCGTTAATGTTTTCTTAATGGTCAGCTAACAGAATAAATATCGGATTCCTCGATAATCCAAAGCAATTTTTTCCGCTTTTCTTCGATACGTTACGCGTTAGTCTGTGCATAGCTTTCACGGGGAAACACGCAACATGCAACTGCGCAATTCACCTTCTCGCTACGGCGTGGTCAGCATCATCCTGCACTGGGGCGTGGCGCTGGCAGTTTTCGGCCTGTTCGGCCTGGGCTTGTGGATGGTCGGCCTCGACTACTACAGCCCTTGGCGCAAAGCTGGCCCGGACCTGCACAAGAGCATCGGCCTGGTGCTGCTGGCGGTGATGCTGCTGCGGGTAGTCTGGCGTTTCATCAGCCCGCCACCACCGGCACCCACCAACCACGGCGCAATCACACGCCTGGCGGCCAAGCTGGGCCACCTGGCCCTGTACCTTGGGCTGTTTGCGGTGATGGTTGCCGGTTACCTGATTTCCACCGCCGACGGCGTCGGCATTCCGGTGTTCGGCCTGTTCGAAGTGCCGGCACTGATCAGCGACCTGCCTGACCAGGCAGATGTGGCGGGTGTGGTTCATTTGTGGCTGGCTTGGGGGCTGGTGATTTTTGCCGTGCTGCATGCCCTTGCCGCGCTCAAGCATCATTTCATCGACCGTGACGCGACCCTGACTCGCATGCTGGGCCGCAAAGCTTGACTCTCAACCTCAATTACACAGGAAGGAACAGGATGTTGAAAAAGACTTTTGCCGCTCTGGCGCTCGGTACCGCTCTGCTCTCTGCTGGCCAGGCCATGGCTGCCGAGTACAAGATCGACAAGGAAGGCCAGCACGCGTTCGTTGACTGGAAAATCAGCCACCTGGGCTACAGCTTCATCCACGGTACTTTCAAGGATTTCGACGGCAACTTCAGCTGGGACAGTGCCAAGCCTGAAGCCAGCAAGATTAGCGTCGACTTGAAAACTGCCAGCCTGTGGTCGAACCACGCCGAGCGTGACAAGCACATCGCCAGCGCCGACTTCCTCGACGTGAAGAAGTACCCGGACGCCAAATTCGTCTCCACCAGCGTCAAGTCGACTGGCGACAAGACGGCTGACGTGACCGGCGACCTGACCATGCACGGTGTCACCAAACCGGTGACGTTCAAGGCTACCTTCAACGGTGAAGGCAAGGACCCATGGGGTGGCGAGCGCGCTGGCTTCAACGCCACCACCACGCTGAACCTGAACGACTTCGGCATCAAAGGCCCAGGTGCTACTTCGCAGACCCTGGACCTGGATATCAGTGTCGAAGGTGTGAAGCAGAAGTAATTTCTGCCAGCTGAAAACCGAGGGGGCCGCTTTGCGGCCCTATCACGACACAAGGCCGATCCTGCAGAGATCAAGAAATTCTCTGCAGGATCGGCCTTGTGTCGTGATAGGGCTGCCAAGCAGCCCCCTCGGTACTTCTATCAGCCCTTGCGGGTCAGCAGCGCCGGGCGCTCACCGCGTGGGCGGCTTGGCAGGTCATCCAGTTGCTCAGGCGTCGGGAAGCGGTCCAGTTTGGACTCCTTGCGAATGATCACTGGCTGTTTTTCCGGCTGACGCGGGTTGCGCACGGCCGGCTCTTGCCGGGCAGCATCGTCACGCGCAGGGCGACCACGGCCACCGCCGCCATCACGACGGGCACCGCCACCGTTGTTGGCACGGGGCGGGCGTTTCTCTCCGCCGGCACTGCCACCACTGCGTGGCTGGCCGCCATTGCGGGCTTGGCCTTGGCCACCAGCGTTGCTGCGTTGACCATTGCCTTGCCCCTGACCTTGGCCAGCAGCACCTGGGCGGCGGTTGCGGCCCTGGTTCTTGCCCTGGTACGGACTGACATAGTCGGCGCGGTTACCGAAGTTATCGACTTCGTCGTCCAGGAACTCTTCCGGGTCGCGGTCTGCTGGCGGTTTCGGCACGCCGTTATTGCTGGCCTGCTGTGGGCGTGGCTTCTTGTCACGCGGCTTGCGCGGCTGCTGCTGCTTGTCGCCGCTCTTTTCCTTTTCGTCCGGCTTGGCCGCAGCTTGCTGCCTGGCTTTGCCTTTGTCCTTGCCTTTGTCCTTGCGGCCGCCGTTGCTGTCTTTAGCACCTTCGCCACGGGCTTGCTGGTTGCGGCCGCCGCGGCCGTTGTTTTGCGGGCGCTCGCGTGCTTCAGGCTTCTCGGCTTCGACCTGGCTGGCGTCGAAGCCCATCAGGTCGCCATCCGCGATGCGCTGCTTGGTCACCCGCTCGATGCTCTTGAGCAGCTTCTCTTCATCTGGCGCGACCAGGGAAATAGCTTCGCCCGAACGACCGGCACGGCCGGTACGGCCAATGCGGTGGACGTAGTCTTCCTCGACATTCGGCAGCTCGAAGTTGACAACGTGGGGCAACTGGTCGATGTCCAGGCCGCGGGCAGCGATGTCGGTGGCGACCAGTACGCGCACGCTGTTGGCCTTGAAGTCGGCCAAAGCCTTGGTGCGAGCGTTCTGGCTCTTGTTGCCGTGGATCGCGGCGGCGGTCAGGCCTTGCTTTTCCAGGTACTCGGCCAGGCGGTTGGCACCGTGCTTGGTTCGGGTGAACACCAACACCTGTTCCCAGGCGCCCAGGGTGATCAGGTGCGCCAGCAGGGCACGCTTGTGGCTGGCAGGCAGTCGGTACACCCGCTGCTCGATACGCTCGACGGTGGTGTTCGGTGGGGTGACCTCGATACGCTCCGGGTTGTGCAGGAGCTTGTCGGCGAGGTCGGTGATGTCCTTGGAGAAGGTGGCCGAGAAGAGCAGGTTCTGCCGCTTGGCCGGCAGGCGGGCGAGCACCTTCTTGACGTCGTGGATGAAGCCCATGTCGAGCATGCGATCGGCTTCATCAAGTACCAGGATTTCCACGTGGGCCAGGTCGACCTTGCCTTGGCCGGCCAGATCCAGCAGGCGGCCTGGGCAGGCGACCAGCACATCAACGCCTTTGGCAATGGCCTGGATCTGCGGGTTCATGCCAACGCCGCCGAAGATGCAGGCGCTGACCAGTGGCAGGTCACGGGCATAGACCTTGAAACTGTCATGCACCTGGGCTGCCAGTTCGCGGGTCGGTGTCAGGACCAGTACGCGAGGCTGGCGTGGGCCGTGGCGCTGCGATTTGTCGGGATGGCCGGCCGGGAACAGGCGCTCGAGAATCGGCAGGGCGAAGCCGCCGGTTTTACCCGTACCTGTCTGTGCGGCAACCATCAGGTCGCGGCCTTGCAACACGGCGGGAATGGCCCGCTGTTGCACGGGGGTCGGCTGGGTGTAGCCCGCAGCCTCGATAGCGCGGACAAGAGCCTCGGAGAGACCGAGGGAAGCAAAGGACATGGGCGATCCTGTTCTCGTGTGGGCTGGGCCCGTTGGGATGTTCTGCCTGGCGCGACGGGCATCGGTGAAATGCGATCGCGTCCGGTCCAGCTGGGCTTTCACTGCACATCCGGGAAACGGAGGCTGGACGCGAAGGGGCGTCGGTGCCGATCGGGATGCCTGTTGCGAGGCCGAGCGTCCGGGCGTGAGCCGGGCGGGAAGGCCCGAGTATAACAGAGCTATCGCGCTGTGCTGCTTTCCTGCTGCTCAACGGCGTTGAGAATGTTTCCAGTGTCGCTTGTATAGCGGTTGCTGATCGCTGCATAGGCCGGTTCCTGCTTGAACCGCTGCAGCTCTTCGGCAAAGGCCACGGCCAGTGCCTCGCGCCCAGGCTTGCGCACCAGGCCCAAATACTGCGCCTGGCGGCTGACTACCAGCGGCAGTTCTTCGACTTGCTGTTGCAGGCCGAGCTGGCGGAGCAGGTAATGCCCGACCCTGCGGTCGGTGATCGCCAGGTCGATACGGCCCAGCACCAGCTTGCCGAAGTTGGCTTCGTGGGTGGGTGCGGCTTCGCGCTTGAAGTGCGGGGCCTCGGTGAACGCTTTACCGTAGGCGTAGCCGGGCGATGTGCCGACGGTGAGGCCGGCGAGGTCGTCCAGGTGGGTGACGGCATGGCGGCGCGAGCGGCTTTGGAACAGGACGAATTCGACCTCCGACATAGGTTCGGAGCCATACACCATGTAGGGTTGGCGCGCGTCCGTCTGGAAGATGTCGAGAATGCCATCGGCCAGGCCCTGCTCAGCCATCGCCAAGCAGCGCTTCCAAGGCAGGAATTGCCACTCCACCTCGACGCCGAGGCGTGCGAAGACCTGGCTGGCGACTTCGTAGTCGATGCCGCGCGGTTGGCCGTTGTGCTGAAACACATAAGGTGCCCAGTCGTCGGTTACCAGGCGCAAGCGTTCGCCCAGAGCCAACGGGCTCAGGCAAACGAGCAGGAGGATCCAGAACAGACGGGCGATATGTGGCATGGCCGGAGATTACGCGCTCGGCCGGTGTACGGTAAAGGCATGCACGATCGATGTGGGAGCGGGCGTGCCCGCGAACACCGGCGAAGCCGGTGCCAACGATCGGGTTACTCTCTTCGCGGGCACGCCCGCTCCCACAAAGCCGCGCAAGACAATGAATTTTGCGGGCACATCAGGCTTGAGTGGTTCGCAGCAGATGCGCCTCGATATCCTTGCGCCGCTCGCCCAGCGATAGCCGTAGCCCCGGATGGCGCAGGCACTGACGCAGCCGCTCGGGCTCCATGTAGCCGTAGCGGTCATTGAGGTTTTCCAGGGCCTTGTCCCACCAGGCGGACGCGCAGGCGCGGTCGAACTCATTGGGGTAGGGGTAGCAGCCATAGAGCAATTCGCGGGCGAACTGGCGCTCGTGGCTGGGCAGGGTCAGGCTCAGCGCTTTGTAACCCAGACGGTGCAGGGTGGGTGGTCGCGGCAGTTGGTCGTTGACCAGCGCAACGTCGGCCAGGGCCGAGGGGCTGAGTGGGTCGTGGTCGTGCTTGCGCAGCCAGGCCTGAATCTTGGCGCGGAACTGCGCCTTCCGGCTCCAGTAGTGATGGATGACATCGGTACACTCGGCCAGCTCCAGGTTGCGGTAGGCCGCCACTGCCAGGCAGAACTCCTCAAGGGTATAGGCCTCGCGAGCCAAGGGGTAGAATTCGTCCATCATGGCGATGGAGCGGTCCAGGGTGCCGCAGTCCTCGGCAGTGAGGCCGATAACGCCGGAATTGACGAGCGGCATCTGGCAGTCGGCCAGTCCCCGGGACTCGAGAATGGTAAGCAGGTTTTTGTACAACAGGCATTTCTGGTCAGCGCCGTAGCGCGTGCCGATGGCGTTGCACAACAGGCGGTTGGGCGCCACACGGGCGAACAGGTGCAACGGCGAAGTGCGGAAGAAGGTGTCTGTATCGATCAGTACTGCCAGCGGGTGTTGCTGCAGTACCTGGCGCAACAGCACATGCTTGCTGCGAAAGTGATAACCGTGCGGGGCATTCCATGCCTGGCGCGTGGCCTCGTCCAGCAGGTGGACGGTGACGGGCAGCTTGGCGTAGGGCTGCGCATTGTCGGTGTAAACCTGGATGTCCATGGCCTCGCCGGCTGCGCTGCCCAACTGGGCGAGGGCGCTGACGATGCTGAAGCAGGCTTCCTGATGGTAGGTTGCCGGGCCAAAAGCCAGGTAAACAAGCTGTGGGCGCGAAGGTTGGGGGTGCTGCATGGCAGGCGAGACCTGTTTAACCCGAAATTGAATAAGGCTTTAGTCTATGACCAAAGCCTTAATCATTTCTTAAGCAGACTTTGCCAAAAGATTTCAGCGCGGCAGCTTCAGGTTGTTCCAGATCGCCAGGCTCGGTTCAGCCTGGTTCAAGGTATAGAAGTGCAGGCCCGGCGCGCCGCCTTGCAACAGCTGTTCGCACATGCGGGTAATCACTTCTTCGCCAAAGGCCTGGATGCTGGCGGTGTCGTCGGCATAGGCTTCCAGCTGCTTGCGGATCCAGCGCGGGATCTCGGCACCACAGGCATCGGAGAAGCGGGCCAGCTTGCTGTAGTTGGTGATCGGCATGATGCCCGGTACCACTGGAATGTCCACGCCCAGCTTCTGTGCACGCTCGACGAAGTAGAAGTAGCTGTCGGCGTTGAAGAAGTACTGGGTGATGGCGCTGTCGGCACCGGCCTTGACCTTGTGCACAAAGTTGGCCAGGTCCGCCTCGAAGTTGCGCGCCTGCGGGTGCATTTCCGGGTAGGCAGCCACTTCCAGGTGGAAGTGGTCAGCGGTTTCCTGGCGGATGAACTCCACCAGGTCGCTGGCGTAGCGCAGTTCGCCACTGGCCATGCCCATGCCCGACGGCAGGTCACCACGCAGGGCAACGATGCGCTTGATACCGGCAGCCTTGTACTCGGCCAGCAGGGCGCGCAATTCGGCCTTGGTGTCGCCCACGCACGACAGGTGCGGCGCGGCAGGTATCTTCACTTCGCTTTCCAGCTGCAGCACGGTATTGAGCGTGCGGTCGCGGGTCGAGCCACCAGCACCGTAGGTGCAGGAGAAGAAGTCCGGGTTATAGGTGGCCAGCTGGCGGGCGACGCCCATCAGCTTTTCGTGACCGGCGTCGGTCTTGGTCGGGAAGAACTCGAAACTGTAGCGGCGTTCTTGTGACATCAGGCGTTCCTCTGGCAACAAGCGTCTAGCGGCAAGCTGCAAGTAAAAGCCAGATCGGTGATGGCCGGTCTGGCTTGGGCGTCGTTCAAGATCTGTGTTTCTGGAGCTGCAAGTGGCAACGGCACGGTATGCCTTTACCTGCCACTTGCAGCTTCAAGCTTTCCGCTTAGTAGCGGTAGGCGTGCGGCTTGAACGGGCCTTCGACGGTCACGCCGATGTAGTCGGCTTGCTGCTTGGTCAGCTGGGTGACCACGCCGCCGAAGCCGCGGACCATTTCCAGGGCCACTTCTTCGTCGAGTTTCTTCGGCAGTACTTCAACGGTCAGGCGCTCGGCTTTCTTTTCGGCCGACAGGTCAGCGAACTTCTGCTCGAACAGGAAGATCTGTGCCAGAACCTGGTTGGCGAACGAGCCGTCCATGATGCGGCTTGGGTGGCCAGTGGCGTTGCCCAGGTTGACCAGGCGGCCTTCGGCCAGCAGGATCAGGTAGTCGTCGTTCTGCGGGTCGAAGCTGCCGGCGCCGGTACGGTGGATCTTGTGAACCTGCGGCTTGACCTCTTCCCAGGCCCAGTTCTTGCGCATGAAGGCGGTGTCGATCTCGTTGTCGAAGTGGCCGATGTTGCAGACTACGGCACGCTTTTTCAGGGCCTTGAGCATGTTGGCGTCGCAGACGTTGACGTTACCGGTGGTGGTCACGATCAGGTCGATCTTGCCCAGCAGAGCCTTGTCGATGCTGGCTTCGGTGCCGTCGTTGATACCGTCGATGAACGGCGAGACCAGCTCGAAGCCGTCCATGCAGGCCTGCATGGCGCAGATTGGGTCAACTTCGGAGACCTTGACGATCATGCCTTCCTGACGCAGGGACTGGGCCGAGCCCTTGCCCACGTCACCGTAGCCGATCACCAGGGCCTGCTTGCCCGACAGCAGGTGGTCGGTACCACGCTTGATGGCATCGTTCAGGCTGTGACGGCAGCCGTACTTGTTGTCGTTCTTGCTCTTGGTGACCGAGTCGTTGACGTTGATCGCCGGGACTTTCAGCTCGCCCTTGGCCAGCATGTCCAGCAGGCGGTGTACGCCGGTGGTGGTCTCTTCGGTCACGCCGTGCACACGGTCCAGTACCTGCGGGTACTTCTTGTGCAGCAGTTCGGTCAGGTCACCACCGTCGTCGAGGATCATGTTGGCGTCCCATGGCTGGCCATCTTTCAGGATGGTCTGCTCCAGGCACCACTCGTACTCTTCTTCGGTTTCACCTTTCCAGGCGAACACCGGGATACCGGCGGCGGCGATCGAAGCGGCGGCCTGGTCTTGAGTCGAGAAGATGTTGCAGGACGACCAGCGCACTTCGGCACCCAGGGCAACCAGGGTTTCGATCAGCACGGCGGTCTGGATGGTCATGTGGATGCAGCCCAGGATCTTCGCACCCTTGAGCGGTTGCTCGGCCAGGTACTTGCGACGCAGGCCCATCAGCGCAGGCATTTCCGATTCGGCAATGATGGTTTCGCGACGGCCCCAGGCGGCCAGGGAGATGTCGGCGACTTTGTAATCGGTAAAACCAGCAGGCATGTTTGCAGCGCTCATGAGAGCCTCCATTCGTAATGTGCGAATGGGCGCCGTTGTGCGTTAAGCGCTCGCGGGAGCGAGCAACGCCCCATCCGAGCCTGACAGGCCTAGCCTGCTGCAGCGCCCCTCGGACAGGTGGCGGGCATGGCACCGCTGTGGGCAACCATGTAAAACGGCGCAGATTATAGCTGCCCCCGCCGGCTTGCCCAAGGTTTTCCGTCGATTAATCGCGACGATAGTCGATGTTCAATGGAGCGAAGGCAGCCGCTCTGCCATCATTGCTACACGTTAGCCAAGCAGGTCAGGAGTACAGATGAACTTTCACACCCGCAAGTGGGTTAAACCCGAAGACCTCAACCCCAATGGCACCCTGTTCGGTGGCAGCCTGTTGCGCTGGATCGATGAAGAGGCGGCGATCTACGCCATCGTCCAGCTGGGCAACCAGCGTGTGGTGACCAAGTACATGTCGGAAATCAACTTCGTCAGTGCTTCGCGTCAGGGTGACATCATCGAGCTGGGCATCACCGCTACCGCGTTCGGCCGCACCTCGATCACCCTCAAGTGCGAAGTGCGTAACAAGATCACCCGCAAGAGCATTCTGACTGTCGACAAGATGGTGTTCGTCAACCTGGGTGAGGATGGCTTGCCGGCAGCCCATGGGCGCACCGAGATCAAGTATGTGCAGGACCAGTTCCCGGATTCGGCAGTCGAATAGACCCTGGTTGTCTGTGCCGGCCTCTTCGCGGGTGAACCCGCTCCTACAGGGGTACGCAAACCTGTAGGAGCGGGTTTACCCGCGAATGGGCCGCAAAGCGGCCCCGGCATTCTCAAGGCTGGGCGCTGACCTTGCGCACCACCCGCCCAATGCTCAACCCCTGCACCAGAATCGACGACAACACCACGATGTAGGTGATCGACAGCAGCAGGTCCCGTTCCTCGCCCAGCGGTAGCGACAGTGCAAGTGCCACCGACACGCCACCGCGCAGGCCACCCCAGGTCAGCACCCGCACCGTGCCTTTGGGCACCGGGCGCCAGCGCCGCAGCAGCACGATCGCCGGGGCCACCGTCAGCAGGCGCGACAGCAGCACTGCCAGCGCCAGCACGCCGCCGGCCGCCAGGTGCATCCAGTTGAACGGCAGCAGCAACAACTCCAGGCCGATCAATGCGAACAGCAGCGCATTGAGCATGTCGTCGATCAGCTCCCAGAAACCGTCCATGTAACGGCGGGTCATGTCATTCATCGCCAGGTTGCGCCCCAGGTTGCCGATGATCAGGCCTGCCACCACCATGGCGATCGGTGCCGACACATGCAGCTCGTAGCACATCGCCGAACCACCGATTACCAGCGCCAGGGTCAACATGACTTCCACCTGGTACTGCTCGACGCTCTTGATCATGCGGTAGGTGGCATAGCCGATCAGGCCACCGAACACCACGCCGCCAATGGCCTCGCGGGCGAACAGGATCGCCGTGTCGGCCATGCTCGGTGTTTCACCCAGCTGGATGATGCCCAGCAACACGGTGAATACCACGACTGCCGTGCCGTCGTTGAACAGTGACTCGCCGACGATGGTGGTTTTAAGCGGTTTGGGCGCATTGGCAGTACGCAGCGCGCCAAGCACGGCAATCGGGTCGGTCGGTGAGATCAGTGCACCGAACAGCAGGCAGTAGATCAGGGGGACCTGCCAGCCGAACAGGGCAAACACCCAATGCGCCAGGTAGCCGATGACCACGGTGGCAATCAGCACGCCCAAGGTGGCCAGCAGGCCGATCGGCCAGCGGTAGCTGCGCAGGTCGCTGAGGTTGACGTGCAGGGCGCCGGCAAACAGCAGGAACGCCAGCATCCAGTGCATGAGCAGGTCGTTGAAGTCGATCTGGTTCATCAGCCCTTCGACGCGTTCTTCCAGGCCTGGGAAGCCGATAAGGCTCAGGCCTTGCAACATCAGGGAAAACAGCAGCGCCGTGACCATCACGCCGATGGCGGGGGGCAGGCCGATGAAACGGTAGTTCACATAGGTCAGAAGTGTGGTGAGGCAGATAAACGCGGCAACTAATTCAAGCATCCCGAATCCTGTAACAGTGGCTTCCAAGTCGTTACCCGAGTGACTCGGGCAGTTCTTTGATGACCTGGCACGGGGTTCGGGGCACAGGGTTTGACCAAGTTCCTTGGAAACGTTCCCAAACAAGAGGCGCGCAGCGACGCTTGGGAACGCTATATATTCAACCTCCGAAAACCCTCACAAGGATAAGAAGGCGTGTTGGCAACATCTCTGGTGCTGGTTGCCGCCCTGCTGCATGCAACCTGGAATACCTTGATCAAATTCAGTGGCGAGCGCTTGCTGGTCATTGCCAGCATGGACACGGTAGCGCTGGCCTTCGCGGTGCTGGCGGTGCCCTTCGTGGATGTTCCGCCTGCTGAAATCTGGCCTTGGTTGGTTGCTTCGGCACTGGCTGAGCAGTTGTACCGTTATTTGCTGATCCAGGCCTACCGCGTGGGCGACCTGGGGCTGGTCTATCCTCTGATGCGCGGGCTGTCACCGTTGGTGGTGCTGGGGCTGACCCTGGCCTTTGCCGGGGAATCGCTGAGCCAGCAGCAGATCATCGGTATCCTGTTGATCCCCTGTGGCATGGCCTGCCTGTTGTGGCAGGGCGGCGGCGGTGACCGGTTGCCATGGTCGATGCTGCCGGTGGTTGCCTTGATTGGCCTGTGCATTGGTTGCTACACCTGGTTCGACGGCCAGGCCGTGCGTCTGTGGGGCAAACCGTGGGATTACCTGGTCTGGCTGACACTGCTCAGCGCCTGGCAATTCCCGTTGTTGGCGAGCGTAGCGCGGCGGGCGCCATTCGTACTGTTCTGGCGAACCCAATGGCGCCTTGGGTTGGCGGTAGGGTTCTGCGTATTGTTCAGCTATGCCCTGGTGCTGTGGGCCATGCACCTGGGGTCAGTGGCCGAAGCGGCGGCACTGCGGGAGTTGAGCGTGATCCTGGTGGTGCTGCTGGGTATGCGCTACCTCAAAGAACCTTTTGGCGGGCCGAGACTCCTAGCTTGCGGGCTGGTGTTGGCCGGCATGCTGGTAATGAAGCTTTGACCTGAAGACTGAACAAGGAGTCCTGTCCATGACTGTTGCCCTGTGGTGCATCCTGATTGCCCTGCTGTTGAACCCGCTTTGTGCCTTGATCGCCAAGGCGAGCAGTGGCCGCTTCGGCCTCAAGGACAATCACGATCCGCGAGCCTTCCTCGATACCTTGTCGGGCTTGCCACGGCGTGCCCATGCTGCGCAGCAGAATGGCTACGAAGCGTTTCCGGCATTTGCGGCGGCGGTGCTTGTGGCAGATATCGTCGGCAATGCAGAGCAGGTGACCCAGGATGTGCTGGGGGTGATGTATATCACCAGCCGCTTGCTTTACATCATCTGCTACCTGGCCGACTGGGCTGCCTTGCGGTCGCTGGTGTGGCTTGCCGGCTTGGCACTGATTGTGTCGTTCTTCGTGGTTTCCATCTGAAACCGGCTGGCCATCTTCGCGGGCAGCCCCCGCGAAGATGGCAGCAACGGTCAAGGTACCTTGGGCACCTCGGGCAGTGGCTGGCCCTTGGGCCACAGCATCCAGATCTGCCCTTGCTGCTTCATGTTCCCGGCCAGTTCGCCGGCTTCCGGCCCAGTGCCCCAGAACAGGTCGGCACGCACTTCGCCGGTAATCGCCCCGCCGGTGTCTTGCGCGCCAACCGGTCGTATCACCGGCGAGCCGTCCGGGCGTGTGGTAGACAGCCACAACAAGCTGCCCAGGGGAATCACCTTGCGGTCGATGGCCACGCTGTAAGCCGGCGGTAAGCGGTACGTTCAGTGAGCCGCGCGGGCCTTCGTTGCTGTCCGGGCGGGTGCTGAAGAATACGTAGCTGGGGTTGCTGGCCAGCAGCTCTGGTACGCGCTGCGGGTTGGCCTGGGCCCAGGCATGAATGGCGCCCATGCTCACGTCTTCTTTTTTCAGCTGACCTTGCTCCACCAGCCAGCGGCCGATCGGCCGATAGGGGTGGCCGTTCTGGTCGGCGTAGCCAAGGCGCAGTTGACGACCGTCTTCCAGTTGCACCCGGCCAGAGCCCTGGATCTGCAGGAATTGCAGGTCCATCGGGTCGGTCAGCCAGGCCAGCACCGGTGCCTTGACGCCGTTACGGTTGATGACTTCGGCCGTGTCGTAGGGCTTGAGCACCCGACCCTCCAGACGGCCGCGCAGGCGTTTGCCCTTCAGTTCGGGGTACACGCTGGCCAGGTCGACCACGATCATGTCATCAGGGATGCCGTAGACCGCCACATGGTTGGTTGCCGATTGGCTCAGGCTGCCTGGGTAGACCGGCTCGTAGTAGCCGGTAATCAGGCCGTTGGCATTGTTCTCTGCAGAGCGCAGGCCGTACACCTGTAGGTTCTGTTCAAGGAAGGTTCGCACTTGGGCGGCGCTGGCTGTGGCGCTGCCGGCCGCTTCGCAGGTGGCGGCCCACACCGGGTCGCGCTTGAGTTTTTCGCAGCCGTTGCGCCATGCATAAAAGCCTGCCAGCAGGTCTTCATCGCTGACGGCCGGCAAGTCTTTCCAAGTGGCCGGGGCATAGGTGGCGACAGCGTGGGGCTCGGGCTTGGCGCTCTCGCCGCCGTTGCAGCCGGCCAGCAAAGCCAGCACCGGCAGTGTCCAGGCCAGGTGGCGCAGGGCAGATTTCATGTGTGCATTCCTGTCATGAGCGAACATGAAGGTTCGCCCCTGTCTTTTATGTGGCTATTGGTGTTTGGCCCAGTGGCAGCGATACTGGCCGCCCATTTGCGTAGGCCGAAGTGAGCGTGATGTTGAAGCGATTGACCGTTGTTCTGCTGGCAGCACTTGCCCTGGGAGGGGCTTTGACGGGTTGTGACCGGGTTGACCCGAACTCGCCGCTGGGCAAGCGCAAGGTGATCTTCAAGGACATGCTCAAGACCAGCGAAGACCTGGGTGGCATGCTGCGTGGCCGGTTGCCGTTCGACGGGGTGAAGTTTGCCGACGGTGCGCTGAAGCTGGACAG
Organism: Pseudomonas sp. TE3895; assembly: GCF_056278855.1. NCBI lineage: Bacteria > Pseudomonadati > Pseudomonadota > Gammaproteobacteria > Pseudomonadales > Pseudomonadaceae > Pseudomonas > Pseudomonas sp. TE3895. The sequence goes on along the minus strand of NZ_JBWBQE010000001.1, from coordinate 409,284 downwards.
CCTGTCGCATCAGCCGTGGCAGCATTTTCCACAGGTGCGCGATGGTGGTGACAGCGCCGCCCGCGCCGACGTGTGGGAGCGCCAGGCGCGGTTTCATGACCTGGCTCGGCAGCTTGAAGGCGTAACCGGCGAACTGGTTGATGTCACCCGCAACCAGACACTGGATGCTGCGCAACTGAAGGCACCGATGGACAAGGTCGAGTCTGCGTGCAAGGCCTGTCATAGCGAATTTCGTAATCATTGAATGGCTGTGCTGTTTGCGCAAACCTTCGAGGCGTGTACAAATTCCACAAAGACCAGGCTTGCCGGCCAGATGCCTTAGCGGTCGAGATCGTCGACCGCTTCCTGCAGCTCTTTACGCGACTCGGCCAGCTTGTCCTTGCGCTTGTTGATCTTCTCGGCGTCGCCTTTCTTCTCTGCCTTCTTCAAGTCCTTTTCCCGCTGCGCCACTTCGTGACGCGCATCGAGCACCTTCTGCTCACGTTCCTTGCGCAGGCTGGCGTCGGTGCAGTTGTCCACACCGCGCAGGGCTTCCTCCAGCCCTGCAACCTGGTCGCTGTTACCGTGGTCACGGGCAATTTTCAGCTGGTTTTCGATGGCGCTGCGCTTGGCGGCGCAACCGGTCAGGCCGGCATCCGGCTGGGCAGCCTGAGCAGTGCCCGCGGCCAGGCCCAGTGTTGCGAGCAGGAAAAGAGTCGAAATACGTTTCATGAAAAGCCTCCCTAACGGGGCGGGGCAGCAAAAGTTGGGGGAAATCCTGCCTTGGTTTTGCCCATTTAGAAACCCTTGGTGAGGTTTTCTGCCGGAGTCTCGGGTTTTTCCTACGCACTATTTGGTAAAAAATCATTGCTCAATGCGCTGGGGTGGGGTCCGGAAACCTTCTATGCCGGCTTCGGCCAACTGTGCGGCAATGGCTTGCACCTCGGAGGCCGCGAAAAACTCCACAAGTTGGCGCGAGCGTTTTGCGCCGATGCCGGGCACGGTTTGCCATTGCCCGGCACTGCGTGAGGCCAGCGCCTGCCAGTCGCCAGTCAGAGGCAAATGCTTGCCAATGGGCACGCCAAGGGCGCGCAGCCATTGATCGAAGGGGCGTGAGCGGGCTTCGTCGAAACTGCCCAGCAGGTGTGCCGCAGTGAGCCTGCTGATGCCGGGGGCCTGCTGCAGGCGCTGGGCATCGAGCTGCAGCCAATCGGTCATGGACGTTACCAAGCCAGCTTCGACCAGCCGACGCCATGTGCCGGGCCCGGTGCGTGGCAAGGCCAGGCCCTGTTTACCGCCAAGCCAGGTGAGGCGGGCAATGAACTGCTCATCACAGCCCTCGCTGGCTTGCCAGCAGCTGTGAGCATGATGGCGGTCGGGCGCAGGCGCGATGACCGCCTGGCGTTCGACCGTGCGATGCACAACTTGCTCCAGGCGTGGAATGGTCAGCCCGGCCAGGCTGATGGCCACTTGGTCGCCGGGGCGGATGTCGAGGGTGTGCCAGCGCGCCAGCGAACCCAGGCTTACCTGGGTAATCCGTCGGTCGTCTAGGGTTACCGGCAGCAAGTGCAACACGGGCGTGACCCTGCCGGTGCGGCCAACCCGAAAGCGCACGTCGCGTACATCGGCCAAGGCTTGTGCATAGGGGTACTTCCAGGCCGCGATCCAGTAGGGCGCCTTGGCCTGCCAGCGCTCGGCAGGTGGCCGACTGCCCTGGCGCAGGATCACACCGTCGGTGGCGAAGGGCAGAGCAGAGTGATACCAGTGCTCGCGCCAGTGTGCTGCATCCTCCAGCGTGTCGATGGCGATACTGTAAAGCTGGCTGTCCGGAAACCCCAGTCGTGCCAGTTGGGCGAGGCGTTCGGCCTGTTGCTCGGGGCCGTGCGGCCAGCCCCACACGAACAGGCCGATAGCGTTGCCTTGTGCGCCAGTCAGTTGCTTGCGTGCGAGCAGCCCGGCCACGGTACCCCGGGCGTTGGCGCTGCCTGCCTTGGCTTGCACATGATCGTTCAGGCGCAGATACAGCTCACCTTGCAAGTGCAGGTCGACCGCCTCGGGCAACTGCCGGGTGACAGCGCTGAGCTGTGGGATGTGTCGGCTCCAGTCATGGCCGTTTACGCCGTCCCCCCGGCTGGTCAGCTGCACCAATCGGCCCTGTTGGTAGGTGAGGGAAACGGCTACGCCGTCGACCTTGGGCTGTACCCACACGCCGCTCTTGCCGGCCATCCATCGCGCCACGGCCTGGCGGTCTGCCAGCTTGTCGACGCCGGTATGCGGCACGGGGTGGGGGACCGGGCCGCGAGCACTGGCCAAGGGGGAGGGGCTGCTGCCAACCGCGAAGCACTGCTGCAGGTGGTTCAGGCGCTCGCGGCTCTGGTCGTACAGTTCGTCGGCCACCAGGGCTATGCCCTGGCGATGGTAGTGCTCGTCCCATCGGGCAAGCGTGGCGCGCAGTTGCGCAACTTCGGCCTTGGCCTGTTGCGGGGTCCAGTCGGGGCATGAGGTGGCCCAGGCCTGGGGGGCGTTTAGCAACAGCATCAGAGTTAGTAACAGCATCAGCGGCATGGCCAGCATCCTTGCTTGGCGGGGTGAGTCCTCAGCGTAGGCAGGTAGTGCGGTGGGTGAAGTGCGAGGTTGTCAGGTGATATGTCCGAGGGGCTGTCTTGAGGAATGAGGTGGCGCTCGATCTCACAGGCGCTGGGACTGCTGTGGCGAACTCCTGGCAGCCACCCAATTTTCAAAACATACGCCCATTTTTTATTTGGGCGTGACTGAGTGATACAGGTGAAGTGGTGGAAGTTGTTTTCGACGACCACGTCAATGCGTGAGAAAGGCCAGCGTCTGCCGCTTTATAAAACCCACTCATTCAATGCGATAGTGGGCTTGGTCATCGTGGTTTTCTCCGTTAAGTTTAAGGCCGCAAACTCAATATTAGCCAAGGACCACGATGACCATCGTCTTTCGTCCGCAGGGTACATTTGGCTGGTTCTGTTACGCTACATTCTAGGGCGCGATCTGCAAAACTTTAACTATCAAATATATAGCGCGTACAGATGGTTATCGATATCCGTAATGCGTAACACGACTTCATCTACCGAACCGGTTTTAAGAGCATTGTATGCCTCCATTGCCACGTACCGCATCGCTGGCGCCGTCACGGTGAATTCATGTGCTGTTCCATCTTTGTCGGTTGCGAAAAGGAACAGAAGATCTTGATAGCCCTCCCGGGAGGAGTCGTAAGCTAAAAGGTTAATCTCGACAGCATGTACCAGCCATTCATTAGGCAAAATCAGCTCGTGTTTGTTCATGGCAACCTCCAGAAGTAGAAGAACTGCAGAAGCTTTTTGACTCTACGCACCGAAAAAATTTACCACAACTAGCATTTTTATCAGGTGCCGCTACGCACACTTATAAGGCTCGTCTCGCCAACACGTCTCCCTGATCTTTGATACTTGCATGTGACTGTCGCTTGTCGTATTTCTCGCTCAGCGTTGAAAAGCAGCGCTCGACCCCATTCAGGATTTAATCCAGCATTTGGGGTCAGATTGCTGCGCGCAATATAAAAAAGCCCCTGCCGATTGCTCGGCAGGGGCTTTCGTCTGGCACTGCAGGAAGCTCTTACAGGCCGGCAGCGTCACGCAGCGACTGGGCGCGGTCGGTGCGCTCCCAGGTGAAGGTGGTGAAGGTGTCGTCGCCGACAGTCTTCTGCTGCGGGGTACGGCCGAAGTGGCCGTAGGCAGCGGTTTCCTGATACATCGGGTGCAGCAGGTCGAGCATGGTGGTGATGGCGTACGGACGCAGGTCGAAGCACTCGCGCACCAGCTGGATGATCTTGTCGTCGGAGACTTTGCCGGTACCGAAGGTGTTGATCGAGATGGACGTCGGCTGGGCCACGCCAATGGCGTACGACACCTGGATCTCGCAACGCTCGGCCAGGCCGGCGGCGACGATGTTCTTGGCCACGTAGCGGCCGGCGTAGGCGGCGGAGCGGTCGACCTTGGACGGATCCTTGCCGGAGAACGCGCCACCACCGTGGCGGGCCATGCCGCCGTAGGAGTCGACGATGATCTTGCGGCCGGTCAGGCCACAGTCACCCACCGGGCCACCGATGATGAAGTTGCCGGTCGGGTTGATGTGGTACTGGGTGCCCTTGTGCAGCAGTTCGGCAGGCAGGGTGTGCTTGACGATCAGCTCCATCACGGCTTCTTGCAAGTCTTTCTGCGAAACCTCCGGGTTGTGCTGGGTCGACAGCACCACGGCGTCGATACCGACCACTTTGCCGTTCTCGTAGCGGCAGGTGACCTGCGACTTGGCATCCGGGCGCAGCCATGGCAGCAGGCCGGACTTGCGCGCCTCGGCCTGGCGTTCTACCAGACGGTGCGAGAAGCAGATCGGTGCAGGCATCAGGACTTCGGTTTCGTTGCTGGCGTAGCCGAACATCAGGCCCTGGTCACCGGCACCCTGGTCTTCCGGCTTGGAGCGGTCCACGCCCTGGGCGATGTCTACCGACTGTTTGCCGATGATGTTCATCACGGCGCAGGTGGCGCCGTCGAAGCCGACGTCGGAACTGTTGTAGCCGATGTCGATGATGACTTTGCGCACCAGGTCTTCCAGGTCGACCCAGGCCGAAGTGGTGACTTCGCCGGCGATGATGGCGACACCGGTCTTGACCAAGGTTTCGCAGGCTACGCGGGCGTATTTGTCCTGGGCGATGATGGCATCAAGGACAGCGTCCGAAATCTGGTCGGCGATCTTGTCCGGATGCCCTTCGGACACGGACTCGGAGGTGAAAAGGGAGTATTCGCTCATCTCGAAGGTTCCTGAAATTTACCGATGGTGTATGTCGCCAGCCGTCCGCTGAAAATGGCGGACCTGGATCTGGAAACCGTTACGCAAGCCCACGTACAGGCTGTCCGCATGGGCCAGCCCGGCAGCGTTGGCCCAGCGCGCCAGGTCGTCCTGTTCGAAGCCCAGCCAGAGGTCGCCGCAGGCTTCGCGCGCCCACCCCTGGTCATGGCTGCACAGTTCGGTGACCAGCAGGCTGCCGCCTGCCTTCACCCGTTTGGCCAGCTGGCGCAAGGCCAAGGCCGGGTCGCTGAAATGGTGCAGCACCATGTTCAGCACAACGCAGTCGGCGGCCACATCCGTTGCACCCAGTGCGTCGGCCAACTGCAGGTTCACGTTGTCGAGCCCTTCGCGCTGGCACACCTGGCGCGCAAGCTCGAGCATGGTAGGGCTGTTGTCCAGGGCGGTGACCTGGGCGAAGCGCCGGGCCAGGTCGGGCAGGAAGCCACCGTCGCCGGGCCCGACCTCCAGCGCGCTGGCGGCCGGGTCGAAATGCAGTTTGTCGAGCAGCGCCAGCAGGCTGTCGCGGTACTGCGGAAGGCCGGCGATCAGGTCCTGCTGGGCACGGAACTTCTCTTCCACGCGCAGGAAGAAGTCCTGGCTGGTGGCGGCCCGGCGCTGCTGGACATGGGCTATGCGCGCCTGCACATCGGGCGGCAGGGCCAGGTCGTCGACTTCTTCGAGCAGCGCCGCGTGCAGCCGGCCACCCAGGCGCAGGCCATCGGGCAGGGCACGGCGGTAGAAGATGGCGTTGCCTTCGCGGCGGGTTGCCACGAGGTCGGCCTGAGCCAGCACCTTGAGATGATGGCTCATGCCCGACTGGCCGATGTCGAAGATCTGCGCCAGCTCCAGCACGCCGAACGAGTCGTTGGCCAGTGCGCGCAATACGTTCAGGCGCAACGCATCGCCACTGGCTTTGCACAGGGCGGCCAATGTTTCGCGTTGCTCGGGGATCGATTGCGCACGCAGGTTCATGGGGCGGCAGTCTAGACAGGCATCGATGCCCTAGCAAGGCCAATATCAAAAAGTTTTGATATTGGCGATGAGCTGCAAGCCGAAAGCCTCAAGTGACACGCTTTGGGGCGCCCCGAGTCGCGCTCTGCTTCTTCAGTTGCGGCTTAAAGCTGGCGCTTGGCGCTTAAATGTTTGCCCCAAGCGCCCCCAGTGGGCGAAAATGGCCGCCTTTTTCGTGACACCACCTATTCAAGCCCCCTAGGAGATCAGCGATGCCCAGCCGTCGTGAACGTGCCAACGCCATTCGTGCCCTCAGCATGGATGCCGTGCAAAAGGCCAACAGCGGCCACCCAGGTGCCCCCATGGGCATGGCGGATATCGCCGAAGTGCTTTGGCGCGACTACCTGAAGCACAACCCGAGCAACCCGAGCTTCGCCGACCGTGACCGCTTCGTGCTGTCCAACGGCCACGGTTCGATGCTGATCTACTCGCTGCTGCACCTGACCGGCTACGACGTCACCATCGATGACATCAAAGGCTTCCGCCAGCTGCACAGCCGCACCCCGGGCCACCCGGAGTACGGCTACACCCCAGGCGTTGAAACCACTACCGGCCCGCTCGGCCAGGGTATCGCCAACGCCGTGGGCTTCGCCCTGGCAGAAAAAGTACTGGCTGCCCAGTTCAACCGTGACGGCCACAATATCGTCGACCACAACACCTATGTGTTCCTCGGCGACGGCTGCATGATGGAAGGTATCTCCCATGAAGTCGCCTCGCTGGCCGGCACCCTGGGCCTGAACAAGCTGATCGCCTTCTATGACGACAACGGCATCTCCATCGATGGCGAAGTGCACGGCTGGTTCACCGACAACACCCCGGCGCGCTTCGAGGCCTACAACTGGCAGGTGATCCGCAACGTCGACGGCCACGATGCCGAAGAAATCAAGATGGCCATCGAGACCGCCCGCAAGAGCGATCGCCCGACCCTGATCTGCTGCAAGACCACCATCGGTTTCGGTTCGCCGAACAAGCAGGGCAAGGAAGACTGCCACGGTGCCCCGCTGGGCAACGACGAAATCGCCCTGACCCGCCAGGCCCTGAACTGGAACCACGGCCCGTTCGAAATCCCGGCCGACATCTACGCCGAGTGGGATGCCAAGGCCGCCGGTGCCAAGGTTGAAGCCGAGTGGAACCAGCGCTTCGACGCCTACGCCAAGGCCTACCCGGAGCTGGCTGCCGAGTTCAAGCGCCGTGACAGCGGCGAGCTGCCGGCCGACTTCAGCGAAAAGGCCCAGGCCTACATCAACGAAGTGGCTGCCAAAGGCGAAACCATCGCCAGCCGCAAGGCCAGCCAGAACGCCCTGAACGCCTTCGGCCCGCTGCTGCCCGAGTTCCTCGGCGGTTCGGCTGACCTGGCCGGCTCCAACCTGACCCTGTGGAAAGGTTGCAAGGGCGTCGAAGCCAATGACGCCAGCGGCAACTATGTGTTCTACGGCGTGCGCGAGTTCGGCATGACCGCCATCATGAACGGCGTTGCCCTGCACGGTGGTCTGGTGCCTTACGGCGCGACCTTCCTGATGTTCATGGAATACGCCCGCAACGCGGTGCGCATGTCGGCCCTGATGAAGCAGCGCGTGATCCACGTGTACACCCACGACTCCATCGGTCTGGGCGAAGACGGCCCGACGCACCAGCCGATCGAGCAGCTGACCAGCCTGCGCAGCACCCCGAACCTGGACACCTGGCGCCCGGCCGATGCGGTGGAATCCGCCGTGTCCTGGAAAAACGCCCTGGAGCGCAAGGACGGCCCATCGGCGCTGATCTTCTCGCGCCAGAACCTGCAGCACCAGGACCGCGATGCCCAGCAGATCGCCGACATCAGCCGCGGTGGCTATGTGCTCAAGGACTGCGCCGGCGAGCCTGAACTGATTCTGATCGCCACCGGTTCCGAAGTGGGCCTGGCTGTTCAGGCCTTCGACAAGCTGACCGAGCAAGGCCGCAAGGTGCGCGTGGTTTCCATGCCGTGCACCAGCGTGTTCGATGCCCAGGACGCTGCCTACAAGCAGTCCGTGCTGCCGCTGGAAGTCGGTGCGCGCATCGCCATCGAAGCTGCCCACGCTGACTTCTGGTACAAGTACGTCGGCCTGGAAGGTCGTATCATCGGCATGACCACCTACGGTGAGTCGGCGCCGGCTTCGGCATTGTTCGAAGCGTTCGGCTTCACCCTGGAGAACATCCTCGGTACTGCCGAAGAGCTGCTGGAAGACTGATGTAACAAATGGAGGGCAGTGACGCCCTCCAGGTCGTGCAAGGGGAGGGCTTTGCCCTCCATCGCGACGCAAGGCCGCTCCCACAGAAACGGTGCTGTCCTCCGGATGGCGCGGTCCCTGTGGGAGCGGCCTTGCGTCGCGATGGGCCGCAACGCGGCCCCAAAGCCATCATGCGTTAGCGAGCCAACCAATGCCCCACCCGCGTCCCTACAAAGTTGCACTCAACGGTTATGGCCGTATCGGCCGCTGTGTCCTGCGCGCGCTGTTCGAGCGGGGGGCAAAGGCCGGTTTCGAGATCGTCGCGCTGAACGATCTGGCCGATCAGGCCAGCCTGGAATACCTGACACGCTTCGACTCCACCCACGGGCGTTTTCCCGGCGAGGTCAAGGTCGACGGCGACTGTCTGCACATCAATGGCGATTGCGTGAAGGTAATGCGCAGTGCCACCCCCGAAGGCATCGACTGGGCTGCGCTGGGCATCGACCTGGTGCTGGAGTGTTCCGGTGCCTATAACACCCGTGCCGATGGCCAGCGTTTCCTCGACGCCGGTGCGCCAAGGGTGCTGTTCTCGCAGCCCATGGCCAGCGAGGCCGACGTTGACGCCACGGTGGTCTACGGCATCAACCAGGCCTGCCTTACCGGCAGCGAGCGCCTGGTGTCCAACGCCTCGTGCACCACTAACTGCGGCGTGCCGCTGCTGCGTGTGCTGGACCAGGCGTTTGGCATCGAATATGTGCAGATCACCACCATCCACTCGGCGATGAACGACCAGCCGGTGATCGATGCCTATCACCACGAAGACCTGCGCCGCACGCGTTCGGCCTTCCAGTCGGTGATTCCCGTGTCCACTGGCCTGGCGCGTGGCATCGAGCGCCTGCTTCCGGAACTTGCCGGGCGAATCCAGGCCAAAGCGGTACGTGTACCGACCGTCAACGTCTCGTGCCTGGACATCACCCTGCAGACCGCCCGCGACACCAGTGCGGCCGAAGTCAACCGAGTGCTGCGCGAGGCTGCGCTGGACGGTCCGCTTAAAGGCTTGCTGGCTTACACCGAGCTGCCGCACGCCAGCTGTGATTTCAACCATGACCCGCATTCGGCGATCGTCGATGCCAGCCAGACGCGTGTTTCCGGCCCCCGCCTGGTAAACCTGCTGGCCTGGTTCGACAACGAATGGGGTTTTGCCAACCGTATGCTCGACGTTGCCGAACACTTTCTGCACGTCGTTCACCCAACCCGCAACAAACAGCCCTGAAGGACTGCATTCATGACCGTGTTGAAGATGACCGACCTCGACCTGCAAGGTAAACGCGTACTGATCCGCGAAGACCTCAACGTGCCTGTGAAGGACGGTGTGGTAGCCAGCGACGCGCGTATCCTGGCAGCGCTGCCGACCATCAAGCTGGCCCTGGAGAAGGGCGCAGCGGTAATGGTCTGCTCTCACCTGGGCCGCCCGACCGAAGGCGAATTCTCTGCCGAGAACAGCCTCAAGCCGGTCGCCGATTACCTGAGCAAGGCTCTGGGCCGTGACGTGCCGCTGGTTGCCGACTATCTGGACGGTGTCGCGGTACAGGCCGGTGAACTGGTGCTGTTCGAGAACGTGCGCTTCAACAAGGGCGAGAAAAAGAACGCCGACGAGCTGGCGCAGAAGTACGCTGCCCTGTGTGACGTGTTCGTCATGGACGCCTTCGGCACCGCCCACCGCGCCGAGGGTTCCACTCACGGTGTAGCCAAGTTTGCCAAAGTCGCTGCTGCAGGCCCGCTGCTGGCTGCCGAACTGGACGCCCTGGGCAAGGCCCTGAAGGCCCCGGCCAAACCAATGGCGGCCATCGTTGCCGGCTCCAAGGTTTCCACCAAACTGGACGTGCTGAACAGCCTGAGCAGTGTTTGCGACCAGCTGATCGTCGGTGGCGGTATTGCCAACACCTTCCTGGCCGCTGCTGGCCACCCGGTGGGCAAGTCGCTGTACGAGCCTGACCTGGTCGACACCGCCAAGGCCATTGCTGCCAAGGTCAGCGTGCCGCTGCCAGTTGATGTGGTGGTTGCCAAGGAGTTTGCCGAGACCGCCGAAGCCACCGTCAAGGCCATCGCCGACGTTGCTGCCGACGACATGATTCTGGACATCGGCCCGCAAACCGCGGCCAACTTCGCCGAGCTGCTGAAATCGTCGAAAACCATTCTGTGGAACGGCCCGGTGGGCGTGTTCGAATTCGATCAGTTCGGCAACGGCACCAAGGTACTGGCCAAGGCCATCGCCGACAGCGCCGCATTCTCCATCGCCGGTGGCGGTGACACCCTGGCAGCCATCGACAAATATGGCGTCAGCAAGGAAATCTCCTACATTTCTACCGGTGGTGGCGCCTTCCTCGAGTTCGTCGAGGGCAAGGTCCTGCCAGCTGTGGCAATCCTGGAAGAGCGGGCCAAGGCCTGATGACGTCGGCGCTTGGCAAAGGGAGTGGCCTGGTGGTCAAACAATTGCCTGTGATGATGCTGGCCGGTCTGCTGAGCGCTTGCGCGGGCAGCCCGGCCTCGGATGCCGACCCGGCGCAGTCGCACAAGGGCGGTTGCTATCAGTCCGACTGGCAGGCCGAGACTGTGCCGGTCATCGGCAAGCGCGTGGGCCCGGAAGGCCTGGAAAAGTACGACGAAGACCACCAGCGCAAGGCGCCGGGTTGCCCTTGATCGGGTAATAGGCAACCTGAACGTTGATTTGTGGTCTTGAGGAAGGGCTGCACAGCAGCCCCAAATCGAGGAAACTGAATGAAAGCGCTTTTGGCCGTGACGGCCCTGGCGACACTGGCAGGATGCTCACTGCTGCAGCCGGCGCAACCGGCCCCGGCAGACAACTGGACCCGTTGGGTCTGCGACACCCAGGCTGAGGTGCTTTGGCGCTTCGCCGATGCGCAACGTGACCAGGTTGACGTGCGCCTTGGCGGCGGCGACCAGGTGTACCGGCTCAAGGCTGAACCGGGTGCCTCGGGTGCGCTGTACAGCGATGGCATGCTGGCCTTCCACACCAAGGGCGAAGAAGGCCTGGTGTACTGGGTGGCAACCAACGATCTGATTGGGCGGGGCTGCAAGGCACCGTGACTGGCCGGGCCGCGAGGGTGGCCCACACTACTTGAACAGCAACCGCCCCTGCGGCAGGCTTGCACGAAACAAACGACGCTTGTCGGGAGAGAGATACACAATGGCACTCATTAGCATGCGCCAGATGCTGGACCACGCCGCCGAGTTTGGCTACGGCGTACCAGCTTTCAACGTCAACAACCTCGAGCAGATGCGCGCCATCATGGAAGCGGCCGACAAGACCGACTCCCCGGTGATCGTTCAGGCTTCGGCCGGTGCCCGCAAATACGCGGGTGCGCCATTCCTGCGCCACCTGATCCTGGCTGCCATCGAAGAGTTCCCGCACATCCCGGTGTGCATGCACCAGGACCACGGTACCAGCCCTGACGTCTGCCAGCGCTCGATCCAACTGGGCTTCAGCTCGGTCATGATGGACGGTTCGCTGGGTGAAGACGGCAAGACCCCGACCGACTACGAGTACAACGTCCGCGTTACCCAGCAGACCGTTGCCATGGCTCACGCCTGCGGCGTTTCGGTTGAAGGCGAGCTGGGCTGCCTGGGTTCGCTGGAAACCGGCATGGCCGGTGAAGAAGACGGGATCGGCGCCGAAGGCGTGCTGGATCACAGCCAGATGCTGACCGACCCGGAAGAAGCCGCCGACTTCGTCAAGAAGACCCAGGTCGACGCCCTGGCGATCGCCATCGGTACCAGCCACGGTGCCTACAAGTTCACCAAGCCACCAACCGGTGACGTGCTGGCCATCGATCGCATCAAGGAAATCCACAAGCGCATCCCCAACACCCACCTGGTGATGCACGGTTCGTCCTCGGTACCGCAAGAGTGGCTGGCGATCATCAACCAGTACGGCGGCGACATCAAAGAAACCTACGGTGTACCGGTCGAAGAAATCGTTGAAGGCATCAAGCACGGCGTGCGCAAGGTCAACATCGATACCGACCTGCGTCTGGCCTCTACCGGTGCCATGCGCCGTCTGATGGCGCAGAACCCGAGCGAGTTCGACCCACGCAAGTTCTTCGGTGAAACCATCAAGGCCATGCGCGACGTGTGCATCGCACGTTATGAAGCCTTCGGCACCGCGGGCAATGCTTCGAAGATCAAGCCGATCTCTTTGGACGGTATGTACCAGCGCTACCTGAAAGGTGAGCTGGCCGCCAAGGTCAACTGATCGACAGGTAACCCTGAAAAACCCGCAGCGATGCGGGTTTTTTTATGGGCGATGGAAACCTGTACATAATTCCGGCAGACCGACCGTTAGTCGGCTACCGTACAGTTTGACCATTGATAGCGTTCTGATTGCATTGCGTGTTGCAGCCTCAGGTCTAGAGTACTAATGGATCCAACCGTATTTTGAAGTCGGTCACATAACAGAGAAGCAGCATGGATGGCGCTCACCCTCAACAGCAGCAGCCACTGGATGGCAGCTCAGTTCTTCTGGTGGTAGACGACTACCCCGAGAACCTCATCAGCATGCGGGCCTTGCTAGCCCGGCAGGATTGGCAAGTATTGACGGCAAGCTCTGGGATAGAAGCCTTGAGCGCGTTGCTTGAGTACGAAGTCGACCTGGTGTTGATGGATGTACAGATGCCGGAAATGGACGGCTTTGAAGTCGCCCGGCTGATGCGCGGCAATCAGCGTACCCGACTGACCCCGATCATTTTCCTCACCGCCAACGAACAGTCCGACGCGGCCGTGCTCAAAGGCTACGCCAGCGGCGCCGTGGACTACATGTTCAAACCGTTCGACCCGCAAATACTCAAGCCCAAGGTCCAGGCGCTGCTCGACCAGCAGCGCAACCGGCGCATGCTGCAGCAGCTGAGTCGCGAGCTGGAGACGGCCAGGGCATTCAATGCGTCCATCCTGGAAAATGCCGCCGAAGGCATTCTGGTGGTTGATGCCCATGGCATCATCAGTTTTGCCAATCCGGCCATTTCCCGTTTGCTGGCGGCACCGGTGCAACAATTGCAGGGCACCCAATTGCTCGACGTTGTGCAACTGACCAGTACCAGCCTGTGGCGCGAGTCGGACTTCTACAAGGCCTACCAGGGGCGGCAGATCTTCCGCGTACACGATGCCCAACTGCGGACCCAAGGGGGGGAGCTTGTGCCGGTGGCGCTGTCCTGTGCGCCGTTGCCGGCCGACCAACAGGCCATGGTGGTGACCGTGCTGGACATGTCGGTAGTGCGTAACTTGCACCAGCAGCTGGAATACCAGGCCATTACTGACCCGCTCACCGGCCTGCTCAACCGCCGTGGTTTCTACCAGGCGGCTGAAGGTGCTCTGTTGCGCAACGAGCGCTCGGACAAGGCGCAGGCGCTGATGTACATGGACCTGGATGGCTTCAAGCGCATCAACGACTCGCTCGGCCACGACGCGGGCGACCGGGTGTTGCGCTGGGTGGCCGAGCAGCTCAAGGACTGCCTGGGCAGTGAGGCCTTGCTGGCGCGTATGGGCGGTGATGAGTTCACTGCACTGTTTGACAGCTTGCCCTACCCGGAGCAGGCCGGGCGTTTTGCCGAACGGTTGCTCGAACGTGTTTCCATCAGCCATGAGGTAGACGGGCTCGATGTGTGCCTTGGGGTCAGCATCGGCATTGCCACCTACCCGGACTGTGGCGCCAATGTCGAAGGCCTGCTGCGTTCGGCCGATGCAGCGATGTACGCAGCCAAGCAAGCGGGGCGTCAGCAATACCGCTTCTACGACCAGGAACTCAACGGACGGGCGCGCTCGCGATTGATGCTCGAGGACAGCGTGCGCATGGCCATCGAGCAGCAGGACTTTACCTTGGTGTACCAGCCACAGGTCGCCTTCCACGATGGCCGCCTGCGTGGTTTCGAGGCCTTGCTGCGCTGGCAGCACCCCAGCGTTGGCGATGTGCCGCCGGGGCTGTTCATCCCGTTGCTGGAAGAAGCGCGGCTGATCAATCGCCTGGCCAGCTGGATCTACCGCCAGGGGGCCGCGCAGCGGCAGGCCTGGTACGACAGGTTTCCGCCGGACCTTGTACTCGGCATCAGCCTGAGCCGCGCGCAGTTCGTCATGCCTGGCCTGGTCGAAGAACTGCAACGGGTCATCCAGCTTTACCAGCTTGTCCCGACGCAGTTGGAGGTGGAAGTGGCGGAAACGTCGCTGATGTATAACATCGACGCGGCCGTCAAACAGATACACCGCTTGCGTGGGCTGGGCGTGAGGGTGGCCCTGGATGACTTTGGTGCGGGTGACTGTTCGTTGCGCATGCTGCGCGACCTGCCTATCGACACCCTCAAGCTCGACCGTCATCTGGTGGCACGTCTGCCCGATTCGGCGGTAGATGCTGCGTTGGTTCGCAGCGTGATCGGCTTGTGCGCCGACTACCGTATCACGGTGATCGCCGAGGGGGTGGAGACCCCGGCGCAGGCAGCCTGGCTCAAGGCCAATGGTTGCGAATACGTTCAGGGTTTCCTGGTGGCTTATCCGATGACCGCTGCTGACGCTAGCGGCTTCCCGGCAATTTTCTCCTGGCCAGGGCCGTGATTGGCTAGAATCGGCATTCGTTACGCCGAATACAGCGCCATGACCGTACTACGTTACTTGCAAGCCTACCCCCCGCACCTGCAGGCGCAGGTGCGGCAGATGATCGACAGCGACCGCCTGGGTGAATACCTGCAGCGCCGTTACCCTGACCGCCATGACGTGCAAAACGACAAGGCGCTGTATGGCTATGCCCAGGATTTGCGCCAACAGTACCTGCGAAGTGCGCCAAACCTGGACAAGGTATTGTTCGACAGCCGCCTCGATCTGACGCATCGGGCCCTGGGCTTGAACACGGCGGTGTCGCGGGTGCAGGGCGGCAAGCTCAAGGCGAAGAAGGAAATCCGCATTGCCTCGCTGTTCAAGGAGGCCGCGCCACAGTTCTTGCGCATGATTGTTGTGCACGAGTTGGCGCACCTGCGCGAGCGAGATCACAACAAAGCGTTCTACCAGCTCTGCCAGCACATGGAGCCGGACTATCACCAACTGGAATTCGACCTGCGCGTCTACCTGACCTACCGGGAGCTGCCGGGCAACCTCTAAGGAACATGCAGCATGGAAGTGAGCAAGACCAAGAGCAGCTTCTACCGCCGCCTGTACGTGGCCTGGCTGATCGATAGCCAGACCGCGACCAGCGTGCCCGCCCTGATGGAGGCCACCGGCATGCCCCGTCGCACAGCCCAGGACACTATCGCCGCGCTGGCCGACCTGGACATCGTCTGCGAGTTCGAACAGCAGGAAGGCGCACGCAACCACGCCGGGCATTATCGCATTCATGACTGGGGGGCGATCGACAAGCAGTGGATCATCCGTCACTTGCGGCAGATCCGCGAAGTGCTGGGTTACCCCTGATGTGCAAAGCCCGCACAGGGTGGGCTCATCCCTTGCGCATTCCAATGGACGCGATGCCGTTCTCCAAAGACTCCTCGCCCACCACCGCAAACCCATGGCGGGCATAAAACGCCTGTAAATGCGCCGGAGCCGACAGATAAACCGGCACCCCCGGCCAACAATGCTCCGCCGCTTCCAGCCCCTTGAGCAGCAAGCTTTCGTCGAGCTGCAAACCTCGCGCCTGCGGTGATGTCACCACTCGTCCGATCACCACATCCCCACCTTGTGACTGCGGATCCAGCAGGCGCAGGTAGGCCACCAGCTTGTCTTCCTGCCAGGCCATGAGGTGCAAGGTATCGCCAGTCAGGTCCTGACCATCGACTTCCTGGTAGGCGTGGCGCTGCTCCACCACGAGTACTTCAGTGCGTAGCTGCAAAATGGCATAGAGCTGCTCCTTGCCGAGGTCGGTGTGGTGCTTGCAGAGCCAGTCGATTGACATGGGCACGAACTCCTTGGATGAGGCTCGATCATCGCATGCTGCACGTGCTTCGGCCAAAATAGAGGCTAAATGACACTATTGGCCGCTGCCCTCGGCAAGCGCTTTGTGTAATCTCACTGGCAGTGTTGCCCTCCATTGCGAAAGGACGTGAGCATGCGGCCACTGCTTTGTGTTCTGGGTTTACTGGCAACGATGCTGGCAACACCTTCCCCGGGTCACGCCAAGCTACGCCTGGTGGCCGACAACTGGCCACCGTTCACCGATGCCAAGATGCCGGGCGGCGGCCTTGCGACCAGCATCGTTACCACGGCACTGGCGCGTGCCGGCTACGCCAGCGGCTATGAAGAGGTGCCGTGGGCGCGTGCGTTGCTGGGGGTAGGTGAAGGGCGCTACGACGTGCTGATCAATGCCTGGTACAACGACTCGCGCGCCAGTATCGGGCAGTTTTCCAACGCCTACCTGAGTAATCGTATTCGCCTGCTGCAGCGTAAGGGCGAGGCGTTTAGCTACAAGCGTCTGTCTGACCTTTATGCCTATAGCATTGCCGTAGTGCGTGATTACGCCTATTCACCGGAATTCGACGGGGATCCCCGTCTGCACAAAGTGCCGGTGCGCAACTTTTCTTCTGCGGTACGCATGTTGGCGGCAGGGCGGGTAAGCCTGGCGGTGGAAGACGAGTACGTGGCCCGCTACAACCTGCAGCGTGAGCCGCAGGATGTGCGTGATGGGGTGATGCTGGTGGATCCGCCGCTGGGGGAGAACACCCTGCATATTCTGGTCAGCCTGAAGCACCCGGAGCACAAGCGGATCGTCGAGCGCTTCGAGCAGGCGATAGCGGCGATGAAGGCCGATGGCAGCTATGCCCGGCTGCTGCGTCAGTATGGCTTTTGAGCACAGGCACTAAAACGATCAGGCCGGGGCATTCTCCTTGATCAGGTGTGCCGCCAGGGTCCGCAGTGGCCCCAGCTGGCGGCATATCAACGCCAGTTGCGTCTGCACCAGCCGCTGATGCTCATCCAGATCTTCCGGCATCTGCTCCAGGGCATTGGCCAACGCCTCTTCGGTATCACTGTGAATCGCCACCGGCAGCCGTGCGGCCAGGCCGTTGGCAATTTCGTCCAGGCTGCTGGCCAGGCTTTGCCCGGCGCCTTCGATCAACTGCTCCTGCACCTCTGCTGGCAACGCCGTGTCGCGGTGCGCGCCTAATCCCGAGAGGTAGCTGAGCAACGTGTGCGACAGCACCAGGAAACGAAAGCCAACGTCGGCCTCCTTACGGAAATGCCCCGGCTCCATCAGCATGTTGGCCAAGGTGGTGGACAGCGCCGCGTCAGCGTTGTGGGCATTGCGCCGGGCCAGGCGGTAGGCTAGGTCGTCGCGCTTGCCGTGGGCATACTGCTGCATGATCTGGCGCAGGTACACGCTGGCGCAGGCCAGGGTATTGGCCAGCGCCTTGTTCAGCCGTCGGCCCTGCCAGTCAGGCAGGAACAGGAACACTGCAAGAATGGCAATCAGGCTGCCCACCAGCGTATCGAACAGGCGTGGCAGGAACAGGCCGTAGCCATCGCCGATCTGGTTGAAGCAGAACAGCACCATCAGGGTGATCGCGGCAGTGGCCAGGGTGTAGCGGGTGGTGCGGTTGACGAAGAACACCACCCCGGCAACCACGGCGAACAACGACTGGATGACTGGGTTGGGGAACAGGTCGAACAAGGCCCAGCCCACTGTCAGGCCAACGGCAGTGCCGAAGATTCGCTGCACCAGCTTGCGCCGCGTGGCCCCGTAGTTGGGCTGGCACACGAACAGCGTGGTGAGGATGATCCAGTAGCCCTGGGTCGGGTGAATCAGGTGCACCATGCCATAGCCGATCGACAACGCCAGCGGCAGGCGCAAGGCATGGCGGAACAACAGCGAAGTCGGTGTGAGCTGAGTGCGCAGGCGCGTCCACACGTCCTTCAGCGAGTGTGGCGAGCGGTCGAGCAGGCTGCTGTCGCTGGCGTCGGCCAGGCTATCCGGGTTGCTGGCGGCACTGAGCAGGCGGTCCAGTGTTGCCAGGTTGGCGGCGAGTGCCCGCAGTGAGCGCAACAGGCCGCGCCAGGCCGGGTTGCTCTGGATGCGCAGGTGTTCGAGCGAAGCGTTGAGGTCCTCGAGGGCTTCTGGATAACCGCTGGCCAGCACGAACGGTTGGCGCAGGCGGATCGAGCGGGCCAGTTCCTGGCAGGATGAACCCTGTTTACGCAACAGGCGCTGGCAGCGGAACATGACGTCGCTGTGGAAAAACGCCTCGGTCAGCGCGTTGTAGGGGTAGTGCGAGGCACTGACACGCTCGTGGATATCCTGGGCCAGGAAGTACAGCTTGAGGTAGCGGCTTACCTTCGAGTTTGGTTGGCTGTTGCCCACCCGGTGCAGGATGATCTCCTTGGCTGCGTTCAGCGCGGCCACCACCTTGCCGTTCTGCTGGGCCAGTTCCAGGCGCCGTGCCTCGACGTCGAGCGTGCGGACCGGTTCAAACAGGCTGGCCTTGAGCTTCAGGTAGCTGCCCAGCTCGAAGAACAGTCTGGCCAGGCTCTGCTGTACCGGCTGGTTGGAAAACAGCGCCTGCCACAGCACCGACAACAGCCCGTACCAGGCCGCACCTGCCACCAGCAGCAGCGGTTCGTGCCAGAAATCGGTGACCTGGCCGCCGCGCTGGTCCACCCCGATCATGGTGTAGACCGAAGTGATCAAGGTGGCCGAAGCGATGGCGCCGTAGCGCTCGCCCAGCGCCCCTAGCATGGTCAGGCCAAAGGCAGCCAGGGCCAGGGCAATGACGAAGATCCAGGGGTAGGGGAACAGCAACTCGACTGCCAGTGCAGCGATAGCGAAGCACACCAGGGTAACGGCCAGGGCGCTGAGGCGGCCCTGCCAGCTGTCGTCGGTTTCGGCCAGGGCGCTGGCGATGATGCCGAGGAACAGCGGAATCAGCAGGGCCATCTCGTTCTGGTACCAGCACAGGGCCAGGCTGCCGGTAAGGGCAATGGTGACCCGGATGCTGTAGCTGAACTTGTCTTGGCCCCACAGGCGACGCAGTGACTGACGGAACGAGCTCGATGACATGATGGCCTGCCAGGCGGTGAGCGAAGAATGCACTGCAGCACGGGCCAGCAAGAAGCGTTCCGTGCTGCTGAAAGGATTCTACTCTACACGAACTGCGCGGCGGCGTTCGCCGATGCCCAAGCCCACTGGAAGTTGAAACCGCCCAGGTGGCCGGTGACATCCAGCACTTCACCGATGAAGTACAAGCCGGGGCTTTTCAGCGATTCCATGGTCTTGGACGACACCTCGCGGGTATCCACGCCGCCCAGGGTCACTTCGGCGGTGCGGTAGCCTTCGGTGCCGGCTGGCACCACTTGCCAGTTCGCCAGCTTTTCGGCGATGTGCGCCAGTTCCGCCGGGGTGTACTGCTTCATCGGCTTCGACTCGAACCACTGCTCGGCCAGCAAGTTGGCCAGCTTGCGGGTGAACACCTCGCCCAGCACGGTCTTCAGTTCGGCATTGGCGCGCTCGGCCTGCATCTGTTGCAGCCAGGAAAGCGCATCGCGGTCGGGCAACAGGTTGATCTCGACCGTGTCACCGGCCTCCCAGAACGACGAGATCTGCAAGATTGCCGGGCCGCTCAGGCCGCGGTGCGTGAACAGCAGGTTTTCGCGGAAGCTGGTGCCATTGCAGCTGGCGGTGCAGTCCAGCGAGGTGCCGGACAACTCGGTGCACATCGCCTTGAGTTGGGGCTCGGTGATGGTGAATGGCACCAGCCCGGCGCGGGTTGGCAGCAGGGTGTGGCCGAACTGGCGGGCCACCTGGTAGCCGAAACCGGTGGCGCCCAGGGTTGGGATCGACAGGCCGCCGGTGGCGATGACCAGCGACTGGCAGGCGAACTGGCCGCCGCTGGTCTGCAGCAGGTAGCCGCTTTCGGTCTTCTCGATCTGTTCGATGCTGGTGTGCATGCGGATCTCGGCACCGGCCTCGTCGCACTCGGCCAGCAGCATGTCGAGGATGTCGCTGGCCTTGTTGTCACAGAACAGCTGGCCGAGCTTCTTCTCGTGGTACGCCACGCCGTGCTTGCACACCAGCTCGATGAAGTCCCACTGGGTGTAGCGGGCCAGGGCCGACTTGCAGAAGTGCGCGTTGTGCGAAAGGAAGTTGGCCGGCTCGGTGTACAGGTTGGTGAAGTTGCAACGCCCGCCGCCGGACATGAGGATTTTCTTGCCTGGCTTGTTGGCGTGGTCGAGCAGCAGCACCCGGCGGCCGCGACGGGCACTGAGCTGGGCGCACATCAGGCCGGCGGCGCCGGCGCCAAGGATGATCACGTCGGTGGAGTGCACGGTATGAACCTTCAGATTGAAATGCTGAACCCTGTGGGAGTGGGATCACCCGCGATGCGATGGTGCATTCACTGCCGTATTCGCGGGTAAACCCGCTCCTACAGGGGGCTTTGCCTGGCTTTAGAGAATGCGGACTTTCAGGGCGCGACCCTTGATCTTGCCGCTGTTCAGCCGCTGCATGGCCTGCTTGGCCAGCGCCCGCTCCACGGCCACAAACGCCTGGAAGTCGAAGATGGCGATCTTGCCCACTTGCTTGCCCGGGATGCCGGCATCACCGGTCAAGGCCCCCAGGATGTCGCCAGGGCGCAGCTTGTCCTTGCGGCCAGCGGCAATGCACAGTGTGGTCATCACCGGCAGCAGGGGCTCGCCGCCCTTGTTTTTCAGGCTGTCCAGCTGGTCCCAGCGCAGCGGGCTCTTCTGCAGCGCTTCGATGGCCTGGGCGCGGTGGCCTTCGGCCGGTGCCACCAGGCTGACCGCAACGCCTTTCTCGCCGGCGCGGCCGGTACGGCCCACGCGGTGCACGTGGATTTCGGCATCACGCGCCAGCTCCACGTTGATGACCATGTCCAGGCCATCGATGTCCAGGCCGCGCGCGGCCACGTCGGTAGCCACCAGCACCGAGCTGCTGCGGTTGGCGAACATGGTCAGCACCTGGTCACGGTCGCGCTGCTCCAGGTCGCCGTGCAGGGCCTGGGCGACGATGCCCTTGGCGGTCAGGTGGGCAACCACGTCCTCGCATTGCTGCTTGGTGAAGCAGAACGCTACGCACGACTGCGGGCGGTAGTGGCCGAGCACGCGGGTGACGGCTTCCAGGCGTTGCTGCGGGTCAATCTCGATGAAACGCTGCTCGATCTGGTTGTCGGTGTGCAGGCTTTCGACCTTGACCTGCTGCGGGTTGCGCATGAAGTCGGCGGCCAGTTGCTTGATGCCGGCCGGGTAGGTGGCCGAGAACAGCAGGGTCTGGCGGCGCGACGGGGTCTTGCCGATGATACTGGCGATGGCGTCGAAGAAGCCCATGTCGAGCATGCGGTCGGCTTCGTCCAGCACCAGGGTGTTCAACCCGTCCAGGACCAGGGTGCCTTTGTCCAGATGCTGCTGGATGCGCCCTGGGGTGCCGACGATGATGTGCGCACCGTGCTCCAGCGAAGCGATCTGTGGGCCCAGCGAAACGCCGCCGCACAGGGTCAGGATCTTGATGTTGTCCTCGGCACGGGCCAGGCGGCGCAGCTCCTTGGCCACCTGGTCGGCGAGTTCGCGGGTAGGGCAGAGCACCAACGCCTGGCAGCCGAAATAGCGCGGGTTGATCGGGTTGAGCAGGCCGATGCCGAAGGCGGCAGTCTTGCCGCTACCGGTCTTGGCCTGGGCGATCAGGTCCTGGCCTTTGAGGATGACAGGCAGGCTCTGGGCCTGGATCGGCGTCATCGAGGCATAGCCAAGGGCTTCCAGGTTGGCCAGCATGGCAGTGGACAGCGGCAAGGTGGCAAAGGCGGTGGATTCGGTGGTCACGAGGCGGGCCTGCGGTGCGAAGCGAAAAATGCCGCATAGTCTACCAGCCTCGTGGCCATTCGCCCTACGACTCCATGTGTTGTTCCGGACGACGGGCACGCCTTCCGTCCGTCGGCGCCAGCTGCAGGAAGATCGCCGCTGCCAGCATGGCCATTACACCGATGGTGACGAAGGTCAGCTGGAACGCGCCCAGGGTGGTTTCCACGCCCTCGGCGCTGCCTGCCGCAGTAAAGCCGCCCAACAGTGCGCCGGCGCAGGCCACACCCAGGCTCAGCGACAGTTGCGCGACCACCGACAGCAGGCTGTTACCGCTACTGGCGCTGGCGTCGTCGAGATCGATGAGCGTCACTGTGTTCATCGCAGTGAACTGCATGGAGTTCACCGCCCCCAGAAGGCCAAGTTGCACCAACAGCAGCCAATAAGGGGTCTGCTCGTCCACCAGGCCCAGGCTTGCCAGCAGGATGCCCAGCAGCAAGGTATTACCGGTGAGGATGATGCGATAGCCGAACCGTTCGATCAGCGGTCGGGCAATGGATTTGGCCAGCATGGCCGCCGCCGCCAGCGGGATCATGCTCATGCCTGCCTGGGCGGGTGAGTAGCCCAGCGCAACCTGCAGCAGCAACGGCACCAGGAACGGCAGCGCGCCGCTGCCCAGGCGGGCGAACAGGTTGCCGAGGATGCCGATGGCGAAGGTGCGCACGCGGAACAGGCTTGGCGAGAACAGCGGCTCCGGGTCGCGCCCGGCGCGCAGCCAGTACGCGGCCAGGCAGGCCATGCCAGCGAACAGCAGCAACATTACCCGCAAGTGCGGCAGGTGCAGCTCGCCCAGGCCTTCCATGGCAATGGTGATCAGTACCATCGCTGCGCCGAACAGCAGGAAACCAGGGCCGTCGAAGGTGGTGCGCTCGGCGCCGCGCAAGTCCGGGATGAACTTCCACACGGCAATGCAGCCAAGCAGGCCGACAGGCAGGTTGAGCAGGAAGATCCAGTGCCAGCTGAGGATTTCCACCAGCCAGCCACCGACCGTTGGCCCCAGCAATGGCCCGAGCAGGCCGGGGATGGTGATGAAACTCATGATCCGCACCAGCTCGCTGCGTGGGTAGGCGCGCAGCACCACCAGCCGCCCGATCGGCAGCATCAGCGCACCGCCCAGCCCCTGCACCACGCGGGCGAAGATCAGGAAGCCAAGGCTGTTGGCTGCGGCGCACAGCAGCGAGCCAAAGCTGAACAGCAAGATAGCGCTGAAGAAGATGCGCTTGGTGCCGAAACGGTCGGCGATCCAGCCTGAGGCAGGGATCAGCAGGGCCACGGTGAGCATGTAGGCAATGATCACACCCTGCATGCGCAAGGGGTCTTCGGCCAACGAGCGGGCCATGGCCGGCAGGGCAGTGTTGAGGATGGTGCCGTCCAGGGACTGCATGAAGAAGGCGATGGCCACCACCCAAGGGATCCAGCGGGCGGTGACGGGGTCCAGCGGGGTGCGTTCGGGCATGACTTCCTCGTTTGTCAGTGCCGGCCCTTTCGCGGCTAAAGCCGCTCCTACAAGGGTTACGCGTTCCTTGTAGGTGCGGCTTTAGCCGCGAAAGGGCCGGCAAGTCCAGTCACAATGTCAGGGTCAGGCCTTTGACCAGTGCTCCGGGCAAATGACTCGACCCGGTACTGCGCTGTCCATAAGTACTGGTCGACAGAATCATCTCGCGCTCCTGGGTCAGGTCCTCCAGCTGGCTGCCCAGCAAGCTGTACAGGCTGTCATCGAAGCGCATGGTACTCACCGGCCCCTGAATCTGCCCATCTTCTACCCAGAAAGTGGCGAAGCGGGTCAGCCCGGTCATGCGCGCCGCTGGCAGGTCCGAGTAGTTCAGGTACCACAGGTTGCTGATGTACAGCCCGGTGCCTAGACGCTCAAGGATCTGCGCACTGGCCAGACTGCCCGGCGCCAGGCTGAGCGCACAGGGCGACTCGTAGCCGTCGGCGCCATTGGCCTGCAGCTCGAACTCGGCCGCACTGCGCGCACTGATCAACCGCTGCCGGGCCTCGCCTTGCTGGATCAGCGGCACATCCAGGCGCGGCGCACCTTCATCGGAAAATGCCGGGCTAAGCGAGCCGCTGACCTGCTCGGTAAAACTGACCAGCGGGCTAAGCCGTGCATCGCCATTGTACAGGCGCTGCAGAGCGCTGTTGCCAGTGGCCAGGGCCTGCGCGGAAAAGCCGCCCCAGCACAACATGCCGGCGACTTCGTCCATGGCCGCAGGTGCAAGGTAGGCGCGGTAGGTGCCGGGCTTGAGGGTAACTGCCGGGCGGCCGAGGAAACCCAGCTGCTCTCGTGCTTGGCGCAGGCGTGCGGCGAAGTCGTCGGCACTCCAGACCTGGCCGGCATAGTTGGCCTTCACTGCCTGGCCATTATCGTGGAATAGGCTCCAGTCGACGTTGAAACTGTTGGCCTGGTGCCAGCCGAAGGCGCCGAACGAGCTGGCGAAACCACGGCAGACCGGGCCGGCGGCGTAGATGCCGACCAGGTCCAGGTCGCCTGCTTCACGCTCGAGCAGGGCCAGTACTTCGTTCAGTGCGGGCAGGGGGTGTTTCTGCAGGCTATGGCTGTGCCAGGCATTTTCGTCCAGGCGCAGGTAAGGGTCGAGTGCCAGCAGCGGCAAGGTCTGGCGCAGCTGCTCGAGCGCAACGTTCAGGCGCTCGCGATCCAGTTGCACGTCGCCACTCAAGGTCACCTGCTGTTCCGCCTGGCGCCCATCGCGCACCAGTCGCAGTTGCGCGCTGGCCTGGCTAACTTCGCCGGCCTGGCGCACCTTGGCATGGTTGAAACGCACGAACTGCGATTGCTCGGCACTGTAACCGAGGGTGAACTGCTCGCCCGCCTGAAGGGCGGTGCGCACCTCCCCGACCAGGGTTTCGAAAGCCTGTTTCATCACGCGTCTCCTCCGAATACATCGATCTGGCGGAACACACAGGCCGGCGAGGCGTGGCCGACCCGCACCACCTGATTGGGTTCGCCCTTGCCACAGTTGGGCGTGCCCAGCACCTGGAAGGTACTGTGGTCGCCAACCGCCGACAGGTTGCGCCAGAACTGCGCGGAGATGCCGCGGTAGTTGGGGTTCTTGACGATGCCCTTGAGCTCGCCATTTTCAATCAACTGGCCCCATTCGCAGCCGAACTGGAACTTGTTGCGTGCATCGTCGATGGACCAGGAACGGTTGGTACGCATCAGGATGCCGTGCTCGATGCCTCCGATCAGTTGCTCGAAAGACTGGTCGCCCGGCTCGATGTTGAGGTTGGCCATGCGGTCGATCGGCGCGCGGTTCCAGCCGCAGGCACGGCTGTTGGCCACGCCGTCCAGGCCAGAGCGGAACTGCGACAGCGCGCCACCCAGCGGGCGCAGCAGCAGGCCGTCGCGTATCAGGAACGCTTTGCTGGCCGGGGTGCCGTCGTCGTCATGACTGTAGCTGGCCAGCTCTTCGCCAATGGTCGGGTCGAAGGTCACGTTCAGCAGGCTGGAGCCGTACTGCAGGTGGCCGAAGTCGCTGGTTTTGACGAAGCTGGTGCCGGCGTAGTTGCGCTCGTCGCCGAGAATGCGGTCCATCTCCAGCGGGTGGCCGATGGATTCGTGAATCTGCAGCATCATCTGGTCCGGCATCAACAGCAGGTCGCGCGGGCCACTGGGGGTGTTCGGTGCCAGCAGCAGTTGCAGTGCTTCGTCGGCCACCCGGCTGGCCGCGCCGACCAGGCCGCAGCGCTCGATGATCTCGAAACCACCCTGTTGGCCGAAGTTGTCGCGGCCCAGGCTGCGGCTTTGGCTGTCCTGGCCGTCGCTGGCGGTCACCCCCAGGCCCGGGAACAGGAAGCGCTGGGCATGGCGCAGTTCGGCGCCGGCCGAGTTCAGGTAGGTTTGCTCGACCAGGCTCAGCCCCAGGCTGGCCTGCCAGTCCACCAAACGGCTGTCCTTGGGCACGCTGGCCGATTCGGCGGCGAGCAGGCCAAGGCAGTCGGCGAGGCTGGGCACGGGTTGGTCGAAGTTGGGCGAAACATGGTCGTGGCGTGCGCTGGTCACGGCTTGTTCGCGCAGGTCCAGCAGGCTGTGCCGGGCGATCTGCCGCGCCAGCGCCTCGGCTTGCTCAAGGGCGCGCTGCAGGCCAGCCTGGGACAGGTCGGCGGTGGCAGCGTAGGCCTCCACGCCATTGACCCGCACGGTGAGCATGGCGCCCTCATCCTGGCTGAAGAAGGGTGGTTCGGCGACGTTGCGGCGAACCGAAAGCGCCTGGTGCGACTGTTTCACATGGCGCAGGGAAAACAACTCGGCCGTACTGCGCAGCGCAGCAAAGCGCTGGCGCAGCAGGGTGCTGGAATCGAACATGCGGATGCCTCCGTGTACACGGTGGCTCCCCCTAGAACCACCCGTCTTGCATGCCGAGGCAGGTATCGTCGTGTGCCTCGAGCAATGCCAGCTCATTATGGCAGCCCGGTACTTCCCAGGTCAGGAAATAACGCCGGTTGCTGACAGCCCATCTTTCTGAATGGCGGCTTTCAACATTTCGTTCAGTTGCAACGCGACATGGTGGGAGGTATCCGTCAGCAGGTAAAGGTGATGCTCGGGGAGGGCGGGCAGGCCCCTCCCTTCCATGAACGCGAGCGATGTATCGCCGCTGTCCAGCCCTTCGACAATGCCGACGGCCAGGCCACTGCGCATGCATGCCAGCACCGCATGCCAGTTGGCGCTTTCAAGCAGGATACGGTAGGCAATGCCGTGAGCCTTCAACGCCTGCAGGGCCGCTTCTCGATATGGGCAGCCCTTCAGCTGCAGTGCCAGCGGCAAGGGGCGACTGGCATCGTACTCGAACCCAGGCGCAGCGGCCCAGCGCGGCTGGGTGGTGCGAAGCCATTCACCTTGCTGCCAGTGTTCACTGCTGACCGCCACTGCCAGGTCCAGTCGTTGTCGCGCAAACAGGTCGATGAGTTCTGCGCTGGAGCATGCCACCGCTTCCAGTTCCAGTTTCGGGTTGCTGGCGACGAACACCGGTAAAAAATCGCTCATGAGGTTGGCGGCATAGCCGTCCGGTACACCCAGGCGGACCTTGCCAGTGATCTGCTGCGACGACAGCGTAGCAAGCAGCCGGTCATGGGCCATCAGGAAGCGGGTTGCCTCACCCAGCAAGTGCCGGCCTGCCGGGGTCAGCTCCACCGACTGGTTGCTACGGGCAAACAATTGTTGGCCGACCTTCTCCTCCAGCTTCTGGATCTGCGTCGTCACTGCCGATGGGCTGCGGTGTACATAGTCGGCTGCATCCTTGAAGCGGCCAAGCCGGGCGACTGCCTGGAAGGTTCTCAATACGTCTATGTCGAGGGCTTTACCCATGTAACCACCTGATTTGGTCGGATCGAACCAGCACTTCGATTTAATCAACTGTACAGGCTTTATACCCCCTCCTACTGTGTGGCTACAGCACGGTTGCCCCTCGAAAATGCAATGGAATGATACGGATGAGTAACAGGCCCGGCTGGAGTCGACATCGATTCGGCTACAGGTGTCTGCTGAGTTTTGGACTTTTCATCGAGGCTAGTGATGTGTTGCCTGAGCGGACCTTTTCGCGGGTAAACCCACTTCTACAACGCTCATCCCCTGCCATGGCTTGCGGTGGACTTTGAAGCGGGTTTACCGGCGAAAGCGCCGCACAGGGAATCGATAAATTCCAGGGAATTTGAGCAATGACAATAGAAGACACGCAATTGACCGCCGGCAAGACTACCTTCTACCAAGGCGAAAACGGCGCCCACCCACTGTTCCGCATCGAGCCCGGCATCCCGTGTAGGGACGCCCGCGAGCAGTCTTCTGAATTGATGGGCTATGTGCGCGAACTGACGATCACTGGGTTGATGGATGAAAAGCCGATGATGATCTGGGCTGCCCACTATCTGAGCGCGATGGCCAAGGCGCTGATGGACGATGCTGAGTTGGGGATGAAGCAGTGAGGCCTATGTTCAAGGTGCATCAGGGCCGCCATGTGTTCGGCGCAAAAATTTCAGCGCCTATTACATCGACCTCACAGTGGCCCAAGAGACTTTGCTTCACCATCAGGAGCTGAGCCTCATCACTTTGTTCGGTTTCGAGACGTGCAATGAGCTGCCAGTGAGTACGAACAGGCTGATCGGTAACTGGCAGGGGATTACACCTCCATCTTTTCAGAGGCGCCCGGCACTGCAACTGCCGTGTGGTGGACGAGTTCGCCAGTGGCGATGGCTCGGTGCGCTACCAGATCGCGAAGTACCTCCAGTAGCAACTTCACGGGGACACACAGATCATGAATCACTCAGACAGCTTACCCCTTTTCGAACGCGGCTTTGGCCGCGTGAAGCTGGCACTCAAGTCGACGTTGAAACGCGCACCAAGGTCTTCACCGACCTGGTTGGGCGAGCAGCCAGCCTGGCGTGACGACCTGCTAAGTCAAGGCTGCAACGTCAGCGGCACCAGGACACTTGATCAGCTGGGCTATGCTCACAGCCCGCACAAAGAAATTGCGGTGGATACCATCACCGGGGTGGCAGTGGTCCAACGCTTGTTCACTGCCGAGGGTGTCGCGGTGTTGCAAGACATCTGTTCTCATCTGGAGCAGGGGGCCGGGGACAGTGACTGGATCATATCCCGGCGTACGCGAGGGGTGACCGCACTGTCGCCGTTTCTCAACGACATGATGTGCAGCCGCGCATTCCTGCTGGCGGTCTCGCGTATTGCGGGCGTGCCGCTTGTACCTTACCCCGTGCTTAATGCCCGCTCGCAGATCAACTACTTCTATCCGAAGCCAGCCGAGCAACAGCAGCAACTGGGTATGTGGCACACAGACGGCACCAACTATGTGTTGAACATCGTGCTGTCGGATCGCTCCGACTACAGCGGGGGAGAGTTCCTGTTTCATAACGGTACCGTCGATACCTTTGACGCCCTGGATTACCGAACTTTTGAAACCGCCCGGCTGGACCAGCCGGGTGATGCCTTGTTCATCTACGGCAGTCGATTGTTCCACGGTGTTCGCCCTGTCCTCAGTGGCCGACGCATGTCGCTGGTGCTGTCCTTCCACTGCCCCTGCTTCAGTGACGATTCCAACCGCTTCTGGCACCTGGCCTCCGACGATGGCATTGCGACGACCATCCCCAACTGGCTGGGGTTGCACTGGGCCTTGCAGCGGTCGGCCGCCCGACAATATGCACGTATCGGTATCGAGCCGATCACGTTCGAGGAACTGCACAACACAGGGGCGTGATCATGCCAAGCAGTGCGCCATACCTGATTCTGCTGCAAGTCATCTTTGTTCTTTCGTGGAGCTCAGGCTTCATTGGTGCCCGCCTGGGCACGGAGGAAGCTGGCGCAATAAACCTGCTGTTCTGGCGGTTTCTGCTGGTCAGCATCTGCCTGCTGCCTTTCGTGGTGCATCGCTTGCGTACGCTGTCGTGGGCGCAGGTGCGCTACAACACGGTGATAGGCTTTTTAGCCCAGTTCGCTTATCTGGTCAGCGTATATATCGCCATACGGGGCGGGCTGCCGGCAGGAATAGCCGCCATCATCTGTGCGCTCCAGCCATTGATCACGGCATCCATGAGCAACAGGGGCCAGCATGAACGCAGCGGCCGCCAGGAGTGGGTGGGGCTTGGGGTTGGCTTTGCTGGCGTGAGCGTGGTTATTTTCGGTGAGTACAACCTCTCCACCACCCGGCTGGACCTCTGGCTGTACGCGCTGCCGCTGATCGCCGCGATCACGCTGTCCATCGCCACTCTCTATCAGCGGCGGCAATCGGTCATGGCAACAGACCACAGCAAGGATGGCTTGCTGATGCCGCTGTTTCTGCAGTCCACTGCGACGCTGGTATTGCTCACTGCCACAGGCTTGCCGCTGGGCTTGATCGAAGTGCCTGCCAGTACGCAGGTGTGGGCGGCAGTTGCCTGGCTGACGTTCTTCTCGACTTTCATCGCCTACTTGAGCCTTTGGATATTGCTGACAAAGCTGTCGGCGACCCGCGTGTCGGCGCTGGTTTATCTGGAGCCTCCTGTCACGCTGCTGTGGGCCGCGCTGATGTTCGGCGACGCTATCCACTGGACGACCTATGTGGGCATCGCAGTAGTCGCGACAGGCCTCGCTATTACTCGTAACCCACGCAGGTCGGGGCGGGCAGCGGGCGTCGAACATGGAGGCACCCCTTAGAACCACTCTTCTTGCATGATCAGGCAGGCGTTGTCGCGCGCCTCGAGCAGAGCCAATTCGTGGTGGCAGCCCGGTACTTCCCAGGTCAGGAAATAACGCGCGGCCTGCAGCTTGCCCTGATAGAAGTCGCGATCGGCAGGGTGACCTTTCTGCAGGCCAAGCTCGGCGTAAATGGCCTGTTCCAGCCAGCGCCAGCCGATCACGCAGTGGCCGAAGGCCTTGAGGTACAAGGCCGAGTTCGCCAGGGCGCCCGCGACCTTCCCTTGGGCCATGTCGCCTAGCAGGGCCAGTGTGACGCCCTGCAGGCGGTTGACCAGTTGCTCCAGCGGCTGGCGCAGTGGGTCGAGTTCAGGGTGGTGGCTTGCACGCTCGCCGGTTGTGGCGATCAGGCGGATCAGTTGCTTGAGCCCGGCACCTTGGTTCTGGGCCAGCTTGCGACCGAGCAGGTCGAGCGATTGGATGCCTTCTGTACCCTCGTGGATCGGGTTCAGGCGGTTGTCCCGGTAGTACTGCTCTACCGGGTATTCGCGGGTGTAGCCGTGGCCACCGAGAATCTGGATTGCCAGTTCGTTGGCCTTGAGGCAGAACGTCGAAGGCCAGGACTTGACGACCGGGGTCAGTAGGTCGAGCAGCGCCTGCGCTTGGTTGCGCGACGTTTCGTCGTCGGCGGTCTGGGTATCGTCGAACAGGCGCGCTGCGTACAGGCCCAGGTCGAAGGCGCCTTCTACATAAGCCTTTTGTGCCAGCAGCATTCGTTTCACATCGGTGTGCGCGATGATCGGTACTGCCGGGCTGAGCGGGTCTTTGCTGTCCGGCAGCCGGCCTTGCGGCCGCTGGCGAGCGTATTCCAGGGAGTAAAGGTAGCCGGCGTAACCCAGCATCACCGCGCCCATGCCTACGCCTATCCGCGCCTCGTTCATCATCTGGAACATGCAGGCCAGGCCCTGGTGCGGCTGGCCGACCAGATAGCCGACGCACTGGCCATTGTCGCCGAAGTTCAGCGCGGTCGAGGTGGTGCCGCGCCAGCCCATCTTGTGGAACAGCCCGGCCAGCAGCACATCGTTGCGCGGGCCGCGGCTGCCGTCCGGGTTTACGTGGTACTTGGGCACGATGAACAGCGAGATGCCCTTGACCCCGGGCGGGGCGTCCGGAAGCTTGGCCAGCACCATGTGCACGATGTTTTCCGACAGTTCGTGGTCGCCGCCGGAAATGAAGATCTTGTTGCCTTTGAGCCGGTAGCTGCCGTCGCCTGCTGGTTCGGCGCGGGTACGGATGTCGGCCAGCGACGAGCCGGCGTGGGGTTCGGTCAGCGCCATGGTGCCGAAGTAGCGGCCCTCGATCATCGGCTGCAGGAACAGGCGCTTCTGCTCTTCAGTGCCGAAGCTCTCGATCAGGTTGGCCGCGCCCATGGTCAGGAATGGGTAGGCCGTGGTGCCAGCGTTGGCGGCCTGGAAGTGGGCGAAGCAGGCTTGCGAGACCAGGCTGGGCAATTGCATGCCGCCCACTTCGAAATCGCGGTTGGCGTTGAGGAAACCGGCTTCGAGGAAGGCGTCGACGGCGGGCTTCACTTCGGTGATCAGCTCCGCGCGGCCGTCCACGTAGCGTGGCTCGTTTTCGTCGGCCTTGCGGTTGTGCGGGGCGAAATACTTTTCGGCGATGGTGCGGGCGGTGGTCAGTGCCGCATCGAAGGTTTCACGGCTGTGCTCGGCGAAGCGCGGGCGCTGGGTCAGGGCTTCGGCGTCGAGGACTTCGTAGAGCTCGAAGGCGAGGTTGCGGGGGCTGAGCAAGGTCTCGGGCATGGTGGCGGTCCTGAGGCGGGATGCTGCGAGTGTAGGAGCGTGGTGAGACTGGGGACAGGTTAATAGGTTTGCGTGATATGGGTTGAGAACGCCGGGAAGCCTGCCGGTTATTGGTGAAACCAACGCAAGGTCAGGTCGTGTAATGCCTGCTCGGGACAATATAGAGACGTTTCCCACAATCCCGATCGGAAATGGACTGCTGCGGATCGAATATCAGTTGGCCTTGAATGTGCGTTTTGGTGTTCACAAGGAAACGTTTCAGATGAGTGATGCCCACCACGCTGACTTGGCTGAGGCCAACGGCAACCAGGTTCCCTTCTTCGTAGTCTCACCCATGAAATTTGGTGTAATGACTTTCTTTACCTTGGGCTTCTACTGGGTTTATTGCTTCTATCAAAGTTGGAGTCTGCATAGAGAGAAAACGGGAGAGCGCGTAAGTCCGCTCTGGCGAAGCGCTTTTGCAGTGTTCTTCATCTATCCATTATTGAGAAGGGCAAATGACCATATTCGCGACTCAGGTAAAACCTATCCGTGGTCCATCCTGGGGCTCACGCTGGGCTATTACGGTTTTTGCGTTGTCTGGGTGGTTGCCAGCGTCGTGTTGGAAGGCCAGCTGTGGCCGGCCTATTTTGCGGGCATAGCCATTCAGGCAGCTTGGCTGATCATTCTGGTGTTCATGCAGAAGGGCATCAATTTCGGTGCGGGTGACAAAGAAGGGAAGGCCAACAGCCAGTTCACGCTGGCCAATTGGCTTTGGATGCTGCTGGGTATTGCGCTTATGGCAGCACAGCTGTTTGCTTTGATTGCGCTTTCACCAATGGTTTGAGCAATTTTTGGCCGGAGCTCTGTCTGAGGGGAGCTCCGGATAGTCCCCGATCCACCCCGCGCTTCCACTTGCCTTGAAGACAATACGATGCTGGGGTAGAAG
This sequence comes from Pseudomonas sp. TE3895, assembly GCF_056278855.1. NCBI lineage: Bacteria > Pseudomonadati > Pseudomonadota > Gammaproteobacteria > Pseudomonadales > Pseudomonadaceae > Pseudomonas > Pseudomonas sp. TE3895. The sequence continues at coordinate 376,527 of NZ_JBWBQE010000001.1, read as the reverse complement.
CCTGCTGCAAGGCTTTTTTTTTGATATGTCTGTCTGGACGGGTCCTTTCGCGGGTAAACCCTACAGCGGCCTGTGTCCAACCCCCGACCTGTGTCCGGCACTGATCCGGTGTATTCGCGGGTTTACCCGCGAATACGGTGGTGGCGGCAACGGTGAACGGCGGGTAGAAATTGGCCGGCAGGTCCGGCCTCTTCGCGGGTGAACCCGCTCCTACACGACGGCCTGTGCATGTGTATAGGAGCGGGTTTACCCGCGAAAGGACCGGCCCAGGCAGCCGAGAATTTCCAGGGGATAAACGGTAACAACAGAAGACACCCAAGTCACCGTTGGCATGACCACGTTCTGGTGAGCACCTGTTAGTCCAGCCCCTGCTTCAGGACATGCACGCATAAAAAAGGAGAGCCGAGGCTCTCCTTCTTCTTCAACAACCCTCAGCCTTTAGCCAATGGTCATCAGGCTGGCGTTACCGCCTGCCGCTGCAGTGTTCACGCTCACCGCGCGCTCGATGACCAGGCGCTCCAGCGCAATCTGGTGATCACCGCTGGACAGCCCGTGCACCCCAACGATCGCCCCGGCACGCTTGGCCACCTGCTGGCATACGCCGCGCAGCTGGTCCGAGTCGCCATGGTGGATCACGGCGTCGAACGCCACTTCATCCTTGTTCCAGTCCGCGACCAGCTTCACCTTGGCCTGTAGCTCACGCGGCAGGCGGGCGCGCAGGGCCTTGCCCGGTTCACCGTCAACCCACACCGCCGAGCTGCCAACGGCCAGTACTGCGGCGAACTGCGCCAGCAGGTCAGTTTCGTTGTCGGCCAGGCACAGCACGTGCTCACGCGGCAGAATGGTGTAGCTGTTGCGCTCGCCGGTCGGGCCAGGCAGCAGGCGGGCGATGCCGCTCTGCGACTGGCTGGCGAACTGGCTGCACAGCGCGGCCAGGTCGGCCAGCTGGTTGTTCTCGGCCCAGGCCTTCAGGCCGTGCAGTGGCTTGACCAGCTGTTCGTGCAGGGTGCGATCCGGCTTGCCTTCGCCGTCCTGCTGCTGGAAGTGGCGGCCGATGGCGTCGGCCGGGCGGGTCGACAGCAGGCGGTAGAGGTACAGCGGGCCGCCGGCTTTCGGGCCGGTACCCGACAGGCCTTCACCACCGAACGGCTGCACGCCCACCACTGCACCCACAATGTTGCGGTTGACGTACATGTTGCCGGCGTTGGCGGTTTCCACCACCTTGGCGATGGTCTCGTCGATACGGGTGTGCACGCCGAGGGTCAGGCCGTAGCCAGAGTTGTTGATCTGCTCGATCAGCTGGTCCAGATTGCGGCGGTTGTAGCGCACCACGTGCAGCACGGGGCCGAAGATTTCGCGCTTCAGCTCGTCGAAGCTGTCCAGCTCGATCAGGGTTGGCATGACGAAGGTGCCACGCTTGATCTCGGCAGCATCGGCAATAGCGACTTGGTAGACCGGGCGGCCTTTCTCGCGCATGCCCTGGATGTGCTTCTCGATGCCAGCCTTGGCTTCGGCATCGATCACCGGGCCGATGTCCACGGCCAGGCGGTCCGGGCAGCCCAGGCGGCTTTCAGCCATGGCGCCCTTAAGCATTTCGATTACGCGGTCGGCGGAGTCTTCCTGCAGGCACAGTACGCGCAGGGCCGAGCAACGCTGGCCGGCACTGTCGAAGGCCGAGGACACCACGTCGATCACGACCTGTTCGGTCAGTGCCGAGGAGTCGACGATCATCGCGTTCTGGCCGCCGGTTTCGGCGATCAGCGGGATCGGGCGGCCCTGGTTGTCCAGGCGGCCAGCGACGTTGCGCTGCAGCAGGCGGGCGACTTCAGTGGAGCCGGTGAACATCACGCCTTTGACGCGCTCGTCCCCGACCAGGCCGGCTCCGACGGTTTCACCGCGGCCCGGCAGCAGCTGCAGCACGCCTTCTGGGATGCCCGCTTCCAGCAGCAGGCGCACGGCCTGGGCGGCGATCAGCGGGGTTTGCTCGGCAGGCTTGGCCAGTACCGGGTTGCCGGCAGCCAGGGCTGCGGCCACCTGGCCGGTGAAGATCGCCAGCGGGAAGTTCCACGGGCTGATGCACACCACCGGGCCCAGTGGGCGGTGGGCGTCGTTGCTGAAGTCGTTACGTGCCTGCACCGCGTAGTAGCGCAGGAAGTCCACGGCTTCACGCACTTCGGCAATGGCGTTGGCGAAGGTCTTGCCGGCCTCGCGGATGAGCAGGCCCATCAGCGGCTGGATCTCGGCCTCCATCAGGTCGGCGGTGCGCTCCAGAATGGCAGCACGCTCGGCGGGTGGGGTGGCCTGCCAGATCGGTGCGGCGTTCAGTGCGCACTGGATGGCGTTGTCCACGTCGGCAACGGTGGCCTCCTGCACATGGCCGACGACGTCGCGGTGGTCTGCCGGGTTCAGCACCGGTGCGGCAGCGCTCTCGCTGGCGGCGCAGGCCAGTAGCGGGGCAGCCTTCCAGTCATTGTGAGCGGTGGCCAGCATGGCGCAGGACAGCGATGCCAGGCGGTGTTCGTTGGCCATGTCGATACCGGCCGAGTTGGCCCGTTCGGTGCCATAAAGGTCGCGCGGCAGGGGAATGCGTGGGTGCGGCAGGCCGATACTGCCTTCCTGGGTACCCATGCGCTCGATGCTGGCCACCGGGTCGGCGACCAGTTCCTGGATGGAAATCGAGTGGTCGGCAATGCGGTTGACGAACGAGGTGTTCGCGCCGTTTTCCAGCAGGCGGCGCACCAGGTAGGCCAGCAGCGTTTCATGGGTGCCGACCGGTGCATACACGCGGCACGGGCGGTTCAGCTTGCCATCGGCAATCTTGCCGACCACTTGCTCGTACAGCGGCTCGCCCATGCCGTGCAGGCACTGGAACTCGTACTGGCCCGGGTAATAGTTCTGCCCGGCAATGTGGTAGATGGCCGACAGGGTGTGGGCGTTGTGGGTGGCGAACTGTGGGTAGATGGCTTCTGGCACGGCCAGCAGCTTGCGGGCGCAGGCGACGTAGGACACGTCGGTGTACACCTTGCGGGTATAGACCGGGTAGCCTTCCAGGCCTTCGACCTGGGCACGCTTGATCTCGCTGTCCCAGTAGGCGCCTTTTACCAGGCGGATCATCAGGCGGTGGCGGCTGCGCTTGGCCAGATCGATGACGTAGTCGATCACGTACGGGCAGCGCTTCTGGTAGGCCTGGATAACGAAGCCGATGCCGTTCCAGCCAGCCAGGGATGGCTCGAAGCACAGGCGTTCGAGCAGGTCCAGCGAAAGCTCCAGGCGGTCGGCTTCTTCGGCGTCGATGTTAAGGCCGATGTCGTACTGCTTGGCCAGCAGGGTCAGCGACAGCAGGCGCGGGTACAGCTCTTCCATCACGCGCTCGTACTGGGCGCGGCTGTAGCGCGGGTGCAGTGCCGACAGCTTGATCGAGATGCCTGGGCCTTCATAGATGCCACGGCCATGCGAGGCCTTGCCGATCGAGTGGATGGCCTGCTCGTAGGACGCCAGGTACTTCTGCGCGTCGTGCTCGGTCAGTGCGGCTTCGCCGAGCATGTCGTAGGAGTAACGGAAGCCTTTGGCCTCGAAACGGCTGGCGTTGGCCAGGGCTTCGGCAATGGTCTCGCCGGTGACGAACTGCTCACCCATCAGGCGCATGGCCATGTCGACGCCCTTGCGGATCATCGGCTCGCCGCTCTTGCCGATGATGCGGGTGAGCGAGGAGGTGAGGCCGGTTTCGTTATGGGTGCTGACCAGCTTGCCGGTCAGCAGCAGCCCCCAGGTGGCGGCGTTGACGAACAGTGACGGGCTGTTGCCCAGATGCGGCTGCCAGTTGCCGGTACTGATCTTGTCGCGGATCAGCGCATCACGGGTACCTTTGTCGGGGATACGCAGCAGGGCTTCGGCCAGGCACATCAGCGCCACGCCTTCCTGAGACGACAGCGAGAATTCCTGCAGCAGGCCCTGGACGATACCGGCACGGCCGCCGGCGCTTTTCTGATTGCGCAGCTTTTCGGCAATGCCCGCGGCCAGCTTGTTGGTGGCCTCGGCCAGTGGCGCGCTCAGGCGCGCCTGCTCCAGCAGCATCGGCACCACTTCCTGCTCCGGTCGGCGGTAGGCAGCGGTGATCGCCGAGCGCAGTACCGACTGCGGCAAGATGCTTTCGGCAAATTCGAGGAAGCACTGGTGGCTGTGGTCAGCCTGGACTTCACCGGCATCGTCGGCCAGGTTGCTGACATGACCGTTGAGTTCGGTCAGGGTGGCGCCACCCTCGAGCTTCTCCAGGTAGTTGAAGATCGCTTGCTTGATCAACCAGTGCGGCGTGCGGTCAATGGACTGCGCAGCTGCTTTGAGTCGCTCACGGGTCGGGTCGTCGAGTTTGACCCCAAGGGTGGTAGTCGCCATTTCTTATCCTCGTTATTGCCACGGTTGTGGCCTAAGCTGGCGTCAAGAGTATCTGTAGGACAATTCGGGTGCAACCAGGTGCAACCCGATTTTTTCGTGTGAAAGGTGCAACTCGTCCGACAGCTATTCCCATACCCTGAAAAGGGGCGCTTTCGGTGCGATTTATTCTGAAAAAGCGGTTTTTTGCTCCCGAAAGGAGCAAGAAGTGGGCTTTGTCGGAAAATGCACGGGCAGGTGCAACTTGCAAAAGAAAAATGGTTGCACCTTCTTTGCGTTGTTGCATAGCATTCGCCGCCTGGGTGCAACCGCCATCGCTGTGGTTGCGCATGATAAAAACAAACGCCAGGGCACACGCATGGGCAATCCACTAACGATCACCTTCGTGATCTACATCGCAGCAATGGTGCTGATCGGCTTCGCCGCCTATCGCGCTACCAACAACCTTTCCGATTACATTCTGGGCGGTCGCAGCCTCGGTAGCGTGGTTACCGCGCTGTCTGCCGGTGCCTCCGACATGAGTGGCTGGCTGCTGATGGGCCTGCCCGGTGCCATCTACTTCGCGGGCCTGTCCGAGGCCTGGATCGCCATCGGTCTGACGGTGGGTGCCTACCTGAACTGGCTGTTCGTGGCCGGCCGGCTGCGCGTGCAGACCGAGCACAACGGTGACGCGCTGACCCTGCCGGACTACTTCTCCAGCCGTTTCGAAGACAATACCGGGCTGCTGCGTATCATTTCCGCCATCGTCATCCTGGTGTTCTTCACCATCTACTGTGCCTCCGGCATCGTGGCCGGTGCCCGTCTGTTCGAGAGCACCTTCGGCATGTCGTACGAAACCGCTTTGTGGGCTGGTGCAGCGGCGACCATCGCCTACACCTTCGTTGGTGGCTTCCTGGCGGTGAGCTGGACCGATACCGTACAGGCTTCACTGATGATCTTCGCGCTGATCCTGACCCCGGTAATCGTGCTGATCTCCACCGGTGGCTTCGACCAGACCTTCGCCGCTATCGAGGCGGTGAACCCGGCGAACTTCGACATGCTCAAGGGTGCCACCTTCATCGGCATCATCTCGCTGATGGGCTGGGGCCTGGGTTACTTCGGCCAGCCGCATATCCTGGCGCGCTTCATGGCCGCTGATTCGGTGAAGTCCATCGCCAAGGCGCGCCGCATTTCCATGACCTGGATGATCCTGTGCCTGGCGGGTACCTGCGCCGTTGGCTTCTTCGGCATCGCCTACTTCTCGGCTCATCCTGAACTGGCAGGCCCGGTTAGCGAGAACCACGAACGTGTGTTCATCGAGCTGGCCAAGATCCTGTTCAACCCATGGATTGCGGGTGTCCTGCTGTCGGCCATCCTGGCCGCAGTCATGAGTACCCTGAGCTGCCAGCTGCTGGTGTGCTCCAGCGCCCTGACCGAAGACTTCTACAAAGCCTTCCTGCGCAAGAATGCTTCGCAGGTCGAACTGGTGTGGGTCGGCCGTCTGATGGTGCTGGCCGTGGCCCTGATCGCCATCGCCATGGCCTCCAACCCGGAAAACCGCGTGCTGGGCCTGGTGGCCTATGCCTGGGCCGGCTTCGGTGCCGCCTTCGGCCCGGTGGTGCTGATTTCGGTGCTGTGGAAAGGCATGACCCGTAACGGTGCGCTGGCCGGTATCGTGGTGGGTGCGCTGACGGTGATCCTGTGGAAGAACTTCGACACCCTCGGGTTGTACGAAATCATCCCGGGCTTCCTGTTCGCCAGCATCGCCATTGTTCTGGTGAGCAAGCTGGGCAGCCCTTCGCAGGCGATGGTCAAGCGCTTCGAAGCAGCTGATGCGGCGTATCACGCCGACAAGTAACACCCGTTGAATTGGCGGTGCCTGCTTTGCGGGTGCCGCCAATCAGCAGCCAGGCCTGACTCCGCCTGCAAGGCAAGGTAAACTTGCCGCCTTCGCAGGAGTTGCCATGAACTATCGTCACGCCTTCCACGCCGGCAACCACGCCGACGTCCTCAAACACATCGTGCTGACCCGCCTCATCGCCCTGATGTCGCGCAAGGAGCAGCCGTTCGCCTATATCGATACCCACGCAGGGCTCGGCCTGTACGACCTGCAGGGCGATCAGGCAAGCCGTACCGGCGAGTACCTGGAAGGCGTAGCCCGCCTGTGGAATCGCGATGACCTGCCGGCCATGGCCGACGACTACCTGCGCATCATCAAGCGCCTGAATGCCGATGGCGAGCTGCGCTACTACCCGGGGTCGCCCGAACTGGCCCGTCGCCTGATGCGCCAGCAGGACCGCGCCCTGCTCAACGAGAAGCACCCCGAAGACGGGCCGCTCCTTAAAGAAAACATGAAAAAAGACCCGCGCGTGACCGTGCACCTGGGTGAAGGCTGGCATGTGCCGCGGGCCTTGCTGCCGGTGCAGGAAAAGCGCGCGATCATGCTGATCGACCCGCCGTTCGAGCAGGCCGATGAGCTCAAGCGCTGCACCACGGCCATGAAAGAGGCGATCGGCCGCATGCGCCAGACGGTTGTGGCCATCTGGTACCCGATCAAAGACCAGCGTTCGCTGACCCGCTATTACCAGGACCTGACCAGCACTGGCGCGCCGAAACTGTTGCGGGTTGAGCTGTATGTGCATCACCAGGACAGCCCTCAGGGGCTGAACGGCTCTGGCCTGGCCATCGCCAACCCGCCGTGGGGGCTGGAGGATGAACTTAAGGAGCTGCTGCCATGGCTGGCCAAAGAGCTGGCACAGACCGCCGGCAGTTACCGCATGGACTGGCTGATCGCCGAGTAAACCTGTAGGCGCGGGTTTACCCGCGAACACCGGCGACGCCGGTGCCATCCACCGCGTTGCCTGCTTCGCGGGTGAACCCGCTCCTACAAGGGGGCGGTGTGCCTCCAATGTTTGCGTTATAATCCCGCCCTTTAGCCGCCATCCGCCCAAGAGGCCGCTGGCGCATTTTTACCGAATGAAGAGGCTAATCCCTTGGCATTGACGATTCTTGGCCTGTCCGGCGCCCTTAGCCATGACCCTTCCGCGGCCCTGTACATTGACGGCAAGCTGATTGCCGCCGCCGAAGAAGAGCGCTTCGTGCGTGACAAGCATGCGAAGAACCGCATGCCCTACGAGTCGGCGAAGTTCTGCCTGGAACAGGCAGGCATCAAGCCGTCCGACGTCGACGTGGTAGCCATCCCGTTCGCCCCGATCAGCCTGTTCGGCAAGGCGCGGTGGCACTATGCCAAGCGCTATTGGTACGCCCCGGATCGTGCACTCGATGCCATCCTGATGGGCAACCGTCGCTACAAGCGCTATCGCAAGAAGATCGTCTGGTGCCTGGAGCAACTGGGCTTCGACCCGAAAAAGGTCAAGATCGAGCCGGTCGAGCACCACCTGGCCCACGCTTCCAGTGCTTATCATTGCTCGGGCTTCAAGGAAAAAACCGCAATCCTCGGCATTGACGGCAAGGGCGAGTACGCCACCACCTTCTTTGGCTACGGCGAAAACGGCAAGATCCACAAGATCAAGGAATTCTTCGACCCGGACTCGCTGGGTGGCCTTTACGGTGCCATCACCGAGTTCCTGGGCTTCGAAATGCTCGATGGCGAGTTCAAGGTCATGGGCATGGCGCCGTATGGCGACGCCAGCAAGTATGATTTCTCGCGTCTGGCCAGCTTCGAAAATGGCGAGTTGGTCATCAACACCGAGTACGCCAACGTTATCGGCCTGCGCCGTTACAAAGAGAAGGGCAAGGGCTTCTACTTCTCGCCAAAGCTGATCGAATGGCTGGGCCCCAAGCGCGAAGGCGACATCGCCGACGAGCCGTACATCCATTACGCCGCCAGCATGCAGGCGCTGTTCGAGAAACTGGCGCTGCAGATGATCGACCATTACCTGGGCGACACCCTGCGTGAAACCGGCAAGCTGGCCTTCGCCGGCGGCTGTGCGCTGAACGTCAAGCTCAACCAGAAGATCATCGCCCGTCCGGACGTGAAAGAGCTGTTCGTCCAGCCGGCCTCCGGTGACGCCGGAACTGCCGTTGGCGCCGCTGCGTATGTTTCCCACGCCCGTGGCGTTCCGGTCGAGAAGATGGAGCACGTCTACCTCGGCCCGTCGTACTCCAACGAAGACGTGATCGCCGCCTGCGCCCGTCACCCGAACCAGCCAAAGTGGCGCAAACTCGAGAACATGCCGCAGCAGATCGCCCAGATCATGGTCGATGGCAACCCGGTAGCCTGGTTCCAGGGCCGCATGGAGTTCGGGCCGCGTGCCCTGGGTGGCCGATCGATCATCGGCTGCCCAAGCGTGGAAGGCGTGGCTGACCGCATCAACCACCAGATCAAGTTCCGTGAACGCTGGAGACCTTTCTGCCCGTCGATGCTCGACACTGTCGCCCCGCAGATGATCAAGGTCGACCATCCCGCGCCGTTCATGACCTTCACCTTCGAAGTCGCTGAAGAGTGGAAAACCCGCGTGCCGGAAGTGGTGCACGAGGACGGCACTTCGCGTGCCCAGGTGCTCAAGCGCGAGTACAACCCGCGCTACTACGACATGATGAAGGCACTGGAAGACCTGACTGGCAACGGCGTGTCGCTGAACACCTCGCTGAACCGTCGTGGCGAACCGATGATCTGCTCGCCGACCGATGCCCTGAACATGTTCTTCGGCTCGGACCTGCAGTACCTGATCATGGAAGACATCCTGGTTGTGAAGGACGGCGCGGCCCCGTATGACCAGCCGCTCTGAACCGCGCATCCTGCAGTTCTGCCATGGCTATGACGGGCCGTTCCTGGACTGCGCCCGTCAGTACGCCAGCCTGTTTCAGGGGCGTGGGTACCAGGTGACCACGGTGTTCCTCACTGGCGCCGCCGATGCGCAGGTGGCGGCTGGCTGTGCGTCGGACGAGGTGCTGTTCCTTGAGTTCAGCTCCAAGGCCGTGCGTGGCCTGAAACTCGGCGCCATCCGCGCATTGCGGCGCATTGCGGCCGAGCGCAATTTCGCTTTCTGCATCGCCCATCGCTTCAAGCCGATCTACGTTGCCCTGCTGGGGACCGGCCTGCCGGTGATTGGTGTGCACCATGCCTTTGGCGACTACCAGCGCAAAGGCCGCCGCCTGTTCGCGAACCTGTTCGGCAAGCGTCTGAGCCTGTTGGGTGTTTCGGACGCGGTACGTGACGATATGCGCCGTTGCTTGCCGCAGTGGCCGGCCGAACGCATCCAGACCCTGTACAACCGCATCGACATCGACGCCCTGCAAGCAGCCCTGGTGCCGCGCGCTGACGCACGCCAGGCCTTGGGCCTGGATGCTCAGGCGTGGATCGTCGGCAATGTCGGGCGCCTGCACCCGGACAAGGACCAGGCCACCCTGTTGCGCGGTTTTGCCCAGGCATTGCCGGGGCTGCCGGCTGGCGCCCGCCTGGCAATCCTCGGCAAGGGGCGCCTGGAGGCCAAGCTCAAGGCGTTGGCCGCCGAACTTGGTATTGCCGGGCAAGTCGACTTTCTTGGCCAGGTACCGGATGCGCGCCGTTATTTCCAGGCGTTCGACGTGTTCGCGTTGAGTTCTGATCACGAGCCGTTCGGCATGGTCCTGCTCGAAGCGATGGTTGCCGGTGTACCGGTGTTGGCCACGGCCTGTGGCGGTGCCCGCGAAGTGGTCGAGGGCGTTGGCGTGCTGTTCCCGCTGGGCGACGCCGCGCAGCTGGCTCAGGGCCTGAAGCACATGGCCGTACTGGACGCTGAGCAGCGCCAGGCCTGTGCCAGGCACATGCTGCAGCGCCTGCGCGAGCGTTTCTCTGACCAGGCGGTGCGCGAGGCCTTCTGGCAACTCCCGCAGGTGCGCGCGTTGGTGGGGCAGGCCTGATGCTCAATCGTATCCAGGCCTTCCGCGAACGCGGTTGGCAAGCTATCGATGCCAATGCTTATGCCCAGGCATGGGCGCGCTTTGGCGGCAGTGTTGCCACCCATCCGCTGGTGGTCGAGCAACTGGCGGACCTGGCACAGATCCCGGTGCGTTACCTGGGCTGGCACCAGGCTGGCGAGCTGAAAGCCGCCATCCCGGCCTGGGGGCGTCATCTGGCACTGTCCAAGGACGTGCTGAAGCGTGCTGGCAAGAAGGCCCTGTTCGACCTCGGTAATGCCGAGATCATTCTGCCGGCGGCGTCTGATGCCGCTGCACCGTTGCGCCATACAATGCGTTACCTGTCCGAACTGAACCAGGGCCGCTTCAGCGGCCTGAAGGCGCAGAAGGAGCAGTTGGCCATGGCCCGGGCGCCTGAAGACCTGTCGAAGAAGTTCCGCTACAACCAGCGCCGTGAACTTCGCCTGCTGGAAGAAGCGGGTGGTGTGGTACGCCCGATCAGCGACTTCAGTGCTCAGGAAATCGCCAGCATGTACTGCGACCTGTTCCTGCGCCGCTGGGGGTTCCCTGCCACCGGTGCCGAGCGTATGGCCGATGTGCTGGACCGCTTGCGCGAGCTGCTGATCGGCTCGGTGCTGCTGCTGGACGGTAAACCGATTGCCATCCAGCTGGTGTACCGCGTCGAAGCGCCGGAATGGATTAGCGTCGAGTACATCAATGGCGGTGTCGACCCTGAAACCAAGGCCTTCAGCCCAGGCAGCGTGCTGAGCTTCCTCAATACCCAGGCCGCCTGGGAAGACGCCCGGGCGCGCAACAAGCCGCTGCGGTTCTCATTCGGCCGTGCTGACCGTGAGTACAAGGACCGCTGGTGCAACCCTGTGCCGGTGTATCAAGCGTGAGCCGCAAGCAGCAGTTGCTCAAGCGCCACCGGCGCAACAAACGCCTGGGGCTGCTGGCGGGCCTGGTTGCGCTGGTCGCCCTCGGTGTATTCAGTTGGTGGTGGTTGCCACTGCTGTTGTTGCCGCTGCTCTGGGCTGCCCATGAGGCCTGGTTTGCCGACCACCTGTTCTATGCACCGGGTGAGGACTATGCCTACGACTTCGGCGATCAGGTGCGGCAGGTTCCTGCCAGCCTGCACGATGGCTGGCTCAAGGCTGATTGCACGTTGCAGGGCGACGAAACCCTGGTGCTTGAGCTGCGGCTAAAGAGCAGCTGGTTGGGGCGCTTTCTCGACCCTCGGGTCGAGCTGCTGGCTGGCGAACAGGCCGATCGGCAAACGTTCGAGCGTGGCGTCGATGGGGTGCGCTTCCTTAACCTGACCGGCCTTGCTGCGCCACTGCAGGCCGGTACGTTGCGACTGCGCGGCCGGCATTGCCGGCTGCAGGGTCAGCTGCGCCTGTGGATAACCCCCTCGGTCGAGCTGCAGCGGCGCCGAGTGATGGTGATCGCGCCACATGCCGACGACGCCGAGTTGGCCGCGTATGGTTTGTACAGCCAGGCCGACGAAAGCTGGGTGGTGACCCTGACCGCCGGTGAGATAGAGGCCGAGCACTACCAGCAGATGGGCCTTGCAAAGGCCGAGGCCGCGCGCCTGAAGGGGCGCCTGCGTGCCTGGGACAGCATCGCCGTGCCGCGTTGGGCCGGGGTGCCGGAGTCGCGTTGCATACAGCTGGGCTACTTTTGCCTGCAGCTGCCTGCCATGCAGGCCGCCCCCGACCAGCCGGCGGCCTCACGTGAAGCCGACCTGGCCGATATCCGCGTGTTCCGCCAGTTCAACCCGTTCCCGTTACCGGGCGACCGTGATGGCGCACCCACCTGGCACAACCTGCTGGCCGACCTGCGAGCCTTGCTGGAACGGGCCAAGCCAGAGGTGCTGGTGATGCCGCACCCGCAGCTAGACCCCCATCCGGACCATATCTGCGCTCAGGCGGCGGTATTGGAAGCCTTGCAAGGCATGACCTGGCAGCCACAAACCTTGCTGTGCTACGCCAACCACCTGCACGATAACGACCGCTGGCCGATGGGCGACAGTGGCGATGGCGTGGCTTTGCCGCCGCAATTGAGCGCTGCCCAGGCCTGGGCACCCTGCAGCCTGGTGCTGGACTGCGCGACCCAGCGCGACAAGGCCATGGCCTTGGGCATGATGCACGACCTGCAGCCGCCGGCACCGTTCAAGCGCCGCCTGCGCCGCCTGCTGCAACGCTGGCTTGCCGGGCGACAGCCATCGCCTTATGGGGAGAACGAATTCTTCCGCAAGGCCGTGCGCCGACACGAACTGTTCTGGCGGCGTGAGCTGTAAGCACGCCCCATGGTTGACCGCGAAGGCGCAGAGCGCCCAAGGAAAGCAATGAAAGTCCTATTTCTGGTGCAGAAGGAACAGCGGGCGATTCTTGACCGCCTGTACGATGGCGTCGCGGCCAACTGCGAGTGCGACCTGCGCTGGCTGACCAGCCAGGATCAGCGCAACCTGCGCCGTTACTTCAAGCGTGAGGTGCAGGTCGAGCGCTATGACCGCATCGTGTTCTTCCTGCGTTTCAAGCAGGAGATCCGCCAGGTGGCCTTCATCCGCACTGTGCCGAACCTGGTGATTCTCGAGCACGACGCTTACCAGAACTACATCCCGTGCAAGTACACCGGCAAGTTCAGCGCTCATTACCGTCAGTTGCCATGGGCGCGGGTGATCAGCTCCGGCTACATGGTCAGCGAGCGCTTGCGCCAGGAAGGTTTCGATGCGGTGTTCGTGCCCAAGGGCTATGACGAGCAGTTGCTGGCCGACCAAGGGCGTGAGCGTGATATCGAACTGGCCTTTGTCGGCAGCGTCAACAGCGTGGCCTACAGTGGCCGCAAGGCACTGCTGGACGAGTTGGGGCAGGTCGAGAACCTGCTGGTAACCCGTACCAAGTCGGGCGAGGACTACTGCAACACGCTCAACCGTATTCGCTTCTTCGTCAGTGCCGATGTCGGCATGGGCGAATACATGATCAAGAACTTCGAAGCCATGGCCTGTGGCTGTGTGTTGCTGGCATACGACCAGGGCGAGGAAGAGAACCGTGCGCTGGGCCTGCAAGACATGCACAACGTGGTGTTCTATGACAACATCCCGACCCTTCAGGAAAAACTCCGTCGCTTGCGCGCCAACCCCGAGCTAGCACGGCAGATTGCAGAAAATGGCCGCCATCTGGCGGTTTCCCGTTTTAGTTTCGGCGCAGTTGGACGTAGCATCGTCGACCACATGCGCCCTGCGCTCAGGCCCCATCCGCCACTGTCTGCATGGCAGCGGCTGCGTCTGAAGCTGGGCATCTAAATAAGAGCTTTCACGCCCAGGAGCGGGTTGTTGAAGGCCGACAGTCGTAATGCGGAGGGAATCCGGTGCGCTTTTCAAATGAGAGTGACGTCACGCTTGTCGTGACCAGTTGTGGGCGGTTCGATCTGCTCAAAGACACCCTTGAGAGTTTCGATCGCTACAACACCGCGCCCATTCGCGAGGTATTCATCACCGAAGACTCTGGCGACGATGCTGTGCATGCCGCTGTGCCGGCGCACTGGAAGCCGTACTGCAAGGTGTTCGTCAACCGGCCCAAACTTGGCCAGTTGCCGTCTATCGACCTGGCCTACAGCCAGGTCAAGACGCCGTACATTTTTCACTGCGAAGACGACTGGCAATTCTATCGCCAAGGCTTTGTCGAAGACTCGCAGGCCATCCTGGATGTCAGTCCCAACATCTTGCAGGTGTGGTTGCGCAGCCATGCCCACGACCTGGCCATCCACAGCCCGTACATCCACTTGGGCGATCGCCAGGTGATCGCCGGGGTGCCGTGCTATCCGCTGCTGTCCGACAAGGCCGAGTGGCAGGCGTTCTCGCTCAACCCTGGGCTGCGCCGATTGAGCGATTACCAGCGCTGTGCGCCATTTGCCGCCTATGCTGGAGAAAAGGCGCTTTCCCGCCGCTACGCTGAGTTAAATCTGACAGCGGTCACCTTGGAGGGTGATGCAGTATTGCACACTGGTTTTGGCAATCACGTGACCTTGCCTATCGAGGTGGAGCGTAAGGCCAAGCGCCGTCAACGTGATCGGATGAAGCTGGCATTGACGCTGGTTGCGGGTGCCTTGATCGGCATGGGAATCACCATTTTTGTTCAATGAAGTCGCTGTCCCACCTGACTTGAGCGGGAGAGGGCCCATGAACATCGTCAATATGATGTGGGCGGGTGGAACGCCGTACATGTCCATCCACAAGGTGCACCGGCAGGTCTTGTCGAACGCGGGTGCCGATGCCCGGATCAGTAACTGGCTGCTGCTGGGGAGCGGGCTCTGCTGTGGGCTCGGTTCGACCCGGGAATGGCATATGCCCTCGCGTGCGCTCAAAGGGCGGCACTTGTGGCGCTTGCTGCGCCCGTGGCTGCGCATGCGCTTGCGCAAGGCATTGGCCGAGGCCGGGGCAGAAGTGGTGCTGCTCGACGGTATTGGTGTCGCCCGGTTGGTGCTGCCTTTGTTGCAGCGCATCACGCACGTGCGTGCCAAGGTACTGTTCCATGGCAAGACGCGCCTGCATGCCAGCGATATCCGCTTGTTGCAGAGTTTTCCGTCCGAGCGTCTGAGTATCGCGGCGGTATCACAGACGTTGGCCGAGTCGCTGGAGCGCGACCTGGGCAGGCCGGTGCAGACGCTGCGCATGGCGCTCGACCCGCTTGCATTCGTCGAGCCTTTGCTGAACCGGGACCAGGCCAGGCAGGCGCTGAAGTTGCCTCAGGGCGCCGAGGTGATGCTGGGTGCGGTAGGGCGATTGGTAGAGAGCAAAGGCTTCGAAATGCTGATCGAGGCATTCGCCAGGGCCAGTGCACGGCAACCGGGCTTGCAGCTGGCGATCATTGGCGAGGGGCCGCAGCATGCCGTGCTGCAGCAGCGTATCGACGCGTTGGGCCTGGCCGAGCGCGTTCATCTGCGCGGTCACCGCGAAGACCTGCAGCAGCTGTATCGGGCATTCGACTGGCTATTGGTACCTTCGCGTTCCGAAGGCCTGGGGTTGGTGGTGCAAGAGGCGGTGATGGCCGACGTACCGGTGGTGTGCAGCGACCTGGAGGTGTTCCGCGAGCAGTTGCGCGACACGGGTGGCTACCTGCCGGTTGCCGACGAAAGCGCCTGGGCTGAGGCGATCGAGCGCTGTGCGGTGCTCAGTGCATCGACGATCGCCGCGAAGCAGCGCCAGGCACTGGCACCGGAGCAGGCCTGGCAGGCGTTCTGCAGCGGCTCGCAGAGCCTGTTGCGCAGTTGACGCTCAGCGTGTCAGCAAGGCTGCCTCGAAGGCGGCAAGGGGGAACCGGTCGCCCAGGTTCTCCCGCTCGATATAGCGCACCATGTGCTGCACATTGCGTCGAATCATGCGGGCTGACAGTGGCGGGCGCAGAAAGCGCATGTCGGCCACGTCGATCAAGCCCAGACGCTGGTCGGGGGTGACCACCACGTTGCCCAAGTGCAGCGAGCGGAAATAAACGCCGCTGCGGTGCAACTGGCGGATCAGTTCGATCAGGCGTGGCAGGTAAGTGTCCCAGCTGAAGCCGTCATCGCGCGACATCTGCAGCAGCGTCCGCCCAGGTAGCGGGCGATACAGCACCGCAGTGCGGCCCGGCAGGTCGAGCTTGTGCTGGCTGATCACTTCGAGGGTAGGGATGCCCAGTTGCGCCAGGCGCGCGGCGTTATCGACGAAACGCTGCGAGTAAGGACGTAGCAGTGCAGATGAAATCAGCCGCTTCCTACGAAAAACCTTGAGGAAATTTCCATCTGTGAGCAGGTAGACTTTGGCGCCATGGCTGTCTGCCTCAAGCACCTGTGCGCCGAGTGTCAGCTGATCGAAGTCGACCTGGGTGAGCCGGGAGCATTGCATGAATAGAGCCTTGTCGTCTGGCGAGCAAAATGACCGGCAATAATGCCGAAAATAATGCTGTAGCACCATGGATGGTGTTTCTGATTCATCGGGGGAAAGGATGTTGTATCAAAAAAACTGGGCACAAGCGTGGTTAGGTTTGGGCCTGGTCTGGTTCCTGGCGGCGATTGCCCTGGCACCCAGCAACAAGGTTTATCAGCAAGGTCTGGTGTTGTTCTTGTGGCTGCCAACGCTGGTATTGGCTTGGTCGGCCCGAGGTGTGCTGGTGCAAGCCTGGAGGCGGCAACCGGCGCTGTGGGGGAGTGTGCTGCTGCTGTTGGCCTGGAGCGGCCTGAGCCTGGCATGGTCGCCCGCCGAGGAGCCCATGCGCGAGCTCAAGCGCTTGCTCTACATCCTGGTGTTCCTGCTGGCGTTTCCGCTGTTGGCCCAGCTTGGCCAAGCCCGCATTCGTCAGTTATTGCTGCTTGGCAGCGCGCTGCTGGCCATCGCTGCGTTAGTCTCCATCATCAAGTTCTATGGGGTGCAGCGTGCGCCTCTGCTGTTCAGGCTGGCGGGTATCGGCGAAATATCCCACCCCATCCTGGGGGCCTATGTCATTGGTTCGGCTGTGCTCTTGATGCTCTACGAGCCTCCTCGGCGGCGTGGCTTGCAGGTGTTGTGGCTGGCGGCACTGGCTTGCCTGGGGGCCTTCGCCATGCTCAGCCAGAGCCGTGGTGCGGTTCTGGCACTGGTGATTACCGTGGTGATGGCGCCGTTGTGGTTCCGTGACCGCCACAGCCGGGTGTTCTCTGTTCTGGCACTGCTTGCCACCGGCCTGGCCTTTTGGGCCGTGTACGACGTTATCGCCCAACGGGGCTCGTCCTACCGGCCGGAAATTTTCCATGCCGTGGTCCAGATGATAGCCGCGCACCCTTGGACTGGTCTTGGTCTGGGGGCTGCTTACGAAGTGAGCGCCGTCGGCATGCACTTCGATCACACCCACAACATGTTCACCCATGTTGCCGTTGAGATGGGCTTGCCCGGCATGTTGCTGTGGGTAATGGTGTGGCTGTTCACGCTGGGCGAAATCGTGCGCGCCCGTGGCACCCTGCTCGGCAAGGTCCTGCTGGGCTTCTGGGTCTATTCGACCCTGGCCATGCAGTTCGATGCCGCCAGCCTCACCGGTACGCCACGTGCCGAATGGTTCATCAGCTGGCTGCCGGTGGGCCTTGCCATGTTGCTGCCATGGGGGCGTGCCGAAAATGACGCCTGTGGTAAAATTGCCGGTTCAACCTGAACAGCGAGCTCGATAATGGCCGAAACACCGCGACCAGCGGAGCACACCTCCAGCCTGAAGATCTACTTCCGGCTGTTGAGCTATGTGAAACCCTATGTCGGCATTTTCCTGCTGAGCATTGTCGGTTTCGTGATCTTTGCCTCGACCCAGCCAATGCTGGCCGGCATTCTCAAGTACTTCGTCGATGGGCTGAGCAACCCCGAAGCGGTATTGTTCCCCAACGTCCCCTACCTGCGTGACCTGCAATTGCTGCAGGCGGTGCCGCTGCTGATCATCCTGATCGCTGCGTGGCAGGGCCTGGGCTCGTTCCTCGGCAACTACTTCCTGGCCAAGGTCTCTCTGAGCCTGGTGCATGACCTGCGGGTGGCGTTGTTCAACAAGCTGTTGGTGTTGCCCAACCGCTACTTCGACAACCACAACTCCGGGCACCTGATTTCGCGCATTACCTTCAATGTGACCATGGTCACTGGCGCCGCTACCGACGCCATCAAGGTGGTAATCCGCGAAGGCCTGACCGTGGTGTTCCTGTTTGCCTACCTGCTTTGGATGAACTGGCACCTGACCCTGGTGATGGTTGCCATCTTGCCGGTGATCGCGGTTATGGTCAGCATCGCCAGCAAGAAATTCCGCAAGCAGAGCAAGAAGATCCAGGTAGCCATGGGCGACGTCACCCACGTTGCCTCGGAAACCATCCAGGGTTACCGCGTGGTCCGTAGCTTCGGTGGCGAGGCCTACGAACAGCAGCGATTCGGCCAGGCCAGCCAGAGCAACACCGACAAGCAACTGCGCATGACCAAGACCGGCTCGCTGTACACGCCGATGCTTCAGCTGGTGATCTACAGCGCCATGGCTGCGCTGATGTTCCTGGTACTGTTCCTGCGCGGTGAGTCCACTGCCGGTGACCTGGTGGCTTATATCACCGCTGCCGGCCTGCTGCCCAAGCCGATTCGCCAGTTGTCGGAAGTCAGCTCGACCATCCAGAAGGGCCTGGCAGGTGCCGAGAGCATCTTCGAACAGCTGGACGAAGCGCCTGAAGTGGACACTGGTACGGTCGAGAAGGAGCGCGTGGAAGGGCGCCTGGAAGTGCGCAACCTGAGCTTCACTTACCCGGGTACCGAGCGTGAAGTGTTGAGCGACATCAGTTTTGTCGCCGAGCCCGGGCAGATGATCGCCCTGGTCGGCCGCTCCGGCAGTGGCAAGTCTACCCTGGCGGCCCTTATTCCACGCTTCTATCACCACGACAAGGGGCAGATCCTGCTCGATGGCGTGGAGATCGAGCACTATCGCCTGCGCAACCTGCGTCGCCATGTTTCGCAAGTCACCCAGCATGTCACCTTGTTCAACGACACCGTGGCCAACAACATCGCGTATGGCGATCTGGCCGGCGCGCCGCGCGCAGACATCGAAGCCGCCGCGGCCGATGCCTATGCCAAGGAATTCGTCGACCGGCTGCCAAAGGGCTTCGATACCGAAGTGGGTGAGAACGGTGTACTGCTTTCCGGGGGCCAGCGCCAGCGCCTGGCAATTGCCCGTGCGCTGCTTAAAAACGCGCCGTTGCTGATCCTCGACGAAGCGACGTCGGCGTTGGATACAGAGTCCGAGCGGCATATCCAGGCCGCCCTGGACCACGTGATGCAAGGCCGTACCACGCTGGTGATTGCCCATCGCCTGTCGACCATCGAGAAGGCCGACCAGATCCTGGTGATGGACCAGGGCCGCCTGGTCGAGCGCGGTACTCACACCGAGTTACTTGCGGCTAATGGCCATTATGCCCGTCTGCATGCCATGGGGCTGGATGAGCCGGCCAAGGCCGATATCACCTGAACCCTCCTTGATCGGGGCCGTTATGGCCCCGATTGTCACGGGAATTTTCCAGGGATGATCTGGCCATAAAGCCATTGACTACCCTGTGCTAATATCCTGCCCCTGTTCATTATTTCCATATGGGTTGCCCATGAAGTTGTCCATGCCGCGTTTCGATCAAGCCCCGGTACTGGTGGTCGGCGATGTCATGCTCGACCGCTACTGGCATGGCGGTACTTCGCGTATTTCGCCTGAAGCGCCAGTCCCGGTGGTCAAGGTCGATCAAATCGAGGATCGCCCCGGCGGCGCGGCCAACGTTGCCTTGAACATTGCTGCGCTGGGCGCGCCGGCTTCGCTGATCGGCGTCACCGGCCAGGATGAGGCTGCCGACAGCCTGGCCAACAGCCTGCAGGCTGCGGGTGTCCGTTCGGTATTCCAGCGCATCGCGCACCAGCCGACTATCGTCAAGCTGCGGGTCATGAGCCGTCACCAGCAGCTGCTGCGTATCGATTTCGAAGAGCCGTTCGCCACCGACCCACTGTCGCTGGGCGCGGAGGTCGACAGCCTGCTCGAAGGCGTCAAGGTGCTGGTCCTGTCCGACTACGGCAAAGGTGCATTGAAGAACCACCAAAACCTGATCCAGGCGGCGCGGGCCAAGGGCATTCCGGTGCTGGCCGACCCCAAGGGCAAGGACTTTTCCATCTACCGTGGCGCCAGCCTGATTACCCCGAACCTCAGCGAGTTCGAGACCATCGTTGGCCGTTGCGTCGATGAGGCCGAACTGGTCGCCAAGGGCTTGCAGTTGCTGCAGGACCTGGACCTGGGCGCCCTGCTGGTCACCCGCGGCGAGCATGGCATGACCCTGCTGCGCGTTGGTCAGCCTGCGTTGCACCTGCCTGCACGGGCACGCGAGGTGTTCGATGTGACCGGTGCCGGCGATACTGTCATCTCCACCCTTGCCGCAGCCATTGCCGCGGGTGAGGACCTGCCCCATGCGGTGGCCCTGGCCAATCTGGCAGCGGGCATTGTGGTCGGCAAGCTGGGTACGGCTGCCATCAGCGCCCCTGAGCTGCGCCGGGCCATCCAGCGTGAGGAAGGCTCCGAACGCGGCGTGCTGGGCCTTGAGCAACTGCTGCTGGCCATTGATGACGCGCGGGCGCACAACGAGAAGATCGTCTTTACCAATGGCTGCTTCGACATCCTGCATGCCGGGCATGTCACCTACCTGGAACAGGCGCGGGCCCAGGGTGATCGCCTGATCGTTGCGGTAAACGACGATGCTTCGGTCAGCCGCCTGAAAGGGCCGGGCCGGCCGATCAACAGCGTTGACCGGCGTATGGCCGTGCTGGCCGGTTTGGGCGCGGTGGACTGGGTGATCAGTTTCCCGGAAGGCACCCCGGAAAACCTGCTGAGCCAGGTCAAGCCGGATGTGTTGGTCAAGGGCGGAGACTATGGCATCGACCAGGTGGTTGGCGCTGATATCGTCAAGGGCTATGGCGGCACCGTGAAGGTGCTGGGGCTGGTCGAGAACAGCTCGACCACGGCGATTGTCGAGAAAATTCGCAAGAACTGATCTGACCTTGGGGCCGTTGTGGCGGCCCTCGGCTGGGGCGGGTTTACCCGCCCCAGCAAGCAGGCGAAAGCTCCCGGGATGTCACTTGTTCAGCGAGGTCCGCGCCCGCTCCAGCAGCGCTCGCGCCTTGTCGCCAAACCGTTGCAAGTGCGACGCCCTTGCGGGCTTGCTTTCCACCAACCCCTGCTGCTTCACCCAATCCTTCCAGCGTACCCGTTCATCTGCCACCACCCAGCCTTCCTGCCGGGCAAAACTTTCTGCCAGGTACAGCCCACGCGTACTCGCCGGCACCAGCTCATCCTTTTTCAGCGTGTACAGCTCTGCCAGTGGCTGGCCGTCCTTCAATGGCATCAGGTACAGGTCGGGGCGTTTGCGGTTGAGCCGCGCCACCAGCTGGTCGCCCTCCAGCCGCTCGTCAACGTGGAACAAGCTGAGTTTCTTGGCGTCCCGGGGCACTTGCAGGCGCATGTCATAGATCAGCTGTAGCGAAGCGGTGGGCAGGTGCACATAGGCCCGTGGGCGCTCCAGGAGCATCAGCTTGCCGCAATGCACCGGGCGTGCGGCACCGGACTCCGGAGCCAGCACGAAGTGGGGTGTTTCGCGGTAGTGCAGGGCGGCGGCGTAGGGGATGGGCAGCCAGGTGTCGTTGAAGCGCCCGCCCAGCCAACCTTCCGGGGTTTCCAGCAGGCACTCCTCGGCCACTTCCTGTACGGCCGTGTGCAGCGGCAGGTTCAGCTCCTGCGCCGGTACATAACCGGAAATCAGTTTCAGTACCACATCGCCACGGTCTTGTCGGCGCTGACGCACCAGTACCCAGTAATCGCGGTTCTGCCAATGCAGCGTGAGGCGCACTGACACGCCCAGGTTGGCCAGTTCGACCACGAAGTGTTGTGTATCGGGTAACTGGATGGCCTTGCGCCGTTGCTGGGTCTGGGCAAAGTTCAGCGGCATGCCGATGCTTTGGTAAATCAAGCCTTCGGGCGTGGCCTCGACATGCAGTGGCAGTGTCTTGAAGTTGCTCGGGTTCTTGCGGATCAGCGTTCGCGCCACGAGGCTCCTCCTTGCGTCGGGTCAGTCTCCAGTCCCTGAATCGGGAGCCTGAGGTAACTCAAGGCTGGCCCAGGATACGGGCGACGGTGGCCACGTTGTGGGCCAGGTGCAACGGGTTGATGGTGCCGACAATAGCACTGCTGACGCCCGGGTGGGCGAACAGCAGCTCGAAGCTGGCCTGCACCGGGTCGACGCCCGGGGCCAGGCAGATATGCCCGCTCGCCAAGGCCTTCTTTACCAGGATGGCCTTGCCGTGTTCGGCAGCGTAGTCCAGCACCGGGCGTTCTGCCTGTTCGTTGAGGTTGTAGGTGACCATGGCGCAGTCGCCTTGCTCCAGTGCCTTCAGGCCGCCGGCGACGGTCTTGCCGGACAGCCCGAAACCGAGGATCTTGCCCTCCTGCTTGAGTTCGGCCAGGGTCTGGTAGACCTCCTGCTGTTCGAGGATGGCCAGGTCGTTGCCGTCGGAATGCACCAGCACCAGTTCGATGCGGTCGGTTTCGAGCCGGCGCAGGCTGCGCTCCACCGAGCGGCGGGTGTGGGCAGCGCT
This sequence comes from Pseudomonas sp. TE3895, assembly GCF_056278855.1. NCBI lineage: Bacteria > Pseudomonadati > Pseudomonadota > Gammaproteobacteria > Pseudomonadales > Pseudomonadaceae > Pseudomonas > Pseudomonas sp. TE3895. The sequence continues at coordinate 354,167 of NZ_JBWBQE010000001.1, read as the reverse complement.
GAAGTCGAAATGCGACAGGCCTTCCTCGAACTCTTCACCGACCTTGCTGACGATTACCCATTCATCACGTTGGCCGCGCAGCAGCGGGCCCAGGCGTTCTTCGCTACGGCCGTAGGCCGGGGCGGTGTCGATCAGGTTGATGCCAAGCTCGCGGGCCTGGGCCAGTAACAGGCGGGCTTCCTCATCGCCGGGGATCGTGAAGCCAGTGGGGTACTTCACGCCCTGATCGCGGCCCAGCTTGACCGTGCCGAGGCCCAGTGGAGAGACCGTGAGGCCAGTGCTGCCCAGCGGGCGATGGAATGCGTGCAGGGTTGGCAGGCTCATGGCAGCAACTGCTCCCAGGCCGGTACGCTCAGTGGAGGGCGTGGGAGGTCGGCCAGGTCGGCCTGTGCTTGTGGACGAATGCCGTCGCGCTCCAGGTGGCTGATTACCCGGTCGCTGAAGTCCGGTGCCAGTGCCAGTTTGGTTGGCCAGCCCACCAGCAGGCGCTGCTGGTCGGCAAGGAAGGCGTTGTCCGGGCGTGCCAGGCCGGATTGTGCAGGCTCAGCGCGGTCGACGCGCAGTGTGGCCCAGCGCACCAGGCTCTGATCGACCCAGGGCAGCAGGTTGGCGATTTCCTTCTGCGCTGCAGCAATCTGCGCTGCCGGCTCGCGCGCCACGCCATCGGCTTCGGCCAGGTCCCCACCGAGGTACCAGACCCACTGGCCATCGGCTGCCGGATGGGTGGTCACCGTTACCCGCGGCTTGGGCCCGCCGCCGAGGCAGTGGGCGTACAAAGGTTTCAGGTTCGGGCCCTTGGCCATGACCATGTGCAGCGGGCGGGTTTGCATGGCCGGCTGATCCAGGCCCAGCGCCTGCAGCAAGCCTTCGGTGCCGGCTCCGGCACTCAATACGATGCGCTGGGCACGGATTTCCCGGTCGTCCACGCGCAGGCCAACCAACGCATTACCTTCACGTAAGGGTTCGATGCGTTCACCTGCCAGCAAGGACTCGCCGGCCAGCTCGGCCAGGTTGGCCAGCAAGCTTGGGACATCGATCACCAGTTCCGCCAGGCGATACACCTTGCCCTTGAACGCGCGGTCCTGCAGTGCGGGTGGCAGCTGGTCACCCTTGACCTGGTCGACCCGGCCGCGCACGGCCTTGCTGGCGAAGAAGCTTGTGAGGTTGCCGGCCAAGGTGCCCGGCGACCACAGGTAGTGGGCATCGGAGAGCAGGCGGGTACGCCCGAGGTCGAGTTCGCCGTTGCCGGCCAAGGCCTCGCGCCAGCGGCGCGGCATGTCGGCGATGGCTTCCGAGGCACCGGTCAGGGCGCCGTGCAGGGCGTATTTGGTGCCGCCGTGGATGATGCCCTGCGACTTGATGGTCTGCTCGCCGCCAAGGCTGGCGCGCTCCACCAGCACTGTCGAGTAGCCCAGGCGGCGCAGGCGGGCATTGAGCCAGAGGCCTGCGACCCCGGCGCCGACGATCAGCACGTCAGTGGAAATGGCAGATGGCATGGCGGTACCTCGAAGACTGGGACAGCTGGCAAGTATACAGGCTATACCTGAGATGGCCCTATCGTCGGCGAGCCCCGCACACGGGCTCTCAATGCCCAGCGGTCTTCGAGAACAGCTGAATCACCACCACGCCACCCACGATCATGGCCATGCCAAGCATCGCCGGCATATCCAGCTTCTGCCCATAGATCAGCAGCGCCGCCACACTGATCAGCACAATCCCCAGCCCCGACCAGATGGCGTAGGCAATCCCCACCGGAATGCTGCGGACCACCAGCGTCAGCATCCAGAACGCAATGCCATAGCCAACCACCATCAGCAGCAGTGGCAACGGCGTGCTCAGGCCTTTCACCGCTTTCATCGAGGCGGTGGCGATGACTTCGGCGCAGATGGCAATGGCGAGGTAGGTATAGGCATTCATGGCGGGATCCTCCGTTACTGAGCGGGCATTCTAGACGTTGCCTGGATGGGGTAAAGTCATTACCTATCAATGTGGGAGATAGGTTGATGGCCGAGCAGTGGAACCTTGAACAATTGCGTACCTTTCTGCGCGTTGCAGAACTGCGCTCGTTCTCCGCGGTGGCACGTGAGCAGCACAAAGCCCAGTCGGCGATCAGCAGTGCCATCGCGCTGCTCGAAACCGACCTGGGGGTCACCCTGTTCGAGCGCAGCAGCGGCCGGCAGCCGAAATTGACTGAAAACGGCAGCGCCTTGCTGGAAGACGCCCGCGAATTGTTACGCCAGTGCGAACGCCTGGATGGCCGCGCCCTGGCCCTGATGCGCGGGCAGGAGGCCTTGCTGCGGGTCGCGCAGGACGAAGCCATGCCGTATCAGCCGGTGATCGACAGCCTCGACGAACTGGCTAGCCGCTACCCGTTCCTGGAGGTGCAACTGGCCAGCGGAGCCCAGGGCGATGTGGCGCGCAAGCTGGTGGAGCGGCGCGCCGATCTGGGCCTGTTCTTCCTCCACGAAAGCATCCCGGCTTCCTTGGAGCGCCGTGCGTTGGGCAGCGTGGAGATGGTCACGGTGTGCGCGGTCGGCCACCCGCTGGCGGGCGAAGGCCGGGTCACCCGCCAACAATTGGCCCGCCACCGGCAGTTGCTGATCACGCCACAACAAAGCGGTTACCCCGGCGGCGAGGCGATCAGCCCGCAGGTATGGCGTGCCGACAGTTTCTACGCCATGGCCGAACTACTGATGCGCGGCCTGGGCTGGGCCTGGTTACCCCGGCATGTGGTGCAGTACCCGACCTACCAGGCGCACATGGTCGAACTGGACAGCGACTGGCGGCCGCCGGCCTTGGTGGCAGAGCTGGCCTGGCGCCGCGATGAACCTCTGGGCCCGGCCGCGCAGTGGCTGGCCGAGCGCTTTGCAGTGCACCTTCGCGCGATCGGGTAGACTTAGCCGCCATGAACAGAACTCTCTATACCTTGCTGTTTCACCTGGGCCTGCCGCTGGTTGCGCTGCGCCTGTACCTGCGCGCGCGCAAGGCGCCGGCCTATGGCCAGCGCATCGGCGAGCGCTTTGCTTTCAAGCTGCCGGCCATGCGCCAGGGTGGTATCTGGGTACATGCGGTATCGGTGGGCGAGAGCATTGCTGCCGCACCCATGGTGCGTGCCTTGCTCAAGGCTTACCCGGAGCTGCCGATCACACTGACCTGCATGACCCCTACCGGCTCTGAACGCATTCGCGCCCTGTTCGCCAACGAACCACGCGTGCAGCATTGCTACCTGCCCTACGACCTGCCTTGGGCGGCGGGGCGTTTTCTCGATCATGTGCAGCCTAAGCTGGGCATCATCATGGAAACCGAGCTTTGGCCCAACCACATTCACCAGTGTGCCAGGCGCGGCATTCCGGTGGCGCTGGCCAATGCGCGCTTGTCTGAGCGCTCGGCCCGTGGTTATGGGCGCTTTGCCAGGCTGACCCGGCCGATGCTGGCCGAGATGAGCCTGATTGCCGTGCAGACCGAAACCGAGGCCCAGCGCTTCCGTGACCTGGGTGCACGCCCTGAGCGCGTGCAAGTCACCGGTTCGATCAAGTTCGACCTGACGATCGACGAACAGCTGCTGCCGCGCGCCAGGGCATTGCGTGAACAGTGGGGGGGCGGCCAGCGCCCTGTGTGGATCGCCGCCAGCACCCATGAAGGGGAAGATGCCTTGATCCTGCAGGCGCATCGGCAGTTGTTGCAGGTGCATGGCGATGCCTTGCTGATCCTGGTGCCGCGCCACCCCGAGCGCTTCAATGCAGTGCATGCGCTGTGCAGCGAGCAGTTCACCACCGTGCGCCGCTCTGCCGGTACGCTGGTCGATGCGCAAACGCGGGTATTGCTGGGCGACACCATGGGCGAACTGCTGTTCCTGTATGCCCTGGCCGACATTGCCTTCGTCGGTGGCAGCCTGGTGCCGACCGGTGGGCACAATCCGTTGGAGCCTGCGGCGCTGGCCTTGCCGGTGCTCATGGGGCCGTATGTGTTCAACTTCCTCGAAATCAGCGCGATGCTGCGCGAGGCGGGGGCGTTGCAGCAGGTGGATGATGCTGACGGGCTGGCTGGTGCGGTGCGCCGTCTGGTGGAACTGCCGCAGGACGCCCAGCGCATGGGCGAGGCGGGCAGGGCGGTGATGCGGGCCAATCAGGGGGCGCTGCAGCGATTGCTCGAGGGTCTGGGGGCCTTGATCCGCTGATAACCGACATATCCACTCAAAGACCCGGTCTAGAGTGGATATGTCTGATTCTGGTTATTTATTCCTACGGCGTAAGTTATAACTTCCTACGCTGGATTTCTCGCCGTTAGGAAACTTCCTACGAATAGACTTTAAAAGTCAGAAGTGTCACACGCTTGCGTCGGAAGCTTGTAGGACGTTTGTCCTATTGCTTCGGGCTAGTATCGCCTCATGTCCGGTTTTCATAAGAGGTGGCGTGATGGCTGATTTATCTGATGGCAATGCCAACACTATTGAAAGTGGGCTGGTGTGTCTTATCACGCTGGCGCGTTACCATGGTGTTGTCGTCTCTGCCGAGCAGTTGCAGCACGATCATGCAGCAGCGGGTGAGCGGTTCTCTACCGGCACACTACTTCGGGCATTTCAGCAACTTGGCCTCAAGGCCAAACACCGCAGCGTCGATCCGGCCCGGCTGCAGCAGACGCCCTTGCCCGCTATTGCAGTGGATACCCGTGGTGAATACTTCATCATCGCGCGCGTGGAGGGCGAGCAGGTTCTGGTGCAGGACCCGCATTCCCGCGCGCCGCAAGCGCTGACCCTCGCGGAACTGGTGGTGCGCTGGTCGGGAGAACTCATTCTGGTTCGCTCCGATGCCCAGTTGCCCCTCGGGCTGTCGCGCTTCGACTTTACCTGGTTCATTCCTGCCCTGGTGAAGTACAGGCGGCTATTTGGCGAAGTGCTCGTGGTTTCCCTGGTCATTCAGATACTGGCTTTGCTGACGCCTTTGTTCTTTCAGGTGGTAATGGACAAAGTCCTGGTGCATCGCGGTTTGACCACGCTGGATGTTATCGCCTTGGGTTTATTGGTCGTCGTTCTATTTGAAACATTGCTGAGTGGGTTGCGTACCTATGTGGCAGCTCATACAGCGTCAAGAATCGATGTCGAACTGGGTGCAAAACTGTTCAGGCATTTGATCGATCTTCCCACCGCCTATTTTCACGCCAGGCGAGTCGGTGACTCGGTTGCCCGAGTGCGAGAACTGGAGAACATCAGAAGTTTCCTGACCAACAACAGCATCACGCTAGTGCTGGATGTGCTGTTCTCGGTGGTCTTCATCGCTGTCATGTTCCTCTATAGCGGATGGTTGACGCTGGTCGTCGTTGGCTCGCTGCCTTTCTATTTTCTCGTATCCCTGGTCGTTACTCCGCTACTGCGGGCGTTGATTGATCAAAGCTTCCAACGCGGCGCCGAGAACCAGGCCTTTTTGGTCGAGGCGGTCAACGGCATCGACACACTGAAGTCGATGGCCGTGGAACCTCAGGTTACCCGGCGCTGGAATGATCAGCTGGCCGCTTATGTATCTGCCAGTTTCAAGACCCAGAACCTTTCCAGTCTCGCCAATGAAAGCGTCGGCCTGATCGGCAAGCTGGTCACGGTAGCCACCTTGTGGCTGGGGGCCCGGCTGGTCATCGAAGGCGCACTCACGGTGGGCGAGCTGATCGCCTTCAACATGCTCGCAGGGCGCGTGTCGCAGCCCATCATCCGCCTGGCCCAACTCTGGACCAGCTTCCAGCAGACAGGGGTATCGATTCAACGCCTGGGCGACATTCTCAACACCCGTACCGAGGTCAACCAAGGCAAGGGCACGGTGCTGCCCACACTTGTCGGGCAGATCGAGCTCGATCGTGTGTGTTTTCGCTATCGGCCGGACGGGGGCGAAGTGGTGCGCGATGTCAGCCTGAAGATCGCAGCCGGAGAAGTGATAGGCGTTGTAGGTCGCTCGGGGTCAGGCAAGAGCACGCTGACACGCTTGATTCAGCGGCTGTACTCACCCGAGCGGGGGCGGGTATTGCTCGACGGTGCTGACCTGGCGGTAGCCGATGTGGCGTCACTGCGTCGGCAGATCGGGGTGGTGTTGCAGGACAACGTGCTTTTTCGGCGCACCGTGCGCGAGAACATTGCCCTCGGCAACCCAGCAGCACCGCTTGAAGAAGTGATCGCCGCAGCGACACTGGCGGGTGCTCACGAGTTCATCCTCGAATTACCGGATGGCTACGAAACCCTGATTGGTGAGCACGGCGCCAGCCTGTCGGGTGGGCAGCGACAGCGCATAGCCATCGCCCGAGCGCTGTTCGGCAACCCACGCATCCTCATTTTCGACGAAGCCACCAGTGCGCTGGACTATGAGTCCGAACGGATCATCCAGCAGAACATGGCGCGGATTTGCGCGCAGCGCACGGTCATCATCATTGCCCATCGGCTTTCGGCAGTACGCCATGCCGACCGCATCGTGGTCATGGAGCGTGGGCAGATCATCGAGCAAGGGACTCATGATGAGCTGCTGGGTTATCCACAGGGCACCTATGCCTACCTGCATCAACTGCAGCTCGGGGCCGCCGTATGAGTGTGGCGTTCAAAGACCTTGCCGAGCGCTACCGGGATGCGTGGAGGACGGCATGGCGCAAGCGCCGGTGCATGGATGGCCCCGTACGTGAACCCGACGAACTGGCCTTTTTACCTGCGGCACTGTCCTTGCAAGAAACGCCAGTGCATCCCTTGCCGCGCTACCTGCAGTGGAGCCTATTGATGTTCATTGGGCTGGCGCTTGCCTGGGCTTGCATCGGTGAGATCGATGTCATCGCCAGTGCCGAAGGCAAGATCGTGCCCAGTGGCAGGAGCAAGTTGATACAGGCCAGCGAGGTCGCGGTGGTGCAGTCGATCCACGTCGTCGATGGCCAGCCGGTGCGCAAAGGTGATGTGCTGGTCGAGCTGGAAGGGCAGTTGACCGAGGCTGACATCAAGCGCCTGGGCAGCGAACTGCTGGCTGCACAGATCGACCAGGCCCGCGCCAGCACACTGCTGAGTGCGCTGGACGGCGATGTGGCACCTGCCTCCCTGGCACCCTTGATACCGCAGGCCACGGCCGCGCAGCAGGCAGGCGCGCAGCGCTGGCTGGAGGGGCAATACCTGGAGTTGCAGGCCACGCTGGAACAGGCCGATGCCGAAATCGGTCAACGCGCTGCCGAAATCCGTTCCGCCCAGGGCCGGGCTGACGCGCTCCAGCAACTGCTGGTGATCACCCGCCAACTGACGGCGGATTACAAGCTGTTGTTCAGCGAATCGGCCGTGGCCAAGCACACCTACCTGGAAAAGGAGCAGGCCCGCCTGGAGCAGGAACGCGAACTGGCACTCCAGCGCTCGCGCATCGACGAACTGAACGCTGCACGGCTTGCTGCTCAGCACCGCCGTAGCGGTGCCATTGCCCAACTGCGCAGAGCCATGCTCGACCTTCACGGTGAGGCGCAACGGCGCATTGCAACCCTTGAGCAGGAGTTGAACAAGGCCGAGCAGCGGCATCGCCTCAAGGTACTGACATCCCCCGTTGACGGCACCGTCCAGCAGTTGGCGATCCATACACAGGGCGGGGTGGTTACACCCGCGCAGACACTGATGGTCATTGTGCCGACGGGCGAGCCGGTGGAAGTGGAAGTGAAAGTCGAGAACAAAGATATCGGCTTTGTTTTTCCGGGTCAGCACGTGGAAGTGAAGATCGAGACATTCACCTTTACCCAGTACGGGGTTGTCCCGGGGGTGGTGGAGAGTATTTCTGACGATGCCATTGAAGATGAGAAGCGAGGGTTGGTTTATAGCGCTCGAGTCCGCCTGGGTAAGGAAATAATGCGTGTAGGAAAACAGGATGTTCCGTTGACGGCGGGTATGTCAGTGCGTGCGGAGGTTATTACGGATAAGCGCAAGGTTATAAGTTATTTTCTAAGGCCTTTGCGGCGACATGTGCAGGAAAGTTTAACGGAGCGCTAAGTGATTACTGGTGAGGGTGATAACAGATGGACGCGAATCGGCTACGAGAAAAAAGCGGCTGGAGAATGCTGTACGAAATTATATGGAATGCACTGAGGGTTAGCGCAGCGGTCGCGTTGTGTCTTCCCGCGAGCTGTGTTGCTTTAGCAGTGGCGACTGTTGCTTTAAGCGAGAAATCGAAGCCGGTCGCACCCCCTGCGCCAAAAGTATGTGGTGTGGTGTCCGGTGTTATGTATGAGTTTTCAAGCGAATATGTTCCTTTCTGGCCGGAATATGAGGATGAAGGAAATTATAAGAGAGGTTCTGGCGGCGTTGATAGAGGGTGTGAATCAAATTTATATTCTTTAAGTCTGGCCATGAACTGGCCTGAGTTAACGCCGGGAAACTATTTCTCAGAGACGTTTAGTGGAATCGTAGTGACGCTTGAACCATGGCCCGCTGGTGAGAGGGGACTGCGCGAAACCTTTGATTTTTTCATTTCCGAGGCAACTTATAAGCAGCGAGAGGCCAAGGTGTTTGATAGACAATTAGGTTTGAATCGAGTGGAAGGTGTTGATAGCGTTTTCCCCAATTCACCACGGATGATTTTCTGGTCTGAAAGAAATGGGCATATGGAGCAAATTGGAAGGTGTAGTTGGAGTAAGTATAGGTCTAAATACCATCGGTGTCATTTTAGATATTTGCTGGAGGGCAGTAAAACTATTGTAAAGATTGATTTTGGATGGGACAAATTAAGCGAGTGGGGTGAGATGGTGTCGCGTGTCAAGAAATTCTTGGCATCTAATGGGGTGTAAGGGTGATTTTTTAATGATGAAGTTAACCTCTTCTGATTAGGGGCGGTAAGTGGAAATTAAAGTTGAGGTGTTAACGTTTGCCAAGTACGGGGATGTCCAAGGGGGAGAGTATTTCTGATGACGATATTGAAGATGAGCGGCGCGGCGCTGATGTATAGCGCTCAAATAGAACTGGCCAAGGATATTTTACGCGTAGGGGATAAAGACGCACCGCTGACAATATGTATGGCTGTGCGTGCAGAAGTGATTGTGGATGGGCGCAGAGTTATCAGTTTCTTCTTGAACCCCCTGCAGCGGCACAGTGGTTCAGATGCGTTTGGGGCTGGGAGCAGCATTTCCGTGTTGTGCGAAAGAAATTTTGGAAAAGTTTATGCGTTGTCTGAAGCGCAGTTTGCTTAGTGCCTGATATGGGCAGTCTGGCTCTAGGGAGGGGTGATGATTAGTTTCAGGTATATCTTTCTCTTTGTGAAGGTGCTGTTCGGAAAGCTAATTGCGCTGTGTAGAAGATTTGGTTTGGTGCTGTGGGGTTCTAGCAAATTGTTGTTGTTGCTAAGTGTGGTGTGGTTGTTGGTCTCCATTGTTATTGCCCCGACTTGGGCGCCGAAGAAGCTGACGACCCCTAATCCAATGGTGTGTGGAAAGGTCTCGGGTGTTGTTTATGAGCTCCCTAGGAGGTATGTGATCTATTGGCCTGAGGATGAGGGCAAGAGTTCTTGGGAGCCGGTATTTATAAATATCAAAAAAGGCTGTGGTGCAAACTTGGCGTCACTCTATATGGCAATGAGTTGGCCGGAGATGCAGCCCGTCTCTTACGGTGAGGCGACGTCTTTTCGCTTTGATGGGATATCGGTCGCAATTGGGCCTTGGCTGCATGGGGAAGCGGGGTTGAGAAAACAGCTCCAGCATTATCTTCGTGAAACACCCGCGGCTCTAGTTAAGGCTAGCAAGCTGAACGAAGATCTCGGCCTAAATTTTCTCGAGGGTGTTGATAGTGAATTTCCTAATCGGCGCAAGGGCTTTTTCTGGCTGGAGGCCAAGGGACGCATGCAATACATCGGTTATTGCAACTGGGTGGAACCCAAGGCCAATTACTCGCGTTGCTATTTGAAGTTTTTGATACCCGGAGGGGATGCAATTGTTAATGTGGAGTTTTTATGGGAGAGGCTTGGGGAGTGGCATAACATTGCTTTGGCAGTGGGTGAGTTTTTCATGAATGCTGCGAGGTATCGGGTCGATAAATGATCAGGATGGAAATGTCCGATGTGGAAGAGGCGCGTCAGGCTTAGCGTGATAAGAGGGCTGGCTCTTGTGAGTGTTGATTTTTTTTCGGGGTGAGTTGAGGTGTGTGATTAATAGAATTGAAGAATTGCAAGGCGAGGTGTAAGGCAAGGAGAAGGGAAATGATCAAAGTTAGATTCTGCCCTCTTTTGGTTGCATGTCCGAGAAAGCTTGAAGGAGCGCTAAGTCATTATGAGAAAAATACCATGTTTGTTTTTCCTATGGGCTTGGAATTTTTTGAGGCTTTGCTCCGCTGTACTCTTGTTGACTCCCGTGCTGGTGATGATAGTTGTGGCTTGGAAAAGCGAACCTTGGAAGCCAGGGGAGGTAACGTTTGATCCTTTCGTGTGCGGCAGAATTTCAGGGGAAGTGTACAAGTTCTCTAGGTTGTACTTTCCATTTTGGCCAGAATATGAGGGAAAAAGCTCTTTTGATCCTGGCTTTATTTATAACAAAAAAGGCTGTGACGCAAACCTGGTATCTGTATTTTTGTCAATGACCTGGCCAGAGCTCGAGCCGGCGGATGACAGTTTAGTGTTCCGGCAGGGCTTGGAGCATGAGGGGCTGTTGGTCGCAGTGGGCCCGATAACTGCAAGAGAGGGGGATTTACGGCGTCAACTCGAGTTTCTTTTGCGGAAAAGCCCAGCAGAAACAATAACGCTTGCTGAGTACGATGAGTCAAGCAGCCTCTATCGTGTAGAGGCGCGTGACACGATTTTTGAAAATCACAAGAAGCTTATCTATTGGCAGGGTGAGCTCGATGACTTGGCTGCTGTGGGGTATTGCAGCTGGCGCCCGAAAGTGCCGAATTACTATTCGTGCGGAATGACATTTGTAGTGTTTGGAGACGTACTCGTCAAGGTGATAATGCGCCCTGATAAGTTAGTGCGGTGGTTGGAAGTGAGGCGCTCAGTGGTCGATTTTTTAATTAATAGCAGAAGATGAGGTGGCAAATGTCGGGGTTGACAAAAGAAGATATAGCGGTTGCGCGTAAAATTTTTGAGTCCAAAGGTGTTGGGGATATGTATGACTATATGGCTATGAAGGGGGATCGATATGCCGTGCTTGCCAATGGCGTTGCTAAAGGCAACTCCATAGCAGGGTTGGCTGCTATAAATTTCATGAAACGAACTGAGGCAGATGCCGGGCGCCCCATGAGCGAGGCAGATGTTGAAGAAGTAAGATTGGAAATGGGGAAAGCTTATTTGGAGCTTCAAGAGCGCAGGGTGATGGATGGTACGTTAGATGGTGATCCAAATCATATGGAGGTTTGGGATTTCCATAGTGACGTATTTAAAAGCTTGGGTAGGTCGAAAGATGCCTGGACTTTGAATTCTGTGTTTGAGTTAACCGATCCGGAGTATCGCGAGTCATATTGGAAAAAGGTACTGGATGCGGCGGGAAGCCCGGGTAGTGAGTTTTGGTTGTCCATTCAGACTGATAGTAGAATGGCTAATAGCACTGTAGTGGCTCCGGATGATATGCGTGGCATGGCCAAGTATTGGAAATCTCGTATTGATTCGCCGACCGCCATTGCATCTTTTCTTTATTCAATAGGAGAAGTTGCGGGAAATGGCTTGGCCAGTGTGATCTCCGAACTCGTAGATTCTGAGAACCCAGGGGCTATAGATCCATCCTTGAACATCGAAATCACCCCCACAACCGAATCCCGCCGCGACCTCCAAGGCCAGGACGATATCCGCAATGACGTCTCCAACGGCTACGTCGATCGTCGCCTGACCCACAGTATCGCATTCACCGACAGCACCCTCGACAACACCGACTTCACCTCCGCTCAGTTGGGCAGTTTGGCCAGCGGTGGTGTTCGCCCCGGCGAGCTCCAGATCGACCCCAACGTGCGACCCAATCAGCATCTGGCTCAGTTCTATCGTGATGGCAATGAACAACCGGATTTCAGCCTGCGCAATGCCGTGGTACTCAACGGGTTGGCAGCAATGACTACGCTGAACACGTTTGTCGACCCGCTCTTGCTCGACCTGAGCGGCAAGGGCGTTGGCCTGACGGGTATCGAGGAAGGCGTACTGTTCGATATCGATAACAGTGGTTCACTGCGCCGCACCGGCTGGGCAGATCGGCTGACCGGCATGCTGGTGCATGACAACGGTACCGGCCAGGTGAGCAACGTCAGCCAGCTGTTCTCCGAATACTACGGCGGCAAGGCAGGCAGCGACGGCAGCTCTGGTGAAACACCGTTCAAGGATGGCTTCGCCGCCCTGGCAAGTGTTGACGCCAACGCCGATGGCGTCATCAACGTTGAAGACGCCGTGTGGGCGCAATTGAAAGTGTGGGTCGATGGCAACCACGACGGGCGTGCCGATGCCGGTGAGCTGAGGGCATTGCAGGAGCATGGCATTAGCCAGATCAAGCTCGGCCAGGTCGAGCCGGTAGGAGAGGTGCGTCAGGGTAACGAGGTCATTTCCCGAGGCGCTTTCACTGTTAATGGTGAGGACCGGGAAGTACTGGCGGTGAGGTTTCTCGCCGATACCGTCGGTAATCGGATCGAGGCCCAGGAGGGTGGCACTCTACTGACTTCGTCAAGCGGGCCCACTTCCCGAAGGGCCTACATCAGCCAGAGTGCTCAAGGCAGCACGCTGGACGCCGCAGCGCTCGGCGTACAGACGCTGTACGGCAGCGCGGGCGATGATGTCTTGACCGCGGCTCCAGAGGGCAGTTGGCTGGTTGGTGGCGGTGGCAGCAACACCTATCACGGCGGGGCGGGCGACGATGTATTCGTGATCAGTGCCAGCGACGATTGGGCGAACATGCAGGGCAATGGTGGGCGCGACACGGCACTGATCGTGGGGGAGCATGGCGTTGGGCTGAACATGGCCAAGGCCGGGCTGACCATCGCGCAAGGCGGGCGGGGTAAGGACATCATCGCCAGCGGCGGTCAACGCGGAGTTTTCATCAAGGGCGGCTCGGGCGACAGCTTGCTGATTGGCGGGGGCGGCAACGATGTGCTTGTGGGGGGTACAGGCCGTAACGACATCATTGGCGGTACCGGCAAGTCGGTGATCTATGCGGGCCCCAAGGGGGATCGCATCCGGGCCTCGGCGGGCGGAAGTATCATTTACGCCGGTGGTGGCGCTGATCGGATTACGGGCGGTGCTGCCGATGACGTGATCGAGGCCGGACGCGGCGATGCCACGATCGACGGAGGCGCAGGCACCAACCTGGTCAGTTTGCATGGTGCTCACGACGAGTACCTGATCACACGTACCGAATCGGGCCACCTGATCACCGACACCGTGGCGGGACGAGATGGCCGTCTGAGCTTGAGCAACATCCAGAAACTCAGCTTCGCCGACATTGCTGCCATCGATCTTCTCGGCGGGGGCGCCATGCCAATCGGCGACAGGCTCTCGCCTGAGCAACTGGCTACATTCGCCACCACTGACACGGCGCTGATAGTCCCTGCAACGGCGCTGCTGGGCAATGACCAGCCACTTGGCAGCAGCGGGCCATTGCGCATCGCCTCAGTCAGCGCTGGCAAGGGTGCAACAGTGCGGCTGAATGAGCAGGGTGATGTGGAGGTCACGCCGTTGCCAGGCCATGACGGTGATGTCAGTTTCCGCTACGACTTGGTCGATGCTGCCGGCAACGCCTCCATGAGTGTGACCGAGGTGGGCAGTGCTGCATCAGCACCCTTGCGGGCAACGGTAACGTTGCGCCATGAACAATCCCCCGCTGACCCGCTGTCGGGGCGGCAGTGGTATCTGGACGAGATCAATGTCGCGCCGGTATGGCGTGACTTCACGGGCAAGGGGGTGAGGATAGGGCAGTTCGAGCCGGGTGGGGAGTTTGCCGTGGCGCCGGAAATCTTCGACATCGGGCACCCCGATCTCAAGCCGAATATCGATCCCATCTGGCTGCAAACCCAACGCACCAATGGCACGCTGCCCGCTCTGGCGTCCAATCACGCCACTCAAGTGGCTGGGGTCATGGTTGGCGCGCGCAATGATCAAGGAGGGATCGGCATCGCATATGAGGCGAAGATCGGCGGGCACTACCTGGCCAACAAAGGCGATGACCTGACCAATCTGGGGCAAATGGTCAACTACGACATAGCCAACAACAGTTGGGGTTTCAAAACGGACTTCGGACTTACAAATGTTCCAGAAGGAAAAGTCGATACTGCTCTGGCGCTGGCGTTCAGCACTACGCTTGCCGCCACCAACGGCCGTGGTGGGCTAGGCACCATCGTCGTCGCCTCTGGTGGCAACCAGCGCCATAAAGGCGGTAATGCACAGGGCTCGCTGACCAACAACAACCGCCACGCCATTGAAGTGGCGGCCATCAACGCAAAGGCAGACCTCTCGGTACTGCAAGCTGCCACGGCACCCTTTTCCAATCCAGGCTCCAGCTTGCTGGTCGCTGCACCGGGGAGCCATGTTCTATCCAGTGGCGTCAGCCTTGAAGCGGAGCGCGGTGCGTCGGTCGGCAGCGCCTACAGCACGACTCAGGGCACCAGCTTCGCCGCGCCGATCGTCTCAGGCGTGGTGGCGTTGATGTTGCAGGCCAACCCGGGGTTGGGTTATCGGGATGTTCAGCAGATCCTCGCACTGTCTGCGCGCAAAGTGGATGACGCATCAACCCAATGGGCTTACAACGCAGGGCGCAATTGGAATGGCGGTGGCATGCACGCCAGCCACGACTACGGCTTTGGCATGATCGACGCCCGCGCCGCGGTGCGCCTTGCCGAGTCCTGGGGGAGCCGGGCGACCAAGGCCAATGAACGGCTGCTGACAGCCAGCAGTGCACCAGTGGCTCAACAGGTTGCGGCGGGGCAGGTTGCGACTTTGTCTTTGACCCTGCCGGCTGATTTGCTGGTGGAGCATGTGGAGGTCGATGTCCACTCGATGGTCGGCCGCCTTGGCGACATGACGCTCACGCTGGTGTCGCCTGGCGGCACGCGCAGCGTACTGCTCGATCGCACAGGCAAGGCGCCGGGCTCTGGTGATGACGATCTGGGCGATTCGCGTTCAGGGGCGTTCAAATATGGGTTCATGTCGACCCATCATCGCGCAGAGCGCTCGGCTGGGGAGTGGAAGCTTGAGGTGCGTAATGCTGTTGCTGGCTTACCGTTAACGCTTGATCGCTGGACGCTGCGCCTCGTCGGCAGCCCCGGCACCACCGATGATGTCTATTACTTCACCGACGACTACGCGAACCTGGTGGCAGAAAACCCAGGGCGCGCGAAGCTTGACGATGCCATCAGCGGCACCGCTGGCGGGCGCAATACGTTGAACGCGGCTGCAGTAAGTCGCAGTATCTCGGTGGATCTGGCCAGCGGCAGCGCCAGTATTGCCGGTGCGGCGCTCACCATAGCCCCTGGTTCGGTGCAAAACCTTATCAGTGGTGATGGCGACGATACCTTGATCGCCGGGCCCGCCGGGGCATTACTGGATGGTGGCCGTGGGTACAATCTCCTCAAGGGGGGTGAGGGTACCGACCGCTTTGTCATCCACAGGCGTGCAGGCGGTAACGATGTACTCAAGCAGTTCGAGACTTCGCGTGAGGTGATCGACCTGGTCGGCTTTGGTGGTTCAGGGTTTGCTGACTTGCAGATGCAACAGGACGGCAATTCGACTGTGCTCGACCTTGGCAGTGGGCAGAAGCTGACGCTTGCGGACACTACGATTGCCGAACTGCGGTCAGCGAACTTCCGTTTCCTTGACGCTTTCACCGCTGCGCCAGGTTATTTCGAGGGCAGCCCTGAAGAGCAGACGACCCCGCCTGTCACCGCGAATGTTCTGCTTACCGGTGGTGCAGGTGGCGTGTCGCTTGCCAGTGACGCATCCGGGCAGTTGGTGGCTTCTTTGGCAGGCACGGTATATTCCCCGCCGACGGTTGCGCCCAGCGTGTTTCTGGTGACAAAACAAGAAGGTGTGAGCGACTACAAGAACACCCTTCGGGGGTTCCGACACGGTATCGACAAGATTGACCTGACCCAGGTAGGCATCAGTCGCTTCGAGGATCTGCACGTCAGCAAAGTCCAGCGCTTCAAACTCAATGACTTTGCGCAGATTCACGGTGTAGCCGTTGATACCCAGGCAGTGCCGGGGCAGGAAGGTATTGTGAAGATGCTGTACCTGGATGCGCTCGAAGTTGCGCAGGTGACCGCGGAGGACTTTATCTTTGCGCAGCCGGCAATGGTCACATCTGAAGCGGTTGCCGTGCCTGAGATTTCCGCCCTTTCAGCAGGGTCATCGCTGGTTGCTGTCGAGCACTCGCTACCGAGCCTGGGGAATCTTGTTGACGCAATGGCTGCGTTCGCCCCTGAACCTGCGGGGCCTGTGCTTATCGGTGATATGTCGGCGCAACGCATCGACTCGACGATTGCCGTAGCCGCCTAGGCGTTGTCGTTCAGGGCTGGAGTGATATTGGAGGCCTATCGCCAGCAAGCCAGCTCTCACAGGTGCATCATGCCTTCAGGCCTGGCACGGTACGTGTGGGAGTGGGCTTGCCCGCGAATGGTCCAGCCCCTACCTCAAGGCCTGCGCTCGAAGTTCTTGGCCGCTGCTGCCGCCAGGTCCGGCGGCAGGAAGTCCTTGTCCGGGTTGTAGTCAGGTTTCAGGTAGCGCTTCAGGTCCTGCAGGTCTTGCGGGCTCAGGGTGCCGGCTGCCTGCTTCAGGCTCAGGTTGTCGAGGATGTAGTCGTAACGGCTATTGTTGTAGTCGCGCACCGAGGTGTACAGCTGGCGCTGGGCATCAAGCACGTCGACGATGTTGCGGGTACCGACCTGGTAGCCGATTTCGGTGGCTTCCAGCGCGCTCTGGTTGGAAATGATCGACTGCTTGCGCGCCTGTACCTGTTCCACATCGGTGTTCACTGCGCGGTGCAGGTTGCGGGTGTTTTCCACGACCTGGCGGCGCAGGCTTTCACGCTGTTGCTCGCTCTGGCTCAGGCGCTGGTAAGCCTCGCGTACCTGCGAGCTGGTCAGGCCGCCACTGTAGATCGGTATGTTCAGTTGCAGGCCAACGCTGGTCTGCTCGACGTCGCCGCCGTAGCGCACGTTTTGCTGCGGCGCCGGGTTGGTGAAGCCAAGGCTGTCGTTGTCACCCTTCTGGTACTTGGCCACGGCGTCCAGTGTCGGTGCATGCCCGGCCTTGCGCTGACGCAGGGTCTCTTCTGCGGCAGAAACCGCGTAGTTGGTGGCCAGCAGGTTGAGGTTCTGGCGCCCGGCGGTTTCGACCCAGGCTTTGGCATCGTTGGGCGTTGGCACTTGTACCGGCAGGCTATGCACCACGCCCTGGATAGAGGTGTACTCACGGTTGGTCAGGGTCACCAAGGCCTCGAAGGCATCCTGCACCTGGCGTTCGGCGATGATCCGGTTGGCCCGTGCAGTGTCATAACTGGCTTGGGATTGCAGCACGTCGGTCTTGTCCGAAAGGCCCACGTCGAAACGCTCGTTGGACTGATCCAGCTGGCGCTTGAAGGCGGCTTCTTCTGCCTTGGTGGCGGCCAGGTTGTCCTGGGCGCGGAGGACGGCGAAGTAGTTTTGCGCGGTTTGCAGGATCAGGTTTTGCTCGGTCGCCGACAGCTCCAGTGCTGCCTGTTCGTTGACTGCTTCGGCGGCTTGCAACTGGAACCAGCGATCAGCGCGGAAGATCGGCTGAGCCAAGGTCGCGCTCCAGGCGTTGCCGCTGCGATTGGACGTCATGGACGGCTCGTCCAGCTTGGTGCGGGTGTTCATCATCTCGGCACCGGCCGACAGGTTTGGCAGCAACCCGGCGCGGGCCTGCGGCACCACTTCGCGGCGTGCCCCGTAATCGGCGCGTGCTGCAGCCAGGTCAGCGTTGTTGTCCACTGCTTCCTGGTAGACGCTGACCAGATCGGTTTTGACTGTCGAAGGCACGTCCGCTGCCCAGACCACTCCGTTGGACGCACAAGACACGGCTATCGCCAGTGAGAGTTTGCGCAGCATAGAGGCAATCCTTGTACGAAATTAATTACTGAACTGTTGAGTATCGAGCGATGGGCCAGTGTAGTGCCATGCGCACCCGGCAACAATCGCTCGGTGTGCCTTTCATCATCCGCGCATTTACCTGCTTGGCTTTGCTGACCACTCCAGTCTAGACTGCGCATGTTCTTGTCGGGGTGCCTTGAAGCAAAGGCTGAGATCGCAGAGGTGCGGATCCCGTTGAACCTGATCAGGTTAGCGCCTGCGTAGGGAACAAGATTGCTCGCCTTCCCGGGGAGCCTCTTGTGCCAGGTCCGGGATTGTCACAGCTGCATACAGCTTCAGGCACCCCCCATGTCCGGCACTGCACCCAAAGAGGGTGCGTCCGCGCGTTTCAGGTTCACCCCGACATTCCACTGCTAGGAAGCCGTCAGGAGAGCCTGTGATGACCAAACAAGAAAAAGCGATCAACCTCAGCGAATCGGCACAAGTCGATCAGCAGTCCGTGCAACCTTTTCCGCGTTCGCGCAAGGTGTATGTCGAAGGCTCGCGCCCGGACATCCGTGTCCCCATGCGTGAAATCAGCCTGGATGACACCCCGACCGATTTCGGCGGCGAGTCCAACGCCCCGGTGCTGGTGTATGACACGTCTGGCCCGTACACCGACCCCGACGTGATCATCGACGTGCGCAAAGGCCTGGCCGATGTGCGTTCGGCGTGGATCGAAGCCCGCGGTGACACCGAGCGCCTGGAAGGCCTGAGCTCCGACTTCGGTCAGCAGCGCCTGAACGATGCAGAGCTGGCCAAGCTGCGTTTCGCCCATGTGCGCAACCCGCGTCGTGCCAAGGCCGGCGCCAACGTCTCGCAGATGCACTATGCCCGTCAGGGCATCATCACCGCCGAAATGGAATACGTGGCCATCCGCGAAAACATGAAGCTGCAGGAGGCCCGCGCCGCCGGCCTGCTGAATGAGCAACATGCCGGCCACAGCTTCGGTGCCAACATCCCGAAAGAAATCACCCCTGAATTCGTTCGCCAGGAAATCGCCCGTGGCCGCGCGATCATTCCGGCCAACATCAACCACCCGGAAGTAGAGCCGATGATCATCGGTCGCAACTTCCTGGTGAAGATCAACGGCAACATCGGCAACAGCGCCCTGGGTTCCTCGATCGAGGAAGAGGTGGCCAAGCTGACCTGGGGCATCCGCTGGGGATCGGACACGGTCATGGACCTGTCCACCGGCAAGCACATCCACGAAACCCGCGAGTGGATCATTCGCAACTCGCCGGTGCCGATCGGTACCGTGCCGATCTACCAGGCCCTGGAAAAGGTCAACGGCGTGGCAGAGGACCTGACCTGGGAACTGTTCCGCGACACCCTGATCGAGCAGGCCGAACAGGGCGTGGACTACTTCACCATTCACGCCGGTGTGTTGCTGCGCTATGTGCCCCTGACCGCCAAGCGCGTCACCGGCATCGTCAGCCGCGGTGGCTCGATCATGGCCAAGTGGTGCCTGGCGCACCACAAGGAAAACTTCCTGTACACCCACTTCGACGAAATCTGCGAAATCATGAAGGCCTACGACGTCAGCTTCTCGCTGGGCGACGGCCTGCGCCCTGGCTCGATTGCCGACGCCAACGACGCCGCGCAATTCGGTGAGCTGGAAACCCTCGGCGAGCTGACCAAGATTGCCTGGAAGCACGACGTGCAATGCATGATCGAAGGCCCCGGCCACGTGCCGATGCAGTTGATCAAAGAGAACATGGACAAGCAGCTGGAGTGCTGCGACGAGGCGCCGTTCTACACCCTCGGCCCACTGACCACCGACATCGCGCCGGGTTACGACCACATCACCTCGGGCATTGGTGCGGCGATGATCGGCTGGTTCGGTTGCGCCATGCTCTGCTACGTCACGCCGAAGGAGCACTTGGGCCTGCCGAACAAGGACGACGTCAAGACCGGCATCATCACCTACAAGATCGCCGCGCATGCCGCCGACCTTGCCAAGGGCCACCCGGGTGCACAGATTCGCGACAACGCCTTGTCCAAGGCGCGTTTCGAGTTCCGTTGGGAAGACCAGTTCAACCTGGGCCTCGACCCTGACACTGCCCGCGCTTTCCACGACGAGACCCTGCCGAAGGAATCGGCCAAGGTCGCGCACTTCTGCTCGATGTGCGGGCCGAAGTTCTGCTCGATGAAGATCACCCAGGAAGTGCGTGAGTACGCAGCCAAGATCGAGGCCGTGGATGTGACGGTCGAGCAAGGCATGCGTGAGCAGGCCGAGCGGTTCCGCCAGGAAGGCAGCCAGCTGTACCACAAAGTCTAAGCACGCTGGGGCCGCTTTGCGGCCCTTTCGCGACGCAAGGCCGCTCCCACAAGGACCTGAGCTGCGCCCCAGATGTTGGACATCTGTCCATCATCTGGGGGTTTTCATGAGCAAGTACTCAACACAATTCAAGCAGTCAGCCATCCAGGCTTTCCTCAAGCGTGGCCGAGGCTTTCGCCACATCGCGGCGCTGTTTCAAATCGATCCGACTTTGCTGCGCCGTTGGGTCATGTCCTATCAGTTACATGGTGAGGCCAGCTTCGAGAAGCCTGGCGGTCATTACAGCAGCGAGTTCAAGCTTTCTGTGCTCTACCGTATGTGGCGCGAGAAGCTGTCGCTCCGGGCCACCGCAGCGTTGTTCAACCTGGGTAACTCATCTCAGGTGCGGCACTGGGAGGAACAGTATTACAGTGGCGGCTTCCAAGCCCTGTCCTCAAGCAAAAAGATATTGGTTAACCCTATGCCTAAAGCCCCGCGCAAGCCCGAAGAGACCGCTCCCAAACCTATCGAGGAGCTTACCCATGCGGAGCTGCTCAAGAGACTTCGCCAGCTTGAAGCGGAGAACGCCTACCTAAAAAAGCTCGAGGAGCTCGACGAGGAGAAGGCGAGGCTGAAGAAAGCCAGGAAAAAACCCGGCTAGTAAGGGCTTTGCGCGAACACTACCCGTTTGCCGATCTGCTCAAGGCTGCCGGCCTGCCACGCAGTACTTACTATTACCAGCTAGGGCTGCTTGAGGCCGGGGATAAGTGTGCCTCTCTCAAAATCTCGATCCAGGAGATCTGCGACCGACATCGCGGTCGTTATGGTTATCGGCGGGTTACCTCTGCGCTGCGCAGTTCTGGGCAGTTGGTTAACAGTAAAAAGGTGCGCCGGCTGATGGCTGCTCTAGACCTCAAGTGCACGGTCCGTCCGAAGAAGTACAAGGCGTATCGGGGCCTGATGGGAGAAGCCGCGCCTAATATTCTCAAGCGTAATTTCCAGGCTGATCAGCCTAACCAGAAGTGGGTTACCGATGTCACTGAGTTCAAAGTGGCGGGTGAAAAGCTGTACCTCTCGCCTGTAATGGATCTGTACAACGGCGAAATCGTGACGTATCGCACCGACACCAGACCGCGCTTCACCTTGGTCGGCGAAATGCTGGAGCGCGCGATTCAACTGCTTCCGGCGGGCAACAAACCACTGCTGCACTCGGACCAAGGATGGCACTACCGATACCCTGATTACTGTGCACGTGTGAAGGAAGCAGGGCTTGAGCAAAGCATGTCACGCAAAGGTAACTGCCTGGACAACGCCGCGATGGAGAGTTTTTTCGGCACGCTGAAATCGGAATACTTCTACCGTGAGCGCTTCAAAAGCGTCGCAGAGCTACAGGCGGGACTGGATGAGTACATCCACTATTACAACCATGACCGCATTAAAATGAAACTCAACGGCCTGAGTCCTGTGGCTTACAGAACTCAAGCTGAGGTAGCCTAGCACCGACCGTCCAACATCTGGGGCGCAGCTCAACCGCGCAAGCCTCGAAGCCTGCGTGGTTTTTGTGGGAGCGGCCTTGCGTCGGGATACGAGGACGAAGTCCTCGCCAGGAACACCAACAATATTGCCGGCGAGCGCCAACCATGACATCACCCAGCCAGTTCTCTCCCGACCATCCAATCCCCATCCAGCAGCGCATCTTCGGTGCTCGCGACCTGTTTTCACTGTGGTTTTCCCTGGGCATCGGCCTGATGGTGCTGCAGGTCGGCGCCATGCTGGCGCCAGGCCTAGGCCTTGCTGGCGCCGTGCTGGCCATCGCCCTGGGCACCGGTGTCGGTGTGCTGTTGCTGGGTGCGGCGGGGGTTATCGGCAGCGACACCGGCCTGTCCGCCATGGGCACCCTGAAACTCAGCCTGGGCAGCCATGGCGCGCGCTTGCCGGCGCTGCTCAACTTGCTGCAACTGGTGGGTTGGGGCGCTTTCGAGATTATCGTCATGCGCGATGCTGCCAGCTTGCTGGGTGCGCGAGCGTTCGGTGAGGAAAGTGCCTGGAACAGCCCCATGCTCTGGACGCTGTGCTTCGGTGCCCTGGCCACCCTGCTGGCTGTCAGCGGGCCACTGGCCTTCGTGCGCAAGGTGCTGCGCGCCTGGGGCATCTGGTTGTTGCTGGGCGCCTGTCTGTGGCTGACCTGGAACCTGTTCGCCAAGGCCGACCTGGCGGAGCTGTGGAACCGAGCCGGGGATGGTTCGATGTCGCTGGCGGTTGGCTTCGATATCGTCATCGCCATGCCGCTGTCCTGGCTGCCGCTGATCGCGGACTACTCGCGCTTTGCCCGCAATGGCAAGCATGTGTTCGGCGGCACGGTCGTTGGCTACTTCATCGGCAACACTTGGCTGATGAGCCTGGGCGTGGCCTACACGCTGGCGTTCGCCGCCAATGGCGAAGTCAATGCCTTGCTGCTGGCCCTGGCGGGCGCCGGCATGGGGATTCCGCTGCTGCTTATTCTGCTGGACGAGTCGGAAAAGGCCTTCGCCGACATCCACTCGGCGGCGGTTTCCACCGGTGTGCTGCTACCGCTGAAGGTCGAGCACCTGGCGTTGGCCATCGGCGTGTTGTGCACCCTGATTGCCCTGTTGGCGCCACTGGCACAGTACGAAAACTTCCTGTTGCTGATCGGCTCGGTGTTCGCACCGCTGTTCGGCGTGGTGCTGATGGACCACTACGTGGTCCGTCGACGCCGTCTGCCAGCGCAGGTCAATGGCTTGCACTGGCAGGCGTTGGTGGCCTGGTTTGCCGGGGCGGTGGCCTATCACCTGATTGCCGCCAAGGCGCCGGAACTGGGCGCTACCCTGCCCGCATTGCTGCTGGCAGGTGTGCTGCATGGGCTGCTAAGCCTCAGCCGCGGCCGGGAAACAGTTCAGGCTTGAGTACGCCATTCAGGCGCGGGTAGGGGATCTTCAGCTCCACGTGGCCCATGGAATAGGGCGCGATGGCATAGACCTCGTACTTGACCACCACCGCGCCGTACGTCAGGGCGACGTGCGGCGATTTCTTGAACGGCCAGGTTTTGACGAACTCGGCATCCTTGTCCATTCCCACGCTCATCAGCCAGGCACGGTGCGATTCTTCGACGGTTTTCCAGAAGGTGTCTTCCTGGCCGGGCACCAGCATGTCCTGCAGGGTCAGCACCTTGTCCAGCTTGCGTGAATAGTTGATGAAGCCGCGCCCGGGCATGCCGTGGGCGCCACCGCTGTCCAGGTAGCTGGACAACTCGATGATCACCAGCCCGTCATGCTGCTCGCGTACCTTGGCTTGCAAGTAGCTGCTGTTACGTTTGTCGGCACTGGCCAGATATTGCTGTTCGTAGGCCTGCAGGGTGGCTGGTGCGGTGCCATGCTGATTGTCTTCGGTCAGTTGCAGCAGGCGTTTTTCGACGATGCCGTCGAGCTTGGGCAGGGCCGGGAAGTGGATCATGTCGATGTTCACCAGCGGGCAGTCGCTCTCGCTGCAGCCGGGTTTGACATGCTCCCAGGCGTCGCGCTTGACCTCGAGCGGGGCCCGGTAGTTGGGCGTGAACAGGCTCTGGCAGGCGCCCAGAGCGAGTGCCAGCACGGCCACGGAAGTCAGTTTGACAAGTGTCATGATGATCCTTGCAGAACAGGGAAAAGTCGGCCTTTGACCGTCTGCGCGGCCTTCAGTTCGCCACTAAGCTAACAGAGTGAAGGGCTGCTGTCCCGAGTGCGCCAGCGGTTGCTGGAAAGGGGTGAAACCAACAGGCGTGCGGAGTAGGATGGCGCGAAGCAGTATTTGAGGTAATGAGGATTTCCATGTCAGACGCGTTGAACGCTGTGCCCAAGGGCTTCGAAATCATCGAGCGGGCCAATTGCTTCCAGGGCTTTTACAAGCTCGACAAGTTACGCCTGCGCCACGAGCTATTTGCCGGGGGCATGGGGCGCGAGATCAGTCGCGAACTGTTTGTGCGCCACGATGCGGTATGCGTGCTGCCGTACGACCCTGTGCGCGACGAAGTGGTGCTGATCGAGCAGTTCCGCGTGGGCGCACTGGACAAGGTCGCCAACCCTTGGCTGATCGAGATGGTTGCCGGGCTGATCGACAAAGACGAGCAGCCCGAGGAAGTCGCCCATCGCGAGGCTGAAGAAGAAGCAGGCCTGACGTTCAGCGCCCTGTGGCCGATGACCCGCTACTTCCCGTCGCCCGGCGGCAGTGACGAATACGTTCACCTGTTCCTCGGCCGTTGCAGCAGCGAGGGCGCGGGAGGGCTGCATGGCCTGGAGGAAGAGGGCGAAGACATTCGCGTACGCGTGTGGGCGTTCGAGGATGCCCTGCAGGCGGTGCGCGACGGGCGCATCTGCAATGCGGCCACCATCATTGGCCTGCAATGGCTGGCGCTGAACCGTGACGAAGTAAGAGGTATGTGGAAGTGAACCTGCTGCGCGAGCGCTATCGAGTCGACCTGGTCGGGCTGCAGGCAGCCTGCGAGGCCAACTACGCCCGGCTGATGCGCTTGTTGCCCGACATGCGCACCACCCAGAGCTCGCGCCGCATCGGCATGACCCAGGGTGACCAGATGCTTGGCGTGCTGGTGCTCGACGTGGTGCTGGCCTGCCCGTACACCACAACCCTGCATGTGCGCCAGGAACACAGCCTGCCGTGGTTGCCAGTGCCACACCTGGAAGTGCAGGTGTATCACGATGCGCGCATGGCCGAAGTGGTCAGCGCCGAACACACCCGGCGCCTGCGCAGCATCTACCCGTATCCGAACGATGCCATGCACCAGCCGGACGAAAAGGCCCAGCTCAACCTGTTCCTGGGTGAATGGCTCAGCCACTGCCTGGCCTGCGGCCACGAACTGGCAAGTGTTCGCTGAATTGTGACGTGAGTCGGTTGCGGGTGTTTGCTCGTCACCGTCGCACAGCCATAATTCCCGCTGAATCCATTCGAGGAGATGGCCGTTGTCGCCGCCAGACCAATCCCGCCCCGTGCATGTGGTGCAACTGACCGATGCCCACCTGTTCGCCGACCCGGCTGGCAGCATGCTGGGCCTCAAGACCCGAGACAGCCTGCGCCACGTGGTGGCCCAGGTGCGGCGCGAGCAGCCGCTTGTCGACTTGCTGCTGTGCACGGGCGACCTGTCCCAGGATGCCAGCGTGGCATCCTATGAAGCGTTTCGTGAGCTGACCGCACCGTTTGCCGTACCCACTCGCTGGCTGCCGGGCAACCATGACGAGGCTCAGGTGATGGCGCAGGTGGCGCCGGAACTGGTGCAGGCGGTGACCGATATCGGCGCGTGGCGGGTGGTCATGCTCAACACCGCCGTGCAGGGTGCTACCCACGGGTTTTTGCAAGATGACCAGCTGGCCGTACTGGAAGCCGCCTTGAAAGAGGCCGGCGAGCGGCATTGCCTGGTGTGCTTCCACCATCAGCCAGTGGACATCGGCTGCGCCTGGATCGCGCCGATCGGCTTGCGCAATGCCCAGGCGCTGTTCGATATCGTTGAAGGATATCCACAGGTACGGGCTTTGCTATGGGGGCATGTGCATCAGGAATGGGATGAGGTCCGAGAGGGGCGGCGCCTGTTGGCCACGCCGTCGACCTGCATTCAGTTCGCGGCGCGCAGCGAAGACTTCCAGGTGAGCGAAGAGCATCCGGGGTACCGCTGGTTGCGCCTGCATGCCGACGGGCGGCTGGAGACCGGGGTGGAGCGGGCGCTGGATTTCGAGGTGAGTCTCGACTTCGATAGCCCTGGCTATTGATGATTTTGGGGCTGCTGCGCAGCCCTATCGCGACGCAAGGCCGCTCCCACAGGAGATCGCGTACCCCTGTGGGAGCGGCCTTGTGTCGCGATAGGGGCGCAAAGCGCCCCCGGCACTCTCAAAGCTGTTGAAGAATGTGTTGCTAAAACCCCTGTGCGGCGCCAAAACCCGGCGAACGCGCTACACTGCGCGTCCCTGCGCCCGCATTATCAGGCGCGAAGCCACAGATTCCGGGGGCAGCATGTCGGGTTCCATCCTCTATATCCATGGCTTCAACAGCTCGCCGCTTTCGACCAAGGCGCGTCAGCTGGAGGCAGTCATGCAGCAGCTCGGCCTGGCCGACCAGCTGCGAGTGCCGGCCCTGCACCACCACCCACGGCAAGCCATGGTCCAGCTCGAAGCGGCCATCGCCGAACTGGGGGCGCCACTGCTGGTGGGCAGTTCGCTCGGCGGCTACTATGCCACCCATCTGGCCGAGCGCCATGGCCTCAAGGCCCTGCTGGTCAACCCGGCGGTAACCCCGCACAAGCATTTTGACGGTTACCTGGGCACCCAGCGCAATCATTACAGCGGTGAAACCTGGGAACTGACCCACGATCACGTGCAGGCCTTGGCCGAGCTGGAAGTGGCGGCCCCGGCCGATGCCGACCGCTATCAAGTGTGGCTGCAGACCGCCGATGAAACCCTGGACTATCGCCACGCCGAGCGCTATTACCGTGCTTGTGCCCTGCGTATCCAGGCCGGTGGCGACCACAGCTTCCAGGGCTTTGCCGAGCGCCTGCCGGCGCTGCTGGCCTTCGCTGGCATTGCCCGTGGGCAGTATGCGGCGCTCGATTTTTCTGTATTTTGACTTTTTTGCATTCACCAGACTGACGACGAGACCCTATGGCCAATCCCAGCGCTAGCGCCTATAACGCAGACGCCATCGAAGTCCTCTCGGGCCTTGATCCGGTCCGCAAGCGGCCGGGCATGTACACCGATACCAGCCGCCCCAACCACCTGGCCCAGGAAGTCATCGACAACAGTGTCGACGAAGCACTGGCCGGCCACGCGCGCTCGGTGCAGGTCATCCTGCATGCCGACCATTCGCTGGAAGTCAGCGACGACGGCCGCGGCATGCCGGTGGACATCCATCCGGAAGAGGGCGTGTCCGGGGTCGAGCTGATCCTTACCAAGCTGCACGCCGGCGGTAAGTTCTCCAACAAGAACTATCAGTTTTCCGGCGGCCTGCACGGGGTGGGCATCTCGGTGGTCAACGCCTTGTCGACGCAGGTGCGTGTGCGCGTCAAGCGTGACGGCAATGAATACCAGATGACCTTTGCCGATGGCTTCAAGGCCAGCGAGCTGGAAGTGGTCGGCTCGGTCGGCAAGCGCAACACCGGCACCAGCGTGTACTTCAGCCCAGACCCGAAGTACTTCGACTCGCCCAAGTTTTCCATCAGCCGCCTCAAGCACGTGCTCAAGGCCAAGGCGGTATTGTGCCCGGGGCTGCTGGTCAGCTTCGAGGACAAGGCCAGCGGCGAAAAGGTGGAATGGCACTACGAGGATGGCCTGCGCTCCTACCTGGTCGACTCGGTCAACGAATTCCAGCGCCTGCCCGACGAGCCGTTCTGTGGCAGCCTGGCGGGTAACAAGGAAGCGGTTGACTGGGCTTTGCTGTGGCTGCCCGAAGGCGGCGACAGCATTCAGGAAAGCTACGTCAACCTGATCCCCACCGCCCAGGGCGGCACCCACGTCAACGGCCTGCGCCAGGGCCTGCTGGATGCCATGCGTGAGTTCTGCGAGTTCCGCAACTTGCTGCCGCGCGGGGTGAAGCTGGCGCCGGAAGACGTTTGGGAGCGCATCACCTTCGTACTGTCGATGAAGATGCAGGACCCGCAGTTCTCCGGGCAGACCAAAGAGCGCCTGTCATCGCGCGAGGCCGCCGCGTTCGTCTCCGGTGTGGTCAAGGACGCTTTCAGCCTGTGGCTCAACGCCCACCCCGAGCTGGGCATGCAACTGGCAGAACTGGCCATCAGCAACGCCGGTCGCCGCCTCAAGGCCAGCAAGAAGGTCGAGCGCAAGCGCATCACACAGGGCCCGGCATTGCCCGGCAAGCTGGCCGATTGTGCGGGCCAGGACCCGATGCGTGCCGAGTTGTTCCTGGTCGAGGGTGACTCGGCCGGTGGTTCGGCCAAGCAGGCGCGGGACAAGGAATTCCAGGCCATCCTGCCGCTGCGCGGCAAGATCCTCAACACCTGGGAAGTAGATGGTGGCGAAGTCCTGGCCAGCCAGGAAGTGCACAACATTGCCGTGGCCATTGGCGTCGATCCGGGGGCAACCGACCTTGCGCAGCTGCGCTATGGCAAGATTTGCATCCTCGCCGACGCTGACTCCGATGGTCTGCACATCGCCACATTGCTGTGTGCGCTGTTTGTTCAGCACTTCCGGGCACTGGTCGAAGCTGGGCACGTTTACGTGGCCATGCCGCCCCTGTACCGCATCGACCTGGGCAAGGAAATCTACTACGCCCTCGACGAAGCCGAGCGTGACGGCATCCTCGACCGCCTGGTGGCCGAGAAGAAGCGCGGCAAGCCGCAGGTAACACGCTTCAAGGGCCTGGGCGAGATGAACCCGCCGCAGTTGCGCGAAACCACCATGGACCCGAACACCCGGCGCCTGGTGCAGCTGACCCTGGACGACGTAGAAGCCACCTGCGAGCTGATGGACAAGCTGCTGGCCAAGAAGCGCGCCGGTGACCGCAAGAGTTGGCTGGAAACCAAGGGCAACCTGGCCGAGGTCATGGTTTGATTCGGCAAGTACTTGCCGTTTGCCTGGCGCTGGTTGCCCTGCCTTCCCTGGCGGGCAACTGGCCAGAGCTGAAGATGACAGCCGAGCACCCGATCGACGGTATGCGCGGTGGCAACCTGTCGGGGCTGGTGGAATGCCGGGGCGGGTTGTGGGGCGTGTCCGACCGTGACGACGACCGTATCTACCGCTTCGATCAGCAGAACCCCACCTGGCGCGCGCAGCCGCTTACCTTCACCCCGCCGGCTGTCCCGGAAAGCGGCCTGCCATGGGGGTTGAAGTCGCGCAACTGGGCGGCATCGTACATTCGCGGTGGCGAGCTGGATTTCGAAGGTATCACCTGTGATCAGGCGGGTAACCTCTATCTGGTCAGCGAGGCGCATGCCGCGGTGCTGCAATTGCCGCTGGAAGGCGAGCCGGACTGGTTGAGGATCGACTCGGCCATGGTGCGCCAGGCCCGGGCAAGCGGCATGCTGCTGAACTTCAATGCCCTGTTCGAAGGCCTGGCGATCAACCCCGCGGGTGACCGCCTGTGGCTGGCTGCCGAGCGTGAGCGCCGTGGCCTGCTGGCTATCGAGCGCCAGCAGTCGGTCTGGACCTGCGGGCGTGGTTGCGTGCTGCTGAGCGAGGCGGGGGTCGAAATGCAACCCGCGCAGATGCCCAATGCCAGGGCCCTGTCGCGCGACTTCGCTGACCTGGCCTGGTTCGAGGGCAAGCTGTTTACCCTCGAACGCAACGCCTACCGGGTGTGCCGACGTGATGTCGACAGTGGCAAGGTCGAGCGGTGCTGGTCGTTCGCTGCTGATGCGCTGGTCGAGTCACGGCGCTACGCGCAGCCGTTTGGCCTGGCCGAAGCACTGGTGATCGATGCCAAGGGCGCCTGGATTGGCCTGGACAACAACAACGGCGCCCGTGCCGACGGTGAAATCCGCCCAGTCGTCTGGCGCTTCGACGCACCGGAAGGTGGCTGGAGCGCCAAACCATGAGCCAGGCGCCGGGCAAGCGCGCGGGCAAGTTGCTGATGATCGTCGCTTGGGCGGCGGCGCTGTTTCTTGCCACGCGTTTTTTCGGCCAGTGGGAAGACAGCCAGCGTAATCCCAACAGCCAGGTGCAATCCGAGCATGGTCAAGGCTTTATCGAAGTGCGCCTGCTGAGTAATGGCCAGGGCCACTTCGTGGTGGATGGTGCCATCAACGGCCAGGTGGTGCATTTCATGCTCGACACCGGCGCCACCGATGTGGCGATCCCGGAGGCGTTGGCTCATGAACTGAGCCTGGAGCGCGGTAGCCCGGTGCTACTGAGCACCGCCAATGGCCGCACCGAAGGCTACCGCACGCGCCTGACCAGCCTGCAACTGGGCGATATCCGCCTGCAGAACGTACGCGCCATCGTGGTGCCGGGCCTGGATGGGGCCACCGTACTGCTGGGCATGAGTGCCCTGCAACAACTTGAATTTACCCAGCGCGGTGGCACCATGCTGCTGCGCCAGAACCTGAAATGACGAGGCCCGCATGAGCGACTCACTGGAACTCAGCCTGGACGGCGTAGAACGCCGCTCGCTGGCTGACTTCACCGAACAGGCCTACCTCAACTACTCCATGTACGTGATCATGGACCGTGCCTTGCCGCATATCGGCGACGGCCTGAAGCCGGTGCAGCGCCGCATCGTCTACGCCATGAGCGAGTTGGGGCTCGATGCCGATGCCAAGCACAAGAAGTCGGCACGTACCGTCGGTGACGTGCTCGGCAAGTTCCATCCCCATGGCGATTCGGCCTGCTACGAGGCCATGGTGCTGATGGCGCAGCCGTTCAGCTACCGCTACACCCTGGTCGATGGCCAGGGCAACTGGGGTGCGCCGGATGATCCGAAGTCGTTCGCCGCCATGCGCTACACCGAGGCGCGGCTGTCACGCTACGCTGAAGTGCTGCTCAGCGAAGTCGGCCAGGGTACCGTGGACTGGGTGCCGAACTTCGACGGCACATTGCAGGAGCCGGCCGTGCTGCCTGCGCGCCTGCCCAACATCCTGCTCAACGGTACCACCGGTATCGCCGTGGGCATGGCCACCGACGTGCCGCCGCACAACCTGCGAGAGGTGGCCAGTGCCTGTGTGCGACTGCTCGATGAGCCCAAGGCAACCATCGAGCAGTTGTGCGAGCACATCCAGGGGCCGGATTATCCGACCGAGGCGGAGATCGTCACGCCGCGGGCTGAAATTCTCAAGATGTACGAAAGCGGCCGCGGCTCGATCCGCATGCGTGCCGTGTACCGCGTCGAGGATGGCGATATCGTCGTCACTGCGCTGCCGCACCAGGTCTCCGGGGCCAAAGTGCTGGAGCAGATTGCCGCGCAGATGCAGGCCAAGAAGCTGCCGATGGTCGCCGACCTGCGCGACGAGTCGGACCACGAGAACCCGTGCCGTATTGTCATCATCCCGCGATCCAACCGCGTCGATGTCGACGAGCTGATGCAGCACCTGTTCGCTACCACCGACCTGGAAAGCACCTATCGGGTCAACGTGAATATCATCGGCCTGGACGGCCGGCCGCAGTTGAAAAACCTGCGAACCATCTTGGTGGAGTGGCTGGAGTTCCGCACCAATACCGTTCGTCGCCGCCTGCAGCACCGTCTGGATAAGGTCGAGAGGCGCCTGCACCTGTTGGACGGTTTGCTCACCGCATTCCTCAACCTGGATGAAGTGATCCACATCATCCGTACCGAGGAATACCCCAAGCAGGCCCTGATCGAACGTTTCGAGCTGACCGAGATCCAGGCTGACTACATCCTCGAGACCCGCCTGCGGCAGTTGGCGCGCCTGGAAGAGATGAAGATCCGCGGTGAGCAGGATGAGTTGCTGAAGGAGCAAGCCAAGCTGCAGGCCTTGCTGGGGAGCGAGGCCAAACTGCGCAAGCTGGTGCGCAGCGAGCTGATCAAGGATGCCGAAACCTATGGCGATGATCGTCGCTCGCCGATCGTAGCGCGTGCCGAAGCCAAGGCCCTGTCGGAAAACGAGCTGATGCCGACCGAGCCCGTCACTGTGGTGCTGTCGGAGAAGGGCTGGGTGCGCTGCGCCAAGGGCCACGATATTGACGCCACTGGCCTTTCCTACAAGGCCGGCGACGGATTCAAGGCCGCCGCGGCCGGGCGCTCCAACCAGTTTGCTGTGCTCATCGATTCCACCGGCCGCAGCTACTCGCTGGCGGCCCACAGCCTGCCATCGGCACGTGGCCAGGGCGAGCCGCTGACTGGCCGTCTGACGCCGCCCCCGGGGGCGACTTTCGAATGTGTGTTGTTGCCTGACGACGATGCGCTGTACGTGGTGGCTTCGGATGCCGGTTACGGCTTCGTGGTCAAGGGTGAAGACCTGCAGGCCAAGAACAAGGCCGGCAAAGGCCTGCTCAGCTTGCCCAACGGGGCCAAGGTCATGACCCCGCGTCCAGTAGCTGATCGCGAGCAGGACTGGTTGGCGGCCGTGACCACCGAAGGCCGCTTGCTGGTGTTCAAGGTCAGCGACTTGCCGCAGCTGGGTAAAGGCAAGGGCAACAAGATCATTGGCGTGCCGGGTGACCGGGTGGCCAGCCGTGAAGAATTTGTTACCGATCTGGCGGTGATTCCCGAAGGCGCGACCCTTGTATTGCAAGCCGGCAAGCGTACCCTGTCTTTGAAGGCGGACGACCTGGAGCACTACAAGGGCGAGCGCGGTCGGCGCGGCAGCAAGCTGCCACGCGGGTTCCAGCGCGTCGATGGGTTGCAGGTGGAAGTGCCGACATAACCGGTTGTAATGTCTGGAACGGCAATTTCAACGCCGTTTCGGGCAGAAATGCTGGAGTCGGACGGTTATTTCGCGGATGATATGCCCCTTGCGGTGCCGGCGTGGCCGTGTGCCCGTTTGAATCTACATGTATCACTGCGGTGTGCCTTGTGGCAGCCGCCTGGATGGGATGATGAAATTTCTGCGCCTTCCATTTGCGCTGTTGATGACTGGCCTGCTGGGCCTTGGCGGGTGCACCATGCATCAGCCGGTTGCCCTGTATCAGCTCGACAGTGGTGATCCTGGCCAGCCGTCGCAGAGTGCGGGCATGGCCGTGGTACTCGGCCCGGTATCGGTGGCCGATTACCTTCAGCGTGAGACGTTTCTGCAGCGTCAACCTGATGGCAGCCTGAGCGCGGCGACCGACGGTCGTTGGGCTGGCAGCCTTTCATCGGATATCGACCAGCTGCTGGTGCGTCAACTGGCCTGGCGCCTGGACAGCCAACGCGTAGTACTGGCCCCGGCGACCGCAGGCTTCAGCCCGGACGTGCAAGTGCTGTTGTCGATTACACGCCTGGACTCGGGCAAGAACCAGCCGGCCATCCTGGATGCCCAGTGGCGTCTGCTTGACCGCCGTGGCCGTGTGCGTGACAACCGTATCATTCACCTCGAGCAGCAGCACGAGGGCAGTGAGTCGTCGCAGGTGCAGGCTCAGGGCCAACTGCTGCAGAAGCTGGCGGAACAGCTGAGCACGGCGGTGAAGCCGCTGGCCAACCAGCCGGCGATTGCCGAAGAAGCACCGAAAAAGCCCGCTGCACCGACGCAGGTGAAGAAGGGGCCGGAGAAACCCAAAATCCCGATGGCCTCGCCGATTCGCACCGATATGGAAGTTTATCGGTTCTGATCAAACGGCCAGATACGACAAAGCCCGCATTCGCTGCGGGCTTTTTTGTATCTGCCGGTCTTCGTAGGAGCGGGTTTACCCGCGAAGAGGCAGGCCCTGCTGGCCAATTTTCATCCGCCGTTCACCGTTGCCGCCGCTACCGTATTCGCGGGTAAACCCGCTCCTACATCTGATTGGGGTGGACACACATCGGGGGTTGATACTGGCCGCTGTAGGAGCGGGTTTACCCGCGAAGAGGCCGGCCCTGCTGGCCAATTTCCACCCGCCGTTCACCGTTGCCGCCGCTACCGTATTCGCGGGTAAACCCGCTCCTACCGGGGGGGCGCTATTGGCTGGATCTTGCGCCAGGCACGTGATCGCAAGGAAACCAGCCTGGCTCAAGACATGCGCTGTAGATGCAGCGTATGCCTGTCAGGCGCGGTGCTCATGCATGCGTGCCAGTTGCCGTTCCAGCATTGACGGGTAGGGCTCCATCAGTCGCTCCACACAGCAGGCGCCTTCGGGGCTGGCGATCGGGCGAATACGTGCGCGCTGGCGGATCAGGGCGTCATCGTTGATTTGCCGCTCCACCAGCAACAGGTTGCGGCTGTGCTGCGACAACGCCAGGGCATCCTGGACCTTCTCGGCCATCAACAGGTCAACCAGTTCCAGCCCATGCAGGTCGTTGCCCAAGACCAGGCCTAGCTGCAGTTGCAGGGTAATGCCGCTGTCGGCTACCTCGATCTGCAGGGCGTGGCCCAGGGCGCGCAACAGTTCGCCACAGCAGATGGCGTTGGTCAGGTAGTCCTCGCCACACTCGCGGCTGTGGAACAGCACCAAGGTGCTGCCGTCGTTCAGCGTGTGGGTTTCACCGTCGTAGAGCGAGGCTGCGTGCTCCAGGCAATCGCGGTAGCGCTCGGTCAGCTCGGCCAGGCGTGTGCGTGGCAGGCGACGCAGTTGCTCCTGCGAGCCCAGCTGCACGGCAAGTACGGCGCTGTACTGCGGCTCGTCGGACTCGACCTCTGCGGCGGCCTTGGGGGCAGTGTCGTCGTCCAGCAGGCCGGCGAAGGCCTCGTCGTCATCCTCGTCTTCCAGGGCAGCCTTGGCGCGCGGTACGGCCTTGGGTGCCGGGGCAGCGGCGGGCAGGTCGTCGAACTGCTCGTCGTCTTCTTCCTCAGGCTCCGGCTCCGGGGGGCGGAGGCGGGGCCAGGCGTGCATGCAGCTGGCGGGCGATGTCGCCAATTTCGTCCTGGCGGTCGGTGGCCGGGGTATAGGGCTGCGGGTCGCGCAGCCATACCCGCAGCTGCAGCAGTGGCAGGGTGATGAAGCGGCCCTGACGCAAGCTGAGGGCCAAGGCCAGGGCCAGCAGGATAGCGGCCAGAATGCCCATGCTCTGCAGGCTGATCAGCATCGGTTGCTGGAACTGGCTCATGTCCAGGCTGATGCGCAGCTGCCCGGCCGTCACGTCCTGGAACGTGATTTTGGTCTGGTACAGGCCTTCGGCCTCGCCCAGCAGGCTGTTGCGCGGGCGCTGGCCCGCTTCGGCGAGGATGCGGTTATCCACGCTGTAGATTGCGGCATGGGCCACCAGCGGGTTTTTAACCAGGTTGCCCAATAGCACGTTGAGGCTGAGGATGTCATTGGACACCAGCAGCTCGGTGGCCGATGTGGCCGTCTGGGTGGTCAGGCTCTGGCCCAAGGCATCGGCCTGCTCATGCATGGCCTGCTTGAACTGCAGGCCCATCACGCAGGCGTAGATCACCAGCGCCAGCGCCACCAGGAAAATGTTGGTGCAGGCGATGCGCAGTGCCAGCGGCACGCGACGTTGACTCAGGGCGCGATAGATCATCAGGAAGAAATTGTCTGGTTTGACTGGCGTGGGCCGGTTCACAGAGCTCGGCTCTTAATGGCATGAAAGTGGGGGGAGTATAGCGAGCCGGGTTTTGTCGGCAAAGTATCGTTGGCGCCCGATGGTCATGGAAAATCGGTAGAATGCGCATTTTTCATCGAAGTCGGAGCCAGGTTGTGCGCGAAATCGTCCTGATCAACATCACCGGTGAGGACCGTCCCGGTCTCACTGCGGCTATCACCGGCGTCCTGCTACAGGGCGGTGTGAGTATCCTCGACATCGGCCTGGCGGTCATGCACGGCACCTTGTCGTTTGGCATCCTGGTCGACATCCCGGACAACGAAGTGGCTACCGCGCTGTTGCAAAGCGTGCAGGCCAAAGCCCACGAACTGAACCTGCAGGCCCGTTACACGCCGATTTCCGAGGCGGACTACCAGCACTGGGCCGATGGGCATGGCGAAGCGCGCCACATCGTTACCCTGCTCAGCCGCAAGATCACACCCGAGCAGCTGCAGCGGGTGAGTGCGGTGATCAGCCAGTACGGCCTGACCATCGAGCGTATCGAGCGCCTGTCGGCCCGGGTGGCACTGGATGCCGAAACCGACAAGGGTAAGGCAGCCGTCGAGATCTCCGTGCGCGGTGTGCCGAGCGATGCCCAGGCCCTGCGTGCCGACTTCTTTGCCTTGGCTGAAGAGCTGAGCGTCGACATCGCCTTCCAGAAGGACGATCTGTTCCGCCGCAACCGCCGCCTGGCGGTGTTCGACATGGACTCCACGCTGATCGAGGCCGAAGTCATCGACGAACTGGCCAAGGCGGCGGGTGTGGGTGAGCAGGTGGCGGCGATCACCGAGCGCGCCATGCGCGGTGAACTGGACTTCCGCGCCAGCTTCAAAGAGCGCATGGCGCTGCTCAAGGGCCTGGATGTGGGGGTACTGGACGAGATCGGGGCATCGCTGCGCCTGACCGAGGGTGCCGAGAACCTGTTTGCCGAGCTCAAGCGCCTGGGATACAAGACCGCGATTCTGTCCGGTGGCTTTACCTATTTCGCTCGTCAGGTGCAGGCGCGCCTGGGTATCGACTATGTGTTCGCCAACGAACTTGAAGTGGTCGATGGCAAGGTGACGGGCGTGGCTGTTGAGCCGATTGTCGATGCCCAGCGCAAGGCCGATTTGTTGAAGAAGCTGGCCAGTGACGAAGGCTTGCAACTGGAGCAGACCATCGCCGTGGGCGATGGTGCCAATGACCTGCCGATGCTGTCGCTGGCCGGTTTGGGCGTGGCGTTTCGTGCCAAGCCGCTGGTGCGCCAGTCGGCCAAGCAGGCGATTTCCACCTTGGGTTTGGACGGGGTGCTGTACCTGCTGGGCCTGCGTGACCGCGACGCCCGCGGCTGATCCGTAAATCTGGGGCCGCATGGCGGCCCAATGAAAAGGCCCTGCATATGCAGGGCCTTTTTCATATGGCTCGAATCAAGCCTGCGCAGGCGCCGCCAGCTGCTGCCCCATGCGCACTGCAGAACCCGCACCCAGGCTCTCAGCCCACTTCACCTGCTCCGGCCCGAACAGCACGATGGCGGTCGAACCCAGCTTGAAGCGGCCTAGTTCGGCACCTTTCTCCAGGTGGATCGGCGTGCGGCTGGCTTCGTCGTAGCGGAAGGTCTTCAGCTCACGTTTGGGCGGCGTGACCAGCCCGGCCCATACCGTTTCGATCGAGGCGACGATCATCGCGCCGACCAGTACCACAGCCATTGGCCCACGCTCTGTATCGAACAGGCAGACCACACGCTCGTTGCGAGCGAACAGCTCGGGGACATTCTCTGCGGTGGTCTGGTTGACCGAGAACAGGCGGCCCGGTACATAGACCATTTCGCGCAGGGTGCCGGCCAGCGGCATGTGCACGCGGTGGTAGTCCTTGGGCGACAGGTAGATGGTGGCAAACTCGCCGCCCATGAACGGCGCGGCCATGGCTGGATCACCGCCCAGCAGCTCTTGCGCGCTGAAACCGTGGCCTTTGGCTTGGAAGATGCGGCCGTGCTCGATTGGGCCAAGCTGGCTGACCGCACCGTCGGCCGGGCACAGGATGGCGCCCGGGGTTTCGTCCAGTGGACGGGCGCCAGGTTTCAAGGCGCGGGTGAAGAACGCATTGAAGTGCTCGTAAGCGCTCAGGTCTTCGACCAGCGCCTCGCTCATGTTCACCTGGTAGCGCTTGGCGAACCATGCGGTGAAGGCGTTCTTGAACCAGCGCACGCGGCACTCGGCGATGCAGCCGGCCAGCCGCGACAGCAGGTGGTGCGGCAGCAGGTACTGGCTGATGATGAACAGACGGGATTTCATGCAGGTTCCTTAGACTTCTACAGGCGTGTCCGGGTGGTTGCCCCATTCGCTCCACGAGCCGGCGTAGGCCTTGACGCGTGGGTAGCCGAGGGCCTTGGCCACCAGGTAAGTGAAACCGGAGCGGCGGTGTGTCTGGCAGTGGGTGATCACCTCCTTGTCAGGGGTGATGCCCAGTTGCTCGAGGACTTGTTTGATGTCCTGGCGAATGCGCAGGTGGTCATTGAGGTCCATGCCGGCGGTCCACTCGAAGTTGATCGCGCCGGGGATGTGGCCGCCTTTGGCTGCCAGCACTTTTTCGCCGCTGAATTCCTGCGGGCCGCGCGCGTCCCAGATGACCAGGTCATCGGCGCCCAGGCGGCTTTGCAGGTACTCGCGGGTGGCAGTGGGTGCGCTGTCTATGTGCAGGTGCACCGGGGCGCTGCCAATGGCAGGCACTGCGGTGGACAGCTTGTCTGCCGGCCAGGCCTGGATACCGCCATTGAGGTAGTGGTAGCGCTCGTGGCCGATGACATCGAGCAGCCAGATGAAGCGCCCGGCCCAGCCGCCGCCTTCATCGTCGTACACCACATACACGGCATCGGCGCGGTGGCCGAGTTCGCTGAACAGTTTTTCGAGCTCGCCCAGGGCTGGCAGCAGGCCGGGCGCCGGGGGCTGGCCGAGCTGGGTGCGCTTGCCTTCGACAAAGCGCGCGCCGGGGATATGCCCGCTGACATAGCGGTTGGCGCTGCTCAGGTCGACCAGGATCAGCTGCGGCGAATCCAGGCGTGGCAGCAGGTCTGCAGCTTCGATCACCAGGGGCAGGCCGGAAAAGTCGGTCATCCACGGTCTCCAGTGTGGAAAGAGGGGCGATTGTAGCGCAAGGCTCAACCCTTGCGGTTGGTAAACACCGACAAGGCCCGCTCGATGCATTGCGCGGTCTTGCCGAAGGCTTGCACGCTGATATCGGCCAAAGGCCGGCAGCCCTGGTCGGCCACCAGCAGCATCAGCACCTGGTCGTTCGCAGCCAGCGAGCGAAGCAGTACATGTTCGCTGCGGAACAAGGTGCGCAGCGGGGCGGGCAACAGCGCCGAGAACTGGCTGTGGTTTTCCGGTGTGATGCGCAGCTGCCCGGCCTGACTCAGCAGCTTTTGCAGCAGCTTGTTCTGCGATACCTGCAGGGCCAGAGCTCCGGCCTCCTTGGGCAGGCCGGCAATTTGCTGCACGCGCAGGTAGTCACTGGCCTTGTCCAGGCTAAGCAGCATGATGCGTTGCATGCCGCAGGCCAGCAGGGCCTCACGGGCCTGCGTGGCCAGGTGCACGGTGTTGGTGAACGGGCTGGGTTGGGCCAGCAGGTGCTGACACAGCGTGCGCCAGCGTGCCAGATCGTCGCTGCTGGGCGGTGGCGGGGCCAGCATGTCCGGGTGAGGGCGGCGTTGGTGCCACGGCCAGATCAAGGCCTCGGCCGGGTGGAACAGGGCATGCCGGGCGTGGCGGCGGGCGCTGGCGGCAGCCTGCTGGTGCACCTGCTGCTGCACGTCTTCCAGCGAGGTTTGCAGGTACAGCGCGGTCAGCAGTTGCCAGCGCAGCAGGTGCGGGTTGTCCCAGCCGACCTGTGCCGCCAGGGCCAGGTTGTTGGCCAGCAGTACGGTATTGGCCGGCTGGTTGAACCAGCGCCGCAGGCCGGGCTCGGCGTCCAGGCGGTGTTGCTGGCTGAGCAGGTCTTCGTCGCGGGCGATATTCAGCACCTGGGCCAGTTGTTCGCGCTCTTCCAGTAGCAGGCGATAACCCTGGGTGACCCATTGGGGCAGGCGCCAATACTCGGCCATGGTCTGGCACAGCGCCATGATGCGCACGCCAAACAGTTCTTCCTCGACGTGGGCGGCGTCTTCACCTTTGTGGATAACCCGCAGCTCCCAAGTGTCGAGCAGCTTGGGGTAGGCCAGTGCCAGTGGCCAGAGTGGCGACAGGAACAGCAGGCTGCCCCAGTGAATCTCTTGCCACAGCCGTGCCAGGCGGCTGGCGAACAGGCCGCTGGCCTGCTGTGCCGCATGCTGGCTGATCATCTGGAACTGGCACAGTACCGGCGGAATTTCCTCCACGGGCAGCGCCGGCAGGCGTTTGAGAAGCTGCTCGCTGCGCTCCAGGCCCAGGCGGTTGAGAGCGACCTCCAGGCTTTCGGCGGGTTCGGCAAGGCTGGCATTGGTGGGGTGATTGGCTTCGCGCATCACTGACAGCACCAGTGCCGGGCTATCCTGCATCAGTTCGGCGATATCGCGCAGCGAGCGGCGGCTATCGTGGATGGCAGCCATGACCCGGTCGTAGCTGTGCTTCGGCACGGGGATGCGAACACTCTCGAGCAGCTTTACCCAGGCCTCTAGCGTACGCGGGGCCTGAGTGGGCACCTTGGTTTCAATTGGCATTTTGACATCAGTCCGAACTGGCTTTTCGCATTGAGTGGCTATAGTCTGGCGCAGTTCTGCCGATAAGTAGAAGAAGAGTTTTAAAGCTCCCGTCTCTTCCCCTGACCACGACAGCAAGTGCTTTGAACCTATGGCTAAAATTATCGGCATCATCGTCGTATTCGCGAGCGTGCTCGGCGGCTACGTGCTCTCCCACGGCAAGATCGCAGCGCTGATCCAGCCGTTCGAAGTACTGATCATCGGCGGTGCGGCCTTTGGTGCATTCCTGCAGGCCAACCCTGGCCACATGACCATGCACGTCATCAAGAAGTCGATGAAGATGTTCGGCTCGCGCTTCAGCCATGCCTTCTACCTGGAGGTGCTGGGCCTCGTTTACGAAATCCTCAACAAAAGCCGTCGCGAAGGCATGATGGCCATCGAGGCCGACATCGAGGACGCCGCAGCCAGCCCGATCTTCGCCAAGTACCCGACGGTACTGGCCGATGAGCGCATGACCGCCTTCGTCTGCGATTACCTGCGCATCATGTCCACCGGCAACATGGCCCCGCACGAGCTCGAGGGCCTGTTCGACATGGAACTGCTGAGCATGAAGGAAGAGCTGGAGCACCCGTCCCACGCGGTGACCGGCATCGCCGACGGTATGCCCGGGTTCGGTATCGTTGCGGCGGTACTGGGTATCGTGGTGACCATGGCCTCGCTGGGCGATGGCGATCAGGCGGCCATCGGCATGCACGTAGGTGCGGCACTGGTGGGTACCTTCTTCGGTATTCTGGCGGCTTACGGGTTCTTCGGCCCTTTGGCCAAGTGCCTGGAGCACGATGCCAAGGAAGAACTGAACCTCTACGAATCGATCAAGGCTTCGCTGGTGGCCTCGGCGTCGGGCATGCCACCTTCGCTGGCGGTCGAGTTCGGGCGCAAGGTGCTGTACCCCAAGCACCGCCCAAGCTTCGCCGAACTGGAACAAGCGGTTCGCGGTCGCTGAGTCATGGAGAACAATCAGCCCATCATCGTCAAGCGCGTCAAGCGCTTTGGCGGCGGCCACCATGGTGGCGCCTGGAAA
Source organism: Pseudomonas sp. TE3895 (assembly GCF_056278855.1). Taxonomy (NCBI): domain Bacteria; kingdom Pseudomonadati; phylum Pseudomonadota; class Gammaproteobacteria; order Pseudomonadales; family Pseudomonadaceae; genus Pseudomonas; species Pseudomonas sp. TE3895. The sequence continues at coordinate 313,063 of NZ_JBWBQE010000001.1, read as the reverse complement.
ATCGCCTTTGCCGACTTCGCCACGGCGATGATGGCGTTCTTCCTGGTGCTGTGGCTGTTGTCCACGGCCACGCCTGAGCAGAAGATCGCCATTGCCGGCTACTTCCAGGACCCTATTGGTTTCTCCGAGAGTGGCACGCCTTATGTCATCGACCTGGGGGGTTCACCGGAGATGGCGCCGGACAAAACCATCAATCCGGAAGTGAAGACCGAGCCGACGCAGCAGTCCCCCACTCAGCTGAGCAAGGACCAGGTCGAGACCATGGCCGAGCAGGTCGAGCGCGAGCGTCTGGAGCTGTTGCTGCAGGAACTGCAGAACAAGGTGGAAGAGAACCCGCAGCTGCAGAAGTTCAAGGACCAGATCCTGTTCGAGATCACCCAGGACGGCCTGCGCATCCAGATCATGGATGCTGAGAACCGACCGATGTTCGACATCGGTAGCGCGCGCCTGCAGCCTTACTTCGAAGATATCCTGCTGGCCATGGCCGACACCATCAAGGCGGTGCCGAACAAGATCAGCATCAGCGGCCATACCGATGCCAAGCCGTATGCTGGCACTGGCGAGTACGGTAACTGGGAGCTGTCGGCCAACCGCGCCAACGCCGCGCGGCGTGCCCTGGTGGCGGGTGGCTACCCGGACGGCCAGGTGGCACGGGTGGTGGGGTACGCCTCGTCGTCACTGTTCGACCGCAAGGACCCGTTCAACCCGGTCAACCGCCGTATCGACATCATCGTGCTGACCAAGAAAGCCCAGCGCAATATCGAAGGTGAGCAGGGTGCGCCGGAAACACCGCCAGCTGCGCCAACGGCACCTGCAGCGCCAGCCAGTGGTGCTGCGCCAGGGGCTTCGGCACCGGCTGACCCAGGGGCAACTGAACAGGCACCGATGCAACCGCGCGAGCTGCGCCAGAAGCTGAACATCTTTGAAGATGGCACGCTGAAGATGGATGAAGCCAAGGATCAGTAAGCGGCTTTTTGGGGTGGGCAACTGTGCTACCCACCACCTGAACGCTGGCGCGATCACTGTAGGAGCGGGTTTACCCGCGAAGCCGCCAGTGCGGTGAATGGCACCGGCGTTGCCGGTGTTCGCGGCTAAAGCCGCTCCTACATACGCATCGGTGATTGGGCGCAGGCCGTCGTAGGAGCGGGTTCACCCGCGAAAGGGCCGGACCTGCTGGCCAATTTCCACCCGCCGTTCACCGTTGCAGTCGCCACCGTATTCGCGGGTAAACCCGCTCCTACAAGGGATCGCGGCAACTTTCAATCCGAGCGTTTCAGTAGCTGTCTTCTGCCAGGCTGGCGATGATCGAGCGGTAGCTGTTCATGCGCTGCGGCTTGATCCGACCCTCTTCCAGTGCCTTGAGCAGCGCGCAGCCCGGTTCGCGGTCATGCTTGCAGTCGCGGAAGCGGCAGGTGCCGAACAGGTCGCGGAACTCGATGAAGCCATCCTCCACGTCGTCGCGGCTGACATGGCCAAGGCCGAACTCGCGAATACCCGGCGAGTCGATCAGGTCCCCGCCGTTGGGGAAGTGGTACAGCCGCGCCGTGGTGGTGGTGTGTGGGTACCTTGGCCTGACCATTCCGACAAGTCGCCGACGCGGGTGCCAGCGTCTGGCAGCAGGCTGTTGACCAGCGACGACTTGCCCACCCCCGACTGGCCGACGAACACGCTGATATGGCCGTCGAGTTGTTGCTGCAGGCGCTGCATGCCATCGCCGTGGTGTGCCGAAACTTCCAGCAGCGGGTAGCCCAGTTCGCGGTAGACCTCCAGCAGCGCATGCAGGCCGGGGCCGTTCTCGTCGTTGATCAGGTCGGCTTTGTTCAGCAGCAGCAGCGGGCGCAGGCCGGCGTGCTCGGCCGCTACCAGATAGCGGTCGATCAGGTTCGGGTGCGGCTCCGGCGCCGGGGCGAACACGATCACGATCAGGTCGACGTTGGCTGCCACCGGCTTGAGTTGACCATGGTTGTTCGGCCGGCACAGCTCGGTGCTGCGCGGCATCTGCGCCACGATTACGCCGATGCCCTGGTTACCCGCACGCCACACGACACGGTCGCCGGTGACCAGTGCTGGCAGGTTTGCGCGCAAATGGCAGCGGAACACCTGGCCTGCGGTTTCGCCATCCTGAGCTTCAACTTCTACCTGCACGCCGAAGTGCGCGATCACCAGGCCCAGTTGCTCCGGCCCCAGGTCGCCACCTTCCAGTTCCTGCAGTGCATGCTGCTCGCGTTTGGCCGCGCGAGCGGCGCGCTCGCCCTGGATTTTTTCGATCCGCCAGTTTTGGCGGCGATTGAGCTGGCGTTTGGCCATGAAGGTACCGTAAGAGAGGCCCGGCGTGGGCATTGAAAACGGCAGGCAGTTTAGCACGCCAGCCGCTGGACTATTCTGCTCACCTTTGTGCCGTGAATGGGCGTGCCTTGGCCACTAGGCTAATATGACCGCCTATATGAGGAGCCCCTGCATGCAAAACCCACAGAACCTGATCTGGATCGACCTGGAAATGACCGGCCTGGATCCGGACAGCGACGTCATCATCGAAATGGCCACCATCGTCACCGACAGCGAGCTCAATACCTTGGCCGAAGGCCCGGTGATCGCCATCCACCACAGTGACGAAGTGCTGGCGCGCATGGACGAGTGGAACACCCGCACCCATGGCGCTTCGGGGCTGACCCAGCGCGTGCGCGAGAGCAAGGTCAGCATGGCTGAAGCCGAGGCACAGACCATCGCCTTCCTCGAGCAGTGGGTGCCTAAAGGCAAGTCGCCGATCTGCGGCAACAGTATCTGCCAGGATCGTCGTTTCCTTTACCGCCACATGCGCAACCTGGAAAACTACTTCCACTACCGCAACCTGGATGTCTCCACCCTCAAGGAGCTGGCCGCGCGCTGGGCGCCGGACGTGCGTGACAGCTTCAAGAAGGGCAATACCCACCTGGCGCTGGACGATATCCGCGAATCGATCGCCGAACTGCGTCACTATCGCGAGCACTTCATCAAGCTGTGAGTCGAAACGGCGCAGATATTGTATCTGCGCCCCCTTTTGGTGCCTTGGGCAACTGGTTAGACTGCGCGCCTTTCCTGCACGGACCCGCACCATGTTGTTGATGCTCTACCTTATCGCCATTACCGCCGAAGCCATGACTGGCGCGCTATCTGCCGGGCGTCGCGGCATGGACTGGTTTGGCGTGGTGCTGATCGCCTGCGTCACTGCGCTTGGGGGTGGCTCGGTGCGTGATGTGCTGCTCGGGCACTACCCGCTGACCTGGGTGAAGCACCCTGAGTACCTGGTGCTGACCAGTTTTGCGGCGCTGCTGACCATTTTCATTGCGCCAATGATGCGCCGCCTTCGCTCGCTGTTCCTGGTGCTTGATGCCCTGGGGCTGGTGGCGTTTACCCTGATAGGTTGCATGACGGCGCTGGAGATGGGGCAGGGCATGCTGGTGGCGTCGATCAGCGGGGTGATCACTGGGGTGTTTGGCGGGATCCTGCGGGATATCTTCTGCAACGACATCCCGCTGGTGTTCCGCCGCGAGCTGTATGCCAGTGTGTCATTTGCGGCGGCCTGGTTCTATCTGGGATGCGTGTATTTCAAGGTGCCGGCGGAGCAGGCGATGTTGCTGACTCTGTTTGGCGGCTTCCTGGTGCGCCTGTTGGCGATACGCTTCCACTGGGAAATGCCCAAGTTTCACTACAACGACCAGCAGTAGCCTGATGCAGCCCTGTGGGAGCGGGTTTACCCGCGAAAGGACCGGGCCTGTCGGCCAATTTCTACCAGGCGTTCAATTTTGCCACCGCCACAGCATTCGCGGGTGAACCCGCTCCTACAAAGATTGTGTGGCTAGGAAATGTCGTGTCGGGCCAGCGCCCACTCCACATGCTCGCGCACCAATTCCGATTCATCGTCACGCCGGGCCTTCAGCGCTTCGATCACCGGAATCGTGGAGGGCGCATTGCCCAACCCCACCGCCAGGTTGCGCAAGAACCGCTCGTACCCCGCCCGCCGCAAAGGCCCGCCCTCGGTCTTGCGCAGGAAGGTGCGTTCATCCCACAGGAACATCGCCGCCAGGTCGGTATTTTCCAGCCCGTGCCGTGGCTGGAAATCCTGCTCCTGGCTGTGCTTGGCAAAGCGGTTCCAGGGGCAGACGATCTGGCAGTCGTCGCAACCGAACACCCGGTTGCCCATCTTTGCGCGTAACTCGACAGGGATCGCGCCCCTCAGCTCGATGGTCAGGTACGAGATGCAGCGTCGCGCATCCAGCACATAGGGCCCGACAAACGCTTGTGTCGGGCAGATGTCCAGGCAGGCCTGGCAACGCCCGCAGTGCTCGCTGGTGGTGGCTTCGTCCACCGGCAACGGCAGGTCGACGAACAGTTCGGCAAGGAAGAAGTAGCTACCCGCCTTGCGGTTGAGCAATAGCGTGTTCTTGCCGATCCAGCCCAGCCCAGCCTGTTCGGCCAGGGCTTTTTCCAGTACCGGGGCGCTGTCCACAAAGGCGCGGTAGCCGAACGGGCCGATGGCTTCCTGGATGCGGTCGGCGAGGAACTGCACGCGCTTGCGCACCAGCTTGTGGTAGTCCCGGCCAAGCGCGTAGCGTGACACGTAGGCCTTCTCGGGCTGGGCAAGGCGCTGCGCCATCTGCGTGTCGCCGGGCAGGTAGTCCATACGTAGCGAGACCACGCGTACCGTGCCGGGGATCAGCTGGTCGGGATGTGACCTTTTGCTGCCGTGGGCGCCCAGGTATTCCATTTCACCCTGATAACCGGCGTCGAGCCAACGCTGCAGGTGGTGTTCGTGTTCGCCAAGGTCGACCCCGGCGATGCCAACATGGGCAAAACCGAGTTCCTGGCCCCAAATCTTGATCGATTGGGCCAGTTGGGCGAGGTCAGGTATAGAGGCGGACATGGATGGGCAAGGCAATACGGGCTCAGGTGCGTATAATTCTGCCAGACATTGGAGCCTTTGACCCCATGCCGCAGACCAAACACCCCAGTAATGCCCCACAATTGCTCAGCAGCGTGACGGTTGCCCGCCTGCCGGCGCGGCAGGCGCATGCCCACAAAGGCGACTTTGGCCATGTACTGGTGGTCGGTGGCGACCTGGGTACCGGAGGCGCTGTGTTGCTCAGTGCCGAAGCCGCCCTGCGTTGCGGCGCCGGGCTGGTCAGCGTGGCAACCCGGCCCGAGCACGTGTCGGCCAGCCTGGCGCGCCTGCCCGAGGTCATGTGCCTGGGTGTCCGTTCGGCCAACCAACTGATGGGTGTGCTGGAGCGCGCCTCGGTCCTGGTGGTCGGGCCCGGCCTGGGGCAGGCGGCGTGGGGCTGCAGCCTGTTGTCGGCGGTGGCCAACGCCGAGCGGCCGCAAGTGTGGGATGCCGATGCCTTGAATTTGCTGGCGCGAACCCCGCTGGCCCTGCCCAGTGGCAGCATCCTTACTCCGCACCCGGGGGAGGCGGCGCGGCTGCTGGGCATTGCCACTGAGGCCGTGCAGGCCGACCGCCCTGGCGCTGCGCGCAAGCTGGCGCGGCGTTATAACAGCGTCTGTGTACTCAAAGGGGCTGGCACACTGGTGGCAGCCCCGAGCGGGCAGCTGGCGTTGTGCGAGCGCGGGCACCCGGCGATGGCCGGCGCCGGCCTGGGCGATGTGCTGACTGGCGTGCTGGCAGCCCTGTTGGCCCAAGGCCTGGATGCCTGGGGCGCAGCCTGCCTGGGGGTGTGGCTGCACGCCTGTGCCGGCGAGCGCCTTGGGAAAAAAGGTAGAGGCCTGGCGGCCAGTGATCTGGCGCCGGTCATTCGTGAGTTGTTGGAGGAGCATTCTGCGTGTCTGGCTTAAATCTGTTTCTGGCCGATGAAGAGGCCACGGTCAAATTCGGTGCAGCACTGGCCGAGGTGACCGGCGGTCGCGGCGTGATTTTCCTAGAGGGCGACCTGGGCGCGGGTAAAACAACCCTGTCGCGTGGCCTGATCCGCGGTCTGGGCCATACTGGGGCTGTGAAAAGCCCGACGTTCACCGTGGTCGAACCCTATGAAATCGGCGAGGTCCGAGCCTTTCACTTCGACCTGTATCGCCTGGTCGACCCGGAGGAGCTTGAGTTCATGGGCATTCGTGACTATTTCGAGGGCGACCCGCTGTGCCTGTTCGAATGGCCACAAAAGGGTGCGGGCGTTTTGCCAAAGCCTGACCTGACCATTACCATAAGCCCCCAAGCGAGTGGACGCTCGCTGAACCTTTCGCCGCAGGGGGCTCGCGGCGAGGCCTGGTGCGTGGCACTGGCCGAACACTATAAACAGTAAGTGGGGTAGGTATGCGCATACGCGCACTGGTCGCCATCGTTGGGCTGCTGCTGACAACGGTGACCGTTGAGGCTCTGGCCGTCACTCAAGTCAAGAGCATGCGCCTGTGGCGCGCACCGGACAACACGCGGCTGGTCTTCGACCTGTCTGGCCCCGTGCAGCATAGTGTCTTCACCCTGAGCGCACCCGATCGCCTGGTCATCGACATCAATGGCGCAACACTGGCCGCGCCACTGAATGTGGCCACCTCCAACACGCCGATAAGCAGTGTGCGTTCGGCTCAGCGTACGCCAACCGACCTTCGGGTTGTGGTCGACCTGAAAAAGTCGGTTACCCCGAAAAGCTTCACCCTGGCGCCCAACGCACAGTACGGCAACCGCTTGGTGGTCGACCTGTATGACCAGGAGGCTGACGCTATCGCGGCCAGCACGCCGCCACCTGCGCCGGCCCCGGTACAAACGCCTGCGACAACGCCCGCGGTGCCAGTGACGCCGACCCAGCCGGCGATCAAGCTGCCACCGGTACCCAGTGGCAAGCGTGACATCGTGGTTGCCATCGATGCCGGGCACGGCGGCGAAGACCCTGGCGCTTCCGGCTCGCGTGGCCAGCACGAAAAAGACATCGTGTTGCAGATCGCCAAGGAGCTGCAGCGTCAGATCAACAGCGAAAAAGGTTTCCGTGCAGAGCTGACCCGCACCGGTGATTACTTCATTCCGCTGCGCAAGCGTACGGAAATCGCCCGCAAGAAAGGCGCCGACCTGTTCATTTCGATTCACGCCGACGCGGCCCCGTCGCGCGCAGCCTTTGGCGCCTCGGTGTTCGCCCTATCCGATCGTGGCGCCACCTCCGAGACGGCGCGCTGGCTGGCCGACACGGAAAACCGTTCTGACCTGATCGGTGGTGCGGGTAATGTCAGCCTCGACGACAAGGACCGCATGCTCGCGGGCGTGCTGCTTGATCTGTCGATGACCGCTACGCTCAGCTCCAGCCTCAACGTGGGGCAAAAGGTATTGGGCAACATGGGGCGTGTCACTTCGTTGCACAAGCAGCGTGTGGAACAGGCCGGGTTCATGGTGCTGAAGTCGCCGGATATTCCGTCGATCCTCGTTGAAACCGGGTTCATCTCGAACAACAACGAAGCAGCCAAACTGGCCTCCTCCAGCCACCAGCAGGCGCTGGCCCGGTCGATCCGCACTGGGGTGCACCAGTACTTCCAGCAGAACCCGCCACCTGGCACCTACATCGCCTGGTTGCGTGACACCGGCAAGATCGCCGCCGGCCCGCGTGAACACACCGTGCGCCCTGGCGAAACCCTGGCGATGCTCGCCGTGCGTTACCAGGTCAGCGTGGCCAGCCTGCGCAGCATCAACAGCCTGAAGACCGATGAGCTGAAGGTTGGCCAGCGCCTCGATGTACCCGCCACAACCTTGGCCGCGCAATGATGAGTGGCGGTTCGCGAATTCAGCTGCTCAGCCCGCGGCTGGCCAACCAGATTGCCGCCGGCGAGGTTGTCGAGCGGCCGGCATCTGTGGCCAAGGAACTGCTGGAAAACAGCCTGGACTCCGGTGCCCGGCGCATCGATATCGAAGTCGAGCAAGGCGGCGTCAAACTGCTGAAGGTGCGGGACGATGGCAGCGGTATTTCTGCCGACGACCTGCCGCTGGCCCTGGCCCGACATGCCACCAGCAAGATCCGCGAGCTGGAAGACCTTGAAGGGGTATTGAGCCTGGGCTTCCGTGGCGAGGCCTTGGCCTCGATCAGTTCGGTGGCGCGCCTGACCCTGACCTCGCGTACCGCCAGTGCCAGTGAGGCCTGGCAAGTAGAAACCGAAGGCCGCGACATGACGCCGCGGGTGCAGCCGGCGGCGCACCCGGTCGGTACTTCGGTGGAAGTGCGCGATTTGTTCTTCAATACCCCGGCCAGGCGCAAGTTCCTCAAAGCCGAGAAAACCGAATTCGATCACTTGCAGGAAGTGATCCGGCGGCTGGCGCTGGCCCGTTTCGATGTCGGCTTCCACCTGCGCCACAATGGCAAGAGCATCCTCAGCCTGCACGAGGCCCACGACGAAACCGCCCGTGCACGGCGGGTGGGTGCCATCTGCGGCCCGGGCTTCATGGAGCAGGCACTGCCGATCGACGTCGAGCGCAACGGCCTGCGCCTATGGGGCTGGGTCGGCTTGCCGACGTTCTCGCGCAGCCAGGCAGACCTGCAGTACTTCTTCGTCAATGGCCGGGCAGTGCGCGACAAACTGGTCGCCCATGCCGTGCGTCAGGCCTACCGGGACGTGCTGTTCAACGGCCGCCACCCCACGTTCGTGCTGTTCCTGGAGCTGGAGCCCAACGGCGTCGATGTGAACGTGCACCCAACCAAGCATGAAGTACGGTTCCGTGAAGGGCGCTCGGTGCATGACTTCCTGTATGGCACCTTGCACCGTGCCTTGGCCGATGTACGTCCGGAAGACCAGCTGGCCGCACCTGCTGCCGTACCTGAGCTGGTTCGCCCCACCGGCCAGCAGGCCGGTGAGTTCGGGCCCCAGGGTGAAATGCGCCTGGCCTCGCCGGTGCTTGAACAGCCTCGAGCCCCGCAACAGTCGTTTTCCAATGGTGGCAGTGGCGCCGGTTACCAGTATCAATACACCCCACGTCCCTCACAGCCGCTGCCGGCCGCAGAGGCACAGGCGGTGTATCGCGAGTTCTATAAGCCGCTGGAAACCGGTGCTGCGCCTGCGACGGCACTGCCCGAAAGCCAAGGCGACATTCCCCCGCTAGGCTATGCCCTGGCGCAGCTCAAGGGTATCTACATCCTGGCCGAGAATGCTGTTGGCCTGGTGCTGGTGGACATGCACGCCGCCCACGAGCGGATAATGTACGAGCGCCTCAAGGTGGCCATGGCCAGCGAGGGCCTGAGTGGCCAGCCGCTGCTGGTGCCGGAAACCTTGGCCCTTAGCCAGCGTGAAGCCGACTGTGCCGAAGAGCATGCACAGTGGTTTCAGCGGCTGGGCTTCGAATTGCAGCGCCTGGGCCCTGAGACCCTGGCGATTCGCCAGATCCCGGCCTTGCTCAAGCAGGCTGAAGCCAACCGCCTGGTGCAGGACGTGCTTGCCGACCTTATGGAGTACGGCACCAGTGATCGCATTCAGGCGCACCTCAACGAACTGCTCGGTACCATGGCCTGCCACGGTGCCGTGCGCGCCAACCGGCGCCTGGCAATTCCCGAGATGAACGCCCTGCTGCGCGACATGGAAAACACCGAGCGCAGCGGCCAGTGCAACCATGGCCGTCCTACCTGGACCCAGATGGGCCTGGACGATCTGGACAAACTTTTCCTGCGCGGTCGATGAAATGAGCGGCAAGCCCCCTGCAATATTCCTGATGGGTCCGACGGCGGCCGGCAAGACCGACCTTGCCATCGAACTGACCACGGTGCTGCCGTGTGAACTGATCAGCGTCGATTCGGCACTTGTCTACCGTGGCATGGATATCGGTTCGGCCAAGCCGTCGAAAGAAATCCTCGCTGCTCACCCGCACCGGCTGATCGACATTCGCGACCCGGCCCAGAGCTATTCTGCCGCGCAGTTCCGTGCCGACGCGCTGGAGGCCATGGCCGAGATCACCGCGCGCGGCAAGATCCCGCTGCTGGTCGGCGGCACCATGCTCTATTACAAGGCGTTGATCGATGGCCTGGCCGACATGCCGGCCGCCGATGCGACGGTGCGCGCCGAGCTGGAAGCGCAGGCTGAAGCCCTGGGCCTGGCCGAGCTGCACCGCCAGTTGGCTGAAGTTGACCCGGAGTCCGCGGCACGTATCCACCCCAATGACCCGCAGCGGCTGATCCGGGCATTGGAGGTATACCGGGTGAGCGGCGAGAGCATGACAGCTCATCGTCGGCGTCAATTCGCGGAAAGTCGCGGCGCAGACGCAGGCGCCGGCGGACATTTGCCCTATACTGTCGCCAGTTTGGCGATTGCTCCTACAGATCGTCACATTTTGCATCAGCGAATTGCGTTACGATTTTCGCAGATGCTGGAACAGGGCTTCGTTGACGAGGTCCGATCGCTGCGAGCCAGAAGTGACTTGCACGCCGGGCTGCCGTCTATACGGGCAGTGGGTTATCGGCAAGTGTGGGATTACCTGGATGGCAAGCTGACTGAGAATGAGATGCGTGAACGCGGTATCATTGCTACCCGGCAGCTGGCCAAGCGGCAGTTCACCTGGTTGCGTGGCTGGCCTGACGTGCACTGGCTTGACAGCCTGGCCTGCGACAATCTGTCCCGCACCTTGAAATACCTTGGGGCCATCTCCATATTGAGCTGAGTCCCTGCTGATTGCCGTCTATTCTTGCGAAGGGGCGGCCTAATTTATCGTTTTTATTGATTTTCTATTATTTATCCTTACAGGAGTGCGGCATATGTCAAAAGGGCATTCGCTACAAGACCCTTACTTGAATACCTTGAGAAAAGAAAAGGTCCCGGTATCCATTTACCTGGTCAACGGTATCAAACTGCAGGGCTCGATCGAATCGTTCGACCAGTTCGTGGTATTGCTGAAGAACACCGTCAGCCAGATGGTCTACAAGCACGCCATCTCGACCGTAGTTCCGGCCCGTCCGGTCCGCCTGCCAAGCCCGACCGACAGCGAGCACGGCGACAGCGAGCCAGGCAACGCCTGATAGGAGCCTGCATTGTTCTTTGAGCGCCACGGTGGTGGTGAGCGGGCGTTGCTCGTTCACTTGGAAGGTCAGAACCCTGAGGCGCGCGAAGACCCGCAGGAGTTTCAGGAGTTGGCATTGTCGGCCGGTGCCGACATCGTCTCGCTGGTCACGGTGACAAGGCATCAGCCTTCCGCCAAATACCTGATTGGCAGTGGCAAGGTCGAAGAGCTGCACGACCTGGTCCATGCCGAACAGGTAGACCTGGTGATTTTCAATCACACCCTCACGCCCAGTCAGGAGCGCAACCTTGAACGTGTGTTCGAGTGTCGTGTGCTCGACCGTACCGGGCTGATCCTCGATATCTTCGCCCAACGGGCGCGTACCCATGAAGGCAAGCTGCAGGTCGAACTGGCCCAGCTGGAGCACATGAGCACGCGGCTGGTGCGCGGCTGGACTCACCTTGAGCGACAAAAAGGTGGTATCGGCCTGCGCGGCCCGGGTGAAACCCAGCTGGAAACCGACCGCCGCCTGTTGCGGGTGCGTATACGCCAGATCAAGTCGCGCCTGGAGAAAGTGCGCAGCCAGCGTGAGCAGGCGCGTCGCGGGCGCAAGCGCGCGGATATCCCCTCGGTGTCGCTGGTGGGTTATACCAACGCCGGCAAGTCCACGCTGTTCAACGCCCTGACCGAATCCGAGGTGTATGCCGCGGACCAGTTGTTCGCCACCCTTGACCCGACCTTGCGCCGGCTCGAGCTCAACGACCTGGGGCCGATCGTGCTGGCCGACACCGTAGGCTTCATTCGCCACTTGCCGCACAAGCTGGTCGAGGCATTTCGGGCTACGCTCGAAGAGTCGAGCAACTCCGACCTGTTGCTGCATGTGATCGACGCCCATGAGCCAGAGCGCATGGAGCAGATCGAGCAGGTGCTGGCGGTGTTGGGTGAGATTGGTGCCGAGGGGTTGCCGATCCTGGAGGTGTACAACAAACTCGACTTGCTCGAAGATGTCGAGCCACAGATCCAGCGCAATGCCGATGGCAAGCCGGAACGGGTCTGGGTATCGGCACGCGATGGGCGTGGCCTGGAGCTGGTTGGCCAGGCGGTTGCCGAGTTGCTGGGGGATGATCTGTTTGTCGGTACCCTGTGCCTGGAGCAGCGTTTTGCCCGCTTGCGCGCGCAATTCTTTGCCCTGGGTGCCGTGCAGAGTGAAGAGCATGATGAAGAAGGGCGCAGCCTGCTGAGCGTGCGACTGCCCATGGTCGAACTGAATCGCCTGGTCAGCCGCGAAGGCATGGAGCCGCAAGTGTTTGTCCAGCAACACACTTTGCAATAAATGCTCGTCGAGGTCGCCGGGCAGCAGTGACAGGCATTCTGTAGCATTGGACGGCGCGCCGTGGGCGCGTCTTTGCTTTATCAGATGGAGAGCGCTATGGCTTGGAACGAGCCGGGTGGCAACTCGAACAATCAGGATCCCTGGGGCGGCCGCCGCGGTGGCGGTGGCGGCGGTGGTGACAAGAAAGGTCCACCGGATCTGGACGAGGCCTTCCGCAAACTGCAGGACAGCCTGAATGGCATGTTCGGCGGCAGCAAGAAACGTGGCGGCGGTGATCGCAATGTCGGCAAGGGCGGTGGCCTGGGCCTGCTGGGCATCGGCCTGGCGGTGCTGGCTGCAATCTGGCTGTACAGCGCCGTGTATGTGGTCGACGAGCAGGAGCAGGCGGTTGTGTTGCGCTTCGGCAAGTACTATGAGACGGTCGGTCCCGGCCTGAACATCTACTTCCCGCCGATTGATCGCAAGTACATGGAAAACGTCACGCGTGAGCGTGCCTACACCAAGCAGGGCCAGATGCTGACCGAAGACGAGAACATCGTCGAGGTGCCGCTGACCGTCCAGTACAAGATCAGCAACCTGCAGGACTTCGTGCTCAACGTCGACCAGCCTGAGGTGAGCTTGCAGCACGCGACCGACAGCGCCCTGCGCCACGTGGTGGGTTCCACTTCGATGGACCAGGTGTTGACCGAAGGTCGTGAGCAGATGGCCGTGGATATCCGCGAACGCCTGCAGCGCTTCCTCGACAACTACCGCACCGGTATCACCGTTACCCAGGTCAACGTACAGAGCGCGGCAGCCCCGCGTGAAGTGCAGGAAGCCTTCGACGACGTGATCCGCGCCCGCGAAGACGAGCAGCGTGCCCGCAACCAGGCCGAGTCCTATGCCAATGGCGTGGTGCCGGAAGCCCGTGGTCAGGCCCAGCGCATCATCGAGGATGCCAATGGTTACCGCGACGAAGTCATTGCCCGCGCCAAGGGTGAGGCAGACCGCTTCACCAAGCTGCTTGCCGAGTACCGCAAGGCACCTGACGTAACCCGTGAGCGTCTGTATCTGGAGACCATGCAAGAGGTCTACAGCAACTCGAGCAAGGTCATGGTGGCAACCAAGGACGGGCAGAGCAACCTGCTCTACCTGCCGCTGGACAAGATGGTCGAAGGCAGCCGCAAGCCGTCCGTGCCAACCACCAGCGCGTCGCCATCGGCTAACGATGCGGCCGCTCGTGCCGCGCAGGACATGCAACAGCAACAGCAGCCGCTGCGTACTAGGGAGAGCCGCTGATGAGCAATAGATCGCTGATCGCCCTGATCGCCGCCGTGGTCCTGGCCATTGTGGCCTGGAACAGCTTCTACATCGTGTCCCAGACCGAGCGGGCGGTACTGCTGCGTTTCGGTAAGGTGGTCCAGGCGGATGTTCAGCCAGGCCTGCACGTAAAGATTCCGTACGTGAACCAGGTGCGCAGGTTCGACGCCCGGCTGATGACACTCGACGCGCCTACCCAGCGGTTCCTGACCCTGGAAAAGAAAGCGGTGATGGTCGACGCCTACGCCAAGTGGCGCGTCAAGGACGCTGAACGCTTCTACACCGCCACGTCCGGCATGAAGCAGATCGCCGACGAGCGTCTGTCGCGTCGTCTGGAAAGTGGCCTGCGCGACCAGTTCGGTAAACGTACCCTGCACGAAGTGGTTTCCGGTGAACGTGATGCACTGATGGCTGACATCACTGCATCGCTGAACCGCATGGCGAGCAAGGAACTGGGCATCGAGGTGGTCGACGTGCGCGTCAAGGCCATCGACCTGCCGAAGGAAGTCAACCGCAGCGTGTTCGACCGCATGAGCACCGAGCGTGAGCGTGAAGCCCGCGAGCACCGTGCCAAGGGTAACGAGCTGGCTGAGGGTATCCGTGCCGATGCCGACCGTCAGCGCCGTGTGCTGCTGGCCGAGGCTTATCGCGAAGCAGAAGAAACCCGTGGTGATGGCGATGCCCAAGCGGCCGCTATCTATGCCAAGGCTTACAGCCAGGACGCTGATTTCTATGCGTTCCACCGTAGCCTGCAGGCATACCGCGAGAGCTTCTCGAGCAAGAGCGACGTGATGGTCCTGGACCCGAAGAACGAATTCTTCCGTTACCTGGACAAGAGCAGACCGTGATGCTCAGGCCCTGATTTTCATGCAGCGGCACCCCGCCTGGCAGCTAATGCACCAGGCGGGGTGCATCCTGAATGAAAAGGGGTGTATGATGAGGCAGCCGGGAAATTTCCCGGCTTTTTTGCGTCTGCAAGGTTGATTGGCACAGCGCCGGTTGACAGTTTGGTCAGCTCGCAAGGCAATTTGAGGGTGTCGGGTACGGTGGCTGCGCTGGGATCAGTGCTGCCCGCTGCTGTGCGCGATACCGGCTTTTCTGACGGTTTGCCTGCTGGCAAGCCGCCCGGACCAGAGGGGAAATGGCGTAATGGCAACGGTAGACCGCTGGCTGCTGCCAGATGGCATCGAGGAAGTACTGCCACCTGAGGCTGCGCGCATCGAAATCGCGCGCCGCCAGGTGTTGGACCTGTTCCAGAGTTGGGGCTACGAACTGGTCGTCACCCCGCATATCGAGTACCTGGAGTCGCTGCTTACCGGCGCCGGCCAGGACCTGGATCAGCGCACCTTCAAGGTAGTGGACCCGCAGTCCGGCCGCCTGATGGGCTTCCGCGCCGACTTCACCCCGCAGGTAGCGCGTATCGATGCGCACACACTGCGCCGTGAGGGCCCGAGCCGCCTGTGCTATGCCGGCAGCGTGCTGCACGCCCAGCCGCGTGCCCTGTCCACCTCGCGCAGCCCGATCCAGCTGGGTGCCGAGCTGTACGGCGATGCCAGCCCTACCAGCGACGTCGAAGTCATCAGCCTGATGCTCGCCACGCTGCAACTGGCCGATGTGCCGGATGTGCACATGGACCTGGGCCACGTCGGTATTTACCGCGGCCTGGCCCGTGCCGCCGGCCTGTCTGGCGCGGTCGAACAGCAGCTGTTCGACGCCATGCAACGCAAGGCTGTCGATGAAGTGCAGGCGCTGACCGCCGACCTGCCGAAAGACCTGGGCAACATGCTGCGCGCCCTGGTCGAGCTGTGCGGTGGTCGTGAAGTACTGGCTGAAGCCCGCGTGCGCCTCGGTCGCGCCCCGGCCAGCGTGCTGGCGGCGCTGGACGACCTGCTGGCGATCGCTGATCGCCTGGCGTCGCGCTACCCGGACCTGCCGCTGTACTTCGACCTCGGCGAGCTGCGTGGTTACCACTATCACACGGGCGTGGTGTTCGCCGTGTTCGTGCCAGGCGAAGGCCAATCGATCGCCCAGGGCGGGCGCTACGACGATATCGGCGCCGACTTTGGCCGGGCGCGCCCGGCCACTGGTTTCTCCACGGATTTGAAGACCCTGGTCACACTGGGGCGAGCGGAGGTCGTATTGCCAACTGGCGGCATCTGGATGCCGGACAGTGGCGATGCGGCCCTCTGGCAGCAAGTCTGCCAGTTGCGCAACGAGGGCCAGCGTGTGGTTCAGGCTCTGCCTGGCCAGCCGTTGAGTGCTGCTCTCGAGGCGGATTGTGATCGGCAATTGATTCAGCAAGACGGGCGCTGGCAGGTTCTGCCGCTGGCCCAGTGAGTTTCTGCGTCGGCAACAGGCCGGCAACCAAGTTTGCGTGAATGAGGACCAATGTAATGGGTAAGAATGTCGTCGTCCTGGGCACCCAGTGGGGTGATGAGGGCAAAGGCAAGATCGTCGATCTGCTGACCGAACATGCTGCCGCCGTAGTGCGCTACCAGGGTGGCCACAATGCGGGTCACACCCTGGTGATCAACGGTGAAAAGACCGTTCTGCACCTGATTCCGTCCGGCATCCTGCGTGAAGGCGTACAGTGCCTGATCGGTAACGGCGTGGTCGTTGCCCCGGATGCACTGATGCGTGAAATCACCAAGCTGGAAGAGAAAGGCGTACCGGTGCGCGAGCGCCTGCGCATTTCCCCGGCTGCGCCGCTGATCCTGTCGTACCATGTGGCCCTGGATCAGGCCCGCGAAAAAGCCCGTGGCGAAGCCAAGATCGGCACCACCGGCCGTGGTATCGGCCCAGCTTACGAAGACAAGGTGGCACGTCGCGGCCTGCGTGTGGGTGATCTGTTCCACCGCGAGCGTTTCGCTGCCAAGCTGGGTGAGCTGCTGGATTACCACAACTTCCAGCTGGTGAACTACTACAAAGAGCCAGCCATCGACTTCCAGCAGACGCTGGACGAGTGCATGGCTTACGCCGAACAGCTCAAGCCGATGATGCTCGACGTCACCGCCGAGCTGCACAACCTGCGTCGCGCCGGCAAGGACATCATGTTCGAAGGCGCCCAGGGCTCGCTGCTGGACATCGACCACGGCACCTACCCGTACGTCACCAGCTCCAACACCACTGCTGGCGGTATTTCCACCGGCTCCGGCGTCGGCCCGATGTACCTCGACTACATCCTCGGCATCACCAAGGCCTACACCACTCGCGTGGGTTCCGGTCCGTTCCCGACCGAACTGTTCGACGAGACCGGTGCTACCCTGGCCAAGCGTGGCCACGAGTTCGGCTCCACCACCGGCCGTGCCCGTCGTTGCGGCTGGTTCGATGCCGTGATCCTGCGTCGCGCCATCGACGTCAACAGCATCTCGGGCATCTGCCTGACCAAGCTGGACGTACTGGACGGCCTGGAAACCATCAACATCTGCGTTGGCTACAAGAACGAGAACGGTGCCGTCATTGACGCGCCTTCCGATGCCGACAGCTACATTGGTCTTGAGCCGGTGTACGAAGAGATGCCAGGCTGGAGCGAGTCGACTCTGGGTGTGAAAACCCTGGAAGAGCTGCCGCAAGCTGCGCGTGACTACATCAAGCGCATCGAAGAGTTGGTTGGCGCGCCGATCGACATCATTTCGACCGGCCCGGACCGCAACGAGACCATCGTGCTGCGTCATCCGTTCGCCTGATCTGCCCTCCAGGCTGATCTGACGCCGCGGCCCTGAGAAGGGCTGCGGCGTTTTCATTTGTGGGTATGCCGGGGCTGGCCAATCCACCGTTGCCGCCGCTACCGTATTCGCGGGTAAACCCGCTCCTACATTGATTGGGTGTGAGTACACATCAGGGGTGGGGCCCAGGCCGTTGTAGGAGCGGGTTCACCCGCGAAAGGGCCGGCACACGAAACCCCATTGCTAGACCTTGGCGCATTTCCCCGCAACCTACGGCACAACCCTTGCTGTAAGAAGTTTCTGTAGATGCCATCAAAATAGTGGCGCCAGAAAACACGAGGGTTACACCGTGTCTGCCATCCTCTCACTGTTACGAAGCCGCCTCTTGCGGCCTGTGTTTGTTGCCCTTGGTATCGCTCTTTTGGTGCAGGTGCTGGTTGCCGTTGCGCTCACCCGAAGCACGGTCACCGCCCTGGAGGCTGACCTTGGCGAGCGACTGGGTAATGACAGTCGCCAACTCGCAAGCGATCTGGAGCAAGCCGGGCAAGATGTGCGCTCTGGGCTCGACGGCCTGTCGAGCAGTACCCGCCAGCGCCTGAGCGCAGGGTTGTCGGAGCGCCTGCAAAGCGAACAGCAGCAACTGCGCAGCACCCTGGAGAAGAACCTCAAGGACTCCGCCAACGACATGGCCGAGCTGCTGGCTTCGGTTGCGCCGCGGGCGATTTGGGACAACGACGTGCCGGTGCTCTCGGATTTCGCACGACGCGCTCAGCGCAACCCGAACGTGCTGTTCGTGGTGTATGACGACGCTCAGGGTCAGCACCTGACGCGCTACCTCAACCGGCAAAACCCGATCAACCAGGCCTTGATGGAAAAGGGTCAGGGCGAGCGTGCGCTGGACAAGGTGATTGATGCTGCCCGGCGTGACCCGGCGGTGTACTTCGTCGAAGCCTCGATCAGCCCCAATGGCACGGAAATCGGTAAGGTGGTGATGGGGGTTTCCACTGCCGGCATCGACCATGAGCTAAAGGCGCTGGACCAGCGCTTCGCGGCGCTGATCGCTAGCGGAGAGCAGTTGGTTGGCGACAGCCTGGTCGGTGCTGCTGCCGATAGCGGTAAGACCCTGCGTGAGCGCCTGGAGAAGGCGCAGAGCAGTGCTGCCGCCATGCAGGCCAATACCGCGCAAACCGTGCGCGATGCCGCTGCAGAGCTGCGCTGGCGTATCGGTCTGGGCCTGGTGCTGGTCGGCCTCGGGGTGCTGGTAGTGGTGGCTTTGGTGCTAGGCCGCCGGGTACTGAGCAAGCTGCGCCTGTTGATTGCCGCTCTCGATGACTTGGCGGCCGGCGAAGGTGACTTGACCAAGCGCGTGCCGCTCGACAGCCGAGATGAAATCGGCGACATGGCCTCGGCAGTGAACCGCTTTGTCGACAAGTTGCAGCCGATTGTGCGCGAGGCGGGTGAAGTGGCGCAGCGCACCGGTGTCGAGATTGGCGCGATGGCCCAGCGTAATGCCGGTGCCGATGCTGCCGCCGCGTTGCAGCGCGACGAAGTAGCGGCGAGCCTGCGCGACCTGTCGAGCATGGCCGACGAAGCCCAGGCCGAAAGCCATGCGATGCAGGCGGCGTTGCAGCAGGTGGTGGATATCCGCCAGGCCACGGATGAAAACAGCCGCACTTCGACCCAACTGGCGGGTTTGATCGAGAACCTGGCCGGGCAGGTGGATGCCGGCTCTCAGGTGATCGAGCGCTTGGCCAAGCAGAGCGAGCAGATCGAAGTGGTGCTGACGGTGATTCACGGGATTGCCGAACAGACCAACCTGTTGGCCTTGAACGCCGCCATCGAGGCGGCCCGTGCTGGCGAAACCGGGCGCGGCTTTGCCGTGGTGGCCGACGAGGTGCGCGCACTGGCGAGCAAGACGCAGAGCTCCACCGGGGATATCCAGGCCCATATCGCTGCGTTGCAGAAGGGCGCCAAGGAAGCCGTGGCCACTATCAGCCAGGCCGGGCTCAAGGCCAGTGAAGGGTTGCTGGTGCTGCGTGACAACGAACGCCGCCAGCAGTCGGTGCAGGCGGCCGTGGAACAGGTGCATGCGGCCATAGGCCTGGCAACGCGGGCGGCCGAACAGCAGGCGAGCGGTGCGCAGGCGGTGCGTGGGCGGGTAGAAACCATTCATGCCCAGGCCGAGCGCTCGGCCGAGGTGGTGATGCAGACTACGGCCAGCAGCAAGGTGCTGGATGAACTGGCAGCGCAGCTGCGAGCCAGCCTGGGCCAGTTCAGGGCCTGACCCGGTTCTTGTAGGAGCGGTTTTGTGTCGCGATGGGCTGCAAAGTAGCCCCGGCAATTCATAGGTTGTCGCCAATACCCAGGGGCTGCCTCGCAGCCCATCGCGACACAAGGCCGCTCCTACAGAGGGCGCTGTTGCTATGATGGCGACGACACATGGCAAAGGGAGTTGTTCATGTCTGCCCAACTAGTCGCCGCCCCGGCCGAGCTGGATTTTCTTCATTGCGACAGCGTGCACATCGCTGCACCCATGACCGCGCTTCAAGCCTACTGCGCGATGACCTCGGATGTCCCCGGCTGGCTGGCCCAGGCGTTCCGCTTGCGCGACTTCATCTCGCGGCGCTTCAACGTCACTGCCATTCACGGTTTCTCATCGCGTAGCCCCGAGCGGGTGCCGGCAGTGGGTGAGCATCTGGACTTTTTCAGGGTCGAGGCCATCAGCGACCAGCAACTGGTCCTGACCTCGCGTGATACGCACCTGGCTGTAATGGTGAGTGTGGATCTAGATGATCAGGGGGAGGGGTGTCAGCGCTTGAGCGTGACCACCTCGGTGCAGTGCTTCAACACCTTCGGCCGGCTTTACATGTTGCCGGTCGGCAAGGCCCATGGGCCAATTGTGCGGCGCATGCTGCGTAACATCTGATGGCCGGCAAGCCCCCACAGGTACAGCGCAGGCCCTGAGTACGGCGCTGTGCTTGTGGAAGCGGGCAAACCCGCGAAGAAGTTCATGCCTTGTTCAGATACATCCGCGTAGTCAGCAAGTAAACCGGCAACCCCGACACCACGATCAGCAACGCAGCATAAGGCGCCGCTGCCGCGAACTCGACGTTGGCTGTGTGTGCCCACACCTCGGTGGCCAAGGTGGTCATGCCGGTCGGGCTGAGCAGCAGGGTAGCCGTCAGCTCTTTCATGGCATCCAGGAACACCAGCGCAAAGGCTGCCGCCATGGCCGGGAAGATGATCGGTAAGGTCACCCGGCAGAACGCGGCAAAGCTGCTCGCGCCAAGCGTGCGCGCGGCTTCTTCCAGCGTCGGCGAAGCCTTGTTCAGCGCGGTGCGCACCGGTGATTGCGCCAACGGCAGGAACAGCAGCGCATAGGCCAACAGCAGCAAGGCCGTGGTCTGGTACAGCGCCGGCACGTAGTGCAGGGCGAAGAACACCAACGTCAGGGCAATCACCAGGCCGGGTAGGGCGTGCAGCAGATAGGGTAGACGCTCGGCCCAAATCGCCAGGCGGCCTTTGTAGCGCACCACCAGGAAGCTGATAGGCAGAGCCAGCAGCACACAGAAGCCGGCACCGCCCAGCGACACCGACAGCGAGGTGAACAACGCCTTCGAGATGGCCGCCACCGGGAATGCCGCCGAAGAACCCACGCTCAGCCAGTAACCGAGCATCGCCAGCGGAATGCCGCTGCCCAGCACCGCCAGGCCCACGCAGAACAGTTGAGCCAGCACCGCCCAGCCGCGCAGCCGCACCGGTTGCGCACGACGCGCTACGCCCTGGCCGATACGTACATGGCGGGCTTTGCCGCGCACCCGCAGTTCCAGCCACAGCATTGCCAGGCACATCGCCAGCAGCACGGCAGACAGCATGGCCGCGTTGGCGTTGCTGAACTCCAGTTCGAACTGCTGGTAGATCGCCGTGGTAAAGGTTTGCAGGCCGAGGATCGACAATGCGCCAAACTCCACCAGCATATGCAGGGCAATCAGTAGCGCACCGCCGAGCATCGACGGCCACAGCAGTGGCAGGGTGACTTTGCTGAACACCCCCCAGCGGCTGCAACCCAGGGTGCGTGCCGACTCCTCCAGCGACGTGTCGAGGTTGCGCAGGGTCGCGGCAACGGGCAGGAACACCAGCGGGTATTTGGACAGGGCCATGACCATGATCGCGCCGCCCAGGCCTTCAAAGTCCGAACTTAGCGACACCCAGGTGAAGCTGCTGACGAACGACGGCACGGCGAATGGCAGGCACAGCACCACACCCCACAACCGGCGGCCGGCCAGGTTGCTGCGCTCCAGCAGCCAGGCCAGTGCCAGGCCGACCACCATGCAGGTCAGCGTCACCCCGACCATCAGCATCAGGGTGTTGCGCATCAGCCCCCAGACAAAGGGCCGCCACAGCAGGTGCAAAGCTTCGCGCCAGCCGGCTTCCCAGGCTTTGATGGCGACATAAGCCAGTGGCAGCAAGCTCATTGCCACAAGGAACAGCACAGGCAGCACTACCCAGACGGAAGGGCGCTTGCGGCGCGGTACGAAGCGTACCGGCACCGGTTCGGACAGGGCGGCAGTCATCAGAGCAGGCCGACCTCACGCTCAAGTTCGATGGCTTCCTCGGCATTGCCCAGGTCAGCTGGCGAGATCTTCGGCGGGCGCAGCTCGTCGAACGGTTTCAGGCCGCGGTCAGAAACCATGCCCTTGTGCAGCGGGTACTCGGCGGTGGTCTGGGTGATCACGCGCTGGCCTTCCTCGCTGGCCATCCAGTTGAGCAGGGCCTGGGCTTCTTTCGGGTGTTTGCTGGCCTTGACCACGGCTGCGCCGGAGATAGTGACCAGGTTGCCAGCATCGCCGTCGGCCAGGTAGTAGAGCTTGGTGTCCAGCTTGCCGCGTTCGCGTTCAAGCGCGTACCAGTAGTAGTTGTTAACCAGTACCGCAGCCACTTCACCTTTTTCCACGGCTTTGAGGGCGACCATGTTGTTGGTGTAGGTCTTGCCGAAGGCTTTCAAGCCAGTCAACCATTCTTCGGTGGCTTCACGCCCGTGCATCTTCAGAATGGCCACGGCCTGCTCCTGGAACGCACCGCTGGTAGGGACGTAGCCGACGCGGCCTTCCCACTCAGGGTTGGCGAAGTCCATCACCGTGGTTGGCAGGTCTTTCTCGTCGACTTTCTTCGGGTTGTACACCACGATGCGCGTACGGGCAGTGATACCCATCCAGGTGCCGTTGGCGCCAACGTACTCCTTGGGCATCATGTTCAACGTGGCGTCGTCAATCTTGGCCAGCAGGCCCAGCTCGCCCAGGTTGTTCAGGGGCGGGGACTCTTCGGTGTAGATGATGTCGGCCGGCGAACGGTCGCCTTCCTCGATGATCTGGCTGGCCAGCTGGTTGCTGCTGCCTTTGCGGATGTCGATGTGAATGCCGGTCTTGGCCTCATAGGCCTTGGCAATGGCTTCGCCGATTTCCTTGTGCTGACCGTTGTACATGGTCAGCGTGACCGGTGCGTCTGCCATGGCGGCCGGAGCGCCGATGACCAGGCTCAGCACTGCGGCGGCCAGGGTACGCATCAGCGGTTGCGGGCGGATCGTCATGCGGGTACTTCCTCGCTTACGGCTACATATTTGGAAACAATGGTAAACGAAATTGTTTCTCAAGTGGCCGGGTGACGAGAAATTCATGGTCAGACCATGGTGCAAGGAGGGGGGGCTGGGCGTGTGTTGCCTGTACGGGCCTCTTCGCGGGTGAACCCGCTCCTACGACGTGCGCGTATCGGGGGGGAGGGGGCACAAAAAACGCAGGCAAGAAAAAACCCACTAGCAAGCTAGTGGGTTTTTGTATGGTGCCCAGGAGAAGACTCGAACTTCCACGACCTTGCGGTCACTGATACCTGAAACCAGCGCGTCTACCAATTCCGCCACCTGGGCAAAGCTTTACATCATCTGCAGAAGGCGACTATCGTTCGCTTTCACACAGTAGTAACAGATCCTTGGTCATCTGCTACTTGAAAATACTTGGTGCCCAGGAGAAGACTCGAACTTCCACGACCTTGCGGTCACTGATACCTGAAACCAGCGCGTCTACCAATTCCGCCACCTGGGCACACATTCGAGGTTACTTGATGCTTTACAGCGTCGTTCATCTCTACTACAACTTCGGGGTTGTCCGTCGTTGTGGTGCGCACTATACGGACGCTCCCCAAGGCTGTAAAGCCCCCAATCGAAAAAAAATTCAAAAAATTCAACTTGTTGATTCCACAGGCCTATTTCTGCTGTTTATGCACTGCAGCGGGGGCTGTCCAAGGCAGACATTTCCGGTTTCAATAGGCCTATGCCAGAATTCCTATCTATATACCCCAAGGTGAACCCCTTCTGATGGCCGATTGGCAATCCCTCGATCCCGAGGCCGCTCGCGAAGCGGAAAAATACGACAACCCCATTCCCAGCCGTGAGCTGATCCTGCAGCGTCTCGCCGACCGAGGCGAACCTGCTGCCCGCGAGGAGCTGGCAAAAGAGTTCGGTCTGTATGAAGAAGACCAGATCGAAGCCCTGCGCCGCCGCCTGCGTGCCATGGAGCGCGATGGCCAGCTTATCTATACCCGGCGCGGCACTTATGCCCCGGTAGACAAGCTGGACCTGATCTGTGGTCGCGTCTCCGGCCACCGCGACGGCTTCGGCTTCCTTATTCCCGATGACGGCAGCGAAGACCTGTTCCTCAGCCCGTCCCAGATGCGACTGGTGTTCGACGGCGACCGCGGTTTGGCCCGCGTCTCCGGTGTGGACCGCCGTGGTCGCCGTGAAGGCGTGCTGGTCGAAGTCATCTCCCGTGCCCACGAAAGCGTGGTCGGCCGCTATTTCGAAGAGGGCGGCATCGGCTACGTGACCCCGGACAACCCGAAGATCCAGCAGGAAGTGCTGGTGACCGCCGGGCGCAACGGCGGTGCCAAGATCGGCCAGTTCGTCGAGATCAAGATCACCCACTGGCCAACGCCGCGCTTCCAGCCGCAAGGCGATGTGGTCGAAGTCATCGGCAACTACATGGCACCGGGCATGGAAATCGACGTTGCCCTGCGCAGCTACGACATTCCGCACGTCTGGCCTAATGATGTGGTCAAGGAGGCACGCAAGTTCCGCTCCGAAGTCGAGGAGAAGGACAAAGAGAAGCGTGTCGACCTGCGTCATCTGCCGTTCGTCACCATCGACGGTGAAGACGCCCGCGACTTCGACGATGCCGTTTATTGCGAACCGCTGGGCAAGCTGCGTCTGTTCTCCGGTGGCTGGCGCCTGTACGTGGCCATCGCTGACGTCTCCAGCTACGTGCGTCTGGGCTCTGCCCTGGATGTCGAAGCCCAGCAGCGCGGTAACTCGGTGTACTTCCCCGAGCGCGTGGTGCCGATGCTCCCCGAAGAGCTGTCCAACGGCCTGTGCTCGCTGAACCCCCATGTCGACCGGTTGGCCATGGTCTGTGAAATGACCATGAACAAAGCCGGCCAGATGGTCGACTACCAGTTCTACGAAGGCGTGATCCACTCCCATGCCCGGCTGACCTACAACAAGGTCAGCAGCATGCTCGAGCACTCGCGTACCCGTGAGGGCAAGGCGCTGCGCGAGGAATACAAGGAAGTCGTGCCCGACCTGAAGAACCTGTACAACCTGTACAAGGTGCTGGTGGAGGCGCGTCACACCCGGGGTGCAATCGACTTCGAGACCCAGGAAACCCGCATCATCTTCGGCGACGAGCGCAAGATCGCCGAAATCCGCCCGACCGTGCGCAACGACGCCCACAAGCTGATCGAGGAATGCATGCTGGCGGCCAACGTGGCCACCGCCGAGTTCCTGCAGAAGCACGGCGTACCGGCCCTGTACCGCGTGCACGACGGCCCGCCGCCGGAGCGCCTGGAAAAACTGCGCGCCTTCCTCGGCGAGCTGGGCCTGAGCCTGCACAAGGGCAAGGACCCGTCGCCGAAGGATTACCAGGCCCTGCTGGCGAGCATCGCCGGTCGCCCGGACTTCCACCTGATCCAGACGGTGATGCTGCGCTCGCTGAGCCAGGCCGTGTACAGCACCGAGAACAACGGCCACTTCGGCCTGAATTACGAGGCGTACACCCACTTCACCTCGCCGATCCGTCGTTACCCGGACCTGCTGGTGCATCGCGCCATTCGCAGCATCATCCGCTCCAAGGTCGATACCCCGCACGTCAAGCGTGCAGGCGCCATGAGCATTCCCAAGGCGCGTATCTACCCGTACGACGAAAACACCCTGGAGCAACTCGGCGAGCAGTGCTCGATGACCGAGCGCCGGGCCGACGAAGCCACCCGTGACGTGGTCAACTGGCTCAAGTGCGAGTTCATGAAAGACCGCGTGGGCGAGACCTTCCCGGGTGTGATCACTGCGGTGACCGGTTTCGGCCTGTTCGTCGAACTGACCGATATCTATGTAGAGGGCCTGGTGCACGTCAGTGCGTTGCCGGGTGACTACTACCACTTCGACCCGGTACACCATCGCCTGGCCGGCGAGCGCACCGGTCGCAGCTTCCGCTTGGGCGACACCATCGAAGTCAAGGTCATGCGTGTTGATCTGGATGAGCGCAAGATCGACTTCGAAGTGTCGGAAAAGACCCTCGCCGCACCGATCGGCCGCAAGCAGCGTGGCGCCGCGCCGGTTGCCGAAAAAGCCGAGCAGCAGCCGGCAACCGAAGCGAAAGCCACGCCCAAGCCGCGCAGCCGCAAAAGCGAAGCGTCCGAAGCGTACTTCCCCAAGGATGCTGTGCAGCGTAACGCTGAAGTGCGCAAAAGCCGCGAGATGAAGAAAGCGCTGATGACCGACGCGCGCAGCAGTGCTGGCAGCAAATCGGAGAAAGGTGGCAAGCCGTCCGGCAAACCGACCAAGCACCGTAAAGGCCCGCCGAAGTCCGGCGCACCACGCAAAAACAAGAGCAATTCATGAGTCAGCTGGAAAAAATCTACGGCGTACACGCCGTGCAGGCATTGCTGCAGCACCATCCAAAGCGGGTCAAGCAGATCTGGCTGTCGGAAGGCCGCAGCGAGCCACGCCTCGAAACCTTGCTGGCGCTGGCCGCGGAAAACCGCGTGCCGGTCGGCCAGGCCGAGCGCCGTGAGATGGATGCCTGGGTCGAAGGCGTGCACCAAGGCGTTGTAGCCGAGGTCAGTCCGAGCCAGGTGTGGGGCGAGCTGATGCTCGAAGAGCTGCTTGAGCGCACAGAAACGCCGCCGCTGATCCTGGTGCTGGACGGCGTGACCGACCCGCACAACCTCGGTGCTTGTTTGCGTACCGCGGATGCGGCCGGTGCCACGGCAGTGATCGTGCCCAAGGACAAGTCCGCAACGCTGACGCCGGTTGTGCGAAAGGTGGCTTGTGGGGCGGCCGAAGTCATTCCGCTGGTGGCTGTGACCAACCTGGCGCGTACGCTTGAGAAGTTGCAGCAGCGTGGCCTGTGGGTAGTGGGTACTGCTGGCGAGGCCGAGCAGGAGATCTACCAGCAGGACCTGACCGGGCCACTGGTGATGATCATGGGGGCGGAAGGCAAGGGCATGCGCCGGCTTACCCGTGAGCATTGCGACTTCCTGGTGAAGTTGCCGATGGCGGGTAGCGTCAGCAGCCTTAACGTGTCGGTGGCGACCGGGGTTTGCCTGTTCGAAGCCGTGCGTCAGCGCCAGGCCAAGCGCTGATTCTCAGCCTGTTCCGGCCTATTCGCGGGTGAACCCGCTCCTACAGGGTGATTGCGTTCCCCTGTAGGAGCGGGTTTACCCGCGAAAGGGCCCGCAGCCTGTGAATATGTTTCAGGCTGTTCAAATATTCACCAATCACCTTGCTTGTGCGCCCCGGCTTCTCTACAATTGCGCCCCTTGCCGAGCTGGCAGGCGCTCATGTGCCTCCCCTCCGTGCAAGACATACAGTGTCATTCACTCCTTGTCTGACCAGATTCACTGGCAGACTACTAACCCGTAAGGAGCATTCATGCGTCATTACGAAA
The DNA here is from genome assembly GCF_056278855.1 of Pseudomonas sp. TE3895. Classification (NCBI taxonomy): domain Bacteria; kingdom Pseudomonadati; phylum Pseudomonadota; class Gammaproteobacteria; order Pseudomonadales; family Pseudomonadaceae; genus Pseudomonas; species Pseudomonas sp. TE3895. The sequence continues at coordinate 285,841 of NZ_JBWBQE010000001.1, read as the reverse complement.
TCATCTTCCTGGTTCACCCGGACCAGAGCGAACAAGTCGGCGGCATGGTTGAGCGTTACACCAAGCTGATCGAAGAAGATGGTGGCAAAATCCACCGCCTGGAAGACTGGGGCCGTCGTCAACTGGCCTACGCAATCAACAATGTTCACAAGGCTCACTACGTGATGCTGAACGTTGAGTGCACCGGCAAGGCCCTGGCCGAGCTGGAAGACAACTTCCGCTACAACGATGCCGTTATCCGTAACCTGGTCATCCGTCGCGACGAAGCCGTTACCGGCCAGTCCGAGATGCTGAAGGCTGAAGAGAACCGCAGCGAGCGCCGTGAGCGTCGCGAGCGTCCTGAGCATGCTGACTCCGCCGAAGGCGACGACAGCAATGACAGCGACTCCAGCGATAACGCTGACGAGTAATCCACGGACCTTTAGAGGAGCCTATTAAATGGCACGTTTCTTCCGTCGTCGTAAATTCTGCCGCTTCACTGCTGAAGACGTGAAAGAGATCGACTTCAAAGATCTCAACACCCTGAAAGCTTACGTATCCGAAACCGGCAAGATCGTTCCAAGCCGTATCACCGGTACCAAAGCTCGTTATCAGCGTCAGCTGGCTACCGCTATCAAGCGCGCCCGCTTCCTGGCCCTGCTGCCCTACACCGACAGCCACGGCCGCTGAGACCGGGTCGTCGACAAGCAGTAAGGGATTAGCATGCGAGCGTTAGCAAGTTTCATCATGCGCGGTCGTGTGCAGGCCACCCTGGTGGTGGTCATCAGCGCGGTACTGCCGCTGCTGTTCTGGTTGAGTGCCGCTGCCGGCAGCCTTGTGCTGCTGCGGCGTGGGTTCAAGGATGCTACATCGGTCATCGCCGGCGGCTTGCTGGCCGGGCTGGCCGTGTGGGTCATGGGCGATCCCATCACCTTTCTGGTGATTGCGGGTGCCTTGGCCCTGGCCGCCATGTTGCGTGCCGAGCATCCCTGGAGCCGGGTGTTGCTCGCCAGTGCCGTGTTCGCCGTGGCTTTCAGCCTCGTGCTTGATCTGGCGCTGGCGCAAACCTTCGATGTGCTGGCCAAGGCGTTTGCCGAAGCCATGCCGAAAATCGAAGGGCAACCGGTGCTCTCCGGTGAGCTGATCCGCCCTGTGCTGGTCGCTTCCACAGCAGTGACGGTGCAATTGTTCAGTGTGCTGGCGTTGATGCTGGCGCGCTATTGGCAGGCAGCGTTGTACAACCCTGGAGGCTTCGGTCGCGAGTTTCGCGAACTGAAGTTGCCGAAACAGACCATGGCGGTCTTGGTGGCAGTGATGGTGGTGGCGCCGTTTATCGGCCCGCAGTTCATCATCCTGGCATCGGCTTCCAGCCTGGTACTGGTGCTGGCCGGCATCGCCTTGATGCACGGGCTGGTGGCACAGGGCCGACTGGCCGGTTTCTGGCTGGTGGGGATGTACGTGACGCTACCGCTGATCATGCAGCTGATTTATCCGTTGCTGATGGTTTTGGCCATTGTCGACAGCCTGATTGATTTTCGCGGTCGCAAGTCCCCTCCGGGGAAAGACTCCGCGAACGGTGAAGGTTAAAAGTTAAGAGGTTTTACCAAATGGAACTGATCCTGCTGGAAAAAGTCGCTAACCTGGGCAACCTGGGCGACAAAGTAAAAGTTAAGGCTGGTTACGGCCGTAACTTCCTGCTGCCATTCGGCAAGGCCACCGTTGCCAACGCCGCCAACCTGGCTGCGTTCGAAGAGCGTCGTGCCGAGCTGGAAAAAGCAGCCGCTGACAAGAAAGCTTCGGCTGAAAGCCGCGCTGCCCAACTGGCCGAGCTGGAAGTGACCATCACTGCCACCGCTGGCGACGAAGGCAAGCTGTTCGGTTCGATCGGCACCCACGACATCGCTGACGCCCTGACCGCCTCCGGCGTTGAAGTGGCCAAGGCTGAAGTTCGTCTGCCGAACGGCACCATCCGTCAGGTTGGCGAATACGACGTAGCCGTGCACCTGCACAGCGACGTTGAAGCCACCGTACGCGTGGTCGTCGTAGCTGCCTAAGCTGCGCTAACTGGCTGGCTCCTTGCGAGTCAGGCGGTTAACATCGGGCACGGTCCTGTTTTCGACAGGCCGTGCCCTTTGTCTTTTTCATCCTCCAGAATTCTTTCGTGGCCATGAACGAGATCACCACCTCCGAACAGCTTGACCTGCAAACCGCAGCCCTGAAGGTACCGCCGCATTCCATCGAGGCCGAACAGGCCGTGCTCGGTGGCCTGATGCTGGACAACAATGCCTGGGAGCGGGTGCTGGACCAGGTGTCGGACGGCGATTTCTACCGGCATGACCACCGGCTGATCTTCCGCGCTGTGCACAAGTTGGCCGACGCCAACCAGCCATTCGACGTGGTGACCCTGCACGAGCAGTTGGACAAGGAAGGCCTGTCCTCGCAGATCGGCGGTTTGGCTTACCTGGCCGAGCTGGCCAAGAACACCCCTTCGGTGGCCAACATCAAGGCCTACGCCGCGATCATTCGCGAGCGGGCCACGTTGCGCCAGCTGATCAGCATCAGTACCGACATCGCCGACAACGCGTTCAACCCGCAGGGGCGCAACGCTGCCGAGATTCTCGACGATGCCGAACGGCAGATCTTCCAGATCGCCGAGGCGCGGCCTAAAACCGGCGGCCCGGTGGGCGTCAACGAGCTGTTGACCATGGCCATCGACCGCATCGATACGCTGTTCAACTCCGACAGTGACATCACCGGTATCTCCACCGGGTACACCGACCTGGACGAGAAGACCAGCGGCCTGCAGGCGGCAGACTTGATCATCGTCGCCGGCCGTCCGTCGATGGGTAAGACCACCTTCGCCATGAACCTGGTGGAAAACGCCGTACTGCGGACCGACAAGGCGGTGCTGGTGTTCTCCCTCGAGATGCCAGGTGAGTCGCTGATCATGCGTATGCTCTCGTCTCTGGGTCGTATCGACCAGACCAAGGTCCGTTCCGGCCAGCTGGATGACGACGACTGGCCGCGCCTGACCTCGGCAGTGAACCTGCTCAACGACCGAAAATTGTTCATCGACGATACAGCGGGTATCAGCCCCTCGGAAATGCGCGCGCGTACCCGCCGCCTGGCCCGTGAGCATGGCGAGATCGCCATGATCATGGTCGACTACCTGCAGCTGATGCAGATTCCGGGGTCGGCCGGTGACAACCGTACCAACGAAATTTCCGAGATTTCCCGCTCGCTCAAGGCCCTGGCCAAAGAATTCAACTGCCCGGTCATTGCCCTTTCGCAGCTGAACCGCTCGCTGGAACAGCGCCCGAACAAACGCCCGGTGAACTCCGACTTGCGTGAATCCGGTGCAATCGAGCAGGACGCCGACGTGATCATGTTCGTGTACCGCGACGAGGTGTACCACCCCGAGACCGAGCACAAGGGCGTGGCGGAAATCATCATCGGCAAACAGCGTAACGGCCCCATCGGCTTCGTGCGTTTGGCGTTTATCGGCAAGTACACCCGGTTCGAGAACTTGGCGCCGGGGATGTACAACTTTGATGATGATGAATAACCCATTGAGCTAGCAAGGCCGCTCCTACAAGGTTTGTGGTGCGCCTGCTAGCTCTGAAATCTGAGCGATGTTCGTTTGCCCTTGGCTGATGATCCGCCCCTCGCTCAGGGTGATCACCCGGTCAAACCGCGACAGTGCGCTCTGATCATGCGTCACGCAAATCAGCCCTCGCCCTTTAAATGCTTCGAACAACAGGTCCCAGGTACGCTCTGCCGACGCGGCATCGAGCCCGGCTGTGGGTTCGTCAAAGAAATTGAATTCCCCAGGCTGATTAAGAAGGCGTAGCAGCGTCAGCCTGCGTGCTTCGCCGCCCGATATCGATTCTGCGCGTGCATCCAGATCAAGTTCGTACCAGTCTTTGCTCAGGCCCAACCGTTCAAGCCATCGTTCGATTTGAGCGCGATCATGAGCTTGCTCGAACAGCACCGCGCGGGGCAGGGGGCCGGGTATGAAATGCGCATCCTGAGGGCAGAGTCGTAATCGACTGAATTGTTCACTAGCGTCGAGCGACGCCAGGCACCTGCCGTGCAGCTGCACATTCTTGCGCAACGGGAATATCGTTCCCGCCAGCGTATGCAGAAGTGTCGATTTACCACATCCGCTGGGCCCGATCAGTGCGACCCGTTCTCCTTTGTGCAGTACCAAGGGTTCTTCGATGTGAAGTTGTACAGTATCTCGAGCGCTCAACTGGCACGGGGCGATGCTTAGGCCAGCGTCCTTGTCTTGGGACTTCGCCTCAGTAGTGCATGCTGGGCCGAACGAGGGGAGCTGGAGCCAGTGTTCGAGTTTGCGTTTGTCTAGCCGAAACTGGTCTAGCAATCGCCAGGCCTCAGCAAGTTGCGCAACCCCTGCCAGCAATCCGCTCACCAAGGTGAAGAGAGCAACCAGCTCGCCCAGGCTCAATTGCGGTGTTGCCAGAGCCTGATCATGGATACCCCACATGAGCAAACCGCCACTGCCCAGGCCTATGAACAGGGTGCGCAGGCTCTGAATCCAACCCCCACTGTGAGCTACCTGCACTGCTGAGTCGGCATAGTGCGAAAGTGTCTGGTTGACCGGGAGCATTGCGGCATCCTCGGCCTTTTCCAGTTTGACCGTTGCCGCGCTGGCGAAGGTATCGACCCATTGTTCCGCCAGTTCATCCTCGCGCGCGTTCACTGCCTCGATATGTGGCCGGCGCCAGCGCACCAGGCGATCGTTGGCCCACAGGTAGGCCAGGCTCAAAGGGATGAGGCCGATCAATACCGAAGTAGCCCCCAGGTAAGCGAAGAGCGTTATCAGCACTGCAGCTTCGGCTAGCACCGGCCATGCCGAGCCAATCAGAAAGCCTAACCACCGCTCCTGTGCGGTAATGCCCCTATCCAGTACTTTTACCAGTGTTCCGCCATGGAGTTGTCCATAGGCCTCGAAGCGCTTGTCCAGCAATTCGCGGCACCAGCGGATGGAAAGTTGCTTCACGCGTTCCTGGCAAAGCCGCGCCAGGCACCAGGCTTGTAGAGGGGTCATTGAGGCTTGTAATGCGACAAGGCATATGAAGGCTCCTAGCAGAAGCTGGGAAGACGCGGCTGAGGTGGCCAGGTTGTCAATGATGTCGGCCAAGACTAGAGCAGGTACGACGGTCGCGATTTTCAGGAGCAGTGTCGCGCCGAGGGCGGCGAGAATTCCTCTATAGATTTGCATGTCATTGCCTTATGCCTTTGAGTGCACTCTGTGGCGCGACTGGAATACCTGATCTGATCAGGTGGAAGCGTTCAAGTCCGGGTATGAACACCTGAACAACCGTAGCGAGATTCGGGTGCTCATAAAGTGTGCGATAGAATGCGAACTTATTATGTTTCTCCAAGTTGATCAGTGTTCGCTTGACTTGCCCGCGCACGCTGAGATCGGTATGCGGAGGGTGAAAAGCGGGTACAGCATATGTGGGGCATGGGTGTATAAGTGCTGAAAGGCGGGTTGAATGAGTAAGCATTTTTTCAGCAGAGAGATCTTCTTGTTTTTCTGTGGCCCCAGAAAGCTGCTCGCACTGAATCTGTTCCGTTACGGCGCGGTACATTGCAATGGAGGGGTTGATGGAGCTGCCGGAGCCAATGCTGCTGAGTGAGCCTTCTTTTTTACTACGAGAAACAGCAATGCAAAATGGAACTTCGTAGAAGTCGTGCGTCAAGTATATTTCTAGTTTTTTGGCTCGGCGGAGAAGCTCGGTATCATGGGCAAATGTTTCTTCCAGAAAAGAACTCGAAGGTTGGTAAAGTTTGGGTGGGGAAGTCAGGCCACAAAGTGATAGGTAGTACATAGAAAGTGCGTGACGTTCGATAGCTTCATTGATGGCGTGGAGCAGAGCCTCGTTCTCCGTGCAGCCAAGTGCTGTACCAGAGTTAGTCGAATATTTGGAAAGAAAGCCCGCTGCAGTTTTTTCGATTTCATCAATGTTTCTGGAGGAAGGTGCTATCAATATCGCGGGAATGGCTATTTCGTCGTAGCTGTTCAATGCCTGAAGACTGAAATAAGGTATTCGGCAATCCGGGGGAATGGATTTTAGGAGCCAATCGTCAAATGGGGCTATCGATTGCAAAATTTGGTCGCTTTCGATGAGTGGTGGAGTGCTCTTGTCGACGAAGTAATGCTCTAGGCTCTCGGCAAGGGCTCCTAGTTCGCAATGCTCCCCTTTTCCTGCTCCGCAAGAAACTTCTTTGTAGGCGCTGTCGTATAAGTGGCATGTGGCGACCAGGCTATTCTTTTTTGATAGTTCTGTTTTCGATTGAAGCCCTAAGTGATGATGCATTCTTGTCAAGCGGTTGTAGGCCTCTTCTATGTTCAGCTCGCGTTCGGTGATCATGTTCTGCTCCTTGGTAGAGCCAGAAGGGGCTAAGCCCCTTCTGGTTTGTCACTTACAGAAGGTTGAGAAATTCAACCTCGGACTCGGTGAATGTGTAGTTCATCACGCGTGGGATCTGCAGAGTGTGGATTTCAGAACGACGACGTCCCATGGCTAATGCTCCTATAGAGTTGGTTTGAGTGCGCCTTTCAGCGCGTCACTGTTGTAGCACTTGTTTTTTTTGGGGTTCAAGATCTTCTCGGGATTTGTTGAGGAAAGTTAATGTAGGATTTTTTACTAAGACTAGAAGGTTGATTCCTACAATTCTTAATAGATAAAGAAAAAAGCACCAATAATTAGCTGGTTAGCACTTTCTCAGGGTTGGATAGGCTAAACATTCAGTAAAAATCTGAAGGAATTGCGATCGCTCAGCAGGGGGCGCGATCGCCATCGGTCTAAGCAGGCTCAGGTTTTCCTGTGAGTAATCGCCTTGCCCCGATCCACCCCACGATCCCCCTTTTCTTGAAGACAACCCGATGCAGGGGCAGGGGCCTGCTGTAAGGCTTCGTTGATTGCCTGGGCTGGCCCTTTCGCGGGTGAACCCGCTCCTACAGGTTCACCATAGGCTTCAAGAGTTGCACCGTACCTGTGGGAGCGGGTTTACCCCACCCGTTGTTCCGCATCGAGCCCGGGATCCAGTGTAGAGACGCCCGCGAGCAGTCTTCGGAGTTGATGGGCTATGTGCGCGAACTGACCATCACCGGGTTGATGGATGAGAAGCCGATGATGATCTGGGCTGCCCATTACCTGAGTGCGATGGCCAAGGCGCTGATGGATGATGCTGAGCTGTGGATGAGGCAGTGAGGGGTTGGCTTCAGGTTGCATGAAGGCCGCCAGGAGTTCGCCGCAACAGTTTCAGCGCCTATGAGATCGAGCGCCGCCCGCGCGGCGCTTGATCTCACAGGCGCTGCAAGGATTCTGTCGAACACCTGGCAACCCCACTACACCCCTCAAGCCAACCACCTGCCACGTCCATCCCCCAACCGTCGCCCCGCCCACCAATCCCCACGAATCCAGTCGGATTTGGTCAAAATTTGTGCTATATTCCGCGCCCGCGATTTCCCTGTACACCAGAACCGGTCACTGACATGCAAGCAGCCAAACCACTCTACGACTATCCCAAGTACTGGGCCGAATGCTTCGGGCCAGCACCTTTCCTGCCAATGAGCAGGGAGGAGATGGATCTGCTCGGCTGGGATTCCTGCGACATCATCATCGTGACCGGTGATGCCTACGTCGACCATCCGTCGTTCGGCATGGCCATCATTGGCCGTCTGCTGGAGGCCCAGGGCTTCCGCGTGGGCATCATCGCCCAGCCGAACTGGCAGTCGAAAGACGACTTCATGAAGCTCGGCGAACCGAACCTGTTCTTCGGCGTGGCCGCCGGTAACATGGACTCGATGATCAACCGCTACACCGCGGACAAGAAGATCCGTTCCGACGATGCCTACACCCCGGGTGGTCTGGCCGGCAGCCGTCCGGACCGTGCCAGCCTGGTGTACAGCCAGCGCTGCAAGGAAGCCTACAAGCATGTGCCGATCGTGCTCGGCGGCATCGAGGCTTCGCTGCGCCGCATCGCCCACTACGACTACTGGCAGGACAAGGTTCGTCACTCGATCCTGATCGACGCCAGCGCCGACATCCTGCTGTTCGGCAACGCCGAGCGTGCGGTGGTCGAGGTGGCGCAGCGCCTGTCCAGCGGCGAGAAGATCGAAACCATCACCGACGTGCGCGGCACTGCCTTCGTGCGCCGCGATACCCCGCAGGGCTGGTACGAGATCGACTCCACCCGTATCGACCGCCCAGGTCGCGTCGACAAGATCATCAACCCGTACGTGAACACCCAGGACACCCAGGCCTGCGCCATCGAGCAGGCCAAGGGCGACCAGGAAGACCCGAACGAAGCCAAGGTGGTGCAAATTCTCGACAGCCCGGCCGTGACCCGGGAAAAGTCGGTGATCCGCCTGCCATCGTTCGAAAAGGTGCGTAACGACCCGGTGCTCTATGCCCACGCCAACCGCGTGCTGCACCTGGAGACCAACCCGGGCAACGCCCGTGCCCTGGTACAGAAGCACGGCGAAGTGGATGTGTGGTTCAACCCACCACCCATCCCGATGAGCACCGAGGAAATGGACTACGTGTTCGGCATGCCGTACGCCCGTGTGCCGCACCCCGCCTACGGTAAGGAGCGCATCCCGGCCTACGAAATGATCCGCTTCTCGGTGAACATCATGCGTGGCTGCTTCGGTGGCTGTACCTTCTGCTCGATCACCGAGCATGAAGGCCGCATCATCCAGAACCGCTCGCACGAGTCGATCCTGCACGAAATCGAAGAGATGCGTGACAAGGTGCCGGGCTTCACCGGCGTGGTCTCGGACCTTGGCGGGCCGACCGCCAACATGTATCGCATCGCCTGCAAGAGCCACGAGATCGAGAAGCACTGCCGCAAGCCATCGTGCGTGTTCCCGGGCATCTGCGAAAACCTCAACACCGACCACAGCTCCCTGATCGAGCTGTACCGCAAGGCCCGTGCCTTGCCGGGTGTGAAAAAGATCCTGATTGCTTCCGGCCTGCGCTACGACCTGGCGGTGGAATCGCCGGAGTACGTCAAGGAACTGGTCACCCACCACGTTGGCGGCTACCTGAAGATTGCCCCGGAGCACACCGAGCGTGGCCCGCTGGACAAGATGATGAAGCCGGGTATCGGCACCTACGACCGCTTCAAGCGCATGTTCGAGAAGTTCTCGAAAGAAGCGGGCAAGGAGCAGTACCTGATCCCGTACTTCATTGCCGCGCACCCCGGTACCACCGACGAAGACATGATGAACCTGGCCCTGTGGCTGAAGGGCAATGGCTTCCGTGCCGACCAGGTACAGGCGTTCTACCCGTCGCCAATGGCCTCGGCTACGGCCATGTACCACTCAGGCAAGAACCCGCTGCGCAAGGTGACCTACAAGAGCGAAGGGGTGGAGATCGTCAAGAGCGACGAGCAACGCCGTCTGCACAAGGCGTTCTTGCGCTATCACGACCCGAAGGGCTGGCCGATGCTGCGTGAAGCGCTGCAGCGTATGGGTCGCGCCGACCTGATCGGGCCGGGCAAGCACCAGCTGATTCCGGCGCACCAGCCGCAGACCGACAGCTACCAGAGCGCGCGCCGCAAGAACTCGACCCCGGCGGGGAGCCACAAGGTGGGCAAGGACCAGAAGATCCTGACCCAGCACACCGGCCTGCCGCCGCGTGGCAGCGATGGCAGCAAGCCGTGGGACAAGCGCGAGAAGGCCAAGGCCGAAGCGTTTGCGCGTAACCAGCAGGCGGCCAAGGAGCGCAAAGAGGCGAGCAAGGGCGGCAAGGGCAACAAGAAGCCGCGTCAGCCTGTCATTCCGCGTTAACTGATCGACTATTGGGGCTGCTTTGCAGCCCATCGCGACACAAGGCCGCTCCCATATTGATCGGCTGTACGCAGTGCTTTTGTGGGAGCGGCCTTGTGTCGCGAAAGGACCGCGAAGCGGTCCCAAAAGTCTCAGCTTCAATCAGGCTGCTTGTCGACCCACTTAGGCGCGACCGGCGCCACAAAGCTGTCCATCCCGTCCAGCAGCTCGTCCGGCTGCTGCCCCAGCAGTAACATCGCCCGGTGTTGCGGGCGCACGAAGCCTTCTTCGACGATATGGTCGAGGAACCCGCCCAGCTTGTCGTAGAAACCGTTCACATCCAGTAGCCCGAGTGGCTTGGCGTGATAGCCCAACTGCCCCCAGGTCCACACTTCGAACAGTTCTTCCAGCGTACCCAGCCCTCCCGGCAAGGCAATGAAGGCATCGCTCAGCTCGGCCATGCGGGCCTTGCGCGCATGCATGCCATCCACCACTTCCAGGCGGGTCAGGCCTTTGTGGCCGACTTCAGCGTCCAGCAGGCTCTGCGGAATGATCCCGACCACTTCGCCGCCGGCCGCCATGGCCGCGTCGGCCACCACGCCCATCAAGCCGACCGCGCCACCGCCATACACCAGGGTCAAGCCACGGCGGGCAATGGCCTGGCCTAGCGCGACGGCTGCTTCACGGTAGGCAGGGTTGGCGCCCATGCTGGCGCCGCAGAACACACAAACGGAACGTACGGGCATTGCTCATCTCCTGTCACTCAGGCGCACAGGGTACGGCGCATGCCCGTCGCTTCCAAGGCCGGGTTCATTCTGGTCGGGAGAATTCGCAGATGGCTCCTGTGGCGCCGTGGGCGTAGGCAGCGAGCAGGCTATTGAGGAAGTTGGAGATGGGCATTTGGTATTGCTCCTAAATGAGAGGTTGTCCCATCGTCTAATAAAAGGGCATGATGTGCCCTTAGATTGGTTGTATACAATCCATTGAACAATTCTACTGGCTGACCGCTTGACACCCCCTTGACCCATATCAGCAAGGGGCTGAACGGTTTCAGGCAGTCTCGCAATTGATAAAACCCTGCCAAGGAGATTCATGATGTTTGCGAAAGCTGTAGCGGTATCCCTGCTGACCCTCGCCAGCGCTTCTGTCTTCGCCGCCGAGTGCTCGGTCACTGTCGACTCGACTGACCAGATGTCCTACACCAGTAAGGAATTCACTGTCGACAAGAGCTGCAAGGAATTCACCGTCAAACTGACCCACTCTGGCAACCTGCCGAAGAACGTCATGGGCCACAACCTGGTGATCAGCAAGACTGCCGACATGCAGGCCATTGCCACCGAAGGCATGAGCCAGGGTCTGGATAAGGACTACCTGAAGGCTGACAACGCCGCGATCATCGCCCACACCAAGATGATCGGCGCGCCTGAGAAAGAAACCGAAGTGAAGTTCGACACTTCCAAGCTGGAAGCCGGTGGTGACTACAGCTTCTTCTGCACCTTCCCGGGCCACATCTCGATGATGAAAGGCAAGGTCATCGTCAAGTAATCAAAGGCTGACGGCGAACCCTGTAGGAGCGGGTTCACCCGCGAATGCGTCGGTGGGTTCACCCTCGTATTCGCGGGTGAACCCGCTCCTGCAGGCCACTTATCAAGGAGCGAACGGCAGTTCGCGCTTGTGCTGGGTCTTGCGGTAGGTGGCGACGATGATGTCGAACGCTGCCTGGTCAACCGGCTGCCCATGCAGGAAGGCATCGATCTGCGCGTAGGTCACGCCATGTGACGCCTCGTCCGGCTTGCCCGGCTCCAGGTCTTCCAGGTCGGCCGTTGGCACCTTTTCCACCAGTGACTCCGGCGCACCGAAGCTGCGCGCAATCGCCCGCACCTGATTCTTCACCAGCCCACTCAACGGCGCCAGGTCGCAGGCACCATCACCAAACTTGGTAAAGAAGCCCATCACCGCCTCGGCGGCGTGGTCGGTTCCGATCACCAGACCTGCGCGGGCGCCAGCGATGGTGTACTGGGCGACCATTCGGGTACGTGCCTTGACGTTGCCAACCACGAAGTCCACCAACGTCGGCGAGCCATTCTTCAACGCCGCCACTTCAGCTGCCAATGCACGCACTGCCGGGGCGATATCCACCGTGTGAACTTCATCTGCCTTGATCACATCCAGGCATGCCTGGGCGTCATGCTCGTCATGCTGTACCTGGTACGGCAGGCGCACGGCAATGAAGGTGTAGGCCTTGTCGCCGGTCTCGGCGCGCAGCTCGTTGATGGCGCGCTGGGCGAGCAGGGCGGCAGTCAGTGAGTCGACGCCACCGCTGATGCCCAGCACCAAGGTCTTGAGTCGAGCATTGGCCAGACAGTCCTTGATGAACGCCACCCGTCGGGCGACTTCGGCCTCGAGCGCTGCCGCGTCGGCGAACGGCGGCTGTACCTTCAGCGCCTGGGCAATCTCTTGCTGAACCGCTTGCATGGGTTACTCCTTGCTGGGGACTTTGAATACGTGACGCATGTAGGCGACGAAGTTCTCGTCGCGGCACTGGGTCTTGGCGGCTTCATCAGAAATCTTGGCCACCGGCGCGCCGTTGCAGTCGGTCATTTTAAGCACGATGTTCATGGGTGCCACACCTGGGATGTCGCAGGTCAGGTTGGTGCCGATGCCAAAGCTGACGTTGATGCGTCCGCGCAGGGCGCGGAAAATTTCCAGCGAGCGGGTCAGGTTGAGGCCGTCGGAAAACACCAGGGTCTTGGTCATCGGGTCGATACCCAGTTTCTGGTAATGGGCAATGGCCTTCTCCGCCCAGGCTACCGGCTCGCCCGAATCATGGCGCAGGCCGTCGAACAGCTTGGCGAAGTACAGGTCGAAATCGCCGAGGAAGGCATCCATGGTGATGCAGTCGGTCAGGGCGATGCCGAGCAGGCCGCGGTACTCGCGTACCCAGCAGTCCAGCGCAGCGATCTGGCTGTCGATCAGCCGTGGGCCGAGCTGCTGGTGGGCCATGATCCACTCGTGGGCCATGGTGCCCAGCGGCTTGATATCCAGTTTCCATGCCAGGTCGACGTTGCTGGTGCCGACAAAACGGCCGGGGAAGTCGTCGCGCAGCACCCTTACCACTTCCGCCTGCACGCGGCTGGAAAAGCGCCGGCGGGTGCCGAAGTCGGCCACTTGCAGTTCGGCCAGCTCGTCGTCGCTGGCATGCGCGCGCAGCCAGTCGAACTTGCGGTACAACTGATCCCGCGCCTCGGCCAGGCGCATGTGCGGGTGCAGATTGCGGTTGCGTACTTCGCTGATGATGGCCAGCAGCGGCACTTCGAACAGGATCACATGCAGCCACGGACCTTTCAGGCGCAGGAACAGCTGATCATTTTCGATGCCGACGTGCACGTAACGCAGGTTGAAGCGGAACAGTCGCAGAAAACGTAAAAAGTCGGGCTTGAGGAAGCTGATGCGTTCGAGGAAGGCCAGTTGGCCATCATCCAGGGTGAGGTCGCTGAGCAAGTCGAGCTGATTGCGGATCTCGCCGAGATAGGGGCGCAGATCCTCGCCGTTGCGGCAGCGGAATTCCCATTCGACGTCGGCGTCCGGGTAATTGTGCAGCACGCCCTGCATCATGGTGAGTTTGTAGAAGTCGGTGTCGAGCAGGTTGTGCACGATGCGCTCGGCGAATGCGCTTTCGCTCATCAAGGGGGCTCCGGAAGCGGCGATTGGCGGCCATTGTGCCAGCCTTTTCCACCTTATGTGGCTGTTCCGGCCTCTTCGCGGGCAAGCCCGCTCCTACACGGTGCGGGGACTTGCTCCTATTGTAGGAGCTGGCGTGCCCGTGAAGAGGCCGAAACAGCCAAAACAGAGGTGTTTTTCCGTGCACCAGCTAGCCTTGAAACGGTGCCGCCTGTAGCAGTCGCGCACCAGCGGTGTGCAGTTCGGTGACGTCCGCTGTTACAGGGCGGTTGCACGTAAACACTTGCCAGGGTTGCAATGATGGCACTCGACGGTTGCTCCTTGTCTGTACGTGTGGTGGCGCCTGCCGCATGGCAGACGGTTGCACGCTCAATAAAGAAAAGGCCGCCCGTCGCCTACCGGCACCCTTCACAGTGTGTTTTCCCGGAATACAAAACCGATGGCACGGCCCTTGCTCTGAGCACAGGGCTGAGTAGTTGTAGTGCCAACCAAAAAAACTCTAGGAGCACCACCTCATGTCGCAGACGTTTTACAAGAAAGGTTTCCTGGCTCTGGCCGTAGCTACGGCGCTGGGTGTTTCTTCGTATGTTCAGGCCGACGTCAAGATCGGTGTAGCGGGCCCAATGACCGGTGCCAACGCAGCGTTTGGCGAGCAGTACATGAAAGGTGCGCAGGCAGCGGCCGACAAGATCAACGCCGCCGGTGGCGTGAATGGCGAGAAAATCGTCCTGGTCAAAGGCGATGACGCCTGTGAGCCGAAGCAAGCCGTGGCCGTGGCCAACCGACTGGTCGACCAGGACAAGGTGATCGGCGTAGTGGGCCACTTCTGTTCCTCCAACACGATCCCGGCGTCCGAGGTATATGACGAGGCGGGCGTGATCGCCATCACCCCAGGCTCCACCAACCCAGCGGTCACGGAGCGCGGCCTGAGCGCCATGTTCCGCATGTGCGGCCGTGACGACCAGCAGGGTATCGTCGCTGGCGACTACATCGTCGACGTGCTCAAGGGCAAGAAGGTCGCGGTGTTGCACGACAAGGACACCTACGGCCAAGGCCTGGCTGACGCGACCAAGGCTCAGCTGAAGAAACGCGGCGTGGAGCCTGTGCTGTACGAAGGCCTCACCCGGGGCGAGAAAGACTTCAGCGCTGTGGTCACCAAGATCCGCTCTACCGGTGCCGACGTGGTCTATTTCGGCGGCCTGCACCCGGAAGCCGGCCCGCTGGTACGCCAGCTGCGCGAGCAGGGCCTGAAGGACGTCAAGTTCATGTCCGATGATGGCATCGTCACCGACGAACTGGTGTCTACCGCCGGCGGCGCGCAATACGTTGACGGCGTGTACATGACTTTCGGTGCCGACCCGCGCCTGCTGCCAGACAGCAAGGCGGTGGTGGAGGAGTTCCGCAAGGCTGGCACCGAACCTGAGGGCTACACCCTGTACGCCTACGCTTCGCTGCAGGCTCTGGCTGCCGCGTTCAATGGCGCGAAGTCGAACAAGGGCGAAGACGCTGCCAAGTGGCTCAAGGCCAACCCGGTGCAGACCGTCATGGGTGAGAAGAAGTGGGACAGCAAGGGCGACCTGACCGTGTCCGACTACGTGGTCTACCAGTGGGACAAGACCGGTAAATACCACCAGCTGGAAAAACAAAAATAACAACGGCCCGCGGCCCGGGCGGTTGCTCGGGCCCAAGCCCCGCGGTACCTGTCTTTATTCGTAGATCTGCACAGTTCTGCGCTGCGAGGGCCCCGCACAGGTGGCCCGCGCCGTGGTCGGCGCTCGTGCAATCTCAATCAGGTGAGATTGCGTTATGGATGGTATTTTCCTGCAGCAGTTGGTCAACGGCCTGACCCTCGGGTCGGTCTATGGCCTGATCGCCATCGGCTACACAATGGTCTATGGCATTATCGGCATGATCAACTTCGCGCACGGCGAGGTGTACATGATCTCCGCTTACCTCGCGGCGATCAGCCTGGCATTGCTGGCTTACTTCGGTGTCGAATCGTTCCCCCTGCTGATGCTGGGCACTTTGTTGTTCACCATCGTCGTCACCGGCGTTTATGGTTTCACCATCGAGCGCATCGCCTACAAACCGCTGCGTAACTCCACCCGCCTGGCACCGCTGATCAGTGCCATCGGCATTTCGCTGATCCTGCAGAACTACGCACAGATCAGCCAGGGCGCCCGCCAGCAAGGCGTGCCAACCCTGCTGGAAGGCGCCATGCGTGTCGAAGTCGGGTCCGGCTTCGTGCAACTGACGTATACCAAGATCTTCATCCTGGTGGCGGCCTTTGTCGGCATGGGCCTGCTGACCTACGTGATCAAGTACACCAAGCTCGGCCGCATGTGCCGTGCTACCCAGCAAGACCGCAAGATGGCCTCGATCCTGGGTATCAACACCGACCGGGTGATTTCCTACGTGTTCGTCATCGGTGCAGTGATGGCCGCCCTGGCCGGCGTGCTTATCACCATGAACTACGGCACCTTCGACTTCTACGCCGGCTTCATCATCGGTATCAAGGCGTTCACTGCCGCAGTGCTCGGGGGTATCGGCTCGCTGCCGGGTGCCATGCTCGGCGGGATCATCCTGGGTATTTCCGAGTCGCTGTTCTCAGGCCTGATCAACTCCGACTACAAGGATGTGTTCAGCTTCTCGCTGCTGGTGATGATCCTTATCTTCCGCCCACAAGGCCTGCTGGGTCGCCCGCTCGTGGCTAAGGTGTGAACATGTCCGTTGCCAAAACTGCCTCTGTTAGCGAAACCAAGGGTTTCGACCTTAAACGCAGCCTGCTGGAGACCATTGTCGCTGGCCTGCTGGCACTTATCGTGTTTGGTCCGGTCGTTGGTGTGGTGCTCGACGGCTACACCTTCAATGCCGAGCCGCGCCGCGTGGCCTGGCTGGTCGGCGGTGTGATGGTGGGGCGCTTCCTGCTCAGCCTGTTCCTGCAGACTGCCCCTGGGCTGCGCATGCTCCAGGGCTTCGACAGCGGGGGATCGGGCGTGCATGTGAGCGCCCCGGACTACAAGTCACGCCTGCGCTATATCATCCCCGCGCTGATCGTGATTGCCATCGTCTTCCCGATCTTCGCCAACAAGTACCTGCTGACCGTGGTCATCCTCGGCCTGATCTACGTATTGCTGGGCCTTGGCCTGAACATCGTGGTCGGCCTGGCCGGCCTGCTCGACCTGGGTTACGTGGCGTTCTATGCCATCGGTGCCTACGGCCTGGCGCTGGGTTATCAATACCTGGGGCTGGGCTTCTGGAGCGTGCTGCCGCTGGCGGCCATCGCTGCGGCGCTGGCGGGGTGCATCCTCGGCTTCCCGGTGTTGCGCATGCACGGTGACTACCTGGCGATCGTGACACTGGGCTTTGGCGAGATCATCCGCCTGGTGCTGAACAACTGGCTATCGTTCACCGGTGGCCCCAACGGCATGCCGGCACCTTCACCCACCTTCTTCGGCCTTGAGTTCGGCCGCCGGGCCAAGGATGGCGGGGTGCCGATCCACGAGTTCTTCGGCTTCGAGTACAACGCCAGCCTCAAGTTCGTGTTCATCTACGCGGTGCTGTTCATGGTCGTGCTGGCAGTGCTGTACATCAAGCATCGCCTGACTCGCATGCCGGTCGGCCGGGCCTGGGAAGCGCTGCGCGAAGACGAGATCGCCTGCCGTTCGATGGGCCTGAACCACGTGCTGGTCAAGCTGTCGGCCTTTACCCTGGGCGCCTCGACTGCCGGTCTGGCCGGGGTGTTCTTCGCCACCTACCAGGGCTTCGTCAACCCGTCGTCATTCACATTCTTCGAGTCGGCGCTGATCCTCGCCATCGTCGTGCTGGGTGGCATGGGCTCGACCGTGGGTGTGGTCATCGCGGCGTTCGTGCTGACCGTGGCGCCAGAACTGCTGCGCAGCTTCTCCGAGTACCGGGTGTTGTTGTTCGGCGTGCTGATGGTGCTGATGATGATCTGGCGACCGCGTGGGCTGATCCGTATCAGCCGTACCGGTGTGACCCCACGTAAAGGAGTGGCGCCATGAGCGACGATATCATTCTCTCGGTCGACAACCTGATGATGCAGTTCGGTGGCATCAAGGCGCTCAGCGACGTCAGCCTGAAGGTCCGGCGCAACCAGATCTTTGCCCTGATCGGCCCCAACGGCGCCGGCAAGACCACGGTGTTCAACTGCCTGACCGGCTTTTACAAGGCCAGTGGCGGACGTATCGAACTGAACGTGCGCGGCAGCCACACCAACGTCATCCAGCTGCTAGGCGAACGCTTCCAGGCGGCCGACTTCGTGTCGCCTGCGCGCTTTGCCAACCGTATGTACTACAAGATGTTCGGCGGTACCCACTTGGTCAATCGCGCCGGTCTGGCGCGCACCTTCCAGAACATTCGCCTGTTCAAGGAAATGTCGGTGGTGGAGAACCTGCTGGTGGCCCAGCACATGTGGGTCAACCGCAACTTGCTGGCCGGGGTGCTCAATACCAAGGCCTACCGCAAGGCCGAAAGCGATGCGCTGGACCACGCCTTCTACTGGCTGGAAGTAGTGGACCTGGTCGATTGCGCCAACCGCCTGGCCGGCGAGCTGTCGTACGGCCAGCAGCGGCGTCTGGAAATCGCCCGGGCCATGTGCACGCGGCCGAAGATCATCTGCCTGGACGAACCGGCGGCGGGCCTGAACCCGCAGGAAACCGAAGCACTCAGCCGCATGATCCGTGTGCTGCGTGACGAGCACGACATCACTGTGGTGCTGATCGAGCACGACATGGGCATGGTCATGAGCATCTCCGACCATATCGTGGTGCTGGACCACGGCAACGTGATTGCCGAAGGTGCGCCGCAGGACATCCGCCACAACCCGACGGTGATTGCCGCCTACCTGGGTGCAGACGAAGAGGAACTGGTATGAGTGCACCCATTCTCGAGCTGAAAGACCTGGACGTGTTCTATGGGCCGATCCAGGCACTGAAGAAAGTCTCGATGCACATCAACGAGGGCGAGACGGTAAGCCTGATCGGCGCCAACGGTGCCGGCAAGTCGACCCTGCTGATGTCGATTTTCGGCCAGCCGCGGGCGGCATCCGGGCATATCGTGTACCGCGGCACCGACATCACCCGCAAATCCTCGCACTACATCGCCTCCAACGGCATTGCCCAGTCGCCGGAGGGGCGCCGGGTGTTTCCCGACATGACCGTCGAGGAAAACCTGATGATGGGTACCATCCCCATCGGCGACAAGCATGCCGACGAAGACATGCAGCGTATGTACGAGCTGTTCCCGCGGTTGAAGGAGCGGCGTAACCAGCGGGCCATGACCATGTCGGGTGGCGAGCAGCAAATGCTGGCGATTGCCCGGGCGCTGATGAGCCGGCCGAAGTTGCTGTTGCTGGACGAGCCCTCGCTGGGGCTGGCGCCGATCGTGGTCAAGCAGATTTTCTCGACTTTGCGAGAGCTGGCCAAGACCGGGATGACCATCTTCCTGGTGGAGCAGAACGCCAACCATGCGCTGAAACTGTCGGACCGTGCCTATGTGATGGTCAACGGGCAGATTCGCATGACCGGGACCGGGCAGGAACTGTTGGTCAATGAGGAAGTGCGTAACGCTTATCTGGGCGGGCACTGAGTTGTATGCAGGGGCTGCAATGCAGCCCCTTCTCAATGTGGAAAACTTGTCGTTCCCTTCTCCCGAAACACCCCCATATTCCTTCGCAAGCCATTGTTTCCACAGGCCAACTCTTTTCCACGGATAGTGTGGAGCCGCCTGTGGAAAACATGGTGGCATATCGCTCAAGCCCTTGAGTATCAAGCCCTGTAGCGATTTGATCATTTTTTGTTCATATCCCCGTTGTGGATGATTTTCCCAGGCTTTCAAAATCTCTGTGTGCGCTTCAAGTGCAGTGCCAATCCTGTGGATAACTCTGTGTAAAAACCTTGGACAGACCGCTGCAGGCGGCATGTTTGAAAGCCTTGCGCCATCACCGCCAAGATATCCACCGACCACAACCTGCTGAAAGGGTTCCGTGCAGTGGACAAGTTGCCCCCAATCCGTGGGGAAAGCCTTGTGGATAACATGCGTATACCTGGCGGCGAGCCCTCTGCCGCAAGGGTTTGCAGAATATGAACAAAAAATGAACAGCCCCTGAACGGCTTGCTGCCAAGGCCAGGCGCGGGCATGCTGCAAAGCTGCCATGACAACCTACCGTGAGGAACACAGCATGACGTCCACCGTATTCATCACTGGCGCGACTTCCGGTTTCGGCGAGGCCACTGCCCGCCGCTTCGCAGAAGCCGGCTGGAAGCTGGTACTCACTGGGCGCCGCAAAGAGCGCCTGGACGCCCTGTGCGCTGAACTGTCGGCCAAGACCGAAGTGCATGGCCTGGTGCTGGACGTGCGTGACCGCAAAGCCATGGAGCAGGCTATTGCCAATCTGCCGGCCGGCTTTGAAAAAATTCGCGGTCTGGTCAACAACGCCGGCTTGGCGCTGGGTGTGGATGCTGCGCAGAACTGCAGCCTGGACGACTGGGAAACCATGGTCGACACCAACATCAAGGGCCTGATGTACACCACTCGCCTGCTGCTGCCACGGCTCATCGCCCATGGCCGCGGCGCGTCGATCCTGAACGTCGGGTCGGTGGCGGGCAACTACCCGTACCCGGGCAGCAACGTGTATGGCGGCACCAAGGCCTTCGTCGGCCAGTTCTCGCTGAGCCTGCGTTGCGACCTGCGCGGTACCGGTGTGCGTGTGAGCAACATCGAGCCGGGTCTGTGCGAGAGCGAGTTCTCGCTGGTGCGCTTCGGGGGTGACCAGGCCAAGTACGATGCTACCTACGCGGGTGCGGAGCCGATCCAGCCACAGGATATTGCCGAGACCATCTTCTGGATCCTTAACCAGCCGGCGCACATCAATATCAACAGCCTGGAACTGATGCCGGTGAGCCAGGACTGGGCAGGGTTCTCGATCGACCGATCAAAAGGCTAAGCATACGCCGCGAACCGGAAGGACCCGGTTCGCGAAACAACCGCATCGCTCAGTTGATATAGCTAAAGCCGGTTCTGCCTTCAGGGATGATGCCTAACGCTTGAAGGACATCGTTGATCGCGTCATGCCGGCCCATGTCCTCGGCCGTTGCTTCGCAATTGATGACACGGCGCAGGCTTAGCAGGTAGCTGAGTTTGCCATGGGAGTGCTCGTCATAGCGGTGGCCGTGATCGATTATCTTCTGTGCCGCTCGGTTGATCTGCTCTTCGACAAATGCCTTGAAGGCTTCTGCTTCCATGTTGGTTACTCCTGAACGTTCGAGAAAGGAGCACCAACATAGGCGTGGGGAGATGCTTCCGGCAGAGGGAAACGCTCACCCCTGACAGGTTCGTTGTATGGACAGTCAGAAATTCGCCTGATTCAGCCCTTCCAGGCAGGTAGCCAAGTGATAAGGCGTGGTCGATGGCATGTCATCCCTGCTCACCGCGCCGTCACCCCCTCGGCACTCATACCAGCCGGCGTCACGCAGGAACCGCGCTGAAAGGGCGCCTAACTGCCCAGCGAGCTTTGCTTCACTGCCTTCACGCAATGTAAGCGCCCGTAGGTACTCGGCCTGCGCCCAGATACGCTGGGAGGCATCAAGCACCCGGCCATCCACATTCAGCATGGCCAGTACTGCCGCATCCTTCACCCCGAACTGCTCGGCAAAGCCGAAGGCCCGATCTATTGACGCATGCAGCGGCGTGTCACGCAGCAGCGGGGAGGTATGCAGTAGATAGAACCACTCGAACTGGTGCCCAGGCTCGAACCAGTTATCCACAGCCCCGCGTGGCTTTTCCAGCATCAGGCCATGGGCCGGTTCAATGAAATGCGCCTCGAGCGCCTGACACAATTGCAGCAGCGACTGGCGGACATGTTCGTCGCCACGCACAGCCATTACTTGCAGGAACGCTTCGGCCAGGTGCATCTGCGGATTCTGCAGCGGGCCACTGCCGAGGTCGGCCCAGTCTTCGCCCAGGCAGGCTTCGTACAGGCCATCGTCACGGGCAAACTGCTGGTCGATGATGTCCAGCGCGGCATTCAACGTGGACTCCACCAGGCTTTCGCGCACTTTGCCCCAGTAGTGCGCGCAGGCAAACACGATGAAGGCGTGGGTATACAGGTCCTTGCGCCGGTCCAGCGGCTTGCCGTGGGCGTCGATGCTGTAGAACCAGCCCCCGTGCTCGGCATCGTGGAAGTGCTTTTGCAGCGAGCGAAACAGGGCTGCGGCACGCTCCGCGGCGCCCGGTTGCCCGATACGGCTGCTGAACAGATACAGCTGGCGTGCACAGGCCATGGCCCGGTAGCGCTGCACCGGCAACGGATGGTGCTGGGCGTCCAGCGCTTCGTACGGCAGGGCCATGTCGGCGTTCCAGCCCGGGCCTTGCCACAGCGGCACGATGCGTTCGGCGAAGTGCTGGTTGAAGCGGGCCAGTTCGGGCAGGGTGGGGCGGGGGTCGGACATTTCGGCGCTCGTCGCTGTCGGGCAGGGCGCCATGGTAGCAGAAGTGGGGTTTTCAGTAGCCTGGGTTGCCGAGCCCCTGCCAATGCCGCGCCCCGACAAAGATGAAGCGCAACTGCTGGGTGATCTTTTCCTGGGGTGTCAGGGCCTGTGGATAACCCGCTTCCGGGTTGTCGATAAGCTCGGGCAGGGTGGCGAACACGGTCTTCACCACCAGGTCGGCCATCACCGCAAGCGCGGCGCTGTCCAGGTGTTGCCAGCGCTTCATCCGTGCAAGGTCGGTGGCAAGGTCGTCGCTGATATCCTGGCGCAGGCGGGCAATGGCCTGGCGCACGGCCTGTGCACCGCCGTATTGCTCGCGGGCCAGGAAGAGGAACTGCGCGCGATGGGCGGCGACCACGTCGAGGAAGATGCGCACCGAAGCGTCGGTGATGCCGCCCAGTTCGAATTCGTTCTGGCGCACCAGGCGGATGGTCTGGCGGAAGGTGGTGTCGATTTCGGCGACAAGGGCCAGGCCCAGAGCGTCCATGTCGGAGAAATGCCGATAGAAGCCGGTCGGCACGATGCCAGCTGTCTTCGCCACTTCGCGCAGGCTGATACTGCCGAAACCACGGCCACTCTCCATGAGCAGGCAGGCGGCATCGAGCAGGGCCTGGCGGGTCTGTAGCTTCTGTTCGGCGCGCGGCAGCATGATGCGGGCTTCTGTAACGGTCAGGCTGGGCACTCTAGATAAAAAAACAAAGCCCGGTCAATGGACCGGGCCTGGAGGGGAGCAAGCGTTGTGACAGAAGTTGTTCTTTTCGGCCATGGCGATCAGCTCACACGGCTGAGTTCAACCAGGCGATCCGAGCCACCTTCGGCAACGCGGCCAGAACGTTCGATCAGGCGATCAGAGCCACCTTCGGCAACACGGCCGGAACGTTCGATCAGGCGATCGGAGCCACCTTCGGCAACGCGGCCAGAACGTTCGATCAGGCGATCGGAGCCACCTTCGGCAACGCGGCCAGTACGTTCGATCAGGCGATCGGAGCCACCTTCGGCAACGCGGCCAGAACGTTCGATCAGGCGATCAGCGCCACCTTCGGCAACACGGCCGGAACGTTCGATCAGGCGATCGGAGCCACCTTCGGCAACACGACCAGAACGTTCGATCAGGCGATCGGAGCCGCCTTCAGCGACGGTTTTCAGCGGCTGGGCGATTTCGGCAGCGCTGGAGCGCGCTTCGGACGTCAGGTGTTGCTCGGACGCCGGCAGGGCGAAAGCGTTGGCGGCCAGAAGGGACAGGGTCAGGGTCAGCAGATGGCGTTTCATGATTTCGGTGCTCCTCTCGGGGGCTGGAAAGTGGGTACGAAGCCAATGCTACGCCGCGTAACGCCAGAGAGAAGTTCATACGGGTAATGGTAACAATCGACCATATTGATAGAGGTTTTCAGGGCGTCTATTCCGGCCATTGCAGCCATGCAGGCAATCCCCTTGCCCGGTTGGCGGTGGGTAACATGTGCAGTCTGGTAAGACAAATTTCTGAGCAAGAGGCCAGGAAAAACTTCGCTATCATGGCGCCACCGATAAAACCTCACGGGTTTTCATCAGTCGGAGTTATTGAGGCCATCGCTGCGCCTGTTTTCTGTCATGCCGCAAGGAGAAATACGCAATGACGCGTCCCGCCAGAATCCTCGTCTGGACCCTCGCCAGCCTGCTTACCGTGCTGGCGATCCTGGTGGTAGTGATTGCCACCTTCGACTGGAACCGCGTCAAGCCACTGCTCAACGAGAAGGTCTCCGAAGCCTTGCATCGGCCCTTCGCGATCAACGGCAACCTCGCCGTGCACTGGCGTACCGAGCCCGAAGAGGGCGGTTGGCGTGCCTGGGTGCCTTGGCCGCACTTCATTGCCGAAGACCTGACGCTGGGCAACCCCGAGTGGCTCAAGGAGCCGAAGATGGTCGGCCTTGAGCGCGTGGAGTTTCGCCTGGCGCCGCTACCGCTGGTGTTCCAGCAGATCAGCATACCCCGCATCAACCTCACCAAGCCCACTGCCAGCCTCACTCGCCTGGCCGATGGCCGCGCCAACTGGGTCTTCGACTTCGGCCCCAAGGATGAAAACGCTGAACCTTCCAACTGGCAGCTGGACATCGGCGCCATCGGCTTTGACCAAGGCAACGTCAGCTTCGACGACCAGACCCTCAAAACCAGCATGAAGGTGCAGATCGACCCGCTTGGCAAACCAATCCCGTTCAGTGAAATTGTCGGCAAGGCCAGCGCCGAGAAGGCCGGCGGTGCGCAGGACTATGCCTTCGGCCTCAAGGCTCAGGGCCGCTACAAAGGCCAGCCAGTGTCCGGCACCGGCAAGATCGGTGGCCTGCTGGCCCTGCAGGACGCCAGCCAGCCGTTCCCGCTGCAGGCCGACGTGCGCATCGCCGACACCCATGTGGTGCTCGCCGGCACCCTCACCGACCCGCGCAACCTTGGTGCCCTCGACCTGCGCCTGCGTTTGTCGGGTGCCAGCCTGGGCAACCTCTACCCATTGACCGGCGTCACCTTGCCTGACACCCCGGCCTATTCCACCGACGGCCGCCTAAGCGCCAACCTGCAGGCGGCGCAAGGGGCGTCGTTCAATTACCAGGGCTTCAACGGCAAGATCGGCGACAGCGATATCCATGGGGACCTGGCCTTCGTTGCCAGCCAGCCACGGCCCAGACTGTCCGGCAACCTGGTATCGAACCAGTTGCTGTTCAAGGACCTGGCGCCGCTGATCGGTGCCGACTCCAATGCCGAACAGAAGGCCCGCGGCGGTGCCAGCAAGCAGCCTGCAGGCAAGGTGCTGCCAGTGGAGGCGTTTCGCACCGAGCGTTGGCGGGCAATGGACGCTGATGTCACCTTTGCTGGCAAGCGCATCGTGCACAGCGCGCAACTGCCGTTCACTGACCTGTCGGCCCATGTGGTTCTGGAAGACGGCCTGTTGCGCCTGGAGCCCCTGCGCTTTGGCGTGGCCGGCGGCAGCCTGGCCTCCAACATCCGCCTGGACGGGCGCAGCGTGCCCTTGCAGGGGCGCGCGACGTTGACTGCACGGGGCTTCAAGCTCAAGCAACTGTTCCCCACCTTTGCGCCAATGCAGACCAGCTTTGGTGAGCTCAATGGCGACGCCGACATCAGCGGCCGTGGCAACTCGGTAGCCGCCTTGCTGGGTACAGCCAATGGCGACTTGCGCATGCTGATCAACGATGGTGCCATCAGCCGCAGCCTGATGGAAATTGCCGGCTTGAACGTGGGCAACTATGTGGTCGGCAAGCTGTTTGGTGATGAGGACGTGAAGATCAACTGTGCGGCGGCCGATGTGGGCATCAAGGATGGCCTTGCGACTACGCGGCTGTTCATCTTCGATACCGAGAACGCGATCATCTACATCGACGGCACGGCGAATTTCGCTTCCGAGCAACTGGATTTGAACATCACCCCGGAATCGAAAGGGCTGCGGTTGTTCTCGTTGCGTTCACCCCTGTATGTGCGCGGACCGTTTGCCAAACCGAACGCCGGTGTGCAGGCATTGCCGCTGGCGTTGCGTGGCGCAGGCATGGTTGCGCTGGGTGTGGTGGCTGGGCCGGCGGCGGGGTTGCTGGCGCTGATTGCGCCCAGCAGCGGGGATGACCCGAACCAGTGCACACCGTTG
Organism: Pseudomonas sp. TE3895; assembly: GCF_056278855.1. NCBI lineage: Bacteria > Pseudomonadati > Pseudomonadota > Gammaproteobacteria > Pseudomonadales > Pseudomonadaceae > Pseudomonas > Pseudomonas sp. TE3895. The sequence goes on along the minus strand of NZ_JBWBQE010000001.1, from coordinate 260,241 downwards.
TTGCAGCAGATGAAGGCAGGCAAGGCGCCGGCAGCGGTGAAAGCGCGGAAATAGCAAGGGGCCGCAAAGCGGCCCCATGAGGGTGTCAGAAATCAAAGGCCTTGCAACAGGTCGGACATATCGTCCGCGTGCTCTTCTTCCTGCGCCAGGATGTCTTCGAAGATACGACGGGTAGTCGGGTCTTTATCCCCGATGTACTGAATGATCTCGCGGTAGCTGTCGATGGCTATCCGCTCTGCCACCAGGTCTTCCAGCACCATCTCTTTCAACGAATTGCCGGCCACGTACTGGGCATGCGAGTGCTTGGTCAGGTTGTCGGGGTTGAAGTCCGGCTCCCCGCCCAGTTGCACGATGCGCTCGGCCAATTTGTCGGCATGTTCGGCTTCCTGGTTGGCATGTTCCAGAAACTCCTCGGCAGCCACACTGGCTTTGATGCCGCTGGCCATGAAGTAGTGGCGTTTGTAGCGCAGCACACAGACCAGCTCGGTGGCCAGCGATTCATTAAGCAGGCGCAGGATCTGTTCACGGTCGGCGTGGTAACCCTCGGTCACTGCGCCTTGCTCCACATGCTGGCGTGCACGCTCGCGCAGGGTTTTCACATCGGTCAGTTCAACATTGCTCATGGTTATCTCCAGCAGGGGTCAGGGTCGGGTCGGAACACAGGCTTACGCGCCATGCAGGGCGTCGCTGTCCTCCTGGCGTTGCTTGCAGGTCTTGAAGCCTTTGGCATCCACATGGCCGGTGGCATCGAAGCGCACGTAATAGGGCTGCTGCTTGCCGTCGTGGTTGAGGATGTAGTCGTTGCAGGTGCCCCCGTGTGGCAGGTCGATCACGCTCGACGGGCTGCCGCCAATGGCGATGACCTTCTGCATGGTCATACCGTTCTCCACCTGCTTGACCAGCGGCTCATCGCGGTAGGTGACGTAATCCACCGGGTTTTCCGGGCGGCTGCCGCAGGCGGCCAGGGTGGCGCTTGCCAGAAGGATTGCCAGGGTCTGCTTGTACATGGTCCCGCTCCTTGCAAAGGGTCTGTGTGGTTTTGAACCACAGCGCGCGCCAGGAGTTCGATTGCGATGGTCATGATGGCCGCTGTAGTGTTGGCCCGTTGTCCACGCAAAGGAGCTGCGGCAATGCAGCAGGATTTGGCCACGCGATACCCGCTGGTGCTGGTACCGGGCATGCTCGGGTTTGTCCGGATGGTGCTCTACCCCTACTGGTTCGGCATTGTGCCGGCCTTGCGCAAGGGCGGGGCGCAGGTGTTTCCGGTGCAGGTTTCGCCGCTGCATTCCAGCGAGGTGCGCGGCGAGCAGTTGCTGGCGATCATCGACGATATCTGCCAACGTACCGGCGTCGACAAGGTCAACCTCATCGGCCACAGCCAGGGCGCCCTGAGCGCGCGTTACGCAGCGGCCAAACGGCCGGGGCGGGTGGCGTCGGTCACCTCGGTGGCGGGGCCCAACCATGGCTCCGAGCTGGCCGACCACCTGGAACGCACGGCACCGGGCCATTCACCCCAGGGGCGCATCCTCAAGGCCGTGCTGCATGGGTTTGCCGTGCTGCTGGTGTGGCTGGAAACCGGCTGGCGTCGTGACCCGCTGCCGGTAGATGTGCACGCCTCGCACCAGTCGCTGACCAGCGCCGGGGTGGCACTGTTCAACCAGGCTTATCCACAGGGCCTGCCGCAAACCTGGGGTGGGGAAGGGGCCTATGAGGTCAATGGCGTCCGCTATTACTCCTGGTCCGGCACCTTGCAACCCGGCCTGACAGACCAGGGGCGCAACCGCTTTGACGGCAGCAGCCGCTTCTGCCGCCTGTTCGCACGCAGTTTCATCAAGGAAAAGGGCGATTGCGACGGCATGGTTGGTCGTTTCAGTTCGCACCTGGGGCAGGTGATCGGCGACGATTACCCGCTCGATCACCTGGACATCGTCAACCAGTCGCTCGGTGCCGTGGGCAAAGGCGCGGAGCCTGTGCGGCTATTCACCGAACATGCCGCCCGGCTCAAGGCGGCGGGGCTTTAGCTCAAGTGCCTTGGCGGCGGATCGGCGTGGTCCAGCGTTCGGCCAGCACTACGCCGGCCAAGGTCAGCAAGCCGCCGACCAGGTGGTAACTGGCCAGTTGCTCGTCGAGCACCACGGCGGCGATCAGCGCAGTGACCAGCGGCAGCAAGTTGAAGAACAGTGTGGTGCGGCTGGGCCCCAGGCGGTGTACGGCCTGCATCCACACCAGTGGCGCGATCATCGAGGCCAGTACGCAGGCATACAGGACCAGGCCGATGTTGTGGCTGTTCAGGCCGGTCTTGTCCGACAGCAAGAACAGCGGCAGCAACACGACGATGGCCACCAGCACCTGCAGGTACAGCAGCTGCATTGGCGGCAGGCGCAGCTGCCATTTCTTTAGCAGGAAGCTGTAGAGCGCGTAGGCCAAGGTTGCCACCAGCATCAACAGGTCGCCGCTGTTCAGCCCTTGCTGTAGCAGGCTGGCGGGGTGGCCGGCACTGACCACTTCAAGCACGCCAAAGAATGACACCACCGCGCCCAGCAGGGCACCGTAGCTCAGGCGCTGGCCCAGCCAGGCGATGGACAGCGCCAGTGACATCAGCGGCATCAGCGAGAGGATGATGCCCATGTTGGTGGCACTGGTGATGCCGGCGGCGAAGTAGGCCAGGCTCTGGTACATCGCCATGCCCAGCACGCCGAGCACGAACACCTTGGCCAGGTGCGGGCGGATGGCTGCACGGTTGCGCCACACGGCGGGCAGCAGGAACGGCGTGAACAGCAAGGCGGCCAGCAGCCAGCGGTAGAAGCCGATCTCCGCAGGGTGGATGGCACCGGCGGACATCTTGGTGACCACGGTGTTGCCGGCCCAGATGAGGATGGCGGTGAGGGGGAACAGGTAGTTCATGCAGCAGGGTACTCGTTGGGGGCTGGATTGGGGCTGCTCTGCAGCCCTTCGCGGGTGAACCCGCTCCTACGGGGGATACACAGGCCTGGAGGCTGGCGCAGATCCTTTGGGAGCGGGCGAGCCCGCGAAGGCCTGCAAGGCAGGCCCTCGATAGGCCTGTATTATCGAATGTCTGTCTACAAGCCTATACTTCTATCCAGACAACCGACCCTGCAAAGCAGACAGCATGCCGCGCAAATACCTCGATATCCCCCAGTTCACCCAACTGCCGGCCCCGGTGTACTTCCGCCACGACGAGTTCGTTGCTGACACCCACAGCGCCGTGCACCAACACGCCTGGGGCCAACTGAACTACACTGCCCACGGCGTAATGCATCTGGATGTGGCCGGCCAGCGCTTCCTGTCGCCGCCGCACTACGCCGTTTGGGTGCCGCCCGACACCGAGCACGGCTGCTACAACCCCCAGGCCATCGTCTACCGTTCCATCTATCTCGACCGCAGCCTGTGCGCAGCGCTGCCATCGCACCCGTGCAGCCTGATGATCAGTGACATCCTCAAGGCCATCCTCGGTGACTTCGCCCGGCGCAATCTGAAGGTGGCCGAGGACGAGCGTGACCAGCGCCTGGTACAGGTACTGCTTGACCAGTTGCTGCTGGCGCCCACCCTGGCCTGCTACCTGCCGTTTGCCCACAGCGATGGCTTGCGCCAGGTGCTCGACGCGCTCAGCGCCGAGCCGGGGGACAACCGCCCGCTGGCCGACTGGGCCGCACGCGTACACGTCAGCGAACGCACCCTGGCCCGCCAGTTTCTGCGCGAGCTGGGCATCAGCTTTGGCGAATGGCGCCTGCGCCTGCGTTTTCTGCGTGCCATCGAAGCGCTGGAAGCCGGCCTGCCGATTCAGGCCATTGCCTTCGACCTTGGCTACAGCAGCGCTTCGGCGTTCATCGCCATGTTCCAGCGCCAGGCCCGGTGTACGCCCGAGCAGTACCGCCGGCAGGCGCGGGCGGGGCGCTGAACATTCTTGGCTACACTCAGCTCGATCCCCGTGCATCGGGCGCGGAGCCAAGGAGACCACTCCATGAAAGTGCTGCAAATCCCGTTACTGGCGCTGGCGGTGTTGTTCAGTGCCCAAGGTTTCGCTGCCAATACCGCGCAGCAGGAAAAGATGAAAACCTGCAACGCCGACGCCACTGCCAAGGCCCTCAAGGGCGATGAACGCAAAGCGTTCATGAGCACCTGCCTGAAAAAGGATGTGCCCCAAACCCAGCAAGAGAAAATGAAGACCTGCAATGCTGACGCCACCACCAAAGCCCTGAAGGGGGATGAGCGCAAGGCCTTCATGAGCGATTGCCTGAAGAAGAAATGACCTGCGCCTATGCCTGCGCCGCCAAGGCTGGCAGACTGCGGCATTCCCGCTGTCTGCCGTCGAGGCTGTATGACCTTTACCCCCCGTCAGATCACCCTGGCCAGCCTGATCATCGTCATGGCTGGGCTGCTGCTGGCTTTGCCCCTGAAGTTGCTGCCCAGCCTGCTGGCCGGTCTGCTGGTGTTCGAACTGGTCAACATGCTGACCCCGCGCCTGCAACCGCTGCTTGCTGGCCAACGCGCGCGCTGGCTGGCCGTGGCGCTGCTCGGCACGCTGGTGGTCAGCACCCTGACACTGCTGATTGCCGGTGCCTTCAGCTTCCTGCTGCACGAGGCGGAAAACCCCGGCGCCTCGTTGGACAAGTTCATGGCCTTGGTCGAGCGAGCCCGCAGCCAGTTGCCCCCTTTCATCGAGGGCTACCTGCCTGCCAGTGCCGCAGAGTTCAAGGTGGCCATCGGCGACTGGATCAAGAGCCACCTGAGCGATTTGCAGCTGGTGGGCAAGGGCATGGCGCACATGTTCGTGACGATGCTCATCGGCATGATCCTCGGCGCCATCATCGCTTTGCAGCGCATTCCCGATATTTCACGGCGCAAGCCCTTGGCGGCGGCGCTGTTCGAACGTCTTAGCCTGCTGGTGAAAGCGTTTCGCAACATCGTGTTCGCGCAAATCAAGATCTCGCTGCTCAACACGATCTTCACCGGCATTTTCCTGGCCGTGGTGATGCCACTGTTCGACGTACACCTGCCGCTGACCAAGACGCTGATCGTGCTGACCTTCCTGCTGGGCTTGCTGCCGGTGATCGGCAACCTGATGTCCAACACCTTGATCACCATCGTCGGCCTGTCGCTGTCGATCTGGGTGGCGGCAGCGGCGCTGGGTTACCTGGTCGTCATCCACAAGATCGAGTACTTCCTCAACGCGCGGATCGTGGGTGGGCAGATCAGTGCCAAGGCGTGGGAATTGCTGCTGGCGATGCTGGTATTCGAGGCGGCGTTCGGGCTGCCTGGTGTCGTGGCGGGGCCCATCTACTATGCCTATCTGAAGAGCGAGCTGAAGCGGGCGGAGCTGGTCTGATCATGTAGTGGCCTGTACCGGCCCTTTCGCGGGTAAACCCGCTCCTACGACGGCCTGCGGCCAATCACCGATGTGTGTCCACCCCCGATCGGGCGTAGGAGCGGGTTTACCCGCGAATACGGTAGCGGCGGCAACGGTGAACGGCGGGTAGAGATTGGCCAGCAGGCCCGGCCTCTTCGCGGGTAAACCCGCTCCTACGACGGCCTATAGCCAATCACCGATGTGTGTCCACCCCCGATCGGGCGTAGGAGCGGGTTTACCCGCGAATACGGTAGCGGCGGCAACGGTGAACGGCGGGTGGAGATTGGCCAGCAGGCCCGGCCTCTTCGCGGGTAAACCCGCTCCTACGACGGCCTATAGCCAATCACCGATGTGTGTCCACCCCTGATCGGTGCGTAGGAGCGGGTTTACCCGCGAATACGGTAGCGGCTGCAACGGTGAAGGACTGGTGGAGATTGGCCAGCAGGCCCGGCCCTTTCGCGGGTACAGGCTAAACGACAAATCAGGCCGCGCCGTAACGCTTGCGCGCCTCGATGGCCAGCCCGCTACCAATGCTGCCAAAGATGTTGCCTTCCACATGCCGCGCATTCGGCAGCATCGCCGAAACACTGTTGCGCAGCGCCGGAATGCCGCTTGAACCACCGGTGAAGAACACCGTATCGACCTGGTCTTCGCTTACCCCAGCCTTGGCCAGCAGCTCGGTCACGCTACCGCGCACGCGCTCCAGCAGGCCTTCGATCGCCTCTTCGAACAGCGCGCGGGTCAGTTCCGCAGTCAGCTCGGGCTCGACGCGCCGCAGGTCGATGTGGCGGCTGTCATGCTCGGTCAGCTCGATCTTGCTGGCTTCTACTTCCATCGCCAGCCAGTGCCCAGCGCGCTGCTCGATCAGTTTGAACAGGCGATCGATGCCGAAGCTGTCCTCGATGTCATAGCGCATGCTACCCAGCGCCAACTGTGATTTCTGCGAATACAAGGCGTTGATGGTGTGCCAGGTGGCCAGGTTGAGGTGGTAGCTGGTCGGCATCAGCGCACCGCTCTTCATGCGGCTGCCGTAGCCAAACAACGGCATCACGCCCTGAAGGCTCAGTTGCTTGTCGAAGTCGGTACCGCCAATGTGCACACCGCCCGTGGCGAGGATGTCGCTTTGGCGCTCGGCGACCAGGTGGCGCTCGGGCGACAGGCGGATCAGGGTGAAGTCCGAGGTACCACCGCCGATGTCGACGATCAGCACCAGCTCTTCGCGGCTGATGCTCGACTCATAGTCGAAGGCTGCGGCAATCGGTTCGTACTGGAACGACACGTCCTTGAAGCCGATTTTGCGCGCCACTTCGGCCAAGGTGTCCTCGGCCTCCTGGTCGGCAGCCGGGTCTTCGTCGACGAAGAACACCGGGCGGCCCAGCACCACCTGGTCGAATTCACGGCCAGCGGCCGCTTCAGCGCGCTTCTTGAGCTCGCCGATGAACATGCCCAGCAGGTCCTTGAACGGCAGGGCGCTGCCCAGCACGCTGGTGTCGTGCTTGATCAGCTTCGAGCCCAGCAGGCTTTTCAGCGAGCGCATCAGGCGGCCTTCGTAGCCTTCCAGGTACTCGTGCAGCGCCAGGCGGCCATACACCGGGCGCCGCTCTTCGATATTGAAGAACACCACCGAGGGCAAGGTGATCTTGCCGTCTTCCAGGGCAATCAGCGACTCGACGCCAGGCCGGTGCCAACCGACCGTGGAGTTGGAGGTGCCAAAGTCGATGCCCAGGGCGCGGGCCGGGGATACGTCAGACATGGGAAATGGGCTTCCGGAGGCAAAACGGCCGCGCAGTGTATGCCAGTTGGCTACAGAATCAAGACCAGTCGTCTGCCTTGAGGCAAACCCAAGTCGGTCTTGAAAGGCTATGCTTGACCCCTATCTTCAGTTGCAACACGCACATTCACATTGGTGATCCACAAATGGACTTCAAAGACTATTACAAGATACTCGGCGTAGAGCCCACTGCGGACGAAAAGGCGATCAAGGCCGCGTACCGCAAACTGGCGCGCAAGTATCACCCCGATGTCAGTAAGGAGCGCGACGCCGAGGAGAAATTCAAGGAGGCCAACGAGGCCTATGAGGTGCTGGGCGACGCGCAGAAACGTGCCGAGTTCGACGAAATCCGCAAGTACGGCGGCCAGCATGGCCGGCCGTTCCAGGCCCCACCGGGTTGGGAAAACCGTGGCGGTGGAGGCGGCTTCGAAGGCGGCGACTTCTCCGACTTCTTCAGCTCGATCTTCGGTGGGCGCAGTGCGGGTGGCAACCCCTTCGGTGGCGCCCGGCAGCAGCAACGCAGTGCCGGCAGGCGGGGGCAGGACGTGGAGCTTGAACTGGCAGTGTTCCTTGAAGAGACCCTGAGCAAGGAGTCCAAGCAGATCAGCTTCCAGGTGCCGCAAACCAATGCCATGGGCCAGCGCACCGGCTTCACCACCAAGACCTTGAACGTGAGGATTCCGGCTGGGGTGACCGACGGCGAGCGCATCCGCCTCAAGGGCCAGGGTGCGCCGGGCAGTGGTGGCGGGGCCAACGGTGACCTGTTCCTGACCATCCGCATGGCACCGCACCCGCTGTTCGATGTCGAAGGTCATGACCTGATCATCACTGTGCCGTTGGCACCGTGGGAGGCGGCCCTGGGCGCCAAGGTGGCGGTTCCGACCCTGGATGGCAAGATCAACCTGACCATCCGTCCTGACAGCCAGAGCGGCCAGCGCCTGCGTGTACCGGGCAAGGGCCTGGCGAACAAGCAGGGAGAGCGCGGCAACCTTTATGCGCAGCTCAAGGTGGTCATGCCGCCTGCGTCGGACGAATCTGCCCGCGAACTCTGGACCAAGCTTTCCGAGAAAGCTGCGTTCAACCCGAGGACACAATGGAGTAAGTGATCATGAGCAGCACCCTGATCGTTCAACTGGACATGCGTACCCTGTGTCAGGAAGCCGATGTCACGGCTGAATGCGTGATCGAAATCGTCGAACATGGCATTGTCGAACCTTCCGGGCGAACGCCGGAGGACTGGCTGTTTGACGATCAGGCGCCGCTGGTGACCAAACGAGCGGTGAAGCTGCACCAGGAGCTGGAACTGGAGTGGGAAGGGGTGGCGCTGGCGCTGGAGCTACTGCAGGAAGTGCAGCAGTTACGCAGTGAGAACAACATGCTGAAGCAGCGGCTGGGCCGGTTTATTCAGATGTAGGTTCCCTTGCCGGCATCTGTGGGAGCGGCCTTGTGTCGCGATGGGCTGTGCAGCAGCCCCAGATCTTTGCTCCACCGCAACATTGCCAGGGCTGCTTTGCAGCCCGCTCGCGACACAAGGCCGCTCCCACAATGGACCGCATTTCAGGTCGGTCCGGCGCCCGGGTTCAACCTTCCGGGCGAACGCCGGAGTACTGGCTGTTTGACGATCAGGCCTTGCCGGTATCTGGACTGCCCCCAAGAAGTTGGACACCAATCCAACCCTTGGGGGATCTATGGGTAAGTACACCGAGCAATTCAAGCTCACAGCGATCACAGCCTACCTGGATGGCAGCAACGGTTTCCGAAAGGTGGCTCAACACTTAGGTATCGATTTCAGCCTGCTTCGACGCTGGGTGGCCAGTTATCAGGCCAATAATGGCATTGGTCCAGGCTCGCATGGGCGGCGCTATACCAGTGATTTCAAACAGCAGGTGCTTAGCTATATGCACGAGCATCGGCTTTCGCTGCGCCAGACCGCTGCCCACTTTGGTCTTGGGCAGTCCTCTCAGATAGGCATTTGGCAGCGGCAGTACTACAGTGGCAGTCCTGCACCCTCTACTGCCATCAAGCCAAGAAAGCCAATCGACGTGTCGAAGAAGATCAAGCCTGCCAAACCCACCGATACCAATGATGATCAGAAGTCTCGAGATCAGCTGATGGCTGAACTTGAGTACCTGCGCATGGAGAATGCTGTCCTAAAGGAGCTCAAGGCTCTGCGCGAGGAAAAGGAACGAACACGCGGGAAAAAGTCCTGATCGTTTCCAAACTCAAGCGCAGATTTCCTTTGCCTGACCTCCTTCAACTGGTCGAGCTGGCGCGCAGCACCTTCTACTACCAGCTCAAAGCTCAGCAGAAGCCAGATCGGCATGCTGAGCTCAAGGCATTGGTGCATCGCGTCTACCACGAGCAGAAAGGGCTTTATGGTTATCGCCGTATCGCACTCGTAATCAGGAAGGAAAAGCGGGTGAACAAGAAGGTCATTGAACGGCTGATGGCTGAGCAGGGATTGAAATCAGTAGTGCGCCCCAAGAAATATCGCTCCTATCGAGGTACCGTCGGTAAAGTGGCAGCGAATGTACTGGAGCGAAATTTTATCGCTCAACGCCCAAACCAAAAGTGGGTGACTGACGTAACCGAGTTCAAAGTAGCTCAACAGAAGCTCTATCTGTCGCCCGTGATGGATTTGTACAACGGCGAAATCGTGGCCTACGAAATGGCCAGCCGCCCGTGCTATAGCCTGGTTGGGAACATGCTTGGCAAAGCGCTCGATTGCCTGGGAGAGAAACCGAAGCTCGTGCTGCATTCGGATCAGGGATGGCATTACCAGCAGGCGCAATACCGCCGTAAGCTAAGCGAATGTGGGGTAAAGCAGAGCATGTCTCGAAAAGGCAATTGCCTGGACAACGCGGCCATGGAAAGCTTCTTCGGCACGCTCAAGTCTGAGTTTTTCTACCTGAAGCGTTTCGAGAGCATTGATGAGCTGAGAGCGGGTCTGGATGAGTACATTCACTACTACAACCATGATCGCATCAAGCTGAGGCTCAATGGCCTGAGCCCTGTGGAGTACAGGGCTCAGGCTGCAGCTTAAAACTGTCCAACTTTTGGGGGGCAGTCCAATCTGTGGGAGCAACTGTCTTGCTCAATTTCTAAAAGCTGGCGCCTTCCCTGTGGGAGCGGCCTTGTGTCGCGATGGGCTGTGCAGCAGCCCCAGATCTTTGCTCCACCGCAAAATTGCCAGGGCTGCTTTGCAGCCCGTTCGCGACACAAGGCCGCTCCCACAATGGACCGCATTTCAGGTTGGTTCGGCGCCCGGGTTCAGCACCAGTTGCATGAAGGTCAGATCAAGCCAGCGGCCAAACTTTACGCCCACCTGCGGCATCTGGCCGGTCACCACGAAGCCCAGCCGCTCATGCAGGCGCACCGACGCTGCATTACCACGCTCGATCGCTGCCACCATCACATGCTTGCCACATCCGCGTGCGCGCTCGACCAGCGCCGCCATCAACACCGGCCCCAGCCCTTTGCCACGCTGGTCACTGCGCACGTACACCGAGTGCTCAACGGTCAGGCGAAAGCCCTCGAAAGGCCGCCAGTCGCCAAACGAGGCATACCCCAGCACGCCGGTTTCATCGACCGCCACCAGAATCGGGTAGCCCTGCTGCGCACGCGCTTCAAACCAGGCCTGGCGGTTGCCGAGGTCCACCGGGGTTTCGTTCCAGATCGACGTGGTGTTGAGCACCGCGTCGTTGTAGATGTCGAGTATGCCTGGCACATCGGTGGGCAGGGCATCGCGGATTTCGTAGCTCATGACAGCGTCTCGCAAGGTCGTTGCTCGCAGATTAAATGGTTACCAGCCCGCGTACACCTTCGGCTTGCATGTTTTCGCCGCGGCCGCGCTGGATGATTTCGCCGCGGGCCATGACCAGGTACTGGTCAGCCAGCGCTTCGGCAAAGTCGTAGAACTGCTCCACCAGCAAAATCGCCATGTCGCCACGCTCGGCCAGGCGGCGGATGACCGCGCCGATTTCCTTGATCACCGACGGCTGGATGCCCTCGGTCGGCTCGTCGAGAATCAGCAGGCGCGGGCGGCTGGCCAGGGCGCGGCCGATGGCCAGCTGTTGCTGCTGGCCGCCAGACAGGTCGCCACCGCGGCGTTGTTTCATCTGCTCCAGCACGGGGAACAGCTCGTAGATGAAGGCTGGTACCTCGCGGGCTTCGCGGGCGGGGAAGCGCGACAGGCCCATCAGCAGGTTTTCCTCGACGGTCAGGCGCGGGAAGATCTCGCGGCCCTGGGGCACGTAGGCGATGCCGGCCTGCACCCGTTGCTGCGGTTTGAACGCGGTGATCGGCTTGCCTTCCCATTCGATGCTGCCGTCGCGGGCGGGCACCAGGCCCATCAGGCAGCGCAGCAAGGTGGTCTTGCCCACGCCGTTGCGGCCCAGCAGGCAGGTCACTTCGCCGACCTTGGCTTCGAAGGACAGGCCGCGCAGGATGTGGCTGCCGCCGTAGTACTGGTGCAGGGTGTCGATCTTGAGCATGTGAGAGTTCCTGAAAGGGATGCTGTGCCTGTGCCGGCCTCTTCGCGGGCAAGCCCGCTCCTACGACGGGAACCGCCCCATGGCATTACGCCCACTGTAGGAGCGGGTTTACCCGCGAAGAGGCCGGCACAGGCGCCAAAAATTCAAATCCGGTCACCGGCCCAGATACACCTCGACCACCCGCTCATCTGCCTGCACCTGCTCCAGCGAGCCTTCCGCCAGCACACTCCCCTGGTGCAGCACGGTCACATGGTCGGCAATGCTGCCGACGAAGCCCATGTCATGCTCCACCACCATCAGCGAATGCTTGCCAGCCAGGCCCTTGAACAGCTCGGCGGTAAATTCGGTCTCGGCATCGGTCATGCCGGCCACCGGTTCATCGAGCAGCAGCAGTTGCGGCTCCTGCACCAGCAGCATGCCGATCTCCAGAAACTGCTTCTGCCCATGGGACAGCAAGCCGGCCTGGCGCTGGGCCAGCGGCAGCAGGCGCAAGGTGGTCAGCACGTCCTCGATGCGCTGGCGCTGGTCACCGCTCAGGCGCGCGGCCAGGCTGGCCCACACCGACTTGTCGGTCTTCAGCGCCAGCTCCAGGTTCTCGAACACGGTCAGCGCTTCGAACACTGTGGGCTTCTGGAACTTGCGGCCAATGCCGGCCTGGGCGATCTGGTACTCGCTCATGCGGGTCAGGTCGAGGGTATCGCCGAAGTAAGCCGTGCCGCTGTCGGGGCGGGTCTTGCCGGTGATTACGTCCATCATCGTGGTCTTGCCGGCACCGTTGGGGCCGATGATGCAGCGCAGCTCGCCCACCCCGATGTACAGGTTCAGCGCGTTGAGCGCCTTGAAACCATCGAAGCTGACGCTGATGTCTTCCAGGCTCAGCACCGTACCGTGGCGGGTATCCAGGCCGGCCTTGCGGCTGTGGCCCAGGCCGATGGCATCGCGCCCGGCGCCGAGGTTGTCGAATACCGGTTCCAGCATGAACTCCGGGTGGACTGGGGGCACGCCTCTCATGGCTGGCTCCTTTTCTTCAACAGGCCGACCACGCCCTTGGGCAGGTACAGGGTAACGAGGATGAACAACGCGCCGAGGAAGAACAGCCAGAACTCGGGGAAGGCCACGGTGAACCAGCTTTTCATACCGTTGACCAGGCCGGCACCGAGCAGCGGGCCGATCAGCGTGCCGCGCCCGCCCAAGGCTACCCAGACGGCGGCTTCGATCGAGTTGGTCGGCGACATCTCGCTGGGGTTGATGATGCCCACCTGCGGCACGTACAGCGCACCGGCCAGGCCACACAGCACGGCGCTCAGTACCCACACCAGCAACTTGAAGCCGCGCGGGTCATAGCCACAGAACATCATGCGGTTTTCAGCGTCACGCACCGCGGTGAGCAGGCGGCCGAACTTGCTGCGGGTCAGGCGCCAGCACAGGTACAGGCTGGCAAGCAGCAGGGCCACGGTCAGCAGGAACAACACCGCGCGGGTGCCCTGGGCTGCAATGTCGAAGCCGAGGATGGTGCGGAAGCTGGTGAAGCCGTTGTTGCCACCGAAGCCGGTTTCGTTGCGGAAGAACAGCAGCATGCCGGCAAAGGTCAGGGCCTGGGTCATGATCGAGAAGTACACGCCTTTGATCCGCGAGCGGAAAGCGAACCAGCCGAACACCAGCGCCAGCAGCCCGGGCGCCAGCACCACCAGGCACAGGGCCCAGGCGAAATGCTGGGTACCGGCCCAGTACCAGGGCAGCTCGGTCCACGACAGGAAGGTCATGAACCCGGGCAGGCCGTCGCCGGCGGCCTGCCGCATCAGGTACATGCCCATGGCATAGCCGCCCAGGGCGAAGAACAGGCCATGGCCCAGTGACAGCAGCCCGGCATAGCCCCAGACCAGGTCCAGGGCCAAGGCGACGATGGCGTAACAAAGAATCTTGCCGACCAGGGTCAGGGTGTAGGCCGACACGTGCAGGGTATGGTCTGCCGGCAGCAGTGAGCACAGTGGCAAAGCCACCAGCAGCAGGACGACGACGGCACCGAGGGTAAGGGTCAGGCGTGGGCCGGCCTTTTGCGTAGCAGTGACAAGCAGTGGCTGGTTCATCAGTCGATTACCCGTCCCTTGAGGGCGAACAGGCCTTGCGGGCGTTTCTGGATGAACAGAATGATCAACGCAAGGATGAGGATCTTGCCGAGTACGGCACCGATCTGCGGCTCCAGCAGCTTGTTGGCGATGCCCAGGCCGAACGCGGCCCAGAGGCTACCGGCCAGTTGCCCGACGCCGCCGAGCACCACCACCAGGAATGAATCGATGATGTAGCTTTGGCCCAGGTCCGGGCCGACATTGCCCACCTGGCTCAAGGCCACGCCACCGAGCCCTGCGATGCCCGAGCCGAGGCCAAAGGCGAGCATGTCGACGCGCCCGGTGGACACGCCGCAGCAGGCGGCCATGTTGCGGTTCTGGGTGACTGCGCGCACGTTCAGGCCCAACCGGGTACGGTTGAGCAGCAGCCAGGTGAGCAGCACCACGGCCAGGGCGAAGCCGATGATGACCAGGCGGTTGTATGGCAGCACCAGGTTGGGCAGCAGCTGGATGCCGCCAGACAGCCAGGCTGGGTTGCTCACCTCGACGTTCTGCGCGCCGAACAGCAGGCGGATGGCCTGGATCAGGATCAGGCTGATGCCCCAGGTGGCCAGCAGGGTTTCCAGTGGCCGGCCGTACAGGTGGCGGATCACCGTGCGCTCCAGCGCCATGCCTACCCCGGCACTGACGGCGAACGCCACCGGCAGGGCAATCAGCGGGTAGAACTCGATGGCGCCTGGGGCGAAGCGCTGCAGCAGTACCTGGACCATGTAGGTGCTGTAGGCGCCGAGCATCAACATCTCGCCATGGGCCATGTTGATCACCCCAAGCAGGCCGAAGGTGATCGCAAGGCCCAGCGCTGCCAGCAGCAGGACCGAACCCAGCGACAGGCCGCTGAAGGCCTGGCCGAGCAGTTCGCCTACCAGCAGTTTGCGCTTGACCTGGGCCAGGCTCGTTTCGGCGGCTGTGCGCACGCCCGGGTCGCGTTCCGCATCGGGCTGCAGCAGGGCTTCGAGGCGGGTGCGGGCCAGCGGGTCGCCGGTTTCACCCAGCAGGCGCACGGCGGCCAGGCGCACTGCGGGCTCGCTGGCGCCCAGTTGCAGGTTGGCCAGGGCCAGGCCGAGGGCGCCCTGTACAGCGGCGTCCGGCTCGGCGGCGAAGCGCCGGTCGAGGAAGGCCATTTGTGCGGGCTGTGCGCTTTTCTGTAATTGCTGGGCCGCGGCCAGGCGGGTGTCGCTGTTGTCGCTGAGCAACTGATGGCTGGCCAGGGCGTTGTCGATCAGGCCGCGCAGGCGGTTGTTCAGGCGCACCTTGCGGGTATCGTCGGCAGCGATGCGGCCTTGGCGCAGGTTTTCCAGCAGCGGCAGGCGCGCGGCATCGGGTTGTGCTGCCCAGCCTTCGAGCAGGCCGGCCTGCTCGGCGGGCTTGGCGGTGAGAAAGAATTCGCCCTCGCTGGCGTGGGTTGCCAGGGGGATTAGCAGGAGAAGGGTGAGCAGGAGTCTGAGCATGCGGGCAATCCTGGAAATCGGTGTTGGATTCTTCGCGGGTGAACCCGCGCCTACACAGGGACGGTGCAAGGTTTGAAACCTGCGCGGTCCTTGTAGGAGCGGGTTCACCCGCGAATGGGCTGCAAAGCAGCCCCATGCACTCAGTTACCTTTCACGGCGTAATCTGGCCGCTTGTCATTGCCCGGAATGAACGGGCTCCATGGCTGCGCCCGCAGTGGCTGCTCGGTTTCCCACACCACGCTGAACTGCCCGTCATCCTGAATCTCGCCGATCATCACCGGCTTGTGCAGGTGGTGGTTGGTCTTGTCCATGGTCAGGGTGAAGCCCGACGGCGCCTCGAAGCTCTGCCCGGCCAGTGCTTCGCGGACCTTGTCAACGTCAGTGGACTTGGCTTTCTCGACAGCCTGGGCCCACATGTGGATGCCCACGTAGGTGGCTTCCATGGGGTCGTTGGTCACGGCCTTGTCGGCACCCGGCAGGCCCTTGGCCTTGGCGTAGGCCTTCCAGTCGGCGACGAATTTCTGGTTGACCGGGTTATCCACCGATTCGAAGTAGTTCCATGCCGCCAGGTGGCCCACCAGCGGTTTGGTGTCGATGCCGCGCAGTTCCTCCTCGCCCACCGAGAAGGCCACCACCGGCACGTCGGTGGCCTTCAGGCCCTGGTTGGCCAGTTCCTTGTAGAACGGCACGTTGGAGTCACCATTGACTGTGGAAATGACCGCGGTCTTGCCGCCGGCGGAGAACTTTTTGATGCTGGCGACAATGGTCTGGTAATCAGCGTGGCCAAAGGGCGTGTACACCTCTTCGATGTCCTTGTCGGCCACGCCTTTACTGTGCAGGAATGCGCGCAGGATCTTGTTGGTGGTGCGTGGGTAGACGTAGTCGGTGCCCAGCAGGAAGAAGCGCTTGGCGCTGCCGCCGTCCTCGCTCATCAGGTATTCCACGGCCGGGATGGCTTGCTGGTTCGGGGCGGCGCCTGTGTAGAACACGTTCGGCGACATCTCTTCGCCCTCATACTGCACCGGGTAGAACAGCAGGCCGTTGAGTTCTTCGAACACCGGCAGAACGGATTTGCGCGACACGGAGGTCCAGCAGCCGAACACCACGGCCACTTTGTCCTGGGTCAGCAGTTGACGGCTCTTTTCAGCGAACAGCGGCCAGTTGGACGCCGGGTCGACCACCACCGGTTCCAGCATCTTGCCGTTCACGCCACCCTTGGCGTTGATCTGCTCGATGGTCATCAGCGCCATGTCCTTGAGCGATGTCTCGGAAATGGCCATGGTCCCGGAAAGCGAATGCAGGATACCGACCTTGATGGTCTCGGCGGCCTGGATACTCCAGCTCAGGCCCATCGCCGCAATCGATGCGCTGAGGGTAAGGGCCTTGATCAGACTGCGACGCTTCATGTGCTCTCTCCGCTGAGTTTTTTATGGTGTTGGGCAAGCGGGGAGGGCGTTGCAAGGGCTGTGCCTAGTGGCAAAAGGTACGGTTTAGAGGGGCTGTGCGAGGTGTTGGGGCGTTGGTTGGATCCAGGTTGGTGCCTGATGGAATTGTGTGCACAGGATTGGGGCCGCGGTGCGGCCCATCGCGACACAAGGCCGCTCCCACAGGGATGGACTGCCCCCCAAAAGTTGGACAGTTTTAAGCTGCAGCCTGAGCCCTGTACTCCACAGGGCTCAGGCCATTGAGCCTCAGCTTGATGCGATCATGGTTGTAGTAGTGAATGTACTCATCCAGACCCGCTCTCAGCTCATCAATGCTCTCGAAACACTTCAGGTAGAAAAACTCAGACTTGAGCGTGCCGAAGAAGCTTTCCATGGCCGCGTTGTCCAGGCAATTGCCTTTTCGAGACATGCTCTGCTTTACCCCACATTCGCTTAGCTTACGGCGGTATTGCGCCTGCTGGTAATGCCATCCCTGATCCGAATGCAGCACGAGCTTCGGTTTCTCTCCCAGGCAATCGAGCGCTTTGCCAAGCATGTTCCCAACCAGGCTATAGCACGGGCGGCTGGCCATTTCGTAGGCCACGATTTCGCCGTTGTACAAATCCATCACGGGCGACAGATAGAGCTTCTGTTGAGCTACTTTGAACTCGGTTACGTCAGTCACCCACTTTTGGTTTGGGCGTTGAGCGATAAAATTTCGCTCCAGTACATTCGCTGCCACTTTACCGACGGTACCTCGATAGGAGCGATATTTCTTGGGGCGCACTACTGATTTCAATCCCTGCTCAGCCATCAGCCGTTCAATGACCTTCTTGTTCACCCGCTTTTCCTTCCTGATTACGAGTGCGATACGGCGATAACCATAAAGCCCTTTCTGCTCGTGGTAGACGCGATGCACCAATGCCTTGAGCTCAGCATGCCGATCTGGCTTCTGCTGAGCTTTGAGCTGGTAGTAGAAGGTGCTGCGCGCCAGCTCGACCAGTTGAAGGAGGTCAGGCAAAGGAAATCTGCGCTTGAGTTTGGAAACGATCAGGACTTTTTCCCGCGTGTTCGTTCCTTTTCCTCGCGCAGAGCTTTGAGCTCCTTTAGGACAGCATTCTCCATGCGCAGGTACTCAAGTTCAGCCATCAGCTGATCTCGAGACTTCTGATCATCATTGGTATCGGTGGGTTTGGCAGGCTTGATCTTCTTCGACACGTCGATTGGCTTTCTTGGCTTGATGGCAGTAGAGGGTGCAGGACTGCCACTGTAGTACTGCCGCTGCCAAATGCCTATCTGAGAGGACTGCCCAAGACCAAAGTGGGCAGCGGTCTGGCGCAGCGAAAGCCGATGCTCGTGCATATAGCTAAGCACCTGCTGTTTGAAATCACTGGTATAGCGCCGCCCATGCGAGCCTGTACCAATGCCATTATTGGCCTGATAACTGGCCACCCAGCGTCGAAGCAGGCTGAAATCGATACCTAAGTGTTGAGCCACCTTTCGGAAACCGTTGCTGCCATCCAGGTAGGCTGTGATCGCTGTGAGCTTGAATTGCTCGGTGTACTTACCCATAGATCCCCCAAGGGTTGGATTGGTGTCCAACTTCTTGGGGGCAGTCCATCGGACGGCGTACACCGTGCCTTCGTGGGAACAGCCCCCGAGGCCATCAGCCGTTACGCACGGCCGTGCGGGGATGGCGCCTGCTGCGTACGAGCTGGTAGGTCACCGCCAGCACCACAAACCAGATCGGCGTCACCACCAGCGCTGAACGGGTATCCGCTTCCAGGCTCAGCAACACCAGGATGAAAGCGAAGAACGACAGGCACACGTAGCACATGAAGCGCCCGCCCGGCATCTTGTAGTTCGATGCCTGGTGTAGCGCCGCGCGGTCTTTGCGGTACTTCAGGTATGACAGCAGAATCAGCGTCCACACGAACATGAACAGTACCGCCGACACGGTGGTGACCAGGGTGAATGCCTCGACCACGTTCGGCACCAGGTAGATCAGCACCGCACCGAGCAACAGGCAGGTGCACGAGAAGTACAGGCCGTTGGCCGGCACCGAACGGCTCGACAGTTTTTCAAAGGCCTTGGGCGCGTCACCTTCCTGCGACAGGCCGTAGAGCATGCGGCTGGTGGAGAATACGCCGCTGTTGGCCGAGGAGGCTGCCGAGGTCAGCACCACGAAGTTGATGATGCTCGCTGCCGCCGGCAGGCCTGCCAGCACGAACAACTCAACGAATGGGCTCTTGCCTGGCACCACGTCGCGCCACGGGGTCACGGCCATGATCGCGATCAGCGCCAGCACATAGAACACGATGATGCGGATCGGGATCGAATTGATCGCCCGCGGCAGGGTGCGTTCCGGGTTCTTCGCTTCGGCGGCGGTGGTACCCACCAGCTCGATGCCGACGAAGGCGAACACGGCGATCTGGAAACCGGCGAAGAAGCCCATCAGGCCATGGGGGAACATGCCGCCGTCATTCCACAGGTTGGCCAGCTGGGCGGTGCGCCCGCTGGGCGAGGTGAAGCCGGTGATGACCATGTACAGGCCGGTAGCGACCAGTCCGAGGATGGCAACGATCTTGACCAGGGCGAACCAGAACTCCATTTCGCCGAACATTTTCACGGTGACCAGGTTCAGCGACAGCAGCAGCCCTACGCAGGTCAGCGCCGGTATCCACTGCGGCAGGTCGGGGAACCAGAACTGCGTGTAGGCGGCGATCGCGACCACGTCGGCAATGCCGGTGACCACCCAGCAGAACCAGTAGGTCCAGCCAGTAAAGTAGCCGGCCCAGGGGCCGAGCAGGTCGGCGGAAAAGTCGATGAACGATTTGTAGTTCAGGTTCGACAGCAGCAGTTCGCCCATGGCGCGCATGACGAAGAACAGCATGAAGCCGATAATCATGTAGACGAAGATGATCGATGGCCCGGCCAGGCTGATGGTCTTGCCTGAGCCCATGAACAGGCCGGTACCGATCGCGCCGCCGATGGCGATCAGCTGGATGTGGCGGTTGGTCAGGTTGCGTTGCAAGTGCGGTTCATCTGTCGCTATGGGTGAGGTTTGCGTCATAGGCTGCATTCCCTTGTAAAGGCCAGTCTTCTTGTCAGAGGTAGCCGGCTAGGCTAACACGCGCGTTCCAGATCGGGGCGCGACAGATCGACTCTCCATTTGCAGCTCAGCATTTGGCCTGTACCGGCCTCTTCGCGGGTAAACCCGCTCCTACAAAGGCAATAGGGCCCCTCGTAGGAGCGGGTTTACCCGCGAAAGGGCCAGCACAGGCAACACAAGGCTCAAGCGCTGGCCAAGACCCGGCGGCGCCTCACCACCAAACTATCCACCCCCCACATCACCACCATCGACACCCCCACCAGCGGGAACATCACCCCCAGCACCAGCATCACTGCCACTGCCGCCTTCCAGCGTGGCAGGTCATGACGCAAAGGCGGTACGCCCAGGCCGCCTTCAGGCCGGCGCTTCCACCACATCACCAGCCCGCTCACCGAACCCAGCAGAATCATCAGGCACACCAGCAGGATGATGATCTGGTTCAGCGCCCCGAACATCTTGCCTTCGTGCAGCATCACGCCCAGCTCGGTGGCGCGGGCGACCGGGCTGTAGTCGTGCCAGCGCACATCGGCCAGAACCTTGCCGGTGTATTGGTCGACATGCAGGGTGGCGTCGTTGCGCGGGTCGTCGGCGAACACGGCAATGGTGAACACCCCGTCGGCAGTGGTGGGCAGGGTAATGCTGTAGCCCGGCTCGACCTGACGCGAAGTGGCAATGTCTTCGACTTGCTGCACGCTCACCTGGGGCGCTGCGGGCATGTCCGACATCATGTGGTGCCCGGCGTGCTCGGCGTGTGCACCGGACTGTGGCATCGGCGTGTTTTCCATGGCCCAGGGCACGGTCTGGCGGTGTGCGCTGTTCAGTTCACGCGCCTGCTGGTCCGACTTGGGCACGTCGTTCCACATGGCTGCCGGGAAGCGGTTCCACAAATCAGCGTACTGCTTGCCCCACAAGCCGGTCCAGGTCATGCCGCTGACCAGCATCAACAACAGCAAGGCCGAACCCCAGAAACCGGTTACCGCGTGCAGGTCTCGCCAGAACAGCCGGCCGTGCGCCGACAGCCGCGGCCAAAGCACGCCAGCGCCACTGCGCCCGCGCGGCCACCACAGGTACAGGCCCGATACCACCAGCACGATGCCCCAGCCCGCAGCCAGTTCCACCAGCCGGTCACCGACCGTGCCGACCATCAGCTCGCCATGCAGGGCGCGGGCGATGGCCTGCAGGTTCTGCTTGCCGTCCTGTTCGCCGAGGACCTTGCCGCTGTATGGGTCGACGAACACGTTCAGTTCGCGCCCGCCGTCATGCACCACGAACTGCGCACTGCGCTCGGCGTTCAGTGGCGGCAAGTACTGGGCGATGTGGCCCTTTGGGTAGGCCTGGCGCACTTCAGCCAGCATCGTGTCTGCGCCCTGCCGGTGCTGGCCGGCCTCGACCACCATCAGGTCGCGGTACAGCAGCGGGTCGAGCTGGGGCTTGAACAAATAGATGATCCCGGTGATTGCCAACAGGATCATGAACGGGGCCACGAACAGCCCCGCATAAAAATGCCAACGCCAGGCCAGGTTATAGAAAGAGACGCGTGTTCCTCTCATGGGAACCTCCTTTTTTGACCAGCTGAAAGGCGCAACCGAAGCTGCGCCCGTTGTTGTCAGAAGCTGAAGTCGACCTTGGTCCAGAAGGTCCTGCCTGGCTCGTTGACCGGCTGTGGATCTGTAGCCGGGTAGCCGAACCCGGCGTTCCCGGCCAGGTTCAAGTGCTCGGCGTAGGTTTTGTCGAACAGGTTGTCGACCCCTGCGCTGAGCTTGAGGTTGTTGTTCACCTTGTAGGCGCCGTTCAGAGAGAACACGCCGAAGCCGGCGCTCTTGTCATAGTCCTTGCCGACGACGTTCCCTTGGTTTTCGGCAATGCGGTTTTGCGCCGCCACCAGCCGCCACAGTGCGCCGACGCTCCACACGTCGCGGCTGTAGGTCAGGCCCATGCGGCTTTCCAGGGGAGGCATTTGAGGTAGCGCTTTGCCGTCACTGCTGTTCTTGCCCCAAGCGTAGGCAAGCGTGGCGTCGGCCTTCCAGTTTTCAGTCAGCTGGTAGGCGGCGCCCAGTTCGCCACCCATGATGCGGGCGTCGATGTTCTGCGCCTGGGAGGTACTCATGCCCATCATGCCGGTGCGGTAGTCGAACAGGATGTAGTCGCGAATCTGCCCGACATAGCCCGAAGCCCAGGCCTCCAGGCGCTCGGTGCGGTACTGGATGCCGAAGTCGAGCTGGGTGGTTTTCTCTGGCTTGATGCCGTCGAAGGCGTTGGCTGCCCCGGCGGGTGCCAGCTTGGGTGAGAACAGCTCCCAGTAGTCGGGGAAGCGCTGGGCGTGGCCGAGGCCGATGTAGGTGGTGGCCGGAATGGCTGCCAGGTCGTGCTCGTAGCGGATGAAACCGCTCGGCAAGGTGTCGGCTCGGGTGTCGCCTTCGGTGGCGCTGGTTTTGCGGAAGTCACGCGCCGAGGCGCGGTCCAGGCGGGCGCCGGTAATCAAGCGGTCCTCACCGCTGACGTACCAGGTCAGTTCGCTGAAGGCGCCGTAGTTGTGGAAGTCGGCGTCCTTGGTCCAGGCCTGGCCCTTGTGTGCGTCCACACCCATACCGCCACGCTGGCGATGTTCGTTGGTTTGCGCGTCAATCCCGCTGATCAGCTGCACGTCGGCCCAGCGCCAGGTGGCTTTGATGCGTGCACCCATGGTGCGGCGGTCGACGTTGCTGACCATCGGCATGCCCATCATGCCGCTACCCGACGGCGTGCGCAGGCTGTAGTTGTCCATCACATGGTCGGCGTAGTTGTAGTAGACCTGCGCCTCGACCTTGTCGAGCACCTCGCCGAGGTTGGACTTTTCAAAGCGCAGGCCCAGGCTTTCGCGCTTGAACTGCGAACCGTCCATGCCGCGCCCGGCATAGCGGGCTTCGCCGTCACCCTTGCCGGCAGTCAGCTCCAGCAAGGTGTCCTGGTCGGGTGTCCAGCCGAGGGCGACATCGCCATTCCACTTTTCCCAGCGCGACGGCACGGTGTCGTTGTTGCCATCGTGGTAGTCGTCCGAGCGTGACTGGTTGCCGACGAAGCGGGCATAGCCCTGACTGTTGCCGGCCGCAGCATCCAGCACCTTGTCGAAGCGGCCGTTGGAGCCGGCCAGCAGGCTTGCGTTGACGCGGCTGCCGAGGGTGCCGAATTTCTCCGGTTCGCGCTCGAAGAGGATGGTGCCGGCCGAGCCGCCGGGCCCCCAGATGACGCTCTGCGGGCCTTTGATCACGGTCAGGCGGTCGTAGGTTTCTGGCGAGATATAGGACGTGGGCGCGTCCATGCGATTGGGGCAGGCTCCAAGCATCAAGCCGCCGTTGGTGAGGATGTTCAGGCGCGAGCCGAACATGCCGCGCAATACCGGGTCGCCGTTGGTACCGCCAGCACGGATTGCCGAGAAGCCGGGGATGGTCTTCAGGTAGTCGGCGCCGTCGCTTGCCGGCACTGGCTGGCGCGGGTCTTTCGGGTTGGTGACCACGGTCAGCGGCGAACTGGGGGCCACGGCGGTGATCACCGTCGGGCTCAACTCGGGTGCGTCGTGCACATGGTCTTCATGGCCAGGGTCGGCGGCCAGGGCCATGGGCGCGAGCAGCGAGCCGCACAGGGCGGCGATGGTCCCACGCAGGGACAAGGCAAAAACAGGGGTGCAGCCTGACATAATGATTCCAGTCGATCAGTCATGAGTTAGCGCGAAGCCTCCTGGCTTCGTGCGCAAAATGTGGTTTCAGACGTTGATCGAAGAAGGCGGGGCGCGGCTGCGCGCACCAGGGAATACAGCCTGCCGGGCATGGCCCTGGTGCGTTGGCGCAAGCAGGTGGGTGGTGGGGACGATGCTGCCGGCGCTGAGCGGGCTGAGGGCCTGGGGCAGGGCCGGGCAGTTGAACAACAGGCTGCAGTAACCGCACTTTTCCCACATCACATGCAACTGGCCATCGCCGCCGTGGCCGTGATGGGCGTCGCCGCCATGCTGATGGGCAGCCGCCATCGGCATGTCCATCGGCATGTTCATGCCCGCGCGGTGGTCCATCGGCATCGACTGGGAAATCAGCGGGCCGATGAAAATCATCCACATGGCGAACAGGCTCAGCCATCCGCCACCGGCGCGCCTGAGGTCAGGGCGGGTGGTACGGCCGATGCTGTGGCGCGGCAGGCTCATGGCGCGTGCCTGTCAGCAGGTATCAGTGCGCGTGTTCGTGGGCTTGCGGCTGGTCCGCAGGCGCCTGCTTCTGCACGGCCACTTCGACGGTGATGTCGCCGGCCTTTTCGAAGTGCAGGGTCAACGGGAAGCGTTTGCCGTCGCTGAGCAGGCTGCGGTCCTTGGGCTGCATCAGCATCACATGGTAGGCACCGGGGGCAAAGGTCAGGTCCTTGCCGGCAGGCACTACCACGCTGGGCACCTGTTGCATCTTCATGGCGCCAGTGGCGCTCATGGCATGCTCGTGCAGTTGCGCGTCATCGCTGATGGGGCTGTCGACGCTGAGCAGGCGGTCATCAGCCTGGCCATTGTTGTGCACCACGAAATACGCGGCGACGTTAGGCGCGTTGGGTGGCAACTGCAGCGACCACGGGTGAGCAATGTGCAGGTCACCCACGCTGTATTCGTGGGCATTGGCAAAGGCGCCAGGCAGCAGCAGGGCGGCCATGACGAGGGCGTGCTTGAGCATGGTGAATCTCCGTTTCCGTTCTGGTTCAGGCAGACAGCATGATGAACTCAGGCTAGCGGAGAGGCACGAGGGTTTAGCCCAGGCCAGAGCTGGCGGGGCGTGGGTGTGTACTTGGCAGGTGGCGGCAGCAGCCCGCTGAGCAGTGTCGGCGGGTTGTGCAACTGTGGCGGGTAGCCGGGCAGGGCCAGCAACGGCACGGCACCGGAGCAGCACCAGCAGTTCATCATGCCGGCGCTGTCGTCACTTTGCGGGCCTAGGTCGATCTTGGCCAGGGCCTGAACGTCGACGTTGGCCTTGTTGGCCATGCTGGAACAGAAAGCCCCCCACAGCAGCTGCTCGGCCGAGCCCTTGGGCGCAGCAGAAGACAGCGGCATGGCCAGCAAGTTGAATAGCACTGCAAGGCAGGCTACCCAGGCAATGTGCCGACGTGGGGGCATGGAGAGATCCGGTCAGGAATCGTGGTGGCTATTGTAAGGCGGAGTATAGGTAAAAATGCCGGGGTGCGGTGAAGTGACGCAGGTGGCCTGGTAATGGGGGCTGCTGTGCAGCCCATCGCGACACAAGGCCGCTCCCACAGAATTGCGGCAGCCTCGAATACTGCGCTGTCCTGTGGGAGCGGCCCTGTGTCGCGATAGGGGCGCAAAGCGCCCCCGACACTCTCAAACCTTGTTGCGGCCCATCAACCCGCGCACGGTCTCTTGCAGGTCAGCCGGCAACACCACCACCTTGGCATTGCTGCTGCCCGCCAGGTTCTCCATCGCGCCCACATAGCGTTCGCCCAATAGGTACATCGCCGGTACGGTCTCGTTGCCCACCGCTTCCTTCACCAGCGAAATCGACCGCGCCGAGGCCTCGGCCAGGCTGATCTGCGCCTCGGCATCCAGCCTGGCCGCCTGCAGGCGCGCCTCTGCTTCGAGGATCGCCGCCTGTTTGGCCCCTTCGGCGCGGGTGACGTCGGCCTTGCGCTCACGCTCGGCTGCGGCCTGGCGTTCCATGGCCAACTGCATGTTTTCCGAAGGTTTGATGTCTTGAATTTCCACCGAGCGCACGGTCACGCCCCAGTCTTCGGTCTGCTCGGACATTGCATCGCGCAGACGGGCCTTGATCTGCTCGCGGCTGGACAGCGCCTCGTCGAGGTCCATTGCACCGACGATGGCGCGCAGCGAGGTCATGGTCAGGCTGGTGACGGCGAACGAGAAGTCCTGCACGCCATACGAGGCTTTCTGCGGGTCGACTACCTTGGCGAAACACAGGGCGTTGGCGACGATTACCGCGTTGTCCTTGGTGATGATTTCCTGCTGCTGCACATCGAGGATGATGTCCTTGGTCGGCAGGCGGTAGGCGACCACGTCCATGTAGGGGATGACAATGTTCAGGCCCGGCTTGAGGGTGCTGTGGTAGCGGCCCAGGCGCTCGACGATCCACTCCTCGCCCTGGGGCACGATGCGCACCCCCTTGAACACGGTGATCAGGACGAACAGGGCAATGGCGCCGACGACGATGAGGCTGGTCATGCTGCAAAATTCCTTTTAATGCGGATTCAGGCCCGGATAACGCGGGCGGTGTTCCCCTCGATGGCGGTCAGGCGTACCCGCTCGCCGGCGGCGATCTGGCTATCGGCGATGCAGGTCCATTCTTCGTTGCCGAGGATCGGCTTCTGGAAGCGTACGCGGCCTTTCTGGAACTCCGACACGGGAGCGGTCAGCAGGCCCACTTCGCCGATCACGCTGTCGGCGGTCCAGCGCACATCCGGCTGCTTGCGCCGGAACACTTTGAACCACAGCACAGTGGTGGCCGACGACAGCAGTACCCACAGCAGGACCTGCATGTCCAGTTGCAGGCTGGGTGCGGCGAGCGAGATAAGCGAGACCAGCACGGCGCCGATGCCGAACCAGAGTATGAAGAACGTTGGGAGGACCAGTTCAAGCAGGATCAGCGCGATGCCGAAGACCAGCCAGATCCACCATTGCATTTCCATATGGGTGAAACCTTCCGGGGGAGGGGCGTCGAGTTTAAGGCAGCAGAGCGGCAACGGGCCACTGGGTTAGTTGGAAGAAAAGTCTGAAACCGTTGTAGGAGTGCCTGTGTGTCGCGAAAGGGCAGCGCCTAGAGGGCGAGCGCTGTTGCCAGGTCCGCCAGTGAGTCGAATGCCCGGTCCACCTCCGGCAGTGCCGGACGTTTCAGGACAAGCACCGGCACGCCAAGCTCCCGTGCTACCTCCAGCTTCGGCTCGGTCGCCACACTGCCGCTGTTCTTGCTGATCAGCACATCGATGTGGCGGCGCTGGAACAACGCCCGCTCATCTTCGATATGGAACGGCCCACGTGCGCCAATCACTTCACAGCGCTCGTTGCCAGGGCACGCCTCCAGCGCACGCAAGGTCCAGAACTGCTCTGGCGGAATCTCGTCCAGGTGCTGCAGCGGCTCGCGTCCTAGCGTGAACAGTGGCCTGCGGAACGGCTTCAGTGCTTCGATCAACCCTGCCCAATCCTCGACTTCTCGCCAGTCGTCCCCTGCTTGCGCCTGCCAGGCGGGACGACGCAAGGCCCAGCACGGGATGCCGACGTTGCGTGCGGCGCTGGCGGCATTGCGGCTGATTTGCGCGGCATAGGGATGGGTGGCGTCGATCAGCAGGGTGATGCCCGCCTCGCGCAGGTAGCGGGTCAGGCCCTCGACACCGCCATAGCCCCCGACCCGCACCTGGCATTGCAAGCCCTGCGGCACGCGGCCGATACCGGCCAGGCTGTAGACATGTCGAGGCTCGAGTTGGCGGGCCATCGCCAGGGCTTCAGTGACCCCTCCCAGCAACAGGATGCGCGCAGTCATTGCACACCCGCCTGGCCGACGATGCCGCCTTGGCGGTCGATGGCGAACACTTCCACGTGCACCTGCGCCGGCACGACGCTACGGGCGAAGGCCAGGGCGTGGGCACACACTGCGTCACCCAGGGCAATGCCGGCCGCATGAGCCAGGGCGAGCGCTTGCTGGCTGGTGTTGGCGCCGCTGATGGCAGCCTGCAACGCCTCATCAGCGCCAATGTCTGCGGCCCAACCTGCCAGTTGCGGCAAGTCGATGCTGGAGTGACGGCTGTGCAGGTCCATGTGCCCGGCGGCCAGTTTGCTGATCTTGCCGAAGCCGCCGCACAGGGTCAGGCGCGGCACCGGTACCTTGCGCAGGTGCTTGAGCACCGCGCCGACGAAATCGCCCATTTCGATCAGGGCGATTTCCGGCAGACCGTAGACGCGGCGCATGGTGTCTTCGCTGGCATTGCCGGTGCACGCGGCTATGTGCGTGTAGCCATTGGTGTGGGCCACGTCGATGCCTTGGTGAATCGAGGCAATGTAGGCCGCGCAGGAGAACGGCCGGACGATGCCGCTGGTGCCGAGGATCGACAGCCCGCCGAGGATGCCCAGACGCGGGTTCATGGTTTTCAGGGCCAGTTGCTCACCACCTTGCACATTGACCGTGACCTCGAAGCCGCCAAGGTAGCCGTACGCGTCGGCCAGGTGTTGCAGGTGTTCACTGATCATGCGCCGAGGCACCGGGTTGATGGCCGGTTCACCCACAGCCAGCACCAGCCCCGGGCGGGTCACCGTGCCCACGCCGCTGCCGGCGACAAAACCAATGCCAGGTTCCGCCAGCAGGCGCACCTGGCTATAGACCAGGGCACCGTGGGTCACGTCCGGGTCGTCACCCGCATCCTTGAGGGTGCCGGCTTCGGCGCACTCGCCGATCAGGCGGCAGAATTCCAGGCGCATCTGCACGACCTTGCCTTTGGGCAGGGTGATGTCCACCGCATCGTCACGCTGCCCGGTGAGCAGCAGCTTGGCCGCTGCCAGGCTGGTGGCGGTGGCGCAGCTGCCGGTGGTAAGGCCGCTGCGCAGAGGCGCGGGCTGTTCGCGGGTTTCTTCACGCATCGGCGGGTTTCAGTACTTCGAGAAGGGTGATCGGCAGAGCCTGGCGCCAAGTGTCGAACGCACCCAAGGGCTGGGCATGAGCGACATGGATGCGGGTCAGCTCACCACCGTGCTGTTCGCGAAAATGTGCCAGGGCCAGTTCGCTTTGCAGGGTGACGGCGTTGGCCACCAGGCGGCCGCCGGGGCGCAGGCTTGCCCAGCACAGGTCCAGTACACCTGCGCGGGTAACGCCGCCTCCGATGAAGATTGCATCCGGTTGTTCCAGGCCTTGCAGCGCCGCTGGCGCCTTGCCGCGAATCAGTTGCAGGCCGGGTACACCCAGTGCATCGCGGTTGTGCTCGATCAAACCCTGGCGACCTTCGTCGGCCTCGATGGCCAGGGCGCGGCATGCCGGGTGGGCGCGCATCCATTCGATGCCGATCGAGCCGCAGCCCGCGCCCACATCCCACAAAAGTTCGCCGGGTTGCGGTGCCAGGCGCGCCAGGGTGATGGCGCGGACATCGCGCTTGGTCAACTGGCCATCGTGCCGGAATGCGTCGTCTGGCAACCCGGCCAGCCGGTGCAGGCGGGGCGCATCGGGCGTAGCCAGGCATTCGATGGCGACCAGGTTGAGCGCCGCGATATCGGTGTGCGGCCAGTCCTGGGCGGTGCCGGCCAGTGCACGTTCGTCCACGCCCCCCAAGTGCTCGAACACCTGCAGGCGGCTTGGGCCGAAGCCTTGCTCGCGCAGCTGCGCGGCAATTGCCGCCGGGCTGTCGCCATCGTTGCTCAGCACCAGCAGGCGCATGCCGCTGTACAAGTGGGCATTGAGCGCCGCCAGGGGGCGAGCCACCAGCGACACCACCTGCAGGTCCTGCAGCGGCCAGCCCAGGCGGGCAGCGGCCAGGGCGCAGGAAGAGGGCAGCGACAACACGCGCATTTCTGCAGCAGGCACCTGGCGCGCCAGGCTGGCGCCGACGCCGTAGAACATAGGGTCACCGCTGGCCAGCACGCACACCGGCTCGCCGCGAAGGGCCAGCACCGGGGCCAGCGAGAACGGGCTGGGCCAGGACAGCTGTTCAGCGGTCACGCAACGTGGCAGCAAGGCCAGCTGGCGCGGGCTGCCGAAGACCCGGCCAGCGCCCAGCAGGGCGCGCCGGGCCTGTTTGCCCAGGCCGCTGAAGCCGTCTTCGCCGATGCCTACTACTGTCAGCCAGGGTGTCATGTATTTCAATCCGCCATTTTTGGGGCCGCTTCGCGCCCCTTCGCGGGCAAGCCCGTTCCTACAGATACAATGCAGCATGTGCAGCCTGCAGTGATCCTATGGGAGCGGGCGAGCCTGCGAAGAAGGCGACGCGGTCCTGAATTTCTACTTGATCGCCGAGGATGCTCGACCACCGGCTTTTCATGCCGCCGGACAAAGCAGGCATAATACCGCGCCTTCTACACTCAAGCGCATTTTCACAGACTGCCGGATGCCCCTTTGACGCAGGCCCATGCCCCCCACGTATCGCCCCGCCCCTCGGCCTGTCCGGGGTTGTGGCGCATTGTCAGTGCCCGTGATGGCGGTATCTGCCGCATCAAGCTGCCAGGTGGCCTGCTGCTGGCCGAGCAGGCCGAAGCCGTGGCGGCGGCGGCGGAGCGTTTTGCTGGCGGCGTGATCGAGGCCACCAACCGTGGCAACCTGCAGATTCGCGGCATTGGCAGCGAGCATCGCGCTTTGGTCGAGGCACTGCTCGCAGCCGGCCTGGGACCACGCGACGTCGCGGGTGACGATGTGCGCAACGTGATGCTCAGCCCACTGGCCGGGCATGACCCGCTCATGCTGCTGGACGCCAGGCCGCTGGCCGGGCAGATCCTCGACCTGTTGGAAGGCACCCCGCGCTTTCACCAGCTGTCGGCCAAGTTCGCTGTGCAGCTGGATGCAGGCGAGCGCCTGGCGATGCTCGAACACCCCCATGACCTGTGGCTGTCGCCCCTGCACCTGGACCAGCAGACCTGGCTGGCGTTTGGCCTGGCAGGTTGCCCGGCAGAGGGCCAGGCGCTCGGTGCGGTGCCGCTGGCGCACGGCCTGATGCTGGTGCGCGCGGTGCTGGAGCGCTTCCTCGATCTGGCATCCCCGACGCAGACGCGCATGCGCCAGCTGCTTGAGGTGTACCCGCCAGCTGATTTTGTCGCTGGGCTCGGCCTGGACATCCGCCGCGATGCTGCCGTGCTCACCTGGCGGCGTGAACAGCACCGCGCCTCGTGGTTGGGCAGATTGCCGCAGGCGCAGGGTATTGCCCTTGGCGTTGCCCCGCCGCAAGGCCGCCTGACCCCCGCGATGCTGCGTGGCGCCGCACGTATTGCCCGTGAACTGGGCGATGCCAGCATGCGCCTTAGCCCCTGGCAAAGCCTGGTGCTGACCAACCTGCAAGCGCAGCACATCGATCAGGCCCTGGCCGAATTGTCTGCGCTGGGGTTGCTGTGCCACGACCGTGAACCCCTGGCGCGTATCAGCGCCTGCACCGGTGCCAGCGGCTGCGCCAAGGCCCTTGCCGAGACCAAGGCTGACGCCGTTGTCCTGGCCGCGCTGCTGGGCCCTGGCGTGCCGGCCAGCGTGCACCTGTCCGGCTGCCCCCGTTCCTGTGCTGTGGCCTATGTTGCCCCGGCCACTTTGCTGGCCCGTTCGCCGGGCCGTTACGACTTGTATCTGCGTGATGCGCGCCAGCCGGGTTTCGGTGCCCTGCGCGCCACCGACCTTACCTTGAATGAAGCAGGCGCCATGCTCGACCTGCCGACGGAGCACCTTGATGATTGACTACATCCGCGATGGTCAGGAGATCTATCGCAATTCCTTCCGGATCATCCGTGAGGAAGCCCGACTCGAGCGGATCCCCGCAGACCTTGAAAAGCTCGCCGTGCGCGTGATCCACGCCTGTGGCATGGTCAACGCCATCGATGGCCTGCAGTTCTCCGACGGTGCCGGCCGGGCCGGGCGCGAGGCGCTGCTCAACGGCGCGCCGATCCTGTGCGATGCGCATATGGTGGCCGAAGGGATCACCCGGGCCCGCTTGCCAGCTGACAACAAAGTCATCTGCACCCTGCGTGACCCCAGCGTGCCGGGCCTGGCCAAAGACGCCGGCAACACACGCTCCGCCGTAGCCCTGGAACTGTGGCGCCCTTACCTGGAGGGCAGCGTGGTGGTCATCGGCAATGCCCCTACTGCGCTGTTCTACCTGTTGGAAATGCTCGACGCCGGTGCGCCCAAGCCGGCGCTGATCCTCGGTTTCCCGGTCGGATTCGTCGGCGCTGCCGAGTCCAAGGCCATGCTCGCCGCCGACAGCCGTGGCGTGCCGTTCGTGATCATGCAAGGCCGCCTGGGCGGCAGCGCGATGGCCGCCGCGGCGGTCAACGCCCTGGCCACGGAGGTGGAATGATGGCCCCGCGCGGACGACTGCTTGGCCTGGGCGTGGGCCCTGGCGATCCTGAACTGATTACCCTCAAGGCCCTGCGCCTGTTGCGTGAGGCGCCGGTGGTCGGCTACTTCGTGGCCAAGGGCAAGCGTGGCAATGCCTTCGGCATTATCGAGGCGCACCTGCAGCCCGAGCAGACCCTGCTGCCGCTGGTCTACCCGGTCACCACCGAAGTGCTGCCGGCGCCGCTGTCCTATGAGCAAGTGATCAGCGACTTCTACGACGAAGCCAGCGTACAGGTGGCCGAGCACCTGGATGCCGGCCGCGACGTGGCGGTGATTTGCGAAGGCGACCCGTTCTTCTATGGCTCCTACATGTACTTGCATGACCGCCTGGCGCAGCGCTACGAGGCAGAAGTGATTCCCGGTGTCTGCTCCATGCTCGGTGGCGCTTCGGTGCTAGGGGCACCGCTGGTGTACCGTAACCAGAGCCTGTCGGTGTTGTCCGGCGTGTTGCCCGCTGAAGAGCTCAAGCGCCGTCTGGCCGACGCCGATGCAGCGGTGATCATGAAACTTGGGCGCAACTTCCCCAAGGTGCGCGAAGTGCTGGCCGAACTGGGCCTGGACGGGCGTGCGCTGTATGTGGAACGGGCGACCATGGCCAACCAGAAGATCGTGCCGCTGGACCAGGTCGACCCGCAGTCGTCGCCCTACTTCTCGCTGATCATCGTGCCGGGGGAAAAATGGCAGGGCTGAACATGCACAAGGCACCAGCCATCGTCATTCTCGGCCCGGGCAGCCTGGCGACGGCGCAGCGTATCCAGGCCTGTTATCCACAGGCCACGATCCATGGCCTCGAGGGGCGTGTCGAGGGTGCGGACCAGTCGTACGCGTCGTTTGGCGATACCCTGCGGGGGTTGTACCAGCAAGACACGCCGATCATCGCGTTGTGCGCCGCGGGTATCGTCATCCGCAGCCTGGCCAGCCTGCTCAGCGAGAAGGGCAGCGAGCCGCCGGTACTGGCCGTGGCCGAGGATGGTAGCGCGGTAGTGCCGTTGCTCGGCGGCCTCGGCGGGGTGAACGTGATGGCGCGCGAAATCGCTGACGCGCTGGGCGTTTCCGCCGCCATCACCACCAGTGGCGAGTTGCGCTTCGGGACTTGCCTGCTGAACCCGCCGCAGGGCTATGCATTGGCGGACATCGAGCAAGGCAAGCGCTTTGTATCCGACCTGTTGGCGGGTGAGTCTGTGCGCATCGAAGGTAACGCCCCGTGGCTGCAGCTGGCGCAGTTGCCCGCCAGCGAAGCGGCGCAGCGCACCATTCATGTGGGGCATCAGGCGCGCCCGGCCAACCGCGACGAGCTGCTGATCCACCCGCGCCTGGTGGTCGTGGGCGTTGCAGGTGGCAATCTGCACAGTATTCGCGCAGCACTGCAGCAGGCCGGCATCGCCGAGCCCTCGGTAGCCTGCGTGCTGGCCGACGAGCGAACCATGGCCGACAGCGCCTTGCACGAAGCTGCGCAGGCCTTGGGGGTCCCCTTGCGCTTCGCCACCGGCCTTGGCGATGTGGCCAGCATGGTCGCTGCGGCGGTGCCCGATGCCGAGTTGATAGCGCTTGAAGAAGTCGTGGTCGCGGTGGCGTCTGCCCCGGTCGACGTAGCGCAGGTCGGCCGCCGTCGCGGTCGCCTGGCGGTCATCGGCCTTGGCCCTGGTGCGGCGGAACTGATGGTGCCGGCGGTCAAGGCCGAACTTGCGCAGGCCGAAGATGTGCTCGGTTACGAAACTTACGTGCGCATGGCTGGCCCGTTCCGCAGCGACCAGGTGCTGCACTGCACCGACAACCGCGAAGAGATGCAGCGCGCCCGACATGCCTTCGAACTGGCGGCCCAAGGCCGTTCGGTGGTGGTGGTCTCGTCGGGCGACCCGGGCGTTTTCGCCATGGCCGCTGCGGTGCTCGAAGCATTGCACGAATCCAGCGACCCCACCTGGCATCGCGTTGACCTGCAGATCTTGCCGGGGGTATCAGCCTCGCTGGCAACCGCCGCCCAGGCAGGTGCACCGCTGGGGCATGACTTCTGCGTGATGTCGCTGTCGGACAACCTCAAGCCCTGGTCGATCATTGAAAAGCGCCTGGACCTGGCTGCCCAGGCCGACCTGGTGCTGGCCTTCTACAACCCGATCTCCAAGGCCAGGCCGCACCAGCTCGGTGTGGCCCTGGAAGTTGTGCGTCGCCACCGCGAGGGGAGCACGCCTGTAGTCCTTGGGCGCGACATCGGTAGGCCGGGGCAGACGCTTAAGGTAGTCACCTTGGCCGAGCTGCTGCCGGAAATGGTCGATATGCGCACCATGGTTCTGGTTGGCTCCTCTACAACCTGTGTATTCCCTCGCCTGTCGGGTGGGGTGTGGGCCTACACGCCGCGTTGGTACCCCACCGCCAACTAGTTGCGTCGGAAACTCTTCAGCGCGCTTTGTGGCCAGCGCGCTGGCTAAGGTGATTGCCCTTGACTCAAGGGGCAACCATCAAGGAGTTTCCAATGTCCGATGCAACCCAAATCACCACCACCGATGCCGCCATCCTGGTAGACGGCAACCTGCTTGCCTTCGGCGCGGGCATGTCTGCGCAAAGCCGTCATGATGTGAAGAATGCCTTCCACTTCGCCACGTTGGTCGCCGACAAAGCTTTTGACGCCGAAAAGCAGAGCCGGGAGTGGTACGACAAATTCATCGATGTCATGCGAGACCTTGGCTTTACCATCCCACGCCGTACCTTCGAACTTGAAACCTCGGTGGAACTGTCCGTCACCGTAGGCGCCGTGGCCATCCGCGCGATAGGTGTGGTCGGCAATGCGATGCTGGGCGGCACCAAGCTGGGTGAAGTGGCAAAGCGGGCGTTTGACAAAATGACCACAGTCGAAAACGACGCCAAGGTGCTCCACCACAAGCGCAAGAACAAAGCCAGGGGCCTGGTCGGCCTGGCCTCCTGCATTGAAACCTCAAAAAACGATGTGGTCATGGTGGTGAGCTGCATCCAGGCATCTGCCCCAGCACTGGACGACGATGTGCTCGGCATCCAGTGGAAGCTGGACAGGTCCGCTTACTACGCCGGCACGGCAGTGCTCACCCTCAATAACTTTGTCTACGACAAAGTCCGCGAAACCGTAGAAAACAAACTCGGCGTGCGCAGTGTCGAGAACGTGCTCGAGTACGACATCTGATTGCTCGGCGGCGTAGTCGCAACGCCGCCTTGTTCGGTTCTTTGTGACGAGGTAACACGATGGATAGAGCAGATGAGCAACTGATGTTGATTGGCGGAACAGCATTGCTGTATTCGCCAGGCGCAGTCGAGGCACAACGCCAGGCCGCTTTCGATTCAGTCCTGTACGCGCAGTTGGTAGCCAACAAGCACGCCGGTTCACGCGTGGACAATTATGAAAACTGGTATGCCGCGTATCGGGAGGCCTACCGCCAACTGGGCTGGATCAAGCTGGCCAGTACTCATGACCTGAAACCGTTGGGGCGACCTGTGCGCAACGCGCATATACAGCCACTTGAAGCGTGGCTGAAGATGCGTTCGCTTCGCCATGAGGCCGTGCTGGCGGCGATAAAGACGGGCCTTGGCCAGTCTGCTGAAGGCTTCCGGCACTTGCTGAGTTTCTGCGCGCATGATCAGGCGCAGTGCTCCACCCTGGTCATCGAACTTGGCGTACTCAAGCCGGGCCCGGCGCTGGACTTGTGCAGCATCTCGCTGCAAATCGACAAGCCACTCTCGCTAGTTTCGCTGGAGACATTTCTGGGCGAACAAGTACTTGAGGGCGAGGCCGAGTTCAACGGCGTTTCCCTGGCATTGGATGAAGGACGCTTCCAACGCCAGCGTGATGAATTGCAGGCCTTGATGAAAACCAAGGATGCACAGGCCGTTTACCGGTTCGACCCTTACGCACAACCTACAGGAGCAGCATCATGAGTGAAGCCACGTCTGCCGTGATCGGCGCTGGGATTGTTTCGTTCTTGCCGGGCGTCGACGCCGCGCAGAAAAACAAGGTGAAGCTGGCCTTGGCAATGGCCGAAAGAGCCACCGAGGCCGCTTTCAAAG
Source organism: Pseudomonas sp. TE3895 (assembly GCF_056278855.1). Taxonomy (NCBI): domain Bacteria; kingdom Pseudomonadati; phylum Pseudomonadota; class Gammaproteobacteria; order Pseudomonadales; family Pseudomonadaceae; genus Pseudomonas; species Pseudomonas sp. TE3895. The sequence goes on along the minus strand of NZ_JBWBQE010000001.1, from coordinate 224,438 downwards.
AGGGGCTGATTAAAGACTGGTTCGCTTATTACCGTAACCAACTCAAATTCATGGGGTGGGATGCGGTAACGGCTGAGCAGATCCATTGGCCGGACAAGACGCGTACGCAACAGACGGATCAGGTGCTGCAGACCCTGTCCAAAACTGCCGGGGACAGCTTTGCATCGTCGGTCAAAGTGTCCATTCAAGCGTTGCTGACCAAGCCGTCGGTGCTGAAGGAACTTGAGAAAAAGGCATTCGAGATGCAGCACTTTCAAGTGTTGGCCTGTGCGCCGGCCGGTAATAACCGTGTCGACATGGTGATTTACCACGAAACGGACAAGCAGTCTGTTTTCAGTGCAGGGTTCATCAGCCGCAAGCGCAGTTACAAGAATGTGCGTGCGGAGCTGGTCCGGTTCAATATTCTGGCCTTCGAGAACAGCGTAATGCCAAAAAGTGCAGGAAAGCGTCGTCAAGGTATCCCTGGCGCGCATTCATGACTATGCCATCTAAGGCACCAGGTACCCTTTGATCCCTGTAAAAATGATCTGCGCCGCCAGGGCACAGACGAACAGCCCCATCAAACGGCTGACGATCTGCAGGCCCTGGTCGCCCAGGATTCGCTCGATACCGTGGGACAGGTAAAGCACTAGGCCGACAGTGAAACTGGCCAGGGCAATGCTGACGATGGCCAGCAGTTTTTCATCCCAGTGCGGCTGGCTTACCCCCATCACCAACAGCGCACCGATGGTGCCGGGGCCAACCGTCAGCGGAATGGTCAGCGGTACGATGGTCACATCCTGCTGCACGTTGTCGGCCTGTACCGCCGGCTTGCCCTGGGCCATGCCCAGGGCCGAAATGAATAGCACGCTGCCGGCACCGATGCGGAAGGCATCGGCGGTGATGCCGAAAATTCCGAAGATCGCGCGCCCGAACAGGTAGAGCATCACGCTGGCGACCAAGGCTGCGAACGCGACCTTCCAGGCCAGTTGCTTGCGCTCCTTGCTGGAGTGGCCGCGGGTCAGGCTGATGAAACACGACAGCACGAAGAACGGGCTGTAGAGCACGAGCATTTTCAGGTAGACGCTGAACAACTCATGGAGCATGAGCAGTGTTCCTTGGGTTTATGCCGGCGCGGCCTTGTGTCGCGAGGCCGCTCCTGCAAGAGCATTGGATATCGGTCAGGACGTATGTGCCGGGTCCACCTTGGCTTCCCGGTGATTGGCCCAGTATTGAATCAGCTCACGCAACTGCGACAACTCCACCGGCTTGGCCATGTGTCCGTCCATGCCTGCCAGCCGCGCACGCTCCTTGTGTTCGGCCAGTATGTGCGCTGTCAGTGCCACCACCGGCGTGCGCTGGCGCTGGTTTTCAGCTTCCCAGGCCCGCAACTGCTGGGTGGCCGAGAAACCGTCCAGTATCGGCATCTCGCAGTCCATCAACACCAGGTCATAATGCTGCGCTTTCATCGCCTGCAAGGCCTCTTCGCCATTGCAGGCGGTATCGGGCTTGAGGTTGAGCTTGCCGAGCATGCTGCGGATCACCTTGGTCGAGATGCTGTTGTCTTCGGCGACCAGCACGCGGAAGTCGCCTGGCAGGTCCAGCGCCTGCGGGATGCCAGGCAGGCTGGCGGGCATCGCCTGTTCGCGGCCGCGCTGGGCCAGCTCCTCGGCCAGGGTGGTCTTCAACGTATAACCGGCCACCGGCTTGGCCAGTATTCGCTTGACCCCGGCGTTGCGCGCGATGACTTTGCTTGGCGCATTGCTGATGCCGGTGAGCATCACCACCAGGATGTCGTGGTTCAGGCTCGGGTCTTCCTTGATCTTGGCGGCCAGCTGCATGCCGGTCATGCCGGGCATGTTCTGGTCCAGCAGCACCGCGTCGAAGTAGTCGCGCAGGTGTGCCTTGGTGCGCAAAAGGGCCAGAGCCTCCTTGCCTGACGGCACCGCGCTGACGTTCATGCCCCAGGCGCTGCACTGCTGTACAAGCACCTTGCGGCACGTGTCGTTGTCGTCGACCACCAGCACGCGGGCATCGCGCAGCGGGCTGTCGAGGTCCGCCGGTGGCTGTTCCAGACGCGAAGGGTCCAGCGGCAAGGTCAGCCACAAGGTGTTGCCCATGCCGGTGCTGCTCTTGATGCCGAACTCGCCCTGCATCAGACCGATCAGCTGTTTGGCGATGACCAGCCCCAGATGGCCGCCCAGCTTGTTGCTGGAAAGGAAGTGGTGGCTGTGCAACTCGGCCTGCAGCAAGGCCTCACGGTCGGCGGCGGGCAACGGCTCGCCGCTGTCCTGCACGGCGATACGCAGGCGTGGCACCTCGCCGCGTTGATCCAGCGCCACCACCAGCAGGATCTCGCCCTGGTCGGTGTTTTTCAGGGCGTTTTCCAGCAGGCTCGACAAGGCCTGGCGCAGGCGCGTCGGGTCTCCGCTGATAACCCGCGGTACTTGTGGCTGGGTGAAGCTGATCAGCTCGATGTTCTGTTGCTCGGCCTTGGCGCGGAAGATGTTCAGGCAATCCTCGATCAGCGCGTTAAGGTCGAACTGCACATCATCCAGCTCGATCTGCCGGGATTCCAGCTTGGAAATGTCCAGAATTTCGTTGATCAGCGTCAGCAGCTCGTTGCCCGCGCTGTGGATGGTCTGCACATAATCTCGTTGCTTCACCGACAGCGGTGTGCCCAGCAGCAGTTCAGTCATGCCGAGCACGCCGTTCATCGGGGTGCGGATTTCGTGGCTGATCTTGGCCAGGAACTCGGCTTTGGCGTTGATTTCCGCATCGCTGGCGGCCAGCGCACGGCTGGCGCTGAAACGCTCCTCGCTTATGCGCCGCAGCCGTTCACTGACAGCCAGGTTGAGCAGCAGGCCACTGACCACGGTCAGGCCCAGCAGGATACACAGCAGCCAGGGTGTCGAAGTGCGTGTCAGGCCCAGCAGGGCTGGCAGCAGGACCAGGCCACCGAGGTTGAACACCACCATGGCCAGGCTGAACAGGCGTCCGGGTGCATAGCCCTTGTACCAGTGGTAGCTGCTGACCAGCAGCATGCTCACGCTGCCCAGCGCCATCAGGGCGTAGGTCATCAGGTTCAGGGGCAGGGTATCGACGAACAGCAGCACCAGGCCACTGAGCCCGACAATCAGCATCTCACCTTGCAGCAGGCGGTTAAGCCGTGGCGAATTGCACGGCGAAAAGAAATGTTGGGTGAAGTACAACCCGGACAGGCCGGCCAGGACCAGCGTCAGATAGGCGGCAGGCGTTTGCGCACTGTGCCACACATGCCACCAAGGGCCGCTGAGGTTCAACAGGATCAGGCCGCTGAGCAGCATCAGGCCGTGGTACAGCGCCAGTATCAGGGTGGTGCTGGAGCGGGTGTAGAGGAAGCGGATCAGGTTGTGCATGATCAGCATGATCAGGCCGCCGAACAGCATGCCGAACAGCAGCGGCTGGCGTTGGTCCGAGGCTGCCTCGGCCGCAGGTTCAAGGCTGATGGCCGGACGCAGCTGGTGCTCTGAGACCAGGCGCAAGTAGATGTCCAGCGGTTGCCTGCTGTTGGGCAGGGGCAATACATGGTCGCTGCCACGCAGGGTCGGGCTGGCATTGCCGGCCTGGCGCCCGTGGTGCAGCTGACGCAGAAGTTGCTCGCCTTCGAGGGCGTAGAGGTCCAGGCCAGAAAGGTCCGGGGCAAATACCCGCAGCAGTTGCTCCTGGTCACCTGGTGCCAGACGATAGTGCAGCCACAAGGCCTGTCCAGCCGGGGCAGCATCAAGGTCGGCGAGAGGCAGTGGGCTGAACTGGTTGCGATAGCGCTCGGAGCGCACATCGCTCAGTTGCAGGTTGGCCTGTTCGTCGAGCAGAACGGTCCAGCCACCGTCATGTTCGGCCGCAGCCGGAAACATGCAGAGCAGGGTCAGCAAGCTGACGATCAGAGCTGAGGCAATCCGAAGCCGACGCACTACGAAATCCCTTCTTGGCCGATGTGCCGGGTACTCACTATGCGCGGCGCGCCAAGTCGAAGGCAAGGCCCATTCCGGGCCCTGTCGACGAGCCGGATGCCGCAGGCTGAAACCCCTACGGCATACCGGTAGTACTTACTGCTGGTGCTCACCGCGCTCGCGGGCGATGGCCCGATAGCCGATGTCGGAACGGTAGAAGCTGCCGTTCCAGCTGACTTCCTTGGCCAGGCGATAAGCCTGCTGCTGCGCGTCGGCAACGGTGCTGCCCATGGCGGTGGCACACAGCACGCGCCCGCCGTTGGTGGTTACCTTGCCATCCTTGAGCGCAGTACCGGCATGGAATACCTTGCCTTCGATCTTGGCGGCAGCGTCCAGGCCGTTGATCACGTCGCCCTTGGCGTAGTCGCCCGGGTAACCGCCAGCTGCCAGCACCACACCCAGGCTCGGGCGTGGGTCCCACTGGGCTTCGACCTTGTCCAGCGCCTTGGCGAAAGCGGCCTCGACCAGCAGTACCAGGCTCGACTCCAGGCGCAGCATGACTGGCTGGGTTTCCGGGTCGCCGAAGCGGCAGTTGAACTCGATGACCTTGGGGTTGCCCGCCTTGTCGATCATCAGGCCAGCATAGAGGAAGCCCGTGTAGACGTTGCCTTCTTCGGCCATTCCGCGCACGGTCGGCCAGATCACCTGGTCCATCACGCGCTGGTGCACCTCGGCGGTAACCACCGGGGCAGGGGAGTAGGCACCCATGCCGCCGGTGTTCGGGCCGGTGTCCTGGTCGCCGACACGCTTGTGGTCCTGGCTGGTGGCCATGGGCAGCACGTTGTGGCCGTCGACCATGACGATGAAGCTGGCTTCCTCGCCGTCGAGGAACTCTTCGATCACAACACGCGAACCGGCTTCACCGAAGGCGTTACCGGCCAGCATGTCACGCACGGCGGCTTCGGCTTCTTCCAGGGTCATGGCGACGATTACGCCCTTGCCCGCAGCCAGGCCGTCGGCCTTGATCACAATCGGCGCGCCCTTTTCCTGCAGGTAGGCCAGGGCTGGCTCGATCTCGGTGAAATTTTGGTAGTCGGCGGTCGGGATCTTGTGACGCGCCAGGAAGTCCTTGGTGAAGGCCTTGGAGCCTTCCAGCTGGGCCGCGCCCTTGGTTGGGCCGAAGCAGTCCAGGCCGCGGCTGCGGAACAGGTCGACCACGCCGATAACCAGCGGTGCTTCCGGGCCGACGATGGTCAGGTCGACGTTTTTCTCGGCGAAGTCGGCCAATTGCTCCAGGGCGCACACGTCGATGGCGACGTTCTCGCACTTGGCTTCAATGGCGGTACCGGCGTTGCCCGGGGCAACGAAGACTTTCTCGACGCGTGGGTCCTGGGCGACTTTCCAGGCCAGGGCGTGCTCACGGCCGCCGCTGCCGATGATCAAAACTTTCATGTCAAAACCTCTGTTTGGCGGCGAACCTCGGCCCCTGTAGGCGCGGGTTCACCCGCGAATGCGGCGGTGAATCCACCATCGTATTCGCGGGTGAACCCGCGCCTACAGGGGCTGAGGTTCGCCCGACCAGCTGAAATTAGTGGCGGAAGTGGCGCATGCCAGTGAAGACCATCGCGATGCCGGCCTCGTCGGCAGCAGCGATAACTTCAGCATCACGCATCGAACCACCCGGCTGGATCACGGCGCTGATACCCACTTTAGCTGCATTGTCGATACCGTCACGGAACGGGAAGAATGCATCCGACGCCATGACCGCGCCCTGCACCTGCAGGCCAGCGTGCTCGGCCTTGATTGCAGCGATGCGGGCGGAGTTGACGCGGCTCATCTGGCCGGCGCCGACGCCGATGGTCTGGCGCTGCTTGGCGTAGACAATGGCGTTGGACTTGACGAACTTGGCCACTTTCCAGGCGAATACCAGGTCGTGGATCTCTTGCTCGGTCGGGGCACGCTTGGTGACGATCTTCAGGTCATCGGCGGTGATCATGCCGATATCGCGGCTTTGCACCAGCAGGCCACCGTTGACGCGCTTGAAGTCCCAACCGGCAGCGCGCTCGGCTGGCCACTCGCCGCACTCCAGCAGACGTACGTTCTGTTTGGCAGCCACCACGTCGCGGGCGGCCTGGGAGATTTTCGGGGCGATGATCACTTCGACGAACTGGCGGTCGACAATGGCCTTGGCGGTTTCGCCGTCCAGTTCACGGTTGAATGCGATGATGCCGCCGAACGCCGATTCGGTGTCGGTCGCGTAAGCCAGGTCGTAGGCTTTGCGGATGCCGCCTTCGTCTTCCGGTACTACCGCCACGCCGCACGGGTTGGCGTGCTTGACGATGACGCAGGCCGGCTTGACGAAGCTCTTTACGCATTCCAGCGCGGCGTCAGTGTCGGCCACGTTGTTGAATGACAGTTCCTTGCCTTGCAGCTGGACAGCGGTGGAAATGCTGGCTTCGCCTTTCTTGGCTTCTACATAGAACGCCGCGCTCTGGTGCGGGTTCTCGCCATAACGCATTTCCTGTGCCTTGACGAACTGGCTGTTGAAGGTGCGCGGGAATTCGCTGCGCGCCTCGGTGCTCAGGGTGTCCTTGGCCTGGTCGATGGTGCCCATGTAGTTGGCGATCATGCCGTCGTAGGCGGCAGTGTGCTCGAACGCCTTGAGCATCAGATCGAAGCGCTGGGCATAGGTCAGGCCACCGGCCTTGAGGCCTTCGACGATGCCGGCGTAGTCGCTGGCGTTGACCACGATGGCCACGTCCTTGTGGTTCTTGGCTGCCGAACGGACCATGGTCGGGCCGCCGATGTCGATGTTCTCGATGGCGGTCGGCAGGTCACAGCCAGGCTTGGAAATGGTGGCTTCGAACGGGTACAGGTTGACCGCAACCAGGTCGATCGGCTTGATGCCGTGCTCGTTCATGATGGCGTCGTCGGTGCCACGACGGCCGAGGATACCGCCGTGGATCTTCGGGTGCAGGGTTTTGACCCGGCCATCCATCATTTCGGCGAAGCCGGTGTAGTCGGCCACTTCCACCGCGTTTACGCCGTTGTCCTTGAGCAGCTTGTAGGTGCCGCCGGTGGACAGGATCTCGACACCGAGCTGCTGCAGCTCACGGGCGAATTCGAGGATACCGGTCTTGTCGGAGACGCTGATCAGGGCGCGGCGGACTGGCAGGCGGGTAGTCTGGTCGGTCATTTCGGGTTCCAATAACGCGGTGGAGTCAGCAAAAAAGGCGCCTCTGTTCAGGGAGTCGCCTTTTCTGGATGGGATTCTGGCTTACAACAAGTCGTACTGCTTGAGCTTCTTGCGCAGGGTGCCTCGGTTCAGCCCGAGCATCTCGCTGGCCTTGGTCTGGTTGCCCTTCACGTAGTTCATCACGCTTTCGAGCAGGGGCGCCTCGACTTCGGAGAGCACCAGGTTGTACACGTCCGTCACGGTCGCGCCTTCCAGGTGGGCGAAGTAGTTGTGCAGCGCCTTCTCGACGCTGTCGCGAAGGGTCTGGCCCTCTTCGCTCGGCGTGTTGAGGTGCTGTTTCAGGTTGGCGTTGTCGCTCACGGGCGTTGTTCCACTCACAAAATTCTCGGTCATCATCGTCATGCGGCCACCCCTTGTCCGTCCTCTGTCTCAAGGCTCTGTCGACGTTCGCTGAAAAACGCGCGAACGTTGGCGCACTGCGCTTGTGTGTCTTCCAAAGCGTTGAACCGGGAGCGAAACTCCTTGCCGCCGGGTCGTGTTGCCAGGTACCAGCCAACGTGCTTGCGGGCGATACGTACGCCCATCACATCGCCATAGAAGGCATGCAGCGCGGCCAGATGCTCCAGCAGGATGCGTTCCACTTCGTCCAGTTGCGGCGCTGGCAGATGTTCGCCAGTGCGCAGGTAATGCTCGATCTCGCGAAAGATCCATGGCCGCCCCTGGGCAGCCCGGCCAATCAACAGGCCATCGACCCCGGTGGTTTCCAGCACCGCCCGGGCCTTTTCTGGCGAGGTGATATCGCCGTTGGCAAAAACCGGGATTGACACCGCCTGCTTGATGGCAGCGATGGTGTCGTACTCGGCTTCGCCGGTGTACAGGTCGGCACGTGTGCGGCCATGCACCGCCAGCGCCTGGATGCCAGCCTGTTCGGCGATCTTCGCCACGTTCAGGCCGTTCTTGTTCGCCCGGTCCCAGCCGGTGCGGATTTTCAGGGTCACCGGTACGTCCACGGCGCTAACCACGGCGTGGAGGATCTCGCTGACCAAGGCTTCATCTCTCAATAAAGCAGAGCCTGCGGCTTTGTTGCAGACTTTTTTTGCCGGACAGCCCATGTTGATGTCGATGATCTGGGCACCCGCTTCGACATTGGCCTTTGCCGCCGCTGCCATCATCTGCGCATCACCGCCGGCGATCTGCACCGAGCGTGGCTCGGGATCACCTTCATGGATGCGGCGCAGGCTCGACTTGCGGCTGTTCCACAGGCTCATGTCGCTGCTTACCATTTCCGACACCACCATGCCGGCGCCCAGGCGCTGGCAAAGTGTACGGAAAGGCTGGTCCGTGACCCCGGCCATGGGCGCGAGGATCAGGTTGTTACGTAGTGTGTATTGGCCGATGCGTACCGCCGACATAGGTGATCCCTGTTGTGGGGCCGAATCTTGGAGTTCGAAAAAGGGTTGGCATGATACCCGCTCTCGATGACTGGATAAAGATGGATTTGGATAAAATCTGAACAGTTGTCGGCTTATGCCTTTGTGCTTCAAGCAGCAAGCGACAGGACAAAAAGCGGTCGCGGTTGGGGCTTCTTGTCTTGTCGCTTGCTGCTGGCCGCTTGTCGCCTACTCCGGCGAACGGAAGCTCAGGCTGTAATTCACGGCCTTCGGCCCAGGGTCGAGGATGTCCAGGGCAATGTGGATTGGCGTCTGGCTGGGCATTTCGCCACGCCCTGCCAGTTCCCCCGACAGGTACTCGCTGGGCTTGAAGCGACGGCTGGCGATCAGTTGGCCATTGAGATCGGCGAAGCGCAGTTCCAGCAACGGGAACGGCTGGGCGAACGGTGCGCGGTTGTAGATGATCGCGTCGACAATGAGTGCGCCCTTGAAGTCCGGGTGGCTGCGCACCACCAGATTGCTGCTCTTGATGCGTGCAATATCGACGCGGGTAGGGACCTGGCAGCCGAGCATCGGGCAGATTTGCTGGAAAATCGGCCGATACTGGTCCTGGCGGGCCATTTCGTCGAAGTGGAACCACACGTACTGGAACGCCAGCAGGCCGGCAGCCAGCAGGGTCAGAAAGCCCCACAGCAGGCGCTTGCCCCAGTTGGGTGCGGGTTTTTCCCAGCCTAGCTGCAGCGGGTCATCGACCACATCGACCAGCGGCTCCTTGCGCGAGGGGCGCTCGGGCTTGCCAGCAAAGCCTGGTTCCAGGCGCTCTCCGGGCAGTGGCTCGACGGGCTCGTCGTCGTGCGCCGACAGGCGCAGCGCCAGTGGTTCGTCGTCGCGGGCGCTCAGGCCTTTTTCCGGGGTTTCGTCATCGCTGATGCGCAGCGGTTCGCTGAGTGCGGGCTGGTCATCGCGTTCGGCCGCACGGTTCACAGGCGGCTCGCCATCGATGTCCAGGTCAAGGTTGCTGCCCAGGGTAGGCTCGGTACGTTCGCCGGGGGCAGGCTCCAGGTCCAGCTCCAAAGGTTCCGGTTCCAGTAGCACCGGGGTAGGCTCTGCCGGTTCCTGCGGCGCGTAGGGCTCATCGGTAGCCGTACCGAAAAGGTCTTCTGCGTGCTCGTCCGGGTGAAGTTCATCGCGCCGTGCCTGCAGCTTGTCATCCTGGCTGGCCGGGTGGGTCGGGGCCGGTTGGCCGCGACGCTCCAGGCGCTCCAGTTCCTTGTCGAGGTCGAGCTCGTCCAGCGCCTGGGCAGTCAGCGCCCAGTCCTGGTCAGGAGGGGTGCCGCGTACACTGATGGCAGGCTCTGGCGCCAGCTCGGCCAGCGGCTCGGCAGGCACTGCAGGTACCGGTGCCGGCACCACGGGGGCGCTGGTGGTAGCGGCGCGGTTTTGCTCCAGCAACTGCTTGGCGGCATTGAATACCTGCAGGCAGTGACCGCAGCGCACCACGCCACGCGCCACGCCCAACTGGTGGTGGGTGACGCGAAAGCTGGTCTGGCAATGCGGGCACTGGGTGACGAAACTGTCGGTCATGCGGCGATCCGGGAGCTGTGCAGAAAAGTATTCTAGGCCCGCTTAGCGACGCCGACCACTGATGCGCACCCAGCCGTCGCGCACGACGATCGGGTCCAGTTCAAAGTCGGCGGCATAAGCGGCGGCCACGTCTTCACCTTGCTCGGCGAGGATGCCCGACAGCGCCAGCAGGCCACCTGGGCGAACCAGGCCGGACAACTGTGGCGCCAGCGACACCAACGGGCCGGCGAGGATGTTGGCAACCAGCACGTCGGCCTGCATCGCCGGCATGTGTTCGGGCAGGTACAGCGCCAGTTTCTCGTCGGCAATGCCGTTGCGTTGGGCGTTGTCGCGCGAAGCCTCGATGGCCTGCACGTCGATGTCGGTACCTACCGCTTCGCGAGCGCCCAGCAGCAGCGCAGCGATGGCCAGGATGCCCGAACCGCAGCCAAAGTCCAGCACCTGGGTGCCTTCAAGCTGCTGGCCGTCGAGCCATTCCAGGCACAGGGCCGTGGTGGGGTGGGTGCCGGTGCCAAAGGCCAGGCCCGGGTCGAGCAGCAGGTTCACGGCGTCCTTTTCCGGGGCATCGTGCCAGCTGGGCACGATCCACAGGCGGCGGCCGAAGCGCATCGGCTGGAAGTTGTCCATCCAGCTGCGCTCCCAGTCCTGATCCTCGATCACCTCGGCCTGGTGCTCGGGCAGCTCGGCGCCGGTCAGCAGGCGCAAGTGGGCGAACACCTGTTCAGGGTCGGCATCGGCCTCGAACAGCGCCAGCAGGTGAGTGTGCGACCACAGCGGGGTGGTGTTGAGGTCTGGTTCGAAGATCGGTTGATCTTCGGCATCCATGAACGTGACCGAGACGGCGCCTACTTCAAGTAGCGCATCTTCATAGGTTTCGGCTTGTTCCGGGCTGATGGCCAGGCGTACTTGCAGCCAGGGCATGGCGGGCACCTTTGATAAATCGACAGGGGCAGCCCTAGGCTGCGCGAAGGCTGGCAGTTTACGCGAGTGCGGGGGATTTGTGGATCGGGGGCTGCACAGCAGCCCCCGGGCATGTATCAGACAAAACAGAGCGACAGCGACTCGGCTATATAAGCAGGCTTCTCTTCACCCTCGATCTCCAGCGTGGCAATCGCCTTGAGTAGCCACTGCCCCGGTTTTTTCTCGGTCACCTCGCCCAGCTTTACCTTCAGCCGAACCCGGCTGTCGACCTTGACCGGCTGAATGAAGCGCACGCTGTCCAGCCCGTAGTTCACCACCATCTTCAGCCCTTGCGGCAGAACGAGGATGTCCTCGATCAGCTTGGGGATCAGCGACAAGGTCAGGAAACCATGGGCAATCGTGCCGCCAAACGGGGTTTTTGCTGCCTTCTCAGGGTCGACATGGATGAACTGGAAGTCGCCGGTCGCCTCGGCGAACAGGTTGATGCGCTGCTGGTCGATCTTCACCCACTCCGAGTGGCCCAGCTCCTTGCCAACGTACTGCGAAAGCTCTGTAACCGGTACATGGGGCATCGCGGACTCTCCGGGTTGTCAGTTGGTACGAAAGTACAAGATCAGCACGGCGAACCGTTTCAGTCAAGTTGCCCGCTTTTCGGCGAATATCGGTCTATAGCTGAGCGTGCTTATAATGGCGGCCATGCCCGAGGGAGATGCTTATGCTGTTGCGTGGTTTGACCTGGCTGGTACTGTTCCAGCTGCTGGGGACGGCGATCAATCACCTGTTTGTGCCGTTTTTGCCCGGGCCGATCATCGGCCTGTTGTTGCTGCTGCTCTTCCTCATGGCCCGCGGTGAGGTCGGCAAGCCGCTGAACGAGGCCGCCAGCAGCTTGCTGCGCTATCTCCCGCTGCTGCTGGTACCGCCGGCAGTCGGGGTGATGGTATATGCCAAGGACATTGCCGCCGACTTCTGGGCGATTGTCGGGGCCTTGCTGATCTCCTGTCTGGTGACCCTGGTGTTCGTCGGTGTGCTGATGCAAAAGCTCATCCAGCGCCAGGGCAAGCGTGAGGAGCAGCCATGATGCTCGACTGGCAGGGCGCACTCGATGCGGTCATTCATCACCCATTGTTCGGTATTGGCATCACGCTGGGGGCCTATCAGGTAGTGCTCGCAGCCTACGAGAAAACCCGCTGGATCTTCCTGCAACCTGTACTGGTATCGATGCTGCTGGTGATCGGTGTGTTGCTGCTGTGCGGCATCGATTACAGCGAGTACCGCAAAAGCACCGAAATCATGAACATCCTGCTGGGGCCCGCTACGGTGGCCCTGGCTGTGCCGCTCTATCTCAACCTGCGGCGTATCCGCCAGCTGTTCTGGCCTACATTTACTACGCTGGTAGTCGGAGGCCTGTTCGCCACGCTCTGCTGCCTGGTGCTGGGCTGGTGGTTCGGTGCCGAGCACATGATCCTGATGACCATGGCGCCGAAGTCCGTCACCTCGCCGATCGCCATGCTGGTGGCTGAGCAGATTGGCGGCGTGGCGGCCCTGGCGGCAGTGTTCGTGTTGATTACCGGGGTGATCGGGGCGATCTTTGGCCCGGCGTTGCTGAGCCGCTTCGGCGTGCACAGCCCTGAGGCGCGCGGCATGTCGCTGGGCGTGACCGCACACGCAGTGGGCACTTCGGTGGCCCTGCAGGAAAGTGACGAATGCGGCGCCTTTGCCGCGCTGGCGATGAGCCTGATGGGAGTGGCTACAGCGGTGTTCCTGCCGCTGGCGGTCAGCCTGGTGGCTTGAGGAATTGTGATGACGCTACCGCTGTTTCCGCTCAATACCGTGCTGTTTCCTGGCTGCTTCCTCGATTTGCAGATTTTCGAGGCGCGCTACCTGGACATGATCGGGCGCTGCATGAAGCAGGGCGAAGGGTTTGGTGTGGTGTGCATCCTTGAGGGCGAACAAGTCGGCAAGGCGCCGCCGGTGGTCGCCTCGATCGGCTGTGAAGCGGTGATCCGCGACTTCGTGCAGCAGGATAACGGCTTGCTGGGTATCCGCGTCGAGGGCGTGCGGCGCTTCAATCTGGAAAGCTCCGAGGTGCAGAAGGACCAATTGCTGGTGGGCCAGGTGCAATGGCTGCCGGAGCAGGCCGACAGCCCGTTGCTGGAGGCCGATGACGACCTGCTGGCGCTGTTGGTGGCCCTGGGTGAGCACCCCATGGTCGAAGCGCTGGGTATGCCGCGCCCGGTGGACGGGCGTCAGGCGCTGGCCAATCAGCTGGCGTACCTGTTGCCGTTCATGGAAGAAGACAAGCTGGACCTGCTGACCCTCGATTCGCCGCAGCAGCGGCTGGGGGAAATCCAGAAGCTGCTGGAGCGGATTCAGGGTGAGTTGTTCGCCTGATGGTTCTGTATTGCCTGTGCCGGCCTATTCGCGGGTAAACCCGCTCCTACGACAAGCGCGATCCCCTGCGTAGGAGCAGGTTCACCCGCGAATAGGCCGGCACAGGCGACATCAATATTGATACCTGACCAACGCCTGCGGCAGTGCATGCATGGCGAAGAACGCCAGCAGCGCCACGCATGCCGGCAACACCAGCCACCACACCCGCAGCGGCAGGGCTGGCAGGGTCTGCTGGCGTTGTACCAATGTCAGGCTGAGTGCGCATACGCAACAGGCCAGCAGGGCCCCGGCCAGGATATCGGTTGGCCAGTGCGCCCCCAGGTACACCCGCGACAGGGCAATCGCCAGCGCCGGAATGCACCCCAGCATCACCCAGGTCAGGCGCATCCGTGGTGGCTGGCCACGCCCTGCCAGCACGGCCATTACCAGGAAGAACGCGAACGATGCCGAGCTGTGCCCGCTGGGCATGCTGTAACTGGTCAGTGGGTCGGTCAGTACTTCCGGCCTGGCCCGGGCAAATAGCCATTTCAGTGTGCCGTTGGCGATCGCCGTGCCCATCAACGCGCCCGCCGCGAAAAATGCGTGTCGCCATTGACGGGCAAGCAGCAGCAGGCCGGTCAGCAGGGCGCCGAGGAACAGCTGGGTGCGGAAATCGCCTAGCCGTGTCACCAGCACCACGGTGCTGTCGATGGCCTGGCTGCGATGCTCCTGGACCAGTGTCATCACGCCTTGGTCGAACTCATGGAAGTAGGGCCAGCCGAGGAATACACCGGCCAGGGCGATGAAGCTGAGCGCGGCAACCAGCCGGGTGCCGTGGCGCTGGTCACGCAGGCTGGTATTCAGGCTCAGGCCGATCAGCACTGCGAGGGCGCCGGCGATGATCCCGGCGTCCAGCCAGAAGCCTTCCGGCAGGGGCAGGCGCATGGCGGCGCCAGTGGCCCAGCCGGGTAGCAGGTAGGCGACCGACCAGCCGGCACCCGCCAGCAGGCTGACGGCGATGAAGCGCGGCAGGGGCATGTCGAACATGCCGGCGACCATTGGCAGCATCGGCCGCAGCGGGCCGATGAAACGGCCTACCAGCAGGCTGGCGATGCCATAACGCTGGAAGTAGCTTTCGGCGCTACCGATCCATTCCGGATGGTGGCGTATCAGCGGCAGCCGGCGGATGTTCTGGTGGAAGTACTTGCCCACTGTGTAAGACAAGGCGTCGCCCAGCAGGCCGCCGAGAAAACCGAGGAGCAGCGTTTCGCCCAGGCTGAACGCGCCGTTGCCGGCCAGTACCGCAACGGCGAACAGCAGTACGGTGCCCGGCACGATAATGCCGGCGATGGCCAGGCATTCGATGCAGGCCACCAGGAAAATCGCCAGGCCAAGCCACTGCGGGTTGGCGCTGAGCCAGCCGGTCAGGCTGTCGAGCCATTGGCCCATGTTCAGCTTCCTTGTTCGAGAATGAAGAAATCACGGCCTTCGACTTGGCCGCGACGTAACGGGTTCCGTGTGCAGAAACGGGCGTACCCGGCATCGACGAAGCGGTACGGCAGGTGCTCGTCGCGCCCGTGCGGGATGCCCAGGCGAGCGGCCTGGATCACCCGGGGCACGGCGTTGCCGCAGTCCTCGACGTACAGGCGTTCGGCGTCGAAACGCTGGGCGTCCCAATGCGGTACTTTCAGGCCCAGGGCCCGGCATAGCAGGGTCTGGCCGGCGCACAGGCGCTCTTGCGGGCGTATCTTGCCGCTTGCATCGGGGTTGTTCAGTTGCATCTGCGCCAGGCTGTCGGGCCCCGAGAGGGTGTCCTGCCAAGGATAGGCAGACTTGATCAGCACCGCGTTGCCCGGCCCGTGGGCGCTGAAGTTCAGCGAATCGCCGCCGCGGGCGTAGTACATGTAGATGTGCCCCCCATCCAGGAATAGCGCCTTGCGTTTTTCGGTGTAGCCGAGCGAAGCGTGGCTACCTTTGTCGGAAAGGTAGTAGGCCTCGGTCTCGATGATCCGCGCGGCCAGCCACAGGTCGCCGTGGCGGTGACGGATGACCTTGCCCAGCAGGGCCTTGGCCAGGGTCTGGGCGTCGCGGTCGAAAAAGCTGTCGGGCAGGGCTGGCATGCGGGCAGTTCGTGGCTGGAGAGGCGGGGATGATAGCAATGAATGGCTTAATCGAGGCTGAATCGGATGTTGATGTTGGCGGTGCCGGCCTCTTCGCGGGTGAACCCGCTCCCACCGGTATTGCATAGCGCCAGGCCCTGTGGAATGCCTGTGGGAGCGGGTTCACCCGCGAAAGGGCCGCAACGGGAGATGGAAATCTCGATAACCCCGGTTACATCTTTCCTACACATTGCCCCATCCATTTTCTACCATCCGCCACCCGCCGCTGGGCGTACACCTGCGCGGCAGTTATAATCAGCCGATTTCCCCTTCGCCAAGACACCGAACCCATGACTGAGTCCGTTCTTGACTATATGACCCGCCTGGGTCGCGCTGCCCGTGAGGCTTCCCGGGTGATTGGCCGTGCCAGCACCGCGCAGAAGAACCGCGCCCTGCAAGCCGCCGCCGACGCGCTGGACGCTGCCCGTGCCGAACTCACCGCTGCCAACGAGCTGGACCTTGCCGCCGGCCGCGCCAGTGGCCTGGAGCCCGCACTGCTCGACCGTCTGGCGCTGACCCCGGCGCGTATCGACGGCATGATCACCGGCTTGCGCCAGGTGGCCAGCCTGCCGGACCCGGTCGGTGCCATCCGCGACATGAGCTACCGTCCATCGGGCATTCAGGTAGGCAAGATGCGTACCCCGCTGGGGGTGATCGGGATCATCTATGAATCGCGTCCGAACGTGACCATTGATGCCGCCAGCCTGTGCCTCAAGTCGGGCAATGCAACCATCCTGCGTGGCGGTTCGGAAGCCATCCATTCCAACCGCGCCATTGCCACCTGCATTCAGCGTGGCCTGGCTGAAGCCGGCCTGCCGGCGGCGGTGGTGCAGGTGGTCGAAACCACCGACCGCGAAGCCGTGGGCGCGCTGATCAGCATGCCGGAATTCGTCGATGTCATCGTACCGCGCGGAGGCCGTGGCCTGATCGAGCGCATCAGCCGCGATGCCCGCGTGCCGGTGATCAAGCACCTGGACGGTATCTGCCACATCTATGTCAGCCAGCATGCCGACCTGGACAAGGCCTGGAATGTGGCTTTCAACGCCAAGACCTACCGCTATGGCATCTGCGGTGCCATGGAAACGCTGCTGGTCGACCAACAAGTGGCTGAGCGCTTCCTGCCAGAAATGGCCCGCCGCTTCGTGGAGAAGGGCGTGGAGCTGCGCGGTTGCGAGCGTACCCAGGCTATCATCAGCGCCAAACCGGCCACCGAAGCCGACTGGCACACGGAATACCTCGATGCGATCCTGTCGATTCGCGTGGTCGACGGCCTGAACCAGGCCATCGAGCACATCAACCACTATGGCTCGCACCACACCGACTCGATCATCAGCGAACACCAGGGTGAAGCCCGTCAGTTCATGGCTGAGGTCGATTCGGCGTCGGTCATGCTCAACACCCCGACCTGCTTTGCCGACGGCTTCGAGTACGGCCTGGGTGCGGAAATCGGTATTTCCACCGACAAGCTGCATGCCCGCGGCCCTGTCGGCCTGGAAGGCCTGACCTGCGAGAAGTATGTGGTGATCGGCGATGGCCAGTTGCGCGGTCAGGGGTCCTGCTGAGTTGAGCAAGGCCCAGGCAGTCCGGCGTATCGGCATTCTAGGTGGTACCTTCGACCCCGTGCATATCGGCCACTTGCGCAGCGCGCTGGAAGTGGCCGAGTTCATGGGGCTGGATGAGCTACGCCTGTTGCCCAATGCCCGGCCGCCGCACCGCGACACGCCACAGGTGGCCGCGCAGGATCGCCTGGCCATGGTCCGTGAAGCGGTGCAGGGCGTCGCTTGCCTGAGCGTCGATGCCCGCGAGCTGGAACGTGACAAGCCGTCGTACACCATCGATACGCTGGAATCGATCCGCGCCGAACTGTCCGGCCACGACCAGTTGTTCCTGGTGCTGGGTTGGGATGCCTTCTGTGGCCTGCCCGCCTGGCATCGCTGGGAAGAATTGCTGCAACACTGTCACATCCTGGTACTGCAACGTCCGGATGCCGACGTAGAACCCCCTGACGAGTTGCGCAACCTGTTGGCTGCGCGCTCGGAGAGCGATCCCACCGCCATGTCCGGCCCGGCGGGAAATATTTCGTTCGTCTGGCAGACGCCGCTTGCGGTGTCGGCTACACAGATCCGACAGCTGCTGGCCAGCGGCAAATCGGTGAGGTTCCTGGTGCCGGACGCCGTACTGGCCTATATCGAGGCGCACGAACTGTATCGTGCGCCCAACTGACGGTGCCTCTGGCGCCTCATCCAACGAGTTGAACGAGTTTTATATGACCAAGCAGAAAATTTACGGCGAAGAACTGGTCGCAGTGACCAAGGCAGCGCTGGAAGACGTCAAGGCCCAGGACATCCAGGTCATCGACGTGCGCGAGAAGCACAGCCTGACCGACTACATGATCATTGCCACCGGTACCTCCAACCGCCAGATCAACGCGATGGCCGAAAAGGTCCGTGAAGCAGTCAAGGCCAAGGGCGCCCAGCCACTGGGTGAGGAAGGCAAGGGCGACAGCGACTGGGTGCTGCTGGACCTGAACGACGTCATCGTGCACATGATGACCGCCGCTGCCCGCCAGTTCTACGACCTTGAGCGCCTGTGGCAGGGTGCCGAGCAAAGCCGTGCCGCCGATGGCAAGCACCACAGCCCGGACCATGCCCACGAGTACTCCGACAAGCTCAAAGACCGCGAATAAGGAAAGCGCTGTGCGTCTGCGCCTGATTGCGGTCGGCTCGCGCATGCCGAAGTGGGTCGAGGAAGGCTGGCATGAATATGCCAAGCGCCTGCCCGCCGAGCTGTCGCT
Organism: Pseudomonas sp. TE3895; assembly: GCF_056278855.1. Classification (NCBI taxonomy): domain Bacteria; kingdom Pseudomonadati; phylum Pseudomonadota; class Gammaproteobacteria; order Pseudomonadales; family Pseudomonadaceae; genus Pseudomonas; species Pseudomonas sp. TE3895. Next base: position 206,112 of record NZ_JBWBQE010000001.1, on the reverse strand, counting down.
GGAGCTGGTGGAAATCCCGCTGAATACCCGTGGCAAGAATGCCGACGTCGCCCGCCTGATCCGTCAGGAGGGCGAAGCCATGCTGAGCAAGGTGCAGCCTGGGGAACGCATTGTCACCCTCGAGGTCCATGGCAAGCCCTGGAGTACCGAACAGCTGGCCACCGAGCTGGACCGCTGGCGCCTGGATGCGCGCACGGTGAATTTGATGGTGGGTGGCCCGGAGGGCCTGGCGCCTGAGGTTTGCGCACGCGCCGAGCAACGTTGGTCGCTGTCGCCGCTGACGTTGCCGCACCCGTTGGTAAGGATACTCATCGGCGAGCAGATCTACCGCGCCTGGACCGTGTTGTCCGGGCACCCTTACCACAAATGAGCCTGTAAGCAGTCCGATGTCGCAGCCGATCCGTCTCAAGGACCACGAGAAAGACGCCCGCCTGGTGCGCAACCGCGTCGTGGTCGGCGCAGTCGCGATCATGCTGCTTGTGTGCGTGTTGATCGCACGGCTGTACTACCTGCAGATCATCCAGTACGACTACCACTCCACGCTGTCGGAGAACAACCGGGTGCATGTGCAGCCGATCCCGCCGACCCGCGGGTTGATCTTCGACCGCAACGGGGTGATCGTTGCCGACAACCGGCCCAGCTTCAGCCTGTCGATGACCCGCGAACGTGCGGGTAACTGGCAGGAAGTGCTGGATACCATCGTCGAAGTGCTTGAGCTCACCGCTGACGACCGTGCCCTGTTCGAGAAGCGCATGCGCCAAGGCCGCCGGCCATTCGAGCCGGTGCCGATTCTGTTCGAGCTCAACGAAGAGCAGATTGCCCGCGTGGCGGTAAACCAGTTCCGCCTGCCGGGTGTCGAGGTGGTGGCCCAGCTGGTGCGGCATTACCCGCAGGGTGCGCATTTTGCCCATTCGGTGGGTTATGTAGGGCGGATCAACGAGAAAGAGCTGAAAACGCTCGACCCGGTGAACTACAGCGGTACCCACCATATCGGCAAGACCGGCATCGAGCGCTTCTACGAGGCCGCCCTGCACGGTCAGGTGGGTTACGAGGAAGTCGAGACCAACGCCCGTGGCCGGGTGCTGCGGGTGCTCAAGCGCACCGACCCGAAGCCGGGCAAGGACATTGTGCTGAGCCTGGACATCAAGCTGCAGGAGGCCGCTGAAGCCGCCCTGGGAGGCCGGCGTGGTGCAGTGGTTGCGCTCGACCCGCGAACCGGCGAGGTGCTGGCGATGGTGAGTCAGCCTAGCTTCGACCCCAACCTGTTCGTCACCGGCATCAGCTTCAAGGCCTATGCCGAATTGCGCGATTCGATCGATCGGCCGCTATTCAACCGCGTGCTGCGTGGCCTGTACCCGCCGGGGTCGACCATCAAGCCGGCGGTGGCTATTGCCGGTCTGGACAGTGGCGTCGTGAATGCCAGCAGCAGGGTGTTCGACCCTGGCTACTACCAGTTGCCCAACTACGACCATAAATACCGTAACTGGAACCGCTCCGGTGATGGCTGGGTCGACCTGGACACCGCCATCATGCGCTCGAACGACACCTACTTCTATGACCTTGCGCACAAGATGGGCATCGATCGGTTGTCCAGCTACATGAACAAGTTCGGTATCGGCCAGCGGGTTTCCCTCGATATGTTCGAGGAATCTGCCGGGTTGATGCCGTCGCGCGAATGGAAGCGTGCCACCCGTCGCCAGGCCTGGTTCCCCGGCGAAACCCTGATTCTCGGCATCGGCCAGGGTTACATGCAGGCCACGCCGCTGCAGCTGGCCCAGGCCACTGCATTGATCGCCAACAAAGGTGTGTGGAACCGCCCACACCTGGCCAAGACCATCGAAGGCCTGCCGCCGGTAGACGACAACCCCATGGAAGACATCGTGCTGCGTGACAAGTCCGACTGGGCCAAGGTCACCCATGGCATGGAACAGGTGATGCACAACGCCCGCGGTACCGCGCGCAAGGCAGCAGCCGGTGCCCAGTACCGCATTGCCGGCAAGAGCGGCACCGCCCAGGTGGTGGCGATCAAGCAGGGCGAGAAGTATGACCGCAACAAACTCCAGGAGCGCCACCGCGACCATGCCTTGTTCGTCGCGTTTGCCCCAGCCGAAGCCCCGAAAATCGTGGTTTCGGTGATGGTCGAGAACGGTGAGTCCGGCTCGGGTGTCGCCGCTCCGGTGGTACGCCAGATCATGGACGCCTGGCTGCTCGACGAAAATGGCCGGCTCAAACCCGAGTTCGCGCCCGCCACCGTTACCCAGGAATCAGCCCTGTGATGAACAATTTCGATCGCATGCTCTCCAGCGAGGATGTGATGCGTCGGCGTGCGAGCTTTCTGCAACGCATCCATATCGACGGCCCCTTGCTGATCATTCTGTTGACCCTTGCAGCCGGCAGCCTGTTCGTACTGTATTCGGCCAGTGGCAAGAACTGGGACCTGCTGCTCAAGCAAGCCACCTCGTTTGGCATCGGCCTGGTGTCGATGTTCGTCATCGCCCAGCTGGAGCCGCGCTTCATGGCGCGTTGGGTGCCGCTGGCATACCTGGCCGGGGTGCTGTTGCTGGTAGTGGTGGACGTGATGGGCCACAACGCCATGGGGGCCACACGCTGGATCAACATTCCTGGGGTGATCCGCTTCCAGCCCTCGGAATTCATGAAGATCATCATGCCGGCGACCATCGCCTGGTACCTGTCCAAGCGCACCTTGCCGCCCCATTTGAAGCACGTGGCGATCAGCCTGGTGCTGATCGGCGTGCCGTTCATGCTGATCGTACGTCAGCCCGACCTGGGGACTGCGCTGCTGATCCTGGCCTCCGGCGCCTTCGTGCTGTTCATGGGCGGCTTGCGCTGGCGCTGGATCCTCAGCGTGCTGGCGGCAGCCGTGCCAGTCGCGGTGGCAATGTGGTTCTTCGTCATGCACGACTACCAGAAGCAGCGGGTATTGACCTTCCTCGACCCTGAAAGCGACCCGTTGGGCACCGGTTGGAACATCATCCAGTCCAAGGCGGCGATCGGCTCGGGCGGGGTGTTTGGCAAAGGCTGGCTGCTTGGCACGCAGTCGCACCTGGACTTTTTGCCGGAAAGCCACACCGACTTCATCATCGCCGTGCTCGGCGAGGAATTCGGCCTGGTCGGCATCTGCCTGCTGCTGATTGTCTACCTGCTGCTGATCGGCCGTGGCCTGGTGATCACCGCCCAGGCGCAGACCCTGTTCGGCAAGCTGCTTGCGGGCAGCCTGACCATGACTTTTTTTGTATACGTGTTCGTCAATATCGGAATGGTAAGCGGCCTTCTGCCCGTGGTGGGCGTGCCGTTACCTTTCATCAGCTATGGCGGAACATCGTTGGTGACGCTGCTGTCAGCGTTTGGCGTTTTGATGTCGATCCATACGCACCGCAAATGGATCGCGCAGGTTTGAATAAGGTGAACAATTTCATGCAAGCAGTGCGTAACTGGGCTGCCCGTTGTGCGCCTTGGATCGGTGCGGTGGGCCTGTTCGGCGCTGTACAGCTGGCCCATGCCGGCGAATACGACGGCTCGCCCCAGGTAGCCGCGTTCGTTGGCGAAATGAGCCGCGACTATGGTTTTGCGCCTGAGCAACTGATGGGTGTGTTCCGTGAGGTGCAGCGCAAGCAGTCGATCCTCGACGCCATATCGCGCCCGGCCGAGCGGGTCAAACCGTGGAAGGACTACCGGCCGATGTTCATCACCGATGCACGTATCGCTCGCGGTGTGGATTTCTGGCGTCAGCACGAGGCTGTATTGGCACGTGCCGAGCAGGAGTACGGCGTACCTGCGCAGTACATTGTCGCGATCATCGGCGTGGAAACCTTTTTTGGCCGCAATACCGGCAACTACCGGGTGATCGACGCCCTGTCGACGCTGGGCTTCGACTACCCGCCACGGGCCGAGTTCTTCCGCAAGGAGCTGCGTGAGTTCCTGCTGCTGGCCCGCGAGGAGCAGCTCGACCCCTTGACGCTCAAGGGCTCGTACGCTGGCGCCATGGGGCTGCCGCAGTTCATGCCAAGCAGCTTCCGCAACTACGCGGTGGACTTCGACGGGGACGGCCATATCAATATCTGGAACAACCCTGACGATGCTATCGGCAGCGTGGCCAGCTACTTCAAGCGCCACGGCTGGGTGGCCGGCGAGGGTGTGGTCAGTCGCGCCTGGGTGGAAGGTGAGCGCGCCGACGAAGGCCTGACCACCGGCATCGAGCCGGTGAAAACGGTAGGGGAGTTGCGTACGCTTGGCTGGTCGGTTCATGATTCGCTGCGCGATGATCTGCCGGTTACCGCCTTCCGTCTCGAGGGCGAGAGCGGCCCCGAGTACTGGATGGGCCTGAAGAACTTCTACGCGATCACTCGCTACAACCGCAGCGTGATGTATGCCATGGCGGTACATCAGCTTGCGGAACAGCTGGTTCAAGTACGGGGCGTCAAGTAATGCGCGCAATCATCTCTGGCAACGCTTTCAAGCTGCTCACCTGCCTCGCCGTCGGTGTGGCGCTGGCCAGCTGCTCTTCCAACCGGCCGGCCCCGAAAAGCAGTGGTAACGTCGTGCGCAGCCAGCCGGGCCTGGACATCAACCGGGCGCACAAGGACGGCGCACCGTGGTGGGACGTGGATGTGAACAAGATCCCCGATGCCACCCCGACCGTGCACACCGGTAACTACAAGGCCAACCCGTACACGGTGCTTGGCAAGACCTACTACCCGATGCAGGACTCGCGCAACTACCGCGCCGAGGGTACGGCATCGTGGTACGGCACCAAGTTCCACGGGCAGAACACTGCCAACGGCGAGCTGTACGACCTGTATGGCATGAGCGCAGCGCACAAGACCCTGCCTCTGCCGGCCTACGTCAAGGTGACCAACCTCGCCAATAACCGCAGCGTGATCCTGCGGGTCAACGACCGTGGCCCGTTCTATTCCGACCGCATCATCGATTTGTCCTATGCTGCGGCAAAAAAGCTCGGTTATGCCGAGATCGGTACCGCGCACGTGCGCGTCGAGGGCATCGACCCGCAGCAGTGGTGGGCCCAGCGTGGCCAGACCCCACCTATGGTGCTGAAAGAGCCGCAAGTGGCGCAGACCCAGGCAATACCGGCCAGTACCGGGCGTGTCGAGCAATGGACCCCGCCGCCACAGCAGCACGCCGCGCCCGTGGTACCGGTGCAGGTGGGTGGCAACAACGTGCCCGGCGGTAACGGTGGCAGTTTCTTGCAGGTAGGCGCGTTCGCCAACCCGGACGCTGCCGAGTTGCTGCGCGCCAAGCTCAGCACCATGGTCAATGCACCCGTGTTCATCAGCTCGATCGTGCGTAACCAGCAGACCCTGCACCGCGTGCGCCTGGGGCCGATCGGCAGTCAGGGCGAGATCCAGCAAGCACAAGACAGCATTCGCCTGGCGAACTTGGGGCAGGCAAAGCTGGTCACAACAGACTGACTGTGGGGGCGGGCGCGCCTGCGAAGACGGCAACACCAAACTATCGGTTTTGTCATGAATTGCCGGTCGCGGCCATGTACAATGACCGCTTTTGCCCGCAGCGACATAAAGCCGCACGTTCGCGGGCCAGGCCATTGGCCATAAAACTAGACTGACTGGCGCTGGGCACATGATCTTGCCCAGGGAACATCTCAGACCATTAGCGATTTTCGAGAGACGGATGAACATCACCAACCTTGCCAAACGACTTTGCCTGCCTGTACTGCTGCTGATCACGCCTGCCGCCTTCGCGGCGGAGCAGATGACGCCTGCGCCACCCCAACTGGCAGCCAAGTCCTACGTACTCATGGACGCGTCCAGCGGCAACGTGCTGGTCGAGAACAACGGTGACGAGCGCCTGCCGCCAGCCAGCCTGACCAAGCTGATGACCGCCTACATCGCCACCCTGGACATCCGCCGCGGCCAGATCGGTGAAAGCGACCCGGTTACTGTCAGCGAAAACGCATGGCGTACCGGCGGTTCGCGCATGTTCATCAAGGTTGGCAGCCAGGTCACGGTCAGCGACCTGCTGCACGGCATCATCATCCAGTCCGGTAACGACGCCTCGGTCGCCTTGGCCGAGCACATCGCCGGCAGCGAAGACGCCTTTGCCGACATGATGAACAAGACGGCTGCCGACCTGGGCATGACCAACAGTCACTTCATGAACCCGACCGGCCTGCCGAACCCCGAGCACTACTCGTCGGCGCACGACATGGCAACCCTGGCCCGTGCGATCATCAATGTCGACCCGGCCCACTACGCCATCTACTCGCAGAAAGAGTTTTTCTGGAACAACATCAAGCAGCCTAACCGCAACCTGCTGCTGTGGCGCGACAAGACCGTCGATGGCCTGAAAACCGGTCACACCGACGAAGCCGGCTACTGCATGGTGGCGTCGGCCGTTCGTGACGGCCAGCGCCTGATCGCCGTGGTGTTCGGTACCAACAGCGAACAATCGCGTGCTGCCGAAACCCAGAAGCTGCTGACCTACGGTTTCCGCTTCTTCGAAACCCAGACCTTCTACCAGAAGGGCACCGAGCTGACCCAGGCCCCGGTCTGGAAGGGCGCTACCAGCCAGATCAAGGCTGGCCTGGCTGACGACCTGACCATGACTATGCCTAAAGGCCAATTGAAGCGCCTGCAGGCTTCGATGACCATGAACCCGCAGCTCACCGCACCGATCGCCAAAGGTGACGTGATCGGCAAAGTGGAAGTCAAACTGGACGAGAAAGTGGTTCACAGCGCCGACCTGATTGCCCTTGATGGCGTCGAGGAAGGTGGTTTCTTCCGCCGTATGTGGGATAGCATCCGTCTATTCTTCTACGGGTTGTTCAACTGATACGTGACCTGCATGCCCCCGCGCCTACCGCGGGGGTGTTGTTGTTGCCACGGCTTACGAGGCCGTTTCCGCCATGAGCGAACCAGACGTCAAGTCGCACAAGATCGAATTCCCTTGCGACGATTACCCGATCAAGGTCATCGGTGACACCGTTGTCGGTTTCAAGGACACGGTCATCGAGATTCTCAGCAAGCACGCCAAAGTCGACCTTTCCACCCTGGCCGAACGCCAGAGCAAGGAAGGCAAGTACACCACCGTGCAATTGCACATCGTTGCCGAAAGCGAGAACCAGTTGCACGATATCAACAGCGCCCTGCGCGCTACCGGCATCGTGAAAATGGTGCTTTGATGTCCGCCTGCCTCGGTTTTCGCGAGCTTGGCCTGCAGCCCTATGAACCGGTGCTGGAGGCCATGCGTCGTTTTACCGAGCAGCGCAGCCCGGACAGCCAGGATGAAATCTGGCTGGTGGAGCACCCTGCGGTCTTCACCCAGGGGCAGGCCGGCAAGGCCGAGCACCTGCTGGTGCCGGGCGACATCCCGGTGGTGCAGACCGACCGCGGCGGCCAGGTCACTTACCATGGCCCCGGGCAGCTGGTGGCCTACCTGCTGCTGGATGTGCGCCGGCTGGGCTTTGGCGTGCGTGAGCTGGTCAGCCGTATCGAGCTGGCCCTCATCGACCTGCTCGCCAGCTATGCTGTTCAGGCGTCTGCCAAGCCCGATGCCCCGGGTGTCTATGTCGACGGAGCGAAAATCGCCTCCCTCGGCCTGCGAATTCGCAACGGCCGTTCGTTTCACGGCCTTGCCCTGAACGTGGACATGGACCTTGCGCCATTCCGCCGAATCAACCCCTGCGGCTATGCGGGGCTGGCGATGACCCAGCTGCGCGACCTGGCAGGTCCGATCGAACTCGACGAGGTCAGGACAAGGCTGCGCGGACAGCTGGTCAAGCACCTCGACTACGCTGAGCAGACGACCCTCACGGGCGGAATCGACTGAATATGACAACTGTGCAAGAAGCCGTGCCGAACCTGATACCTACCCAGGATGCCACCCCGCGCCCAGCGCCGAAGAAGGTGGAAGCTGGGGTCAAGCTGCGTGGTGCCGACAAAGTCGCGCGCATCCCGGTGAAGATCATCCCTACCGATGAGCTACCCAAGAAGCCCGACTGGATTCGCGTGCGTATCCCGGTGTCGCCCGAGGTAGACCGCATCAAACAACTGCTGCGCAAGCACAAACTGCACAGCGTGTGCGAAGAGGCCTCCTGCCCGAACCTGGGCGAGTGCTTCTCGGGTGGTACCGCCACCTTCATGATCATGGGTGACATCTGCACCCGTCGTTGCCCGTTCTGCGACGTTGGCCATGGCCGACCGAAGCCGCTGGATCTGGACGAGCCGAAAAACCTGGCGGTTGCCATTGCCGACCTGCGCCTGAAGTATGTGGTGATCACCTCGGTGGACCGCGACGACCTGCGTGACGGCGGTGCCCAGCACTTTGCTGACTGCATCCGGGAAATCCGTGCGCTGTCACCGGGGGTGCAGTTGGAGACCTTGGTGCCGGACTACCGTGGCCGTATGGACGTTGCCCTGGAAATCACCGCGCAAGAGCCGCCGGATGTGTTCAACCACAACCTCGAGACCGTACCGCGCCTGTACAAGGCCGCGCGCCCGGGTTCGGACTATGACTGGTCGCTGGACTTGCTGCAGAAGTTCAAGCAGTTGGTGCCGCACGTACCGACCAAGTCGGGCCTGATGCTCGGCCTGGGCGAAACCGACGAGGAAGTGATCGAAGTGATGCACCGCATGCGCGAGCATGACATCGACATGCTCACCCTCGGCCAGTACCTGCAGCCGTCGCGCAGCCACTTGCCGGTGCAGCGTTTCGTTCACCCGGACACCTTTGCCTGGTTCGCCGAGGAAGGTTACAAGATGGGCTTCAAGAACGTTGCTTCTGGCCCGCTGGTGCGTTCTTCGTACCACGCCGACCAGCAGGCCCACGAAGCCAAGATCAAGCTCTGAGCTATGCTCTAGCCTAGAGCGGAGCCACAGATGCCGATGCGCGCCCAAGGGCGGCATCGGCATTTTTGTTTGTGTCCCATGCGCTGCAAGGAGCCGCGATGTACTGCGCCAAAACCTTCCAACCCACCCTGCCAGCCGCGCTGCCGGCCAATGCATGTTTTGCCATTGTCGCCCCGGCGGGCGCGGCGCGGCTTGATGCGCACAAGGTTAGCCAGTGGTTCGTTGACCGCGGCTACCGTTGCCATATCTACCCGGGTGCCCTGCAAGCGCAGGGCTACCTGGCGGGGCCGGACCAGCAGCGCCTGCAGGACTTGCATGGAGCGTTTGCCGATCCGGCCATGGACGCCATCCTGTGCATGCGTGGGGGCTACGGCAGCATGCGCCTGCTTGACCAGCTCGACTTTGAACTGATCCGGCGCAACCCCAAGCCGCTGATCGGCTACAGCGACATCACCGCGCTGCATACGGCGATCTACCGGCATGCCGGGCTGCTGACCTTCCATGGGGGGATGCTCAATGCCGACCTGTTGGGGGCCAAGTTGCCACCGACCGAGTCGTCGTTGCTGGCGCAACTGGGTGGGCATGTGAGGGCAGGCGAGCAGGTCGCGCACCCGGCGGGCTTCGCATTGGACTGCGTGCTGCCGGGGGTGGCCAGCGGACCGCTGCTGGGTGGCAACCTGTCGATGCTGGGGGCGACCATGGGGACCCTTGCCGAGCTGGATACCCAGGGCTGCATCCTGTTCATCGAGGACGTCAACGAGCCGTTGTACCGGGTGGATCGGCTGCTGACCCAGTTACGCCTGGCAGGCAAGCTGGAGGGTATCAAAGGCGTGTTGGTGGGCGACTTTGCCGGGATTACCACAGCGGCGCTGACGCCGTTGCTGGAGGATACGTTTGCACCGCTGGGTGTGCCGGTGCTGGCGGGTTGGCGCAGCGGGCACTGTGACCCGAATGTCTGCTTGCCCCTAGGGGCTCGGGTGAGGCTGGACAGTGTTCAGCAAACACTGGTGCTGGAGCAGGATCTGTTCAGGGCGTGAGATTACCGGGGCCGCGCAGCGGCCCCGAAATGCTTACTGCTGGCGCAGGCTCTCAAGCAGCTTATGGGTCGGGTAGCCATCCGCCGGCCATCCCAGCCCTTGCTGGGCATTGCGGATCGCCTTGCGGGTATTGGCCCCGATAATGCCATCGGCATTACCCGCATCATGCCCGCGGCTGTTCAGCAAGTTCTGCAACTCCATGCGCTCGCTGCGGCTGAGCGGCAGGTCCTCTTTCGGCCAGCTGCCGGCAATGAAGCCCCAGCCGCTGAAGCGATCCCCGAGCAGGCTCACCGCCAGGGCATAGGACGACGAGTTGTTGTACTTGAGGATGGCGCGGAAGTTGTCCAGCACCAGGAACGCCGGGCCGCGTGCACCGGCCGGCAGCAGCAGGGCGGCAGACAGCTGGTTGCTACCTGGCGGCAGCTGGGTACCCGCTGGCAGTTTCACGCCCATCGCCAGCCATTCACTCACCGGTTTGCGCAGTGCACCATCGGCCTGCCAGAAGTCGAAGCCGGCCGGCACCTGTACCTCGAAGCCCCACGGTTGGCCGCGTTTCCAGCCCGAACTCTGCAGGTAGTGCGCTGTTGAGGCCAGGGCGTCTGGTGTGCTGTTCCAGATGTCGCGGCGGCCATCGCCGTCGAAGTCCACGGCATGGGTGTTGTAGGTGGTCGGGATGAACTGGGTCTGGCCCATGGCGCCGGCCCACGAGCCACGCATGGCTTCAGGCTGGATGTCTCCGTGCTGGATGATCTGCAGCGCGGCAATCAGCTGGTCCTGGGCGAACTGTGGTCGGCGGCCCTCATAGGCCAAAGTGGCCAGCGAGCGGATCACCGACTTGTTGCCCTGGAACTGGCCGAAGTTGCTTTCCATGCCCCACACCGCGACCAGCACCTGGCGGTCCACGCCATAGCGCTGCTCAAGGCGAGTCAGCAGCTCGGCGTTCTGCTCCAGCAGCTTCTTGCCGTTGCGCACACGCAGGGGCGACAGGGCGCCTTCGAGGTATTCCCACACCGGGCGGGTGAACTCCGGCTGGCTGCGGTCTGCCTTGATCACGTCCAGGTCGGGGGTGACACCGAGGAAGGCACGGTCGAAGGTGCTCGGCGAAATGCCGGCTTGCAGGGCCTGCTCGCGGAAGCCCGCTTGCCATTGGGCGAAGGTTTGCAGGGGCTGGATGTCAGTGCTGACGTCGGGCGTTGCGCCGGGCACGATCACCACGGGATTGGGTTGGGCAGGGGCCAGCGGCAGCGCGTCGGCGGCGGTGGGCTTTTCCGCACAGGCCACGAGCAGAATGAAGCTGGAGGCCGCGATCAGCTGGCGGGTTTCCCAGCGGGGGATAAGACGGAAGAGCATGCACAGATCCAGAGTTGCAGGTCAGGTGACGACCATACCATGCCTGCGCTTGCGATGCTTTCATGCAGCCAAAAAGTAGGAAGCCTCCCAATCTCTCGATTGGAAGGCTTCGCGGCGGTAGCTGCCTTTGCCCTTGTTCGGTTGTTCCTGTCGGCAGCGGAACAGTGGCTGGGCAACGATGGACTTGGCCTTGTTGTGGCCGTGCTTTTTCGGCTTTTTGCTCATGGCGGGCTTCCCGGGTTGGGTGGGTTCGGGCGCACTGTAGGCTCCCCGAAGGGTGGGGGCCAATTGATTGTGTATATGGTCGAGGCTCTGGTGCCTATGTGTAGGAGCGGGTTTACCCGCGAATACGGTGGCGGCTGCAACGGTGAACGGCGGGTGGAGATTGGTTAGCAGGCCCGGCCTCTTCGCGGGTAAACCCGCTCCTACGACGGCCTGCGCCCAACCTTCGATGCGTGTGTAGGAGCGGGTTTACCCGCGAATACGGTGGCGGCGGCAACGGTGAACGGCGGGTGGAGTTTGGTTAGCAGGCCCGGCCCTTTCGCGGGTAAACCCGCTCCTACTACGACCTGCGTCCAACCACCGATGCGTGTGTAGGAGCGGGTTTACCCGCGAATACGGTGGTGGCGGCAACGGTGAACGGCATGTGGAGATTGGCCAGCAGGCCCGGCCCTTTCGCGGGTAAACCCGCTCCTACGACGGCCGCAGTTACTCGGGAGGCAGGGCCAGGCGTTGGCCAGCCATCAACAGCGACAGCCGCGCCAGGCCAATCCAGGGCGAACCTTCAGCCTGCCCTTTGATCTGCGCATCGATTCGCTGGGCATCCTGCAGCAGTTGCGCCCAACGCTGCGCCGAGAGGCGCTGCAGGGCCTTGCTGACCAGCGGTCGGCGTTTGTCCCAGATGGGCGGGCGGGCCTGGCTGAACGCTTTGTCCAATGGCACGCCTTGGCTGAACTGCTGGGCTAGCCCAGCCAGTTGGCGCAGCTCACGGGCCAAGGCCCAGAGGATGACTGGCGGCTCCACACCTTCACCGCGCAAGCCTTCGAGCATGCGCAGGGCATGCGCAGCCTCGCCGTTGAGAATGGCATCAACCAGGCCGAAGACATCGAAGCGGGCACTGTCGGCGACGGCAGCCTGTACGGTTTCCACGGTGATCTGGCTACCTTCGGCCAGCAGCTTGAGTTTTTCGATTTCCTGCGCGGCTGCCAGCAGGTTGCCTTCCACGCGCGCGGCAATCAGGTCGACGGCATCACGCTGGGCTGACAGGCCGGCCTGTTGCAGGCGCTGGTTGATCCACTGCGGGAGCTGGTGCACATCCACCGGCCAGATCTGGATGAACTGGCAATGGGCGCCTTCGATCAATGCCTTGCCCCACTTGGTCTTCTGCGCACTGCTGTCGAGCTTGGGCAGGCTGATCAGCAGCAGCGTGTCTTCGGCGGGGTTGGCGCAGTATTCCATCAGCGCAGCGGCACCCTTGTCACCGGGCTTGCCCGAGGGCAGGCGCAGTTCCAGCAGGCGGCGCTGTGCAAACAGCGACAGGCTTGCACCGGCCTGGAGCAGGGTGCCCCAGTCGAAGTTGGCGTCGGCACTGAACACCTGGCGTTCATCGAAACCTTGCTGACGCGCGGCATTGCGGATGGCGTCGGCGGCTTCCTGGCACAGCAGCGGGTCGTCGCCGCTGACCACGTAGACCGGTGCCAGGGCGCCTTGCAGGTGCTTGTTGAGTTGGGCGGGGGCGAGTTTCATGGGGAACAGACGGGGCGCCCGAGGGCGCCCCTCGCGGGCTTAGTTGCCCGGTACTTCCAGTGGCGATTGCTGAGGCGTCTCGGCTTGCTGGCGGCGGGCAGCCTCCAGCGCGGCAGCTTCGGCTTGAGCGCGCTCGTCGGCTTTACGCTGCAGCTCATCCAGTTGGGACGGGGACAGCATCTGCAAACGTACGACCATGGCGTTGACCAGGTCGCGGCGCATTTCTTCGCGGGCGCGTTTGGCTTCCTGCTCGGAGCCGGTGATGTTCGAGCCGTCACGCACGTAGACCTTGCGCACCTCCAGCTTGTCGCTCATCAGCTCCAGGTTGTTCAGGCCCAGGATGCTGTAATCCAGCTTGGTGGTCAGCTCGTACTCGGCGGTACGGTTGCCGCTGTTGTAGGTAGCCGAGCGCTCGCGCTCCTGTTCGTTGGTCAGCACCAGGCGATACGGTGCGCCGGCGTGCACGTTGACGCCGCTACGTTCCAGCACTTCACGCAGCTGGACCACGGTCGGGCCATAGGCATTGCGCGCGCTGACGTCCATTTCCTTTACGCTCAGCTCGGTGGCGCCGGTGCCGCGCAGCTGGAAACCGCAGGCGCTGAGCATGACCGCCAGGCCGATTACCAGCAAATTGCGTTTGATCATGTTGTTGCTCCCTTTTGGGCCTGTTCCGCCCACCCGCAGCCAATGCGGGTGGGCGTTTTCATCAGTTGGCGACGATGTTGACCAGCTTGCCCGGTACCACGATGACCTTGCGGATGGTCAGGCCATCGATGAAGCGCAGGACATTCTCGTTGCTGCGGGCAGCGGCTTCGACTTCTTCGCGGCTGGCAGCGGCAGGCATCTCGACCTGGCCGCGCAGTTTACCGTTGACCTGAACCACCAAGGTAATGGAGTCCTGCACCAGCGCCTGTTCGTCGACGCTTGGCCAGGCGGCATCGATCACCGAGCCTGCGTGGCCCAGTTGCTGCCACAGCGCGTGAGAGATGTGCGGAGTGATCGGCGCCAGCAGCAGGGTGACGGCTTCCAGGCCTTCCTGCAGCAGGGCGCGATCCTGTTCGGTGGCTTGCGGGGCCTTTTCCAGCACGTTCATCACGGTCATCACCTGGGCGATGGCGGTATTGAACTTGTGGAACTGGCCCACGTCGGTGCTGGCTTGCTTGATGGCAGCGTGAATGGCGCGGCGGATGACCTTTTGCGCGTCGTCCAGGGCGGCAACATCCAGCTTGCCTGGCAGGCCCTGGCTGACGTGAGCCTGAGCCAGACGCCAGACACGGCGCAGGAAGCGGCTGGCACCTTCGACGCCGGAGTCGGACCATTCCAGGCTCATGTCGGGCGGCGAGGCGAACATCATGAACAGGCGGCAGGTGTCGGCGCCGTAGGCTTCGATCATGGACTGCGGGTCGACGCCGTTGTTTTTCGACTTCGACATTTTCTCGGTGCCACCGATTTCCACCGGCAAGCCGTCGGTCTTCAGGCGGGCGCCAATGATCTTGGCTTTGGCATCACGCTCGATTTCGACATCGGCCGGGTTGAACCAGTCCTTGCCGCCGTTGCTGGCAACGCGGTAGTAGGTCTCGGCGACCACCATGCCCTGGGTCAGCAGGTTCTTGAATGGCTCGTTCGAGGTGACCAGGCCTTCGTCACGCATCAGCTTGTGGAAGAAGCGCGCGTACAGCAGGTGCAGGATCGCGTGTTCGATACCGCCGATGTACTGATCTACCGGCAGCCAGTGGTTGGCGGCTTTAGGGTCGACCAGGCCTTTGTCGTAGTTTGGCGAGGCGTAGCGGGCGAAGTACCAGGACGACTCGACGAAGGTGTCCATGGTGTCGGTTTCGCGCTTGGCCGGAGTACCGCATTTCGGGCAGCTGCATTCGTAGAATTCAGGCATGCGCGCCAGTGGCGAACCGGCGCCGTCCGGCACCACGTTCTCCGGCAGGGTGACCGGCAGCTGGTCTTCCGGTACTGGTACGTCGCCGCAGGACGGGCAGTGGATGATCGGGATCGGGCAGCCCCAGTAGCGCTGGCGGCTGATACCCCAGTCGCGCAGGCGGAACTGCGTACGCGATTTGCCCAGTTCCTTGCGGATCAGGGCCGCTTCGATGGCGTCGAAGGCGCCAGCAAAGTCCAGGCCGTCGAACTCGGCGGAGTTGATCAGCTGGCCGTGCTCACCATAGGCGGCCTGCCACTCGCTGCCGACTTCATCGCCAGCGCTGGTGCGCACCACGGCCTTGACCGGCAGGTTGTACTTGTGGGCGAACTCGAAGTCGCGCTCGTCGTGGGCCGGCACGGCCATTACCGCGCCATCACCGTAGTGCATCAGCACGTAGTTGGCGACCCATACTGGCAGCTTCTCGCCAGTGAGCGGGTGCTCGACCAGCAGGGAAGTGGCCATGCCTTTCTTCTCCTGGGTGGCCATGTCGGCTTCGGCAACGCTGCCGCTCTTGCACTCTTCGATGAACGCCTGCAGCGCCGGGTTGCCCTGCGCAGCCTGGGTGGCCAGCGGGTGCTCGGCGGCGACGGCGACATAGGTGGCGCCCATCAGCGTGTCCGGACGGGTGGTGAAGACCTTGAGGGTGCCTTCGTGGCCGATGCTGGCCTTGTCGTACGGGAACTGGACTTCCATGCCGCGCGATTTGCCGATCCAGTTGCGCTGCATGGTCTTGACCTGCTCAGGCCAGCCCGGCAGCTCGTCGAGGCTCTCCAGCAGCTCGTCGGCGTAATCGGTGATGCGGAAGTAGTACATCGGGATTTCGCGCTTCTCGATCAGCGCGCCCGAACGCCAGCCACGGCCGTCGATGACTTGTTCGTTGGCCAGTACGGTCTGGTCCGCCGGGTCCCAGTTCACGGTACCGTTCTTGCGGTAGATGATGCCTTTTTCGAACAGGCGGGTGAACAGCCACTGCTCCCAACGGTAGTAGTCGGGTTTGCAGGTGGTGACTTCACGTGCCCAGTCGATGGCCAGGCCCAGGCTCTTGAGCTGGGTCTTCATGTAGTCGATGTTTTCGTACGTCCACTTGGCCGGGGCGACGTTGTTTTTCATCGCCGCGTTTTCCGCGGGCATGCCGAAAGCGTCCCAGCCCATCGGCTGCAGGACGTTCTTGCCCAGCATGCGCTGGTAGCGGGCAATCACGTCACCGATGGTGTAGTTGCGCACGTGGCCCATGTGTAGCTTGCCGCTCGGGTACGGGAACATCGATAGGCAATAGTAGGTGTCTTTGCCTGGCTGTTCGGTAACAGCGAACGATTGTTGCTCGTCCCAGAACTTCTGGGCGGCGGCTTCGATATCACGGGGCGTGTATTGTTCGTGCATGGCTACTTTTGGCTGAGAGAGAAGAGACCTTGTTCCAGGCAGCGGAACCTCGCTGCGTCCGGCACTCCGGTGTCGTTTAGAGTGAACGCCGTAGCATACAGCAGCGCCGCGCATCGTGGGAAACCTTCGTTGCGAATGCCCGCTGGTCGCGGCGCACGGCTGCTTTTTGCAACGACGCTAAGCTCAGGTGTGGGGGGAGATATTCTTACCTTCAATGAGGTGAACGGATGGGAGAGACGCAGCTACCCGCAATCAGACCGGAGCTTTACGAGCGCCTGATCGACCGGCTTGGCCTGGCACTGGAAACGGCCAGGACCTCGGTGCGATTGCGCGACGAGATGCCAGCTGAGCTTGAGTTGCGTGGCCTGAGCCACGCAGAGTTCGAAGTGATCAAGGCCTACCTGGAATCCCTTCCGGAGCGCCACAATGCCCCTGTCGGCAGTTACCCACAAGCGGAGCCGACATCGGCCAAGATCATCTGGCTCAAGGATAAGAAACGCCCCGCCAGTACGGCGAGATCCAGGACGCTGCCACATCGCTAGCCGTTCAGGACGCCAGGCGCAGGCTATCGCGCGCCGGTTCTTCACTATCACACAACTCAAGATCGACGCCGGTACGCACTTGTTGACCGGCGTCGATCCTTCTAGGCTGCACGCCTGCCAAGGAGGTGTGGCCGATGCCGATCCGATTCTTCATCAAACAATGGCTGATGCCGCCGGGCGTGCTGTTCTTGCTGCTGCTTGCGGCATGGTGGCTGCGTACGCGGCGGCCACGTTTGGCGGCGCTTTGCTTTAGCGTAGGGCTGGGTGGCCTGTGGTTGATGAGCCTGCCGCTGGTGGTGCAGGAAACCGCCCGTGTGCTGGAAAGTGAGCCGCCGCTGGCCGTGAGCGACTGGGCCGGCCTGGCGAGCCGGGCGGATGCCATTGTGGTGCTGGGCGCCGGGCGCGAGCGCGGGGACCCGGCCTGGGGTGGCAGTGACCAGCCCACGGCCACGGCACTGGAACGTATGCGCTTTGCCGCGCGGCTGGCCAAGGCCTCGGGCCTGCCAGTGTTGACCAGTGGTGGGTTGCATTACGGCACGCCGCCCAGCGAGGCGAGGCTGATGGCGGAACGCTTGCATGAAGATTTCGCGGTCGAGGTGAAATGGCGCGAAGAGGCCAGCCGCACGACCTGGGAAAATGCTCAGCTGACGGCCAAGGTGCTGCAGCCTTTGGGATTTCGCCGGGTGGTGCTGGTGACCCAGGCCTGGCACATGCAGCGCTCACGCTGGAGTTTTGAACAGGCGGGGTTCGAGGTGGTGCCGGCGCCGGTGGGGTTCCTTGGGCGCGATCATGCGCGGCCGTTTGGCGGTCTGCTGCCAGAGAGCCGGGCGATGTGGCAGAGCGGGCAGTTGTTCAATGAAGTGGTGGGGTTGGTGGGGTATCGGGTGTTCTACTGATTTACCGGCTTACATAACCCCTGTAGGAGCGGGCTTGCCCGCGAAAGGGCCTGCCCTGCTGGCCAATCTCCACCCGCTGTTCACCGTTGCCGCGACTACCGTATTCGCGGGTAAACCCGCTCCTACAGTGGTCGCGTATCGCCAATCAGACGGTTTTTGCAATACGCCCTGCCAGCAACGCCCAGCCCAGCAGCAATGCACAGACAATCGCCAGCGGCCATGAGCGCCATTGCAGGTAAGGCGTCAGCTGCTGCATCGGCACCACCTCACCATACAGCACAGCCTGCTGGAACTGCGGAATCTGCGTGGTAATGCGGCCAAACGGGTCGATCAGCGCGGTCACGCCGTTGTTGGTGGCGCGGATCATCCAGCGGCCGGCTTCCAGAGCGCGCATCTGCGCCATCTGCAGGTGCTGCAAGGGGCCGATCGATTTGCCGAACCAGGTGTCGTTGCTGATGGTCAGCAGCAGGTCGCTACGCGCAGCCAGGCCGGCGGCGAACTCGGGGTAGACCACCTCGTAGCAGATGTAAGGGGCAATCTGGTAGCCCTTGGCCTGCAGCAGCGGCTGGTCTTCCGGGCCGCGGGCGAAGTCGGACATGGGCAGGTTGAAGAACTCGATGGCCCCACGCAGCACGTCTTGCAGCGGCACATACTCGCCAAATGGCACCAGCTTCTGCTTGAGGTAGGTGCCATCGCCCTCGCCAGTGACGGTGATGCCGTTGTAGTAGCGGCGCTGGTGGTGCACTTCTTCACGCACCGGTACGCCCGTGATCAGTGCCGAGTGGCGCTCGGCGGCGAAGCGGCCCATCACGTCGATGTAGCCCTGGGCCTGGTCCTTGAGCACCGGAACGGCGGTTTCCGGCCACACCAGCAGGTCCACCGGCCTGGAGCTGAAGCTCAGGTCGCGGTATAGCGCCAGTTGCGCGTCGATGTGCGCGGGGTCCCACTTCAGGTCCTGCTCGACGTTGCCCTGGATCGCCGCCACTTTCAGCGGATCGCCTGCCGGAATGGTCCAGGCATGGCCCTTGAGCGCCAGGCCCAGCACCCAGGGGGCCAGCAACAGCACGCTGGCCACGGCCAGGAACGAGGGGCGGGTGCGCAGGCGGTGCAGGTTGCACAGCAGGGCGGCGGTGAGGGCGAGGGTGAAGGAAATCAGCCATACCCCGCCCAGCGGCGCAAGGCCGGCCAACGGGCCGTCCAGTTGGCTATAGCCGGCGTAGAGCCAGGGGAAGCCGGTCAGGAACCAGCCGCGGAAGGCCTCTTGCAGTAGCCAGAGGGCGGCGAAGCACAGGGCGTCGGCCAGTGGTGCTTCGTTGCGCCGTAGCCAGCGCGCCCACAGCCAGGTGGGCAGGGCGAAGAACCAGGCCAGTGCGGCGAAGAACGCCAGCAACAACACGATTGCCAGCAGCGGCGAGGCGCCGCCGTAGGTGTTCATGCTGACGTAGATCCACCAGGTGCCGGCGCCATACAGGCCGAACCCAAACCACCAGCCACGCCACATGGCCTGGCGCGGGCTGAGCTCGCGCAGGCCAAGGTAGAGCACCGCGATGGACAGCACCGCCAACGGCCAGATGTCGAACGGCGCCAGGGCCAGGAGGGTGGAAGCACCGGCCGCCAGGGCCAGCAGGTTACCGGGCCAGCCGGGGCGGGTGATCCAACGCATGTTTGTCCTTAACGGGTGATCGGGGTCAGGCGCAGCAAGTGTATCCGCCGGCTGTCGGCGTTGAGAATACGGAACTTGTAAGACCCGATCTCAGTGGTTTCGTTGCGCTTGGGCAGGTGGCCAAAGGCGCTCATCACCAGGCCGCCGACCGTGTCGAACTCGTCATCGGAGAACTCGCTGTCGAAGAACTCGTTGAAGTTCTCGATCGGGGTAAGCGCTTTGACCAGGAAATCACCGCTGGGCAGTGGTTTGATGTAGCTGTCTTCCTCGACGTCGTGCTCGTCTTCGATATCGCCGACGATCTGTTCCAGCACGTCCTCGATGGTGACCAGGCCCGCCACGCCGCCATATTCGTCGATGACGATGGCCATGTGGTTGTGGTTGGCGCGGAATTCACGCAGCAACACGTTCAGGCGCTTGGACTCGGGCACGAAGGTGGCCGGGCGCAGCAGGTCCTTGATGTTGAAGCTGTCGCCGTTCTCCTTGAGGATCAACGGCAGCAAGTCTTTGGCGAGCAGGATCCCGAGCACATCGTCATGGCTTTCGCCGATTACCGGGTAGCGCGAGTGCGCGGCGTCGATCACCGCCGGCAGGAACTCGCGAGGCGACTGGCCGGCCTTGATGCTGTTCATCTGCGAGCGCGGCACCATGATGTCGCGAACCTGCAGGTCGGCGACCTGAATGGCGCCTTCGACGATGGTCAGCGCTTCGCTGTCCAGCAATTTGTTCTGATGGGCTTCGCGCAGCAGCTCAAGCAGCTCCTGGCGGTTTTTCGGCTCATGGGCAAAAGCCTGGGTCAGTTTACCCAGCCAGGACTTCTGCCCGTTGCTCGATCGATCTTCGCTCATGGCGGTTCTCGTGATCCTTCGTGTATCAGTGTGTGATTGAGTCGGTTTCATCATCGGCATACGGGTCAGGGTGACCCAGTTCTGCCAGCAATTCCCGTTCCAGGCTTTCCATTTCCTCGGCCTCCTCATCCTCGATGTGGTCATAGCCGAGCAAGTGCAGGCAACCGTGGATGACCAGGTGCGCCCAGTGCGCTTCCAGCGATTTGCCTTGTTCGGCCGCTTCGCGCTCGACCACCGCTACACAGATGACCAGGTCGCCCAGCAGCGGGATATCGAGCAGGTCATCGGGCACATCGGCCGGGAACGACAACACATTGGTCGCGTAGTCCTTGTGCCGGTAGGTGTGGTTCAGCTCGCGGCCTTCGGCTTCGTCGACCAGGCGAATGGTCATTTCCGAGTCGGCGCTGCGCTGGCGCAACGCCAATTCGCACCAGCGGCGCAAGGCGGCGTCTTCTGGAGTGGCAGCATCCGTGGCCCGTTGGATATCAAGTTCAAGCATCTTTGCCGGGCGCCTCGGGCTTGGGCTGGCGGGCTTCGAAGCGGTCGTAGGCTTCGACGATACGCTGAACCAGTGGGTGACGAACCACATCCTTGGGTTGGAAATGGGTAAAGCTGATCCCCGGAACGTCCTTCAGCACCTCGATGACGTGCGCCAGGCCCGACTTGGTGCCACGGGGCAGGTCGACTTGGGTGATGTCACCGGTGATCACCGCGGTAGAGCCGAAACCGATGCGGGTCAGGAACATCTTCATCTGCTCGAGCGTGGTGTTCTGGCTTTCGTCGAGGATGATGAAGCTGTTGTTCAGGGTACGGCCACGCATGTAGGCCAGAGGGGCGATTTCGATCACCTGGCGTTCGATCAGCTTGGCCACGTGTTCGAAGCCAAGCATTTCGTACAGGGCGTCGTACAGCGGGCGCAGGTACGGGTCGATTTTCTGTGCCAGGTCGCCGGGCAGGAAACCGAGCTTTTCACCCGCCTCGACCGCCGGGCGCACCAGCAGGATGCGGCGCACCTGTTCGCGCTCCAGCGCGTCCACGGCGCAGGCTACGGCCAGGTAGGTCTTGCCGGTACCGGCCGGGCCGATGCCGAAATTGATGTCGTTGGCCAGGATTTCCTTGACGTAGCGCTGCTGGTTGAGCCCGCGCGGGCGGATGTTGCCCTTGCGCGTGCGCAGCGACACGCTGACCTCGTTGACGGCCGGGTTGTCGATGTTTTCGACAGCCGACTCCTGCAGGTACAGGTGCACGGTTTCCGGTGACAGGTCGGTGGCCTTGGTCTCGCGATAGAGACGGCGCAGCAGCTGTTCGGCAGCGGAGGTGGTCCTGGGTTCGCCGATCAGTTCGAACTGATTGCCGCGGTTGCGGATCTCGATGGCCAGGCGCTGTTCGATCAGGCGCAGGTGCTCGTCGAACTGGCCGCACAAGTTGGCGAAACGGTGGGCCTCGAAGGGTTCGAGGATGAAACGATGGGGTTCTATGGGTGCGTTCAAGGTCGTTTTTAGCCGCTCGACGGCGATGGAGTTGAACTCAAGAATAACCCTTGAATGGCAGTGGCGAAAGCACTGAAACGTTCAACGGTATGTACGGGCTGTTCTGGCTTCCCCCTGGCCAACCCGCTCCTGCAAGGCCGGTGGGGATCCTGTGGGCGCGGGTTCACCCGTGAACAGGCCAGAACAGGTATCATGCCCACCTTTTCTTACGCATGTGTTATCTGGCCGAACATGAGCAAACGCGAACCCGCCATCTATAAAGTGATCTTCCTGAACCAGGGTCAGGTCTTCGAGATGTACGCCAAGCAGATCTACCAGAGTGACCTGTGGGGTTTTCTGGAAATCGAGGAGTTCGTGTTCGGAGAGCGCTCGCAACTGGTCGTGGACCCGAGTGAGGAGAAGCTCAAGAGCCAGTTCGACGGAGTGGTCCGCAGTTTCGTGCCGATGCACTCGATTGTGCGCATCGATGAGGTGGAGCGCCTGGGCACGGCGAAGATCAGCGAGGCCAAGGGCGGCGGCAATGTGATGCCGTTCCCGATGCCAATGCCGGAAAAGTGACCTTCAGGGAAGCGGCGAGAACGGCGTGCGCCCTTCGGCGTTCTGCAGTTCGAGCAGGTACTTGCGGAAAATCTGGCCGAGCACCTGGGTGGCATGCTCCAGTTCGTCACGGGGCATTTGCTCGGTCACTTCGTCGGCCATGTCCAGCGCATCTTCGGCGCCATTGACCGCAGCCATTTTCAGCAGGATGTAGGCCTGCACGTTGTTGGCCTTGACCCCTTCGCCATGGAAGAACATGGCACCCAGACGGTATTGGGCGTCGGCTTGGCCTTGCAGCGATGCCTTCTGGAACCAGTCCAGGGCTTTGCCCAGGTTTTTTGGCGTTTGCGTGTAGTAATACTCGCCCAGTTCGAATTGCGCCTGGGCATCCCCCGCAGTCGCCGTCTGCTCGCAGGCCTTGAGGGCGTTTGCCAGGTCTTCAGGCTGAACGTTCAAGGTGCAGCGGCCCGCCGCCGGAATCAGCAACGAGTTACCGCCCTCCGCCAGGGCTAGCAGGGGCTGAAGAAGCAACAGGCAGCCCAGGGTCAGGGCGCGGCCGGTGCGGTTCATGGGGATCGACTTACCTCTGCAAAGCTGCGGCCAATGTCTCTGGTGGCACATTATGGGATAAGCAGCGCCAACCTTACAAAGTTTTACTCGAATTTCTGCTTGGTTGGGGAAGTCAGCTGATTGTGCGTGCGTAATTATTGCCTGTGCCGGCCTCTTCGCGGGTGAACCCGCGCCTACAAGGGGGTGTCGCTTTCATGAGTGTAGGCGTGGGGTTGCTCGCGAAGAGGCCGGTACAGGCTGGCCATCACTTCAGGGCAGCAAAGGCTTTCTCAGCCGCATCCAGGGTGATCTGCAGCTCTTTGTCGCCATGGGCGATGGAGGTGAAGCCCGCCTCGAATGCGCTCGGTGCCAGGTATACACCACCGTCGAGCATCAGGTGGAAGAAGCGCTTGAAGCGCTCGGCATCGCTGGCCATCACGTCTTCGAAGGTGACGATATCGTCGGCGCCGCTGAAGTACAGGCCGAACATGGCACCGGCCTGGGTGGTGACGAATGGC
The DNA here is from genome assembly GCF_056278855.1 of Pseudomonas sp. TE3895. NCBI lineage: Bacteria > Pseudomonadati > Pseudomonadota > Gammaproteobacteria > Pseudomonadales > Pseudomonadaceae > Pseudomonas > Pseudomonas sp. TE3895. The sequence continues at coordinate 182,780 of NZ_JBWBQE010000001.1, read as the reverse complement.
ACGCCAGCGGCATCGGCGCGTTGCTGCAGGCCGTCAAGCATGCGGCTGGTGTAGTCGGTCAGCTCGGCGTGGAAGCCTGGGCGGCTGATCAGCTTGAGGGTGGTCAGGCCGGCGGCCATGGCCAGCGGATTGCCCGACAGGGTGCCGGCCTGGTAGACCGGGCCGAGCGGGGCGATGCAGCCCATGATTTCACGCTTGCCGCCGAAACAGCCTACCGGCATGCCGCCACCGACGATCTTGCCGAAGGTCGACAGGTCCGGCTTGATGCCGTAATGGCCCTGGGCGCCGCCGAGCGAGACGCGGAAACCGGTCATCACTTCGTCGAAGATCAGCACCACGCCATGCTTGTCGCATTGCTCGCGCAGGCCTTCGAGGAAACCCGGTGCCGGTGGTACGCAGTTCATGTTGCCGGCCACTGGCTCCACGATGATGCAGGCCACGGTCTGGCCAACTTCGGCCAGGGTCTTCTCGACGGCGGCGATGTCGTTGAACGGCAGGGTCAGGGTGTGCTTGGCGAAGTCCGCTGGCACGCCTGCCGAGCTTGGCACGCCTTGGGTCAGCAAGCCGGAGCCGGCTTTTACCAGCAGGCTGTCGGAGTGGCCGTGGTAGCAGCCTTCGAACTTGATGATGGCGTCACGGCCAGTGTAGCCACGGGCCAGACGGATGGCACTCATGGTGGCTTCAGTGCCCGAGCTGACCATGCGCACCATTTCCATCGACGGTACGATCGAGCAGACCAGGTCGGCCATCTCGGTTTCCATGGCGGTCGGCGCGCCGTAGGACAGGCCGTGCTCCAGCTGCTTGCGTACCGAGTCCAGCACGTCCGGGTGGCCGTGGCCGAGGATCATCGGGCCCCAGGAGCCGACGTAGTCGACGTAGCGTTTGTCGTCCTCGTCAACGACATAGGCGCCTTCGGCATGCTTGAAGAACAGCGGCGTGCCGCCAACGCTCTTGAAAGCGCGGACTGGCGAGTTGACGCCGCCAGGGATGTGCTTCTGGGCTTGGGCGAACAGGGCTTCGGAACGGGACATGGAAGTATCTCTCGAATCAGGATGCGAACAAGGCGTTGAAGGCGCGGGCGCGGCGGGTGACTTCCTGCGCGCTGTCGGCACCGAACAAGCCGTGGATCACCGCCAGCAGGTCGGCGCCGTGGGCGACCAACGGGGCGGCGTTGTCGAGGGTGATGCCGCCGATCACGGCGATCGGCAGTTTCACCTGGGCGCGGGCCTGCTCCAGCAGGCCGACGTTGGCAGCGGGCGCGCCCGGCTTGGTGACAGAATTGAAGAAGCGGCCAAAGGCCACGTAGCTGGCGCCTTCGCTGGCCGCCTGGGCGGCCAGTTCGAGGCTGGCGTGGCAGGTGGAGCCGATGATTGCCTGACGGCCGAGCAGTGCGCGGGCCGGGGTCAGCGGGCCGTCGGTCTGGCCCAGGTGCACGCCGACACCCAGGCGGGCGGCCAGTTCGGCGTCATCGTTGATCAGCAACTGGGTGCCGTAACGCTCGCAGAGCTTCATCAGCCCTTCGGCTTCACGCAGGCGGCGCGCTGCATCGTCGCTCTTGTCGCGGTACTGCAGCAGGCACACGCCGCCTTCCAGGGCCGCCTCGACATGGGACAGGAAACGGCCGGCGAGCAGCTGGCTGTCGGTGATGGCGTACAGACCGCGTAGCTTCATTGAAGGCCTCGTATCAGGAGCAGAAGTCCAGGGGCAGGCGGCGCGGCACGTATTGGCCCTTGCCCAGTTGCTCGGCGTCACGCAGGGTGCGCCAGGTGTAGTCCAGGGCGGTGCGCACGGCGCTTTCCAGCTGCTCGCCGAGCGCCAGGCGGCCGGCCAGGGCGCTGGCCAGGGTGCAGCCCGAGCCGTGGTAGCTGCCTGGCAGGCGCTGGCAAGTCCAGGTGAAGTGCTGGCCGTCCTGGGTGTACAGGCGGTTGTGGATTTCGTCTTCGTCGCCGTGACCGCCGGTAATCAGCAGGTGTCTACAGAACGGCAACAGTTTCTCGGCACATTCGTCAGCGCTGCCTTCGGGCAGTTCGGCGAGGATGCGTGCTTCGGGCAGGTTCGGCGTGGCGATGGTCGCCAGCGGCAGCAGGCGTTCGCGCAGGGCATAGCCCACTTCGTCCTTGCCCAGGCGGCCACCGCCACCGGCACGCAGCACCGGGTCGCAGACCAGCGGCAGGTGGGGGTGGGCGGCCAGCAGTTCGGCGACGGTGTCGACCATCTCGATCGAGCCGAGCATGCCCAACTTGACGGCGGCCACCGTGGAGTCGGCCAGCACGGCGTTGGCCTGGGCCAGCACCCACTCGCGGTCGAGCACGCGGAAGTCGGAAACGTTGACGGTATCCTGCACGGTCAGGGCGGTCACTGCAGGTGCAGCGTGGCAGCCTTGGGCGATCAGGGCTTCGATATCTGCCTGCAAGCCGGCGCCGCCACTGGGGTCGTGGCCGGAGAGACAGAGGACAACGGGGCGGGAGCTGTAGGTATTCATGGTCGGCGAGCTTACCACCAAACCTGTTTGGGCGGATCGTCCGACAAACGAGTTTTACTGATCGATCGGTCAGGTTGTCGTTTGTTTTTCTATTGAAAGCATTGATTTAGAGCCTTTTCTTTGTGTTTTTATGTGGCCGATTGCCAGGTTGTGAGGCTATGCTAGAGTGCTCGGATAACTCGACAAACGGGTGCTGCAGGATCACGTCGTCTCAAACGGATTGGAGGCTACCGCGACGCGACCGGGCAGGCCATGCTGGGGCTGTATGCGCTATTTGCTGATTGTGCTTATGGGTTTTGCTGCCCGTGCTGGCCGGAGCGGTCGATTTCGACGACGCTACCCGGCATCTCCCACTGGGCAAGGCCATGCAGGTTTATGAAGACCCCGATGGCAATGCCAGCATCGCTCAGGTCAGTGCCCCCGGGTTTGCCAAATACTTTCAGCCCCACCATGAGGATGTGCTGAACGCCGGTTACTCCACCTCGGTGTTCTGGCTCAAGGTCGAACTGCGCCCCGTTGCCGCGCCCAGCGCAGCCCCGCGGCAATGGCTGCTGGAGTTGGCCTATCCGCCACTGGATCACCTCGAACTGTATTTGCCTGACAGCAGCGGCTTGTACCGCCTGGCGCAGCGCACGGGCGATGCCTTGCCCTACGACAGCCGGCAGATCCGGCAGAACAACTACTTGTTCGAACTGCAACTGCCACCTGGCAAGGTGACCACTGCGTACCTGCGGCTGCAAAGCCAGGGTTCGGTGCAAGCGCCGCTGGCGCTGTGGTCCCCTGAAGCCTATCTGGAAGAGCAGCCCACGCGCCTGTATGTGCTGGGGATGATCTACGGCGTGTTGCTGGTGATGCTGGTGTACAACCTGTTCATCTACCTCAGCGTGCGTGACGTCAGCTACCTCTATTACATCCTTTACATCGCTTCGTTCGGCCTTTACCAGGTCTCGGTGAATGGCGCCGGTGTAGCCTATTTCTGGCCAGACAGCCCTTGGTGGGCGAATGCCTCCACGCCATTGTTCATCGGTGCTGCCGGCCTGTTCGGTTGCCAGTTCGCCCGGCACTTCCTGCAATTGGGCAGCATCAACCGTGGTTTCGACCGCCTGTTGCAACTGCTGATGCTGGGTGGCGCGCTGGTCATGGTACTGGCGGTGAGCATGCCCTACGGCATTGCGCTGCGCATGGCGACGCTGCTGGCGCTGCTGTTCACCATAAGCGTCTTCAGCGCCGGCCTGTATGCCTGGTGGCGCGGCTTGCGAGTGGCGCGCTGGTTCATCATCGCCTGGACGGCGTTCCTGCTGGGTGGCCTGGTCAACACCTTGATGGTGCTGGGCTACCTGCCGAACGTGTTCATCACCATGTATGCCAGCCAGCTGGGTTCGGCCTTGGAAGTGGCTTTGCTGTCGCTGGCGTTGGCCGACCGCATCAACAGCCTGCGCGAGCAGCAGGCGCAGACCTTGCGCGACACTGGGCGTACGCTGGAGCAACTGAACCTGCAACTGGCCAGGAGCAATCGCCTGAAGGACGAGTTCCTCGCCAGCGTGACTCATGAGCTGCGTACCCCGATGAACGGAGTGATTGGCTCGCTCGAGCTGATGCACACCCTGCCGATGGATACCGAAATGGCTCAGTACCATCACACGGCAGTGGGGTCTGCCCAAGGCATGATGGATATGGTCAATGCCATTCTTACCCTGTCCGAACTGCAGGCCGGCCGCCTGCGGGCGCAGCCGGCACCGTTCAGCCTACGCAGCCTGTTGCAGGGCTTGCGCGCCGGTTATGCGGGGCAGGCGCTGGGCAAAGGCCTGTACCTGAGCCTGGACATTCCGGCCGACCTGCCGGACGGGTTGCTCGGTGACGGGCAGAAGCTGGCGCACTGCCTGGGTTGCCTGGTGGACAACGGTTTGAAGTTCACCCATCAGGGCGGTGTGATGATCCAGGTGCGCGGCCGCCGGGTGGGGCCGGATGATCTGGCGTTGACCTTTACCGTCAGCGACAGCGGTATCGGTTTCGATGATCTGGAGCAGTCGACCCTGTACCAGCGGTTCTTCCAGGTCGACGGTTCGATGACCCGGCGGTATGGCGGTTTGGGGATTGGGTTGTCGATTTGCCGGCAGATGGGAGAGTTGCTGGGGGCCAGATTGGCACATGAATCGACGCGCGGGTTGGGTAGCCGCTTCGAGTTGAGTTTGAACATGGCGATTTCGCAGGCGCAGATGAGCCCGCACATGTTGCAGGCGCGGCGCTCGTTGTAGGAGCGGGTTCACCCGCGAAAGGGCCGGGTCTGCTGGCCAATATCCACCCGCCGTTCACCGTTGCCGCCACCACCGTATTCGCGGGTAAACCCGCTCCTACGCGCGCGCGCACGCCAGCAACCACACGTTTAGTCATTAATACCCCTTTGACTACCCCGCAAGCAGTGCTTCACTGGGTCTTTCAAGCCTACCCGGATCCAGGAGCCCCCGATGAGCCTGCACCAGTACGCTGAAACCCACGAAGTCACCAACCAGCCGCCGCCGCTCGACGGTGCCAACCTGTACCGCCTCGACCTGCCATTGCAAGAATGGTCAAGGCGTTTTGGCGCGGGCTGGGCCGAGTCGCGGATCGACGCCTATGGTGCCCTGGCCGGCGGCCCGCTGATGCAGGCAGGCTTCCTGGCCAACGCGCACAAACCCGAGTTCAGCAGCCACGACCGCTATGGCCATCGCATCGACCTGGTCGAGTTCCACCCGGCCTACCATGAGCTGATGCGTACCGCCGTCGAACATGGCCTGCCTTCTTTGCCATGGGCCGAGCCCCGTGCTGGCGCCCATGTTGCACGGGCTTCGATGACCTACCTGCACAGCCAGGCCGAGGCCGGCACCGGCTGCCCGCTGACCATGACCTTTGCCGCCGTGCCGGCATTGCGCCTGCAGCCTGAGCTGGCTGAATACTGGCTGCCGAAGGTCCTTGCCTGCGAATATGACCCGCGCAACATTGGCGACCGGCACAAGGCCGGGGTCACCCTGGGCATGGCCATGACCGAAAAGCAGGGCGGCACCGATGTGCGCGCCAACACTACCCGGGCCTATCCGGTCGGTGCGCCGGGCCCGGGGCAGGCCTATGAGCTGGTTGGCCACAAGTGGTTCTGCTCGGCGCCGATGTGCGACGCTTTCCTGACCTTGGCGCAAACCGAAAAAGGCCTGAGCTGCTTCCTGCTGCCGCGCCACCGCCCCGATGACAACCGCAACCAGTTCTATATCCAGCGCCTGAAGAACAAGCTGGGCAACAGCTCCAACGCCTCCAGCGAGGTGGAGTTCCGCGGTGCGCTTGCGTGGATGATTGGCGAAGAGGGACGCGGCGTGCCGACCATCATCGAGATGGTCGCCATGACCCGGTTCGACTGCATGGTCGGCTCCAGCGCACTGATGCGCCAGGCGTTGACGCAGGCGGCCCACCATTGCGCGCATCGCAAGGTCGGCGGGCGGGTGCTCAATGAGCAACCTCTGATGCAGAACGTGCTGGCCGACCTGGCCCTGGAAAGCGAGGCTGCGCTTGCCCTGAGCTTGCGCATGGGCCAGGCGCTGGAGCAACTGGACGACCCGCAGCAGGCGCATTTCGCCCGGCTGGTCACGGCGGTGGGCAAGTACTGGATCTGCAAACGTGCGCCGGCCATGATCAACGAGGCCGCCGAATGCCTGGGTGGCGCGGGTTATGTGGAAGACAGCATTCTGCCACGGCTGTACCGCGAGGCACCGGTCAACTCGACCTGGGAGGGCTCGGGCAACGTGCAGTGCCTGGATGTGCTGCGGGCCTTGTCCAAGGAGCCGGGCGTACTCGATGCACTGTTTGTCGAGCTGGGTGACGGGCATGGCGACCCGCGCCTGGCAGCGCATATCGGCAACCTCAAGGGGGCATTTGCCGACACCGGTGACATGCAGTACCGCGCGCGGCAACTGACCGAGGATATTGCCCTGGCGTTGCAGGCCAAGCTGCTGCTGGAGGCGGGGAATACGGAGGTCAGTGATGCGTTTATCGGCAGCCGCTTGGCCGGTGGTGGCCGGGTGTACGGGGCGCTGCCGCGAGGTGTGGATGTGATGGCATTGGTAACCAGGGCTACGCCTGCCTGGCCGCTGTAGCAGCGGGCTTGCCCGCGAATGCACCCAACACCGATCAATGGGGGTGTATTTAACCAAGAAGGCAGGCAAGATGGATCACATGCATGTCCAGACAGGAAGCACAGTGTGAGCCACGCTTTTGTAGTCGTTGATACCCCCGAACAGGCCGTCGACCGTCTGGCGGCCTTGCATGAACAGGCCACAGGTGCCCTGAGTCAGGCCCTGAAGCGTTACCTGAAGGACCGTACCGAGCCCGATACCGATGAGCGCGACCTGTTCCGCTACCCGGCACTGCGCCTGACCTACTACAGCCATGGCGAAGTCGCCGCCACCACCCGCGCTTATGCCAAGGTCCAGGTTGCCGGCACCTACAGCGTCACCGTCACTCAGCCCGCTGCGTTCCGTGGCTACCTGCTGGAGCAACTGCGCCCGCTGATGCATGACTACACCGTTACGGTAGAAGTCGGCGTCAGCGAGCAGAACATCCCTTACCCCTATGTGGTCGACCAGGGCGACGAATTGGCTGGCAGCGGCATTACTGCTGCGCAGTTGGCGCGGGTGTTCCCCAGCACCGACCTGTCGGCGGCCACCGACAACATCGCTGATGGCCTGTACGACTGGGACCATGCTGAAATCATGCCACTGGCATTGTTCGATGCCGCGCGGGTCGACTTCTCGCTGCGCCGCCTGGTGCACTACACCGGCAGCGACTGGCGCCATGTACAGCCGTGGATCCTGCTGACCAACTACCACCGCTATGTCGACCAGTTCATCAGCCATGGCCTGGAACAGCTGCGTGACGACTCGCGCTTCGTGCGTATGGTGCTGCCGGGCAACGTCGTGATCGAAAAGGGCATGGACCATGGCGAAACCCAGGCTCTGGTGGCCAGCGTGGTCTGGCACCGCTTCCAGATGCCGGCCTACCACCTGATCGCCGCCGACGGCAATGGCGTTACCTTGGTCAACATTGGTGTCGGCCCGTCCAACGCCAAGAACATCACCGATCACCTGGCCGTGCTGCGCCCGCATTGCTGGCTGATGATCGGCCACTGCGGCGGCCTGCGGCAGTCGCAGACCATCGGCGACTACGTGCTGGCACACGCCTACATGCGCCGTGACGGCATTCTCGACCGGGTCGTGCCGCCGAATATCCCGATCCCGGCCCTGGCCGAAGTGCAGATGGCCTTGCAGGAGGCTGCCGCACAGGTCACTGGCGAGCGTGGCGAGCAGTTGAAAAAGCGCCTGCGCACCGGCACCGTGCTGACCTACGACGACCGCAACTGGGAGTTGCGCTGGGCCCAGGAACGCCCGCTGATCAACCTGTCGCGTGCCGTGGCGGTGGACATGGAAAGCGGCACCATTGCTGCCCAGGGCTACCGTTTGCGCGTGCCTTACGGCACCTTGCTGTGTGTGTCCGACAAGCCGCTGCACAGCGAGATCAAACTGCCAGGTTCGGCCAACGCCTTCTACAACCGAGCGGTCAGCCAGCACCTGAAGATCGGCATTGCTGCCCTCGACCTGCTGCGCACCGAGCTGAACTCGCTGCACTCGCGTAAACTGCGCAGCTTCGATGAGCCGCCGTTCCGCTGAGGATCCATGTCACTGCCACCCCGTAACAAGCCGCGCCGCCCCCAGGCGCGGCCTGCCGCCGGCCCGCGTCGCCAGGCCAAGGCGCCACCCGCCGAGCCGCGCCTGATCCTGTTCAACAAACCGTTCGACGTGCTGACCCAGTTCAGCGACGGTGAAGGGCGCGCGACGCTCAAGGACTTCATCGACATCCCGGGCGTATATCCGGCCGGGCGGCTGGACCGTGACAGTGAAGGCTTGCTGTTGCTGACCAACGATGGCGGGTTGCAGGCGCGGATTGCCGATCCGAGGCACAAGCTGGCCAAGACCTACTGGGTGCAGGTGGAGGGTGAGCCGAGTGACGAGCAGTTGCAGCGCTTGCGTGATGGCGTGGAGCTGAACGATGGGCCGACCTTGCCGGCCGAGGCGCGGCGCCTGGAAGAACCCGAGCTGTGGCCGCGCAACCCGCCGGTACGCTTTCGCAAAAGTGTGCCGACCAGCTGGCTGGAGCTGGTGATTCGCGAAGGGCGTAACCGCCAGGTGCGGCGGATGACGGCCGCAGTGGGCTTGCCGACCTTGCGCCTGGTGCGCGTGCGGATTGGTGACTGGGCGCTGGATGGGCTGGAGCAGGGTTGCTGGCGGGAGGTCCCTGCCAAGCTTTAGTTCAGGTCAGGGCCTGTTCGCGGGCACGCCCGCAAATGGCCCCGAAATGTTTTATACGCCTTCCAGAAACCCCACCACCACGCTTTTGATGATGAAGGCCAGCACCCCCAGGCCCAGCACGAAGAACAGGATCAGCGTCCCGAACTTACCCGCCTTGGACTTTTTTGCCAGGTCCCAGACGATGAAGCCCATGAAACCGATCAACACGGTGACCAGAATGATCATCATCCATTCTTCGAATACGGCGGGATCCATCGGTGTTCTCCAGGCGGGTTGAGCGTCCGATTATACGTCGGCTGGGTAAGCAATTAACGCAGGTGGGTCAATGGCAGCTCGGTGCTGGCCAACACCTGGTTGAGCACGAAGCTCGAGCGCACGCTGGTGACGCCTTCGATACGGGTCAGGCTGCCTAGAAGCAGTTTCTGGTAGTGGTCCATGTCCGGCACCACCACTTTCAACTGATAGTCGGCATCCATACCGGTGACCAGGCTGCACTCGAGCACCTGTGGCAGGTTGCGGATGGCGGCCTCGAATGTTTCAAAGCGCTCCGGGGTGTGGCGGTCCATGCCTATCAACACATAGGCGGTCAGGCTCAGGCCCAGCTTCTTGCGGTCGAGCAGGGCCACCTGGCGCGAGATATAGCCGTCGTCCTCCAGTTGCTTGACCCGACGCGAGCATGGCGATGGCGACAGGCCGATGCGTTCGGCCAGTTCCTGGTTGGAAATGCGCGCATCGCGCTGCAATTCGGCGAGGATGCTCAGGTCGTAGCGGTCAAGTTTGCTCATGGCATTTGCCTTTTCTGTTCGGATTGCTGCGAATTATCAATCCAGGGTGAAAAATTGCGCAAGTGCTATTTATCTGAGCAATCTTCGCAATCCTCTGTCGCAACCCGTCCGGTATCTTTATCACCAGAATCACTGCCCGGACATCAGTCCACGGCGACGCGCCCTAGGCGGGCGGTCGCGGCCAGCCATCCAACAGGATCTGCAGGCCCCCGGGCTACACACCCTTCAGAAGACGGTGTGAGGTGAGCCGGCGCCACAAGTGCCGAGCACGGACGACAATTCCTGAAGGGAGGCCCTGTGGCCTCCCTTTTTTCATGTCGGGAATTTTAATTGGCCTGTGTGGTGGGCACGGTAGACTGGCGTTGGTTGCAGTTTTTTCTACCGAGAGGAACACCATGACGTCGCGCATCTGGCAGTTGGCAGGTGTTGGTTTACTGGGTTTGAGCATCAGCCTTGGGGCCTTGGCTGAAGGGCCCGGCGAAGGGCCCGGTGAACGTGGTCAGCAGGTGCAAGGTGAGGGTGGGCCGGGGCGCTCGCTCAACTCGCGCGACGAAGTGCGCCAGACCCAACCGCCGCGCCAGGGGTATTACCAGGACATTCCCCGCCGCCACGGTGATGATCACCATTGGCAAGCCGGTGGCCCGGGGCAACGGCCCGGTGGCGACTGGCACGGGCGCCCGGATGGCCACGGCAATGGCTGGGGGCCTGGGCCGCAGTATCGCCCGGGGCACACGGTGGACCATTTTTCTGACCGCTACTGGAAAGTACCCTACCGGGGGGCTGATTATTTCTACTCGGGGGGTTACTGGTACCGCCCGCACGGGGGCAGTTACATCGTGGTGACCCCGCCGTACGGCGTGCGGGTCAATTACCTGCCGCCTTATGCGCGGGAAGTGTGGTTGGGGGGCGCGCTGTTCTTTCTGGTGGCCGATACCTATTACCAGTACCTGGCAGACAGCCAGGAATATGTGGTGGTCAATCCGCCGGTCGGCGTGCCGTCGCCCGTGCCGGTGGCCCCGGCAAATGGTGGGTATGACGTGGTGGCCTATCCGATGTATGGCCAGGGTCAGGAACAGCAGGAGCAGGACCGCTACCAGTGCCATCGCTGGGCGGTGAGCCAGTCGGGCTTCGACCCGGCGACGGCGACGTACGCACCGGCGGCCACTGTGCTCAGCCACTACCAGCGGGCGCTGGGGGCCTGTTTCAGTGGTCGGGGTTACAGCATCAACTGAACCCTGCAGGGGTAGGGATTAATTACCTCATACCGGGTCGGCGTGCACCATCACGTCCGCCTGTGGGTAACGCTGGCGGATCACCCGCGAGGCCTCCACGCACAAGCTGTGCGCCTCATGCAGCGGCAGTTGCCCCGGCAGCTCCAGGTGCAGTTGCACAAACCACTGGTTGCCCGACACGCGCGTGCGCAGGTCATGCACGCCTTTCACGCCTGCAACGGCCAGCACCAGCGCGGCCATGTCCTCGCCAACGTCGCCGGGTAACGCTTTGTCCATCAGGATCGCCGTACTTTCGCGGGCAATCTGCAACGCGCTCCAGAGGATGTAAAAGGCGATGCCAAGGCCGAACAGCGCATCCAGCTGCGGCCAGCCAAAACGCGCCAGCAACAGGGCCAGCAGAATGCTGCCGTTGAGCAACAAGTCAGAACGGTAGTGCAGGGAATCTGCCCGTACCGCAGTAGAGCCGGTGAGCCGGATGACCTTGTACTGCAGCGCCAGCAGGGCGACCGTCAGCACCAGCGACAGCAGCATCACCGCGATACCGATGGAGGTATCACCCAGCGGTTGCGGGGTGGACAGGCGCTCGACCGCCTGCACCCCGATCAGCACCGCACTGCCACCGATGAACAGCGCCTGCGCCATACCGGCCAAGGCCTCGGCCTTGCCATGGCCGAACCGGTGATCGTCGTCTGCCGGGCGCAGGGCGTAGTGCACCGCCAGCAGGTTGAGGAACGAGGCCACTGCGTCCAGTGCCGAGTCAGTCAGCCCGGCCAGCAGGCTCACCGAACCACTCAGCCACCAGGCCAGCGCCTTGCTCAGCACCAAGATGCTGGCCACCGCCAATGACGCGCGCGTGGCCAGGCGGAGCAGGCGCTGGTGTTCAGCCGGAGTAGTGATCATCCGTGGTCAGTGTCCGTGTGGCTCAGGCTGCCGGAACCAGGCCCATACTGGCCAGTTGTTCGATGCTGCCGCGGTGCTGGATCAGCCGTGGGTCGTTCAGCGGCAGGCGCTGGCCCAGTTCGCTTTCCAGAATGGCTTGCAGCTTCAGGTTGTCGACCTTGCCATCGGGGCTGACGGCTTCCTGCAGTTTGGCCGGGTCAACCTGGGCAGTGCGGCCACCTGGGTAGTAAATGGCGCCGGTGGCAAAGTCGATGCCGAAGGCAATGAGCCCCGGGATCACGTAGAACAGGATACCGATGGCATCCATTGCAGCAACCACAGGGTCGATCTTGCCGCCGATCTGGCCGCGCCGGTCCGGGTAGAAAATGGTGCCGCAGGCCGTCAGTTGGGTCAGCAGGGTGGCGATGAGGGCGCCACCGATGACGCGGGTCGAGATACGCATGTAAATCTCCGAAAAGTATTCAGCAGGGCAAGCGAAGCGCCTGCGCCTGATGCTAAGACCATGATAGAGCAGGCTGGGTTCGCCGTTATACTCGCGAGACTGTTCGAGGACCACCATGATTTCATTACCCATTGATGCTGCCTTGCCCGCCCTGCGCCAGGCTCTGGAAAACCGTGACGAAGTGGTGCTTGAAGCGCCGCCTGGCGCTGGCAAGACCACCCGCGTGCCACTGGCGCTGCTGCACGAACCGTGGCTGGCCGGGCAGAGCATCCTCATGCTCGAGCCACGGCGCCTGGCTGCGCGGGCAGCGGCCGAACGGCTGGCCAGTGAGCTGGGCGAGCAGGTTGGGGAAACGGTGGGTTACCGCATCCGTCTGGACAGCAAGGTCGGCCCGAAAACCCGTATTGAAGTGGTGACCGAAGGCATCCTCACACGCCGCCTGCAAGCCGACCCGGCGCTGGAAGGGGTGGGCCTGCTGATTTTCGACGAATATCACGAACGCAGCCTGGATGCCGATCTCGCGCTTGCGCTGAGCCTTAACGGCCGCGAGTTGCTGCGTGACGACCCGCCCCTGAAGATTCTGCTGATGTCGGCGACGCTGGAAGGTGAGCGCCTGTCGCGGCTGTTGGACGACGCCCCGGTGGTCAGCAGCGAAGGGCGCATGCATCCGGTGGATATCCGCTGGGGGCGGCCGTTCCAGCCAGGCGAGTTCATCGAGCCACGGGTGGTGGACAGCGTGTTGCATGCGCTGGCTGACCAGACCGGCAGCGTGCTGGTGTTCCTGCCTGGGCAAGCCGAGATCCGCCGGGTTCACCAAAGCCTTCAGGACGCCCTGGGGGCGCGACCCGAGATTCTGCTGTGCCCGCTGCATGGCGAACTCGACCTCAATGCCCAGCGTGCCGCTATCGATCCGCCGGCCAAGGGGTTGCGCAAGGTGGTGCTGGCCACCAACATCGCTGAGACCAGCCTGACCATCGATGGCGTGCGCGTGGTGATCGACGCAGGCCTGGCCCGGGTGCCGCGCTTCGACCCCGGCAGCGGCATGACCCGCCTGGACACCCAGCGCATTTCCCGCGCCAGTGCCACCCAGCGCGCTGGGCGTGCCGGCCGCCTGGAGCCCGGCGTGTGCTACCGCCTTTGGTCCGAGGCCCAGCATGACCAGCTGGCCGCCCATGGCAGTGCCGAGATTCTCCAGGCCGACCTGGCCGGGCTGGCCCTGCAGCTGGCGCGCTGGGGTGTAACCCCCGAGCAGTTGCGCTGGCTCGACCAGCCGCCAGCTGCAGCGTTCGCCCAGGCACAGGACCTGTTGGCGCGACTCAGCGCCTTCCGGCCGGGCAGCCGCGACACCCTCAGCGAACATGGCCAGGCCATGGCCGAACTGCCGGCTCACCCACGCATCGCGCACTTGTTGCTGCGCGGCCAGGACCTGGGCCTGGCACAGATGGCATGCGATGTGGCTGCACTGCTGGGGGAGCGGGACATCCAGCGTGGCGGTGGTGCCGACTTGCACAGCCGGCTTGCGCTGGTCAGCGGTGAGAGCAAGGCTGCGCGTGGCGGCCAGGGGGGTGTGCAGCGTGCTCGTCAGCTGGCCCGGCAATACCGTGGCCTGTTGCGTGGCAAGGTCGGTGCACCGGTTGCCGACCCGGACCACCCGCGCTGGCTGGGCGCCCTGTTGGCGCTGGCCTACCCTGACCGGGTCGCCCAGCAGCGCCGGGCGGGCGGGGCGGAGTATCGGCTCGCCAACGGCCGTGCGGCCCTGTTTGGCGAAGTCGATGCATTGATGAAGTGCCCATGGCTGGTGATCGCCGACCTGGGTAGCCGCCAGGGGCAGCGTGAGGAGCGGATCTATCTGGCCGCCGAATTCGATCCGGCGTTGCTCGAGGGTGTGCTGGCCGAACAGGTCGAGCGGGTCGATATCCTTGATTGGGACGAGCGCGAGCAGGTGTTGCGCGCCGAGCGCCAGGTGAAGGTTGGCGAACTGGTCCTCAGCCGCGAGCCGCTGCCCGGGCTGGATGATGAAGCCAGGGCCCGAGCGCTGCTTGGCCTGGTCCGGCGCAAAGGTTTGAACCTGCTGACCTGGACGCCGGAACTGCGGCAATGGCAGGCACGTGTGGCGCTGTTGCGTCAGCTCGACCTGCAGAAGGATGGCCACAGCGAATGGCCTGACCTGGGGGACGAAGCCCTGCTGGCCAGCCTGGAAGACTGGTTGCAGCCTTACCTGAGCAAAGTATCGCGCCTCAGCCACTTTGCCGCGCTGGACTTGCCGTCGATGCTGCGCAACCTGCTGCCCTGGCCGCTGCCGCAACGCCTGGAAGAACAGGCCCCGGCGCATCTGGCCGTGCCGTCCGGCTCGAACATCCGCCTGGATTACAGCGAAACCCCGCCGATTCTCGCCGTGCGTCTGCAAGAACTGTTCGGCCTTGCCGATACCCCGCGCATCGCCAACGGCCGGCAGCAGGTCAAGCTGCACCTGCTGTCACCGGCACGTCGGCCGGTGCAGGTGACCCAGGACCTGGCCAGCTTCTGGCGCACGACCTATGCCGAGGTGAAGAAAGACCTGAAAGGGCGCTATCCGAAGCATTACTGGCCGGACGACCCTCTGGTGGCCGAGGCTACCGCCAGGGCCAAGCCGAGAGGGAGCTGATGCACACCACCGAGTGCGGCAGGCCGAAAAAATCATGCGCTGGCCACGACGTGTCAGTGGTCGTGCCATTCATCGTATTGCACCCGCCAGTGCAGCTTGATCTGCCTGCCTCAATAGGAAAGTGATCACTTCGCCTTCCTCGACGTTGAGCAAGGCTACCCACTCCCCACTCCTGTGCGGCGTATCCGTGAGGGCGCCGACCCTGTAGCCCCGCTGGTCGCGCAGATGGCAGACAAGGCCTTCATCTGTCAGCGCCAGCGGCTCGATTTTCCAGTATTCGCTAACGTCTGCATGCCAGTAAAAGCCCAGATAACCATTGCGGCTGACCCCTAGTTTCTTGGTCTCCGGGCGCCCAGGCATGCTGATGCGGTAGTGCAGGCGATCGTTGGTCCGCGAGTGGTAATGAAAGTCCATCACCGGCGAGTCCTGCCTTCCCCCCGCCTGCAACCAGTCATCCTCTGGGGTAATGCCCCAGCTGAACTTGTCTGAACTGCGGCTGAGGCGTAGTGGGATGTCCCGGTCGACGGCGCGCATGTACAGCTTGCCGCGAAAAGACCTGGCGTACCTGGCCTGAATGGTTTCGTTCATGGTGCACTCCTAGAACAGCATTGAGGATGTGCACTCTGGCGCCAAGGCTGGGCAGCCCGGCAGGCCGAAAACATTCCCCGGTGGCCTCAGGTGCTGGCTTCGCCTTCCAGCAACATGAACAGGCGATACAGCACCACGGTGCTGAACAGTTGCAGGAAGCCGCTGAGGCTGTCCATGGCCAGTTCCATCCCAGGTGATGGCTCGGGGAAGGCCATCAGCAGCAGCCCGTCGATCAGCCAGATCGGCGCCAGCACGCCTACCACGCAGATCATGATGCGCATGAAATGCCCGGTGGTCATGCTTGCGCTTTCGCGCATCGCCTGCACCACCGGCCGGCCGCGCAGCACCAGCAGGTACTCGGCGAACACCAGGTTGATCATGATCCACACCCCCGGGAAGATGAACAGCGCAAGGCCGGCCATGATCAGTAGCGAGCTGATCAGGATCAGCAGGGCCAGTTGCGGCCACAGCTGCAGGGCGCGCGCGAACAGGTCGCGCTTGGCGATTTCCTGGCCGTTGCTGCGCGTGTCCAGGTACAGGATCAGGGCTGCGCTGTACAGCGGGTAGAACAACAGGCTGACCAGCATGCCGTAGGCCGGTGATGCCTGGTCGCCCAGCTGCCGGTACAGCAATTGGGTGACCAGGGCTTCCACCACCACCAGCGGCAGGCACAGCTGCAGGATGTTTGGCAGGTGACGGCGGAAGAAGTACAAGGAGTCGCGCAAAACGCTCAGCGGATTCATCAGTCAACATCGCATGGCAGTAAAAACAGGGGCCTAACTTTAGCCCAAAGCAGGCCTGGGGCTGTCACTTGCTGAAAAAAGTTTCACCGCAGCAGTGATTGAATCCCGCGCCTGTACGCCCCATCTTTGACGCTGTCCGATGTCCCGCTACCCCACGAGGTCGCCCCATGAACACTGAAGAACAAACCCTGATTGACGGCCTGTTCGGCCGCCTCAAGCAAGCCGAAGACCCGAGCCAGCCGCGTGACGCGCAAGCCCAGGCGTGCATCGAGCAGCACGTGCGTCAGCAACCGGCGGCGCCTTACTACATGGCCCAGGCGATTTTGGTGCAGGAGGCCGCAATCAAGCGCCTCGACGAACAGAACAAGCAGCTGGAAGCCGAGCTGCAGCAGGCCCGTGCCCAGGCTCAGGCGGCACAAGCCACCAGCAGTGCGCCGAGCAATGGCGGGGGTGGTTTCTTGTCCAGCATCTTTGGTTCGGGTGGGCGCAACGCAGCGCCGGCGGTGCAGCCACAGCGCCCTTCGGCGCCCCCTGTAGCGTCCGGTGGTGGCTGGCGCGAGCCGTCGGCACCGGGTTTCGCCCAGCCTCAGGCGCCGCAGCCTGGCTATGGCGCCGCGCCTGCGCGCAGCGGGGCCAGCAGCTTCCTTGGCGGGGCCATGCAGACCGCCGCCGGTGTGGCCGGTGGTGTGCTGCTGGCGCAGGGTATCAGCAGCCTGTTCAACCACAACTCGCAACCGGAAGAAGTGGTCGAGGTCATCAAGGAAGAGCCGGCGCCAGCCAGCGACAGTGGCGGCTGGAACGACCAGGGTGGGCAGCAGCAAGTGGCTGACAACGGTGGCTGGGGCAGTGACCAGGGTGGATACGCCGACGGTGGTTTCGGCAACGATGACGGCGGGTTCTTCTCGGACGACGATTCTTACGTCTGACAGGTCTGGCATACTGCTGGCATTTCCGGGGGCGCTTTGCGCCCCTTCGCGGGCACGCCCGCTCCCACAGGTGTACGCGCGATACCTGTGGGAGCGGGCGTGCCCGCGAAGGGCTGCGCAGCAGCCCCCCAGCACTCCAGGCCAAAAATGAGGTTCCCAGGTGAAAAAGATCGCGCTGTTCGCCGATGTGCAGAACCTCTATTACACCGTGCGCCAGGCCCACGGCTGCCATTTCAACTACACCGCCCTGTGGGCCGATGTCAGCCGCGAAGGCCAGATCGTCGAGGCGGTGGCCTATGCCATCGACCGTGGCGACAGCAAACAACAGCAGTTCCAGCAGATCTTGCGCAACCTCGGTTTCGAGGTGCGCCTCAAACCGTTCATCCAGCGCAGCGATGGCTCGGCCAAAGGTGACTGGGATGTGGGCATTACCCTGGATGTGATCGACGCGGCCAGCCGGGTCGACCAGGTGGTGCTGGCCTCCGGTGACGGTGACTTCGACCTGCTGCTGGAGCGGGTAATCCAGCGCCATGGCACCGAAGCGGTGGTGTATGGCGTGCCGGGGCTGACGGCGTTGTCACTGATCCGTGCTGCCACCCGCTACGTGCCCATCGAAGGCGCGCTGTTGCTCAAACACTAAGGTCTTTTCATGGAACGTATCGCTGTCATCGACTTTGAAACCACCGGCATTTCCCCCGGTACCGGCTGCCGTGCCACCGAGGTGGCGGTGGTAATGCTCGAGGGTGGGCGCATTGTCGAGCGCTACCAGAGCCTGATGAACGCTGGCGTGCCGGTGCCGGCTTTCGTCGCAGGGCTGACCGGCATCACCACCGCCATGCTGCGCAGTGCGCCGCCGGTGGAGAAAGTGATGGACGAGGTGGCCGAGTTCGTCGGTGGCACCCCATTGTTGGCGCACAACGCTGCTTTCGACCAGAAGTTCTGGGATTACGAGCTGAGCCGTATTGGCCGCAGCCGCAGCCAGCCCTTCGCGTGTTCCCTGTTGCTGTCACGGCGGCTGCTGCCCGCCGCGCCGAACCACAAGCTGGGCACTTTGACACGCTGGGCTGGGTTGCCAGACACGGGGACCGCGCACCGGGCCATGGCCGATGCCGAAATGGCCGCCAACCTGCTGCAGCATCTGGCGGGTGTGTTGCGCCAGGACCACGGGGTTCAGCAACTGTCGCACGAGCTGCTTTGCCGGCTGCAGAAGACCCCGGCTGCGAAAGTGCGCGAAGCGCTGGCCAAGTACGGTCAGGGGCTGGCAGGTGATCGTCCCAGGCGATAAGCCAACCACACCGGATGCACCAGAATTGTGCCGCTCATTTGAACCCGTTCTGTAACGTCCCTTCACCCAGGCAGGCCGTTAAACTGAGGCACCCGTAAACGGATTTCGAGTTTTCCCCATGCCTGCCTCCCGTCGTTTCCCGCTGCTGCTGATTGGCGCCTTCCTGGCCCTGTATCTGGTCTGGGGTTCCACTTACCTGTTCATTCGCATCGGCGTCGAGAGCTGGCCTCCGATGCTCATGGCCGGTGTGCGCTTCCTGATCGCCGGTGGCCTGCTGTACGGCTTCCTGCGTTGGCGCGGCGTGCCGGCACCTACCTGGCCACAATGGCGGGCGGCAGGGGCGATCGGTTTCTTGTTGCTCAGCTGTGGCAACGGCGGGGTAACCGTGGCTGAGCATGCCGGCGTGGCTTCGGGGGTGGCGGCTTTGGCGGTGGCGACGGTGCCGCTGTTCACCTTGCTGTTCGGCCTGTTGTTCGGGCACCGCAATTCGAAGCTGGAATGGGCGGGGATAGCCCTTGGGCTGGTGGGCATCGGCCTGCTGAACCTGGGCTCCAACCTGCAGGCAAGCCCGATAGGTGCGGCGCTGATCATCTTCGCGGCGGCGTCCTGGGCGTTCGGCTCGGTGTGGAGCAAGACCTTGCCGCTGCCCCAGGGGCCGATGGCCAGCGCAGCGGAAATGCTGGTCGGGGGTGCGGTGCTGTTGCTGGGCAGTGTGCTATCGGGCGAACGCATGACACAGCTGCCGACCGCCGCTGGCTGGGGGGCGCTGGCCTATCTGGTGTTCTTCGGTTCGATCCTGGCGTTCAGTGCCTACATGTACCTGCTCAAGCACGTGCGCCCGGCAGCGGCCACCAGCTACGCCTACGTCAACCCGGCGGTGGCGGTGCTGCTGGGGATCGTCTTTGCCGGTGAGCAGATTGGCGCTGAAGAGTGTGTGGCGATGGCAGTGATCATCGGTGCGGTGGTGCTGATCGGCCTGCCGCAGTGGCGCAAGGCGCCTGACCCTGTGCCACCGTTGAAAGGTGAAATCTGCAAGTAGGCAGGGGCGATGCGGTAAACTTGCCGCCTTCGCTGAACCCCCTGACGGTATTGCCATGAATTTCGCCAAACTCGGCCTGATCGAACCGCTGCTGCGCACGCTGCAGCAACTGGACTACACCACCCCGACCCCGGTGCAGGCCAAAGCCATCCCCGCCGTGCTGGCCGGCCGCGACCTGATGGCCGCAGCCCAGACCGGTACCGGCAAGACCGCAGGCTTTGCCCTGCCTGTGCTGCAGCGCCTGGCGCTGGAGGGCGAGAAGGTGGCCAGCAACTCGATCCGCGCCTTGGTGCTGGTGCCCACTCGCGAGCTGGCCGAGCAGGTGCACAACAACGTGCGCGAATACGCCGAGAACCTGCCGCTGAGTACTTACGCGGTGTATGGCGGGGTCAGTATCAACCCACAGATGATGCGCCTGCGCCGGGGTGTCGACCTGCTGGTGGCTACCCCTGGCCGCTTGCTCGACCTGTTCCGGCAGAACGCCGTGAAGTTCAACCAGGTGCAGACCCTGGTGCTGGATGAAGCCGACCGCATGCTGGACCTGGGCTTTGCCGAAGAGCTGCAGTCGGTGTATGCGGCACTGCCGCGCAAGCGCCAGACGCTGCTGTTTTCCGCCACCTTCTCCGATCAGATTCGCATGCTGGCGGGGCTGGCGCTGAATGACCCGCTCAGTATCGAAGTGAGCCCGCGCAACGCCACGGCCACCAGCGTCAAGCAGTGGCTGGTGCCTGTGGACAAGAAGCGCAAGGCCGACCTGTTCTGCCACCTGCTGCGCAAGCAGCGCTGGAAGCAGGTGCTGGTGTTCGCCAAGACCCGCAATGGCGTCGATCAGCTGGTGGAGCGCTTGCTGACCGAAGGCGTGAATGCCGACGGCATCCACGGTGATCGCCCACAGGCGACCCGCCAGCGTGCGCTGGACAGCTTCAAGGCCCGTGAGGTGCAAGTGCTGGTGGCGACCGATGTGGCGGCCCGCGGCCTGGATATCGATGACTTGCCGCTGGTCGTCAACCTCGACCTGCCGATCGTTGCCGAAGACTACGTGCACCGCATCGGGCGTACCGGGCGGGCGGGCAACAAGGGCGAGGCGATTTCGCTGGTGTGTGCGGATGAAGTGCAACTGCTGGCGGCTATCGAGGTGCTGACCCGGCAAACCCTGCCGCGTCATGAAGAGCCGGATTTCATCCCCGAGCACCGGGTGCCGATGACCGATGCCAGTGGGCAGGTTATCAAGAAACCGAAGAAGCCCAAGAAGCCGAAAGAAAACAGCGCCAAGCGCGGGCTGGGGCGCTGGATGGACAGCAGTGAAGCCGGCAGTGCGGAACCGGCGGTGAAGGCTGTACGCAAGGTGCCGAGCTTCAATGGTGGGCCGCGCAAGCGCAAGCCTTGAGGTTTTGGGGCCGCTTTGCGGCCCATTCGCGACGCAAGGCCGCTCCCACAAGGACTGCGCCAGGCTTTAGATGTGTACGGCGACTTTCAGGGCTTCCAGCGCCGGCTCGACCTTGATGCCCAGCGCTGCACCCAGCTCCATTACCCAGGGTTGATGGGCGGGTTTGCGGTGATGATGTTTCTCTACACTGCGCTGGGCTGAGGCTGAACACCGGCCTGTGGGAGCGGCCTTGTGTCGCGAAAGGGCCGCGAAGCGGCCCCGGCATTATTTGCATCGACGCTGAAACCCCGGGGCTGCTGTGCAGCCCTTTCGCGACGCAAGGCCGCTCCCACACGGATCGCGCCAGCTTTCAGAAATTGAGCAAGACAGTTGCTCCCACATGGGCTGCACAATCTGGATTGACGCAGTACTTGTGGAAGCCGCCCAGGCAATCTGTCAGGAATCCCGCACCCAATCCGCCGCGGCCCGCCCGGCGCGCAAGCCGCTGGCAAAGCACGCCGTGAGCAGATAACCCCCGGTCGGCGCCTCCCAGTCCAGCATCTCGCCGGCACAGAACACCCCCGGCACGGCCTTGACCATCAACCCCTCATCCAGCCCCTCGAAGCGGACCCCGCCGGCACTGCTGATCGCTTCATCCAGCGGCCGCGTGCGTACCAGGGTGATGGGCAATGCCTTGATGGCCCGGGCCAGAGCATCAACGTCGGCAAAGGTCGCCTGATCGGTCAGTTCGCGCAGCAGTGCCGCCTTGACCCCATCAATCCCCAGCTGGCTGTGCAGGTGCTTGGCCATGGAGCGTGAACCGCGTGGTTTGGCCAGTGCCTGGGCAATCTTGTCCACAGGCTTGTCCGGCAGCAGGTCGAGCAACAGTACCCCGCGGCCTTCACGGTGGATGGCCTCGCGTACCGGTGCCGACCAGGCATACACCAGGCTGCCTTCCACGCCTTGAGCGGTGAGGATGAACTCGCCCTTGCGCGGTGGGCTGCCCGGGACGCTGAGGGCTATGTTCTTCAGCGGTGCGCCCGCGAACTTGTCCTTGAGCAGCGCGCTCCAGCCCTCTACTTCAAAACCGCAGTTGCTCGGCTGCAAAGGCGAGATATCCACAGCCCGTTCTGCCAGCAGCGGTTGCCAGCTGCCGTCAGAACCCAAGCGCGCCCAGCTGGCGCCACCCAGCGCCAGCACCACGACCGAGGCTTTCACCTGACGTTCGCCCTGTGGATAAGCAATTCGCAAGCTGCCATCGGTGTTCCAGCCCAGCCAGCGATGGCGGGTGTGGATAACTACCCCGTTGTCGCGCAGGCGCTTGAGCCAGGCACGCAGCAACGGTGCGGCTTTCATGTCGGTGGGGAACACCCGGCCCGAGGTGCCGACGAAGGTTTCGATGCCCAAACCATGAATCCACTGGCGCAACGCGTCCGCATCGAAGTCGCGTAGCAGGGCCTCGATTTCGCCCTGGCGTTCGGCATAGCGTGCCACGAACGCCGGGTAGGGCTCGGAATGGGTGATGTTCATGCCGCCGACGCCCGCCAGCAGGAACTTGCGGCCCACTGAAGGCATGGCATCGAACACCTCGACCGCCAAGCCTGCCTTGGCCAGTGCTTCGGCAGCCATCAGGCCGGCGGGGCCGCCACCGATGACGACAGCGGGGGGAGGGGATGCGGGGGTCAGATCGGGCATGGTGGGCAGCAGGCTGTGGAAAAGAGGCGCATTCTACCGCAGCGCTGCCCATGGAAGCACTGATCAAAAAATAGCCAGTGTTATGCAGGCCTTGCCAGTAAAGGGCTACAGCGCCTTTCGCGCAGGTTATCCACAAGCGGTTCCACAGTCATTGTGAACAACCTATGACACGTGCCGCGCTGTGGTGAAGGATGCCGTGGCGTCTGGCCAAGGCTGTGCGGTCCTTGCTGTAGCCTCCGCCGATCACGCCCATCACCGGGATGTCGCGGCCCAGGCAGTGGCGCAGCACGGCTTCGTCACGGGCGGCAACGCCTGCGTCGGTCAGCTGCAGGTAGCCCAGGGCGTCGTCCTTGTGCACATCGACACCGGCGTCATACAGCACCAGGTCGGGTTGATAAAGCGGCAGCAGGTAGTTGAGAGCGTCGTCCACCACCTTCAGGTAGGCCGCGTCGCCCATGCCTCGGGGCAGGGGGATGTCCCAGTCGCTTTGTGCCTTGCGGGCGGGGAAGTTCTGCTCGCAGTGCAGCGACACGGTGATGGCCTCGGGCGTGTCGTGCAGGATGCGCGCGGTGCCGTCACCCTGGTGCACGTCGCAGTCGAAGATCAGCACCCGGTGTACCCGGCCTGCTTCCAGCAGGTAGCGGCTGATGACCGCCAGGTCGTTGAAAATGCAGAAGCCGGCGGGGTGGTCGTAATGGGCGTGGTGGGTGCCACCGGCAAGGTGGCAGGCGATGCCGTGCTGCAGCGCCATCTCGGCAGTCAGCAGTGAGCCACCGACGGCGCGCACGGTACGCCGGGCCAGGGCCTCGCTCCAGGGCAGGCCGAGGCGGCGCTGGTCCTCGCGCGACAGTTCGCCGTTCATGTAGCGCTCAATGTAGCTGCGGTCGTGGGCCAGGGCGAGGATGTCGTTGGGGCAGATGTCCGGGCGCAGCAGGGCCTGGTCGGTGGTCAGCCCGCTGCCAACCAGGTGGTCGTGCAGCAGGCGGAACTTGTCCATCGGGAAGCGGTGTTCAGCGGGGAACTCCGGGCTGTAATCTTCGTGGTAGATCAACGGCAACGGCATGGATGGGGTCGCAATCAGGGCCAGTGCTGATCTTGCCATGACGGGTGACTGCAATGGGAGTACCTGTTTCTTGCGCCGGTACCGGCCCTTTGTGGGAGCGGCCTTGTGTCGCGATTGGGCTGCGCAGCAGCCCCAGCAATGTGTGCATCTGCGCTGAAATTTTGGGGCTGCTGCGCAGCCCAATCGCGACACAAGGCCGCTCCCACATAGGCTATTTTCCTGTGCTGGCCAATACCCGTTGCCAGTCCGGTTCGTTCAAGCGCCCCAGGATGCGTGCCTTGCCATTGCCATCCACCGATACAAACAGGGCGCTGGCATAGTTGCTTTGACGTTCGCCGCCAGCAACGTGCTGCTGGCGGGCAAAGTGGTCGATGCAGCCGTTGTGAGTCACCAGCACCAGGTTGTGGCCCGCGCGTTTGTGTGCAAGCGCTTCGGTGGCGAACTGGTTGTCGCAGCTTTCGAGCCAGTCCTCGCTGGCCACCGCCTGACCCAGTATGAAGTGCGCGGTTTGCCGGGTGCGCAGTTTAGGGCTGCTGAGCAGGTCGGCTTTGATCAGGCCCAGCTGGTGCAGCCCTTGGCCAACGCGGGCAGCGGCCTGGCTACCGCTCAGGGTGATCCCCGTGGGGTCGTCCAGGCAGGGGCCGGGGGCGCTGTCGCAGCGTTCGGCGTGGCGAATCATCACGATCACCGCACCGTCGGCCCAGTCCTGCAGCAGGCCACTGTCAGTCAGTTGTTGCTCGTTGCCAAGGTCCACGATATGCGTCCTCGTCGCCAGCCAGGTGGTCAACGCCGCCACGACCATGCACAGGCCCAGGGCGGCTCCGACGGCTTTGCGAGTCAGGCGTCGCTTGCGCCGGGCATGAATGGCGGGGTGCCCCAGGGTGTTGCTCGATAGCATGCGTTGCTCCGTTGGCAGTGCCGCGGCTGGCGCGGTGGTGGATGGCGGCATCCTGCCAAGCGGCCTGTCGGGGGCCGGTGAAGGGCGTGTGAAAATTGCATTTGGCGGCTGCCGGCTGGGTGAAACCCGCGCCCGCGCCTACGCTGTAAACTGCAAGGCGGTAAACCGGAGCAGGCCCGATGACCCCCATCCTCGAACTGGAAAGCGCACGGCTGGTGCTGCGCCAATGGCATGACGATGACTTGCGCGAGTTCGCCGCGCTGTGCGCCGACCCACAGGTAATGCGCTACTTTCCGGCGCCGCTGACGCGCGTTGAGGCGGCTGCGTTGATCGGCCGCGTGCGTGGGCATTTCAATGAATACGGTTTTGGTTTGTGGGCCCTGGAGCGCAAGGACAGTGGCGCGTTCATCGGCATGACCGGGTTGCTCAATGTCAACTTCGACGCGCCTTTTGCCCCGGCGGTGGAGATCGGCTGGCGCTTGGCACGTCGCCACTGGGGCCTGGGCTTTGCCAGCGAGGCGGCGTGGACCTGCCTGCGTTGTGCTTTTGCCCAATTGCGCCTGGAGGAGGTCGTGTCGTTCACCAGCGAATGCAACCTGCCGTCGCAAAAGGTGATGCAAGCTATCGGCATGCAGCAGGACCTGCACGGCAGCTTCGAACACCCCCGCCTGCCCATCGGCCACCCGCTGCGCCCGCATGTGCTGTACCGGATCGATCGCGCGCACTGGGAGCGCACCCTGCGCGCCTGAATGCACTGCCATGCCCGGCGCGAATGACAAACGCTGTATCATTTGCCTACTTGGAAGGCGCTTGCCCGTAACACGTTCAGCGCCTGTGAAATCGAGCGCCGCTCGGGCGGCGCATCGCGAGCTAGGCTCGCTCCTACGGAGAACCGCCGATGAGTCATGTGTTGGACGACCTAGTCGACCTGTTGAGCCTCGAATCCATCGAGGAGAACCTGTTCCGTGGACGTAGCCAGGACCTGGGCTTCCGCCAGCTTTACGGTGGCCAAGTGCTGGGCCAGTCGTTGTCGGCTGCCAGCCAGACAGTCGAGGACGCGCGCCATGTGCATTCGTTGCACGGCTACTTCCTGCGCCCGGGCGATGCCAGCCTTCCAGTGGTGTACTCGGTAGACCGCGTGCGCGATGGCGGCAGCTTCAGTACACGACGGGTGACGGCGATCCAGAAGGGCCAGACCATCTTCACCTGCAGTGCATCGTTCCAGTACGACGAGGAAGGCTTCGAGCACCAGGCGCAGATGCCTGACGTGGTCGGCCCGGAAAACCTGCCTACCGAAGTCGAACTGGCCCGTGCCATGGCCGACCAGTTGCCCGAGCGCATTCGCGACAAGGTGCTGTGTGCCAAGCCGATCGAGATCCGCCCGGTCACCGAGCGCGACCCGTTCAACCCCAAGCCGGGCGACCCGGTGAAGTACGCCTGGTTCCGCGCCGACGGCAACCTGCCGGACGTGCCTGCCTTGCACAAGTACATGCTGGCGTACGCCTCGGACTTCGGCCTGCTGACCACGGCGTTGCTGCCCCATGGCAAATCGGTGTGGCAGCGCGACATGCAGATCGCCAGCTTGGACCATTCGCTGTGGTTTCACGGCAACCTGCGCGCCGACCAGTGGCTCCTGTACGCCACCGATAGCCCCTGGGCCGGTAATTCCCGTGGCTTCTGCCGCGGCAGCATTTTCAACCAGGCCGGGCAACTGGTGGCATCGTCGAGCCAGGAAGGCCTGATTCGCCATCGCAAGGACTGGGCATGAGCCTGGGCGAGGTGCGCAACTGGGTGTTCGACATGGACGGCACCCTGACCGTGGCCGTGCACGACTTCGCCGCCATTCGGGTGGCGCTGGACATCCCGGCCGAACACGACATCCTCACCCACCTGGCGGCCTTGCCGACGGCGGAAGCGGCGGCCAAGCATGCCTGGTTGCTGGAGCACGAAAGGGACCTGGCAACGGCCTCCACGGCGGCCACCGGGGCGGTGGAACTGGTGCGCGAGTTGGCCGGGCGCGGGTGCCGGCTGGGTATTCTGACCCGCAATGCGCGTGAGCTGGCGCATGTAACGCTGGAGGCCATCGGCCTGGCGGACTGCTTCCCGGTGGAACACATTCTCGGGCGTGACGAGGCTGCGCCCAAGCCGAGCCCGGATGGGCTGCTGAAGATTGCCAGCGCCTGGGGCGTGACACCGAGCGAACTGGTGATGGTGGGGGATTACCGCTTTGACCTGGACTGCGGGCGGGCGGCGGGGGCGCGCACGGTGCTGGTGAACCTGCCGGACAATCCCTGGCCGGAACTGGTGGATTGGCATGCGGCGGATTGCCGAGCGTTGAAGGTGATGCTGGGCTGATGCGTGTGTTGGCCATGCGGGCCTCTTCGCGGGCATGCCCGCTCCCACAGGTATTGCGCACGTCTCGGGTCCTGTAGTGCCCCTGTGGAAGCGGGCGTGCCCGCGAAAGGGCCGGATCTGTCTATGCTGAACCCCATTCTTTGCTCTGATACGGAGACCCACCCATGAGCAGCAAGGCCATCTACGTACAACCCGGCGGCGGCTACGACAAGGTCGAGGTAGGCACCTGCGAGGCCCAGGCCCCCCAGGCCGGCGAGATTACCGTGCGCCTGCACGCCAGTTCCCTCAACTACCACGATTTCGCCGTGGTCAGCGGCATGTGGGGCCCAAGCGAGCGACGCATCCCCATGGCCGATGGCGCCGGCGAGGTGGTTGCGGTGGGGGCTGGCGTCACTGAGTTCCAGGTCGGCGACAATGTGGTCAGCACCTTCTTCCCCGACTGGCTCGATGGCCAGGCCAATGTCGAGGGCTTTGCCCGGGTGCCCGGCGACGGCATCGATGGCTACGCCCGTGAGCAGGTGACTGCCCGCGCCACCGCCTTCACCCTGGCGCCCCAGGGTTTCAGCCATGCCGAGGCTGCCACCCTGACCACCGCCGGCCTTACCGCCTGGCGCGCGTTGATGAGCGATGATCACCTCAAGCCCGGCGACACGGTGCTGGTGCAGGGTACCGGCGGTGTGTCGATTTTCGCCCTGCAGTTCGCCAAGCTGGCGGGCGCGACCGTGATCGCCACCTCGTCCAGCGATGCCAAGCTGGAGCGCCTGAAGGCCCTGGGTGCCGACCACCTGATCAACTACAAGAGCACCCCGGCCTGGGGTGAGAAGGTGCGCGAGCTGACTGGCAACCGCGGTGTCGATCATGTGATTGAAGTGGGCGGCCCGGCGACGCTGGAGCAGTCGATGATTGCTGCGCGCATTGGCGGGCATGTTTCGCTGATCGGCATCCTTACCGGGGTGGCCGGGCAGTTGCCGCTGGTGCAGGCGCTGGTGCGGCAGATTCGGCTGCAAGGGGTGCTGGTTGGCAGCCGAGCGCAGCAGCAGGCGATGGTGCGGGCGATCGATGCCAACGGCCTGCGGCCGGTGGTGGACAAGCATTTCGAACTGGAACAGATCGTCGAGGCGTTCCGTTACCAGGAGAGCAACCGGCATTTCGGCAAGATCTGCCTGACCTGGTGAAGTGAAGGCAGGGTAGCTGGCTGTAACGGCCACCCTGCACGCCACTCTGTTCGTAGCATCAAGCCCGAGGCCTTGCACTGCCTGACAGTCAGTCCGGCAATAGCCGGTCGCGGCTGTTGGACAGGTGCAGGCATACCGCCGCCCGTGCCGCATCCGGGTCTTGTCGGCGGATGGCATTGAGGATTGCCTCATGCTCCAGGTTGGCCAGGTACGCTTGCCGCGCCAGCTTGGCCCCCGCGCGCTCGGCCAAGGCCATGCGGTTGCGCGGTATCAGGCCGTTACCCAGTTGCAGCAGCATCTCGGTGAAATACAGATTGCCGGTGGCCTCGGCAATCAGCAGGTGAAAGCGCCGGTCGGCTTCGATACAGCTGTCGCCGGCAGCGGCCAGGTCCTGATAGTCATCCAGCGCCTGGCGCATGCGCGCCAGTTGCCCCTCGTCACGACGCAGTGCGGCCAGCGCGGCAGCCTGGCCCTCAAGGCCAATACGCAGCTCCAGCAGATCGCGCACATTCGCCGCGCTCTCCGCCGCTACGCGCAGCCCGGCCTGGGCCTGGCGCTCCATCACGAACGTACCGATCCCGTGGCGCGGCTCCACCAGCCCAGAGGCCTGCAGCTTCGACAAGGCTTCGCGAACCACTGTGCGGCTGACCCCGTGCTCGCGCACCAAGGTGTTTTCCGAAGGCAGTTTGTCGCCTGGTTTGAAGGTGCCCAGCAGAATCTGCTGGGTCAGGCTGGAAACCAGGTCATGGGCGCGGCTATGGCCGCGTTTGCGAGCGTGTTCCGGTTCCATGTGTGATCCGCTTCTTGATTAGCTTGTACGACAAGTTAATCGATAGAAATATTTTTTGCCGATTTTTCGCGCATCCAATTCAGCATGTAGTTGATGTGTTTTTGCATGTTCGGATCAAATTGGCATTGTGACAGCTTGTATTTTGCTGTTTTGCCGACGTTTGTGATCTTGTCGTACAACCTCGCTGCGCATAAGCTCCTCCCCACTGCCATGTCAGACAACCCGACCCGCACAAAAACAATTAGTGGGAGATCCGCAAGTGAACGACACCCTCGCTCCGTCTGCCCGGCATGAAGGCGACGCGTTGGCCAGTGCCGTGGCCAAGGTCAAGCGCCACGTCCTGCCGCTGTTCGTCATCATGTTCATCGTTAACTACCTCGACCGCGTCAACATCGGCTTCGTCCGCCCGCACCTGGAAAGCGACCTGGGCATCAGCGCTGCGGCCTTTGGCTTTGGTGCCGGGCTGTTCTTCATCGGTTACGCGCTGTTCGAAGTCCCTTCGAACATGCTGCTGCAAAAGGTCGGTGCCCGGCTGTGGCTGACCCGTATCATGTTCACCTGGGGGCTGGTGGCCACGGCCATGGCCTTCGTGCAGAACGAAACCCAGTTCTACGTGTTGCGGTTTCTGCTCGGGGTGGCCGAAGCAGGCTTCTTTCCTGGCGTGATCTACTACTTCACCCGCTGGCTGCCGGCGGCAGAGCGCGGCAAGGCCATTGCCATCTTCCTCAGTGGCTCGGCGCTGGCTTCGTTGATTTCCGGGCCGCTGGCCGGGGCGTTGATGCAGATCCAGGGCCTGGGCCTGCATGGTTGGCAGTGGATGCTGTTCATTGAAGGCATGGCCTCGGTGGCGCTGTGCTTCTTTGTGTTCTTCTGGCTCGACTCGAAGCCGCAGGACGCCAAGTGGCTGAGCAAGGCCGAGCAGGACGCGCTGGTCGCCACCATCGACCGCGAGCAGCAAGCGCGTGAGGCCATCGGCGCGGTCAGGCCGTCGGCCTGGAGCCTGCTCAAGGACCGCCAGATCGTGCTGTTCTGCCTGATCTACTTCTGCATCCAGCTGACCATCTATGCCGCCACCTTCTGGCTGCCCAGCATCATCAAGCGCATGGGCGACCTCAGTGACATGCAGGTCGGCTTCTTCAACTCGATCCCTTGGCTGATCTCGATCCTGGCCATGTACGCCTTCGCTGCCGGTTCCGCTCGCTGGAAGTTCCAGCAGGCCTGGGTGGCCGGCGCCCTGCTGGTCGCTGCCACGGGCATGTTCATGTCCACCACGGGTGGGCCGGTGTTCGCCTTCGTCGCCGTGTGCTTCGCCGCGATCGGCTTCAAGTCAGCGTCGTCACTGTTCTGGCCAATCCCCCAAGGCTACCTGGACGCCCGCATCGCTGCGGCGGTGATTGCCCTGATCAACTCGGTCGGCAACCTCGGCGGCTTCGTTGCCCCCACCACCTTCGGCTTGCTGGAGCAGCAGACTGGCTCGATCCAGGGCGGGCTGTACGGCCTGGCGGTGACCTCGGTGCTGGCGGCGATTGCCATCTTCTTCGTACGCATTCGCCCCAAGGGCGTCCCTTCCGATGACCTCAAGGCCCCTTCGGCCCTGGGCCAGACCCACTGATGACTGCGAGACAACCCTCATGAATATGCAGACCCTTCACACCAGCACCCCGGTGGTCACCGACCTGCGCGTGGTCCCCGTGGCCGGCCATGACAGCATGCTGCTCAACCTCAGTGGCGCCCATGGCCCGTACTTCACCCGCAACGTGGTGGTGCTGCGCGACAGCGCCGGCAACACCGGCCTGGGCGAAGTGCCCGGCGGCGAGAAGATTCGCCAGACCCTGGAGGACGCCCGCAGCCTGGTGGTCGGCCAGCCAATCGGCCATTACCAGCGTGTGCTCAATGCCATGCGCCAGACCTTCGCCAACCGCGACTCGGCGGGCCGCGGCCTGCAGACCTTCGACCTGCGCATCACCGTGCATGCGGTAACGGCCATCGAGTCGGCGTTGCTCGACCTGCTCGGCCAACACCTGAACGTGCCGATGGCAGCATTGTTGGGCGAGGGGCAGCAACGTGATGCGGTGAAGATGCTCGGCTACCTGTTCTACATCGGCGACCGCCAGCAGACCGACCTGGCCTACCGCAACGAAGCCGACAGCGAGGACGACTGGTTCCGCCTGCGCCACGAAAAGGCCCTGACCCCTGAGGCGGTCGTGCGCCTGGCCGAAGCGGCGAAGCAGCGCTATGGCTTCAGCGACTTCAAGCTCAAGGGCGGCGTACTGCGTGGTGAAGAAGAGATGGAGGCCGTGACAGCGCTGGCCGAACGCTTCCCCGAAGCGCGCATCACGCTCGACCCCAATGGCGCGTGGTCGCTGAAGGAGGCCATCGCCCTGTGCCGTGACAAGCACGATGTGCTGGCCTATGCCGAAGACCCCTGTGGCGCCGAGAACGGTTACTCGGGCCGCGAGGTGATGGCCGAGTTCCGCCGCGCCACCGGGCTGCCTACCGCAACCAACATGATTGCCACCGACTGGCGACAGATGGGCCATGCCATTCAGTTGCAGTCGGTGGACATTCCGCTGGCCGACCCTCACTTCTGGACCTTGCAGGGTTCGGTACGGGTGGCGCAGATGTGCAACGACTGGGGGCTGACCTGGGGTTCTCATTCCAATAACCACTTCGATATTTCGCTGGCGATGTTCACCCAGGTGGCGGCTGCGGCGCCGGGTGAAATCACGGCGATCGACACCCACTGGATCTGGCAGGATGGCCAGCGCCTGACCCGTGAGCCGCTGCGCATTGTCGACGGGCATGTGCGAGTGCCAGCACGGCCGGGCTTGGGCGTGGAACTGGATGAAGACCAGCTGGCCAAGGCCCATGAGTGCTACCGCAACATGGGGCTGGGCGCGCGGGATGACAGCGTGGCGATGCAGTTCCTGATTCCGGGTTGGAGCTTCGATAACAAACGGCCTTGCCTGGTGCGTTGAGGCTGCGGGCCTCTTCGCGGGCAAGCCCGCTCCTACATCAATGGACTGCCCCCCAAAAGTTGGACAGTTTTAAGCTGCAGCCTGAGCCCTGTACTCCACAGGGCTCAGGCCATTGAGCCTCAGCTTGATGCGATCATGGTTGTAGTAGTGAATGTACTCATCCAGACCCGCTCTCAGCTCATCAATGCTCTCGAAACGCTTCAGGTAGAAAAACTCAGACTTGAGCGTGCCGAAGAAGCTTTCCATGGCCGCGTTGTCCAGGCAATTGCCTTTTCGAGACATGCTCTGCTTTACCCCACATTCGCTTAGCTTACGGCGGTATTGCGCCTGCTGGTAATGCCATCCCTGATCCGAATGCAGCACGAGCTTCGGTTTCTCTCCCAGGCAATCGAGCGCTTTGCCAAGCATGTTCCCAACCAGGCTATAGCACGGGCGGCTGGCCATTTCGTAGGCCACGATTTCGCCGTTGTACAAATCCATCACGGGCGACAGATAGAGCTTCTGTTGAGCTACTTTGAACTCGGTTACGTCAGTCACCCACTTTTGGTTTGGGCGTTGAGCGATAAAATTTCGCTCCAGTACATTCGCTGCCACTTTACCGACGGTACCTCGATAGGAGCGATATTTCTTGGGGCGCACTACTGATTTCAATCCCTGCTCAGCCATCAGCCGTTCAATGACCTTCTTGTTCACCCGCTTTTCCTTCCTGATTACGAGTGCGATACGGCGATAACCATAAAGCCCTTTCTGCTCGTGGTAGACGCGATGCACCAATGCCTTGAGCTCAGCATGCCGATCTGGCTTCTGCTGAGCTTTGAGCTGGTAGTAGAAGGTGCTGCGCGCCAGCTCGACCAGTTGAAGGAGGTCAGGCAAAGGAAATCTGCGCTTGAGTTTGGAAACGATCAGGACTTTTTCCCGCGTGTTCGTTCCTTTTCCTCGCGCAGAGCCTTGAGCTCCTTTAGGACAGCATTCTCCATGCGCAGGTACTCAAGTTCAGCCATCAGCTGATCTCGAGACTTCTGATCATCATTGGTATCGGTGGGTTTGGCAGGCTTGATCTTCTTCGACACGTCGATTGGCTTTCTTGGCTTGATGGCAGTAGAGGGTGCAGGACTGCCACTGTAGTACTGCCGCTGCCAAATGCCTATCTGAGAGGACTGCCCAAGACCAAAGTGGGCAGCGGTCTGGCGCAGCGAAAGCCGATGCTCGTGCATATAGCTAAGCACCTGCTGTTTGAAATCACTGGTATAGCGCCGCCCATGCGAGCCTGGACCAATGCCATTATTGGCCTGATAACTGGCCACCCAGCGTCGAAGCAGGCTGAAATCGATACCTAAGTGTTGAGCCACCTTTCGGAAACCGTTGCTGCCATCCAGGTAGGCTGTGATCGCTGTGAGCTTGAATTGCTCGGTGTACTTACCCATAGATCCCCCAAGGGTTGGATTGGTGTCCAACTTCTTGGGGGCAGTCCATCAACCGGTGGTGTCGCCCCGCACCGTCGTAGGAGCGGGTTCACCCGCGAATAGGCCGACCCTGCCGCCCAATACCCCCAGTCATTCACCGCCGCACCCGCCACCGCATTCATCAATCGGCGATGTCGCCACGCACCATCGTAGGAGCGGGTTCACCCGCGAATAGGCCCGACCTGCCGACCAATAACCCCAGTCATTCACCGCCGCACCCGCCACCGCATTCATCAATCGGTGGCATCGCCAGGTTCCGTTGTAGGAGCGGGTTCACCCGCGAATAGGCCCGACCTGCCGGCCAATCCCCCCAGTCATTCACCGCCGCACCCGCCACCGCATTCCTCAATCGGTGGCATCGCC
This sequence comes from Pseudomonas sp. TE3895, assembly GCF_056278855.1. Lineage (NCBI taxonomy): Bacteria > Pseudomonadati > Pseudomonadota > Gammaproteobacteria > Pseudomonadales > Pseudomonadaceae > Pseudomonas > Pseudomonas sp. TE3895. Next base: position 149,242 of record NZ_JBWBQE010000001.1, on the reverse strand, counting down.
AGGTTCCGTTGTAGGAGCGGGTTCACCCGCGAATAGGCCGGACCTGCCGACCAATATCCCCAGTCATTCACCGCCGCACCCGCCACCGCATCCACCAATCGGTACCGTCGCCACGCACCATCGTAGGAGCGGGTTCACCCGCGAAAGGGCCGGCACAGGCAACACACATTCAAATGAAAAACCAAAGCTCCATTTGGGCCTGTGGCGCGATCGGATATGCCATTCGCGACATCTGGCGTTGATGGAAATGCCCTGTCGTGATCGAACAGTTCCGTGGCGTTCTCGTGTAATTCCCCACAGCCATGCGGGGATTAAATGAACCCCGAACCGCACTGACACCTTGCTCTGTGACGCGTGCCAAATATCAACAACAGCGCGCGAACAACGTGTCGACTTATTGATTTCAAAGGAGATATTTTTCGCCTACGCCTGCCCGTCCTTCCTTGTGTCAGCAAAAAGAGAACAACATCAATGAACACCGTGGGATCTGATGGCAACCTTGCACAAGGTTTCAAGCCACGTCACGTAACGATGCTGTCCATCGCCGGCATCATCGGCGCCGGACTTTTCGTCGGCTCTGGCCATGCCATCGCGGCAGCCGGCCCAGCAACCATAATTTCCTATTTCGTGGCCGGGACCTTGGTGGTACTGGTCATGCGCATGCTCGGCGAAATGGCCGTGGCACACCCTGACACCGGATCGTTTTCCACCTACGCCGACCAGGCGATCGGCCGTTGGGCCGGCTACACCATCGGCTGGTTGTACTGGTGGTTCTGGGTACTGGTCATTCCTATCGAAGCATTGGCCGCCGGGCATGTGTTGAACGCCTGGTTCCCCCAGGTGGACAGCTGGATCTTCGCGCTGGCGTCGGTGCTGCTGCTGGCCTGCACCAACCTGTTCAGCGTGGCCAAGTACGGCGAGTTCGAGTTCTGGTTCGCCATCCTCAAGGTCACCGCCATCCTGGGCTTCATCGGCCTGGGCTTTGCCGCGCTGATGGGCTGGCTGCCCAACCGCGAGGTCAGTGGGCTGAGCGGGCTGATGGCCGAGTACGGCGGCTTTGCGCCGAAAGGCTGGTCGGCAGTGGTGGGTGCGTTCATCACCGTGATGTTCAGCTTCATCGGCACCGAGGCAGTGACCATCGCCGCGTCCGAGTCCAGCGACCCGTCGCGCAACATCGCCAAGGCCACCCGCTCGGTGATCTGGCGTATCAGCACCTTCTACATCCTGTCGATCTTCGTGATCATTTCGGTGGTGCCGTGGAACGACCCGCAGCTGGCGGTGGTGGGTTCGTACCAGCGTGCGCTGGAAATCATGAACATCCCCAACGCCGCGTTCATGGTCGACCTGGTGGTGCTGGTAGCCGTTACCAGCTGCATGAACTCGTCCATCTACATCGCTTCGCGGATGATGTTTTCGCTGGCCAAGCGCGGTGACGCCCCGGCCTTCCTCAACAAGACCTCCAAGGTCGGTGTACCGCGTGCTGCGGTGTTCGGCAGCACCCTGATCGGTGCGGCCATCGCAGTCCTCAACTACTTCGCGCCGAAGGGCGTTTTCGAGTTCCTGCTGGCCAGCTCCGGCGCCATCGCCCTGTTGGTGTACATGGTTATCGCCATCTCGCAGCTGCGCATGCGCCGCCGACTGGAGCGCGAGAACACCGAACTGAAGTTCCGCATGTGGCTGTTCCCGTACCTGACCTGGGCGGTGATCATTTTCATTGCCGGGGCGCTGGCGGTGATGATGTACACGCCTGAGCATCGGGCGGAAGTGAGCTCGACATTGGGCCTGGCGATCGTGATTTCCTTCCTGGGGATCGTGACGTCGAGGGGCCATGCGCAACCGGTGGCAGCGCGATCGATGGGGTGATTCAGTTCACCTGGCTGTAAGGCAAAGGGCACCCGAGGATGGGTGCCCTTTGTTTTTTTGGGCCAGACGAAGGTTCAGCAGCAAGACATGGGGCGGTTCTCCTGGTGTGCTCCAGCAGACTTTTCAAGTAAGGAAACTGGCATGACCACGTGTAAACTCATCCTGCCCGTGCTGGCCGCCGTGGAGAGTTGTGATGCCGTACTTACCCACGGTTCGGCTGTCGACAGAGGCGCGCGCCCGGCCAATATTGCGCCTGGTGACTTTATGCAGTATGTGGTTCGCTTCACCGTTTCGTCACTCTCGTGCAGGGATGCTTTGCACGGATACAAGAGCGCTTCGCGCTAAGAGAAAGGAGCTTTTTATGCACGACGAAGGCAGTTCAACTATAGCGAATGGCGCAGCCGTCGAGTTGCCGCCTGGTGTGTTTCCACCGATGGCGGGCTACACCATCGGAGATCTTCTGGCGGTAGCCAATGCCCCTTTCGAGGCATTGCTGAATAATCACGATACCGACCCTGGGCTGATTCGTGAAACGGTTACTGCGCTGGCCCAGCACTTGTACGCGGCATTCGAAAGAGAGGACGCCCAGTACCAGATTGCCACGTGGTATCAAAAGCCGTACGACCAGCCTGGGAAGCGCCAGCGCAGTATTGAGACCATCGCAGAGCAATTCGGCGTCATCACGCTGAAGGCAACGGCTGAATCATTGAAGGGATCACCGTTGCTCGGCCTGGGCAAGGCGTTCTATATGAGCCTTGTCGATGCCGCCGGGCAGGCCATAAAGACGCATATTCTGAAGTTGAATCAGGGCTGATGATCTGCCGATGTTCACCCTCGTAGTGTCCGTCACTACCACGCCCGTCCCTGACCTCACCGTTGCGCTCGCTGCCCTGGTCGAAACCGATACGCTGCGACCACACCTGCCAGCGCACCATGCGTGATGAGGCGATGACGGGCGGTGTTATGCACCTGCATGCGTAGCTTGGTGGCGGCGGCGATGACCTGGCGTAAACGGGCAGGGATACCCAGGGCGTCCTTGACCGTTTTCAGAAACTTGCAGCCAGTGTCCTGAAGCTCATGGCGTGACGCCTTTCAGCGCATACAGGTTTGCGTGGCGTTACTGCGTGGCACTCGGCTGGGCAATTTTGCCTTGCCTCAGGCCGAGGCCCAGCAAGCAGTTGGGAGCGAGGTAAAGATCATGCGTTGAACCCGGTCGACAGTATCGGGTTTGGCATTGACCAGAATCTAGCGGCGCATTTTTTAGGGACGCGTCGAATCAGGGAGATGGCGAAATGGACAATAACTGGGGTACGGGTAGAGCGGGCGGCGGCCTGGATGGTGGATATACCGGGTCGCTCGATCATGCAATCTCCAACCTGCATGTCGGGCGCAGTCAGGGGCGCCAGCAAGGTCGTAAAGAGGGCTTCGACGAGGGGCGCTCTCAAGGCTATGCGCAAGGCTGGGACGCAGGGGTGGCATGTGCTAACCAGAAACTGGAGCCGCTCAGGGGGTACGTGAGGCAGTACTTCGAGGAGGCGGTGCAGCTTCGGGCTGTTGTGCAGCGCCAGAAAACCATCATCGACCTGATGTACCAGCAATTGTCCCAGGTCGCCGGCGCGGCCAAGCGCGCTGAGGCTAAACCGACGGCTAGCGAGTCCGAAGCATTTGCAGCCTTGCAGAGCAGTAATGAGTTGCTGCAGGCAAGGCTCGAGGTGATGGACATGCATTATGCAGCTGCGCTCGAGCAGTCCAGGCTGAGGCAGCTGCAATACAAGCGCAGCCTGGTCTTCATGCGGGCGGTGCAAGGGCTACTGGAAGAACTGGTTCGCGGCGATAACCCCGAAGCGCGGGACATCCGGCAACGCTTTGTGAAGCGTTACCAGGACCAGGTTGCAAGGGATTTGCGTGCAGGCGAAATCCAGGTCGCCCCTGAACTGGATGAGGTGTTCGGCAAGCAGCTGCCGGAAACGCAGCGGTTCATCATGGACATGCTGCAGTCGGCTGCTCCCGAACAGGATGGTGACGAATCTGCCCCGGCGCCATGAATGACATGCGCGACACAAGGCCGCTACAGGGATTGCGCCAGATGTAATTGATCAGCCCTCAGGGGCCAGGGTGCTGGCTGTTCCGCTGGCGGGGCTGTCGGAGGCGGTTGGGGGGCTCGTGGCGCCAGCAGCCAGGGCCTCGACAGGCATACAGACCCAGGCCGCGCACACCTGGGCGGGGTATTGCTGCCTCTCGTAGCGCTGGGCGTTGCGGGACGACTTGACGAAATGGCCAAGAACGCCATGCGCCCTAAGGTCAAGCGGGTCGATCGGGGTACGCTCGCTTCGCAGCCCGTGTGCCGTCCATTCCCTGCAACGATTGGGTCAACGCAAGGCCATCCACCACGCGGTTTCGTATCGGGGTAGGCGGGTGGTTCGCGCAAGATGCCCAGTGTAAAAATAAATGAGGTGTTTTCTCATTCTCGTTCGGCATGTAGAGAAGGCCGGATTACAGGCCAGCCCGCCGACCCCCGACACGGAGCGAGAGAATGAGTTTTACCCCGGTTCCACAGCGCCACCCCTTGAGTCGTGCCCTGCATGCTGCACTGTTGGGCCTGGCAGTCAGCACCTACGCACTGCCGTCGCTTGCACAGCCTTTGAGCGCTGATCACAACAGCCCGCTCAAGCAATGGAGCATTCCCGCGGGCCCGCTGGCGCCGGCACTGGACCGCTTTGCGCGCGAGGCGGGTATCAGCCTTTCGTTCGATGCGCAGAACGTGGCCAACCGCAATACCAACGGGGTGCAGGGCGCGCTGGATACAAGGACGGCACTGTCGTCGCTGCTGCGCGGAACCGAGTTGCAGATTGAGCCGCAGGGCCCGAATGCGTACCTGGTAATACCGCAACCAAAGCCTACCGGCCCGCTGGAACTGGGCGCGACCGAGGACTACCGCCTGGCGCCAGTCATCATCAATGCCAAGGTCAAGGCCAGCGCCGACGATGACGCCAACTCGGTGGTTGCCAAGGAGCTGTGGGTAGGGGGCAAGGTGGCGACCAGCATCCTTAACACGCCCGCGTCCGTGTCTGTGGTGACCAACAAGGAAATGCAGCAGCGCAGCGTCAGCACCACCGAAGAGGCGCTGCAGTACACCCCCGGCGTGGTCAGCGACTACTACGGTTCGGACGACCGCAACGACTACTTCCTGATCCGCGGCTTCCAGGCCACCACCTACCGAGACGGCCTGACCCTCAGCTCGATGCGCGGTGTGCGCGAAGACCCTTACGCCTACGAGCGTATCGAAATTCTGCGGGGTGCCAACTCCACCCTGTTCGGCCCGGCAGACCCGGGTGGCTCGGTCAACTTCGTGACCAAGCAACCGCGCTTCGAGAAGTTTGGCCAAGGCTACGTGACCTACGGCTCCTATGACCATGCCGAAACCGGGATTGATGTAGGCGATGCGCTGAACGACGAACAAACCCTGGCCGGCCGCTTCACGGCCAAGATGCAGAACAGCGACCGCGAGTACGACCATTCGCAGGACGATAACCGCTTCGTGATGGGCGGCCTGACCTGGGCGCCGACCGACTTCACCTCGGCCACGGTGGTGCTGGATTACCTGAAGACCAACAGCTCGCCGAACAGCGGTGGCTACCCGCTGGACAAGGAGTACGACCGCAGCGACTTCTACGGCGAGCCAGGCTACAACTTCCACGATGTCGAGCGCACCAGCCTGAGCGGCAACATTACCCACGACTTCGACAACGGCTTCACCCTGCGCAGCAACCTGCGCTACAGCGAGCTGACCGATGACTTTGGCTACGCCTACCTGAGCGACAACGCCTCGCGTGTTGGCACCACCATTCCGCGTTACGTTTTCGGCACCGACAGCGATGCCGACCAGCTCAATGGCAACTTGATGCTGCAGTACGATGCCCAGTTCGAGCACATCGACAGCAGCACGCTGGTGGGCGTCGAGTACCTCGACTCGACGACCAAACAGAGCTCGGTCTACGGCCTGGCGCCCTCCATCGACATCGCCAACCCGGTATTCACCGGCGTGCCTGGCGGCATCACGCCCTATACCCGCAAAAAGAATGACGCCACCACCAAGGCGGTTTTCCTGCAGCAGAACCTGTCGTTCTTTGACCGCGTCATCGCGACCGCAGGCGTGCGCAATGACTCAATGGACCTGTCGAGCAAGGAATACATCGGTGGCGAGCAGACGGAAAAGGACAACTTCTCCGAAACCTCCTACCGCGCGGCACTGACCTATATCGTCAACGATGAAGTGTCGACCTACGTGAGCATGGTGGAGTCCGTCTCGCCCCCGCAAGTGGGCGTTACCCCGCAGACCGGCAAGCAATACGAAGTGGGCATCAAGTATTCGCCCATGGGCATGGACGCACTCTTCTCCGCCGCTGTTTATGACCTGACCCAAGAGAACGTCACCATTGCCGTGGTGTTGCCAAGCGGCATCATCGAGCAGCAGACGGTGGGCGAGTCACGCGTGCGTGGCCTTGACCTGGAAGCCAAGGCACAAGTCACGCAAGACATCAGCGTGATTGGTGCTTACTCCTACATGGAGTCCGAGGTGCTGCGCGGGTCGCTGTATGACGGCTCTTCCTTGAAGGGCAATGAGTTCACCACGGCGCCCAAACACACCGCATCGTTGTGGAGCTACTACGACATACCGGGCACTGACGTGAGCGTCGGCCTGGGCGCGCGGTATGTGGGGGCGTACTACATGGATGCTGCCAATACCAAGAAGAGCGATGGGACCACGTTGTTTGATGCGGCGCTGAACTACAAGATCGCCAAAGGGACCGACCTGGCGCTGAATGTGAGCAACCTGTTTGACGAGCAGCATGTGGTGGGGTCGGGGACGGCGAATTACTACAACCCGGGGCGGGAGGTGACGGCGAAGGTGAGTTATAGCTGGTAAGGCGGCCAGGGGATGGCACGGGTTGCGCCCCTGTTCGCGGGTAAACCCGTGCCCACAGGTGCGCAAGATCCTGAAGCTTGCAATGAACCCCCGTATCTTCAAAGAGACTGACTGTTGAGCCGGTGTTTTTAGACCTTCAAATCGGCGCCGCTAAAACCGTTGCGCTGATAAAAGCGCTCCAGCTCACGGGCTTCCGGTTCCCTGCCGGTGAATATCTTCAGGTACTCGGGGATGTAGCGCATGCGCTGGGCCAGGGGCTCCCGGGTTTTCATGCTGATGTAGCCGATTTGCGTCAGGTAGATGGAACGGGCGCGGGTAATCGCAGCATCGTGTTCAAAGCCGAAACGGTCGAACATCTGCCGCAATGCCTCGACGCGTTGCGCGTCTGCCTGGCCGATTTCCTGCGCCACTTCCGGCGACTGCAGCGCCCAACTGCGCATGGCGAACTCGAATTGCGAGTCGAACAATTCGCTGTTCAGCCAGCAGTCGAAGACGTTGAGAATCGCCTCGGTGATGGACTCGGCATAGGCCTGGGATTTGGTCACCAGGTTGAAGGTGTTCTTGTTTTTCCATTGCTCGATCAAGGCCACGAGCAAGGCATCGCGGTCTTCGAAAAACCAGTAGAAGCTGGTGCGCGACAAATTCAGTTTTTTGGCCAGCGGCATCACGCGCACGGCATCCACACCTGACTCGGTCAGGCTTTCATAGGCCGCATTAAGCCAGCCTTCCAGTGAGCCTCGGCCTGCTGCTTCCGCCTTTGAGGTGGTTTCTTTCATGGGCATTTCTTCCCTTTTCAATGTGCGCTTTGTGGCAAATGTACACCATCGTCAAGAGTATTGACACCTGTGTACACAGGGGCATATTGTCGGCGTGCCTGATGACCTGTTTGCGAGACCGATATGAAAAACGATCCGCTACTTCAGCCTTATCGCCTCAAGCATTTGACCCTGCGCAACCGCATCATCACCACTTCCCACGAACCGGCCTACCCGGAAGACGGGATGCCGAAAAAGCTCTACCGTGCCTACCACGTTGAACGTGCCAAAGCCGGCGTAGCCATGACCATGACCGCAGGCTCCGCCGCGATCTCCCGTGACAGCCCACCCGTGTTCAACAACATTCTGGCCTACAAGGACGAAGTGGTCGGCTGGATGAAAGACCTGACCGACGAGTGCCACGAACATGGTGCAGCGGTGATGATCCAGCTCACTCACCTGGGCCGGCGTACCCGCTGGGACAAAGGCGACTGGCTACCGGTGGTGTCGCCCTCCCACAATCAGGAACCCGCACACCGCGCCTTCCCCAAGCAGCTTGAACAGTGGGACATCGACCGCATCATTCGCGACTATGCCGATGCCGCCGAACGCATGAAGGCCGCCGGCCTGGATGGCATCGAGCTGCAAGCCTACGGCCACTTGATGGACCAGTTCTGGTCGCCACTGACCAACGAACTGGAAGGGCCGTACGGCGGCTCGCTGCAAAACCGCCTGCGCTTCACCTTCGATGTGCTCACGGCCATTCGCAAACGCGTGGGCCCGGAATTTATTGTCGGCATTCGCTACACCGGGGACGAAGTGCTCGCCGGAGGCCTGCAAAAAGAGGAGGGCTTGCAGATCTCTCAACTGTTGAAAGACAGTGGCATGATCGACTTCCTCAATGTGATTCGCGGCAACATCGCCACCGACGCCGGGCTGACCGACATCATCCCGATCCAGGGCATGCGCAATGCCCCGCACCTGGACTTTGCCGGCGAAATCAAGACGCTGACCGGCTTCCCGACCTTCCATGCAGCAAAAATTCCCGACGTGGCCACGGCGCGTCATGCCATTGCCTCGGGGTTGGTAGACATGGTCGGCATGACCCGCGCGCACATGACCGACCCGCACATCGTGCGCAAGATCATCGAAGGCCGTGAAGACGATATCCGCCCTTGCGTAGGCGCCAACTATTGCCTGGACCGCATTTACAACGCAGGCGCGGCCTACTGCATCCACAACGCCGCGACCGGGCGTGAAACCACCATGCCTCATGAAATACCCAAGGCTGTGCAGAAGCGCAAAGTGGTGATTATCGGCGCCGGCCCTGGCGGCCTGGAGGCGGCACGTGTGGCAGGCGAGCGCGGCCACGAGGTGGTGGTGTACGAGCTGGCGGACAAACCCGGCGGGCAGATTCGCCTGACCGCACAGTCCGAGCGGCGCAAGGAAATGATCAGCATCATCGACTGGCGCATGGCGCAATGCGAGCGCCTTGGCGTGAGGTTCCACTTCAATACCTGGGCAGACACCGCGATTGTGCTCGATGAAAACGCCGACGTGGTGATCGTGGCGACCGGGGGCATGCCGCACACCGAAGTGCTGGAGCATGGCAATCAGTTTCTGGTTTCAAGCTGGGACATCATTTCCGGCGACGTGAAGCCTGGGCGCAATGTGCTGGTGTACGACGATGCGGGCGACCACGCCGGCCTGCAAGCCGCCGAATTCATAGCCCGCAGTGGCGCCAAGACAGAAATCATGACCCCCGACCGCTCGTTCGCGCCAGAAGTCATGGGCATGAACCTGGTGCCCTACATGCGCGCGTTACAGCACCTGGACACCACCTTTACCGTCACCTACCGGCTCAAGGCCGTGGAGAAACAAGGCGACCAATTGCTGGCCACGATCGGCACCGATTACAGCGACCTGACCAAAACGCGCCTGGTGGATCAGGTGGTGGTCAACCACGGCACCCGGCCGCTGGACGAGCTGTATTTCGACCTCAAGCCCCTGGCCAGCAACGAAGGTGCCTTGGAGTACATGGACCTGATTGTCGGCAAGCCGCAAAATGTTCTCAGCAACCCCGAAGGGCGCTTCCAGCTGTTCCGCATTGGTGATGCAGTGGCGTCGCGCAATACCCATGCGGCCATCTACGATGCCCTGCGGCTGGTCAAGGACCTCTAGCTGCCGCATCTCGCCCACAACAATAAAGACAGCCGTCACCAGATTTAGAAACCTTTTAGTTACTGCCCCGAAAGTTGGTCTGACTCAGCGGAGGTTGTTGCATGCAAACGGGTTCTGATTCCATTGAGCTGCTCACGGCGTTAACCGAACGCGACCTGCGCTTTCGCAGCGATGCCAAGGTCACTGAACATGCCATCGCGCCGGTCGACACGGCGTTACTCGATGCGTATGCCGCCATCGATCGCAAAGCCTTGCGCCATTACCGCCTGGAGCGCATTCGCGAGCAACTGCGCGCCCAGGATTACGCCGGCATTCTGTTGGCCGATCCGATCAATATTCGCTATGCCACCGACACCAATAACCTTGGTTTGTGGGTGATGCACTCGCCCAGCCGCTATGTGTTCGTGGCCACCGACGGCCCGGTGGTGCTGTTCGAGTTCACCAGCAGCCGGCACAACAGCGAGCACGTTGAAACCATCGATGAAATTCGCCCGGCGATTCCCTGGCTGTATTTCCTCGCCGGCCCCCGCGTGCAGGAAAAAGCCGAGCGCTGGGCACAGGAGGTGGCGGACCTGATGGCCCGTCACGGTGGCGGCAATCGCCGCTTGGCGGTCGACCGCTGCGACCCTTGGGGCGCGCAGCGCCTGACACACCAAGGCATCGAACTGTTCGATGCGCAGCCATTGATGGAGCAGGCACGCTTGATCAAATCGGCTGAAGAAGTGGCCAGCCACCGGGTGTCCATGGGCGTGTGCGACCTGGCAATCGCCCGGATGCGCACAAGCCTGGTGCCGGGGGTTACTGAAAACCAGCTGTGGAGCATCATGCACGGCACCAACGTCGCGCACGGCGGAGAGTGGGCCGAAAGCCGCCTGCTCAGCTCCGGGCCGCGCACCAATCCGTGGTTTCAGGACGCCACCGACAAGGTCATCAAGGCTGGTGAAATGGTCTGTTTCGACACCGACATGGTCGGGCCCGGCGGTTACCTTTCAGACATCTCGCGCAGCTTCATCTGCCCCGGCAAGGCGCCGACCATGGCCCAACGCGACTTGCTGGACATCGCCTCGCAGCAGATCAACCACAACGTCGAACTGCTGCGCCCGGGCCTGTCCTTTCGCGAGTTCGCCGAGCGCTGCTGGCCGGTGCCCCAGCGCTTCGAGCACAACCGCTACATGATGATGCTGCACGGCGTCGGGCTGGTGGACGAGTACCCCAGCGTCGCCTACGCCGTGGATTTCGCCGAGTGGGGGTACGACGGCCTGTTCGAGGAAAACATGGTGGTGTCGGTGGAAAGCTACATCGGTGAGCAAGGCGGTGGGGAAGGGGTGAAGCTCGAAGAACAGGTGCTGATCAGCGCCAACGGGCCGATCAAACTCTCGCGCACACCCTTGGTCGACGGCGATCGATAGCTGGAGCAAAACCATGAGCAGTATGACCGTGATCGAAAGCGCACCCACCTTGGCGCCGCGCCCGGTGGCCAGCGCCGAACCGTTCTTGCGCCTGGAAGGCATTCATAAACAGTTTGGCCCTTACCCCGTTCTGCACGACGTGTGTTTTGAAATGAACAAGGGCGAGGTGGTGGCCATTATCGGCCCCAGTGGGTCGGGCAAAAGTACCTTGCTGCGGTGCATCAACCAACTGGAGCCGCCGACCAAGGGGCGGGTCAGCATGGATGGCGTGCACATCGAAGCTGGCAAGGCGTTGCCCCGTACAGAGCTGCTGAAGTTGCGCCGGCGCATTGGCATGGTGTTCCAGTCGTTCAACCTGTTCCCGCACCTGACGGTGCTGCGCAACGTCAGCCTGGCGCAAATCCGCACTTTGGGCCGCAGCGCCAAGGAAGCCGACTCCCGCTCCTTGCAACTGCTCGAACGCGTTGGGCTGGCTGACAAGGCCCAGCATTATCCGGCGCGCTGCTCTGGTGGCCAGCAGCAACGTATCGCCATCGCCCGCGCCCTGGCACTGGACCCTGAGCTGATGCTGTTCGATGAGCCGACCTCGGCGCTGGACCCCGAGTTGGGCCTGGAGGTGCTGGCGGTGATGAAAGAGCTGGCCGGCGAAGGCATGTCGATGATTGTCGTGACTCACGAGATGCACTTCGCCGAAACCGTGTCCGACCGGGTGGTGGTCATGGCTGACGGGCGCATCATCGAAAACGGGCCGAGCCAGCGAGTGATGCGCGAGCCCGAGCATGAACGGGTGATCCAGTTCCTCCAGGCAGTGAGGAATCGCTGATGAAAGACATCCTGATGATGCTGTTGAACGGCATACCCTGGACCATTGCCGTTACCGTGCTCGCATTCTGTGTCGGCGTAGTGCTGGGGTTTCCCATCTGTGCCCTGCGCATGTCCAGGGTCAAGGTGCTGAGCATTCTGGCTGCCATGCTGGTGCTGACCCTGCGCTCAATCCCCCCGATTGTCTGGCTGTTCTTCATCTTCTTCGGCATCGGTGGCGGCTATATCAGCCTGTCGCCGTTTACCGCAGCGGTGGTTGGCCTGGGGTTGATCACGGCGGCGCATATGTCCGAGGTGTACCGCGGTGCGTTCGCGGCCATTCCCGCCGGCCAGTTCGAAGCCGCCTATGTGCTTAACCTGTCGGCGCCGCAACGGTTTTTCGATGTGGTGTTGCCGCAGTTGGTGCGTATCGCCATTCCCACCTCAGCCACCTACGCCATTGGCCTGCTCAAGGATTCGGCCGTGGCCTCGACGATTGGCGTTGGTGAAATCAGCTTTCAGGCTTACCAGGTTTCACAGCAAACCTTTCAGGGCCTGAGCGTCTACAGCGCGGCGGCGGTGGTGTACCTGGTGCTCAGCGTACCAGTGGCCTTGTTCTCTCGTTGGCTGTCGGCCACGTTGAAACAGAGGATTGCCCGATGAGCGAACTGCTGACGATGTGGATGCAATGGTTGCCGGAGTTGTGGAAGGGCTTTGTGCTGTCGATGCAGGTCACGGCCGTGAGCCTGGGCCTGGGCGTTGTGCTGGGGCTGTTGCTGGCACTGGGCGTTTCGTCGCCGAGCCGCTGGTTGCGTTACCCCTCCCTGGTGGTGGTGGAACTGGGGCGTGGCGCACCGGCGTTGATCCTGCTGCAGTATTTCTACTTTGGCCTGCCCAGCGTCAACCTCACCCTGACCTCGTTCTGGGCTGCTGCGCTGGCCATGGCGTACTGCACGGCGGCCTACACCAGTGAAATCATTCGCGGTGGCATCGAGTCGGTGGCCGCAGGGCAAACCGAGGCCGCCGAAGTGATCGGCCTCAACCGGTTCGACGCGCTGCGCTTTGTGATCCTGCCTCAGGCCTTGCGGGTGGCGCTGCCATCGCTGTTGGGGTTCTCGATCATGATGTTCCAGGCCTCGTCGCTGTGTTTCACCATCGCCCTGCCAGAAATTGTCAGCCGGGCGTCCTCCATTGGCTCTTCCACGTTCGAGTACATGCCGGTGCTGATACTGGCCGGTTTGATGTATGCCGCTGTCTGCGCCCCGGCGACCCTGGGTGTGGCAGCGCTGGAAAAAAGACTGGCCCCCAGCCAGCCATAACAACAAATCCACTCGCGCCGATTTCGGCTGCTGCTCTCTTATTGCAAAGGTGACGTCATGACTCGCTCATTCAAGCGTTTTACCCGTTGGATGTTCTTGTGCTCGACCTTGGCCGGCGCCCCGTACGCCCTGGCCGAATGCACCCCCGCGAACCAGTTTGAAACCATCACCCCGGGTGTGCTGACCGTGGCGGCGTATGTGTTCCCGCCTTACTCGATACCCGGGCCGAACAACCAGTTGAGCGGCGTGGACGGCGAGATCATCAAGCGCATCGCCGAGCGCGAATGCCTGAAAGTCAAAACCATGGTGGTGGACACGGCAGCCGTCGTCCAGGCAGTGGTGGCAAAGCGCGCCGATGTCGGCATTGGCGATTGGTATCGCACGGCAGAGCGCAGCAAGGCGTTGGGCTTGTCGGCACCGTTGTACCTAGACGTGATGGGCATCATTTCGGATGAGGGTTACACCAAGATTTCTGAACTGGATGGCAAGCGTATCGGCACCGTGCAGGGCTACCTGTGGGTGGACGATTTGAAGAAAGCCTTTGGCGATAACCTGGTGCTCTACCCGAACCCCGTGGCCATGGCCCAGGACCTGGCGTCCAGGCGCATCCAGGTTGGCGCGGACAGCTTCGCGGTGGCCGTGTCTTCGCAGCAGAAGGGCGGCTACCCCGGCAAGAGCATCAAGGTGTCCGAGCCCGATCAACGGGTCAAGGCCACGCTTGAGCCTGGGCAGAGCGCCTTCCCGTACACCAAGGCCAACGCAGCCCTGGGCGAGGCACTGGGCAAGAACATCCAGGCCTTGCACGCCTCGGGCGAAATCGCAGAAATCCTCGCCTCGTTTGGCCTGGACCGCGAGGCTGCAAAAGTGGGTGAGCCCAGGATGATTCAGTAAAGACAATCAAATCCCGTAGGCGCGGCTTTAGCCGCGAATGAACGCACCGCGAGCTCTCAGGAATGACGCGTTATCGTTCATTCGCGGCTAACACCGCCCCTGCAGGTTCTGAGGCTGCGGCACACCTACACTCCGAGAGCACCGAAGCCCCCATGGACGACGACAAACCCGAAAAGCGCCTGTCGCTGACCGATGCCACCGCCTTCGCACAGCAGCTCTGCCTGGCCCACGGCACCAGCTACGCCGTGGCCACGGCGCTTGCCAACGCCACCGTATCAGCCCAGGCCCATGGCCAACACGAAGTTGGTTTCGGCCATTTGCCTGACTACCTCAGCGGCTTTGCCACTGGCCGAATCGCCACGGCTGCCGAGCCCATCGTGACCCAGGTCGCGCCGGCCATGATCCGCTGCGACGCCGCCCGAGGCATCGCGCAACTGGGGTTCGATCGCGCCTTCCCAGCGCTGTGCAGCAATGCGCATCAACTGGGTATCGCCCTGTTTGCGCAGTTCAACGCGTTCACCTGCGGCGAGTTGGGCTATTACACCCGTCGCCTGGCGCGGGAGGGGCTGGTTGCGTTGGCGTTCACCAATGGCTCACCGCTGCTCACCGTGGCCGGCCAGAGCCGGCCGCTGTACTCCACCAACCCCATCGCATTTGCCGCCGCCAGTGACACGGGGCGGTTACTGGCGATTGACCAAGCCAGCAGCGCCACGGCCTACGTGAACCTGTTGCGGGCTGCTGAAGCGGGGGAGGTGATACCGGCAGGCTGGGCGGTTGATGCACAAGGGAATGAAACGCGCAGCGCGCGAGAGGCATTGCATGGGACGTTGCTGGCGTTTGGGGGCGGTCGTGGGGCCAATATTGCGTTGATGGTTGAGGTGCTTGCGGCGGGGGTGACGGGGGCCAATTGGTCGCTGGATGCAGCGGATTTTCGTGCTGGTAGTGAATCCCCTGGGGCTGGGATGCTGGTGGTTGGTATTGCTCCCAGGTTGCTGGATGAGTGCTTTGCTTTAAGGCTGGGCGAGCAGATGGCTCGGCTTGAAGCCTTGGGGGTTTACTTGCCGGGGAAGGGGAAAGAGCAAGCTTATGCTCGTGCGGTTTGTGAGGGGATCAGCTTGCCGGTAGCGGCGTACGATGCGTTTATGGGGCAGGTGGGGTAGTCATACTCTTTGCTACTGGCGGCTAGGCCAAAAAACGTTTGATTCCTAGCAGGTCGGCGTGTCCGGGACTGCAGGTCCGCTGCAGTTGATGGGCCGGGGGGATCTGAAATGATTACCCATCTGACTAAAATATATACAAAAAGTCCGTTGTTTTTATTTTCTGGAATACCTTTTGGAAAACCAGCCGCTGGATTTGAACTCAGGATGCCGTGGCGCTGCTTGTGGCTCATCTCATGGTCTCCGCCGGTGGAGCGGTATTCAAGCATCGGTGAGGTATGACGAAAAATGAAGAGCGCTGCCGAAACCATTACCAGTCGGTACATGAACGGAATCAGCCAGAGCTCAGCCAGGGCCATGCTCTTGATGAAAGCTTGCATCATTTCCTTGACCAGAGCACGGCGGGTAAGGATTAGTCAGCGCTTGAGCGTGCGCAAAGGCCTGGCGTCGGTATCGTCTTGGTTTGATGCGGATTCGGTTGCTCAATCCGAACTCGCCAGCCTGGTCTTACCCTGATCTGCTCTGGGCGTGGCGATGTGACATATCCAAGCGCAGTGATTCCTGGGCAGTTAAGATGTGGCATTGATATAAGGGGCTGATGTCCCACTAGCTTTTGAGCCTAAGGAGCGCATCAAGTGGATGCATTTAGCTTTCGCGATCAGGTCATTCGTGATTACGAGCAGTTTGCTCGCAGCTTCACCAATCCGAGGTCGGAAGATATCCGCAACTATCTGGATGCCGAGTACGGTACTGGGCGATACTGGCCGTCTCCGCTCATTCAGGTCAATCCTTTCTTCGTTGCCGGCCAGAACGTGGAGCAACTGGTCACCAGCCGCATCTTGCATCCGGAATGTGCTCATATTTTCCGTTTCGGCAAGGAGGGCGGAAACCCCGGAGTACCGGCCAGCTTGCATAAGCACCAGCAGGAAGCCATCAGTCGCTGCCAGGCTGGTGAGAGTTATGTCCTAACCACCGGTACGGGCTCAGGTAAGTCGCTGAGCTACTTCATTCCTATCTTCGATGCGATTCTCAAGGCCAAGGAGCAGGGCGCTCAACCGGGCATTAAGGCGATCATTATTTATCCAATGAACGCGTTGGCGAATAGTCAGTGCGAGGAGTTGGAGAAGTTTCTGGCCAGCTATACGGAGGGCCAACGCCCGGTGACCTACGGTCGCTATACGGGCCAGGAGAAGTCCGAAGAGCGCGAGCGGATGCGCGTGAATCCTCCGGACATCATCCTCACAAACTTCATGATGCTCGAACTGCTGATGACTCGTCAGAGTGAGCAAGATCGAGCGATCATGGGGGCAGCAGATGGCTTGCAGTTCCTTGTCCTGGATGAGCTTCACACCTACCGCGGACGTCAGGGCGCTGATGTTGCGATGTTGGTTCGCCGGGTGCGCGAGCGTCTCAACAGCAATTTACTGTGTATTGGTACCTCGGCCACGATGTCGACTCAAGGTTCGCTTGCAGAGCGCAATGAGGTGGTGGCGGAGGTCGCAAGCAAGATTTTTGGTGCCCCAGTCAAACCTGAAAATATCATCATTGAAACTCTTCAGCGGGTTACGCCGGTCTCAGACATTCCTGCATCAGCCACCTTGGCTAAAGCGATCAGCGCTGGCGTGCCTCAGAACCCCGACTTCAAGAGTCTGCGTGAGCATCCGATTTCTGCTTGGGTTGAGCTGACTCTTGGATTGTCATATACCGAGAGCCGCTGGGTCCGTGCCAAACCCTTGAGTATCGAGGAGGCAGCGGCACGCCTTGCCGAGTGCAGTGGCGTGTCGAGTGAGCACTGCGGTACTTATCTATCCGAGTTCCTGCTAGCGGCTTATCAGTGCAAAGACGTAAACGGTAAGCCGCTTTTTGCTTTCCGCCTCCATCAGTTCGTTTCTGGCGCTGCCGATCTCTTCGCTACTCTTGAAACCCCTGGAGTTCGTAAGCTCGACTTGTCCGGTCAGCTCGCTGTCGCCGGGGAGCGTGACCGGCGTTTTTATAGCGTGCATTTCTGCCGCAATTGTGGGCAGGAGTACTACCCGGTCTGGGACGAGATAGAGGAAGGAGAACGTGCCTTCGCACCGCGCAGTATTAAGGAGACCAGTCACGACGACGAGGACGTAAATCACGGCTTCCTGATGATGGATCCTGAGCGCAGCTGGGATGGGGAGAACCTCGAAAACTACCCGGAAAACTGGCTAGACTTGGCCGGCAAGGAGCCGCGTATCAAGTCGACCTACCGTAAGTACCAGCCACAGGAGGTGTTTGTCGCCAGTAATGGCCAGAGCCACCTGCAGGGAGTGCGTAGCTGGTTCATTCCCGGCAGCTTCCGCTTTTGCCTGGGCTGCGGCGCCAACCAGTCACGCGGTCGAGACTGGACACGTTTATCCGGTCTTTCTGGTGAGGGGCGTAGCTCGGCGACCACAATCTTGAGCATTTCTGCTCTGCGCTACATGTTGGGAGCTGAAAGCGATCTGGCAGCCGACGCACGTAAATTGCTTGGTTTTACTGACAACCGCCAGGATGCCTCTCTGCAGGCAGGGCACTTCAACGACTTTCTGCAGATCCTGCTGATGCGTAGCGCGTTGTTTAGCTGTGTGCGCCAGCGTGGCAACGATCCACTCAGTGACAGTCAGATCACACAACAGGTCTTTCATGCTCTCGGCTTTGCCATCGACGACCCGCTGATCCGGGGTGAATACCTGCAGAATCCCGGCAACGTCGCACCGCGCCTGCGCCGAGATGCCGAAGAAACCATGCGCAACATCTTAGGTTATCGGCTGTATTTCGACCTTCGCCGCGGGTGGCGCTTTAACAACCCCAATCTGGAACAGCTCGATTTGCTCCGCATCGAGTATGAGGATCTACCGACTCTGTGCAGCGATGATGCACGCTGGCAGAAAACGGCCAGTCCGGGATCGTCGGGTGAGCGTCAGGTACACCCGATGCTAGCACTGGCTAGCTCAGCCGTGCGTCAGAAGCTGGTTCAAATGCTGCTGGACGTCATGCGTCGCAACCTATGCATCAAGACGCGCTACCTCGACCGCTACAACCTCGAAGAGTGGAAGAACAAGTGCCGACAGCATCTCAAGGAACCTTGGGCTTTCACTGAGGACGAGCAGCTCGCCGAAGCTGGTTACGTCACAATCAGCAAGCCGCGCAAAGATCTTAACACTGTGACTTTAGGGCTTCGTACCCGATTTGGGCAGGTCGTGAAGAGTGCTTCGTTCTGGGAGGGTGGACAATACGAACCACTGAAGGAAGCCAATTACGCACAGTTCATCCAGGATTTGCTGGACATTGTCGAGAGCTACGGGCTGATCGAGAGCGTGGAGCTTGAGAGAGGAGTTCGTGGTTATCAAGTGCTCGGTGAGGCGCTGCTCTGGCGCCTTGGTGAGAGGAACCCACAGCCTGATCTGCTCAATCAGACGGTCAGTCGCAATCCCTACTTCCAGCAGCTCTACAACGGCGTGGCCGACATGCTGGAAAGCCAGCAGCGGGATTTGTTTACGCTCGAAGCTCGTGAACACACTGCGCAGGTGCCAGCTGAGTTGCGCGAGGAACGAGAGGAGCGCTTCCGTGCAGGTGATCTGCGAGCCATGTTCTGCTCACCGACTATGGAGTTGGGCGTTGACATTGCCACGCTCAACACCGTTTACCTACGCAACGTTCCGCCGACCCCAGCTAACTACGCCCAGCGCAGTGGTCGGGCAGGCCGTTCCGGTCAGCCAGCGTTGATCATTACCTATTGCGCTGCCCTCAGCCCGCACGACCAGTACTTCTTTCAGGAGCCCCGGCGTATGGTTTACGGCGAGGTAAGCCCGCCGACACTCGATCTGGCCAATGAGGACCTGGTTGAAAGCCACTTGTTTGCCACCTGGCTGGCAGAGACAGGCTGCAAGCTACCCTCGACCATCAACACCATGCTGGATATGGAAAACCCCAGTGATATGTCATTGCTCGATGACTATGTTGTCGCCCTGGGTAACAAAGATGCCCTCGCCCGCGCTAGCCGACGTGGTACGAGATTGCTGGGTATGCTCCAAACCGAGTTGGCCACTGCACAGGGAATTTGGCTGGATCGTGGTAAGTCGGTTGAGGAGGCTTCTGCGCGATGGTTGAACGCCAAGCTGGGCTCTGCGTACCTGCGTTTCGACAAGGCCTTGCAGCGCTGGCGTGATCTCTACGCCTCTACTCGCCGACAGATTGACGAAGCCAGTGCGATCATGACCAATCCAGCTGCGCCCGAGAAAGAGCGTAAGATTGCCGAGCGCCGACATCGCGAGGCGATGATTCAGCACAACCTATTGTTAGAAACCAGCGGCGGCAGCCACTCGGACTTCGAGACCTATCGCTATCTAGCCAGTCAAGGCTTCCTGCCCGGTTACAACTTCCCGCGCCTACCACTTTCTGCTTTCATTCCTGGACGCATGGGAGGTGTGGGGCGCGACAGTGTGCTGTCCCGTCCACGTTTCCTGGCCATTTCTGAGTTTGGGCCGCTGAGTCTGATTTACCACGAAGGCAGTCAATACCGAGTCAAGCGGGTGATCCTCGGCGTACGCAACCAGGACGCCAACGACGCGCGGATCGTCACCGAAGAGGCGCTGCTGTGCCCGGCTTGCGGTTACGGTCACTTCCGCAATCAGCGTCACTATGAGCAATGCCTGTCCTGCCAGGCGCCCCTGGTCGGTGGGAAGGTCATCAACAACCTTTTCCGCATTGAGAACGTCAGTACCCAGCGAGCCACTCGCATCACCTGCGATGAAGAAGAGCGTATGCGCCAGGGTTATGAAGTGCGTACTACGCTGCAGTTCCAGGAAGAGAACGGGGTGCCCAAGGTGGTCCGCAGCCTGATGCTGCAGAACGAATCACCACTGCTGGATCTTCAATATGCACCAGCCGCCACTGTGTGGCGCATGAATTTGGGCTGGCGGCGTCGCAAAGATGAGGAAATCTACGGCTTTAAAATCGATCCAGTGAGTGGTTACTGGAGCAACGATGAGCAAGCCCCTAAAGATGAGAATGAAAACGCAGAGCTCGACAAGATCCAGGCCCAGCGCATTTCTCCCTTTGTCGAAGACCGCCGCAACATTCTGCTAATCAAACCAGCCTGTCCGCTTGAAGAGAGCGCAATGGCAAGTCTGCAATATGCGTTCAAGCGTGGGATTGAAGCAGAGTTTCAGCTTGAGGAAAGCGAGCTGATGGTTGAACCGCTGCCCGGGCGAGATGAGCGTAACAGCATGTTATTCTACGAATCCGCTGAGGGGGGGGCCGGTGTCCTCACTCGCCTAGCTACGGATCCTGCAGGCCTTCCGCGCGTGGCACGTCGGGCACTAGAGATCATGCACTACCGTAGCCCTGACGATAGTTGGTCCGCTGCGACGCTGGAGAACTCCAACGAGGATTGCGATGCCGCCTGCTATCGCTGCCTGCTCAGTTATTACAACCAGCCTGACCATAAGTTGTTGGATCGCAAGCTCAGCGAAGTCACTAATCTGCTTTGCTCACTGGCGGAGGGCACATTGGAGGTCGGTCACCTCAATGGTGAGGGGGAGGATCACATGGCTAATCTGCGCCAGCAGTCCGCCAGCAGTCTGGAACAAGCCTGGCTGGACTTCATTGAACAGCACCAGCTGCGTAAGCCAGATCTAGCCCAGCATTACTTGGAAGGACAGCAGACTCGCCCCGATTTTGTCTACCGGGAAACCCTAGCGCTGATCTATATCGACGGCCCTCACCATGAGCAGCTCGGGCAGCGTGCTTTTGATGAGCGGCTGACTAACGATCTCACTGATCAAGGTTTCACCGTTATTCGCTTTACCCGTGATACTAGTTGCTGGCCCGATGTCGTGCGCCGCTATCCGGACATTTTTGGAGATATTCGCGCATGAGCGCTTTTCAGGAGTTTCAACCCGGCAGCATCGTGAGTGCCCGCGGGCGTGAATGGATTGTGTTACCCGAATCCGACGGGCCACGCTTGCACCTGCGCTCACTCGGTGGTTCGGAGGACGATGTGATCGTCATCCACGCGCTGCTTGAACGAGACCCGCCCAAGCCTGCTACTTTTCCGTTGCCTGATGCCAGCCAAGCTCAACGTGGCACCCAGAGCTCAGCTTTGCTTTTGCGCGATGCGTTGCTGCTAAAACTGCGCGCTGGAGCTGGCCCGTTCCGCGCGCTCGGGCGCATCAATGTCGAGCCGCGAGCCTACCAGTTGGTGCCGCTGCTGATGGCGCTCAAGCACGAAGTGATTCGCCTTCTGATCGCTGACGATGTCGGTATCGGTAAAACCATTGAAGCAGGGCTGATCGCACGGGAAATGCTTGATCGGGGTGAGATTCAGCGTTTCACCGTGCTTTGCCCGCCACACTTGTGTGAGCAGTGGCAAGACGAATTGCAGCGTAAGTTCAACATCCGCGCAGAAGTGGTAACAACTGGTACTGTCGAGCGATTGGAGCGTGGTCTGCAGACTCACACCTCGATTTTCACGGAATACCCATTCACTGTGGTCAGCCTCGATTACATCAAGTCTGACCGGCGTCGCGATGAGTTTCAGAACGCCTGTCCTGAGCTGGTTATCGTCGACGAAGCGCACACCTGTGCCGAAGGCATTAGCCGCGGCAAACATCAGCGTTACCGTCTGCTTCGTGCTTTGGCCGATAATACCGAGCGTCACCTAGTACTGCTCACCGCCACTCCCCACAGCGGCAACGAGGACGCTTACTACAACCTACTCGGCCTTTTGAATCCGGCATTTGTGGGTTTGAAGGATGTGCCCCGTGCCGACCACCCTCTTTATAAGCAGCTCGGTGATCACCTGGTTCAACGCCGCCGCATTGACATCAGTGAATGGCAGGACAGCACCAGCTTTCCGCAGCGGGAAACAGCCGAGTCAACCTACAAGCTCAGTGGCACCTGGGGTGCGCTCTTCAACGAAGTACTCGATTACGCTCGCGAGTTGGTTCGGGAGTCTGAAGGACTGGGTACGCTACACCAGCGTCTAAATTGGTGGGCAGCGCTCGCGCTGTTGAGGTGTATTTCTTCATCGCCTGCCGCCGCTGTGCGTGCATTGCAGACTCGCCTCAGACGCGCCGAAGCTGATGGGGCTTTTAGTGATGCCAACCAGCTAGCCGATATCGAGGCTATGGGCATCAATACCGTACTTGATGGATCCAGTGAGCTGGGGCTGTCGACCGACGATATTGAGCCCGGTGCGGTGGTCGGCGAGGATGCTGAGCGTCTGCGCAAATTAGTGAGTAAGGCAGATGGCCTGGCCGGTGATAACGATCCCAAGCTGCAGCAGTTGATCGTCGAGATCAAGGCGCTAACCAAACAAGGCTACAAGCCGGTAGTGTTCTGTCGCTACATCGCTACAGCTCACTACGTGGCGACGGCACTAAAGCCACTTTTCAAAGAGCACGAAGTAGTAAGTGTCACCGGTGAGCTAAGTCCCGGCGAGCGTGAAGAACAGATCCTCGCTCTACGTGACATCGATAAGCCGTCGATTCTGGTTGCCACAGACTGTCTCTCCGAGGGGATCAACCTGCAGGACGTATTCGATGCTGTCGTGCATTACGACCTGTCATGGAACCCGACTCGTCACGAGCAGCGTGAAGGCCGTGTTGATCGTTTTGGCCAGCGCGCAATCAAAGTGAGGGCAATGACCCTTTATGGCGAAGACAATCCGGTCGACGGTGCTGTACTGCAAGTCATCATTCGTAAGGCCGAGAGCATCCGCAAGGCGCTGGGCATTTCTGTACCAATGCCTGAGGACGAAGCCCGCATCAGCCAAGCCATTATGCAGACGGTGCTGATGACTCGTGATGAGATGAAACACAACTTTTCTTTGGATTTTGGCTTCGACAGTCAACAGTCGATCGAGGACGACCTTGAGAGCAAATGGCAGAACGCCCAAGACAAGGCGCGCCGCAACCAAACTATTTTCGCTCAACGGGCACTCAAGCCAGAGGACGTGATCCCAGAGTTCGCACGCATGTCCGAGGTGCTGGGCAACGAGGCGGATGTACGTCGTTTCGTTACCGCTGCCTGTCAGGCGCTGAAAGCGCCGCTAGGGCAGTACCAGAAAATTATGCGTCTTCCGTACGGCGAACTACCCGAGTCGCTGCGTGAGCGTTTGGCCCAGTCGGGTATCGATAACCTACGCAATATCGATTTCAACTACCCGCCGGCAGGCGCAGCGGAGCATGTACACCGCACGCATCCACTAGTGGCTGGGTTGGCTGATCAGTTGGCTGAGGAAGCACTAAAAGGGGATGGCAATGCAGTTGCCAGTCGAGCAGGGGCTTGGTTCACCCAAGCGGTTGGTATTCGGACCACTGTGTTACTGGTGCGGCTGCGAACCCAACTGACAATGACCCGTGCCAGCCAGCGCCGTGAGCTGCTGGCTGAGGAGGCCATCGCGGTTGTCGTAAGCGGGCAAAACGCCCCGCAAGTGATTTCCCCGTCGGAGGTATTGACGCTGATGCAGCAGCCAGTGAGCCGCAACATGGCTCCGGAGATGCGCCAGCGCCAGGTTGAACAAGCCTTGCAGCAGGTGCAGACCTGGCAGCTGGCACTCGACGAGATTGCTAGTCAGCGTGCCAACGAGCTACTGAAAGATCACCGTCGAGTGCGTGATGCCGCCAAAGCTAAGGGTACCTATGACGTTTATCCGCAGCTGCCAGTTGATGTGGTCGGCTTATACGTGCTGATGCCGGACGCTCGACTGATCTGAAGCGCCCCAACAGCAATGAATGATCGTTTGCCGGCCAAGGCCGGCAAGCTAGAAATGGAAATCCTCCCATGACCCGCACTACCCACCGCGAATTCGACAGCCTGCGTATCGAAGGCGGTATTTTCCCCGGCGAATTTCTTAATGCCGTGCGCGAGCTCAAGCTCAAAGGGCAAGGCAGCACAGATTATGGTCTGCATCGCACACTGAAGCTCCGCGATGAGATCAGTCGTTACTGGCGTATCGCCAAGGCGGAGTGGGAGGTATTCAACGAAGCCCGCCAACGACAAGATACAGACCGAACTACATTGGCTATAGAGGGTTTTCTGGTTCCCTTACTGCAGCATGTGTTCGCCTTCACTGATCTGCAACCCTGCCGCAATCTACGCTGTATGGGAGAGCGGCGTTTTCCACTGACCCACGAGGCAGGCTTTGTCGTGCAGGACTCGGCCGACTCCAGCTTTGCATTGGGTGATAACGTCAGTCACGAGCCCCGCCGCGTAGCCCATATTCCGTTGGTACTGACGAGCCCTGATTTCAGCCTCGATATGAGCCATCCGGCTTTCGGTGATGAGGGCCGCCGTCGCTCGCCCCAAGGTTTACTGCAGGAGTATCTGAACGCTAGCCCTGAGACACTCTGGGGCATCGTGAGTAACGGTCTGGTTCTGCGCATTCTGCGTGATAATCCATCGATGACGCGCCCTGCCTTTGTCGAAGTGGACCTGGCCCGCCTGTTCGAAGACGACCTGTACTCCGATTTTGTTGCGCTCTGGTTAACGTTGCATGGCAGTCGCTTCGTATCCCAAAACGGAAAAATTGCAAAGTGCTGGCTGGAACAGTGGCGCCAGCAGGCAGTTGAAGAGGGCGAGCGAGCGCGCGAGCAACTGCGAGCCGGAGTGGAGCAGGCGCTGCGCGCGCTGGGCACAGGCTTTGTCGCTCATCCGGCCAATCATGTGCTACGCGAAATGCTGACCAGTGGGCAGCTCAGCTCGAATGCCTACTTTCAACAGTTGCTACGCCTGGTCTATCGCCTGCTGTTCCTGCTCACCGCTGAGGATCGCAACATACTGCACGATCCGGCTACCGCTACAGCAGAGACTCGCTGGTTGTATGTCCAAGGTTACAGTCTAAGCCTCTTGCGCGAGCGGGCACGCAAACGGCGCTACTACGACAGCTATGCGGATCTCTGGCAGGCTCTGAGTACCACTTTTACGGCCTTGCACAGTGGTCAGCCTCTGCTTGGACTGCCCGCGCTAGGTGGATTGTTCGCCTGCGACCAATGCCCGGACCTGTACACAGCCCAGCTCGACAACAAGGCGCTGCTAAGCGCCATTCGCGCCGTGACCTGGGTACAACGGAAAACTGGCGCCACTCGTATCAATTATCGGGACATGGATACCGAGGAACTGGGTTCGGTGTACGAATCGTTGCTTGAACTTATCCCGCGCGTCAATCCGGCGACTTCACCCTGGCAGTTCGGTTTTATCGGCGATGCTGAAGGTGAGAGTGATCAGGGTAATGCGCGTAAAACCAGTGGTTCGTATTACACCCCGGACAGTCTGGTCCAGGAGCTGATTCAGTCCGCGCTTGTGCCAGTTATAGAGCAGCGCCTCAAGGCTAACCCCGAGCAGCCGCGCGCCGCATTGCTGTCGATCAAGGTGTGTGACCCCGCATGTGGCAGCGGCCATTTCTTGCTCGCGGCAGCCCGACGTTTGGCCGCGAAAGTGGCAGAGCTGGACGCTCAAGGGAACCAGTACACAGAAGAGCAGTATCGCCACTCTCTGCGTGAAGTGGTGCAGCACTGCATTCATGGCGTCGACCTCAACCCGATGGCCATCGAGCTCTGCAAGACCGCGCTGTGGCTGGAGGCGCTGGAACCAGGAAAACCGTTGGGTTTTCTCGATGCGCACATCCAGTGCGGTAACGCGTTGATTGGTGTGTTCGATCCGGCAGTATTGGAGGCGGGCATTCCGGATGACGCCTACAAAGCGCTAACTGGTGATGATAAATCCATTGCAGGCGCAGCGAAAAAACTGAACAAGCAGGTGGCCAAAAAAGTTGCGCGCAGTCTGCGTATGGGTGGCGTCCTTGCTAGCAATTGGGAGTCCTTGCCGGAAGATACTGTAGAACAGGTCGCTGCAAAGCAGGCAGCCTGGCTGGCGGCGCAGCGGGGGGACGATGCTCAGCAGGTGCGGCTGTTGGAGGATCTATATACAGCAGCGTTCTTTGTGCCCAAGAATGCAAAGCATGAGCAGCTGATTCCCACCAACCAAACATTGAATGCCGCTCATCAAGGGCAGATTGACCCTGAGATAGCCGAACTAGTACAGAGCATTGCCCGACGTCAGCGTTTCTTCCACTGGCGATTGGCGTTTCCACAGGTATTCGAGCGCGAGCAGGGTGGTTTTGATGTAGTGCTGGGTAATCCGCCGTGGGACGTTTCACAGCTGTCCGAGGAAGAATTTTTTGCCTCCCGCGCACCAGAGGTGGCCGCTCTGGCGGGCGCCAAGCGTAAGGCAGCTATTGCCGCTCTGAAGGCGCAGAATCCTCATTTATGGCAGCAATATTTGGATGAGCAGCAGTCGATCGAGGCGAGCAATGCTTTCACACGTGGCTCGGGCCGATTCAACATGACGGCTGTTGGTAAGCTCAATCTCTACAGCCTGTTTGCTGAGCAGATGCTGTACATGATCGGCAAGCAGGGGCGTGCCGGAGTAATCGTTCCAACGGGCATCGCAACTGATGACGGCAATAAGCTCTACTTCGCCCATATCACCAGCAAGAAGCGCTTGGTTTCTCTCTTGGATTTCGAGAACAGAGCTAAACTATTCGCTGCTGTGGATAGTCGAGTCAAGTTTTCACTCCTAACGCTCGGGGATGAAGCGGCCAAAGCGGATCTCGTTTTCTTCGCGACTACTACCGAGCAGCTAAACGATTCGCAACGTCGCTTCAGCTTGCTTGCGGAGGACTTCGCGCTACTTAATCCGAACACTCTGACCTGCCCAGTGTTCCGGTCCCGCGCTGATGCCGAGTTGACCCAGAAGATCTATCGGCGCCTTCCCGTGCTGATGCGAGAAGGCGATACTCCGCAGAACCCGTGGGGCATCACGTTCTCGCAAGGGCTGTTCAACATGACCAGTGCCAGTCACCTGTTCCGCAACTATGTAGAACTGATGGAGCAAGATGGCATCCTCAAGGGCAACACTATCTCCCTGCATGGCGTGCGCTACCAGCCGCTCTATGAGGCCAAGATGGTTCATCACTATGACCACCGCTGGGCCACTTACGAGCGCGATGGCGAGACTTCTCACGACATGACCGATGCTGAAAAGCAGGAGCCCGACTGCCTGCCGCTGCCGCGCTACTGGGTGGAGGAGTGGCAGGTGGTGCTGCGTACCAGCACCGCACCGGAGGGGCTAGTCAAGGCCTACAACAAGGGTGATCTGGACACTGCCTTCGAGCTGCTCGGCCAGTGGGCGCTGGGCGCGGCGATGGCGGAGGAGCTTCCGGTAGTGGACAAGCTGTCGGAGCGCTTCGCCCCAGCCCGCGGCAAGGATCTATTCACTCATCGTGACGTCCTGGCCGCCGAAGCCCTGCATGCCGCCTCGCCACTGGATGCAGAGGAGCTGCATGGCTTGCTGTCCGGGGTGCTGCATGAGGATAAGGAAACGGCATTGCGCTGGGGGCAGCAGTTGCTGCGGGGACGTTGTCCGAAATATCTTTTGGGGTGGCGGGATATTACAAATGCCACGAATGAGCGGACGGTGATTGCGGGGGTAATTCCGTTGGCGGCCGTGGGAGATACTTTCCTGCTAATGTTCCCGAAGGTTGCGGATCGACGCAAGGTCGCTTGTCTGCTGGCCGACCAGGACTCACTGGTTCATGACTACGTGGCTAGGCAAAAGATCGGTGGCACTCACCTTAAGTACCACGTCAAGAAGCAGGTCACAACGCTGCCCCCGGACGCCTATAGTGAGGCTGACCTGAACTATATCGTCCCGCGCGTACTGGAACTGGCCTACACCGCTCACGACCTCAAGCCCTTTGCGGAGGATATGGGCTACCACGGCGAGCCGTTCTCCTGGAATCTGGACCGCCGCCACCAGCTCAAGTGTGAGCTCGACGCCTACTACGCCCACCTCTATGGTCTGGATCGCGACGAGCTGCTCTACATTCTCGATCCGCAAAACGTCATGCCCGAGAACTACCCCTCCGTCACCTTCCCAGGCCTCAAACGGAAGGAGTTGGCCGCGTTCGGCGAGTACCGGACTCAGGTACGGGTAATGGCGGAGTATGAGCGGCTTGCCTCTGAGTTTTTTGTTCGCGCTTCGAAGCATTGAAATGAGGGATGAGATGAGCGCACAAGGGAAAAACGAAGTGAATCTGGTCATGCAGCAATTGCGCGCCATCGCAGACGCTTCATCCGTGGTCGAGCTGGAAGCGGGCGATGTACAAGGGCAGCCGGTGTTATGGGGCTTCTATAGCCGGTGAGCGAGGTGCGAGGGAAGTGTTGGCTGTCGTGCAACCAGCTTGATCATACGCGTGCAATCGAGAGCGAGCGTTGAAATAAAGGAGTGTTATGTCGCGTTACAACCCCGTTCACAATGCAATGCCCATCTTTGCCGCTTTCGAGCAGTGGAAGCAGGAATGCCTCATCAGTGGACAATCACTCTTTGCAGTCGGTCCGCGCTGGACGGCTGACCTACTGGATGAGTTGCGGCAGCGATTCGTAGAGAGTCCTGATGAGTCCTCTGCGGTATTTCTGCAAAAGCTCAAAGGGCAGCTGGCTGAGGCCTCGCCGGAGGCTATTCAGCTGATGGCGGAAATGCTCTGGGTGCTAATGCTTTTCCAGAGCAATGTGAGCGCGAGTAAGAAGCGCGAGAATATTGAGTTCGTGTGGAGCTGGTCCGGAAGCGATTTCCCAGTTGCTCAGCCTTTAATGACTGATGAGGTCATTTCGGGGCTTGGATCGGCTGGGCAGGGTTTCAATCGGTATCGCGCCGATGAGTTAACTTGGTTGATCCGGATGGTCGACGCTTTCAATATGCTGCCTCAGGGGCAGCGGGAGCGATATCTAAGCGAACCTTGGGCTTTTGCAGAATGGTTGGATGCTCAGCCATGGGCTCGTGGCCGGCAGATGCGGCATATCATGCTACACCTGCTTTTCCCTGAAGCCTTTGAGCGGATGGCGAGTCCGAATGATAAGGCCGCAGTAGTGGCTGCGTTCAAAGAGCTGCCGGTCGCCACGGTCAAGGCTTGGTCTCTGATCAACTTGGATCAGAGCTTGCTGGCGATTCGCCAAACTGCAGAGGCGAGCAGTGGTCCAGAGGTGGATTTTTACGAGAGCCCCTGGCTTGAGCGCTGGCGGCCTCAGCCTGGTACTTGGCTATTTAGTTGGAATCCATCCCGCTATGCCTGGAGTCAGTTTGCGCAGGATCGTCAAAAGGTATTGGAAGGTGGCGAGCTGATCATTCGCTGGAGTTGTTCCTGCAGCAAGATGAAGCTCGGAGACTCTGCGTTTTTGCTACGCACGGGTGTAGAAGCGAAGGGCATCATCGCCTGTGGCAGCATCGTAAATGGCCCTTATCAGGATGCTCATTGGGATGAGGCGAAAGCTGCGCAGGGCGGCATGCTGGATTACGTAGATATCCATATCACTGATCTGCGTGATCCCCACCAGGATAGCTATGTTCCTTTTAGTGAACTGAAAACTTTGGGTGTCGACGATCAGCAATGGAACCCCCAGTCCTCAGGTATCGAAGTCAAGCCTAAAGCTGCTGCTGCACTCATGAAGCGCTGGAGTGCACTGGCAATACCTGCTCCGCCTGCGCAGCCTCGCAGCAGCAAGCCGCTGCTCGTTGAACCAGCTCGAAATCTAATTTTCTTCGGCCCGCCCGGTACTGGCAAGACGCATAGCCTAAGATCACGCCTTCCCATGTATGAAGATCCAGTCAGCAAGCTTACAGCGGCGGAGTGGGTTGGGGTCAACGTGGAAGATGCTGCCTGGTGGCAGGTCCTCTTCATGACGCTGTATTTGCTGGATGGCAAAGCGAATGTTAACCAGCTTCTTGAGCATGATTATTTTCTCGCCAAGGCTAAGTTCAGAGCGGGTAATAGCAGTTTGAGGTCTACCTGTTGGGAGGCTTTGCAGAGTCATGCAGTGTTGGATTCGACAACCGTTCAACGAGACGCATCAGCGCGACGAGCGCCGTATGTATTCGACAGGGATCACCAGGGCAACTGGATCCTTGCGGGGGACTGGAAGGAGAGTTGTGCTGAGTGGGTCGAACGTGCAGAGCTGATCAAGAGGGGGCCTCATAACGCCGCTGAGCAGCAATTCAAGCGTTATGAATTTGTCACTTTTCACCAGTCTTACAGCTATGAGGACTTTATCGAAGGGATTCGCCCTCAACCCGCGGCTGGGGGGCAGGGGATTATTTATGAGGTCAAGCCTGGTGTTTTTAAACGCCTGTGCGAGCGTGCAAGGAAAGATCCCCAACATCGCTATGCGATCTTTATCGATGAGATCAATCGCGGAAATGTGGCCAAGATTTTGGGTGAGCTGATCACGCTGATCGAGGTCGATAAGCGAGCGCACTATGACTCGGACGGCCGTTTACTCGATGGTATGGAGCTGACGCTGCCTTACTCCGGGGAAAGTTTCGGGGTGCCGCGCAATCTGGATATCTACGGCAGTATGAACACTGCGGATCGTTCAATTGCGCTGCTGGATGCGGCATTGCGGCGGCGCTTTCAGTTCCGCGAGCTGATGCCAGACTCGTTAGTGATTTCTGGGGCGCAGGGCGATGGCTATATTCCGGATGGTGAGGGAGGTGTGCTGAACCTACGAGCACTGCTAGACACGCTTAATCGCCGCATTTCCTACCTGTTGCATCGGGATCAGACCATCGGCCATGCCTTTTTTACTCGTGTTCGAGACATGCAAGGGCTACGGGGCGTGCTTTTTCGGGAAGTCATCCCGCTCCTCCAGGAAACCTTCTATAACGACTGGCAGCGGATTCGGCTGATATTTGGAGATGTAAAGGCTCCCCTTGAGTTGCAAATTGTCCGCGAGTTCACGGACTCAGCGATCGATATTTTTGGCGAGCTGGAAGATGGCTTGCCAGAGACGCAGCGCTTTCAGATTTGTGCGCCTGATGAAATCACCCCGGAGGCTATCCGCAAGATTTATGAGCCACTGGTATGACGTTGATGATGGTTCTCGAGCACGAGTGGTTGCCCATTCGATCTGGAGGTGGTCAGGCACTCAATGTGCACCAAGCAGCTGTTCTAGAACGGCTTGCTGATTCTCTGCCAGCGCGTGCGCTTGAGTGGCGACGGGCTGCTGTAAAGTTCACCCAGTTTTGCGGGGTCATTCAGCTCGGAGAGCTTACAATCGAGGTGCTCCCAAAGATCGCCCGCCAGGAGCGCGACGTGCTGCGTTGCCAACAGGTACTGGTGCGTCTGTTGCAGGTGACCGGGGCACTGCCGCCGCAACAGGTTGGGGAGGCGACGCTAGGTCAACAGCGACATGCATTGCTTGATGTCTTCATCGAGCACTTTCGCGGCATGGTCGCTCAGCAGATGCAACTTGGGCTGATCCGTCGATATGTTCCGATGGAGGATGAGTTGGCAACCGTGCGCGGGCGTATCGATCTGGTCAGGCAGGTGCGCCTCAATGCCTTCACGCCTCAGCGTATACATTGCCGTTTCGATGAGTTCGATATCGACAATCCATACAACCAGGTACTGCGCTATGTGGTGGGCATGCTGTTGCATCGAACTCATCACCCGGCCATTAAGCGTGGGCTAAATGAGCTACTTGCGCACCTGGCACCTGCATCAAATCGTACCTTTACGCCTGAGCAGGTGGACGCATTGGTTTTCGATCGGCTCAATCAGCGCTGGCAGCCAATCTTCAAGCGTTGTGCAGAATTTCTGCGTGGTTTGCATCCTAACGTTACTGCAGGTGGTATGCCTGCTCTGGCGTTAATGTTTGACATGAACCGACTTTTTGAAAGCTACGTCACTTGGAGGGCGCGCCGCACTTTCAACGGACTGCAGGTCCAGCCGCAGGGGCCGCGTCGTTTTCTTGCTACCAATCAGGTGGGGACAGGAGTGTTTCAGTTGCGGCCTGATATTTCTGTATTGAAGGGCACGCAGGTGGTTCTTATTGCCGATGCTAAGTGGAAGATCCTGAGCCCTGAAGAGCGCAAGTTAGGCATTGCCTCGGCTGATCTTTATCAGCTTGTTAGTTATGCCTTGCGATACCAATGCCAGAATTTGGCTTTAATTTACCCGGCTATGGAAGGTGTCAGCCCTGGGCTTCGTCAAAAGCTTACAATCGATGGATCGGATGTTCAGCTGGCGATCTTCAGCATTGATCTGGCGGGTGTGCTGGTTAGTAGTGACGCCGTTTTCGACGAGTTACGCAGCTGGGTGGTCGAGGGTTGAGGTAGCCCAGCGCTTCAGTGGCACCGAGTTCACCAGTATGGTTTATGCCAATAGCTGCCGATTGCGACTGACTGCTGTCGTCCTACGACAGCCTCCTAGCCAGAACCTTTCCGGAAGCATCAATACCTGTTTTGCCCCTACAACGGACCGGGAGCGCTAATCCAGCAGCAACTGGCGGGACGTAAGCCGACGCGTACCGGATTGCATGGTGGGTTGATGGCAATGTTGCGGCGCATCAATGCGACGGTTGCTGAGGAAGACCGCATCCCTCGGCGTTGATCGATTGGTGTGACAGGGGCCAAGCGGCTGACGCTGACCCCTTTTAGCATCGCGGTGCGTGATTCAACGCATCATGCCGAGTTCTGCATCATCCAGTAGCGCTTTGCCCAAAGCACAGAGGTAGTGCGCCGCCCAGATCAGTTTTGGCTTGTCTTCCATCAGCCCGTCGATGGTCAGGTCCCGCGCGTAGCCCATCAGTTCCGAAGCCTGTTCGCGGGCGTTCTGGCAAGGAATGCCGGCTTCGATGCGGAACAGTGGGTGGGTCTGGTTTTCGCCTTGAAAGAAGATGGTTTTACCAACTGTGCATGGGGTGTCTTCGGTTGTCATTGATCAATCTCCCTGGTTCTGCTGATGCGCCGGTAAGCCGGGCTTGCACAGGCTTTTCGCTCGGTATGCGAATCAATGCATCGGTTGCGGGTTGGCTGTTTGCTGTATTTGCGTCAGCGCGGATTCGAGTAGCCGCCGCAGGGTTTCAAGCTCGTGCATCGAGGCCATGATCAAAACCGATGCGGGTGACTTGGGCTGCATCAGAATTGCCTGCTGGGCTACGGCTTCTGCACAGAGCGCGTAGTCCGAGGCCATCATGATCGTGTCTTCCAGGGAATGGAGGTGGTGGGGTGGGTCGGGGACTATCTTCAACATGATTGCTTCCATTTCAGGGCTGTCACCATCTGCTGTCAAACAGAGGGTGGCAGCTGCACGCGGGTTGACAGACCGGCGGAAACAACAAGTTCCGGCGCACGCAAGCGTGCCCGCACGTACAGCCGCCATAACGACGAGCCGTTTTGTTGTTTACCGTCGCGACCTGTCAAAGTCATGCCGTTGATGAGCAACGACCCACTGAGACTAAAACCCTGAAAAAATGACCGCAACGGAAAACAGGCGCAGGCAGTATCTTTGGGAAACGCCCTACAAGAAAGGGGTTAAATCCGATTTTTTCGACCCGCAGCGCCCAAATGCCAGGCACAAAAAAAGACGCCCGAGGCCCCCTTCGATATCACAGCAGGTGTCTTCTCGATGCGCCGTTACCGGTGCAGGACTGAGCGCTGCGGGTCAGTGGCGCTCATAACGGCAACGGGTCGCTGCCTGGACTGAACTGCGAGAACATCCAGTCGATGAACACCTGGGTCTCGGCGACCGCATCCTGGGATACCCCGTAGTAGTAACGGGTCAGTGGCAGGCGCAGGTGTGGCAGTGGGCTGTGCAGGCGACCGGTGGCCAGGTCCTTGCCCAGCAGCGAGGCCGGACACAGCGCCACGCCAAGTCCATCGACGGCGGCCTGCAGCACCAGGTGCATGTGGTCGAACTGCAGGCTTGGCTGGCGCTGCGGCTGGCTGATGCCGGCCAGTTTGCACCAGGCCGCCCAGTCGCCACTGCGGGTGCGGCCCGAGAGCAGGGTATGGCGCAGCACATCGCTCGGTGCAATTACCGGTATCGCCTGCAGCAGGGCGGGTGCGGCGACCAGCAGCATGTCGTCCTCGAGCAGGACGTGCGGTTCCACGTTGGCCGCCCAGCCCGAGCTGCCACGGCGTACCACCACATCGAAGGCTTCCCGTGACTGGTCCGGGGCCAGGGTGCTGGTGACCACCTCAGGCTGGATGTCCGGATGCTGCGCCATGAAATCGGGCAGACGCGGGATCAGCCAGCGCACCGCGAAAGACGGTCGGACATTGATCACTACCTTGCGCGACGCACTGCCGCGGGTCAGGGCGTTGGTGGCGTTGGCGATCTGCGCCAGGCCCTGGCTGATCTGTTCGAAATAGGCCTGGCCGATCGGGGTCAGCAGCGATTGCCGGTTGCGGCGTTCGAACAGCACCACCCCCAGGTGTTCCTCGAGCAGCCGGATATGGCGGCTGACGGCGCTGTGGGTAACGTGCAGCTCTTCGGCGGCACGGCTGAAGCTCTGGTGACGCGCAGCCGAGGCAAAGGCACGGACGGCGTTCAAGGGGGGGAGGTCGGCGATCATCTGTCTAATTTAGTCACATCAGAGGCGCAATTAAAGCGTTTGTCAGCAGTCGCGCATCGCGCCACCCTTAAGGCCGCTCTTTCTGCCCTGGCCGCCGCCCATGTCTGTGAACACCACCCAAGCTGCCGATCGGGACGCTGCGCGCTGCCGGGATACTTGGCTTGTGCCTGCCCGGCGATGTCCTGCTGTATCTGTTGCTGCCGATGCAGCCGCTGGATGGCGCCACCTGTATTAAGACGCTGTGTGGCGAGCGGGGGTGGAGGCGTTATCAAGGCTTGCAACCGTACCTCTATGTGGTCGGTGCCGGCCTGCTGTTCACCGGGCTGCTGGGGCAATACCTGCTCTGGGCGGCGCGGACGTTGTTGAACCTGCTGCCAGGAGGCATGCTGCATGGCTAGTTATGGACTGTTCCTCATTCTCGCGACGCTTACCGTACTCAGCCCTGGCCCCGGAGTGGTGCTGACACTTTCCAACGCCCTGCGCCATGGATGGAGCGGCGCGCTGCCGGGTATCCTCGGCATCGCCCTGGGCGCCTTCATCGTCGCCGGACTCTCGGCCAGCAGTGTCGGGTTGATCCTGGCGACCTCGGCGACGGCGTTCACCGTGCTCAAATATGTTGGTGCCCTGTACCTGCTGTACCTGGGGGTCAAGATGTGGCGCACGCAGCGCTTCATCCCCGAGCTCACGGTGACCGCCACGCAACCCTGGCGCCGTTTTGTCGAGGCGCTGTCGATCCAGTTGTTCAACCCCAAAGCAGGATTTTTCTTCCTGGCGGTTTTCCCGCAGTTCATCCGTGCGCAGGACAGCTACTACAGCCAGTTCTTCATACTGGTGTCGTCCTACGCCCTGCTGGTGGTGCTGGTGCACACCGGCTATGCGCTGATGGCCAACGGCGCCAGGGGCTGGTTGTCGACCAACCGCGGCGCGCGGATTGTCGGCAAGCTTTCGGGCGTCACTTTCTTCTGTTTTGGCATGCTGATGGCGTCGGCCAGCAAATGAACCGTTTTGAATGTAACCAGGAGGCTGCATGGCCAGGAAGGCACTGGAATTCCTGCTGTCGGATGACGACCGCGCACATCTGAGGAAGACTGCCCGCTCCGGGCGAATGCCCTATCGTAGCGTTACCCGGGCCTCGATTCTGCTGTTGCTGGACAGTGGACTGACACCGAAGGAGGTCAGCTTGCGGCTGAACGTTACCGCACCAGTGGTGTTCAAGTGGCGTAGTCGGTACCTGGCCAATGGTATCGACGGGCTTGAGGATCTGCCGCGTGGTGGGGTGGGTAGGGAATTGTCGCTGGTGGGGTGAGGGCGACTGCGCTTTGGTGAGTCAAATTGCTGATCTCAACGCGTTGCCTACCCTATTCATAGCCCATCAGTTCCGAGGCCTGTTCGCGGGCGTTTTGGCAAGGAATGCCGGCTTCGATGTGGTTTGGGAAACGCCCTACAAGAAAGAGGTTAAATCCGTTTTTTCGACCCGCAGCGCCCAAATACCAGGCACAAAAAAAGACGCCCGAGGGCGTCTTCTTCTTTGGATTTGGTGGAGCCGGGGGGATTTGAACCCCCGTCCGCCAGTACTCCGCTGTCGGTACTACATGCTTAGCCGTGTCTACTGATTTAATCCGCAGCCGCCCGACGGGCAGGGTGCTTTGGATGAGTTGTGTAAGTTTTAGTCACTTCGCCCACAACGTGCTACGCGACGATCCTGTTCTGTATGACAATCATTTCGGGTTTACAGGCATCCCCTAGTGATTGCTGGAGCCGAAGCTACCAGAAGCAAAGGTCACTTACGCTGCGAGAGCGTAGGATTCCTCGCCGTAGGTTTCGTCATTGGCAACTATAGAAGTTGCAACAGTGGATTTACGAGTTCTGTTACCAACTCGGCATGCACCTAGAGTTTCGCTACCGGCGTCGAATCCTAACCGGCCCCGCACTAGCTCTTGGCTAACGCACCTTACGGCGCGTAGAACGGAGTATACGCCATTGCGCGGGCGACGTCGACAGCCGGTCCAGTCGCCCGCTTTTGGGCTCACGCGCCGCCGTTGCCACTACTGCCTTTCTCGGTTTTTTCCAGGCGCTCCAGCACTTTGCTGGTAATGGCGATGCATTCCTTGGTGTCGCCCGAGGCCTGGGCGGCCTTGGCTTTGTCGACGTGCTCGGTGATGGCTTTGTCCAGGCCTTCGGAAGTGGCGCCGGCGGTGGCCATGCTGTCGTCGATCTTTTGCAGGTTGGCGGCGCAGAGGTCATCGGCGGCGAACACCGGCGAAGCCAGCAGGGTGGCGGCCGCGAACAGGGCCGAAAGTGCGGTACCTTTCATGGGTGTCTCCTCTGGGGCCTCTGGAAGGTGGGCCTGTAAGGTGGACTGCGGGGGATTGGCGGGGGTTCCATCGGGATGGTGGCGGGGCGATATTGAGGTGGGGATGGCACCGGCGTTGCCGGTGTTCGCGGGTTTACCCGCGAATGCGGCGGGCTGTGCATAACCACCGATGTGTGGGCACCACCAATCGGTGTAGGGGCGGTTTACCCGCGAATGCGGTGGTGGCTGCGACGGTGGACGGCGGGTGGAGATTGGCCAGCAGGGCCGGCCTCTTCGCGGGTAAACCCGCTCCTACGGGGGGGGCTGTGTACAACCACCGATGTGTGGGCACCATCAATCGGTGTAGGAGCGGGTTTACCCGCGAATGCGGTGGTGGCTGCGACGGTGGACAGCGGGTGGAGATTGGCCAGCAGGGCCGGCCCTTTCGCGGGTAAACCCGCTCCTACGCAGCGCTCCCCACCTATATCAACGCGTTAGAGACTGCGTGGCCGGGTGACGCGGTCTACCAGGTACACCAGGCCGTGGTAGTCGATGCCGCTGTGGCTCGACAGGCCTATCTCGCAGGTGCGGCTGGTGGAAATACCTTCGCTGCAATACTGCACGGCGTCCTTCAGGCTGCGCAGCGAGTGGGCGTTCAGCTCGGGGGTGGTAAAGCCTTTGTCACCGGCAAACCCGCAGCAGTGAATGCCTTCCGGGATCACCACCTGTTTGCTGCAACGCCGCGCCAGGTCGATCAAGGCCTGGCTTTCGCCCAGGTGCTGGGTGCTGCAGGTTACGTGCACGGCTACCGGTTCGTCCTGGGGGGTGAACTCCAGTCGGTCAAGCAGGTGGGTGCGGATGAAGCGCACCGGGTCGTAAAGGTCCAGCCGGGTGTCGCTCAGGTCCTGCACCAGGCGCAGGGTGCAGGGGCTTGTGTCGCAATAGATCGGGTCGAGGCCGCCGCGGCTGGCGTGCAGCAGGGCGGTGATCAGCTCCTGGCGTTTGTGTTCGGCCTGCTCGGGGTAGCCCTTGGAGGCGAACGGTTGGCCGCAGCACAGGCTGTCGGCGTTGTCCGGGAACACCACCTGGTAACCGGCCTTCTCCAGCAGGGCGCGGGTTTTGTCCAGCAGCGAGCTTTGTTCGCGGTCGGCATAGGCCGGGCCCATTACCCGGGAGACGCAGGCGGCCAGGTACACCACGCGGGGGCGGGCGTCGTTGCTGGTGGCGCCGAAGGCCAAGGGGCGCAGCGGTTGCGGCATGGCCGGGGTCCATTGGGGCAGGCGGCCTTTGCTGGCTTTGCTCAGCGAGGCGCTCAGGCGGCCCAGGCGCGGGGCGCCTAGCAGCTTGCGTGCGGTGTTGGCGGCGGTCAGGGTCAGGCGCGCACCGCTTAGGGCAGTGTGGAAATGCTCGGCCAGCCAGTCGGCGGTTTTAGCGTGGTCGGCGGCCTGGCTGCGCAGTTTCTTCACCAGCTCGCCGGTGTTGATGCCGACCGGGCAGCGCTGGGCGCACAGGCCGGTAGCGGCGCAGGTGTCGATGCCCTGGTACTGGTAGCTTTGCATCAGTGCGCGGGTATCGATGCCGCCGCGCTGCTTGGCCTGGATGTCACGCCACATGACGATGCGCTGGCGCGGGCTGAGGGTCAGGCCCTTGGACGGGCACACCGGTTCACAGAAGCCGCACTCGATGCACTTGTCGACGATTTCGTCGGCGGCAGGCAGCGGCTTGAGGTTTTTCAGGTGGATATCCGGGTCGTCGCTCAACACCACGTCGGGGTTGAGGATGCCGTTGGGGTCGAGCAGGCGCTTGAGCTTCCACATCAGCTGGTAGGCATCGTGGCCCCACTCCAGCTCCACGAAAGGCGCCATGTTGCGCCCGGTACCATGTTCGGCCTTGAGCGAGCCGCCAAACTCAACCGCCACCAGTTGCGCCACGTCGTCCATGAACGCCTGGTAACGGGCGACTTCTTCGGCGCTGTTGAACCCCTGGGTAAAGACGAAGTGCAGGTTGCCTTCCAGCGCGTGGCCGAAAATGATCGCTTCGTCATAGTGATGCTTGTCGAACAGCTGGATCAGGCGGTTGACGCCTTCGGCCAGTTGCTCGACGGGGAAGGTCACGTCTTCGATGATGACCGTGGTGCCGGTCTGGCGCACGGCACCGACAGCGGGGAAGGTGTCCTTGCGGATTTTCCACAGCTGGTTGTACACGGCCGGGTCTTCGCTGAAGTCCACTTGCTGTTCCAGCGGGAAGTCGGCGATCGAGGCCATGATCTGCTGCAGTTGCTCGTGCAGCAGGCTCTGGCTGGCGGCGCGGGATTCGATCAGCAGGGCGCAGGCATTGTCCGACAGGCCTTTTACCCACAGCGGCATGCCGGGCATGTTCTGCACCGAGCGCAGGCTGCGGCGGTCGAGCAGTTCCACAGCCGAGACCGGCTGCTGCTTGAGCACGGGTACCGCGCGGCAGCAGCTTTCGACGCTGGGGAACACCAGCAGGGCGCTGGCCTTGTGCGGGTGGTCGGGCACGGTGTCGTACGTGACGGCGCTGATGAAGCCCAGGGTGCCTTCGGAGCCGACCAGCAGGTGCTGCAGAATGTCCAGCGGCTGGTCGTAGTCCACCAGTGCGTTCAGTGACAGGCCGGTGGTGTTCTTCAGCCGGTATTTGTGCCGGATGCGCTCGGCCAGCGCGGTGTT
Organism: Pseudomonas sp. TE3895; assembly: GCF_056278855.1. NCBI lineage: Bacteria > Pseudomonadati > Pseudomonadota > Gammaproteobacteria > Pseudomonadales > Pseudomonadaceae > Pseudomonas > Pseudomonas sp. TE3895. The sequence continues at coordinate 109,538 of NZ_JBWBQE010000001.1, read as the reverse complement.
GGCGCGGGTTTCGCGGCCCAGGCGGGCCAGTGCTTCCAGCAGCTCGGCGTGGCTGCTTTCGAAGGCGGCGACGCTGGCCGGGTCTTCGCTGTCCAGGCGGGTGCCGTCGGCCAGCACCAGGCGCAGGCCCGCCAGGGTGTGGTAGGTGTTCTGCGCGGTGCCGCAGCACATGCCACTGGCGTTGTTAGCAACGATGCCGCCGATCTTGCAGGCGTTGATCGAGGCCGGGTCGGGGCCGATCTTGCGCCCGAAGGGGGCCAGCCAGGCGTTGGCCTGGGCGCCGATCACGCCGGGTTGCAGGCGAATCTGCTCACCCTGGCGACGGATTTCGCGGCCGTTCCAGTTATCGCCGAGCACGATCAGCACCGAGTCGCTGATGGCCTGGCCAGACAGGCTGGTGCCGGCAGCGCGGAAGGTGACCGGCACCCGCTCGCGCTGGGCCAGTTTGATCAGGCCGACCACTTCGTCCTCGGACTCGACGCGCACCACCAGCTTGGGGATCAAGCGGTAGAAGCTGGCGTCGGTGCCGAAGGCCAGGGTGGAGGTGGGGTCGTCGAAGCGGCGTTCGGCGGGGATCAGGCGCTCGGCATCACGCAGGAACGCGGCGGGCAGGCTCATGCAGTCTCCTCGCGGGGCTGTGGCGTCTGTGCGCTACATGCCCCGGGTCATTCAGGCGGTGGTTCTTGCAGGCGTTCAGGCGCCCAGTTCGCGTACCAGCGAGTCGCGGGTGATCTCGCTGATCGACTTGGCACCGGTCAGCACCATGGCCACGCGCATTTCCTTTTCGAACAGCTCAAGCAGGTTTTTCACGCCGGCCTGGCCATGCACGGCAAGGGCATAGAGGAAGGCGCGGCCGATCAGTACGGTGTCGGCACCCAGGGCGATCATGCGCACCACGTCCAGGCCACTGCGAATGCCCGAGTCGGCCAGAATTTTCAGGTCGCCTTTGACCGCGTCGGCAATGGCCGGCAGGGCACGGGCGCTGGACAGCACGCCGTCGAGCTGGCGGCCGCCGTGGTTGGACACCACGATACCGTCGGCACCGAACTTGACCGCATCGCGGGCGTCATCGGCATCGAGAATGCCCTTGATGATCATCGGACCGTCCCAGAACTCGCGGATCCACTCCAGGTCTTTCCAGGAAATGGACGGGTCGAAGTTGTTGCCCAGCCAGCCGATGTAGTCGGCAAGGCCGGTGGGGTTGCCACGGTATTTGGAGATGTTGCCCAGGTCATGCGGGCGGCCCATCACCCCCACGTCCCATGCCCACTCGGGGTGGGTCATGGCTTGCAGCACGCGGCGCAGCGGGCCGTTCTTGCCGCTCATGCCAGAGTGGGCGTCGCGGTAGCGGGCACCGGGTACGGGCATGTCCACGGTGAACACCAGGGTCTTGACGCCGGCGGCCTTGGCCCGCTCCAGGGCATTACGCATGAAGCCGCGGTCCTTGAGCACATACAGCTGGAACCACATCGGCCGGTTGATGGCGGGCGCCACTTCTTCGATCGGGCACACCGACACAGTCGACATGGTGAACGGGATGCCATGGGCGGCGGCCGCGCGTGCGGCCTGCACTTCGCCACGGCGGGCGTACATGCCGGTGAGGCCGACCGGGGCCAGGGCTACCGGCATGCTCAGGGTTTCGTCGAACAGCTTGGTTTCCAGGCTGAGCTCGGACATGTTGTTCAGCACGCGCTGGCGCAGGGCGATGCCGGCCAGGTCCGAGACGTTGTGGCGCAGGGTGTGCTCGGCGTAGGCGCCGCCGTCAGCGTAGTGGAACAGGAAGGGGGGCAGCTTGCGTTGGGCCGCGGCGCGATAGTCGGTAGAGGCAGAAATGATCATGGATTCTCGCAGCGTTGCTTGTGGGAGTGCCGGGCGCGCGACGGCGCCCGGCCCCTTTCACTTTAGTGATGAACCAGCATGCCGGTCAGCCAGTAAGCCTGGATCAGAGTGATCAGGCCGACGATGGTGGCGAAGAACAGGCTGTGCTTGACGGTGAAGCGGAACAGGTCGGATTCCTTGCCGACCAGGCCGGTAGCGGCGCAGGCCACGGCGATCGATTGCGGCGAGATCATCTTGCCGGTTACGCCGCCGCTGGTGTTGGCCGCCACCAGCAGGGTGTCGTTGACCCCGATCTGGTGCGCGGTGGTGGCCTGCAGCGAGCTGAACAGGGCGTTGGACGAGGTGTCCGAGCCGGTCAGGAACACGCCCAGCCAGCCGAGGAACGGCGAGAAGAACGGGAACGCGGCGCCGGTACCGGCCAGCACCAGGGCCATGGTCGAGGACATGCCCGAGTAGTTGGTGACGAAGGCAAAAGCCAACACCATGCCGATCGACAGAATTGGCCAGCGCAGTTCCCAGAAGGTTTCTTTGAAAGTGGTAAGACCAGTTTTGAAGTTGATCTTCAGCACCGCCATCGAGATCAGCGCCGAAAGGAAGATCGCGGTGCCGGTGGCGGAGATCGGGTCCAGCTTGAACACCGCTGGCATGGCGGTTGGCGCGGCAACGATCGGTGCGGTCTTGATCACCAGCTGGTCGAGGTGCGGGATGGCGAAGTTGAACACGAAGTTGTACATCGCGCCGCCCGGAGCGAAAGCCGCCTTGAAGGGCTTCAGGGTCCAGATGGTGACCAGCACGGTGAGGATCAGGAACGGCGACCAGGCCTTGAAGATCTCGCCAAAGCTGTACGGGCTAGGCTGGCTGCCGCTTGGCTGCACAACGGCTGCGCCGACACTGCCTTTGGCCTCGCTGAACGCACGCTTGGGCTGCCAGACTTTCAGGAACAGGGTGAGGCAGATCAGGCTGGCCAGTGCCGAGGTGATGTCTGGCAGTTCCGGGCCGATGAAGTTCGAGGTGAAGTACTGGGTGACGGCAAAGCTCAGGCCGGCAACCAGGGCGGCAGGCCAGGTTTCCTTCACGCCACGCAGGCCGTCCATCATGAACACCAGCCAGAACGGCACGAACAGCGACAGCAGCGGCAGCTGGCGGCCGGTCATGGCGCCGATGTGGAAGGCGTCGATACCGGTGACCTGGCCGGCCACGATGATCGGGATGCCCAGGGCGCCGAAGGCCACTGGCGCGGTGTTGGCGATCAGGCACAGGCCGGCAGCGTACAGCGGGTTGAAGCCCAGGCCCACCAGCAGTGCGGCGGTGATGGCCACCGGTGCGCCAAAGCCTGCCGCACCTTCGAGGAAGGCGCCGAAGCAGAAGCCGATCAGCAGCACTTGCAGGCGCTGGTCGTCGGTAATCGACAGCACCGAGCTGCGGATCACCTCGAACTGGCCGCTCTTGACCGTGAGTTTGTACAGGAACACCGCGGCAACGATGATCCAGGCAATTGGCCAGAGGCCATAGAGGAAGCCGTAACCCGCGGCGGCGAGGGCCATGTCGATAGGCATCTGGAAGGCGAAAATCGCCACCAGGATCGACAGCGCGAGGGTGATGCTGCCCGCTACGTGGCCCTTGAGGCGGAACACGGCGAGGGCCAGGAAGAAGAACACGATAGGGATGACCGCCGCCAGTGCGGACAGGCCAAGACTACCAAGCGGGCTATAGAGTTGTTGCCAGGTTTGCATATGGGGTGGCCCCTAATTGTTGTTGGTCAGGCACTGGCATTGGACAATTGGTAAGACCAATTTACAATGGCTGGACGCTAGGTTAAAAGCGCTGCCGTGGGTGTGTCAATTTGTCCTGTGCAAAACTTTGGTCGCGTACCGATGAGCGGGCATCTGATGTGCTGGGAAAATCACGGCTTGATGGGTGTTTGCGTGGCCTGGATCGGCGAGAATAGACACCCCCTGAAATTTGCCGGGGGTTTGTGGAGAGCATGTGATGGTTTTTGATCAGGTACGCCAACGGCGCCTGTCCGACGACATTGTCGATCGGCTGGAAGGGATGATTCTGGAAGGCACGCTGACCTCGGGGCAGCGGCTGCCGGCCGAGCGCGTCCTAGCCGAGCAGTTTGGTGTGTCCCGCCCGTCACTGCGTGAGGCGATCCAGAAGCTGGTGGCCAAGGGGCTGCTGGTTAGCCGTCAGGGCGGGGGCAATTTTGTGGCGGAGTCGTTGGGGTCCACCTTCAGCGATCCGTTGCTGCAGTTGCTCGAGCACAGTGCCGAAGCGCAGCGTGACCTGCTCGAGTTCCGCCATACCCTGGAGGCGTCCTGCGCCTATTACGCAGCCCAGCGTGCCACCGAGCCGGACCGGGCACGGTTGAAGGCGGCCTTCGATACGCTGCAGGACTGCTATGCCAGGGTCGATGAGGTGACCCGTGCGGAAGAGGGCGCGGCTGATGCGCGCTTCCACCTGGCGATCGCCGAGGCCAGCCATAACGCGGTGTTGCTGCACACCATCCGGGGTTTGTTCGACCTGCTCAAGCGTAATGTGGTGACCAACATCGGCGGCATGTACCAGCAGCGCACCGAAACCCGGGACATGCTGATCAGCCAGCACCGGGAACTGTACCTGGCGATTGTCGAGGGCAGGGCGGAAGATGCGCGAGAGGTGTCCAGCCGGCACATTTTGTATGTGCAGGAGGTGCTGCATGAGGCGCACGAAGAAGCGCAGCGTGTGGCACGGGCGGAGCGGCGCAGCGGGCGCTGAGGGCACGCTCTTTGAGCTGTAACGCGGGCCCTGTGGGAGCGGCCTTGCGTCGCGAAAGGGTCGCAGAGCGACCCCAGGATCGGCGTCGATGCGCAGATTGCTGGGGCTGCTTCGCAGCCCTTTCGCGACACAAGGCCGCTCCCACAGCGGCCGGGCAGGCTGGTTACTCTTCCTTGCCCTTGTTCCGCACAGCCCGCTGCAGCTCGCGGTTGGAATCGCGTTCGCGCATGGTGTCGCGCTTGTCGAATTCCTTCTTGCCCTTGCCCAGTGCGATTTCGCACTTGATCAGGTGCTTGCTCCAGTACAGCGCCAAAGCCACACAGGTGTAGCCTTTTTGCGCCACAGCCGCTTCCACGCGCTCGAGCTCGCGCTTGTTCAGCAGCAGCTTGCGGGTGCGTGTAGGGTCGGCGATGACGTGGGTGCTGGCCGTGGTCAGCGGGGTGATGTGGCTGCCGAACAGCCAGGCCTCACCGTCCTTGAGCAGCACGTAGCTGTCAGTCAGGTGCGCCTTGCCGGCTCGCAGGCTTTTTACTTCCCAGCCGGACAGGACCAGCCCGGCCTCGAACTTGTGTTCGATGAAGTAATCGTGTCGCGCTTTCTTGTTTTGCGCGATGGTCCCGGTCGGATGTTTTTTTTGCTTAGCCATAGGGGCGGCATTATAGGCAAGTCCGCGCGTCGTCCGCTATGGGATTTCGGTGTGCTTGAGCCACTGGAATGAATACCGGACAATACAAACCCTGTCATACGCACAGAACCTGTTTTCGGCACGCTGCGAAGCGCCGCCACCCAGCCTTGGAAGTGACGCCTGGATGACTACCCATATTCAACGCTCCGCCCTGCTGCCATACCCCGCCCAGGCGCTTTACGATCTGGTCAACGATGTGGCCAGCTACCCTGAGTTTTTGCCGTGGTGCTCGGCCTCGACGGTGATCGAAACCAGCGATACACACATGCGTGCCAAGCTCGAAGTGGCCAAGGGGGGCATGAGCCAGCACTTCGTGACGCGTAACGTGCTGGTGCCGGGGCAGTCCATCGAGATGAACCTCGAAGAAGGGCCGTTCACCCAGCTGCATGGTGTTTGGGTGTTCAAGCCGCTGGGTGAAAAAGCCTGCAAGATCAGCCTGGACCTGTCCTTCGATTACGCTGGGCCGATTGTGCGCGCCACGTTGGGCCCGCTATTCAATCAGGCGGCCAATACGTTGGTCGATGCGTTCTGCCAGCGTGCCAAGCAATTGAATGCCTGACGGATAAGGCGCAAACAAAAAGCCCGGACCAGGTCCGGGCTTTTTTGCATCTGCTGTTCCCGCTTAGCGGGTTTCCAGCGGTGCCGGGGTCGGGACCGGGGTGGTCTCGATGGTGTCGATCTCGCGCTGGATGGACTCTTCGGTCGAACCAGGCTTGGCCGGTTTTTCTACAGGTTGCGCTGCCGGCTGTTCGGCCTGGCCTGGCTCGGTGGCCGGGCTGACGGTGGTGTCGCTGCTGCCACCGAGGATTTCCTGATCGCGGCTGACGCCTGGCATGAAGTCGCCAGACAGGCTGACCAGTTGATCGCTTTCGTTGAAAAATACACTCATGCGTTCTTGCTGGCGCTTACCGCCACCAGGCTGCAGGCTGTACAGGTAATCCCAACGATTGGTGTTGAAGGTGTCCTGAATCAGCGGGTTGCCCATGATAAACCTTACTTGCCGGCGGGTCATTCCCGGGCGTAATTGGTCTATCATGTCTTGCGTGACGACATTGCCCTGCTGGATGTCGATTTTGTAAACCCCGGGAAACGAGCAACCGGCGAGTGCGAGCAGTCCCACTAGGGTGAGGCTGGTTAGCAAGAGCTTGGTGTTTTGCATCGGTGGGCGACTTCCACTATCTTGGCTGGACAACGTAAACCCCGATCATACCCGTATTAAGAGAAGCTGCGAAGCAGCATCGGCGAGAAAGCTGACCATGGTTGAAAATAGCGAATTGCGCAAAGCCGGTCTCAAGGTGACCCTGCCTCGAGTCAAGATCCTTCAGATGCTCGACTCTACCGAGCAGCGTCACATGAGTGCAGAGGATGTCTACAAGGCGCTGATGGAGGCTGGCGAGGATGTAGGCCTGGCCACCGTCTATCGCGTGCTGACCCAGTTCGAGGCGGCGGGTCTGGTGGTTCGCCACAACTTCGACGGCGGTCATGCAGTGTTCGAGCTGGCCGATGGCGGTCACCACGACCACATGGTGAACGTGGATACCAGTGAAGTCATCGAATTCATGGACGCCGAAATCGAGAAGCGCCAGCGCGAAATCGTGGCCGAGCATGGCTTCGAGCTGGTGGACCACAATCTGGTCCTGTACGTGCGTAAGAAGAAGTAACGATTTTTCGTTATGGATAGCAAAGGCGACCTTCGGGTCGCCTTTGTGCTTTCTGGGGCTGAAAGATGTGTTGTCCGTGCCGGCCTCTTCGCGGGCGCGCCCGCTCCCACAGGTACACCTCAGGTTTCAGATCCTGTGATCACCCTGTGGGAGCGGGCGTGCCCGCGAATCGTCTTGGAAAAGAAGGGCTCAGGCCTTGCCGCTCACCACCATCTTGCGTGCATGGGCCAGGGACTCCTTGGTCAGGTCAATCCCGCCGAGCATCCGCGCCACTTCTTCCACGCGCTCACGCTTGCCAAGGCTAGCCACGGCGGTGTGGGTGGTGTCGCTGTTGCGCACCTTGTGCACGAACAAATGGTGATGCCCCTGCGCCGCCACCTGCGGCAGGTGGGTCACGGTCAGTACCTGGCCGCGCTCGCCCAGGCGCCGCAGCAGTTGGCCGACGATTTCTGCCGTTGGCCCGCCAATACCCACGTCGACTTCGTCGAACACCAGGGTAGGAATGCGCGAGGTCTGCGCGGTAATGACCTGGATCGCCAGGCTGATGCGCGACAGTTCGCCACCCGACGCCACCTTCGCCAGGGCCTTGAGCGGCTGGCCAGGGTTGGCGCTGACCAGCAGTTCGATCTGCTCCAGGCCATGGGGTGACAGTTCGGCGCCTTCGTTCGCTGTCAGTTCGATGCAGAAGCGCCCGCCAGGCATGCCCAGGCGCTGGATTTCCTGCTCCACCGCGCCTGCCAGCTGCTGCGCTGCTTGCTGGCGCAGGCCGCTGAGTTCGCGTGCCTTCTCTTTATAGTGCTGGGCGTAGGCGGCAAGCTCTTCGCCCAGCCGCTCGATCGACTCGTCACTGGCGTTAAGGCCTTCCAGCTCCTCCATCAGTTGCTGTTGCAGGTGGGGCAGTTCGGTGGGGTGCACCCGGTGTTTGCGTGCCAGGGTGTAGATGGTGTCCAGGCGCTCTTCCAGGGCTTGCAGGCGCATCGGGTCGGCGTCGAAGTTGTCGAGGAAGCGGTTGAGTTCGCCCACGGCTTCCTCGACCTGAATCTGCGCGCTGGCGATCAGGTTGGCCGCTTCGTTCAGTGCCTTGGGCGAGTTGGTGGCGGCACCCAGGCGGTTGAGGCTGGAGGTGAGGGCGCTGAGCACATTGCCCGAATCGCTCTCGCTGCACTGGTCGATGACCTGGCGGCAGATGCCGAACAGGGCTTCGGCGCTGGTCAGGTTCTTGTGTTCCTGTTCCAGCTGCTCCAGTTCGTGCTCGCCCAGGCCGAGGTTGTCCAGTTCTTCCAGTTGGTAACTGAGCAACTGGTGGCGGGCGCGCTGCTCGTCGCCCGAGTTGGACAGGCGCTCCAGCTCCAGGCGGGTCTGGTTCCAGCGCTTGGCTGCAAGCTGTACCTGGCGGGCCAGGTCGACGGCGCCGGCATACTCGTCAAGCAGGCGGCGGTGGGTGTCGGTCTTGAGCAGGGACTGGTGCTCGTGCTGGCTGTGGATATCGATCAGCAGTTCGCCCAGCGCCTTGAGGTCGCCGAGCGGGCAGGGCGTGCCGTTGATGTAGCCGCGGCTGCGGCCTTCGGCGGTAATCACCCGGCGCAAGATGCACAGGCCTTCGTTGTCCAGGTCGCGCTCGGCCAGCCAGGTGTGCGCTTCGGGAATGTCCACCAGGTCGAAGGTGGCCAGGATGTCTGCCTTGTCGGTGCCGGGGCGCACCACGCCGCTGTCGGCACGGTCGCCCAGGGCAAGGCCGAGGGCGTCGAGCATGATCGATTTGCCGGCACCGGTCTCGCCGGTGATGACGGACATGCCACGGGCGATTTCGAGGTCGAGGTGCTCGACGATGGCGTAGTTGTGAATGGACAGGTGCACCAGCATGGGGGCGGCTCCCGGAAATCAGGTCTGGTTATTTATACAGTACTTTTTTCAGGCCTGCCAATGCCCCTTCGCAGATTCTGATGCAGCCTTGAAAACCACCTTGCCCCTTGAACCTGGTTTTTCCGGCCCCATATAGCCGACATCCAAGGCGAGCCTGGCTCGCAGTCCACAAAATTGCGCAGGAGAGACCCCATGGCTGATGAGCAGCTGAACGAGAAAGACCTTAACGTGGAAGAAACCGGTGCAGGCAATGCAGCTGATACCCGTGTTCTGGAGCTCGAGGAACAGCTGGCCGCAGCCAAGGACCAGGCGCTGCGCGCCGTTGCCGACCTGCAGAACGTACGCCGTCGTGCCGAGCAGGATGTGGAGAAAGCCCACAAGTTCGCCCTGGAGAAGTTCTCCGGCGACTTGCTGCCGGTGATCGACAGCCTGGAACTGGCCCTGGCTCACTCCAGTGCCGACGATGAGCACGTCAAGCAGATCCGCGAAGGTGTCGAGCTGACCCTGAAGATGTTCCAGGACACCCTCAAGCGCTACAACCTTGAAGCTGTCGATCCGCACGGCCAGCCGTTCAACCCTGAGCACCACCAGGCCATGGCCATGCAGGAAAACGCCGAGGTCGAGCCAAACAGCGTGCTGAACGTGTTCCAGAAGGGTTACCTGCTGAACGGCCGCCTGCTGCGCCCCGCCATGGTGGTGGTCAGCAAGGCGCCGAGCGCGGCGCAACCCTCGATCAATGAAAAGGCTTGAAATCCTTCGGGGCATCCCCATCTAGGTGTCAAGCCTTCAAGTATTACCGCAGTTGGCCAAAGTAGTCGCTGCTACCAAATTCAAGTTTCGGGAGAGTTAACATGGGTAAAATCATCGGTATCGACCTGGGGACCACTAACTCGTGCGTCTCCATTCTGGAAAACGGTAACGTCAAAGTCATCGAAAACGCCGAAGGTGCGCGTACTACCCCTTCGATCGTGGCCTACGCCAACGATGGCGAAATCCTGGTTGGCCAGTCGGCCAAGCGCCAGGCTGTCACCAACCCGCACAACACCCTGTTCGCAGTGAAGCGCCTGATTGGCCGCCGCTTCGAAGAAGATGTCGTGCAGAAAGACATCAAGCTGGTGCCGTACAAGATCGTCAAGGCGAACAACGGTGACGCCTGGGTCGAGGCTGCTGGCAAGGAAATGGCTCCGCCGCAGATCAGCGCCGAAGTCCTGAAGAAAATGAAGAAGACCGCCGAAGACTACCTCGGCGAGCCAGTCACCGAAGCGGTGATCACCGTTCCGGCCTACTTCAACGACAGCCAGCGTCAGGCCACCAAAGACGCCGGCCGCATCGCTGGCCTGGACGTAAAACGCATCATCAACGAGCCGACTGCCGCTGCACTGGCTTACGGCATGGACAAGGCCAAGGGCGACCACACCGTCATCGTTTATGACCTGGGTGGTGGTACCTTCGACGTTTCGGTCATCGAAATCGCCGAAGTCGACGGTGAGCACCAGTTCGAAGTACTGGCTACCAACGGCGACACCTTCCTGGGTGGCGAAGACTTCGACATGCGCCTGATCGACTACCTTGTCGACGAGTTCAAGAAAGAGTCGGGCATGGACCTGAAGAACGATCCTCTGGCCCTGCAGCGCCTGAAAGAAGCCGCAGAAAAAGCCAAGATCGAGCTGTCGTCCGCTCAGTCGACCGACGTCAACCTGCCGTACATCACTGCAGATGCCACCGGTCCTAAGCACCTGAACGTGAAGATCTCCCGCGCCAAGCTGGAGTCGCTGGTCGAAGACTTGGTCAAGCGTACCATCGAGCCTTGCCGTATCGCCCTGAAAGACGCCGGCATCGACGCCAGCAAGATCGACGACGTGATCCTGGTCGGCGGTCAGACCCGCATGCCGCTGGTGCAGAAAGAAGTGGCCGACTTCTTCGGTAAAGAAGCGCGCAAGGACGTGAACCCGGACGAAGCGGTTGCCATGGGCGCTGCCATCCAGGGTGCGGTACTGGCCGGTGACGTGAAAGACGTACTGCTGCTGGACGTCAGCCCGCTGACCCTGGGTATCGAAACCATGGGCGGCGTGATGACCGCGCTGATCGAGAAGAACACCACCATCCCGACCAAGAAGTCGCAGGTGTTCTCGACTGCCGACGACAACCAGGGCGCCGTGACCATTCACGTGCTGCAAGGTGAGCGTAAGCAGGCTGCGCAGAACAAGTCGCTGGGCAAGTTCGACCTGGCTGACATTCCGCCAGCACCGCGTGGCGTGCCGCAAATCGAAGTGACCTTCGACATCGACGCCAACGGCATCCTGCACGTAGGTGCGAAAGACAAGGCCACCGGCAAGACTCAGTCGATCGTGATCAAGGCCAACTCCGGCCTGTCGGACGAAGAGATCGAGCGCATGGTGCGTGACGCCGAGGCCAACGCCGAGGAAGACCGCAAGTTCGAAGAGCTGGCGGCTGCCCGTAACCAGGGTGACGCGCTGGTGCACTCGACCCGCAAGATGGTCGCTGACGCAGGTGACAAGGTTACCGCTGAAGAGAAAACCGCCATCGAGGCCGCCGTTGTTGCCCTGGAAGCCGCTGTCAAAGGCGACGACAAGGCTGCCATCGACGCCAAGGTTGAAGAGCTGTCCAAGGTCTCTGCCCCGGTTGCCCAGAAGATGTACGCCGAGCAGTCGGCTGAACAGCCTCAGGGTGGCGCGCAGCAGGCCGAGCCGGAAGCCAAGCACGATGACGTGGTTGACGCCGAGTTCGAAGAAGTGAAAGACAACAACAAGCAGTAATCCCTGCATGTTGTCGGCCGGTTCACCGTCGTTTGCCGGTGAGCTGGTAGGATGTCGCCGCGCGGGGGCTTGCTCCCGCGTTGGCGTATCTGGAATTCGAGAATTTTTACAGCATCTGTCAGCGGCTCTTGGGGGGTCGCACGCGGGTGCTGATGGCGTGGCGCAGATGCCACACGCCCAACAAGGTGCAAATGACCTATGTCCAAGCGTGATTATTATGAGGTCCTGGGTGTCGAGCGCGGCGCCACTGAAGCGGACCTCAAGAAGGCTTACCGCCGTTTGGCGATGAAGTACCACCCGGACCGCAACCCGGGTGATAAAGAATCGGAAGACAAGTTCAAGGAGGCCAACGAGGCCTACGAAGTGCTGTCAGACGCGAGCAAGCGTGCGGCCTTCGACCAGTATGGCCATGCGGGTGTCGACCCAAGCATGGGTGGCGGTGGTGCAGGCTTTGGTGGTGCCAATTTCTCCGACATCTTCGGCGATGTGTTCAGCGACTTCTTCGGCGGCGGCCGCGGTGGTGGTCGAGGCGGTGCCCAGCGCGGCAGCGACCTGCGCTACACCCTGGAGCTGAACCTGGAAGAAGCGGTGCGTGGCACCACGGTCAGCATCCGCGTGCCTACCCTGGTCAACTGCCAGCCTTGCGACGGTTCCGGTGCCAAGAAGGGCTCGACCCCGTCGACCTGCCCGACCTGCGGCGGCATCGGCCAGGTGCGCATGCAGCAAGGCTTCTTCTCGGTGCAGCAAACCTGCCCGCGCTGCCATGGCCAAGGCAAGATCATTACCGACCCGTGCACTTCGTGCCACGGTGAAGGGCGTGTCGAGGAATACAAGACGCTGTCGGTCAAGGTGCCGGCAGGTGTCGATACCGGCGACCGCATCCGTCTGTCGGGTGAGGGCGAGGCCGGTACTCATGGTGGCCCGACTGGCGACCTGTACGTGGTGATCAGCGTGCGTGAGCACGAGATTTTCCAGCGTGATGGCAAGCATTTGTACTGTGAAGTGCCGATCAGCTACACCGATGCTGCCCTGGGCGGCGAGCTGGAAGTGCCGACCCTGGATGGTCGCGTGAAGCTGAAGATTCCGGAAGGCACCCAGACTGGTAAGCAGTTCCGTCTGCGTGGCAAGGGTGTTGCCCCGGTGCGTGGTGGTGGTGCGGGTGACCTGCTGTGCCGTGTGGCCGTAGAAACCCCGGTCAATCTCAGTCGCCGTCAGCGTGAGCTGCTCGAAGAGCTGCGTGATTCGCTGGAAGGCGACAGTTCCCACTCGCCCAAGGCCAGCGGCTGGTTCGATGGTGTGAAGCGCTTCTTCGGCGATCTCTGACAAGGAACAGGTTATGCGACGTATTGCAGTGATGGGCGCGGCGGGGCGGATGGGCAAAACCCTCATCGAAGCCGTGCAACAAACCCCGGGCGCGGGGCTGACTGCGGCGATCGATCGCCCAGACAGCTCGTTGGTCGGGGCTGATGCCGGAGAGCTGGCGGCACTTGGCCGAATTGGCGTGCTGTTGTCCGACGACCTGGCCAAGGTTGCCGACGAGTTCGATGTGCTGATCGATTTCACTCACCCCTCGGTGACCCTGAAAAACCTGGCGTTCTGCCGCAAGCATGGCAAGGCGATGATCATCGGCACGACCGGTTTTACAGTCGAAGAGAAGCAGCTGTTGGCCGAAGCTGGCAAGGACATTCCAATCGTGTTCGCCGCCAACTTCAGCGTGGGTGTCAACCTTAGCCTCAAGCTGCTGGATATGGCTGCGCGGGTGCTGGGCGATGATGTCGATATCGAAATCATCGAGGCGCACCACCGGCACAAGGTCGATGCGCCGTCGGGTACTGCACTGCGCATGGGTGAAGTGGTTGCCAATGCGCTGGGCCGTGATCTGCAGGAAGTGGCCGTGTATGGTCGTGAAGGGCAGACCGGTGCGCGCGATCGCAAGACCATCGGTTTCGCTACCGTGCGTGCCGGCGATGTGGTGGGCGATCACACCGTGTTGTTCGCTGCTGAAGGCGAGCGCCTGGAAATCACCCACAAGGCCTCCAGCCGCATGACCTTCGCCAAGGGTGCCGTACGTGCGGCGCTGTGGCTGGATGGGCGCGAGCCTGGGCTGTACGACATGCAGGATGTGCTTGAACTGCGTTAAGCCGTTCTATCGGCAGTGGCTTCTTCGCGGGCAAGCTCGCGAAGAAGCCACTGCCGATGTCAGTCTGTCGCAATCATGTGTTTTAGAGACACATCCACGGTAGACCGAAAACACACTTTTCTGTAAGCTACAGCTTTAGTGTGTCCACTAAAAGCGCGCAGCGAATTGAATTCAGCACATGAAAGCGGGGTGACGTGTCCATACGTCACTCCGCTTTTTTGCAACCTGCGATCGCCCTTTCATGCTTGATTTACGGGAGGTCTTCTTGACAAAGCCAGCCATACTCGCCCTTGCCGACGGCAGTATTTTCCGCGGTGAAGCCATCGGTGCCGACGGTCAGACCGTTGGTGAGGTGGTATTCAACACCGCTATGACCGGCTACCAGGAAATCCTTACAGACCCTTCCTACGCGCAGCAAATCGTTACCCTGACCTACCCGCACATCGGCAACACCGGTACTACCCCGGAAGACGCCGAGTCGAACCGTGTCTGGTCCGCTGGCCTGGTCATCCGTGACCTGCCGCTGCTGGCCAGCAACTGGCGTAACACCCAGTCGCTGCCTGAGTACCTCAAGGCCAACAACGTCGTCGCCATCGCCGGCATCGACACCCGTCGCCTGACCCGTATCCTGCGTGAAAAGGGCGCCCAGAACGGCTGCATTCTGGCAGGTGACAACATCAGCGAAGAAGCGGCCATCGCCGCTGCCCGCGGCTTCCCGGGCCTGAAGGGCATGGACCTGGCCAAGGTCGTCTCCACCAAGGAACGTTACGAGTGGCGCTCCAGTGTGTGGGAGCTGAAAACCGACAGCCACCCGACCATCGACGCTGCCGACCTGCCGTACCACGTGGTTGCCTTCGACTATGGCGTCAAGCTGAACATCCTGCGCATGCTGGTGGCCCGCGGCTGCCGCGTGACCGTGGTGCCAGCCCAGACCCCGGCCAGCGAAGTGCTGGCACTCAACCCGGACGGCGTGTTCCTGTCCAACGGCCCGGGTGACCCTGAGCCGTGCGACTACGCGATCCAGGCGATCAAGGAAATCCTCGAAACCGAGATTCCGGTATTCGGCATCTGCCTCGGCCACCAGCTGCTGGCCCTGGCTTCCGGCGCCAAGACCGTGAAAATGGGCCACGGCCACCACGGTGCCAACCACCCGGTCCAGGACCTGGATACCGGTGTGGTCATGATCACCAGCCAGAACCACGGCTTCGCCGTTGACGAGGCGACCCTGCCGGGTAACGTTCGCGCCATTCACAAGTCGCTGTTCGACGGCACCCTGCAGGGTATCGAGCGTACCGACAAGAGCGCGTTCAGCTTCCAGGGCCACCCTGAAGCGAGCCCGGGCCCGACCGATGTCGCGCCTCTGTTCGATCGTTTCACCGATGCCATGGCCAAGCGCCGCTGAGCATCCTGCTTCAAGGCCCCGGGCCGGCACCTGCCGCGCCCGGCAGCGCCTGACCCAGATTGTTCAAAGCGGCTTGCCGACTGACCCCGGATTTGAGTGACCACCATGCCAAAACGTACAGACATCAAAAGCATCCTGATTCTCGGCGCTGGCCCGATCGTGATCGGCCAGGCCTGCGAATTCGACTACTCCGGCGCCCAGGCCTGTAAGGCCCTGCGCGAGGAAGGTTTCCGCGTCATCCTGGTGAACTCCAACCCAGCCACCATCATGACCGACCCGGCCATGGCCGACGCCACCTACATCGAGCCGATCAAGTGGCAATCGGTGGCCAAGATCATCGAGAAAGAGCGCCCGGATGCCGTCCTGCCGACCATGGGTGGCCAGACCGCCCTGAACTGCGCCCTGGACCTGGAGCGCCACGGCGTTCTGGAGAAGTTCGGCGTAGAGATGATCGGTGCCAACGCTGACACCATCGACAAGGCCGAAGACCGTTCGCGCTTCGACAAGGCCATGAAAGACATCGGCCTGGAGTGCCCGCGCTCCGGTATCGCCCACAGCATGGAAGAGGCCAATGCGGTCCTCGAGAAGCTCGGCTTCCCATGCATCATTCGCCCGTCGTTCACCATGGGCGGCACCGGCGGCGGTATCGCTTACAACCGTGAAGAGTTCGAAGAAATCTGCACCCGTGGTCTGGACCTGTCGCCGACCAAAGAGCTGCTGATCGACGAATCGCTGATCGGCTGGAAGGAATACGAGATGGAGGTGGTCCGCGACAAGAAGGACAACTGCATCATCGTCTGCTCGATCGAGAACTTCGACCCGATGGGTGTGCACACCGGTGACTCGATCACTGTTGCCCCGGCACAGACCCTGACCGACAAGGAATACCAGATCATGCGCAACGCCTCGCTGGCGGTGCTGCGTGAAATCGGTGTGGAAACCGGCGGTTCCAACGTCCAGTTCGGCATTTGCCCGAACACCGGCCGCATGGTCGTCATCGAGATGAACCCGCGCGTATCGCGTTCGTCCGCCCTGGCCTCCAAGGCCACCGGCTTCCCGATCGCCAAGATCGCCGCCAAGCTGGCCATTGGTTACACCCTCGACGAGCTGCAGAACGACATCACTGGCGGTCGCACCCCTGCGTCCTTCGAGCCGTCGATCGACTACGTCGTCACCAAGCTGCCACGCTTCGCCTTCGAGAAATTCCCGAAAGCCGACGCCCGCCTGACCACCCAGATGAAATCCGTGGGTGAAGTCATGGCCATCGGCCGTACTTTCCAGGAATCCCTGCAGAAAGCCCTGCGCGGCCTGGAAGTCGGCGCCTGCGGCCTCGACCCGAAAGTCGACCTGGCCAGCCCGGAAGCCGCCAGCATCCTCAAGCGTGAACTGACCGTGCCGGGTGCCGAGCGTATCTGGTACGTGGCTGACGCCATGCGTTCGGGCATGACCTGCGAAGAAATCTTCAATCTGACCGGCATCGACATGTGGTTCCTGGTGCAGATGGAAGACCTGATCAAGGAAGAAGAGAAGGTCAAGACCCTGGCCCTGTCGGCAATCGACAAGGACTACATGCTGCGCCTCAAGCGCAAGGGCTTCTCGGACCAGCGTCTGGCAGTACTGCTGGGCATCACCGACAAGAACCTGCGTCGCCACCGCCACAAGCTGGAAGTGTTCCCGGTGTACAAGCGCGTCGACACCTGCGCCGCCGAGTTCGCCACCGACACCGCCTACCTGTACTCCACCTACGAGGAAGAGTGCGAGGCCAACCCGTCGACCCGCGACAAGATCATGATCCTGGGTGGCGGCCCGAACCGTATCGGCCAAGGTATCGAGTTCGACTACTGCTGCGTACACGCCGCCCTGGCGCTGCGTGACGACGGTTACGAGACCATCATGGTCAACTGCAACCCGGAAACCGTCTCCACCGACTACGACACTTCCGACCGCCTGTACTTCGAGCCGCTGACCCTGGAAGACGTGCTGGAAGTCTGCCGCGTCGAGAAGCCGAAGGGCGTGATCGTTCACTACGGCGGCCAGACCCCGCTGAAGCTGGCCCGCGCTCTGGAAGAAGCTGGCGTGCCGATCATCGGTACCAGCCCTGACGCCATCGACCGCGCCGAAGACCGTGAGCGCTTCCAGCAGATGGTTCAGCGCCTGAACCTGCTGCAGCCGCCAAACGCCACCGTGCGCAGCGAAGAAGAGGCTATCCGTGCTGCGGGCAGCATCGGCTATCCGCTGGTCGTGCGTCCGTCCTACGTACTGGGCGGCCGTGCCATGGAGATCGTCTACGAGCTGGACGAGCTCAAGCGCTACCTGCGTGAAGCGGTACAAGTGTCGAACGACAGCCCGGTACTGCTCGACCACTTCCTCAACTGCGCCATCGAGATGGACGTGGATGCGGTGTGCGACGGCACCGACGTGGTCATCGGCGCGATCATGCAGCACATCGAGCAGGCCGGCGTACACTCCGGCGACTCGGCGTGCTCGCTGCCACCTTACTCGCTGAGCAAGGAAGTGCAGGACGAAGTCCGCGTTCAGGTCAAGAAAATGGCGCTGGAGCTGGGCGTGGTCGGCCTGATGAACGTGCAGCTGGCCCTGCAGGGCGACAAGATCTACGTGATCGAAGTCAACCCGCGTGCCTCGCGTACCGTACCGTTCGTGTCCAAGTGCATCGGCACGTCCCTGGCGATGATCGCGGCCCGTGTCATGGCGGGTAAAACCCTGAAAGAGCTGGGCTTCACCCAGGAAATCATCCCGAACTTCTACAGCGTGAAGGAAGCCGTCTTCCCGTTCGCCAAGTTCCCAGGGGTTGACCCGATCCTCGGCCCTGAGATGAAATCGACCGGTGAAGTCATGGGTGTCGGTGACAGCTTCGGTGAAGCCTTCGCCAAAGCCCAGATGGGTGCCAGCGAAGTGCTGCCGACGGGCGGTACTGCGTTCATCAGCGTGCGCGACGACGACAAGCCGCAAGTGGCTGGCGTTGCCCGCGACCTGATCGCCCTGGGCTTCGAAGTGGTTGCCACTGCCGGCACCGCCAAGGTTATCGAGGCGGCTGGCCTGAAAGTGCGCCGTGTGAACAAAGTGACCGAAGGTCGCCCTCATGTGGTCGACATGATCAAGAACGACGAAGTGTCGCTGATCATCAATACCACCGAAGGTCGCCAGTCGATCGCCGACTCCTACTCGATTCGTCGCAATGCGCTGCAGCACAAGATTTACTGCACCACTACCATTGCGGCTGGTGAAGCCATCTGCGAAGCGCTGAAATTCGGTCCGGAAAAGACCGTTCGTCGCTTGCAGGATCTGCATGCAGGACTGAAAGCATGAGCATTACCAAATACCCGATGACCGTCCAGGGCGCTCGCGCCCTGGAAGAAGAGCACCTGTTCCTGAGCAAGACTGAGCGTCCGCGCCTGAGTCAGGCCATTGGTGAAGCGCGTGAGCTGGGTGACCTCAAGGAAAACGCCGAATACCATGCCGCCCGTGAGGAGCAGGGCATGGTCGAAGCGCGTATCCGTGATATCGAAGGCCGTCTGCAGAATTCGGTGGTCATCGATGTGACCACCATCCCTCACACCGGCAAGGTGATTTTCGGTACCACCGTGGTACTGGCCAACACCGAAACCGATGAAGAGGTGACCTACCAGATCGTTGGTGAGGATGAAGCTGACGTGAAGCAGGGCAAGCTGTCGAGCGGTGCACCCATTGCCCGTGCCATCATCGGCAAGGAAGAAGGTGATACTGTCGTCGTCAAGACGCCTAGTGGCACGGTCGAGTACGAGATTGTCGAAGTCAAGCACATCTGACCGACGCCTGCGGGCGCCGTCCCTTGAGGGGATCCTCTGGCAACTGGCCCAGGTTTTCTGGGTCGGTGGCCTGTGGGTGTTCCATGTAGGGCTGGTGCCTGCGCTCAAGGTCAGTGGCCTGGCCCCGCTGCTGGTGCAGGATATCGCCGGGCAGATCGACCGCTGGTTGATCGGCGTGGCGTTGCTTGGCTTGTTGACTCAGCTGGCAGTGCTGGCGAGGGTGGACGGCCTGGCGGCCTGGTGGCGGCAGTTCCGCGGCCAGATGCTGTTGCTCGGCTTTGGTGCCTGCGTGGGGTATTACACCTTGCGCTACGGTATTTCCGTGGGCGAGCGCTGGCAGATGTTCTGCTTCCTGGTGCTGGGCTTTTCCGGCATCGTGCTGGTGGCCCAGCCGGTACCGGTCAGGGCGCGTTCACCGCGCCACTGATCGGAGCCACCGTTACTTGTAACGGTGGATGTTGGACAGCTGTTTGTTCGGCTGTGGGTTCTTGCGGTAGATCAGGGCTTTCTTGCCGATGGTCTGCACCAGCTCGGCACGGCCGGCCTTGCACAGCTCGGCGATGGTCTCGGCGCGTTCCTCGCGGTCTTCCGAGCGAATTTCGACCTTGATCAGCTCATGGTCGACCAGAGCGCGCTCCAGTTCGGCGATCACGCCTTCATTCAAACCGTTGCCAGCAACGATCAGGACCGGCTTCAGGTCATGACCAATGGACTTGTATTGCTTCTTCTGCTCGTTATTGAGCGGCATAATCTGACCCTTTCCGTCTGATTCTGTAAAATTGACCGGCATTTTACCCGAGGGCCACCGGCTCCGCCCAGTCAATCACGACGCATATCATCGAGGTGCCCCGTGGTACAACGTTCCAAAAGCAGCGCAAACTGGCTGCGAGAGCATTTCAACGACCCTTTTGTGAAGCAGGCGCAGAAGGATGGGTATCGCTCGCGTGCGAGCTACAAACTGCTGGAGATCCAGGAGAAGGACCGCCTTATCCGCCCAGGCATGAGCGTGATCGACCTCGGCGCGGCCCCTGGTGGCTGGTCCCAGGTGACCAGTCGTCTGATTGGTGGCCAGGGTCGCCTGATCGCTTCCGACATTCTGGAAATGGACTCGATCGCCGACGTGACCTTCATTCAAGGTGACTTCACCCACGACGAAGTGCTGCAGCGCATTCTCGAAGCGGTGGGCGATTCGCATGTAGACCTTGTGATTTCCGACATGGCCCCCAATATGAGTGGTACGCCCGCGGTGGACATTCCGCGTGCCATGTTCCTCTGCGAGCTGGCCCTCGATCTGGCGACCCGCGTGCTCAAGCCCGGGGGCGACTTCCTGATCAAGATTTTCCAGGGCGAAGGTTTTGACGTGTACCTGAAGGATGTGCGCAGCAAGTTCGACAAGGTGCAAATGCGCAAGCCATCGTCGTCACGGGACCGTTCCCGCGAGCAATACCTGTTGGGCAGGGGCTTCAAAGGGTAATGAAAGGTGTGAAGCGGGGTGGTCGATAGTTAATTCCAATCGGCCACTGCGTCAGGATCGTCCGAACTTCGTGTAGTCTAGCTTTCACAAAGGGTTACAGACGGTGCCTGCGGCTGCGTAGGTAATGTAGTAAGTTAGGGCGATGAATATCATGCGAGGCACGGCTGCGTCGTGCGCCGGCCTCAGAGGGTAGCTAATTGAACGACATGGCAAAGAATCTGATCCTGTGGTTGATCATCGCAGCTGTCCTGGTGACAGTGATGAACAACTTCTCCAGCCCTAACGAGCCGCAGACCCTCAACTACTCCGACTTCATCCAGCAGGTCAAGGATGGCAAGGTCGAGCGTGTGACCGTCGATGGCTACATCATTACTGGCAAGCGCACCGATGGCGACAACTTCAAGACTGTGCGCCCGGCCATCACCGACAATGGCCTGATCGGCGATCTGGTCGACAACCATGTGGTCGTCGAAGGCAAGCAGCCTGAGCAACAGAGCATCTGGACGCAGTTGCTGGTGGCGAGCTTCCCGATCCTGGTGATCATTGCCGTGTTCATGTTCTTCATGCGTCAGATGCAAGGGGGCGCGGGCGGCAAGGGCGGGCCGATGAGCTTCGGCAAGAGCAAGGCACGCCTGCTGTCCGAAGACCAGGTCAAGACCACGCTGGCTGACGTTGCGGGCTGTGACGAGGCCAAGGAAGAGGTTGGCGAGCTGGTCGAGTTCCTGCGCGATCCGGGCAAGTTCCAGCGCCTGGGCGGCCGTATCCCGCGCGGTGTGCTGATGGTTGGCCCACCCGGTACCGGTAAGACCCTGCTGGCCAAGGCCATTGCGGGCGAGGCGAAAGTACCGTTCTTCACCATTTCCGGTTCGGACTTCGTGGAAATGTTCGTGGGTGTCGGTGCCAGCCGTGTGCGCGACATGTTCGAACAGGCCAAGAAGCACGCCCCGTGCATCATCTTCATCGACGAAATCGACGCCGTTGGTCGCCATCGTGGCGCCGGCATGGGCGGCGGTCACGACGAGCGTGAGCAAACCCTCAACCAGTTGCTGGTGGAGATGGACGGCTTCGAGATGAACGATGGCATCATCGTCATCGCCGCCACCAACCGTCCGGATGTGCTCGACCCTGCGCTGCTGCGCCCCGGCCGCTTCGACCGCCAGGTGGTGGTTGGCCTGCCGGACATTCGTGGTCGCGAGCAGATCCTCAAGGTGCACATGCGCAAGGTGCCGATCGGCGAGAACGTCAACCCGGCGGTCATCGCGCGGGGTACTCCAGGCTTCTCCGGCGCCGACCTGGCCAACCTGGTCAACGAGGCTTCGCTGTTTGCCGCGCGTTCCAACAAGCGCCTGGTCGAAATGAAAGAGTTCGAGCTGGCCAAGGACAAGATCATGATGGGCGCTGAGCGCAAGACCATGGTCATGTCCGAGAAGGAAAAGAGAAACACGGCCTATCACGAGGCTGGCCACGCCATTGTCGGTCGCCTGGTGCCTGAGCACGACCCGGTCTACAAGGTTTCGATCATCCCGCGTGGTCGTGCCTTGGGTGTGACCATGTTCCTGCCGGAAGAAGACCGCTACAGCCTCTCCAAGCGTGCGCTGATCAGCCAGATCTGCTCGCTGTATGGCGGCCGTATCGCCGAGGAGATGACCTTGGGCTTCGATGGCGTGACCACCGGCGCGTCCAACGACATCATGCGCGCCAGCCAGATCGCCCGTAACATGGTGACCAAATGGGGCCTGTCCGAGAAGCTCGGCCCGCTGATGTATGCAGAGGAAGAGGGCGAGGTGTTCCTCGGCCGTAGTGCTGGTAGCCAGCATGCCAGCGTGTCCGGCGAGACTGCCAAATTGATCGACTCCGAGGTGCGCAGCATCATCGATCAGTGCTACGCCACTGCCAAGCAGTTGCTGATCGACAACCGCGACAAGCTCGAGGCGATGACCGAAGCGCTGATGAAGTACGAGACCATCGATGCCGATCAGATTGACGACATCATGGCTGGGCGCACACCACGTGAGCCGCGTGATTGGGATGATGACAAGCACTCGGGCACGCCTGCGGCCCAGGATGAGCGTCCGGAATCGCCAATCGGCGGCCCAGCGGCTGAACACTAAGGGCATCTATGAGCTCAGTGCAGTACCCGACCCGGTTGCCTTGCGGCAGCCGGGTTCTTGATTTGTCGCATACCCATGTCATGGGTATTCTCAATATCACCCCCGATTCCTTCTCCGATGGCGGTCGCTTCAGTCAGCGCGACGAGGCCCTGCGCCACGCCGAAGCGATGGTTGCCGCCGGCGCAACGCTGATCGACATCGGTGGCGAGTCCACGCGCCCGGGTGCGCGTGCAGTCTCGGTGACCGAGGAGCTGGAGCGTGTGGCGCCAATGGTCGAGGCCATCAACAGTCGCCTCGACGTGGTCATTTCGGTCGATACCTCCACGCCTGCTGTCATGCGTGAAGCAGCCCGCCTGGGTGCCGGGCTGATCAACGACGTGCGGGCCCTGGAGCGCGATGGCGCCCTGGACGCTGCGGCGGACACCGGTCTGCCGGTGTGCCTCATGCACATGCGTGGCGAGCCGGGTAACATGCAGGACGATCCGCATTACCAGGACGTGACCGCCGACGTCACCCGTTATCTTGAACAGCGGATGGCCGCCTGCGCCGCAGCGGGCATTGATGCTGACAGAATCATCCTTGACCCGGGCTTCGGTTTCGCCAAGACACTGGCGCACAATCTGAGCCTGTTCAAGCACATGGAAGCGCTCTATCGCCTTGGGCGCCCACTGCTGGTGGGCGTTTCACGAAAGAGCATGATCGGCCTGACGCTGGAACGTCCGGTCGGCGAGCGCTTGTACGGCAGCCTTGCGCTGGCGGCGTTGGCCATGACCAAGGGAGCGAGCATCCTTCGGGTACATGACGTGGCCGAAACCGTTGATGTGGTACGCATGATCGCTGCGGTGCAAAACGCCGAATAAGAACATTGGAGTCCCTATGAGCAGAAAGTATTTTGGTACCGACGGCATTCGTGGCCGCGTCGGCGAATACCCGATCACGCCTGACTTCATGCTGAAGCTTGGCTGGGCGGCCGGCATGGCCTTCCGCAAGCAAGGCCATTGCCGCGTGCTGGTGGGCAAGGACACGCGTATCTCCGGCTACATGTTCGAGTCCGCACTCGAAGCCGGCCTGTCCGCGGCAGGTGCCGATGTGATGCTGCTCGGGCCGATGCCGACACCGGCCATCGCTTACCTCACGCGTACCTTCCACGCCGAAGCCGGTATCGTCATCAGTGCCTCGCACAACCCGCACGATGACAACGGCATCAAGTTCTTCTCGGGCCAGGGCACCAAGCTGCCGGACGAGGTCGAGCTGATGATCGAAGAGCTGCTCGACCAACCGATGACCGTTGTCGAGTCGGGCAAGCTGGGCAAGGTTTCGCGTATCAACGATGCCGCCGGCCGCTACATCGAATTCTGCAAGAGCAGCGTGCCGAGCAGCACCAGCTTCGACGGCCTCAAGCTGGTGGTCGACTGCGCCCATGGTGCTACCTACAAGGTTGCGCCCAGCGTATTCCGTGAGCTGGGTGCCGACGTGACCGTGCTGCATGCGCAACCGGACGGCTTGAACATCAACGAAGGTTGCGGCTCGACACACATCGAATCGCTGCAGGCCGCTGTACTGGTCGGGCATGCCGATCTCGGCATTGCCTTTGACGGTGACGGCGATCGCGTGCTGATGGTCGACCACACGGGCGCCATCGTCGACGGTGACGAGCTGCTGTTCATCATTGCTCGCGACCTGCAGGAACATGGCAAGCTGCAAGGCGGGGTGGTCGGCACGCTGATGAGTAACCTGGGCCTGGAGCTGGCGCTCAAGGACCTGGACATCCCGTTTGTGCGAGCCAAGGTCGGCGACCGTTACGTCATGGCCGAGCTGTTGGAGCGTGAATGGTTGGTCGGCGGTGAAAACTCCGGTCACGTCGTGTGCTGCAACCACACCACAACCGGCGATGCGATCATTGCCGCGCTGCAGGTGCTGATGGCGCTCAAGCGCCGGGGTGAAACCCTGGCCCAGGCCCGTCAGGCCCTGCGCAAGTGCCCGCAGGTGCTGATCAATGTGCGCTTTGGCGCCAGCAAGGTCGACCCGCTGGAGCACCCCGCCGTCAAGGAAGCCAGTGCAAAGGTTACCGATGCGCTGGCGGGGCGTGGTCGCGTGCTGTTGCGCAAGTCCGGTACCGAGCCGCTGGTGCGGGTCATGGTTGAGGGCGAAGACGAAAGCCAGGTGCGGGCCCATGCTGAAGCACTGGCCAAACTGGTCAGCGAAGTTTGTGTCTGAAGGCGCTTGCCAGCGCAGATCTGGTTGGGTAAGATCTGCGCCCACTTTGACCGACGAGGTAAAGCATGCGTCGCCCTATGGTAGCTGGTAACTGGAAAATGCACGGTACCCGCGCTAGCGTCGCTGAGCTGACCAAAGGCTTGAGCAATCTCGCCTTGCCGAGCGGAGTGGAAGTCGCCGTATTTCCACCGGCCTTGTTCATCAATCAGGTGATTGATGGCCTGGCAGGTAAAGAAATTACTGTCGGCGCACAGAATTCTGCTGTACAACCCGAACAGGGTGCGCTGACCGGGGAAGTTGCTCGCGGAGCAGCTGGTTGAAGCAGGTTGCAAGTTGGTGTTGATTGGTCACTCGGAGCGTCGCCAGATTATTGGTGAAACCGACGAAGTGCTCAATCGCAAGTTTGCAGCGGCCCAGGCCAAAGGCTTGAAGCCAGTGCTTTGCATAGGGGAAACCCTTGAGGAGCGCGAGGCTGGCAAAACGCTCGAAGTTGTCGGGCGTCAACTAAGCAGTATCATCGAAGCATTCGGTGTTAAGGCTTTTGCCGATGCAGTAATTGCCTATGAGCCTGTATGGGCCATCGGTACGGGCCTTACGGCCACGCCACAGCAGGCCCAGGATGTGCACGCCGCCATCCGCGGCCAGTTGGCGGCAGAAGATGCTGAAGTGGCTGCGAAGGTGCAGTTGCTATACGGCGGCAGCGTGAAGGCGGCCAATGCGGCCGAACTGTTCGGCATGCCGGATATCGATGGGGGGCTCATTGGTGGGGCTTCCCTGAACGCAGACGAATTCGGTGCAATTTGTCGCGCCGCAGGAAACTGAACAAATGCTGGAAACAGTCATCGTTGTTTTTCATCTGTTGGCAGCGCTGTCGCTTGTAGTGCTGGTTCTGTTGCAACAGGGTAAAGGTGCTGAAGCAGGTGCATCTTTCGGCGCGGGGGCTTCAAATACCGTGTTCGGGAGCCAAGGCTCTGCAACGTTCCTAAGTAAATTAACTGCTATACTCGCTGCCACTTTCTTTTTGACAGCACTTGGGTTAGGATACTTCGCGAAGCAACAAGCTCACCAGCTTAGCCAAGCAGGTCTTCCAGATCCAGCAGTGCTAGAAGTGAAAGAGCCGCAAAAACCGGCAGTTAATGATGATGTACCGGTGCTCCAACAGCAGAAGAGCGAAACCACCAATAACACGGGTGATGTACCTCCTCCGGCTCAAGAGCAGAAGTAACGGGTTTCAAGTAGTAGTATTGCCGAGGTGGTGGAATTGGTAGACACGCAACCTTGAGGTGGTTGTGCCCATAGGGTGTAGGGGTTCGAGTCCCCTTCTCGGTACCAATTAAAGCTTGAGAGCCCGCTTTAGCGGGCTTTCTTGTAGGTGAATGTTTGGATTTGACCCTCAACAGGGTTCGGTCTTATACTTTTGCCCCAGCTTTGTCGCGGGGTGGAGCAGCTTGGTAGCTCGTCGGGCTCATAACCCGAAGGTCGTTGGTTCAAATCCAGCCCCCGCAACCAGCTTCAGCGGAGCCCCTTTTCAGGGGCTTTTTGCTAACCGAACAGTTTCGGCGTCGTTGTCCTACGGCGCTTTCAGGGATGGGCGCTTCGCCCATTTTTTATTTGCACAGCATGCACGAGGGGGTTCAGGTGTCGAGCAAGCTAGAACAGTTGCAGGCCTTGTTGGCCCCGGTTGTCGAGGGTCTGGGCTATCAGTGCTGGGGGATCGAATACGTTTCCCAGGGTAAGCATTCGGTACTGCGCATCTACATCGACAAGGAAGGCGGTATTCTGGTGGACGACTGCGAAGCAGTCAGCCGTCAGGCCAGCGCAATCCTCGATGTGGAAGATCCAATCAGCAGTGAGTACACCCTCGAGGTGTCTTCTCCAGGCATGGATCGCCCACTGTTCACGCTGGAACAGTTTGCCTCGCATGCCGGCGAACAAGTGAAGATCAAGCTGCGCTCACCCTTCGAGGGTCGTCGTAACTTCCAGGGCCTTCTCCGCGGTGTGGAGGAGCAGGATGTGGTGGTCCAGGTGGACAACCAGGAGTTCCTGTTACCGATCGACTCGATCGACAAGGCCAATATTATTCCCAGTTTTGACTGAGACGTGCCGGGCCCGGCGGACTATCCGGGCCCAATGGCTTGCGCAAGGCGAGGCGTACGATGAGCAAAGAAGTACTGCTGGTTGTTGAATCGGTATCCAACGAAAAAGGTGTACCGCCCGGCGTCATTTTCGAAGCGCTGGAAGTGGCCCTGGCCACTGCAACCAAAAAACGTTTTGAAGACGAAGTCGACCTACGTGTGGAAATCAACCGCCACACCGGTAGCTACGAGACTTTCCGTCGCTGGACCGTGGTCGACGAAGCCGATCTTGATGATCCGGCGATCGAGACCTGGCTGGACAAGATCAAGGACACCCACCCTGAAGCCAAGGTTGGTGACGTGATCGAAGAGAAGATCGAGTCCATCGAGTTCGGTCGTATTGCCGCCCAGACCGCCAAGCAGGTCATCGTGCAAAAGGTCCGTGAGGCCGAGCGTGCCCAGGTGGTCGATGCCTACCGTGAGCGCGTTGGCGAGATTATCTCCGGTACCGTGAAAAAGGTTACCCGCGACAACGTCATCGTTGACCTGGGCAACAACGCCGAGGCCTTGCTGGCTCGCGAAGACATCATTCCGCGCGAAACCTTCCGTGTTGGCGTGCGCCTGCGTGCGCTGCTCAAGGAAATTCGCACCGAAAACCGTGGCCCACAGCTGATTCTGTCGCGCACCGCGCCGCAGATGCTGATCGAGCTTTTCCGCATTGAAGTGCCGGAAATTGCCGAGGGCCTCATCGAAGTCATGGCTGCTTCCCGTGATCCGGGTTCGCGAGCCAAGATTGCCGTCCGCTCCAAGGACAAGCGTATCGATCCGCAAGGTGCCTGTATCGGCATGCGTGGTTCGCGCGTCCAGGCCGTATCCGGGGAGTTGGGTGGTGAGCGTGTGGATATCGTCCTGTGGGACGATAACCCGGCGCAGTTCGTCATCAACGCCATGTCGCCGGCTGAAGTCGCGGCGATCATCGTTGATGAAGATGCCCATGCCATGGACATCGCCGTCGCCGAGGACAACCTGGCCCAGGCCATTGGCCGTGGTGGTCAGAACGTTCGCCTGGCCAGTCAGTTGACCGGCTGGACCCTGAACGTGATGACCGAGAAGGACATCCAGGCCAAGCAACAGGCCGAAACCGGTGACATCCTGCGCAATTTCATCGAGGAACTGGAAGTCGACGAGGAGCTGGCCCAAGTGCTGGTCGACGAAGGCTTCACCAGCCTTGAAGAAATTGCCTACGTACCGTTGGAAGAAATGCTCAACATCGATGGCTTTGACGAAGACATCGTCAATGAGCTCCGCGCTCGAGCCAAGGACCGTTTGTTGACCAAGGCCATCGCTACCGAAGAAAAACTGGCAGACGCCCACCCGGCCGAAGACCTGCTCTCCCTTGAGGGCATGGACAAAGACCTGGCGGCTGAACTGGCGGTGCGCGGCGTGGTTAACCGCGAAGACCTGGCCGAGCAGTCGATCGACGATCTGCTCGACATCGACGGCATCGACGAAGAGCGTGCCGGCAAGTTGATCATGGCCGCCCGAGCCCACTGGTTCGAGTAATTAGGCGCGGCCTGAGGAGAGAAGTGCATGACGCAAGTCACGGTGAAAGAACTGGCCCAAGAGGTCGAGGCACCGGTAGAGCGCCTGCTGCAGCAGATGCGTGAGGCAGGTCTGCCGCACACCGACGCCGGTCAGGTAGTGACCGACAATGAGAAGCAGACCTTGCTGACTCATTTGAAAAGCAGCCACAAGAGCAAGGCGGAAGAGCCGCGCAAGATTACCTTGCAGCGCAAAACCACCAGCACCCTGCGTGTCGCCGGTAGCAAGAGCATCAGCGTAGAAGTACGCAAGAAGAAAGTTTTCGTTCAGCGCAGCCCTGAAGAAATCCAGGCTGAGCAGAAGCGTGAGCTGGATGAGCGCCGCGCGGCTGAAAATGCCGCTCGCGACAAGGTCGAGGCCGAAGTTCGCCAGCGCAACGAAGAGCAGGCTCGCCGTCAGGCCGCCGGCTCCGCAGCCGCCGCCCCTGCGCCTGCTGCCAAGCCAGAGCCGGCTCCTGCCGCTGCTCCGGTCGCTGCTCCGGCCCCGGTAGTCGCAGACGCCCCGGCCTCTGAAGACGCCGCAGCCCGTGCTGCCGAGCGTAAGAAAGACGAGACCCGTCGCAACGAAAGCCGTACCCGTGATGACGACCGTCGTCGTGGCGAGGCACCTCGTGTGTCGATCAAGGTCAAGGTCAAGGAGAAGGAAAAGGCGCCGACTCCGCGTGCCGCTCCGCGCACTACCGACGAAGAGAGCGATGGCGCTCGTCGTGGTCGTGGTGGCAAGAGCAAGCTGAAAAAGCGTAATCAGCACGGCTTCCAGAACCCGACCGGCCCCGTCATCCGTGACGTGACCATCGGCGAGACCATCACCGTCTCCGAGCTGGCCAACCAGATGTCCGTCAAGGGCGCTGAAGTGGTCAAGTTCATGTTCAAGATGGGGACCCCGGTCACCATCAACCAGGTGCTCGACCAGGAAACCGCTCAGCTGATCGCAGAAGAGCTGGGCCACAAGGTCACGCTGGTCAGCGACACCGCCCTGGAAGACTCCCTGGCCGAATCGCTGAAGTTCGAAGGCCAGACCGAGTCGCGTGCGCCGGTGGTTACCGTCATGGGTCACGTTGACCATGGTAAGACCTCGCTGCTCGACTACATCCGTCGTGCCAAGGTTGCCGCTGGCGAAGCCGGTGGTATCACCCAGCACATCGGTGCCTACCACGTGGAAACCGACCGCGGCATGGTCACCTTCCTCGATACCCCAGGTCACGCTGCGTTTACCCAGATGCGTGCCCGTGGTGCCAAGGCGACCGACATTGTCATCCTGGTGGTGGCGGCGGACGACGGTGTGATGCCGCAAACCCGCGAAGCCGTTCAGCATGCCAAGGCAGCCGGTGTTCCGCTGGTCGTTGCAGTGAACAAGATCGACAAGCCAGGTGCTGACCTCGATCGCATCCGTAACGAGCTGTCCGTCGAAGGCGTTACCTCCGAGGACTGGGGTGGTGACACGCCGTTCGTCAAGGTTTCGGCGAAGATGGGTACCGGTGTCGACGAGCTGCTCGAAGCCGTTCTGCTGCAGGCCGAGATCCTCGAACTGACCGCTACCCCAACCGCGCCAGGTCGTGGTGTGGTTGTCGAATCGCGCCTGGACAAGGGCCGTGGCCCGGTGGCGACCATCCTGGTTCAGGACGGTACCCTGCGTCAGGGCGACATGGTCCTGTGCGGTTCCAACTATGGCCGCGTTCGCGCCATGCTCGACGAGAACGGCAAGCCTGTGAAGGAAGCTGGCCCGTCGATCCCGGTCGAGATCCTCGGCCTGGACGGTACTCCGGAAGCCGGTGACGAGCTGTCCGTGGTTGCCGACGAGAAGAAAGCCCGTGAAGTTGCCCTGTTCCGTCAAGGCAAGTATCGCGAGGTCAAGCTGGCCCGTGCTCACGCCGGCAAGCTGGAAAACATCTTCGAGACCATGGGTCAGGAAGAGAAGAAAACCCTCAACATCGTTCTCAAGACCGATGTGCGTGGTTCTCTGGAAGCGCTGCAGGGTTCGCTCGGCGGCCTGGGCAACGACGAAGTGCAAGTGCGCGTGATTGGTGGTGGCGTCGGTGGTATCACCGAGAGCGATGCCAACCTGGCGCTGGCTTCGAATGCAGTACTGTTCGGCTTCAACGTGCGTGCCGATGCCGGTGCGCGCAAGATCGTCGAGCAGGAAGGTCTGGATATGCGTTATTACAACGTGATCTACGACATCATCGAAGACGTCAAGAAGGCCCTGACCGGCATGCTCGGCAGCGATGTTCGCGAGAACATCCTGGGTGTCGCCGAAGTACGTGACGTGTTCCGTTCGCCGAAGTTCGGCGCCATCGCTGGCTGTATGGTCATCGAGGGTACCGTGTACCGCAACCGTCCGATTCGCGTACTGCGTGATGACGTTGTGATCTTCGAAGGCGAGCTGGAATCGCTGCGTCGCTTCAAGGACGATGCTTCCGAAGTCCGTTCGGGCATGGAGTGCGGTATTGGCGTCAAGAGCTACAACGACGTCAAGGTCGGCGACAAGATCGAAGTCTTCGAGAAAGTCCAGGTGGCTCGTACCCTTTAAGGGCGAGCGAGCCGCAAGCGCCTGCTACAGGGCGGCTTGCGGTACCTCTTCAGGTAGCGCCCGGTCAGGCATTCGTCTGTCCGGGCGTTTGCCGCTTTAAGTTACAGGTAGCAAGAATGGCCAAAGAATATAGCCGTACCCAACGTATTGGCGATCAGATGCAGCGCGAGCTGGCCGAGCTGATCCGTCGCGAAGTCAAGGACCCGCGTGTCGGTCTGGTGACTATCACCGCCGTGGACGTGAGCCGTGATCTGGGCCATGCCAAGGTGTTCATCACCGTCATGGGCGAGGAAACCCCGGATGCCGTGCAGCAATCGCTCAAGGCATTGAATAGCGCTGCCAGCTTCCTGCGTCTGCACCTGGGGCGTTCGATGCAACTGCGCAGCGTGCCGCAGCTGCACTTCCATTTCGATGAAAGTGTCAGCCGTGGTGTGCACCTGTCGGCGCTGATCGAGCGTGCAGTGGCCGAAGACCGCCTGCACAAGGATGCCGACGAGTCGGACACCAAGGAGTAAGCGGTGGCCCAGGTCAAACGTATCCGCCGCAATGTCAGCGGCATCATCCTGCTCGACAAGCCGCTGGGCTTCACGTCCAATGCCGCTTTGCAGAAAGTGCGTTGGCTGCTGAACGCGGAAAAGGCCGGCCATACCGGTAGCCTCGACCCGCTGGCGACCGGCGTGTTGCCGCTGTGCTTCGGTGAAGCGACCAAGTTTTCGCAGTACTTGCTGGATTCCGACAAGGGCTACGAAACCGTCATGCAGATGGGGCAGACTACCAACACCGGCGATGCCGAGGGTGAGGTGCTGCAGACCCGCGACGTGACCGTTGGTCGCGCCGACATCGAAGCACTGCTGCCACGTTTTCGCGGCCCGATCAGCCAGATACCGCCTATGTACTCGGCGCTCAAGCGTGACGGCCAGCCGTTGTACAAGCTGGCACGTGCAGGAGAGGTAGTGGAGCGCGAGGCGCGTTCTGTTACTATTAACCGCTTGGAGTTGCTCGAGTGCGAAGGCACCCGTGCACGGTTGAGCGTAGGATGCAGCAAAGGCACCTATATCCGCACGCTGGTGGAGGATATCGGTGAAGCCCTTGGTTGCGGCGCCTATGTCGCCGAGCTGCGCAGGACCCAGGCAGGGCCCTTTGCGCTGGCACAGACGGTCACCCTCGAGGAACTCGAACAGGCCCATGCCGAAGGTGGTAACGAAGCGCTCGACCGCTTCCTGATGCCATCGGACAGCGGGCTGCAGGACTGGCCGTTGGTCAGCCTGTCGGAACACAGTGCGTTCTACTGGCTGCATGGCCAGGCGGTACGCGCGCCGGACGCGCCACAATTTGGCATGGTTCGGGTACAGGATCACAACGCACGCTTCATCGGTATCGGTGAAGTGAGCGAAGACGGGCGCATTGCGCCGCGTCGGCTGATTCGGTCGGAATGACCGAAACCGCGGGGTCAGGCAGTTGCCGAGCCCCACGGCATCAAGGGTGGCTGTCAGTAGGCACGGTCACACCTTTTTTATTAATACAGGGATTTGTCCCTGGCCTATTGGACCCCGCATGCGGGATCCGTTATCAGGAGAAGCCAAATGGCCCTCAGCGTTGAAGAAAAAGCTCAGATCGTTGCCGAATACCAGCAAGCCGCCGGCGATACCGGTAGCCCGGAAGTGCAGGTTGCTCTGCTGACCGCCAACATCAACAAGCTGCAAGGCCACTTCAAGGCCAACGATAAAGACCACCACTCCCGTCGTGGTCTGATCCGTATGGTCAACCAGCGTCGTAAGCTGCTGGATTACCTGAAGGGCAAAGACACCACTCGTTACAGCGCCCTGATCGGTCGCCTGGGCCTGCGTCGCTAATAGCGGCCTGGTCAGTGGTGTGCGTGGGGTGTCGCAGGCTTCGGCAGGGCTGTTTTGCAGCGCTGCCGTTGGGCACTTCACGCGTATCTCCGAGGTTGGCAGCCTGGCAATGCTGAGCGGTTTTTCCGCTTGGTGCCAGGCTCCCAGCCTCGTGTTGTATCTGGACGGTCAATGGGGCCGATTCCCCGTTCTGCCCAAGAATTCGCAAGAAACCAGTTCCCCCAAGAGCCACTGAAAAAGGTAGGAAACCGTGAACCCGGTAATCAAGACTTTCCAGTTCGGTCAATCGACCGTCACTCTCGAAACGGGCCGTATTGCCCGTCAGGCAACCGGCGCCGTGCTGGTTACCGTCGACAACGACGTCACCGTGCTGGTGACTGTGGTAGGCGCCAAACAGGCTGATCCAGGCAAGGGTTTCTTCCCGCTGTCGGTTCACTACCAGGAAAAGACCTACGCCGCTGGCAAGATCCCAGGTGGCTTCTTCAAGCGTGAAGGCCGTCCTTCCGAGAAAGAGACGCTGACCTCGCGCCTGATCGACCGTCCGATCCGTCCGCTGTTCCCGGAAGGCTTCATGAACGAAGTGCAGGTCGTCTGCACCGTGGTTTCCACCAGCAAGAAGACCGACCCGGACATCGCAGCGATGATCGGTACCTCGGCTGCCCTGGCCATTTCCGGTATTCCGTTCGAAGGCCCGATCGGCGCTGCCCGCGTTGCCTTCCACGAAAGCACTGGCTACCTGCTGAACCCGACCTATGAGCAACTGGCTGCCTCGAGCCTGGACATGGTCGTTGCCGGTACCTCCGACGCCGTACTGATGGTTGAATCGGAAGCTCAAGAGCTGACCGAAGACCAGATGCTGGGTGCCGTACTGTTCGCCCACGACGAATTCCAGGCTGTTATCCAGGCTGTCAAAGAGCTGGCTGCCGAAGCTGGCAAGCCGACTTGGGACTGGAAACCTGCCGTTGCCAACACCGAGCTGTTCAATGCTATCCGCGCCGAGTTCGGCGAAGCGGTTTCGCAGGGTTACACCATCACCGTCAAAGCCGACCGCTATGCGCGTCTGGGTGAGCTGCGTGACC
Organism: Pseudomonas sp. TE3895; assembly: GCF_056278855.1. Classification (NCBI taxonomy): domain Bacteria; kingdom Pseudomonadati; phylum Pseudomonadota; class Gammaproteobacteria; order Pseudomonadales; family Pseudomonadaceae; genus Pseudomonas; species Pseudomonas sp. TE3895. The sequence goes on along the minus strand of NZ_JBWBQE010000001.1, from coordinate 75,668 downwards.
AGGCGGTTGCCAAGTTCTCCGGTGAAGAAGGCCAGCCTTCGGCTTCCGAAGTAAAAGACATCTTCGGCGAAATCGAATACCGCACCGTTCGCGAAAACATCGTCAACGGCAAGCCACGTATCGACGGCCGCGACACCAAGACTGTACGCCCGCTGAACATCGAAGTGGGTGTGCTGCCGAAAACTCACGGTTCGGCACTGTTCACCCGTGGCGAAACCCAGGCCCTGGTCGTTGCGACCCTGGGTACTGCCCGTGATGCCCAGCTGCTGGACACCCTCGAAGGCGAGAAGAAAGACCCCTTCATGCTGCACTACAACTTCCCACCGTTCTCGGTAGGTGAGTGTGGCCGCATGGGCGGTGCTGGCCGTCGCGAAATCGGCCACGGCCGTCTGGCCCGCCGTTCGGTTCAGGCCATGCTGCCTGCTGCTGACGTGTTCCCGTACACCATCCGTGTGGTTTCGGAAATCACCGAATCCAACGGTTCCAGCTCCATGGCTTCGGTCTGCGGTGCTTCCCTGGCCCTGATGGACGCCGGTGTGCCGATGAAGGCGCCAGTTGCCGGTATCGCCATGGGCCTGGTCAAGGAAGGCGACAAGTTCGCAGTCCTGACTGACATCCTGGGTGACGAAGACCACCTGGGCGACATGGACTTCAAGGTAGCCGGTACCGCCAAAGGCGTCACCGCGCTGCAGATGGACATCAAGATCAACGGCATCACCGAAGAGATCATGGAAATCGCCCTGGGCCAAGCCCTGGAAGCGCGCCTGAACATCCTCGGCCAGATGAACCAGATCATTGGCCAGTCGCGTACCGAACTGTCGGCCAACGCCCCGACCATGATCGCGATGAAGATCGACACCGACAAGATCCGTGACGTCATCGGTAAAGGCGGCGCCACCATTCGCGCCATCTGCGAAGAGACCAAGGCTTCGATCGACATCGAAGACGACGGCTCGATCAAGATCTTCGGCGAAACCAAGGAAGCGGCAGATGCTGCCAAGCAGCGCATCCTGGGCATCACCGCCGAGGCCGAGATCGGCAAGATCTACGTCGGCAAGGTCGAGCGCATTGTCGATTTCGGCGCCTTCGTCAACATCCTGCCTGGCAAGGATGGCCTGGTGCACATCTCCATGCTGAGCGATGCTCGCGTCGAGAAAGTCACCGACATCCTCAAAGAAGGCCAGGAAGTCGAAGTGCTGGTACTGGACGTGGACAACCGCGGCCGTATCAAGCTGTCGATCAAAGACGTCGCTGCGGCCAAGGCCTCGGGCGTCTAAGCGACCGTCACGCAATAGAGAAAGGGCCCTTCGGGGCCCTTTTTTCATGGGGACGGGAACCTTTTGCGGACTTGCATCTTGCATGCAGGTTTACCGCGCAGATTGCAAAATGCACGACCCCAGCAGTGACGGTGCTTTGCTAACTTATTGATTTAAAAGGAAATAAACGGAGAGGCTAAGCTGGCACAGCCCATGCAACTACCTTCATACCTGACGCCAGGACATACGGCGCAGACCCTTCGAAAAACAGGAGTGACCCACATGAAGAAGTTCGCCATTGCTGCCGCTACTGCTACCGCTCTGACCCTGACCATGGCTAACGGTGCATTCGCCGCTGAGCCAACCCAGGCTCCAGTCATGTTGGCGGCCAACACCGTCGACAACGCCAAGCAAGAAGGCTCCGACACTTGGATCACTACCAAGGTCAAAGCTGATCTGCTGACTGAAAAAGGCATCCCAGGCAGCGACATCAAAGTCGAGACCAGCCAAGGTGTTGTTTCGCTGTCTTCTGATGTGAAGGTTACCGAATCGCAGAAAGCCGAAGCGGTGCGCATTACCAAGAACATCAAAGGCGTCAAGAGCGTAATGTCTGACGGCCTGAAAGCCGAATAAGGAATGTCCCGTCGGCCAAATGGATTTGGCCACTTTCATCGAAGCCCTGGCCCGTGCCAGGGCTTTTTCTTGCGCTCAATACACCGGGTTGCGCGCGATCACATCGCTTTCGAAGCATTCCTGCTCAAGGATCAGAGGCTCCACCAATGGGCGGCTGTCGCGAAAATGCGCGGTCTGGGTATGCGCTTCATACGCAGCATCATCGCGGTAGATTTCGTACAGGTAGATCACCTCCGGATCGACCCGGTCCTGCGACACATCGAACACCAGACAGCCAGGCTCACTCGCCACGGAAGCTGCAGCATTGACCTTGATTGCACTCAGGAAAGCGTCGGCGCATCCAGGCTTCACTCGGGTCTTGATGAACAGGCTATACACAAATCTCTCCTTTTGTTTTAAATTCAATAATGAATTGTATACAAAAATGGAGCTTCGCCAATGTCCGAATTGCCTGCACGCCCTGGCCGCCTGAATGGCTTGCGCCACATCGCCCTGCTGGTGCCTAACCTGGAAGAGTGTGAGCGCTTCTACGTCGATGTGCTGGGCATGGAAGTGCTGAATCGCGCCAATGAGGACCTGGTGTACCTCACTTGCGGTAACGACAACCTGTCATTGGGACGTGGGGCAGGGGCGGCCAACGGGTTGCAGACCCTGGATCACTACGGGTTCGTTGTCGACAGTGTGGAGGAGCTGGAGGCCTGGTATGCCTACTTCAAGGCCCGTGGCGTGACCTTGCTCGACCGGCCGTTCAACCATGGTGACGGCGCACGCAGCTTCCACCTGCTGGACCCGGCCGGGAACAAGGTTCAACCGTTGTATCACCCGGCGGTGTCGGGGCAGCGCTTGGTTTAAAGCCCGTGCTGGCCTCTTCGCGAGCACGCCCGCTCCCACAGTTAGTGCGCAGGCCTGTGGGGGCAGGCGTGCCTGCGAACAGGCCAGGCCTGCCAGAGGGGATTACTCGGCATCCAGGTGCATCGGTGTCACCACCCGGCCATCGCTTTGAGGCTGCCCCAGGCTGGTATCGATGAAGTACACCCGGTCGTCTTCCAGCTTGCCCTTGTCGACCAGGTAGTCCTTGATGCTGCTGGCCCGCTCCTGCCCCAAGGTACGCAGCAAGGCGGTACTCTCGGCCCACGACTTGATCACGGCCTCGCGCAGCTTGGCGGCGCGCTCGTCACGGCCCAACTGCTCCCATTCGGCAGGCGGCTGCTGCTTCAGGCGGGTGCGGTAGATGCCTTCGAGCATCGCCGGTTTGTCACTGTCGTCAACCACCAGCATCGAGGCATTAGCCGGCACCTTGTCACCCCGTCGCTGCAGGATCTTGTACCAGGTGGCCTGGTACTCACGCTCCAGGCGTTGTTGCGCGATGAGCGGGCCATCACTGGCCTGGGCGCTGGTGCCTTCGATTTCCAGGCGCAGTTCCGGGCGCTCTTTCAGCGCGGATGCCAGCTTGTCCAAGGACGACTGGGCCTCGCCGCTGAGTTCGCTGGAGCCGGGGGCGAACGCCACGTTGCCAAGGTCTTCCGAGCTGCCGCCGCTGATCAGCCCGCCAATGAATTTGAATGGCGCCTGCGCCGCGCGCAGCACCAGGTTGCGCAGGGTTTGCCAAACAATCGGCATCACGCTGAATTGCGGGTTGTTGAGGTCGCCAGACACCGGCAGTTCGATCGAGATCTTGCCCTCGGTATCCTTCAGCAATGCCACCGCCAGGCGGATCGGCAGGTCGACCGCATCCGGGCTGTCGACTTTCTCGCCCAGCTGCAGTTGTTCCACTACTACCTTGTTCTCGGCCTTGAGTTGGCCGTTGGTGATCAAGTAGTGCAGGTCCAGGTTCAGCCGGCCCTTTCGTATGCGGAAACCGGCGAACTTGCCGGAGTAGGGCGTCAGCGTGGTCAGTTCGACACGCTTGAAGCTGGTGGCAATGTCCAGGCTGGCCAGTGGGTTGAACGGGTTGAGTGCGCCCTTGATGGTGACCGGTGCGTAGCGGTCTACCTTGCCCTTGACGTCGACCTTGGCCGGCTGTGGCTTGCGGTTGTCGATGGTGCCGATATGCCCGTTGAGTTGCTGGATGGCCGTGGCGAAGTTGGGGGTAAGCGACAGGTCGGCAAAGTTGGCCGAGCCGTCGTTGATGTCAATCTGCCCGATATGGATGCCAAGCGGCTTGTTGTTGCTGGCCGTGGTCGGCTTGGGCTGGCTGCTCGCCGGGGCGTCGGCCGGTTGCGGGATCAGCAGGTCATTGACATTGGTGGTGCGGTCTTCGTTGATGATGAAGCGTGCATAGGGCTGCAGCAGGGTCACCTTGTCGATCGACAGAGCATCGCCGTGCACGTAGGACAAGCCGTCGACGTTCACCTGCTGCCATTTGACGAAGTCGCGGCTCTTGATGGTATCGAGGGTGTGCAACTGGCTGACCTGCGCCTTGCCGATCACATTGAAGGCCAGCGGCGCGGTGTTCTTCAGGTCGACCTTGAGGTCGCTCGAGAGCATGCCGCTGCGCAGCTCCAGCAGGATGAACGGGCTGATGTAGGCCTGGGCCACACGCAGGTCGATGTCGCGGGTGCTCACATCCAGTTTTGCCCATATCGGTGCCAGGTTGACCTGGCCTGCGGCCTGCAGCTTGCCTTGCTTGCCCACACCGGTATCGAGTTTGAGGGTGAAGGGCGACTGGTTGAGGCTGTCGAAACCTTGCAGGTCGGCGTTGAGGGGGCCAATGTCCAAGGCTACCGGTTCCTTCTGGCTGCGATCTGCCAGATGCACCAGGTAGTTGCGCAACTGCACGTCCTTGAGCAGCACTTGCCAGGGTTTGCTTGGCTCTTTGGCAGCTTTCTCTTCAGGCGTAGGTTCTGCGGCAGCCGGCTCGGCCTTTTCCTTCGGCGTGGCCTTGGTGGGTTGGCTGGCAAACAGCTTCTGCCAGTCGAGCTGGCCATCTTTTTCCAGCGCCGCCCAGGTTTCGAGCTTTTCGCTGCGAACCTTGCCCACGGTGACCTGCTGCTTGACCAGATCAATGGAGGTTTCGCTAACCTCCAGGCTGGCCAGGCGTGCCAACGGTCGGCCATCCGGCGCCTTGATGGCGAATGGCGCGATGCGCACGGAGACGTTATCCAGCAGCAGCTCGGTCTGTTTGGCGAGGTTGAGCTTGTAATGCGTATCGAGGCTTACCACGCCGTCTTCCAGCACCAGTGGCACGGCATCGCGCACGTAGGGCCAGAACAGCTTCATCTTACCGTCAGTGACCTTCAGTGTGCCTTCGGAGGCGATCGGCGACAGGCTCAGGGTGGCCCTTCCAGTCGATGCGTCCGCCATTGGGGCCGCTGGCCACCAAGGTCATGTCGGCATTGTCGTTGGGCAGGGTGCTGAGGTTTTTCAGCTCCAGATTCATGTTGTCGTAGAGGAACTCGATCGGCTCGCTGGGCCGCAGGTCCTCGAAGTGCAGGTAGCCGTCGACGAGTTTGATGCTGCCAATACGCAGCGGGAACGGGTCGCTGGGCGGCTCTTCGGGTTTGGCTTCGCTGGCCGGTAGTTTGAACAACCCGGTCAGGTTGAGGGTACCGTCCTTGGCGAACAGCACTTCGTTGCGCGGTTTGTCGAGTTCCACCGCTTCCAGATGCAGGGCTTTTGTCCACAGGCTGTCGAGTGAGGCGTTAGCGTAAAGACGCTCGAAACCGACCTGCTCCTTGCCCGGCTCGCCGACCTGCAGGCCCCACAGCGTCAGCTCGAGGCTGAAGGGGTTGAGTTCGATCCGTTCAAGGTGGGCCGGCACGGTGGCGTATTGGGCCAACTGCTGGTTGGCAATGCGCAGTGCGACACCGGGAAGAATGAGAAAGCCGAGCAGGCTATACAGGGCTACCAAGGCCACGATTGCGCCAGCGGCGCGAGTCAATCCTTTGTACATGTGTCGCTTCGTCAGTCTAAGCAGGAGTGCTTGGAGTATGGCACGTTAAATCAGTTCCGCAGGGGCCACCCTTTGCGCTCAATCAATGCCCATGCGCCGTTTGGCTCGGTGTGCCGAACCGTCGCGCATTGCCCAGCGCAGTACCGGCGCGGTGCGGCGCAGGCCCAGGCGGATCAGGCGCTGCTGCAGGGGCCCGTGCTGCAGGCCGAGCAGGGCCTGGGCCCAGCCGGGCAGCAAGTCGATACCCGCGTGCAGCATCAGTTTGCCAACCGGCTGTGCCAGGCGGCTGGGGGCAGGGGCGTCGAGCAGGATTCGCATGACCTCATGGCTGCGCGCATCACAGTGCAGCTGCGGGCGTATGTGTTGCAGATAGTCTTCAACTTGCTGGCACGAGCGCGGCACGTCACGGGCACCAAGGCGCTCGGCGATCAGGGCGATTTCGTTGTAATAGGCATCCTGCTCGGCGCGTGGCAGGTGTGGGTTGCGGTAACGCAGGTGGGCGGCGAGGAAACGGCTGACCTCCGCTACATGCACCCAGGTCAACAGATCCGGGTCGCTGGCCGCATAAGGGCGGCCATCCGGTGCAGTGCCGGCGACCTGCAGGTGAATGGTGCGCACTTTGTCGATCAGCCACTCGGCATCGCCAGTGGCGCCAAAGGTGGTGCCGGAAATGAACTGGCTGGTGCGGCGTAAGCGGCCGAGCAGGTCTTCACGAAAATTGGAGTGGTCCCACACACCGGCCAAGGCCAGGGGATGCAACAACTGCAGCATCAGCGCGCTGATGCCACCGACCAGCATGCTCGGGAAGTCGCCATGTACCCGCCAGCTAATACTGTGCGGGCCGAACAGGCCGGGGTCGCCCTTGGGCGATTCCAGGTCGAGCTGGCCGAGGGCCAGCCCGGTGAGGCTCATGACCTGGGTTTCGATACGGCGACGAAGGGCTTCCATGGCGACCTGCTGTACAGGGCGGCCAGATTTGCGGCCGCCGGTTACTGGTTGAGGCGTTTGTCGATCAGGCCCTGTACCACGCTTGGGTCGGCCAGGGTCGAGGTATCGCCCAGGTTTTCCAGCTCATTGCAGGCGATTTTGCGCAGTATACGCCGCATGATCTTGCCTGAGCGCGTCTTGGGTAGCGCTGGCGCCCACTGAATCAGCTCAGGCTTGGCGAAGCTGCCGATTTCCTTGCTGACCAGGGCCAGCAGCTCGGCCTTTAGCGTGTCATCTGGTGTCACGCCATTCATGGTCGTGACGAAGGCGTAGACGCCTTGGCCCTTGAGGTCGTGTGGGTAACCGACTACCGCAGCTTCGGCCACGCTGTCATGCAGAACCAGTGCGCTTTCCACTTCAGCGGTGCCGATGCGGTGCCCGGAAACGTTGATCACATCGTCGATGCGCCCGGTGATCCAGTAGTCGCCATCGGCATCGCGGCGGGCACCGTCGCCAGTAAAGTAGTAGCCGGGCAAGGGCTTGAAGTAGGTGTCGACCATCCGCTGGTGGTCGCCGTAGACGCTGCGGATCTGCCCGGGCCAGCTGGCTTTGATGGCCAGCACGCCGGCGCCTGGGCCTTCGATCAGTTTGCCTTTTTCGTCCAGGAGCACCGGTTGCACGCCGAACATTGGCTGGGTGGCGCAGCCGGGTTTGAGTGACTGTGTGCCGGGCAGTGGGGTGAGCATGATGCCGCCGGTTTCGGTCTGCCACCAGGTATCCACAATCGGGCAGCGCTTCTGCCCGACCTCTTCGAAATACCATTCCCATGCTTCCGGGTTGATCGGCTCGCCGACGCTGCCCAGTAGACGCAGGCTTTTGCGTGAGGTGCTCTGCAGTGGCGCAGAGCCCTCGCGCATCAGTGCGCGCAGGGCGGTCGGGGCGGTGTAGAAGATGTTCACCTGGTGTTTGTCCACCACCTGCCAGAAGCGCGAGGTGTCTGGGTAGTTGGGCACGCCTTCGAACATCAGCGAGATTGCGCCATTGGCCAGCGGGCCGTAGACGATGTAGCTGTGGCCAGTCACCCAGCCGACATCGGCGGTGCACCAGAACACCTCGCCGTCACGATAATCGAACACCACCTTGAAGGTCATCGTTGCCTGCAGCAGGTAGCCGCCGGTGGTATGCAGCACCCCTTTGGGTTTGCCAGTGCTGCCGGAGGTGTAGAGGATGAACAGCGGGTCTTCGGCCTCCATCGGTTCAGGGGGGCAGTCGTCACCGGCCTCTTTCGTCGCTTCGTGATACCAGAGGTCGCGGCCCTCGGCCCAGGCAACATCGCCGCCAGTGCGGCGCACCACCAATACGCTACTGACCGCTGGGCAACTGGCCAGGGCTTTGTCGACGTTCTGTTTCAGTGGGATGCGTTTACCGCCACGCACGCCTTCATCGGCGGTGATCACGGTGCGGCAGTCGGCATCGAGAATACGGTCTCGCAAGGCATCGGGGGAGAAACCGCCGAACACCACCGAGTGGATGGCGCCGATGCGGGTGCAGGCGAGCATGGCGAACGCGGCCTCGGGAATCATTGGCATGTAGATGCACACCCGGTCGCCTTTCTTCACACCGCGCGCTTTCATTGCATTGGCCAGGCGGCAGACCTGACGGTGCAGTTCGCGGTAGGTGATGGCCTTGGAGTCCTTGGGGTCGTCGCCTTCCCACAGCAAGGCCGTTTGCTCGCCGCGCTGGGCCAGATGACGGTCGATGCAGTTGTAGCTGACGTTGAGTTGCGCACCGTCGAACCAGCGGGCCTTGCCGGTATGCAGGTCACATTGCTGCACGCTTGACCAAGGCTTGATCCAGTCCAGGCGTTTGGCCTGTTCGGCCCAGAAGGTGTCTGGGTCTTCGACCGACTGGCGGTAGAGGCGGCGGTAGTCTTCGGGGGTGAGGGCGGCGGACTGGCTGACGGCCAGGGCCTGGGGGTATTTGCGGATATCGAACATGGCGGGTGGTCCTGCTCTTGTAAGGGGCGATGGACTGCAACGGCTATTCGATAGGACAGTGTAGCTGGGAGCGGTGTTCAACCTGGGCCGGCCTCTTCGCGGGTAAACCCGCTCCTACGAGGTAACGCGTTGCCTGGTAGGAGCGGGTTTACCCGCGAAGAGGCCGGTACAGGCTTCGGATCAACCGCGGTGACGGCCGCGGAAGTAGTTGATCAGGCCTTGGGTGGAACCGTCTTCGGCGCTGTCTTCCAGGCTGCCGACCAAGCGCTGGTAAACGCCCTTGCCCAGTTCCTTGCCCAGCTCAACACCCCACTGGTCGAAGGCGTTGATACCCCAGATAACGCTCTGTACGAACACCTTGTGCTCGTACATCGCCACCAACGCGCCCAGGCGGCGCGGGCTGATGCGCTCGACCACCAACGTGTTGCTCGGGCGGTTACCCGGGATTACCTTGTGCGGGGCCAGCTTTTCGATGTCCGCTTCGTTGAGGCCTTTAGCGCGCAATTCGGCTTCGGCTTCCTCGCGGGTTTTGCCCAGCATCAGCGCCTGGCTCTGCGACAGGCAGTTGGCGTACAGCCACTGGTGGTGGTCGGCCACCGGGTTGAAGCTCACCACCGGCACGATGAAGTCGGCCGGAATCAACTGGGTGCCCTGGTGCAGCAACTGGTGGTAGGCATGCTGGCCGTTGCAGCCCACGCCGCCCCAGATTACCGGCCCGGTGTCGGTCTTCACCGGGGTACCGTCTTGCAGCACGCTCTTGCCGTTGGATTCCATGTCCAGCTGCTGCAGGTGCTTGGTGATGTTGCGCAGGTAGTGGTCGTACGGCAGGATCGCGTGGCTGTTCGCGTCCCAGAAGTTGCCATACCACACGCCCAGCAGGGCCAGTAGCACCGGCATGTTCTTGTCGAACGGTGCGGTCTGGAAGTGCTGGTCCATGGTGTAGGCGCCGGACAGCAGTTCCTTGAAGTTGGCAGTGCCGATGGCCAGGGCGATCGGCAGGCCGATGGCCGACCACAGCGAGTAGCGCCCGCCCACCCAGTCCCACATCGGGAAGATGTTTTCTTCGCGGATACCGAACGCTACAGCAGCGGCCTTGTTGCTGGAAACTGCAATGAAATGGCGGTACAGCTCGGCTTCCGAGCCGCCTTGGGCCAGGTACCAGGTACGCGCGGCCATGGCGTTTTTCAGCGTCTCGAGGGTGTTGAACGACTTCGACGAGACGATGAACAGGGTGGTTTCGGCGCGCAGGTTGGCCGACAGTTCGTGGAACTCGCTGCCATCGATATTCGCTAGGTAGTGACAGCGCACGCCGCGCTGGGCGTAGGGTAGCAGCGCTTCGGACACCAGCTCGGGGCCGAGGAACGAACCGCCAATGCCAATGTTGACCACGTCGGTGATCGGTTTTTCGCTGTAGCCGCGCCACAGGCCATCGTGAATGCGGCCGACCAGTTCGGTAATCTGGTTGAGCACCTTGTGCACTTCCGGCATGACGTTCACGCCGTTGACGCTGAGTTTGTCACCTACGGGCCGGCGCAAGGCGGTGTGAAGCACCGGGCGGCCTTCGGAGGCGTTGATGATCTCACCGCTGAACATCGACTTGATGGCGTCTTGCAGGCCCACTTCATTGGCCAGGCTGACCAGCAGGTCGCGGCTTTGCTCGGTGATCAGGTTTTTTGAGTAGTCGAGGAACAGGCCGCAAGCGCTGAGGGAAAACTGGTCGAAGCGCTTGGCATCGGCGGCGAAGGCTTCGCGCATGCTGAAGCTTTGCATGGCGTCGCGGTGTTTCTGAAGCGCCTGCCAGGCGGGCAGGGCCGTCACATCGTGGGGTGTACGGTAATACGCCATTGCGCGGGGTTCCCTTGGTGCGTGGTGAGGGCTTGGACACGGCAGTCGTTGCCGGGTTCAGGCTGGCACCATTATAGGCAAAGGCCACGTGCTGGGAATGGGTATGGCAGGGGGATTTTGGTGGGGCATTGCAAGCAAGCCCGCCCCTACAGGTAAACGTGCAGGAGCGGGCTTGCCCGCGAATGGGCTGCAAGGCAGCCCAAGACCGTTATGCGGTCTTCTCTTCCAAATGCAGGTAGAGGTTGTCGATCAACCGTGTGTTACCCAGGTAAGCCGCCGCAATCACCACCAGGTCTCGATCATCGATCACTGCCGGGCGCAAGCTTACGGCATGGCGTACTTCCAGGTAATCCGGGCGGAAACCCGCTGCGCTCAGTTGCGCCTGGCCTTCAGCGACCAGCGCGGCAAAATCCCGCTGGCCACGGCCGATGCCCGCTGCAATGTGCTGCAGTGTGCGGTACAGCGCTGGCGCAGCAGTACGCTGCTCTGGCGTGAGGTAGCCATTGCGCGACGACAGCGCCAAGCCATCTTCGGCACGCACGGTGGGTTCGCCGATGATCTGGATCGGCATGTTCAGGTCGCGCACCATGGCGCGGATCACCGCCAACTGCTGATAGTCCTTCTCGCCGAACACGGCAAGGTCTGGCTGGACCATGTTGAACAGCTTGTTGACCACGGTGGCCACGCCCTCGAAATGCCCAGGCCGGCTGGCGCCGCACAGGCCTTCGGAAAGCCGGGGCACGCTGACGCGTGTTTGCACGCTCATGCCGTCGGGGTACATCTCTTCCACCGTGGGCGCGAACAGCAGGTTGCAGCCGGCCTGCACCAGGCGCTCCTGGTCGGCTGCCAGGGTGCGTGGGTATTTGTCGAGGTCTTCGTTGGCGCCGAACTGCAGCGGGTTGACGAAGATACTGGCGACCACGAAGTCGGCGCGCTGGGCAGCCTTGGTCACCAAGGCTGCATGGCCGCTGTGCAGGTTGCCCATGGTCGGCACGAAACCGATGCGTTTGCCCTCACCGCGCGCGCGGGCCACTGCCGCGCGCAGTTCGCGGACGGTCTTGACTGTATTCATGCACTGAACCCGTGTTCGCTGCCTGGGAAACTGACTTGCTTGACTGCCTCGACGTAAGCGACGAGGGCGCTATGGATATCCGGTTGGCCCTGCATGAAGTTCTTCACGAACTTCGGTACCCGGCCGCTCAGCGACAGGCCGAGCATGTCGTGCAGTACCAGTACCTGGCCATCGGTGGCGCTGCCGGCGCCAATGCCGATTACCGGGATGCCAACGGCATTGGTGATTTCCGCCGCCAGTTCGCTGGGTACGCACTCGAGCAGCAGCATGGCCGCACCGGCCTGTTCCAGGGCAATGGCGTCGGCGCGCATCTGCCGGGCCTGGGCCTCCTGGCGGCCCTGCACTTTGTAGCCGCCCAGCACGTTGACGGTTTGCGGGGTCAGGCCCATGTGCGCGCACACCGGCACACCACGCTCGGCCAGCAAGCGGATGGTTTCGGCCAGCCAGGCTGCGCCTTCGATCTTGACCATGTGGGCGCCGGCCTGCATCAGTGTGGCGCTGTTGGCAAAGGCCTGCTCCGGCGTGGCGTGGGCCATGAACGGCAGGTCGGTGAGGATCAGCGCGCCGTCGTTGCCGCGTTTGACGCTGGCGGTGTGGTAGGCCATCTCCGCCGTGGTGACCGGCAAGGTGCTGTCGTGGCCCTGCAGGACCATCCCCAGCGAGTCGCCCACCAGCAACACTTCAACGCCGGCCTGGCTGGCGGCCTTGGCGAAGGTCGCGTCGTAGCAGGTCAGCATGGTGATTTTTTCACCCTTGGCCTTGAGGCCGTTAAGGGTGGTAAGGGTTACTTCAGGCATGTAGGAAATTCCTCGTTCAGGCGCTGTAAAAAACGACTGCATTCAACGCGTGTAGTCATCTTCCGGAGCGGCACATCATCGCGCGTGATGTTCGGGCACAGGTCCGTCCGGGCCTAAATACGGGTATGCGGCACTTTGGTGCCACACGGGACGCCTATAGTCGTGAGCGAGGTGGGGGAAGTCAATCACCCTGTTACCGCATTGTTACGATCAGGGTGTTACTGGCGTTACCGAGGTGGCAATGCAGGCTGGAACGCCCGGTCTACAGGCGTTCCAGGCCGACGAACGGGCATTCGTCGAGCAGTTGCGCGAGGGCGCGACCATCGGCCAGGCGGAAATCCTCCGGTACCAGTTCGGCCAACGGATACAGCACGAACGGGCGGGCATGCATGTGGTAATGCGGCACTTTCAAGCGTGGCTGGTCGAGCATCTGGTCACCGAACAGCAGGATGTCCAGGTCCAGCGTGCGTGGGCCCCAGCGCTCTTTGCGCACGCGGCCCTGGTCGTTTTCGATGGCCTGCAGCGCATCGAGCAATGCCAGTGGTGCCAGGGCGGTGTCCAGGGCGGCGACAGCATTGGTGTAGCGCGGTTGGCCGGGCAGCAGCGAATCGCTGGTGTACAGGGCCGAGGCGGCTACCAGGCGCGTGGCTTCGACCTGGTCCAGCGCCTGCAAGGCGCTACGCAGCTGCTCGGCAGGTGCGTCCAGGTTGCTGCCCAGACCTACGTAGGCGCGAATGGTCACTCGAACGCCTCGTCGCCACTGCGCTTGCGTTTGCTGCCGCTGCGCTTGCGCTTGCGCGGGCCGGCACTTTCGTCACGGCTACCAAGCTCGCGGATCATCTCGCGGCGCTCGCTGTCGTTTGCCTCCTGGTAATCGGTCCACCACTGGCCCAGGTCGTCGGTTTCTTCCCCGGCGCTTTCACGCAGCAGCAGGAAGTCGTAACCGGCGCGGAAACGCGGGTTGTCCAGCAGCATGTCGGCGCGCTTGCCGCTGCGGCGTGGCAGGCGCTCCTGCATGTCCCAGATCTCGCGGATCGGCAGGGTGAAACGCTTGGGGATGGCAATGCGCGCGCACTGCTCGGCGATCAGGTCGTGGGCTGCACCGTTCATGGCCGGGATCGGCGGCACGCCCTGGTTCTGCAGGTGCAGCACACGGGCCGGCAGGGCTGGCCAGAGCAGAGCAGCAAACAGGAAGGCTGGCGTCACTGGCTTGCCCTGCTTCACGCGCAGGTCGGTGTTGTTCAGTGCCTGGCTGATCAGCGTGTGGGTGTAGGTTGGCCGCTCATCCAGCGCGTGGGCACTGGCCGGGAACAGCGGTTCGAACAACTCCAGGTCAACCAGCATTTCGAAGGCGATGGCACCTTGGCCACTGAGGAACAGCTTGAGGCATTCCTCGAACAGGCGCGCGGGTGGAATCTCGCGCAGCATCGGGGCCAGACCGCGAATCGGCAGGTAAGTGTGCTTTTCGATGCCAAAGTCGAGCTTGGCGGCAAAGCGCACCGCGCGCAGCATGCGCACCGGGTCTTCCTGGTAGCGGTGGGTCGGGTCTCCGATCAGCCGCAGCAGGCGGTTGCGCACGTCGTGCACACCGTTGGCGTAATCGAGAATGCGCTCGCTGACCGGATCGTAGTACAGGGCGTTGATGGTGAAGTCGCGGCGTTGCGCGTCCTCTTCCAGGGTGCCGTACACGTTGTCTCGCAGAATGCGGCCACTGGCGTTATGCGACGAACGGTGGGCATCGCCCTGGTCGTCCTCGGAGTGGTGGGCGCGGAAGGTGGCGACTTCAATGATCTCACGGCCGAAATGCACATGGACCAATTTGAAGCGACGACCAATGATGCGGGCGTTGCGGAACTCGGCACGGACCTGTTCGGGGGTGGCGCTGGTGGCGACGTCGAAGTCCTTCGGCGTGATGCCCAGCATCAGGTCGCGGACACAGCCACCGACCAGGTAAGCCTGGTAGCCGGCGCTTTGCAGCCGCTCCACGATGTTCACCGCATGACGGCTGAACTGGTGGCGCTGCAGCGAGTGCTGGCTCTTGTTGATCACCTCGGGCGTGGTGCGCCTGTGGTGCGGGCCCGGTACGGGCGGGCGGAAAGACTGGAACAGCTTCTTCAGCATGGGATGCACTGTGTGAAGGAATGTTCGGCCAAGAATAGGAGAATGGCCGCATGATGGGCGGGGATTCTAGCATTTACTCGGGGAATGGTGTAGGCGGGTAGCAGGATGCCTGCCAGAAGGGTAGAAAACGACAAGGGGAGCCTAAGCTCCCCAAGAAGTCGTTGCGTGCTCTTATTGTTTTTTTGCTGGGCTTCTTGTTTTTGTTGAGTGCCCTGCCCACAAATCTCGAAACTTGTGGACGACCCCCAAACCGGGGGTAAAGAGCAAACGGATTGCTTTGGCCGCTGATGACACGTTGATCTGTCGATCCAACCAGTTCAGGCGCTGCTTTTAGTGCAGTTTTTGTTGTTCTCTGCCTGGTTGTGGGGCAAGCCCCAAACACGCATCCTCTCCAAAAGAATCAGTTAGCTGCGCCTCCGCCATCTTGTTTTTATTGTGCGTGAGCCGTTTCGTCTTGTTCTTATTCTGAGTTGCAGTGCTTGTTATTGTTCTTGTACCAAACATATAGCAGGTGCCGTGCCAACTTTTCAAAACTCAGTAAAATCAAGGGCTTGAGCGGGTTCTGCAATTTTTGGCAGGTCGAAAATGTCGCAATTTCGTTACCGTACGCCTCGGGGACTGTTACGGCGGAAAGCTTGGGTAACAGATTTTTACGGGAGGTGAGGTGTTACCTGGGGTGTTCGCCGTGACACGTTCAGCGCCTGTGAGACCGCGCGCCGCCCGCGCGGCGCTTCGCGGCTAAAGCCGCTCCTACATGTGTTCGGGCCAATTTTTTCTGTGGGATTTGCGCGCGAATGCCTTGGCGCATGGCTCGAGATTGCGTCGTACAACAAGGTGGTCGCGCGCGCGTGGCACAGGAGGGACTGGCCCGAAACAAATGTAGGCGCGGCTTTAGCCGCGAAGCGCCGCGCGGGCGGCGCTCGATCTCACCGACGCCGCATAGGCTGCGGCGTACGGTGCGCAGGTGGGTTATTCGCTGGTAGCGTTGCTCTTGCGCCGTGGGATGCCCAGGCGCTGGCGGCGTTCCCACAGGCACTTGCGGCTGACGCCGAGCTTGCGTGCCAGTTCGGTCTCGGTCATGTGGTCCTGGTGTTCAAGCACGAAGTGCTGGAAATAGTCTTCCAGCGACAGGTCTTCGGTCGGCTCGTGGCTGGCATTGCCCGCGTTGGCCACCACCAGGGCATTGTCGAGGAGGTCATCCTCTTCCAGGTCGCTCAGCTCGATGTCGATGCCCAGCAGCTCGGCGGAAATTTCTGCGCTCTCGCTGAGGATCACCGCGCGCTCCACGGCGTTTTCCAGTTCTCGCACGTTACCGGGCCAGCTGTAGTGACGAATGGCTTGCTCGGCCTCGGCCGAGAAGTGCAGGTCGTCGCGGCCGATGCGAGCGCTCTGGCGGGCGAGGAAGACGTTGGCGATCTCGTTGACGTCGCTGCCACGCTCGCGCAGGGCCGGCAGCTTCAGGGCGATGACGTGCAGTCGGTAATACAAGTCTTCACGGAACTGGCCGGCCTTGGCCAGGTTCTTCAGGTCACGGTGGGTCGCGGCGATCAGGCGCACATCGACCTTTTGCGACTGCACCGAACCTACCCGGCGTATCTCGCCTTCCTGCAGCACACGCAGCAGGCGAGCCTGGGCTTCGAGCGGCAGTTCGCCAATTTCATCGAGGAACAGCGTACCGCCATCGGCGGCCTCCACCAAGCCGGCGCGCCCGGCGCTTGCGCCGGTGAACGCGCCTTTTTCGTGGCCGAACAGCTCGGATTCGATCAGCGTTTCGGGGATGGCCGCGCAGTTCACCGAGATCATCGGTGCCTTGGCCCGGCGAGACAGGTTGTGCAGGGCGCGGGCCACCAGCTCTTTACCGGTGCCGGACTCGCCCTGGATCAGCACATTGGAGTCGGTAGGCGCGACTTTGCGGATCTTGCTGTACATGTCCTGCATGGGCTGGCACGAGCCGATGATGCCGATTTCGCCATTGGCCGTTGCCGCGCTGCCTTTGTCGGGCGCTGTAGCCTTGCCATTGCTGGCGCGTGGCTCGGCAGGCGGTGCAGCAGCGGGGGCGTTCTGCCGGTCACGCAGAATACGCGCTACGGCCTGCAGCATCTCGTCATGGTCGAAGGGCTTGGCGATGTAGTCCACCGCGCCCATTTTCATCGAGTCCACCGCTGAGCGCAGGCTGGCGTAACTGGTCATGATCAGCACCGGGGTGCCCTGGCCGAGCTTGATCAGCTCGGTGCCAGGCGCGCCTGGCAGGCGCAGGTCGCTGACGATGAGGTCGAAAGTGGCAATGCTGAAGCGTTCCTGGGCTTCCTGCACCGAGCCGGCCTCGCTGACCTGGTACTGGTTCCGCTCAAGCAGGCGACGCAGGGCCGAGCGGATGATGGTTTCGTCTTCGACGATCAGAATGTGCGGCATTGATTCAATTCTCTCGACGGTCTCGAATTTCAGGGGACGTCGCTACGACATGCCGGGGCAGGGTCACGCGGATCCGGGTGCCACGTTGCCGTTCGATATCGGCCGGGCTGTCGATGGTGATTTGCCCATAATGCTCTTCCACGATGGAATAGACCAGAGCGAGCCCCAGTCCGGTTCCTTCGCCCGGGTCCTTGGTGGTGAAGAAGGGTTCGAACAGGCGGTCCATGATGTTCTTCGGAATCCCGCTGCCTTCGTCTTCGACGATCAGGTCGACGGTGTGCTCGTTAACCTCGCTGCGCACGCGCACGGCGCTACCGGGCGGCGAGGCATCGCGGGCGTTGGAGAGCAGGTTGATCAGCACCTGGGCCAGGCGCTGCGGGTCACCTTCGGCCCAATGGTCCGGGTCGCAAAGGTTGAAGAACTGTACTTCGAAATTGCGCCGGTTCAACGCCAGCAGACCGATGGCGTCTTGTGCCACTTCGGCCAGGCACACCGGTTCCTCGCTGTTCTGGTGGCTGCCGCCAGCATGGGCGAAGCTCATCAGCGACTGGACGATGCGCGATACGCGCTTGGTCTGGTCCAGGATCTGGCTGGACAACTCGATGATTTCGCCATCGCCTTCGCGTTCCTCGCGCAGGTTTTGCGCCAGGCAGGCGATGCCGGTGATCGGGTTGCCGATCTCGTGTGCCACGCCGGCGGCCAGGCGGCCGATACTGGCCAGGCGTTCGGAGTGCACCAGCTTGTCTTCCAGTGCCTGGGTTTCGGTAAGGTCCTCCACCAGCAATACCAGCCCGCTGTTACCGGGTGCCAGTGGCTCGTCAATGGCTGCCTTGTGCAGGTTCAGCCAGCGTGGCTGGCCGTCCAGCGCCAGGCGCTGCTTGTGCAGGTGCTCGTCGGGCACGTTGATGAAGCCTTGCAGCAGGCCGCGCCAAGGCTCGTCGATGGTGACCAGGCGCGAGCCGACCACATGCTTGGCGGCGATGCCGGTGAGCTCTTCCATGGCCTTGTTCCACATCAGGATTTCCTGGTCCTTGGCCAGTGAGCAGACGCCCATGGGCAATTCCTGCAGGGTCTGGCGATGGTAGCGGCGCAAGGCATCGAGTTCGGCCGCCAGCCCGGTCAGGCGCGAGTGGTAGTCTTCCAGGCGGCTTTCGATGAAGTGGATGTCTTCGGTCACGTAGTTTTCGTTACCGGACTTGTACGGCAGGAAAGTCTCGACCATGTCCTGGGCGACGCTCGGCCCCATCAGGCCGGACAAGTTGGCTTCGATGCGGTCGCGCAGGCGGCGCAGGGCATAGGGGCGGCGTTCGTCGAACGGCAGGTAGAGGTCGCGCAGTGCTTGCTCGACTTCCTTTTGTGCGGCCTTGGCGCCCAGCGGCTTGGCCAGCTGGGTGGCGAATTCCTGCGGCGAGGCGGCGTGCAACTCGCGGCGCTGCGGGCGGCGCACGTTATCCACGGCACAGGCTTCGGCCGCGCTGACCTCTTCGGTGCTGGCGTTTGTGAACAATGAGATCAGGGTGAACAGCAGCACGTTGGCCGCCAGCGAGGCGATGGCTGCCATGTGCCAGCTGGTATCGTCCAGCACATAGATCATGTCCAGCAGCGGGATGTAGAAGCCCTGCAAGTTGCCGAGAAGCGGCAGCAGCATGGTCACCATCCACACCAGGGTGCCGGCCAGCAGCCCGGCGATGAAACCGCGGCGGTTGGCGGTTGGCCAGTAGAGTACCGACAGCACCCCGGGCAGGAACTGCAAGGTGGCGACGAACGCAACGATGCCCAGGTTGGCCAGGCTCTGGTGGTAGTTCTGGCTCAGGTAGAACATGAAGCCGGCGGTGATGATGGCGACGATCAGTGCACGGCGGGTCCACTTCAGCCAACGGTAGATGTTGCCCTCGGCCGGCGGCTGGTAAAGCGGCAGCACCAGGTGGTTCAGGGCCATGCCCGACAGCGCCAGGGTGGTGACGATGATCAGGCCGCTGGCTGCCGACAGGCCGCCAATGTAGGCCAGCAGTGCCAATGCCTGGTTGTTGGCGGCGATGCCCAGGCCCAGGGTGAAGTACTCGGGGTTGGTGCTGGCGCCCAGGCGCAGGCCGGCCCACAGCACCAGCGGCACGGCAAGGCTCATCAGCAGCAGGAACAGCGGCAGGCCCCAGCTGGCGCTGACCAGCGAGCGCGGGTTGAGGTTTTCGGTAAAGGCCATGTGGTACATGTGCGGCATGACGATGGCCGAGGCGAAGAACACCAGCAGCAGGGTGCGCCATGGGCCTTCCTGCAGGGGTGTGTGCAGGGCGGCGAGGGCGGTCTGGTTCTGCAGCAGCCAGACTTCCAGCTCGTGCGGGCCGCCGAATACGCCATACAAGGCATACAGGCCGATACCGCCCAGGGCCAGCAGCTTGATCACCGACTCGAAGGCGATGGCGAATACCAACCCCTCATGTTTCTCGCGCGTGGCGATGTGCCGCGAGCCGAAGAAGATGGTGAACAGAATGATCAGCGTGCAAAAGGCAAAGGCCACCCGGGCCTTGACCGGTTCACCGGTAAGGATGCTGATCGAATCGGCCACCGCCTGGATCTGCAAGGCCAGCAATGGCAGCACGCCAATCAGCATGATGATGGTGGTCAAGGCCCCGGCCCAGGTACTGCGGAAGCGGAAGGCCAGCAGGTCGGCCAGCGATGACAGCTGATAGGTGCGGGTGATCTTGAGGATCGGGTAGAGCAGCACCGGCGCCAGCAGGAATGCGCCAGACACCCCCAGGTAACAGGCAAGGAAACCGTAGCCGTACTGGTAGGCCAGGCCAACCGAGCCATAGAAGGCCCAGGCGCTGGCGTAGACGCCCAGCGACAGGGTGTAGGTAAGTGGGTGGCGAATGATCGAACGCGGGATCAGCCCGCGCTCGCTGATCCAGGCCACGCCGAACAGCACCATGAGGTACCCGGCGCTGATCAGGATCATCTGGGTCAGGCTAAAGCTCATCGGCATCTCTTTGGCTCTGCAGGATGAAGGTGACGACGATCAGGATCAGCCAGAGCAGGTAGGGGCGGTACCAGGCTCCGGTCGGTTCGATCCACCAGTCCATGATGGCCGGGGAGAACAGGTAGATCCCCACGACCAGAAGCAGGACCAAACGATAGATGTACATGCTGGCCTCGATGGTTGGGCGCTGCGGGCTTGAACTTATTATTGGCGCAAATGGCAGGGGGGATGCTAGCGGGAATCCACAGCGTTCGCCAAGGGTTTGAATTTACTGGGCTTTTGTTTTTGAGAGGTGGAATGAATGTGCCGGCCTCTTCGCGGGTGAACCCGCTCCTACAGGTAAAGCGTTGCTTCTAGGTTTGTGGGAGCGGGCGCGCCCGCGAAGAGGCCGGTAAAGGTTCAGCGCAGATCAGCCTCTGGCACCGTGGTCCGCTGCGCGATCGCATCCGGCCGCCATTGCGTGCGCGCGACTGCCAGCACCTCTGCCGGTGTCGCCAACAGCAGTTCCGGGTCTGTCTCCTGCCCCAGCGCCCGCAATGCCCGCAGCAGCAGGGGGGTAGCATGCTCCGCCTGCAGTGGCGGCGAACGGTACGACTTGCCCAGCTTGTGCCCATCCGGCTGCACGATCAGCGGAATATGCAGGTAACGCGGCTGTGAGAAGCCCAGCAGTTCCTGCAGGTACAGCTGGCGCGGGGTGTTGTCGAGCAGGTCGGCGCCACGCACGATGTCGGTAACACCCTGCCAGGCATCGTCCAGCACCACGGCCAGCTGGTAGGCGTACAACCCGTCACGACGCTGGATGACGAAATCGCCCACCTCACGCCCCAGGTGTTGCTGGTACTCACCCTGCACTCGGTCGGTAAAGCGGTAGATCAGCTCTGGCACCCGCAAGCGGATTGCCGCCCCTTCACGTGCATGCCCGGCATTACGGCAAAAGCCCGGGTAGATGCCGTTGTAGCGTTCCAGCTGCTTGCGCGAGCAGGTGCATGCATACGCCAGGCCCATGTTGAACAGGCGGTCTACCACGGCAGCATAGGCATCGTGGCGCTGGCTTTGGAATACCACCTCGCCATCCCAGTGCAGGCCGTAACGTTCCAGCGTCTGGAGGATGGCATCGCGGGCGCCGGGCATTTCCCGGGGCGGGTCGGTGTCTTCCATGCGCAGCAGCCAGCGGCCGTTGACGGCGCGGGCATCAAGCCAGGAGGCGAGGGCGGCGACCAGCGAGCCGAAGTGCAGGAAGCCGCTGGGGGTGGGGGCGAAGCGCCCGATGTAGCTGGAGTCGGTCATGGTCAGGCTGGGCATATAAATGAAACGGGGCGCATGATGCGCCCCGTTCAGGTGGAAGAAAGATCAGCCTTTGCCGACCGTTTTTTCCTTTTTCTCGGCAATTTCCTTGCAGTCGAAGCACAGGTCGGCGGTTGGGCGGGCTTCCAGGCGGCGCAAGCCGATCTCGATGCCGCACGACTCGCACCAGCCGTACTCTTCGTCCTGAATCTTCTGCAGGGTTTTATCGATTTTCTTGATCAGCTTGCGCTCGCGGTCGCGGTTGCGCAGTTCGAGGGCGAATTCCTCTTCCTGGGATGCGCGGTCTGCGGGATCTGCAAAGTTGGCTGCTTCTTCTTTCATATGGTCAACGGTCTTGTCGACGCCGACCATCAGCTCTTGCTTCCAGCCAGTGAGGATCTTGGTGAAGTGCTTGCGCATGGGCTCACCCATGTACTCCTCACCCTTGGTCTCCTGATAGGGTGCAACCCCATAAAGATTCTGGTTGGCTTTTTGCTTTTCTAGGGTGGACATGAATAGACCGCCTCTCACTCATCTGATCCAATGCGCAGGATGCTCCATCTCCGGCGACCGCCGGCCCTGCGACTGCGAGCCGCCGAACTTACCAGATAGATCGGGGGTGCGCTACCCCGCCCGATCCTGCTAATTGACACTGGCCTGAGCGGTACGTTCGGTGGTGTGCAGAGGTAGAATCTCCAGTTTAGACCCAATTGAGAGAAGGTCATGGCCCAACCCTACAGTGCGCGCAGCCGCGCCATCGAACCTTTCCACGTCATGGCGCTGCTGGCCCGTGCCAACGAGCTGCAGGCGGCCGGGCACGACGTGATCCACCTGGAAATCGGCGAGCCGGACTTCACCACGGCCGCACCCATCGTTGCGGCCGGCCAGGCCGCGCTGGCCGCCGGGCACACGCGCTACACCGCTGCACGCGGTCTGCCGGCACTGCGTGAGGCAATTGCCGGCTTTTATGGGCAGCGCTATGGCCTGAACATCGACCCGGAACGCATCCTTATTACCCCAGGTGGCTCCGGCGCGCTGCTGCTGGCCAGCAGCCTGCTGGTGGACCCGGGCAAGCACTGGCTGCTGGCCGATCCGGGTTACCCGTGCAATCGCCACTTCCTGCGCCTGGTCGAGGGCGGGGCCCAATTGGTACCGGTGGGCCCGGATGTGAACTACCAGCTGACTGCCGACCTGGTTGAGCGCTACTGGGACAAGGATACCGTCGGTACCCTGGTTGCTTCGCCGGCAAACCCGACCGGTACCGTGCTGGGGCGCGAAGCGTTGGCCTGCCTGGCCAAATCCACCCATGAGCGGCATGGCCATCTGGTCGTGGACGAGATCTACCACGGCCTCACCTATGGCATGGACGCGCCGAGCGTGCTGGAAGTCGACGACTCAGCATTCGTCCTGAATAGTTTTTCCAAGTATTTCGGCATGACCGGTTGGCGCCTTGGCTGGCTGGTGGCCCCGCCCGGTGCGGTCGCCGACCTGGAGAAACTGGCGCAGAACCTGTACATCAGTGCGCCAAGCATGGCCCAGCATGCCGCGCTGGCGTGTTTCCAGCCCGAGGCGCTGGCCATTTTCGAAGAGCGCCGCGCCGAATTCGCCCGCCGTCGCGACTACCTGCTGCCCGCCCTGCGTGAACTGGGCTTCCGCATTGCCGTCGAGCCGCAAGGCGCGTTCTACCTGTATGCCGATATCAGCGCTTTTGGCGGGGACGCGTTCGGATTCTGCCGACACTTCCTGGAAACCGAGCACGTGGCGTTCACGCCGGGCCTGGACTTCGGTCGCCACCTGGCCGGGCACCATGTGCGCTTCGCTTATACCCAGAGCCTGCCGCGCCTGGAAGAAGCGGTGCAGCGTATTGCCCGTGGCCTGCAGAGCTGGCAAGGCTGATGCGTTTCTCTCCTTCACTCGAGCAGGGCCGCCTGTTGCGTCGCTACAAGCGCTTTCTGGCCGATATCGAACTGGCCAGCGGCGAGCAGATGACTATCCACTGCCCGAATACCGGCTCCATGCTCAACTGCATGCGTGAAGGTGGGCAGGTGTGGTTCAGCCGCTCCAACGACCCCAAGCGCAAGCTGCCAGGGACCTGGGAAATCAGCGAAACCCCCCAGGGGCGGTTGGCCTGCGTGAATACCGGGCGGGCCAATGCGTTGGTCGAAGAGGCCCTGCGCGCCGGCACAATCACTGAACTGGCCGGTTTCACTGCACTCAAGCGCGAAGTGGCCTATGGCGAGGAAGGCAGCCGTATCGACTTTCGCCTGGAATTCGAGGGAGCTCCGGCCTATATCGAGGTCAAGAGTGTGACGCTGGGCTACCCCGACACTGCAGTAGCGGCCTTCCCTGATGCGGTGACTCAACGCGGTGCGAAACACCTGCGCGAGCTGGCAAAGCTGGCCCGGCAGGGCGTGCGGGCCGTGCAGCTGTATTGCGTGAACCTGACCGGTATCGACGCTGTGCGCCCGGCTGAAGAAATCGATACGGCCTACGCCCAGGCGCTGCGCGCTGCCGTAGCGGACGGGGTGGAGGTGCTGGCCTATGGCACTCGGCTGGACGCCGAGGGTATCGTCATCGATCGCCGCTTGCCGGTGCTGCTTACCCCTTGAACCAGATGCCCTGGCTGTCTTCGTGGCAGCCCAGGGGCTGCAGCTGCTCACCCTCACAGGGGCCTGCCACGCATTCGCCGCTTTCTATCAGGAACAGCGCACCGTGATGGGCGCAGTGGATGAGGCTGGCGCTGTCATCCAGAAACGCGTCCTCTGCCCAGTTCAGCGGGATGTCCCGGTGTGGGCAGCGGTTGCGGTACAGGTACACCTGGCCATGGCGACGCACGCCGAACAGTTCGAGGCCGTCTACGCTGAAGGCGCGGCTTTGGCCCTCGGCCAGGCCGAGGGATGGACAAAGGAAGTGCATGGCAAGGATGACCCGTGAAACACGTGATGGCTTGACGCTCCAATGCGAATAATTATCAAATTGATCGCATTCGCTGCGCCTGGCTGCCTATGGTGCGCAGTTCCGCTGCTCGCCACAAGGCGTGTAGCCCGTCTTCAGAAGGAACCCGATGATGCGCCGTCCAGCTGCTTTTCTCGCTCTGTGTGCAAGCCTTGTGCTTTCTACCCAAGCCTTGGCAGCCGAGCTGCCGCAACGCTGGGTCAGCGCGGGTGGCGCCTTGAGCGAGTGGATAACCGCATTGGGGGGGGAAGCGCGCCTGGTCGGAGTGGACACTACCAGTCAGCATCCGGCCTCGTTGAAAGCCTTGCCCAGTGTGGGTTATCAGCGGCAACTGTCGGCCGAGGGCATTCTCAGCCTGCGCCCGGATGTGCTGGTGGGCACCGAGGAAATGGGGCCGCCACCGGTACTGGCGCAAATCCGCAAGGCCGGCGTGCGGGTCGAGTTGTTCTCCAGCAAGGCCGAGCTGCCGGCAGTAGATGAAAACCTCAGGCACCTGGGTCAGTTGCTCGGTGCAGAGCAGCAAGCGTCCGCGCTTGCAGCGGACTACCGCCAGCGGCTCGATGCGTTGCAGGCCAACGTCAAGCTGGCCCAGGCCGGGCAGCAGGCTCCCGGGGTGTTGCTGCTGGTCGGCCATGCCGGGGCCAAGCCGCTGATCGCCGGGCAAGGCACTGCCGGTGACTGGCTGCTGAGCCAGGCGGGTGGGCGTAACCTGGCCGCGCACCCAGGCTACAAGAACTTCTCCAACGAAGCGTTGGCGGCGCTTGACCCGGATGTGATCGTGTTTTCCGACCGGGCGCTGGCCGATGAACAGGCCTTGCAGGCGCTGTTGAAAGAAAACCCCGCGCTGGCTGCCTCGCGGGCCGTGCGTGAGAAACGCCTGGTCTCACTGGACCCGACGCTGCTGGTCGGCGGGCTCGGGCCTCGGCTACCGGCGACCTTGCAGTCGCTGGCAGCCACCTTCTACCCGGCTGCTCAGGCCAGCTTCGCGCAATGAAACAGCGGGTCTCGCCACGTACGTTGTTCATTAGCCTGAGCCTGCTGTGCCTGTTGGCGATCTGGCTGTCACTGGCGCTGGGGCCAGTCAGCCTGCCAATGTTCGATACGCTGCGCGCTGGCCTGCGCCTTTTGGGATTGCCTGTGTCCGAAGATGGCCTGCAGCAGGCCGAGATGATCCTTGGCCAGATCCGTCTGCCCCGTACCTTGTTGGGGTTGGCGGTGGGCGCGGTGCTGGCGCTGTCCGGGGTGGCGATGCAGGGGCTGTTCCGCAACCCGCTGGCCGACCCCGGGCTGGTAGGGGTTGCCGCCGGCGCCGCGATGGGGGCAGCGGTTGCCATTGTTGGCGGCGCCTGGTTTGGCGGCATGCCGGATGCTTTCGCGCCTTATCTGCTGTCGTTCTGCGCGTTTGTCGGCGGGCTTGGGGTAACTGCGCTGGTCTACCGCCTGGGGCGCCGCGATGGCCAGACCAACGTCGCCACGATGCTATTGGCTGGCGTGGCCATGACCGCACTGGGGGGCGCGGCCGTGGGGCTGTTCTCTTACCTGGCCGATGACGCCACCTTGCGCACGCTGACGTTCTGGAACCTTGGCAGCCTCAATGGCGCCAGCTATGAGCGGCTGTGGCCATTGTTGCTGGTGGCGACAGGGGTAGCGGTGTGGCTGCCGCGCCGGGCCAAGGCGCTGAATGCCCTGTTGCTGGGTGAGTCGGAGGCCCGTCACCTGGGCGTTGACGTGGAGCGGCTCAAGCGTGAGCTGGTGTTCTGCACGGCGCTGGGCGTGGGGGCGGCAGTGGCGGCAGCCGGGTTGATCGGCTTCATCGGTCTGGTAGTGCCGCACCTGGTACGTCTGCTGGCCGGGCCTGATCACCGTGTGGTGCTGCCTGCCTCGCTGCTGGCCGGCGGTGTACTGATGTTGTTCGCCGACCTGGCGGCGCGGCTGCTACTGGCGCCTGCCGAGCTGCCGATTGGTATCGTCACGGCCTTCATTGGTGCGCCGTTCTTCCTGTTCCTGCTGATGCGAGGGCGCGGCTGATGTTGCATGTAGAGGGCCTGTACCTGCGCAGGGGCAGCAATGAGGTGCTGCACGACATTCACCTGCAGTTGCCTCCGGGGCAGGTCGTGGGTGTGCTCGGTCCCAACGGTGCCGGCAAGAGCAGCCTGCTGAGTGTGCTGTGCGGTGAACTGGCGCCCGACCGCGGGCGGGTAACGCTGCAGGGCCGCCCGCTGGCCGATTGGGCCGGACAGGAACGGGCAAGGCGCCTGGCAGTGTTGCCTCAGGTGTCCAGCCTGGGTTTCTCGTTTCGGGTGGAGGAAGTGGTAGGCATGGGGCGCATGCCTCATGGCACCGGTCAGCGGCGCGATGCGGAAATCGTCGAAGCGGCGTTGCGGGCGGCAGATGCCTGGCACCTGGTAGAGCGCAGCTACCTGGCGCTTTCCGGTGGCGAGCGGCAACGGGTACACCTGGCCCGCGTGCTGGCGCAACTATGGCCGGGGGAGGAGGGCAGCACGTTGTTGCTCGACGAACCGACCTCGATGCTCGACCCGCTGCATCAGCACACCACCCTGGAAGCCGTACGCCGCTTCGCCGACTGCGGTGCTGCAGTGTTGGTGATCCTGCATGACCTGAACCTGGCAGCACGTTACTGTGACCGTATCCTGTTGCTGGAACAGGGGCGCTGCCACGCGTTTGCCACGCCCGAAGAGGCACTGACCCCAGCGGCACTGAAGGCGGTGTACGGTATTGACGTATTGGTGCAGGCGCACCCCGAGCGCGGGCACCCGCTGATCATCACCCGTTGATGTTCTCAACGCATGCATGGCCTTTGTGAAAGTGGCCTTGTCTTGCGACCGGCCCGCCCCCGGTGCAGGCCATTTAAAGTGTGGATGACATGGAGTAACTGCCGATGCGACACCCGATGCTGTCCGGTTTCTCGCTGTGCCTGGTACTGGCGATAGGCGGCTGTCAGGCCAGCCTGCCGCCGTTGCCCGCCTGGCAGAGCAGTGAAGGTCGCACGCACGCCGAGCTGGGAAAGATTGTCGACCTGTCCAATGAGCAGGTCATAAGCCCTGAAACGCTGGTGCAGCGCCTGGCTGATGCGCCCCGAGTGCTTGTCGGCGAGAAGCATGACAACCCTGACCATCACGCGCTGCAACTGTGGCTGCTGCGCGCTCTTCAAGGCCAGCGCACTCAGGGCAGCCTGTTGCTGGAGATGCTGCAGCCCAGCCAGCAATCGCGGGTGGACAAGCTGGTGGGGCAGCCTTTGCCGGAAGACTTGCCCAAGGCACTGGCTTGGCAGGAGGGCTGGGATTGGCAGTTGTACGGGCCGATTGTCACCGAAGCCTTGCAGCATCGGGTGACGTTGCTGGCCGCCAACCTTTCGCCCGACGAGATGCGTCAGGCCTATCGACAGCCGGCGCCGGTGCAGGGCGAAAAGTCCAATGCACCCGCGGTAAAGGCTGCCTTGCTGGAACAGGTGCGCGCCGGGCATTGCGGGATGCTGCCGGAAAACCAGTTACCGGCGATGCTGGCCGTTCAGCAGCAGCGCGACCGGCGCATGGCCGAGCGCTTGCAGGCGGCACCGCAGCCGGCGCTGCTGTTTGCCGGGGCTTACCATGTGCGCAAGGACCTGGGCATACCCTTGCATCTGGCTGACCTGGGGGCGTCGGGGGAGAGCAAGGTTTTGCTGCTGGCTGAGGTGGGCGAGCGAGTCGAGCCTGGCGAGGCTGATTATGTGTGGTACACGGCGGCGATGCCGGAGCAGGATTATTGTGCGCAGCTGCGGCGTTGATCCTGAAAAAGCACAGGCAAAAAAAAGACCCGGCAAATTGCCGGGTCAATAACCGTGATTAGCCTGATGAGGAGATAATCTGAGAGTCCGAACCAGGGGCTCTTAGCTTATCCAACCAGTCTCGCGACCAGTTGTGATAATCATAACAATTCTCATTTAGACGTCAATCCCTTTACCCCGATTATTTTGGTTTTTTTTGCGCAGGGTTTTTCGCGTCCAATTGTTGGTTGAGTGCTTCCTTGCGTTCGAGCGGCAAATCGTTCCAGTGCATGTCCAGCAGGGCGCCTTCAATGGCATACAACAGCACCTTCGATGCACGGAACCCTCGTGTCTTCACGGCCTGGTACGCACCCACCGCGCCCAGGCGGCGCAAATCCGATGCACTGTGGATGCCGGCTGCATGCAGCCACTGCGCAGAAGTCTTGCCAAGGTTCTTCAGATGCTGCAATTCATCGTTCATCGAGCCTCCTTGCGATGGCTGAACGGGAATGGGGGATAAATCGCGAGCAGGTCTGAGAGGAGTGTAGCGGGCGTTGGGAAATATGCGGCTTTTTGCCATCGGGTGATGAGCGGCCTGTGCCTGCCCCTTCGCGGGCAGGCACAGGAAGATGACGAACTTACAGGCCAGGCAACCGCTGGCGAATCTGCTCGATCACTTGATCCATGCTGCCGGCAGCCTGGGTATCGACGCGGGTGCTGTGCACCAGCTCCTGCGCATCCAGCGCCTCACGGCTGGCCTGCTGGGCCTTGATCACCTCCAGCGTGGCATCCGAGGGGTCGCTGTTTTCAGCCTGGCGCTGCTCCAGCCAACTGGCGATGACCGCCTCTGGCGCGTGGCAGTCGAGGATGAGGAACGGCACGCCGGTCTGGCTGGCAACGTCTGCCGCAGCCTGACGCTGCTCACGCTTGAGGTAGGTGGCGTCCAGCACCACCGGGAAGCCGGCGCGCAGCACGGTCGCTGCCACCTCGTGCAGGCGCTGATAGGTCGCTGCGCTGGCGTCCTGGTCGTATATGCCCGTACTCAGCTGGCCGGCATCAGCCTGCTGCTGTTCGCCGAACAGGCGCTTGCGCTCTACGTCCGAACGCACGCGCACTGCACCCAAGGCCTCGACCAGGCGCATGGCCACGTGACTTTTGCCCACCGCCGAAACACCATGGGTGATGGCCAGCAGGCGCGACGGGATGGCGCTGTAACTTTCGGCCAGGTTGGCGTAGTTGCGGTAGGTGCGCAGGGTGGTGGCACGTTGCACGCCATCGGCGTCGGCCGGCATGCTGAACAGTGCGACCTTGGCCCGCACCAGCGCACGGTAGGCTTTGTAGAAGTTGAGCAGTTCCAGGCCTTCGTAATCCCCCGTCAGTTCCAGGTACTGGCTGATGAAGCGCCGGGCCAGGCATTTCAGGCCGCGGTCTTCCAGGTCCATGGCCAGGAAGGCGGTGTCGGCGTAGACGTCGGTCAGTCGGAAAGGCTCGTTGAATTCGATGCAATCGAAAATCACTACCTTGCCATCGATCAAGGTGGCGTTGCCCAGGTGAATGTCACCGTGGCACTCACGGATGAAGCCATTGGCCTTGCGCTTTTCCAGCAGCCCTTGCAGGCGCTCGAAGCTGCTGCGGGCCCAGGCCTGCAGGGCGTCAAGTTGCTGCAGATCGGCTTTGTCGCTGAGGAATGGGCGAATCTGCTCGAAGTTCTGCTCCACCGGGGCCATCACGCTGTCTGGCGTGCCCAGCGGGTGCTCCATCGGCACACGCGGAGCCTGAAGGTGAAAATCGGCAATCTGCCGGGCCATCTGGTCGATGTGCGTGGCGTTCAGTTCGCCATTGGCCTGCAGGGTGTTGAGCATCTGCCCCTGGGGGAACTGGCGCATCTTCAGCGCGTACTCGATGGCTACGCCTTCGCCACCGATCTGCGGTGCGTCGACGCTACCGGTGATGGGCAACACTTCCAGGTACAGGCCTTCGGTCAGGCGTTGGTTCAGGCGCAATTCTTCGTTACAGAAATGCTGGCGCTGGTCCAGTCCGGTGAAGTCCAGGAAGCCGAAATTCATCGGTTTCTTGATCTTGTAGGCGTATTCGCCAGTGAGCAGGACCCAGGAGATATGCGTCTCGATGAGCTGAAACCCCTCCACGGGGTGAGGGTACAGGGCAGGGTTCTGCAACGCAGTAATAAGAGCTTGGCTCACGGCAAATCCTTCCGGGGCAAGGGAATTCGAATGCGCCATTATGGTCAATGGTGCCGTCCCTGCCTACCGCCGGGCCGTCTGCCCAGCCTTTATAAAGTGCGTATAATCCGCCGCCATGACCCGAACCCGAAATCCCCGCACCCCTCAGAAACGCCCGACCGGCCGCTCCCGCGCCTGGCTGGGCTGGGCTTTGAAGCTCAGCCTGGTTGGCCTGGTGATCGTCGCCGGCTTCGCGGTTTACCTCGATGCCGTCGTCCAGGAAAAGTTCTCCGGCAAGCGCTGGACCATTCCGGCCAAAGTTTATGCCCGACCGCTGGAGCTGTTCACCGGCCAGAAGTTGAGCAAGAACGACTTCCTCACCGAGCTCGATGCGCTCGGCTACCGTCGCGAAAGCGCGGCCAACGGCCCGGGCGCTGCGTCCGTCAGCGGCAATACCGTCGACCTCAATACCCGTGGCTTCCAGTTCTACGAGGGCATGGAGCCGGCGCAGTTCGTCCGTGTACGCTTTTCTGGCGATTACGTTGCAGGCCTTTCCGGTGCCAATGGCAAGGCGCTTGACGTGGTGCGGCTGGAGCCGCTGATGATCGGTGGCATCTACCCGAAAAATCTCGAAGATCGCATCCTGATCAAGATCGATCAGGTACCCAAATATCTGCTCGAAACCTTGGTGGCCACGGAAGACCGCGAGTTCTACAGTCACTTCGGCGTGTCGCCAAAGTCCATCGCCCGGGCCATGTGGGTCAACACGTCGTCCGGCTCGATGCGCCAGGGGGGCAGTACCCTGACCCAGCAGTTGGTGAAGAACTTCTACCTCAGCAGCGAGCGCAGCCTCAGCCGCAAGCTGACCGAGGCGATGAT
This sequence comes from Pseudomonas sp. TE3895, assembly GCF_056278855.1. Lineage (NCBI taxonomy): Bacteria > Pseudomonadati > Pseudomonadota > Gammaproteobacteria > Pseudomonadales > Pseudomonadaceae > Pseudomonas > Pseudomonas sp. TE3895. The sequence continues at coordinate 44,681 of NZ_JBWBQE010000001.1, read as the reverse complement.
GGCGGTCCTGCTCGAACTGCACTACGACAAGCGCGAAATCCTTGAGGCTTACCTCAACGAGGTGTTCGTCGGCCAGGACGGTCAACGCGCGGTGCACGGCTTTGGTCTGGCGAGCCAGTTCTTCTTCAGCCAGCCGCTGTCTGAGCTGAAACTGCATCAGATCGCCCTGCTGGTGGGCATGGTCAAAGGCCCGTCCTACTACAACCCGCGGCGTCACCCCGAGCGTGCCCTGGCTCGCCGCAACCTGGTGCTCGACCTGGTGGCCGAGCAGGGCGTGGCCAGCCAGGCAGAAGTCGATGCGGCGAAGAAAATGCCGCTGGGCGTGACCAAGCGTGGCAGCCTGGCCGACAGCTCGTTCCCTGCCTTCCTCGACCTGGTCAAGCGACAGTTGCGCCAGGATTACCGCGACGAAGACTTGACCGAAGAAGGCCTGCGCATCTTTACCAGCTTCGACCCTATCCTGCAGATGAAGGCCGAAACCTCGATGAGCGAGACCTTCAAGCGCCTGGCGGGCCGCAAGGGGGCAGACGATGTCGAGGCGGCAATGGTCGTGACCAACCCTGAAACCGGTGAAGTACAGGCGCTGATCGGTAGCCGCCAGGCAGGTTTTGCCGGCTTCAACCGGGCCATCGATGCTGTACGGCCGATCGGCTCCCTGGTCAAACCGTCGGTGTACCTGACTGCGCTGGAGCAGCCGAGCAAGTACACCCTGACCAGTTGGGTGCAGGACGAGCCATTTTCGGTCAAAGGGGCTGACGGCCAGGTCTGGCGCCCGCAAAACTATGACCGCCGCCCGCATGGCACTATCTACCTGTACCAGGGGCTGGCCAACTCTTACAACCTGTCGACCGCCAAGCTCGGCCTGGAAGTGGGTGTGCCGAACGTGATCAAGACCATTGGTCGTTTGGGCGTGAATGTCGACTGGCCAGCGTTTCCGGCCATGTTGCTGGGGGCGGGTGGCATGTCGCCGATGCAGGTCGCAACCATGTACCAGACCATCGCCAACGGCGGCTTCAACACGCCGATGCGCGGTATCCGCAGCGTGCTCACCGCCGAGGGCGAGCCGCTCAAGCGCTACCCGTTCCAGATCCAGCAAACCTTCGACCCGGGTGCCATTTACCTGGTGCAGAACGCCATGCAGCGTGTAATGCGCGAAGGTACAGGGCGTTCGGTGTACAACACCTTGCCACGCTCGCTGACCCTGGCGGGCAAGACCGGTACCAGTAACGACTCGCGTGACAGCTGGTTCTCCGGCTTTAGTCAGGATCTGCTGGCCGTGGTGTGGATGGGCCGTGACGATAACGGCAAGACACCGTTTACCGGCGCCACCGGCGCCTTGCAGGTGTGGACCAGCTTCATGAAGAAAGCCGACCCGCTGCCGCTGGATATGCCGCAACCGGATAACGTGGTGCAGGCCTGGATCGACCCTTACACAGGCCATGGGTCTGATGCCAGCTGTCCGGGAGCGGTGCAGATGCCGTATATTCGCGGGAGTGAGCCGCCGGCCGGCGCAACCTGTGGCGGCGAGCAGGACCCAGTCGAATCGGTAATGGACTGGGTCAAGGGCTGGATGAATTAAGCACAGGCTGCATTGATGAGGTGTGACGTGAACAAGTGGCTGTTTCCTGCCGTGACGGCGTTGGCTGTGCTCCAGGGGTGCTCCAGCGTCCCGCGTGGCAATATTCCGGTGGTCGACTCGAGCACCCGCGTGTCCAACAGCGAACGCGTGACGGCCAACCGCTCGGCGGGTGGCTATAACACCGGCACCGCCCAGGCGCAGACGCTGCCGGAGGATTCCGGTGTCACCGTGATGATCCCGCAGGGCGCAGGCGCATCGGGCATCCAGACATTCCCGGCGGGCAATGGCGCTGCGCCGATCAGTACCTCGCCGATCACCCCGGGGCCGATCAGTGCAGGGCCTGTCAGTTCGGCGCCGATGACCACCAATCCCAACCCGATTGCCGATGAACCCTTCGACATCGCTGCGATGAACAGCACCCCGCAAAGCGCCAGTGCGCCAACCGGTATTCCGCGCAGCGCCGCCGCCGGTGGCCTGTCGGCCGACGAGCAGCTGGACGGTCCTGTGCTGGCACTGCTGACCACTGCGAAGACGCAGCAGGGCAGTGGCGACTTCAACGGTGCCGCCTCGAGCCTGGAGCGTGCCCAGCGCATTGCTCCGCGTGAGCCGCAGGTGCTGTATCGCCTGGCCCAGGTACGCCTCTCGCAAGGTGATGCGGCGCAGGCCGAGCAGTTGGCGCGCCGCGCCCTGACCTACGCCAACGGCCGCCCAAGCCTGCAGGCAGAGCTTTGGAACACGATCGCCCAGGCCCGTGAAAAGCAGGGTGACAGCGCCGGCGCTGCGCTGGCCCGGCAAAAGGCGCGGGTCAATTCGTGATGATCGAGCAACGCGTGCTGGATATTGCCGACCACCTGCTCTTGATCGAGCGCGAGCTGCAGGTGCAAGGCTGGTGGGATGACGAGCCGCCAAGCGACGAGGCACTGGCCAGTACGGTGCCGTTCGCCGTGGATACCCTCAGTTTTGAGCAGTGGCTGCAATGGATCTTCCTGCCACGCATGAAGATCATCATCGAGCTGGGCCACCCGCTGCCCAACGCATCGAGCATCCTTGTCATGGCCGAAACCGTGTTTACCGACCGGCCGGAGCAAAGTCGTGAGCTACGCCGCCTGTTGGCAGCTTTTGACCAATTGATCGCTCCTTCCGCCTGATTTCTTCAGTTTTTCCGTCAAGGGCCGCAGATTGTGGCCCTTTTTTTTGGAAATCTTCTTAATTCTGCTGCTGAAGCGATTTTTAGTGGTGGCAGGAATTCATCTTGGGGAAAAATTGGCAATAATTTTTCTTGACTTGTTGGCGCCGAATCACAAGAATCCAACTTCCGCTGTAGAGGGACTGCCAGAAGCAGACCCGCTAAGCAGATCATGAGGTGCACACCCGCGCCGACCTGTTACACCCCGCAACGCGTTACCTCGCGCTGGGTGGGAAACCCCCGCAACACTCTGGGGATTTCCCAATACTTGCTCAGTCAGTGCTGACGTTCGCTCATGCTCTGCTTGGCAGTAAACCTATTAAGACCCGTCCAGTGAGGGCGGTATTCTGGCGTTTTAGAGGTGAACAACGTGGAGCTTTTATCTGGCGCTGAGATGGTCGTCCGCTTTTTGCGTGACGAAGGCGTTAAGCACATCTACGGGTACCCTGGTGGTGCTCTCCTGCATGTTTACGACGCACTGTTCAAAGAACCGGAAGTGGAACACATCCTGGTTCGTCACGAGCAGGCGGCCACCCATATGGCGGACGGCTACGCTCGCGCCACCGGCAAGGCCGGTGTGGTGCTGGTAACCTCCGGTCCTGGCGCGACCAATGCCATTACCGGCATTGCCACCGCCTACATGGACTCGATTCCGATGGTCATTCTGTCCGGCCAGGTGCCTAGCACCATGGTGGGCACCGATGCCTTCCAGGAAACTGACATGATCGGTATCTCGCGGCCGATCGTGAAGCACAGCTTCATGATCAAGAATCCGACCGAGATCCCTGAAGTTCTGAAAAAAGCTTTCTACCTGGCGCAATCCGGTCGTCCAGGTCCAGTCGTGGTCGACATTCCAAAAGATATGACCAACCCGGCTGAGAAGTTCGAATACGTCTACCCGAAAAAGGTCAAGCTGCGCTCCTACAGCCCGGCGGTCCGTGGTCACTCCGGCCAGATCCGCAAGGCTGCCGAGATGCTTCTGGCGGCCAAGCGCCCGGTCGTCTACTCCGGTGGCGGTGTGATCCTCGGCGGTGGCTCCGAAGCCCTGACTGAAATCGCCAAGTCGCTGAACCTGCCGGTCACCAATACCCTGATGGGGTTGGGTGGCTTCCCGGGTACCGACCGCCAGTTCCTCGGCATGCTCGGCATGCATGGCAGCTACACCGCCAACATGGCCATGCACAATGCCGACGTCATCTTTGCCGTCGGTGCGCGTTTCGACGACCGCGTTGTAAACGGTCCGGCCAAGTTCTGCCCGAACGCCAAGATCATCCACATCGACATCGACCCGGCGTCGATCTCGAAGATGATCAAGGCCGACGTGCCAATCGTCGGCCCGGTCGACAGCGTGCTCAGCGAAATGCTCGGCATCCTCAAGGAAATCGGCGAGCAGCCTGACAAGGCTTCGCTGGATGCCTGGTGGAAGCAGATTGACGAATGGCGTGGCAATGGCGAGTTGTTCCCTTACGACAAGGGCGATGGCAACGTCATCAAACCGCAAAAAGTCATCGAGACACTGTGTGAAGTGACCAATGGCGATGCCTTCGTCACTTCTGACGTGGGCCAGCATCAGATGTTTGCCGCGCAGTACTACCGCTTCAACAAGCCAAACCGCTGGATCAACTCCGGTGGCCTGGGCACCATGGGCTTCGGCTTCCCGGCGGCGATGGGCGTCAAGCTCAACTTCCCGGATCAGGACGTGGCCTGTGTGACCGGCGAAGGCAGCATCCAGATGAACATCCAGGAGCTGTCCACCTGCATGCAATACGGCCTGCCGGTGAAGATCGTCAACCTCAACAACGGTGTGTTGGGCATGGTCCGCCAATGGCAGGACATGGCCTACAACGGTCGTCACTCGCACTCGTACGTCGAGTCGCTGCCTGACTTCATCAAGCTGGCCGAGGCCTATGGCCATGTGGGTATCCGCATCACCAGCCTGAAGGACCTCAAGCCGAAGCTGGAAGAAGCGTTTGCGATGAAGGACCGTCTGGTGTTCATCGACATCGCGGTTGACCGCAGTGAGCACGTCTATCCGATGCAGATCAAGGATGGCTCGATGCGTGACATGTGGCTGAGCAAGACGGAGCGTACCTGATATGCGGCACATCATTTCCCTGCTGCTGGAAAACGAACCAGGTGCGTTGTCCCGCGTGGTCGGCCTGTTCTCCCAGCGCAACTACAACATTGAAAGCCTGACTGTAGCGCCAACCGAAGACCCGACCCTGTCGCGTCTGACGCTGACCACCGTTGGCCATGACGAAGTGATCGAACAGATCACCAAGAACCTGAACAAGCTGGTCGAAGTGGTCAAGCTTGTCGACCTGTCGGAAAGCGCTCACATCGAGCGTGAACTGATGCTGGTCAAGGTCAAGGCCACCGGTGCCCAGCGTGCCGAGATCAAGCGCACCACGGATATCTTCCGTGGCCAGATCGTCGACGTGACCGCCAGCGTGTACACCGTGCAGCTGAGCGGTACCAGCGACAAACTGGACAGCTTCATCCAGGCGATCGGCACTGCATCGATTCTGGAAACCGTGCGCAGCGGCGTTACCGGCATTGCCCGTGGCGACAAAGTGCTCAGCATCTAAATCCAAAAAATTAGCGATGGCTCCGCAGGGGCCGAGATATAACCAGGGGTATTTTCATGAAAGTTTTCTACGATAAAGACTGCGACCTTTCCATCATCCAGGGTAAGAAAGTCGCCATCATCGGTTACGGCTCCCAGGGCCACGCTCAGGCGTGCAACCTGAAAGACTCCGGTGTAGACGTTACCGTCGGTCTGCGTAAAGGTTCGGCTACCGTTGCCAAGGCTGAAGCCCACGGCCTGAAAGTTGCCGACGTTGCTACCGCTGTCGCTGCGGCTGACCTGGTCATGATCCTGACCCCGGACGAGTTCCAGGGCGCTCTGTACAAGAACGAAATCGAGCCGAACATCAAGAAGGGCGCTACCCTGGCCTTCTCTCACGGTTTCTCGATCCACTACAACCAGGTTGTTCCGCGTGCCGACCTCGACGTGATCATGATCGCGCCGAAAGCCCCGGGCCACACCGTTCGCTCCGAGTTCGTCAAAGGCGGCGGCATCCCTGACCTGATCGCTATCTACCAGGACGCTTCCGGCAACGCCAAGAACGTCGCACTGTCCTACGCTTCGGGCGTGGGTGGTGGCCGTACCGGTATCATCGAAACCACCTTCAAGGACGAAACCGAAACCGACCTGTTCGGTGAGCAGGCTGTTCTGTGTGGCGGTACCGTCGAGCTGGTCAAAGCCGGTTTCGAAACCCTGGTCGAAGCTGGCTACGCGCCGGAAATGGCCTACTTCGAGTGCCTGCACGAGCTGAAACTGATCGTAGACCTCATGTACGAAGGCGGCATCGCCAACATGAACTACTCGATCTCCAACAACGCCGAATACGGTGAGTACGTCACTGGCCCGGAAGTCATCAACGAAGAATCCCGCAAGGCCATGCGCAATGCTCTGAAGCGCATCCAGGACGGCGAGTACGCGAAGATGTTCATCTCCGAAGGTGCTACCAACTACCCATCGATGACCGCCAAGCGCCGCAACAACGCCGCTCACGGCATCGAAATCATCGGCGAGCAGCTGCGCTCGATGATGCCGTGGATCTCGGCTAACAAAATCGTCGACAAGACCAAGAACTAAGTCTTATCGATAGATGAAAAACGCGGCTTCGGCCGCGTTTTTTCGTTCTGGCATCCAGCTTCTGGTATAAAGCAGACCAGTGGCTCGCTGTCAGAACCTGTTTCGCGGGCCCGTGTCGAACATTTTCCATCCTGTTGCAAGGTACCCTCCATGAGCGAACGTCCCGAAGAGCCGAACAAGCCCTCCGACGCCGAAAGCCTGCTACCTGTCGATGAGCACGTTGAAGAAGGGCATGACGCCGAAGGCCGCAAGGTGCGCCACCGCGGCATCTACCTGCTGCCCAACCTGTTTACCACCGCCAACCTGTTTGCCGGTTTCTATTCCATCATCAGCTCGATGAGCGCACAGAGCGCCCTGAGTGCCGGCGACCCGCGCGAGGCGAGCAAGTACTTCGCTTTTGCCGCTATCGCCATCTTCGTGGCCATGGTGCTCGACGGCCTGGACGGCCGCGTTGCGCGCATGACCAATACCCAGAGTGCCTTCGGTGCCGAGTATGACTCGCTGTCGGATATGGTCGCCTTCGGCGTGGCCCCGGCTTTGCTGGCCTTCGGCTGGGCGCTGGGTGACATGGGCAAGGTCGGCTGGATGGTTGCTTTCATCTATGTGGCCGGCGCCGCGTTGCGCCTGGCGCGCTTCAATACCCAGGTCGGTACCGCCGACAAGCGCTACTTCATCGGCCTGGCCAGCCCGGCTGCCGCAGGTGTGGTGGCGGGCACCGTATGGGCGTTCAGCGACTACGGCATCCAGGGCTCCAAGCTGTCGTTCCTGGTCGCGCTGCTGGTGGCTGCTGCTGGCATGCTGATGGTCAGCAACATCAAGTACAACAGTTTCAAGGAGCTGGACCTCAAGGGGCGCGTCCCGTTCGTGGCGATCCTGGCGGTGGTGCTGGTGTTTGCCGTCGTGTTCAGCGACCCGCCGCGTATCCTGCTGTTGATCTTCCTTGCCTATGCAGCATCGGGGCCGATCCAGTTCCTGCTGAAGGCGCGCCGTCGCAAAGCGTGAAAATCACTTAACGCTGGAATAACCTCACGGCTCCATAGTCTTACTGGTACATCCGTTACTCAGTGCTATGGAGCCGTTCATGCTTATCAAGCTTCCCAGGTCTTCCGAGTGCAAGGCGTCGGAGATCACCCCCGAAGGCATTTACCTTTCCCGTCGAGCCCTGCTGGGTGGCTCATTGGCTGGCTTGGCGCTAGGCGCATTGCCGGGCGGTGTGGGCGCGGCGCAAATGTCGCGTTATGCCGATGTGCAGGCTGGGGCCGCGCCGGCCTGGTTCACTGACAAGCTCGCGGCCACGCGCTGGCAGGCGGTGACGGTGAAGGACGAGGCGATTACGCCGTTCAAGGACGCCACTCACTACAACAACTTCTACGAGTTCGGGCCCGACAAGGGCGACCCGGCGGCCAATGGCGACAGCCTGAAGACCGAACCGTGGTCCATTGTGGTGGATGGTGAGGTTGGCAAGCCCGGACGCTATGCACTGGAGGACTTCGTCAAACCCTATCAGCTTGAGGAGCGGATCTATCGGCTGCGCTGCGTAGAGGCGTGGTCGATGGTCATTCCGTGGCTGGGGTTCCCTTTGGCTCAGGTGCTCAAGCAGGTCGAGCCGACTTCCAGTGCGCGTTATGTGCGTTTCGAAACGCTGAAGGATCCGCAGCATATGCCGGGGCAGCGTTCTGGCTTCGCCTTGATCGACTGGCCTTATAGAGAAGGGTTGCGCCTGGATGAGGCGATGCACCCGCTGGCAATTCTCGCAGTGGGTATGTACGGCCGGGAACTGCCCAACCAGAACGGTGCGCCGTTGCGTTTGGTGGTGCCTTGGAAGTATGGCTTCAAGAGCATCAAGTCGATTGTGCGCATCAGCCTGGTAGCGGAGCAGCCCGGCACTACCTGGGAAGGGCTGGCGCCGGATGAATATGGTTTCTACGCCAATGTGAACCCGACAGTCGACCACCCGCGCTGGAGCCAGGCGCGCGAACGTCGCTTGCCCAGCGGGTTGTTCAGCCCCAATGTGCGGGAGACGCAGATGTTCAATGGCTATGCTGATGAAGTGGCGTCGCTGTATACCGGGCTCGATCTGCGGAAGAACTACTGATGCGTTACCCCTGGTTTCGCTTGGCCATCTTTGTCGTAGGCTGCCTGTTCCCGGTGTGGTGGCTATATGAAGCGGCGATGAACCTGCTGGGGCCTGATCCCGGGAAGATCATGATGGATCGCCTTGGGCTTGGGGCGCTTACCTTCCTGTTGGTGACCTTGAGCATGACGCCACTGCAGAAGCTGACGGGCTGGTCTGGCTGGATCGTGGTTCGCCGGCAGCTGGGGTTATGGGTGTTCGCCTATATAGTGCTGCATATTCTGGCCTACCTGTTTTTCATTCTAGGGTTGGATTGGGGGCAGTTGGCGGTGGAGTTGCGCAAGCGCCCCTACATTATTGTGGGGGCGCTGGGGTTCTTGGGGTTGCTGGCGCTGGCGGTCACCTCGAACCGGTACAGCCAACGGCGGCTGGGGGCGCGGTGGAAGAAGCTGCACAGGTTGGTGTACGCGGTGCTTGGGTTGGGCTTGCTGCATTTCCTGTGGATCGTGCGTTCCGACCTTCGGGAATGGGCGATCTATGCGTTTATTGGGGCTGTGTTGATGGTCTTGCGGATACCTGCTGTTGCGCGGGCGCTTCCCAGGGTTGCCAGGAAGCAGGGTAGGGCGGTTTGAGAGAGGGATGGGGCTGCCAAGGGCCTGTCTTGAGTTAGCAATGGCTGTGGGAGGGTGCCCGCCTTTGTTTCTCTGGCGCCAGCGAGATCGAGCGCCGCGCGCGTCCGGCTTGAGACATTCACCGCCTATGAGATCGGGCGCCGCCCGCGTCCGGCTTGAGACATTCACCGCCTATGAGACCGAGCGCCGCCCGCGCGGCGCTTTGCGGGTAAACCCGCTCCTACGTTTGTTTCGGGCCAGTCCCTCCTGTGCCTGGCGCGCGCGACCGCCTTGTTGGTACGACGCGATATCGAGACAGGCACCAAAGCGTTCGCGCGCGAATCCCACAGGCATAATTGGCCTGAAACAAACGTAGGAGCGGGTTTACCCGCGAAGCGCCGCGCGGGCGGCGCTCGATCTCACAGGCGCTGAAACTGTTGTGGCGAACACTTGGCAGCCCCGATACGGTCTTTTCCCCTTATATGTCACTTTCTTGAAATTAAAGGTTGACGCCCTCTCGAATCCCCTTATAATGCGCCCCACTTCCAGCGACAACGGAACGACAAACTCCTTGAAATTCAATGAGTTAGACGCTTCTGAAGATGCTGTAAGGGCTACGATCAAATGATCGCCAGCGGTTGAGATGATGGTTGACAGCGCTTCCAAGTGCTGTATGATTCGCCTCCCGCTACGAGAGATCGCAGCGAGCCAAGTGTTTGAAGCTAAACGAGTTTCTCGCAAAAAACTTCAAAATAAACGATTGACAGGCTCTGAGGAAAGCGTAGAATGCGCGCCTCGGTTGAGACGAAAAGCTCTTAACCAAACGCTCTTTAACAAATTGAATCAAGCAATTCGTGTGGGTGCTTGTGAGTACGGACTGATAGTCAAAAAGATTATCAGCATCACAAGTGACCATGCGAGAAATCACATAGTCATTTGAGATTGCTGAGCCAAGTTTAGGGTTTCTTAAAAACCCAAGCAGTATTGAACTGAAGAGTTTGATCATGGCTCAGATTGAACGCTGGCGGCAGGCCTAACACATGCAAGTCGAGCGGATGACGGGGGCTTGCTCCTTGATTCAGCGGCGGACGGGTGAGTAATGCCTAGGAATCTGCCTGGTAGTGGGGGACAACGTTTCGAAAGGAACGCTAATACCGCATACGTCCTACGGGAGAAAGCAGGGGACCTTCGGGCCTTGCGCTATCAGATGAGCCTAGGTCGGATTAGCTAGTTGGTGGGGTAATGGCTCACCAAGGCGACGATCCGTAACTGGTCTGAGAGGATGATCAGTCACACTGGAACTGAGACACGGTCCAGACTCCTACGGGAGGCAGCAGTGGGGAATATTGGACAATGGGCGAAAGCCTGATCCAGCCATGCCGCGTGTGTGAAGAAGGTCTTCGGATTGTAAAGCACTTTAAGTTGGGAGGAAGGGCAGTAAGCTAATACCTTGCTGTTTTGACGTTACCGACAGAATAAGCACCGGCTAACTCTGTGCCAGCAGCCGCGGTAATACAGAGGGTGCAAGCGTTAATCGGAATTACTGGGCGTAAAGCGCGCGTAGGTGGTTTGTTAAGTTGGATGTGAAAGCCCCGGGCTCAACCTGGGAACTGCATCCAAAACTGGCAAGCTAGAGTACGGTAGAGGGTGGTGGAATTTCCTGTGTAGCGGTGAAATGCGTAGATATAGGAAGGAACACCAGTGGCGAAGGCGACCACCTGGACTGATACTGACACTGAGGTGCGAAAGCGTGGGGAGCAAACAGGATTAGATACCCTGGTAGTCCACGCCGTAAACGATGTCAACTAGCCGTTGGAATCCTTGAGATTTTAGTGGCGCAGCTAACGCATTAAGTTGACCGCCTGGGGAGTACGGCCGCAAGGTTAAAACTCAAATGAATTGACGGGGGCCCGCACAAGCGGTGGAGCATGTGGTTTAATTCGAAGCAACGCGAAGAACCTTACCAGGCCTTGACATGCAGAGAACTTTCCAGAGATGGATTGGTGCCTTCGGGAACTCTGACACAGGTGCTGCATGGCTGTCGTCAGCTCGTGTCGTGAGATGTTGGGTTAAGTCCCGTAACGAGCGCAACCCTTGTCCTTAGTTACCAGCACGTTATGGTGGGCACTCTAAGGAGACTGCCGGTGACAAACCGGAGGAAGGTGGGGATGACGTCAAGTCATCATGGCCCTTACGGCCTGGGCTACACACGTGCTACAATGGTCGGTACAGAGGGTTGCCAAGCCGCGAGGTGGAGCTAATCTCACAAAACCGATCGTAGTCCGGATCGCAGTCTGCAACTCGACTGCGTGAAGTCGGAATCGCTAGTAATCGCGAATCAGAATGTCGCGGTGAATACGTTCCCGGGCCTTGTACACACCGCCCGTCACACCATGGGAGTGGGTTGCACCAGAAGTAGCTAGTCTAACCTTCGGGAGGACGGTTACCACGGTGTGATTCATGACTGGGGTGAAGTCGTAACAAGGTAGCCGTAGGGGAACCTGCGGCTGGATCACCTCCTTAATCGACGACATCAGCCTGCTGATGAGCTCCCACACGAATTGCTTGATTCATTGTCGAAGACGATCAAGACCCTATATAGGTCTGTAGCTCAGTTGGTTAGAGCGCACCCCTGATAAGGGTGAGGTCGGCAGTTCAAATCTGCCCAGACCTACCAATATGCGGGGCCATAGCTCAGCTGGGAGAGCGCCTGCCTTGCACGCAGGAGGTCAGCGGTTCGATCCCGCTTGGCTCCACCACTTGCTGTACCTTGATCAAACTCAGAAATGAGCATTCGTGTCGAATGTTGATTTCTGACTTTTGTCAGATCGTTCTTTAAAAATTCGGATATGTGATAGATATAGACTGAACACCAGTTTCACTGCTGGTGGATCAGGCTAAGGTAAAATTTGTGAGTTCTGCTCGAAAGAGCAACGTACGAATTTTCGGCGAATGTCGTCTTCACAGTATAACCAGATTGCTTGGGGTTATATGGTCAAGTGAAGAAGCGCATACGGTGGATGCCTTGGCAGTCAGAGGCGATGAAAGACGTGGTAGCCTGCGATAAGCTTTGGGGAGTCGGCAAACAGACTGTGATCCAGAGATCTCTGAATGGGGGAACCCAGCCAGCACAAGCTGGTTATCTTGTACTGAATACATAGGTGCAAGAGGCGAACCAGGGGAACTGAAACATCTAAGTACCCTGAGGAAAAGAAATCAACCGAGATTCCCTTAGTAGTGGCGAGCGAACGGGGACCAGCCCTTAAGTTGGTTTGAGATTAGTGGAACGCTCTGGAAAGTGCGGCCATAGTGGGTGATAGCCCCGTACACGAAAATCTCTTATCAATGAAATCGAGTAGGACGGAGCACGAGAAACTTTGTCTGAATATGGGGGGACCATCCTCCAAGGCTAAATACTACTGACTGACCGATAGTGAACCAGTACCGTGAGGGAAAGGCGAAAAGAACCCCGGAGAGGGGAGTGAAATAGAACCTGAAACCGTATGCGTACAAGCAGTGGGAGCCTACTTTGTTAGGTGACTGCGTACCTTTTGTATAATGGGTCAGCGACTTATATTCAGTGGCGAGCTTAACCGAATAGGGGAGGCGTAGCGAAAGCGAGTCTTAATAGGGCGTTTAGTCGCTGGGTATAGACCCGAAACCGGGCGATCTATCCATGGGCAGGTTGAAGGTTAGGTAACACTGACTGGAGGACCGAACCGACTACCGTTGAAAAGTTAGCGGATGACCTGTGGATCGGAGTGAAAGGCTAATCAAGCTCGGAGATAGCTGGTTCTCCTCGAAAGCTATTTAGGTAGCGCCTCATGTATCACTGTAGGGGGTAGAGCACTGTTTCGGCTAGGGGGTCATCCCGACTTACCAAACCGATGCAAACTCCGAATACCTACAAGTGCCGAGCATGGGAGACACACGGCGGGTGCTAACGTCCGTCGTGAAAAGGGAAACAACCCAGACCGTCAGCTAAGGTCCCAAAGTCATGGTTAAGTGGGAAACGATGTGGGAAGGCTTAGACAGCTAGGAGGTTGGCTTAGAAGCAGCCACCCTTTAAAGAAAGCGTAATAGCTCACTAGTCGAGTCGGCCTGCGCGGAAGATGTAACGGGGCTCAAACCATGCACCGAAGCTACGGGTATCATCTTATGATGATGCGGTAGAGGAGCGTTCTGTAAGCCTGTGAAGGTGAGTTGAGAAGCTTGCTGGAGGTATCAGAAGTGCGAATGCTGACATGAGTAACGACAATGCGAGTGAAAAACTCGCACGCCGAAAGACCAAGGTTTCCTGCGCAACGTTAATCGACGCAGGGTTAGTCGGTCCCTAAGGCGAGGCTGAAAAGCGTAGTCGATGGAAAACAGGTTAATATTCCTGTACTTCCAGTTATTGCGATGGAGGGACGGAGAAGGTTAGGCCAGCCTGGCGTTGGTTGTCCAGGTTTAAGGTGGTAGGCTGAAATCTTAGGCAAATCCGGGATTTCAAGGCCGAGAGCTGATGACGAGTTGCCTTTAGGCGACGAAGTGGTTGATACCATGCTTCCAAGAAAAGCTCCTAAGCTTCAGATAACTGGGAACCGTACCCCAAACCGACACAGGTGGTTAGGTAGAGAATACCAAGGCGCTTGAGAGAACTCGGGTGAAGGAACTAGGCAAAATGGCACCGTAACTTCGGGAGAAGGTGCGCCGGCGAGGGTGAAGGACTTGCTCCGTAAGCCCATGCCGGTCGAAGATACCAGGCCGCTGCGACTGTTTATTAAAAACACAGCACTCTGCAAACACGAAAGTGGACGTATAGGGTGTGACGCCTGCCCGGTGCCGGAAGGTTAATTGATGGGGTTAGCGCAAGCGAAGCTCTTGATCGAAGCCCCGGTAAACGGCGGCCGTAACTATAACGGTCCTAAGGTAGCGAAATTCCTTGTCGGGTAAGTTCCGACCTGCACGAATGGCGTAACGATGGCGGCGCTGTCTCCACCCGAGACTCAGTGAAATTGAAATCGCTGTGAAGATGCAGTGTATCCGCGGCTAGACGGAAAGACCCCGTGAACCTTTACTATAGCTTTGCACTGGACTTTGAATTTGCTTGTGTAGGATAGGTGGGAGGCTTTGAAGTGGGGACGCCAGTTCTCATGGAGCCATCCTTGAAATACCACCCTGGCAACTTTGAGGTTCTAACTCAGGTCCGTTATCCGGATCGAGGACAGTGTATGGTGGGTAGTTTGACTGGGGCGGTCTCCTCCCAAAGAGTAACGGAGGAGTACGAAGGTGCGCTCAGACCGGTCGGAAATCGGTCGTAGAGTATAAAGGCAAAAGCGCGCTTGACTGCGAGACAAACACGTCGAGCAGGTACGAAAGTAGGTCTTAGTGATCCGGTGGTTCTGTATGGAAGGGCCATCGCTCAACGGATAAAAGGTACTCCGGGGATAACAGGCTGATACCGCCCAAGAGTTCATATCGACGGCGGTGTTTGGCACCTCGATGTCGGCTCATCACATCCTGGGGCTGAAGCCGGTCCCAAGGGTATGGCTGTTCGCCATTTAAAGTGGTACGCGAGCTGGGTTTAGAACGTCGTGAGACAGTTCGGTCCCTATCTGCCGTGGACGTTTGAGATTTGAGAGGGGCTGCTCCTAGTACGAGAGGACCGGAGTGGACGAACCTCTGGTGTTCCGGTTGTCACGCCAGTGGCATTGCCGGGTAGCTATGTTCGGAAGAGATAACCGCTGAAAGCATCTAAGCGGGAAACTTGCCTCAAGATGAGATCTCACTGGGATCTTGAATCCCCTAAAGGGCCGTCGAAGACTACGACGTTGATAGGTTGGGTGTGTAAGCGCTGTGAGGCGTTGAGCTAACCAATACTAATTGCCCGTGAGGCTTGACCATATAACACCCAAGCAATTTGCTGACGCAGATTGCGGTGGTGAAGACGAAAGACCCGAAAATTCGTAAGACCACAAATATCGCATATCCGGATTCGCTGGGCTGTCCATCTGGACATTCTGGCAACAGAATTTCTTGACGACCATAGAGCATTGGAACCACCTGATCCCATCCCGAACTCAGTAGTGAAACGATGCATCGCCGATGGTAGTGTGGGGTTTCCCCATGTGAGAGTAGGTCATCGTCAAGATTCATTTCGCAAAACCCCTATCTGCGCATGCAGGTAGGGGTTTTGTCTTTGTGGGCAAAAAACTCGACCTGCGCGAATCGCTGCGGGAGCGGGCACGGCCGCTCCCGCAGCCTGATGGCATTCGGCCGTTTCATGTACGCGTGATATCGTTCCCCTCTCAGCCATCAGCGCCTCCAGAGACCTTCCGATGCTCAACACCGCCCATCTCCACCCTGGCTTCATGATCGTCCACGGCAACCGCCTCGACGACCTGCGTAGCCTGGTAGTGAGCTGGATGCGTCGCTACCCGCTGGCGCCTCTGGAAAACGAAATTGCCCTGGTGCAAAGCAATGGCATCGCCCAATGGCTCAAGCTGGCCCTGGCTGAAGATCCGCTGGAAGATGACCAAGGCGGCTGCGGCATCGCCGCTGCAATCGATGTGCAACTGCCCGGTAGCTTTATGTGGCAGCTCTACCGCAGCGTGCTTGGCCGTAGCGAAATCCCCGAAGTGTCTCTGCTCGACAAGGCACCCCTGACCTGGCGGCTGATGCGCCTGTTGCCAGCGCTCATCGAGCGCCCGCATTTCGAGCCACTGCGGCGCTTCCTCACCGATGACAGTGACTTGCGCAAGCGCTACCAGCTCGCCGAGCGCTTGGCCGACCTGTTCGACCAGTATCAGGTCTACCGCGCCGATTGGCTCAAGGACTGGGCCACTGGTGAGCACGTCATCAACACGGCCCGCGGCGAGCGCAAAGTTCTGCCGCCAGGCAACCGCTGGCAAGCCGAGTTGTGGCGAGCATTGCTGGAGGATGTTGGCGAGCAAGGCATGGCGCAAAGCCGCGCCGGGGTACACCAACGTTTCATCGAGCGCATCAACAGCCTGGAGCAGGCGCCTGCAGGGCTGCCACCGAGGGTGATCGTGTTCGGTATCTCTTCGCTGCCGGCCCAGGCCCTGGAAGCGCTGGCAGGCCTGTCGCGTTTCAGTCAGGTATTGCTGTGCGTACACAACCCATGCCGCCACCACTGGGCCGATATCGTCGCCGACAAGGACCTGTTGCGCCACCAGTACAAACGCCAGCAACGCAAGCAAGGCATGCCCCTGCAACTGGACGACCAGACGCTGCACCAGCATGCCCACCCATTGCTGGCTGCCTGGGGTAAACAAGGCCGCGACTACATCAACCTGCTCGACAGCTATGATGACCCAGGCAGCTACCAGGGCGTGTTCAGCGACGGCCGTATCGACCTGTTCAGCGACGGTTCGCCCACCACGCTGCTCAACGAACTGCAGGACGACATCCTGGAATTGCGCCCGCTCGCCGAGAGCCGCGAACGGTGGCCGCCAGTCGACACCACAAAAGACCGCTCGATTCGCTTCCATATCGCGCACAGCCCGCAACGTGAAGTGGAAATCCTCCACGACCAGCTGTTGGCCCGCTTCAGCGCCGACCCGACTTTGCGCCCGCGCGACGTAATCGTCATGCTGCCGGACATCGACACGTATGCGCCGCATATCCGCGCCGTCTTCGGCCAGTTGCAGCGCAACGACCCGCGCTACATCCCGTTCACCCTGACAGACCAGGGCCAGCGTGGTCGCGAGCCTTTGCTGATCGCGCTTGAGCACCTGCTCAAACTGCCTGACAGCCGCTTCGCGGTCAGCGAAGTGCTCGACCTGCTGGACGTGCCGGCAGTCCGCGCCCGCTTCGGCATCCGCGAAAACGACCTGCCCACGCTGCATCGCTGGATCGAGGGCGCTGGCATTCGTTGGGGCCTTGACGCCGCACAGCGGGCGAGCCTGGGCTTGCCCGCCGGGCTCGAACAGAACAGTTGGCGTTTCGGCCTGCGCCGCATGCTGTTGGGTTATGCCGTGGGGGTGGGTGAGGCCTGTGATGGCATTGAACCCTACGATGAAATCGGTGGCCTGGACGCGGCACTGATCGGCCCGCTGGTCGCGTTGCTCGATGCGCTCGAAGTCGCCTGCCAGGCCCTGTCCGAGCCTGCCACCGTCAGCCAGTGGGGCGAGCGACTGCATGCCTTGCTGCACGTGTTCTTCCTCGCCGAGGACGAGGGTGATGAATTCCTGTTGATGCAGTTGCAGGATCTGCGCGATAGCTGGCTTGAGGTGTGCGAGACCGTCGGCCTGCACGACCCGCTACCGCTTACCGTGGTGCGTGAAGCCTGGTTGTCGGGCCTTGATCAGGGCAAGCTGTCGCAACGTTTCCTCGCTGGCTCGGTCAACTTCTGCACACTCATGCCCATGCGCGCGATCCCGTTCAGGGTGGTCTGCCTGCTGGGCATGAACGATGGCGATTACCCGCGTGCGCAGCCACCGCTGGACTTCGACCTGATGGCCAGCGACTATCGCCCGGGCGACCGCTCACGCCGCGAAGACGACCGTTACCTGTTGCTTGAAGCGCTACTGTCAGCACGTGACCAACTGTATGTCAGCTGGGTCGGGCGCAGTATCCGCGACAATAGCGAACGCCCGGCCTCGGTGCTGATCGGCCAGTTGCGCGATCACATCGCTGCGGGCTGGCATTTGGCCGACGCGCAGCAGGGCCAGCCCGCGAAACCGGGCGAGCAACTGTTGCACGCACTGACCCAGGAGCACCCGCTGCAACCGTTCAGCCCTCGGTACTTCCAGAAGGGCAGCCCATTGTTCAGCTATGCCCATGAATGGCAGGTGCTGCACCAGCAAGGTGAGGCAGACGAGCAGAGCGAGCCGGGCTTGCCGCCTTATCAGGACGCCGAAGCCCTGAGTCTGCACCAGCTGAATGACTTCTTGCGCCACCCGGTACGGCACTTCTTCAGCCAGCGCTTGAAGGTGTACTTTGAGGCGCTGGAAGCGCCGACCCCGGACGAAGAGCCCTTCGTCCTCGATACCCTGCAACGTTACGGCGCCAGTGAAAGCCTGCTTGGCGCCGCCTTGGCCGAACCGGACAACGCTGAACAGGCCTTGCGCGCCCAGGCCCGACGCCTGCAGGCCTGCGGTTTGCTGCCGCTAGCCGGTTTCGGCGAACTGCTGCAAAACGAATTGATCGAACCGCTGCCGGACCTGCTGCAACGTCACCAACAATTGCTGCAACGCTGGCCACAGCTGGTCGAGGGCGCTTTACCGGTGCATTTCGAGCACGGTCAGCACCGTCTGGAGGGCTGGCTGGGCCGGGTGTTCCAGGCGGAAGATCAGAGCCTTCTCAGTATCACCACAGTACCCAACACCATCAGTGCCGGGCGCAACAACCTGAAGTGGCACCGTCTTATCGCGCCCTGGGTTACGCACCTGGCGGCCTGTGCAGCGGGCTACCCCTATAACAGTGCATTGGTAGCCAGTGACCTGACCCTGTTGCTTGCACCGCTGCCGCAAGCGCTGTCCGCGCAACTGCTGGGCGACCTGTTGGTGGCCCGTCAGGCGGCAATGAATGCGCCGTTGCCAGTCGCGGCCAAGACCGCGTTCGCCTGGTTGGCCCAGGACGATGCCGATAAAGCCATGGCCGCAGCAGCTCGCGCCTACGAAGGCGACGAACGCACCAGTTTTGGCGAGCGAAGTGAAAGCATTGCGCTGGCTCGCCAGTTCCGAGATTTTGCAGCACTCACCGCTGACGAAACGTTTGAAGGCTGGTGCGAGACCTTGTACCGCCCGTTGTTCACCGCCCCTTGGCAGACCTTGGGCAACCCGGAGAAAGGCGCATGACCCAGGACCGTCCTCTGGCACTGAGTTTCCCCCTGCACGGTAGCCAGCTGATCGAAGCCAGCGCCGGCACGGGCAAGACCTTTACCATTTCGGCGCTGTACCTGCGCCTGATCCTCGGTCACGGTGGCGAACAGGGCTTCGAGCGCGAGCTGCTGCCACCGCAGATCCTCGTGGTGACCTTCACCGACGCCGCCACCAAAGAGCTGCGCGAGCGTATCCGCGCCCGCCTGGCTGAAGCCGCACGGTTCTTCCGTGGCGAACTGGAAGACGCCGATCCGCTGTTGCACCAACTGCGTGACGATTACCCACAAGAGAACTGGCCGCGTTGCGCCGGCCGGTTGGAAATCGCCGTGCAGTGGATGGACGAGGCTGCGGTATCGACCATCCATGGCTGGTGCCAGCGCATGCTGCGCGAGCATGCCTTCGACAGCGGCAGCCTGTTCACCCAGACCCTGGAAACCGACCACAGCGAGTTGTTGGGCCAGGTCATGCGCGATTACTGGCGGCGCTTCTGCTATGGGATGCAAGGGGACGCACTGGCCTGGGTGCGCGGCAACTGGGGGAGCCCCGACGCTTTGCTGCCACGCATTCGCCCACTGTTCGGCCGTGTGCGCGCCCAGCAGGATGGGCCAGAGCCCGCTGCATTGATCCAGGCATCGCTGCAGCAACGTGGCGCACAGTTGGCCCGGATCAAGGCACCATGGGCACAGTGGGCCGAGGAACTGCGGCAAATCTGCCGCGAGGCGCTAGCCGCCAAGCAGGTCGACGGCCGCAAGATGCAAGCCCGTTACTTCGAGCCCTGGTTCGACAAGCTCTGCGCTTGGGCCAGCGATGAGCAACTGGTAGAGCTCGACTTGGGCACCGGTTTTACCCGGCTGACCCCGGCGGGCATGGCCGAGGCCTGGAAGGGAGAACCTCCCGAGCACCCAGCCCTCAACGCCATGCAGCACTTGCAGCAACAACTGCAGGCCCTGGACAGCCCGGATGCCCCTCTGCTCGAGCACGCGGCCAGTTGGGTATCGGCACGTTTCGAAGTGGAGAAGCGTCGGCGTGCAGAAATGGGCTTCGACGACATGCTCGTGCGCTTGCAGCACGCGCTCGCCAGCGAGGCCGGCGAGCGCCTGGCCAGCCTGATCCGTGAGCAGTTCCCGGTAGCGCTGATCGACGAATTCCAGGACACCGACCCGGTTCAGTACGGCATTTTCGAGCGCATCTACCAGATCAGCGAAAATCGCGCAGAAACCGGCCTGTTCATGATCGGCGACCCCAAGCAGGCGATCTACGCCTTCCGGGGTGCCGACATCTACACCTACCTTGCCGCGCGACGCGCTACCAGCGGCCGCCTGCACAGCCTGGACACCAACTACCGCTCCAGCAAAGCCATGGTGGCGGCGGTCAACCAGGTGTTCCTGCAGGCCGAGGCGCGTGAAGCGGGGCGGGGTGCATTCCTGTTCCGCGAGGCCGATGACAACCCGCTGCCATTCATCGAGGTGCGCGCCAAGGGGCGGGGCGAACAGCTGCTGATTGACGGTGAAGTCAGTGCAGCCTTGCAATGCTGGCAGCTGGAAAGTGAAGAGCCAGTCTCCAGCAGCGTTTACCGCCAGCAACTGGCCGCCAGTTGCGCCAGCCATATTGTGGCCTTGCTCAATGGCGGCCAGCAGGGCACGGCGGGCTTCCAGAATGCCGAAGGCGAATTGCGCGCCTGCTTGCCCTCGGACATCGCCATCTTGGTGCGCGATGGCCATGAGGCGCAGATGGTCCGCGCCGAACTGGCCGCACGCGAGGTGCGCAGCGTCTACCTGTCCGACAAGGACTCGGTGTTTGCCGCCCAGGAAGCCCACGACCTGCTGGCCTGGCTCAAGGCCTGCGCCGAGCCTGACTCGGAGCGCCTGCTCAAGGCTGCTCTGGCCAGCCTTACACTGGGCCTGTCGCTGGCTGCGCTGGACCGGCTTAACCAGGACGAGCGGGTCTGGGAGAGCTGGGTGATGCGCTTTCGCCTTTACCGCGACACCTGGCAGCGCCAGGGGGTGTTGCCGATGTTGCGCCACCTGCTGCATGACTTCCAGCTACCGCGCACGCTGATCCGCCGCAGCGATGGCGAGCGGGTGCTGACCAACCTGCTGCACCTGGCCGAGCTGCTGCAGCAGGCCGCCGGCGAACTGGACGGCGAACAGGCGCTTATCCGCCACCTGGCCGAGCATCTGGCCAGTTCCGGTCAGGCCGGTGAAGAGCAGATCCTGCGCCTGGAGAGCGACGAACAGTTGGTCAAGGTGGTGACCATCCACAAGTCCAAGGGCCTGGAATATCCCTTGGTCTACCTGCCATTCATCTGCACCAGCAAACCGGTGGATGGTAGCCGTCTACCGCTGGCCTGGCATGACAGCGAAGGTAACGCCCACCTCACCCTCACACCTGACCAGGAGCAGATCGAGCGCGCTGACGACGAGCGCCTGGCCGAAGACCTGCGCCTGCTCTACGTGGCCCTGACCCGCGCCCAGCATGCTTGCTGGCTGGGTGTCGCCGACCTCAAGCGCGGTAATCAGAAGAGCTCGCAGCTGCACCGCTCGGCGTTTGGCTACCTGCTGGGGGGCGGCCTTGCCTTGGCTGGCTCGGCGCAGCTGACGGACTGGTTGCAGGCCTGGGCAAGTTGCCCGCACATCACTTGCCCAGGCCTGCCGCAGGCGGATGAGCAGATATATCGCATGCCATACGCCGAACGTGAGCTGCTGCCAGCACGCAGGCCACGCCATGCGGCTGCCGAGCACTGGTGGATCGCTTCCTACAGTGCCCTTCGTGTCGGCGATCAGACCCTCGGCGCCGACAGCTCGCAGGCACAGCAACTGCTGGATGACGAGGTGCCCGATGCCCAGGTGTTGCGCGAGGTCCCCGCCGACAGCGGCGATATCCATCGCTTCCCGCGGGGGCCTAACCCCGGCACCTTCCTCCATGGTTTGCTGGAGTGGGCAGGCCGTGAGGGCTTCAGCGAGGTCAGCGGTAACCCTCAACTGATTGAGCGCACCGTTGGCCAGCGCTGCAATCGCCGTGACTGGGCCGGCTGGATCCCCACCCTGAGCCACTGGATGCAACGTTTGCTGGGCGAGGCGTTGCCGCTGCCGGGCAGCGACCAGAGCGTAACGCTGGGCCAGCTGCGTCATTACCAGATCGAAATGGAGTTCTGGTTCGCCAGCCACCGGGTCGACGCAGAACAACTCGATCGCCTGGTGGCACGCCATACCCACCCCGGTCTGGCGCGCCCAGCTGCGCAGCCGACCGTGCTCAACGGCATGTTCAAAGGGTTCATCGACCTGGCGTTCGAGCTGGACGGGCGTTACTACGTGACCGACTACAAGTCCAACTGGCTGGGTGCGGACATCCAGGCCTACGATGCCATGGCCATGGAAAAGGCGATTCTTGAGCACCGCTACGACCTGCAGTATGTGCTGTACCTGCTGGCCCTGCACCGCCAGTTGCGCGCGCGGCTGGCGGACTACGATTATGACCGCCATGTTGGCGGCGCCCTGTTCATCTTCCTGCGCGGTGCCAGCAGCAGCGGCCACGGCGTGTACCACGCCAAGCCACCGCGTGAGCTGATCGAAAGCCTCGATGCACTGTTCCGTGGCGAGCACGCGCCGGTACAGCAGGACCTGTTTGCCGGAGTTGCGCCATGAGCCGAAGCCTTGTCGACCTGTTGCCCACCCCGTTGCACGCAGAGCACCTGCTGGCACTGGCACCGCAGCACAACAGCGCTGACCTGCTGCAATTACTCGACCGTTGGGTTGAGCGGGGCTGGCTACGAGCTCTGGACCGCGCATTCGTGTCGTTCCTGGAAGAGCGCGCCCCCGGCAGTGATCCCTTGCTACTGCTGGCGGCAGCGCTGGCCAGCCACCAACTGGGGCACGGACATGTCTGCCTCGACCTGCAACAAACCTTGGCCGAGCCTGATTTCGCCCTGTCGTTGCCGCCGGAAGGTGACGCCCTTATCGGCCCTTTGCTACTGCCATCGCAACTGCTGGCCAACCTTGACTTGAATGCCTGGCTTGAGCGCATCGTCGCCAGCCCGCTGGTGGCCGCAGGTGATACGCCTGGCCAGCAAGCGCGGCCGCTGGTACGCAGTGGCGAGCGCCTTTACCTGCGCCGTTACTGGCGTTACGAACGGCGCATCGACCATGCCCTGCGCCAGCGCCTGAGTCAGGCCGAAGCCCCCCCTTCAGACCTGCCAGAGCGCCTGGCGCAACTGTTCGAGGGCGGCGCGCCAGCTGGCCAGGTGGACTGGCAGAAGCTCGCCTGTGCCTTGGCCACCCGTGCCGGTTTCAGCATCATCACGGGTGGCCCCGGCACCGGCAAGACGACCACCGTGGTGCGCCTGCTGGCGTTGCTGCAGGCGCCGGCAGTGGAGCAGGGCAGGCCACTGCGCATCCGCCTGGCTGCACCGACCGGCAAGGCCGCTGCGCGCCTGACCGAATCCATTGGCCAGCAAGTCGAGCGCCTGCAAGTCAGCGCCGAAGTACGCGGGCAAATCCCTACTGAAGTCAGCACCGTGCATCGCCTGCTCGGCAGCCGCCCAGGCTCGCGGCACTTCCGCCATCATGCTGGCAACCCGTTGCCGTTGGATGTGCTGGTGGTCGACGAAGCGTCGATGATCGACCTGGAAATGATGGCCAACCTGCTCGATGCCCTGCCGCCGCGGGCGCGTCTGGTGCTGCTGGGCGACAAGGACCAGTTGGCTTCGGTCGAGGCCGGCGCGGTGCTGGGTGACCTATGCCGGGATGCTGAGGAGGGCTTTTACTCGCCGGCGACTGCAGCGTGGCTTCAGCAGGTCAGTGGCGAGTCGCTGGCCGGCAGTGGCCTCAAGGCCGGCAATGAGCAGCGCCACCCGTTGGCTCAGCAGGTGGTGATGCTGCGTTTTTCACGGCGATTCGGTGAAGGCAGCGGTATTGGCCAGTTGGCCAGACTGGTCAATCGTCAGGATGCTCACGCGGCGCGCAACCTGCTGGCCGCGCCGCCTGCTGACGTGCACAGCCTGTCGCTCAAGCACGAGCAGGATCGTGCTTTCGACCGCCTGTTACTGGACGGTCTGAACCGCGGTACCGATGGACCGCAAGGCTACCGCAGCTACCTGCGCACCCTTGGGCGTTACCGGCCAGCACTTGATACCGCCTTTGACGACCCCGCCTGGGAGCAATGGGCGGGCAAGGTGTTGCGCAGTTTCGAGGATTTCCAGTTGCTGTGCGCGGTGCGCCGGGGCGCCTGGGGGGTCGAAGGCCTGAATGAACGGGTGGCGCGGGTGCTGCACAATGCCGGTCTGATCGACAGCCAGCAGCCTTGGTACGAAGGACGCCCGGTGCTGGTGACCCGCAACGACTACGGCCTGGGCCTGATGAACGGTGACATCGGTATAGCCCTGCGCCTGCCGGATGAGCAGGGCCAGCCGCTGCTGCGTGTGGCCTTCCCGCGCAACGACGGCAGTGGTGGTGTGCGGTTCGTTCTGCCGAGCCGGCTCAACGAAGTGGAAACGGTATTCGCCATGACCGTGCACAAGTCCCAGGGCTCGGAGTTCAGCCACACTGCCCTGGTGCTGCCGGATGCGCTCAACCCGGTGCTGACCAAGGAACTGGTGTACACCGGCATCACTCGGGCCAAGCACTGCTTCAGCCTGGTCGAGCCACGCCAAGGCATTTTCGAAGAAGCGGTGGCGCGCAAAGTACGGCGTATTTCCGGGTTGATGCTCGAGCAGGTCTAGGGCCATGACACCCATTACACGTGGCTGCAGGCTCATACATTAAAGCGGCCATGTGCTATCGTTGCGCCGATATCGGAAGGGGCTTAAAGGGATTTCCCACATGAACGTGGCCGCAAGGCGAGTGACAAGCTGTGCGCTTTCGCTATTGCTGGCCGTCCTGCTCCTTTCTGCAGGCGCTGCCCGGGCAGACCCCGGCACAACCGCCGCCCAGGCACAGCAACGCGCCAAGGCAGTCACCCAGGTAGTACTGGGTATCTTCAGTTACGCCCGCTGGCCCGTCGAACCCTCTCCTTTGCGCCTGTGCCTGGTCGGCCCGACCGAGTACGCCGACGATCTCATCAAGGGCCATGTCCAGGAGTCCGGCCGGCCGCTGCAGGTGCGGCGCTTGCTGGCAGAAGACACCCAGGTCGCCCAGGCCTGCGATGCCCTCTACATTGGCAAGCTTGACCAGGGCCAGCGGGATCGGCTGTTCCAGCGTATCGGCGGCCACCCGGTGCTGAGCATCAGCGAGGCGGATGACCCCTGCACGGTCGGCAGCCTGTTCTGCCTGCGGGTCAGCGACCAGCAGGTGGCCTTTGAAGTCAATCTCGACTCGGTGGCACGCTCTGGCGTGCGTATTCACCCCAGCGTGCTGCAATTGTCGCGGCGCCGGGCGGAGCAGCCATGAAACCGACCCGCAAGCGTACCGTGCGCCCGACCCTGCGCTCGGTGCTGGGCCGTGGTCACCTTAGCGTCGCCTTGCTTGCCGTTGGCCTGGCGGGTATCTCCCTCACCCTGCTGGGCGTGCTCGCCCTGCGTGTCTATGCCAACCATAACCTGCAGTTGATCGCCCGCTCGATCAATTACACGGTAGAGGCGGCGGTGGTGTTCGATGACAGCGCCGCCGCCAATGAATCGCTGGCGTTGATTGCCAGTACCGAAGAAGTGGCCGAGGCCAAGGTCTTCAACAACGAGGGCGAGCAACTGGCGCACTGGCAACGCGACAATACCGGCATGCTCGCGCAGCTGGAGGTGCAGGTTGCCAGCACCTTGCTGGATGAGCCGGTCATTCTGCCGATCGTGCACCAGCAACAGCAGGTCGGGCATATCGAACTGGCAGGCCAGGGCAGGAGCCTGTTGCTGTTCCTGCTCAGTGGCTTGGCCGGTATCCTGTTCTGCACGGTCCTCAGCGCCCTGGCTGCCCAGTATCTGTCGCGGCGCCTGCTCAGCGATATCACCCGCCCGCTGCGTGGCCTGGCCAGTGTCGCCCATGCCGCCCGCCGCGAGCGCAGCTTCGACCGGCGCGTACCAGAAGCGCCGATTGCCGAGCTGAACGAGCTGGGTAATGACTTCAATGCCCTGCTGGATGAACTGGAGGTGTGGCATAGCCACCTGCAGAGCGAAAACCAGACCCTTGCCCATCAGGCCAGCCACGACAGCCTGACCGGCTTGCCCAACCGCGCCTTCTTTGAAGGACGCCTGAGCCGCAGCGTGCGGAATGCGGCGCGTCAGCAGGACCACCTGGCACTGCTGTTCCTCGACAGCGACCACTTCAAGCAGATCAACGACACCCTCGGCCACGCCGTGGGTGACGAGGTGTTGATCAGCGTGGCCGAACGTGTGCGCGCCCAACTGCGCGAGCACGATCTGGTGGCGCGCCTGGGGGGCGACGAGTTTGCCGTGCTGTTGACGCCGTTGCATACGCGCAAGGACGCCGAACACATTGCCGAGAAGATCGTTGCCAGCATGAAGCTGCCGGTGCAACTGGACAGTGGCCGCAGTATCTCCACCTCGCTGAGTGTCGGTATTGCCTATTACCCGGATGACGGCGCTGACCCCGCCAGTCTTCTCAATGCCGCCGATGCGGCAATGTACCAGGCCAAGCGCGAACGCCGTGGCCATTGGCAACTGGCGCAGACGGAACGGTCCGCCAACGAAATCAGGAACAGGAGTTGAACCCGTGATGCAAGCTTTACGTTTTCCGCTTTGGGCCTTGTTGCTCGCCATGCTGGCGCTGACGGGTTGCCAGAGCGCCCCCCCGAAAGGCCTTACCCCAGAACAGATTGCCGTGCTCAAGCGCGAAGGTTTCACCCCGACCGATGAAGGTTGGGCCTACGACTTGTCTGGCAAAGTGTTGTTCGGCAGCGATCTGGACAGCCTCAATGGCCAGAGCCAGGCGATTGTCGAGCGCATCGGCAAGGCGCTGCTCGGCGTTGGTATCCAGGGCGTGCGGGTGGACGGGCATGCCGACTCGTCGGGCAAGGCGGCGTATAACCAGCAGCTGTCCGAGCGCCGCGCGCAAAGCGTGACCAAGGCGCTGGTGGGGATTGGCATGCAGGCGCAGAACATTCAGAGCCGTGGCCTGGGCAGCAGCCAGCCGGTGGCGGACAACCGCACCAGCGCCGGGCGTACCGAGAACCGTCGAGTGTCCATCGTGGTCGCATCCTACTGATCGTTGCCGCTCGGGCTGTCACATATCCCCTGTAGGCGCGGGCGTGCCCGCGAAGCAGGCAACGCGCTGTCTGGCACCGGCTTTGCCGGTGTTCGCGGGCAAGCCCGCTCCTACAGGGGCTGTGTTGCCTTCGGAAATGCGCAGGCCCATCAGTCCTGGGCAAAGCGCATCTCGCGGGTTTGCCCCATCAACAACGGCGCATTCGCCTCGGTCACCGCCCGGATGTAATCCCACAGCAGGGTAATGCGCTTCAACTTGCGCAAATCCTCCCGGCAATACATCCAGAACGACAAAGAGGGAAAGGGTTAACCCAATGGTTACAAGGGCTTAACCATCATGAACGACCTTCTACAGGAGCACCCTGTCACAAGTGCTGTCACAAATCGCACGCTTGTCTTGAGGCCAACGTGCCGGTTGGCGAGTCCGTACCACTACCGACGACACGGAATCTACTACCTACGCCTTCGCGTGACTGGCAGCGTGAAGAGGGCGGTGTCTGTCTCTCTGAAGACCACTGATCGCAGATGGGCAATGCAGGCATCTGGCCGTCTCACGGCATCGCTTCAATCGTTCCACTTGGATCGTCCTGACGCTTCATGGAACGAGCTGCGGGAGCATCTGTTGAAATTGGTGAGTAGTACGCTGGTGTCTGCTGATGACGGCCACCCACTACGCCATTGGGGGGACATGTACCGAAACGTTGGTGTTAACCCTTCGCCAGCGCAAACACCGTATAGAGAGGTGGTGAGCGCAGAACCGGCGGGAACCCCGATGACTTTCGATGCACTCGCTCAACTTTACATGGCTGATCGTGGTGGTGATCAAAAGCCCACGACCCTGAAGGAAACGAATCTTTGCCACAAGGTCATTACCGAACATCTGGATGGGTTGGACTTGAGAAACCATTCCAGAGCAGACCTAGTGGCCTTCCGGGAGCGTCTGTCAGTAGGGCGGATGCCCTCAACGGTAAACAAGTTGATTGTGAAGCTGTCAGCTGTGCTCGCATGGGCTGTCGAGAATGGGCACCTGAGCAAGACATACGACAAGAAACTGAAGTTGACTAAGGGGGTTGAGTCTACCCGCAAGGCGTTCTCTCCCAAGCTCAGGTGAGCAAGCTGATGAACTATGCAAACGGCCTTCCAGAAACCTCATGGAAACGCTGGCTGCTCAGCTTGGGGATCATCACTGGTGGGCGCCTGAAGGAAATATGTCAGCTGACGATGAGTGACGTTGTAGTAACTGACTCAGGGGTCGTAGCCATTCACATCAATGAGAATGGTGAAGGGAAGTCGATCAAGAACAAACAGAGTAAGCGATTGGTGCCACTCACTGACGGTGCTTACGGATTCGATCTTGCTGCATTTTTGCGGTACGTCAATACATGCCGAGCGGAGGACGTAACGGAGCTTGCTCAGTTTGGATACAGACCCTCAGGTGAGTGGGTGAATCAACAAGGTATCCCCGCTGCTCTTACAGACACCTATGAGCGCGGCCTAGTGTTCCATTCATTACGTCATTCACTGGCATCATTGATGCAAACAAAAGGAGTGTCCGTACTCCATGCCCAAGCTGTCATGGGGCACGCCTCCCGCACTATCACATTTGACACGTACGGTAATGGCGTACCTGTTGAAGTTGTTGCTGATATGTTGAAGAAAGTTTTTTGTGAGACTGCATAGTAGTTTAGTTGCAACTAAAATAGTTGGCTTAAAGTGTAAAAACATATGTAACGGTATTTACAAATTCAATAAAAAAGTGTAAAATATCATCATGAGTTGAGAGTATAGGTTAATAGGTTTCGTCCTCGGTCTTTGTCGCCAAGGGCGAGTAGTTCCACACTCTCACTAATTCTATTCAGCGGGCGTGTCCTCGCCCCGACAGTTCCATTAGGTTTCTCCTTTCCTTCAATGTGAACTGTCACTTGCTGTTGACTACCCTCGATAAGTCAGCAGCACTTTTCCTTGTGATCAATTGCCAATTGGTTATAGCCAGCTATTAGCTATAGTGGCTGGCCTTCTTTCTCCAAGTTCCCCGTCCTCTTACGAGTGGCTGGGGTTTTTCTTTGTCCCTGATTCTTAATGGAGGTTTCCAAATGGAATATTCCCGATTTTGCAAAATTTGCAATACTGACATTAGTCACTTACGTAAACATGCCACCACTTGCAGCAATAGCTGCCGTAGCAAGCTCTTTCGATCAAACAAGCTGCAATCGGTTCTTGTCAACTTCCGAGTGCCCATAAATGTTTATACTAGCCTCGCTATTGATGCTTTCAAATCCAAGAAAGGGATCAGCGGTCTGCTCACTGGAATGGTGGTACAGAAGTATGCCAAGTAAATGGAATAACTACACCATTAGTCAAGAAATTCGATACTACAAGTCGCTGGGTAGTGCAGCTAAGGCCACCAGTAATCAATCGGAATGGCTGCGATGTAATGGCATTGTTGAACTTCTTGAAGAACAACGATTTATCACAGGAGCATCAAGACATGTCTGACACATTCATCAAAGGTTTACAAAGAGCCACGGCACGAAAGAAGCTACAGCAGCAGACGGGTAGAGCAGTTGCCACAACTGACCTAACGAAACAACAGACAGCCACTCTAGCTGTAAAGCCATTCGCTCAGTATGACGAGTTGCTTTATCAATCCACAATCATCACCAAAATGATTAAATTAATCCATAATCGCAAAGGAGCAAAACAATGACAGTAACAAATGAAAATATCGCCATCCAACTTGATGAGTGGGTTTGTGAAGTGAACAATTTGAAGCGTGAAGTTAACCTTCTGGTCGAGTTGGTGAACTATATTAAAGCTCACAAAGGAGAAATTGAATGACAGCAAGCAAGGATAAGATCACCATTCGTGGTACTCCACCGAAATATGAGGAAGTAGAGTTTGACCGGCGTCTTGCTCTTGAACTACATAAGTATCATCACACGAGCGATAGTCTAGAATTCCTAAATGCTTCACTAGCTCATGACTTCCTTGAGCAAGTAGCAGGCAAACTGAAAGCTGGATATACAGTTGCCAGAAGCTGGCGAGTTATCACAGAACCACTCAATTACTCATGCTTTTTGAAAAAGCCTGACGATGTTCAAGCCTTGGATGTTGAAGCCATTAAAGCTAATGTGAAAGCATCGTATGTTGCTCACCTTCAAAGTGAACATGGTCGTTATCAAGAGTTACTTCGCGAACAGCTGAAACAAGCAGCTGTAGAAAAAGAACTGAAAGCAGCAGCAGAAAAAGAAGCAAGGCAACTTGCTGCAATTGAAAAACAAGTGCAGAGATGTTTCTCTCCACTTGTAATCCCTGAAGCTCCATGGCCAATCCTGACGGAGTAACAATGAAAGTATCAGATGCCTCCTACTGGTTAACGCTGGCAGGAGGCTTTCTTTTGCCTGTAAGAAGCTGGCGATGTTCCGATTTCCCTTGGACATTGTGGCCTGAGGGTTAAGCACATTCCACTTTCTCAATGAAAAAGTCTTCAATATCTACAGATATAACGAATAATCAGACTCCGCCCTTGATAAGCATCGGAAACCATGCCATGAGGCTCACTGGGTGCGTTTCTGAGCGTGTTCTCGTCTCGGGCAGTAAAAGGAGCGGGTGTGAGTGAGCATCGCTGTAATCGCTTCGTTTGAAGCTGTGGAGCGGCCTGCATACTGATTGGTGATTTCTTGCTTAGAGAAGTCGAATCAGACTTAGAGAAGTCACCAACCGAGTTCTCTAAGCTATTTATGACCTATTGATTTAGACAAATTGTCAAGGGGTTTTCTGCCATTTGAAATCTTGGGATAATGGCGACTCACAAATACATGGCAAACCTCATAGGAGGTAGCTTATTGAATTGATAAAGGAGAATTGATGTAATGGTAAATACTGGAATAACATACGAAGTTGACGGATTTGTAGTTGACAGGCTCACGGGTGAGATTCTTGGTCATGGTGATCCATCGTCTGTTTATGCCCAGCGTGCAGACTATAAGCGGTCACTGGCTGATTGCTGTAGTATTGACGACTTCGATGAGCATCTAAAACATGTTGATCTTCGTAAGTTGCCACCCCGTAAACTTAATCGGCTGAGAGAGTTGGAGTCGGAAGCTTACTTCGCATGGAAGGATTCGAAAGGAGCTATTGATTGCAGGATCACAGCACCCGCGATGAAAACTTTGAAAGTTCTTGAGAAAGCCGTTAAGTATCGAAATATACTGGCGATCACTCAGGTTGATCTTGCAAAGATGCTTGGCGTCCATGTTGACGACTTAATGCGGAAGCTCAAACCTTTACGTGACAGAGACTTTGTTCGTGTCCGTACTGCACGTAATGGAGTGAGGAAAGGTGAGGTAATCCTAACTGTTAATCCGCGTTTCGTATTTCGCGGTGAGGACTGGGTGCAAGGCAAGTACGCTAAGCAATGGTACTTAGATGTTATTAAGTCTCACCCCGATGGCATTGGCCACTCAACAAATATTGAAGTGAAATCCAATATAAGGGCCAGCTACACGGCGGAGCAGCTTGAGTTTAGGCTTCAAGGTCGGTATGTAGAATATGGCGAGAGTGTTAGAGCCATGCGACTTGCTAAGATGGAACCACTACAACTTGCCGCATGACGGACCATCCGACGATATCTTCCCTGCATTTTTTTGATCTTGCTCAGGGTGCGATGCTCTGTAGGCCGCATGGTTGCTGGGCTGGGCAAAATTCCTACTTATATAATAGGGTGTTTCCTTCTGTGGAAGTTGTCCACAGGATAGCTTCTATCCAAGGTTGAACCTTGAGTCACGATTTCCAAGAAAATAGAAGGGGGCAGGCAGCAGCAGACAGCCCCCTAAATCAAAGAGCTTTATCACTCTGTGTTAACTAACACAGGAATATACAATCATAAAACATTACTGATAAAACCTTTCATCCGTAGACGGATAACAAAAGAGCATCAGTCAGTTTTATAACAAATATCAAAAGCGAATGATTTCTTCTCTTACCCCTTTGGGGGAGTCTCCTTCGTCGCCTTAAAGCAAGATCAAGATCAACAGCAGATGTATTTTCTTTCTCTTCTCGGCTGTCAAGTCGAGTATCTTTTATGAATGTATTTGTTTCTTCCCTCTTGATTGGCAAATCAAGATTCTCATATCAATCTCTTCGTGCTCAAACGAAGAAAATGATACTTATAAAACTCGGAAAGAGGCAGAGAAAGCATTCCTCTTCCCGTCTTAGAGGAATGTAAACTTACAGGTTCCTGTGAGTATCATTCTCTGCCAATGCCTGCATTCTCAGAATCATTAAATAATGATAGCCAAAGAGCATAACGCAATGTAGGTTGATCTACTCAGCCGCCAATTTCTTTTTTCAGCGATTGAAGTGCAGGTCGAATTTCTTCCAGCCAGTTTGGCTCAAGGGCATTGAAGGCATGTACAAATACATTTGCTGCACCTCGCTCGAAAATCCCTCGACTTGTAACATTACTGTGAAGCAAGACCAACGTTGGTAAATCCAGCATCAGAGACATGGTCGTTTCAATCTGATTCCACTCAGTCGGCAGATTCAGATGCTTTTCGATAGGAACATGTTTGACGTTACCGCTATGCATGAATATTTGAGGTAGCCCGAGCACGATAGTGCATTGGCACTTTTGCATAAGCCTGCGAACATCTTCAAATGGAGAGCGCAGTGGAATCTGGCTCTTTCCAATGGTATTTGCACGAAATCCCAAGTCTTCGAGTAGCCGATAGAATGGTTCGAGATTTCTCTCAATAATAGGAGGAGCCCAATTGGGGCGAGAGATGAAGGCTTCTATCATATTGACTCCATGCAGTCAGTCTCATTAACAAAGGATTAGTGCCGCCCTGCAATGCCAGATACAAGTTGCATCGTACACTTCCGAAGCACTCTAAGCATTAACCCCTGCGAGTGCTTTTTATAGCTCATGTCGCATCAGCCCTTGCACCAGAGGGAGCGGACGAAACGAAACTCATTTGTCGTTGCGCTTAGATGGGAAGACCATAGGAACCCCAAACTGGATACGAGATGTGCTGCCTGATTTATCCGTGGACTCAATGCCACCATTGATCCCGAATGAAGCGATGCCCACTTTCAAGCCTCCTTTTCCTGCCTCTGAACTTTCAGCAGTTACAGCCACATCAAATGACACACGCTCCACCAATCGTCCGCGTTCTTCTTCATGTGGCAGAAGCAGCCGCCCATAGCCTTGAGCAGAATTTGAGTGAGTGACTAGATGAACAGGATTCACCTCTGCATCGGTCCCCCTCAATGCTTCATTGGCTGTTAGTATTCCTTCTGCAATTTGCGTAAGACTAGTGGCAATAAAGTCCTTCAAATCCATTTTTAAACCTCAAGAGTTCGTAGTATGGCTAGTACTGAATACTACGCAATTATGACCGGCTTAGTACGAAGACGGACGAATATCAAGCATGGGTTGAAATGCAATCCGAAAGGTTTGCTTTTCACCGACTTCCACCCACGTCGCCACTTCTCTCTTGTACCCACTATTCCCTGAGCAATTTCCTGCGCCTTGTGGGTCTGCCCCAACGCCGATCAGGTGTCTACCCGGTTTTAGGTAAAAGCTAGCCTTTTCGTTATTGTCCAGCCGAGCAGAAAGGACACCATCAACATATACCGCAAAGTAGCACTGAGCAGATGGGATTGCGCTTTCTCTAAACACCGTAACACTAGCATGTTTACCATGCTCTTCGACCTGATACGCCAACAGTCGGTTGTTGGGGATCGGAGTTGCCTCCCCTAAGGTAGGTGGTGCAGCGCAGCCACTCAGCATAGTAGTGATCGCGGCTGCGGTAATCAGCTGTCGCATCGTTCCGTCCTTGTTGTCTTAAAGGCATAAAGCTATCACCGCACTGTCAGCACGCCAAGCGCAGACTTCGATATCTATGGACTCAACCTTTCCGATAGTCACCAATGTCGCTACACCATGTCTTCCAATGTCGTCACACGACGCTCAGGAAAATCCAGATTTCATTTTCCGCCTTCGGCATTTCCAGTTGTGTTGGCGAGCACGATTTTCTGCGAGTTCGCCGGTCTGCCTGACACTTCATTTCGGCTGTCATCCACCCGCATAGATCAGCAGTGGTCGTCAAGGAAATTTATTTTACCTTGTTTCATTCCTAATACGACCGACTAAGTCTTGTAACAGTAATGGTGAGCCAGTAGTATGACCAGCATCAGCAAGGCAAGGTGCCGAGCAGAACGAGAGTGGTTATCAAATGAAAGTAATCGCCTACTACCGCCAGTCTACGAAATCGCAAGGCGAATCAGGTTTGGGTATCGAAGCCCAGCATGATTACATCGCTGTAGCAGCTGAGCAGAACGGGTGGGAAGTGGTTGGCGAGTTCACTGATACAATCTCCGGCTCTGTCGCACCTGCTGAGCGTCCTGAATGCTTTAAGGCCATTGCCGCGTGCAAGGAACATGATGCTGTACTGGTAGTTGCCAAGCTGGACCGTCTGAGTCGTGACGTCGAGCACATCGCTGGCATGATGAAACGTAACAACTTCAAAGTGGCCACGATGCCACACGCCACCACTGTTGAACTTCACATCCACGCCATGTTGGCTGAGCAGGAACGTACATTCATCAGCGAGCGTACTAAGGCTGCACTCAAAGCATTGCAGCAACGTGCAGACAGCGGTTGTGAAGTTAGCCAAGCAAAGATTGCGCGTCGCAATGCTGCACCTGTAGAAGCCCGTCGCAACGCCACTGGTAAGGATGGAGCAGCAACCCAAGCGAACGTGAAGAAAGCAACAGCCCATGCTGCCACGGTACTGCCACACATCAAAGAATGTCTTTTCGACAAGTGCACCACGTTACGTTCTGTAGCCGATTGCCTGAATGCGAAAGGTGTAACAACTTCCCGTGGTGGAGAATGGAGTGCAACTACGGTAATGCGTGTGATGGCCACGCTCAATCTGTCATTCGATAAGGTGGCTTAAAACTAGCCCATACAGCAACGTTAAGCATCACCCTTTGGGGTACGTAGATATGCACTAAAGCGCCTCGCCACCGCCCTCTGTGGAGCTGTGGCGGGCGTTCTTGTTTATGCCCTACTGGATTTGACGGTTCTTAGACGCCCCGGTGTCTTTAGAAAGCTGGGGGGTTAAGCCCAGTCGCTGTACCTCAGGGGATTTCCACTTACAACGTCGCCGGATACGAACCGAAACCCCATGCCTGATTTGAGGGGAAAAATGGGTCTTTAGCGGAAACGCACTGTCACAACCTGTGTCACAACCACTGTCACAAGGCGTTGCCACAGCCCCCTTGCCGTGGGTAGGATGAGCCACCCTTACTCCTTGTCGATCTAGGCTACGCAAAGCGCATCTCGCGGGTTTGCCCCATCAACAACGGCGCATTCGCCTCGGTCACCGCCCGGATGTAATCCCACAGCAGGGTAATGCGCTTCAACTTGCGCAAATCCTCCCGGCAGTACATCCAGAACTGCCGCGTCACCTCGATCTCCTCCGGCAACACCGTGACCAATCGCGGGTCCTGCGCGGCGAGGAAGCACGGCAATATTGCCAGCCCACGCCCCTGCAGCGCTGCCGTGTACTGCGCGATCACGCTGGTACTGCGCAAATGTGCGCTGGCGTTGGGGATCAGGTTGGCCAGGTACAGCAGCTCGGAGCTGAACGCCAGGTCATCCACGTAACTGATGAAGGGGTGTTTGGCCAGGTCCGTCACCTGGCGGATCGGCGCGTGGCTGTCCAGGTAGCCCTGGGTGGCATACAGCCGCAGGCGGTAGTCGCACAGCTTGCAGCACACATAAGGCCCGTGCTCGGGCCGCTCCAGCGCGATGACGATGTCCGCCTCACGCTTGGACAGGCTGATGAAGTGCGGCAGCGGCAGGATGTCCACCGAAATCGCCGGGTAGGCGTCGACGAAGTGGCTTAGCTGCGGCGTGATGAAAAAGCTGCCAAAGCCCTCCGTGCAGCCCATGCGCACATGGCCCGACAACGCCACCCCCGACCCGGACACCTGCTCGCACGCCATGTGCAGCGTGCTCTCGATCGATTCGGCATAGCCCAGCAGGCGCTGGCCCTCGGCGGTCAGCACAAAGCCGTTGGTGCGCGACTTTTCGAACAGCAAGGTGCCCAGCGCACCCTCCAGCGAGCTGATGCGTCGCGACACGGTGGTGTAGTCCACGCTCAGCCGTTTGGCGGCACTGCTGGCCTTGCGGGTGCGAGCCACTTCGAGGAAGAACTTCAAATCGTCCCAGTTGAGCGCGCTCAGGGATGTGAGGTCTTTTTGCATGATGATCCGGTTTTTTTGTGCGTTCTTGTTGGATGTTTGCACATCTATACTCGAAACAAGCCTCAGGACGCCACCCCGCGTTTGCCCGGCGCTGGCGATCTCGTCCCGACAACAATTCCAAGGAGAACGCAGATGAACGCACCGCAATCCCCTAACAGCACCAAGGTCGAGCAGGTCAAGCTGCTGATCGACGGCCAGTGGGTCGAGTCCAAAACCACCGAATGGCGTGACATCGTCAACCCGGCCACCCAAGAGGTGCTGGCGCGCGTACCGTTCGCCACCGTCGAGGAAGTCGATGCAGCCGTGGCCGCTGCTCACCGCGCTTTCCAGACATGGCGTAACACCCCGATCGGCGCGCGCATGCGCATCATGCTCAAGCTGCAGGCGCTGATCCGCGAACACACCAAACGCATTGCCCAGGTGCTCAGCGCCGAGCAGGGCAAGACCCTGGCCGACGCTGAAGGCGATATCTTCCGCGGCCTGGAAGTGGTCGAGCACGCGGCGTCCATTGGCACCCTGCAGATGGGCGAATTTGCCGAGAACGTCGCCGGCGGTGTCGATACCTACACCCTGCGCCAGCCGATCGGCGTATGCGCTGGCATCACCCCGTTCAACTTCCCGGCAATGATCCCGCTGTGGATGTTCCCTATGGCCATTGTCTGCGGCAACACGTTTGTGCTCAAACCGTCCGAGCAGGACCCGTTGTCGACCATGCTACTGGTCGAGCTGGCGCTGGAAGCCGGCGTGCCGGCCGGTGTGCTGAACGTGGTGCACGGCGGCAAGCAGGTGGTGGATGCCATTTGCACCCACCAGGACATCAAGGCGATTTCCTTCGTGGGCTCTACTGAAGTCGGCACGCACGTTTACAACCTTGGCAGCCAGCATGGCAAGCGTGTGCAGTCAATGATGGGTGCCAAGAACCACGCGGTGGTGTTGCCTGATGCCAACCGCACACAAACCATCAATGCGCTGGTGGGTGCTGCCTTTGGCGCGGCGGGCCAGCGCTGCATGGCGACCTCGGTGGCGGTGTTGGTGGGCAAGGCCCGCGAATGGTTGCCGGATATCAAGGAGGCTGCCAGCAAGCTCAAGGTCAATGCTGGCTGTGAGCCGGGCACCGACGTTGGCCCGGTGGTATCCAAGCGTGCCAAGGAGCGTGTGCTGGGCCTGATCGAAAGCGGTATCAAGGAAGGCGCCAAGCTGGAACTTGACGGCCGTGACGTCAAGGTGCCGGGCTACGAGCAAGGCAACTTCGTCGGCCCAACCCTGTTCTCGGGCGTGAAGACCGACATGCAGGTGTATACCCAGGAAATCTTCGGCCCGGTGCTGGTGACCCTGGAAGTCGATACGCTCGACGAGGCCATCGCCCTGGTCAACGCCAACCCGTTCGGCAACGGCACCGGCCTGTTCACCCAGAGCGGCGCTGCGGCCCGCAAGTTCCAGAGCGAAATCGATATTGGCCAGGTCGGCATCAACATCCCGATCCCGGTACCCGTACCGTTCTTCAGCTTCACCGGCTCGCGGGGTTCCAAACTCGGTGACCTCGGGCCTTACGGCAAGCAAGTGGTGCAGTTCTACACTCAGACCAAGACCGTCACGGCTCGCTGGTTCGATGACGACAGCGTCAACGACGGTGTGAACACCACCATTAGCCTGCGCTAAGGAGTACGTCATGCGTATCGCATTCATCGGCCTGGGCAACATGGGCGCGCCCATGGCCCGCAACCTGATCAAGGCCGGACATCAGCTGAACCTGTTCGACCTGAACAAGGCCGTGCTGGCCGAGCTGGCAGAACTGGGCGGGCAGATCAGCCCCTCGCCCAAGGACGCGGCGGCCAACAGCGAGCTGGTGATCACCATGCTGCCGGCCGCAGCCCATGTGCGTAGCGTGTATTTGAACGAGGACGGCGTACTGGCTGGCATTCGCCCTGGCACGCCGACCGTTGACTGCAGCACCATCGACCCGCAGACCGCACGTGATGTGTCCAAGGCCGCAGCGGCCAAGGGCGTGGACATGGGTGATGCGCCGGTTTCCGGTGGTACTGGCGGCGCGGCGGCCGGCACCCTGACGTTCATGGTCGGCGCCAGTACCGAGTTGTTCGCCAGCCTCAAGCCGGTACTGGAACAGATGGGCCGCAACATCGTGCACTGCGGGGAAGTCGGTACCGGCCAGGTCGCCAAGATCTGCAACAACCTGCTGCTAGGCATTTCGATGATCGGCGTGTCCGAGGCCATGGCCCTGGGTAACGCGTTGGGTATCGATACCAAGGTGCTGGCCGGCATCATCAACAGTTCGACCGGGCGTTGCTGGAGCTCGGACACCTACAACCCGTGGCCGGGCATCATCGAAACCGCTCCGGCATCGCGTGGCTACACCGGTGGTTTTGGCGCCGAACTCATGCTCAAGGACCTGGGGCTGGCTACCGAAGCGGCACGCCAGGCACACCAACCGGTGATTCTCGGTGCCGTGGCCCAGCAGTTGTACCAGGCCATGAGCCTGCGAGGCGAGGGTGGCAAGGACTTCTCGGCCATTGTCGAGGGTTATCGCAAGAAGGAGTGATGCAAGAGGTGGACTTCATCGCGGGCCAGGTGGCCTTCCCTCTGTAACTGCGCACCAGAGGGAAGGGCGTCTGCTCCGCGATTTTTTTCGGCCACGCTTACAGGTAGTGCGCGGCCGTTGTAGGCGCGGGTTCACCCGCGAATGCTGCAGAAGCCTCACCGCCGCATTCGCAGGTAAACCCGCGCCTGCAAGTCAGGCGAAGACGAAATACTTACGAACAGTCTCGACCACTTCCCAGGTACCTTTCATGCCTGGCTCGATCACGAACACATCACCCGCCTTCAGGTGCTTGGGCTCTTCGCCTTCCGGGGTAATGATGCAATAGCCATCGAGGAAGTGGCAGAACTCCCATTTATCGTAGTTGACCTCGAACTTGCCCGGGGTGCAGATCCAGGTGCCCATGATCTTGCTGCCGTCGGCCGACAGGTAGGCATTGAGGTTGACGGTGTGCGGATCGCCGCCGATGCGCTTCCACTTGGTGGCGTCCACGACCGGCGTCGGGCAGGTTTCGCGCAGGACGGTGATGAAATCGGACATGGCACAACTCCTGGTGACTGGCTGAATGACGGGTCACCATAGGCCCAACGGCCGCGCAGCAGTTGCCTGGGCTCGACGTCCAGGTGTCTGGTCGCGCTATGGCAGGCGGTTTACCTCGACAGTGATGTGCGCCAACTCTTCGTGCACGGCCAGGGCCTGGCGCACGCCGTCGGCATTCAGTGTGGCCTGGGTGGCCAGGCCAAGAATGCAGGCGTACTGGTCCCTGCCCACCCGCCAGACATGCAGGTCGGTGATACTGGCCGGCGCCGGCAATTGCGCGACCACTTCGCGGATTTCCGCCACAACCGGGGCGTCCATCTCGGCGTCCAGTAACACTCGCCCGGTATCGCGCAGCAGGCCACGGGCCCACAGCGCGACCAGCAGCGCACCGACGAGGCCCATCGCTGGGTCGAGCCAACTGGCGCCCCAGAACTTGCCGGCCAGCAAGGCAGCAATGGCCAGCACCGAAGTGGCGGCATCGGCCATCACATGCAGGTAGGCCGAGCGCAGGTTCAGGTCGTGGTGGTGGTGGTGGTGGTGATGGTGATGATCGTGGCTGTGAGGGTGATGGTCATGATGATGGTCATCGCGTAGCAGCCAGGCGCAGATGAGGTTGACGGCGAGGCCCGCCACGGCAATCAAGATCGCCTCGTCATAGTGGATCTGTCCCGGCACCAACAGCCGTTCCACCGACTGGAACGCCATCAGTCCGGCCACGCCCAGCAATAGCAATGCGCTGGAGTAGCCGCCGAGAATTTCGATCTTCCAGGTGCCGAAGGCAAAGCGCCGGTCACCTGCATAGCGCCGAGCGGCAGCGTAGGCCAGCAAGGACAGGCCAAGTGCCAGGGCGTGGGAGCTCATGTGCCAGCCGTCGGCCAGCAGCGCCATGGAGTTGAAGTACCAGCCTCCGGCAACCTCCGCCACCATCATCACTGCGGTCAGCCAAACCGCCAGGCGGGTTTTGCGCTCAGCGCCCAGGTTGCTGGTGTGGAACTGGTGGCTGTGCTGCCAGCGGTCTGAGGTTTGTGTCGCCATGGTTTATCATGCTCCCGGAAGATCGAGAAGAATACTATACCCCAGTATACCTAGCATGGTGTGAAACCCAATGGCACATACCCTGAAGAGCAAGAAGCAGCTGTTGACCCGGGTGCGCAAGATCAAAGGCCAAGCCGCCGCCCTGGAGACGGCGCTGGAGCAGGACAAGGACTGCCTGGCGATCCTGCAGCAGATCGCTGCCGTGCGCGGCGCGGTGAACGGGCTGATGGCCGAGGTGATGGAAGGGCACATCCGCGATCACCTCGTGGCGGACGGCCTGAGTGCCGAGGAACGGCAGGACGAGGCAGACAAGGTGGCAGCGTTGCTGCGTTCTTATCTGAAGTAGGAGGTCGCCGTACCCTTTCACGAATACCCCAGGGGGGTATCAATACCTTCACGGTCCGAGCGGTACGCGAACGAGTTTGTGGAAGCAGGCGTGCCAGCGAAGGCTGTCAGTGGATAAGGGCGGATACCAGTCCGGCGGCATAGCCTGGTAATGCCGCGAAATCCCGCGCGCACACCAGCAGCCGGCGGTTGGCCCATGGCTCCTGCAGCGCCACCCAGTGCAACGGCAGCATCCCTTGCCAGCGCTGCACCGCTGCCAGCGGCACCACCCCGATTCCGGCCCCGCCCGCGACCATGCGGATCACCCCATCAAACCCCTCTGCTCGTACCCGAACCTGCATGCGCTGCCCCTCGTGCAGCGCTTGCTCTTCCAGGTACAACCCCAATGCACTGCCGGCCCCCAGGCCGACATAGCCATGGGCCAGGCTGTCGACGAAACTTGGCGCCAGCGCACTGGCCAGGGGGTGGCCCTGTGGCGTCACTAGCACCAGCGGGTCGTCTCGAAACGGCCGGGTCTGCAGGTGCTCGTTGGGGGCGGCTGTGGACACGATGCCCAGGTCGGCCATGCCTTGGGTAATTGCCTGCACGATGCGCAAACTCGGCAGCTCTTGCACATCCACGCTGACTCCAGGGTTTTCAGCCAGGTAGCTGGCCAGCAGTTCGGGCAAGTATTCGGTCAGCGCAGCGGTGTTGCACAGCAGGCGCACCTGGCCTTGCTGCCCTTGCGCGTATTGGCCCAGGTCGAACTGCAGGCGTTCGACCTGCTGCGTTATCAGCCGCGCATGCTGCAACAGTGCCTGGCCAGCCGGCGTTGGTTGGACGCCACGGCGGTTACGTTCCAGCAAGGGAATGCCCAGCGATGCTTCCATGGCGCGGATGCGCGCACTGGCTGCTGGCAGTGACAGATGGCTGCGGCGGGCGCCGGCGGTGATGTTGCCGCACTCCAGGGTGTGCTGGAACAGCTTGAGGTCGATCAGGTCGAAATGCATGTGGCTCTGTCCTGGCAAGAGGCTGGCTGAGTATATGGCAGATTCTCACGTCGCCCGGGGCACGGCATCATCGGCCCATGACTACCTTGCTCGCGTTTTACCAGAACATTGGCCCGGCACTGTCGTTGCTGGTTGTACTGACCTTTCTGCTGGCGGGCGCAGTGAAGGGGGTCATCGGCCTGGGCCTGCCCACCATTGCCATGGGCCTGTTGGGCCTGGCTATGCCACCTGCGCAGGCTGCCGCGTTGTTGATCGTGCCCTCGACACTCACCAACCTGTGGCAGCTGGCCAGCGGCGGGCATCTGCGAGGGTTGTTGGTCCGCCTGGGGCCAATGCTGGCATTGATCGTTGTCGGCACCTTGCTGGGTAGCGCCTGGCTGGGAATCAGCAGTGGCCCCTGGGCTGGGCACGCGTTGGGGGCCGCCTTGCTGGTCTACGCGTTGTATGGGGTGGTCGGCCCGGGCCTGCAGGTGGGCCCGGGACACGAGCGCTGGCTGGGACCGCTTTGCGGGCTGGTCACGGGTGTGGTCACGGCGTCGACCGGAGTGTTCGTGATGCCAGCGGTACCTTACCTGCAGAGCCTGGGCTTGAGCCGCGAGCAGTTGATCCAGGCCCTGGGCCTGTCGTTTACGGTGTCGACCCTGGCCTTGGCCCTAGGCCTGGCCGGGCAGGATGCCTTGGGGGGCCAGGCGTTGGGGGCGTCGCTGCTGATGCTGGCGCCGGCTTTGCTCGGCATGCTGGCGGGCCAGTGGCTGCGTCAGCGGATCAGCGCGCTGCTGTTCAAGCGTTGCTTTTTCATCGGGTTGGCCGCACTCGGCGTCCATCTGCTGATCAACGGCTAGCGGACGAAGCGCTGAGCATGTCGACCCTCTGGATATCGAAATCGCGCTCCAGGTAATCCATGCGTTTTTCGAAGAAGGCAGCCATGTGCGGGAGGGCCGAGTGCACGTCCAGCGCGGCCTTGTCGGCCCACACTTCGAAGAACACAAACAGGCTCGGGTCCTGCTGGTCGCGCAGCATGTGGTATTCGATGCAGCCGGGTTCCTGGCGGCTTGGCTCGACGTAGGGACGGAACAGGTTTTCGAACGCATCAGCCATTTCCGGGCGGGTCTTGGCTTTGAGGATAAAGGCGAACGGCTCACTCATGGGGCGCTACTCGGTGATGGGGGGTGACGCTATTTTACGGCAATAATGTATTGCTCATTCGTGACTTCTGGTCAATTGTATTTTGCCCCGTCACCGCTGTATCCCGCCCCCGCGAGCCTCTAACCTGCCGGCATCAATTTTTGACTCGGCCGTGGAGGCCAGCATGAAAAAGATCCTTCTGCTCAATGGTGGTAAACAGTTCGCTCACTCCGAAGGCCGTCTCAACGCGACCTTGCACGAAGCGGCCATCGCTCACCTGGACCGCGCCGGCTTCGATGTGCGCCAGACGTTCATCGATGGCGGCTACGATGCCCAGGAAGAGGTGGAGAAATTCCTCTGGGCCGATGTGGTGATCTATCAGATGCCCGGCTGGTGGATGGGTGCGCCGTGGACCGTCAAGAAGTACATCGACGACGTGTTCACTGCCGGCCACGGCAGCCTGTATGCCAATGATGGCCGTACCCGTTCGGACCACTCGCAGAAATACGGCAGCGGTGGTTTGGTGCACGGCAAGCAATACATGTTGTCGCTGACCTGGAACGCGCCGCAGCAGGCGTTCGATGACCCCAGCGATTTCTTTGAAGGCAAGGGGGTGGATGCCGTGTACTTCCCGTTCCACAAGGCCAACCAGTTCCTGGGTATGACCGGCCTGCCGACCTTCCTGGCTGTGGATGTGATGAAGCGCCCGGATGTGCCGGCGGCACTGGCGGCCTACGAGGCGCATCTGGACAAGGTGTTCGGCAAGGCGATCTAATCCGGATTGATATCAGCCGCAGGCCTGAATGTGAAAACCCGATCCGAAGAACTCCAGGTATTCGTCGCCGTCATCGACTGCGGCTCGATTTCCGCTGCTGCCGAGCAGATGGGCCAGACCCCGTC
Organism: Pseudomonas sp. TE3895; assembly: GCF_056278855.1. Lineage (NCBI taxonomy): Bacteria > Pseudomonadati > Pseudomonadota > Gammaproteobacteria > Pseudomonadales > Pseudomonadaceae > Pseudomonas > Pseudomonas sp. TE3895. The sequence goes on along the minus strand of NZ_JBWBQE010000001.1, from coordinate 830 downwards.
TGCCGTCAGCCGCACCCTGTCGCGCCTGGAGGGCAAGCTGGGCACCACGCTGGTCAACCGCACCACCCGGCGCATGGACCTTACCGAAGAGGGGCGCTACTTTCTTGAGCGCTCGCGGCTGATCCTGCAGCAGATGGACGAGATGGAAGAGCGTCTGTCGATGAACCGCCAGACCCCGACCGGGCGATTGCGCATCAATGCCGCTGCGCCGTTCATGCTGCATGCCATCCTGCCGTGGATTGGCGAGTTCCGCCGCCAGTACCCGGGCATCGAACTGGAGCTCAACACCGACGACCTGATCATCGACCTGCTGGAGCAGAGCACTGATGTGGCAATCCGCATCGGAGAGCTGGCCGACTCCAGCCTGCACGCGCGCAGCCTGGGTTGTAGTCCGGTGCAGGTGCTGGCCAGTCCGGCCTACCTGGAGCAGCACGGCACGCCACGGCAGGTCGAGGAGCTGGCCAACCACTGTCTGCTCGGCTTCAGCCAACCGGAGTCGCTCAATCATTGGCCGCTACGCCACGCTGAGGGTGATCGCTGGAGCATCCGCCCGGCGTTGGTTGCTTCCAGCGGCGAAACCCTGCGCCAGCTGGCGTTGGCCGGGGAGGGCATCGTCAGCCTGTCGCACTTCATGACCCACGAAGATATCCGCACAGGGCGCCTGCAGGTGCTGCTGAGCGAGGCCAACAATGGCTACCGTCAGCCGATCCACGCGGTGTATTACCGCAACACCCAGTTGGCACTGCGCATCCAGTGCTTCCTGGATTTCATCCAGCGCAAGCTGGCGATGTACGCCTGCTGAGTTGCCTGATCGCGACAAATCCTGTCCA